>NZ_CP191846.1:0-187500 GCF_050956125.1 Actinoplanes sp. CA-252034
GTGGCCGATCAGGTCGACCTGGGCACGTTGTGGCGTGACACGTTGGACGAGTTGTCCGACGAGATCGCGTCACGGCAGCAGCGCGCCTATCTTCAGTTCACCCGTCTGCGCGCCATCGTCGAGGACACCGCTCTGTTGTCGGTTCCGGACACGTACACCCGCGACATCATCGAGTCGCGCCTGCGCCCGGCGATCACCGAGGCTCTGACGAAACGACTGAACCGGCCCATACAGGTGGCGGTCACGGTCCGCCCTCCGGAGGACGGCTCGGGCATGCCCGGGACGGTCTACGGCAAGCCCTCCGAGCAGGCGCCGCCGATCGTGGAGCCGCAGCCACGGCACTATGCCGATCCGGGCGGCCCCTACCAGCCGGAACTGCCCGGATACTCGGGTCCGCAGCGGATGCCCGACCCGCCGTACCAGCAGGCCGCCTTCGGCCCGGCCGAGCACGCGCCCGAGCCGTATCCGACCGGGTCCGCGCAGCACTCGTCGCCGCAGGCGCCGTTCTCTCGGGGTGTGCCGACCGCCCGGGACGGCCAGGAGGCGCTTTTCGCCGACCCGATGCCGCAGCAGATCCCGCAGTCGCCGGTGAACAGGTCACCGGCGACACGCCCGGCTGAGCAGGAAACCCCGAACGACGCGGTCGCACATCGGATGGCAGCCGACGCGTCCCAGTTGCGGGACAACCGCCGGCACCCGGACGATCGCCCGATGCCCGGTCCGGACCGGCGCGACGACATGCCCGTGCGGGCCGGCGACAACGGTCCCGGGCGCCCGCCGGTCGACCTGCGCGGTCCCGGCACGTCGCCCCGGCCCGGTGGCCAGGACGGCAACCGGCTCAACCCGAAGTACATGTTCGAGACGTTCGTCATCGGCTCGTCCAACCGCTTCGCGCACGCGGCGTCGGTGGCGGTCGCCGAGTCCCCGGCGAAGGCGTACAACCCGCTGTTCATCTACGGCAGCTCCGGGCTGGGCAAGACCCACCTCCTGCACGCGATCGGGCACTACGCCACCACCCTCGGGCACGCGCGCTCGGTGCGCTACGTGTCGACCGAGGAGTTCACCAACGATTTCATCAACAGCCTGCGCGACGACAAGACGCAGGCGTTCCAGCGGCGCTACCGCGACGTCGACATCCTGCTGATCGACGACATCCAGTTCCTGGAAAATCGCGAGCGCACGCAGGAGGAGTTCTTCCACACGTTCAACACGCTCCACAACGCCAACAAGCAGATCGTGATCAGCTCGGACCGCTCCCCGCGGCAGCTGGCCACACTCGAAGACCGGATGCGCACCCGCTTCGAGTGGGGGCTGCTGGCCGACATCCAGCCGCCCGACCTCGAGACGCGTATCGCGATCCTCCAGAAGAAGGCCGCACAGGAGCGGATGTACGCCCCCGACGACGTGCTCGAGTTCATCGCGTCCCGGGTGTCGAACTCGATCCGCGAGCTCGAGGGCGCCCTGATCCGGGTCACCGCGTTCGCCAGCCTCACCCGCTCGCCGGTGCAGCTCTCGCTGGCCGAGGAGGTGCTGCGCGACTTCATGCCCGACGGCGCCGGCCCGGAGATCACCGCCGACCAGATCATGGTCTCCACTGCCGACTACTTCGGCGTCAGCCTCGAGGATCTGCGCGGCCATTCCCGCAGCCGGGTGCTGGTCAACGCCCGCCAGGTCGCCATGTACCTCTGCCGTGAGCTCACCGACCTCTCGCTCCCGCGCATCGGACAGGCCTTCGGCGGCCGCGACCACACGACGGTCATGCACGCCGACCGCAAGATCAGGCAACACATGGCCGAGCGGCGGTCCCTCTACAACCAGATCGCCGAGCTCACCAACAGGATCAAACAGAACACCTGAGGGGGTACGGGTGAAGCGCCCCTCAACCGCACCACGGCGCTCTCACCTCGCGTTTTGAACGTGGCTGCGTGGTCCCGGCCGACCGCAGCCGCCGGGCTGTTGCCCACTCACCTGCGATCCCGCCCACAACCGCAGCCCGACGAGACCCACCCCGGTCACGGCGGAAACGACGGCCGCACCCAATACCGGCTCTGAGCACTCCAGCAACCCCGGACCAGGCGGCAACCAAACCCGGATCCCCCACCGGGCACACCAGCCGCCCCCAGCCCTCGCAAAGAGCGCCGAGCCAACCCGAACCCGAATCACCGACCAGTCATGGCGGAAACGACGGCCGCACCCATTGCCAGGTCTGGGCACTCCTGCCAGGCGGTAGTCGAACCCCGTGCCGCCACCGGGCCTACCCGACGCCCCAGCCCTGGCCAAGAGCCCCATGCCCACTCGAACCACCGGCAGGTCACGGCGGCCACACCCCGAACGGGGTCTGGGCACTCTTGTCGCCCCTCTACCAGCGGTAGTCGAAGCCGGTCCCGCCACCGGGCAACCCGGCCGCCCGGCTCCGACACCACCCGCGTCGCCCGGGCCGGCCAAGGAACGCCACGCCAACCCGACACACCGATCGAATGCCCGCCCCGACCGGACGTCGGCACTCGCCACCCTGACCACCCTGTGCCGGCAACCCTTGGCCGCGAAGAACATCCAGCTGCACACCTTTATCGGCACAGCTCTATCGGCACAGCTCGGCGCCGCCAGAGCGAGCCCCCACGATTTGCGAGCCGTTCGCAGGTGGAGAAGGCACAGCAGGTAAAAGGCAGAGAAGGCACGTTCGCGACACGCCGATTCGGCCCAGGACGCCCGCTGACTGATTGTCAGACGGAAACGGCCGCTCGGCGCCACCGCCGCACCCCGGCTCGCGCGGCGCCATGACCACACCTCGGCACCACCGCCGCGCCCTGACCGCTCCTGGCCACCACCGCATCACCACCGCACCCGGCCGCTTCGCGTCACCACACATCAGCACCGCACCCGGCCGCCTCGCGTCACCACACATCAGCACCGCACCCGGGTCGCTTCGCGTCACCGGCAACCCGTTACGACCGCCGCTCCCGAGCGCGATCGGCGCTATCGCCACGGCGAACGGTGACCAACGGCCTCAGCCCGGCGGCCGCGTCGCGGTCGGGAGCGGGCAAGTCGTCGCGCTGACAGCCACGTGAGGTGTGGAAAGGCTCAGCGGGAGCACGCCCGTACCCGATGAGGGGTTGATGTTGCAGAAGCCGGACGGCTGTGGAGACGTGGGCCGGCGGCCTCGATCGCGGTTTTTCCACAATCCACAACGCCCCGGGCACGCGGGGACGGAAATCAGCGGCTGAGCCGACTGTTTCGCGTTTTCCACAGGCCGTCCACGATCGGGTGAAAGCCCCCTGGCCTGCAGAAACTAGCAATTGCGCGAGTTTTCCACCGGTTCTACACGGGGTTTTCCACAAGTTATACCCAGATCATCTTCCCGTGGGCCAAATATCGGAGTCACTCGATGCCTGACTTCAAGGGACCTCAATGGCGATTTGTCAACGCCGCGACGTGACAGTTTCGTGCCAACGTTGTCCACAGCTATCCACAGGCATCCACAGGCTGTATCCCCAGACGGTGGAAATCTCCCGACAGCTTCGTCCACAGATGTGGACCAACCCTGGGGAAATCGATGTGGACAGACACGGAGGGTGACAAAAGATCACACAGCCTGTGGACGCCTGTGGATTACCTGTTGAAGGATCTGGGGACGACGAGCCTGTAGCGTTCCTGCGTCATCCACAGCGCAGGGGATAGAACCGGTGGATTACCGGTGGATAGCCTGTGGACGACGGTGGACAACGCTCGCCGCGTCGGGAACTGTGGACACAGAGGCCTAGTTTTACCCTGGTTACCCACATGTGAATCACCGGTGGATAACCCTCTGACCAGCGGAAACGCGAGTTCTCCACAGTATGCACAGGCCCTACTATGACGACTAGTTATCTCTTCTAAGAAAACAAAAACCAATCATCAGCGTTGTGGAAGGTGTGGATCCGCGCCTCGCGGCTCGCAGTGGGCTGGCCTTCAGGAAGCACCGAGAAGCAGGGTTGGGGTTCTGAGGTCCTGTCGGTGTATGAAGGCGGACCGGGGTCGGGCACGCAGCGGCAGCGCCGGAGCCATAGAGTTCAGGGGGGTCCATGCCCCCTGTATGAGGACGCATCGCGGAGGACAGCATGAAGTTCCGGGTGGAGCGAGACGCGCTCGCCGACGCCGTGGCGTGGACAGCCAAGAGCCTGCCCAGCCGGCCCTCGGTGCCGGTGCTCGCCGGTGTCCTGCTGCGGGTCACCGACGGCCGCCTGCAGGTGTCCGGCTTCGACTACGAGGTCTCCAGCCAGGTCACCGTCGAGGTGCAGGCCGACGCGGACGGCGCGGCTCTGGTCTCCGGCCGCCTGCTCGCCGAGATCACCAAGGCACTGCCGGGCAAGCCGGTGGACATCGCCGCCGTCGGCGCTCATCTCGAGCTGGTGTGCGGCAGCGCCCGTTTCACCCTGCCCACGATGCCGGTGGAGGACTATCCGACCCTGCCGGACATGCCGTCCAGCGCGGGCACGATCGACGCCGCTACGTTCGCCTCAGCGGTTTCCCAGGTCGCGATTGCCGCAGGTCGGGACGAGACGCTGCCGATGATGACGGGTGTGCGCCTCGAGCTGAACGGATCCAACATCGCGCTGCTGGCCACCGACCGGTACCGGTTGGCGATGCGCGAGATCGAGTGGACCCCGGAGGACCCGGAGATCAGCCTGAACGCTCTGGTCCCGGCGAAGACGCTGAACGACACGGCCAAGGCGCTGGGCCCGATCGGCGGGGCTGTGACGCTGGCGCTCGCTCAGGGCAGCGCCGGCGAGGGCATGATCGGTTTCGCGGGTGGCGCCCGCCGGACGACGAGCCGCCTGCTGGACGGCGCGAACTATCCGCCGGTGCGCTCGCTCTTCCCGGCTTCGCACAACGCGGAGGCGCGGGTGGCGGTGTCGGCGCTGGTCGAGGTGGTCCGACGGGTCGCCCTGGTCGCCGAGCGCACGACTCCGGTGTTGTTGAGCTTCAGCGAGGACGGTCTCGTGGTCGAGGCGGGCGGCACCGAGGAGGCGCGCGCCAGCGAGGCGATGGAGGCCGAGTTCACCGGGGAGCCGTTGACGATCGGCTTCAATCCGCAGTATTTGATCGATGGCCTCCAGAACCTGGGCGCTCCGACGGCGATGCTCTCGTTCGTCGACGCGTTCAAGCCCGCTGTGATCTCGCCCGCTGGCGAAAGCGGAGAAATCATCCCGGGTTACCGCTATCTGATCATGCCGATCCGGGTAACTCGCTGATACTGAGCTTGAACCAATCGCTCATCTAGGGAGATCACCATGCAACTCGGCCTGATCGGTCTCGGCCGCATGGGTGGCAACATGCGGGAACGACTGCGTGCAGCGGGGCACGAAGTCGTCGGATACGACCAGAACCTGGAAGTAAGCGACGCTGCCAGCCTGGCCGAGCTGGCCGAGAAACTGGCCGCGCCGCGGGTCGTCTGGACCATGGTGCCGTCCGGCCAGATCACCGAGGACACGATCAATCAGCTCGCCGAGGTCCTCGAGGCCGGCGACATCATCATCGACGGCGGTAACTCGAAGTTCACCGACGACGCCCCCCGGGCCGAGCGCCTGGCCGTCAAGGGCATCCACTACCTCGACGTCGGTGTCTCCGGCGGCGTGTGGGGCATCAAGAACGGCTACGCGTTGATGGTCGGCGGCGAGGCCGCGCAGGTCGAGCACTGCAAGCCGATCTTCGAGGCGCTCAAGCCGGCCGGTGAGTTCGGATTCGCGCACGCCGGCACGCACGGTGCCGGTCACTACGCGAAGATGGTGCACAACGGCATCGAGTACGGGTTGATGCACGCGTATGCCGAGGGCTACGAGATCCTCAAGGCGTCGGAGTACATCCACGACGTGCCCGCCGTGATCAAGAGCTGGCGTGAGGGCAGCGTCGTCAAGTCGTGGCTGCTGGACCTGCTGGACCGGGCTCTCGACGAGGACCCGGAGCTGGAGGCCCTGAAGGGTTACGCCGACGACACCGGTGAGGGCCGCTGGACCGTCGACGAGGCCGTGCGTCTCGCCGTGCCGGCGCATGTCATCGCCGCGTCGCTGTTCGCGCGTTTCCAGTCCCGCCAGGACGACTCGCCCGCCATGAAGGCCGTCGCCGCGCTGCGTCAGCAGTTCGGTGGCCACGCCGTCAAGCGCTGATCCATGCACGTGCGCCGGGTCGAGCTCACCGACTTCCGCTCGTATGAGCGGGTGACGGTCGATCTCGATCCCGGCGTGTCCGTGCTGGTCGGGCAGAACGGCATGGGCAAGACCAACCTGATCGAGGCGCTCGGTTACGTGGCCACTCTGGACAGTCACCGGGTGGCCACCGACGCGCCTCTGGTCAGGTCCGGCGCCGCCTCGGCGGTGATCCGGTGCGCGATCGTCCACGAGGGACGTGAGCTGCTGGTGGAGCTGGAGATCGTGCCCGGCCGGGCGAACCGGGCGAGGCTCAACCGGTCTCCGGTCCGTCGGCCGCGTGAGGTGCTCGGCGCGCTGCGGATGGTGCTGTTCGCCCCGGAGGACCTGGAACTGGTCCGCGGCGACCCGTCGGAGCGCCGGCGCTATCTCGACGATCTGCTGGTCGCCCGGCAGCCGCGGTTCGCCGGGGTGCGCGCCGACTACGACCGGGTCGTGAAGCAGCGCAACGCCCTGCTGCGCAACGCCTACCTGAACCGCAAGGTGGGCGGCACTCGCGGGCAGGACCTGTCGACGCTCGAAGTCTGGGACCACCATCTCGCCCACCACGGCGCCGAGTTGCTGGCCGGGCGCCTGGAGCTGTCGGCCGCGCTGGCCCCGCACCTGACGAAGGCGTATGACGCGGTCGCTCCGGGCCGGGGCACCGCGTCGATCGCGTACGCGTCGCGGCTGGGCGAGGAGCTGCAGACGGACCGGCCGGCGTTGGAGGCGGCGATCCTCGAGCGGCTGCAGGAGCGCCGGTTCGCGGAGATCGAGCGGGGCACGACCCTTGTCGGACCGCATCGTGACGATCTCGCGCTCGGTCTGGGCGACCTGCCGGTGAAGGGGTATGCGAGTCACGGCGAGTGCTGGTCGTTCGCGCTGGCGCTGCGGCTGGCCGCCTACGACCTGCTGCGCTCGGACGGCATCGAGCCGGTGCTGGTCCTCGACGACGTCTTCGCCGAGCTGGACGCGTCGCGCCGGGAACGACTGGCGGCGCTGGTCTCGGACGCGGCACAGTTGCTCGTGACGTGCGCGGTTCCGGAGGATGTGCCGGCGAGCCTGCGGGGTGCGCGCTTCGACGTCGTGACGGGAGCGGTGGACCGTGTTGCCTGACGCTGATCGGGATCGGTCGGCCGGCGGCGAGCCACGTCGGCCGGAGCAGCCACCTGAGCGGCTCGCTGACGCCCTCGGGGATCTGCGGGCGGGGGTGGATGAGGATCGAGAGCTTCGGGGCGCTTCCGGAGGCGCTGAGCGCGTTTCGCGTCCCCCGGGTGGGCCGGGCGCCGACCGTACCCCGCCTCCGGCTTCTCCACAGCCTGTGGAAAACGCGGACCTGGCCGGGCCGGAGCTCGCCCGCGCCGTGCTCGATGCCGCGCTCGCGCGGCGCCGTGAGGCGGCCTCCCGGACGCCGAAACGCCGGACCGGAAGTGGTCAGGGCAGTGGCCGGCGGCTGCGTGGCTATTCCGGGCCCGGGCCCGACCCGCGTGATCCCCAGCTGTTCGGGGCGATGCTGGAGCGCCTGGTCAGGGCGCGTGGCTGGGAGAAGCCGAAGGCCGAGGCCACGGTCTTCGGCGCGTGGGAGAAGGTGGTCGGCCCGGACATCGCGTCGCACAGTCGTCCGGTGCGCCTGGAGGCCGGGGTGCTGACCGTGGAGGCCGAGTCGACGGCATGGGCCACCCAGTTGCGGATGCTCGCGGCCACGCTGATCCGCAAGATCGCCGGTGAGGTCGGAAACAACGTGGTGACCAGGCTCAACATTCACGGTCCGGCGGCGCCGTCGTGGAGTCGGGGGCCGCGGCGGGTGCAGGGGCGCGGGCCTCGGGACACCTACGGCTGAAACCTTCTCGGCCCGGTGCACGTCTGACCGCGCATGACTCTGCTGCTGCGCCGTCTTCTGGTTCTGCTTCTGCTCGTGCTGGCGCCGCTTCCGGTGGCCGCCCGACCAGCCTGGGCGTGTTCGTGCGGCGACAATCCGGATCCGCTGGGGCGGTCCGAGACGGCCTTCGTCGGCGTTGCGGAGGACGTCGACGGCTCGTGGTTCGGCAATGAGGTCGAGGTGCGGTTCGCCGTCGAGTCGGTGCTCAAGGGCGAGACGGGCGGCGCAGTGACACTGGTCACCATGAAGGACTCGGCATCCTGTGGATACGAGTTCGTCGAGGGCGGCCGGTACCGGGTGTTCGAGAGCGCCGGCGAGACGAATCTGTGTGACGGCAACGAGTTGCTGTCCACCGGGCATGCCACGGGTGGCGAGGACCGTACCCGGATCTTCTGGGGTGGCACGGTCCTGGTCCTGCTCCTCGTCGCCGGCGGGGTGACCTGGCTGGTCCGGAAGACCTGAGGCCGGGCCTCAGTAGTCGGCGAAGATCGCGAACCCGCGCTCGGCGCAGCGGCGGTAGAAGCCGGCCAGCACGGCCAGCTCGGTGCGGGCGAAGCTCCAGTGCGGCGAGTTCCCGGCGTCGTCGCGTAGTGCCGCGAGCCGCTGGTCCAGCCAGCGCAGTTGCTGCTCGGCGAGCCGGCCCCCGAGATCGCCGTCCGCAGCACCTCGGTCACGGTGTCGAAGGTGACCAGGTCGCCGAACTTGTCGTGGCCCTCGACGAAGCGCTCCAGGCCGCCGGCGATCCACGCGCAGCCGTCCGGGTCGATGACGGGATCCTCGTCCTCGGCGGCGGCTTCGGTGGCGTAGAGCACACCCTCGAGGCCGAGAAGAAGATCGATCAGCTCGGTGTACGCCGTAGCGCGCACCGTGCCGGTCTTGGCGATGTGCAGCGCGAGCGCACCGGTCGGCGCCGCGATCTCCGGCCGGTCGGCGATCGTTCCGAAGTCGACGAACTCGGCGGGAGCCACCGGGTCGTAATACTGGTTGGTCCGCGGCCAGTGCACCGCGACGTTGTCCAGGCCCTTGTCGTGCGCCATTGGGGCCACCCCTCCTCGACCTGCCCTGCGACCACCCGGCCATCTCCGGCCCGCGCGGGCGAGGTTACGACACAGCCGCGGGACGCTGTCGAGCAGTGTCGCAGTGAGTATGGGCGGGGCACCGCAGGCGCGCCCGACCGCCGCAACTGCCGCAGCGTTTGCCATTGCACGGGGCGGCTGTGCCGTGTAGGGGATTACCTGGGTAGCGCCTCGAATCGCGCTACGGCACTCTCAGGCACCCGGAAGAGGTGCCGGACCCTCGCCGATTCGTTCCGGCGGAGTAGAATCGACAGCGACCGGGAAAACTGTGCTTGACGGCGAAGTTGGCTACTGCGCCGACCCACATCGTCACGCTATGCGGTTTTTCCAGCCGATCACGATCCGCGGGCCATCCGCGGCGACCGGCACGCACGGTTCCACCGGTGGTCCGCTCTTCCCGCGGTGTCATCTCTGGTCTCCCATGCGCGCGCGTGAAGCCGCCGATGGACCCGCCAACCCCGTTGCGGGGCCTCACGGCCCGGCGCGAGAAAGTGGCCGAGGGTGTCAGAAGATCAGCAGGAGTACGGTGCCGGCTCCATCACCGTGCTCGAAGGCCTGGAAGCGGTCCGCAAACGTCCCGGTATGTACATCGGCTCCACCGGTGAGCGCGGTCTGCATCACCTGGTCTGGGAGGTTGTGGACAACGCGGTCGACGAGGCACTGGCCGGTTACTGCGACACCATCGACGTGGTCCTGCTCGCCGACGGCGGCGTCTCGGTCACCGACAACGGCCGTGGTTTCCCGGTCGACCTGCACCCGACGCTGAAGAAGCCGGGTGTCGAGGTCGCGCTGACCGTGCTGCACGCGGGCGGCAAGTTCGACGGCCAGGCCTACAAGGTCTCCGGCGGTCTGCACGGCGTGGGCGTGTCCGTGGTGAACGCGCTCTCGACCAGGATGGCCGTCGAGATCCAGAAGGACGGCTTCTGGTGGCGGCAGAAGTACGACTACTCCATTCCCGGTGAGCTGGTGAAGGGCGAGCCGACCGACAGCCTCGGCTCGACCGTGCAGTTCTGGCCGGACCCGAACATCTTCGAGACCGTCGACTTCGACTACCAGACGATCTACCGGCGTCTCCAGGAGATGGCGTTCCTCAACAAAGCCCTCACCATCAACTACACCGACCAGCGGCCGGATCAGGTCGACGAGAACGGTGAGCCTCGCCGCGTCAGCTTCATGTACGAGGACGGCATCGCCGACTTCGTGCGACACCTCAATGCCACCAAGAGCGCCATCCACAAGACCGTGATCCAGTTCGAGGCCGACGCCCCCGAGGAGGGCATGGCCGTCGAGATCGCGATGCAGTGGAACGAGTCGTACGGCGAGTCGGTCTACACCTTCGCCAACCGCATCAACACGCACGAGGGTGGCACTCACGAGGAGGGCTTCCGCTCCGCGCTGACGACCATCGTCAACAAGTACGGCGTCGAGAAGAAGTTCCTCAAGGCCGACCAGAAGCTGTCCGGTGAGGACATTCGCGAGGGCCTGGCCGCGATCATCTCGGTGACTCTGGCGAACCCGCAGTTCGAGGGTCAGACGAAGACGAAGCTCGGCAACACCGACATGAAGAGCTTCGTTCAGAAAGTCTGCAACGAGCAGCTCGCCGACTGGTTCGACCGTAACCCGGCGGACGCCAAGCTGATCATCACGAAGGCGGACCAGGCGGCCCGCGCCCGGATCGCCGCGCAGCAGGCCCGCAAGCTGGCCCGGCGCAAGTCGCTGCTCGAGTCCGGCTCGATGCCCGGCAAGCTGGCCGACTGCCAGTCCACCGACCCGCGCGAGACCGAGCTGTTCATCGTCGAGGGCGACTCGGCCGGCGGCTCGGCCAAGTCCGGCCGGGAGAGCCGCATCCAGGCGATCCTCCCGATCCGCGGCAAGATCCTCAACGTGGAGAAGGCCCGCATCGACCGGGTGCTGAAGAACAACGAGGTCCAGGCGCTGATCACGGCCATGGGCACCGGCATCCACGACGAGTTCGACATCTCGAAGCTGCGATACCACAAGATCATCTTGATGGCCGACGCCGACGTCGACGGCCAGCACATCCAGACGCTGCTGCTCACCCTGCTGTTCCGCTTCGTGCGGCCGCTGGTCGAGCACGGGCACGTCTACCTGGCGTCGCCGCCGCTCTACAAGCTCAAGTGGAACAAGCGGGGCGACGACGCGCAGTACGCCTACTCCGACCGGGAGCGTGACGGTCTGATCGCCCTGCGCCAGCAGAAGAAGGCCAATGCCAAGCCGGACGACATCCAGCGGTTCAAGGGTCTCGGCGAGATGAACTACGACGAGCTCTGGGACACCACGATGAACCCGGACACCCGCACCCTGCGCCAGGTGACCCTGGACGACGCGGCCGTCGCCGACGAGCTGTTCAGCGTGCTGATGGGTGAGGACGTGGAGGCGCGCCGGTCCTTCATCCAGCGCAACGCCAAGGACGTCAGGTTCCTCGACATTTAAGTCCGGGAAGCCGTATCCACAGCGTGCGGCCACTTTCCACAGTGTTATCCACAGCCTTATGCCAGTTTCGGCAGCATTTGCCCGGCATCACCTTGAGTAAGGGTTAAAAGTGACTGACACTCCCGAGCCCCCCGGCGACGACGAGACCCCCGCCGATACCGGCGGCAGCGTGACGCAGCGCATCGAGCCGGTCGGCCTCGAGGTCGAGATGCAGCGGTCGTACCTCGACTACGCGATGAGCGTCATCGTCGGCCGTGCGCTCCCCGACGTGCGGGACGGCCTCAAGCCGGTGCACCGCAAGATCCTCTACGCGATGTACGACGCCGGCTTCCGTCCCGACCGCGGTTACGTCAAGTGCGCCCGCATCGTCGGCGACGTGATGGGCAACTACCACCCGCACGGCGACTCGTCGATCTACGACGCCCTGGTGCGCATGGGGCAGCGTTGGTCGTTGCGTTACCCGCTGATCGACAGCAACGGCAACTTCGGCTCGCCGGGTAACGACCCGCCCGCGGCCATGCGCTACACCGAGGCGAAGCTGTCCCCGCTGGCGATGGAGATGCTGCGGGACATCGACGAAGACACCGTCGACATGCAGGACAACTACGACGGGCGCACCAAGGAGCCGACGATCCTGCCGGCCCGGTTCCCGAACCTGCTGGTCAACGGCTCCGAGGGCATCGCAGTCGGCATGGCCACCAAGATCCCGCCGCACAACCTGGGCGAGATCGCCAGCGCCGTCCAGTGGCAGCTCGACCACCCCGAGTCGGACGAGGCGACCGCGCTCGAAGCGATGCTCGAGCTCGTCAAGGGCCCGGACTTCCCGACCAAGGGCCTGATCGTCGGCCAGTCGGCGATCAACGACGCGTATCGGACCGGTCGTGGGTCGATCCGGATGCGCGCGGTGGTCGAGGTCGAGGAGGACACCCGGGGCCGGCCGTGCCTCGTGGTGACCGAGCTGCCGTACCAGGTGAACCCGGACAACCTCGCCGAGCGCATCGCCGAGCTGGTCAAGGAAGGCAAGCTCACCGGCATCGCCGACATCCGGGACGAGTCGTCCGGCCGTACCGGCATGCGGCTGATCCTGGTCCTGAAGCGCGACGCAGTCGCCAAGGTGGTGCTGAACAACCTCTACAAGCACACCCAGCTGCAGGAGACGTTCGGCGCCAACATGCTGGCGATCGTCGACGGGGTGCCGCGCACGCTCAACCTGGCGCAGTTCATCCGCTACTACGTCGAGCACCAGATCGAGGTCATCCAACGCCGGACCGCGTACCGGCTGCGCAAGGCCGAGGAGCGTGCCCACATCCTGCGCGGTCTGGCCAAGGCGCTGGACATGCTCGACGAGGTCATCGCCCTGATCCGGCGCTCGACCACGGTCGAGGACTCGCGTCAGGGCCTGATGCAGCTGCTCGACGTCGACGAGATCCAGGCGACCGCGATCCTCGACATGCAGCTGCGCCGCCTCGCGGCTCTGGAGCGGCAGCGGATCGTCGACGAGCTGGCGAAGATCGAGATCGAGATCGCCGACTTCAAGGACATCCTCGCCAAGCCGGAGCGACAGCGGACGATCATCTCCGAGGAGCTGGCCGAGATCGTCGCGAAGTTCGGCGACGAGCGGCGCACCCAGATCATCCCGTTCGACGGCGAGGTCTCCATGGAGGATCTCATCGCCCGGGAAGACGTTGTGGTGACCATCACACGAACGGGATATGCCAAGCGCACCAAGACCGATCTGTACCGGTCACAGAAGCGCGGCGGCAAGGGCGTCAGCGGTGCCACCCTGCGGCAGGACGACATCGTGTCGCACTTCTTCGTCATTTCCACACATGACTGGATGCTGTTCTTCACAAACAAGGGCCGGGTCTACCGGGCGAAGGCGTACGAACTGCCCGAAGCCAGCCGCGTGGCGAAGGGACAGCACGTCGCGAACCTGCTCGCCTTCCAGCCCGACGAGCACATCGCGCAGATCATCCAGATCCCGAATTACCAGGTCGCGCCCTACCTTGTGCTCGCCACTAAGGATGGGCTCGTGAAGAAGACCCGCCTGGAGGAATTTGACTCCAACCGCAGCGGTGGCATTATCGCCATCAACCTGCGGGAGGAAGACGAATTGGTGGGCGCGGCGCTGGCGGCTCCGGAGGACGATCTCCTTCTGGTGTCCAAGAAAGCCCAGGCCATCCGCTTCAATGCCACCGACGAGGCGCTACGGCCCATGGGCCGCGCGACGTCCGGTGTCATCGGCATGCGCTTCGGTGACAACGACGAGCTCCTGGCCATGGAAGTGGTCCGGCCGGACATGGATGTGTTGGTCGCCACCGATGGTGGGTATGCGAAGCGCACGCCCATCGAGGAGTATCCGGTGCAGGGGCGTGGCGGCAAGGGGGTACTGACCGCCAAGATCACTGAGCGTCGTGGTGGACTTGTCGGCGCTCTGGTGATCAGCCCGGAGGATGAACTGTTTGCCATCACCAGCAATGGTGGTGTCATCCGGACTCCCGTGAAGCCTGTACGGCGCACACGGGATCGGAACACAATGGGGGTCAAGCTGATGGACCTCCCAGAAGGTGTAACCATCGTGGCGCTTGCTCGCAATGCCGACGAGCCTGACGAACAGGACTAGTTGATGCCGGAGACACAGGCGAAGTCGGGGGGCCCCGGGACCTCAGCGACTCCGGACGATGCGGCGAAGAAAGACGCTGCCGCACCGGCCGGTCGCGAGACCACAGGGCGTGCCTCTGTCCCCGCCGATGCCCCGTCCCCGCCGAAGTTCACCAGGGCGCCGGGCATGACCCCGCCGCCCGGTGAGCCGGCCGCCGGCAACACCGACGGCGCCGACAAGCGTCCGGGCGTGCAGCCACCGGTGAAGGGCTCGGCATCGGTGCCGGTCGTCACCAAGGGCAAGGGCGCGGCGCCGGGGACGACCTCTGGGCGTCCCCCGGTCGCTGCTCCCTCGACGCCCCCGGGGACGCCGCAGCGGCCCACCACTCCGCCGGCGCCACAAGCGACCGCGCCCGGAGCTGCGAAGCAGCGCACCGGGTCCACGCCGCCGGCCGGCGGCGCGGCAGCGGTGGGTGCGGCGCGTGTCTCCGAGGCCGTGCGATCGGCTCGTTCCACGGTGTCGTCGGCCGCAGCGCGCGGGCCCCGTCGCGCTCGGCTGAACCTCAAGCGCATCGACCCCTGGTCGGTGATGAAGTTCTCGTTCGCCGTGTCGATCGTGCTCTTCATCGTGGTGGTCGTCGCGACGTCGGTGCTCTACCTCGCCCTCGACACGATGGGCGTCTGGAGCTCGGTCAACGGCAACCTGCAGGAGCTGGTCACCGCCAGCGGTGGCACCGAGGGCAGCACCACCACCGCCTTCCGGATCACCGCCTGGGGCGTCATCGGCACGTCGATGCTGATCGGCGCGGTCAATGTGGTGCTGTTCACAGCGCTGGCCACTCTCGGCGCGTTCATTTACAACGTTTGTGCCGATCTGGTCGGCGGCATCGAGCTCACGCTGGCCGAACGCGACTGACGAATCGCAGTCGGGTTGCGGGTACCCCGCTTTGGAGACCCGCAACCCGATGCGGTAACGTTCTGTTCGCAGGTGAGGGGCTATAGCTCAGTCGGTTAGAGCGCAGAGCTGATAACTCTGAGGTCGATGGTTCGATTCCATCTAGCCCCACGAGATGACCAGGTGGCCTCTGTTCGCGGAAATCGCGAGCCGGGGTCACTCGTCATTTTGGCTAACCTGGGGCCGAGCCCCCGGGCCCGCGTCACAGTGATTTCGGTGAGCGTTCCGCGAGCGGTTGCGGCGATCTACTGTTGTCCGGGGTTAGTCTCGTCTGGCCGGATGCTTGAGGGGTGGCGGTTCAGTGTTGAAGAAGCTCCTGATCATTGCTGGTGTCGTTGGTGTGGCGGCTCTGGTCGTCAAGAAGGTCAAGGCCTCCAGCGACGAGCGTGCCCTCTGGCACGAGGCGACCACCGCTCCCGACCTGCGATAGTGCGGGTCGCGGGGCCCTAGCTCAACTGGCAGAGCACCGCCTTTGCAAGGCGGGGGTTAGGGGTTCGAGTCCCCTGGGCTCCACTCCACTACTCGAACGCCGTCCGGATGCCGGGCGGCGTTTCTCGTTCCGGGGGCCTCAGCTCGTCGGTGACGGCCTGGGGCGTACAAAGGCTGCCTGGGGTGTCGGCGCGGGGTTGGCGGCTCCTCTGCGGGCCTGTCGGGCCGCAAAATGCGAAAAATTCCATCGGGCCTGCTCACCGGCTCCGGGACAACGGGTGTCAACCATGACAGGGACGTGACAGACCTTCGATCTTTGATCTACTAGGCAGGTGAAACGCCGTTCGGTCCTGCTTCTCCCGTCGCTTGCCGCCCTCGCCGGGTGTGGATCCCCCGGTGTCGCCGAGCCGCGCCCCTCCCACCCCGCCAAACCGGACTACAGCTGGCCGGACCGGCATCGCGACCTGACGCGCGGGTTCTGCTTCACCCTCGTGCGCGGGCTCACCCCACACCAGATCATCGACAAGGTGGGCGGCGACGAGCTGGAACGCGTGGAGTGGCCCCGGGTGATCGGGCCCGGCGACGGCGAGGCGGGCGTGCGGAGCCGGTTCTTCGGCGGTGTGGCCCGGGCCGGCAGCTGGTCGGTCCTCGTGGAGGACAACGGCTCTCTCGGCGTCACACCGGCGATCGTCCAGCCGCTGTCAGCGCGGCGGTGGGTGTACGGCTACCGCGGTGGCGGCGGCCGTCCGGGGCGTCTCATGGTCTACCGTGACGGAGATCTCGCTCTTGATCTCGACACCTCGGCGCCGGAACGCGCCACCGGCAGCAGAGTGGACGAATTCCGGCCGGATCTCCTGGCAGCGGGCCTGTCCGGCGAAAAGGGGCCGGCCCAGCCGACGTCGGCGGGGCTCAACTTCCTCGCCGTCCGGACCGGTATCAAGCTCACCGAGGAATGGTTGAGCACTTTGTCATACGTGCTGGTCGCCGTTCCGCAGGCATAGATGCGTATTTGACCGTTGCAAGAACGTGCCGGGTTATCCACAGAGGAATGACGGGAGCCTGCGCGGCACAGTTCGTGCGGTTAGCCTGCATGGCGTGGATGAACGAAGACGGGCCGCCGCCGTGATCGTCCGAGACGGCCGTGTGCTGATGGTGCACGAGCGCAGCCGGCGATCCGGTGGCGGAGAGTGGTGGACCCTTCCCGGCGGTGGCCTGCGGCCCGGTGAGACGGCCGAGGAGGCGCTACGACGCGAGGTGTTCGAGGAGACCGGCCTGGTCGTCGGCGACGCCCGTTACGTGCTCGAGATGCCCTACCCCTCGGGCATGACGTCGGTCTTCGCGGTGACCGTGGCGGACGGCGAGCCGCGGGTCGGGCGAGACGACGGGTTCGGGCCGGAGCAGCTCGGCGTCGACTGGCTGCCGGTGCCGGAGCTGCCGATCGAGACCAACGGTGTGCCGGTGCCGCCCCTGATGGTCGTGCTGCCGACGCTTGACGGTCAGATCGACGGTGCCGAGTCCGCCAGCGGATCCCTCGAGTCGACGGCCGAAACCGGAGCCGGGCGGGGTGGGGACGACGTCACGGCGCGACGGCGCTCCATGACGAAGTAGATGCAGGCCGCGATGTAACCGACGGCTAGTAGGGCGCTGACGCTGCGCACCGGCAGGGGTATGAACGGGGTCGCGGCGGTGACGCTTCCCATGAACGCCCAGCAGGCCAGCAGGATGGTGTTGACCGTGTCGGTTCGGTACCAGACAACCTGCGAGCGGCGACGGGCCTGACGCTGGATCTCGACCACGAGAGCGTGCGCCAGCACCAGGGCGAGCAGGCCGAGCAGGAGGACCGCGAAGATCGAATGATGGCCGCCGGAGACGGCGACCACGGCGGTCGCGCCGACCATCAACGCGAGACCACTGACGGTCCCTACGCGCGCTTGTCGACGATCCTTCACAACCCCTGACGGTCGGCATGATCGGGCCAGATCTGAGCGCTTTCGCGGCTTTCCCTGGCTTGGGGCGCGTCAATGAATGTGGAAATGGCTGCGTCTGGTGCTTTTCGGGACTATCGTCCTGTGGGCCCTTCCGTCTCTCTGCCGGAACCGTGGCCACGCAGTTCGCCTGCGTCGATGCAGGCGCCGGCTCGGGACGGCCGATGCTTTGCGGCTTGGGTGAGCACACCGAGCGGGGTACGGGTCTGTTGGCTGTCGGTCTTCGTTCAGGTGAGCGGTTACGGACGCTTGGCCACCCGTGCTTGGCCACTGGTGCCTGGCCACCCGTGCGTGGCCACTCGTGCCTGGTCATCCGTGGTTGGCCACTGGCGCCTGGCCACTCGTGCCGACTGCTCGTGCCGGCCCCTGGTGCTGGCTGCTCGTGCTGGCTTCTCGTGCCGGCCCCTCGTGCCGGCCCTCGTGCCGGCCACGAGAGCTCGGCCGTGAGTGGTTGGCCATGAGTGCCTTGCCGCGCCTGGGTGGCTGCCGGAACGCTCGGTCGAGGCGGGGACTCATCACCCCTCGTGACGTGGCTCCATCCGTACGGCCGAGGGATTTGAGGGTTGCTGTTTCTGCTGGTCGAGGGAGGGTCTCGTGGTTTCCGTGATCGGGGTCGGTGGCCCGGTGTGCCGTGATCGACGGCTTGGGTGAGGATGGCGAGATGATGGGAGTCCTCCAGACCGAACCTGCCCAGTCTCGCCCCGACCTGCTCGCGCCCCCGGTCGCCAAGGCACTGGCGGTCTGGCCGCCCGAGGGCCCGATCGATGCCGATCACGTGCTGGTGGCGCCGATCGACGCGGGGCTGGCGGACACCGCGGCCTTCTGTGAGGCGTACGGCGTGAGTCTCGCCGAGTCCGCCAACTGCGTGATCGTGGCCGGCAGTAGAGGTGGGATCACCAAGTACGCGGCGTGCATCGTCCTCGCGACCACCCGCGCGGACGTGAACGGCGTGGTGCGGCGGCACCTTGATGTGCGCAAGGCGAGCTTCGCGCCGATGGACGAGGCGGTGACGCTGACCGGAATGGAATACGGCGGCATCACCCCTATCGGGCTTCCCGTCGACTGGCCGATCCTCGTCGACGCCCGTGTCGTGGCCGTTCCGCATGTGATCATCGGGTCCGGAGTGCGGCACAGCAAGATCGCCATTGCCGGCCCGGCGCTCGGAGCTCTGCCCGGCGCTGAGGTCATCGAAGGTCTCGCGCGCCCGGCACCCGCGTTAGCGTGACTTTCATCTATGTCGTTTCACGTGAAACATTCATAGACCGGCGCTGGCGCTCTCCCGGCGGGCGATCTCCTCGAAGGCGGACACCAGCGTCGCGGTGTCGTGGGCGCCCGGCAGTGCGTATTTTCCGTCGATCACGAATGTCGGAACGCTGCTGATGCCCAGCGCCCGGGCCTCCTCGATATCGGTGTCGACCGCGATGGTGGCGGCCTCCGAGACGAGGTGAGTCAACGCGGCCGTGGCGTCCAGCCCGATCGAGCCGGCGACGTCAGCGATCGCGGGCAGGGAGCCGATGTCGATGCCATGGGTGAAGTGGGCCCGCTGCAGTGCACCGAGCATGTCGGCCTGACGGTCCTGTGTCGCCGCCCAGGCGATCAGCCGGTGGGCGGCGAACGTGTTGGCGGCGACCGCCCGGTCGAAATCGAGCGTCAGATCCTCGCTCGCGGCCATCGTCGTCACGCGCGCGAACAGCTCGTCGGCGATGCCCGGGTCGCCGAGCCTCTCCGCCATCACCTGCCTGATCGGTAGCGGATCGGGCACCGGTGCGGGATCCAGCTGGTAGGCCCGATAGGTGACCGTCACGTCGCCGCCGAACACCTCGAGCGCTCTCTCGAGGCGGGCCTTGCCGATGTAGCACCACGGGCAGATCACGTCCGACCAGACCTGGAGGTCCACGTCACTCGGCCGGGTGCGGGGCAGTCTGCTCGGCGACCTGACGCTTGAGGCGGCCCAGGATCGCTGTCCCGCCGCGCACCCGCAACGGACTGATCGCCTGCGCGAGACCCATCCGAGAATAAAGATCATCTGGTACGGCCAGCACCTCCGCCGCCGACGCCCCAGCCAGGCCCTCCGCCAGGATGCCGGCGAACGCTCGCGTGGTCGGCGACTCCGGTGGGCAGTCGAAGTGGGACACCACGCTGCCGTCCGGGTTCACGATCGCCTTGAGGAAGAACTGCGTCTGACACTCCGGAACCTGCTCCATGCCCTCATGGCCGACGAACTCCCCGGGCAGCGGAGGCACCGCATCGGAGAACTCCAGCAGCATCTCGAGCACGACATCACGAGGCGCGGTCGCGAACTCATCGACGATCTCGGCCAGCTTCGGCGGCATGTCACTCACACCACCGACCCTACGCGCGACTCTCGGACCGATGGCCGTGCCCTGCCTCACCCCACCGTGGCGGCAAGCCGTCCGTTGACCTCCGCCGCATCGATCGGCGCGGGGTAGGTGGCTGGAAGGCGCGGCCGGTGGGTGGGATCGCGGCGAGCTGTGGAGCGGGAGCCGGTCAGGCGGCGGGCTGCGCCGAGGCCGCGGGATCAGCCGTGCCGGCCGTGGTCGTTGGGCTGCCCCTGGTGGCCGTGCTGCCCGTAGTGGGCGGCCTGCCACCACGGCCAACGCTCGGGCGTCGGCGGGGCTGGGCGTGGGCCTCGGTGCCGGGCGTGGTGGGTTGGGCTGGGCGTCGGCGGGGCCGGGCGTGGGCCGCGGTGCCGGGCGTGATGGGTTGGGCTGGGCATCGGCGGGCCGGGCGTGGGCCGCGGTGTCAGGCGTGATGGGTTGATTTGGGCTGGCGTGGTGGGGCCGGGCTGGGCCCGGCGTGGTGGGGGCGGGCCAGCCGCGGCTTGCGGCGGGCCGTGGGGTCGGGCCAGCGGCGGCTCGCGTCGGGCCGTGGGCGGGGCCGGTTGGGCGGCGGCTCGCGCGGGCCGTGGGTTGGGAGCTGATCAGGCGGCGGCTCGCGGGGCCATGGGCGGGGCTGATCAGGCCGCGGCTCGCGCGAGCCAGTGGGGTTGGGCCGGTCAGCCTGCGGCGCGCGTCGGGCTATGGATCGACCGCACCGCAGCGAGAGGGGAGCCGATCAGGCGGCGGCCGACGATGTCGGGAGGAGCGCTATGTCGCTGAGGCTCAGGATGCCGACCAGTTTGCGGTCGGCATCGCAGACCAGCAGCCGACGAACGCCTCGGCCCCGCATGGCCTGCACCGCCTCCTCGACCGTCGCGCTCTGCTCGATCATCAGCAGCTCGCGGGTGGCGATCGCGCCCAGCGTCGTCGTGGCGGGCGACAGCTTCTCGGCTATCGCCCGGACCACGATGTCCCGGTCGGTGACGATGCCGGCCATGGTCGGGCCCTCGGTGACGACCACGTCGCCGATGCCCTGATCGCTCATCACCTGAGCGGCCTCGTCGAGCGGAGTGTCCTCGGGAAGGTAGATGACCCGCCGGGTCATCGCGTCCGCGACCAACCTGACCATTGCCCTGCTCCTCCGCCGCCGTTGCCTCACCGGTTTACCCGAGCTCCGCCGTGATTACACCAGCCACGTCCACAAGGGGCACTTCCCTTCGATCCTGCGTCCGGCGGTCGCGCACTTCCACATACCCCTCGGAAAGGCGGCGGCCGACCACGACGCACCGGGGGATGCCGATGAGCTCGGCGTCGGTGAACTTCACGCCCGCCGAGACATTGGGACGGTCGTCGACCAGGACGCGCAGCCCGGCCCGGGACAGGGAGCCGGCGAGGGTGAGAGCCGCCTCCACCTGGCCGTCCTTGCCCGCCGCGACGATGTGCACGTCGGCCGGGGCGATGGCTGCCGGCCAGGTGAGCCCGCGATCGTCGTGGTGCTGCTCGGCGACGGCCGCGACCGCGCGGGAAACGCCGATCCCGTAGCAACCCATGGTCGGGCGGGACGGCTTGCCGTCGGCGCCGAGCACGTCGACCTTGAACGCGTCGGTGTAGCGGCGGCCTAGCTGGAAGATGTGCCCGATCTCGATGCCACGGCGCATCGTGAGGCTGCCGTCGCCGCAGGCCGGACAGGCGTCGCCGGGCCGGACCCCGGCAGCCTCCACCGTGCCGTCGGGCGTGAAGTCGCGCCCGCAGACCACGTCGGTGGCGTGCCTGCCGGGCTCATTGGCGCCGGTCAGCCAGGCGGTGCCGGGAGCGACGCGCGGGTCGACCAGGTATCGGATCTTGATGTCCTGGGGCCCGATGTAGCCCTTCACCAGGTCGGGGCGGGTGTCGAAGCCGTCGAAGAGGACCGCGGTCGCCGGCGCGAGCGCGGCGTTGAGTCGCTTGAGATCGACCTCGCGGTCGCCGGGCAGACCGATCGCCAGCAACTCCGGCTCACGGCCGGGATGCTGCACGGTGACCACCACGTTCTTCAACGTATCGGCCGCGGTCCAGTCGGTCCGGCCGCCGAGCGCACGGGCATTGGCCAGGTCGACGAGTGACGCGATGGTCGGGGTCTCGGGAGTGTCGTGCACCGCGAGCGGGGGCGCGGTCACCTCCCGGGCGGGCGGGGCCGGGGTGGTGACTGCCTCCGTGTTCGCCGCGTAGTCACAGGCGGTGCAGCCGACGTAGGTGTCCTCACCGACCTCGGCCGAAGCCAGGAACTCCTCCGACGCCGAGCCGCCCATCGCACCGGACACGGCCGAGACGATCGTGTGCTCCAGGCCGAGCCGCGTGAAGAACCGTTGATAGGCGGCGCGCATCCTGCCGTACGCCTCGATCAGGCCCTCGTCGGTGAGGTCGAAGGAATAGGCGTCCTTCATGAGGAACTCGCGGCCGCGCAGCAGGCCGCCCCGCGGGCGCGCCTCGTCGCGGAACTTGGTCTGGATCTGGAAGAGAATCAGCGGAAAGTCCCGATAGGACCCGGTCATGTCCTGCACGAGAAGGGTGACCATCTCCTCGTGCGTGGGCGCGAGCAGGTGATCGGCACCGCGGCGGTCCTTCAGCGTGAAGATGTCGTCGCCATACTCTGTCCAGCGGCCGCTGGTCTCGTAGGGCTCGCGGGGCAGCAGCGCCGGGAACGAGATCTCCTGCCCGCCGGCCGCGGCCATCTCCTCATGGACGATCGCGACGACCCGGTCGAGCACCAGCTTGCCGAGCGGCAGCCAGGTGTAGCCACCCGGAGCGGCGCGACGGACGAACCCGGCGCGCACGAGGAGGCGGTGACTCGGCACCTCCGCGTCCGCCGGCTCCTCACGCAGGGTCTTGAGCAGCAAGGTGGACATCCGCAGCAACATGTGGCGAGCCTAGGCACCGGGTACGACTAAATCATCCGGTTATCCACAGGCCACCGGCGTTTCGTGGCCGCGCGTTCGGTGGCGGCCACGATCGGGGACCGATTAGCGCTAGCGTGACAGTCATGTCCGTTCCGAACGATCCGGCGCAGGCGCTTCAGGCGTATGCGCACCCTGACAAACTGGTCACCACCGAGTGGCTCGCCGCGAATCTGGACACGCCCGGCCTGGTCGTCGTCGAGTCGGACGAGGATGTGCTGCTCTACGACACCGGCCATATCCCCGGCGCCGTCAAGGTCGACTGGCACCTGGAGCTGAACGACCAGGTCAGCCGGGACTACCTGGACCCGGCGGCGTTCGCGGAGCTGTGTGCCGCCAAGGGCATCGGCCGCGACGACACGATCGTCTTCTACGGCGACAACTTCAACTGGTGGGCGGCGTACGCGCTGTGGGTCTTCAGCCTCTTCGGCCACCGCGACGTGCGGCTGCTCGACGGCGGCCGGCAGAAGTGGGCGGCTGAGGGCCGCACGCTGACCAGGGACAAAACGGTCCGTCCAGCGGCCGACTACCCGGCTCCGGTGCGCAACGACGCCGAGATCCGCGCCTTCCGTGACCAGGTGATGGGTCACATCTCCAGTGGGCGGCCGCTGGTCGACGTGCGCTCCCCTCAGGAGTACACCGGTGAGCTCACTCACATGGAGGCTTATCCACAGGAGGGGGCGCTGCGTGGCGGGCACATCCCGGGCGCGGTGAGCAAGCCGTGGAAGTCCGCGGCGCATGAGGACGGCTCGTTCAAACCGCACGACGAGCTGGTCAAGATCTACCGTGACGAGCTCGGGCTGGAGTCGGCGGACGACATCATCGCCTACTGCCGGATCGGCGAGCGGTCCAGCCATACCTGGTTCGTCCTGCGGTACCTGCTCGGTTATCCACAGGTCCGTAACTACGACGGCTCCTGGACCGAGTGGGGCAACCTGGTCCGCGCCCCGATCGTCAAGGGGACGGAGCCCGGCGGGCTCAGCTGATCCTGCACCGCTACGGCGTCGCCATCCACAGGCGGCGCCGTTTGCGTGAACCGAATCCGGCGTCGTCGGCGATAGTCCAGATGTGCGACGGAGAAGACAGCGACCGATACCCCCGGTCGGCGAGCAGAGCAGCGACGCCGACCTGCTGCACGCCATCGCCGCCGGTCAGACGGCGGCGCTGCGCCTGCTGCACCACCGGCATGCCGGCTGGCTGCGCGCCCGGCTGCGCCGCCGCTGCGCTGACCCCGATGTGGTCGACGCCGCGATTCAGGACACGTTCGTCGCGGTCTGGAAAGACTCCCATCGGTACGAGGAGACGACCGCCGACGCCGCCGCATGGCTCTGGACCATCGCCGTCCGGCGTCTCCTGTCCACGTTGCGCGGGCCGGCTCACCGCTGGCTGAGCGGTCCCGACGAGATCCCCGACATCGCCACCACCGCGTCCGCCGAGGAGCTGGTGCTGCTCGGTGTCGAGCACGGCGCCCTGGGCCCGGCCCTCGACCGGCTCGCCCCCGAGCTGCGCCGGCTCATCGAGGTGACCGCACTCGACGGCCTTTCGGTCCGGGAGGCGGCAAAACTGCTCGGCATCGCCGAGGGCACCGCCAAGACCCGTCTCATGCGCGCCCGGATCCGGCTGAGGGAGTTGCTGACATGACCACCGACTGGCATCTCGACACGAGCCTGCTGGAGCAGTACGAGTCCGGTGCTCTGCAGCCCAGCCGGATCATGGCGGTGGAGGCGCACCTGCTGGCCTGTGCCGGCTGCCGGGCGCTGATCCCGCCCGACGAGGCCTGGCTGGCCGACAGCTGGTCGGCCGTCTACGACGACCTCCACGTGCCCCGGGTGGGCCCGGTTCAGCGGCTGCTGGCCCGTGCCGGCCTGCCCGAGCACCGGTTCCGCCTGCTCACCGCCACCCCCGCCCTGCGATGGTCGTGGTTGCTGGCAACGGCTGCCGTGCTGATGCTGGCGGTTGCCGCAGCATGGTTCAGCGACGACGGCACCCTGTTGATCGGCCAGGCGTTCCTGCTGGCGGCCCCGATCCTTCCGGTGGTCGCCGTCTCGGGAGCCTATGGTCCGCCCGCCGATCCCATGCACGAGATCACCGGCACCACCCCGTCCGCGGGTCCGGCCCTGGTGCTGTGGCGGGCCGTCTCGGTGATCGGGATCGCCGTCCTGACGGCGACCGTCGCCGCGGTCCTGCTGCCCGGTCCAGGTTGGTATGCGGCGGCCTGGCTGCTTCCGGCGCTGCTGCTCTGTACGGGGACGCTGGCGCTGGCCACCGTCGTGTCGCTGCCGGTCGCCGCAACGGTCCTCGGCGGGCTCTGGCTCACCGGTGTGCTGGCCACCGTCGGCGCGACCAGCGAGCGGGGCGTCGCGTCGATGTTCGGTCCCACCGCACAGCTCGCCTATCTGTTGTCCGCGGCTCTCGCTGCCGCTGTTCTCATCCTGCGGCGCCGCCGCTTCGACCTGGGGGAGAGTCGATGACCACCGTCGCCGTCGAAGGCCTCGGCAAACACTATGGCGCGACCATCGCGCTCGACTCCGTCGACCTGGAGATCGGGGTCGGAGTGACCGGTCTGCTCGGGCCGAACGGGGCCGGCAAGAGCACCCTGCTGCGCTGCCTGGCCACGGCGCTCGCCCCGGATTCCGGGACGATACGGGTGGCCGGGCTCGACCCCGCCGTGGCGGCACAACGGACCGAGGTGCGCCGGCGGATCGGCTACCTGCCTCAGAACCCCGGGCTCTATCCGAACTTCACGGCGTACGACCTGCTCGACTACGTCGCCGTGCTGAAGGAGATCACCGACGGCCGGCGGCGTAAGGCCGAGGTGCGCCGCGTGCTGGACGAGGTCGAGCTGACCGATCGGGCGAAGACAAAGGTCCGCAAGCTGTCCGGCGGCATGCGTCAGCGCCTCGGCCTCGCGCAGGCTCTCCTCGGCGACCCGGAGCTGGTGATCCTCGACGAGCCGACGGTGGGGCTCGACCCCGAGCAGCGGATGGTGTTCCGGGCCCTGATCTCGCGACTGGGTGAGCGGCGGACCGTGCTGCTCTCGACCCACCAGACCGAGGATGTCGGCGCCCTGTGCGAGCGGGTCGTGGTGATGAGCGGCGGCCAGGTCGTCTTCGACGGCAGTCCCCGTGAGCTGGCCCTGGTCGCCGAGGGCCAGGTGTGGCTCTCCGAGCAGCCACCGGTGGGCAATGCGGCGTACTGGCGGAATGCGGACGGGCTCTACCGGACGATCGGGCGGCAACCGGACGGCGCCGAGGCGGCCCGGCCGTCCATCGAGGACGGATACCTGCTGTTGCTGGGCAACGCCGTGACCGCCGAGGTGACCCGATGACCGTCACCGTGGAGCGCGCCGCGTCCACGGCACCCACCCCGCGGGCGGCGGTGACGGCTCTGGGCCGGGCCGAGGCCAGGCGGCTGCTGCACAGCCCGTTCTACTGGGGCGGGGCTCTCCTGACGACGGCTCTCGGGGTCGCCTGGTCCTGGACGAGGATGCCCACCTGGGCCACCTTCGCCGAGAACAGCGGCATGAGCTCCCTGGTCCTGACCGTGGGGTTGCTGATCGCCACCCAGTTGGCCGTCGGCCGGGACCGGCGGGCCGGCGCCGAGGAGAGCACCCGGACGATGCCGGCCGGCCGGACCCGCCGAGGGCTCGCCATGCTGGTAGCGGTGCCGATCGCCGTCGTGACCGGCGCGGCGGTGCACCTCACGTCGCTGCTTCTTCTGGCGCCGACCTGGCCGGTCGGTGAGTTCGACCCCTGGGCCTCCGCGGTGGTGCTGGTGATCCCGCCGATCGGTGCGCTCATCGGCGCCCTGGTGGGCCGGGTCCTCCCGGGCGTGGCCGCCGGGCCGCTCACCGCAACCGCGCTCTGTGGCCTGTTGATCGTGTTGCTGACGCTTCCCCGCCAGCCGTCGAACTATGCGGCGGCTCTGTGGCCGGTTCCAGGGCCGTCGTGGGAGATCGGGGCGCCCCGGCCGACCGATTGGCACCTGTTCTACCTGCTCAGCGTGCTTGTCGCGCTGGTCGCGGCGGTCGCCTGGCGGGCCTGGCCCGTGGCGTCGACGACGGTCCTGATCGTGGCCGTGGCCTGTGCTGGTGTGTCGGTGGAGCGGGAGACCGCCGCGAGTCCGGAGGTGATCAGCATGGATCTGGTCAACGAGTACACCGGTCCGGGGGTTCTCTCGTGCCGGGCGCACGAGCAGGTCCGCTACTGCGCGCTGCCGTATTTCGAGGGCTGGATCACGCACTGGCGCGAGGCGGTCGAGCCGGTCGTGACACACCTGCCCGCCAACGCTCCCCGGCCCACGGTCCGGCAGATCGGCAGGTCCTACGACATGCAGCCGATCACCCCCGGGATTCCGGAGATCATCACGACTGAATCGTGGGGACGGACCGGGCGATGGGCGACAGACTCCCGGACGAGGATGACCCGCGACTACGTGGGTGCCGCTGTTGGGCTGTATACGGGCGGGCTTCTCTACAGCGACTGCGACGCCACCGGCCAGCACCGTACGGTCGCCGGATTGTGGCTTCTCGCCCAGAGCTTCCCAGACGGTGTCGCCCAGGTGCGCCGGGGTGAGCTGAGAATGCCCCGGGTGCGGTATGGCCAGGCGGAGCTGGATGCGGCCATCACCCTGTTGGACCGGCCGTATGAGCAGGTCGCCGACTATCTGGCGCAGCATTGGACGGAGTTGCGTGACCCGTCGTCGACCGGCCTGGCCGGGCTTGGGGTGACTCTCGAGCCGCCGGTGCTGCCCACGGCTGAGTCCCAGGGTGACCCACGTGGCGAAGGCGGCGTCTGCCGATGACCGCCAGGCTGCTGATCCCTCACCTGGCGCGGGCGGTGTCGTGGGGCCCCCTCGGCGCGGCGATGCTCCTGGCGGTGGCGGCGCAGGTGTCGGTGCTCGCTGACGAACCGTTGGAGTGGGCGGTGTTGTCCGGGTTGTGGCTGGCCGCGGGAGTCCTCGGCGCCGGGTCGGGGTTCGCGCTTCCGGATCTGATGGGCTCCACAGTGATCACTCCGGTGCCCCGGTGGGTGAGGCAGTGGCTGCGGACCGGGCTGGTGCTGCTGCCGGCGGTGCTGGTCTGGGTGTCGATCTACGTGGGGGTGCGGAGGGTCGTCGGGCCGGCGCTCACCTGGCCTACGGGTTACGTGATCCTCCAGGCGGCGGTGTGCGGTCTGTTGCCGATCGCGGCCGCGGCGGTCGGAGCGCGCTACCGGGATACGACGATCGCCGCGCTGGCCGGGCCGGCGGTTCAAGGGGTGCTGCTGGTGGTGACCCTCTTCTTCACCCAGCAGGCCTCGCCGTGGTCGATGCCGGAGCCCGGGGGCTGGACCGTGGCCCAGCAAGGCTGGCCGGTCGCCCTGGCGCTGGCCTTGGTCACGCTCGTGCTGGCAAACCGTGAGTCAACGAGTCCAGCGGGCGCCTGACCGCCAGCGTCAGCCGCCACCACGGGCGATGAGGCGGCGCGCCCGAGTGACCGGCCCCGTCACCACGGGCGGCCCGTCACCACGGGCGGTGAGGCGGCGCGGGCGGTGAGGCGGCGCGGGCGGTGAGGCGGCGCGCCCGAGTGACCGGGCCGATCGGGGAGTCGCGTTCAACGGACGCGACGGACGGGTGGAGGCGGCTCACCGAGTGATATCGGTCGGATTTTGTCGGTGGCAACCGGTACCGTGCCGCGCGTGAGCAACACGTTCCAGGTCGACCTGCGGGGCATTGTCGACCTGCTCAGCCACCACCTCTACGCGAGCCCCCGCGTCTACGTCCGTGAGCTGCTGCAGAACGCCGTCGATGCGATCACCGCGGTGGGCCCCGAGCACGCCGGTGTGGTCTCCGTCGTCTCGTCCGACGGCACCGGTGACGGCACGCTGCGGATCGACGACAACGGCATCGGCCTGACCGAGGCGCAGGTGCACGAGCTGCTCGCCACCATCGGGCGTAGCTCGAAACGGGACGAGCTGGGGTTCGCCCGGCACGAGTTCCTCGGGCAGTTCGGCATCGGCCTGCTCTCCTGTTTCCTGGTCGCCGACGAGATTCGGGTGCACACCCGCCGCGAGGGCGCCGCCCCGGTGCTCTGGACCGGTTTCTCGGACGGGCGTTACACGGTCCGGGCCGGTGACGAGCGCGAGCCGGGCACCACGGTCACGCTGGCGCCGAGGCGCGGAGCCGAGCACTACCTGACCGGCGAGACGGTGACCGATCTGGCCCGTACCTATGGGTCGTTGTTGCCGGTCACGGTGACGGTCGACGACCGCAAGGTCACCGTCGGCACGGTGCCGTGGGAGCTGCCGACCGAGTCCCGGATGAGCTATGCGGAGCGGACCCTGCGTTTCCGCCCGTTCGACGTGATCGAGCTGAACGTGCCGGCGGCCGGCCTCACCGGCGCCGCGTTCGTGCTGCCGACCCCGGTCAACCCGGCGAGCCGTGGTGGCCACCGGGTCTACCTGAAGCGGATGCTCCTGTCCGAGACCGTCGAGGGACTACTCCCCGAGTGGGCGTTCTTCGCCCGCTGCGTCGTCGACAGCACCGAGTTGCGCCCGACGGCGAGCCGGGAGGCGCTCTACGACGACGACGGCATGCTGGCCGAGACCCGTGAGGCGATCGCCGATCAGCTCCGCGGGTGGCTGGTGCGGTTGTCGGCGACCGATCCGCGCCGGCTCGGCGAGTTCCTGAGCATCCACCACCTGGGCGTCAAGGCGCTGGCCCTGCACGACGACGAGATGTTGCGCCTGGTCGAGCAGTGGTACCCGATGCAGACCAACATGGGCGAGGTCACGCTGGCCGAGTTCCGCGCCCGGCACGGCGTGCTGCGCTATGCGGCCACCGCCGACGAGTTCCGGCAGCTCGCGGGTGTCGCGGCGGCCCAGGACCTGGGTCTGATCAACGGCGGTTACGTCTACGACGCCGAGCTGATCCAGCGGCTCGCGGCGCTCGACCCGGAGGTGCGGGCGGAGCGCCTCGACCCGACCGACCTGACGACCCGCTTCACCACTGTGGACGCCGAGGCCGAGCTGCAGATGCGGCCGTTCCTGGCGGCCGCCCAGCGCCGGCTCGACCGGCTCGGCTGCGAGGTGGTGGTCCGCGCCTTCGACCCGGTGACGACGCCGGCGCTCTACCTGGTCAGCCGGGCCGCGGCGTTCAACGACGAGTTCACGGCGAGCCGCGATCAGGCCGACGACCTGTGGGGCGGGGTGCTGGACGCGCTGTCCCGGACGGTGCCGACGGACCGGCCACAGCTGGTACTGAACCATCGCAATCCACTGATCCGCCGGGTGGCCGTGCTGGGTGACGCCGAACTGTCCGGCCTGGCCGTCGAGTCGCTGTACGGCCAGGCGCTGCTGCTCGGCCACCACCCGATCCGCCCGGCCGATGCCGCGTTGCTGACCACTTCGTTCCTGGGCCTGCTGGACAGGGCGGTCCCCGGCAAGACGACCGGGGAGGAGACCCGATGAAGACCGCTCAGGACCTGTGGGACCTGCTCAACGAGGCGCACCAGCTTCCGTACGGCGCGGCTCAGATCGCCCTGGTCGACCAGGTGCTGCGGCACGTCGACACGACCGACGACGCGGCGTTGAAGTTCTCGGCCCGTCTGTTCGCCACGACCGCGTACATCTACGGCGGCGAGCCGGTTCGGGCATTTCCCACGTTCTCCTGGTGCGTGGCCGATTTCGATCGCAATCCGAGCCCGTATCACGAGCGCTGGATGCACAACCTGTTGTGGCTGTTCAAGAACATGGTCCATTCGATGACCAGGTTCCCGGAGCTGCCGCTCGAGCGGGCGTATGCGGTGCTCGACGACATGGAGCGGCGCTACCGGGAGAGCGGTCACGGCCTGCAGCCGGTCTACAAGCATCGCTACCTGGTGGCACAGCACGTCGGGCTGACCGACGAGGCCGCCGACTGGTTCCGCAAGTGGCAGGCCGCCCCGCGCAACGCGCTGTCCGACTGTGCCGGCTGCGACCCGACGAGCCTCGTCAACCACCTGGCCGGGGAGGGCCGTTTCGAGGAGGCCCTCGAGCTGGCCACGCCGGTGCTCGCCGGTGACCTGTCCTGCACCGAGCAGCCGCAGAGCATTCTGAGCGAGCTGATGGTGGTCTATCTGAAGACGGGCCGTCTGCAGGAGGCGGCGGACGCGCATCGCCGGTCGTATCTGGTCGAGCGCAACAACCTGGCCGATCTGTGGGGCATCGGCGACCACATCGAGTTCTGCGCGCGGACCGGTAACGAGCACCGTGGCCTGGAGATCCTTCAGCGTCACATCGACTGGCTGGACCGTGCGCCCTCCCCGGCCGCGGCGATGAGCTTCGCGGCGAGCGCGGTGCTGTTGCTGCGCCGGGTTACCGCGATCGGTCACGGCGACTCTCCGGTCCGACGGGCGGGCCGGCCGGACACGACAGCTGCCGAGCTGGCCGGGGAGCTGGAGACGTTCGTGACCGATCTGGCGGCACGGTTCGACGCCCGTAACGGCACCGGCCACCAGGGCGAGGTGGTCCGGAGGACGATGTCCGCCGAGCCGTACGGCGTGGGGGTCCCGCTGTCCCCGACGGCTCGGCGGGCTCCGGTGACGATTCCCGTGCCGGCGCCGGTGACCGCCGAAGACCCGGTGGTGGAGATCGACGACACGGCGACACCGGCCGAGCTGATCGACCTGGCGGAGCAGCACTACCGCGAGGACCGGGGCGACGCCCTCCGCGCGGTCCTGGCCGTCTACGAGGCCCGGCATGCCGACCCGGCCGATCCGGCGCTGGCCGGCCGCCTGTGGACATTGCGCGGATTCACCCTGCCCGACGCGGCGGTGGCCGAGACCACGGCGGCGTGGGAGCGGGCGGCCGGTCTGTTCACCGAGGCCGGCGACGTCGCACGAGCGAGCGCGGTGCGGGCTCGGCTGGCGTTGTACCAGGCCAGGGATGGGGAGCCGAGCGCCGAGGCGCTGCGGGTGATCGAAGCGGACGTGGCCGTTCAGGAGGAGCACGGCGATCCGGGCAGCCGGGCGAGCGCGCTGATCCGCCTGTCGCAGGTCTACCGCCTGCTGGACCGGCTGGACGACGCGAACGAGGCGGGCGACCGCGCCGACCGGTTCGCGGCGGAGACCGGTGATCGGCGTCGTCTCGCCTATCACGGGATGGTCCGCGCGCAGAACCGGGCGATGGCGGGCCGCGGCGAGGAAGCGGTCGAGGCGGCCAGGTCGGCGTGGGCGTTCTATCGGGAGCACGGCCCGATCCGGGAGACGGCCGAGGCGGGCATGGTCCTCGGCCAGCTCACCGATGATCCGGAGGAGGCGGTCGCCGCGCTGGGTGTGCCGTTGGAGTTCGGTCTCGAGGGCGCGCAGTTGCCGGCCCGGGTGACCCGCGGCCGGGCGCTGATGCGGCTGGACCGGGCGGCGGAGGCGATCGACGACTTCGTCGAAGCGGTGGCGCTGTGCGCGGAAGCCACGGGATCCCCAGAAAAAGCGGAAGCCCCGGAAACCGCGGGAGCCCCGGAAACCGCGGAAGCCCCGGAAACCGCGGGAGCCCCGGAAACCGCGGAAGCCCCGGAAACCGCGGGAGCTGCGGGAGCCGCGCAGACGGAACGGGTCGAGCCCGGGCTGTTCGCCCGGCAGGAGCTGGCACAGGCCTATCACCAGGCGGGCCGCCCGGTGGAGGCGGCCGAGGTGGCCGAGGAGGCGCTGCTCGGCTTCGACCGGCTGGGTTTCGAGGAGCCGGCCGCGGACACCCGTTTCCTGCTGGCGGCGGTCTACCGGGAGCTGCAGGACACCGACCGGGCGCTGACGATCTACCACGATCTGATCGAGAAGCTGGAGGGCAATCCGGCGGGCCGCGGCCAGGTCGGGGAGCAGGCCGGTCAGTTGCTCTACGACGTGGACCGGGACAGTGAGGCGGCGCTGACCTTCCGGGCGGCGGCCGAGTCGCTGCGTGAGGCCGGTGACCTGGTCGGCGAGTTGCGGCTGCTGCGCCGCCGGCTGATGGCCCTGAACTACGCCGACGAGGTGCCGGAGGCGGAGGAGGTCATCGAGCTGGCCACCCGGCGGTATGCCGAGTTGCCTGCCGAGCTCGCCGCGGAACCCGGGGTGATCTGGGGCCGGTCGGTCTTCGCCTTCGAGGTCGGCAACCTGTTGATGCGTCGTGGCCGCTATGCGGAGGCCCTTCCACACCTGTACGGTGCGCCGGAACGCTTGCGTGAGATCGGGGCGGTCGACGACGCGGACCGGGTCGAGGGCATGCTCGCCGAGGCGCTGCTGCGTTCGGGTTCGCCGAAGGAGGCGGAGCGGATCCTGGGTGCTCTGCTGAAGCGGATGCGACCGGACGCTCCGACTCGTGAGCTGGCGAGTGAGCTTTACGACGAGGTCACCAATCGGCTGAACGACCGTTAAGCATGCCCGTGGTGAAGGGTTACAGTGGCGAGGTGACGACGGTAGATCAGCGGCACCGGACAACCCCGCCGGCGCCGAGGCGGCGTTCGCGCCGCGACGAGATTCTGGAAATCGCCGTGGGCCTGTTCGCGTCCCGCGGCTATCACGGCGTGTCGATGGACGACATCGGCTCGGCTGCCGGCGTCACCGGCCCAGCGCTCTATCACCACTTCGCCGGCAAGGAGGCGATGCTGGTCGCCGCGCTGATCCCGGTCAGCGAGGGCCTGCTGGCGGGTGGCCGGGAGCGTGTCGCCCGCCATCCGGATGACGCGATGGCGGCGCTGGCCGATCTGATCGACTTCCACGTCGACTTCGCGCTGGCAAACCCGGCGGTGATCGCGCTGCACCTGCACGAGCTCGACCGGCTGCCGGAGGACCCGCGCCGGCAGATCCGGCGGCTCCAGCGGCTCTATGTCGAGGAGTGGGTGAGTGTGCTGTCCCGGGTGCGCCCGGAGTTGCCCGCCCCGGAGGCCCGCGTGCTCGCCCATGCCGCGTTCGGCCTGATGAACTCGACACCCTTCCTGGGTGGCGAGGTCGATCGGGTGCGGCGGGCCGCACTGCTGCGCGAGGCGTCGATCCATGCCCTGATCGGTAAGTAAAACGCCCGTAATCAAACAATGGGTAAGCGCCCACAAGGCCAGCGAACCCACTGGAGAGAGCGCTCATGATCGAGTCCCTGCTCATCGCCAACCGCGGCGAGATCGCCCGGCGGATCATCCGCACCGCCAAGCGTCTCGGAATCCGCACGATCGCCGTCCACTCCGATGTGGACGCCGACATGCCGTTCGTCCTGGAAGCGGACGAGGCGGTGTGTGTCGGCCCGGCCAACCCGGCCCAGAGCTACCGCAACACCGAGGCGATTCTCGCCGCCGCCAAGTCGACGGGTGCTCAAGCCGTGCACCCCGGCTATGGCTTCCTGAGTGAAAATGCCGACTTCGCCCGTACCGTCGAAGCGAATGGCCTGGTGTGGGTCGGGCCCGCCGCCGACGCGATCACGGCGATGGGCGACAAGATCAATGCCCGGAATCTGATGGCCGCGGCCGGCGTGCCGGTCGCGCCCGGATCGCCGGATCCGGCCGGCAGCGTCGAGGCCGCCCGCAAGGCGGCGGAGGCGATCGGCTTCCCCGTGATGGTGAAGGCCGCGGCGGGCGGCGGCGGGATGGGCATGGCCGTCGCCGAGACCGACGAGCAGTTGGTCAAGGAGTACGAGAAGGTCCGCACCTTCGCCGAGCGGATGTTCGGCAGCGGCGACGTGCTGATCGAGCGGTATTACCCCCGGGTGCGGCACGTGGAGGTGCAGATCCTCGGCCTGGCCGACGGCCGGGTGATCGCCCTCTCCGAGCGGGAGTGCTCGGTGCAGCGCCGCAATCAGAAGCTGGTCGAGGAGGCGCCGTCCCCGGCGGTGACGCCCGAGCTTCGGGAGCGCATGAAACAGGCCGCCGTCAAAGCGGGCGAAGCGGTCAACTATCGCAACGCGGGCACTGTGGAGTGTCTGCTGGACCCGGTGACCGGCGACTTCTTCTTCCTGGAGATGAACACGCGCCTGCAGGTCGAGCACCCGATCACCGAGCTGATCCACGGCATCGACCTGGTCGAGGCGCAGCTGCGGATCGCGTCGGGCGAGGAGGTCATGGTGGAGACCGGGCAGAGCGGTCACGCGATCGAGCTGCGCATCAACGCCGAGGACCCGAAACGCTTCTTCCCCGGCCCCGGCAAGATCACCACGTGGGTCGAGCCGGCCGGCGACGGGACGCGAGTCGACTCCGGCTACACCGCGGGCAACACGGTCAGCCAGAACTACGACTCCCTGATGGCCAAGCTGATCGTCCACGGCGTCGACCGGGACGACGCGATCGCGAAGGCACGGGCCGCGGTGGCCGGCTTCGAGATCGCCGGCCCGAAGAACAACCTGCCGTTCTTCGCCGAGCTGCTGGAGAACCCGGAGTTCCTCTCCGGCGACTACGACACCGGCATCGTCGGGCGGATGCGATGACGGCCGTGTCGATCCGCGAGGTCGGTCCCCGTGACGGCCTGCAGAACGAGGATCCGGTTCCGGCCGAGGCGAAGGTCCGGCTACTGGACTCCCTGAGCCGTACCGGCGTGGGCCGGATCGAGGCGGTCTCGTTCGTCCACCCCAGGGCGATCCCGCAGATGGCCGACGCCGACGAGGTGTGGGCGAAGGCCTGGCACAACCCGGACGTGCGCTACTCGGCACTGATCCCCAACTCCCGCGGCGCCCAGCGCGCGCTCGCCGCCGGATTCCGGGAGATCGAGGTGGTGGTGTCCGCGAGTGACACCCACAACCGGCGCAATCTCAACCGGTCCACCGACGAGTCGCTCGACGACATCGCCCAGCTCATCCCGCTGGTGCACGAGGCCGGCGCGACGCTCGAAGTGATCGTGGCGACCAGTTTCGGCTGTCCGTTCGAGGGCGACATCGACCCGGACCGGGTGGCCGGCATCGTGGCCCGGGTTCGCGCGGACGGCGCGGATCGCATCGCCTTCGGCGACACCACCGGCATGGCCACCCCGCGGCGGGTCCGCGATCTTCTCGCCGCGGTGCGGCCCGACCTGCTGCACTTCCACAACACGAGGGGTACGGGACTCGCGAACATCCTGACCGCCATGGACCTGGGCGTGACGCAGTTCGACGCGAGCGTGGGCGGTCTGGGCGGTTGTCCGTATGCTCCGGGCGCCTCCGGAAACGTGGCCACCGAGGAGGTCGTGCACATGCTGCACGACATGGGCATCGACACCGGAATAGACCTGGAAGCGCTGCTGGAGGCGGCAGCTCTGGCGGAACGCCTGGTGGGCCGCCCATTGCCGTCCGGTGTTCTCCGCGCCGGTCCGAGAACACGTCTCAGCGCTCTTTAATACAGCCATTTTCCGGATATCGCAGCGTGACTTTCAGCTCGACCCCGTCGTTACCAATACCGAGTGACCAATGCGCGCCGAATCGGTCACCTATCGACGACGAGGGGTAGATCATGACGGACTGGGAGGCTGAGCGCGTCGAGCGTACGGCACACCGGTCCGGGGTGGTTCCCCATGGCGGCTCCCCGCTCATGCCGTCCCACAGCCAGGGGGCGGAGCGGCGGCCGGAGCGCCGCGCCGGACGTACCGGATCCCGGTGGCTCCTGCGTGCACTCGTCGTCGGTGGGCTGGCCGGGGTGGCCTGGCTGCTCACCGGCTCCGCCGCGTTGGCCGCGGATCCGGGCGCGACGTCCTCCGGGGCGGCGCTCGGATCCTTGCCGGACGACGTCGCGGCCTCTGCCGGATATGAACCCGAGGTAAGCGAGCTCCTCGAAGCGGCCGTTCAGTCGCCGGAGCCCGCCTCGGAAGAGTCGCCGCTGGTGACGCTCGACGAAACCGCCGGCGTGCCGCCGCGAATGTCGGTCGCCTCCCCGCAGGCCAGCGGTGGAACGGTGGCCGGCCGGACGCAGGCCGTGCCGTCGGAGCCCGTCACGCAAGGCCGGGATCTGCCCGGTGACGACGGGCTCGCTCTGTGGTGGAAACCCGGAGTGGCCAGTGGTATCCCGGCCGTCAAGCCGGGAGCACATCGGGAGGCCGGCCCGATGGCCGTCCTTCCGGCCCGGGTCGCGAAGGGTGCGGTGGACCGTCATCGGTTCCCGGTCGCGGCCGATGTCGAGGCCGGGCGCAATGACGCCGTGGCGCCGACCGTCTCCCCCGATTGACCGGTGGCGTAGTCCCACCTTTCCCGGGCCAGACGATTCCTCAACCGTTTGCGCACAGGCGGCGAATCGTACGAGTGCCCGATCTCACCTGATCGCAGTTCATCAACGTCCCGGGCATCGCTGTGCCCGAATGCAGATCAATCAACTGAATACGCCAAATCCAATGCCGACCATTTGTGAAAGGCAACCCTTTTCTGATGAAGAAGACTTGGGTCCGTAAGACTCTGAGTGTCGGAATCCTCGCCGCGGGAGCTCTGCTCCTGGCGCCGACCGCCATGGCCCAGGCGGATGTCGACCCGCTCGGTCTCAACCAGCTCAGCCTCGACAACCTCGGCGACCTCGGCAACCTGACCGGTGACCAGTTCGCCCTTCCGATGACGGTGCCGGTGAGCGTGGTCGGCGACGCGCTCGGCGTCCTGGGTACCGCGGACTCCTTCGGTGTCGGCGACCGCCTGCTGGAGAGCGGCCGTCGTGGCGGCACCCGCCAGGCCTCGGTCCCGGTGACCATTCCGGTCACCGTGCCGGGCAGCGCCAACCGGGCGGAGAGCGCCAGGACGATCGAGTCCGGCTTCCTCGGTGGTCTCGTCGGTGGCATCAGCCAGGTCAGCTACGGCAGCTTCGGCACCCTGAACGGCAACTCGGTGGCGATGCCGGGCGCCATTCCGGTCAGCGCCTGCGGCAACTCGCTCGCCCTGCTCGGTGCGGCCAGCTCCTACGGCACGTGCTCGAGCGGCTTCGGTGGCGGCTTCGGTTACGCCAGCCAGGCCGTCGACGTGATCGAGGCTCCGGTCCAGCAGCACTTCGTGCGGTCCGACAACTACTCGAGCTGCTCGGCCTACGTGGCCGCCAGCCCCTGTGGTGGTGGCGGTGCCGCCTACGGGGTCGTCGACAGTGTCGACGTCGTCGACTACGGCTACGACGCTGCCCAGGTGGACTACGGCTACGACGCCGTCCAGGTCGTCGAGCCGGTCGCCATCCCGGTCGACGCGTGTGGCAACTCGCTCGGCGTGCTCGGGTACGCCAGCGCCTACGGCACCTGTGGCAACTACGTCGACACCGGCGTCGTCTACAGCCAGTCGGTCCAGTACGTGGAGCCGGTCCCGGTCGTTCCGGTCTACACCACTCCGGCCTACGTCCTCGGCGGTTCGGACTGCGTCCAGATCTGCGGCAACGCCGGCTACGGCTACGCCCCGAACTACGGCGGTGACACCCGGGTCCTCGCCAACGGCGGCCCCAAGGTCTACAAGGGAAACAAGGGCAACAAGGGCAACAAGCGCCCCAAGGGCGACGTCCGCGGTGACCAGGGCTACGGCGACAAGGCCCCGAAGGGTGACGTGAAGGTCGACGACGCCGGCTACGACCAGGGCAGCGCCCGTGGCGACGAGGCCCCGGCCGACGTGGTGGACACCACCGACGACGCCGGCTACGAGAGCCCGGACCAGTACGGCGTCAAGCCCGGTGGCCGTAGCGAGGAGCGCTTCTCCGCGACCGGCTTCACCCGGGGTTTCGGTGGCATGGGCACCCTGGACCTGCTGGGCGGGCTGCGCTGATCGAGCGCGGGTGACAGACCGGGTTGCGCCGGTCCCGGGCGCGACTCGCATCGGCTCCTTTCGGCGCCGATGAACGCCGGCGCTCCTCCACAGTGCCGGTGACAGTGAAAACGGACGGGAGTCCCCGAGTCTCGGGGACTCCCGTTCGCCATTGCTGCGGTCCACCAGGTGAGATAACCTAACGCTCGTTAAGCAAATCGTCCGCTACGGATGTGGAGACGGTATGGACGGCGAGGCCCTGGCCGGAGCGCGCAAGCGGGTGCTGGCGGGCGGTGCGGAGCGCTATCACGCCGCCAACGCCGAGAAGGGCAAGCTCTTCGCCCGCGAGCGGATCGCTCTGCTGGTCGACGAGGGCTCCTTCGTCGAGGACGGCCTCTTCGCCAACAGTCTCGCCGACGGCCTGCCCGCGGATGGCGTGATCACCGGAGCCGCCCGGATCGACGGGCGCGACGTGTGCGTGATGGCGAACGACTCGACGGTCAAGGCGGGCTCCTGGGGCGCCCGTACCGTTGAGAAGATCATCCGGATCATCGAGCGGGCCTACCAGACCGGCGTGCCGATGGTCTACCTGGTCGACTCGGCCGGCGCGCGGATCACCGACCAGGTCGACCTGTTCCCCGGCCGTCGCGGCGCCGGCAAGATCTTCCACACCCAGGTCAAGGCCTCCGGCGCGATCCCGCAGGTCTGCGCGCTGTTCGGGCCCTCGGCCGCCGGTGGGGCGTACATTCCGGCGTTCTGTGACGTCGTCGCCATGGTCGAGGGCAACGCGAGCATGTATCTCGGCTCCGACCGGATGGTCGAGATGGTGACCGGGGAGAAGACCACGCTCGAGGCGATGGGCGGCGCCCGCGTGCACTGCACCGAGTCCGGTGTCGGCCACTTCCTCTGCAAGACCGAGCGCGAGGCGCTCGACGTGGTGCGTACCTACCTGTCCTACCTCCCCTCCAACTGGACGGCCAAGCCGCCGGCGGCGACGGCCGCCAACCCCGCCAAGGTCGATCTCGCCGGCCTGGTCCCGGTCTCCGAGCGTCAGGCCTTCGACATGCGGAGGTACGTGAAAGGCCTGGTCGACGAGAACTCGTACTTCGAGATCTGGTCGTTGTGGGCCCGTGAGCTGACCGTGGGATTCGCCCGTCTCGACGGCGAGGTGATCGGCGTGGTCGGCAACAACTCGATGTTCAAGGGCGGTGTGCTGTTCGTCGACTCGGCCGACAAGGCGAGCCGGTTCGTGCAGCTCTGTGACGCCTTCAACGTGCCGCTGCTGTTCCTCACCGACGTGCCCGGCTTCATGGTCGGCACCGCGGTGGAGAAACAGGGCATCATCCGGCACGGCGCCAAGATGATCACCGCGATCTCCGAGGCCACGGTGCCGAAGATCTGTGTGGTGGTCCGTAAGGCGTACGGTGCCGGTCTCTATGCGATGGCCGGTCCCGGTTTCGACCCGGACGCGACGATCGCCCTGCCCACCGCCAAGATCGCGGTGATGGGCGCCGAGGCGGCGGTCAACGCCGTCTATGCCAAGAAGATCGCGGCGATCGAGGACCCGGAAGAGCGGGCCGCGTTCGTCGCCGAGCGCCGCGCCGAGTATGAGCGCGACATCGACATCATGCGCCTGGCCAGCGAGCTCGTGGTGGACGCCGTGGTGGAGCCGGCCGACCTGCGGGCCGACTTGGTGCGACGGTTCTCCGCCGCGCAGGGCCGGGACCGCTCGTTCTCACGGCGCCGGCACGGCGTCAATCCTGTGTAGAGAGAGGCTGAGATGGTCGACTTCCGGCTCGACAAGGAGTACGAGGAGTTGCGCGACAGCGTGCGCCAGTTCGCGCGTGAGCAGGTCGCGCCGGTCATCGCCGACCACTACGAGAAGAAGACCTTCCCGTACGAGGTCATCCGCCAGATGGGGAGCATGGGCCTGTTCGGCCTGCCGTTCCCCGAGGAGCACGGCGGGATGGGTGGCGACTACTTCGCGCTCTGCATCGCCCTGGAGGAGCTGGCCAGGGTGGACAGCTCGGTCGCCATCACCCTGGAGGCGGCCGTCTCGCTCGGCGCCATGCCGATCTACCGCTTCGGCACCGATGAGCAGCGCAGACAGTGGCTGCCCCGGCTGACCAGCGGTGAGGCGCTGGCGGCGTTCGGCCTGACCGAGCCGGGCGCCGGATCGGACGCGTCCGGCACACTGACCCGGGCCGTGATCGACGAGAGCACCGGCGAGTGGGTGATCAACGGGACGAAGGCGTTCATCACGAACTCCGGCACCGACATCACCTGCCTGGTCAACGTCATGGCGGTGACCGGCACGAACGCGGACGGCAGCAAGGAACTGTCGACGATCATCGTGCCCTCCGGGACACCCGGTTTCACGGTCGCTCCGGGATACTCCAAGGTCGGCTGGTGCGCGTCCGACACCCACGAGCTGTCCTTCGACGACGTCCGGGTGCCGGTGGCCAACCTGCTCGGCGAGCGAGGCCGGGGGTACGCCCAGTTCCTGCGCATTCTCGACGAGGGCCGGATCGCGATCGCCGCACTGTCGGTCGGCCTGGCCCAGGGCTGCGTCGACGAGTCGGTCACCTACGCCAAGAACCGCACCGCCTTCGGCCACGCGATCAGTGACTACCAGGCGATCAAGTTCCTCATCGCCGACATGGACCTGCGTGCCCACACGGCCCGGCTCGGCTATTACGACGCGGCGGCCCGGATGCTGGCCGGTGACGACTTCAAGCGCTATGCCGCGATCGCCAAGCTGAACGCCAGCAACGCCGCCATGGAGAACAGTCGCTGGGCCACCCAGGTGCACGGCGGCTACGGGTTCATGAACGAGTCGGCGGTCGGACGCTTCTACCGTGACGCGAAGATCCTCGAGGTCGGCGAGGGCACCTCCGAGGTGCAGCGCATGCTCATCGCCCGGGGCCTCGGGCTCTGATCACCTGTCACGCGGGCAGTGCGGTCTCCGCGCTGCCCGCGGTCGCGCACGGGTTGACCGCGTCGCGGATCGTGCGCAGCGAGTCGAGCAACTCCGTGAGCTTCGTCTCCGGAAGCAAGCCGACATACCACCTCTGCACCAGCTCCAGATGCCCCGGCAGCACGTCGGCGAGGCGCTGCATGCCGGTGTCGGTGATCACCGCGTAGGAGCTGCGCCGGTCGCTGGGGCACGCCTCGCGACGGACCAGGCCGGTGCGCTCCATACGGTCGACGACCCGGGTGACGCCGCTGGTGGAGAGGGTGGTCTGGCCGGCCAGGTCGGTCATCCGCAGGCGGTTGCCGGGGGACCGGGCGAGCCGCATGAGCACCTCGAACTCCACCTGGGAGAGGCGGTGCTCCTCGATCTGCGCGGCGAGGCGATTCATCAATCCCGTATACGCCTCGGCGAACAGTCCGACAGCGGTGAGGCGTGGGTCGTCCAGATCCTTGTTCACGTGGTGAACACTACCAGGCACTTGACAGGAGGAATATTGCCGAGCATATAGTTGCTCCGTCAGACAAGCATCCCCACAGAGCTTCGAGAGAAGGCAGTGTCATGACCGTCAGCACCCGTGAGTTCGAAGGCCTCCAGATCCCCGCCGCCGGCACCTACGAGCTGGACGCGGCGCACAAGCGGGTCGGGTTCGTAGTCAAGCACCTCATGGTCAGCAAGGTCCGTGGCCAGTTCGCCGAGGCGACCGCCACGATCGTCGTCGGTGAGAACCCGCTCGACTCCTCGGTGAGCGCCACGATCCAGACCGGCAGCGTCGAGACCGGCCAGGTCGACCGGGACAACCACCTGCGCACCGGCGACTTCTTCGAGGTCGAGAAGTACCCGACCATGGAGTTCCGCAGCACGGGCGTCAAGTCGCACGCCGGCGCCGAGTTCGTGCTCGACGGTGAGCTCACCATCAAGGGCGTGACCCGGCCGGTGGAGCTGGTCGTCGAGTTCGAGGGCGCCACCACCAGCCCGTACGGTCAGCATGTCTTCGGTTTCAGCGCGCACACCGAGATCGACCGTGACGACTGGGGCCTGTCCTGGAACGTCGCCCTGGAGTCCGGTGGCTTCATGGTCAGCAAGAAGGTCAAGATCGAGATCGAGGGCGAGGCCGTCCTGCAGCAGCCGGCCGCCTGACCCTCCACATTCGATGAGCGCCGCCCGGTGTCCGGGCGGCGCTCTCTGAATCTCTGGCGGTCCTCCGCGCGAGATGGCAGGCTAACCGAACGCATGCGTTCGTTCACAGAGCGGTGATCAACGTCCGGTTCGTCCTCAGCCGTCCCCGGGAGGGATCATGGGCAAGGATCTGGTGACCGCCGTCTTCTCGCCGCATGACCGGGTCGTCTTCCGCCGCAAGGTGCGCCGCTGCCTGGACGTGCTGGCCGGCATGCTGGACACCGTGCCGTTCCAGGCCGACGGTCCGACCGCCGGGCTGGAGATCGAGATCAACCTGGTCGACGCGGACGCCGCCCCGGCCATGCGCAACGCCGAGATCCTCGCCGGCCTCGACGACCCGCGATTCCAGCCCGAGCTGGGCCGTTTCAACCTCGAGCTCAACGTGCCACCCCGGCGGCTGTCCGGCGAGGGCCTGGCCATGTTCGAGCAGGACATCCTCGAGGCCATGCGTGACGCGGGCGACTGCGCCCGCAAGGACGAGTGCCGTCTGATGCTGGTCGGCATGCTGCCCACGCTCACCCGTGATCATCTCGTGCCGGCCAACCTCTCCGACAACGAGCGCTTCCGGGCCCTCGACGCCGAGATCGCCGGCGCCCGCGGCGACGACTTCCACATCGACATCCACGGTCCGGAACGCCTCGTGACCAGCAGCGACACCATCGCACTCGAAGCGTCCTGCACCAGCACGCAGTTCCACATCCAGGTCGCGCCGTCCGACTTCGCGCGCTACTGGAACGCTTCGCAGGCGATCGCCGGCGTCCAGCTCGCCCTCGGTGCCAACTCGCCCTACCTCTACGGGCGCCGACTCTGGGCGGAGACCCGGATCCCGCTCTTCGAGCAGTCCACCGACGCGCGGCCGCGCGAGTTCAGCGCGCAGGGCGTACGTCCGCGGGTCTGGTTCGGCGATCACTGGATCGACTCGATCCTCGACCTCTACGAGGAGAATGTCCGATATTTTCCACCCCTGCTGCCGGAGCTCAACGAGGAGGATCCGGTCGCGGTCCGCGATTCCGGCAAAACCCCTCAGCTGTACGAGCTACGCCTGCACAACGGCACCGTCTACCGCTGGAACCGGCCGGTCTACGACGTGTCCGACGGGCGCCCCCACCTACGGGTGGAGAACCGGGTGCTGCCGTCCGGCCCGACCGTCGCCGACCTGGTCGCCAACGCGGCCCTCTACTTCGGACTGGTCCGCGCGCTCGCCGAGGACGGGTCGCCGGTCTGGTCCCGCCAGGGCTTCGCGGCGGCCGAGTCGAACTTCCGAGCCGGCGCCCGTGACGGCATGGAAGCCCGTCTGGCCTGGCCCGGAGTGGGTGAGGTGCCGGTCGCCACGCTGATGCTCGACGTGCTGCTGCCCCAGGCCTACACCGGCCTGGACCTGCTCGGCGTGTGCCCGGCCCAGCGCGACCGGCTCCTCGGCATCATCGAGGGCCGCTGTCGAACCGGGCGTAACGGCGCGACGTGGCAGACCGCGACGGTCCGGGCCGCCGAGGAACGCGGCCTGGGCCGTCCTGCGGCGCTACGCGAGATGACCCAGCACTACGTCGACCACCAGCGCACCAACGAGCCCGTACACACCTGGCCGCTCTGACCCCTACTTGCCGGCCGGCTTGTCGGGGTTGATCCTCGCGACGGTCGGGTTGGCCGGTGGGGGCGTGATCGTCTGCCGCGGCGGTTCGCCGTTGCCGTTCTTCCGCTTCACCGGGGCCCGCCCGCCGGGCCGCGCGGCTGCGGCGATCTCCGAGTCGGCCACCGTTGGTTTAGGCGGAGTCGGTGGAGCCGGTTGTGCCGGAACCGGCTTCGGCGCAGCTGTCGCCTGTTGCGTGGCCGGCGTCACACGGCCGGTCGCCTTGGCCTTCGGCGTCTCGGCCGGCCTCTCCACCGGAGCCGCCGGCAGCGCGGGCGTCTCCTTCCGCTCGAGGCGGTTGCGCCGCCCCTTCGCGAGCCCCACGGTCAGCGCCGAGCCGCCGAGGCCGGCCAGGACGGCATAGGGCGCGATCAGGTACGCCGACTCGATCGGCCCCATCGCCTCGGTCAACAGTGGAGCGAGCGTGAGGAACGAGAACGCCACCAGCAGCGGCCCGACCGCGCCGGAGATCGCCGAACCCAGCCCGAGATCGCCTTTCCACGCGGCGGGAACGGCTGCCACCAGGCCGATGCCGAACGCCGCGATCAGGGTCAGCAGCGCGCTCGGCCAGTAGATCCCGCCATACTGCACGGGGCTGACCGACTCGGCGAACTGCCAGCTGGTCAGGTAGGTGGCGAAGTCGCGCCCGGTGATCAGCTCGGCCACCACCCCGGCGATCGCCAGCGCCCACAGCCACAGCGCCGTCCCGATCAGGTTGGCCGCCACCGGGCCGGACGAGACCGCCCAGAACGCCACCATGAGCCCGGCGACCAGACCGGCTGTCGCGTAGCCCGCGGCCACCGCCTGCGGGGACATGGCGCCGGTGCGGACCGCGGCACGCGCCGGCAGTGCCACCAGGGCGACGATCACCAGCGCGCCCAGCGCAGCCGATGCCGCCAGCGCGAAGCGCCACAGTCCACGCCAGCGATCCGAGCGCTCGGCCCGCAGCCGCCCGGCGATCACCGCTCCGAGAACGGTCGCGCTCGCCGTGATCCAGGCGGCCCAGCCGAGGCTGCCCAGCCAGATGCTGTCCGCCTCGCTCGCTGTCACCGGCCAGGCGATCACACCCAGCCCGTAACCCAGACCCAGTTGTGCGGCCCCGGCGCCGGCCGCGATCCCGGCCGCCGTGGCGGCCTGTGTTGTCCAGCCCTTCTCGGCCATGCCGCGCACTGTACTGCTCCTCGCCGATGTCTGGGAAATGTGCTTTCCGCTGGTGGAAACCGGTCGGACCGAGCAAGATTCGGTACCTTGACGCTGCGATGAGCGCGGATGCACGGAGCGGAAGGGAGCTCGGCGATGTCCGACGAGCGCGATCCGGACCCGACGGCCGATCGTCCCGAGTCAGCCGATCGGGACGGTGAGGTGTGGACCGGTCGGGCCGGGGTCCGGCCGTACGGAGCGGTGCCGCGGGACCCCTACGACCAGGAGGGTGACTGGGCCGACCCGGCACAGACCGAGCCCTCCGGACGGTGGTGGACACCGATCGCCGTCGGCTCCATCTCGCTCGTCCTGCTCGCGCTGCTGGGATTCGGCATCGTGGTGATCATGCAGAGCGTCGGCGACGAGGCGGAGACACCCGATGTCACGCCGTCGGTCGCCCAACTGCCGGCCGGGACGGATGCGGGCGAGGCCACACCCACGGTGGCGTCCACGACGAGCGCCCCGCCGACGACCGATGCGGCCGATCAGGAGGTGAACGTGCCGGCGTTACGCGGCATGCCTCTTGCCGACGCGCAGGCGGCGCTGGAGCGTACCGGCCTGGGATGGCGGGTGCTCCGCCGCGAGAGTGATGCCGAACCGGACACGGTGATCGACTGTGATCCCGCGGAGGGTCAGCAGGTGCCGTCGGACACCCGCGTGACCCTGATCGTCGCGTCCGCGAGGGCGGGCACGCCGAACACATCGGCGCCCGTGAACACCACGCCCTCGAACGGCGCCGGCGATTAGCGGTTGGTGGTACGGATCGTCCGGCTGGGGAGGACCCCCGGACGAGTGGCCGGCTGACGGCCGTTGCGTGCCCGGGGATCGGGCGCCTTTCCGACCGGACGCAGCCCGTTTACCTGTACGAAGATGGAACGACGCTCGACCGCGTCACCGGCCGAGTTGAGCTCGTAGCCGTCCAGCCAGACCCAGCCCTCGTAGGTCGGCCAGTCGTGCACCCGGATGACCCGGAACAACATCGGTGATGCGAACTGGACGCTCGCTGCTCTCGTCACGTGGATGACATCACCGGACCGAGGTAGAACCACGTCATCTCCTGCCCTGAGACTCGTGTGGGATGTGGATGGTGACAAGTGCATCAGTTTGCCGCCTTGATGCACTTTTGCAAGCCTTCGATGGATTTGACCATCGAAGGAGATTGCGGAACGTCACTATCGCCGAACAGCCCCACCCGTGTCGGGGCGGAAGTCCACAACGGACTCCTATGGCTCGGCGCCCCGTGATGGACGTCGTATGGTGCCTTTTGTCGATTTTGACCTTGCCGCTCAAGAACGTTAAGTGACGCTGGCCATACGGAAAGATTGCACCACCAGTCCTGTCGATGCAAGTTGCATGTCACGCTTCCGTGATTCTCTGTGATCATCCACTGTGCTTGAACGATCATGAACGGGTCGGAAGACTGGGCGGGTGAATCGACGCCGCAGTCCCACCCTTCGTCGACGCCGCCTCGGTGTGGAACTGCGCAGACTCCGTGAGGCGGCCGGCGTGACCATCGACGTGGTGGCTGAACGGCTCGGCTGTTCGCCGTCCAAGATATCCCGCATCGAAACCGGACATACCAGTGCTACCACGGCTGACGTAAGTGACATGTTGGCTTTTTATGGTGTGAATCCGGACATAGCGGAGAGTCTAGTAGGAATTGCGCGAGACGCTCGCCAGAGAGGTTGGTGGCATCCCTATTCAACCGTCCTGAACAGCACTTATGTGGGCTTCGAGGCCGAAGCTAGATCAATTAGGACGTACGAGCAGCAGGTGATTCCCGGGCTATTGCAGACCGAGGAGTACGCACTCGCTCTCATTGGATCCGCCCGATGGGATGACACCGACCAGAGAATCGCGCAACGCGTCCGCGTCCGCATGCAACGCCAGTCGTTGTTGATTCAGGACGATCCAATCGACCTCTGGGTGGTGCTGGACGAGGCGGTGGTGAGTCGCCCGGTCGGCGGCGACGAGGTCATGCGCGAGCAGCTGCTGCATCTGCTCGAAGTGACCCGTCTCCCGAACGTGACTCTCCAGATCCTGCCGTTCGCTGTCGGCGCACACGCCGCGATGGACGGCGCGTTCGCGATCCTCGACTTCCCCTCGGACGGTGACCCCGACCTGGTGTTCGCGGAGAACGCGGCCGGTGGGCTCTTCCTGGAGAAGGACGACGAGCTCCGTACGTACCGGGAGGTGTTCGACACCATCCGGGCCGCCGCCCTCGATCCGGAGTCGTCCAGCAAGATGATCAAAGTGCTGGTAGAGGAGCCATTGTGGAAATCGAGGCGAAGGGCCTCCGAGTCGATGTGAACCGCGCTCGGTGGTTCAAGAGCACGCGAAGCGGCCCCAACTGCGACAACTGTGTCGAGGTCGCGTTCGTCGGGGAGGCGATCGCGGTGCGGGACTCGAAGAATCCGTCGGGACCCGCGCTGATCTTCACGACGGCCGAATGGGACGCGTTCGTGGGTGGTGCCAAGGACGGCGAGTTCGACCTCTGAGAACGTAGGCACGGCCGGCCCGGTCAGGGCCGGCCGTTGCTATTTGCCCGATTCGGCGTCGCTGTGTGCGACTCGCCTCGTTGAAAAGGCCGAGCGCGGACCGGACCGCGCTGTGGGCCGGGACACATCACCGGCTGGCTTCAGAGCTCTGTGAGCCAGCCCGAACGAGGCAAGGCAGACAGATGACGATTGGTTCCGACAACCTCAGCAATGGTTCGTCGACGGCACAGGACAGATTCAGCGGCGGGGTGAGCGCATACCGGCAGGGCCGGCGAGAGGCTCTCGGGTCCGACAGCGACGGCGACCTGGTGTCACGCACCGCCGCCGGGTTGCCGACCCGGTCGCCCGGGCGCAACCACGGCGGCATCGAGCCGTCCAGCGCGTTGGACCGGTCCGCACGACTCCCGTCCCTCGACCTTCAGGGCCTGAGCGACCCGGGCCTCTCAGCCGGCTGGGCCGACTCGTCGAGCCAGTCGATGGCCGATCACCCGCTGCTGCGCGGCCTCCTGCTGGAACTTCCGGCCCGTGGCACCCTGCCGCCCTCGGAGTGGCTGGACCGCTGGTTCGAGGCGGCACGCTCCATTCTGGAGCTCCTCTACGTTCAAGAGGCCAAGAAGCATTAGGTACGGCAGAGCCCGCTCCCCGCGGCCGGACGTCGTCTCGTGGCCGCCCCGCAAACCCGGTATGGCCCTCACCACTGTCTAGTCGCCTGTGAGACAGCGGTGAGAGCCATACCGGTTCGTATTGCGGAGTGAGGTCAGGGGGCGCCGACGGGGGTGCGATCGCGGTTGCGGGTCAGCGGCGCCAGCACCAGCGGGGCGAGGCGGCTGTGCCGCAGCGCAGCGCGGATGCCGATCACGGCCACCGCCAGCACGATCGCGATGGCCGCGATGCCGGCCGTCGCGGTGGCCTGCCCGCCCGGCAGTGCCACCAGGCCGGCCGCGATCGGTAGGCCGACCAGCGCGGCGAGACCGGTGATCTGCAGGGGCGCGGCCAGCAGCGGATGCGCGGCCGCAGCCCGCAGGGCCGGCGGCACCGGCGTGCGCGGCGCGGTGGAGAACGCCCCCGCGCCACGCCGGACCCAGCCGAGCCGCCGCACGGTGGCGGTCAGCACGAGCAGAGCCGGAACGGCCGGCAGCAGGGCGGCTGTCGGCGCCGCCGAGACACCCGGTACCAGGCCGGCGACCAGCGGCACCGCGGCGAACATCACAACGCCCGCGCCGACCAGCGCGGAGAGCAGCCCGGCGCGGCGCCGGAGATGGCGCGCGCTGCCGGCGGTGGGCATGCCGTCCGCCAGGAGCCCGGCGGCGAGCCAGACGGCGGCGAGGATGCCGATCAGGATGACGTCCACAGCGGTGTTCACATCGACAGCGTTCACCGTTCGTGAAGGTTGCGAAACCGGGATATGCCCGGACGTGGCACCCCTACGGGTTTCGCATCACGGCGCGTGCGTGCCCGATAGCTCAATGTGGATGACTTCACGGACTATGTAGACGAATGCGGTCACTCCGTGAGTGATCTGTGACACGCTGTCAGAAACAAGATCCAGGCCGTCAGACGGCGAACTCGAGCACCGGCACGGTCGCCGGGGCCGGTGGGGTCGCCTTCCACAGGCCGAGCTTCTGAGCGCCGAGCCGGCTCAGGTAGGCCGGGTTCAGCAGGATGTAACGCTTCCACAGCCGCTTCGGCTCCAGGCCGAGACGCCACAGCCACTCCAGCGCGTACTTCTGCATCCAGGCGGGCGGGTTCTTGAGGAGTCCCGCGTGATAGTCGAACGCCGCCCCGACAGCCAGCAGCGGCATGTCCAGCAGTGGCCGCATCGCGTAGGTGAAGACCTCCTGCCGCGGGCATCCCAGTCCGACCAGCACCACCCGGGCGCCGGACGCCTTGATCCGCTCAGCGATCGCCTCGGGCTCCCCCGGATGCGACTTGCGGAACTTGGAAGCCTCCACACCCGCGATCTTCAGAGCCGGGAACATGCCGAGCAGCGCCGGAACCAGCCGTTCGAGAGTCGGCTCGGTGGACCCGTAAAGGTAAACGGGCAGCCCCTCGGCGGCGGCCTGCTCGACCACCTTCAGAGTGAGGGTCGGCCCGTACACCCGATCGGTGAGCCCGGCCCCGTGCAGCAGGTTGAGCGCCCACCGAACCGGCTGGCCGTCCGGAGTGACGAGGTCGAACGAGTTCAGCCGGGCGTTGTGCGCAGGATCCTCGACCCCGGTCATCACCCCGTGCACGGCGAGCGCCGTGACCGCGAACGGCCGCTGCTCCCGGGCAGCCTCGATGATCCGAGCCGTAGCAGTCGCATAGTCAGTCGCATCCACAAGCACACCGAGAACGTTGCGCTTGTCCTGCCCGACACCAGCACCAGTCGCCGTCACGACCGCACTCCACCCTGAAGACCGAATAAAGCCGCGAGCATAACGCCCTACCTACCGTCACCCTAAAGACGACGAAGCCTCAGACCCAACCGGAAACAAGTAGCCGTACCCCCAAGGGGCCCATCCCGAAGGCCCCCGTGACCGCCCCACCCACCGTGCCCGGCAGCCCGCCGCGCCCACCGCCCGAACCGCGCCCACCGCCCGAACCGCGCCCACCGCCCGAACCGCGACCGGCTCACATGCCGCGCCCACCGCCCGACCCGTTTGAACCGTCACCGGCTCACATGCGACGCCACTGTTTGAACCGTCACCGGCTCACATGCCGCGCCACCGCTTGAACCGTCACCGACCCACCCGCAGCGCCACTGTTTGATCCGTCACCGGCTCACATGCCGCGCCACCGTTTTGAACCGTTACCGACCCACCCGCCGCGCCCACCGTGATGCGGGGTGCCCGGGGGCTCGGCCCCGGGGTAGAAAAGACGAGAGCGACCACAGGTCCGCGCTTTCCGCGGACAGGGGTCGCCCATTCGATCTCGTGGGGATGGGGGGAGTTGAACCCCCACGTCCTTTCGGACACACGGACCTGAACCGTGCGCGTCTGCCATTCCGCCACATCCCCATGTGACTTGCCTCCAAGATCATACATCTGATCTTTTCGGCTGAAGCCGGCCGGTCGGGCCTGCTTCTTGTTACTCGCTGCGACAGACTACGCTGTCGCACGTCACCTAGCGAGTTGATATCGCCCTGGCAACGGAGGAAACACTAGCACGGCGTTCCAGGGCGCCATACGAGGGTCAGAAGTGCCGGCTGCTCTTGGGCTACAGATGCGCAAGCGGTCGCCGGATACCATCATGTCCTCGGAACCCGAGGAGGAGCCGGTGAGCGTGCTGCAGCGCTTTGAGAAGCGATTGGAAGGCCTTGTCGAAGGGGCCTTCGCCAAGGTCTTCAAGGGTGTCGTGCACCCTGTGGAGATTCTGAATGCCATGCAGCGGGAGGCCGAGGCGCACAAGGCCATCCTGGCCGGTGGTCGCACTCTCGTGCCCAACCGCTATGTGATCGATCTGTCGCCCTATGACCACAGTCGGCTGGCGCCCTACGCCGCCGCTCTGGCGCAGGAGCTGGCGCAGTCCCAGGCCGAGTTCATCGGTGAGCAGGCCTGGACGGTGTATGGCGACGTGATCGTCGAGATCGAGCGGGGTGACGGTCTGGACACGGGCATGTTCCGTGTCACCGCGGAGGTGTATACGGGTGGTGAGGTCGCCCCCGTGCAGCAGCCCGCGTATGACGCCGGCCCGCAGTATTCGCCGTATGACCAGCAGGGTGGTGGCTACCAGCAGCATCACCACGGTGGTCCGCGCAGCGTGGGCCTGGTCTCCGGTGACGGGCGGACCTACCCGCTGCAGATGGGCTCCACGGTGATCGGCCGTGGCGACCAGGCAAACCTGCGTCTGCCCGACGTCGGCATCTCGCGCCGGCACGCCCGGCTGGATTACGACGGCAACCAGGTCGTGCTGACCGACCTGGGCTCGACGAACGGCACCATGGTCAACGGCCAGCGGGTGTCCGCCGTCGCGCTCAACCCGGGCGACATGATCCAGCTCGGCACGACGACACTCACCTTCCGAGTGGACGGCTAGCCACCTTGCCCGAATTCGTCCTCACCGTCGCCCGGTTCGGATTTCTCATCCTTCTGTGGATCTTCGTGTTCACGGTTGTCGGGGTGATCCGGCGGGATCTCTTCGCGGGCGGCCGGACCAAGAGCATCGTCGCCAGCCCTCGGGGGGTGGGTGGCGCGGTGCTGCCGGGCCGGCCGGCGAAGGTGAAACGCGGTAAGGCAGCGCGGCAACTGGTCGTGACTGCCGGCAACCTGGCCGGCACGAGGATCACTCTCGGTGAGGCTCCGATCACGATCGGGCGAGCCGAGGATTCGACGCTCGTCATCACCGATGACTTCGCGTCGGCTCGGCACGCCCGCCTGGTGCCTCGTGAGGGCCAGTGGTTCGTCGAGGACCTCGGCTCGACCAACGGCACGTACCTTGATCGCGGTAAGGTCTCCGGACCTACTCCAGTCCCCCTTGGCGTTCCGATCCGGATCGGGCGCACTTCCCTCGAGTTACGGCCATGACCCTGACCCTGCGCTATGCCGCTCAGAGCGACCGCGGTCTGATCCGAGACCTGAACCAGGACTCCGTCTACGCCGGGCCGCGACTTCTCGCTGTCGCGGACGGCATGGGCGGTATGGCCGCTGGTGACGTCGCGTCCAACATCGTCATCGCTGCGATGGCCCACCTCGACGACGACGTCCCCGGGGACGCCATGGTCGATGCCCTGCGGCATGCCGTGGGGACAGCCAATCAGCAGCTTCGGGACACCGTCGACGCCAACCCTCAGCTGGAGGGGATGGGGACCACTCTCACCGCGGTCCTCTTCTCCGGCAGCAAGTTCGGGATGGTGCACATCGGCGACTCCCGGGCCTACCTTCTGCGCAAGGGTGAGTTCGCGCAGATCACCAAGGACGACACGTACGTCCAGATGCTGGTCGACGAGGGCCGGGTCAGTCCGGAGGAGGCGAGCAGCCATCCACAGCGCTCGCTGCTCACCAGGGCGCTGGACGGCCGTGACATCGACCCCGAGTACTCGGTTCGCCAGGTGCTCAAGGGCGACCGCTACCTGATCTGCAGCGACGGGCTCTCCGGCGTGGTCAGCGGCGAGACCATCGGGCAGACCATGCGCGAGCTCGCCGACCCGAAGGCGTGCGCCGAGCGGCTGGTGCAGCTCGCGCTGCGCGGCGGCGGGCCGGACAACATCACGGTCATCATCGCCGACGCCACCGACGCCGACATCATGGAGCAGGCGCCGATCGTCGGTGGCGCCGCGTCACTCGACCGGGGCAACACCACGGTCGCGGACAGCTCCACCTCGGCGGCCCGCGCCGCCGCGCTGAAGCCTCCGCCGCGCCCGGCCCAGCCGGAGCCGGCGAACGGCTACGACCGTGACGCGGAGCCGACGGGGCATCCGGTGCGGACCGCCCTGATGCTCCTGGCGCTGCTCGCTGTGCTCGGTGGTGGCCTGTGGGTCGGCTGGCGATACACGCAGGATCAGTACTACGTCGGGGCCACCGAGCAGGGGCAGCTCGCCATCTTCCAGGGGGTGCCCGGCCAGATCGCCGGTCTGAGCCTGTCGACGGTGAGCGAGACCAGCAATGTTCGGCTGGACGACCTGACCACGGCCGCCCAGGAGCGGGTCGAGGAGGGCATCCACGCCAAGAACGAGGCGGCCGCCCGGACCACTCTGGCCGACCTGACCAGCGAGGACCCGTCCAACTCCAACCTGAAGCCGATCTGCACCGCCGCCGGCACGGCGCCCAACACGGCTGTCTCGCCGAGTGTGGCGCCCAAACCGAGCGGCTCCGCCTCCGCTCCGGCTGCTTCCGAAAGTGCTCCGCCGACGGTCGACCCGGTCGGGTGCCGGACCGTCGACTGAGCACGGCCTACAGTCTGGGGAAGATTCTTGACCGCGTCCGCCGTACCGGCTCCACCGCCCGCTTCCACGGGCGAGATGTCGCGTATCCGGGGATTGAAGACACGCCGCAACGCCGAACTCGGTCTGCTGGTGTTCGCCATGCTGCTCGTCGCCGCGTTCGGGGCGACGGTGGAGGCCAACCAGTTCGACGAGATCCGGCCGAACTTCTGGGTGCCGGCCGGCCTGATCGGCATCCTGTTCTTCGGCCTGCACATGGTGGTGCGGTTCACCGCGCCGTTCGCCGACCCGGTGCTGCTTCCGTCGGTGGCACTGATCAACGGCATCGGCGTGGCGTTCCTGCGCCGCCTCGATCTTGAGAATGCGATCGCCAACAAGCTGGCCATCCCGGGATTCTTCGCCGAGACCAGTGGCCGCCAGTTGGCCTGGACGCTGCTGTCGCTGATCCTGGCGGCGGTGCTGCTCCTGCTGCTGCGCGACCACCGGGTGGTGTCCCGGTACGCGTACACCCTGGGTCTTGTCGGCATCGTGCTGATGATGATCCCGGCGGTCCTGCCCGCCAGCATCTCCGAGGTGAACGGCGCGAAGCTGTGGATCCGCATCGGTTCGGTCTCGATCCAGCCGGGTGAGTTCGCCAAGCTGGCACTGGTGTCGTTCTTCGCCTACTACCTGGTTCGCAAGCGTGAGGTTCTGTCGCTGGCCAGCCACCGGGTTCTCGGCATCGACTTCCCGCGTGGCCGCGACCTCGGCCCGGTTCTGACGGTGTGGCTGTTCAGCCTCCTGGTGTTGGTCTTCGAGAAGGACCTCGGCACCGCACTGCTCTACTTCGGCCTCTTCGTCGTCACGCTCTACGTCGCGACCGAGCGCTCCAGCTGGCTGATCATCGGCCTGATCCTGTTCTTCGGCGGCGTTTACGTCGCCTATCTGCTCGGCGACGTGGTGGGCGGTCCGTTCGCGAACTTCTACGACCGGGCCGAGATCTGGCTCGACCCGTTCTCCCAGCAGAACTACGAGCGGGAGAGCGGGAACAGCTACCAGCTGGTCCAGGGCCTGCTGGGCCTGGGCACCGGCGGCCTGTTCGGCACCGGGCCGGGAGCCGGCTCGCCGTTCAAGGTGCCCGAGGTCCGCACCGACTTCATCTTCGCCGGCCTCGGTGAGGAGATCGGCCTGTTCGGCCTGGCCGCCCTGCTGATCATCTACCTGTTGATCGTGGAGCGCGGCCTGCACGCGGCACTGGCGGTGCGTGACTCGTTCGGCAAGCTCGTCGCCGGCGGTCTCGCCTTCACTCTCGGCCTCCAGGTCTTCGTGATCCTCGGCGGCATCACCGGCCTGATCCCGCTGACCGGCCAGACCACCCCGTTCCTCTCCGCGGGTGGCTCCTCGCTGATGGCGAACTGGTTGCTGATCGCCATGCTGCTACGGATCTCCGACGCGGCACGCCGACCGGCGAACACACCGGCGGAACGAGCCAACGGACCGAAGAAGGCCCCCACCCAGCTGCACGGCGCCATGACGGAGGTGATCAAGCCGTGAACGCCCCTCTCCGACGTGCCGGTGTCGTCATCCTCGTCCTGTTCGCGCTGATCTTCGGCAAGCTGAACTGGGTTCAGGCGTACAAGGCCGACGAGTACCGCAACGACGCCCGCAACAAGCGAGTCCAGATCGCCGAGTACGAACGGCCCCGCGGCGTGATCCAGGCGGCCGGTGGCGAGACCCTGGCCCAGAGCACCGAGACCGACGGTGAGCTCAAGTACCAGCGGGTCTACCCGAAGAAGGAGATCTACGCGCCGGTGCTCGGCTACAAGCCGGTCAACTTGGGCGCGGTCGGTGTCGAGAAGTTCGAGAACGACATCCTCTCCGGCTCCAGCGACAAGCTCTTCGCCGACCGGCTCAGCGACATGTTCACCGGTGACAACACCGGTGGCGGCAACATCGTGCTGTCGCTGATCCCGCGTGCGCAGGAGGTCGCCTGGAAGCAGATGACCGAGAACCAGCGTGGCGTGACCAAGGGCGCGGCGGTCGCGATCGACCCGAACACGGGTGCGATCCAGGCGATGGTCTCGATGCCGAGCTACAACCCGAACCCGTTGTCCAGCCACGACGACAAGGTGGCCGCGGAGGCGTATCGGAAGCTCAACGCCGACAAGGACGAGCCGCTCCTGAACCGGGCGGTCGCGAACACCCTGCCACCCGGTTCGGTCTTCAAGGTCCTCATCTCGGCGGCCGCCCTGGAGAACGGATACAACCTCGGGACCGAGATCCCGGCGGGCAGTGTCTACCAGGAGGGCGGCGCCACGATCCGCAACTCCGAGGACGAGGTCTGCCCCGGCAGTCAGATCACTCTCAAGGACGCGCTGACCACGAGCTGTAACACCGGCTACTCGAAGCTCGGCGTGAAGCTCGGCCGGGATGTGGTAATCGACACAGCCAAGAAGTGGGGCTTCGAGGACGACACCCTTCACGTGGGTGACCTCGAAGCGGCCGACAAGGGCCTGCCGGTGGCGGCCAGTCGGCTCGGCGCGATCGCCAATGAGGACGGCACCGTCGACAAGTCCGCGCTCGCCCAGTCGTCGCTCGGTCAGCGCGACGTCCGGATGACCCCGATGCAGGGTGCGCTGATGGCCGCCACGGTGGCCAACGAGGGCACGCAGATGCGGCCCTACCTGGTGCAACAGCAGCTGGACTCGGACCGGCGGACGATCTACACCGCCGACCCGAAGCCGCTTCGGCAGCCCACCAGCGCGGGTGTCGCCGAGGGCCTCAAAGAGATGATGGTCAGCGTCGTCGAGAACGGCACCGGCAAGAACGCCAGGATCAGTGGCTTCACCGTCGGCGGCAAGACCGGTACCGCGCAGAACGCCGAAGGCGCGGACCCGCACGGGTGGTTCATCGGCTTCGCGTACGACGAGGACGGCAAGGCGGTGTCCGCGGTGTGCGTCATGCTGGAGAACGTGCCCGGCGGCCATGCCAGCGCCGAGGCAGCCCGGATCGCCGGGCTCATCATGAAGGCCGCCGCGGGCCGGGGAGGGGACTGACATGATCCGGCCTGGGGTCATGCTCGGTGGGCGATACCGCTTGGAGGAGCGGATCGCCGGCGGCGGCATGGGTGATGTCTGGCGCGGCATCGACGACGTGCTGGGCCGGACCGTAGCGGTCAAGATCCTTCTGCCCGCGCTGCTCGACGAGCCGGGCTTCGCCGAGCGGTTCCGTGGCGAGGCGCGGACCATGGCCACCATCAACCATCCCGGCGTCGTGGACGTCTACGACTACGGCAGTGACCAGCAGATCGCCTTCCTGGTCATGGAGTATGTCGAGGGTGACGCCCTCTCCCGGACGCTGAGCCGGGTCGGCCGCCTGACGCCGGCGCGGACCATGGCGCTTGTCGCGCAGGCAGCCGACGCGTTGCAGGCCGCGCACGGCAACGGCATCGTTCATCGAGACGTCAAGCCCGGCAATCTTCTGGTACGGCCGAACGGCACCCTGGTCCTCACGGACTTCGGTATCGCCCGTTCCGCCCTGGTCGGGCAGCTGACGGTGGCCGGCGCTGTGCTCGGCACGGCGTCCTACATCTCCCCGGAGCAGGCCGCCGGCGACGTCGCGACGGCTGCGTCCGATGTGTATGCGCTCGGCGTCGTCGCGTACCAATGCCTCTCCGGTCATCGCCCGTTCGACGGGGCCACCCCGATCGAGATCGCGATGAAGCACGTGCGGGAGACCCCGCGCCCGCTTCCCGCCGACATCCCGCCCGCGGTCCGCGCCATCGTGGAACGTGCCATGGCCAAGGACCCGGGCGCCCGCTGGCCGAGCGCCTCGGCGATGGCCGCGGTGGCCCGGCAGGCGGCGTCGTCCCTGACGACCGCGCAGCAGCCGGTCGCCCCGCAGTCTGCTCCGCCGGTGCACAACTCGCGGCCGACGAGCGCGCCGCCGAACCGTCCCCAGTCGGGTGGGCCCACTTCGGGCGCCGCGCGTGCGGCGGTGCCACGGCCGGTCTCCGGTGCTCGGGGTGCGGCGTCGGTGCCGTCCGCTCCGCCGGTCGCTCAGCCGATGTCGCCGGCGCCTCCGCCGTACCGCCCGCAGTCGGGGCCGCCGGCGAACGCCTACCACCCGCAGCCGCCGGCCGCCAAGCCGGAAAGCTCCTTCGGACGTCAGGTGCTGGTGGTCCTCGCCGTGGTGCTGGCTCTGCTGGTGTTGCTCTGCGCCGGGGTCATCTCTTTCCTGTTACGACATGGCAACAGCAACGCCGCCCCAAGCAGCACGCTGGGTCATCACAGCAGCTCTGGGGCTATCCTCCGCTCGGACGTGGTCGTCGACCCTGTGTCGGTGGCGTCGTACCGTCTAACAAAGGCCGATGCCCAGCTCGGCTGGATCCGACCGAACGAAGGACGACAGACGCTATGACGGCTCAGGCCCGCCTGCTCGGTGGCAGGTATCAGGTCGGCGAGCTGCTCGGCTACGGCGGCATGGCTGAAGTGCACAAGGGTCGCGATCTGCGCCTCGGCCGTGACGTCGCGATCAAGATGCTGCGCACTGATCTTGCCCGTGATGCCACGTTCCAGGAACGGTTCCGTCGCGAAGCACAGAACTCGGCCGCACTGAACCACCCAGCGATCGTCGCCGTCTACGACACCGGCGAGGAGATCTCGTCCACCGGCGAGAAGCTTCCGTTCATCGTGATGGAGTTCGTCAACGGACGGACCCTCAAGGAGGTCCTCGCCCAGGAGCAGCGGCTGCAGCCACGCCGCGCCCTCGAGATCATCGCCGACATCTGCGCCGCCCTGGAGTTCAGCCACCGGCACGGGATCATCCACCGGGACATCAAGCCCGGCAACGTGATGATCACGCAGAACGGCCAGGTCAAGGTGATGGACTTCGGTATCGCCCGGGCCCTGGCCAGCGGCGCCACCACCATGACACAGACCAGCGCGGTCATCGGCACCGCTCAGTATCTCTCACCCGAGCAGGCGCGTGGCGAGTCCGTCGACGCCCGGTCGGATGTGTACGCGGCGGGCTGTGTCCTCTTCGAACTCGTCATCGGGCACCCGCCGTTCGTCGGCGACAGCCCGGTCAGCGTCGCCTACCAGCACGTCCGTGAGGAGCCGCGCGTTCCGAGCTCGGTCAACCGCGAGGTCCCGGCGGACATCGACGCGATCGTGCTGAAGGCCCTCGCCAAGAACCCGCTGAACCGTTACCAGAGCTCCCAGGAGATGCGCGCCGACGCGCTGCGTGCCGTCTCCGGCCGCCCGGTGATGGCGACCCCGGTGATGAACCAGGCCGAGACCGTGGCGATGCAGGGCGGCCCCCGCCAGTGGCAGCCGCAGGCCGCCACCACCATGCAGCGGCCGATCCCGGCGTCGATGGGCGCCCCACAGAAGCCGGAGAGCCGGTCGTCGTGGGTGATGGCCGTGGTCGCCGGTCTGGCCGTCTTGGTCGTGGTCGTCCTCGGCGTCGCCCTGGCGATGTCCAAATCCGGCAACAACGACAACAAGACCAACACGCCCGACGTCGTCGCCATGCCGAACCTCGACGGCATGAAACCGGCGGAAGCCGAGGCCGAGCTCACCCGGTTGGGTCTGACCAACTTCACCGCACAGACCCCGGATACGAAGAACGACTGCGATGGCACCGTCGTCGACCAGGACCCGGAGAAGGGCGCGACGGTCGAGAAGACCGCGAAGGTCAGCTACAAGGTCTGCAACGCGCCGGACCCTGTGGAGGTTCCGGGAGACCTGGTCGGTGGGCCCGCCAGCACCGCCGAGTCGCGTCTGACCAGTCTCGGTCTGAAGGCCGACATCCAGCCGGTGAACAGTTCTGCCGAGAAAGACCGGGTGCTCAGCGTCGAGAAGGCCGGCTCCCAGGTCGACCCGGGCACCACGATCACCGTGAAAGTCTCCAACAACGCGCTGGTCAAGGTGCCGGACGTCGAGAACAAGCCGTTCGACGGCGCGCAGGCTCTCCTGGAGGCCCAGGACCTGATCGCCGAGCCGAGCTTCGTGCAGGCCGATGGCGTGCCCGGCACTGTGATCAGCCAGGACGTCAAAGCCGGCAAAGAGGTCAAGCGGAACACGAAGGTCAAGCTGACCGTGATCGGCGAGCCGGACCCGAACCCGAGCACCTCGACCTCCACCGGTACAGGTGAGGGCGGCGGCGAGGAAGAGCCCTGATCGACTGATACGACGAAGGCCGGTGACCCGCGAGGGGCACCGGCCTTTCTCGTACGGTCGGGGCGTTACGCCGTGGCGAAAGCGGCCCGGCGGCGGCTCTCCACCTCGGCGGCCAGCGGCGGCGCCTTCTCCAGAGCCGACGGCAGACCGCAGGACGCCAGCCAGTTCGCCAGCATGGTGTGACCGCCTTCGGTCAGTACCGACTCGGGGTGGAACTGGACGCCCTCGATCGGCAACTCGCGGTGCCGCATCGCCATGACGACACCCGAGTCGGTCGTCCCGGTCACCTCGATCTCGGCCGGCAGCGTCTCCGGCAGCACGGCCAGCGAGTGGTAGCGGGTCGCCGTGAACGGATCCGGCAGCCCGGCCAGCACACCGGTGCCCTTGTGGTGCACCTCGGACGTCTTTCCGTGCAGCAGTTCGGGGGCACGGGCCACGGTCGCGCCGAACGCCGCCCCGATCGCCTGGTGGCCGAGGCAGACGCCGAACATCGGGATCCTCCCGGCATACTCCTTGATCACGTCCATCATGATCCCGGCGCGGGTGGGCTCGCCCGGCCCCGGCGAGAGCAGGATGCCGGCCGCACCGAACCCGGCCACGTCGGCGACCGAGATCTCGTCGTTGCGCCGCACCTCGCACTCGGCACCGAGTTGACCGAGGTACTGCACGAGGTTGAAGACGAACGAGTCGTAGTTGTCGATCACGAGAATGCGCACGTCGTCACCTGCTGGGGCTCGGATGGGGCTGGTTGGTGGTGGTGTCGTAGGGCACCTCGTCGGGCCCCTCGTCACCCGGGACGGTGGAGCCGGCGTCCTCCCCGGTGCCGGCCTCGACCTGGACGTCGTCGAACGGCAGCAGCGGGGTCGCCCACGGGAAGACCTGATACCAGAGCAGGGCGCCGGTCGCGGTGATCAGCACGAGCGAGATGGCCAGCTTGCTCCAGACGCCGCCCGGCAGCTTGCGCCAGATCCACGCGTACATCGTCGTCAGGACGCTTTCATCTCGGCCGGCATGCCGGCGTCGGGCAGGGTCTGGTCGCGAGGGACCGTCTTGACCAGCTCGGCGTGGATGATCAGGCGCTCGTAGTTGTTGAACTTCGGGTTGCACGTGGTGAGGGTGAGCAGCGCCTGGGTCGGCTTGGCCTTCGGCTTGCCCGGGACCGGGGCGACCACCTCGACCTGGTTCGGCTTCACCACTTCCTGCTTGTAGACGTGGTAGATGTACCAACTCTCCCGGGTCTCGACACCGATGACGTCGCCGTCCTTCAGCTCGTCGAGCCGCCAGAAGATCTTGCGGACCCGGTGGCCGGCCACCGAGAAGTTGCCGACCTGGCCGGGCTTCGCGGTGTCCGGGTAGTGGCCCGGCGCGTACCGGATGTCGTCGGGCTGGACGCCGTCGACGACCACCCACTTCTTGTCCAGCTTCGGGATGTAGAGGCGGCCCACCAGGTCGGCGCCGGGAGCCTTCGGGCCCTTCACCGAGCCCGCGGTCGGTGCCACCGTCGGATCGGCCCACGCCTGGTCCAGCTCCGAGCCGAGAGTGTCCTGCTCGGCGTCGACCGCGGCCGAGTTGCCGAAGACCTGGTAACCGGCGAACAGCAACACCACGAGACCGAAAGTGATCATCAGTTCGCCTGAGGTGCGGATGCCGGTGCGGATCCGGGAGCCGATGGTCGGCCGGGTCAGTTCGGAGTAGACGCTCTTGTAACCCTCGTCGGTCTGCTCCGGGCGCAGCTTGACCACGCGCTCCCCGCGCTTCGCCGACGTGTCCTCGGCCGAGTCGTCCTCGCTCTCCGCCGGCACGCCGCCGGAGCGAGCCGCGGCCGGCGACACCGACGCGGCACCCAGCACGACATCCGGTCCGGCCGCCTCACGCGCGGCCTGCGCCGCGGCGCCCGGCGGGGGAGGTGCGGGCGAGGCCGGACGGGCGGGGGTCACCGCGGGCAACAAACCGGTCGGAGCATCGATGGTACGGATGACAGCGGTCACGCTCGGATCCCGCGTGGGCCCGGCCGTCCATGCCGGAGCCGACTCGACGTGCCTGTCACCGGCCTGCCTGTCACCGGCCAGCCAATCGGCCGGAGCGGCTGGATTGCCGGAGTGCTCCGGGGGTGGCCAGGCCGTTCCGGTCCCGTGGTCGGCGCGCGACCAGCCCTCCTGGGTGCGGGCCTGATGGTCGGTGGTGGGCGCCCACGCGGTCGTCGCGCCGTCATAGGAGCCGGACAACGCCCCGGCCGCCTGATGCTGAGCGATCTCGGGCGCTGCCAGAGAGTCCGGCGCCGAGGACGGCGCCGACGCGACCTGGCTCCGCGACGGAGCGGGAACCGGCATGCTCAGCGCGCCATGAGCCGCCGACGCCCCCGAATGTCCGTTGGCGGCGACCAGCCCCGGATGACCGTTGGCAGCGGCAGAGGTCGAGAAACCTACCGGCCCGCCCGAAACCGGGGGCCCGTAAGCGATCGAAGCCGGGGACCCGTGAGCGATCGAAGCCTGCGCCCCGTGAGCGGCGATCGAAGCCGGGGACCCGTGAGCGATCGAAGCCGGGGACCCGTGAGCGGTGGCCGAAGCCTGCGACCCGTGAGAGATCGAAGCCGGGGACCCGTGAGCGGCGATCGAAGCCGGGGATCCGTGAGCGGTGGCCGAAGCCAGTGGGCCTGGCGCCGAGGATGAGAGCGGAAGCGCCTGCGTGGCGGCCGAGACAGCGGAACCGTGAGCACCGCCGGATGCCGGGGGCCCGGACGCCGCGGAGGCGGCCGCGAATCCGTGAGCGCCGGCGGAGGCCGACGGTCCGGCCGTCGCAGACGTGGCTGGGAATCCATGAGCGCCGCCGGTAGCCGGGAGACCGGCCGCGGCAGTCGGGGCAGGGAAGCCGGGAGCAGCGGCAGCCGGGGCCGCGAATCCGTGCGTGGCGGCCGGAGCGGAAGACCCGGCCGCGGCGGTTGGACCCGAAAAGCCGTTGGCTGCCGACCCCGAGGTGACCTGCTGGTCAGGGGCGCTGGACCGGAGTGACGCGGCGGCGACCGAGGTGTCGATCCGCGCCGTCGGGGTCGCGTTCCATGAGGGCTGCGGAGTGGACGGCGACACCGGCTCGGAGTGCGGCGCGGCTCGACGTGGCGTGTACCGACCCGCCTGCGCCCCGCTCAGCGGCTCGCTGACCGGCGCGGACGGCCGAGGTGGGGTAGCTGGAGGGCCGGCGACCACAGGGCCGCTCAGATCGTCTCTGGGGGCCGTCGAGCCGACGGCCTCCTCGGCCGCCCGCCGCCGGGCCGCAGCTGCCGCAGCGCTGATCTCATTCCCGCCGGACGACGGGGTCGGGGAGGGACGCGTGGCCGGCCCCAGAGCGGGGGGCGGCGCTGGACGCGAGACCCTGCCGGGTGAAGGAGACGGCGCGGCAGGCCCGAAGGGCGGAGACGGCGCGGACGGCGCGGCAGGCCCGAAGGACAGAGGTGGCGCGGACGGCGTGGCGGGCCCGAAGGATGGTGACGGCGCGGAGAACTGATCCGGTGCGGTCAAAGGTGACGGTGACGGTGACGGCGATGGCGTGGACGACGGCGATGGCGCGGACGAGGTCGCCGAATGGGGATCGACGTTGCCGCCGGGCCCGACCGGCGACGCGAGCGGCCCACCGGGGACACCGTCGGGTGCGGCGTCGGTGATCCGCGGGATGTACGCGGTCTGGGCGTCGCCGTCGGGCGCGCGGTGCCGGCCCGAGCCGGACGGGTTCGCGGGGTACTCCGGAGGAACCATCACCGGGCAGCCTGCGCCGATCGGAGGTCGGTCGATCCGTCGTACGCCTGCACTGTCACGTTCTTCTCCACCTTTTCCGTGTAACCGAGCCCGAAGTCGGCGACGGCCTCCCGGAACTGCCTGACTCCCTCTGACGAGTCCAACGCGCGATCAAGCGCTGTGGGTTCGCCGATCGCGGTGATCTTGAAAGGCGGTGAGAAGACCTGGCCGTGAAGGAGCAGCGTGTTGCCGACACAGCGTACCGCGCTCGTGGAGATCACACGGAGATCCATGATCGTCATGGCTTCGGCCCCGCCGGCCCACAACGCGTTCACCACGGCCTGGACATCGCCCTGGTGAACGACCAGATCGTCGTTGTCCGGGGCGTTGTCGCCGAAGTCCGTGCCGCGGCGGGGCGAATCGTTGAGCGTCACTGTCATGCCGGGTCCCTGCAGCTCCGAGAATCCGGCCGTCTGGCGTAACGCGTTCGCCTGGTCGAGGGCCGGCGGATCGAGCGCGGCGAGACGGCTGGTCCGCTCGTCGACCTCGGTGAGCAGGCGGGCGGCCTTCTTCTCGTTGGTGGCCAGCCGGTCCCGTTTCTCGGCGATCAGTTGAGTCAGTTGCGGGCGGCGGTCGTCGCGCAGTGCCGTACCGTCCGCGGTGGTCGCCGACGTCGTGAACAGCAGACCCGCCGCCAGCGCGATCAGTGGCACCCCCGCGGACCAGATCGATCTGCGGCGGTCACGCCGTGGCCGGAGGCCGCGTGCGACGCGCCGGAGCACCAGTCGCCAGGAGGCCCCACCGGCGTCGTTCTGAACGCCGCCAACCCCTCGAAAAGCCACCCAGCCCCCTCAAGAACAGACGCTCGGGGTATTTTCTCGCCCCGGCGGGTGCCTGTCTGCGTACCGCCTTGACTACGCTAGCGGTCGAACAGTATTCGCCACGGGCAGCATTCGGGAGTTCCGGAGCCGCTCAGCGGTGGGTTGTTCACCACTTGTTGCCCTCAGGAGAGCACCGTGCCCAAGTCAGTGGTTCGCAAGAAGAAGGTCTACACCCCGCCGTCGGACATCAACCCGGCGGTGAAGGGTGCGTCCAACAAGCCGAGTCCGTTGTGGGTGCCCGTCAGCGCGGTGGCCCTGATCGTCGTCGGCATCGCCTGGCTCGTCGTCTACTACCTGTCATCACAGCAGTGGCCGGTCGCGAGCTGGGAGTACTGGAATCTAGCGGTCGGCTTCGGCTGCATGGTGGCGTCGCTGGGCCTGCTCTCTCGCTGGCGTTGAAACGCTGTTCCATTCTTACCGCGGATACATGAAAATCTCCGAAAGTTAGCGCACCCCCGCCTGCCGTGGGGTGCGCTTTCGGCGTGGGGCGCTTCCCCTTGACCGGTTGGCGCGCACCCTCTATTACTCGTGGGTAACATGGGTTGGCGCACCGCCGACCGAGGAGGCACCACATGGGCATCGCGCAGATAGTCGCCACCGTCTTAGCGGGGGCCATCACGGTGGTGGCCGTCTACCTGGCGGTCCGCGCCGTCATGACCATCACCGCGGTGATCCGTCAGGGCCAGCCCGATCCGGCCCGGTTCACCGAGCCGAAGACACGGACGAAGACCATGCTGGTGGAGACCGTCGGTCACACCAGGATGCTGAAGTGGTCCGCGATCGGAGCGGCCCACTGGTTCGTGATGTTCTCGTTCCTGATCCTGTCGTTGCTGGTGCTCGAGGCCTATTTCGAGGTCGCGGCGCCGGCGATGGGCCTGCCGATCATCGGGCACTGGACGATTTTCGGGCTGGTCACCGAGTGGTTCGGGATCCTGGGCACGATCGGCATCCTCTACCTGATCTTCGTACGTCAGCGGAACAAGCCGGGGGCGGTCAAACGGAGCCGGTTCCTGGGCTCGACGATGTGGCAGGCGTACTTCGTCGAGGCCGTCATCGTCGGCGTGCTGATCTTCGGCTTCCTGATCCGGGGCTTCAAGGTCGCCACCGACCACTTCGAGTACCCGCTGTGGGCCACCCCGGTGAGCCACGCGGTCGGCTCGATCCTCCCGGCCTGGGAGGACGGCGCCACCTGGATGGCGCTCATCAAGATCTGCATCTCGATGACCTGGCTGATCACCATCTCGCTGAACCCGACGATGGGCGTGGCCTGGCACCGCTTCCTGGCGTTCTTCAACATCTACTTCAAGCGCAGCCCGGAGAAGCCGGCCGGGTCCGGTCTCGGCGCGCTGAAGCCGATGATGAGCGACGGCAAGCCACTGGACTTCGAGGAGGCCGACCCGGAGAAGGACCTCTTCGGTGTCAACCAGGTCGAGCAGTTCACCTGGAAGGGCCTGCTCGACTTCTCCACCTGCACCGAGTGCGGCCGCTGCCAGTCGCAGTGCCCGGCGTGGAACACTGCCAAGCCGCTGTCGCCGAAGCTCCTGGTGCTGTCGCTGCGCGATCACGCGTACGCCAAGGCTCCCTATCTTCTCGCCGGCGGCGGCAAGGACCTGATGGGTGAGGAGAAGGCCACCGAGGCCCAGCTCGCGCACATGGACGTCCTAGCGCTCGCCGAGGCCGGCCGTCCGCTGATCGGCACCGCCGAGGAGCAGGGTGTCATCGACCCGGACGTGCTCTGGTCCTGCACCACCTGCGGCGCCTGCGTCGAGCAGTGCCCGGTCGACATCGAGCACATCGACCACATCGTCGACATGCGCCGTTACCAGGTGCTGATCGAGTCGAGCTTCCCCTCCGAGGCCGGCGTCATGCTGCGCAACCTGGAGAACAAGGGCAACCCGTGGGGTGCCCCGCAGAACACCCGGGAGGACTGGACCAAGGGCCTGGACTTCGAGGTGCCGCGGGTCGGCGAGGTCGACGACTTCGAGTACCTCTTCTGGGTGGGTTGCGCCGGTGCCTTCGAGGACCGGGCGAAGAAGACCACCCGCGCGGTTGCCACGCTGCTCAACGAGGCCGGTGTCTCCTACGCCATCCTCGGTGAGGGCGAGACCTGCTCCGGCGACCCGGCCCGGCGTATCGGCAACGAGTTCATCTTCCAGATGCTGGCTCAGCAGAACGTCGAGACGCTGCAGGAAGCCAACGTGAAGAAGATCGTGGCCACCTGCCCGCACTGCTTCAACACCCTGGGCAACGAGTACGAGCAGCTCGGCCTCGAGGTCGAGGTGGTACACCACACCCAGCTGCTGGCCCACCTGGTCAAGCAGGGCAAGCTCACCCCGGTCCAGCCGATCGACGGTGACGTGACCTACCACGACCCCTGCTACCTGGGCCGGCACAACCGGGTCTTCGACGCGCCCCGCGAGGTGCTCGGCGAAACCGCGAACCTGATCGAGATGCCCCGCAACCAGGAGCGCTCCTTCTGCTGCGGCGCCGGCGGCGCCCGGATGTGGATGGAGGAGCGGATCGGCAAGCGGATCAACGTCGAGCGCACCGAGGAGGCCCTGGCCACCGGGGCGAAGACGATCGCGGTCGGCTGCCCGTTCTGCTACACGATGATCGGCGACGGGGTCACCGGCAAGGGCAAGCAGGAAGAGGTCGAGGTGGTCGACGTGGCCACGGTCCTGCTCCGCTCGCTGAAACAGGAAGTCTGATCGACATCTCGTCCGTGGCCGGCAGCCCCGCTGCCGGCCACGCCTGTCTCCGCCGGACCGGTGACGGCACGGTTGGTGGCGAATGGCCCCAGTCCGGCACAATGAGGTCCGAGGTGAAGCGATCATGGACGGCCTGTTCCTGACCGCGGTGCTCCCGTTGGTGGCCTTTGCGCTGCTCACGGCGGGCAACGCGTTCTTCGTGGCGGCCGAGTTCGGGTTGGTCACCGTCGATCGGGTGGAGATCGACACCAGGGCCACGGCGGGTGACCGTCGGGCCCGCCGGGTCCGGACGGCGCTGCAGGAGCTCTCCTTCCAGCTCTCCGGCGCGCAGTTGGGCATCACGCTCACCGCGCTGCTCACCGGATATCTGGCCGAGCCGGCGCTCTCGGAGCTGTTCATCCCCCTGGTCGAGCCCATTGCCGGCGACTCCACCGACACCGTCACGCATGTGCTCGCCCTGGTGGTGGCGACCCTGATCTCGATGCTCTTCGGCGAGTTGGTGCCCAAGAACGCGGCGCTGGCCCAGCCGATGGGCGTCGCCCTGCGCACCGCCGCGCCCCTGCGTGGCTTCTCCATCGTCTTCAAATGGCTGATCGCCGCGCTCAACGGCACGGCGAACTGGCTGGTCCGCCGCCTCGGCATCGAGCCGCAGGAGGAGCTGGCCAGCGCCCGCTCGCCGGAGGAGCTCGGCCTGCTCGCCGCGATCAGCGCCTCGGCCGGTGCGCTGCCCACCGAGACCGCCATCCTGCTGCGCCGGACGATCCGGTTCGGCGAGAAACGGGCGGCCAAGGCGATGACCCCGCGCGTCGACGTCGTCGGCCTCAAGACCACCGCGACCGTCGCGGACCTCATCACGGTGGCGCGCGAGACCGGCCACACCCGTTTCCCGGTGTACGAGAGCACGCTCGACGTGGTCACCGGAGTGGTCGGCGTGAACGACGCTCTCGGCGTGCCACCCGAGCGGCGGGCCGTGACGCGGGTCTCCACCCTCGCCCGGGAACCGGTCTGGGTGCCGGAGAGCCTCAACCTCGACAAGGTGCTCGAGGTGCTGCGGACGGCCGGGGCCGACCTTGCCATCGTGGTCGACGAGTACGGCGGCACCGACGGCGTCGTCACCATCGAGGACCTGGTCGAGGAGCTGGTGGGCGAGATCGCCGACGAGTACGACACCGACCTCGACGAGACCGGCACTCAGGAGCTGACCGCCCCCGGTGGGGAGAAGTCGTTCCTGGTCGACGGGCTGCTCCGCGAGGACGAGGTGCACGAGCAGACCGGGTTCCGGCTGCCCGAGGGGCCGTACGAGACGCTCGCCGGGTTCCTGCTGGCCCGCCTCGGTCACATCCCGGTCGCCGGGGAATCGCTGGAGGAACACGGGTGGGAGTTCACCGTGCTGGAGGTCGACCGGCACCGCATCGAGCAGGTGCGTGTGGTCGCGCCGCCGGAGCCGTCCGATGACTGAGCTGCTGTTCGTCGCGGTTCTCCTGATCGGCAACGGGCTTTTCGTGGGTGGCGAGTTCGCCCTGATCGCGAGTCGGCGTACCGCGCTGGAGCCGTTGGCGGAGACCTCGCAGGCCGCCCGCTGGGCACTGTCGGCGATGAGCCAGATCCCGCTGATGATCGCCGGCGCGCAGCTCGGCATCACCATCTGCACGCTGGTGCTCGGCGCGATCGCCGAGCCGACCGTCGCACACCTGCTGGAGGGTCCGTTCCATGCGATCGGGCTGCCCGACAACGCGATCCACCCGATCTCCTTCGTGCTCGCTCTGATGGTCGTGACGTTCCTGCACACGGTCGTCGGCGAGATGGTGCCGAAGAACATCACGCTGGCCGGCCCGGAGAAGTCCGCGCTCGTCCTCGGCCCGTTCATGCTGGCCTTCTGCACCGCCACCAAGCCGCTGCTCAACGCGATGCGCTGGGCCTCCCGCAACATCCTGAAGCTGTGGAAGATCGAGACGACCGACGCGGTCAAGACGGTCTTCACCGCCGAGGAGCTGGCCGGCATGGTCACGCAGGCCCGCAGCGAGGGCCTGCTCGGCTCCGAGCAGTACGCCCGGATCCACGCCGCGCTCGGCCTCAGCAACCGCACCGCCGCCGACACCCTGCTGCCGTGGTCACGGGTCACCACGGTGGCCGCCGACGTGTCACCGGCGACGCTCGAGGCGGTCGCCACCCGCAGTGGCCGCTCCCGGTTTCCGGTGGTTCAGCGTGACACCCGGCGGGTGCTGGGATTCGTGCACGTCAAAGACATCCTGGGGTATGGGGGCGCCCAGCGCCGCCTTCCGGTGCCACCCGAGGTGATCCGTCCCCTGGCCGTGGTCCCGCCGGATCGCAGCCTCGCCGACCTGCTGCTCACCATGCGCCGCGACCGGCTGCACATCGTGCTGGTCAGCGATGGGCGGCACCCGCTCGGGGTGATCACGCTGGACGATGTGCTGCACGCGGTGATCGGGGAACCCTATGGGGCCGCGCATCCGGCGTCACGGATGCGGTGATCTGCGTTACCCCGTATCGGATTCGGTGGTTCGGTCTACCGCGTTCGAGTGCTTTTTCGCCGTTGCGGTGCGCCAGTTCGCGACTTAGGCATCATTCCGGACAATTGGCACATGCTTCACTTTCGGCGGCGTTTACCGCTCGGTGTCCTGTGGGCGGCCCTCATCCTGGCCGGGGTGTCCCTGATCCTTCAACACACCCCGTCCGTCGCCGGGCCACCCGTCGAGGCCAGAGCCTCCGAGCCACCGAGCCCGGCCGTGCCGTGGCACACCTCACCGACGCCCACCCCCGCGACCACCCCGAGCCGGCCCGCGCCCGGCTTCCTCAACAATGTGAGCGCCTTCTCGGCACCGGTCACGCCTGGGCAGATCCGTATCGCCGGGGCGCCGTACGACGTCCGGTACGACTTCGACGGCGGTGTCGGCCGGCCGATCGCCGACAGCCGGGGCGGGCACGAGCTGCGGCCCCTCGGGCAGAACGGGGGCGCGCTCCGACTCGTACCCCAGGGGTCCGGTCTTGCCGTCGCCTATCCGGACCGATGCACCCTGCCGCGAGAACGGGATTGCCCCCGGGCGATCCTCGAAGGCCTGCGTGACGACAGCCTCAACCCCGGCCGCCGCACCCTGCACTACGGCGCCTCCATCCGGATGACGCACGCCGACCTCGCCGACGGGGCGAACGTGCTGCAGAAGGGCTACTCGGTCGGCGGCGTCAGCCAGTACAAGCTGCAGGTCGACCACCGGCAGGGCCATCCCAGCTGCGTGATCGCCGGGCCCCGCGGAGGCATCTACCGGGCCGAGCCGTGGATCAACGTCGCCGACGGCCAGTGGCACGACCTGGAATGCCGCCGGACCCTCACCCGCCTGATCATGATCGTCGACGGCGTGCCGCGCGCCTGGGTGCCGGTCCCGTCGCAGCTCTCCATCGCCAACGCCGAGCCCCTCCGCATCGGCGGAAAGGGCCCGGCCCCCGGCAACGACCAGTTCGCCGGGGCGATCGACGACGTCTTCGTGACGATCGGCAGCTGAGCGCGTGATCAGGCGCGAACGCTCACCGTGACACTGGTCGCACGGCCGTCCAGATGGCCGGCCTTACGGGCGATCACCGTGACGGTCAGCTTCTTGCCGCGCATCGACGACTTCAGCTTCAGCGTCGCCGCGGTCGCGCCCTTGATCAGCTTGCCGTTCAGTCGCCATTCGTAGCGGTAGGAGTCGGCCTTCGGCGACCACGAACCGGCCGCCGCTCGCACGGTCCGGCCCACCTTCGCCTTGCCGGTGACCTTCGGACGGGCGGTGGCCTTCGCGGCCGGGCCGCGGGCGACGACAGCCGACGAAGCCGACGAAGAAGACCCCGACGGATGCCCGGCGCGACTCGCGGTCACCCGAACGGTGAGACGTTTGCCCAGCACACCAGCAGTGATCTGGTACGCCGTACCGGTCGCGCCCTTGATCGCCGCCCCGTTGGCGTACCACTGGTAGGCGTACCCGGTGGCCGCCGGAGACCAGGTGCCCGCCGCCACCCGGACCGTCGAGCCGACCCGGACCGTCCCGCTGACCGACGGTGCCTTGGTAGCCCGCAGCACGGCCGCCGGGGCCGGGTCGCCGACGGTCAGCGCCGCACCCTGCCCGTCCGCGGGCTGCGCGGTGAGCCCCCAGGTGAAGGTGCCGTCGGCGACCGGCTTCCCGGCCGAGTCCTTTCCGTCCCAGGTGGCCCGGATCTGGCCGGTGGCCGCCGATCCGGACAGTGTCCGCAGCGTCGCGCCGGCCCGGTCCCGGATGGTGACCTGCCACGACGCGGCCGGCTTCGACAGCCACCAGGTGCCCGCCCAGCTCGCGGCGGCCGTGGACACCTCGGAGTCGATCACGGTCAGCGGTGACGCCACGATGCCGGTCGGCACCACGTGCACCCGCTGGGCGTCGTCGGCGTAGGCGACTCCGCCCCCGAACCGGTCCACCGTCCAGCTCGTTCCCGCCTCGTGGTGGGCGCCCAGCGCCGCCTCGGTGACCAGGGTCCGTGCCGGTGTGCCGGCGACCAGATCGGTCAGCTGGAGACCGGCTCCGGCCACGTAGGCGACCAGGAAACCGTCACCGAGCATGACCTGACCGGCCGGAGCGGCGACGGCCTTGCGAACGACCCGGTCGTAGACGCCGGAGCCGTGGTGATCTCCCCAGTAGTCGACACAGGTCCAGTACACCCACCGGCCCACCGCCTGCAGCTTCGACGGAATGCAGCCGTTGGCCGTCTGGAAGCTCTCCCCCGCCGTGCCGGACGGCAGACTGACGGCCTGGATCGTGCCGTCCTCGGTCGACGCGTTCCACAGCGTCGAACCCCACACCGCGGAGCCGGTCCCGTTGCGCTGCTGGAGCACGGAGCCGGCGCCGGTGGCGGGGAACCGGACGATGTGCTGCCCCGGCCCGACGCGGCTGTTGACCACGCCGTAACGGCCGGACAGATCAGCGAGGTACGGGCTGCTGGTCCCGGTCTCGACGCTGGGGCCCCAGACGGTGCTGCCGTTGGTCATCAGCATGGTCAGACCCTGCTCGGTGGCGTCCTCCCGCCCGTGCAGCCCGGTCCCGTCGGCGAACATCCGGATGCACCGGACCCGGTCGCTGTCCGCCGAACAGAACCCGTCCCGGCCACTGGCGTAACCGTCCACGGTGCTCCGGACGACGCTCGGCGCGCTCCCCGGCGCCGGAGTGGTCAGCCAGGTGCTCCGGTACGCACCGATGATCGTCGCCGGCGCGTAGGCGGTGCTGTCCGCGACCGTGGTGAGCACGCCGGAACCCAGCGAGAGACCGTGGACCTGGGCCGGCATGGGCTGCACATCGGTCAGCCGCTCGCGTACCACCGAACCGTCCGCGGTCTGGCGCACCCGGTAGATGCCCAGGTCGGTGTCACCGTGCCACACGTCCTCCTCGGCGCCCGCCACCAGCACCGAGCCGTCCGGGGCCTGCACCAGCCCGTGCGCGCCGATGGCCAGGACCTGGAACATGTCCGGGTCGTCGACGGTCGTCGGGACGGCCCAGACCGGCTCACCACGGAACCGGCTGTTGCCGATCGCCATCCGGTCCATGGCCAGCAGATGGGTGCCGACCACCGCATACGAGGAGTCGTACGCGAACGCGCCGGCCTCCACCGCACGGGGCTCCGCGCCCAGACCGTCCCGCGCATAGACGTCGATCGCGCCGCGGCCCATGCGGAGCCGGAGCACCGAGTCCGGGGCGAGCTTGAAGCCGGAGACCTCCCACGACTCGCCCGAGGGCAGCCGGTCGGGCAGCGCCACCGCGACACCGTTCGCCAGCCCGGCGAGCGACCAGTGCGGCCCGTCCCCGGTCTCGTAGCGCAGGATCAGTGACGTGCCGTCGCCGTCCTCCACGGTGATGCTCGTGGCGTCCGCCGGAAGCCCGGTGACCGGCGTGCCGGTGACGCCTCCGTTGGTCGAGCGCCACAGGTGGTACGCCGCCGGAGTCGCGCCGTCGTTCGCGGTGACGACGACACCGCCGTACGTGCCCCGGTAGGAGTGGCCGTCGGGAATCGGCACCTCACCGACCGGTCCCGCTCCCGCGGTGAGCAGTGTCACCTTCGGCGAGGGAGAGGCGTAGTAGAGCGCCACGGTGTCCGACCCGGTCCCACCGATCTCGAAGTCGGAGTCGATGTTCCGGAAGTACCCGGTGTTGATGTCATAGCCGAGCGGCGACCGAAGCCGCTGCTCCAGAGCCGTGGTACGCCCGGTCGAGTAATCCGTCCACAGCAGCCGGTCGTCGCCCTCCTGCAGCCAGAGGAACCCGGTCGTGCCGGCCGTGAAGATCTGTGTGGCCCGGGGCACCGCCCGCGCCGACGCCGGGATCACCAGCTGTGCGTCACCGGCCGCGGCGAATGCCGGCGGGACCGGCAGCACCGGCGAGATCCCGAGCGCCCCGCCCATCCCCGCCGCGGCCACCATGGCCACCGCGACCCGAACCCGCAGATATCGATCGATCGTCCTCAAGGCGCGGCCTTTCCTGCCCCCGGAAGCGCGGCCCCGGCCCGGCACCTCACGACGCTACAGACCCGTCCCCACGCAAAGATGCGCGCAGCTTATCCGACATAGACAGCCGGCGCTGCCCCGTTTCCCGCCCCGCCGATCATGTCCGACGCGAGGCGGGAAGAACCCGGGACGATCGATGATCATGACCGGATCATTCCGCCGGCAGTGGCCCGATCTCGTCGACTCGGCCCCATGTGTCCGACGGCGGGAAATCGGGGGGACACGGGATGACCTCGACCTGCGGTGCCGGGTCCGGAGACGGTACTCCGGTCAGGGACGCGCACGTCACCCAGGAGAACTCCTCGTACGTGCCGCCACCACCGCCCGAGCCCCGCCCGTTCACGGCGAACTGCGCGGTGATCTGGCGTCCGTCCGCCGTGATCGCGAGCAACCGGGAATCCCTGCCGCGGTCCCGCAGGCCGGGCTCGATCTCATCACGAAGCTTCTGACCGGTCCATGTCTCCCCGGCCGCCTGACGCAACTGGTGCCTGAACTCGCCACGGAAGTCGTCCAGGTGCTGACGAGCCGACTGGACGGCCGCGGTGCGAGCGTCATCCTTCGCGTCGGGGAAGTCGCACCCGGCACCGGCCACCATCAGCCCGACCGCCAGAGCCGCCAGGCCGTACCGTCGTCCGGTAGCTCTCATTCCCATCGTTTCCTGTCCTGGGTGTGGCACGAGGCGCCGGCCCGGCGCCTCGTGCCCATCGTCCTAGAGGCCCATCTGACGCAGCGACGCGCTGGCGACCTGAGAGTAGATGGTCGCCCCCTCGAGCTTCGGGTGGAAGCTCTGGGCGGACATCAGCGCGCCCGGCGTATCGCTCGCGGTCAGTCCCCTGACGATCCCGTGAATGCGTTCGGGTTCGCCGCAGATGCCCTTACCGTCGAACGCCTGCTCCGGGTTCGCGAACGTCACCGGGATGCCGGCGCCCACACTCTGGTCCGCCCCCAGCTGCATCTGCTCGTTCAGCAGTCTGCCGGTGTCCGCCAACCACTGCGTCTCGTCGTCATCGATGCCGGCGATGCAGTAGTTCCATCCGTTGGTCTCCAGCAGTTGCGGGTACCCCATCAAGAGGATCTTCGCGTGCGGCGCCAATGCGTGGATCTCCTCCAAGGTTCTGTTGATCGATGCGCGCACCTCGTTCCTGATGCGGGCCGGCTCTGCGATGCCCAACGGGTCGTTGTCGCCATCCATGGTGCTGTCCTGGCAGTCCTTGACGCCCGCCCACAGCACGCATTGCGTGACGACCTTGGTGAACTTCGCGTCGTTGCCCCCGATGGAGAGGGTCACCAGGGTGGTGTCCGCGTCGACCCAACCGCTGTCCAACTGCGCGGGCTCGGTGTACTGGCCGTCCTCGCCCGTCGTCGACGCCGACCGGACGTCTTTCGTCGTGGCGCCGGAACAGGCCGTCATGTGGTAGTCGATGTCGGCGGACCAGCCGCCGCTACGGATACCGACCGATTGGGTGCTGTCACTGAGCTGCATCTGCCGCGACCAGGCATGCCTCGATCGGTGGCAGGCGTTACGCCACGGGCCGCCGCCGTCGACGTTGCTCTCCGGGAAATAGTCGACGCCGGCGTTCGCGGTCGCGCCCTCACCCGAGGAGTAGGAGTCACCGAGCGCCGCGACGATCTGCTTCGGCTTCGCGTTCAGCGGCAGAACCGCCGCGGCGTCCCACGCGATGTCCTCGTCGCCGTTACCGTTCAGGCCCGTGGTGCTCAGGGAGATCACCGGTTTGCCGGCGAACTTGAACGAGCCGAGCGAGACCCAGCTGTTGGTTCGGATCCGCTGCTGCACGGTCCGGTGCCGGGTCCCTTGACCGGTGTCGATGACGTATTTCGCCTCTCGGGTGTGCGCACCGTGGTCGGGAATGTGCACGTACACCCGGGCCCACTGGTCCAGGGACTGGTTGAATCGCCATGTCCCCGTGATCTTCATCTTCTGGAGGCCCGGGTCGTCCTTGCGGGTGTGCCCGAACCAGAAGTGCGAGCCGAAACCGCTGCCGAGCTGGTGGAGATCCACCTTGGACGTCTCGTTGCCCTTGGCGTCCTTGCCGAAGCTGAGGTCGAACGTCCCGGCATTGGCAGGCCGCGCGCAGTCCTGCCGTACCGGCTCCATGCTGTTCGGCAGGTCGTCGACCACCAGCAGCCCGGAGGGCTTGTCGGTGATGCTGCAGACCGGTGGGTTGCTGTTCCCGTCCTCGGGCTCCTTGCTCGCGTACGTCGAGTCGTACCGGATGAACTCGTTGCCGCACGTGGTCGCACAGTCGGATTTCCACGTGACCGGCTTGTGCCACCAGCACTTCAGGTCGAACTTGCCGTTCGTGGCCCTGTGCGCGCAGGGCCCGGCCTCCTCCCCCAGGACGTTCGTACCGGGCATGCCGTTGCCCTCATAGGTCGGCAGGTGCTCGGCGCCCCACTCACAGTCGTTGTCGGCGGTGCAGAAAGTGTCCGTCGCCGGGGTGGCGTGCTCACGGCGGTAGGACGCCCGCTCCGACGGGATCGGCCAGATGTCGTCCCTGCCGTTCCACCAGGCCGGGCGGAAGAGCGGAACGTACACGTCGGTGGGGTTGTTGCTCTCCAGCACGGACGGCGGGAGGGCGGCGAACCCGATGATCTTCTCCGGGTAGCCCCAGTCCTGCGGATCGGCGAAGTCCTTCGGGTCCAGCCCGAAAAGCTTGCGGTTCGCCCGGTAGCGCGGGTTGGCCGGATTGTTGCCCCAGCCCAGCCCGTATGCGCCGTTGGTGTCGGCCTCACCCGCCGGGTGGTATCCGGCGTTGTACGCCCAGGCCGCGAGGAACCAGTTCTCGATCTTGGAGGGGTCGTTGTTGTTGACCCGCAGACCCTCCGCCTGCATCTGGTTCCACTTGGAGATCAGAATCTGCAGACCGGCGGCGGCGTTGGCGACGTAGTCGGTGGCCACGGCGACCTGCTTGTCGTGGCTCAGGATCTTCTCGTTCGGCTTGGGGTGCGAGGCCTTGCGCATGCCATCGGTCGTCTGGGAGACGCCATAACCACAGTCCGCCTTGTCCCAGGTGATGTCCCAGTCGACGGCGCCCTTCTCCCGGTCGACACCGTAGTAGTTGCCGATCAGCGGGTTCCCGTACTCACCGGGCAGGGTGTTCCCACTGGCCTGCCACAGGTTGGACTCCTGGCCCATGATTCCGAGCATCACCTGGGCCGGCACCTTGCCACCACCGGTCAGCGCAGGCGTCGGGAACATGGTCACCGGGTTGTAGGCGTCCAAGCCGTTGTGGTGCCAGCCCGCCTTACGGGTGATCGCCAGGGTGCCCTTCACCAGCTGGTTCGCCGCCCACTCGATCTGCTTGGGCTTGGGCTGGTAGACCTGCAGCTCGGGGTTGTTGCGCTCGACCGAGCAGTACCCGTTCGGGTCCCAGGTCGGCTCAGCGTCGGACGCCGCGGCGGTCGCGGCCGCCGCGTCGACCGTGAAGGACAGTGCCTTGCCGGTCTTGGTGCTGAGCGCGTCGATGCTGACCGGCACCGCCGTCTCCGGGTCGACCGGAGCCGTCCGCGGGTCGGCCCCGTCGGCACGCTCCTGCGACGTCACCACGGTCTCCCCGCGGGTGGAGACCGTCGTGTCGGTCGGTGCGGTCAGCCGGCCGACCGTGGCCGGCAGCCCCTTGACCTTGGCCGGCTCGCCGACGATGAACACCTTGCCGCTGGCGGCCCGGGCGATCCCGAAGTCGGCCGCCCCGCCGGTGGCCAGCGTGCGGACGTCCACCTTCCGCTTGGCGCCGGATCCGCTGACCGTAGCCCGCCGGACCTGTGCCTGCGTTCCGGCCTTCTCCTGGTAGACGACACCACCGGAGGCATCGGCGCTCAGGCTGAACGGAACGCCGCTGGTCTCAGCCAGCTTGCGTCGCGCGCCCTTGCGGTCGATCGTCACCACCGCCCCCGCATCCGCGCCGACCAGCCCGAAATCAGTGGGGACCACCGAGGTCAGCTGGCCGGGGACGTCGATCGGCGCGGCCGTCTCACCGGTCGCCGCGTCGAGGGTCAGAATCCGGGTCTGGCCCAGGTCGAGGTCGCCTTCCTGAGTCAGCGCCACCTGCTCGCCCGAGCCGCAACCCGGGTTGAAGTAGGCCAAGCTGGTCCGCACGTCGAGGTTCCGCACCGCACCGGTGGCCAGGTCGACGATGGCGGTGTAGCCGCCACGACCGGCGAGCACCTCACGGTTGGTGAAGTTGCGGGGCGCGTACACGACCACGGCACGGTTGCCGGACTCGGTCACACAGGCGTTGCCGATCCAGCGGTCCGATTCCAGGCCGGGAACATTGAGAGTGGCCGCACTACGCCACTGGTATCCGGTTCGCGCCTCGGCCACCAGGACGTGGAAGCCGGTCGCGTCACCTGACGTGGTCCAGAGCCGGTCGCCGGAGGCCTGCCATCCCGCGCCGAGGAGCTCCGCGCGCTTGTCCGGCTCGACGACCGAGGGATCCGGTGCGGACGGTGCCGCGGCCGCGGGTGCGCCAGTGCTCGGAACCGGCGCCGGCTCGGCATGCGCGACGGTGGTTGGACCGGCCACCGCCACGGTCACTACTGATGTCAGGCACATGGCATGCCTGAAGGTCCATCTCACGATTTGCTTCCCCCGAAGTTTTGATCTGCCTTGCAGAGTTGCCGTCCCGGCGGCGTGACCTTTCAGCCGTCCGAGCCGAGCGTCGCTGAATATAGATCAAGATGAGAATGTCCACTGCCCGGTCACTGCGCCGGACTCCTCGCCCGCGTGGATCCGATCGATCGTCTCGATCAACTCGCGGTCACGCGCCGTCCTGATGACGGCCGTCGAGGAAGGCGAACTCGTCAGGATCAGCCGGGGGTGAGAGACCGGCCGTCGAGGCGAGCTGATGGCCCGCTAGTGGCCCGTGCCTGTTTCGGCAGGCCCTGAAAGCACGGAAGCCCTGGCGGGACCATTGGTCCTGACCAGGGCTTCCGTATGTGGAGCGGGTGACGGGAATCGAACCCGCGCTGTCAGCTTGGGAAGCTGATGTTCTGCCATTGAACTACACCCGCAAGCTGCCTCACTGTACCTGATTATCCGAGTCGGTGGCGGCGGTGCCCCCCGATCCGGGAGTGCGGCCGGGGCCGGGGCGACGGGGCCCCCGAGCCGGACGCACTCCCAGGGCGGTGGGTCAGCTGGCGACGGCCATCAGGTTGGGTTTCTGGCGGGGGGCGCGCCACGTCTGGGCATACGCCGGGAGGAACGGGGTGGCGGCCAGCGGGAGTGCGCCGGCCGGGCCGTGACGGCGGAGCATGGCGCTGTCGATGGTCAGCTCGAACAGGCGCCAGTCGACGTCGGGGGAGGCGTGCAGCGTGCCGGCCAAGTGGGCGATCACCCGTGGGTCGCGGACCGGGACGGCACGGCCGGTGAGGGTGGCCTCGTCGTCGTTGTCCTCCGGTGGGTAGGCGTGCAGGGCGTAACGCCCATCGCGCTCCAGGTCGCGGCGTTTCGGCGAGTCGACGATGAAGCAGAAGAGGCCGTCGGCGGTGAAGACCGGGGAGACCGGGTGGACGCGCGGACCGCCGTCGGCGCGGATGGTCGCCAGGTAGCCCATGCCGGGACCGTACTGCTGCAGGAGCGCACGGATGCCGTCGGCGAGCGCCGGCTCGGCGGCGGCGAGATCGGACCAGGAAGCCATGACCGCATCCTATCGAACATATGTACGAGTCGACCACCGAACACGCCGATCCGGGTGACTTCGGCCTGGTCGGTGCGGCTGCGAGGAGAGCCGTCGGGGGCGGTCGGTATGGTGTTGCGATGCTTCTCTCCGACCGTGACCTGGTCTCCGAGATCAAGTCGGGCGGGCTCTCGCTGGAGCCGTTCGAGCCGTCGCTCCTGCAGCCGTCCAGCGTCGACGTCCGCCTGGACCGGTTCTTCCGGGTGTTCAACAACCACCTGTACACGCACATCGACCCGGCCGAGCAGCAGGACGAGCTGACCGCCCCGGTCGAGGTGGAGGACGGTCAGCCGTTCGTGTTGCATCCGGGTGAGTTCGTGCTGGCGTCCACGCTCGAGGTGATCACTCTCGGGCACGACCTGGCGGCACGGCTGGAGGGCAAGAGCAGTCTGGGGCGGCTCGGTCTGCTCACCCACTCGACGGCGGGGTTCATCGACCCGGGGTTCTCCGGGCACGTGACGCTGGAGCTCTCCAACGTGGCCAACCTGCCGATCAAGCTCTGGCCGGGGATGAAGATCGGGCAGCTGTGCATCTTCCGGCTGTCGAGCCCTGCCGAGCACCCGTACGGCTCGGCGGTCTACGGCTCCCGCTACCAGGGGCAGCGCGGCCCGACCGCCAGCCGCTCGGCACAGAATTTCCGGACCTGGCCGACGCGCTGAGAGCCGGCGCCTACCAGAGCGCGTCGGCCGTACCCCGAAGGATCAGGCGAACCGTCGGACCTGCAACCCGCGGGCCGACGCCGTGCCGAGGACCTGCTCGATCTGTGCCGGGCTCAGCCCGGCCGTCGGGACCGGCAGGAACCGCGCGCCGCGCAGCCGGAAGACCAGCTGCCCGGAGAGATGTTCGACGGAGCGGACGGCCCGCCAGGCGTACGCGTGCCGGGCCTCCGCGTCGGAGCTGGCGACGCCGCCCTCGCTGATCTCGTAGGTGGTGAGCCCGCCGGCCCGCAGGCCGCGCGCGGTGTGGTTGAGAAGCGCCACCGGGACGATCACGGCAAGCGCCGCCCCGCCGGCCAGCAGCCCCGCGCTGAGGTCGCCGGTGACGCCCAGCAGAAGTACCGCCACCAGCAGGAACGCCCAACCGGTGACGCGGGCCACGAGGACCGGGCGACGGAGGCCGTGCCGGGTGGCCGCGGCGATCAGCGCCGGATCGGCAACCGCGGTGATCTGGATCTGCACTCCAGAAAAGTACCTTTTGCCCGACGGTGATCGACACCGTCCAGGTGGTCGGCCGGGGATCTACGATTGGCGCGTGTATCTCATGATTTCGACGTACCTGAAGCCGCTCGACGAGGTCGACGCGGCGCGTGCCGACCACCTGGCCTTCGTCGACGAGTTGGAGAAGACGGGCTACGCGGTCACCGCGGGCCGGATGGACCCGCCGACCGGCGGCATCATCCTGCTGGACGTGGACACCGAGGCCGAGGCGCACGAGCTGATCGCCAAGGACCCGTATGTGGTTCGGGGCCTGGCGTCCTACACGGCGACCGGCTGGCACCCGACCCGGGGTGCGCTCGCCGGCTACCAGCGCGCCCGATAGTCCATCTTGTTTACGGGTCGAGGTCCATTCCGGTCAGCAGCGTCCTGATCGTCAGCTCGGCCGACACCTCGGGCGGGCACTCGTCGACGATCACCGCCGTGCCGAGGTATCGCGATCCGAGAAGTTCACGCAGGCCACGAGCCTGAGCCCCGGTGGCCGCCCAGTCGTCGACGACGAGGGCGCGGTCGCCGGGGCCGATCAGGCTCTCCCGCACGCCGAGGCGCTGCACGTCGCCGCGGTGGTCGGTGGGCACGTCGGCCCAGATCATCGGCTCGGCGATGGCCCGGCGCGCCCCGGCCCGGTACGCCTCGACGAATCCCACTCCGAGCGCCCGCGCCACCAGCGGCCCGACCATGAACCCGGTGACCTCGGGCGAGACCACGACGGTCGGCCGGTCGCCGCGGAACAGGTCGGCGAGGGCCGGCCCGAGTCCGTCCAGGATGCGCGGGTCACGCCACCATCCGGAGCGGTCACTGACCATGTAGTCGTGGTCGGGGCCCAGGTCGGTCCAGCGGAAGGCGGATCGGAGAAGATCACGGAGATCGTCGGTCACGCAGACATCCTGTCACCGGCCGCGGTTCTCGTTGGACCGACCGAATGACTGCGGTACCTACGTCGGGTCAGAACCGACTCAGCCTACGGGTCAAGTTGATGCCCGACGTCAGGTCGATCGGGCATGCTGTTCGGCGGAACCATGCCTACTTTCATGGCGGGACGACACCCGCTGAGCCCAGGGAACCGCGCCGGGATCGGCGCGGCCCTCGTGCTGCTCGCGATCGTGTCCGCCGTGGAGCTGGCCGAGCGGCCCGGCGTGGACTATGTCGGCCTGCTGGCGGCGGCGCCGTTCCTGGCCGCGGTGTTCGCGGTCTGGCAGCTGGTCCTCGGGACCGGGGTCCTGGCGACCGCGGTCGGAGCGGCCTTCGTCGGCATGGCGCCGGCCGATCAGCGACTGGCCGGGCTGATCAATCTGATGGGCGTCGTGCTGGCCACCGGCGTGGCGGCGGCCGGGGCCACCATCCGCCAGCGACAGGCCGAGAAGATCGCCGAGCTGCTGCGGCTGGCGGCGGTGGCCCAGCAGGCGGTGCTCCGGCCGATCGGGCCGCAGGTGGGCGCCCTCGCGGTGGCCGGCCGGTACATCTCGGCGACGGCCGCGGCGGACATCGGTGGAGACCTCTACGAGGCCCTCAACACGCCCTACGGCGTCCGGATCATCATCGGGGACGTACGGGGTAAGGGCCTCGACGCGGTCCGCCTGGCGAGCATCGTGCTGGGCTCGTACCGGCATGTGGCGTACGAGCGGGCCGACCTGAAGTCGATGGTGCAGGACCTGGACCGGGCGGTGGCCCGCAGTGTCGGCGACGAGGACTTCGTGACCGCGGCCCTGGTCGAGGAGCGGGGCGGCACCCTGACGATCGTCAACTGTGGACATCCGGCGCCGTTGCTGCTGCGTCGGGGCCAGGTCATCCCGTTGGAGCCGCCCGCGCCGGCGCCGCCGCTCGGGTTCATGCCCGAGGTGAAGGCGCGGGTGGAGCGCCTGGAGCCGGGCGACCGGCTACTGCTGTTCACCGACGGGCTGGGTGAGGCGCGCCGGGACGGTGAGTTCTTCCCGACCGCCGATCGTGCGTGGCGCCTGCTGGGCCACGGCACGGTCGGGGACGGGCTCGCGTCGCTGGAGACGGCCCTGGTCGACTGGGTCCACGGGCGTCTCGAGGACGACATCGCGCTGGTGCTGCTGGAGTACGCCGGCCCGGACGGCGGCGCTGCCGTCTCGGTGCCGAGCTGGGAGGTCGGTGCCGCGGGCAGCTGATCTCAGGCCGCGCTGTCCTCGGTTTCGGCCGGGGCGGCCGGTGAGGTCGGCGCGGGTGCCGGTGGGGCCTGGTCGGGCTGGCGATGCCGCCCGACGTAGTTGCGCGGCTGGTTGGCCTGACGCGGCTCCGGGATCAGGTTCTTGAGCGTGGCGAACATGGCATCCCCCTGTTCGTAGCTGTCTATTCCCTAGAACGAGCCGTGCCTCCCTTCGATACGTGATCAGCGTGTCGAAGTAGGCAAATGGCCGAACGGCTGTATCGACCGCCACCCGATCGGTGACGTTTGACCCACGAACCGTCGGACAGGGGCCCCTTCCTGGTGGGTTTGCCGGGAAACCCTGGCCGGGTTGTCGCTGGCTACCGATGAGTAATAGAGTGGGGGTTACTGACGGGTAACTCGCGTCCGGAGAGCGGGGCCAAGCACCATGACGCACTACAAGAGCAACCTTCGTGACCTCCAGTTCAACCTGTTCGAGGTCTTCGGAGCGGAGAAGTCGCTCGGCCAGGCGCCGTTCGACGAGTTCGACCTGGAGTCCGCGCGTGACGTGCTCTCCGAGGTCGACCGGCTGGCCCGCGAGGATCTCGCCGCCAGCTACACCGATGCCGACCGCAACCCACCGGTCTTCGACCCCGCGACCAACACCGCGCCGCTGCCGGAGTCGTTCAAGAAGTCCTACGAGACGTTCATGGCGTCCGAGTTCTGGCGGCTCGACCTGCCGTCCGGTCTCGGCGGCACCCCGGCGCCGCGCAGCCTCGTCTGGGCCGTCGCGGAGCAGATCCTCGGCGCCAACGCCCCGGTCTGGATGTATTCGTCCGGTCCGTCCTTCGCCCACGTCGTCTGGATCGAGGGCACCGAGGAGCAGAAGGAGTGGGCCAAGCTCTTCGTCGAGAAGCAGTGGGGCTCCACCATGGTCCTCACCGAGCCGGACGCCGGCTCGGACGTCGGCGCCGGCCGCGCCCGTGCGATCCCGCAGCCGGACGGCTCGTGGCACATCGAGGGCGTCAAGCGCTTCATCACCTCGGGTGAGCACGACCTGAGCGACAACATCATCCACTACGTCCTGGCCCGCCCGGTGGGCGTCGAGGGCGTGGGCGGTCCCGGCACCAAGGGCCTGTCGCTCTTCATCGTGCCGAAGTACCACTTCGACCCGGCGACCGGCGAGCTTGGCGAGCGCAACGGCGTCTACGCCACCAACGTCGAGCACAAGATGGGCCTCAAGGTCTCCAACACGTGCGAGATGACCTTCGGCGAGCACGGCACCCCCGCCAAGGGCTGGCTGCTCGGCGAGGTGCACCAGGGCATCCGGCAGATGTTCATGATCATTGAGAACGCCCGGATGATGGTCGGCACCAAGGCCATCGCCACCCTGTCCACCGGTTACCTCAACGCGCTGGAGTATGCGAAGAACCGCGTACAGGGCGCCGACCTGGTGCAGAACACCGACAAGGCCGCGCCGCGGGTGACCATCACCCACCACCCGGACGTCCGTCGTTCGCTGATGCTCCAGAAGTCGTACGCCGAGGCTCTCCGCGCCCTGGTCATCTACACCGCGACCTGGCAGGACAAGGTCGCCATCGCGCAGGCGGCCGGCGACGAGAAGGCCGCGAAGATCGCGAGCCACATCAACGACTTCCTGCTCCCGCTGGTCAAGGGCGTCGGGTCGGAGCGGGCGTACGAGCTGCTCGGAGCCGAGTCGCTGCAGACCTTCGGCGGCTCCGGCTTCCTCCAGGACTACCCGCTGGAGCAGTACGTCCGGGACGCGAAGATCGACACCCTCTACGAGGGCACCACCGCGATCCAGAGCCTCGACCTGATCTTCCGCAAGATCGTCAAGGACGGCGGGCGTACGCTCGGCACCATCGCCGCCGAGATCCAGGGCTTCATCGAGAGCGAGGCCGGCAACGGTCAGCTCAAGAACGAGCGGCTCGCCCTCGGCAAGGCGCTCACCGAGATGCAGAACATCCTGGGCGTGACCCTGGGCTGGCTGCAGGCCGTGCAGAACGGCGAGGCCCGTGAGCTCTACAAGATCGGCCTGAGCTCGCGCCGGATCCTGCTCGCCCTCGGTGACGTGATCCTCGCCTGGCTGCTGCTGCGCCAGGCCGACGTGGCCCTGACCGCGCTGAACGGCGAGGTCTCCGAGTCGGACAAGAAGTTCTACACCGGCAAGGTGGCCGCGGCCCGCTTCTTCGTCGCGGAGATCCTGCCGCGGATCGGCGCCGACCGCCGGATCATCGAGAACACCACCCTCGACCTGATGGACCTGGACGAGGACGCGTTCTGATCAACGAGCTTTTCCCACTCTCCTGAAAAAGACGGAGGCCCGGCGGACAACGACGTCCGCCGGGCCTCCGTCTTTTTCGGCGTTACGCAAACGTATCGACGCACAGTATGATCTCGCTCAATACTCATGGTCATCGTCGCGGGGGCATCGGTGCGCGTCATCGCTTCCTGTCTTTCCTCCCTTCTCCTGGTCGGCTTGGCGGCGACTCCCGCCCTGGCCGACCCCGACGTCACACCGGTCCGGATCAACGTCGGCCTCACCGACCTAGCCGACGTGCCGCCCGCGCTGGTGGCCGCCGGTGGCAAGCCGGTGACCGGTCTCTCCGCGGTCACCGCCGAGGTCCCGGCCGACAGGGCGGACGCCCTGCTGGCCACGCTGGCGGCCGACACCGCCCGAGTGCGGTATGCCGAGCGTGACGGTGTCGTCCACGCCGACAGCGACCCGTTCGACAGGAACCATCGCGGCCAGTACGAGTACGACCGGATCCCCGAGGCGCAGACCTGGGGCACCGGCGGCTCGGACATCACCGTCGCGGTCGTCGACACCGGCGTCTCCCCGAACGCCGACCTGCCGAAGTCGCGGTTGACCGCCGGCCACGACTTCGTCGACGACGACGCCGATCCGGCCGACGACGACGATCACGGCACGATGGTCGCGACGCTGATCGCCGGCGAGGCGGGGAACGGCGTCGGCGCCTCGGGTGTCTGCTCCCGATGTGCGGTCATGCCGGTCCGGGTGCTCGGTCATCGTGCCGCCGGCCCGGCCGAGGGGTCCTCCGCCGACGTGGCGGCCGGCATCGCCTGGGCCGCCGACCACGGCGCACAGGTGATCAACGTGTCGGCGAGCACCCCGACCCCGAGCAGGCTGCTGACCGACGCCGTGACCCACGCGGCGGCGAAGGGCTCGCTGGTGGTGGCCGCGGCGGGCAACGCGGGCGGGACCACGCGGGAGTTCCCGGCCGCGATCGAGCCGGCCCTCGCCGTCGGCACGGAGCTGTTCGGTCAGACGTGGAACCGGACCAACCTGAACACCTCCGCCGACCGCTGGATCGACATCGCCGCGGCCGGAACGGTGTACACGATGGACCGCGCGTCCGGGAACCGCTACCTCTACGACACCTCGGCCTCGTCGGCCGTGCTCTCCGGGATAGCGGCGCTCGGCTTCGCCGCGAAGTCGTCCAACACCGCAGCGGACGTACGGGCCGCGCTACTGGGTGGTGCACTGCCACCGAGCTCCCGGAAGACGTGGTTCGACCCGCCGGTCGTGGACGCGGCCTACACCGTGCACCGGCTCGGCGGTGAGGACACCACGGATCCGGTGGTGACGAGCACCGGTCTGACCGCGGGGGCCACCCTCACCCACGTGTCGGTGGTGGTCACACCCGAGGTGACCGACGACCACGCGATCCAGCGGCTCGAGCAGATCGTCGACGGCCAGGTCGTGTCCAGCTCGTCCGGGCCGGACTGGAAGTCGCTCTACGTGAAGGCGCCGTGGAACGTCCGGGGCGATCTTCCGGTCACCATCCGGGCCTACGACTACGCCGGCCGGCACCACGAGATGACGACCGTCATGCGGACGGACACCACCGACCCGGTCGCGTCGATCGTCTCGCCGGTCGCCGGAGCGCGCGTGCGCAGCGGGCCGATCCAGGTGCGGGTGCGCGTGGCGGAGGGGAGCACCCCGGTCGGAGAGGTCGTCAGCGGGTCGCATGACGGGCCGCGCCACGACTTCACCCGGGTGGCGGGCACGAACGACTGGGTGGGCACGGCTTCGCCGTACCCCCAGGGGAGTTTCCAGGTCGATGTGCGGGGCGTGAACGGGAACACGATCGTCCTGCCGATGAAGCTGGTGATCGACGACAGCGGGCCGACCGGGACCAGCCTGGCACCGTCGCAGAACAGCCGGGTGCGGGGCACGTTCACCAGCACGATCGGCGGGGTGACCGACGGCGCCGGCGTCGCGCGGGCCGAGTTGTGGGCGAACGGGAAGTACGTCGGGTCGGACACCACGGCGCCCTACTCGCTGGCCGTGAGGACCGGGACCGCCAACGGACACGTCGACCTGACCTGGAAGCTGACCGACCGGCTCGGCAACACTCGCGGCTACAGCCGCCGGGTGACCGCTGACAACGCCGCGCCGGCTCTGTCGATCACCAAGGCGCCGGCGAACAAGGCGAAGATCAAGGGCACGACCAGGGTGTACGTGAAAGCCTCCGACCCGAGTGGCATCTCGCGGGTGGAGCTGATCGTCAACGGGAAGGTCGTGGCCCGGGACTACGCCGCGGGCTACGTGCTCGCCTTCGACGCCGGGACGCAGAAGAAGACGATGAAGATCCAGGTCCGGGCGTACGACAAGCTCGGCAATGTGAAGTACACCACTACCCGGACCTGGTATCGGAAGTAGAAGTCAGCCGCGGGCGGTGTGGGACCGGGTCAGGCGCATCGCTCCCGGTTCCACCGAGGACCACGGCTTCTCCCCGGTGTGAACGGCGATGCCGGAGGTCTTCATCTCGACGACCGTGCCGGTGTACTGGTCGTCCGGCAGTAGCAGAGCGGACACTTCGGACATAGTCGGATTGTGGCCGACGACGAGAACCGTGCGCACGGTCTCCGGGACCTCGTGCAGGAGATCGAAGACCTCGCCGCTCCGACCCAGGTACAGCGATTCCGGATAGTGAACCTCGGGCGCGTACTGCCCGGACCGGCCCTGGGCCAGCGCGATCGCGGCATTCTGCCAGGTCTGTCGCGTGCGCTTGGCCGGCGAGCAGATGACCAGGTCGGGATGCAGTCGCTCATCGACGAGCCACGCACCGGCGGCGTCGGCGTCGAGCCCGCCGCGGTCGGTGAGGGCGCGGTCGTGGTCGTCGAAGTCGCCGGGTGTCTCCGCCTTGGCGTGGCGCAGCAGGATGAGCGTCCGCGTGGTCATCGGTACAGCTTGCCTGATTGGGATTGGACCCGTGCGGGTAAACGCCCGATCAACGCATTCATCACGGTCGAGCGGGCTCGCACGGCCGGGCGGACACCCGAGGAGGGTCCGATGGGCATCGGTGCAAGCATTTTCCTGCTCGCTCTGGGGGCGATCCTGGCGTTCGCCGTGGAGGCGGACATCAGCGGATTGGACATCGGCGTGATCGGCTGGATCCTGATGCTGGCCGGCCTGGTCGGCCTGGTCATCACGCTGTCGTTCTGGAGCACCCGTCGCCGTACCGTGGTGACCCGGGCACAGCAGCCGGTCGCCGGCACCGGCTACACCGAAGTTCGCGAAGTCCGTCGGGACGACGTCCCGCCGCCGCCTCCCCCGGCGTACTCCTGACGAAATGCCCCGGGCGTGAGCCCGGGGCATTTCTCATCGCGGGAGATATCGCAGAAGATCAGGCGTACAGAGCGAAGTAGACGGCGATGTGGTGGCAGATCGCCGCGACCAGCGTGCAGGCGTGGAAGAACTCGTGGTGACCGAAGACGGTGGGCCACGGATTGGGCCGCCGCAGAGCGTAGAAGACCGCGCCGATCGTGTAGATGGCACCGCCCACGAGCAGCAGCACCAGGCAGGTCACGCCGCCGACGTGCAGCACCTCGGGAATGATCGCGACCGCGACCCAGCCGAGCGCCACGTAGAGGGGTGCGCCCGCCCACCGGGGCAGGTTCGGCCAGACCATCTTCAGCGCGACACCGCCGAGGGCGCCGCCCCAGACCAGGCTGAGCAGGACGATCTGCTGGGTGCCCTCGAGCAGCAGGGCGCAGAACGGCGTGTAGCTGCCGGCGATGAAGATGAAGATCATCGAGTGGTCGGCGCGTCGCATGATCTGATAGCCGCGCTCGCTCCACACCCTGCGGTGGTAGAGCGCGCTGATGCCGAACAGGCCGCACACCGTGATGCTGTAGAGCAGACAGCTGACGAACGGCGCGATGCCGGGGCGGCTCAGCGCTATCGAGCTGAGCACGATGCCGCAGACGAGTGCGACGAAGAACGCGTACTGATGCAACCGGCCGCGTAGTCGCGGCTTGCCGATGTCGGTCGGCTTCATCCGAAACGGGGCTGAGGTCGTCACGCGTTCTAGGTTACGGCACCGTAGGTTACTGGAGGGTAGTGACGCCGGATACGGTTGACGCTGCCGGATGATTTCCACATGAAGATACGACGGGTGGGCGCAGCCGGGCTACTGATCGAGTGCGACGATGCCGACCGGGTCGAGGACTGGCGGGCCGAGCTGTGGCGACGCCGCGAAACGGGCGAGCTGCAGGCCACCGAGATCGTGCCCGGCGCCCGCACGATCCTGATCGACGGAGTGCCCCCCGGCACCGCGGAGCTGCTGCCGCGATGGGAGCCGGCGCCCGGCGGAACCCGGTCCGAAGGGCCCCTCGTGGAGATCCGCACGGTCTTCGACGGCGAGGATCTCAAACCGGTCGCCGAGCTCTGGGGCGTCTCTGCCGACGAGGTGGTGCGCCGGTTGGTGGAGACGCCACTGCATGTCGCCTTCTCCGGATTCGCACCCGGTTTCGCCTATCTGCGTGGTCTTCCGGACGACTGGGCGGTCCCCCGGCTCGCCGCTCCGCGGCCCCGCGTCCCGGCCGGTGCGGTCGCCCTGGCCGGCGGCTACGCGGGCATCTACCCCACGGCCTCCCCGGGCGGGTGGCGGCTCGTCGGTCACACCGATCAAGACCTCTTCGACGTACGGCGGGAGCAGCCCGCACTCCTCACCCCCGGGACTCGCGTCCGGCTGGTGGCGGCATGATCACCGTGATGCGGGCCGGGCCGCTGACCACCGTGCAGGACCTGGGCCGGCCGGGATACGCGCACCTCGGTGTCCCCCGCTCCGGTGCTCTCGACGAGTCGGCCCTGCGGCTCGCCAACCGGTTCGTCGGCAACCCCGACGACGCCGCCGCCCTGGAGACCACCCTGCTCGGCTGCGCGCTTCGCTTCGACGAGGCGGCTCTCGTGGCCGTCACCGGCGCCGTCGCCCGCGTCGACGTCAACGGCCGCCCGGTCGAGCGTCCGCACGGGCACCAGCTCTTCGAGGTGCCGGCCGGCGGGATCGTCGACGTCGGACGCGCCGGCCGCGGGGTGCGCTCCTACCTCGCCGTGGCCGGCGGGATCGCCGTCGAACCGGTGCTCGGCAGCCGGTCCACCGACACCCTCTCCGGGCTCGGGCCGGCCCGGCTCACCGACGGCGCCACACTGCCCGTCGGCGTTCCCACCGGCGCCGCCCCACTCGTCGGCGAGGCGGCGCGGATCGGCGGTGAGCTGGTGCTCGGGATCCGGCTCGGGCCGCGCGACGACTGGTTCGCGTCACACGGGCTGTTCGGCTCCGCGTACCGGATCGGCCCATTGAGCAACCGGGTCGGCGCGCGGCTCGCCGGCAACGCCCTGACCCGCATGAAGGCCGGCGAATTGCCCTCCGAGGGCGTCGCCCTCGGCGCCGTGCAGGTGCCGGCCGACGGGCAGCCGATCATCTTCCTCGCCGACCACCCGACGACCGGCGGCTACCCGGTGATCGGCGTGGTCGACGACGTGACACCCCTCGCGCAGGCGCGCCCGGGCACTACGGTGAGGTTCCGTGAACTCGATTGACCTGAACGCCGACCTGGGCGAGGGCTTCGGCGCCTGGCGACTGGGCGACGACGAAGCGCTCCTCGACGTGGTGACCTCGGCCAACGTGGCCTGCGGCTTCCACGCCGGCGATCCGTCCACGATGGCCTCCGTCTGCCGGCGGGCGGTGGAGAAGGGCGTCGCTGTCGGCGCGCAGGTCGGATACCGGGACCTCGCCGGGTTCGGGCGGCGCCGGATCGACTACGCCCACGACGAGCTGCGCGACGACATCGTCTACCAGATCGGGGCGCTCGAGGCGTTCTGCCGGATCGCCGGCGACCGGGTGCGGTACGTGAAGCCGCACGGCGCCCTCTACAACACCGCGGCGGTCGACGAGCTCCAGGCCTCCGCCGTGGTGGCGGCCGTCGTCACCTACGACCGGGCGCTTCCCGTCCTCTGCCAGCCGGGATCGGTGCTCGCCGTACAGGCTGCCGAGGCCGGCCTGACCGTGATCGGTGAGGGGTTCGCCGACCGTGGCTACCTGCCGGACGGGCGCCTCGTGCCGCGATCCCGGCCGGACGCGCTGGTGCACGACCCGGACGAGGTGGTCGCCCGAGTCGTGCAAATGGCCGTGGACGGGTCCGTCACGGCGGTCGACGGCACCACCCTGCAGTGCCGGGTGCAGTCGATCTGCCTGCACGGCGACACCCCGGGAGCGGTGCGCCTGGCCCGCGCGGTCCGGGACGGGCTCGCGGACCGCCTGACGGTTCAGGCCTTCTGACGGACCCGGTCCACCAGCGCGATCTCGTCGATGCTCGAGTCCGGCGTACCCAGCATCCGGAAGGTCTTCGGGTCGAAGACCCAGACCACGCTCTCCCTCGTCTGACCGGTGGGCACCCAGGCCACGCCGACGCCCTCGCGGCCTCGGGAGTCCTTCACACCCTCGACCAGCCGGACGCCGTCGATCAGACCGATCGCCCGGTAGAGCGCCGCCCGCTGTGCCGGCCGCATCCAGAACCGGGTGGACGTGGTGCCGAGGAACTTGGTGACCGCGTCGAGGCTGTCCGAGCCGGAACCGGTCCGGGCCGTCTTACGGAGCCACCCGACCATCGCCTCCGGATCGGTCGGCATGTCGGCCCGGTAGCGCACGACCGCGTCGCAGTCGCCGCCGGCCGCGCAGCCCGGAATCGTCGCGTACTTCCCGTCCTGGTCGCGGCCCCAGCCGTCGTGCCGGCCGTCGATCGAGAGCCAGGCCTCGTCAGCGGTGCCATCCCACTCGATGAATCGCAGGTAGAGGAACTGGTCACCGCGAGGGACGACATCGGGCTCGTTCTCGGCGGCGGTGGCGGCCCGGTCCAGGAAGGCCGCGACCGGCGTCAGCTTCGGCGCCGGCGCCCCGCTCAGCGCCGGGGCGGGCGGCTGCGCGCTCGGCGTCACGATCTGCGGGACGGTGACCGCCGCGATGACCGCGGCAGCCGCCGCGGCCAGGAGGGGCGCCCACCGCCGGTTCCGCTTCGGCGGGTCGATCTCCGACATCAATCGGGTACGCGACGCGGCGAGACGTTCCGGCGACGGCAGCGCGGTCTCCTCGCCCAGTGCCCGGACCAGCGTGATCTCATCCATGACGAACCCCCTCCTCGATGCTGTGCAACGGGTTGCTGCCGCCCAGCGCGGCACGCAGGACGTTCCGGGCCCGGTGCAGCCGGGAACGGACCGTTCCCACCGGGATGTCGAGCGCGGCCGCGACCTGCTCGTAGGTCAACTCCTCCTGCACCACCAGGAGCAGGACATCGCGGTCACCGTCGGCGAGATCGGCCAGCGCCGAGGTGAGCACGTCGCGCAGCGCGGCCGCGGTGACGTCGGCGGCCACCCGATCGGCGTGGCAGAAGGTGTCCAACTCGGCGGGGACGGCCCGGTGCAGGCGCAGCCGCCGGACCTCGTCACGGCGATGCTGGGCCACCAGGAGAGTGGCGATCCCGTAGAGCCACGGGCGGGCGTCGCGCTGGTCCGCCCGGAACGTGTCACGGCGGCGGAACGCGGTCAGGAACGTCTCGGCGACCAGATCGTCGGCCGCCTCATCGCCGAGACGTCGGGCCAGGTAGCGGTGGATGTGTGGGGCATGACGGTCGAACAACGCCGCGAAGTCCTCTCGGAGCAACCCGGCGTCATCCGGCTCGCTGTCACTTCTCATGCCCGTTATCCGTCACTCGACGGCTGAGGGTTCACGCATCCAGGCCGCGCAGGATCAGCGGAAGACGGTCGGGCCCGGCGGGGTCGATCACGATCGGCACACCCCAGTCCTGACGGGTCAGGTGGCAGGCGCCGAACTCGGCGTCCACATCGCACGTCGCCGCCTGCGCCACGACCTGAAGGACACCCTTCGGAACATCCGGATTGAGAACGATCCTCCGCGTCAAGTCGGTGGTGGTGCCCTCGCCCTCCAGGAGCAACTCGGCCGGCGACGCCGACACCACCAGCCGCACCGGCGAACCGAACTGGCTGTCCAGTTTCTGCCCCGGAGCGGGCGTGAAGATCACGTCGAGGGTCACCTCACCGGGGGCCAGACGTGACGGCGGGCGCTCGGTCCTGTGCCGCTCGCCGTCGACCCGCTTGACCACGCCGGGCGCGAGCCGGGTCAGCCGGTGCGCGGCCGACTCCACCACGACGACCGTCCCGTCCGCCAGAGCCAGGACGTCGCTCGGCTCGGCCAGACCCGAATCCACCGTGGACACCTCGCCCGACGCCGGATCGAAACGCCGGACGGCGCCGTTGTACGTGTCCGCCACCAGCACCGAGCCGTCCGTCAGCGCCGCCACCCCGAGCGGGTGCTGGAACAGCGCCTCAGCCGCCGCGCCGTCCACGTGACCGAAGTCGAACAGACCCTGGCCGACCGCGGTGTGCATCATCCCGTCCTCGACGTAGCGCAGCGCCGACGTCTCACTGTCGGCGATCCACAACCGCCGCTGATCCGGGCTGACCGACAGGCCGGACGGCTGAGCCATCCACACGTCCGGGATCGGGCCGTCCCGTAGCGCCTCGACCGTCGTTCCGGCGTACACCCCGACGGTGCGCTTGATCGGATCGAACCACCACAGCTGGTGAATGCCCGCCATGGCGATGACGACCTTGTCGTCGAACCAGGCCAGATCCCACGGCGAGGACAGGTCGGCGGCCAGCGCGTCGTGCGCGTGATCGTCGACCGCGGACCGCCACGGCCGGCCCGAACCGGCCACCAGCGTGACCTCGCCCGTCGCCGTATCGAGCCCGCGCAGCTGGTGATTGACCGTGTCGGCGACCACCACGTCGTAGCCGGCGACCTCGGCCACCGGCGGCGGCAGCAGCACCAGGCCCTGCGGCTCGCTGAACGGCTCACCCCGGACACCACTGCCGATCCGGCGGACCAGGGTCTCCCCGTCGGGAGTCAGCTCCACCAGCGAATGCCGGGCCGAGTCGGAGACCAGCAGATTGCCGCCCGGCAGCTCGATCACCTTGCCGGGAAAACGCAGCAGGCCCTCCGGAGCGGGCGGCGGAACATACGGCCCGTCGCCACGGTGCAGCGTGCCGTTCGCCTCGTGCTTGGTGATCAGCTCGTCGATCAACCGGGACAGGCCCTCCGCGTGCCCCTCACCGGCCATCGACGCCACCAGGTAACCCTCCGGGTCCACCACCGCCAGGGTCGGCCACGCCTTCGCCGCATACTGCTGCCACACGTGCATGTCGCCGTCGTCGACGACCGGGTGGTGCACGCCGTAACGCTCCACGGCCGCGGCCAGCGCCACCGGGTCACGCTCGTGCTCGAACTTCGGCGAGTGCACGCCGATCACGACGAGCGCGTCACCGTACTTCTCCTCCAGCGGCCGCAGCTCGTCCAGGACGTGCAGGCAATTAATGCAGCAGAAGGTCCAGAAATCCAGTATTAGGATCTTTCCGCGCAGATCGGCCAAAGTGAGGGCCTTACCGCCGGTGTTGAGCCAACCGCGACCCTTGAGTTCGGGCGCACGCACGCGAAATTCCATCCCGCCATGGTGCCTCGCCGGGTCATCCAAAACTGAACGGCCTCACCATCCGGTGAGGCCGTTCACGAAAAACGTCGATCAGCCGTTCTTCTTCAGGCAGAGGACCTGGTCACCATCGTCCTTCGGGACCACGATGTACGGCTGGGAGACGTCACCGCACTGCTCCTTCGCCGTCACGATCGAGACGACCTGGAACGTGTCCGGCTCGGTGCACGCCGCCACCACCGGAGTGGTGCCGTTGCGCTTGACGCAGTCACCCTGCGACACGCTGAAGTCGTCGCCCGAGATCAGGTAGACCAGACCGAACACCAGGCTCAGCAGCAGCGCCGCACCCAGCACGACGGCCAGGGCCACCGGGATCGTCCGCACGTTCACCTTCCCCGACGGGGCCGGCGACGACGCGGGCGGATCGGCCTTGAACTGGTCGAACTTACCCTGCTCCTCAGGCGGGCCGGGCCAGCTCGTGGTGTCCTCCGGCCCCGGCGGGGTCACCGTGGCACGGGCCGCCGGCCCACCCGGGTACACCCCGCCACCAGGCTGCTCACCGGGCATCGGCGGCAGAGCGGGCGCCGGGACGTACGGCGAGTTGCCCCGGCCGGACACGTCGGTGGTGTGCTCGTTGTACTGGTCCGGGAAACCACCCGGCATCGGACCGCGGCCGGCGGAGTCCGTGGTGAACTCGCTGTACGGCGGGCCGGACGGGTCGCCCGAAGCACCGAACCGGCCGGGGAACTGCGGCGAACCCGGCATGGCGGGACCGCTGCCCGGGAACGGCGCGGCACCGGAGCCGTCGGCGCCCGGGAACGGCTGGCCGCCCCGCGGGTCACCGCCCGGGAACTGCGGCGAACCCGGCATCGCGAACGGCGAACCGCCACCCGGCGGTGTCTCCGGCGGAGCGACCCGGGCGCTGGCCGTGGCACGGGCGGTGGCCCGGCCCGGCGACGTGGAGGCGGCACCGGGCGTGCCCGGGGCGCCGGAACCATCCGGGCCGCCCAGGGCGCTGAGGTTCCCCTGCCCGCCGGGACCGTCACCCGACGGCGGCTGGAACCGGTCGTCGTTGGCCGGCGCACCCGAGAACGGGGACGCGGAGCCGAACGTGGTCGACGGGCGCGGGAAACCACCCGACGGCGACTCACCCTCGGGGAGACCACGGCCGTCGGCGCCTCGCTGCGGCAGGCCGAAACCACCGGACTGCGGCCCGCCGAACGGTGACGTCGGCGCGGACGGGTTGTCACCGTGTCCGCGAGCGGGGTTGTCACCCTGCGGTCCGCCATACGGCGAGGTGGGAGCGGGCGGGAAACCGCCGGACGGGTTGTCGCCCTGCGGTGTGCCGTAGGGGGAGGCTGGTCCTGGCGGGAACCCACCGGGTCCGTTGTCGCCCTGTGGTCCGCCGAACGGCGAGGTCGGGGCGGGCGGGAAGCCGCCGGACGGGTTGTCGCCCTGCGGTGTGCCGTAGGGGGAGGCTGGTCCTGGCGGGAACCCACCGGGTCCGTTGTCGCCCTGTGGTCCGCCATACGGCGAGGTCGGAGCGGGCGGGAAGCCGCCGGACGGGCTGTCGCCCTGCGAAGAGCGGCTACCGAGCGGGTCACCCGGACGGCCGGGCCCTCCGAAGGGAGCACCCGACTGCGACGAGCCGAACGGGTCGTTCGGCTGCGAAGCGCCGTACGGGCCGCTCTGCGACGAAGGACCGAGCGGATCGCTCGACTGAGAAGGGCCGCCGAAGGGGTCGCTCGACTGCGAGGAGCCGTAGGGGCCGTAGGGGCCGCCACTCGACTGCGATGGCCGGCCGGCGTTGTCGCCCGGTTGTGAGGAACCGCCGAAGCCGTCGCCCGCCTGCGAAGCGCCACCGAACTGGTTGCCCTGCTGAGAAGGCGCACCGAACTGGTCGCCCTGCGGGGCGGCGCTGCCGTAGGGGCTGTCGCTCCGCGGCGCCGGCCCACCGAACGGCGAGGTCGGGGCGAGGGGGAAACCACCGGACGGGCTCTCGTCGCGCTGCGGTAGACCACCCGGCTGGCTCGGGGCGAACGGCGAGGCCGAACCGCCCTCTCCCCGTTGCGGGAGGCTGCCGGGCTGCCCGCCGAACTGCGATGCCGCGAAACCGCCGGATGGCGACCCGGTGGAACCGCCGGATGGCGACCCGGCGAAGCCGCCTGATAGCGACGCGGTGGAGCCGCCTGATGGCGATGCGGTGGAGCCGCCGAAACCACCGGACGGCGACTCGTCGGCCGAGGACTCGTCCGGGCTGTCCGGCGCCGGGGCGGCGGCTGGACGGCCGTAGACCCGGGCCTGCGGTGCGGCGCTGGACGGCGGAGGGAGCTCGGCGGCTTCGGCCGCGGTGACCCGGACCCCGGGGACCGACGCGCTGGCGGTCACCGGACGGGCCGAGCCGACCGCGGGCTTCTTCGCCGGGTCACGTGGCTGCGGGACTGCGGAGCCACCCTGTGGGTCGTCGGCCGAGGCGGACGGCGGGAGAGCACCACCGGAAGAGAGCGCCGCACCCGGGACACGCTGCGGATAGCCGGCAGCGGACAGGGGTGGCTCGTCACCGTCGCGCGGGCCGGCGGAGGCCTCCGGGGCGAACGGCTCGCGGCGATCTCCCGCGGGCGGGAACGATCCACCACCGAACGAACCGCCGTCTCCGGGCGGCGGGAACGATCCGCCGGCCGAAGCGGCTCCTGGGTTCGGGAAGGACCCGCCGGTCGAAGCGTCTCCTGGGTTCGGGAAGGACCCGCCGGTCGAAGCGTCTCCAGGGTTCGGGAAGGACCCGCCGAAAGCAGGCCTGTCACCCGGAGGCGGGAAGGACCCGGCGCCGTCGGACGGGGCGGACCCACCGAAGGGCGAGTTGTCACCAGCCGGCGCGAAGGACCCGCTGGGGTTGCCGACCTGCGGGTTGTCAGCCGGTGGCGGGAAGGACCCGTTGGGGCTGCCGAAGGGCGAGTTGTCACCAGCGGGCGCGAAGGACCCGCTGGGGTTGCCGAAGGGCGCGCTGTCACCAGCCGGCGGGAAGGACCCGTTGGGGCTGCCGAACGACGGGTTGTCGGCGGGCGGCGCGAAGGAGCTGCCGAAAGGAGAACCGGAGCCGCCGAGGGAAGAGTCGGTGCCGCCCGCGGGCGGGCCGTCGGCCGGTGGCGAGAAGCTGCTGAACGGCTGCTGACCGCGAACCGGCAGGTCCAGGCTGGGCTGGCTGCCGGAGGGGGACTCGGTGCCGGGCCCGGCCGGGGCACGCAGCGGGAAACCGCCCCCCTCGCCGCGCCGTGACGGGAAGGTGGTGGACGGCGAAGCGCCGTCGGCGGGGGGCTCCGGAGGACGGACGTTCTGCATCCAGCTGTTCTGCGCGGGGCCGGTGCTGAACGCGCCCGGGGCCGAGTTGTCCGGAAGATCGGAGAGGCTGGCGCCCGGAACCCGGACCGGCTGATCGCCGAACGCGGAGAACGAACGGCCGAGACCGCCGTCCTCGGGCGCGGAGGCGCCCGGAGTACGCGTGGGCAACCCGCTCTGGGTGAGCCGGCCGCCGGACGGATCCGGGGCGGCCGGAGGCGGTGGCGTGGCGGCTGCTGCGCGGCCCGGAGGCGGTGGCGGGGTGGCTGCGGCGCGGCCCGGGGGCGGCGGGAAGCCGGCGCCGCCGAACTGCGGGTCGGAGGGCGGCGGGGCGGCGGAGCCACCCGGAGCCCACGGCTGCTGCGGGGCGGCCGGGTCGAACGGTGCGGAAGCCGGGACGGACGCGGCGCCGGAGGCCGGGGCGGACGGCGCCGAACCGAACGGCGGCGGTGGAGTGCCCGGCTGCCCATACTGCCCGGATGTCGGCGCGACCGAGCCGTAGGGCGACGCGTTACCGGCGGGCTCGGGCGAGACCGAACCGTACGGCGACGCCTCGGGCTGTGGCACGCGGGCCGAACCGTAGCTGGTGCCGCCCTGGCCGGAGCCGGCGCCGAAGGTGGAGACGGCGGGCACGACGAATGGCGAGCCGCCACCGGGTGCGGTGGTCGGCGGTGGCCCGTAGGAGTTCGGGAAGCCCTCAGCGGGTGGCTGGGCCGATGCACGGCCGGCGATCCGCTGTGCGTCGGGGTCGAGCGGGAACCCGCCCGACGTGGGTCCGCCCGACGTGGCCTCGGCCGGCTGACCGGCGTGCTGCCCCTCGGACGTCATACGCGCCTCCTCATCGATGCGGCCGTGCCAGCTTTGCACGGACGCGACTCCACCGACGACCTTCCGCCAGGGGTCGTGCCAGCTTTCCGGCCTGGCCGTGCTGGGGTCGAGGGCGATGTAAACCGCCCGGGTGACCCCGGTCTCCCTCGCCGACCGGCCGTGCCGGTTCGGGGACCGTGCCCACGGTACCGGGCGGGCGCGGCGGTAGGAATCCCGGTGTACGCCCCTTGGGGACCTCTCACTGATCTTCGAGGCCGAGTCGAGACACGACGACCAGCCCGCGAAGGCAACGGCAAGCTCCAGGCGAAGGGAACGGCGAGCGGCCCGTGAAGGGAACGGCGAGCGGCCCGAGAAGGCAACGGCAAGCGCCAGGCGAAGGCAACGGCGAGCGGACCCGTGAAGGCGACGGCGACCGGCCCGCTGGAGAAGCAGTGAGCGGCCCGCGAAGGGTGATGCGGAGGAGGTGAGAAAGGGCACCTCCCGGATCGGTGGCGAGACGCGAAACAGCCCGCCCGGGTGGTCCGGACGGGCTGGGACGTCGTGTGCGAAGAGGCCTGCGGCCTCAGTTGGTCCAGCGGCGCTGGGCGATGACGGCGATCTCGTCGCGCATGGCCTGCGTGGGCGCCGACTGCATCGCGCGCTCGATGGCACGGTTCTGGCGGCTGATCATCCGGTTGCGGCGAATGCGGTCGATCATGTTCATGGCAGTGCTCACTTCCCCCGCGGTGGCGGGTCTGGCTTGACGAGCGTCGCCGGACCGCTTGTGGCGGATCCCCTTGGCGCGCGTCCCGTTGTCGACTCAAGTATCGGTCGACAACGGGGCCGCCGCCAGTGAATCAGGGGGTGAGCTGGGTCATGAACCTAAGGATCGAAGGTCGACTAGCAGAAGTCGCCGAAGTTCCTTAGGTCCAACTGAGCAGTGTCGCCTCCGGGTCGGTCAGGAACGCACCCACGTCACGCAGGAACTTCGAGCCCAGCTCGCCATCGATGATCCGGTGGTCGAAGGAGAGTCCGAGCGTCGTGACCTGGCGCACCTTGATCTTGCCCTTGTGCACCCACGGCGTCGGGCGGATCACACCGAAGGCCAGGATCGCCGACTCGCCCGGGGGCAGGATCGGTGTGCCGGTGTCGATGCCGAACACGCCCACGTTCGTGATCGAGAGCGTGCCGCCGGTCATGTCCGACGGCGGGGTCTTCCCCGACTTGGCCACCTTCACCAGCGTGTCGAGGGCCTCGGCCAACTCCCGGAGGGTGAGGCGGCCGGCGTCCTTGACGTTGGGGACGATCAGTCCGCGCTCGGTCGCGGCCGCGATGCCGAGGTTCACGTAGTCCTTGACCACGATCTCCCCGGTCGCCCCCGACCAGGACGAGTTGACCATCGGGTGCCGTTTCGCCGCGAGCAGCACCGCCTTCGCCACCAGCAGCAGCGGCGACACCCGGGTCTCGGCGAACTCGGGCCGCGACTTCAGCTTCTCCAGCGCCTTCATCGAACGGGTCACGTCCACCGTGAGGAACTCGGTGACGTGCGGCGCCGTGAACGCCGACGCGACCATGTTCTCGGCGGTCAGCTTCCGCACTCCCTTGATCGGGACGCGCTGCTCGCGGGAGCCGTCCGAGACCACGGTCGCCGGGGCGGTCACGGTCTGCGGCCGAGACGCCGAAGCCGCCAGGTGTACGTCGTCCCGCGTCACCGACCCCATCGGCCCCGTCCCGTTGACACCGGCGAGGTCGATGCCGAGATCACGGGCGAGTTTGCGGACGGGCGGCTTGGCGAGCACCGGCCCGGTCCGTCCGACGGGAGCCGGGGAGACGGGCTGAACCACGGGCGCCGGTGCCGGTACGACGGGCGCGGCCACGACCGGGGCGGTAGCCGCCGGAGGCGGGGGAGGCGTGGCCGCGGTTGTGGGAGCGGTGGCCGTACCGCTGCGGGGTCGTCGTTTTGCCGTCGTGGTCCTCGGGCCGTAACCGACGAGCACCGCTGTACGCCCGCCGGGCGCCGGCCCTCCGATGAGGCCGGCTTCGGTCTCACCGCCGGCTTCCGCGGGAGGCGCGGTCGGGTCGGTGTCGATGGCGATGATCGGCTGGCCGACCTCGACCACCACACCGGCCTCGTGGAAGATCCGGGTGACGACGCCGCCCCACTTCGCCGGGATCTCGACGGCCGCCTTGGCGGTCTCCACCTCGACGATCGGCTGGTTGAGCTCGATGGTGTCGCCGACCTTGACCAGCCAGGCCAGGATCTCGCCCTCGGTGAGTCCTTCACCGAGGTCGGGCAGGTTGAACTCCTTGATCCGGGACATCGCGGTCACCAGCCGAACGAGCGGTCGACGGCGTCCAGCACCCGGTCGAGGTCGGGGAGGTACTCCTCCTCGATGCGCGCGGCCGGGTAGGGGATGTCGTATCCGGTCACGCGCAGCACCGGCGCTTCGAGTGAGTAGAAGCACTCCTCGGTGATCCGGGCGGCGACCTCGGCGCCGAGGCCCAGGTTGCCGGGCGCCTCGTGGACGACGACGGCGCGGCCGGTCCGGCGGACCGACTCGAAGATCACCGGATAGTCGATCGGGGAGAGCGAGCGCACGTCGATGACCTCGAGCTCGCGGCCGTCCTCGGCGGCGGCGGAGGCGGCGTCGAGCGCCACCCGGACCATAGGGCCGTACGCGAGCAGCGTCGCGTCCGTCCCGGGCCGAACCACCTTCGCGGCGTGCAGCGGGAACGCCTGGCCGAGCGGTGCGTCGAGGTCGACCTCGCCCTTCTCCCAGTAGCGCCGCTTCGGCTCGAAGAAGATCACCGGGTCGTCGGAGGCGATCGCCTGCTGGATCATCGTGTACGCGTCGGCCGGGTTCGAGCAGCTCACGACCTTGAGGCCGGGGGTGTGCGCGAAATACGCCTCGGGGGACTCGGAGTGGTGCTCGACCGCGCCGATGCCGCCACCGAAGGGGATCCGGATGGTGATCGGCAGGCGCAGCTTGCCCTTGGACCGGTAGTGCATCTTCGCCACCTGGGCGACGATCTGGTTGTACGCCGGGAAGACGAACCCGTCGAACTGGATCTCGCAGACCGGCCGGAACCCGCGGATGGCCAGGCCGACCGCGGTCCCGACGATGCCGGCCTCGGCCAGCGGGGTGTCGATGACCCGGTTCTCGCCGAAGTCCTTCTGCAGGGCGTCGGTGATCCGGAAGACGCCGCCGAGCTTGCCGACGTCCTCTCCCATGATCACGACTTTGGGGTCGTCCTCCAAGGCGCGACGCAGGCCGTGGTTGAGAGCTTTGCCCAGGGTGATCATCAGTGCCCACTCCCCTCGAAGGACGCCTGGTACCGGGTGAACGCGTCACGCTGCGCGTCGAGCTCGGGCGAGCCGTTGGGATAGACGTGATCGAAAAGGGTCACCGGTGCGGGGTCGGGCATCGCCAGCACCCGCTCCCGCAGGTCGAGTGCCCGCTTGTTGGCGTCCTCGTCGACCTGGGCGAAGAAGTCCTTCTTGACGATCTTCTGCTTGGCGAGGAAGGCCCGCAGCCGGCTGATCGGGTCCTTGGCCTTCCACGCCTCGACCTCGCTCGCGATGCGGTAACGGGTCGGGTCGTCCGAGCTGGTGTGCGCGCCCATCCGGTACGTGTACGCCTCGATCAGGGTCGGACCCTGGCCGTTGCGCGCGTTGTCCAGCGCCGCCCGGGTCACCGCGTAGGTGGCCAGCACGTCGTTGCCGTCCACCCGGATGCCGGGGAAGCCGTAGCCGCCGGCCCGCTGGTAGAGCGGGACACGGGTCTGGCGCTCCAGGGGCTCGGAGATCGCGTACTGGTTGTTCTGGCAGAAGAAGACGATCGGGGAGTTGAACACCCCGGACCAGACGAACGCCTCGTTGACCTCGCCCTGGCTGGTCGCGCCGTCGCCGAAGTAGGCGATCACGGCCTCGCCGTCGGAGGAGCCGGTCTTGCCGTCCATGGTGACGCCCATGGCGTAGCCGGTCGCGTGCAGCGTCTGTGAGCCGATGACGATCGTGTACTGGTTGAACTTGAACTCGTTGGCGTCCCAGCCGCCCTGGTCGACTCCGCGGAACAGGCCGAACGGCATGATCGGGTCGATCCCGCGGCAGTAGAGGACGCCGTGCTCGCGATAGGTCGGGAAGGCCATGTCCTGCGGGCGCAGCGCCCGGCCGGAGCCGACCTGCGCCGCCTCCTGGCCCAGCAGGCTGGCCCAGATGCCCAGCTCACCCTGCCTCTGCAGGGCGACCGCCTCGCTGTCGAGGCGGCGGACGGTGACCAGATCCCGGTAGAGCTCGCGGTACTCCTCGTCGGTGAAGTCGACGGCATACGTCGTCCCGTCAGCGGTGGTGACGCTGTCGATGCGCTCGCCGTCGGGGGTCAGCAGTTGGACGAAGCCGCCGGGTGGGATGTCGGTCCCGGCCACGCTCTCGCCTTTCGCCATCCGTGTCTCCTGTTTCCTCGTTTGCGCCCGCGGCGGGTGTCTCCCGGCCACGCGGCGGACCTCTCAGGTGCCGCGCCTGGCCCGGGTGTGGGTTGCCGCGCGGCGAACACCGGCTGGAAGCCGGGACGGACGCCGTGGCCCCGCTGATCGGCGGATGGCGACAGCGGCGATGCCGTCGTCCCCATCCTGACAGAGAGAGTGACCACCGTTACAGCCTGCGTGGATCACGAATCCAGATTTCTTGCCCGGTTATTTGTCCTATTTATATAGTTTTGTACGGTCACTTCGGTACTAATAGCCCGTTCATGCCGCTGCTTACCGGCGTTGTCGTCGTTCATCCCCAATGACCGGGACTGATCCAAGTTGATCTTTTCGTTTGGGGGATCTCGCGTGCCGCACCTACCCGATGACGACGACTTCGCGCGCCCCCTCAAGGTGCTGCGCAGGCGACTCAACGGGGTGTACCGCGAGGACCTCGGCTTCTCCGGCCCGACCCGGCGCTACGTGCTGATGGTGGCGATGCTCGTCGGTCTCGCCTCGCTGCCCACCCTCGCCATCCTCACCACCGGATCCAGCGAGATCACCGGGGACGGCCGCAACGGCGCCATGGACGTGCCGTTCCTGCCGCCGCCCCAGACCGGACCGGTGCGTCCGGGGCCGTTTCCGGCGGCTTCCGGCAGGCCGTCCCTTCCGGCCACTTCCCAGAGCACACGGGGGTACGGGGAAAGCCCGCCCCCGCCGTCCTCCACGGGTGCCGCCTCGCGTCCTTTCCCGAGCGTCGCCGAGCCTTCACGCTCCTTTGCTGGTCCCGTCTCGCCTCCGCCCGCCCCCGCTGGTGCCGGCGCGCCTTCGGGGCCCACCGCGAGCGCTGCCCCGCCTCCACGTTCCGGTCCGGGTGCTGCTCCGTCTCCGAGTCCTGCCGCTTCGTCCCCCACTTCCACGGCGGGCGCAGTCTCGCCTCCGCGTTCCCCGGGAAGTTCCGACGACGCGCGGGAAGGGGAGCGGCGCGGCTCTCCGGGCAAGGCGTCCGGGCCGTCGTCCGATGACGCGCGCCGTGATTCCGGCGACGGCTCTGCGCGGCGTCGATCCGGGGAGCCCGCGCGAAGTCCCGCCGGATCGGTGGGATCGGTGGGGCGCGGGTCGGCGCGGGTCTCGGCTCGCGCGGCGCGGCCGCATGGTGAGCAGCCGCATAGTGGGCGGCCGCATGGTGAGCAGCCGCAAAGTCGGCGATCGCATGGTGAGCAGCCGCAAAGTCGGCGATCGCATGGTGAGCACCCGCGCGGTCAGCACCCGCGCGGTCAGCACCCGCGCGGTCAGCGGCCGCCGTCGGGGCGGAGTCCGATTCCGCACGTGCCGGATCTGCCGCTCGTGCCGGAGGAGGACGTGGTTCCCGAGCCGGTGCTGCGCGATGACTTTCCCGAAGTGCCTGATCTTCCGGACATTCCCGATGAATACCGATCACCAAATGACAATCATGGCGATAATTCCGGTAACTCTGATGAACCGCATAAACCGGATGATCCGGGGGAACCCATCTGTGAGAAGGCCACCACCGCGAACGAACGATCCAGTCGGCGGCATTCCGGTCGCCCGACCCAGAACCCAGCCGGAGATCCACCCCGGCACGACGACCGTTCCACCGTCCACGATCGCCGGTCCGCGGATCGGCCCCGACACAGCCGGAGGTCCGCAGTGGCCGAACGCCCGTACAACATCCGCCCGTCCCGCACCCTCGAGCAGGGCCACAACGACGGCAATCTCAACGTGGTCCGTCGCCTGCTCGCCGATGCGAGCTCGGAGGAGAGCCGGCGCGCGAATCGTCCCTACCGCGGCATGCACCGGGCCGAGCACACCAACTATCCGGACGAGCGGGCCGCCTCCTACGACCGCAGCACCCGGGTCGGCCGTCACCACGCCGACCCGAACCCCGACGCCCACTACATAAATCGCCGCTGACCGGCCGCCGTTGTGGCCGTCACCGGTGTCTCGGCGAGATGGAGACGCCGGTGGGGGTCACCCCGGTCCGTCGTCGCTGTTGGCCTCCAGCCAGGCGTCGATGGCGGCGGTGTCACTGGGGTCCACGCCCTCGGAGATGAGCTGCGCCACCGCCGCGGTCGCCGGGCTGCGCCGCTCGCCGGTCGTGTAGAGCCGGGCGAACTCCGGGATCAGCTCCTCGAGCGAGGCCTCGGTCTCGCGGACGGCGGCCGGCGGCAGGTTGCGCCGGCCGGTCGAATACGCCGACCAGGCCCGCACCACCCGAGGCATCATGGCGGCGTCGTCCAGATCCAGGACGGCCCGTCGGTGCACCCAGTCGAGCAGGAACAGCCCGGCGACCGCGGGGCTCCAGCGCAACGGGTCGCCGCCGGGCAGGCTCGCCGCGTGATCGAGCACCAGGCTGAGGCAGAAGTCCATGGACGCGACGTCGGCCTCGGACCCGGCTCCGGTCGGCAGCTCGAACAGGACCGCCTCCGGCGAGGCCAGGAAGTCACGGATCAGGGCGTGACCGGTCGGGCCGGCCGGCTCGACGAGCGGCGGCGTCGTCACGGTCGGGAGCAGGGCCAGCCGTGCCGACGCGAGCGCCCGGTCGGTGGCCAGCGAACCGTCCGACGGCAGGTCGCTCAGCTCGTCGGTGACCTGCAGGTGACGGCCGACCTCGTCGCGCAGCCGGCCCGGGTCCTCACTGCGGAACCAGGTCAGCTCGTCGGCCTCGCAGATCTCCCGCACCTGGGCGAGCAGCGGCGTGGCCGAGGTGGCCACGAAGACGTCCTTGGTGATGCCGATGTTGTGGTCGACGAGGGCCACCACGGCATGCTCCGGCCCACCGTCGGAACCGTCCTCGTACGCGTACGTCACCAGGTAGGAGGTCTGATCGCCGTACACATCCCCGTATGCCCAGCAACCGGTGGGCCGGACCCGCCCGAGCTGCGTGGCCCACGACGGCGCCTGCGTGCCATGGCCCACCTCGGCCGCGCCGTCGGCGTCGGGCACCAGGGTCGCGAAGACCTCGCGGATGGTCGCGGTGGCCGGGGTGTCCGGATCGGTGGTGGCGGTCAGGAACCGGCCCACGAAGTCGCGGACGGCTGCGGCCCGATCGTCGGCCGCGACCGCGTAGACGCTGCCGAGCAGAGCGGTACCGAGCATCTCGGCATCGAGCGCGCAGCCCAGTTTCGTGACGTCACGGGCTGCTTGCAGCACGGCGTCGTAGACCGTCCGGGGTGCGGGCATGCCGCGAGCCTACGCCCGCGGCACCCACCGGACTACTCCGCTCGGACGATGCTGAGAGCTTCTCGTGCCTGGGCGTAGGCGTTCAGGACCTCACGCACCGGCGCGACCACGTGCGCCCGCCCCACTTCGGTGACCGCCGCCCGCAGCCGCAGTTCGGCCCGGCGACGGGCGCGACGTGCGCCGGCCTCGATGATCGGCCGCAACAGCAGCCACAACAGCAGCCCGCCGCCCAGTCCGGCCAGCAGCAGCAGCGTCGGGAGCGGCACGACACCCACCGTGGGCCCGTCGATGGGGGGCAGGCCGAGAGCGGTCAGCGCATACCCGAGGATCAGCCACCCGAGACCGGCCGCCGCGGTCGCCAGCAGCACCCACTGGAGGACACCGACGACTCGCCACCAGACCGGCGGCCGCTCCAGGCCGAGGTCGGTCCGTGCCACCGCCCGGTCCAGCGCGTCCGGCAGGTCGGCGGCCTTCGAGCGGGCCGCGCTGTTCAGCGCCGGCGACCACACCTCGGGCAACGGCGCCGCGGCGCGCGCCGCGACCGCGCGGACGGTCAGGCCCACCGCCGACTTCTGCGCCGCGTCGGCCTCCGGCACGGAGGTACGCGGCACGACATCGGTGGACACCGAATCGGTCTTGACCGGCTCCGAGAGATGCAGCTTGCGCAGTGGATCCGGCCGCAGTCGCCGCAGCCCGCGGACCAGCGGCCAGCCGGTCGCCGCCGCGGCCCGATGCCGGTACGCCGCCGCGGTCGAGTCGGCCACGCCCGGCACCCCGGCCGACTCGGCCAGCGCGTCGCACAGCTGCCGCACGGTCGCCCGGTCCACCTCGTCCTCGGCGGCCGGAGGGCCCATCATGGCGCCCAGCTCGTCACCGACCACGTCCAGGTCGGCGGCGAGCCGGCGCAGCGAGGCCTGCCGGCCGGCGACCGTGGACTCCAGCGCCGACCGCAGGTCGCTCAGCATGCCGGGCTGCTTGGCCGAGGTGGCGATCACCGGCACGTCGGTGAGCCCGTCCTCTTCCAGGAGCCGGATCAGGTCGTTGCGGACCACCTCGGTGTCGCCGGGGGTGAGCCGGTCGGCCTGGTTGAGGACCACGATGGTGACACCGGCGTGCGTGCTGAACTGCGACAGGTAGGCCCGGTGCAGGACGCGGTCGCCGTACTTCTGCGGGTCGACCACCCACACGATCTGGTCGACCAGCCCGAGCAGCCGGTCCACCTCGAGCTGGTGGGCGCGCTCGATCGAGTCGAAGTCGGGCAGGTCGAGCAGGATCAGCCCCCGCAGCGTGGCCTCGTCGTCGCCGTCCAGAGCGCTCTCCCGGACGAACCGCTGCCGGGGCAGCACCCCGACCCAGTCGAGGAGCCGGTTCGCCGGGTCCAGCGGGCCCCAGACCACGGCGTGCGCGGTGCCGGTGGTCGGCCGTCGCACGCCGACCGGCGACAGCCTGAACCTCGCCAGCGCGTTGAACAGGCTCGACTTGCCGCTGCCGGTGCTCCCGGCGAGCGCGACCACGGTGTGCTCGAGCGAGAGCGTGAGCCGGCCACTGGCCCGTTCGACGAGCGTGTGCGCGGCGACCAGCTCACCGTCCGGCAGGTACGGGTCGGCCACCCGCAGGAATCGGGCCAGCGCTTCCAGCCGTCGTGCCAGGGACTCCGCGTCGACGGACTCGTCGCGCGTCTTCTGTACCAAGTTCATGACCCGGACCCGGTCAAAGCGAGTTCCTTCCTGGCGTTCTCCACCTCGGCGGCGGTCTGGCGCAGAAGCGTGCCATGTGTCGTCTCGAGGCGTGCCGTCGAGGTGCGCTCGGTGAACCGGGCGGCCTCGGTGGCGAGCAGTTTCTCGACCCGGTCGAGCAGTTCGGTGCGGGCCCGGCCGGCCAGGGTGCGGATGGCCTGGTCGCCGAAGACGGCCTCCAGCACCTTCTGGGCGGCGACCGCGCTGCCGGCGCCGGCGGCCACCTCCAAGCCGGTCGGGATGAAGGCGGTGGCGGTGAAGACCGCGATCATGACGGCGAGGCCGGCCCCGTTGACGGCATAGGCGGCGCCCCGGGCCACCGCCCGCTTGTCCGACGCCTCGGTGCGGACCAGCTCGAGCACCCACTGCTGCCAGTCGCGAATCAGGCGATCGGCGCGTTCGGGCAGGTCGGGGGAGGCGTTCTGCAGGTTCGGCGCGAGCAGGGCGGCGCCGGCCGGGTGGGCCTGCCAGGCAGCGTACGCCTGCTCGGCCGCGTCCGTCGCCACGCCGCGCAGCAGGGTGACCAGTTGGGATTCGAGCGCGACCCGCAGGTTGTGGCCGGGGGTGGGCCGGCCGCTGAGGGCCGCGAGGAGGCGGTCTCGCAGGTGGCCCACCCGGGACTCCAGGTTGCGGACCAGGTCGCCGGTCCCCACGTACTCCTGCCAGCGGGCCAGCACCTCGCCACGGAGCAGCCGGCCGTCCCGCAGGCCCTCCTCGGTCACGTGGTGGGCGTTGCGGTAGGCGGACTCGACCCGCTCGTCCAGCGCGTGTGCCGTACGGACCTGCTCGTCGGCGGCCTCGGCGAGCCCGTTGAGAGCCGGGGCGAGAGCGCCGAGCGCCCCGTCCAGGGTCTGCCGGACGACCGTGCCGCGGGCGCCGGCGTCGTGGGCGAGCTGGGCGAACCAGATCCGCATCGGCCCGATCGCCGCGTCCGGAAGCAGACCGCGCTGATCCAGCTCGGTCTCGGGCAGCACGAAGAGGGGCGCCGAGCCGAGGTCCTGGGCGGTCAGCATCTCGCCCAGGTGCGCGGCGACCTCGGCGGCCGCGTCGACCGGCACCCGGTCCAGGACCAGGGCGATCACCGTGCCACGCAGGCGGGCGGTGGTGAGCAGCTCCCACGGGACGGCGTCGGCGTACCGGGCAGCGGTGGTGACGAAGAGCCACAGGTCGGCCGCGGCCAGCAGTTGGGCGGCCAGTTTCCGGTTCTCGTCGACCACCGAGTCGACGTCCGGCGCGTCCAGCAGGGCCAGGCCGGGTCCGATCGTCGGGGTGGCCACCACCTGCAACGTGTCGTGCGTGTTGCTCTGCTGGCCCGTACGGGTCAATCCGGGCAGCAGCCCGCCGCGGCCGAACCACTGCACGTCGTCGGGATGGGTCACGAGCACCGGCGACCTGGTGGTCGGCCGGAGCACTCCGGCCGTGCTCACCGGGGCCTCGACCAGGCTGTTCACCAGGGTCGACTTACCCGCTCCGGTGGACCCGCCGACGACCACCAGGAGCGGGGCGTCGAGGCGGGCCAGCCGTGGGAGCAGATAGTCGTCGAGCTGGGCGACCAGGGCCGAGCCGACTCGCCGGGCCTCGCCCGCGGACGGGAGAACCAGAGGGTACGAAACCGCGCCGAGCGCCGCCCGTAAGCGGCTGAGGGCCGTCGCGAGCCGGCCGACCGCCGGGGAGGCTTCGACCGGTTCAGGGCGGTTTCCATGGTTTTCCGGACGGATCGGGCTCGCCCCCGTACGCTCTGTTGGACCACCTGTGGCCACGCTGACCTGGTCCTTCTCAATCGATTGGGCGGGGACGGCGGAAGGGGCCGACGGACCGACCGCGTCTCCGTGCGTCGTCACGGGTCAAGCGTGCACGATCTATGCATCCAGGACAACCGGGTCCCGGTATGCCGTGACCTGACAGGTATGTGCCAGTGCTCCTACGCGATCACCGGCTTGCGCCCGAGGGGCTCAACTTCGATTTGACGATGTGCGGCGCCGTGGCATCATTGAGTCTGTTCCACTCAACCTTCGTACGCGAACCCAAGCTGTGAAAAGCGAGGAACACCATGGCACGTGCGGTCGGCATCGACCTCGGCACCACGAACTCCTGCGTCAGCGTTCTGGAAGGAGGCGAGCCCACCGTCATCGCCAACGCGGAGGGCTCACGGACGACCCCGTCGATCGTCGCCTTCGCCCGCAACGGCGAGGTGCTCGTCGGTGAGGTCGCCAAGCGTCAGGCGGTGACCAACCCCGACCGGACCATCCGCTCGGTCAAGCGGGAGATCGGCACCAACTGGTCGATGGACATCGACGGTAAGCAGTACAACCCGCAGGAGATCTCCGCGCGGGTGCTGATGAAGCTCAAGCGGGACGCCGAGGCGTACCTGGGCGAGCAGATCACCGACGCGGTCATCACCGTCCCGGCGTACTTCAACGACGCGCAGCGCACCGCGACCAAGGAGGCCGGGGAGGTCGCGGGTCTCAACGTCCTGCGGATCGTCAACGAGCCCACCGCCGCGGCCCTGGCGTACGGGCTGGACAAGGGCTCCAAGGAGCAGACCGTTCTGGTCTTCGACCTCGGCGGCGGCACCTTCGACGTCTCGCTGCTCGAGCTGGGCGACGGCGTCATCGAGGTCAAGTCGACCTCCGGTGACAACCACCTGGGCGGCGACGACTGGGACCAGCGGATCATCGACCACCTGGTCAAGAGCTTCCGCGGCGAGCACGGCATCGATCTCTCCCAGGACAAGATGGCCCTGCAGCGTCTGCGCGAGGCGGCCGAGAAGGCCAAGATCGAGCTGTCCGCGGCCACCACGACCAGCATCAACCTGCCCTACATCACCGCGGGGGCGAACGGCCCGCTGCACCTGGACACGTCGCTGAGCCGCGCCGAGTTCCAGCGGATGACGCAGGACCTGCTGGACCGTTGCAAGGGCCCGTTCGAGGCCGCGATCAACGACGCCGGTGTCAAGCTCGCCGCGATCGACCACGTCATCCTCGTCGGCGGTTCGACGCGTATGCCGGCGGTCACCGAGCTGGTCCAGAGCCTGATCGGCCGCGAGCCGAACAAGGGCGTCAACCCGGACGAGGTCGTCGCCGTCGGTGCCGCGCTCCAGGCCGGTGTGCTCAAGGGCGAGGTCAAGGACGTCCTGCTGCTCGATGTCACCCCGCTGTCGCTTGGCATCGAGACCAAGGGCGGCATCATGCACAAGCTGGTGGAGCGCAACACCACCATCCCGGCGCACCGCTCCGAGGTCTACACCACGGCCGACGACAACCAGCCCTCCGTGCTGATCCAGGTCTACCAGGGTGAGCGCGAGATGGCGGCGAGCAACAAGAAGCTCGGCACCTTCGAGCTCAGCGGCATCGCCCCGGCGCCCCGCGGTGTGCCGCAGATCGAGGTCTCCTTCGACATCGACGCGAACGGCATCGTGCACGTGTCCGCCAAGGACCTGGGCACGGGCAAGGAGCAGAAGATGACGATCACCGGCGGCTCCGCGCTGCCGAAGGAAGACATCGAGCGCATGATGCGCGACGCCCAGGACCACGCGGACGACGACAAGAAGCGCCGCGAGGACGCCGAGACCCGCAACGTGGCCGAGCAGCTGCAGTGGCAGACCGAGAAGTTCCTGGCGGAGAGCGGCGACAAGCTCCCCGAGGACAGCAGGAACAAGATCGGCGAGGCGCTCGGCGAGCTTCGTGGCGCGCTCGGCGGCACCGACATCGAGAAGATCAAGTCGGCCCACGAGCGGCTGTCGCAGGTCTCCCAGGAGGCCGGCTCGCAGCTCTACTCGCAGGGTGAGGCTCCGCAAGCGGCCGCTGGTGGCGCGCCGGGCGGTGCCGGCACGGCCGGTCCGGCGGCCGGTGGTGACGACGTGGTCGACGCCGAGATCGTGGAGGACGACAAGAAGTGAGTGCCAAGGACGACGAGAACGACGGTCCGGCGGCCGAGCGGGACGTCATCCAGGACGAGATCGACGCCACGGCTGACGAGATCTCCACCGAGGAGCCGGTGAAGAAGTCGCAGAAGACGGTCGGTGCGCACCGGGCCCGTGATGAGGACGAGGCCCGCGCGGCCGAGGAGTCCAAGCCCGCGCTCGGAGCCGAGCTGGAGGCCCTGCGGGGCGAGCTGGAGGAGCGGACCCACGACCTCCAGCGCGTGTCGGCGGAGTACGCCAACTACCGCAAGCGGGTCGACCGCGACCGGGGTGCGGCGGCCGAGCAGACCACCGGCAAGGTCCTCACCGACCTCCTTCCGATCCTGGACGACATCGACCGGGCCCGGGAGCACGGCGACCTGGTCGGGCCGTTCGCCTCGGTGGCGGAGCAGCTCACCGTGGCGACCGGGAAGCTCGGACTGGTGGCCTTCGGGGAGAAGGGCGACCCCTTCGACCCGAACCGGCACGAGGCGGTCGCGCATCAGACGTCCGCCGACGTCGACGAGCCGACCTGTGTCGAGGTGATGCGCCGGGGTTACACACTGGGCGAGCGGCTGCTGCGCCCGGCTATGGTCGCGGTCGCAGATCCGGAGTGAGATCAGTGTCTGAGTCCCGCCCGCCGGTTACCGGTGGGCGGGACGTCGCCGACAAGTCGAGGAGGTGGACCGAATGAGCTCGAAGGACTGGCTCGAGAAGGACTTCTACGCCGTGCTCGGTGTGAACCGGTCCGCCTCCCCCGACGAGATCAAGAAGGCGTACCGGAAACTCGCCCGCGATCTGCACCCCGACCGCAATCCGGACAACAAGGAGGCGGAGGAGAAGTTCAAGGCCGCTTCCGAGGCGTACGACGTGCTGGCCGACGACAAGAAGCGCAAAGAGTATGACGAGATGCGCTCCCTGTTCGGCTCGGGCGCGTTCCGGCGTGGGGCACGGGGCGGCGGCGGCACCCAGTTCGATCCGTCCGACCTGTTCGGCGGCTTCTCCGGTGCTGCCGGTGGGCCGGGCGCGGACCGGCGGTTCGGCGGCAGCGGGTTCTCCGACATCTTCAGCTCGATCTTCTCCGGTGGCCAGCCGGGCGCAGGTCCGGCGACTGCCCGGCGTGGTCCGCAGCGCGGGCGTGACGTGGAGACCGAGGTGACCCTCGACTTCGCCCAGGCGGTCCGCGGCACGACCCTGCCGTTGACCTTGCGTACGCCGGGGGCCTGCGACACCTGCCACGGCAGCGGAGCCAAGCCGGGCACCACTCCCCGGTCCTGTCCGAAGTGCCACGGCAGCGGCCTGATCTCCAGCAACCAGGGTTCGTTCAGCTTCTCCGAGCCGTGCCGTGACTGTCAGGGCTCGGGCAGCGTCGTGGACGAGAAGTGCCCGGAGTGCCGGGGCAGTGGTGGGGTCACCAAGACCCGCACGATCAATGTCCGGTTCCCGGCGGGTGTGGCGGACGGCCAGCGGATCCGGCTCAGCGGCCGGGGTGAGCCGGGCGACCGCGGTGGCCCGGCCGGCGACCTGTATGTGCAGGTCAAGGTGCGCCCCGACGACCTGTTCGGGCGCAGCGGCGACGACCTGACGCTGACGGTTCCGATCAGTTTCGCGGAGGCGGTGCTCGGCGCCGACCTGAAGGTGCCCACGCTGGACGGTCCGGTCACGCTGCGGGTGCCACCGGGCACCCCGGGCGGCCGGAAACTGCGGGCCCGCGGCAAGGGCGTGGTCCGCAAGGAGGGCCAGGCCGGCGACCTGATCGTCACGGTGGACGTGCAGATCCCGGCTGGGGTGACCGGCGAGGCCCGGGATCTTCTGGAGAAGTTCACGAAGTTGACCCCGCCGCCGGCGCGGGATCGGATCGAGGCCCGCTTGCGCCGGGCTACCGGTTAGGACCCTCCCCGGGAGGTGGCACATGTATGAAGAGATCAGCATCTCGATGGAACAGGCCTCCGACGCGAAGATCTTGATCATCTCGGTGGCGGCGCGGCTCGCCGGGATGCACCCGCAGACCCTCCGGCAGTACGACCGGCTCGGGCTCGTGCAGCCGGGCCGGGCCGGTGGGGGCGGCCGGCGTTACAGCGAGCGTGATGTGGCGCTGCTCCGCGAGGTGCAGCGGCTGAGCCAGGAGGACGGCGTCAACCTGGCCGGCATCAAACGCATCATCGGGCTGGAGCAGCTGGTCAGCGACCTGCAGCACCGGGTGGCCGAGTTGGAGCAGCAGCTCGATTCGGCGTATGCCCGAATGGCCCAGATGGAGGCGATGACCAATCCGTACGGAAGCCGTGACCTGGTTCGTCAGGAGCGACACTCGACGGCCCTGGTGGTGTGGCGCCCACGGCGCTCTCCGGACAAATGAGTAACGGCGGCTCCCACAGGAGCCGCCGTTACTGCTTGTAGTAGTTGTTCGGATACTCTCCGTGCTCAGCGACGGTTGAACAGGCCCAGCCGGCGCGGGTACCGCACCAGGCCGCCCTCCATCCAGTCGTGGTGGTCGAAGAGCTCCGGCCGCGTCATCAGGACCCGGCAGTTGTGCGCCCAGATCTGCATCGGCTCGTCGCCGACCTCTTCCGCGCGCTCCACATACTTCTTGAGCCGGCGCTTGCGCTGCCCGCTCGCGTTCTGCCGCAGACCGTCCGCGGCGTAGATGTACATGCAGTGCTGAGCGAATCGCCTGGCCGGGCACTGCCTGTCCATGGCGAGCTCGAAAAGGGTCGGTCCGAGCACGTCGCCGGAGATCAGCAGATCCCAATCTTTCGGCATGGCGCTCAGTGGAACCGACTCAGGGTTGTACGCCCAGGTCTGCAACTCGTCGGGTCGAGGGTCGACCGGGTTGCCGAAACCGAGGAATGTAGCTTCACGCACGCTCACGTCGCCGCCTCACTCAACCGTCCGCATACGGCAAGCGTCACCCGCTGGCCATAGTGGCGAACGTCCCAATACTCAGAGTCGTCGCCGCGCAACGGTAGCGTGCTGCGTCCACTGACGGAAGTGTCAAGGCTTCACATTCAGATACTGGACAGTAACTTTGGGCTTGCTGAATGGAGACGCAGGTCACTCCATGGATGGCAGTGGCTTTTGGCGCTCGCGCTGAGCCGCCATCCGCTTCCGGATGATCTCCTTGAACCAGGCGTAGTCGGGCAGCCGTGCCAGCAGCGGACCGGTCACCACGGTGATCAGGACATACGCCGTGGCCAGCGGGGCGAGCCGGGAGTCGACGCCGTACACCACCGCGAGCCCGGCGATGACGACGGAGAACTCCCCACGCGGCATCAGCGCCAGACCGGCCCGGACCCGGCCGGGCAGAGCGATCCCCGCCCGCCGTGCCGCCAGATAGCCGGTGAGCACCTTGGTCAGCATGGTCAGCACGGCCAGCCCGAGCGCGGGCAGCAGCACCGGCGGGATGTCGGCCGGGTTGGTGGAGAGTCCGAAGAAGACGAAGAACACCGCGGCGAAGAGGTCCCGCAGCGGCGTGAGCATCTGCGTGGCGTGGTGCGCCACCGGACCGGAGATGGCTATGCCGACCAGGAAGGCCCCGACCGCCTCGGAGACCTTCAGCTCCCCGGCCACCCCGGCGATGAACAGCGTCAGCCCGAGCACACTCAGCAGCAGTGCCTCGGGGTCCTTCACCGACATGAATCGGCTGATCTCCCCGCCGTACCGAATGGCGACGACGAGGACCGCGACCACCGTGACCACCGCGACGCTCAGCGTGCTCAGGCCACTGGCCAGGCCGAGGCCGGCCAGTACGGCGGTGACCAGCGGCAGGTAGAACGCCATCGCCAGGTCCTCGATGACCAGCACCGAGAGGATCACCGGGGTCTCCCGGTTACCGACCCGGCCCAGGTCGCCGAGCACCTTCGCGATCACGCCGGACGACGACACCCACGTGATGCCGGCCAGCACCAGCGCGGCTTTCCAGTCCCAGCCGAGCAGGAACGCGAACGCCGCCCCGGGCAGCGCGTTGAGGACCATGTCGATCAGGCCGGCCGGGGCCGCCGAGCGCAGGTTGCCCACCAACTCGTCGGCGGAGTACTCCAGGCCCAGCATCACCAGCAGCAGGACCACGCCGATCTGCGCGCCGACCGCGGTGAACTCGGTGCTGGCCGAGAGCTGCACCAGACCGCCCTGACCGAACGCCAGACCGGCCAGCAGGTAGAGCGGGATGGGGGAGAGACCGAAGCGGCGACCCAGGCGACCGAGCATCCCGAGGCCGAACAGAAGCGCGCCGATCTCGATGAGCAGGATCGTCGTGTGGTGCTCCACCGCGCTCAGCCGTCGTCGTCGCCGGCCAGGATGGCGGTGACACCGTCCAGGCCGTGCCGGGTGCCGACCGCCACCACCACGTCGTTCGCCTCGAACCGGAACTCCGGCCCCGGGGAGGGGATCACCTCCCGGTCGCGGAGCACGGCCACGATCGAGGAGGTGGTACGACTACGCGCCTGGGTGTCGCCCAGACGCCGGCCCACGAACGGGGAGCCGGCCGGGAGCGCGATCTGCTCGGTGAGCAGGCCGGCCGCCTGTTGGCGGAGACCGGCGAGCTGTCCGAGCATCAGCGACGCTCCGAGCACGTCGGCCAGGGCCTCGGCCTCGTCGTCGGTGAGCGGGATCGACGCCAGGCTGGAATCGGGATCGTCCACGTCATACAGGACGAGGTCGCGCCGCCCGTTGCGATGCGACACCACCCCGACCGTCCGGCCCGATGAGGTCACCAGGTCATGGCGGACGCCGATTCCCGGCAGCGGAGTCTGTTCCACCCGTACACGCACGTACTCACAGTAGTGGGGTGAAAGATCCTTCGCGCGGCACCGGCGAGGATCCGGCGTGGCCCGCGTTACGACGCTACGGGTTCGTCTCCGCGTCAGGTATCGTCTCGCGGATACGGGGAGAGGGAGATGTCCATGCGCCGATTGTTTGCTGTCCTGTTGGCCGCGCCGCTGCTGGCTGTTCCGGTCGCCGCACCCGCCGCGGCCGCCTGCGCGCGGGTGCCGAGCGACTTCAACGGTGACGGGTTCGGTGATCTCGCCGTCGGCTCGCCCAACCGGCACGAGCCGGTTCAGGACGTTCCGTGGGAGGGGGCGGTCAACGTCGCCTACGGTTCGGCGTCCGGGGTCGGCAAGGGCTCCCTCGGCTCGGCCACCTTCACCGGCCACTCCGACATCGTCGGGCCCGGCTTCGACGGCAGCCTCCGTCTCGGTGAGGCGCTGGCGTCCGGTTACTTCGACGGTGACTGCTATGCCGACCTGGCGGTCAGTGCCGCCTCGGGGAGCAAGTTCCTGCTGCTCTACGGCAGCGAGTGGGGTCTGACCAGCACGCGGGCGATCGGGTTCGACCGGACCGCGATCCAGCCGGGTGGTGCGTACGAGTCGGGCTTCAGCTACGACCTCGCCGCCGGTGACTTCAACGGCGACGGCTTCGACGACATCGCGGCCGGCGCCCCGTGGACCGACGGCAAGCGGGGTGCGGTCGGCGTGCTCTACGGCTCCACCGCCGGCATCAGCGGTGCCGGCAGCCAGTGGATCGGCCAGGACAGCGCCGGCGTGCCCGGAGCAGCCGAGCCGGACGACATCTTCGGCTGGTCGGTGGCCGCCGGTGACTTCAACGGCGACGGCCGGGACGAGTTGGTGGCCGGTTCGCCCGGCGAGGCGCTCGGCAGCAAGCGTGACTCCGGCGGCATCGTGGTCTTCCCGGGCACCGCGGCCGGTGTGTCGACCGCCGGCTCGGTCTGGTGGGACCAGGACTCGCCCGGTGTTCCCGGCGCCGCGGAGAAGGAGGACCAGTTCGGTTACGTCCTCACCGCCGGTGACACCGGAGCCGACGGCCGGGACGAGCTGATCGTCTCCGCGCACCAGGAGTGGATCGGCACGAAGACGGGCGCCGGCGCGGTGCACGTCTTCCGCGGTGCCGCCTCCGGTCTGGTGCCGGGCGCCATGTTCACCCAGGACGACGCCGCCATTCCCGGCTCCTCCGAGAGCGGCGACTACTTCGGGTCGGCGCTGGCGCTGGTCGACCTCAACCGCGACGGCAAGCGTGACCTGGCGGTCGGCGTCCGCGGTGAGACGGCCGGCACGGCGCAGGGCACCGGCGCGATCAACGTGCTCTTCAGCACCACCGCCGGCCCGGTCGCGGCCGGCTCGATCTACCTCGACCAGAACTCGGCCGGTGTGCCCGGCTCGAACGAGTCGCAGGACGGATTCGGCTGGGGCCTCACCCGGCTGGTCAACGCCTACGGCGGCGACACCCTGGTCGTCGGCATTCCGGACGAGAGGGTCAGCTACGCCTCGGAGGGCGCCATCGTCGTCCTGCCCGGCGCGGCCGCCGGCAAGACCCGCCCGGAGGGACACTCCTTCACCGGGGCGAACTTCCCGGGCCGCGCGTCGGCCGAGTCGAACTTCGGCTGGGGTCTCGTCTCCTGAGTCTCCTGAGCCTCCGGTGATCAGCCCGGGTCGGCGGCGTTCTCAGCCGTCACCCGGGCTGTCTCGTTCTCGGGACGCGGCGCCCGCACGGCCAGCAGCAGAATCAGACCCAACACCGAAAGCCCGAGATTCAGGGTGTACGCCAGACGGAAGCCGTACTCCTGGGCCAGCCCGAAGAGCGGTGCCGACAGGATCTGCCCGAGCGGGAACGTGTTGGAGAACATCGTGGACGCGCGGCCCGGGAAACGGGGCATCATGTCCTGGAAGTAGGAGATGCCCAGGCCGGAGGCGGCCGCGATCATGATCGCGTTCAGGATCTGGGCGGCGGCGAGCATCCAGACCGATGTGGCCGCCACCGCCAGCGCCTGGTAGGCGACCCCGCAGACACCGCCGAACAGGATGATCCGGCGCAGCGGCATGCGGGTGGAGAGCTTGCCGAAGCCGAGCATCAGCGGGATCTCCAGCGCGGCGCAGATGCCGAGGATCAGGCCGGCGTCACCGACCGAGCCGTTCAGTTCGGTGCTGAGGTACAGCGGCATCGCCTGCACGCCGAGCACCATGGAGGTCTGGAGCAGCACGAAACCGACCAGGATGGGGTAGACCTGCCACGGCGCCCGAGCCGAGACGGTCTCACCCTCCCGGGGCGCGGCCGGCGCCTCCACCTCGGGCAGCCATCGTGCCGCCAGCAGGGCCGCCAGCAGGTAGAGGACGGCCGCGGCGCCGTAGACGTACCGGAAATCGCCGGCCTCCAGCAGGAACGCTGCCAGCGACGGGCCGCCCACCCAGGCGATCGAGAACACCGTGCGCAGGGTGCTGATGCCCATGGCGGCCCGGCTGGGATCCTCCTGTTGGAGCACCTGTCGGGCGTACGCGAAGGATTGGGGGAACAGCGCCCCGGCGATCGCGGTGGCCGTCGCGGTGAGCGCGAGCAGCACCCAGAAGTCGCGGACCACCGCGGTGAGACCGCTGCCGGCGCAGCCGGCGAGCGCCGCGACGATCAGGATCGTGCGCCGCATCGGCCGCCGGTCGGAGATGCGGCCGATCGCCCACGACATGGCCACACCCGAGAGCGAGGCGGTCACCAGGAAGAAGGTGACCTCGATCGGACTCGCCCGGACGGCGGTGCTGAGGAAGAGTCCGAGGAACGGGCCGACGACCGCGGTGGCGATGCCGACGGTGAGGAACACCAGGCCGAGAGGGAGGAGCCGGCGGGACAGTGACACGACTGCCGACGTTACGGGTTGTTTCCGATTGGAGCCCCTGTCCGGTGGTGACTGTCACCGTGGCTCGGGCGCGCTAGAGTTGAGTGGCACACGCTCAAGTCTGCCGGTGCATTCAGGGGAGCTGATGAACACCGAACGTTTGACCACCAAGAGCCGCGAAGTGATCACCGGCGCCGTCGCCGACGCCGGCCGCCGCGGCCATGCCACGGTCGAGCCGTGGCACATGCTGCAGTCGCTGCTCGACACCGGCGGCTCCACGGCCACCGCGCTGCTGCGGGCGGTCGGGGCGAATCCGGCGGACATCCGCCGGGCCGCGGTCCGGGCGATCGAGCAGCTGCCCTCCGCCCGCGGGGCCAGCACCGTCGAGCCCAGCCTGTCCCGCGAGTTCGTCAACGCGATCGGCTCGGCCGACCTGATCGCGAAGCCGCTCGGCGACGAGTATGTGTCGACCGAGCACCTGCTGGCCGGCCTGGCGCGGGTGGGCGGCGCCGTCTCGGCCGTCCTCAAGGACGCCGGCGCCACCGAGGACGCCCTGGTCGGAGCGTTCCCGCAGGTTCGCGGTGGGGAGCGCCGGGTCACCACGGCCGATCCCGAGCAGACCTACAAGTCGTTGGAGAAGTACGGCGTCGACCTCACCGCGCTGGCCCGCGAGGGCAAGATCGACCCGGTGATCGGGCGGGATGCCGAGATCCGCCGGGTGGTGCAGGTGCTCTCCCGGAGGACGAAGAACAATCCGGTGCTGATCGGCGAGCCCGGTGTCGGCAAGACCGCCATCGTGGAGGGTCTCGCCCAGCGCATCGTCGCCGGTGACGTGCCCGAGTCGCTGCGCGACAAGAAACTGGTCTCCCTCGACCTCGGTGCCATGGTCGCCGGCGCACAGTACCGGGGACAGTTCGAGGAGCGTTTGAAGAGCGTGCTCGAGGAGATCCGCGGTTCCAACGGCCAGGTCGTGACCTTCCTCGACGAGTTGCACACGGTCGTCGGCGCCGGCAAGGGCGAGGGCTCGATGGACGCCGGCAACATGCTCAAGCCGATGCTGGCCCGCGGTGAGCTGCGCATGGTCGGCGCCACCACGCTCGACGAGTATCGCGAGCACATCGAGAAGGACCCGGCCCTGGAGCGCCGGTTCCAGCCGGTCGTGGTCGGCGAGCCGACCGTCGAGGACACCATCGGCATCCTGCGCGGGCTCAAGGGCCGTTACGAGGCGCACCACCGGGTCCAGATCACCGACGCGGCCCTCGTCGCGGCGGCCAGTCTCTCCGACCGCTACATCAGTGACCGGTTCCTGCCGGACAAGGCGATCGACCTGATCGACGAGGCCGCCTCCCGGCTGCGGATGGAGATCGACTCCCGTCCGGTCGCGCTCGACCAGCTGCACCGGCAGGTGGACCGGATGCGGGTGGAGCGCCTGGCGCTGGAGAAGGAGACCGATCCGGCGTCGATGGCCCGGCTGGAGCGGCTGATCGCCGACCTCGCCGACCGGGAGGAGGAGCTCACCGCCCTCACCGCCCGGTGGGAGCGCGAGCGCGGCGGGCTCAACCGGGTCGGCGAGCTGAAGAAGGAGCTCGACGAGGCGCGGGCCGCGCAGGAGCGGGCCCAGCGTGACGGCGAGTTGCTGGAGGCGTCCCGGCTGCTCTACGAGGTGATCCCGACCCTGGAGCGGGAGATCCAGCGGGCCGCCGAGTCCGAGGAGGAGGAGAACACCGAGCCTCCGATGGTCAAGGAGGACGTCGGCGCGGACGACATCGCCGAGGTGGTCTCCGCGTGGACCGGCATCCCGGCCGGCCGGATGATGGAGGGCGAGACGGCCAAGCTCCTGCGGATGGAGGAGTCGCTGGCCGGCAAGGTGATCGGGCAGCGCGAGGCGGTCGAGGCGGTCGCCGGTGCGGTGCGCCGGGCCCGGGCCGGTATCGCCGACCCGGATCGGCCGACCGGCAGCTTCCTCTTCCTCGGCCCGACCGGCGTCGGCAAGACCGAGCTGGTCAAGGCGCTCGCCGGGTTCCTCTTCGACGACGAGCGCGCGATGGTTCGCATCGACATGAGTGAGTATGCGGAGAAGCACTCGGTGGCCCGGCTGGTCGGCGCGCCGCCCGGCTACATCGGCTACGAGGAGGGCGGTCAGCTCACCGAGGCGGTGCGGCGCCGGCCGTACAGCGTGGTCCTGCTGGACGAGGTGGAGAAGGCCCATCCGGACGTCTTCGACCTGCTGCTGCAGGTGCTCGACGACGGCCGGCTGACCGACGGCCAGGGGCGTACGGTCGACTTCCGCAACGCCATCCTCGTGCTGACGTCGAACCTGGGCTCGGCCAACTCCGACTTCACGATGAGCGACGAGGAGCGCCACGACGAGGTGCTGGCCGCGGTCCGGGCCCACTTCAAGCCGGAGTTCCTGAACCGGCTGGACGACATCGTGGTCTTCCACGCCCTCACCAAGGAGAACCTGATCCGGATCGTCGACATCCAGTTGGCCCGCCTGCGGGCCAGGCTGGCCGAGCGGCGCCTCACCCTCGAGGTGACGCAGAGCGCGGTCGACTGGCTGGGTGAGCACGGGTATGACCCGATCTACGGCGCCCGTCCGCTGCGCCGGCTGATCCAGTCCTCGATCGGTGATCTGCTGGCCAAGGCGCTGCTGGCCGGCCGCATCCGGGACGGCTCGACCGTGCTGATCGACCTGGGCGACGCGAAGGACGGCCTCACCATCCGGTAGTCGTCACGGTAGGTCCAGCACAGAGAAGGGCCCCGGGTCTCCCCGGGGCCCTTTCTCATCTGTCGGCCGACCGTCGCCGGTAGGCCTGTGTCATCAGTACGTCCGTGATGGCGTGCTCGCCCTCCGCGGACCAGATCCGTATGCCGTTGCGATGGAGTTGATACCGGACGTCTTTGAATCGCGTCCGGGTGTCGTCATGGTGGACGATGTCCAGGGTGTCGGCGTGGGGCATGGGACTCACCGGTCCTTGTCAGGTCTGGGGCGGCCGCGGTGTGGTCACGCGGCCTGCGCAATCGGAGTGGCGCCGTCAGCCGGTCTGCCTCGGCCCCGGGAAGGTGTGCGCGGGGCGGGCGACTCGTGCGGGCACGGCGTGCCGCTGGAGCCTTCTGCTTCCAGGTGGACGCCACATCATCGAAGTCTAGGGGGCCGGTCCAAGCGTGTCGCCCCCCGAACGAACGACGGTTTGCGGTCATTTGGGGTCATCGTTGCCTGATGTTGCCACACCGTCGCGAAGGGTGAGGCCCGGTCGCGCGATGTGGTCTGCGACAAGTACCGTGAATTGATCAATAGGAGGGCAGCGTGACCGTACCGGCATATCCGGTTCCGAACCCGGCGGCGCCGAGTCGCCCGGTATCGGTGACCGTTTCATCGAGTCTTCTCTATCTAGTCGTCGCCATGCAGGTCCTGAACGCGGTCGTGCTGCTGTCGACGATGGGTGTCGCCGTCGACGCCTATCGGGACGCCCTCACGATCGAGGACCCTCAGCTCGCCGACGCGGCCCCGTTCATGCGGTTCGTTCTGATCTTCATGGTGGTGATCTACCTGCTGATCGGCGGCGCGGTCGCCGTCCTGGCCATCCTGAACAGCCAGGGCAAGAACGCATCGCGGATCGTCACCTGGGTCTTCGCCGGCCTGGGCCTCTGCTGCAACGTCATCAGCCTGGGCGGCAACGCGGCCGGTGGCATCGCGGCCGGTGGCACCGGCGAGAGCGGGATCAACACCACCCAGCTCGAGGAACGGATCGCAGACGCGATGCCGGGGTGGTATGAGCCGGTCCTGATGATCTCCGCCCTGCTGACCGTGCTCGGTCTGCTCGGCGCGATCGTGCTGCTGGCGCTGCCGTCCTCGAACGCGTGGTTCCGCAAGCCGGCGTGGAACGCCTACCCGGGCTACCCGGGTCAGCCCGGATACCCCGGCTATCCGGGTCAGTCCGGCTATCCGGCCCAGCCGGGTTACCCGGGACAGCCGGGTTACCCCGGTCAGCAGGGTTACCCGCAGTCGCCCTACGGCCAGCCGGGATATCCGCAGTCGCCGTACACCCAGCCGGGTTACCCGCCGCCGCCCAACCACTTCGGATCGCCGCAGCAGTACGGCCAGCCGGGTGAGCCGGCGCCGGGCCTGCCGTCGTACCCGGGAGCGGGCGAGCCCACCACGCCGCCGCCGTATCCGGGCGCCACCGGATCGCCGGCCGCTCCCGCCTCCACACCGCCGCAGCCGGACCCCTGGGCCCCGCCGCCGTCCTCCGACCCGTGGGGGACCCCGCCGGTGCCGCCGGCGCAGTCCGATCCGCCTACGCCGCCGTCGTCGGGCGGGCACGCGGGCGGGGATTCGTCCCCGCCACGGCCGCCCACCGACCCGGCCTGATCGCTTTCGGACCGGCCCGCCCTCACCGGGTGGGCCGGTCCGGCCACTTCCGGGGCCCGTACGCGATAGGTTCTTGCCAGCCGAACCTCGCGGGAGCATCGATGTCCTACGCCGTCCCGACACCGCTAGTCACCGCACCGCCGGCCGCGCGCCGGCCGGTCCCCTGGCCACAGCGGTGGCCCTGCTCTGGGCCATGGCGGCAGCGGGCCTCACCTATGCGATCGGCATGGTCGCCGTCACACCGGGCGTGGTCGACCGGTTCCGTGACACCGCGGGCGCCTCCGACGCCGCGGACGGTTTCGTCGCCGTGCTGTGGCTGATCGCGGCCCTGGCGTTGGTGCTGAGCCTGCTGGTGACCGCCCTGTTCGTGGTGCTGGGCATCGCGCTGCGCCGGGGCAGTCGTCTGGGCCGTGGGGTCACTCTCGGGGTGTCCGTGCTCGGCGTGCTGACCGGGTGCGGGACGCTCGCCGTCCTGGCCGCCCAGCGGGCCGGCGATCCGGTTCCGGGGACGTTGAGTGACGCGCTGAACGCCGCGTACCCCGATGGGTGGATCGTGCTGAACGTGATCGTGGCCGCCGCACAGGTGGTGGCGTACCTCGTGGTGGGCGTCCTGGTGCTGGTCTCGCCGAGAGACTTCTTCGGCAATTCTGTGTCACCCGAGTGGGCAAACCCACAAACGAAGCCTTTTGTTACCGGCGGGTCCGAACCCGATCAGTTCTCGGATCCGGCCGTGTCGCCCAAGTCCACGTCGAACCTCGAAGACGAGTTCTGGTCACGACCGCACGAGTGAGCGGTTCCGTATCGACGACTGTGGGTCACTCGAACGGGTACTGTCGGTTTCTGTCACAGTCACTCGATCGGCTGTCCGGATAGATCGAGATCGGCCGGACGGTGGGTGTTTTCGCCCGTACGGACAAACGTGATTTGGTGGGTTCACAGGCTCTTCACAGCGCGACCACCAGGTGATCCTGGGGGTTACGCGGGTACCGTACCGGCGGTAACTGCTTTGAGCAGCATCTATGCTCCCGGGGAAGGAGCGAGATCAGATGGTCGATCGGTAAACCTTGTTTACAGATGCCCCCAAAGCCCCGCGTCAATAGTTCCGTTCCGCCCTGCCGGGGCGAAAGATTCCGGTTTTCGTACAGCCAGTACGCTCGATGTCATGAGAGCACGGCACGACCTGGGTAAATTCATCACTGAATTGTCCGTCGCGCAGCGTGGCGTCGTGCTTTCATCGGGTCGTGGGGGTGTGGACGAACTGGTGATCGCGCAGTGTGGCGTGATGGTCTCGACGCGTTCAGTGGCGAGTCATCGTCGAGGATCTGTCTGGCGAACAAATCGACGAATTGACAATGTGGCCGGCCTCACTCCGAGAGCGGGGATCGAGACCTCGACACGGATGGGTAGCGACCAGATGGCTGCTGAGGCGTTGCAGGAGGCAGAGACCGAAGTCGTAGTCGCACGAACGGTCGACCCGGGCGAAGGTGTCCGGTCGTCCGACTCGGCGATCGATGTCGGCCTTACGGCCTGAAAGTTAGCCGGTTCGTTCCTGCTCACATGCAGGAGAATCGATGCAGTTGGTGGAAGGATGGAGATCGTGGGAACTGCGTTGGCGGAAATGACCATGCCTCAGATCTCGCCGCTTGCCGGCGAGCCTATTGAACGCGCTGACGCTGAGCGCCTGGCGGGAGTGCTCAAGGCACTCGCCGACCCGGCTCGGCTGCGGCTGTTGAGCCTCATTCAGTCCGCTACGGACGGTGAGGCGTGCGTCTGCGACCTGACAGCCCCTCTGGGCCTCTCGCAGCCGACCGTTAGTCACCACCTGCGGATCCTGACCGAGGCGGGTCTGCTGGAGCGGGAGAAGCGGGGTGTTTGGGCGTACTACCGGCTGGTGCCGTCGGCCATCGCCACCATCGCCGACCTGCTGACCCCGCCGCGGAAGCGGGCCACCAAGAAGGCCCGCTGAAAGTCGTAATCACGACTTCGGAAACGCGGTAATGCCTGGCGTCATTGACTATGGGGGCGTGACGCCAGGCGGAGGACCCCGGCCCACGGACGGGCCGGCGGACCTGAGGAGGAACGGGTGAACTACGTCCCCGGTGACCTGCGTGACCAGCTCGCGCATGTGGGTTACGACGTGGTGCAGGCGGGCCTCGTGTGTGGATCGGGCGGCAATCTGTCCGCCCGCATTCCGGACGAGGACGCCATCTGGGTGACCGCGAGCGGCACGTGGCTGGAACGGCTCAGCCGCAAGGACTTCACCGCGGTGCGGATCTCCGACGGGGCCCCCGCCACCGTCGGCGCCGCCCCGCCGTCACGGACCGAGCCGACCAGCGAGTTGGCTCTGCATCTGGCGCTCTACCGGGCCCGGCCGGACGTCAACGCGGTGGTGCACCTGCACCCGCAGACGGCGCTCCTGCTGGACGCCCTCGGGGAGCACATCCGGATAGTGACCACTGATCATGCGTACTACCTGCGGCGGGTGTCGACCGTGCCGTTCCGGCTGCCGGGCGGTGGCGAGCTCGCCGCCCTGACCGCCGCGATGGCCGCGGACGGCACCGACTGCCTGGTCCTCAGCCAGCACGGGTGTGTGGTGATGGGTGACTCCGTGGAGCTGGCCCACAAGCGGGCCCGCAACCTGGAGGAGGCCGCGTCGCTCACCTATCGGGCGCTGACGGCCGGACGGTTGGAGAACCTGCGGGAGTGCCCGGAGGAGTTCCTGGAGAAGCTTTCCGGGTCGACCACCGTTCGGGTGTAGATCGCGATACGAAAAAGGCCGGCCCGACGGGCCGGCCTTTCGCGTCGAGTCAGTAGTTCCGCGGGTAGTCCTGCGGAGGCTGCGGCGGGTACTGCTGCTGCGGCGGGTAGCTCTGCGGGGTCGGCTGGTGCCCCTGCTGCGGGTAGGCCGGCTGCTGCGGGTCCGGGTACTGCGGCTGCTGATACTGCGGCGGCTGCTGGCCGTACCCCTGCTGGCCGTAGCCCTGCTGGTGGCCGTACCCCTGCTGCTGGTCGTGGCCCTGCTGCTGGCTGTGGCCCTGCTGCTGGCTGTGGCCCTGCTGGTTGTGCTCGTGGTCGAAGTGCTCGTGGTACTCCTCGCGGGCGGCGTCGGCCAGGCCAACGACGCTGGCCGCGGCCACGACGCCGATCGCGGTGGCCGGGTCCGCGGTCTTCAGGCCCTTCTTCTTGGCCTTCCGCTCCCGGAGGATCTCGATGAGGATCGGCAGCACCGAGATCAGGACGATCAGCACGACCACCGGCAGGATGTAGCGGTCGATCTTGTCGCCGATGGCGGCGTAGATCTGCTCGGCCAGCAGGTAGCCGATCAGGATGATGCCGTCGGTCCAGAGAATCGCGCCGACGACGTTCCACACGAAGAACTGCTTCGCCGGCATGCCGAGGGTGCCGGCGACCGGGTTGAGGAAGGTCCGCACGATCGGGATGAAGCGGGCCAGCACCACCGCCTTGGCCGGGCCGAACTTCTCGAAGTAGTACTCCGCCTTCTCGACGTACTCCTTCTTGAACAGCTTGGAGTCGGGCTTGTCGAACATCCGACGCCCGTACTTCGCACCGAGCCAGTGCCCGAGCTGAGCGCCGATGATGGCGCAGATCGGGGCGCCGATCAGCAGCCCGACGATGGACAGCTTGGCGCCCGGCCCGAAGATCGAGTTGGCGACCTCGGAGGCTGCCACACCCGCCAGGAACAGCAGGGAGTCACCGGGAAAGAAGAAGCCGACCAGCAGGCCGGTCTCCGCGAAGAGGATGGCCAGCACGCCCGGGAGCCCGAAGGCGCCGAGCAGGTCCTTCGGGTCCAGCGGGTTCAGGGCGAGCTGCTCGGCGAGCACATGGATGTCCACGAGGAGCCAGGGTACCGGCCTATTCAAGGCCGGTACCTGTATGAATGCTGTGCACTCCGAGAAGTGACCCACCGGTCACAGTCGGGGGTCGACCGGCTCCGACTCGGCGGCCAGAATCGCGAAGACCAACTCGTGCACCCGCCAGGCCGGGGCGCCCTCGGTCAGCCGGTCCAGCGCCGCCAGCCCGAGCCCGTGCTCACGCAGCGCCAGCGCCCGCTTCCGGCCCAGGTTGCGCTGCCGGAGGCGGCTCAGCTGCTCCGGACGGGTGTACTCCGGCCCGTAGATGATCCGCAGGTACTCCCGGCCACGGCACTTCACGCCGGGCTGCACGAGACGGCCCTTGCCGTCGACCGCCGCGAGCCCGGCCCACGGCTTCACCACCATGCCCTCACCGCCGGCACCGGTCAGGGTCAGCCACCACTCGGTCGCGGCCGCCTCCGAGACCGGGTCGGCCAGGTCCACGACCATGCGGCGGGTCGGCGTGAAGATCTCCGGGTCGGCCGCGACGAGCCGGTCGGCCAGAGCGAGATGCCAATCATGATCCTTTCTTGTGTACGAGACACCGGCGCCCGCCAGGAACACGAACGGGGCGAGCGTGACCCCGGTGAGCCCGCTCGTCGGCTTCACGTAGGACCGGTAAGCCGCCGAGTAGCCGTCGATCTCGGCCGCCCGTAGCTCCAGCCGGTCCCGCAGCCCGCTCACGTCGAGACCGCGGCCGGCCACCCGCTCCAGCACCGACAGCGCCGCGGGCAGGGCGGCGCGGCCGGCCGCGCCCACCCCGGCGTACTGGTCCCGGATCAGGCCGCCCGCCTTGGCCGACCACGGCAGCAGCTCGGCGTCGATGAGCAGCCAGTCGGTCTCCAGCTCGGCGAGGATCGGCGCGACCGCGGCACGGACCCGGGCCAGCAGTGGCTCGTCCAGCTCGGGACCGAAGAACGGCCGGCCGGTACGGGTCCAGATCGCGTCGCCCGTGCCCGACGTGGAGACGCGCACCACGGCCCGCGAGCCCATGTGCTTCTCCTCGCACACCACCCGGTCCACCCCGGCCGACCGCAGATCGGCGAAGGCGGACGACGGGTGCTCCAGGTAGCCCTCGACGGTCGAGCTGGTGCACGGGGCCATCGTCGGCGGGAGCCAGACCAGGGACTCCGGATCGATCGAGAACCGGCCCATCACCTCCAGCGCGGCGGCGGCGTTCTCGGCGGGGACGGTCGTCTGGCCGTACCCGTAATCGATGTGCCGTCGCCCGATGACGTCCGCGATGTCCAGCCCGTGATCGGGCTTCGCCGCGACCGCGGCGAAGGGCCGGACCGGCGCGTAGTACTCCTTGGCCGCCGGCACCGCCACGATCTCCCGGGACGGCCAGCGCAGCGCGGTCAGCGCGCCACCGAAGACGCAGCCGGTGTCCAGGCAGATGGTGTTGTTGATCCATTCCGGCTGAGGGGTGGGCACATGCCCGTAGACCACGGCCGCGGAGCCGCGGTAGTCGCGCGCCCACGGGTAGCGGACCGGCAGGCCGTACTCGTCGGTCTCGCCGGTGGTCTCGCCGTAGAGCGCGAAGCTGCGCACCCGGCCGGAGGCCCGCCCGTGGTAGGCCTCCTTCAGCCCCGCATGCGCCACCACGAGCTTGCCGTCGTCGAGCACGTAGTGGCTGACCAGGCCGTCGATGAAGGTCCGCACCTCGGTCACGAACGCCGGGTCCTCGGCGTCGAGCTGTGCCAGCGTCTCCGGCAGGCCGTGGGTGAGCTGCACGTTGCGCCCGTTCAGCTTGCGGGCCAGCTTCTGCTCGTGGTTGCCCGGCACGCAGATCGCGTGGCCGGCCGCCACCATGCCCATGACCAGGCGCAGTACGCCCGGCGAGTCCGGCCCACGGTCGACCAGGTCACCGACGAAGACGGCCTTGCGGGCCTCCGGGTGCACCGCGTCGACCGGACGGCCGAGCTCGTCGCGGATTAGCTCCCAGCCCAGCGTGCCGAGCAGCGCCTCCAGCTCGGCACGGCAACCGTGCACGTCACCGACGATGTCGAACGGACCGTGCTCGTCCTTGCGGTCGTTGAACAGCTTCTCGTAACGGATCTCGGCCGCCGCGATCTCGTCGACCCCGCGCAGCACGTGGATCTTGCGGAAGCCCTCCTTGGCCAGCTGGTTGAGGGAGCGGCGCAGGTCACGGTGCATGCGGGTGAGGACCTGACGGCCGAAGGTGCGGTCCTCGCGCGCCTCGGTCCGCTCCCACGCCACCGACTCCGGCACGTCCAGCACGATCGCCACCGGCAGCACGTCGTGCTCGCGGGCCACCTTGATCAGGCCGGCACGGGCGTGCGACTGCAGGTTGGTGGCGTCGACCACGGTGAGCCGGCCGGCCGCGAGCCGCTTGCCGGCCACGTAGTGCAGCGCCTCGAAGGCGTCACCGGAGGCGGACTGGTCGTTCTCGTCGTCGGCCACCAGGCCTCGGAAGAAGTCGGAGGAGAGCACCTGGGTGGGCTTGAACCGGGTGCGGGCGAAGGTCGACTTGCCGGAGCCGGAGATGCCGACCAGCGCCACGAGCGACAGCTCGGGAACGTCGATGATCATGCGGACACCTCCTTGGTGAACAGGGCGAGCTGGGTCGGGGCGCCGGTGATCTCGTCATGCTCACCCACGCCACGGATGGTCACCGCGTAGCCGTACTCGTCTGCCGTCCTGGCTGCCCACGCGGCGAACTCGGGCGGGTCCACTCGAAGCGGTGGTCCGAGTGCCGCATCCCGGTCAGTCCCTCGTAGTGCACGTTGTACTCCGCGTTCGGTGTGGTCACGATGACCGCTCCCGGCTTCGCATGACCGAAGACCGCCGCCTCCAAAGCGGGTAGGCGCGGCAGGTCGACGTGCTCGATGACCTCCATCAACACCGCCGCGTCGAAGCCGCGCAGCCGGTCGTCGCGGTAGGTGAGCGCGGTCTGGATCAGCTTGACCCGGTCGCCCAGCCGCTCAATCTTGATCTTGCGAGCGGCCTGCTCCAGCGAGCGGGTGGCCACGTCGGCGCCGACGATCCCGGTGAAGGCCCGGTTCTTGACCAGCGCGGCGAGCAGGGCGCCCCCGCCGCAACCCAGGTCGAGCACCCGCGACGCCCCCACCTCGGTCAGGGCGGCCAGGACCGCGTCCCGGCGCTGCTCGGCCAGCGGCGCCCGGCGGGCCACCGGCAGCTCGGCCTCCTCCTCGGTGACCGGCTGATCCGCCTCCAGCAGCTGCAGAGCCGTGGTGGCCAGCGACCTGCGGTGCGCCAGGTAGCGGCGAGCGATCAGCACCTTCTCCGGATGCTCCGCCAGCCAGCCCTCACCGGAGCGCAGCAGCTTCTCGATCTCGTCCGGGGCGACCCAGTAGTGCTTGCCGTCGTCCAGGACGGGGAGCAGCACGTACAGGTGATTGAGAGCGTCCGCCAGCCGCACCTCACCGGTCAGCCGCAGGTCGACATAGCGGCTGTCGCCGCCGATCTCCGGCTCGAACGGGATCGATGTGGCCGCGACCGACCAGCCGAGCGGCGCGAACAGGCGGTGCACCAGGTCGGGCGTGCCCCGCAGCACCGGCACCCGGATCTCCAGCGGGATCGGCACGGCGGCCAGCTCCGGTCGGTCCTTCGAGGCGCCGCGCAGCGCGGTGCGGAAGACCTTTGCCAGGGCGCTCGACAGCAGGCTGGAGGCGGCGTACGGCCGGTCGTTCACATACTGGCTCAACTCGAAGGCGTCCCGCTGCGCCCGCAGCAGCTGGGGATCGACGTCCAGCAGCAGGGCGGCGGTGCAGCGGTCGTCGTCCGCCTCGGGGTAGAGGACGTACGCCGTACCGGTCGGCATGCTGAAGGAATGCACCTTGTCGGGGTGCTTGACCAGCAGATAGCCCAGATCGGTGGCGGGCCGGTGGGTGGTCGTCAGAGTGAGCAGCACCCGTCGATCGTGACAGTGAGTGCGTAATCAGGCGATCGAATTCAGCGGTAGTCGTCGTCGAACTCGACGATCCGGTTCTCCTCCGTGGCGTCCGGATCATCGGTGTCGTCCTGCCAGCCGGGCACGGTGGTCGCCTGCTCGACGGCGTCGACCTCGGGCGTCTCCAGGTCGATCTCCTGCATCGGGTACGTCATCTCGGCTCCCTCCCCCACTCGGCGACTCTTCCTCCATGGTGCGACTTAATCCGGACCCATGCTGCGCAAACGGGCAGGCGTAGGTACTGATTTCGAGGCGGTTTCCACTACGCACCGCAACTGCGGAATACTTCCTGCTGGAGGACAGCGCGGTCCTGCCCTCTCGCAGCCCGTGAAAATGAGCAAGGAGCGCACCCGATGCCTATCGCTTCTCCCGAGGTCTACGCCGAGATGATCGATCGCGCCAAGGCCGGCGCGTTCGCCTACCCGGCGATCAATGTGACGTCCTCGCAGACCCTCAACGCGGCCCTTCAGGGCTTCGCCGAGGCCGGCAGCGACGGCATCATCCAGATCTCGACCGGCGGTGCCGAGTATGTGTCCGGCCCGACCATCAAGGACAAGGTCGTCGGCGCGGTCGCGCTGGCCGAGTTCGCCCACCACGTCGCCAAGCAGTATCCGATCAACGTGGCGCTGCACACCGACCACTGCCCGAAGAACCACCTCGACGGCTTCGTCCGCCCGCTGATCGACATCTCGGCGGAGCGTGTGGCCAAGGGTCAGGCCCCGCTGTTCCAGTCGCACATGTGGGACGGTTCGGCCGTGCCGCTGGACGAGAACCTGCAGATCGCGGAGGAGCTGCTGGCGAAGACCGCGGCCGCCAAGATCATCCTGGAGATCGAGGTCGGCGTCGTCGGTGGCGAGGAGGACGGCGTCTCCGCCGCGATCGACGACAAGCTCTACTCCACCGTCGAGGACGGCCTGGCCACCGTCGCCGCCCTGGGCCTGGGTGAGAAGGGCCGCTACCTGACCGCCCTCACCTTCGGCAACGTGCACGGCGTCTACAAGCCGGGCAACGTCAAGCTCCGTCCGGAGATCCTCAAGGAGATCCAGGACGCGATCGGCGCCAAGTACGGCAAGGAGAAGCCGCTCGACCTGGTCTTCCACGGCGGCTCCGGCTCGCTGCTGTCGGAGATCCACGGCGCTCTGGACTTCGGCGTGGTGAAGATGAACATCGACACCGACACGCAGTACGCGTTCTCCCGCCCGGTGGCCGACCACTTCTTCCGCAACTACGACGGCGTGCTGAAGGTGGACGGCGAGGTCGGCAACAAGAAGGCCTACGACCCGCGCGCCTGGGGCAAGCTGGCCGAGAACGGTCTCGCCAAGCGGGTCGTCGAGGCGTCCGAGCACCTGCGCTCCGCGGGTACCTCGCTCGGGAAGTGAATTAAGTAGAAAGGCTACGGCCGGTCCCCCGCGGTGGGGACCGGTCGTTGTCGTGTTGTGGGGTTACACAAAGGAATGGGTACCATCGACCGATCAAGATCGGCGGGACGGTGGTCGTGCTCGGAATCGAGGGCTGGAAACCCGAGTGGCATCACGATGCCGAGGCCCTCGCCGCCACCCATCGACACATGTTCGTGCGGCTCATCGGCAAGAGACTGCGATCAAGCTGGCTGATGTGGGATGTCGCCGAGCGTGGATGGTTCGCTGACGGCCCGGTGATCCTCGACTTCGGACTGAGTCGCGTCGAGATCACCCACCGTAAGTTCGACGAGTGTGCGATCACCTGGGACCAGATCGACACGTCGCTCCCGGTCGACCTCTACGAGCACTTCGACTGGCGCCCCGACCCGCACGCCGCACTGCGCAAGGCCCGGGGCCGGTCGCTCCGCGCCGTCAACGTCATCGAGCGAACCACGTCGGCCGACTGGCGGCCCCGGGTGCTGCACGCCGTCGAGTTCCTGTTCGACGGGGCGCGTCTCGCGATCTACAACGCCATGGACGAGAACGGCATCACCGACGTCCCCGAGGGCGACCTGCCGGCGGTGCACTGGCGCCGCGTACACGTGGCCTAGCGCTCAGTAACTGCCACCGCCGCCGCTGTCCCCGCCACCGGAGAACGAGCCGCCGCTGTCGCCGCCACCCCAGGACGAGCCACCGCTGTCGCCGCCGCCCCACCAACTGCCCCCGCCGTCACTGGACGACGACGAGGACGAGTCCGACGAGTCCCACGTGCCGCTGCTCCCGTCGGAGTGGTTGTAGTAGTAGGGCGTCGAGCCACCACGCGAGCGGCTCTTGCCGTACCGCCCCTCGCGGTACGCGGAACGCGTGTTGTGCCTGATCACCTTCGCCGCGAGGGACACCGCGACCAGCAGGAAGACGACTACGAAGACCACGGTCAGATCCATGGCTGCAGTGTGCGACACCTCCGCCACTATGCCGAGAGCGCGGCCATGGCTTCGTCCAGTGAGTCGGTGACGACGATCAGATCGGACTGGTCGCCATGGGGCGAACGGGCCAGCAGCGGCCCGAGCAGATCCGCCACCGGCAGGCGCGACCAGTGCTCCACGCCGAGGAACACATACGCCCCGGACGGCCCGTCGGTCGCGTAGAACGTCTTCGTCGCGGCCTGGAAGATCTCCTGCACCGTCCCGGCCCACCCGGGAGCGAACACGATCCCACCACGGGCCAACCGCAGGATCGAATCCTCGCGAACCGCATTCGAGAAGTACTTCCCGATCTGCCCGGCGAACAGGTTCGCCGGCTCGTGGCCGTACAACCAGGTGGGCAGAGCCAGACCGCCGTGCCGCAGCCGCCCGGCCACGTCGAGCGGCGGCAGCGGATGCGCGGCCCGCACCGCCAGCGCGGCCGCCGTGTACGGCTCGTGGTCCATGAAATGCGGCGCCACCGACAGGCGATCGATCGCGGCGGAGAGCCGGGCCTCGTCGAAGGAGGCGAAGTAGGCGCCCAGGTTGGCCGCCTCCATCACACCCGGCCCGCCGCCGGTCACGATCAACCGGTCCGCGGCGGCCAGGCGACGGGTCAGGGCCGCCACCATCCGGTACGGCTCCGAGCCCCGCGGCGCCGCGTGCCCGCCCATGATCCCGATCGCGCCGCCCGGCCCGTGCACGGCAGCCCACTCGTTGAGCGCCTTGCCGAGCGCGTTGTCGACACCGGCGTCGTGCAGTCGCTGGGCGAGCGCCTCCCGAATGTCCGGAACCGCCCCGCCGTGTGCCACGAAGTGCTGGTAAACGGCAGTGTCGAACATTCCGGCGAAACCGTGCTCGGCAAACCCGGCGGACAGGTCCTCAGGGGTGTAGAGCAGCGCCGGATGTGTCGGGTAGGGCCGGTCGTCGAACGGCGGGACCACGTGCGCCCCGCGCAGGATCAGGTCGGACTCCACCTCGGGACCGGCCAGATGGCAGCCCACGAACATGGTCTCCCGCACATCCACCCCGGTCAGGTCGGGTGGGTCGCGGTCCAGTCGCAGGCCCAGGACGCAGAGGCCGGCCAGGGTGTTCTTGGCCAGGTGCACGTCCAGCTCGGCGCGGGTCTCGATCTCGTCGGCGGTCGCGTCGAAAGGCGCGTCTCCACCGAGCACTGGTTGCAACGGGTCGGGCATGCGTCCATCTTGCTCGAACCGAGCGAGTCGTTGACGTACTACCTAGAGTTGGCGCATGCGCGCTGCGACCGGTTCACTGTTGGGTCTGGCCTACGGGGACTCCCTCGGGAAACCGACCGAGTTCCAGGAGTACGCGACGATCGTGGCCCGTTACGGCCCGGGCGGCCCGCGGCAACTGGTCGGTGAGCCGGCCCTGGTGACCGACGACACCCAGATGGCTCTCGCGGTCGGCGAGGCGCTGCGCGAGGCCGCGTCGATCACCCCGGCCTCCCTGGAGCCGGTGCTGCGACGACGGTTCCTGGAGTGGGCGGCCAGCCCGGAGAACGACCGGGCCCCCGGCATGACCTGTCTGCGGGCGATCGGCAACCTCGCCGACGGCCGGCCCTGGACCCGGGCCACCCAGATCGACTCGAAAGGGTGCGGGGCCAACATGCGGGTCACCCCGGTCGGGTTGATGCCCGGGCTCACCGACGAGCAGCGCTCCGGGGCGGCACAGTTCCAGGCGGCGCTGACACACGGGCATCCGACCGGGCTGGCAGCCAGCGAGCTCACGGCGTACGCCGTCTTCTGGCTCCGTGGCGGCCTCGCGCCGTCCGACCTGCTCACCGCCCTGCGGGAGCGCTGTGCCGAGCAGCGCAAGGTCTACCACGCCGACTGGCTCGGCGAGCTGTGGCACCGGCCCGCGGTGACCTCGCCGGAGGAGTTCATCGCCCGCGGCTGGGACGAGTGCGCAGCCGCCCTCGACCGGGTGGCCGAGGCGCTGGCCGGCGGCGATCACACCGGCGACCCGTGTCTACGGACCGGCGCCGGATGGATCGCCGAGGAGGCGCTGGCCACCGCGCTCTACGTCTACCTGGTCTCGCCCGACGAGCCGGTCGCCGTCCTGGGCCGGGGCGCGGCCTCCTCCGGCGACTCCGACTCGATCGCCTGCCTGGCGGGAGCATTCGCCGGGGCCGCGCTGGGCCTCGCCGCCTGGCCGGCCGACTGGCAGACCAAGATCGAGTACGCCGACCGCCTGTTCCGCCTCGGCCGGGCCTGGGACTGACCCCCGCTCCTCCGTCCGTCCCTCGCCGCGGTCTCGCCCTCCCTCTCATCGCGGTCCGGGCCTGTCTCTCACCGCGGTCTCGGCCTGCCTCTCATCGCTGTCTCGGCGGGCTTGAGGCGGTGGTGAGAGGCGGGCGGGAAACCCGGGGGACCCGGAACGTGGTGGCGGCGGAATGAACGCGGCCCGGACGGGTTGAATGGGAGCATGCAGAACCTCCTTCCCGAGCCGCCGGCCACCCGACTGCCCGCCGACGCCGAGGCCGACAAAGCCCTGGCCGAGGCCGCCGCGACGGGCTCCGAGCAGGCCTTCAAGGCGGTCGCCGCCAGATTCCCCGCCTACAGCGCGGCCTGGGCGCCGTTGGCAGCCGCGGCTCTGGCCGCCGACGAGCCGGTCACCGCGTACGCCTACGCCCGCACCGGATACCACCGCGGCCTCGACTCGCTGCGCCGCAACGGCTGGAAGGGCCACGGCCCGGTCCCGTGGGCGCACGAGCCGAACCAGGGCTTCCTCCGCTGCCTGCACGCCCTGTCCCAGGCCGCCGCCCAGATCGGTGAGGCCGACGAGGCGGCCCGCTGTGCCCAGTTCCTCCGCGACAGCGACCCGGCCGCCGCCGACGCCCTGACGTAATCCACCGCGTTGTCGATCTGGTGAGCTCGCGGCAGCCGCGAGCTCACCAGATCACCTCACGCCGACTTCGCCCGGTTGGTGCCGCCGCCGGGACCCCTCATCCGGGCCGAGCCTGTTGCTGCGGCCACGGTGAGGGCGCACACCTAATCCGCTCGGGGCGTGAGGCTGCCGCCGAGGCGGAGGCGCATGCTGATCAAGCGCCGAGCTTGAGGCTGCCGCCGAGGCGGAGGCGCATGCTGATCAAGCGCCGAGCTTGAGGCTGCCGCCGAGGCGGAGACGCAATGCTCATCCCGCCCCGAGCTTGAGGCTGCCGCCCGGTTGAAGACGCACACCTCACCCGGGCCGAGCCTGTGACCTGGCGCTGGAAGCGCACAAGATCGGCGGCGGCTACAGGCCGTCAGCCACCGATGCGGCGATCTTGAGCCAGGCGTCCTTGGTGTTCGCGGAGAGCTCGCCGTAGCGGATCGGCTCGCCCGAGTCGATCAACCGCTCGTATGGGGCCACCAGCACCGCCCTGGTTCGGGCCGCGAAGTGCTGCTGGATCCACTGCAGGTCGATGTCCTTGCGGGTCGGTGGCATGGTGACAATCGTCACTGCTTGGCGTACCAGTCGACGCCGGCCGCTCTGCTCCAGATGATCGAGCGCCCGCGCCGCCGTCTCCGCCGAGTCGTTTCGGGCCGACATCGTGATCACCAACTGGTCGGTGGCGTCCATCGCGGCCTGCCAGTTCTCGGCGCGGACGTTGTTACCGGTGTCCACGAAGATCAACTTGTAGAACCGGCTCACCACGTCGCGGATCTCGGCGAACGAGGCCGCGGTCAGCATCTCACCGGCGGTCGCCGACTCGTCCGAGGCGAGCACGTCGAACATGCCCTCGCCCTGAGCCCGCACATATTGCGACAGGTCACCGACCCGGCCCTGCGCGCCTTGGAAGAGATGCAGATCACGCATCATGTCCCGGACCGTGCGGGCGTGGAAGTCCTGCTGGGCCCGCATGCCCAGGGTTCCCTGGGTCTCGTTGTTGTCCCAGGCCAGCACGTATCCGCCGCGCTTCTGCCCGAAAGTCATCGCCAACAGCAGCACGGCCACCGTCTTGCCGGCGCCGCCCTTCGGGTTGACCACGGTCACCTGCCGCAGCCCACCGAAGTTGCGGCGCACCATCTCGACGTCCTGCTTGTATTCCAGCTCACGCTGCCCGGGAGCCAGCTTCACCAGCCCGAACATGCCCTTCTGCAGCATCGCCCGAGCGCCCATCGTGGCACTCTGCTGACTCGGCCGGGCCAGCCGCCGCCGCGCGAACTCCTCAGCGGTCGGCGTGCCGTCCACCATCCAGTTGAGCTCCTGGAACGGGTCCGCCTCGGCCCCCGGCACCTGCTCCTGCGACGGATTCGGCAACCCGGTTTGCGCCTGGTAGGGCGGCTGCAAAGCCACCGCGTCCGGCACGGCATGCGCGCTCGAAGGCGCGGCATGCGCGGTCGCGGGCGGCGCGGCGTGGGTGGTCGGAGGCGTCGCGGCGTGCGCGGTCGGCTGTGCGGTAGCGGCGTGCGCGGTCGGCTGTGCGGTATGCGCGTTGGACGGCGCGGCGTGGGCGCTCGGCCAAGCCTCTGCAGCGGCCCACCCACCGTCGGCAGGCGCGGCGTGAGCTGTGGTCGAAGTCACTGGCGCGGCATGCGGAGGCGGCGGGGTGGGCTTCGCCTCTGGCGGTACGGCGATAGCGTGCCCGGTCGGCCAGACGCCGGCAGACGGTTGACTGGAGACGGGACGAGTAACCGGCTGCCGGTCGCCGAGTCGCCGATCACCCGGCTGCGAAAAAGCGGACTCCCGGCCAGTCAGTTGCGGAGAAGCCGACGGTTGGTCACCCTGCCACGGAGAAGCCGACGGCTGGTCTCGCTGCGGCTGAGGTGCGGTCTCCTGACCGGCCGGCTGAGGGAAAGCCCGCTGCCGATCACCCGACTGTGGAAACGCGGATTCCTGGCCGGCTGATCGTGGAAAAGCCGGTTGCTGCTCGACAGGCCGGGTGGAAACGGTCTGCCGTCCACCAGGCAGTGGAGATGTGGACTCCTGACCGGCCGGCGGGGAAGACGTGGGCTGCAAGCCGCTGGGTTGCGGGAAAGCGGGCCCCGCGTCGCCCGGCTGTGCAGGCGCCGACTGTTGGCCGGCCGCATGGGGGACCACCGTCGGTGGTGTGACCGGCGCCGGACGGTGCAGCGGCTGCGCCCAGGGCGAGTCGGCCGCGGTGTGCCCCTCGGGATGCGCGATCGGCGTGGGCGGCGGCCCGTGCTGCGGCTGCTGTGCCTGAGGCGGGACCGGCGTGGTCGCCGGAGGGCGCTGGGCGGGCACGTGCACGCCCGGTGGCAGCGGCGGACCGTCGGCCGGCCGGAACACCCCGGGCTCGACCTGGACCATCCCGACCGGTGGCAGACGATCGGCCACGGGCACGGCACGGCCGTGCACCGGGGTCTCGGGCTCGTCGGCCCAGAACGGCTCCACGTCCCGGGCCGGCGGCGACGCCTCGGCTCCCGGGACGTAGACACGGTCGGCGTTCTCGTCCGCCACGGATGAGACCTCCGGTATCAGGAAATCTTGGCTCTGCTGCCCGTCCAAGAGTTGCACGGACCTCAGCCCGCGTACACCGCCCAGGCGCCCGGTTCGGTCCACCAGGATCGCTTGCGACTCGTCGACCCGGCCACCCCGTCGTCGAGGAACTGCAGTTCACCCTCGCGCGGGAGGACGGACACGGCGCGTCCGCGGACCCGGCGCACCTCCACTCGTACCCTCGTGCCTTTGAACAGCTTCTTGACGACCACCGGGACCGCGACGGCCACCTCGACCCGGCCGTCGGTCGGATCGCCGTCGGCGAGAAGCCGGAGGCCGTCGAACTCGGCGTAGCCGGCGCCGTTGCCGATCGCGCAGGCCAGCACCGGCTCCTCGCCGTCGGTGAGCACCGCGTCGTCGACCTCGACCCGGCCGCGCCACGGCACGGCTCGGCCGTTGTCGTCGGAGCCGCCGAGCAGCGCGCCGTCCAGGGTGACCGAGCCGCCGTCGTTGCGCAGCAGGTCTAGCCGCCGGACTGTGCCGTTCATCACGGCCGCTGCGACGGCCGCCGGGGTCCGGGGGAGGCCGAGCTGGGCCGCCAGGTCCTCGGTGTTGCCCGGGTCGAGCGGCAGGATCGCGATCGGCGGCAGGTCCGGCACGGTACGCCCGGCGACCAGGTCGGCGGGCCGTTTGCTGGGCGGCGGGGCGTAGCGCCGGACCAGCCGGCGCACCACGGCACGCAGCTGGCCGTCGGTCGCGGTCGCCACCACCAGGCGCACCTTGGTGTCCGGGTCGGGCCAGGTCAGGCCGTCCGGCCGGGTCGGGCCGTCGAACCGGGCGAGGACCGCGTCGATCTCCTGATCGGAGCCGGCCAGCACGGTCTCCACCAGCGCCCCGGCCTGACGGAGGGCGTCCGCGCAGGCCAGGACCGGGGTACGAGGGGTGGCGCACACGGCGTTGCAGCCGCCGCAACCCGAATCGCCGGAGCCGCAGGAGTCGCCCGAGCCCTCGGCCAGGCTCAGGAGCACGACGTCATACATCAGACTCCGCCGAGCACCGAGTGCCGCTCGATGACCGCCTCGCGGCCGGGGCCGACGCCGACGATCGAGATCCGGGCGCCGATCCGAGCCTCGACGTACTCGACGAAGTCCTGTGCCTCCTGGGGCAGGTCCTCGAACTTGCGGCAGCCGGAGATGTCCTGTTTCCAGCCGGGCAGCGTCTCGAAGATCGGCTGCGCGTGGTGGAAGTCGGTCTGGTTGACCGGCATCTCGTCGTGGCGGACGCCGTTGACCTCGTAGGCCACGCAGACCGGGATCTCGTCGAGGCCGTCGTAGTTGTCGAGCTTGGTCATCGCGAAGTCGGTGACCCCGTTGATGCGCTGGGCGTAGCGGCCGATCACCAGGTCGAGCCAGCCGATCCGGCGCGGGCGGCCGGTGGTCGTCCCGTACTCGTGGCCGACCTCGCGCAGGTAGTCACCGAACTTGTCGTTCAGCTCGGTCGGGAACGGGCCCTCACCGACGCGGGTGGTGAACGCCTTGAGTACCGCGACCACCCGGTCGATCCGGGTCGGTGGGATGCCGGCGCCGGTGCAGGCGCCCCCGGACGTGGCGTTGGAGCTGGTCACGAACGGGTAGGTGCCGTGGTCGACGTCGAGCAGGGTGGCCTGGCCGGCCTCGCAGAGCACGACCTTGCCGTCGTCGATCGCGTTCGACAGTTCCAGGGCGGTGTCCGCCACGTACGGCCGAAGCCGGTCGACATACGACAGGAGCTCCTGGACGACGTCGTCGACCTTCGCCCCGGTCCGGTTGTAGATCTTCGACAGCACCTGGTTCTTGAAGCCGAGTGCCGCCGTGACCTTCTGTCGCAGGATCGACTCGTCGAAGAGGTCCTGCACACGGATGCCGACCCGGTTCATCTTGTCGGCGTAGGTCGGGCCGATGCCGCGGCCCGTGGTGCCGATCCTGCGGGAGCCGAGGAAACGCTCGGTGACCTTGTCGAGGGTGCGGTTGTAGGAGGCGATCACGTGCGCGTTGGCGCTGATCCGCAGGCGGGACGTGTCGATGCCGCGGGCCTCTAGCCCGTCGATCTCCTGGAACAGCACGTTGAGGTCGACGACGACGCCGTTGCCGATCACCGGTACGACCCCCGGGGAGAGGATCCCGCTGGGGAGGAGGTGGAGCGCGTACTTCTCGCCGTCGATGACGACGGTGTGGCCCGCGTTGTTGCCCCCGTTGAACTTGACCACGTAGTCGAGCCGGTCGCCCAGCAGGTCCGTGGCCTTACCCTTGCCCTCGTCGCCCCACTGGGCGCCGACCAACACGATCACCGGCACTTTTAGATATGCCTTTCCCCAAGGTCGTACCTGGAGGAGTCCGGGTACTGCGAAAGTTTACGCGACGCCACCGCAGGTAGGATGGGCCGTCGTGCGCGTACTTCTGATCGGCTCCGGTGGGCGCGAGCACGCGCTTGCCGTCGGGCTCTCCGCCGACCCGTCCGTCGACTTCCTGGCCGCCGCGCCGGGCAATCCTGGCATCGCCCAGCTCGCCGAGCTGCATGACGTGAAGGCCACCGATCCGGCCGCGGTCGCCGCGCTCGCCGTCGAGTTGAGCGCCGACCTCGTGGTGATCGGCCCGGAGGCCCCGCTGGTCGCCGGTGTCGCCGACGCGGTCCGTGCCAAGGGCATCGCCTGCTTCGGCCCGTCCGCGGCCGCGGCCCGCCTGGAGGGCTCGAAGGCGTTCGCCAACGAGGTGATGGCCGCCGCCGGTGTGCCGACGGCCCGATCGTTCGACTGCACCACGGTCGCCGAGGCCCGGGCCGCCCTGGAGGAGCTCGGCACGCCGTACGTGGTGAAGAACGACGGTCTCGCCGCCGGCAAGGGTGTGGTCGTGACCGATGACCTCGACGAGGCCCTGATCCACGCCGAGGCGTGCGGCAAGGTCGTCATCGAGGAGTTCCTGCCCGGCCCCGAGGTCTCGCTCTTCGTGGTCACCGACGGCACCGCGGTCGCGCCGCTGATGCCCGCACAGGACTTCAAGCGCCTGCTCGACGGCGACGAGGGCCCCAACACCGGCGGCATGGGCGCCTACGCCCCGCTGGACTGGGCGCCGGCCGACCTGACCGAGCGGGTGCTGCGGGAGACCGTGGAGCCGACGCTGGCCGAGATGCGCAAGCGGGGCACCCCGTTCGCCGGCCTGCTCTACGTCGGGCTCGCGCTCACCCCGGACGGCCCGAAGGTGATCGAGTTCAACGCCCGCTTCGGCGATCCGGAGACCCAGGTGGTGCTCGCTCTGCTGGAGACGCCGCTGGCTGGTCTGCTCAACGCGGCCGCCACCGGCACGCTGGCCGAGCACGCCCCGCTGACCTGGAAGCCCGGCTCGGCGATCACGGTCGTCGTGGCGAGCCACAACTACCCGGGCGTGCCCCGGACCGGTGACGTGATCGAGGGTGCCGAGCGGCCCGGCGTCATCCACGCCGGGACCGCCCGCGACACCGACGGCGCCCTGGTGTCGGCCGGTGGCCGGGTGCTCAGCGTCACCGCGACCGGCAGTGACCTGGCCGGTGCCCGCGAGGCCGCCTACGCCCTGGTCGAGCAGGTTCGCCTGGACGGTGCCCAGTACCGCAAGGACATCGCGCTGCGTGCCGTCGAGGGTCGCATCACGCTGTGACGAGCGCCGGCCGCGTGGCGTCCCGCAGCAGCGTGACGGAGAGCCACAGGACGCCCGCGGATCCGGCGACCAGCCCGCCCAGGTAGGCCCACTCCGGGACGGACGTGCGTAGCGCGGCCGTGCACAGTCCGGTGACGTAGAGGACGAGCGCGCCGCGGGGCAGCACCCCGGTGCGCCACGACGCGACACCGAAGAGCGTCACCCCGGCCATGAAGACCAGGGCAACCACCAGGAAGTACGGTCGGCCCGGCCCGGTGAGCACCGCCTCCCGGGCCGCCGCGTCCTGATACTGCAGGACCGCGTGGGTGAGGAACTCGATCGCGAAGAGCCCGCTCAGCCCCAGGTGGTTGAGCGCGAACCCGGCCAGGCCGAGCTGTCCCGTCTCCCGCCGCTGGCACAGGTAGAGCGCGGTCAGGGTGAAGAGCAGCATCGCGGTGGCGGGCGGGGCCAGGGCGTGGGTGACGGCGTTCTCCGGGACAAGGCCGGCCCGGCGGGCGACCGCCACCAGGGTGAGAAGGCCGCCGGCGAGGCCGGTCAGGGCGGCGAGTCGATAGAGACTTCGATCGGGCACGGTACGGCTCCTTCGTTCCAGTCGATGCCGACCACCGTGGCCGGATCGCCGGTGGCCGGGACAGTGCCGTGCGGCCAGGACCGGCGGGTGTGGCCGTCCGTTCGGCACATGACCTGTGGCCAGACATCGACGGCATCGCTGGTGGCGGCGGCCGGCGGTCACCTAGCGTGGCGTCATGGCTGTGGATGCTCCGCCGCTGCGATGGATGGCCTCGCTGCTCTACGGCGCTGTGATGCTCACCGGGCTCTACTACGTCGGCGCCGGACTGGCCCCGGACTGGTCGCGCGCCGAGTTGGCGGTCTATCTCGCCGGCCTGACCGCACTGATCGCGGTCGAGCAGGTGGATTGGCGGCGGCCGCGTTCGCGTCGGTGGGCGATGGGTGTGCTGCTGCTCCGGATCGTGCTGCTGGAGACGGTCAACGCGGTCGACGGCGCCGGGTTCTCGCGTGCCCTCTTCGTGCTGGTGCCGTTCTTCGCGTACTTCTGGCTGGGCCGTTCCGCCGGGATCGGGCTGGCCACGTTCTACCTGGTGATGGCGTTCACCCGGGCCGGTACGGTCAGCGGTGCCCGGACCGATCCCGAGGTCGTCTCCGACCTGTTCATGCTCTTCATCGGCCTGGTCCTGGCGGTCGCCACCGCCGCGGTCGCCGTCGAGCAGCGGCGAAGCCGATTGCAGGCGGAACGGTTGGTGGCGGAGCTGACCGCCACACAGCAGCGGGTCGCCGAGCTGAGCGCCGCGAGCGAGCGCAACCGGCTGGCCCGGGACATCCACGACAGTGTCGGTCACCATCTGACCGCGATCAGCGTGCAACTGGCGAAGGCCGAGGCGTTCCGCGAGCGGGACCCGGCGACGGCGGATCGAGCGGTCGCCGACGCGCACCGGGCCGCGGCGCGTGCCCTGCGTGAGGTACGCGAGTCCGTCGGCACTCTCCGTGCCGAGCCGTTCTCATTGACGACCGCCTTGTTCGAGCTGGTCGAGGGCTTGGACGACCCGGACTTCCGGGTGATCCTCGATCTAGGCGGCCCGGAGAGCCATGGCGGTGCGGAGAGCCATGACAACCCGGAGAGCCGCGGCGGTGCGGAGAGCCACAACAACCCGGAGAGCCATGACAACCCGGAGAGCCGTGGCGGTCCGGCAAGCCTCGAAGAGCGGATGGCCCGCGGTGGAACCGGCCTACCCGGGCGGGCCGGTGCCGAGGCGTTGTACCGGGTCGCCCAGGAGGCGCTGACCAACGCCCGCCGGCACGCGGACGCCGGCATGGTCCGGGTGGCCGTCCACAGCGCCGGGGACGACGCGGTGCTCGAGGTGGAGGACGACGGCCGCGGGTTCGACCCGGAGGCCACCTCCGGCGGCGGTCTGAGCGGGATGCGGGAGCGTCTCGCGGCCCTGGGCGGGACCGTCCGGGTCGAGTCGCGACCCGGTCACGGCACCCGGATCACGGCGAGCGTCCCGGCGGTGTCCCGATGACCGACGAGCCGGTACGTGTGCTGGTCGCCGACGACCAGGCCCTGATCCGGGAGGGCATCGCCTCGCTGTTGAGCATCGAGCCGGGCATCGAGGTGGTCGGCACCGCGGCGGACGGTCGCGCCGCGGTCGAGTTGGCCCTGGCCACCACCCCGGATGTGGTGCTGATGGACGTGCGGATGCCGGTGCTGGACGGTCTGCGGGCCGCGGAGCTGCTGCGGGAGCGGTTGCCGGCCTGCCGGGTGCTGATGCTGACCACCTTCGACGACGAGGAGTACGTCGTCCGGGCGCTGCGGGCCGGAACGGGTGGCTACCTGCTCAAGGATCTGCCGCCGAAGGATCTGGCCCGGGCGGTACGGCTGGCCCGGGCCGGTGTCGACCAGCACGACAGTGCGGTGCTCCGGCGGCTCGTCACGGCTCTGGACCGCAGCCCGGTGGCGGCCACGCCCCGGGCCGACCTGACCGAGCGGGAGCAGGCCGTGCTGCGGCTGATCGCCCGGGGCGCCACCAATCGGGAGATCGCCGCGCAGCTCTACGTGAGCGAGGGGACGGTCAAGAACCACGTCTCGAACATCCTGGCCCGGCTCGGCCTACGGGACCGGACTCAGGCCGCCCTCTACGCCCGCGATCACGGCTTCCTCTGAGGCGGCGCTCCGTCGTACCGCCGGAGGGGTCTCGATCCTCAGCCCTTGGGGATGTCGAAGAGCTTGGGGATGGTGGTGGCGAGGGTGATGTCGCCCTTGGTCTTGATCTTGCCGGTCATGAAGAGCGTCACCGGGTTGCCGGTGCCGGAGACGATCTTCAGGAAGGTGAGCCCGTCCATCGTCATCGCCAGTCTCGGCTCGCGGACCGGGGTGCTGGTCACGGTGCACGTCGCGTTCTCGATCACCGTCTCGTAGGTGTCGGACGCGCCGCCGGGGCCACCGCTGATGATCCAGTGGATGACGGTGGCGGTGTTGCCGGCCCGGTCCGCCCGGAAGAGCGAGGGCATCCGGTTGAACACCTCGTCGAGGATCTTGGTGCGTTTCTCCGAGGCCATCACCTGGGAGATCTTGGCGTCCGGCGTGGACTTGACGAGCTGTGTGAACTCCTTCGGGCCGAACGACGCGAACGATTCGGGGCTGAAGTCAGTCATCAGGTCTTCCTCTCGGCCTTCGCCGCTTTACTCGCCGGTAACTTCAGCGAGGATGCCGTGTTCTGGAGAAGTGTGCCACTCCCAAACAAACGTTGGACAGTCGGGCCGCCCTGTTCGTAGACTCCCCAACATGTCTTTGGGAGACGGTGGCACCGCCGCGCTGCGAGCGCTGGCCCACCCGGTGCGCCTGCAGATCATGTCGCTGCTCACCGGTGCCGCCATGACCGCCGCCGAGGTCGCTCGAGAGCTCGGTCTGACCCACGCCAACGCCAGCTACCACCTGCGCAATCTGCTCTCCGGCGGCCTGATCGTGGTGGCCGGCGAGGAGAAGATCCGGGGCGGCGTGGCGAAGCGGTACCGGTATGACGCCCACAGCGAGGCCCTGCCCGGCGCCCGTCCCGACGAGCAGCGCCGGGCCGAGTTCGCGGCGCTCGCGCACGAGTTGATCCGGCGCAGCTCGACGTCCCGTTTCGCTGAGCGCCGCAGCCTGCTCAGCGACGGCGACTTCTGGGTCGACCCCGAGGTGTGGGTGCGGATCCGCGACCGGATCTCCGAGGCGGTCGTCGAGTTGCACGAGGCCGCGCAGCCGCCGCGCACCCCCGGCACGGTGCGGACCAGCACGACCGTGGCGATGTTCCAGAGCCGCGAGGAGCCGTCGTGACGGCGCTGCGGCACGTCCCGTTCCGGTTCCTGCTGGCCGGGCGGTCGATCAGCGCGCTCGGCAACTCGTTCGCCCCGATCGCTCTCGCCTTCGCCGTCCTCGACCTGACCGGCTCCGCCCGTGACCTGGGTCTGGTCGTCGGCGCCCGGACCCTGGCCAACGTGCTCTTCCTGCTCTTCGGCGGAGTGCTGGCCGACCGGCTGCCACGGCATCTGCTGATGGTCGGGTCGAGCCTGGCCGCCGGGCTGGTCCAGGCCGTCGTCGCGCTGTCGGTGCTCACCGGAGGCGCCACGATCCCGCTGCTCGTCGGGCTGTCGGTGCTCAACGGCATGACCGCCGCGCTGGCCCTGCCCGCCAGCGCGGCGCTGCTGCCGCAGACCGTGGACGAGGGGGTTCGGCTCCAGGCCATCGCCCTCAGCCGGATCCTCCTGAACAGCGCGATGGTGATCGGTGCCCCGGTCGGCGGCCTGGTCGTCGCCGTCACCAGCCCCGGCATCGGCATCGCCGTCGACGCCGTGACCTTCGTCATCTCCGCGGCCTGCTTCGCCGGGGTGCGGGTGGCCGCCCCGCCCCGGCCGGCCGAGCGGCAGCACCTCATGGCCGACCTGCGGCTCGGCTGGTCCGAGTTTCGCTCGCGCACCTGGCTCTGGGTGGTGGTGGCCGGCTTCAGCCTGCTGAACGCGGCGTGGAGCGGCGGCATGTTCGTGCTCGGTCCGGCCGTCGCCGACGAGACCGTCGGCCGGTCGGCGTGGGGCCTGGTCCTGGCCGGGGAGACCGCCGGGCTGATTGTCGGCGGGCTCCTGGCGATGCGGCTCAGGCTGCACCGGTTGTTGCTGGTCGGCGCGCTCGGCTGCTTCGGCATGGCGGTGCCGCTGTTCGTGCTCGGGCTCTACCCGCGGCTGTGGGCGCTGCTGCTCGCCACCTTCGTGGCCGGGCTCATGCTGGAGCAGTTCGGGGTGGCCTGGGAGACCTCGATGCAGGAGCACGTGCCTCCGGACCGGCTGGCGCGCGTCTACTCGTACGACATGGTCGGCTCCTTCGTCGCCATGCCGCTCGGTGAGGTGGCCGTCGGCCCGGTCGCGCACGAGGTCGGATTGAGCGTGACCCTGATCGGGGCCGGGACGGTCGCCACGCTCGCCGTGGTCGGCATGCTCAGCAGCCGTGCCGTCCGCACCCTGCGTCACCGGCTGCCGGAGGACGGACCGCGGCCCGTGACAGAATCGGTGCCGTGACCATCCCGAACGTGCTCGCCGCCCGGTATGCCTCTGCCGACCTCGTCACCCTCTGGTCCCCGGAGGAGAAGATCCGGATGGAGCGCAAGCTCTGGCTGGCGGTCCTCAAGGCTCAGCGTGACCTCGGCGTCGACGTCCCGGACGGTGCCGTCGAGGCGTATGAGGCGGTGCTCGGGCAGGTCGATCTGGCGTCGATCGCCGAGCGCGAGCGGGTCACCCGGCACGACGTGAAGGCCCGCATCGAGGAGTTCAGCGAGCTGGCCGGCTTCGAGCAGATCCACAAGGGCATGACGTCGCGCGACCTCACCGAGAATGTGGAGCAGCTGCAGATCCGGGCGTCGCTCGAGCTGATCCGCGACCGGGTGGTGGCCACGCTGGCCCGGCTGGCCGCGCTCGCCGTCGAGCACTCCGACCTGGTGATGACCGGCCGGTCGCACAACGTCGCGGCGCAGGCCACCACGCTCGGCAAGCGGTTCGCCTCCTCGGCCGAGGAGCTGCTGATCGCCTATGAGCGGCTGGACGACCTGATCGACCGTTACCCGCTGCGCGGCATCAAGGGCCCGGTCGGCACCGCGGCCGACCAGCTGGACCTCTTCGACGGGTCCATGGAGAAGGCCGCGGACCTGGAGAAGAAGGTCGCCGAGCACCTCGGTTTCCGCCGGGTGCTGTCCAGCGTCGGCCAGGTCTACCCGCGGTCGCTCGACTTCGACGTGGTGTCGGCGCTGGCGCAGATCGTCGCCGGCCCGTCGTCACTGGCCACCACGATCCGGTTGATGGTCGGCCAGGAGCTGGTCACCGAGGGCTTCAAGCCGGGCCAGGTCGGCTCGTCGGCGATGCCGCACAAGATGAACACGCGGTCCTCGGAGCGGGTCAACGGCTTCGCGGTGATCGTCCGGGGCTACCTGTCGATGGTCGGCGAGCTGGCCGGCGACCAGTGGAACGAGGGTGACGTCTCCTGCTCGGTGGTGCGCCGGGTGGCCCTGCCGGACGCGTTCTTCGCCACCGACGGCCTGTTCCAGACCTTCCTCACGGTGCTGGACGAGTTCGGGGCGTACCCGGCGGTCATCGGTCGTGAGCTGGACCGGTTCCTGCCCTTCCTGGCCACCACGAAGGTGCTGGTCGCCGCGGTGCGCAAGGGCGTCGGCCGGGAGGTCGCGCACGAGGTGATCAAGGAGCACGCGGTCGGCGTGGCGCTGGCCATGCGGGAGAAGGGCGTGGCGGTCAACGACCTCTTCGACCGTCTCGCGGCGGACGAGCGGCTGCAGCTCAGCCGGGGCGAGATCGACACCCTGGTCGCGGACCGGGCCGCCTTCGTCGGCGCGGCGCCGGCGCAGGTCCAGGCGGTTGCCGCGCGGGTCGCCGCGATCGTGGCGGAGCATCCGACGGCAGCGGGGTACGCCCCGGCGCCGATCCTCTGACTCTCGGGACCGGCGCCGGGACCGCCTCGTTCGGACGCGGGTCTACTCAGACGCCCGCGGTCGACGTGATCCACGCCCGGTTGTAGGCGACACTGCCGTAGTACTGCCGGCTCTGGCCGTCCGCGGTCGACGCGACACCCACCTGGGCGCCGTTGTAGACCTGCGGGCCGCCGGAGTCACCGCGCCAGGCGTTGCCGTTGATCCGGGTGCTGCCGATCGCCCGGCCACCGTAGGCGTCGGTCTGGTTGGTCGAGGTGACCTGGACCGTGGCGGTCTTGAGCGTCGGTGACGCCCCGCAGCCCGAGTAGCAGGTCATGCCCCAGCCGTAGATGCTGTTGGTCGAGCCGACCGGCGGGTACGCGCTGGACAGCGGCATGTAAGAGGTGCTGACCGAGCTGCTCAGGCGCAGCAGGGCCAGGTCGTAGCGGGTGGACGAGGACGCGACGGTACGGGTGACGCCGCCCGATGCGTAGTTGACGCTGCCGACCCGTACCGACATGGTGCCGCTCACGCAGTGCCGCGCGGTGAGCACGTAGTTGGCCGAGATGATCGTGCCGGAGCAGGTGAAGCTGCCGTTGCTGAAGACGGCGGCGGCCCACGGCGCGGAGGAGACGGTGCCGCCCCCGATGATGCTGGGGACAGCCGGTTCGGCGTGGGCGGCGGTGGGGGCGAGCATGGCCGTGACCGCGCCGGCGAGGGCGGCCAGGAGTCGAATGCGCACGTCGAGATCTCCTTCTGGGGAACGGTGATAGATGTCGACGAATGCAAACTAAGCCGTGTTCGTCCCCTGACCCAGAGTTCAATTGATACATATCACTGACTGATGACCCGGATGTGAACGCGCATTCCCTGCTCAATGACGCTCGCGTCGGGCTGCCGACACCGGCCCCCGGCTTGTCCACGGGGCCTACCGGGTAGGCTTCGCCTGCTTACACCTATCAGTCAGGAGTGCCCGTGGCTCGCGTCGTGGTCGACGTCATGCTCAAGCCGGAGATCCTGGACCCGCAGGGTCAAGCGGTGGCCAATGCGCTGCCCCGGCTCGGCGTCACCGATGTCTCTTCTGTCCGCATCGGCCGCCGGATCGAGATCGATTTCACTGGGGAGCCCGACCTCGACCGGGCCCGTGAGATCGCCGACAAGCTGCTCGCCAACCCGGTGATCGAGGACTTCGAGATCCGCGTCGAGAGCGCTGCGGCGGAGGTCGCCTGACCATGCGGATCGGTGTGGTCACCTTCCCTGGTTCGCTCGACGACGGGGACGCCGCCCGCGCCGCCCGGATCGCCGGAGCCGAGGCCGTCCGCCTCTGGCACGGCGACCCGGACCTGCACGGCGTCGATGCGGTCGTCCTCCCGGGCGGCTTCTCCTACGGCGACTATCTGCGCTGCGGCGCCATCGCCCGGTTCGCGCCGGTGATGGAGTCCATCATCGATGCGGCGCGGGGCGGTCTGCCCGTGCTCGGCATCTGCAACGGTTTCCAGGTCCTGTGCGAGGCACATCTGCTGCCCGGCGCCCTGACCCGAAACCAGCACCTCCACTTCCGCAACCGTGACCAGTGGCTCAAGGTCGAGGCGACCAACACCGCCTGGACCAACCGCTTCACCCCCGGTCAGGAGATCCTGATCCCGGTGAAGAACGGGGAGGGCTGCTTCGTCGCCGACTCCAGGACGCTCGATGCGCTGGAGGGCGAGGGCCGGGTCATCGCCCGCTACATCAAGGGCAACCCGAACGGCTCGCAGCGCGACATCGCGGGGATCACCAACGAGGCCGGCAACGTCGTCGGCATCATGCCGCACCCGGAACACGCCGTGGAGGCGCTGACCGGCCCGTCGCTCGACGGCCTCGGCTTCTTCACCTCAGTCCTGCGGGCCCTGGCGGGCGCGTCCGCGGACGGTCAGCTCGCAGGGGGACAACAGTGACGACGCAGGAGAAGCCGAGCGGTTTCGCTGCGACCGACGTGCTGGTCAGCGGCTCCGACGGTCCGGACACCGTCGAGCAGGCGCAGAAGACCTCGGACGAGCTACAGCCCTACGCCGAGCTGGGGCTCAAGGACGACGAGTACGCCAAGATCCGCGAGATCCTGGGCCGGCGGCCCACCTCGTCCGAGCTGGCGATGTACTCGATCATGTGGAGTGAGCACTGCTCGTACAAGTCGAGCAAGGTGCACCTCAAGCAGTTCAGCGAGAAGGCGCCGCAGAACACCCGGATGCTGGCCGGCATCGGTGAGAACGCGGGTGTGGTGCAGATCTCCGAGAAGCTGGCGGTCACCTTCAAGGTCGAGTCGCACAACCACCCCAGCTACGTCGAGCCGTACCAGGGCGCAGCCACCGGGGTCGGCGGCATCGTCCGCGACATCCTCGCGATGGGCGCCCGCCCGATCGCCGTGATGGACCCGCTGCGCTTCGGCGCCCACGACCACCCCGACACCGCCCGGGTGCTGCCCGGTGTGGTCGCCGGCATCGGTGGCTACGGCAACTGCCTGGGCCTGCCCAACATCGGTGGCGAGATCGTCTTCGACCCGTGTTACCAGGGCAACCCGCTGGTCAACGCTCTGAGCATCGGCGTCCTGCCGGTCGAGCGCCTCCAGAAGAAGGAGGCCACCGGCACCGGCAACATCGTCGTGCTGCTCGGCGCGCGGACCGGCCGGGACGGCATCGGCGGCGTCTCCGTGCTGGCGTCGGCCACCTTCGACGAGGAGGCCGAGCAGCGCCGCCCGTCGGTGCAGGTCGGCGACCCGTTCATGGAGAAGCTGCTGATCGAGAGCTGCCTCGAGCTGTACGATGCCGGGCTCGTCTCCGGCATCCAGGACCTCGGTGGCGCCGGCCTCACCTGCGCGCTCACCGAGACCGCCGCGGCGGCCGGCACCGGCATGCGGGTCTGGCTGGAGCGGGTCCCGCTGCGTGAGGCCTCCATGACGCCGACCGAGATCCTGGCGAGTGAGTCGCAGGAGCGCATGCTCCTCATCGTCACCCCGGAAAACCTCGACGCCGTTCTGAAGGTCGCCGAGAAGTGGGGCGTCTGGGCCACCGCCATCGGCGAGGTCACCGCGGCGTCCGCCGACGGCACCCCCGGCCGGCTCGTGATCACCTGGAACGACCACGTGGTCGTCGACGTGCCGCCGGGCTCGCTCGCCGACGACGGCCCGGTCTACAACCGGCCGATCCGTGAGCCGAACGATGTGATGCTGCTGCAGGCCGACCGGGCCGAGACGCTGCCGCGTCCGTCCACGGGCGACGCTCTGCGGGAGACCGTGCTGCGGATGGCCGCGTCGCCGAACCTGTGCGACAAGACCTGGGTCACCGAGCAGTACGACCGGTACGTGCTGGGCAACACGATCCTGGCCCAGCCGGAGGACTCCGGCGTGCTCCGGATCGACGAGGAGACCGGCCTCGGGGTGGCGCTGTCCGTCGACGGGAACGGGCGGTTCGCGCGCCTCGACCCGTACGAGGGGGCCAAGCTCGCGCTCGCCGAGGCGTACCGGAACGTCGCCGTCACCGGCGCCGAGCCGATCGCCGTCTCCGACTGCCTCAACTTCGGCTCGCCCGAGGACCCGCACGTGATGTGGCAGTTCGCCGAGGCCTGCCGGGCTCTCGCGGACGGCTGCCTCGAGCTGGGCACCCCGGTGACCGGTGGCAACGTCAGCTTCTACAACCAGACCGGGGCCGCGGCGATCCACCCGACCCCGGTGGTCGGTGTGCTGGGTGTCTTCGACGACGTGGCCCGCCGCGTCCCGATGGGCTTCCCGCGGCCGGCCAAGGCCGGTGGCGACCTGCTCTTCCTGCTCGGCGAGACCCGTGTGGAGCTCTCCGGCTCGGAGTGGGCCTGGGTGACCCACGGCCACCTCGGCGGCCGCCCGCCCAAGGTCGACCTCGCCGCCGAGCGGGCGCTCGGCCAGGTGATGGCGCAGGCGTCGAAGTCCGGTCTGGTCAGCGCCGCGCACGACCTCTCCGACGGCGGCCTGGCCCAGGTGCTCGTGGAGAGCACGCTGCGCCACGGCGTCGGCGCGAAGGTGACCCTCCCGGGGGACGGCAACTCGCCGTTCGTCCACCTGTTCAGCGAGTCGGCGAGCCGTGTCCTGGTCAGCGTGCCGCGCGGCCACGACAAGGCGTTCCTCGCGCTGGTGGCCGAGCACGGTGTGCCGGTCACCCCGCTCGGCGTCACCTCCGAGGAGGCGTCGCTGCAGGTGGAGGGCCAGTTCACCATCCCGCTGGAGGAGCTGCGGACGGCTTGGTCGTCGACGCTGCGTGACCTCTTCGGCAGCCCCGCCGAGCAGCAGCCCGCGCCGGTGACGTCCGGTGAGGTCCGCTCGGTGACGCTGGAGCTGAGCCCGCAGGCGCCGGGCGGCCCGATCGAGCCGCCGGCCTGATCGTCAGCACATGAAGAAAGGCCCCGCGCGAATCGCCAATCGCGCGGGGCCTTTCTTTCAGCTCAGAACCTCAGTTGTCGTCCCAGTCCCGGTTCGGGCGCGGGCCGTAGTTGCCGCCACCCTGCTGCGGCGGCTGTGGCGGCTGCGGTGCCGGGGGCTGCTGTGGGTAGCCGTTGCCGTAGGCGCCACCCTGCTGAGGAAGTCCGCCCTGGTGCTGGTCATACCCGCCCTGGTCGTAGCCACCGTAGTTGCCGCCCGGCTGGCCGTAGCCGCCCTGGTCGTAACCACCCTGCTGGTCGTATCCGCCCTGCTGCCCGTAGCCGCCGGCGTCCTGACCGTTCCAGCCCTGGTCGTAGCCACCCTGGCCGCCGCCGTACTGACCGCCATCGTAGTTTCCACCGCCCTGCTCAGGCTGGTACAGGTTGGTGTGCTCGTCGTAGCGCTGCGGCTGCTGTGGCTGCTCCGGCTGGTAGAGGTTGGTGTGCTCGTCGTAGCGCTGCTGGCCGCCGTCGTTGTAGCCGCCACCACCCGGCGCCGCGCCGTAGCCGCCACCCTGCTGGCCGTAGGTCTGCGTAGCGCCGTAGCTGCCGCCGCCCTGCTGGCCGTCCCACTGGTTGCCGCCGTAACCGCCACCGGGCGGCAGCGGGGCGCCGTAAGGGTCCGGGAACTCGTCCTCGACGGGCATCCGATGGATCACTGTGGGCGCGTCGGCGATCCCACCGCCCATCGCCCCGGGCCGCACGCTCATACCCGCGGCCGGAGCGATCATCGTGGCGTCGGCACCGCGGCCGGCGCCGACCGGCGCGGCCACCCGGGTGGCGTCGAAACCGCCGCCCACGCTTGCCGGGACGGCCGGGCCGATGCCGGTGTCCGAGGCGAGCTCCTCCGCCTTCTTACGGCGCATCCAGACCAGCACCATGGCGCCGATGCCGGCGGCGACGAGCAGACCACCCATGAGGATCAGGAGCCAGTTGCTGCCGCCGTCGTCGGAGCTGCTGGCGGCTTCCTGCGTGTCGTTGCCACCGAGGTTGTTGACGCCCGGGTCGCCCGCGTCGGCGGATTCGTCGTCGGTCGCCTCGTCGGTCGGCTTGGTCGTCGCCGACGTGCTCGTGGACGGGGTCGGTGACGTCGCGGCAGCCGTCTTCTTGATCGTGAGCGGCACGTTCACGGTCCGGCCGGCGGCGCCCTGAACGGTCACGTCGGCGGCCTCGTAACCGGCCTTCGCCGCGGCGACCTGGATGGAACCGGCCGCGATCGGCTGGGAGTCGGACGAGTTGAACGAGTAGCCGCCGTCACCGCCCGTGGCCGTGGTGTAGGTGTGGCCCTGGCTGTCCTTCATGACGACCTGCACACCGGAGACGCGGTCACCACCGTCGTCCTTGATCCGGCCGGAGACCTGCCGCACGGTCGTCGGCGCGGCCGGGCCCTCCACCTTGATCGTCTCGGTGGCCGCCTGGCTTGCGGCGCCGTTCTGGTCCTTCGAGATGACGGTGATCGTCATCGTCTGCGACTGGCCGGCGGCCACGGTCGGCGCGGTCAGCGTGGCGTCGTACTCCCTCGGCGTGCCGCCGATCGTGTCGCTGGGGCTGCAGCCGTTGTTGCACCGCCCGGCGCTGGTGGTGACGTCGGTGTTGAACCGACCGGCGTTACCCTCACCCTCGGGGTTACTTACGGTGTATGAAATGGTTACCGTAGAGCCCGACGACACCGTACGATCCGAGACAGACGCGATCGTCACGGTTGGAGCCGCAGCCTGAGCGGCCGTTGGGATGCCGGTCACCAGCCCTGAGACCAGTGCCAGGAACGCACCGGCCTGGGCCGTCCGGGCACGTAGGTGCGTTGTCACGTCCACCGCCTTCCGGTCGCGCGGTCCCCGGTTCCTTCGATGTCCGGTGGATCCCACGACGTGTACACCGTCGGCAACTATGCCTTGTCATACGTCACTCGCGCGACCCAGGGCGGTGTGCCGTTCTCCTCATGTCGGGTCGTATCGTCCCGACATGTCTCCTGCGCACAGTAAATCCGAGTCGGTCGCCGAAGCGTTGGACGCGCTGGACCGGGGTGTCGAGCCCGCCCGTGCGGTGCTGCGTGATGCCGTGCGAGCACTGCTGACCGAGTTGTCCGCTCGCGCGCCTGGCCGTTCGGTGGAGGTGCGGATTCCACCTTTCGGCGCGATTCAGTGCGTTGCCGGCCCGCGGCACACACGAGGCACACCGCCCAATGTGGTCGAAACGGATCCGATGACCTGGCTGCTCCTGGCCACCGGCCGGCTCCCGTGGGACGAGGCGGTGCGTGACGGACGTCTCCGGGCGAGCGGTACGAGGACCGACCTCACCGACTACCTGCCACTTCTCGGCTGACGAGCGCGGGTGCCCTTCTCGTGGGCTCGCGTACACTGGTCGGTCGGACGGACCAGCGAGTTAGCGGTCCGTGCAGACCCCGACATGAGGGAGCGAGCAGGTGCCCCGAGGCGACGGCCTACTGACCGACGATCTCGACCCCCAGGAGCGCGGCCCCCAGGATGCCTGCGGCGTCTTCGGCGTCTGGGCCCCCGAGGAGGAGGTTGCCAAACTCACCTATTTCGGGCTCTACGCGCTGCAGCACCGGGGGCAGGAAGCCGCCGGCATCGCTGTGAGCGACGGGTCCGGCGTGGTGGTCTACAAGGACATCGGCCTGGTCTCCCAGGTGTTCGACGAGCCGACTCTGGCGAGCCTCCGTGGCCACGTCGCGATCGGTCACGCACGCTACTCCACGACCGGCGGCTCCAACTGGGAGAACGCGCAGCCCACGATCCGCGCCACCCCGGCCGGCACGACGATCGCGCTGGCCCACAACGGCAACCTGGTCAACACGGCGGAGCTGGCCAAGGACGTCGCCGACCGCGGCCTCGAGGTGGGTGACTCCACCTCCGACACCGCTCTGGTCACCACTCTGCTGGCCGGCCGCCCCGATCTGTCGGTCGAGGCCGCCGCGATGGAGCTGCTGCCGACCCTGCGGGGCGCTTTCAGCTTCGTCTTCATGGACGAGCACACCCTCTACGCCGCCCGTGACGCTCAGGGGGTCCGCCCGCTGGTGCTGGGCCGGATGGAGCGGGGCTGGGTGGTCGCCAGCGAGACGGCTGCGCTGGACATCACCGGCGCCAGCTTCGTCCGCGAGGTCGAGCCCGGCGAGATAATCGCGATCGACGAGCACGGTCTGCGGTCCAGCCGGTTCGCGGCGCCCGAGCCCAAGGGCTGCCTCTTCGAGTATGTGTATCTCGCTCGCCCGGACACCACGATCGCCGGGCGCAACATCTACTCGGCCCGTGTCGAGGTGGGCCGCAAGCTGGCCAAGGAGCACCCGGTCGAGGCGGATCTGGTGATCGGTGTGCCCGAGTCGGGCATTCCGGCCGCGATCGGCTACGCGGAGGCCTCCGGTATTCCGTACAGCGCCGGTTTCATGAAGAACGCCTACGTGGGCCGGACCTTCATCCAGCCGTCGCAGACCATCCGCCAGCTCGGCATCCGGCTGAAGCTGAATCCGTTGCGCGAGGTGGTCCGCGGCAAGCGGATCGTGGTGATCGACGACTCGATCGTCCGCGGCAACACCCAGCGCGCCCAGATCCGCATGCTGCGTGAGGCCGGCGCGCTGGAGATCCACGTCCGGATCTCGTCGCCGCCGGTGAAGTGGCCGTGTTTCTACGGCATCGACTTCGCGACCCGGGCCGAGCTGATCGCCAACGGACTGGAGATCGACGGGATCCGCCGCTCGATCGGCGCCGACAGCCTGGGCTATGTTTCGCTCGACAATCTGATCCAGGCGACCGAGCAGCCGAAGTCGCGGCTCTGCATGGCGTGCTTCGACGGGGAGTATCCGATCGAGCTGCCGGCCGGTGACCTGATCGGCAAGCACGTCCTGGAGGGCGTGGGCCGCCGGGCGTCGATGCCGGGTGCCACCCCGCAGGCGGCCACCGCCGCCGTCGCCGAGCTGGAGAGCGACTACGACGCTCGCGAGCTCGCGGCCGACGTCCGCCCGGCAGCGGAGCCGCTGGTCGCCAGCCCGGGCGGCGCGACCGCGCTGCACCACCCGTGATTCTTTCAGTTACACAGAACCGCTAAGGGGAGAACCGTGACGCACGTGTCCGAGCGCAACAGTGCCGGATCCAACGGCGCCGAAGGAGGCGACCGTCAGCCCTGGACGGCCGGCTCAGGACGCGGACCGCGCAAGCGCTCGGCCACGTACGCGGAAGCGGGTGTCTCGATCCACGCCGGCGACCGTGCCGTCGAGCTGCTCAAGGCGAAGGTGAAGAAGACCTCCCGCCCCGAGGTGATCGGCGACCTGGGCGGCTTCTCCGGCCTGTTCCGGCTGAACACCGCGAAGTACAAGAGCCCGATCCTGGCCTCGTCCACCGACGGCGTCGGCACCAAGCTGGTGATCGCCCAGCAGCTCGACATCCACGACACGATCGGCATCGACCTGGTCGCCATGGTCGTCGACGACCTGGTGGCGTGTGGGGCCGAGCCGCTGTTCCTGCTCGACTACATCGCCTGCGGCGAGGTCGTCCCGGACAAGGTGGCCGAGATCGGCGCGGGTATCGCGGACGGCTGCCGGTACGCCGGGTGTGCCCTGCTCGGCGGCGAGACGGCGGAGCACCCGGGTGTGCTGCGCCCCGACGAGTACGACGTGTCCGCGACCGGCGTCGGTGTGGTCGAGGAGAGCGAGATCCTCGGCAAGGAGCGGGTCGAGCTGGGTGACGCGGTGATCGCGATGCGGTCGTCCGGCCTCCACTCGAACGGTTACTCGCTGGTCCGGCACGTGCTGCTCGGCGCCGGCCGGATGCGCCTGGACACCGTGGTCGACGACTTCGGCACCCAGCGCACTCTGGGTGAGGAGCTGCTCACCCCCACCAAGATCTACGCCAAGGACTGCCTGGGCCTGATCGAGGAGACCGACGTCCGGGCGTTCTCGCACGTCACCGGCGGTGGCATCCCCGGCAACCTGAACCGGGTGCTCCCCACCACCATGGACGCGATCGTGGACCGCTCCACCTGGCGCCCGCAGTCGATCTTCGACCTGATCCAGGCCAAGGGCCGGATCGAGGACTCGGAGATGGAGGCGACCTTCAACATGGGCGTCGGCATGTTCGCGATCGTCTCGTCCGACGACGCGGACCGCGCGATGGCCTACCTCACCGGCCGTGGTGTCGAGGCCTGGCAGGTCGGCGAGGTCGTCGAGGGCTCCGGCGAGGTGCAGATGATGGGGTCGTACACCCGGGGCTGACCGGAAAGTGATTCTGGTTGGCAATAGTCCGAATGTGAAATGATCCGCGTGTGTCGATGTCCGGCACATGCGGATCTTTCGCATGGACTGTGGAGCGCGAGGCCTAGCCTGACCTGAGTCACGAGTGCCGGACGGGAGTGTGCGGGGACATGACGGTTGCGTGGAGCGGGATGCGGGGCATCTCGGCAGAACCCGGCTACGTCGTCATGCAGCCCACTACTCTCTGCAATCTCGCGTGCGGGTACTGCTACCTGCCGTTTCGCCGGGAGAAGCGGCAGATGCCGGTGGCGGTCGCCGAAGCCGTCGCCGAGGGGGTGGCTGCCTTCGCCCGTACCGGCCGATTCTCGGTGGTGTGGCACGGCGGTGAGCCGCTCGCCGCCGGCCGGGACCACCTGGCCGCGCTGTTCGCGCCGTTCGGCACGACCGTGGAGCATCACGTGCAGACCAACGCGACCCTGATCGACGACGCGTGGTGCGAGTTCTTCGCCGAGCGCGACGTGCGCGTCAGCGTCAGCGTGGACGGCCCGCGCGGCCGCAACGGTGACCGGGTGGACCGGGGTGGAAAGCCAGCTTACGACCTGATCGTGCGGGGCATCGATCGGTTGCGGGCGCACGGCATCCCGTTCTCCACCCTCTGCGTGGTCGGTGATCCGCGGCCCGGCGTGGCGACCGAGCTGTACGACTACTTCCTCGCCCTGGGCTGTGAGGTGCTCGGCATCAACGTCGAGGAGCAGGAGGGCGTCAACACCCGGCTCAACAGACACGATCCGGCCGCGGTGAGCGCCTTCTGGGCGGAGCTGGTGTCCGCATGGCGCCGTGACCCGCGGATCCACCTGCGTGAGGTGGAGTGGTCGTTGAGGTATGCGTCAGCGGTCCTCGACGGCAATGCCGACGACCTGCTGCCCCGGCGGCTGGACCCGATTCCCACGATCGCCCACGACGGCTCGGTGGTGCTGCTCTCGCCGGAGCTCGCCGGCTTCCACGACCCCCGCTACGGCGACTTCTCCAGCGGCAACGTGCTGACCACGCCGTTGCCCGAGATCCTGGCCGGCGCGGAGAACACACTCTGGATCCGCGAGTTCATGACGGGGATCGAGGCGTGCCGCGACAGCTGCCCCTACTTCGGCTTCTGTGGCGGAGCACACGCCGCCAACCGGTACTTCGAGCACGGCAGGTTCGACGTGACCGAAACGAATCACTGTCGGAACAGCAAGATTCGCCTATTGGAGGGAGTGCTGGACCATGCCCGAGATCACGAAGCCACGGCTGTCTGAGGACGTGGAGACGGATCCGGTGACGGCACGGGTGCACGACACCCGGGCCGGGCTGGCCGCGCTCATCGCGGAGGCGGAAGCGGCCAGGCAACAACGCGCCGAGGAGTCACCGGAGAACGGCGGCTCGGCGGTATGTGCCTGGAACCACTTCGAGAACATTCCTACGTTCTACAACTGGAACAACCGCCCACGCTGAAGATCGACGCGGCTCGGTTGAAGCCCACGCGGATGAACCGCGTGGGCTTCAGTCGTGCAACCCTAGGAATCGTGACCGCGTGACACACGCGAGCACGCGGTAAATCCGCGTGCTCTGTGCAGAACGGGTCAGCTCCGCCTCGAAGGCGACCAGGAGCCCTGGTCATCCCAGGTGTCCTGGTCTTCGGCAGCGTCGTCCTCGTCATCGTCGACAACGTCGTCGTTGTCATCGACGAAATGACGGTCCGGTTGGCGGGTTCCCGCCAATTCGCGCTGCAAGGCGGTGAGGTCGGTGTTCGGGGAGTGGTACTTCAACTCCCGGGCCACCTTCGTCTGCTTGGCCTTAGCACGGCCGCGCCCCATGGCTCGACCCCCTCGCACAGAATTCGGGGCAGCCCGAAGGCTGGGCCCCGATGACGTCAGGCATCTCTCGTGGGTCTTACGGTACATGGACGATGCCTAGTTCGGCACCTCGGGTTGCGTGTGACACTGCCGCGCGTCGCGGTTGACCTTTTTCGGCGGCGCGCGGCAGGCCCACACAGTCCTCAGGCGAGGTAGATGGAGCGCAGCCGGCCGACCTCGGCCATGCGGCGCTCGGCGAGCCGGTCGGCGGCGATCGCCGGCGGCACACCCTCGTCGACGGCGAGCTGGAGCAGACGCCGGGTGGTCTCGAAGATCCCGGTGGCCCGCAGCTTGGCCCGCTCGAAGTTGAAGCCGTGGATCTCGTCGGCGACCTGGATGACGCCGCCCGCGTTCACCACGTAGTCGGGGGTGTAGAGGATGCCGCGGTCCTCCAGGAGCTTGCTGACGCCGGCGTGGGCGAGCTGGTTGTTGGCGCCACCGGTCACGACCTTCGCCCGCAGCACCGGCACGGTGTCGTCGTTCAGTGCGCCACCCAGGGCACACGGCGCGTACACGTCGATGTCGGAGGCGATCAGGGCGTCGGTGTCGGCCACCAGCTCGATCTGCGGGTGGGTCGCGCGGGCCCAGGCGAGGGCCGACTCGTTGACGTCGGTGGCGACCACCGAGGCGCCGTCGTCGAGCAGGTGACCGGCCAGGTACTTGCCGACCTTGCCGAGACCGGCGACCCCGACCGTACGGCCGGCCAGCGACGGTGTGCCCCAGGTGTGCTCGGCCGCGGCCCGCATGCCCTGGAAGACGCCCCAGGCGGTCAGGACCGAGGAGTCCCCGGCGCCGCCGTGCTCGACGCTGCGGCCGGTCGCGTAGCGCGTCTCCCGGGCGACCACGTCCATGTCCTGCACGTAGGTGCCGACGTCGCAGGCGGTGTAGTAGCGCCCGCGCAACGAGTCGACGAACCGGCCGTACGCCCGCAGGAGGGCCTCGCTCTTGAGTTTCACCGGGTCACCCCAGATGACCGCCTTGCCGCCGCCCAGGTCCAGTCCGGCCATGGCGTTCTTGTAGGCCATGCCGCGGGACAGCTTGAGCACGTCGGCGAGGGCGGCGTCCTCACTCTCGTACGGGTAGAAGCGGGTGCCGCCGAGCGCGGGGCCGAGCGCCGTCGAGTAGATGCCGATGATCGCCTTCAGTCCGGTGTCCCGGTCCTGGCAGAAGACGACCTGTTCGTGCCCGTCGGTGTCGAACACGTCCATGGTGGGTTCTCCTGATCTCTGCGTAGGCCTTCGTGGGGCCATGATCCCGGCAGGGTGAGCCGGTTACGCCGAGCGTAGTCGTGCGAATGGCGCGCCGATTACGTCGCGGCGGGAAGTTCCCGCCGGCCGGATTCATGAAAGGATCGCGCCGTGCCGTCACTGTTCGCGTCGTACCTACGGGTTTACGAGCCACTGACCGCCTTCGACCGGGAGCGGCAGGTCTTCTGGCGCGAGTACGCGCGCGAGGGCCGCGACATGGGTCTGGTCGAGGGCCCCCTTCGGCAGCGCACCGCCGTGCTCGAGGCGCTGGGGCCGGCTGGACCCGGCTGCCGGACCTGCCCGACGAGGCCTACGTGCTGGAGTGGGACGGGGCGGTCCTGGTCTGCCCCTGGAACCTGCGGCTACGGGTCGCCGAGGCTGCTCTGAACGCCCGCGACGGCGTGCCCGCGGTGCTCGCCGACGCGTTCGTCCCGCCGGTGCTGGCCGGCCAGGCGAAAGCGGTCGTGGAGGACTGGCGCAGCGGGGCGAAGGTCCTCGAGCAGGGAGTGCCCCGGGTGCACGAGCAGATCGCCACGTGGGGCGTCCCGCTGCGGTGGTTCGCGTTCGTCGACCTGGAGGAGCGGGAGATCGCGCTGTCCGGCCGGCGAAAGGTGCTGCGGTACCGCACGGAGATCTCCAAGGCGCGCCGGCGGGCGCACCGGGCGGTCTCGGTGCTGCGCAAGTCGCTGGGCGACGCGCCGATCACCGAGGCGGTCGAGGAGGGCACCCGCTGGCTGGAGGAGTTCCATCCACGGTCGGTGGTGGAGCTGGACTACGGCGGCCTGGTCAACCTCCTGCCGGAGGACAAGCTCACCGAGGACGATTCCCCCGGACTGGTGGCAGCCGGACTTTCGGCACTTTCTCGCGGTGACGCTGAGTCAGCAAGTGAGGCTTACGAGAAGTTGGTGGCGCGTTGGCGCATCGTCCAACTTCTCGAGCGATGCAATTGACCTGCGGAAATGGGACAGAGGCCTACTTTTCCCAGCCGCCGGGAGCGCTCCCGAAGCGAACACTCTTCGTAATCGCTGATCCTCTAAGCGTGATAATCGGGCCAAACGAGACACTATCTGGCGTATAAAACGCGCAAAAATCGGGCATGCTTCATCCGTCTATCTGGGGACGTTCGTCCGTTCGGCCCATGTCGGACATCGGGGACTAGCCGGACCATGAGAGACGCACCGGCCGGCGGGACCCCGGCCGATGTTTTTTAGGCACCTGTGGAGGAGTGACCGATGGCATCGCGTACGCACGATCCTGAGCCGCTACTAACGCCGGCCGAGGTGGCGTCGATGTTCCGAGTCGACCCGAAGACCGTTACTCGGTGGGCCAAGGCGGGCAAGCTCAGCGCTATTCGCACGCTGGGTGGCCACCGTCGCTACCGGGAGTCGGAGGTCCGTGCCCTGCTGCAGGGGCAGATCCCCACGCAGCGCCAGGGCGACTGACCGAGTCGACCGAGAACACGTCGCAAGGGGCGAACGCTGGGGAAGGCGATCGCCCCTTCTTCGTAGAGAGAGAAAGGCGCCGGCTGATGCCGGCGCCTTTTCCTATTCGGTCACCAGGACTGCCACGGTCCCGTCGACGCCACGGCGCAGTCGGCTGCCGAGCATGGTCAGGCGACCGATCACCCCGTACTTCTTCTTGATGCCGTCTCCGACACGGACCCGGTCGGCGTGGTCGCCGATCCGCGCGGTCGCCTCGATCGGCTCGCCCGTGGGGGTGCCCCGCATGTCGCAGGCCGCCACGGTGACCCGGCCGCTGTTGCGGATCCGCTTGAGCTTGCCGCTGCCGGCCACGGTCCAGAAGCCCAGCCCGGCGCCGTCGGGAACGACCCAGAGCGGAGTCGCGACCGCCCGGCCGTCTCGGCGGAATGTAGTGAGAAGGACGTATTTCTCCGAGCCGAGTTGCTCCAGTGCGGTCATGCTTGAAGAGTATTGACCATGACACAGCCGGCGATCGGTGACGCCTTCGGAGAGATGATCCGCGACGCGTATGCGGTGCACACGGGGGTGGGTCGGCGACCGCTGGCCGGAGGGCGATACCCGCGACCGGTGATCGAGGTGATCGAGCGCGAGGACGGCCTGATCAACGGTGCTCCGGCCGCGCATTACCTGAGCGGGCCGGACGAGTGGCGATCCTTCGACCATCGGGCGGTACGGCTGTCCCGCGGCCGGGTCCTCGACATCGGGGTGGGCGCCGGCCGGATCGCGATCGAGCTGCAGCGCCGTGGCATGGCGGTCACCGGACTGGATACGTCGGCCGGCGCCATCGAGGTGTCCCGGGAGCGCGGCCTGCGTGACACCGTGCTGGCCACCGTCGACGAGTTCTCCCGGGCGAGCGTCCGGTACGACACGTTCCTGCTGCTCGGCAACAATCTCGGCCTGATGGAGAGCGCGGAGCGGGCGCCGGCCTTCCTGGCGGCGCTGGCCCGGCTGGCGTCGCCCGGCGCGCGGATCGTGGCGCAGGGCGCGGATCCGTACGGGACGACGGATCCACTGCACGCGCGCTATCACGAGAGCAACCGGGCCCGCGGGCGGCTGGGCGGGCAGTTGCGGCTGCGGCTGCGCTACCGGGAGCTCGCCACCGACTGGTTCGACTACCTCAACTGCTCGGTCGACGAGCTGAAGGCCCTGCTGGCGGGCACGTCCTGGCGCCTCAAATCAATCGACGAGCAGGACCGGCCGTACTACGTTGCGGTCATGGAGTTGATTGAATGACAGATCTCAGCCGTGACCAGGTTCGCCTCAGCAAGCGGATGTCCCTGGTCCTCCGGCACCGGCCCGAGGTGGCCGGGCTCACCCTCGACGCGAACGGATGGGTGCCGGTCGGCGAGCTGCTGACCGCCCTCGGCATGACCCGCGCCGAGCTCGAACTCGTGGTCGCGCACAACGACAAGTCACGCTTCGCCGTGCAGACCGGGCCCGACGGCGTCGAGCGCATCCGCGCCAGCCAGGGCCACTCCCGGCGCGTCACCGTCGATCTCGACCTGCCGCCCGCCACCCCGCCCGCGGAGCTGTTCCACGGGACACCGCGGGCCAACCGCGAGGCGATCCTGCGGGAGGGGCTTCGTCCCCGGAGCCGGCACCACGTACACCTCTCGGTCGATCTGCCGACCGCGGTGACCGTCGGCCGCCGCCGCTCGCCCGACGTGGTGGTTTTCAGCGTCGCCGCGGGCGTGATGGTGGAGGAGGGACACGTCTTCCACCGCAGTGACAACGGGGTATGGCTCACCACGTCCGTGCCGGCACAGCACCTTTCGATAAAACGGACAAATCCGTAATCTGCCAGGTCGACCTTGCATCCACTGTGGCCGGTGGCCGGTTCTCCGGACAGCGGCGGGTGACCGCCGTTAACTTGGACGGATGGGGAGGGTCACTCGGCGTCATCTCACCGACCTTCCCGGCACCCTCGGTCTACCCGTCGCGTTAGCGGTGGCATCGATCCTGGCCGTCCTCGCCTTCGGTCTTCCCGCGCTGGACCGGGCCGTACCGGCCGAACGAGCCGTCGCGTCCGGCCGGCCGTACCCGGTGGGCGCCGGGGTCACCGTGGTGCCCCCGCCCGGGGCCGTGCTCGACGTCACCGGCACCCGACCCGGCGCCGACCGCGGGACGGTGCTGTTCCGGCTCGGCCTGGTCCGGTATGCGATCGATGTCGAACCGTTCGACGGCGACCTGACCGCTGCCGCCGTCCGGCTCCGCCAGCGCATCACCGGCATCAACGGTCACCGGATCACCGGCACCCAGCTCGCCGTCTCCACGGCCGGCGGATTCGCCGGCGTGCAGGGCGGCTACACCGCCGGCGACCGGGACGGGCGGTACGCCGTCTTCGTCGCCAACGGGCTCACCATCGAGGTCATGGTCAGCGGCGACGACACCGACCTGGAGAGCGCACTGCCCGCCATCGACGCCAGCACCCGCACCCTGCGCTACGAGCAGGGTCCATGAGCGACCCGGTCCGGCCGGGGACACCCCGGGTGGCCGTGCTCCTCCACCGGCCCGCGTTCTGGGTGGTGATCGCCCTACTGTCCGCCGGCGCGGTGCGGATCGCCCAGATCGGCCTGCTCTTCCTGGACAGCTTCCCGATCGCGACGATCACCGCGATCGTGCTTTTCGGGCTGCTCGCCGTACCCTTCTGGCTCTTGCTCGCCGAGCTCGACTTCCTGGAGCGCGAGCCGCCGAGCCTGCGCGTCCTCGCCTTCGCCTGGGGCGGCCTCGTCGCCACCAGCGTCTCCATCCCGGGCAGCACCGCGCTGGACAACCTGATCGCCAAACTCGGATCGACCGACCTGGCCGCCGAATGGGGCGCCGCCCTGGCCGGGCCCACCGTCGAGGAGATCGCCAAGACGCTCGGCGTGGTCGCCATCGTGCTGGTCGCGCGATCCCAGGTGAACAGCATGCTCGACGGCATCGTCTACGGCGCCCTGGTCGGGCTCGGCTTCCAGATCGTGGAGGACGTGGTCTTCGCGATCGGGGCGGTCCAACAGGCCGGCGGCGGCGACCGGGTGCAGCCGGTCATCACCACGTTCCTGGTGCGCGGCATCCTGGCCGGCGTGTGGAGTCACACCCTGTTCGGCGCGCTTGCCGGCGCGGGCATCGGCTATCTCGTGGTCAACCGGGATCGTTCCCGGGCCCGCCGGATCGCGGTTGCCGGTCTCGCTCTGGCCGGCGCCTGGGCCTCGCACTCGCTGTGGAACTCGCCGCTGTTCCGGGAGAGCTTCGGCGACAGCGCGATCGCCCTGCTCGCCGGTCTTCTCTTCAAGGGCCTGCCGCCGCTGCTGCTGGTCCTCTACCTGGTGCGGCGGGCGCACGACCGGGAGGCGGCCTACTACGTGGCCATTCTGGCCACGGTCCGGGATCCCGACCTGATCACCGACGGCGAGCTGCGGGTCCTCGGATCACACTCGCGTCGGGGAGCGGCCCGGCGGCACGCTGCGGCGAGCGCGGGGCACAAAGCCCGGGCGGCGGTACGGCGACTCCAGCGCGCCCAGGCAGGCCTGGCCGTCGAGTTGAGCCGTGCCGAGGCCGACGTGCCCGACGACGCGGCCGACGCGCGGGCCGCCGAGGTGCGGGAGCGCCGCGTCGCCCTCGCCGCCCTGGGAATCCCGGAGGCGGTCGAGGGCGCACGGTCCTGGCGGCACACCGCTTCCACGGTCGGAACCGCGGTGGTCGCCATCGCGGTTCTCTGGGTGACTCTGTCCGCGTTGGGGGTGGCTGAGACGGTTTCAGACGGTTCCGGCCGGCGGCAGCCCGCCGTCGCCGTCGACGATCAGATCCGGGGTGCCGTCCTCGTCCAGGTCGACCATGGTCACGTCGACCTTGCCGTCGCCGTCGGTGTCGAACTGGTAGAGGTCCGGCTTACCGTCGCCGTCGGTGTCCGAGACCCAGACATCGGTACGGCCGTCGCCGTTCGCGTCCTTCTTGAACAGGTCGACACGGTCGGTACCGCGGGTCTCGATGACCTCCTGCGGCTCGCTCATACTGCTTCCTCTCGTCGGCCGCCAGGGCCCGGCGGTGTGCCCGTCAGTACCCAACGGATCAATCGAACAGTCCCCGATCCTGTGATGGTTGTCGCTGGTGCCGGTCCTCGACGGGCGTAACGTACGCCGACGTGGATATCGCTGAGGACGGCAAGCAACACCTGTTCACCAGCGGCGGCGGGGGTGCGCTCGCGGAACGCATGGGCATCGAGATCACCGAGGCCACCGCGGAACGGGTCGTAGGAATCATGCCTGTCGAAGGCAACACCCAGCCGTACGGGTTGTTGCACGGCGGCGCCTCCTGCGTGCTCGCCGAGACCCTCGGCTCGGTCGGCGCGGTCCTGCACGGCCAGACCGTGGACCGGCCGTTCGCGGTCGGCGTCGACATCAACGCCACCCACCACAAGGCGGCCCGCTCGGGCGTGGTGACCGGAGTCGCCGTCCCGGTGCACCGGGGGCGCGCCGTCGCGACGTACGAGGTGGTCCTCACCGACGAGTCCGGCGAACGGGTGTGCACCGCCCGGATCACGTGCCTGCTCCGGGGGCCTGAATTCCCACGTCCGGGTGCGTTCCTTGACCGCCCGACGTACCTTTTGCAACGTGACCGACGTACCACAGCACGCATTCGACGACGCCGCGCACGTCCTGCAGTGTGCGCTCAGCGGCGACACCGCGGCTGTGGCCGACACCTTCGACGCGGTGGTTCATCGGGACGGCGTGGTCGGCGCGTGGGACGTCGCCTGGTGTCTCGCCGCGACCATGGTCGGTCAGGTTCCGCCCGGTGGAGCGTGGACCCTCGAGTTCCCGGGGATCGACGAGGCGCAATATGACAAGCGCTGGGTGGCCCGGTTCGTCAGTGCCTACGTCAACGGCGACTTCCCGACCGGTGAGGCCCTGTTCGGCGCGGCGATCGCCGACGGCACGCTCCCGGACTGTCTGCTCGCGCTCGCCGGGTCGACGGTCGCGACCCTGCGGCACCGGGCGGCTTGAGCCCGCCTACTTGCCCCTGAGGTAGAGCGCCTTCGCGTACTGCGCGGCAGCGGCATTGTTGTACATCGACGCCTGCGACATGAAGAACTCGTTGTCGGCGATCGCCCGGGACGCCTGTGACGTCCCCGCCCACCGGATGTCCGCCTCCGCCTCGGACAGCCCGCGCGCCCTGAACTGCCGGCGCATCGCCACCCGCCCGGAGCGGAACGCCTCGGCCGCCTCCTCCGCGTGTTTCATGCAGGAGAGAGCCTTCTCACTCAGCGCCTCGGCCAGGGTGTAGGCCGCGTTCTCCGCATCATTCGAGAAGCCGTTCACCACGACGCCTCCTTGCGTCCGAGATTTGACCGATACCGACACACTCTGTAGCACCGAGCGATCCCCATCAAGGCCCTTCGTGACGGGTGTGGACAACCGCATCACCGTCCGTTGATATAGCTTCTCGGATCATGACCGATCCACAGGCGACACAGGACCCCCTCCCATCCGGTCGGCGTTCGCTGCAACTGCTGGCGGTGGCCGCGGCCGCACTGGTGCTCGGCTCGGTCGTCTCCACCGCCGTGATGCTCCTCGCCGGCTGGCGCTACACGCCGGAGCGCGAGTTCACCGTCGCGGTCTTCATGCAACCGGATGCCGACGGCGCCCAGCGTGAGGCGGTGCAGCGCCGACTCGGGCAACTGCCGGCCGTCGACGGCGTGCGGGTGGAGACCCGCGAGCAGGCGTACGAGAGACTTCGGCAGCGAGTGAACGGCGACCCCACCCAGATGGAGGGAATCGAGGCCGCCACGATGCCGGAGTCGCTGCATCTGACCACTGTGGGCCGAGACTTCGACTGCGGGCCGTTGCCGTCGATCCGGAAGATGGCCGGAGTCGACCGGATCCGGGTGGTGATGCGGACCGAGGGTGGCCGCCCGGGAGCCGAACTCGGGTGTTGATCAAGCACCTCGCGTCGGAACGGTACCGTCCGGTATCGCTCCGCAAGTCCTTGAACGGGGGTTCCTCGATGAACGTGCAGCACCGCAGACTTCTCGGCGTGCTCGGCGCCACCGCCGTGGCCGTCGCCTCCACCGCGCTCCTCGCCACGCCGGCGCAGGCCGCCACCGCCGGTCTCGCGACCGCGGGCAAGAGCACCGTCAGCTTCCGCGCCCTGATGGGGCAGGCCAACAAGGTCTCGGTCACCATCTCCGGTCGTACCGTGACGCTCACCGACCGGGTCGCGATCAAGGCCGGCAGGGGCTGCCGGTCGGTCAGCCGCACCAAGGTCCGGTGCACCACCAGCCAGGCCACCAAGACGATCAAGGTCGCGCTCGGCGACAAGAACGACTGGGCGCGCAACTACACCGGCGTCTTCATGCTGGCCAGCGGTTCCACCGGCAACGACACGCTGTACGGCGGTCCCGGCGCCGACCAACTGCAGGGCGGTTCCGGCAACGACAGGCTGTACGGGAGCGACGGCCGGGGCGAGCTGTTCGGAGACTCCGGCGCGGACTACATCGTCGGCGGCAGCGGGTACGACTACGTCGTGGCCGGATCGGGCGGCGACACGATCGCCACCGGCGCGGGCGACGACCTGATCCACGGCCAGGCCGGCAACGACACCGTCTACGCCGGGACGGGCCACGACGAGGTCCGCGGCTGGGGCGGCAACGACCGGATCTGGGGCGGCGCCGGCCGGGACTTCCTGATGGGCGACGTCGGCAACGACGCCCTCGCCGGTGAGGCGGGCGACGACATCCTGGTCGGCGAGATCTACAAGGAGGTCGGCACCAAGGGCGTCTCTTCCGGCTCGCCGACCGCGGCGGACCGGCTCTACGCCGGCGCCAACACGTCGATCGGCGACATCTGCCTGGAATCCTCGAGCAAGGGCAGCGCGTCGGGCTGCGAGTGGTTCACCGCGGTGGTCACCGGCAGGCCGGCCGCCGCCGCTCGGCTCATCCCCGCGTCTCCGGTCGACTGACGCGGCCTCGTCCGAACGGCCCTTTCATGCCGTGGAGTGATCCACCTCACCGATCTACCTGGTGACGTCGAAACGGTAGCGTTCTACGCTCGTGGCCTCGGTCGGCCGGACTTCGCGCCTACCTCGACACGGGGGAACTCACATGCTCTTGCTCAACCGCCGCACCCTGGCCGTGATCGGCGCCACCGCCGCGGCGATCGGCTCCACCACCCTGCTGGCCGCCCCCGCGCAGGCCGCCGCGGCGGGCACCGCGAAGGTCGTGGGGACCGGGGCGGTCGAGTTCACGGCGCTGGCCGGCAAGGTCAACGGTCTCACCGTCACCATCTCCGGCCAGACCGTCACCCTCGACGACCTGGTCGCCATCAACGCGGGCGAAGGCTGTGCCGCCGTCGCGGGCGACGCCACCAAGGTCACCTGCACCAGCACCGGTGTGACGAGCTCGATCACCGTCAACCTGGGCGACCTGAACGACTGGGTCAAGAACAAGACCGCGGTTCGCCTGGTCGCCAACGGCGGCACCGGCAACGACAGCCTCTCCGGCGGCTCGGCGGCCGATCGGCTGGACGCCGGCGCCGGCAACGACACCGTCTACGGCGGCGCCGGCAACGACTCCATCTGGGGTCAGGCCGGCAACGACACCATCTACGGATACAGCGGCAACGACAGCGTCTCCGCGGGCGCCGGCAACGACCGGGTCTTCGGCCAGGACGGCAACGACACCCTCTACGGCGGTACGGGCGCCGACCTTCTCAACGGCGCGAACGGCCTGGACAAGATCTACGGCCAGTCCGGCAGCGACAGGATCTATGCGGGCTCCGGTGCGGACGCCGACTACAACGGCGACTCCGTCTGGGGTGGCTCGGGCAACGACGTCATCAACGGCGAGGGCGGCTACGACGAGATCTACGGCGGCACCGGCAACGACACCCTCTCGGGTGGCAGCTCCACCGACGCCCTGTTCGGCGAGGCCGGCAACGACACCCTCAAGGGCGACTCGGGCGCGGACATCCTGGTCGGCGAGCAGATCAACGGCAACGTCAAGCCGGTCGGCAGTGCCAAGGCCAAGGACAAGCTGTACGGCGGCACGAGCGTCGACCTCTGCATCGCCCTCAAGGCCGCCAAGTACTCCAGCTGCGAGTACAAGAAGTGGTCGGACTACGTGAACAGCAGCGCGGGCAGCCTCGCCGTGAAGCCCTGATCATCACCGCACAGAAAACGGCCCGGCCATTTCGGCCGGGCCGTTTCGCGTCGACAGCTCAGCTCGGGAACGTGTCCGGGTCGACCTCGGACGAGCTGGCGTTGCCGCCCAGCCGCACCTTCAGGCTGAGCTCCCAGATCGTGTACTGACGGGAGGTGGTGGTGAACTTCAGGCTCGAATCGAACTTGCTGAACTGGCAGTCACGGGTGAAGCGCTTGCCGTCCCAGTCCGTACCCGAGGACATGAAGACCTGGTAGGTGCCGTCCTTGATGCGGCCGGTGGTCACCTTCTTGTTGCCCCGGATGTAGACGGACACGGCCGGCTTCTTGGAACCCGACTTCACCAGCTTGATCACGGTGTCCACATTGTTGCCATTGTCGATCTTGAGCTGCCCGCTGCCACCGGTGACACGGCTCAGATACGTGCCGTTGGCCTTACGGCGGTTCTGATCCTTGGTCACAGCCGGCACGAACGAGCCGAATCGGTACTTGGCGGCCGGGTCCGCGGCGGCCAGCGCGGAGATCGCGGACCGCAGGTCGCCGGCGGCGTCCGCCCGGCTGAGCGCGGCGCTGGCCGAGCCACCGGTGCAGACGCTGCGGCTGTCCGCGGAACTCGACACCGAGGTCAGCTCGTCCTCCAAGGCGGAGAGCGCCGAGACCAGCTCGTTGTGCGCAGCACTGACCGCGGGCGGCGCCGTCAACCCGGACAGCGCCGACGTCTGAGCCTGAACCGCCTGCGCGAACTCGTCGGCGGCACCGGACACGGCCTTCGGCGTGGTGGCCTGACGCAGCTTGCCGAGCGCCCCGGCCAACTGCTTGTCGGCGGCGTCGAGCGAGCTCTGGAAAGCGGCCGGGTCCAGTGGCGGAGCCGCCGCGGTAGTGGTCGCCTCAGTCGCAGGCGTCGTGGTCGTGGTGGTGGTGGTGGTCAGGTTGCCCGCTGCGTTCTTCGTGGTGTCGGCGCTGCTCCCACGGAAGAGCGTCGGCACCAGGCAGATACCCCCGACCAGGGCGACGCCCAGAGCCACGGCGATGACCTTGGCCCGTGAGCTGAACCGGCGCTGAGGCGGTGCCGTGTAGCCGCCGGCCGGGTAGCCGCCCGCGTAGCCCGGGGTGGGCGGTGCTCCGAACGGGGGAAGGCAGCGGCCGGAGCGACGCGGATGGCCACCACGACAGTCCGCCGGGAGGTTGCGCCGCTGGCCGGATCGATCCACGGCAGTTCGACATTTTGCACCATGCCGTCGCTGGCGCCTGGCGGAAAATAGATCATGACGGGTGTGCCGTCCGGCGGCACGGCGACCGTCTTCGCGGCCCCGGCCGCCGCTTCGGCGGCGGTCAGATCGACAACGACGTCCGCGGGCCTGTCGGCGAAGCTACCCCCCGTATTCACGTCCATCCCTAGAGTATTGAAGGGCCCGTCAAGGAAGTCCATCCACCGTTTTCATCAGATCACCGGGACCCATGGCCGGACTGGGCGGGCGCGGCGACCAGGGGCGCCGAGACTGCCGTGGCTCGTGGTTCGCCGCGACCGAGTTCGACCAGCGCCGCGCAAGCGCGGCGCTGCCGGCTCCGCGCGGCGCTGCCGGCTCCGCGCGGCGCTGCCGGCTCCGCCCGGCATCGGCCGGCGAGCTGGCCAGCAGGAAACTAGCTCGGCGGGTTCTACGAAGGCTGCGATCATTCGGCTGTGGAGTACGAGGGCAAGCTTTACCAGTTCAGCTCGGGATACAACCTTCCTGACGATGCCTGGACCTACGATCTGTGCGGGCTGAGTGGAGCGCCGGGCACCGGGCCGTACATGGTCATCGTCATCCCTGACGCAACTCCCGACGATGGACCGTTCACGCCGAGGCCGGCCCAGTACGTTACGGTCCATGCCGGCGGTGGTGTCGTGCCGTGGCCCGTCCTGGCGGCCCTGATCGGCCAGGTCGAATCCAGTGGTGATCTGGTCGACGAGGTACGTGACTTGTCGGCCGAGGCGACGGCTCTCCCGCTGACACTCAACACTTGGACATGTGGAAGCCGCCGGTTCGAGGTCAACCACTACCATCACGACGATTCGTGGTGCTACGAGTTGTACGAGATCGACACGGGCACGACTGAGAACAACTACATCGACGTCCGCATCCCTGACGCGTCCCCGGAAAGCGGTCCGTTCATCCCGATGGCCAGCAGCCACGTGACGCTGACCATGCATGGCCAGTGGGAGTTCCCCTGGCCGGTCTTCCGGCGCTTCCTCGACGCCATCCGTGCTGCCGGAGACATCGTCGACTCCGTCGGTGACAAGCCCGCGTCAGTGAACCGGCCCTGACGATCGCTGCGACTGGTCACCCAGCGCCGTGCTTCCGAAGATCGCTGCCGCCCCGCTTCGCGGCTTGCCCTCGAAAAAGGGGTGGGCTCGGTATGCCTTGGCTAACCGCAGTGTGTCGACGGTCACCCATAGGTGCCAGGTCTGCGGTTGCTGGCTGTGGTGGCGGGGGTGATCATGGAGAATCCAGGGTCACCAGAGGTCAACTTCGAGGAGTTGAACGGGGCCGGAAAGCAGAACGTCCACCGTGCGTTTCCGCAGGTGGACGACGCTCAAAGCCCGGCGAGAGGCTCGGTGGCCAGGGGCGGGGTCGAACCGCCGACCTTCCGTTTTTCAGGCCGCGAGCGTGCCTGTCGGCTGATGTCAGCCGGTGATCGACCGCAAACGTTGCCGCAGGTACAACGGGGCGGCACCAGTCGCTGGCTGCCGCCTAGAACCACCTGTTGTTGACGCGTGTGTGAGCAAGATGTGAGCACCAAGCGGGGGTGGCGACCTGCGCGCCGAATGAGACTGAGGTGCAGCGAGCACCGAGTCTGCTGGCGTGGCACGCCAGCCGCACGGAGCGAAGGATGCCGTAAATCCTTACCTCGGGCGCACTGCGGGCAGCGGCATCGCGAACACATGTGGAGTGATGGCGAAGTGTGACTGCGACCGATAGTCGGCCAGCCGGCGCGTTGCTGAGCTCGTCGGGCCGTAGCGCGCGGTCTGATGAAGACGTGCAGGTTTCCCGACGGGCCGGCCGAGATGGTGACGCCGTCTTCGTCATGCGGCGTCGCGCAGTTGTGCCTGAGCATCGTGGATCTTGTATCCGCACGCAGCGCGCTGGTCCTGGAGTTCGGGTGGGCTCGGCGTTGGTCGACCGTCTTGGTGGCGGCTGGGTTCGGAGGTGGTCTGCCCGGTCCGTGATCTCGGCGAGGTGCCGATGGTGGGGTGGGAGCCGGTGCGCCGATTCGTGTGGCGCACGAGGCAGCGTCACCGGCCGGGCCTGCAGTTCCTGGCGAGCACGGACCCATCCCCCGGCGGGCATCATCCTGCCGCAGCGGCTGAGGGGCTGCCATCCCGGGCGGATCTGGCGGCGCTGCTCTCGGCGACCGACAACGTCGCCCGGCAGACATCGTTCCGGTCACTCGAGAAGCAACGAGGATTCCACCCCGACCGTCCAGGGCGGAATCCTCGTCCCTTGTGACCGAACGCCTACAGGCAGGAGGCCTCGACGTAGTTGGCGTACTCCGTGGCTTGGGGTCCGGCCGAACCGGGGTAGGCGCGAGCGATCACCCTGAGCAGCTCGACCTGGGCCCTCGGATCGGCATAGGGCTGAATGCCCAGGTCAAGACTCCAAATCCAGTAGGTGGAGGCGTCCATGGCCTGACGGCAGGTGTCAGCGGCAGCCTGGGCGGTGACAGACGGCGACACAGCCGTTGTCGTCGCCGCGGACGCGGACGAAGGAGCGGCCATCAGCATGCCCCCCACGGCAGCGGCACTGAGGAAGCCGGCCGCGGCAATCTTCATCTTTCTCATTACTGCCTTCCTGTCATGAATTGACCGTCCTGTCTGGACAGCACGTGTTCCTTCGTTCTTGGGATGCAATGTCCTGGCGAGACATGGATCACCGGTTCGCGGGGATGGCGTGGCCGGTGACGAATTCGTGCAGCGCACACAGCAACCGCAGACCATCCAGAGCTTGCAGTCGCGGAAGCTTGCCTTCGGGGGCAGGCTGGACCGGTACGGCAAGGGCACCCGCGCCAAGCGAAAGGGACATGCGAACCAAGATCGCCGAGAGCACGGTCCTGGTGCATCGTTCTCAGGTACCGGCCAGGCACCCCGAAGTACCTTTACGAGAGCAGCGGTAGAGCTTCTGACTCGCCATCGACCCCAACGGAAAGCGCCGTGAGCAATCGCCACGATCGAAAGGTGTGAACGGTGGACGTTCATGCCCGGAAAGCAGAACGTCCACCGTCGCCATCACGTACACCAGCGAGACGTTGAAGCGCGTGGCCAAGCTCAATGCATCCGTCAATCATGACCAATACGTCTTCCTGCCTGACTAAGCACTCATGGCGCTGTTCCGAGCCACACTCAACTGCCGCCGATAAGGCGCGTCGTTTGACACCCGTGCACTGCCAGTCGCGTGTTGATCGGGGTCCGTTCAGGGTCTCGCACCGCCCTGACTCACACCGCACTCTTGTACTGCCGAGTTTGCCTGTTATGGATCAAGGCGCCGCGCAAGCGCGGCGCTGGCCGGTCGCGCTCGGCCTGCTGGCGGGCTCCGCCGGGCATCGGCCGGCGCACCGGCCCGACTCTTTCCGGGATGCGCTCAGTTCTCCAGCGTGAGCCTGAAGACGCCGTCGCTACGATTCGGCTGCCAGCCAGCGACGAGGGCTGCCCGGACGCTCTGTTCGACCGTCAGAGGTGTTACGGGCGTTCCCGGCAGGCTGAGCCAGTTGTCCTGTCGGGGTGAGCTGGTCTCCACGGAGAGAACCTGTCCTGGAGCGGCGGCGTGCTCGACAGCGAATGTCAGCGGTCTCCAGTTGAGCCCTTGGTCGTAGGTCGGCTTGGCTCTGACCGCCCAGCGATAGACCGTGCCGTCGACTGTGATCAGACGGCTGCCCTTCCGAGGTATGGCCATCGTCGAACCTCCGCATCCTGTGACTCGACCGCCAGGTTAAGCGCGACGCCAGGCCGTGACGATCGCTTTTGTGGCTGGGCGCCGTCGTGGCTTCCGGCGATCGCTGCCGCGCCGCTTCGCGGCTTGCCCTCGAAGGAGGTGGGTGCGGTGCGCCTTGGCTCACCGAGGTGTGTCGGCTGTCACTGAACCGGTACCAGGTCCCTGGCTATCGGATGTGGAGGAAGGGATGGATCGGCGTGCACCGAACGTGCCACTTGGAACGGTGATCATGGGAAATCTTGGGTCACCAGAGGTCAACTTCGAGGAGTTGAAAGGGCCCGGAAAGCAGAACGTCCACCGTGCGTTTCCGCAGGTGGACGACGCTCAAAGCCCGGCGAGAGGCTCGGTGGCCAGGGGCGGGGTCGAACCGCCGACCTTCCGATTTTCAGTCGGACGCTCGTACCAACTGAGCTACCTGGCCGTGAAACTTACTTGCGGTCCTGACGGGACTTGAACCCGCGACCTCCGCCTTGACAGGGCGGCGAGCACTCCAACTGCTCCACAGGACCTTGCTATGTAACTGTCTTGCTTGGCTCGCCAGTGGCTTGCGACCACTAACTTACCAGTACCCCCAACGGGATTCGAACCCGTGCTACCGCCTTGAAAGGGCGGCGTCCTAGGCCACTAGACGATGAGGGCATCTTCCCGCCATCATTGCACATCGCGCTGGCTGCGCGATCGGCAACGCTTGGTGGTTTGTGGCCCCAACCGCGCCCCCCGCTTGAGGCATGCAAAGCATATGCGATGCCCCTCCTGATCTTCAAATCGGTATCCCCCTTTCTTGCAAGCACGTCTCTGACCAGGGGAAACGTCAGGCCTTCACGGTCGAGATCACCCGGACCGCCTCCGCTAGGCCGTTCAGCGGGGTCACCGTGGGGGGCAGATCGGCCAGTGGCCAGCCCGGTCCGGCGGCCGCGACGACGACCGGCGGGTGCGGCCGGGACAGCAGGTGCTGCAGCTGGGTTACGTCGCCGCTGCCGGGCAGTTGGGACCAGAGGACCACCACGGCCGGCCCGGTACGGTCCACCGCGTCCATCAGCGCCCGGGACGGCACCCGGGCGCCCAGGAGACGGCTGGGCACCCCGTTCTCGGCCAGAGCGGCCGCCAGCGCCTCCAACGGCAGGGTGTGCTGCTCCTCGTCGGTCGCGGCCAGCAGGACACGTGGAGTGAGCTCCCGGGGCGGCCGGGGGACGATGCTGAGCGCCTCGGTGATCGCCCGGGACAGCAGGTGCTCGACCTCGATGAAACGGTCGGTGGCCTCGTACCGTTCGCCGATCCCGATCAGCACCGGCATCATCACGTTGGTCCAGGCCGAGATCACGCCACGATGGGTGACCGCGGATTCCAGGATATAGCGCATCGACGGCCCGTCCAGGCGCATCGCCGCCCGGGCCAGGCCGCGGGCGGCCGGGTCGACGCGGGGGCCGAGCGCGATGGTCTGCCCGCCTCCGGCCCGGGCGTCACCGAGGCCGACGTCGGCGATCATGGCGCCGGACTCGACGAGCGAGAGGATCGACTCGCGGGCGGCGGCCGCGGCGGCCCGCAGGGCGGGGTCGGGGGAGTCGGCCGGAGCGACCGGGCCGGAAGGCGGTGCGTCCGAGGGGGCGGGGTCGGTGCCGGGTGAGCGCCGCGCCCACGCCGCGGCCTCCGCGGGGGCCACACCCTGCGCGGTGAGCCGCTGCATGACCTGCAGGCGGACCATGTCGTCGACGGTGTAACGCCGATGGTGGCCCGGCTCGTGCCGGCTCGGCCCGAGACCGTACCGCTGATGCCAGGTGCGCAACGTCGTCACCGCAACGCCGAGGCGGCGTGCGGCGGCTCCGGCGCTCAGGCCGTCATTTGCCACCCGACCGCTCCGGTGCGGAGAGAGGCGAGGACGCCAGAGCGGCTGAGGAAGGCGAGGACGCGGGGGTGGTCGAGGGCGCCAGAGCAGCTGAGGAAGGCGAGGACGCCGAGGGCGTCGAGGACGGCAGCGCAGTCGAGGAAGGCGAGGCTGCCGGGTCGGCCGGAGACGACGCGGCGAGGTGGTCGGCCAGGCGCCGGGTCACCCCTTCGAGCCAGGGGGCGTACGCGGAAGGCGTCTCCTGGATCTCCCGAAGCAGCGTGTCGACCGTCACCCACCGTAGTTGCGCCACCTCCTCCGGGGCGGGTCGGAACTCCACATCAGTCGGCACATCACCGAGGAGGACGTGATCGTACTCACGTTCCACGCGCCCGGTGACGGGGTCCTCGGCGAAGTACACGTAGACGCCGACCTCACGCAGCGTGACTCCGGAGGCGTCGAGCTCCTCGCCCAGTCGCCGTCCGGCCGAGATCTCCACCGGCTCGCCCGGCACCGGATGCCCGCAGCAGGTGTTGCCCCAGCGCAGCGGGAACCGGGTCTTCACGGCGGCCCGCTGTTGCAGCAGGATCCGGCCGTCGGGGCGGCGCAGGAAGACCGAGAACGCCCGGTGCAGCATCCCGGGAGCCTCGTGCGCGTCGCGGACCGTCGCGGTCCCGGTGACCGAACCGACCTCGTCCACAAGCTCGACGAGGTCGGCCTCCCGGGAGATCGGCAGGGCGAGGTCGACCTTCCGGGAGATCGGCAGGGCGATGTCGGGCTCCCGGGAGATCGGCAGGGCAGTGGGGGAGGGGTCGGGGCGGTCAGCGGGATCGGAGCCCGAGCAGGTGGCGGAGGCCGTGTGTGAGGAGGGGACGTTCATGCGGAGCCTCCGGTGATCCGGTTGGCGGCCAGCTTCCCGGAGATCAGGACCATCGGCACACCCACGCCGGGCTGGGTGCCGGATCCGGTGAAGACGACGTTCGGCAGGGTGGGGTGCAGATTGGACGGGCGGAACGGGCCGGTCTGGGCGAAAGTATGCGCGGCCGCGAACGGGGTGCCGGCGGCCATCCCGTCGTCTGCCCAGTCGGCGGGCGTGATGATCCGCTGGATCTCGACGCCGTCCCGGAAACCGACGTAGCCGCGGTTCTCGAGGACACCGAGCAGCTCGTCGGCGTAGCGCCGGCCCATCCCACCGTGCCAGTCGAACGGCCCGCTCTCGAGGTTGGGCGTGGGGGCGAGCACGTAGTAGGTCTGCCGGCCGTCGGGCGCCACCGTCGTGTCGGTGCGCGTGGGGTTGGTCACCAGCAGGGACGGATCGCTCATCAGGAGACCCTTGTTGATGATCTCGTCGAAGGTGCCCTTCCACGCCGTACCGAAATGGATGTTGTGGTGGGCGATCTTGGAATAGGCCTGGCTGGAGCCGATGTGCAGGACCACGCACGACGGTGAGTAGCGGAGTCGCCGTTGGCGGCGAGCCGGGAGCAGGTCGCGGTAGGCGACCGGCAGGTCGGGGTTGAGCACGACCACGTCGGCCGGGATGTGCTCACCGTCGGCGGTGACGACGCCGGTGGCGCGGCCGTTCGCGGTGAGGACCCGCTCGACGGTGGTGTCGTAGCGGAACGTGACGCCGTGTTTCTCGGCCGCCCCGGCCAGCGCCTTCGGTACGGCGTGCATGCCGCCCTTGGGGAAGTAGACCCCGGCGACCGAGTCGAGGTAGGCGATGACGGCGTAGATGGCGAGCGCGTCGTGCGGGGCGAGGCCCGCGTACATCGCCTGGAACGAGAAGATCCGCTGGGTACGGGGATCCCGGAAATACTGGTCGATCTTGGGCTGGAGCCGCCGGAACGCCCCCATCCCGAGGAGCTTCAGCAGGTTGAGGTTCATCAGGTCGACGGGGGTGTCGAGGTTCCGGTCGATGAAGTGGTCGCGCTCGAGCTGCCACAGCTGCCGGGTGAAGTCGACGAACCGCAGGTAGCCGTCGGCCTCCCGGGCGCCGCAGACCCGGGCGATCTCGGCCGCCATCCGGGTGGTGTCGGTCCGTACGTCGAGCGTGGACCCGTCCGGGTAGTACGCCCGGTACGCCGGGTCGAGCGGGGTCAGCTCCAGCCAGTCGCTCAGGCTCTCCCCGACCGCTTCGAGGGGCTCGGCGATCAGCTCGGGCATGGTGAGCACGGTCGGGCCGGTGTCGAACTCGTACCCGCTCACCGACAGCCGGCCGGCCCGGCCGCCGGGAACCGGCTCCCGCTCGACGACGGTGACCTGTCGTCCGGCGGCGGCCAGGTGCAGGGCGCAGGAGAGGCCGCCCAGTCCGGCCCCCACGATGACGACCCGATCGGTCGGTCCGGTCACTATTCGCACGTCAAGGCTCCAAGAAGAGGGGGGAGGAAGAACATCATGCCGGTCGGTGCGTGACCGCGGTGGCCAGCTCGATCAGGGCGGCCCGGGCGTCCGGGCGCAGGGGGCCCCGGCGATCGCCGCGATGCCCTCCTCGACCCTGGACCGGATCATCTCCTCGACCTGGGCCGGTGCTCCGGTGTCCGCGATGATCTCCGCCTGCCGGGTGATGCCGGCCGCCCGGAGCTCGTCGAGCTGTGCGGGAGTGGCCATGCGCCGGGCCAGCATGAGCAGGGTGGTGGGCTTGCCGGTGTGCAGGTCGTCGCCGGCGGGCTTGCCGGTGACCGCCGGGTCTCCGTAGACGCCCAGCAGGTCGTCACGCAGCTGGAAGGCCTCACCGACGGCGAGACCGTAGATCCGGTACGCCTCCTCCAGTGCGGAGTCGCCGCCGGAGGATGCCAGGGCCAGCCCGAACCCGAGCGGCCACTGCACCGTGTAACTGGCCGTCTTGTGCCGCGCGACGAGCAGCGCCCGCTCCACCGACCAGGCCGCCGGATCGGTCTCGCCGAGCACGTCGAGGTACTGCCCGGCGATCGCCTCGATCCGCATCCGGTCGTAGCGGGTGCGCACGTCGAGCAGGGCGGCGGGGGGCAGCGTGGTCCGGGCGAGCAACTGGTCGGCCCAGACGAGGCAGAGGTCGCCGACCAGGACGGCGGCAGAGTCACCGAACCGCTCGCCGTGCTGGGCGGCGAACAGGCGATGCGCGGTGGGCCGGCCGCGCCGGGTGGCGGAGCGGTCCATCAGGTCGTCGTGGACGAGGGCGAACGTGTGCATGAGTTCGAGAGCGCCGAGAGCGGGTAAAACGCTCTCGACCGGTTCGGCGGAGCCGACGACGCCGCGCCAGCCCCAGTAGGCGAACGTCGGTCTGACCCGCTTGCCTCCGGCCATGACCAGGTCACGGGCGGTGCGGGCGAACCCGCCCAGGGCGGGGTCGACGGTGTCTAGGGAGGCGATCTGGACGGCGAGGAAATCGGCCAGCGTTCCCTCGACGGCGCCGATCAGCGCTCGGTGTGAGACCGACTGGCGGGGGATCGCTTCGACGCGATTTCCCTCGAGGGTGTGATTGGCCACGCTCAGTACCGTACCCTAACTTCTTGAAGTTGCGTCGTTTCGTGCGTCGATTTAATCGGAGGTCCGGAGTGGAAACCGATCTGGCAGCGGCCTACGAACGCTGTCGTGAGCTGCATCGCGAGCACGGGCGGACGTACTACCTGGCGACCCGGTTGCTACCGGCGTGGAAGCGACGGCATGTGCACGCCCTCTATGGATTCACCCGATATGCGGACGAAATCGTCGATCGGACCGAGTCCCGGCCCTCTGCCGAGCGGGCTGCCCTACTCACCGCGTGGTCAAACAGGTTCCTTGACGGGCTTCGTGGCGAGCCCACCGACGACGAGCTCCTGCCGGCCGTCCTGCACACCATCGCCGTCTTCGACCTCGACATCGAAGACTTCGAGAAGTTCCTGCGCAGCATGACGATGGACATCACCGTCACGAGCTACCGCACCTACGACGACCTCCTCGACTACATGGAGGGGTCGGCCGCCGTGATCGGCACCATGATGCTGCCGATCCTCGGCTCCTCCGACCCGGTCGCCGCCCGCGAGCCGGCCCGCCAGCTCGGCTTCGCCTTCCAGCTCACCAACTTCATCCGCGACGTCGCCGAAGACCTCGAGCGCGGACGCGTCTACCTCCCCGAGGAGCACCTCGCCGAGTTCGGCGTCACCCGGCGCACCCTCCAGCAGGGCGTCGCCACCCCCGCCATCAAAGAGCTGATCAAGGCCGAGGTGGCCCGGGCCCGCCGGCACTACGCCCTCGCCGCGCCCGGCATCCCCATGCTCGAACCCGCCTCCCAGGCCTGCATGCGCACCGCGTTCCAGCTCTACGGCGGCATCCTGGACGAGATCGAGGCGCTCGACCACGACGTCTTCAGCCGCCGCGCCACCGTCCCCAACCACCGCCGGGCCGCCGTCGCCGTGCGCAGCCTCCTCACCCGGCCCGGCACCCCGGTCCAGCTGGCGGCGTGATGAGCACCGCGGTGGTCCTGCTCACCCGGGACCTGCGCCTGCACGACAACCCCGCCCTCGCCGCGGCCTGCGCCGCCGACCGTGTCGTACCCCTCTACGTCCTCGACCCGAAACTCGCCGGCCTCTCCCCGAACCGCAGCCGCTTCCTGCACCAGAGCCTCGCCGACCTGCGCGAACAGCTCCGCAGTCGGGGCGGCGACCTGGTCGTGCGCGAGGGCGACCCGGTCGCCGAGAGCATCCGCGTCGCCCGCGACACCGGCGCCGGAACGATCACGCTGGCCGCCGACGTCAGCGGCTACGCCCGCCGCCGCGAACGCCGCCTCCAAGAGGAGTGCGAAAGCCACCGCATCGCACTCGAGCTCCACCCCGGCGTCACCGTCGTCGAACCCGGCGCGGTCCGGCCGGGCACCGGCGGCGAGTCCTACCGGGTCTTCACGCCCTACTTCCGCTCCTGGTCAGCGGCCACCTGGCGACAGCAGGCGCCGACACCGCAACGGGTCACCCTCCCCGACGGCGTCGCCGTCGGGCGCCTTCCCGACCCACCGGCCGGAGAATCACCGCACGCCTGCGAGGGCGGCGAGACCGCGGCGCGGCGCCGGCTCACCACGTGGATGCGGCAGGACCTGCAGGGGTACGCCGAAGCGCACGACGATCTACCCGGCGATGGCACGAGTCGCCTCAGCCCGTACCTCCGCTGGGGTTGTCTCTCACCACTCGCCCTCGCCGAAGCCGCCCGCGACGCCGGTGCCGACGCCTTCGTCCGTCAGCTCTGCTGGCGCGACTTCTACTACCAGGTCACCCGGGTCTTCCCGACGCTCTCCACCGAGGCCCTGCGCCCGGCCGCCGACAACGAGTGGCGTTACGACGACGACGCCCTGCAGCACTGGAAGGACGGGCTCACCGGCGTCCCGGTCGTCGACGCCGGAATGCGCCAGCTGCGCGAAGAGGGCTGGATGCACAACCGGGCCCGGCTGATCACCGCGGCCTTCCTCACCAAACACCTCGGCATCGACTGGCGCCTCGGCGTCGCCTGGTTCTTCCGCTGGCTCCTCGACGGAGACGTGCCAAACAATTCGGGCAACTGGCAGTGGACCGCCGGCACGGGCAACGACACCCGGCCCTACCGGCGCTTCAACCCGATTCGCCAGGCGCTCCGATTCGACCCGGACGGCGTGTACGTTCGTCGTTACGTACCTGAACTGAAGGGGATCGACGGCGCTGCCGCGCACCAGCCGTGGCGTCTCCCCGAGTCGGAATTCCGCGGTCTCGACTACCCCGGCCCGCTCGAATCACACCGGGACGAGGCGGTCTGGCTGCGATGATCGGGACCCGCCGGCGGTTGCGTCCGTCAAAACCTTCTTCCGGCGGGTCTTGAAACACCGGTGGCGGCCATGAGAATGATGAGCGCCAGCCAACGCTCGCCATCGCCCCCTCATGGCCGCCGCTTCCTCGGTGTAACCCGCTTCCGCGACGGTCCAGAATCGGCCACCGCACCGCCCACATGAGGAAACCCGTCAGTGGTTAGCTGAGACCCATGGGCGAAGTGCGAAACGTGGACGTGGTGGTCATCGGGCTCGGCGTCGGCGGCGAGGAGACCGCCGGACGGCTCGCCGCAGCCGGGCTCGACGTGGTCGGAGTGGAACACAACCTGGTCGGCGGTGAATGCCCGTACTGGGGATGCATCCCGACGAAGATGATGGTGCGGGCCGGCTCGGCCCTCGCCGAAGCCCGCCGCATCCCCGGCCTCGCCGGCTCCGCCACCGTCGAACCCGACTGGGCGCCGGTCGCCCGCCGCGTCCGCGAACAGGCCACCGACAACTGGAACGACAAGGTCGCCGTCGACCGTTTCACCGGCAAGGGCGGGACGTTCGTGCGCGGCCGGGCCACCATCACCGGTCCCGGTCAGATCAAGATCGGGGAGCAGGAGTACGCAGCCTCGCGCGGCCTGGTCGTCGCAACAGGCACCGTCGCCGTCATCCCGCCGATCGACGGTCTCGCCGGCACCCCGTACTGGACCAACCGCGAAGCCGTCGAGACCACGACCCTGCCGAAATCGCTCGTCGTCCTCGGCGGCGGCGCGATCGGCTGCGAGTTCGCCCAGGTCTTCGTCCGGTTCGGCGTCCAGGTCACGATCATCGAGGGGTCCGGCCGGATCCTCGCCATGGAGGAGCCCGAGTCCTCCGAGGTGGCCGCCTCCGTGATCGGCGCCACCATCCGTACCGGCGTCCGCGCCTCGAAGGTCTCCTACGACGGCGCCTTCACCGTCGAGCTCTCCGACGGCAGCACCGTCACCGGCGAGAAGCTCCTCGTCGCCACCGGCCGCGCCGCCCGCCTCGGCGACCTGGGCCTGGAGACCGTCGGCCTCGACCCGTCGGCCCGCTTCCTCACCACCGACGACCGGATGCGCGCCGCCGACGGCATCTGGGCGGTCGGCGACGTCACCGGCAACGGCGCCTTCACCCACATGGCCATGTACGAAGCCGACATCGCCGTCCGCGACATCCTCGGCCAGGGCGGGCCCGGTGCCGACTACCGTGCCCGGCCCCGCGTCACCTTCATCGACCCGGAGATCGGCGCGGTCGGCCTCACCCTCTCCGAAGCCTCCGCCCGCTTCGACCATGTCCAGGTGGGCTACGTGCCGCTCGGCCACACCTCGCGCGGATTCGTCCACGGCCCCGGCAACGAGGGCTTCATCAAGGTCGTCGCCGACGCCGACCGGGGTGTGCTGGTCGGCGCCACCACCGCGGGGCCGGCCGGCGGCGAGATGATCGGGGCGCTCGCCGTCGCCATCCACGCCGAGGTGCCGATCAGCACCCTGCTCAGCCAGATCTGGGCGTACCCCACATTCCACCGCGGCATCGGGGACGCGCTGAAAGCTCTCGCCCCCGCCTGAGGTTTGACCCGGATCCGGGTGGGCACCGCCACATACATGTTGCGGCAGGTAATCACCCGGATCGAACAGGCCGACGCCCTCGACGGCGCCAGCGACAAGCTGCAGGCCGCGGTCACATCCGCGGTCCGGCCGCGCACCCTGCGCGACCTCCTGCACGGCAGCTGGATGGGACACCCACTCCATCCCGTGCTCGTCCAGGTGCCGGTCGGGGCGTTCCTCTCCGCCGCGGTCCTCGACCTCCGACCGTCCGCCGCCCGATCCTCGACCGTCCTCATCGCAGTCGGCCTGGCCGGTGTGCTGCCGGCCGCCGCGGCCGGGTGGGTCGACTGGTCGGAGATGACCAAGGACCGCCGCCGGGTCGGGCTCGTCCACGCCGTCACCAACCTCGTGGCCACCGGCCTCTACGCCGGCTCCCTGATCGCCCGGCTCACCGGCCGGTCCACACGAGGCAAGGCGCTGGCCTTCGCCGGCCTCTCGGTGGCCGGTGCGGGCGCATACCTGGGCGGGCATCTCTCGTACGCCCAGGGCGGCGGCATCAGCCACGCGGCGCCCGAGGTCGCGCGCGTGCCGGAGGAGTGGACCGTGGTCGGGTCACTCGCCTCCCTGCCCGAGGGCAAGCCGGCCGCCCGCCGGGCCGGTGACACCGCGGTGCTGCTCGTCCGCCAGGGCGATCACGTCAGTGCGCTGATCGACAGGTGCTCGCACGAGGGTGGCCCGCTCAGCGAAGGCGAGATCACCGACGGTTGTGTGGTCTGCCCGTGGCACGGGAGCACGTTCCGGGTCACCGACGGCGCCGTGATCCATGGTCCGGCCGGTAATGACCAGCCGGTGCTGCCGGTTCGGGTTCGTGACGGCATGGTCGAGGTCCGCCACCCCTGACCGCTCCCTCCTTCTGTCTTCCTTCGCGTCTCGTCCCGGCCGTCTTCCCCTTCCTGTCTTCCTCCGTCGCGGATGACTTTCGGCGCCGTGGATATCAAGCCTGAGCTGCGGAAACGACTAAGGGTGACCCCCGATTTGGAGCCCGGGGAACCAACGAGTAATGTTTTGGGAGCCGCCAGGGAGACGGGCGAGCGAGCGGGACCTGAACTTTGGGGCCCGGCCGGCCGTCCTGACGGAAAACCTCTGAACTTCGGATCACGGCTTAGCCGTGGGCTTGAGTGCGGAGATACTAGGGCAGATCGGGTCCAACCGGGAGAAACCGGTTGACAACACCGAGAAGGCCTAGTAAAGTGGAGCGAGTGCCCCGGAGGGCGGGCCGCGGAAGCGGAGCGTT
>NZ_CP191846.1:190000-487500 GCF_050956125.1 Actinoplanes sp. CA-252034
AACACCCGAGTAGCAGCGGACTCCTAGAATCTGCTGTGAATCTGCCAGGACCACCTGGTAAGGCTGAATACTTCCTGGTGACCGATAGCGGACAAGTACCGTGAGGGAATGGTGAAAAGTACCCCGGGAGGGGAGTGAAATAGTACCTGAAACCGTTCGCCTACAATCCGTCAGAGCCTTTAGGGGTGATGGCGTGCCTTTTGAAGAATGAGCCTGCGAGTTAGTGGCATGTGGCGAGGTTAACCCGTGTGGGGTAGCCGTAGCGAAAGCGAGTCTGAATAGGGCGCTTTTAGTCGCATGTTCTAGACCCGAAGCGGAGTGATCTAGCCATGGGCAGGTTGAAGCGTGGGTAAGACTGCGTGGAGGACCGAACCCACCAACGTTGAAAAGTTGGGGGATGACCTGTGGTTAGGGGTGAAAGGCCAATCAAACTCCGTGATAGCTGGTTCTCCCCGAAATGCATTTAGGTGCAGCGTCGCGTGTTTCTTGCCGGAGGTAGAGCACTGGATGGTCTAGGGGGCCCACAAGCTTACTGAAATCAGCCAAACTCCGAATGCCGGTAAGTGAGAGCGCGGCAGTGAGACTGCGGGGGATAAGCTTCGTAGTCGAGAGGGAAACAGCCCAGATCGCCAGCTAAGGCCCCTAAGCGTGTGCTAAGTGGAAAAGGATGTGGGATCGCATGGACAACCAGGAGGTTGGCTTAGAAGCAGCCACCCTTTAAAGAGTGCGTAATAGCTCACTGGTCAAGTGGTTCCGCGCCGACAATGTAGCGGGGCTCAAGCACACCGCCGAAGCTGTGGCATTCACACTTTACCCCGCTCCAGGACTTGTTTCTGGGGTGCAGGTGTGTGGATGGGTAGGGGAGCGTCGTATGGCGGGTGAAGCGGCGGAGTGATCCAGCCGTGGACGCCATACGAGTGAGAATGCAGGCATGAGTAGCGAATGAAGGGTGAGAACCCCTTCCGCCGGATGACCAAGGGTTCCAGGGCCAGGCTAATCCGCCCTGGGTGAGTCGGGGCCTAAGGCGAGGCCGAGAGGCGTAGTCGATGGATAACGGGTTGATATTCCCGTACCCGCAAAAGAGCGCCCAAGACGAACTTCGTTGTACTAACTACTTGAACAATTCAATGGCTTCGGCCGGCGATGCGGGAGACTAGGACCTTGACGGGTAGTAGTTTAGCGATGGGGTGACGCAGGAAGGTAGATGATCCCGGCCGGTGGTTGTGCCGGGGTAAGCGTGTAGGACGTACCGTAGGCAAATCCGCGGTGCATATAGTCTGAGACGTGATGCCGAGCCGTTCTGGTGAAGTCATTGATCCTATGCTGCCGAGAAAAGCCTCTAGCGATGTTCTGAGCGGCCCGTACCCTAAACCGACACAGGTGGTCAGGTAGAGAATACCAAGGCGACGGGTGAACTGTGGTTAAGGAACTCGGCAAATTGCCCCCGTAACTTAGGGAGAAGGGGGCCGGACGCGTGAAGCCCCTTGCGGGTGGAGCGTGGTATGGCCGCAGAGAGCAGGGGGAAGCGACTGTTTACTAAAAACACAGGTCCATGCCAAGTCGTAAGACGATGTATATGGACTGACGCCTGCCCGGTGCTGGAACGTTAAGGGGACCTGTTAGCTCTTCGGGGCGAAGCGGAGAACTTAAGCGCCAGTAAACGGCGGTGGTAACTATAACCATCCTAAGGTAGCGAAATTCCTTGTCGGGTAAGTTCCGACCTGCACGAATGGCGTAACGACTTCCCCACTGTCTCAACCACAGGCCCGGCGAAATTGCAGTACGAGTAAAGATGCTCGTTACGCGCGGCAGGACGGAAAGACCCCGGGACCTTTACTATAGCTTGACATTGGTATCCGAATTTAATTGTGTAGGATAGGTGGGAGCCGGTGAAGCTCGGACGCCAGTTCGGGTGGAGGCATTGTTGAAATACCACTCTGTTGGGTTTGGGTATCTAACTTGCGGCCCTGATCGGGTCGAGGGACAGTGTCTGGTGGGTAGTTTAACTGGGGCGGTTGCCTCCTAAAGGGTAACGGAGGCGCCCAAAGGTTCCCTCAGCCTGGTTGGCAATCAGGTGTTGAGTGTAAGTGCACAAGGGAGCTTGACTGTGAGACTGACGGGTCGAGCAGGGACGAAAGTCGGGACTAGTGATCCGGCACTTGCGTGTGGAAGCGGTGTCGCTCAACGGATAAAAGGTACCCCGGGGATAACAGGCTGATCTTCCCCAAGAGTCCATATCGACGGGATGGTTTGGCACCTCGATGTCGGCTCGTCGCATCCTGGGGCTGTAGCAGGTCCCAAGGGTTGGGCTGTTCGCCCATTAAAGCGGTACGCGAGCTGGGTTTAGAACGTCGTGAGACAGTTCGGTCCCTATCCGCCGTGCGCGTTGGATACTTGAGAAGGGCTGTCCCTAGTACGAGAGGACCGGGACGGACGAACCTCTGGTGTGCCAGTTGTTCCGCCAGGAGCATGGCTGGTTGGCTACGTTCGGAAGGGATAACCGCTGAAAGCATCTAAGCGGGAAGCCTGCTTCGAGATGAGGTATCCCACCACCTTGAGTGGGTAAGGCTCCCAGCTAGACTACTGGGTTGATAGGCCGGAGATGTAAGCACGGTAACGTGTTGAGTTGACCGGTACTAATAGGCCGAGGGCTTAACCACCCTATACATTGCGCTTGCGTCCACTGTGTGATTCACAGCAAACGAACAACCACCTTGACGGTTGGTCGGCCAGGAATGGCCGGCTCCGGAGAGTTGCTGGTTCTTCGCTGTTGCTGAAAGGTGTTTCGGTGGTCATAGCGGAGGGGAAACGCCCGGTTACATTCCGAACCCGGTAGCTAAGCCCTTCAGCGCCGATGGTACTGCACTCGGGAGGGTGTGGGAGAGTAGGACGCCGCCGGACTCAACGTATGGAAAGGCCCACCCGGGTAACGGGTGGGCCTTTCTGCTTTCCCGGGGCAATCCGGAGCCGTGCCAGGCCGAATGCCGGCGGACGGGTTACCTCGCTGGACGCGGAGCGGGCTGGGTGCCGTCGCGGCGCAGCCGGGAGCTCGGTGGTGCGGTTGTGGGAGTTGTGGCACGTACCGAATCTGGGTTTTGAAAAGGCCGGGCCTCTCCGCGGAGAGAAGCCCGGCCTGGTTGTCTCTGCGTCAGGAAGGCAGGCCCAGCGAGCGCCAGTCGACGAACTTGAAGTTCGTGCTGGTGCGGCCGTCCGCCGGAGTGTTCTCGCCGTCGTGGAGGACCAGGAGGCCCCTCGGGTAGCCCGGGAGGGCGACCGCGGTGACGGCGGCGCCGTCGGAGTGCTGGACGCCGTCGACGTTGCGACCGTCGGTGACCGAGAAGATGGTCAGCGGCTTGTTGGTACGGCGGTCGTAGACGAAGAAGCGGCTGTCACCTTGACTGGAAACGATCAGGTAGCCGCTGCGCTTGCCGGTGGGGTAGATGGCGGCGCCTTCGACGTCGGCGGTGATGCGGCCGCCGAAGCCGTTCACATACTCGACGGTGCACTCCTCCGTCTCCGGGTCGTAGGTGGCCGGCTGGCCGAACTCGCGGACCCGCTCGACCACCCGCGGGATGCTGCTGAACGTGCCGCCGGTCAGGTTGATGCGCCAGAGGGCGACGTCCTCCTGGGCGGCGTAGAGCACGCCCGCCTCCGCGTCGATGACCATGCCCTCGACCTGCGGGTCCTCGCCGGGCTCCAGGCACGGGGTCCAGCGCTCGCCGTTCGGCAGGCGGAACTCGCGCGGCAGGTCCAGGGTGTCGGTGGTGCGGTAGGTGACCTTTCCGTTCTTCTCCTCGAGTCGGAAAATGCCCAGCCGCGTGCTGTGCCGGCGGCTCACCACCGCGTAACGGTCGTAGACGGCGACGCCGTAGCCGGTCGCCTGCTCTTCGACCTCGGCCTCGTCCTTGGAGAAGAGCAGCGGGACATCGGCCGAAGTGATGTCGGTGAGGCCGTTCGCCTCGATCTTGTAGATGCGCAGCTTGTCGAGGCCGCGGTCGGTGACGACGGCGACGTCGATCCTCTTCCGGCCGAGCTTGAAGCCGCTCAGGATGTCGACGTTGTTGAAACGGCCGCCGTCGGGTGTGGCGATCGACTGGATCTCGCGGCCTTTGAGGTCGTAGACGCGCAGGCCGCCGTTCTTGGCGGTGCCGATGACCAGACTGCGGCCCTTGTCAGCCGGGTTGATCCAGATCGCGGGGTCGTCGGCGTCCGCGTCACCGCCGGCCTCGTCGTCGAAGAGGCTCGGGGTCTCGACGGTAGCGGTGATCTCCCGGGGCGGGCGCTCCGCCGCATACGCCGGGAAACCGGCGGCCAGAGTGGTCAGGGCGACGAGCGCGGCAATGCCGGTGGTCCGTTGCATGACCGGTGACGATTCCCGATCCACCTGACCAGGGGGTGGCTGATTGTTGAACACCGAATCCCCCGTTACCTATCCGTGACCGTGATTCCCGAGCGAAGTCGTCGCTCTTCGCATCGCACCTGATGACGGATTGAACAGTAGCCGAGGGAAGGTAACAAGAGATGCGACCGATGATCGCCCCGATCGTGACCCTGGTAGGCGCGGTCACGCAGGCGGTGGTCCGCCGATCAGGGACAGGCCGTTGGAGTCAGCGCGGCGATTTCTCCCTGGTTCTATCCGCACAGGTAGTGACACTTGTCACCGCAAGGGCTCGATTCCGGAGCGAGAGCCCGCCAGTGGGCCACGTTGGTTCGCGGTGCTGCTTCCCGTGATGCTGTGCTCGACAGAGCGCATTTCCCTGTGAGATCAGGGCGATACTTGATCGATGCCACAGATCAACCTGACGAAAGTCCTCGAGGCGACCCACGCCAGGTCGGATTGCGGCTCCGAGGTCGCTCGCCCGTGGGCCCGGTCCGGTTGCCGGAGCCCGAGGCGGCAACGAGGCCCCGCGCACGTCGGAACACCCGAGAATGGCCTCTGAAATGCGGAAACACGTGCTTCGGGGTATCCCGGTGGGCTTCAAGGTCGTACGCCGGCAGTCTGTCTGCTGCGGGCTGCTAGCTCAATGGCAGAGCTGTGGACTTTTAACCCCAGATTAGCTTCGCTGACTCCCTGACCTCCCCGTTGACCTGGATGTTTGCGCCTGCCTTGCATCCACTGTGTACCCCGGCTGCTCCTGTCTTGCTCGGCGGTTGAGATCCGGATAGGGCAAGTTCGAGTGGGACTTCGACACTAACGTCGCTGTCTCCGCTCGTCGGTTTCGCCAAGCCGCGCCTTCTTGCTCCGGAGCCGATATCGCTCGCAGATTGGCGCGCCGTCCGGAGCGGCGATACCCATGCAGACGGCGGTGCGCCGGCAGTACTACTGCCGGCACACCGCCGCTATCTGTGGTGCTCGTAGGTCTCTCGACCTGGACGGGATCTGCGAACTGACGGTCAGTCGAATTGCAGTGTTAGCCGGATCCATATCACCGTGGCCGCTGCCATGGCAGCAATTCCCCACCATCGGGCGCGGGGTAGTAGAAACCACCAGGCGGTGACCGGCCCGGCCAGGCAGGCGAGGGCACCGATGCTGTACAGCGCGAACCACAACTGCCAGGGGTCCTCAGCGAATCGTCCGCCGCCGTATTGGACCAAGGCCATGAAGCCACAGGCAAAGCCTCCGACGGCGCCCACAGCCATCAGTGCACCGGCGATGGTCACGCGAACCGGCAGGGGCAGCCGCGGTCGTCTGCCGCCAGAGGCTGGGGTGCCCATGAGTGACGCTAACACCTCACTCATCGGATGATCCGGACCTTGTCGGTACCGACGAACAGCCGCCGGATGAGGGCGGTGCCGGTGTGCGGGGCTGCAGACCCGGACACCGATGCCCGGGCACCCGGCCAAGGTGGGCCCCGGCAGGCGGTTGATCAAGGTCTTTATGTTGGGGCGGTGACAGCCACGAGAACGCTCGCCGTCGCCCTCGCCGCGGTACTCGGTGTGGGCGGCTGCGCGAAAGCCGGCACCAGCCCCGCCGAGACCGCACCGGCCGATGACGCCAAGGAGGTGATGCGTGTCGGCGACGCCGTCTACCTGCGCTACTTCCTGTACGGCAACGCGGAGCTGCGCGACCAGTACATGACGTTGTACAAGCAGCACGGCGCCACGGCGGCCCAGCTCAAGGACTTCGAGAAGATGAACGCGCTGCTGGACGGCAAGCGGTGGGTGCGCGCCGACGAGAAGAAGTTGACGGCGGCGGCGGCGATCGACGAGCAGAGCGGCCTGGACGCCATGACGCCGCTGCCGAAGGCCGGGGAACACGACCTGCCGAAGGTGGGCGCGCTGCTCACGGCGGTGACGACGGCGGCGCGGTCCGGCGACACGATCACCGGGACGCTCGACGCCACCAAGGTCGACCCGGACGCGAACCTGCTGTTCAGCGAGCCCACCTACCTGTACGGCCCGGCGGCGAGGACCATGTCGTACCAGGCGGTGCTGGACGGGCAGGAGCGGCTGACCGAGTTCACCGTGACGATGCCGAGCCAGCTGGTGTCCGAGCCCGCCGAGGGCCACGAAGCGGAGCCGCCGCTGGTCATCAAGATCTCGGGGTACGGCGAGACGGCCGCTCCCACCGCTCCGAAGGACGCGCCGGAGCTGCCGCAGTCCGCCTACGAGGTGCTGTCCCGCGACATCGACTGAGCTGATCGACCAGGGCTAGCTAGCTAGCTAGCCCTGGTCGATGACGTTACTGTCGGCGTTCTCGAAGTGGCCGATCCACTCCATGCCCGTCCATAGTTCCCACCGTCCCGGAATGTGCGGGGACGGATACATGCCGGGTGGATCGCCGACGGGGATCGGAGCGCGACGCACGGCCCCGGTCGAGGCGTCGAGCAGCCAGAGGCCTCGGAGATTCCACGGCGACCGCACTTCGCCGGTGATGCCGGTGTGGCCCTCGCCGAACCAGAATCCACCCGAGGACCAGTCCAGCGTGGCGTACCCGTGCCGGAACTCGGCGATCAACCGGTCACCGACACGGGCGAGCTGCCGACGAATCAGCAGGAGCATGAGGGCGGCGCCCAGGGTGACCGCGGCCATGACCGCGACTCCGGGGGCTCCAGCGCTGTCGAGGGTCTTGGCGAGCAGGATCGCTGTCAGGCCAGCGATGGCGGTCGTGGCGAGCAAGGTGCGGAACGCGGCGCGCGCGGTGGGCGTGACCAGGAGAGGCGGGGGTTTGGGCGGCACTAGGGGGATGCGGCCGGCTGCGCACGCCTCGGCGTAGCCGGCCGCATCCCGCGGTGGTGTCCTCGTCGTGTCGGGGCGCCTTGACATCATGTCCTCTAGTTCGACCAGATGCCTTGTCGAGGAGCCAAGGTCACCGGCACACATGCGGCCCTGGCCTGCGCCGTCTGCTGCGCGCTCCCGCTACTCATCACGGCCGGAGTGCTCACCGGGGCCGGTGCGGCGCTGCTCGAACATACCCTGCTCGCCCTCGCCGCGGTCTTGGCGGCCGCAGTGCTGGGCATGTGGTGGATGCACCGCCGACGTAGCACTCGCCGGGGCGCCGCAGTTGGCACCACGGGGGGTGCGGAAGCGGTACTTGTGGCTGCTGATCCGCCGGTCACCTGGCGGTATCCCGTCGGCCCGCGGATGCCGATGCCCGTCGTTGGTGGTTTCGCTAGTGGCGTCGTGTTCCCGGTGAGATGTAGGGACTGCCATGATCACCCGTATGGGGTATGACCTGCACATCACCCGGGCACTCAATTGGTTCGACAGCGAGCGTTACCCAATCCTGGGTGCCGAGGTTGACGCGTTGGTACGCGACGAGCCCGAGCTGAGCATCCTGCCCGACGAGCCGCCCCGGCCGGACTCCTGTTACCTCTTATGGAACTGCGCCGCCTCGGAGAGCGAGGGCGGGCTGTGGCTCCGCCGCGGCCAGCTCGAGACCAAGAATCCAGGATCGGAGTTGGTCCGCCGGATGACGGATTGGGCCACGCGACTGGACGCGTGGGTGCTCGGTGACGACGGCGAGGTGTACGAATGGGACGGCGAGCGGGTCTCCCACTGGGAACGCGAGCCGGAGGCCGACGAGTGGGACCAGCGCTTCCTCACCCGGGGCACGTCGTGGAGCGGCAGTAACGCGCAGCCGCCGATCCTGGCCGAGGAGTGGGCTGAGGTGGTTGCGGAGCAGCCGGACTTCGCGATGATGACGCGGATCGAGGCGACGCTGCCCTCCGGCACCCGCTGGATCACCTGCCCGCCGGTCGCGTGCTGGACCGGCCATCCGTCCGGCCGGCCGATACCGTTCTTCCACGACCGGGACGTGATCGAGGTACGCAACGCCGACGAACCGACGATCCACCGGATGGTGGCGCTCGCCCCCACGCTCGCCGCCAGAGTCATCGACGTCGAGGATCGGCCGGTATGACTCGACTGATGGGCCGTGACCGGGACGGATGAGGTATTCGGCATCCGCAGCGTTGGCAGGCCCTTGATCCCGGCATGGCGCATCAGCATCTCGACCGCGTTGTGTCCGACGATGATGCCGTGGCCGAGTCGGAGTTCGGCGTGGACCCTGCCTGCGCCGTAGGTACCGCGCGAAGCCGCATGGACTGCGCGGATCTGCTCGGTGAGCCAGGCATGGCGAAGCGAGCGGGCTGATGGTGGACGGCTGCGCCAGGCGTAATAGCCGGACACCGACACGTCCAGCACAGATCAACGGAGAACCCTTCAGCGGCCAGGGTGGTGATGGCCGCGTACCGAGCTTTTGGGGGCACCGCCTCCTTCAGCAGTTCGGCGGCACGGCGATGGATCGCCAGTTCACCTTCGAGCTCAGCGATCCGCCGAAGGGCCTTGCTCAGCTCGGCCAGCTCGGTCGACGTCACACCGGGCAGTTCGCCGTTGTCGATCGCCTCCTGCCGCCGCCAGACGTAGATCGTCTGACCGCTGATCTGCAAGTCGTTGGCGAGCTGGGTGACGGTCCTGCCGGCTTTCAGCAGGTCGAGGATCTTACGACGGAACTCGGGTCGACAGCTTCTCGGCACGGATCTCCTCCAGGAGCGACCGAGCATAGAAGATCACGCATGCCGACTCCGCGGAACCCGGGGAAGGTCATGGTGATGGGCGCCTTCAGCGTGTCTGGCAAGCGGTCACCGACGGCACGCTGCGCCAACTTTTCTGGCGTCGCCAGCACAAACGGCAGCGGCAACGCGGGTATGCGCATGTCGAAACGTTATCGTTCGAGATCAACTGTCCCTTTGGTCACGGGCTCGTACGGCTGCGTGAACACCAACATTTCGATCATGCGGTGTCCATCTGGGCGGCGTGCCGATCACCCAATCTGTCGTCGTAACGGCTCAGCACCGCTCGAATGTCCTGGACCATGGCGTGAACCTCGGCCGCCGCGGCATGTACGACGGTCTGGGAGCCGCCGAGGACGTCCAACCATTCGGGTAGCTCGCTGTGCCGTGACGCCTGAACGGCCTGGATCCGACCGAGCCAGTGGCGCAGCCCGTACGGTAGCGAAGCCGATCTCGTCAGCAGGTTCGGTCAATTGCCGATCCCGGCGGCCTTGAGTTGTGCTCGCAGGCCCGCGATTCCGGCCGACGGGTTTCTGCGCCAGCCCTCGGGCATGTTCTCGACTTGTTCGTAGGCCCCGACAACAGTCGCCCCTGTCGCCGTCGCGCTTTCGAAGAGCAGGCCCTGGGGGTTCGGTCGGATGAGGCGGGTGCCTGCTGGCCGTCCAGCGTTGTTGTTGGTGAGCCATCCGCCAGGGGGTGCCACCTCGGCGGCGTCCTCACCGAACACCAGGACCTTCGTGCCGGCTGGGATTGCCTTGGTGAAGTCCGCGACCGTGGCGCAGGGGATGTCGCCGGCGCAGGTGGGCTGGGGGAGTTCCACGTAGGCGAAGGCGTCACCGTCGCGGGGGCTCTCGTAGGTCTCGCTCAGGGAGACCTGCATGACCACGTGTTTCTCCTCGAGGCCGGGGCTGGAGACCACACGGCCCTGCGAGAAGCCCTTGACCTCACCGGCGAATACGGAGGTGATTCCCTCCGCCTTTGCCAGGTCCGCCGGGCTCTCGAATACCATGAAATCGGAACTACCGCTCTGGAAAACGGAGGTGTCGACCTTCCGTGCCATGGCGGCGGCGGATGTGGGTGCGGAGCCGGGTGACCGACTGAGCGGCGTCCCGCCGTCGGGCAACAAGCCCCCGGCTGCCGACACGAGGGCGGCCGCAACGACGGCCGCCGCTGTCGCCGGCAGCAGCCATCTGGTCTGAGACGAGCGTCCCGGCTTCTGCGGCCACTGCAACGACCACCGTCGCCGGACGGCCTGTCGTGGTGACCTGCTTTCACTCGCCAGTTCGGCCATGACTCGGTCACGCAGTGTCGCGGGAGGTCCGTCAGGGGCGTCCAGGTGGGCGCCGAGGCGGTTCAACAGGCGCTGGTCGTCGATCATGATTCCTCCATCGTGCGGGCCGGGTCGGCATTTCCCAACACCGTGCGAATCTGGCGACGAGCGCGGTTCAGCCTGGACCGTACCGTCCCGATCGCGATGCCCAGGGCGGTCGCGGTCTCCTCGTAGCTGAGGTCGCCCCACGCGATCAGCAGCAGCACGTCGCGGTCACGGGCTTTGAGGCCGGCCAGGGCGGCCGCCAGTACGCCGCTGGTGGCGGCGGCGCTGACCGCCTCCGCCACCCGATCGGCCAATCCTTCGTCAATCTGCGGGGCAGGCGCGGAGGCGGCCAGGCGCAACCACGTGGTCTCGACCCGGTGGTGCCGGCTGATCTCCTTGACCAGAATCCCGAACAACCAGGGCCGGGCGTCGGCACGGCTGAGGTCGTAACTGGCCCGGCGCCGGAACGCGGCGATGAAGGTCTCCGCCACCACGTCCTCCGCGGCCTCGGCGCCGAGACGCCGGAACGCGAACCGGTACAGCATCGGCGCGTACCGGTCGTAGACGAGACCGAACTCCTCCGGGTCACGGTGCGACGCCTCGATCACGGCTGCGTCGGACAAGCGCTGATCCATGTTCAGCGCCATGGGCGGCGCCGCTTCGTAGCAGCCATGCTTGATCCTCCAGTCGCGAACGGTGTGCTGATGTCTCGCCACCCGGGGCCGAATCGGTTCACGCGGCCCGGCCTGGAGACATCGGGCCTGCGCATGTCACGTGGTTCGGCGGCCCCTCATGGTGATGAAGGGCCGCCGGTCGTGCAGAGAGCCTGTGGGGAATCGGGATCAGTTGCCGATCTTGGCGGTCTTGAGTCTTGCCTTCAGGCCGTCGATTCCGGCGGAGGGGTTCTTGCGCCAGGCTTCGGGCATGTTCTCGACTTGTTCGTAGGCCCCGACAACGGCCGGCCCGGTCGGCGTCGCGCTCTCGAAGAGCAGGCCCTGGGGATTGGGCTGGATGAGGCGGGTGCCTGCTGGCCGTCCTGCGTTGTTGTTGGTGAGGCGTGCGCTGGGGGGTGCGATCTCGGGTGCGTCCTCACCGAACACCAGGACCTTGGTGCCGGCTGGGATTGCCTTGGTGAAGTCCGTGACCGTGGCGCAGGGGATGTCGCCGGCGCAGGTGGGCTGGGGGAGTTCCACGTAGGCGAAGGTGCCGCCGTCGCGCGGTCCCTTGAGGATCTCGTTCAAGGAGACCTTCATGACCACTCGTTTCTCCTCGAGACCGGTGCTGGAGACCACGCGGCCCTGCGAGAAACCCTTGACCTCGGCAGTCAGCACCGACGTGATGCCCTTTGCCTTTGCCAGGTCCTCCGGGGTCTCGAACACCATGTAGTCGTAGTCGATCCCTCGGAACACGGAGGTGTCGACCGTTCCGGCCGGCGTGGCGACCGCAGTTCCTTCCGGCGCGGTAGCCGCGGTGTCAGTCGTTGAGGATGTGCAGGCCGTGGTGGACAACCCGGCAAAGACAGCAATGGCAAGAATCCTGAGAGACTTCGGCACGCAGTTCACCCTAAAAGAATTTGTTGAAATGGGAGGTACGGTGGTGCGAGTTGTAGGTCTTGGAAGCGGTGTTTCCGGAGTCCTGAATGCCGCTCACCAGGCAGTCGGGAGAAACGGCCGATGTAGATTCGACGGGTCCGTTGAATGCGGCGTAGTGCGAGCCGCCAGCAGTATGCCCGAGCTCGTGGCAGGCCGTCTTGCGGTATTGATTGGCATCGTTCGTGGCGTAGGTGTCCATCGCGCCCTTGTTGAGGTTGACCACGTATCGGTCGCATTTGGAGTTGTACCACTTTGCACATTGAGCCCGGCCGAAAGTGGTCGAGCCGAGATCGCCGGTTCCCTCCCACTGGACGTCCGTCTGCCCCGAAGCGGCCGTAGTGTTACACGTTCCCCGAGCGGCGGAGGGAACCTCAGTGGAGCCGATCAAGGTGTACATCGATTCGCTGATATGCGTCTGAAAGACGCTGGGAAGACTGCTGCCGTAGCAGTAGTTGTGCCCCCCGCCATCGGGCGGCGAGTAGACGAAGTCGTCATCCGCCTGAGCCGGTCCGCCAATAGCGACGAGGGCTGTGACTGCGGCCGCCAGAACCGCGGAGAACTGACCGAGCCGCCGATAGGGCCGGTTGGATACCTGCATCAACACTCCGGGTGGGATCTGCGCCGGCTAGAGCTCCGGCCGACGCTTCATAAATGCCTTCTTTCGACGGGCGTCGCCATGCGGATGCCACCTGACATTTCCGCAGCAGCAACCGGTCCGCCGTCGCGGCAGGTGATTCGCAAAAGGTAGATGTCGGAATCGCAGCACGCCTCGTATTGGCAGCCTGGTTTGAGCTCCGTAGGACGAGGCAGTAAGGAAGAGGTACCGATAGGCTCGCTCTTGACAGTGGAAGTCAATGTCCGACCGGACAGACCTTCCGGAACCGGCCACGCTCCCAACCTCTACGCTGCAGCGATCTCCGTGTTCGTCGCCTCGTTTCCACTGCGACCGGCGAAAAGGTCCTGCTGACCGGTGCGGGCCGGACCTCGTCGTCTCCGTTCACCGATCAGGAGAAATATCAGGTGCGCGCGCTGGCCCGCGCACTCGGCGCCGACTACGACGCCGACGGTAAGCGATGGGTCCCGCTGGAGGCCCGGCCCGTCCCGCCCGTTCCCAGCGGTGCTGCCTGGTATTCCGCGCCGGAACAGAACCCCACCGGGTTGATCATCGGCGACGTCGGCGGCATGTACTTCTTCGTCTGCACGAGCTGCACAGGCCGGGCGTTCGCCTACCGCTTCGACAACTCGTGACTTCAGAATTCGGCATCCCCCGCCAGCGCTGGGTTTCCTGCCAGGCGAACTCGTTTGCAGCGTTGCACGGTCGGGCCGGCGTTCAACGCGCGCTCGCGCTTCCATCCGCTCGGCGGCAGTAGAGATGACATGCATCGGCTGTTGCGGTCGGTGGGGTGAGTCGAGGTTTCACTCTTCAGGGGAATTGACGCCCGAGGAAAGTGGAGGCCTCCTCGCCTCAGACGCAGGTCTCCCTGTGTTGGACATCGACGGTCACGGAGCTTGAGGAGGTCCCGAATGTCGATCGTAGGCGGGTTGGACATCCATCGGAAGCAGTTGACATGGCGCTGTTGCGTTGAGCGATCGGGATTTGTGGTGTCGCCTCGCCAGGCGTTCAGGCACCGTTGATCGGTGAGGTCCTCAGTCCGGTCGCGTTCGTGGTCTGCTCCGTCGTCGGCGTTCACCGGTTTCCGGTTTCCGCCGGAGGTGATCGTGGTGGCGGTGCGCTGGTACCTGCGCTACAGCCTGTCCTATCGCGACGTCGAGGAGTTGCTCGCCGAGCGTGGTGTCGAAGCCGATCACGTCACCGTGTATCGGTGGGTGCAGCGGTTCACGCCGCTGCTGGCTGACGCGGCTCGGTTCGCCCGGCATGCTCCGGGTGACCGCTGGTTCGTAGATGAGACATATGTGAAGGTCAACGGCGTTTGGCGGTACGTGTACAGGGCGATCGACCAGTACGGCCAGGTCATCGACGTACTGGTGTCAGCTCGGCGGGACGCTGCCGCTGCCCGCAGGTTCTTCACCCGCGCCCTGAAAGCGTTGAAGACGGTGCCAGTCCAAGTCGTGACCGACGCCGCAGCCATATACTCGGCCGTGCTCGCCGACCTGATCCCGACGGCCTGGCATCACGTCGAACGGTATGCGAACAACCCAGTCGAGGCCGATCACAGTCGGCTCAAACAGCGACTCCGGCCGATGCGCGGGTTACGAACCGACCGCACTGCTCAGACCGTGATCGCCGGCCACGCCTTCGTCCAGAATCTTCGCCGCGGGCATTTCGAGATCGCTACCGAGACGCCAACCCGGCTTCGGCTCGGCGCCGCGTTCGCCGAACTTGCCAAAGCGATCTGACCCGGCGGCCGGGCCATACCGAACGCGTCTCCCGACCGAACAATGCAACAGAGCCCGCCTGCCTCGGTCTGTCACCCACCGTCGCTCGGCCCGCCAATGCCGACGCTGAGGAATCAGGCAATAGCAGCCGGTTGCCTTCAGCGACGTGGGCGGCGCCGATGAGCACGATCGCATTGGCTTGCAGGGCGGCAAACCCACGAGGCCGGTGCGCAGCAAAACCTCGACGACGACAGGTGAAGCATACGAGGAATCGGTCTGGGCGGCGCTCAGCAGTTTCCCGGAGGACGGGTCGTCGAGGGCCTTCGACGGGGGATAGTCCTGCTTACGCTAACCCTGCGGCGCCTGGCGGCCGCGTTCACAGAACTCGCCCCAGCGATCTGACCTCGCCTCGGACCAGGCCGAACGCGTCTCCCGATCGCACAACGCAACAGCATGACGGTGTGCGGACGCTCTTCGTCGAAGCGCCGAGGGCCGGGCTGGCCTCCGTCCCGGGATGGTGCAGAAAACTTCCGACGGGGTCGTAACGGATTTGCGAGGTCGGTGCCCATAGCAGGTGAGGACGTCGGTGCATGGGCCGGCACTGGTCACCCTGTGGAGTGAACATGGATGAGCTTCAGTGGTTGATGCTGGTGGAGTGGGCGGTTCGGCTGGGTGTCTGGCTGCCGTTGGTGGTGGGCCGGCCGCGGCGTGCGCCGAGGGATCCGTATGCCGCGCTGACCTTGGCGGTGCGGCAGCTTCCTGCTGGCGGCGAGGCCGGTGGCCAGCTGCCGGATGGGACGGTTTGGTACGTGCGGATGCCGTCGGCGGGCTGCGGGGAGCGTCGTGATGGCCGTTGATCCGCCGGGCCCGTGGGCCGAGTTCGTCGATCTGCACCTGGAGGCGTTGACGCGCTTTGCGCAGAGCCAGCTTGCCCGCGGTCGGGTGCCGTCCGGCCGGTTGCAGGCAGAGGACGTCGTGCAGCACACGCTCGCCGAGGTATTTGCCCGCTGGCAGGAGATCCAGAGGCCTGAGCGGTACATGTTCACGGTGGCCCGCCGTTTCGTGCAGCGGGCCGTCCGCGAGGGACAGCGCTTCACCGGTGCGGAGCTGCCCGCCGACGCTGACGAGGCTGGCGTGGGTCTGACGTCGTCGATGTCGATGGCGACGGAGCGCGCGGCCCGGCCCGCCGAGTTCGGCGCCTACGACAGGATCGTGGCGCGCGGGCTGTACGCGGCGTTGGATCGGCTAAGCGGCCGGCAGCGCCGTGCTGTCGAGTTGTTGCACCTGCGTGGCGGCTCGCGGGAGGAGACGGCAGCGCAGATGGAGATCTCGGTTGGCGCGGTCTCGGCCCATCGCGACCGAGGCGTGCGAAAGCTGCGCGTGGAGTGCACTTCCTATCGGGGTTTGACCTGGCTGCTGGTGTTGGTTGCTGTTCTCGCGTCGACCGTCGTGCCGTGGGTGTGGCTGCGCGGCGCGCGTGCCTTCGAGGCGGCGGGTGATTCAGGCCCCGATGGCAGCGGCTTTTCGCCGCCGTTGTCGTGGGAGGAGGTCGACTGGTTCAGTGATGGCGGGTTCGTCCTGGCGCTGGCGCTGATCGTCATCGCCTTTCTCTGGTTCCTGTGGGGGCGGATCGCGGCGGTTCTTCGAGGCCGTCCAAACGCGCACAATGTGGGGGAGTTGGTGGCACAGCTGAAGATGGTGGCGCCGGCGACCGCGGCGAAAAGGCTGACGCTGCTGCCTGAGGCTCAGGGTCGTGAGGTGCTCGAGGCGCTCGACGACGTGAGGCTGGCCCGGATGTTGGAGGCGTTGTTCCAAGACCGGCAGGTGGGGGTCCTGCGCTACATCCTGCGCTGGCTGCCCTCGGATCGCCTTGTCGCCGTGTTGAAGGTGATGGACTCCAGTGTCAGCAGCGACATGGTCGCCGCGATGCGGCGATGGGAACAGCAGGCGATGTCGTCACGGGACTACGAGCAGCCTCCCTTCATCGGGAACCTCAGCTGATCAGACTTTCGTGCTGCTGAGTTCGTGCTCTCGATCACGCGGGCGCGGTGGCCCTGCCGTGGCAGCTCGAAGGCAGCGAGCCTCCGGGACGGCAACTGCTCGTCGTCGTGCCCGGCGCCGACTGCCGCACACCCACCGGCGCCGAGGTGACGTCCACGTCGGAGACGGTCACCGTCACGGTCTGGGGCACCGCGCGCAGCGCCTGCCCTAGCGGCGGGAGGCGCAACGCCATCGTCGGCGTCGATCTGCCGGAGCCGCTGAACGGCAGGACGCTCGTGCACGGCGGGTGAAGGGGTCGGGCCTCCGCGGCCCGGCCCCGCCGGTCAGCAGAGCAGGGCCGACCGGTCACCACGTTGACGCCGAACGTCGACGAGAAGTTCTGGATCTGCGTGAAGTTCATGTGCAGTCCGTTCTCGGTGTTGCCGCCGCTGATCAGCCCCACACCGACGAACTCCTCGAACGTGGCGGTGTGCCGCGCGTTCAGCTGGCTCTGCGCGGTCGCCTTGCTCGGGATGCCGGGCGGGGTGGGGGCGGCCGGGCCCGCGATCATGCCGGCGGTGAGGGCTCCAGCGGTGATGGCGGCGGCGAGCAGGTGGGGGGTGCGGCGCATGGAGTGCTCCCATCGAGGGTCCGGTCCTGAACAGACAGCACCAGGCATAGATGGAAGTCAGTGTGAACCTGGGAGGTGTTATCGCCGGACATCCCGTACACGTCCTACGGCCACCAGGATGGCAACGATCGCGCGTCCCGCCGAGGTCATCGAGAGTGGCAGTCGTCATCGTCGGCGTGTTGAGGTCATGACGGGCGCTTGGGAGCTCTGTCAGAACCTGCGCCGCGGACACTACGAGTTCGCGACCGAGACGCCACTCCGGCTCCGCCTGGCCGCCGCGTTCACCGAACTCGTCACCGCGATCTGGCTCCCGCCGTCTCGCCAGGGCGAACGCGTCTCCCGATCGAACAACGCAACAGCGCCCTCTCAACTGCGGGGTGCGTGAGATCGACTACGTCACGCACCGCACCCTCGACCTAAGTAGCTACTATTCGCCTTCATCGATTTTTACGGGGGCAAGAGTAGTGACGGTCAGGCGAAGCCATGCCCGTAAGTTCATCGCGATGGTTGCCGCGGCAGCTCTGATCGGGGCGGGAGCCCATGCCGCGGTGTCGCCCTCGGCCGGCGCCTCCGCAACGGTCGCGGCCGATCCGGCGCCCGAGTCGCCCACGCCGTCGTCGGCGGGTCGGCAAGACCAGGGTCGTGATGCCCAGCGCTCCCCTCGGCCCGTCCTGGTCGGCCGGTCCGTCGCGCCGGCCGCGAAGCCCGCAGTCGTCGAGGCCGCACGCGAGATGGTCCGGGCCAACAGGAAGGCCGTGCACGCCGTCGCGGGGGAGGAATACGAGGCTGACGACGTCGTCATCGACAGCAGCGGGGCCCGGCATGTGCGCTTCGACCGCACCTGGAACGGCCTTCGCGTGCTCGGCGGTGACTTCGTGGTTCACACCACCGACGCGGGCAGGTTCGCCGGCGCCACCATGGCTCAGGACGCCGCCGTCGACGTGTCCCGCACGCCCGCGGTGACGAAGCACGACGCGATCGCCACGGCTGGGAAGCAGACGCCCGGGTCGGCGGAGGCGCAATTGGTCGTCGACGCCCATCAGGGCGAGCCGGCGCTGGCATGGCAGGTGACGATCGCGGACCACCTCGTCGTGATCGTGGACGCCACCACCGGCCGTACCCGGCGCACGTACGACCTGACCAAGCACGCCGACACCGCGACCGGGCACGGGTTGCACAACGGTGAGGTCAAGCTGTCCACCACACGTACCGCGGAGGGCGTCTTCACGCTGATCGACCCGGACCGGGGTGGCAACACGACCCGGGACGCGCTGAACAGCCCCTCCGGGTCGACGCCGGCCAACTCCCGGGCGTTCATCGACGCCGACGACGTGTGGGGCGACGGCACGACCGCCGACCGGGCGACCGCGGGTGTCGACGTGCACTACGGCATGGCCCGGACGTGGGACTACTTCAACGACACCTTCGGCCGCGCGGGCATCAACGGCGACGGCAAGGGCGTCACGGCGTACGTCCACCACGACGTCGACTGGGCCAACGCATCGTGGAACGACACCTGCCTCTGCATGAAGTTCGGCGACGGCGACGCCCGCCGCAAGCCCTATACAGCACTCGACGACGTCGCACACGAGGTGACGCATGGGCTCACCTTCCGCACCGCCGACCTCGTCTATGCGGGCGAGTCGGGGGCGCTCAACGAGGCCACCAGCGACATCTTCGGCACACTCGTCGAGTTCGCGGCGAACAACCCGGCCGACGAGCCCGACTACCTCATCAGTGAGAAGAGCGCTCCGCAACCGCTGCGCTGGATGGACGAGCCGACCCGCGACCGCAAGTCGGTGTCGTGCTGGAGTCCCTCGATCAAGGATCTCGACGTGCACCGCTCGTCCGGTGTGGCCAACAAGTTCTTCTACAACCTAGCCGTGGGCAGCGGCGCGACACGGTGGGGCAGCAGCAGCCCGTGCGGCGGTGCGGCCCCGGTGACCGGCATCGGCAACGACGCGGCCGGCGCCATCTGGTACCGCGCCCTGACCACCTACATGGTGTCGAACACCGACTTCGTCGGGGCGCGGCACGCAACGCTGCAGGCGGCGGCCGACCTGTACGGCTCGGACAGCGCCGAGCGGTCCGCGGTGCAGGCCGCGTGGCTCGCGGTCGGGGTGGACGGTTCGGCCACCGTGCCCCCGTCGGACACCGCACCCGTGATCGACCCGGTCCGGTTCGCGCCGGCGCACCTCGGCACCCCGGTCCAGCATCAGCTGACCGGTCACGACCGGCAAGGACAGGCCATCCTCTGGTCGGCGGAGGACCTGCCGCCCGGCCTGACGCTCTCGGCGGAGGGTCTGATCAGCGGCACGCCGACGGCCAAGGGCGTGTCGTCGGTACGAATCCACGCAACCGATCCGGACGGCAACCGGACCGATGCGGCGGCCCTCTGGTACGTCACCGGACCGCCGACCGTGGCAGGGTTGCTGCCCACCTCGCAGACCTTCAACGTCGGCGTCGCGACCTCGTTCCGGGTGCACTTCGAGGACTACCCCGATTTTCGCATTCTCGGCCAGACCACGACGGTGACGGTGGAGACCACCGGGCTCCCTGACGGCCTGACCGCTACCGCCACCGTCGACCCCGATCTCGAATGGATGACCAAGGTGACCGTGGCGGGCACGCCGAGCACCGCGGGCACCGGGACGATCCGGTTCACCGCGACCGATCCCGACGGTGAGACGGCGACCTTCGCTCTGCCGTACACCGTCGGACCGCCGCTGGCACCCGCGACGCCGGTCGCGTATGTGTACTCCGGCGAGGTCGGCGGCACCGCGACCGTGACGTGGATCGAACCGGCTTCCGGAAGTCCCCAGGTCAACGGCTATGTCATCAAGGTCACGCCCGGCTCGGAGCAGGTGGTGCCGGCGACAACCCGATCGGTCGCCCTGACCGGTCTCGACCCGGCGCAGGCGTACGAGATCGGTGTTCGTGCCCGCGGCACCGCGATCGACAGCGCCGAAAAGATCCTAACGATGAAACCGGCCCAGCTGACGCTGTCGCCGTCGTCGGCGACCGTCGACCCTGGCGGCCCGGTCACGCTGACCGGCACGGTCACAGGTCCGCCCACTCTCGGCCGGCTCTTTCTGGAGCAGAAGGCCTCCACGGCGGGCACCTGGACGCGGGTCTCCGCGCTCACGGCGGATGCGGCGGGGGCGTGGAGACTCACGGTGCAACCCACCGTGACGACTGCCTACCGTGTGTCGTACCCGGCAGGCGCGATCGGCTGGTGGCCGAGCAGCAGTACGACCACGACGGTCCGGGTCGGTACGGCCGGTCCAGCGGGCAGCATCGTGTCTCCGGCGGCCGGCGCGCGTATCAGGGGCTCTGTCAAGGTCGTCTTCCGCGGTGCGGCCGACGTCGCCTCCGCCGAGGTCAACGGCGTGGCGATGCAGCAGGCGGGCAACGACTGGTCCGCGACCGTTGCACCGAGCGGCGGCCGGCTCGTGGTCGAAGCCACCGGCAAGGACGGCTACCACAGCCGATTCACCCAGACCGTGGTGGTCGACAACGACGGCCCGACCGCGACCGTGAACCCGAAGCAGAACACCCACGTCCGTGGCACCTTCACCACCTCGCTCACCGCTGTGAGCGACGCCTCCGGCGTGGCCAAGGCCGAGCTGTGGGCGAACGGGAAGTACTTGGGCGCCGGGTACACGAAGAAGGTCGCGACCGGCCGCAGCAACGGCACCGTCAAGCTCGTCTGGAAGCTGACCGACAAGCTCGGCAACACCCGCAGCTACACCCGGACCGTGATCGCTGACAACAAGGCCCCCTCGCTCTCGATCACCGCGGCGCCGGGCAACAAGGCGAAGGTCAAGGGAACCGTCAAGGTCGCGGTGAAGGCCTCCGACGGCTCCGGCATCGCGCGGATCGAGCTGATCGTGAACGGCAAGGTAGCAGCGACGGACACGACCGCCGGCTACGTGCTGAGCGTCAACACCAAAAAGCAGAAGAAGACCATGACGGTACGGATTCGCGCGTACGACAAGCTCGGCAACATCGCCTACACCAGCACCCGCACCTGGTACCGCAGATAGTGCAGCTCAGCCCAGGCGGTGTGTCAGCGGGGCGAGGCACACCAGCCTGGGCTGGCCATCTGCCGCCGATGACACGCGTTTCTGGCGGTCGGAGGCCGCTCCAGGTCTCCATGCCCCCATGCCGCGTCAGTCGGATCCCCCGCCCATCTGACGCCTACTATTCGGGTGCCGGGCGGCGGTGCACCTTCGTGAGGTTCTCCCCGAGCGATGACCACCTCTCGGCAGCTGAACAAACTGCCACCACACGCGCTCACCGCTCCGTCGAAACGGGGGGAACTCACTCCGCGGTCGCCGTCTCCGCCCCGTGCCTGGTCGTCCGCGCGTAGGCCAAACCGGGCTCGGCACCTGCCCGGTACCGCCGATAATCACCTGTGAGCTGCAGTAACACGTGCTTCGGGGTATCCCGGTGGGCTTCAAGGTAGTACGCCGGTAGTCTGTCTGCTGCGGGCTGCTAGCTCAATGGCAGAGCTGTGGACTTTTAATCCATAGGTTCAGGGTTCGAGTCCCTGGCGGCCCACTGAAACAGCAGGCCAGCACCGGTTCGCCGGGGCTGGCCTGATCTCTTCCCGCGGCCGTACAGCAGCGGCACTCCTGGAGGGGCAGTGACTACTTCCTGGGATGAGGCGGAACTCGCCCATCTGAGCGAGATCACCGGACTCGCCAGCCGGCTCGTCACTGCCGAAAATCCCTACGAGGTCGGCTTGCAGCTCTGGGGCGGTGCGATGAGCCATCCTGGGAAACTGGCCGGTGACGTGCAGGCGCTCTGGGGCTCCTTGACCGACTGGGTGGAGCGCAAGCCAGCCGAGCAGGATCTCGCCAGGGCGGAGATGGTGCGAGCGGCGTACGAGTGGTTGGCCCTCGACCTTTCGGCCCGGGGAACTGTGGACCGCTACTTGGACTACTGGCTGCACGACGCGTGCGGCTATGACCGTTAGTTGTGCCGGGTGCCAGCTGATTGACTTCTGCGGGTCGGGCCGGGTCGACTACTGCCTCCAACTGCGCGAGCCGACCTTCATCACCGCCCGGCAGACCTACTGGGTCGAGCACGAGACCGGCGAACTCTGCGTGGACCGGGGCGCCGGCCGAGTGACCCGGGACCCTGGGCGCACGCGGCTCGTCAGTGGTCAAGGCGCCGCGTAGGTCCGGCGCCAACCGGTCGCGCTCGCCAAGGGCGGTGGCCGGTATCAACCCCACACCGTTCGCGGCACGTGCAATCCGGCCCGGCCCCGGCGGCGTGCTCTGCTTTCCGCTCATGGTCGGCACAGGCCGGTCGAGACGCGGTCCCGGTGTTCCGCCTGTCGCAAGACCGACTCAAAAGAGATTAACCGGATACGTCGGAGATTTCGCGGCTCACCTTTGGGGTGTATTCGCTTGGGGTGTCGGGCTTTGCGTGCCAGGGTCGGAGGCGGGCCGCATCGGGCGGTGGTCAGATCGGAGAATGCCTTGGCGGTTTACGATCCTGGACAGCTGCTGGCCGGTTACCGGTCCATGTGCATGCTGGCCGGCCTCGTCGAGCGGGGTGGCCGACCGGCGGCGGTGACCCCGACGGTGCCGCTGTGGGCCGGTGAGAAGCAGTATGGATGGTTCCCGGTCGATGTGGTCGGGAGTGATCGGCTGCTCGCCGTGGTCACCAACCAGCGGCTGATCCTGGGCGACGAGTCGTTCATGTTGCGTGCGGTCACCAGCCTGCGGCCCCGGCCTGACGAGTGGGCGCTGACGCTGGACGTCCGCGGGCGTGAGACGGTGGAGATCGTCGGGCCGTGGGTGCCGTGGCTGGGTGTGGTGCTCTGTGCCGAGATCCACGGGGCGGCCTGGCCACCCGGATATGCGCCGGTGATTCCCGCGCCGCGACGGGCGCGGCGGCTGGAAACGGTGCGGTGAACGCGTCAATACACCCAGACCTGCGTTTTCAGGGGAATGGCGTCGTTCTTCCACAGCCAGTTCATCGCGGCTACGGAGACGCGGGCACAACCGTGTGACGCCGGGTAGGGCGGAACACTCGGGGCGCCGTGCACCGCTATGCCGCCGTTGAAGTATTTGGGGCGCCACAGCAGACCCAGCGGGGCGTTGCGCCAGCCGTCGATCTGGCGGCTCACCTTGAACTTCCCTCGCGGGGTGTCGGCCAGGTAGGTCTCACCCTCCTGCTGGTAATACTCGTTGGAGCCGGTCGACGTGTTGAAGGTCTGGGTGATCCCGCCATCGGTCACCAGGAGCAGCAACTGGCGTTTCAGATCGATCTCGACCATTTCCCCGGTAGTTGAGCGCGCCTTCGGGCGTACCCCCTGGTCCAAAGCTTTCTGGGTTTTGGGGCCGACCGTGCCGTCGCGGTTGATGCCGGCGGCTTTCTGCAGTGCGAAGACGGCCTGCTGGGTGGTCGAGCCGAATTTCCCGTCCGCCTTGCCGTTCCAATAGCCCAGCTCGGTGAGGCGTTGCTGCAGTGCTAAAACGTCGGGACCCTTGAGCCCGGTCTTCAATTTCCGTTTCGGCCCCGGCGATGCGGGGGCCGAGGAGACGGTGGGCGCGGGAGCCGGCTGCGACGGCGATCCGGTGGGCGAGCCAGGCGACGACGGCGAGGGTACGCCCGGAGTCGGCGCCGTCGCGGTCGGTGTCTCCGACTCGCAGCCGGCGGCGAGGGTCAGTGCCACCGCGGCCGCGATCGTCATCGCCAGAGCTCTACGCACAGCTGAAGTCTAGAGACTCATTCACGACCGTCCACCGATGAACGGCAATCGTCCACTCGCGCGGGTGGCGTTCCGGGCGCACGGGAAAAAGAGCCGAGTAGGCTTTGGATATGTCATGGAAGGCCAGCGCGCGACACGGCGTACGGGAGGCGCCGGGCGGTTTCGCTCTCGTGCAGGAGCTGCTGAATACTCGCCCGGCGATGTCCTATGCCCCTGATCTGCTGGCCAGCGTCGAGGACGCCCAGTGGTGGGTCACCGATGCGCTCGGCCTCTGGTCGCACGTGTCGGGGCTGCCGGGGCCGACTCTCCTGCTCTCCGTCGCCGATCTGCGGTCGATGCGCCGGCTGCGCAACGCTTTCGAGCATGTGGTGTCGGCGGGGGCGGGCCCGGAGGTGGACGAGGCGTTGCTGCCGCCGGCTGACGTCCAGGTGAGCCTGGTGCCCGACGGGACCGGGTGGGTGCGGGTCGTGCCGACCGGCCGTGGGGTGCGCTGGCTGGCGTCGGCGCTGTGGGCGGAGGCGCTGCTGGCCCAGCAGGCGGGGATGTGGCCGCGGCTGAAACTGTGCAACAACCAGGTGTGCCGTGCCGCCTTCTTCGACACGTCGCGCAACAACAGCGGCGTCTGGCACGACGTCAGCACCTGCGGCAACACGGCGAACCTCCGCGCCTTCCGTGAGCGGCGCCGGATGCTCGGCCACGAACAACAGTGACCCGGCGGGAACTCGGGCGGCCGCGCAGGCGACTATCAGGTCATGGCATGTGAGCGGTGGCGCGAGATGCTCTCCGCGCAGCTGGACGGCGAGGACGACCCGGTGACGCGGCCGCTGGTCGACGAGCACCTGGCCGGGTGCGCCGGCTGCCGGGACTGGCTGGACCGGGCGGCGGTGGTGAACCGGCTGACCCGGACCGCGCCTGTGTCGGAGGTGCCGGATCTGACGGCCGCGATCCTGGCGGCCCTGCCGGATCAGCCGCCGGCTCGGCGCCGGTGGCGCCCACGGGTGCCGGTGGCGACCCTGCTCTACGTGGCTCTGGCTCTGGTCGGGGCGGTGCAGCTGATCCTCGGGCTGACCCAGGTCGGGGGCGGGGCGACCGTGGACCATGCGCACAACGGGCTGGGTGCCTCGCAGGGGCACCTCTGGCACGAGTCGGCGGCATGGAACGTCGCGGTCGGTGCCGGCTATCTCTTCATCGCGCTGCGGCGGACCCGGCCGACGGGTCTGGTGCCGATGCTGACCGCTTTCGTCGGGATGCTGCTGCTGATCTCGGTCACCGATCTGACCGGCGGTCGCGTGGACATCGGCCGGCTGGTCGGCCACGGTTTCGTGATCGTCGGATATCTGCTGGTGGTGGCGCTGTCTCGTGGCGCCGGCGGGGAGAGCCGGCCGCCCGGCTCCCGGGTGGGTGTGGGCTGGCGGGCTCGTTTCGACGCCGAGACCCAGGAAGCCGAGGCCCAGGAAGAGGCTCCCCGGCCGGGTCTCCGGCTCCTGCCACCACCGCGCGGCCCGCTGACCGCGCGGCATCAGGACGACCACCGGGCGGCCTAGCGGTCGGCGGGCCGGACCGAGAGCTCACGCCACTCGTCGGGGCCGGCGAGGAGGGCGCGGACCATGTCGAGGGCCGCGTCCTCACTGTCGTACTCGAAGAAGTGCGACATCCCGTCCGAGCCGCCGGCGCGCTGCTCGACATACCACTGATCACCGCTGGTGCGTAAGTAGACGTCCTTGCGGGCCAGCCGCCCCCACTTGCTGTTCCACCAGTGCTTACGCTGCTCCATCCCGGCACTGTATCGAACATGTGTTCTAACCGTGCCGGGAGGGCGGATCTTTTCAGCTCGTCAGCGGGGCTGCTCGGGATACGGCCTCTTGAGGACGTCATCGAGGGCGCTGTTGGAGACCTGGTGGCCCTGGCCACGCAGCAGAGCGTCCCGGATCTCGGTGAGCAGCTTGACCTCCTCGCTGGGCGACTTCGGCGGCGGCTCCTCACCGCGACGACGGCGCTCGGCCAGGCGGTTCAGCGGCATGACGACGAAGAAGTAGAGGACCGCGGCGGTCAGCAGGAAGGTGATGAGGGCGTTGAGAAACGCGGCGTAGGTGAAGATCACACCCTTGACCGGCTCCCACGAACCCTTGAGCTCTCCAGTGCCGCCCGAGATCAGCTTGATCAGCGGTTCCAGGAACGACTTGGTGAAGCTGGAGACGACCGCGGTGAACGCAGTGCCGATCACGACGCCGACCGCTAGGTCGACGACGTTGCCGCGCATGATGAAGTCTTTGAAGCCTTGGAACATCTTGCTCACGGGCACACTCCTGGGGCCGGTTTCAGTCCGGCGACGGGGTGCCCGCCACCGGTCGACGACAAACTACGCCGACCGGATGTCAGTCGAGAGCAGGCTCCTCGGCGGCGACCGCCTCGTCAACCGTGGGGTAGGTGTGCAACACCTCGACCAAGCCGCTCACCTCGAGGATGCGGAGCACCCCGCGCTGTGGCGCTGCCAGTCGAACGGTGCCGCCCGCGTCGTCGGTGCTGTTCTTTGCGCGGACGAAGACCGACAGGCCCGTCGAGTCGCAGAAGGACACCTCAGCGAGGTCGAACACCAGGCGGGTCCGGCCCTTCTCCAGCAGGTCACTGATCTGATCCTGCAGCTGGGGGGCGGTTGCCATGTCAAGCTCACCAGCGACCGACACGACCACCATGTCGTCACGCTGTTCCGTTTGTACCGTCAGGGACATTCGCCGACCTCCAGTTATTGCTGAACGGTACTCCACGTACCCCATGGCGCGCAGAACGGGACGCGCCTTTGGCCTCGGTCCGTTACTTGGCTTACGGCAACTATTGGACATGCTGATGGTAAAGTCCGGCCGTTGCGCAGGATCGCTGTAGTAGGGGAGGCACTGATGCCGCTCAGTCCGGACGAGGCGAGGCGCTTCGCCGAACTGCTCGAGAGTCGGGCTGAGCAGTTGGCGGGCCGCTGGACCGAGCTGGTCGGCGCAGGTCTGCGGGGCCGGCTCAGCAGTGCCGAGCTGCGTCGGCAGACCTCCGACCTGCAGCGTGGATTCCAGCAGGCGCTCGCCGGCGGAGCGGTCGATCTGAGCCAGGAAGCGGCGGCCGAGCTGCGCGCCCAGCTCAACGAGCTCTCCAGCACCCGGGCTCGGCAGGGGTTCAGTGCCACCGAGACGGCGGTCAGCGTCTACGCCTTCAAGGACGCGACGCTGGAGATCCTCGGCGATCAGAACGACATCGCCACCCTGCGGGACTACGTGGCCTTCTCGAGCTTCGTCGACCAGGCCGCGCTCTTCACCTTCGACAGCTACGTGCGGATCCGCGAGTCGATCATCGCGGATCAGGCCGAGCAGTTGCTGGAGCTGTCCACGCCGGTGGTCAAGCTGTGGGAGGGCGTCGTCGCGGTGCCCCTGGTCGGCACCCTCGACTCGGCGCGCGCCCAGGTGGTGATGGAGCGCCTTCTGCAGACGCTGGTGGATACCGGCTCGCCGTACGCGATCATCGACATCACCGGTGTGCCCGCGGTCGACACCCAGGTCGCCCAGCACATCCTCAAGACCGTCGTGGCGGCCCGCCTGATGGGCGCCGACTGCATCATCTCCGGCATTCGCCCGCAGATCGCACAGACCATCGTCGCCCTGGGCATCGAGTTCGGCGACATCGCCACCAAGGCGTCGCTCGCCGACGCGTTGCGGTATGTGATCAGCCAGAACAAGCGGTCGGGACGCTGACGTGGAGCGCGTCCCGGTCCTGAAGATCGGCGACATCCTGCTGGTCTCGATCCAGATCGACATGGAGGACCAGGTCGCCCTGCAACTGCAGGAGGACCTGGCCGACCGGATCGTCGCGACCGGTGTGCACGGCGTGATCATCGACATCAGCGCGCTGGACATCGTCGACTCGTTCGTGGGCCGTACCCTCGCCGCCATCGCCTCGGTCTCTCGGGTCCTCGACGCCGAGACCGTCGTGGTCGGCATGCGCCCGGCCGTGGCGATCACGCTCGTCGAGTTGGGTTTGTCACTGCCCGGCATTCGGACGGCGCTCAACGTCGAGCTGGGCATCGAGATGCTCGGCAGCCGTGCCGACCGCGGCGACGACCTGCTGTTCGACGATGACGACGAACCCGGTGCGGCAGCGGTAACCACGTCGTGAGCGACGAGAGCCAGCGCCTTCCGGTGGTGACCGACCAGGACGTCGTCCGGGTCCGGCAGCTGGTGCGCACCGTCTCGGTGGCCGTCAAGCTGTCCCTGGTTGATCAGACGAAACTCGTCACCGCGGCGAGCGAGCTGGCCCGCAACACCCTGGTCTACGGCGGTGGCGGTGAGGTCGAGGTGACCCGCGTCCACAACGAGCGGCGGCCCGGCATCCGGATCGTCTTCGCGGACCAGGGCCCCGGTATCGTCGATCTCGACCTGGCACTCACCGATGGCTACACCACCGGAGGCGGGCTCGGCCTCGGACTCAGTGGCGCACGTCGCCTGGTCGACGAGTTCACGATCGACACGGCACCGGGTAAGGGTACGACCATTACGATCGTCAAGTGGTGTCGATGAGCGGAGGCGCGGTGGCGTCCCTACCCGAAGGACTCCTGGACGGAGGGGTCTGGTTCCGGGTGGAGGAGCCGGGGACGGCCTCGGCCGTGCGCCGTGCCGCCGAGCGCCTGGCGGCCGAGCTGGCCATGCCGGAGCGCCGCATCGCCGACCTCTCCATCGTCGCCGCCGAGGCGGCCGGCAACCTGATCAAGCATGCCGATCAGGGCGCCATCCTGGTGCGCGTGGTGCGGTCGGCTGACCACGCCGGGGTCGAGCTGATCGCGATCGACAGCGGGCCGGGCATGGACGACATCACATATTCCATGGGTGACGGAAACTCCACGGCTGGGACACTCGGCATCGGGCTGGGTGCGATCCTGCGCCAGGCCAGCCGGTGGGACCTGCACTCGGTGCCCGGCCGGGGCACCGTGCTGAGCGTGCAGGTCTGGCCCGGCGAGGTGCCCGAGCAGGGATGGGCGGCGGGACTGACCCGGCCCCTGAGCGGCGAGACGTCCTGCGGCGACGCCTTCGCGTTCCGCGAGATCGACGGCCGACGGCAGGTCCTGCTCAGTGACGGTCTCGGGCACGGCGGCCTGGCTGCGGCGGCGTCGCACGAGGCGGTGCGTGTGTTCCACCGGGCTGCGGCTGTTCCGCCCGCTCAACTGGTGGAGGTGTTGCACCGTGCCCTCGGGCACACCCGTGGCGCCGCGCTCGCCGTCGCCGAGGCGGACCTCGAAGCCGGGGTGGTCCGCTATGCGGGTCTCGGCAACATCTCCGGCACCGTGCTCGCGCCGGACGGTGGGCGGCGGGGGATGGTCTCCATGCCCGGCATCGTCGGACATCAACGACGGCAGGTGCGGGAGTACGACTACCCGCTCGCTCCCGGCGCGATCCTGGTGATGCACACCGACGGACTGGTCGACCGGTGGAAGCTCACCGACTATCCCGGCCTGATCACCCGTACGCCCGAGGTGATTGCGGCCACCCTTCTGCGGGATGCCGGCACCCGCCGGGACGATGCCGGTGTGCTGGTGGCGCGGTTCTCATGACCGCCGAGCCGCTGATGCGGATACGCCTGCGGGTCGAGCAGGACATCTTCGTGGTGCGGCAACTCGGCCGGGAGGTGGCCCGGACGGTCGGCCTTGAGTCGCAGGACCAGACCCGGGTCGCCACCGCGATCAGTGAGATCGGTCGGGTGCTGCTCACGGCCGGGTACGCCGACGTCACGTTCACCGCTGAAACGATCGGGGTACCTACTCTCCACGTAGCCATGGCCCAGCCCGGAACGGGGCCGGCGGGTCGGCTCGCTGAACAGCTACAGCAGGTCGGCCGCCTGGTCGACACGATGGAGGTCGACGATGACGGGACCGGCACAGTCGTCCGGATGGCCCGGCGGTTGCCGCCCGGCGCTCCTCGGCTGACCCCCGACCGGATGGATGAGATCCGCGCCCGACTGGCACGGCATGTGCCTGGCACTCCGCTGGATGAGCTGGCGGTGCAGAATCAGCAGCTCATCGCCGCCCTTGACGAGGTGCGTGCGCAACGTGACGACCTGGCCCGGCTCAACGCCGAGCTGGAGGAGACCAACCGTGGGGTGATGGCCCTCTACAACCAGCTCTCCCAGGAGCTGGAGGAGACCAACCGCGGCGTGGTCGCCCTTTACGCCGAGCTCGACGAGAAATCGGCGCAGCTCGCGGCGGCCAGCGAGGCGAAGAGCCGTTTCCTGGCCAACGTCAGCCACGAGCTGCGGGCCCCGGTCACCGCGATCATCGGCCTCGGCCGACTGCTCACCGACTCCGGCTCCGACGAGCTCACCACCGAGCAGCGTCGCCAGGTCGACCTGATCCGCGGCTCGGCCACCGATCTGTTGACTCTGGTCAACGGCCTGCTCGACCTGGCCAAGGCGGAGGCCGGCCGGATCGAGCCGACCTGGTCCGAGGTGGATCTGAGAGCCGTCTTCGGTCAGCTGCGCGGCACGCTGCGCCCGCTCGCCACCCGGCCCGAGGTCGACTTCACGGTCGAGGAGCCGGGCATCCCCACCCTTCACTCCGACGAGGTGCTGCTCGCTCAGGTGTTGCGCAACCTCCTCACGAACGCGCTCAAATTCACCGAGGCCGGCTCCGTCCGGCTCAGCGTGCGCCGGATCGACGGCGATGCGGAGTTCGTCGTCGCCGACACTGGTTACGGCATCCCGCCCGAGCTGCAGGAACGCATCTTCGAGGAGTTTTACCAGGTGCCGGGGAGCAAGCCGGTCAGCGGCAAGGGCACCGGCCTCGGCCTGCCTTACGCCCGCCGGCTCGCCGGGATCCTCGGTGGCGCCCTGCGCGTCGACTCGACCCCTGGTGAGGGCAGCACCTTCACCCTCCGGCTCCCACTGGCGTCATGACGCCCGCGGCCACCGTCCTCGTCGTCGACGACAGCGCGACCAAGCGATACCTCCTGGTCAGCTGGCTCAGCCGGGCCGGATTCACGGTGCACGAGGCGGAGACCGGCGGGGCGGCGCTGACCCGGCTCCTGGAAGACACCTTCGACCTGGTCGTCCTCGACGTGAAACTGCCCGACATGAGCGGTTTCGACGTCTGCGAGACGATCAAAGGCGATTCGCGGTACGGCGTACTCCCGGTGATCCACGTGTCCGCCCACGCCGTCGACGTCGTCGACCGCACCCAGGGACTGAACCGGGGCGCCGACGCCTACCTCGTAGAGCCGATCGAACCCGACGAGCTGATCGCCACGGCCCAGGCCGTGCTCCGCTATTACCGTGCACGGCAACGCGCGGAGCTGCTCGCCGAGCGGATGGTCCGGCTGGCCGAGACCACCCTGGCGATCAACTCGGCGCCCACGCTGCCCACCCTGCTCGCGGCCGCCGCCGAGGGCGCGGTCGACATCTTCGGCGGGCCGGTCGCGGTGGTCGCCGAGACCTCCGACGGCGAGAGCCTCGCGGCGACGGGGAAGCCCTCGACAGTGCGCCGGTGGGCCGTCCCCGTGCATCGAGTGGCCGTCGGATCGCTGGTGCGCAGCGACGAGCCGGCCGACTGGGACGTCGTCGACTGGCCGGACGGCGAGACCGTCGCGGTCGCCGCGGCCCGCCTGCGCGCCGACCGGCCGCCCGTTTACGTCGCCGTGCCCGGCAGCTCGCAGACCCCCGGTTTCCCCGTGCTCCGGCAGCTCTCCCAGGCGGTCGCCGCGGCGGTGGAGGCGCAGCGGTCCTTCGACGAGGAACACCGGATCGCGGTCACCCTCCAGCGCAGCCTGCTCCAGTCGCGCCTGCCCGAGGTGCCCGGCGTCGACCTCGCCTTCCTTTACGAGCCGGCGGGCGCGCAGACCGAGGTGGGCGGCGACTTCTACGAGCTGACGATGCTCGACGACCGGCTCCTGGTGGCGATCGGGGACGTGGCGGGGCACTCGCTGCACGCCGCCACGGTGATGGCCGAGATCCGCCACGCCGTCCGCGCTTACGCCGTCGAGGGGCACTCGCCCGGGGCGGTGCTGGAACTGGTCAACCGATTCATGCGGACGGTGCTGCCCGACGAGTCTGCGACGCTCTGCCTGCTCACCCTGGAGCCGGTCACCGGACGGATCCGGATGGCCAGCGCCGGACACCTGCCGCCGCTCGTGCACGTCGACGGCGAAGTGGGATACCTCGCCCCGCGCGGAGCGCTGCTCGGCATCGCGGCGCCCCCTCGCGCCGAGCTCGAATACACCCTGCCGCCCGGCGGCACGCTCGTGCTTTACACCGACGGCCTGATCGAACGCCGGGACGCCGACCTCGACCAGGGGATGAGCGCGCTCGCGGCCGAGGCCGTCCACGTCGAGGCCGACCTCGGCGACTTCTGCCGGCGCCTGCTCACCCGGCTCACCGGTGCCCGGGAACAGGCCGACGACATCGCCGTCGTCGCGCTGCGCCGCTCGCTCTGACATCGAGTCCTCCCGGGGGTGGCTTGACGGCGGCTATTCACTGAGTGAATAGTAGCGCCATGTCCACGGCGCATGTGCTCCTGGGGTTGCTCGCCGGAGGCCCGCGACACGGTTACGACCTCAAGCGGGCCCACGACGAGCGGCTGCCACAGGCCAAACCACTGGCGTACGGCCAGGTCTACTCGACGCTCGGTCGCTTGGAGCGGGACGGGTTCGTCGAGCAGTCCGGCCAGGAGCAGGAGGGTGGGCCGGAGCGGACGGCGTACACGCTGACCCGTTCCGGCCGTGAGCGGCTCGCCCACTGGCTCACCGAGATCGAGCCCCCCGCGCCGTATGTGACGAGCACCCTCTTCGCCAAGGTGGTGGTCGCCCTGCTCGCCGCCGACGCCGACCGCGCCCGGAGCTACCTGACCGCCCAGCGGGTCGCCCACATGACCCGGCTGCGCGAGCTGACCGCCGTCAAGTCCGCGCCGGGCGCCACGGTCGGCGACGTGGTCGCCGCCGACTACGCCATCGGCCACCTCGACGCCGACCTGCGCTGGTTGCAGACCACGCTGGCCCGAGTCGCCGACCTACAGAAGGAAGTGACCACGTGAGTGCTGCGCTGCTGACCGGGACAGGGATCACCAAGGACTACGGGGCCACCCCAGCACTGCGCGGAGTCGACCTGAGCGTCGCCGAGGGCGAGATCGTGGCGGTCACCGGGCCCAGCGGCTGCGGCAAGTCCACCCTCCTGCACTGCCTCGCCGGGATCCTCCGTGCCGACCAGGGCACGGTGGTCTTCCGCGATCAGAGCATCGGGCTCTGGTCCGAGGCGGCGCGGTCCCGGCTGCGGCGCAGCGAGTTCGGGGTGCTGTTCCAGTTCGGGCAGATGGTGCCGGAGCTGACCGCTGCAGAAAATGTCGCCCTGCCCTTGCTTCTCGCCGGTTCGGGGCGGCGAGAAGCAAGGGAGGCGGCGCTCTCCTGGCTCGATCGATTCGGCGTCGCCGGCGTCGCCGACCAGATGCCCGGCGCGATGTCCGGAGGGCAGCAGCAGCGCTGCGCGGTCGCCCGCGCCATGGTGACCCGTCCCCGGGTTCTCTTCGCCGACGAGCCCACCGGCGCCCTCGACCAGCTCAACGGCGAGCAGGTCATGCAGGCGATCGTCCGGGCGGTGCGCGAGGAGGGTACGGCGGTCGTGCTCGTCACCCACGAAGCGCCGGTCGCCGCCTACGCGGACCGGGAGATCGTGCTGTGTGACGGCGTCGTCGACCCGACCGGCCTCGGAGTGGGGACGCTGTGAGAGCAGCCACCCTGGTGCGGCTCAGCACGGCAGGGACCAGGACGGACACGTTACGGACCGTGCTCACGGCCACGAGCGCGGCCCTCGCCACCACAGCGATGCTCGCCGCCGCCACGGTCGCCGCCATCCACGGTGGGGAGCCGGTCGAGCATCCGGACGGGAGCTCGACGGCTCCCGGCGCCGAGCACTACACCAGCCCGCTGCTGCAGGAGCCAGGCCTGCGGCCGGGCGTGATCTTCGGGCTGCTGCTGCTCACCCTGCCGGTGCTCGCACTGGCCGGGCAGTGCATCAGGCTCGGCGCCCCGGCCCGCGATCGGCGACTGGCAGCCATCCGGCTGGCCGGCGCCACACCGGGACAGGCGATCCTGATCGCGGTCGCGGAGACCGTCGCGGCGAGCGGCCTCGGGTCGGCGACGGGCTTCGGGCTCTACCTCGGTCTGCGCCGAGTGCTGCATGACCCCGGGCCTGGCGGCTCACTGGCGTTGCCCACCGACGCGTTCCCGGCGCCTGTTCCCCTGGCGGCGGCGGTCGTGGCGGTGCCGGTGCTCGCCGGCTTGATCGGCCTGATGCTGATCCGCGGGGTGGCGGTCACCCCGCTCGGTGTGGTGCGCCGCCATCGAGAGCACGGCCCGCGGCCCTGGCCCGGGCTGGCCATCGGCGCCGGCGTCCTCGTGTTCAACGTGCCCGTCTGGCTCTCCGACCGGATGGAGATGCCCGGATTCCTCTTCGGCCTGCTGATGCTGCTCGGCGCGGTGCTGGTGATGGCCGGCGTGGTCGTCGGCACCGGCTGGATCTCCTACACGGCGGGGCGGCTCCTGCACCGGTTCGGCCGCGGACCGGTCACGCTGCTGGCGGGGAGGCGGATGATGGCCGACCCGTGGAACGGCAGCCGGACCCTGGGCGCGCTGCTCGGTGCCACGGTGATCGGCGGCGCGGCCATGGGATATCACGCCCTCTTCGTGACCCAGGACCGTGCGGAGAAGCAGTTGAACGCCCTGACCGGCAACAGCCAGGGGCTTCCCGACCCGCTCGACGGCTTCTACGTCGGTACCGCACGGCTGGTGCTGATCGCCGTCGGTGTCGGCGTGGCGGTCTCGGCGGCGGGCATGCTGGTGGCACTGGCTGAGAGCGTGGTGGCACGGCGACGGACCAACGCGGCGCTGACCGCCGCCGGCACCTCCAGCGGCACCCTCGCCGGCACACTGCTGTGGCAGACCATGGCGCCGCTCGTCCCCGCGCTCGCCCTGGCCGTCGTCTCCGGGCTGGTCCTGGTCCGATCGCTCTATCACGAGGTCGCGGTCGGCGGAGGGATCACCGAGTCATGCACCGATCCGGCGGCTGACTTCGCGACCTGCGCGCGGACCGTCGTGACCGACCCGATCGTGACGCTTCCCGTGCCGGTGCCCTGGCAGCAGCTGACCGTGCTCGGCGGCGGCACAGTTCTGCTCATGCTGGTGGTGGCCGCGATCGGGATGCTGGTGCTCCGCAGCAGCACCGACCTCGAAGAGATCCGTGCCGCATGACCACGATGACCACTCCCGGAAGACACGACACCCCGACCGCTTCCCCGATCCGGCCTGCGGTGCTGTTTCGCCTGGCCACGGCCGGTGGGCGCGCCGACCGGATCCGGACGACGCTGACCGCTGCCAGCGCGGCGCCGGCCGCCGTGGCCCTGCTGGCCGCGGCCACGGTCGCGGCGATCCCCGACGGTGATGCCCTCTACCGGACCGAGATGATCGCCCGCGGCGAGCAACGGACCGCGGTGATCGCGGCACTGCTGCTGGTGGCGGTGCCGATCCTCGTGCTGGCCGGGCAGAGCATCCGCTTCGGCTCGCCCGGCCGCGACCGGCGGTTCGCCCTGCTGCGACTGGTCGGCGCGACCCCGGGACAAGCGGTTCAGGTGGCGGTGTGGGAGACAGCGCTGGCCGCGGCACTCGGATCGGCGGTCGGTCTCGGGTTCTTCCTGGCAATGCGGGCGGCCCTCGACCAACCGGCGCAGGACGGCAGCCGGGCCCTGCCCACCGACGTGCTGCCATCGGTGGTGGTGATGGGCGCGGCATTGCTGCTCGTGCCGGTGATGGCCGCGATCGGTGCGGTGATCCTGCTGCGGCCGGTGATCATGACGCCTCTCGGGGTGGTGCGACGGGTCCGCGACCGCCGGCCGGCGGGCTGGCCCGGTCTGCTGATCATCGGAGGCGTGCTGGCACCGGTGATCGTCGACCCGTTCGGCGGCTGGCTCCTCGACAGTGCGGATGAGGCCGAGCCCGGGCCGGGCCTGGCGGCGCTCACCCTGGCCGCGGTCGTGCTGCTGGCCACCGCCGGGGTTCTGATCGGGTCCGGCTGGATCGCCTACACCGCTGGTGAGCTGTTGCAAAGGTTCGGCAGGCGGCCGGGAATGCTACTCGCCGGGCGGCGGCTGACAGCCGACCCGTGGAGCGGCAGCCGGTTGCATGCCGCGCTGTTCGCCGCCCTGATCGTCGGCGCGGGCGCCTGTGCGGTGCGTGCCTATGTGGTGGCGATGCAGGACGCCGGCGACCGGATGGCCCACCTCAGTGGGCGGCCACCCGTTCCCGGCGGCCAGTACCAACTGAGTCCGATCACGTTGATCGACCTGGCGGTGGCCACCGTCATCGCGCTCGCCGCGGCCGGCATCCTGGTGGCCCTGGCGGAGGGCATCACCAGCCGGCGTCGGGTCTATGCCGCACAGGTGGCGGCCGGAGTGCCCCGCCGGGTGCTGGGAGAGGCGATCGCATGGCAGGCGCTCGGGCCGGCGGTGCCGGCCGTACTGATCTCGCTGACTCTCGGCTGGTCGATCGTGCGGTCCCTCGGGTCGACGGTCACGGTCGGCGAAGCGGACCAGCCAGGGCTCCGGGTGACCATGCCGGTCGAGGTGCCGTGGAGTGACCTGCTGCTCCTCGGGGGTGGCGCGGTGGCGGCGCTGACCCTGGTGGCGGTGGCCGGCGCGCTCCTGCTGCGAACGAACACGGACCTGGAGGAGATCCGAGTGGGCTGACCTTATCGTTCGCGCCGGGCGGGCTGAGCTCGTGCTTGCGCCGGATCGGCTGAGCTCGTGCTCGCGCCGGGTGGGCTGACCTTGTGTTCGCATATGCCCGGATGCGGGCGTTGCGGTCCGGGGCGGGGGCTACGTCGCCTGGTAGCTCCGGGACGGCCATGATCGGCGGGGCGGGTCCGTCCGTACCGTCGGAAGGGTTTGATCTTGGGGGAATGCTGCGGGAGCTCGGCGCCGGACCCGGAGCGCAATGCCATGTGGGTCGAGCGCCGCGGCATCCGTGAGTGCGGATGCCGCGGCGGCCGGATCGGTCAGGCGGGCTGCAGGACGTCCAGGATCCAGGCGAGGTTGAAGGCCTCTTCCTTCCATGCGTCGTAGCGGCCGCTCGGGCCGGCGTGGCCCGCGCCCATCTCGGTCTTGAGGAGATAAGTGCCGTCGGGAGCCACGCTGCGCAGCCGGGCGATCCACTTGGCCGGCTCGTGATAGAGGACCCGGGTGTCGTTCAGGCTGGTCACCGCGAGGATTCGGGGGTAGTGCTGCTTGATCACGTTCTCATACGGGCTGTAGGCCTTCATGTAGGCGTAGACCTCGGCCGACTCGATCGGGTTGCCCCACTCCTCCCACTCGGTGACTGTCAGGGGTAGCGACGGGTCGAGGATCGAGGTGAGCGGGTCCACGAAGGGCACCTCGGCGAGGATGCCGGCGAACGCCTCCGGGGCGATGTTCGCGATCGCGCCCATGAGCAGGCCCCCGGCCGATCCGCCACGGGCCACCAGACGGTCGGCGGATGTCCAGCGGCTCCGGACCAGGGCCTCGGCGACCGCCACGAAGTCGGTGAACGTGTTGCGCTTGGCGAGCATCTTGCCCTGCTCATACCACTGCCTGCCCATTTCGCCGCCGCCGCGGACGTGGGCGATCGCGAAGACGACACCACGGTCCAGGAGGGACAGTCGGGCGATCGAGAAGTACGGGTCGATCGAGTGCTCGTAGGAGCCGTAGCCGTAGAGCAGCGCCGGTGCCGAACCGTCCCGCTTCACGCCCTTGCGTGCCACGATCGAGATCGGCACACGGGTGCCGTCGGGGGCCGTCGCCCACTCGCGGAACTGCTCGTAATCGCTCGGCTGGTAGTCGCCGAGGACCGGCTTCTGCTTACGCAGCGTCATCGACCGGGTGATCAGGTCGACGTCGTAGACCGAGTCAGGGGTGACCAGCGAGGTGTAGGCGATCCGGACGGAACTCGTCTCATACTCCGGGTTGCCGGCCAGCCCGACGCTGTACAGCGGCTCGGGGAACTCCATGTCGTAGGAGGCCGTGCTGCCGTCGGCGATCACCCGCAGACCGGTCAGGCCGTCACGCCGCAGCGAGATCACCAGGTGGCGGGAGAACGCGTCGACCGACTCGAGGCGCGTGCCCGGCTGGTGCGGGATCATCTCGATCCACTCGCCCGGGTTGTCCACCGAGGTCCAGGCGACCGCGAAGTCCTCGGCATCACGGTTGTGCAGGATCAGGAACCGGTGGCCGTGGTGCTCGATCGAATACTCCACGCCCTGCTGACGCTCGGTGATCAGCATCGGCTCGGCGTCGGGGGTGTCCGAGGGGATCACCCGCACCTCAGAGGTGATTTTGCTCTGGGTGTCGATGACGATGAACTTCTCACTCCGGGTGAGATCGACGCCCACCCAGAACCGCTCGTCCGGCTCCTCGAAGATCAAAGTGTTGTCGGTGCTGCCGACCGTGTGGCGCCACACCCGGTTGGGCCGCCACGCCTCGTCCACAGTGATGTAGAACAGTGTGGTCCCGTCGGCTGACCAGGCGCTGCCGTAGAAGACGTCGGTCACCTCGTCGGCCAGCACCTCGCCGGTCGCCAGATTCTTGACCTGCAGAGTGAAACGTTCGTCACCGTCGAAATCGGTCGAATAGGCCAGCCAGTTGCCGTCCGGGCTCACATCGAAGGTGCCGAGCGCGAAGAAATCCTTGCCCTCGGCCAGCTCGTTGCCGTCGAGAAGGACCTGCTCACCGGGCTTGTCGACGCCCATCGGCGGGTCCGTCTCACCCGCGCGCACGGGGACACGGCAGTGAATCCCATACTGCTTGCCCTCCTCGGTACGCGTGTAATACCAGAATCCGCCCTTACGGCTCGGAACCGACAGATCGGTCTCCTGAGTACGGCCCTTGATCTCCTGGAACACCGTCTCCCGGAGACTCGCGAGGTGCGCGGTCGCCTGCTCGGTCCAGGCGTTCTCCGCCTCCAGATGAGCGATGGTCGCCGGGTCGTCCTTGGTCATCAGCCAGGCGAACTCGTCGACGACCGTGTCGCCGTGGAAGGTGCGCTCGGTGGGCGCCTGCCGCGCGGTGGGTGGGCCTTCAATCGTCACCGGAAACACGTTACCGCCCGGATTTCCCGGGCACACGAACCTCGGTCATTCGTACATGTGTACGATGTGCCAGAGTGGACGATCTTCGCTGTGGGGGAGGCATCGGAGTGAGCGGTTCTCTTCTCGCCGAGCTCGTGGAGATCTGCGGTCCCGGTGCCGCGCGTGTCGCACAGGGTGACGATCGGGTCGCCGGGCGCCACGCCGACTACGTCGCCGCGCCGGCGACCTCCAACGCCGTCTCCCGGCTGCTGCGCCTTGCCGCGGAGCACGGGCTCGGCATCCGGCCACGCGGTTCGGGGAGCAAAATCGATTGGGGTACGCGTCCTCAGCGCTTGGACATCATCGTTGATACCAGCCGTCTCCACGGCATGTGGGATCACGACGGCTCGTCCGCGATCGTGGCCGCCGGCACTCCTGTCGATGCGGTGCAGGCCGCTCTCGCCCGGCACGGCAGACGTCTCGTCCTCGACCCGCCGTCGCCCGGCGCCACGATCGGTGGAGTGCTCGCCGTCAACGAGTCCGGGCCGCTGCGGCATCGCTTCGGCTCACCTGCCGGCCAGGCGGTCAGTGTCGCGCTCGTCGACCCGGTGGGCGAGATCGTCGACCTCGCCGAGTGGGAGAGCCCAGCGCCCGGAGTGATCACGTCGGCGGTGCTGCCGGTCGAGGAGCTGCCGGAGGCGCGGCGCTGGGTGGTCCGGCCGGTGTCCACGCCGACCGAGGTCAACGACCTGGCGACCCGGATCGTGGCGCAGGAGTTCGCGTTGAGCGCCGTCGAGATGGACATGCCCGCGACCGGGCCCGGTTCTTTTGCGATGCTCCTCGAGGGGACGGCCGGCGCCGGGCGGCCGGCGCCGGGCGGCTGGCGCGTGAGCTGGGTCCGCTCGCGGTCATCCGGGCCGAGGCGCCGGAGTGGTGGGGGAGCTATCCGTTCCGGGCGTCCGATGTGGCGTTGCGCCTTCGGGTCCGGTCCCGTGACCTGCATGCGGTCGGGTTCGTGCTGCGTGATGCCGTCGGATCGGCGGTGGCGGTCCGTGGCTCGGTCGGGGCCGGGGTGGTGCATGCCGTTCTGCCGCGGGGGTTGAGCCCAGCCCGCATCGGCGACATCGTCGCCGGCCTGGAACAGGTGCTGATGGCCCGGCGTGGGCGGGCCGTCATCGTGACCGCCCCACCCGACCTGGCCGAGCGCATTCCGATGGCCGAGCCCGAAGACCTGTTCTGACCTGGTCGTGGAGCGGGATTGTCCGGCTTGGGCGTGTGGTTTCGGTCCTTCGACGGATCCCGCTCGTTCGGCGGTTCGGTCTTCCCTAGTCTTCCCGCGGTTTGGGCTTTCCCGCGGTTTCGGCTCTCCCGCGATTCCGGCCTTCCGCGGGCCCGGCATCCCCGCGGGCCCAGCCTTTCTCGCGGTTGCGGTCGGTGCCGTGGTTTCGGGCTCTCGCTGATCAGAACGGGGCGGGGATCAGAGCGGCGGTTTCGGCGGCCAGATGCCGGCCCATGCGGGCTACGTCACCGACCGCGTAGGTGAGGTAGGCGAACTGGCCGACCTCGCGGACACCCGTGAGGATCAGATCGTCGACCAGCAGGCGGCGGCGCAGCATCGGAATCCCCTCGCCCAGGATGGCCGGGGCTATACCGAGGATGAGCTCATCCAACAGACCCTCGGCGACGAACTGGCTCACCAGATTGCCGCCGCCGGCCAGCCAGACGTTCTTGCCCTGGGCGGCGACGTGCATCGCCTCGTGCACCCGGCGGACATCACCGCTGATCATGAACACGTTGGCGTCGGGGACGGGCGGCAGGTCGCGGTGGGTGAAGACCCAGCACGGTACGTCGCCGTACATGTCGTGCCAGTTCTCTGGTTCCTCGAGCAGGTTGTCGTGCTTGAGGACCCATTCGTAGGTGGTCGCGCCCATGGCGAACGCGCCGACACCCTCGAAGAACTCACCGAACGGGTTATCGGTGCCCTCGTCGACCTCGAAGAGCCAGCCCAGCGAGTGGTTCTCGTCGGCGATGTAGCCGTCGATGCTGGTGGCGGTGTAGTACTGCGTCTTCGCCATGACCAACACCATGCCATGCCAGGCGCGGCAAAAAGGGCAGATCGATCAGGACCGGCTCGTCCTGCCGGATTCGTATCCGGGCCGTCATTCGCCTGATCGTCCTGCCCCGGCCAAACTGCCCCCCCCGGCCTTCGTGGTCACCCTCGCGGTCGTCCTGGGCTCGCGATGGTCCGGGCGAGCGGTCGTCCGGGACTTGCGGTCATCCGGGACTCGCCATGGTTCGGGATTCGCCGTGGTCTGGGACTGGCGGTTGCCCGGCCTTGCGGTCGTTCGGGACTTGCGGTCATCCGGGATTCGCCGTGGTTCGGGATTCGCCGTGGTCTGGGACTGGCGGTCTTCCGGGCGGGCGGTCTTTTGACCGGCTCACGGCTGCGTTACATCGAACCCCCGGCCGGCCGTCCATGTCCGACCGCAACATCGTCGGGGCGCTCTCCCACCTCTCGATCTTGGGAGCCTCGAAGCCGCGGCTGACGTTGGAGTATCGGCTGACGTTCACAAGATCGCTGCGGGTGGATGCCCGGCCATGGCGTTTGGGGGCATTCGTAGCCGAGATCTGTGTCGGCGCCGTGGCCAGGATTTCGTGAGTGGCGAGCGATCTTCGTCGTCAGGAAACCCGAGTCGGCCAGGAAACGGAGGGTGCCGGTGGCGGGTGGGGTGTTGCCGCACCCAGCCCGCCACCGTCACCGGCTCGACGCCGCGGCCTCGGGGAATTCCGGCTGCGGGGTCCCACACCGTACTCCAACGGACGGGACCACGGGACCGACTCTCACATCTCGGATCGGCGTCGGTGGTCGGCGTGTCCACACTGCTCAAACGCAAGAGCGCGCGTGGAGTTCCAGCCCGTAGTCGAGAGATTCCCCGTGGGTGTCCGGTGATCCGCGTCGGTAGGAAGCAGCCGCGAAAGAGTGGAGTTCAGTGGCTGAGGACAGCGGCAGGTTCGGCGTGATGGCGGGGCCCGGTAACGGTGGATGTGACCGGTGGCTGTGCGCGGTAACGGTCGAGACGGCGGAGCAGCGGCTGCGGGATCAGCGGTGACGGGCTGGTGGCGAAGACTCGGGCAAGGCAGAACACAGATACGTGAGGGATGCCAGGCGGCAAGATCACCCGGCTGTGAACGGCGGCCGAATCTGGACCTCTCTTGGGCGCTTGGGTTCCAGGCGCCGCCTGGGGGTCAGTTTTCACGCGCCGCCGATACCGGCCACAGGAAAGCGGAAGGAAAGAGGATGGCGGCCCGGGAGCGGATGGCGGCCAGCGTGAGGCCCAAGGCGAGCGTCGTCAGGCCAAGGCGAGCGTCGTCAGGCCAAGGCGAGCGTCGTCAGGCCAAGGCGAGCGTCGTCAGGTCGATGGGAGGCGTGTCGGGTCGAGGTGAGGGCCTCGCGTCAAGGTGAAAGTGTCGGGTCGAGGTGAAGGCCCGGGCCAAGGTGAAGGTGTCGGGTCGAGGTAAGCGGCGGCGGGTTGCGGTGAGGGGTGTCAGGCCAGGGCGGGCGGCGTTGGGCCGGGGTGAGGGGTGCCGGGCCGATGAGATGGAGCGTCAGGTTGGCGGGCGGACTGCGTAGGTGAGGTAGGCGAACTGGCCCAAGCGGCGGGTGTCGGTCAATGCGTATCGGGATGAGGTGATTCGGCGGGGTAGGACGGGGGCGCCGGCGCCGAGGGTTACCGGGGCTACTCCGAGGATCACCTCGTCGAGCAGGCCGTGATCGGCGAACTGGGCCACCAACTCACCGCCACCGACCAGCCAGATGTTCTTTCCGGCGGCGGCCGACACCATCTCGGCGTGGACTGGGCGGACGTCACCCCGTACGAAATGAAGGTTTGCTCCTGGAATGACCGGCAGCTCACGGTGAGTGAAGATCCACGCCGGTGTGTTGCCGTAAGGCTCCAGCCAGGAGGAGGGGTGCCCCAGCGCCTTTTCGTGGGCCAGCACCCACTCGTAGGTGGTGGCGCCCATCGCGAACGCGCCGACACCCTCGAAGAACGAGGCGAACGGATTCTCGCCGGCCTTGTCGTCGACCTCGAAGAGCCAGTCCAGCGAGTTGTCCTCATCGGCGATGTAGCCGTCGATCGTGGTCGCGGTGAAGTACTGCGTCTTCATGCCAAGACCCTGCCACGAGGGTCTGACAGAAACAGGGCCTCGAAGGTGCGACAGAGGAGGCGAGGAGGAACCGCGAACGAGAGCGGGAGGAGAACGAGAGGGGGGAGAACGAGAGGGGGAGAACGAGAGGGGGGAGAACGAGAGCGAGAGGAAACCAGAGGGGGAGGAGAACGAGAGCGGGAGGAGAACCAGAGGGGGAGGAGAACCAGAGGGCGAGGAAAACGACGAAAGAAGGTGCCGGGCACAACGGCGGAGGGCGAGGGCGCGCGCAGCAGAGGAGGGACGGGCCGGTTGAGAGAGCTCGGGGAGGCCGGGGAGGGAGACCGCGCGGGGAGGGAGGCCGCGCGGAGAGGCCAGGCAGGGATACCGCGCGGGAATACCGGGCAGGGAGACAAAGGGGGAAACCGGGCAGGGAGGCCGGCCGGGCGGGGAGACGGGCGGGCGGGGAGATTGGCGGGGAGACCGGGGAGTGAGACCGCGGAGGGAGAACCCGGGAAACAGCGCCGCAGGGAAGCCGGAATTCAGGCGTCGTTGCGGAGGACGAGGATCGCGATGTCGTCGCGGGGTTCCTCGACCGAGAAGTTGATCGTGGTGGAGCGCAGCCGGGCCGCCATCGCGTCTGCCGGGTAACCGGCGAGTGGGGCCGCGGCCTCCTTCAGGCGGGCGGATCCGAAGAGCTCACGGCCGCGCCGTCGCTCGGTGACCCCGTCGGTGTAGAAGATCAGTGAGTCGCCCGAGTTGAGGGTGATCGTCACGTCCGGTGAGGTGATGCTCTCCAGCAGGCCGAGGGCCGTGCCGCCCTCGCCGACGAACGTGGTCTTGCCGTCGGCGCGGACCAGCACCGCCCGGTCATGGCCGGCCAGGTGCAGGCAGACGGTGAGCGCGCCGCTCGCCTGCCGGGTCACCGAGGCCATCGCCAGCGTGCAATACCGGCCGCCGCCGCGCTGGACCAGGGTCCGGTTGACCCGCCAGAGGATCTCGCCGAGCGCCTTGCCGTCGTCGACCAGGATCCGGATGACGTCGCGGACCAGGCCGGTCACGGTGGCCGCCTGCACACCCTTGCCGGAGACGTCGCCGACCACGACGAGCCACTGATTGACGCCGGACGGGACCACGTCGTAGAAGTCACCGCCGACCTCGGAGCCGGTCGGCACATACTCGGCGGCGAAGCCGATGCCGTCGACGCGGGGCAGGGCCGGGGGCAGGAGCGAGGCCTGCAGCGTACGCGCGACCGTGCGCCGCTCGTCGTGGATGCGCGCGTTGTCGATGGCGAGCGCCGCCCGCCGCGCCACATCCTCGAGGACGGCGACCTCGTCGGCGTCGTGCCGGTGTTTCGGATGGCGCCCGACGGCGAGGGTGCCGAGCCGGGCGCCACGGGCCACGAGCGGCACCGCATAGCCCTCCAGCGGCGAGTTGAACATGACCTGGGTGCCGAGCCGGGACGACTCCTCAAGCCGGGCCAGCAGCGACTCGGGGCCGGGCTCGGCGAGGGTCGCGTGCAGCTGGGCCAGCGCGGACTCGTCGGCGTGGGTGGCGGCGGCCAGTTGCAGGCGGCCCCACGCGTCGGTGGTGTGGACGGCGCACCACTGACCGAGCCGGGGCACCACGAGCTGCGGGATCAGCGCCATCGTGAGGTTGACGTCGAGGGACTGGGCGAGCAGCTCGCTGGCCTCGGCGAGGAACGTGATCCAGGTCTGCCGGCGGATGTCGGCGCGGCGCAGCCGGTCATTTTCCAGATGGAGGGCGAACCGCTCGGCGACCATGGTGGCCAGGGCCAGGGCGTACCCCTCGGGGGCGGCGTCGAGCTCCAGCTCGCCGGCGTAGGGCCGCTGCACGGCCAGGGGCACCCGGATGGTGTCGGCGTTGTCACGGGGCGCCCGACCGTACCGCGCGAGAAGTTGTCTGCCCATGCCCTCGCCCCGGTCGAGCCGGACCACTCCGCCGGCCGCGCCGGTGAGGCGCGCCAGCCGGGAGAGGAGGTCGGCGGCGAGGTCGGCGAGCCCTTCGTCGGAGTGCCGGTCGGTGCCGCTGCGCAGCAGCCCGGTGAGCGCGCCGAGGCTCGGGGTCTCGGAGGCGCTGGGCAGCCGCACCGGGACGCCGGCGCCCTCGCGCTGGTCTATGCGGAACCAGACGCCTTTGCCGTCGCCCTCGTGCACGGTGCCCCAGCGGCTGGCGAAGTGGTCGACGAGCAGCAGGCCCCGGCCGCGCTCGGCGACCTCACCGATCTCGGAGCTCTCGTTCTTGGGCCCGATGGTGAGCTGCTCGACGGGCCCGGAGGCGAAGTCGGTGACGGTGACGGTGAGCCCGCCCGGGTCGGCCGAGACCTCTATCTCCAGCTCGGTGTTGGCGTGCACGACGGCGTTGGTGGAGAGCTCGGTGGTGAGCAGGAGAGCCTCGTTGAGCAGGCCGACCAGACCGGTCTCCTCGAGCACCGAGCGGACCAGCGCGCGGGCCGCCGCGGGGGTCCGCCGATCGTTGGGCAACCTGGTCCGGCGCACCAACGCCTCGGACGGGGCTCCCGATGGGATGCTCGTCCTGAATCCGACCTCGGCTGGCACCCATGCATCCTCTCCCGTCGAAGGGTGGATGCACAAAGTCGTGTCTCGCATTGACCCGGTCGGGCGAGAGAGGATAGGGAGCCCCCGGCGATAGACAGCGAGTGAGGACAGCATGACTGCGGCTAAAGAGGCCAGCGTCGGCGTGCCCGACGAGACCGTTCTGCTCGGTGAGCTCGCTGACGCGTTGCGTCGCGTACGCCGTGGCGATCTGAAGGTCCGGCTTCCCCGGCGGAGTGGCATGGCCGGCGCGGTGGCGGAGGCGTTCAACGAGGTCGTGTCGCTGCAGGAGCGGCAGAACCTGGATCTGCGCCGGATAAGCCGCATCGTCGGGCGGGACGGCCGGCTCACCGAGCGGCTCGACGAGGAGGGGCTGGACGGCTCCTGGGAGGACAGCGTCCGCTCGGTCAACTCGCTGATCGACGACCTGGCCCGGCCCACCACCGAGATCTCCCGGGTGATCGTGGCGGTGGCCGAGGGCGACCTCTCGCAGCACATGGCCCTGCAGATGGACGGCCGCCCGCTGCGCGGTGAGTTCCTGCGGATCGGCCGGACGGTCAACACGATGGTCGACCAGTTGTCGTCGTTCGCCGACGAGGTGACGCGGGTGGCCCGCGAGGTGGGCACCGAGGGCGAGCTGGGCGGTCAGGCCGACGTGCGCGGTGTGGCCGGCACCTGGAAGGATCTGACCGACTCGGTGAACACGATGGCGTCGAACCTGACGCACCAGGTGCGGTCGATCTCGCAGGTGGCGACGGCGGTGGCCCGCGGCGACCTGTCGCAGAAGATCACCGTCTCGGCCCGGGGCGAGGTGGCCGAGCTGTCCGACACCATGAACGGGCTGACCGACACGCTGCGGCTCTTCGCCGAGCAGGTGACGCGGGTGGCCCGTGAGGTGGGCACCGAGGGCAAGCTGGGCGGCCAGGCCGACGTGCCGAACGTGGCCGGCACCTGGAAGGACCTCACCGACTCGGTGAACTCGATGGCGTCGAACCTGACGAGCCAGGTGCGCAACATCGCCCAGGTGTCGACGGCGGTGGCGAAGGGTGACCTGTCGCAGAAGATCACGGTGGCCGCGCAGGGTGAGATCCTGGAGCTCAAGGACACCGTCAACACGATGGTCGACCAGTTGTCGTCGTTCGCCGACGAGGTGACCCGGGTGGCCCGTGAGGTGGGCACCGAGGGCCGGCTCGGCGGTCAGGCGCAGGTCCGTGGCGTCTCCGGCACCTGGCGTGACCTCACCGAGAACGTGAACCAGCTCGCCGCGAACCTGACCGCCCAGGTGCGCAACATCTCGCAGGTCTCGACGGCGGTGGCCAAGGGTGACCTGTCGCAGAAGATCACGGTCGACGCGCGCGGTGAGGTCCTCGAGCTGAAGAACACCGTCAACACGATGGTCGACCAGTTGTCGTCGTTCGCGGACGAGGTGACGCGTGTCGCGCGCGAGGTCGGCTCGGAGGGCAAGCTGGGCGGACAAGCCCAGGTCAAAGGCATTTCTGGTACGTGGCGCGACCTCACCGACAACGTCAACTACATGGCGTCGAACCTGACCAGTCAGGTGCGGAACATCGCGTCGGTCACCACGGCCGTGGCCAAGGGTGACCTGTCGCAGAAGATCACCGTCGACGCGCGTGGCGAGATCCTGGAGCTCAAGTCGACCGTCAACACGATGGTCGACCAGCTGTCGTCGTTCGCCGACGAGGTGACCCGGGTGGCCCGCGAGGTGGGCACCGAGGGCAAGCTCGGCGGTCAGGCCCAGGTGCGCGGGGTCGCCGGCACGTGGCGTGACCTGACCGACAACGTCAACTCGATGGCGTCGAACCTGACGAGCCAGGTGCGCAACATCGCCCAGGTGTCGACGGCGGTGGCCAAGGGTGACCTGTCGCAGAAGATCACGGTCGACGCGCAGGGCGAGATCCTGGAGTTGAAGAACACCGTCAACACGATGGTCGACCAGTTGTCGTCGTTCGCCGACGAGGTGACGCGGGTGGCCCGTGAGGTGGGCTCGGAGGGCAGCCTCGGCGGTCAGGCCCAGGTGCGTGGCGTCGCCGGCACGTGGCGTGACCTGACCGACAACGTCAACTACATGGCGTCCAACCTGACGGCCCAGGTCCGTAACATCGCCTCGGTCACCACGGCCGTCGCGAAGGGTGACCTGTCGCAGAAGATCACGGTCGACGCCCGAGGCGAGATCCTGGAGTTGAAGAACACCGTCAACACGATGGTCGACCAGCTGTCGTCGTTCGCCGACGAGGTGACACGAGTCGCGCGCGAGGTCGGCTCGGAGGGCAAACTCGGCGGACAAGCCCAGGTCAAGGGCGTTTCCGGTACGTGGCGCGACCTCACCGACAACGTGAACCAGCTCGCCTCCACCCTGACCATCCAGCTGCGCGCCATCGCCGAGGTGTCCACCGCGGTGACCCGCGGTGACCTGACGCAGAGCGTCGCGGTCGAGGCGCAGGGCGAGGTCGCCGAGCTGAAGGACAACATCAACCGGATGATCGTCACGCTGCGCGACACCACGAAGGCGAACGCGGAGCAGGGCTGGCTCGACTCCAACCTCGCTCGCATCGGCGGCCTGTTGCAGGGCCAGCGTGACGTCGGCGAGGTCTGCCGCATGATCATGACCGAGGTGACGCCGCTGGTCGACGGCCAGCTCGGCGCGTTCTTCCTGGTCGACAACGAAGAGGCGGTCATGCGCCTGCGGCTCAACGCCGCCTACGGCTACGTCGCCCGGGACCACGACGTGATCTTCGGGCCGGGGGAGGGCCTGGTCGGTCAGGCCGCGGTCTCCCGCCGGACCATTCGGGTACGCGCCACCCACGACGGCATACTGACGATGCGCTCCGGGCTGCTCGCGATGCCGCCGAACGACCTGGTCGTGCTGCCCGTCCTGTTCGAGGGCGAGATGCTCGGCGTGATCGAGTTCGCGTCGGTGGCGGCGTTCTCCGGGCTGCATCTGACGTTCCTGGAGCGGCTGGTTGCGACGATCGGGATCGCTCTCAACACCATTCAGGCCAACCGGCGTACGGAGGAGTTGCTCGCCCAGTCGCAGCGGCTGGCCCGGGAGATGCAGGACCAGTCGGCCGAGCTGCAGCGCACCAACGCCGAGTTGGAGGACAAGGCGAAGCTGCTCAGCGACCAGAAGGCGAACATCGAGCTGAAGAACCGGGAGATCGAGCTGGCCCGGCTCGGCCTGGAGGAGAAGGCGCAGCAGCTGTCGCGGGCGAACACGTACAAGTCGGAGTTCCTCGCCAACATGAGCCACGAGCTGCGGACCCCGCTGAACTCGCTGCTCCTGCTGGCCCGGCTGCTCGCCGACAACACCGAGCGCAACCTGACCAGTAAGCAGATCGAGTTCGCCAAGACCATCCACAGTGCCGGCTCGGACCTGCTGTCGCTGATCGACGACATCCTGGACCTGTCCAAGATCGAGGCCGGCCGGATGGACGTCGAGGCGGACGTGGTCGACTTCGACGGCATCCGCAGCTATGTCGAGCAGGCGTTCGTGCCGCAGGCGGAGATCAAGGGCCTGGACTTCCGGGTGGACGTGGCGCCCGAGTTGCCCGACTCGATCGTCACCGACCCGCAGCGTCTGCAGCAGATCCTGCGCAACCTGCTGTCGAACGCGGTGAAGTTCACCGACAACGGCTCGGTGACGCTGAGCATCTACTCGACCCCGCTGGACTCGGGCGTCGACGCGCCCCCGCTGCTGCACTCGGCGCAGCAGGTGGTGGCGTTCGCGGTGTCCGACACCGGCATCGGCATCTCCGACGAGAAGCTGGCGCTCATCTTCGAGCCGTTCCAGCAGGCCGACGGCACCACCACCCGCAAGTACGGCGGCACCGGCCTGGGCCTGTCGATCAGCCGCGAGTTCGCGGCCCTGCTCGGTGGCACCATCGCGGTCTCCTCGGTGCCGGGTGAGGGCTCGACGTTCACCCTCTACATGCCGGAGGCGCTGACACCGGACGCGATCCCGATGCCGGTGCTGCCGCCGGTGCCGGCGAAGGCGGTCTCGGTGCGCTCGGCGGCCTCGCTGGGCCTGCCGCTGATGGAGATGCCGCCGCGGGTGGAGGAGAAGCCCGCGGTGAGCCCGGCCGGCCGGAAACTGGAGGGTGTCACCGTCCTGATCGTGGACGATGACGTGCGTAACGTCTTCGCCCTGACCAGTGCCCTCGAGATGCATGGACTCAACGTGCTGTACTCGGACAACGGGGTGGACGGGGTTCGGATCCTGGCCGAGCATCCGGAGATCGACATCGTGCTGATGGACGCGATGATGCCGGACCAGGACGGCTACGAGACGACCAGGGGAATTCGGCGCAATCAGCGTTTCCGGGACCTACCGGTAGTCTTCCTGACGGCGAAGGCGATGCCGGGTGACCGGGAGTCGGCCCTCGCGGCCGGGGCGAGTGACTACATCACCAAGCCGGTCGACCTGGACGAGCTGATCGAACTGATGGACCGCTGGGTGAACGCGGAGGGAACCGGAGCCCCCGAGGAAGGCTGAAACCGGCCGGAACGGGGTAGCGCCATGGGAGGGAAACTACCGGTGGGTGAGGTGAGCACGGGTGGGTGAGCGTGCCAAGGCGCTGCTGGTCGACGACCGGCGGGACAACCTGCTGGCCCTGGAGGCGATTCTCCAGGGCCTGCCCGTGACAGCGGTCGCCGTGGAGAGCGGCGAGGCCGCCCTCAAACAGTTGCTCACCGACGACTTCGCGGTGATCCTTCTGGACGCGCACATGCCCAACATGGACGGCTTCGAGACGGCGAGCCACATCAAGCGCCGTGAACGCACCAGGCACGTGCCGATCCTGTTCCTCACCGCCGCCGACCGGGACGCCCAGTTGGCCCTGCGCGGTTACGCGGTCGGTGCCGTCGACTACCTGACCAAGCCCTTCGACCCGTGGGTGCTCCGGGCGAAGGTCTCCATCTTCGTCGAGCTGTGGACGAAGAACCAGCAGCTCAAGTCGCAGGCCGAGGCGTCCAAGGAGCGCGAGGCCCAGTGGCAGCGGCTGACCGGGACGGTCGACGAGGCCGCCCGGGTGCTGCGGGCCGGCGGCGAGCAGGCCGCCACCGAGGCTCTCGACCTGCTGGAGAAGGCCCGCTGGGGAGACTGATCCCAGTTCAAATGTGACCTGGGTCACTACCGGCAACCTTGCTGGGCAGCCGCACCACTACCGGGGCGTGATCGCTTATCATGCGACGTCCGCCGTCACGACGGTGGCCTCATCCCCCTGAGTAGGAGCAACATGCGGCACGCAATGCCCAGCGCGACCCCGAGCCGGCGGCGTCGTCGTCTGGTGGCCGGTCTCGGCGCGGCCGGTGCGGCCGGCGCCGTCACCGCGCTGGTCGCCATCCTCGTCCCGTCCGCCTCGGCCAGCACGCTTTTCAGCGACGACTTCGAGAACGGCGCCGGCAACTGGTCGAAGTCGGGTGGCACCTGGTCCGTGGTCTCCGACGGATCCAAGGTCTACAAGCAGGCCAAGGTCGACAGCGAGCTCGCCCGGGTCTTCGCCGGCGAGGCGTCCTGGACCGACTACTCGGTCGAGGCCAAGGTCAAGGGGCTCGACCTCAGCAAGGGCCTGGCCGGTGTCGCAGCCCGGGCCAGCGGCTCCTCCACGATGTACCGGCTCGCCCTCACCTCGGCCGGCAAGGCCGAGCTGCAGTCGGTCAAGGGCAGCGCGGTCACCGTCCTCGGCTCGGCCGCGGTCGCTGACCCGGCCGCCTGGCACACCCTGAAGGTGGACGTCTCCGGCAACAGCGTCACCGGTTACGTCGACGGCGCCAAGATCGCCTCCGGCGCGGGCTCGCTGACCGGAACCGGCCGCATCGGCCTGGTCACCAGCTTCGCCTCGGCGGAGTTCGACGACGTCGCCGTGAACCCACTGGGCGCCGCGGCTCCCACCTCGGCGGCCGCGACGGCGACCGCCACCAGGACGGCGACGGCGAGCCCGACCGCGAGCGCCTCCAAGACGGCGAGCGCGAGCCCGACGCCCACCAAGACCGCCGGCGCGACGCCGAAGCCGACCGCGACGGCCACCCCGGCCCCCACCAGCCCGTCCACCGCGTGGCCGAAGGCGGCCGGCGAGAAGCCGGTCACCGCCACCATTCCGGTCTCCGGCACGCTGGACGGCGGCAACGTCCGCTACTTCGGCAGCGGCGCTCTGGGTGGCGACGGTCAGGACGAGGGCCAGGACCCGCTCTTCAAGCTCGCCGACGGCGCGGTCCTGAAGAACGTCATCCTCGGCGCTCCGGCCGCGGACGGCATCCACTGCTCCGGCTCCTGCACGCTGATCAACGTGTGGTGGGAGAACGTCGGCGAGGACGCGGCCACCTTCAAGGGCGGCGCGTCGGCGGCGTACACGGTGGACGGTGGCGGCGCCAAGGGGGCCGACGACAAGGTCTTCCAGCACAACGGCGGTGGCACGCTGACCATCAGGAACTTCCAGGTCGAGGACTTCGGCAAGCTCTACCGCTCGTGCGGCAACTGCTCGACCCAGCACAAGCGTGCGGTCGTCGTGCAGAACGTGGTCGCCACCGCCCCGGCCGGCAGCCTGGTCGGCATCAACACCAACTTCGGCGACACCGCGAAGATCTCCGGCGTCACCGTGATCGGCAAGAAGAGCCTGGACATCTGCGTCAAGTTCACCGGCAACAGCTCCGGCAAGGAGCCGACCAAGATCGGCAGCGGCCCGGACGGCGTCAACTGCCTCTACAACGAGTCCGACATCACCTTCAAGTGATCGTCCGTGGCCGCCGGCGGCTCTTGCCGGCGGCCACGGCCCGCGAACCACAGGGATGCTGATGCGTGACGCCGCCTTCCGCGAATACTTCGAGCGCCACCACGACTCGATGTCCCGGCTCGCCTACCTGATGACCGGTGAGGCGGAGATCGCCGACGACCTGGCCGCCGACGCTCTCACCGAGGTGTGGCGGCACTGGGACCGGGTCACCGCGGCGGACGATCCGGCCGCCTACGGGCACGGCATCCTGATGAACCTGGCCCGCAACTGGGTCCGGCGGCGAAGCCGGGAACGGCTGCTCGCCCTGGAGCCTCTGCGCCGGGCCCTCGACCCGGACGTGTCGGCCGTCGTCGACGTGCGCGGCGCGTTACGGCGGCTCCCGCACCGGCGGCGGGCCTGCGTGGTCCTGCGCTACTCGTTCGACCTCTCCGAGAAGGAGGTCGCGACGATCCTCGGCATCTCGGTCGGAGCGGTCAAGAGCGCGACCTCGCGCGGCGCCCGGCAACTCGCGGAACTACTCGGCGGCAGCAGTGTCGCCCTCGCACGAATCGACGGTTGGGAGGCGGCGCGATGACGCTCATCGAATCAGAGCTGCGCGCGGCACTGCGCGCCGAGGCGGCGGCGCACCGTCCCGACCGGGAGGCGATGCTCGACCGGGTCACCCAGGCCGCGATGCGCAACAAGGGGCCGCGCTTGCGGATCACCGGCGCTGCCATCGCTGTCGCAGCGGTCCTGGGCGGTGGAGGCTTCGCCCAGTGGGCGGTCGCCGGAGACGGCGATCCCCGCCCCGAGCCGGGCCCGAGCGTGATCGTCTCGATGTCACCGACGCCGAGCGTGGCACCCTCGCTCAGCGCGACCGGGCCCACGGTGAAGCCCAGCAAGCCGTCCCGATCGCGGCAGTCCAGCCGGTCGCCGAGCCCGTCCGCCTCCTCCGCCGGCACGACCACGGCCCAGGGGGCCCTGTGGTCGGACGGCTCGGTCGCCCCGGACGGCGGCTCCCAGGGCAGCAGCGTGGTGACGGTGACGACGAGCGAGCGGCTCACCGCCCTCGAGGTGACGATCCGCCTCGACCGTACGGACGGGCTGGCGGCGCGCGGTGGCAGCCAGCAGGTGCCGGGGGCCAGCGTGACCAGCACGGTCATCGAGGAGCCGGGGGCGTACGCCTACCGCTTCGTGCTCTCCTCCGGCGACACCCTCGACCCGGGGACGTACACGTTCGCCGCGCGGTACACCCATCCCGAGGGCGGCCGTGATGCCGGTCGCGACTCCTACGCCGCGGCGGCCACGACCGAGGGCGGTGCGGCGCCCACGGTCAGCGGCGACTTCCGCTGAGACGTCCCCCGGCCGACGGGATCCGGTCGGGGGAGCTCAATTCGTGCTGATCATCAGGGCCGACCGCAGGCCCGTGATGTCGAGCACACGCATGAGGAAATCTCCGACGTTCGCCAGAGCCAGAACGATCTGCGCGTGCTGTGCTTTACGACTCAGCACCACCAGCGTGCCGAGGCCCTGAGAGTCACAGAACGTGACCCCGGACATGTCGAGCACAATGCGATTGAGCTGGTCATCGACCACCAACTCGTTGACGACCGTGGACAACTCGGTGACCGTGAGCACGTCGATCTCCCCGGCGAGCTGAATCGTCACCTCGTCGGGTGCGCGCTGAACCGTGATGGACAGCTCGGGTCGCTCCACGCCGGTCAGCCTATCCTCTTCGGGGCGAATCAGCCCGTCCGGCACGGTCAGACCAGGTGCTGGGCGGAGATCATCCGGTGACGTGAGGAACCCTCTCGCAATACTCGTTCCATGCCGCTGACAGAATGGGGACCGCTGTGACCACGACATATCCCACCGTGGGACTTCCGTACCCGGAGGACGCCCCGGTCTCCCAGGCCCTGTTCGACCGCGCCCAGGCCATCGTGCCGGGCGGGGTGAATTCACCTGTGCGTGCTTTCCGTGCGGTCGGCGGCACACCCCGGTTCATGGCCTCGGGCTCCGGCCCCTGGCTCACCGACGTGGACGGGCGGCGCTACGTCGATCTGGTCTGCTCCTGGGGCCCGCTGATCCACGGCCACGCGCACCCCGCGGTGATCGAGGCGGTGCAGAGGGCCGCGGCCCTCGGCACCAGCTTCGGCACACCCACGGCCGGCGAGGTCGACCTGGCCGAGGAGATCGTCCGGCGCACCTCGATCGACGAGGTCCGCCTGGTCAACTCGGGCACCGAGGCGACGATGACCGCGATCCGGCTGGCCCGTGGATTCACCGGCCGGTCCAAGGTGGTGAAGTTCGCGGGCTGCTACCACGGCCACGTGGACGCGCTGCTGGCCGCGGCCGGGTCCGGCGTGGCCACGCTCGGCCTGCCCGACTCGCCCGGCGTCACGGGGGCGGCGGCGAGCGAGACGATCGTCCTGCCGTACAACGATGTCGCCGCCGTCGAAGCCGCCTTCGCCGCCGAGGGTGGCGAGATCGCCGCGATCATCACCGAGGCGGCGCCCGGCAACATGGGTGTGGTCACCCCCGGTGACGGTTTCAACGAGAAGCTGGCCGAGATCGCGCACCGGCACGGCGCCCTGCTCATCATCGACGAGGTGATGACCGGCTTCCGGGTCTCCGCCGGCGGCTGGGCCGGGCTGCACCCGGTCGACGCCGACCTGTTCACCTTCGGCAAGGTGATGGGCGGCGGCCTGCCCGCGGCGGCGTTCGGCGGACGCCGCGAGATCATGTCCCGGCTGGCCCCGGCCGGCCCGGTCTACCAGGCCGGCACCCTCTCCGGTAACCCGCTGGCCTGCGCGGCCGGCCTCGCCTCGCTGCGGCTCGCCGACGAGGCCACCTACCAGCGGCTGGACGAGTTGGCCGCCACGATCGGCTCGCTCTGCGCCGGCGCGCTCGCCGCCGAGGGAGTGCCGCACCGGCTGCAGTACGCCGGCAACATGTTCTCGATCTTCTTCACCGACACCGAGGTCGTCGACTACGACGCCGCGAAGACGCAGAACGCGGCCGCGTTCAAGGCGTTCTTCCACGCCATGCTGGCCAACGGCGTCTACCTGCCGCCGAGCGCCTTCGAGTCATGGTTCGTGTCGACGGCGATCGACGATGCAGCGCTGGAACAGATCGCCGCCGCGGCGCCGCTCGCGGCCCGAGCCGCCGCGGGGGAACAATCGTGAGTGAGCCGACCAGGACCACCGTGCACGTGCTGCGGCACGGCGAGGTCCACAACCCCGCCAAGATCCTGTACGGCCGTCTGCCCGACTTCCACCTCTCGGAGCTGGGCAACCAGATGGCGAAGGCGGCGGCCGAGGTGCTGGCCGGGCGGGACATCACGCACGTGGTGGCCAGCCCGCTGGAGCGCGCACAGGAGACGGCCGCCCCGTTCGCCGCCGAGTTCAAACTGGACATCGCCTCCGACGTGCGCCTGATCGAGAGCGCCAACTACTTCGAGGGCAAGCGTGTCTCGGTCGGTGACGGCGCGTTCAGCAACCCGCGGCACTGGTGGGTGCTGCGCGACCCGATCACCCCGTCGTGGGGCGAGGCCTACCTGGTGATCGCGCAGCGGATGTTCGCCGCCGTGCAGGCCGCCCGGGTCGCCGCCGAGGGGCACGAGGCGGTCTGCGTCTCGCACCAGCTGCCGATCTGGACGCTGCGCCGCTACGTCGAGGGCAAGCGCCTCTGGCACGATCCGCGTAAGCGCGAGTGCGGACTCGCCAGTCTCACGTCGTTCCGTTTCGAGGGATCGAAGGTGGTCGGTATCGACTACTCGGAGCCCGCGGCCCACCTGGTCGCCATGTCAGCGACGGCCAAGACCGCCAAGGGGCCTGATGCGCCGCCTCGCCGCCGTCACCGTCGCCGCGGTCGTGGCCGCCGGGCTTCTGACCGGCTGCGGCGGCGAGGAGAATTGGGCCAAGAAGTGCTCGACCAACAACCTGGTGGTCGAGTGCACCCCGGAGCAGCGGCCACTGGTCTCCGGCGTGACCGGGGAGCTGCTGGCCGGCGGCACCTACGACCTGGCGAACGACCGCGGCAAGGTGGTCGTGGTCAACTTCTGGGGCTCGTGGTGCGCGCCGTGCCGGGCCGAGGCCGACGACCTGGAGAAGACCTACCAGGCGACCAGGGCCAAGGACGTGACGTTCCTGGGGGTCAACACCCGCGACGACCGCGACTCGGCCAAGGCTTTCGAGCGGGGTTACCAGGTCACATACGGCAGCGTCTACGACTTCCGCGGTGAGGTCGGGCTGAAGTTCGACGTCACGCAGAACGCGATCCCGAGCACGCTGATCCTGGACCGGCAGGGCCGGATCGCGGCCGCCGTCCGCCGGGCCACCACGCTCGACGAGCTGCAACCACTGGTCGAGAAGATCGCGGCGGAGGCGACCGGCTGATGGGCGGCGCCTTCGAGGGTGTGGTGACCGACGGGCCGATGCTCCTGGCGATCGGCGCGGCGTTGATCGCCGGACTGGTCAGCATCCTGTCACCGTGCGTGTTGCCGCTGATCCCAGGCTACCTCTCGTATGTCACCGGGCTGGCCGGTTCCGACATGGAGTCGGTGATGGGCCGTGGCGACACCACGACCAAGACCCGGACCATGGTGATCAAGAGCCGGGTCCTGGCCGGCAGCGGCCTCTTCGTGCTCGGCTTCACGGTCGTGTTCACGCTGATGGTGACCCTGGTGTCGAACATCGCGCTGCAGCTCACCAGCCACAAGGAAGTCCTGAACACGGTGATCGGCGTGGTGATCATCGTGCTGGGTCTCGGCTACCTGGGCTGGATCCCCGGCTTCCAGCGGGAGGCGCGGATCACCAAGCTCCCGGCGGCCGGGCTGGCCGGAGCGCCGATCTTCGGAGCGGTTTTCGCGCTGTCGTGGATCCCGTGCGTGGGCCCGACCCTGGGCGCCGTGATGGGCCTTGCGACGACCACGGGGCAGACCGACCGGTCGGTCGTCCTCGCGATCGCTTTCAGTCTCGGGCTCGGCGTTCCGTTCGTGCTGTTCGGGCTCTTCTTCCGTCGGCTTCTCGGCGTCTTCACCGTGATCCGCCGCAACAGCCGCTGGGTGACCCGGATCGGCGGGGGCCTGCTCATCCTCGTGGGTCTGGCCCTGGTCACCGGCGCCTGGGACCACTTCCTGATCTGGCTGACGACCGTCGTCGACTTCACGGAGGTGCCGGTGCTGTGACCGTTGTCGAGGACCGGCCCGCCACCGCCGACGCGCCGCCGCCGAAGCGCCCCAACCCGGTCTGGGCGCTGCTGCGCAACTCGTGGCGGCAGCTCACCAGCATGCGGACCGCGCTGATCCTGCTCTTCCTGCTCGCGGTCGCGGCGGTGCCCGGTTCGATCTTCCCGCAGCGGGGGGTGAACCGGGAGAACGTCTCCGAGTACTTCACCGGGCACCCGGAACTGGCGCCGGTGCTGGACCGGTTCTTCGCCTTCGACGTCTACTCGTCACCCTGGTTCGCGGCGATCTACCTGCTGCTGTTCACGTCGCTGATCGGGTGCGTCGTACCCCGCCTTCGTGAGCATGCTCGGGCGCTCACGACCGTACCGCCGGATGCTCCGAAGCGCCTGGACCGCCTGCCGCACCACGTCGACGGCGGGCGACGGGCGGAGGAGCCCGCGCCCGCGGCCGCGGAGATCGCGAAAGTGCTGCGCCGCGGCCGGTTCCGGACCCGGGTGCGGGAGACGCCGGACGGCTGGACGGTCGCGGCCGAGAAGGGCTACCTGAAAGAGACCGGCAACCTGCTCTTCCACTTCGCCATGCTGGCGGTGCTCGTCGGGGTCGGTTTCGGTCAGTGGTACGGCTGGCACGCGAACCGTCTGCTGATCGCCGGCGAGGATCAGGGCTTCTGCAACGCCGTCACGCAGCACGACGAGTCGGTCCTCGGGCCTCGGGTCGACGCCTCCGACCTGCCGAACTTCTGCCTGTGGATGACCGATTTCAGCTCCACCTTCCAGGAGAACGGCATTCCCAAGTCGTTCCGGGCCAGCGTGCAGGTCAGCGAGGACGGCGGCGCCTACCGGCAGACGTCGTTCTCGGTCAACGACCCGCTGCGGCTGGACGGGGCGAACATCAATCTGATCGGCCAGGGCTACGCGCCGGTGCTGCGCTACACCGACCGGTTCGGCGCGACCCAGGAGAAGGTCGTCGCCTTCCTGCCCACCGACAACATGCTGACCAGCGAGGGCGTCGTCCAGTTCCCGGACGTCAACATCGATCCGGCCACCAACACCCGCGACCCGAAGCTGCAGATGGGATTCGAGGGTGTCTACCTGCCGACCGGCGGTGACGACGGCAGCGCGATGTCGAAATACCCGGCCGAGGACAATCCGGTGCTCTACCTGGCCGCCTACCGCGGCGACCTGGGCCTGGACTCCGGAAAACCGGGCTCGGTGTACGCGCTGAACCGCGGCCAGATCCAGGACGGCGACCTCACGAAGATCAGCGGCGAGCGGCCGTACGTGCTGCGGCCCGGCGAGAAGTGGACGCTCGACGACGGCACCACGCTCGAGTTCGTCGGCACCCGCCGGTTCGCGACGATCTCCATCCGGCACGACCCGACCCAGTTCCTCATGCTGGTCGGAGCGTTGCTCGGCCTGGCCGGGCTGATGCTCTCGCTCTTCGTGCACCGGCGTAGGGTCTGGTTCCGGGTGGTTCCCGCGGAGGGCGGCAGCGCGATCGAGGCCGGCGGCCTGCCCCGTACCGACTATTCGGGTTTCGGCGATGAGTTCGCGGCGCTCACCCGGCACATCAAGGAAGGGACGCCCTGATGGCGGAGTTGTCCAATCAGCTCATGGCGGTGACCGTGCTGGCCTATCTGGCCGCCATGGTCTGCTACGCCGGGGAGTATGCGTTCGGCAAACGCAGCCACATCGGCCGGGCCGCCACACGCCAGCTCGTCGGCGCCGGAGCCTTCGTGCCGGACGACGTGGTGGTCGCCAAGCCCGAGGAGCCCGGCAAGGGTGAGCTGGTCGGCCGCATCGCCGTCGTGCTCAACCTGATCGGTCTGGCCCTGCACCTGGCCACCACCGCCACCCGGGGCATCGCCGCCGAGCGGATGCCCTGGGGCAACATGTACGAGTACATCCTCTCCGCGACGCTGGTCGGCGCCGCGGTCTGGGCCGGTGTGCTGCTCCGCAGGCCCGCCGTGCGCCACCTGGGCCTCTTCGTCTCGCTGATCCTCGTGGTGTTGCTCGGGGCGGCCGCCCTGGTCGCCTACACCCCGGTCGGGCCGCTGGTCCCCGCGCTGAACTCGTACTGGTTCATCTTCCACGTCTCGACGATCATCATCTCCTCCGGCATCTTCCTGCTCGGGGCGGTGCCGGCCGCGATGTTCCTGATCAAGGACGGGTGGGACGCGGGTAAGCGGGGCTTCCCGTACACCCTGGGCCGCCGGGTCGGTGACGCCGGCTCGCTGGAGCGGCTCACCTTCCGCCTGCACGCGTTCGCCTTCCCGCTGTTCACGTTCGGCGCGCTGATCGCCGGGCCGCTGTGGGCCGAGGCGTCCTGGGGCCGCTACTGGGGCTGGGACCCGAAGGAGGTGTGGGCGTTCATCTCGTGGATCGTCTACGCCGCCTACCTGCACGCCCGGGCCACCCCGAGCGTCAAGCGGACCACCGCCACCTGGATCGCGATCATCGGTTTCGTGACGATGCTGATGAACCTGTTCGGCGTCAACCTCTTCTTCGAGGGCCTGCACTCGTACGCCTAGGGCTTGCCGTCGGGGCAGTCGCCGGCGCTCCAGGTGTCGTAACGGGTCTTCCAGTCCAGGCAGAAGCCGCCACGCGAGGGCGCCGCGGTCTCGGTCGCGACGTCCTCGCGCCAGTAGCGTGCGGGCCCACCGCCGGCCGGCCGCAACTGCACGTTGTCCACGGTCACCTTCGGCATGTCGATCTTGGCTTGCCGGGACGCGTCGACGTGCACCTCGACGTACTGCTCGATCCGGGCGCTCGGGCCCAGCGGCAGCCGCTGCTGGGTGAGCAGGTTCCACCGGTTGTTCCACCACAGCCAGGCCCGCCAGATCCCGGCCCGGTCGGTGTTGATGTCCAGCCATACCTGGTCGCCGGGGCGGACCGCGTACTGGTCGTAGAAGCGCCACCGGTTGGTGTTGGTGTCGAAGGTGTAGATGCGCTGGCGGCCCGGTGAGGCCCAGCCGGTCTCCGACCATCCGGCCTCCAACCAGGCGATCCGCCCGCCGCCCAGGTCGCGTTTGGCCATGAACCGGCCGACCACGAAGTCGTAGGTCTGCGGCCGGATCGAGCCGTCCACCACCGAGAACCGTCCGGACACCCCGCCCCATTCGCCGCGCGTGCCGGCCCCGAGATGGTGATAGCCGCTCGGTGTGAAGGCGAACTCGTCCGACTCCAGGGCCGGGCCACCGCCGCGGCAGGCGCCCGGGCTGTCCACCGTGGCGGGGCCGGTCGGCGGGCTGGTCGGGGCCGGGCCGGGAGCGCCGCATGCGGGCAGTCGCGCCTCGGTGGACGAGATCGCCGGGGCCGGGACCGCGAGAGCCGCGGCCAGACCGGTCAGCAGACACCATCGGGTCACGTTCCGCAGCTTCATGAAACGCCCAACGGGAGTCCCGGATCTCCAGTGACGGACCCTGGTGCCAGACTGGGGGTATGGCGCCGCGTGGATTCCCCTATGCCGATCTGCAGAGCTTCATCGCCGCCCTCGAGGCCGCGGGTGAGCTGCGTCGAGTCACCGTGCCGGTGGATCCGACGCTGGAGATCAGCGAGATCGTGACGCGAACCGTGCGGGCCGGTGGCCCGGCGCTGCTCTTCGAGCGCCCGACCCGGGGCGACATGCCACTGGTGATCAACCTGTTCGGCACCGAGAAGCGGATGGCCATGGCCCTCGGCGTCGACCGGCTCGACGAGGTCGGCGAGCGGATCGGCGCACTGGCCAAGCCGGAGCTGCCGGTCGGCTGGTCCGGGATCCGGGAGGGCATCGCCAAGGTGCTCCAGCTCAAGTCGGTCCCGCCGAAGAAGGTGAGGAGCGCCGCCTGCCAGGAGGTGGTGCTCAAGGGCGACCAGGTCGACCTGGGTCTGCTCCCCGGCCTGCAGGTCTGGCCCGGTGACGGCGGCATCTTCCACAACTTCGGGCTGACCCACACCAAGCACCCGGAGACCGGCAAGCGCAACCTCGGGCTCTACCGGCTGCAGCAGCACTCGAAGAACACGCTCGGCATGCACTGGCAGATCCACAAGGACTCGACCGCGCATCACGCGGTGGCGGAGCGGCGCGGCGAGCGCCTTCCGGTCGCCGTCGCGATCGGTTGCGACCCCGTGGTGTCGTACGCGGCGAGCGCCCCCCTGCCCGGCGACATCGACGAGTACCTGTTCGCCGGGTTCCTCAAGGGCGAGCGGATCGAGATGGTCGACTGCGTCTCCGTCCCGCTGCAGGTCCCGGCTGAGGCGCAGATCGTCCTGGAGGGCTACCTGGAGCCCGGCGAGCGCATGCCGGAGGGCCCGTTCGGCGACCACACCGGCTACTACACCCCGGTCGAGCCGTTCCCGGTGCTGCACATCGAGACCATGACGATGCGCAAGAAGCCGGTCTACCAGTCGATCGTCACGTCGAAGCCGCCGCAGGAGGACCACGGTCTCGGCAAGGCCACCGAGCGGATCTTCCTGCCGCTGGCCAAGATCCTCATCCCGGACATCGTCGACTACGACATGCCGGCCGCCGGTGTCTTCCACAACTGCCTGATCGTGTCGATCCGCAAGCGCTACCCGAAGCACGCACAGAAGGTGATGAACGCCATCTGGGGCGCCCACCTGCTGTCGCTCACCAAGCTCGTCGTCGTGGTCGACGAGGACTGTGACGTCCACGACTACAACGACGTCGCCTTCCGCGCCTTCGGCAACGTCGACTACGCCCGCGACCTGCTGCTCACCGAGGGGCCGGTCGACCACCTGGACCACTCGTCCTACCAGCAGTTCTGGGGTGGCAAGGCGGGCGTCGACGCCACCCGTAAGCTGCCGTCCGAGGGCTACACCCGGGGCTGGCCGGAGGAGATGACCATGTCTCCCGAGGTGGTCAGCCTGGTCGACAAACGGTGGAAGGAATACGGGCTGTGACGGCTACCGAGGAGAAGCCCGGCAAGGTCAAAGCCTTCCTCCGGCTGGTGATGATCGAGCACTCGATCTTCGCGCTGCCGTTCGCCTACCTTTCCGCGCTGATCGCGATGGCGCAGCCGGCCGGTGGCCTGAGCACGGACGGCCGGGTCATCCGCGATCTGCCGTCCGGCGCGACGATCAGTTCCGGCGTGCACTGGGTGGACCTGTTGCTGATCACGGTCGCCATGGTGTCCGGGCGGACCTTCGCGATGGCGGCCAACCGGATCCTGGACCGCAAGATCGACGCGCTGAACCCGCGCACCCAGAACCGGGAGCTGGTCACCGGCGCGGTCAGTCTGCGGACCGCCTGGACCGGTGCGGGCATCTCGCTGGTGCTCCTGATCGTCGCGGCCGGTCTGCTCAACCCGCTCTGCCTGCTGCTGTCGCCGCTCGCGGTGATCCCGCTGGTCATCTACCCGTACGCGAAGCGATTCACGAGCTTCCCGCACTACGTGCTGGCGCTGGCCCAGGCGGTCGCCCCGGTCGGAGCCTGGCTCGCGGTCACCGGCACGTTCGCCGGTTCCTGGCCGGCCTGGGTGCTCGGCGTCGCGGTCGGCCTCTGGATCGGCGGGTTCGACATCATCTACGCCTGCCAGGACATCGAGGTGGACCGGAGGATCGGCGTGCACTCCACCCCGGCCCGTTTCGGGGTCCGGACCGCACTGCACATCTCCACGGTCACGCACGTGGTCTGTTTCGCGCTCTTCGCATGGTTCGGGCACCTCGTCGGCCTCGGCTTCTTCTGGTGGATCGGCCTGCTGATCACCGGCGCCGGCCTGGTCTACCAGCACGTCGTGGTGACGCCGAACGACCTCTCCAAGATCAACCGGGCGTTCTTCACGGCGAACGGGTTCATCGCGATCGCCCTCTTCCTCTTCGCCCTGCTCGAGCTGATCGTCGACGGACGCTTCGTTCCGTTGGGGGTCGCGGCACCGATGTGAGTTACCGGCGCGGTGACGGCACACTGGTAGACATGCGCGAACCTTGGATCGTCGGCGTCTCCGGAGCGTCGGGAACGCCCTATGCCAAGGCGGTTCTGACCGCCCTGCTGGACGCCGGCGAGTCCGTCGACCTGGTGATCTCCCGGGCCGCCCGGCTGACTCTGCTGGACGAGACCGGAGCGACCGTCCGGGACGCGCACTGGAAAGACGATGTGGGCGCCTGGCTGGGCCGGGACCTCGGTGATCTGGCCTACTGGCCGGCCGGGGACCTGGCCGCCGGCCCGAGTTCCGGGTCGTACCCGGCGCGCGGGATGGTGGTGGTCCCGGCGAGCACCGCGGCATGTGCCGGGATAGCTGTCGGGCTGTCTAAGGACCTGCTGCAACGAGCGGCCGAAGTGAGTCTGAAGGAGCGCCGGCGCACGGTGGTCGTGCCCCGGGAGACCCCGGTCACCCGCAGTCACCTGGAACATCTGATCGGCCTGCACGACGCCGGGGCCGTGGTGCTGCCGGCCAGCCCCGGATTTTACGGATCCGGGGCCGGCGCGACGGCACGACAACTGGTCGACTTCGTGGCCGGAAAGGTGCTGGACGCTTTGGGCGTACCACACACGCTTTTTCGCAGATGGACAGGGGAATTGGGTGAGAGGAACGCTTAGCGCAAGCCGTTGGGGGGCCGAAGCCCGTCCCGGGATTGCTAGGACCGTTGTTCCGCGGCTTGTTCGCGGCGTCGTCCTCGCGCATCTCCTCGATCACGCCATCGCCCTCGAGCAATGCGCGAACTTCTGACTCACGGAATCGGCGGTGTCCACCCGGAGTACGGATACTGCCGATGCGCCCGGCGGCGGCCCAGCGTGTGACCGTCTTAGGGTCGACGCGGAACAATGCGGCCACCTCGCCCGGTGTCAGCAGACGATCTCCAGTGTCCACAACCCCCTCCTCGGTTTGGTTTCTGGAGCGGCCGTGGTCACGGAGAGTGTCGGCGTGCTCGATCGGGACGTAAAGCCATTAGAGCACCGCCCCCGAACCAAGTCCGTGAAATGCGGAAAAAGCCCCGATTGCGACAGTGGTCATTATCCTGCCGCCCATTCGCCGCTACCGGGCGTGAAGGCGGGAGCGCCACCCGATTAGGGTTTCAAGCATGGACTCCATCGACCTCCGGCTGATCGACCTGCTACGGGAGAACGCGCGCTCGTCGTACGCCGAACTCGCCCGCAAGGTCGGGCTCTCCGCCCCCGCCGTGCACGAGAGAGTGGGTAAGCTCGAGACCGCCGGAACCATCCGTGGCTACCGGGCCGACGTCGATCACGAGGCGATCGGGCTGGGTGTCACCGCACTGATCGGCATCATCGAGGACTCCGGTGCCGACACCGACGACGTCCTCGCCGCCGTCCGAGCCATGCCCGAGGTGGAGAGCTGCTATTTCATGGCCGGCGTGGAGTCCTATCAGCTCACCGTGCGGGTCGGCACGATCGCGGAACTGGAGCAGTTGATCGTGCGAATAAACCGGACACCCGGGGTCGCCTCGACCCGGACAGCGATCGCGCTCTCCACGAAGTGGGAGAACCGTCCGCAGCCCGGCCTGGGCTGAGGCCGGGGATGGACGTCACCAAGCTCGACCGCTCGGACAGCGTGGCGCGCGACTGGGCACGCGACGCGATCGCCCTGGTCGAGGCGGATGCCAACCGATCCGCCGACACGCACCTGCTGCCGTACCCTCTGCCGGTCTCCTGGGGCATCGACCTCTACCTCAAGGACGAGTCGTCACACCCCACCGGCTCACTCAAGCACCGCCTGGCCCGCTCGCTGTTCCTGTACGCGCTCTGCAACGGCTGGATCGGCCCGCAGACCACGGTCGTCGAGGCGTCCTCCGGCTCGACCGCGGTCAGTGAGGCGTACTTCGCCCGCATGCTGGGCCTGCCGTTCATCGCCGTGATGCCGGCCTCCACGTCGCCGGAGAAGGTCTCGCTGATCGAGTTCCAGGGCGGCCGATGTCACCTCGTGGCCGATGCCACCCAGGCGGTGCCGGAGGCGCGTCGGCTCGCCGCGGAGCTCGGCGGGCACTTCATGGACCAGTTCACCTACGCCGAGCGGGCCACCGACTGGCGGGGCAACAACAACATCGCCGAGTCCATCCACAGCCAGCTGGCCCTGGAGCGGCACCCGGTCCCCGCGTGGATCGTGGTCGGCGCGGGCACCGGCGGCACCAGCGCCACCATCGGCCGGTACGCGAGATACCGTCGCCTGGCCACCAGAGTCTGCGTCGTCGACCCCGAGGGATCGGCGTTCTGGCAGGCTTACATCGCCGGTGACTGGACCACCGTGACCGGCCGGGGCTCGCGTATCGAAGGGATCGGCCGGCCCCGGGTGGAGCCGTCGTTCCTGCCGTCGGTCGTGGACCGCATGATCCACGTGCCGGATGCCGCGTCGCTCGCCGCCATGCGGGCCGGCTCGGAGATGCTGGGCCGGCGGCTCGGCGGGTCGACCGGCACCAACCTGTGGGGCGCCTTCCGGCTGATCGCCGAGATGCGGGCAGCCGGGCGTACCGGATCGGTGGTGACGCTGATCTGCGACGGTGGCGAACGCTACGCGGACACCTACTACTCCGACGACTGGGTGGCCGGCCAGGGGCTCGAATTGTCCCCTTACTCCGGGGTGATTGAGCGATTCATGGACGGCGGCGACTGGCCGGGCTGACATGCATCGACGAGCCGTGATTAGATCCGGCTCGTGGAGGATGATCTCGATCATCGATCGAGCCGCGACTGGGTGGCGCGGGTCTTCGCGGCCTTCGGTGTGCTGCTGCTGGCTGCCTCCGCCGCCGGCGTGGTCCTGTGGCCCGAGCCCCGGCAGTCCAGGCCGGCCACCGCCGCGCCCGTCGTCCTCGACACCTCCGCGCTGCTCGAGCGGGAGGTCCAGTCGGTCCTGCGGGGCCAGGTCGACGCTCTGCTCAACGGAGACGAGAAGGGCTGGTTGACACCGGTCGATCCGGCCGCGCGGAGCCGCTACCGGGCCATCTACCGCAACCTGCGCAATCTGGAGGTCAGCCGGGCCGACTACGGCGTGGAGATCCTCGACCGGAGCACCCGCAGCACGGTGAACGCCCGGGTCATGATCGGCTACTGCATCCGCGGCACGACCTGTCCGGCCTGGGCGGACCGGGTCGACGTGGGCAGCCCGAAACTCCTCTACGACCTGACCCTGACGCGACGCGACGGCGAGTACGTGGTCACGAAGATCGCCGACGTCGAGGACGGGAACTACCTGCAACCCACCCCGTGGGAGAACGTCGAGCTCCGGTTCGCGCGCGGCACGCGGGTCATCGTCGCGGGCCCGCCCGGACAGGCGAAGAACCTCCGGCAGGTGCTGGCCGCCGCCGAGAAGGCCGCCACCGTCGTCGACCGCTTCACCACCGAGCCGCCCGCGCGCTACCGGATCTACCTGGCCGACGACAAGTCATGGAAACGGTGGTATGGCGGACAGCTCTCGAAATGGGTCGTGGGATACCACCTCGCCCTGAACCAGGCCGGCAGCGACATCGTCCTCAAGGCCAGCGAGGTGCTCGACTCCGATCGCCAGCTCGCCCTCACCGTCCAGCACGAGATGGCACACGCGGTGACCATGGTTCCGTCGTCCAACCGCGATCCGAACGAGGACCTGTGGCTGATCGAAGGGGTCGCCGACTACATCGGGTTCTTCCCCGGGGAACCACAGAACACCGAGAGCCGGTACGCGCTGCGCGCCTGGGTCGACGAGCACGGCGCCATCAAGACGATCGCCCGGCCGGAGCTCACCGACAAGTCCGACGACCTGACGGTCAGCACGCTCTACGCCACCGGGCACTACGCGGTCGGCTGCCTGGTCGACCGCTATGGCCAGACCCGGATGCTCGACTTCGTCAAACGGGTCGTCCGGGACGGTCAGGAGCTCGATCCCGCCTCCCGGGCGTCCTTCGGCAAGCCCTTCAAAACCGTCGACAAAGCATGCGTCACCTGGATCACACAACGGATATGAGCATCGGTCGGTATTGGGATAGAGGCCGATCGAACCACATGGTTAGATCCTCGATCATGGATGAGACGCCCGAGTCGATGCCGTCGTCCGGGCCGTCGCCCGAGCCGCCGTTTCCACCTGCCGCCCTGCCTTCGGCCGAGCCGCAGGAGGAGCCTGCGGCCGAGTCCGCGGAGGAGCCTCCGACCGAGTCTCAGGCCCAGTCGCCGGAGGAGCCTCCTGCCCCGTCCTCGCCGCGGAAGACCTCGGCGCTTGTTGCCGGTCTGACCGCCGTGGTACTGGCCGCGAGTGCCGGCGCGGTGGTCTTCTGGCCGGACCGTCAAGAGCCCGCCACCGCGACCCCGGTCGCCTCGGCTTCAGCGTCGCCATCGGTCTCCGCCACCCCGCTCACCCCGTTGCAGCAGGCCGAGGTGGCGCTTGCCGGCCAGGTCCAGGCGCTGCTCAAGGGCGACGAGGCGGGCTGGCTGGCCCCGGTCGACGCGAAACTGCGGTCGCGGTACCGGACGATCTTCCAGAATCTGCGGGCGCTGGAGCTCACCTCAGCCGACCTGACGATCGAGGGCCAGCCGAAGATGACCGGCGCGGTGATGAAGATCCGCGTCGACCTCAACTACTGCTTCAGCGGCGTGGAATGTCCCGCTCACCGCTCCGACCCGCTGGCCGGCGCGCCGATGATGATCAACACGCTCACCCTGACGCCCCGTGACGGCTCCTACGTGATCACCGGGATGGGCGCCTCCGGCGTCGAGAACTATCTGCAGCCGGCCCCGTGGGAGTCGGCCCCACTGGCCGTCGTGCGGGGGCAGCGGGTGATCGTGGCCGGCCCGAAATCACAGGCCCAGAACATCAGCCGGGTGCTGCCGCTGGCCGAGAAAGCCGCCGCGGTCGCCGACCGGTACGGCACACGGCTGCGCAACGAGCAGCAGAAGTACCGGATCTACCTGGCCGACGCCAAGGGCTGGAAGAGCTGGTATGACGGTCGCGCCCCGAACTGGTCCGTCGCGTACCACCTACCGCTCAACGGCATCGGCAGCGACATCGTCATCAAGGTCAGCGAGGCGCTGTCCGGCACCGACCGTCAGGTCACCGAGATCATCCAGCATGAGATGGGTCACGCCGTCACCCTCAACGGCAACCGCAACTGGGACGACGAGGACGACCTGTGGCTGATCGAGGGCGTCGCCGAGTACATCGGCTACCAGCCCAGCAAGCCGCAGAACAGCTACAGCCGTGACGCGCTCCGCTACGTCCAGTCCCGCAAGGGCGCCATCAAGACCATCGCGCTGCCGCGGCTCAACGCCAAGTCCGACGACCTGACCGTAACCCGGCTCTACGCCACCGGCCACTTCGCGGTGGGCTGCATCGCCGAGAAGTTCGGCGAGGAGAAGATGTTCAACTTCGTCTCCCTGGTGTTGCGCGAAGGGGTGCAACCCGACGTCGCCTCCCAGGTCGCCCTCGACAAACCCTTCAAAACGGTCGACAAGGCCTGCGTCAGCTGGATCAAGCAGAAGCTATGACGCGGCGGGCCAGTCCCGGCCGGTCCATCACGAGGCCGTCGGCGTCGCAGTCCAGGTCGACGCTGGCGGTCTCGTCGGCGAACCGCACCCGCCCGTCGCCCAGCGGCGTGTAGATCTGATCCGCCTGCACCACCTCCAGGCTCGGCAGTAGCACCCACGCCACGCTCAGCCGATGCGACACGCCCGCCTCCGACCCGAGCAGGCCAAGCCGGCGGATCGGCAACGTGGCGAACAGCGCCGACCCGCCGAGGCCGACGTCGAACGCGCCATACAACAGATCCGGATCCGCGCACCCGGGCAAGCCCGCCCGAGCATGACCGCTTCTGGTCAGTGCGTCATCGAGATCACCCTGTTCTGAACCGGTCACCCGCCAGCGGCCGGCCGCCAACTCCAGGCGCATCCCACGCGCCCAGCCGGCGCCCTCGGCCCGCACATCCAGCCGGGCGGTCGCCCAATCCGGTCCGGTGCGCACCTCGTAATGGCAGGCGAACGGGATGGGCGCGGCGGTCAACAGGGTGCCCTGCGCATACAGGCCGTCGCGCGCCTCCAGCAGGGCATGCTCGGCGCCGGGAGCGTCGCTGCGCTCCCAGAACACCGCGATCGGCAACGGCATGCCGGTAACCTACCTGATTTTCACCATTTTGTACGGCTACAAAGGTCCCGTGACCACCACGCGACGCAGCCGACACTAGCGCTCACCAGCGCGTCCTCCGGGCGGATGCCGCTGCCTACCGTCACCCCGAACGGCACGGCGCCGGAGCCGTACGTAGCCACGCCGGGCCGGGGAGGGAACGCCTCAGCCCGGAAGGGCGTTTCGGCCGGGACGGACCGCCTCCGTCGCGGGGTAGCCACTCGACCTTGGTGCGGCGTACCCGATAAAAGGCCGAAGCCCCGACCGCGTGGAGGCGATCGGGGCTTCGGAGGGGTTGATCAGTAGCTACGAGCCGGGCGGGAGGTGCCGTAGCGGCCACCCGGCCCCTCGCGACGGTCGCCGCGGCCATCGGTGCGGTGACCCTCGCGACGGGGACCCGCCGGACGGTCGCCGAAACGGTCACCGGCCGGACGGTCACCGAACGCACGCTGCGGGCGGTCGCCGGTCGGGCGGTCGCCCGTCGGACGGTCGCCGAACGAACGCTGCGGGCGGTCGCCGTAGGAACGTTGCGGACGGTCGCCGGAAGGCCGGTCACCGAACGAGCGGTCCCCCTGGGGCCGGTCCGAACGCGGGCGGTCGCCGAAGCCGCGGTCGCCACCGGACGGGCGGTCGCCACCGGACGGGCGGTCGCCGAAGCTGCGGTCACGGTCGCCGAACGGGCGGTCCGAGCGGGGACGGTCGCCGAACCCACGGTCGCCCCGGTCACCGGCCGGACGGTCGCCGTAGGGACGCTGCGGGCGGTCCCCGAAGGTCCGCTCGTTGCGGTCACCGAACGAACGCTGCGGGCGGTCGCCGTAGGAGCGCTGCGGGCGGTCGCCACGAGGACGGTCGCCGAAGCGGCCACGGCCGCCGCCGGAACGCTCGCGACGGGGCTCCGGCTCCTCCACCACCGGGACGCCGCTGGGCTCGCGAGCGCCGGCGATCTCGGCCAGGTTGTCGTCGCCCAGGCGGACGCGGGTCTCGGTGGGAGCGACCCCGGCCTTCGACATCATCGCCTGCGTGGTGCGGCGCTGCTTCGGCAGAACCAGCGTCACGACCGCGCCCGACTCGCCGGCCCGGGCGGTGCGGCCGGCCCGGTGCAGGTAGTCCTTCGGGTCCTTCGGCGGGTCCACGTGCATGACGAGCGAGATGCCGTCGACGTGGATGCCACGAGCCGCCACGTCCGTCGCGACCAGGACCTTCGTCCGGCCTTCCTTGAACTCGGCCAGCGTACGGGTACGAACCCGCTGCGTCTTGCCGCCGTGCAGGGCGCCGGCCCGGACACCGACCGCCGCGAGCTGCTCGACCAGCCGGTCCACGCCCATCTGGGTGCGGGCGAAAACGATGGTCTTGCCGTCCCGGTTCGCGATCCACGAGGTGATCGGGAACTTGTCGGCCGGCGGGATCAGCAGCAGGTGGTGATCCATGGTGGACACGCTCGCCTCCGCCGGGGCGGTCGAGTGCGTCACCGGGTCGTGCATGAACCGCTTGACCAGCGTGTCGACGTCACCGTCCAGAGTGGCCGAGAACAGCAGCCGCTGCGCGTTCTCCGGCGTCTTGGCCAGCAGGTCGGTGACCTCGGGCAGGAAGCCCATGTCGGCCATCTGGTCGGCCTCGTCGAGGACGGTGACCTCGACGTCGTCGAGCCTGCAGGCGCCGCGCTCGATCAGGTCGGCGAGCCGGCCCGGAGTGGCGACGATCACCTCGACGCCGCGGCGCAGGGCGTCCATCTGACGGTCGTACGGAACCCCGCCGACCGCGGTCTTCAGGAACACGCCGACCGCCCGGCCCACCGGCGTCAGAGCGTCGGCGACCTGCATCGCCAGCTCACGGGTCGGCACCAGGATCAGCGCCTTCGGGTAGTGCGGGCGAGCCCGGCCGCTCTGAGCGGTGCGAGCGAGCACCGGCAGGCCGAACGCCAGAGTCTTGCCGGAGCCGGTCTGGCCACGGCCCAGGACGTCCCGGCCGGCCAGCGCGTCCGGCACGGTCGCGGTCTGGATCTCGAACGGGCTGGTGATGCCCTCACGGTTGAGGACACGCACGATCTCGGCGGGCACACCGAGGTCAGCGAAGGTCTTGACCGGCGCCGGGGCGGCCTCAGCCGCGGCGACGATGGTCTCGGGAGCTTCGTTTTCCGGGGTGGAGCTGTCGAAGACGGACGGGAACGTGCTGGAATCAGCGAAAGTGGTCAAGAGAACCTCTCTACGGGGGCGCATGCTCGCGAATGGCCCGCCACGGTCACTGGAGACCGCTCGCTGAAATGCCCGCAAGAACGCCCGTGGCGTGCGCCGGGTGGGCACGCCGCGTCAATAACTACCATCAGTGTACGGGTGAACGCCTGAACCGCCGACCGCATTCCGGCCGGGTAGTGGGCATGCTCACGTTGAAGCGCAACCTCGCCAGTTTAAATCTTCCAGGCCCGAACGGCAAAAAGCCGAGGACTCTTGGCACTGTCGGGACTGCGTCAGTCACTCATTTGCCGGTCAGATTGCCTAGAAAATCGGTGAACGCGTCACCCGCTGTGAAGACGAACACAAGACTCACCGTCACCAGCAGGCCGAGCACCGCGAGCATGGCGATGACCACCTTCAGATTACTGCGGCGCTGGTCGACCGGAGCGTCATACCACCCCTGAGCGAGGATGTGGCCGGTCAGCGAACCCGAGTTCTCCACCGGGTCGGACACCGGCATCGTCATGTCGATCGCCGGGTAGCCGCCCGTGCTGTACACCGTGCCCTGGCCACGCTGCTGCGGCACGTTACCGGCCACGGGGCTGATCGGGGTGGTCGGCGGATTGCCGTACTGGGACGGCTGTGGGGGTCCGGCGGAGACCGGCTGGGTCATCTCGATGTTCTCCGGTGACGACGGGAAGCCCCGGTACGGCGTTCCACGGGGAGCGCTCGGCGGAGCCGGTGGCAGGCCTGCCGAGGCGGCGGTGGGCGGCAAGGAGTAGCTGGGCAGGCCGTTTCCGCTCGCGGGTCCGTTGCCGCTGGCCGGACTGTTTCCGCTTGCCGGGTTGCTTCCGCTCACCGGGCCGGTTCCGCTTCTGGGACTGTTTCCGATCATGGGAGCGGGCGGGACTGGGCCGGGCGGCACCGGACCCGGGCCGGGCGGGATCGGGCTGGGACCAGGAGCGGGCGGGACCGGGCTCGGCGGCACGGGCGCGGGAGGGATCGGGCTCGGCGGCACGGGCGCGGGAGGGATCGGGCTCGGCGGCACGGGTGCCGGCGAAATCGGCCCCGGGGGGACCGGCTTCGGCGCTGGTGCGGGTGGCGGCGCGGGCGCCGGGAACGGCGTCGGCGGCCGGGCGGGCTCGGGCTGGGTCGGTTTGGGCTCAGCCGGTTTCGGTGGGGTCGGGCGGGCCGGTGCCGGTTCCGGCTTCGCCGGTTCGGGATCAGCGGGGCTGTTCGGATCGGGGCTCTTGCCCGGCTCATCGGGCTCGGGCCGGGCCGGGTTCGGCTCGGCAGACTTGGCCGGGTCGGCAGTCTTCGGGTCGGCCGTACTCGGGTCGGCCGTCCTCGGGCTCGCAGTCTTGGGGTCGGCCGTCTTGGTGTCAGCGGCCTTGGGGTCGGCCGCTTTCGGGTCGGCGGGCTTCTCCGGCTCGGCTGGTTTCGCCGAGCCGGGCGATGTGATGCCGACGACAGAGGCCGAGCCGATTGGTCGCGGCGCCGAACCGTAGACCGTTGGCTGCCCCGCCGCACGTGCCGAGACGGGAACCTCGTCAGCGGCCGGGCGAACCACCCCGGGCACGGAGACACGCGCGGCACCCGAGCCGGGTACCGCCGAGACCGGACGTGCCGACGATCCACCAACCGGAGTGGAGGCCGCGCGGACACCGGAAACCGGCGACGCCGAGGCGGTCGAGGCAGAGGCGCCAGAGACCGACGGGCTGGAAGCGGGCGCCGAGGGCGGCGGGGTAGCGGCGGGTGTGCCCGAGTCAGGCGTGGCCGAGGGCTGAGCAGCAGAGACGGATGCCCGAGCGATGGGTGCCGCCGAGCCGGGTGTGGCCGAGACGGCGGCACCGGCCGCCGGAACGGCTGCTCCGGCAGGGGAAGTGGGAACGGCTGCTCCGGCGGCCGGCGCGGCCGAGACCGGCGCGGAGGCGCTGATCCGAGTCGCGGGCGGCGTGGACACGGGCACCGACGCGGAGGCCTTCACCGCCGGGGCGGCAGAATCCGGACCGGCCGCCGGCGTGGCAGAGGCCGCTGAGGGCGACACCGGGGCGGTGGGCGAGGTCGCCGAGGGCGGAGTGGAGACCGGAACGACCGCAGCGGATGCCCCGGAAGCCACAGCTGCAGCGGGCGCGGTGGAGACGGGTTTGGCTGCGGGTGCCGAGTCGACCGGAGTGACCGCGGCGGACGCCGTGGCGACGGAAACCGGAGCCCCGGACGTCGGCGCGGCGGATACCGGAGCGCCGGATACCGGAGCGCTGACGGGCTCTGCGGGGGCCGGGACACCGGTTTCGGACGCCACGGAAGCGGTAGGCGCAGACGCGGTCTCTGCGGAGGCCGGCGCGCCGGGCTTGGACGCCACGGGAGCGGGCGGGGCAGAGGCGGGCTTGGGATCACCGGCCGAGGCGGCCCACAACGCGCCCGGTGGGGGCGGTGGCGGAGGAGCGTACCCCTCGGTGTCGTCGGCGGGCGGCCGGACGGCAGACGTTCCGATCTCGCCGTCCTTGGTCGCCTGCTGCTCGTCCATGGGTCCTCCCGACCACCGCTGCCGACGATGTCTCGGACGTCGGGCGCTGACCATAACCGTGCCACATCAGTCGGTGTGAACACACCCGGCATCAGCGTCACTCGCCCGGCAACGACCGTCCGATGGCCGACCGGCCGTTTCGGGCCCTTGTGCCCGGCCCATTCTGTTTGCTTACCGGACTAATCATCACCGGAACCGGCGCTGGCCGAAGCGGACTTCGGGGTCGATTCCGACGCGGCCGACGACCCGGAGGACGTGGCAGCCGCCTTGGAGGAGGTGGCAGCCGCCTTGGAGGTCGTGGCAGCGGCCTTGGAGGCCGCCGCCGAGCCGGAGGCGGCCGCCTGCGACGCGCTCGCCGCAGCCGATCCGGTGGTGCTGCCGACCGAGGCGCTCGGCGTGTTCGCGGAAGGCTCGGCCGAGTCCTCCCCGTCCGGCGGCTGCGGAACCACCGGCGGTGTCGACGCCGACGGCGACGATGACGGCGAGGTGGACGTGCTCGGTGAGGTCGAGGTGCTGGGCGAGGTCGAGGTGCTCGGCGAGGTCGACGTGCTCGGGGACGTCGAGGTGCTCGGCGAGGTGGACGCCGACGTGGACGGGTTGGGGTTACCCGGCTTGGTGCTGCCGCTCGGCGAGGGCGACTTGGGCGGGGTGACCGGCTCGTCGGGGTCGGGGCTGCCGAGGTCGGGCGTCTCCGTCTCGCCCTCGATCGAGCCGTAGATCCGGGTGGCGGCGAAGAGGCGGGTCCACCGGACCGGGGTGAGCCGCACGTTCAGACCGGTACGCGGAGCCTCGACCATCATGCCCTGACCCGCATACATGGCGACGTGGTGAATGCCCGTCCAACTGCTCGACGAGCTGAAGAACAGAAGGTCGCCGGGGAGCAGTGAGTAGCGGGAGACCTGCCGCTCGCGGGTCTGGTAATACTGGTCGCGTGACACCCGGTTGAGCTGGAACCCGACCGAGCGGTAGGCCGCCCACATCAGGCCTGAGCAGTCGTACTGATCCGGGCCCTCCTCGGACCACACATACGGGTCGCCGCGCTGGGCGAGCGCGAACTGCAGCGCCTGGACCGCCCGCGGGTCGGACCCCCGGCCGGCGTCGGCCCCGGCCAGATACTCCGCGCCGAGCTGCTGGTCGGCCGCGTTCGCGGTGCTCTCAGCCGCGCTGATCTCGTCGCGGTGCTCGTTCTCGTACTTGGTCTGTGCCGCCTGCTTCTTGGCGATGGTGGTGTTGAGCTGGGTCCACTGGGCGGCGAGGGCCGAATACCGCGCGTTGGTGGCGACCTGGTCGGTGGACGCGGCCCGGGCGGACTCCTCGGCGGCGATCAGTCGGCGGGCTGCCGCCTCGTACGACGAGGTGGCGTCACCGCGCTGCATGCGGGACAGCGCGTCCAGCTCGGCCCAGCCGGAGTCGAGCGCTCCGGGCGGCATGGCGGCGGCCTGCCGCATGGCGGCGGCCGCGGACTCCTGAGCGACCCGGCGGGCCTGCACCAGCGACTGTTGTGTCTCGGTGACCCGGGCGGTCGCGGCGGTGAGCTGCGTCTGGGCGAGGTCACGATCCTGGCCGAGGCGGATCAGCTGGTCACCCAGGGTGGCGATCTCGGCGCGGCCCTTCTCCACCTTCTGGAGGACGGGGCTCGCGGGGACGCCGGGGGTGATCAGCGAGGGCGTGCCCGGGTTGGGCGTGGCCGGGGTGACGGGTGCGCCGGGAAGGACGAGCGGGCCGACCGCGACGGGCTGGGAGCCGCCGTCCGGCACGGAGGTCATGGTCCCGGGGGCGCCGTTGGGGTCGGCCATCGCCGGGATGGGCTGGAACAGAGTCGCGATCGCGGCGGCCACGGCAGCCGAGATGGCGAACGGGCGCAGACGAGAGCGCACATGACGCATGCGATGCGTAGTGCCTCGCCGCACTGCCTTGGCCATGAGCTCCCCGTCCGTGACGGTTACGACCGTCACTTGTCGTCCCTAAAGGTTCTTACCGCACAGCCCGTACCGGTGTCGATCGAATGAAGGTGAAAGCACGCTGAGAATTTTTCAAATGAACGGTGCCGCAGGTCACCTACGGGTGGCGTCGTACCCTTCTGCACATGGATGCGGGGTTGAAGCGGGAGCTGGAAGCCAAGGTCTACGCGGGTGAGCGACTGTCCCGCGAGGACGGTGTCGCCCTCTACGCGAGCGACGACCTGGCCTGGCTGGGCCGATTGGCACATCACAAGCGGACCGTCATGAACGGCGATCGGGTGATGTTCAACGTCAACCGGCACCTCAACCTCACGAACGTCTGCTCCGCCAGCTGCGCGTACTGCTCCTTCCAGCGCAAGCCGGGGAGAAGGACGCTTACACGATGCGCATCGACGAGGCCGTCGCCAAGGCCAAGGAGATGGAGGACGAGCAGCTCACCGAGCTGCACATCGTCAACGGGTTGCACCCGAGCCTGCCCTGGCGCTATTACCCCAAGGTGCTGCGTGAGCTGAAAGCGGCGCTGCCGAACGTGAAGCTGAAGTGCTTCACCGCCACCGAGGTGCAGTGGTTCGAGAAGATCAGCGGCCTGTCGGCGAGCGAGATCCTCGACGAGCTGATGGACGCCGGGCTGGAGTCGCTGACCGGTGGCGGGGCCGAGATCTTCGACTGGGAGGTCCGGCAGCACATCGTCGACCACGCCTGCCATTGGGAGGACTGGTCGCGCATCCACCGGCTGGCGCACGAGAAGGGCATGAAGACCCCGGCGACCATGCTGTACGGCCACATCGAGGAGCCGCGGCACCGCGTCGACCACGTCCTGCGCCTCCGTGAGCTCCAGGACGAGACCGGCGGTTTCGCGGTCTTCATCCCGTTGCGCTACCAGCACGACTTCCACGACGCCCAGGACGGCAAGATCCGTAACCGGATCCAGGAGCGCACCACGATGGCGGCGCCGGCCGAGTCGCTGAAGACGTTCGCGGTGTCCCGCCTGCTGTTCGACAACGTGCCGCACCTGAAGAACTTCTGGGTGATGCACGGCCTGTCGGTGGCCCAGCTCTCCCTGAGCTTCGGTGCCGACGACCTGGACGGCTCGGTCGTCGAGTACAAGATCACACACGACGCCGACTCGTACGGCACGCCGAACACCATGCACCGTGACGACCTTCTTCACCTGATCTGGGACGCCGGTTTCCAGCCCGTCGAGCGGGACACTCGTTATCAGGTGGTACGCGAGTACGAGAAGGCGCCGTCCTTGGCCGAGCGCCGCAGTGAGCCCCAGAAGATCTGGGCCTGACCGGGGAGACGATGCGCCGATGACCCAGCAGAAAGACGCCGGCGGCCGGTTGGCCACGATCGGTGACCTGCTGGGCTCCGCGTTCGCCGGGCTGGCCGCGGGCGCGGGAGTCCTGTTGGTCTTCGAGACGGTGATGGCGCTGACCGGCCTCGGCGAGTTCGGCGAGTCCAACGGTTGGCTCCTGGTGATCCTTCCCGTCTGGCTGTTCGTCGAGGAGTTCCGGGGTGAGGGCTTCGGCGCGCACCGGATCATGGTGGGTGGCCTGGCCGCCGGTTTCGGGGTGGCGGCCGGTATGACGGTGGCCGGTCTGGTGGCCGAGGTCGCTCCACCCTTGGTCAGCGGCGGCTCCGGCGCGGTGACCGGTACGGTCGTGTATTGCCTGGTCTGGTTCTACGGCCTCCGGTGGCTCGCTCACCGGCCGGGCTGAGGGAGAGAACGCATGAAGCCCGCCGTCAAGTACGCGCTCGGCCGCCTCGGCCTGTTCCTGGTCGTGTTCGCCGTGCTGATTCCGACGACGCCGCTGAACATCCTGGTCAAGGCGATGGTTGCGCTCGTCGCCGCGTCCGGTCTGTCGTTGATCCTGCTCCGTGGCTGGCGTGACCAGTCGGCGGAGCAGTTCGGCGAGATCGCCGCGCGCCGGTCGGCGGAGCGTGAGCGGTTGCGCTCGGCGCTGGCCGGTGACGAGGATGCGGCCGTCGAGGGCGACCGGGTCACCGCCGCCGACATCGTGGAGCACGCGAAGCGCCCAGGCGCCTGATCCCGGCATCGATCGATGCCGGGATCTTGCCATTCAGTAAGTCGAGTTATGTAGAGTTTCGGTCATGCCGAGGACACCACACGCCTCACCGCAGACGGTGCGGCTTTTCGAGGCGCTGATGAAGGAACCCGCCACCTGGCGTTACGGGTATGACCTGAGCCGGGAGACCAGCCTCGCCTCCGGGACGCTCTACCCGATCCTGATGCGCCTCACCGAGCAGTCGCTCCTGGAGGCCGCCTGGGAGCCCTCCGATCAACCGGGCCGCCCGCCCCGGCACACCTACCGCCTCACCGGCGACGGGGTGGCCCTGGCCAAGGTCCGCCTGTCCGACGCCGTGGCGAAGGCGAGTCGCCGGACCACGGCCACCGCCAAGATCGTGAGGCCGGCATGAGACCGGATCGGGAGCCCGCTCAGAGCGAGGCCGGCATGGGACCGGATCGGGAGCCCGCTCAGAGTGGGGCCGGCGTGAGCTCCAAGAGGTTCGCCCACCGGGTGCTGACGGGCGGACACGTTCGCACCGGTGGCGGTTCCCGGCATGTGGTGGGTTAGCGTTTCAGGGACCGCGCCGCAGCGAAGCCGGTGAGAAACCGGAGCTGTCCCGCAACTGTGATCCCTCTTCGGAGGTCTAGCCAGGTCGCCTGGGCGTCGGTCGCGATTCAGCGCTCCCGGGGAGGGGCGCCTCGCGGGCGGCGGCCACGGCGGCCCCTGTCGGCGAGCACCACAGGCCCGGCCGACCGGAGGACCCATGAAACGCCTGTTCACTGCCGCTATAGCGGCCTCCGCACTGCTCCTCACGGGCTGTGCGGGCGACGATCCGAAACCCACCGTCACCCCGACCGCCTCAGGCGCCGCGACCGCGGCGTACCCGGTCACGGTCGGCACGGTGACCCTGGCGGAACGTCCCGCGAAGATCATCTCGCTGAGCCCGACGGCCACCGAGATGCTCTTCGCGATCGGCGCCGGCCCGCAGGTCACCGCGGTCGACGACCAGTCCACCTACCCGGCCGAGGCGCCGAAGACCGACCTGTCCGGCTTCAAGCCGAACGCCGAGGCCATCGCGGCCAAGGACCCGGACCTCGTGGTGATCTCCGGTGACGCGGACGGCATCGTGGCGCAGCTCGGCAAACTGTCGATCCCGGTCTTCGTGTCACCGGCCGCGGCCACTCTCGACGACGCCTACACCGAGATCACCGAGCTCGGTACGCTCACCGGCCATCCGACCGAGGCGACGGCGCTGAACCAGAGGATGGCCACCGAGATCGACACGATCGTCAAGTCGGTGCCGGCCCGCGGCAAGCCGCTCAGCTACTACTACGAGCTGGGCCCGGACCTCTACTCGGCGACCTCGAAGACGTTCATCGGATCGATCTTCGAGCGCTTCGGCATGACCAACGTCGCCGACGCCGCCGACCCGGACGGCAAGCTCGGCGGTTACCCGCAGCTGTCCCAGGAGTCGCTGGTCAAGGCCAACCCGGACACGATCTTCCTGGCCGACACCAAGTGCTGCCAGCAGTCGGCCGAGACGGTCCGGGCGCGGGCCGGCTGGTCCTCGATCACGGCCGTCGCGAAGGGGCAGGTCTACCCCCTCGACGACGACATCGCCTCGCGCTGGGGACCCCGTACCGTCGAATTGGTCAAAACGGTCGCCGACGCGGTGAGCAAGGTCCCCGCGTGACCGTGCGCCGCCGGCCTGCCGGGCTGCGCCCGGTGTGGATGGCGGCGGGTGTCGCCGCGGTGCTGGTGGCGGCGGTTCTCGGCCTCGCCTTCGGCTCGGTTCCGCTGCCGCCCGGCGGGGTCGCGGTGGAGATGTTCAATCTCATTCCGGGGGTACGACTGGACAGCGGCCTGTCCGAACGTGAGGTCGCCATCCTGACCCAGTTGAGGCTGCCGCGCGTGGTCCTCGGTCTGCTGGTCGGCGCTCTGCTGGCGCTGGCCGGCGCCGCCTACCAGGGCGCGTTCCGCAACCCGCTGGCCGACCCGCACCTGCTCGGGGTGGCGTCCGGGGCCGGGCTCGGGGTGACCGCGGTGATCGTTCTCGGCGCGTCGGGAGCCGCTGACGGGCTGACCGACCTGCCGATCGGGGTGCCGGCTGCCGCGTTCGTCGGCGCGGTCGGCGCGGTGCTCCTGACCTGGCTGCTCGGCGCGGCCGGTGGACGGGACCGATCGCCGGCCACGCTGATCCTGGCCGGGGTGGCGGTGTCCGCCTTCCTGTCGGCGGCGCAGACCTACCTGTTGCAGCGTCATCTGGAGTCGGTGCGGGACGTCTACTCCTGGATGCTCGGGCGGCTGTCCACGGCCGGCTGGCACGACGTGCTCGTGGTCCTGCCGTATGCGGTGGTCACCTGCGTGATCGTCCTGGCCCAGCGCCGGGAGCTGGACGTCCTGACCGTCGGCGACGCCGAGGCGACGAGTCTGGGCCTGCACCCGCAGCGCAGCCGGTACCTGCTGATCGTGGCGGCGTCGCTGGGCACGGCCGCCGCGGTCAGCGTGTCCGGGCTGATCGGGTTCGTCGGGATCATCGTGCCGCACACACTGCGACTGCTGGCCGGGCCCGGCAACCGGGCGCTGCTGCCGCTGTCGGTGCTGTTCGGCGCGGCGTTCCTGGTGCTGACCGACCTGCTGGCCCGGACCGCGGGCGGCGACGCGGAGATCCCGATCGGAGTGGTCACGGCGTTCCTGGGCGCGCCTTTCTTCGTCCTGGTGCTGCGCACGAGCCGGACGGCCCCGGAGTGAGGCCCCCAGATGCCGCGCACGAGCCGGGCGGCCCCGGAGTGCGGGCCCCGGGCGCCGCGCACGAGCCGGACGGGCCCGGAGTGGGCTCGGGGGCGACCGCGATCGACGTCGCGGGACTCACCGTACGGCTGGACGGGGCTCTCATCGTCGACGGCGTGGACCTGGACGTCGCCCAGGGCGAGTGGGTGACCGTGATCGGGCCGAACGGGGCAGGCAAGTCGACGGCGCTGCGAGCGATCGGCGGGCTGCTGCCGTTCGGTGGGACGGTCCGGTGGAACGGGCGGGCGGTCGGCGGGATGCACCGGCGGGAACGGGCCAAGGCGGTGGCCACGGTTCTCCAGTCGCCCGTGGTGCCGCCGGCCGTACGCGTCTTCGACTATGTGCTGCTGGGGCGTACCCCGTACATCCCGCCTCTCGGTCGTGAAAGCGCCGCGGACCTGGCGGCGGCCGACGAGGCTCTCGCCGCGCTGGACCTCGTGCCCTTCGCCGGGCGTCGTCTGGACACGCTGTCCGGCGGTGAGAAGCAGCGGGTCTTCCTCGCCCGCGCGCTGGCCCAGGGCGCCGGGATCCTGCTGCTCGACGAGCCGACCAGCGCCCTCGACATCGGGCACCAGCAGGAGGTGCTGGAGCTTGTCGACCGGTTGCGTGCCGAGCGTGGTCTGACCGTTCTCGCCACCATGCACGACCTTTCGACCGCCGGTGAGTATGCCGACCGGATGGTCCTGCTGTCGGGCGGCCGGGTCGTCGCCGCCGGCACGCCGTCCGAGGTGCTGACCGAGGCGAACCTGGCCGAGCATTACCGGGTGAAGGTCCGGATCATCGGAGGAGATCACGGTCCGCTGGTCGTCGCCGTCCGCAAGTGACCACAGTGGTCCGGCGGTGCGGCAGGGGAGGGGCGTACTTGAGAAGTCTGTGGGCGCGAACCGAACGGCAACCGAGTGGCGACCGGTCTGCACTCCGCGGGTCCGGGCAGCGCCCGAACTGAGGGGCATGACGGACGCGCTGGTTGTTGAGATCGCCCTGCAGGCCATGACCGTCGCCGCGAAGATGGCGGCGCCGGTGCTGCTCACCGCTCTTGCGGTCGGCTTCGCCATCTCCCTGTTCCAGTCGGTCACCCAGATCCAGGAGGCCACGCTCTCGTTCGTGCCGAAGGCGGTGGCGATCGGGGCGGCGCTGCTGCTCACCGGCAACTGGATGCTCCGCGAGATGATGACCTTCACGACCGAGCTCTTCGAGAAGCTGCCGGCCATGCTCGGCTGAAGAAGCATGACTCACGAAAAAGGCCGCCCTTCCGGGCGGCCTTTTCGTGTCGGGCGGGGTCCCTCCGGTTGCGGAGCGGAGGGGTGCGGGCCGACCGGAAGGTGCCGGTGCCCGGCAGAAGGGGAGGTCGGAAGGTGCCGGTGCCCGACGGAAGGGGAGGGTCAGAAGGCGCCGGTGTAGAGCAGACGGTTCGGGGAGCCGCTGCCCGCGCCGGTCACTACGCCGGTGGTGGCGTTGTCGACGATCGCCGCGTTGACCGTGGCCACCGAGGCGCCCGGGTTGTCGGCCAGGTAGAGCGCGACCGCTCCGGCCACGTGCGGTGTCGGCGATCCGGACGACCTGGTCGGCCTCGACCGACGCGACCGAGGGGTCACCGGCGAGCCGGGCGGCCTGGGCTGCGGTCAGTCTCGCGGTGTAGCCCTCGACGGCGCTGCCGAAGACCCGGTCGACGTTGCCGCCGTAGCGCTTGGTGAGCCGGTCGGCGCGGACCCGGTCGGCCTCGCCGTTCTTGAAGACGACGACGTACGAGCCGTCGACCGCCGTGGGGCTGTCGGCGTAGCGGACGGTCCCGGTGGCCGGTGCGGCGAACGCGGGGGTCGTGAGGGTGAGAGCGGCTGTTATCGCCGATTGTTCAGAATTGCGAACGTTCCGCCCTGCGGGTCGGTGAGCACCGCATACCGCCCGACCGAGATCGTCGTCGGGGGATGCACGATGCGCCCGCCCAAGTGGTGCGCGTGCTCGGCGGCCGCGTCGCAGTTGCCGACCGCGAAGTAGATGAGCCAGTGCGGCGGCAGATCGTCCGGGAAACCGCTGCCCACCATGAGTTGCATGCCGGCGACCGGCGCGCGGTCCCGCTCGCACATGACGTAGGGCAGGCCGCTGACGTGTGCTTCCCGGAACGTCCAGCCGAACACCGAGCCGTAGAACGCCATCGCGCCCTCCAGGTCCCGGGTGTTCAGCTCGTTCCAGGTCAGCGCGCCCGGCACGTCGAAGACCTCGGCGCCCCGCATCGTCCCCGGCTCCCAGACGCTGAACGGCGCACCGGCCGGGTCCAGGAACGCCGCCATCCGGCCCTGATCCATCACGTCGAACGGCGGCACCAGCACCTTGCCCTGCGCGGCCTCCACCCGGGCGGCCACCACGTCGGCGTCGGCGGCCGCGATGTAGCTGCTCCAGGCGGTCGGCTGACCCGCTCCGAAGAGCGGCCCGGCCCCGGCGACCGGCAGCCCGTTCAGCAGGAACGTGGTGTAGCCGCCGAACTCGTCGCCGGAGACCTGAGCGGTCCAGCCGAACAACTCCGTGTAGAACCGGATCGCGCCATCCAGGTCGGAGGTGGCGAGATCGACCCAGTTGGGCGAACCCGGTGACGACGGTACGGTCATGCCGCGGATCGTCGCATCGTCATGCCCCTGACCGAATGGAACTGTCAATGTTCTGGCCGAACCGGCGGCCCTAACACTTTTCTCGGTCAGTAGTGCCGGATCTTGGGGGTCAGCCGAACCGGCGGCCCTCGTCCCGGCGGTGCGCCCACACCGCCAGCGCCCCGAACAGCACGGTCCATCCGGCCAGGGCCAGCGTCGCGGTCAGGTCGAACGGGAAGTCGGTGACCGTCGTCCACATGAGCCGGACGGCGCCACCGGTCGGCAGGAACGGCGCGAGATCCTCGATGAACCCGGGTGCGCCACCCGGCGGAGTCAGCAGCCCACCGCCGAACGCCAGCGGCAGGAACAGGATCTGCGCCACCACCAGCGCCGCCTTCTGTGGTAGCGCATAACCGATGGACAGGCCCAGCAGGATGAACGGCACCGCGATCATGGCGCACACCGGGACGGCGGCCAGGAACGCGAGCGGGCTCAGCGTGGCCTCGGTGAACAGGGCGGCGATCAGCACCACCGGCGCCAGCGAGACCACCATCATCAGCAGGCCGGTCAGGATCCGGCCGAGGAACCGGGGCGCCGCGCCGGCGGCGAGCGTCCGCACGAACGGATCCCACGGCTGCGCGCGGTCCTCCGAGACGCCGATACCGTACTGGAAGAGGTTGGTGTTCATGATCGCGAAGGTGGTCATCGAGGCGGTCGCGTAGGTGGCGGCCACCGGATCGTCGCCGGCGAACGGCACCACGAACGCCAGCATCGACGCGGCCGGCCAGAACGCGCTGCCCACCACCGCGATCGGGATGCGGAAGAGCTCGAGCGTCTGGAACTTCGCGTGGGTCAGGACAAGGCTCGTCATCTCTGTTCCTTTCCGGTCAACACGAGGAACGCCTCTTCCAGTGAGGTGGGCCGGACCTCCAGATCGCGGAACGGCACGTTCCGCTCGACCAGCTCACGAACCATGCGGTCCGCGTCCGGTGTGAGGAGATGCAGGCGGTCACCCGCCTGCTCCACGGCCATCAGACCCTCAAGATCAAAATCAGTCAGGGGTACGGGTGAAGTAAGGCTGACCCGGCTCACCTTGATCAGCCCGCGCACCGCCGCCACGCTGTCGTCGGCCAGCACCCGCCCCTCGGCGATCACCACCACCCGCTCCGCGAGAGCCTCGATCTCCTCCAGGTAATGGCTGGTCAGCACCACCGTGCCGCCCTCGGCGTGGAATGCTCGCACCGCCTCCCACAGATCCCGTCGCGCCTCCACGTCGAGACCCGTCGTCGGCTCGTCCAGGAAGACGATCTCCGGCCGGCCGACGAACGCCAGCGCCACCGCGAGACGGCGTTTCTGCCCGCCGGAGAGGCCACCGGTCTGCCGCCGGACCAGGTCACCCAGCCCGAACCGCTCGACCAGCTCGGCCTTCGGCAGGGGATTGCGGAAGTGTGCCCGTACGAAATCGACGACCTCACCGACGCGAAGCGAGGCGGGCAGACCCGTCTCCTGCGGTGTGACGCCCAGCGTGCGCCGGTTGCGCGGATCTCGCGGATCGCCGCCGCACAGCTCCACCCGGCCCGCCGTCGGCCGGCGGTTGCCGGTGAAGAGGCTGACCAGGGTGCTCTTGCCGGCCCCGTTCGGGCCCAGCAGGCCGACCAGCTCGCCGGCCCGGACCTCCAGATCGACCCGGTCGAGCGCGAGCGTCGAGCCGAAGCTCTTCGTGACTCCTTCAGCGCGGGCGTGGATCATGACGGTTCCTCTCCCGGAGTGATCAGGGTGCGCAGGGCGGTGACGTACTCCTCGAAGGCGAACCGGCCGCGCTGCGTGAGGTGCACGAGGGTGGCCGGGGTGCGGCCGCGATGGGTCTTGGTGACCTCGACATATCCGGCCTCCTCCAGCTTGCGGAGGTGCACGGAGAGGTTGCCGGCGGTCATCCGCAGGATCTCCTGCAGCCGTGGGAACGTGATCCGGTCGCCACCGGGCAGCTGGGAGAGGGCGGCCACCACCCGCAGTCGCGCCTGGGCGTGGATCACCGGATCGAGCTCCGGTAGACCGCCGTCGAGGCCGGCCATTCGGCTCTCCGGGCCGGTCCCCGGGTCTTCGGGGGCGGTTGCCGCGTCCTCGCCCGCGGTCATCGGCGCCGCATCCAACCGACGAAGCCCGCCACCAGCAGGCCGCCGCCGCCCGCGACGGCGAGGACGAGTGCGTGCCAACCCGGGCCCCAGAGGACGCCGATGACGTTGACCACGCTGATCCAGGCGCCCAGCACGAACATGTCGCGCACATCCCAGATCGCGCTGCCCGCCATGTAGAGCACACCGACCAGGGCCACCATGCCGCCGCCCCAGAGCAGACCCAGCATCTCGTCGGGCACGTGCTCGCTGACCCGGCCGAAGATGATCGCCAGACTGGTGAAACCGGCCGACCACGAGATGCCGTAGGCGGCGCCCTGCCGACTCGACGGACCGGAGATGTGCCGGCTCGCCCTGGCCCCGACGACGCCGGTGAAGATGCCCGCGGCGATCAGCAGACCGGTCAGGGCGATCAGCGGCAGCCAGTCGGGCATGTCCACGAAGGTCTTGCCGTCGGGGCCGAACCGCAGGAACGACAGCCCGAAACTGATCAGCCAGGTGAGGCCCCACGGCCAATACATCAGCCGTGGATCGGGGGTCACGTGGCGCAAGGTGTTGACCTGCTCGCGCTCGATCAGCCGGAGCGCCTCACCGGGATCCTCGAAGTTCGATTCGTCGTCCGTCGATGTCATGGCTCGACTTTACAACACAAAGTCAAAGAACTTTGTGCCACAAAGTTGACTAGGGTGTCGGCATGGGTGAACTGATCTTGCGCACGGCCTCCGCCGGGGAGCTTCCCGCGGTCCTGGAGTTCTGGCAGATCGCGGCCGAGAACGAGAGCCGTCCGCCGGACACCTCCGACGCTGTTCTCGCCATGTTCCGGCGCGATCCGGACGCGCTGATCCTGGCCGTCGACGGCACCGAGATCGTCGGGACGATCATCGCGGGCTGGGACGGCTGGCGCTGCCACCTCTACCGGCTCGCGGTCGCCCCGTGGCGTCGACGGGAAGGCGTCGGCGGCCTGTTGATCGCCGCCGCCGAGGAGCGGTTCCGGTCGTTCGGCGGGACCCGTGCCGACGCCATGGTCCTCGACGACAACCCGGCAGCGCACGGGATCTGGGCCGTTCACGGCTACCGCCGTCAGGCCGGGTGGTCCCGCTGGGTGAAGCCCCTGGCGGGATGACCCCGGTGGTCGGCGACGGCTCGCGGATTCCGGAGCCGCCCCGCCCGATCATCATGAGGCGTGTGAGCCGCTGGACGGGTCGGCCCCACCCGGAGGGGCCCGGGACGGCACCGCGGATCGGTTATCCACAGCCTGCTAGCTCGGGCTGTGGATAACGCGGCGACACGGGCCGCCGCCGCTGATCCGCGCTGATCCGCTCGCCGCCGACCCGTCGCTGCCGGTGTCCGAAATCGAATGGTCTATCGGCCGAGTGCCTTGAGCGCGGCCACCGCCTGACCCAGGTGGTCGTCGCCGAACGGCCGGAGGATCACCGTGTCCGCGCCGCCGTCGGTGAGAACCCGTACCCCGGCCGGCACCTCCGACGCCGGGCCGATCAGCCCGAACACCTCCTCCACCGGCACCCCGAGGAACCCGGCCTGACCGGTCAGCGCCGTCGTCCGGATCGCCGCGGCCCGCTCCGGATCGTCCTCGACGTGCAGGAACGCGAACGTGATGATCTCGTGGTCGTCACCCGCGCCGCCCCGGCGGATGTGCCCGATGGCCTCCTCGATCTGGGCCGGCTGCAGGCCCTCGACCAGGATCGTGCCGTCGGCCACCCGGCCGGACAGCTCCAGCGACTTCGGCCGGACCACACCGGTCACGATCGGCGGGACGACCGCGGGCGGGTGCACCAGTTTGATGTTCTCCAGGTGCACCTCGCGGCCGTCCAGGTCCACCGTCTCGCCGTGGAGCAGGCCGCGGATCGCCACGATGCTCTCCTCCAGCAGCGACAGCGGCGACTTCGGCGCATTGCCTATCCGGCGCATCCAGTCACCCACGCCGTGACCGATTCCGGCCACGAGACGGCCGGGGTGGACCCGGGCCAGCGTGGCGATCTCCATGGCGTACACCGCGGGGCTCCGGAAGGGCGCCGGTGCGATGCCGATGCCGACGCGCAGGCGGGTGGTGGCGGCCAGGGCCAGGGCGGCGGCGCTGACGCCACCGTTCCAGCCGAGGTCCTCCACCACCCACAGATCGTCGGCGCCGGCCGCCTCCAGGGCGACCGCGAAGTCTACGAGCTCCTCGGGGGCGCGGTTACAGTCGAACATGACTCCGATTCGGGACATCACGCGAGCGTAAGCGCCTCCGGCAGCGGCTTCGAGTGCAATACCGAAAGGCGGCTGACCGCCCTGGTCAGGACCACGTAGAGGCGGTTCAGGCCCTTCTGCTCGGCGGCCACGATGTCGGCCGGCTCGTGCACGATGACGTGGTCGTACTCCAGGCCCTTGACGATCGTGGCCGGCACCACCAGGACCCGCGCCGGATTGTCGACGTCGTCCGGTGTCGCGTGCTCGATGCCGGCGGCGTCCAGGTGGGCACGGAGCCGGTCGACCGCGGCGTCGGCCGCGATCACCGCCACCGAGCCCTCGTGCGCCAGCGCGGCGGTCACCTCGGCCACCGTCCGCGCGTCCAGGTCGGCGGCCTCGGGCACGCCGATGACGGCCAGATCACCGTCACGGCGCAACGACACGGCCTCCGGCACATTCACCCCGAGCGCCGGCAGAAGGCGGTTGGCCAGGGCCACCACTGCCTCCGGTACGCGGAACCCGACCGTCAGCGGCACCACCGAGGCATCCGGTTTGCCCAGGTGAAGGAGGATGTCACGCCAATCGGTCGTCGCCCACGGGGCGGTGCCCTGCGCCAGGTCACCGAGCAGCGTGATCGACCCGTGCTCGCTGCGCCGGGCGATCGCGCGGGCCTGCATGGGGGACAGGTCCTGCGCCTCGTCCACCACCACGTGACCGAAGCTGATCTCCCGGTCCAGAAGTCCCGCGGCCTCGTCGAGGAGGACCAGGTCGGCCGCGCTGAACCGGGCCGACTTCACCGTCTTCGGCGGCTTCACCCAGCGGATCGTGTCGCGCTCCTCCTCGGTGAACACGTCACCGGCCAGCTCCGGCTCGGTCAGCAACGCCACCACCAGCGACTCCGGGGTCACCGCCGGCCAGGTCGCCTCCATGAACTCCGTCACCGGCCCGATCCTGCTCATCCGCCGCAGCCACGACTCGCCCGGAGAGTTCCCGGTCCGGTACTCCGACTGGCGCTGGAGCAGGCCCACCACCCGGGCTCGCACCCGCTCCCGGCCCACCGCGTACGGCAGGCCCTTCCGCCGGGCCTCGTCGACGATCCGTCGCAGCGGTTCCACGTCGATGCGCCAGCGGTAGGAGCCGTCCGAGACCATGATCGGGTCGGCGGGCTCGGTGATCCGGTTCCACAGTGCCCGGTGGAGAGCCTTCGCCATCCGTACGTCATGTTTGAGAGCGGTGGCGGCGGCCGAGTCGCCTGCCTTGACCGGCGCCCGGCCGACCAGCTCGTCCAGTGTCGCCTGGAGCACCTCCACCTCGCCGAGTGTCGGCAGCACCGCCGAGATGTAGGAGAGGAACGCCGTGTTCGGTCCGACGATCAGGACCTTCGACTTGCGCAGCCGCTCCCGGTGCAAATAGAGCAGGTAGGCGGCCCGGTGCAGGCCGACCGCCGTCTTGCCGGTGCCGGGCGCGCCCTGCACGCAGATCGAGTCGGCCAGGTCGGCCCGGACCAGCTCGTCCTGTTCCGGCTGGATCGTCGCGACGATGTCACGCATCGGCCCGACGCGTGGCCGCTCGATCTCGGACGTCAGGATGCGGCTGCTCGTGCCCAGCTCCTCACCGCGGTCCAGGTGCTCGTCCTCGAAGCTGGTCAGCTCCCCCTTGACGAACCCGAACCGCCGGCGGGTGCTGATGTGCTGCGGGTCGCGGACGCTGGCCTGGTAGAACGACCGCGACAGCGGCGCCCGCCAGTCCAGCACCATCGGCTCGCCGGCGTCGTCGGTGACGTGCCGCCGCCCGATGTGGAACCGCTCCTCCTCGATCTCTAGTTTTCCGAAGAAGAGCGGGGTGTCCGGGTCGTCGGCCAGCTCCTTGACCCGGCGGGCCATGTGCCGGCCGAGCTGCTCGGCGGTGTAGGAGTCCCCGGCGACCCGGTCACCGGTGGAGAAGAGCGCCTGGGCCCGGTCCCGCATCCGGCGCAACGCGGCCCGGGAGCTCGTCAGATGGTTGCGTTCGGCGGAGAGCTCGGCGTCCAGATCGGTAGTTGTCACAGATCGTCCTCGAAGGTTGAACGAGCTGCTCGCGTATCCGAGAGGACGGGTCGGCCGTCCCTACGGCGCGGGGGACGTCCGGTGCGGTGCATGCTCACCACGGCCGTCAAGCGGCCCTAAACGATACGCCCTCCACCGCCTCCGTCCACCGAATTAGCCTCGCGCGCTCCGACCGTTGGAGGTCGCGGCCGAGCAGATGCCCGACGAGGCGCAAGGTCGCCTGAGTCTTGGCCGCGGGGTGCGATTTCAGCCACGTGCGGTGCCGGAGACCAGCATGCGGGACGGGACGGGGGATAACGTCGCAGCATGAGCGACAGCGTCCGTCGGCCCCGGGTCGGGCATATCCAGTTCCTCAACTGCCTGCCCATCTACTGGGGGCTGATGCGGTCGGGCGCCCTCCTCGACGTCGATCTCCACAAGGACACGCCCGAGCGGCTCAGCGCCGGCCTCGTCGCCGGTGATCTGGACATCGGGCCGATCACCCTCGTCGAGTATCTGCGGCATGCCGACGAGTTGCTGCTGCTCCCGGATCTGGCGGTCGGCAGCGACGGACCGGTCCTCTCGGTCAATCTGATCTCCACCCGGCCGCCGGCCGAGCTGGACGGGCGGCCGGTGGCGCTGGGCTCCACGTCACGGACCGGCGTGATGCTGGCGCAGATGCTCCTCTCCGAGCGATATGGCGCGGAGCCCGAGTATTTCCGCTGCCCACCCGACCTGTCCCAGATGCTCATGGAGGCGGACGCCGGTGTGCTGATCGGCGACCCGGCGCTCCGGGCGATGTATGAGGCGCCAGGCAAGGGCCTGCTGGTGATCGATCTGGCGGAGGCGTGGAAGGAGTGGACCGGCCTGCCGATGGTCTTCGCGGTCTGGGCGGTGCGCAAGGATTTCGCGGCCGCGCACCCGGGGCTGGTCAAGGATGTGCACGAGGCCTTCCAGCGGTCTCGTGACCTGTGCCTGGGCGAGCTGGACGAGGTGGCGGAGGCGGCGGCCCGATGGGAGCCGTTCGACGCGGCGACCCTGGCCAACTATTTCCGGGCGCTCGACTTCTCGCTGGGGGAGCAGCAGATCGCCGGGGTCCGGGAGTTCGCCCGGCGTGCGGCGGATCGTGGCGAAGTGCCGGCTCTGCCCGCCGGTGGGCCGGAATTCGCCGACGTTTGATCTTGGATGGCGGGCGGCCTTAGGATCCGCGGACTCGCCGGCCGAACACCCTGGGCCGGCTCTGGACCCCGAAGTCGGTGACGATGCTGTTACGCACCCGTTTTGCCCTGGCCGGGGCCGCCTCCGTGCTGGCCGTCGGCGGTCTCGCCCTCCCGGCGCGGGCCGCTGACGGCACGGGCGCGTTCGACTACGTCGGCATCCTCAGCCCGGAGACGGTGACCGTCATCAACGGTCAGTCGAAGACGGTGAGGTTCGACCTCTACAACCTCGGCGACGGCGCGGTGAAGGACGTGCGGCTCAGCTTCGGCAGCGCGTCGGAGCCGATCAGCGCCGACCTCGGGTTCACCGCGCCGGCCGGCTGTGCCGCGAACGTCTGCGAGATCGGCGACCTGAAGCCGGGGCAGCGGCGCAGCGTCAAGTTCACGCTGAAGCCGACCACCGGTGGAACGGCCGATCCGGCGGGGACCATCGCGCTGGCCACGTCGATCGAGGGCCAGGCCAGCGACCGGTCGTTGATCACCGTGCTGCGGACCGACAAGGGTGGTGTCGACATCGAGGTCGACGGCATCGCCGACATGAGTCTGAGCCCGGGTGCCTCGGCCGAGGTGCCGGTGGCGATCCGCAACAGCGGCAACCGGGACGTCTCAGCGCTCGGCCTGGTGGTTCTCGCCCCGCGCGGGCTGGACCTGGCGCTGGACTACCGCAACTGCGAGCCGGACCCGGAGATCGGCGGATTCGTCTGTGTCTTCAACGACACGCTGGCCGCCGGTGGAGCCTTCACCCTGCCGGAGACCACCCCGCTGCGGGTGAAGGTGCCGGCGGGTGCGGCCGGGCCCTTCGACTATCCGGTCTTCGTGGCGGCGGTCGGCCTCACCGACAAGTTCGTGTTCGACTTCGCGAAGCGGACCGCCGGCGCGGCCGGTAAGGAGTTGAAGCTGGAGTCCGCCGCGTCCGTGTCGGCCAAGGAGCCGGAGGCCGTCGAGGACCTCAACGAGGACGACAACTTCACCGAGTTCGCGGTCTCCGTGCCGAAGACTCTCGCGGACGGCGCCGCGGTCGGTGGGGTGTTCAAGGGTGCCGTCGGCGACATCGCCACGGTCAAGGTCGGCGTGCACAACCGTGGGCCGTCCGCGACCATCCCGCTGTCCCAGACCACCGTGCAGTACGCGCACGTCCGAATGCCCACCGGTGTCGCCCTGACCGAGCTCGACGATCGATGCCTGCCGGGCAGCTCGATGGACGACATCGACGAGTCGGCCACCGACCTGTCCGAGGTCACCGAGCTGGTCTGCATCATCGTGGAGAGCGTGCCGGACGACGGCCGCTACCTGTTCCCGCTCACTGCCGAGATCCTGGACGCGACCGAGCACAAGGCCGGATCCGTGCAGGTCAAGGGCAGTGTGCAGGACACGAAGGGTGGCAACGACAAGGCGGCCCTGACGGTCGAGCTGACCGCGGGCGGCGTGGGCGGCGGGCTGCCGATCACCGGCGCCCCGGCCGGACTGATCGCCGGCGGGGGCGCTGCCCTGCTGGCGGCGGGCCTGATCGCCTACCGTCTGGCCCGCCGCCGGAGGATCGTCACGGTCGTGGAGTAGCAGGAGCAGGTCAGCCGTTCAGCAGGGTGTCGAGCGCGGCCACGTCGGCCGCGCTCAGCCGCCAGACGCCGGCCGCCGCGTTCGCATGGACCTGCTCGGCCGTGGTGGCGCCGGCGATCACACTGGTCACGCCCGGCTGGGCGGCGAGGCCGGCGACGGCCACCTCGAGCAGGCTGCGATCACGCTCGGCCCCGAACGCGGTCAGCGCCTCGATGGTGTCCCAGTCGGCCCGGGCCAGCCAGGACGCGTACCGCTCGTTGGCCATCCGGGTGCCGGCCGGCGGCTGCTCGTCCCGCCGGTACTTGCCGGTGAGCAGGCCCGACTCGAGCGGGAAGAACGGCAGGAAGCCGAGCCCGAACCGCTCGCACGCCGGGATCACCTCGGACTCGACACTGCGCTCCAGCAGGCTGTACTGATTCTGCGCGCTGATGAACCGGGTCAGGTTGCCGCTGCGGGCGACCCAGTCGGCGTCGGCGATCTGCCAGCCGGAGAAGTTGGAGTTGCCCAGGTAGCGGACCTTCCCGGAGCGGACCAGGTCGTCGAGCGCGGTCAGCGTCTCGTCGATCGGGGTGGCCGGGTCGGGCGTGTGCAGCTGGTAGAGGTCGATGTGGTCGGTCTCCAGACGGCGCAGCGACGCCTCGACCGCCCGCACGATGTAGCGCCGGGACCCACGGGCCCCGAAGTCGCGCCCGTTGAGGCCCTCCATGTCCATGCCGAACTTGGTGGCCAGCACCACCTCGTCGCGACGGCCCTTGAGGGCGGCGCCGAGCAACTGCTCCGACGACCCGTGCGGGGTGCCGTAGATGTCGGCGGTGTCGAACAGGTTGATCCCGGCGTCGAGGGCCGCGTCGACCACCTCGCGGGTGCCGTCGGCGTCGAGTTTGCGGCCGAAGTTGTTGCAGCCGATCCCGACCACGGACACCACCAGACCCGAGTCGCCCAGGCGCCGGTAGGTCATCTCGCTCATGAACCACTCCTGTAGCTAGTTGTCGATGAACACGCCTGGTAGCGTGACGTAACGCTGCGTCCATCGTGGACTAACCCACGATCGGTCCACGGTGGACGCGGCTCTTCATCATTCCTCGCCGGAAACGGCCAGGTCACGGTAGTGCGGCCGGAGCACGTCGGTGAGCGGCACATGGCGTACCTTCACCGGCGGCGCGTCGAGGGCCCGCAGCAGCAGCTCCGGCGGGGTCATCCCGCGGGCCGGTCGCTCGCGCAGCCGGCCCAGGCTGATCGCCGGCGACCAGAAATCGGCCAGCCGGGCGTCCAATGGCTCGTCCTCGACGGCCAGCGGGTCGATCACGTCCGACGGCTCGGGGGTGCCGCGCAGTGCGTCGAGCAGCTCGTCCCGGCCGCGGCCACGCCACGCCAGCACCAGGAACGGGTCGTCGTCGAACGCCTCTGCCAGCACGTAGAGCACCGCCGACCCGTGCTTGCAGGGCACACCCCAGTCCGGGCAGTTGCAGTCGATGTCGAGCCGCTCCGGGAAGAGCGGGGAGCCCAGCTCGGAGAAGAGGTCGACGATCTCGTGCGGCATCTCGCCGGCCAGCAGGGCCGCACGGTAGAGCGCCCGCGCGCCGAGTTGCTCGGTGATCGAATCCCACAGGGCCTCGTCGAAATGACTGATCCGCACGGTGACCTGGTAGGGAGTCGACCGGGAGCCCTGCACCCTGGCCTTGACCTGCCCGGGCGCCAGGGCGAAGTCGATGACCTGGCCCTTCCTGGCGTAGCTCCGGCCACGAGCGAGACGGCCCGGGTCGCAGACCTCCTCCAGGACGTCGACGAACCGGCGCGACCACCACTGCTCGCCGATCTTGCCGCGCTTGGACCGGACGGCCAGACCGCCGTCCACCTCGATCGGGCGGCCGTGCTCGAAGAAGGCCATCTCAGCGCACCGCCCCCGGGTCCAGCGAGAACAGCTCCCGGAGCTGGTCGGTGCTCAGGTCGGTGATCCACTCCTCGCCGGTCCCGACGACCGAGGAGGCGAGCGCCTTCTTCCGCTCGATCATCGCGTCGATCTTCTCCTCCAGCGTCCCGGTGCAGATGAACTTGCGGACCTGCACGTTGCGCGACTGCCCGATCCGGAAGGCCCGGTCGGTGGCCTGGTCCTCGACGGCCGGGTTCCACCACCGGTCGAAGTGGACGACGTGATTGGCGGCGGTCAGGTTGAGCCCGGTGCCGGCCGCCTTGAGCGACAGCAGGAACAGCATCGGCTCGTCGGCCGTCTGGAAGCGCTCGACCAGCTCGTCCCGTCGGACCTTGCTCAGGCCGCCGTGCAGCCAGAGCACCGGGCGCTCGGTGTGCGCGGCGAGGTAGGGCTGCAGCAGCGAGCCCCACTCGGCGTACTGGGTGAAGATCAGGGCCTTGTCGCCGTCCTCGATGATCTCGTCGGCCAGCTCCTCCAACCGGGCCAGCTTGCCGGACCGGCCGGGCAGCCGGGAGGCGTCCTTGAGCAGGTGGGCCGGATGGTTGCAGACCTGCTTGAGCTTCATCATCGCGGCCAGCACGTTGCCGCGGCGCTGAATGCCCTCGCTGCTCTCGATCTCGGCCATCATGTCCTCGACCACCGCCTGGTAGAGGGTGGCCTGCTCGGGCGTGAGCGTGCACCACACCTTCATCTCGTTCTTCTCCGGAAGGTCCGAGATGATGCTCTTGTCGGTCTTGAGACGGCGCAGCACGAACGGTCCGGTAGCCCGTTTCAGGGCGGCGGTGGCGTCCTCGTCCTGCCGGCTCTCGATCGGCTCCTGGAACCGGCGGCGGAACCGTTTCGCCGGCCCGAGCAGCCCGGGATTGCAGAAATCCATGATCGACCAGAGCTCGGCGAGATGGTTCTCCACCGGCGTGCCGGTCAGGGCGACGCGGGTACGCGCCGGGATGGCCCGGACCGCCTGCGACTGCCGCGTCCCGCTGTTCTTGATCGCCTGAGCCTCGTCACAGACCACCCTGCTCCACGTCACAGTGCGTAGCGTCTCGAGGTCACGCAGCGCAGTCCCGTAGGTGGTGATCACCAGGTCCGCCCCGGCCACCGCCTCGTCGAACTCCTCGCCGCGCATCCGGGTGCCGCCGTGGTGCACATAGACCCGCAGTCCCGGCGCGAACCGCCCGGCCTCCTTGAACCAGTTGGTGACCAGCGACATCGGGCAGACCAGCAGCGTCTTCGCGCCCCCGTCGGTGAGCAGCAGCGACAACGTCTGCGCGGTCTTGCCCAGACCCATGTCGTCAGCGAGGATCCCGCCCAGACCGAGACGGCCGAGAAAGGTCAACCACGACAGGCCCCTCTCCTGGTACGGCCGGAGCACCCCCTGGAATCCGGCCGGAGTGGGCATCGGGCTCAGCCGCTCGGCAGCCTGCCCGGAGAGCAGGTCACCGAGATCGCCGTCGGCGTCCACCTCGACCAGCGGCAGATCCTCGTCGCCGCCCTCGACCACCTGTTGCAGCAGCTCACCCGCGGTCATCTCGCCCTCGCGCCGCTGCCCGACCGCCTTGAGCGCCGCCTTGAGCTGCCGGTCGTCGAGCTCCACCCACTGCCCGCGCACCCGCACCATCGGAACCTTGAGCCGGGCCAGCTCGGCCAGCTCCTCGGCGCTCACCACGCTGTCGCCGATCACCAGGTCGAGCCGGAAGTCGACCAGCTGCTCCAGCCCGAACCCGGAGTCCGCCGCGGCCCGGCCAACGCTGGTCTTCGACTTCGTGCGGGTGGTCATCTTCAGGCCCACCGCCTTGCGCCCGGCCCACGCCGGCAGTTGCACCCCGAACCCGGCGGCCTGCAGCAGCGGGGCGGCCTGGCGCAGGAACTCGTACGCCTCGGAGGTACTGAGAGTCATCGCGGCCGGGCGCTGCTCGAGCAGTGCCACGTGCAGTAACGGGAACAGCCGAACCGCCCGGCCCAGGCCGGCGAGCAGGGTCTCGTCGGGCCGCCGGGGCAGCCCGGGGAAGCGCGCGCCGTCCCACAGATCCTCGGCCGGCAGGTAGAGGGCCGGGTCCTCGGCGGACTGGAGGGCGAACTCCATCGCCCACTCGTCGGTCTCCGGCGCCGGCTCGATCAACCGGAAGCTGACCCGGATCGGGCCGTGCGCCTCGTTCGCCGCGCGCATCCAGTCGTCGAGAGCCCGGCGCAGGTCACGGACGTCGGCGTCGGCCGCGCCGGGCAGGGCCGGATCACCGGTGAGAGCAGCGAGCCACCGGTCCGGCAGGGCGGCTTTCGGCCCGGGGCGCTGGCCGACCATGAGACGGTCCGGCAGGACGGCCCGGGCCGCGCTGTCGAGCATCCACTCCAGGGCGTCGCGCACCGTACGCCCGAGGGGTTGCCCTTCGCCGAAGGCCCGGACCACCGGTGGCATGCCGGCCGCGAAGTCCCGGAAGGAGGCCGTGTCGCCGCCGGTCAGCACCGGGCGCCAGCGAGCCGCCGGCACCCCGCCCTCGATCACCAGCTGCGGAAGCATCCGGCCGCGCCGGGCCAGGTCGCACGCATATCCGGCGAGCAGGCTCAGGTATCGCAGCGACGATCCGGCGACCCACGAGCCGTCCGGATCGGGCTCGGCGAGCGCCCCGAGGACCGCGAGTGCCTCGTGACCGGGCACGGTCAGCGCCGGGACCGTCCAGGCGCCGAGCCGGACGCCCCGGGCCGTCGAGTCGAGGCCGGTCTCCGGCGACGGCAGCGGGCCCCGGGCGGTCCCGGGCAGGGTGAGCTGCACCGGTCCGGCGATCGCGCCGGGAAGCTCGGGCAGGTCGGTGGTCGCGAACGGATGCGGCCGGGATCTGGCCCGCGAGGTCGTGCCCGGCGACAGGCCGGGATCCTCGGCCCAGACGAACAGCCCGCGGCCGGGCACCCACCCACCGTGCACGACGAGCACTCGCACCCCCTGAAAGACGGGAGCGAACCCCCCGGAACGACCCGTCGAGCCTATCCGCCGGCAGGGACCACCCCGGTGACCCTCGCCGCTGACGGTTGACGCCGGCTGGACGTACGCTTCAGATCGTGACCGCGAATCCGGAGATCGACAGCATCCTGCAGCGCGGCGCCGACGGTGGGCGGATCACGCCCGAGGAGGCGCTGCTGCTCTACACGGAGGCCCCGTTCCACGCGCTGGGCGAGGCGGCCGACGCGGTCCGGCGCCGGCGTCATCCGGAGGGCATCGTCACCTACCTGATCGACCGCAACATCAACTACACGAACGTCTGTGTGACGGCGTGCAAGTTCTGCGCGTTCTTCCGGGCCCCCAAGCACAACGAAGGCTGGGCACACCCGACCGAGGAGATCCTGCGCCGGGCCGGTGAGGCGGTCGACCTGGGCGCGACCCAGGTGATGCTCCAGGGTGGCCACCACCCCGACTTCGGGGTGGAGTATTACGAGAATCTCTTCTCCTCGGTCAAGCAGGCGTTCCCGCAGCTGGCGATCCACTCGATCGGCCCGAGCGAGATCCTGCACATGGCCAAGGTCGACGGTGTCTCCATCGAGGAGGCGGTGATCCGGATCAAGGCGGCCGGGCTCGACTCGATCGCCGGCGCCGGTGCCGAGATGCTTCCGGACCGTCCGCGCAAGGCGATCGCCCCGCTCAAGGAGAGCGGCGCCCGCTGGCTGGAGGTCATGACGATCGCCCACCGGCACGGCCTCTCCTCGACCGCGACCATGATGATGGGTACGGGTGAGACCAACGCCGAGCGCATCGAGCACATCCGGATGATCCGTGACGTGCAGGACCTGGCCGTGGCCAACGGCTACTCCGACGTGCCGGTCGAGCAGTCGCACGAAGTCGGTGGCTTCCGGGCGTTCATCCCCTGGACCTACCAGCCGGAGAACAACCACCTCAAGGGCCGCACCCAGGCCACCACGATGGAGTATCTGCGTTTCATCGCGGTCTCCCGGCTCTTCTTCGACAACGTGTCCCACCTGCAGGCGTCGTGGCTGACCACCGGCAAGGACGTCGGCCAGCTGTCGCTGCACATGGGCGTCGACGACCTCGGCTCGATCATGCTGGAGGAGAACGTGATCTCCTCGGCCGGCGCCAAACACCGGTCGAACCTCCAGGAGCTGATCTCGATGATCCGCACCGCCGACCGCATCCCGGCCTGGCGTGACACCTGGTATAGGCATCTCGCCGTGCACCACACGCCTGCCGACGACCCGACCGACGACCGTGTGGTCTCGCATTTCTCGTCGATCGCGCTGCCCGGCGGCGGAGTGCGCAAACAGCTCCCACTGGTCGAGGCCTCCTAGGCTGAACCAGTCCGTTCGGGGGTGGCAGTCGTCCGTTCGGCCAGGTTCGGATCGTCGGACCGGTGATGCTGGGTTGCTCCTTCGTAACGAGCCCGCCGGTTGGCTGTACCGGGTCCTTTCCGCTGGTTACGTTGCCTGTGTAAGGCACCGGAACACTTATACGTCGCCTGCCGCGGTCAGCGTGGGTGACGAGCAGTCGGACCCGACCGATGGCGGTCGTATATATAACGCACAAGGCACGGGCGGGATGGGTGACCATCCCGCCCGTTCTGTTATCTGGCAGGCTTGCCTGGTGACGCGCGCAGATCTGGACAAGCAGCCGCACGAGGTCGCCGAGATGTTCGACGGCGTGGCGAATCGGTACGACCTCACCAACACCGTCATCTCCTTCGGGCAGGACCGGGGGTGGCGACGGTCCACCCGGGCGGCCCTGGGGTTGCGGCCGGGCGAGCGGGTCCTGGACGTCGGCGCCGGCACCGGGGTGTCGACGGAGGAGTTGAGCCGGTCGGGCGCGTTCGCGGTCGGCGCGGACATCTCGGTGGGCATGTTGCGGGCCGGCCGCCGGGTGCGGGCCGAGGTGCCGCTGCTGGCCGGTGACGCGCTGCGGTTGCCGTTCGCGGATGCCACCTTCGACGCCGTGACGATCTCCTTCGCGCTGCGCAACGTGGTGGACACCGGGGCCGCACTGCGGGAGTTCGCGCGGGTGACCCGCCCGGGCGGGCGTCTGGTGGTGTGCGAGTTCAGCCACCCGGTCAACGGGCCCTTCCGGACCATGTACCTGCAGTATCTGATGCGGTCGCTGCCGGCGGTGGCGCGTGCGGTGGCGAGCAACCCGGAGGCGTATGTCTACCTCGCCGAGTCCATCCGGGCCTGGCCCGACCAGCAGGGCCTGGCGACCCGGATCGCCGAGGCGGGACCGTGGGACCGGGTCGGCTGGCGCAACCTGACCGGCGGCATCGTGGCGCTCCACCGGGCCACTAGGGTGTAAAAAACGTATTTCGCCGACAACGCGGTGAATGCGCTGTTTTGCTCGGTTCATGACTGATATCGGGCATCTCGACGACACGGACATCGACCTGGCCATCGACGAGGGTGAGGCGGGTGAGCGTCGTGCCACCGAGCTGGCCACCCGGCTCCGGGCGGTCGCGGCGCAGGACCCCGATCTCGCCCAGGATCTCGTCGAAGGGCTGATCGTGGCCCTCGACCGGGCGATGGGCGGGACCATCCGCGAGCATCTCGACGGTCCGGCGCTCGGTGTGGCGGACAGGGTCCTCCAGGTGCCTGAGCAGGGACGTTAGTGCTGTCGAAACAATTAGGCGAACCTAAGCGCAAAGATCTTCGATTGTCGGCCTAGACTCCGATCGAGGCATGCTTGTGAACTAATTCACGAGCGTCCCGGGTGAGACGGAGGTTGGACCGTGAACGACCACGTACCGAGTGGGCCCGTCACCGACGAGGCGGACGTGATCGTGGTCGGAGCGGGCCCGGGCGGTTCCGCGGCGGCGTACCATCTGGCTCGGCACGGCGTCCGGGTCCTGCTCCTGGAGAAGACCGAGTTCCCCCGCGAGAAGGTCTGCGGCGACGGTCTGACCCCGCGCGCGGTCCGCCAGCTCATCCGGATGGGCATCGACACCTCCGAGAAGGCCGGCTGGCTGCAGAACCGGGGCCTGCGGGTGATCGGCGGCGGCGTCCGGCTCGAGCTGGACTGGCCCGAGCTGGCCAGCTTTCCCAACTACGGCCTCGTCCGTACCCGGATGGACTTCGACGACATGCTTGCTCAGCGCGCGGTCGAGGCCGGCGCCCTGCTGCGGACCGGGGTCAACGTCACAGGCCCGGTGCAGAACGCCGACGGGTATGTGATCGGTGTCGAGGCCAAGCTAGGCGCCGATCGGGAGCCGGTTCAGTACCGTGCGCCGCTGGTGATCACCGCGGACGGCGTCTCCGGGAAGTTCCCGCTTGCCCTGGGTCTGGCCAAGCGTGACGACCGCCCGCTCGGCGTGGCGGTCCGGCGGTATTACCACTCGGCGGTGAAGGCCGACGACGACTACCTGGAGTCATGGCTGGAGCTGCGCAGCGCGCAGGACCCGGCACGGCTCCTCCCCGGGTACGGCTGGATCTTCGGGCTGGGTGACGGCCGGGTGAACGTGGGCCTCGGCATCCTCAACTCCTCCGACGCGTTCGGCAAGACGAACTACCGGCACCTGCTCACCGACTGGCTCGGCAGCACCCCCGAGGAGTGGGGCCTGCGCGACGAGGCCAACGCGGACGGCCCGACTCTGGGCGCCGCGCTGCCGATGGGCTTCAACCGGGTGCCGCACTACACCCGCGGCGTGCTGCTGGTCGGTGACTCCGGCGGCATGGTCAATCCGATGAACGGCGAGGGCATCGCCTACGCGATGGAGTCCGGCGAGATGGCCGCCGAGGTGGCGGTGCAGGCTCTGGCCCGCCCGTTCGGCCCCGAGCGGGAGCGGGCTCTCCAGGCGTACCCCGCCGAGTTGAGTCTCCGATTCGGTGGGTATTACCGGATCGGCGGGATCTTCGTGAAGCTGATCGGCAATCCGCAGATCATGCGGTTGGCCACCAAATACGGCATGCCGCAGCCGCTGCTCATGAAGTTCGTCCTCAAGCTCCTGGCCAACCTCACCGACCCCCGGGGCGGCGACGCCATGGATCGCATCATCAACGGTTTGACCAAGGTGGCGCCCTCCGTCTGACCTCAAATCAGGCAAATCAGGCACCCCGACCAAAGGACAGCACAACCACAGTAACTAGTGTGAAGCGGCTAACAGTCGTACGGGAGTAGAAATGACGATCAACCCTTATGTCCCGATCGTCGGGTTGCTGATTCTAGGCGCCCTGTTCGCGTTGTTCTCGGTGTCCGTCGCCCCCATCGTCGGGCCGAAGCGCTTCAACCGCGCGAAACTCGACGCTTATGAGTGCGGAATCGAGCCGGCGCCACAACCGATCGGTGGCGGGCGGTTTCCGGTGAAGTTCTACCTGACCGCCATGCTCTTCATCATCTTCGACATCGAGACCATCTTCCTGTACCCGTGGGCCGTCTCCTTCGACATGCTCGGCCTGTTCGGGTTCGTGGAGATGGTCCTGTTCATCCTCACCGTCTTCATCGCCTACGCGTATGTGTGGCGGCGTGGCGGCCTCAACTGGGACTGATGTGACATGGGAATCGAAGAGAAACTCCCGGCAGGCATCCTGCTGACGAGCGTCGAGAAACTGTCCAACTACGCTCGGAAGTCGTCGTTCTGGGGCGCCACGTTCGGCCTCGCCTGCTGCGCCATCGAGATGATGGCCTCCGGTGGTCCCCACTACGACCTCGGTCGCTGGGGGATGGAGGTGTTCCGCGCCTCGCCCCGTCAGGCCGACCTGATGATCGTGGCGGGCCGGGTCAGCCAGAAGATGGCCCCGGTGGTCCGGCAGATCTACGACCAGATGCCCGAACCGCGATCGGTGATCTCGATGGGTGTCTGTGCGTCGTCCGGCGGGATGTTCAACAACTACGCGATCGTCCAGGGTGTCGACCACATCATTCCGGTCGACGTCTACCTCCCGGGCTGCCCACCGCGCCCGGAGATGCTGATCGACGCGATCCTCAAGATGCGCGAGAAGGTCATGGCGGCACCGCTCGGCCCCAACGGCCGGAAGATGCTCGAAGCTCGGCAGGCCGAGGGCCGAGTTCCGGTCGTCGCTCCGGGAGCCATGCCGTCGTCCTACCGCGCGGACAAGGTCCGTCGTGAGGAATGGACCCAGGCCGTCAAAGAGGGACGCGAAGAGCAATTGCGGATCGAGAACTGGATGAAGCTTCAGCCGCATTTGCGGGAGGCTCACAAATGAGTATTGAGCCCGGAACTCAGGGTAGTGTCCCGGCGGGCGCCGAATTGGGTGCTCCGGCACAGACGCCGCCCAGCCCGGATAAGGGCATGTTCGGCGTCAAGGGGACCGGAGACGTTTCCGGCTTCGGTCGCCTGGTCCGCCCCCGGCCTGCTGTTTTTGACAGCCCACGGCCTTACGGCGAATATTTCGACGACGTCTATGACGCGTTGGAAGAAGCTTATCCGGCCCTCTCCGAAGCTATCGAGAAGGTGGTCGTAGATAGGGCCGAACTCACACTCCACGTACGTGCCGAGCACATCGCCGAGGTGTGTCAGGTAATGCGTGACGACGCCTCGTTGCGGTTCGAGCTCTGTTCCTCGGTTGATGCGGTCGACTATCTGGGCACCGACGAGCGCCGTTTCCACGTCGCTTATCAATTGACTTCGATGACCTATCGCCGCCGGGTGCGGCTCGAGGTCGCGGTGGCCGAGGGCGTCACCATTCCGAGCGTCACCCAGGTCTACCCGACCGCCGACTGGCAGGAGCGGGAGGTCTACGACATGTTCGGCGTCGTCTTCGCCGGGCATCCGAACCTCACCCGCATCCTCATGCCGGACGACTGGGAGGGCCACCCCCAGCGCAAGGACTACCCGCTCGGCGGCGTGCCCGTCGAGTACAAGGGCGCCGAGATTCCGCCTCCCGACCAGCGGAGGGTCTACCAGTGACCACATCTGAGTACGCAGCCGAGCGCGAGACGACCGAGGGCCGGGTCTTCACCGTCACCGGTGGCGACTGGGACAGCATCACGTCCAGCGTCGACCCGCTCAGCAACGAGAAGATCGTCGTCAACATGGGTCCGCAGCACCCGTCGACACACGGCGTGCTCCGGCTCGTGCTGGAGCTCGAGGGCGAGACGGTCACCGAGTGCCGTCCGGTCGTTGGTTACCTGCACACCGGGATCGAGAAGAACCTCGAATACCGGAACTGGACGCAGGGCGTCACCTTCGTGACCCGCATGGACTACCTCGCGAACATGTCGAACGAGACGGCCTACTGCCTCGCGGTGGAGAAGCTGCTCGGCGTCACCGATCAGATCACCGAGCGCACCAACACGATCCGCGTGATGTTCATGGAGCTCCAGCGGATCGCCTCGCACCTGGTCTGGCTCGCGACCACGGGCATGGAGCTGGGCGCGATCTCGATGATGCTGTACGGCTTCCGCGAGCGGGAGTACATCCTCGACATCTTCGAGGAGACCTCCGGCCTGCGGATGAACAACGGCTACATCCGGCCCGGCGGCCTCGCGCAGGACGTGCCGGAGTCCGCGATCCGCAAGATCCGCGACTTCCTCAAGTACCTGCCGAAGAAGCTCAAGGAGTACGAGGACATGCTGTCCGGCCAGATCATCTGGCAGCAGCGGACCCAGGGCGTCGCCGTGCTGGACGTGACCGGGTGCCTCGCGCTCGGCATCACCGGCCCGGTGCTCCGCTCGGCCGGCCTGCCCTGGGACCTGCGCAAGACCATGCCGTACTGCGGTTACGAGAACTACGAGTTCGACGTGCCGACCGCGACCACCGCCGACGTCTGGGGCCGCTACCTGGTCCGGATGGCCGAGATCCGGGAGTCGTTGAAGATCGTCGAGCAGGCCCTGGACCGGCTCAAGCCCGGGCCGATCTGGATCGAGGACAAGAAGATCGCCTGGCCGTCGCAGCTCGCGCTCGGTCTCGACGGGCTCGGGAACTCCCTCGAACACGTCGCCAAGATCATGGGTCAGTCGATGGAGTCGCTGATCCACCACTTCAAGCTCGTCACCGAGGGCTTCCGGGTGCCGCCCGGTCAAGTCTATGTAGCGGTCGAGCACCCGCGTGGCGAACTCGGCGTGCACGCGGTCTCCGACGGTGGCACCCACCCTTACCGGGTGCACTACCGCGAGCCGAGCTTCGTGAACCTCCAGGCCATCCCGGCGATGGCCGAGGGTGCCCTGCTGGCCGATGTGATCGCCGGCGGCGCTTCGCTGGATCCCGTGATGGGTGGGTGTGACCGATGACGACGGTGGAATTCTCGCCGGCCGCCGAACCGCTGGCGGCGAAGCTGCTGGAACCGGCCAGGGAGATCCTGGCCCGGTACCCGGCCGGCCGGGAGCGCTCGGCGCTACTGCCGCTGCTGCATCTGGTGCAGACGGAGGAGGGCTTCGTCAGCCCGAACGGGGTGGCCTTCTGCGCCGAGGTCCTCGGCATCAACAAGGCCCAGGTGGGGGCGGTCGCGACCTTCTACACCATGTACAAGCGCCGGCCCACCGGCGAGTACCTGGTCAGCGTCTGCACCAACACCCTCTGCAACGTCATGGGCGGCCAGGAGGTGTACGACGGACTGGTCGAGCACCTCGGAGTCGGCCACGGCGAGACCTCGGCCGACGGCAAGATCACGCTGGAGCACGCCGAGTGCCTCGCGGCCTGCGACTACGCCCCGGTGGTGACGGTCAACTACGACTTCACCGTCGACCAGGCGACGCCGGAGAGCGCTGTCGAGCTGGTGGAGAACCTGCGTCAGGGCCGGGACCAGGTCCCCACCCGGGGCGCGCGGATCTGCTCGCTCAAGGAGATGCAATACCAGCTGGCCGGTTTCGCCGACCCGCGGGACGGAGCGGTCGCCGACGGGGTGGCCGGAGCGCCGACCCTGCGCGGTGTGCGGCTCGCCCAGGAGCACGGCGTGGCGGTGGCCGGGTTCGACCCGGACACCCCCATCACCAAGACCAAGCCGCTGCCCAAGGACCAGGTGACCAGCAAGGCCGAGGCGGCCGGCGTGGCCGCCAACAAGCCGGCCTCGGACGCCAAGCCCGCCGGTGACGCCCGCCCGAGTGGTGGGGAGGGAGCGAAGTGACACAGCCTCGACAGGAGGTCCTCCAGAAGCTCACCCCGGTCCTGACCAAGCGCTGGCTGTCGCCGGACGCCTGGCAGATCGGGGTCTACGAGCGGCTCGACGGCTACCTCGCGTTGCGCAAGGCGCTGGACGTGCACCCGGACGACCTGATCCAGCTGGTCAAGGACTCCGGCCTGCGCGGCCGCGGCGGCGCGGGCTTCCCGACCGGTCTCAAGTGGGGCTTCATCCCGCAGGGCGACGGCAAACCGCACTACCTGGTGATCAACGCCGACGAGGGCGAGCCGGGCACCTGCAAGGACCTGCCGTTGATGACCTACGACCCGCACTCGCTGATCGAGGGCGCGATCATCGCCTCCTACGCGATCCGCGCGAACCGGGCGTTCATCTACATCCGCGGTGAGGCGGTGCACGCCGCGCGGCGGCTGCGCAACGCGGTCCAGGAGGCGTACGCCAAGGGGTACCTCGGGAAGAACATCCTGGGCTCGGGATTCGACCTCGACCTGGTCGTCCACAGCGGCGCCGGCGCGTACATCTGTGGTGAGGAGACCGCCCTGCTGGACTCCCTCGAAGGGTTCCGTGGGCAGCCACGTCTCCGGCCGCCGTTCCCGGCCATCGCCGGGCTGTACGCCAGCCCGACCGTGGTCAACAACGTCGGCACCATCGCCAGCGTGCCCTACATCGTGCTGGGCGGCGCGGACTGGTGGAAGAGCATGGGCACGGAGAAGTCGTCCGGCCCGATGATCTACTCACTGTCCGGCCGGGTGGTCAATCCCGGTCAGTACGAGTGCGGCCTCGGCATCACCCTGCGCGAGCTGATCGAGCTGGCCGGGGGCATGCAGCCCGGTCACGAGCTGAAGTTCTGGACGCCGGGTGGCTCGTCGACGCCGCTGCTGACCGCCGAGCACATCGACACCCCGATGGACTTCGAGGGTGTGGCGGCGGCCGGGTCGATCCTCGGCACCACGGCGATGCAGATCTTCTCCGACCAGGACTGCCCGGTCTACAACACGTGGCGGTGGCTGGAGTTCTACCACCACGAGTCGTGCGGCAAGTGCACCCCGTGCCGGGAGGGCAACTACTGGATGGTGCGCACCTACCGGCGGATCCTCGCCGGTCACGGCACCGTCAAGGACCTGGACACCCTGCAGGACACCGCCGACAACATCTTCGGCCGGTCCTTCTGCGGCCTCGGCGACGGCGCGGCGACGCCGGTCGTGTCGACGCTCAAGTGGTTCCGGGACGACTACCTCGGCTACATCGAGGGCCGCACCGCCCCGCGGCTCTCCGAGAAGTCCCTCGTAGGAGCGCACTGATGACGGACGTTCAGAAGAGGGCCGACCAGGTCACTCTGATCATCGACGGGGTCGAGGTGACCGCGGACAAGGGCGAGCTGCTCATCCGCGTCGCCGAGCGGATGGGAACCGCCATCCCGCGGTTCTGCGACCACCCGCTGCTCGCCCCGGCCGGCGCCTGCCGGCAGTGCCTCGTCGAGGTGGAGGGCCAGCGCAAGCCGGTCGCCTCCTGCACCCAGACGGTCGCCGAGGGCATGGTGGTCAAGACCCAGCTCACCTCGCCGGTCGCCGCCAAGGCGCAGGCCGGCGTCATGGAGCTGCTCCTGATCAATCACCCGCTCGACTGCCCCACCTGCGACAAGGGCGGCGAATGCCCGTTGCAGAACCAGGCGATGAGCACCGGACGGGCGGACTCGCGCTTCAAAGAGGAGAAGCGGGAGTACGAGAAGCCGATCCACATCTCCAGCCAGGTCCTCCTCGACCGCGAGCGGTGTGTGCTGTGTCAGCGGTGCACCCGGTTCTCCGAGGAGATCGCCGGTGACAAGTTCATCGACCTGATGGACCGGTCGTCCGGCGAGCAGATCAACGTCTACCGCGACGACTTCTTCGGTGGCACGGGCACCGGCGACGGGCAGGTCGGCGAGGGCGAGGGCGACGTCGCGTTCAACTCGTACTTCTCCGGCAACACCATCCAGATCTGCCCGGTCGGCGCGCTGACCGGCGAGCAGTACCGTTTCCGGGCCCGCCCGTTCGACCTGGTCTCCACGCCGAGCGCCTGCGAGCACTGCGCCTCCGGCTGCTCGCAGCGCACCGACCACCGGCGCGGGAAGGTGCTGCGCCGGCTGGCCGGCGACGACCCGGCGGTGAACGAGGAGTGGAACTGCGACAAGGGCCGCTGGGGCTTCCGCTACGCCACCGCCACCGACCGCATCCTCAACCCGCTGGTCCGTGACACCAAGACCGGTGAGCTGCGGGAGGCCTCCTGGAGCGAGGCCCTGCTCGCGGCGGCCGAAGGGCTCGGGGCCGCGCGGGAGCGTGGCGTGGGAGTCCTGCCCGGCGGCCGGCTCACGGTCGAGGACGCGTACGCCTACGCGAAGTTCGCCCGGACCGTCCTCGGCACCAACGACGTCGACTTCCGGGCCCGGCCGCTTCGCGCGACCGGCTCGCCGGTGACCACGACCGAGGAGGCCGACTTCCTGGCCGCCGCGGTCGCCGGGATCACCGAGGTGACGTACGAGCAGGTGGAGAACGCGCCGTCGGTGGTGCTCGCGGGACTGGAGCCGGAGGAGGAGTCACCGATCCTCTTCCTGCGCCTCCGTAAGGGCCACATCCGCCGGAAGCTCCAGGTGACGGCTGTCTCGGCGTACCTCTCCCGTGGTCTGGAGAAGCTCGGCGCCGCGCTCGTCGCGGCAGTCCCCGGTGACGAGGCGCACATCCTCGCGTCCGACACCGCGGTGGCCGAGGCCCTCGGCGCACCCGGCGCCCTGCTCATCGTCGGGGAGCGCCTGGCCACCGCGCCCGGCGCGCTCAGCGCGGCCGCCGACCTGGCCGCCCGCACCGGCGCGAAGCTCGCGTGGGTTCCCCGCCGGGCCGGTGACCGCGGCGCGATCGACGCCGGCTGTCTGCCGAACCTGCTGCCCGGCGGCCGTCCGGTCGACGACGACGCGGCCCGCGCCGCGCTGTCGCTGGCCTGGAAGGTCGACGCCGGAGTGCTGCCCGGCACGCCCGGCCGCGACACCGACCGGATCATCGCGGCCGCCGCGGACGGTTCCCTCGGCGCCCTGCTGGTCGGCGGTGTGGACCCGGCCGACCTGGCCGACCCGACGCTGGCCGAGAGCGCGCTGGACACGGTTCCGTTCCTGGTCAGCCTGGAGATGCGGCAGAGCGCCGTGACCCGGCGGGCCGACGTGGTCCTGCCGATCGCGCCGGCCGTGGAGAAGGCCGGCACGTACATGGACTGGGAGGGCCGGCTCCGGTCGTTCGGCGCGGTGCTCAAGAGCACCGCGATGACCGACGGCCGGGTGCTCGAGGCGATCGCCGCCCTGCTCGACGTCACCCTGAACACCGGGGACGTCAACACGGTCCGGCGTGAGCTGGGCGGCCTGCCCGGCAGCACGCTGCCGAACCCGGTCCGGCCGAGCGTCCGCGCGGCCCGCGCCGCGCAGCCGGCCGAGAACCAGGCGGTCCTCGCCACCTGGCACCAGCTGATCGACCTGGGTTCGATGCTCGACGGCGACCAGGTGCTGGCCGGCACCGCCCGGCCGCCGGTCGCCCGGATCGGCAAGGACCTGGCCGAGTCGCTCGGCCTCGCCGACGGTGACCTGGTCACGGTCGGTACCGAGCGGGGCTCCATCACGCTGCCGGCCGCGATCACCGATCTGCCGCCGCGGGTGGTGTGGCTGCCGACGAACTCGCCGGGCTCGACGGTCCGGCGCAGTCTGGGCGTCACCGCCGGCGCGGTGGTCACCCTGACGGCCGGTGTCCCCGGCCCGATCCTGGCCGAGGAAGTGGCGCGATGACCTCGTTCGTGATGGCGGCGACCGCTGTCGACCCGACTCTCGAGAACTTCGAGAACGAGGTCTGGTGGATCGTCCTGATCAAATTGCTCGGCCTGTTCGTCCTGCTCCTGCTCCTGACGCTCTTCACGATCGTCTACGAGCGGAAGGTCGTGGCCCGGATGGCGGTCCGGCCGGGCCCCAACCAGGTCGGCTGGTTCGGCAGTCTGCAGAGCCTCATGGACGGCCTGAAACTGCCGTTCAAGGAGGAGATCATCCCGAAGACCGCCGACAAGGTGGTCTACTTCATCGCCCCGGTGATCTCGGCGACGGTGGCGTTCACCGCGTTCGCGGTCATCCCGTTCGGCGGCGTCGTCAACATGTTCGGGCAGCAGACCCCACTGCAGCTCGCCGACGTACCGGTCTCGGTGCTGGTGCTGCTGGCCTGCTCGTCGATGGCGGTCTACGGCGTGGTGCTGGCGGGCTGGGCGTCCGGCTCGACCTACCCGCTGCTCGGCGGCTTGCGATCGAGTGCGCAGATGATCTCGTATGAGGTCGCGATGGGTCTGTCGATCGTGGCGGTGTTCATGACCGCCGGCACGATGAGCACCTCGCAGATCGTCGCGGCGCAGGCCGCCGGTGATCCGGTGGAGCTCTTCGGCTTCGAGGTGACCGCCCCCGGCTGGTACGCGGTGCAGCTCCTGCCGAGCTTCATCATCTACCTGATCGCGGCGGTCGGTGAGACCAACCGTGCGCCGTTCGACCTGCCCGAGGCGGAGTCCGAGCTGGTCGGCGGCTTCCACACGGAGTACTCGTCGTTCAAGTTCGCGCTGTTCTTCCTGGCCGAGTACATCAACATGATCACCGTCTCGGCCTTCGCGACCACGCTCTTCCTGGGCGGCTGGCGGGCTCCGGCCCCGATCACCACGTTCTGGGAGGGAGCCAACTCCGGCTACTGGCCGATGCTCTGGTTCTTCGGCAAGGTGCTGATCCTGCTCTTCGGCTTCATCTGGCTGCGGGCCACGCTGCCCCGGATGCGCTACGACCAGTTCATGCGCTTCGGCTGGAAGGTCCTCATCCCGGTCAACCTGGTGTGGATCCTGTTCCTGGCGTTCTTCAAGGTCGCCCGCAGCGGTGCCATCTCGGACACCACCCGCTGGGTCACCACCGGTGTCGTGGCGGTGCTCGTCCTGGGCATCGCCTGGGGCTGGCCGTCGCCGAAGAAACCCAAGCAGCTCTCCATCGAGGAGGAGCTGCACCAGCGGCCGCCGGGCAGTTTCCCGGTTCCGCCGATGGACCTGCAGGTCCCGCCGAGTCCCCGCGCCCGCCGTGCCGTGGCCGAACGCGCCCCGGCCACCGTCCCCGCCTCGGCGGACGGCGACGAGCCCGAAACGAAGGAGGTGTGACGTGGGTACGTTCACCGGTTCCTTCAAAGGGTTCGGCGTGACCTTCGCGCACATGTTCCGCAAGGTGATCACCACCGACTACCCGTTCTCCCCGCCGAAGCCGGCGCCGCGCTACCACGGGCGGCACATTCTCAACCGGCACCCGGACGGCCTGGAGAAGTGCATCGGCTGCGAGCTGTGTGCCTGGGCCTGCCCGGCCGACGCGATCTACGTCGAGGGCGGCGACAACACCGACGACCAGCGGTTCTCGCCGGGCGAGCGGTACGCGAAGATCTACCAGATCAACTACGCGCGGTGCATCTTCTGCGGTCTGTGCATCGAGGCCTGCCCGACCCGTTCGCTGACCATGAGCAACGAGTACGAGCTGGCCCGCGACAGTCGCCAGGATCTGATCTTCACGAAGAAGGAGCTCCTGGCCCCGCTCCTGGAGGGCATGGAGCAGCCGCCGCACCCGATGCGCCTGGGCGAGACCGACCGCGACTACTACGTCGGCGCGCTCACCAACCCGGGCACCTCGATCGGCGCGGAGAAGGCCCCGCTCTACCAGGAGCCTCTCGCTCAGGAGGTCGACGAATGAACGCCGTCTCCACCGGCGAGCAGGTCGCCTTCTGGATCCTCGGCTCGCTGGCCGTGATCGGGGCGCTCGGCATGGTGCTGGCCCGCAACGCGGTGCACTCCGCGCTCTGGCTGGTCGTCACGATGCTGAACCTCGGGTTCTTCTACGTGATCAACTCGGCGCCGTTCCTGGGCTTCGTGCAGATCATCGTCTACACCGGCGCGATCATGATGCTGTTCCTGTTCGTGCTGATGCTGGTCGGCCGGGACGCCTCGGACTCGCTGATCGAGACCCTGCGCGGTCAGCGGATCGCCGCGGTCGTGCTGGGTGTGGCCTTCGCCGCGCTGATCGGCACCGGTCTGGCCCGCGCCCTCGGCTCCACCTTCACCGTCGGCCTGGACAAGGCCAACGCGAACGGCAACGTCGAGGGCCTGGCCTCGCTCCTGTTCACCAAGTACGTCTTCGCCTTCGAGGTCACCTCGGCCCTGCTGATCACGGCCGCGGTCGGCGCCATGATCCTGGCGCACGTCGAGAAGGCCAAGGAGGACAAGCGTGACCAGGTGACCCGGATGAAGGAGCGCTTCCGGCCGGGCAACTACCCCGGTCCGAAGCCCGGCCCCGGCATCTACGCGAACACCATGTCGGTGGCCGCGCCGGCCCGTCTGCCGGACGGCAACGGCGCCGAGCGGAGCATCTCGCCGATCCTGCCGGTCCGCGAGTTGACCCAGGCCGAGGTCGCGCCGAAGGGAACCGAGAAGTGACTCCCGATTACTACCTGGTGTTGTCGGCCATCCTGTTCACCATCGGCGCCGCCGGGGTGCTCGTCCGCCGCAACGCGATCGTCCTGTTCATGTGCATCGAGTTGATGCTCAACGCCGCCAACCTCGCGCTGATCACCTTCAGCCGGATCAACGGCGGCCTGGACGGCCAGATCATCTCGTTCTTCGTGATGGTCGTCGCCGCGGCCGAGGTCGTGGTCGGCCTCGCCATCATCATGTCGATCTTCCGTACGCGACGCTCGGCGAGTGTCGACGACGCGAACCTCCTGAAGTACTGAAGGGGCATTTCGTGGAACACACATTCGCCCCGGCGACGGGAGTGCTGAGCAACATCTGGTTGCTCGTGGCCATCCCGCTGGCCAGCGCGACGATCCTGCTACTGCTCGGCAAACGGGCCGACAGGTGGGGGCACTGGCTCGGCGTGGCCTCGGTGGCAGCGTCGTTCGTACTCGGGCTGATCTTCTTCTTCAATCTCTCCGGTCTGGACGCCGCGAAGCGGTCCGCTGAGCTGAGCCTCTGGGACTTCATCGTCGTCGGTGACCTGAAGGTCGACTTCGGGTTGCTCTTCGACCCGCTGGCCGGCGTCTTCGTCCTGCTGATCACCGGTGTCGGCTCGCTGATCCACCTGTACGCGGTCGGGTACATGGAGCACGACCCCGGGCGCCGGAAGTTCTTCGCCTACTTCAACCTGTTCGTCTCGGCGATGCTTCTGCTGGTCCTGGGCAACAACTACGTGATGCTGTACTTCGGCTGGGAGGGCGTCGGTCTGGCGTCGTACCTGCTGATCTCGTTCTGGTACACCAAGCCGTCGGCAGCGACCGCCGGTAAGAAGGCGTTTCTGATGAACCGGGTCGGCGACGCCGGCCTGGCGATCGGCATCTTCCTGATGTTCACCGAGCTGGGCACCACCCAGTACGACGGCGTCTTCAACGGCGTCGACTCGCTGGCCGCCGGAACCATCCTGGTGATGGGCATCCTGCTGCTGCTCGGTGCCTGCGGCAAGTCCGGCCAGTTCCCGCTGCAGGCCTGGCTCCCGGACGCCATGGAGGGCCCGACCCCGGTCTCCGCGCTCATCCACGCGGCGACCATGGTCACCGCCGGCGTCTACCTGATCGCCCGCTCCAACCCGATCTTCTCGGCGAACTCCACGCTGCAGCTGATCGTGGTCAGCATCGGCGCGATCACCCTGCTGATGGGCTGTCTCATCGGCGCGGCCAAGGACGACATCAAGCGCATCCTGGCCTGGTCGACGGTCTCCCAGATCGGCTACATGTTCCTCGGCGTCGGGCTCGGCGGCGGGGCGTACGCCCTGGCGATCATCCACCTGCTGGCGCACGGCTTCTTCAAGGCCAACATGTTCCTCGGGGCCGGCTCGGTCATGCACGGGATGCACGACCAGGTCGACATCCGGCGGTTCGGTGGCCTGTCGAAGCACATGAAGATCACCTGGCTGACCTTCGGCACCGGCTGGCTCGCGATCATCGGCATCTGGCCGCTCTCCGGCTTCTTCACGAAGGAGCCGATCATCGCGGCGGCGTTCGTGGGCGAAGGATGGCGGCCGTGGGTCTTCGGCGGCGCCGCGATGCTGGGCGCCGGCCTGACCGCCTTCTACATGACCCGGCTCTTCGTGCTCACGTTCCACGGTCCGGCACGCTGGACCGAGGACAACCAGCACCCGCACGAGTCTCCGGCGATCATGACGATTCCGCTGATCCTGCTCGCGATCGGCTCGGTCGGCGCCGGCTTCCTGCTGGCCACCAGCGTGCCGGAATGGCTGACACCGGTTCTCGGTGAGCACGGCGAGGAGGCGCACGGTGTGCTGTCGCACACCGTCATCACCATCCTGTCGCTGCTGGTCACGGTGATCGGCGCGGGCCTGGCCTGGGCGCTGTTCCGCAACGGCACGGCGCTCGAGCCGGAGCCCGCCGGCGTGCTGGTCACCGCGGCGCGGCGCAACCTCTACACCGACGCGTTCAACGAGGCGGTGTTCGAGCGTCCCGGCATCTACCTGACCCGGGCGCTCGTCTTCCTCGACAACAAGGGGATCGACGGCGTGGTCAACGGCATCGCCGCCGGCATCGGCGGTGGTTCCGGCAGGCTGCGGCGGCTCCAGACCGGATTCGTCCGGTCGTACGCGCTGTCGATGCTCACCGGCGCCATGCTCGTGGTCGGCGCCTTCCTCGCGATCCAGCTGGGGTGGTTGGCGTGACGAACTTCCCGTTCCTTTCCGTTCTCACCCTCCTGCCCCTGGTCGGGGCACTGGTGGTGGCCTTCATCCCGCGGACCAAGGCTGAGCTGGCCAAGATGGTCGCGCTGGGCTGGTCCGTGCTCGTCCTGGTGCTGAGCGTCTTCATGTGGGTCGCCTGGACCGTCAAGGACGGCCCGCGGTTCCAGTTCCGGGAGTCGTACACCTGGATCCCGGCGTGGGGCGCCAACTTCACCTTCGCCGCCGACGGCATCGCGCTCGTCATGCTGATGCTGATCGCCGTCCTGTTCCCGGTCGTCATCCTCGCGTCCTGGAACGACGTCGACCAGAGCACCCGGTCGGCCCCGGCCTACTTCGCGCTGCTGCTGTCCTTCGAGTTCACGATGATCGGGGTGTTCGCCGCGGCGGACATCTTCCTGTTCTACGTGTTCTTCGAGATCATGCTGATCCCGATGTACTTCATCATCGGGTCGTTCGGCAGCGGCCAGAAGCAGTACGCGGCCGTCAAGTTCTTCCTCTACAGCCTGGTCGGCGGCCTCTTCATGCTGGCCTCGGTGATCGGCCTGTGGGTGCTCGGCGGGAAGACCTTCGACTTCACCGAGCTGGCCAAGGCGACCGCTTCGATCGACCAGAACACCGCACGCTGGCTGTTCCTCGGCTTCTTCGTGGCGTTCGCGATCAAGGCGCCGTTCTTCCCGTTCCACACCTGGCTGCCGGACTCCGGTGGTGCGGCTCCGGCCGGCGCCGCGGCGCTGCTGGTCGGCGTGATGGACAAGGTCGGCACGTTCGGCATCCTGCGTTACTGCCTCTCGCTCTTCCCCGAGGCGTCGCGCTGGTTCGCCCCTGCCGCCATGGCCCTCGCGGTGATAGGCATCATCTACGCGGCCCTGCTCGCGGTCGGCCAGAACGACCTCAAGCGCCTGGTGTCGTACACCTCGATCGCGCACTTCGGTTTCATCGGCATCGGCATCTTCGCCTTCACCACCCAGGCGGGGACCGGCGCGGTGCTCTACATGGTCAACCACGGCCTGGCCACCGGCCTGCTGTTCATCGTGGTCGGCATGTTCGTGGCCCGGCGCGGGTCATCGCTGGTCAGTGACTTCGGTGGGGCCGGCAAGCTGATGCCGGTGCTGGCCGGGGTGCTGTTCTTCGCCGGTCTCGCCTCGCTGGCGCTGCCCGGCACGGCCCCGTTCGTCAGTGAGTTCCTGGTCCTGATCGGCACCTTCAGCACCAACAAGGGGTACGCCGTGGTGGCGACCCTGGGCATCGTGCTGGCCGCGGCGTACGTGCTGTGGATGATCCAGCGGACCACCCAGGGCACCCTGAACCCGGCCCTCACCGAGGTGCCGGCGATGTCGAAGGACATCACCCTGCGCGAGAAGGTGGTCGTCGCGCCGCTGATCGCGCTCCTGCTGGTGCTCGGTTTCTACCCGAAGCCGGTCACCGACGTGATCAACCCCGCCGTTGAGGCGACCATGCTCGACGTCGGCGTGAAAGACCCGGTTCCCACGGTGGAAGCCGGCGGAAAGGTGGGCGGCTGATCATGGAACCGTTGAAACTGCCCCCGATCGACTACGGGGCCATGCTCCCGATGCTGATCCTCTTCGGCGCGGCGTGCCTCGGCGTGCTCGTCGAGGTGGTCGTCCCGCGCCGGGCGCGCAACGCGGTCCAGCTTTCGCTGTCGCTGATCGCCGTGGTGGCGTCGCTGGTCGCCGTGGTGCTGGAGCGTGGCACCCGGACGATCACCATCGGCGGGGCGGTCGCCGTGGACGGGCCGACCCTGTTCCTGCAGGGCGCGATCCTGGTGCTCGGCGGGATGTCGCTGATGCTGATCGGCGAGCGCTCGATCGAGCGGGGCGGCGTGTTCGTCTCGCAGGCCGCGGTCACCGTCGGTTCCCAGCGGGACGCCCAGCAGGCCAGCAGCCAGCCCGGCGCCACCGAGGTGTACCCGTTGAGCGTCTTCGCGCTCGGCGGCATGCTCCTCTTCGTGGCGGCGAACGACCTGCTCACCATGTTCGTGGCGCTGGAGGTCTTCTCGCTGCCGCTCTACCTGCTGTGCGCGCTGGCCCGTCGCCGGCGGCTGCTCAGCCAGGAGGCCGCGCTCAAGTACTTCCTGCTCGGCTCGTACGCCTCGGCGTTCTTCCTGTTCGGGGTGGCCTTCATCTACGGCTTCGCCGGCGGGATCCAGCTCAGTGTCGTGCACGAGGCGGTCGCCAACCCGCAGCGCAGCCAGGTGCTGCTCTACGTGGGCCTGGCGATGGTCTCGATCGGCCTGCTCTTCAAGGCGGCGCTCGCCCCGTTCCACGTGTGGACGCCGGATGTCTACCAGGGCGCGCCCACGCCGATCACCGCGTTCATGGCGGCCTGTACCAAGGTCGCCGCGTTCGGGGCCCTGCTGCGTGTGCTCTACGTGGCGTTCGAGGGGGCGCGCTGGGACTTCCAGCCGGTCCTCGGCAGCATCGCGGTGCTCACCATGTTCATCGGCGCGATCCTGGCGGTCACCCAGACCGACCTGAAGCGCCTGCTGGCCTACTCGTCGATCGCGAACGCCGGATACCTCATGGTGGGTGTCCTCGCGCTCAACGACGAGGGCCTCAGCAGCACGATGTTCTACCTGGTGGCGTACGGCTTCTCGGTGCTCGCGGCGTTCGCGATCATCAGCCTGGTGCGCGACCCCGACGGCGAGGCCACCCACCTGTCCAAGTGGGCCGGCATCGGCCGGAAGAGTCCACTGCTCGCCGGGATCTTCACGTTCATCCTGCTCGCCTTCGCCGGCATCCCGCTGACCAGCGGCTTCACCAGCAAGTTCGCGGTGTTCGGCGCGGCCGTCGAGGGTGGCCAGACGTGGCTGGTGATCTTCGGCGTGATCACGAGCATGCTGCTGGCGTTCCCGTACCTGCGGGTCGTCGTGCTGATGTGGCTGTCCGAGCCGGGGGAGTCCACCCCGGCGGTCTCCATCCCGGGCTTCCTCACCTCGGCGGTGCTGGCTCTGGGCGTCATCGTGACCGTGGCGCTCGGTGTCGTGCCGGCTCCGCTGATCGAGTTGACCAAGGAGGCGGCGGAGTTCGTCCGCTGATTCTGATCAGAACGGGAAGGCCTCGGCGACAGCCGGGGCCTTCCCGTTCATCGGTTGTCGATCGTGCGCGTCTAACCTGGCGTCGTGTCTGATCCGACCGTTTTCAACGAGACCCTCCAGGCCTACCGGACGTGCGAGCTCGCGACCCTGACCGGGAACGGGGCACCGGTCGCCTGGCCGACCTCCGGCCTGGTCCGCCCGGACGGCACGATCCTGCTCACCACCTCGCTGGGCTTCCCCCAGAAGGCGCTCAACGTCCGGCGGGACGGGCGGGTGGCCCTGCTCTTCTCCAACCCCACCGCGAGCGGTCTGGAACAGCCCGGGCAGATTCTGGTACGGGGTGAGGCGATCTGCCCCGACGAGATCCACGTGAAGCCCGAGGGCGACCTGGAGGCGTTCTGGGAGCTACTGCTGGAGCGGCAGCCCTCCTCGCAGTCCTACCTGGACTGGCCGATGACGGCGATGACCGATTTCTACTACATGCGCCTGCTGATCACGGTCACTCCCACGGAGATCGTGGAACGGCCCCTGCCCGTCCCCGCCCGCTCCAAGGTGACGTCCCTGCTCGGCGCCGAGGTGCTCGCCGGCTTCGATTCGGTGGTGCTGACCGCGGTCGACAAGGCCGGCGCCCCACTGCTCCTGCGGACCACGGTGAGCGTGGCATCCGAGGGGTACCGCGTCGACGTGCCCGAGGACGTGCCGGTCGCCGAAGGGCCGGCCGGGTTGCTCGTGCACCGGCACGACGACAGGCTGTGGAACCTCTACAACGCGAGCGTGCGGGGCGAGCTGGTCGCCGACGGCACCGGCTGGCTGCTCAAACCGGACCGTCTCGTCGAGCCCGGTGCCCGGCACCGGGGGAGCCCGCTCGACCAGCTCCGCGTCCTGCGGGAGACGAGGGCGGCCACCAAGCGATACCTCGAGCGCCGTGGACTGGCCCGTCCGGTGATCCCGTGGGCGGACTATCGGGCGATCCGGTCCCGTGTCCGAAACGGGGGCTGAGCGGCCGTACCCCTGCTGTCGGATTTTTGATCTTGTCGCGTGCCACCCTGGGACAGAAAGCGGTCGGGCGGTATGGCAAGGTGAATGTGTGGTGAGCACCGGTGATCTGACCCCGCGCGAACTCGCGCTGTCATCGCTGGGCCTCGACGTCGATCCCGCGATGGACGAGTCGGTGTCTGCGACGCTGGCCGCTGTGGAGGTTGCGCTGCGAGGCCATGTGGCCAGCGCGGACCCACTGGTGGCCGAGGCCGCGCGTCATCTGGCCGATGCCGGCGGCAAGCGGTTCCGCCCGCTTCTCGTTGCGCTCGGGGCGCAGTTCGGTGACCCGCGGTCTCCACAGATCGTCGATGCGGCGAATGTGGTGGAGCTGACCCACCTGGCCACGCTCTACCACGACGACGTCATGGACGAGGCGCTGGTGCGCCGTGGGGCGCCGAGCGCCAACGCGCGCTGGGGCAACTCGGTGGCCATCCTGGTCGGCGACTACCTCTTCGCCCAGGCCGCCGATCTGGCCGCCACGCTCGGCACCGAGGCGGTCCACCTCCAGGCGCAGACGTTCGCGCGGCTGGTGCACGGGCAGATCGCCGAGACGGTCGGCCCGCGCGGCACCGACCCGATCGACCACCACCTGCGCGTCATCACCGAGAAGACGGCGTCCCTGATCGCCACGGCGGCCCGCTTCGGTGGGCTGTTCTCCGGCGCGCGGCCGGAGTTCGTCGAGGCGCTCGCGGGCTACGGCGAGACCATCGGCATCGCCTTCCAGCTCTCCGACGATCTGCTCGACATCACCAGTGAGTCGGTCCAGTCGGGCAAGACGCCGGGGACCGATCTGCGCGAGGGCGTCCCCACGCTGCCGGTGCTCTACGCGCTGGCCGGCGACGACACCGACGCGTCCGCGGTCCGGTTGCGGGAGCTACTGTCGGCCGGCCCGATCACCGACGACGAGCTGCACGCCGAGGCGTTGACGCTGCTGCGCGACTCGGCGGCGATGAAACGGGCCCGCGAGACCGTCCGGTCCTACGCCGAGGAGGCGCGGGCCCGCCTGGCGCCGCTGCCGGCCGGCGAGGCCCGCCGGACGATGGAAGCGCTCTGCGACTTCATCGCCGACCGTACTAGCTGAGTCCTCCCCTCTTGCCGGGGTTCTCGTGACTCCGGTTATCGTGCCCTCTCGCCCCCGCTCGCCCATGTTTGCGTAGGGCAAAGCGGGCATTACGGAATTTCTCCACTGCGGACAGTTCCCGTGGTCGCACGCGCTGTGCAAATCGACCGTGATCCACTCCTGTTTGGCATTCCGTCCGAGGCCGATTGTTCATATGGTGTAAGTCCCTGGCCTCGGAGGTAGCTGTGCGTGACCCCCTAGCGGAGCCGTCAGATCTCATCCGGAGCGTTTCGCGTGCCCTGCGCGTGCTCGAGTCCGTGGGCCGGGCTCCGCGCGGACTCACCGTGAAACAGATCGCCCGTCGATGCGAGCTGACCGTCGCGACGACCTATCACCTCGTGCGGACACTGGCCTACGAGGGCTACGTGATCCGCCGCGAGGACGGGACGTACATCGTCGGGCTGGAGATCGCCGATCGATACCGTGAGCTGGTCTCCGCCTTCCGCGGGCCGCCGGCCGTCGGTGAGGCCCTGCGCCGGGCCGCCGTCGACAGTGGATACAGCCACTACCTCGGCCGCTTCGTCGGCGGGCGGATAGCGGTCACCGCCTCCGCCGAGGGCGCCCGATCACCGTTCCTCGACGATGTGGCGCCCGGCTTCGACGAGGGCGGCCATGCCACCGCGCTCGGCAAGGCGCTGCTCGCCACGCTCACCCCCGACCAGCGGTCCCGCTACCTCCGTGACTACGGGATGCGGGCGTTCACCCCGGCCACCCTCACCACACCGGAGGCGCTCGAGGCCGATCTGGCCGCCGGAGAGCGCCGGGGCATGCAGATCGAGATGGGCCAGTTCCGCCAAGGCCTCGCCTCCGCCGCCGTGGTCGTCGTCGCCGATCGAGACATGGAGCGCCGGCTCGTCCTGGCCTGCTCGATGCCCGCCGCAGAGATGCTGACCTCGGCACGAGTGGTCCGGGCGAAGCTCACCGCGGCCGCTCGCAACGTCGCCGAAGCCCTGTCCGGAGGCGAGTCCGCAACCGCCTGAAAGGGTGGTCGCTCTCCGAATCGGGGCCGCCACGGTTTGAGGTGGAGGTTTAAGGAGTCGTTGAACCTTAGAGCGCTCCGCCGCGTACCAGAGACCGGGAGAAGTGACCCGGTTGGAGGCGGTACGAATGCGATGCGAGGACGGGCACGACGACGCCGCCTACGTCCTTGGCGCGCTGTCGCCGATCGAACGGGCCGCCTACGAACGTCACCTGGCGACATGCTCGTTCTGCCGGGAGGCGGTCGCTGATCTGGCCCTCGTGCCGGACATGCTCGACCGGCTCGACGCCGACGAGTTCGCCAAGCTCCTCGACCCCAGCCTGTCGAACCTGTCCAGGCCCGCGCATGCGCCGTCGATCAAGAAGGTACGTGCCCGGCCCATCCGGATCGTCAGCTCGATCGCGGCCCTCGTGCTGTTCCTGACCATCGGGGGCGGGCTGGCCTACTGGGGGTTGAACGCGGGTGACACGGCCAACCCGCCACCCGGGCCGTCGACAGCGATGACGAAGGTCGACCCCGCGTCGCCGATCGCGGCCACCGTACGGATCACCAGCACCGGGGCCGGCAGCCGGGTCGAGATGGAATGCTCCTACAGCGAGTCGGCCAAACCGTACACGTTCCGGCTCATCGCCTACGGGCCTGACGAGCAGACCGAACAGCTCGGGTCGTGGCTGGCCCAGCCCGGCAAGAGATTCCAGATGCCGGCCGCCACACACTTCACCCAGGGCAGCCTGTCGCGGCTCGAACTGGTCCGCTCCGACGACAAGGTGATGCTCGTCTACGAGCCGCAGAGCTAGACCGCTTCCGAGCCCTCAGACTTTCCGGCTTGCGGGTCACTCCCGGTCGTCGCGCTTCTTGTCGGCGGCTACCGTCATCGCGCTCCTTTGTGGGCGGCGACGTTCATTCTGTCCCTCCCGGGCGGCGACGTTATCCCGTCTCTCCATCCCGTCTTTTCATCCTGTCTCTCCCGGGTGGCGACGTTCGTCGCGCTTTGCTTGGGCGGCGATCGTTGGCGGGCTTCTTCAGGCGGCGACCGTTGCCGCGCGGGTTCGGGCCGCGGCCCGGGCGCTTCGGATGCCGTCCGCTGTGAAGACCAGCAGGGCGACCCAGACAAGGGCGAATCCGGCGAGCCGGGCCGGCGGCATCGGCTCGTGGTAGATCAGCAGGCCGACGGCGAGCTGCAGGCTCGGCGCAAGATACTGCAGGATGCCGAGGCCGGCCAGCGGCACCCGGTTGGCCGCGCCGGCGAACAGCAGCAGCGGGATCGCGGTGAGCACACCCGCCACCAGCATCAGCACGGTGTGGGTCAGCGAGACGTGGCCGAACTCCGCCTCCCCCGACAGATTGAGCCACGTCAGGAACGCCAGTGCGGGCAGCATCAGCACCGCCGACTCGACGAACAGGCCCTCGGCCGGCGGGAGCGACATCCGCTTCTTGATCAGGCCGTAGCAACCGAACGAGGCGGCCAGGGTCAGCGCGATGTACGGCAGACGACCGTAGTCGATCGCCAGGACCGCCACCGCCAGGCCGCCGATCCCGACCGCCACCCACTGCAGAGGACGCAGCCGCTCACCCAGCACCGTGACGCCGAGCACCACCACGAGCAGGGGCGTGATGAAGTAGCCGAGCGCCGTCTCCACCACACGGGACGAGTTGACCCCGTAGATGTAGGTGCCCCAGTTGATGCCGATCAGCACAGCCGCCAGGGTGACCCCGCCCAGCAGCCGTGGCGTGCGCACCAGCCGGCCCAGGAACCGCCAGTTGCGCATCACGGTGAGCAGCAGGGCCACGAAGAGGACCGACCACACCACCCGGTGGGCCAGGATCTCCAGCGGTGGCGAGGGGCGCAGCATCTTGAAGTAGATGGGGAAGAAGCCCCACATGATGTACGCGGCGAGGCCGTACAGATATCCACGCCGCTCTTCGCTCATGCCGCCGCTGCTCATGCCCCCACCGTAAGGGCGGGGGCATGTTTCGATCCTTGCAACTATGAAGCAGGTCACGAGGCCAATCCGGCCCTACTGGCCTGCTTTTCTCCTGATCAGTCGCCGTCCGGCACCAGCATGTTCAGCAGCCAGCTCACGACGCCGACCAGCAGGGCGCCGAGCACCGCCGGAAGGACGCCGTCCACGTGGAAGGCCAGGTCCAGTTTGTCGGCGATCCAGCTGGTGAACAGCAGGAGAAGGCCGTTGACCAGGACCGCGACCAGACCCAGGGTGAGGACGTAGAGGCCGCAGCCGATGGTTTTGATGATCGGCCGGAGAACCGCATTGACCAGGCCGAAGATCACTGCGACGGCGAGCAGTGTGCCCGCTTTGTTCGTGGTGGAGTCGGCGGTCAGCTCGATGCCGTCGATCACCAGAGTCGCGATCCACAGCGATACGGCGGTGATCACCAGCCGGATGAGGATGCCCATGGCCGGGAATGGTGCCATGGCCCGTCCACCAGTGGAAACGACACCCCGCGATCTTTCTGAGATCTATGCCGGAGTTAAGGCTCACCCGCTTCGCGATTCACAGCGGCGTGCCCTTACGCCGACGTAAGGGCACGGCGGCGTAAGGGCACGCCGGAGCCCGGGCTCGCCCGCTTCGCGATTCATGCCGGGGTCAGGAGATGCAGCTTCGGGATTCACCCCGGGGTCGGGACCCGGACGCTTCGCCGCTCATACGGAGGTGAAGGCCTGGCCGCTTCGCCGCTCATGCGGAAGGAGGTGAGGGCCTGGCGCTTCGCCGCTCATGCGGAGGTCAGGGCCGGACCGTTTCACGGCTCATGCGGAGGTCAGGGCCTGGCCACGGACTGGCTCGCCGATCAGGCCCTGCTCGATCGGGGTCTGTGAGAACACCGCCCAGCGGACCGCCCGCCGGTTGATCACCGCGACCATGTCGGTGCGCATCCGTGGGAAGTACGACGCCGTCTCGCCCAGTCCCAGAGTCCCGCCGAGCAGCGTCGCCTCGGCCGGGGTCAGGCGCTGCAGCACGACCAGATCAGCTTCGGTGGCGTGCGCGACGTCGGCGGGGCCGAACTCGTCCCGGACCACCAGTGTGGTCTGCCAGCCCGCGTCGCGTGCCGGCTCCGGGCCGCCGGGCGCCCCGCCGGTGTCGAGCACGGTCAGGATCGGGTGCCGCACCGAGCCGGCCGGGTCGGCGAACGGGCGGCCCGGTGGCAGGATCGTGATCGCCTCACCCGGAACCGCCGCGCCCCGGGCGAACGGCTCCCAAGCGTGCGGACGGGTGGTCCGGACCAGGACGCGCGCTCCCGTCGCCATCGCCCGGAACGCCAGCAACTGCGCGCCCGGCAGCCCGCCCACCAGCAGCGCCCGTGTCGGCTCTGGTCGGAACAGCCGGATCAGCACCGCCCCGCCGCCCTGGTTGCGGCCGATCATCAGACCCGCCGGGCTGATCGGGAGCTCCGGAGCGCCGATCGTCCGGCCGTCCACGGACTGGCCACCGAGCGGCAGGGTGGCCGCCAGACCGGGTAGCTGCGCGCCCTCGAGCCGGCGCAGCCGGACCCGGTCGGCGGAGAGCAGGGCACGCAGCGCCCGGACCGCCGTGTCCAGCCCGGTGACGTCGGGCGCGGCGACCCGGACGAAGAGGCCGGTCGCGGTCAGGGACACCGTGGTCGCGGCGGCCGGCATGTGCAGGATCCGGGTGATCAGGTTGCCGGTGAGGTCCGACCCGGAGGCCGGACGGCACCGGAACGTCGCCTGGACCAGGCCACCCAGGCGCAGCGACGACCAGGTCTCCCGGGCGCTGTCGGGGCCGCCGCCGGTCTCGGCGTTGGCGAGGTCGGCGATCGCCCGTAGCGCGGCCACCTCACCGAGCGGCCGGGCCAGCGAGGGCCCCAGACGGCGGGTCAGCCGCCGGGTCATGCCGGCCAGGCTCCGGCGGAGCTCGTCATCCGACCAGCCGCCGGCCCGGGACACGCGCAGGGCCAGAACCGCCCGCAGGTAGCTGAGCGAGCTGCCCTCGGCCAGGGTCCGGTAGGAACTCTGCGCCGGGCCGGTGCCACCCCGCGCGGTCGGCGCCGGAACCGCGCTCAGCACCAGCTGGGCCCGCACCCGGGGCTGGTCGCCGACGGCCTGGTCACGGCCGGTGGCGTGCAGCAGAGCGGCGAACGACGGGATCGCGGACGCCTCGTCGGCCGGGTCGCCCAGCTCGATCAGGACGGTGAGCCCGGAGTCGTCGGCCAGGACCGCGGCCGAGGCGCCCGGCACGTCCAGGCCGGTCAGCCGGACCCGGGGCGCCGCGTAGGCCAGCAGGGCGGTGCTGCTGTCGATCGAAGCGGAGCGGCGGCGGCCGGCATAACGGGCCAGCACGGCGAGCCACTGGAAGGCCCACCGACCGCGCAGCCGAAGCCAGGACAGCGCCAGCAGCCCGCCGGCGACGATCACCGCGGGCACCATGGCGAGCCCGCCGGCGACCAGGCCGGCCAGCACCACGGTCACGGCGACCTGGGTGGCGACGATCTGCTCCGGCCGGGCCCCGAGCAGGCGGCCACCCGGTCGAGGCCGGATCAGGGACTCGGCCATCGGAACCGCGCTCTCGGTGCTCACGAAACCGCCTCTCCCCGTCGCACGGCATCCATTCACCCACATGCGCGGCTCATCGTAGGTCAGTTATCCACAGCTCGACTGCCCGGCCGCGAGGTTATCCACAGGTTCGCGGTCCGGGGCTGACGTGGGTCGTATCGGGCGGCTAACGTCGTCGCTGTTGTTTCGCGGCGGGCGGCGTGCCTGATCGTGAGCGGCTAACCCAGTGGCCCGCGTCGATGTGTGTGTGGTCCACAACGGATCAAGTTGCGAAAGGGGTGACGTCTAGATGTCGCAGACCGAAAGCCAGTCCGCGCAGATGGCGAGTACCGCCAACGAGTTCGACCGGATCAACGGGTCGCTCCAGAGCATGCTCAGCACGCTGATGCGGGAGCTGGAGGGTCTCAGCGCCGGCTGGAAGGGTCAGGGCGCGATGGCCTTCGACGGCGTCAAGAACCGGTATGCGAGCGACCTCAAGCGGCTCAACGAGGCCCTTGCCGAGACCGCCGCGGGTATCCGTTCGTCGGGTGCGAGTTACGAGCGCTCCGACACCGAGGCCGCGTCCAGCATCGGCCGGACCGGCGGCCAGTTCACCCTGCCGCTCTGACCTACCGGAGGAAGTCATGAACGACGGACATCTGCTCGTCAACTTCAACTCGCTCCACCAGGCGCGTCTGGACATCGCGAAGGCGGTGAACAAGCTGAACGCCGACCTCGAGTATCTGGAGGGCGAGGGCAAGAAGCTGCAGGGCACCTGGTCCGGCGCGGCTCAGGACGCCTATGACGTGCGCCAGCGCAAGTGGCAGTCGGCCTCCCAGGACCTGCAGATCATCCTGGCCGAGATCGGATCGGCGCTGGAGCGGTCGAGGGACGACTACCAGGAGACCGAGCGGGCCGCGACTCAGCGGTTCCAGTGAGTCGATGAGCCGGGCGGGTCGCCCGTTCGCGTAAAAGGCGCCGCCGGTCCCGCGGTTACCATCGGTATTTAGGTCATCACTACGAGCCATCGGTGCATGCCCGCGGGGTCCGGACGGCCGCTTTCCGGAGGCGTCGTAGGCCCAACCTTACGGTCAGCATGCTGCCGCCCATTGTGATTGTGGCCTGACCTTGTAGGTTATACGCGTTGAGTTGGCTCGTTGACACGCGTGGGGAGAGGTGGACGTGTCCGAGTGGGAACCGGCTACGGACGCCGAGGCCGCGATGCGCGATGCGTTGCGCACCGACGACCAGGAGTCCTACTTCCGCATTCTCGCCGGTGTCGACCTTCTGTTACCGGTCTCCGCCGACGTCCTGGCCGGCACTGCGCCGATGGGCTGGGGCACGTGGAGCACCGGCGGTCGCACCCACGTGCTGGCGTTCACGTCGAACGCCGCGCTGCAGTCCTGCCTGGCCGACTACACCGGCTCGGCCCGACGTGTGCCGTATTCGGAGTTGGCCAACACGTGGCCCAACCTCGAGTGGTGGCTCGCCGTCAATCCCGGCCTGCCGATCGAGGGCTACCTACCGGCCTGGTTCGTGGCCCAGCTGGCCCGTGGCGACCTGCGCCTGCCCACCCGTGGGCCCGGCCGTGAGGCGCACTCCACCTCGAAGATCCAGGAGCTGGGCGCGGCGGCGCTGGCGGCCAGCCGGGTGGGCGAGAGCGCGGTCGGCGGCCCGACCTACGAGCCCGAGCCTGCCGTTGCCGCTCCGGTCGCTGCCGCGGCGTCCCCGGTCGCTCCCGCGGTAGCCCCGATCCCGCCGGTGGGCAACACGCCGCCGATGGGGCCTGGTGGCCTGCCCGTGCGCTCCCCCAGCGGGACGTCGCCGAGCGGTCTGCCGGTGCGGAGCCCGTCCTCGCCGGTCGCTCCGGGGTCACCCCCGGCGCCGGGATCCCCCTCGGCCACGCCGGGCGGTTACCAGCCTCTGGCGACCCCGGCCGGCTACGCGCCACCGGCGATTCCCCCGGCGACCGGCTCGCCGGCTCCCTTCGGCCCGGCGGCGCCCGGCTCGCAGGGTGCTCCCGGTTCAGTGGCTCCCGGATCACCCGTTGCCCCCGGTCTGCCGAGTCGAGGTGGCACCGGTTCTGCGATGGCTACTCCCGGCTGGGAGAAGCCCGGCATGCCGTTCCGGCCCGAGGAGGACCCCCGCGGTCCCCTCCAGGAGCTGGGCGCCCCGCTCCCGGTCCGCACCCCGATGGCGAACACGCCGCCGGTGCCGGAGCACGTCATGCCCTACAACCCGGCCGAGGCGCTGGTCGATCCGGCCTGGGCGGGAAAGCAGAGCTCGCAGCCCGGGCCCTCCGGCCCGGCGAGCGCACCGCCGTTCGCCTCACCCGCGAGCGCGCCGCCATTCGCCTCGCCTGCCGGCTCGCCGTCGTTCGGTGCACCCGCGAGCGCACCGCCTTTCCAGTCGCCCGCCGGCCCGGCGCAGGCGAGCGCGCCGCCCTTCGGTGGGCCCGCCGCCTCGCCGCCCGCCGGTTCGCCGACGGCCGCCCCGCAGTACGGCGGACCTGCCGGTTCTCCGTCGTTCGGTGCGCCCGCGAGCGCGCCCGCCGGCCCGGCCCCCGGTGGAGCGCTGCCGCGCCGACAGCCGGGTAACTCGACCGGTGGCGGCCCGATGACCAGCATGGCCGGATTCGTGCCGGCCGCGTCGAATGCCGTCAACAATCCCGGCTCGGCGCCCGCGATCCGCCCCGCCTCCACGCCCGGCGCTCCCGCGTCGGCGCCGCCGGCCTACGGGACGCCGACTCCGCCGTTCGGAGGCTCGGCCGGCTCGTCCGTCCCGGCGTCCAGCATTCCGGCATCGTCGGCTGCGGCCTTCGGCACGCCCGCGCCGACCGGCCCCGCCGTCGGTGGTCCGGCGGCACCGGGTGGTTTCGGTGGTCCGGCGTCGTCCGGTTCCGGGTTCGGTGGTCCGGCTTCGTCTGGTTCGGCGTTCGCTGGGCCGGGTGGTCAGCAGCCGACCGGCCCGTCCGCGCCGGCCGTGCCCCGTTCCGGCGGCCCGGGTGGACCCAGTGGCCCGGCTGGACCCGGTGGCCCGGCTGGACCCGGTGGGGCGCTGCCGCGCCGCCAGGTGACGCCGCCGTCCGAGCGGCCCACCTCGATGGCCGCTGCCGCACAGGCGCTCGAAGCGCGTACCCCGTCGAATGATCCGCCCGCCTGGGAGCGTCAGTCCCCGCCGCCCGCCACCGACCGCTTCGGGCCGTCCGGTCCGGCGCCGTCGATCGCACCGCGGCCGGAGGCCGAGTCGCCCGCCGCGACGACGATGACGAACCTGCTGCCGCCGGTGATCCCCGGTGCGTCCGGGGCCGACCGGGGCGGCTCCGCCTACCCGGTGTCCGGTGCCGGCTATCCGGCCCCCGCGGCGCCGCAGGCGTACACCCAGCCCACTCCCGGCCCCGCCTACGGTCTTCCGCCGCAGGGCAGCCCGGCGTCGGCCTATGCCACGCAGTCGTTCTCCGGGCCGGCCGTCGCGACCCAGGCGCTGCCCGTGGCGCCCGGCGGCTACACGCCGCCCAAGGCGTCCAATCTCGGTGTCTCCGGGTCGGCCACCGGCTCGCGGGGCCCGTCCGGGACGGGCGGCTCGCGCGGCGCGTCCGGGACGGATTTCGTGCCGGCGAACGATGTCGAGCGGGAGCTGCAGGACGCCGCGGACACGGGCAACACCGACGTGTTCCTGTCCACGCTGCTGTTGGCGCAGGTCCTGGTGCCGGTCGCCAGCCATTCCCGGCCCGGCAGCGCGCCCGGCGAGTCCGGTTTCGCCTTCCTGCCGGAGGATGTCGAGGGCGAGCGCTACCTGATCGTCTTCACCAGCAAGGACCGGCTCTCCGACCACTTCGGCGAGCCGACCCGCACGGTCGGGGTCCGGTTCTACGAGCTGATCCGTAACTGGCCGGATCCGGCCTGGTCGTTCGCGGTGAACCCGGGCACGCCGGTCGGCGCCAAGTATCCCGGTGCGCAGGTCATCGCCCTGGCCAACTGGGCCACCGAGGCGGGTCTGGGCGCTGAGCCCGTCGACAGTCCGGTGACCGAGACGGAGCCCAACCCGGTGCCGGCGCCCCAGCCCGCGAGCGACGAGGCCCAGCAGGCCACCGTCATGCAGAAGACGATCGCCGCCGAGCAGGTCGACTACTACCTCGAGCGGGGCTACGACCGGGTCGCCGGTTTCGTGCACCGGGCGTCCGAGGTCGAGCATCTGCGCACTCCCGGCGAGCTGTTCGGCGCGCTGGGGCTCTACTACGACTCGTCGCCGTTCCAGCCGGACGCCAAGGAGGCGTTCGTGCTGCGCTGGCCGGCGTATCGGCCGAGCCTCTACCGGATCCCCTACGGTGGGCAGAACGAGCAGGCTCTGCGGGCCATGGACGGCTGGGTGATCGAGCGCCCGCCGTTCCGGGGCAACGGATTCGCGCCGGGCGAGGGCCGTGACGTCATCGCCGAGTTCAAGGTGGACAGTGTTCGCCTGCCGCACGGCGCGCAGCTGTGGAGCATCGACGTGGACGGCAGCGAGCGGATGATGGCGATCTTCGACGCGGACGGCCCGCAGTGGCGCCGGGTGGGTGAGCAGTGATGCGTGACGGTTACGTGGTCACCTGGCAGGGCCGGGAGTATGACGCGGCCCCCGACGGCGACAAGGTCCGCATCTACAGCGCCACCCCGGCCGACGGCTTCGAGGAGACCAAGCCGGGCCGTTTCGTCCGGGTGCTGGAGCCCGACGAGTACGACGAGCTGACCTACGTCCGGACGCTCTGCACGTGGCGTGGTGAGCCCTTCATCATCCTCGCCGAGGCCGAGTCCTGGCTGCGTCTCGAGTACACGGGCGGTCGTGCCCCGGTGGCGCGCCAGCTGGGCCTGGAAGAGTTCGACTACGGCGTCTACCAGGGGTGGGCTCCGGCCCACGAGGTCCGCGACCGCTACGAACACCGCGTCTGACCACTTCGGCCACCTGTCGGGTCCGGCATTCCACAACCTTCATCCGGTACGGGCCGGGAGCCGCTCAACCGCACCCACACGTACCGGGCCTACCCCGCGACGGGGCTGCCGCTCCGGACCGAAGCGCGGCCGCCGGGCTGATGCGGTGGCTGAGCGCGGGGCGTGGCCGGAAGTCTGTGGATAACCCTGTGGAAAAGAAAGGGCTCCCCGTCCAGGACGGGGAGCCCTTTCGACCGTTCCGGGATGTCCGGCGACCAGGAGAGAGAACGGAAGGGTCGCCGGGCATCGGTGGGACGGCCGGACCGGTCGTCCCTCGCGGGCGATGCAGGGGATCACCGCGAGCGACGAGACGTCGGTGCCGGATGCCGGGGCCGTTGACGAAAGGGGTTCGGCCCCGGCATCCGGAGATCGCGGCCGGCCCGGGTTGGGGACCGGGCCGGCCTGATCTGGTGGGGATGGGTGGGGGGTTCAGGTAGGGGACGGGCTCAGCGGACGTGGATGCGGGGCTGGGCGGGGGTGGTCATGCCGTCGCCGAGGAAGTAGCTCGGGTGGGGCGGCTGGTTGTAGGCGGTGTTCTGCCAGGCGATCGCCGACCGGTACTGGGAGTCGTGCATCAGCGTGGTCAGCCGGGTGCCGGTCGGGATGGGGGTGCTGTAGATGCGCAGGGCCGAGCTGTCGGTCTTGCGCCAGATCACCTCTTCCCGCCAGTCGCCGAGGATGTCGCCGGACAGGGCCGGGGTGGCCTTGGTGCTGTTGTTGGAGGTCACGTCGGCGGCGGTCAGCAGGCGGGTGTCGGAGCTCGTGCCGTACTTGCTGATCTTGTTGCTGTCGAGCAGTTCGCGAACCGGGTCGCCGTCCCACCAGACGAGGAAGTTGATGCCGGTGGGCTCGCGCCCGACGACCGTGCCAGCCGCGCTGAACAGGCCGGTCTCGCTCGCGGACCACGACTCGCCGCCCGGGCTGCTGGCGTAGACGTCACCGGCCACGCCGCGGCCGTTGTCACCGTTGGCCGCGGTCTTCCACAGGATCGTTCCGGTCGCCGCGTCCGCGAGCCAGGAGCTGGGCTTCGACTTGTCCTCGTCGACCTTGAAGACTTCGAGGCCGGCGTTGTTCGGGTCGAAGTCGCCGACGTGCAGCGCGTCGCCGTGGCCGTTGCCGGTGTTCCACAGCTTGGTGCCGTCGTCGTTCAGGGCCATCGAGCCGTAGATGATCTCGTCCTTGCCGTCCGCGTCGACGTCGGCGACCGACAGCTGGTGGTTGCCCTGTCCGGCGTAGGCGCTGTTGCCCGACGTGTTGGTGTCGAACGTCCAGCGTCTGGTGAGGGCGCCGTCCCGGAAGTCCCAGGCGGTGATCACCGAGCGGGTGTAGTAGCCACGGGCCATGATCAGGCTGGGCCGCTGCCCGTCGAGGTAGGCGGTGCCGGCGAGGAAGCGGTCGACCCGGTTGCCGTAGCTGTCGCCCCATGACGAGACGGTGCCGCGGGCCGGGACGAAGTCGACGGTGGAGAGCGCGGCGCCGGTCTGGCCACTGAACACGGTCAGGTACTCGGGGCCGGACAGCACGTACCCCGACGAGTTGCGATGATCGGCACCGGCTGAACCGATGGTCACGCCGGTGCCGGAGACCGTGCCGTCGGCGGTCCTCATGACGACCTCGGCTCTGCCGTCACCGTCGTAGTCGTACACCTGGAATTGGGTGTAATGCGCGCCCGCGCGGATGTTGCGGCCCAGGTCGATGCGCCAGAGACGGGCGCCCTGCAGGGTGCAGGCGTCGACGTAGACGTTACCGGTGTAGCCGGACTGCGAGTTGTCCTTGGAGTTCGACGGATCCCACTTCACGACGATCTCGTAGTCGCCGTCACCGTCCACGTCACCGACCGACGCGTCGTTGGCCGAGTAGGTGTAGGCGACGCCGTCCGGCGTCGTGCCGCCGGCCGGCACCGACAGTGGAACGTCGAGATGGCCGGCGCCGAAGGTGAGCGAGGCGGGCGAGGCCGCTTGCTCGATACCGTTGATCAAAGCCCTGACGGTGTACGAGGAACCCGCGGCCGCCCCGGCATCGAGGTGGTTCGTGGAACCGGTGATCGGCGAAGCGTTGACCTTGGTCGAGCCGCGGTAGACGTTGAACGACACGGTCGACGGGTCGGTGCCGAGCATCCGCCAGCTGACCAGGTTGTCGCTGCCGGTGCGGACGCTGATCACGCCCCGGTCGAGATCCTCCATCTGCCGCCCCGACTCCGCCGAGAGGCTGATGGCGCCTCCGGTGGTGGGTACGGCACTGGTGGCGGCGCTCGACGGGAGGACGAACCAGCCCACGGCGGCGGTGGCGAGCACGCCGGCGACGCCGAAGACGGCGAGTTCCCGGGTGTGTCTGCGAGGCATGGGACCTTTCCGATCTCAAGCCGCGGGCGCCCGCCGCCAGCCGGGCGCAAACGACTACGTTGAGTCACAGTCTGGGAGCGGTACCAACCGCCACCGACGGTGAGATTAGGACAGATCGGCGTCCTATTTGATCTTTTAATGACCACTTAAGGTGATCGTAAGTGGAAGATCAGGTCGGGGTTTTGAGCCAGCGGAGGATCTCGCCGGTCACCACGTCTGGAGTCTCCTGGTGGAGGAAGTGCCCGGCCTCGGGAAGCAGCCGCCACTCGTACGGTGCGGTCACGTAGCGTCCCGAGCCCTGCGCGGTACGGGGTAGCACGGCCTTGTCCAGCGCACCGTGCAACTGCAGGGTCGGCACACTCGACGGGCGCTGCATCAGCTTCACGAACCGGTATCCCTGCAGCCGCAACGCGCTCCGGGCCACCCACCGGTACGCCTCGAGAGCGCAGAAGGAGGCCTGCGGGATCTGCATGGCCTCCCGGCAGCGAGCGACATATTCCGAGAACTCGGGCGTGGCCGTCCAGCGCGGACTGCTCCACCGGGTCATCAGCTCGCCGACCAGGGCCGCGTCGTCGCGTGTCAGCACGTGCTCGAAACGGGGCACCTGGAACCGCACGACCGTCGACGAGGCGGAGAGCTGCCCACGCGGGTCGGCGAAGAGCGCGGCCCGCAGGCGCAACGGATGCGCGGCGCCGAGCACCACGAGCCGGTTCACCAGTTTGGGATGGAACGAGGCGGCCGCCCAGCCGATCATGCCGCCCGCGCCGGCGCCGACCACGGTCGCCGACCGCTCGCCCAGGGCCCGGATCAGGCCGGTGACATCGGCGGCCATCGTGTATCCGTCGTAGCCCCTGGGGGGTTTGTCGCTCGCGCCGTAACCGCGCAGGTCGATCGCCGCCGCCCGGAAGCCCGCGTCGGCGACCCGGACCATGATGTCGTTCCAGGCCCACCAGAACTCGGGAAAACCGTGCAGGAAGAGCACGAGCGGGCCGGTGCCGACCTCAGCGACGTGGAACCGGGAGCCGTTGGCGCCGACGAAACGGTGCCTCCACGGGCCCTCCGTCAGAACGCACGATTCGTCCACCCGACCGCCCATGCTCGTCAGCCTAGGCTCCGCTGTCACGCACGGCGTCGCGCAGTGGCGAAATGGAGCCGCACCGTGATCATTGGAGCCGTGATCATTTGACCGTCTCGGCGTCGGTCATCGCCATCAACGTTCCGGGCCCGCAATAGATGCGCAGCATGGTGGTCTCGAGCTTCACCTTCACCCGGGAGCCCGGGGTCAGCTCGGTGCCGGCGGTGGAGTAGAGGGCGTAGCGCTGACCGTCGTCGGCGATCAGGCCGTAGCACGGACCCTTACCCCCGCGGGTGACCATCCCGGCCACCCAGCCGGTGCTCGGCTGCTGGTCGGTCGGCTCCTTGGGTGGCTTGTCGGTCAACGTGATCGTCGGCAGTGGCTTGCCGGTGGGGGGCTCGGTGGCGGGCGCCTCGGTCGCCGGAGTGGTGGCCTCGAGCGTGGGAGACGCCGGTGGAGTGGGGGAGACGACGGTCGATGGGGTCGTCGCGCCGGCGGAGGAGGTGGGGGACGCTGTGTCGTTCGCGCAACCGGCGATGATCGCTCCGGCCACCACAGCCAGGCCGATCCGGAACGTTGTGTGAGTGCGCATGAAGCTCATCCTTCCCGCGTAAGGCGTAAGAGATGGGACGAATCGCGGGGCGGCCCGGTTCCATGAACGCGGACGGCGCCCGGGTTGCCCCGGGCGCCGCCTTGTCGTGCGTGGATCAGTAAACAGCCACCGTCATCGAGGTGCCGACCTGGCTCAGGACGGCCATCTTGACGCCGACCGCGGGGAGCTTGACGCCGTGGTTCGGCAGCTCCTCGTAGAAGTACTTGTCCTTGTCGTTGAAGGTCGGGTCGCCGAACTGCGGCTTGACGACCGACTTCGCGCCGTTCAGGTGCAGCGTCATCCCGTCAGTGGGGTAGAGGCTGAACGGAGCGTCGTACACCTGGACCCGGGCCCGCCACGGAACCCCGGTCGGGTTCAGGACCGGCTTCGGGTGAGCATCGATGTACAGGTTGCGGCCCGTACCCGGGTGCTCGTTGGTGTTGTTGTCGACCTGCGAGGTGTCCCAGTAGGAGATCAGCAGACCGGTCTGGTAGTTGTAGTGCTCCACCCAGTCCGGCTTGGTGTTCAGCCAGCCGAAGTTGTACGGGCCGGTCGCCAGGTACTTGTCGTACGAGGTGTAGCTGCGGTGACCGGCGATGTAGTAGTTCGGGAAGTTCGCGGTGCTGGTGGCGCCCACGATCTGGAACCCGTTCGCGGTCCAGGTCGAGGTGCCCTCGGCGCCCTCGGTGGAGACGACCGCGCCATCGGCGGTGACGGTCAGCTCGTCGCCGAAGAAGCCGCCCTCGGAGACACCACCGTCGGTCACGTAGCGCAGGCGGAAGTCGAACTTCTTACCCGCGTACGCGTCCAGCGGCACGTTGACGTCGACCCAGGCGCCGTTGGAGGAACCGCTGATCGCCGGAGCGCCCGAGCCGTCCTTGACGAACGCAGCGCCGCCCGCGGTGCCGTCGAGCTTGGTCCAGTTCGCGCCGGCGTCGGTCGACACCTCGGCGTAGAGGTAGTCGTAGTCGAGCTCGATCGCGTACCGGCCCTTGAGGGAGACGGCTCCGGAGGTCTTGCCGGTCAGGTCGATCGCCTTGGACAGCGAGACGTTCAGGTCGTCGGCGTTGCCGGAGAAGAACTGCTTGCTGCCGGCGAACGGAGCGCCCAGGTCGGTGGTGACCGGCTTGTCCGGCAGGTTCACCACGATGGCCTGCTTCTTCTTGGTGTTGTACTCCTCGGGGCCGAGGTTGACGACCTTCTTCTGGCCGGCCTTGACCGTCTCGTAGTTCAGCCACCCGAGCTGGAGCTTGTTCCACGCGCCGAGGTCACCCGGACGCGTACCGATGCCCTGGTCGTTCTTGGCACTGAGGCGGCTCTGCGCCATCAGGGTCCAGTACTCGCTGTTGTTGTCGCCCAGACCACTGGTGTCGTAGTCGTCCGGCAGACCGAGGTCGTGGGTGTACTCGTGAACGAAGACGCTGAGGCCGCCGTTCTCGGGCTGGACGGTGTAGTCACCGACCCACAGGTTGCTGCTGCCGACCTTGGCGCCACCGAGCTTGTTGAACGCCGGGCCGGTCACGCCGGCGCTGCTGGAGTACGCGTACCAGCGGTGGCTCCAGATGGCGTCCTCACCCTGGTACGGGTCACCGTCGGCCTGGTCGCCGCCGGAGTGGACGATCTGGAAGTGGTCCAGGTAGCCGTCGGGCTCGTTGAAGTTGCCGTTGCCGTTGTAGTCGTAACGGTCGTACTTGTCGTACTCGGCGAGCGCCGCGTTGATCTCGGCCTCGGTCTTGCCGGCCGCCTTCTGGTCCGTGTACCACTGGTTCACGCCGTCCTTGACCAGCTCCCACACGTTGGTGCAGTTGCTGCTCGCGCAGACGGCGGGGTCGTCACCGTTGGCGTCGGTCGGGTTGTCGCTCGACCGACCGTACCGGGCCTCGTTGTACTTGACCTTGACCCAGTCGGAGACCTGGCCGTCGACGCTGTAACGCCCGGACGACTGCTCCTCGAAGTAGGTCTTGACCGACTCGGTGTTCTTGCCGGTGCCGAAGTACAGCTTCCGGAAGTAGTCGGGCGAGTAGTCCGCCTGCCAGATGGTGGAGTTGTCCACCTTCCGGTCCGGCTCCGGGATCGCGTTGTGCAGCGGGCCCTCGAAGGTCGAGGGGCCGGCGAACTGCGTCGTCGTGTCCTTGTCCGGGAACGACGGGTGCCGCTCGTTGCCGAACTCGGTCAGGATGACGAAAATCTTGTCGGTCTGCTCACGGGCGAGCTCGACGTACTGGTTCTTGCCCGGGTGCCCGAAGCCGCCGTTGCCATAGGTCTTGCCCAGGTTGACGACCTTGCTGCCGTTCACCGTCTCGACCTTGGCCTTGCCGCTGACCACCTCGGAGACAGCCTGCTCGCGCAGGGCGCGGCGCTTCTCCTCGAGGGGGTTGGGCAGATCATGGTCGTCGACGCGGGCGGCCTCACTGGCCGGCGCGGCCGGGGCCTGGTCCGAGGGTGGCGCCGCCATGGCAAACGTCGGCGACATCGCCCCGACACTCGTCACGACCACGGCGCCGAGCAGTCCTGCGACCACCTTGCGCACTACGTTTACCTCCGCTTTCGCCAGCCGGATCACTGGGGTACGGGCGTCCGGCGTGAAACGGTCCCGTCGATCGGGACTCAGGTGAACGTATGCAAACCAAACGATGTTCGGGGAGCGCCAAGCATATTGATGACCAATGGTTACCCAATATGGTCCGGTCATAGCACGGGGACCGGCAAATACGACAAAAGGCTGGTGACATACTTCTGTCACCAGCCTTTATTAATTGCCGTCAGTCTTCGGTTTTGGCCGTCTTCAGGCCGGAGGAGATCAGATCCATCACGGTTGAGTCCTGAAGTGTCGTGACATCACCGAGTGACCGGTTCTCCGCCACGTCACGCAGAAGTCGCCTCATGATCTTTCCGGACCGGGTCTTCGGCAGCTCGGTGACGAGCATGATCTGCCGCGGCTTGGCGATCGGGCCGAGCGTCTTGGCCACGTGGTTGCGCAGGTCCTTGATCAACGCCTCGCCCGCCTCGCCCGCGGTGTCCACATTGCCCCGCGGGATGGTGAACGCGACGATCGCCTGACCGGTCGTCGGGTCGGTCGCGCCGACCACCGCCGCCTCGGCCACCGACGGGTGCGACACGAGCGCCGACTCCACCTCGGTGGTGGAGATGTTGTGACCGGACACCAGCATCACGTCGTCGACCCGGCCGAGCAGCCAGAGCGCGCCGTCCTCGTCCTTCTTCGCGCCGTCGCCGGCGAAGTAGATCCAGTCGTCGCCCTGACCGGCGCCGGCCCCGAAGCGGGACCAGTACGTGTCCAGGAAGCGCTGGTCGTCACCCCAGATCGTGCGCAGCATCGACGGCCACGGGTCACGCAGGACCAGGAAGCCACCGCCGCCGTTCGGCACCGACTGGGCCTGGTCGTCGACCACGTCGGCGCCGATGCCGGGCAGCGCGGTCATCGCCGAGCCCGGCTTCGCGGCGGTCACACCGGGCAGCGGCGAGATCATGATCGCGCCCGTCTCGGTCTGCCACCAGGTGTCCACGATCGGGGTCCGCTCGCGGCCGACGTGCTCCCGATACCAGATCCAGGCCTCCGGGTTGATCGGCTCGCCCACGCTGCCGAGGACCCGCAGCGACGACAGGTCGTACTTGGCGGGGATGTCGTCGCCCCACTTCATCATGGTGCGGATCAGCGTCGGCGCGGTGTAGAGGATCGACACCTTGTACTTGTCGACGATCTGCCAGAACCGGCCCCGGTCGGGGGTGTCCGGCGTGCCCTCGTACATCACCTGGGTCGCGCCGTTGGAGAGCGGGCCGTAGACGATGTACGAGTGACCGGTGACCCAGCCGATGTCGGCGGTGCACCAGTAGACGTCGGTCTCCGGCTTGAGGTCGAAGACGGCGTGGTGCGTGTACGACGTCTGGGTCAGGTAACCACCGGTGGTGTGCAGGATGCCCTTCGGCTTACCGGTGGTGCCCGAGGTGTAGAGGATGAACAGCGGGTGCTCGGAGTCGAACGGCTGCGCCTTGTGCTCCGGGCTGGCCTGCTCGACCGTCTCGTGCCACCACTTGTCCTTGTCGGTCCACGCGACCTCCTGGCCGGTCCGGCGGACGACCAGCACGTGCTCGATGCGGTTGGTGCGCGCCACCGCCTCGTCCACGGTCGGCTTGAGCGCCGACGGCTTGCCCCTGCGGTAACCACCGTCGGCGGTGATCACCACCTTGGCGTCGGCGTCGTCGATCCGGGTGGACAGCGCGTCCACCGAGAAACCGCCGAACACCACGCTGTGGGTGGCGCCGATCCGGGCGCAGGCCAGCATCGCGACCGCGGCCTCCGGGATCATCGGCAGGTAGATCATCACCCGGTCGCCCGCGGTCACGCCGAGGTCGGTGAGGGTGTTGGCGGCCTGGCTCACGAGCTTGAGCAGCTCGGAGTAGGTGACGGTCCGGGTGTCGCCGGGCTCGCCTTCCCAGTGGATCGCGACGCGGTCGCCCAGCCCGGCCTCGACGTGCCGGTCCACGCAGTTGTAGGCGAGGTTCAGCTCGCCGCCGACGAACCACTTCGCGAACGGCGGGTTCGACCAGTCCAGGATCTGGTCCCACGGCTTGCTCCAGGCCAGACGCTCCGCCTGCTTCGCCCAGAAGGCGAGCCGGTCGGACGCGGCCTCCTCGTAGGCGTCGGCCTTCACGTTGGCGTTCGCCGCAAGGTCGGCGGGCGGCGGGAACTGCCGCGTCTCCGAGGACAGGTTCTCCAGTGTCTCGCTCATGAGGGCGGCTCCTCTGCCGTGACCGGGGTCTCTTCAAATGCACACTAGTTGCGCGGAAGGCTTTGTGCCGTCGCCCGCGCCCGATGGTGTCGTGCGCGCGCCGACCGGCGGATCGATGCTCACTACTGCGCGAATCTTGCCAGTTCCGCGCTCATTTGTGCACCCCGTGTTTCCGTACTTTTACCGGTTACCGTGTTCACGTGGATCCACTTGCCCCGTTGCTCGACCTCGCCGAGGTCGCGCCCGCCTTCGCGAGCGCACGAGAAGCCGTCGACGCCGCCCACAAGCATCGCGCGCTGCGCCGACACGGCGGCCAGGTCGCCGCGGAGGCCAGCCTCCGGGCCGCGGTCGCCAGCGCGGCGCTGGAGGGCAACCGATACGACCTCGACGAGGTACGCGACGGAACCGTCACCGACCCGGTCGTGCAGGGCGCCCTCCGCGTCGCCGAGGCGCTCCCCGGCCTCGTCGACCTCTGGCCCCGCGCGCCCCGCCAGGCGCTCGCCAAGCTTCACGTGCTCGCCGCACGCGGCGTCGTCCACGACCACGACCTCGGTCGTCTCACCGGCGGCGCCGAGCGGATCGACGCGCTCGCCGGTCTCGTCGCCGGCAACGAGACCACCCCGCCGATGCTGCTCGCCGCCATCGTCCACGCCGAGCTGATCACCCTGCGCCCGTTCGCCGGCCCGGCCGGAGTGGTGGCCCGCGCCGCCGCCCGCCTCGCCCTCACCGCCCGTGGCTTCGACCCCCGCGGCCTGGTCGTGGTCGAATCCGGTCACCTCGCCCGCGAGCCTGAGTACGTCGGGTCGGCCGGCGCCTACGCCACCGGCACCCCGGACGGGGTGCGCTCGTGGCTGCGGCACTACGCCGCGGCGATCACGGCCGGTGCCGGAGAAATCAGCGTGATCGGAGACGATGTGCTGGCCGCCGTCTGAACAGCGGCATACTTCTCTGCGTGGGTTCGCACTGGGTCCGTCCCTATCCGCCGGGTTCCGGCCGCTGGCTCGTGATCGTCTGGGAAGCGGTGGCCCTGGGGCTGCTCACCTGGGCGTCCATCCGCCAGTTCGACCTGATCGGGCACGGCGTGCGTGCGGTCGCCGTCATGCTCGCCGGCGTCTGGCTGATCGGGGCCTGGCGGATCATCCAGCACGGGGTGTATGTCAGCAGCGAGGGCGTGCTGATCCGGGGCCTGCTGCGGTCGCGCATCCTGCGCTGGCGTGACATCGCCGGGGTGCACCTGCACCACGCCACCCATCGGGTCGGCCGGTGGGAGCTGCAGCGGGACACGACCGTGCTGATCGAGCGGCACGACGGCGCCACGGTCAACACCGAGCTCTGGGCCCAGGGGGTCGACTTCCACGCCCGGCCCAAGCTGTTCCGTGCCGTCTACCAGGAGATCCGGCGGCGGCACCAGGCCGCGGCGAGCTGAGTCGCCACCCCGACGGCCGGCCGGGAGATTGAAGAGCCGGCGTCCCTCGCGGGGGCGCCGGCTGCGCGCGTCCGGACCGGGTTATCAAGCGTGCACCTGAGTCGTTGTCGACGGTCCAGCGCCCCGCGGGGCGGAGGTCCCGTCGCAACGTGCCTGCCGTGGCTGATCGCGCGTGGGTTCCCGGTGGCCGTGCACGGTGCCCGAGGTTCCGGGCCCGCGATTCATTTCTACGCCGCCGGCGGCATGATCGCCAGATTTCAGCGGGAATGGCGGCCGAACGGCGAATACTCAGACCGATGTACGCCGCGAGCCCCGTCGATGGGGGCTGATTGCGTCGTCGCCCGGCACTCTCCGGTGACGTTGTCGCTTGTGGGGGCGAGTAGCGCTGCCGGTGGGGCCGCATACGCCCGGCGGTCGCGTTGCGGTCCGGTGCCGGAATGGCCTCGCGGGGACAGCCACGGTGCCTATTCGTGGCCGTACAGAATGATTGTCTTTATGCGACCGAGGCGGCGCGGGCCCGCCGAAGTCGACCGTATAGAGCAACGCCGATGGCAACGCCCACGCCGACGCTCAAAGCCGCGGCGACCGGCACCGCCGGGCGATCGCGAAGGCGCCTTCCCAGGGGTACGGGATGACGGAACTCCAGAATCGGCCAGGAGCGGAGCGCGGCCACCCGGCGCAGTGTGCGATCCGGATTGACGGCACTCGGATGGCCGACCGCCTCCAGCAGCGGCAGGTCGCTGCTGGAGTCCGAATAGGCGTAGCAGTCGGCGAGGTCGTAACCGCGCTCGTCGGCCAGCCGCTGGACGCCGACGACCTTGGCCGGACCGGCCGAGTAGAACTCCACCGCACCGCTGTAACGGCCGTCGACGATCGCCATCCGCGTGGCGATCACGTCCGTGATGCCGAGCAGCGCGCCGATCGGGCGGACCATCTCGTCGCCGGAAGCTGAGACGAGCACCACATCGCGGCCCGCTGCCTGGTGCTCGGCGATCAGTGCGGCGGCCTCCGCGTAGACATACGGATTGATCAGTGTGCCGAGCGTCTCGGCGACGATCTGTTGCACCTGCTCCACTCGCCAGCCCTTGCACAGGGCGGCCATGTAGTCGCGGGTGCGGGCCATCGACTGCTCATCGGTGCCGCCACCCAGCCGGAACATCAGCTGGGCATAGGCGGTCTTCACCACGTCACGTCGGCTGATCAGGCCATCCCGATAGAACGGCCGTCCGAAGGCCAGCGCACTGGACTTGGCGATGACGGTCTTGTCGAGATCGAAAAAGGCGGCGCTCAGGCCCACGGGCCGAAAGTGTAGCCGCACCACGCCTGTGCCGGTTGTCCCGTACGCCCGATGCGCCCTGCCGTGACAGCCCGTGAAATCGGTCAGACGGGTAGGAGCCGGTCCAGTCAGTCGCATTCGGTACTCGACGTGGAGCGTGATCCTGAGGCAGACTTGTGTTTGCTACGAGGTGTGTGTTGTTCCCGTTTCAACCAGTAACCCAGAACCTCGGACTCTCAGGCCACGGTGATCGCGCCCCCCGCGATCACCGGGTGATTCGGCTCGACCCCCCGGAGCCGAATCCCAGGACGGCCCCCGTCTCCCCCGACGGGGGTCGTTCCCTTTCAGGGACCGACCCCCGATCGTGCTCCTATGCAGGTAGCGGCAGTGCCGCCCCGCCCTCGTCATCCTCATTCGGGTGTTGCGGGGCCGGAAAAGTCAGCAGATCGTCAGCACAGGGGTCGAAAACGCCCCGGACAAGCGCCTGATAGTCGGTCGGGGCGTGGGTGTAGCGGTCGAGGGTCGTGGACGCGTTGGCATGCCCCATCACCTTCTGGACGGCGTTGACGGGTACGCCCTCGGAGATGAGCCATGTCGCATACGAATGGCGCAGGTCGTGAAACCGAAGGGTCGTCGGCAGGCCGGAGCGAGCCAGCGCGAGACTCCACACCTCCCGGCGGAAGTTGCCACGGAGGATCGGGGTTCCGTGCCGGGTCGGAAAAACGAGGTCCGTAAGCGCGGGCGGCTCGCGGAACCGTCCTAGATGAGCGCAGAGCTCTGACTTCAAAAACGAGGGGAGCGGCGCGGTGCGAACACCGGCCTTCGTCTTCGGGTACGGCCGGAGGGTCACGCCATGGGGAGTCTCCTCGGCGACCTGGACCACGCGCACCGTGGCCGCGTCGAGGTCGAGCGCGCTCCACGTGAGCCCGGCACACTCACCCCAGCGCAGACCCGCTCCGGCGGCCAGACAGACGATGGCCTTGTGCCGGACGGGAACGGCCGGCAGCAGCTGGCCGAAGAACTCGTCGCGGGTGATCGCCGAGGAGCGCTGGGCGGTCTCGCGTGCCTCCCGGCGCACCTTCACACCCTCGGCCGCGTTGTACGGCAGGATGCGCGCCCGGACAGCTGTGCCCAGGATGGCCTTCAAGAGGCCGTAGCACTTGGAGACGGTGGGCGGAGCGAGTCTGGTACCCAGCTCTACCACCCACTCCTGAACCGACATGTAGTCGATCTGCGCGAGCTGCAACGCGCCCCACCGGGGCACGAGATGCGTCCGCAGGAGCGACATTGTGCGCTCTGCCGTCCGGGCCTCGACCTCCCTACCGAGGAGCCATCGCGCGGCGAATTCAGCAAACCGGACCTTGCCCGCGTCCGGATCGACGTAGGTACCCCGGTGCTTGCTGCTCTCGACCTCGGCGAGGTGGGCATTGGCTGCCTTCTTGGTCTTGAACGTCTTGGCTTTCTGCTTGCCGGACGGGTCGCGCCAGTTGGCACGCCAGTTGCCCGAAGGGGTTGAGATGACGTGACCCACGGTGATGGATCTCCTTTGAATGGGATGTCGTCGCGGGATGGCATGCCGGTGGGTGCGGCCATGTCGAGATGGCCGCACCCACCGGGGTCACGCTGGGGTCAGGCTCCGCGCCGACTACGGCGACGGGTGATGGCGGCGAGCACTTCGGCGTGCGCCTGCTCGATCGGGGCGAGGCCTACGGGCGAGACCGATTCGGGCTCGGCGTGGCAGGCTTCCAGCCAGGTATGGAAACGGCCCCTCGGGACGACCCAACGGCCGCCCAACTTGATCGCGGGGATCTCTCCGGAACGGATCAGGGCGTAGGTGCCGCCCAGATTGAGCGAGAGCATCCCGGCTACCTCCTTGACGGTGTACACCACGCGCCCGACCGGGGCGGGAGTCTCGGCATCGGCAGGTGTGGTCGGGCTGGTACGTGGGGTGAAGTCGTAGATGCGGGCGTTCACAGGGCGATACCTCCAAGGAGGGGTCCGAGAGGTGGTCCGTCGGGGTAAGCCGTCCCAGCCGTCCCAGCCGTCCCGTTGCAGGTCAGGGCTGGGACGGCTTGGCGGGTGGGACGGCTCAAGCCGTCCCGGTGGCATCGGCCGGCGGCGGGGGCATCTCGTCGTCGAGGGTGGGCTGGGACGGCTTGAGCCGTACCACCGTGGCGAGCCGTCCCGTGGTTGAGCTGGGTGGGGACGGCTGGGACGACTGGGACGGCTCACCGTCGGGGTCGGGGGAGTAGCGCTGCCACGCGTCGGTGAAGTCGGCGCGTTGGTAGCCCTTGGCCTGCCCGGTGGTGAAGCGGATGTTGCCGGAGGTGATGTCGTACTCGCGCAGCAACGAACCGAGCTTCATCGCGGTCAGTCCGGTTCCGCCGTAGTCGGCCCACGGTGCCTCGGGGTCGGCTTTGAGTCGGTCGAGCAGCACGGCGGTCGGAATCGCCTCGTGCGGACCGAACGCGGCGCGACAGTCGGTCAGTAGCCGGATGCGGTCGGAGGTGACGGTGTGTCCATCGCGTTCGGCGGTGAGGGCTTCAGCAGCGTGCCGTCCCCGGTCGGGCCAGTCGCCTCCGGCGAGATCGGCGATGGCGATCACCGGTTCCCACGTGTCGGCGGCCCGATCTTCCAGGGGCATGACCGGCTCGGCGCGTTCGAGGGTGGGCACGTGTCCGCGTACCCACTGGTTGAGGTCGTTGGCGATCTGCCGAAGGCCGGGGCCGTCGCGGCGCTGCCGGTAGGGTGCGACCTTCTCGCCCTTGGCGCGTCGGCGCATCCGGATGACCACGGCCCGGTCCTCGATGGTGTCGGGCATCTGCCCGATCCCGGCGAGCGCGGCCATGGCGAACGTGGCGATCTTCTCGACCCGCTTGGTGTTGCTGTCGTAGCGGATCGTGGGCCGGTTGCGCTGGTGACCGGCGTTGAGCAGGCCGCGTAGGTCCTCGTTGGCTTCGGCCTGCTTGCCACCGAAGATCGTGTCGGCCTCATCAAGCAGGATCGTCGGTGGGTCGTCGGTGCCGATCGACCGGTAGACGGCTGCCGGAGATGCGTTGACTGTGATCAGCGGGTTGTGGCAGGTGCCCTCGACGATGTCGAGCAGCCTGCTCTTTCCGCAGCGCTTCTCCGGGGCGCGGATCACAAGGCGGGGCGCGTACGCCCATGCAGGCACGGCGTGACTGGCCGCGATCCACAGGGCAACGGCGTCGATCGCTTCCGGCGACGGCAGCACGACGTACTTGGTCAGCGTCTCGTGGAGGCGATCGAGGATCGCGGTTCCCTCGATGATCCGGTGAGGCCTGGTCATGCGGCGATCCCTTCGGTGGGGACGGCTTCGGCGCGGAAGCCGCTCGTGATGGCCGCGCGGGTGTCGCGGTCGGTCTGTCCGGCGTCACGTCCGGCCGTGTAAAGCGCGGTGTAGGCGTCGGTGGCGGTGATCGCTCCGGCGGTGACCATGCGGCCGATGCCGCGTGCCGCGCCGTAGAGGACGTTGCGGCGGTGGCCCTCGGGGGCGGTAGCTACTGCGTGCAGGTTGGCGGCGAGCAGGGCGGCAGGGTCGGAGATGCCCTCCCCCCGGTGAAGTGGGGTGACGGTGCCGACGGGTGTCGCGGTCGGCGCGGGGATCGGCCGGCACAACGCGACCAGCGGCGGGGGCATCTCGATGACGTCCCGGCCGCCGAGGCGCCGGTACGCCTCACCGGTGTCCGGGTGGATCGACGGCGGGGCCACGATGTAGCCGCCGTCGGCCTTGAGGTCGACGCCGGGGTGGCCGTGGAGCTTCGCGGCCAGGGCGCCCCCGGGGTGGCGGTAGTACAGATGCCAGCCACCGGAACCGGTCCGTACCGCCCGGGTGGCGGGCATCAGGTCGTGGTCGATAGTGCCGCCGTTTCGCGGGTCGATGTCGACGACGGCCAGGTCACATACGCGACCGGTCCGGATCGCCAGCAGCCCACCGGGCACCCGTTGGTGCATGGCGTTGATCCGGGCCGGGTCGCGGGTGGCGGCATAGAAGCCGTGGCAGGTCAGGTGATCGCAGGCTTCCGGGTCGTGGGCGTTGTCGGCTTCGGCTTTCGGACAGGTCGAACAGTTGGCGACCGGCCGTTTGCGTCGGCCGAGCAGGAAAACGGGATAGCCCTCTGCGGCCAGCGCGAGCGCGGCGGGCAGGGTCGGGACACGGTCGGGCATAGACGACTCCCAGAGATTCGCAATGGACGGCGCTTCCGGGTGGCCGAGCAGGGCGGCCGGGGTGTGCGCGGGACAACGCGGTCCGGGCAGGTAGCGGCGGACATGATCGGTGGCGAGGCAGTACCGGCGCTCGCCACCGATCCAGTGGCCGCAGACGGGCGGCCGGGCCATCAGGCGGCCTTGTGGCCGATCGCCGGTCGCGGGGTGCCGCTGGTCAGGCTGTCCGGGCGCATGGCGTTGACGGCCTGGATGAGGCGGCGGATGAGGTGCAGGGTGAGGCCGACCTGCCGGACGGCGATCGGGTCGCGGTGGTCGAGGCGTACGCGGATGGTGATCTCGGCGTATTCGCGGTCACCGGCCTGGACGCGGGTGATGACGCCACGGCCACCGGTTGCGTCGGCGATGAGGTCCGGCGACCGATGTGTGTCGATCCCGCATCGGTGATCGCGGCTGCACCAGTCGGGGTGATCGGTGATGCGCCGTTGGATGCGGGCCATCGTCCGGGCGGTCATCGGGTGCCCTTGTCGTGGAGCTCGCGGAGGCTGTTGATGATCCGTCGGCCGATCCTGAGGCGGCGGCCGTTGCCGTCGCAGCGTCGGCACAGGCCGAACGCCTTGCCGAACGGGGAGCGGCGTTTGCCGGTGCCGTCGCATCGGCGGCATGCGCCGAACGGCCAGAGCCAGCAGCCCAGTCCGTAACCGAGAGTCATCAATACAGCGGTGATGAAAAGCAGTCCGAACAGGATGCCGGACGGGTCATCGGTGGGGGTAGCGGTAGCGGCGTGGAAGGACACGGAAATGCCTCCAGAGCGGTTTTCGCTGGTGGGAGGGGTGCCGCCGCTACCCGCTACCGGCCTGTGTCTGTGCTGACCAGGCCGGTAGCGGGTAGGGGTAGCGGTCGCGCTACCGGTAGCGGAAGATCCGCTACCAGTCAGGCGCTCTTGCGACGGCCGATCGCGGTGTCGATGTCGGCCAGTCGGCAGCCACGCGACACGGTGCCCTTGACCTTGACGCTCACGCTCGGTACATGCTCGCGGAGCAGTGCCGAGACGGCGTCGGCCGTGGCGTCGGCGTAGTGCTCCGGCAGCCGGTCGGCGAGACGCTCGGCGATCGTGCCCCAGTGCAGACCCGGCTCACCGGGCAGGAACACCGAGCGGACATCGGCGAGGCTGTCGCGGAGCTCGCGGGCGACCTTCTCCCCAGCGGCGTCGCCGGTGAGAGTGCCGGCCGCTTCGCGGTGCTTGCGGGCGGCGGTCAGGATGCGCTCGGCGTCGGTGTGATCGGCCAGGTACGTCCGCACGGTGGCGGTGTCGTCGCTGTGGCCATAGAGGATGCCCACACCCGCGTACTGCTTGCCGTTGGGCAGCGCGGACGCGTCGAAGCCTTCGGCGTAGGCGTCGCCACCGAGCACCGCCTCAGACACGATGCGGTTGCCGCAGCGCAGCGCGAAGCGGACGCCGTGGTTGTCGCGGTAGCGGTTGAACAGGCGGCCGACGTCACCGGCGCCGACGCCGGAGGGCTTCTGCGACGACGACAGGATGATCACCCCTGCCGACGGTCCGACGGCCATGATGAACGCCAGCAGCGCGGCGATCTCCTTGTTGATGTCCTGATCGTCGGTCTCGAAGTAGGTCTGGAACTCCTCCATGACCAGCACCCACACCCGCAGCAGCGGGTACTTGCGCGACAGCTCTCGGGTGAGCTTGCCTTCCGGGCACTCCGAGGTGGGCAGGCTTGCGAGGAAGTCGTTGACGTCCTCGATGTGCTTCTTGACCTCCCGCAGCATCTCCAGCAGATGCTCGATCGGGTCGTTGTCGCGGGAGTTCGGGACCACACCGCAGACGAACCGGTGCGCGATCAGGCGGAACTTGTCCCAGTCGGCCGACATCTTGCCGTCGGCCAGCAGCAGCACCGTGTACGGGTCGAGAGCGGCGTACAGGGCCAGCAGCCGCGTGGCGAATGTCTTGCCCTTACGCGGCTGAGCTCCGACCAGAACGCTGATCCACATCATCAGCAGGCCGACGTTGCGGTCTCGCTCATCCTTGCCGAACGGGGCAGGCTGCCAGATGTCACGCGGCTTGCAGTCCAGCAGCGGAGTACGCCCCGCCGGGATGGCGAGCGGGTCGCGGTCGGCGACGAACAGCACGTGTCGCCGGTGCGAGCTGGGGTCGCGGCTGATGTACACCTGGTTGATCGACACATCGAGGCCGGACGCGATCGCTCCCTTGGCCTTGATGACGTCGTCGAACGTCTTGCCGTACGGAAGGTCGATGGTGACCTGGGAACCGGTGTTCGCCGAGTCGCGGGCCATCGTCGAGCCGAACGCGATCTGCTGGCGCGGCCGGTCCGGGTGGCCGAGTCCGGCAGCGTAGTACGCCCGCAGGATGATGTCCGGGTCGATGCGCCGGAATCGGCCGGCGACCGTGGCCGGGGTGATGATCGGCCGATCCTCGGGGCGGCCGATGTGCGCCAGGAACGCCACCAGCCCGGCGCCGATCGCCACCAGCGCCCACATCGGGGCGGTTGCGTACAGGATTGGTCCGCCGATCAGCAGCGTGATCAACCCGGCGAGCAGCACGATGCCGCGCCACATGCGGGTGGCCTTGACCTCTCGGTGCAGCTTGAGCCACATCGCCGGGTCGTTGGCGTCGGCGGCGGCCTGCCGCAGCCCGTACTGCTCCGACACCCACCACCATTTGATCTGGCGGCCGAGTAGCCGGAACAGGCCGACGATCGACCAGAACGCGGCCAGCAGCGTGTACCAGGGCGAGCGCAGCACGTGGAAGCCGAGTCGGTAGAGACCGATCGCGGTCGCCTGCTTCGCGCTGTGCTTGATATTGGGCCAGGTGTTCCAGCCGACCGGCACGATCGGGATTCGGCCGGCCGATCCGGTCGGCGGCGGGTCCACCAGCGCTCCGCCACGAATCGGCTCGTCGTCCAGGGCGACCGCGTAGTGCGTCTCGGCTGACCCGGTTCCGGCCTTGCGGGCACGGGCCGTGCCCAGGTCCACCACGTCGGCACCGGGCAGGTTCGCCACGTCGTGTTCGGCGGCGCTCCAGTCGAATCCGTCAGGGTTGGGAGTGGGGTTGTCACTCACGGACGGTCCTCCGTTGCGTCGGTCGTACCCGGGTCTGCGAGGGGAGAGAGCTGCGACGATGCCGCCGGGGTGAAGGTGTAGAGGAAGCCGAAGAGGGTCGACTGCAAGCGCACGTAGTCGGCACCGGACCGGATCGGCGGGTAGCCGTGCGCGGCGAGCACCTTGCCGACGTCGGTGGTCAGGCCGAAGGTGAATCGGGTGTCATTGGCCGGAGCGGGCATCGGGTAGACGGCGGGCTCGGTCCAGGTCGCCGGACCGGCGGACAGTTCCTGTGTGGTCATCAACAGGTCTTCCGTTCAGGCGATGATCAGCGCGGCGACGAACAGCCACGCGTAGTGGAAGGACTGATCGAGGGCGTAGGCGCCGGTACCGAGTGACGGGTTGTCGTCGCGTCCGGGCCGGGGCACACCGAGGGCGTAGAACCGGTCCGCGCCGACCAGCACGGCGAGCCGCTTCAGCGGCGTACGCCGGTCGGCGATGTAGTGCGTGACCGCAGAGACCGTCAGACCGGCCACGACACGCCACGGGCTCAGATCGAGATCGAGCGCGACGGCCAGGGCGACGACGGCGACGGCCGCCGTGGCGGTGTAGCTGGTCACGTGTCCGGCGCAGGCGATGCGGCCAGACCAGCCGGGATGCCCCTTGCGGTCGGCCTGGTGCTGCGTCTGGACCCAGTGATCGGCGATCTGGTGGGCGACCCACAGAGCGATGAACACGGCAGCGAAAGTCGCGGCCGTCATGGTGCTTGCCATACTGGTGACCTCCCAAAAGGTCCTGGTGGCTGGAGGGGAGACCGACGGCACGGCACGTTGCTTGCAGGCCTTGGGCCGTGCCGTCGGGCGGAGCTATTTGCTCTTGTGCATCAGGTGCGCCAGGGCCGCGCCCATGCCGAGCACGGCGACCGGGATGCAGGAGACAGCCGCGGTGATCTGCCACGGGGCGGTGGTCCACCCGGCGGCGGCCATCAGGTGATAGGCGACCTGCCCGAGTCCGCCGAGCAGCAGCGACGCCAGCGCCGACCACTTCGCGAATGCGCGAGCCTCGCCGATGGCCAGACCGGACAGCCACGCGTAGAGCGCGTACGCGGCGTACGTCTCGACGCCGATCGGCAGCGTGATCGCCGTGTTGATCTGGAAGTCGGAGATGCCGGGGAGCAGGGTGACCATGCCGAAGCCGGTCAGTTTGCCCATCTCCACCCAGCCGCCCCAGATCGCGACGAACGCGGGGAGACACAGGATCAGGACCGGCCACACGACCGGGCGACGCCGCTTCGGTTCTGGCTCGGCGGCCTGCTCCGGGACATACGGGGCGACCGTGACCGGCTCGGCGATCGGGCGAGGCGCGCCGATCAGCGGGGGCATCTCGTCCGGCACCACCAGGGGCGGCACGGGCGGCACCGGGTCGGTGGACGGGGGCGGTTCGACCGGCTCGGGATCGGCCGGCGTGGCCGGGGCCGGGGCGAGCGCAGCGATCAGTGCGTTGGCCTTGTCGGATCCGACGCGGAAGGTCTTCATCAGCGTGTTGCGGCTCGGCAGCTTGCCGAGCTGGTCGGCCAGGTCGCGGGCGTGCGGGATCAGCTCGTCGACGGTGCGCGGGTAGGCGCTGCCGGTCGTGGTGGCGGTCATCGGTTCTCCCAGCAGTTCAGGCACTCGCCGAGCGAGCGCGGGATGCAGTAGGGCCGGACAACCCGGCAGGTCGAGCAGGTACGGCGAGCGCGCATCGCCTTGGCGAGCGCCAATCGCACGGCCGGGGTGGCGGTGCGCTTCGGCCGGGCCAGGTCGGTGCGGTAGAGGTAGGCGACGCGGTTGCCACCGACACCGCGCCACATGACCTGAGCGGCGATCGGCTGACCACCGGGGCAGAGGCCGTGTTCGCGGAGCTGGCGGCGAGTGGCGAACCCGGCCGGGGCACCCCGCCACCAGAAGGTGGGAATGCCGTACCGGGTGCCGTCCGGGTCATGGAACGCGGCCCGGATGCGGGCCATCAGGCCGCGCGCTCCTGTTCGATTCGGTGAGTCATCCGCATGACGTAGGCGATCGTCTGGCGGATCACCTCACGCTCGGCGCGGCGAGCGCGTCGGACAGCCATCCGGGTGACGTGGCCACGGTCGATGGCGGCCAGCAGCGTGAACTCCGCGAGCGCCGCCTCGAACTCAGCGGCGAGCAGAGGTTCCGAGTCCTCGATCGCCGCCAGGTCAGCAGCGGTCGGCTCGGAATCGAAGTCGAAATCCCTCACGGGAAGTTCCTCCAGGAGCAGGGCCGACACGATGGCCAGCGTGCGAACACGCCAGACACCGCGCCGACCAGCGAAAGGGTTGAGGGGTGCGCCGCACCTGAGCCCGGCGCGCGGTGGCCTTATTCGGAGGGAAGCCACGAGCCCTGGTGGAGCAGTTGTCAGAGAACAAGGCACGTACCGGCCTTCCTGCCTGAGCAGCAGGCGCACCGGAACCGCCATGGGACTCACTTGCCAACAGCCATGCCGAGCAGGAAAAACAGGCATGCTGTGACTTCTAAGTCCCCGGTGAGGGGACTTATCCGTCCCCTGAAGCATGAAGACTCTTCCGTCCCCCTGTCAAGGACTAATCCGTCCCCGTAGGGACCGAGGGGTCTCCTTGCAGGGACTCATCCGTCCCCGGAAGATGAAGGCATGGAGATGGCAGACGTCCTGCGACAGCGCCGAGCCGAATTGGGCATGTCCCAGGTCGACCTCGCGACGGCTGCCGGAGTGGACAAGCGACAGATCAGGCGTTACGAGGCTGGCGAACAGCAACCCGTGCTGTCGGTTGCGGTGGCAATCGCAAACGCACTAAAGATCTCGGTCGGCGAGCTAGCCGGCATCCCGAGCCACAAGGTGAACCTCTCGGGCGACTGGTGGACGTCGTGGCAGAGCTTCAAGGACTCCCAGGAGGTCATCGCCGTACAGCCGGTGCAGCTCCGCCAGCAGGGTGACCTGATCAGCCTTCAGACGATCGCCCGGGGAAGGCCGGTCGAGGACGGCGGCTACCACTGGCGCGGTGAGTTGCGCGTATGGGACAACGAAGTCCTCATGGGGTGGTACGCAGCCGATGACGGCTCCATCCGATCCAAGGGCACGCTGTACTTCGTGCTTCACCCGCACGGGCAGCGGCTTGAGGGGCGATGGGTAGGCATGAGCCATGACGGGAAGATCGTCACCGGCTTCGGCGGGATGGCTCGCACCGAAGACGAGGCACGCGACGCGATCACCAAGCTTCGCGACCAGAAAGAGGCGGCATGAGCGACGAAGTGTGCGAGGTCTTCATCAACGCGCCTGAGGTCGATTGGCTTATCGAATTCACTCGACGCTTGGTGAACGACCGGCTCGTTGCGTCGGGCAACGTCATCGAGCCCATCCGGTCCATCTACCGCTGGCAGGGCCAGATCTACGACAAGCCAGAGGCCCGGGTCGTGCTGCACACCCGGAGCAGCCTCGTACCCCAGATCATCGACCGGGCGAACCGCGAACACCCCTACGAGGTTCCGTCAGTCGTCGCGATGCCGTTCTTCGGGAATCCCGCCTACGTGCAGTGGATCTTAGAAGAAACCATCGAGCCGTGATGTGCGGTCCAGAGGGCACACGGCGTCACTCAGTTGCCTTCGGCCGGCCCAGACTCCGGCTTCGCAACGTAGGTCCCTCGTTGCGGCACGGTGAAGACCAGTCCGCGCTCACGAAGTACCGCCACGGCACGGCGCGCGGTTCCGCGCGCCACGCCGAACTCCTGGACGAGTTGGAACTCGCTGGGGATGGGCCGGTTTGGCTGCCAATCTTCGCTAGCAATCCGCTCAGCAAGTATGTCGGCGAGCTGGAGATAGGGCGGCACGGGTCCATCTGGCTCGATCACGCCCTGAAGGTAAATGATCGCCGTCGACCAAATAGCTCCAACTACGTACTTGTACGTCCTAGAACGAGCTTGTACAAGCAGATACATGCAAGGTCTTCGCATGCACTCGTGCGCTGCGCAAGACGCGTCAGGACGCTCCCGGCGACCACCAGGCCGTGGACATCCCCAACTCGCACGCTGGCCCAAATGGAAAACATCAACAAGGGACGTGGGGCATTCATGTCACGGAGTAAGTGGAAATTGGTATCTGAAAACGGCTCTCCCCAGATCGATGAATGGGGTGCCTCAGAAACTGAACGTTTCTCCGGGCAGAAGATCCCTCTGCTGGCCCTGCTGGCGGAAGATCCCCGGAACGGACTGGTACGCCTTGCCCCTGGGGTCTACGAGGGACCGAAGGCCCCATGACCATCGACCACACTGCCGCACGCCCGTCGTGGGACTGCGATGCATGCGACCAGACGTGGCCCTGCGATCCGGCCCGTGAATCACTGCGAAGCGAGATGCCCCCTATCGAGTTGGCCACCTATATGTGGAGTCGTCTCGACGAAGCGGTGTTCGACCTTCCACCCACTCCGCCGGCCGAACTGTTCGAGCGGTTCTTGAAGTGGACACGCTGAGCTTGTCGCATCACGGCTTACTCCACCCCAACATGCCTGCGTCATCAAGGGCAACCACGGTGCATGCCGGCAAGGGCGCAGGGCGCGGCCAGCGGTGGGCACCCAACGCGCGTTTTCTGCAGCAGACGAGTGCTCCTGCTGAAGTTGAGCACGCTATTCGGCCTAGGTCCACCGCGTCGGCCTTCGGCGAGCGTTCGATAATTTCCATGCAAAACGATACCAACCAACGTCTTATTGCGCCGTTCGTGACTGCTCTTTCCCGTAGAATTATATTAGTTTCAGTAATCCTGCCTGATCTGCATGAACGACGTATCAGGGTCCTCATCAACTTAGATCCAGTAGTAATCCTATCGTGTAATAGACATTGTAAACCTATTCCACAAAATTCCCCTGCACGCTACAATAGCGCGCGCGGAGCCTGAAGGGTCGTGACGGTGCGGCCACCTCATTTCTCGCACAAGCTTAAGCACTCACTGAAAGCGAGAGTACCTTGTCGGATGAGATTAGCGGCGCCGTGCAGACTAGCTTTCTTCCGGCACGAAGGATGCTCGAACGCCTAGAGCTGGCACGTGAAGATTCCGATCCGGCCTATTTTCTCGAACTCATGTACCTCGGAGAAATGCTAGTAAAAATCCTTGTAGTCGAGCTACTGGCTGGAATGAACGATGATCGAGAACGGCATCGATATGCTCTCGAGTATCGGCTTCTTCGCGCAGATGGCATTGGAGAATGGGCTAGCATCCTTGATGAGGCCGTTCAGGGCACAGCAAGCCAATATCTAGCAGACTCGGTTAAAGATTCTCAAAGATCATTGACTGTAAACTGCTCTCCGGATGACTCCGGATGGCAACGAGCAGCAATTAATAGCCTACACCGGGCTTGTAAAGAGATTGATGCTAGCGTTGAGGACATCCACAGCAGGCGCTCAAATCTAAGAGCTTGGGTACGAACCTTTGTCTGGCTCAGAAACCGAACACGCGGTCATGGCGCCACCAAGACGGATCGTCTTTCAGCCGCTTGTCCTGAACTGCACAAGTCGCTTACCCTTGTACTTTCCAATTCTCCCGCATTCCATCGCCCATGGGCGTTTCTCAAGAGGAATCTGTCTGGCAAGTACCGCGTAAGTTCTTTCGGGGGAGACCAAGACAAATTCAGTTATCTGAAGAGAGACCGGGAGCAGTCACTCCCCGATGGCGTTTATGTCTTCATTGATTCACCCAACAGAACACCTCTCCTATTTTCGGATCCTGACTTAACTGATTTCTTCCTGCCTAATGGAGGTTTCCGGAAGCAAGCTTTCGAAGCCTTGTCATACATCACTGATGAAAGGCGGGAGCAAGACGGATCCGCCTATATGCTACCGGTCGAAGCTCTGCCAGCAAGCGAGACTGCCGCCGCGCCGGATTTAGATGTGGTGGGGAACGTATTCACCAATATGCCGCCGCGTCGACACGGTTATGTAAAGCGTGCTGCGCTAGAAGAAGAACTCATTACTCGCCTTACTGACAACCGGCATCCCGTTGTCACGCTTCAGGGTCGAGGCGGGATCGGGAAGACGTCGTTGGCTCTTGAGGTTCTTCATCAGCTTTCCATGAACAACAACGCCTTCGCCATTATCTGGTTTAGCGCACGTGATATTGATTTGCTGGCAGAAGGTCCCCGAGTTGTAAGAGCCGACGTCCTAACGGTAGAAGACATAGCGCGCGATTTTGCGGCGATGATGCGGCCTGGCGAAAATTTAAAATCGAAAGAAGCGCTAACGTACATTACCGAATGCCTTTCGGGTGCGGCAAGCAACGGCCCATTTGTGTTTGTCGTCGACAACTTCGAGACTATTCGCGGTCAGGCTGAACTCTATGCGTTCCTCAGCAATGCGGTCCGATTGCCGAATAAGGTTCTTATCACAACAAGAACCCGAGACTTCAAAGCCGACTACCCTATCGAAGTGAGAGGAATGGCGCGTGAAGAGTTCGCCGACCTTGTAAGCGACACCGCCTCTAGGCTAGGAATAAACAATCTCTTAGATGAGGCCTATAGGGACGACCTATTTGACGAATCGGGTGGGCACCCCTACATTGCCAAGGTAATGCTCGGAGAAGTTGCCAGCGCTGGCCGAAAGATTTCTGTAAAGAGGGTTGTTGCGTCGAAGGATACGATGCTTGACGCTCTATTTGAGAGGTCATATGCGGCCCTCACTCCGGTTGCTCAGCGCGTCTTTCTAACTCTTTGCAGTTGGCGCTCCATCGTTCCTAGGATTGGCTTGGAAGCCGTTCTTCTCCGACCGGCAAATGAACGTATGGACGTTGAGCGCGGACTTACCGAGCTAGAGCAGTCTTCCCTTATTGAGACGGTCCTAGACGAAGCTGACGATGGTGAGTTTTTGTCAGTTCCCCTTGCCGCTTCACTGTTTGGCAAGAAGAAGCTTGTGACAAGTCCACTGAAGATTGCGGTCGATGCAGATCTGCAGCTCATCAAGGGATTTGGAGCAATGACTAGTACCGACCTAGGACAAGGGCTTGGGAGGAGGATTGATCGACTTGCTCGCGCCATTGCGCAGCGAGCCGAGAGCGGCGTTGATATCACTCAGGAACTCGCTGTCATCGAATATATTGCGTCCGAGTACCCACCCGCATGGCTAACGCTCGCCGAACTTCAGCGAGACTACGTGGGTTCTGTTGAAGATGCCGTCCAGTCCGTCAATCGATACCTGGAATCTAATCCCAACGATGAAGATGCATGGCGCAGAGTAATCTCTCTGCACCGAGCAAAATCTGACTCGCTCGCAGAAATGCACGCCCGGCTCCAGCTTGCTGAGATAGCCACCCTGCCGCTAAGTGAATTGAGTGCCGCCGCTTCACGCCTCAATGGTCTCTTGTTCAGAAAAGAAATAGATCTCGATGCAGATGAGAAGCGGCTTGTTATTCGAAAATTCCGTTCGCTAATCGAGGCCCGTGCTGATGAGGCAAACGCTAACGAACTCTCCACACTTGCTTGGCTCTGCATTTACGAGAGAGACTTCACCGCAGCAAGCAGATGGGTCTCCGCTGGCCTTGAGCAGGATCCCGAGAATTCTTACTGCCTGAAGATGAAAAGTCGACTAGCGAGCGAGGCAGAGTAGAAATCACGAGTCTGCCGGGAGTTTTAGCGAATTTTCCGGCAGGCTCGGGAGAACCCTTGATCTAGATTCGCTGGCGCTCTCTTATCGGCAAAACCGCGCAGTCGTAATTTCATCTTTGATCTCGCGGTCCGTAACGCTGTGTCATCCGTCGTAGGCGTGGCGCACCCATGACTCATCGACGTTCGCAGTGATGGTCGCGACCAATAGAGTGGAAGCTATCGATGTGTTGGAAGGGTTTCGGAGTGGTTGAACCGACTGCTTGAACCGGCAGGCTGACGCCTTGTTCGAGCTGACGAGCGGCCCCGCCGTACGAGATAGACGGCAAGTTGAACCCTATGCCAGAACCCGGCGGCCGAGCAGCGGGGACAAGGCCGTCAAGGCCCGTCCTACCCGGCGTGTACCGAGCTGTACAGCACTCACTCATCACAGCGGCACTGCGGTCCTGCTCAGCGGTGGTGCCACGACGTAGAGCCGTGTCGCCCTGCGGAGGCGTCGCTTCACAATTACCTCGTCATCGATGCCCAGCGGGGTGACCCGTTCCTGAGCAACAAGTAGAAGCCAGTCAGCAGAAAGTCAGCGGCCCGACCGGCAACCGACGACAACGGATGGCAATCGATCTTGTCAGGCGTGAGGCTGGCTGCGGGGTTCGGCCGCCGGTGCTGTTCAAGATCGGGTCGTTGCCGTCTCCCCCGACGGGGGTCGTTCCCTTTCATCGACCGGTCACCCGTGACGGCTCCATGCGCCCGTCGCCTGTGACGGCTCGTCGATCGTCTCGCTCAATCCGAAGACTTCGGAGAGGCCGGTGACCATCAGCACCCGGCGGAACGTGTCGCTCGGATTGACCACCCGGAAATCGATTCCGGCCGCGACCGCCGCCCGGTAACCCTCGATCAGCGCGCCCAGACCCGTCGAGTCGATGAACGTGGCGTCCCGCACATCGACCACGATCGACGACGGCGAGCACTCGGCGAGCGCGTCCCGGATGCCCAGCTCCACCTCGCCCGCGTTCGAGAAGTCGATCTCGCCCGACACGGTGACGGTGATCGTGCCGTCGTCGGCGAGCGTCGTGCGGATCGAGTTCTCCATACCCACTCCATCGTTCCGGGAGCACGACAACATACCCGACACGGGCCCGGACCATGCCTGCGCTTAGCAGATCGTCGCGGCGGGCGGCGGTTGTCCACGGGTCCACGTTGTCCACAGCCGGACGGTCCCGGCGGTTGTCGAGGCCGTGCCGGTCCGGCGACGGTGGGCGCCCCAAGCCGCCGTCCCCGCTGGAGGTCAGCGATGCCCGCCCCGCGCCGCCCCCTGATCGTGACCGCCGACCCGGACCTGCTCGACGCCCTGCTGCGCCTCGCCGCGGCGGGCGGCGTCGAGGCCGAGGTGTCACCCGACCCGGCCGGCGCCCGCGCCCGCTGGTCCGCCGCTCCACTCGTTCTCATCGGCGCCGACCAGGCCATCCCGTGCCTGCGTGCCCGTCTGCCCCGTCGCAGACGGCTGTTCCTCGTCGGCTTCGACGGGCGCTCCGACCCGGCCTTCTCGGTCGCCGACCTGATCGGCGCGGAGAACGTGGCGGTCCTGCCCGCCGCCGAGCCCTGGATCGTCGACCAGCTCACCGCCGGCGATCGGCCCGCACCACCGGCCGACGGCCGCACCCTCGCGGTGATCGGCGGCCGGGGCGGCGCGGGCGCCAGCATCCTCGCCGCCGGGCTCGCCACCACCGCGGTGCGATCCGGCTACCGGACCCTGCTCATCGACGCCGACCCGCTCGGCGGCGGCCTCGACCTGGTCCTCGGTTGGGAACAGGTCGGTGGGCTGCGCTGGCCCGGCCTGACCGGCGCCGACGGACGCGTCGACCCGCCCACCCTGCTCGGCGCGCTTCCGCACCGCGGCGAGCTGGTGCTGCTCTCGTTCGACCGGGACGAACTGCCCGGCGTGCCGATCGAGGCGATGGCGGCGACCCTCGACGCGGCCCGCCGCGGACGTGACGTGATCGTCGCCGACCTGCCCCGGCAGCTCGACGACGCCGCGGTGCTCGCACTCCAGGCCGCCGAGCGGACCGTGCTCGTCGTCCCCGCGGAACTACGCGCCACCGCCTCCGCGGCCCGCACTGCGGCCACCGTCGCGGCCCACTGCGAGGACATCGCCGTCGTCGTGCGCGGCCCGGCGCCCGGCCGGCTCAAGGCCCGCGAGATCGCCCGGGCCCTCGGTCTGCCGCTGGCCGGCACCCTGCGGCCCGAGACGTCGGTGTGCCAGGGCATCGAACGGGGGACGGCGCCCACCGCCGACGGCAAGGGCGCCCTCGCCGACCTCTGCCGGCGGCTCGTCGACGACCTCATGGGCACGCCCGGGAAAGCGGCCGTGGCATGACGGTCGCCGATCGGGTGCGCCGGCGGTTCGCGTACGACGGAAGGGAGGCGACCCCGGCCGCGGTCGTCGACGCCGTACGCCGGGACACCGCGGTGCTCGGCGACACGGCTGTGCTGCGGATCGCCGGACTGGTCCAGGACGAGCTGATCGGCGCCGGACCCCTGGCCCCGCTGCTCACCGACCCGAACGTCACCGACGTACTCGTCAACGATCTCCGGGTCTGGGTCGACCGGGGCTCAGGCCTCGAACGCTCGTCGATCCGGTTCACCGACTCCGCGGAGGTGCGGCGACTCGCCCAACGGCTCGTCGCGGCGTGCGGACGGCGGCTCGACGACGGGCAGCCCTACGCCGACGCCCGCCTCTCCGACGGGACCCGCCTGCACGCCGTACTCCCGCCGGTCGCCACGAACGGGCCGCACCTGTCGCTGCGCACCTTCCGCCAGCGGCCCTTCGGCCTCGACGACCTCGTCCGGTACGGAACGGTTCCGGCCGACGCGGCGGAGGTGCTGACGGGAGTGGTGGCGGCGCGGCTCGCGTACCTGGTCACCGGCGGGACGGGCAGCGGCAAGACCACCCTGCTCGCCACGTTGCTCGGGCTCGTGCCGCCGACCGAGCGGATCGTGCTCGTCGAGGACGCGGCGGAGCTCCAACCCGTGCATCCGCATGTGGTGGCGCTTCAGGCGCGTACCGCCAACGTGGAGGGCGCCGGCGCGATCGGGCTCAGCGACCTGGTCCGGCAGGCACTGCGGATGCGCCCCGACCGGCTGGTCGTCGGCGAATGTCGTGGAGCCGAGATCGTCGACCTGCTCGGCGCGCTCAACACCGGACACGAAGGCGGCGCCGGCACCCTGCACGCCAACGCGCCCGCCGACGTGCCGGCCAGGCTGGAGGCGCTCGGGTTGCTCGGCGGGCTGCCGCGAGCGGCGTTGCACGCCCAGGTGGTCGCCGCGCTCCAGGTGGTTCTGCAGGTCCGGCGTACGGCTGAGGGCCGTCACCTGGAGTCGATCAGCGTGCTCGCCCCGGCCGGTGCGGACCGGCTGGCCACCGTGGTTCCGGCGTGGCAGCGCGATCGAGGGCCCGGGCCGGGCGCGCCGGTGCTCGCACGGCTGCTGGCCGATCGCGGGGAGACCGTTCCGGCCGCTCTCCTTCCCGGGCGGTCGTCGTGACCTGGGTGCTGGCGGTGCTCCTCATCGGTGGGGCGGTCCTCGTCGCCCGGCCGGGGGAGCAGGCGCGCGATCGGCTTCCGGGGCGGCGGTCACGGATCGATGCGGGCGGGCTCCGGCGTAGCGTCCTCGGGCTTCTCGACGGGCCGGCGTGGCGATCCATGCTCACCGCGTCCGCGTTGGCCGGTGTCCCGGCAGGCCTGTACGGCGGGCCCGTCGCCACCGTCGTCGCGGTGGTCTACGCGCTTCTCGCCACCCAGGAATGGCGCCGCCGATCGGGGCGGAGACGAGCCGCCGATCAGCGGGCCACCCACCTCGACGACCTCACGTCCCTGGTCGCCGACCTGCGAGCCGGTATCCCGCCGGCGGCCGTCGCGACATCGCCCACGGCGCCCGGCCGCATCGGACGACTGACCGAAGCCGTGTGGCGACTCGCCGAACGTACCGGCGCTCCCGCCGCCGACCTGCTCGAACGGATCGAGTCGGACGCGCGGGCCGCCGAACGCTCGGCCAAGACCGCCCACGCCCACGCGGCCGGCACCCAGACCACGGCGATCCTGCTCGCGGCCCTGCCACTGGCCGGGATCGCGCTGGGGCACGCGATCGGCGCCGATCCGGTCGGGGTCCTGCTGTACACCCCGCTCGGCGCGGCCGGCGCGGCTGCGGCGCTCGTCCTCCAGTTCGCCGGGCTGAAGTGGGCGCAGCGGCTCACCGAGGGAGCGACCCGATGACGGCGGACTGCGGGGTGGCGGCACTGCTCCGGGCCAGCGGACCGGTCCGGGTTCCGCTGCGCGAATGCTGCGTGGCCGCGCTCGTCGGCGCGGACGGGGCCGTCACCAGTTGTGCGGCCGCCGCCTCACCGACCCCCACCCCTGCCGGACCTGTCGTCCCGGCTCCGCCGTGGCAGCCGGTCGAGGTGACCCGGTGACCGGCGTCGTCGTGGCCGCGTGCACGGTGGCGGCCGCGGTCCTGTTGTTGCTGCCGCGTGGCCGGCTCCGGCTGTCCCGCCCCGCACCGCGACAGGCGTCCACCGAACGGACACGGCTGCTGCTGTCCGTGTCGGCCGGACTCGCCGTCGCCGGTCTGATCGGCACCGGATGGGGTCTGATCGCCGGAACGGCCGCCGGAGTCGGCACGGATCGCTTCCTGCGCGGACGCGAACCCGCCGAGGTCCGCCGCGAACGGCAGGACGCCCACGCCGATCTGCCCCTCGGCGCGGATCTGCTGGCCGCCGCCCTCCGGGGTGGAGCCGCGGTGGACCGGTCGATCAGTGCTGTCGCCGAAGCGCTCGGCGGCCCGCTCGGGGAACGGCTCCAGCGCACCGCCCGGTCACTGCGGCTCGGCGCCGAACCGGCGGAGGCGTGGGGGCATCTGACCGGGGTGCCACAGGCGGAGCGGCTGGTCGCGGCGGCCGTCCGCTCCAGCGCGAGCGGTGGCGCGCTGGCCGGAGCACTGGAACGCCTCGCCGGTGACCTGCGGGCCGACCGTGCGGTGGCGATCGAGGCCGCAGCCCAGCGGGCCGGCGTCCTGATCGTGCTGCCCCTCGGGCTGTGCTTCCTGCCGGCGTTCCTGCTCACCGGCCTGATGCCCACCGTGATCGCGATCCTCGGCGACGTCCTGTGACTCGGCGCCGCCCGTTCCCCGGCGGCGTGCAGTGAAAGCCCCGTGCGGCGTTGTCGTCGCCGCACCAGCAAGGAAACAAGGAGGTCCTGTGTACAAACTCATCGCCCGCTACCGGCGGCTCCAGGCGGAAGCCGTGGACGCCGGAATGAGCACCGCCGAGTACGCCATCGGCACGCTCGCCGCGGTCGCCTTCGCCGGTGTGCTGCTCAAGGTGCTGACCAGCGGGCCCGTGCAGGCGGCGCTCAGCGGGGTCATCGGCCGGGCGCTGAAGTGAGACGGCGCCGGCATCCCGGCCGCGACCGGGGATCGTTCACCGCCGAACTCGCGGCCGGGCTGCCGGCGCTCGTACTGCTCCTCAGCTTCGGCCTCACCGCGATCGGCGCGATGGCGGCGAAGATGCAGTGCTACGACGCGGCGCGGGAGGCGGCCCTGGCGGACGCTCGCGGCGAGGCCCCCGCAACCGCGGCGGCGGGGCTGATTCCGGACGGCGCGAGCGTACGCGTCGGCGGCACCGCGGAGACCGTCGTCGCCCAGGTGTCCGCGCCGGTCCGCATGCTCGGCATCGACCTGCCGGGAACGGTGGTGAGCGGCGACGCGACGGCCGCACGCGAGCCGGACGGGCAGGCCCTTCCGTGAGTGCGCTGCGAGACGACCGCCGGGTGGCGGGGCGGGGCCTTTCGTGAAAGGGCTGCGGGACGACCGTGGGGCGGCGTCGATCTTCGTGCTGGCGGTGGGCCTGGTGCTGATCGGGGTGGCTCTCGTCGTCGTGGCCGGTGGAGCGGCCCGGGTGGCACGGCATCAGGCCAAGGGGGCGGCCGACTTCGGTGCTCTGGCCGGTGGTCCGCACGCCATCGAGGGCCAGGACGCGGCGTGCGCGGTGGCGGCGCGATATGTCGAGGCCAACCACGCTCGCATGGTGGGGTGCGCCGTCGAGGGCCTGGAGATCGTGGTCCACGCCGAGGTCCGGCTCACCTTCTACCCGGCGAGCGCCCGAGCCGCCTCCCGAGCCGGCCCGGTCACCGCCTTGCCCGGCGAGGCCCTGACACCGCCGGGCGGTTGACCGGCGAGCACCCGCCGCCAGACGATCCCGGTGGCCCGCATCAAAGCCCGCGGCCCTCGAGAGCGCCTCACCGGGCTGCCCTCGAGAGCGCGTCAGCGGGCAGCCTCGAGAACGTGCCGGGGGCAGCCCGTGTAAACGCGTCAGCGGCCTGCCCGGGAGACGCCTCAACGAGCCTCGGGAAGTGGCTCAGCGGAGCCTCGGGAGGATCAGCGGGAAGCGTCCTGAAAGGCGGATGACGACGGCTGCCGCGGCGACGGGCCGGGTCGCGCCCACCTCTCCTGGAGGCCTTCACTGTGCCCGCCGGCCGGCACGGGCGTCGGGCTCGCAGCAGTCCGTCCCGAGGCGGCCAGGGTCCCGGTTACGGCCGAGGTCCCTGTTGCTCCCGCGGTCTGCGCGGCTCGGGTGGCCGGCGTGGCCCCGGTCGCCTCCATAGCCCCGGCGGCCCCGGCGGCCTCCGCGGCCGAAACCCGCCGCACGTCAGCGATGGCCCGCCGCAGCACCGTCCGCAGCCACCGGCTGAGGGGCCGCTCCGCGAACCGGTGCACGAGCCACGCCAGGCACAGCACGATGGCGATGGCCCCGAGCAGCAGAGCCCACACCGGCAGGCTGGTCCGCTCCTGGGCGTGCCGGATCAGGCCGTACCCGATGCGCTGATGCAGCAGGTAGAAGGGATAGGTGAGGGCGCCCGCGGTGGTGAGCCACGACCAGCGGATCCGGTCGGTCCAGCCGAGCGCGACGGCTAGGACCACGACGTAGCAGAGGGTCACGATGGCGATGCCCGGCCAGGTCGGGACCTCGAAGCCGGGATCGATGGTGCCGACCCGCTGCTCCACCCGGTTGATCCCGACCAGCCAGGAGAAGCCGATGATCGCGAAGAGCAGCGGCGACCGGCCGAACCGGTGAATCAGGAACATCGCTATTCCGGCGATGAAATACGGCGCGTATTCCGGGATGGCGAGGATATTGACGATCCTGCTGTCCAGGGTCGGGCCGATCACCGAGAGGATCATCCAGGTGACGCAGAAGATCACCGTCCGGCGGTACGTGAGACCGAATGCCACGAGCGCCGCGAACAACAGATAGAACCGCAACTCGACGAAGAGCGTCCAGTAGACGGTGTCGACCGCGGGAATGCCGAGTGGCTCCTGGAGCATGGTCATGTTGACCGCGATCTCGCGCACTTCCGGGACTCCGCTGATCGGCACGCCCCCGGTCACCGGGAGGACGGTGACGACCGCGACGGTGATCAGGATGCACACCCAGTAGGCCGGGTAGAGGCGGCTGACCCGGGACACGAAGAACTCGCCCAGGCCGCGCCGCCAGCTGCTCATGCCGATCACGAAGCCGCTGATCAGGAAGAACAGCTCCACCCCGAGGAAGCCGTAGGCGGCGATCGGCGCGAGGTCCGGCAGGTAGTAGGCCGGTGGGCTCTGCCCGTCGAGGCGCCAGGAGACGCTCAGGTGGAACACCGCTACGGCCAGTGCCGCGATCAGGCGGAGGCCGTCGAGGGCGGCGAGGCGAGGGCTCGTGGTTGCTCGGTCACGATTCATCGGGAACGCAGGCTACCGTTTCCACTCATGGAGATCGTCAGGTCGGGGGCGAGATGTGACTCTTCCCCGGCGTGGTAACCGATAAACGGCGGTAAATGATCACAGCGCCGCGAGCACGATATCCAGCACTTTTACGGCGTCCTGTTTGTTCAGAGGGTTGTTGCCGTTTCCACATTTGGGTGACTGCACGCACGAGGGACATCCGGCCTCGCATCCGCACGACGCGATCGCCTCCCGGGTGGCCCGCAGCCACTCCGTCGCCGTCCCGTAGGCGCGTTCGGCGAACCCCGCCCCGCCCGGATGGCCGTCGTACACGAAGACCGTCGGTGCCTCGGTGTCGGCGTGGCCGGCCGTGGACAGCCCACCGATGTCCCACCGATCACAGGTGGCGATCAGTGGCAGCAGGCCGATCCCGGCGTGCTCGGCCGCGTGCAGAGCGCCCGGGACCTCGCCCGGTTCCACCCCGGCGGCGGTCAGCGCCTGCGGCGACACGGTGAACCAGACCGCGACCGTACGCAGCTCCCGCACCGGAAGGTCGAGCGGCCGGGTGTCGATGATCTCCCCACTGCCGAGCCGCCGTCGCTGATAGGAGACGACCTGGTTGGTGACGTCGACGTCGCCGAGGAACAGCCCCACCGGGCCCGCGTCCACATACGACCGCACGTCGACCACTGAGAGGTTCGTCACGTCGCGGGCGTGCGTGGTCCAGTCCGGCTCCTCCTGGCGCACCAGCGCGATGGCGTCCTCCAGGTCGAGGTCGTCGACCACGAAAGTGACGCCCTGATGCAGGTAGACGGCTCCGGGGTGCAGCATGGCGTGCGACGACCCGTGGTCGACGGTGCCGAGCAGCCGTCCGGTGGCCGCCTCGACCACCGAGACGGGCGCCCCGCCGGTCCCGCGCAGGTCGACCTCGGGCCGCCCGCGATGCGTCCAATACCAGCCGGACGGCCGGCGCCGGAGCAGGCCCTCGGCGGTGAGCTGCTCGACGAGTCCGTGCCCGCCGAAGAGGTCCAGGTCGGCGTCGGTGAGTGGCGCCTCGGAGGCGGCGCAGCACAGTTGGGGCCCGAGCACGTACGGGTTCCCCGGGTCGAGCACGGTCGCCTCGACGGGCCGCCCGAACACCGCCTCCGGATGGTGCACCAGATAGGTGTCGAGCGGGTCGTCGCGGGCCACGAGCACCGCGAGCGCCTCGTCACCGGCTCGCCCGGCCCGGCCCGCCTGCTGCCAGAGTGACGCCCGGGTGCCGGGGTAGCCGCAGATCAGCACGGCATCGAGCCCGGTCAGGTCGACGCCGAGCTCGAGCGCGTTGGTGGACGCCAGCCCGAGCAGCTCCCCGGAGAGCAGCGCCCGCTCGATGGCCCGCCGGTCCTCCCGGAGGTACCCGCCCCGGTAGGCGGCGACGCGGTCACCGAGTCCGGGCACGGCCTCGTTCAGCGACTGCCGGGCCGTCGAGGCGATCACCTCGGCCCCGCGCCTGGACCGTACGAACGCGATCGTCCTGGTCCCGGCGATCACGGCATCGGTCAGCAGGTCGGCGGTTTCGCGCAGGGCTGATCGGCGGATCGGGGAGGCGTCGTCGGCGAAGTTCTCGAGGAGAGGCGGCTCCCAGAGGGCGAAGGTCACCGCCCCGCGCGGCGACGCATCAGAAGTGATCTCCGTCACCGGGACGCCGGTCAGCCGACATGCCGATCCACCCGGATCCCCGGACGTCGCCGACGCCAGGATGAAGGTGGGCGACGCCCCGTACCGCTCGGTGGCCCGCCGTAGCCGCCGCAGCACGTGCGCCACATGCGAGCCGAAGACGCCGCGGTAGGTGTGGCATTCGTCGATCACCACATACCGCAGCCTGCGCAGGAAGACACCCCAGCGGCCGTGGCCGGGCAGGATGCTGTGGTGCAGCATGTCCGGGTTGGTCAGCACGAACCGCGAGTGCTGCCGGATCCATTCGCGCTCCTCGCGCGGGGTGTCGCCGTCGTACGTCGCCGCCCGCACACCGTCCAGTCCGAGCCGGTTCAGCCCGCGGAGCTGGTCGGCGGCGAGTGCCTTGGTGGGTGACAGATAGAGCACTGTCGCTCTAGGGTCCGTGGCGAGCGCGTTGAGTGCCGGCAGCTGGTACGCGAGGGACTTGCCCGACGCGGTGCCGGTGGCCAGCACGACGTGTGTGCCCTGCCAGGCGAGGGTGGCGGCGGCCGCCTGATGCTCCCACGGGACGCTGATCCCCTGTGCCGTGAACGCGTCGCGCACAGTGGGCTCGGTCCATGTGGGCCACGGCGCCGTCCGGCCCTCACGGGCGGGCACCCGCTCGATGTGTGTGACCGGGGACACTGTCGTCCCGCCGCCGCGAGCCCGCAGCCGATGCAGCAGCTCAGCAGGACCGAAAGCGGTTGAGGTCACGCATTGCACTGTGACACCGGTATGCCCCGAACCTCAAACGGGTAGGACGGTGGGTGCCACGCGTCGCCCCCTTCCGGTCGGTGGTTAGATTTCGCGGGGGGAGAGATCAGGGAGGAGGACCGATGGAGCTGTCACTCACGACACGGATCGTCGCCGGGCACACCGTGCTCGAGGTCGGCGGTGAGGTCGACGTCTACACCGCCCCCGGCTGCGCGAGCGCCTCATCGAGCTCGTGGACGCGGGGGCACGTGACGTCGTCGTCGATCTGGAGCGGGTCGACTTCCTCGACTCCACAGGGCTCGGCGTGCTGGTCGGCGCCCTCAAGCGGCTGCGGACGGCACACGGCACCTTCGGGCTGGTCTGCGCCAAGGAGCCACTTCTCAAGATTTTCCGGATCACCGCGCTGGATCAGGTCTTCCCGATCTTCCCGACGGTCGATGCGGCGACGGAACGCGACGGCAGCGGTCCCGCTTCGTGATGGCTACCGTTCGACTCTCCTTCTCACCGGCCCCGGTGCACGTGCGCACCGCACGGCTCGTCGGCGTCGCCGTCGCGCGCCGCGCCGGGGTCGCGGAGGAGTTGCTCGACGAGGTCCGGCTCGCCATCGGTGAGGCCTGCACCCGGGCGGTCACCCTGCACCGGCAGTATGGGTTGACCGAGCTGGTCACCGTCGAGATGTCCGACTCGGACTCGTACACCGTCCGCGTCATCGACCACGCCCCGATCGAGGCGAGCGTGGGCCTGACGAAACTGCCGCCGGACGAGCTGGCCGACGAGTCGCTCACCGACGACGCGCTCACCACCGGCGTCGGCTTCGCGCTGCTCGCCGGTTTCGTCGACGACCTGCAGGTGCGCCCCGTGGACGACGGGCCGGGCACCGAGGTCCGGATGGTCTGGCCGGTCACCCGCCGCTGACCCGCACACCGGGCGTCGGGCCCGGGCCTGGGACGGATCAGGCCCGGGCGAGCCAAAAAAGATCAACCACGCAGGGGGTACGGCACGACGCCGCGCCCACCATGGGCGATATTTCCGTAAATGACCAGCAATGTCAGGCGAGAATCCCGACACTGGCGGCTACCCGTGTACCCGAGATCGACTCCGGACTAACACAGTGGCGTTCATCGCCGCGACACGGCTGGTGCGACATGTGACGACCGACACGTAAGCCCTATACAGTACGCGAGTTGTCAGCTACTTACCGGCCTCGCGTCCGCAGGTCTGGTCGGTCGTTCCCCACTCCCCGGGGAATGCGCCCGGGTGGTCTCGTCCGCCCCCGGACGCCATCGGTGTACAGGAGGACATTGATGTCCGCGAGCTCGATACTCATGGCCGCTGAAGGCGGCGGAGTCTCCCTGAGTGGCTCAAACGTCACATTCGTAGTCATCGCGCTGGTGTTCGCCCTAGTGGCGCTCGGTTTCGCCGCCGCGTTCGTCCAATCGGTGCTGCGTACCGCGCGCGGCACACCGAAGATGCAGGAGATCGCCGGCGCGGTGCAGGAGGGCGCCTCGGCGTACCTGTTCCGGCAGTTCAAGACTCTCGGCATCTTCGTCGTCATCGCGGTCGTCCTGCTGTTCCTCCTACCGGTGCACGAGACCGACAACGAGACCTGGGTCAAGATCGGCCGCTCGCTGTTCTTCATCGTCGGCGCGGTGTTCAGCTCGTTCATCGGCGGCGCCGGCATGGCGCTGGCCACCCGGGCCAACGTGCGGGTCGCGGCCGCGGCCAGCGAGCAGGGCGGGCGGGAGAAGGCGATGGGGATCGCCTTCCGCACCGGCGGCGTGGTCGGCTTCCTCACCGTCGGCCTCGGCCTGTTCGGTGGCGCGCTGGTCGTGCTGATCTTCCGCGGCGACGCGCCGACCGTCCTGGAGGGCTTCGGTTTCGGCGCCGCGCTGCTGGCCATGTTCATGCGGGTCGGCGGCGGCATCTTCACCAAGGCCGCGGACGTCGGTGCGGACCTGGTCGGCAAGGTCGAGCAGGGCATCCCGGAGGACGACCCGCGTAACGCGGCGACCATCGCCGACAACGTGGGCGACAACGTCGGTGACTGCGCCGGCATGGCCGCCGACCTGTTCGAGTCCTACGCCGTGACCCTGGTCGCGGCGCTGATCCTGGGCTCGGCCGCGTTCGGCCAGGACGGTCTGATCTTCCCGCTGATCATCTCCACGATCGGTGTCCTGATCGCGATCATCGGTGTCTTCATCACCCGGCTGCGCGCCAGCGACCGCAACGGCCTCACCGCGATCAACCGGGCGTTCTACATCTCGGCCGTGATCTCCGCGATCGCGGTGGCCGTGGTCAGCTTCCTCTACCTGCCGAACAGCTTCGCCGGCTTCGGTGACGCGGGCATCGCCGAGGACATCCTGAACAGCGGTCAGAACCCGCAGTGGGTCGCGGTCGGCGCGGTCGTGATCGGTATCGTGCTGGCCGCCGCCATCCAAGCGCTGACCGGCTACTTCACCGAGACGAACCGCCGTCCGGTGCAGGACATCGGCAAGTCGTCGCAGACCGGCGCGGCCACCGTCATCCTGGCCGGCATCAGCGTCGGCCTGGAGTCGGCGGTCTACTCGGCGATCCTGCTCGGCGCGGGCGTCTTCGGCGCCTTCCTCCTGGGCGGCTCGTCGCTGACGCTGTCGCTGTTCGCGGTGGCGCTGGCCGGCACCGGCCTGCTCACCACGGTCGGCGTGATCGTGGCGATGGACACGTTCGGCCCGATCTCGGACAACGCGCAGGGCATCGCCGAGATGTCCGGTGACGTCGACGAGCGGGGCGCGCAGATCCTCACCGAGCTGGACGCGGTCGGCAACACCACGAAGGCGATCACCAAGGGCATCGCGATCGCGACCGCGGTCCTGGCGGCCACGGCGCTGTTCGGGTCGTACACCAACAGCCTGGCCAGCGCGCTGACCGAAGCCGGGGTGCCGAACGTCGGCAACGAGATCCTGGAGCAGCTCAACATCTCCAACCCGCGGAGCCTGGTCGGTCTGCTGATCGGCGCGGCGGTGGTGTTCCTCTTCTCCGGGCTGGCGATCAACGCGGTGTCCCGCTCGGCGGGCGCGGTCGTGATGGAGGTCCGCCGCCAGTTCCGGGAGTTCCCGGGCATCATGGACGGCACCCAGCGTCCGGAGTACGGCCGGGTCGTCGACATCTGCACCCGGGACGCGCAGCGTGAGCTGCTCACCCCGGTCTGCTGGCGATCATGGCCCCGATCGCGGTGGGCTTCGGGCTGGGCCCGGGCGCGCTCGCGGCTTACCTGGCCGGCGCGATCGGCACCGGCACGCTGATGGCGGTCTTCCTGTCCAACTCCGGCGGCGCGTGGGACAACGCGAAGAAGCTGGTGGAGGACGGCTCGTTCGGCGGCAAGGGCTCCGAGGCGCACGAGGCCACGATCATCGGTGACACCGTCGGCGACCCGTTCAAGGACACCGCGGGCCCGGCGATCAATCCGCTGCTCAAGGTGATGAACCTCGTCTCCCTGCTGATCGCCCCGGCCGTGGTGGCCTGGAGCTACGGCTCGGACGCGAACACGCCTCTGCGGGTGGGCGTGGCACTCGTCGCGGTGGCGATCGTGACCGCCGCGGTGGTCTGGAGCAAGCGCAAGCCGATCGCGTTCGGTGACGAGAGCACGTCGGCCTCGGCCGCCGGCGCCGCCGACACCGCCCGCGCGGTCCAGGACAGCCGCACCACCGAGGCGTCCCGGATCAAGGACAACGTCTGAGGTAGACACCGGGAAGGCACCCGGGTGACCGGGTGCCTTCCCTTTTCGCGCCGATCGAGGCGTGTGGAGTGTCCTACCGGAGTCGTACCCTGCTTCCATGCGCGCGGTCCGACCGATCTCCTTTGCCCTCCTCCTGGTGCTCGTCGCACCGTTGGCCGCCTGCTCCGCCCAGCCCGGCGCGCACGCCTGGGCCGCGGTGGTCTGCACCACGCTGAGTCCGTGGCGCAGCGAGATCGACACCCTGACCAGCCGCACCCAGCAGCAGATGACCAGCAAGACCACACCCGGCCAGGCGAAGGAGAATCTGGCGCGCCTCTTCGACGGCGCGTCCACGGCGAGCGAGAAGGCGCGGGAGGGCGTGGAGCAGGCGGGTGTCCCCGACGTGGACAACGGTCAGGCCATCGCCGACGGCTTCCTGTCCTCGCTTGCCGGCATCCGCGACGCCTACGGCCACGCGCGCACCGGCATCGAGGCGCTCGCCACCGCCCCTTCGCAGGATTTCTACACCGAGGTCGGCAAGGTGGTGTCCCAGCTCACCAGTGATTACGAGCGCAGCAGCCTGGACACGACGAAGCTGGAGTCGGTCGAGCTCAGACAGGCCTTCGACAGCCTGCCCGAATGCCAGTGACACGATGACCGAGACCGGCTGGCCGCTGATCCCGCGCGAGGTCCTTCCCCCACCGGTGCCGCTGGCGAAGAAGACCTCTCCGCGCGGCGTGCCCGGCCCGCCGGGTGGCCGCCAGCTGTCGATGTTCGGCGCCGAGACGACCGAGCCCTCACCCGCCGATCTGGCCGGCCTGCTGGCCGGTCCGGGACGTCTGGGCCGGATGGGGGGCACGGCCCGCGTCTCGGTCCGGGTGGATGCGGCCTGGCGGGTGCACGTCCTGGTCGGCGAGTTGGTCGCCCGGGGCCTGGCGGCCACGTGGGAGCCGATCCAGGGGGTACGCGCCATCGACCTCGCCGACGCGAAAGAGGCGATTGTCACGCCGGAGGACCCGTCGACGGAGGAGGAGCCCGGCGTCACGGGCCCGTCCGCTGCTCGGGACTCCGCCGGTCCGGGCGACGCGGGCCCCGTCGACGCAGGTCAGGCCGAGGACGGCCCGGACGACGAGGCGGACGACACCGGGGCGGAGATCGGTGATCCCGGGGACGCGGAGCCGCCCCGTCACGTCTTCGAGGTGCGTACCGCGTACTCCCGGAGGTTGAACGCTCTCGCCCGTGCCTGGCCGGACGCATCCGCGCAGCTCTTCCTCTCCGGCCCGCGTCTGCGGCTGTGGGTGGCCGCCGCCGGCGGGCCGCGCCCCGGCGGCTGGGTGCTCGGCCTCGACCCGGCCAAGGACCGTCACGCGGTGGAAGCCGCGCTGGTCCGGGCCGGTCTGGCGGGCCGGGTGTCGGAAGACGGACGACGCTACCTCATCTCGGGTGCACGGAGGCTGCGCAGGCTCGCCGAGTTGGTGGGTGAACGCCCCTCAGCAGCACCGGAGGAATTCTGGCCGGGTGGCATGGTCGCGTGATCTTCGGTGATTGTGTCCGACATAACAGTGTCTTCCCGGTGTACGGTGTCGCGGTCAGACGCATGCGGTGGCCGGACCGTTACCATCCGACTGCGGGCTTCCCCGGGAATGCGGCCGTGTCCGGCGCGTTACGTTGAACGTCTGTGCTCCGCCGAGCGGAGTGGGGAGTGCTGAGGCCAAATAAGGAGTGCCGTGCCGAGTGACGCCAGGACGACCCGTCTGGTCATCGTCGAGTCCCCGTCGAAGGCCAAGACGATCGCCGGTTACCTGGGTCCCGACTATCTGGTCGAGGCCTCCGTCGGCCATATCCGTGATCTGCCGCGCAACGCCGACGAGGTCCCCGAGGAGTTCAAGGGCCAGCCGTGGGCACGACTCGGCGTCGACGTCGACAACGGCTTCCACGCGCTTTATGTGATCTCGGAGGGCCGGCGCCAGCAGGTCGCCAAGCTGAAGCGGCTGGCCAAGGAGGTCGACGAGATCTTCCTCGCCACCGATGAGGACCGCGAGGGCGAGGCGATCGCCTGGCACCTGGTCGAGACGATCAAGCCCAAGGTGCCGGTCAAGCGGATGGTCTTCCACGAGATCACCAAGCCGGCCATCCAGGCCGCGGTGGCCAACCCGCGTGACATCGACCGGGCCCTGGTGGACGCCCAGGAGGCGCGCCGCATCCTGGACCGGCTGTACGGCTACGAGGTCAGCCCGGTCCTGTGGAAGAAGGTGATGCCGAAGCTCTCCGCCGGACGGGTGCAGTCCGTCGCGACCCGCATCGTCGTCGAGCGCGAGCGCCAGCGGATGGCCTTCCGCTCCGCGGAGTACTGGGACATCCTCGCTCACCTGGCCGTTCAGGGTCAGGTCGAGGGCCCTCGCACGTTCAACGCCACGCTGATCGCGCTGAACGGTGACCGGATCGCCTCGGGCAAGGACTTCGAGCCCACCACCGGGCAGCTCAAGACCGGTTCCACCTCGGTGCAGCTGGACGGCGACGGCGCCCGCGGGCTGGCCGCCCGTCTGGAGGGCCGCCCGTTCCAGGTCACCCGGGTCGAGGAGAAGCCGTACCGCCGCCGGCCGTACGCGCCGTTCATCACCTCCACGCTCCAGCAGGAGGCGGCCCGCAAGATGCGGTACTCCTCGCAGCAGACGATGCGCACCGCGCAGAGCCTGTACGAGAAGGGCTTCATCACCTACATGCGTACGGACTCGGTGAACCTCTCCGAGACCGCGGTGGCCGCCGCCCGCCGGCAGATCGCCGAGCTGTACGGGGCGGGCAACGTGCCGCCGCAGCCGCGCAAGTACACGACGAAGGCCAAGGGTGCCCAGGAGGCGCACGAGGCGATCCGCCCGGCGGGGGACAACTTCCGTACCCCGGGCGAGGTGGCCAAGGAGCTGAGTGGCGACGAGTTCCGGCTCTACGAGCTGATCTGGCGCCGCACGATCGCCTCGCAGATGACCGACGCGGTCGGTAACTCGATCAGTGTCCGGATCCGCGCGACCACCGCCGCGGGCGAGGAGGCCGACTTCGCCGCCTCCGGCAAGACGATCACCGACCCGGGCTTCCTGCGCGCCTACGTGGAGTCCTCCGACGACGAGAACGCCGAGTCCGACGACGCCGAGCGCCGCCTGCCGAACCTGGTGAAGGACCAGCCGCTGACCGCCGACCAGCTGAACGCGACCGGTCACCACACCACACCCCCGGCGCGGTACACCGAGGCGTCGCTGGTCAAGGCGCTGGAGGAGCTCGGCATCGGCCGTCCCTCCACGTACTCGTCGATCATGCAGACCATTCAGGACCGTGGCTACGTGGAGAAGCGTGGCCAGGCGATGATCCCGTCGTTCCTGGCGTTCGCGGTGATCGGCCTGCTCGAGGGGCACTACCCACGGCTGGTCGACTACAACTTCACCGCGGCGATGGAGGGTCAGCTCGACGACATCGCGGCCGGTGACGGCACCCAGCTCGCCTTCCTCACCGCCTTCTACTTCGGCAGTGACGAGGGCGAGGAGGTGGCCCGGTCCGGTGGTCTGAAGAAGATGGTCACCGAGAACCTCAGCGCGATCGACGCCCGTGAGGTCAACTCGATCCCGCTCTTCGTCGACGAGGAGAACCGCCGGGTCGTCGTCCGGGTCGGCAAGTTCGGTCCCTACCTCCAGCGCCGGGCGGTCGACGGTGGCGAGGACGCGCCCGAGGACAAGGCCTCGCTCCCGGAGGGTGTGGCTCCCGACGAGTTGACTCCCGAACGGGTCGAGGAGCTGTTCCTGGCGGGCAACGGCGACCGGGTCCTCGGCGACGATCCGGTGACCGGTGACGAGGTGACCGTCAAGTCGGGCCGGTTCGGGCCCTACGTGTCGGCCGGCGAGCGCAAGTCGTCGCTGTTCAAGAGCCAGTCGCCGCAGACTCTCACTCTCGAGCAGGCGCTCGATCTGCTGAAGCTGCCCCGGATCGTCGGCAAGGACCCCGAGGGCAACGAGATCGTGGCCCGCAACGGCAAGTACGGGCCGTACATCTCCCGGGAGAAGGACTCGCGGTCGCTGGGTAGTGAGGACCAACTGCTCACGATCACCCTGGCGGAGGCGTTGGAGCTGCTGGCGCAGCCGAAGACCCGCCAGGCACGGGCCGCGAAACCGCCGCTGCGTGAGCTCGGCGCCGACCCGGTCAGCGAGAAGCCGCTGGTGATCAAGGAGGGCCGGTTCGGGGCCTACGTCACCGACGGGGAGTTCAACGCGACGCTGCGCCGGGACCAGAAGCCCGAAGAGATCACGCTGGCCGAGGCGTCCCAGATGATCGCGGACAAGCGGGCCAAGGGCCCGGTGGTCAAGAAGACCGCCGCGAAGAGGGCGCCGGCCAAGAAGGCCGCTCCGAAGACCGACGGCGAGGCGACCCCGGCCAAGAAGGCCCCGGCCAAGCGAGCCGTCGCCGCGAAGAAGACGACCGCCGCCAAGACGACCGCGGCCAAGAAGGCGGCCCCGGCGAAGCGGGCCGCGCCGCGCAAGGCGGCCACCGCCGCCGAGTGAGTGCGAGCCGGCTCTCGGCGCTGTCTCCCGGACATCCGGGGGCAGCCCTGAGAGCCGGCCTCGTCTCAGGCGCCGAGGACGCGGTTCAGGTAGTCGTTGGCGAAGACCCGGTGGGGGTCGAGGCGGTCCCGCACGGCCAGGAAGTCGTCGAAGCGGGGGTACGCCGTCCGCAGCGACCCGGCATCCCGGTAGTGCAGCTTCCCCCAGTGCGGCCGGCCGCCCAGAGCCGTGCAGACCTCTTCGACGGCCCGGAAGTACGGCTCGTACGGGGCGCCGATGTACTGGTGCACGGCGATGTAGGCGGACTCGCGGCCGTATCCGTGCGACAGCCAGATGTCGTCCGGCCCGGTGAACCGCACCTCGACGGGGAACTGCACCTTGAACGGGAGCCGGGCGAAGATCCTCTCGAGCTCGCCGAGGACCTCGGGTAGGGCGGCGCGCGGTACCTCGTACTCCATCTCGGTGAATTTGACCTTGCGCGGTGAGCAGAAGACCTCGTCGGACCGGCCGGTGTACGTCCGCGCGCTGAGGCCGCGTGCCGAGATGGCGCTCAGCGCCGGAACCGTCGCCGGGATGCGCCGTCCCAGCGCGCAGATGCCCTGCCAGACGGTGTTGGAGAGGAATTCGTCGTCGAGCCAGCCACGGAACCGGCTCAGCGGTCGATCGTTCTCGGTCACCTTCCGGTTCCGTTTGAGCTGCGCCCGATCCGTGTACGGATACCAGAAGAACTCGACGTGGTCGTTTTCCGGGATCCACTCGTCGAGTCCGGCCAGCACGTCGGTGAGCGGCATCGGCCGCTCGTCAGCCAGCAGGGTGAACGCCGGGACGCAGCGCAGGGTCACCTCGACGATCACACCGAGGGCCCCCAGCCCGACCCGCACCGCCGGAAACTCGGGCGCATCGGAGGTGTAGCGCTCGACCTGACCAGTTCCGGTCACCAGCGTCAACGCCTCGACGCTGGAGGCGAGCGTGGAGTACGCGATGCCGGTCCCGTGCGTTCCGGTGGAGATCGCCCCGGCGACGGTCTGCGCGTCGATGTCGCCGAGGTTGGGCATGGCCAGCCCGTGCTCGGCGAGGACGACGTTCAAGGTGGACAGCGTCATCCCGCCCTGGACGGTGACCAGATCTCCGTCGACGGCGACGAGCCCGGCCATCCGGTGCACGAACATCCGCTGGTCGTCGGCGACCGCGATGGCGGTGAACGAGTGCCCGCTCCCGACGACTTTGATCCGCCGCCCGCTTTCCGTGGCCTGCTTCACTCCAGTGGTGACCTCGTCGATGGTGCCGGGGGTGAGCACCTCGGCGATCGACTCCTGATTGCGGCCCCAGTTGGTCCAGCGGCGGGCGTTAACGGGTGTAGTCATTCCGGCCTTTGTCCTCCGTCCGAGCGGACACCGTCACCCGGCGTCCCGTCGATGCGCCTCGCTCGTTGATCCGAGTAACGTTCTTCTTAATACTGCTGAGAGGGAGTGGCGACGCGTGTCGACACCAACCGTCAGCACCGGACCGCTGAGGCGGGTTCCGGTGCAGGGCAGAAGCGTTGCCCGGGTGCAGCGCATGCTCGACGCATGCGCTGAGCTGGTGGACGAGGTCGGTTATGAGGGGTTGACCACGACGCTGCTCGCCGAGCGCGCCGAGGTCGCCATCGGCTCGGTCTACCAGTTCTTCCCGGACAAGCGGGCCATCGTCCAGGCGCTCGCACTGCGCAACATGGACGCTTACCTGCAGAGTCTGTCTGATCGATTCGCCAGCGAGACCTTCACCCATTGGTGGGATGCGGTCGATGCGGCGATCGATGCCTACATCCACATGCACCGCAGCGTTCCCGGGTTCCGGACGCTGCATTTCGGCGACGTCGTCGATCTGCATCTGCTCGACTCCGACCGCGACAACAACGCGGTCATCGCCGAGCGCCTGGCCGAGCTGCTGATCGAGCAGTTCAAGCTGGCCGATCGGGGCCGTCTGCGTTTCGCCCTGCAGATCTCGGTCGAGGCCGCGGACGCGCTGATCAAGCTGGCGTTCCGCCGTGACCCCACGGGTGACGAGTCGGTGCTGACCGAGGCCAAGGCGTTGATAAGAGAGTATCTGCACCGCCACGTCTCGGCCTGACAGCCGATCACCCCAGGAAGGCACGGCCTTCTCCGCGGTAGGTGAGGGCCGGCGTGCTCGTCGTACCGTCGACCAGTTGCAGCTCGTTGACGTGTTCGCACAGCTCGCCGGCCTTGGCGTGCCGGAACCACACCCGGTCGCCGGGCCGCAGCCGCTCGGCGGCCTCGCCCAGCAGCGGGGTCTGCACCTCGCCGGCGCCCTCGTCGGCCTTGAACCGCAGCCCCTCGGGCAGCCACGGAACGGGCAGACGGGACGCCTCGGGGGCGCCCGAGGCGATCCAGCCGCCGCCCAGCACCGTGGCGATCCGCGGGGCCGGGCGGCGCACCACGGACAGCGCGAAGAGCGCCGCCGGGGTGGGTCGCCAACTGCGGTAGCCGTCGAAGAGCGCGGGACCGTAGAGACCGGAGCCGGCGGTCACCTCGGTGACGGCCGGGTCGGCGCTGGTGGCGGAGACGCTGCCGGTGCCGCCGCCGTTCACGAACTCCAGGTCGGCGTGCTCCCGGACCGCGCGTACCGCCGCGGCACGCCGGTCCCGCAGCTCGGGGAAGGCCCGGCTCTGCATCATGCGGATGGCCCGGCCCCGCAGCGCCTGACCGGGCGGGTCGTCGCCGACTCCGGCGATGTGCGCCTCGTAACACATCACCCCGACCAGCCGGAATCCGTCCCGCTCGGCGATCTTGCCGGCCAGGGCGCCCGCTTGCGCGGCCGAATGGATCGGGGACCGGCGCACGCCGATGTGCAGAGGCCCGGCGGGACGCCAGGAGGCATCGAGGTCGATACATAGGCGTACGGCCGGACGAGCACCGGGCGCGGCCACCTGATCCACCACGTCCAGATGTGCCGGATGGTCCACCATGAGAGTGATCGCGGCGGCCAGCTCCGGGTGCGTGGTCAGCTCCCGCAGACCGGCGCGATCGACGGTGGGGTATGCCACCAGTACGTCGTCGGTCACGCCGGAACGGACCAGCCACAGCGCCTCGGGCAGGGTGTAGGCCATCACACCGTGCCAGCCGGGACGACTCAGCACCCGTTCCAGCAGTGTTCGGCAGCGCACCGATTTACTCGCCACACGTATCGGTTTGTCACCCGCGCGTGCGGCGAGGCGCTCCGCGTTGTCGTCGAAGGCGGCGAGGTCGATCACCGCGATCGGGGTTTCCAGATGGCCGGTCGCCTTGTCGAGTCGCTCGCGCAGGCTGATGCGGTCAGTGAGCACGTCAGCACGGTATCCCGTGACCTGGGTAACACGAAAGACATTCATCTCTGCTCCACCCGATCGTGGTTGCCCCCAACCCGTGGGAGTGGCCGGTTACAGTGCTCCGAGCACTGACCACGGGAGGTAGGGCCATCAACACGGACACGCAGCAGGACCCGGGGCCCGTCGACCTCAGCGGTGTGGCGGCCCTGCGCTCGGTCCTGCGCCTGCGAGGCTTCCGCCGGCTGTGGCTGGTGCTCTCGGCCGCCTCCTTCGGCGACTGGATCGGTCTTCTCGCCACCGCCCTGTTCGCCTCCGCCCAGTTCCAGAACACGGCGGCGCAGGGCGCGGCCTTCGGCGGCACCATCGCGGTGCGCCTGCTGCCCGCTCTGCTCCTCGGCCCGATCGCCGGTGTCTTCGCCGACCGGTTCGACCGGCGTCACATCATGGTCACAATCGACCTTCTGCGGTTCGTCATCTACGGCTCGATCCCGCTCGCCCCTCTGTTCGGCGCCACCCCGGGGCAGACCTTCGCCTGGGCGACCATCGCCACCCTCATCGGCGAGACGATCACCCTGATCTGGATCCCGGCCAAGGAGGCCGCGGTTCCCAACCTGATCCCGAAATCGCAGATCGAGATCTCCAACCAACTGACCCTGATCACGACGTACGGGATCACGCCGATCCTCGCCGCGCTGACGCTCGCCGGACTCACCGCCGGTCTCCAGCAGTCCGGGGCCTCGCTGCCGGACTGGGCCCAGCCGGTGCAGATCGCCCTCTACATCAACGCGTTCGCCCGGCTCGCCACCGCCATCGTCGTCTTCTTCGGCATCCGGGAGATCGGCGGCAAGAGTCCCGAGCGGGAGAAGGCCGCCGAGCAGAGCATGACCCGCCAGTTCCTGGAGGGGTGGAAGTTCATCGGCACCACCCCGCTGGTCCGGGGCCTGGTGCTGGGCATCTTCGGCGCCTTCGCGGCCGGCGGTGTGGTGATCGGCGCGGCGCGGACCTTCGCGTACTCCCTGGGCGCCGGTGAAGCCGCGTTCTCCCTGCTCTTCGGATTCATCTTCATGGGCCTCGCGCTCGGCATCGGCCTCGGCCCGATGATCGTCAAGGATCTGTCCCGGCGGCGCTGGTTCGGCATGAGCATCGTGCTGGCCAGTGGCTCGGTGATGTTCCTCGGTCTCGCCTTCCACCTGTCCATCGCCCTGCTCGGCGCGTTGATGGTCGGCGCCGGCGCGGGCATGGCGTTCCTGGCCGGCACCACCATGCTCTACGGCGAGATCGAGGACGCCATCCGCGGCCGGGTCTTCGCGGTCGTCCAGATCGGCGTCCGGACCGTGCTGTTGCTGGCCATCACGCTCGCCGGGATCCTGGTCGGCCTCGGCAGCTCCCGGCGCGTCGAGTTCGGCGCCTTCCACATCGACATCTCCTCCACCCGCGTGCTGTTGCTGGTGGCCGGTGCCGTCGGCATCTGGGTCGGGATCGGCTCGTTCCGGCAGATGGACGACAAGAAGGGTGTCCCGGTGCTCGCCGACCTGCTCGGCTCGCTGCGCGGACGCCCGCTCTCCCCGCCGGAGGAGTTCACCCGCTCCGGCGTCTTCGTGGTGTTCGAGGGCGGAGAGGGCGCCGGCAAGTCGACCCAGGTCACCCGGCTCGCCGAGGCGCTCAAGGCGGAGGGGCGCGACGTCGTCGTCACCCGCGAGCCCGGGGCCACCGACATCGGGTCCCGGATCCGAGGGCTGGTGCTCGACCGGGACAAGACCGAGGCCCCGTCGGTGCGGGCCGAGGCGCTGCTCTACGCCGCCGACCGGGCACACCACGTCGCCACGGTGGTCCGGCCGGCCCTGGCCCGGGGCGCCGTGGTGATCAGTGACCGGTATGTCGACTCCTCGCTGGCCTACCAGGGCGCCGGGCGCACCCTGCCGGTCCAGGAGGTGTCCTGGCTCTCCGCGTGGGCGACCGGCGGCCTCAAGCCCGACCTGGTCGTCCTGCTCGACGTGGACCCGGGCGTCGGGCTGACCCGGGTGGACGCCCGGGGCGAGGGCGCCGACCGGTTGGAGAGCGAGTCCCGGGCCTTCCACGATCGGGTCCGGTATGCGTTCCTCGACCTGGCCGCCTCCGACCCCAAGCGCTACCTGGTGCTCGACGCGTCCCGCCCGGCCGACGAGATCGCCGGCGCGGTCATCGAGAGGCTGTCAGGAGTGCTGGAACCCGCCTAGTCGTATGACGGCGGCCATCGCGGCCATCCCGGCGTCGTTGGGGTGCAGGTGGTCGCCGCTGTCGTAGGCGGTGGCCAGGCGCAGCGGGTCGGACGCATCCCGGACCGCGGCGTCGAAATCGATCACCTCGTCATACTCGCCGGACGTCCGGATCCAGCGGTTCAGAGCGGACCGTTTGCGCTCGTTCTCCGGGGTGTAGAAGCCCAGCGTGTCGCCCTTGAACGGCAGGATCGTGGCGCCGTGCGTCCGCAGGCCGGCCTGCCGTGCCCGCGCGATCAACTGCCGGTGCCCGGTGATCAGGTCGTCCGCCCCGACCACCTCGCTCGGCGGGGCGACAGTCCCCGGATGACCGAGATCGTTCACCCCGAGCAGGACCACCAGGTGCGTGGCGCCCGGCTGGGCCAGCACGTCCCGGTCGAATCGGCGCAGGGCGCTCTGCGCGAAGTAGGCCGCGAACGCCTCGGCCGGGTCGCCCGCGGGCGGGTTCGGGTCGTGCAGCAGCCGGTTGCCGGAGACACCCACGTTCGCCACGCCGAGGTTGATGCGGGCCCTACGGAACCGGGCTGCCAGCAGGTCCGGCCAGCGGTGGTTGGCGTTCGTCTCGGTGTTGGCGCCGTTGGTGATCGAGTCGCCCAACGTGACCACCGTGCCCGCCCGGCCCCGCACACTCACCCCGGACAGGAACAGGTACTGCGTGATCGTGTCGACCGGGGTGATCCGGCCGGCCGCGGTGACGTTGCCGGCGGCGATCGCGTTCTCCTGGAAGGCGAACGCCGCAAGCGTGGTGACCGGGGTGCGCCCGGGCAGGTAGAGGCTGATCACCAGGTCGGTGCCGGCCGGCACCGACAGCCCGACCGGGTCGCTGACCAGCGGAGCTCCGGCCGGCACGATGGCCGATCGCTGCCCGCTGAAGGTGACCCGCCGGTCGGTCCCCGGCCGGGCGTCCGTGCTCGCTCCACCGCCCGCCCGGATCGCCACGTGCACCTCGCCGACGTGCAGCGGGGTGGCGCCGAACTCGTTGGTCAGGCGGATCCGGAGCTGGTCGCCGCCGACGCTGGTGTGCACCACCTGCCGCACCGTCCGGTCGGTCAGCACCAGCGGTGGGCCGGGCGGGATCGTCGTCGGCGCCGCCGCCCAGGTCGCGGCCCAGCCGTCCGTGCGGCCACCCGCGTCGGCCGGGGTGGGCAGAGCCACGGCGGTCACCGCCGCGCCGGAGGCCAAGGCCAGGATCTCGCGTCGAGTCGACATGTTCACTCCGAAACTTTCGGAAACCGGGCGGTCGAGTGCCCGTAACGTAAATCGACGTCGTTCCGCAGTCAACCATTGACCGACGTCGGTGTGTGTGCCTAGCGTTGCGCCCTGACACCGAAACATCGCCGAAACTTTCGGGAGAAACGAGATGGCTACCCGACGTAACGTCCTGGCCGTCGTCGCGCTGGCGCTGGCCACCGCTGTCGGCAGCGCCGCACCGGCCGTCGCCGGCGCGGACGACGACACCCTGCGAGCCGCGGCCCGAGGCAGCGGAGTACGGATCGGCACCGCCGTCGACATGTCGGCGCTCGCCTCCGACGCCGACTACCGGGCCATCGTGGCGAGCGAGTTCGACTCGGTGACCGCCGAGAACGTGATGAAGTGGGAGGCGATCGAACCGGAACAGGGCCGCTACGACTGGGCCCCCGCCGACCGCCTCGTCGACTTCGCTCGCGCCAACGGGCAGGTCGTCCGCGGGCACACGCTGGTCTGGCACAACCAGAACCCGGCCTGGCTCACCGAGGACGCCTTCACCCCGGCCGAGCTCCGGCAGATCCTGCGCGACCACATCAAGACCCAGGTCCGGCACTTCAAAGGCCGCGTCTACCAGTGGGACGTGGTGAACGAGGTCTTCAACGACGACGGCACCCTGCGTGACACGATCTGGCTGCGGGCCCTCGGTCCGGGCTACATCGCCGACGCGTTCCGCTGGGCACACGAGGCCGACCCCAAGGCCAAGCTCTACCTCAACGACTACAACAACGAGGGCGTCAACGCGAAGAGCGACGCCTACTACGCCCTCACCAAGCGGCTGCGGTCACAGGGCGTGCCGATCCACGGGTACGGCATGCAGGGCCACCTCGGTGTCCAGTACGGCTTCCCGGCGAGCGTCTTCGACAACGTGCGGCGCTTCGACGCGCTCGGCGTGCAGACCGCCTTCACCGAGGTCGACGTGCGCATGATCCTCCCCGTCGACCCGACCAAAGAGCAGGCCCAGGCGTACGGGTTCAGCACTCTCCTGCAAGCCTGTCTGCTCGCGCGGCACTGCGTGTCCTACACCGTCTGGGGCTTCACCGACCGGTACTCATGGGTGCCCGGAGTCTTCGAGGGCCAGGGCTCGGCCACTCCGTACACCGAGGATCTCCAGCCCAAGCTCGCCTACCAGTCCGTGCGGAACACCTTCCTGCTCGGCCGCTGACCGCGTCACGGTCGTGCCGGCCCGTCCGCCGGCACGACCGTGGCGCCCTCCGGACTCAGCCCTTCCAGAGGGTCACCATCATCGCCTCCAGGGCGACCTGGGGCTTCACGTTCTTGTCGATGGCCTCCCGGCAGGCGAGCACCGCCTCCAGCCGGCGCAGCGTGCTCTCCGGCGACCATTTCTCCGCGGCCGCCGTCGACACCGCCGTGAGATCGCCGTGCACCACCGGAACCGGCGCCCGCATCGACGTGACCAGCACATCCCGATAGAAACCGATCAGATCCTGCAGAGCCCGGTCCAGCGCGTCCCGCTGCGCCCGCGTGGCCCGCAGCTTCTGATTGCGCTCCAGCTCCTTCAACTGGCCGGCCGCGCCGCGCATCGCGCCCGTCGCGCCCCGGCCGGTGCCACCCGCCCCGAGCGCCCGCTCCAGCGCCGCCCGCTCCGTGACGTCCAGCTCGGCCACCGCGTCGGCCGCCTCCGTCTTCGTCGACGCCTCCAGCTTGGCCGCCACGTCGAAACAGGCACCGATGCTGGTCAACCGGCGCGGAACGGAGAGCACCTCCTCGCGGCGGTCACGAGCCTCCGGGTCGGCGGCCAGCTGCCGAGCCCGCTCCACGTCGCCCTGCGAGGCCGCCGCCGCCCAGCCCGCCCGCTCCGGCGCCACCCCGAAGCGCTGCACCAGGAAGTCGGCCACCGCCGCCGACGGCGGCTGCCGCAGCGACACCAGACGGCACCGGGACCGGATCGTCACCAGGATGTCGTCCGGATGCACCGACGGCGTGCAGAGCAGGAAGACCGTCCGCGGAGACGGCTCCTCGATCGCCTTGAGCAGGGCGTTGCTGGCCCGCTCGTGCAGCCGGTCGGCCGCCTCGATGATCACCACCTGCCATCGGCCGCCGGTCGGCGCGCTCGCCGACCGCAGCACCACCGCCCGCGTCTCCTCGGTCTTGATGGTCAGACCCTCGGTCGTCACCACCTGCACGTCGGCATGCGTGCCGGCCAGCGTGGTGTGGCACCCGTGGCACTCCCCGCAGCCGGCCCCGCCGCGCTGACACTGCAGCGCCGCGGCGAACACCCGCGCGGCCACGGTGCGCCGCGACCCGGGTGGGCCCGTGAAGATCCACGCGTGGGTCATGCCGCCACCACCCGGCTCACCAGCCACGGTCCGGGCGGCAGCCGCGGCGGCCCGGCGCAGCGCGTCGACCGGCTCGTCCTGGCCCACCAGCTCGGAGAAGACGTCATGCGGAGTCACCCGACGATCGTATTGCGGCCCTCCGACAGAAGCCGCTCCCGGTCGCTGTTGATCACGGAAGGTAACTCAGGAGTTAGCATCAGGTAACTCTCCGTGTCATTGTCGGAAGTTATCCACAGGGGACAGTCGGGCCCGTAGCGGGACGGTGACCGAAGCGGGTACGGTCTCAACCCGGAACGCGACGGCGACATGACGCGCGGTGAGGAGCCATGGATGGCCCGCGAGATCGACGAGGCGTGGATCGACGAGGCAATCGATCGATATCGGCGCATCGAGGACCTGCGTGCCGACTTCGACAAGGCCATCGCCACCCACACCGTGTCGGTGCACTCTCCGGACCAGTCCATCGAGGTGGTCGTCACCGCCAAGGGGGACATCGTGGACGTTCGCGTGCACGGTTCACTGCACCATCGTCAGCCGGCCGAGTTCGCCCGTGAGATCAGATCCGTGGTGACCAGCGCGGCCAAGGCCGCCCGCTGGGCCAGGGAGAAATTGCACGGTGAGGTGTTCGGATCGTTCCGCACCCTGGAGGAGCACTGAAGTGGACCGACTCGCTGACCAGATCGACCATGCCGCCGCGGCGCTGGCCATCATGGACCGTCGGTTGCCAGAGCTGCTGCCAGGCGCCGCAGAGTTCGGCGCCGACGACACCGGTCGCCCCGGCCGGATCGGCCGCGCCCTGTATGCCGGCTGGTCCGCGACCCTGTCCGCCCGAGCTCGAGAGGCCTCCGGCGCATCCGCGAGACTGACCGAGATCGCCCAGTCCGTCCGAGCCGGCGAGAACGCCTACATCGAGACCGACGACCTGGTCCAACGCCGCTTCCAGCGAGGCCACTGATGCCCGGCCCGTCATCCGAGCCGACTCAGCGGACCCTCCGATGACCGGCGCCCACGCGGCCCGGTCCACCTCCCGCCGCGGTCTGCCGCCGACTGTCGGTGACATCCGCGGCAACGCGGCGTCTCCGCCAGCGCCGAAGACGTCGGTCCGGCACCGGTCCCGGAAGGTTCAACTCCACACCGGGACGAGTGAGGGGTGGGTCTCCCGGGGTTGCACGGCGCTGCCCGGGACGGGTGAGGGATGGGTCTTCGAGGGTTGCACGGCGCTGCCCGGGACGGGTGAGGGGTGGGTGTCCGGGGGTTGTGCGGCGCCGCCCGGGGCGGCACGTTCCGTCATGGACTCCGTCGCCCGCCTGCGGGATTCGGGCCGTCATGGTCGTGCCGTATCCGATGGCCGAGGTGGTCTCCGTGATCTTCCCGCGGGGCCGCTGACGGGTCGTGCCGTTGCGGTCGGACCGCCTGGTCTGCCGCGAGGCCGATGATGGATCGACTCGACGAACTGCTCACTGTCGCCCGTCCTCTGCTCGATCGGGTCGACGAGGTGCTCTCCGGGATCGGGGCCCCTGGCGGGCACGATGTCTGGCGGGAGTTGCGCCGGGTGCGCCTGCTTCCCGGTGACGCGGCCCGTGCGGTCGCGGCTCTGCGTCCCGCGGCGATCCGTGATGCCGCCCCCGAGTTGCGGGCCGACGCCCGGGCGTATGCGGATCTCGCCGACGCGCTCCCGCTGGCCACGAGCTGGACCGGTGAAGCCGCGGAAGCCTACGAGACGGCCCGCCGGGGTGCCGCCGAGCTCCTCAACGGCGGCCCCGACAGCCTCGGCCACCGCATGTCCGCGACCGCAGATCTGGCCGACTCCCTCATCGGCTGGATGCTCGGCATCCGTGCCGGCCTGGCTTCCGTCCTGGCCGAGGTGATGGTCTCCACGGAGGCGATCGTCCTCACCAGCGGCGACTCCCCACCCACTGACCAGGCCGACGCGGCCGCAGCGATCGGGGCCCGCCTCCTGCGAACCGTCGCCGACGGCTACGACGAGGCCGAGGGCCTTCTGGCAGGCTCCGCCGACCTGCAGAGCCCGCTGCCTGTCTGACCCCACGACCGGTCGGGTCGGTGTGGGGGCGACTCGCGAGAAGCCGAGACCCTCGCGGTCACGGTCCGGCCGTCATGTGTCCGCCTCCCGGCGGTGCGGGCGGTGCCGGCGGTGCCGGCGGTGCGGTGGACTGGTCAGGAGCGTTTCCGGCGTCGGGAGCCCAGAATGATGGCGGCGGCTCCGGCGACGATCATCACGAAGCCGGCGAGCAGCAGGGAGACCACGCGGGCGCCGGTGACCGGGAGGGCGCCGGTGTGTGCCGCTTTACCGGCCGAGGCGGCCCCCGAACCCGGCGTGCCGCCTCGGCCGAAAGCGCCGTCCTGGTCGAAGGCGCCGTGGCCGGGGGTGGCGCCGTGACCGGCGTTGCCGTGACCGGCGTTGCCGTGACCGGTCTTGCCATGCCCGGTGTCGACATGGCCAGAGGTGTTGTCGTGACTGGTCTTGTCGTGACCGGCGTTGCCGTGACCGGTCTTGCCATGCCCGGTGTTGACATGGCCAGAGGTGTTGTCGTGACCGGTCTTGTCGTGACCGGCGTTGCCGTTACCGGCGAGGCTGCCTTGAACCGGGCTGCCGGGCTGCGACGACGTTTGTCCGGTGCCGCCGGAACGGCCGGACACCTTTCCGCTCGGGGCCACCGCGGCCGCCTCCAACATGCCGATACCCAGATCGGCGACCACACCGGACGGTGCATTCGCGGCGTGGCCGTCGCCATTGTCCACATTGCGTGTCAGCGTCACCCGGATCGCTGTGGCGCGGGCCGCGACGGCGTTGTTCCCGGTCGACTGGCGGACTTTGCCCAGCGTGATGCGCAGCGTGGATCCCGGCTTGGGATCGGGCGCGGGGGTGACTTCGGGAGTGCCGGCCACCGGAAGGCCGGAGACCTTCGGCAACGGCAGGCCCCCGATCGTGTCGAGCCTCGGCGGCATCGACTCCAAAGGTCTCACTTCGTCACTCAGCGTGATATCAATGTGCTCACCCGGCGTACTGAGGCGGGTCTTCTTGCCGTTCCTGCCGCTGACCTCGACGACGGGGGCCCGGTAGTCGACCCGGCTCTGTCCCGTGGAGGTCATGGCGGCCCGCAGTTCCGGAGCCTGCAACACGCGGAGGCGGACCTCGTTGTCGACCAGACTGATCCGGCCTGCGGAGATCGTCGCCGAACCGACCGACTGCGGGGCGCCGCCACGGAGCCGGAGGGCGGTGCTGGTCCGGCTGGTGATCTTCTCCGGCACCCGGACCAGGGAACCGTTGCCACCTCCGGCGATCGTGAACCGGGTGATCCCGGCGGAGGCCGTCGAGGTGTCACCGGCGGCGTTTCCGCAGTCCATGCCATGTGCCCATGTCGCGCGGGCGCTGAGGCTTCCCGCACCCACCTGTACCGGGCCGAACCTCTTCGATCCGGTACGCCGAGTCACCCCTTTCGGATTGACCGGAGGCGCTTTCTGGACCACCTGATCGTTCCGCTCCTTGGATCCGGCCACTTTCCCGTTCAGGATCCGTGCCGCGCCGGCCGAGTTCACCGGGCCCTTCGCGATCAGCACGGCGCGGACCTCCCCGAGCCCCACTCCGTGCACTGCCGGCGCCGCGCCACCGCGCTCCCGGGTCGAGAGGGAGGCGGCTTCGCCCGTACCCGCCGAGGTCTTCTTCCCGGCCGCGCCGAGGTCCAGCCGGTCGATGCGGAGGACTTCGGCGGCGGATTGGGCGGCGTAGTCTGCCGGCCGGTCACAGGATCGAGATGCGGACGAGGAATGTGGTGCGGACGGAACGGCCGGCTTGGAGGTGAGGGCCGGATCGGAGAAGTGGGCCGAGGCGAGGTCGAGCGCCGGGGCCCGATCCTCGACAGCGCGTGGGCCGTTCAAGACTCCGGAGGCGCTCAGATCATGCCCGGCCCCGGCGGGAGCGCTCAGTGCACCCGCCAACCCGAGCGCTACGACACTGGCGGTCACCGAGCGGGCGGGAGTCATGACTGGTCCTTTCGAGGCGTAGGCGTCTACGGGACTGGCCAACGAGGGTCGATAAGTCCGGTTGCGTGGTATCTATGCGACAACCCGCGCGGGTAGTTCAAATCCGGCATTTGGTGCGGCTTGCCAACCGTCGTAGGGTTGGTCGCATGGGCATGCTGTGCGCGGTCAGTTTCAACCGGTACGGCCGCCTCTACTACCTCGATCCCGCCGGTTTCACCCCGGCTGTCGGCGACCGTGTTCTGGTCCCGACCGATGACGGTCCCGAGGTGGCGGAGTGCGTCTGGGCGCCGCAATGGGTCGACGAGGAAACCGACGGGTTCCCCAAGGTCGTCGGGCTCGCCGCCGATCAGGATCTCCAGCGTGACGAGACCCTGCGTAAGCGCAAGGCTGAAGCGAAGGTCGCCGCGAAGAAGCTGATCAAGGCCCATGACCTGCCGATGAAGGTCGTCGCCGTCGATCACGTGCTGGACCAGCCGGGCAACGGCGGCGCACGCACCACCATCTATTTCACGGCTCCGCACCGTGTCGACTTCCGATCACTGGTCCGCGACCTCGGGGCGACCCTGCACTGCCGGGTCGAGCTGCGCCAGCTCTCCGCGCGTGACTCGGCGCGCGTTCAGGGCGGCATCGGATCGTGCGGCCGTGATCTCTGTTGCGCCACGTTCCTGACCGACTTCGAGCCGGTCACGATCCGTATGGCTAAGGACCAGGATCTGCCGCTCAACCCGCTGCGCATCTCCGGGGCATGCGGGCGCCTCATGTGCTGCCTGAAGTATGAGCACCCGCTCTACCAGCAGTTCCAGGCGTCGGCCCCGGCCATCGGCACGCGGGTGACGACGCCGGAGGGTGATGGGCGAGTCGTGGCGCACAGTGTCCCCAAGGACTCCGTCGTGGTCCGGCTCGATGCCGACGGCTCGCGTTGCTCGTGCAGCCGTGCATCGGTCTGCGCGCCACGTCAGGCGCACGACGCCCACTACAACGCCGGTGACGCCCCGGCCTGAGGTCGCGCGTGGGGTCGTGGCCGCCCGGCTGGTCGCTTTGAAGAACCCGGTGGGCGGTCGGGATCGCGCACACCCTGACCGTGGGCGTCAGACAACTGTGATCGGCGGCTCGATCCGGTGCACGGTGAGAGGCGTTCGCGGCCGTATCCACGGCGCGTGCGGCTCCCCGTCGGGGTCGGCCTCCCAGTCCTTGCAGATCCGCTGGACACCGAGCGGGTGGATGGTGAGCACGCCGTCCGCGTTGATGTGCAGGCGCAGGAAGCTCTTCGCGTGCTCGATGCCCTGACCGGCATAGAGCTCGTTCACATTGACGTCGAAGCGGGCGGCGACCAGCAGATAGAGCGCGAGAAGCTGGGTGGAGACGATCGCGATCAGCGGTCCGTAGGCGATGGCGGCCACGGCCAGCGGGCCCGGCCACTGCCAGTTGCGGAACGGGAACTGCTCCCACACCCAGGTGCCGCCGATGACCAGCGCGATCTGGCTCAGGCCGTGCGCCGCGCCGAGCACCCAATGGCGTACGTGCCCGTCCGGCTTGGCGAACAGCACGGTGCCCGCCATGATCAGCATCAGCATCGCGACCAGCGGGATGCTGAACAGCCGCTGGATGTTGCCGCCCTGGCTGACCGCTCCGGCCAGGGCCAGCATGGTCAGCGTGTGGATGATGCCGAGCATGGTGGCGAACCCGGGGTTGCGGTGCGGCACCCGGTGGAAGACGCCCCAGCCCAGCCGCCACGAGGTCTTCGAGTCGGGAAAGGTCGCCGTCCGCTCGTAGCGCCGGCTACGGCTGCGACTGCGGGCGAGCGTCTCCTTCGGCGGCACCATCAGGTGGTCCGGCAGGTTCTGCGTGCCCAGCGTGTACGCACCACCGCCACCGCACGTGATCAGCTCCCGGTCCTCGCCGGAGTAGCGCGCGTAGTGGTGCAGGTCGCCGGAGACGAGCACCCGTACCTGTGCCTGGGTGGGCCCGAGGATCGTGCGGATGAAGTAGTCGACGGCGTCGTACGCATCCGGATCCTGCCGTGCCTTGACCCAGGTCGGCGAGGGAGTCATCAGGATCACCCGGTCGTCGGGCCCGACGTGCTCGGCGGCCCGCTCGAAGTAGAGCAGTTGCGGGTCGTCGATGTAGGCCCCGAACTGCTCGTCCACCGCGAAGAGCCACCAGTTCCCCGGCAGTTTGACCGCGAAGTACGACCGCCGCTGCTCAGTGCGCCACCCGCCGATGTGCCCGTCCTTGCGCCGGGCGAAGAGCCGCAGGAAGGCGGTCAGCCCGTCGTACCAGTCGTGGTTGCCGGGCAGCGCGAACAGCGTGGGCCGGGGTGCGCCGGCCGGAGCCTCGGGCAGTGCCGCCCGGTATGGCCCTTTCATCCGGTTCTCGTACCCGTCCCCGCTGGCCACCGGATACACCTGGTCGCCGCCCATCAGCAGCAGCCGGCCGCGCGGCAGGCGCTCACCGTCGACCTCCAACTCGTCCTGCGCCAGTAGGTAGGCGACCGAGTAGGTGGCGTCGAACCCGTCCCCGAGGTCGGCCACGTAGTCCAGCCAGAGCTCATCGGTGGCCGTGGCCGAGTGATCGAAGACGTCACCGTCGAGCGCGTTCTGCAGTTCCCGCTTGTCGAGGTAGGCCCCGAACAGGACATGCAGGAGCGTCCGCAGACCGGTGCTGAGCAGCAGCAACGGCGCGAGCCAGCCGATCGGCCCCTTCCGGGTGAACCCGATTTCCTGCGGATCGAGGCTCCGTGGCCGATTCGGCACACCTGCTTCGGACTCGTCGAGAGGCTGTCGGGGAACGATGGTCACCGAACGATCCTCCCCGGTGAGAGGGCGTCCGTCTATGCAGTACACTTCTGATCGTTGCCGCCTTAGCTCAGTCGGCTAGAGCGACGCACTCGTAATGCGTAGGTCGACGGTTCGATTCCGTCAGGCGGCTCAGAAAGAACCCCCAGGTCAGTGACCTGGGGGTTCTCCTTTTCTGCTGGCTTACGCCTCGAAGCGGGCCCGCCGGCGACGTCCGATCAGGAAGCCCGCACCGCCAAGGAGCAGCAGCGCCCCGCCGACGCCGGCCACGATCCCGACGTTGGCGCCGGTCACGGGCAGCCCGCCGCCTTCGCCGTCGCCCTCCTCGCCGCCGGTGGCGACAGGGCTGGCGGTCGCGGACGGAGAGGTGGAAGAGGTCGTCGTGGCGCTGGGCGTCACGCTCGGCTTGACGCTCGGGCTCGGCGAGGGCTGAGCCGCGCAGTCGAGCGCGCGCGCCGCGTACAGCTCCTCGTTGAGGTAGACCAGGTAGGGGTCGAGACCCTCGGAATCGAGCACCTTCTGCGCTGCCGCATCGACCTTGGGGCCGGCGCCGGTCATCGTCTGGCCCACCGCGATACGCAGCGAAACCTTCCATGCCTGGAACACGCCGGTCTTGAGGAATGCCCGCAGGTCCGCCTCGGGGTCGTTCAGCTTCTTCTGGATCGCCTCGGCCAGCACGGGCAACGAGTCGGCCTTCGCCACGGTCAGGATCTGGGCGGTCAGCACCTGTACATCGGTGTCGGAGGCGGCGTCGAGATCGATGGTGATGAGCGTACGGATGTCCTTGTACACCTTGCGTTCCACCGTCTGGCAGGACGCGTTGAGCCCGGTCGGGTCGGCGTAGGCCGCCGCCGGCGCTGCCGGAACCATGAGAGCCAGCGCTATCAGGACACCGGCCGGAATTGTTTTACGCACGTGGGTCTTCCTCCCCGTTGAAGGCAAAGCCCGCAGATACTACCGTCAATGGTTCAAAGGGCCAGAAGACCCCGGATCAACAATCAAGACACGGGTGTACGCCCGGAGCCGTCCTGTGATCACCGAGCGTCGGCCGGTTCGCGGAGTGCCGGGGTCAGCGCGAGTGACAGCACCAGCAGCATCGCCACGGCGAGTAGACCGCGGGAGACCGTGAAGTGGTCGCCGAGGAATCCGATCAGTGGCGGGCCGCCGAGGAATGCGCAGTACCCGATCGAGGCGACCACGCCGACCCGGGCGGGCGCCTTGGCCGGCTCGTCGGCGGCGGCGCTCATGCCGACGGGGAAGCCGAGCGACGCGCCGAGCCCCCAGAGCAGCGCGCCGGCGAAGGCGACCGCCGGATGCGGACCGAACACGAAGACGAGCAGGCCGGCCAGCCCGGTGACGGCCAGGAGCCGGAGCACCGGCACCCGCCCGTAGCGGTCCAGCAGGTTGGGGCCGAACCAGCGGCCGATCGTCATCGCGGCCAGGAACAGCGCGAAGCCGAGGGTGCCGATGGAGGCGTCGGTGCCGTGGTCGTCGATCAGCGCGATGTTGATCCAGTCGATGCCGGCGCCCTCGGTCAGTGCGAAGGCGAGCACGAACAGCCCGATCAGCAGGGTCCGCGGCTCGGTCCAGGCGGCCAGCGCGCCACCGGAGGCCTTGTCGGCGCCCTCTTCGGCGGCGCTCTCGTCGGGGATGAACCCACGGACCGCGATCACCACCGCGATGACGACCAGGACGCAGGCGGCGACCACGTGCTGGCTGACCGGCAGCCCGGCCTTGACCGCGCCGGCGCCGGCCAGTGCCCCGGCGACCGTGCCCACGCTGTAGCCGGCGTGGAACCGCGACATGATCGACCGGCCGAGACGGCGTTCCACCACCGCGGCCTGCACGTTCATGGCCACGTCCCAGGCGCCGGTGGAGAAGCCGTAGACGTAGAGCGCGATGACGATCGGGACGACACCGTACTGGTAGCCGATCGCGGCGCCGGCCAGCGCCACGCCGAGCAGCACGGCCATCGTGCCGACCATGGCCCGGGAGCCGAAGCGGTGGACCAGGTGCCCGGCCAGCGGCAGGGAGGTGATCGACCCGGCGGCGATGGCGAGCAGCACCAGGCCGATCCCGGACGGGGTGAGCCCGAGGTGGTCGCGGATCTGCGGGATGCGGGCGGCGAAGCTGGCCATGGCGACGCCGAGGAAGATGAACGTGATGTAGACCGATCGGGTGGTGGCCCGCAGGTCTGCTGTCTCGACCGTACTCAAACGATGACTCCGTGCGTAGGTGAGAGCGTTTTCTCCGCCCACGGTATCCAGAATCGTGAGGTCGTGCCGAGGGCGGGCGACCCGGCCGGCCACCCGCCCGTGACGACGGTCAGAGGCGACGGCGCTGCCAGGGCGCCCACTGGATCGCCGCGGCGAAACCACCGCGGCGGGCGTCCCGGGCTCCGGCCGCGGACAGCGGCCCCTCCCGGTCGAATCTGACGCCCGTTCCGATCAGCCTGGTCTCGAACCAGGACCCGCTGAATCCTCGGCGTACGCGCTCCCACAACCCGCCCTCGATGAGCGCGTCGATGTGGATGCGCAGCCGTTCGGCCAGGACGGCGGGGTCCTCGTCGCAGGTCTCACAGGCACATGCCGGCAATGACTCCCACCACCATCGGCCGAACCGGAGCGCCAGCCCGGGCTCGGTGAAGTGGACCGCCAGGGGGGCGGCGGTCGGCATGCGGGGGATGAGCCGGACGGTCCGCACGAGCGCGTCGTCGAGCCCGAGCGGTTCCTTGCTCTCCCGGCGCTCCACCTGGAAACGCGCGGAGAGCTCGTCCAGCAGGGATTCGGCCGCCTCGTGCAGAGAGGCGAAGCGGTCGGTCTCGGTGGCACCCGGTTTGCCGTCCACCACTGCAGTATGCCGCGCTCGGCCCGCGGCGCCGGGGTCCACCAGAGGAAGGTGAGTCATCAGAAACCGAAGGTTCCCGCCTTGACTCCTGCCACGAATGCGTCCCACTGCTTCACCGGGAAGCTGAGGGGCATCGTGCCGGGGTTCTTCGAGTCGCGGACCAGGAACCGGTCCGCGAGCCGGGCCACCTCGACACAGGCGCCGTGGGAACATCGACCGCTTCGGCGCCAACGGGGCTCTTCCGTCGGTTTGATCATTTCTGTACACCTCCGTGACGGTTCGGAATCCACGTTAGGCGAGGGACCCGGGACCGGCCGGACGGTTACATGAGTGAAAATGAAAAACGACGCTTTCCTCACCGAATGGGAGTTCTGCGTCGCCTATTTATTGCTATTAATCTGTTTTGTGAATTCTTTGGACCCGCCCGCTCTGAATTCTCCCCACAGTCAGAGCGGGCGCGACCGAACGACTTCAGAAGCGGAACTCGCCCGCGGCCACACCCTCCACGAAGGCATCCCACTCGGCCTGCGTGAAGCTGAGAGCAGGGGCCTCGGGGTTCTTCGAGTCGCGGATCATGTACTGATCTTCAACCTTGGCGACCTCGACGCACGTCGACGTTCCGCAGCGGCTGCTCTTCCGCCAGGCGGGCACGTTGGTTTCTTCCATCGGGGACCTCTCGAAACGTTTCTCGGTGATTTATGTATTTTCCGGAGGCGCGGCTCGTGTATTTCCGCGTTCCAGTTCTTTGATCTGCCGTTCGATGAATTGGATCGTGTCTTCCTCACCAGCGGCTTCGCGCCAGACCCGGTCGTAACGAGCGCGATGTTTCGCGATCGCCTCCCGGTCTTCGATCATTTCGTCATTGAGACCGGTCTCCCGGTAGAGCACCTCGCCCTGACCCAGTTGGAGCAGGTCGAAGCTGGCATTGTTGGTCACTGACGCGTCTAGCGAGAACGGCACCATGCGGATGCGGACGTAGCCGCTCTCGGCCTGCCGCTTCAGGTGGCGGAGCTGCTCCGCGAAGACCTCCGGGCCGCCGATGGTGCGGCGGAGCACCGACTCGTCCACCATCAGCAGGAACGTCACCGGGCGGGTCTCCAGGACCTCGCGGCGTTTGTTCCTCGCCTCGATACGCCTCGTGCGCTGATCCGCGGAGAGCTCGTCCTCGAACCGGGACATCAGCGCTTCCGCGTAGGCGGGCGTCTGCAGGTGACCCGGGATGTAATAAATCGAGTACGAGCGAATCTCCGAGGCTTCGCTCTCGTACTCGATCAGTTTACGCATGCCGTCGGTGAGGGTGTCGCGGAATTCCGCGGCCTGATACCACGCCTGCTGCCGGGTCCGGGAGATGCGTGCGGCGGCGACCAGATCGGCGACCACCGTCTTGTCCTTGACGCCGAGAAGTGCCAGAAGGGGCCGCAGATCGTTCTGGGAGATGCTGACATCCCCGTTCTCGATCCGGATGACCTTGCTGTGCGACCACTCCATCGCCTCGGCGACCTGATTTTGGGTGAGTCCGGCCCGCTCGCGCGCCTGACGAAGCGCGAGACGCACGCGCCGGCGCGCGATCGTCGGCGAGTCACCCTCGGTCATGAGTCCTTCAACGTCGAAGTGTTTTGGTGACGCCTAGTAACGACTAAGCTTCTTTAAGCCACCTCGCTGACTGCCAGGTGGCAACCAGCGAGGTCGCGGACATCCTATTACTGTCCTATCAGAACGACAGGTGCAAGGTGCGGTTTTGATCAATTCGAGATCTCACCCGAGAGGTTTTCGCAAAATCCCAGGTCAGGCCGCTGCCAGCCCGTAGCCCCAGGAGGTGCGGCGCCGGTCCTCCATGGCGCGCCGCAGAGCCCTGCTCACCTGGTTGAAGACGCGTGGGTCGGCGGAGGAGTAGAGCACCACGGCGGTGCCGTGGTACTGAGCGTGCAACTCCCAGCGACCCGGCTCGCGCCACATCATCGCTACAGCGGGTATGGCCAGGGCGAGGAAGACGAGGACGTAGACCGCCGGATCCGGGAGCAGGATCCAGCCGGCGGCGGCCGCGGCGATGGCGACCACGGCGAAGGCGGGAGCGTACGGGCGGACACGAGCCGGAGCCTGGACCAGGCCGACGTTGCGAAGATCCGGAATGGTGAAGACCAGCGGAGAAGTGGTGGGGTGCCAGACGAACCGATCGTCGGACACCAGGGCGTCCGGCCCGCGATAGTAGATCCGTGTGCGCATGGCGAACTCCTCTTCACGGATTCTTGCGAGAAGGGAAGGAGTGGAGCCACCATTGGCGCGAGAGACCCATTCCCGCCTCGCTCGAGTCGCAACGAACGAAGCCGCTGAGGAAGCCGCCTCTGAGTAGCGCTCAGAGGCAGACAACGGCACCCGTTTGCCGCCGGGTGCCGTTGCTTGTCTCTCCCTCCAACTCCGCCCTTGTTGCCCTGTAAGAAGTGAAGCACGCCACCCCGCAGTCCGCTATCACTCAATCTGCCATGTTGCAGATTGCGTACAAGCTGTGCGACGTTGGCGACACCGGCCCATCGGCGGTCGCCTACGTGTTTGCCCCCGGAAGCGACCGGGTAGGCCAGACTCGGATGCCATCACGAGCCTGCGTTTGTGCAGGTAGGAAGGGCGAAACCGAATGGAGAGCCGATTGAGCGTCGCCGGTCAGGCGGTGCAGCCGATCCTGGTGATGTTCCCCTTGGGGCTGTTCGCCATGGCCGTCATGTTCGATATGGCCGATTTGTTGGGCGGCCCTAACATTCTCGGTGCACTCGCCTACTGGAACATCGTCGCCGGCCTGGTCGGCGGGGCGCTGGCAGCCGTGGCGGGCGCCGCCGACGTGATGTTCGCGCGCCGTTCGCAGGACCGCCGTCTCGGCGCCCTGCGCAGCCTCATCAACGTGGGCGTGCTCGTGGTCTTCGCGGTGATCGCGATGCTGCGCGTGCAGGCCACGGACCGTGTCATCGGCGGTGGGCTGTTCGCCGTCGAGCTGCTGGCCCTCGCGCTGGCCGGGTTCGGCGCCTGGTTCGGCGGCGAGATCGCCAACGGACGGCCGCCGGCGTTTGCCCGCGCCGCTGTCGGGAACCGGAACTACTGACGGATTCCCGGCGACACGGATTCCCGGCGACCGAGAGGGGCGACAGTCATGGCGACCACAACGATCAAGGGGAAGCGGGTCGCGTTCCTCGCGACCGACGGCGTGGAGGAGGTCGAGTACACCGAGCCACGTAAGGCGGTCGAGGCGGCCGGCGGGCAGGCCGAGCTGATCTCCCTCGAGGACGGCGAGATCCAGGCCGTCAACCACATGGACAAGGCCGGCACGTACCAGGTCGAGAAGACGGTGCGCGACGCCGACCCGGAGCAGTACGACGCGCTGGTCCTGCCCGGCGGCGTCGCCAACCCGGACTTCCTGCGGGCGGACGAGGACGCGGTCCGGTTCGTGCGCGATTTCATGGCCGCGGGCAAGCCGGTCGCGGCCATCTGCCACGGCCCGTGGACACTGATCGAGGCGGGCGTCGTCGACGGCCGCACCCTGACCAGCTGGCCCAGCCTGCGTACCGACCTGGTCAACGCCGGCGCCACCTGGGTCGACGAGCAGGTCTACGTGGACGACACCCTGATCACCAGCCGCAACCCCGACGACCTGCCCGCCTTCTGCGAGGCGCTGGTCGATCGCCTGGCCGCCTGAGCCCCTCGGGCCGGACTGTGGAAGGTCGTCTACGCCGGCAGCTTGTTGCGCCAGGCGCAGACGGCCTACGACGCGGTCAAGGTCGAGTAGGCCTCGCAGCAGGCGCCTGCGTCAATTGAGCGGCTGCGCGGTGCGGGAGGCGGCGGTGGCGTTCCACTCGTCGTCCGCCGCCTTCTTGAGGGCCATGCCGTGCTCGCCGTCGTAGCGGAGGAACTTGGGCAGGGCCGCGGCCAGGGCCAGGGTCCCGGCGACGCAGAGGACACCACCGACCCAGATGGAGCCGGACACACCCAGGCTGGTGCGGGCCATCGCGCCGGCCCGGAGCTGACCGAGTAGCGGGCCGGTCGTGTAGGACAGCATCTCGATGCCGGCCAGGCGACCGCGCAGGTGGTCGGGGATGGTCTGGTTCCAGATGATCATGCGGAACAGGCCGGACACCATGTCGGCCGCGCCGGCGAAGGCCAGGCAGAACAGGGTCAGCCACAGGGTGTTCGACAGGCCCACGCCGACGATGCCCACACCCCACAGTGCCGCGGCGATCAGCACCATCAGGCCGTGCCGGTGCACCCGGGCCGTCCAGCCGGAGCCGATCGTGGCCAGCAACGACCCGACCGCGGGCGCCGCGTAGAGCAGGCCCAGCACCTTCGGGCCGCCGAGGTCGTCGGCCAGGAACGGGTACAGGGCGGCCGGCATGCCGAAGAACATCGCGTTGATGTCGACCAGGTAGGTGCCGAGCAGCTCGGGGCGGGACTTCGCGTACTTCAGGCCGACGACCACGCTCTTCACCGACGGGCGGTCGGCGGCCACCGGCGGCGGGACCGCCTTCACCAGGAACAGGCAGAGCAGCGAGACGGCGAAGGTCAGCAGGTCGAACGCGTACACCCAGGCCAGATCGAAGGTGGCGAGCAGGATGCCGGCCAGCGGCATGCCGGCGAGCTGGGCGAACTGCATGCTGAGCGACTGCAGGGACATGGTGGCCGGCAGCTCCTCGGGCTTCACCAGCCGGGGGACCATCGCCTGCAGGGCCGGGCGCTGCAGGCCGGCGACCGCTGCGGTGAGGAACGCGGCCACGTAGAGCAGCCACAGGTGCGGCTCGTCGGAGAGCGAGTTGACCAGCAGGATGCCGCAGATCACCGCGAGTGCGGCCTCGCTGCCCCAGACCAGCAGGCGCCGGTCGATGTAGTCGGCCAGCGCGCCGCCCACGAACGACATGAAGATCAGCGGCAGCAGCTCACAGACGCCGATCAGGCCGACCATCAGCGGGTCGTCGGTCAGCTTCGCCACCTGGTACGGGATGGTGACGTAACTGATGAACGACCCGAACGCGGTGACGAGGCCGGCGATGAAGACGAGCCGGAAGTCCCGGGAGGTGCGTAACGGGGACAGATCCAGGCTCAGGCGGCGCTTCGAGGTCACGAAGGGTCATCCTGCCCCAGTGAACCGGACGGCGCACCGCGATTTAGGACACCCTTACTTCATCACGAGGACGCCGGTCTCGCGGAAGGTGGCCAGGTCAGCGAGCGCCTCGTCGATCACGAACGACTTCTGGCCGGGGAGCGCGTCCAGTGGGAAGAACCCGGCGTCGACACTCTCCTCGGTCTGCCGGAGCAGCTCGCCCTCCCAGGAGTGCACCACGAACGTCATCAGCACCTGCTGGTACGTGTGCGCATACTCGTTGGTGTAGGTGTAGGCCGTGTAGAACGCATACGGCGTCAGGGATGTGGCCCGCAGCCCGGTCTCCTCCCACAGCTCACGGACGGCACAGTCCTGCATGCTCTCGCCCAGCTCCATGGCACCGGCCGGGATGGCCCAGCGATGGTTGTCGGAGCGCTGGATCAACAGCAGGCGGCCCTGCTCGTCGAAGACCACGGTGCGCGCGCCGACGAAGAAGATCGTGTCGGTGTCGCCGATGCTGGCCCGCACCTTGCCGAGGTAAGAATCCGACCATGCAAGTCCCATGGGAGAAGATTAGTCACGCCGACTTCTTGGTGGCCTTCCGCGGCGTAGTGGTTTTCCTCGCGGCCGGGGCACGGGGCGCCCGGGACGCCTTTTTCGCGGGTGGGGGCGCGTCGTCCGTACCCCCTGATGGTTTTTCGCCGCGGGCTTGCTTGGCGCGTTCGACGGAGGCCTTGAGCGCCGCCATCAGGTCGATGGCCGCCGCCGGTGCCTCCTCGGCCTCCTCCGGCTGGACCACCTCGCGGCCCTCGACCTTGGCGTCGATGACCTCCTGCAACGCGGTCCGGTAGTTGTCGGTGAACTCGTCGGGCTTGAAGCTGCCGGCCATCGAGTCGATCAGCGAGGCGGCCATCGCGAGCTCCGCCGGGCGGGTCTCGATGTCGTCGTCGAGAAAACCGAAGTCGGGGGTACGGACCTCGTCGGGCCACATCATCGTGTTGAGGACCAACACGTCGTCGCGGACCCGGAGGGTGGCGAGCTGCTCACGCTGCCGGATCGCGATCTTGACGATGGCCACCCGCTCGGCGTCCCGCAGCGCGTCGCGCAGGAGCACGTAGGGTTTCGTGGCCTGGCCCTCGGGTTCCAGATAGTACGACTTCGCGAAGAGGATCGGGTCGATCTGCTCGGCCGGGACGAATTCCAGCACGTCGATGGCCCGGGACGTGCTCAGGGGCAGGTCGGCGAAATCGTCATCGGTCAAGATCACCATTTCGCCGCCACCGATGTCGTAGCCCTTGGCGATGTCGTCATAACTGACCACCTCGCCGTCCACCGAGCAGGTGCGCTGGTATTTGATCCGACCCCCGTCGGTGCGATGCACCTGGTGGAAGCGGATGTCCTTCTCCTCGGTCGCCGAATAGAGCTTGACGGCGATCGACACCAGACCGAATGAGACAGCGCCCTTCCAGATCGCTCGCATGTCCTCAGAATGGCATCACTGGGACGCCTGCGTAAGGTGAATGCTTCTGCCTATGGTGATCGGGTGTCCGGATCACCGCTCACCCCGATGCTCGCGACCGCGGGCGGGCTGCCGGTGGGCCCGGACTGGAGCTACGAGTTCAAGTGGGACGGGGTCCGCGTCCTGGGGCTCTTCAACGGCGGGCCGCCCGCCCTCTACGCCCGGTCCGGCGCCGTGGTCACCGCCGCCTACCCGGAGATCGCCGACCTGCACCTGCCGGAGGGCACCCTGCTCGACGGCGAGATGGTGGTCTTCGACGCGGAGGGTCGGCCCTCGTTCACCGCGCTGGCCGAGCGGATGCACGTCCGCGACAAGAGCAAGGCGGCCCGGCTGGCGGCCACGCTCCCGGTCACCTACCTGATCTTCGACCTGCTCTACCTCGACGGCATGGACTACACCGGACTGCCCTACCTGGCCCGGCGCGAGCGCCTGGAGGAGCTCGACCTGGCCGGCCCGCGCTGGATGGTGCCGCCGTCCTTCGGCGACGGACCGGCCACCGAGGCCGCTGCCCGGGAGAACCGGCTCGAAGGCGTGATGGCGAAACGCTCCGACTCGGTCTACCTGCCCGGACTCCGTTCGCCGGACTGGATCAAGGTCAAGTTCGACCGGACCGGCGACTACGTCATCGGCGGCTGGCGGCCCGGGGCGCGCAAACTCGGCGGCCTGCTGATCGGCGTGCCGACCCCGGACGGCCTGGCCTTCCGGGGCCGGGTCGGTGGCGGCATCGGCGCGGCGGCCGAGCGCGACCTGCTCTCGCGGCTGGCGCCGCTCGCGACCCCGGATTCGCCGTTCGCTCCCGGTGCCGTGCCGCGCGAGGATTCCAAAGGGGCGCATTGGGTACGCCCGGAGTTGGTCGCCGAGATCCGCTACGGCAACCAGACACCCGACCGTCGTCTGCGCTTCCCCCGGTTCCTGCGGTTGCGTGACGACAAGAAACCCGCGGAGTGTGCCGACGATGCCCCGTGACCGGATCCCGGTGACCATCGAGGGCCGCGACCTCGAGCTCTCCAACCTGGACAAGGTCATGTATCCGGCGGCCGGCTTCACCAAGGCCGAGGTGATCGACTACTACACGCGGATCTCCCCGTTCATGCTGCCGCACCTGCGGGGCCGGGCGGTCACCCGGATCCGCTATCCCAACGGCGTCGACCAGGCGCACTTCTTCGAGAAGAACAAGCCGGGGGGTACGCCGTCCTGGGTGCGCCTGGAGACACTGCCGGTGCCCGGGTCCACCAAGAGCCGGGAGACCATCGACTTCGTGGTGGTCGACGAGCTGGCGACCCTGGTGTGGCTGGCCAACCTCGCGGCGATCGAGCTGCACACCCCGCAGTGGCGGATCGGCGCCGACCCGGACCTGCTGGTCGTCGACCTGGACCCGGGCGCCCCGGCGGCGCTCCGGGAGTGCTGTGCCGTGGCGGTGCTGATGCGCGACCGGTTGGCGGCGGACGGCATCAGCGCCTACCCGAAGACGTCCGGCAAGAAGGGCATGCAGTTGTGCTGCCCGATCTCCGGAACCCAGTCGTCGGAGGTCGTGTCCGGTTACGCGAAGCGGGTCGCCGAGGAGCTGGCCAGGATGGTGCCCGGCTCGATCACGGCGAAGATGGCCAAGCAGCTGCGCCCCGGGAAGATCTTCATCGACTGGAGCCAGAACGCCGCGGCCAAGACCACGGTCACGCCGTACTCGCTGCGGGCCGGTGATAAGCCGACCGCGTCGACCCCGCTGACCTGGGACGAGGTCGTCGCGATGGCGACCGGGGAGGCCGAGTCGTGGCAGTGCGGCGCGGCCGAGACTCTGACCCGGGTCGAGGAGCACGGTGATCTGCTCGCCGGGATGCTCCGTCCCGGTCCTGAGGTGCCGGTTCAGGATCGACACCCGACGACGTGACGGGTACGTTCCATCGCGACACTTCTCATCGGGGGACTGCGCGTTGAATCTGCGCCGGGTGGCGTCTGCCGCCGCCATCACCACCACCATTCTTCTCGGACACGGCATTCCCGCACGTGCCGACGATCCACTGCCGGTGCTGTCGTCGACCGGATTGACCGAGGGGCAGCCGCTCGGCCCCTTCACCCGCTTCAAGCCGGTGTTCAGCGACGACGTCGACCGTGTCGCCGTCCTGATCAACGGCGCGGGCAAGAGCGAGAGCGCCGAGACCGCCCGATCCAGCGGTATCACCGCCTACCTGGGCAGCACCGTGGCGGACGACGCTGACGTCGATGTCACCGTGCGGGCCTGTGTGATCGGAGGGAGCTGCGCCGAAGCGACCACCCGGGTGCACACCGACCTGACCGCACCGACCGCGACCATCTCACCGTCTGAGGGGATCGTCTCCGGGACGGTCACCATCGCGGCGTCGGACGTGTCCGCCGACACGGCACAGATCAGGCTGACGCTGGGGCAGAGCACCCTCGACACGGTGACCGCGGCGCCGTGGCAGTTGACCTGGGACACCGTCAAGAATCCGGGTCAGGCGCTGTGGGTCCGGATCCGCGACACCGCGAACAACGAGAGGATCTACCGGCCGCAATACGTCGTCGACAATGCGGGCCCGCCCGTCCACATCGGCTGGCCCGACCTGCCGTGGGAACTTCGGGGCGGGTGGAATCGCCTCTCCGGGGGCTTCGGGGACGCCGACCGCGTCGAGTGGTGGGTCGACGGGGCGGTGCGCTCGACGGGCCGGGACCTGGACTACGACTTCGGTGACCGGAGCCGGGAGACCTTCCTCGAGGTGCGGGCCTGGGACGCCCAGGGGAACCTGTCGGTCAACAAGGGCTGGATGTCCATCGACGCCGATGCTCCGGCGGTGGTGTCGGCCACGCCGGCCAACGGCGCCCTGGTCCGGGGCCGGAGCGTCACCACGACGCTGGTCCTGAAGGACTCCACGAAGATCGAGACGGTGATCCCCGTCAACGGCTCGCTCACCGTCCGCGGGTCCTCGTACATCGGGAGGTTCCCGCTCCGTCGGGACGGCCGGCAGGTTCTCGTCTGGAACGTCGTGGACAGCTGGGGCAACCGCCGTGACGTCTACCGGACCGTGACGGTGGACAACACCAAGCCGGCGCTCGCGGTGACCAAGGCGCCGAAGAACGGGGCCAGGGTCAAGGGCGCGGTGCGGGTGGCCGCGTCGGCCAAGGACCGCAACGGCGTCGCGAAGGTGCAGTTGCTGATCAACGGCAGGGTGGTGGCCACCGACACCAAGGCCGCCTACTCGTTCGCGATCGACACCAGGAAGTACGGGAAGAAGATCAAGGTCCAGCTGCGGGCGTACGACCGGGCGGGCAATGTGACGGTGACCAGCGTGCGCACCTGGCGCCGCTGACCCCTTCCCGGCCTTTCGGCCCGGCTCCGGATCCTCGGAGCCGGGGCCGGTTTCGTTTTCCCACGAAGCTGTGTATAACTGTTCTAGAACACAGTTATAGAACAGTGGAGGTGTGGCATGACCGAGATCGCGCTGCCGCGGCCGGCCGCCAGTGTCATGAGCGACCCCGGGGCGCACGGGCGGTTCGGGGAGCACGGCGGGCGGTATGTGCCCGAGTCGCTCGTCCCCGCCTGCGCCGAGCTGGAGGAGGCGTTCCGCGAGGCCTGGGCCGACCCACGGTTCCGGCGCGACCTGGACCGGCTGCTCGCCGTGCACGCCGGACGGCCCACCGCCCTCACCCCGGCCTGGCGGCTCTCCGCCGAGCTCGGGGTGAACGTGCTGCTCAAGCGTGAGGATCTGGCGCACACCGGCTCGCACAAGATCAACAATGTGCTGGGGCAGGCGCTGCTCGCCCGGCGCATGGGCAAGACCCGGCTGCTCGCCGAGACCGGTGCCGGGCAGCACGGCGTCGCCACCGCCACCGCCGGGGCGCTCCTCGGACTCGACGTGACCGTCTTCATGGGCGAGGTCGACATCGAACGGCAGGCGCTCAACGTGTTCCGGATGAAGATGCTCGGCGCCGAGGTCATTCCGGTCACCAGCGGCACCCGTACGCTCAAGGACTCCACGAGTGAGGCGCTCCGGCAGTGGGTGACCTGTGTGGACGAGGCCCACTACTGCCTAGGCTCGGTGATGGGGCCCCACCCGTACCCCTGGATGGTCCGGGAGTTCCAGCGGGTGATCGGTGACGAGGCCCGGCAGCAGTGCGCGGCCGAGCTCAGCACCGGGATCCCCGACTACGTGGTGGCCTGCGTCGGCGGCGGCTCCAACGCGGCCGGCACGTTCGCCGGATTCGTCGACACCCCGGCCCAGCTCGTCGGCGTCGAGGCCGAGGGCGGCGCGGCCGTCGCGTTCGGGCAGGTCGGTGTGCTCCACGGGTTCCGGTCGTACCTACTACAGGACGAGTTCGGGCAGGTCAGTGAGGCGCACTCGATCGCGGCGGGGCTCGACTACCCCGGGATCGGGCCGGAGCATGCGCACCTCAAGGACAGTGGTCGCGCCCGGTATGTCACGGTGCGCGACGAGGAGATCGTCCCGGCAGTGCGCAGGCTGGCGCGTACCGAAGGAATCCTCCCCGCTCTGGAATCCGCGCATGCCATCGCGTGGGTCATCCGCGCCGCCGAGTCCGGGGAGCTCCCGCCCTGGTCGACGGTGCTGGTGACGCTCTCCGGGCGCGGCGACAAGGACATGGCGACCCTGATGGAGGCGTCGTGACCCTCGATCTGCGCCGGGACGGCCGGCCGTTGCTCGCGCCCTACGTGACCGGCGGCATCCGGCCGGACTGGACCGACTACCTGCGCGAATACGCCCGCAACGGCGCCGACGCCATCGAGATCGGGCTGCCGTTCTCCGACCCGATCCTGGACGGGCCGGTCATCCAGCAGGCGTCCGACACGGCGCTGCGCCGCGGGGTGACGGTCCGGAGCCTGCTCGATGAGATCGCCACAGTGGACGTCGGCATCCCGTTGATCGCGATGACCTACTACAACCTCGTCGTGCACCGCGGCGCCGTCGAGTTCTGCCGTGACCTGGCGGCCGCCGGCATCCGCGGGCTGATCGTGCCGGACCTGCCGGTCGACGAGTCGGCCTCGCTCTCGTCCGCAGCCGTCGCCGCCGGGATCGACCTGGTCCTGCTGGCCGCCCCGACCACACCGGCCGACCGGCTGGCCGAGATCGCGAAGGCGTCCCGCGGGTTCGTCTACGCGGTGTCGACGATGGGCACCACAGGTTCCTCCTTCGCCGAGTCGGGCGGGCGCCTGGCCTCCGCACTGCGCGCCCTCACCGACCAGCCGGTGCTGCTCGCCTTCGGGATCGCCACCGGGCAGCACGCGGTGACCGCCGCACAGTCCGCGGACGGTGTGGTGATCGGGGCCGCGCTGATGCGGCGGATTCTCGACGGCGCCTCACCGGCGGAACTGGGCGCGGTGCTGGCCGGGTTCCGCAAGGCCCTCGACGGTGATGGGCCAGACTGTGTTCCGTGAAGATCCCCGCCTACCGGCGTATCGCCACCGACCTCGCCGACAAGATCAGGGCGGGGGAGTACCGGCCGGGTGACGCGCTGCCGGCCCAGCGGGAGTTGAGCGCCGGCTACGGGGTCACGCTGATGACCCTGCGGCAGGCCCTGCAGGAGCTGCGCGACGAAGGGCTGATCGTCCAGCAGGCGGGGCGGGGGACCTTCGTCGCGCCGGTGCAGGCCGCCTACCGGGTCGACACGCTGCGCAGCTTCGTCGAGGACCTCCGGGAGCAGGGCCACCGGGTGACCACCGAGGTCGTCTCGGTCGCCCTGGAGGAGGGTCTTCGCCTGGAGCGGGTGCGTCTGCTCGGTGACCGGCCGGTCATCCACCAGACGTCGTCGGTGCCCTTGCCCTGGGCGGCGGCCGTGGCCGACGAGGAATTCCGGCGGGTCTCGTTGTACGCGGCGCTGGCCGAGGCCGGGGCGACGATCGTGCGGGCCTCGGAGCGGATCGTGCCGGGGCTGCTCGCTGAGCCGGTCGCCGGGCATCTGCGCCGGCCGGCGGGGGAGGCGGTGTTCGTGAGCGAGCGGACCACGTACGCCATGGACGACCAGGTGGTGGTCGTCGACCGCGCGATCATCCTGGGCGATCTCATGGAGATCCGTGCCGAGCGGGCCGCGACGCGTCTGTCCCTGCAATGGGGGACGGTACGGGATCGTCCATTCGCCTGATCGACGAGAATGATCGTCTCCCATAGCCTGCCGCCATGATCAAGAAACACGGGGCTTCGATCAGCGCACTGTCCACTCTGCTGCTGCTCTCCACGGGGCTTCCCGCCCGGGCGGCCGACGACCCGGTGGCCGACACCATCGCACCGGTCATCAGCTTCCTCAGCATCCCGTCCGGCGGTGTCGTCGGGTTGAACCCGTACATCACCGCGAACGTGAGCGACAACGTCGGCGTGGTTCGCGCGGAGCTCTGGCACAGCCGGGTGCGCCTCGCCGACACCGGGCCCGGCACCTGGGAGGTCGCCGTGTTCCAGCCCTCCCTCGCCACGATCCGGGCGGCCGGACCGGTGGATCTCGAAGTGCGTGCCTACGACGCGGCCGGGAACGTCACCTCGACCGCGACGACCGTGTTCATCGACCGTGACCCGCCGACCGTGACGGTCAATCCCGGCGCCGGCACCGTCATCCCGGCGCTGCCGCTGACCATCGAGCTCACCGATGTCCCCGACGACATCCTCGAGATCTCCATGGACGCGCCGGAGCCGATCGGCACCACCTGGCGGACCGGCGGCCCGTGGACCTTCAAGTGGAACGCGCGCAAGGGCATGACCCCGCCGGTCTTCCACCTCCGTGACCGGGCCGGCAACACGAGCATCGTCACCACCGGCTATTTCGTCGACGCCGATGTGCCGAACGTGACCTCGGTGGCGCCGGCCTACAACGCGCTCGTCCGTGGCACCAGGATCCACAGCACCATCCAGGGCACCGATCGGGCCGGCATCGCGAGCGCGCAGCTCAAGGGCGCCGCCGTGGACATCGTGGCCCCCTACACCGGGTCGATCCCGGCCGGTGCCGACGGCGCGCGCACCCTGACCTGGACGATCACCGACCGGCTCGGCAACTGGAGGCGCTTCGACTGGCCGGTCGTCGTCGACAACACCAAGCCCCGGCTCTCGGTGACCAAGGCGCCGAAGAACAAGGCCAAGGTCAAGGGCACCGTGAAGGTCACCGCCTCGGCGAGCGACAGGAACGGCGTCGCCCGGGTCGAGTTGCTGATCAACGGCAAGGTGGTCGCGAAGGACTACAAGGCCGGGTACGCCTTCTCGATCAACACCAAGAAGTACGGCAAGAAGATCAAGTTCCAGGTACGGGCCTACGACCGGGCCGGCAACGCCCGGATCACCACGGCCCGCACCTGGTACCGCTGACGTCGCCTACCTCGGCCGTCGTCGGATGCCCGGCGAAGCACGCGTCGATCACGACCCGGTCCCCGGACGGAACTCCGCCCGGGGGACCGGTTGTTCAGGCGGCGGCGTGTGTCGCTCAGTCGATCTTGGGCAGGGGCGGCCCGAGCACGTCGTCCGCGTCGATGATCTTGTAGGCGTACCCCTGCTCGGCCAGGAATCTCTGACGGTGTGCCGCATACTCGGTGTCGATCGTGTCGCGGGAGACCACCGTGTAGAAGTGGGCCTGCCGGCCGTCGCCCTTCGGTCGCAGCACCCGGCCCAGACGCTGGGCCTCCTCCTGCCGCGAACCGAACGTGCCGGACACCTGGATCGCCACCGCCGCCTCCGGCAGGTCGATCGAGAAGTTGCCGACCTTCGACAGCACCAGCGTCCGAACCGAACCGTCCCGGAAAGCGTCGAACAGCCGCTCCCGCTCCTTGTTCGTCGTCGCGCCCTGCACGATCGGCGCGTCCAGGAACTCGCTCAGCTCGTGCAACTGATCCAGGAAGCCGCCGATCACCAGCACCTGCTCGCCGGGATGCCGGTCGACCAGGGCCTTCACCACGGGCAATTTGGTACGCGCGGTCGCCGCCACCCGATAGCGCTCCTCGGCCTCGGTCACCGCATACGACATGCGCTCCGCATCGGTGAGGGTGACCCGGACCTCGACGCACTCGGCCGGCGCGATCCAGCCCTGTGACTCGATGTCCTTCCACGGGGCGTCGTAGCGTTTCGGCCCGATCAGCGAGAACACGTCACCCTCGCGGCCGTCCTCCCGGACCAGGGTCGCGGTCAGCCCGAGCCGGCGGCGAGCCTGGAGGTCGGCGGTGAACCGGAAGATCGGCGCCGGCAGCAGGTGCACCTCGTCGTAGATGACCAGACCCCAGTCACGGGCGCCGAACAGATCCAGATGCGTGAACGTGCCGCCGCGCCGCGAGGTCAGCACCTGGTAGGTCGCGATGGTGACCGGGCGGATCTCCTTGCGCTCCCCGCTGTACTCACCGATCTCCTCCTCGGTCAGCGTGGTCCGGGCCAGCAGCTCACGTTTCCACTGCCGGCCGGCGACCGTGTTGGTGACCAGGATCAGCGTGGTCGCCTTGGCGGTCGCCATCGCCGCCGCGCCGACGAGCGTCTTGCCCGCCCCGCACGGGAGCACGACGACCCCGGAGCCACCCGCCCAGAAACCGTCGACGGCCTCCTGCTGGTACGACCGGAGCGTCCACCCGTCCTCAGCGAGGTCGATCTCGTGCGCCTCGCCGTCCACGTAACCGGCCAGGTCCTCGGCCGGCCAGCCCAGCTTGAGCAGCGCCTGCTTGAGCCGCCCGCGCTCCGAGCCGTGCACCGCGATGGTCTCGTCGTCGATGCGGTTGCCGAGCATGCCGGCCAGCTTCTTCGACTTCGCCACCTCGATCAGCACGATCTTGTCGAGGCCGCGCAGGACCAGCCCGTGGACCGGGTCGTTCAGCAGCTGCAGCCGCCCGTAGCGGTCCATCGTCTCGGCGATGTCGACCAGCAGCGCGTGCGGCACCGGATACCGGGAGAACTTGATGAGCGCGTCGACCACGCTCTCCGCGTCGTGGCCGGCGGCTCGCGAGTTCCACAACCCGAGAGGGGTCAGCCGATAGGTGTGCACATGCTCGGGTGACCGCTCCAACTCGGCGAAGGGCGCGATCGCCATCCGGCAGGCATGGGAGTCCGGGTGATCCACCTCCAGTAGCAGGGTCTTGTCCGACTGCACGATCAGTGGTCCGGCACTCACGCGTACATCCTCCGAAGGCCGAAAAAGACGACCCTCAAGTGTGCCACGAAAGTCGTATACAACCTTTCGCCCCGCTCGCGCGTCGGTACTTACGGCCGGGTCGTGTGCTGTGAATCGGGGGCACACGACCCGGCAATATCCCCACCTCTCGCCGACCGGGACTACTCCTCGGTCACCGCCGCGGTGATCCGGTGCAGGGCGAAGGTGTGCAGGCTCTCGCCCCGTTCGTCCTCGGCACGTAGGTAACCGGCGGACAGCGAGACCGGACGGACCAGGCGGGACAGGGTCGCGCCGTGGGAGTCGACGTAACCGACCCAGACCCGGGCCTTGTCGCGGACCGCCTGCTGCAGCACCGCCATCGCTTGGGTGTGCTGCTGGACCGCCGTCAGACCCGGGATCGCCTGGCCGTGGGCGGCGCGAACGGTGACCGGCGCGCGCCGGGCCGCACGGGTGGCCTGGTCGCCGCGGCGCAGCTGCTCGACCACACCGGCCAGCCGGGGGCCGGCGAGGACCGGGGCGGCAGGCTCGGCGACCCGCGGGGTACGCGACGGCGCGCGCCTGGCCTTGGGCCTGGTCAGGACGGTGGTGCCGCCCGCGTCCTCGGCGACCGGGGCATACCCGTTCTCGCGCAGCGCCCCGATCAGCCTCGTGACCGGCCGGGGGCTGACCAGGACCGTGGGCGCGATCTGCCGCAGGTCGAGGGGGCCGAGGCGTCTGTCGGCGACGACCTCGGCGAGCAGCGCCTCGTCGTCACTGCGCAGGTAGGAGCCGGCCGAACCGCTGCGCAGACCGCCGTGCCGCCGGGCGGCGTCGTCGATCAGGTAGGTCAACGTCTGCGGGACCGGGGTGCGCGACCGTCGGCGGAACAGCGCGTGCAGGTCGGCGGCCTGGTAGCCGACGTCCAGGGCACGCCGCACGCTGGCCGGGGTGACGCGGAAGACGCTGGCGGCACCAGCCGACTCCGGCTCGGCGAGCACGTCGAGCTCGGTGGCCAGCTCGGGCTCCGGTGGGCCGGGCACGATCACCGTGAGGTCGGCCTGCACCAGGAGGTGGTCGACCGGGGCGGGCAACAGCTGGTCCAGGGCGCGGACGGCATCGGCGTGGGCGTCCTCCGGATGCACCCCGAGCGGGTCGGTGTCGTCCGGGCCGGTGTCGGTCAGGAGCAGCCGGGCGTACGACGTGAGCGCCCCCAGCCCGGTGATCCCGAGGAGGGCCGCCCCGGTGTAGGCGTCGCGGTGGGCCGTCTCCCGGCCGCGGGCCCGCCGTGGCGCCTGCCAGGCCAGCAGCGCCAGCAGATCGTCGTGCGAGGGCGCGGCGCCGGGGCCGAGCTCGGCCAGGGCGGTGAGGGCCTCCCGCCGGGCCTGTGGCGCCCCGGCCCGCTCGGCGTCGGGCGCGAGGGCGTTGATCGGCCGGTCGCGGTCGTCGCGGCGGCCCACGAGTCCGGGCTGCCGGGTCATGGTGAGCCAGGCCCGGGCGAGGGCGGCCCAGCGGTGTGCGATGCCGGTAGCGCGCCACAGGTCGTACGCCCCGGTGGGTAGGAAGTTGTCCTGGCTCTGCCCGTTCTCGGCCTCGCCGAGCAGGCCCGCCGCGTAGGTGATCTCGACGAGCAGCGCGGCGCCGGCCTCGTCGACGCCGGCGGCCTTGGCGAGGCGTTTGAGGTCGCGGACGCCGAGCCCGCCGGCGCGCAGCACCGGTGCCGGCTCGGCGGCCAGGGACTCCAGAAGGGCTTCGGCGGCCCGGACCGCCTCCATGGTCTGTCCGGCGCCGGCCGAGTCGGCGGCCTGCCGGCTGCGGGCCGGGCCGTCGGGTACGGGCGCGGACGGGCGCAGCACACCGAGCGGCCCGGTGTCGCGGCGCAGCAGCATGCCGATCTCGCGGGGCAGCTCGACGAGCTCGCCGTCGGGGCGTGGGGCCCGCCCGGCCTCCGAGACGGGCACCAGCACGTGCTGGTCGACGAGCCAGCGGACCGGCTCGGCGACGGCGTCGCGGGTGAGGGCCCCGATCGGCGGGCCGGCGGCGAGCCGGTCGAGGACCGCGCGCGCGCCGGGCGGGGCGGCGAGGACGGTGCGGCGCAGCCTGGCCGGGTCGGCGCAGAGGGCGGCGGCCCGCGGGTCGAGGAAGTCGGCAGGCCGGCCGAGCCCGGCCGGGTACGGCGAGGTGACCTCGTCGACGGCGCCGACCACCTGGAGCCCGTCCTCCGGCCCGTGCAGCAGGAAGCGGACGCGCAGCCGGTCGATCGCGAGCCGGACGTCCTCCTCTGCGATGCCGGTGGTCAGCTCGAGCACGGCGCGGACCGAGGTCAGGGCGGTGTCGGCGGCACGGGTCAGGCGGGCCGCGTCGAGGACGGCGAGGGTGAACTCGTCGAGGCCGTCCAGGCAGCGGGTGACCGAGTTGCGGGACTGTGCGCGTACGGCGAGGGCCGAGATGTCAGCCGGCACCGGGATGACGAGATCCGGGCGCAGTTGTATGAGCGCGCCCAGAGCCTCGTCTGGCAGCGACCGGAGTTGATCGGCGAATGTGGTGGCCATCGTCTTCAACGCTAACGTTCATGGGACGATGGTGGTGGGTCCGGGCGTGGCCGGACCTCTATCTGAGGAGGACCGAAAGTGGCGAAGTCCAAGCTGCCGGGTACGAAGGTCTCGACGGGCGAGCACTCCGCCGGGCCGCGTGGCGTGGACATGAAGGGCAGGATGCACGTGTCCGAGCTGATCTCCGACCGTGCCGCCGCCCCGTCCCCTTCGGTGACGACCAGACGTTCCCTCTTCCGGTGGAGAGCCTGACCTACCGTGCCACGCACGGTCAGGGTGACTGATCCTGCGGCGGTCGGTTTCGACCTGGACATGACCCTGATCGACTCCCGGCCGGGGATCCGGGCGGCGTATCAGCAGCTCACCGCCCGGACCGGCGTCTTCGTCGACGCGGATCTCGCGGTGTCGCGGCTCGGCCCGCCGTTGCGGACCGAGCTGCGGCACTGGTTTCCGGAGGCCGAGGTCGAGGAGGCGGTCACCACCTATCGCGCGCTCTACCCGGAGTATGCGATCACGCCGAGTCTTCCCACGCCGGGTGCCGTCGAGGCCCTCGACGCGGTCCGGTCGGCGGGGTTGCGGGTCGTGGTGGTCACCTCGAAACTCGGCCGGCTTGCCGGCCTGCACCTGGATCACCTGGGCATGCGGGCGGACGAACTGGCCGGTGACCTGTTCGCCGAGGGCAAGGCGTCCGCACTGGTGGAGCACGGTGTGCGGTGGTATGTCGGTGATCACACCGCGGACATGGTGGCGGCCCGGACCGCCGGTGTGCCCGGTGTCGGCGTGACGACCGGCCCATGTTCGGAGTCCGAGTTGTGGGCCGCCGGAGCTTCGTACGTCTTGCCCGATCTGACCGTGTTCCCGACGTTACTCAGTGAGATTGCAGTTGGGCCCGAGCCGTCCGCTGGATAGCCTTGGCGTGAGCGGTTGTGTCCATTGAGTGAAGTTGAGGTCAGCGGTGCCCACGGGTCGAGTGAAGTGGTATGACGCTACGAAGGGCTTCGGATTCGTCACCAGCGATGAGGGCGGAGACGTGTTCCTTCCCAAGGGTGCGCTGCCGGCGGGGGTCACGGAGTTGAAAACCGGCCAGCGGATCGAGTTCGGCGTCGTCGACAGCCGGAAGGGCGCGCAGGCCATGGGTGTGAAGCTCCTGGACGCCCCACCGTCCCTGGCCGAGCTGCGCCGTCGTCCGGCGGACGAGCTGGCCAGCATGATCGAAGACATGATCAAGGTCCTGGAGAGCTCGGTGCAGCCGTCGTTGCAGCGAGGGCGCTACCCGGACAAGAAGACCTCGCTGAAGATCGCGCAGCTGGTGCACGCGGTCGCCCGCGAGTTCGAGACCTGAGCCAGCCAAAGTTAAAGATCTACTGCCTAGACGGTTGTCAAGAAGATCGCTTGACAACCGTCTACAGAAACGACGGCACAGCAGGCGTGAGACCCGCCGCCGCCGCACGCCCGAGCAGGGCGTCGGCGGCGGCGAGTCCGTCTTTGCCCAGGTCGAGAGTGAATTCGTTGACGTAGAGCTCGATGTGCTGCCGCACCACGGCCGGCTCCATCTCCTGCGCGTTGGCGAGGATGAAGTCCTGGCTGGCCGACGGGTCGCGCCAGCCGTGCCGCAAGGACTCGCGGATCCACACGGTCGCCTCGGCCGGGTCGACCGTGCCGCGCTTGGCGAGGATCGCGCCGAGCGGAATCGGCAGGCCGGTGTCGCTCTCCCACCACTCGCCCAGGTCGACCAGAGCGGTCAGACCGTAGCGCTGGTACGTGAACCGGGCCTCGTGGATGACCAGGCCGGCATCGAAGCGGCCGTCGGCGACGCCCGGCATGATCTGGTGGAACGGGACGACCTCGATGCGGGCCGGGCGCTGGTCGGCGGCCCAGAGGCGGAACAGAAGGTACGCCGTGGTGCGGTCACCGGGGACGGCCACGGTCGCCCCGTCGAGGTCGGTGCGGCCGTTGCCCAGCACGAGCGGCCCGCAGCCGCGGCCGAGCGCACCGCCGCAGGGCAGCAGCTCGTAGTCGCCCAGCAGCCACGGAAGCGCCGCATAACTGACCTTGACCAGGTCGAATGTGCCGTCGAGCGCGGCCGTGTTGGTGACGTCGACGTCGGCGAAGGTCAGGTCGATCGGCGGGGCGCCGGGGACGAGACCGTGCACGAGCGCGTGGAACACGAAGGTGTCGTTGGGGCACGGCGAGACAGCGAGAGAAAGCGCCACACTCTCACGCTAGTCCGTACCCCAGGGAAAATATTCACGTCTCCCTCTGGCCCTGAAGGTGTGATCCTTCCTACACTCCGCTTTGTTGGATCAAGTGATCGACCAAGGGGGTGTCTCGTGATCCGTAAGCTGGTCGCGGGCGTCTTGGTGCTCGGCCTCGTAGGTGGGCTGCCCACGCCCGCCAGAGCCGCGAGCTGGACGCCCGCCTACGACCTGGAGGGCGCTTGCGTCACCCTCCAGGCTTTCAACGGCTCGAGTTCGATCGGCTACGTCTGGAAGGACTCGGTCGGGTACGGCTTCAAGAGCGCCGTCGCCAGCGCCGAGCCGTTCCGCCTCGAAGCCACCCAGCTCGGGCGCTACGTGCTCCGCGATCAGGACGGCGCGCCGCCCTACCAGAGCGTGATGAACTGGGTGTGGGCCGGCTCCGAGTACGGCGCCCGTGCCGACTGGACGGTCACCACCGACGGCAGCAGCTACAAGTTCGTGAACACCGCGACCGGTCAGCAGGCCGGCTCCTACCTCGGTGGGCTCGGCACCGGCGGCGCCACCTTCAAGCTCGCCCCGGCGAGCGGCTGCGTCGCCGTCCCGGACATCGCCACCGGCGTCAGCGGCACCCCGGCCCCGGGCGTCGACGCCAACGGCAGGCTCGTCGGCTGGATCGACGCCCACGCGCACGTCACCGCCGGTGAGGCCTTCGGCGGGGCACTGCACTGCGGGGACGCGTACGCGCCCGGCGGCGTCACGGTCGCACTCAAGGGCTGCGCGTCACACGGCACCCTCGGCTGGGGCGCCCTGCTCGAGGCGATCATCGCGGGCACCGACCCGATCAACTCGGCCGAGGACGGCTGGCCCACCTTCGGCGACTGGCCGCAGTACGACACCCTGCTGCACGAGGCCTCCTACTTCCGCAGCCTGGAACGCGCTTGGAAGTCCGGCCAGCGGGTGCTCAACGTGCTGCTCGTCGCCAACCGGGTGATCTGCGAACTGACCCCCGAGCACACCTCCTGCAACGAGATGGACCAGATCCGCGCGCAGGCCACCTATCTGCAGAAGATGCAGGACTATGTGGACGCCCGCAGCGGCGGTCCGGGCAAGGGCTGGTTCCGGCTGGCGAAGACCCCGGCCGAGGTACGCAGCATCGCCGCCCAGGGCAAACTCGCCGTCACGATCGGCGTGGAGAACTCCGAGATCTTCAACTGCCGTGAGATCAAGAACGTCCCGCAGTGCAGCACCGCCGACATCGACGCCGGGCTCAACGAGCTGCAGAGCCTGGGCGTCAGCGGCCTGTACCCGGTGCACAAGTTCGACAACGCGTTCGGCGGCACCCGGTTCGACGAGGGCGTCACCGGCGCCGCGATCAACGTCGGCAACCTGATCTCCACCGGCCACTGGTGGCAGGCGACCAGTTGCACCGGCCCGTCCGACAACGAGCAGCCGCTGGTCAGTGACGACATCGCCAAGCTGCTCGAACTCGGCGTCGGCCTGCCCGCCGGCACGGTCCTTCCGGTCTACCCGAGCGGGAAGATCTGCAACACCCGCGGACTGACCGACCTCGGCACGTACCTCATCAAGGCGATGATGAACCGCGGGATGATCATCCACATCGACCACATGGGCGTGAAGACCGCGTCAGCGGTCCTCGACCTGGCCGAGCAGGCGAAATACCCGGGCGTCGCCTCCGTGCACACCTGGGCCGACCCGGCCCTGATCAACCGGACGCTCGGCGTCGGCGGCTTCGTCGCCAGCTACGCCTTCGCGGCCCACGACGACGGCCAGGGAACGCCGACCTTCCTCGACGAGTGGCGCACCCACCGGGCGCTCGCCAACGGGTCGAAGATCACCGGGTACGGCGTCGGCACCGACGTGAACGGCCTCGGCCCGCAGGCGGCCCCCCGCCTCGACGCCGCGTCCAGCCCGCTCAACTACCCGTTCACCGCCACCAACGGCACCACGGTCGCCAAGCAGGTCTACGGCAGCCGCACCTTCAACCTCAACACCGACGGCGTCGCCCAGTACGGGCTCTACGCCGACTGGGTCACCGACCTGATCAACCAGGCCGGATCCGACGGCCCGCTGCTCCGGCAGCAGCTGCTCAGCGGCGCCGAGGCGTACACGGTGATGTGGGAAAGGTCCCGTGCGTGACGCTTGTCGAAGCACCGGTCCGCCGGTCATGGATGGTCGCTTACGCGCTCGCCATGATCGGCGTGGCCGCCGGCTGGTTCGGGCCGATCCAGATCCTGCTCCCCGAGCAGGCGGCCCACCTCGCAGGCGACGGCGGTAAAGAGGCACTGCTCGCCCTGGTCACGGCCTGGGGCGCGGCAGCGTCCATGGTGGCCAATCCGCTGTGGGGCATGATCTCCGACCGGCTCGGGACACGGCGCCCGATCTTCGTGGCCGGCACCGTGATCGGTGTCGTGGGCCTCCTCGTCCTCTCCACGGCCGACACCACCACACTCATGGTCACCGGCTGGATCCTGGTGCAGGTCGGGCTCAACGGGCCGATGGCCGCGCTGGCCGCCATGATCGGCGACCAGGTGCCGGAGCGGCAGCGGGGCACGGTCGGCGCCCTGTTCGGGGTCGCGCAGATCATCGGCGTCATCCTGGGCACGGCCGTCGCGGTGACGGCCGGCTCCACCACGCCCGGCTACATCGCCGTGGCCGTCGCGGTGCCGGCCCTCGGTGTGGCACTCCTGATCATCGGCCGCGAGCAGCCCCTACCCGCCGCCGAGAAGCGTCGATGGCACTGGCCGGGCGGGCAGTTCGCCTGGGCCTGGGTGATCCGATTCCTGCTCAACCTGGTCAACGCCATGGTCCTGGTCTACCTGCTCTACTACCTGTCGGACGAGGTCGGCGTCGGCGACGCGGCGACCTGGGTGCTCATCGTGACCGTGGTGAACGTGCTGTTCGCCGGCATCTTCGGCTTCGCCGGAGGGGTGCTCTCCGACCGCTGGGAGAAACGCCGGGTCTTCGTGGCGGCGGGTGCGATCGTACTCGCCGCCGGCACCACACTGATGGCCTTGGTCCCGGTCGTGCCCGTCGTGATCGCCGCGTCCGTGCTGGTCGGGATCGGCTGGGGCGCGTACATCGCGGTCGACATGGCGGTGCTCACCCAGGTGCTCCCCGACCCGGAGACCCGGGCCACCATGCTCGGCGTCGCCAACGTGGCCGGGACCCTGCCACAGATGCTCGCCCCGGTGCTGGCCGCGCCGATCGTCACCGCGCTCGGCGGCTACCGCACGCTCTACCTGGTCACGGCCGCCTTCGCACTGCTGGCTCTGGCCCTGTTACCCCGCCTCCGGGCGATCCACTGAAAGGAACCACCTTGTACCCCCAGTTCCCACCCGGCTTCCGGTTCGGCATGTCCACCTCGGCCTACCAGATCGAGGGCGCGGCCGACGCGGGCGGTAGGGGCCCGAGCATCTGGGACACCTTCACGGCGCAGGGCGGAACCGTCCGGAACGGCCAGGACGGCCGGGTGGCGATCGACCACTACCACCGGTACGCCGAAGACGTCGCGCTGATCGCCGCGGCCGGTGTGCAGGACTACCGGTTCTCCTTCTCCTGGCCCCGGGTACTCGGCGGTGACCTCGACTTCTACGACCGGCTCGTGGACGCGCTCCTCGCCGCCGGGGTCCGGCCGGTGCCCACGCTCTACCACTGGGACCTGCCCCAGGAGCTCGAGGACGGCGGCGGCTGGATGAACCGGGACACCGCGCACCGGCTCGCCGACTACGCCAGCACGCTGGTGCTGCGACTCGGCGACCGGGTCCGGGACTGGATCACCATGAACGAGATGAACGTGCACACCCTCTACGGGTACGCGCTCGGCGATCACGCCCCGGCACGCGGTCTCGGGCTCGGGGCACTTCCCGCGGGCCATCACCAGCTCCTCGCACACGGGCTGGCGGTGCAGGTGCTGCGTACCCATGGAGCCCGATCGGTGGGGATCGCCAACCAGCACTTCCCGGTGACGCCCGCCACCGACTCACCCGAGGACGTCGCGGCGGCGACGCTCTTCTCCGACCTCACCAACTGGACCTTCTCCGACCCGATCCTGCGCGGCGACTACCCGAGCGAGCTGATCCGCGCCGGCGTCGGCGTGCCGGACGCGCAGCTCGACCGCGACCTCGAACTGATCAAGGCACGGCTCGACTTCTACGGGGTCAACTACTACGAGCCGACGATGATCGAGGCGCCGCGGGCCGGGAAGGACTACAGCGGGGTGCTCGAAGTGGACATTCCTGAGGGAATGCCGTTCTCGCCGGTGCCGGTCAAGAGTGATGAACGCACCGATTTCGGGTGGGCGATCGTGCCGTCCGCACTCACCGACATCCTCGTCACGCTCAAAGAGCGGTACCCAGCGTTGCCACCGGTGATCATCACCGAGAACGGCGCGTCGTTCCACGACGCCGCCCCCGGCCCCGACGGGCGGGTCCACGACGAGCGGCGCATCGCCTACCTCGACGCTCACCTCAATGCGGTGGCCGACGCCATTTCCGCAGGTGTACGGGTGGACGGCTACTACTGCTGGTCGGCCCTCGACAACTTCGAGTGGGCGGCGGGGTACGACGAACGGTTCGGCCTGATCTACGTCGACTTCGACGACCTGTCACGGACGCCGAAGGACTCCTACTACTGGTACCGGGACCTGATCGCGGCCCAGCCGGGTCGCTCTCACCCTGGCCGTTCGTAGCCCGGTCGTATCCGGTCTGGCCCTTCTCGCCCTGGGCGCTCGCGGCCCGGTGATTCTCGGCCTGGTCAGCCGTGTAGCTGATCCACGAACTGGTTGGCGAGGCGGGACAGCCGGTCGGCGCGTCCCTCCTCGGCCCAGCCGTCGACGAGGCTCAGCAGAGTGCTGCCCTCGACCAGGATGATGAAGTCGTCGATCACGGCCTCGTCGTCGACCCCGGCCCGCAACTCGCCCAGCTCCCGCGCCTCGCGCAGACAGTTGATGAGATGCACCCGGATCGCCCGGTGCGAGTCACGCCGTGACTCCGCCAGCCGTGGATGAGACAGGGCCGCCCCGGCGAACGCCACGTTGACATGCGCGTCCGCGGCCCGCTCCTCGTCCAGCGGCAGCACCGCCTCCAGCGCGGCCCGCAAACCGTCCAGCCCGAACAGGTCGCCACCGATCTCGAAGGCCCGCTCCACGATCCGGTCATAGATCGCCTTCTGCGCGGCGACCAGTATGTCGTCCTTGCCGCCCAGGAAATGTGCCAGCACGCTCAGCGAACAGCCCGCCTCGTCGGCGATCGCCCGGGTCGTGGTGCCCTCGACACCTCGCACCCGGACCACCCGCCAGGCAGCGGCCAGTAGCTCCGCCCGGCGCAGGTCGTGGTCCACCAGCTTCGGCACGGGCACAGCTTAGCCACAGCGCTCTCTCCGGCCGGGCTCCCAGCCTTCGGGCCCGGCTCTCAGCCTTCCGATCCGGCGCCGAGCCTTCGGGCCGGGCGCCGGCCGGGCTCCCAGCCTTCCTATCCGGCTCCGAGGCTGTCTTCAGCTGACGGCCGGCTCGCGGGCGGTCAGGTGGCCGATCCGGCGGGCCAGGGGCAGGGTCGCGACCACGGCGATCACCGGGATCAGGAACGCCCACCGCAGGCCGATCGGCTCGGACAGCGCCCCCAGCAGGACCGCGCCGAGCAGTGCGCCACCGTAGTTGAACAGGTTCACCTTGGCGATGACCTCGTCGCTGCTCTCCATCGCCGCCTCGCCGGCCGCGCTGAAGGCCAGCGGTACGAGCACACCGACACCGATGCCGGCGATCGCGAAGCCGGCGACCGCCGCGCCGATAGCCGGAAGCGACACGACGAGACCGCACCCGATGCCGGACACCGCGAGTGCGCCCAGCGCGACCGGCACCCGGCCGGCCCGCGGCACCACATGATCGGCCACCAGGCGACTGACCAGCACCGCGGCCTGGTAGGCGGCGTAGCCCAGCGGCGCCACCGAGGCGGCCGCCGTCAGCGAGTCCTGCAGATACACCGAGCTCCACGTGCTGACCGCCGAGTCCACCAGGAACGCGGTGAAGATCAACATCCCGCAGACCAGCACGATCGGGCGAACGCTCCGGCCGGTCCCGGCGTGCGCCACGCTCGACCGCAGTGTCCGGCCCGGCTCGAACAACCGCCAGCCGACCACGCCCACCAACACCGCATACACCGCTGCGACCCCGACCGCGACGGCCGCGCCCGCGCCCGACTCCAGCGAGCCCGACATGATCAGCGCCGCGGCGATGGCGGCGGCCGTGTACGCGGCGAACAGGCGGCTCATCACACTGCGCCCCAGCCGGGCCTGTACCAGCACCCCCTGCATGCTGAGGGACGCGTCGACGGCGCCGAGGCCCACCCCGTACGCCAGAAGGATCCCGGCGAAGATCGCATTGGGTGACCACACGGTGGCGCCGGCGAGCCCGGCAGCAGCCAGGAACAGGCCCGAGGCGAGCGCGTAACGGCTGCCCCAGCGGGCGGCGATCTGGTCGGCCAGGATCGATCCACCGGCGGCCGCGATCACCACCAGGAGCAGCAGAGCGGACACGAAAGTGTCATCGATGTGCTGCCTGTCCTTGAACGACGGCAACGCGGTCATCATCGCGGCATAGCCCAGGCCCTGCGCGGCGTACCCGGCGCCGATCAGCCTGGCCCGCGCGCCGGCTGACATGCCGCCCGCGCTCTCGTCGTCCATCGATGCCTCGTTTCGCTGTCAGCAGCACGTGTCCCTGATCACAGGTCCGTCAGCGCAGCATGCCGCTCACGATCGCCGACAGCAACATTTTCCGTGTAAACGATTCGTCCGAAGGCCGAAGTGCCCAGCCGGTCCTTGCCCGGTCTTCAGGCCTTCCGTCAGGCACGCCACACCAATCGCAGTCCACGCCCGGGGCGACGGCCGGCCAGAGTCAGCGCCGAGGTGTGTCGGAGCGCGGCCGAGGCGGTGCGGGGCGTGTCAGGGCGTGGGCGGGGCGTGTCAGAGCGCGGCCAGGGCGGGGGCGGCGGCACGCAAGGCGGCGAAGGCGTCGCCGAGACGCCAGGCGGCTCGGTCGCGGGGCCCGATCGGGTTGGAGACGGCGCGGAGCTCGGCGAACGGCACTCCGGCGCCGGCCGCCGCGGCCGCGACGCCGTAGCCCTCCATCGCCTCGGCGGCGGCCTGCGGGAAGCGGTCGGCGAGCCGGTCGGCGGTGGCGGCGGTCCCGGTGACGGTGGCCAGGGTCAGCACGTCACCGGCCACCGCGCCGGGCAGCGCGGTCTGCAGAGTCTTGAGCAGCCGCGGGTCGGCCTCCAGGACGCTGGTGCCGAAGCCGAGCTCCTCGATCGGCAGGAATCCCTCGGGTGACTCGGCGCCCAGGTCGGCGGCGATGCTGCGGGTGGCGATCACCAGTGCGCCGACGTCGGCGCGGCCCGGGAAACCACCGGCGATTCCGGCGCTGATCACGGCACGGAAGGCGCGGCCGGCGAGCAGCCTCGCGGTCCCTGCGGCGGCCGCGGCGGGCCCGACCCCCACGGCCTCGACGACGACATCACCCGGGTCGAGGTCGCCCCGGACGGCATCGGCCTCAGCGGTCACCGCGGTCACGACCAGGAGGGGGTACGCCTTCACGAGTCCCCATTCTCCGCAGGATCACCGTCACGCGTCTCCGACCCGGCGGACGACGGCCGGTACACGTGGTACCCGGGTGGCGCCACCGGCGGGCCGGCGCTCTCCCCGCCCGGGTCCCGGCCATCATCGCTCCAGCCGCCCGACTCGTCACGAGTGCGGGCCCGCCCACCGGCGCCACGTGCTCCTTCGGCCCCGCGCTCGCGTTCCCGGCCACCGAGGCCACCCGATGCGTCGGGCCCGCGCCCCACGCTGCCAGGGCCGCTCGCGCCGTCGGACCTGCGCCCCACGCTGCCAGGGCCGCTCGCGCTCTCGGACCCGCGCGCCCGGCCACCGATGCCGGCCGCGCGTCCGCCGCCGGGCTCGCTGCTGCTCCGGGTGGTGGTGTCGGTACCGCGGCCCCGGCCCGTGACGCCGCCCGGACGGCCGTCGACCGGCTCGCCGCCGCTTCGGCCACCGTCGCCGCCGCGGCCTGACGTCGCTGCGCGGCCCGCGGGGGTCGTGGTCCTGCTTTTCCGCTGCCACCAGCGCCGGCTGTCGGGTTCGGGGTCGAGTCGTTGGGTGTCGCCGTCGCGGGACGGCTGGTCGGCGGAGTGCCGCTGGCCGGGGGCCCCACCGGGCCGCGCGGTGCGATCGCCGCGACGCCCGGCCCGGGCATCGGCCCCCTGGCCGGGTCGGCCGCGTCCCGGACCGGAGCCGGTCCCGTCGCCGCCGGCCGTCCACGGATCGTCGGCCCAGGCCTCGTCGGCCTCTAGCCAGGCTTCCCGGTCGTCGTCCGGTACCGCACCGGCGCGGTCACCCGCCGCACGGCTGGAGCTCACGCCGCCGCCCACCCCACGGCCGGAACTCGCGCCACTGCCCGGGGCGCGGCTCCGGTCACCCGGGGAGCCGCCACGGAGGTCTCCCGGGGAGCCGCTACGGAGGTCGCCGGGGGAGCCGCCACGGAGGTCGGTGGTGTCGTCGAGGTTGATGGTGTCGTGCGGGGTGGCGGGGTGTGGACTGCGCGTGCCGGGCGCTGTGGCCGTACCGCCGAGGTCGTGCGGGGTGGCGGGGCGTGGGCTGCGGGAGACGGGCGTTGTGGCCGTACCGCCGAGGGGGTTGTCGTCGGGGACCGGGGCGTCGGGCCGGCCCGCCAACCGCTCGTTGTGCAGACGTGCCGCCGACCATGCGGCCCGGGCCGCCGCGAGCACCGCGAGCAGGGCGGCGAAGGCCAGGCCGAGCCGGCCGTCGAAGGGGATGAGGCCGAGGCCGCCGCCGGACACCCAGGCGAGCATGAGAGCCGTCTCGGAGTGGGCGAAGGCGGTGGCGCGCTGTCGTTCGACCACGCGCTCCTGGATGCTGGCGTCGACCGCGAGCTTGGCCAGGCCGCTGAACGTGGCGGTGAGCAGGGCCAGCAGCGTGACCATGGCGAGGTTGTAGAAGATCGTGGTGAGCACGGCGACGCCGGCCGTCACGATCAGGCCGCTGGACTGCAGGGCCAGTGGTCGCCGGATGCGCAGCCCGGTGCCGGCCGCGGTGGACAGGAAGGTGCCCAGCGCCAGGGCGCCTCCGACCAGGCCGACCGCCATGTTGCGGCCCAGCTCGTGGCCGAAGACCTCGGTGGTGAGCTGGCCGCCCATGATCGCGAAGGTCAGGAAGAGCAGCATGAAGCCGTAGAGCAGGCGCAGGCTGCTGCTGCCGATCAGGGTGGCGACGACCAGGCGGTTGGAGAGCGGGCGGTCCGCGTCGCGGCTGATGCCGAGGATCGTGCGCCAGGCGCGGGGGAGCGCCTCGGGCGGGTCGGAGTCGGCGCGTGGTGGCAGGCGCAACGAGACGACCATGCCGACGATGAAGATGATCGTGGCCACCCGCAGCGGCCACTGTGGCCCGAACTTGAACGCCAGCAGCCCGATCGGCGCCACCAGAGCGCCGGCGAAGGTGCCGTAGACACTGGCCCGTGCGCCCACCTGGGACAGTCCGACACCGTCGGGCAGCAGGCGGGGCACGGCGGCGGAGCGGGCCACACCGTACGCCCGGGAGAGCGCCAGCACGCCGAAGGCAGCCGGATAGAGCCCCCAGCCGAGCAGGTTGTCGGACATCACATAGGCCAGGAACGCCCGGCCCAGGAACGTGGTCGCCAACGCATATCGCCGGCCGTGCCGGAAGTGGTCGAGCAGCGGGCCGACCACCGGGGCCAGCAGCGCGAACGGCACCATCGTGATGAGCAGGTAGAGCGCCACCTTGCTGCGGGCCTCACCGAGCGGGACGCTGAAGATGGTCCCGGCGAGTCCGATCGCGATGAGAGCGTCACCGGCACAGGAGACGGCGTGCAGGTCGAAGAGCCGGATCATGCCGATCTCGTTGGCCGCGCCCTTGGCACGGGCCAGGCCGACGCGACGGGTGGCCCAGGCGCCACCCCGCACCGACCCGCGCACCACCAACCGGCCCGCTTTGATGCCGGTGCCGACGATGCGCCCGAGCGCGGAGAACTGCGGCATGGGAACCATCCTGACTGATCCTGGCGACCCGCGCCGCCTCTGACGCCCGGCTATCTGGGGAGTCGTTGCGGGTCACCCGGTTCGGTAGGCAACAATGGGCGGGTGACCTCCAGGACCACCTCTCGCGCCGCCCGACTCGACCAGGTCTGTGCCGATGCTGTCGGGGTGGCCCGTGGTGCCATCACCGAAGTGGACCCCAGCGACATCGGCGAGCACCTCGACGCGATCGCCGAGGGCGACCGTGTTGTTACCCACTTCTTCGAGAGTCATCTCGACGGTTACCGCGGCTGGCGGTGGGCCGTCACGGTGACTCGGGTGCCACGGAGCCGCCATGTGACGGTCTGCGAGACCGTTTTGCTGCCCGGCTCGGACGCTCTGCTCGCCCCCGGCTGGGTGCCGTGGAACGAGCGGGTCCAGCCCGGCGACCTCGGCGTCGGTGACCTGATGCCCACGGCGCCCGACGACGACCGCCTCGCCCCGGGCTATGTGCTCAGTGACGACGCCGCCGTCGAGGACGTCTCCTGGGAGCTGGGCCTCGGCCGGTCCCGGGTGATGTCGCAGGAGGGCCGGATGGAGACGGCCCAGCGGTGGTATGACGGCGACTCCGGCCCCGAGGCGCCGATCTCCGCAGCCGCTCCGCGTAACGCCCGCTGCGGCACCTGTGGCTTCTACCTGCCGCTGGCCGGCTCGCTGCGGACCATGTTCGGTGTCTGCGGCAACCTCTACGCGCCCGACGACGGCCGTGCGGTGAGCGCCGACCACGGCTGTGGCGCGCACTCGGAGGCGCTGCTGAGCGCGGTTGAGCAGCCGGTCGACGAGCTGCCGACGATCTACGACGACAGCGAGGTCGAGGCGGTGGCGGTCAGCCGTGGCCACGGCTCGGTCGAGTCGGGTGACCCGGCCGAGGACTACGGCCACAGCTAGGGTTTCTCCTCCACCACCTGGAAATCCGGGTGGGTCAGCGCGCGGCGGCGCCTGCGGCCCCGGTCGTGCACCACCATGCTCAGCGTGCCCGGGATGCCCCACACCAGGCCCGCGACGCTGATCTCGACCCAGGACTGCGGCGCGCCGCCGAGCCAGGTGATCAGGGACGCGAGGGCGAAGGCGGCGACACCGGCGAGCGCGAACGGGACCATGGGCGGGTCCAGGGGGGCGGGCCTCGGTTTCGTCCCGGTCACCACGGCGAGGACCGGCAGGGGTTCGCCGGCGCGCGTGGCGGGAGACAGGTCACTCACTCCGCCAGGGTACGACCATTACGGATCGCATCGGAGCGGCGCGTGAGAGTTGTAACATCACTTCGCTTTTGCGGGAGTAGTTGCATCTGAAAGCATGCGCGCGTTCACCCCTGCGCCATCCTTTCGGAAGGTCCCATGTCTGCTGATACCGAAGCGGCCGCCCCTACCGGCTTCGACCGGTACTTCGAGATAACCAAGCGCGGCTCGACGCTGAGCCGGGAGATCCGTGGCGGCGTCGTCACGTTCTTCACGATGGCCTACATCGTGGTCCTCAACCCGCTCATCCTGGCCGGCGGCATCGACGCCGCCGGCGCCAAGCTCCCGATCACCGCGCTCGCGGCCGGGACCGCCCTGGTCGCCGGTGTGATCACGATCCTGATGGGTGTGGTCGGCCGCTTCCCGTTGGCCCTGGCCGCCGGTCTCGGCGTGAACGCGCTGGTGGCGTACGAGATCGCGCCGGAGATGACCTGGGCCGACGCGATGGGTCTGGTCGTCATCGAGGGTGTGCTCATCCTGATCCTGGTGCTGACCGGGTTGCGTACGGCCGTGTTCAAGGCCGTCCCGACCCAGCTGAAGACCGCGATCGGCGTGGGCATCGGCCTGTTCCTGATGATCATCGGTCTGGTCGACGCCGGGTTCGTGCACCGCATCCCGGACGCCGCGAACACCACCGTCCCGGTCGAGCTGGGCCTCGGCGGCAAGCTGGTGACCTGGCCGACCTTCGTCTTCGTGATCGGCCTGCTGTTCACGCTGGTGCTCTTCGTCCGCAAGATCAAGGGCGCCATCCTGATCGGCATCCTGGGCACCACGGTGCTGGCGATCATCGTCGAGGCGGTGGCGAAGCTGGGTCCGGCCGTGGTCAAGCCGGGCGGCTGGTCGCTGAACGTGCCGGCGCTGCCCGACCAGATCATCGACACTCCCGACCTGTCGCTGATCGGCAAGTTCAACGTGCTCGACTCGTGGACCACCGCCGGTCCGCTGGTCGTGCTGATGTTCGTCTTCACGCTGCTGGTGACGGACTTCTTCGACACGATGGGCACGATGGTCGCGGTCGGACAGGAGGGTGATCTGCTCGACTCCGAGGGCATGCCCCCGCGGACCAGGGAGATCCTGCTCGTCGACTCGGTCGCCGCGGCGGCGGGTGGCGCGGCCAGCGTCTCCAGCAACACGTCGTACGTGGAGAGCGCCTCCGGTGTCGGTGAGGGGGCCCGGACCGGTGTGGCGAGCCTCGTCACGGGCGCGCTGTTCCTGGTGGCGATGTTCTTCGCGCCGCTGGTGAAGGTGGTGCCGTTCGAGGCGGCGTCGACCGCGCTCGTCGTGGTGGGCTTCCTGATGATCACCACGGTTCGTCTGATCGACTGGTCGGACTACACGATCGCGGTGCCGGCGTTCCTCACGGTCACGCTGATGCCGTTCACGTACTCGATCTCCAACGGCATCGGCGCCGGGATCATCTCGTACGTGGTGCTGAAACTGGCGACGGGCCGGGCGCGCGACATCCACCCGCTGATGTACGGCATCGCGGCCCTGTTCGTGCTGTACTTCGCGCGGGGTCCGCTGGAGTCCTGGATCCTCTGAGGCTCGTCCAGCCGTCACCGGGTGCTTCCACGGGCCCGGTGACGGCTGTCATATGGGTCAACCGATGTCGTTAGCCATGCTCATTAGCTAGGCTAAGGACCGTGACGGAGCGGGTGATGACGACGGAGCGCACGACAGCGGACACGCTGGCCAAAACGCTGCGGGACGCGATCATCCGGTTCAGCCGGCGAGTCCGGCAGGCCCGCCCGGTCGGTGACCTGACGTTCAGTCAGCTCTCCGCGCTGACCAGCCTCCAACTGGCCGGTGCGCTGACTCCTCGTGAGCTCGCCGACGTCGAGCGGGTCCAGCCCCCGACGATGACCAAGATCGTGGGAAAGCTGGAGGAGCGCGGGCTCGTCGCGCGTACACCGCATCCGACCGACGGGCGCCAGGTGATCCTGGCCGCCACCGACGAGGGCCGGGCGGTCTACGCGTTGCACGAGCGGGCCCGTAACGAGTGGCTGGCCGCCGCGTTGGAGCGGCTCACTCCGGAGGAACGGGAGACCCTGGCGCGGGCCGCTGAGATCATGCAGCGAGTCGCTCGCGGCTGAAAGGGCTCCGGTCGTTCCGCTTCGTCACGTGTGGGTATGACGCGTACGACGAAACTAGGGGGCGGCCGCTCTGAACGCCATGTTCCGATCCCTACAGGTAAAGAACTATCGGCTCTTCACCGCCGGGCAGATGGTGAAGCTCATCGGCGTGTGGATGATGTTCACCGCCCAGGACTGGCTGGTCCTCGAGCTCTCCGACAACTCACCGGGCGCTCTCGGTGTGGTGACGGCGCTCCAGTTCGTACCCGTCATGCTCCTGACCCTCTGGAGCGGGCGCCTGGCCGACCGCTACGACAAGCGCAAGCTCCTGATCGCGGCGAACGCCGCCTTCGCGGTCTTCGCCATCGTCTTCGCGGTGCTGGTCGCGGCCGGGGTGGTCGAGCTATGGCACGTGTTCGTCTCCGCGCTGTTCCTCGGCATCGCGAACGCCGTCGAGACCCCGGTCCGGCAGTCCTTCGTCTCCGAGCTGGTCGAGCTGCACCTGCTGCCCAATGCGCTGGCGCTCTCCGCGGCCACCTTCAACGTGGCCCGGATCAGCGGTCCCGCCCTCGCCGGGGTGCTTCTCGCGCTGCTCTCCACCCCCGGCGTGTTCCTGATCTCGACGGCGCTGGCTGTCGCGCCGGTCTTCACCTACCTGCGGATGCGCCCCGAGGACCTCTACCGCACCGAGCGCAAGGCTCGCGGCGAGGCCCGGGTGATCGACGGCTTGCGGTATGTCGGGAAGCGCCACGACCTGCTGCTCCCGATCAGCATGATGGCCGTGATCGGCATGATCGGGTTCAACTTCCCGGTCACGCTGGCCGCCCTTGCGAAGATCGACTTCAATGCGGGCCCGTCGACGTTCGGCCTGCTCACCACCTGTCTGGCGATCGGCTCGCTGGGCGGGGCCCTGGCCGGCACCCGTCGCCGCGCCCGTCCCGGTCCCTACCTGGTGATCGGTGCCGCGCTCGCCTTCGGGGTGTTCGAGTTCGCGGTCGGGTTCGCGCCCGACTTCGTGACCGCCGCGCTGCTCCTGGTGCCGACCGGGTTCTTCTCGATCTATCTGGCTCAGGGCTGCAACCACCGGGTGCAGATGGGTGTCGACCCGGAGTTCCGGGGCCGGGTGATGGCGCTCTACGTGCTGGTCTTCCTCGGCACCACACCGATCGGCGCGTCACTTTCCGGCTGGTGGGGCGAGCATTACGGGGTTCCGTCGAGCATCTGGGCGGCCGGGCTGATCAGTTTCGTGGCCGCGATCGGCGCGCTGATCTGGCAACTGCGGGTCAGCGGTGACCGGATCCGGCTCACGCTCCGGTCCCGCCCTCACCTTCGCCTGGAGCTCGCCCGGCCGGCCGAGGCCGCGGTGCCGGCCGAGACGGTTGCGCCCAGCGGCCCGGTTTCGGCCCGGCCGCACGCGGAACCGCTCGCCCGGTCGGGTTCGGGCGTCGGCGTCTGAATCCGCACCTACCGTGATGTTGGCATGGTGTGCTCCGCCGAACGGGTATTCCCGGCTGCCCGGTCAGCGCCTAGCGTCGAACCGTGGCGATCGCGCACATTGCTGTGCTGTCGGCGGCGCTGTCGGCGCTGCTCATCCTGCCGTGCGCCGCAACCATCTTGATCACGGGCGGGACCTCCGATCTGCGCCGCCTGTTCACCCGTCGCGGTCGCAGCGAGTTGCGTGAGCAGCATCACAGTGAGCGAGCTTCGGTGCGCCGCGTGGTCCGCCGATACCGTCGCCGCGACGACCGGGGACCCCGCGGACGCGACGACCGGGCCCATCGCCGGCTGGACCGCACCATGCGGCTGTGGGACCCGGCGGCACGCCTGGCGGGGCTGCGGATGCCGACGATCGAGCAGATCGCGTACGACCTGCGCCGTCTCGACCATCAGCGCCGCTCCGGCCCGCACGGCGAGGCCTATCACGCGGCCGTGATGACCGCCTACGACTCCCGGCTCCGGCTGGCCTGCCGATGCCTCGGCATCCGGGAGTTCCTGCACGGCCTGGACGGCGTGGAGCTCGACTTCGAGCGTGTCCGCGTCGAGGGCCTACTGGAGGCGGCGGGCCTGGTCCTGCGCCACGAGCCGGGCACGGCCGTCTGATCACCGTCCAGCCACCCGCCGCGACACCCGACCCTCATCGCTCACCGAGGCTTCAGGGGGACAGGGAGCGCGTCCAGGCCGGCACGTAGTCGCCGTCGACGCTGTCGACCAGGGCGAGCTCCTCCACGGTCCAGGACGGGCCGGAGTAGTCGTCGAGAAGGGCGGCCAGGCGGCGATCGTACCGATAAGTGATCGTGAGATGCGGCCGGAACGGTCGCGCGTCGATCGGGAAGCCGGCGTCCGCCAGAGAGCGCCGGACGTCCTCCCGGAACCTTCCGAGCCACTCCAGGTCGCCGTGCACGCCCGTCCAGGTCACGGCCCCGAAACGACCCGCCCCGGCCAGACGTAGAGGGATCGGCCCGGGCGGGGGCACGTCAGCGAGGGCGGCCGCGACGACCGGCACACCGGATTGCGGCACGTCACCGAGGAAAGCCAGCGTGACGTGCCATTTCTCCGGTCGGCGGGCGGCCTGCGCCGGAAGGTGACGGCGCAGATGGTCGACGGCGTCCTCGGAGGGGAAGAGCGCGACGAAGAGCCGGCTCAGGAGGACTCGCGGGCGGCCGGACCGCCGCCGAACAACACGTCGTCCCAGCTGGGGAGCCGCTTGCGAGGCTTGTTGCCCTCCTCGCCGTCGTTGCTCGCCTGGCTGTTGGCCTGGCCCACCGTGCGGCGCGGGCGCAGCACCGCGAGCGACGGAACGGCCGGCACCTCTTTCGGAAGGTCGGCGTCGTCGTCGAAGGCCGAACCGGAACCGCCGCCGAGCAGCGCCGCGGCGCCGCCGGCGACCGGGCGCCGGGCGGGCGACTCCAGGCTGCGGCCGGACGAGCCCTCCAGCGGACGGTCCAGTGACGCGAGCAGGGCGTCGCGGCTGGCCCGAATCGAGTCGCGGGTCGAGCGGGCGGCGGCCGGGTCCGCGTTGGGCAGACCGTGACCACCACGGGTCGGCTCGGTGCTGCGGGCCGGGCCGGGCAGGCCGTGACCGCCGCGCTCCGGAGCCGGGTCCTGGCCGAGGATCTGGGTGGGCCGCTCGGCGCACAGATATTGCGCCATGTCGTCGTGCGGCGAGACCACCTGACGACCCTTGTCGAGGTCCCAGATCGCCTGCGCGGTGGCCTTGCCGGACGGCCAGGTGGCGACGATGCGCCAGGTGCCGTCGTCACGGCGGAACGCGTCCCACGAGATCTTCTCGGTGTCGATGCCGTGCTGCGCGAGCCGGCTGTCGACCACCTCGGCCAGCGGCTGACCGGAATCGGACGTCTTCAGTCGGGTGCGGCGGGCGTGCTGCGCCAGCATGGCGCGCTCCTGCAACACCGGGCCGGCATAGCGGAGCACCCGGTCGACCGGCACACCGGCGATGCGGGCCACATCCTCCGCGGACTCACCGGAACGGATGCGGGCCTGGATGTCACGCGGAGACAGGGTCGGCGTGCTGGCGTCGGACACCAGCACCGCGACGGCGCTGCCAGGGGTCGCCGGGCCCTCGTGGAGTGCACCAGAGATCCGGTCGTCGATGGGGAGAGCCAGGAGCCGGCCGACCTCATCGGCGAGCACCAGAGCGTGACCGTCCTCGGAAAGGGCGACGAAGCGTACCGGCCGCATGCGTTGCCTCCGTCCCGTCGCGATTGGCCTGGACATCCCGAGAGTCATCCACCCGGGCGCGTTTCGGAACACGGTACGCGCCTTGGTCACCCAATGGGGGTAAGCCACGCCGTCAAGATGCTGACCAGCGGAGATGATCTTCAACCTCCACTGCCAAATTCCCTCGAACCCTTTTAGGGGTACGGCCACCCCGTCGTCAACAGCAATGAGACTCGTCACTACCCATCCGGGCGACGCTCAATCCCACTCCGGATCGTTGCGCCGCCCTCCGGGCGTATGCGGGGGAGACGCCCTACCCCAACCGCTCCACGACATAGTCGATGCAGGTGGTGAGGGCGGTCACGTCGGACGGGTCGACCGTCGGGTAGAGAGCGACCCGCAACTGGTTGCGGCCCAACTTCCGGTACGGCTCGGTGTCGACGATGTCGTTGGCCCGCAACACCTTCGCGATCGCGGCGGCGTCCACACCGTCGGCGAAGTCGATGGTCGCGACCGCGGCGGACCGCAGCGCCGGGTCGGTGACGAACGGCTCGGCGAACGACGACCGGTCGGCCCAGCCGTAGATCGCGGCCGCGCTCTCCGCGCTGCGCTTGACCGCCCAGGACAGGCCGCCCTGCGCGTTCATCCAGTCGACCTGCTCGGCGGCCAGGAAGACGGTGGCCAGCGCCGGCGTGTTGTACGTCTGCTCCAGCCGGGACTGCTCGATCGCGGTCACCAGATCGAGGAACTGCGGAACATACCGCTTCGAGGCCTTGATCTCGAACGCCCGCTCGATCGCGGCCGGCGACATCAGGGCCAGCCAGATCCCGCCGTCGGAGCCGAGCGCCTTCTGCGGGGCCAAGTAGTACACATCGGTCTCGCGCACGTCGACATCGAGGCTGCCGCCGCCGGACGTGGCGTCGGTGAGCAGCAGCGCACCCGGGTCGGCGCCCTCGACCCGGCGGACCGGGACGGCCACACCCGTGGACGTCTCGTTCTGCACGGTGGCGTAGACGTCGACGCCGGCCTCGGCGGTCAGGTGCGACGCCTGCCCGGCGGGCGCACGGTGCACGGTCGGCTCGGCCAGGAACGGCGCGTCGGTGACGGCCTGCACGAACTTGGCGCCGAACTCGCCGAACTCGGCGAACTGCGCCTTCTCCCGGATCAGCCCGAACGTGGCGACCTCCCAGAACGCGCTGGTGCCGCCGTTGGCCAGGATCACCTCGTAGCCGTCCGGGATCGAGAAGAACTCGGCCAGGCCGCGCCGCAGACGGGCCACGTGGTCCTTCACCGTCTTCTGCCGGTGGGAGGTGCCCATGAACGTGCGGGACACCGCGGAGAGCGCCTCGACCCCCTCGGGACGGACCTTGCTCGGCCCGGAGCCGAACCGTCCGTCGACGGGTTTGATCGAGTCAGGGATCCGGATGTCAGTCACGGTCACACATTATGCGGGAGCTGATCCCAGCCCTCGACCTCCTGCGGCTTCCGCGGCTCCGCTCCCACATAGTGGAGACCCGGGCGCAGGATCCGGCCGAGACGCTTCTGCTCGAGGATGTGCGCGCTCCAGCCGGCCACCCGGGCGCAGGTGAACATCGACGTGAACATGTGCGCCGGGACCTCGGCGAAGTCGAGCACCACGGCCGCCCAGAACTCCACGTTCGTCCACAGGTGCTGCTCGGGCCTGCGCTCGTGCAGCTGGGCCAGCGCGGCACGCTCCAAGGCCTCGGCCACCTCGTAGCGCGGGGCGCCCAGGTCCTTGGCGATCCGGCGCAGCACCCGGGCACGCGGATCCTCGGCCCGGTAGACCCGGTGGCCGAAGCCCATCAGCCGCTCACCCTTGTCGAGCGCCTCCTTCACGAACGCGTCGGCGTCGCCGCTGCGTTCAACCGCTTCGATCATCTGCAGCACCCGGGTGGGGGCGCCGCCGTGCAGCGGGCCGGAGAGCGCGCCGATGCCCGAGGAGATGCAGGCCGCCGCGTCCGCCCCGGTGGACGCGACGATCCGGGCGGTGAACGTGGACGCGTTGAGCCCGTGCTCACAGGAGGAGATGAAATACGCGTCGACGGCCTTGACGTGACGCGGGTCCGGCTCGCCCCGCCACCGGCGCATGAACCGCTCCACGATGGTCTCGGCCTTGTCGATGTCCTTCTGCGGGACGGCCGGCAGACCCAGGCCGCGGGCCGCCTGCGCCACGAAGGAGAGCGCGGTCACCGACACCCGGGCCAGATCGCTACGGGCCTGCTCGTCGCTGATGTCGAACATCTGCGACAGCCCCCAGTACGGCGCGAGCATCGCCACCGCGGACTGCACGTCGACCCGGATGTCACCGGAGTGCACCGGCACCGGGAACGGCTCGGCGGGTGGCAGGCCCGGCCCGAACCGGCCGTCCACCAACAGGCCCCAGACGTTGCCGAACGAGACCTGCCCGATCAGATCCTCGATGTCGACGCCGCGATACCGCAGGGCGCCACCGTCCCGGTCGGGCTCGGCGATCTCGGTCTCGAACGCGATGACGCCCTCGAGCCCCGGCTTGAAGTCGGTCACGGCACTCCCTGTGGAACCGAACTGCGGTGGGTGATTCATCTTGCCCGCCGGGTAACCGCACGGTCGACCCGTCGCGATTGTGCTCTCGATGACACCCATCCTGGTTCAACTGACGTTTCGGGGCGGGGGACTTACGGTCGTTTCCGTCCCCCTGGATGCCCCACGGGGCTGCTGAGACGTGAGCGAAGGAGGCGGTGTGGCCACCGAACCGCCGTCACCGGCCGGGATGCGCCGGGATTACAACGAGTGGCCGCCACTCGTCGAGAAGGGCCTCGCCGCCACCTGGACCAGCCAGTTCACGGCCTGGTTCGCCGACGCGACGGCCTTCGGCCTGCCGGAGCCCAACGCGATGATCGTGGCCACGGCCGGCGAGGGGGCACGGCCGTCGGCGCGCACGGTCCTTCTCAAGGGGTACGACGAGGACGGTTTCGTCTTTTTCACGAACTATGAGTCGCGCAAGGGTACGGAGCTGGCGCTTCACCCGTACGCGAGTCTGGTCTTCCCCTGGTTTCCGATGCAGCGCCAGGTGATCGTGGCCGGCCCGGTCGAGCGCGTGACCCGCGAGGAGACCGAGGCGTATTTCGGTTCCCGGCCGCGCGGCTCACAGCTCGGCGCCTGGGCCAGCCCGCAGTCGCGCGTGCTGCCCGGCCCCGAGGCGCTGGAGGAGGGCCTGGCCGCGGTCGCCGAGCGGTTCGGTGACGGCCCCGTGCCGCCCCCGCCGCACTGGGGTGGACTGCGGGTGCGGCCGGAGAGCGTCGAGTTCTGGCAGGGCCGCAGCAGCCGCCTGCACGACCGCCTCCGGTTCCGCGACTCCGGCGACGGCTGGGTCGTGGAGAGGCTCGCTCCTTGAGCCAGGGCGTCAAGGAGCCTCGGTCCTGGATGATCGATACCCGTCCGCTGAGTGTGCCGACGTTCCGGCGGACATGGATCGGCAACGGGGCGTCGTTCTTCGGGTTCCAGTTCACCGCGGTCGCCGTGCCGGTGCAGATGTTCGCCATCACGGGCTCGCCCACCTGGGTCGGGCTGCTCGGGGTCGCGGGTCTCGTACCCCTGCTGATCTTCGGTTTGTGGGGTGGCGCCGCCGCCGATGTGGTGGATCGCCGCAGACTGCTGCTGACCAGCTCGGTGATCACCTGGGTGACCACCCTCGCGCTGCTCGCGCAGGCGGTGGGCGGGATACGCAGCCCGCATCTGCTGCTGGCGCTGACCGCGATCCAGGCGGCCGGGTTCGCGGTGAGCTCGCCGGCCCGGCAGTCGATCGTCCCGCGGATCGTGCCGGAGCCCCTGGTCCCGGCCGCGAACACGCTCAACTACACGGCCACCACGGCCGGTGGGGTGCTCGGACCGCTCGCCGCCGGCCTGATCATGGGCATCTGGTCGACCGACGCCGGTGTGGAGGTGGCCTACGCGCTGGACGCCCTGCTGTTCACCGTGACGTTCTGGGCGACCTGGAAGCTGCCGGCCATCCCGCCGGTGATCTCCCCCGCCTCCTCGTCGGCCCCTCCGGAGAAGCCCAGCGTGGGCCTGCGAGGCATCGCCGTCGGGCTGAAGTTCCTGGTCACCCAGCCGGTGCTGCTGCTCTCGTTCGCGGTCGACCTGGTCGCCATGGTGTTCGCCATGCCGCGGGCGCTGTTCCCGGCGGTCGCCGAGGAGCAGTTCGGCGGCGGCTCGGCGGTCGGCTGGCTGTACAGCGCCATCGCGATCGGCGCGATGATCGGCGGCCTGACCTCGGGCTGGATCGGCCGGGTCCGGCGGCAGGGGCTCGCCCTCATCGCCGCGGTGGTCGTCTGGGGGCTGGCGATCGGGCTGTCCGGCCTCGCCGACAGCCTGTGGCTGATGGTGGCGCTGCTGGCCGTCGCCGGGATGGCCGACCTGGTCAGCGCGGTCTACCGGCAGACGATCATGCAGACCTTCGCGCCCGACCACCTGCGCGGCCGGCTGCAGGGCGTGTTCACCGTGGTGGTGGCCGGCGGGCCGCGGCTCGGTGACCTGCGGGCCGGGGCCACCGCCGACCTGGCCAGCGTGTCCACTTCCTGGGTGGGTGGCGGCCTGGTCGCCGCGGGACTGGCCGTGGTCCTCGGGCTCACCTCGCCCGCGCTGATCCGATACCGGCCCGAGCAGGCTCCGGCGGACGACCGATAGTGTCGCGGGTATGAGCGCAGAGTCAGCCGCCAAATCCGGCGTCCAGTGGTCGATCGAGGCGGACGGCCACCGGGCCGTCCTGGTGGAGGTCGGCGGGACGCTCCGGTCGTACTCCGTGGACGGCGTCGAGATCCTCGACGGATTCGGCACGGACGAGATCTCCCCCGGATCGGCCGGCCAGATCCTCGCGCCCTGGCCCAACCGCATCCGCGACGGGCAGTACGAGTTCGAGGGGCAGTCCTACCAGCTCGCGCTCACCGAGCCGCCCCGGCGTACGGCCATTCACGGCCTGGTCAACTGGTCCCGGTGGCGGGCCGTCGAGCAGACCCCGGCCTCGGTGACCCTGGAGTACGCGTTGCCCGCGCAGGTCGGCTACCCGTGGTCGCTGCTGCTGCGCTCCCGCTGGACGGTCTCGGCCGACGGGCTCCGGTGCGACCAGGAGGTGGTCAACACCTCGGAGGCCAACGCGCCGTGGGGGTATTCGGTCCACCCGTACCTTCGGCTGCCCGGCGTCGCGGTCGACGACACCGTGCTCCACGTGCCGGCCAGGTCCCGGATCCAGGCCGACGCCCGCCTGCTCCCGATCGGCGCCTCCAAGATCGCCGGCACCGAGTTCGACTTCTCCGAGGCGCGCCGGATCGGTGACCTGGTGCTCGACACCGCCTTCGGCGACATCGACTTCGACGCCGACGGGATCACCACGGTCACCCTGGCCGGCCCCGGCGCGGAGAAGCCGATCATGATCTGGGCCGACGACAAGTTCCGCTACTGGCAGGTCTTCACCGCCGACACGCTGCACGGCGAGCGGTTCCGCCGGTCGATCGCGGTCGAGCCGATGACGTGCCCGCCGGACGCCTTCCGGACCGGCCGTGACCTGATCGTCCTGGCGCCCGGCTCCACCTGGGCCGCCTCGTGGGGTGTCCGTTACTGATGGGGCTCTTCCGCTGATGGATTTCGACGAGGTCGTCCGCCGCCGGCGGATGGTGCGCAGCTACGACCCCGATCGCCCGATCACACCCGAGCTGGTCGACAAGATCGTGCGGCACGGGCTGCGGGCGCCGTCGGCCGGATTCAGCCAGGGCTGGAGCTTCCTGGTCCTGACCTCGGCCGAGGACCGCGCCCTCTACTGGTCGAGCACCGCCGACGGCAGCGGCAACGGCGGCTGGCTGGAGCGGATGCGGGCGGCGCCGTTGATCATCGTGGCGCTGTCCAACAAATCCGCTTATCTCGACCGTTACGCCCAGCCCGACAAAGGCTGGACGGATCGGGACGAGGCACGCTGGTCCGCACCCTACTGGGACATCGACACCGGCTTCGCCGCCCTGCTCATGCACCTCACGGCGGTCAACGAGGAGCTCGGCTCGTGCTTCTTCGGCCTGCCCGCGGTCAGGGTGGAGGCGTTCAAGGAGGCCTTCGGGGTGCCGGCCGAGTTTCATCCGATCGGGGCGCTCACCATCGGGTACCCGGCCGCCGACAAGAGGTCACCGTCACTGCGGCGCGGCCATCGTCCGGTGGTCGACGTGGTGCATCATGGCCGGTGGGCTTCGTCAGACGAGATCTGACCGGCCCGCGGGTACGCTGGCATACGGTTCTCACGGAAAGGGCAACCGCCGTGATCTTCAGAGCGGTCCGGGATGGAGCCCCGTACCCCGATCACCAGACCACGCTCAAGGAGTGGGCGGAGATCCCGCCACGCAAGGTGTGGCTGGCCGATCTGATCACCACCAAGCGTGAGTTGGCGCTCGACAAGCTTCTCGCCGAGGACTCGACCTTCTACGGCGACCTCTTCCCGCACGTCGTGGAGTATCAGGGCTACCTCTACCTGGAGGACGGTCTGCACCGTGCGCTCCGGGCGGCCCTGCAGCAGCGCAAGGAGATCCACGCCCGGGTGCTGATCCTCGAGGGCTGACCGGTTCGGCGGGTTACCCACATCGGGAGGCCGGTCATGGCTCTCCGGTCGCGGATTGTTGTACCCCTCCGTGAGGTCGGTCATGGCTCTCCGGTCGCGAATCGTCGTATGCCTCCGTGAGGTCGGTCATGGCTCTCCGGTCGCGGATTGTCGTACCCCCTCCGTACCGTTAGGGCATGGCCGAATCGCCCACCCCCGATCACCCCACCAGCGAGTATCCGGCCGTGCCTGATCGGCCGGCCGCTGCGGAGACCAGCGCCGAGCCTCCCACCAGCCAACTCACGGCCGTCCCCGACCGGCCTGACACCACCCCGCCCGCACCCGGGCCGAGTGGGTTCGCGCGGCTGCTGATCTTCGTCGGTTTCGTCTTCGCGCTGATCGTCGCCTCCTGCCTGGGCCTGCGCGCGATCAATGTGCTGCCCACGTTCGACAACCCGTTCGCCGAGGAGACGACCGACCGCAGCCAGCCGGTGCTGCTGCAGTCCATGCGCGACCTTCAGCGTTACGTTGCGGCCGACGGCACCTTCCAGGTGATCGTCGACCTGCAGGAAAACCGTGACAACATCCCCGATTTCCTGATCAACAGGCGCACCCTGTTCGTCGGTTCCGGCACGGTCGAGACCTACGTGGACTTCAGCACCCTCTCCGGCGACGGGCTCAAGATCGACGAGGAGAAGAAGACGATCGAGCTGACCCTGCCCGCCCCGCAGCAGTCGACGGCCGCGCTCGACATGGAGCGCAGCTACGTGGTGGCCGAGGAGCGAGGCTTGTTCAACCGGATCGGCGACGCCTTCCGCGACGACCCGAGCAAACAGCAGCAGGTCTACCAGCTCGCCCAGCAGCGGATCACCGAGGCGGCCCGGGCGAGCGAGCTGGACGAGCGGGCCCGGGAAAACACGCAGCGCATGCTGGAAAGCCTCTTCGCGCGGCTCGGCTACACCACCGTCACGGTGTCGTTCGCCAGCCCATGAGCGTGACGGCACCGTCTTCGCACGCCGGCCGGTAGCCGAGGGCGTCGCCGCCTTGTCCACCGTCCGGCGGGCGGGGCGTTACTGCCTTGTCCACGGTCCGGCGGGCGGGGCGTTACTGCCTTGTCCACGGTCCGGCGGGCGGGGCGTCGCCACCCTCGGCGTGTCGGCCGGGTTGGTGGGCGTTGCCGCCCGCGGCGTTTCGGTTCGGTTGGTGGGGTGTTGCCGCCCTCCCCGTTTCGGTGGGTCGGCGGGGTGTTGCCGCATGCGGCGGGTTGGTGGCGTGTTGCAGCCTTCCACGCTTTGGTCGGTTGGTGAGATGTTGCCGCCTTCCTCGCGCTCTGGCCTTCCTCGCGCTCTGGCCTTCCTCGCTGCTCTCGGCGTGTCGGCTGGTTGGTGGCCTTGGCGTGTCGGCTGGGTTGGTGAGGTGGTCGCCGCCCTTCACGTGTCGGTCGGTTGGCGGGTGCTGTCGGCCCTGACACGTCGGTCGGTGGACGGGGTGATGCCTCTTGCTGGCGGCGTTGCTGTCTTAGTCCGCCGGTTGGTGTTGCCCCACTTGGTGCGGCGGCATGGGCAGGGGGTGCTGCTGTACTGCCCTGGGCTCGGGGGCGGCGGCGGGTGAAGGCGCTGCGGGTTTCCTTCATCGGCCGACGAGTGGGCCGCGGCCGCTCTGTCGAAGGCGGCCGGCCTAAGGAGGCGGGCCACTCCCCGGACGTCGTTGCCGGGGGAGTGGCCCTTCTCGTTTGGCTCCGGGCATCCCGTCACGGGGGTAGGGGCGGGATGCCCGGAAGTCTCGCGGTCGTCGACGGCTACCCGTTGACAACCGCCAACGACGATGACTGAGGGCTTTCCTCGATAGTCATCCGTCGGCTGGCGCAGCCCCTGGGGCGCTCGCCTCGGTGGTCTCGACCTGTGTAGCGGACGATCTCGGCCCGTGCATCGGGTGAGCCTGGGCTGTGGAGCAGTGATCGTTTGCTTGGGCTGAGGCGATCTTCGCTTGTGGGACGGGTTGTCGTTCCCAGGTGCGGGGACGACGCCCGCTTGTGCCGCGGGGGATCGTCCGCCTGTGGGGCCGCTCGCCTGTGTGACCGTTCGGGCCTTGGTGAAGCGGGCGACTTCGGTTGGTGGAGCGGTGATCGTTCGCCCTGTTGCGACGTGCGCTTGTGCAGCGCTAGCGACTACTCGTCTGTGCGGGGGCACCTATGTCTGTGCGGCCCTGGGAGCCGCTTGCCTGTGCGGTGTGGCCGAGAGGCTCGCCCTTGGTGGGGCGGGCGACGTCCGCCTGCCTGTGCGGCCCGGGCGACCGCGTGCCTGTACGGTGCGGCCCAGCGTTCGCCTTGGTGCGGCGGGCGCCGTTCGCTTGTGGGGTGCGGCCGACGGTTCGCCTTGGTACGGCGGCCGACCCGTGCCTGTGCGGCGGCCACCCGTGCCTGTGCGGCGGCCACCCGTGCCTGTGCGGTGCGGGTGACCGCCCGCCTGTGCGGTGAGGCTTCACTCACCGCACAGGGCGGAGTGGCTTTACTCGCTCGGCATCAGGGCCCAGAGGGCCAGGTAGATCAGGATCTGCGGGCCGGGCAGGAGGCAGGAGACAACGAAGAGGAGCCGCACCATCCCGGGCCGCATCCCGAAACGCTGGGCCAGGCCGGCGCATACACCGGCGATCCGGCGGTTGTGGCGGGGGCGGGAGAACGAGCGGGTCCTGAGGGGGCTGGTCACTTCATCCACTCCTTCGGCGGTGGCCTCGGCTTCCTGCCGTGGCCACTTCGACGGTAGGTACGGGAGGGGCGCCGTCCCTCGTTCCCGAGGTGGATGCCGGCGGTTCGGCTCCCGTAGGGGTTACCCGTACCCCGCCAGGCCTGCTGCTAACCCGAAGCCTCGTCGGCCCTGGTGGCGGGCAGGGTGCCGGCGCCCTAGATCGCCGGGGTCATCGTTGAGCAGGGGTTTCCACACACAGTGTTCGGATCGTCACACCTGACGGTTCCGCCGTATGCCGTGGCTTCGCGCCGCGAAACGGCTCCGGACCCGGTGCGGCGGCCGCGATCCGTCGCTGCGCGGGAGGCTTATGGCTGTGCCTCGTGAGCCGTTGGCGTTGCGTGAGTTCGCCTAGGCCGGATGGCTGTCGAGGATCAGCCCCTGGGGTCGGGCGAGCCGCCGAGTCGTGGGGGAGGCGCCCGTGAGGCGCCTTGTGGCCCGGCGCCGGGTCCGCGTCGCGGTGTAGTGCGTGCATGTGTGGTGCGGTCGTCGGTTGGTGGCCGTACCTCCGAAGAAAGGGTGTGAACGTGCACACCGAAGACCTGCGATGTTCAGGTATCTGTAATTGATTGATCACTATGCGCAAATGGCACTTTCGCCCGATGGTGAACCATCGAAGGCACTCGCAGAGTTAGGGCCCGATCGCCGACCGTCGTGGGCTCGGGGTCGCACTCGATCGCGGGAGGTTGACGGTGTCCACCGTCGCGCTCAAAGACGTCACCAAGATCTGGCCGGACGGCACCTACGCCGTCGACAATGTCAGCCTGGAGGTGCAGGACGGCGAGTTCATGGTGCTGCTCGGCCCATCCGGCTGCGGCAAGTCGACCGTGCTGCGGATGATCGCCGGGCTGGAGGATCCCACGCGGGGGGAGATCCTTCTCAATGGTGAGCCGGTGCTGGAGCTGCCGCCCCGCGACCGCAGCATCGCCATGGTGTTTCAGGACTTTGCGCTCTATCCGCACATGACGGTGTCGGAGAACATCGGCTTCCCGCTCAAGCTGTCCGGCATCGAGACGTTGCCGCGCCAGGACCGGGTGGACGCGATCGCGGGCGCGCTCGGTATCGGCGAGGTGCTCGGCCGCCGGCCCAGTCAGCTCTCCGGCGGTCAGCGACAGCGGGTGGCGATGGGGCGGGCCATGGTGCGTCGACCAGGGATCTTCCTGATGGACGAGCCGCTGTCCAATCTCGACAGCGGTCTGCGGGCCGAGTTGCGGGCCGAGATCAGCAGCATGACCCGTGAGCTGGGCGTGACCACCATGTATGTCACGCACGACCAGGCCGAGGCGCTGACCATGGCCGACCGGGTCGCGATCATGCGCAAGGGTGTGCTGCAGGACCTGGGCACGCCGACCGAGGTCTACCGGCGCCCGGCGACGCTCTACACCGCCGCGTTCCTCGGCTCGCCGAAGATGAACCTGCTGGAGGCCGCGGTCTACGTGCACCTGGACCGCTACATCGCGTTGAGCTTCGGCGAGCAGACGTTGTACCTGCCGTGGAGCGATCCGCGGGCCCGGGCGGTGGCCCGCTATCACGGCGAGCGGATCGTGGTCGGCATCCGGGCCGAGGCGCTCACGCCGGTCACCCCGGACACGCAGGGGCACGTCTTCCAGGGGCGGATCCGATACCTGGAGCACCACGGACACGAGTCCCTGGCATATCTGGACATCGGCGCCACCGCCATCGTGGTGGACGAGATCGGCGCGGCAGTCACCGACACCCGGGGTCAGAGTGGTGGCGCCTTCAAACGGATCGGCGGGGCGCTCCAGCGGCTGACGCGCCCGGGCGCCGCGGAAGTGGCCCCTGAGGGCCCCGGTGGAGTCGCGACCGACCCCGGCCGGCACCACCGCAAGCCGGCTGAGCTGGCCGTCCGCCTCGCGCCGTATCCGCAGGTCTCGCACGGTCACCCGCTCGCCGTCTCGGTCCGGATGGACGCCGTCCACTTCTTCGACCAGCGCGGCGACCGCATCGATGTGGGCTGGCGCTGATCGTTCCTTCGGCGCCACTTCCGGGCGGGTTCCTCGGATGCCTCCCGCCACCGGTCGGCCACAGCGCGTAGGCTGCACCACGGTGGAGGACAGGATCGGCCAGAGCGTGCGTTCGGCTCTCGACGGGGAGCCGAGGGTCGATGCCGCCCCGCCGCGGGAGTGGCCGGTGCTGCTGGACCGCGCCTTCGGCCCGGACGACATCGCGGTTCTGCGGCACGAGGCGATCCGGCTGCTCGCGGCGGCGGGTCTGGCCGGCGACCGGCAGGACGCTTTCGTGCTGGCCGTCAACGAGGTGCTCACCAATGTCGTGCTGCACGCCGGTGGCAACGGCCGGGTGGTCCTGAAGATCGAGGACGGTTCGGTGTGGTGCGTGGTGACCGATTCCGGTCCGGGGATCCCGGGTCCCTATCTGGACGGCCTGCACGCTGCGGAGGCGTTGGAGGTCGGCGGGCGCGGATTGTGGCTGGCGCATCACCTCTGTGACGAGGTCACCACGGCGACCGGGCCGATCGGGACGTCGATCGGACTGCGGATCATCTTGGATTCCGCAGCTTGAACCACTTGTAAACCATCGTGGAAATGTGAAGCTGCCCTTCGCCTCTCGCCCGGGATCGGGTCCGGCTACATTGGGCGCGTGCTCGGACTTCCTTCACAGGTGACCGCTTGCCTATTCGATCTTGACGGTGTGCTCACGCAAACCGCGCTGGTGCACAACGCTGCGTGGAAACAGACGTTCGACGTGTTCCTGAAATCGTGGGCCGATCGACATGAGCTACCTTTCGTGCCGTTCGATTCCGCAGCCGACTACCACAAATATGTCGACGGCCGTCAGCGTGCGGACGGGGTCCGTACGTTCCTGGCCTCGCGGGGCATCACGCTGCCCGAGGGTGACCCCGACGACGCCCCCGATCGGGAGACCGTCAACGGCGTCGGCAATCGCAAGAACCTGCTCGTGCTACAGAAGATCAAAGAAGGCGCCGTTCAGGTCTACCCCGGATCGGTGGAGTATCTGAAGGCCGCCAAGGCCGCCGGTCTACGCCGCGCGGTCGTGTCGGCGAGCGCCAACTGCAAGGACGTCCTGGAGGCGGCCGGGATCGCCGACCTCCTGGAGGCCCGCGTGGACGGGGTCGTCGCGCGTGAGCTGGGTCTGCCCGGCAAGCCCGCGCCGGACACCTTCCTCAAAGGCGCCGAGCTGCTCGGCGTCGACCCGGCGAACTGTGCGGTCTACGAGGACGCGCAGGCGGGCGTGGCTGCCGGACGGGCCGGCGGTTTCGGCATCGTGATCGGTGTGGACCGGGTGGACCAGGCTGAGGCGCTGCGGGAACATGGCGCCGACGTCGTGGTGAAAGATCTAAAAGACCTCCTCTGAAATCGGTTACGAGAGGCACGACCGTGATCCGTGAACGGGCTTACCCCGTCGACCCTTGGCACATCCGGGAGACCCGGCTCGATCTGGACCTGCTGGCCCAGTCCGAGTCGGTGTTCGCGCTCTCCAACGGCCACATCGGGATACGCGGAAACCTGGACGAGGGCGAGCCGCACGGCCTGCCGGGCAGCTACCTGAACTCGTTCTACGAGTTGCGGCCGCTGCCGCACGCCGAGGCGGGATACGGCTTCCCCGAGTCCGGCCAGACCATGGTCAACGTCACGAACGCCAAGCTGATGCGCCTGCTCGTCGACGACGAGCCGTTCGACGTGCGCTATGGCGAGCTGCGCTCCCACGAGCGCTGCCTCGACCTGCGGGCCGGCACGCTGGAACGGGTCGTCGAGTGGGTGTCGCCGGCCGGCCAGGGCATCCGGGTGCGGACCGTGCGGCTGGTGTCGTTCACCCAGCGCGCCGTGGTGGCCTTCCTCTACGAGGTGGAGCCGCTGGACGCGTCCACCCGGCTGATCCTCCAGTCCGAGCTGGTGGCCAATGAGCAGTTGCCGCCGATGAGCAAGGACCCGCGGGTCGCGGCGGTGCTGGACCGCCCGCTACAGGCCGAGGAGATGCTGGAGCAGCCCACCGGCGGCATCCTCGTGCACCGCACCAAGGCCAGTGACCTGCGGATGGCCGCGGCCATGGAGCACCTGGTGGAGACGCCGGGCCGGCACGCCATCACCACCGAGGGCCACCCGGACTGGCTGCGCACCACGGTCGCCTGCCGGCTGGAGCCGGGGCAGAAGCTGCGGGTGGTCAAGCTGGCGGCGTACGGCTGGTCCAGCATGCGCTCGCTGCCCGGTCTGCGTGACCAGGTCGGTGCGGCCCTCGCCAGCGCCCGCCTGGACGGCTGGGAGGGCCTGGTCCAGCAGCAGAAGGACTACCTCGACGCGTTCTGGGACCATTCGGACGTCAAGGTCGAGGGCGACTCGGAGGTGCAGCAGGCGGTCCGTTTCGGGCTGTTCCACACGCTGCAGGCCGGCGCGCGGGCCGAGCAGCGCCCGATCGGTTCCAAGGGCCTCACCGGGCCGGGGTACGACGGCCACACCTTCTGGGACGCTGAAACGTTCGTACTGCCCGCTCTGACCTACACCCAGCCCTCCGCGGCGGCCGACGTGCTGCGCTGGCGGCACTCGACCCTGGACCTGGCCCGGGAGCGGGCACAGACGCTCGGCCTGCAGGGCGCCGCGTTCCCGTGGCGGACCATCCGCGGGCAGGAGTGCTCCGGGTACTGGCCGGCCGGCACCGCGGGCTTCCACATCGCCGCCGACATCGCCGACGCCGTCCGCCGTTACGTGCAGGCCACCGGCGACTACGACTTCGAGCGTGAGGTCGGCCTGGAGCTGCTGGTGGAGACGGCACGGCTGTGGCGGTCGCTGGGCCACCACGACCGGCACGGCCGGTTCCACATCGACGGCGTGACCGGGCCCGACGAGTACACCGCCGTGGTCAACGACAACATCTACACCAACCTGATGGCCCAGCAGAACCTGATGACCGCGGTCGAGGCCTGCAAGCGCCACCCGGACCTGGCCCGGCGGTTCGGGGTCGACGACGAGGAGACGGCCTCCTGGCGGGACGCGGCGGCGGCCGTGCACATCCCGTACGACAAGGAGCTCGGTGTCCATCAGCAGTGCGAGGGCTTCACCCGGCTCCAGGAGTGGGACTTCGAGAACACCCCGCCGGAGGGGTACCCGCTACTGCTCAACTACCCGTACTTCGACCTGTACCGCAAGCAGGTGATCAAGCAGGCCGACCTGGTCATGGCGATGTACATCCGGGGCGACGCGTTCACGCCGGAGGAGAAGGCACGCAACTTCGCCTACTACGACGCCCGGACCGTACGGGACTCGTCGCTCTCCGCCTGTGTCCAGGCCGTGATGGCGGCCGAGACCGGGCACCTGGAGCTCGCGCACGACTACCTGGGCGAGGCCGCCCTGATGGACCTGCACGACCTGCACCAGAACGCCCGGGACGGGGTGCACGTGGCATCTCTGGCGGGCACGTGGATGTCGCTGGTCGCCGGGCTCGGTGGTATGCGGGACTTCAACGGTCAGCTGTCGTTCGCCCCGCGCCTGCCCAGCCGGATCAACCACCTGGAGTTCTCGCTGCTCTGGCGTGGTCTGCGACTGCGGGTGAGCGTGACCTCGGACGACGTCACCTACTCGCTGCGCAACGGCGGCGGCCAGGCCCGGCTCACGCTGCTGCACCACGGCAAGGAGTTGGAGGTCACCCAGGTCCGTCCGGTGACGATGCCGATCCCGGCGGCGGTTCCGGCCGGTCCGGCGCCGGCCCAGCCGCACGGCCGGGCACCGGTGCGGCGCTCGCTGCACTGACCTACGGAGAACGGCCCCCGTCCGCGAGGACGGGGGCCGTTTCGTTGCGCCGGGGCTCAGAGCATCGATACGTGCACGTGGTCGGTGTGGTCACTGACCCCGTGGTAGTTGCTCCAGCCGTTCGCCGGGAACCAGATCTTCTTGTTCCAGATGACGTAGTAGATGCCCAGCGCGTCGGCGTTACGCACCAGGAACGCCATCAGGTTGTTGCCGTACCTGAACTCCTTGTCGGTGTCGAACGTCGAGAACCCCGACTTCTGCAGCGACCAGTCGCAGGCGCGGCCCTTGGGGTGCTCGAACGGCCCACCGTCGCGGTGGCATCCGACGAAGTTGCTGAAGCCGGCCTTCTTGGTTTCCTTGTACATGTGCAGCGTGCGCTTGGTGACGCAGCCGTTCGTGGTCGGGTCCTTCTCGGTGCAGCCCTCGGCCGAGAAGCCACCGCTGGAGTTGCGGGGCGCCGGAGCGGCCTCGGGCGAGTCGGCGACCACCAAACCGTTGGTGACACCCTTGCCGCCGACCAGGGCCAGCGCGTCGGTCGCGGCGTCCTTCTGCTTCTTCATCGCGGCGGCGTCCTGCTGCTGCTGCTTCACCTCGGCGTCGAGCCGGGCCTTGCTCTCGGTGATGGTCCGGAGCGCCTCGTTGAGTTCGCGCAGCTTGGCGTCGTGCAGCCGGTTGATCTCCTCGAGGGAGACGGCCTTCTCCAGGAAGTCGCCCGAGGAGTTCGCGTTCAGCAGGTAGCCGATCGAGCTCAGGTTGCCCGTCATGTACTGCTCTTTGGCGATCTTGTCGACCTCGGGGATCAGCACGTCCCGCCGGCCCTCGGCCTGCTTGATCTGGTTGGCGAGCTGAGCCTGGGCCTTCATCGACTTCTCGACCGCCGCCTTGGCGGACACGTAACGACGGTTGGTGTTCTCGATCACATCCGAGAGAATCGCGTTCTTGTCGTTTCCGTCCTGCTCCTGCTCTTGAGCAGTGGACGAGGGGCCGCCGGGCTCGGCCGAGGCCGGAGACGAGGGTGCCGCGAGCATCACGACAGCCACCAGCGGCGCCAGGGCAAGTATCAGCCACCGGCGGGGACTTGCGGTCATCAACATTCCTTCCGTGTCACCGCCGACCGAGTTAGCTGACGGGTTCGGGACGGAAGCAATCCCTACCGCAAACTGCGGATACACCCCAGTGACCTGGTTCCCCGGCTCGCCTTTCGACGATTGGGCGGTGGCCTGCCGGCAACTCGGGGGCGGTGCCGTCCTGGCAGGACCGGCGGCCAGTTTACCCGAGATATCGCCGTGGATCAGACCCTGGGAACGGTCAAAAGTGTCACCTCGCAACGACCTTCCGTAATTGCAGTCACGGCCTGTGTCGACGCAATTGCGGGGCGTGCGATAACTGTCGATCTGTCGATCGAGTGGGTATGGTCGGTGCGGTTCCCGCACGGGAGCCGCCGCCTAATCGCCGTCAATGGCGAGCCGGGGAACCACTGTGCAACCTATTCGCGATGGTGGAGAGCATCGTCGTGGACCTGCCGAAAGCGAAGCTCCAGGTCGGTCGTGAATAGGTCGCATCCCTGGGGTGAATCCGCCACCCAGCGGTAGGGATCTCCTTCGTCCCGAACCCGTCAGCTAACCCGGTCGGCGGCCGACGGAAGGAAATGCCTGTGCAGCAGAACACTGCGCGGCGAATAGCGGCGTTGCTGGCGCTGCTCATCGCCGCGTGCGGACTGGCCGTCGCCCCGACGCCGGCCACCGCGGCCCCCGGCTGCTCGCCGCTCCCGGCGACTCCGGTGACGACGGCGAGGGTGGCTCCGCGTCACTGATCGACAAACTCGAGAAGGCCTCCAAGGGGTTCGTGGAGGCCAAGGCCAAGCTCAAGACGTCCAAGGAGCAGCAGGCCAAGCTGACCGCCGACCTCAAGCGGATGGACGCCGACCTGGGACCCCAGCAGGACCGGCTCGACCTGCTCGCCACCCAGGCGTACACCGCGGGCCGTGGCGGGCCGATGGCGGCGCTGCTCACCTCCGACTCGGCCGAGGGCTTCCTGGGCCGGGCCGAGACGCTGGCGATCGTGGCCGCCGACCAGAACCGGGCGATCCAGGACCTGAAGACCACCCGGGATACTCAGCAGAAGGCCAAGGACGCCCTCGACATCGCCATCAAGGACCAGCAGAAGCAGGTCACCGTCATGGCGAAGCAGAAGCAGCAGGCCGAGGCCGCTCTGAAAGCCGCGAACCAGGGCAACGACGCCGGATCGTCGTCCGACGGCGGCGACAGCGCCGACGCGGCGCCGGGCCCGAGCGGCAGCGGTTGCAACCAGACCGACCCGACCGGGACGGGCGGCTGCGTCACCTCGACGCTGCTGCACGCCTACAAGGAGGCCCGCGCCGACGGGTTCACCCGGTTCACCAAGTGCTGGCGCACGCAGAACAGCGGCGAGCACCCCAAGGGCCGGGCCTGTGACTTCTCCGCCGAGAAGGGCACCTTCGGCGGCGACGCCACCGGGGGCGACAAGACGTACGGCGACAACCTGGCGAACTACTTCATCAACAACGCCGACGATCTGAACGTGCTCTACGTGATCTGGTACCGCCGGATCTGGCTACCGAGCAGTGGCTGGAAGTCGTACAGCGGGGCGGGTGGCGACCCGTCCAGCGACCACACCAACCACGTGCATCTGTCGGTCAACTAGCGCGGCACACGAGGGGTACGGGGCCTACCTGCGGGAGAAGGCCTCGTACTCCTTCATCACCTCGGAGGTCGAGCCGTCCGCCCGGATCTCGCCGGCCTCCAGCCAGATGCAGCGCTCGCAGGTGTCCCGGATCGACTGCTCGCTGTGGCTGACCAGGAACACCGTGCCGGCCTCCTGGCGCAGCTCCCGGACCCGTGCCTCGCTGCGCTTGCGGAATTTCGCGTCACCGGTGGCCAGTGCCTCGTCGATGAGCAGCACGTCGTGCTTCTTCGCGGCGGCGATGGAGAACCGGAGCCGGGCCGACATGCCCGAGGAGTACGTCCGCATCGGCAGGGTCGAGAAGTCGCCCTTGTCGTTGATGCCGGAGAACTCGATGATCTCGTCCCGTTTCGCCTGCACCTCGGCCGGCGACATGCCCATCGCGAGGCAGCCCAGCTCGACGTTGCGGTCGCCGGGCAGCTCGTTCATCAGGGCCGCGTTGACACCGAGCAGCGACGGCTGCCCGGAGGCGTAGATGGCGCCGCTGGAGACGGGCAGCAGCCCGGCCACCGCGCGCAGCAGGGTCGACTTGCCCGAGCCGTTGGTGCCGATCAGGCCGATCGCCTCGCCCTTGTAGGCGATGAAGCTCACACCCTTGACCGCGTGCACCTCACGGACGTTCGCGTTCTTGGAGCGGGTGGTGAGGCGCTTGAAGCTGGCGAGCGGGCTGGAGCTGACCGAACCGGCCTGGTGGATCTTGTAGACGATGTGGGCCTCGTCGGCGATGACGGTGGGGATGCGCTCGTTGTCAGCCACGGCCGTAGCCCTTCTCTCCACGCCAGAAGTACAGGTAACCGAGGATGCCGACGACCAGGCTCCAGATGGTCGCCTCGATCCACAGGACGGTGGGGGTGTTGGCGAGCACCGCCTCCTCGAGCAGCGCGTGCCGCGCCAGCTCGATGAAGACGAGCAGCGGGTTGGCCTCCACGACCTGGAGCTGCCAGCCGCTCAGCACTTCCCCGAACTTGGTGACCGGGTAGAGCACGGCCGAGCCGTACAGCCAGAAGCGCATGACGAACGGGATCAGCTGCCTGACGTCGCGGACCTTGGAGCCGAAGCGGGCCATGAACAGGCCCAGCCCGAGGTTGAAGATCGACTGCAGGAGCAGCAGGGGCGCCAGGAGCAGCCACTGGAAGGTGATCGGCTCGCCGGTGATCAACACGATCCCCATCAGGACGAAGAGCGCCACGATGAAGTTGCGGATCTCGACCAGCGCGGCGGACAGCGGCAGGCTGGCGCGCGGGAAGTGCAGCGCGCGGATCAGGCCGAGGTTGCCGGTGATCGCGTTGGCGCCGGTCTGGACCACCGACTGGGTGAACTGGAAGACGAACACACCGATGCAGAGGTACGCGATGAAGTTCGGCATCTCCTGGTGACCGCCCAGGACCAGACCGAAGATCACGTAGTAGACCGCGGCGTTGATGATCGGTGTGAGCACCTGCCAGACCGCGCCGAGCTTGGTGTTGCCCAGCGAGGACGTGATCTTCGCGCTGGCGTGTGCGCGGATGAAGTGCCGGTACGCCCAGAGGGTCCGCGAGTACTCCGAGAGGCTGGGAAGCCGCCCGGAAGCGCTCAAGCCGTTGCGCCGGGCCAGCTCCTTGAGGGAGAGGCCGGCGTCGGCCGAGGCGACCGCCGTCTCTGTCATGGGGTGGTGCTCCGATCTGGTCGGCCCTTGGGGCGCGGCGGGATCCGATGCCTGGTGCGAGGACACAGCATGCAGCATGACAGGCCCTCCACCGCGTCGATGGAACGGGTTCGTATCGACGCGGCTGTGACGGTAGCTGACCAAACGGCGGAACGCAACCGTTACGTCGTAGCGCTATAGTGACCGGGTGGCGACGATAAAGCGCGCACCTGCCGGAGCGGCGGTGCTCCGAGGCGACATCACCGTGGCGATTCGCAACGCGGTCATGAAAGAGCTGGCAGAGGTCGGTTACGGCCGGCTGTCCATCGAGGCGGTTGCCCGTCGTGCCGGTGTCGGCAAGACGGCCATCTACCGTCGATGGAGCAACAAGCTCGAAATGGTAATGGAGATAATCTCCGATGTCGCGGAACGAAAAGTTCCACTTCCCGACACCGGGAGTTTCTCCGGCGACCTCTCGTTGCTCCTGATGATCGTCAGCACGGCCCTCCAGCACCGGGTGGCCTCCCAGATCATCCCGGACCTGATGGCCGAGGCGGCCCGTAACCCGCAGATCGCGGAGACGCTCCAGCGTGCCCTGCGGACCCACCAGCAGGCCGTCGGCGAGAAGCTGATCGGCCAGGCGGTGGCCCGGGGCGAGCTGCCCGCCGGCACCGACCCGGACGTGGCCGTCGACCTGATCATCGGGCCCCTCTACTGGCGGCTGGCCGTGGCCCGGGAGCCGATCGAGGAGGATTACCTGGAGAAGTTCACGGTCGCGGTCACGGCGGCGCTGCGGGCCACCGGCTGATCGTCCGCACCCGTTTGCCCACCGGTTCGCTCCCCATCGCAACTCAGGAAAACCAGGGGCGCGAGCCGTCGGTGCCGACCGGAGAGGCCGACCCGCCGCCGAACCGGAGAGACCGACACCATGCCCACGTCCTGTGACCTCCACGTCGATCTCACCGTGCTCGACGCCGCCTCCGTCCTCGCCATCGCCATGGGCGGGGCCGCGGATCCGTACGCCGGCTCCGCGCTCACCCACCCCCTCGTGATCACCGACGCGGCCGTGATCGGCGCCTGGCGCAGTCCGGACGGCGCGGTGAAGCTCCAGTTGCGCCGGGACGGCACCTACGCCGGCGAGGTGGCCGGGCGCCGCCGGCAGGCCCGTGGCACCTACCGGCTCGAGGGGGAGTCGGTCGTGCTGCGCGACGACTCCGGCCTCCAGACGCCGGTGCACGTGCACGAGGGCGAGCTGGAGATGGCCGGCCACCGCCTGCGCCCCACCGCCTGAAACCGGCTTCCCCGGGGGCGTCCGGACCATGGATGCTGACCCCGTGATCGATTGGCTGAACAGTCCGGCCCTGGTGGCCTTCGGCGTCGCGACCTCTTGGGCGGAGGTGCTCGGGTTCCTCACCGGGCTGGTGAACGTCGGCCTGCTGGTGCGCCGCCACATCCTCAACTGGCCGGTCGGCGTCCTCAACGTGCTCCTGCTGATGCTCGTGTTCTGGAGCGCCGGCCTGTACGCCGACGCCGGCCTCCAGATCGTCTACGTGGTCCTGGGCTGTTACGGCTGGTGGGCCTGGCTCTACGGCGGCGCGGACCGGACCCGTCTGGTGGTCCGCTCCACGACCCGTGCCGAGTGGCTCGGCCTGGCCGCCGCCGGGGTGCTGCTGACCGCGGGGCTGTGGCTCTTCCTGGACCGGCTCACCGGGTCGACCGTCCCGCTGGCCGACGCGCTGACGACGGCGCTCTCGCTGCTCGCCACCTACGGCCAGACCCGCAAACTGGTCGAGAGCTGGTGGATCTGGATCGTGGCCGACGTGATCTACATCCCGCTCTACGGCTACAAGGGTCTGTGGCTGACCGCGATCCTCTACGTGGCCTTCATGATCCTCTGCGTGCTGGGTCTGCGGTCCTGGCGTGCCGTCGAGCGATCCCAGCGGCCGGCGGTGCGGGCGTGAGGTATGGGCACGGCCTGATCGTCGGCAAGTTCTACCCGCCGCACGCCGGGCACCATGCGCTCATCGACGCGGCCGCACAGGCCTGTGAGCGGGTCACCGTGGTGGTGGCGCCGTCCTCCCGGGAGAGCATCCCGCTGGCCGACCGGCTGGCCTGGCTGCGGGCCGAGCACGGGCCCCGCGTCCGGTTCGCCGGCGTGCTGGACGACCACCCGGTCGACTACGCCGATCCGGCGGTCTGGGAGCTGCACATGGCGGTCTTCCGGGCGGCGGCCGGCACCGACCGGGTGGACGCCGTCTTCTCGTCGGAGGCGTACGGGACGGAACTGGCCCACCGCTTCCACGCCGAGGCGGTGCTGGTCGACCCGGACCGCGGCCGGATCCCGGTGTCGGGGACGGCGATCCGGGCCGACCCGGTCGCGCACTGGGACCGGCTCCGCGCGGGCGCCCGGGGATGGCTGGCCCGGCGGGTGATCGTGGTCGGCGCCGAGTCGACCGGCACCACCACGACGGCACGCGCCCTGGCCCGGCATTTCCGGCTGCGCGGCGGGGTCTGGGCCGGCACCCGGTGGGTTCCCGAGTTCGGCCGGGAGCTGACCGAGCGCAAACTCGCGGACCTGCGCAAGGACCGGCCGGAGGCGACCGTCTTCGACGTGACCTGGGATCGCGCGGACTTCCGGGCGGTGGCCGCCGAGCAGAACGCGGCGGAGGACGCCGCCGCCGGAGCGGGCTCGCCGGTGCTCTTCGGCGACACCGACGCCTTCGCCACCACGATCTGGGAGGAGCGCTATCTGGGCAGCTCCTCGCCGGAGGTCCGCGAGTTCGTCCGGTCTCCCGATCTCTACCTGCTCACCGACTGCGCGGGCGTGCCGTTCGAGGACGACGGCCTGCGTGACGGCGAGCACCTGCGGCAATGGATGACCGATCGGTTCCGGTCCTGCCTCGCGGCCGGCGACACCCCATGGCAGGAGCTGACCGGGGGTACGGCCACCGCTTGCGCACCGCGGTGGAGGCGGTCGACGCCGTACTCGCCCAGGGGTGGACGTTCGCCGAGCCGATACGGCCGGGGCGCTAAGGACGGGCCGGGCCCCGCCGATCGGTGAGGGACACCGACCCCGGGGGATTGATGCGGCACACCAGGATCGCGCTCGCGCTGGCGGCGGCCTCGCTGACGCTGGGCGGCTGCGCCGCGCTCGGAGCCGGTGGCGACAAGGCCGGTGACTCGTCGGCGACGGCCGGTGCCGGCAAGCAGTGGATCCTGGTCGACCAGGGCAGTCCGACACCGTCTCCGGCGGCGACCGTCGGCAGGCCGACCGCCACCGCCGAGGTGTCGCTCGCCGCCCCGTCCCCGGACCCGAGTTGCACCAGGATCTGGCCGCGGACCGAGCCGGTGATGATCCCGGTCGAGGTGACGCCGGGAGCCGGGTCGCTGACCGTGGAGTGGCCGACCCAGGGCGGCTCGAACTACCGGGTCACCGCGGTGCTCCAGGGCGTCGTGGCGGGCCCTCAGCCCGAGCCGGTGTGGCAGGACGTGCCGGCCGCGACCGGATGCTCGGTACGTGCCACGATCACCGGGCTGACCTCGGGAGCGGCCTACATCGTCTGGCTGGACGCGCCGAACACCGGCCGCGAGCGGGACGGCACCCGGCACCTCTACAGCGGCCGCTCGGGTGTGGTCTACCCCCGGTAGCGGGTCACCACTGGGAGCCGGCGCGCTCGACGGTCAGGACATCCAGGCGGTCCGGGCCGAGACGGTACTTGGTCATGGTGGTGAGCGCCGGGCCGTAGACGTGCACGCTCACGGCCGGCCGGCTGGAGCGGTTCTCGATGCGGTGGATGTGGTGGCTGCCGAACCGGCGGCCGGCCCCCTCGCCCAGCTCGCGGGAGACGACCCGGGGCGCGCCGTCGCGAACCGCCACGGTGTCCTCGGCGAGGGTCCCGGCGTGCACGTGGAAGGCGCCGGCCGAGCCGCCGTGGTCGTGGATCTCGGTGCCCTGCCCGGGCAGCCAGGTGAGCAGCCAGACCTCGTGGTCGTCGGCCACGGCGAGACGGTGGTACCACCGTTCGACCGGATCGAACCGGGGTGTGACGGCCCACGCGGCGGCAGCGGCCGAGAAGCGCTGAGCGATGGCGAGGTGATCGAGCGTCACGGTGGCCTGCCTCCTCTATAAACCCTATAGACGTGATAGGTTTTATCACATGATCGACCGCCGTGTCTGCGGAACCCCGGATGTCTTGTCGACGGAAAGAAGCTTGTCGAGCTTTGCCTCTTTCTGGAGAGGGTGCGAAAAACTTCGTTCCGCAACCATGGCGACACACTGGGTGCATTAAATCGGTCGATGTGTCACCAGATCGGCCTAGCCCGATCGTCCGTTCCGCCGAAATACGCTGCTCAGACGGTCCCTACCCAATAGTGAACGCTATAGGGTGACCCTCGCGCCCGGAAAGGGCCGCCGGAGGCCCCCCTCCGTTGTCCCGACAACGAGGACGGACACGTGTTGAAGTCTCGCCGCGGGCTGCTCGCCGCCGGCATATCCGCAGTCGTGATCGGCACCATCGGGGTCGTCTCGACTCTCAACGCGGGCGCCGAGGAGATCCCGGAGAGCCCGGCCCCCGCCGCGGCCCCGGCCGAGGTGGAGGAGTCGGCTCCCACCCCGCCGGCCCGTCTTCCGTGGGGCGCGAGGCCCGAGGCCATCCAGACCGGCCGGGACGGGGCGAGCAGCAAGTCGCTCAAGGCATCCGGTTTCGACGCCGCCGCTCCCGACGCGAGTGGCGACGAGGCCGAAGAGGCGTACGCGCCGAAGGGCCGCACCTCCCGTAGCGGATCCCTCAAGCGGGAGACGACCCACGTCGTGCCGCCGGCGCCTCCGGGGATCAACTCGAAGGCGGCCGCCGACGCGACGGTGGTCTACCACTACAACGTCGCCTCACAGGACGTCGTCACCCAGGGCGCCTATGCCAACCTGACCATCCACAAGCCGACGCTGGCCAAGAACGACTTCCACACGCTGGCCGAGGTGGCCGTGGTGTCGAGCAAGGACAAGATCGACCAGGTCGTCGAGGTGGGCTGGACGGTCGACCGGGTCGTGAACGGCGACGACGACCCGCACCTGTTCGTCTACTCCTGGGTCGACAACGTGCCCCAGTGCTACAACGGCTGCGGCTTCGAGCAGTACAGCAAGAACATCCGGCCCGGCGACACGCTGCCGTTGGACGCCACGAAGCGGTTCGGCGTCGAGTTCCACGACAACGCCTGGTGGATCGCCTACGACTCCGAGTGGGTCGGTTACTTCCCGGCCAAGCACTGGACCATCGACTTCTCCAAGACGACCCTGGTCAAGGTCTTCGGTGAGGTGGCCGCGGACAACTTGGAGCCGTGCACCCAGATGGGCAACGGCGTCATCGGGAAGGCCGAGAACACCACCGCCGCCCGGATCGGCAGCATCTCGCTGATCGGGACGACGACGGCGGTGGAGCCCACCTTCTACACCGTGGGCTCCACCGAGTACACCCTGGCGAAGCTGAGCGCACGGACGTTCAGGTACGGCGGCGGACCGGACCTGGAGAAGCGCGCGGATTGCAAGGCGTCCTGATCGACGTCCTCGTGGCTCACTGATGCCCGGTCCTCGAAAGAGGGCCGGGCATCGACCTTTTCCAGATTTGCGGGCCACGCTTGAACCGGTCCACATGCCACGATGTACATCCGGGTGGCCGGGCCGAACCCGAGGGGAGAGCTGGCGCCGATGAAGCGACGGGTGAACCCCGACGAGCAACTGATGACCGCGCTCTACACCGAACACTATGCCGTCCTGATCAACTTCGTCTCCCGGTACGTGAACGACCGGCACAAGGCGGAGGACCTGGTTCAGGAGACGCTGTTACGAGCTTGGAAGCACATCGACCACCTCGACCCGGAACCGGGACGGACCAGGTCGTACCTGCTCACCATCGCTCGCAACGTGGTGACCAACGCCTGGCGCGCCGAACAGCGCCGGCCGAAGCTGGTCGCCGATGAGAACGCGGTCAACTCGGTGCCGTCGGCAGACAATGTCGATCAGATGGTGGAAGGCTGGCTGGTGGCGGAGGCGCTCGAACGCCTGTCGCCGGAACACCGGGCGGTGATCCAGCAGATGTACTACGAGGGGCAGAGCGTGGCGGACGCGGCGCGAAGACTTTCGGTGCCCGAGGGCACGGTGAAATCGCGCGCGTATTACGCCGTACGCGCGCTGCGTACCGTCTTCGAGGAGATGGGGATGCTGCGATGAGCGACCTCGACGACCACCAGACACTGCACCGACTGCTGGGTGGCTACCTCCTGGGCGGTCTGGACGAGACGGACACCGAACTGCTCGACGCCCACCTCGCCGACTGTGCGGAGTGCCGGGCCGAGCTGGACCGGCTGTCGTCCGTACCGGAGATGCTGCAGAAGATGCCGGACGCGCGTCACCTCGGAGGTGGCGCGGCGCTCGCGGTCAGTCCGGCCGCCAGGCCGAGCTCGCAGAACATCGAGACTCTGCTCAGCCGGATGCGGGCGGAGAAGTTCAAGGAGACCCGGGTCAACCGGATGCGGTGGCTGTCCGTCGCCGCGGTCACGCTGTTCGCGGCGGCCGGTGTCACCTACGGGATCTTCGCCAACGGCAACCCACCGAACGATCCCGTGGCGCAGCCGACCGCAAGCGTGCAGCTGATCGACGCGCGGTTCCAGCCGGCACCGGGGAGCGGCCTGACCGGCGAGGCGAAGCTCACCCCCAAGAAATGGGGTGTCGAGGTGTCGCTCGACGTGACCCGGATCAGCGGGAACGGGCCGTTCCTGTGCCTGGTCCGCAACCGGAGCGGGCAGACCGAGCAGGCCGCGGTCTGGGGTGGCACCCCCGACGGCGAGGCGAAACTGACCGGCGCCAGCTCGACCCAGGCCACCGACGTCGAGGCGATCCTGATCACCGACAAGGACGGGAAGGTCCTCGGCACGGCGACGGTCTGACGGCGGGACCCGCTTGCCGGGCGGGTTCCCGCCGAGTAGTGATCAGGCGGTGTACCGGTAGGGGACGGCCGCGGGCTCGTCGACGAGCGCGTGCCGGGTGGCGAGCAGAGCGGCCCGGGCCGCCGCGGCCGCGCGCGCCACGGCGCTGGGGCGGGTCCGCAGCAGGGTCTCCATGCGGGCGGTGAGGTCGTCCCGGCTGAACGGTTTGGGCAGGAAGTCGTCGGCCCCGGCGTGCAGCGCGGTCATCACCTGGTGACGGTGCACGTCGGCGCTGATCACCATGATCGGCAGCAGCTCGGTCTCCGGGGAACTGCGGATCTGGCGGCACAGCTCGATGCCGGAGCCGCCCGGCATGCGCACATCGATCAGGGCGACGTCGATGCCGCCGTCGGAGAGGCGGGCCAGGGCGCCGGCCGAGTCGGCGGCGGTCACCACGTCGTAGCCGATCCGGCGCAGCGCGAGGGTCAGCAGTTCTCGATGGTCGACCTCGTCGTCGGCGATCAACACGGTGGGCACGGGTACCTCCGAGAATGTGGCGGACTGCCGTCACTACTGTTCGGCAACCCGGCGGGGCCACTGAGCGCGAATAGGGTGGGGGTATGCGTGCTGCCGTATTCGCCGAGCCGGGTCCCGCCTCCGTCCTGCAGATCGTCGACCGTGAGCTGCCGCTTGCCGGTGCGGGGGAGGTGCGTGTCCGGATCGTGCTCTCCGCGGTGAACCCGACCGACACCGGCACCCGGGCGGGCCGTGGCGTGCCCGACGGGGTGGCTCCACCTCGGGTGCCGAACCAGGACGGCGCGGGTGTGGTGGACGCTCTCGGGGTCGGCGTGACCGATCTGGAGCCGGGCGACCGGGTCTGGGTGTGGGACGCCGGGTACGGCCGGGAGAACGGCACCGCCCAGGAGTACGTGGTGCTGCCCCGGCACCAGGTGGTCCGGATGAACGACGACGTCCCGTTCGAGGTCGGCGCCGATCTGGGCATTCCGGCGCTCACCGCGCACCGCTGTCTGACCGTCGCGGCGGACGGTCCGGCCCGGCTCGCGCCCGGCGCTCTGGACGGCTGGACCGTGCTGGTCGCCGGGGGTGCGGGCGCTGTCGGCAACGCGGCGATCCAGCTGGCCAAGTGGTCCGGCGCCACGGTGATCACCACGGTCAGCTCGAAGGAGAAGGCGGTCCTGGCACTGGCCGCCGGTGCGGACACGGTGATCGACTACCGGGAGGAGGACGTGGCCGCCCGTGTGCGTGAGGTCAGCCCGGAGGGCCCGCGTCTGATCGTCGAGGTGAACACCGACAATCTCGACACCGACCTGGACGTGCTCGCACCGGGCGGCAACATCGCGATCTACGTGGGCGGGAAGTTCAGCGTGCCCAGCTTCAAGGCGATGGTGAAGAACGCGAGCCTCGACTTCGTGCTGACCTACACCACCACGCCCGAGGAGAAGGCGAACGCGGTCGCGGCGGTCGCCGAGGCGGTCAACACGGGAGCTTTCCGGGTCGGTGACGATGCCGGGCTACCGATCCTGCGCTTCCCGCTGGAGCGGGTCGCGGAGGCCCACGAGGCCGTCGAGAGCCATGTGGTCGGCAAGGTCGTCATCGACGTCACCGCACCCTGAGCAGGGCGTCCGCCACCCGCTCGACACCGCGGCCGTCGACCGCTTCCCACCCCCGGACGGCGAGAGCGGTCCGGTCGCCCGGCTTCAGCAGCAGACGTCGCAGCGTGGTCACGGCGTCGTCGTCGAACGCGCCGAGACGGCCGATGCCGGCCGCGTAGCCACGGGCGACGGTCCGCTCGTACCCCTGGATCTGATTGTCGACGACCTGGACCAGCGCGGCGGCCCGCCCGAGGCAGAGCAGCTCCCACGTCGAGGTGCCGCTGGCGCTGACCACCAGATCGGCGCCGGCGAGCAGCTCGGGAAGGCGGTCGGTCGGGTCGATGATCTCGAACCGCTGGCCCTCACCCGCCGGGACCGCGAGCAGTTCGGCGCGCAGGCTCGCGTCGGCGGCGACGACGGTCGCGTCGAAGGGCGCCGCAGCCTCCGAGAGCAGCCGGGCGACCTGCGGCGCGGCACGGTAGGCGTCGGTTCCGCCGAAGAAGGCCACAACCTTGGGGGTACGGTCGAACGAGCTCACCGGCGCCGCAAGAGGCCGGAGACGCCGCACCGACGAACGCAGCAGCGCATAGTCGAGACCGGCCAGCCGCACGTCACCGACGTCGAGCACGGCATCGAGGTTCTGGTCGACGTAGATGTCGGCGTCCTGCCCACGTGGGTCACCGTCCACGATGGCCAGCACGGTCGTCCCCGCCGCCCGCACGGCCTTGCTGTGCGCCGGTGGCAGCGTGTACGAGTCGACGACCAGCGCGTCCAGCCGGAGCCGCCGCACCGCCGAGACCAGCCCGATCTCGTCGAAGGGCGCCGGATGCCAGGGCAGGCCGCGCTGTTCGAGCTGCGCCCCGGCCCACGCCACCCCGCCGAGGTCGCTGAGGAAGTGCACGTCGACACCCCGGCCGACCAGTTCCTCGGCGAGTGCCACACACCGCACGAGGTGTCCCACTCCGGTGAGCGCCCCGGCGTCACACCGGATCCCGACAGCGGTCACGCCTGCTCCAGGTCCTTCTGCATGATGTGCGCGTTGAGCTCGGCCAGCGCGGGCTGCCCGCCGAGCCAGTCGGCCACCTCCCGGACCGCGATGGGCGCGTCGCCGAAGTGGTCGACGATCGCCTCGATCAGCTGCCAGTCGTCCTCGGTGTCCAGGGTGAGCCGCAGGTACGACATGTCCGGCTGCACGGTCAGCCCGATCAGGTCGAAGTCGGCGGGGTGGGTGTAGACGTACGACGTCACGTGGGTGCGGTGGTGGTCGTACGCCAGCTTGTCGATCTCCTTGAGCACCGCGGCCCGGATCACCTCGACGTCCAGGCCGCGCGGCAGCGTCCGGGTGATCGACGTGGTCAGGTAGTCGACACCGGCGGCCGCGAACACCCGGTACGCCCGGGCGACGAGCCGCGGGTCGAGCAGCGGGCAGTCGGCGGTGAACCGGAGCACGTCGTCGACGGTCCGGGTCTCCAGCACGCCGAGGAACCGGGTGAGCACGTCGTCGACCGGCCCGCGGTAGCAGTCCACCCCGATCGCCGCGCACTCGGCCTCGACCGCGTCGTCGTCGGGCAGGATCGTGGTGGCCACCACCAGGTCGTCGACGACGCCGCTGGCCCGGGCGGCCCGGACCACCCGGTCGAGGACGGTGCGTCCGCCCAGGTCGCGCAGCACTTTGCCGGGCAGCCGGGTGGAGCCCATCCGGGCCTGGATGATGCCGAGGGTGCTCATGATCGTCCTTTTCGGATGCGGTTGCGGGCGGCGCGGGCCAGGACGAGCCCGGCTTTGGCGGCGCGATAGCCGAGGTTGCCGCTGAACGCGGCGATCTGTGTCTTGGCGCGGCCCAACTCGGCCTCACGCTTGTCCAGCTCGATCTCGAAGAACCGGCACCGGTCCTCGGCGTCGGCGAGCCGCTGCCGCAGCGTGTCGAGCTGGATCTCCTGCTCGCGGCGGCCGTGCGGGCCGTCGGCGCCGGGTGCCTCGGGCGCGGTGTCGAGGCCGGCGGCCCCGGCGAGCACGGCGATGAGGCGGGCCAGGTCGGTCACGCCGGGCCAGGGGTGGTGATATCCGCCGGTGATCAGCGTGTGCGCGAACCGGGCCAGCACGTCCGGCTGGTCCGGCACGGACGGGTCCAGCGGGGCGTACCGGTCGCCGTCCACCAGCACGTTGCCGGCGGCGACCATCGGCAGTTCGGTCATCCAGCCGGTGAGCAGCCGGCGCAGCGCCGGCAGGTCGTGTTCGAGGGCAGCGGTGAGCAGCCGCTCCTCCAGCAGTCGTCCGGTCGGAAGAGGCACGGCCGTCATCGGGGATCCCGGCCGGCTCTCCGTGCCGTCTCCGGTAGCCGGCGACAGCACCGGCGACCAGCCGCGAACGACGCGCCGCAGCCAGCCGCGGTCCGGGGTGCCGATCAGCTCGGTCACCGACCCGGACGGGCCGGCCGTCAACGCCTGTGGCAGGGACATCGCGGCCTGGCCGGGGCGGGCGGCCCGTTGGGCGACGACCAGCCAGGCGGGCGCCAGCTCGGCGCCGATCCCACGGCGCACGGCCGCGGCGGCCAGGCGGCGCGGGTCGCTCAGGACGGGTTCGTCCGCGTAGACGGGGGAGACCGCCGCCGCGGCCAGAGCAGCCAGCGCGTCGAGTGGTCCGTGACGCAGCGTCTCCGGCGTGGCCAGTAACGACGGGCTCTGCGGGAGCGGCCAGGCGGCGGCCAGCGCGGTGACCGGCAGGCCTTCGGCGGCGAGTGTGGCGGCCAGCCGGTCCGGACGGCCGGGCGCGTCGCCGAACTCGCCGATCGGGCGCCACGCGTCCCCGGAGCGGGCCGCGGTCGGTGTTCCGGCGGCGACGAGCCGGTGCACGCCCAGCTCGTTCTCGACGGCGAGCAGGAGTGTGCCGCCGGGCCGCAGAGCGCGGGCCAGGATCCGCACCGACTCGGCCCACGCGAGCGGGGTGTCCTCCGGGGAGCAGAGCCGGCCGACGCCGTCGAGGGCGACCACCACGTCGTACCGGTCGGCGTCGGTGAGCTTGGACAGGGTGCCGCAGAGCACCGTGACGTCGGGGATCGCGGTGGCCTCGGGTTGCGACCGGACCAGGCAGGTCACGTCGCGGCGCTCGGCCAGCGCGCCGATCAGGCCGATGTCGTGCGGCCCGGCGACCAGCACCCGGATGCCGGTGGGCAGGCGTTCGAGCAGGTGCCGGAGAAGGACGCCGCCCGCGGGTGGGTGCTCCTCGGAGTACTCCGGCATCTCGCCGCCGATCATCCGGATCATGCGGACGCCCAGCCCAGCATCGCGCGCAGCTCGGCCGGGGAGGCCAGCCAGCCGTCGCCCAGCTCGGCGAGCACGATCTCCCGGGCGGTCATGGAGTTCGGCGCGGCGCCGTGCAACTCCGGCCACTCGCGCCGGATCCGCTCGGCCGTCGGGGTGTCCTCCCGGTCCAGGTACATCGGGTCGCCGTAGACCGCGGGCTCAGCACCGGCCGCGGCGCCGTAGAAGATCGCCGTGCTCAGCCGGTTGGACGCCACCCGGCGGTGTCTACGCAGCTCAGCGAGCTGGCCGCGCAGGAAGTCGGCGTCGGTGCGCATCCGCATGTACCCGCGGTAGCCGTGGCAGATGACCCGTCCCGCCCGTTCGTAGAGCGCCCGGACCCGCCTGTCCTCGTACTCGTTCCAGTACAGGCAGAACGTGATCGGCCCGTCCTCGGTCGCGCTGATCTCGTCGATCAGCCGGTGATGGTCACCGCTGACCTTCTGCCCCTCCCATCCGTGGAACGGGTACCAGATCGTCCCCTCCCGTTTCTCCGCCGCGGTGTCGTCCGGTGTGGACCGCAGCAGGTAGAGGAAGGGGGAGCCGATCACGGTGGCCTGCGGGCGGCCCATCGACCAGGCGCGCCGGCGGGTCCGCTCGGACCACACGAAGATCGTGCTCCCGGGCGCGTACGGCGTACCCCCGCCGAGACCGTCGACCACGTTCCACCCGTGCTGCAGGTAGCCGTCGATCCGTGGCGGGGTGGCCGGGTCCAGTCCGCAGTATCCGGCGAGCACGTGCGCGTGACCGTAGAAGTGGTTGCCGTGGTGCACCCGCTAGCTCCCGAGGATCCCGCGCAGTGTGTCGACGACGCGATCCTGGTCGGAGTCGCTCAGGTCGTAGAAGAGCGGCAGCGACAGCTCCTCGGCGTAGAAGGCCTCGGCGACCGGGCACATGCCACGCCGGTACCCGAGGTCCTCGAAGACCGGGTGCCAGTAGACCGGGATGTAGTTGACCTGCACTCCGACTCCGGCGGCGCGCAGCCTGTCGTACACCTCACGCCGGCGGCCGTCGAGGATGCGTACCGGATAGAGGTGACGCATCGGGTCCACATCGGGACGCCCCGCCGGGGGCCGGAGGCCGGGAACGTCGGCGAGCGACTCGTCGTAGCGTGCCGTCAGGTGCGCGCGGCGCGCCTTGAAGTCGTCGAGGCGGCGGAGTTGGGCGGAGCCCAGCGCGCACAGCACATCCGGCAGCCGGTAGTTGAGGCCGAACTCCTGCACCTCGTAGTACCAGCCACCCTCGTCGGTACGGCGCAGGCGTTGCGGATCACGTACCGATCCGACGGTCCGGAAGTCCCGCAGGCGCTGGACCAGCTCCGGCCGGGTGGAGACGACCGCCCCGCCCTCGCCGGTGGTGAGGTTCTTGGTCGGGAAGAACGAGAATGTGGTGAGGTCGGCGAGGGTGCCGACGGGACGCCCGCGATAGGTGGACCCGATCGAGTGCGCCGCGTCCGCGATCAGGATCGCGCCGGCACCGTCGGTGATCTTCCGTAGCCGGTCGTAGTCGGCCGGCACACCGGCGTAGTCGACCGCCGTGATCACCCTCGTGCGGGGGCCGGCCACGGCCTCGACCGCGACCGGGTCGAGGTTGGCGGTGTCCTCCTCGATGTCGGCGAAGATCACCTTCGCGCCGAGCATGGCCGCGCCCGACGCGGTGGCCACGAACGTCATCGGCGTGGTGATCACCTCGTCACCGGGCCCGACCCCGGCCGCCGCGTAGGCCGCGTGCAGCGCCGTGGTCCCGTTGGTGACCGTGACGGCCGGCGCCCCGGCCACCGCCTCGATGTCGGCCTCGAACCGTGCGACCCGCGGGCCGGTGGTCAGCCAGTCACTGCCCAGGGCGGCGACGACCGCCTCCACGTCGCCGGCGTCGATCGACTGTCGTCCGTAGGGCAGCATCAGTCCTCCGCGAGGAGGTCGCGCATCTCGTCGACCGAGAGCCACAGGTCGTTGTTGTCCGAACGGTAGTTGAAGCCGTCCGGAACGTCCTCGCCGCCGGGCGGGGTCTCGTAGCCCCAGCTCGCGACGACCGGCTGCACCACGTAACGGTCCTTGAACCGCAGGGTCCGGCGGCTGTCGTCGGCGGCGATCATCTCCTCGTGCAGCTTCTCGCCGGGACGCATGCCCATCTCGTGGGTGCCCGCGCCCGGCGCGACCGCCTCGACCAGGTCCATGATCCGCATGCTCGGGATCCGCGGGACGTAGAGCTCGCCGCCCTGCATCACGTCGAAGGAGTCGACGACGAATTGGACCGCCTGGTCCAGGGTGATCCAGAACCGGGTCATCCGCTTGTCGGTGATCGGCAGGCTCTTGCCCTCTTCGGCGAGCTTGCGGAAGAACGGCACGACCGAGCCGCGGGAGCCCATCACGTTGCCGTAGCGGACCACGGCCAGACGGGTCGGGTGGGTCGCGGCGTAGTGGTTGCCGGCGATCACGATCTTGTCGGCGGCGAGCTTGGTCGCGCCGTACAGGTTGATCGGGCTCGACGCCTTGTCGGTGGAGAGCGCGACGACCTTCCTGACCCCGTGGTTGATGGCCGCGTCGATCACGTTCTGGGTGCCGTTGATGTTCGTGGCCACGAACTCCGACGGGTTGTACTCGGCTGTGTCGACCTGCTTGAGGGCAGCCGCGTGCACCACGTAGTCGATGCCGTGCATGGCCCGGTCCAGGCGCTTCTCGTCGCGGATGTCGCCGATGAAGAAGCGCAGACGCGGGTCGTCGCCGAACATCTGGCGGACCTCGTACTGCTTCAGCTCGTCGCGGGAGAACACCACGATGCGGGACGGGTCGAGATGCGTCAGCGCGTACTTCAGGAAGGCCTTGCCGAAGGAACCGGTCGAGCCGGTGACAAGGATCGAGGAGCCGGCGAGTTCAGACACGAGATTCTCCGGGGGGTTCAGCGGGGTTACGAGGCGGAAGCATAAACAGCTCGGAAGGCATTTCCATCGAGCGCGGAGAAATGCTGCGTGCAGTTCATTCTCAGTTCAGCCGCGATTGGTCGTGGCGACCGGGAAGCTGCGGGATCGTAGTCCTCCTCTGAACAACCCACCCTGGAGTAATACCGTGACTGAGCTGCAGAGACTACGCGAGGCGTTCCGTACCGCCCTCGATCTCCCGGCGGACGAGCCCGTGGACGACCTGCGCTATCAGGACAACGAGAAGTGGGATTCCCTCGCGCACATGTCACTTGTCGCCGCCATTGAAGATGAATTCTCGGTAATGCTCGACACCGACGACGTCATCAATATGTCCAGCTTTGCGGAGGCCGCGCGAATCCTCGGTAAATACGGGGTGGACGTCAAGTGAGCGTCGCCCTGGTCACCGGGGCGTCCCGCGGAATCGGCCGGGCTGTCGCACAGCGCCTCGCCGGGCAGGGCTACGACCTGGTGCTGCACGGCCACGACCCGGAGCGGATCGCCGCGACGGCCGGGGAGATCTCCGCCAAGTTCGGTGTCACCGTCGTGCACGCGGCCGGTGACATCGCCGACCCGGCGACCAGCAAGGCACTGGCCCGGCTCGCCTTCGAGACCTTCAAACGGCTCGACGCGCTCGTGGTCAACGCCGGCACGCACGCGGCCGGGATGCTCGGCATGACGCCGGACGCCACGGTCGAGCGGCTCTTCGCGGTGAACGCGGCCGGTGCGGCGTACACCCTGCAGAACGCGGTCCGGCTGCTCGCCCGTGGGCAGAGCCCGGCAGTGGTCCTGACCGCCTCGATCACCGGTGACCAGGGTGTCGCGGGGCAGGCCGTCTACGCCGCCTCCAAGGCCGCGGTGGCCGGCCTGACCAGGTCCGCGGCGAAGGAGCTCGGCCCGCGCGGCATCCGGGTCAACGCGGTCGCACCGGGCTTCATCGCCACCGACATGCTGGACACGCTGGACGAGGCCGGCCGCGCCGACCGGATCGCGCACACCGCCCTCGGCCGTCTCGGCACCGCCGACGAGGTCGCCGACGTGATCGCCTTCCTCCTCTCCGAGCAGGCGCGATTCGTCACCGGCCAGATCCTCGGGGTCGACGGGGGACTGACACTGTGAACCTGCTCCACCCCGCCGCGCGGGTCGTCGACGCGGCCACCGGCTCGGTTCTGACGCCCGCGCTGATCGACGCGGCCGCCGACGACATCGCCGGGCAGCCGATCGTCTTCCTGCCGATGCGGACCACGCTGGAGGCGGTGGCCCGCTATCTCGCGGCGCTGCGCCTGGGCAAGCCGGTCCTGCTGCTCGACCCGGATCTCGACCACACCTCGCTCATCGCCCGCTACACCACCGGCGACGTGCACCCCGACCTGGCACTGCTGCTCACCACCAGCGGCTCCACCGGCGATCCGAAACTGGTCCGGCTCTCCCGGGCGGCGGTGCTCGCCAACGCCGGGCAGGTGGCCGACAGCCTCGGCGTCACCGGCGACGACGTCGCGATCACCACGCTGCCGCTCTTCTACTCCTACGGGCTGTCGGTGCTGCACTCGCATCTGCTGCGCGGGGCGACCGTGGTGCTCGAGCGCACCGGGATCATGCGGAAGGACTTCTGGGCCGCGGTCGACGAGCACGGGGTCACCTCGCTGGCGTTCGTGCCGTCGCAGTACGAGATGTTGCGGCGACTCCGCTTCGACCCGGCCCGGTACCCGTCCGTGCGTACGCTCACGCAGGCCGGCGGCCGTCTGCGCACCGACCTGGTGACCGACTTCGCCGCCCGGATGGACGCCGTCGGCGGCCGGATGTTCGTGATGTACGGGCAGACCGAGGCCGGGCCGCGGATGGCGTGCCTGCCGCCCGACCGGCTCGCCGACAAGCTCGGCTCGGTCGGCCGGGCGATGCCCGGCGGGGCCTTCACCATCGAGGATGGCGAGGTCGTCTACCGCGGGCCCAACGTCATGATGGGGTACGCCGAGACAGCCGCCGACCTGGCCCGAGGCGACGACCTCGCCGGCGTGCTGCACACCGGCGACCTGGGCCGCCTCGACGACGATGGGTTCCTGTCCATCACCGGCCGGCGCAAGCGGATGGCCAAGGTCTTCGGCGTCCGCATCAACCTCGACGACGTGGAGCGGCACTTCCCGGTCGCGGCCGTGGCCGGTGACGACAGGCTGCACGTCTTCACCACCGACGTCGATGTCCGCGCGCTGCGAAGCAAGATCGCCGAGTGGCTCGGCACCCACTTCACCGGGGTCGACGTGCGCACGATCCCGTCCCTGCCGCTGCTGCCCAACGGCAAGACCGACTATCGGGCGCTGGAGGCGTCGTTGTGAGTGTCTTCACACTGTCCCAATCGGACAAGGAGAAGCTCCTCCTGCCGGAGCTGGTGGATCTCGTCGAGCATCATCGGCGGCACTGCGCTCCGTATGATCGGATCCTCGCCGCATCGCGCGTATCCACCCTGTCCACCATCTCCGAGTTGCCGTGGCTGCCGGTCCGGCTCTTCAAGACCCTGGAACTGAAGAGCATCCCGGACGACGAGGTCTTCAAAGTGCTGACCTCCAGCGGTACGACGGGTGAGGTGAGCCGGATCCATCTGGACAAGGCGGCCGCCGCCACCCAGACCCGGCAGCTCGGCGCCACCCTGCAGACCGTGCTCGGCCCCAAGCGCCTGCCGATGCTGATCGTCGACACGAAGTCGATCCTGAAGGACCGCCGCTCGTTCAGCGCCCGCGGAGCCGGTGTGCTCGGCATGGCGACCTTCGGCCGGGACCACGTCTGGGCGCTCGACGACGAGGGCGCGGTCGACCTCGACGGCCTCCGCGGCTTCCTGGAGAAGCACGGCGACCAGCCGTTCCTGATCTTCGGGTTCACCTACCTGGTCTGGCTGCACCTCTACGAGATCGCCCGCGAGCACGGCCTCGACCTGGGCAACGGCATCCTGATCCACTCCGGTGGCTGGAAGAAGCTGGTCGACCGGGCCGTCTCCCCGGAGGAGTTCCGCAGACGGCTGGCGGCCGTCGGGCTCACCCGGATCCACAACTTCTACGGCATGGTCGAGCAGATCGGGACGATCTTTCTCGAGGGTCCGACGGGTGGATCGCTGTACTGCCCCGACTTCGCGGACGTCGTGGTTCGCGACCCGGAGACCTGGGCGGAGCTCCCGCCCGGCAAACCGGGCCTCCTCGAGGTGGTGAGCACGCTGCCCACCTCGTACCCCGGTCACGTGCTGCTCACCGAGGACCTCGGCGTCGTGCACGGCGTCGACGACGGGGACTGGCCCGGCAAACGCTTCTCGGTCCTCGGCCGGCTGCCCCGCGCCGAGGCCCGGGGCTGCTCGGACACGTATCGGAGTGCCGCATGATCTTCCGCTTCGGGGTCGAGGGCGACCTGACCGCGCCGTCGGCCGACCGGCTCACCGTCGGTGACCCGCGAGTGGTCGACTTCCTCGCCGCGCTCGCCCGCAAGTTGCTCGCGCCCACGGTGGCCCGGCGTTTCCCGGAGTTGGGCTCGCTCGGCTACTTCCTGCGGCCGGCCGAGCTGAGGCGGTCGGTCGAGGCGATGGCGACCCGGCCGGACGCCCTGGTCTTTCCCCGGGGCAACGTCTTCCACCTGCCACCGGCCAACGTGGACACGATCTTCGTCTACTCCTGGGCGATCTCTGCGCTGGCCGGCAACCACAACATCGTCCGGATCTCGTCGCGGTCCGCCGGCGCGGCCGAGGTGATCCTGGAGGCGCTGAACGAGGTCGACGCGGACCCGGTGATCGCCCGCACCCAGCGGATGATCACCTACGGTCACGACGACACGGTCACCGCGGCCCTCAGCAGATGGTGTGACCTGCGGGTGATCTGGGGCGGCGACCGGGCCGTCGACACCATCCGCAAGCATCCGTTGAAGCCGTCGGCACGAGACCTGACCTTCCCCGACCGTACGTCGTGGGCGGTTCTGTCCGCGCCGGGCTGGCGGGCCGCCGACCCGGACGCACGCCGGGCCGCGGTGGTCGGGTTCGCCAACGACGCGTACTGGTTCGACCAGGCCGCCTGCTCCTCCCCGCGGACGGTCTTCCTGATCGGCGGCGGGGACACCACGGGCATCCGGGCCGAGTTCCTGGAGTTGCTGCTCGACGTCGTCGACCGGCGCGGCTGGACCGTCGACCCGGCGATGGCGGTGGAGAAGCGGGTCAACGCGTACGAGCTGGCCGCCACCGGCGCCGCCACCGCCCTCGACTTCCCGGACAACCGGCTGACCGCGGTCACCCTGGCCGGCGTGGAGGCGGCGCCCCGGCGCTGGATCGGTGCGGGCGCGTTCCCGTTCGCCGAGGTCGACTCCCTCTCCGACCTGGTGCCGGCGATGAACCGGCAGGACCAGACCGTCAGCCATTTCGGTTTCACCCCGGCCGAGCTGCGCGCCTTCGCCACCGAGCTGGGCGGTCGCGGCGTGGACCGGATCGTCCCGTTCGGATCGGCGCTGACCTTCGGCGCGATCTGGGACGGCTATGACCTCAAGCGCGAATTCACGAGATTGACGACGCTGCAATGACTGCTTTGTCAGTAGTGATCCCTATGTACAACGAGGAAGCGGTCATCCCGGCCCTCGTCGCACGGCTGCGGCCCGTGCTCGACTCCCTCGACGTCACCTACGAGGTCGTCGCGGTGGACGACGGCAGCGCCGACGCCACCGCCAGGCTCGTCGAGCAGCACCGCCAGGACTGGCCGGAGCTGCGGCTGATCCGGCTCCGCCGCAACAGCGGACACCAGGCCGCCCTCACCGCGGGCCTGCACCGGTCGTTCGGCGAATGGGTGGTCAGCATCGACGCCGACCTGCAGGACCCGCCGGAGACGATCCGCGACATGCTGCGGACGGCCCGGGAGGAGAACGTCGACGTCGTGTACGGCGTACGCAGCGACCGGACGACCGACACCGTGTTCAAGCGGAACACCGCCGGCCTCTACTACCGTCTGATGCGCCGGATCGTCGGTCCGGATCTGCCGTCGCAGGCCGGTGACTTCCGCCTGGTCAGCCGCTCGGTCGTGGACGTGCTGCGGCGCATGCCGGAACGCGTCCCGGTCTACCGCCTGCTGATCCCGTCACTCGGCTTCTCGTCGGGCTCGGTCGGCTACACGCGGGAGCGGCGTGCCGCCGGCGAGACGAAGTACCCGCTGCGCAAGATGGTCGCCCTCGCCTGGGACAGCACCGCCGACTTCACCGCGGCCCCACTGCGGCTGGCCACCTGGCTCGGCATGGCCGCCTTCGTCGCGTCCCTGGTGGCCATGGTCTTCGGTCTGGTGGTGTGGGCCAACGGCACGGTCATCCCGGGCTGGACCTCGCTGTTCCTGGCGGTGCTGCTGTTCGCCGCGGTCCAGTTGATCTGCCTGGGCCTGCTCGGTGAGTACGTGGCCCGCATCTACCGCACCCTGCAGAGCCGTCCCGCCTTCCACGTCGGGTCGGACTCGTCCGAGACACCCGTCCCGGTCGTCCCGGCCCAGCGCACTCCGGCCGCCACGCCGTGACCCGTGCCGCCCTGGGGCGGTTGCTGCCGTGGTTCTTCCCGGCGGCCACCGCCTTCGCCGTCCTGCACTTCTTCGGGACCCCGGATCGCCAGATCGCCCTCTACGCGGTGTATTTCCTGGCCGCCGTCGTCGTGCCCGGCACCCTGGTCTTCCGTGCCCTCCTCGGTTCCCGCGGCAACTGGCCGGAGGACCTCGGCCTGGGCGCGGCCACCGGTCTGCCGGTCCTGCTGGGCGGCTGGGCGCTGGCCGCCGCCACGGGGGCGCAGCAGCTGCTGATCGGCTGGCCGCTGCTGGTCATCGGAGTCTTCGCGCTGGTCCCGCGGCTGCGCCGGCACTGGCGGATCAGCGAGCCGGACCCGCTGCCGATCGTCTGGTCGTGGGCGGTCGCCGCGGTGCTCACCCTGGTCGCGCTGTGGGGCGTGTCGGTGTTCGAGACGAATCCACTCCCGCCCGCCACCGGGGTCATCTACCAGGACCTCTACTACCACCTGGCGCTCGTGCACGAGATGACCCGCACGATGCCGTTCCAGGTGCCTCAGCTCGCCGGGGACGAGCTGCGTTACCACTACCTCTCCGACGCTGACATCGCCACGGGCAGCATGATCACCGGGATCCCGCCGGTGAACGTACTGCTGCGGCTCTGGATCCTCCCGGTCACGGCGACCGCGGTGGTGACCTTCGCGGCGGTCGGGCGCACGGCCGCCGGGCGCTGGCAGGCCGGGGCGATCGCGGCGGCCCTCGGATTCGCCGGCCACGCCCTCACCCTGGGCAGCCCGACCGGCCCCGTGAACGGCGGGCTTCCGGTGTCGCTGGTCAGCCCGTCGCAGACGTACGCGATGCCGTTGATCGGTCTCTTCACCCTGGCCGCTCTGGAGGCCCTGCGTGGCCGGTCGCTGCGCTGGGCGTGGGCGCTGTTGCCGGTTCTCGCCCTGATCTGTGCGGGAGCCAAGTCGAGTGTGCTGCCGCCGCTCGCGGCCGGTGTCGGCCTCGCCGGGGTGGTGCTGTTCTGGCGGCGCCGGCGCATCCCGTGGCCGGCCGTGGGCCTGCTCGGCGCGATCGTCTTCGGGATCCTGCTCGGTCAGAGGCTCTTCGCCGGTGGCGGGGCGAGCACCCTCGCCGTGCAGCCGCTGCAGGCGCTGCACTGGGTGAAGCCGTACAACACGACGCTCGGCCGCAACGACGGGCTCGGCCTGGGCGGGTTCCTGCTGCCCGGCATGGAGCGGGCGTCGGTGGCCGGCTGGCTTTTCATCCTCGGCCTGGTCGGGTGGTGGGCGCTCATGCAGGCGCCCCGCCTGATCGGCCTGCTGCTGCCGCCCGCCGGGCCGGAGGGTGCCGTCGACCGCACCGATCCGGGACGCTGGCTGCTCGGCGGCATCATCGTGGCCGGCGCCGGTGGACTGTGGACCTTCGCGCACCCGTCGCTGAGTCAGGGCTACTTCTACACCGGCGTCGTCCCCGCCGCGGCCACCCTGACCGCGTGGGCCCTGGCCGATCGGGTCCGGAACTGGTGGATCGCCCTGGCCGGAGCGATGGCCGGCGCGGCCTGGCAGCTGTTCGCCCCGACATTCGGCGCGCCGGCCCGGCCGTCCGTCGCCGGGTGGGCGTGGGCGCTGGCCGCTCCGGTGCTGACCACCGCCGCGGTGATGGTCGTGGCGATGCTGATCGCGGTGGCGGTCTGGCGGTCCCGGGCGGTCCGGGCGCTACCCGTCCTGCTGATCGCCGCGGTCGCCGGGGGCAGCGTCGCCAACGCGGCCTACCAGATCGGCGGGAGCGCGGTCACCGTCCCGCCGAAGCGGACCACCGTCACTCCCACGACGATCACGGCGGCCGAGATGCGGGCCGCGCTGTGGCTGGACGAGCACGCCGGGGCGGAGGACCTGGTCGCCACCAACGTGCACTGCTCACCGATGGGATCGCCGGTCCGGTGTGACGCCCGGGGCTTCTGGGTCGCCGGGCTCGGTGGGCGACGGGCCTTCATCGAGAGCTGGGGATACGCCGACGAGGCGGTGGCCGCGCACGGGCGGGACGGGCTCACCTACACCCGGCAGCCGGCGCCGGACCGGGGGCGGTTCGAGCTCAACGAGCGGGTCTTCCGGGACGGCGCCTCGGCCGATGTCGCCCGGTTGCGCGACGAGTACGGCGTACGGTGGCTCTTCGCCGACAAGCGGGCCGGAGCCGTGTCGCCGAACCTGGCCGTGGTCGCCGAGCTGCGGCACTCGGGTGGACCGGTGTCCGTCTACGAGCTGACGCGATAGTCGGGTTAACCCTACCGCCGGGCGGGCGGTCTACGGGATCGCCGGGGAGGCGCCGAATGCCTAGCGTCTACGACATGACCACCGCATACGCCGACCCGGCGCCCACCCGTAGCCCTGCCCGGCGCTACCTGCGCCAACTGGGCATCGACACCCAGTACGTGCTGCTGGGCTTCCCGATCGGCCTGATCACGCTGGTCCTCGGGATCACCGGATTCGCCGCGGGCATCGGCACCGCGATCATCTGGATCGGCCTGCCGGTCCTGGTCGGCACGCTGATGATGGCCCGCGGGTTCGCCATGGCCGAGCGCGCCCGGATCGGCCCGGTCCTGGGCCTGAAGAGCACGCACCCGATCTACCGGACCAACCGTGGCCAGGGCTTCCTGCGCCGCACCTTCGGGCCGCTGGGCGACGGGCAGACCTGGCTCGACCTGGTCCACGCGATCTTCCGGTTCATTCCGAGCACCATCGGCTTCTGCTTCGTCGTCGTCTGGTGGGCGTTCGCCCTCGCCGGTCTCAGCTACCCGCTCTGGGACTGGACGGTGCCGAACCCGCCGGACAACCGCGGGCTGCACGAGCTCCTCGGCTTCGAGGACACGATGGCGATGCGGATCCTCTTCAACTTCGCCGTCGGCGTGTTCTTCGCCGGGACCCTGTCCTGGGTGGTCCGCGGTGTCGCGCTGATGGAGGCGTGGTTCGCCCGGGCACTGCTGGTCAGCGTGTACGAGCTGCGCCGCCAGGTGGCCGATGCCGAGCAGGCGCGCGACGTGGCTCAGCTGCAGAAGGCGGCCGCCGTGTCGGCCGAGGCGGTGGCCCTGCGCAAGCTGGAGCGCGACATCCACGACGGCCCGCAGCAGCGGCTGGTCCGCCTCGCCATGGACCTGGGCCGGGCCGAGCAGCAGTTCGCCGCCGACCCCGACCGGGCCCGGGAGATCGTGGCCGAGGCGCTCACCCAGACCCGGGAGACCCTGGACGAGCTGCGCGCCCTGTCCCGTGGCATCGCCCCGCCGATCCTGGTCGACCGGGGCCTGCAGGCGGCGCTGACCGCGCTGGCCGGCCGGTGCACGATCCCGGTCGACCTGGACGCGCCGGCGATGGAGCGACTGGACCCGGGTGTCGAGTCGACCGCCTACTTCGTGGTGGCCGAGGCGCTGACCAACGTCGCCAAGCACAGTCACGCCAGCGAGGTGCAGGTCAGCGTGCAGCGGATCGCCACCGGCCTGATCGTGACGGTCGCCGACGACGGGGTGGGCGGGGCCAGCCTGGCCAAGGGGCACGGCCTGGCCGGCCTGGACGACCGGGTGCGGGCGGCCGGGGGAGTCCTCGCGGTGGACAGCGCGGAGGGTGAGGGGACCCGGCTCACGGCGGCACTGCCCCTCTGAACGAAAGAGGATCTGACAGCATGGGCGCATGCGGGTGGTCATTGCCGATGATGCGGTGCTGTTGCGAGAGGGCCTGATCCGGCTCGTCGAGGAGAACGGGCATACCGTCGTCTCGGCTGTCGGTGACGGGCCCTCGCTCGTTCAATCGATCAAGGAGCATCGTCCGGACGTCTCCATCGTGGACGTCCGGATGCCGCCGTCACACACCGACGAGGGGCTGCGGGCGGCCGTCGAGGCGCGGACCGCGGTGCCGGGCAGCCCGATCCTGGTGCTCTCCCAGTACGTCGAGGTGTCGTACGCCGATGATCTGCTGGCCGACCGCCGTGGGGCGGTCGGCTATCTGCTCAAGGACCGGGTGTCGCTGGTCGCCGAGTTCCTCGACAACCTCCGGCGGGTGGCCGAGGGCGGCACCGTGCTGGACCCCGAGGTGGTCGCCCAGCTGCTGGTCCGGCGCCGGCGGGACGACCCGATGCGCAGCCTCACCCCGCGCGAGCGTGAGGTGCTGACGCTGATGGCCGAGGGCATGTCGAACACCGCGATCGCCCGCAAGATGGTGGTCACCGACGGTGCGGTGGAGAAGCACGTGCGCAACATCTTCACCAAGCTCGGCCTGCACCAGGACGAGGAGCAGCACCGACGGGTCCTGGCGGTGCTGGCCTACCTCCAAACGTAGGGCTAGCCCTACCGCGGACCGGGGTGTCCGCCGTATCGATCGGCCACTTCGGAATCCATAGCGTCTTCCCCATGGAGAACAGGGAAAACGTCAAGGGAATCGCGGCTCGTGTCGCGATCTGGAGTGCCCGCCATCGGGCGCTCGCCATATTCGGCTGGATCGCCTTCGTCATCGCGACGGTGGTGCTCAGCGCCCAGATCGGCACCCGGCAGGCGGACGAGGGCACCGCCGGGCACGGCGACTCGGGCGACGCCGACCGGATCGTCGCGGCGGCCGGCTTCCCCGAGCAGCCGGCCGGCGAGATGGTGCTGATCCAGAACCGGGCCGGCACGGACCGGGTGGCCGCTGCGGAGGAGGTCACCCGCGTCCTCGGAACGGTGCGGGACGTCACCGACGTGCAGGCGCCGATCGACTCGGCGGACGGCCGGTCCACGCTGATCGCCTTCAGCATCGCCGGCGACCCCCAGACCGCGGAGGAGCGGGTCGGTCCCGCCATGGAGGCGGTCGCCCGGGTGCAGAGCGCCCACCCCGATCTCCACATCGCCGAGGCCGGCGGGGCGAGCGCCGACCAACTCGTCACCGAGGAGCTGGAGGGCGGGCTCAACCGGCTGGGGATGCTCTCCATCCCGGTGACGCTGGGCATCCTGCTGGTGGCCTTCGGCGCGGTGGTCGCGTCGTTCCTGCCGGTCCTTCTCGCGATCATGTCGGTGGTCGCGGCGATCGGCCTGATGGCGGCGGCCAGCCGGTTCGCTCCCGCGGTCGACGAGACGACGCACGTCATGCTGCTGATCGGCCTGGCCGTCGGTGTCGACTACTGCCTGTTCTACATCCGCCGGGAGCGTGACGAGCGCCGCCGGGGCGCCGACCCGCACCAGGCGCTGATGATCGCGGCGCAGACCTCGGGCCGCTCGGTCTGGGTCTCCGGCCTGACGGTCATGATCGCGATGGCCGGCATGTTCTTCACCCAGGACGTCGTCTTCGTCAGCTTCGCCGCGGGCACCATCCTGGTGGTGGCCACGGCCGTGCTCGGCTCGCTGACCGTGCTCCCAGCGCTGCTCTCGGCGCTGGGCGACCGGGTCGACGCCGTCAAGATCCCCGGGCTGTACCGGCGCAACAGTGACGGCCGGGTGTGGAACGCGCTGCTCAACGTCGTACTCGCCAAGCCGTTGATCTCGGCGATCGTCGCCATCGCCGCGCTTGCCGCACTGGCCTACCCCGCGCTCGATCTGAAGACCCGGGGCCAGGCCGTCCAGGACATCTCGCCGGACGCTCCGGTGGTGCAGACGTTCCTCGCCATCGGCGAGGCCTTCCCGAGCAAGACCACGCCGGCCCAGATCGTGGTGAAGGACGACTCGGTCGGGACCGCCGAGTTCGAGCAGACGCTCACGGCGTTCAAGGCGGCCGTCGCCGGCAGTGGCGGGAAGCTCGTCGAGCCGGTCGACGTCGAGATCAACCCGGCCGGCACCGTCGCGGTCGTCTCGGTCGGACTGGCCGGCAAGGAGAGCGACGATGTCGCGGTCGACGCGCTGAACCTGCTGCGGGACCGGGTCGTGCCGGACACGTTCGGCCGGATCGGCGGCGCCACGGCCCTGGTCACCGGCTCCACCGCGGGTGGTGTCGACTACAACGACCAGCTGTCCAAGACCCTGCCGCTGGTGTTCGCCTTCGTCCTCGGACTGGCCTTCATCCTGCTGCTGGTGTCGTTCCGGTCGGTCGTGGTCGCGGTCACCGGGTTGCTGCTGAACCTGCTGTCGGTCGCGGCCTGCTACGGCATGCTGGTCTACGTCTTCCAGTACGGGAACTTCGAGGACCAGCTCGGCTTCGTCTCCGGCGGGGGCATCACCAACTGGATCCCGATGTTCCTCTTCGTGATCCTCTTCGGGCTCTCGATGGACTACCACGTCTTCGTGGTCAGCCGGATCCGTGAGGGTCACGACCGGGGGCTCTCGACCCGGGACGCGGTCCGCGAGGGCATCGGCCGGACCGCCGGCGTGATCACCAGCGCCGCCGTGGTGATGGTCGCGGTGTTCGCGCTCTTCGCCACGCTGCCGCTGACCGCCACCAAGGAGCTGGGCGTCGGCCTGGCCGCGGCGGTCCTGCTGGACGCCACGATCATCCGGGCGGTGCTGCTGCCCGCGGTGATGACGCTGCTCGGCCGGGCGAACTGGTGGCTGCCGAAGTGGCTGGGCTGGCTGCCGCAGGTCGCGCACGAGCCGCCCGCGCAGGTCACCACCGCCCGCACGGACGAGCGGGAGCCGGCCCTCGTCAGCTGAGCATGTGCCCCAGGGCGCCGCCGATCACGGCGGCGCCCATTCCGGCCGTGATGCTGAGCAGTGCGTAACCGCCGGCGGCGAGGATCTCCCGGCGCCGGGTCAGGGTGAGGATCTCCCAGCTGAAGGTCGAGTACGTGGTGAGCGCCCCGCAGAACCCGGTGCCGAGCAGGGCCACCGCTCCCGGCGCCAGCGGCAGTCCGAGGACCAGGCCGAGGACGAACGAGCCGGCCACGTTGACGGTCAGTGTGCCCCAGGGGAAGGCCGCCCCGAACCGGGCCCGCATGACGCGGTCGGTCAGGTAGCGCAGGGGCGCACCGACCGCCGCGCCGAGGGCGACCAGCAGGGCGGTCATCGGGCCACGGCGCTTCCGGCGGCGACCGCCACGAGTGCGCCGATCAACGTGGCGACCAGGTAGACGAGGCCGGCCCGGGAGACCTCGGCGATCGCGGTGGAGAACGTGGTGTAACCGCCGAGGAATCCGGTGCCGAGCAGCAGGCGCGGCAGCGGCCGGCGGGTGCGGGTGTAGAGGACCCCGATCAGGAAGCAGCCGGACACGTTGATCACCCAGGTGGACCAGGGGAAACCATCGGGAGGGTACGGCCAGGCGCTGGCGAGGCCGTAGCGGGCGAGGGCGCCGAGCACTCCACCGGCGGCGACGGCGGCCAGGTCGACGGGGCGCACCTCGGTATCCATCACCCGGGACGTTAGCCGACGGTCGGGTGGCCGGCCGGGGGGACGTGGCGGCGCCCACCCCGGCCGGTTCCAGGCGCTCCTGCTGGGGAGCGAGCCTGTCCGTCCACTTTAGATCACGATCTTGATAGTCCGCTGTGCGGCCCGGGTGGGGGCGCCAGCCTGAACTCTGGCTGTCGAGGTGGTGACTTCGTGATTGTCTGCCGGCGGAATCGATCTCAGAATGCTTTCAGAGGCTGACAAAACCGGCACATTCGTCGTCGAAAAAGCTGATAACGTGCGGCTCCGCACGCGGATGGAGCGGAAGACGATGCACCACGCCAATCACCACTACGGGCACTCGCACATCCTGGCCCGCTACTGCGGGATGCCGGAGCCGCTGCATCCGCCGAGGATCCAGGGCTACCTCCAGCACGGCTGGAACATCGGGGACGGCTTGGCGCCCGGTACGCCGTACGTCTCCGGCACGCCCCTGCTGGTCTGGTCCGAGGAGACCCGCCGCCGATCCTGGTCGCAGGGCCGCCGCGACGTGGTCGTGGTCGGCGCCCCGTTCGCCTACCTGGTCGAGATGACGCCCCCGGCCACCGAGGCCGGCGAGGGGACCATCTTCTACCCTTCCACGGGTGGGAGGGCCAGCAGGTCCACGGCGACCACCAGCGGCTCATCGACGAGGTGAAGGCGACCGAGAGCGGCCCGATCACCGCCTGCCTGTACTGGAACGAGTACCGCATGCGCTCGGTCCGTCACCTGTACGAGCGGGCCGGGTTCCGGGTCATCTGCCACGGCTACCGTGGCTTCTGGTGGCGCGACCACAACCGCGACTTCCTCGTCGGGCAACTCGCCGAGCTGCGCCGGCACCGCCGGGTCGTCTCCAACAGGCTGTGCAGCGCGATCTGGTACGGGCTGCTCGCCGGCCGGGAGGCGGCCGTCTACGGCGACCCGATGGTCCTGGACAACGCCGACATGACCTTCGGCGGCGAACCCCGCCTGCACCGCCAGTGGCCGGAGCTCTACGGCCGGGAGACCGACTTCGAGACCTGCCACCGACTCGCCCGGATCCAGCTGGGCGCCGACGAACTGGCCGGCCCGGACGAGCTGCGCAAGCTGCTGGGCTGGCCGAAGGAAGGGTACGTGTGATCCCGGACCGTCCGGACCTGGCCGCGGCGCTCGCCGCCCCACCCCTGACCAACCTGGTCCGTGCGGGTGGTGAGATGTTCAACTGGAGCGACCGGACCGGCCCGCGCAACGCGCTGCTCGGGCACCTGGTCGCCGAGTCGAGCGGACCGGGCCGTACCGTGCTGATCGCCGGGCCGCACCCGGCCGAGCTGGTCGCCGCACTGGCCGCCGGCGGCGCCGAGGTGACCTGGGCTCTGCGCTCGCTCGCCGACGCGGAACGGGCCGCCGGCGCGCACCCGGCGATCACCGTGGTGTCCGGCGCCTTCGGCAAGATCGATCTCACTCCGGGGTACGACCTGGTGGTCGCCACCGACGGCGTGCGGCGTCTCAACTCCGCCGAGGGCGAGCAGCTCTCCACCGGTGAACTGCTCGACCGTCTCGCCGGCGCGCTGCGCCCCGGCGGCACCCTGATCCTGATGCACGACAACCAGCTGGGCGTGCACCACACCGTCCGGCTCGACCCGGGCAGCCGGTTCCGTGACGACGCCGCCTGGCACCCGGACGAGGCCGACGCCGGCCCGCCGTCACGTGCCCACCTGACCGCCCACCTGACCGGGGCCGGACTGGCGATCGACGCCGCGTACGCCGCCTTCCCGGAGCCGGGCGCCCCGGCCGTGCTGGTCGGTGGCGACGCGCTCGGCGACGTCGGGTCCCCGTCGCGGCCCTGGCTGGCCACGGTCCTGGCGCAGGCGTACACCACCGCCTTCCGCGGCCGTCCGGTGCTCAGCGACCCGCGCAAGCTGATCGGCCGCGCGCTGCGGGCCGGCGCCGAGGACACCGTGGCCGGCGGCTGGCTGGTCGTGGCCCGCGCTCCGGGTGCGGGCGACCGGCCGCGGCACCGGCACGACGTGCTGGTCGGCGATGTGAACGGGGTCTACGCCGTCGGGGCGGACGGCCCGCGGATGCTGGCCCCCACCGAGGAGTCGTACGAGATCCACGGGCTGCGCCGGGTCGAGGTGATCCAGCCGGTCGCCGGATACCAGTGGGAGGAGCGGCTCCTGGAGCTGTGCGCCGCCGCCGACGTGCGCGGGCTGCGGCAGGAGATCGCGCGGTACGAGTCCTGGCTCGGCGCCGGCCCGGTCGCCGGCCCGGAGGCGCTCGCCGACTTCTCCGGTATCGGGGTCACCGGTGACGGACCGGTGGTGCTGTCCGCACGCTGGGAGCCGGCCGAGCCGCTCCCAGCCGATCTCGTCCTGGTGCGCACGCTGTGGCAGTTCGCGGTCCGGCTGATCACCTGGGGCCGTCCGCATCCGTGGCCGATCACCGCGAGCGCCGCCGACCTGGCCGCGATCCTGGTCGGGATGGCCGGTCGGAGCCTGACCGACGAGGAGCTGCGGTCCGCGATCGACCTGCAGGTGGCGATCGACGGCGCCGAGTTCGGCCTCGACCAGGCCGGCCTGCAGGCGCAGCGACTGGCCCTGCTCGCCGTGCGGCCGGGCACCGCGCCGGTCGACGTGGCCGGCTATCACGAGCTCACCGAGGCGCTCTGGCGGCAGCGGTACGAGGCCGGTCACCTGCTCGCGATGATGGAGTGGAACGAGCAGATGATCCAGTCCCGGGACGCGGCGCTCAGCCGGATGGACTGGGAGCTGCAACTGCTCCGGCGTGGCTGGGGCGCTCGCGGGATCATGCTGGCGAAACGGGCGTACAAGAAGGTCAAGAAGTAGCGTGAGGGGCGGCCGCGGCCGCCCCTCACGGTTTCAGTTCCTCAGATCAGATCCCAGGTCAGCGGTGTGCCCTTGGCCGCGTCCACGGTGAAGGCCCGGCCCAGCACGGTTCCGATCAGGTCCGGCTCGAGCCCGCCGGTCGGCCGGATCGAGCGGACGTTCTCCTCGGTGACCGGGTCGCCGGCCCGCACGTCGGTGACCACGTAGAGCGAGCGGCGGAACCGCAGGCTCTCCCGCTCCGCCTCGGTCGGGCCGATCGCCGTGGTGCCGAGCGCCTGCCAGGCCCGCTCCGACTCGGTGACCAGCAGCTTCAGCTCGGCCTGGTCGAGGGAGAACGCGGAGTCCACGCCACCGTCGGCCCGGTCCAGGGTGAAGTGCTTCTCGATCAGCACCGCGCCGTAGGCGACCGCGGCGATCGGCACCCCGATGCCCATCGTGTGGTCGCTCAGGCCGATCGGCAGTCTCAGCGCCTCGGCCAGCACCGGGATGCGCCGCAGGTTGGTCTCCTCCGGCGGGGCCGGGTAGGAGGCGGTGCAGCTCAGCACGGTGATGTCGGTGGCGCCGGCGCCCTGGGCGGCCTCGACCGCCGAGGTGATCTCACGGAGCGTGGCCATGCCGGTGGAGATGATGAGCGGCTTGCCGGTCGAGGCGGCCAGCCGGATCAGCGGCAGGTCGGTGATCTCCGAGGACGCGATCTTGTACATCGGCGCGTCCAGCTTCTCCAGCAGCTCGACCGCGGTCCGGTCGAACGGGCTGGAGAACGGCGTGATGCCCCGCTCCCGCGCGCGCTCGAAGATCGGCGCGTGCCAGTCCCACGGGGTGTGCGCCCGCTCGAACAGCTGGTAGAGGTAGTCGCCGCCCCACAGGTCGTGCCCGGCGGAGATCTGGAACCGTGGGTGCTTGACGTCCACGGTCATGGTGTCCGCGGTGTAGGTCTGGATCTTGATGGCGTCGGCGCCGGCCTCGGCCGCGGCGTCCACCAGGGCCAGCGCCCGGTCGAGCGAACCGTTGTGGTTGCCCGACATCTCCGCGACGATGTACGGCTTCCTGTTGCTCATCTGCTTCTCTCCGTCCAGACGACCGTCTTCGGCACGCCGTCGACCAGCCGTTCGTATCTGCGTGTCTCGCGGAACCCGAACCGCCGGTGCAGCGCGAGGACCTGCGTGTTCTCGGCGAGCGTCTCGCCACCGAGGGTGTCCAGGCCGAGCGGGCCGAACGCGTGCTCGACGGCCTCGGACTCCAGCCGCATCCACGCGGGCAGCAGGCGCCGGCCGAGACCCTCCACGTCCAGGTAGAACGACCAGGTGGAACCGTCGAAGATCACCACTCCGGCCGGGACGCCGTCCTCCTCGTAGATCAGGACGTCACCACTGCGCCGAGCCCACCAGGCGGCGTGCTCGTCGGGCCGGATCTCGTGGGTGGTCAGGCTGACGGCACGCACCGACGGGTGGTTGCGCCAGGGAAGGACCAGGTCACGGTCGGAGTCACGGGCGGGTCGAAGCACGCCGTCAAGGTATGGAGGTGGTCTTGACCCGCTGTGGCGCGGAGGGGATGTCCGGGGAAACCGCAGGTGTCCGTTGGGTGCCCCGGCGACGCAGGCCGGCCACCCGGTATCCGGCGCGCAGGGCCGCGTAGAGGGTGTAGCTGTTCGCCGCGACCAGGCGATGCTTGAGTCCCGCGGCGCCGGCCGGCGGGAGATAGCCGGCCGGGCGGTGCCTGCGGTACAGCGCCGCGATCTCCCGGAAGAACGCGCGACGGCGGCTCGGGTGCATCCGGTTCTCGTTGCCGGCCACGACGAGCAGGTGGCTGATCATCAGGGTGAAGACGCGGATGCGCAGCGCGGGGTCGACGCCGGCGTCGTCCAGCCAGGCGTAGAAACGGTCCCACTGCCCGAACGCCTCGAAGTGCCGGTCGCTGCGGGTCGCGGTGATCGCGCCCTCCCGGCCGATGCGGTAGTGATAGCAGACCCGGTTCAGCACGTCGAGGCGCTCGGCGGCGATCAGGACCGGGTTGCTGAACGGGACGTCCTCGTACCACCCGGCGGGGAAACGCAGATCGTGCTTGGTGAGGAGATCGCGCCGCATGATCCGGTTCCAGGCGGTGTGCTGCAGCCCGATCAGCCGGAGCCGGTCGGGCGTGCCGGCGAGCAGGGCCGAGCTCGCGTCGGTCTGCAACCGGCCGTCGTGGTGCAGCCGCAGATGGTCGATGAGCAGCACGTCCGGCTCGGTCTCGTCCAGGCGCTCCAGCACGGCCCGCACCGAGCCGGCCGGCAGGACGTCGTCACTGTCGACGAACCACACATGACGGCCGCGGGCCTCGGCCAGGCCCGCGTTGCGAGCCAGACCGAGGCCGACGTTGCTGCTCAGGTGAAGGACCCGCAGGCCGTGGTGACGAGCGGCGTACGCGTCGAGCATCGCGCCGCAGTCGTCCGGTGAGGCGTCGTCGACCGCGATGACCTCGACCGCCGCGTTCTCCTCCGGGGTCAGACCGGCGCGGATCGAGTCCAGGCACTGGTGGAGGTAGTCCTCGACCGCGTAGACCGGCACCACGACGGTCAGCACAACGTCCATGGCGACCACCGTCGACCCCGCACGTTAACCCGAAGGGAACCGCAGTCGTCGCGAGCGGGTCTACTGGGGGTCGGCCACACTCTCGAGGACGGCCGCTCCCTCGGGGTCGCCCTTCTCCTGGTCGGCCTTCTCCGGGTCGGCCTTCTCACCGGTGTCGGTCGGGAACAGCAGCTCCTGCATCGCGTCGCTGGTCAGCGGCTCGGCGAAGTAGTAGCCCTGGCCCAACTCGCAGTTGCCGTCGGCCAGCTCACTGAGCTGCCCGGCGTCCTCGATGCCCTCGGCGACGGTGGAGAGCTGCAGCGCCTGGCCGAGCTGGATGATCCCGAGCGTCAGAGCCGCGGCGGCCGGCACGTCGCCGACGTCGTCCACGAAGGACTTGTCGATCTTGATGATGTCGACCGGGAACCGGCGCAGATACGCCAGCGACGAGTAGCCGGTGCCGAAGTCGTCGATCGCCAGCCGTACGCCCAGGGCCTTGATCGCGTGCAGCCGCTCCAGGGTCTCCTGGCGGTGGTCCACCAGCAGCGACTCGGTCAGCTCGATCACCAGGCGGTGCGCCGGCAGCCCGCTGTCGGTCAGTGCCGCGCCCACCACCTCGGGCAGGTCGGCACGGTCCAGTTGCACCGCCGACAGGTTGACGCTGACCGTCAGCCACTGCTCCATCTTGCGCTGCGCGTTCCAGTGGGCGGCCTGACGGCAGGCCTCACGCAGCACCCACTCGCCGATCGGGACGATCATCCCGGTCTCCTCGGCCAGCGGGATGAAGTCCAGTGGCGGGATCATCCCGCGCTCCGGATGCTGCCACCGGACCAGCGCCTCCAGCCCGGAGATCTCCCCGGTGGCCAGCCGCACGATCGGCTGGAACCGCAGCTGGAACTCGTGCCGGAGCACGGCCCGGCGCAGGTCCGCCTCCATCTCCAGGTGCTTCTGGAAGGACTCGCGCATCGACGGCTCGAAGATGGCGTACTGGTCCTTGCCCTTCTTCTTGGCCTCGAAGAGCGCCAAATCGGAGCGGACCAGCAGCTCCTGGGCGTCGAGCTCGCCGGGCGCGCCGAAGGCAAGCCCGATGCTGCAGGTCACGAACGTCTCGCGGCCGTCCAGGTCGAACGGGTCACGCATCGCCGAGACGATCCGCCGGGCCACCGGCAGGGCGGCCTCCAGCGAGCCGGTCTCGGGCAGCAGCACGGCGAACTCGTCGCCGCCGAGCCGGGCCGCGGTGTCGTCGGTGCGCAGGCAGTCCCGCAGCCGGTCGGCCACCAGGGCCAGCAGCTGGTCGCCGGCGGTGTGCCCGAGCGAGTCGTTGATCATTTTGAACCGGTCGATGCCGATCAGCAGCGCGGCGACACCGCCGGGCCGGGCCGCGCCGAGGGTGTTCTCCATCCGGGTGACGAACAGCGAGCGGCTGGCCAGCCCGGTCAGCGCGTCGTGGAACGACGCGTTCATCTCGCGCAGCGTCCGCGCGTCGGCGACCGCGAGGCCGGCGTGCTCGGCGAATGCCAGCAGCATCTCCTGCGAGGCCTTGTCCCACGTGCGCGGCTCGGTGTGCGACCCGGCGAACATGGCTCCGACGACCACGCCGTTCTCGTGCACCGGCACGGCGATCATGCTCTTGATCCGGTTCGCCACCATCTCCGGCACGGCGATCGGCGAGTTGGTGTAGTCGTCCACGGCGACCAGCTCGTCGCCCATGATCGCGAGCCCGGCGACAGCGAGGGACGTGACCGGGATCCGCTGCATCCGGGCCAGCACCTCGTCCGGGATGCCGGACCCGGAGACCAGGCTCATCCGGCCCGGCTCGTCGCTCTCCAGCACGGCCAGGCCGGCGATGTCGACGTTCAGCAGGTCGGCCACGCCGGCGGTGACCCGGTCCAGGATCCGGCGCAGCGGCTCCCGCCGGGCGATCGCCCGCTGCACCGTGCTCAGCTCGTCGAAGAGCCGCTGCCGACGCTGCAGGGAGTCGATCAGGCGGTTGTTCTCCTCGGCGTGGAGGCGCTCCGCCTCGACCAGGTGCAGCGCCTGCAGGCTCAGCTCCAGCACCCGGGCCATGCCGCGGAGCAGGCACACCTCCTCGTCGGTGAAGGCGCCGGAGCGGCGGCCGAGCACCAGCATCCCGGAGGAGGTGCCGCCGAGCGGCGCGACCGCGAGCGAGTAGACGACCTCCCCGGCGCGCAATGTCGCGGGACGGCCGACCTGGTAACCGGCGGTGAGCGCGTAGACCGGGATCTCGTCGGCGGGCAGACCGACCGCCGCGGCTATTCCGCCGTCGATCGTCAGTACCGCGAGATCGGCCCCGAGGGCACGCGACGCGCACTCGACAGCGGCATGCTGGGCGGCAGCCTCGTCGGGTCGGTCGGCTACGACGGCGAGGAACTCCGTCAGTTGCTGAGTGGCGAGCACGTGGTTGCAGTCGGCGGGCGGACCGCTCAGCTGAGGGAAACGCGCACGCTGGTCGGCGTTCGTGCCAACCTGGTCACGAACGGTCAGTGCGCCGACACGTACGGTTGTCAAAATCGATGGGCTACGACTGAATAGATCCGTGGAGACAACCGACACGGGTCTGGCATCCGGCCGGGTGGGCGCCGCCTCCATCGCCTTCGCCGGCGTGGCCGCGACCGCCCCCATGGTAACTCTGGTCACCGTCGTCCCGGCAGCTCTCGCCGACGGTGCCGGGCCGCTCGTGCCCTGGTCGTTCGCCGTGGCCGGGCTGGCGCTCCTGCTCTTCTGCGCGGGGCGGGCCGCGATGATCCGGCGGTTCCCCAGTGCGGGCGCGGCGTACTCGCAGGTCGCCCACGGGCTCGGCCGTCCCGGTGGCGTCGTCGCCGCGTGGCTGGCGATCGCCGGCTACCAGGCGATCCAGTTCGGTCTCTACGCGCTGGCCGGTCTCACCGCCGCGCCGCTGCTGAGCAGCCTCGGTCTGACCGCGCCGTGGTGGGTGGTGGCCGCCGCCTGCTGGGCGATCGTCGCGCTGTGCGGGACGATGCGCATCGAGGTGGCCGCCGCGCTGATCGGGCTCGTCACGGTCGCGCAGGCCGCCGTGCTGGCCGGTGTGGGCGCGGCCGACGTCATGCAACCCGCCGGCGGCCGGGTCGCCGCCGACTCGATCCGGATCACCGGGCCGGCTCTCCTGGACCGGCCGGCGCTCGGGCTGCTCCTGGTCGTCGCGGCGCTCGCCTTCGCCGGGCTGGAGTCCTCCGCCGGGTATGCCGAGGAGGGTTTCCAACCGCGGCGCAGCGCCGGATTCGGTGGGTACTGGGCGGTCGTGCTGCTCACCCTGCTGCTCGGTGGCCTCACCTGGTCGATGATCGTCGCCGCCGGCCCGGACCGGATCGCGGCCGCCGCCGCCCGTGGCCCGGAGCTGCTCTTCGACCTGGCGGCCGAGCGGCTCGCCCCGTGGGCGGTCACTCTCAGCCGGGCGATGCTTCTCGCCGGGGTCCTGGCGGCGATCCTGGCGCTGCACGCGGTGATCGCCCGCTACCTGTACGCCCTCGGCCGGGAGCGGGTGCTGCCGGGTGTGCTGGGCCGAACCCGACGACGGACCGCCGCGCCGCGCGCCGCCTCGGTGACCCAGTCGCTGATCGCCGGCGCCGCGCTGGCCGGTGCCCATGCCGCCGGCGCCGCCCCGGGTCTGCGCACCGCGCGCTGGCTGATCGCCGGCGGCTCGCTCGGCATCCTGCTGCTGTTGCTGCTCGTGTCGGTGGCCGCGCTGCTGCGCCTGAACCGCGTCCCCGGTCCCGAAGGGGCCTGGAGCCGCTTTCTGGCGCCCGTTCTGTCCACAGTGTCCCTGGGGACCCTCGCCGTCCTGGCATTTCGTGACCTGCCGGCCCTGCTCGCGCTCCCGGCCGGATATCCGCTGGTCCGCGTGATACCCGCGGCTTTCGCGACATGCCTGGTGCTGGCAGTCGCGCATGCTCTGCTGCTGCGCCGCCTCCGCCCGGTGATCTACGCCGGCATCGGCCTGGCCGGCACCCCGGTCGTCGTCACCCCACCAGCCGTCTCCCACGCCGAGCCCGCCGTCGCGACGATTCCCCGGCAACGCGACCCGGGCGCCCACCGCCCGGAGCGCATCGACCGCGACCATCAGGGCGAGGCGGCGAGCCGGGAGGCGGAGCAGTCAAGCACATCAGTCACGCAAAGAAGTCCTGGACCTGGGTGAGGGTGAGATAGCCCTGGGGCTCCAGCTCGCGCGGGATCGACGGCAGGCTCCGGGCCGTCACCGGGCCCTCGCCGGCGTCCTCGGGCGGGGTGGACGGCGTCGGGGTGGGCGGCAGATCGGGGAGGGCCATCGCCTCCCGGATCACCTCGAACATCGTGCGCACCTCGGTGGACGCCCGGTGGGCGAGCTCGTCACGACCGGTCTCGGCCGGCGGGAGAGCGCAGGTGAAGTTGGCCCGGAGCCGGTCGTCGACCCGGCGGATGTCGGCGCTGGGGCGCAGGTGGTCGAGCCGGCCTTCGGTGACGATGCCGAGCTCGCAACCGCGGAAGCCGGATCCCTGCCACCACTGCTGCCAGCCCGGGTCGGCGTCCAGGGTCCGTACGGCGTGCCGCAGCGCCCGCAGATACTGTCGCGGCTGCCGGCCGTCCCGAGTTGCCGTCCCCAGCCGTGGGTGGAGCCAGAACTCGTTCATGGTTCGCAATGGTCGCAAATCAGACGGCTCTCGGCAGGGATTCCGCGTTCGCGCGTCCGAGTGGACCCCGTTTGCCGGTCATGACTGCGGAATAATGCCGCATTTGTACCTTAATCTGCAAAAAGCACCTTATGGAGTGGTGGTCCGGCGTGGACGGGTGATGCGCCCCGTTAAGCCCTTGACCATATGGGCTTAAACGGACACAAGGGGCTGGGTATGAGAAGATTCTGGGCGGCCGCCATCGCGGTGGCGCTCTGCACGGTCGGCGTCGCGGTGACCGAGGCGCAGGCCGGGACGGCGCGCGGTGAACCGTCGCCGATCGCCTGGAGCGCCTGCGGCGAGGGCTCGTTGAAGTCGCAGGGCGCCGAGTGCGGATTCCTCTCCGTGCCACTGGACTACGCGAAACCGGACGGGCAGAAGATCGAGCTCGCCGTCTCGCGGATCAAGGCCACCGTGCCCGCCGACAAGCGTCAGGGGCCCATCCTGGTCAACCCGGGCGGGCCGGGAGGCTCCGGTCGTGGGATGGCCACTCTCGGCCAGCACGTGCCCCGGCAGGTCGGCGCCGCCTACGACTGGATCGGCTTCGACCCACGCGGGGTGGGCGCCAGCAAGCCGAAGCTGACCTGTGACAGCGACTACACGGGGTACAACCGGCCTCCGTACGTGCCGAGCACCCCGGAGATCGAGAAGGCCTGGCACGTCCGCACCAAGGCGTACGCCGCCGCCTGCGCCGAGGCCGGCGGCGCCCTGCTGGACAACATGCGCACCGAGGACACCGTCCGTGACATCGACCGGATCCGGGAGGCCCTCGGCGTCGAGAAGATCAGCTTCTACGGCTTCTCGTACGGCAGCTACCTCGGCCAGGTCTACGCCACCCTGCACCCGGAGCGGGTGCACCGGATGGTCCTCGACGGCATCGTCGACCCGGGCCGGGTCTGGTACCGGTCGAACCTCGACCAGGACATCGCCTTCGACAAGGCGATCAAGGTCTACTTCGCCTGGATCGCCAAGTACGACTCGGTCTACCACCTGGGCCGGACCGCGGCCGACGTGCAGAAGCTCTACTACCGGCAGCTCGACGAGCTGGCGAAGAAGCCGGCCGGGTCGATCGGGCCGGCCGAGCTGACCGACATCTTCCTGCAGCCCGGCTACTACGTCTTCGGGTGGGAGGAGACCGCCCGCGCCCTCTCGTCCTGGGTGCGCGACAAGGACCCGGCACCGCTCAAGCGGCTCTTCGACGAGAACCACGAGCAGAGCGAGGGCGCCGACAACGGCTATGCGGTCTATCTGGCCGTCCAGTGCACCGACGCGCCGTGGCCGGCCGACTGGAAGAAGTGGGCCCGCGACAACTGGCGGGTGTACAAGCGGGCGCCGTTCGAGACGTGGGGCAACGCCTGGTACAACGCCCCGTGCCGGCACTGGGCCGGTCGGGCCGGCACCCCGGTCGAGGTCGACGGGCGCGACGCCCCGCCGATTCTGATGATCAACGAGACGCTGGACGCGGCCACCCCGTACTCCGGCGCCCTCGAGATGCGCCGCCGCTTCCCGCGGTCGGTGCTGCTCGAGGGCATCGGCGGCACCACGCACGCCGGTTCGCTCTTCGGTAACGCGTGCGTGGACAACACGATCGCGGACTACCTGGCCACCGGCGCGCTGCCCGGCCGGGTCAAGGCGGACCGCTCCGACAAGCAATGCGAGCCAATCGCCAAGCCCACGCCGCTGTCGGTCGCCGGGAAGAGCGCCCTCTCCGAGCGCCTGCTGCTGCAACGCGACATCGGATAACGGGGGAGCGGGCCCGGTGGTGAACGCCACCGGGCCTGTGACCAGCGCGTGAGTTATGCTCGATCCCGCGAAGGGGAGTAGCTCCCAATGTCGCGGTCGACATACTGACCCCGGTTCTCCGGGTTCCGGCCGCGCGGCCTCGTTTCGGGGCGAGCGAGACCTTCGATCAGGCCGTATTCGTTTATGGCCGGGTCGAGGTCGCCCTGCGCCTGAGCCCGGTCATGGTCACCGGGAGTTTCTTGTGGAAGGTTTCCTAACCGCGCTGGCGATCAGCTTCGCGGTCATCTTCGTCGCCGAGCTCGGCGACAAGTCGCAGCTCATGGCGATGACGTTCGCCACCCGGTTCAAGACCGTGCCGGTGCTGATCGGCATCACCGTGGCCACCGCAGTGGTGCATCTCGTCTCGGTCGGCATCGGGTACGGCCTCGGTGCCACCCTCCCGACCGGCTGGATCTCGCTGATCGCCGGTATCGCGTTCCTCGGCTTCGGCGCCTGGACCCTGCGCGGCGACTCCCTGACCGCCGAGGAGAAGGGCAAGGCCGAGCGCTCCACCGGTTCGGCGATCCTCGCGGTCGGTGGCGCCTTCTTCCTGGCCGAGCTCGGTGACAAGACCATGCTGGCGACCATCACCCTGGCCACCCAGCACGGCTGGTTCGGTGTGTGGGTCGGCTCGACGATCGGCATGGTCGCCGCCGACGCGCTGGCCATTCTCGTCGGCCGATACCTGGGTAGACATCTACCGGAAAAGGTCATCAAGTACGGAGCTGCCGCACTCTTCGCTATCTTCGGCATCTGGTTGATCGCCGAAGGTGTGATCGAACTGCGATAAGAAGGAGCCGCCGTGCTGGACTACCGGGCCGAGTTCGACGCCGAAGTCACCCTCGACGGCGGGGGCGAACTGAGGGCGCGGGGCTTCCGCCTGAACATCCCGCACGCCGACGTCACCGAATCCGAGATCACCGCGCTGCTCGTCGCCGCGCTCGCCCCGCAACGGGTGGAGCGAGCCGAGGTCAGCGACGTCCGGATCATCGCCGAACCGCACCCGCCGGCCGACACCCGGGCTGAGCGGGTCCGGTTCGTCGAGCTCAGCCACGTGATCACGGCCGGGATGGTCACCTCACCCGGCCTGCCCGGTCCGGAGATCACCCCGCACCTGACACGGCTCGCGTCCCGCGGCGTCTACGCGCCCGGCACCGAGTTCGTCATCGACCGGATCAGCATGCTCGGCAACACCGGCACCTACCTGGACAGCCCCTACCACCGCTACGCCGACGGCGCCGACCTGGCCGGCCTGCCGCTGGAACGGCTCGCCGGGCTGCCCGCCGTGGTGGTCCGGGCCGTCGGCGGCGAGCGTGGCGTCACCGCCGAGATGCTCGCCCACGTCGCCGTCACCGGCCGGGCCGTGCTCCTGCACACCGGCGGCGACCGGCACTGGGCCACCCCCCGCTACGGTGTCGACGCCCCCTACCTGACCGCCGCGGCCGCCGAGCTGCTCGTCGACCGGGGCGCCGCCCTGGTCGGCATCGACGCGGTGAACATCGACGACGTCGCCCCGTCGTCGGCCGGTGAGCGCCCGGCACACACCCTTCTCCTGGCGGCCGGCATCCCGGTCGTGGAACACCTCACCAACCTGCGCGAACTGCCGCCGCTCGGCGCCCGCTTCACCGCCACCCCGCCGCGGGTGGCCGGCTTCGGCGCCTTCCCGGTCCGGGCGTTCGCCACGATCCCCGCCGAGGAGCCACAGGCGTGACCAGCAACCTGGAGCTGGCCCGGATCCAGCTCGGCCGCGGCGAACCGGCCGCCGCCGCCGAGCTCCTCGCGCCGGTCCTCGCCGCCGAACCCGACCACATCACGGCACTGGTCCTGATGACACACGCCCAGCTGGCCCTGAAACGGCCGGATCTGGCCGACGAACTGGCCCGGCGTGCCGTCGAACACGCCCCGGAATGGCCGGACGCGCTGGCCGCCCTCAGCCGCGTGCACACCGAGCTCGGCCGGCACGAGGAGGCCATCGCCACGGCCCGGGAGGCGGCGCTGCGTCAGCCGGAGAACCCGTACCGGCACCACCGCCTGGCCTGGGCACTGCTGGAGGACGGCCGCCACGCGGTCGAGGCCGAACACGCCGCCCGCGAGGCGATCCGCCTCGACCCGGACGAGGCGGACTTCCGGATCACCTACGCCATGGTGATGAAACAGCTGAACCTCACCGACCGGGCCCGGGCAGCCCTCCGCGACGCCCTGGCCCTGTCCCCGGACAGCGCGGTGGCCCGGCACGAGCTGGCCGCCCTCGACGTCGTGCACCACCATCCGTTCGCCCTCGGCCGCCTGGCCCGGGGCGCATCCGGACTGGTCGGAGCTCTGCGGGCGGACCCACGACAGGAGGCCAGCCGCTTCCTGCTCGACGTGGCGCTGCGCCAGTTCCTGGTCTACACCGCGATCATCCTGGTCCTGCTCGCCTACCTGGGCTGGCGTACCGCCGAGTCGTCCCCCGGCGTTGCCCGCCTGTTCGCCGCCCTGGCCGCCCTGGTCCCGGGGGCCTACGCCGGCTACTTCCTCTCCCGCCTCGACCCGGCACTGCGCTCGTACCTGCGCGACCTGCTGACCCACGGCCGCCAGCGAATCGCCCTGGGTGCCGCCGCGATCGCGGTCCTGCCACTGCTGATCGCCCTGGCCGCCCCGCCAGCCTGGCTGCCGGCGCTGCTGGCCACCGCCACGTTCGCCGGCTTCGCCGTGCGCCTGCTGACCGCCCCCGTCGACGAGCCCGGCGAATCCGGCAGAGGCCTGACCAGCCACTCCCTGCTGCTGATAGCGGGCGTCTGCGCCGCCGTCGGGGTCGGCGTGATCACCACCGAGACCCTCGCCCCGGCGTGGCGCCTCCCGGTGACCCTGGCCGCCTTCGCCGCCACCGCCACCTGCCTGACCCTGATCGCCCGGCGCCGCCGGACCACCCCACCCACGGCCGGCGTCTTCCTTCCGCTCTGACCCCTTCTCCGGTACGCCGTACTCCAGCCCCGCCCGAACCCGCGACGCGGACCCGGCTGTAGCCCGTGGTCACCGCTACGCCCGTGAGTCGCCTTGCGGGCCGGAGTGGGGTCCGCGTCGCGGGGACAGGCCCGGGACCGGCGTGGGTCGTACCGGAGGAGAGTCTTGAGCGGGAGCCAATCGCCTCCAGTGGGCGGCGAGGCTCAGAAATCGTGTGTTTCCGCCGATGTGAACCTCGTGATCCACACCCGTATCCGCGGAGCGGACCGATGACCGAGCTGGCCCCCTCCCCGGGCATGACCGCAAGCGCAGCCGACGCCTCCGCGCGGGCGTTCGCTGATCCGAGTGACCTCGGGGTGGCGCGGGCCGCCGCCCTCTTCGAGCACATGCAGCCGGAGAAGGCTGCGGAGATGCTGCATCCGGTGCTGGCCGGACGGCCGGACTCGGCGCCGGGCTGGATTCTGATGGCGCGGATCCGGCTGGCGCTGGACCAGGTCGAGCCGGCACTGGACGCGGCGAACCGGGCCGTCGAGCTGGCGCCGGAGGATCCGCGGCCGCTGGCGATCGCGAGTCGTGCGCTGACCCTGCTGGGCCGGCACGAGGAGGCGATGAGCATGGCCTACCGGGCGGTGATCGTCGAGCCGAAGAACCCGCTCTGGCACGACCGGGTGGCGTGGGCGCTGCTCGCCGCCGACCGGCAACTGGGTGACGCGGAGCAGGCGGCACGGACCGCGGTGGGGCTGGACCCGAACGAGGCGCACTACTACTTCACGCACGGGGTGACCCTGGCCGCGCTCGGTCATGTCGATCAGGCCCGGCAGGCGCTGGAGACGTCGTTGCGGCTCGAGCCGGAGAACCCGGTGGCCCGGCACCGACTGGACGTGCTGAACGGGGCGGCACAGCCGGTGGTCGAGAAGAAGAAGCGGGGCTGGCGGCTCTTCGGGCGCAAGGAGCAGGCAAAACCGGTTCGCCCGGAGGAGTTTCGCCCCTGAACTCAGGCATCGGCAGAATACCGCACAAGTAATAATCCGGACATGCAATCACGGATGTCCGCAGCGGTTCTCGCTCTCGTGCCCGTCGTCGCCCCGGCCACGCCGGCCCGGGCGAGTGACCCGCCGAGGGTGACCGAGATGACCGCCCACTACGGCTTCAACGGGCGCTCCAGCAGCATCATCGACGAGTCCGGAAACGGGCACACCCTGCGCGTGATCTCCGCTCAGGGCGGCCGGGTCCGCGCGGTCGCACACGGCCCCGGCACCGCGCTCGCCTTCCCGGGCAAGTGCACGCAGCAGGTCTGCCCGCACGTGGCCCTGCAGAGCGACCTCTCCGCCGACCTCAACCCGGGCGGCCGTGACATCGCCTTCGGCGCCGACGTGCTGCTCCCACCCGGCCAGACCAGCAAAGGCCAGAACGTGCTGCAGAAGGGCTACTCGGCCACGAGCAGCCAGTACAAACTGCAGATCGACGGCACGGCCGGCCACCCCAGTTGTGTCCTGGTCGACGTGAAACGGCCGGTCATCCGCATGGTCCGCAGCTCGGTCACCGCCGCGGACGGCACCTGGCACCGGGTGCGATGTCAGCGGTCCGGCACACGCCTGGAGATCTACGTCGACGGCGAGGCACGGGGGCGTACCACCGTCCCGGCCGATCTGTACGTCTCCAACGACCTGCCGCTGAGCATCGGGGCGAAAGGCGCCTACCGCGACAACGACCAGTTCAACGGCGTCCTGGACAACGTCTGGGTACGGATCGCCCGTTGAGTGTCGTCTCCCCGTCGGAGCGCGTTGACAAGTGGTACCTATCAGCCGCACAGCGGACGCATAGCCCGGCTCGGCACTCTTCTCGTCGTCAGCAAGCAACCGGACCGAGGAGAGCGCCGATGAGTCAGCACGATCCGTCCGCACCGGGCCCGTGGCACTCCCAGGGCCGGCCGGCGCGCAGCGGCCACGGAGAGCCCGTCGCCTGGTCGTCCGAGGTGCCGGAACCCGCCTCCGTGCCGAACGACTGGTCACCGTCCAGCGCGTACGCCGGCCACCACTCCACCGGCTACCTCGGCGAGCCAGCCGCCGCGCCCGTCACCTGGCATGATCCCGGCGCAGCACCCGGCTGGAGCGGCCGCCACCCCGAACCCGATCCGGCGGCCTCCTGGAACGGCAACACCACGATGGGCCCCGCCTACCGCAGCAGCCCCATGCCGGACCGGATCCCGGCCGAGTGGAGTCAGAGCCCGGTGCCGGACTCGGTTCCGCAGTCCTGGCACAGCGAGCCGCCGACCGCCGGATGGAACGCCGCCCCCGCCTCTTCCTTCTCGGAACGCACGGAGCCACCGGTACGGGCGTGGAACCCGGACCCCGCCCCGATCGACCTCGGTGTCGTGTCCGCCCGTACCGAAGGAAGAGGGATGAGCCCGGACCGGACCGCCCGCCGGAGCCCGAAGCTGATGATGGCGGCCGCCCTCGCCGCCGCCGCCCTGGCCGGCGGCGGAGTGGGCGCGGGCCTGATGGCCGCATTCGGCGGAGACAGCACCGTCACCGTGCCGGCCGGACCCGGCGCAGGTCAGGTGCCCGGCGGTCAGCCGTCGAAGGCATCCACCTGACGTCATTCGGGGATGAAGACGAGGACGGTTCCCGCTGTGGGCGGCGGGAACCGTCCTCGTGCTCAGGCCTGGGTCTGCTCTCGCGTATCGGCCGGCTCAGCGGTCCCGGACTCCTCGGCCGCCCGGATCTCCGCGGCTGTCCGCGCCCGGCGCTTGCGGATGTGCCGCACATGCAGGACCACGTAGGTCGCGACCGCGAGCACCAGCACACCGATGACCGGCCACTGGTAGTGATGGATCTTGCCCATGATCGGCCCGAGGTTCGCGCCCAGGTGGTACGCCAGCGTGCACCAGAACCCGACCCAGAGCGCCGCCCCGATCGCGTTGTAGAGCAGGAACGTCTTCCACGGCATCCGGGTGATCCCGGCGATCACGCCGTTGAGCTGCCGCAACCCGTCGATGAACCGGGCGATCACGATGATCCGGTTGCCGCGCCGGGCGAAGAACAGCTCGGCCTTCGCCAGCCGGGCCGGTGTCACGAGGATGTACTTCCCCCACCGGTTCACGATCTTCCGGCCGCCGCGCAGCCCGATCCAGTAGCCGATGTTGTCGCCGACGACGGCGGTCACGAAGCAGATCGCCGCGACGATCCAGATGTTCATCCGCCCATAGCCGGCGTAGACCGACGCCGCGGCCATGATCGTCTGGCCGGGCGCGGGCACACCGAAGCTCTCGACCACGATGATGCCGCCGATCGCGAGATAACCCCAGCGATCCAGGATCGGCGCCACGGCGTGCAGGAACCCGGGAAGTTCGGCTGAAGGTGGCATCCGTTACACGGTAGCGGCACCCGTCATGGGGAGCCGAGCGGACCTTTCAATAAACGGCGACGGCGCCGCTCGGGCTGAGCGGCGCCGTCACTCGGCAGGGGTCAGAGAACGTCCGCGGCCAGCTGGCCACGCAGCTTGGTCAGCGCCTTGGTGAGCAGGCGGGAGACGTGCATCTGCGAGATGCCGATCTGGTCGGCGATCTGGCTCTGGGTCAGGTTGCCGTAGAACCGCAGCGTCAGGATCTTCTGCTCACGCTCGTCGAGAGTGGCCAGCGCCGGGCCGAGGGCGACCCGCGTCTCGGCGATCTCGAACTCGTGGTCCTCGCCACCGAGCGTCTCGCCCAGCTCGGTCGTGCCGTCCGCGCTGATCGGGGTGGACAGCGAGGTCGCGTTGTAGGCGCGGGCGCCTTCCAGGCCCTCCAGCACCTCCTCCTCGGTGATGCCGAGGTGGACGGCGATGTCGGAGACCTGCGGGGAGCGGCCGAGGGAGTGGGTGAGGGTCGCGTTGGCCTCGGTGATGGCGAGGCGGAGCTCCTGCAGGCGGCGCGGGACGCGGACCGACCAGGTGCGGTCGCGGAAGTGGCGCTTGATCTCGCCGATGATGGTGGGGATGGCGTAGCCGGCGAAGTCGACGCCGCGCTCGGGGTCGAACTTGTCGACGGCCTTGATGAGGCCGACGGTGGCGGTCTGCACGAGGTCGTCGGTGGGCTCACCGCGGCCGGAGTAGCGGTGCGCGAGGTGGCGGGCGAGCGGCAGCCAGGCCTCGATCGCCCGGTCGCGGAGTGCGGCGCGGGACGGGTGGCCGGCCGGCATCGCGGCCATCGCGGACAGAAGCTCGGCGGCGCTGTCGGCCGGAGCCTGGGCACTCGCCGTGGTCGACGGCGACACCGACGTCTTGGTCTCGGTGACGGTCATGTCGTGGTCCTCCCTGACACCTTTTCCGGAGAGCCGGTCCCTAGGTTTGGGACCCGGTCGGTCGGGCATCCATATTCGTGGGGACAGGCAGTCGCAGCCTGTCCGGAGCACAGTTGGCCGTTCGGTTACGCAGACTCTATACGACAGGCCGAGAGAACACTAGCCGAAAGTATGAGGCGTTTTACGTGACAAACCGGACGTAAGGGCTCAGTTTTGGGTCTGACTTCGGGAAAAGCCCTCGCTCGACCGCCCGAACCGGTAGAAGATCCGTCCTCTGCAATTCCCCCGGGAGTGGGCAAGATGGGCCCATGACGTCGCCGCCCGCCCCGGCCCCGCACTCGGCAGCGACCGAACTCCGTCATTGGAGCCTCGACAGCGTCGGTGAGCTACGAGACCTACGAGCCGGCCTGCGCCAGGCGGTCGCCGGCACCTCACTCGACGACGAGGACGGCCTCGACCGGATCACCGTCGTCGCCACCGAGCTGGCCACCAACGCCCTCCGCCACGGACGCGCGCCCACTCACATACGTCTCCTCCGGGAGCCCGGCGCCCTCATCCTCGACGTCGCCGACCACGATCTGGCCGGCGAGCCCCTCTTCGACGAGGA
>NZ_CP191846.1:492500-1265000 GCF_050956125.1 Actinoplanes sp. CA-252034
TTCCTTGTCGGGTAAGTTCCGACCTGCACGAATGGCGTAACGACTTCCCCACTGTCTCAACCACAGGCCCGGCGAAATTGCAGTACGAGTAAAGATGCTCGTTACGCGCGGCAGGACGGAAAGACCCCGGGACCTTTACTATAGCTTGACATTGGTATCCGAATTTAATTGTGTAGGATAGGTGGGAGCCGGTGAAGCTCGGACGCCAGTTCGGGTGGAGGCATTGTTGAAATACCACTCTGTTGGGTTTGGGTATCTAACTTGCGGCCCTGATCGGGTCGAGGGACAGTGTCTGGTGGGTAGTTTAACTGGGGCGGTTGCCTCCTAAAGGGTAACGGAGGCGCCCAAAGGTTCCCTCAGCCTGGTTGGCAATCAGGTGTTGAGTGTAAGTGCACAAGGGAGCTTGACTGTGAGACTGACGGGTCGAGCAGGGACGAAAGTCGGGACTAGTGATCCGGCACTTGCGTGTGGAAGCGGTGTCGCTCAACGGATAAAAGGTACCCCGGGGATAACAGGCTGATCTTCCCCAAGAGTCCATATCGACGGGATGGTTTGGCACCTCGATGTCGGCTCGTCGCATCCTGGGGCTGTAGCAGGTCCCAAGGGTTGGGCTGTTCGCCCATTAAAGCGGTACGCGAGCTGGGTTTAGAACGTCGTGAGACAGTTCGGTCCCTATCCGCCGTGCGCGTTGGATACTTGAGAAGGGCTGTCCCTAGTACGAGAGGACCGGGACGGACGAACCTCTGGTGTGCCAGTTGTTCCGCCAGGAGCATGGCTGGTTGGCTACGTTCGGAAGGGATAACCGCTGAAAGCATCTAAGCGGGAAGCCTGCTTCGAGATGAGGTATCCCACCACCTTGAGTGGGTAAGGCTCCCAGCTAGACTACTGGGTTGATAGGCCGGAGATGTAAGCACGGTAACGTGTTGAGTTGACCGGTACTAATAGGCCGAGGGCTTAACCACCCTATACATTGCGCTTGCGTCCACTGTGTGATTCACAGCAAACGAACAACCACCCTGAGGGAGAGATCCCGACGGTTGCTGGTTGGTTCTGCTGATTGCTGTTTCGGTGGTCATAGCGGAGGGGAAACGCCCGGTTACATTCCGAACCCGGTAGCTAAGCCCTTCAGCGCCGATGGTACTGCACTCGGGAGGGTGTGGGAGAGTAGGACGCCGCCGGACTCAACGTATGGAAAGGCCCACCCGGGTAACGGGTGGGCCTTTCTGCTTTCCCGGGGTTCGTCGGCTCGTGAAGTCGACCCGTGAAACGGCCGGCCCGCACCGTGATCGGTGCGGGCCGGCCGGAGTCGTGAGGATCAGCCGCCCTCGCCGCTCGAGCACTTGACGGTGACGGGAATCGACGTCGTGTAGTAGCTCGTCGAGACGAGGATCGTCGCCACACCGATGCGTCCACCCGCGGGGACCCCGATGTTGTGCAGATCGATGGTGCCCGCGCCGGCGCTGGTGGTCGTCACCTTGGCCGCCGTCTGCATGAAGCCGGTGCCCCACAGCGTGTACTGCGTCGAGGCGGTCCCCTTGGCGATGGTGACCCGGACGTGGGCGCCGAAGTCGTCGCAGTAGTTGCCGTTGTACTGCACGGCCGTGATGGTGCCGATCGGCGTGACGGCACTCTCGGCCTCAGCGGTCTGCGTCCAGCCGACGGTCACGGCCGAGGCCGCACCCAGGACGGCCAGACCGGTGGCGACGCGCTTCTTGACCGACCGATTCGGCACAGTCGTGTCCTGCGTAATGCGCTTGAACACTGATTTTCCCCGTTCTTGCTCTTACCGACGTCGATCTACGACGGCAGCCGACGATATCAACAAATGTCGCTTTGGCGGTGCCCCGGTGACTGGTGTGACGAAGTCTCCCGTCGATGTCCGGCCGTCGGGTCGGCTCACCCGCATGAGCAGGCTGCTCGGGGGCGGTATGCTTCCGGAGGGCCGTGACTGGCGCGTTCGGATGGCTGACCATCGGGGAGCGGCTCCGTCGAGATGACGTATGCCGTGCGCCTGGGCCTCTTCGCTTCGTGATAGGGAGGTCCCATGCCTGAGTTGAACGCCGAGTCCGTCGCTTTCCGATCCGCCCTCGATGTGGTGCGTTCGGTGGAGCCCCGCATCGCCGACGCGATCGCGCAGGAGCTCACCGACCAGCGTGAGTCGCTGAAGCTGATCGCGAGCGAGAACTATGCTTCCCCGGCGGTCCTGCTCGCCATGGGTAACTGGCTCTCCGACAAGTATGCGGAGGGCACGATCGGCCGGCGGTTCTACGCCGGCTGCCAGAACGTCGACATCGTCGAGTCGGTGGCGGTCGAGCACGCCAAGGCTCTGTTCGGGGCGCCTTACGCGTATGTCCAGCCGCACTCCGGCATCGACGCCAACCTCGTCGCCTACTGGGCCATCCTCGCCGACCGGGTCGAGGTGCCCTACCTGAAGAAGTTCGAGAAGCGGCAGATCAACGACCTGACCGATGCCGAGTGGGCCGAGTTGCGGCAGGCGTTCGGCAACCAGCGGCTGCTCGGCATGTCGCTGGACGCGGGTGGTCACCTGACCCACGGCTTCCGCCCGAACATCTCCGGCAAGATGTTCGACCAGCGCAGCTACGGGGTGGACCCGGCGACCGGTCAGATCGACTACGCGGCCCTGCGGGAGAGCGCCAAGGAGTTCAAGCCCGCTGTGATCGTGGGCGGCTACTCGGCGTACCCCCGGAAGGTGAACTTCGCGAAGATGCGCGAGATCGCCGACGAGGTGGGCGCGACCTTCATGGTCGACATGGCGCACTTCGCCGGTCTGGTCGCGGGTGGGGTGTTCACCGGCGACTTCAACCCGATCCCGCACGCGCACATCGTCACCACCACCACTCACAAGAGCCTGCGTGGCCCGCGTGGTGGTGCCGTCCTCTGCCAGCCGGAGCTCGCGTCGCAGGTCGACCGGGGCTGCCCGATGGTGCTCGGTGGTCCGCTGCCGCACGTGATGGCGGCCAAGGCGATCGCGTTCGCCGAGGCCCGCCGGCCGGAGTTCTCGACCTACGCCCAGCAGATCGTCACCAACAGCCAGGCGCTGGCCGAGGGTCTGCTGAAGCGGGGCGTGCAGCTCGTCTCCGGGGGCACCGACAACCACCTGGTGCTGCTCGACGTCCACCCGTTCGGCATCACCGGGCGGCAGGCCGAGCAGGCCCTGCTCGACAGCGGCATCGTGACGAACCGTAACGCGATCCCGAACGACCCGAACGGCGCCTGGTACACCTCCGGCATCCGCGTCGGCACCCCGGCTCTGACCAGCCGCGGTCTGGGCGTCGCCGAGATGGACCAGATCGCCGACCTGATCCACACGGTGCTCGCCGCCACCAGCCCGGCCGAGGGCTCGAAGGCGAAGTTCGACCTGGACCCGGCTCTCGCCGACCGGGTCGGCAAGCAGGCCACCGAGCTGCTGGCGCCGTTCCCGCTCTATCCGTCCGTCGACCTGGGCTGATCGCACAGCCGCAGCAGACCCGGACCCGCCGTCGGCCGTCACTCGGTCGCGGCGGGTTCGTGCTTTCCGGGGCGGGGCGGCAGCCGGTGCAGGGTGACTTCCCGCAGCTCTCCGGCGTCGATGTGGGCGGTCATGTAGGTGTGGTGGGGCTGGCGTCGCCGGTCGGTGGGTGATCCGGGGTTGAGCAGGCGCAGCCCGGTGCCGGCGGTGGTGTCCCAGGGGATGTGGGAGTGACCGAAGACGAGCACGTCGGTGTCGGGGAACATGGCCGCGCACCGCTGCTCCCGGCCGGTCGCCTGACCGGTCTCGTGGATCACCGCGAGCCGTACCCCGTCGAGGTCGGCGTGGGCGATCTCGGGCAGACGGGCTCGCAGTCGTGGCCCGTCGTTGTTGCCGTAGCAGGCGATCAGGCGTGCCGCGCGGGCTTCGAGCCGGTCGAGCAGGCCGGGGTCGACCCAGTCGCCGGCGTGGACGGTCACGTCGGCCCGGTCGATCGCCGACCACAGTTCGGCCGGCAGGTCGCGGGCGCGTTTCGGCACGTGCGTGTCACTGATCAGAACAAGCCGCATGGATCCGCTCCTGAATGTCCGTCGGCAGTCTGCCGGGTGGCGCCCGTCGGCGAGGGACACCGCGACCGATCCGTCCTACGTCGTCGACTTCCCCCGCTCCCCGGTTGACAGTCCGATGACCTGAGCGTCTACTCCAAGGCAACGGTCTCTCTCGATGTCTTGGAGGGGGCATGCGCAAGTTCTTCGTGGCCGCGAGTGGTCTATTGCTGGTTCTCGTCGGCGCCGCGTGCAATCGCGGCACCGGCGAGCCCGTCGTCGGGCTGATCACCAAGACCGACACCAATCCCTTCTTCGTGACCATGAAAAAGGGCGCGCAGGGCTCGGCCGCCACCGCCGGTGTCGACCTGCAGACCTTCTCCGGGCGGGTGGACGGTGACAACGAGGCGCAGGTGCTGGCGATCGAGAACCTGATCTCCTTCGGCGCGAGGGGCTTCCTGATCACGCCGAACGACTCCAAGGCGATCGTGCCGGCGATCGACCGGGCGCACGAGGCCGGGATGCTGGTCATCGCCCTGGACACCCCGGTGGAACCGGCCGATGCCGCGGACGCCACCTTCGCCACCGACAACTACCAGGCCGGGCGCCTGATCGGGGAGTGGGCGAAGGCGAAGTTCGCCACCGAGGGTAAAGAGGCTCGGATCGCCATGCTCGACCTCAACGCCAATCAGGTCAGTGTGGACGTCCAGCGTGATCAGGGTTTCCTCGAGGGGTTCGGGGTCGACGTCGCCGACAAGGGGCGGATCGGGGACGAGAGCGACCCGCGGATCGTCGGGCACGACGTCACCGACGGCAACGAGGAGGGCGGCCGGACCGCCATGGAGAACCTCCTTCAGAAGGATCCGTCGATCAACCTGGTCTACACGATCAACGAGCCCGCGGCGGCCGGGGCGTACGAGGCGCTCAAGGCGGCCGGGCGGGAGCGCGAGGTCACCATCGTCTCGGTCGACGGCGGGTGCCCGGGTGTCGACAACGTCGCCGCCGGAGTGATCGGCGCGACGTCGATGCAGTTCCCGATCAAGATGGCCGAGCTGGGCGTCGCCGCGATCGCGGAGTACGCGAAGACCGGCGCCAGACCGCAGAACACCGCCGGGAAGGACTTCGTCGACACCGGCGTGCAACTGATCACCGACCAACCGCAGGCCGGCGTGGAGGCGAAGGACTCCGCGTGGGGCCGGCAGAACTGCTGGGGGTGAGATGACCGCCACCGCTGACTTCGAGGTACGGCGGTCCGACTCGTTCGGGCTGCGACTGCAACACCTGCTGCACGGCAATCCGGTTATCGGTCCGCTCGCCGTGCTGGTCGCGGCGATCGTGGCGTTCTCGATCGTGAACGGCCGGTTCTTCGCCGCGGCCAACCTGTCGCTGGTGTTGTTGCAGGTCACCGTCATCGCGACGCTGGCGCTCGGGCAGACGCTGATCATCCTGACCGCCGGCATCGACCTGTCGGCCGGGGCGATCGCGGTGTTCTCGTCGATCCTGATGGCGATCTTCGCCACCGATGCGGGGGTGCCGGCGCCGCTCGCACTGCTGCTCGGGTTCGCGTGCGGCACGGCGATGGGCGCTCTCAACGGGGCCCTGGTGACCCGCATCAAGCTGCCGCCGTTCATCGTCACGCTCGGCACGCTGACCATCTTCTTCTCGCTGAACGCCGTGGTCAGCGACAGCGAGACGATCCGTGGCGCGGACATGCCGGCCCTGATGACGTGGACCGGGAAGGCGATCCCGATCGGGGACTTCCGGCTCAGCTACGGGTCGATCATCATGCTGCTGCTGTTCGGGTTCTTCGCCTACGCGCTGAGCCGGACGGCGTGGGGCCGGCACGTCTACGCGACCGGGGACGACGTCGAGGCGGCCCGGCTGGCGGGGATCCGAACCGGTCGGGTGCTGTTCTCGGTGTACACCACGGCCGGCCTGCTCTACGCGATCGCCGGGTGGATCCTGATCGGCCGGCTCGCGTCGGCCAGCCCGAACGTGGGCACCGAGTACAACCTGGACTCGATCACCGCGGTCGTGCTCGGCGGGACCAGTCTGTTCGGCGGCCGCGGCGGGGTGATCGGCACCCTGATCGGGGCGCTCATCGTGGGGGTCTTCCGCAACGGCCTGCAACTGGCCGGCGTCGAGGTGGTCTGGCAGGGCTTCGCGATCGGCCTGCTGGTGCTGATCGCGGTCTCGCTCGACCAGTGGATCAGGAAGGTGCGAGGGTGACCACGACTCCGGTTCTTCAAGCCAAAGGCCTGACCAAGAGGTACGGGCGGGTCGTCGCGATCGACGGCAGCGACCTCGAGTTGCTCCCGGGCGAGATCCTCGCGGTGATCGGTGACAACGGGGCCGGCAAGTCGAGCCTGATCAAGGCCCTGTCCGGGGCGCTGCTCCCGGACAGCGGCGAGATCCTGCTGGACGGGCAGCCGGTGCACTTCCGCAACCCGATGGAGGCCCGCGCGGCCGGCATCGAGACCGTCTATCAGACTCTCGCGGTCGCGCCCGGCCTGGACATCGCCGACAACCTGTTCCTCGGCCGGGAGCAGCGCCGGCCCGGCCCGCTCGGGTCGATCTTCCGGATGCTGGATCGCCGGCACATGCGGGAGGAGGCGGCCCGGCACATGAGTGAGCTCGGCGTCGCCACCCTGCAGAACATCGGGCAGCCGGTGGAGTCGCTCTCCGGTGGGCAGCGGCAGGCGGTCGCGGTGGCCCGGGCGGCGGCTTTCGGCAGCAAGGTGGTGATCCTCGACGAGCCGACCGCGGCGCTCGGTGTGAAGGAGGGCAACCGGGTTCTGCAACTGATCCGCGACGTCCGGGACCGGGGTCTGCCGGTGATCCTGATCAGCCACAACATGCCGCACGTCTTCGAGGTCGCGGACCGCATCCACATCCAGCGACTGGGCCGCCGGATCGCGGTGATCACCCCGGGCTCCCACTCGATGTCCGACGCGGTCGCGATCATGACGGGGGCGGCCTCGCCGGACGCCTGACTTTTCCTCAACCGATCCGGGGCGGCGTCGATCTGGGTCGACATGAGGTTACGTCGAGCACGTCCGCGAGTACGGAGTACCTCGCGGCTGTTCGCGACCTTCGCGGCCGCCAGCCTCGTTCCGGTGATCGCCCTGGGCGCCCTCGTGGTGCAGGACTACCGGAGGGACGCGGCCGAGCAGGGCCGTGCGCAAGGGCTGGCGCAGGCCGACGTCATCGCGCAGATGGTGGTCGCACCCGCGTTGAACAGCGGTGAGGCGCACACCTTCGGCGGTGACCTGAGCCGGCGCGGTCTGACCGCCGAGCAGTACGAGCGGATGCGCGAGTCCACCGGCCTGGCCGTCTACCGGGGCTCGGTGCAGCACCTGCGGCTGCGCGGCTTCACCGGCCGGGTGATCTTCTCCGACGACGGCTCGTCCAGCAACGGGGCGCCGATCTCCGACCCGGATTTCCAGGCCGCCGCGGCGGGACACGCCCGATCCAAGGTCATCATCGGGCGGACGCAGACGATCCGGGTGATGCAGCCGCTGTTCGCGGGGGCGACCGGTCAGTCCGTCGGTGTGCTCGAGGTCTATCTGCCGTACCAGTCGATCGCCGACCGCCTGGACCACCAGGTGACCCAGACGCTCCGGCGCATCGGTGGGGGTCTCGCCGCCCTCTATCTGGTGCTGGCCCTGCTGGCCTGGTGGACCACCCGGTCGCTGCGTCGTTATGCCGCCGACCAGCGGCACAACGCCCTGCACGACGCGCTGACCGGGCTGCCGAACCGGGTCGCCTTCCGTAATGCGGCGGACGCCGTTCTGGAGCAGGCCCGTCGCGACGGGGAGCCGGGCGCCGTGGTGCTCGTCGACCTCAACCGGTTCAAGGAGGTCAACGACACCCTCGGCCACCACGCCGGCGACGAGTTGCTGCAGGTGGTGTCCGAGCGTTTCCGGGCCGGGCTGGGCCCGCGGGACATGCTGGCGCGGCTGGGCGGCGACGAGTTCGCCCTGCTCCTGCCGGGCCGCAGCGAGCCGGAGGCGATCGCGCTGCTGGAGGGTGTCCGCGGTCGGCTGGCCGAGGAGATGGTGCTCGACGGCGTGCGGCTGAGCATCGAGGCGAGTTTCGGCATCGCCCTCTACCCGGAGCACGGCGACACTCTGCAGGAGCTGACGCAGCACGCCGATGTGGCGATGTACCAGGGTAAACGTGGTACGGCCGACATCGTCGTCTACTCGGGCGCCGGTGTCGCCCACCCGCATCAGTGGCTCGTGGTGCAGGCCGAGCTGCGGCACGCCCTGGAGCGCGACGAGCTGGTCCTGCACTACCAGCCCAAGGTCGACCTGCCGGACGGGTCGGTGACGGCTCTGGAGGCGCTGGTCCGCTGGCAGCATCCGGAGCGCGGGCTGCTGCCGCCGGGCGCGTTTCTGCCCGCCGCCGAGCACTCCGGCCTGATCGTGCCGCTCACCGAGTGGGTGCTGCGCCGGGCGCTGACCGATCAGTTGGGCTGGACCGCGGCCGGCCGGCCGTGGGCGGTGTCGGTGAACGTGTCGGCCCGCAACCTCGAGGTGGCCGGGTTCCCGGACCTGGTGGCCGAGCTGCTCGCCGAGACCGGCACCTCGCCCGGGCGCCTGGTGCTGGAGGTGACCGAGACCGCTCTGGCCGGTGACGTGGACACGGTGGAACGGGTGCTCGCCCGGGTGTCCGCGCTCGGTGTCGGCCTCTCCGTCGACGACTTCGGCGCCGGGTTCACCAGCCTGTCGCACCTGCGGGGGCAACCGGTCGCGGAGATCAAGATCGACCGAAAGTTCGTCGCGGACGTGATCGACGACCCGCAGAGCCGGGCCATCGTCCGTTCGGTGATCGAGCTGGCGCACGGTCTGGGCAGCCGCGTCACCGCCGAGGGTGTCGAGACGGCCGAGGTCTATCGGTGGCTGATCGACGCGGGTTGCGACGAGGCACAGGGCTACCTGATCGGCCGTCCGGTCCCGTGGCCGCAGGTGGACCCCGGGATGTTCGGACTGCCCGTCGAGATGTCAGAAGCGACCATGATCGAAGGAATGCACCGATGAGTCTCCTACGCCGTGCCGCGGCCACCGCCGGGATCGCGCTCGTCCTCGCGACGGGCGGATGCACCCGGGCCGAGACCGCCGCCGTCCAGGCCGGAGCGGTGGACGAGGTCGGCGCCGTGGCCGTGGACCCCGCGCTGCACGCCAAGCTGCCCGAGGCGGTCCGGACCCGCGGGTTCCTGCGCCTGGTGACCGACGCCAGCTACGCGCCGATGGAGTATTTCGCCGCCGACGGGCGCACCATCATCGGTTTCGAGCCGGATCTCGCCGCCGCGCTGGGCGAGGTGCTCGGCGTCCGGGTCGAGATGGTGGTCGGCGTGTTCAACACGGCGCTGGACGAGGTGTCGGCCGGCACCTACGACGGGGTGCTGTCGTCGATGACGGACACCGCGGACCGGCGCGACCGGGCCGATTTCGTCAACTACTTCTCCACCGGCACGTCGATCCTGGTGCAGCGGGGCAACCCGAAGGGCGTCCGGAGCCTCGACGACCTCTGTGGACACCCGGTGGCGACCGAGAAGGGCACCTTCCAGGAGGAGATGCTCCAGCGGACCGCGAAGAAATGCGGCTCACGCCCGGTGCGCATCGTCAGCCTGCCGACGAACGCCGACGCTCTGGTGGAGCTGCGTCTCGGCCGGGTGGTGGCGGCTCTGCAGGACTACCCGCCGGCCTCCTACCTGACCACCGACGAGCGGACCAGCGCCTTCTTCGAGCTGGCCTCGGATCAGCAGTACGAGCCGGGGCTCTTCGGGATCGCGGTGGACAAGAGCAACGTCGCCCTGCGGGACTGTCTGCGTGACGCCCTGCAGCGGCTCATCGACTCGGGCACCTACGGCGACCTGCTGGCCCGCTGGGAGCTGATCGCGAGCGGAGTCAGCAAGGCGACAGTCAACGGCGCATAGACGGTCATGCCCAACTACACGTACGTGTAGTACGCTACACGCGTGAGTAGTGACAGCGACCTGACCGCACGAGCCCGGATCCGGGACGCCGCGATCGCCCTCTTCACCGAGCGGGGCATCGCGGGCGCCACGATCCGCGACATCGCGCAGGCCGCGGGCGTCTCCTCGGGCCTGCTCCGGCACCATTTCGGGTCCAAGGAGGGGCTGCGCGACGCCTGTGACGAGTGGGCGATGGCACGGATCGCGCAGCTCCAGATGGCGTTCACCGAGTCCGGCGCGATCGGCGGCGCCATCGCCCCCGATGCCATGGCGCTCCAGCAATATCTGGTGCGGTCCCTGATGGACGGATCACCCCGTGGCGCGGCCATGTTCGAGCAGACCCTGCAACACGGCGAGCAGTGGCTGGCCGGCACCGGTCTGGAGACGTCCGACGCGCGCGCCTACGTGGCGGTCCTCGGCGCCATGAAGATGGGCATGTTCCTGATGCGCGACCAGTTGACGGCCGCGCTCGGCGAGGACGTCGGGACGATGCCCGGCTACCTGCGCCTCATCCGGGCGTCCCTGGAGATCTTCTCGCAGCCACTCCTCACCCCTGAGCAGGCCGATGAGGCACTGAAAGCGCTGGATCGGCTCGGAGATTCGTCGTTGGGAGAGAAGGGGTCATGGCGGATGCCATCGATGTCGAAGGACTGATCAAACGGTTCGGGGCGGTCACCGCTCTCGACGGGCTCGACCTGAGGGTCGCGACCGGGGAGGTGCACGGCTTCCTCGGGCCGAACGGGGCCGGCAAGACCACCACGATCCGCGTCCTGCTCGGGTTGATGCGGGCCGACGGCGGCTCGGCGCGGCTGCTCGGCGGCGACCCCTGGGCCGACGCCACGGCACTGCACCGCCGTCTGGCGTATGTGCCGGGCGACGTCACGTTCTGGCCCAGCCTGACCGGTGGCGAGGTGATCGACCTGCTCGGGCGGCTGCGCGGCGGGATCGACCGGAAACGCCGCGACGACCTGGTGGAGCGGTTCGAGCTCGATCCGCGCAAGAAGGGCCGGGCCTACTCCAAGGGCAACCGGCAGAAGGTGGCGCTGGTCGCGGCGCTCGCCTCCGATGTGGAGCTGCTCATCCTCGACGAGCCGACCTCCGGGCTCGACCCGCTGATGGAGGAGGTCTTCCGGGAGGTGATCCTCGAGGAGAAGAGACGCGGCGACCGTACGGTTCTGCTGTCCAGCCACATCCTCTCCGAGGTCGAGGCGCTCTGTGACCGGCTGACCATCATCCGGGCCGGCCGGTCGGTGGAGACCGGCACCCTGGCCGACCTGCGGCACCTGACCCGCACCACGATCCGTGCCGAGCTGACCGGCCCGGTCAACGGGCTCGCCGCCATCGCCGGTGTGCACGACCTGACCACCGAGGACGGACGGGTCGCCTTCGACGTCGACGCCGGCGCTCTCGAGCCGGCGCTCAAGTCGCTCGTCGAGGCCGGCGTGCGCAGTCTGGTCAGCCAGCCGCCGTCACTGGAGGAGCTGTTCCTACGCCACTACACGCGTGACGCGGAGGACGCCCGATGACCGGGACGCTCGACCTGCTCCGGCTGGTGCTGCGCCGCGACCGGGTGGTCATGCCGCTCTGGGTGCTGCTGCTGGGCAGCCTGCCGTATGTCTACGTGACCGGGTTCGACACGCTGTTCGCCACCGCGGCGGAGCGGGTCGACTACGCCGCGATCAGTGCCTCCAACGCCGGGTTCATCGGTCTCTACGGTCCGCTGCACGGTGACAGCCTCGGCGAGCTGACGGTGTGGCGCGGTGGTTTCCTGCCGGTGATGATCGGCCTCGCCGCCCTGCTCACCGTCATCCGGCACACCCGGGCCGACGAGGAGGCCGGCCGGACCGAGCTGATCCGGGCCGGCGTGGTCGGGCGGTTCGCGCCGCTGGCCGCCGCCGTGCTCGCCGCGGTCCTGGCATGCCTGGTGATGGGTGTGATCGTGGCGGTCACCCTGATCGGTCACGGGCTGCCCACCGGTGGCTCGGTGGCGCTCGGCGCGTCCTACGCCGTGAGTGGCTGGCTCTTCGCCGGCGTCGGCGCGGTCGCGGCGCAGATCGCCGACAGCGGCCGCGGCGCCCGGGCGATCGCCGTGCTGGTCCTCGGGGTGTCCTATGTGCTGCGGATGGGCGGGGACATCTCGGCGCTCGGCGGCGGTCGGCTGGACTGGATGTCGTGGCTGTCACCGATCGGCTGGGTGCACCGGGTCTTCCCGTTCGGGGCGGACGACTGGTGGCCGATGGCGCCGGCGGTCGTCACCACGCTGGCCACGGTGGGCGCTTCGGCGTACCTTCTGACCCGCCGTGACCTCGGCGGCGGCCTGCTCGCCGGACGGCTCGGACCGGCCACCGCGGCCGCGTCCCTGCGTTCGCCGATCGCCCTCGCCTGGCGGCTGCATCGCGGCCTGCTCATCGGCTGGACCGCCGGGTTCGCCGCACTGGGCCTGGTCTTCGGCGGGGTGAGCACGAGCGTCGCCCAGCTCGCGGCCGACTCCGACTCGATGAGCAGGATCTTCAGCCGGCTCGGCGGCACCGACTCGATCATGGACGCCTACTTCGCGTCCATCGCGCAGACCTGCGCGTTGATCATCTCCTGCTACGCGGTGCAGGCCGCGCTGCGCATCCGTGACGAGGAGCAGACCGGCCACGCCGAGGCGATGCTGAGCACCGACGTGAGCCGGTGGGCGTGGGGTGCGAGCCACCTGGTCTTCGCCCTGCTCGGACCGGCCGTGGCGCTGCTCGCCGAGGGTGTGGTCGCGGGCCTGGTGCACGGTGACCCGGGCCCGGTGATCGCGTCGGCGCTGGCCCAGCTGCCGGCCGTCTGGGTGCTGGCCGGTGCGGCGACGCTGCTCATCGGCGTGGTGCCGAAACTGGCGGCGGCCGCCTGGGCGGTGGTCGCCGGGGCGCTGGTGATCCTGCTGGTCGGGCCGCTGCTGCAGGTCGACCAGTGGGTGCTCGACCTGTCCCCGTTCACCCATGTCCCGCATCTGCCGGGGGCGAGCTTCACGGCCGTACCCCTGCTGGTGTTGACCTCGATCGCGGCCGTTCTCGCCGGCGCCGGACTGTTCGCCCTGCGCCGCCGCGACCTCCCCGTGTAGCAATCCGGTGCGGCCTGGCCGAAAGGTCAGGTCGTTGCCGGAACACCCGACTGATGTGGCCGTGAACCCGAGCGCAACGATCGGCCGGACCAGACCACGGACGCGGTGGGGCCGCCTGCTGGCCCGCCGGGCCACGGCCCGGTCGGCCGTCGCCGGCACCGCCGTGGGCATCGTGACCCTGGCGCTCTCGGCCGTGCTCGCCGCCAGCGGCACCGCCGAGGCCACCCGCGAGGTCCGCCGGGTCCAGGAGGTGACCCAGGTGCTCAACGACATCGCGGTACGGGTCAACGCCCAGGACGCCGCGCTACGGGAGTACCTGGCGACCGGTGGCACGGAGTACCGCAGCGAGCAGCTGGCCGGGACCCTCGACTCGGCACGTGGCGGCCTCGACTGGCTGCAGGCGCACGACGGGGTCGACCGGCTGGAGCTGGACGCGATCCGTGGCGCCTACGCCAACTACAGCCGGATCGTCGTGGAGATCATGACGCAGACCGAGAAGGGCGCGAAGGTGCAGGGCTACGCCGAACTGGCCGCCCTGGCGTTCGCGCCGTTGCGTGACGAGGTGCTCGCCAACGTTCGCCGCAACCAGGAGGCGCTGGCCGGCTACATGGCCGCCGTCGACCGGCAGGCCGCCGTGCTGCAGCGGGTCGCCGAGGTGACCATCCTGATCGTCTCGGTGCTGTTCGCCGTGTGTGGGCTCGTGCTCGTCGGCTACCAGCGCCGGGCCGAGCGGCAGTCGGCGCGCCGGCTGCACGAGGCCACCCACGACTCGCTGACCGGGCTCGGCAACCGGGCAATGCTGCACGACGAGCTGGGCGCGGCGATCCGTCACGGTGACGAGATGGGTGAGCCGTTCAGCCTGCTGCTGCTCGACCTGGACCGGTTCAAGGAGGTCAACGACACTCTCGGCCACCACGCCGGTGACGAGCTGCTGGTCGAGGTGGCCCGGCGGCTCGACCAGGGCTGCCGTGCCGGCGACATCGTGGTACGCCTGGGTGGCGACGAGTTCGCGCTGATCCTGCCGACGATCCCGGATCAGCCGGGGGCGGTCGAGGCGGGCCGCCGCATCCTGGAGTCCCTGCGCCTGCCGATCGAGCTGAGCGGCCTGACCGTCGACATCGACGCCAGCATCGGCGTGGCGATGTACCCTGCCGACGGCGTGGACGCCGCCGAGCTGCTGCAGCACGCGGACGTCGCGATGTACGCGGCCAAGCGCCGCCACGGCGGCGTCACCGGCTACGACACGTCGCTGGACGAGGGCGCCGCCGGCCGGCTGGTCCTGCAGAGCGAGCTCCGCCACGGTATCGAACGCGGCGAGCTGGTCGTCTTCTACCAGCCCAAAGTGGACGTGGCCACCCGGATGCCGTGTGGGGCCGAGGCCCTCGTGCGCTGGCAGCACCCCACCCGCGGCCTGCTCGCGCCGGACGCCTTCATCCCGCTCGCCGAGGAGACCGGGTTGATCGACCTGGTCACCGCGGAGGTGCTGGACCAGGCGCTGGCCCAGATCGGCGACTGGGCGAGGCTCGACCACGAGCTGCCGGTGTCGGTGAACATCCCGGCCCGGTCGCTGTCCGACGACGGCTTCCCGGCGACCGTCGCGGCCGCCCTCGAACGCCACCGGGTACGCCCCGAGCTGCTCACCCTGGAGATCACCGAGAGTGCGGTGATCGCCGACATGATGCGGGCCGGCGAGGTGCTGGGCGAGCTGCGCGAGCAGGGCGTCAACATCTCGATCGACGACTTCGGAACCGGCTACTCCTCGATCGCCCACCTCCGGGACATGCCGCCGCACGAGCTCAAGATCGACCGGAGCTTCGTGATGAAGATGTGCGAGAACAGCCGGGACGAGACCATCGTGCGCGCGGTCGTCGACCTGGCCCGGAACCTGCGTCTGCGGGTCGTGGCCGAGGGCGTCGAGACCGAGTCGGCGTTGCGGGCGCTGGACGAGCTCGGCTGCCACGAGGCGCAGGGCTACCACATCAGCCGCCCCCTGCCGGCCGCCGATCTGACCGCCTGGCTGGCCGGTGCCGGAGCCGGAATGGCGATAAGCGCGGTCTGAGGTTTTCGTCTCGATTACCGTGTGGCTGTGGATCGTCGATCCCTGCTGCTGCTGACGGCCGCCGGCCTGACTGCCGGGTGCGCCCGCCCGACCGGGTCCACCGGCCAGACGGGGCCGGTGGACGTGCAGCTCGCCGAGCCGGTCCAGCGGACCAGCCCGATGGTCGCCGCCGAGCACTACTTCGCCGACCAGGTCACCGCGCTCACCGGCGGCCGGTATCGGGTGACCGTGATGCCGGGCGGTGTGCTCGGCGACGACAACCGGGTGACCGAGATGGTCCGCACCGGCCAGCTCGCCTTCTGCAAGACCCTGGTGACCAACCTCACGGCGTACGACAAGAGGCTCGGCGTGACCGGCCTGCCGTACGCCTTCGACAGCCGCGAGCAGTGCATCCAGAGTCTCGACGGGGAGTTGGGCAAACGCTGCGCCGCCATCCTGGACGAGCACGGCCTCGTGGTGCTCGCCTACTTCTACGGCGGTGACCGCAACATCTACAACCGGGTCCGCCCGATCCACACTCCGGCCGACCTGAAGGGCCTGCGTATCCGGGTGCCGCAGAACATCGTGTCGATCGGCATGATCAATTCGCTGGGAGCGGACGCGGTGCCGATGGCGACCAACGACATCCTGTCGGCGCTTCAGCAGAAGCTCGTCGACGGCGCCGAGAACAGCCTCGTCTTCTATGTGACCGAGCAGCATCTGACGTACGCGTCCCACTTCTCCTGGACCCGTCACCAGCACGCCGTCGACGCCCTGATGGTGAGCAGGAAGTGGCTGGCCGATCAGCCGGCCGCGGTGCGCGACGCGGTCGTCGAGGCCGGCCGGCTCGCCGGGGAGGAGGAGTTGCGGCTGTGGGCCGAGGCCACCGACGAGAAGACCGATCTCGCGACCCGGCAGGGCGGGCGGCTCGACGACGTCGACATCCCGGCGTTCCGGCGGGCGCTGGCCTCGGTGATCCGCGACCAGCGGGGCACCTTCGGCGACCTGGCCACGCTGCTGCCGGACGGTGGTTAGTACTGCCGGTTGGGCAGGACCGCCTTGGCGGCCTCGCGGTCGAACGCGGTCTCGTCCACGACCACCCGGCGGGGGACGGCCTGTCCGGTCTTCACCTTGCCGACCAGCTCCATCAGCTGTGGCCCGAGCAGGGGGTTGCACTCGACGACGTAGTTGAGCCGGCCCTCGGCCAACGCGCTCAGCCCGTCCCGGCTGGCGTCCACGGTGATGATCTTCACGTCCTGGCCGGGACGTTTCCCGGCGGCCTCGATCGCCTTGACCGCCCCGAGGCCCTCGTCGTCGTTGTGGGCGAAGACCACGTCGATGTCGGTGTGCTCCCGGAGGAATCCGGCCATCACCTGCTCGCCGCCGGCCCGCGTGAAGTCGCCGTCCCGTGAGTCGATCACTTGCAGGTCGGTGTCGGCCTTGATCACCTCGGCGAAGCCGGCCCGGCGCTGGTTGGCCGGCGCCGAACCGGTGGTGCCCTCGATCTCGACGATATGGACCGGACCGTTGAAGTCCCGATAGTGCTCGACCAGCCACTCACCTGCCTTGCGGCCCTCGGCGGTGAAGTCGGAGCCCAGCATCGTGACGAACAGCGAGGTGTCGGTGGTGTCCACCATCCGGTCGGTCACGATCACCGGGATGCCGGCGTCCTTGGCCTCCTGCAGCACCTTGTCCCAACCCGACTCCACGACCGGGGAGAAGGCGATGACGTCGACCTTCGCGTCGATGAACGCACGGATGGCGTTGGTCTGGCTGTCCTGCTTCCCGTCGGCGACCCGCAGATCGAGCTGCACGCCCGCGTTCGTGGCCGCGTGCTCGATCGACGTCGTGTTCGCGAGCCGCCAAGCGCTCTCCGCGCCGACCTGCGAGAACCCGAGGCGGATCCCGCCCTGTGCCGGCGCCCGGGGGCCGCTCTCCTCGCCGCCCCCGCACGCCGTCAGCAGACCGGTGATGACCAAGACCAGCAACGTCGACGGTCTGCGCATTTTTTCACCGTATTACGGATGTATCAGTCCTTTGGCCGCTTCGGCAGGACCAACTCCTCGTGATCGAGCTCCCGGTTGAGCACCCGCAGGCTCTCGTCGGCGAGACGGCCGGCGTCGCGCCAGCGCAGCAGTTCCTCGCGCTCGGCGTCGATGACGGCCTGCCGGACCATGAGCGCCGCCTCGTACTGCGGTGACTTCGGCAGGTCGTGCGACTCCACCTGCTCCACCTGCTCCAGCAGGTCCAGCCGGCGCCGGTAGCGGTCCAGCCTGAACTGCAACTGGCGGCGCATCGTCTCGATCGCCTCGTCCTCGACGTGGTCGTGCTGCTCCTCCTGGATGTCGTCGAGCCGGTTCAGCGCGGCCTGGACAGCGGCCGAACGGGCCTCGTTGCGCAGGCGGGCCTTGTCCTTCTGGTTGGCGCGCAGGCCCAGCAGGCGGACCAGCGGCGCGAAGGTGAGGCCCTGGCCGACCAGGGTGACCAGCACGACCACCAGGGCGCAGAAGACCATCAGGTCGTGGTTCGGGACCTTCTCCGGAATGGTGAAGACCGCCGCCAAGGTGATCACGCCGCGGGTGCCGGCCCAGGTCAGGGCGGTCACCTCCCGGCCGGACAGCGGCTCCTCCTTGCTCCGGCCGTCAGGGACGTCCATGTCGTCGTCCTGCTGACCGCCCAGGCGCAGGTGCAGCTGGCGCGGCAGGATCTGGGTGAGAGCCAGCCACAGGGGGCGAACCAGTAGAACCACGCCGAGGGTGATGGCCAGTGCGATGGTGATCTGGCTCCACGAGTAGTTGCGCAGCCCCTCCAGGACCCTCTCGACCTGCATGCCGATCAGCAGGAAGACGGCGCCCTCGAGAATGAAGTCGATCAGGCGCCAGACGGCGGCGGTCTGCAGGCGGCTGGCACCCGTGGTGTAGCGGGGCGTGTCATGGCCGACGATCAGCCCGGCCACCACGACGGCGAGCACGCCGGAGAGGTGGTAATGCTCGGCCAGCGTGAAGGCGCCGAGCGGGGTGATGATCGACAGGGCGTTGGCGCTGAGCGGGTCCTGCCGGAACGGCTTGAGGAACCGCACGATGTAGGCGATGCCGATGCCGATGATCACGCCGCCGACGGCCGACGTGAGGAAGTCCACGACCGTGCCGCCGAACGGGATGTCGCCGCCCTCGTTGTAAGCGGCGATCGCAACGGTGAGCAGGGTCAGCGCGGTCGCGTCGTTGAGCAGTCCCTCGCCCTGGATCAGGGTGATCAGCTTGCCCGGCAGCCCGGCCTTACGGCCGACGGCGAGCGCCGCCACGGGATCCGGCGGGGCGACCGCCGCCCCCAGGGCGATGCCGGTGGCCAGAGTGGCCCCGGTGACCCAGAGCGAGAAGCCGAGCCCGACCAGCAGGGCGGTGATCAGCACCAGCGCCACCGAGAGGCTGATCACCGTCCGGATGTTGCGCCGGATGTCGAGGAGCGAGGAATCCAGTGCCGCGTTGTAGAGCAGGGGCGGCAGGATGAACATCAGAATGACTTCTTCGTTCACCTTCAGGTTGGCGCCCGGCAGATACGAGTAGATGACACCGGCAAGCGTCAGGAGGACAGCAGCGGGAAGGCCGGATTTCTCCGTGATCCAATGGACCACGATGATCACAGCGATCGCTCCCAACGCGTACAGCAGCATCAGCTCGTAGTTCATCTGATCATTGTCGCGGCTGCTTCCTGACCAGCGCGGCGCGGGCTGCGGCCAGAGCGGCCCGGTTCTTCTCGATCACCGGGGTCGCGGACGCGACGATCTTCGCGATCAACGGGTCCTCGCTCACGGCCAGCACCAGCCGGGCGAGCTTGGCGGCCCGCTCATAGCTCGATAGCTGAGTGTCGATGAAGAGTGGGTCGAAACCGGCGGCGTTCGCGGCCCGGTACTGCCCGGCGAGAGCGAGCTGCTCCGAGTTCGGCTCCGCCGGAAGGCGTACGCCGAGAGCATCGGCGGCCTGCTTGACCTGGGCATCGAGCTTCTTGTGGTACGCCGCGATCCGCTTGCCGAGCTTTCGGACGGTCCGGTTCTCGCTCTTGCCCGCGGCCAGCTTGCCGGCCGTGATCTGGGCCAGGTTGCCCTGGTGCACGGCGATGAGGAACTCGGCCTCGGGGCTGACCGGGCGCGCCACCGCGGCGGCGGGGCCGGCGGGGCCGACGGGCGCGGGCCGGGCCGGGGCGGCCATGGCGGGCGCGGCGGTGAAGCCGATCATGGTTGCGATACTCACTGTAAAAATCTTGTGACGGAAAGACATAATCGCAGCATAAACGGGTGAAAAGGGACGCGCCCGGCCATCAGGTGAAGGCCGGGCGCGTCGTGCTGCGGGGTGAATCAGTACCGGTAGTGCTCCGGCTTGTACGGGCCCTCGACGTCCACGCCCAGGTACTCCGCCTGCTTCTTGGTGAGGGTGGTCAGCCGGACGCCGAGCGCGTCCAGGTGCAGCCGGGCCACCTTCTCGTCCAGGTGCTTGGGCAGCACGTAGACCTGCTTCTCGTACGCCTCCGGCTTGGTCCAGAGCTCGATCTGGGCCATCACCTGGTTGGTGAACGAGTTGGACATCACGAAGCTCGGGTGACCGGTCGCGTTGCCCAGGTTCATCAGGCGGCCCTCGGAGAGGACGATCACCGAGTGGCCGTCCGGGAAGCGCCACTCGTGCACCTGCGGCTTGATCTCGACCTTCTCGATGCCCGGGACCTTGGCGAGCCCGGCCATGTCGATCTCGTCGTCGAAGTGGCCGACGTTGCCGACGATCGCGTTGTGCTTCATCGCGGCGAGGTGGTCGGCGGTGATGATGTCGGTGCCGCCGGTGGTGGTGATGAAGATGTCGGCCTCACCGACCACGTCCTCGATCCGGACGACCTGCATGCCGTCCATGGCCGCCTGCAGCGCGCAGATCGGGTCGACCTCGGTGACCACGACGCGGGCGCCCTGGCCACGCAGCGTCTCCGCCGAGCCCTTGCCGACGTCGCCGTAACCGCAGACCACGGCCAGCTTGCCGCCGAGCATCACGTCGGTCGCCCGGTTCAGGCCGTCGACCAGCGAGTGGCGGATGCCGTACTTGTTGTCGAACTTGCTCTTGGTGACCGCGTCGTTGACGTTGATCGCCGGGAAGAGGAGCGTGCCCTCCTTGGCCAGCTTGTAGAGCCGGGCCACACCGGTGGTGGTCTCCTCGGTGACACCCTTGATCTCGGCAGCGATCTTCGTGAAGCGCCGGTTGTCCGAGGCGAGGCTGCCGCGCAGCGTCTCCAGGATGATCGAGTACTCGTGGTTGTCCTCCGCGGTGGTCGCCGGGACGGCGCCCGCGCCCTCGAACTCGACACCCTTGTGCACCAGCAGGGTGGCGTCACCGCCGTCGTCGAGGATCATGTTCGGGCCCTGGCCGTCGCTGAACTCGAACAGGCGCATGGTGGCCCACCAGTACTCCTCCAGCGTCTCGCCCTTCCAGGCGAAGACCGGCACGCCGGCGGGGGCGTCGACCGTCCCGTTCGGGCCGACGACGGTGGCGGCGGCCGCCTCGTCCTGGGTGGAGAAGATGTTGCAGGACACCCAGCGGACCTCGGCGCCGAGCGCGACCAGGGTCTCGATCAGGACGGCGGTCTGCACGGTCATGTGCAGCGAGCCGGCGATCCGGGCGCCACGCAGCGGCTTGCTGTCACCGAACTCGGTGCGCAGCGACATCAGGCCGGGCATCTCGTGCTCGGCGAGACGCAGCTGGTGACGGCCGGCCTCGGCCAGCGACAGGTCGGCGACCGCGAAGTCGAGACCATTGATGGATCGAAGTTTGTCGCTCATGAAAAGAGGGCTCCTCCCTCTCAGGAGGCGCCCTTGCGTCAAGAAGCCCGGCCGAGCGTGGCGGATCCGGTGGATCCGTTGCAGCGCCTCTCGGTGAGGCCGGGATCCACCTTAGCCCGTCAATCGCAAGATCACATCCGATGGAGTGTTCCGTCGGTGTCGCTAATCACATACGTTCCGTCACCGAGCGGTGTCAGATCGTACTGATCGATGGTGGAAATGCCCAGCTCTCCGGTCACTTCGCCGGTTTGGCTGTCGAGCGTGAAGTGCTTCCACCACTCCTCCTCGGTCTTCTCGTCCTCGCCCGCGACCACCACGATCACCGTCGACGCGTCGAGGAAACCGCCGTTGAACTCGATGAACGCGTCACCGGACCCGAGATCGCCGAAAGCCGACAACGGGATCCGGACCAGGGGCGGACCGCCGGGCCGATCGTGCACGGCCGCGTCTTCGCCCTCGTGATCCACCGTCAGGATCCGGCTGCCGTCGGGGGAGAGGTCGAGCGGCACCCGGGCGTCCCACTCGTCGAGGTGGACCACCGGTATGTCCGGGGAGGCGAGGAAGCACTGGGTGCCGTCCTGGCCCTCGCCCACGTCCAGCAGCATCCGCCCGTCCTCGAACGCCAGATGGCTGTCGCCCTGGCCGGCGGTCGGCAGCTCGTGCCGGGCGAGCTCGGCCCCGGTCACCGCGTCCAGCACGATCCACTGGTCCCGGCCGCCGCGGCCGGTCATCACCTGCGGCACGTAGACCCAGAGACGGCGGTCGTCGGCGGAGAAGTCGCAACCGGTCCGGCCGATCGAGGTCGGGTCCCCCGGCGGCAGCGCGACTCGCCACAGCTCGCGCCCCTCGACATCGAGGCAGGTCAGCCACTCGAAGGTGACGTGGATCAGGCGGTCGCGCGAGTGACTCACGCAGTAGCCGTGGTCGTCGTCGGAAAGCTCCAGCGGAACCGTGTGGACGAGGGTGAGCTCGGAGTCGTAGATGTCGACGCCGTGCTCCTGGGGGCGGGAGATCACGCGCACGCGGGCAGCGTAGCGCGGACTCGGACCAGGAGTCCGGCACCGCTCACCCCGATGATCCGCGCCCGATCGTGGACCGAATCGAGCTGCGAAATTGCGAGGACATGCAAGAACTAGGCAGAAAACTGAAATACTTCGACAGGCCATTGTGAGGTAGATCTCCCTGCATCTATCGTCGGCTCACCGTCCTCAACGAGAAGAGCCTTCGATGTCCTCTGCCGTTCGGACCGGCGCTCCACCGCGCTGGCCCGTCCTCCTCCTCGGCGTGCTCCTCGGCGCCACCGCCGTCCCGCACGCCGCCGGCGCCACCGCCCCCGCGGCCGACGGGGTCACCCGCGCCGCCCTCGATCCCGCTCTGGTCGCGGGCCGCGGCGCCCCGGTCGCGTTCCTCGAGCAGGAGGCCGAGCACGCCGACACCACCGGAACCGTGATCGGGCCGGACCGCACCGCCTACACGCTGCCGGCTGAGGCGTCCGGCCGCTCCGCGGTCACCCTCGACCCCGGCGAATGGGTGGAGTTCACCCTGCCCAGGACGGCCAACGCGATCACCGTGCGCTACAGCATCCCGGATGCACCCGGCGGCGGTGGAATCACCGCCCCGCTGTCGGTCACCACCCGGCACGAGTCCCGCACCATGACACTGACCTCGCAGTACTCCTGGCTCTACAACCAGTACCCGTTCACGAACGACCCGGGGGCGGACCTCCTGCACCCGGAGTGGTGGATCACCGAGTGCCAGTGCGTGCCGGCGGCCACCACCCCGGCCCCGGTGATCACCAAGCCGTTCCGGCCGGCCCACTTCTACGACGAGCAGCGGCTGCTCCTCGGGCGCGCGTACCGGGCCGGCGACCGGATCCGGCTCACCGCCCGGACCGTGCCGACCACGATCGACCTGCTCGACTCCGAACTCGTCGGGCTGCCGCGGATCGACCTGACCGGGGTCAACGTGCTGCTCTTCGGCGCCGACCCGACCGGGCGGAGGGACTCCGCGCCGGCCATCGAGCGCGCTGTCGCGTACGCGAAGAGGATCCACCGGAAGGTCTATCTGCCGCCGGGCGTCTTCCAGGTGAACCGGCACATCGTCGTCGACGACGTGACGATCACCGGGGCCGGCAACTGGTACACGATCCTCAAGGGCCGGGAGGTCGCGCTGGCCGAGCCCGCCCCGGACGGCTCGGTGCACACCGGCGTCGGCTTCTACGGGCGGAGCGCGGCCGAGGGCGGCAGCCGCAACGTGCACCTGTCCGATTTCGCGATCCAGGGCGACGTGCGCGAGCGGATCGACACCGACCAGGTCAACGGGGTCGGCGGGGCGATGAGCGACTCGACCATCGACCGCCTGTACATCCAGCACACCAAGGTGGGCCTGTGGTTCGACGGCCCGATGTCGAACACGAGGGTGACGAACAACGTCATCGTCGACCAGATCGCCGACGGTCTGAACTTCCACACCGGTGTCGTGAACTCGGTGGCGCGCGGCAACTTCGTGCGCAACACCGGTGACGACGCGCTGGCCATGTGGGCGGAGAAGACCACGAACAGCGGCAACACCTTCGACCGCAACACGATCCAGTCGCCGACCCTGGCCAACGGCATCGCGATCTACGGCGGCCGGGACACCACGGTCTCGAACAACCTGATCGCCGACCCGGTCCGCGAGGGCAGCGCGCTGCACGCCGGCACCCGGTTCGGCGCCGAGCCGTTCACCGGGTTCCTGCGGTTCACGAACAACACCACGGCCCGGGCCGGCACCTTCGAGCTGAACTGGCGGATCGGGCTCGGCGCGATCTGGCTCTACAGCCTGGAGGGCGGCTTCGACGCGGACGTGCGGGTGACCGGCGACCACTACCTGGACAGCACCTACAACGCGATCATGCTGGTCGCCGAGTGGGGGGTGAAGGATCTCCACTCCATCGACGACATCACATTCAAGGACATCCGAGTCGACGGTACGGGCACCAGCGTCCTGAGTGCACGAGCAGGCGGCTCCGCGTCCTTCGAGAACGTCGACGCCCGCAACGTCGGGGCGGTCGGCGTCAACAACTGCGGCCGGTTCGGCTTCCCGGCGACCGGCTCCGAGTTCGGGCTCACCGACCTCGGCGGCAACGACGGCGGCTGGCTCGCGCCGTACCTGCCTAACGCCATCACGTGTGACGACCGTCCCCCGGTAGTGGCACCCCCGGCTCCCTCGGAATGGTGAACTGAGCCCGGTCATGGCGACCACAGAGTGTCGCCATGACCGCTCCGGGTAATACCGGGTCGAGCGGTTGGTTTCCGGGCACCTACCACAGGTAGCCTGGTCGGCGCTGCGCGGACCGGAAGATGGGAAGTACGTTGAGCCGAACCCTGTTGGTCACCGGTGGTGCCGGATTCGTCGGTGGCGCCTTGATCAGGTCGCTGCTGAACGACTTCCCGGACGCGACGATCGTCTCACTGGACAACTACTTCACCGGTACGCCGGAGAACCACGTGCACGACCCGCGCGTCAGCTACATCGACGGGTCGACCACCGACATCGCGAAGACCTGGGCCGACCGGGGCCTGCCCGGGCCGGAGCTCGTCTTCCACCTCGGTGAGTACTCTCGGATTCCGCAGTCGTTCGAGGACCACGACCTGACCTGGGATTTCAACCTCCTCGGCACCAAAGAGGTGGTCAAGTTCACGGCCGGGCACGGCGCGAAGCTGATCTACGCCGGGTCCAGCTCGAAATTCGGCAACGACGGCGAGGACGAGAACCTCAATCCGTACGCGTGGACCAAGGCCAAGAACATCGAGTACATCAAGAACTACTCGAACTGGTACGGGCTGGACTACGCGATCGCGTACTTCTACAACGTCTACGGTCCCGGCCAGATCACCCAGGGCAAGTACGCCACGGTGATCGGCATCTTCGAGCGGCAGTTCCTGGCCGGTGAGCCGCTGACCGTGGTGTCCCCGGGCACCCAGACCCGCGACTTCACCCACATCGACGACATCGTGCGCGGCCTGGTGCTGGTCGCCCGCGGCGGCACCGGTGACGGCTACCTGCTCGGCACCGGCTGCGAGTGGCCGCTGGCCAAGGTCGCCGAGCTGTTCGGCGGGGAGTTCACGCTCATCCCGGAGCGTCGTGGCGAGCGGGTTCGCGGCCAGGCCGACACCACCAAGGCCAGCGGCCTGGGCTGGCGGCCGGAGAAGCGTCTCGATGAGTACATCGCCGATTTCGTGGCCGCCCACCCGCGTTGACGTGGAGTTCCGGACTCCGAGGAATGATTCGCCAGGGTCTGGGCATCCGGGGGCCATGCGTAACGGGATCAGGATCGTAGTCGTGTCCGGTCACGCCCCTCTGGTGCGTGGCCTCGAGCAGTCGATACCGGAGGCGACCGGGGGTCGTGCCGCCGTCGCCGGGTCGGGTGACGGCGCGGACGTGGCCGGGTTGGTACGAGAGCCCACACCGGATCTGATCCTCGTCGATCTGATGCCACCCGCCGGTGTCGCGGCGGTCGCGGCCGCCCGGGCGGCCTCGCCGAAGACCCGGATCCTGGCCATGGTCGGCGACGGTGACCCGGCGGCCGAGCTCGAGGCCCTGCGTGCCGGGGCGAGCGGCATCCTGCCGCGCGGCGAGGAGGCGGTCTCGCCGCTGCTGGCCGCCCTGGAGGGCTGGGCGGTGATGCCGGCCCCGCTGCTCGCGTCACTCGTCGAGCGGCCCAGCCGCCCGACCGCGCAGGCCGCGACGGCTCAACTCGACGAGAGCGACCAGCGGCTGTTGCGCCTGATCGCGACCGGCTCGTCGACCAGCGAGATTGCCGGCGTGCTGCACGTCTCCGACCGTACGGTCAAACGCCTGACCGCGGCCCTGCTGCGGAAATTGCACGTCTCCAGCCGCACCGAGGCCGCCGCTGTCGCGGGTAGCGCCGGCCTCGTGTGAGCTGTGCCCGACTGCTTCGCCTCCGGCTCGCCTGACCGCGCCGCGGGAGGCTGAGGTCGAGGGCTCCGAAAGCGGAGCCCTCGACCGCAGCGGGCGCGATCAGCCGGTGGCCCGGGGCCGTGACGTGACCGCCGACAGCGGCGTGGCCACCTCCTCCAGGGACTTGCCCTCGGCGTCGATGCCGAGGATCGCCTCGACGACGCCACCGACCGCCATCACCGCGGCGCCGATGAGGAAGCCGATGAACAGCTTGTTCGGGTCTTCGCCCTCGCCGATCAGCCAGCCGTAGAACACCGGCCCGATGGCGCCGAAGCACTGCGCGATGGCGAAGAACACCGCGATCGCCTGCGCGCGGATCTCCAGCGGGAAGATCTCGCTGACCGTGAGGTACGCCGAACTGGCCCCCGCGGAGGCGAAGAAGAAGATCACACTCCACGCGATCGTCTGGGTGATCGCGTTCAGGGCCCCCTGCTGGAACAGCACCGCGGTGATCGCCAGCAGCACGCCGGACAGCAGGTACGTACCGGAGATCATCTTCCGTCGCCCGACCGTGTCGAAGAGGCGGCCGATGGTGAGCGGCCCGATCAGGTTGCCGATCGCGAACGCCACCAGGTAGAGCGGCGCGGCCGTCCCACTCACGCCGAAGAACTTGGTGAGCACCAGCGTGTAGGTGAAGAAGATCGCGTTGTACAGGAACGACTGCGTGATCATCAGCGTCGCGCCCAGCGTCGACCGGGCCGGGTAGACCTTGAACAGCACCTTCAGCAACGACAGGTACCCGTGCGGTCTGCTGGGCTGGATCTCGATCGCCCGTGAGTCGTCCAGCGGCTCCAGCGTCTGGCCGGCGGCCTCGGCGGCCCGCTCGATCTTGGCGATGTTCTCCTCGGCCTCCGCCTCGCGCCCGTGCATGATCAGCCAGCGCGGGCTCTCCGGCAGGTGCCTGCGCAGACCCCAGATGGCCAGACCGATGACCGGGCCGATCAGGAAGCCGATCCGCCATGCCCAGTCGAGGTCCAGGTTGTTCAACAGAATGTAGGTGCCGAGCGTGCCGATGATCGCGCCACCCCAGTAGGTGCCGTTCACACCGATGTCGACCCGGCCGCGGTACTTGGCCGGCATCATCTCGTCGATGGCCGAGTTGATCGCGGCGTACTCGCCGCCGATACCCGCGCCGGCTATGAATCGGGTGAGATAGAGGAAGACCAGTGCGGCCGTGCTGTTTCCCCAGGTCAGAGCGGTGAGGGCGTTACCGGCGAGGTAGACGCCGAGGGTGACGATGAACAGGTTCTTCCGGCCGAGCGCGTCGGAGAGCCGGCCGAAGAACAGCGCGCCGAACACCTCACCGAGAAGATAGACCGTGGCGATCAGGCCGACCTGCGCCGAGCTCAGCGCCAGGGTCTCCTGTTCGGCGAGGACGGGACCGACCGCGCTGGCGACGGTGATCTCGAGACCGTCCAGCACCCAGGCGGTGCCCAGCGCCAGGATGATGCGGGTGTGGAGCGGCGACCAGCTGAGCCGGTCGATACGTGCCGGGATCAGACTCCGAATGGTCCCCGATCCGGAGGTCGGGACGGTTTGCGCCATTGACGCACCTCCACTTGGTGATGTGTCACACGCATACCCAGCAACCTCACAGCTACAACCCGGCACTCGAGATCCTCACGCCGGTGCGCCCCCGGGATCAGACCTCCTCCGGGGGAACCGAGTATCCGGAACATGTCAAGGCGCTCGCTCGCTGCAAAGCGCCTCGATAGCGTTGACGGCACACCATCGGACCGCGGCCCCCCTCGGCGAGGGAGGCCGCGGTTCTGCTGAGGGTGACCATCGCTGGAGGAGGCGCAGTGAGCGAGAAGACCTATGCCGCGTCGTTCGATGCCGGGGCCGCCGAGTGGCTTCGGTCGGGGGAGCCCGGCGGGGAGTATGTGGAGATCGCACGCCTACCCGACGGGGGCGCGGCGATGCGCAACTCCACCGACCCCACCACGATCCTGTTCTTCACCAAGGCGGAGTGGGACGCGTTCACCGGCGGTGTGAACGACGGGGAGTTCGACCTCTGACCCGGGTCGGCGCGGCTAGCGGCGTACGAAGAGCTGGATGTCGAAACCGGAGACCCGCCACGTGCGGGAGACCGTGAAGTCACGCTGCAGCGCGGTCAGCACCGGCGGTGACAGGGCCGAACTGGCCCCGGTCGTCACGTTGTCGGGGATCAGCGCCCACACCCGGGTGTCGCCGGCCAGGGCGGTGGCCACGTCGGCGCGCTCCGGCGTCCAGTAGCCCCCCGCCTCGTCCCGGCTCTGCGCGGCCAGCGCGTCCCGCGGGGTGTCCGCGCCCAGGTAGTACTCGACGGCGATGTCGGCGAACTGCCAGCCGTCCCGCTTGTAGACGATCGCGTCACCGGGCTGCCGCTCGCGGGCGACGACCCGGGCCGCGGCGCGGTAGTCGACGAGCTCGGCGGTGCGCTTCTCGTGCGATCCGCGGAAGAAGCGCTGGTCGGGCAGGCCGAGCATGCCGACGACCAGGACCAGGGCGAGACCGGCCGGCCACGGCGTCCGCGCGAGCGCGACGCCGGCGAGCAGGCAGATCAGCGGGAGTACGAAGAACAGGTACCGCGGGTGCCAGATGGGGCTCATGGTCGACACCGTGACCATGGCGGCGATCGGGAGCACGATCGTCAGAGCACCCACCCGGGCCCGCCGGTCGGCCAGGCCCAGTAGACACAGGCCGAGCAGGAGGCCGCCGACCGAGGTGGAGAGGCTGATCTGCTCCAGGATGTGCAGGACACCCTCCGGGGTCGGCGGGTGGGGCTTCGCGCCGAGTTGGGTGGTCAGCTGGGCGCGGCCGTTCAGCGCCAGAGGGATCAGTGCCGCGCAGGCGACGGTCACGGCGAGCGCCGCGGGCGGGAACGGGCGCCACGAGCGGGTGTGGACGGCGTGGCGGACGACCACGGCCGCGTGACCGGTCAGCAGCGTCAGGGCGACCAGGTGCAGGCCGCCGAGGGAGAGGACGGCCAGGGCGTACGACATCCAGCGCCACCGGCCGCCGTGCCGGAGCGCCTCGACCAGCATCAGCGTCGCGGCGGTCGAGGCCAGCCCGGCCAGGGCGTACGGACGGGCCTCCTGGCCGTACCGGGTGACCGACGGGATCACCGCGAAGAGCAGCCCGGCCAGCACTCCCGCCCGGACCGTGAAGAGCCTCGCTCCGAGCACCGCGAGCAGCGCCGCCGTCGCCGCCACGGCCAGCACGGACGGCAGCCGCAGAGCACGCGCGGAGTCGCCCGCGACGGCCGTCCAGAAGTGCAGCACCCAGTAGTAGGGGACCAGTACCGCGTCGATGTTCTCGGACAGCCGGGACAGAGCGCCGGGGGAGCGGCCCGCCGCGCTGAGGGTGGCCAGCTCGTCGCGCCACAGTTGCGGTCTCTGCAGCTGGTAGCCGGTGACCACGGCGGCCGTCAGGGCCGGCCACAGCCAGTAGAGCCGTCCCGCTTGGAGACGACGCGGCGGGCGCGCCGGCGGGGACGCCACGGGGGACGGCAGATCGACTGCGGTTGTCACCGACCGTTTATAGGTGACCACTTTGAATCATTGATGAACCGGATACGACGGGCGGCGGTCCGGCAGCGCTACGTTGTCGTTGCGACGTAACGCACCCGGTTCGGCCATTCGGATGATCAAAAACGGTCTGATCAACGTCTATTCTCCCCGCATACGTCACTCGCCATGATCGATACGGGGATCCCATGCGCTTCTCTCGGCCCGCGCTGGCCGCCACGGTGCTGATCGGCGCCACCGCGGTGGCGTTCGGCGCGTCCCTAGGCTCCGCCTCGGCCGCCAGCCGCTCACTCGCCGTGTCCTCGGTCGGGGACGTGGAGGTGGACGGCGTCCACGACCGGCTCTTCCTCAGCGACCCGGCCTCGGGCGCGATCCTCGCCACCGACTACGAGGGCAACGAGGTCGGCCGCCTCACCGGCCTTCCCAAGGTACGAGGCCTCGCGCTCTCCGCCGACTCGGGCACCCTCTACGCGGCGGTGTACGGGGCGAAGGCGATCGTCGCCTACTCCACCTCGACGCTGGCCGAGACGGCGCGTCTCCCGCTCGGTGACGCGGTTCACCCCAACTACGTCACCGTGGCCGGCGGCCGGCTCTGGTTCGGCTACGACGCGGACACCGACTTCGTCGACGGCGGCTTCGGCTCGGTGGAGGCCTCGTCCGGCACGGTGCATCTGCACCAGCTGGAGAACAATGAGCTCTACCACTACGCGCCGACCGTCCACTCCACCCCGGCGGCGCCCGGCGTGCTGGTGGTGGCCGACGAGGGCATCAGCTCCGGTCAGGCCAGGGCCTACGACGTGTCCGGTGGTGACGAGGCCAGGACCGCGACCGGCGCCGTGCACGGAACCGACAACCGGGACTTCGCCTTCAGCCCCGACGGCACCCGGCTGATCCGCCTCGGTGGTGGCGTGTGGACCGCCCCGCTCAGCGACCTCGGCTTCACTCAGATCCTGCCGAACTACCTCGGTGTCACGCTCGACGTCGCCGCCGACGGCCGGATCGCGCTGGCCGACGACACCGTCCAGGTCTACGAGCCCGGCGCCACGACCGCGGCGTGGACGGTCGACATCCCCGGTGACCGTCCGGTCATCGGTGGCCTGCTCTGGGAGCCCGGCGCGGACCGGCTCTTCGCCGTGACCGAGTACTACGACGGCCGGACCACCGAGTTCACCCTGCACTCGATCACCGAGCCGCCGCCGGCCCCGGAGCCGTCGGAGTCGACCAGCACCCCGGTCAAGGGCTACCCGGCTGTGACGGTCACCGCGCCGGAGTTCGCGGAGACCTACAAGCCGCTCACCGTCAAGGGCTCGATCACGCTCGTCCCGGTGGGCACCGAGCTGACCGTGACGCGGACCCTGCGCGGGGCATCCGAGGGCACGGTGATCGGCACCGTCCGGACCGGAGCGAACGGCGTGTTCAGCCTGACCGACACGCCGACGGCGGCCGTCGAGACCACCTACACGGTGAGCCTCGCCGCCGGTGAGTACGCCGCCGCGTCCGCCTCGGCGTACGTCATGCTCAACAAGCCGACTCCGTCGCTGACCGTCACCGCCCCCAAGTACGGCGCGGTCAACAACTACGGGGCGACCGTCACCATCACGGCGAAGCTGGGAGCCACCCACAGCAACCGCGTCGTCGAGATCTGGGCCGACCCGTGGGACTCCCAGCCGAACCGTCTGCTCAAGAAGGGGACCGTCGACAGCAAGGGCACTCTGACGACGACTCTGAAGCTGACCCGGAACACCGACATCCAGGCCCGGTTCGCCGGTGACGACCGGTACAACGCGGTGGTCGACGGGATCGCCGTCTACACGCGGGTCACCATCGCCACGACGGTCCGAGGCCACGTCAAGACCAAGAAGGTCGGCTCGGCGAAGTACTACGTCTTCAAGAACTCGCTCAAGCGGAAGCCGCGCTTCGACGTCGCGCTGACCAGGCACACGAACCGGATGTTCAGGATCACGCTGCAGCGGTGGTCCGGCGGGAAGTGGAAGACCGTGCAGTCGCAGCTCCTCCCGGCCGAGAACGACGGCACCACACTGCTCGAACTGTCCGGAAAGTACCCGGCCGGCACCAAGCTGCGGATGCGGCCGGACTACGTCCGCCGCGTCTACGGCGAGAACAACAACCACCCGACGAACGGGACCTGGGTGTACCTCACGTTCGTCAAGTGAGCGCGAACGTGCGTACAAGATGAGGAAGTGACGACGGCGGGCCGGTCATGGTGACCGGCCCGCCGTCCTCATGGGACCGGATCGGCCGTGCCGCCTGGCGGGACGCCGCGGCCGATCCGGTGGCTTCACGCCGGGTCGAGGGCCAGCGCGTCGAAGATGACGTTCGGGCTGAGGAACGTCTCGCCGCTGCTGCCGCTCACCACCGAGATCGACAGGGTGTTGGCGCCGGCCTTCAGGGCGCTCGCCGGGATCGTGAAGGTGTAGGTGGTGTTGACGCCGCGCCACGTGCCCCGGGTGACGTTGCGCGAGTTGAGGTTGGCCGGGGCCGGGGAGGCCGACGCCGGCGAGGTGTAACCGCCGATCGCGACCGCCGGACGCCCGCCCGCGAAGCTCGACGTGGTGGCGACGCGCAGCTTGACGCCGTTCGCCGGCACCGACGACAGGGTGAAGCCGAGCGCCGCCGGCGAGTTGACCGACTTGAACTCGGCCATCGGGAACTTCGCCGCGCCGCCGCCGACCGTGTAGCCGCTCGACTTCCAGGCCGACATCCGGGAGTCCGACGGGTGCATCGTCTCGATCTTGTCGGCGTTCAGGAAGCCGGCCGGGGTGCCGTCGAACGTACCGAGCTGGAAGAGCGTGCCCGCCGCCGGAACACTGCCGGTCATCGTCAGGGCGGTCGTCGCGCCGGCCGTCACGGTGATCGACCTGGTGGCGCCGACGGCCAGCTCACCGGCGTACAGCGTCGCCGTGTAGGTGCCCGGCTTGACGTGGCCGATCACGAACTTGCCGGACTTGACCTGACCCCAGTACTGCCCGTTCGTCCCGGCCAGCGCGACCGTGGCGGACAGGCCGTTCCAGCTCCCCGAGGCGGTGCCGCTGACCCCGCCCCGCTGCGCGTTGGAGAGCATCCCGGGGATGAAGGACGCCAGGAAATCCATGCTGCGAGCGGTCGGCGCCTCGCCGTTGGTGAGCGAGAGGGCGTACGGGCCGTGCAGGCCCAGCCGTAGCGCCTCGGTCTGCTGATGCCCGCTGAACATGTAGTGCGTGATGTTGACCGCGCTGCCGGTGTCGTTGACCTCGATGTCGCGGAAGAACGGGCCACCCGAGGTCATGTCGGTGTACGCGGGAAGGATGAACGCCCCGTGCCCGGTGCCACTGGCGCCGAACGGCTTCTGCGCGATCAGCCGCTGCGAACTGTAGAACTTCGAGGCGGTCCGTCCGGAGCCGCCGGCGAAGACGTCCGAGCCCTCGACCGTGGTGCCGAATCCGCCGGTCTTGGCAGCGGCCGGTGAGGTGGTCAGCAGGGACGGCTTGAGCCGGGCGATGAAGCGGGCCTCACCCGGGTTCAGCGCCTTGCTGATGTTCGTCGCCATGTAGACCGTGTTGTCGTTCTTGCGAGCGAAGTAGTACTGCGTCACGCCGATCGACGTGTTGGCCACGCTCACCAGGATCGAACTGCCGTTGTTGAAGCTCCTGCCGGTCACGGTCGCGGACGACCAGCCGGACTCGAACTGGCCCGCGGCGTAGCCGGACGCGGTCAGCTCGGTGCCGTTGTGCTTCAGCGAGATCATGTTGCCGTTGGTGCCGTTGATCGTGAACGCCAGCCCGGTGCCGGTGTCGAAGCTGATGTTCGCCGCCGCGTTCGCCCAAGGCTGGCCGACGCCCAGCAGACCGGCTCCGACCAGGACCGCCACGGAGGCCAAGCCGGCCGCGAGAGCCCTGCGGCGCTTCCGGGAAGCGGGGCGACGACGTGAGGGGATGGACATGCGACCACCTATGCGAGTCGGGGGGACACCGCATAGGTGATCTCCGGGCGGCAGAAGGTTGCTCGCGGCCCGATGGAAATCTTCAGGACCGGTAGTCCCCAGGTCACGGCACTGTTGGTGGCGTTGGCCGAAGCGCTCCGGGTGGGAGCCGACCTGTCGATCTCCTTTGACATCGGCCGTAGCCCTTGTGCCACGTTCGGCAAGTTGTCAACAATCCTGTTGCGAATCGGCGGGGCCTCATCGCAAGGGAGAAATGCGTGAAACTCAAGACCCGGTGGCGCGGGGCCGCCACCGTCGCCGCGGCCGTCGCGCTGGTCGGCGCCGGCATCGCCACGGCGAACGCGGGCACCACCGACAAGGGCGCCGTACCGGCCCGGACGAACACGATCAAGGACCCGACCGGCGGCCGGACCGGACTACCCGGTCTCGTCAACGCGGCCAACGCCTTCCTCGCCACGCTCAGCGACGTTCAGAAGGCGGAGGTGCTGCTCGAATTCACCGAGGAGAACGCCACCGCCTGGTCCAACCTGCCCTGCGCCGGAACCTGCCGGCCCGGCATCGAGCTCGGCAGCCTCACCGACGAGCAACTCGCCGCGGCCGACTCCGTGCTGAAGGCGGCGGCCGGCACCGGGAACGGCACCGGGTTCGACCAGCTGAAGGACATCGTCGCGGCAGACGAGATCCTGGCCACCGACTCCACCGGCGGTGGTACGCCACCCTCCTCTTCCTCCCCTTCCTCCTCTTCTTCTTCCTCCTCCTCCGACGCATCTGCGGCGCCGTCCACCTCTACCTCCTCTTCCTCGGAGGCATCTGTGGCGCCCGCGCCGTCCGGGGCGACCGGTGGCCCGCCGGGCGGTGGGGGCGGCATGACGTTGACCTACGGCAGTGGCTACTACTACCTGGCGTTCCTCGGCAAGCCGTCGGTCGACGGGACCTGGCAGCTCGACTTCGGCGGGCACCACCTGGCCACCCATCTCACGTACACGAAGGGCCGGGCGGTCAGCGCCAGCCCCTTCTTCATCGGGGTCGAGCCGATCACCTACACCGACGACTCCGGCGCCACGGTCGAGGCGATGAAGGCGCAGAAGACCGCAATGGCCGCCCTGACCACCAGCCTCACCGCGAAGCAGCTGGCCACGGCCACGCTGGACCAGTCGTTCGGTGACGTTCTCGTCGGGCCGGGCGAGGACGGGCAGTTCCCGGAGACGAAGGTCGGCATCGCGGTCAAGAGCCTCACGCCGAAGCAGAAGAAGCTGGTGCTGGCCGCGATCAGGCCGTGGGTCGCGAACGCTGACGACGCCACCACCCAGCAGCTGCTGAAGATCTACGAGAAGGAGCTGGACCAGACCTTCGTGGCGCTGTCGGGTGGGACCGCGCTCGACACACACGGTGACTACGTCCGTATCGACGGGCCGAGCGTCTGGGTGGAGTTCATCTGTCAGACCGGGGTGGTCTACTCCGATCAGATCCACTACCACACCGTCTACCGTGACCACACCCGCGACTACGGCGGTGAGTTCGACTTCTGATCGGCCCCTGGCCGCGCGGCGTCGCGTCGGGCTCCTGATCGACCCTGGTCTCGAAGCGGCCGCTGCACTGAGGGGTCGCGTCGGGCTGCTGCTGAGGCCGTGGTGACACCCGATGACTGGCCGGTGATGCTCATGCCGGAGCGTCACCGGCCCCTCGTGCGGGAGCGTGAGCGGCCGGGCATGCGGGAGCGTGAGCGGCCGGGCATGCGGGAGCGTGAGCGGCCGGGCATGCGGGAGCGTCACCGGCCCCTCGTGCGGGAGCGTGAGCGGCCGGGCATGCGGGAGCGTGAGCGGCCGGTCATGTTGGAGCGTTACCGGCGGCTCTTGCCGGAGCGTTACCGGCGGCTCTTGCCGGAGCGTTACCGGCGGCTCTTGCCGGAGCGTTACCGGCGGCTCTTGCCGGAGCGTCATCGGAGCTTCAGGCGGGCTGACGGAAGGTCTGAACATCAACGGTTCGACCGGCACATGGATCGAGGGCGGCGAGTCGGTGGTCGGCTGCCTTCGAGGGGTGGTGGTTCAGCGGCCCGTGGTCTTGAGGGTGGTGGCTCGGCGGATGGCCGCCTCCACGGCGGAGCGGGGGCTGGTGAGCACCGGCAGGCCCGGTAGCAGAGCCGCCGCACCCGCCATGCTGGCCTGGGCCAGCACGATCACGTCGGCGGTTCCGGCGATCGTGCGGACGTGGGCGGCGATCTCCTCGTCGTAGGCCGTCGGGTCACCGGCCTCGAAATGCCGCCAGGCCGTCAGGCATGGGGACGGGATCAGTGTCACCGGCCGGTCGGCGACCGACCGGATCAGCGCGATCGTCGGCTCCAAGGTGGACTCGACCGTGGCGACGACCGCGATCCGGTCTCCGGCGGCCACCGCCGCCTCGGCCATCGGGCGGTCCAGCCGCACCACCGGCACCCTTGCGGTGGTCTCCGTGCCGGGCGCCTTGGCGGTGGTGGTTTCCGGGGCGGGCGCCTCGGTGGTGGTGGTTTCCGTGTCGGGCGTCTTGGTGGTGGTGGTTTCCGTGTCGGGCGTCTTGGTGGTGGTGGTTTCCGGGGCGGGCACCTTCGCGGTGGTGGTCTCCGCGGCGCCGCCGATCGTCGAGCAGGTGCAGACGATCAGGTCGGCACCGGCGGCGGCCAGCTCCTCCAGCCGCCCGGCCAGCCCCGGCGCCGCACCGGTCCGGCGGGCGTCGGCGAGCAGCGCCTCGTCGACCAGGTGCAGATCGTCGAGGCCCGGTGGCGCCAGCTCGGCGAACAGCCCCCGGAACGTGGCGACGTGCACCTCGGCCGTGTGCAGGAATCCGATCGTGGTCACTCGTGGACCACCCTTGCCTCCGTCACCCCACGTGCCCGTGCCACCTGCGCCGCCTCCTCCTCGACCCGTGCGACCTGATCACGGGTCAGCTCGCCGAACGTGGTCACCGTGAGATCCACCCGTTTCCGCCCGGCCATCCGCGCCCGCCACACCCCGGCGATCTCGCCGTCGATCAGCAGTGCCCCGGGATTGCCGAGGATCCGCCACACCTCCTTCTGCCGCTCCCGGCCGGGCACCAGCAGGTCACGGTCACGAGCCTGGAGCAGCGGATCCATCGGGGGCAGCCACCGCACCCCATGTGGCCCGGGCGCGGACTCCAGCAGCTCGGCCGCCGATGCGGGCAGCCAGGCACGGCGCCCGTCCACCCGGACCTCGGTCAGGCTCGCCGACGGCCACACCGCCTTGATCGCCGCGGTGCTGGTGCCCAGATATCTCGCCACCTCACCCGGCCCCGCCGGGCCGAGGAACCGCAGGTAGGTCTCGATCAGCCGGTCGACACCCCGGTTGGCGCGGGGGAGCGCCGGGGCATCGGCGAGGGGGCCGATCATCGCGTCCTTGCCACGGGAGAGCACCTCGACACCACCGGCCAGCCCGGCATGCTGCCACACGTTGCCGGCGACGTGACGGGCCCCGCAGGACCGGCAGTCGTAGGTCAGCTCGGCGGGCACCCGGCGGCTGATCTCGGTGCTGGCCTCCCCGCGTGGCATCGGGCCGGTGAGCACCTCCCGGAAGGCCGAGGCCGTCGCGGTGAACGCGCGCACCCCCAACCCGCCGGCGGCGGGGATCTGGCCGCTCTTGATCCGGGCTGCCGCGTCGTCGTCGCCGACCGGCCACAGCTGCTCGACCAGCGCGGGCAGGTCGGCTCGGCGGTGCAGATGTGGGGCGCCGCGCGCGGCCCACACGGTGACGAGCCGGTCGTCGTCGGCGTCGGCACCGCTGCGGGCCGCGAGGGCGACCCGGGTCGAGTCAGGTGTGTACTCCTGGACGCCGAGGTCGAGCACGGGCAGGTCGGCGGGCCGGTCGCCGGAGCGGTCGGCCAGGCCTTGAGCCACGATCCGGTACGCCATGACGCGCTCACGATCCACGTCGATCATCAGCACCTCCTCCTCAGCGCCGACCGTACCGCCGGGCTGCGACATTTTTCCGGCGATCGTCCTGTGGACCGGAGCGGTTCTCCACGTACTCCCAGGTGTCCAGGGTGGCCGGCCCGTACGGCCCGCTCTGCTGAATGGGTGGCTCGGCCGCCGGGCGGTATCCGCAGCGGCGCGCCACCGACGTGCTCGCGGTGTTGCCGCGGTCGATCCGCAGCAGCAGCCGCCGGAGCCCGAGGGTGTCGAAGGCATACGTGGTGAGCAGGGACAACGCTGCCGAGGCGAGACCGCGTCGCCGGTACGGCAGCCCGATCAGGTAGCCCAGCTCGGCCTCGTGAGCCTCCGCCGCGACATTGAAGAGCAGCACCTCGCCGAGTGGCCGGCCGCCGTCGGTGGTGATCGCGAGCTGGATCCGGCTGCCCCCGATGCGGCCCTGCTGGGCGCGGCGCAGATAGGCGAGCCCGGCCTCGACGTCGAACGGTGACGGCATCAGCGTCCAGCGGGCGATGCCCGGCTCGTCGAGGAGGGCGACCAGGTCGTCGAGGTCCTCCCAACGCCACTCCCGCAGGATGACGCCGGTCCCCGTCAACCTCAGCGGGTAGGGCAGCGGGCTGACGGTCACCCGTCCAATCGTGCCGGTAAGACCAGCTTTGGTGCTAGTGGCGATCGATATGAATGCCGTGAACGATTCCTTACCGTCCACCGGTCGGATCACGGACACCTTTTCGGGGTGCCAAATCGCATCATGTCCACACCGATGCGCACCGGGCGATCGCCTGTGGACACCGCTCAGGCGCGCTCCGCCGTGATCTCGAATCCGGCGTTGCGCAGCCGCGTGACCAGCGCGTTTCCGATCGCGGTCGCCGGGGTGAGCACCCCGCCCTCGACCTTCGGCAGTTCGTCGGTGTCGAAGGCGAGCGCGAGAGCGGACTCGCCCAGCATGACGGCCGTCGCGGCGTACCCCGGATCGCCCTTGGCCTTGACCCGTGCGCGATAGCGCGCGCCGGACGTGGTGGTGGTGAAGAGGTCCATGGTGAAGTGGCCGTTGCGCTGGGTGTCCTCGCTCGGGCCGGCGCCGGGCGCGGGCAGGAAACGGTCGAGAACGAACCGCAGCGGTGGCACGGCGAAACCGATGACGAGGGCGTTCATCCCGGTCTTGACGATCGTGGCGGCGAGGCTGCTCTTCACCCGCATGACCTCGCGGTAGCGGAACCCGCGACCGTACGCCCAGCCGCGCAGCGCGTTGCTGCGCCGCACGACCCGGGTGTTGTAGGACGCCATCACGAACGGCGCGAGGTGCCCGCGGACGCTGGGGTCCACCTCGGATCCGGGAAGGGTGAGCATGTCGGGTTGACGGCCGAGGTCCGGCTCGGCGCTGCGGTCCGGGCTCAGAGAGTACGGGCTGGCCCCGATCTTGCGCAGCCGGGTGTCCTTCTTCATCACGTCGACCTGGTGACGCATCGAGTCGATGGTGCCGCCGCTGACTCCGCCGCGCATGCTGGTCACCACGAGTGTGGTGTCGGTGAGCTCGCCGGCGCCGTCGCGGCTGACCTGCTCGTGCAGGACGTGCACGCCGATATCGGACGGAATCGAATCGAAGCCGCAGGAGTGCACGATCCGTGCTCCGGTGCGCCGTGCGGTCTCGTGGTTCTCGTCGATGCTGTCCCGGGCGAAGAGCACCTCACCGGTGAGGTCCACGTAGTCGGTGCCGTTTTCGGCACATGCGCGGGCAAGTGCCCTGCCGTACTTCGCATAAGGCCCCACGGTGGTCACCACGACTCGCGCGCGGCCGGCCATCGTGGTCAGGGCTTCCGTGTCGTCCGCGTCGGCGACGACGACGGGCAGGCCGAGGCCGAGACCCTCCAGTTTCGCCGCGGAGCGACCGCCCAGCGCGAGTCGTGCGCCCTCCGGCGCGTGCTCGGCGAGATAGCGCGCCACCAGCGCGCCGACGAAACCCGAGGCGCCGTAGACGATCACGTCGAATTCGCGCTGTTGATCGCTCATGGCTGCCGATTGTGCACCCTTGGTGGAGTGTGCGCACCTGTTGCGCCACGCCGAGATCGGCACGTTAGCCACACAAAGGAAGATCAAAGCAGCTAATTTGTGACCTACAACTCCATTGCCGCGTATCGCATAACCCACCAGCAGCGCGGCGAAATCGATAGTCCGCAAGAGGGCGGGCACCGTGGCCGGAACGCCGAGTCCAGCCGCCGACCACGGTTCGACGACACCACAGGCATGGAGCGGGGGACCCAAGAGTTCCTCGGCGCTACGGCGCCTCGGGGTGAAGCCGCCACCGCGGCCGGGCACCTCTGCCCGAACCCGACAGCTGACCTCGTAGGCGTGGAGGACAAGCTCATGGCTCACATCGGAAAACAACTCCATCGCGCGATCGGCCTGATGGCCGCCGGTCTCGCCGGCAGCGTGGCCCTGGCGGGGCCCGCGAATGCCGACATCAACTGGGACGCCATCGCGCACTGCGAATCCGGGGGCAACTGGGGTATCAACACCGGAAACGGCTACTACGGGGGCCTTCAGTTCAGCCGGAGCACCTGGCGCGCCTACGGCGGGACGAAGTACGCGTCCACCGCCAACCGGGCCAGTCGGTCGGAACAGATCCGCGTCGCCGAACGCGTGGTACGCGGGCAGGGCATCGGTGCGTGGCCGACGTGCGGACGTCGGCACGCCTTCACCGCGGCGTCGCGTGGGGGTGTCCGCAAGGCGCACCGGGTGAACCGGTCGTCGGGAAGTTACGTGGTGCGGCGCGGGGACACCCTGGCGCGGATCGCGGCACGCAACGACGTGCGGGGCGGCTGGCGAGCGCTTTACCGCATGAACTCGGACGTGCTGCGCAGCCCGCACCACCTGCGGGTGGGGCAGCGCTTGAAGTTGTGAGAGTGGGCCCGGCGCGATTTGAACGCGCGACCTACCGCTTAGGAGGCGGTTGCTCTATCCACTGAGCTACGAGCCCGACGATGCTGAGGGTACCAGCCGGGGTTGCCCGGGTCGGTGCGGCCGACCCGGGCAACGGCCGAAAACGTGGCCGATCAGGCCAGGTCGAAGCGGTCCAGGTTCGCGACCTTGACCCACGCCGCGACGAAGTCGGTGACCAGCTTCTCCCTGGCGTCGTCGCTGCCGTAGACCTCGGCCTGCGCGCGCAGGATCGAGTTCGACCCGAAGATCAGGTCGGCCCGGGTGGCGGTCCACTTGACCTCGCCGGTCCGACGGTCGCGGCCCTCGAAGGTCTCGCCGTCGGAGTCGGTGGCCGACCAGGTGGTGCCGAAGTCGAGCAGGTTGACGAAGAAGTCGTTCGTCAGCACGCCCGGCGTCTCGGTGAACACGCCGTGCTTCGAGCCGGCGGTGTTCGCGCCCAGCACGCGCAGGCCGCCGACCAGCACGGTCAGCTCCGGCGCGGTCAGCGTGAGCAGCTGCGCCCGATCGACCAGCAGCGCCTCGGCCGGGCGGTGGTGGCCCTTGGCGAGGTGGTTGCGGAAGCCGTCGTGAGTGGGCTCCAGCACCGCGAACGACTCGGCGTCGGTCTGCTCCTCGGTCGCATCGGTACGACCCGGTGTGAATGGCACCTCGACGTCGAAACCGGCGTCCTTCGCGGCCTTCTCCACGGCGGCGGAGCCGGCCAGCACGATCAGGTCGGCGAGGGAGATCTTCGCGCGGCCGGAAGCGCCGCCGGCCGCGTCGAACTCGGCCTTGACGCCCTCCAGCACACCCAGCACCCGGGCGAGCTGCGCCGGGTCGTTGGCCTCCCACTGGTTCTGCGGAGCCAGCCGGATGCGGGCGCCGTTGGCGCCACCGCGCTTGTCGGTGCCACGGAACGTCGAAGCCGACGCCCACGCGGTCGCGACCAGCTCGGAGACCGACAGACCGGTGGCCAGCACGGCGGCCTTCAGCGCGGCGACATCGGCCGGGCCGACCAACTCGTGGTCGACGGCCGGAAGCGGGTCCTGCCAGATCAGGGGCTCGGACGGGACCTCCGGGCCGAGGTAGCGGGAGATCGGGCCCATGTCCCGGTGGGTCAGCTTGAACCAGGCCTTGGCGAAGGCCTTGCCGAACTCCTGCGGGTCGTCGTGGAACCGCTTCGAGATCGGCCCGTAGATCGGGTCGAACCGCAGCGCCAGGTCCGAGGTCAGCATCCTCGGCTCCTGCCGCTTCGTGGCGTCGAACGCGTGCGGCACCAGGTCGGAGCCGGCACCGTTCTTCGGACGCCACTGGTGCGCGCCGGCCGGCGACCGGGTGAGCTCCCACTCGTACGCGAAGAGGATGTGGAAGAACTCGTTGTCCCAGCGGGTCGGGTGGTAGGTCCAGGTGACCTCCAGGCCGCTGGTGATCGCGTCCGCGCCCACACCGGTGCCGAAGCTGCTCTTCCAGCCCAGGCCCTGCTGCTCGATCGGGGCTGCCTCGGGCTCGGCGCCGACGTGCTCGGCCGGGCCGGCGCCGTGGGTCTTGCCGAAGGTGTGACCGCCGGCGATCAGCGCCACGGTCTCCTCGTCGTTCATGCCCATCCGTCCGAACGTGTCACGGATGTCCCGGGCGGAGGCCAGCGGGTCCGGGTTGCCGTTCGGGCCCTCGGGGTTGACGTAGATGAGGCCCATCTGCACGGCACCGAGCGGCTTGGCCAGCTCACGGTCGCCGCTGTACCGGTTGTCGCCCAGCCAGGTGTCCTCGGAGCCCCAGTTGACGTCCTCCGGCTCCCAGACGTCCGCGCGGCCGCCGCCGAACCCGTACGTCGGGAAGCCCATGGTCTCCAGGGCCACGTTGCCGGCCAGGATCATCAGGTCGGCCCACGAGATGCTCTTGCCGTACTTCTTCTTCACCGGCCAGAGGAGCAGACGGGCCTTGTCCAGGTTGCCGTTGTCGGGCCAGCTGTTCAGCGGCGCGAAGCGCTGCTCGCCGCCGCCCGCGCCACCGCGGCCGTCGAAGGTCCGGTAGGTGCCGGCGCTGTGCCACGCCATCCGGATCATGAGTGGGCCGTAGTGGCCGAAGTCGGCCGGCCACCAGTCCTGCGACTCGGTCATCAGCGCGGCGATGTCCGCCTTCACCGCGGCGAGGTCGAGGCTCTGGAAGGCCGCGGCGTAGTCGAAGTCTCCACCCAGAGGGTTGTGCGCCGGCGGGTTGTGGTGCAGCACACTGAGATCGAGCTGGTTGGGCCACCAGTCCCGGTTGGCCCGGCCTCCGTGTGAGCCGGAGCCGCCGTGCGCGACGGGGCACTTTCCTTGAGCGGCCTGGTGCTCCAGTCGTTCCTGAGCGGCGAGTTCGTCTGCCACGAAGTCCTCCGGGTAGCGAGCGATCAGTCGAGTCGGCTCGCAGTCTGCACTGCTTTTCTGGAATGAGTCAAGAAAAGGTGGAGGAGTGGCTCAGGTTGGAGATTCCGCCGATTTTCCCCGTGAAGTTATCGTGGCTGCCGGATCGGCGACGATAGGCGAAGGAGGTAACAGAGCGTGCGCGTACTGGTGGCTGACGACGAACGGATACTTGCGGACACGGTGGCGGACGGCTTGCGCCAGTTCGCCATGGCCGTCGACGTGGTCTACGACGGTGACAGCGCGTTGGAGAGGATCAGCGTGCACCGGTACGACGTGGCGATCCTCGATCGCGACATGCCGGGCATCACCGGCGACGAGGTGTGCACCCGGGTCGTGGACTCGGGGCTGGACACCCGGCTGCTGCTGCTCACCGCGGCGGCCGGCATCCGGGACCGGGTCGAAGGGCTCGGGCTGGGCGCCGACGACTACATGACCAAGCCGTTCGCCTTCGCTGAGCTGGTGGCCCGGGTGCAGGCGCTGGCCCGGCGCTCCACGACCCGGCTGAAACCGGTGCTGGAGCAGGACGGCGTGGTTCTCGACACGATCCGCCACTTCGCGTCCCGGGACGGGCTGACCCTCACCCTGACGCCGAAGGAGTTCGCCGTCCTGCGGGTGCTGCTGCGCGCCGGGGGTCAGGTGGTCAGTGCCGAGGAGCTGCTCGAACAGGCCTGGGACGAGAACGCCGACCCGTTCACCAACTCGGTCCGCGTGACGATCATGACGTTGCGCAAGAAACTCGGCGAGCCGCCCGTCATCCACACCGTGCCGCGGGTGGGCTATCGGCTGGGGCGGTGACGGTGCTCGCGCCGAGCCGGCGGGTGCTGCTGATCATCGCGCTCGCCTTCCTCGCCGGCGTCGCCGCGCCCACGCTGCTCCAACTGCCGTACTCCTGGCTGCGCCTGGCCGGTGTGACCATCTGCGGGCCGGCCGTGGAGCGGGGCGCGCTCTGCGAGGCGATCGCCGGCCACGAGAGCTGGCAGGCGTTCCTGGTGCTGGCGGTCACCCTGGCGGCGTTGCTGCTGGTCGCGCGGTTCGGCGCCCGCTGGGCCCTCGACCCGTTCCGTCGCCTGGTCCCGGCCATCGCCAGCGTCGGCCCGCAGAATCTCGGTTACCGCATCAATGCCGGTGAGAGCCGTGAGGAGACCGCCGAGCTGTCCCGGGCGATCGACGCGATGATGGACCGCATCGTCACGGGGTACGAGGCGCAGCGGCACTTCGCCGCCAACGCGGCGCACGAGCTGCGCACCCCGCTCGCGGTGCAGCGCACGCTGATCGAGGTCGGGCTGGGCCGGGCCACCACACCGGACAAACTGGAGCTGCTGACGGCGCAGCTGCTGGCCACCAACGAGCGCAACGAACGCCTCATCGAGGGACTCCTCGTCCTCAGTGAGTGCGACCGTGGCCTTGCCGCGCGCGTGCCGGTCCGCCTCGACACGCTGGTCGGCACAGTGCTCGACGACTACGAGGCGCGGGCCGCCGAGGCCGAGGTGACGATCACCCGCCGGCTCTCCGAGCGGACCGTCCGTGGCGAGCGGGTGCTACTCGAACGCCTGGTCAACAACCTGGTGCAGAACGCCATCAAGTACAACCGGCCGGGCGGCACGATCACCGTCGAGGTCGGCCCGCGACCGGCCCTGGCCATCGCCAACACCGGCGACGACGTGCCACCGGACGCCGTGGTCGGGCTCTTCGAGCCGTTCCGCCGGCTCTCCGGCACCCGGATCGACCACAGCGGCGGCGCGGGACTCGGCCTGGCCATCGTGCGGGCGATCACCCGGGCTCACGACGGGGTCATCTCGGCACACTCCACCGGGCGGGACGGGCTGCGGCTCGAGGTCTCGTTCGGCGACTCGCCCGAGTAGTGGACACGCGGCACCCGCGTGCCGATGCCGGTCAGGATCTCGTGGGCGTTGGTGCCCGCCCAGCCAGCCCAGTCACTGACCGTCGGCTCACCGTTCGCGCCGCTTCCGAAGATCACCACCCGATCGCCGGCGACGACCGGGAGGTCACCGGCGTCGACCACCACCTGGTCCATCGCCACCCGGCCGACGATCGGGCAGCGCACCCCGGCGATCGTCACCGAGGCCCGGTCGCCGATGCTGCGCGGCACCCCGTCCGCGTAACCGGCCGGCACCAGGGCCAGCGTCGTCTCCCGCTCGGTCACGAACTCCGGGCCGTAAGACACACCGGTGCCCGGGCCGACCCGCTTGGTGAGGATGACCGTGGACTCCAGCGTCATGGCGGGACGCAGGCCGAACACGCGACCGGGAACCGGCTCGGCGCCGTAGAGGGCGATACCCGGACGTACCAGATCGAAATGGGTCTCTGGAAGTTGCAGGACGGCGGCCGAGTTGGCCAGGTGCGTCAGCGGCGCGTCGATGCCCGCGCCGTGGGCCTCGTCCCGCGCCCGGCCGAAGGCCTCCAACTGCCGCAGCAGCCCCGGGTCGCCCGGGTCCTCGGCGTGCTGCAGATGCGACCAGACGGCGCGGATCGCGAGCAGCCCGGCGTCACGGAACTTCGCGGCCGTGGCCAGCAGATCCGGCCACTCCGCCGAGGTGGCGCCGCCGCGGGACAGCCCGGTGTCCGCCTTGAGGTGCGCCGTCGCGGTCCGCCCGGTGCGCTCCGCCGCCCGGGCCAGGGTCTCCAGCGCGGCGGTCGACGAGACCGACACGTCGATGTCGGCGAGCACGGCCTCGTCCAGGATCTCGAACGGGGCGTACAGCCACATCAGGATCGGCGCGGTGATGCCGGCCGACCGCAACTCCAGGGCCTCCCGCAAGGAGGTCACGCCGAGCCAGGAGGCACCGTGGGCGAGCGCCGTCCGGGCCACCGGCACGGCGCCATGGCCGAACCCGTCGGCCTTGACCACGGCCATCACCTCCGATCCGGTCGCGGCACGGGCCAGAAGCCGGGTGTTGTGCGCGATCGCGTCGAGGTCGATCAACGCCCGGGTCATGGCCGCCGCGGTCACGATCGGCGTGCGCCCGCAGCGAGCGCGGTGGTGAACAGGCGGTCGAGCAATTCCGGGTACTCGACGCCGGCCGCCCGCCACATCTGCGGGAACTGCGACAGCTCGGTGAACCCGGGCAGGGTGTTGACCTCGTTGAGCACCGGCACGGTCTTGCCGTCGATCTCGGCCAGGAAGAAGTCGGCGCGCAGCAGTCCGGCGCAGCCGAGCGCTCTGAAGGCGCGGCGCGCGGCGTCGGACAGAAGCTCCAGGTGAGCCGGGTCGAGCTCGGCCGGGATGCGGAACTCGACCATGCCGGAAGTGTACTTCGCGTCGAAGTCGAAGAAGCCCTCCTGGGACTTCAAGTTGATCTCCAGTGCCGGCCCGACCTCGATCGAGCCGTCCGGGTTCTGCAGCACCGAGAGGTCCACCTCGCGGCCCACGACCGCCACCTCGATCAGCACCTTCGTGTCGTGCTCGCGGGCGTGCCGGACGGCGCGCGGCAGATCCGCCCAGTCGTCGACCCGGGAGACGCCGACGCTGGAGCCGCTGCACGACGGCTTCACGAAGACCGGCAGGCCCAGCCGGGTCTTGTCCTCGGCGCTGATGTCCTCGTCGTCACCCTCGCGGAGCACCACGCCGTCGGCCACCGCGATGCCCTCGGCCGCGACGATCTTCTTGGTGAACTCCTTGTCCATCGAGGCGGCGCTGGCCAGTACGCCGCTGCCGACGTACGGGACACCGGCCAGGTCGAGCAGCGCCTGGATCGTGCCGTCCTCGCCGTACGGCCCGTGCATGACCGGGAACGCGGCGTCGACCGACTTCAGGGCTTCGAGCGCGTCGGTCAGGCTGCCGATCGGCGACCGCCCGTCGTTCGGGTGGGACTCCCCGGAGACGATGGTGTCCGCGGTGTCCGGGCCGGTGTCCACGCCGACCTGCCAGCGGCCGTCCCGGGTGATGCGGATCGGCGTGACTTCGTACCGTGAGCGGTCCAGGAAACGGAACACCGATGCGGCCGAGCGGCAGGACACCTCGTGCTCCGCGCTCTGGCCTCCGAAGATCACCGCGACCCGTACCTTGGAACTCTGCATCCGGGCATTGTCCTCCACAGGGCGTCCGGTGATCGTCAGCGATGTCCTTATGTTTTCTTTATAAGGTGCATAACGGGCACCTAACGGTCACTAAGGGTGATGCCTTGATATCGGTGACCGAGCCACTGGCGAACTCGCCGATCGATACCTGTGAAATCTTCCCGTAACACGGCCGAGGTGGTGGATTCCACGCCGCAATCCCGGCGATCCTTCGTTTCTGTGGTTTGGCCGACAGAACGGACCTATCCCGTCCCGTCGTGGCTGGATGCCCTGGTAGGCGCGTTCCTGATCGGAGGCACGGGCAGGTTTTACGGGACATGACGATGGGTCTACTATTCGGCGACTGTACAAATGCGAACAATGAACGGCCGGAAAACCCTTGGGCGCAGGGGCCGTCTATGGCCTTTCCGTTACCTTCCCGAGCTTTTTTCGTCACCATCGATACCTACGCTCCGGCGGATCTACTTCGTTCGGAGGGTCAACCTCGATGCGTTCCTATATACGCAGCGTGGGTGCCGCCGGACGGTCTCTCCCGGTACCGAGCCCCGCAGGGCTCCGTGCGTTGGGTGCTGCCGTCATGGCGACCGCGCTTGGTCTCAGCCTCACCGGCCCGGTGTCCGCGGCCACCGATGTGCCGTTCATCAGCGAGATCCACTACGACAACACCGGCACCGACGCTGGCGAGGCCGTTGAGATCGAAGCCCCGGTCGGTTACGACCTGAGTGGCTGGCAGCTGTACCTGTACAACGGCAGCAACAGCAAGGTCTACACCCCGACCTACACGCTCAACGGGGTCGTCCCGGCCTCGGGCGTGGTCGTTCAGACCTACCCCGCGAACGGCATCCAGAACGGCCCTCCGGACGCCATCGCGCTGGTGAGGCCGGACGGCACGGTCGCCGAGTTCCTCAGCTACGAGGGCGTCATCACCGCCGCCGACGGCCCGGCTCTCGGGCAGGTCAGCGTCGACATCGGAGTGTCCGAGCCGGACAACACCCCGGCCGGGCAGTCGCTGCAGAAGATCGACGGCGTGTGGAAGGCCGCGGGCGCCGGTAGCTTCGGCGTGAAGAACACCGCGTCGACGCCGGAGGACCCGGACCCCCAGGAGCCGGGCGCCGGCTGCGCCGCCACCGTCACCCACACCATCGCCCAGGTTCAGGGCACCGGAACCGCCACCCCGCTGGCCGGCTCCGTGGTGACCGTCGAGGGCGTCGTGACCGCCGACCACCGCACCGGTGGTTACAACGGCATCTATGTCCAGACCGCCGGCAGCGGCGGCGACCGGCCGGTCGCCGCGGGCACCGCCTCGGACGGCGTCTTCGTCTACCTGACCGCCACCGCCGCGAACCACCCGACCGTCGCGATCGGTGACGTGGTCCGGGTGACCGGCACGGTCAGCGAGTTCAACGCGTTCACCCAGATCACCATCGGCGCGAAGACCGACGTGCAGGTCTGCTCCAGCGGAGCGACCCTGCCCGCCCCGGTCCCGTTGGCGCTCCCGCTCTCCGACGACGCCCGTGAGTCCGCCGAGGGCATGCTGGTCGCCCCGGTCGGCGCCTACACCGTGTCGGACGTCTACAACACCAACCGGTACGGCGAGGTCATCCTGGCCGCGGGCAGCACCCCGGCCCGGATCCCGACCGACATCGCCCGTCCCGGCAGCGACGCCGCGAACGCGCAGAAGGCCGCCAACAAGGCCGGCCGCATCCTGGTCGACGACGCCAGGACGACCAACCTGGCGTCGGCGGGCCTGCCGCCGACCTACATCACCAAGGACCAGCCGCTGCGGGTCGGCGACACCGTCGAGAAGTTCAGCTCCAGCGTCCTGAGCTACGGCTTCAGCGAGTGGCGTCTCCAGCCGGCCACCCCGGTCGACTCGGCCACCCCGGCGCTCTCCCGTACCACCTTCAAGGCCTCCAACCCGCGCACCGGTGCGCCGGCCGAGGTCGGCGGTGACATCAAGGTCGCCAGCTTCAACGTGCTGAACTACTTCGTCCACTTCGGTGGCGAGGCGCGCGGCGCGACGGACGAGGCGGCCAAGGAGAAGCAGGAAGCGAAGATCGTCTCGGCGATCAGCGCCCTGGACGCCGACGTGGTCGCGCTCATGGAGATCGAGAACTCGGTCCGCTTCGAGACCGTCGAGACCCAGCTGGCACTCAAGACGCTGGTCGGCGAGCTCAACGCGGTCGACGGCGCGGGCACCTGGGACTACGTCCGGTCGCCGGCCGAGCTGCCGGCACCGGCCCAGCAGGACGTGATCACCAGCGCGATCATCTACAAGCCGGCCAAGGCCACGCCGAAGGGCGCGTCGAAGTCGATCAACGACGAGACGGTCTGGGGCAACGCCCGCGAGCCGATCGCGCAGACCTTCCACTCCGGCGCCATCGACTTCACCGTGGTGGCGAACCACTTCAAGTCGAAGAGCGCATCGGTCACGCCGACCGGTGACAACGCCGACACCGGTGACGGGCAGGGCGCGTACAACGGCGACCGGAAGCGCCAGGCAGCCTCGCTGGCCACCTTCGTCGAGGGCCTCGGCACCGACAAGGTGATCCTGCTCGGCGACTTCAACGCGTACGGCCAGGAGGACCCCCTCCAGGTCCTGTACGACAAGGGATACTCCGACGCGCACGCCACGCACGCGCCGGACAAGTCCTCGTACGTCTTCGGCGGCGAGTCCGGCTCGCTGGACCACGCGCTGGTCACCGGCGAGTTCGCGAAGCGGATCACCGGCGTCGACATCTGGAACATCAACTCGGTCGAGTCGTTCGCCTTCGAGTACGACGGCTACGCGCCGTTCTACGAGAACGGCCCGTTCCGCTCCAGCGACCACGACCCGGTGGTCGTCGGTCTGGAGACCGGCCTGACCGCGCCGGTGAACCTGCAGCTGCTCAACATCAACGACTTCCACGGCCGGCTCGAGTCGCCGTCCACCGTCAACGGCCAGGCCGTCGGTGGCGCCGCTCAGCTCGTCGGACTGATCGACCAGCTGCGGGCCGCGAACCCGAACACCGCGTGGATCTCGGCCGGTGACAACATCGGCGCCTCCACGTTCATCTCGGCGATCGACAAGGACAACCCGACGATCGACGCACTGAACGCGGGCGGCCTGGCCGTCTCCGCGGTCGGCAACCACGAGTTCGACCAGGGCATCGCCGACCTGACCGGCCGAGTCACCGACCGGGCGAACTTCCCGCTGCTGGGTGCGAACGTCTACACCGAGGACGGCAAGCGCGTCCTGCAGGCCTACGACGTCCAGAACCTGGGCGGCGTGCGGGTCGGCTACATCGGTGTCGTCACCGAGCAGACCGGCTCGCTGGTCAACCCGGACGGCATCAAGGGCATCAAGTTCCGGGACCCGGTCGCCGAGGCGAACACGCTGGCCGCGCAGCTCTCCGACGGCGACGAGGCCAACGGTGAAGCCGACGTGCTGGTGCTGCTGGCCCACGAGGGCGCCCCGAGCAACAACATCACCTCGGCCGAGGCCCTCCAGGCGGACCCGGTGTTCGGGCCGTTCACCAGGGTGAGCGCCGAGATCGACGCCATCGTCAGCGGTCACACCCACCAGCCGTACGCCTTCCAGGTCCCGGTTCCCGGTGTACCCGGCAAGACCCGCCCGATCGTCCAGGCAGAGGACTACGGCGAAAAGCTCGGCAAGATCGGCCTGACCTACGACCCGGCCACCGGTGAGGTCACCGCCTCCAGCTCCGAGCTGATCACGGTCACCGGCTACCCGTCGAACACCGCGGTCGCGAACATCGTCGCGGCGGCCAAGACGAACGCCACCGAGCTGGGCAAGGCCGAGCTGGGCAAGATCTCCGGGGACATCCTCCGGGCGTACACCAGCACCGGCGCCGAGAACCGTGGCGCCGAGTCGGTGCTCGGCAACTTCATCGCCGACGCGCAGCTGGACCAGACCAAGGACGCCGGCCGTGGTGGCGCGCAGATCGCCTTCATGAACCCGGGTGGTCTGCGGGCCGACCTGAAGTACGGCACCGACGGCACGGTCACCTACTCGCAGGCCTTCGCGGTGCAGCCGTTCTCCAACGACGTGGTGACCCGGACCCTCAAGGGCTCGGCGATCAAGGCGGCGCTGGAGGAGCAGTGGCAGCCGGCCGGTGCGGCCCGTCCGTACCTGCACCTCGGTGTCTCGAAGGGCTTCACCTACTCCTTCGACGCGAGCCAGCCGCAGGGCAAGCGGATCATCGCCTCGTCGATCAAGCTGAACGGGGTCACCATCGACCCGGACGGCGAGTACCGCGTGACCACGAACTCGTTCCTCGCGGGCGGCGGCGACAACTTCCCGTCGCTGGTCAGCAAGGAAGGTGTGGTCACCACCGGTGACAACGACCTGACCATGCTGGTCAACTACTTCGCGCAGAACACCCCGATCACCGCGGACACCAAGTTCCGCGCCACCCCGGGTGTCCTGGACGCCACCGCCCCGACCGGCGCCTACGCCCTCGGCACGACGGCGATCTGGGCCGGCCAGACGGTGACGCTGACCGAGACCGCGCTCGACGACGACGTCAGCGACAACGCGAAGATCACGCGGTCGGTCGACTGGGGCGACGGCACCGCCGCCGTGACCCTGCCGGCCGGCGCCACCACCGCGACGCACGCCTACGCCGCGGCGGGCAGCTACCAGGTCAAGGTGACGCTGACCGACGAAGCCGGCAACAGCGGGCCGGCGACCCTGGCGGCGTCCACCGTCACGGTCACGGCACAGACCGGCTCGTTCAGCCTGGACAAGAAGTCGATCTGGGCCTCGCAGGCGGTCACCCTGACCGTGAACGGCGTCTCCGGCGCGACCGAGCTCGCGATCGCCTGGGGCGACGGGACCACGACCAGAACCTCCCCGAACAACGGCAAGGTGTCGCACGCGTACACCAAGGCGGGCCGGTTCACCGTGACGGTCACCCCGGCGAACGCCGCGGGTACGGGCAAGGTGTTCCCGGTCGGCGTCGTCGACGTCGCGAAGGACGTCTACAAGCCCACCGTGCGGGTCAACACGCCGTGGTTCAAGGAGTTCCGCTCCACCTGGAAGAGCGTCAGCGGCACGGTCTCCGACAAGGGCGTCGGCGCCGCGTCGGTGAAGGTGAAGCTGATCCAGGAGCGTTCCGGCAAGTGGTACTACTACTCCGCCGGGAAGTGGACGAAGGCCACGTCGAAGCAGGCCGCGTCGGCCAAGGCGGCGGTGCTGGTCGTCACCCCGGATGCCAACGGCAACTGGCGGACGCCGATCAGTGGCGTCGACCGCGGCACGCTGCAGATCAGCTACTGGGCCGTTGACAAGGCGGGCAACAGCTCGGCGGCCGCCTTCTACACGGTTCGGATCACCAGGTAACAGCACGTAGTCGAGGCCCCCGTCGAAAGGCGGGGGCCTCTTCGTCTTCCAGCGGCTGGATAACGCTTTCGCCACGCTCACGGCCGGAACCCGCGCGCCGGCCGTATCACCTGCCGTAACCGGTATCTCGATCACCGGCTGGAGGTGGGTGCGGGATGAGTGCTCAGGCGGTTCGATCCTCATGGATCGTTCTTCTCGCCGGACTGGCAGCTCTCGTCGTCGGCATCGGACTCTCGCTCGGTGGCAGCGAGAGCTGTGGCGCCACCGCGATGCGCGCGGGCAGCAAATGCATCACCTACGGTGACGGGATCGCCCGTACGGTCGAAGCGGCCGACGTCGAGGGGTCTCCGGCCGCGCCGCTCACTCTGGGTCTCGGTGGTCTGCTGGCCGCCGCCGGGGTCTGGCTCGTCTTCTTCACCGACCGCTCGGCGCGCCCGGCCACCGGCGTGGGTGACCGGATCGAGCTGGCGCGGCGGCACGGCTGGCGGTTCCTCGACGTCGACCGGGAGTTGCTCGCCGACTGGGCGGACAATCCCGACTTCGGCGCCGACCAGCCGGCGTACGCGGTGCTGCGCGGCTCCTATGGGGAGCTCGAGTTCGTGGTCTTCGACTTCCGGCGGCCGGGGTCCGGGCAGGCCGGCACGGCATGGATCGTCTACCTGCCGTACCCGTCACGGACCTTCGTCGAGTGGGCGACGACCCAGCAGCCGCTCTACCGCCGCCCGCTGCACAAGGTCGGCGTCCGTGCCGACGCGATCGTCGATATCGGCCGCGAGCAGCACCGGTCCACCGAGCCGGACGCCGTTCTGCGACAGGTGCGGGCCCTGGCGGAGATCGTCCAGCGCTTCGAGGCGCAGGCCGCGGCCAGCTCCTGAGCGGTCAGGGCTGGCGGTGAGCGGTGTCGGCGCGCTGACGGCGCAGCCGGTAGACCGCTGCCGAGAGGGTGATGACCGCCCAGGTCGCGACGATCGAGGTGGCGATCCACCAGCCGACCACGCCGAGCACGACGGCGGCCACGGTGATCACGGCGGCGAGGATGAACAGTGGTAGCGGAGGGCGAGTGCTCGGTGACACGCTGAAGTTGCCGCCGCCCATGCGGGCGCAGAAATCAGGGTCGTCGCGTCGAAGTTGACGTTCGAGCTGAGCCAGTCGCCGGGTGTCCTCTTTGCTGAGCATGTCCGCTACCTTCCGGTCTGCCGCGCCGGTGAAGCATGGATCGAGATGGGGCGATCCCGATCAGAGGCCCATTGTTACCTGTGAGTTGCCACTGTGATACGTCTTCGTGTGCCGAATTTTCGGTCCGTTCCGTTCCGGACACCAAGACCTGTGGAAATCCCCTGACTTCGGGTACAACGGACGGGTTGATCAGCGGTAGCGGCCGAACAGCCCGGGCACCGTTCCGAGGGGTGGAGTCCCGGTCGCCGGAGACCGGATCCGTCAGCGCTCACGTCGGCAGTAACGATGTCGCGCACCCATGGCTCCCGCGGGTTCCCCGGACATCGACCGGTCCTCAGTGCCGCCTCGCTGTAGTTGAGGCAGCACTGAGAGTCAGCCGAATCTCAGAGGGCGCGGCGTTTCGCGGCGGCCGCGGCCAGCCGCTCCAGGACGCTGACCGTCGTGTCCCAGCCCATGCAGGCGTCCGTGACCGACTGGCCGTACGTCAGCTCGCCACCCAGGTCCTGCCGGCCCGGCTCGAGGAAACTCTCCAGCATGACGCCGCTGATCGCGCGGTTGCCGGCCTCCATCTGCTGCGCGATGTCCTCGGCCACTACCGGCTGCCGCCTGTGGTCCTTGTTGCTGTTGCCGTGCGAGCAGTCGATCACCAGTCGCTCCGGCAGGCCGGCCTTGCGCAGCAGCGCGATCGAGGCCTCCACATCCGAGGCGCTGTAGTTCGGCTTGCCCCCGCCGCCGCGCAGCACCAGGTGACAGTCCGGGTTACCGGTGGTGTGCAGGATCGCCGGGGTGCCCGAGTAGTCGATGCCGGGGAAGACGTGCGTCGCCTCGGCCGCCTGGATCGCGTCGACCGCCGTCGACACGCTGCCGTCGGGGCGGTTCTTCATGCCGATCGGCATCGACAGGCCGGACGACAGCTGACGATGCACCTGCGACTCGACGGTCCGGGCGCCGATCGCACCCCAGGCCACCGTGTCGGCGATGTACTGCGGGGTGATCGGGTCGAGGAACTCCACCGCCACCGGCAGGCCCCGCGCGACGACCTCGAGCAGCAGCTTGCGGGCGATCCGCAGACCCGCACCGACGTCACCCGAGCCGTCCAGCGCCGGGTCCATGATCAGGCCCTTCCAGCCGACCGTGGAACGCGGCTTCTCGAAGTACACCCGCATCACGATCAGCAGGTCCTCACTGAGCCGCTCGGCCTCCAGCTTGAGCCGGTCCGCGTACTCGCCGGCGGCCTTCGGATCGTGCACCGAACACGGGCCGACGACCACGATCAGGCGCTGATCTCGGCCATTGAGCACATCTTCGACCTGCTTACGGCCGGCCAGCACGGTGTCGTGCAACTCGGCGGTCAGCGGCAGCTCGTGATGCAGCAGTGCCGGGCTCATCAGCGGGACGACCTTCTCGATCCGCTGGTCACGGACGCGCTGCACCTCTGGGGCGGTCATGGTGATCTCTCTCCTTCGACCGGCCCTGGGTCAGAGCCGGTTTGCTCGGGGCAAACAAAAAGGCAGCGACATCGTCGCTGCCTCAGCCGGCTCTGGCGGGTGTCTCAGGTCATGCGGTCATGGCCGAGGCACCGGCTTGAGCCGGCCTCGTAAACCAATAGAACGACCACGTGCGAGACATGCCCGCCAGCATAGCCACCTCAGCCCACCGAATGCAGCATCTGGGGCCGCTGTTCAGCTGTTGGGACGACAGGTGGTGGCCCGAGCGGGAGCATCACGGTGAACACGGTCTGGCCGGGACGACTCTGCACACCGACCTTGCCCCGGTGCGAGGTGACCACGGCGTGCACGATCGACAGGCCCAGACCGGTGCTGCCCGCGGCCCGCGAACGGGAGCTGTCACCACGGGCGAACCGCTCGAAGATCCGCGGCACCACGTCCGGCTGGATGCCCGGACCGTTGTCGATGACCTGGATCACGGCGGCGTTCGGCACGGCGCCGACCTTGACCGTCACGGTCGAGCCCTCGGGCGTGTGGGTACGCGCGTTGGCCAGCAGGTTCGCCACCACCTGATGCAGGCGGGCACCGTCGCCGATCACGGTCACCGGCTCGTCCGGCAGGTCCAGCTGCCAGTAGTGGGACGGCCCGGCCGCGTGCGCGTCGCTCGTCGCGTCGACGGCCAGCATGGTCAGGTCGACCGGGTCCTGGGCGAGAGGGCGGCCGGCGTCCAGACGGGCCAGCAGCAGCAGATCCTCGACCAGGGCGGTCATCCTCTTCGCCTCCGACTCGACCCGGTTCAGAACGTGCGCGATCTCGTCCGGGACGACCTGGCGGCTGCGGCGGCTCAACTCGGCGTAACCGCGGATCGCCGCCAGCGGGGTGCGAAGCTCGTGGCTGGCGTCCGCGACGAACTGGCGGACCTGCATCTCCGACGCGTGCCGCGCCTCCAGGGCGTTGCCGACGTGGTCGAGCATCCGGTTCAGGGCGGCGCCGACCTGGCCCACCTCGGTGCGCGGGTCGGTGTCGGCCTCCGGCACCCGCTGCGCGAGCTGTACCTCACCCCGGTCCAGCTTCAGCTCCGACACACGAGTCGCGGTGGCCGCGACACGGTCCAACGGCTTGAGCGTACGCCGCACGATGAGCGCCCCACCCCAGCCCGCGATCAGCAGCGACCCGGCGATGACGCACCCGGTGAACGCCGCGACGGTGAGCAGCGTGGTGTTGACCTGATCCAGCGAGATCCCGATGTAGTAGACGCTGCCGTCACCCTTGACGACCCTGGTCATCCGGTACTGCGGCAGGCTGCCGCCGAGGTTCACATCGACCTTGGCGCCGCTGTCGGGCACGTCCTCCAGGACGGCGTCCCTGGCCTCGTCATCGAGCTGAACGATCTGGTCCGGTGTCGCCGAGTTCGAGATGTCGACCCTGCCGCCCTCGAGCGTGTTCCCGGAGAGCATTTCCAGAACGATGGAGTCGTCCGGGATACCGCCGAAATTGTCGTTGCCGTTGGGCGACGGGGTGTCGCCCTTCGTCGAGTTCGACGGCTTGAACTTGCCCGGGGCGGCCGGAATCCGATCCGCTTGGCGAGGTCGTCGAGCTCGGTGTCGATCTGCTTGTGCAACGAGGTGTAGAGGTAGAGCTCGGCAGTGCCGCCGACGACCAGGCCCAGCACCGTGAGAAGACTGATCATGATGGCGACGATCCGGGTGCGCAGCGGCCAGCTCGCGGGATCACGCCAGCGAGCGGGACGGGGGGCTCGGGTCGAGGCGGCGGGGGCCATGGTCAGTCGGCCGGCTTCAGGACGTAGCCGGCGCCGCGCATGGTGTGGATCATCGGCGCGCGCCCGGCGTCGATCTTCTTGCGCAGGTAGGAGATGTACAGCTCGACCACGTTCGCCTGCCCTCCGAAGTCGTAGTTCCAGACCCGGTCGAGGATCTGCGGCTTGCTCAGCACCCGACGAGGGTTACGCATGAGGTAGCGCAGAAGCTCGAACTCGGTGGCGGTCAGCGTGATCAGGTCACCGCCGCGGCGCACCTCGTGCGAGTCCTCGTCCAGTGTGAGGTCGCCGACGACGAGTTGCGACTCCGTGCGCATCGGGGCGTGCCCCATCCGCCGCATCAGACCGCGCAGCCGGGCCACCACCTCTTCGAGGCTGAACGGCTTGGTCACGTAGTCGTCGCCGCCCGCGGTGAGGCCGGTGATCCGGTCCTCGACGGAGTCCTTGGCGGTGAGGAAGAGCACCGGCACCTCCGGGGACTCGCCACGAAGCCGGCGCAGCACCTCGAGACCGTCGATGTCGGGGAGCATCATGTCGAGGACGACGGCGTCCGGGCGGAAGTCGCGGGCGGTACGGACGGCGGTCATGCCGTCGCCGGCGCTCCTCACATCCCAGCCCTCGTAGCGGAGCGCCATCGAGAGCAGCTCGGCCAGGGTCGGTTCGTCATCGACCACGAGCACCCGGACCGGGGTCCCGTCGGGCCGGCGGAGCTCGGTGCTGGATTCTGCGTTCGCCATCGTCATGCCCCTACTGTGGTGCCTGACGCTCAGCGCCGGCTTTCCGTTTCCTGTGTGCCGGCTGTGTCTCTGACAGCCGTCTCATGCGAGCGGCACAGTGCGAGCACATCCGGGTCCGTCATGGTTTTCGGCACGGTGAATCCGGTGCATGAGGATCAGGAACGGCGAAGTGTCGTGATCGTGCTGGTCCTGCTCCTGCTGCGCCGAGGAAACACCGGGTTGTCGACGATCTCGTCCCGAGGGAACACTCGATGTCCGGGCGATGTTGTGCGAGCGTTGGTCAAAGCGCGGGCGCGAGCGTGAGGAGTTGCACGATGGATCTTCTCGAGGACTACCGCAGGGCCACCTTCTTCTTCGAGACCGGCGACCCGCTCGGCGCCGCCAAGTTGCTGGAGCCGATAGTCGAGGCGGAGCCGCACAACACGGCGGTCCGGCAGCTGCTGGCGAGGGCGTATTTCAACTCGGCTCAGCTCAACGGGGCGGAAGCCCAGCTCAGGGTGCTGGTCGAGCATGATCCTTCGGATCACTACGCGCACCACGTGCTCGGCCGGACCCTGGAGCGGGCCGGCCGCTTTCGTGAGGCCCTACCGCACCTGCGCCTGGCCGCGGCGATGAAGTCGCAGACCGACTATCAGGAGGCGGTGCGCCGGGTCGAGACATGGCTCGGCAAGTCGTCGGCGGCGTAGGGTCTCTTTTCGTGAAGCTGAAGCTGGACCTGCACGACATCTTCAACAAGGGTCACGAGATCGACCGCGCCCTCCGCGGGATCATCGACGAGGCGATTCAGAAGAAGGCCGCCATGGTCGAGATCATCCCGGGCAAGGGCAGCGGCGCCCTGAAGAAGAAGGTCATCCGCTTCCTCGACCAGAAAGAGATCAAGCAGCTCTACCACCGGGTCGAGAAGGACGGCGACAACTGGGGCCGTCTCTTCGTGCACTTCCGCCACGACGCTCCCACCGGCCGTCGCGGTCGCGGCCGCTAGAAGCCGTCGGTGGTTCGGCTGTTCAGAGCAGTGGGAACGGGCTACGCGCCTCTTTCGTGAAGAGGGGGCGCGTAGCCCGTACCCCTTAAAGGTTGTAGGTCTTGGCCACCGCGACCAGCTCGCTGCTGTGCGAACCGAGAACGCCGACCCCCGCCGGCCTGGGCTGGAAGCCCGGAAGGGCCGACAGGCCGTCGCTGCCGTCCATCGCGCGGAAGGTGACCGGGCCGGAGGAGCGGACGGTGAGGGTGATCTCGACGCCGGTCTCGGCCGGCGCGTGGAAGACGAAACCCCAACCCGAAGGACCACCCGCGAGGGTACGGCCACCGATCGTCGCCGAGACGACCTCGGCCGACACGTGCAACGTGGCGAAGCGGACTGGGCGCTGCGGATCGAGCAGCAGTCTCATGGTCCGTTGATCGCCGGACCGCTGTTCGGAGAGCAGGGTGAGCGCCGGGGCCGGCAGGGTCGCCGCCTGCGCCGGGCCGATGCGCAGCTCCTCCGCGCCGAAGGCCGGAAGGTCGCCGGTGACCGTCGCCGGATCGCCGGTGACGTACCGCGACGTCCACTCCTGCGGGGTGGCCTCCTCGCTGAGCCAGCGCGCCATGGCGTTGTCGGCGTCCAGCGCGTACATGAGGTGGGTGAGCGACGGGTGCTCCTCGTCGAACCGGTCGACGGCCAGCCCGGTCGCCGCGCACACGATCGCCGCCACCGCCGCGACCAGCGTCGGCACGGCACCGAGCCTGCGTGCCTTCATCGCCTCCGTGCCGCGGGCACCGCTCGGCGCCGGATGGATCAGATCCAGCACCGGCAGGAGCGCCAGGCCCAGCAGCACGGTCAGGAACGCGCCGACGCCGGCCATCGGCATGCCGAGCGCCGGGAAGAGCATCACCACGGTCGGCAGCAGGATGACGACCGGGATCAGGGCGCCGGCGATCACGACCGCGACGGCGGTCCTCTCCCCGACCCGCGTCGCGAGCAGGGCGGACACCGCGACCGACAGGGCCGGCAGCGCGCCCAGGTAAGAGCCGCCCGGCGCCAGCGCGGCCAGTGCCACGCCGAGCACGGCCAGCCAGGTCAGGCCGCCGACGGCCAGGGCCGCCGGACCGATCCGGCGACGTAGCAGGGCATACCAGACCAGGACGATCGCCGCGGAAAGGGCGATCACCGCCAGGCGATACCACATCGGACGGTACGGGTCGATCGGCATCCCGCCGTACTCCGGCCGGACGAGCACCAGCAACGACCACAGGCCCTGAGCCAGGACCGGCGCCACGATGATCGGCAGCAGGGACAGGGCGATCGCCGCGAACAGCCGGCGTCGTACCACCCAGCCCAGCGCGACCACCGCCACCAGGGCCAGCACCGCCAGCGGCCACACCAGCCCACCCGGGTAGCGCACCAGCAGGCCCGGCACGGGGAAGTAGGTGGCGTCCCCGCCGCCCTTCAACTCGCGCAGGTCGAGGGCGCCGAACTCGCGGGCCAGCGCCAGCGCGTTGTCGCCGTGGTGCTGGAGACTGTCCCGGTCCATCGCCTCCGGCCGGTCGGTCGGTGCGTGGTAGACCGCGGCCCCGTCGATGTAGGCCGTGTTCAGGCCCTGGAACAGCGGCGACTCGCGGAACGGGGTGAAGTCGGTGTCGTTCGGGAGGAGCCGGTAGATCTCCACCGCGAACGACGTCCCGACCGGGTACGGCGTCTTCGCGTACGTCTCCACCAGCCGACGGTTGCCCGCGGACGTCTCGAACATGATCGCCGGGCCACTGCTGCCGCGCGCCTCCAGGTTCAGGGCCACGCCGCCGTCCCGGGCCAGCGGGTGCTGCTCCACGAACGCCTTCGCCCCGCAGAGACACGCCTCCTCGGCGTCGGTGAGCACCAGCACCACGTCGTTGCGCGGCCGCTCACCCGACGTCAGCGCCCGTGCCGTCTCCAGGATCGTCGACGTGCCCGCCCCGTCGTCGTTGGCGCCCGGCGCGACCTGAGCCGAGTCGTAGTGCGCGATCAGGAACACCCGTCCGGTGGACGCTGTGCCGGGAATCACCGCCACCACGTTGCGGACCCGGGCCAGGCCGGTCCCGCCCGCCGACGAGGACAGCCCGGCGCCCTGCTCCGACACCGTGTCCTGCACCTCGGGCGACAGGCCCAGGCCGGACAGCGTCGCCACCAGGTGCTCGCGGACCCGCTCGTTGGCGGGACTCCCGGCCGGGTGCGGGGTGGCGGCGATCGTGCGTACCGTCTGAAAGGCCCGCTCCGCGCTGAACTCGCTCGCCGGGGCCGTCTCCGCCCGCGCCGCGGGGGGTTGAATCGATCGGATTGCGGCGAGCCCGGCCAGGGCGAGAACGGCCAGGACCGCGGCCGCGGCGAGACCGCGGCGAGCCGGGCGGATGAGGGCGGAGTCTTGCATGGGGACATCTAACAGTCCGGGTACGCCCGGCGGGTACCCCGAAGATCCATCAGGGCGTGCAATAGCGTTGTCCGGGTGACTACGCCGCTTGACCCAGCCGCCGTCATCGCGGAGTTCATCGACCGGGTGTCGCCTTACAACCCGAGCCCCGACGGAGCTCCCGTGGCCGTCATCGGCGTGCGCACCGCGCTCGGCGAGGACGTCTTCACCTTCAGTGACCATGTGATCCGGGCGATGTGCCGGGCCCTGCAGTCCTATCGAGACCCGGAGGACCGTGGAAACTGCAGTAACTGTGGCGGCCGGCACCTCGACGAGAACCTGCACTGCCGGGACTGCGGGCAGTTGCACGGCATCCTCGGTCAGGTGATGGCCGAGCACGCGCGACGCGTCGCCACCACCGGCGAAGAATCCCCGTGATGACCGAAGTTGTGCAGCGCGGCCCGGTGGTACACGATTTGCGGGTCACCTATGCGTCGAGTGGGGAAACGGAATGACTGAGCGGTCGCTCGCGCCCCGCACATACGCGACAGAGCAGCTGAAACGGTTGCGGATCCTGCTCGTCGAGGACGACGACGGTGACGCCTTCCTCGTCCGGGAACTGCTCACCGAATCGGGCGTCCCGTTCGAGTTGACCGTCGCCACCAGTCTGCGCGAAGCCCGCGGACTGCTCGTCGGCGTCGAGTGCGTGCTCCTCGACCTGGGCCTGCCGGACGCCGAGGGCATCGACGGCCTGCGACGGTTGCTCGCCCTCGCCGGCAGTGCCGCCGTCTGTGTGCTCACCGGCCGCTCGGACGAGCACCTCGGCGTGCAGGCGGTCGCCGAGGGCGCCCAGGACTACCTGGTCAAGGGTCAGGTCGACGGGGTTCTGCTGATCCGCTCGCTGCGCTACGCGGTCGAGCGCAAACGCGCCGACGAGAACGCCCGACGGCTGCGCGAGGCCGAGTTGCGGGAGGCCGAGTCGGCCCGGCTCGAACGCGGTCTGCTGCCGAAACCGCTCAAACGCGACGACTTCGGGATCGCCGTCGAACCGTTCTACCGCTCCGGGCGGGCCATGGGGCTGCTCGGCGGCGACTTCTACGACGTGGTGCAGGTCGGCGACGACCGGCTGCACGTGATCGTCGGTGACGTGTGCGGGCACGGCGTCGACGAGGCCGCCCTCGGCGTCGAGCTGCGGGTCGCCTGGCGGGCGCTGGTGCTCGCCGGAGTGCCCGAGGAGCAGGTGCTGCCCTCGCTGGAGCAGGTGCTGATGTCCGAGCGACGGGCCCGCGAGGTCTTCGCCACCGTCGCGTCGGCGGTCATCGACGTCCCGCGGAACCGGGCGACCGTCCGCGTCGCCGGTCACCCACCGCCCGTCGTCCTCGCCGGCGGCCGCGTCGCGCCGGTCGCCGTGCGTACCGGGATCGTGCTCGGGGTACGTCCCACACCCACCCCGGCCACCGACTTGGAGTTCGACGGACATGACTGGTCGATGCTGATGTACACGGACGGACTGATCGAGGGCCGGACCGGCGTGGGCGACGAACGGCTCGACGTCGGTGGCCTGTGCAAGCTCCTCGACGAGCCGGACGCGCGTGACATGCCGCTGCCCGCACTGCCCAAGTGGCTCGTGGCCCGCGCCGACCAGGACAACGGCGGCCCGCTCGCCGACGACGTGGCGATGCTGCTGATCTCCCGCGGCGGTGGCCGGTGAGCCTGCTCAGCATCCGCGGCTGGACACTGCGCGGGCGGATCTTCGCGCTCTGCCTGGCGGCCGGTCTCCTGCTCGGCGGGCTCGGGGTGGCCGCCGCCATCACCGCGGCCAACGCCAACAACGCCGTCGACGTCGTCCTCGACCGGGCCGGGCCGCTGCGGGTCGCCGGGCAGAACCTGGGCACAGCGCTCGTCGACCAGGAGACCGGTGTCCGTGGCTACGCCATCACCGGGCTTCCGAAGAACCTGGAGCCGTACGACAACGGAGTCGCCGTCGAGCGCCAGCAGGTCGAAGAGATCAGGAGACTGCTGGAGCCGAGCGACCGGGCGATCCTGGCCTCCCTCGAACAGGTGGAGCGGCTCGCCGCCACATGGCGCGCCGAGGTGGCCGTACCGCTCATCGAGACGGTCCGCACCCAGGGCGCCGAAGTGGCTCAGCAGCGCATCGAGGCGACCGACACCCGAGACTTCGACCGGATCCGGGCCGCGATCGACACCTTGCAGGCGGACATCCTGACGATGCGGGAGCGGACCGCGACCGAGGCCCGCGAATCCAGCGGCAACCTGGTCGCCGTCGAGATCGCCGCCGCGATCGTCATCCTGGTCACCGGCGTGCTGCTGCTGCTCCTGCTGGACCGACTGGTCAGCCGGCCGATCGTGCACCTGGCCGGGCAGATCCGCAAGGTCGCGGACGGCGACTACGAACGGCAGATCGAGAGCGACTACGGCTCGACCGACCTGGTCGCGCTCGCCGAGGACGTCGACCGGATGCGGCGGCAGATCTCCAGCGAGCTGAGCGAGGTACGCCTCGCGCGTCAGCAGGTCGAGTGGATCAACCAGCAGCTCCAGTCGCAGGCCGAGGAGCTCACCCGATCCAACCGCGACCTGGAGCAGTTCGCCTACGTCGCGTCGCACGACCTACAGGAGCCGCTGCGCAAGGTCGCCAGCTTCTGCCAGCTCCTGCAGCGCCGCTACGCCGGTCAGCTCGACGACCGTGCCGACCAGTACATCGGCTTCGCCGTCGACGGCGCCCAGCGCATGCAGCGGCTCATCAACGACCTGCTCGCCTTCTCCCGGATCGGCCGGCTCACCAGCGGATTCACCGACGTCGACCTGAACCGGGTTCTCGGCGACGTGAGATCCCAGCTCGAAACCCGGGCCGGTGAGGACGCCGAGATCACCTGGAGCGGACTGCCCACGGTGGAGGGTGAGGAGCCGCTGCTCACCACGCTCTTCGTGAACCTGGTCGGCAACTCGCTCAAGTTCCGCCGCCCCGACGTGCCACCCGTCGTGACGATCACCGCCACCTTCGACGAGAAGGAGTGGCAGATCAACGTCCGGGACAACGGCATCGGCATCGAGGCCGAGTTCGCCGACAAGGTCTTCGTCATCTTCCAGCGGCTGCACGCGCGGGATGCCTACGAGGGCACCGGCATCGGATTGGCGATCGTCAAGAAGATCGTCGAATACCATGGCGGACGGATCTGGCTGGACGTCGACGTCTCTCCGGGGGCATCGATCTGGTTCACGCTTCCGGTGATGCCGGGATTCGCGCCGGTCCCAGCACCGGAGGCAGCGTCGGCTACCGGGCCGGGGCCGGATTCAGTATCGGGTTCGGTGGCGCCGCAAGGGGCCGACTCTCAGGAGGGCACGGCATGAGCGTGGAGCGCGAGAACGGCACACCGATCGAGGTGTTGCTCGTCGAGGACGACCCCGGCGACGTGCTGATGACCCAGGAGGCGTTCGAGGAGCACAAGGTCCGCAACCGGCTCAACGTCGTCTCCGACGGGGCCGAGGCGCTCGCCTACCTGCGGCGCGAGGGCCAGTATGCGAACTCGGTCCGCCCCGATCTCATCCTGCTCGACCTCAACCTGCCGCGGCGCGACGGCCGCGAGGTGCTCGCCGAGATCAAGAAGGACGACGACCTGGGCCGCATCCCGGTCGTCGTGCTCACCACCTCCTCCGCGGACGAGGACATCCTGCGCAGCTACCAGCTGCACGCGAACGCCTACGTCACCAAGCCGGTCGACTTCGAGCGGTTCATCGCGGTGATCCGCCAGATCGACGAGTTCTTCGTCAGCGTCGTGAAGTTGCCCCCACGTGCTTGATCAGGTCGCTGAGCTCATCCGTGAGGTGGCGCACACCGTCGTCCTGCCGCGTTTCCAGCACCTGGCAGCCGACGAGGTGCACCAGAAATCGCCCGGTGATCTGGTCACCATCGCCGACCAGGAGTCCGAGCGGGCGCTGACCCGCGGGCTCACGGCGCTGCTGCCCGGCTCGGTCGTCGTCGGCGAGGAGGCCGTCGCCGCCGACCCGGCCGTCCGGGACCGGCTCGCCGGCAGCGGCTCCGTCTGGGTCGTCGACCCGGTCGACGGCACCAACAACTTCGCCTCCGGGCGGACCCCGTTCTGCGTGATGGTGGCCCTGGTCCGCGACGGTGAGACGGCGGCCGCCTGGATCCTCGACGTCGTCGCCGACCATCTGACCGTCGCCGAGTCGGGCGCTGGCGTCTACCGCGACGGCGAGCGCGTCAAAGCCCGCACCGACGACCCGGGCGCGGCGGCGCTGAACGGCGTGATCGCCGGCAAGTACATCCCCGGCGACCTGCGCACCGAGGTTCTCGGCAACGCCGGCCGGCTGGGCGGATACACCGCGGGCCGACACTGCGCCGGATACGAGTACCCGGCCGTCGCCATCGACGAGCAGCAGTTCGCGATGTTCTGGCGGATCCTGCCGTGGGACCACGTGCCGGGCACGCTCATCGTCCGCGAGGCCGGCGGGGTGGTCCGCCACCTCGACGGTGCCGAGTACCGGCCGACCGACCATCAGAAGGGCCTGCTCGTCGCCGCGAACGAGGACATCTGGCACACGGTGCACCGCACCCTCCTCCCGTCTGGCCCGCCGGGCCTCCCGTAGCGCCCCCGCCGGTCTTGCGGTGGGGTTCGCCGGTCGGTGGACGCCTCCGCTGCACCCGGTCGGGTGAGAGTGCGGTCGGTCACATTCCGATGGGACTCCGCTGGGCAGTCCGGTGGATCTAGGGTGCGGGCATGGTGTCCTACCTCGATGAGCTTTTCGGGTTGAGTGGCCGTCTCGCGGTGGTGACCGGGGGCAGCTCCGGTATCGGCCGCGCGATGGCGCTGGCGCTCGGCCGCGCCGGAGCGCGGATCGTGGTGGTGGCGCGGCGCGAGGCCCCGATGGCCGAGGTCATCGCCGAGCTGCGCGCCCACGGTGCGGAGGCGGATGCGATCTCCGCGGACCTCGCCGACCGCGACGCCGTCAGGGCCGCCATCACAAAGATCATCGAGGAGTACGGCGAACCCGACATCCTGGTCAACTCGGCGGCCGTCAACCTGCGCCCGCCGCTGGCCGAGCTCACCGACGATGTGTGGGACCTGACCGTTTCCGCCAATCTGACCGCCCCGTTCCTGCTCGGTCAGGCGTTCGCCCCGGCGATGGCCCGCCGCGGCTGGGGCCGGATCATCAACGTCGTCTCCCAGCAGGCGTTCCGTGCCTACGGCAACAGTGGCGCCTACGGAGCCGCGAAAGCCGGCCTGGTCGGCCTCACCCGCTCGCAGGCCGAGGCGTGGTCCCGCGACGGCGTCTGCTGCAACGCGATCGCGCCCGGTGTCGTGCACACCCCACTCACCGAGGCGGTTTTCGCCGATCCCACGAAAGTGGCAGCGCACGCGAGCCGTACGATGATCGGTCGCAACGGTATCCCGGACGATTTCGCCGGGTGTGTCGTTTTCCTGGCGAGCAATGCGGGTCAGGCAGTCACAGGGCAGACACTCTTCGTCGACGGTGGATACTCGGCGACCTGATCGATCTCCCTTTCGCCTGCTCCGACACGGTAAAGTACCGGCGCTCACGACTTGGAGGTATCTGTGGCGGCCAGTCTCCCGCGCCGGTGCACCGCCCTGCTCGCGCTCTTCGCCGCAGCCGTCGCGCTGGTGCTCGCCGCGCCCGCGTCGCCGGCCTCCGCGGCCGACCCGGAGGGCGGTTCCAAGAAGCTGCGCGCCGCGCTCGAGAACGCCGCGAAGGGATACGACGCGGCGAAGACCAAGCTGACCAACTCGAAGAAGCGGCAGAAGCAGCTCACCGAGGCGCTCAAGCGCTCCGAGACGAACGCCGCCGCCCTCACTTCGCAGGTGAGCGCGGTCGCGACACGCGTCTACCAGATGGGCCGGATCAACACGGCCAACCTCCTGCTCGGCAGCGGGTCGCCGAACAACTTCATGGAGCGGCTGCAGAGCCTCGACATGCTGGCCAAGATGGACAGCGGCACGCTCACCGGCTATCGCAACGAGATCGACACCGCCAAGAAGGCCAAGACCGCGCTGGATGCCGAGATCGTCGAGCAGCAGAGCCAGGTCAACGTGATGGCCAAGAAGAAGCGGGAGGCCGAAGTGGCCCTCGCCGAGGTCGGCGGCGGCGCCGCCGGTGGTTTCGTCGACCCGAACTCGGCCGCGGCCAAACCGGCGCCGCGCAACTCCGACGGCTCGTGGCCGAAGGAGTCCTGCACGGTCAAGGACCCGACCTCCAACGGCTGCATCACCCCGCGCACCCTGCACGCCTACCAGGAGGCGCAGGCCGCCGGGTTCAAGCGGTACACGGTGTGCTTCAGCGAACGCTCGTCCGGTGAGCATCCGAAAGGCCGGGCCTGTGATCATTCGGCGGCGGCGGGCGGTTTCGAGAACGCGGCGGCAAGCGGAGGCGACAAGACGTACGGTGACCGCCTCGCCGCCTTCTATGTGAAGAACGCGGACGAGCTCGGCGTGATGTATGTGATCTGGTACCGCCAGATCTGGATGCCCAGCACCGGATGGCGGGCATACAGTGCCTCCGGCGACCCGGCTGCCGTGCATACGAATCACGTCCACCTCTCCATGCTGTGATCGGCGCGGTAGCGCTACGACCTGGTGGGCCTTCGGTCTCGTGGGGCTTCGGTCCGGTGGGGCTTCGGTCCGGTGGGCCTTCGGTCCGGTGGGGCTTCGGTCCGGCATGGCTTCGATCCCGCGTGGCTTCGGTCTCGTGGGGCTGAGCGTTGACTGAGAGCGGCCTGTCGATGTGCGGGCAGGCCGCCACCCGCCGGTAGCATGCCGCCGATGGAGACGAAGCCCCGCGCCCTGCCCTCGGCTCTGGCCACCGCCCTGGCCTTCGGCGCCAGTGGGGCCGTCCTGGTCCTGGAGATCGTCGCGCTGCGCCTGGTCGGGCCGTATGTCGGCGTGACCCTCCAGGTCAGCAGCTCGGTCATCGGCATCTCGCTGGCCGCCATCGCCTACGGCGCCTGGATCGGTGGGCGTCTCGCCGACCGCTTCGACCCGCGAGCCCTGCTCGCCCCGGCGCTGATCCTCGGCGCGGTCGGCACCGCGATCACCCTGCCGCTGGTCCGGTGGGGTGGCGAGTTCCTGCGCGGCGGGGCCGCCCCGGCCGTGCTCCTGCTCGCCGCCCTCGCCGTCTTCCTGCCCGCCCTGGTGCTGTCCACGATCGCGCCGATGGTCGTGAAACTGCAGCTCGCCGACCTCAGCCGGGCCGGCTCGGTGGTCGGCAGGCTGTCCAGCATCGGCACCCTCGGCGCGATCACCGCCACCCTGGTGACCGGGTTCGTTTTCGTCGCGGCGATGCCGAGCAGCGTGATCATCCTGGGCCTGGCCGTGCTGCTGGCCGTCGCCGGTCTCACCCTGGGCTGGTGGCTGCGCCGTGACCTGCCCGGCACGCCCCGGATCCGGGCCTCGCTGGCCGTGGTCGGGCTGGTCGGCGCCGGGCTGGGCGTGGTCGCGCCGACCCCCTGTGACGTCGAGACCGCCTACCACTGCGCCAGCGTGGTCACCGACCCCGCACGGGAGGGTGGCCGCACCCTGATACTCAACTCGGCGCGGCACTCGTACGTCGACCTGAACGACCCCACCCACCTGGAGTTCGAGTACGTCAAGTGGATCGGCGCGGTCACCGAGGCGCTCGCCCCCGCCGGGACCCCGATCGACGCCCTGCACCTCGGCGGCGGCGGTTTCACCGTCCCCGAATACCTGCGCACCACCCGTCCCGGCAGCAGCCAGCTCGTGCTCGAGCTCGACGGTGGCCTGGTCGACCTCGATGAGCGGGACCTCGGCCTGAAAACCGGCCCTGACCTGCGGATCCAGGTCGGTGACGCCCGGGTCGGACTGGCCGGTCAGCCGGCGGGCGCCTATGACCTGGTCGTCGGTGACGCCTTCGGCCACCTGGTGGTCCCCTGGCACCTGGCCACGAGGGAGATGGCCGCCGAGGTGGCCCGGGTCCTGCGGCCGGGCGGCGTCTACGCCCAGAACGTGATCGACTACCCGCCGAACCGCTTCATCCGAGCCGAGTTGGCCACCGTCGCCGCCGCCTTCCCGAACGTCGCACTGATCGCCCCGCCCGCGGCGATCGCGGGTGACCGCGGGTCCAACTTCGTCATCGTGGCCTCGCGCGGGCCGCTGCCGATCGACGCGATGTGGCCCCGGCTCGCCGCGCTGGAGGAAGCGGCGACCATGCTCTCCGGCCCGGAGTTGGACGCCTTCGTCGCCGACGCCCGTGTCCTCACCGACGACTACGCACCGGTGGATCAGCTCCTGGCCGGATGACCCGGCGACCCCGGTTTCCGGATGGGTTTCCGAGTGCGGCACCGGACGGCGAGCCGCTCGGGCGAGAATCGGCGCATGGGGCGTACGGAGCGAAACGGTCAGACTGGCTCCCTCCGTCTCGCCGGCCGGTACCGCCTCCTCGAGAAGCTCGGCACCGGCGGCATGTCGGTGGTGTGGCGTGGCCACGACGAGATCCTCGGCCGTGACGTCGCCGTCAAAGTGCTCTCCCCGCGGCTCGCCGAGGACCGCGCCTTCCGGGACCGGCTGCGACAGGAAGCGCTGGCCGCAGCCCGCCTCCGCCACCCACACATCACCGGCATCCACGACTTCGGCGAGGCGCCGATCTCCGAGCATCTGACCGTCCCCTACGTGGTGATGGAGCTCAACGACGGTGAATCGTTCGGCGCGCGGCTCGGCCGGCAGGGATCCCTCGACTGGCGTGAAGCCGTCGTGATCACCGTCGAGGTCGGGTCCGCGCTGGCCACCGCGCACGCCCGGGGCCTCGTGCATCGTGACGTCACACCGGCCAACGTGATGCTCACCGGCGCCGGCGCCAAGATCGTCGACTTCGGGATCTCCGCCGTGATCGGCCAGCGCGACGCCGCCGCGGACGGCAGTCTGCTCGGCACTCCCGCCTACCTCGCCCCGGAACGTCTCGGCGGCGCCGCGGTCTCGCCGGCCACCGACGTCTACGCGCTCGGGCTCCTGCTCTACCGGGCCCTCACCGGCAGGATGCCGTGGCGTGCCGGGAACACCGCCGAAGCCCTCCGCGCCCACCTTTACGCCGACCCCGACCCCATCCCGGAACTCGACGGAATGCCCTCCGCTGTGGCCGACCTGTGTCTGCGCTGCCTCGCGAAGAATCCGGCCGACCGGCCCGCCGCCGCGGAGATGACCCGGGCCCTCGCCGCGACGGTCGGGGTGCGGCCCGTCATCCCGCCGCTGCGAGCGGGCGAACGACATGCGGCGCCGGCGGCCAGGGCGGTCGTGCCGGTCCAGGCGGTCCGAGACGGATCGGGGGTACGCCGTACGCTGCGCGCCTGCCTCGGCCGGCCGGCGAGCGCTGTCACGACCGTACGTCTGCGTGCCGGCCTGCGCCTCGGATCGGCCCTGCGTCTCGGCCCGGTGCGCGCCCTCGGTGGCGGACTGTTCGTGGGCAGGCGCCGACGGCGCGACCTGCTCCCGGCGAACCGTCTGCAAGGCCGTCGCCACCGGATGCCCGCGATCGTCGTCCTGGCCACGGCGACCCTGATCGCCGCCACCGCGGTGAACTGGTCCGCCCGCCGGGACTCCGCCGACCCCGGGCGAACCCACACCACCGCGACCGGCGCCGGTGCACCGGCCGCCGCCGGACCGGACCGGATCCGTTGCAAGGTCCGTTACCAGGTGCGCCGTGACTCCGGGTCGTACTTCGAGGCCCGCCTCAGCGTGATCACCTCGGAGACGTCGGACTGGCGGGTCGAGTTCGCCTACCCCGGCACGCAGCGTCTCGCAGGGTCGCCCAAGGCCGTGTCCCAGCACGGTCGTCGCGTGATGATCGACGGCCAGGGCCGCTCGCGCGCCGTCACCCTGCAGGGCGGTTATCGCACTCACAACCCACTACCTCTCTCGTTCGTGCTGAACGGCCGGCCGTGCCGTGCCGAGGTCTTCGGCGGCACCACGGGCAGCCCGGCCGGTGGGGCGCTCGATGCCGCCGGACGTCGATCCGGCACCGGCGGCGACCGGGCCGGCGAGAAGTCGGTGAACGCCACGGTCGAGGACCCGCCCGCCGGCGATCGGAGACGCTCACCCGGTGGCCGCGGCGGAACCCCACGCCGGAACCCGCCGCCGGTGGAGCGGCCTTCCGGGCCGGTCGTCAAGCGCCCGGGTGGCCTGTCACTGGCCCTGTAGCCGGCCGGACCCGCGCTTGCCGAGTCGGATGATCGATCCGTCGATAGGGTCTGAGGCATGACAAGACTCGCAGTGGTGACCGGCGGTGGAACCGGGATCGGCAAGGCGACGGCCGGCATGCTCGCGGGCGAGGGCTTCGACGTGATCATCGTCGGCCGCCGGGCCGAGGTGCTCGCCGATGCGGTGAAGTGGATCGGGCCGCAGGCCACCGCCGTCACCGCGGACGCCGCCGACCCGGCCCAGATTCCCGCCGTCGTCGAGGCGGTGGCCGGGCGCGCACTCGACGTGCTGGTCAACAACGCCGGGGCGTACATCGGCGGTGACGGCGCCACCCTGGAGGAGGTGGCCACCCGCTGGCGGGCGAACCTCGACTCGAACGTGCTCTCCGCCGTTCTCATGACCACCGCGCTCCTCCCGCAGCTCCGCCGGCCGGGCGGCAAGATCATCCTGACCAGCTCGATCGCCGCCCAGCGAGGCGGCGGCGGCCCCTACTCCGCGGCCAAGGCGGCCCTTCACGGGTACGGCCTCGACCTGGCCACCTCCCTCGGCGCTGAAGGGATCACGGCCAACGTCATCGCCCCCGGCTACGTCACCGACAGCGAGTTCTTCGACGGCCGGATGACCCCGGAAGGACACCAGAAGCGGGTCGACGCCAGCGTGCTCAAGAAAGCGGGCACCCCCGCCGACATCGCCGAGGCGGTCCGCTGGCTGGTCGGCCCGGGCGGTGGCTTCGTCACCGGCCAGATCATCAACGTCAACGGGGGCTCCGTGCTGGGGCGCTGACGCCTACTCGGCGCCACCGGTGAACCGGCCCTCGCCGGGCCGGTTGGTGCGAAAGCGCAGCCCCGACCATCGATCGTCGATGGCGACCTGCCCGCATGGCCGCATGTCGAAGTCCGCGACGATCGGCCACAGCGAGTCACGGTTGATGTCGGCCTTGTTGCCCTTGGGGTAGGCGATCCACAGGGTGGCGGGCTTGTCCAGGTCGGCGCGATGCTGTTCGAGTTGGTCCCGTGCGCCGGCGGCGTCCTCGACGAACAGGACCGCGGTGCTCGCGGTGGCCAGGGCGCCGCTTTCGCGGACCCCCTCGGGCATCGGGGTCAGCAGCGGGAGCCGGGCCGGCTCGTTCAGCCACACGGTGGAGTTCGGCTTGATCAGCAGCTTCTCGGCGATCGTCTTGGTCATGTCCCTGAGGTTTCCATTCACGCGCGGACAGTTCGCCGGGTTCGGAGAAGGCGTCCCACCTCGGCGCCGGCCCGGCGTGCCGGACACCGGGCTGTCATGCCGGGCGAGCGCAGCCCCGAGTGCCACCCCGGGGCTCGGGTTGCCGCCCGACCGGGGTGGCACCCGCCCGGCTGCCACCCGTCCGGATGGCGACAGCCACCGGACCGGGGTGCCACCGATCCGGGGTGCGGCCGGCACCCGTCATCGCGGGGCCCGCCGGATCGGCAGGCGCCCGTCATCGCGGATGCCGGCCGTGGTGACCGGTGCCCGTAATCGCGGATGCCGGCCGTGGTGACCGGTGCCCGTCATCGCGAACGCCGGCCGTGGTGACCGGTGCCCGTCATCGCGAACGCCGGCCGTGGTGACCGGATCCCGCTCACCTGGGCGCCGGTCGTCGGGGCAGCGGGCCGGTCAGGGACCGGCCCGCCCTGGTGGTGGCCGTGGCCCGGCCTCCGCCGGCCTGACACCGTCACGTGCCGGAACGATGCGGCCGGCCGGCCTTCCGCCGAGCCGCGCCCTCCGTCGGTATGAAGCCCGCATGTCGACCCTCCCGTGTTGGACGGGAGCGAGCATCGCCGATTCACGAAGGGGGCGTCGGCCGGGCTGTGGACAACTCTTGACTGTGGATAACTCCGGGGCGACCTTCGCGGGCTGATAGACATGCCGGGTGACTGATACGACGCGGACGACAGCCGAGCGGGCGGTGGTGCGGGAGCGGGCCGAGGCGGTGCTCCGGCGCCTGGCCGGCGAGCACGCCGTCCTTCGGGAGGACCAGTGGAGGGCGATCGAGGCCCTCACCGTGGACCGGCGACGGGTGCTCTGTGTGCAGCGCACCGGGTGGGGCAAGTCGGCGGTCTACTTCGTGGCCACGGCACTGCTCCGGTCCGGGGTCGCCGCCGAGGCGGGCGACCACCCGGCAGGCCCGACGGTCATCGTGTCGCCGCTGCTCGCCCTGATGCGCAACCAGGTCGAGTCGGCCGCTCGCGCCGGGATCACGGCACGCACCATCAACTCGGCGAATCTCGACGAGTGGTCGCTGATCGAGCAGGAGATCCGGGCCGGCGAGGTCGACGTGCTGCTGATCAGCCCGGAGCGGCTCAACAACCCCGACTTCCGTGACAACGTGCTGCCGGGGCTCGCCGGGAGCACCGGTCTGCTCGTGGTCGACGAGGCACACTGTGTCTCCGATTGGGGCCACGACTTCCGGCCCGACTACCGACGGTTGCGGACGTTCCTGGCGGGGCTTCCGGGGCGTACCCCGGTGCTCGCCACCACCGCCACCGCCAACGCCCGGGTGACCGCCGACGTCGCCGATCAGCTCGGTGACGCACTGGTGCTGCGCGGCCCGCTCGACCGGGATTCGCTGCGCCTGGCCGCTCTGCGCCTCGACAATCCGGCACACCGGCTGGCGTGGCTGGCCGATCACCTGGAGCGGCTGCCGGGCTCCGGCATCGTCTACACGCTGACCGTCACCGCCGCCACCGAGACCGCTGACTTCCTGCGCACCCGTGGCTTCGAGGTGGCGTCCTACACCGGCCAGGTCGAGGATGCCGAGCGTCGGGCCGCCGAGCAGGACCTGCTGAACAACAAGATCAAGGCGCTGGTGGCGACGTCTGCGCTCGGGATGGGCTTCGACAAGCCCGATCTGGGATTCGTCGTGCACCTCGGCGCGCCGCCGTCCCCCATCGCCTACTACCAGCAGGTCGGCCGGGCAGGCCGAGCCGTCGAGCACGCCGAGGTGATGCTGTTGCCCGGCCCCGAGGACGCCGCGATCTGGCGATATTTCGCCTCGCTGGCCTTTCCTCCGGAGGATCAGGTCCGCGCGGTTCTCTCCCGGCTCTCCCCGGACCAGCCGATGTCCACGCAGGCGCTGGAGCCGCTCGTCGATCTCCGGCGGACCAGGCTCGAGTTGATGCTCAAGGTCCTGGACGTGGACGGCGCGGTCCGACGCACCCGGGGCGGTTGGCTCGCCACCGGCGAGCCGTGGACCTACGACGAGGCCCGGCTCCGGCGGGTCGCCGAGGCCCGCGAGACCGAGCAGCGAACCATGATGGAGTATGCGGGGACGACCACGTGTCGTATGGAGTTCCTCCGTCGGTGTCTCGACGATCCGGAGGCGGTCCCCTGCGGGCGCTGTGACAACTGCGCCGGCCCACTGTTCGACGCCGAGGTGTCGTCGGCTTCGCTGGCCGCCGCCGATGCCTTCCTGGGCCGGCCGGGCACCGAGATCGCCCCGAAGAAGATGTGGCCCACCGGTCTGGCCGCGGTCGGCATCCCGCTCAAGGGCCGGATCACACCTGCTGAGCAGAGCGAACCGGGTCGTGCCGTCGGCCGCCTCTCCGATCTCGGGTGGGGCAACCGTCTCCGGGCCGCGGTCTCCCCGGAGTCTCCCGATGCTCCGATCCCCACCGATCTGGCCGGTGCGGTGATCGAGGTTCTCAAAGCCTGGGCCAGGGGAGACGACGCCTGGAAGCAGCGCCCAGCGGCCGTCGTGGCGCTTTATTCACAGCGCCATCCACAACTTATCCACAGCCTCGCCGAGCACATCGCGACGGTCGGCAGGCTACCGATGCTCGGCTCCCTCGAGCCGGCTCATCCCGGTGGCCGAGCCACTGAGGTGGGCGCCTACCGGGGTAACAGCGCGCAGCGGGTCAGAGCCCTGCACGATGCCTTCGAGGTTCCCGCCGATCTGGCCGCTGAGCTGCCACAACTTTCCGGTCCGGTGCTGCTGGTCGACGATCTGGCCGACTCCGGATGGACCCTGGCGCTGGCTGGCCGCGCCCTTCGTCGGGCGGGTGCGCCGGGTGTCCTGCCACTCACTCTCGCCGTCGCGGGCTGAGCCCACGGCCTCGCGTCCGCCGTCCCCGGCCGCGAGCACACCGCCTGTGGATAACTCTGACGACGGAGTTATCCACAGGCCGGAAAGATCACGACTTGCCGAGGATCGCGTGCCTCGTGGGGCGCCGGTCGATCTCCATGAAGCGGTGGGCGCCTGCCAGGTCCTCGAAGCCGGACCGACGGTAGACGTCGTGCGCGTCCCTGGTGGCGAGAAGGAAGCGCAGGATGCCGCGGTCGGAGAGGTCGGCGACGATGGTGTCGATCATCCACTTCCCCAGACCGCGGCCCCGGTGCTCCTCTGCCACGAAGACGTCGCAGATCCAGGCGAAGGTGGCACCGTCGGTCACCGCGCGGGCGAAGGCGACCTGCTCGGCGCCGTCGGCGGCGAAGATCGAGTAGGGGAGAGAGCCGTCGATGGACCGGGCCACCAGGTCGTAGGAGCGTCCGGCCGCCCAGTAGGACTCCTCGGCGAGCCACCGGTGCACCCGGGCGAAGTCGACGCGTTTCGGGTCGGCGGTCAAGACGTACCCATCGCGTGCCAGATCTTCCATCAGCTCCTCCTTCGTCACAGTTCCGCAAGGGGCCGGTCGCATGGTGTCACAGCGCCGGGGACGATCCCCCAAGAGGTGCGCCGACCGTGACGAGACCGGGGTGGTCATGCGAACCAGCCGGAGTCCAGCCCTGGGTTGTCGTCGATCAGGACCCACTCCTCCTCGACCTCGGCTATCTCCCAGTCGGCCTCGGTCAGTGCCGTGACCAGGGCGGACAGCCGCGCCTGCGCGATGGGTAGCTCCACCCCGCGGCAGCGCTGGGTGACGAACCGCTCCTGCACGCCGTCGGGCCTGGACCGCCGGGCGTTGCGGGACAGGCGGGCGTCGTGTCGTAAGGCGACGTCGCGGACCCCGTCGAGATCCGCCCCGGCGGGAAGCAGGAGCTTGACGTGGTGCTCGAAGTAGAGCCCGGGCCGGGTGGCGGCCTCCACCGCGGCGGCCTCCACCTTGAGCCGGGTGACCGGGAAGCCCTCGGACCGCAGCGTGGCGGCGGTCTGCCGGGCGTCGGCCTCGGCGGTCGCCGGTGTGCCGTCGGAGAGCCAGCTCAGCATCGGCTGGCTGGAGTGGTCACCGCGGTCGAGCATGATCCGGGTGTATTTGACGTCGTGTGAGCCGGCCCATGATCGAAGTCGATCGTCGGAGGCGTCGGCGGACACCGTCAGATGGATCTCATATCGGCCCACGCCCGCACCGTAACCGCGGGGAAGACATCCCGGTAGGCTCATGAATGAGTCGGACCGGGTCGAAAGGAATGCCATATGGCTGTGACCAGCACTTTCACCGTGAAGGGCATGACCTGCTCGCACTGCGTCCAGTCGGTCACGCAGGAGCTCTCGGCGCTGCCCGGTGTCACCGACGTGCAGGTCGATCTCGCCTCCGGCGGCGTGACGGTGGCCAGCGACGAGGCCCTCTCCGACGAGGCGGTGCGTGCGGCGGTCGACGAGGCCGGCTACGAGCTAGCGGATGCCTGACGACAGCCCCCGCGGCGAGCATCGGCCGGACGGATCGAAGCTCAGCGAGCAGCGACCCGACGTGTCCGAGGCCGACGGGCAGGAGGGCGAGCCGGTCTTCGGGCTCTCCAGGACGGAGACGGCGGGCGAGGGCGCGGGTTTCCGGTTCGCCGCCATCGGGGCGCTGCTGATAGTGGTGCTGTTCGCCGGTTACGGCCTCGGTCGGCTCAACGGTGGCACCGGCGCGACCGGCACCCCGGCGGCCGCGACGACCGTGACCAGCCCCTCGGCGAGCCCGTTCGACGAGAGCCGGCCGCATGTGCACGGCGGCACCGGCCCGATCGTCGCGGCCGGCGGCGGCGCCCCGGTCAGTGGCCTGTCACTCAGCGGGAGCGGCCTCACCCTGACCCCGTTCCGCACCGACTTCAAGCCGGGTGAGCAGCAGAGACTCGAGTTCACGATCAACGGGCCGGGTGGCGCGCCGGTGACCACGTTCGCGGTCGTGCACGACAAGCCGTTGCACCTGATCGTCGCTCGACGTGATCTGACCGGCTATCAGCACCTGCACCCCGCGATGGCGCCCGACGGCACGTGGAGTGTCGACCTGACTCTCGCCGAGCCGGGGGTCTACCGCATGTTCGCCGACTTCACGGCACAGGTGGCCGGCACTCAGGTGGCCACGACGCTGGGCAGCGACCTGACGGTCGCGGGCGACTATTCGCCGGTCACCGGGCCCGATCCGGTCCGGGTCGCGATCACCGACGGACTTCAGGTGGAGTACGACGGAACGCCCGCGACCGGGTCCACCCAGCCGCTGCTGATGACCGTCACCGACGCGTCCGGCAACCCGGTGGCCGTCGAGCCGTATCTGGGCGCCTACGGCCACCTGGTCGCACTCCGGCAGGGTGATCTCGGCTACGTCCATGTGCACCCGGAGACGCAGCTGGTCGACGGGCGGATCAAGTTCTGGCTGGCCGCTCCGAGCCCGGGCACCTACCGGATGTTTCTCGACTTCCAGGTCGCCGGGAGGGTGTCCACGGCGACCTGGACTGTCGTCGTCAGCTGAGCATCCCGGCGAGCGCGGGCGTGACCCCCCACTGGCCGGTCAGCGCGTCGTACTCGGCCCGCTGGTCCGCCGTCGGCGCGGCCCCGGTCCGCCGGGCCCGCAGCATCAGGTTGCGGGGGGTGTGCGCCGAGTCGATGAACTCGACCACCTCCACCCGGTAGCCGTGCAGCCGCAGCAGGGCGGCGCGCAACGAGTCGGTCAGCACGTCGGCGAACCGCTCCCGCAGGATGGCGTGCCGGGTCACCTCACCGTACGGCGAAGGGGTGTCGCCGCGTTTGAGCTGCGCCGCGATGTCGTGGTGGCAGCACGGGGCGGCGAGCACCCAGCGCGCCTCCCAGTCGACCGCCCGGGCCAGCGCCTGATCGGTCGCCGTGTCGCAGGCGTGCAGCGCGAGCACCAGATCCGGCGGGGCGGCCAGCTCGGCGTCCTCGATCGTGCCGGCCACGAACGTGACGTCGTCGGAGCAGCCGAGCTCGGCGGCGACGGCGTTGTTGCGTACCCGCTGATCCTCGCGGACGTCGACCCCGACGACCTGGACCTTTACGCCCCGCCCGGTCAGGTGTCGATAGGCGGCGAAGGTGAGGTAGGCGTTGCCGCAGCCCAGGTCGACGACGCGCAGCGGCGTGGGAAGGTCCTCGGGGAGGGTCGCGGCGAGCGCCCGCAGGAAGGCGTCGATCTGGCGGCGTTTCGCCGCCGTGCCGCCGACCACCGAGAACAGCGGGTCGCCCGGGTCGAGCAGCCACTGCTTGGGCCGGTCGTGTGCCGCGGGCGCGCTCGGCGCGGTGACGGCGGCCGACCTGTGCACCTGCGCGTCGCCTTTCTTCGTCACCCGGACCTGCACGGTCGCCGCGTCGGTCTCCACGTGCCAGTTTCCGAACGGCTCGGCCAGGAGGGCGTCGACCGCCGCGGCCGCCTCGGGGCCGTCGACGTTACGGGTGTACGGCCGCGCGCCGTCGTCGGTGACGATCTGCAGTCTCCGTCCCTGCTTCAACGTCACGGGGCGTAGCTGTGCCCGTGTCACCGTGGGCGTGTGCCCGCGACGCCGGCCGGCCGCCACGGCGCGGGTGAGACCCGGAGCGAGCAGAAGCTCCCGCACCTCGGCGAGGACTGATTCGAGCGGTTCTGGCATGACTTCCATTCTGCTCTGCGCTCCGGGTGGCCCTTCGGGGCTATGTCACCTGGTCCAGCGCGGTTAAGTTGATCAGCGATGTCCACGCTTCTCTCCGAACGTCTGCGGGAGATCAACCGCGAGAGCGCCGGGTCAGGCCGGAGCCCGTTCGTCACCCACCTGGCGTCCGGCCGGCTGCCCCTGTCCGCATACGCCGAGTTGCTCAGCCAGTACTGGTTCATCTACGAGTCGCTGGAGCTGGCCGCCACCGCGATGACCGACGACCCGGTGGCCTGTCAGTTCGTCCTGCCGGAGTTGTTCAGGCTGCCGGCGCTCGAGACCGACCTGCGGTTCCTCTTCGGTGCGCGCTGGCAGAGCCGGATCACCGCGCTGCCCGCGACCACCACCTACTGCACACGGATCCGCAGTGCCGCTTTCGGCCGGGCCACCGAGTACGTCGCCCACCACTGCACCCGCTATCTCGGCGATCTGGCCGGTGGGCAGTGGCTGGGGCGGGCGGTCGTCGAGGCGTACGGATTCCGCCGTGAGGGTTTCCGGTTCTTCGTCTTCGAGGGGATCGATCCGCCGCTGTTCCGGGCCCGGTACCGCGAGCGGCTCAACACCCTGCCGTGGGCCCGCCGCCAGCAGGACGCGTTCCTCCATGAGGTGTCGGCCGCGTATCAGCTCAACATGGACCTGCTGGCCGCGCTGTGGCAGAACTGGGCCTGAAAGACCCGTGGGACCGGTGAGCCGGTCCCACGGGTGAATGCTGCTCGATCAGGCGTCGGCGGTGGTGCCCACACCGGCCTCGGAGCCGCCCGAGAGGTCGGCATCGGCCGTGCGGGGGGTGCGGCGCCGGCGGCGGCGCGGAGCCGTCGCCTCGTCAGCCGCCTCCACGGGTGCCGCGGGCGTCTCCTGGGTTTCCGCACTTCCAGCGGAGACGCCCCCGTTGGAGGCGTTTCCGCTGGAGACGTTTCCGTTGGAGACGCCCTCGTTGGAGGCGTTTCCGTTGGAGGCGTTTCCGCTGGTGGCGCCTTCGTTCGCGGCGCCTCCGTCGGAGAAGGCCACCGAGGTGGCGGGAGCCCGCCGGCGACGGGCCCGGGTGCGGGGCGCCGCGTCCTCGGCCGTCTCGGGCGACGGGACGTCGGAGGACGGTGCCGCAAAGGACGGTGCCTCAAAGGACGGCGCGTCGGTGGACAGCGCGTCGGTGGACGGCGCGTCCAGGCCCGGCGACGTCACCGGGGCGGAGGCGGCGGCCTCGGTCGTACCGACGCCGTCCTCGACCACCCGGCGACGGCGACGCTGTCGTGCGGGCCGGTCGGTGGTCTCGCCGCGTGAGGTGGAGTCGGACGAGACGGACTCGGACGAGACGGGATCGGACGAGGCGGAACCGGACGAGGCGGAACCGGACGAGGGACCGGAGCTCCCGCTGCGCGACCGGCCACGGCCACCGCGGTCGCCACGGTCACGGTCACGTTCGCCGCGGCCGCGGCCACGGCGACCGGTGCTACCGAGATCCTCCTCGATCTCGGCGGAGAGCCCGGCCCGGCTGCGTGAGGCGGTCGGCAGGGTGCCCGAGATGTCGGTCGGGATGTCCAGGTCCGCGTAGAGCGCGGGGGAGGTGTGGTACGTCTCCGGCGGCTCCGGCATGGTGAGACCGAGCGACTTGTCGATCAGCACCCAGCGCGGCATGTCCTCCCAGTCCACGAAGGTGACCGCGACGCCGGTGGCGCCCGCGCGGCCGGTCCGGCCGATGCGGTGCGTGTACGTCTCCGGGTCCTCCGGGCAGTCGTAGTTGATCACGTGGGTGACGCCCGAGACGTCGAGGCCGCGGGCCGCCACATCGGTCGCCACCAGCACGTCGATCTTGCCGCTGCGGAACGCCCGGAGCGCGCGCTCACGAGCGCCCTGGCCCAGGTCGCCGTGCACGGCGGCGACCGCGAAACCACGGAAGTCGAGGTCCTCGGCGACGCGGTCGGCGGCCCGCTTCGTACGCGTGAAGATCATCGTGAGACTGCGGTCCTTGGCCTGCAGGATCCGCGCGACCATCTCGACCTTGTTCATCGGGTGGGTGCGGTAGACGACCTGCTTGGTCAGCGGGGACGGGCCGCTCTCGGTGGTGTGCCCGGCGTGGATGGTGACCGGGTTGCGCAGGAACCGGCGTGACAGGGCCACGATCGGGTCCGGCATGGTCGCCGAGAACAGCATCGTCTGGCGCTCGCCCGGGATCATCGCCAGGATCTTCTCGACGTCCTCCAGGAAGCCCAGGTCGAGCATCCGGTCGGCCTCGTCGAGCACGAGGGCCTTGACCGAGCTCAGCTTGAGCATCTTCTGCTTGCACAGGTCGAGCAGGCGGCCGGGGGTGCCGACCAGGATCTCGACGCCCTTCTTGAGGACCTCGACCTGCGGTTCGTACGCCACGCCGCCGTAGATCGGCAGGACCCGGACACCCCGGGTGCTACCCGCCGCGGCGAGGTCGCGAGCCACCTGCAGGCCCAGCTCACGGGTGGGGACGACGATCAGTGCCTGGGGCTGGCCGTCGGCGCCCTCGGACGGGGCGAGGACGCGCTCGAGCATCGGAAGACCGAAGCCGAGGGTCTTGCCGGTGCCGGTGGGGGCCTGGCCGATCAGGTCGGTGCCGCGCAGCGCGATGGGCAGCGCGTACTCCTGGATCGCGAACGCGTGCGTGATGCCGGCCTTGGCCAGCGCCTCGACGGTCTCGGCGCGCACACCCAGCTCAGCGAAGGTGGGGCTGTCCGGCCGGACTGGCGCACGGGTGGTGACGGGGACTAGAGCTTGCTCGTTGTCGGTCATGAAGTTTTACGGGTGCCCTCTCGTGGTGCGCCCGTCGGATGTCTTTGGGCGCGGTCTCGTATAGGCGCGGGCCGCACGCTCGAAAGCGGGCCACACGCGGGCCGTCGACTCGACAGATCGACGGCTACGCAGGCCACTCTACCCGACCTGGTAGCAGACGCACCGAGAGAGAGTTACGGGAGGGAGCCCTGAGACCAGGGCGCCCTCCCGTTACGAGAAATTCAGCGGGTCGTGAAGCCGAAGGGGCGGTGCGACGCCTCGGCGATCTCCACGTAGGCCACCTTGGCGACCGGGATGATCACCTTGCGGCCCTTCTCGTCAGTAAGCGTCAGGACGCCGTCCTTGGCCAGAGCATCCGACACGGCCTGCTCGACCTCCGCCGGGGTCTGGGCGCTCTCCAGCACAAGCTCGCGCGGCGAATGTTGCACGCCGATCTTGACCTCCACGGAGTCCCTCCTAAAAAGATCCGTCTACCCGCTCGAAAGGCTATCCGATTTCGGGGGCCATACCTGCCGTTGAACCGCCCTGCAGCGGGAAGCTGGCGATCCCACGCCAGATCAGCGCAGCTACGAGCGCTTCGGCTTCAGCTTTGGGCGTACGCCGTCCGTTGGCGAGCCAGAACTGTGCGGCCTGTCCGGCCGCCCCGGCGAGACCCGAGGCGAGCAACTCGGCCTGATCCGGCCGCAGGCCGGTGTCCGAGATGATGGTGTCCGTCACAGCGGCGATGCAGCCCTGCTCGACCCGCTCCACCCGCTGGCGGACCTGGGGGTCGTTGCGCAGGTCCGACTCGAAGACGAGCCGGAACGCCTCACTCTCGTGATCCATGAAGTCGAAATACGCCCGGACGGCGCCTTTGACACGCTCCTTGTTGTCCGGGGACGCCTGCATGGCCCCGCGCACCTTGGCGATTATCGCGTCGCAGTGCGTGTCCAGCAGGGCGAGGTACAGCTCCAGCTTGCCGGGGAAGTGCTGGTAGAGAACGGGCTTCGAGACGCCCGCCCGCTCCGCGATGTCGTCCATCGCGGCGGCGTGATAGCCGTGCGCGACGAAGATCTGCTGCGCGGCGGCCAGCAACTGCTTGCGTCGCGCCGAACGGGGCAGGCGGGTGGGTCGTGCGGTCTGTGGCCCGCCGGACGCAGCGGTCATTTCTGTGAACCTCCAGGGGGTCGGGTCCCCGCGGTCTGTCGTCTCGGATTGCCCGGATCGGCGCATGTCGCGGTCGTGCGGGCAATTGTCGCGACGCTGCAACTTATCGCCACTGCAACGACACGGTAGCCTCAGCGGGGGCGAGCGAGGAGCGCGCGGTGGATGAATCAGGGCATTCCGGAGACACGGGAGCCTCAGCGGGTGGCAACGGGGCCGACTCGCGTGACCGCACACGGATGAACGGCTGGGCCGACGACGAGAGTTCGTGGCCCCACACGGGAGCGGCATTGGAGCAGGGAGTGGACACGCCACCATGGCGTCGCCCGTCTGACGGGCGCACCTTCGGACGGCAGCAGATCCCGGCGGAACGTCCCTTCGGGGCCGCGCCCGCATCAGGGGTTCCGGCGCCGGCGGCGAGTTCCGAGATTCCCCCGTCCGGGTCCACCGAGGCCTGGACCCCGGAGCGCAGCCGGCTCGCCGACATCCTGGGCCACCACCACCGCCGACCACCGACGGCTCCCGCGCCGAGCAGTGCGCCCCCTTTTCCGTACGAGGGTGACCTCGACGACTCCTACCAGCACCGGGCCGCTGTCCCGCAGCCCCGGCCGGACTGGGTGCCCGAGCCGGTCCAGGGGCCGCCGCCGGTCGCCCCGGTCTCCGGCGAGCCCGGCCGCTCCCGGCACGCGCTCGTCACCGACACCCTGGCCCAGGGGCTGCCGCACCTCGACGGCCCGGCCGACTCCTTCGACCCCCCGGGGTTCGCCCGCCGGGCGTACGATTCGGCCCCCGAAACATCGCCATACGCCCCGCCCGGTGACGCCGAGAACGACGGCGACCAGCGCGGGAGCCTCCCGCAGCGCGTCCCGGCCCAGCCGGACGTCCCGAGAGTTCCGGAGCCGCCCTCCGTGGAACCGTCGGCCGAAGCGCCAGCATTGGCCCGCATCGCGACGCACCTGCGCCGCGGCGACGTCGTACCCGCTCAGGAGCGCCAGGAGGGCTTCGACGTCCAGGACATCCTGGCCGCGGTCCGCGAGGTGCCGGGCGTCCGTGACGCCTCCCTGCGGGCCACTCCGGCCGGCGCGCACAGCCTCCGCCTCGACCTGTCCGACGGCGCCGACGCCGCCGAGGTGAGCCGCCAGGTCGCCCGCCTCCTCCAGGAGCGGATGGGCCTGGACGCGGCGATGCCCGGTGACTCGCCGTTCCGGCCGTCGAGCGCCCCCGTGTCGTCGCCCCGCAGCACTCCGCTGCTGCCCAGCCAGCCCACCCGGCCGGCCCGGGCCGCGGTGCCGGTCGCTCCGGTCTCGAGCCCGGTGGCCCCGGTGTCCAGCCCGGTCAGGCCGGTGTCCCCGGCCCCGATCCCGGCCCCGGTCCCGGCGCCGGCCCCCGTCTCCGCGGCGCCGGTCTCCGCGCTGCCGCACCCGCAGACGGACAGGCCGTATCCTCCGCTGGAGAAGCGCCAGCCCGGGGTCAACGCCGGCGCCGCGCTGGTTCCGGCGGACGCCTCCAAGCCGCGACCGCTGGACCCGGGCGACAACCCCGGTCCGCGCGTGATCATCGAGAATGTGCACGTCAACACGTTCGGCGCGGACGCCACCGTCGAGGTGCGGCTGCGTGCCGGCGGGCGCAGCGCCGCGGGCGTGGCCACCGGCCCGGCCGTCGACGGTTACCTCCTGCGCCTGTGCGCGACCGCCACCGCCGGTGCCGTCGACGAGTTGCTCTCCACCTCGCAGCACGAGGACGGTCCGGCCCGGTGCTTCGTGGAGCATGCGGCCTCGGTCTCGTTCGGGCAGATGCAGGTCGCCGTGGTCGTGCTGCTGCTGTCCTGCGGCGGCGGCTGGGTCGAGCAGCTCGCCGGTTCGGCGGTGGTCACGGGTGACGATCGGCACGCCATGGTGCGCGCCACACTCTCCGCGGTGAACCGGCGGCTCGAGGCACTCTTGGCTTGATGAGAGGCGCGATTCTGGCCGACGACAGCTCGCTGTTGCCGGAAGGGGAGATTCCGCCGCCATGGCCCGCGCGCCGGGTCACGGTCGGTGGGGCGATGATGCATGTCCGGGACACCCCGGCCATGGGCTCCGCAGCCGAGCCTGCCGTCTACGTGCACGGCCTCGGCGGCTCCTCGCAGAATTTCACCGATGTGGCCGGCCTGCTCGCCGACCGGCTCGACGGTCAGGCCGTCGACCTGCCCGGCTTCGGCTACAGCGATCCGAGCCCGCGATATTCGATCGCGGCGTTCGCGGCCACACTCGTCGACTATCTGGAGCACTCGGGTCGCGGCCCGGTCCATCTGATCGGCAACTCGCTGGGCGGCTCCATCTCCGTGCGGGTGGCAGCGCTACGTCCCGATCTGGTGCGCACGCTCACGCTCATCTCACCGGCCATGCCCTTCCTCGATCCGCGCCGCACCGCGCAGGGCCCCGTTCTGCCGCTGCTCGCGCTGCCCGGCGCGGAGCGCCTGATGGCCTGGGCGCTGACCCGGGTCACCGCGGAGCAGATGGCCGAGCAGGTGCTGGCCGCGTGCTTCGGCGACACCACCAAGGTGCATCCGCAGCGCCGCGCCGAGGCGATGGAGGAGATCCAGCTCCGCTACACGGTCGCCCACTACCCGAGGGCCTACCTCGGCACCCTGCGCGGCCTGGTCGGCAGCTTCCTGCGCGCCTACCTCCCGGGGGTCAACTCGCAGTGGCGCCTGGCCGCCCGGATCCAGGCGCCGACCCTGGTGATCGGCGGCCTCAACGACCGGCTGATCGACCCGCGGGTCCCGGCGCAGGTGGCCCGTGTCATCCCGGACGGCCGGCTGCTCATCCTTCCCGGTGTCGGTCACGTCGCCCAGATGGAGGTCCCCCGTCTGGTGGCCCGGGCCGTCGTCGGTCTCCTCGACGACGTCCGGGCGTCCTCGCCGGAGCGCTAGGGCCCACCGAGCCGGTGGATCCGTTGCGCGATGTCATGAAGCGCACAAGATCCATCCGGGGTGGGAGCGGTGACCCGTTTCGTGCGAGCCTGGACCCCGATGACCAATCCCCCGAGACGCGCACCCTGGCCCGGGCGACCGGTGGCGCCAGGGTTGGCTGGTCCTGCTGGCCGCCGTGTTGGTGCTGCTCACCGTCGTCGCGGTGAGCCGCCCGTTCGACACCCCGGCCGGGCCTCCGGGTCGTCCGGCGGCCGCGGCCTCGCCGGTCCTCCCGCCGAGCACCGCCCCGGCGCCCTCCGCGGTCCCGACCGACCAGGTGAAGGCGCCGATCAGCCCGTCGCCGGCGGTGACCTCGGTGTTTCCACCCGCAGGCGTGCTGAAGCTGGACGGGGACGTGCCGGTCAAGGGGTCCGGCCGGTTCGAGTATGCGAATACGCGCGGTCCGGTGGCCGGGTCCGGTGGCCGGGTGCGGCGGTTCAAGGTCGCCGTGGAGACGGGCAGCGGGGAGGACGCGGCCGCGTTCGCCGCCCAGGTGCGGACGATCCTGGAGGACGGGCGGAGCTGGGTCGGGTCGGGGACGGTCCGGATGCAGATGGTGGCCGGGGCGGACCAGGCCGACTTCACCGTCTACCTGGCGACCCGTGACACCGCGGGGCGGATGTGCGAGGTGGGTGGGACCGATATCCGGATCGGCGGCGTCCCGTACACATCGTGCCGTGCCGTCGGTAAGGCGATCATCAACCTGGACCGCTGGCGACTGTCGGCCCCGCCCTACCTGCGGGCGCGGACCGACCTGGCGTCCTACCGGCAGTACGTGATCAATCACGAGGTCGGGCACGAGCTCGGCCACCGGCACGAGGGCTGTCCGAGGGCCGGCGGTCCGGCCCCGGTGATGGTCCAGCAGACGCTCACGCTGCGTGGCTGCATCCCCTGGTCCTGGCCGCGCAACCAGGATCGGGAGCTGGCCGGCCCGCGACTGTAGGCGAGCGCCGAACGGCGTGGTCGTCAGCGGTGTCGCGGCGCCGCCGGGGCAGAGGTGGCGATCACACCGGTGCCGGGAGCTTCGAGCGCCCATACGGTACGGAAATCCGAAAGTCCTGTGACAGACGGTGAGTCGTGGCAGGCTGGCGCTTGCTATGGCAAACGCGACAAATGGCCCCGTTGACCCGGACGCCGGCACCGACCGGCGTGGCCGAGCCGCACGCTCCCGAACCGAGGCGGTCCCACCGCCCGCGGAGGAGAAGCCGACCCGGCGGCGCACCGTGGCCGCGGCCACCACCACGAGCCGGTCGCCGGTGACCGCGCCCGCCGAGCCCGCGCGCAAGAGCGTGCGCCGAGGCGCCACCGGCGAGACCGCCCGGAAGACCGGGGAGTCGCCGGTCAAGTCCACCTCGGCCAGGACCGCCACCACCGGCCGGGCCCCGGCCCGCAAGACCGCGACGGCCCCGGCAGAGCCGCCGGAGAGGCGAGCCGAGCCCGCTGAGAACCGAGCCGAGCCCGCGGAGAGGAAGGCCGGGCCGTCGGCCCGGAGAGCCGCGCCGGCGAACAGGAGAGTCGAGCCCGCCGGGACGAGAGAGCCGGTGGAGGAGACGACGCCGGCTCCGGAGGAGAAGGCGTCCCGTCGCCGGAGCACCGCCAAGGCGCGTCCGGCGCCACCGCCGGAGCCCTCCACCCTCGCCCTGAGCGCGCCGGAGAGCAACGAACCGCCCCCTCCGCTGACCCGTGGCATCCTCGAGCTCGCCGCGGAGCGAGTGGCCGCCTCACGCCCCCGCCCGGTCGACCCCGAGCCGTCGGCCACGCAGCTCGACGACCCGATGGCCGCGCCCGGTGCGTACGTGAACCCGCGAGCCACCCGCCGGTCCCCACGATCGCGCGCGACCACTCGTCCACCGCAGCCGCTCGAGTGGGACGGCCTGTCGGCGGAGAACGGCTGGCTGGGGACCCGGCAAGAGTCGGAGCCGGAACGGGAGGCCCGGCCGGAGTCCGTTCCCGACCTCTCCCTCGTCGACTACTCTGCGTCACGAGTGGAGGAAGAGTACCCACGGACCGTGAACCGCGGCCTTCCACCTAGCGTGCGCCTGCCGGCCGAGCTGCCGGACAACCTGTGGCCGCCGAAGTCCCTGCTGGAGCGCAACCTCGCCGAGAACATCCACGTCCCGGCGCCCCAGCGGGAGGAGGACCCGTGGGAGGCCGAGGAGCCGGAGCCTCCGGAGCCGATGGCCGACGAGCACCTCTACGTGGCCGCGATGGACCGGGGACCGTCCACCGTCGAGATCCACCGGCACGAGGAGCCCGAGCCCGAGTTCCTGCCGTCGGTGCTGACTCATCCGGAGACCGAGAGCGGGTATGTGCCCGCGCACTCGCGGAGTGCCGGCCAGGCACGGCACGCGGTGACCGCGACGGTCACCGACCGTCGCGTCCGGCGTCGCCGCAGGACGATGCTGGTGGCGTACCTTCTGCTCGTGGTCTTGGTGTTGATCGTCGGTCACGAGCTGCGCGACGACGAGCGACCCCTCGCTCCGGGGCGGGAGGCCGCGCAACGCGCGGAGGAGCCGGCGGGTGTCGGCCCGGCGGCGGGTCCGGTGCCGCAGGCGACAGGGGACGTGCCGGCCAAGACCGACGCGGACGGCGGCGGGAAGCCGGCGGGCAAGGGCAAGAGCGGAGAGTTCGGGTACGCCCCGGAGCGCGGCCCGATGCTCGGCGACGGCGGCCGGTTGTACCGATTCCGGGTGGCGGTCGAGAAGGTCGTCGACGACACGTCGCCCACCGGGTTCGCCGACGCGATCGACGAGACCCTGGGTGACGAGCGGAGCTGGATCAACGACGGGCGGTTGCGGATGCGCCGGGTGCAGAAGTCCGGTGACGCGGACTTCACCATCTACCTGGCCTCGGCGAAGACGTCGGAGAAGATGTGCGCGGCCGGCGGCCTGGAGACCGAGGGCTACACCTCGTGCCGCGTCCCCGGCCAAGTGATCATCAACGCCGACCGGTGGGCCGACGCGGTGCCCGATTACGACGGCAAGCTGGAGACCTACCGCCGTTACACGATCAACCACGAGGTCGGGCACGAACTCGGGCACGGGCACGAGGCCTGCCCCGGTGAGGGCGAGAAGGCCCCGGTCATGCAGCAGCAGACCTTCGGGCTGAAGGGTTGTACGCCCAACCCGTGGCCCTATCTGGACGGTGAACGTTACGCGGGCAAGCCGATCGCCTGAAATATTCCGCGATCCCGCATGTCGGGCCCGTGGCCAACGTCATGGATCCGCGCCTGCGAATCGAGCAACAATGGGCGGCGATCCTTACCACCTAACCCGGGGAGTGAATGTGGCTCTGCCCCCGCTCGTCGAGCCGGCCGCTGAGCTGAGCGTCGACGAGATCCGCCGCTATTCGCGTCACCTGATCATCCCCGACGTCGGGATGGACGGGCAGAAGCGGCTGAAGAACGCCAAGGTCCTCGCGGTCGGCGCGGGCGGTCTCGGCTCGCCGACGTTGCTCTATCTGGCCGCGGCCGGTGTGGGCACGCTCGGCATCATCGACTTCGACACGGTCGACGAGTCCAATCTCCAGCGCCAGATCATCCACGGCGTCTCCGACATCGGCACGCCCAAGGCGGAGTCCGCGGCCCGGAGCATCGCCGAGGTGAACCCGCTGGTCAACGTGGTGATTCATAACACCGCGCTGGACCGGGACAACGTCAAGGAGATCTTCAGCCAGTACGACCTGATCGTCGACGGCACCGACAACTTCGCCACCCGCTACATGGTGAACGACGCCGCGGTGCTGCTCGGCAAGCCCTATGTCTGGGGCTCGATCTACCGCTTCGACGGCCAGGCGTCGGTCTTCTGGGAGGAGCACGGTCCCTGCTACCGCTGCCTCTACCCGGAGCCCCCGCCGCCCGGCATGGTCCCGAGCTGCGCCGAGGGCGGCGTGCTCGGCGTGCTCTGCGCGTCGATCGGCTCGATCCAGGTCAACGAGGCGATCAAGCTGATCACCGGCATCGGTGAGCCGCTCGTCGGCCGCCTGATGGTCTACGACGCCCTGGAGATGGAGTACCGCAAGATCAAGGTCCGCAAGGACCCCAACTGCGCGCTCTGCGGCGAGAACCCGACGGTCACCGACCTGCTCGAGGACTACGAGGACTTCTGCGGCGCGGTCTCCGAGGAGGCGCAGGAGGCGATCAGCGGCTCCACGATCTCGGTCCGCGAGCTGAAGGACTGGCAGGACAGCGGCAAGGACATCTTCCTGGTCGACGTCCGCGAGCCGGCCGAGTGGGAGATCAACCGGATCCCCGGCGCGACCCTGATCCCCAAGGGCGAGATCCTCTCCGGCGAGGCGCTGGCGAGGTTCCCGCAGGACAGGCAGATCGTCCTGCACTGCAAGTCGGGCGTGCGCTCGGCCGAGGCCCTGGCCGCGCTCAAGACGGCCGGGTTCAAGGACGCCGTGCACGTCCAGGGCGGCATCGTGGCGTGGGTCAACCTGATCGACCCGTCGCTGCCGTCGTACTGACGGATCCCCGTCCGAGGAGTCACCAACGGGTGACTCTTCGGACGGAACGGACCTGCGATTCACAGTTGCGGACGGTACCGTCTTCACCGTGATCGATATAGAAGCTGCGATCGGCTACGTGGTCGCCCACGGTGACCCGGTGGAGCGGGCACGGTTGTCCCATCTGCGGACCGGCCATCCCGCCCCGCCGGAGGCCGTGGAGCTGATCGCCGCCGGCCAGATGTCGGAGGGCGGCTGGCCCGCCTCGGCCGAGGGCGGCATACCGTCGATCGACGCCACCTGTTACCGACTCGCCGAGCTCGACGGGATCGGCGCGCTCAACAGTCCAGTCGGCGTGCAGGCCCTGCAATGGCTGGCCGCCGCCCAGCGCGGTGACGGCACCTGGCAGGAGCACGACTCCCTCGCCGACGAGGCCCCGGCGTGGGCGCTGCCCGGCGACCCCGAGGCCACCCTCTACCAGACGGCGGTGGCCGGCTTCTGGCTCACCGCGGCGGCCGTCGAGATCGACCCGCATCAGACCCGGACCCCGTGGAGCGAGGTGCTGCGTTCCGCGGCGAGCTGGGTGGTCACCCGGCTCCGGCCGGACGGGACATGGCCGTCGTTCCTGGCGGCCGGGTGGCATGCCGCCGTCCTCCTGCACCAGCAGCAGTTCTTCTACGAGTCGGCGCGGGTGCAGCAGGTCCTCGGCGATCGCCTGCCGGACATGTCGCCGGCCGATGTCGCGTCGATGGCGGCCGCCCTGCGACGGGTCAACCTCGGTGACGACTGGCTGCTGCAGAGCGCCCGCAAACGGCTGGCGCAGACTCAGCGCCCCGACGGCGGGTGGGACAGCAACGAGGGCCCGCTCTTCGACGTCAACACCACGCTGACAGTGCTGCGGGCCTGCCGTTAGCGCGTGTGCCCGTTGCCCGTGACGACGTATTTCGTGGAGGTCAGCTCGGGCAGGCCCATCGGCCCGCGGGCGTGCAGCTTCTGTGTGCTGATGCCGATCTCCGCGCCGAAGCCGAACTCGCCGCCGTCGGTGAACCGGGTCGACGCGTTCACCATGACCGCGGCCGCGTCCACTCCGGCCACGAACCGGCGGGTGGCCGCGATCGACTCGCTCACGATCGCCTCGGTGTGGCCCGTCCCATACCGCCGGATGTGGTCGAGCGCGTCGTCGAGACCGTCGACGACCGCGACCGTGATGTCCAGCGACAGGAACTCGGTGCCCCAGTCCTCCTCGGTGGCCAGGACCACGTCGTCGCTGTAGCCGGCCACCCGGGCGTCGCCGTGCACGGTCACCCCGGCATCGGCCAGCGCCGACAGCACCAGCGGCAGGAACGTGTCGGCGATCTCGGCGTGTACCAGCAGCGACTCGGCCGCGTTGCACACCGACGGCCGGTGCGCCTTGGAATTGATCGTGATGGCCAGCGCCTTCTCCAGGTCGGCGGCCGCGTCGACGTAGACGTGGCAGTTGCCGACACCGGTCTCGATCACCGGCACCGTCGACTGCTCGACCACCGTCTTGATCAGCGAGGCGCCGCCGCGCGGGATCAGCACGTCGACCAGACCGCGGGCCCGCATCAGCTCCTTGACCGAGTCACGGGTGGTCGCGTCCAGCAGTTGGATCGTGTTGGCCGGCAGGCCCGCATCGATGACCGCCTTGCGCAGCACCGAGACGATCGCCGCGTTCGACGAGAAGGCGGAGCCGGAGCCGCGCAGCAGTGCCGCGTTGCCCGACTTGAGGCAGATGCCGGCGGCGTCGGCCGTCACGTTGGGCCGACCCTCGTAGATCATGCCGACCACCCCGAAGGGCACCCGGACCTGCCGCAACTCCAGGCCGTTGGCCAGTGTGGAGCCGCGCACCACGTCACCGATCGGGTCGGGCAGCGCGGCGAGCTGACGCAGGCCGTCGGCCATCGCGGCGACCCGCTCCGGCGTCAGCAGCAGCCGGTCGATCATCGCGTCGGACGTGCCGCCCTCCCGGGCGTTCGCCACATCCACACCGTTGGCGTGCACGATGTCGTCGGTCCGCTCGACCAGGCGGTCGGCCATCAGCAGCAGGGCCGCGTCCTTCTCGGCACGGGTGGCCGAAGCCAGGTCGAACGACGCGATCCGGGCGGCCGCGGCCTGCTCCAGCACACTCATGCCAAAAACCTTCCGAAGACCTTTGTGGGGGTACGACTACAGCAGCACCAGATCGTCACGGTGGACGACCTCTCGTTCATATCCCGGCCCGAGTGCCGCGGCCAACTCTCCGGTGGACCGCCCGAGAAGCGCCGGCAGCTCGACCGCGTCATAGTTGACCAAGCCGCGCGCTACGGGCGTACCAGATCCGGCATCGACCAGATCCACCGGATCGCCGGCGGCGAACGAACCGTCGACCGCGGTGATGCCGGCAGGCAGCAGCGATTTGCGCCGCGCCACGACCGCCGCGACCGCGCCCTCGTCGAGATGCAGCCGCCCGCGTGGCGCGGTCGCGTGGGCCAGCCAGAAGAGCCGCGCGGCCGGCCGATGGTCGGCCGCCTCGAAAAGGGTGCCGACCTCCTCACCGGCGAGCGCCTGACCGGCCAGCGGCGCCGCGGTGAGCACCACCGGGATGCCGAACCCGGTCGCTATCCGGGCCGCCTCGACCTTGGTGACCATGCCGCCGGTGCCGACGCCGGACTTGCCGGCCGAGCCGACGGCGATCCCCTCGAGATCGCTGTCGTCACGGACCAGGGGGATCCGACGGGACGCCGGGTCGGCCGGGTCGCCGGTGTAGAGCGCGTCCACATCGGAGAGCAGGACCAGCAGCTCGGCGTCGGCCAGGGCGGCGACCAGCGCGGCGAGCCGGTCGTTGTCGCCGAACCGGATCTCCTCGGTGGCGACCGTGTCGTTCTCGTTGACGATCGGCAGCGCGCCCAGGTCGAGCAGTTTGCGCAGCGTCCGGTACGCGTTGCGATAGTGCGCCCGCCGGGTGACGTCGTCGACGGTGAGCAGCACCTGACCGACCGTGAGCCCGTGACGGGCGAAACCGGCCGTATACCGCGCGATCAGCAGGCCCTGGCCGACCGACGCGGCGGCCTGCTGGGTGGCCAGGTCACGTGGTCGCCGGCGCAACTGGAGCGGGGCCAGCCCGGCGGCGATCGCACCGCTGGACACCAGCACCACCTCACGGCCGCCGGTCGCCAGCGAGCCCAGCACGTCGACGAGGGTGTCGATCCGTTGCTCGTCGATGCCGCCCGTCGCGGTGGTCAGCGAGGACGACCCCACCTTGACCACGATCCGGCGCGCACCGGTCACCACTTCCCGCACCAGGCCCATTGTGCTCGGCCGGGCCGCGTCGACCGCTGTCAGATCCCATATCGTGGCGGGTTGTGACACCGCAGGAGTACGTCGAAGAGGTTCTGGCGCTGGTGGAGAGCATCCCGGCGGGGCGGGTGATGTCGTACGGCGCGATCGCCGACGCGCTGGCCGACCGGTCCGGCCGAAACTCGCCCCGGCAGGTGGGCCGGATCATGGCGTTGCACGGCGGTGGCGTCCCCTGGCACCGGGTGTGCGGCAGCGGCGGCCGGCTGCCACCCGGTCACGAGGCACGGGCGAAGGCGTTGCTCCTGGCCGAGGGCGTGCCGATGCGCGGTGACCGGGTGCTGATGGCGGGCGCGGGCTGGATGCCCTCTAACCGGTGAGTCCGGCCAGGTTCGCCGCGGCCCTGAGCTGGTAGTCGAAGAAGCCCTTCCGGTCCTCCTCGATCGTGTTGTTGAGCTGTCCGAAGAGCTCGAAACTGATGGCGCCGCAGATCTGGAAGAACGCCGCGATGGTGTCGGCGATGACCCGCGCGCCGAGATCCGGCAGGTAGGCGGCGGCGACGGCGGCGAGCTCCTCAGCGAAACGGCCGGTGAGCGGCGGCCGGACGGTGACCTCGTGGGAGCGGTGCGCGTCGGCCAGCGTCACGCCGAGCAGCAGCATGACCCGGGTCGCCGGTTCGACCGTGTCCCGCGGCGCCGCATAGCCGGGCACCGGGCTGCCGTAGATCAGCGCCCACTCGTGCGGGTTCGCCAGCGCCCAGTCGCGTGCCGCGTGCCCGATCGCCAGCCACTTGTCCAGTGGCTTGTCCCGCTCCGCGGCGGCCTGCTCGGCGGCGTCGGCGACCGCGCCGTACGCGTCGATGATCAAGGCCGTGAGCAGCTCGTCCCGGCTGGTGAAGTACCGGTAGACCGCGGACGAGGCCATGCCGAGGTCCCGGGCGACGGCCCGTAACGACAGATTCGCCCCGTCGGTGGCCAGGTGCCGCCGTGCCACCGTCTTGATCTCGTCGGTCATCTCGGCCCGGACCCTGGCCCGCAGGTTGGTCGCCGTCACCTTCTCGCTCATCAGGTCAGTGTGCCACAAAGAGAGCACTGCTCTTGCATCTTCGCTCCATCATGTGCGATCGTTGCTCTTGTTAGAGAGCGGTGCTCACAAAAGCGAGCAAGGAGTTCACCATGCACCTCGTCATCGGCTCCGGCCCCATCGGCTCCACCATCGCCACCCTGCTCGCCGAGCGGGGCGAGCGCGTCCGCATCGTCACGCGCAGCGGCAGCGGCCCCGAGCATCAGCTCATCGAGCGGACCGCCGCCGACGCGTCCGACGCACGCCGGCTCACCGAGCTCGCCCAGGACGCCGAGGTCGTCTACAACTGCGCGAACCCGAAATACACCGAGTGGGCCGAGAAGTGGCTCCCGATGAACAACGCGATGATCGCCGCGGCCAAGTCAGCCGGCGCCGTCTACGCGATCACCGGCAACCTGTACGGCTACGGCCCCCAGCCCGGCGGCCTGATGACCGAGAGCACCCCGCTGGGCGCGACCGGCCGCAAGGGCCGCATCCGCAACCGGATGTGGCAGGACGCTCTGGACAGCGGCGTCCGCACGATCGAGGCCCGTGCCTCCGACTACCTGGGCGCCGGCTCGGTCGGGATCTTCTCCAGCGTCCTGCTGCCGGCCATCGCCAAGGGCCGCACCGCCTTCGGGCCGGCCGACATGGACGCCCCGCACACCTTCACCTACACCGGCGACATGGCCCGCACCCTGGTCGAGCTGGCCCGCGACGACCGGGCCTGGGGCCGCGCCTGGCACGTGCCGTCCGCACCCGCGATCTCCATCCGCGAGCTGGCCGCCCGATACTGCGCCCTGACCGGCCAGCCGCAGCTCAAGGTCCGCAGCATGCCCCGCTTCGTGATGCGCACGGCCGGCCTGGTCGTCCCGATGGCCCGCGAGATGGCCGAGATGGACTACCAGTTCTACGCGCCGTTCGTCCTCGACTCGTCCGTGACCGAGCGCACCTTCGGACTGACCGCCACCCCGCTCGAGGTCGCGTTGCGCGAGACAGCGGCATCCGCCGAGGCAACCGCCGCCCGAACCATGTGACGTCATCCGTTACAGCAGCAGTCCCACGCCGCCGCGTCGTGGGTCGCCGGCCGCGCCGGTCCGGCCCACGGCGGTGACACCGCCGAAGTAGTGGTTGTTCTCCGGCCACTCGACGATCTGCCAGCCCTCGCCCGCCAGTTCGGCCAGCTCGGCGGCGGGATACCCGGCCTCCACATGCACGGTGCCCTCCACCGCGTGAAACCGTGGCCGGGCGATCGCCTCCGGCACGCTGAGCCCGTCGACCAGCACCCCGAGCAGCGTGTCGACCAGAGCGGTCCGGATCCGGGAGGCCCCGGCCGAACCCGCCGCCACGGCGAGGTCCCCGTCCGGCCCCGTCACCACGAGCGGGCACATGTAGGACGACATCCGCTCCCCGGGCACCAGGTTCTCGGTGAGCAGCTCGCCCTCACCGAGCATCGAGTTCAGGTTGATGCCGAGCCCCGGCAGCCAAACCCCGGCGCCCAGCCCGAGCGTCGTGGTGATCACGCACGCGTTGCCCGCCTCGTCCACCACGGAGACGTTCGTGGTGTCCCCGAGCCGCTGCTGACCCCGGTTGACCAGGGCCGACGCCACCCCCGGCGCACGGGCGGGCCGCGACAGATCAGTGGGCAGCGCTCCGATCGTGTCCACGGTCCGGTTGAGATCGTGCCGAGCGTGCACCCGATACCCGGCGAGTGGCGCCTGCTCCACCGGAACCGACTCGACCCGGTACGCGGCCAGGTCGACCGGCCCGATCGTCCCGCCTGCCGCCCGTACCGTGTCGACGAGCAGCTTCCCGTACCCCCGGTGTAGAAGATCTCCGGCCCGTCGCTGGCGAGCACGTCCATCGTCGTGGCCAGCCCCGGGTGATACAGCAGCTCGTCGCCCTGCAGCAGCCGCCCACCCGGCTGATACCACGCGGCGCCCTCGCCGTAGGCGAGCGCAGGCGCACACGATTCCAGCGTCCGCGCATGCGCGTCCGGCAGAAGGACCCCGGTCCGGGCGAGCCCGGCTGCCGGCGCCACCACCTCGGGCCATGGCAGCCGTCCCCAGCGCCGGTGCACCTCACCGAGCCCGGCCGGCACCCCGGGCACGGCCACACTGGCCCCGCCGATCGAGTAGATCTGTGCCAGCCCGCCGAAGAACACGTCCACCGACACCATCGCCGACGCGTCCCGATCACCGTCCAGACCCGGCACCGCGACGAAGAAGTCGAGGCAGGTGACCTCACGGGTCCGCGCGTCGTAGAAGGTGGCGAACCCGCCGCCGCCGAGCCCCGTGTAGACCGTCTCGGCGACACAACAGGCGAGCACAGCAGCCACCGCCGCGTCGGCCGCGGTGCCCCCGGACTCGAGGATTCGCAGCCCGGCGCGGGCGGTCGCCGGATGACTGGCGGCGACGCCGGCCGCAACGCTTTTCATGCGGCCGAGCGTAGGCGGAGCAGGCCGATCATGGTTACGATGCGCTTCGATGACGACCGCCGGTCCCCTCCCGTGGTACCTCCGACGAGTGTCCTGCCCCGCGGTGTTTTGGCTGGATATGCGCTTGGCTCGCTGGTCACGGGCGCCTTCGGCACAGTGCCCGGTTTGCTTCTTCTGCCTTATCTGACCGACACCCTTGGTGTCGCCGCCGGCGTGTCCGGATTGCTTGTTCTCCTACCGAAGGCATGGGATGTCGTCGTCAATCCGGTCGCCGGCCGGATCTCCGACCGCCGGGGCTCGCGCCGCCCGTTCCTGCTGATCGCCGGACTGCTGCTCGGCCTCCTGTTCGCCGCGATCTTCATGGCCCCCTTCCCGGGCGGCGCCGCCTCCGGCGCGTACGTCGCCGTGGCCTTCCTCGCCGCCGCCACCGCGTTCGCCTTCTTCCAGGTGCCCTACGTCGCGATGCCCGCCGAGCTCACCGACGGCTACGCCGAGCGCACCCGCCTGATGACGTGGCGGGTCGCGGTCCTGGCGCTCGCGATCCTCGTCTCCGGCGCCCTGGCGCCACTCGTCGTCGAACTCACCGGCGGCGGCCGCGAAGGACACCGGTGGTCCGGCGCTTTCGTCGGCGCGCTCATCGTCGTGGGCACGCTCGCCACCTTCCTCGGTACGCGTGAAGCCCCCACCCGCCAAGCCGGAGAATCCGAGCCGAGCCTCCGAGCCCAACTGCGCGTGGCCAACGGCAACGCCCCCTTCCGTGCCCTGTTGATCTGCTGGATCGTCCAGGCCGCCGGCATCGGCACCATGCTGGCCGGCGTCAAATACTTCGCCGATCACGTCCTCGCCCAGGAGTCCGGCGCGACCTTCCTGTTCGCCGCTTTCGTGGGCCCCGCCCTGCTGGTGATGCCGCTGTGGACCACGGTCGGCCGCCGGCACGGCAAACTCCGCTCACTGATCGCCGCCTCCCTGCTCTTCGCCCTGGCCGCGCTGGCGCTCGTCGCCGCACCCGCCCTGCCCGCGGTCGCCGTCTATCTGCTCGTCGCCGTGGTCGGCGCCGGATATGCCGGTCAGCAGGTCTTCGCCCTGGCGATGCTCCCGGACTGCATCGCCCACGACACCGCACGCACCGGCCGCCGCCAGGCCGGCGTCTTCACCGGCCTGTGGACAGCGGGGGAGACCCTCGGTCTGGCGCTCGGGCCCGGCATCTACGCATCAGTCCTCCAGATCTTCGGCTACGTCTCCTCGGCAACCGGTGAATCGGCTGCTCAGAGTGGGTCGGCTCGCCTCGGCGTGCTGCTCGGTTTCACGGTCCTGCCGGCTCTGCTGGTGGGTGCCGCCGTGGTGCTGCTGCGACGTTACGACGATCGGGCGGAGGGCGTCGGTGGCCCTGTGGACAAGTCGCCGCTGTGGACAACCGAGGGTGTGACGCCGGAGAGGGGATAGCGTCACCGCCATGACTGATGCGCTGCCGGAGAAGGGTGTCCCGGGCGAGCAGATCCTGGCCGAGCTGCGAGAGCTGCGGGCCGGTGACCTACCCACCCACGGCGGGCGTCTGTTCGCCTACGTCTACGACCCTGCCCTCGACGGCCTGGACGAGCTGGCCCACGCCGCCCACGCCACATCCGCGCACGTCAACGGGCTCGACCCGACCGCCTTCCCATCCCTGCTGGCGATGGAGAACGCGCTGGTCGCCGCAGCCGCGCGACTTCTCGGCGGCGGTCCCGCGACGGTCGGCAGCGTCACCAGCGGCGGCACCGAGTCCCTGATCCTGGCGGTGAAAGCGGCCCGCGACGCCCGCCCCGACATCCGGTCGCCCCGGCTGGTCGTCCCGGCCAGCGCGCACGCCGCGTTCGCCAAGGCGGCCCACTACCTGCGGGTCGAGCTCGACGTCGTGCCACTGTCGGGGTTGAGGGCCGATCCACGGGCGACGGCCGCGGCGATCACCGCGGACACGGTGCTGATCGCGGCGTCCGCACCGAGCTACGCCCACGGCGTCGTCGACCCCATCCCGGAGATCGCCGCGATCGCCGCCGAGCACGGGGTGCGGTTCCACGTCGACGCCTGCTTCGGCGGCTGGATCCTGCCCTACCTGCGTCGCCTCGGGCCCGACCTGCCCGTCGGCGACCTGCCCGGTGCCGCTGTGCCCGGTGTCGCCGTGCCCGGTCGCGATCTGCCCGATTTCGATCTCTCCGTGCCGGGTGTAACCAGCATCTCCGTCGACCTGCACAAGTACGCCTACGCCCCGAAGGGCGTCTCGATCCTCCTGCACGCCTCCGAGGAGCTGCGCCGCCCGCAGTATTTCGCGCACGCCGACTGGCCCGGCTACACCATGATCAACCCGGTGATCTCGTCCACCCGCTCGGGCGGCCCGATCGCCGCCGCCTACGCCACGCTGCGCTCGATCGGCGACACCGGCTATCTGGCGCTCGCCGCGAAGACCCGCGAGTCGGTCACCGTCCTGGCCGCCGCGGTCGAGGCCACCGAGGGCGTGCGGCTCTACGCCCCCACCGAGACCACAGTCGTCTGTCTGGCCTCCGACGGCGTCGACCTCTTCGTCCTGGCCGACGAGCTGGCCGCCCGCGGCTGGCACACACAGCCCCAGATGGCCCACGCCGACCACCCGCCGACCATCCACCTGACGGTGACCGCAGCCGTCCACGCCACCGCCGCGTCGTTCGCCCCCGACCTGGCCGAGGCGGTCGCCGCAGCCCGTGCCCGCGGCCCGATCCAGCTGCCACCGCTGCCACCCCTGACCCCCGAGTCGGTCACGCCGGAGCTGATCGCCTCCCTGGCCGAGGGCCTGGGCCTGGGTGCCGGCGACTTCACGCAGATGGCAACGGTCAACACGATCCTGAACGCCGCCCCGCCGGCCCTCCGGGAGGCGCTGCTGACCGGCTTCCTGAGTCTCCTCCAGCGCCCCACCCCGGTGACAAGGTGACCGGCCAGTGGCGCTCTACGTCACCGGCGGGACGGATCCGCAGGTCGCCGTCCTTACGGCTCCAAATCTGTCGGGGTCCCGCGCTGATGGCCGGGCTCGCTACTACGTCGAGGGGCCGAACTTCCCGGCCGGGGTGCTATAGGTGCTCGCACGCCTATGACGGGGCGGCTCGCACGCCTATGACACTGAGCCGGCCGTAGCCGGATGCGTTAGGTTGACCGGATGGCCGGTCTGCCAGGAGTGCTCGGGGAACCCATCCGCTTCGTGCTGAACTGGGGGCGCCGCTACTCCCTCTGGGTGTTCAATTTCGGGCTGGCGTGCTGTGCCATCGAGTTCATCGCGTCCAGCATGGCTCGGCATGACTTCATGCGGCTCGGGGTGATCCCGTTCGCGCACGGGCCACGTCAGGCCGATCTCATGGTCGTGTCGGGCACGGTCACCGACAAGATGGCGCCGGCGATCAAGCGGCTCTACGACCAGATGCCGGAGCCGAAGTATGTGATCTCGTTCGGCTCCTGCTCCAACTGCGGCGGGCCCTACTGGGATTCGTATTCGGTCACCAAGGGCGTCGACCAGATCATTCCGGTGGACGTCTACGTGCCCGGCTGCCCGCCCCGGCCGGAGGCGCTGCTCCACGGCATCCTGCGCCTCCAGGAGAAGATCGCCGCCGAGCAGTCCGGCCTGGGCGGCGTGTACCGCCCCGACCCGCTGGCCTTGACCGCGCCCCTGGTGAAACCGCCGACGAAGTAACCCCACGAGGAACGGCGAGCGGGCCGACAACGCGCGGGCTCGAAGGCCACCTAGCCGAGGATCTCCCGGGCGCCCTGGCGCAGGAGCGAAGCGGCGACCGACGTGCCCAGCACGACCGGATCGGCCGCCCACTCGTGCGCGTCCAGCACCGTCTTGCCGTCCAGGCTGATCACCCGGGCCCGCAGACTGATCCGCCCGTCCGGCTCGGTGCGCGCGTAGCCGCCGATCGGGGAGCTGCAACTGCCCTGCAGGATGTGCAGCATGGTGCGCTCCGCCTCGGTCTCCCGGCCGGTCCGGGGGTCGGCGAGCACCTCCGCGATCTCCAGCGCCGCCTCGTCGTCGTGACGGCACTGCAGCACCAGCGTTCCGCTTCCGACGGCGGGCACGAACGTGTCGACGTCGATCGTGTGCCCGACACGTGACGGCATGCCGATGCGGTGCAGTCCGGCGACGGCGAGGAGCAGTACGTCGTACTCCCCGGTGTCGAGTCGTGCCAGCCGGGAGTTGGCGTTGCCGCGGATCGGCACCGCGGTGAGGTGTGGCCAGTGCAGGGCGAGCTGGGCGATCCGGCGGACCGCCGACGTGCCGACCCGGGTTCCGGCGGGCAGGTCGTCGATGCTGCGCCCGGCCGGGTCGACGAGGCAGTCCCGCACGTCGTCGCGGGTCAGGTAGGCGGCGAACACGGTCCCGGCGGGGGCGGGCCGGTCGCCGGGCACGTCCTTGACGCAGTGCACGGCGATGTCGGCCCGTCCGTCGAGGAGCGCCTGGTCGACCTCCTTGGTGAACGCGCCCTTGCCGCCCAGCTCGGACAGCGCGCCCTGCCATCGATCGCCGCTGGTGCTGAGGGGGACGACCTCGACGGTCACCTCGGGCCGCCGGTCGGCGAGCATCCTCCGGACACGCTCGACCTGGGCGAGGGCCATGGGGGAGGAGCGGGTTCCGATACGCAGCAGGCGTGAAGCGGACATAGCGGAAAGAGTAGTACCCGGCCGCTTCGGGCTGAGTACCGTGACCGTCATGAGGGCCGACTTCATCATCGACGTACTGACCCGCGAGTTCGGCGAGCTGATGGCGCTCGACCCGGCCGCGTTCCGTCGCAAGTTCCGGAAGATGGCGGCGTCGCCGTTCGCCTTCTACCGGGGCAGCGCCTCGCTCTTCTACGCCGACCTGAGCGGCGACTTCCGCGACGACAGCTTCCTCGACGAGCGCACCAGCCGGGTGTGGATCCACGGTGACCTGCATGCGGAGAACTTCGGGACGTACATGAACTCGTCCGGTCGCCTGGTCTTCAACGTCAACGACTTCGACGAGGCGTATGTCGGGCCGTACAGCTGGGATCTGAAGAGGTTCTCGGCGAGCGTCGCCCTTATCGGGTACTCGAAGGCGCTCTCCGACGACAGCATCTCGGCGCTGGTGACCGCGTTCGCCAAGTCCTATCTGACCGAGTTGCGAGCGATCGCGCATGGTGGTGACGACGCGATCGGCTCGATCACCCTGGAGAACGCGACGGGTGTGCTGCGCCGGGTGCTGCAGGAGGCGCGGCTGAACACCCGGGTCGATCTGCTGAGCGAGCAGACCACGATCGACGACTACGATCGCCGGTTCTCGGTCGGCGACGGCGTCTACGACGTCGACGCGGAGACCCATGCGGCGGTACGGGAGGCGTTCGACCGCTACCTGGACACGCTGCCACAGACGTCGCGGCCGATCTCCCTGCACATCAAGGACATCAAGCTGCGCAAGGGCGTCGGCATCGGGTCGGCCGGGCTGCCGTCGTACAACCTGCTGCTGGAGGGGCACACCGAGGCCCTGGAGAACGACGTCGTGATCTACATGAAGCAGGCGCAGGTCCCGGCCGTGGCCCGCTGGATCGACGACGAGCGGGTCAAGGGCTACTTCGAGCATCAGGGCCACCGTACGGCCGAATCGCAGCGTGCCCTGCAGGCGCACGCCGACCCGTGGCTCGGGTTCACCGAGCTGAACGGGGTGGGGCAGTTGGTGGCGGAGGTCTCCCCGTACGCCGCGGATCTCGAATGGTCGGATGTGAACGAGCCGGAGGAGTTGTCCGGGGTGATCGCCGACCTGGGCCGTGCGGTGGCCCGCATGCACTCGGTCGCCGACGACGAGTCCAGCCACGACCTGGTCGACTTCTCCACCGAGGAGGCGATCGTCGCGGTCGTCGACAAGGACGAGCCCGGCTTCGTGCAGCACCTGGTCGAGTTCGCGCACAAGTACGGTGACCAGGCCCGCGAGGACCACCAGGACTTCGTCGACGTGTTCCGCAACGGCCGCCTCCCCGGCCTGTGACACCTCAGCGGAAGGACACCGAGTAGGCCCATTCGGCCTCCTGGCCGGCCGGTGCGTCGTAGCGGTACCAGGTGGCGATGTTCGTGGTCAGGGACTCTCTGATGAGGAACTCCTCGGCCGCCGGTTTCGCCGCACACGGAACGGTGTGCTCGGCCAGGAGCTTCCCGGTGGGACCGGCGCTCTCGTCCGGGTCCGGGGTGGTCGCCGTCCGCCGGAACTGCAGGGTGAGCTCGCCGGCGGCGGCCCGGCAGATCAGAGTGAGGGTGGCCGGCTTCGCCGGGTGCCTCGCCTTGGCGTAGGAGCCGTTCGGGCGGAACCTCTCGCCGGGCTCCGTCAGCGGCATCGTGCCGCCCTCGCGGACTCCGGCTCCGCCGACGAGCCCCACGAGCACCGCGAGGTCGTCGTCCGCGACCGTGCCCGGGGCGTGTGGCGAGCCGGGCGCCGCGGTGATCCGGAATGCGAATCCGGATTGCGCGGCCGACCGGATGTCGGCCAGCCGGAACACCAGGTCGGGCCCGTTCAGGTCGACGTCTCTACGGACCGGAACCGGCTCCGCGCCGCACGGCACCAGCATGCGGCTCAGTTCGGCGTCCTTCCCGGTCACGGCCAGGGTGATCGTCCCGGTTCCGATGCACGCGGCGGTGACCTGCACCGGCGTCGCGTAGACCCGCTCGGTGTGCTGGAAACCGTCCACGACCGGGGATCTCACGTCGATTCCGGGCAGCCCGGCGTCGTCGGCGACGAGCTTTCCGAGCGCGGCCGTCGCCCGGGCCTCGGGGCTCGACGGCGCCGAGGCGGCGGGCGGCGGCGGTTCCGGCCGGGACCGGTCACTCAGCAGGACGGCGCTGCCTCCGGCGATCGCCAGGATCGCCGCGGCGGTGGAGACGGCGGTGGTGACGCGCCGGCGGCGAACGGTTCGCCGGGCCGCGGCGGTCCCCGGTGGGAGGACCTGCCTGACCTCCTCCGTGCGGAAGCGCGTGAAGAGCGTGACGAGGTCGTCCGGCTTCCCGGCGGTCATGATGCGCTCCCGTGCGGCTCGGAGAGCTTGAGCTGGGCGGCGAGCGCGGCCCGCCCGCGGTGGAGGTGCGAGCGGATCGTCACCTCGGTGACGCGTTCCCGCAGGGCGATCTCGGCGACCGGCAGATCGGCCAGGTAGTGCAGCACGACGGCCCGGCGCTGGGCGGGCGGCAGGGTGCCGAGCGCGGCGATCAGGGCGACCCGTTCCGGTCCCGGCCCTTCGGTCCGCGGTTCGTCCGGCCGCTGCCTGCGCAGGAAGTTCATCGCGGTACGGGCCCGGCGCCACCGGCTGACGGCCAGGTTCCAGGCGACCCTGCGGATCCAGGCGACCGGGTCGTCGTACCGCGCGATGGTGTTCCACCGGGCCAGGGCGCGGCAGAACGCCTCCTGGGCCACGTCCTGCGCCTCCTGACGATCACCGAAGTACGCGTACAGCTGCACGGCGAGGTCGGTGTACGCGGCGGCGTACACGTCGTCGAAGCTGGGTGGATCGGCATCGGCCCGGATGGGTGTCTCCAGCGCGGATCTGGGGGTCACGAGGACTACACGCGGTCGCCCGGCGGAACGTTGCATCCCGGCCCCGGATCATAGGATGGCCTGCATGACGCCCGAAGAGGTCGGTGAACGCCTGGTCCACCTGCTGGCGACCGACGATCCCGAGAAGGGCACGGTCACGTCGGAGGTCTCCGGCGGCGGTCCCGGCCACGCCCGCGCGGTGGTCGACGTGCCGGCCGCCCGCTGGTGGTTCGCGGCCGAGGCGGCCCGTGACGCGGGTGCTCTGGGCTGTGACTTCTTCGACTGGCTCTCCGCGGTGGACGAGCTGGACGGCGGCTTCTCGGTGGTGGCGCACCTCTGGTCGACCCGCCGTAAGCACGGACTGCTGCTGCGCACCCGGGTGTCGCGCGAGGACCCGGAGGTGGAGTCGCTGGTGGACCTCTACCCGGGCGCCGCCTGGCACGAGCGGGAGACGTTCGAGATGTTCGGCATCACGTTCGCCCGCCATCCCGACCTGCGCCCGCTGTTGCTGCCACCGGAGTTCGAGGGGCATCCGCTGCGCAAGGAGTTCGTGCTGGCGGCCCGGGTGGCCAAACCGTGGCCGGGCGCGAAGGAGCCGGGGGAGTCGGAGGGCGGCGCGACCAAACGCGCCCCGATGCGCCCGCCCGGCGTCCCGGACCCGAACGACTGGGGTCCGCTCAAGGGCCAGGCGCCGGCGGTCCCGGAGCGGCGTGCCCCGCGGAGGGCGGAGTGATGCCGCTCTGGCTCGACCTCCTGATCCGGGTCGTCGCCGTGATGGCCGGGTTCCTGGTTCTGCCGCTGATCGTGGGGCAGGCCGAGCACAAGGTGATGGCGCACATGCAGGGGCGGGTCGGCCCGATGTATGCGGGCGCCTTCCACGGCTGGGCGCAGCTGATCGCCGACGGGGTGAAGTTCGTCCAGAAGGAGGACATCACCCCACGTGACGCCGACCGGACGGTGTTCCGGCTGGCCCCGATCGTGGCCCTCTTCCCCTATCTGGTGGTCGTCATGACCATCCCGATCGGCCCCGGCCTGGTGGCGCAGAGCCTGGACATCGGCCTGTTCCTGGTCCTGGCGGTGCTCGGCATCGGCGTGGTCGCGGTGCTGATGTCGGCGTGGTCGTCGGCCAACAAGTACAGCCTGCTCGGTGGTGTCCGCGGCGCCGCCCAGCTGCTGGGTTACGAGCTTCCGCTGGTCCTTTCCGCGGCGAGCGTCGCGATGGCGGCCGGCACGCTGAGCCTGCCCGGCATCGTCGAGGCGTGGCAGCCGTGGTGGCTGATCTGGCAGGCTCCGGCCGCCCTGGTCTTCTTCATCGCGGGACTGGCCGAGATCCGCCGCCCGCCGTTCGACATGCCGATCGCCGACTCCGAGCTGGTCTTCGGCTACATGACGGAGTACACGGGCTTGCGGTTCGCGTTCTTCCTGCTCGCCGAGTATGTCGGCATCGTGGTGATCGCCGCCCTGACCACGGTCCTGTTCCTCGGCGGCTGGCACGGCCCGATGGAGGATCAGCTCGGCTGGCTCTGGACGTTCCTGAAGATCGGCGCCCTGTCCTTCGTGATCATCTGGCTGCGGGTCACGTACCCCCGCATGCGCGAGGACCAGCTTCAACGCCTCTGCTGGCTGGTCCTGGTCCCGGTCGCCCTGGGCCAGCTGGTCCTCACCGTGGCCGTCAAGTCGCTGCTCTGAAACGCGGGGGCAAGGTCGCGTCGGGAGAGCCGAGCGGGCAGGATGGTCCCTTGTGAGTGAGAACGGTGAGCGCAACGTGCCCGGCAAGGGCCTGCTCGACGGGCTCGCCGTAACGCTGAAGACAATGACGCGGCGAGCCGGCACCCAGCAGTACCCGGATGTGCAGCCCGACCTGCCACCACGCTCCCGCGGCGTGATCGCGCTGTCCGAGGAGAACTGCACGGTCTGCATGCTCTGCGCCCGTGAGTGCCCCGACTGGTGCATCTACATCGACTCGCACAAGGAGGAGGTCGTCGTCCCGGGCGCCGCGCGGCCCCGCCAGCGCAACGTGCTGGACCGGTTCGACATCGACTTCTCCCTCTGCATGTACTGCGGCATCTGCATCGAGGTCTGCCCGTTCGACGCGCTGCACTGGACGCCCGAGTTCGAGTATGCCGAGACCGACGTCCTGTCCCTGCTGCACGACAAGACCCGGCTGGGCGAGTGGATGCGCACGGTGCCTCCGCCGCCCGCGCACGACGTCCTCGGCGAGCCTTCCAAGGAGGAGGCCACCGCGGCACGCAAGGCAGCCGGTCCGGGCGCGGCCACCGCCGCGAAGACGGCAAGACCCGCAGCGGTACGCGCTACACCCCGGACAACCGCACCTCCGGCCGCCCCGCCCGCGCAGACCCGCCCGGCCGAACCACGACCCTCGGTAGAGGCACCCGAGCCGGAGGCGAAGCCGGAAGCACCGAAGCCGCAAGGGCCCGAGCCGGAGGCGGATCAGTGACCGTCGCCGACGTGCTCCTATTGGCGCTCGGTGCGGTGGCCGTGGGCGCGGGCTTCCTCGTGGTGACCAGCGCCCACCTGGTCCGCTCCGGCCTCTACCTGGTGATCAGCCTCGGCGCGATCGCCGGCCTCTACCTGGTCCTCGGCGCCGAGCTGGTCGCCTGGGTGCAGATCCTGGTCTACGTGGGCGCGGTGGTGGTGCTGCTGCTGTTCGCGGTGATGCTGACCCGGGCCCCGATCGGCCCCTCCACCGACCTGGACCGTCCGGCTCTCCCGGCCGTCCTGATCGGCGGTGGCGCCGGACTGGGCCTGGCCGCTCTGTTCGCCGACGCCTTCCGCTGGACGCTCTACGCCGCCCCGCAGCCGGGGACCGCCGAACGGGTCGGCGAGCAGATCTTCGGCGGCTGGGTGCTGCCCTTCGAGGTGCTCTCGATCCTGCTGCTGTCCGCCCTGGTCGGCGCGATCGTGCTGTCCCGTCCGGACATCGGCGCCCGGTCCGCGGTGACCGTCACCGAGCACGAGCGGGAGGCCTGATGCACGTCGTCATCCCCTACGTGGTCGGCGCGCTGCTGTTCGGCCTGGGCGTCTACGGCGTCCTGCGACGGCGCAACGCGATCCTCGTCCTGATGGCCGTCGAGCTGATGCTGAACGCGGTCAACCTGATCCTGATCACCGCCGACGTGTCGCTGCGCCCGGGGCTGACCGGCGTGGTGATCGAGTCGTGGGCCCGGCCCGGCTCGGGTGTGCCCGCCGCCGACACCGGCACGGGTGGCGTGCTGGCGCTGTTCGTGATCGTGCTCGCCGCCGCCGAGGTGGGCGTCGGCCTGGCGATCATCCTGCAGTACTACCGGATGCGTAAGGCGGTCGTGGTCGACGACGTGCGGCTGGACGCGGACGAGGAACGGGTGGCCGGGTGAGCGTCGACGTTGCCGGGCCGCTGCTTCCGCTCGTACCCCTGCTGGTGGGTCTGATCGGTCTGGCCCTGCCCCCGGGCGACGGTGGCCGGAACCGTCGCCGTCTCGCCGCCGGAATCGGTGTCACCGGCGCCGCGGTCGCCCTGCTGCTCGCGTTGCGCCTGGTCCTGGAGCCGGCGCAGCCGTCCGACGGGTGGGACACCGGTCTCACGCTGGCCGTGATCGGTGACCTGGAGGTGCGGTTCAGCACCCTCGTCGACGCGGCGGCCGCCTACGTGGCGCTGGCCGTCACCGTGGTCGCCCTGTCCGTGCAGATCTACTCGATCACCTACCTGCACGACGACAGACGCTACGCGCCGTACGCCGCTCAGGTCAGCCTCTTCACCGGCGCGATGCTCCTGGTCGTCGCCGGCAGCGACCTGGTCCTGATGCTGATCGGCTGGGAGGTGATGGGCGCCTGCTCCTACCTGCTGATCGGTCATGATCGGCGGCTGCCGGAGGCGCCCGCCGCCGCGGTGAAGGCGTTCCTGGTCACCCGGATCGGCGACATCGGCTTCCTGCTCGGCATCGCCGTCCTGGTCACCGACGCGAAGAGCACCTACCTGCCCGACGTGCTCGCCCACGACTACTCGCCCGGCACGCTGACCGCCGCGCTGCTGCTGATCCTGGCCGGGGTGGCCGGCAAGAGCGCCCAGTTCCCGCTGCACACCTGGCTGCCGGACGCGATGGCCGGCCCCACCCCGATCTCCGCGCTGATCCACGCGGCCACCATGGTCGCGGCCGGTGTCTACGTGGTGTTCCGGCTCTACCCGCTCTACGCGCGGTCGCCGGCCGCGCTCGCGACGCTCGCCGTGATGGCCGCGATCACCATCGTGATCGGGGCGCTGTCGGCGACCGCCCAGGACGACCTGAAACGGGTCCTGGCCTGGTCGACGGTCTCGCAGATCGGCTACATGACCGGCGCCCTGGCCGTCGGCTCGCCCGCCGCCGCCCTGTTCCACCTGCTCACCCACGCCGCGTTCAAGGCGCTGCTGTTCCTCGCGGCGGGCGCGGTGATCCACGCGGTCGGCACGAACCTGCTGTCCCGGATGGGCGGCCTGCGCCCGTACATGCCGGTGACGTTCTGGTCGTTCGCGATCGGTCTGGGCGCGCTCGCCGGTCTGCCGCCGCTGTCCGGTTTCTGGTCCAAGGAGAACGTGCTGACCGCGGCCGCCCACGCCACCGAGGGCGGTGAGACCGCACCGGCCTGGGCCGCCTGGCTGGTCTGGCTGGCTGCGCTGCTGTCGGTCGGCGTGACCGCCTGGTATGCGACCCGGCTGTTCCTGCGCGCCTTCTTCGGCCCGTCCCGTGCCCACGGCCGGCACGGCCCGGCCTGGGAGGTCGGCTTCGACGACGCTCGCTACCAGGTCCCGGACAGCCCACACGACCCGCCGGCGCCGATGCGCTGGCCCCTGATCCTGCTCGCGATCCCGGCCGCCGTGCTCGGGCTGGCCGCCTTCGCCCCCGGCTTCCGGACCGCCCTCGAGCTCGACGACCCGCACCTGGGCGTGGCCGTCGCCCTGCCGATGCTGCTGCTCGCCACCGGCGCCGGCACCGCGTGGTGGCTGTGGTGGGCGGTTCCCGGCGTCGACCCGGCCGACGCTCTCGGCCGGGCGAGACCGTTCCTGGCCGCCGGGTTCCGCCTCGACGACGTCCAGCACCGGCTCGTGGTCCGCCCGGCCCAGGTGCTCGCCCGCTGGGCCACCACCGGCGACACCCGGATCGTCGACGCCGCCGTCATGGGCGCCGGAACCGGCACTTCCCGCGCCGGTGACGCGCTCAAGGAGGCACACCGCCTGCCACTGCCTGCCGCCGCGGTCGCGGTCTGCGCCGCGGCCCTGTTGCTCGGCGCGATCGCGTGGTGGGGAGCCTGATGTACCGCGACTACATCGAACCGGCCTGGACCGCCCAGCAGGTGCTGCTCATCGCGCTTCTGGTGGTGCCCGCCCTCGGGGCTATCGTGGTCGCGCTGCTCCCGGCCGCACGATCCCGGATCGCCGCGGTCGCCTTCGCCGCTGTCACGTTCGTGCTCTCGGTGCTGCCGGCCCTGGTCCGGCCGAACGACTTCGGCTGGTTCGCGTACGGGCCGGGGGACAACCTGCCGCTGGTGCCCTGGATCGACCTGGATCTGCCGTGGGTGCCGACGCTCGGGCTGGAGTTCCACCTCGGTGTCGACGGGGTGTCCTACCCGCTGATCGTGCTCACCGGGTTGCTCACGCTGCTTTGCTGTGCGTACACGCCGAAGAAGGGTCTTGCCGCTCTTCTCCTGGTCCTCGAAGTGGGTGTGCTCGGCACGTTCCTGGCCCTGGACCTGATCCTGTTCTTCCTGTTCTTCGAGGTCGTGCTCCTGCCGATGTACGCGGTGATCGCCGGCTGGGGCGGCCCGAACCGCCGTGCCGCGGCCCGCAAGTTCGTCCTCTACACCCTCGCCGGATCGGTCCTGCTGCTGCTCGGTGTCCTTCTCGTCGTCACGAAGGCGGGCACCGGTGACCTGATCCTGCTGACCGGCTCCCCGCACCTCGACCGCACCACCCAGTACGCGGCGTTCGCCCTGCTGGCCGTCGCGTTCGCGGTGAAGGCCCCGCTCTGGCCACTGCACACCTGGCTGCCCGACGCGCACACCGAGGCCCCGACGGTCGGCTCGGTGATCCTGGCCGGGGTGCTGCTGAAGATGGGCACGTACGGCCTGATCCGTGTCGGCGTGGGAGTCGCCCCCGACGGCGCCGCCTGGGCCTCGCCGGTGCTGGGTGTCCTGGCCGTCGTCGCGATCATCGTGGGCGCCCTGATCTGTCTGCGCCAGACCGAGCTGAAACGCCTGATCGCGTACTCCAGCGTCGGTCACATGGGTTTCGTGCTGCTGGGGATCGCCACCCTGTCGGTGGCCGGCATCCAGGCCGCCCTCCTCGGCAACGTCGCGCACGGCCTGATCACCGGCCTGCTGTTCTTCCTCGTCGGCACGATCAAGGACCGGTCCGGCACCGGCTCCCTCAACCAGCTGAGCGGCCTCCGCGAGACCGCCCCGCGCCTGGCCGCGCTCCTCGGCTTCGCCGCCATCGCGTCCCTGGGCCTGCCCGGCCTGGCCGGCTTCTGGGGTGAGGCGTTCGCCGTGATCGCCGCCGTCGACCGGGGCGGCCCGCTCTGGCTGACCCTCGCCGTGATCGCCGCGGCCGGCGGCGCCCTGACGGCCGCCTACTTCCTGCGCCTGCTGCGCCAGGTCACCCACGGCCCGGCCACCCCGGAGGTACGCGCCCTGAGCCCCGCCATCAGCGGACGCGAATGGCTGGCCTGGTCCCCGCTGATCCTGCTGACCCTGGCCGTCGGCATCGCCCCTGCCCTGGTCCTGTCCGACACCGCCATGCCGCTGACCACCCTGCTGGGAGTCCGCCCATGAGAAGCCAGACCGTCGACCACGTCGCGCTGCTGCCGCTCTACGTCGCCGCCGCCACCGCGGTCCTGGCCCTGCTCGCCGACCTGTTCACCGGACGGCGGCCGGTGATCCTCGGCGTGACGGTCCTCGGCGCGATCGCCACCGCCGTCTGCGCGCTCGCCGTCGGCCCGTGGGACCCGACGTTCTGCGTCCCGGGCGGCTGCTCCTGGGTCCCGACCCGGCCGGCCGCCGTGACCGCCGCGCTCTTCGCCGCCCTGACCGCCGGAGTCCTGGCCTTCGCGGCGCCCACCCTGCGCATCGGCGCCGCGCCCGTCGGCGAGTATTGCTTCCTGCTGGCCTGCTCGATGACCGGCGGTGTCACCGTCGCCTACGCCGGTGACCTGCTCACCCTGATCGTCGGCCTGGAGACCCTGACCCTCCCGCTGTACGTTCTCGTGGGCCTGCGCCGCTACGCCCCCGCCGAGCGCCCGAGCGCCCGCCCGGCCGCCGCCTCGGTCACGTTCTTCCTGATCAGCGTCATCTCGACGGCGATCGCCCTGCTCGGCATCGCCCTCAACTACGCCGCCACCGGCACGGTCCACCTGGCTCTGCTGGGCCCGGCCGCCACCCCGTTCGCCGCGCTGGCCGGAGTCGGCGCCGCCCTGCTCGTGATCGGCCTGGCCTTCAAGGTCGCCGCCGTGCCCCTGCACGCCTGGGCCCCCGCCACCTACGACGGTGCCCCCGTCCCGATCGCCGCGTACCTCTCCACCGCCTCCAAGCTGGGCGGTGTCGTGGCCCTGGCCGCCGTGGCCGCCCGCCTGGACGCGGGTGCCGTGACGTCCGCCCTGGCGGTGCTCACCATGACCGTCGGCAACCTGGTGGCCCTCCGCCAGACCCGGATGGTCCGCCTGCTCGCCTGGTCCTCGGTGGCCCAGGCCGGTTACATCCTGGCCGCCCTGGCCATGGGCGCTCCGGGAGTTCCGGCCGCCCTCGCCTACGCCGCCTTCTTCGTGGTCCTCGAGCTGATCGCCTTCGGTGTGGTCGTGGCCCTGCGCCCGCCGGTGACCCTGATCCCGACCGCGGAGCAGTCCGAAGCCGACGGTGGCACCCTGGAGGACTTCCGGGGCGCCGCCCGCCGCCACCCGTGGCTGGGCGCCGCGTTCGTCCTGGCGATGGCCGGTCTGGCCGGTCTGCCACCGGGCCTGGCCGGCCTGTTCGCGAAGATGTCGGTGGTCGAGTCCCTGGTGGCCGAGGGCTGGATCTGGCTGGCCGCCGTGGTGGTGGTCAACGCGGTGATCGCCCTGGCCTACTACGTCCGGGTGTCGGCTCTGCTCTACACGGTCCACGACCACCCCGGCATCCACGTCGCCGACCCCGGGCTGTTGTACGACGCCACCCACCCCCGCCACCGGGTGGCCACCCCGATCGCGGCTGCCCTGACCGCCGCGACCGTGGTCGCCGTGGTCCTCGGCTTTGCCCCTCAGCTACTCCTGAACGCCCTCACCTAGCCCCCACGCGGGCCGGTATCAGCCACGGTGGTGGGCGAGCCGGTTCTCGATGTCGGCGCGCATCTGTTGCGGGAGAGCTTCGGCGACCAGCAGGCGGGACAGGTGCTGCGGGTTGTGCATGTAGATGTCGAACGCCTCGGCGATCGTCAACCCGTGCCCGGGACGCTCGACCACCTCGATACGGGCGCCCGGCACGATCTCGCCCTCCTGAAGGATGCGGAGATAGGCGCCGGTGCGATTGGAGGCGGCGAAACGTCTGATCCACCGGGGCTCGGCCATCCGGTGCTGGAACGTGGCGCACGGGATGCGGCCGAAGGTGGTCTCCAGGACAACCCGGTCACCGACCTGCCAGCGGTCGCCGATGACGGCGTTGTAGAGGTCCAGGCCCTCGGTCGTCAGGTTCTCCCCGAACAGGCCGGGCGCCAGGTCACGGCCCAGCTCGGCCGACCACCAGGCGTAGTCCTCGACGGAGTACGCGTACACCGCCTGGTCGTCGCCGCCGTGGTGTTTGACGTCGCCGATGAAGTCGCCGACCACGCCACTGTGCAGACCGGTCGTCTTCGGGCCGGGGCGGCGGACGGTCACCGGCTGGTCCACGGCGCGCTTGCCGATGCCGGTGACGCCGGTGCCCTTCGCCGGGTTCGGCTCGGAGCGGCCCACGTTGAGGGAGACGAGACGGCCCACGCCGGAGGAAAGGGTCATCGGGAGAAATCCACCACCGCTCGGTCTTCGATCGGCCGGTAGCCCAGCCGGGGGTACAGGGCGTTGCTGGTCGGATTCGCCAGGTCGGTGAAGAGGACCACGTCGGACGCGCCGGCGTCCAGCGCATTACGGGTCGCGGCAGTCGCCGGACGGGACCCGGCGTTCTCGGCGAAAGCCGAGACGTCGGACGTGAGGTGCCACGTCATCGGGACCACGCCTTCGCGATGCGGGCCAGACCGTCGATCCTGGTCGCCGGATCGTGAACGGCGCCTGCCAGCATGAGCTCGTCGGCACCGGTGCGATCGGCCAGGTCCTCCAGGGCGGCCACGACCTCCTCGGCCGTGCCGGTGAACTGGGTACCGGGCAGCGACTCCAGCGCCACACGATCGGAATCGGACAGCTGCCGCTGGGCCGCGGTCTCCGGCGACACCATCGGACCGAGCCGGCCGGTCCGCAGGCTGAGCGCCATCACCCGGCTCGGACCGGCCAGGAAATGCGCCTCCTCGGTCGTCTCGGCGGCCAGGACCGAGGCGCTGACCATCACCCACGGCAACGGGTACCGGGGTGACGGCTGGTAGCCGTCCCGATAGAGACGCAACGCGCCGTCCACATCGGAGTTTCGCGCGAAGTGGTAGGCGAAACAGAACGGCAGGCCCAGCACGGCCGCGAGCTGAGCGCCGTAGGTCGACGAGCCGAGGATCCACACCTCGGGGAACGACTCGGCGGCCGGGGTCGCGGACAGCCGGCCGGCCGGCACCCGCTCGTCGCCGAGCAGGCCGAGCAGCGTCTTCATGTGCTCGGGGAACTGCTCGACCGTCAGGTAGGGCGAGACGCCCCGCAACGCGGCCGCGGTCACCTGATCGGTGCCCGGAGCACGGCCGACGCCCAGGTCGACGCGACCCGGATAGAGCGCCTCCAGCAGGGCGAACTGCTCGGCCACCACGAACGGCATGTGGTTCGGCAGCATCACCCCGCCGGAGCCGACCCGGATGTCACGGGTGTGCGCCGCGACCGCGCCGATCAGCACCGGCGGCGACGTCGACGCGACGGCCGGCATGTTGTGGTGCTCGGCCACCCAGAACCGGGAGAAGCCCAGCTGATCGGCGGCCACGGCGATCTCGATGGTGCCGCGCAGAGCATCGGCGCTGGTCCGGCCCTCGCTGACGGTGGCCAGGTCGAGCACGGAGAGCGGAACGCGTTTCGGTGCGGTCATGCGGAACTCAATCTCTCCGGTTCTGTTTACGGATCGTCTGCACGCCCACGGTCACCGCGCCGAGCGCGACACCGGGCACCAGCAGCCAGACCGGCCACGGGTAGACGCCACCCTCGACCGACACGGCGACCAGGGCATAGGCGACGACATTCACCGCGGCGAGGGCGCCGAAGATCGTCCAGAGCACGATGAGAGCGGTCGGCAGACGACGGGTCCCGTCGGCGGCGCCGCGCCCGGGGCGGGGCAGATCCTTCACGAGGACGAGCAACTCGGCGTGGGTACGGGCGGCGTACGCCACACCGATGCGCTCGTCATACTCATGCAACGACAGACGGCCCTCATCGAGCGCGAACTTCAGCCGGTCGGCGATCCGCTGACGGTCCGCATCCGCCGCCCGCATGCCTTCGACCTCTTTGGACATACCGCCCCCTCGTCGCCCGCTCCCGGGTCAGGCTATCGCGGCGACCGCTCAGACGAGGTCCGTGGCGAGGCGCTCGCCGGCGTGCCGGTCCGCGCGGGCCATCGAGCCCTCCGGGACGGCGGCGACCGCCGCGGCCAGCAGCAACACCACCGCCGCGAAGGCGAACGCCCAGGGCAGCCCGCCCGGCTGGTCGACGATCACCCCGGCCAGGGCACCACCGGCCGCGCTGCCGCTCACCGACACGGTCACCATCCAGGTGTACGCCTCGTTCAGCATGCCTGCCGGGGCGAGCCGCCCGACCAGACTGTTCTCCACGGTCAGCGCGGGCGCGATCGTCGCGCCACCGAGCACAAGGGCCGCTCCCAGCCAGAGCGGGCTCGGCATGAACGCCAGCACCAGGAAGCTCGCCGACACCGCGGCCAGCAGCCAGGCGAACTGCCGGGACAGCGTCATCGCCGGGCGACGGGTGCCGAACCAGATGCCGCCGATCGCGCTGCCGATCCCCCACACGCCGAGCAGCATGCCGCCCAGAGCCTCGCCGCCCCGTGCTGAGACGCGTAGGCCGGAACGATCACGCCGGCCGCACCGAACGCCGTGCCGAGCGCGGTGACACACAGCAGCAGCGGCGGGAAGCCACCCGCCCGCAGAGGGCCCAGACCCTTCGCCGCCGCCGCCGGATCGTGCGCGCCGCGGTGCCGCATCACCGGCAGCCGGGCCACCCATGTCGTACCGGCGAGCGTGACGACACCGGCGCAGATCAGCGCCGCCGCCGGCTCGGCCGTGGCCACCAGGAACGCCGCGACCAGCATCGGGCCGAGCACGAACACCAACTCGAACAGGGACGTCTCGGCGGCGATCGCGGCCGACCGCAGCTCGTGCCGGCCGGTGCCCGGAGCGGTCATGTCCGTCCACGCGCGACGGATCGCCGCGGTCGACGGCGGGTAGGTGGCACCGGCCGCCGCCGACGCCACGAAGATCCACGCCAGGTCCTCGACGCCGCCGCGGCTCGCCAGCAGCAGGGCCGCCAGGGCCAGCGGGTGCAGGATCGCCGTCGCCAGCAGGATCGGTCCGGCGCCGATGCGGTCGGCGAGCCGGCCCGCGATCGGGCTCAGCGCCGCGCCGGCCAGCGCGTAGACACCCCCGGCCAGACCGGCCGCCGCATAGCGCCCGGTCGTCTGCTCCACCAGCAGCAGAAGGGCCAGCGGAGTCATGCCGATGCCCAGACGGGCCAGGATCCCGACGACCAGCAGAACCTTCGCCCCCGGCAGCCGCCACACGCCGAGATATTGCCGCAATGCGGTCACGGGGGTCCTCCGGGCTGCCGAACGGTAACGAGCGAAACGCTCTTCGAGGCTAACGTCGGCAGCCTGTGGACTCATCCGGTTTATGGCAGCGCCTATATGAGCAGCGTCACCGATGCCTGGTGAGGGCCGCCTGCTGGTGCAGCCGGCGGACCCGCTCCTCCATCGGCGGGTGAGTGGAGAACAGCGCTGCCAGACCGCCACCCGCGAACGGGTTCGCGATCATCAGGTGCGCGGAGCTCGCCAGGCGCCCGTCAGCGGGCAGGGGTGCGCGCGCCGTACCACGATGGATCTTCTCGAGGGCGCCGGCCAGGGCGAGCGGGTCACCGGTCAGCGTCGCCCCGGAAGCGTCCGCCTGGAACTCGCGGTTCCGGCTGATCGCCAGCTGGATGATGGTCGCGGCCAGCGGGCCGAGGATCATCATGAGCAGCAGGCCGGCCGGGTTCGGGCCGTCGTCGTCGTCGCCGCCGAACGGCAGGAAGATCGCGAAATTGGCGAGCATCGTGACGATGCCGGCCAGGCCCGCGGCGACACTGGAGATCAGAATGTCGCGGTTGTAGACGTGCGACAACTCGTGGCCGATCACCGCCCGCATCTCCCGCGGCTCCAGCAGGTTCAGGATGCCGGCGGTCACCGCCACCGCGGCATGCTGCGGATCACGGCCGGTGGCGAACGCGTTCGGCTGCACCGCCGGCGAGACGTAGAGCCGCGGCATCGGCTGGCCGGCCGTCTGAGCCAGCTCACGCACGATCCGGTACAAACCCGGCAGTTCGGCCTCGGTCATCGGGCGGGCACCCATCGCCCGCAGCGCCATCCTGTCGGAATAGAAGTAGCTGACAGCGTTGACCGCCAGCGACACGAACACGGCGAGCACCAGACCGGTGCTGCCTCCGAGCCAGTAACCCACGGCCAGGATGAGGCCGGTGAGCAGACCCAGCAGGGCGGCCGTCTTGAGGCCATTGTGATGGCTGGACACTTCGACTCCTTCGGCTTGCGGGCTCGTGACCCGCATTCCAAGGAACATCGTTCGCCTGCGTGTTCATCCGTGTGCCCGCTGTGACTTCACTGAAGGCAACGTCAGATGTACGCCGTACACCCCCCCGATCTCTCGAACGGGCTGATGTGGCTCAGGAACAGGGCGTGGCGCTGCCGGTCACAGCGTGCGTCAGCGACGGACGAGAGAGCGAGTATCGAGCTCGAACCGGAACGGGTGCTCGGAGATCAGGCTCGCGCCGGTCTTCACGACCGTTTCCTCTACGTAGTGCTGACCGTCGAGGCGGTTGAGCCGCAGTGTCAGCGAATCCGGCGCCTCGTGTTCGACCAGGAGGTGCCAGCCGATGCCGGCGGCGGCGTAGAGCTGCATCTTGAGCACGCGGTCCATGGCGGCGTTGCTCGGCGAGACGATCTCACCGATCAGAAGGACCCGGGAGGCGTCCGCTGTGACGTCTTCCTCGTCCACGTCCACGACGGCCAGGGCGGGAATCACGATGCGGCCGGTGTGCAGCCGGACGTTGATCGCCTCAACGGCGACCGAGAATCTTCGCGCGATCGGTTCCGCCTTGGCGGGTATCGACTCGACCCCCTGAAAATCTAGAGTCATGGTGCATCTGATCACTGTCGAGAAAGATCAGGAAGTTCTGGCGACAATTGGGGCGGCTCTTGCTGAGCTAGGCGTAACCGCCGGTTCGATGACCCTGATCGGAGCCGTTCAGGCGGCGACCGTCTCGGTTATGAAGAAAGATGATGCGCTGACTGATTACCTGCGCACCTACGATCAGCCGCTAGAGCTGAGCGGCACCGGAGAAATCTGGGACGGCAAACCGCACGTTCACGTCACGCTGTGCGCGGAGGACTTCGTAACCGGCGGACATCTGCACTCTGCGACGGTAAGAGACTTCTTCGTTCACGCCTACGTCACGCCGTTAGGATGATATGTGGCCCTCCGCGTACTGGTGGAGGGCCACATATTCTGTCGTGTGGCATGGGTGAGAGAAATTTTCGGAATGGTCGCGCAGTCCGGTTTACGGGCCTGCACGTGCTCGGCCCGCTCGATCAGGATCCGCGCGACGGCTCCCATGGTCGTGATCACTGCGTCCGCCCCCGCCCGCCGGAATGGCTCTTCCTTCGCGGGCCGGTTCGCGTAGGCGATGCTGCGCACTCGGGCAGCCTGCGCGCCCTCGATGTCCGAGAGCTAGTCGCCCACGAGGACACAGCGGGTGGCCGGTACACCGACGGCCTGAACGGCTCTCGGGATCGGTGCGGGGTTGGGCTTCATCTGGCCCGGCTCGGCGTCCGCGCGTCGGCTGCCGGCGAGACATAGGCGCTTAGCCGGTGTGCGGCGAGGTAGGCCGAGACGGTCCTAGCGGAGTTGTTGCTCACGACCGCCACCGGCAAGCCCGCCTGATGGGCAGCAACGATGACTTCACGGCCGTACGGGGTGGGAACGGCCGAATCGGCCGCGTGGCGCTCTGCCTGGCACGCATCCTCGATCTTCCGGGTGACGCTCGGAGTTGCGGGCTTGTCCGTCCATCTGAGGACTTCAAGCGGATCCTGTTCAGTGGCCACACCCGGTGGGATGTCCACGCCGTGTTGCCGAAGCACGTCGCCTAGGGAGCTTCCGAGGTCAGGGTCTGTGCCGGGTCGCCGCCGCCTCGGCCGGTCTACCTGCCGGGTTCGGGTGTTGTCGCCGCCGTCTGCGGTCGGTGGCCGAGCCCGGGTTCCTCTACCGGGTGCGCCGGACGGCCCGGCGATGGGTTTTGTGCCTGCCCGAACCGCTGCTCGGGTGCGAGTGCGGCGCGGCACCGGCGTCGACGATCCGGCTCACGCGTGTCAGTGGTCCGTGTGGTCGATTTTCTCTGTGGTCGCTGGCGGTGATGGGCGCACACGTAGCGGTTGCGTGTGCGCTGGTCGTCGCCCTGGCGTTGGTGAGAGCCCACGATCGGGGTTTCGTGTGCGCTGGTGGTCGTGGGGGCGTGGCTGGGGTCGCACGATCGGTGTTCGTGTGCGCCCGTCCTCGTGCTCGGCGAAGGCAGGGAACGTCCTGGTGACGAGTCCCCGGGGCAAGGGCAGCGGACGTCTGGCGACCAGTCTCTCGGGGCAATGGGCCGGAGACGTCTTGGTGGCCGGTCTCTCGGGCCCGGGGGCAGCGGACGTCTCGGTGACCAGTCCGTGAACCGCGGCGTGAACGGGCTTGCGGCGACGTCATGACCTGGCTGAGCTATGGCCAGCCGACGCCGGCGCAGACCCTGATTCCGAAAGCTCTCTCTAGATCCGCGGCGATTCCGGGTGCGGGGTGGCCGGTGAAGATTCCGCGGACTGGTCCGTCGAAGTCCAACAGCACGGCGTCGATGTCGGCCATGAGCCGATCGAGGTCGGTGCCAACCTGAGGCACGCGTGCCTCTCCGGATGGCTTAATGCGGGTGTCTCGGCCGCCCTGGTCGCGACTTGGGCGGGGCACAGCATCGCCGTCCCGCTGAAGATCTACGCGAATTGCCTCTATGGAGAGCAGGAAGCCGCGCTGCGGGGCATCGAGGCGTTCCGGCAGGGCTACGCCACACCCGAAGCTGCCTGATCACGGCCGGCGAAGTTCGGGGGACGTATGGGGGACAGCGGGTGAGATCCAACGCGATCGAGTGAGACTGAGTGAGATCAACGAAAGAGGCCCCTGACCGCCGAATCGGCTGGTCAGGGGCCTCTTTTGCTTGCCTGTGGCGGGTAGAGGATTCGAACCTCTGTAGCTTTCGCGACGGATTTACAGTCCGCGGGGAACGACGCTGTGACCAGGGGGAATCCCACTGAGTGCCCGTATCGCGACACGGATACGACTTTGGCGATGCGATGGCGGACTACAACGGAGAGAGTCAAGGTGACCTCTACCAACGCCAGGCCTGATCTTGCACCCCATTGTCTAGCGGTACTGACGTGGCGGAGACTGCGTGAGTGAGGGAGACGACTAACCTACGCGTACAGCGCCGAAGCGGAAGAGGTGACCGACAGTGACGCAAACCGTCTCGAACTGGCGGGATTCCGACGTCGGCCTTGAGGTGTCCATCGATGGTCCCCCACGTTCGGTAGGGGTCAGGGCTTACACCCAACTACTCGACCAGGTCTTGCTGTCCCTCGAAGAAGTCGACCGTTTTGCCATGCCTGGCAGGGTCGCCCGGCTTGAGTGGGCCGTCTCCGACCTATCGGTAGATGGGGGCCTCAAGGCTGTTATTGCCCCCCGACGAGTGCCGCCTCGCCGGCCTCTCGGTACGGTTGCAGCGCCTGCGCTTGGCCTGGTAGCCGGTATTCATGAGCTGCATACAACGGCTGAAATCCCGCCTCTATTCTCGCCGATCACCGTTGAGCGTGTAGGGAACATCGGTAAACCGGTAGGTCTACATGGCGTGGAGCGAATTGGAATTAGACCCGTATCCCTCGATGGCCGTAGCGCCGTTGTTGATGAAGATACTGTCATTAATGCACGTGACGCTATTAATATCTCACGTCGATCCTGGGGAAGTGTCCAGGGTCGTCTAGATATTATTAGTGCCCGAACCCGGTCGGGACTTCGAGCGCAGGTGCTGAACGAGGAAACGCGTCGCGCCATAACCGTCCGCGCAGCGCCGGACCAAGCGGACGTTCTGCGTGATGCGTGGGGTAAGCGGGTGCTCGTGGGTGGCGAGCTGCAACGAAACATCGCAGGCCAAGCCCTGCGGCTGGATATGACAGAGATTCGCATTCTTCCGGAACGAACAAGTGTGTCTGCCTATGACATCCTCGGCATCGCGCCGGGATGGACCGGTGATCTGACTACCGACGAGTATATGCAGCAGGTGCGCAGTGCCTAAGTCCGCGTCCGGCCCAAAGGTTTACGTCGACACGTGCATATATATTAACGTAATCAAGCGAGAGCCTGGCCTATGGGCGGACTCTCTTAAGGTGCTACTTGCCGCAGAGCGCGGCGATATTCGCCTTGTGGCGTCTACTTTGCTTCTGGCTGAAATCGGCTCGTGGAATGGCACAGTCGACCCGATTAGCCGTGACCAAATTCTGTCAGGTTATCTCGAAAATTTGCCGGTCGAATGGGCTGAGCTTGACCTTTTCACCACGCATGAGGCTCGTACGCTGTGCGATAGGTACAGGATGCGTGGCGCCGACGCGGTTCATCTCGCTACCGCTATTCGGCGGAAGGCCGACTATCTAGTAACGCGGGATAAAGGTTTTCCGACTGGCCCCGTACCCGGAACGAATCTCCAGGTAACGCCTCCGATTACTCTTTGGAACCCAACGTTGGAGGACGCCCATATTGACATGCGCGCTCAGGAGGAGTCGCTATCACTCCAGCAGCGGCAACCCAGCGAGGCACCGCCTGTCCCAAGGCCGCAAGGTCCAGCTCGTGGCTGGTAAGCCGACATGATGCGACCCGAGATTGCCCCCTTCGCCATCCTCGTTGGACTTCATTCACACACCTGCCCGGCTGTCTAGCCGCACGGTTGGAGCTTGTCGTGCGGCGAGGACCTTGGCATCCCCGCGCCAGCTTCAGAACACGCGTTTGGGGTTCGGCCAAGGTTTACTTGCTAGGACTTTGGCAATAATCGATTCCCGCGTGGGCCGACTGCTTGACCTGCGATCGTAATCGGGTGGCCGACATGCGCGAAGAAGAACGCACCTTCACTCCCCTCTGTCCCGTTTGCAACACCGATCGGCTCAAGTTTGATCGAAACGGCGGTGCAGAGTGCGAGGAGTACGCGGACCCACAGTTTCGCACTCCGGACCTGCCGAGCTGCACGGGCACGTGGGACGACGGATTGGATGCGGCAATCGCTTACCAGAGACAGCACGACATCAAGGACCGGCACATTTGCCCCGTTGGTATACAACCGTTCGGTTGTCGTGGAACGGAGGAGAGTCGTCCAGTTCTGGACACCGGCGACGACGCGGGGCTGGGCTGCTTTTCCTGCGGAAATTGGCTTGAAAGATGCGAAACATGCGAAAATATCGCCGACCCCGACCGATGCAAGATCTGCAAGCCTCTTTGACCGCACCCGCATCTGCGATGGATCAATATCCCCTGCGACCCTCTCCTGTTCCAAAGGGGTAGAGACTTCAGAGCTACTGCGTCTGTGTAGCTAAACCTAAGCCCCTTTGGCGTAGACAACGGCGGTCGAGCCGAGCTTTGCCCGGTCCTGTTGGGCGGCGCGAGCGGTCGGCTGTGCAGGCCGTCTCGATCTTCTGGAAGGAAGATTCGCACCGGACGCTGCAACTATTGGCCGCCCGCCGTCTTAAGGCATGGTCGGCGCTTACGACGTTGGTAGTAAATCGATGGCACCGGGTGCTGCGTAGCATCGAGCCGGGATGATGCTGCCGTCGGCAAGGTGATGCGAAGTCGAGCCGAGGAAGACGCAGCCCATCTTTTCGTACATGCCGATCGCGCTGCGGTCCTTCTCCATCACATCGAAGACCGCTCGTAAACGCTTGTCCGCAGCGTAGCTAAGGGCCGCGTCGGCAAGCATCCGACCGGCACCCTTGCCACGTGCGGTCGGCCCTACGAATAGCCGGGCCAGCACAGCGATTTCGGATTCGGCGATGCCGGTTCGTTCGATGAGCATCGCGACGGCAGCGTCGCCTTCCCCTGGCTCGCACACCGCAGCGTGTCCGAGCACCTGCCCCTGTTCGTCCGCTACCCACGCGGCCATCAGACCCTCCGGATACATCCATGCCGTTGCGTCGTCGACACCCTCGACGGGGTAGCCGTCCAGCGCGTATACCTCCCGCAGGAGAGCAGCGCACTCGGGTACGTCGGCCTCCGCGCGAGGCCGGACCTGAACAGCCTTCCGGCCGTCCGAAGGGTTCGTCACGATCGGTCCTCATTCAGCTTGTCGTGGTCATTCGGTCTCTGTGAATGGGCTGGGCTGCTCCATCCCGCTCCATCATGGCGGCGACGAGAGCTACGCGCGTCACCAGGTCCACTTCAAGAACCGCTCGAACAGTTCGGCCGGCGGATTGGGCGGAAGGTCGTACAGCGCCTCGTCCAGGCGCTCCCACATGTAGATGGCCAACCCGACCCGGTCCATCTCGCTTCGGAGCGCCTCGCGGGCCGGATCGCAGGGCCAGGTTTGATCGCAGGCGACGCAGTCCCATGACGGTCGCGCGGCGGTGTGGTCGTCGGTTCTCATGGGGCCTTCGGCCCCTCGTAGACACCGGGCGCGAGGCGTACGAGCCCGCTGCGGGGATCTTCAGCTAGCAAGGCCAGCAAAGGGATGGTGGGGCCGGAGAACCGCTGGGTCTCCAACGCTCCCCATTCGTCGATCTGGGGGAGACCGTCTTCAGATACGAGTTTCCACTTACTTCGTGACATGAATGCCGCACCCCTCGTCTGCGATTCCGCTTGGAATCAGCGTGCGAGGTGGCCGTGTGAGAAAGTAGTCACCAACTGTCTGCTCTGAGATGGCGGACGTTTTTAGTCTTCGACCGGCATCTCAAAGTCGAGGGTCGTGAGGTCTGCCCTGATCACAAATCGCGTTACCTCGAAGGGTTGACCTTGCTCGTTGAAACTCGTGTGAGTGATTTCAAGTACGGGTGTGATCGGTGAGATGGCTAGGTGCTCCCCTTCCAGCATGCTGGGCATGCGAGCGATGATGTGTTCGTTGACCCTTGCCGCGCGATATCCGATGTCAGCTAGTCGGGAGTACAGCGATCCTCGCCCGAGAGCCTTCCTGCCTAAATGCGGGGCCTCGGTTGCCAGATACTCGGGTAAGAAGGTCATTCCGATCTGCACGGGTTCGTCATCGGCGAAGTAGTGGTTCTCTCGACAGATGATGAAATCACCCTCCTCGATCATGAGGAGGCTCGCAATGTCGGCTGGCGCAATCTTTTTCGTGACGGCGCGGCATTCGGTGCGCGGTGCGCGGCCCTGCGCCATCATTTCCATGCGGAAGGGGGAGGCGCCGGTCTCGGATCGAAGACGCGCCGAATAGCGCCGTGCCCCCCAGCGCACGAGCCGTGGCCGACTCCGAACAAATGTGCTGTTGAGCCATTTGGCGAACCGTGCCCACTGGGCGGCTTCGTGGCGGGCTGCTGGGTCGTCGTCTGCATCTCGGAGTTGCTGGGCTAGGTTCTGCAAATGGTGACGGTTTCCGTCGAGCAGCCGCATAGCCTCGCTAAGTGGCGCATTCATGTCGGCATCAGGCTGGTGGGTGACCAATTCCGCCAGAGTCCCTTCCGCAGACAAGGCCGCGTCAAGCGCGTGTGCCACCTCTGGGGTGGGCTGCTTGCGGCCGGTTTCGATGTCCCACAGGTAGCTATGGGAGTAGTGGACAATCGTTGCCAGGCTTCGCAACGAAAGTCCACTATCCTGGCGTAAGGCTTTCAGTAGGCCAGCGAATCGCGTGTCAACGACGATCATCGGTCGTCCCGCCTGGACCCATGGGTGTCCTTCCTAATCCTCTACGGGCATGTCATAGTCAAGTCCGTTGAGGTCCGCCCGCATAACAAATCGGGTGACCTCGAATGGGTTTCGATTCTGGTCGAAACTTGTGTGTAGCACCTCGATGACGGGCACGCCCGGCGGCAAGGCTAATCCGGTCATTTCTTCTGGCGACGGCATTCGCGCAGAGATTTCTTCTCTAATCCTCGTTATGGAGTACCCGAGGTCCTCGAATCTGGCGTAGATGCTGCCCTTGCCGAGGGTTTTCTCTGAGGCCAGCGGCGAATCCCTCGCCACCTCAACTGGGATGTAGGTGATGCCTACCTGGGTGGGATCATCGTCCGCGAAGTACCAGTTCTCGCGACGAATGACATCGGACGTCGAGGCGTCGAGCCCAAGCCTGTCAGCCACATCGCCAGGGGGGGTCTCGCGGGTCACCGATCGGCACTCAGTTCGCGGCGTGCGGCCCTGCTTGGTCACCTCGATGCGGAACGGAGAGAGGCCGGTCTCACCACGCAAACGGCGCGAGTAGCGATTCGCGCCGAGTCTCATCAGGGGCCTGCGAGGCCGGACGAAGACGCCGCGCCCGTGCTGCGCGACGACCAGGCCCTCGCCTTGGAGCAGGCTGATTGCTTCCCTCGCCGTGTTCCGGGCGGTGCCGTACTGGGCGGCGAGATCACGTTCAGATGGAAGCTTCGCACCAGGTGCGAGGCGGCCGGCTTCGATGCTGGCGCGCAGGTCATCGGCTATGCGACGGCTTGGGAGCCGCTTTTCTGGTTCAGGTTCTCGGGCCATGCATGTACCTGCCTCTTGTGTGAATGCCCTGCTCATCAGGGTATCTCAAACTGGCTCAAGCCAGTCCTTGACAGCGTGCCAAAGGTCACTCCAAACTGGCTCAAGCCAGCAACTGGCTCAAGCCAGTTGGATTCGAGTGGAGGAGCCTCCCGTGTCTGTTGACCCCTTCGAGCCGCTCGGCCCGTCGTCGGCCGAACTGGACGCGATCACGGCCGAGTGGCCGCTGATCGCCGCCGAGCTGGACCTCGTGGACGCCGAGATCGCCGAAATCAACGCAGCGGACCACGGCGGCCCGTCGCCCCTGGACTGGCGTCGGTTGCGTCGCGCCGAGGCTCGCGTGACCCGCGTTGCCGCTGAGCTGGCCGCCCGCCCCGCCACCCGGAAGGCGGTCGCGTGATGAGCCAGGACATCAAGCGCCTCAAGCGCATCGGGTGGGGCGTCCGAGCCGTGTTCGCTCTCGGCATCGCCGCGTCCCTGGCAGGCAATGTGCTGCACGCCGACAACAACGTGATCAGCCAGGCCATCTCCGCGTGGTCCCCGGTGGCACTGCTGCTGGCGGTCGAACTCATCTCGCGGGTTCCGGCCCGGCGGTTCGCATCCACCGTGGTGCAGCTCGGGCCGATCGTCCGCATGGTCGCTACTGCGGTCATCGCTGGCATCGCCGCCTGGGTGTCGTACTGGCACATGGTCGGCGTGGCTACCCGCTATGGCGAGGCCGACTCGTCGGCCTACCTGCTGCCATTCAGCGTGGATGGCCTGATCGTGGTCGCGTCGATCAGCCTGGTAGAGATCGGCGGCCGGATCCGCACTCTCGCTGACCCTGCCATCGAGGAGCCCGCACCGGTAGTCGCCAAAGTGCCTACCACCGAGACGGTCGCCGTGGCGCCGGTCCCGGTGCCGGTGGTCACGAAGACTCCCGCGAAGCGCGTCACGCCGCGTCCCGCGTCGGCCGAGAAGGTCGCCAAAGCTGCCGCGAAGCTGCCCGGCGCGACCGTCGCCGAGATCGCCGCGAAGGCCGGTGTGTCGGTCTCGACCGCCCGGCGTCACCTGCCCGCCCAGCGTGTCACCGACGCGTCACCGTTCGCCCCGGCACATGCGGAAACACCGACTCTTGTCGCTGCCTAGCTTCGCCCGGTGACGCGGCCCCAAGCCTGCAAGCAAGCGCCGCGTCACCGGCCCTCCCATCAGTCACCAAACCTTAGGAGAGACCCCCATCATGACTGCCGCGTTCGCCGCTGTCTTCGCTGCCCTGTTTGTCGCTCACCAGGTCGCCGATCACTGGGTTCAGACGCAGCATCAGGCCGACTGCAAGGGCCGTCCTGGTTGGCCTGGTCGTATCGCCTGCGCCACGCACGTGACCACCTACACGTTGACCGCGCTGGTCGCCGTGATCGTCCTGGGGTTGTCGACCGACCTGCATGTCCGGCCCGGTCAGGTCGCCGCCGGCCTAGCGGTCTCCGCCGTGACGCACTACATCGCCGACCGGCGGACCCCGCTCAAGCGCCTCGCCGACCTGGTCGGTGCGGGTCGGTTCTACGCCCTCGGAATTCCGCGTGCCGGCCGAGACGACAACCCGTCGCTCGGCACCGGCTCGTACGCCCTCGATCAGTCCTTCCATTACCTGTTCCTGTTCGTCGCCGCCCTCGTGATCGCCGCCTGAGACCGGAGGACATTCCGAGATGAGCACCCCCAATCACGATCCCAACGAGTTCGACTGGAAGGCCGCCGAGTCCGACCTCGGCGCGGTCGTCGACCTGGAGACCGCGCGCCAGCGCCGCGACGGTGCCGCGGTGGTGGCGTCCGAGGTGCCCGCGGTTTCCGGCCCGGCCGGCACGGCGGACTCCGAGGTCCTGGAGGGCGAGATCGTGGCCGCTCAGGTCACCGACGCGCCGCCGGAGCTGAAGCAGTGGGCATGGGCGGTCGGCTGGCGGCACAAGGCCCGCCGGCTGTGGACCTACAAGTGGCGCTACCTGTGGAACACGTTCGTCGTGCTCGGCGCATGGAGTGTGCGCGCGTCGGGCTGGTGGTTCCGGGGCATCGGCCGGTCGGTCTCCGACTTCTTCAACTACGTCGACGACCGTCAGGCCCTGGTCATCGCCGACCAGGCCGCCGGGGCGATCGACGGCCGTGCCGACGTGGACGCGTGGCTCAAGGCGCGTGCGGAGCGGCATCGGGAGGTCAAGGACCGGCGCCGGGTGGTCCGGTCCCGCACGATCCTGCCGCTGGCCGCGCTGATCGCCCTGGTCGTGCTGCTGCTCTGGCTGGGCCGGGGCGACATGATCCGCAGCAACCTCGGCCACGCCACCCTGACCGCCTGGATCGGGCTGGGCTGCTGGCTGGTCTGGTACGGCCGGGCACGCAGCGCGCCGTTCCTGCCGCAGTTCCGCGAGCCCTCGCCGTACCCGCCGGTCACCCACGACACCATCACCGGCGCTCTGCTGGCCACCGGCATCAGTCAGTTCCGCGACGTGGTGAAGGCCGGCCACTCCCCGGTCGACGTCATCTTCCGCGACGACAGTGCGGGCGGAAAGATCGCCGAGACCCACCCGATTCCGGGTGTGACCACGCAGATGGTGATGGCCAAATCAACTGTCATCGCGGGTGCGCTGAAGCGGCCCCCGGCGATGGTGCACCTGTCGCAGGCCCCGACCGGGGTGCCGGGGCATGTGGAGATCCTGGTTCTGGACATCGACCCCGGGCAGACCAAGCCGAAGCGGTTCGCGTACCTCGGTAAGCCGGTCAACGTGGGTGCGCCGTGCACGATCGGCTACGACCCCAGGAATCGGCCGGTGCGGTGGCCGCTGCCCGGCGCGAACGGCATCACCACCGGCACCCCCGGTTCCGGCAAGACCGCGTATCTGATCGGGCTGGCGTGTCTGGCTGCTGCTGATGTCGACGGCGCGCAGCTGGCGGTGTTCGACTTCAAGGGCATGGGCGACTACGCCGAGCTGGAGCCGGTGTGTTTTGCCTACGGTGCGGACGCCGACCCGACCGAGACCGGCCGGATGCTGGTCGGGTTCCTCACCGCGTTGAAGCGGGAGATCATCCGCCGCCGCCAGGTGCTGACCGATCTGAAGAAGATCGGTTCGGAGATGCTGGACAACAACGCCGCCGCCCTCACCGACCGCCTCGCACGGTCTAAGAAGCACAACATGCCGTGGATCCTGGTCATCATCGACGAGATCCACGAAGGTCTCGGCGACCCGATCTACGGCAAGGAGATCGCTGGCCTGCTGACCGACCTGATGAAGATCGGCCGTGCGTGTGGCATCCATGTCGAGATCGCCTCGCAGCGCACCGACACCGACTCCATCCCGACCTCGATCAGCTCCCTGCCGATCGTGCGGGTGGCGTTCCACCAGAACGGACAGCCCGGTAACGACATGATCCTCGGCACCGGCGCCTACAAGCGCGGCGTCGACGCGACCGCGTTCCGCCGGGGTGCGGCCGGCACTGCCGCCGACGACCGGGGTTCGTGCTGGTACATCGGTTCCGAGGGCGGCGAACCGGTGCGGGTGCGGACGACGTTCGTGCTCCCGGACGTCAAGCGGATCGTCGCCGCAGCTTTGGCCGGACGCACGAAGGCCGGAACGCTGACGGGTGCGGCGGTTGGGATCGTCGAGCAGGCGGATGCGGCACCGGCGCACAGCGCGCTCGATGACGTGCGGGTGGTGTTCCTCGGCGAGGAGATCGCCCTGCACGGGGATGTGCTCTTCCACCGGGTGGAGACCCGCCACCCCGGCCGGTGGAAGTCCCAGGCCGCGCTCATGGCCGCGCTCAAGGCCGAAGCACCCGGCTGGAAGTCCCCGACCGTGGACGTCGGCCAGGTCCGCCCGGCCGATGCCCCGGTGGATGCCGGGCTGGAGAAGACCCGTAAAGGCATCCGTCTTGCCCACCTCGAATCGGCGATCACCGAGCGTGACAGCAAGCGCGGCGGCTAGCACTGTCCGGGTAGGCCTCCATCGGTCCGGCCGGACCCCGGCGACAACCTAGATCGGGCCGCGAGGCCTCGCGGGTGATCCCGCTAGGCCTCGCGGGTCCGCTAGCCCCCACCCTCGCCCCCAAACTGCGCCATCACCAGCCGACTCGCTCCTAGCGCCCGGCACGGTCCCGCACACCCAAAAACCGCCCTGGAGGCCCTGGTGACCACCCCCACCCGCAAACCGCTATGGGCAATGTTCGCCCTGATCGCAGGCCTGCTCTGGCTTGCCGCCCGCACCACACCCGGACTGGCGCTGATCACTTTCGGTAGCCTCGCCGGGCTGTTCGGATACCCCGGCAAGGGCCTCGCGGTAGTCGCTATCGGGGCGATGGTCTACGCCGCTCAGTGCTCCCGCACCGCCTTCACGCCGTGCCTGCGGTGCAAGGGCACCGGCCACCACCGCAAGCGCCGCACCCGCACCTGCCGCCCGTGCCGGGGCAAAGGCGTCCGGATTCGGTGGGGCCGCGCCGTGATGAACGCCTACCGCCGCGCCACCTACACCGCCCCGGCCGCGCCCGCCGCCCGCCCGGCACCGCCGCTGACTCCCGGCACCTACGCCGACACCGACCGGCACTGACCCCCGCACGCCACGGAGAAAGGCGCAGACACCCGATGAACACCACCCGCACCATGGCCCGCCTGATCCGCACCCAGACCCCGCACACCCAGTGGTGCACCCAGGACCACCGGTGCGGCGTAGCCGAGCACCGAGGCCGCGACATCACCGCCGATGAGATCGGCGGCCGGGCCTGGATCACCCGTGTCCGGGCTGGCGACGTCGAGTACGCCGAGATCCGCGCGCGGATCCCGCTGCACGGCAACGACTCGATCGCCCGGTGGCAGCTCGATTTCTGTCTCTCGATCATGCGCGAGCTGCTGATCGGCGTGGCCGTGCGGCTGGCCGGCCTACCGGGCGAGGACAAGCGGCGCGCGATCGGCCGGGACCGAGAGGCCGCCTGACCTTCGCCCAGCGCCCTCCCACCCCCGCCCCTGGAAAGGAGCCGAACGTGTCTCAGCACGCCGCGTACGACCTGGCCGCCGAGCAGGCCGTCATCGGTGCCGCTCTGCTTGCCCCCACGCTTATGGCCGACCTGGCCGCCACTCTTACCGCCGGGGATTTCTACCGGCCCGCGCACGGCGTGCTGTGGGAGGCGATGTGCGCCATGCATGCCGCCGGTACCCCGACCGACACGATCACCGTCGTCGCTCACCTCGCCGAGGCTGGCGACCTCGGCAAGGTGGGCGGAGCGCCGTACCTGCACACCTTGATTGCCGACGTGCCGAGCGCCGCGAACGCCGGGCACTACTCGGCCCGCGTCGCCGGGCTGGCCCAACGGCGCAAGGTCGCCGACCTCGGCGGGCAACTCACCCGGCTTGCCGCGTCCGGCGCGGACCCTGCCGAGCTGGTAGCGACTGGCCGGGCGCTGCTGGATGAGGCCAACACTCCCGGCGGCTGGTCGCCGGTGATCCCGCTCGGCCGGGGCCGCCACCTGCCCGCCTTCCCCGCCGAGTTGCTGCCCGGCTGGCTGGCCGATCAGACGCGGGCGGTCGCCGAGTTCACCCAGACCCCGATCGACCTGGCCGGGAGCCTCGCCCTGGCGTGCCTCTCCACAGCGGCCGGGGGACGCGCCGAGGTCGAGGTACGCGGCTCCTGGCGCGAACCGACCAACCTCTACACCGTCGTCGTCCTGCCGCCCGGCTCCCGCAAGTCCGCCGTGTTCGCCGCGATGACCGGCCCGATCCTCGCCGCCGAGAAAGCCCTCGTCGAGCGGACCGCTCCCGCGATCATCGAGACCGAGCTCGCGGCGAAGGTCGCCACCAAAGCCGCCGAGAAAACCGCCCTCGCCGCCGCGAACGCCGACCCGTCCGGCCGAGACACCCTGATCGCTGAGGCAACCGCCGCCGCGATGAACGCCGAGGCCATCACCGTGCCGGCCAAACCACAACTGGTCGCCGACGACATCACCAGCGAAACCGCCGCACACCTACTAGCCCAGCAAGGCGGACGCCTCGCCGTGCTCTCCCCGGAAGGCGGCATCTTCGCCACCATCGCCGGGCGCTACTCCGGCACCCCCAACCTGGAGGTCTTCCTCAAGGGCCACGCCGGAGACATGATGCGCGTCGGCCGCCTGTCCCGCGAGGCCGAACACGTCGACAAACCCGCCCTCACCATGGGCCTCGCCGTGCAACCCGAAATCCTGCGCGACATCGCGGGCATGCCCGGATTCCGGGGCCTCGGCCTGCTCGCCCGCATCCTGTTCGCCCTGCCCGAGAACACCGTCGGCCGCCGCAAGATCGGGGCCGACCCGGTGCCCGAACAGGTCGCCGCCGCCTACGCGACCAACCTGCACACCCTCATCCTCAGCCTCGCCGAGTGGACCGACCCCGCCGTACTGCCGCTCACCCCCGACGCCAACGATCTCGTGCTCGACATCGAGCGAGCCGTAGAGCCGCGCCTCGCCCCGGGCGGAGCGTGGGCACACGTCGTGGACTGGGGCAGCAAGTACACCGGGGCCGTGGTCCGCATCGCCGGGCTCCTGCACCTTGCCGAACACCTGCGCGACGGATGGGGCAAGCCCATCACCGCCGACACCCTCACCCGGGCCGCCGCGATCGGCGACTTCTATGCCGCGCACGCCCTGGCCGCGTTCGACGACATGGGAGCCGACACGGCCACCCGCAACGCGCGGCACGTGCTGGCCTGGATCGAACGCACCACCACGACCGCCTTCACCAAACGCGAACTGTTCCGCGCCGTGCAATCCAGCCAGATGAAAACGATGGCCGACCTCGATCCGGGCCTCGCCGTCCTCGAAGCCCACGGCTACCTGCGCCAGCTCGAACAGCCCGCAACGAAACGAGCCGGGGGCCGCCCGCCCTCGCCGAGCTACCTCGTGCACCCCGGGGTGCACCGACCCGCCGCCACCGTCCACGCCCTCGACACCGTCCGGCGGTCCGCATGAACGCCCCGACAGAACTGACACAACTGACACAACCCTCTACCGACCGAGGTTCTGTCAGTTCTGTCAGTTGTGTCAGGCCCACTCCGTCCTTCTGTGGGCGAGGCCCACCCAGCTCGGCCGGACGCAATCCACAGGCGAACGACCTCTTCCTGCAACTCAGCACACCCGCCCGTGCATCGCCTAGGGAGGCCGGACCCGATGGCTAGCAACTTCCTGACCCTTGCTGACTTCCTCGCCGAGTTGGACGTACCAAAGTCGACCTTCTTCCGCTGGAAGGCCCTCGGCGAGGCACCCCGCACCTTCAAGCTGCCGAACGGGCAGCTCCGTATCCGTCGCACCGACTTCGACGCCTGGTTGTCGAGCCGTGAGGAGCCACAGGCCGCATGAGCACCTTTGATGTCCGCGTCCACAGCGTGTTGGTCAACAAGCTCGCCAAGGGAACCTCATACACCGTCCGTTGGGTCGTCGCCGGGAAGCCGTTCCGGGATACGTTCGCCACTCGGGCATTGGCCGACAGTTATCGGTCGAAGCTGGTTGTCGCCCAGCGAGAGGGCATCGCCTTCGACGAGAAGTGCGGCCTGCCCGAACCGATGGCCCGTGCTCTCAACACCCGCTCCTGGTACGACCACGCAATTGCCTACGTCGACGTCAAATGGGCGCGTTCCTCGGCCAAACACCGCAAGGGCATCGCCGAGGCGCTGGCAACCGTCACGCCGGCGCTGCTGTCAACCAGTAGGGGAGTGCCGAGCGAAAAGGCCATCCGCGCCGCACTCTACGGCTGGTCGTTCAACAAGGCTCGCCGCGACGCCGGGGATCCGCCGGCCGAACTGGCGTCTGCCGTCCGATGGCTGGAGGCCAACACCGTCGACCTGTCTGCCCTGACCGAGGCCGCATTGGTCAGAAAGGCCCTCGACACCATCGCACTTCGCATGAAGGACGGCGGCGCGGCATCCGCGAGCACCATCGCCCGGAAGCGCGCGATCTTCTCCGGTTCGCTCAAGTATGCGGTCGAGCTGCGGCTGCTGGAGGTCCACCCGCTGTCACTCGTGAGCTGGATCGCCCCGAAGCATGACGATGAGGTGGACCGGAAGGCGGTGGTCAATCCGAAGCAGGCCCGAGCCCTGCTCGCCGCCGTCGCCGATCGCACGCCCGAGCTGGTGGCGTTCTTCGGATGCATGTACTACGCCGCGTTGCGCCCAGAGGAAGTGCTGAACCTCCGCGAGGACGAGTACGAGAGGCCAAAAGTCCAGGGCGGCTGGGGCGTCCTGAATCTGACCGGCTCAACCGTCGCTGTAGGACACGGATGGGGCGACGAAGAGGGCACGATCGAGCGACGAGGACTCAAGCACCGGGCGAAGAGCGCTACCCGGCCGGTGCCCGCGTCCCCGCCGCTTTGTGACCTGCTCGATTACCACATCGCCAAGTACAAGCCCGCGCCCGACGGCAGGCTGTTCGTCACCCGGCGCGGCCCCGGCGGTCGCTACGTGCCGACGCTCGGCCAGCCCATCCCGAGCAACTCCTACAGCAAGGCGTGGCGTGATGCCCGCGAGGTCACCTTCACGCCCGCGCAACTTCGGTCCCCGCTGGCGAAGCGTCCTTATGACCTTCGGCATGCCGCCGTGTCGCTCTGGCTAAACGCCGGCGTCCCCGCAACCCAGGTCGCCGAGTGGGCTGGGCATAGCGTCCACGTCCTCATGCGGGTATACGCAAAGTGCATCGATGGTCAGCACGAAGCAGCCCAGAAGCGGATCGAGCACGCTCTAACGGCGTAAGAGAAGGTCGCTACTATGGAAATTTTGCCACTGCACTGTGCGCGATCTAGTTGATGCAATTTCCAACAAAGAAGTAAACGAGGAGGCCATCGCCCACCGATCGGTTGGCGATGGCCTCCTCGTAGCCGGTGGTAGCGCAGTCAGGAGGCGGGGGTCTCACCTGCTGGCCTGATTGCGCCCACGATCTTCAATTCAGCCTCAAAGAGCGCTTTCCGCTCAGTCAGGAACCCGCGATAGTCGTCTTGCATAAGTGCCGAGGGAGATTCGGCTACTGGTAGGAGGTGGGACTCAAGGACTCGATTAAGAGTTTCGATTCCCAAATGTTCTTCGATTTTTGGAAGATATTCGCTAGGCGGCGTAGCGAGAATGGTGCGATTAGTTGTGCCGTCGATCAATGCACGGTTAAGGATTAATTCTGTGGAGGGTCCTTGCCCCGTCTGGTTCTTCTTGAGCCAGTTTTGCGGGAACACGTGATGACTTTCGATTCCGCCGGATCGAAGCATCGTGGCGTTAATCTCAGCGTCAGTATGGAAATCCCTACAATGTCGCCGAAGCACGAGTGCCATACAGGACTTGTAGAGGGCCGTCCGGGTTGTAGTCGCCGTTTCCAGCACTTCGATGCTGAATTCGGGTTTCTCCACGATGGCTGGCTGGCGACCCTCTGTCAGCCAAGTGTGGAGCTGCCCGAAGTCGCGCCCTGCTTGGCTGTTCGCGCCTTGGTCATACGTGCCGGAGAAGCATGACGTCCAGAAGAACTCCTGTAAGCGCTTGGTGAGTTCCGTCCGGTCAAGACCCTTCTTGCTTGAGATTAGTGGCCACACTGCCGCCATCGGAATCAAGATTCCCGTGTATGGCAGGTAATCAGGCGTTATGACGCCGCAGGCGGCTCGAAGCAGTTCCAGTGTGCCTGCCATGCCGGCAACAGATTCTTGCCAATATGCCTCGATGTCTTGTGACGTCAATTTCATCACGTCACTTCGCTGGGCACTGCCGGTGGTTCTGCCGTCCACCGTTTTGGCCGTTGCGCGTAGAGTGAGAGACTGGAGGACGTTGTAGGGGTCTACGCCGAACTCTTTTAGGATGGGATATTCACCGAGTGCATCGTCCCACAGGTCTCGCAGTCTGATCTCATCTTTAAAGAATCGGGCGGTGAGAAGATCGAATGCGCTCAGCTTTAGGCCACGCTGATTTAGTGTTTCGAAGATCGTGCATACGGCGTCTACGGGTGTTTCTGTGGGCAATGATACTACGGGAAGACTGTGGGCTTTGATTGTGGAAAGGTAGATATCAAGTACTCGCTTGACCTTCTTTCTTTTGGTCAGGTCCGTGCTTGCATCGAACGGAAAAGCAATCTCAAGCCACGCTTCCGTCGTGTTGCTTCCCACCCTCTCTAGTGGAATTTTGAGCTGCTCAACCTGCGCAGCTACCGTGTCGAGTTCCCGTTCCTTTTTGCGATTACTGACGATGCTTTTAAAAATTACCGCGTCTTCAAGTGTCGCCGCGTCATAAGGCTTGGCGCCGGCGCCAAGCCTTTCGATTAAGATCGATAGATCCAAAAAGTAGCGATACTCATCTGGCGCGAAGAGCGCCTGATAGAGGCTGGTAAGGCGCTGCTGGCCGTCCAACACCAGCTGCACCGGCTGTTGAGGGTCCAGCGGTGGGGCACCGGTGATTGGTCTGGTCGCGAAGACGTCGTTCCCCTGGGCTTGGGAAAGTAGAAGCAGCACGCCGACGGGGTAGCGAGCCAGAATCGAAACGAGCAACGCTTGAGCGCGGGCAGGATCCCACTTGAAGTCTCGCTGGAAATTCGGCAAGCCTAGGCGGCCACGTTGGATGTCGCCTAGCAGGGAGTCGAGCCGCTCTGGAGCAGCACGCGTAGCTGCTGCAAGGTAGCCAGGTTCGTCCGGCAGGGCATCAGAGTCAAAGACCACGTCGACCACCCTAGCTATCTGGAACGCTCAGCACTTCGTGCTGAGCGGATGGCAGTTGGGCGTGCGCGACTGCCATCCACCGGCGAGTGCTAGCGCTGTGGGGTCGCAGGCGGAGCGATCCTTAACAGCAAGGCAGTCCGGAGGGGTCGTGCCCTCTGTCGTGTCGTCGTGCGGACCCACCCCAGGGGCGTGTCTTTGCGCAGCGATTCGCGGTCCAACTTGAAGCCGGGTAAGACCGAACCGGAGTGCATCGATGGCGTGACTGCGATCATGCGCTGCCGCGCCCCACGAGGGCAGGATCGATTCCCCCAGCTGAAGGTCGCGAGTTGCCGAGACCTGCCTTCATCCGCAGTGGTTTGATGCGCCGACACGTATACGACACGACCAGTGAGATTGAGCGGTCTCGAGTGAGACCTAGTGGGACCAACGAGAGAAGCCCCTCACCGCTGTTTCAGCTGGTGAAGGGCTTCTTCGTGCCTGTGGTGGCGGGTAGAGGATTCGAACCTCTGTAGCTTTCGCGACGGATTTACAGTCCGCTCCCATTGGCCGCTCGGGCAACCCGCCTGGGCAACCACCACGGTCTCCCGCGGCGGCGGACATAAGAATAGCCGTAGCGCGAACCGCATCAACAACCGGGTACGGTCGGCATGTTGCGGGCCCTCGTGAGCCCGCTGTAGGCATTGACAAAGCATCCAGCCGCAGGAGTCTGATCATGGCAGCCAGCCCGTCGTTCGACATCGTCAGCAAGGTCGACCGGCAGGAGGTCGACAACGCTTTCAACCAGGCGGAGAAGGAGCTCGGGACCCGGTTCGACTTCCGGGGCACCGGCACGTCGCTCGCCAAGTCGGGGGAAGCGTTCACGATCACCTCGGAGACCGAGGAGCGGGCGACCGCCGCGCTCGACGTCTTCAAGGAGAAGCTGGTGAAGCGCAACATCTCCTTGAAGTCGCTGGACGCGGGGGAGCCCCGGCAGTCCGGCAAGACGTGGAAGATCGACCTGAAGGTGGTCGAGGGCATCGAGACCGACAAGGCCAAGGCGATCAGCAAGAAGATCCGCGACGAGGGGCCGAAGGGCGTGCAGGCGCAGATCCAGGGTGACCAGCTGCGGGTCACCGGCAAGAAGCGTGACGACCTGCAGGCCGTGATCGCGCTGCTCAAGCAGGAGGACTTCGGCGTCGCCCTCCAGTTCAACAACTACCGCTAGACGAGAGCCGGCTCGACTCCGGTGGGCGGGGAAGGGCCGCGCGGTGGGTCCGGCACGGGGCGATCGATCTCGCCCCGGAACGCCGGCCACCGGCGCCCGGCTGGAGACGGGACCCGTTGTCGTCCGAGTTGAGAACGGGACGGGTGGCCGTACCGGATTCAGGCCCGCCGAAGGCGGTCGGGGGCGCAGACTGGGGTGATGAGCACGGCGGCGGCCCTGATCGGGTTGGTGCTGGCGGTGTTCGGGCTGCGGATGCTGGTGACCGGCAACGCTCCCGGCGTGATCGCCCGTTCGTTTCGCACGCCCCGGCAGGCGGGCTGCTATCACTTGCTGTTCGGCACCGCCGTGTTGGTCTTCGTCCTGGGGGCGACCCAGCTCACCGAACTGGCCGCGATGATCGCCACGCTGCTCGCCGTGGCGATGGTGGCGGTCGCGGTCGTCTATTTCCGGCCGGGGAGCCGCAGCCGCGACCATTCCGAGTGAACCTCGACGCGGCGTCCGTGGCGTACCGTCGAGTCCGGTTCAGCGTGCGGCTGGTAGGGGGCTGTGGTGATCGACCCGGTGGTGGACGCTTCGTGGATCGCGGATCGTCCGGTGGTCCTCGCCGACGTCCGGTGGTATCTGGACGGCCGGTCGGGCCGGGAGGCCTACGAGCGCGGGCATCTGCCGGGCGCGGTCTTCATCGATCTGGACGCGGCGCTGGCCGGTCCGGCGTCGCCGGCCGAGGGCCGGCATCCGCTGCCGGATCCGGAGGTGTTCGCGGCGGCGATGGCGGCGGCCGGGATCAACGATCAGGATCAGATCATCGGGTACGACGACGCGGGCGGAGTGGTGGCCGCGAGGCTGATCTGGTTGCTCCGGGTGACGGGGCATGACGCCGCGCTGTTGGACGGTGGCCTGACCGCCTGGCCGGGTGAGCTGACCACGGAGGTCCCGGTCCGCCCCGAGTCGACGTTCACCGCCCGTCCGTGGCCCGCCGACCGGCTGGCCACGCTGGAGGAGACGGTCGCCGCTGCGGGCCCGGTGCTGGACGCGCGTGACGCGCCCCGGTTCCGTGGCGACGTCGAGCCGGTCGACCCGCGGCCCGGCCACATCCCCGGTGCGAAGAACCTCCCCGTCCGGGCGAACGTGGACGCCGCCGGTCGTTTCCTGCCCGTGCCCGAGCTGCGGAAACGGTTTGCCGAGGTCGGGGTGGAGGACGCCGCCGACGTCATCTCGTACTGCGGTTCCGGCGTGACCGCCTGCCACAACCTGATCGCCCTGGAGCACGCCGGCCTGGGGGAGGGCCGCCTGTTCCCGGGGTCCTGGTCGCAGTACAGCCACACCGATCGTCCCGCCGCCACCGGCGACTGACTCAGTCGGACCGCCCGGCCGGGTCGGCCGCCCAGCGCTGGTGGGACTCCCAGGCGGCCTGCTTGGTGGTGCCGAGCGCGGCCCCGATCCTGGTCCAGGAGGCGCCGGTGGCACGGGCCGCGCGCATCATCGCCTGCCGTCCGTAACCCGCCTTGCGGATGATCACCTCACTGAGGGCGAGCATCTCCAGGATCTCCTCGGTGGAGAGGGCGGGCTCTTCGGGGTCCATGGCGGCGAGAGCCTCACGCATCCGGAGAGCGTCGTATCGGTTCGTCGCCGTGGTGAGGGTGTGCCGCTGCTCCAATTCGTCCGGCGTGGTCATGCGGATCAGCCTTCCGTCAGGACTTCCTGACGTCAATGTTCCTTGACGATCGGCGGGAGGTTTGTATTGTTTTGCCGCCTAAATCAGGTATAAAGCTGCCAATTCTTCGGTAGCAGGTGGGAGGTCCCGCTCAACCGTTCGGCCAGGATTTGCCGAGCATCGACACGACCCGCCGATGAACGCTCCCTGTCGCACAACTGGTGTGGCACCATCATGTGGACCCCGCCTGCTGCATCCGTGTTAGAGGAGCGAGCAATGTCTGCAAGGAAGTTGAGTCGGTTTGCCGGCGTGGTGCTCGCGCTCGCGGTGGTGCTCGGCGGGGCGGGTCTCGGAGCAGCCACAACAGAGCGCACCAACGCCGCTGTCATGAACACCGGAAACCTCGAGTGGTATTAGGAGCTTGACCGCTCGTCGCACTGTCCGGCGTTGATGTGCTGGCTGGGGAGGGTCCTGGATGGTCAAGCGCCCCCCGCCCCGACAAGGCGGCGCCCAGCGGGCGTGGTTGATCACCTTTCCACTCGGCCTCCTGGCGTTGATCAGCTCCGCGGCATTCTGGATCGCTGAACCGCCCGGCGCGAAGGACTGGCTCCTCGCGCTGCCGTTCTTCATCGCTTATCTGATCGTCCATCGGGACGTCTTCAACATCGTCATCTGGCGCACCACGTTCGCCGTCACGGTCTCCGACGTCCCGCTCGTCCTCGCGTTCTTCTATCTCCCACCGGTGCTGGTGATCCTGGTGGTGAGCAGCGCGATCCTGGCACATCAGATCCGGTCGAGGGTCTCGCCCGTCAAGCTCTGGTTCAACGTCACCAAGTCGGCGGCCGGAAACTCCGCGGCACTGTTGCTGATCTGGATGTTCCCGCTGGACCCGGTGACCGCCGACCCTCGTGCCTGGGCCGTTCTCGCCGCGGCGACGGTCGTGGCCTTCACCGCCGACCTGCTCAGCCTCGCCACCGTGCTCAGCCTGGTGCAGGGCCTGCGGACCGGCCGCGACGCGCTCCGGGCCGGCCTCGCCACGTTGCCCGTCACCGGCATCAACATCGTGATCGGCCTGATCTTCCTGGTGGCGCTCCAGGCCAACCGCTGGTCGGCACTCCTGCTCTCCATCCTTGTCGCGGCACTGGCGCTGGTCCTCCGGTCGTATGCCGAGTTCTTCCGCCGGCACCGGACACTCGCCGAGGTCTACGAGCTCACCCAGGCGGTGCGGGACGAGAGCGGCCGCAGTGGTCTGCCCGACGTGTTGCTCGGCCGGGTGCGCTCCCTCATGCAGTCGGAGTATGCGACGCTCTGGCTCGCCCCGCAGGGCCGCTATCCGGAGGTGCTGCTCACCGCCCGGGTCGAGCACCGGGGCCTGCTGGACATCTCGCCCACTCCGGAGGCCGTGCGCGAGCACGCGATCTCCACCCGGTCCGCCACCGCGGTCGGCACCCGTTTTCCCGGCACCGTGGATCTTCGTCCGGCGCTGCGCTCCGAGAAGGTCAAGGACGTCATCGTCATTCCGCTGCGGTCGGGTCAGGCGGCGATCGGGACGCTCGAGGTGGCGAACCGGATCGGCGACAACCGCACCTTCCGTGAGGCGGATGTACAGGTGCTGGAGACGATCGCCGCGCACGCCGCGGTCGCCGTGGAGAATTCGCGTCTGGTCGACCGGCTGCGCTACGACGCGTACCACGATCGCCTGACCGGTCTGCCGAACCGGCGCCGGGTGATCGACGCGCTCGCCGAGGCGGTCACGGTCCGCGTCGAGGACGAGGTCGTCGCGATCATGCTCTTCGACGTCGACGGCCAGCGAAACGTGAACGAGTCGATGGGCCACGCGGCCGGCGACAAACTGCTGGTCGAGACGGCCGACCGGATCCGTGGCATCGCCGAGCCGGGCGCTCTGGTCGCCCGGATCGGCGGTGACGAGTTCGTGGTCACGCTGCGGGCGCCGAGCATCGACGCGACGATCGAGATCGCCACCCGGATGCGGGAGCGGCTGCGCGGCCCGATGGCGGTCGGCTCGCTCACCCTGGACGTGAACACCGCGGTCGGCGTCTCGGTCTATCCCGACCACGGCAGTGATCCGGAGACCCTGCTGCAGCGGGCCGAGCTGGCCGCCAACGCCGCGAAGGTCCTGCCGTACGGTGTGCAGCCCTTCCACCCGGCTCTGGAGTCGCGCGCGGTTCGCCGACTGGGCATCGCCGCCGACCTGCGCCGGGCATTGGACAACGACCAGCTGGAGGTCTACTTCCAGCCGAAGGTGACGCTCGCCGACCGGCACGTGGTGGGCGTCGAGTGCCTGGCCCGCTGGGTGCACCCGGCGCACGGCGAGGTGGCCCCGGAGGACTTCGTGGCGGTGGCCGAGCACACCGGCCAGCTGGCCCGGCTGACCGAGTCGGTGCTGGTGGCCGGGTTGCGCCGGTGCCGTGCGTGGGCCGACGCGGAGCGCCCGTTCGCGATCGCGGTGAACCTGTCGGCCCGGACCCTGCTGGACTCGCGCTTCCCCGAGCTGGTCCGGGAGCTGCTGGACGAGCACGGGGTGGATCCGGGGCTCGTCACCTTCGAGATCTCCGAGCCGGGCATGCTCAGCGACATCGAGCGGGTGCTGCCGTCGCTCTACCGGCTGCGCGATCTGGGCGTGCGCCTGAGTGTCGACGACTTCGGCACGGGTGCGTCCTCGCTGGCCTACCTCCGGCAGTGGCCGGTGCACGAGGTGAAGATCGACGACAGTTTCGTGCAGGGGATGGCAACCGACTCAGGTGACCTCGCGATCGTCCGGGCGGTGATCGGCCTCTCCCGCGAGTTCGGTCTCACCGTGGTGGCCGAGGGTGTGGAGAGCGAGCTCACGCTGGAGCTGCTCGAGGAGATGGGCTGCGAGATCGGCCAGGGCTACCTGTTCAGCCGGCCGTTGCCGTTCGAGCGTTTGGAGGCCTGGCTGAACGCGCAGACCGAGCCGGAGTCCACTCCCACCGGTGAGGTCAGAAGGCTTCGAGCGGTGATCTGACCAGGTATTTCAGGGGAAGGGGGTACTGATTTCACCCCCGCTCCGGGGCCGTGTAGTCTTACCCGTGCAGCAAGCGAGTCATCGCAAGCAGCGCCCCCTTAGCTCAGTCGGCAGAGCGTCTCCATGGTAAGGAGAAGGTCTACGGTTCGATTCCGTAAGGGGGCTCTACCGGGTTCGTTCCGCCTTGCCTGGCGCTGGACATGTGAGCCTGGCTCGGCGGTGTAGCTCAGATGGCAGAGCAAGCGGCTCATAATCGCTGTGTCGCCGGTTCAAGTCCGGCCACCGCTACTTTCCTGTGGACCCCACCCGGGGCACCACTTTGCGAAGCGGCGGACCGAGCGTCTACGCTGGTTCGTCGTCAGTAAGTAAACCGTTAGCAGGAAGGCACCCCGCCGTGGCCAAGGCGACCGACGTCCGTCCGAAGATCACCCTGGCGTGCACGGAGTGCAAGGACCGGAACTACATCACCAAGAAGAACCGGCGTAACGACCCGGACCGCGTGGAGCTGAAGAAGTTCTGCCCGCGCGACGGGAAGCACACCCTGCACCGCGAGACGCGCTGAGCGTACCGCCAAGATCTTTACCACTGCGCCGCCCGGATCCGTCCGGGCGGCGCAGTGTCGTTTCCGGAGCAGCGCGGCGCGGTCGGTTTCCGGGTCAGCGCGGCGCGGTCGGTTCCAGGGTCAGCGCGGCGCGGTCGCTTCCAGGGTCAGCGCGGCCAGGTAAATATTTTTGCACTCGTAGTGCTATATCTGCGCGGCCCTCGACAGGTAGTTTGTGGACATGCCTCTGGACCAATCCTTCGTGGGCCGCAGCTGGCCGCCCACCGAGCCCTACCTGGTCGGCCGCGAGAAGATCCGGGAGTTCGCGCGGGCGATCGGCGCCACCGACGCCGAATATCACGATCCCGAGGCGGCCCGGGCGCTCGGCTACGCCGACGTGGTGGCCCCGCCCACCTTCCCCGTCGCGATCACGATGCCGGCCAGCCGTGAGGTCGTCGCCGACCCCGCGCTCGGTGTCGACTACAGCCGGGTCGTCCACGGTGACCAGCGCTTCGCGTACACCCGTCCGGTCGTCGCCGGCGATGCTCTCGTCTGCGTCAACACGGTCGAGGAGATCCTCAGCCGGGGCGGGCACGAGTTCCTCACCACCCGCACGGACGTGACAACCGAGGCCGGCGAACCGGTCGTGACCGTCTGGTCGAAACTCGTGGTGCGGGGAGAGGACTGATGAGCGCAGAGCTGGAGCCGCAGACCTTCCGGGTGACCCGGGCCGACCTGGTCCGCTACGCGGGGGCCTCGGGTGACTTCAACCCCATCCACTGGAGTGACCGGATCGCCACTGGAGTGGGACTGCCCGGCGTCATCGCGCACGGCATGTTCACGATGGCACTGGTGGGCCGCGCGGTCACCACGTGGGCCGGTGCCGCGGACGCGGTCGTCGAGTTCAGCGTGCGTTTCAGCCGTCCCGTCCCGGTGCCCGACACCGACGAGGGGACCGACGTCGTGGTTTCCGCCTCGGTGAAGGAGGTCACCGACGAGGGACACACTCGGCTGAGCCTGACTGCGACGTGCAACGGGGACAAGGTACTGTCCATGGCACAGGCGCTCATCAGGAAGCGGTAGCCCGGGTTGGGATAACAGCGGGCGTACCCGTACACTGGTGCGCCGTGGGGCTCTGAAGTCGCGAGGCGACAGGTCCCGCAAAGGGGTGTAGCTCAATTGGCAGAGCAGCGGTCTCCAAAACCGCAGGCTGCAGGTTCAAGTCCTGTCACCCCTGCGCAATCCTCCTCGACGTGCCCGCCCGGTGCGCGGTCCGCACTGCTTCCGCGTCTGGTCGGGTTCTGACAGGACCATCGGAGAACCACCGACGACGGAAGTAGGGCGAAGTGGCCGAGAAGGACCGCCCCCGTGACGACGTCCCCGGCGATGACGAGGTTTTCGCCGACGCCGCCGCCGGTGATGTGCCGGATGACGACGCGCTGGTGACCAGTGGCGCCGGTGGTGGCACTGCCGTCGCCGAGCGTGTGAAGGACGAGAGCCCCAAGGCCAGGAAGTCCGGCCGCGGCCCGTTCGGTCGGATCGGTGGTTTCTTCCGCGAGGTCACGAGCGAGCTCCGTAAGGTCATCTGGCCGACTCGCAAGGAGCTTCTGACCTACACCGGCGTGGTGATCGTCTTCGTGGTGATCATGACGACTCTGGTGGCCGGTCTGGACTACGGCTTCGGTAAGGCGATCCTCTGGGCGCTGGGCTGATCCGCGACACCGGAGCCCGGCCCCGAACCGTAGAGACTTATTTGGAAGTGAGCGAGCGTGCCTGAGTACGACGACGAGACCACTGACGAGCAGTCGTCGCTGGACATCGACGAGTCGGTGGAGACGGCCGACGAGTCGGCCGTGGCCCAGGCGCCCGAGGTCGACGAGGACTACGACCCGGTCAAGGAGCTGCGGCAGAAGCTGCGGTATGCGCCCGGCGACTGGTACGTCGTGCACTCCTACGCCGGTTACGAGAACAAGGTCAAGACCAACCTCGAGACCCGGATCACGAGCCTCGACATGGAGGACTTCATCTTCCAGGTCGAGGTGCCGACCCGCGAAGAGGTCGAGGTCAAGAACGGCAAGCGCAACCAGGTGCAGGCCAAGGTCTTCCCCGGCTACATCCTCGTCCGGATGGACCTGACCCCGGAGTCGTACTCCTGCGTGCGCAACACGCCCGGCGTGACCGGCTTCGTGGGCGCCACCGACCGGGTCGACCGGCCGGCGCCGCTCTCCCTCGACGAGGTGCTGAAGTGGCTGGCCCCGGCCGTGCAGGCCGAGGAGAAGAAGGCCAAGCCCGAGATCAAGGTGCTCGACTTCGAGGTCGGCGACTCGGTCACCGTCACCGACGGCGCGTTCGCCTCGCTGCCGGCCTCGATCAGTGAGATCAACGCCGACCAGCAGAAGCTGAAGGTCCTGGTGTCGATCTTCGGCCGGGAGACCCCGGTCGAGCTGAACTTCAACCAGGTCACCAAGATCTGATCGCCGGATCCCCGGCGATATCAGTGGGAGGGGCCGCCGTCGTGCGGTCCCGCCAACAACCACAGGAGTATCGAGTAATGGCACAGCGCAGCAAGGCGTACCGCGCCGCTCAGGAGAAGATCGACGCCAACAAGCTCTACGAGCCGAAGGACGCGATCACTCTCGCCAAGGAGACCAGCCCGAGCAAGTTCGACGCCACCGTCGAGGTCGCGATGCGCCTCGGTGTCGACCCGCGTAAGGCCGACCAGATGGTCCGCGGCACCGTCAACCTGCCGCACGGCACCGGTAAGACCGCCCGCGTCATCGTGTTCGCCCAGGGCGCGAAGGCCGAGGAGGCCGTCGCGGCCGGCGCCGACGAGGTCGGCACCGACGAGCTCGTCGCCCGGATCCAGGGTGGCTGGCTGGACTTCGACGCCGCGATCGCGACGCCGGACCAGATGGCCAAGATCGGCCGGATCGCCCGCATCCTCGGCCCGCGTGGCCTGATGCCGAACCCGAAGACCGGCACCGTCACCGTCGACGTGACCAAGGCCGTCAACGAGATCAAGGGCGGCAAGATCACCTTCCGGGTGGACAAGCACTCCAACCTGCACCTGATCATCGGCAAGGCGTCCTTCTCGCCGGAGCAGCTGATCGACAACTACGCCGCGGTCCTCGACGAGGTCCTGCGGTCGAAGCCGTCGGCGGCCAAGGGCAAGTACCTGAAGAAGGTCACCATCGCCACCACGATGGGCCCCGGCGTCCAGGTCGACCCGAACGTGCAGAAGAACCTGCACGGCGAGACCGCCTGACATACCGCCTCACGCCGAGCCCCCGGGGACTTCCCCGGGGGCTCGACGCTTTTCCGGGCCTGTGTGCGGGGCACGGTCTGTGGCAGGCTGTCGGCCGTGCGTTTCGACGACGTCTGGTTCCGGTACGCCCGCCGCGCCCCGTGGACGCTGCACGGAGTGGGAGCCGCCATCGAGCCGGGCCGGACGATCGTGGTCCTCGGCCGTAACGGCGCCGGCAAGTCCACGCTGCTCCAGCTGGCCGCCGGGGTGCTGCGCCCGACCCGGGGCTCGGTTCGTGACCGGCCGGCCGTCGTCGGCTGGGTCCCCGAGCGCTTCCCGGCCGCGCAGCCGTTCACCACACTGGGCTACCTGCGTGCGATGGCCGGGGTGCGCCGTCTGCCGCAGGCCGCCGTCGACCCGTGGATCGACCGTCTGGGGCTGACGGGCCACGCCGGCACCCCGCTCGCCGAGCTGTCGAAGGGCACCGCACAGAAGGTCGGCCTGGCCCAGGCGCTGCTCACCCCGCCGGGCCTGCTGGTCCTCGACGAGCCCTGGGAGGGCCTGGACGCCCCGTCCCGTGAGCTGATTCCGCAGATCGTCGCCGAGGTCACCGGCGCCGGCGGCACGGTCCTGGTCAGTGACCATCGCGGCGAGATCGCCAACCTGCCGGGCGCGCTGCACTGGACGGTCGCCGACGGCACCCTCCGTGCCGGGCCGGACCCGGTTCCCGCCGACGGCGATGCCGACGACGTGGTGGTGGAGATCCTGGTGCGGCGGCACGAGGCCGCCGCGACGATGGACCGGCTGGGCGCGTCCGGTCACCGTGTTCACGGGGTCCGGGATCTCGACCCCTCGGGGGTACGCCGAGAGCGCTCCGGCGTGGCCGAGAGGATGTCGGGCGTACCCGAGCGGGGCCCTGAGCCGGGGGAGGGGCGATGATCGCGCTCACCCGGATGCGCCTGGCCGGTTTCGCGCGCGGTGGCCGGGCCACGGCGCCGCTGATCACCGTGCTGGCGGTCCTGTCCGTTCTCTACGGCGGCGGGCCGTCCTCCGCCTCGACCGCCTACGGCTACTCCGCGGCGTGCCTCTTCCCGATCCTGGCGTGGCTCACCAAGCTCGTGCTGGACGCCGAACCGGACGCACAGCGCAGGCTGGCCCGCCTGGCCGTCGGCCCGCTCCGGGAGGCGGCGGCCGGCCTGCTCGCCGCGGCGGTCCTCGCGATCGGGGTGTGCGTGCTGGCGATGCTGGCGCCTCTGCCGTTCCGCGCGATCACCGGCCCCGAGCCCGGTTCGCTGGAGCCGAGTCTTGCGACGGGTGTGCTCCTCGGTGTTCTTGCTCACCTTCTGTCGGTGGCCGCGGCGGTGGCGCTGGGCGCTCTCGCGGGCCGGGCCGTCACCCGCCGGATCCTGCCGGGAGTGGGCATCCTGGTGAGCGGGTCGATCCTGGCCGTGGTCCTGGGCTTGAGCGACTCGGTCGTCCCCTGGCTGGTGCCCCCGCTGATGGCGACGTCCCGTGCGCTGAGCGGGCGGACCGCCCCGTCCGTGGTCGAGGTGTTCGTGCTGGTCGGGTGGACGGCACTGTGGTGCACCGCGGTCCTCGGCGTCTACGCCCGCCTCCGGCGCGACCGCTCGTGACGGCATTGCCGGGACCGGCCCAAACAGGCGGGACGGGGCCGATTTGGTTTTCGGCGGCGGGTCCGCGTACTCTCTCGTCTTGAAGTTCCACCCATAGACCGCTGGTCGCCGCAGCGATCGTCGTCAAGACGGACGCCGCGGCCGAAGGTCCCGCCTAAAGTGGGCGACCCGTGCAGGGAAGAACGGATCGTGATCGTCGGCCGCGCCCGTGCGCGTGTGTTCGAGTCCGCCCCGTGCCCTGCGCCGGGGCGTTTTGCTTTTCTTGCGGACCCTCTCGACCAGTGGCTGAAGCACTGAGAGAGGAGGGACATGGCGGACAAGCCGGTCCGGGCCGATAAGGCTTCGGCCGTTGCCGAACTCACGGACCACTTCCGTGCTTCGGCAGCCACCGTGTTGACCGAATACCGCGGCCTCACCGTGAAGGAGCTCACTGAGCTCCGGCGGTCGCTGGGCGGCGAGAACAAGTACGCCGTCGCCAAGAACACGCTTGCGAAGCGTGCTGCCAGCGACGCGGGTATCGAGGGTCTCGACGCGCTGTTCACCGGTCCTACCGCGCTCGCCTTCGTGAACGGTGACGTGGTCGAGGCGGCCAAGGGCCTCCGTGCCTTCGCCAAGGCCCACCCCGTTCTGGTCATCAAGGGCGGTGTCTTCGAGGGCAAGGCCATCACGGCGGACGAGGTCAACAAGCTTGCCGACCTCGAGTCCCGTGAGGTGCTGCTGGCCAAGCTGGCCGGCGCCATGAAGGCCAACCTGAGCAAGGCCGCTGCCACGTTCCAGGCGCCCCTCACCAAGACGGTGCGCACGGTCGAGGCTCTGCGGGCGCAGCGCGAGCAGGCCGGTTCCGCGGAGGCCTGAGCCTCGCGTGAACCGTTAAACGTCAAAGTTCTTAGGAAAGGTTGCCACCATGGCGAAGATCAGCACTGAAGACCTGCTCGAGGCCTTCAAGGAAATGACCCTCATCGAGCTCTCCGAGTTCGTGAAGCAGTTCGAGGACGTCTTCGACGTCAAGGCTGCCGCTCCGGTCGCCGTCGCCGCCGCCCCGGGTGCCGCCCCGGCCGAGGCCGAGGCCGAGAAGGACTCCTTCGACGTGGTCCTCGAGGGCGACGGTGGCAAGAAGATCCAGGTCATCAAGGTCGTGCGTGAGCTGACCGGCCTGGGCCTCAAGGAGGCCAAGGACGCCGTCGAGTCCGCCCCCAAGGCGATCCTCGAGGGTGTCAACAAGGAGAAGGCCGAGGCCGCCAAGGCCAAGCTCGAGGGCGAGGGCGCGAAGGTCACCCTCAAGTGATCTGACGCTCCACAGCGTTCTGCTTCGATGGCGGGGATCCTCGACGGATCCCCGCCATTGTCGTTCCCGGCGTTCAGGCAGCTCACCGAGGCCGTCGTGGCCGGCTGCGGACCGGCGCGGCAAAGAGTGTCAAACCTCGCTAACCATGCGTTATGGTCCGATTGGTGTGCCGGGCGGATGACCGCGACCGTCCGACCCGCGGCACAGCCCTTGACTGTGTGTCGGCGGGCAGGCACGCTGACATCAGCAAGTTTCCGCGCTTGCGACAGCCGCCCTACGGGTAACGGGGGTTTACCTCCGATACCCGTCGGACCGGCACCAGAGGAGACAGCCGCGTTTCTGAGCGGCCCCGTCACAGCACTGACCGTGGATGCGCAGGTCAGGAGCGATGGGGACACGTTCCGCAGGCGACCTCGGGTGTGGGGCTGGACAGCGGTTAGCCGAGCGGCTACACTGCTAGTTTGCGCTGCCTTCTGCCTTGCCTTCGACTGAGATATCCATGTGGATAACTCTCTTGGGGGCTCATTGGAGTGCACGCAGACCAGTTGCACCAGCAACTCAGCCGCATAGCAGCACCGGTCCTCGGAAGGACGCATCTTGGCAGCTTCCCGCCCTGCGAAGACCAGCCGTACGTCGAGCGCTTACGCACCCCGCCGGGTCTCTTTCGGCCGGATCACCGAGCAGCTAGAGGTCCCCAACCTCCTCGCCCTCCAGACGGAGTCGTTCGACTGGCTGGTCGGCAACGAGGCTTGGCAGGCCCGGACGACGGACGACCCGCACGCCCACTCGGGCCTCGCAGAGATCCTCGAAGAGATCAGTCCCATTGAGGACTTCTCCGGCACCATGTCGCTGTCCTTCTCAGCTCCGCGCTTCGACGAGGTCAAGGCCTCGATCGAGGAGTGCAAGGAGAAGGACCTGACCTACTGTGCCCCGCTGTTCGTGACCGCGGAGTTCACCAACAACACCACTGGCGAGATCAAGAGCCAGACCGTGTTCATGGGTGACTTCCCGATGATGACCCCCAAGGGGACGTTCGTCATCAACGGCACCGAGCGGGTCGTGGTGAGTCAGCTCGTCCGTTCGCCGGGCGTGTATTTCACCAAGGAGCCGGACAAGACCTCCGACCGCGACCTCACCAGCGTCAAGGTCATCCCGAGCCGGGGTGCCTGGCTGGAGTTCGACATCGACAAGCGCGACACGGTCGGTGTCCGCATCGACCGCAAGCGCCGGCAGGCCGTCACCGTCCTGCTGAAGGCGATCGGCTGGTCCGCCGACCAGATCCGTGAGCGGTTCGGCTGGTCCGAGCTGCTCATGACGACGCTGGAGAAGGACCACATCGCGGGGCAGGACGAGGCCCTGTTGGACATCTACCGCAAGCTCCGCCCTGGCGAGCCGCCGACGCGTGAGAACGCGCAGACCCTGCTCGACAACCTCTTCTTCAACCCGAAGAGGTACGACGTCGCCAAGGTCGGCCGTTACAAGTTCAACAAGAAGCTCGAGATCGACGTCCCGATCGTCCGGGGCACGCTCTCCGAGGAAGACATCGTCAAGACCGTGGACTACCTCTGCCGGCTGCACGCCGGTGAGGACGGTTACGAGCCGGACGACATCGACCACTTCGGCAACCGGCGTCTGCGTACGGTCGGCGAGCTCATCCAGAACCAGGTCCGCGTGGGCCTGTCCCGGATGGAGCGCGTCGTCCGCGAGCGGATGACGACCCAGGACGTCGAGGCGATCACCCCGCAGACCCTGATCAACATCCGGCCCGTCGTGGCCGCGATCAAGGAGTTCTTCGGCACCTCGCAGCTGTCGCAGTTCATGGACCAGACCAACCCGCTCGCGGGTCTGACCCACCGTCGCCGTCTGTCGGCGCTGGGTCCCGGTGGTCTGAGCCGTGAGCGGGCCGGCTTCGAGGTTCGCGACGTGCACCCGTCCCACTACGGCCGGATGTGCCCGATCGAGACGCCTGAGGGCCCGAACATCGGTCTGATCGGCGCGCTCTCGACGTTCGCGCGGGTCAACCCGTTCGGCTTCATCGAGACGCCGTACCGGAAGGTCGAGAACGGCGTCGTCAGCGACGAGGTGCACTACCTCACCGCTGACGAGGAGGACCGGTTCATCAAGGCCCAGGCGAACGCGGTGTTGTCAAGTGACAACACCTTCGCCGAGGACCGCGTCCTGGTCCGCCGTAAGGGCGGTGAGGTCGACTACGTGCCCGGCACCGAGGTCGACTACATGGACGTCTCGCCGCGGCAGATGACCTCGGTCGCGACGGCGATGATCCCGTTCCTCGAGCACGACGACGCCAACCGTGCCCTCATGGGCGCGAACATGCAGCGTCAGGCCGTGCCGCTGGTCAAGGCCGAGTCGCCGCTCGTCGGCACCGGTATGGAGTACCGCGCCGCGGTCGACGCCGGTGACGTGGTCGTCGCCGAGGTCGGCGGCGTGGTCGAGGACCTGTGCGCCGACTACGTGACGGTGCACCAGGACGACGGCCACCGGCGTACCTACCTGCTGCACAAGTTCCGCCGCTCGAACGCCGGCTCCTGCGTCAACCAGAAGCCGATCGTGTTCGAGGGTGACCGGATCGAGGCCGGCCAGGTCATCGCCGACGGTCCCTGCACCGACGAGGGTGAGATGGCGCTCGGGCGCAACCTCCTCGTCGCGTTCATGTGCTGGGAGGGCCACAACTACGAGGACGCGATCATCCTGTCGCAGCGCCTCGTGCAGCAGGACGTCCTCACCTCGATCCACATCGAGGAGCACGAGGTCGACGCCCGCGACACCAAGCTCGGCCCGGAAGAGATCACCCGCGACATCCCGAACGTCAGCGAAGAGATGCTGGCCGACCTGGACGAGCGCGGCATCATCCGGATCGGCGCCGAGGTCGTGCCCGGCGACATCCTGGTCGGCAAGGTCACCCCGAAGGGCGAGACCGAGCTGACCCCGGAGGAGCGCCTGCTGCGCGCCATCTTCGGTGAGAAGGCCCGGGAGGTCCGGGACACCTCGCTGAAGGTTCCGCACGGCGAGACCGGCACCGTCATCGGTGTCCGGACCTTCTCCCGCGAGGACGGCGACGAACTGCCCCCCGGCGTGAACGAGCTGGTCCGGGTCTACGTCGCCCAGAAGCGGAAGATCCAGGACGGTGACAAGCTCGCGGGCCGGCACGGCAACAAGGGCGTCATCTCCAAGATCCTGCCGGTCGAGGACATGCCGTTCCTGGAGGACGGCACCCCGGTCGACATCGTGCTCAACCCGCTCGGTGTGCCCTCGCGTATGAACATCGGCCAGGTTCTGGAGACCCACCTCGGGTGGATCGCCAAGACCGGCTGGTCGGTCGAGGGTGAGGACGAGGAGTGGAAGCGTCAGCTCCGCTCGATCGAGGCCCACGAGTCGGTTGCCGACAGCAATGTCGCGACTCCGGTCTTCGACGGTGCTCAGGAGGAGGAGATCAAGGGCCTCCTCGAGTCGACGCTGGTCAACCGCGACGGTAAGCGGCTGGTCAACGGCGACGGTAAGGCGCAGCTGTTCGACGGCCGCTCCGGTGAGCCTCTGCCGGACCCGATCTCGGTCGGCTACGTCTACATCCTCAAGCTGAACCACCTGGTCGACGACAAGATCCACGCTCGGTCGACCGGCCCGTACTCGATGATCACGCAGCAGCCGCTGGGTGGTAAGGCGCAGTTCGGTGGCCAGCGGTTCGGCGAGATGGAGTGCTGGGCCATGCAGGCCTACGGGGCGGCATATGCCCTGCAGGAGCTGCTCACCATCAAGTCCGACGACGTCCTCGGCCGAGTGAAGGTCTACGAGGCCATCGTCAAGGGCGAGAACATCCCGGAGCCGGGAATCCCCGAGTCGTTCAAGGTGCTTCTCAAGGAGCTCCAGTCGCTGTGCCTGAACGTCGAGGTGCTGTCCAGCGACGGTGTGGCGCTCGAGATGCGTGAGACCGACGACGAGGTCTTCCGGGCCGCGGAGGAACTCGGTATCGACCTGTCGCGTCGCCCGAACGAGGGCGTCAGCAGCGTCGAGGAGATCTGACGGAAGGCGGCCCCGGCTCGTATGAGCCCGGGGCCGCCACCCGCCGGCCTTGAATTCACCCGAGCAACGAAACACGAGGGATAGTCCAAGTGCTCGACGTCAACTTCTTCGACGAGTTGCGCATCGGCCTTGCTACCGCTGACGACATCCGGCAGTGGTCGCACGGCGAGGTCAAGAAGCCCGAGACGATCAACTACCGCACCCTCAAGCCCGAGAAGGACGGACTCTTCTGCGAGAAGATCTTCGGTCCTCAGCGGGACTGGGAGTGCTACTGCGGCAAGTACAAGCGGGTCCGGTTCAAGGGCATCATCTGTGAGCGCTGCGGCGTCGAGGTGACCCGGTCCAAGGTCCGCCGTGAGCGCATGGGTCACATCGAGCTGGCCGCGTCGGTGACCCACATCTGGTACTTCAAGGGTGTCCCGAGCCGGCTCGGCTACCTGCTGGACCTTGCTCCCAAGGACCTCGAGAAGATCATCTACTTCGCCTCGTACGTGATCACGAGCGTTGACGCCGAGTCGCGTCACCGTGACATGTCCACGATCGAGAACGAGATCTTCGCCGAGAAGCGCCAGTCGGAGAACAGCCGCGACTCGGAGATCGAGAAGCGGGCTGCGAAGCTGGAGCAGGACCTCGCCGAGCTCGAGGCCGAGGGTGCCAAGGCCGACGTGCGCCGCAAGGTCAAGGAAGCCGGCGAGCGCGAGATGCGCCAGATCCGGGACAAGGCCCAGCGCGAGATCGACCGCCTCGACGAGGTGCTCGACACCTTCCGCAAGCTCGACTCCAAGCAGCTGGTCACCGACGAGCTGCTCTACCGCGAGCTGCGTGACCGCTTCGGTGAGTACTTCACCGGCGGCATGGGTGCCGAGGCCATCAAGGCGCTGCTCCAGAACATGGACCTGGACGCCGAGGCGGAGAACCTTCGGGAGATCATCCGCAGCGGCAAGGGCCAGCGGAAGATCCGGGCGCTCAAGCGGCTCAAGGTCGTCGCGGCGTTCCTGAACACCCGCAACTCGCCGCTCGGCATGGTCCTGGACTGCGTCCCGGTCATCCCGCCGGACCTGCGCCCGATGGTGCAGCTCGACGGTGGCCGTTTCGCCACCTCCGACCTGAACGACCTGTACCGCCGGGTCATCAACCGGAACAACCGCCTCAAGCGTCTGATCGACCTCGGTGCTCCCGAGATCATCGTCAACAACGAGAAGCGGATGCTCCAGGAGGCCGTCGACGCGCTGTTCGACAACGGTCGTCGTGGCCGGCCGGTCACCGGTCCGGGTAACCGCCCGCTGAAGTCGCTGTCGGACATGCTCAAGGGCAAGCAGGGCCGGTTCCGTCAGAACCTGCTCGGCAAGCGCGTGGACTACTCCGGTCGTTCCGTCATCGTCGTCGGCCCCCGGCTCAAGCTGCACCAGTGCGGCCTGCCGAAGCAGATGGCGCTGGAGCTGTTCAAGCCGTTCGTGATGAAGCGCCTGGTCGATCTGAACCACGCGCAGAACATCAAGTCCGCCAAGCGGATGGTCGAGCGTCAGCGCCCGGTCGTGTGGGACGTCCTCGAAGAGGTCATCAGTGAGCACCCGGTTCTGCTGAACCGCGCGCCCACCCTGCACCGCCTCGGCATCCAGGCCTTCGAGCCCCAGCTGGTCGAGGGCAAGGCCATTCAGATCCACCCGCTCGTCTGTACGGCGTTCAACGCCGACTTCGACGGTGACCAGATGGCGGTGCACGTGCCGCTGTCGGCCGAGGCGCAGGCCGAGGCCCGGATCCTGATGCTGTCGTCGAACAACATCCTCAAGCCGGCCGACGGCAAGCCGGTCACCATGCCCACCCAGGACATGGTCATCGGGCTGTACTACCTGACGCACCAGACCGTCGGTGCCAAGGGTGAGGGCCGGGTGTTCAGCTCGGACGCCGAGGCTCGGATGGCGTTCGACAACGGTGAGCTGCACCTCCAGGCGTCCATCAAGGTCCGCCTCCGCGAGATCATCGGCGTGGACAACGGTGCCAAGGGCGAGGCCTGGGTCGCGCCCGAGGACTGGGTGGAGGGTGACCAGGTCCTGGTCGAGACCACCCTGGGCCGTGTCATCTTCAACGAGACGCTGCCTCCGGGGTACCGGTACGTCAACTACGAGATCCGCAAGGGTCAGCTGTCGGCGATCGTCAACGACCTCGCCGAGCGCTTCCCGAAGGTCGCCCTGGCCGCGACCCTCGACGCGCTCAAGGAGGCCGGCTTCCACTGGGCCACCTGGTCCGGTGTGACGATCGGTATGGGCGACGTCATCGCACCGCCGCGCAAGCCGGAGATCCTCGCCCGCTACCAGGGTGAGGCCGACCAGATCGACAAGCAGTACCAGCGCGGTCTGATCACCTCCGAGGAGCGTCGTAGCGAGCTCATCGACATCTGGACCAAGGCGACCAACGAGATCTCCAAGGAGATGGAGACCGCGCTGCCGCAGGAGAACCCGCTCTGGGTCATGATCAACTCCGGCGCCCGCGGTAACCTCCTCCAGCTCCGGCAGATCGCCGCGATCCGTGGTCTGGTGGCCAACCCCAAGGGCGAGATCATCCCGCGCCCGATCACCTCGTCGTACCGTGAGGGTCTGACCGTTCTGGAGTACTTCATCTCCACGCACGGTGCCCGTAAGGGTCTGGCCGACACCGCGCTGCGTACCGCCGACTCGGGTTACCTGACCCGTCGTCTGGTGGACGTCTCGCAGGACGTCATCATCCGCGAAGAGGACTGCGGCACCGAGCGCGCGATCCCGATGCAGGTGGGCGAGCGCGAGGCGGACGGCAAGCTGGTCGTCCACGTGCACGCCGAGACCGGTGTGCACGCCCGGACGCTGGCCGACGACATCAGCGACAGCAACGGCAACCTGGTGGTGGCCCGCGGTGACGACCTCAACTCGATCCTCGTCGACAAGCTGGTCGCCGCGGGTGTCGAGAACGTGCGGGTCCGCAGCGTGCTCACCTGTGAGTCGAAGCTGGGCGTGTGCGCGGCCTGCTACGGCCGGTCGCTGCCGACCGGCAAGGCGGTCGACATCGGCGAGGCCGTCGGCATCATCGCGGCCCAGTCGATCGGTGAGCCCGGCACGCAGCTGACGATGCGTACCTTCCACACCGGTGGTGTCGCGGGTGAGGACATCACCCAGGGTCTGCCGCGTGTCCAGGAGATCTTCGAGGCCCGTGTGCCCAAGGGCAAGGCGCCCATCGCCGACACCCCGGGACGCGTGCGCATCGAGGACGGCGAGCGCTCTCGCAAGATCATCGTGGTGCCGGACGACGGCAGCGAGGAGATCGTCTACGACAAGATCTCCAAGCGCGTCAAGCTGCGCATCCCGGACGGCGGCCACGTCGGCGTCGGCGAGAAGCTCACCGAGGGCACCATCGACCCGCACGAGCTGCTGCGCATCATGGGCCCGCGTGCGGTCCAGGTCCACCTGACCAGTGAGGTCCAGGAGGTCTACCGCTCGCAGGGTGTGCTCATCCACGACAAGCACATCGAGATCATCATCCGCCAGATGCTCAAGCGGGTGACGGTCATCGACTCCGGTGCCACCGAGTTCCTGCCGGGCATCCTGGTCGACCGGGCGCTCTTCGAGTCGGAGAACCGCCGGCTCGTCGGCGAGGGTGGCGAGCCCGCCGCCGGTCGTCCGGTGCTCATGGGTATCACCAAGGCCTCGCTGGCGACCGACTCCTGGCTCTCGGCGGCCTCCTTCCAGGAGACCACCCGGGTGCTCACCGACGCTGCGATCAACTCGCGCAGCGACTCGCTGGTGGGCCTCAAGGAGAACGTCATCATCGGTAAGCTCATCCCGGCCGGTACCGGTATCTCCAAGTACCGCAACATCCGGGTCGAGCCGACCGAGGAGGCCAAGGCGAAGGTGTACTCGATGACCGGGTACCCGGAGACCGACTACGGCTTCGGGCCGGCCAGCGGGCAGGCTGTGCCGCTGGACGACTTCGACTTCGGGTCGTACCGCTAAGGGTTTCTCCCCATGGGGCGGTCGCGCATGGCGCGGCCGCCCCATGGGCGTTCCTAAGATGGTCTGGTGACTCTTCCCGTCGTCCCCACCCGCCACCCGATGGACCCGGAGCCGGTGCCGGCGACGAAGGCGCGGGCCGTCTTCGCCCTCGGCCTGGTGGGGCTGCTCACCGGCCCGCTCGTGGGCGGGGTGATTCCGGCCACGCTGGCGTTGCTGCTGGCCCGCCAGGCGGCCCGTCAGGCCTATGCGGCGGGCGGCTACCTGACCGGCTCGGCCTGGATCCGGCGAGGGCAGCGGCTCGCCTGGGCGGGGCTGGTGCTCGCCCTGACCGCGTTGGTGGTCTTGCTGATCGCCGGCCTGCTCCACCTGGCCGCGGCGCCCACGGGGCAGGACTTCGCCCCGGGCACCGACTGAATCCGCCGCCACGGCCGCACAGGGTGGGCTGCAGCGGGGCTCGTACGGGTGACATGCTTTCGATATGACGCAACCCCCCGGCCCGCCGTACCAGCCGTCGTTCGGCCCTCCGCCGACGCCGTACAGTGCGCCGCCCTCGGCGTATGCGTCGCCGCCCTACGCCTACGTGCCGCCTCCGCCGCCCACCGCGGCCTGGCAGCCCGAGCGGGTGGATCAGGTGACCGGGACCGGGTTCGGCCTGGTCCACCTCCAGGTGGCCCCGCTCACCTCGGGTGCGGCGATCGGGTCGCTGGTGGCCGGCATCGGTGCGATCCTGGTCTCGATCGCGGTGCTCTGCTTCGGGCTGTCCGGGGCGGAGGAGGGGTGGGGCGGTTGGATCGCTGGGGCGTTCGTTCTGCTCAGCGTGATGGCGTGCGCGGGCGCGGTGTCGCTCGGGGTGTTCGCCCGCCGGCAGATCGCGAGACCTGCCGCGCCCGGCCGGGTCCGGTTCACCGGACGGGGGCTGAGCACGGCCGGGATCGCCTGCGGCATCACCGGCGCCGCACTGTCCCTGGTGGCTCTCGGCCTGGGTCTGGCACTGCAGTTGTCATGAGCGCTCAACACCGCTGTGACACTGCCCAGAGCGCAGATCCGGCACCGCGGAGATGGTGCGCAGGAGTACCCGGTACACTGGTATACGGAGATGTCCATCGTGGGAGCCTGGGCTCATTTTGACCTGGGTGCGCAGGGTGGGTAGTCTTTCCCCTCGTGCCCGGGCTCGCCCGGGCAACTCGTGCGTGCACCCGTTTCGGAACGTGCGACGGGTAGAGCACCACGACGAACAGGGTCGGCGAACGGCCCTGTTCACACAGACAACATCCGGAGCGCGTGAACCTTTCACGCGCGATGGGACCGTGAGCCGGACGACACGCCCGACCGCGGGTGCGGGACACTCCCCACCGGGGAGGGTCCGGCACACAGAGGCAGACATACACGGTGCGGCCGTATTACAGGAAGCGGCCGAAGGGAGCGGAGAAACCCGGTGCCCACGATCCAGCAGCTGGTCCGCAAGGGCCGCCAGGCGAAGACGAGCAAGACGAAGACGCCGGCGCTGAAGGGAAGTCCTCAGCGGCGCGGCGTGTGCACGCGCGTGTACACCACCACCCCCAAGAAGCCGAACTCTGCGCTGCGCAAGGTCGCTCGTGTGAAGCTCAGCAGCCAGATCGAGGTGACGGCGTACATCCCGGGCGTCGGCCACAACCTGCAGGAGCACTCCATCGTGCTCGTGCGTGGCGGTCGTGTTAAGGACCTTCCGGGCGTCCGCTACAAGATCGTTCGCGGTTCGCTGGACACCCAGGGTGTCCGGAACCGCAAGCAGGCCCGCAGCCGTTACGGCGCGAAGAAGGAGAAGAGCTGACATGCCGCGTAAGGGACCCGCTCCGCGCCACCCTGTGGTCGCTGACCCGGTGTACAACTCCCCGCTGGTAACGCAGCTGGTCAACAAGATCCTCACGGCCGGCAAGCGTCAGCTCGCCGAGCGCATCGTGTATGGAGCCCTGGAAGGCGCCCGCGAGAAGAGCGGCACCGACCCCGTGGTGATCCTCAAGCGCGCCATGGACAACGTCAAGCCGACCCTCGAGGTTCGCAGCCGCCGTGTCGGTGGCGCGACCTACCAGGTTCCGGTCGAGGTCCGCACCCCGCGCCAGACCACCCTCGGTCTGCGCTGGCTGGTCCAGTACTCCAAGGCCCGCCGCGAGAAGACCATGATCGAGCGCCTCCAGAACGAGCTGCTCGACGCCAGCAACGGCCTGGGTGCCGCTGTCAAGCGTCGCGAGGACACTCACAAGATGGCGGAGTCCAACAAGGCCTTCGCGCACTACCGCTGGTAAGAACCTGCTGCGGGCCCGGCAACCGCCGGGCCACGGCAGTCGTACCGGTCCACGAGACGACGACGAAGAAAAGTAGGGATGGACGTGGCCGCCGCAGACGCGCTCGCCAAGGTTCGCAACATCGGCATCATGGCGCACATCGACGCTGGTAAGACGACGACGACTGAGCGCATCCTGTTCTACACCGGCATCACGTACAAGATCGGTGAAGTCCACGAGGGCGCCGCCGTCATGGACTGGATGGAGCAGGAGCAGGAACGCGGTATCACCATCACTTCCGCCGCCACCAAGTGCGAGTGGAAGGGCCACACGATCCAGATCATCGACACGCCCGGCCACGTCGACTTCACGGTCGAGGTCGAGCGGTCGCTGCGTGTGCTCGACGGTGCGGTCGCGGTGTACGACGGGGTTGCCGGCGTGGAGCCCCAGACCGAGAACGTCTGGCGTCAGGCGGACAAGTACGACGTCCCCCGGATGTGCTTCGTCAACAAGCTCGACCGGACCGGCGCCGACTTCTTCCGCTGCGTGCAGATGATGATCGACCGGCTCAACGCCACCCCGCTGGTCCTCCAGATCCCGATCGGGCTCGAGGGCGACCACATCGGTGTCGTCGACCTGATCGAGATGCGCGCGCTCACCTGGCGTGGGGAGACCCAGAAGGGTGAGGACTACGCGGTCGAGGAGATCCCGGCCGACCTCGCCGACCAGGCCGCCGAGTGGCGCGAGAAGCTCATCGAGACCCTCGCGGACGTCGATGACGCCGTGATGGAGAAGTACCTCGAGGGCGAAGAGGTCTCGGTCGAGGAGATCCGGGCCGCCATCCGGCGCGCCACGATCGCCAGCAAGGCCAACCCGGTGCTCTGCGGCTCGGCGTTCAAGAACAAGGGTGTGCAGCCGATGCTGGACGCCGTTGTCGAGTTCCTGCCGTCGCCGCTGGACATCCCGGCCATCGAGGGCACCGCGACCGACGGCGAGACCGTGGTCCTGCGGAAGCCGTCGAACGACGAGCCCTTCTCGGCGCTGGCCTTCAAGATCCAGACCGACAAGCACCTCGGCAAGCTCACGTACGTCCGGGTCTACTCCGGAACGCTCGAGACCGGTACTCAGGTGATCAACTCCACCAAGGACCGGAAAGAGCGGATCGGCAAGATCTACCAGATGCACGCGAACAAGCGTGAGGAGCGCGCCACCGCGCAGGCCGGCGACATCATCGCCGTCCAGGGTCTGAAGCAGACCACCACCGGTGACACGCTCAGCGACCCGGCCAAGCCGGTCATCCTCGAGTCGATGACCTTCCCGGAGCCGGTCATCCAGGTCGCCATCGAGCCGAAGACCAAGTCGGACCAGGAGAAGCTGGGCACTGCGATCCAGCGTCTGGCCGAGGAGGACCCGACCTTCCGCGTCTTCAACGACGAGGAGACCGGTCAGACGATCATCGCCGGCATGGGCGAGCTCCACCTGGACATCCTGGTGGACCGCATGCGCCGCGAGTTCAGCGTCGAGGCCAACATCGGCAAGCCGCAGGTGGCCTACCGCGAGACGATCCGCGGCACTGTGGAGAAGCACACGTACGTCCACAAGAAGCAGACCGGTGGCTCGGGCCAGTACGCGAAGGTCGTCGTCAACGTCGAGCCGCTGCCGCTCGACGCGGACGGCCCCACGTACGAGTTCGTGAACGCGGTGACCGGTGGACGCATCCCCAAGGAGTTCATCCCCTCGGTGGACGCGGGTGCGCAGGACTCCCTGCAGTACGGCGTCCTCGCCGGCTACCCGCTGGTCGGCGTGAGGTTCACGCTGGTCGACGGTCAGTACCACGAGGTCGACTCCTCCGAGATGGCGTTCAAGATCGCCGGCTCCATGGCGATGAAGGAAGTGGCCCGCAAGGCCGACCCGGCTCTCCTCGAGCCGATGATGGCCGTTGAGGTCACCACCCCTGAGGACAACATGGGTGACGTCATCGGCGACCTCAACTCCCGGCGTGGCATGATCCAGTCGATGGAGGAGCGCCACGGCGCTCGCGTCGTCAAGGCTCTGGTCCCGCTCTCGGAGATGTTCGGCTACGTCGGCGACCTCCGGTCGAAGACTGCGGGCCGGGCGAGCTACAGCATGCTGTTCGACTCCTACGCCGAGGTTCCTCAGAACGTGGCGAAGGAGATCATCGCTAAGGCCACCGGCGCCTGATGCGTTGAGGCACGTGCGGCCTGTCGAGGGCCGCACGTGCACTGGCAGTCGACAGAGTCCTGAGCGCCTTACTGGCGTGCCGGGCGAAAAGTAATGATCAGTCCACAGGAGGACACCAGTGGCGAAGGCGAAGTTCGAGCGGACTAAGCCGCACGTCAACATCGGCACCATTGGTCACATCGACCACGGTAAGACGACGCTGACTGCGGCCATCACGAAGGTCCTGCACGACGAGTTCCCGGACCTGAACCCGTACACCCCGTTCGACGAGATCGACAAGGCGCCTGAAGAGAAGGCCCGTGGTATCACGATCTCGATCGCGCACGTCGAGTACCAGACCGCGGCGCGTCACTACGCGCACGTGGACTGCCCCGGCCACGCCGACTACATCAAGAACATGATCACCGGTGCCGCGCAGATGGACGGCGCGATCCTGGTGGTCGCCGCGACCGACGGCCCGATGCCGCAGACCAAGGAGCACGTCCTCCTGGCCCGCCAGGTCGGCGTTCCGTACATCGTCGTCGCCCTGAACAAGAGCGACATGGTCGAGGACGAGGAGCTCCTGGAGCTCGTCGAGCTCGAGGTTCGCGAGCTGCTCAGCACCTACGAGTTCCCGGGCGACGACCTGCCGGTCGTGCGCGTCTCGGCGCTCAAGGCCCTCGAGGGTGACCCCGAGTGGACCGGCAAGCTCCTCGAGCTGATGAACGCGGTCGACACCGCGATCCCGCAGCCCGAGCGTGAGACCGAGAAGCCGTTCCTCATGCCGATCGAGGACGTCTTCACGATCACCGGCCGTGGCACCGTGGTGACCGGTCGCGCCGAGCGTGGCATCCTCAAGCCGAACGAGGAGGTCGAGATCGTGGGTATCCGCGAGAAGTCGACCAAGACCGTTTGCACCGGCATCGAGATGTTCCGCAAGCTGCTCGACGAGGCTCGCGCTGGCGAGAACGTCGGCCTGCTGCTCCGCGGCATCAAGCGCGAGGACGTCGAGCGCGGCATGGTCGTCGTGAAGCCGGGTACCTCTACTCCTCACACGGAGTTCGAGGGCCAGGTCTACATCCTCTCGAAGGAGGAGGGTGGCCGGCACACCCCGTTCTTCCAGAACTACCGGCCGCAGTTCTACTTCCGCACCACGGACGTCACCGGCGTCGTCACGCTGCCCGAGGGCACCGAGATGGTCATGCCGGGCGACTCCACCTCCATGTCCGTGAAGCTGATCCAGCCGATCGCCATGGACCAGGGTCTGAAGTTCGCGATCCGTGAGGGTGGCCGCACCGTCGGCGCCGGAACGGTCACGAAGATCACCAAGTGATTGAGGGCTCTGCCCTCAGGTGACCCCGATTGGTAATGCCGGATTCAATCCGGCATACTAGTCAGGTTGCGTCCGCGCGGGGTGGGTAGCTGTCCTCAGTTGCCCACCCTCGCCGGGTGTCCGGGTGTGTTCTGTTTGCCGCCCGACACCACAGATCCCCGTGATCGACTGGAGTGCTTGACACTCTGCCTGGGCTCCATAGGCCCGGAGGCGCGACACGCCCGACCGCGGGGTCGGACAACGCAGGATCAAGCGTCCTGCGGGCATGCGGAGGTTACCCGCTTCCGCAGGTAGCGGCATCGAGAGAAGGAAACAGAAGCCACCATGGCGGGACAGAAGATCCGCATCCGGCTCAAGGCCTATGACCACGAGGTCGTCGACTCCTCGGCGCGGAAGATCGTCGAGACGGTGACGCGTACCGGGGCGCAGGTCGCAGGCCCGGTGCCGCTGCCCACGGAGATCAACCGTTTCTGCGTGATCCGTTCGCCGCACAAGTACAAGGACTCGCGCGAGCACTTCGAGATGCGCACGCACAAGCGTCTGATCGACATCATCGACCCGACTCCGAAGACGGTCGACTCGCTCATGCGCCTCGACCTGCCGGCTGGCGTCGACATCGAGATCAAGCTGTAGGGACCGGACAATGGACAGGCAAGTTAAGGGGATCCTGGGCGCCAAGCTCGGCATGACCCAGGTCTGGGATAACAACAAGGTCGTCCCGGTAACCGTGGTGCAGGCCGGCCCTTGTGTCGTGACCCAGGTCCGTACCGATGAGAAGGACGGCTACGCGGCTGTCCAGCTGGCGTACGGCGCGATCGACCCGCGGAAGGTGAACAAGCCGGAGAGCGGCCAGTTCGCCAAGGCCGGCGTTTCGCCGCGCCGCCACGTGGTGGAGCTGCGCACCGTCGACGCCAGCGAGTACGAGCTCGGCCAGGAAGTCACCGTTGACGCGTTCACGGTCGGCCAGCCGATCGACGTGACCGGTAAGACCAAGGGCAAGGGCTACGCCGGTGTCATGAAGCGTCACGGCTTCCACGGCCTGCGCGCGAGCCACGGTGTCGAGCGCAAGCACCGCTCGCCCGGCTCGATCGGCGCCTGCGCGACCCCGGGTCGCGTCTTCAAGGGTGTCAAGATGGCCGGTCGCATGGGTGGCAAGCGCTTCACCGTGCAGAACCTGGTGATCCAGGCGGTCGACACCGAGCGCAACCTGATCCTGGTCCGCGGCGCGGTGCCCGGTCCCAAGGGCGCGCTGATCCTTGTCCGCACCGCGGCGAAGAAGACCGCGAAGGGTGGTGCCAAGTGAGCTCGGTTGACGTGATCAATGCGGAGGGCACCAAGGCCGGCTCTGTCGACCTGCCCGCCAACGTCTTCGACGTCCAGGCGAACATTCCGCTGATGCACCAGGTCGTCGTGGCGCAGCTGGCCGCGGCCCGTCAGGGCACGCACAAGGCCAAGACGCGCGGCGAGGTCTCCGGCGGCGGCAAGAAGCCGTACAAGCAGAAGGGCACCGGTCGCGCCCGTCAGGGCTCGATCCGCGCGCCGCAGTTCACCGGCGGTGGCGTCGTGCACGGTCCCGTGCCGCGCGACTACAGCCAGCGGACCCCCAAGAAGATGAAGGCCGCCGCTCTGCGTGGCGCCCTCTCCGACCGGGCTCGTGACGGCCGCGTGTTCGTGGTCGAGGCGTTCGTCACCGGCGACAAGCCGTCGACCAAGGCCGCCATCACGACGCTGCGCAAGGTCGCCCAGACCACCAAGGTCCTGGTCGTTCTGGACAGCCAGGACGAGCTGAACTGGGTGTCGCTGCGCAACGAGCCGACCGTTCACCTCCTCGAGGCCGGCCAGCTCAACACCTACGACGTGCTGGTCGCCGACGAGGTGGTCTTCACGAAGGCCGCGCTCGACGAGTTCCTGGGCGGGTCCGAGAAGTCCGAGGAGGGCGACAAGTGAGCACGATCGCCGACCCGCGCGACATCATCGTCGCCCCGGTGGTCTCCGAGAAGAGCTACAGCGTTCTCGACCAGAACTGGTACACGTTCGAGGTCCGTCCGGACGCGAACAAGACCCAGATCAAGATCGCGATCCAGCAGATCTTCAACGTCCGCGTGCTGACCGTGAACACGGCGAACCGCGAGGGCAAGCGCAAGCGCACCAAGACCGGTTGGGGTCAGCGCAAGGCGACCAAGCGCGCGATGGTGAAGCTGGCTGACGGTGACCGTATCGAGGCCTTCGGCGGCCCGGTCAGCTAAGGGGTTTGTGAATCATGGCAATCCGTAAGTACAAGCCGACCACTCCGGGCCGTCGTGGCTCGAGCGTCGCCGACTTCGCCGAGATCACTCGGTCGACGCCGGAGAAGTCGCTGCTGGTCCCGCTGCCCAAGAAGGGCGGCCGCAACGTTCACGGCCGGATCACCACCCGTCACCAGGGTGGCGGCCACAAGCGTCAGTACCGCCTGATCGACTTCAAGCGGAACGACAAGGACGGCGTGCCGGCCAAGGTCGCTCACATCGAGTACGACCCCAACCGCACCTCCCGCATCGCGCTGCTGCACTACGCCGATGGTGAGAAGCGCTACATCCTGGCGCCGAAGGACCTGAAGCAGGGCGACCGCGTCGAGTCGGGCGTGGGCGCGGACATCAAGCCGGGGAACAACCTTCCCCTGCGCAACATCCCGGTCGGTACGACGATCCACGGTGTGGAGCTTCGTCCCGGCGGTGGAGCCAAGCTGGCCCGTTCGGCCGGCGTCGGTATCCAGCTGCTCGGTCGTGAGGGTGCCTACGCCACGCTGCGTATGCCCTCCGGCGAGATCCGTCGCGTCGACATCCGTTGCCGCGCGACCATCGGTGAGATCGGTAACGCCGAGCAGTCGAACATCAACTGGGGTAAAGCCGGCCGTATGCGGTGGAAGGGCAAGCGCCCGACCGTCCGTGGTGTCGCCATGAACCCTGTCGACCACCCGCACGGTGGTGGTGAGGGTAAGACCTCCGGTGGTCGTCACCCGGTCAACCCGGCTGGTAAGCCGGAGGGCCGTACCCGCCGCAAGGGCCAGGAGAGCGACAAGCTGATCGTTCGCCGCCGCTACGCCACCCGCAAGCGCGGGTAACGGGAGTTAAAAGATGCCTCGCAGCCTGAAGAAGGGCCCGTTCGTCGACGACCACCTCCTCAAGAAGGTGGAAGTCCAGAACGAGAAGAACTCGAAGAACGTCATCAAGACCTGGTCGCGGCGTTCGACCATCGTTCCCGACATGCTCGGGCACACGATCGCTGTGCACGACGGACGTAAGCACGTCCCGGTGTTCATCAGTGAGGCGATGGTCGGGCACAAGCTCGGCGAGTTCGCTCTGACCCGGACGTTCAAGGGTCACGAGAAGGACGACCGCAAGAGCCGTCGTCGCTAGTCAGTCCACGGATAAGAAAGGGGTTACAGCGATGCCAGTAAAGAATGACGCTCCGGCGCTTCCGGGCTCTCGCGCAGTTGCGAAGCACGTCCGCATTTCGCCGAGCAAGGCTCGCCGTGTGGTCAACCTCGTCCGCGGTCTGCCCGCGAAGGAGGCGCTGGTCGTCCTGCAGTTCGCGCCGCAGGCCGCCAGCGAGCAGGTCTACAAGGTGCTTGCCAGCGCCATTGCGAACGCGGAGAACAACGAGCGGCTCGACCCCGACGCTCTCCTCGTCAGCGAGGCGTTCGTCGACGAGGGCCCCACGCTCAAGCGGTTCCGGCCGCGGGCGCAGGGCCGGGCGTACCGGATCCGCAAGCGCACGAGCCACATCACCATCGCGGTCGAGGCGGTCCAGACGGCCCGCCCGGCGAAGAAGGCCACAGCCAAGAAGGCTGCGCCGAAGGCCGAGTCCCAGAGCACGGAGGGTGCCGAGTAATGGGTCAGAAGGTTCACCCCACCGGGTTCCGTCTCGGCATCTCCACCGACTGGAAGAGCCGCTGGTTCGCGGACAAGCTCTACAAGGACTACATCGGCGAGGACGTCAAGATCCGCCGCATGATGTCCAAGGGCCTCGAGCGCGCCGGCATCTCCAAGGTGGACATCGAGCGGACCCGTGACCGGGTACGCGTCGACATCCACACCGCCCGGCCGGGCATCGTCATCGGCCGTAAGGGTGCGGAGGCCGACCGGATCCGTGGCGAGCTCGAGAAGCTCACCGGCAAGCAGGTCCAGCTGAACATCCTCGAGGTGAAGAACCCCGAGTCGGACGCTCAGCTGGTCGCGCAGGGTGTAGCGGAGCAGCTGTCCTCCCGGGTCAGCTTCCGCCGCGCGATGCGCAAGGCCATGCAGTCGGCCATGAAGAACCCGATCTGCAAGGGCATCCGGGTGCAGGTCTCCGGCCGTCTCGGCGGCGCGGAGATGAGCCGCACGGAGTTCTACCGTGAGGGTCGCGTCCCGCTGCACACGCTCCGCGCCAACATCGAGTACGGCTTCTTCGAGGCCCGTACCACGTTCGGCCGGATCGGCGTGAAGGTCTGGATCTACAAGGGCGACGCCGTTCCGGGTCGCGAGGCCGTGGCGGAGGCGCCCGCGCGCCCGCGCCGTGACCGCGCCGAGCGTCCCGAGCGTCCGCGCCGTGGCCGTTCCGGTTCGTCCGGCACGACCGCGGGCGGCACCGAGGCCGGACGGGCTGCGGCCCAGTCCCGGTCCACCGGTGACGGCGACAACGTGAACGACGCCGCGGTCGCCGCGGCTCCGGCTTCGGCCGAGACGCAGCAGGAGGGCTGACACATGCTGATGCCGCGTAAGCCCCCCAAGGGCTTCCGTAAGCCGCATCACCCGGACCGTAGTGGCGCGTCCAAGGGTGGTAACCGGGTCGTCTTCGGTGAGTTCGGTATCCAGGCTCTCGAGCCGGCGTACGTGACGAACCGTCAGATCGAGTCGGCTCGTATCGCCATGACCCGTCACATCAAGCGTGGCGGCAAGGTCTGGATCTCGATCTTCCCGGACCAGGCCCTCACGAAGAAGCCGGCCGAGACCCGCATGGGTTCCGGTAAGGGCTCTCCCGAGTGGTGGGTGGCGAACGTCAAGCCGGGACGCATCCTCTTCGAGATGTCGTTCCCGAACGAGACGGTCGCGCGTGAGGCGATGCGCCGCGCGATCCACAAGCTCCCGATGAAGTGCCGCATCGTGACACGCGAAGTGGGTGAAAGCTGATGGCAGCGGGCGTTAAGGCCGCCGAGCTCCGCGAGCTTCCTGAAGAGGAACTGGTCGCGAAGCTCCGGGAGGCCAAGGCTGAGCTGTTCAACCTTCGTGTGCAGCGCGCGACCGGGCAGCTCGACAATCACCGTCGGCTCCAGGTCGTCCGCAAGGACATCGCGAAGATCTACACGATCATGCGTGAGCGGGAGCTCGGTCTCTCGGTCGCGCCGGACGAGGTGACGGCATGAGTGAGAACACCAGCGCCGCTCCGCGCGCTCAGCGCAAGACGCGTGATGGGCTCGTGGTCAGCGACAAGATGGACAAGACCGTCGTTGTCGAGGTCGAGGACCGGGTCAAGCACGCCCTGTACGGCAAGGTCATCCGCCGTACGCGGAAGCTGAAGGTGCACGACGAGCAGAACGCTGCCGGCGTGGGCGACCGGGTCTCGATCATGGAGACGCGTCCGCTCTCCGCCACCAAGCGGTGGCGCATCGTGGAGATCCTCGAAAAGGCCAAGTGAGTGCGCTGGGCCGGCTTGTGCCGGCCCAGCGGACCATCGTTCCGCCAAGCTTCGGGCCTGTGGCCCGGAGAACTGGCAGACATAGGAGACAGACGTGATCCAGCAGGAGTCGCGACTCCGCGTCGCCGACAACACGGGTGCCCGGGAGATCCTGTGCATCCGTGTGCTCGGCGGTTCCGGTCGCCGTTACGCGAGCATCGGCGACGTCATCGTGGCCACGGTCAAGGACGCCATCCCCGGTGCCGGTGTGAAGAAGGGTGACGTCGTCAAGGCGGTCGTCGTCCGCACCAGCAAGGAGCGGCGCCGCCCGGACGGCTCGTACATCCGTTTCGACGAGAACGCCGCCGTCATCATCAAGGACGGCGGGGACCCCCGCGGCACCCGCATCTTCGGCCCGGTCGGGCGCGAGCTGCGCGACAAGCGGTTCATGAAGATCATCAGCCTGGCGCCGGAGGTGCTCTGACCGTGAAGATCAAGAAGGGCGACACGGTCGTCGTCATCGCCGGTAAGGACAAGGGCGCCAAGGGTAAGGTCATCGCGGCCTACCCGACGCGGGACAAGGTCCTGGTCGAGGGCGTCAACCGGATCAAGAAGCACGAGCGCATCCGTACGAACCAGCGCGGTTCGAAGACCGGTGGCATCGTCACCCAGGAAGCCGCCATCCACATCTCGAACGTGCAGGTGCTGGACGGCGACGGCAAGCCGACTCGCATCGGTTACAAGATTGACGAGAACGGCAACAAGGTCCGGATCGCGCGCACGACCGGTAAGGAACTCTGATGACTGCCGCTACCGAAGCGAAGACGCTGCCGCGTCTCAAGCAGAAGTACCGCTCCGAGGTCGTGCCGGCCATCCAGGAGCAGTTCAAGTACGGCAACCCGATGCAGACGCCCGGTCTTGTCAAGATCGTCGTCAACATGGGTGTCGGCGAGGCTGCCCGTGATGCCAAGCTGATCGACGGCGCGGTCCGTGACCTGACCACCATCACCGGTCAGAAGCCGCTGATTCGCCGGGCGACCAAGTCGATCGCGCAGTTCAAGCTGCGTGAGGGCATGCCGATCGGCGCGAAGGTCACCCTCCGGGGCGACCGGATGTGGGAGTTCCTGGACCGGTTGCTGTCCATCTCGCTGCCGCGTATCCGCGACTTCCGCGGCCTCGACGGTCGGAAGCTGGACGGCCACGGCAACTACACGTTCGGTCTGACCGAGCAGTCGGTGTTCCACGAGATCGACCAGGACAAGATCGATCGGCCGCGGGGCATGGACATCACCGTGGTCACCACCGCGTCGACCGACGACGAGGGCCGGGCGCTGCTCAAGCTCCTGGGCTTCCCGTTCAAGGAGAACTGAGCATGGCTAAGAAGGCGCTGATCATCAAGGCGGCCGCGAAGCCGAAGTTCGCCGTGCGTGCCTACACCCGCTGCCAGAAGTGTGGGCGTCCGCACTCGGTCTACCGCAAGTTCGGCCTGTGCCGCGTTTGCGTGCGGGACATGGCCCACCGCGGTGAGCTCCCCGGCGTGTCCAAGGCCTCCTGGTAACTTTCCGCCCCGGCCCGCCCTCGCGGCGGGCCACCCGGCGGACCCGAATGTAATGCCGCTTCGCCGTAGGCCTGAGTCCACTCGGGAACCCCGGCGAGAAAGGTTGACGAATACCCATGACGATGACGGACCCGATCGCAGACATGCTCACGCGTCTGCGCAACGCCAACCAGGCGTACCACGACAAGGTGACGATGCCCTACTCGAAGATCAAGGCGAACATCGCCGAGGTCCTCAAGGCTGAGGGTTACATCGCCGCGTGGACGTCTGAGGAGCCCGAGGAGGGCGCGGTCGGCAAGCGTCTGGTCGTTGAGCTCAAGTACGGCCAGAACCGCGAGCGCAGCCTCGCCGGCATCAAGCGCGTCTCGAAGCCCGGCCTGCGGGTTTACGCCAAGTCCGACGAGCTGCCCCGTGTGCTCGGTGGTCTCGGTGTCGCGATCATTTCGACGTCCCAGGGACTGCTGACCGACAAGCAGGCCCGCAAGCGGAGCGTTGGCGGGGAAGTCCTCGCCTTCGTCTGGTAACTGGAGACTTAGAAAATGTCGCGAATCGGACGTAAGTCGATCCCGGTCCCGGCCGGCGTCGATGTCACCATCTCGGGCCAGACCGTCAAGGTCAAGGGCCCCAAGGGCGAGCTCTCGCACACCGTCGCCGAGCCGATCACGGTCTCGCAGGACGCTGGCGAGCTGAGCGTCAACCGGCCCAACGACGAGCGCAAGGCCAAGGAACTGCACGGCCTCTCGCGTACCCTGGTCGCCAACATGATCGTCGGCGTCACCGAGGGCTACAAGAAGGTGCTGGAGATCAACGGCACCGGTTACCGCGTCACGGCCAAGGGCAAGGACCTGGAGTTCGCTCTGGGCTTCTCGCACCCGGTCCTCGTGGTTCCCCCGGCCGGCATCACCTTCTCGGTCGAGAAGCCGACCCAGTTCACTGTCACCGGTATCGACAAGCAGCTGGTGGGTGAGGTCTCCGCGAACATTCGCAAGATCCGCCCGCCGGAGCCCTACAAGGGCAAGGGTGTCAAGTACCAGGGTGAGGTCATCCGCCGCAAGGCTGGAAAGGCAGGTAAGAAGTGACCGCCACGCTGCTCAAGCGCCGCAACGGCGGCGGGGTTGCCGCCAAGCGTGCCGTCGGCAAGGCGCGTCGGCACTTCCGGGTCCGCAAGAACGTCCGTGGTACGGCCGAGCGTCCCCGCCTGGTCGTCACCCGGTCCGCGCGGCACATCACCGCGCAGATCATCGACGACCTCAAGGGCCACACGCTGGCTTCGGCCTCCACGCTCGACGCCTCGATCCGGGGCAACGAGGGCGACAAGACCGCGCTGTCCGGCAAGGTCGGTTCGCTGCTCGCCGAGCGGGCCAAGGCCGCGGGGATTTCCAAGGTCGTCTTCGACCGCGGTGGCAACAAGTACGCGGGGCGGATCGCCGCTCTGGCGGACGCCGCTCGCGAAGCCGGACTCGAGTTCTAGGAGGAATTGACCAATGCCTGGTCAGCAGCGCCGAGGCGGCGGGTCCGGCGGTAACACCGAGGGTGGCAACCGCAGGGACAACCGTCGCGAGGGCGGCCGCGGCAACGCGCCCGTCGAGAAGACCCCGCACCTGGAGCGGGTCGTCGCGATCAACCGTGTCGCGAAGGTCGTCAAGGGTGGTCGTCGCTTCAGCTTCACCGCCCTGGTGATCGTCGGCGACGGTGACGGCACCGTCGGTATCGGCTACGGAAAGGCCAAGGAGGTGCCCGCGGCGATTGCCAAGGGCGTCGAGGAGGCCAAGAAGCACTTCTTCAAGGTTCCGCGGATCGGTGCGACCATTCCGCACCCGATCACCGGTGAGGCTGCCGCGGGTGTCGTCCTGCTCAAGCCGGCTTCCGCTGGTACCGGCGTCATCGCCGGTGGCCCGGTGCGCGCCGTGCTCGAGTGCGCGGGCATCCACGACATCCTGTCGAAGAGCCTCGGCTCGTCGAACCCGATCAACATCGTGCACGCGACCGTGGCCGCTCTGAAGGGCCTCGAGTCGCCGGAGGCCGTCGCCAAGCGTCGCGGCCTGCCGGTCGAGGACGTGGCGCCGGCAGCCATGCTGGCAGCGCGTGCGGAAGCGGCGGTGCACTGATGGCACGCTTGAAGGTCACCCAGATCCGGTCCGGGATCGGCCGTAAGCAGAACCAGCGGGACTCCCTGCGGTCGCTCGGCCTGAAGCGGATCAACGATGTGGTGGTCAAGGAGGACCGCCCCGAGATTCGGGGCATGATCTTCGCGGTGAACCACCTCGTCACTGTCGAGGAGGTCGAGTAAATGGCGATCAAGGTTCACCACCTGCGTCCGGCGCCCGGTGCGAAGACCGCCAAGACCCGCGTGGGTCGTGGTGAGGGTTCCAAGGGCAAGACCGCCGGTCGCGGCACCAAGGGCACGGGTGCCCGTAAGAACACCCCGGCGTCGTTCGAGGGTGGGCAGATGCCCATCCACATGCGCCTGCCGAAGGTCAAGGGTCTGGGCAACCGGCCCCGTAACAAGGTCGTCTTCCAGGTCGTCAACCTGGACCGGCTCGCCGAGCTGTTCCCCAACGGCGGCTCGATCGGCCCGGCGGAGCTGGTTCAGGCCGGCGCCGTCCGCAAGGGCCAGCCGGTCAAGGTGCTGGGCTCCGGCGAGCTGGGCGGCGTCGCGCTGACCATCTCGGCGCACGCGTTCAGCGAGTCGGCCAAGGAGAAGATCGCTGCTGCCGGTGGCTCCGTCACCGAGCTGTAAGGCGTGAAGCGGTAGGAGGCCGCGGTTCCGGGACACCCCGGGGCCGCGGCCTCCTCCGTTGTGGAGGTGGGCGTAAACGGCCCTGTGCGGGGCGTGAGGCCCCGATTGCGCTTCGGGTGCTCATCGGTGCGGAAACGGCACCAAAGTGCCGTGACGGCCGCCTCAGGGCTTCGATGCGCCCGAATCGCCGCGACACAGTGGTTGTCCTCGATGGAAGCGGGCTGTGATCCGGCCTGTGACGTAGGGTGGGACAGGCACTTCGATGGACGCGCAAGTAACCGGTTCAGCCACGAAGCGGGACACTTGTGTTGTACTGGGACATCGGCCCAGACGATGCCGCTGGTTGCGCTCTCGGCCTTGCTGATACAGTGCTCCGCTGGCGGCCTCTATGGCTGTCCAATGATGTGTGCCCGAAGTTCCGGGATACCGCAACCCAGAGTGTGGCGACCACGCAGGAGGATCAGTTGTTGTCCGCCTTCACGAGTGCGCTTCGGACGCCTGACCTGCGGAAGAAGCTGCTCTTTACGGTAGCGATCGTAGGGATCTACCGTCTCGGTGCCACATTGCCCAGTCCGGGTGTCTCATACGCCAATGTGCGGGCGTGCCTCAAAATCACCGAGGCAGCCAACAACGATCTGCTGAACCTGCTGAACCTCTTCTCCGGCGGCGCGCTGCTCCAGCTCTCCGTCTTCGCGCTGGGCATCATGCCGTACATCACGGCGTCGATCATCCTTCAGCTGCTCACCGTGGTCATCCCGCGTCTCGAGCAGCTGCGCAAGGAGGGCCAGTCCGGCCAGGCGAAGATCACGCAGTACACCCGGTACCTGACGCTCGGCCTCGCGGTTCTGCAGGCGTCGGCGTTCGTCGCCCTCGCGCGGACCGGTCAGCTGTTCAACGGCCTGTGCGACCAGAACGACCCGACCTACCAGATCATCCCCGAGAGCACCGGCATCCCGATGTGGCTCACGCTGAGCGTCCTCGTGATGACGATGACCGCCGGCACCGGTGTGGTCATGTGGCTCGGCGAGCTCATCACCGACCGCGGCGTCGGCAACGGCATGTCCGTCCTGATCTTCACCTCGATCGCGGCCCGCCTCCCCGGCGAGGGCTGGAGCATCAAGGAGTCGAGCGGCACCGGCAAGTTCATGCTCGTGATCGGCCTGGTCCTGGTCATCATCGCGCTGGTGGTCTTCATCGAGCAGGCGCAGCGCCGGATCCCGGTGCAGTACGCGAAGCGCATGATCGGCCGGCGGATGTACGGCGGTACCTCGACCTACATCCCGCTGAAGGTCAACCAGGCGGGTGTCGTCCCGGTCATCTTCGCCTCGTCGCTGCTCTACCTGCCGCAGCTGTACCTGCAGTTCTTCGACAAGAACACCCTCAAGCCGTACCAGGTCTGGATTCAGAACAACCTGGCCGACCCGGTCAACCCGCTGTACATCGGCGTGATGTTCCTGCTGATCATCTTCTTCACGTACTTCTACGTGTCGATCACGTTCAACCCGACCGAGGTCGCGGAGAACATGAAGAAGTACGGTGGGTTCGTTCCGGGTATCCGCCCGGGCAAGCCGACCGCCGATTACCTGGACTTCATCCTCAGCCGGATCACCCTGCCGGGTGCCCTGTACCTTGGCTTGATCTCGGTTCTGCCGAACTTCTTCTTCATCTGGCTCAATCAGTCGCAGTACCAGAACTTCCCGTTCGGTGGTACGGCAGTGCTGATCATGGTGGGTGTGGGTCTGGAGACGGTGAAGCAGATCGAGAGCCAACTCATGCAGCGGAACTACGAAGGGTTCCTCCGGTAGTGGGGACGCGGGGCCGGGGGGCTCTGGCGTCGACGGTAGGCGTGGTTCTTCCTGACCGAAGCGAGGCGATGTAGGTGCGGCTGGTACTGGTGGGCCCTCCGGGGGCCGGCAAGGGGACCCAGGCTGAGTTCATCGCCGCCCATCTCGCTGTACCGAAGATCTCGACCGGGGACATCTTCCGGGCGAACGTGTCGCAGGGGACGCCGTTGGGCGTCGAGGCCAAGCGCTACATGGACGCCGGGCAGCTGGTCCCGGACGAGGTCACCATCAACATGGTCCGGGACCGGCTCGCCGAGCCGGACGCGGGTGACGGCTTCCTGCTGGACGGCTTCCCGCGTACCGTGCCGCAGGCCTCGGCCCTGGACAAGCTCCTGGCCGACCTGGGCACCGCTCTCGACCTGGTGATGGAGCTCGTGGTCGACGACGACGAGGTCATCCGGCGGCTGTCCGGCCGCCGGACCTGTCGTGGTTGCGGAAAGATCTGGCACGTCGAGTTCGACCCGACGAGCAAGGAGAACATCTGCGACCGCTGCGGCAGCGAGCTGTTCCAGCGCGACGACGACAAGGCCGAGACGATCGGCAACCGCCTCGTCGAGTACGCGGACAAGACCGCGCCCCTGGTCGACTTCTACGGCGCTCAGGGCAAGCTGGTGGGGATCGACGCCACCGGGCCGGTCGAGGACGTCACCGTTCGCGCGATCGACGCTCTGCGGTCGTACGGCGGCTGACACCGCACCACGGATAGACCGACGCCGCCCCGGGTAGATCCCGGGGCGGCGGCATTGTTGAGACCGAGAGAGTTAGGCTCACCGCCATGCGCCGCCAAGAGCTGAACATTCAGCTGAAGACTCCCGAGCAGATCGAGTTGATGCGGGCGGCCGGCCTGGTCGTCGCGGCGGCCCTGGACGCGATGCGCGAGGCGGTCGCCCCGGGTGTGTCCACCGCCGATCTCGACGCGATCGCCGAGAAGGTGATCCGGGACGCGGGCGCGGTCCCGTCGTTCAAGGGCTACCACGGCTTTCCGGCGTCGATCTGTGCCTCGGTCAACGAGCAGGTGGTGCACGGCATCCCGAGCGCCGGCCAGGTGCTGCACGAGGGCGACCTGATCTCTCTGGACTGCGGCGCCGTCCTGAACGGCTGGCACGGCGACTCGGCGATCACCGTCGGCGTGGGCGAGACGGACCCGGCACTGCTGAAGATGGCCGAGGTCGCCGAGGACGCGATGTGGGCCGGGATCGCGGCGGCCGCGCGGGGCATCCTCAATGGTCGTGGCAAGCAGACCGACATCTCGTTCAACATCGAGCGGTCGGTCCGCAAAGCCGGGCGGTACGGGATCGTCGACGGCTACGGCGGTCACGGCATCGGCACGGAGATGCACCAGGACCCGCACATCCTCAACCACGGCAAGCCGGGCCGCGGGATCAAGCTGCAGCCGGGTCTGGCGCTGGCCATCGAGCCGATGATCACGATGGGCTCGCCGCGGACCGTGGAGCTGGACGACGGGTGGACCGTGGTGACCCGGGACAACTCGATCGCTGCGCACGTCGAGCACACCATGGCGCTGCTGGAGGACGGGGTGTGGGTGACCACCGCGCCGGACGGTGGCCGGGCCCGGCTGGGCGATCTGGTGACCGCTCGCCAGCCGTAGTCATCGATGGCGTGGCCCTGCCATGCTGTCACGCATGGCGCACGAGGGGATGCGGGCCGGCGACGGTGACCGCCAGAGGGTTGCGGACCAGTTGCGGGAGGCGCTGGACCAGGGCCGTCTGGATCTGAGCGAGTACGACGAGCGCGTCCAGCAGGCGTATGCGGCGAAGACCTACGGCGAGCTGGAGGGCCTGCTCGCCGACCTGCCCGGCACGGTCCCGGTGGAGAAGGCCCGCATCGAGCCGCACCGGCCGGCCGCGGCGCCGGGGCAGCCGGTGAAGGGCGACCCGTCGAAGCCGGCTCTCCCGGGCATCCTGGGGGTGTTCCTGGTGTGTGTGGTGGTGTGGGCGATGAGTGGCCTCGGCTCGGGGGAGTGGCCCTACTTCTGGCCGGGCTGGGTTCTGATCCCGGTCGTCTTCGCTCTTCTGGCACACTTCAGGGACCGTGGCAAACGAGGTCACTGAGGCGGATATGGTCGAGGTGTCCGTCGGCGAACACGCCCGACAGCGGGTTACGGAACCCTCGGTTTGGCGTCGCTGTTACGGGAGCGTAGACTGGCTCGCTGGCGCGTAGCGTCCACTCCTTCGTGTCCTCAAGCGCTTCGAGGACCGGTGGAGCCGCGGCTGGTTCGGGCCCCATCGTGGGGTTCGGATGTGACGTTGCGCAAGCCTGCCCCAAGAACCCGATGTCAGGTAGCGGAGGACATGCCAAAGAAAGACGGAGCCATCGAGATCGAAGGCCGTGTGATCGAGCCACTGCCGAACGCTATGTTCCGCGTTGAGCTCGCCAATGGTCACAGGGTCCTGGCACACATCTCCGGGAAGATGCGCCAGCACTACATCCGCATCCTTCCCGAGGACAGGGTCGTCGTCGAGTTGTCGCCGTACGACCTGACCCGTGGGCGCATCGTCTACCGCTACAAGTGAGCCTGGCTCGAGACGGGGAAGGGCTTCCGGGCCCCGGTCCAGCTCGAGAACGGCTCCTTTCGGGTCCGCGGGGAATCACCACATCCCGTCTGACTGAGAGTTAAGGCAAACCGTGAAGGTCAAGCCGAGCGTCAAGCGGATCTGCAACAACTGCCGGGTCATCCGGCGGCACGGCCGGGTCATGGTCATCTGCTCGACCGACCCGCGCCACAAGCAGCGCCAGGGCTGAGCTCAGCGCAAGGATCCGCACCACTGAACAAGCTCGTCCCGGCCGTGGGTGACCACGGCTGCACCCCCGGTCGGAGGCCGGGGCCCGCCCGAACAGGCGGGATGGGACGGGCACAGACCTCCGAGATCACGAACGAGGAGTACCGCCAGTAATGGCTCGTCTCGTCGGCGTCGATCTCCCCCGCGAGAAGCGGTTGGAGATCGCGCTCACTTACATCTTCGGTATCGGGCGTACCCGTGCCGTGGAGACACTGACTGCTACCGCTATTGACCTGAACAAGCGTGCCAAGGACTTGACGGAAGAGGAGCTGGTCCAGCTCCGGGACTACATCGAGTCCAACTTCAAGGTTGAGGGCGACCTGCGCCGCGAGGTCGCTGCGGACATCCGCCGCAAGGTTGAGATCGGCTGCTACGCCGGCATCCGCCACCGCAAGGGCCTTCCCGTGCGTGGACAGCGGACCCGGACCAACGCTCGTACCCGCAAGGGTCCGAAGCGGACGGTCGCCGGTAAGAAGAAGCCCGGTCGGAAGTAATAGGAGCGCACTGACTTATGCCACCGAAGGCACGCGCAGGGGCCGCAGTAAAGAAGGTCCGGCGCAAGGAACGCAAGAACGTCGCCCACGGGCAGGCGCACATCAAGAGCACCTTCAACAACACCATCGTGTCGATCACCGACCCGACCGGTGCGGTCATCTCCTGGGCCTCTTCCGGCCAGGTGGGCTTCAAGGGCTCCCGCAAGTCGACCCCGTTCGCCGCGCAGCTCGCTGCCGAGGCGGCCGCCCGTCGTGCCATGGAGCACGGCATGCGCAAGGTCGACGTTTTCGTCAAGGGTCCGGGCTCCGGCCGGGAGACCGCCATCCGTTCGCTGCAGGCCGCCGGCCTCGAGGTCGGTCAGATCTCCGACGTCACGCCGCAGCCGCACAACGGTTGCCGTCCGCCGAAGCGCCGCCGGGTCTGAGGGAGATCTAGAGATGGCTCGTTACACAGGTGCGGACTGCAAGCGCTGCCGCCGCGAGAAGATGAAGCTGTTCCTCAAGGGCAGCAAGTGCGATGGGCCGAAGTGCCCGTTCGAGTCGCGTCCCTTCCCGCCCGGCCAGCACGGCCGTGGTCGGACCAAGGAGACCGAGTACCTGCTCCAGCACCGCGAGAAGCAGAAGGCCCGTCGCGTGTACGGCGTGCTCGAGAAGCAGTTCCGCGGTTACTACGAGGAGGCTGTCACCAAGCCCGGCAAGACCGGTGAGGTGCTGCTGCAGATCCTCGAGTCGCGTCTCGACAACGTCGTCTACCGGGCCGGCTACGCCGCGTCCCGTGACGCCGCCCGCCAGCTGGTCAAGCACGGCCACTTCCTGGTGAACGGCATCAAGGTCGACATCCCGTCGTACCGCGTCCGGGACAAGGACATCGTCACGCTCCGGGAGAAGTCGAAGGAGCTCACGCCCTTCGTCGTCGCCCAGGCGCAGGCCGGCTCCAAGCCGGTCCCGGCGTGGCTGGAGCCGATCCCCAGCGAGATGAAGATCCTGATCCACTCGCTCCCGGCCCGCGCTGTCATCGACACGCAGGTCCAGGAGCAGCTGATCGTCGAGCTCTACTCCAAGTAGCAGCTCTTTCGAGGTGCCGGCCTTCGGGCCGGCACCTCGAAGCAGAACAGAGACGGCCATCAAATAGTGGGTGGCCCGACAGAAAGAAGAACAGCGTGCTCATCAGCCAGCGGCCGACCCTCTCGGAGGAGTCGCTCAGCGAGACCCGTTCCCGGTTCACCATCGAACCGCTGGAGCCGGGCTTCGGCTACACCCTCGGTAACTCCCTCCGTCGGACCCTGCTGTCGTCCATCCCGGGCGCGGCGGTCACCAGCATCAAGATCGACGGCGTGCTGCACGAGTTCACCACGATCCCCGGTGTCAAGGAGGACGTGGTCGAGCTGGTCATGAACGTCAAGGAACTGACCGTCAGCTCCGAGCACGACGAGCCGGTCAGCATGTACCTGCGCAAGCAGGGCCCGGGCGACGTGACCGCCGGGGACATCCAGCCGCCGGCCGGTGTCTCGGTGCACAACCCCGATCTGAAGCTGGCGACCCTGAACAGCAAGGGTCGGCTGGACATGGAGCTGACCGTCGAGCGCGGTCGTGGCTACGTCACCGCGGCGCAGAACAAGAACGCCGGCGCCGAGATCGGCCGCATCCCGGTCGACTCGATCTACTCGCCGGTGCTCAAGGTCACTTACCGCGTCGAGGCGACCCGTGTCGAGCAGCGCACCGACTTCGACCGCCTGATCATCGACGTCGAGTCGAAGGCGTCGATCTCTCCCCGGACCGCGCTGGCCTCGGCCGGCTCGACCCTCGTGGAGCTCTTCGGCCTCTGCCGTGAGCTCGACGAGACCGCCGAGGGCATCGACATCGGCCCGTCGCCGCAGGACGCGCAGCTCGCTGCCGACCTGGCCCTGCCGATCGAGGAGCTGGACCTCACCGTTCGGTCGTACAACTGCCTCAAGCGCGAGGGCATCAACAGCGTGGGCGAGTTGATAGGGCGTACGGAGGCTGACCTTCTGGACATCCGGAACTTCGGCCAGAAGTCGATCGACGAGGTCAAGATGAAGCTCGCCGGGATGGGCCTGGGCCTGAAGGACAGCGCGCCGTCCTTCGACCCCGCGCACGTGGTCGACTCGTTCGGCGACGTGGACTACGACACCGACGACTACCGCGAGACCGAGCAGCTCTAAGAGCTCGGCTGCGCCCCATTTCAAGGAGCAATTGAAATGCCCACGCCCACCAAGGGTGCCCGCCTCGGCGGCAGCCCGGCCCACGAGAAGCTCATCCTGGCCAACCTGGCCACCGAGCTCTTCCGGCACGGGAAGATCAAGACCACCGAGTCGAAGGCCAAGCGGCTGCGCCCGCTGGCCGAGCAGCTCGTCACGAAGGCCAAGCGCGGCGACCTGCACGCCCGTCGCCGGGTGCTGGCCACCGTGAAGGACAAGGACGTCGTGTACGCCCTGTTCGAGCAGATCGCTCCGCGGTACGCCAACCGCCCCGGTGGGTACACCCGGATCACCAAGATCGGCCCGCGCAAGGGTGACGCCGCTCCGATGGCCGTCATCGAGCTGGTCGAGGAGCTGCAGGTCGCGGCCACCACCGGCCCGTCCAAGGAGGCCCGCAAGGCCGCCGCGCAGCAGGCCAAGGTCGAGGCGCTCGCCCCCGAGGACGACGCCCCGGTCGCCGCCGCCAAGGCCGACGACGTCCAGGACGACCAGGACGCCGAGGCGCCGGTGAGCGCTTCCGGGGACAAGCCCGGCGACAAGGCCGAGGGCGAGGACACCGACAAGGCCTGATCCACACGGATCAGATCCACATCGGGCGAGGCCCGGCATCCTTCGGGGTGCCGGGCCTCGGCTGTCTCTGGGGAGAGAGCATGACGGACACCATTCGGCTTCGCCTGGACGTGTCGTACGACGGCGCGGACTTCTCCGGCTGGGCGGCTCAGCCGGGGCGCCGTACCGTCGCGGGGGTCCTGATCGAGGGTTTCGCCCGCCTGATCGGGGCCGAGACGCCGCTCGGGTTGACCGTCGCCGGCCGCACCGATGCCGGGGTGCACGCCACCGGCCAGGTCTGCCACGTCGATCTGCCCGTCGAGCGCTGGGCCGAGCTGGAGGGCTCACTGCTGCGCCGGCTCGCCGCGGTGCTGCCGGCGGACGCGCGAGTGCGTGCGGTGGCGCCCGTGCCGGACACGTTCGACGCCCGGTTCTCGGCGACGTTCCGGCGTTACGAGTACCGGGTCTCGGACGCGCCCTGGGGGCCGGAGCCGCTGCGCCGGCACGACACCCTGGGCTGGATGCGGCCGCTCGACCTGGACCGCCTCAACGCCGCCGCGGCCGGGCTGCTGGGTGAGCACGACTTCGCGGCGTTCTGCAGGCGCAAGGAGCACGCCACCACGATCCGGGCGATCAACCGGCTGGACTGGCGGCGTGACCCCGACGGGGTGTGTGTGGCGACCGTACAGGCCGACGCGTTCTGTCAGGCCATGGTGCGGAGCCTGGTCGGGGCGATGCTCACCGTCGGTGACGGGCGGCGGGCCCCGGAGTGGCCGGCCAAGCTCCTCACTCTGCGCGAGCGGTCCAGCGAGGTGATGGTCGCCGCGGCGCACGGGCTCACCCTGGTCGCGGTCGGCTATCCGGACGAGACCGGGTACGCGGCCCGCGCCGAGGCCACCCGCCGCCTGCGCGCCTGAAGTCCCCGTGTGGCCGCGGTGACGACCACACGGGGATCACGACGCCCGACGGATCAGGACGGTGTCGTGGAGGTGCGTGTCGAGGATGTCGTGGGTCAGCTGCCGGACCTGCGGGGCGTCCGCGGGGATCAGCTCGCCCGACGGGCCGGTGATCACGCAGTACATGACGAAGTGGCCGCGGGTGCGCCACAGGATTGGGGTGCCCGGGCCGGTCATCGCGCCGGACATCCCGGTGAAGCTGCCGTCGCCCGTCTCGACCAGGTAGCGGACCTGGTCGCTGACGGCCATCGCGCTTGTCGCGTCGGGCAGGTTCAGCAGGCCTGCGGTGATGCGGTAGTCGGCGTACGGGACGGTGAGAGCGGCCCGGACCGCCTGCGAGCACCCGTACCGCTGAAGGGTCGTGGCCAGGGCGCCGCCGGCCGCGAGGGAACAGTCGGCGGTGAGGGACGTCTCCGTCACGCCGAAGGCGGTGATGCCGGTGGGGAAGACCTCGTCCGCGCTGAGCGGCGCCGGATCCACCGCCCGGGTCGCGATCCGCTCGTCGACCTCGGCCCAGGCGAGCTGTGCCGACGGGCGGCGATCGTCGGCGACGATGAGGACACCCAGCATCACGACGATGCCGAGCACGATCAGGCCGGCCAGGCCACGGGTGAACAGATGGGTGGTCAGTGGCTCGCGCCGCAGGTGGCGCCGGGACCGGCGACGATGCTGGCCCCGGGCGGAGAATCGGATCGGCAGGGACAGACCGCCCGCCGGCGCGGCGCGATGGGCGGAGCGCGACGGGGTGGCGTACCGCATGGGCCTCAAGCTAGGCGCGCACGCTGATCGATTGACGCACACCGTGTCCGCCACCCCGGCGAGGTGCTCGTCACCCCGCGGCGAGACACTTGACGGGTGACCGCCGACCACTACTTCACCGCCGATCCCGACGCGCCGCTGCGGCGTGGCGAGATCGAGTTCACCGTCGCCGGCCGGGACTACCGGCTGGCCGTCGCCTCCGGGGTCTTCTCGGCCGGCCGTCTCGACCCAGGCACCGCCGTGCTGCTGCGCAAGGCCGGTCTGCCCGACGGCCGGGCCGAGGGCACCTTCCTGGACCTCGGCTGCGGGTACGGGCCGATCGCCTGCGTGCTGGCCAGTGAGGCGCCGCGGGTCACGGTCTACGCGGTCGACGTCAACTCGCGGGCCCGTGACCTGGCCGTGGAGAATGCCGAGCGGCTCTCCCTCGGCGAGCGGGTCCTGGTGCGGGCGCCCGACGAGGTGCCCGACGACGTGACGTTCACGGAGATCTGGAGCAACCCGCCCACCCACATCGGCAAGGCCGGGCTGCACGCCCTGCTGGAGCGCTGGCTGCCCCGGCTCGCCCCCGGCGGCACGGCCTGGCTGGTGATCAACCGCCACCTCGGCGGCGACTCGCTGCACACCTGGCTGACCGGGCTCGGCTGGACCGTCGAGAGAACGGCCAGCCAGAAGGGGTTCCGGGTCCTGCGGGTCACCGGAAATTCGGCTGACTGAACGCGCGCTGACAGGGAGGATGCCGCCATGGGTTACGTGGATGTCGCCGGCGCCGGATTCGTGCTCCCGGATGGTCGAGAGCTGTTCTCCGACGTGTCGTTCCGGGTCGGCGAGGGCGCCAAGGTGGCGCTCGTCGGTCCCAACGGAGCGGGCAAGACCACGCTCATGCGCATGGTGGCGGGTGACATACCGACCCAGTCCGGGACCATCGCGCGTTCCGGTGGGCTCGGAGTGATGCGCCAGTTCATCGGCATGATCGGCGACGACCGTACCCTCGAGGATCTTGCTCTGTCGCTCGTCTCACCCGCCCTGCGCGAGGCCGGCGCGCGGTTGGGGGCGGCGGCCGCGGCGCTCGGCGAGACCGAGAAGTCCCAGATCGCGTACGCCAACGCGCTCTCCCACTGGGGTGAGGTCGGTGGATATGACGCCGAGGTGCTCTTCGACACGGTGACCGTCTCGATTCTCGGCAAGCCGTGGGAGGAGGCTCGTTCGCGCATCGTGCGGACGCTCTCCGGCGGCGAGCAGAAACGGTTCGCCCTCGATCTGCTGCTGCGTGGCAACGACGAGGTGCTGCTGCTCGACGAGCCGGACAACTTCCTCGACGTCCCGGCCAAACGCTGGCTGGAGCAACGGATGCGCGAGTCGAACAAGTCGATCCTCTACGTCTCGCACGACCGGGAGCTGCTGGCCGAGACCGCGAGCCGGGTCGTCGCCGTCGAGGGTGGCAGCGCGTGGACCCATCCGGGTGGGTTCGCCTCCTGGCACGAGGCCCGGATGAACCGGCACGAGCGCATGGAGGAGCTGCGCCGCCGCTGGGACGAGGAGCACGAGAAGATCAAGGAACTGGTCTTCATGCTCAAGAACAAGGCCGCCTACAACGACGGGCTGGCCTCCCGATATCAGGCCGCGCAGACCCGGCTCCGCAAGTTCGAGGAGGCCGGCCCGCCGCCACTGCCGCCGAAGGACCAGGCGGTGAAGATGAACCTGCGCGGCGGCCGCACCGGCAAACGCGCCGTCATGTGTGAGCAGCTCGAGCTGGAGAACCTGACGTTCCCGTTCGACCTGGAGATCTGGTATGGGGACCGGGTCGCCGTGCTCGGCGCGAACGGCACCGGCAAGTCGCACTTCCTGCGCCTGCTCGCGGCCGGCGGCACCGACCCCGACCTGGAGCACAAGCCGGTCGACGGGGCGCCCCTCGCGAAGGTCTCGCACGACGGCAAGGCCCGGCTTGGGGCGCGGGTCCGGCCCGGCCACTTCTCGCAGACCCACGACCGGCCGGAGCTGGTGGAGAAGACCCTGGTCGAGGTCCTGTGGCGCGGCGACGAGCACCGGTCCGGACTGGACCGGGCCGGGGCCATGAAGCACCTCAACCGGTACGAGTTGGCAGCCCAGGGTGACCAGCGGTTCGGGACCCTCTCCGGTGGACAGCAGGCGCGATTCCTGGTGCTGCTCCTCGAACTGTCCGGGGCGACCGTGCTGCTGCTCGACGAGCCGACCGACAACCTCGACCTCGCCTCGGCGGAAGCGCTGGAGGAGGGGCTCAAGGCCTTCGACGGCACGGTGATCGCTGTCACGCACGACCGCTGGTTCACCAGGTCTTTCGATCGCTTCGTGCTGTTCAGGAGCGACGGCGAGGTGGTGGAGGTCCCGGAGCCGGTCTGGGACGTCCGCTAGTTTTCTCGTCACGGACCGGTTATGGTCCGGTTACGACAACCCACGGGAGTCCGGGCACCGGGCTGAGAGGGGGGCTGATGCGGCCCCCGACCGTCGAACCTGATCCGGGTAATGCCGGCGCAGGGAGGAGTGCTTCATGGGCACATCGTTTCCCCGTATCCACGTCATAACCGATGACATCGACGTCGTTCGCGGTGTCGCGGGACTTCCCGACGTGGCGGTCCAGATCAGAGTCAAGAGCAACGACGCTTCGGCGTACGCGCTGACCTGCGCCGCCATCGCGGTGTGCCGGCCGGTCGGCACGATCGTGCTGGTCAACGACCGGGTCGGGGTCGCGCTCGCGGCCGGGGCGGACGGCGTGCACCTCGGGGCCGACGACCTGCCGGTGCACGCCGGACGCCGTGTCCTCGGGCCGGCCGCGATCATCGGCGCCACCTGCCGTGATCCGGACGCCGCCCGGGCCGCCGTCGAGGCCGGAGCCGGCTATCTCGGCGTCGGGCCGGCCTATCCCACGTCCACGAAGGACGGGCTGCCACCACCACTCGGACCGGCCGCGATCGCGGCCGTCGCCGACGCGGTGCCGGGCATCCCGGTTCTGGCGATCGGTGGTATCACCGCGGAACGGGTGCCGCAGCTCGCGGTGCACGGGATCGCGGCGGTCTCCGCCTTCGCGGCGGATCCGAAGGGAGCGGTCGCGGAGTTCCTGGCGGTACTCCCATGAGCCGCGATCCCGGCGCCTCCACGCCGTGCCGTGTGGCCGTCGTCGGGGGCGGCATCATCGGTCTCGCCATCGCCGCCGAACTGCTGTGCCGTGGGGCCGACGTCACGGTCCACGATCCGGCGCCGGCGGGGACGGACGGGGCGTGGCATGTCGCGGCCGGGATGCTCGCACCCGGTGGGGAGTCGGCGTTCGAGTATCCGCATCTCACCCGGCTTCTCGAAGCGGGGCACGAGCTGTGGCCCCGGTTCGTCGCCGGGCTCGGGGACGTCGGTTACGACCGGGCCGGGACGCTTTCGCTGGCTCTCACCGCGGACGACGTGGCAGAGGCGGCGCGGGAGTGGAAGCACCAGAGACTGACGCCGCTGACCGGCTCCCAGGTGCGCGATCTCGAGCCGGCGATCTCGCCCCGGGTCCGGGCCGGGGCCTTCGCCGCGGCTGAGCATCAGGTCGATCCGCGCAGGATCGTCGCCGCCCTGCGGGACCGGTTGAGAGGCCGGATCGTCCCGCGCCGCATAGCGGACCTCTCCGAACTGGACGCCGGTGGCACGCCGGCGGCGACGAGCACGGTGGCGGGCCGAGCCGGCGGAGGGTTCGACGTGATCGTCGTGGCCGCCGGGCACCACACCGGCGCACTCACCGGGCTGCCGATCCGGCCCGTCAAAGGCCAGGTCCTCCGCCTGCGCGGCGATCCCGGTCTGCTCGAGCACGTGATCGACGGCGCGGCCGACGGGCGGCACGTCTACCTGGTCCCGCGCGCCGACGGTGAGGTCGTCGTCGGCGCCACCCAGGAGGAGCGCGCCGACCGGGCGCCGACCGCCGGCGGGGTGCACGACCTGCTGCGCGCCGCCCTCGACCTGGTGCCCGGCCTGGCCGAGCACGAGCTCACCGAGGTCGCCGTCGGGCACCGGCCGGGCACCCCGGACAACGCGCCGATCCTGGGGTTCCTCGACGACGACCGCCGGATCGTGGTGGCGGCCGGCCACTTCCGCAACGGCATCCTGCTCACCCCGATCACCGCACGACTCGTCGCCGACCTGGTGCTCACCGGCTCGGCGGATCCGATTCTCGACGCGTTCGCACCCGGGAGGTTCCGATGAAGCTGACGATCAACGGCCAGACCCAGAGCAGGCCCGGCACCTGCTCGGTCGCGACCCTGGTCGCCGAGATCATCGCCGCCCAGCGTGGGGTGGCGGTCGCGGTCAACGGCACCGTGGTGCCCCGGTCGACCTGGTCCGAAGTGGATCTGGCGGACGGCGACCGGATCGAGGTCCTCACCGCCGCGCAGGGAGGTTGACGTGACGTTCCTTCCGGAGAACGGGCTGATCCTCGGGACCGGCGGGGCGAACAGTCTCGCCGCGCTGGAGGACGCCATCGAGGCTTCCGAGACGACGCTGGTCACGGTGGCGCTGCGCCGGGTCGACGCGGCCGGGCCCGGGCTGCTGCCGATGCTGGACCGGCTCGGCGTGCGGGTGCTGCCCAACACGGCCGGCTGCTACACCGCCGGTGATGCGGTCAAGACGGCGCAGATGGCGCGGGAGGCGTTCGAGACGGATCTGATCAAACTCGAGGTCATCGGGGACGAACGGACCCTGCTGCCGGACGGGATCGAGCTCCTGCGAGCGGCCGAGACACTCGTCGCCGATGGGTTCACCGTCCTGCCGTACACCAGTGATGATCCGATTCTCGCCCGCCGCCTCGCGGACGCCGGATGTGCCGCGGTGATGCCGGCGGGGTCACCGATCGGCTCCGGCCTGGGCATCTCCAACCCGCACCACATCGAGTTGATCGTGCAGAGCGTCGACGTGCCGGTGGTCCTCGACGCCGGCATCGGCACCGCCTCCGACGCGGCGCGGGCCATGGAGCTCGGGTGTGACGCGGTGCTCGTCGCGAGCGCGATCACCCGGGCCGACGACCCCGCGGCGATGGCGGCGGCGATGCGGCACGCGGTCCGGGCCGGCCGTCTCGCCCGCTCCGCGGGGCGCATCCCACGACGGTTCCACGCGGTCGCCTCCACCGCCGACGCCGGCATCGCGCAATGGTGACCCCGAAGGGGCTCGTCGTGCTCACCGATCGGCGGTCCGCTTCGGCGCCCCTGGTCGAGGTGGTCCGGAAGGCGGTCCGCGGCGGCGCCGCCTGGGTCGTCCTCCGCGAGAGGGATCTTTCGTACGGCGATCGCGCGGCCCTGGCCACGAGGCTCCGGTCGGTCGTCCCCGACCATCGGTTGATCATCGCCGGCCCGGACCCGCTCGGCGGGACGGCCGTGCATCTGTCCGGTTCTGATCCGCTCCCGCCGGGGATGTCACTGACCGGCCGTTCGTGGCACGGCACGGAGGACCTGTCCGGAGTGGACTACGTCACGGTGTCGCCGGTCTATCCGACGGCATCCAAGCCGGGGTACGGGCCGGCTCTCGGGGCGACGGGGGCCGCCGAGATGCGCGCGCCCGTGCCCTGGCTCGCCCTCGGCGGGGTCGAGACGGCCGGGCAGGCGGCGGAGTGCGCGGCCGCCGGTGCCGCCGGGATCGCGGTGATGGGGGCGCTGATGAGATCCCCCGATCCGGAGGGTACGGCCCGCTCGCTGGCGTCGGCTTTCGGTGGAGGTGCGCGGTGACTCCGCCCGTGGTGTTGACGATCGCCGGGTCGGACTCCGGTGGGGGCGCCGGGATCCAGGCGGATCTGAAGACGTTCGCGGCACTCGGGGCGTTCGGGACGTCGGTGATCACGGCGATCACGGCGCAGAACACGCTCGGGGTCACCGCCATCCACCCCGTTCCGGTGGACGTCGTCGCGGCTCAGCTCGACGCCGTGCTGTCGGATCTCCCGGTCGCGGCGGTCAAGGTCGGGATGATCTCGGATCCGGCGGTGGCCGAGCTGCTCGCGTCGCGTGTGGACGCTCTGCCGAACCTCGTCGTCGACCCGGTTCTCGTGGCCACCGCGGGAAGCCGGTTGGGGGAGGCTGCGGTGGTGGGGGTGCTTACGGCGTACCCCTGCATTCTGACCCCCAACCGGCACGAAGCCGGCGCCCTCCTGGGGCGGCGAGTGGAGACCACCGAGGAGATGATCTCGGCGGCGGCCGAGCTGGCGGCCCTCGGGCCGCGCGCCGTCGTGGTGACCGGCAGCGAGCTGGCGCTCGACGTCCTGCATGTGGCGGGGGAGACCACGCTGCTGCGCGGTGATCCGGTCGTGACCGAGAACAACCATGGGTCGGGTTGCACGTTCTCGTCGGCGATCGCGGTGCGGCTGGCCGCCGGTGACCCGGTGCCCGGCGCGGTGGCGGCGGCCAAGGACTACGTGAACCGCGGCCTGCGCGGCGGCAGCGGATGGCGGCTCGGCGCGGGACCGGGCCCGCTGGACCACTTCGGCTGGTCCGTCTAGATCTCCGGCGGCGCCGGCGGTGGTCCCTCGCTGCCTACGACTGCCGGTTTCATCCATATCTGGGGAGGTTTGATCATGCGTCGCAAGGTCTACGTGGAAGGTCCCCGCCCGGACATCCGGGTGCCGTTCACCGAGGTGGTGCTGACCGGCGACAACCCGCCGGTACGCCTCTACGACACGTCCGGCCCCGGCAGCGAACCCTCGGCCGGGCTGCCCCCACTGCGGAAACCCTGGCAGACCGGGCGCACCCAGCTCGCCTCCGCGCGCGCCGGGATCATCACGCCGGAGATGGAGTACGTGGCCGTCCGTGAAGGCGTCGCGCCGGAACTCGTGCGCGACGAGATCGCCGCGGGACGGGCCGTCCTGCCCGCCAACGTCAACCACCCCGAGTCCGAGCCCATGATCATCGGCTCGCGCTTCCTCGTGAAGGTCAACGCCAACATCGGCACCTCGGCCGTCACCTCCTCGATCGACGAGGAGGTCGAGAAACTCACCTGGGCCACCCGCTGGGGCGCCGACACCGTGATGGACCTGTCGACCGGGCCGCACATCCACGAGACCCGGGAGGCGATCGTACGGAACTCGCCCGTCCCGATCGGGACGGTTCCCCTCTACCAGGCCCTCGAGAAGGTCAAGGGCGACCCTCTGAAACTCTCCTGGGAGATCTTCCGGGAGACCGTCATCGAGCAGGCTGAGCAGGGCGTCGACTACATGACGATCCACGCCGGAGTGCTGCTCGCCTACGTGCCGATGGCCGCCGAACGGGTCACCGGGATCGTCTCCCGCGGCGGGTCGATCATGGCGGCCTGGTGCCTCGCCGAACACCGGGAGAACTTCCTCTACACCCACTTCCGGGAGCTGTGCGAGATCTTCCGGGAGTACGACATCACGTTCTCCCTCGGCGACGGGCTCCGCCCCGGATCGATCGCCGACGCCAACGACGAAGCCCAGTTCGCGGAGCTGCGCACCCTCGGGGAGCTCACCCACATCGCGTGGGAGTACGACGTACAGGTCATGGTCGAAGGCCCCGGTCACGTGCCCATGCACAAGATCAAGGAGAACGTCGATCTCCAGGTCGAGCTGTGCGGCGGAGCGCCGTTCTACACCCTCGGACCGCTCGCGACCGACATCGCGCCCGCCTACGACCACATCACGTCGGCCATCGGCGCCGCGATGATCGGATGGTTCGGGACGGCGATGCTCTGCTACGTCACGCCTAAGGAACACCTCGGGCTGCCCAACAAAGAAGACGTCAAAGCCGGGATGATCGCCTACAAGATCGCGGCCCACGCCGCCGACATCGCCAAGGGACATCCCGGCGCTCAGGAGTGGGACGACGCGCTGTCGCGGGCGCGGTTCGACTTCCGGTGGGAGGACCAGTTCGAGCTGGCCCTCGATCCGGAGACGGCCCGGTCCTATCACGATGAGACCCTGCCGGCGGCGCCCGCCAAGACGGCGCACTTCTGCTCGATGTGCGGGCCGAAGTTCTGCTCCATGAAGATCAGCCACGAGATCCGGGCCGCGGGGATGAAGGCCAAGTCGACCGAGTTCGTCGACGCCGGCGGGCGGGTCTACCTGCCGGTCACGCCTACCGCTTAGGCGTCCTCGTCGGGCTCCGGCGGGGCCGGGGTCCGCTTCGCCGCCGGCAGGAAGTCGTAGATCGGCTCCCGGTCCGGTTCCGGTTCCGGCTCCCTGATGGGGAGGTTGCGTTCGGCCAGATCTTCCATGGCCTCGCGCGCCCCGGTGGGGTTCGCCACCCGTTGGTCGGTGACGGGCTCGTCCGTGGCGGCGGGGCTGTCATCGGCGGGCTCGTCGACGGCCGGCTGTGGGGAACGGCGGGTGCGGGCCTTGCGGCGTCCGGAGCGCTTGCGGTTCCGCTCCGGCGTCTGCGCCTCTGCCGTCGGCCCGTCTGGTTCGGGCTCGGGGTCTTTCCGGGGTTCATCCTCAGCCGGTCGGACATCGGGCTCGGGCCGGGCTGTTTCGGCGTCGAATCGCGCTGTCCCGGGCTCGGGTCGTTCCGGCCCGGAGGGGGGCTCCGCTGTCTCGGCTTGGGGTTCAGCCGCTTCCGGGCCAGGCTCCGGCTCGGGCGGAACCGGCTCGGTGGATTGCTCGTCCCTGCCGTCGTCCCGCTGAACAGAAACGGATTCCGGCTGGTCCCTCGTCTCGGGCTTCGGCTCCGGCGGTGCATCGGCGTCCGGCTCCTGCGTCGCTGTGGGCTCCACGATTTCCGCTGGAGGCTCGATCGCGATGTCGGTATCGGGCTCCCGGTCGATTCCGGCAGGGGTGCGCGGTTCATCGGCGACCTGCGTCGCGGAGACCTCGACGTCGGGCATGGAGGCGGGCTCCGGCTCGGCGGCGGGAGTGGTGTTCGTCTGAGCGCGGGCACGCTTGGCAGGGGCCTTCGCCGGGGCTCGTTTCACGGCGGTCGACTTCGTCGCGGCGGCCTTGGCAGCGGCGGTCCTCGTCGTGCCTTTGCGGGGAGTCGCCTTCTTCGCGGGGGCGCCTCCGGCGGCCGCGGGGTCCGCGCCGTCAGGGAGGACGGTCGCGGATTCGGAGGGGGGCTCGGGGGCGGGAGGCAACTGCAACACCGGGACCGGCGCGGTCTCCGAAACGGCTTCACCACGGCTGGCCGCACTCACCGGCCGTGGTGCTGTCTTCGCCGGAACGGGGGCGACGGTGCTCGGCTCGATCCGATAGCGGTAGAGGATGCCCTCGTCGCGAACCACGAAGTCGTCCGCCCCGTCCGGGCGGGTCCAGGTGAGGATCATCTGCCCGTACTTCTCGGCGAGCTTCACCAGCGCCGGAAAGGTGTCGACCACGACGACCGGCTTACCGGGCGGACTGGCCATCGGCTCCACCGGTACCAGCAGATGGGTGTAGCGTCGCTGAATCTGCTCGCGAGTGCGTAACGGCACCTGTCCCAGCGCCCTCCATGCGACGACACCGGCGCCGATTAGGGCAGCCGTAAGGAGGTAGAGTGCATATCTGCGGGCCTGAGCTGCGCTAAACAACGTGTAGCCGAACGGCTCGATTATGCGATCTCGGAGTAGTGGCCTCTCCTTGCTGCTGGACTGATCGACTATCAGACTTCCTGCCCCGTTCGCGAGAGTCATCTGAACGGGCGTCAGATTCAGTGGAAGTTGTGCTTCGAAGAGAGAACCGTCGTCATGCCGTATCTGTGCGTTAATCGCGACGGCTATTTCGCCCAAGTCTGTGCCGATTGCCTCGCCGGCGTCTTTTGCATTTTGAGCCAGGCTGCCGAGATCTAGATCGACTGTCCCGGTGAAACGGTTTGATGTGAACCGCTGCTGTTGTGAAAGCTGTAAGGTCTTGTGCCATCCGATCTGCGCGGAAAGACGTGCGCTGACCTGCACTTGTCCGGGCGCTCCTCTGTAGTCCAAGTGAAGGACGATGTGGTTGGCGAGCCTCCGGAATACGGGGTCGGGAGAGTAGACCGCGGTCCCGTCGTAAGCGGCTGAGTGGGGTACCTCGGCAGAATAGGCGAAGGTCATCGACTCGCCGGATTTACCGGTGACGCTTGTTGCCTCGACCGTCGGCTTCATGTAGCCGAGTACGCCGAGAGCCAGCCCGAGGAGGCCAACCGCGGCTGTGATGACGGCTAGCGCTCGAAGGGCGGGAGATAGACGGCCGACCGCTTTGAAAATGGCTGCTGCAGTAGCCAAGGAGCCGCCTCCGCCAGACATGCCCTTCGCTCTCTTCTTCCGGCTACCGCGCGGGATGTCCCGACGGGTCTTTACTGCTGCGACTCCGCCCGTACTCAGCAGAAATCCGAGTACTCCCAACCCGGTGGGGCTGAGGAGTGGCTTGATCCATTGGCCGACCATCGGGACGTGGAAGACAGCGCGGCCGATGATGTCCTCGGCGGTTGGCGAATCGGCATCAGTGGCCTGGTTGTTATCGCCTTTGAGGACGAAGCCCTCTTCGGCGTTGCCGTCGATGATGCGATGAAGTACTTCGGTTCGGCCCTCGTTGCCATGATAAGCGGCGATCTGGCCAATCTCGTAGGAATCGGATTTCATCAAGATGACAAGGTCGCCGGCGTAGTACACCGGCTGCATGCTGACGCCATGAGTGACGACATACGCGATTCGATGTGTACCGAGACCCCAAGCGCCGATGGCCGCCATCACGAGGATGGCGGCCAGTAGGAGGCGCTTAATGTTCGAGGGTATGGCTGACTCCGGCCGGTCCATACACTCGCGAAACGCGAGTCGGAACTTCCGCTCGAAGCCTACCCATCGCTTAGATCCCGGGGCGGAGACCAGAACCTTCAGGCCGGTGATGGTGTCCCAGGCTTCGGAGCCGGAGCCGGCAGGGCAATTCCAAAGACCGGTTGCCTGGTGCACACACGTCACGTAGGTCGGCGAGAGGGTGGCGGAGTTGGACGTAGTGCCAGCAACCAACGCCTTGACCGTTCCAGTGATGATCGGGTCGTCGTTGCCGTCCTCGGTGACGAGCGTGACGTCGACATCGGTGTACTTACCGGTCGTCACGCTGGTCGTGATGTCAACGTCAGACATGGCGGCGCCCGTGATGGCGATGTCGGCCGAAAGGCCGCCGGCGAGGACCAAGGTCGTTTCGTTGGCCACGCCAGGTGCGGTGAATGCGGTGGCGCCGGCGGCGGCGACGACTCCGGCGACAGCGACGCCGCTCGCGAGCTGAATGAGGTTGCGCATATGAAGATCTCCCCTGGTCGGTAGCCCAGCCGGCCTCTTGGGCCCTGTGGCTTTGCGTCCCCGGCTTGCGCCGGGTTTGCGTTTATCGGCCGAGCGGGTGCTCGTTGCTTGCGCCAGTTTGTTCGGTCGGGGAGAGGACCGGCTAAGGGCTCGGGCAGGGTTTTCTGGTGCTGGTTTCAGTGTTTCCGCGCTTGAGCCCGATCCCGGTGCTATGTGGTTGCCGGATGGTTGCCGGGAGCGGGCACGCGTGCCTTCAGGGGTGGAAACGCGACGCGGCGGCCTCCAGGGGGCAGCCGCCGCGTGTACGCGAGAGAACGGATCACAGGCGGTAGAAGGTGACGTAGTGATCCGGGGTGAAGTAGGCGACGCGGGTGCTCCGGTTGACGACGATGCGGTAGGCGTCGCGGGAGGCGCCGCGGGCGCGGGAGTAGACGTCGTATTCGCTGTACGTGGCGGTGGGCAGCTGGCCCTCGCGGTTGTAGAAACGGCCGCCGGTGTAGTTGTAGTTGCCGTACGGCCAGGAGTACCAGCCGGCGGAGGTCGGCCAGCCGAGGGACTGCCAGCCGGTGAATGCGGTGCGCGCGGCCGAGCAGCGGCTGATCGTGCAGCTGTTGTAGACGGCGGCCTGCGCGGCGTCGGTCGATGACGGCGACACGATCGCGGGGGCTACCAGGGCGGTTCCGGAGAGGGCCAGGATCATGGCCAGGCCGGAGAGGAACCGGCCGATGCGGGTGATCATGTTCGGACTCCCGATGTCGGTGGGGGGTGAACCCGGACATCGAGAATCGTCACTGTTTTGAGTGGCCGGCGGTACCTCCCGATCCCATCATTCCATCGGCGTTCGCCGATGTTTCACTACGGCGGGACTCCGTCGGTCGGCCACCTGTCACTGCGATGCAACGGGAGGTGTGCTGGTGACCGGGGCGGCCCGGCGCCGTTGGCTCGGCGGATCAGGACCACGGCGGGCCGGGATATGGCGAAGGTCCGGACCCGGGGAGCGTCCGGACCTCGACGTTCTCGGTCATGCGCCGCCGAGGCCGTTGACCCAGTTGACGTATTCGTCCTCCCTGCGGCCCTGTCCGCCGGGTGCGGTGGGCGGTGGGGCGATCGGCGTCGGCTGGGGGAGCGGGGCGCTGATCGGGGTGGGCTCCGGTGTGAGCGGCGCCCGGGAGGCGACCCGCGGGTGTTCGGCGGTGTCGATGCCGGTGCGCGGGACGGGCTGGTTGGTGGTGAAACCGTTGAACGAGCCGGTGTCACCGGTCAGCGCCGGGGACGGCGTGACGGGCTGGGGTTCGGGGGCGGACTTTCGCGTACGCCATCCGCGTCGCAGGCCACCCGGGGCCTTGACCGGCGGCTGCTGCTGTTGCCCGGAGAAACGTGGCTCGGCGTCGGCCTGCGCTTGGCCGAAGGCCGCGGGCCCGTGAGACGGCGAGTGCGCCTGGTTGTACGGCGCCGGAGGGGGCGTCTGGCCGTAGGGCGCCGGCGGATGAACAGTGGCCGGCGCGACGCCCGGGGGCAGGGAGGCCGGCTGCCCGCCGAAGCCGGATGAGGCCGGACCGCTCAGATCCTGCAGCGGGTGCGGCCGATCGGTGGCCGGGAGCGGAAGGACGCCGGTGTCGGACGGGCGCAGCTCGTCCTCGGGGCGCCGGGCCGCGGCGGCCGCGGCCTGGGCGATCGCGGACTGCACGGGTACGTCCCGGCGGGGCAGCGTGGCCCGGCCGGTGGCGGGGGCAGCGGCAGAGGCCGGCGTCGGCTCGGGCTGCGTGTCGTCCGGCGCGTCAGCGGGGTTCGTCGGCTCGGAGGTGCGGGCGGGCTCGGAGGTGGTCCGCAGGATGGCGGCGAGCACCGAGCCGAGCACTCCGGCACCGGCGGCGGTCATCGCGCCCCAGTAGGGGTCGAGGCGGAAGCCGCCGGTCGTGCCGGGGCCGGCGATCAGGTAGGCCACGGTCAGCAGGGCAGGCCCGGCGAGTCCGCTGAGCGCCACCGTGATGGTCGGCATCTTCCGGCGGCGCGCGGCCAGGCCGATGACCACGCCGGCGATCAGAGCGATGACGGGCATCGTGGCGAACCGGGTGTGCTCGGCGACGGCGCCGGGAATGAGGCCACCGTCGAGGACGCCGAGCCGGACGGGCTGTTGGGACCTGCCGGGCAGCAGCGACGGCGCGACGGAGACAAGGGCCACGAACCACACGGCGACGGTGATCGTGGAGAGGCTCCAGCGGGCGACGGCCCGGGCGGCGGCCGCATAGGCGGCGAAGATGCCGACGGCCGCGCCCAGTCCCGCGCAGATGCCGATCACCAGGACCGGCTGCACCCCGGCGACCTGGGCGGACCGGGCCGGCTGCATGGTCAGCGGAAGCACGGCGAGAGCGCCGAGCCCGGCGGCCAGGCCCATGCCGAGGGCGCCGCCGGAGCTGACCGGGCGGGGTGACCAGCGGGGGCGCAGACCGGTCGCGACCACGGCGCCGATCGCCGCGGCGGTCATGGTGATCCAGGCGACCCAGGCCAGTTGCGCTGTCCATTGATCACGCTGAGTGAGGTCCAGGGTCTGGTCGAGCCGCACCATGCCCAGGCCGTAGGCGATGCCGAGTTGACCGGCCCCGACGACCGCGGCTGCCGTGGTGGTGGCGGCCAGCAGCTTCAGCCAGCTCCGTAATGCCATGGTGCGCACGTTACGGAATGTTCCGCATGGTGCGCCAGTCCGGGGTCGTCTTCTTAAGGCACCCTAAAGTCGCGTACGTCTATGATCGACGTTCATCGATAAAAATTCGGTCACGTACGGTGACGCCCGAACGACCCGTGAGCTACTTGCCAGATGGCGAGTCCAGAGTGGACACTGTCGCCCGCGGACAACGAGTCCGTCGTGTCGCGCCAAACCTTGCCACCGTGTTCATCGAGGTCGCGGGACAGAACTCCCACATAGTGGTTGGAATGCTGATGGTGTCCGGTGATCATGGCCTCACGGACGGTTGTACGTGACGTATTCGTGCACGTCAACGCCGCGAACATGGACACCCGGCGAGTTCGCGCGCGCTTATCACCCGGACAGCGGACCCTTTTACCGGAGGATCCAGACTTCCCAAAGGGCCCGGCGTTCTGATGAAATCGCCGCCGTGCCGGAAACGGCGCGGGCCTTGCCGCGGGCACCGAAGGCCGGACCGCGGCCCGGCATGGGCCGGCTCCCGCCGTGGTGCGGAGCGGGGACGACCGCTAAGGAGATGTCGTGAGCACGGGATCCTCGCCCCTGGCTGTACGACGTGGCCTCCGGAGCCAGCGCCGGCCCCGGCTCCGCTCGCGACTCGCCGGCATGCTCGTCCTTCCACTGCTCGCGGTGGCCGGCGTCTCCTCGGTGCGTCTGCTGCAGGTCGGCCACGAGGCGAGCAACGCCGAACAGGTCGCACAGCTCGCCGACCTCGGCACCGACCTCTCCAACCTGAGCCGGCTGCTGCACGACGAGCGGATGGCCGCCATCGAGTTCCTGGCCTCGCCCGGTGGGCCGGAGACCGCCTTCCGTGAGGCGGCCAAGGCGGTGGACTCGCAGGCGCAGGCGTTCCATACCGAGCGGACCGCGATCACCTCGATCCCGGAGCGGGTCGAGGCCCGCCTGACCGCGATCGAAGGCCAGCTTCGCGGCCTCGCCGAGCTCCGGGCCACGGTCGGCGCGCGCGGCGAGATCGGGCCGGCCGACGCCGGTCAGCGCTACGGCGCCGTCCTCAACTCCCTGGTGGGGTACGAGAGCCTGCTCAGCCAGGTCGCCGAGAACGGTGAGGTCGCCGACAGCCTGCGTACGGTCGCCGCCTTCACCGAGTTGGAGAGCGCCGTCGCCGACCAGGCCTCGCTCGCCTATGTCGCCCGGGCCACCAACAGCCTCGACGCCGACCGGCAGCGGGCGCTGATCGCGACCCAGACCACCCGGGCCGCGGCCGTCGCCGACCTCCGCGAGGTGGCCACCGGCGCGCAGGTCGCCCTGGTCGACTCGGTGCTCGCCGACCCGCTGGTCGCCCGCGCCGACGAGGTGAGCGCCCGCCTGACCGGTGACGGAGCGGCCGGCCTGGCCGAGGTGTCCGATGCGTTCAGCGACGTGATCGTGCTGCTCCGCGGCACCGAACGTGAGCTGGAGGAGCAGGCGGTCACGCTCGCCGACGACGAGCGCACCTCCACCACCCGGCTGGCCACCGTCGAGCTCATCGCGGTGCTGGTGGTCCTGATCGCGACCGTCACGATCGCCTTCTACCTGGGCCGGTCGCTGCTGCTCTCGGTGCGCCGCCTGCGCGAGGGCGCCCTCGCGGTGGCCAGCCGTGACCTGCCCGAGGCGGTCAGCCTGCTGCAGGACGTGGAGAGCCTCGGGGAGGGCGGCGTCGACCGGATCGTCGCGCAGAGCCGTGACCCGATCCACCTCACCGACCGCGACGAGTTCGGTGAGGTGGCCGAGGCGTTCAACATGGTGCACCGGGAGGCCATCCGGGTCGCCGCCGAGCAGGCCGCCCTGCGGATCAGCCTCTCCACCATGTTCCTCAGCCTCGCCCGGCGCAGTCAGTCGCTGGTCGACCGGATGATCGGCGAGCTCGACCAGATCGAGCGGATGGAGGAGGACCCGAAACGGCTGGCCCGCCTCTTCGAGCTGGACCACCTCGCCACCCGGATGCGGCGCAACGACGAGAACCTGCTGGTGCTGGCCGGCGCCGAGGTGGGCGCCCCGCGCCGCGAGGACGCGCTGCTGATCGACGCGCTCCGGGCCGCGCAGTCGGAGATCGAGCTCTACCACCGGATCGAGTTCGGCACCGTCGACACCGACGTGCTGATCGCCGCGGCCGCCGTCAACGACGTGGTCCGCCTGATCGCCGAGCTGCTCGACAACGCCACCCGCTTCTCCGCCCCGGACACCGTGGTGATGGCGCAGGCCGGGCGTAACGGAGATCACGCGATCGTCCGGGTCGAGGACCGCGGCCTGGGCCTCTCGGCCGAGCAGATCGAGCAGCTCAACCGCAAACTGAGCGAGCCGGCCGATGTGGACGCCTCGGCGTTCCGGCTGATGGGCATCGCGGTCGTCGGCAGGCTCGCCTCACGGCACGGCATCCGCGTCGAGCTGCGGCCCGGTCAGGACGGCGGCACGCTCGCCGAGGTGGTGCTGCCGGCCGACATCATCGTCATCCCGGGAGGGGTGAGCGCCCCGCCGCCGCGGGCGGCCAGCTGGACCCGGCCCGGACCGCCGCCTCAACTGCCGATCGGCACACCGCGCAGCCCGGAGTCACGGCCGGCCGTGCGTACCGCTCCACCCCCGCCTCCCGCACCGGTACGGGCGCCGCTTTCCGACGTACCGATGTCTGCATTGGATCTGCAGCCGACGCCGAATCGCCCACCGCTGCCGACGCGGGTTCCGAAGGCGGTCGACCCGCCGCCGCCGTCGGAGGCGACCCCGCCGCTCCTGCCGCCTGCGCCTGCGTCGCCGGCGCCTGCGGCGCCGCCGGCGCCCGCGGTGGTTCCGGCGCAGCCCTCGCCGATTCAGATGGAGATGCAGCACAGCTGGTTCGAGGGCGAGGACGAGGAGACCGGCGCGCACGGCATGCCGACCGCCGGGTACGCCCCACCGCCGACCGTTTCCGCCCAGCCGGCCCCGAAGCCGCGGGTGAACGGGGACGACCGCTGGCGGACCGCGGCCGACGAGGGCTGGCACCGTGCCATGGCGGCGGCCGACCCGAGGGACGCCGGGACCACCCGGTCCGGCCTACCCAAACGGATCCCGCAGGCGCAACTCGTTCCCGGCGGGGTGGAGACCACCCCGCGGGCGCAGCACCGTCGCAGTCCCGATGAGGTTCGCGGGCTACTTTCCGCGTATCACACAGGAGTGCAACGAGGGCGGACGGACGGCGTTGCCGAGACCGCCGCCGCAACACAGGCTCCGAAGGAGAAGGAACAGTGACCAGGCCCCCCACCATGCATGACATGGGCTGGCTGCTCAGCAACTTCGCCGACAGCGTCGCGGGCATCGCGCACGTGATCGCGGTCTCCGCCGACGGTCTGCTGCTCGCCACGTCCCGGGATCTTCCGGCCGACCGCGCCGACCAACTCGCCGCCATCACCTCGGGCGTGGTCAGTCTCACGGACGGCGCGTCCCGGATGTTCAACGCCGGCGCGGTTCGACAGACCATCATCGAAATGGACAGCGGCTATCTTTTCCTGATGTCCATCAGCGACGGTTCGTCGATGGCGGTCCTGGCGGCGCGCAACAGCGACGTCGGTCAGGTCGGCTATGAGATGGCGCTGCTGGTGGAGCGTGTCGGCGCGGCCCTGTCGCCGGCGGCACGCGAGGCCGTCAGCCACTAGACGCCCGGGGTTGATCGCCCTGGCGGAGACGAGGTGACCGCGACATGACACAGCCGCATGATCCCCGGGGCAACCTGGTGCGGCCGTATGCGGTCACGCGCGGCCGGACCGAACCGAGCCGGGACATCCCGATCGAGGCGCTCCTGCACGCGAGTCCGGCGGCCGTGCAGGAAGCGCGATTCGCCGGGCACGACAAATACCGCATGGCCGTGCTGTGTGAGCCGAAAGCCATATCGCTCGCCGAGCTCGCCGCGCACACCCGGTTACCACTGGGGGTAACCCGGGTGCTCGTCGCCGACATGGTCGCCGACGGGCTGCTTCAGCTGCACAGTGCCGCTCCGAAGACCGGATTCACGGAGCGGATGGATCTGCTGGGAAGGGTGTTGGGTGGACTTCGCAAGCTCTGAGGAGCGGACGCGACCGCATCCCACTGAGATCACGTCCGCGAAGATCGTCGTCGCGGGTGGTTTCGGTGTGGGCAAGACGACTCTCGTCGGGGCTGTCTCCGAGATCGAGCCACTCACCACCGAAGCGGTGATGACGGTGGCCGGCCAAGGGATCGACGACGCCTCCAAGGTGCCGGAGAAGGGCAGCACCACGGTGGCGATGGACTTCGGCCGGATCACCATGGCCGACGACCTGATCCTCTACCTCTTCGGCACCCCGGGGCAGACCCGCTTCTGGTTCATGTGGGACGAGCTGATCCGTGGCGCGGTCGGCGCGGCCGTGCTGGTGGACACCCGCCGGCTCACCGACGCGTTCGCGCCTCTGGACTACTTCGAGAACCGGCATCTGCCGTACCTCGTGGCGGTCAACTGCTTCGACGGAGCGCCCCGCTACGAGCCGGAGGAGGTCCGGGAGGCGCTGGCCATCCCGGCCCGGGTGCCGCTGGTGTTGTGCGACGCCCGGCACCGTGACTCGGTCAAGAACGTACTGATCAGCGTGGTCGAGCACGCCATGACGACTCTGGTGGCCGAGCACGGGCGGGCCACGCCGGTCCCCTCCTAGGGCGGAGGGATCCGGTAGCCGCGTTTCACGACGGTCTGCACGACTCCGGGCACGGCCAGGCCGGCCCGGAGCCGGGCCACCGCCATCTCGACGGCGTGCTCGTCGGCGCCGCGGGGCAGGGCCTGCAGCAGGGCGGCGCGGGACAGGACCCGGCCCGGCGACCGGGCGAGGGCCCGGAGAACGGCCATCGGGGCGGGCGCCAACGGGCGCAACTCGCCGTCGACCACCGCGGCATGACCGCGAAGGATGATCGAGTGTCCGGAGACCTGGAGCGTCACCGCCCGCTTCGGCAATTCATCGACGATGGTACGAACCAGCGCGCTCAACCGGGCCCGGCCGGGAGCGGCCACCGGCACACCCTGACGGCGTAGCGGCGCTGAGGTGACGGGGCCCACACATGCGGCCATGACGTCGTCGCGCAGCGCCTCCAGCAGGGCGTCCGAGCCCGGCCCGGCGGCGCGCAGGACGGCCTGCACGGCGGCGGCCGAGGTGAACGTCACGGCGTCGACCAGACGTCCCATGATGAGATCGGCCAGCCGGTGCAGCGGCGCCGGGTCGGTGGGCGCTGCCCAGCGGTAGACCGGCAGCTCGATGACCCGCGCGCCGGCCGACTCCAGCGCCTCGGTGTACTCCGGCTGGCTCTCCCCGTGCAGCTGCATGGCGACGGTCAGGCCGGCGACGCCCCGGGCGGTCAGGTGGTCGACGACCTCCTCGTAGCCCTCGCCATCCGGGGACCACTGGTCGCGCAGACCGGCGGTGCGGACCGCGGCCCGGGCCTTGGGACCGCGGGCCACCAGGTAGGCGCGGGCGAGAACGGCACGCAGCGGCTCGCCGAGACCCCAGTTCTCCGCGGCCTCCAACCAGCCGCGCATGCCGATGCCGGTGTTGACCAGCACGATGTCGGGCGGGGTGTCGAGACAGGCGCGAGTGGCGGCCCGGAGCTCGGCGTCGTCGGAGATCGGGACGATCCGCAGGGCGGGGGCCAGCACCACCCGGGCGCCACGCGCCTCCAGGAGGTTGGCCAGCTCGTCCTTACGACGGTCGGCGGTGACGCCGATGGTGTAACCGGACAGCGCGGCGGTCGGCTCGGCCAGAGCGGCCGCCGTCAGCACCGCCCGCCGGGCGCCCGGGGTCCGGTCGGTCATCCGATCCCCGGGTCGAGAAGTCGCGGCGTGGCCGAACGGTCCACCGAAGGGCACGCTCGAAGCCCGCCGTCCTCAGCGTAGACCCGCTCCCACGTCACGCTTGCGTTCCTCGCCATGCCTCCGTCCGGGGCACGCCGCGACTCCTCCTCGTCGAACCGGCGAGCCGGCTCGACGAACACCGTCAGGTCCGTCCTCAACCCTGACGGTGGTCTCTCCATGGTGCGCCCGACAGCGCGGCATCGGCCAATGCCGGGCCGCGTCGTCCGTCGTTGCGCGCCGTTGGCCATGCACCGAAGCGTGCCGGGGTCGAATTTCCTACGAGCGTCCCATTTGTTTCGAGCCTGCTAAGTCGGGCGAGGTGGGCGGTGCAACCCGGTGCGGGTGGGTCCGTCTCGCGGAGTATGCTGGCATCGTTTGGAGTTCGACCAGGGCTGAGGGTTTGCAACCAGAACCTTCGCCGGATGCTCGGTGCCCCGAACACTGCCTGTTTTGACCACGCGCCGCGCAGCCGGGTAATGTTGCCTGCTGTTGTGCGACTGATGCGAGTGGTCCCTCTGCGGGGTTGCTTGACGCATCTACTCGATGCGACCAGCGCGCACCCCCAGACCGACGACGAGACAAGGTAATTCTGTGCGTACGTACAGCCCGAAGCCGGGTGAGATCGAGCGTCAGTGGCACATTATCGACGCTTCTGACGTCGTTCTGGGCCGCCTGGCTACCCACACCGCGACGCTTCTGCGTGGCAAGCACAAGCCCACGTTCGCCCCGCACGTCGACACCGGCGACTTCGTTGTGATCATCAACGCCGGCAAGGTCGCCCTGACCGGCAACAAGCGGCAGACCAAGGTCGCCTACCGCCACTCCGGCTACCCCGGTGGTCTGAAGCAGATCGGCTACGAGGAGCTGCTCACCAAGCGCCCCGAGAAGGCGATCGAGCTGGCCGTCAAGGGCATGCTGCCGCACAACAAGCTCGCGCGGCAGATCATCAAGAAGCTGAAGGTCTACCCGGGAGCTGAGCACCCGCACGCCGCGCAGCAGCCGAAGCCGTTCGAAATCAAGCAGATCGCGCAGTGAGCGCGGGAGAAGGCAGCAGCATGTCCGACATCATCGAGCCCGAGGTCGTTGAGACCGTCGAGACCGTCGTCGAGACCGTCGAGGAGCCCGCTGAGACGGTCGTCGTCGTCGAGACTCCCGCGCCGGCCCGCGTCGTCCGCCCGGGTGGACGCCCGATCCAGACCGTCGGCCGCCGCAAGGAGGCCATCGTCCGGGTGCGCCTCGTGCCCGGCAACGGCAAGATCACCTGCAACGGCCGTGACCTCGAGAACTACTTCCCGAGCAAGGTCAACCAGCAGCTCATCCGCGAGCCGCTCGTCACCGCTGAGCGGACCGAGCAGTTCGACGTGATCGCCAACCTTCGTGGTGGCGGCATCACCGGTCAGGCGGGCGCCCTCCGCCTCGCCATCGCCCGTGCCCTCATCGAGAGCGACCCGGACGACCGTCCCGCTCTGAAGAAGGCCGGCTTCCTGACCCGTGACGCCCGGGTCAAGGAGAGCAAGAAGTACGGTCTCAAGAAGGCCCGTAAGGCTCCGCAGTACTCGAAGCGCTGATTTTTGCGCCTCGGTCCGAATCGACGGCCGAGCACGCCCCTTTCCTCAAGGGATGTGCTCGGCCGTCGATGTTTTCTCCGACACCCTCCCCAACTAGCCGTTCCGGTACTCGTGACCAGCCGAACACTGATGCAGGCTTGAGGTCGCAATCACCGGTGAAAGGAAGCCGCCATGGGGCGACTCTTCGGCACGGACGGCGTTCGCGGCCTCGCGAACGGCGATCTGCTCACTCCGGAACTGGCCCTCTCGGTCGCCGTCGCGGCCGCCCGGGTGCTGGTCGAGACGGACGGCAGCCACCCGCCGCTCGCCATAGTGGGGCGTGACCCACGGGCCAGCGGCGAGATGCTCGAGGCCGCCGTCGTCGCGGGGCTGGCCAGCGCCGGAGCCAACGTGGTCCGAGTCGGAGTGCTTCCCACACCGGCCGTCGCCTACCTGGTCGGGCAGACCAACGCCGACCTCGGCGTGATGATCTCGGCCTCGCACAACCCGATGCCCGACAACGGGATCAAGCTGTTCGCGGCCGGCGGCACCAAGCTGCCGGACGAGCTCGAGGAGCGCATCGAGAAGGCGGTCGAGGACGGCCACGCGCTGATCGGCCGCCCCACCGGCGCCGGGATCGGCCGGGTCAACGACCTGCTCGACGGCGCCGAGCACTACATCAAGCACCTGATCGACTCGCTGCCGCACCGGCTCGACGGGCTCAAGGTCGTGGTCGACTGCGCCAACGGGGCGGCCAGTGAGGTCGGGCCGGTGGCGTACCGGGAGGCCGGCGCCGAGGTCATCGCCATCCACGCCGAGCCCGACGGCCTCAACATCAACCTGGACTGCGGGTCCACCCACCTGGAATCAGTGCGTGAGGCGGTCCTCCGGGAGGGCGCCGACCTGGGCATCGCCCACGACGGCGACGCCGACCGCTGCCTGGTCGTCACCGCCTCCGGCGAGGTCGTCGACGGTGACCAGATCATGGCCATCCTGGCCCTCGCCATGCGCGACGCCGGCACCCTCACCGACGACACCCTGGTCGCCACCGTGATGAGCAACCTCGGCCTGCGGATCGCCATGAAGCAGTCCGGCATCCGGCTGCTGGAGACCAAGGTCGGCGACCGGTATGTGCTGGAGGAGCTGCAGAACGGCGGGCTCGCCCTCGGCGGCGAGCAGAGCGGCCACATCGTGATGCCGGCCTTCGCCACCACCGGCGACGGCGTGCTCACCGGCCTGCACCTGATGGCCCAGATCGCCGCGTCCGGCAAGTCGCTGGCCGACCTGGCAGCCGTCGTGCACAAGCTGCCGCAGGTGCTGATCAACGTGAAGGTCGGCAACCGGGACGCCGGTGCCGCCGCCCCGACCGTGCAGGCCGCCGTCGCCCTCGCCGAGAACGAGCTCGGCGAGACCGGCCGGGTGCTGCTGCGGCCCTCCGGGACCGAGCCGCTGGTCCGGGTGATGGTCGAGGCCGTCACCGAGGAGCAGGCGCGGGCCGTCGCCGAGCGGATCGCCGACGAGGTGCGGTCGGCCAGCCCTCCCCAGTAGGCGATCAGCCCTTCAGTCTGCGGACCGCCTCGTCGATCACCTCGGGGCGTTTGCAGAAGGCGAAGCGGATGAGGTGCCGGCCCGCGTCCTGATGGTCGTAGAAGACCTGGGTCGGCACCGCCACCACCCCCGAGCGGGCGGGCAGCTCACGGCAGAACTCGACGCCGTCCGTCCCGCCGAGGGGACGGATGTCGGCGGTCACGAAATAGGTGCCCTCCGACGGCAGGACAGCCAGGCCCGCGTCGGTGAGCCCGGCGACCAGACGATCCCGGCGGTCCCGTAGACCCGCCGTGAAACCGGTGAAGTAGGAGTCCGGCAGGCCCAGCGCCACCGCGACGGCGGGCTGCAGCGGTGAGGCGTTGACGAAGGTCAGGAACTGCTTGACCCGCAGCATCGCCGACACCAGCCGGGTCGGGCCGGTGGCCCACCCGACCTTCCAGCCGGTGCAGGAGAACGTCTTGCCGGCCGACGAGATCCGCAGAGTACGGTCGCGCATGCCCGGTAGTGAGGCCAGTGGCACGTGCGGCGCCGTGGCATCCGGGAAGACCAGATGCTCATACACCTCGTCGGTGACCGCGAACACGTCGAACTCCTGGCACAGCCCGGCGATCAGCTCCAGCTCGGCCGGCGTGAAGACCTTGCCCGTCGGGTTGTGCGGCGAGTTCAGCAGCACCAGACGGGTCCGCCCGCCGAACGCCGCCCGCAGCTCGGCGGGGTCGAACTCGTACCGCCCGGACGGCCCCGGCCGCAGCGTGACCGGCCGGCGGACCGCCCCGGCCAGGGCGATCGAGGCGGCGTACGAGTCGTAGTACGGCTCGAAGCACACCACCTCGTCACCCGGCTCACAGAGCGCCAGGATCGCGGCCGCGATCGCCTCGGTGGCCCCGGCGGTGACCGCGACCTCGGCCTCCGGATCCCGCTCCAGGCTCCAGAACCGCTGCTCGTGCGCGGCGATCGCGTGCCGTAACGCGGGGATGCCGGCCAGCGGAGGGTACTGATTGGCCCCGGTGGCGAGCGCCTCGGCGGCCGCGGCGAGCATCTCCGGCGGGCCGTCGGTGTCGGGGAAGCCCTGACCGAGGTTCACCGCCCCGGTCCGGGCCGCGAGCGCCGACATCTCGCTGAAGATCGTCGTGCCGAACGGGCGCATCCGCGCGACGAGCGGATCCGCCGGGGTCGAGGTGGTCACCGTGCTCCTGCCTGCCATGCGTGCTGTCAGTAGAGGACGAGGTCGTAGCAGTTGGCCGTGGCCAGGGTGCCCTCCGCCGTGTTGGCCGCGACCTCCTTGCCGTCGACGCTGGCCCGGCAGCTGATCGAGCCCGAGTCGATGCCGGTGCGCATCGCGATGACCGAGACCACCGAGGGGCCCTTCATCGTGGTCGTGAACTTCCACGGCAGCTCGGCGTTGCCGGCCCGGGCGGGAGCGCCGTCCAGCTTCTCCATGTAGAGGATCTCGGCCGGACCGTCGCCGGTGACCTCATAGGTCACGCTGATCTCCTTGCCCTCGCCGATGCCGGGGATGTTCGTCGGCAGAGCGGGAAGGTCGGGGAAGCCCGGGAAGCCCGGTGCTCCGGAGGGCAGCAGGTCGGGGAAGGTGGGGTCGGTGATCGGCTCGGCGGCCTTCTTGGCGTCGTCGGCGACCTCGTTGACCTTGTCCACCGTCCGGTCGACCAGCATCACCGAGGCGGTCACCACACCGCCGCAGAGCAGCAGGGTGATGGCGAGGATGAGGGCGATCAGCGGCGTCTTGCTGCGGCGCGGCGGGAGGGGTGCCGGTCCGTAGCCGGGTTGCTGCCCGTAGCCGGGCTGTGGCGGGTAGCCGGTGGCCGGGTCGTAGGGCGGCGGCGATGGCGGTGCGTAACCGGTGGTCGGGTCGTAGGGCGGCGGCTGGGCGTAGCCGGCGTTCGGATCCGGGCCGACCGGCGGGAACTGAGCGGTCGGCGGGTAGTCCGGCGGCGGCGTGAAGTGAGGCGGCCGGGGTGGCTGTCGCGGCTCGCTCGGATCGCTCATCTTTCCTCCCGGTGGGGCACCGTCTTTCGACGGTACGCCAGCGCCGCACGGCGAGGATCAACCACCCGTACGGGCCACAGGCTCACCAACGTGGCTCGACTAGGGTTCCGATCACATACGATGCTCATAACTGTGCTTCCCGAGCATGACGGATGAGCGAAAGTCGGTTAGGCTGCCCGTCATGTGTGGGATCGTGGGTTACGTAGGCAATCGCCCGGCACTGAGCATCGTCATCGACGGGCTGCGCCGCCTCGAGTACCGCGGTTATGACTCCGCGGGCGTCGCCATCATCGACAATGGCCTGGTCAAGACTGAGAAGAAAGCGGGCAAGCTCGCCAACCTGGAGAAGGCGCTCGCCGAACGGACCGGCGACGGCATCGAGACCGGCGTCACCGGGATCGGCCACACCCGCTGGGCAACCCACGGCGGTCCCACCGACCGTAACGCCCACCCGCACCTCTCCGTCGACGGCCGGGTCGCCGTCATCCACAACGGCATCATCGAGAACTTCGCCCGCCTGCGCGTCGAGCTCGAAGCGACCGGTGTCGAGTTCCGCAGCGACACCGACACCGAGTGCGCGGCCCACCTGCTCGCCGCCGAGATGCGCAAGCTGCGCGAGTCCGGTGCCGAGGACGGCCCTGCACTGCTCGCCGAGGGCATGCGCCGCGTCGCCAACCGGCTCGAGGGCGCCTTCACCCTGCTCGCCGTCGACGTCGAGGTGCCCGACGCGGTCGTCGCCGCCCGGCGCAACTCGCCACTCGTCGTCGGCCGCGGCAACGGGGAGAACTTCCTGGCCAGCGACGTCTCCGCCTTCATCGAGCACACCCGTGAGGCGATCGAGCTGGGCCAGGACCAGATCGTGCTGATCACCCCGGGCGGCATCGAGATCACCGGCTTCGACGGGACCCCGGCCACCGGCACCGAGTTTCACATCGACTGGGACGCCTCGGCCGCCGAGAAGGGCGGCTACGAGTACTTCATGCTCAAGGAGATCGCCGAGCAGCCGCAGGCGATCGCGGAGACCCTGCTGGGCCGGCTCTCCGAGCGTGGCGAGATCATCCTCGACGAGGTCCGCCTCACCGACCAGGACCTGCGCGACGTCGACAAGGTCTTCATCGTGGCCTGCGGCACCGCCTACCACGCCGGGATGGTCGCCAAGTACGCCATCGAGCACTGGGTGCGCATCCCGTGCGAAGTGGAGCTGGCCAGCGAGTTCCGTTACCGCGACCCGATCCTGGACCGCTCCACGCTGGTCATCGCGATCAGCCAGTCCGGCGAGACCATGGACACCCTGATGGCGATCCGGCACGCCAAGGAGCAGAAGGCCCGCGTCCTCGCCATCTGCAACACCAACGGCTCCACCATCCCGCGTGAGTCCGACGCCGTCCTCTACACCCACGGCGGCCCGGAGATCGCGGTGGCGTCCACCAAGGCGTTCCTCACCATGCTCGTCGCCTGCTATCTGATCGGCCTCCACCTCGCCCAGATCCGCGGCGTCATGTATGCCGACGAGGTCGCCGCCGTGGTGTCGCGGCTGCGCCGGACCCCGGACAACCTGCGTGACCTGCTCGGCCGGATGGAGGAGGTGCGCGCCCTGGGCCGTGACCTCAAGACGGCCTCGACGATGCTCTTCATCGGCCGGCACGTCGGCTTCCCGGTGGCGCTGGAGGGCGCGCTCAAGCTCAAGGAGCTCGCCTACATCCACGCCGAGGGCTTCGCCGCCGGTGAGCTCAAGCACGGCCCGATCGCCCTCATCGACAAGGGCACCCCGGTGGTCTGCGTGGTCCCGTCCCCGCAGGGGCGCGGCGTGATGCGCGACAAGGTCGTCTCCAACATCCAGGAGGTACGCGCCCGCGGCGCCCGCACCATCGTGATCGCCGAGGAGGGCGACGAGGACGTCCGGCAGTTCGCCGACCACCTGATCTACGTGCCGCACACCCCGACCCTGCTCGCCCCGCTGATGACGACGGTGCCGCTGCAGATCCTCGCCTGCGAGATCGCCTCGGCCCGCGGTTACGACGTCGACCAGCCGCGCAACCTGGCCAAGTCGGTCACCGTCGAGTGACCCTCCACTGAGGTGCCGGCTCACGGCGCCCCGCCCAGGGTGATGCGGGCGAGGGCGTCGAGGGCCGGCCCGCCACGATCCCAGTAGCCGAGGTGGCCCGCGTCGAACTGGCTGGGGAAGACGCGGGCGCCGAAGCCGGGGTCACTCGGGTTCCGGCCGAACCACAGATGGCGCTCGCCGTCCGGCAACAGGTCCTTCGGCGCCACCGCGGCGTACTGGATCGGGTCGGTCAGCGACGTCGTCGACCACACCCGGTCGGTGGGGAGACGCAGCTCGGCCGCGGAGTCGACACCGACGCCGGGCGAACCGACGAAGACGACCGTGTCGGCCGGCAGCCCACCGGCGGCCGCCGCCCGGCCCACCACCAGCGAGCCGTAGCTGTGCCCCAGGACCGTCTGATGCGCCGGCCCGCCCTCGTGGGTGGCCCGCAACGCCTCCTGGAAACGGGTCAGCTCGGGGGCGCCGTCCCGCGCCTGACGGTCCGAGGCGGCCTCGTGCACGAAATCCGGGGCGTCGTAGTCGAGCCACAGGACCGCGCTCGCCGACTGGGCCGGGCCCAGCTCGCCGGCCCGCACGGCCACCCGCTCCGCGCGGGTCAGCTCACCGCCCAGCGACTTCAGGTCCGAGGTCATGCCCGGCACGTGGGTGAGGACGTGGGCGGAGTGGTCCGGGTCGCCGAGAGCGACCACGGCACGGCCCTCGCCGTCCAGACCGAGCCCGATGAGGTACGCCCGGGGCCCGCCCTCCTCCTCCAGACGCGCGGTCAGCCTGTCCAGCCCCTCGCGCAGGTCACCGAGCCGGCCGCGATCCACGCCCGCCGCCCGCATCCGGTCCAGCTCGAGGCGTGCGTCGTCGAGCAGGAGCCGGTTGGCGACGTCACGGTCGGCGATCGGGATGCCGTCCGCGCCGGCGAACGCGGCCGGATGGGTGACCAGCAGCCATGTGCGCTCGGCCGGGGACCACTGCTCCCACCAGCGCCGGACCTCGCCGGGGCCGGCGGTGCACGGCGGGAACGACGCGGGGGCCGGCGGGGCGGGCGGGATCGCGGCCAGGACGCTCAGCCTGGTCGTGGCGGTGCTGTCGGCCTCGGCGGCGAGGGCCAGGGCGGTGGTCAGATCACCGGCCACCGACCTGACCGCCTCATCCGTGCCGGGGTGGCCGTGGACCGTACCGTGATCGTCGATGATCAAACCGGAACGTCGCGCCGCCGCGCATGCCCTGTCGAGGAGCGCGCGTGCCCGGCCGAGGGCCGCGGCGAACTCGCTGAGCGCCTGATCCGCACGCCAGCAGACCACCCGGAAGAACGCCGCTTGGCGGCGAAGCGCGCCGAGCCTGGCCAGGGCGGCCTCGGCCGCCGCGCCCGACCATGAGCCGCGCAGCCGGCTCAGCAGAGAGCCGAACTCGGTGCAGAGGGCGCCTGCGAGCGCCGCCCAACGGCGCCAGGCCAGCGCGGTGGACAGCCAGCGGTCCGGATCGGTCGCCCGGAGCTTCGCATAGGTGACCGCGGAAGCGTCGACGGCGTTCATCGAGCCGTCCTCGTCGTGGAACGGGAGCCGGTGTGGCCCCGAGCCGAATGGGGCGCGGCTGGGAGAACGGTGGTGCCGGTGCTGGTCAGCCTGGTCGCGGCCCGGGCATCGGCCTGCTCGTAGGCCGTGGCGGCCTCGCGGATGTGGGACGCGGTCTCGGCGGTGTCGTGGGCCAGCGCGGTCACCATCCGCCGGGTGGCGTCGGTCACCAGCGTGGTCGCGGCGGTGGCCGCCCAGTGCGGCGACGGGTCGGCGGCCGGGGCGGAGGCGGTGGCGCCGGTGATCCGGTCGGCGAAGGCGGTGACGGCCGTCGCGTCCTGGCGCAGGCCCTCGGTGTCGACCTGGAAGTCGGTACTCATCGGGGAAACCTCCATGGGGGCGAGGGGATGCGCCGACGTTAGAGGCCTGCCCGGGGCGCCCGGGATCGCCTGTGGATGACCGTCCACAGCTCTTGCGCCCGCCGACGCCGTCCTGATAGGCGGGCGGCCAGGGGAAAGTGACCGGGTGCGCCGATAGGGTGACGTTGTGATCGTGTCTGTCGGCATCGACGTCGTCCTGGTGGAACGCTTCGCCCGCGCACTGGACCGGACCCCGCTGCTCGCGGGCCGTCTCTTCACCGAGGCCGAGCGGCTGACCAGGTCGGGAAATCCACGGTCGGCAGAGTCGCTCGCCGCACGGTTCGCCGCCAAGGAGGCCGTCGCCAAGGCACTCGGCGCGCCGGTCGGCATGCGATGGCACGACTGCGAGATCGTCACCGACCCCGACGGCCGCCCGTGGTTGACCGTCTCGGGTACGGTCGCCGCCGCGGCGACCGAGCGTGGCATCGGTCGATGGCATCTGTCCCTGTCGCACGACGGCGGGATCGCCTCGGCGATGGTGGTCGCCGAGGCGGGCAGCAAATGATCGTCCAGATCGTTCGCCACCCGGCAGGCGACGGACAACGGGAGGAATCATGCGGCAGGCGTGGCGGGTCGGCGATGTGCGGGCGGCCGAGAAGAGCCTGATGGCGACCTTGCCCGAGGGAGCCCTGATGCAGCGGGCCGCCGCCGGGCTGGCCCGGCGCTGCGCCCTGCTGCTGGAGGAGACCGGAGGGGTGTACGGTGCTCGCGTCCTGCTGCTGGTCGGCAGCGGCGACAACGGCGGTGACACGCTCTACGCCGGCGCCGCGCTGGCCCGTCGTGGCGCCCAGGTCCGGGCCCTGCTGATGACCCCGGGGCGGGTGCATCTGGCCGGTCTGGCCGCGCTGCGTCAGGCCGGCGGCTTCACCACCCGTGACCTGCCGGGCCGGGCCGACCTGGTGCTGGACGGCATCGTCGGGATCGGGGCGAGCGGCGGGCTGCGGGCGGAGGCGGCGGTGATCGTCCGCGAGCTTCCGGCCCTGCGCCGCCGCGACGGTGAGCGGGCCGTCATCGTGGCCGTCGACGTCCCGAGCGGTGTGACCGTGGACACCGGTGACGTGCCGGGTGAGGCGGTGACCGCCGACGTGACGGTCACCTTCGGATGCCTCAAGGCGGCCCACGTGCTCGGCCCCGCGGCGGTGCGCTGCGGTCAGGTCGATCTGGTCGACATCGGTCTCGGCCCGGCCCTGACCGGCTCGCCCGCGGTTCGGGTGGCTGACGCGGCCGACATCGCCGAGTGGTGGCCCCGGCCGGGCGTCACGTCGGACAAGTACACCCGCGGCGTGGTCGGCCTGGCGACCGGGTCGGCGTTCTATCCGGGCGCGGCCCTGCTCTCCACCGCGGGCGCGCTGGCCGGCCCGTCCGGCATGGTGCGGTATGCGGGCAGCGCGCACCGTGAGGTGGTCCGCGCCCATCCGTCGGTGGTGGTCGCCGACCGGGTGGCCGACTCCGGCCGGGTGCAGGCCTGGGTCTGCGGCTCCGGTCTCGGCTCCGGCGAGGAGGCCCGCACCGAGCTGCGCAGCGTGCTGGCGACCGCGCTGCCGGTGCTGCTCGACGCGGACGCGATCAATCTGCTGGTCGGCGGCGAGCACGCCGAGGACCTGCGCCGGGACGCCCCGCTGGTGCTCACCCCGCACGACGGCGAGTTCAAGCGGCTGGCCGGGGAGGCGCCGGGCGCGGACCGGGCCGCTGCGGCCGCCCGGCTCGCCGCGTGGACCAACGCTGTGGTGCTGCTGAAGGGGGACCGGACCATCGTCGCCACCCCGTCGGGGGAGATCTGGGCCAATCCCACCGGCAGCGCCGCGCTGGCCACCGCCGGGACCGGGGACGTGCTGGCCGGGTTGCTGGGATCGCTGCTGGCCGCCGGAGTGGCGCCGGTGCGCGCCGCCGTCGCCGCCGCCTACGTGCACGGGCTGGCCGGGCGCCGAGCCGCCGAGTCCGGGCCGGTCACGGCGTCGGACGTGGCATCCGCCCTGCGCCCGGTGCTGGCGGACCTGCTCGCCTGAGCGAAGGGCCCTGTCCGGCGGAAAATGTCATACGCCTCAGTAGGGTGGAGGCATGTGGCAGGCCGAAGTCCGCGTCGATCTGGACGCCATCCGGGACAACGTCGCGTTGCTGCGCGCCCGCACCTCCGCCGAGGTGCTGGTGGCGGTCAAAGCCGACGGCTACGGCCACGGCCTGGTGCCGGCGGGCCGCGCCGCACTGTCCGGCGGCGCCACCTGGCTCGGCGTCGCCACCCTCGACGAGGCGCTCACGCTGCGCCGGGCGGGCGTTGCGGCGCCGGTCCTTGCCTGGTTGCTCAGCCCCGGCCTGCCGCTGCACGAGGGCGTCGAGTCCGGTATCGATCTGAGCGCCGCGACGACCGGCCTGCTCGACGAGCTGGTGACCGCCGCCCGCCGGGCCGGGCGCCCGGCCCGCGTGCATCTCAAGCTCGACACCGGGCTGGCCCGCGGCGGCGCGGGCGTCGCCGACTGGCCGGCCCTGCTGGAGGCGGCAGCGAAGGCGCAGGCAGGCGGCGACATCGAGGCGGTCGGGGTCTGGAGCCACCTCGCGTGCGCCGACGAGCCGGGTCACGAGTCGATCGACCGTCAGCTGGCCGCCTTCCACGAGGGCCTGGCGCTGGCCGCGTCCTACGGCATCACCCCGCGCTATCGCCACCTCGCCAACTCGGCGGCCACGCTGACCCGGCCCGACACGCATTTCGACCTGGTCCGGGCCGGGATCGCGGCCTACGGTCTGTCACCGATCGCGGGGGAGACCTATGGTTTGCGACCGGCCATGACCGCCCGTGCCCGGGTGACCCTGGCCAAGCGGGTTCCGGCCGGTCAGGGTGTGTCCTACGGGCTGACCTACACGACACCGCGGGAGACGACGCTGGCCGTGGTGCCGCTGGGCTACGGCGACGGCGTGCCCCGGCACGCGTCGAGCACCGGCCCGGTGCGGGTGGGCGGCACGACGGCCCGGATCGCCGGGCGGGTCTGCATGGATCAGCTGGTCCTCGACGTGGGCGACGAGCCGGTGGTGGCCGGCGACGTGGCGACCCTGTTCGGTCCGGGGGACGACGGCGAGCCGACCGCTGACGACTGGGCCGCCGCCACCGGCACGATCAACTACGAGATCGTCACCCGGTTCGGCAGCAGCCGCGTGCCGCGGCACTACGTCGGGGAGGCGGCCCGGTGAGAGGCGGCCGCGTGTCATGTCGCTGTGTCGGGGAGGCGGCTCGGTGAAAGGCGGTTCAGTGAAGCGTTCGAGGGTCGTCAAGGGCGCCGGCATATTCGGGGCCGCGGTGGGTGTCGCCGCGGCCGGTCTGGCGACCGCCTTCGCCGTCGAGCGGGTGCTGGTCCGGCGCTCGGTCAATGCGCCCGGCGACCCGTTCGTCGACGAGCCGTTCGGTGATCAGCCGTTCGATCGTGAGCTGACCGTCACCGCCGCCGACGGCACCGACCTGCACGTGGAGATCATCGAGCCGGCCGGCGCGCCCGGTGAGCCGACGATCGTTTTCGTGCACGGCTTCGCGCTGGACATGGGGACCTTCTACTTCCAGCGCAAGGTGCTGGCCGAGCGGGGCGCCCACCGGATGGTCTTCTACGACCAGCCGGGTCATGGCCGGTCCAGCAAGCTCAAGTCCGGCACGTATGACCTGGCCGCATTGGGCCGGTCGCTGGCGGCGGTGCTGACCGAGACCGTGCCGGAGGGCCGGATCATCCTGGTCGGGCACTCGATGGGCGGCATGACGATCATGGCGTTCGCCGAGCAGTTCCCGGCCTGGTTCGGCAACCGGGTGACGGGCGTGGTGCTGATCTCCACCTCGGCCGACCTCTTCGAGAAGGCCAAGCTTGGCATCACGAACGTGGTGGCCCGGGTGAGCGCGCCGTTCTTCCCTCTCTGGGACAAGGCGGCCCAGCTCGGCGGCGGCACCATCGACCGGGCCCGGGTCGCCTCCTCCGATCTGGCCTGGCTGCTGACCCGGCGGTACGGGTTCGGTGAGCCGAAGCCCAGCCCGTCGCTGGTCACCTTCGTGGAGAGCATGAACTCGAAGACCTCCGCGGAGACGTTGACCAAGTATCTCCAGACCCTCTACACACACCATCGTTCTCCGGCGCTGTCCGCGCTGCGTGGTGTTCCGGTGCTGGTGGTGGTGGGCGACCGCGACTATCTGACCCCGGTGACCCACTCCGAGCAGATCATCGAGAACCTGCCCCAGGCCGAGCTGTTGACGATCGAGAACAGCGGTCACGTGGTGATGCTGGAGAAAGCCGATCAGGTCAACGCCGCACTGATCCCCTTCCTGGAGAGACTGACGTGAAGTTGAAGACCGTCGAGGAGACCCGAGAGTTCGGGCGGCGGCTGGCGGGTGTGCTGCGGCCCGGTGACCTGGTGCTGCTCACCGGTCCGCTGGGCGCCGGCAAGACGGCCCTGGCGCAGGGCATCGGCGCCGGCCTCGGTGTGCACGGCCCGATCACCTCGCCGACCTTCGTCATCGCCCGCGTGCACCGGGGCCCGGTGCCGCTGGTGCACGCCGACGCGTATCGGCTGGGCGACCGGCCGGACCCGCGTGCCGAGATCGACGACCTCGACCTGGACGCCTCCGCCGACGACGCGGTCACCGTCGTCGAGTGGGGTGTGGGTCTGGTCGAGCAGCTCAACGACGAGTATCTGCAGGTCCGACTGGACCGGCTGGACGACGACACCCGCACTGTGGAGTTGCTGCCGCACGGCGGCGACTGGGCACACCGACTGGAGACCTTGTGAACCTGATCGAGCAGCTGCCGGCCGAGTGGCGCGCCGAGCTGTCCCCCCACCTCGACGCCGCCGCGACCACCGCCCTGGGCGAGTGGGTGGCGGGGGAGTACGCCACGGAGACCGTCTACCCGCCGGTGGAGGACCTGTTCGCGGCGTACCGGCTGTGCTCGCCGTCGCAGACCCGGGTGCTGATCCTCGGCCAGGACCCGTATCACGGTCCCGGCCAGGCGCACGGCCTCAGTTTCAGCGTGCGCGAGGGGGTTCGCCGTCCGCCGTCGCTGAGCAACGTCTTCAAGGAGCTCAACGAGGACCTGAATGTGCCGAAGCCGCCGGGTGGCGATCTGACCGGCTGGGCCAGGCAGGGGGTGCTGCTGCTCAACGCGGTTCTGACGGTCCGGGCGGGCAAGGCCGGGTCGCATGCCAACAAGGGCTGGGAGGCGTTCACCGACGCCACGATCAAGGCCCTCAACGCGCGTGACGAGCGGATCGTGTTCCTGCTCTGGGGCAGCTACGCCAAGAAGAAGGCGGTGCTGGTCACCAACCCGGCGCACGCCGTCCTGGAGGCCGGCCACCCCAGTCCGCTCAACCGGGTCGGGTTCCTCGGCAGCCGCCCGTTCAGCGCGGCCAACAAGGCTCTGGCCGACGGCGGTCGGCCGGTCATCGACTGGGACCCGCGGGCCACCGTCTAGGGTTTCGCTGTGCTGGTACTGGCTCTGGACACCGCAACCCCCGCGTCGACGGCGGCGCTCGTCGAGGTGACCCCGGACGGGCTGTCCGGGATCGCCGAGCGGCGCACCGTCGATCCACGCGCCCACGGGGAGCGCCTGGCCCCGGAGATCGCCGCGGTGCTGGGCGATGCCGGGCTGCGGCCGCGTGACCTCGCCGCGATCGTGGCCGGGTTGGGCCCGGGGCCGTTCACCGGCCTGCGGGTCGGCCTGGCGACCGCGGCGAGCATGGGGCAGGCGCTGGGCATCCCGACGTACGGCGTGTGCTCGCTGGACGGGCTGGGCCGGGCGGCGGGTCCGGGGCGGGTGCTGGTCGCGACCGACGCGCGGCGCCGTGAGGTGTATTTCGCCACGTATGTCGACGGCGAGCGGGTGACCGGCCCCGAGGTCGCGAAACCGGCGGATGTGGCCGGTCTGCTGCACGGCGCGGTGGGCGGGGCGCTTCCGGCGGACCTGCTGGTCCGGACGACCGGGACGGCGGACGGGATGGTGGACCGGACGGCGGACGGGACGGCCCGGGCGGAGGGCACGGTGGCCGGGCTGGTCGATCGGGCCGCGGGCGAGGGCGCCCTGAAGTACGGGGACGTGTTCGGCGTGCCTGTCGAGGAGCACCTGCTCCATCCGCCGGGCGCCGCGCTGGTCGCGCTCGCCGCTGAGCGCATCCGCGAGGCCGCGCCGAGCGAGATCCTGACCCCGCTCTACCTGCGGCGACCGGACGCGGTCGAGCCGTCCGCCCGGAAGCGGGTGCTGACCTGATGGGCGACGTCATCGAGGACGGGTCGCGGACGTTCCAGGTCGAGCGGTTCCGCTGGTGGCACATCGAAGAGGCGCTGCCGATCGAGGAGGACCTCTTCGGCCCGGAGAAATGGTCGGCCGCGATGTTCTGGAACGAGTTGGCGACCGGCCAGTTCTACCTGGCGGCGCTCGACGGGACGGCAGTCGTCGGTTATGCCGGACTGTCCGTGGTGGACGAGCAGGAGTCCTGGGTGCAGAACATCGCGGTGCGCCGTGACGCCCAGCGCCACGGTCTGGGCCGGCGCCTGCTGGAGGCGCTGCTCGCCGAGGCGGGCCGTCGCGGCGCCCGCAAGACGCTGCTCGAGGTGGCCGTCGACAACGCCCCGGCGCAGCGGCTCTACACGAGCTACGACTTCGAGCCCGTCGGCATCCGGCGTGGCTACTACCAACCCAGCAACACGGACGCCCTGGTGATGATGCGCGATGCGTGACGAACCCCTGGTCCTCGGGATCGAGACCTCCTGCGACGAGACCGGTGTCGGCATCGTGCGCGGGCACACCCTGCTCGCCGATGCACTGGCCTCCAGTGTGGACCAGCATGCCCGGTTCGGCGGGGTGGTGCCCGAGGTGGCCAGCCGTGCTCACCTGGAAGCACTGGTCCCGACCATGCAGCGGGCGCTGGACGAAGCGGGGGTGACCCTGGCCGACGTCGACGCGATCGCGGTGACCAGTGGCCCCGGCCTGGCCGGCGCGCTGCTGGTCGGGGTGGCCGCGGCGAAGGGGTATGCGCTCGCCGCGGAGAAGCCGATCTACGGCGTCAACCACCTGGCCGCGCACGTGGCGGTCGACACGTTGGAGCACGGGCCGCTGCCCGAGCCGGCGGTGGCGATGCTGGTCTCCGGCGGCCACTCGTCGCTACTGCTGGTCGACGACCTGACCGCGGGTGTGACGCCGCTCGGGGCGACGATCGACGACGCGGCCGGTGAGGCGTTCGACAAGGTGGCCCGGCTGCTCGGGCTCGGCTTTCCGGGCGGGCCGATCATCGACCGGTCGGCCCGTGACGGCGACCGTGCCTCGATCGCCTTCCCCCGTGGTCTGACCGCGCCGAAGGACCTGGTGGCGCACCGGTTCGACTTCTCCTTCTCGGGGCTGAAGACGGCGGTGGCCCGCTGGGTGGAGAGCCGCGAGCGGGCCGGTGAGCCGGTTCCGGTGGCCGATGTCTCGGCGAGCTTCCAGGAGGCGGTCTGTGACGTGCTGACCGCGAAGGCGATCGACGCGTGCCGGGCCAACGGGGTGCGGACCCTGGTCATCGGCGGTGGTGTGGCGGCCAACTCGCGCCTGCGGGTGCTCGCCGAGGAACGCGCCGCGAAACACGGGATCGCGGTGCGCGTACCCCGCCCGGGTCTGTGTACCGACAACGGCGCCATGGTCGCAGCGCTGGGCTCGCATCTGGTCGCGGCGGGGGTGGCGCCGAGCCGCCTGGACCTCCCGGTGGATTCGGCCATGGGTTTGACCGAGGTCAGTGTGCCGGGGTAGGAAGCCTTCATGATCGCGCGGATGTGGGAGGTGCGGGCCTCGCGTAGTGGCTTCGACGAGCTGCTGGCCTGGGTCTGCGACACGGCGGTGCCTGCCCTGGAGGTACTGCCACAACATGTGTCGAGTGACGTCTATTCGTCCACCGATCAACGCATCGTCGTCATCACCAAATGGCGCAACTCCCCGGAGAACCTGCGTACCCCGCCGGAGAACCTGGTGGCACGCGCTCCGCACGTCTGGGATTTCAACCCCGTCGATCGTTGACCGGTCGCAGTCGGCGCACCTCGGCTTTACCGTCGGGGCCTGATGCGAAGACTGCCTGTGAACGATCCCGGTGTCCCCGACTCCCGATCCGCCACCCGATATCTGCTCTGGCTGATCCGGCGTTCCCGCCTGACGGTGACCGCCGCCGCGCTGCTGGCGATCGCCTGGATGGGATGCCAGGCGCTGGTGCCCGCGGTCGTCGGCCGGGCCGTGGACGCGACCGTCGACCGGGACGCGACAGCACTGTCGGCTTGGGCGGCCCTGCTGCTCGCTGTGGGGCTGGTGCAGGCGTTCACCGGCATCGCACGGCACCGGTTCGCGGTCACCAACTGGCTGTCGGCCGCCTTCCGCACCGTGCAGGTGGTGGTCCGGCAGGCGAACCGGCTGGGCTCCACGCTGCCGCGCCGGCTCGACACGGGTGAGGTGGTGGCGATCGGCACGTCCGACATCACACACATCGGCAGCGCCGTCGACATCACCTCACGTGGCATCGGCTCGCTGCTCGCCGTGATCACGGTCACCGTCGTGTTGCTGCACACCTCGGTGCCGTTGGGGCTGGTGGTGCTGCTGGGCGTGCCGTTGCTGATGTCGGTGGTCGGGGTGCTGATCCCGCCGCTGCACCGGCGCCAGCGTGCCTACCGCGATCAGCAGGGCCACCTGACCGGGCGGGCCGCCGACCTGGTCGGCGGGCTGCGCGTGCTGCGCGGCGTCGGCGGCGAGGCCACCATGGCGGCCCACTACCGGGCCGAGTCGCGGGCGCTCGCCGCGGCCGGTGTGCACACCGCGCGGATCGAGTCGCTGTTGGAGGCCGCGCAGGTGCTGCTGCCGGGCCTGTTCCTGGTGCTGGTCACCTGGCTGGGCGCGCGATTCGCGGCGGACGGGCGGATCACCGTGGGGCAGCTCGTGGCGTTCTACGCCTACGCCGCCTTCCTGGTCGCGCCGCTGCGGCAGCTCACCGAGGCGATCGACAAGATGACCCGCGGGCACGTCTCCGGCCGCCGGGTGGTGACGATGCTGCGCGAGCGCGGCGACCTCCCGGACGCACCGGATCCGGCGCGCCTCCCGGCAGGCGATCTGGTGGACCACATCTCGGGCGTACGGGTGACGCCCAACCGCCTCACCGCGATAGCCGCCACCGCTCCCGTCGACGCGGCCCGCATCGCCGATCGGCTGGGCCGGTACGCCGACGGCGCCACGATGGGTGGTGTCCCCCTCATGGCCGCGGCCCTGTCCGAGGTGCGGGCCCGGATCCTGGTCGCCGACAACGAGGCGCGCCTGTTCTCCGGCCGGCTGCGGGCGGACCTCGACCCGTACGACACCGGCTCTTTGGAGAGGGCTTTGGACGCCGCCGCGGCGACCGAGACGGTCGAGGCGCTGCCGGACGGCCCGGACACCGTGGTGACCGATCGCGGCCGGGGCTTCTCCGGTGGCCAGCAGCAGCGGCTGCGCCTGGCGCGGGCCTTGATCGCCGACCCGGAGGTGCTGGTCCTGGTGGAGCCCACGAACGCGGTGGACGCGTGGACCGAGGCCCGGATCGCCGAGCGCCTACGGGTGGCGCGAGCCGGCCGCACCACGGTGGTGTGCACGAACAGCCCCCTCATGCTGAGCCAGGCCGATCATGTGTGTTTCGTCGAGGACGGCCTGGTGGTGGCCACCGGCCCGCACGCCGGCCTGTTGAGCACGGCGCCCGCCTACGCCCGTCTGGTCCGGCGCGGCAACGGATCCGGCTCCGACGACAAGCGTGAGGAAGCCGGCGAGGACCGGTCGTGAGCCGGCGGCTGCCGGTCGCGGACGCCGCGCAGGTCCGCCGGTACGCCCGTGACCTGATCCATCGCCACCCCGGCCTGTTCCGTGCCACGATCAGCCTGCACGTGGCCGCCGCGCTTGCCGGTCTGGCCGGGCCCCGCCTGCTCGGCGAGTTGGTCCAAGGCGTCCACGATCGCGTTCCGATGTCCGATCTGGATCGCCTGGCCCTCGCCATCGGCGGGTTCGTCCTGGCGCAGACCGTGCTGATCAAATGCGCCCATCTGGCCTCGGCGCGGCTGGGGGAGCGGGTGCTGACCCGGCTTCGTGAGGAGTTCGTCGACCGGGTGCTTGCCCTGCCGCTGTCCACGGTGGAGTCCGCCGGATCCGGCGACCTGCTCACCCGGACCACCCGGGATGTCGACGCGCTGTCCAAGTGTGTCCGGTTCGCCGTGCCGGAGACGCTGATCGCGTTGATCACCCTTGCGCTCGTGGTCGGGGCGCTGCTGCTGGTCAGCCCGATCTTCGCGGCGCCGTTGCTGATCGGGGTGCCGATCGTGGCGGCCGGATCGCGGTGGTATCTGCGGCACGCGCCCCGCGGATACCTGCGACAGAACGCCGCCTACTCGGACGTGACCGAGGGGCTGACCGAGACGGTGGAGAGCGCGCGTACGGTCGAGGCGCTCGGCCGCCAGCGGCAGCGGGTGCGGCGTACTGACGTCGACCTGCGGCGATCCTGGCGAGCCGAGCGGTACACGCTGCGCCTGCGGACGGTGTGGTGGCCGGTCATCGAGATCAGCTACGTGGTCCCGATGGTGCTCACCCTGCTCATCGGCGGCTGGCTCTTCATGCAGGGCCGGGTGACGCTCGGCGCGCTGACGGCCGCGGTGATCTACGTGCAGCAGCTCGTCGATCCGCTGGACCGCCTGGTCGGCTGGCTCGACGAGCTGGAGGTCGGCGCGGCCGCGCTGGCCCGGCTCCTCGGTGTCACCGCCGGGCCCCCGCCGCCGGTCACCGGCGCCGCGGAGCCGGCCGGCACCCGGATCGAGGTACGCGACGTGCGCTTCGCCTACGAGCCCGGACGCGAGGTGCTGCACGGCGTCGACCTCGTCCTCGAACCCGGCGAACGGCTCGCCGTCGTCGGGGTCTCCGGGGCCGGGAAGTCCACCCTCGGCCGGCTCCTCGCCGGGGTCCACCGGCCCACCTCGGGCAGCATCACGGTCGGCGGCGTGCCGCTGGAGGCGCTGCCACCCGACCGGCTGCGCGCCGAGGTCGCTCTCGTGACCCAGGAGCACCACGTCTTCATCGGCACCCTGCGGGACAACGTGGCGATGGTCCGGCCGGGCGCGCAGGAGGGGGAGATCCGGGCCGCGCTCACCGCCGTACAGGCCCTCGCCTGGGTCGACGAGTTGCCGGACGGGCTGGACACGATGGTCGGCGCGGGCGGCCTGCCACTCACCCCGGCGCAGGCTCAGCAGGTGGCGCTGGCCCGGCTGGTGATCGCCGACCCGCACACGCTGGTGCTCGACGAGGCGACCGCGATGCTCGACCCCCGGGCCGCCCGGGACCTCGAACGGTCACTCGCGGCGGTGGTGAGCGGGCGGACCGTGGTCGCGATCGCGCACCGGCTCTTCGCGGCACACGACGCCGACCGGGTGGCGGTGATGGACGGCGGCCGGATCGTCGAGCTGGGATCACACGACGAGCTGGTGGCCGCGGGTGGGGCGTACGCCGCGCTGTGGAGCTCGTGGCAGGGCGCCGAAATGAAGAAGGCGCGCCCCGAGGGCGCGCCTTCTCCGTCGAGCTAGCCGGTCAGAAGCCCGGACCGTGCTGGTGGCCGTGCCCGTGACCGTGACCGTGCCCGTGTCCGCCGCCGGCGGCCGGAGCCGGCTCGGCCGGCTTCTCCACGATGAGGCTCTCGGTGGTGAGCAGGAGCCCGGCGATCGAGACGGCGTTGGAGACCGCGTTACGGGTCACCTTCACCGGGTCGATGATGCCGGCCGCGGCCAGGTCGACATACTGGTCGGTGGCCGCGTTGAGGCCGTGGCCCCAGCCCAGCTCGTTGACCTTGCCCACCACGACGTAACCGTCGTGGCCGGCGTTCTGCGCGATCCAGCGCAGCGGCTCGACGAGCGCCTTGCGGACGATGCCGACGCCGAGCGCCTCCTCGCCGGTGAGGCCGAGGTTGCCCTCGAGCTCCTTGGCGACCTGGGCGAGGGCGGCGCCGCCGCCGGGGACGGTGCCCTCCTCGACGGCCGCCTTGGTCGCCGCGATGGCGTCCTCGATGCGGTGCTTGCGCTCCTTCATCTCGACCTCGGTCGCGGCACCGACCTTGATCACCGCGATGCCGCCGGAGAGCTTGGCCAGCCGCTCCGAGAGCTTCTCGCGGTCCCAGTCGGAGTCGGACGCCTCGATCTCCTTGCGGATCTGCGAGACCCGGTCGGCGACGTCGGAGGAGTTGCCGCCACCGTCGACGATGGTGGTGTTCTCCTTGTCCACGACGATCCGCCGGGCGCTGCCCAGCGACTCGAGGCCGACCTGGTCGAGCTTGTAACCGAGCTCGGGGGCGATCAGCTCGCCGCCGGTCGCGATCGCGAGGTCCTGCAGGATCGCCTTGCGGCGGTCACCGAAACCGGGCGCCTTCACCGCGACGACCTTGATGGTCTTGCGCAGCGAGTTGACCACCAGGGTGGACAGGGCCTGGCCCTCGACGTCCTCCGCGATGATCAGCAGCGGCTTGCTGGTCTGCAGCACCTTCTCCAGCAGCGGGAGCAGCTCCTCGATGCTGGAGATCTTCTGAGTGGTGATGAGGATGTGGGCGTCCTCGAGCACCGCCTCCTGCGCCTCGGCGTCGGTCACGAAGTTCGGCGAGATGAAGCCCTTGTCGAACTGCAGACCCTCGGTCACGTCGAGCTCGGTGAGCAGCGCCGAGCCCTCCTCGACGGTGATGACACCGTCACGGCCGACCCGGTCCATCGCGTCGGCGATCAGCTCACCGATGTTCGCGTCCTGCGCCGAGATGGTGGCCACGTTGGCGATCGCCTTGTGGTCGTCGACCTCGACGGCCTTGGCGAGCAGGGCCTTGGAGACGGCCTCGGCCGCCCGGTCCATGCCGCGCTTGAGGCCGATCGGGTTGGCGCCGGCGGTCACGTTGCGCAGGCCCTCGCGGACCAGCGCCTGCGCGAGCACGGTCGCCGTGGTGGTCCCGTCGCCGGCGACGTCGTTGGTCTTGGTCGCCACCTCCTTGACCAGCTGGGCGCCGAGGTTCTCGTACGGGTCGGAGAGCTCGATCTCCTTGGCGATGGTGACGCCGTCGTTGGTGATCGTCGGCGCGCCGAACTTCTTGTCCAGGACGACGTTGCGACCGCGCGGACCGAGGGTGACCTTGACCGTGTCGGCGAGGGTGTTGACGCCGTGCTCCAGGAGGTGCCGGGCGCTGTCTGAGAAGCTGAGGATCTTCGCCATGAATGGTCCCTTCACGCACCAGCGCCCTGCCCCGAGCTATCGGAACAGGGCGCAAGCGCAATCAGTTAGGTCTTACTTCTCGATGACCGCGAGGACGTCGCGGGCGGAGAGCACCAGGTACTCCTCGCCGGCGTACTTGACCTCGGTGCCGCCGTACTTCGAGTAGAGGACGACGTCGCCGACACTCACGTCGAGCGGGACGCGGTTGCCCTTGTCGTCGATCCGGCCGGGGCCGACGGCCAGGACGGTGCCCTCCTGGGGCTTCTCCTTGGCGGTGTCGGGGATCACGATGCCGGAAGCGGTCGTGGTCTCAGCCTCGTTCGCCTGGACCACGATGCGGTCCTCGAGCGGCTTGATCGCAACCTTGGTCGCGGTAGTCACGGGCATACCCTCCTGGGTATCAGGTTTCGCCGGCCGTGAAACAGGCCGGTCAATGCCTCATGCCACCGGGCGGGGCCGTCGTCGCGGGTGCCGGTCCGCCTGGTGCCTAACCGCCACGGAGGACCCGGGCGGCTGGCACCCTCATGTCGAGAGTGCTAACGCCGAGACTATGCCGGAACTAGCACTCCGTCAACCAGAGTGCCAACCAGTCACGCCAGGGAGAATGCCTATCGTGAGCCCTGAGTCGTTGCAACTGTTGCGTACCCCCGAGGGGTTGAAAGCCCTGGCCGCGGCGGCTGAGGTGACCGGCGGTGAGCCACTCGCCGCTGCCTCGGCCCTACGGGCCCGGGGCTTCGGCGCGGAACTCTCCGCGGCCGCCTTGACCCAGGCTAGTTTGCGCGAGCGCGCCGCGATGAAGTTCGGCCCGGACGCCGCCGGGATGTTCTTCACCAGGGCCGGCCTGGAGCAGGCGACCCGGGCCGTGGTGGCCGACCGGCGGGCCGCGCGGCTCGCCGCCGCGGGCGTCCGGACCCTCGCCGACCTGGGGTGCGGGCTCGGAGCGGACGCGCTCGCCGCGGCCCGGCAGGGCATCACGGTGTACGCCGTGGACGCCGATCCGGTCACGGCGGCGATGGCGGCCGCGAACGCCGAGGCGGCCGGGCTCGGCGACCGGATCACCGTGGAGTGCGCCGACGCGACCACGGTGCCGGTGGAGCGGTACGACGCGGTCTTCGCCGACCCGGCCCGGCGTCAGGCCGGCCGCGGCCGGGTGTTCGACCCGAAGGCCTACTCCCCACCGTGGGACTTCATCGCCGGGCTGCCCGGCCGCACCCCGCGCACGGTTCTCAAACTCGCGCCCGGCATCGACCACGCGCTGCTGCCGCCGGGCGCCGAGGGGGAGTGGGTGAGCGTTGGCGGTGACCTGGTCGAGGCCGCGTTCTGGTGTGGCCCGCTCGCCGAGGTCCCGCGCCGCGCCACGCTCCTCGCCCCCGGCGCGGGCCCGGCCGCCGGGCTGACCGGCACGGGTGAGATCCGGGCCGAGGTGGGGCCGGTCGGTGCCTGGATCTACGACCCCGACCCGGCGGTGGTCCGTTCGCACCTGGTCGCCGAGTTCGCCGCGTCGGTCGGCGGACGGCTGGCCGACCCGGAGATCGCCTACGTCTACACCGACGACCCGGTGGACACGCCGTTCGCCCGCCGGCTCGGCGTGACCGAGGTGCTGCCGTTCTCCCTCAAGCGGCTCCGCGCGCTGCTGCGGGAGCGTGGCGTCGGTGTGCTGGAGATCCGCAAGCGGGGCTCGGCGCTGGTGCCCGACCAGTTGCGCAAGGACCTCCGGCTGTCCGGGCCGAACACGGCCGGGCTGGTCCTGACGCGGGTGGAGGGGGCACCGATGGCGCTGCTCACCACCGCGGCGATGTAGTTTGCGCGGATGGCCAAGAAAGCGGCCGGTACGCCGGCCACCGTCGTGCTGACCACGGAGCGGGTGGCGCATGCGCTGCACCCGTACGAGGTGTCCCCCGACGCGCCCAACTACGGGGCGCTGGTGGCCGAGGCGCTGGGTGTCGCTCCGGAGCGGATGTTCAAGACCCTGGTGGCCGAGGTGGACGGCGCTCTCGTGGTCGGGGTCGTGCCGGTCACCGGCGACCTGGACCTCAAGGCGCTGGCGTCGGCGGCCGGCGGCAAGCGGGCGGCGCTGGCCGATCGGGCCGCCGCCGAGCGCAGCAGTGGTTACGTGCGCGGCGGGATCAGCCCGCTCGGGCAGCGCAAGCGGCTGCCCACGGTGATCGACGACTCGGCGACGGGGCTGGATCTGATGTATGTCTCGGCGGGTCGCCGCGGCCTGCAGGTGTCCCTCGCGCCGGCCGATCTGATCAGGCTGACCGGCGCGATCGTCGCCCCCATCCGGGCCGGGGTGTCCTGACGCGATGTTCTTCGGGTTTCGTCCCACTTACCGAACCCGACCTACTTAGCGTTGTCTCATGCAGAGCACGTTGCCGATTCGTTACGCCGGGCTTCGACATAGACCGACATCGGCGCTTGTGTTCCCTGTCACCGGAGGAATACGTTGCCGGACACAACAAACTGCCCAGCAGCGATTCTCCCAGACGCTGTTGTCCTGACAAATCCGAACGGAAGTTCCGGATTTACCCCCGGAAGGACATATAGGGAATGCGTAATCGAATGCTAGCCCTGTCCGCGGCCGGCCTGCTGGCCGCGGGAGGTCTGTCCGCCTGCACCTCCGAGGGTGGCTCCAAGGGTCGCGGCTCGGACGCGGTGATCGGCGTGATCCTGCCCGACACCAAGAGCTCGGCCCGCTGGGAGACCGCGGACCTGAAATACCTGGCCGAGGCGTTCGCCGCCGCGGGCGTCCCGGCCGACATCAAGAACGCCCAGGGCGACAAGGCGTCGTTCCAGACCATCGCCGAGGGCATGATCCAGACCGGCGTCAAGGTCCTGATGACCGTCAACCTGGACTCCGGCACCGGCAAGAACGTGCTGGACAGCGCCCGGAAGGCGGGCATCCACACGATCGACTACGACCGGCTCACGCTCAGCGGCGGCGCCGACTACTACGTCTCCTTCGACAACGTCGAGGTCGGCAAGCTCCAGGGCCGGGGCCTGGTGGACTGCCTCGCCGAGAAGCGGGTGTCCACGCCGGTGGTCGCCTTCCTCAACGGCTCACCCACCGACAACAACGCGACCCTCTTCAAGGAGGGCTACGACTCGGTCCTCCAACCGAAGTTCGACTCGGGCGAGTACCTCAAGGGCCCGGAGGACGCGGTTCCGGACTGGGACGGCGCCAAGGGCGGCACGATCTTCGAGCAGCAGCTCACCAAGGATCACAAGATCGCCGGCGTGCTCGCCGCCAACGACAGCCTCGGCAACGCGGCCATCGAGGTCCTGAAGAAGAACAAGCTGAACGGCACCGTCCCGGTGACCGGTCAGGACGCCACCGTCCAGGGCCTGCAGAACATCCTCATCGGCGACCAGTGCATGACCGTCTACAAGGCGATCAAGAAGGAGGCCGCCGCGGCCGCCGCGCTGGCCATCTCCCTCGCCCGTGGCGAGACCCCGACCACGGCGACGGAGACCGTGATCGACCCGGAGTCGAAGGCCCCGGTCAAGGCGCTGCTGCTCAGGCCGGAGGCGATCACCAGGGAGAACATCGAGGTGGTCCTCCACGACGGGTACGTCACCCGGGAGTCACTCTGCACCGCGGCTTTCGTGACGGCCTGCACCGAGGCGGGAATCAGCTGAACCCGGCGACGACGCCGCCCCGGGCCTCCCGCGGGCGGCGCCCCAGCCAATGAAGGAGAGACATCCGTGGCCGCGACACCCCTACTGGAGCTACGCGGGATCGACAAGAGCTTCGGTCCCGTCCAGGTGCTGCACGACGTCGGCATGAGCGTCTACCCCGGCGAGGTCACGGCACTGGTCGGTGACAACGGCGCCGGCAAGTCGACGCTGGTCAAATGCATCAGCGGCATCTACACCATCGACGCGGGCACGCTTCTCTTCGACGGCCGGCCGGTCACCGTGCACAGCCCACGGGACGCCGCCGATCTCGGCATCGAGGTCGTCTACCAGGACCTCGCCCTCTGCGACAACCTGGACATCGTCCAGAACATGTTCCTCGGCCGGGAGCAGAAACGCGGCATCGTCCTGGACGAGCCGACGATGGAGCAGATGGCCGCCGAGACGCTCGCGAGCCTTTCGGTACGCACCGTCAAGTCACTCCGCCAGCTGGTCGCCAGCCTCTCCGGGGGCCAGCGGCAGACCGTGGCGATCGCCAAGGCGGTGCTCTGGAACAGCAAGGTCGTCATCCTCGACGAGCCGACCGCGGCTCTCGGCGTGGCGCAGACCGCGCAGGTGCTCGAGCTGGTCCGCCGGCTGGCCGACAACGGTCTCGGCGTGGCGCTCATCTCCCACAACATGAACGAGGTCTTCGCGGTCTCCGACCGGATCGCCGCGCTCTACCTGGGCCGGATGGCCGCCGAGGTGAAGACCAGCGACGTCACCCACGCCCAGGTCGTCGAGTTGATCACCGGCGGGCGCAGCGGCAACCTGGGTCTCCCGCCGGAGGGGCCCACCGACTTCGCCGACCTCATGCCGGGGAGCCACCTGTGAGCATTTCGACGTACGACATCCCCGGCGGTGTCAAGATCGCCAAACCGACGGTCGCCGGCCACTTCCGGGACTATCTGGGCCGGATCCGCGGCGGTGACCTCGGTGCCCTGCCCGCCGTGCTCGGCCTGGTCGTCCTCACGCTGATCTTCGGCGCCGCCCGTCCCCACTCGTTCTTCAGCGCCGGCAACCTGGCGAACCTCTTCAACCAGGCCGCCGGCCTCACCATGATCGCGATGGGGCTGATCTTCGTCCTCCTGCTGGGCGAGATCGACCTCTCCGCCGGGTACGCGGCCGGCGTCTGCGGTGCGGTGATGGCGATCGTCCTGACCGAGTGGGGCTACGCCGAGCCGCTGGCGCTGATCGGGGCGCTGGTCACCGGCGTCGTGATCGGCCTGGCCCTCGGCATCCTGGTGGCCAAGATCGGCATCCCGTCGTTCGTGGTCACGCTGGCGGCCTTCCTCGCCTTCCAGGGCGTCCTGCTCAACCTGCTCGGCGAGGGCAAGAACCTCTCGATCCCGGACGGCTTCATCAAGTCACTGAACAAGGACAGCCTCCCGGTCTCCTGGAGCTGGGGGCTGGCCATCGCGTCGGTGGCGGTCTTCGCGCTGTTCCAGTTCGTGCGCTACCGCGGCCGGGCCGACCGGGGGCTGCTCACCGAGCCGGTCGGGATCACCCTGCTCCGAGTCGCCGGCATCGCGGCGCTGATCCTGACCATGACCGCGATCCTCACCCAGGAGCGGGCGATCAACCCCGGTGTCGCCTCGCTCAAGGGCGTGCCGATCGCGGCGCTGGTGATCGGTGGCTTCCTGGTGCTGTGGACGCTCGTGCTCGGCCGGACCTCGTACGGCCGGCACGTCTACGCCGTCGGCGGCAACCCCGAGGCCGCCCGCCGGGCCGGCATCGCGGTCGACCGGATCCGCATCTCGGTCTTCGCGATCGGCTCGTTCATGGCCGCGATCGGCGGGATCATGCTGGTCAGCCGGGCCGGGTCGGTCGACCCGAACACCGGTGGCAGCAGCACCCTGCTCTACTCGGTCGGCGCCGCGGTGATCGGCGGCACCAGCCTCTTCGGCGGCAAGGGCAAGGTCATCCACGCGGTGATCGGCGGCGCGGTGATCGCGGTCATCGACAACGGCATGTTCCTGATGGACTTCTCCTCCGGGACGCGCTACATCTTCACGGGTGTGATCCTGCTCATCGCCGCCGGTGTCGACGCGCTGGCCCGGCGTCGCGCGGCGACCGGCAACCGGTGATCAGGGCCCGATGAACGAGACGACGGGGCCGGGGTCGGGTTCGCTGATGCGGGCCGGCCCGAGTCAGGAAGAGGTCCGCAAGCACAACCTCGGGACGCTGCTGCGCTACGTGCACATGCACGGCGCGACGTCCCGGGCCGAGCTGACCACCCGGCTCGGGCTCAACCGCAGCACGATCGGCGCCCTGACCGCCGACCTGATCGGTGCGGGACTGGTCAGTGAGGCGGCGCCACGCGAGACCCGCCGGGCCGGCCGGCCGTCGCTGGTGGTGCGGCCCGAATCCGGGCGGGTGTACGCCTACGCGCTCAGCATCGAGGTGGACCGGCTGCGGGCGGCCCGGGTCGGGCTGGGCGGCCGGATCCTGGAGCAGTACGAGACCGAGCGCCCCCGCGGCATGAGCGCCGGCGAGGCGGTCCGCCCCCTGGCCCGTTACGTCCGCACCATGCGCTCCGGGGCCCCCGCCGACGGCCGGTGCGTGGGCAGCGCCGTCGCCGTGGCCGGCATGGTGCGCCTGGAGGACGGCATGATCCGCCTGGCGCCGACCATCGGCTGGGTGGACGAGCCGATCGGTGAGGCACTGCGCAGTGAGCTCCAGGAGTTCGGACCGCTGAGTGTCGGCAACCACGCCGACGTGTGCGTGCTGGCCGAGCACTCGCGTGGGGCCGCGGTCGGCTCGGACAACGTCATCTACCTGTACGGCGACGTCGGTGTCGGCGCCGGGATCGTGGCCGGCGGGCGGCGGGTGCACGGGCACGGCGGCTACGGCGGTGAGGTCGGCCACATGGTCGTCAACCCGTACGGCCGAACGTGCAGCTGTGGCTCCCGGGGCTGTTGGGAGACCGAGATCGGCGAGCACGCCCTGCTGCGCCTGGCCGGGCGGGAGGACCGCAGCGGCCGGGAGGCGGTGCTGGCCGTGGTGGACGCCGCGATGCGCGGGGACAGCTCGGCACAGCACGCGTTGCGGCAGGTCGGCGACTGGGTCGGGTTCGGAGTCGGCAACCTGGTGAACATCTTCAACCCGGAGGTCGTGATCTTCGGCGGCACCCTGCGCGACGTCTACCTCGGTGCCGCGGCGCAGATCCGTAGCCGGCTCAACGCGGTCGGGCTGCCCGCCTGCCGCGAGCACGTCCGGTTGCGTACGCCCGAGCTCGGCCCCGACGCGGCCCTGATCGGAGCGGCCGAACTGGCCTTCGAGCACCTCCTCGACGACCCCCTGGTGTCCTGATCGGACGTTTTGGTCCACCGTCGTGAATGGGCGCTGCCCCCGAAGATCTATGCTGCCCGCCATGCTCCCGCGTCAACCGGATCTGGACCCGGCAGCCGCCTATCCGCGGATCACCGGTCTGCGGGTCGCCCTGGACTCCGGGGACTGGCCGGCGTGCCGCGCCGTCCTCGACGCCGCCGAGCCGGTGGAGCGCACCGAGCTGACCATGATCGGCCTCACGGAGCCGGGCCTGGAGACGTTCCTGCGGGGCGTGCTGGACGGCGATCCGGGTGACGGGGCGGCCGCCGTGCTGCTCGGCCGGCACCTGATCGAGACAGCCGACCCGGTGCGGGCCGAGCGGCTGCTCGTCGACGCGGCTGCCCGCAGCCCTCGGGACCCGGCGATCTGGACGGCCCGCCTGAGCACCGCCGGTGACCTGGGGCTCGCCCGGTCCGAGGTGGACCGGCGGTACGCCCGGCTCGCCGAGATCGACCCGCACCACCTGCCCGGGCAAAGGCGGTACCTTCTGCGGCTGTGCCCGCGACCAGGCGGCGACTGGGAGCCGGCGCACACGTTCGCCCGTACGGCAGCGGGGTCCGCGCCGCCCGGATCGTTCGGACCGGTGCTGATCGCCGAGGCCCACCTGGAGCGCTGGCGGGAGGAGCACCGCCGGAGCCCGTCCGCGGGACGCCGCTATCTCGCCGCCGACGAGGTCCGTGCCGAGTTGCACGAGGCCGCGCGACGCTCGGTGTGGCACGCCGACTTCCGGCACGCGCACGGCTGGGTGCGGGTGGTGAGTACGTTCGCGATGGTGTTCGCCCTGCTCGACGACCGGCCCGCCGCGGACTCGCTGTTCACCGCGCTGGGCGACCTCGGTTCCCGGCACCCGTGGGCGCACCTGGGCGATCCGGGCCAGGCGATCGTGAAGTATCGGAGACGGGCGCGGGGAGGCGGCACATGAGGCGACTGGAGGTCGACGGGATCCCGGCGGTGCTCGCGCCGGTGACCGGTCCCGCGCACGCCGGCCTGGTCTTCCGGGTCGGCACGGCGGACGAGCCACTGGCCCGGCGCGGCATCACCCGCCTGGTCGAGCACCTGGTGACCGACGGGTTGGGAGTGACCGGCCGGACCAGTTGGACGACCGGGCCGGAGCACACGTGGTTCCACGTGCAGGGCTCACCGGCCGAGATCACCGAGTTTCTGACCGGCGTGTGCGGAGCGCTGAGCAACCCGCCGACGGAGCGCCTCGCCACCGTGCGTGACCTGGTCCAGGGCGCCCGGCCCGACCGCGACCCACTGCCGATGTGGCGGCACGGCGCCCGTGGCTTCGGTGTCGTCAGCTATCCGGAGTGGGCGCTGCCCGGCCTCACCGAGGCGCACCTCCGCGAGTGGATCGCCCACTGGTTCACCCGCGACAACGCGGCGCTCTGGCTGGCCGGCGACGTGCCGGAGGGCCTGCGCCTGGACCTTCCGGCCGGGATCCGGCAGCCACCGCCGCCGGCCGCCACGACACTGCCGGCCACCCCGGCCTGGTTCACCGGTGGCGTCGGCTGGGACACGGTGATCGCCCGCGGGCCCGGCGCAGCGGTCTTCGCCAACGTGCTGGAACGCCGGGTGCACCGCGAGCTGCGTGACCTCACCGAGCAGATCCGCACCGAGTACGTTCCCCGGTCGGACGGCACCGCGCGGATCCTGACCGTCGCCGATCCACTGCCTGGCCGGGCCGAGGCGGCCCTCGGCGCCCTGGTCGATGTGCTCGCCGCGGTTCGGGCCGGGCAGATCGACCCGGACGAGGTGGCGGCCGTGGTCAAACTCACCGCTGAGGGCCTCCGCGACTCCGAGTCACGGGGCGCCCGCCTGCCCGGGCAGGCGTTCAACCTGCTCGCCGGGCGCGAGGTGCAGACCCTGGAGGAGGCACTGGCCGAGGTGCGGGCGGTCACCGCGGCCGAGGTGGCCGGGGTGGCGACCGAGGCGTACGCCGCCGGCCTGCTGATGGTCCCGCCCGGCAGCACCGCCGAGTGGGCCGGATACACCGCGGCCCCGGCGATGTCGGACACCGTGCCGCCCGGCCGTGTCCATCGTGGCCGCCGTGACCGTGCCCTGCGGTTGATCAGCGGCGACGAGGGTGTCGGCGTGACCGGCCACGGCGTGGTCGCCGCCGTCCGCTGGGACTCCTGCGCGGCCCTGCTGGCATGGCCGGACGGCGGCCGTCGTCTGATCGGCGAGGACGCGGTGACGGTCCGGGTCGAGCCGACCCTCTACCGGGGCGCCGACCGGGTGGTCCGCGAGGTGGACGCCCGGGTCCCGGAGCGACTGCGGATCGAGATGCCACCGCGTGACCGTGACGACATCCCGCAGCCGGAGCCCGCACCCCGCGACGGCGGCGCGCGACGCCACGCCGTGGCGGCCCTCTGCGGTGTGCTCGCGCTCTTCTTCCTCGGCGGTGGCCTCTGGCTCCTCATCCAGTTGCTGACCGGCGCGGAGACCGACAACCCGCGCGGCGAGGAACTGCTGGTGCTCGCCGGATCCCTCGTCTTCGGCGCTCTCCTCGCCCGGTCCGGCTGGGCCGCTGCGCGGGAACTGGGCAGCCGCCGGGGGTGAACGCGCTCTATAGTGCCCGCCATGATCGGATCCAGCGACGTGGTGCTCGACGGGGCCGCCGCGTACCCGGAGATCGCCGGGCTGCGCGCCGCGCTCCGGCGCCGGGACTGGCCGGCCGGCCGGGCTCTGCTCGACCAGCTGGAGCCGTCGGCCCGCAGCGCCGCGCTGCAGGCCTGCGCCGGTGAGCTGGGCCTGGAGGAGTTCCTGCGCGATGTGCTGACCGCCGACGTCACCGACGCCTCCGCGGCCGCGCTGCTCGGTCACCACCTGATCCACGTCGGCTGGGAGATCCGCTCCGGGCAGTACGCCCGGCACATCAGCTCCCGGCAGTTCCACCGGTTCCACGACTGGCTGCGGCGGGCCGAGCAGGTGCTGATCGACGCCGCGGCCCGCCATCCGAGAGACCCGGCGATCTGGACCGCCCGGCTGCTCACCGCCCGGGGCCTGCAACTGGGTCTGGCCGAGACTCGCCGCCGACTGGACCGAGCACTCGCCGCCCAGCCCCACCACCTGCCCGCCCAGCTGCAGTTCCTGCAGAGCGCCTGCCCCAAATGGGACGGCACCTGGGAGCTGGCGCACGGTTTCGCCCGCGACGCGATGCAGGCCGCCGCACCCGGCTCGCCGCACGCGGTGCTGGTCGTCCACGCGCACGTCGAGCACATCTTCGGCGACGACGACACCGACGTCTTCCAATACCTCGCGAACGACGCGGTCCGCAACGAGATCTACGAGGCGGCGCACCGCTCGATCTGGCATCCGGAGTTCCGGCACGGCCCCGGCTGGCTGCAGGCGCTCAACGCGTTCGCGCTGATCTTCACGATGCTCGACGATCGCCGGTCCGCCGCGACCGCGTTCGCCGGCCTCGGCAACCTGGCCGCGGAATACCCGTGGAACCAGGTCGGCAGCGACGTGAACGCGCAGGTCCGGGAGGCTCGGGCATGGGCGTACGAGGGAGCCTCGTGACCATCCGCCAGGAGGTCGACGGGGTGCCGGTGCTGATCGCGCCGACCACCGGGCCGATGAGCGCGGGACTCGCCTTCCGGGTCGGTTTCGTCGACGAGACGCTGCCCCGCCGTGGCATCACGCACCTGATCGAGCACCTCGCTCTGCACACGCTCGGGGTGGCCGACTACCACTACAACGGCGCGACCGGCGTCGAGCACACCGTCTTCCACATGCAGGGCGCCGAAACGGACATCGTCGCCTTCCTGAACGGCGTCTGCGCCGGCCTCGCCGACCTGCCGCTGGACCGTCTCGCCGTCGAGAAGGAGATCCTGCGCACCGAGCAGAACTCCCGGGGCGAGGGGCCCGCCGGGCGGCTGGCCCTGTGGCGGCACGGTGCCCGCGACTACGGCCTGGCCAACTACCCGGAGTTCGGGCTCGGCGGGATCGGCCCCGACGACCTGCGCGCCTGGGTGGCCCGATATTTCCACCGGGACAACGCGGTTCTCTGGATCGCCGGGCCCGGCGTGCCCGCCGGACTGCGGCTCGACCTGCCGGGCGGCACGCGTCAGGTGGCCCCGGCGCCCTCGTCGATTCTTCCGGTACGCCCGGCGTACTTCCCCGGCGCGGAGGACGCGGTCGCGTGGGACGCCGTCGTCGACCGGGGAGAGGCCGCGGCGGTCTTCGCCGAGGTTCTGAGACGGTCGATGTTCCGTTCGCTGCGTCAGGAGAGCGGTCTCTCCTACAACGTGGTTGCCGACTACACGCCCCGCGCCGACGGCCGTGCCGTGATCACGGCGGCCGCCGACTCGCTGCCCGAGAAACAGGGCGCGGTGCTCGGCGGCCTCGTCGACGTGCTGGCCGCGGCCCGCCTCGGGATGATCGACGACGCGGAGGTGACCGCGGTCGTCAACAAGCGCCGGGAGGAGCTGCGACAGGCCGAGGCCACCGGCGGCCGCCTGTCCGGCCAGGCGTTCGACGTGCTCGACGGCCGCCCGGCGCGGAGTCTCGACGAGGTGCTGGCCGAGCTGGACGCGGTCACCCGGGACGAGGTCGTCGCGATCGCGGCCGCTGCCTGCGCCGACGGACTGCTGATGACTCCGGGCGACACCGAGGCCGACTGGGCCGGATTCGTCGCCGCGCCGCCGTCGTCGGTGCCACCGGTGGACGGCGTGACCCACCGGCCGACCGATGACACGGTGCCGCAACTGATCGTCGGGGAGCGGGGGATCAGCCTGGTCCGCCCGGACTCGACGACCACCGTGCTCTTCGACGAGTGCTCGGCCGTGCTGACCTGGCCGGACGGCGGCCGCGTCTACATCGGGCACGATGCCGTCCAGCTGCGTGTGGAGCCCGTCTTCTACCCCGAGGGGCCGGCGATGACGGCAGCCCTGGACGCCTGGACCCGGCCGGAGTCGCGGGTCACGATGCCGCCCCGTGATCCGGAACGGATACCCCGCCCGCCGGCGCCCGCTCCCGGGCCACCCGCCCGGAGCGACTCCGTGCTCGCCCGGACCCTGCGCCGCATCCGGCGAGGCTGACATGATTCCGTAAGGTCTCCAGGCGTATCCGTCCCGGCGGAGAACGGGGACGATGACGGAGTGAAAGCGTCGATCAGATCCGGGCTCGGTGGGGTGGTGGCGGCCGCGGCCGCTCTCGGCGTCGCCGAGCTGGCCGCCCTCGCGACCGGAGCCCGCTCCGCCCCGATCGTCGCGGTGGGCGGTGTGGTCGTCGACCACGTGCCCGCCCCGGTCAAGGACTTCGGGATCGCCGTCTTCGGGGTGCACGACAAGACCGCCCTGATCACCGGTACGGTGCTGCTGCTCGCCGGCTACGCCTACGGGGTGGGTGTGCTGGCCCGGCGGCGATGGGCACCGGCGGTCGCGGGGGTCGCGCTGTTCGGGCTGGCCGGAGCGGTGGCGGCGGTGACCAGGCCGGGCGCCGGCGTGACGTCGGTGATCCCGTCACTGGTCGGCGCCGCGGTGGCCGTGGTGGTGCTCGGTCATCTACGGCGACGGGCCGGCGCGGCCGACATCGACGACGGGGGCGGTGGGCCGTACCAGATCGAGGAGAGCCGTCGCCGCTTCCTCCGTGACCTGGGGATCGTCGCAGCGGCCGCAGCGGTCGCGGGTGTCGCCGGCCGGATGCTCACCTCGCGCCGCGCGGTGACCGTGGCCCGGGAGGCGGTCGCGTTGCCACCCGCCGCCGGGCCGAAGCCGGTGCTGCCGGCGGGGGTCGACGTGCCCGGCGCCCACCCCTATGTGACGCCCAACCGTGCCTTCTACCGGATCGACACCGCCCTGGTCACGCCGCAGGTCGACCCGGAGGCCTGGGAGCTGCGGATCCACGGGATGGTCCGCAATCCGATCACGCTGACCTGGGCCGATCTGCTGAAGCGGCCGATGGTCGAGCGCTACGTCACGATCGCCTGCGTCTCGAACGAGGTGGGCGGCGACCTGATCGGCAACGCCCTCTGGCTCGGCACCCCGATCAAGGACCTCCTCGACGAGGCCGACCCGCTGCCCGAAGCCGATCAGGTGGTGCAGCGCTCGGTCGACGGCTGGACCTGTGGCGCGCCGACCGCGGCGCTGCGCGACGGCCGGGACGCGCTGCTCGCGATCGGGATGAACGGCGAGCCGCTGCCGGTCGAGCACGGCTTTCCGGCCCGGATGATCGTTCCCGGACTGTACGGCTACGTCTCCGCCTGCAAATGGATCACCGAGATCCAGCTGACCCGGTTCGCCGACTTCGACGCCTACTGGGTGCCGCGCGGGTGGTCGGCGCTGGCGCCGGTGAAGACCCAGTCGCGAATCGACAGCCCGGGCGACGGAAGCCGCAAACCCGCGGGTCCCGTGACGATCGCCGGAGTCGCGTGGGCGACACATCGGGGCATCGCCGCGGTCGAGGTGCAGGTGGACGACGGTCCGTGGCGGCCCGCCACGCTGGCCGCCGCGGTCTCCGCGGACACCTGGCGGCAATGGAGCCTGACCTGGGACGCTTCCGCCGGGCGGCACACCCTTCGGGTACGCGCGACCGATCTCGATGGGGTGACACAGACGCCGCTGGAGGCGCCACCGGCACCGGACGGGGCCACCGGGCTACACCAGGTGACCGTCGAGATCGGGTAGTGGGAAGCCGCACTTTCGGTCCGACTCGGGAAAGCAAGTCGCTCATACGGTGGCTTGCATGTCCACCGATGCGGTTGAAGAACCGCTGAACCACTCGACACGGTCCTCGATCGAGGACCGTGCCGGAAGCCGTGTGGTGATGCCGCGTGCCGGGCGGCGTCAGGCCGCCGGTGCCTGCCGTTGCGCGGGCACCGTCGTCTTGTGGGGCCGGCCGAGGCGAGCCTCGAGCCGGAGCAGGTCGACCCGTCCGTGACGGTCCGCCAGATCCTCCCAGCCGACCGCGAGCAGCCGCAGCCGCTCCGATTCGCTGAAACCTCCCCACACCCCGTACGGCTCGCGTACGGCGAGGGCGTGCGCGGCACACTCCGCCCGGACCGGGCAGGCGCCGCACATGGTCTTCGCCTTGGCCTCCCGGCGACTGCGGGACGACCCGCGCTCGCCGTCAGGGTGGAAGAACTGTGCGCTGTCCCGGCCTCGGCAGAGCCCCAGTCGTTGCCAATCCCAGACATCGGCAATGGGACCGGGCAGTCTGCGAACGTTCGACATCAACACCCTCCTCCCGCGCGGCACCGCGGAGCGTTCGTCGTGAGGGGCCAGGATCCGGCCTTTTGCCGGTGTACCCAGGCCACGCCAACCTCACACGCGCCATGTCGATGTCTTCGCGAGCGGTATGGCAAAGGGGTGGCAAGTCATACCTTTCTTTCCCGTTTTTTCCATCTAAAGCGCGTAATGCTGCGGCCCTCGCGTGATCTCCTCTGAGAGAGAAGGAGGATCACTGTGCGTACCGTCCTCGTGTGCGTCCGAACCCCGTTGGCGGCCCAGACCGTCGCGTCCACCGCGGCCCGGCTCGGCATGACCGGCGTCGTCCGGACAGCGGTCAGCGAGACCGAGGCCATGATCCGACTGGCGGAACGGCCCGCCGAAGTGGTCCTGGCCGACACCGCCGTGACTCGGCCCGACAGCGTCGGGTTCACCCGGCGTGTGCTCGCCCGCGCCCCCCAGGCGCAGGTGGTGCTCTTCGGAGCGGAAGATCCGCGGGTCGCCGCGGCGGCAGTCGCCGCCGGTGCCCGGGGCGTCATCCGCGGCGTCGAACACGACCTGGTCAGTGTCGTCGCCAAGGCGCTGCTCCTACTGCTGTTGCCGGTGCGCCCGCAAGGCATGCCGATAAACGGCGCCAACGCCCAACCGGCCACCGTGGCCGGCGGTGTGCGCAACAACAACTCCCCGGCGGCCCGGGGCCAATACCAGCAGGGTGGCATCGGCGTGCACAACGCCGCGTCCGTACCTGCCATGCTCGGGCCCAACGCGCCGATGGTCCCGGCACAGCGTGGCGACGCACCCATCGATCCCGCCACCGGGCGGCCGATGGTCGCCTGGCCCGGCAACGAAGCCGGTGTGGGCATGACCGACGCACAACCCACCGGGCGGCGGCTGACGCTTACTGAGCGTGAGCTTCAGGTGCTGCGCGGGATGGCGGACGGTAAGAGCAACGCCGAGATCGGGCGGGAGCTCTTCGTGTCCGAGGACACCGTCAAGACCCATGCTCGGCGGCTGTTCCGCAAGCTCGGGGCCCGGGATCGGGCTCACGCTGTCGCCGCGGGATTCCGGGCGGGGCTGGTGGCATGAGGTAGGTGGCCTGGTCTGCCTGGCCTGGTTGGCCCGGTGGATCAGGTTGGGATGCGGTTGGCACGGTGGCTTCGGTGGGCGGTTCGGTCTGCTGAGCTTGCTGGCTCCGCTTCGCTCCGCGGCAAAACGCCTTTTTACCGGTGATGAGGCAGGCGATTTCCCGCCACCCAGCAAACCCCGCTGGGCGTCGGGAAATCGACTGCCTCATCACCGGCGGCGTTTTGCGGGCCGTTCTGTGGCTACGCGCGGCCTGGGAAACTACGGGGGGTCCGGCGGGGCTGCGTAGTTGTTCTTTGACTAGGAGGGCTCGTCGTCTGAGCCTTCGGTCAGGGTGTCGTGTACGCCGTCGGCGTAGCCCCTTGCGTACTCCCACGTCACGTAGTGGTCGGGGTCGGGGTCGTAGGCCGGCTCGTGGACTCGTGGGCGGCCGCTGCTCAGCAGGTGGCGCAGGTTGCCCCGCAGCAGGTCCCAGTCGAAGTAGTGCGGCTCGTGACAGTCCTCGCACTCGATCACCAGTCCGCGGATGCCCGTCGGACTGAGCAGCGCCTGATAGATCTCCAGGTCGGAGAGGTCCTCCAGGACATCCTGCCGCTCGTCCTCGGTCAGCGGTTCGGACTCGGCGTCCTCGTTGAGGTCGTCGAGACCGGCGGCCGGGTCGGTCGGGTCGCCGTTGAACGGGTCGATGGGCTCATCTTGCACCCCCATACCGTACTCACCTCTCGAGCGTGTGTGCTGGCCCGCACGTTCTGTCCGCCGCCCGGGTGCCACGCCCGGGATGGGTAGGATGATGAACTCCGCCTCTTCTCTAGGGAATGATCTGTGGAAACTGACAGCGCTCGTACCGTTCCTCTCGGCCTCACGTTCGACGATGTGCTGCTGCAGCCAGGCGAGTCGGACGTGGTGCCCAGCCGGGTCAACACGGTCACGCGCCTGACCCGTAACGTCGAGCTCACGATCCCGCTGCTCTCCGCGGCGATGGACACCGTGACCGAGGCGCGCATGGCCATCGCCATGGCGCGTGAGGGTGGCATCGGCGTGCTGCACCGCAATCTCTCCGCGGAGGACCAGGCGGCCCAGGTCGACCTGGTGAAGCGGTCCGAGTCCGGCATGATCACCAACCCGATCACGTGCAGCCCCGACGACACGCTCGGCCAGGTCGACGCCCTCTGTGCGAAATACCGCATCTCGGGCGTCCCGGTCGTCGACGGCGAGACCCGCCTGGTCGGCATAGTGACCAACCGTGACATGCGGTTCGTCAGCGACCCGACCACCAAGGTCCGCGACGTGATGACCAAGTCGCCGCTGTTCACCGCCCCGGTCGGGGTGAGCAAGGACGACGCGCTCGACCTGCTGCGCCGCCACAAGGTGGAGAAGCTGCCGCTCGTCGACGAGCAGGGCCGGCTGCGCGGGCTGATCACCGTGAAGGACTTCACCAAGTCCGAGCAGTTCCCGAACGCGACGAAGGACGACCAGGGCCGGCTGCGGGTGGCCGCGGCGGTCGGGGTCGGCGACGACTCGTACAAGCGGGCCCGCGGCCTGATCGACGCCGGCGTCGACGTGATCATCGTGGACACCTCGCACGGTCACCAGCGCCAGGTGCTCGACATGATCGCCCGCCTGAAGAAGGACACCGTCACCGACATCGTCGGCGGCAACGTGGCGACCTACGCGGGCGCCAAGGCGATGGTCGAGGCCGGCGCCGACGCGGTGAAGGTCGGTGTGGGGCCGGGCGCGATCTGCACCACCCGCATCGTCGCGGGCGTGGGCGTGCCCCAGATCACGGCGATCATGGAGGCGGCCCGGGCCTGCAAGCCGGCCGGCGTTCCGGTCATCGGCGACGGGGGTATTCAGTACAGCGGCGACATCGCCAAGGCTCTGGTCGCCGGGGCCAACGCGGTGATGCTCGGTGGTCTGCTGGCCGGCTCCGAGGAGAGCCCCGGCGAGCTGATCTTCGTGAACGGCAAGCAGTTCAAGTCGTACCGGGGGATGGGCTCGCTCGGCGCCATGCAGTCCCGTGGCCAGGCCAAGTCGTACTCCAAGGACCGCTACTTCCAGCACGACGTGCCGGAGGAGAAGCTGGTTCCGGAGGGCGTCGAGGGCCAGGTGCCCTACCGCGGTCCGCTGTCCCGCGTGGTCGGCCAGCTGGTCGGCGGGGTCCGGCTCGCCATGGGCTACGCCGGCGCCGAGACGATCACCGATCTGCAGGAGCGCGGTCAGCTCATCCGGATCACGGCGGCCGGTCTCAAGGAGAGCCACCCGCACGACATCCAGATGACCGTCGAAGCCCCCAACTATCACTCGCGGTAACCTCCGCCCCCTTAATAAGGAACAGGCCATGCGTGACGTCGTGGAGATCGGCCTCGGTAAGACCGCGCAGCGCGGCTACCACCTGGACGACATCGCCATCGTTCCGAGCCGTCGCACCCGCGACGTGGAAGACGTGTCGACCGAGTGGAAGCTCGACGCGTACCCCTTCAAGATCCCCTGCGTCGCGCACCCGTCGGACGCCACTCAGAGCCCCGACTCGGTGATCGCCCTGGGCCGCCTCGGCGGTCTGGGCGTGCTCAACGCCGAGGGTCTCTGGACCCGGTACGAGAATCCCACCAAGATCCTGGAGGAGCTGGCCTCGCTCGACGAGGACGCCGACGCCACCCGGCGCCTGCAGGAGGTCTACGCCGAGCCGATCAAGCCGGAGCTGATCGCCGAGCGGGTCCGCGAGATCCGCGCGTCCGGCGTCACCACGGCGGTCCGGGTGTCGCCGCAGCACACTCTGGCGCTCGCTCCGGTGGTGCTGGATGCGGGCGTCGACCTGCTGGTCATCCAGGGCACCCTGGTGTCGGCCGAGCACGTGTCCACGACGGACGAGCCGCTCAACCTCAAGGAGTTCATCGCCGACCTCGACCTGCCGGTCATCGTCGGCGGCTGCACCGACTACAAGACGGCGCTGCACCTGATGCGGACCGGTGCTGCCGGTGTCATCGTCGGGGTCGGCGCCGACGAGTGGTCCACGACCGACACCGTCCTCGGCATCCGGGTGCCGATGGCCACCGCGATCGCCGACGCCGCAGCCGCCCGCCGTGACTACCTGGACGAGACCGGTGGCCGCTACGTGCACCTGATCGCCGACGGCGGCATCGCCACCAGCGGCGACATCGCCAAGGCGATCGGTTGCGGCGCCGACGCGGTCATGCTCGGCGAGCCGCTCTCGCTGGCCGAGGGCGCCCCGGCCGGCGGCGCGTGGTGGCACTCGGCGGCGTCGCACCCGGCTCTGCCGCGCGGCGGTTTCTGCATCGCCGGCGAGCCCGACGGCACTCTGGAGGAGGTGCTGTACGGCCCGGCCAACAGCGCCAACGGTCAGCTGAACCTCTTCGGCGGCTTGAAGCGGGCGATGGCCAAGTGCGGTTACCGCGACGTCAAGGAGTTCCAGAAGGTCTCCCTGGTCCTCGACCGGTAGGCACCTGAGCAGCACACGCAACGGCGGGCCCGCGGGCCCGCCGTTGCGTCGTTGCGGGCGCGGCCGGGTATCGGTGACGCCGCATGCCCTGGCTACCATCGCCGCCATGATCCAAGACATCGCGGGGATGCTGGTCGGTCAGGACTTCGGGGCATGGTCGCGTGCCGACATCGAGCGGATCGCCGGTGCCGTCGGCTGGTCCGTCCAGGACGATGAGTACAACCTCGTCATCGAGACCGGCGGCCCCGTCCGCGCGCGCTCCACGAAGATCGGCTACGGCCAGGACGACTTCGGCTTCGGCGAGCAGGTCGACCTCCAGGTCACCGAGACGTGCGCCGCCGGCGATCTGGCAGCGGTGCACGCGGCCACGCTGACCGCGGTGGTCTCCGTGCTCGGGCCCCGGCCATGGTCGGCGGACCCGACGCGTGGGCGTTCTGGCGGGTTCCGCGGGTCCGGGTCGAGCGCAGCCCGCGGACCTCCTCGGTGACCCTGCGGGTCGAGCCGGCCGAGCCGACCGAGGCCGAGGAGTGCAGCAACGCCGAGTGGAGCCCGGACTGGCAGCCCGAACACCTCTGGAACGCCGAACCGGACGTGGGCGGCGACGCCGGTAGGTCGCTGCTGGGCATGATGATCTACGAGGCCCGGCCGGCGGAGACCTGGGACGAGTTCGAGAAGAGCATGCGTGACCTGCTCGTCTCGTTCGGCGCGGACCTCCCGGCGCTGCTCGACTACGTGCCGCATGTGCTCTGTCAGGTCACCCCGGAGACCGGTGAGCACGAGTTGTCCGTGTGGGCCAACGCGAGCGGCATCCACGCCGACGTCATCACGTTCAACACGACCGACTCGACCGAGACGTCGACGATGCCGCTGGAACCCGGGAGCGGTGCGCTCGCCGCGGACTTCGTCATGGAGGTCGTCCGGGGCTGGGGTCTCGACTCACCGGCGCGGTTGCGGTGTCGTTCCTACAGCCCGGCCCCGGTGCGGCTGAGCGCACGGTCGGGGTTCCGCGTCCCCGACGCCTGAGATCTGCCGCCGGCCCGGTGTGCCGAGCGGGCTGGCGCGCCGGGGGAGCCGGGGCACCGGGGGAGTCACCCGGAAAACCGCATCGGCCCGGCGGTCGCGGTGCGGTCCTGCACCGGGACCGCGTCGCGGGGACAGGCTCGGGGCCCTGCGTGGCCGTACCGGAATCAGGGGTTGGGGGGTTGGGTCTTCGCGGTGAGCCACGCATCGAAGAAGGTGCTCAGGTCGCGGCCCGCCGCGGTGGAGGCGGCCTTGACGAACTGGTCCGTGGTGACGTTGCCGTCGCGGTGCTCGGCGGTCCACGTCTTGACCAGCTTGAAGAAGGCATCGTCGCCGAGGGTCTTGCGGAGCGCGTGGACGGTCATGCCGCCACGCTGGTAGACGGCGTTGCTGAAGAGGCGGCGCGGGGTCGGGTCGCCGGGTGTCTCGGCCCAGTTGAAGCTCGCGTAACGCCGGTCGAAGATCTGTTGCGCGGTCTGCTCGCCGCTGTGCTCGGACCAGAGCCACTCGGCGTAGGTCGCGAAGCCCTCGTTGAGCCAGATGTCCTGCCAGCGGGCGAGGGCCACGCTGTCGCCGAACCACTGGTGGCCGAGCTCGTGCGCGACGACGCCGGTGTTCTCGCCGGTGAGGAAGAACGTGTTGCCGTAGACCGGGCGGGACTGCGTCTCCAGCGCGTAGCGGATCTGCTCCTCGTCGACGACGACCCCGCCGTTGGCGCCGAACGGGTACGGCCCGAACCGCGTCTCCAGGAAGTCGGTGATCTCGCCGGTGCGGGCCAGCGACTTCGCGGCCGCGCCGTCCGCCGGCAGCGACTCGGGGACCGCGATGATCATCGGGCGCCCGGCGTGGGTGCTCTCGGTGATCCGGTACTGCCCGATCACGACGGTGGCGAGATAGCTGGCCATCGGTGACGCCTCGGTCCAGCGCCAGGTGGTCAGGCCGTTCGCGGTGTCCTTCGGGCCGGGCACGCCGTTGGCGATGACCTCGACCCCGTCCGGCACGGTCATCGCGAGCCGGAACGTCGCCTTGTCCGACGGGTGGTCGTTGACCGGGAACCAGGTGCTCGCCGACTCCGGCTGGCCCAGCGCGACCGCGCCTTTGCCGCCGTCGCGGAGCCATCCACTGGTGCCGAGCGTGTCGTTCTCGGTGGGTGCGGGCGTGCCGGCGTAGGCGATGACCACGGTGAACCCGCGGCCGTCCGGGATGCCGGCGGCCGGGGTGACCACCAGCTCGGAGCCGTCGGCGGACGACCTCGCGGCGACGCCGTCCACGGTGACCTCGGTGGCGTCGAGCCCGGCCAGGTCGAGGTTGAAGCGGGACAGGTCCTGCGTGGCCGTGGCCGTGATGGTGGCCGTGCCCTCGAGGCGGCCGGCCGACGGGTCGTAGCGCAGCGACAGATCGTAGCCGCCGACGTCGTAGCCGCCGTTGCCGTACTTCGGGAAATACGGGTCGCCGGCCCCGTCGGCTCCGGCGCTGAAGACCGGGCTCGGCGCCGGGTCGGGTGTGGCCGACGAGCAACCCGCCACCAGCAGGACCAGTCCGACCGCCCAAACCCTCATGTCATCGAGGGTACGTCCACTACTTGTCGACCAGTTTGGGGTGTCCTGCGAGGTATTGACGATGATTGCCCTTGGCGATGGCTTTGATGAACCCTCGTCCCTCGTCCTTGAGCTGCTCACCGAGGTATCCGCCGCCGCTGCCGACGCCCTCCCCCGGCAGGTCGACCGTGGTGATCTTGTCGGGCGTGAGGTCACGGAGCGCGTAGGCGTACTCGAACGGGGTACGCCCGCCCACGTAGACGAGCGACGTCCCGAGCGCGTCGATCACCGGGCGGAGCCTCGTCGGGTCGCTCAGTCCCTGCGTCAGGGCTTTGGCCAGGATCGCTTCGACCATCTGTCGCTGGTGGCGCTGCCGGTCGTAGTCGCCGTTGGGCAGCCCGTACCGCTGCCGTGCGTAGTCGATCGCCTGCCAGCCGACCAGGCGCCGCACACCGGGCTGGTAGGTGGCCTGTGGTCCGATGTAGTCGCCGCCGGAGAGGGTCCGCATCGAACCGTCCGGTTTGCGGTGCCGCGACTTCACCTTCTGGTCGATCTTCATGTCGATGCCGCCGAGCTGGTCGACCAGTTTGTCCAGACCGCCGAAATTCAGGATGGCGCCGCCCTGGAAGGTCTTGATCCCGGTGTAAGCGCTGAGAGCTCTCGTGAGCAACTCGTAACCCTGCTCGACGCTTTTCTTGTCGGACCCCGGAATGCGGGAGCCACGGCTCATCGCCTCGGTGATCTTGTGTTTTCCGCCGCCGAACCCGGACTTCCGGTACGCCGGAATGTCCACTCGCAGGTCCCGGGGCAGCGAATACAGATATGCGGACTTCAGATCCGCCTCCACATGCAACAGCATGATCGTGTCGGCGTGCGGCTCCCAGTCGGGGATGCTCACCCGGGTGTCGACGCCGATCAGCACCAGGTCGAGCGGCCCCTTGATGTCGGCACCGGGCGACGGCGCGGGTGACGCGCTCGGGGTGATGCTCACGAGCGGGGCGGCGCTGCTCGATGTGACCGGCGCGGCGGCCGGCCCGGACGAGCGCCGGCTGACCGCGATGGCGACGCCGACTCCGGCGATCAGGGCCAATGCGACGCCGGCCACGATCGACCAGGTGATCTTGCTGTTCCGCATAGCCGGAACAGTAAATGACAGCGCGGTAACGCTCAATGCCGTGGGCTATTGCGATATTCAAGATCACCGGTACGCTGGCTCGGCGATTCGCCGGTCCGCGGCGAACCGCCCACGGGGAGGCATGTCCAAGAATGAATTCCACTCGACGGCGGATCATCACAGGTCTCGCCGCCGTCACCGCTCTGACCGCCGGAGTGATCCTGGCTCCGGTCGCCGGCGCGGCGGTGACCGGTTCCGTCCAAGGTCTTCCGACCCGTCTGCTGGTCGGCCTGCGTGCCGGTGTCCCGGCCGAGGTCACCCTGCCCAGCCTGCAGCGGCTCGGTCTGCCGACGGCCGACGGTGACAGCACCGCACGCCGCCTGCTCGGCGAGATCGGGGCCAAGGCGATCGTGGTTCCGAACGGCCGCCTCTCGGCCGTGACCGCCGCCCTCAAAGCCGACCCGAACGTCGAGTACGTCCAGGTCGACCCGCAGGTCGAGAAGTCCGACGTGACCACGAACGACCCCTGGATCACACAGAAGCGCCAGCCCGAGCTGGCGCAGATGAACGTGCCGGCCGCGTGGGAGACCACGACCGGGTCGGCGATCACGGTCGCGGTCGTGGACACCGGCGTCAACACCTACGGCGACCTGGCCGGAAAGGTGCTGGCCGGATACGACTTCCACAACAACGACAGCAGCACCTGGGACGACGAGGGCCACGGCACGATGGTCGCCTCGCTGATCGCCGCGACGCCGAACAACGGCAAGGGCATGGCCGGGGTCTGCGCCCAGTGCCGGATCCTGCCGGTGAAGGTGCTCGGCAAGTCCGGCCTCGGCTACCACTCGGACATCGCCAAGGGCATCATCTACGCCGCCCAGAAGGGCGCGAAGATCATCAACCTGTCGCTCGGCGGCACCGCCACCTCGGCGGTCCTCAAGGACGCGGTGGCCTACGCCAACGGCAAGGGCGCCCTGGTGGTCGCGGCGGCCGGCAACGAGGACACCGACGTGCGGAGCTATCCGGCGGCGTACGCGGACGTGCTCGCCGTGGGCGCGACCGACACCCGTACCGGCGGCACGGCCCGCACGTGGTTCTCCAACTACGGCAGCTGGGTGGACGTCGCAGCCCCCGGCATCACCGCGGCCATGAAGTCCGACGGCGTGTACTGCTGGGACAGCCGGCAGTCGTGCTGGGTCAAGAAGTACGACCCGAGGACCGGAAAACTGGTCTACGACGACTACGCGGTGCAGGGCACGTCGTTCTCGGCCCCGCTGGTCTCCGGGGTGGCCGCGCTGGTCGCGTCCCAGCGCCCGAACTACTCGGGTGGGTCGCTGCGTTACGCGATCATCAGTTCGGCGCGCAAGGACAACAGCTGGACCCAGTACGGCACCGTCGACGCGGCGGCCGCGCTGACCCGGGGCACCGACGGCACGCCGCCGGCCGCCACCGGTCTCGCCCCGGCGGCGAACGCCAAGGTGCGCGGCAACGTGGCGATCACCCCGACCGGCCTGACCGACGACTGGTTCGGCGTCCGGAACGTCAACCTCTACGTCGACGGCAAATGGCACAGCTGGGACTACACCGCCCCGTTCGCCCCGGTCCTCAAGACGGGCACCCGCAACGGCGCGGTCAAGGTCCAGCTGCTGGTCTACGACAAGGCGGGGAACCACGTCTGGCTCCCGGCCCGGTGGTACACCGCCGACAACCTCGCGCCCAGCGCATCGATCACCAAGGCCCCGGCCAACAAGGCCAAGGTCAAGGGCACGGTCAAGGTGTACGCGAAGGCGGCCGACCGCTCCGGGATCAGCAAGGTCCAGCTGATCGTGAACGGGAAGGTCGTGGCGACCGACACCACGGCGGGCTACGTGCTCAGCTTCAAGGTGGCGAGCCAGAAGAAGACGATGAAGGTCAGGATCAGGGCGTACGACAAGGCGGGCAACGTGAAGTACACGACGATCCGCACGTACTACCGGGCCTGACGCGTTCGGGGTGCTCACTCGCCGATAAACTCGCCGGGTGAGTACCCCGCGTCCCGTTCTCGTCGTCGACTTCGGCGCCCAGTACGCTCAGTTGATCGCCCGCCGGGTCCGCGAGGCCCGTGTCTACTCCGAGATCGTCCCGCACTCGATGCCGGTGGCCGAGATGCTGGCGAAGAATCCCGCCGCGATCATCCTCTCCGGCGGCCCCTCCAGTGTCTACGAGCCGGGCGCGCCCACGCTCGACGCCGGACTGTTCGACAGCGATGTGCCGGTCTTCGGCATCTGCTACGGCTTCCAGGCGATGGCCCAGGCGCTCGGCGGCACGGTGGCCCACACCGGCTCCAGGGAGTATGGGCGGACCCTGCTGGAGACCCGTGGCGGCACCCTGCTCCGTGAGCTTCCCGCCGACCTCCCGGTCTGGATGAGCCACGGCGACAGCGTCTCGGTCGCGCCGTCGGGTTTCGAGGTCACCGCCTCCACCCCGGGCGCCCCGGTCGCCGCCTTCGAGGACCTCACCTCCAAGCGGGCCGGTGTGCAGTTCCACCCCGAGGTGGCGCACACCGAGCAAGGCCAGGAGATGCTGAAGCGGTTCCTCTACGACATCGCCGGCATCGAGCCCACCTGGACGCCCGGCAACATCATCGAGGACCAGATCGCCCTCATCCGCTCCGTCGTGGGCGACAAGCAGGTGCTCTGCGCCCTCTCCGGCGGTGTCGACTCGGCGGTCGCCGCGGCCCTGGTGCAGAAGGCGATCGGTGACCAGCTCACCTGCGTCTTCGTCGACCACGGTCTGCTGCGGTCGGGCGAGGCCGAGCAGGTGGAGAAGGACTACGTCGCGGTGACCGGCGTCCGGCTCGTCGTCAAGAGCGTCGAAGAGCAGTTCCTGGGTCATCTGTCCGGTGTCACCGACCCGGAGCAGAAGCGCAAGATCATCGGCCGGGAGTTCATCCGCACCTTCGAGGCGGCCGCCCGTGAGCTCGACGCCGAGCGGCACATCGAGTTCCTCGTGCAGGGCACCCTCTACCCCGACGTGGTGGAGTCCGGTGGCGGCACCGGCACGGCCAACATCAAATCGCACCACAACGTCGGCGGCCTTCCCGACGACCTGCAGTTCTCACTGATCGAGCCGCTGCGCACCCTGTTCAAGGACGAGGTGCGGGCGATCGGCAAGGAGCTGGGCCTGCCCGACGAGATCGTGCAGCGGCAGCCGTTCCCCGGGCCGGGTCTCGCGATCCGGATCATCGGCGCGGTGGACCGGGAGCGGCTGGACATTCTTCGTCAAGCCGACCTGATCGCCCGCGAGGAGCTCACCGCGGCCGGCCTCGACCGCAGTGTCTGGCAGTTCCCGGTGGTGCTGCTGGCCGACGTGCGCAGCGTCGGCGTGCAGGGTGACGGCCGGACCTACGGGCACCCGGTGGTGCTGCGGCCGGTCTCCTCCGAGGATGCGATGACCGCGGACTGGTCGCGCCTGCCGTACGACCTGATCGCCAAGATCTCGAACCGGATCACCAACGAGGTCCGCGAGATCAACAGGGTCGTGCTGGACGTCACGAGCAAGCCTCCGGGCACCATCGAGTGGGAGTGACGGTCAGTAGTGGATCAATCGCCCAGGGCGGCGTAACCCGCCCTGAGCTGCGATTACTCACCGCTATCCCACTGTCAGGAATTTGACAGAAGTTCTTGAGAGGTAACAAATCGCGGGCAGAATTGCGGCCCGTGACCCCCGCACTCGAACCGCTCCGCCGGATCGCCGCCTACGCCGTCGCCCGCGACGGCGAAGGCCGCGTGCTCCTGGTCCGGGCATCGTCCAGATCCGGCACCCCCGGAGTCTGGTCGCTGCCCGGTGGCGCCGTCGACCACGGCGAAGACCCCAACCACACCGTCGTCCGCGAGACCGCGGCGGAGACCGGGCTCTCCGTCGCCGTCACGGGGCTGCACGACGTGCTTGCCGACATGCGCTCGATACCGCACCGCGGCGTCACCATCCACACCGACCGGCTGGTGTACTCGGTGTCGGTGCGCGGCGGCAATCTCATCGACCGGGTCGGCCACAACACCGACCTGGCCCGCTGGCACACCCTCGAAGAGGCGGAGAGACTCAAGCTGCGGCCGTTCACCGCGGCCGCGCTCGGGCTCTCCGCCGACGCCGGTGACCTGCGGCCCGAGGAGGCGCCGGTCTTTCCGTCCTTCTACGCCTACGAGGGACCGGACGGCCTGCACCGGGCTCAGCGCTTCGCCGCCTACGCGATCGCCACCGACCCGTTCGACAATCTCCTGCTCACCCGGATCTCCGACGGCTACCCGGGCGCCGGCTGCTGGCACCTGCCCGGCGGTGGCACCGACTACGGCGAGCAGCCCGGCGCCGCCCTGATCCGCGAGCTCGTCGAGGAGACCGGTCAGGAGGGCCGCCTCGTCGAGCTGCTCGGCGTGGCCAGCCACCGCGACGCCGCCTCACTCGGCCCCGAGGGCTACCCGATCGATTGGCACGGTGTGCGCGCCTTCTACCGGGTCGTCGTGGACAAGCCGACCGAGGTCACCATCCACGACGTCGGCGGATCCACCTCCGAGGCGCGATGGATGCCGCTCACCGAGGTCGCGGCGCTCGGCCCCGACCAGCTCACCGAGGTGACGGCCGATGCTCTGCGGGCGGCGAAGCTAATCTAGAGCGGGTGAAGATCAATAGACGGGCGGCGGCGTACGGGGTGAGCCGCTCCGGCGACGGCGGTGTCCTGCTCACCCGCGGATCGGACCTGTCCGCGTTCCCCGGTGTGTGGTCGCTGCCCGGCGGCGGCATCGACCACGGCGAGCACCCGGATGACGCGGTCGTCCGGGAGTTCGCCGAGGAGACCGGGCTGGCCGTCCGGATCACCGGGGTGCGGACCGTCCTCGCCGACCTGGCCCGTCTGCCGGACGGCACGATCGAGCACACCGACCGCATCGTCTACGACGTGGCGGTCACCGGCGGCGAGCTGACCCCCGAGACGGCCGGCACCAGCGACCTCGTCGCCCGGGTCGCGCCGGCCGACGTGGCGGACCTCCCCCTGCTGCCCTTCACGGCCGGGGTGCTCGGTGTGCCCTTCGAGCCCGTCGACCTCACGGATGAGACCTTCGGCACGCCCGAGCCGACCGGCCGGGTGCAGCGCTTCGGGGCGTACGCCCTGGCCACCGACCCGGCCGGGCGGATCCTGTTGACCCGGATCGCCGACGGATACCCCGGTGGCGGACACTGGCACCTGGCCGGCGGCGGCACCGACTTCGGCGAGACCCCGGAGCGCGCCCTCGCCCGCGAGCTGTATGAGGAGACGTCCCAGCGGGGCCGGATCACCGGACTGGTCGGCGTCTCCCACCGATATGACCCGGCCGCGCTCGGACCCGAAGGAGTGCCCCTCGACTGGCACGTGATCCGGGTCGTCTACCAGGTCACGGTGCCCGAGCCGACCGTCGCCGCGGTCACCGAGGCGGCCGGTGGATCGACCGCTGAGGCCGCCTGGTTCACGCCTGATCAGGCCCGCAACCTGCCCCTCACCGAGCTGACCCGGGATGTGCTGGGCCGGACGGGCTAAAATCAAATCCAGAAGGTTGAGGACGTGTCCGTCGGTCCGCTCGGGGAATGAATCCGTCAGGGCTCACGGTTGAACCACTGGATTGTTCGCCCTCTCGCCAAGCCCGTCCGGCTGTGCGATGGTGTAACCCGCAATTTCGCCGGGCTCGCGAGTCCCCGGCGGAACAACCGAACTCCATGGAGGAAGCACGTGCCGAGTTCCCCTTGGCGCCGGCGTCGATCGACGGATAGTCCTCGTCCCGCCGGGCGTCGTTGGGCAGGCCGGCTGCGCCGGGGCGGATCTCTCGCCCGGCAGGCCCTGTTGGTTCGGGTGGGCCGCCGCTCTGCCGATACCGGGCGGGCCGCGACCGCGACCCGGGCCGAGGTGCTGCACATCGGTTCCGAGCCGGTGCGGACTCTGACGATTCCCGCGCCGGGGGTTCCCTTGGATGTTTCCGTCGCCGAGCCAGACCCGGCGCCGGCTTCCATTCCCCTGCTGCCCGGTGAGCGCACCATGTCCCGCCGTGCGAGCTTCGCGCTCGTCAACGCCTGCACTCTGGCCAGCCTGGGCCTCGGCCTGCTGGCGATCTTCCTGGCCATGGACGGTCACGTCCAGATCGCCGCGGCCTGCCTGGTCGCCTGTGTGATCTTCGACGGCCTGGACGGTGCGCTCGCCCGTAAGCTCGGCGTCGCCAGCCCGTTCGGCGCCCAGATGGACTCGCTCGCCGACATGTGCTCGTTCGGCCTCGCCGCGCCCGTCGTGGTCTACGCCTCCCTGGCCGACCAGGTGCCGCAGGCAGCCGCCGCGATCGCCACCGCCCTGGTCGCCGGGTGCGCCGCGATCCGCCTGGCCCGGTTCAACGTCTCGCCCAAGGACGGCCGGTTCTTCTGCGGCGTCCCCACGACGATGGCCGCCGCGGTCCTCGCCCTCACCGTGCTGATCGGCCTGCCGCTGCCCGGCATGGTCCAGCTCGCCGGTGTGACCCTGCTCGCCTTCGCGATGGTGTCCAGCTTCCCGTATGCGAAGCTTGCCCGCCTCCTGAAGCTGCCGCCGTGGCTGTTCCTGCTGCCGATCGTCGGCGCGCTGGTCGAGCCCCGGCTGACGTTCGTCCTGATCGTCGCGGCCTACCTGGTCAGCGGCCCGATCCTCTGGATGCGCACCCGCCACACCGCCGTCTGACCCTCGACACCGCAGAGGCCGTCCTTCCTACCGGGGAGACGGCCTTTCGCGTCTCCCCGGAGACCAGCCCGAACGGCGTCCCCGTCCCCGGACGGGTTCACGGGTGGCCCGGTGGGTGTGGGGGCGGCGGCCCTGAGACAGTGCGGCGGCCGTGGGGTGGCCCGGTGGGTGTGGGGCGGCGGCGCTGAGACAGTGCGGCGGCCGTGGGGTGGCCACGGCCGCCTTACCGCGTCTTACCAGATGGTCAACTGGTGAAGCGGGCGATCACGGTCGAGCCTCCGACGACGCGCTCGCCGACGCTGACCAGCGATTCCGCCCGGTCGGCGGGCAGGTAGACGTCGGTGCGGGAGCCGAAGCGGATCAGCCCGTAGCGCTCGCCCTTGGCAAGAAGCGTGCCGACCGGCGCCCGCTGCACGATGCGCCGCGCGATCAGACCGGTCCGCTGGGCGATCGCCACCGTGCCGTGCTCGGTGTCCAGCACCGTGTAGGCCGCCACATTGTGCTCGGCGGCCGCGGTCGCGGCGTTGGCGTAGCCGCCCTCCTCGACGAAGTAGTCGGCGACCCGGCCGGCCACCGGCGCACGGTTGACGTGCACGTCGAAGACGGACAGGAAGACCGCGATCCGCAGGAACTCGCCCGGCCCGAAACGCTCGTCGCGCATCCGCTCGACGGAGAGGACCTTGCCGTCGGCGGCGGAGATCACGGCGGCCGGGTCGCCGGGCACATCCCGCTCGGGGTCACGGAAGAACGCCGCGACCGGGGCGGCGAGAAGTGCCGGAACCAGCCACAGCTTCGACTGCGGCCGGACCCGGCGGGCCAGCACGGCCAGGCCGAGGGTGATGCCGGCCGCGGCCACGCCGTTGGAGTCGATGTGCATCGTGCGGGTCAGCGGCACACTGGACGTCCGGAACGCGGGGGCCAGAGTCGCGGCGCCGGACACCTCGGCCGGGCTGAACCGCAGCTTGTGCACGCGCAGCGGAGGCTGGTTACGGACGACCAGGTCGGAGCCGACACCGAAGAGCGCCCCCTGCCGGAACAGCTCGGCGGCGGCACCCTGGGTGCGGCCCGGGCCGGCCGGCGCGGCCACGGAGAGGACGGCGCCGTCGGACAGGTATTTCCCGAGCCGGTCGATCAGGGTGCGGGCTTCCTCGGCGGTGCCGGTCAGCGGCTCCCCGACGATCACCACGTCGGCGGGCTGGGCCTCGTCGAGGGACTCCACGACTTTCACCCGGTCGGCGACCCAGCTGCCGAGGCCGGTGATGTGGCCACGGAGCAGGTCGGTGCTGCTGTTGGCGCCGGGAACGAGGGTGAGGGCGTCGCCCGGGAGCAGCGCCTCGACGGCTGCGGCCACCACGGCCGAGGAGTGGTCGGCGCCGACCAGCAGAGCGGACGTGGCCGCGTTCTGCCGGGCGAACTCGGCGGTCAGGGCTCGGGCGGCCCGGTCACCCACGCCGGGGACGGGCGCCACGGAAACAGTCGGAAACGCGGTCATCACGCGAGCATATTGCCCCGCCCACGGGTAGTCGTCCCGTGGGCGGGGTCGCGGGCGTCTCATTCCTGATGGGGACGCTCGCCGGTCTCGTGGTCCCGGGCGAATCTGTCGGCCGGGTCGTCGAGCAGCTCGCGCACGATCGAGGCGTGCACCTCGGGCGGCAGGTCGCCCGGCGTCTCGACCGTCGCGGCGGCCGGGACCGGGACGGGCGGCGGCTCCCGGCGCCCGGAGCGGATCGCCCCGAGCAGGCCGACCACCCCGAAGAAGATGAGCCCGCCGGCCACGATCCAGCCGACCGCCGGCAGCTCCAGGCTGACCACCTGGGAGACCGCCCACCAGAGCGCCACCAGTAGGAAGATCAGGCCGAAGGTCAGCGACACCCCGTCCATCCGGTGCGGCTTCATCGGATCACCTCCACGTTTCCGGCCTCGAGACGGATGTCGAGGTTGAGCGTGCCACCGCCGGCGCCGTCCGACCCGAGGTCGGTGGTCTGGCGGTACGAGCTGTCGGCGAACTCCTCGGTGAACAGGACCAGCCGCCCGCCCTCGACACCGGCCTCGACGGTCGCGTCGACCTTCGCCGGCAGCAGAACCTTGAGCTGGCCGAGCTTCATGTCGATCGCGGTGTTCTGCGTCTGGCCGGTGAAGTCGATCTGGCGCAGGTCCAGGGTGACGTTGCCGGCGTTGAACTCGTACGTGTCGGCGACCTCGGCCAGGGTGGCCGGCCGGTAGACGCTGGGGGTCCATTCGCGGCCGAATCGCTCCAGCCCGGACGAGACGCCCAGGGCGAAGCTCAGCACCACGGCGAGCGCGATCAGGCCGCGGGCCCGGCCGAACCAGGCGCCGACGATCAGGCCGAGCGCGGTGGTCGCCAGCGCCGCCGCGAAGTAGGCGGAGATGTCCACGTCCACGCCGCTCATGTCGAGCGCGCCGATCAGGCCGCTCACCATGATGACGGCGAAGAAGGTCAGCCGGCCGAGGATCGACCGCTCCTTCGGCGGTTTCGGCGGCTTGGGCGGTGCCGGCGGCGCGGGCGGCGGCGGGGTGGGCCCGGCGAACGGGCCGTGCGGCGCGAACGGCGGCCGGAAGCCTCCGGTCGGCGGCGGGGGCGGAGGTGTGTACGCCGGGGGAGTGGTCATCGATTCGTCGGCCGGTGAGGCCGTGGGCGCCGCCACGAACGCCACCGTCGGCTCCTCGGCGTGCGGCGGCGGCGCGGTCGGTGGGGCCCCGGGCGGTGCGGTGGCCGGAAACGAGGGCGCGCCGCTTCTCTTGATCAGCAGGAACGCGCCCAGGATCACGGCGGCGGCGAGCATGCCGGCCCGGACGCCGTCGTTGACGATGAACGCGAACGTGATCAGGGCGGCGCCGCCGAGCAGCACCACCGAGAGCGGCTGCATGCCCGACCGGCCCTTGCCGAGCAGCGACTCGACCGGCGAGGCGGTGTCACCCTCGGACGGCATGATCAGCCAGCCGATCAGGTAGAGCAGGACGCCGCTGCCGCCGAGGACGGCCAGGACGGCGAGAAGCACCCGCCAGAGCACCGGATCGGTGTTGGTCGCCCGGGCCACGGCGCCGCAGACGCCGGCCACGTATCGGCCCTGCCGCGGGCGGACCAGCTGCTGACGGGCCCAGACGGCGGAGGCCGTGGAGACCCAGGGCGGCACGTTGGAGCCGGGCGGGAATCCGCCGGGCTGGTCGGAAGGCGCCTGGTCACCCTTCTTGGGACCGGCACCGGACGGTTCGTCGTTCATGTTCTCGATCCTGCTCGGTCCGTCACCCCAGTCGCTTCCGGCGCCGACCCTGAGGCCACCCTGAGATATCCGCGGCCGGTACGGGGGATGTTCCCCGTGGTCCAGCCTTGCGCCACGTGTGACGATCGGAGGGTGAGTACCGCTGCCGCACCACCGCCGCGCCGGCTTTACCGGCCGCGCGACCAGCGCATCGTCGCCGGGGTCGCCGCCGGGCTGGCGCGCCACCTCGGCTTGCCGGTGCTGGCCGTCCGCATCACGCTCGTCGTCCTGCTCGGCTTCAACGCGCTGGGCCTGCTGCTCTACGCCGCCTACTGGGCGGTGCTGCCGCAGGAGGCCCGCGGCGAGGAGGAGCGGCCCCGCCGTGACCTGGGCGCGCTGATGCCGTTCGCGGCGATCGGCCTGGGTGTGATCCTGTTGCAGGCCCAGCTCTTCGAGGACCAGGTGGCCACCACGGCGGGCTGGATGATCGCGGTGATCGCGGTCGGCGCCGGCGTGATCTGGCACCAGTCCGACCCGAGCCGCCGTGACGCGCAGTCGGAGAATCTCGCGTCGACCCCGTGGTTCACCGCGATGGTGTCGGAGACCGACCGGCGCTCGTTCGTCGTCCGCTTCATCGGCGGCGGCATCCTGGTCGCCGTCGGGATCATCGGTGTGGTCGCGGTCTACTCCCCGACCGACTCGTTCTCCGCCGTCTTCAACGGTGTGATCTTCGCCTTCGTCGGCCTGCTCGGGGTCGGTGTGGTGGTCGCCCCGCTGGTCTGGCGCACCTTCGGCCAGCTGCGCGCGGAGCGTGAGGGGCGCATCCGTGAGCAGGAGCGGGCCGAGCTGGCCGCCATGATCCATGACCAGGTGCTGCACACGCTCGCCCTGATCCAGCGCAACTCCACCGACATCAAGGAGGTGCAGCGCCTGGCCCGCGGGCAGGAGCGCAGCCTCCGCAACTGGCTCTACCGGCCGACCGGCTCGCCGACCGAGCGGTTCGCCGCGGCGCTGGAGCAGGCCGCGGCCGAGGTGGAGGACACCTACGCGATCACGGTGGAGACCGTCGTGGTCGGTGACACGCAGTGCGACGAGAGAGTGGGGGCTCTGGTCGCGGCGGGGCGTGAGGCGCTCGTCAACGCGGCCCGGCACGCCGGCGTGCAGACGGTTTCGCTCTACGCCGAGGTGGAGGAGGATGAGTTGAGCGTCTTCGTCCGGGATCGAGGCACCGGCTTCGATCCCGGCGGCGTGGCGGACACCCGGCACGGGGTGCGGGGGTCGATCATCGGGCGCATGCAGCGTCACGGTGGGCGGGCCGAGATCCGCAGCGCCCCCGGAGACGGTACGGAGGTGCGGCTGATGCTTCCCGTGTCGCGGGAGAGTGTGACCGCTGGTAAGGAGTCTGTGCGATGACCGAGCCCGTGACCGAGCCGGAAGCCCGTCGGCTCAATGTCTTCCTGGTCGACGACCACGCGATGTTCCGCGCCGGCGTGCGCGCCGAGCTGGGCGTGCACGTCGACGTGGTGGGCGAGGCGAGCACGGTGAGCGAGGCGATCAGCCGGATCGCCGCGGTGCAGCCGGACGTGGTCCTGCTCGACGTGCACATGCCGGACGGCGGGGGCCGGGCGGTGCTGGAGTCGGTGCGCCGTTCCCACCCGCAGGTCAAGTTCCTGGCCCTCTCGGTCTCCGACGCCGCCGAGGATGTGATCGGTCTCATCCGGGCCGGCGCGCGGGGCTATGTGACGAAGACGATCTCGCCGGACGAGCTGGCCGCGGCGGTGCGCCGGGTGGCCGACGGCGACGCCGTGTTCAGCCCCCGGCTGGCCGGTTTCGTGCTGGACGCGTTCGCCTCCCGGGCCGACGTTCCGGTGGCCGACCCCGAGCTGGACCAGCTCACCAACCGCGAGCGTGAGGTCCTGCGGCTGCTCGCGCGGGGGTATGCCTACAAGGAGATCGCCAAGGAGCTGTTCATCTCCATCAAGACGGTCGAGACACACGTTTCTAACGTTCTGCGTAAATTGCAGATGAGTAACCGTTACGAACTGTCACGATGGGCAGCCGATCGGCGTCTGGTCTGACCCTTCCGGGCAGGTTTCTTGGTGGTTTTTCATATAGGCTGCGCTCCGTGCTGCACCAGAAGCCGCATGGAGTTATCCCTGTTCAGGGCGAGTAAACCCGCCTAAACGGTCGCTCATGAGGCTTTCTGCGGACGTAGACGCCTAATATCGGCTTGGTAACGGCGCTCCGGGTTTTGATGCCTCTGTGTCACAGTGGCTGCTACTCACACACCCCTCGTGAGCGCCCCTGAAGGAGGCTCTCCCATGCTTGGGAAACGCCCGTGGAAGATGGCGGCCGTAGCGGCCGCCATCTCCCTGTTGGTCGCCGGTTGTGGCAGTGGTGATTCGGAGGATCCGACAGCCGCCGCCAACACGGTCGTGATCGGCATCTCCGAGCCGCAACACCTTCTTCCCACCAACGCCACCGACAGCAGCAGCGCACAGGTCCTCAACTCCCTCTTCTACCCGTTGGTGAGCTTCGACGCGGAGAAGAAGCCGGTCGAGGTCGCGGCCGAGAAGATCACGGTGTCGAAGAACAACCGGGTCTGGACCATCGCGCTCAAGCCGGGCTTCACCTTCCACAACGGCGAGCCGGTCACCGCGGAGAACTACATCGACGCGTGGAACTACGGCGCCTACAAGCCCAACGCCCAGCAGGGTGGCTACTTCTTCGAGCGCATCGAGGGGTATACCGACCTCAACCCGCTCGACCCCGACGGCGCCGGCCCGGAGAAGGCCCCGAAGCCGGCGACCAACAAGATGTCCGGGCTGAAGAAGATCGACGACCTGACCTTCAGCGTGACCCTGTCGGCGCCGTTCGCGAGCTTCAAGTCGGTGATCGCCTACTCGGTCTTCTTCCCGCTCCCCAAGGCGGCGTTCTCCGCCGACGGCGTGATCGCCAAGGGGTTCGAGGACAAGCTGATCGGCAACGGCCCCTTCAAGATCAAGGGCAGCTGGGAGCACGACGACAAGATCGTCGTGGAGAAGTACGCCGACTTCAAGGGCGTGGTCCCGAAGATCGACGGCGTGACGTGGAAGATCTACGGGGACCAGATGGCCGCGTACGCCGACCTGGTCAGCAACAACCTCGACGTGCAGACCACGATCCCGACGGACGCGCTGCCCAACGCGCCGGCCGACCTCGGTGAGCGGTTCCAGAAGAGCGAGAACTCGGTCTTCGAGTTCATCGGGTTCCCGACCTTCCTCCCGCAGTACAAGAACGCCGACGTCCGCAAGGCGATCTCGATGTCGATCAACCGGGAGGAGATCGCATCGCAGATCTTCCTCGGTTCCCGGACGGCCGCGAAGTCGTTCGTCTCGCCGGTGGTCAGCGGCTACCGCGAGAACAGCTGCGGTGAGCCGTGCGAGTACAACCCGACGAAGGCCCGTGACCTGTACCGGCAGGCGGGTGGTCCGAAGGAAATCAAGATCACCTACAACGTCGACGGCGGCCACAAGTCGTGGGTCGACGCGACCTGCAACCAGATCCGTGCGTCGCTGCAGGTCAACTGCATCGGCGAGCAGGAGCCCAAGTTCGCCGTCATGCAGGAGAAGCTGCAGAAGAAGCAGGACATCGGCCTGATCCGCCTCGGCTGGATCATGGACTACCCGCTGATGGAGAACTACCTCAACCCGCTGTACGGCACCAACGGCGGCTCGAACTACTACGGCTGGTCCAGCACCGCGTTCGACACGCTGGTCAAGCAGGGCTCGGCGGCGGCGACCCCGGAGGCTTCGATCAAGAAGTGGCAGGCCGCCGAGGACATCCTTGCCGCGGAGATGCCGGTCATCCCGCTGCGGTACGGCCAGAACGTCTACGGCTACTCCGAGCGGGTGGCGAACGTCGAGGTCGACCTGTTCAGCAGGGTGAATCTGTACGAGATCGAAACGCTCGCCTGATCTGACCGACTGCACATTGGTGGCGTCACGGAGCGTATGCGACCGTGACGCCACTACTGTGTGACCCGACCTTTCCCGTCGCCCGGCTCACGAGGCCGGCGCCCCCTCCGCGGAAGAAGTCCAATCCGTATGTTCCGCTACATCGTGCGGCGCCTACTGCAGATGATCCTGACGTTCTTCGGGGCCACCTTCGTGGTATTCGCGCTGATGTTCGCCAACCAGGACGACCCCATCCAGGCCCTGGCAGGCGAGAAACCGGTCAGTGACTCGCTGCGAGAAGCGCTCACTGAGCGTTACCACCTCGATGAGGGTCTTCTCAGTCAGTACTGGTACTACATGAGCAACCTGCTCACCGGTGATCTCGGTGAGTCGATCACCGGCCGGGAGATCGGCGCCGTGCTCAAGGACTCCTGGCCGGTGACCGTGCAGTTGGCGCTGATGGCGCTCGTGCTCGCGGCCGGGCTGGCGCTCGTCGCCGGTGTCGTGTCGGCGATCCGCCGCGGCGGCCTCTTCGACAACGGTGTGCTCGCCTTCACTCTCCTGCTCCTGGCCATGCCGATCGTCGTGCTCGCCCCGGTCGCCCAGTTGATCTTCGGTATGGAGCTGGGCTGGTTCCCGGCGACGGCGTCGCGCAACGCCTCGTTCTACGCGCTGCTGCTGCCGGCCATCGTGCTCGCCACCACGGTGGTGGCCACCCAGCTCCGGGTCACCCGGAGCTCGGTCGCCGAGAACCTGCGCGCCGACTACGTGCGGACCGCCCGTGCCAAGGGCCTGGCCCCGCGCCGTGTCGTCTGGGTGCACGTGCTGCGCAACTCGTTGATCCCCTTCATCACCCTGATCGGTGTCGACCTCGGTGTGCTCATGTCCGGCGCTCTCGTCACCGAGGACGTCTTCAACATCCCGGGCGTCGGCTCCAAGCTCGCCCAGGGCATCCGCAACGAGGACGGGCCGATGGTGGTTGGCTTCGTCAGCGTGCTGGTGATCGTCTTCCTGGTCATGAACCTCGTCGTCGACCTGCTCTACGCCGCCCTCGACCCCAGGATCCGCTATGAGTGACCCGACCGCGCTCACCATGGCCGACAGCCGGCCGCGCAGCCTCGCCGGCGACGCGTGGGAGGATCTGCGCCGCAACAAGATCTTCTGGGCCTCGGCGGTCCTGGCCCTGCTGATCCTGCTGATGGCGCTCTTCCCTTCGCTGTTCACGTCAGCCGACCCCACCGACTGCACACTGTCGAGGCAGCACGCCGGCCCGTCCGGTGGCGCGCTGCTCGGTTTCGACTTCCAGGGCTGTGACGTCTTCGCCCGTACCGTGCACGGCGCCGGCAACTCGATCCGGGTCGGACTGCTCTCCACCCTGCTGGCCGGCCTGATCGGATTGTCCTTCGGGATGGCCGCCGGCTACTTCGGCGGCGTGATCGACGCCGTCCTGTCCCGCGGTATCGACATCGTGCTCGGCATCCCGTTCCTGCTCGGCGCGGTCGTCTTCTCCGGCCGTCTCTCCGGCCCGGGTGACGACGGCGTGACCGCGGTGACTCTCACGCTCGGCCTGCTGACCTGGACCTCGGCCGCCCGGGTGATGCGCTCCTCGGTGGTCGCGGCGAAGAACCAGGACTACGTGGCCGCGGCCCGGATGCTCGGCGCGAGCCCGGCCCGGCTGATGTTCCGGCACATCCTGCCGAACGCGATCGCCCCTTTCATCGTGGTGATGGCCCTGCTGCTGGGCGCCAACATCGCGGCCGAGGCGACACTGTCGTACCTCAACGTGGGGTTGAAGGGCGACGCGATCAGCTGGGGGCAGCAGATCTCCGAGGCGCGCAAACACGCCCGGGTCGCGGCCGGCCCGCTGGTCTGGCCGTCCGTCTTCCTCGCCGCCACCGTGCTGGCCTTCATCATGCTGGGCGACGCCATCCGCGACGCCTTCGACCCGAAGCTGCGGTGAGAAGGGTGAACCCGTGACCGACATCAAGGCGCAGCTGGACGTCCTACCCGGACTGGACCCGCGCGCACCCCTGCTCCAGGTGAACGACCTGCATGTCGAGTTCCGCACCCGGGACGGCGTGGCCAAGGCAGTGAACGGGGCGAGCTTCTGGCTGAATCCCGGCGAGACCCTGGCGATCCTGGGCGAGTCGGGTTGCGGCAAGTCGGTGACCGCTCAGGCGATCATGGGCATCCTGGAGACCCCGCCCGGGCACGTCACCCGCGGCGAGGTCCGCTACCGCGGCGTCGACCTGCTGAAGCTGCGGGAGGAGGAGCGCCGGCGGGTCCGCGCCAACCGGATCGCCATGATCTTCCAGGACGCCCTGTCCGCTCTGAACCCGGTCTACACGGTCGGCTTCCAGCTCGCCGAGCCGTTCCGGGCGCACCGTGGCATGTCGCGGGCGGACGCCAGGCGCCGGGCGATCGAACTGCTCGACCAGGTCCGCATCCCGGACGCGAAGGCACGGGTCAACGACTACCCGCACCAGTTCTCCGGCGGTATGCGGCAGCGCGTCATGATCGCCATGGCGCTGGCCCTCGACCCCGAGGTGCTGATCGCCGACGAGCCGACCACGGCTCTCGACGTCACTGTGCAGGCGCAGATCATGGGCCTGCTCGCCGAGCTCCAGCGGGACCGCAACATGGGCCTCATCCTGATCACTCACGACATGGGTGTGGTGGCGGACGTGGCCGACCGCATCTCGGTGATGTACGCGGGCCGGATCGTCGAGGAGGCGCCGGTCTACGACATCTACGCGCGGCCCGGCCACCCGTACACGCGGGCGCTGCTCGAGTCGATTCCCCGGCTCGACCTGAAAGGACAGCAGCTCACCACCATCCGGGGCCTGCCGCCGGCGCTGACCGCCATCCCCGCCGGGTGCGCGTTCAACCCGCGCTGTGGTTACGCCAAGGAGCCGTGCCGGCAGGATCCGGCGCCACCGGCGTACGCGATCGCGCCCCGCCGCACCGCCCGCTGCCACTTCTTCCGGGAGGTCCTCGGTGAGTGACGTCGTCCTCGAGACCAGGAGCCTGGTCAAGCACTTCAAGGGGGAGATCCGGGCCGTCGACGGGGTGGACCTGCAACTGCGCCGTGGCGAGACCCTCGGCGTGGTCGGCGAGTCCGGCTGCGGCAAGTCGACCCTGGCCAAGCTGCTGGTCGGGCTGGAGAAGCCGACCTCCGGGGCGGTCGCGGTGCGCGGCCAGGACATGACCAGGCTCAAGGGCGGTGACCTGCGCCGGGCCCGCCGCAACATCCAGATGGTGTTGCAGGACCCCTACACCTCACTGAACCCGCGAATGACGGTCGGCGACATCGTCGGTGAGCCGTTCGAGATCCACTCCGACGTGGTGGCGAAGGGCAAGCGGCAGCAGGCCGTGCAGGACCTGCTCGACACGGTCGGCCTCAATCCCGACCACATCAACCGCTACCCGCACCAGTTCTCCGGCGGACAGCGACAGCGCATCGGCATCGCCCGGGCGCTGGCCCTCAAGCCGGAGATCATCGTCTGCGACGAGCCGGTGTCGGCGCTCGACGTGTCCATCCAGGCTCAGGTGATCAACCTGCTGGAGCGGCTGCAGGACGACTTCGGGCTGTCCTACATCTTCATCGCCCACGACCTGTCCGTGGTCCGGCACATCGCCGACCGGGTCGCCGTCATGTACCTCGGCAAGATCGTCGAGCAGGGCCACGACGTCGCCATCTACGACCAGCCGACTCACCCGTACACCCAGGCTCTGCTCTCGGCCGTGCCCGTGCCGGATCCGAGCCTGCGTGGCCACCGCCGGCAGATCGTCCTGGAGGGCGACGTCCCGTCGCCGGCGAACCCGCCGTCCGGATGCCGCTTCCGGACCCGGTGCTGGAAGGCGCAGCAGGTCTGTTCCGAGCAGGAGCCGCTGCTGCAGATCAGGGAACGGTCGCCGCATCCGAGCGCCTGTCACTTTGCGGAGATCAGCAGTCCACTTCGGGCGCGCTGAACAGGCTTTTCGCCGAGATTCTCAGGCCGGGAGATCAACGATCTCCCGGCCTGAGTCGTTTCCACAACGACGGGGCCCCCGAGAACGACCCTACGTTCGGGGTCAATTGAAAGAGCATATTTTGATAGACGAAAACGCTACTTCAGAGTCTTTGCCTCGTTAGTCCGATATGGCACCGTCTGTTTACCGAGTTACCTACCTGAGAGGAAAACGGTAAACAGCATGAACAGGACTATGCGTTCGGTGACGATGGCCGGGCTCGGCCTTCTCGCCGGTGCCACCGTCGCCACTGCGCCGGCGATGGCCTCCGGAACCACTACCGCTGCGGCGAAGCCGGAGAAGACCGCGGTCCAGACCTACGGCACCTACGGGGACACCGTCGTCGGGTACTACGGCACGCGTGGCGGCTGCCAGCAGGCTGCCGTCTTCGGCGGGCGCCGTGGCTTCTGGGCCACCTCGGCCTACAGCTGCAACACCGTCTCGGTCATCCCCGCCGGCGTCGTCGGCGTCCGTCCGGGCGCCTACGCGCTCCTGGTCGACCCGAACGACTGCAACTGGGGTGCGTCGGGCTTCCAGAGCTACTACACCACTCAGGCCTTCCGCTTCTCCGGTGACAGCTTCCTGGCGTACGGCCCGACGTGGCGCGCCTGGGTCGCCAGCCCGGTCGGCATCAGCCCGTTCGGCTACCGCTCCGGCTTCAGCCACTGGTGGAAGTTCGGTAACCGCGGCAAGAGCTGGGGCGGCCGCTGGGGCAACTGGGGCTACGGCGGCGGCTGGGGCGGCGGCCACGGCGGCGGCTGGGGCGGCGGCTACGGCGGCGGTCACGGTGGCGGCCACGGCGGCGGTCACGGTGGCGGCTACGGCGGCGGGAACGGTGGCGGCTACGGCGGCGGTCACGGTGGCGGCGGCGGCCTCGGCGGCGTCCTCGGCGGCGTCCTCGGCGGCGGCTACGGCGGCGGTCACGGTGGCGGCGGCGGTAACGGCGGCGGTCACGGTGGCGGGAACGGCGGCGGCCACGGCGGCAGCCGGTAAGGGGGTCACGCCTACATAGAAGTCACGGACCGCGGCGGACATCCGCCGCATCTGTGAGACGACACCGTTCAACGGTGGTTGCTTGACTGCAGCCGGGCCACTTCGGCCCGGCTGCAGTCCGTTGACGGGTCGGAGCGGGCCGGCCGCAGCTCGTCGCTGGATCAGCTCCGGCCGGCCGAAGCTCGTCGACGGGTCAGAGCGGGCCGCGGCCCGAGCGCAGCAGCAGGAGCGCGACCTGGGTGCCGTCCGGCCCCAGCGCCTCCCGGAAGTGCTCGATGATCTCCCGCTCGCGGGCCAGTACGAGGCGGGTGCCGCCGCTGGCCATCCGGGTCTTGCCGACCTCCTGCGACAGGGCCGCGCGTTCCTGCCACAACTCGATGATCGTCTTGTCGATCTCGTTGATGCGCTCACGAATGGCGACGATCTTGGCGGCGGCTTCGTTCTCGCCCGCGCCGGTGGTCTGGTCCATCACGTCGGCGGTCATGTCCTGCTCCTCGGGTGCTGGAGTCCCGGCCACCCCGGCCCGGACAGCATCAAGCCCCGGGCTGGGAGGCCCGGGGCTTGATGTAGGTCTGGGGTTCAGGAGCGACCTACGACTGCCCCGGCCATGGAGAAAAGGCACGGCCGGTGCCATAGGTAAAAAATCGCGCCTGCTGGATCACGAGCCGAGTATGCCCCCGGCTCGGACGGTCCCGCAAGGAAACCGCCCGAGTGTTGGGACGAAAGTCTGCGCTGATCAGGAGGTGGTCGAAATGCGGTCGGCCGGGCCCGGCGCGATCGGGCCGGTGGCCAGATGGGCCACGAGCGCGTCCACGTCGAAGCCCGGCGCGATGACGCGCCCGTCCGGTCCCTGGTTCAGGTTGCTGAACCCGTCACCGCCGTTGGCCAGGAAGTCGTTGGTGGTGACCAGGTAGTTCGCGGCCGGGTCGATCGGCGTCCCGTTCAGGGCCAGGTTGCTGATCTTCGATCCGGGCGTGGCCGAGGCGCTCCACGTGTAGGTCAGACCGGCCGACACCTGCAGGATCCGCTGGGTGGTCTGCCCGGCGAACCCGACGAACTGCTGCTCCAGCGCGTCCTTGATCTCGGCGCCGGTGAAGGTCTGCGTGACGACCAGGTTGTTGAACGGCTGGACGGTGAACGCCTCGCCATAGGTGACCTGGCCGTACGCCTCGCCGCCGCTGGACTGGTCGGCGTCCAGGTCGGCGCGGACGCCACCGGGGTTCATGAACGCGATCTGAGCGCCGGCGGACCGGGTGTAGGCGAGCTGCGCGTCGGCGATCACGTCACCGAGCGGGCTCTCCCCGGCCGCGGTCGTGGTACGCACGATGTCCGTGCTGATGCTGCCGACCAGCCGGTTCGCGATCGGGGCGACCGCGGTGCGGTACTTGTCGGCGACCTTCTTGGCGGCGGCGTCGACGGTGTCGGGATTCTTGAGGTACGCCCCGGACGCGTCCCGCTTCCAGCCGCCGTTGCCGTCCGGCACCCCGTTCTCGACGATCACGTTCTTCGCGGTGATCTCGGTGAACCTGCCGGTCCGCCGGTCCAGCGTGTAGTCGATGTCGGTGACCAGCTGGCCGTTGCTGCCGGCGCTGGTGACGACGGTGTCGACGCCCTTGCTGTTCGGCAGCTTGCACGAGTAGAAGCGGTGCGTGTGCCCGGAGACGACCACGCCGATCTCGGGAGCGAGCCCGGCCACGATCGGCTTCAGCGGCCCGTTGAAGCCGGTGCAGTCGGAGACCCCCGGCGTGGGTGTGACCGACGCCTGCGAGCCGCCCTCGTGCAGCAGCAGGACCTGGGCCCTCACCCCGAAGAGCCGCAGCACCGAGCTCCACCTGTTGGCGGTCTCCACCTCGTCGGTGAAGGTGACGTCCTTGATGCCGGCCGGGTTCACGATGCCGGGCGTGCCCTCCAGCGTCATGCCGATGAACCCGACCGGCACACCGTTCACATACCGGATGTCGATCGGCGGCAGGATCGGCAGTCTCGTCTTCTTGCTGATGGTGTTGGCGGCCAGGTAGGTGAACTTCGCACCCTGGTACGGGTCGCCGTCCTGGCATCCGTCGACCGGGTGACAGCCGCCGCGCTGGATCCGGATCAGCTCGCTGACGCCCTCGTCGAACTCGTGGTTGCCGACCGAGCTGACCTGCAGCCCGATCTGGTTCATCAGCTCGATCGTCGGCTCGTCGTGGAACGCGGCGCTGACCAGCGGGGTCGCGCCGATCAGGTCACCGGCGCCGGCGGTGATCGTGGTGCGCCCGTCGGCCTGAGCCTCGGCGCGCAGCTTCTTCAGATAGGTGGCCAGATACTCCACGCCACCCGCGGGCGTGCTGGTGCCGCCGGCGTTCACCACCGCACCGCTGCCGGTGGGTGGGTCGATCGCGCCGTGGAAGTCGTTGTAGCTGAGGAACTGGCCCTTCACGACGGCGCCCCGGGGCGTGCCGTGGGACACGGAGACCGCGGCGAACTCGGGCGGCGGCGCGGCCGCCGCGGTCTGCGCGGGTGAGACCGTGGTGAGCAGGCCGGCGGCGGCCAGCAGGGCTATCGGCGCGGCGAGTTGCCGGCGCTTCGGAAGAGGCATGGGATCGATCCCCCGATCGGAGAGACTTCTTCACCAACCGGCTCAGCCTAAAGGTGTGAGATTCATAGTTCACCGCTGATGTACGAGCCGGTCGGCGCCGCATTCGTGTCGGGGGTGCCGCATACAATGTTCCCCGCGATGCGACCTTCCTCAGAACCTTCCGACGCCCTGTTCCCCCTGCCCGCGGTGCGGACTCCGGAGGCGCCCCGGCCGGCGCCGCGGCCGGTGTCGCCCCGGCTCGACCCGGAAGCGCTGCTGACCGGCCTCAACGGTCCTCAGCGGGATGCGGTCACCCACTCCGGGGGACCGCTGCTCATCGTGGCCGGCGCCGGCTCGGGCAAGACCCGGGTGCTGACCCATCGGATCGCGTATCTGCTGGCCGAGCGCAACGCACATCCGGGCGAGATCATGGCGATCACGTTCACCAACAAGGCCGCCGGTGAGATGAAGGAGCGGGTCGCCCATCTGGTCGGTCCGCGCGCCCGGATGATGTGGGTGTCGACCTTCCACTCGGCGTGCGTGCGCATCCTGCGCGCCGAGCACGAGCACGCCGGGCTGAAGAGCACGTTCTCCATCTACGACGCCGACGACTCGCGCCGTCTCATGACCCTCGTGGCCCGCGAGCTCGACCTCGACCCGAAGCGGTACACCGCACGGGGCCTGGCCGCCCAGGTGTCGAACCTGAAGAACGAGTTGATCGAGCCGGACGGGTTCAAGGCGAACGCGAAGGGGCCGAACGAGCGGGCCGTCGCCGAGGCGTACGAGTTGTATCAGCGGCGGCTGCGTGAGGCGCACGCGCTGGACTTCGACGACATCATCATGACCGTGGTGCACCTGTTCCAGTCGCACCCGCACCTGGCCGAGGCGTACCGTCGCCGGTTCCGGCACGTGATGGTCGACGAGTACCAGGACACCAACCACGCGCAGTACACGCTGATCCGCGAGCTGGTCGGCTCCGGCGACGAGGCGTCCGAGCTGTGCGTGGTCGGCGACGCGGACCAGTCGATCTACGCGTTCCGTGGGGCCACGATCCGCAACATCCTGGAGTTCGAGCGCGACTATCCGCAGGCGCGCACGATCCTGCTGGAGCAGAACTACCGGTCCACCCAGACCATCCTGACCGCCGCCAACGCGGTGATCGACCGGAACACGTCGCGCAAGCCCAAGCGGCTCTGGAGCGATCAGGGCCCGGGTGAGCAGATCGTCGGTTACGTGGCCGACACCGAGCACTCCGAGGCCGACTGGGTGGCCCGCGAGATCGACCGGCTCACCGACAACCACGACGTGCGCCCCGGTGACGTGGCCGTCTTCTACCGGACGAACGCGCAGTCCCGTGTCTTCGAGGAGGTGTTCATCCGGGTCGGCCTGCCCTACAAGGTGGTCGGCGGGGTGCGCTTCTACGAGCGCAAGGAGGTCCGCGACGCGCTGGGCTACCTGCGCGCGATCGTGAACGACGACGACACGGTCAGCATCCGGCGGGTGCTGAACACCCCGAAACGGGGCATCGGCGACCGGGCCGAGGCGTGCGTCGAGGCACTGTCGTCGCGCGACCGGGTCTCGTTCGGTCAGGCGCTGCGCCGGGCCAAGGACGCGCCGGGCATCTCCACCCGCGCGGTCAACAGCATCAACGACTTCGTGCAGCTGCTCGACGACCTGCGGGTGCTCGCGCTGTCCGCCCCGCCGGAGGAGGTGCTGGAGGCGGTCCTGCAGCGCTCCGGGCTGCTCAGCGAGCTGGAGGAGAGCCTCGACCCGCAGGACCAGGGCCGTGTGGAGAACCTTCAGGAGCTGGTGAGCGTCGCCCGGGAGTACACCGAGCGCGTCGAGTCGCTGGCCGACGAGGACGTGGAGCAGGTCGCGACCTTGGCCGGGTTCCTGGAGCAGGTGGCGCTGGTGGCCGACGCCGACCAGATCCCCGACGACGACCCCGACCATCAGGGCGTGGTCACGCTGATGACCCTGCACACCGCGAAGGGCCTGGAGTTCCCGGTGGTCTTCCTGACCGGCCTGGAGGACGGCGTGTTCCCGCACATGCGGGCGCTCGGCGACAACTCCGAGCTGGAGGAGGAGCGCCGGTTGGCGTATGTCGGGATCACCCGGGCCCGGCAGCGGCTCTACCTGTCCCGCGCGGTGACCCGGTCGGCGTGGGGCCAGCCGCAGTACAACCCGCCCTCACGGTTCACCGACGAGCTGCCGGTCGAGCTGGTGCGGTGGGAGCGGACCGGTGGGTCGTACACGTCCTGGTCGGGGACCGGCGGCGGAGTGGGCGGCCGCGCCGGCGGATTCGGCTCGGGCGAGCGGCAGCGCGGCGGCGGCTTCTCCGGCGGCACGCCGAAGGCGCAGCGCATCGCCGAGCGGCTCGGCATCGACGCCAGCAAGCTGGCCACCGCCAGCGATCTGAAGCAGGCGCCCAAGGTGGATGCCGGAGACAGGGTCAACCATCAGAGGTACGGTCTGGGCCGCGTCCTGACGGTCGAGGGGCAGGGCCCGGGCACCCGTGTCCAGATCGACTTCGGCGACCAGGTGATGTGGCTGATCCTGCGGCACGCCCCGATCGAGAAACTCTAACCCTCCGGTGTGGAGCAGCCCTGGATCTCCACGCCGCGCTCGCGCATCCACGCGGTCGGCTCGACCGGGTTCGGGAAGTGGTCCAGGTGCACCTCGAAATGCAGGTGCGGTCCGGTCGAGTGCCCGGTCGAGCCCTCGTCTCCGATGTGCTCGCCGGCCCTGACCCGCTGACCGATCTCCACACCGATCGCCGACAGGTGCCCGTAGTGGGTGAGCCGGCCGTCGCCGTGGTCGATCAGGACCGCATTGCCATACCCTCCGTTCGGCCCGGCCGCGACGACCACGCCGGCTCCGGCCGCGACGATGGCCGTGCCGTGCGGCGCGGCCAGATCGACACCGGCGTGCAGGCGGCCCCAGCGCTGCCCGAAGCAGGACGTGACCTCCGCCGACGGATTCGGGTGCGTCCACCGGACCCGGGGGAGTGGCCTGGTCTTACGGAGGGCGGGGGCGGCGTTCGGGGCGACGGCCCGCGGGACCGGGGCCGAGCGGTCGAGGGTCTTGCCGGGTGCCTCGTCCCCGGCCGGCGCCACGACTGGCAGGGCTCCGGGGGCGTGCGCGGCTGTCGGCAGGCCCCCGCCGCCACCGATCGGCGAGGCCGAGGCGGCCATGCTCACGGCGCCGATGCCGGCGGCCAGGGTGGCGCTCAGCGCGGTGACCGAGAGGGCGGTACGGCTGCTGGTGGCGAAGAGTGCGGGGAAGGCGGGGGCGCGGTGCCGGCCCAGATTCTCCTGCCGGTGGCGTCCACCTCGGCCGGATGACGAATGCTGCCCCACGCGGATGGTCCCCCCGGCTGCCGTGACGTTGTGCTGTCACGTACCTGTCGGCGCGGGAACGGGGGCGCTTACGTGGAAAGTCGACGTTCAACCCAGTTGCAACTGGGTAGGAGGATATGCGGTGGTTAGGAAGCCTCGGCGTCCAAGGCGGCGTACACCGACTCCATCTTGAGCTTGATGCTGACGCCGCGCTCCTCGAGGAAGGTGATCGGGTCGACCGGCGTGCCCTTGATGTGCACTTCGAGGTGCAGGTGTGTGCCGTACGAATACCCGGTGTTGCCCACCTCGCCGATCACCTGACCGGCCTTGACCACATCGCCCTTGTTCACCAGCGTGCGCCGGGAGTGGGCGTAGATCATCTCGGTGCCGTCGTCCTGCCGGATGGTGATCTGGTAGCCATATCCACCGGAGTAACCGGCGGCCGTCACCGTTCCCCCGTGCACCGCCTTGTAGGGCGTGCCGTCCGGGGCGGCGAGGTCGATACCGGCGTGCAGCTTGCCGAACCGGACACCGTAGGCCGACGTGAACTCGTAGTCGTCGAGCGGCAGAAGGTAGACGTCCTTCGCGGCGTCGTCGGCGCTGAGCTGAGTGTTGGCCTCGCGGTTCTCGCCACGGGAGGCCGCGTTGTCCCCGTCACGGTTCTCCAGGGCGTCGGTGGTGATCGACGAGCCCTTGGACAGACTCTGCAGGACGTCGGGGTCGACTGCCTTGTTGTCCGGAAGGTTGGAGGCCGCGCCCAGGGCGACGACACCGGCTCCGACGAAGGCGGAGGTGACAACGACTGCGTAGCGGCTGCGCGGAGGTGTCGGCACTCGGCGCCGACCGCGATAGCGATCGGGCTCAGACGACAAGCGCTGGCGCACGAAGAATCCTCCGTCAGTGGCATTGCGGCGACAGATCCTCGGTTCAGACCCCGGGAAATTGGGTTGAACAGTGGTCCGCCGGACTGTCGTTGTGGGGGGAACCTGTGCGACAGCCGTGGCCACGGTAACGAAACGGCAGCCCGGTCACAAGTCGCAGCGCCAATTTCATGACAGTTCCTGGTCAGCATTGATCAGCTATTGTCCGAATTGGTCTGCTTTCCGGATCCCTCATGTGTCGACTCTAAGTAATGGCCATGAAAGCTCTCAGTAATGTGACCCAAAGAACAATTCCTCCTGACGGGTGGCCGTCACCTCCGGGTACCGGGGCCCCGCGTGGCGGGTTACCGTTCGTTAAGGTGACCGCGGAGGGCGGCCCGCAGCGGCGGCCGGACACCGGGGTCGGACAGCCCGAAGGGGTCAGCATGCAAGCACGGATCAGGGTCGTCGTCGCCAAGCCCGGGCTGGACGGGCATGACCGCGGTGCCAAGGTGATCGCGCGTGCGCTGCGCGACGCGGGCATGGAGGTGATCTACACCGGCCTGCACCAGACGCCCGAGCAGATCGTGGAGACCGCGATTCAGGAGGACGCCGACGGCATCGGGCTGTCCGTTCTCTCCGGGGCGCACATGACACTCTTTCGGAGAGTGCTGGAACTGTTGGCGGAGCGTGATGCCTCGGACATCGTGGTATTCGGCGGGGGCATCATTCCCGAGGACGACATCACGGAATTGCAATCACTCGGGGTAGCCGGCCTATTCACGCCGGGTGCATCCCTCGAATCCATCGTCGAATGGGTCCGCGCCAATGTGGCAGCGTCCGTCAGTTGATTCGCGAGTAGATTTCGGCTGCTTGCCGGCGCTGTCCCGGCAGCGCTGAGGCGCCGGGTCTCCGACCTCTGCCCGGCGCGGACCTCAGCGCGGTGCAGACATCGGCCCAGCGCAAGGGGAGAGGCCGGACGCACCCCTCACACGTCCGGCCCCTCTATGCGCGATGCCCCGCCGCCACCCCTCGACCGACAGGGCATCGGCCGCTTCCTTGCGGACGCCGTAGCGCTCCGACACCACACTCAACGACCCCCTCCCGGGCGGGTTACGCGCGCTCGCGTGATTTTTCCGCCGGCCGCGCGAGCGGGGCTGCCGGCCGGTGCGAGCTGCGCCGGCACATCGCCGCCGACCGCTGGAGCGAGTTCTCTGTGTCCACACGGTGCACGGTGGCCTCTACCGTCCCGGAGCTGCGCATTCGTCACTCCGGTGTGTGGTCTTGCACACCGCGCACCCGCGCGCTCACCGAGCCGGTTCAGGTCGCTAGTCTGCGGGTGAAGGCCATTTCGCAGCTGTGGGAAGGCCGGACGATCCTCACGCTGGCGGCGCGCCGCGCTGCCCCGCGCACACAGGTCGGGACGCAATGGTGCGGCTTGCCGGCGCTTGGCGTCGCGAGCGAAAGGAGACACGTGGACCTGTTCGAGTATCAGGGGCGCGACCTGTTCGAACGGCACGGGCTGCCCGTGCTGGGCGGCGGCGTCGCCGAGACCCCGCAGGAGGCCCGGGCGATCGCCGAGCGCCTCGGTGGCAAGGTCGTCGTCAAGGCACAGGTCAAGGTCGGTGGCCGCGGCAAGGCCGGCGGCGTCAAGCTGGCCGACGGAGCCGACGAGGCCGAGGCCCGCGCGAGCGACATCCTGGGCATGGACATCAAGGACCACACGGTCCACAAGGTGATGCTGGCCGAGACGGCCGACATCGTGGAGGAGTACTACTTCTCCTATCTGCTGGACCGGGCCAACCGGACGTTCCTGTGCATCGCCAGTGTCGCCGGCGGCATGGAGATCGAGACGGTCGCCGAGGAGGACCCCGAGCGGGTCGCCAAGATCGCGATCGACGCGAGCAAGGGCGTGGACGAGGCGAAGGCGCGCGAGATCGTGACCGCCGCCAAGTTCCCCGCCGATGTCGCCGACCAGGTCGTCGACATCGCGGTCAAGCTGTGGCAGGCGTTCGTCGCCGAGGACGCCACGCTGGTCGAGGTCAACCCGCTGGCCAAGGTGGGCGACGGCCGGGTGCTGGCCCTCGACGCCAAGGTCACCCTCGACGAGAACGCCGGTTTCCGGCACCCCGACCACGAGGCGCTCGAGGACAAGTCCGCGGTCGACCCGCTGGAGCAGGCCGCCAAGGCCAAGAACCTCAACTACGTCAAGCTCGACGGCGAGGTCGGCATCATCGGTAACGGCGCCGGCCTGGTCATGTCGACCCTGGACGTGGTGGCCTACGCGGGCGAGAGCCACGGCGGCGTCAAGCCGGCCAACTTCCTCGACATCGGCGGCGGCGCCAGCGCCCAGGTGATGGCGAACGGCCTGGAGATCGTCCTCGGCGACCCGGCCGTGAAGTCGGTCTTCGTGAACGTGTTCGGTGGCATCACGGCCTGCGACGCGGTCGCCAACGGCATCATCCAGGCCCTCGAGCTGCTCGCCGAGCGCGGCGAGACCGTCACCAAGCCGCTCGTGGTCCGCCTCGACGGCAACAACGCCGAGGCCGGCCGGGCCATCCTCGACGGAGCGAACAACCCGCTGGTCGAGCGGGTGGACACGATGGACGGAGCGGCCCAGCGCGCCGCCGAGCTCGCGGCTGCGGGGAAGTGAACTAATGGCGATCTGGCTCACCAAGGACTCCAAGGTCATCGTCCAGGGCATCACCGGTGGTGAGGGCTCCAAGCACACCAAGCGGATGCTCGCCGCGGGCACCCAGGTAGTAGGCGGCGTCAACCCGCGCAAGGCCGGCACCAAGGTGGACTTCGACGGCACCGAGCTGCCCGTCTTCGCCACCGTCGCCGAGGCGATCGCCGAGACCGGCGCCGACGTGTCGGTCATCTTCGTCCCGCCGGCGTTCACCAAGGCCGCGGTCGTCGAAGCGATCGACGCCGAGATCCCGCTGGCCGTGGTGATCACCGAGGGCGTGCCGGTGCAGGACTCGGCGGCTTTCTGGGCGTACAACGTGGCCAAGGGCCAGAAGACCCGGATCATCGGGCCGAACTGCCCCGGCATCGCGTCGCCCGGCGCCTCCAACGCCGGCATCATCCCGGCCGACATCACCCCGCAGGGCCGCATCGGCCTGGTCAGCAAGAGCGGCACGCTGACCTACCAGCTGATGTACGAGCTGCGCGAGTTCGGCTTCTCCACCGCCGTCGGCATCGGTGGCGACCCGGTCATCGGCACCACCCACATCGACGCGCTCAAGGCCTTTCAGGAGGACCCGGAGACCGACGCGATCGTGATGATCGGTGAGATCGGCGGCGACGCCGAGGAGCGTGCGGCCGAGTTCATCAAGGCCAACGTCACCAAGCCGGTCGTCGGCTACATCGCCGGCTTCACCGCGCCGCCCGGGAAGACGATGGGCCACGCCGGCGCCATCATCTCCGGCTCGGCCGGCACCGCCGACGCCAAGAAGGTCGCCCTCGAGGCGGCCGGGGTCAAGGTCGGCAAGACGCCGTCCGAGACCGCCCAGCTCATGCGCGACATCTTGAGCTGATCACGGCTGTGGAAACGGCGCGCTGTCGATCGGGAACCGACCTGATCGGCGGCGCGCCGTCGTTTCTGCATCGCCGCACCGGCCACGGCATGGAAAAGTAGGCGCCGATGTCCAGCACAACCGACCGACCCGGCGGCTCGGAGGACCCGTTCGCGGTCGCCGAGGCGCTGCAGTCCGTGGTGCGGGACACGGCCGCTCTCGATCGCGAGGCGCTCACGCCGCCGGAGGACCGGCCCACCGAGGCCATCCCGGTCGGTGACGGCCACCGCGACACCGTGGTCGTCGACGACGCGATGCTCGGCCGCCGGGAGACCGTGCGGGTGCCCGTCCAACGCCGGCCACCGCAGGGGCGCGGAGCCCCACTGCCGGTGGCGGTGCTCTTCGCGACCGTGTGGGCGGCCCTGCTCACCTACCTCCCGGTGGCCGCGGTGATCGGGCTGGCCCGCACCCTCGAGGGCTCCGGCGGGCTCATCGCCGCGGCGCACGCCGGACTGGCCGGCTGGCTGCTCGGGCACGGCGTTCCGATCGGCACCTCGATCGGGCCGCTCGCACTGGCGCCGCTGCTGCTCACGGGGCTGATCGTCTGGCGGCTCAACCGGGCGGGACTGCACGTCACCCGCGCCATCGGGGCCCGGCGCACCGGGTCGTTCGGGAAGGCGCTCCTGGTCGCGGTCGCGGTCGGTACGGCGTACACCCTGATCGGTGTCCTGGCCGCCCAGGTCACCGACGGCCGCGGCACCGGGATCTCCACCGCCCGCGCCGCGGCGCATTTCCTCGCCCTCGGCCTCGCCGGGGCGCTGCTCGGCTCGCTCCGCGGCACCGGCGCCGTGACCACGCTGGCCCGGCGGCTGCCACCGGCGCTGCGGCACGGCATCCGCACCGGGCTGGTCGCCGCGTTCCTGATCGTCGGGGCCGGCGCGGTCGTCGGCGGCCTGGCGGTCGCGCTCGGCGGCGCCCAGGCCGCCGAGATCATCGCCAACTACCGGACCGGCGTCGCCGGACAGGCCGGCATCATCCTGATCAGCATGGGGTACGCGGTGAACGCCACCGTCTGGGTGGCCGCCTACCTGCTCGGCCCGGGATTCGCGATCGGCGTCGACTCGGCGGTCCGGCTGACCGAGGTGACGCTCGGCCCGCCCCCGATGGTGCCGCTGATCGCCGGCCTCCCCGAAGGCCCGATGGGTGCGGCCGGGACGGTGCTGCTCGCGCTGCCGGTGATCGCCGGGGCGGTGGCCGGCTGGACCCTCACCCAACGGCTGCGGTTCGGCCGGGAGAGCGCGTGGCGGGCCACTCGCCGCAAGAGCAAGGGCAAGGTCACCGTCGCCGACGCCGAGCCGCCGTGGCCGCTGGTGATCATGTCGAGCCTGCTCGCCGGGCCGGTCGCCGGGCTGGTGCTGGCCGGGCTCGCCTGGGCGTCCGGTGGCGCGCTCGGCTCCGGGCGGCTGTCCCGGATCGGCCCTGACCCGATACAGACCGGCATCGTCACCGCGATCGTGGTGGCCGTCGCGGTCACCCTGGGCGCGGCCGCGACCCGGGCCTTCCGCCGTCGCTGAAAAGCGGTTGCGATCGGGGTGAGCCGTCTGAAACGCCCCGGTTGCCGGGCGCCCGCCGAGGCGACGATAGGGTGCACAGGTGACTGACCCCGCGCCCGCCCGCCTGGTCGTTCTCATCTCCGGGTCGGGCAGCAACCTGCAGGCTCTTCTCGAAGCGACAGCCGACCCGGCGTATGGCGCGACGGTGGTCGCCGTCGGTGCCGACCGGGACGGGATCGCCGGACTGGGCCACGCCACGGCCGCCGGGATCCCCACGTTCGTCGACTCGGTGAAGTCCTACCCGACCCGTGACGACTGGGACGCCGCACTGACCGCGCACGTCGCCGAGCACCGGCCCGACCTGGTCATCTCGGCCGGGTTCCTCAAGCTCGTCGGCAAGCAGTTCCTGGACGCGTTCGGCGATCGGTACATCAACACGCACAACGCGCTGCTCCCCGCGTTCCCGGGAATCCACGGGCCGCGGGACGCGCTGGCGTACGGCGTGAAGGTGGCCGGAGCGACGCTCTTCTTCGTGGACGCCGGTGTCGACACCGGGCCGATCATCGCGCAGACCGTGGTCCCCGTGCTCGACGACGACACGGAGGAGACGCTCACCGAGCGCATCAAGGTGGCCGAACGGGCCCAGCTGGTCGAGTTCGTCGGCAAGCTGGTCCGCGACGGCTGGACCATTCAGGACAGAAAGGTACGGATTTCGTGACCACCTCTTCTGACGAGGGGCGCCGTCCGATCAAGCGGGCGCTGCTGAGTGTCTGGTACAAGGACGGCATCGTCGAGCTGGCCCAGGCCCTGCACGCCGCCGGAGTGCAGATCGTCTCCACCGGTTCGACCGCGTCGACCGTGGAGAAGGCCGGTGTGCCGGTCACCCGGGTGGAGGAGCTGACCGGGTTCCCGGAGATCCTCAGCGACCGGGTCAAGACCCTGCACCCCAAGGTGCACGCCGGTCTGTTGGCCGACCTGCGGCTGGAGGGCCACGTCCAGGAGCTCGCCGAGTTGGGCATCGAGCCGTTCGACCTGCTCGTCAGCAACCTGTACCCGTTCACCGAGACGGTGGCCTCCGGTGCGGGCGTCGAGGACTGCATCGCGAAGATCGACATCGGTGGTCCGGCGATGGTCCGGTCCGCGGCCAAGAACCACGCGTCCGTTGCGGTCGTCACGGCCGTCTCGGCGTACCCCCTGATCGTCGACGCTCTCGCCGAAGGCGGATTCTCGCTGGCCCAGCGGCGCGCGCTGGCTGCCCGGGCCTTCGCGGACATCGCGGAGTACGACGTCGCCGTAGCTCGCTGGACCGCCTCGGCGCTCGCCGCCGACGCTCCCGAGTGGCCGGCGTTCGACGGGCTCGCGCTGCGCCTGGAGAACACCCTGCGGTACGGGGAGAACCCGCACCAGAAGGCCGCCCTGTACGTGGACCCGGCGGCGCCGGCCGGTCTGGCCCAGGCGGAGCTCCTGCACGGCGGCGAGCTGTCGTTCAACAACTACGTCGACGCGGACGCCGCCTGGCGCAGCGCCAACGACTTCACCGAGCCGTGTGTCGCGATCATCAAGCACGCCAACCCGTGCGGCATCGCGATCGGCGCGGACGTGGCCGAGGCGCACCGCAAGGCGCACGCCTGTGACCCGCTGTCGGCGTACGGCGGCGTGATCGCGGTCAACCAGGAGGTGACGCTGGAGCTGGCCAAGCAGCTCGACGGCATCCTGACCGAGGCGATCGTGGCCCCCTCCTTCCAGGCCGAGGCGCTCGAGCTCTTCCGCGGCAAGAAGAAGCTGCGGGTGCTGGCCGCCCCCGTCTGGAACCCGCCGCCCGCCGAGATCAAGCAGGTCAGCGGCGGTGTGCTGGTGCAGACCGCGGACCGGATCGACGCGTCCGGCGACGACCCGGCCAACTGGACGCTGGCCACCGGCACGGCGCTCACCGGCGCTGACCTGGCTGACCTGGTGTTCGCGTGGCGGGCGGTGCGGGGGGTGAAGAGCAACGCGATCCTGCTGGCCAAGGGCGGCGCGACCGTCGGAGTCGGCATGGGGCAGGTCAACCGGGTCGACTCGGCGCACCTCGCGGTGAACCGGGCCGGCGTCGAGCGTGCCGCGGGCAGTGTGGCCGCCTCCGACGCGTTCTTCCCGTTCCCGGACGGCCTGGAGGTGCTGATCGCGGCCGGTGTGAAGGCGGTCGTGCAACCGGGCGGCTCGATCCGCGACGAGTCGGTCATCGAGGCGGCGGCGAAGGCCGGTCTGACCGTCTACCTGACCGGAACCCGCCACTTCTACCACTGAGCGTGACAGCAGTGGCTTAGGTCCCCTCGGACCGACCGGCTCGTAACGGCGTGTTAACCGGCTGATACGGTCGCGAAAAGTCGCCCGGACACTGGGAGTGCAGAGCTATGGGCAAGAAGGTAACCGTCGTAGGCGCCGGTTTCTACGGGTCCACGACCGCACAGCGTCTCGCCGAGTACGACATCTTCGAGACGGTGGTTCTCACCGACATCATCGACGGCAAGCCGGCCGGTCTCGCGCTCGACATCAACCAGTCCCGGTCGATCGAGGGCTTCGAGACCAAGGTCGTCGGCGTCTCCACCGGCCCGAACGGTGAGGGCTACGAGGCCATCGAGGGCTCGGACGTCGTCGTGGTCACCGCCGGTCTGCCGCGTAAGCCGGGCATGAGCCGGATGGACCTGCTCGAGGTCAACGCGAAGATCGTTCGTCAGGTCGCCGAGAACATCAAGAAGTACGCGCCGAACGCCGTCGTCATCGTGGTGTCGAACCCGGTGGACGAGATGACCGCGCTGGCCCAGCTGGCGACCCAGTTCCCGAAGAACCAGGTGTTCGGCCAGGCCGGTGTGCTCGACACCGCCCGGTTCACCAACTTCATCGCCGAGGAGCTCAACGTCCCGGTGAAGAGCGTCAAGGCGCTGACCCTGGGCTCGCACGGCGACACCATGGTTCCGGTGCCGTCGCGCTGCACGGTCGACGGCAAGCCGCTCTCCGAGCTGCTCCCGGCCGAGAAGATCGAGGAGCTGGTCGTCCGGACCCGTAACGGTGGCGCCGAGGTGGTCGCGCTGCTGAAGACCGGTTCGGCGTACTACGCCCCGTCGGCTGCCGCGGCCCGCATGGCCAAGGCCGTCGCCGAGGACTCCGGCGAGGTCGTGCCGGTCTGCGCGTGGGTCGACGGGGAGTACGGGATCTCCGGCGTCTACCTGGGCGTCGAGGCCGAGCTGGGCGCCACCGGCATCCGCAAGGTCGTCGAGGACAAGCTCACCGACACCGAGCTGGCCGGCCTGAAGGAGGCCGCTGAGGCGGTCCGCGCCAAGCAGGCGGACGTCGCCGAGCTCTGAGTCGCACACTGAAGGCCGGGGCGAACGCTCGCCCCGGCCTTCAGACTGTCAGTGCCGCGGCGATCAGGGTGATGAGCACGCAGAGAGCGACGACCGCAGTGGTCGGCCCGCGGGGCGCGTTCTTGGCCAGCGCGAACGGCACCACCAGGACCGGGATGACTCCGGCCGGGGCGGCCCAGCGCATGCCGTGGACGAAGGCGGCCCCACCGGCCCCGCTGATCAGGTGGACGATCGGGAAGTCGTCGAACGGGAAGAGCACCAGCGCGGTCGGTGACACGGCGACGGCCGCCGCGCCGATCGTGTAACACCAGCCCCGGTGCACCCGTTTCCAGAGCAGCACGAGGGCCCAGCCCAGCCCGAACACGGCGAAGACGATCACCCAGCCGGCGATCGCCATGGCCTGGGGGTTGCCGCCGGTCAGTCCGCGTACCCCGTCGACGTAGGCCCGTGCGGTGGTCTCCCGGACGGCGAAGAGCACGAAGTACGTCACACTGCCGACCAGCCAGGCGAGAGCACCGAGCGTGACCCGGCCGATCGACGGCACCGGCGGCTCGGGTGGTGAGGCAGGTGGGGCGGTGGTGATGCCGCGGGCGCGGCTCGGCACGGTCTTGGCGCTGCGCCGTTTTCGGCGGGCGGGTCGGCTCACGACCCCGCCGGCCGGACATCGGAGAACATCGCCCGATGTTAATGGGCGAGCGCGAGCGCGACGGTGAGGGACACGACCGCGGCCGACCCCACCAGGACGGGACCCCACCGGCGGAGCAGCGGGTCCTCGAAGACGATCACACCGGCCGTCACCAGCACGGTGATCCAGGCGGTCTGCCCACCGACGACGAAGTCGGAGCCACCACCGGGGAACGGGTCCTTGTCCGCGCGGGTGGGGAGGAACCAGAGCACGACCGGCACGGTCAGGGCGGCGACGGTGACCAGCGGGAGGCGACCGGTCCTCAGGCAGCCGGCCCCGACGCCCGCGACGAGGACCACGAAGCTCCAGCCGGCGAGAACGAGCAGTGCGGGCCGGTCGCCGACGAGGCTCTCGGCGGTACGGATGACGTCGTCGCGGAAAAGGGCACCCGTGACGAGCGACACGACGATGCCGGTTGCGATCGGGACGACGGTGAAGGCCCGACCTGCCGTTTCGCGTAGATCGTCCCTGCGCGTACCACCGTGACGAGGTTCGTAGCGCTTATCGGCACGCCGGCTCTTCATTCCCTGGGATGGTAGAGGGGGTCGGACAGGACGAGGCCGCCCGGCGATCTTCGGAGGGCGGGCAGTACGCTCGTACTGCTAAGCATGTGTTTCGGGAGAGGAGCGCCGGCCGATGGCGAAAATCAAGGTCAAGAACCCGGTCGTCGAGATCGACGGCGACGAGATGACCCGGATCATCTGGAAGCAGATCCGTGAGCAGCTGATCCTGCCGTATCTCGACGTGAACCTCGAGTACTACGACCTGTCGATCCAGTACCGGGACGAGACCGACGACCAGGTCACGATCGACTCGGCCAACGCCATCAAGCGGCACGGTGTGGGCGTCAAGTGCGCCACCATCACGCCCGACGAGGCCCGGGTCGACGAGTTCGGCCTGAAGAAGATGTGGCGTTCGCCGAACGGCACGATCCGTAACATCCTCGGCGGCGTGGTCTTCCGCGAGCCGATCATCATGAAGAACGTGCCCCGTCTGGTACCGAACTGGACCAAGCCGATCATCATCGGCCGTCACGCCCACGGCGACCAGTACAAGGCGACCGACTTCGTCGCGCCGAAGGCCGGCAAGTTCACCGTCACCTTCACGCCGGAGGACGGCTCCGCGCCGATGGAGTTCCACGTCACGGACTTCCCGGCCGGTGGCGGTGTTGGCATGGCGATGTACAACTACGACGAGTCGATCCGTGACTTCGCGCGCGCCTCGTTCCGGTACGGCCTGGCCCGCAACTACCCGGTCTACCTGTCGACCAAGAACACGATCCTGAAGGCCTACGACGGGCGTTTCAAGGACCTGTTCGCGGAGATCTTCGAGACCGAGTTCGCGGAGAAGTTCAAGGAGGCCGGTCTCATCTACGAGCACCGGCTGATCGACGACATGGTCGCCGCCGCGCTCAAGTGGGAGGGCGGCTACGTCTGGGCCTGCAAGAACTACGACGGTGACGTGCAGTCCGACACCGTGGCCCAGGGCTTCGGCTCGCTCGGCCTGATGACCTCGGTGCTGATGACCCCGGACGGCCAGACCGTCGAGGCCGAGGCCGCCCACGGCACTGTCACCCGGCACTACCGGCAGTGGCAGAAGGGCGAGAAGACCAGCACCAACCCGATCGCCTCGATCTTCGCCTGGACCGGTGGTCTCAAGCACCGCGGCAAGCTGGACGGCACCCCCGAGGTGACCACCTTCGCCGAGACGCTCGAGCGGGTCTGCATCGAGACCGTCGAGGGCGGTCAGATGACCAAGGACCTCGCGCTGCTCATCGGCCGGGACGCCCCGTGGCTGTCGACCGACGAGTTCATGAACGCTCTCGACGAGAACCTGGCGCGCAAGCTCGGCGCCTGACCTCGAAGCACTTCCGAAGCCCGTCGGCCCACGCCGGCGGGCTTCGTGCGGAACGCCTGCGACGAGGAGTGACCCTCGGGTGACATGACTCGTTGAAAGCGATGGGGAGGCCTTGTCCCGGGCCTCCCCATCGTCGTCTCAGATGTCGCGCAGCCGCTGGGCCGCGGCCTCCGGGACGATGTCGTTGACGAAGGCGCCCATCGCCGACTCCGACCCGGCCAGGAACTTCAGCTTGTCCGCGGCGCGCCGGATGCTGAACAGCTGCAGGTGCAGATAACCCAGGTCACGGCCCTCCCCGGTGACCGCCTGGTGCCATGCCGAGATGTACGGCATCGGCTTGCCGAACAGGCCGTCGAACCGGCGCAGCACGTCGAGGTAGAGCGGGCCGAACGCGTCCCGCTCGGCGTCGCTCAGCGCGGGCAGGTCCGGCAGCCGCCGATGCGGGGCCAGGTGCACCTCGAACGGCCAGCGCGCGGCGGCCGGCACGTAGGCCGTCCAGTGCTCGTTGGACGCGATCACCCGTACCTTCGCCTCCTGCTCGGCGGCGAGGACGTCGGCGTACAGATTGCGCCCGGTCTTCTCGAAGTGCCGCTGCGCGGCCCGGAGGTAGGCCGCGGTCTTCGGCGTCACCGTCGGGTAGGCGTAGATCTGCCCGTGCGGGTGGTGCAGCGTCACGCCGATCTCGACGCCCCGGTTCTCGAACGGGAAGACCTGCGCCACCTCCGGCACCCCGGACAGCTCGGCGGTGCGGTCGGCGAGAGCGTCGATGACGGTACGGACACGCGACGCCGGCAGCGAACCGAAGGCACTGTTGTGATCGCTGGTGAAGCAGACGACCTCACATCGGCCGTGCCCCGGCCGCACCGGCACCATGTCGGTGACCTGGGTGATCTCGTCCGGCACGATCCGGTCGGAGAACGACGGGAACTGGTTTTCAAAAACCACCACGTCGTAGTCGGGCGCCGGGATCTCGCTGGCGAACCGCTCGCTCGTCGGGCAGAGCGGGCACGCGTCCGACGGCGGCAGGAAGGTCCGCGTGTTGCGGTGCGCGGCGACAGCGATCCACTCGTCGGTCAGCGGGTCGTATCGCAGCTGGGAGGCCGGCGGAGGCGGCGGCAACTGACGGGTGTCGGAGTACGACGAACGGCTGCTGCCGGGGGACTCGTCGAAGTAGATCAGCTCACGGCCGTCGGAGAGACGGACGCTCGAGCGGGTCGGGGTCACTGGGGGTTCACCACCACGAGTTCAGGGACGGTTTCCGACAGCAGGGCACGGGCGTCGTCGTCCAGCCCGTCGTCGGTGATCAGGACGTGCGCGCGGGACAGCGGCACGATCGAGGAGATGCCCACGGTGCCCCACTTGGTGTGGTCGGCGAGCACGACCAGGCGCTCGGCCGCCTCCACCAGCGCCCGCTTGACATCCGCCTCCATCAGGTTGGGCGTCGTGTAACCGGCGCGCTCGCTCATCCCGTGCACCCCGAGGAACAGCATGTCCAGGTGCAGGGTGCCGACGGCGGCGACCGCCACCGGGCCGACAAGAGCGTCCGAGGGGGTACGGGTGCCGCCGGTCAACACCACGGTCTGATCCGGTCGGCCGGCCCGGTAGAACACGTCGGCGACCGGTATGGAGTTGGTCACCACGGTCAGCGCCGGGACGTCGACCAGGCGCTGGGCCAGCTCCGCCGTCGTGGTGCCGGCCGACAGCGCGATCGCGTCGCCGGGCGAGACGAGAGCGGCGGCCCGCTGGGCGATCGCCGCCTTCTCCCCGCGCTCGCGCACCGATTTCGCGGTGAACCCGGGCTCGTGTGCCGAACCGGGACTGACGGTGGTCGCGCCGCCATGTACCTTCGCCAGCAACCCACGCTCCGCGAGCGCCTCCAGGTCACGCCGGATCGTCATGTCGGACACGCTGAACTCGGTGGCCAGCTCGGTGACCCGGACGCCGCCGGCAGCGCGCACCCGGTCGAGGATCGCCGCCTGTCTCTGCTGTGCCAGCATCAGCTGGACCGAACTATTCCGAACACACTCGAACAGTACCGCGTGATCGGGTACGTGCGAAAGGGTGAGTTCAGATACCACGCCCTCGTTTGTGCAGCGCTGAAAGGACGTTCTCCACCTTGACCGCTCCGGTCATCGCCGCCAAGGCGATCGCCGCACGAGGTTCCCGCCAATTCGCCCGCACCGCCTCCCGGGTGTACCGCCACGCGGCGACCCGGTTGCCGGACGCCGCCGACCAGCACGCCAACTGACCGTAGACCCGAGCCGCGCCCGGACGGCAGCCACTGATCTCCGGGTGCCGCTGCATCATCCAGCGCAGCGACGAGATCTTGGTGGCGTACTCGTACGTGTAGTGCGAGGTCCGGCCCCACAGCACCCGGACCAGCGGCTCGTCCAGATGAACGATCGGCGCGCGGCGGGCCGCCCTGAGCAGAAGATCCCAATCCTCGTTCTGGCTGCCCGGCGCCTCCTCGGAGACCAGCCCGATCCGCTCCGGATCCAGCGCCTCCCGCCGGATCAGGAACGACGACGAGTGCAACATCGCCATCCGCGACCGGGCCAGGTCGTCCACCGTCACCCGGGACCGGCCGGCCAGACGGGGTGTGGAGCGACCCTCGTACTCCACCTCGATCGCACACGTGGCGAACTCGGCCTCCGGCTCGGCCAGCAGCGCGGCCACCTGACGGCGCAACTTGTCCGGCAGCCACCGGTCGTCGTCGTCACAGAACGCCATCAGCTCGGTGTCCAGCGCCAGCAGGCCGGTGTTGCGCGCCCCGGCCAGCCCCGCGGTCCGCCAATTCGTCAACACCAGCACCGGTACGCCGTCCGTCGACGCCAGCAGATAGTCCGGCTCGGTCTGGTCGTAGACCACCACGATCTTCAGCTCGCCCGGATAACGCTGGGCACGGACCGCGGCGATCGAGGCGCGCAGCAGTTCGGGACGGTTGCGGGTGGGGATGACCACCCCGATCGACGGCCAGTTCATCATGCCTCCGAAGCGATCGAGATCGGGTAGCCGTACGCCCGCAGCAGGGGCCCGCAGACCGCGCCGACCAGGCGCCGCTGCGACAGGGGCAGCGCCGACACCCAGGCGTCGTCCCGGCGTAGCGGCAACCGGCCCACGGTGAACCGCATCGGATTGCCGGCCGCGCTGTGTCCCGCCCGCAGATCGGCGTGCCCGTTCCGCAGGAAGTCCAGATCCTCCGGGCGCGGCGGGGCACCGGCGAACTCGGCCAGCCCCTCCAGCCCCGCCCGCGGATCGGCGAGGAACTCCTCGTAGCGGATCCGCCGGACCGGCACGCCGCGCCGGGCCAGCAGCCCGAACGCGGCATTGTGGGCGTTCCACAGCAGAGCCGAGCGCCCCGGAGAGTACCGGGTCATCTGGTCCAGGCCGTCGGTCTCCGGCCGGGCCACCGTCTTCGTCCACGAGTAGGCCACCCCGCGGGCGTCCCGGACCACGTGCACCACCCTGAGGTCGATGTCGTCCGCCCAGCGCAGCACGTGGGCAAGCGCCGAGTGCTTGGAAGAGTCGATCACCACGCGGGCACCGGAGACCTCGGCCGCGGCGGTGTAGACCCGGGCGTAGTAGGAGGCGTACTCACGGACCTCGTCGGAGGCGGTGGCCGCCGAGGCCAGGCGGGGGATGTGCCGGGTCCGCTCGACCGTGTCGCGCAGCGCGTGCACCCGGTCCACGTCGACGTTGGACCAGCCGTTGAAGGCCAGGTCCCCGACCCGTCTCCAGAAGTCGCAGCCGGAGAACCGGTCGCCGCAGCCGCACCGCTCGTCGTCCCGGACGTCGCGTTGCCACAGGTGGACGACCTCACCGAGAGCACACATCCCGGGCAGCTCACCGAGCAGGCGTTCGACGAGAGTTGTACCACTTCGCCCGAATCCGCCAAGAAATAGCACTTCTGCCACTTTGGCCCACCTTTGCTCGTTTCGCTCTGGTAACGAGTCAAGCAGGGAAAAGGAGGCGTCAGGTGACGATCGAGGCTTTCGACCGTGTACAGCTCGATGGGACGGGCATCGACCGCATCACCGAGGACGAGGTCGTCGCCGTCGTCCGGGAGGCACTCGCACACGGACGCGGCGGCCGGATCATCACCCCGAACGTCGACATCCTGCGCCGCGCCGCCGCCGACCCGGGAGTGCGCCGACACCTCGACGACGCCGACCTGATCGTCGCCGACGGGATGCCCCTGGTCTGGGCCAGCCGTCTCCGCGGCGTGCCCCTCCCGGAACGGGTCGCCGGCAGCAGCCTCATCTGGTCCCTCTCCGAGGGCCTGGGCCGGGATGCCCGCTCCGTCTTCGTGATCGGCGGCACCCCGGTCGCGCCCACCCGCAGCCCGGCGCACCGCACCCTGACCGGCCGCACCCCGGCCGATCGCACCTCGGTGGACCGCGCCTTGACCGACGGCCCTCGGGTCGATCGGATCTCGGCCGATCGCACCCCTGCCGATCCCACCTTGATTGACCGCGTTTTGACCGACGGCCCTCTGGTCGGCCGCATCTCGGCCGATGGCACCCCTGCCGATCGCGCATTGATTGACCGCGTTTTGACCGACGGCCCTCCGGCCGACCGTGCCTTGACCGACCGCGCCATGAACGAGCGCGCCCTGGCCGAACCTGCCCGGACTCGCAGGCCGGCGAACCGCGGTGGCATTCGGACCCTCGGACCGGCCGAGCGAAGCGGTATCCGTGGATCCGACAAATCCGGCGTCACATCCGCGGCCGTCAAGGCGGCCCGCGACGCCGCGGCCGCGGTGAGGGCCGCCCGCCACGCCGGCCAGGACGGCGCGGCCCGGGCCGCCGCCCGGCTCGCCGAGACATTCCCCGGCCTGCGGATCGCCGGGACGCTCAGCCCCGACTTCGGTTTCGAGGAGGACGAGGGCACCTACGCCGACTTCTGTGCCTCTGTCGTCGCCGCTCGGCCCGATCTGGTCTTCGTCGGCCTCGGCTTTCCCAAGCAGGAGCTCGTCATCGAACGGCTGCGCCCGAAACTGCCGGCCACCTGGTTCGTCGGCTGCGGCGCCGCGGTCAACTTCGTGGCCGGCGACATCGGACGTGCCCCGCGCTGGATGCAGCGCACCGGCCTCGAATGGGCCCACCGCCTCGGCGTCGAGCCCCGCCGCCTGGCCGGCCGATACCTCCGCCACGACGCCCCCTACGCCCTCCGCCTCCTGGCCCGAGCTCCTCGGCGCCGAAGTCTCCGCCCCTGACGGCTCCCGCCGTCGAAGGTCCTGTCTCTGATGGCTCCCGCCGTTGAAGGTGCTGTGTCTGATGGCTCGCCCCGTGGAAGTCCCGGCCCGATGGCTCGCCCTGTGGAAGGTCCTGGCTCTGATGGCTCCCGCCGCCGAAATCTCCCGTCTGATAGCTCGCGCGTCGAAGTCTCCGGCTCTGATGGCTCGCCGTCGAAGGTCAGCGCTCGTGATCAGCGCGGAACGGCCCGGCGAGAAAGCGGACCACGGGCAGGGGTGGCCGCGACCCGGGCACGGCGGGTGTCCCGGCTGTCTCGGGGGCGGCCGGGACGGCGGACCGGAAGTGCAGAGCAGGAAGCAGTGATCGGCGGTCGCCATGAGCCGGAAGCGGCGATCTGACGTTGCCCTGACGGGGAAGCGGCGATCGGACGTCGCCCTGAGCGGAGAGCGGTGACCGGGCGTCGCCCTGAGCGGGAAGCGGTGTCCGGTGGCCGCCTTGGGCGGCCTCACAATCGCCCTCGGTGGTGCCGGTGGTGCCGGTGGTGCCGGTGGTGCCGGTGGTGCCGGTGGTGCCGGTGGTGCCGGTGGTGCCGGTGGTGCCGGTGGTGCCGGTGGTGCCGGTGGTGCCGGTGGTGCCGGTGGTGCCGGTGGTGCCGGTGGTGCCGGTGGTGCCGGTGGTGCCGGTGGTGCCGGTGGTGCCGGTGGTGCCGGTGGTGCCGGTGGTGCCGGCGTCGGTGGCCGCGGTGAAGCGGAGCGTGGGCAGGGCAGGGGTGGTCATGTCAGTCCTCACGGTTGCTTCCCTCGCCGCCGGGTGACGAGGGTGGGGTGAATGGAGAGTGCGCCGGGCGGGAGCGGCCGCCACGGGCCGCCCGGTGGCGCTGGGCCCGCCGCTCCGAGGCACCGGGTAGGCCGCGGAACGTGCCGCATCGGCGGCCCGCGCGGGTGGCCGGGGCGCCGATGGTCGGCTGGGGATAGTCGAGGGCGTCGTAGCCGCTCTGCCAGGGGAAGCGATCGGCCGGATCGGGCCAGGCGAGCTGTAGCAGCCGGACCCGGTCGTCGCCGTAGCGCATCAGCGCCGCCCCCGGGAACAGGGTCTCCGAGATCTCGCCGCCGACGACCCGGACCTCCTGCCCGTCGAGGAGGCCGCGCAGGCGGTGCCCGTGACGCAGCAGCAGCCCCTCGTCGCAGACGCGCCCGGCCACCTCGTTGAGCAGCACGTGCCCCGTCTCCGGTGGCAGCCCGGCGATGGTGAGCTCGGGAAACCCGTAACCGGTGAGGCCCACGGTGTAGGCGAAGGGCACCGTGTCGGGAGGGTCGTCCTCGGTGGGCACCACGTGCACGACGGCCCACCCGAATCTTTCGATGATCTCGCTCTGCTCGTCGAAGAAGTCGTCGAGGTAGGACACCGCGGACACCCCCGTTGGGCTCGGCCTGGCTGACTGAGCCCCACTATGGAACACACGTACGACATTTTTCGGCGACTGGTTAACCGTACGCCCGTACTGTTAAGGTCTGGTCATGGGTTTCCGCATCGACGACCTGCATCATGTGCAACTGCTGATCCCGCCGGACGGTGAGGGTGCAGCCCGAGCGTTCTACAGCGGTGTCCTCGGCATGGCCGAGATCGTCAAGCCGGCGGTGCTGGCCGCCCGGGGTGGCTGCTGGTTCCGCGGTGGTGGCTGGGAGGTGCATCTGTCACCGGTCCCGGATTTCGCGCCGGCCCGCAAGGCGCACCCGGGCGTGCTGATCAGCGGCCTGGACGCGCTGGCCGCGACGCTGGAGGCCGCCGGTCATCCGGTCGAGTGGGACCCGCATTTCCCAGGTCACCGGCGGCTCTACTCCGCCGACGGCCATGGCAACCGGCTGGAGTTCCTGGAGCGGATAAACGAGTGAAAGGACGGGTCCGGCAGTGAAAGGGCGGGAAAGGACGAGGGGGACGGCAGCGGGAGCGAGAGGACGACAGGGGCGGCTCAGGGATTGAAGTACGGGTCCTGCGCCAGCCGCTGGAAGGCTCGGAAGGCCCGCTTGTCCCCGGTGAGCTGAAACTGTTGGTTGGGCCCGTTCCCCTCGGGGTCGGACTCGAAGTAGGCGATGGCCTTGATCTGCTTGTTCGCCTTGAAGGTGCGCTCGGCGTCCTTGAGCCAGGCCGCCCGTGACTCCGAGCCCCACGCCTTGGCCACCCCGAACTCGCCGATGACGATCGGTTTCGGTCGTTGCGCGGCCCAGTCGAGGAACGGCCCCATCAGCGTCCCGATCGGCTGGAAGTCGAAGCCGGCGTAGACGTCGACGCAGGTCCAGTCGACCTGGTCGTCACCGGGGTAGAAGGCCGGCGCGTCGCCGCGGATGAAACCCTCGGCGGTCGGGCACCACACCCAGGACACGTTCTCGGCCCGCTCCTCGCGGAACACCTTCCGGACGTACCTCCAGGCGGCGATGTAGTCCTCGCCGGACCACATGGTGGCCTGCAGGTTGGGCCGGTCCATCTCCCAGCGCATCCGCAGCAGCACCGGCTTCCTGATCTTCCGGATCGCCTTGGCCTGTCTACGGATCAGGTCGTCGTGCTCGCCGGCGAGGATGGACCGGTTGTCGCCGGTCGCCCAGCTGATCATGAGGGACGCTCCGTCGGCGAGGAACGCCTCGTCGGAGAGGGTGCCCATCATCTGGTCGAACCGCCGGTACGTGTTGATGAAGTCGAGCCGCCGTCCCATCGACCGCTCCAGTTCGCCGACGGCGGTGAGCCGCCCCACATGGGTCAGCTCGTCCGGTTTGATCCATGCGCCGAAGTAGGCGCCCCTGGTCGGCGGCTCGAACGGCCCGGCCTCGAACGGCCCCGGATCGACGGCCACGGCGCGCGGCGGGGCGGACAGATCGGGTGACGGGGCGGGAGGCGGCGGATCGTCGCCGCCGCTGCCGCAGCCGCTCAGCAGCAGGACGATCAGCACCGACAGAAGCCGCTTACCCATGGATCCGCCGGGCCGTGTAGAGGACGTTCACCGCGTAGCCGTCGCTGCCCGGCAGCCGCCGTGCCGCCGCGTCCGCGAGCCGTGCCATCCGGTTGTCGTGCAGCGACGGCGTGAGCATGGAGAACCCGCGCCGTTCCACGATCTCGAAGCCGTGCCGGTCGAGCAGCTTCTCCACCTGGGTGTGCGACAGTTCGGCGAACCAGCGTTCCCCGTCGTGCCGCCGGGCCCGCAGGTGCCGCACCGATCCGGCGTTGCCGTGGTTCTCGACCACGAGCAGCCCGGACCCGCGGTGCGGCAGCACCTTGGCGGCGAAGGCGAGGGCCCGGTCCCGGACGCCCTCGTCGACGTTGAGCAGCAGCCGGAAGATCGTGACGACGGCCGGGAAGCCCGCCGCCACCGGCTGTGGCACGGGACCGTCGCCGGCGACCCGGTGCCAGTAGGCGCGGGACCCCACCTCGGCCGCCTTGGCCATCATCTCGGCCGACGTGTCGTACCCGTGTGCCTCCCGGACCAGGCCGTGCAGCGCGCGGATCGCCCGCCCGGTGCCGCAGGCGAAGTCGTGCTGCACCGGCGGGTGCTCGACGAACTCACGGCGCACCAGCGACCGCAGGTAGTCGCGTTGCCGCTCGTTGATCCGCGACGCGTAGCTGTCCGGTGCGTACGTCACGGTCTCGTACTTCTCGACCGCCTCCGTGTCCTGGAACACCTGGGTGTAGTCGCTGGTCAACTCTTCCTCCTGAATGCGCCGAGCATCAACGGGCCGCGGAGCAGCCACGCTCCCGCGGCATAGGCCGGAACGGCGGCGACGACGGCCGCCGGGACGAGAACGACGAAGCCGAAGCACCCGATCGCCAGCGCGGCCGCGCGGAGGGTGCCGGCTCCGAAGGGGTGCAGCCGGGTGCTGCGGTAGACCTGCGCCAGCGGCAGCAGGTTGTTGACCACCATGGCCCCGGCCAGGCCGATCGCGGCGCCGATCGCGCCCCAGTGCGGGATCAGCAGCACGTCGAGACCGACGGTGACGGCCAGCGCGATCAGCACGTTGCCCAGGTTCGCCGAGGTGCGGCCGGCCATCGCGAGCACCATGTCGACCATCCCGCAGCCGGTCGCGACCAGCATCGCGGAGGCCAGCACTAGCACCACCGGCACGCCGGCGGCGTACCCCTCGCCGAACAGCCTCAGATAGCGGGGCGCGAACGCGATCACCAGCAGGCAGACCGGCCAGGTGACCAGGACCAGCCAGCCGGTGGCGATCTGGTAGAGCCGCTTGGCGGCCGCGTGGTCGCCGGTGCTCAGCGCCTCGGCGAGCCGCGGCTGCACCGACTGCGACAGGCCCTGGTTGGCGAACTGGATCAGCACCACGAAACGCCCGGCCACCGCGTAGACCGCGGCCGGCGCCAGCCCGCCCAGGGCCGCGACCAGCAGCACGTCCACCCGTTGCAGGGCGAGTTGCGCGACGGCGGCCACCGCCCGCGGACCGGTGAAGATCCAGAAATCCCGGCGCAGCCGCCGTCGCTCGGTCCGGGTGATCTCGGCGACGACCAGACCTCTGCGGTACGCCGTACGCGCCGCGAATCCAGCGAGGATGACGACCGGCAGATAGGGGGCTGCCCAGGCGAACGCGAAGACCGGCAGCGACGCGGCCGCCCACATCGACGCCACCCCGGCCGCCCCCACGGCGAGCAGTTGCAGCACACTGCGCAGGATCCGGTCCAGCAGCACGGTCGGCCGCATGCTGCGGTAGCCGCGGGTCACGGTGAGCAGCACGTCGGTGAGCGCCTGCAGTGGGACGAAGACGGCCAGCACCCGGAGGCCGGTGGTGTGCTCGGCGATCACGTGCGGGGCCCGGCCGGCGGTGAGATGGGCGATCCACGGCGCGGCCAGCCACATGGCCGCCGCCAGGAGCACGGAGAACACCGCGACGGGCGGTAGCCCGGCCCGCAGGCACGCACCGAGCAGATGGTCCCGGCCGGTGGCGCGCAACCGGGCCGGCCAGTAGACCAGGCCGGTGTGCGTGCCGAGCTTGGCCAGCCCGCCGACCAGCACGAACGCGGCCGTGGCGGCGAAGAGGGCGCCCGCCTGCTCGGGGCCGAGGACGCGGGCCGCGATCCAGGTGACCACCACCCCGGCGCCACCGGCCAGTGCCGAGCCGGCCATGTTGGCCAGTCCGCCGCGGGCCGCGCCCCGGGCCGTCCCGGCCGGCTCCGGCTGGGTGGCGGTCGCGGTCACGCGCGGCGCCACACCGGGGTCCGCCCCAGCCACCCGGCCAGTGCCTCGTCGTGCGACCGGTAGTATTCGCGCAGGTCACGGCGCAGGCCCGGGTCCATGTCGGACTCCCGCGGGCGGGCGTTGTGCTGCTCGAACCGTGGCTGCCCGAGCCCGGTCGGCAGCCCGAGGAAACGGCACACCTCGTCGTAGACCTCGGCCGGCTCGGTGAAGAACCGCTCGCTCTCCACCACGTGGATGCGCTCGCGCCCGACGTGCTGGGCCATCACGCTCAGGTATCGGGCGTACTCGCCACGGGCCCGGTAGGCGTGATGCTGGTGGGCGAAGCTGTAGTAGGCCGGGTCGAGCGCGAGCCGGCTCTCCTCCCGGTGCACCCGGGCCGGCTCCAGGGTCAGCGCCGCCCCGAAGTCCGTCTCGGACTCGTAGCCGCGGGCCACCTCGTGATGATGCTGCGAGTAGGCGCGCTCCACCGGGTCACGGACCAGGACCAGGAGCTTGGCGTACGGCAGATCGCTCGCGATCCGGGCGGCCGCCTGCGGGTGGTACATGTAGTACGGGCTGGACTCGAAGGTCTGCGCGCGTACCCCGTGCTTCTCGGCGACCCGTTCCGCGCTGCGCAGGGTCGGGAAGTGCCCGCGGTACCAGTCCGGCCCGCGCCGGTACGACGTGTCGAAGTAGTGCACGCCCTTGTGCAGCACGGCTTTGAGCACCACGGGGTGCGCGGCCAGCGCCCGGTAGAGCGACGTGGTCCCGCAGCGCTGTCCGCCACAGATCAGGAAGGACGGCAGCATCCGTCTCTCCGCGGTGAGCCGCCCGTAGGACCGGGAACCCAGGTGCACGACCCGTTTGACCGGCGACGGAAGGTTGCGAACATGCATGGCTACAGCTCCTCCACGCGCCGGATCAGCACCGGCAACAGCCAGGTTCCGAGAACGCCCAGCCGGGCGCCCGCCTCGGCCTGCTTGTCGGTCAGGTAACGGACGGCCAGGTCGATCAGGTAGAGCAGGGCGGTGATCTCCCGGGCGACCGGCGCCACCCCGAACGGGGCCAGCAGCTCGTCGGCCCGGTGCACGCACGCCTCCACCGCGGCCCGGGCGTCACCTGACGACTGGATGCGTCGCTGCAGCTCGTGGTGGATGGCGTCGAAGCCGAGCGGCACACCTGTGGCGAACCGCTCCCAGTCCCAGACGAGCAGCGTGTCGGTGAGGTTCGCCATGTTCCACGGGGCCCAGTCGCCGTGCCACGCGCCGTACCGCAGCGCGGTCTCCCCGCTGTGCGCGGCCAGCACGTCGACGGCGGCGGCCAGCCCGGCGCCCTCCGGCCGGTCCGCGACCGCGGCCAGCCGCCCGCGCAGCTCGTGCCAGTACCCGCTGCCGGTCAGCGGCCCGGTGGTGATCCCGCAGCAGCCGGCGATGTCGACCATCGCGGCGGTCAGGCGCCGTGCGGACAGCGGGGCCCGGGGCAGCCAGACCGGCAGCGCCGACTGGACCAGCACCTGCATGCCCCGCCACGTCCCGGCGTGCAGCACCCGCGGCACGGTCAGCTTGCTCAGCCCGCTGCCGGCGAGCGTGGTGAGCGCCGCCGTCTCCGCCTTGACCAGGCCGCGGGTGAGTGGCCCGGTGCCCAGTTTGCCGAAGGCGAAGGTGTCGCCGTCCGGGCTGAGCAGCTGAAGCACCGGTTTGCGGTTGGCCCGTGCCGGGCCGATGTGCAGGCTCACCGCCACGTCGCGGCGCAGCGCGTCGCTCAGGTGCCCGTCGATGCCGGCCGACGCCGGTCCGGTGACCCGGATCCGGTCGCGGAAGAGCACGCCGCTGGTCCGGGTGTGCACGGCCGCGACCACGGCGTCACGTTTGAGCCGGGCGATCCGTGACTGCGGTTCCGCGTAGCGGCGGACAGCGGCCGCGGCGACCGCGGGGGAGAGCATGGGGACCAGCAGGCGGGGCCGGCGCAGGTTGGGGACCACCAGGTACTCGGCGACCAGCGGGCCGGGCGTGCCGTCCGTCCGGCACGGCTCCGGGTAGAGCTGGGCGAGCACCTCGGTGAGGTACTGCGTCCGGAGTGCGGCGTCCCCGGCGGTCAGCTCTGCGGGAGCCGTCTTTACCGGGCTCAATTATCGATCCCCTCCATCGGAATTGCGCCAGAGCAGCGCATATGCCAGAACCATGAAGGCCAGAGGGGTGACCAGCGAGTTGTACCAGAGCATTGCGGAGAACGACGTGACCAGCGCCGCGCTGCCGGCGATCCCGATCGGGCTCCGGTCGCGGCGGAAGCGCCACAGGCCGTACGCGAAGAAGCCGAGATAGCCGGCCGCCCCGGCCGTGCCGTGCGCGTAGAGGAGTTGCCAGAGCTGCCCGTTGCCGCCGACGGTGAAGTTGCCGCAGCGCTCGCAGCCGGCGCTCTCGCCCACGGTGATCGAGTTGCGCCCGCCCAGGGTGTTGCGGGTGCCGCCGTACCCGATCACGGGGGAGCCGGCGAACCCGTCGAGCGCCTTGTCGATGAGGAACGAGCGGACGCCGTTGGACTTCCCGTTGTCCAGCCGGGCCTGCACGGTCGCGCCGAGCGGGGTGGCGACCATCGCGAGGGTCAGCGCGGCCGCCGCCACCGGCAGGGCCACGAGGATCCACAGCCGGCCGGCCAGCACGTGCCGGAACGCCACGTAGGCGACCAGCAGGCCGACGCCGATCCACAGCCCGCGGTTCAGCGACGCCACCGCCGGGATCACCGACACGGCCAGGCAGAGCACGGCCAGCAGCTTCTTGCCGGCGCCGCGGGTCCACCACGCGGCCACCACGAGCCACGGTGCGAGCAGGCAGAAGTTGTTGCCCCAGGTGTTGGTGTAACCCCACGGCGCGGCGGGACGCGGCTTCTCCCCGCCGACCAGGTCCATGATCTGCGCGGCGTACGGGTGCACGAGCGACCGGACGAACCCCCTGTTGCGCACCCCGGACGGCAGCAGCCACTCCACCGGTGACGTGAACTCGAAGTTCCCGGCCACCATGCCGAGCAGGCCACCGGCCACGGTCAGTACGAACATGCCGGCGAGCAGGCGCACCAGCCGGCGACGGGACAGCTCGGCCTCGGTCAGGTTGCCTGCGTAGACCAGCAGGACGGTCAGGGACGCGTACATCGAAAGCTTGTAGACGACCGCGACCAACCGCTCCGTCGCGCGTTCCGGCACCGTGCCGGGCGGGTCCGCGCCCAGCGCGGCGATGCTCACCACCACCGCCGCCAGGAAGATCACCCACCAGGCGAAGCCGGGTGGCAGCCGTAGGACCCGGCCCGCCACCCGCCGGCGCACCAGCAGGAACAGCATGGCCGCCGCGGTCATCGGGAAGATCAGCACACCCAGGCCGAGCGCCCACCACAGCGGGTAGAGCAGCAGGATGCCGGCCACCGGCCAGGACGGCAGCGAGCGGTTCTTGACGGTTCGCGGAGCGGGCCCGGCGTGCGCTGCCGCCGCGACCGCCGTCACGTGTCGTCGCTCTCCGCGGCGCCCGTACCGGCCAGGTCACTGACCGCGACGGCCTCGCCGTCATCCTCGCCGCCCGGCCGCTGCCGGCCGGCGTACGACAGCTGCTGCGCCGACTCGTCCGGCAGGTCCTCGTCCGGCAGGTCCTCGTCCGGCAGGTCCTCGTCGGGTGCCGGCAGGGTCACCGCGGGGGCGACCAGATCACCCGGCTCCATGGCGGGGAGCCGCGGCAGGACCACCGTGCCGAGCAGGCTCGTGCCGACCCGGCGCAGCTGCTCGGCGGCGTCCATCAGGGCGGGCCGCTTCGAGCGGCGCAGCTCGACCGCGAGGATCGCCGCGTCGGCCAGGCTGGCCAGGCTCTGCGCGTCGGCGCTGCTGCTGGTCGACGGCGCCTCGATGACCACGTACCCACCCTGGCCGCGCAGCGTCTGCAGGGTGTCCTTGAGCCGCTGCGACTGCATCAGCCCCGCCGCGGTGGCCGCGCCCCCCGTGGTGATCACCCGCAGCGAGGGGATGCGCGGGGTGCGCTGCAGAGCCTTGGCCAGGCTGACCCGGCCGGCCAGCAGGTCGGAGAGGCCGGGCGCCGCCGCGACCCCGAACATGCGGGCCAGTGGCGCGGCGTCGATCACGCTCTCCGGCAGGTGCGCGCCGATCAGGACCACGTCACTTCCGGTACGCGCCAGCGCCGCCGCCAGGTTGGCCGCCACGAGGGTGCTGGCCGAGCCACGGTTGGTCCCGGTGACCACGATGACCTGGTCGTCGTCGGACATCGACGCGAGCACCTCGTTGCGCAGCCGGTTGAAGATGCGGCCGCCCGGTCCGTACGGCTGGAGAACGTCGTCGAAGTGTGGCGTGCTGCGCTCGTCGAGGACCGCGAGGACCGGCACCCGGCCCCGGTCGCGGACGTCACTCGGTGTGACCAGCCGCCGGTCGAATCGTTCCCGCAGGTAGGCCAGGCCGAGCCCGAGCAGCAGCCCGAGCATGCCGCCGGTGCCGATGTTGAGCCACGCGTTGGGGCTGGTGGGGTCCTCCGGCAGCCGGGAGTCGCTGATGATGCTGCCGCCGCCGACCATCGTGGTGGTCAGCTCGTTGAGCCGCCCGGTCAGCGAGTTGAGCTGGTTCTGCGAGTTGTTGCGCAGGCTCTGCAGGTTGCCCTCGCTGGAGCTGCCCTTGGCGGCCGCCGCGAGTTTGGCGTTGATCCCGGCCAGCATCGTGGTCAGCTGCCGGACCTTGAGGTTCAGTGAGCGGATCCGCTTGTCCAGCTGGGCGCGGGCGGTCTCCTCGCGGTTGCGCAGGTACGCCTCGGCGAACGCGTGCGACCCGGCCTGCGCCGCCCGTGGCTCGTCCGCCTTGAAGGTGATCACCAGGACCGTGGTGTTCGCCGGCACCTGCACCGACACCGATTTGGCCAGTTCGATCGGGGACTCGCTGCTGCGCAGGAGCGTGGCCGCCTTCACCGCGACCGCCCCGGACCCGACGAGCTGTGCCTCGGTGTCCAGGTTGACGGTGCCCTTGGTCCGGCCGCCCTCCGCGTTCGTATCCTGGCTCACCGATTCGACCAGTACCGATGCGGACGACTCGTACACCTTCGGCATGGCCCGTGTCAGGACCGCGCCGCCACCCAGGCCGGCACCCATGGCCACCAGGGCGATCCACCAGTGGCGGCGGAACGCACCGAGGTAGTGCGAGAGATCGGACGAGGGGCGAGACGGTTCCATCAGTCTTCGGCGGCCCTTCCCGGGAAAAGAGTGTCGGTTTGGGCGTTTCGCCCCGAAGGGCTAACGTCGCACTCTCGCCGAAAGTGATGGGTTTATCCCATTTTGGGCTCCACCCAACCGTTTTCCACCAGATGACTGAGCACCATTTCGACCGCCTCCGGAACGGTCATCGTCGTGGTGTCCACGGTCAGCTCGGCGTCGGTCGGCTCCTCGTACGGATCGTCGATGCCGGTCATCCCGCGCAACTGCCCGGCCCGCGCCCGCGCATAGAGCCCCTTGCGGTCCCGGCTCTCGCACACCTCCAGCGGCGTGGCCACGTGTACCAGGACGAACCCGGCGCCGGCCTCGACCGCCATCCGCCGGGCCGCCGCGCGGGCCTCCTCGTACGGCGCGATCGGGCAGGCCACCGCCATGCCGCGATGCCGGCCGACCTCGGCCGCGACCCAGCCGATCCGGCGCACGTTACGGTCCCGGTCGGCCTTGCTGAAGCCCAGGCCGGCGGTCAGCTCCCGGCGCACCACGTCGCCGTCGAGCAGGGTGATCGTGCGATCCCCGTTCTCCCGCATGGCGTCGGCCAGGTTGCGGGCGATCGTCGACTTGCCGGACCCGGACAGGCCGGTGAAGAACACCACCAGGCCGCGGTGCCGGCGCGGCGGCCGCACCCGGGACAGCTCGCGGGCCACGGCCGGCGGCGTGTGCCACTCCGGCAGCGGGAAGCCCCGGTCGAGCAGGTCGTCGATCTCGGTCGGGCTCATCGCCAGGCGGCGGTTGCGTGGCGGGATGTCGTCGCGCCAGCGCCACTGCCCGTCCCGGTTGTCGTAGGCCAGCTCGCGCGGCACCAGCACGCGCAGCCCGGCCCCGGAGAGGGTGTCGCCGGTGGAGAGCACGTGGCTCACCCCGTAGGCGGCCGCCACCTTGGCGCGCAGCAGTGCGTCACGCATCTCGTCGCCGCGGGTCAGTAGCGGCACCGCGACCACGGTCGCCGGGGGCATCCGGTCGCGCGCCGCGAAGATCGAGCGGACCAGCGCTTCCGGCGGCAGGCCGTCCGGTCCCGGTCCGCTGACCGGGATCAAGATCAAGAGATGAGCCGCAAGGGTACGGGCGGCGTGCGCGATCTGCGCCAGCTGCGGCCGGTGCAGTGGCCGGTCGGCGATGACGCCCAGCACGCGGCCCGGCGGAATCAGTGCCCGGACCTCCTCCGGGGTGCGCCGCAGCCGCTGGAACGGCCCGTGCCCGCCGTCGCCCATCCGCTGCACCGGCCCGCCGATGCCGAACCTGTTCTCCCCGGTCGGCCACACGTCGGTGACCTCGATCGCGGCGACCGGCGCGCCCTCCGGGTCGGTCAGCACCAGCGTGCGGCGAGCCGGGTCGGCCGGGTCCAGCGCGACCGCCACCTCACCGGGGACCTCGCAGGTCACCGGCACCGGCCACGGGGTGCCGTCGGCGAGCTGCCCGCGCCGGGCGAGCGTCGCCAGATCGGCGCGGCCCAGGAAGCCGGTCAGCGGAGCGTAGGCGCCGGAGAGCAGAAGCTCGAGGTCGGCCAGCTCATAGGGGCGTGGGGTGAAGGAGGGCGCGTCCCGGAGAACGTCCTCGGGTAGTACCGAACCATTCACTTCGTATCCCCCTGAAGCTGTTTGGGGGACAGTTTCCCAGGCGCTGTCGACCGGGTCGAGTCGGGATCTCAGTCCAATCCTGATCTTTCCCCGGTAAGGATGAAAGCTGTCAAAACGCACTTTACATTTAAATCCGGGTGTTACTGGACATTACGCCGCGATCCTTTGATACTCGGCCCTTGTGAGAAAGTCCCTGCAACTCGTCGCGCTGACCACGGCCTTCACCATGTCGATGACCGCAACGCTCTCCTGGGCGTACAGCGGTGGGCCGGACCGGCGCGGCGCTACGACCGGTCCCCCCGCCCTCATCGAGCCGTCGTCCGCACCATCGCCCGCGCCGTCACCATCGGTGACCCGGGTCGCCCCGGCACTCACCCCGCGTGCCGTCACGACTCCCACCCGGCACGCCGTCACCACGCCCATCCCGGTGGCCACCGATCGGGGCTCCGACCACCTGGCGAGCTATCCGGGGGAGTCGGCGCCGCGCGGCTGCCGCACCGGGGCGAGGCTGGTCCCGACCTGCGGCATCCTGTGGGGCGTGGCGCCCGGCGCGCGTACCGAGGCCCGCGGCGTGCAGGCCCTCGCCGAGTTCGAGCGCAAGACCGGCCGGCACCAGGCGGTGTTCCACGCCTACCACCGCGGCATCCGCCAGGTCTTCCCGACCCCGCAGGAGATCGCCATCTCGCGCGAGCCCGGCCGCAAGCGGATCCTGCTGCTCAACTGGAAACCGGAGAGCGCCACCTGGGCCGGGATCGCCCGCGGCGACCGGGCCACCGACGAGTTCCTGACCCGGCTCGCCGCGCACATCCGGCAGAACTACCGGGAAAGGTTCTTCTTCGCGATCCACCACGAGGCCGAGGACCAGGTCCGCGAGCAGCCCGGCTCGGGGTACACGGCGCGCGACTACGCGGCGATGTTCCGGCACGTGGTGAAGCGGCTACGGGCGGAGGGCGCCCACAACGTGGTGACCGTTCTGGTCCACATGGCGTACGTGCCGCACACCACCAAGAGCTGGTTCCAGCACATGTACCCGGGCAACGACGTGGTCGACTGGATCGGCTTCGACACCTATTCCTACAGCGACCCGGGGTACGGCCACGGCGACTTCGCCGAGCTGCTCAACCGCCGGTCGGCCAGCAAGCCGAACTGGCCCGGCTTCTACAACTGGGTGACCCGGCGCCACCCCGGCAAACCGCTCATGGTCGCCGAGTGGGGAGTCTGGTTCTCCAAGCGCAACCCGGACCACATGGCCGAGTTCTACCGTGAGGTCGGTGACCAGATCAGCCGGTTCCCCAAGATCAAGGCGATGGTGCACTTCGAGACCCCGTCCAACCACAAGGGCCAGGACTCGTCGGTGGACAGCACACCCGACGCCCTGCGCGAGTACCGTCGACTCGGCAGGCTCCCGGTCTTCCAGGTGTCCCTGAGCTAAGGGGCGAAGCTGAGAGCGGGCTGAGAAACCCTGAGTACCTCTCAGGGGAGTTCCGGATCCATATCCGTGCGGCCGCTTTCTAGGCTGAGCCCGTGACCATCATCGTTACGGACGGGCTGACCAAGACGTACGGCGGCGGGGTGACCGCCCTCGCGGACCTCACCGTCGCGGTCGATGCCGGCGTCATCGGCCTGGTCGGCGCCAACGGCGCCGGCAAGAGCACCTTCATCAAGATCATGCTCGGGTTGCTGTCGCCCTCCAGCGGCAGCCTCCGGGTCTTCGACCTCGACCCGGTCACGCAGACCGACCGGGTTCGCGCCCGTGTCGGCTACATGCCGGAGAACGACTGCCTACCGCCGGACGTCTCGGCCGCCGAGTTCGTCACCCACCTGGCCCGGATGAGCGGCCTGCCGAAGACCGCGGCCCGCGAGCGTGCCTCCGAGGCGCTGCGGCACGTCGGCCTCTACGAGGAGCGCTACCGGCAGATCGGCGGCTACTCGACCGGCATGAAGCAGCGGGTCAAGCTGGCCCAGGCCCTCGTGCACGACCCCGACCTGCTGCTGCTCGACGAGCCGACCAACGGCCTCGACCCGGCCGGCCGGGACGCCATGCTCAACCTGATCCATCGGATCGGCAACGAGTTCGGCATCTCCGTGGTCGTCTGCTCGCACCTGCTCGGCGAGGTCGAGCGGATCTGTGACTCGCTCATCGCGATCGAGGGCGGCCGCCTGCTGCGCGCCGACCGGATCTCCTCGATGACCGAGGCGTCCGACATCCTGGCGGTCGAGGTCGCCGACGGCATGGACGAGCTGGCCGCCGCCCTCGCCGAGCGTGGGCTGGCGGTCACCCGTGAGGGCCGGCTGCTGCTCGTGCCGCTGGAGTCGGACGAGGCGTACGACCGGATCCTGCACGCGGTCACCGATCTCGACCTCAACCTGCACCGCCTGGACCAGCGTCGGCACCGCGTCGCCGAGCTCTTCACCAAGAAGGAGACGGCCGATGTCTGAGGCCGGCGTCATCCATGACATCGGATACCAGCGTTACGACGGCCCGCGTCTGGGCCGGTTCGCGATGCAGCAGGCGCTCTATGTGCACGGGCTGCGCGCGGCGTACGGTCTGGGCCGTTCCGCCAAGGCGAAGATCTTCCCCTGGCTGGTCTTCGGCATCATGCTGCTGGTCGCGGTGATCGTGGCCGCGATCCGCTCCCTCACCGGTGAGTCGGTGCTGAGCTACCTCGAGTTCGCCGGCCAGATGAGCTTCCTGATCATCTTCTTCACCGCGATCGTGGCGCCGCAGCTGGTCTCCCGTGATCTGCGGGCCGGCGTGCTCCCGCTGTATTTCAGTCGGCCGCTGCGTGCCGCCGACTACGTCTCGGCCAAGTTCGCCGCCATGGTCAGCGCGATCTGGCTGCTGCTCGGCGTGCCGCAGTTCATCATGTTCCTCGGCGCCGCGTTCACCACCAAGGACGGCGTCAAGGGTGTGTTCAACGAGCTGGGCGACCTGCTGCCCGGCTGGGGTTACAGCCTGCTCTGGGCGCTCATGTTCGCCGCCATCGGCCTGCTGGTCGCCTCCTTCACCGGCAAGCAGGCGTTCGCGGCCGGCGGCATCGTGGCGGTCTTCCTGGTGACCACCCCGATCGTCGGGGTTCTCAGCTCCCTGCCCTCCACCACCGCCAACCAGCTGGCCTTCCTGTCCAGCCCGATGACCCTGCTCGCCGGGGTCGGGCAGTGGATGGGCGGCCGATTCGACCTTGAACTGGGCCGGTTCGGCCCGATCTACGGCATCGAGGCGGTCTGCCTGATCGCCGTCTGTCTCCTCATCCTGCTGGCCCGCTACCGGAAGGTGGCCTCGCTGTGACCACCCAGACGCTCCCGGCCGAGACGTCCACCACCACCGCCGGCGTGGTCGAGCTGTCCACCGTCTCCCGGTGGTACGGCAACGTGGTCGCCGTGAACGACATCTCGATGTCGCTGCACCCCGGGGTGACCGGTCTGCTCGGGCCGAACGGCGCCGGCAAGACCACCGTGCTGCACATGATGGCCGGCTTCCTGGCGCCCTCCAAGGGCACCGTCACCATCGACGGCAAGCCGACCTGGCGCAACCCGGCGATCTACCGTGACCTCGGTCTGGTCACCGAGCGCGAGTCGGTGCACGGCTTCCTCACCGCCCGCCAGTTCGTGACCGCCTGCGCCAAGATGCAGAAGCTGCCGAACCCGGCCGCCGCCGCCCAGCGCGCGCTGGAACTGGTCGAGATGACCGGCGCCGCCGAGCGCCGCATCGAGACCTTCTCCAAAGGCATGCGGCAGCGCACCCGGGTCGCCGCGGCTCTGGTGCACGAGCCGCGGGTGCTGCTGCTCGACGAGCCGTTCAACGGCATGGACCCGCGCCAGCGCATGCACATGATGGAGTTGCTGCACCGCCTCGGCGACAACGGGCACACCATCCTGTTCAGCTCGCACATCCTGGAGGAGGTCGAGCAGGTCGCCGGGCTGGTCCAGGTGATCGTGGCCGGCCGTCTGGCCGCCTCCGGCGACTACCGCAAGATCCGTCGCCTGATGACCACCCGGCCGCACGTCTTCGCCGTGCGCAGCTCCGACGACCGCCGGCTGGCCGTCGCGCTGATCGGCGAGAAGTCGGTCGCCGGCATCGAGATCGAGGCCACCGGGCTGACCGTGCGGGCCTCCGACTACGGCAGCTTCACCCGCGTGCTGCCCCGTATCGCTCTCGACCAGGGCATCCGGCTGCGCCAGCTGGTGCCGTCCGACGAGTCCCTGGAGAGCGTCTTCTCCTACCTGCTGGAGGGCTGATGTCCACGGTTGCTTTCATCACCGCGCGCGGCCTCTTCGGCCGTCGCCGAGCCCTGTTGCTCCTGCCGCTGCCGGTGCTGCTGATCGGGCTGGCCCTGATCTGCCGGGCGTACGGTGTGTCGCCCGACATGTGGGGCCAGGCGGTCATCGTCGGCCTGGGCCTGGCCGTGGTGCTCCCGGTCGTGGCCCTCATCGTCGGCACCGGCGTCCTCGGCTCCGAGGTGGACGACGGCACGATCGTGCACATCCTCACCAAGCCGCTGCCCCGCTACGAGATCATCCTGGCGAAGTACGCGGTCGCCGCCGCCGTCACCGCCGTGGTGTCGGCCGTGCCGCTCTTCGTCACCGGAGCGCTGGCCGGCTCGATCAAGCTGGGCGTCGCCCTGGCCGTGGCCGCGGTGGTCGGCGCGTTCGCGTACTCCGCGCTGTTCCTGCTCTTCAGCCTGCTCAGCCGTCGTCCGGTGCTGGTCGGCCTGGTCTACATCCTGGTCTGGGAGGGTCTGCTCGGAAACTTCGTCAGCGGCACGAAGAACCTGGCGATCGGCCAGTACGTGGTCACCATCGCCGACAAGATCGCCCCGACCGCCATCCTGGAGTCCACGATCGGCCTGACCACCGCCCTCGTGATGAGCGCGATCTTCATCGTCCTGGGCACCCTGGCCGCCATCAACCGCCTGTCCTCGTTCAGCGTGGCCGGCGAGACCAGCTGACCCGACAGCGACTGAGGCCCGCGTCACCGCACGGTGACGCGGGCCGCCGCTATTCGAGTCCTCTATACAGCGCCTCCCCGACCCTCGAAGTCCGCTTATGTTCGCGTTCCAAGCACTCACGTCGAGGGGAACGCACATGAATCGCCTGTGGACTTCCAGCCGTGTCGCCGCCGCCGCGTCGGCGGTCGTGGCAACCGTCGCCACGCTCGCCCTGTCGAGCCCCGCGCAGGCCGCGCCGACCTCGTGGAAGGTCGCCAACGGCGCGGCCGCCGCCACCGGGACACTCGAATACCGATCGGTGACGACCGGCCGCTACGCGGACATCGTCGGCGGCATCACGGTCGCCGCATCCGACGGCCAGTGCTACTACCTGCGCTACTACGTCGCCGCCGACCTGCTCGGGAGCGGCTTCAACTCGCCGCGGCTCTGCGGCGCGGGCGCTTTGCCGGTGGAGTCGCACTCCTTCCTGCCCCTGTTCGGGACGCGGGGCTTCCGGTTCGGGCTCTGCCGGGTCGCTCCGGGAACCCCCGAGGAGGCCTCCTTCGCCGATCTGGGCACCCACTGCGTCCGTGTCTGACACGACGGTCCGGGTGGACATGGCGGGGCGCCTCGACTCCCCGCGATGGAGGTGGGCCCCGTCCCGGGAAGGGGTGGGGCCCGTCCGCTGAGCCTCGTGCCACGACGGCGGCTGAAGCGCTGCTCACGGCCCTCGTGCCGTCGCGGCGGTAACGGAGATCACAGCACGTCGATTTACTTCGCCGTGACATCGATCTATGGTTTGGCTCTGCTCGATCTACGGGGGATCGACGGTGCCGGACGGCGCAGCCATGCGCACGATCCGCTTTGCACTTCCCTTGTGGCGAGCCAGCAGGCGCAAACGGGGGAAGGCAAGCAATGGCGTTGAGATTTTCGTGGCGGCCGATCGGTGTAGCCGTCGTCGGCATGTTCTCCCTTCTGGCCTCCGCGCTCGTCGCTCCCGGCGCGGCCGTTGCCGCTGACGTGCCGCATCTGCGGGTGCTGCCGCTCGGTGACTCGATCACCTACGGCGCCGGCAGCGACATCGGTGGCGGCTACCGCCCACCGCTGTGGCAGAAGGTGCGGAACCAGTCCGCCTTCACGATCGACCTCGTCGGGTCGCAGCGCTCCGGCGCGGTCGCGGACCCGCAGCACGAAGGCCACAGCGGCTGGTTCATCGAGCAGATCAACGCGAACGCGGCCTCCTGGCTGACCAGTTCCGCGCCGGATGTCGTACTCCTGCACATCGGCATCAACGACCTGGACCGCCAGCCCACCCAGGACGCGCCGAAGGATCTCCAGGACCTGCTCGCCACGATCTTCACCGCCCGGCCGACCGTGACCGTCGTGCTCGCCGGGCTCCTGCCGCACGATCCGGCGCTGGCGGCGCGGGTGGACGACTTCAACACCCGGGCGCAGCAGATGGTCGCGGACCGGGCGGCGGCGGGCAACCGGATCCGGTATGTGGATTTCCCCCTCACCGCCGATCAGATGGCCGACCGGCTGCACCCCGCCGACTCGGGTTACGCGGTGATCGCTCAGACGTATTTCACGGCGCTTCAGCAGGTGGTCGCCGAGGGCGCGATGACCACGTCGCCGGCTCCGGCCGGAAGCGCGCCGGAGACCGGAAGCAAGGTGCGGTGGGCCGACTTCGACGGTGACGGGCGCGACGACTACTGGGTGATCGCCGATGGTGGCGCCGTGCACGTCTGGCTCAACCGCGGCAACGCCACCTGGTCGTACCTCGGTCAGGTCGCGACCGGGCTGACCAGCGACCGCAGGCAGGTCCGGATCGCGGACTTCGACGGCGACGGCAGGGCCGACTACCTGTGGGTCCAGCCGAGCGGTGCGGTACGGGCGTACCTGAACCGCGGCGGTGACAGCGGAGGCGGCTGGCCGCTGCTGGGTCAGGTCGCGACCGGCCTGACCGCGAATGCCCAACTGGTGCGGTTCGCCGACTTCGACGGCGACGGCAGGGCCGACTACTTCCTGTTCAGCGCCGACGGCTCGGTGGTCGTCTACCTGAACCGTGGCGGCGACGGGCACGGCGGCTGGGTCGACCACGGCAAGGTCGCCGGCGGACTGACCACGGACGCGAGCCGGGTCCGGCTGGCCGACTACGACGGTGATGCCAGAGCGGACTACCTGTGGCTCGACGAGACCGGCGCGGTGGATGCCTGGTTGAACCGCGGCGGTGACGGGCGTGGCGGTTGGCAGGGCCTGGGCCGGGTGGCGCCGGGTGCGACGGCCGATCACGACCAGGTGCGCTTCGCCCGGTACACCGCTGACGCCCGCGCCGACTATCTGCGCATCAATCTGAACGGCTCGGTGGACGCCTGGACCAACGGCACCGCGGGCTGGACCGGCCCGCAGCGCATCGCCGGAGGTGCCGTCATCGAGTGACCCGGCTCGCATTCGCCCTGACGAATGCGGGCAGGCCAGCGGGCATCGAGACATGCACCTATGCTGGCGGCCGTCCGTCGTCAACCATCTGTTCAGGAGGTAGTCGCAGTTGCGCTACGAGATATTCGGTCACGGGGCATCCAGGAACGCAGCGACACGATTGTCGCGGCGGGCCGGGTGGGCCGGTGTGACCGCAACAGCGATCGTCCTCGGCGTCACCGGGAGCACCCCTGCTCTCGGCGTCACCGGTGGCGCCCTGGTGGAGCAGGGCACCTACAGCTTCGTGGCGCATCTCGCGATCGGTGAGCGGGGTGTCGGCCAGGCCTGCACCGGCGCGCTCGTCGACCCGCAGTGGGTGATCACCGCGAAGGCGTGCTTCGGCGAGGCTCCGGCCGCCGGCAAGCCTGCCCAGCCGACTACGGTGACGATCGGGCGGGCCGATCTGACCGGCACGGCCGGCCAGGTCCGTACCGCGGCTCGCATCGTGCCGCACCCCGACCGCAACGTCGTGCTGGTCAAGCTGAACCAGCCGACCACGATCGCCCCGGTGGCGCTGGGCGCCACCGCCCCGGCCGCCGGTGACGTGCTCCGCCTGGCCGGCTACGGCCGCACCGCGACCACGTGGGTGCCGGACGCTCTGCACTCGGCCCAGTTCCAGGTCGGCGCCGTCGGTGCCGGCCTGATCGACGTGGCCGGACTCGTCGACACCCAGCCGGGCATCTGCAAGGGCGACGCCGGTGGCCCAGCCCTCCGGGAGAACGCCGGCGCCGTCGAGCTGGTGGCGATCCACCACACGTCCGCTCAGGGCGGCTGCCTCGGCTCGACCGCCACCGAACGCGACGCCGTCGAGACCCGTGTCGACGACATCGCGACCTGGATCCGCACGTACGCGCCCGGAGGTCTCGCCGAGGACCACCGCGACGACGTGACACTGACCTACAACTACGCCTCCGGCGCGGTCGGCCCGTTCACCTTCGTCACCAGCGCCGCCGGCACGATGTCGGCGCGTGGCGGCTGCAACACGGCCGCCGGCCTCTACACCGCCGCCAGGAACAAGGTCTTCCGCGGCGACTTCAACGGTGACGACATCATCGACCAGGTCGTCTTCAACGGCGGCAGCAACGGGCAGACGCTGACCCTCGACACCTTCCTGACCAAGGCGGACGGCACCTGCTCGCCCGCGGTCCGGTCGTGGACCAGCACCACCTTCGGCTCGTACGACCGCATGCTGATGACCAGCGGCGACTACAACGGCGACGGCCGCACCGACCTGGCCGGCTTCTACAACTACGCCAACGCCAGCATCGGCCTGTTCCTGTGGACGGCCCGCGCCGACGGCACGTTCGGCAGCCCGACCCGCAAGTGGTTCAACGACGCCACCCCGTACTGGGGCGAGATCGGCCGCATGAAGGTCTTCAGCGGCGACTTCAACGGCGACGGCCGCGACGACGTCGGCTCCTTCTACGGCTTCGCCGACTACAGCGTCGGCATCTACGGCTGGACCGCCAACGCCTCCGGCGGTTTCGACGAGGACAAGCGGATCTGGTATGTGCCGGCCGAACCGTACTGGGGTGACCCGAACCGGCTGCGCATCGCCGCGGGTGACTTCAACGGCGACGGCCGCGGTGACGTCGCCGGCCTCTACAACTACTCCAACGGCAACCTGGCCGTCCTGACCTGGACCGGCAAGGCCGACGGCACCCTGAACAACGCGTTCACCTCCTGGAAGAGCACGAACACCGCGTGGGGCTCGTGGGACAACACCCGTCTCACCGCCGGTGACTACAACGGTGACGGCCGCGACGACCTGGCCGCCCTCTTCGGCGGTACGGACGGCAGCGTCTCCCTGCACACCCTGACCGCGGCCGCGAACGGCGGTTTCGCCGCTCCGGTCCAGGCGTACCGATCCACCACGTTCGGTTCCTACAGCAGCATCGAACTGCCCGAAGACCGCTCCTGAGAAAGGCTGACAATCAATGAAGAAGATCGTGCCGTGGGTCGGTGCTGGGGCGGTTCTGGCCGCTGGTGTGCTGACGTTCGCCAACGCTGGTGTGGCTGCGGAGGCGGTGGATGCGCCGTCGTCGCTGGTGGAGGACTACTCGCACCCGGGTGCTGAGGCGATTCTGTCGGAGTTCGGCCTGAAGGTGTTGAAGGGTGACGGGAACATTCAGTTCTCGTCGCGGAAGTCCTTTGAGGACGAGGTGTATTGCCCGGTTGCTGAGATTCAGGTGGAGAAGTCGGTGGCGGTGGAGCCGTATGGCTACTACTACTGCTTCAAGACGTCGGGCACGAAGGGTGTGTTGACGCTTGAGGTGCCGGGGACGTTCGGTGTGCGTGCCGGTAACTCTGCGGTGAAGGCTACGGCGCAGACGGATGAGGGCACTGAGGTGTTCGATATTCCGGCGAACACGCCGAAGGCGATCGATCCGGGTGACGGCAACGGTCTGCCGACCGCGGTCCTGGTCGAGCTCCGCATCGGCTGATCATCTCTCCGGGGATGGGCCGTGGCGGCGCCGCGGACCCATCCCGTGGAGTGATCGACGGCGATGTGATTGCTGTCACTAAATATCGAGGAAGTTGACGGACCGCGACCTGATGTCCCTGGTCGGCGGATGGGCCGCTTCGCGGACCGCTGGTGTTAACCCCCACTCTATCGAGGATCTTCTCTATCATTCGCCTGCTGCATGTCGGTGAAGACACGGGGAGTGAGATGCGCAGACATATGCGTTCGTGGGGGGCCGGCCTGCTCGTAGCAGGCGTCACGGTCGGCCTCCTAGGTGGAGGGACGGCGCTGGCGGTGGCCGGCGCTCAGGAGGTGCCGGACGGCGGCCTGCCCTTCGTCGCCAAGGTGAGTTTCGGTGAGGACGCCGCCTGCACGGGTGCGCTCGTGCACGCGCGGTGGATCGTCACCGCCAAGTCCTGTTTCGCCGACGGGACCGGCCAGGTCGCCGCCGGTGCGCCGACCCGGCCGACGACCGTCGTTCTCGGCCGCGCCAACCTGCAGGCCGTCACGGGGCACCGGCTGTCCGTGGTGTCGGTCACGCCGCACGCCAGCCGCAACATCGCGCTCGCGGAGCTGTCCGCGCCGGTCAAGAACATCACGCCGGTGGCGCTCGACGGCGGCGCTCCGGTCGCGGGCGAGACACTGCGCATCGCCGGGTACGGCCGGACAAGCACCGTCTGGGTGCCGACCCGGATGCACGCCGGCGAGTTCACCGTCGGCGACGTGACCGCGGACGCGTTCGCGGTGAGCGGCGCCACCAGCGGAGCGACCCTGTGCAAGGGCGACGCGGGTGGACCGGCGTTCCGCGAGACCGCGGGCGGCCCCCAACTGGTGGGCATCAGCGACACGTCCTGGCAGAACGGGTGCCTCGGCGAGTCGGAGACCCGGGAGGGCGCCTTCGAGGCCCGTACCGATGATCTCTCCGACTGGATCCGGGCCGGTGTCGCGACCGTGCCCGACGGGTTGCGCGAGCCGGTCACCGGCGAGTTCAACCGGGACGGCATCGAGGACCTGATCGCCGCCGACGCCGCCGGTAATCTCTGGCTGCACCCGGGGACGAAGACCCGCACCGCCTACGGCGACCGCGTCCGCATCGGCACCGGCTGGAACGCCATGCGCGAGTTCGCGGTCGGCAAGGTCAACCGGGACGCGTACGACGACCTGCTGGTCATCGAGACGGCGACCAACATCCAGTGGTTGTATCCCGGTACCGCGGCGGGTGGGGTGTTCGGCAACCGGGTGCAGGTCGGCTCCGGCTGGTCCACGGATCTGCGGGACGTGGCGATCGGCAAGGTCGACCGTGACCAGTACGACGACCTGCTCGTGGTGAAGTCGTCGACCCAGCAGTTGTTCCTGTACAAGGGCAACGCCACTGGCGGAAGCTTCAGCGCCGGTGTCGTCTACGGCACCGGCTGGGGCTGCTGCAAGCAGCTGCAGGTGGGCAAGTTCAACACCGACGACTACGACGACCTGATCACCGTCGAGTCGTCCACCGGCGCGATGCGGATCTACCCGGGCACGGCCGCGGGCACCCAGTTCGGCCCCGGTGCCGACGCCGGCGCGGGAACCGGCTGGAACTACGCCTCCTACCTGGCCAAGGGCACCGTCGACAACACCGGCATCCAGGGACTGATCGGCGTCGACTCGGCGAACGGGCGGACCTACCTGCACCCGCGTACCGCGACCGCCGGGTGGGGCGCCCGCATCCAGCCCAGTGGCAAGATCTACGTGCCGCAGCCGTCCGACCTGGCCAACCTGGTCACCGGCAAGTTCAACCGTGACGCGTACACCGACGTCATCGGCACCGACTCCGCCGGTGTGCTGTGGCTGCACCCCGGCACCGCTGCCGACACCTTCGGGCCGCGTGTGCAGATCGGCACCAACTGGAACACCATGCGGGAGTTGGCGGTCGGCAGGATCAACCGGGACGCGTACGACGACCTGGTGGCCATCGAGACGGCGACCGACATCCAGTGGTTGTACCCCGGCACCGCTGCCGGCGTGACCTTCGGTGCCCGGGTGCAGGTCGGCTCCGGCTGGTCCACGGATCTGCGGGACGTGGCGATCGGCAAGGTCGACCGTGACCAGTACGACGACCTGCTCGTGGTGAAGTCGTCGACCCAGCAGCTGTTCCTGTACAAGGGCAACGCCACCGGCGGAAGCTTCAGCGCCGGTGTCGTCTACGGCACCGGCTGGGGCTGCTGCAAGGAGGTCACCCTCGGCAGCGTCAACAACGACGACTACGACGACCTGCTCACGGTGGTCACCTCGACCGGCGCCGTGAACATCTACCCGGGCACCGCGGCCGGCACCCAGTTCGGCCCGGGCGTCGACGCCGGCGCCGGCACCGGATGGAACAGCCGCAGCGGCCTCACCCCGATCGTTCTGGGTCAGGAGAAGCGTGCCGGGATCCTCGCCAAGGACACCACGGGCGCGCTGTTGTACTTCACCGTCCGTGACGACAAGGCAATCGACTGGGCGGACCCCATCCGCTTCGGCCCCCGCGACTGAGAACGGAGAACTCCATGAAGAAGATCGTGCCGTGGGTCGGTGCTGGGGCGGTTCTGGCCGCTGGTGTGCTGACGTTTGCTCATGCTGGTGTGGCTGCGGAGGCGGTGGATGCGCCGTCGTCGCTGGTGGAGGACTACTCGCACCCGGGTGCTGAGGCGATTCTGTCGGAGTTCGGTTTGAAGGTTCTCAAGGGTGACGGGAACATTCAGTTCTCGTCGCGGAAGTCCTTTGAGGACGAGGTGTATTGCCCGGTTGCTGAGATTCAGGTGGAGAAGTCGGTGGCGGTGGAGCCGTATGGCTACTACTACTGCTTCAAGACGTCGGGTGCGAAGGGTGTGTTGACGCTTGAGGTGCCGGGGACGTTCGGTGTGCGTGCCGGTAACTCTGCGGTGAAGGCTACGGCGCAGACGGATGAGGGCACTGAGGTGTTCGATATTCCGGCGAACACGCCGAAGGCGATCGATCCGGGTGACGGCAACGGTCTGCCGACCGCGGTCCTGGTCGAGCTCCGCATCGGCTGATCAAGCACATGAGAAGGGCGGCCGCTTTCGGGCGGTCGCCCTTCGTCGTCTAGATCCTGAGCAGTTTGCGCCTACTCCTCCTGCGATGAGTGGTCAAGCGATGATCATCACCGATGTCACAGTGTGACCGGTTTACAACCGCGTGACATCCATCTATGTTTTTGATCGCTGCTCGAGCCACGGGGGATCGATGAAGCTCCCTTCGCCGTACCCCGTGGATCCACTTCGATCACGGGGGAACGATGTCCAGACCCTTGTCCGACCTCACGCGCGGCAGGCGCCGTACCCTGGCTCTGTCGATCTTCCTGACCGGCGCCCTGCTGTATCCGGCAGTTCCCGCGTCGGCTGACGTCCCGATCACCGACCGGCCGACCGCGCTGGCCGACATGCTGAACGGCGGCCCCTCGGTGCGCCGCGCCGCCGCGGCCGCCCTGACCGGTTCCGTCGACGATCTCCGGCAGTACTTCAGTACCGGCTACGACGAGGCCCAGGCCGCCGACGAGTTGGCCGGCGCTCAGGCCCTGGCGTCCTTGGACGGTCCGACCACCCGCGCCGCGGCGCTCCAGGCGATGCAGACGTCGCCGGCGGCGATCCGGCAGTTCGTCAACACCGGCTGGACCTCCAGCTGGAACGCCGATGAGCGGATCCGTGCCACCCGTCTGCTGGAGACCGGGGGGCCGACGGTCAAGACCGCGGCGCAGACCGCGCTTGCCGGTTCCGCGGAGGATCTCGAGAACTTCCTCTCCACCGGTTACGAGAAGGCGCTGTACGCCGACGACCGGATCGCTGCGACGCGGATGCTGACCGGCGGACCGACGAACAGCGGTCCCGTCCTGAACGCCGCGGCGCAGGAGGCGCTGGCCGGAACGCCCGAGGAGCTGCAGGAGTTCCTTGGCTACGGGCAGCTGGTGGCCCGTGCGCGGGACGCGGAGCTGGCGTCACTGCAGAGCCTGACGCAGCAGGCCAAGCAGGCGTCCGAGACGACGGCGCGGGAGGCCACCGCGGCGACCGATGCGTCGAACCGTGCGGCGAACGCCGCGAACGAGGCGAAGAAGGCGGCGCAGACCGCCGCGGCGGAGACCAGGGCCGCCGGTGGGGCGGCGAAGAAGGCGGACGCCGCCGCCGGTCGTGCTGCCGACGCGGCGAAGGGTGCGGCTGACGCCGCCCGTGACGCCGTGGGTGCGTCGAATGCGGCGATGCGTGCCGCCGGGATCGCGTCGGATGCTGCTCGTAAGGCGACTGCCGCGGCGTCGGCGACGGCGCAGGCTGCGGCTCGTGCTCAGCAGGCGGCGGCGAACGCGCGTACCGGTGCCGGTGACGCCAGGACCGCCCGGATCGCGGCCGAGGCCGCCCGGGATGCGGCGGCGAAGGCTCGTGAGCTGGACCAGGTCCGCGCGCAGCGCGACCGGGCGCTGGCGGAGGCGGAGAAGGCCGCCAACGCGGCCAAGGGCGCCAGCTCGGACGCGGACGCGGCGGCTGCCGCCGCCGACGATGCGGGTGCGCAGGCGGGTGTCTCCGAGGCGGAGGCCGCGCGGGCACGCAAGGCCGCCGAGGACGCTCGTCGTGCTGCTGCCGCGTCGGCGCGGGCCGCTGAGCGGGCGGTTGCTTTCGCGCGTAAGGCCGCGGTGGCGTCGGATCAGGCGTTCGAGTACGCCCGTCAGGCTGCCGCGCACGCGGAGCGGGCTGCCGACGCGGCCGACGCTGCGGCGGCTGCTGCTGAGCGTGGTGAGAAATCGGCGACCGAGGCGTCCAAGCACGCCGCGGCCGCGGTCGAGGCCGCGAACATGGCGGTCGCCACCGCTGAGCAGGCGGCGAATCTGGAGAAGGCGGCCCGCGAGGCCGACACCACCCGTCTCGCCGAGGCCACCGAGCAGGGCATCCTTCAGGCGCAGGACGCTCTTCGCCTGGAGGAGAAGCAGAAGGCCGAGGGTGGCGAGGCCGTCGCCTGGAACAACAAGCTCCTCTGGGACACCGCTGAGGAGGACCGCGTCGACGCGGCCACCCGCCAGCTGCTCAACGAGGCGGCCACCGCGGGCACGGACGTCATGCTGGCGAAGGGCCGCAAGGCGGCGGTGACGCTGCTGACCACCGGTAGCGAGTGGACGAAGGGCGCCGCCGAGGAGGCGCTCGCCGGCGGCGAGACCGAGATGCGGTCGTGGCTGGCCGAGGGCCGCCGGACCGCGGTCGGCCAGGACGACCGGGCCAAGGTGTGGCGCCTGATCGACACGCTGCCCGACGGTACCGAGAAGACCGCCGCCCAGACGGCGCTGACCGGTGACGACGCGGCTGTGGAGCGGTTCCTGCGAACCCGTAACCACGCCGGGAAGGTGGCGCAGGATCGCTCGAAGATCTACGCGATCCTGGACGCGTCTCCGGGTCCGAACGTCAAGAACGCCGCGAATGCGGCGCTGGCGGGCACGAGCGCGGACATGCACAAGTTCCTGCGTGAGGGCCAGTACACGGCTCGTGCGGCGGACGACCGTATCGAGGTCTACCGGATCATGGAGGCCGGTGGGCCGGAGGTGAAGGCCGCCGCGCAGGTGGCGCTCGCCGGCCCCAAGTCCTACCTGACCTACTTCCTGACGACGTCGCAGTTCCAGGCGATGCAGCGGGACCAGGAGCAGGCCGCGCACGTGCAGGCGGCTCGCGCTCTGGTGATCCAGTCGCAGGAGTATGCGCAGAAGTCTCTTGCCGACGCGGCGACCGCCAACAAGGCCGCCCTGAACGCGTGGGGCAAGGTCGACGAGGCCAACAAGGCCGCCGCTGATGCGGCCGCGTACGCCAACAAGGCCGCCGGCTACGCCAACGACGCCAAGGCCAGTGCGGCCGAGGCGAAGAAGTCGGCCGACCAGGCCGCGCAGTCGGCCACCAAGGCCAAGCAGGCCGCCGCCTCGGCGCAGGCCAGCGCGAACGCCGCCGCTCAGTCCGCGGCGACCGCCACGGCTGCCGCCCAGCGTGCGCGTGCCGACGCCGACGCGGCCTACGCCGCCAAGCGGGAGGCCCGTGCGTCCGCGACCGCGGCCGGCAAGGACGCGGCGGCCGCGGACACGGCCGCCAAGGAGGCGTCCGCGATCTACACGCGGAAGCTGAAGGAGTACGAGGCCAGGCAGCGCGACACCACGGACGGCACCGGTTCGGACGGTACGGGGAGCGCGGCCGACGACCACAAGACGTGGGGCTGTCTGCAGCTCGACCCGTCAGCGGTGTCCACCGAGTGCCTGAAGGTCTACAAGGATTTCGCGGAGGCGCTGGCGAACCAGCCGAAGTGTGCGACGCCGGCGAACGCCAACTCGCCCGGTTGCCGGATGCTCGGCGACCTCAAGCAGTTCATCGGCGAGAACGACGAGGTCATGCTGGACATGCTCCAGTTCGTCCTGATGGGCTGCGGTCTCGTGCCCGTCGCCGGCGAGGTCTGTGACGGCATCGACGCCGCGGTGTCCATCGGCCGTGGCGACTGGCTCGGCGGCATCCTGTCCGCCGGCTCGGCGATTCCGCTGCTGGGCTACGGCACGACGGCTCTCAAGGCGTGGAAGAGCTCCGACAAGTTCCGCAACATCAAGAAGCTCATCGACAAGATCCGCAAGGGCAAGTGCCCGAACAGCTTCGTCCCCGGTACCCGGGTGCTGCTCGCCGACGGCAGCAGCGAGGAGATCGAGGACCTGCGGGTCGGTGACTCGGTGCTCGCCACCGATCCGGTGTTCGGCCGGACCGGTGCACGGCCGGTCACCGCGACCATCACCGGTCACGGGACCAAGGAGATCGTCGACGTCGAGGTCGCCGGCGACAAGGGCGCCGCGACCATCTCCGCCACCGCCGGCCACCCGTTCTGGGTGCCCGCACGCAAGTCCTGGATGCCCGCCGGGCAGTTGACGGCCGGCACCGACCTGCTCGACGCCGACGGCGACCGGGTCCGGGTCACCGATGTGAAAGAGCGCACCGAGGTCACCAGCGCGTACAACCTGACCGTCGGGGGCTTCCACACCTACTACGTGCTGGCCGAGCAGACGCCGCTGCTGGTGCACAACTGTGGTGAGCTGGACGCCGACGAGGGCGTGCAGATCCCGGGCCTGCCGGAGCCGGCGCACACGAAGGCCAAGCACGTCGACATCGACGACGACGGCATCAAGACCCGGGCGCAGAACGAAGGAAAGGACGCTTCCCGCTGGAAGGACGCGGCGACCGCGCAAGAGGTGATCAACCACGCCCTCAAGAAGGAGAAGAAGCGGATCGACAAGTTCCTGCGGGAGAACCCGGAGGGCGGCTCACAGGTCTCCCTGACGCTCCGCGGCGCCTACGAGTCCGGCCCGCTGGGCAGGGTCGCGGACAGCGCTGGCAACCTGTTCAACACCAGTAACACCTACGAGATCTGGATCCGCCGCGTTCCGGGTCACCCGCGAGGGTTCGTGGTGGAGACCGCGTTCCCGACCGGTAAGCGCCGGCCGTAGCCGAGGAGGGGAAAACCGGTGGCTGGTGTGATGCCCGACGGTCTCGGCCTCATCGACCTCTCGTCCGTCATCGAGTTGTACGGCGTACGCGAGCCGGGTCCTGACGCGTTGGGCATCATGCGGCGCGAGGTGGCGATGGCCGGGCGGCTCACTCGCAGCCTCTACGCCCACGACGCCCGCACGTTGCTGTCCACCCCGTCGACCGCCGACGAGTTGGCGGATCTGTGGTGTGCCGCGACGGCGGGCGTCCACCGGCTACCCCCGGACGGCATCGCCGGCCGGGAATGGATGGCGAGCGTCCAGCGGATGCTCGCCGACCACGACAGCGACCCGGCGGCGGTGGACGAGCTCCTCCGCCGCCCGGTCTCGCCGTCCACGGTGGAGCACGTCCGGCAGGCGATCGACCGGTTCACCACCCACCCCGACCACGAGTTTCCGGAGACCTGTCCGGGCGGCGTGCCGGAAACCCGGCGGATCCTGCGTGATCTGGCCGGCCACGGGCACCCCGACCTGGCGTTCCGGGTGTTCCTGCACCTCGCGTCCCGGTATTACATGCCGATCCCGAAGTCGCTGCACCAGGAGCTTCTGACGATCACTCGAGCCCTCGGCCACGACGCCGACCTGATCGACGTCCTCTCCTGAGTGCTCGAGGACCAGACCGAGGCGCGGACCACACACGGGCACATCACATAGTTCATTTTGTATATCATCTGACTCGACCATTGACGGTTACTGTGGTCGATGTCCGGCCGCCGCGTCCTTGTCGGTCGATAGCCCTGTCTGCCCGCTTCCGACTTCACCGCGCACCCCGTGCCACGTGGGTGTGCGGCGCTTCCGCGCGGGCGCGAAAGGATGAGATTGATGCCCTCCCGTAGTCACCGCCGAGTCGTCGTGGCGGGTGTTTCCGCCACGGTGATGGTGGCGGGCCTGCTCGGCGGCGGGGCCGCCCGAGCTGTCACCGGCGACACGGTGGCCGACGATGTGTACCCCTTCACCGCCCGGGTGAACGTCGGAGAGGCCGGCTTCGGCAAGGCCTGCACCGGCACGCTCGTGGCTCCCTCATGGGTTCTGACCGCGAGCGCCTGCTTCGGTCAGACCGCCGCCGGTGCACCGGCCCAGCCGACGACAGTCACGCTCGGCCGGTCCATCGCCGCCACCTGGGTAGTGCCGCATCCGGACCGGAACCTCGCTCTGGTGCGCCTGCTCACGCCGGTCAGCGACATCGCGCCGGCGCCTCTCGCCACCACGGCTCCGGGCGCCGGTGAAGTGCTGCAACTGGTCGGCTACGGCCGTACCGCCACTGATTGGATCTCCGCCCGGAAACACGCCGGAGCCGTCAGTGTCGACGCGGTCGGCGCCACCACCCTGAGCGTCGCCGGAACCGATCCGGCGACCGTGACGACCTGCAAGGGCGACTCCGGTGGGCCCGCGCTGCGCGGCACCGGCAGCACCGTCGAGCTCGTCGCGATCCACCACACGTCCACCCAGCGCGGCTGCCTGGACGCGGGGGAGGTCACCGAGTCTGGAGCGGAGGAGACTCGGGTCGACGACCTGTCCGGCTGGATCCGCGGCATCGCGGTGAACACGTGCAACGCCGCCGGCACCGCGGTCCCGACCGCCCAGACCGGTGCCGTGATCTACACCGCGGACGTCACCGGTGACTGCAAGTCCGACATCATCCACCAGAACACCGACGGCGACCTGCAGGGCTGGTACTCCAAGGGCAACATGGCCGCGGACTCCGGGCTCTTCAACGGCGCCTCGCGCCTGGTCGGCGGCGGCTGGACCACGACCAACATCCAGCGGATCCTGACCGGCGACTTCAACGGCGACGGCAAGGCCGACATCATCGGCCAGGACTCCACCGGCCAGCTGCGGGCCTGGCCGTCGACCGGCGACATGTCGGCGGACAACAAGCTGTTCACCGGGGGTGCCCGGATCGTCGGCACCGGCTTCTCCACCACGAGCTTCCCGCGGCTGCTGACCGGCGACTTCAACGGCGACGGGCGTACGGACCTCCTCGCCCAGAACGCCGGTGGCCAGCTGAAGGTGTGGGGCTCGACCGGCAACCTCAACGGGGGTGTGCTCTTCCCCGGCTCGGGCGTGGTCGTCGCGAGCGGCTACACGGCCACCGCCTACCCGCGGATCCTGACCGGCGACTTCACCGGCGACGGCCGGACCGACGTCATCGGCCAGGACTCGACCGGCCTGCTGAAGGCGCTGGGATCCTCCGGTGACCTGTCGGCCGACAACAAGCTGTTCCCCGGCCCGGCCCGGACCGTCGGCGGCGGCTGGACCACCACGAACATCCCGCGGATCCTGACCGGCGACTTCAACGGCGACGGCAGGCAGGACATCATCCGGCAGGACTCGACCGGTCTGCTGCGCGTCTGGGCGTCCACCGGCAACCTGTCGGGCGACAACCTGATGTTCGCCGGGCCGTCCCGGATCGCCGGTGGTGGCTGGACGCAGGCCGCGTACCCGCGAATCGTCCTCGGCGACTACAACGGCGACGGCAAGCAGGACATCCTCAACCAGAACCCCGCCGGTGAGCTGTGGGGCTGGGCCTCGACCGGCGACGTCTCAGCCGACAACACGCTCCTCGCCAGCGGCACCCGGCACAAGTTCGGCTCCGGCTGGACCCTCGCCGCGTTCCCCCGAATCCTCTGACGCCCCTCCCTCGAACATGCAAAAGGAGATTGCCTTGAAGATCCTGCCGTGGGTCGGTGCTGGGGCGGTTCTGGCCGCTGGTGTGCTGACGTTTGCTCATGCTGGTGTGGCTGCGGAGGCGGTGGATGCGCCGTCGTCGCTGGTGGAGGACTACTCGCACCCGGGTGCTGAGGCGATTCTGTCGGAGTTCGGCCTGAAGGTGTTGAAGGGTGACGGGAACATTCAGTTCTCGTCGCGGAAGTCCTTTGAGGACGAGGTGTATTGCCCGGTTGCTGAGATTCAGGTGGAGAAGTCGGTGGCGGTGGAGCCGTATGGCTATTACTACTGCTTCAAGACGTCGGGTGCGAAGGGTGTGTTGACGCTTGAGGTGCCGGGGACGTTCGGTGTGCGGGCTGGTAACTCTGCGGTGAAGGCTACGGCGCAGACGGATGAGGGCACTGAGGTGTTCGATATTCCGGCGAACACGCCGAAGGCGATCGATCCGGGTGACGGTAACGGCCTGCCGACCGCGGTCCTGGTCGAGCTCCGCATCGGCTGATCCACTCCCTGTTCCCGAGTAGCGATTCACCGTCGTCCCACCCGGACATGCGCGGGCAGTAGGCGCATTTCAGATTGACAAGGTGTGCGGAGTTCGTCAGTAGATGGCGAATTCCGCCACTTCTCATGGGGGAAAAATGTATCGAAGAAGATCTGTAGGCTCGGCAATCCGGCGAAAATGGTTGCTGATCGGCACGCGAGGTGTCGCCAGCACCATGGCGTTCGTTGTCGCGGGGACCCTGGTGTCAGCGGTTCCGGCGTCCGCCGAGGAGGATGTGCCCTACAACTACAAAGCCGCGCGCGAGTGGACGGCTTGGAAGGTCGCAGAGGGTACGCCCTCGATCGCTCGGGCCGCGACCGAAGCGCTGATGGGCACGGATGAGGACATTCGTGCCTTTGAACAGGGCGGCGGCGCCGACGAGGCGCAGGCGGCAGACAACCGGGCCGCCGCTGAGGCTCTGGCGAGCATGGACGGTCCGGCTGTGAAGGCTGCTGCGACGGCAGCGCTGGCGGGTACGCCGGAGGACGTCGAGGCATTCATCAGCGGTGGCTTCCAGGCAGCGTGGATCTCGGACGAGCGACTTCGTGTCTACCGTGTGATGGAAGGTGCCGGGCCGACCACGAAAGCGGCAGCTCAGGCCGCCCTCAACGGCACCGCAGAGGACGTGTCGAACTTCCTCGACGAGAAGCAGGAGAAGTCGGAGTTCGCCGACGACCGGCTCGCCGCCACGCGGATGCTGACCGGTGGCGTCAATAGCAGCGGTCCCATTCTCGATGCCGCGGCCGCCAAGGCACTTGCCGGGAGCGCCGCGGACCTGCGGTATTTCCTGGTCCGGGGCCAGTTCGTGGCTCGCGCACGGGATGCGGAGATGGCCTCCATCGCCAAGCTCACCCAGCAGGCCAAGGAAGCCGGTGAGACCACCTCGCGGGAAGCTCTGGCCGCGTCCGATGCCGCACGGCGGGCGCAGAACTCGGCAGAGGCCGCCAGGAAGGCCGCCCAGGAAGCCGCAGTCGAGGCAAAAGCCGCCGGCGGCGCGGCGAAGAAGGCGTCGGCTGCCGCGGGTCGTGCCGCGGACGCCGCTGAGGGTGCCGCGAAGGCCGCGAAGGAGGCCAAGGGCGCCGCCAGCGCGGCGATGCGGGCCGCCTCGGTCGCCGAGGACGCCGCCCGACGGGCCACCACGGCAGCCTCCCTGACCGCGCAGGCGGCGGCCAACGCCCACAGCGCCGCAGCAGCAGCTCGTAGCGACAAGAACAAGGCCTCGGATGCGCGGAAGGCTGCGGAGAAGGCGCGGGATGCGGCAGCCGCATCCCTGGAGCTCGAGAGGACCCGTGTCGAGCGGGACCGCGCGATGGCCCAGGCTCAGGAAGCGGTCAACGCGGCGAAGAGCGCGAGCACCAACGCGGACGCCGCGGCTACCGCCGCGGACGAGGCCAGCGGCCAGGCAGGAGTCTCCGCCGAGCAGGCGAAGCGGGCCCGCGACGCCGCTGCCAAGGCCCGTCGGGAGGCGGCTGCCGCGGCTCGGGCCGCCGAGCGGGCACTGACCTTTGCCAAGGCCGCTGCCAAGGCGTCCGACCAGGCTTTCCAGTTCGCTGCGGATGCCGCGGCGCACGCCACCGCTGCGGCGGCGGCCGCGGAGGACGCCGCCGCCCACGCGGGTGACGCGTCGAAGGCGGCAGCAGAGTCCGCCAAACACGCGCAAGCCGCAGTCGCTTCCGCAGACCTGGCGACCCGAGCCGCCAATCAGGCGGTCGACCTGGAGAAGCTGGCCCGGGAGCAGGACGCGCTGCGGCTGACCGAAGCCACTGAGCAGGGCATCGAGGAGTCACAGGAAGCAGCCGCCGTACAGCAGGCCCACATTGCCGCAGGCGGCGAACTGGTCGCCTGGAACAGGGAACTGCTCTGGGACACCGAGGAGGAGGACCGGGTCGACCCGTCGACTCGGGCTCTCCTCAACGCGGCAACCGCGCCCGGAGCATCCGCCGAAGTGGTCCGCGACAACGGTCGGCGTGCCGCGCTGGCCCTGATGCAGACCGGCGGGCAATGGAGCCGGCAGGCGGCCCAGGACGCGATTGCCGGGACCGACGTGGAGCTGCAGGCTTGGCTGAGCCACGGACGACTGGCCGCCGTCGGGCAGGACAACCGCGCCCGGCTCTGGTCCCTGATCGACAAGCTGGCGGCCGGCGCTGAGAAGACCGCCGCGCAGACCGCGGTGAGCGGCGACGACGCCGCAGTGCAGAAGTTCCTGCGTACCCGCAGCTACGCCGGCAAGATCGCGAAGGACCGGGCGGCGGTGTACGCCATCCAGGCGACCGCCGGGCCCAACCTCAAGGCAGCCGCCGACAGGGCTCTGGCAGGCACATCCGCAGACCAGCACCAGTTCCTGCGCACCGGTCAGTACCCGGCCCGGGCTGCGGACGAGCGGATCGAGGCCTACCGGGTGATGGAAGCCGGCGGCCCGGAGGTCAAGGCCACCGCTCAGGTCGCCCTCGCCGGTCCGCCGTCGTACATCTCCTACTTCCTGACCACCTCGCGTTATCAGGCCGCCCAGCGTGACAACGAGCAGGCCAGCCACGTGGCAGCCATCGGGAAGCTGATTCTCGAGGCACAAGGCTACGCGGAGAAGGCACGTGCCGACGCGAACGAGGCGCTGAAGGTTGCGGCCCTGGCCCGCAAGGCCGAAGCAGAGGCGATCAACTACGCCAACCAGGCTGCGGCGTCACGAACCAAGGCTGAAAACTACGCCCAGCAGGCGGCGGCCTCGGCGGCCGCAGCCAAGAAGTCCGCCGACGCGGCCGCCCAGTCCGCGGCGGAGGCTCAGCAAGCAGCGGCCTCGGCGAAGGCCAGTGCCGACAAGGCTGCCCGCTCCGCCGCGGTCGCCACCGCAGCCGCGGACCGTGCAGCATCAGACGCCGCGGGTGCTCGACAGGCCGCTGCGGATGCCAAGGCAGACGCTGCCGCCGCCGGGAAGGACGCCGAGGCCGCACAGGCGGCCGCGGACGACGCAGTGCTGATCTACAACGAGCAGCTGGCGGCGTACGAAGAGCAGCGGCGTAGCGAAGAAGCCGGAAGCGGTAGTGACGGTACCGGGACTGCGAACAACGATCACCGGACGTGGAGTTGCCTGCTCCCCGACCAGATGTCCGAGGAGTGCGTCCAGGTCTACGTCTCCTTCGCCGACGCACTGATCCGGCCGCAGCAGTGCTCCGCGGTGACCGCCCGGGACAGTGACACCGGCTGCGAGATGCTCGGCGACATCATGGACTTCGCCAAGGACAATCCGGATCTGCTGCTGGATGCCCTCCAGTTCGTCCTGATGGCATGCGGCGTGGTGCCGGGCGCGGGCGAGGCCTGCGATGCCATTGATGCGGGTGTCTCACTCGCCCGAGGCGACTACGCCGGTGCCGCCCTCAGTGGAGTGGCGATGCTGCCCTTCGCCGGATACGTCGGTACGTTCTTCAAGGGCAAGCGGATGAGTGGCAAGTTCCGCAAAGCCATGGACGTCTTCGAGGAGCTGGCGGAGAAGTGCGACAACGTACCCAACGTCCCGGGGGTCGCGAAGTTCGGCAACAGTTTCGTGCCGGGCACGCCGGTGCTTCTGGCGAACGGGCGGCGTAAGCCGATCGAGCAGGTCCGCGTCGGTGACCAGGTTATGGCGAGCGACCCGGCTACCGGGCGGACCGGGGCGCGGAGCGTGACCGCCACGGTGGGCGGTGCGATCGGCACCAAGCGGCTGGTGGACATCACTGTCGACACCGACGGCGACGCCGGCACGGGCACCGCGGTGATCTCCGCGACCGCGCATCACTCGTTCTGGGCACCGCAGCTGCGGGCCTGGGTCAGCGCGACAGCGCTGACGACGGGGATGACTGTGCAGAACGCCGAGGGCGACCTCATCGAGGTCGAGCGGGTGGAGCGCCGAACCATCACGGGCGCGGCGTTCAACCTCACCGTCGACGGTTTCCACTCCTACTACGTGGGCGCCGGTGCGCAGTCGGTCCTGGTCCACAACTGCGGCAAGATCGACCTTGACGACGGCGTCGCGCAGGCGCACCCCAAGAGCCACGTGGGCGAAATGGACGACGACGACATGTTGGAGCTTGCCAAGAAGAAGAAGGGCCAGAAACATTCACTCCTGGACCCGAAAGAGGCGCAAGCGGCTGTCGATTATGCCTTGAACAACAAGCGGATCAAGGCCAGGATTGAAGCGATCGTCAAGAGTGGAGCGCATCCGCGAGGGTACACGGAGGCCATGGAAGTGGTCGACGTCAAAAAGACGATCGGTAAGGTGGCCGACGCTTCGACCGGAAAGGTCGAGAATGCTACCAAGATTAAGCTGGTGATCAAAAAGATCAAGAATGGAACAGATGGCCATGACGGCGCCTGGGTTATTTATACGCTTGAGATAGAATAGATTTCTCGGGTGTCGGGTGGGGTGATTCTGCGCCCCACCCGACACCTGTTCGGAGCCGGCAATGATCTGGAGGTGTGGTTGTCGATGGTTCACCCCGAGCAGATCGTGACTAGCCTGCTGGTGATGGTGACTGAATGCCGCCGTGGAATCGGTGGATTCGCGGAGTCGATGTGGTTGAGCCATGATTTCGGAGACGGGAGTTCCCTGACGCCCGGCCTTGAGGTCGAGCTGCCGGATGGGGCTCCGGGCGTCTATGTCGGTTTTACTGTCAGCCGATGGGCCGACAGTGACCTGCCTGGCGTGAGCGACGATGTCGATTTCGAGTTGATGATCGAGGTTGCGGACGCGGGTTTCATCGTTCATTCGGTGATTCAGGCACTGCTGGCCATGCCATTCGGCGAGTATGCCAAGGGATCCCACGTCCTGTATCGCAACCGGTCGGGGGTCTTGGACTTCGAGGCGACGTTGGTCGAGGCCCGGGCCCATGTGGCGGCGCTCTGGGACCTCGACGACGTCCTCCCCGAGGTGGGTTTTCCGCGGAGATGACGAGCCGCACGAATGGAGGCCCCGCACCGGATTCGGTGCGGGGCCTCCATTCGTCTGATGAAGCGGGTCAGCCGGTGTTGCGCATGCCGGCGGCGATGCCGTTGACGGTGGTGAGCAGCGCCCGCTCCAGGGCCGTCGAGTCGGACGGGCCGCGGCGGGCGCCCGGGGCCGTCGGGAGCTGGCGGCCCGCCTCGCCCAGGTCACGGTACTGGCGGAGCAGCGCCACCTGCAGGTGGTGCAGCGGCTCCAGGTACGTGTCGCGGACGCTGAGGGTGCGGGACAGCTCCGGCTGGTTCGACAGGATCTCGGTGCCACCGGTGATGGCCAGCACCTCCTGGACGGTCAGCGCGTACTCCTGCTCGATCTTGGTGAAGATGGGGTGCAGCTGCTCGGGGACCAGGGTCTCCACGTAGCGGCGGGCGATCGACAGGTCGGTCTTGGCCAGCATCATCTCGACGTTCGACAGGAACGTGCGGAAGAACTGCCAGTTCTCGTGCATCGCGTCGAGCTCGTTGCCGAGACCCGCGGCGCGGACGGCGGCCAGGCCCGTGCCGACACCGAACCAGCCGGGGACGATCTGCCGGGTCTGGGTCCAGCCGAACACCCACGGGATGGCCCGCAGGCCGCTCAGACCGGCGTCGGCGTTGGGGCGCTTGGCCGGGCGGGAGCCGATGTTGAGGGCGCCCAGCAGCTCGGTGGGGGTGGCGGCCCAGAAGTAGGCGGCCAGGTCCGGGTCCTCGACGAGCGAACGGTAGCGGGTGAACGCCGCGTCCGACGCCGTGTCCATCACCGAGTCCCACACCTCGAGGCGGACCGGGTCGACGGAGATGCTGGTGTGCAGCAGCGTCGCCTGGAGGACGGCGGCGACCGTGAGCTCCAGGTTCTCCCGGGCCAGGGCGGGCACCGTGTACTTGTCGGAGATGACCTCACCCTGCTCGGTCACCTTGATGGCGCCGTCGAGCGTGCCGTACGGCTGAGCGAGAACCGCCTCGTGCGTGGGGCCGCCACCGCGCCCGACCGTACCGCCGCGGCCGTGGAAGAGCCGCAGCCGGACGCCGTGCCGGGCCGCGACGTCACGCAGCGACCGCTGTGCCTTGTGGATGCGCCACTGGCTGGTGGTGATCCCGGCCTCCTTGTTGGAGTCCGAGTAGCCGAGCATGATCTCCTGCACGTCGCCGCGGGCGCGGACGATCTCCCGGTAGGCCGGGATGGAGAGCATCTCGTCGAGCAGGTCACCACCGGCGTCGAGCTCGGCCGGAGTCTCCAGCAGCGGGATGATGTCGACCTGGGCACGGCCGGTGTGGATGTCGACGAGTCCGGCCTCGCGGGCCAGCACGGCCGCGGCGAGCACGTCGTCGACACCGAGGGTCATCGAGATGATGTACGACTCGATGACGTCGTCGCCGAACCGGACCTGCGACTCGCGGATGGTGTGGAACACGTCGAACGTCTTGCGCGCCGACTCGGTGAGCGGGGTGTCGATGTTGGACAGTGGCCGCCGCCCGGTCAGCTCGGCGGCGAGCAGCTTCGTCCGGGAGGGCCGGTCCAGCTCGGCGTAGTCGTCGACCTCGCCGACCTGCGCATACATCTGCTGGAGCACCTCGTGGTGCTTCTCGGCGTGCTCGCGCACATCGAGGGTGGCCAGCTGCAGGCCGAACGCGGACGCCTGCCGGATCGCGGTGGCGACGACACCGACCGCGGGCAGCTGGCCGGAGTTGCGGGCCAGCGACGCGCGCATCAGCTCCAGGTCGGAGATCAGCTCGGCGGAGCCGAGGTAGTCGCGGCCGGGCACGTGCGGGGTGCCGTTGACCAGGCGGGCGCGGGTGTTGGCCAGCTTCGCCTTGATCGCCCGGACCTTCAGACGGTACGGCTCCTCGGCGTTGACCCGGCGGAAGCGGGCCGCGACCTCGGGCAGGTTGTCGAGATCCTGGGCGAGGCTGGCGGAGAGGTCGAGCGAGACGCCGCGCAGCCGCCGGGAGACCGACAGCTCGTCGATCAGCGTGTCCATCGCCTTCTCGGTGGCCTGGATGCCGTGCTCATGTTGGATGAGCAGCACCTCGCGGGTGACCTTCGGGGTGACGAACGGGTTGCCGTCGCGGTCGCCGCCGATCCACGAGCCGAAGGTCAGCGGCTTGGAGGTGGGTGCCGTCTCCACGCCGAGGCGGCGCAGCGTCTCGGCGAGGTCGTCGAGCACCTGCGGGGCGGCGTGGGCGTACAGGTCCTTCAGGTAGTAGACCGCGTTGCGGGCCTCGTCGGTCGGGTCCGGCCGGTCCAGGCGCAGCTCGTCGGTCTGCCAGAGCAGGTCGATCAGCTCGGCGAACCGCTTGGTGGAGACGGTGGTGTCGGTGGCGCCGTAGAGGGCGGCGGCCGCGGACTCGGCGTCGAGGGAGTCGGCGACCTGGCGCAGCTTCGACAGGATCGAGCGGCGGGCGGCCTCGGTGGGGTGCGCGGTGAAGACGGGGCGGATCGCGAGGCGGCGGGCCGCGGCGGCGATCTCGTCGGCCGGTACGCCCTTCTCGGCGATCTGCTTCGCGGCCTGGTCCAGCCAGCCGCCGTTCTTGGCCCGGCGGCGCTGCAGGTCGCGGGCGCGGTGCACCTGCTCGGTGATGTTGGCCAGGTGGAAGTAGGTGGAGAAGGCCCGGGCCAGCTTGGTGCCGGTGGTGATGTCCATCGCGGCGAGCCGGTTCGCGGCTGCCGGGGCGTCCTGGCGGACCAGGGCTCGGATCTCTTCCACCAGGTCAAGCAGGGGACGGCCCTCCTGCCGGGCCAGGGTCTGACCGAGCAGCGTGCCGATCCGTCGGATGTCGGCGCGCAGTGCGGCGTCAGGACCCTCCGGGTCGAGGTGGGCAGGCTCGTCGGACATCGGGGCGCTCCTTCGCTCGGATGGCTCCAGGACGGCGCTGTCCCGACTTCGCCGATGTTATCGGCGTACCCCCGTCCGGGGGTGAATTGAGTCAAGAGTCTCACGACCCGGTCAGCGACCGAGCATAGGCGGGGTACCACTGACCTGCGGGGGAGCCCCGGCGCCGCATGCGCCGTCCGACTCGCCGGGGCGTTTCACCCAGAGGTACGCATCGACGAGCTCCCGTCCGGTGCGCAGGGTCGGGGCACGTCCGAGCCGCCGTCCCGGTGGATTGCACCAGTGCCGGTCGCCCTTGACCCGGCGGGCCGGCCCGTTGCCGTTCCGGCTGGTGTCGACGACGAAGTGCCGGCCGGAGAGCAGACGGGACAGCTCCGTCCCGTACCGCAGATTGGCTCCTGTGGTCTGGAAGTTGGCGACGTTGATCGCGAAGCCGCGGGCGCGGGTGGCGCCGGACCGTCGCAGCGCCGGCGCCATCCGCGCGGCGGAGATCCATCCGGGGTGACCGGCGTCGAGGTAGACCGTGACGCCCGGCTCGGCCCGCAACGTATCGACCGCGTGCGCGAGGAGCCGGTAGCGGGTGGCCACGGCACGCGGCGCGAGGCATCCCGAGACGGCCTGGGCCACCGCGTCCGGTTCGAGGATCACCAGGGCGCGGCGCCCGCGCATCGCGGCGGCCATCGAGGAGATCCAGTTCTGGTACGTACGGGCGTCGCGCGCCCCACCCGCCGAGTACTGCCGGCAGTCCCGGTGCGGGATGAAGTAGAGCGTGACGACCGGCACCCGCCCGGCCGCGCCCGCCGTGGTGACCAGCCGGCGGGCCCGTTCGGCGAACCCGGGCCGCGCGTCGGTGAACCACGTCGCGGCCGGCTGGTCGGCGATGCGCCGCATCACCGCCGCCTCCGCGTGCCGCCCCGACGCGCGCAGGTTGCGCACGTAGCGGGGCGCGAGCCCGCCCGGGTCGAGGTAGAGACCGGGGGTGGCCGCGGTGGCCGGCGGCGTCCGTAGGGCCGCCGGCTCGGCCGGGTCGTGGGCGAGCGCGACGGCGGCGGCGGTGGTGACGCCGAGCAGGGCGGCGAGCAGCCCGGCCCGGCGGCCCTTCCGGTGGCGGTGCCGTGCCATCGCTGTCAGCGCACCCGCACCCAGCGAGCCACGGACGGTACGCCGTTCTCGTTCATGAGAAACAGCATGTACCACCCGGACGGCACCAGACCGGGCTTCTCCGGCACGGTCACCTCGACGGCGTCGCCGAGTCTGCGCAGCCCGAGGGCGACCGATCGCTGGTCGACGTCGGTGACGTGGGTGACCGTGCTGGGCCGCAACAGCCGGGCCGACATGACGCGGCCCGCGTCCGCACTGCCGAACACGGCCGGCGCGCCCCGGTCGACCGCGGCCGGACCGCTGGTGATCACCGGCCGGTCGCCACGGAACAGGTACGGCGGACTGTAGATCTCGATCCGCTTCTCGAAGGTGCCGGCGTTCTTCCCGGTCGGATCGTAGAGCGGGTCCCCGCCCATGGTGATCACCCGGCCGTCCGGCAGCAGGATCGCCTCGGAGTGGTAGTTGCGCCCGACCGTCGACTCGGCCGCCGTCTCGAACACGTTGCGCCGCGGGTGGTAGATCTGCGTGTCGAACAGGTCGCTGCGCGGCTCGCCCCGGTACGGACCGCCCCGGTAACCCGACGAGCCGCCGGTGGTGAGGACGGTGTCGTCCGGCAGCACGACCGTCGACAGGTAGCGGGCCGGCTTCGGCAGGTCCGGTCCCGGCCGGTACCGCGGTTCGGCCTCGTCCAGGTCGGCGACGTCGGTACGCGCCGTCGACTGCTCCGACTCGCCGACCCCGCCACCCCCGAGGATCATCACCCGCTGATCCTGGGCCGGCGGCAGCAGCACCGACGAGCTGGTCTCGTTCATCCCGGCGTCCCGCAGCCCCGGCACCGCCCGGAAGGTGTTGCGCTCGACGTTCCACAGGCCCGGCGTGCGCCCCTCGGTGTCCGAGCCGTACCCGGAGTTGGAGCCGGAGTAGAAGACCCGCCCGTCGGCCATCAGGTGCAGGCCCGGATAGGTGGGGAAGTAGCGCTTCAGCTCCGGCGCGGCCACCCAGCGGCGCTGCTCGGGCAGATACCGCTCGTTGCGCCCGGGCAGGATCCGGCCGAACTGGTCCAGGCCGGAGACCGCGAGCACGTCACCGCCGGTCAGGCCGATCAGGGTCGGGTACCAGCGGTGGTCGCGCATGCTCCCGGTGCGGACGTAGCGCTCGGTCAGCGGGTCGAACTCGTAGGACGTGCGGTCTCCGCCGTACTCCTGCTTCTCGCGGGTGATCTTCTCGGCGATGCCGTAGAGGTTGCGGGCGTCGGCGCCGGTCAGGCCCTCGAACCTGTACTGCGCGGGGGTGCGCACCACCGGGCGGTCGCCCTCGGCCACCGCGTCGGCCCACACCTCGGTCTCGCCGGCGTGCACCATGATCTGCCCGTGGTGGGTCATCTTCCGCGCGGCCGGGACGGTCGCCTTCGACCGGGTCCGATAGACCTCGCCGGTGGCCGAGAGCAGGCGGGTGCCCTTCGGGAAGACCCGCGGGCCGCCGTCCGGCGACTCGTTCTTGAGCTTCATCACCCCGGCGGCGTGCTCGACGTCGGCTTCGAGCACCTCGTAGGACCTGGTGCCCCCGGCCACCAGCAGCTTGCCGTCCGGCAGGAAGGTGTGCCCGGCGCAGAACACGTCGGTCGGCGTCGGGACCTCGGTGAACTCGTCGTCGCGCGGGTCGTAGAGCACGGTCCGGAACGACTTCGCCTCGAACGCGTCCCGGTTGTTGCCGCTGCCCGCGATGATCAGCACCTTGCCGGTGTGCAACAGCGCCGCGTGGATGGCGTTGACCTGGAAACCGCGGGGCACCGGCAGGCGGGCCCAGTGGCCGTACCTCTCCTTGTAGGACTGCCGATTGATCTGGTACGCGTGCAGCGCCTCCCCGGCGACCGCGACCATCGGCCGGTTCGCGACCGCCACCACGGCCAGCACCACCAGTGTGACCAGGCCACTGGTCAACCGCCGAGCGAGAGAGGGAGCCGAGCGGGGCTTCATGCGGGGGTTTCCTTCCTGCTGCGCAACAGCCACAAGGTGACCGGGGTGAGGCAGATCGCGAGATTGAGGGCGGGCCAGGCGTACATGGCCGGGTCGACGTGATCGACGAACGGGGAGAAGGTCAGCAGGGCGGCGTAGAGGGCGGCCCAGCGCAGGCCCGGCGCGAACGTGGCCAGCCGGTCCGGGCTGGTCGAGTCGCCCTTCGGGGTCACCACGAAACCGGACCGGCGGCGCAGCACCGCGGACAGGAACGACGAGACGTAGACCGGGGTGCACAGGGTGGAGGCGAGCATCCCGGCCAGCCCCGACGATCCCGACTTCTCGTGCGGGCTGACGTTGTGCCGCCGGTTGAAGAGGTAGAGGCCGACCTGGAAGAGGGCGGCATCCACGTAGAGCATCAGCCAGACCTCGCCGGGCACCTGCACGCCCTTCGCCCCGAGCAGCAGGAAGCAGGCCGCGTTCAGCGCGCCCAGCAGCCACGCCGCGGCGGTCAGCGGGTAGTACGACATGAGCAGCGCGTACTGCAGCGCGCGGGCCGGGCCGAGCCGGAGCAGCAGTGCCGCGAACCGGCGGACCACGACCTCGTCGGTGCCCCGTGACCAGCGGTGCTGCTGGGTGAAGTAGTCGGTCCAGGACGACGGCCCCTCGCCGACGGCCAGCACGTCCGGCGTGTAGACCGACGTCCAGCGATTGCCGGTGGCCGGGTTGCGGGTGGCGTGCAGCTCCACGCTGGTGGCCATGTCCTCGGTGATCGAGTCCTGCAGGCCGCCGATCTGCTCCAGCGCCGAGATCCGGACCGCGTTGTTCGTGCCGACCAGCATGGCGATACCCCGGCGGTTCCCCGCTCGTTGCAACAGGGCGTGGAAGAGATACTGCTGTGACTCGGCCCAGCGGGTCACCCGGTTGTCGTAGTTGCCGTAGATCTGCGGGCCGACCACGAACGCCACGTCCGGATCACGGAAGTAGCCGATCAGCCGTTCGCAGAAGTTCGGGGCCGGCACGTGGTCCGGGTCGACCGAGACGAACACGTCGTACTCCGAACCGTGCGCCGTCAGCCAGGAGTTGTAGTTGCCGTGCTTGGTCCGCGCCTTGTAGCGGCCACTCGGCGTGTTGAGCTCCGCGACGCCGTGGCGGGTGAAGTGACGGACCCCCAGCCGCTTGCACATCAGCTTGACCACCGGATCGTCGCCCTCGTCGAGCAGCCACACGTCGTAGTGGCCCTCGTAGCGGACCTGCCGGGCCGCCCGCAGCGTGCGCTCGACCATCTCGACCGGCTCCTTGCCGGGCACGATCGTGGTGAGGAACGCGACCCGCAGCGTGGTGTCCGGCACGACCGGCTGCGGATCCCGGGCCCAGAGCGTCGCGAGGCACAGCGTCACCACGTTGACCAGCCGGAACATCTCGATCGCCGCGGTCGCCACGATCATGAAGCCGGTGGCCAGGTAGAGAGTCGTGTGCAGGCCCCGGTCGGGCATCTCGATCGAGGTGACCAGCCAGCCGAAGAACGTGCTCTCGAAAGCGAAGGCGAACAGCGTGATGAGCAGTGTCCGGATCGGACGGCGACGGTCCAGCCGCCGCATCCGCACCCGGTACGGCCCACGCTCCGGCGCCTGCTCGGCGGGGCCGGCCAGCACGCTGTAGGCGCTGTAGGCGGACTGCCGGGGCAGTAGATGTGTGCTGTCCGTCTCGTCGCTCGGCATCGGCGTGCGCCCGGTCGGCGGCCGCTGCGGCGGAATCTTCCCGGTGACACTCGGGACAGGTTGAGCTCGCACGTTTCGCCTCCCCATCTCGTGCGCAACGTCCGGGCACTTTTCCACGACTGCTCCCGCCGCATGTCGGACATGCTGTGCGATAAGGCGCGCGGTGCGGGATCTGTCGGTGTGTCGGACTAAGCTGAGGGCACACCCCCGTCCTCCACCTGGACCGGGGCTGTTCGTCGTGCCCTCGGGGGGTCACTCGCCATGCAACTGTCCGGTCTGGTTCCTGCCGCTCTGCGCGATCGCGGCCTCGCCCGCGCGCGAGACCTCGCGGCCAAAGGCTTCGTCGACTCGGACTCGCTCGACCTGACCGCGCCGGTCTCGTTGCGCCCGTTCGTGGTGGCCACGGTCGCCGGCCCGGCCGACCTCGGCGGCGCCCAGCGGCCCGTGCTGGCCGTCACCGCCACCTCGCGTGAGGCCGACGACCTGGCCGACGCGCTGGCCTGCCTGGTCGACCCCGACCTGATCGCCGTCTACCCCTCCTGGGAGACGCTGCCGCACGAGCGGCTGTCGCCGCGCTCCGACACGGTCGGCCGCCGCCTCGCCGTGCTGCGCCGGCTGGCCCACCCCGGTGACACGCCGCTGCGGGTGGTCGTCGCGCCGGTCCGGTCACTGTTGCAGCCACAGCTCAAGGGCCTCGGTGATCTGGAGCCGGTGGAGCTGGTCACCGGCCGCGAGGTGGAGCTGGAGGCGGTCGCGCGACGGCTCTCCGACATGGCGTACGCACGGGTCGACCTGGTCACCAAGCGTGGCGAGTTCGCGGTCCGCGGCGGCATCCTCGACGTCTTCCCGCCCACCGACGAGCACCCGTCCCGGGTCGAGTTCTGGGGCGACGAGGTCGAGGAGATCCGCACCTTCGCGGTCGCCGACCAGCGCACCATCGACCAGGTGCCACGACTGTGGGCGCCACCGTGCCGCGAGCTGCTGCTCACCCCGTCGGTCCGCGCGCGTGCCTCGGAGTTGTCGACGCAGCACCCGGAGCTGGCCGAGATCCTCGACAAGCTCGCCGAGGGCATCCCGGTCGAGGGCATGGAGTCGCTGGCGCCCGCCCTGCTCAGCGGCACCGACAGCATGGAACTGCTGATCGACTGCATGCCGGCGGGCACCCACGTGCTGCTCTGCGACCCGGAGCGGATCCGGACCCGGGCGCACGACCTCACCCGCACCTCCGACGAGTTCCTGGAAGCGTCCTGGGCGGCGGCCGCGGTCGGCGGCCAGGCGCCGATCGACGTCGGCGCCGTCGCCTTCCGCAGTCTGGCCGACGTCCGGGCGCACGCGGCGGTCCTGCACCAGCCGTGGTGGAGCATCTCGCCCTTCGGCCTGGCCGCTCCGGAGCCGGAGAACGCGCTCCCGTGGGAGGACAGCGCCCCCGTCGAGGTGTCGCCGGACCTCGGTGACGCCGTCGCGCTCGCCGCGCAGCCCGTCCCGCTCTACCACGGCGACACCGCGAGACTCGCCGGTGATCTCGCCGGATGGGCCGGCCAGGGTTGGGCGATCGCGCTGGTCTTCGAAGGCAAGGGGACCGCTCAGCGGGCCGCCGAGCTGCTCCGCGACGCCGGACTCGGCATCACCGTGGTCGACTCGATCCCCTCGGTCATCCCCGACGGGCAGGTGCTGATCACCTGCGGCGGCCTGAACCACGGGTTCGTCGACGAGGCGTCCCGGCTCGCGGTGATCACCGGTAACGACATCTCCGGCGGTCGTGGCGCGTCCACCAAGGACATGCGCAAGCTGCCCGCCCGGCGGCGCAACACCATCGACCCCCTCGAGCTCAAGACCGGCGACTTCGTGGTGCACGAGCAGCACGGCATCGGCCGCTACATCGAGCTGGTGCAGCGCGTCGTCAACGGCGCCGAGCGGGAATACCTCGTCATCGAGTACGCCGCGTCCAAGCGTGGCCAGCCCGGCGACCGGCTCTTCGTCCCCACCGACCAGCTCGACCAGCTCTCCCGCTACGTCGGCGGCGAGTCGCCCACCCTGCACAAGATGGGCGGCTCCGACTGGCAGAAGAGCAAGGCCCGCGCCAAGAAGGCGGTCAAGGAGATCGCCGCCCAGCTCATCCAGCTGTACGCGGCGCGCCAGGCCTCCTCGGGCCACGCCTTCGGCCCGGACACCCCGTGGCAGCGCGAGCTGGAGGACGCGTTCCCGTACACCGAGACCCCCGACCAGATGGCCGCCATCGTCGAGGTCAAGCACGACATGGAGCTGCAGGTCCCGATGGACCGGCTGATCTGCGGCGACGTCGGTTACGGCAAGACCGAGATCGCGGTACGGGCGGCGTTCAAAGCCGTGCAGGACGGCAAGCAGGTGGCCGTGCTCGTGCCCACCACGCTGCTCGCCCAGCAGCACTTCAACACGTTCACCGAGCGGATGAGCCAGTTCCCGGTGCAGATCAGGCAGCTGTCCCGCTTCCAGACGCCGAAGGAGACCACCCTCACCCTGGAGGGCGCCGCCAACGGCACGGTCGACATCATCATCGGTACACACCGGCTGCTCGCCAAGTCGACCCGCTTCAAGAACCTCGGCCTGATCATCGTCGACGAGGAGCAGCGCTTCGGCGTCGAGCACAAGGAGCAGCTCAAGGCCCTGCGCGCCTCGGTCGACGTGCTGACCATGTCGGCCACCCCGATCCCGCGGACCCTGGAGATGGCGATCACCGGCATCCGCGAGATGTCGACGATCGCCACCCCGCCGGAGGAGCGGCACCCGGTCCTCACCTATGTCGGCGCCTACGACGAGAAGCAGGTCGCCGCGGCCGTCCATCGCGAGCTGCTCCGTGACGGCCAGGTCTTCTACCTGCACAACCGGGTCGAGTCGATCGACCGGGCGGCCCGGCGGCTGCGGGAGCTGGTGCCCGAGGCCCGGGTCGCGATCGCGCACGGCCAGATGAGCGAGGAACAGCTCGAGAAGGTGATGGTCGGCTTCTGGGAGAAGGAGTTCGACGTCCTGGTCTGCACCACGATCGTCGAGTCCGGCATCGACATCCCCAACGCCAACACCCTCATCCTCGAGCGCGCCGACCTGCTCGGCCTCGCCCAGCTGCACCAGATCCGCGGCCGTGTCGGCCGGGGACGCGAGCGGGCGTACGCGTACTTCCTCTACCCCCGGGAGAAGCCGCTCACCGAGCACGCCCACGAGCGGCTGGCGACCATCGCCCAGCACACCGAGCTCGGCGCCGGCATGTACGTGGCGATGAAGGACCTGGAGATCCGCGGCGCCGGCAACCTGCTCGGCGGCGAGCAGTCCGGTCACATCGAGGGCGTCGGGTTCGACCTCTACGTGCGGATGGTCGGCGAGGCGGTGGCCCAGTTCAAGGGCGAGCGCCCGGAGGAGGAGCCCGAGGTCAAGATCGACCTGCCGATCGACACGCACCTGCCCACCGAGTACATCTCGGTCGAGCGCCTGCGCCTGGAGATGTACCGCAAACTCGCCGAGGCCCGCGACGGCGCCCGCCTCGACGAGGTCGTCGGCGAGATGAAGGACCGGTACGGCGAGCCGCCCGCCCCGGTCGTCAACCTCATCGCGGTCGCCCGGTTCCGGCAGGTGGCCCGCACCTACGGGCTCACCGACGTGTCCGTACAGGGCAAGCACCTCCGGTTCTCGCCGCTGCCGCTGCCCGACTCCAAGCAGATGCGGCTCAAGCGCTACCACCCGGACTCGGTCTACAAGACCGGCACCGATCAGGTCAGCGTGCCCCGGCCCAGCACCCGGCGGATCGGTGGCGAGCTGCTGCGCGACCAGGACCTGCTCCAGTGGTGCGCGCAGCTGCTCAAGGACGTCCTCGGCGAGCCGGCGAAAACCGTCGCGGCCCGGGCGACGTAAATCACAGTGCCCGTGAGAGAGTGTTGACCATGCTGCGTGCCCGCCGAGTCGCCTCCGCTGTTGTCGCCGCGTCCCTCGCCGTGGGCGGCCTGTCCGCCTGCCGCTCGGAGTCCTCCGTGGCCGCCTACATGGGCAGCGCCGGGGAGATCACCGAGCAGGAGGTCGACAAGGTCTGGACCGAGGCGTACGACACCCTGACCGACCAGGCGCAGGCCGCGGCGGCGGAGGCGGAGAAGGCGCAGCGCGAGACCGAGAAGAAGCGTGAGGAGGCCGGCGAGGAGGTCACCCCGGCGCCCACGGTCACGGCCGAGCGGGCCCAGGTGCCGTTCACCCGTACCCAGGCGCTCCAGGCGCTCGTCGGTCACGAGATCTACGGCCGTCTCGCCGCCAAGCACTCGGTGAGCCTGCCCGCCGACGTGCCGTACGCGCAGTTCGCCGCCGAGAAGAAGCTGCCCGCCGACTCCACCTACGCGAAGCTCTACATCGAGAACTACTACCTTCGCGGCCTGCTCACCCAGTCGCTGGTCTCCACCGCCGCACCAGCCGAGGCGGACATGCGCTTCGTCTACGACCAGCTCGCCGCCAACGGCGGTGTCGAGCCCGGTCAGGACTACGCGGCCTGGCGATCCGCCCAGGGCGAGCAGAACCTGCAGGCGGTCGCCGCCGCGGCGAGACTCCGCGAGGAGGTCCGGGCCACCTCCGACGAGCTGCGGATCAGGCTCAACCCGAAGTATGCGTTCGACCTGACCGTGCTCGGGGTCGAGGCCGAGACCGGTGGCCTCGACCTGCTCACCGCCGACTTCGACGACCGCTGGGCGGTCCCGGTGGACGACCTGTCTTGAGCACCCGGATCGTCCTGCTCGTCACGTCCCCCGGCTACCGGCCGGGCTGCTGACCGCCGAGGCGTGGGACGCCGTCCGGGCGTACCCCGTCTTCGCCGGAGCGGACAGCGCCCAGGCCGAGGCGCTGCGGGTCACCGGCGTGCCGGTCACCGTGCTCGACACCGACGCACAGGGCCTCCTCGACGCCGTCGCCGGGCAATCGGCCGCCGTCTGGCTCGCCGGGCCGGACGGCGACCAGGCCTTCGCCCGGCAGCTCGGGCTGCGACTGGCCCGCGAGCCAGGCCTGGCCGAGCTGGAGCTGATGTACGGCTCCTGGGACCCGCCCGGCGCCCGGCTCCTCGACGCCGTCACCGTGATGGACCGGCTCGTCTCACCCGGCGGCGACCCGTGGAAACGGCAGCAGACTCACCTGACGCTCGCGCCCTACCTGCTGGAGGAGAGCTACGAGGCGTACGACGCGATCACCGGCGGCGACTTCGACGCGCTCCGCGAAGAGCTCGGCGACGTCCTCCTACAGGTGGTGCTGCACGCCCGCCTCGCCGAGGAACGCGAGGAGAGCGACCGGTGGAGCATCGACGACGTCGCCGGTGGCCTGGTCGAGAAGATGATCCGCCGCAACCCGCACGTGTTCGCCGGCGAGCAGGTCGCGGACATCGAGGAGATCACTCTCAACTGGGAGCGGATCAAGCGCGAGGAGAAGTCCCGCGACTCCGTGCTCGACGGGGTCGCACTCAGCCAGCCGGCCCTCGCTCTGGCCGCGAAGATCCTGCACCGTGTCGAGCGGGGCGGCGTGTCCGTGCCGCTGCCGTCCGACGACGACCTCGGCAACCTGCTGCTGCGGGCGGTCGCCGAGGCCCGCGCCGCCGGTCTCGACGCCGAAGCCGCTCTCCGGGCGGCGGCCCTCGCCTACGCCGAAGCGGTGCGCGCCGCCGAGAAGGACAGCTGACCTCCGCGTCGTCCCCGCAACCCCGGGTGTGGCCCTCACCGGGGCGGCTCACACGGTGAGTGGGTCGGTGGCCCGGTGCCGGGAAAATGTCAGTCCTTCCGAGTAGGTTTCACGGCATGCCGGAGTTCGTACCGCTTGCCGAGCGCATCGTCGACGCGCTCTTGGAGAGCGACCCCGCCACCGCGTCCTACGCGGGTGACCACCGCTTCGACGACCGCCTGCCCGACCACTCCGCCGCCGCCGTGTCCGGCCGTGTCGCCATGCTGCGCGAGGCCGGTGACGCGCTGAGCGGCGTCGACCCCGACGGCCTCGACCCGGAGGATCAGGTCGACCACGCCATCCTGACCGCCCGGGTGGAGCGTGAGCTGTTCGAGCTGACCGAGGTCCGCGAGCACGAGTGGAACCCGTTGGAGCACAACCCCGGCCCGCTGCTGCACGGGTTGATCGCCCGCCCGTTCGCGCCGCTCGACGAGCGCCTGACCAGCCTGGCCGGTCGTCTCGGGGCCATTCCCGACGCGCTCGCCACCGCCCGTGCCGTGCTGCGCGACGTGCCCCGCATCCACACCGAGACCGCGGTCGGCCAGTTCGCCGGCACCGCCGGGCTGATCCGCGACGAGGTGCCCCGCCTGCTGGCGCAGACGCCCGGCATGCGCGGCGAGGTGGAGCCGGTCGCCGCGGCGGCGCTGTCGGCGCTCGGCGAGTTCGACGGGTGGCTGCGCGCCCGGCTCGACGGCGACGACCACGGCCGTGACCCCCGGCTCGGCCGCCGGCTCTGGGAGGCCCGCCTGTGGCACACCCTCGACACCGAGCTGCCCGCCGCGGAGATCCTCTCCCGGGCCCGGGCCAACCTCGACCGGGTCAGCGAGGCGCTGCGTGAGGCGGCCGCCGAGCTGACCGGCGGCCCGGCCACCGACGAGACGGTCCGGCGCGCCCTCGCCGGCATCGCCGAGAGACATCCCGACGACACCACCATCGTCGGCCTGGCCAAGGTCACGATGGACGAGGCGACCGAGTTCGTGGGGCGGCACGACATCCTGTCCCTGGTGGACGATCCGTGCGTCATCGAGGAGATGCCCGAGTTCGCCCGGGGCGTCGCGGTGGCCTACTGTGACCCGCCCGGCCCGCTCGAGACCGCAGACGTGCCCACGTTCTACTGCATCGCGCCGGCCCCCGCCGACTGGCCGGCCGAGCGGATCGCCAGCTTCTACCGTGAGTACAACGACGAGATGCTGCGCAACCTCACCGTTCACGAGGCGATGCCCGGCCACTTCCTGCAGATCGCCCACTCCCGCCGGTTCCGGGCCGCCACCCGGGTGCGTTCGCTCGGCTGGTCCGGCCCGTTCGTCGAGGGCTGGGCCGTCTACGCCGAGGAGCTGATGGCCGGTCTCGGCTTCGGTGGCCTGCCGGTCCGGGTGCAGCAGCTCAAGATGCAGCTGCGGATGAGCCTCAACGCGATCATCGACCAGCTCACCCACTGCGACGACCTGCCCGAGGCCGAGGCGATGGCCCTGATGACCGGCCGCGGTTTTCAGGAGGAGGGCGAGGCCGCCGGCAAGTGGCGGCGAGCGCTGCTCACCTCGACCCAGCTGTCCACCTACTTCGTCGGCTACACCGAGGTCGCGGCGATCGCGGGGGCCCGCCCGTTCGGCGCCACCCCGAAAGCCTGGCACGACGCGATGCTGGCCCACGGTTCGCCCCCACCCCGCCACTTGCGAGCGCTCCTGGGCGTCTGACCCTCATCCTGCGGCGCGCCATACCCGGGTGGAGACGGCGGATTCGCCGGCCGGCCGGGGTCAGCCGGGGCGGCGGTCGTCCAGCCGGGCGTTCGGCGGGACGGTGAAGTGGGCCTCGTCGATTCCCGATCGGTAATCGGTCAGCAGCATCTCCACCGGTGTGCCGTCGACCGTGCCCGTGAAAGCGGCCACCGTGCCCTCGACCGTCACGCACACCTCGAAAGCCGTGTCGCCGCCGAACCTCAGGCACGAAGCGTATCGACCGGCGATCGTGGTCTCCCGGGGGATGACCTCCGCATCCTGCTCCCTCTTGGCGGCCTCCAGCATGTCGCGGATCGCGGCCGGGGTCACCAGGCCGGTCGAGGCGGGGATCGCTTCGTCGTCGTCCGGTGAGGTGGCGGTGCAGACGGCCTGGTCACCGTCGCCGGCGCAGCGCGTGACGGCGTCCGGGGTGCTGATCAAGCGGCCGGACGGCCAGGTGTAGGCGATCCGGGACGGCGCCTGGGAGCGCACCACCCGGGCGATGGCGCCGCCGGCCAGCCGGTAGGTGGTCGTCCAGGTCAGCGCGTCCGCGGCGGCGACCCGGTCGGCGGCCTCGGCGACCAGCGCCTCGTCGGCGATCCCGGCCGCGCCGGCCTGGTCGAGGCCGGCGCAGGCCCCCGTGGCGGCCATGACCGCAACCAGCAGAGTCGCCGTCCGCAGAGTGCCGGCGCACCGCCGACGGCCGGGGTGGGTGAGGCCGGGCCGGGGACGTTCGCGGTGCGGGGTGGCGGGCACGGGGACCACCCTGGCGCACCGGCGCGACCCCGCGCAATCGAGTATCCGCCGACACTCGTCGATGATTCGGGGGCGAATGGCACGACAATTAACCGGCCGGAGGTCCCCCATTCACGGGGCCCTCCAACCGTATTTCAATTCGATTCTCCGGAGTTATCGAGCGGCCGTCACGGAGGCCTCGGCCAGTGCCTCCTCGGCCAGGGCGGCGGCCGCTGCGGCTTCGCGCCGGGCCTGCAACTGGAGGCGCATCACGTACCGCCGGATGACCTTCGCCTGTCGCTCGTCCTTCTCGAAGATCGCGACCATCTCGGTGACCAGGGGCCCCCGGACCGGGACCTGCTGGCGGATCTGGGCCACCCGGTACGCGATGGCCGGGAACTGGACCACCTCCTCGCCGAGTTGCAGGCGGAGCAGCATCTCCTCGCCGGGCCGCAGGTCGACGTCGCCGAAGTAGGCCCGCACCGAGCGTTCGCTGAGGTCGTGCACCCGCCCGACGCGCTGCGGCTCGTCGGCCCGGACCAGCAGGATGCTCTCACCCCCGCCGCCGCGCACGAAGTTTCGCAGCTGCTCGATCTCCGGGTCGCCGAGCAGCGTGATGTCGATCCGGTTCTCGTCGGTCCTCCGCACGGTCCCCTGCTGCGAGTATCGGCCACGGGGGCCGGCCGGCCAGCGCAGGAGCACGAGGGCGCCGACTCTGAGCCCGGCGTCGGCGAGCGGAAGGGACAGGGTCACGGTGGTCTCGGTGACCCGGACCACGCGGACTTCCGTGAGGATCTCGGCCCCGATGTCCAACTCGACACGCGACCCGTCTGGCGGAAACAGGCTACTGGTCATAGTGCTCATCGCTTCGGCAGGTACGCCGCAGGTTTGAGGCGATCCGGCAGGGGAGTTCACCGGCCGCGCGAACACGCCATTGCCGGACTCGATACGCTCTGCGGTGTGGTCGGCCCGCAGGGTCGCGGACCGAAACTGTATTCGTACAACTTTTAGGGAGCGACACGACCTATGGCCACCATTGAAGCAATCGTCGCCCGCGAGATCCTCGATTCGCGGGGCAACCCGACCGTCGAGGTCGAGGTCGGCCTGGACGACGGGTCGGTCGGCCGCGCGGCGGTGCCGTCCGGCGCCTCCACCGGTGCCTTCGAGGCGCTCGAGCTCCGTGACGGTGACAAGGGCCGCTACCTCGGCAAGGGCGTCGAGAAGGCGGTCGCCAACATCGAGGAGCAGATCGTCGAGGAGCTCGTCGGTTACGAGGCCTCCGACCAGCGCCTGATCGACCAGAAGATGATCGACATCGACGGCACCGACACCAAGTCGTCGCTCGGCGCGAACGCCATCCTCGGTGTCTCGCTCGCCGTGGCCAAGGCCGCCGCCGTCTCCGCCGAGCTGCCGCTGTTCCGCTACCTCGGTGGGCCGAACGCGGCGCTGCTGCCCGTCCCGATGATGAACATCCTCAACGGTGGGGCGCACGCCGACTCCAACGTCGACGTGCAGGAGTTCATGATCGCCCCGATCGGCGCGCCGACCTTCCGCGAGGCCGTCCGCAGCGGCGCCGAGGTCTACCACGCGCTCAAGTCGGTGCTGAAGAAGAAGGGCCTGTCCACCGGCCTCGGCGACGAGGGCGGCTTCGCGCCGAGCCTGTCGGCGAACGTCGCGGCCCTCGAGCTGATCGCCGAGGCCGTCCAGGCCGCCGGCTACACCCTGGGCAGCGACATCGTCCTGGCCATGGACGTCGCGGCGACCGAGTTCCACAAGGACGGGGCGTACGTCTTCGAGGGCTCCCCGAAGTCGACCGACGAGATGATCGCGTACTACGCGAAGCTGGCCGCCGACTTCCCGATCGTCTCCATCGAGGACCCGCTGGACGAGGACGACTGGGCCGGCTGGAGCGCGCTGACCGCCGAGCTCGGCGACAAGGTCCAGATCGTCGGCGACGACCTGTTCGTCACCAACCCGCAGCGCCTGGCCCGCGGCATCGCCGAGAAGGCCGCGAACGCCCTGCTGGTCAAGGTGAACCAGATCGGCTCGCTCACCGAGACGCTGGACGCCGTGGACCTGGCCCACCGGGCCGGCTTCAAGACGATGATGAGCCACCGGTCCGGCGAGACCGAGGACGTCACCATCGCCGACCTGGCCGTCGCGGTCGGCTCCGGCCAGATCAAGACCGGCGCCCCGGCCCGCTCCGACCGGGTCGCCAAGTACAACCAGCTCCTGCGCATCGAGGAGCAGCTGGAGAGCGCCGCCCGGTACGCCGGTGCGGGCGCGTTCCCGCGTTACCGCGTCGGCTGACAGCCGTACAGCGGATCATCGGTTTGTGGCGCCCGCCTCCGGAGGCATAGGTTTCCAGGGCGGGTGCCACTGGCCACGGCTGACGGGAGGGGCGGAGATGACGGAACGCCGCACACCGAGCGGCCAGGGTCCGACCCGTCGCCGCGTCGGAGCGGCCGGCCGGCCCTCCCCGTCCCGCACCAGGAACACCGGTCCCATTCGGGTGCCGTCGGCTCGCCGTACACCCGGGGGGTCCTCCGGCGGCGCAGCCGCGCAGCGCACCGACGCTCCCCGCCCGCGCGCGCTGACCAGCCGGGCCACCATCCTCATCGCGCTCGTCGTCGTTCTCGCTCTCGCCTACACGTACCCCTTGCGGGTGTACCTGGAGCAGGAGTCGCAGATCGCCGAGATGGAGGCGGCGGTGGCCGCGCAGCGGGCCGAGATCACCGCGTCGGAGAAGCAGCTGGCGAAATGGAAGGACCCGGAGTATCTGCGCATCCAGGCGCTGGAGCGTTTCTCCTATGTGCGTCCCGGTGAGACACCGTTGCTCGTCGTGCCCAACGAGGAGGACGAGGCGGCCGCCGCGCAGACCCCGGCCGCTGCCCCCGACCGGTGGTACGACACGCTGTGGAGCAGTGTCCAAGCCGCCAACGCCGAGCCCTCCAACGCGAAACCCCAGGACTGATCCGGACTGATGGACGAACCCACCACCGCCGACCTCGACATCGTGGCGGCCCAGCTCGGCCGCCGTCCGCGCGGCACCCGGGCGATCGCGCACCGCTGCCCGTGCGGCAACCCCGACGTGGTGGAGACCTCACCGCGTCTGGACGACGGCACGCCGTTCCCCACCATGTATTACCTGACCTGCCCGCATGCCACCGCGGCGTGCAGCCGGCTGGAGTCGGCCGGTGTCATGCGTGACATGCAGGAGCGTCTCAGCACCGATCCCGAGCTGGCCAAGAAGTATGCGGTCGCACACCAGGACTATCTGGACCGTCGCACCGCGATCGAGGACGTGCCGGAGATCAAGAACGTGTCGGCCGGTGGCATGCCCGACCGGGTGAAGTGCCTGCACGTCCATCTCGGGCACGCGCTGGCGGCCGGGCGGGGCGTCAACCCGTTCGGCGACGAGGTGCGCGACGCGGTCGAGCCGTATTGGGCGGGCGGCCCGTGCGTGCGCCTGACGGACGGCGAGTGAACGTCCGGCGGGCCCGGACCGGGGACATCCGGGCGATCCGGTCCCTGGTGGACACGTACACGACCGATCGCCGGCTGCTCAGCAAGGCCACCGTCACGCTCTACGAGCAGGTCCAGGAGTTCTGGGTGGCGGAGGCGGAGGACGGCCGGGTGGTCGGCTGCGGAGCACTGCACGTCATGTGGGAGGACCTGGCCGAGATCCGTACGGTGGCGGTCGACCCGACGCTGCGCGGGCGGAAGATCGGTCACCGGATCGTCTCGGTGCTCCTCGACCAGGCCCGTGAGCTGGGCGTGCGGCGGGTCTTCTGCCTGACGTTCGAGACGCGGTTCTTCGGGTCGTTCGGGTTCACCGAGATCGACGGGGCCGCCGTGCCGCACGGCGTCTACGAGCAGTTGCTGCGGTCGTACGACGAGGGTGTCGCCGAATTCCTCGACCTGGAACGGGTCAAGCCGAACACGCTGGGGAACACGAGAATGCTGTTGCACCTGTGAGCGTGCGCGTCGCCGCCGTCGACTGCGGCACCAACGCGATCCGTCTGCTGATCGCGGACGTGGCCGGGGACAAGCTGACCGACGTCTCGCGGCGGATGGAGATCGTCCGGCTGGGGGAGGGCGTCGACCGGACCGGGACGCTCGCTCCGGCGGCGATCGCGCGCACCCGGCGGGCCCTGCTCGGTTACGCCGCCGAGATCGCCGAGCTGGGCGTCACCCGGGTGCGGATGTGCGCCACCTCGGCCAGCCGTGACGCGTCGAACGCGCAGGACTTCCGGGACATGGTCCGCGGGGTGCTCGGCATCGATCCGGAGGTGATCACCGGCGAGCAGGAGGCGGAGCTGTCCTTCCTGGGCGCCGTGAACGGTCTGGACGCCGAGGGCCCGTACCTCGTCTACGACCTGGGCGGCGGCTCCACCGAGTTCGTCACCGGCACGACCGGTGTGGAGCGGTCGATCTCGATGGACATCGGCTGCGTCCGGATGACCGAGCGGCACCTGCACAGCGATCCGCCGACCGCGGCGGAGCTGGCGGCGGCGGAGGCGGACATCGTCGAAGCCGTCGACACGGCCCTGGCGGCCGTGGCCGGGAGATCGGCGCGGACGCTGGTCGGCCTGGCCGGGACGGTCACCACGGTTGCCGCTCTGGCTCACGACCTCGAGGTGTACGACTCCACGCGCATCCACCACAGCCGGATCGACGCTGCGACGGTGGCCCGGGTGACCGATGAGCTCCTGGCGATGACCGTCGCCGAGCGGCTGGCAGAGCCGGTGATGCATCCCGGCCGGGCCGATGTGATCGGGGCCGGTGCCCTGATCATGAAGGTGATCCAGGAGCGCTCCGGCCACGACTTCGTGATCGCCTCGGAGCACGACATCCTCGACGGCATCGCCTTCGGCCTGGCCCTCTGACCCTCCCGCACCCCTCCCCGGGTAGTGCGCTGTTGACGGTACTCCGGATTGCGAAGTAGTGTGCTCCGCGTGGATGCGACGCAGCTGCTCAAAGGGGTGCTCGACCTGGCTGTCCTCGCCGTGCTGCGCGACGAGGACGGCTATGGCTACGACATCCTGCGCCGTCTGCGTGCGGCCGGTCTGGAGGACGTCGGTGACGCCTCGGTCTACGGCACGTTGCGCCGGCTCTTCAACAACGGCCTGCTGAACAGCTACGTGGTGCCCAGCGACGAGGGCCCCCACCGTAAGTACTACGCACTCAACGAGGCCGGCCGCGCCGAGCTGCAGAGCTCCGGCAAGGTGTGGCACGGCTTCGCGTCGATCATGGAAGATCTGCTTCGCGAGCGGGGGAAGGCGTGAACCTCACGGCACAGGACGAGATCGCCGTCTACGTCGAGGGCGTCCGGGAGGCGCTGGCCGGCCTGCCGGCCGCGACCCGTGACGAGTTGCTCGAGGACCTGCCGGAGCACCTGGCCGAGGTGCTGGCCGAGGGCGGCGGCTCGCTGTATGAGCGGCTCGGCCCACCGGCGGCCTATGCGGCTGAGTTGAGCGCGACCGCCGGCTTCACCGCCTCCACGCCGCCCCGGGGGAGCGGTCACGAATCGCGGAGACCGCCGCCCGCCATCGGGCGCGGATCGACCGGGCGCTGCGCCTGGCCGACGAGCAGGTCGGGCCGCTGCTCGGCTATCCGCGGGCGAGCGAGTTCCTGACCCTGTTGCGGCCCGCCTGGTGGGTTCTGCGGGGCTATCTGGCGGCCATGGCCATCGCCTTCATGCTGCACGACCACAGCACACCGCTGGGCCTGCTGCCCCGCGCCGGTGGCGATGACCTGGCCGCGATCCTGTTGATCGGCCTGGGCATCCTCGGGTCGATCTGGCTGGGCCGCCGTGGCCGGCCGACCGCACCGTGGCCTCGGCGCCTGCAGCGGCTGGGCACGGGCTTCCTGGTCCTCTTCGCGGTGATCGGCTTCTTCGAGGTCGACTCGGCGGCGCAGCGTGACTACTACTACAACGTCGGATACACCGATCCCCGCCCCGAGCCGTTGAGTGGCGTTCGCGACGTCTTCGTCTACGACGGTGACGGAAAACTCCTGGTCGGTGTGCAGCTCTACGACCAGGATGGTCAGCCCATCATGCTCGGGGAGCAGACGTGCTACGACGAGGACGGCCAGGAGATGCCGATCACCAATCCGGGATACCCCTACTGTCCCGCACGGGCGCCGTTCCAGAGCGGTGAGCCATCGTTGTCCACAGGTCCATCCACAGGCCCGACGGCGGGTGCCACAGGGCAACCACGAGACGCCAGTCCATCACCGAGTCCCAGCAGGTGACACCGCCGACGGTTGCGTCTCGGCCACGGTGACGAATCAGGCTGCAAAGGGGATCGCGCGCGAGCGACGACGGTCGCTATCCTCGCGTGCCGGCCGATGCCGGCGGTACCCCTTGAAAGGAAAGCCCGATGACAGACCCGGTTGTGCCGCCCTCATCCGGTGGCCAGTTCCCGCCGCCGAACGCGGGGCCCCAGGGTTTCCCGCCGCCGAACGCCGGTGGGCAGTTCCCGCCGCCGAACGCGGGGGCCCCGGGCTTCCCGCCGCCGAACCAGGGTGCTCCCGGCTTCCCGCCCCCGAACCAGGGCGCTCCCGGCTTCGCGCCGCCCGCGCCCTTCCCGGGCACCCCGGAGGGCAAGCCGAAGGGCAGGTTCGCCAAGAAGGCGCTCAGCATCGTGGGCACCCTCGTGGTCATCGCCATCATCGCGGCGATCAAGTTCGGGATCGGCACGGTCCTCTCCGAGGACCCGACCAAGGACGCGAAGGCCGGCGACTGCCTCGGCGTCTCGCAGGAGGTCAAGGAGACCACCACCGAGGTCACCGCCAAGATCGTCGAGTGCTCCTCGTCCGACGCGAAGTACACCGTGCTGGGCCGCGTCGAGGGCATCAAGGACGAGAACAGCACCGCCTGTGACGAGATCATCAACAACGGTCTCAAGGAGGGCGAGGAGGGTGCCGTCATCGCCTCTCAGGAGGACAAGGGCTACCTGCTCTGCCTGAAGGTCAACTGACCCTCGTGACGACTCCGGGCCGGGTCGGTCACGGGCATCGGTGAGATGTCCGCGGCCGACCCGGTGGCGTTCCGTCCGGCGCGGGGATGCTGTGCTGGACGGGTGCTTCCGTCCGGCGCCTCCGCGCGTACCCCCGAAACGGTCGTCGCCCAGGCTGCCGGGGCGGCCTCGCTGACCGCGGTGGACGCCGGTGTCGCGGACTGTTTCGCCTGTCCCCGCCTGGTCGCATGGCGCACCGATGTCGCGGTGACCAAGCGGGCGTCCTTCCGTGAGCAGGAGTATTGGGGTCGCCCGGTCCCCGGGTTCGGCCCGGCCGACGCTGAGATCGCGATCCTCGGCCTGGCGCCCGCCGCGCACGGCGGCAACCGCACCGGCCGGATCTTCACCGGCGACCGTTCCGGTGATGTGCTCTTCGCCGCACTGCACCGGGCCGGCCTCGCCAACCAGCCGACCAGCGTCTCCGCCGACGACGGTCTGGCGTTGCGGCACACCCGGATCTTCGCGGCGGTGCGCTGCGCTCCGCCGGACAACAAGCCGACACCGGAGGAGCGCGACACGTGCGCACCCTGGTTCCGCCGCGAGCTGGAGCTGATCCGGCCGACCCTGCGAGTCGTGGTCGCGCTCGGTGCCTTCGCGTGGGCCGCATGGTGGCCGGCCATGATCGCGGCCTTCGGGGTGCGGCCGCCCGTGCCCCGGCCGAAATTCGGGCACGGAGCCCGGGTCGACGTGCCCGGTGCGCCCGTTCTGCTGGGCAGTTTCCACGTCAGCCAGCAGAACACGTTCACCGGCCGGCTCACCCCCGTCATGCTCGACGACGTGTTCGGCCGTGCGAAGGATCTGGCGGGCCTGGCATGATGCGAGCGCCGACAATCCCCGAGCCACGGATCTGAGCCAGTTATGGACTTCGCCGCACTGCGCCGATGGTGGCCCCTCGCCGCTGTCCTCGGACTGCTCTTCGTGACCTCGCTCGCCGCGACCCGGTCCGCCCCGCAGCTCGACCAGCTCGAGCAGGACGCGGAGCCCACCCGGCCACCGCTGCTGCCGCCGCGCCCGTCCGTGCAGCCCAGCTTCCAGGACAGCGTGCCCGAGCCGGCGCAAGCGCTGCCCGCGTGGGTGGGCACCGCCACCCTCGCCGTGCTGATCATCGGAGCGCTCCTGATGGTGGTGGGGCTCACCTGGGCGCTGGTCCGCGATCACCTGCGCCGCCGCCCGGCCCGGGCCGGGCGGCACCAGCCGCGCCGCGCCCAGCAGACCGCCGACGACCTGGTCGCCGCCCTCGACGCCGGCCTGGAGGAGCTGTCCGACACCGACCGTGACCCGCGCCGGGCGGTGATCGCCTGCTGGGTGCGCCTGGAGGACGCCGCCGCGACGGCCGGCACGCCACGCCATCCCGGCGACAGCCCCACCGACTACGTCGGACGGTTGCTCGCCGAACAGCAGGTCGACGCCGGCGTGCTCGCCGCCCTGCTGGAGGTCTACCGCGAGGCGCGGTATGCGACGCACACCGTCGACGACCAGATGCGGCAGCAGGCACGGTCCGCCCTGGAGCGGCTCCGCGCCGACCTGGGCGCCGCCCGGAGCGGGGTGACGGCGTGAGCGGGTCGTCCTTTCCGGCCGCGCCACGTCCATGCGGAGGTGACGGCGTGAGCGGGTCTCGTCCTTTCCGGCCGCGCCATGTCCATGCGGAGGTGACGGCGTGAGCGGGTCTCGTCCTTTCCGGCCGCGCCATGTCCATGCGGAGGTGACGGCGTGAGCGATGGGGGATTGGACGATCTCTTCAGCATCGCCGACCGCCCGCGGGCGGTCGAGGAGCCGGAGGCCGTCGACAAGCGACGGTCGATCGCCGTCACGCTGGCCGGCAACGCCGCCGTCATCGGCCTGGTCGCCCTGGTCATCGTGGCCGGGCTGCGCGCGCTGGACACGAGCATCTCGCTGCTGCTCCTGGTCAGCCTTCTGATCGGTCTCCGGGTGGTGATCTACGCGGCCCGCCTGGCCGCCCCGCCGCCCTCGCCCCGGCTGCGGTCCCGGATCGGCGCGGGCCCGTCACCGTCCGGCGACGCGCTCCGTGCCGCCGTCCGCCGGTGGGAGCAGAACCTGGACCGGGCCCACTCCGACCCGGATCTGTATGCGCGTAACGTTCTGCCGGTGCTCGCGGAACTGGCCGACGAACGGTTGCGCCTGCGGCACGGCTTCACCCGGGCCAGTGACCCGCGCCGGGCCCGGGAGCTCCTCGGCGACGACCTGTGGTCGGCGCTGTCCGGGCCGGGCCGCCGCGCTCTCAAGGCCCGCGACGTCGAGACTTACCTAGACGCCATGGAACGACTGTGAGAAAGGTGCGCCGGTGACGCAGGCTCTTCCCCCGTACGAGGTCGGGCGGCTGGCCGGGGCGGTACTCGACTCGGTCGGCTCCATCCTGGTGGGCAAGCGGGACTCGCTGGAGCTGGTGCTGGCCGGAATCCTGGCCGGCGGTCACGTGCTGCTGGAGGACATGCCCGGCCTGGGCAAGACACTGACCGCCCGGTCGTTCGCCCAGGCGCTGGGCCTCGACTTCCGCCGGCTCCAGTTCACCCCCGACCTGCTGCCCGCGGACGTCACCGGCTCGTTCCTCTACGACCAGCGCAAGGGTGACTTCGCCTTCCGGGCCGGCCCGGTGTTCACCAACATGCTGCTGGCCGACGAGATCAACCGGACCCCGCCGAAGACCCAGTCCGCCCTGCTCGAGGCGATGCAGGAGAAGCAGGTCTCGGTCGAGGGCGTGACGTACCGTCTGGACCCGCCGTTCCACGTGATCGCGACCGCCAACCCGATCGAGTACGAGGGCACCTATCCGCTGCCCGAGGCCCAGCTCGACCGGTTCCTGCTCCGGGTGTCGTTCGGCTATCCGACGGCGGAGGAGGAGTGGACGGTGCTCCAGCGCCGGATGTCACGCCGTCAGGAGGAGGCGACGCTCTCCCCGGTGGTGGACTCCCGGACGCTCCAGTCGATGCAGGCCGCCCTGGAGTCGGTGGCGGTCGAGGACTCGATCGGCCGGTACATCGTTGCGCTGGCCTCGGCGACCCGCGAACACAGCGCGGTCCTCGTCGGGTCCTCGCCGCGTGGCTCGCTCGCCCTGCTGCTGCTGGCCCGGGCCCGCGCCGTGATGGCCGGCCGTGACTACGTGGTGCCGGAGGACGTGAAGGACGTCGCGATTCCCGCGCTCGCTCACCGCATAACGCTGCGCCCGGAGATGTGGCTGCGCCAGGTCAACCCGTCCTTCGTGGTTCAGGAGGTGCTCACCGCGGTGCCCGCCCCGGCCAGCGGGGCGCTTCCCACGTACGCCCGGCATGACTGACCTGTTGCGCCTCCGGCCGGCCGTGCCCGCACCGGGCGCGGCCGAGTCGTCGTCCGGCCCGGTCTGGGCGCCCACCCGCGCTCTCGGCCGGACGGTCCTGCTCACCGGCCTGCTCCTCCTGCTCGGCGTGGCACTGGGCCGCGTCGACCTGGTCCTGCTCGCGGCGCCGTTCGCGATCGGCGCGGCGATCAACCTGCGCCGCACGCCGGTCGCCGTGCCCGAGATCACCATCAGCGCCGCCGAGTCCCATCTGGTCGAGGGCGGTGACGTCGAGGCGGGACTGACCGTGGCCAACCCCGACTCGATCGACTACGACCTCGTCGTCGTCCGCGCCCGGACCTCGCCCTGGCTGAGGCTGGAGCACTCGGACCGTCCGTTCGCGATCACCGTGAACGCCGACGCCTGGGCCGCGATCGATCTGCCCGGCGAGGCTCTGCGCTGGGGCCGGCAGGACGTCGGCCCGGCCGCAGCGCGCGCCGCCGCGTGTGGTGGCCTGCTGGCCTGCCGTCCGGTGGTCACCCCCGCGAAGGGGGTCCGGGTCTATCCGGTCACCGAGCCGTTCAAGGCGACGGAGGCGATGCCGGCCGCGGCCGGCCTGGTCGGCGCGCACCGCTCCCGGCGGCCGGGTGAGGGCGGAGAGCTCGCGGGGGTACGCCAGTTCGCGCCCGGCGATCGACTCCGACGCATCGACTGGCGCGTCTCCCTACGGACACGTGACCTGCATGTCGCCTCGACCCTGTCGGACCGGGACGCCGAAGTGCTGCTCCTGCTCGACGTCCTCGGCGAGATCGGTCTCTCCGGCGGAGTCCATGGCAGCTCGTCGGTGCTGGACACCACGGTCCGGGCCGCGGCCGCGATCGCCGAGCACTACCTGCACCGGGGCGACCGGGTCTCGCTGCTGGAGTACGGCTCCAACGCCCGCAGGCTGCGCGCCGGCTCGGGCCGCCGGCAGTATCTGACCGTGCTGGAGTGGCTGCTCGACGTACGGCCCGACCAGGCCGGGACCGAGCAGTACGAGAACGTCGTCAGCGCCCACCACGTCTCCTCGTCCGCGCTGGTCGTGGTGCTCACCCCGCTGGTCGACCCGCGGGCCGCCGACATGCTCGCCCAGCTCACCCAGTCCGGCCGGTACGTGGTGGCGGTCGACACACTGCCCGAGCAGGCCGAGCCACCGGCACGCAACCAGTGGACACCGGCGGCCACCCGGCTGTGGCGGATGGAGCGGGAGAACGTGCTGGGCCGGCTGCGCGAACACGGTGTGCCGGTGGTGGCGTGGGCCGGGGCGGGCAGCCTCGACCTGGTGCTGCGTGACGTCGCCCGGCTGGCCTCGGCCCCGAGGGGACGCTGACATGCTCAACGGCCTGAACCGCCGGATCGATCGCTGGAGGACCGCCGCGGGGCGGGCGACCGCCGTGCCGTTCATGATCCGCGGAGGCATCGCCCTGGCCGGCCTGTTCTCCGTCGGTGTGGCCTGGCCGGCCGAGCTGCTGTCCAGCCCACGGGTCATGCTGCCGGTCCTGGCCGTGGTGCTCTGGCCGGCGGCGGCCCCGCGAGGCCGGGGTGGCACGGCTATCGCGCTCACCGCGATCGCCGGCTGGCTGATCGACACCGCCGGGTACGGCGCCCCGGTCGAACTGTGGCGTGTACTGGCACTGGCCACGGTGCTCTACCTGGGGCACACGCTCACCGCTCTGGCGGCTGTCCTGCCGTACGACGCCATGGTCAACTTCGACGTCCCGGCCCTCTGGCTGGGCCGTGCCCTGCTCGTCGTGCTGCTGTCGGCGGTGGTCATCGTCCTGGCGCTGGGCCTGACCGCCGACCTGGGTGGAGAGGCGTTCCAGCTGGCCACCATCGTCGGGCTGATCGCAGCGACGACTGTGACAATGGTCCTAACGCGCATGGTCCGCCGCGAGTGAATTCTGAGTGTTTCGTCACTTGACTTGGGCCGTTGTGATCGTCACAGAACGGCGCATGAAAGGGGCCGCGCGCGCGACAATGGTGGCGTGAATCCGCCGCGCATCGTCGTCGTAGGAGCAGGTCACGTCGGGCTTTACGCCGCCCTCCGCCTGTCCAAGAAGCTCAACCGGAACCGGGCCGAGATCGTCGTCATTGACCCTGTTCCGCACATGACTTACCAGCCATTCCTGCCTGAGGCAGCGGCCGGTAACATTTCGCCGCGACACGCTGTGGTGCCGCTGCGCCGGGAGCTGAAGAAGTGCCGCATCGTCTCCGGTGAGGTCACCAAGCTCGAGCACACCCGCAAGGCCGTCACGATCCAGCCGATCGACGGTCCGGCCTACGAGATGGAGTACGACCACATCATCGTGGCCCCCGGCTCGGTCTCGCGCACCCTGCCCATTCCGGGTCTGCGCGACCGTGGCATCGGTCTCAAGACCATCGGTGAGGCCATCTACCTGCGTAACCACATCCTCGACCGGCTCGACGTCGCCGCCGCGACCCCCGACGAGGACGTGCGTAAGGCGTCGCTCAACTTCGTCTTCGTCGGCGGAGGCTTCGCCGGCATCGAGGCGCTCGCCGAGATGCAGGACGTCGTGGCCGACGCCCTGAAGTACTACCCGGAGCTGGACCCCAAGGAGGTCCACTTCATCCTGGTCGAGGCCAGCAACCGGATCCTGCCCGAGGTCGGCCCGGAGATGGGCGCCTACACCGCCCGTCAGCTCGCCGCCCGCGGTGTCGACCTGCGCCTGAGCACCTTCCTGCAGTCCTGCGTCGACGGCCGGATCGTGCTGTCCGACGGTGACACGTTCCGCGCCGAGACCCTGGTCTGGACCGCGGGTGTGAAGCCGTCGCCGATGCTGGCCAACACCGACCTGCCGCTCGGGCCGAAGGGTCACGTCAACTGCCTGCCCACCCTCCAGGTCGCCGACCTCGAGACCGATGAGGTGTGGGAGGGCGCCTGGGCCGCGGGCGACTGCGCGCAGGTCCCCGACCTGACCAACCCGGGTGCCTACTGCTCGCCCAGCGCGCAGCACGCCGTCCGGCAGGCCAAGGTCCTCGCCGACAACATCGCCCAGGTGGTCCTCGGCGGCGCGCCCAAGGAGTACCGCCACAAGCATGTCGGCGGTGTCGCGGGTCTCGGCCTCAACAAGGGTGTCGCGCACGTCTACGGCATCAAGGTCAAGGGCTACCCGGCCTGGCTGATGCACCGCTTCTACCACGTCAGCCGGATCCCGTCGTTCAACCGCAAGGTGCGCGTGGTGGCCGACTGGGTGCTCGCGTTCATGCTCAAGCGGGAGACCGTGGCCCTCGGCCAGCTGCACAGCCCGCGTGAGGAGTTCACCGAGGTGACCCCGCCGGTCGAGCTGCCCGCCGAGAAGAAGGTCCGCGCCGCCGCCCGTTGATCGGGCCAATGCCGTTTCCACTGCCCGGGCGCCACCAGCTACGGTGTTCGCAGGCCGCCCGGGTGGTGGAATGGCAGACACGGCCGCCTTAAAAGCGGCTGCCCAAAAGGCGTGCGGGTTCGAGACCCGCCCCGGGCACCATCGTCCACGGTCGCGGCGGGCCCGTCGCGACCGTGATCGTTATCGCACGCGCCCTGAGCAGCATAAAAACACGGGTTTTTCAGCCTGCTCACAGCATTCGGGTGCGGCGCGAACGGCACTCACCGCTTACCCTTGAACGCAGGCATAGCGCCGCAACCTCAAGGGAGGCTGGAAACAGTGAAGACATCTAACCCGGTGCTCTCGCGCCTCGGCCAGGCGGCCGAGCGGGAGCGAGCGGCCGGGTACGGGCCATACGGGCCGGCCGCGCAGCCGGGTTACGGTCAGCCGGCATACGGCGACCCTTACCCCACTGCGACGGGCTACCCCTCCGCTCCTCCGGCCGTCCAGCCGATGACCATCGACGACGTCGTCGTCAAGACGGTCACGGTGCTCGGCATCACCGGCGCCTCCGCGGTCGCCGCGTGGACGCTCATCCCCGACGCTCTGATGGGCCCGGCCTGGATCGGCGCCGCGCTGACCGGGCTCGTGCTCGGCCTGGTCATCTCGTTCATGCGGATGGCCAACCCCGCTCTTGTGATCGCTTACGCGGTCATCGAGGGCGTGTTCGTCGGCATGGTCAGCAAGTTCTTCGAGTCGCTCTACGACGGCATCGTCCTCCAGGCGGCAACGGCCACGTTCGGCGTCTTCTTCATCATGGGGGCGCTCTACAAGGCCCGCGTCATCCGGGCGACGCCGAAGTTCGTCAAGGGCATGATCGCCGTGATGGCGGGCCTCTTCGCCGTCATGCTGATCAACTTCGTGCTGGCGATGTTCGACATCAACACCGGTCTGCGTGACGGCAGCCCGCTCGCCATCGGCTTCAGCCTCGTCTGCATCGTGGTCGCCTCGTTGAGCTTCATCCTCAACTTCAACGAGATCGAGGAGGGCGTGCGGATGGGTCTGCCGGCGCGCTACTCGTGGACCGCGGCGTTCGGCATCCTGGTCGGCCTCGTCTGGCTCTACATCGAGATCCTGCGCCTGCTGAGCTACTTCCAAGGCGACGACTGACGGTTCGTCCGTCGTCACGAGCAGCGCCCGGCCCGCCTCCCCGCGGACCGGGCGTTGTCCCGATCACACCGAATGCCCGTCCCGCGCTCCTCGCGCAGGGCGGGCATTCGCCCTTCCCAGGGTCGGGCGGTCCCGGGCGGGTCTCCGCCCTTGCCGTGGTCGGGTGGTCCGGGTCGGGCATTCGCCCTTGCCGTGGTCCGGCGGTCCCGGGCGGGTCTCCGCCCTTGCCGTGGGCGGGTGGTTCCGGTCGGTTATTCGCTCTTCGCCTCGCCGGGTATCGTCGCCGGGTGCCCGACTTCGCTCCCGCCATCGAGCGCCTGCTGACCCAGGTCCACCACTGGGACGAGCCGCGCTGGCGGTCGGCCTCCGCATCCGCCGGGCTGTCCCGTTCGGCGCTGGTCCAGGGCCTCGTGCAGCAGCTCGCCGACCTCGGCGCCGAGGCCGAGAAGCGCCCGGCCCGCCCGGTGCCGCACCTCCACGACCTGGTGCTCCGCGACCAGCTGCGGGTCCTGGCCGACGACATCCTCGCCGCCGACCCCTCCGACGACCTGCTCGAACGCGCCACGAAGGCAATCAACGACACCCGCGATTCCCTGGTACGCACCTGAGCGCCCCGCCGCGCCACCCAGTCCCGCCGCGACCACGCGACGAATCCCGCGCACGGACCGAAACGCGACCGCCGGGCTGAATGCGGCTCTCACCACGCTGTCGCCCGACCGGCCCACCACGGCTGTCGCCCGACCGGCCCGAGGGCATGATCTGTGGTGCGGGGCAAGGCTGCGAGGCTGTCGCGCGCCGGGCCTGACATGGTGATCTGTAGTGCGGCTCAGGCCGCATGTCGTCACGCTGTTGCGAGACCGGTTCGGCGTGGTGGTGCGTGGTGCGGGTTGCGGGTCGTCACGCTGTCGCTCGGCCGGTTCGGCGTGGTGGGCGGGTCGTGGGTCGTCGTGCTGTTGCGCGGCCGGTTCGGCGTGGTGGTGTGTGGTTCGGGTCGCGGGTCGTCACCCTGTCACCCGGCCGGTCCGGCGTGGTGGGGCGGTCGCGGGTCGTCGTGCTGTCAGGCGGCCGACCCGACGTGGTGATGCGTGGTTCGCTGTCGCTCGGCCGCCTCACGTCGGGGTGCGGAGCGGGACCCGCGGGCGGAGTCGGGCAGAGAGCGGGCCCGGCACGTGGTGCGACGTGCCGGGCCCGAGCAGGGGTGGTGCGGTCAGCTGAGGCGCTCGATGATCAGGGCCATGCCCTGCCCGCCGCCGACGCACATGGTCTCCAGGCCGATGCTCTTGTCGTGCCAGTCGAGCGAGTTCAGCAGGGTGCCGGTGATGCGGGCGCCGGTCATGCCGAACGGGTGGCCGACCGCGATGGCGCCGCCGTTCACGTTGAGCTTCTCGATCGGGATGCCGAGATCCTGGTAGGAGGGGATCACCTGGGCGGCGAACGCCTCGTTGATCTCGACCAGGTCGACGTCGCCGATGGTCATGCCGGCCCGCTTGAGGGCCTGCTTCGACGCCTCGACCGGGCCGAGGCCCATGATCTCCGGTGACAGAGCGGTGACGCCGGTCGAGACGATCCGGGCGAGCGGCGTGATGCCCAGCTCACGGGCCTTGGTGTCGCTCATGATGACGACCGCGGCGGCACCGTCGTTGAGCGGGCAGCAGTTGCCGGCGGTGACCCGCCCGTCTGCCCGGAAGACCGGCTTCAGCTGGGAGACCGCGTCGATGGTGACGCCGGCGCGAGGGCCGTCGTCCTTGGAGACCACGGTGCCGTCGGGCAGTGTCACGGGGGTGATCTCCCGATCCCAGAACCCGTTGGCGATGGCCTTCTCGGCGAGGTTCTGGCTACGTACCCCGAATTCGTCCATCTCCTCGCGGGAGATGTTCTTGACCTGAGCCAGGTTCTCGGCGGTGTAGCCCATCCCGATGTAGATGTCCGGGGTCAGGCCGTCCTGGCGCGGGTCGTGCCAGGTGGTGCCGTTCTTCGCGGACATGACGGTACGGGCCTGGGCGTCGGCGAAGTACGGGTTGTTCCACGAGCCGCCGACGAGTTCCTGTGCGGCCGAGGGCAGGCCGTCGGAGCTGCCGCGGGCGAATCGGGACACGGTCTCGACACCGGCCGAGACGAAGATGTCACCCTCTCCGGCCTTGATGGCGTGGAAGGCCATCCGGGTGGTCTGCAGCGACGACGAGCAGTACCGCGTGACGGTGGCGCCGGGCAGGCCGTCCAGGCCCAGCTTGGTGGCGACGACGCGAGCCATGTTGAAGCCCTGTTCGCCGCCGGGGAGACCGCAACCGAGGTAGAGGTCCTCGATGAGCGTGCGGTCCAGCTGCGGCACCTTGGCGAGGGCGGCGTCGACGATCGTGGTGGCGAGGTCGTCGGGGCGCAGATCCTTCAGCGAGCCCTTGTGGGCGCGGCCGATGGGGGAGCGGGCAGTGGCGACGATGACAGCTTCCGGCATACGGCCAGTTTACTCATCGGTAACATGGTCGGAAGCGCGAATTTGTCACACGCCGTGAAAAAACCCCGTCCGTATGGTCGCAACCGCCGCCCCAACGCCGCGGAGACGGCCATGGAAGCCACGCCGGGTGTCAGACCTCGGTCATCGCGGCCTTCGCCACCGCCGGGTAGAGCGCATGCGCCCACACCCGATAGCCGTCGGCCGACGGGTGGAAGCCGTCGTAACAGAGGGTCCCGGCGTCGGCGCGGAACACGGCGCCCGTCTCGGAGGCCAGATCGACGACCACACCTCCGGCATCGGTCACCGCCTTGGCCTGGGCTTTCGCCAGCCGCCGCCCGATGAGCCCGGCGATCTGCCGCAGCGGCGGCGCCATCGACCGGGAGGCGCCCAGATCGGGGCAGGTGCCGACGACCACCTGGACGCCGGCCGAGCGCAGCCGGCGGACGGCCTGGGCGAGATGGCCGGCCGCGTCCTCGGCGGCCCGGCCGGAGGCGGCGTCATACGAGCCGATGAGGATGACGGCCACGTCGGGGCGGTCCCCGAGCAGCGCCCGGGCGACCTGGGTGGCGAGGTCGCTGGACCGTGACCCGGCCACACCGACGCTGGAGAGCAGCACGTGCCGTTGCCCGTTGCCGGGGGAGCCGTCGGCGAGCAGCCGGGCGAGCTGGCCGCCGACCGTGTCGGACAGCCACTCCACACCGACGCCGACCGCCGCCGAGTCACCGAGCAGCACCAGGCGCAACGGCGGCGCGCTCTGCGGGCCCATCGAGGTACGCAGAGCGAGCCCCATGGTGGGCTTCGCATATCTCCGCGCCTTGGCCGCCAGCATCTCGCCGGCCAGCAGGGCGACCCCGCCCACCGCCCCGGCGAGCAGGCTGGTGGCCGCGGCCCTGGTCAGACGTTCCGGCAGTCCGGCCATGTCCCGCCTCCCTGCGTCAGCCGACCTGATGATCCTCTGGGGTATACCCTACGGCCCCGTCGGTGGGGTCACCGCTGGGAACGGGGGCCGCAGCCGTCGGCCGTGAACTGAACCAGCGGTAGCGCCGCATCCGGGCCCACCGGCCCGCCGGGGCGACCTCGGTGCCCGGGGCGCGGACCGCCTCGTCGGCCGCCTCGGGCAGGGTGCGCACGTCCTCGGCGACCGGAAGGGTCACGCGATCGCCGGTTCCGAGCACGGCCATCACCGTCGGCATCATCACGGACACGGCTCTCGCGTACCCCTCGACCGACGGGTGGAAACGATCCTCGCTGTACATCCGTGCGGGGTAGGCCTCGAACATGGGGCCGAGCAGGTTGCCGATCGACACCGTACGCCCGCCGGCCTCGACCACCGCGACGGTCTGCGCGGCGGCCAGCTGACGGCTCCAGCGCCGGGCCAGCCAGCGCAGCGGCGGCTTGATCGGCTGGATCGCGCCGAGATCGGGACAGGTGCCGACTACCACGTGGCAGCCGGCCGCGCGCAGCCGGCGCACCGCATCCCCGAGATGGCGCACCGCGGCCGGCCGGGCCGAGACGTGCGTGACGTCGTTACCGCCGATCAGGATGATCGCCAGGTGGGGTTGATATTCCAGGGCGGCGTCCACCTGGTACGGAAGCCCGGCCGACACCGAGCCCACCACGGCCAGCCGGTGCAGGCGGACCGGGCGGCGCAGGCGGCGCGAGATCCCGGTGGCGAAGAGGGCGCCGGGCGTCTCACGGGGACGGTGTACGCCGTACCCCGCAGCTGATGAGTCTCCCAGGATCACCAACTCCAGGGCCTTGCCGCCGAACTTGGCGCCGTAGACGCCGTCGCCGCGCGGTGGTGGCGCCTCGGCCATCGGGATCACCCGGCGTGCCTCGGCGGCCTGGCGCATCAGCAGCACCGCGGAGAAGGCGGTCAGACCTGCGGCTGCTCCGGCGACCCGGCCGGCGGTCTTGACCCACCGCCAGCGGATGTCCGCTACATCAATGCTGCTCATAGTCTCCCTCGCGGTCGTCGAAGGGAACCATCCGGCTCGCCCATGATCGGCATGTGTTCGCGGAGTTCGAGGCTAACTCGTGCCGGCGAGAGGCAATCATGGCGCGTTCCCGTCATGCTGGAGTTGCGGAAAGGGGAACAGAGATGGCCAAGACGTTGAAACGTGCGGCGGCGTTCACTGCGCTGGCCCGGGCGCTCACGGCGGGTAGCCGCGGTGGGCCTTCGGTGGCTCAGCGCCTCGGCGCGCTCCCACGGATGATCAAGGCGAGCACCAGGGGTGAGTATGACGGCGGTATGCGGCTGGCGCTGATGGCGGCGGCCACAGCGTACGTGGTGTCGCCGATCGACGCCGTCCCCGAGGCGTTCATCTGGGTCTTCGGGCTGATCGACGACGCGGTGGCGGTGACCTGGCTGGCCGGCGCCGTGCTCGCCGAGACCGATCGGTTCCTGGAGTGGGAGAAGACCGGCCGGCCCGCGGTCGTAAAGTAAGACGTGCGCTATTACGACAACGTAGTCGAGATCATCGGCAATACCCCCTTGGTCCGGTTGAACAGCGTGACCGAAGGCATCAGTGCCACAGTGCTGGCCAAGGTCGAGTACTTGAACCCCGGCGGCTCGGTCAAGGACCGGATCGCGCTGCGGATGGTGGAGGACGCCGAGAAGGCGGGCCTCCTCAAGCCGGGCGGCACGATCGTCGAGCCGACCAGCGGCAACACCGGCGTCGGGCTGGCCCTGGTGGCCCAGCGGCGTGGGTACAAGTGCGTCTTCGTCTGCCCCGACAAGGTCAGCGAGGACAAGCAGAACGTGCTTCGGGCATACGGGGCCGAGGTGGTGGTCTGCCCGACCGCCGTGGCCCCGGAGGACCCCCGTTCCTACTACAACGTGTCCGACCAGCTCACCCGGGACATTCCGGGCGCCTGGAAACCGGACCAGTACAGCAATCCCGCCAACCCACGCTCGCACTACGAGGACACCGGCCCCGAGCTCTGGGAGCAGACCGGCGGCAAGATCACCCACTTCGTGGCGGGCGTCGGCACCGGCGGGACGATCAGCGGCGTCGGGCGCTACCTCAAGGAGCAGGGGCCGGTGCGGGTCATCGGCGCCGACCCGGAGGGGTCCGTCTACTCCGGCGGCACCGGGCGTCCCTACCTGGTCGAGGGCGTCGGTGAGGACTTCTGGCCGACGGCGTACGACCGGAACGTCACCGACGAGGTGATCGAGGTCAGCGACTCGGACTCGTTCGAGATGACCCGCCGCCTCGCCCGTGAGGAGGGCCTGCTCGTCGGCGGCTCCTGCGGCATGGCCGTGGTGGCCGCGCTCGAGGTGGCCCGCAAGGCCGGCCCCGACGACGTCATCGTGGTCCTGCTGCCCGACGGCGGCCGTGGCTATCTTTCCAAGATCTTCAACGACAGATGGATGGCGCGGTACGGGTTCCTGCGTACCCAGTCGGGCACGCCGACAGTGGCGGACGCCCTGGCCGGCAAGGGTGCCGAGATCCCGCCGCTGATCCACGTGCACCCGACCGAGACGGTGCGCGACGCCATCGACTACATGCGGGAGTACGGCGTGAGCCAGCTCCCCGTGCTCAAGGCCGAGCCGCCCGTGGTGACCGGTGAGGTGGCCGGCTCCATCTCGGAGAAGGCGCTGCTGGACGCGCTCTTCACCGGCCAGGCCCACCTGCACGACACGATCGAGCGGCACATGGGCGACCCGCTGCCGATGATCGGTGGGGGCGAGCCGGTCGCCGAGGCCGTCGTCCTGCTGGAGAAGTCGGACGCCGCGATGGTGCTGGTCGACGGCAAGCCCGCCGGCGTCCTCACCCGTCAGGACCTGCTGGCGCACCTGAGCTAGCCGGCTGAGCTGCCGGCTTCGCTTCGCTCCGCGACAGAATGCCTTTTGACCGGTGCCGGGCCAGTCGATTCTCCGCCACCCAGCAAACCCCGCTGGGCGTCGGAGGCTCGGCTGGCCCGGCACCGGCGGCATTTTGCCGGCCGTTCTGTGGGTACGTCCTCGCGGAAACGGTGGGGTGGGGGTGCAGGTCTTGGGGTGTTGGGCATGGACCGTTACGGATAGTTGCTGTAGTCGCACAGACAGTCCGACCGCTCGGCGGCCCGCTGCTGTTGTATGTGTCGTGACGGAGCTATGAGCCACTCCCGGACGAAGGGGTAGGGGATGGTCGACGTCGACGAGGCGGCGCCCGCCGACATCGTGGACCGCCTGCTGTGGCGGGACGCGCAGCACATGCTCGACCGCCATGTGGCGGCCCGGAACGGCAACTGTGCCTGTTGCGGATGGCGCTGGCCGTGCTCGGCCCGCCGGCTCGCCGAACGGGCCGACGCCGTGGCCCGGCGCCCGTGGCGTGAGGTGTGGACGCTGCGGCACGACCTGAACAGCATGCGTGCCCTGCCCGGAAAACGGGCCGGGCTGGACGAGATCGGCAGCCGGTACACCGGCGCCGGCCCTCATCACCGCAATCACGACCACCGGAGGTATCGAGCCTGACCCCAGGACCACGACGTCGCCGACAATGCTTGACCGTCCCCCGGCAAGTACGGCTTCCCGGCCCGGCCGACGTCGACCAGCGGTGACACCGGAGCGCCCCGCCAGCGCACCGGTATCCCGCGCCCAGACCCGCCCTTGAAACTGGATCCCAGATCGGCACGCCTCCGCTGATCGAGCGCCTCCGGCCAGGCGCATCCGGTACGGGCGGGGCGGTGGGCGGGAGCACGCGACTACAGGTTCCCCCGCATTCACTCGGTCGCGTGTTCCCGCCCAACCAGCAAACCCGTGTCAGCGCAGCGAACGTGAGTAACGAAGCTGCGGCAGCGGATGATCGTTGATCGGCGCGACCCTGGTCGCGCCGTCAGGCGTCCAGCCGCCCCGCTCGTAGAACCGCCGCGCCACCGGATTGTCGGCCAGCACCCACAGCACGGCCCGGTCCACGTCGAACCCGGCCAGCTGACCCAGCGCGCTGATCATCAGCTGCCGGCCGATGCCCGAGCCGACCCGGTCCGGCTCCACATGGATCGCATAGAGCTCGGCGGCGCCGTCCGTCTCGCTCGGGCCCACGTAGGTGAACCCGGCCAACTCCCCGTCGGCCTCGGCGACGGTCATCAGGTGCGTCTCCCGCTCCCACTTCCAGCGCTCCACCCACCAGGCGCTCAGCGCCTCCGGCCCCCGGGCGGCGAACGTCTCCGGCGGGACCAGGCCGGCGTAGGCGGCGGCACGCGAGCGATGATGCAGCGCGCCGACAGCGATCAGGTCGGCGTCCTCAACCGGGCGCAACAGAACGGTCATGCCCACAGGAAACCAGTCCGTCGGCATCGCCCGACGGCCGGTGTGGCGGTCAGCCCACCGACCGGGAGGGCACCTTCACCCGGGACAGGTCCTCGGCGATCACCACCGGGCCGTCGAACTCCCGGCGAGCTTCCTCCAGGAAGCGGTTCGGTTCCGGATAACGCTGCGAGAAGTGCGTCAGGACCAGCGTGCGTACGCCGCACTCGCGCGCGACCGCAGCGGCCTGGCCGGCCGTGAGATGCCCGACCTGGGCGGCGAGCTCCGCGTCCTCGGACAGGAACGTCGACTCGATCACCAGCATGTCGACCCCCTGTGCCAGCTCGAACACGCTGTCGCACAGGCCGGTGTCCATCACGAAGGCGAAACTCTGGCCGGGGCGGGCCACGCTCACCTGATCGAGGGTGACGTCACCGAGCCGACCGGTCCGCTGCAGCTCACCGACGGCTGGGCCGCCGATGCCGTGCTCGGCCAGCAGGGCGGGCACGATCCGACGCGAGTCCGGTTCGGTCAGGCGGTACCCGTACGTCTCGATGGGGTGTCGCAGCGGAAGCGCGATGAGGCGCCCCGCGGACGTCTCCACCTCGAATCCGGCGCCGACCGGTCCGGGCACGATCTCCGCGTTGTCCCAGTAGCTGGTGGCGTGCCGCAGGCGGTCGAAGAACTCCTGCCCACCGGCCGGGTAGTGGACGGCGACCGGGTGCGGCACCTTGTCGAGCGAGATCCGCTGGAGGACGCCGGGCAGGCCGAGGCTGTGGTCGCCGTGGAAGTGGGTGATGCAGATCCGCTTGATCGGGGTGACCGGGAGGCCCGCCATCAGCAGCTGGCGCTGGGTGCCCTCGCCCGGGTCGAAGAGGATCACCTCGTCGTCCCAGCGCAGCAGGTAGCCGTTGTGATTGCGGTGCCGGGTCGGCACCTGGCTCGCGGTGCCGAGCACCACCAGCTCGCGTGTCACTGGATCTCCCCCGTCGACCGACCCCGGATATGAAGCGACCCCTGGGGACTTCCGCGCTCGAAACCGAACGCGGTCCGGTCGGACTAGGCCGGATCCCCAGGGGTCGGGTGGCTGTCTGGTATTCGCCGCACCGCTGCCACACGGTCTCGACGTACTTCACTTACGAAGCTGTCAAGGACAGCGGCTAGCGGACAGCCACCTCACGAGTCCCGTTGCTATACAACTTCGGACCACCTCCCTTCACGTGTACGGCCACGTTATCCATCCCGCGGAGGGAGTGCCAACGAATTTGAATCACTACAGACGCGGGAATATCAGCGGGGAGTCGTTGGTCGCCTCGACCAGCAACGAGGCCGGGCCGACGATCTCCGGGTCGGGCACGCCGACGATCTCCGGGTCCTTACCGGCGTAGTTGAACCTGTTCAACACGTGCCGCATCGCGTTCAGCCGGGCCCGCTTCTTGTCGTTGCTCTTCACCACCGTCCACGGGGCGTCCGCGGTGTCGGTCCAGAAGAACATCGCCTCCTTGGCCTCGGTGTAGTCGTCCCACTTGTCCAGGGACTTCAAGTCCATCGGCGAGAGCTTCCACTGCCGGACCGGGTCCACCTGGCGGATCGCGAACCGGGTCCGCTGCTCGCCCTGCGTCACCGAGAACCAGAACTTGACCAGCTTGATGCCCGAACGGACCAGCATCCGCTCCAGCTCCGGGGTCTGCCGCAGGAACTCCAGATACTCCTTGCGGTCGCAGAAGCCCATCACCCGCTCCACGCCGGCCCTGTTGTAATAGGACCGGTCGAAGAGCACGATCTCCCCGGCGGCGGGCAGGTGCTTGATGTAGCGCTGGTAATACCACTGGGTGCTCTCGCGCTGGTTCGGTTTCTCCAGCGCGACGACCCGGGCGCCCCGCGGGTTCAGATGCTCCATGAACCGCTTGATCGTGCCGCCCTTGCCGGCCGCGTCCCGGCCCTCGAAGAGGATCAGCAGGCGCTCCCCGCTGTCCTTGCACCAGTTCTGCAGCTTCAGCAGCTCGATCTGGAGCAGGCGCTTGTCGTGGTCGTACTCCGCGCGGGGCATTCGCTCGTCGTAGGGATAGTCCTCCCGCCACGTGTCCACCGGCTCGCCGTCGGCATTGAGCAGACGGGGGTCGTCGTCCTCGTCGTCGACGACCCGGTAGCCGGACAGCTCGGCGATCGGCCCGTCGTAGGGGTTGGTGCTCGCCTGGTCGAACTCGGATTGCATACGACGATTCATACCCGCGAAGACCGAGACCGCAACCGGCTGGATCAGAACACCCGCCGAACTTTTCGCCGCCTCGCCGCCTTCGCCAGGGCCGGAACTCCCGCCAGCGCGTCCCGGCCCACCTGCTCCTGCCGGCCGTACAGCACCCCGAAATGGAAACTGTCCGAGCCCAGCTCCCGCAGCACGCCGCGGGCGATGTTGGAGTCCTGGTAGTCGCCCAGCCCGTCCTGGAGATCGGTCAGCGCCTTGACCAGCCCCTTCGCTGGCTTGCCCGCCTCGGGTGCGATCAGCTCGACCGCATACCTCGCCTGCTTGAAGCCCTTCCGCGAATCGTGGATCTCCTCCTCGACGCCCGACTTCAGCGCCGCGTCCAGCTTCGCGTCCGCCTTCTCCAGCACCTTCCGCGCCCGTCGCACCGGGTCCGGGGTCTTCGGTGAGCCGTGATCCACCAGCTCGTCGATGTGATCCAGCAGATCCAGGTAGCGATCCGACTCCAGCGCCTCGGCCAGCTCGGCCCGGCCGGCCTCGACCCGGTGCTCCAGATGCGACCGCACCCGCGCGGCGGTGTGCGCGAACTCGGGACCCGCCTCCTCGACCAGGCCCAGCAGCTTCTCCTCCAGCACCTGCGGGTCACGCACCGCACCCAGCACACCGGCCAGCCAGCGCAACTCGTCCCGCAGGTCCTGCTCGTCGAACGCCTTCCGGTACGTCTTCAGGGTGCTGCGCAGACGACGCGTCGCGACCCGCATCTGGTGCACCGCACGGGGCTCGCCACGACGGGCCGCCGGGTCGTGGCCGAGAATGGCGTCGCGCTGCTCCCGGGCGTACAGCATGACGGGGTTGCTCTGCGGTCTTGTCTTCTTGCCCTTCGTCGCGGCCAGCCGCCCGGCCAGCGCCCGCGCCACCTTCGACGGGCCCTCGGCCGGACGCGCGCCGGCGTCGAGCAACCGCTGCTCCACGGCGTCGAGGATGGTGGCGTCGCCGTCGACCAACTCGACCTCGACCTCCTGCCAGACCGTCTCCGAGCCGTCCGACTCGGCGGTCACCCGGTCCTGCGCCACCAGCGCGAGCGTGCGCCCGCCGGCGTCCCGCAGCGGTGTCTCCACCCGGTGCGTGCGCAACCGGGCCACCGGCCCCAGTGGGCTGCGCCGCACGATGGCCCGGACCAGCGCGGTCAGCTCGCCCGGCACCTCCGTGCCGTTCGCGGGAAGCCGATGCTCGGTACGGCCGGCGCCGTCACCCGGGGTCTTCAGATGCCAGCCCGCGTCGTTGCCGCCGCTGCGCTGCCGAAGAGTCCGGCGATTTCTCATCAACCGGAGGTCCTCGGTGTCGAAGTACGTGGCGTCGAGATCATGGGTCTCGGCGCCGTCGACGGCGGCTATCTCGCCGACGCCGACCAGGTCAGGAAGCTCGAACGTTTCGGGGACGTCGTATTTGCGCTCGGTCTCGGTGGCGATCTCCACCCGTCCATGGTGCCTGGCCCGACGGCTCGTGCACAGCCATGTCTCAGGTTCGCCTGGCATCGTGGTGGCCCGGCCAGTAAGGAGTGCTGCATGGACAAGTCCGAACGCCGCCCGATCCCTCTCGCCGTCTCGCTCGCCGGCCTGCGCCTCATGGGCGCCGGGGCCGTCCTCGGGCTGGCACTCGCCGTCCCCGCGGCGCCCGCCCAGGCCGACCCGCCACGGCCTCCGGCCACCACGCAGGACCAGCCCGACGAGGCGCCCGAGGGTTAGACCGGCTACCGCAGGGGCTCGTCGTTGACGTGCAGATAGAGGGCCCGCGCATAGTTCGCGGTCGCGGCGTTGTAGTACATCGTCGCCAGGCCGGTCGAGAAGCTGTTGGTGGTCAGCGCGTTCTTCGCATTCGATGAGGCGGACCAGCGGATCTCGGCATCGGTGGTGCTGATGCCGCGGCGTGCGCAGCGCAGCCGGTTCATCTCCTTACCGGTCCGCCACATGTCGAGGGCCACTTCAGCCTCACGCATCATCGCGCGGGCCTGCTGCATGAGGGACTCGGCGAGATCCCAGGCATCCTGCTCGCTCTCGTTGTGCTGGTAGATCGGATTCACATCCACCTCCCGCTGGCTCGGTTTAGAGTGTGAGCGGGATTTCCGGACATGTCGACTTTTTTCGATCGCCAGCGTGAAATCCGAGCCGCCGGCTTGCCACCGACCTCCCCACCTGATCACCGGGCTCACGGTGACGGGAAGGCCTGCCGGCGCCCTTACGCGGCAGAGACCTCCGCAGCGGTCCGCGGAATCGTGGTACTCCCATCAACGCCGTTCCGGCCCCGGCGCCGGTCGTGCGAGCAGCGTCAGTTCGTCCGAGCGACGCCGATCGGGCAGGTCATGCCGTTGGGACCGTGATTGCAGTAGCCGTTGGGGTTCTTCGCGTCGGAAAGGTACTGCTGGTGGTAGTCCTCGGCGTAGTAGTAGGTCGTCAGGGGCTTGATCTCGGTGGTGATCGTGCCGTGGCCGGCCGCGGTCACCACCGGCTGGAAGGCGTCGCGTGACGTGGCTGCCGCCTCGGCCTGGGCGTCCGTGGTGGTGTAGATCGCCGAGCGGTACTGCGTGCCGACGTCGTTGCCCTGGCGCATGCCCTGGGTCGGGTCGTGGTTCTCCCAGAACACCTTGAGCAGGTCCGCGTAGCCGATCTTCGCGGGGTCGTACACGACCTGGATCACCTCGGCGTGGCCGGTGGTGCCGAAGCAGGTCTCCTCATAGGTGGGGTTGGCGGTGAAGCCTCCCGCGTAGTCGGCCGACGTGGAGTGCACGCCGGGCAGCTGCCAGAAGATCCGCTCCGCGCCCCAGAAACAGCCCATTCCGAAGACGGCGACCTCGAACCCGGCCGGCCACGGTCCCTTCATCGGGGTGCCGAGCACGGTGTGGGTGTCGGCGACCCGGAGCTCGGCGTCGCGGCCGGGCGTCGCGGTCTCGGCGGTGGGCAGGTCGAGCTTCTTGTACCGCAGGAACACGGTCACTCCCTTCGTCCGATGTCGTCAACGCTGAGACGGAGGTATTCCTTACCGATGGTGTCCGCGACCGCCGCGGCCTCGTCGTCGCTGTCGTACTTGCGGCGGGGCCAGAAGAATCCGCGCAGGCCGTCGCCCTTGGTGCGGGGGACGACGTGGGTGTGCAGGTGGGGCACCGACTGGGAGACGACGTTGTTCATCGCGACGAAGGTGCCCTGTGCGCCGAGCGCGGCCGGCACCGCCGTGGACAACAACTGCACGAAACGGAAGTAATCCGGCAGGAGGTGGGCCTCCAGTGAGGGGAGCGTCACCACGTGGGGGCGGGGACGACCAGGACGTGACCCTTGAAGACCGGGCGGATGTCGAGAAAGGCGAGGCCCGCGGGCGACGACGCCACCATGAAGGCCGGAACGGAACCCGAAACGATGCCGCAGAACACGCAGTCCGCCATCAGGTGAGACTAGCCTTGCGCAACATGACGGCTAACAGCTACGGGTTCGACACCCTCGCCATCCACGCCGGCCAGGAGCCGGACCCGCGGACCGGTGCGGTGGTGCCACCCATCTATCAGACGAGCACCTACGCCCAGGACGCCGTCGGCGCCCCCCGCCTGGGCTACGAGTACAGCCGCTCCGGCAACCCGACACGGGACGCGCTGCAGGAGTGCCTGGCCGCGATCGAGGGCGGGCGGCGCGGGCTCGCCTTCGCCAGCGGCCTGGCGGCCGAGGACACCCTTCTGCGTGCGGTGTGCCGGCCCGGCGACCACGTGGTCATCCCGAACGACGCCTACGGCGGCACGTTCCGCCTGTTCAGCAAGGTCGCCGAGCGCTGGGGCCTGGACTGGACGGCCGTCCCGCTGGACGACATCGACGCGGTGCGGGCCGCCTTCCGCCCGGGGCACACCCGGCTGATCTGGTCCGAGACGCCGACCAACCCGCTGCTGAACGTGAACGACGTCGCGCAGCTGGCCGGTCTCGCCCACGAGTACGACGCGATGCTCGCCGTGGACAACACGTTCGCCTCGCCGTACCTGCAGCAGCCGATCGCCCTCGGCGCCGACGTGGTGATCCACTCCACCACGAAGTACCTGGGCGGTCACTCGGACGTGGTGGGCGGCGCGCTGGTCACCGCGACCGACGGGCTCGGCGAGGAGCTGGCCTTCCACCAGAACGCGATGGGCGGCGTCAACGGTCCCTTCGACGCCTGGCTGACCCTCCGGGGGATCAAGACCCTGGGTGTACGGATGGACCGGCACTGTGACAACGCCGAGCGGATCGTCGGCTACCTGAGCGAGCACCCGGCTGTGGCGAGCGTGCTCTACCCGGGTCTGGAGACGCACCCCGGTCACGAGGTCGCGGCCAAGCAGATGAGCCGGTTCGGCGGCATGGTGTCGTTCCGCGCGGCGGGTGGCCCGGAGGCGGCGATCGCGATCTGCAACAAGGCGAAGCTCTTCGTGCTCGCCGAGTCGCTCGGTGGTGTGGAGTCCCTGATCGAGCACCCGGGTCAGATGACACATCTGTCGGCTGCGGGCTCAGCGCTTGAAGTTCCCGCCGATCTCGTGCGACTGTCTGTCGGCATCGAAACCGTTGACGATCTGCTCGCCGATCTCGAGCAGGCTCTCGGATAACAGACCGACGCTGGAGAAACTGCGCGATGGATTCGACGACCTGGGTGGGCGCCACCGCCAAACAGATCTCCCGTGCGGTGCGCCGCGGTGACGCGAGCGCCACCCAGGTCGTGGCCGACCATCTCGAACAGATCGCCATCTCCGACCCGGCCCTCGGCGCGTTCCGGGTGGTCCGGGGCGGCGAGGCGATCACCGAGGCGGAGAAGGTCGACGACCAGGAGGACCTGGCCAACCTGCCGCTCGCCGGGGTGCCGGTGGCGGTCAAGGAGAACACCGCGGTGGCGGGGCTGCCCACGTGGCACGGCTCGGCCGCCGCGCGTACCCCCGAGGTTGCCGAAGTCGACCACGAAGTGGTCCGGAGGTTGCGCGGCGCGGGAGCCGTCGTCGTCGGGGTGACCAAGATGCCGGAGATGGGCCTGTGGGCCGTCACCGACGACGCGGACGGCCCGACCCGTAACCCGTGGGACCTGGAGCGGACCCCGGGCGGCTCGTCCGGTGGCTCGGCCGCCGCGGTCGCCGCCGGGCTGGTGCCGATCGCGCAGGGCAACGACGGGCTGGGCTCGATCCGGATCCCGGCCGCCTGCTGCGGCCTGGTCGGGCTCAAGCCGGGTCGCGGCGTGGTGCCGGTCGACTTCGGTGACAAGGACTGGTTCGGCCTGGTGGAGAACGGTGTGCTCACCACCACCGTGGCCGACGCCGTGCTGGGCTTCTCGGTCCTCGCCGGCCAGGCCCCGGCCAAGCTCGTCGAGCCGTCGAAACTGCGGATCGGTGTCTCGCTGCGGTCGCCGGCGGCCGGCGTGAAACCGGACGAGTCGAACGTCTCGGCCGTCACGAGGGCCTCGAAGCTGCTGGTCGACGTCGGGCACGACACGGTCACCGCCGACCCGGTCTACCCGACCGGCGTGGCCCTGGGAGTGCTGGCGACCTGGTTCGCCGGCGCGTACGTGAACTCGGAGGGCCTGCCGATCGAGCGCCTCCAGCCGCGGACCCGCCGGCACATCGCCCTCGGACGGGCCGTGATGAAGGCCGGGCTGGTCCGGCAGAAGCAGCGTGACGCCTGGCGGGAGCGGTCCACCCAGTTCTTCGCCGACAGGTCGATCGACCTGCTGCTCACGCCCGCGCTCGCGACGGCGCCGCCGCCCGCCGTGCAGTACTCCGCGTCGCCGTGGCGCAAGAACATGTGGGCCAACGCCTCGTACGCGCCGTACGCGGCGCCGTGGAACTACGCCGGGCTCCCCGCGATCGTGGTGCCGGTCGGCTTCCGCCCGGACGGCCTGCCGCTCGCGATCCAGCTCGTCGGACCGCCCGGATCCGAGTTGCTGCTGCTCTCGGTGGCCGGTCAATTCGAGGTCGCGAATCCCTGGCAGCGTCACGCGCTGGTCTGAGGCCGGGTTTCGGTGGCGCCGGGCAGACCGGCGACACCGCCGGGGCGGGCGTGTCGCCGCGGGGCGTCGCCGGGCCTGCGAGGCGACCGGGGCCGGATGGCACGATTGGTGGCCATGACCGTCTCCGGCACTCCGCTCGACCTGCTCACCCTCGCCGACGTCGAAGCCGCCCGCGACCTGCTCTCCGGGGTCGTCAAGGAGACGCCCCTGATCCCGTCCCGGCCGCTCACCGAGATCACCGGGGTGCCGGTCTGGCTCAAGTGTGAGAACCAGCAGCGCGCCGGGTCGTACAAGGTGCGCGGGGCGTACACCCGGATCTCCCGCCTGTCGGCCGCGGAACGGGCCCGGGGTGTGGTCGCGGCGAGCGCCGGCAACCACGCCCAGGGGGTGGCGCTCGCGGCGGGACTGCTCGGCGCCCGGGCCACCGTCTTCATGCCGGAGGGTGCGCCACTGCCCAAGGTCTCCGCCACCAAGGGGTACGGCGCGGCCGTCGAGTACGCCGGGACCAGCGTGGACGACGCGCTCGAGGCGGCGCACGACTTCGCCCGTACCACCGGAGCGGTCTTGATCCACCCCTTCGACCACCCGGACGTGATCGCCGGGCAGGGCACCGTCGCGCTGGAGATCCTGGCCCAGTGCCCGGAGGCGGCGACGATCATGACAGCGGTCGGCGGTGGCGGGCTGATCTCCGGGCTGGCGGTCGCGGCCAAGGCTCTGCGGCCGGACATCCGGATCGTCGGGGTGCAGGCGAGCGGCGCGGCGGCGTACCCTCCCTCGCTCGCGGCCGGCGCCCCCCGCAAGCTGGAGTCGTGCGCCACGATCGCCGACGGCATCGCCGTCCTGCGCCCCGGGGATCTGACGTTCGCGCACGTCGCGAAGCTGGTCGACGAGATCGTCACGGTCAACGACGAGGACCTGTCGGCGGCGTTGCTGGTGCTCCTGGAGCGGCACAAGACGGTGGTGGAGCCGGCCGGTGCGGCGGCCGCGGCGGCCCTGTTGACCGGCGCCTACGTGCCGGCCGGCGGCCCGGTGGTGGCCATCCTGTCCGGCGGCAACATCGACCCGATGCTGCTGCTGCGGGTGATCGAGCACGGGCTGGCCTCGGCGGGCCGGTTCCTGCGTCTGGCGGTGCGCTGCTCGGACCGGCCCGGTGAGCTGGCCCGGCTGCTGCGGGAGATCGCGGCGCAGCGGGCGAACATCGTCGACGTCAACCACTCGCGGCAGAGCCCGCGGCTCAGCTTCGGCGAGGTGGAGGTGGCGCTGTCGGTCGAGACGCGTGGGCCGGCCCACTCGTCGGCGCTGATCAAGGCGCTGCGCGATGCCGGTTACCGGGTGGCGCTGCTGGCCGACACCACCCCCTGACAGGCGAGAGCCCGCGGCATGCTCGCCGCGGGCTCCGTCGCTGATCGGTCCGGTCTGGCTGATCAGTCCGGTGTGGTGGTCGCCGCCGTCTCAGCGACACCGCGCGAGCGGTGGGACCCGATGGGTCAGCCCTCGAAGGGGCCGAACTCGACCACGGTGACCTTGATGTCCGCGCCGCTCGGGGCCGCGTAGGTGACCGTCTGGCCGGGGCGGGAGCCGAGGATCGCCTTGCCGAGGGCCGACTCGGGGCTGTAGACCTTGAGCTTCGTGGTGGAGGAGATCTCCCGGGAGCCGAGCAGGAAGGTCTCGGTGTCGCTCTGGTCGTCGTCGAAGTAGATCGTCACGACCGAGCCGGGACCGACCGAGTCGGCGGCCTTGATCTCGCCGACCTCGGAGTTGCGCAGGAACTCCTTCAAGTACAGGATCCGGCCCTCCTGGCGGCTCTGCTCCTCACGCGCCGCGTGGTAGCCGCCGTTCTCCCGAAGGTCGCCCTCCTCGCGCCGCGCGTTGATCTCCGCCGCTATCGCCGGCCGGTTGGCGATCAACTCGTCGAGCTCGGCCTGCAGCCGGTCGTGAGCGTCCTGGGAGAGCCAGGTCTTCGGCGCCTCGGAACTGGACACGGTCGATCTCCTTGTTGGAACGGGCATGGTCGAAGCATGCCGCCCGGAGGGACGACATGCTGAACGCAGCGAATTACCAAGCTTACCAGCGGTATACGAGCCGCCCGGAAGGTGAAGTGTTGTCGGATCTCGACGAAGACGGGGTCAGCCCGCGGCGCGACAGCCCATCACGTCGCCCACCGACGCGCGCGCCGTGGTCGGCACCGGCTGGCTGACGTCGACCGTCCCGCCGCCGGCCGGCGCCGGCACCGTCACCGGCTTGCGGCCGACCTCGAAACCGTCGTAGTCACGGGCCCGGACCATGCACATCGCGGCGCCGCCCTCGGGGACCCGGACCCGGAACTCCACCACCATCTCGGCGTCCGACGAGACCTTCCACCCGATGATGTCGGCGGTGTAGTCGGTCTGACCGAACTTGTCGTAGTAGGCATAGGTGAGGCCGGCGAGCCCGACGCCGAACACCACGGTGGCCACGATCGGGAGCAGACGACGCCGCCCGCCTTCACGGCGACGGCCATACCGGCCGGGCGGGAAGACGGGGGTTGTGGCGTGCGTCTCGCTCACCTGACGACCTCTCGTGCGTTTGTTGTCGGGGGGATCGGCCAGAATGGCAGGGTTCCATCTTCGCAGCCGATCCCGGCCCGCTGACCGCAGGCCTGGTCGAGAGGATCTCAACAACCGTGGCCGAGCAATTGCGTCTCATGACCGTGCACGCGCACCCCGACGACGAGTCGAGCAAGGGCGCCGCCACCATGGCGAAATACGTCGCCGAAGGTGTCCAGGTGCTGGTGGCGACCTGTACCGGTGGGGAGCGGGGCAGTGTCCTCAACCCCAAGATGGATCGGCCCGAGGTGCTCGCCGACATCACCGAAATCCGCCGCGCCGAGATGGACCGGGCGCGCGAGATCCTCGGTGTCGAGCAGGCGTGGCTCGGTTTCGTCGATTCCGGGCTGCCCGAGGGCGACCCGCTGCCGCCGCTGCCGGAGGGCTGTTTCGGCCTGCAGGACCCGGAGGAGGCGGCCAAGCCGCTGATCAAGCTGATCCGCGAGTTCCGGCCGCACGTCATGACCACCTATGACGAGAACGGCGGGTACCCGCACCCCGACCACATCATGTGCCACAAGGTGTCGGTCGTGGCGTTCGAGAAGGCCGGTGACCCCGAGCTCTACCCGGAGCTGGGCGAGCCGTGGCAGCCGTCGAAGCTGTATTACAACTCCGGCTGGACCCGGGCGCGGATGCTGGCGCTGCACGAGGGCATGCTGGCGGCGGGGCTGGAGTCGCCGTACGCGGAGTGGCTGGAGAAGTGGTCCGACCGCGACGACCGCGGCGACAAGATCACCACCCGGGTCGAGTGCGGAGAGTATTTCGGGGTTCGTGACGACGCGCTGCGCGCCCACGCGACGCAGGTCGACCCGGACGGGTTCTGGTTCCACATCCCGCTGGAGATGCAGCAGAAGGTGTGGCCCACCGAGGACTTCGAGCTCGCCCGCTCACTCGTGGACAGCCCGGTTCCGGAGTCCGACCTGTTCGCGGGCATCCGGGAGAAGGTTGACGCCCACTGAGCAGTACTCTGGCGGCGTGGAGTACTTCGCGGTCAACAACTTCGGCGACACCCGATCGGGCGGCCTGGCCGGCCCGATGGGGTTGTTCCTCATCGTCCTCATGTGTGTGGCGACCGTTTTGTTGATCCGCAACATGAACAAGCGCATCCGTCGGCTTCCCGACAGTTTTCCTCTTGCGTCGGAGCGGGATCGTGTGTCAGAGATCGCCCCCGGCGGCGACACGGCCGAGCGTTCCGCCGCCGCCGCCTCCGGCGAGGTCGAGGCCGATCGATCGGTGGTCTCTGAGCAGGTCGGAGACGCCGAGGTGGGGGGCGTGCGCGCCGAGCCTGGCGCGCCCGCTCCGCGCGACGACGCCGAGCGCCCCTGATCATCGGGCCGGGCGGCGGCCGCGCGTGGTTTCGACTCCTCCGCGACGAGTGTGTCCGTCTCGGCCCCGTCAAGCCCTGTTGCGTTCAACAGGATTGATTTAGCCTTCCGCCGGGGGCCGCACGGCCCCGGGACCCTGCGCGGAAGGGGGCGCCGACATGCCACTTGTCCGGCGCGAACTCTCCGTAACCGATCTGCACGTGCATCGTGCCGTGCGCCCGCGGATGTCGCCGTGAGAGCCGTCCGGGAGTCCTGGAGCAGCGCGACCGGCGCCATGAGCCGGCCGCGCCCGGTACGGATCCTCACCGCCGTCGTCGTGATAGCCGCCGCCGCGGCCGTCATCCTCGGCGCACTGCAACCCGTGCCGGCCACCGGCGGCCGCCCCCTGTCACCGGCCACCGGCGTCTGTGTGGCCGCCGTCCTCTCCGCCATCGCCCAACTGGCCGGCCTCCGGTTCCGGCTCGGCCCCGACGCCGTCTCGGTGAGCTGGGCCGAGGCCGCCGTGGTGGTCGGGTTCGTGGTCGCGCCGGCCGGCTGGCTGCCCGCCGCGACCCTGGCCGGCACCGGCGCGGCCTGGCTCCTGCTCGCCTGGCTGACCGGCCTGCGCAACGTCGCCGAGATAGTCCACCTGGTCGCCTCGATGACGCTCGGCGTGGCCGGCGCCGTCCTGGTCACCTCGCTGCTGGCCGGCGACGCCCCGGTGCACAGCGCCCGGCTCCCCCTGGCCCTGGCGGCGGGCGCCGGCACCTATCTGCTCATCACCTTCGGGCTGGTCGTGCTCACCCTGATGCTCCACCGCGACGCCCAGCCCGGTCAGATCGCCGCCCGCGTGCTCTACGCCAAGCTGCCGATGTCGGTCGGCAACGTCATCGTCGGCGTCCTCGCCGTCTACGCGCTGATCCGGGAGCCGCTCTGGCTGCTCGCCTTCGGCCCGGTCCTCTGGCTGCTGCACCGCACCTACCGCTTCCACCTGCGCGCCGCCGAGGAACGCCGGATGTGGGAGGCGTTCGCGACCGCCACCACCCGGCTGTCCGGCGCCAGCGAGGCCGAGGTGGCCCGGGCCGCCCTGCGCGGCGCCCTCGACATCTTCGGCGCCAGCCGCGCCGAGCTGGAGGTGCACACCGGGCAGGGCCGACGGCGGTACGCGCAGGACAGCCCCGGCCTGGAGGGCGTCGCCGGCACCCGGTCCGGCCCGGCTGTCACCCGGACGATGGTCGTCGCCGGCCGTCAGCTGGGCGAGCTCACCGTCTGGCTCGGCGACACCGGCCTGCCGGGCCCCCGCGACGAGGCGGCGATCGCGGCGTTCGGCGAGGCGCTGGCCGGCGCCCTGCACGACGCGGCAGCCCACCAGCGGATCACCGACCTGGACGCGCGAGTCGCCCACGAGCGCCTGCACGACCCGCTGACCGGCCTGATCAACCGGTTCGCACTGGCCGGCGAGGGCGACCCGCTGCTCCGCTCGCTGGAGCGGGACCGCCAGGTGGCTCTGCTGCTGCTCGACATCGTCGGCTTCCGTCAGGTCAACAGCACGCTCGGGCACGGCGGCGGCGACGAGGTCCTGCGGCTGGCCGCCGGTCGGCTCACCGCGCTGGCCCGCCCCGGTGAGCTGGTGGCACGGATCGGCGACGACGAGTTCGCGCTGCTCCTGCCGGTGACGGCGCTGGCCGACTCGGCATGGCAGCCGACCCGGCCCAGCCCGTTGCCGGCCGCTCTGCGCCGCGCCCGGGAGCTGGTCGAGCAGCTGCGACTGCCGGTCCAGGCGGCCGGTGTCCGGCTCTCGGTGGAGGTGACCGTCGGCGTGGCGGTGGCCGCGGCCGGCGAGGCCGAGGTGGCCGAGCTGCTGCGCCGCGCGTCGATCGCCGTCGACCGGGCCAAGGAGCTGGGCGTCACCGTCGGGACGTACGACAGCAGCCAGGACGCCAGCAGCACCGACCAGCTGGCGCTGCTCGCCGACCTGCAGGACGCGTTCGCCGCCGACGACCAGATCATGTTGCATCTGCAGCCCGCGGTGGACCTGGTGACCGCCGCGCCGACCGGGGTGGAGGCGCTGGTCCGCTGGCGGCACCCCCGACGGGGCTACCTGTCGCCGGCCGAGTTCCTGCCCGCGGTGGAGCGCAGCGAGCTGCTCATCCCGTTCACCCGGCGGGTGCTCGATCTGGCCCTCGCCTCGGCCGCGGACTGGACGGCGGCCGGCATCGACGTGCCCGTCTCGGTCAACGTGTCGGCGCGCAGCCTGACCGACCCGACCTTCCCGGCCCAGGTCACCGAGGCGCTGCGCCGGCACCGTACGCCCGCGTCCCGCCTGGTCCTGGAGATCACCGAGTCGGTGGCGGTCAGCGAGCAGGAGATCGTCGACGAGGTGCTGGCCCGGCTGCGGACGTCCGGCGTGCAGGTGTCCCTCGACGACTTCGGCACCGGCTTCTCGTCGCTCTCGTCGGTGACCCGGATGCCGATCGACGAGATCAAGATCGACCGGTCGTTCGTGGACGAGATGATCGACTCGGCGGCGGCCGGTGCGGTCGTCCGGGCCGCCGTCGAGCTCGGCGTCCGCCTCGGTGTCCGGGTGGTCGCCGAGGGCATCGAGACGATCGAGCAGCGGGCCGCCCTGATCGCGCTGGGCTGCCCGTCCGCCCAGGGCTACCACTTCTGCAAGCCGATGCCGGCCGACAAGATCGTGCAGGCGCTCACCCAGCTGGCCCGATCCGCCCCCGCCTCCGCCACGGGGAATGTCACGCAGCTCAGGGCCGACGGCACGGCATAGTCTGGGGGCATGGCCAACCGTCTCGCTGACGCCACCTCGCCCTATCTGCAGCAGCACCGGGACAACCCGGTCGACTGGTGGCAGTGGTCGGAGGAGGCGTTCGAGGAGGCCCGGCGTCGCGACGTGCCCGTCCTCATCTCGGTCGGCTATGCGGCCTGCCACTGGTGTCATGTGATGGCGCACGAGTCCTTCGAGGACGTGGGGATCGCGGCGCGGCTCAACGCGAGCTTCGTGGCGATCAAGGTGGACCGCGAGGAACGGCCCGACGTCGACGCCGTCTACATGACCGCGACACAGGCGATGACCGGGCAGGGCGGCTGGCCGATGACGGTCTTCGCCACGCCCGACGGACAACCGTTCTTCTGCGGCACCTATTTTCCCAAGGATCAGTTCGCCCGGCTGATCTCCTCGGTCCAGGAGGCCTGGCGGGACCAGCGGGACGCGGTGATCCAGCAGGGCGCCGCGGTGGTCGAGGCGGTCGGCGGCGCCCAGCTCGTCGGCGGCCCGACGGCGCCGATCTCCGCCGAGCTGCTCGCCGAGTCGGCCTCCGGCCTGGCCAAGGAGCAGGACGAGAGGTATGGCGGGTTCGGCGGCGCCCCCAAGTTTCCCCCGCACATGAACCTGCTGTTCCTGCTGCGCCACCACGAGCGGACCGGGTCGGCGGAGGCGCTGGAGATCGTCCGGCACGCGTGCGAGCAGATGGGCCGGGGCGGCATCTACGACCAGCTGGCCGGTGGGTTCGCGCGGTATTCGGTGGACGCCACGTGGACGGTGCCGCACTTCGAGAAGATGCTGTATGACAACGCGCTGCTGCTCCGGGCGTACACGCAGCTGTGGCGGATCACCGGCGACGCCTTCGCCCGCCGGATCGCCGACGAGACGGCCGCGTTCCTGCTCCGTGATCTCGGCACCCCGCAGGGCGGCCTGGCGTCGGCTCTGGACGCCGACACCGACGGGGTCGAGGGTCTGACGTACGCGTGGACCCCCGCCGAGCTGATCGCGGCGCTCGGCGAGGAGGACGGCATCTGGGCCGCCGACCTGTTCCGGGTGACCACGCGGGGCACGTTCGAGCACGGCAGGAGCGTGCTGGTGCTGGCCCGCGACATCGACGAGGCCGACCCGGCGCTGGTGGAGCGCTGGCGTGACGTCCGGCGGCGGCTGCTCGCGGTCCGTGCCGAGCGGCCGCAGCCGGCCCGTGACGACAAGGTGGTCGCCTCCTGGAACGGGCTGGCGATCACCGCGCTGGCCGAGCACCGGACCGAGGAGTCCCGGGCGGCGGCGATCCGGCTGGCCGAGGTGCTGGCCGATCGGCACGTCGTCGGCGGTCGTCTGCGCCGAGTCTCCAGGGACGGCGTGGTCGGTGAGCCGGCCGGGGTGCTGGAGGACTACGGCTGTGTCGCCGAGGGCTTCCTCGCCGTGCACCAGCTGACCGGTGAGGCGCGCTGGCTCGACCTGGCCCGGCAGTTGCTCGACGTCGCGCTGGCCCGGTTCGGCAATGGGCAGGGTGGGTTCTACGACACCGCCGACGACGCGGAGAAGCTGGTCGCCCGGCCGGCCGACCCGACCGACAACGCCACCCCGTCCGGTGCGTCGGCGATCTGTGCGGCGCTGGTCGCCTTTGCGGCGCTGACCGGTGAGACGTCCTATCGGGAGGCGGCCGATGCGGCGCTGGCCACCCTCGGGCCCCTGATCGAGGGTCACCCGCGGTTCGCCGGATATGCCGCCACGGTCGCCGAGGCCGCGCTGACCGGGCCCTTCGAGATTGCGGTGGCCACCGACGATCCTGCGGATCCGCTGGTGGAGGCCGCCCACCGGCACGCGCCGGGCGGTTCGGTGATCGTCGCCGGCGCGCCGGACCAACCGGGTGTGCCGCTGTTGGCCGACCGCCCGCTGACCGACGGTGCAGCCACCGCCTACGTCTGCCGCGGTTTCGTCTGCGACCGCCCGGTCACCACGTCCGACGACCTGCTCACCCGTCTCAAGGGGTGATCTCAGTGCTCCATCGGAAGATGATCATGCGGGTCTGACTGGAGTAGCCAGCGGAGCGGCTTTTCCGCCGTGACCTGGTATGCGCCGTTCGACAGCCGATACATCGTCACCGTGTTCGCGGTGTCGCGTGCCACCGTCCAGTACAGCGGGATGCCGGCGCCCGCATACTCGTTGACCTTGGTGAACCTGTCGGTCGCCTCGGAGCCGGGCGAGATGATCTCGATAACCAGCAGAAGGCCGTCGAGGTCTAGCCACACCGCATCACCTGGCTCGTGCGACCACACGGTCAAGTCCGGAATCCGTCCGGCATGACCGACGGCGCCGGGAATCCGGATACCGGGGACCTGCAGGATCTGATCATCGGGCCAACCTGCCCTCAGTAACCATGACATCAGGCGAGTGGCGATCTTGGCGTGCTTTCCATCGGGGGGCGGGACCACAGACAGGACTGCGTGTGTGCTTGTCTCGTATCGACGCCCGTGATCGTCGGCTCCGTTCATGGCGGCGAGGTCGTCGAGGGTGATGGTCTTAGGCATCAGCCTGCCGATTGCCTCTGCGCTCATACCGCAATGCTAATGGCGAGCAACGGGTGCCACCGTGTCGTGAACGGGTGAATGCGGCGGGCGGCCGGACCGGCGGCGGTAGCGCCCGGAGGGCGGGGGCGGGGTGGTGCGGGTGGGGGAGGTGTGGCCGTACCACCGCGATTTGGGGGTTGATCTGCGGCGTCGCTAGGCTGGCGTCGCGATGGATACCCGAACCGGTCTGCCTGTAGTCGGCATGGTGGGGGGCGGGCAGCTGGCCCGTATGACCCACCAGGCCGCCATTTCTCTCGGCCAGTCACTGCGCGTGCTCAGTGAGAAGCCCGATGACAGTGCCGCGCTGGTCGCGGCCGATGTGCCGATCGGCACGCACACCGATCTCGCTGCTCTGCGTGAGTTCGCGAAGGGGTGCGACGCCGTCACCTTCGACCACGAGCATGTGCCGACCGAGCACATCGAGGCGCTCGAGGCCGAGGGGGTGAAGATCTTCCCGGGGTCCAAGGCGCTGGTCTTCGCGCAGGACAAGGGCATGATGCGGGAGCGGCTGGCGGCGCTGGGGGCTCCCGTGCCGCGTTGGGCCCGCGTGACGACGAGCGAGGAGATCGAGGCGTTCGCGGGCGGCTCCTGGCCGGTGGTGGCCAAGGCCACCCGTGGGGGGTATGACGGTCGCGGCGTCTGGATGGTCGGCTCCCGTGAGGCCGCCGACGACCTGGTGTCGACCGGCATCTCGCTGATCGTCGAGGAGAAGGTGCCGCTGCGGCGCGAGCTCGCCGCCCTGGTCGCCCGGTCGCCGTTCGGGCAGGTCGCGGCCTACCCGGTGGTGGAGACCGTGCAGCGCGACGGCATCTGCGTCGAGGTGGTCGCGCCCGCGCCGGGCCTGTCCGAGGAGCGCGCGCTCGAGGCGCAGCAGCTCGCCATCGACCTGGCCACCTCGCTCGGTGTGGTCGGCCTGCTCGCCGTCGAGCTGTTCGAGACGGACGCCGGCATCGTGGTCAACGAGCTGGCCATGCGCCCGCACAACTCCGGCCACTGGACCATCGAGGGCGCCCGGACGTCGCAGTTCGAGCAGCACCTGCGGGCCGTCCTCGACTATCCGATGGGCTCGACAGCGCTGACCGCCCCGGTCGTCGTGATGGCGAACGTGCTGGGTGGTGAGCCCGGCGGCATCTCCATCGACGAGCGGTTGCACCACCTGTTCGCCACCGACCCCGGCGCCCGGGTGCACCTCTACGGCAAGCAGATCCGTCCGGGCCGCAAGATCGGTCATGTGACGGTGCTCGGCGATGATCTGCACGAGGTGCGGGCGCGGGCGGTTCGCGCCGCCAAGTGGCTTCAGGAGGGTGTGTAGATGAATCCCGTCGTCGGCATCATCATGGGCAGCGACTCGGACTGGCCGACCATGGAGGCGGCCGCGGTCGCTCTGGCCGAGTTCGACGTCCCGTTCGAGGTCGGTGTGGTCTCCGCCCACCGGACCGTGAAGAAGATGGTGGACTACGCCGAGTCGGCGGCCGACCGGGGCATCCGGACGATCATCGCCGGGGCCGGCGGGGCCGCGCATCTGCCGGGCATGGTGGCCGCGTTGACCCCGCTGCCGGTGATCGGCGTCCCGGTGCCGCTCAAGCACCTGGACGGGATGGACTCGCTGCTGTCGATCGTGCAGATGCCGGCCGGGGTGCCGGTGGCGACCGTGTCGATCGGTGGGGCGCGTAACGCCGGCCTGCTCGCGGTCCGCATTCTCGGCGCCTCGCATCCGGAGATCCGCCAGAGGATGGTGGAGTTCCAGGCCGGGCTGGAGAAGCTGGTCGCCGAGAAGGACGCGGCGCTGCGCGACCGCCTGATGGGCGCCTAGGCTCCGTCGGCTCTGGCTCCCCGGAGCACGTAGAGGGCGGTGCCGGCCGTGAAAACGGCCAGCACCGGCCACCAGGCGAGCGGGGCCGTGGACGGCTGGACCGGCCACGCCCAGATCTGCGCCGGGCCGCCGTCGAGCGGCGGCGCCGCGGCGTAGACGGCGCAGACATAGGCGAGGACCGGCAGCCAGGCCAGCCGTGTCCCGATCAGGGCGGCGCCCGCGGCGACCAGTCCGACGCAGCCGAGCGTGTTGCGGATCAGCGCGGCGTCACCGTGCCCGGCGAGGGCCAGCAGTCCGGCGGTGATCGTCACCGCTGCGGCCAGATGACCGGTTCTGATCAGGCGCCACGGCACCGGCACGCCGCGTTCCAGCCACTCGTCGGCGCCGGCCAGGGTGGGACCGAGCAACATGGCGGCCAGCAGCGGACCCACGGCCAGCACCGGCGTGCGGGCCTCCACCGGGTCGAAGAAGGGCCGGGTGGCCAGGAACCGCATGGCGGTCGCCACGAGTGCCGCGACGACCAGCAGTCCGGCGGCGAACGCCGGGACGCCGCGGGCCCGCAGATGCAGGCGGATCACGACCGGGCCAGCCTTCGCAACTCGTCCTGGTCGCAGGCACGCGCGGCGGCCAGGACCCGGCCGACCCACTGCTCGTGTTCCGGGGTCAGCTCCTCCGCCAGGTGCTCCGACGCCGTGGTGAGCGTCTGAGCGGCCGTCGGATCGGCCGGCGACGGGCAGCCCGTGTCGTAGATCAGCTCCCGGACGTCCGGCAGCCACTCCGGGTGGGCCGGGCCACCCGTCACCCCCGCCTGGGTGGTGATCGAGATCCACCAGACGTCGTCGCGGCGTTCGTCCTGCTCCCGAGCCAGGACGTCGACCGCGCGGACCGGGGCGCCGGGCACGCCGGCGACCCGGGCCAGCTGGGCCTCGACCGGGCCGGCGATGTCCTCCAGCAGGAACGCGTGCACCCGGGTGACACAGACCTGAGGAGTCCGGTCGGTGCAGACCAGGGCGAGCGCCGCGGCATCCGTGCCGACGCCACTGCCGGCCGGCGCCGCCACCACCAGGGCCGCCGCCAGCGCGCCCGGGACCACGGCGGTCCACCACAGGCGTGCCGCCAGCGACAAGAGCACCGCGCCGAGCGCGACCAGCCAGCCGGCCTGCCAGGCGTGATAGCCGACCGGCCAGACGTCCGCCGGCCCGGCGTAACCGATCACCGGGGACAGGCCCGTCCAGCGTGTCTCGTGCAGGTAGACCGGCACGGCGAGACCGAGGTAGACGATCACGCCGGCGACCGGGGCCACCAGCCGCAGCGCCACGAACCGCCCGAGCAGGACGCCGAGGGCCGCGGCGGAGGGCAGCGCGATCAGGCCGACCAGGAGGGGCCACCACCATCCGTCACCGACGTGGCTGGCACGCAGACCGACAAGGATCATCGCGATGACGAGCGGCGGCACGAGGCCGGCCAGGCCGGCCAGCGTCACCGCCGCCCAGGCGGCCACCAGCGGCTGCCAGGCCGGTCGCGGCATGGTGGAGAGCAGATCCTCGATCCGGGCTCGGCGGTCCCGGCCGATCTGCCAGGCGCCGCCGGCGACCTGTAGTGGGATCAAGATCAGGAGCGAGACGCGGAGGTACGTGGAAAGCCCCGTCCACTGACCGGCCCAGCTCTCCGGATGCGCCGCCAGCATCCACGTCATCGCCATCGCGGTGAACAGCGCGACCAGTGGCGGAGTGCCGCGACGGATCTCGGTCCACAGGATGCGCCGGGCCATACGCGCGCCGGCCGCCCGGTCGCCGCTGCCACCGGTCATGCCTGCGCCGCCCTCAGCACGGCCGTGTAGCCGCGCTCGAGCGCGGAGTCGCCGACATCGCCGTCACCGCCGGCCGCGGCCAACCGCTCCGGCGTGCCGGTGAAGATCGGACTGCCCCGGTCGACCAGGACGACCCGCTCGCACGCCACCGCGACGTCCTCCACCAGATGTGTGCTGACCAGCACACACGCGTCCACGCCAACCTCCCGCAGCAGCGCGCGGAACCGCACCCGCTGCTCCGGGTCGAGTCCCGCGGTCGGCTCGTCGAGCAGCAGCAGACGCGGGTCGTTGACGATCGCCTGCGCGATCCCGGCCCGGCGCTGCATGCCGCCGGAGAGGGTGCGCATCCGGTCGTCGGCCCGGTCCAGCAGGCCGACCCGCTCCAGCGCCCGGTCCACCGCCGTCGGTATCCGGTTCGCCGGCATCTGCTTCAACCAGGCGAAGTACTCGACGAACTCGCGCACCGTGAACCGTGGATAGAAACCGAAACTCTGTGGCAGATAGCCCAGTTCCCGGCGCACCCGCCTCAGCGCCTTCTCGTCGTCGATCGCCGTGCCCAGCAGCCGGACGGTGCCCCGTTCCGGCCGGGCAACCGTGGCCAGCACCCGCATCAGCGTCGTCTTGCCCGCCCCGTTCGGCCCCAGCAGACCGTGCACTCCGGTGTCCAGCACCAGGTCCAGACCGTCCAGCACGACCCGGCGGCCGTAACGGACCCGCAACTCCTCGACCACGACCGTCACCGGTGCGCCTCCCTCTTCCGGACGATGATCAGCAGAACCGCGGCGACCGTCGTGATCAGCCAGGCCGGGGTGGTGCCGGTGGACACCAGCAGGTCGGTGGTGCCCTCGGGACTCCACCTGGTGCCGACGACCAGCACGCCCCACGCCGCTCCGACCGCGGTCGCCGCCACGGCCGGGCCGGTCAGCGAGGCCAGCGCCAGGGTCAGCGCGGTCAGTGCCACGCACGGCAGCAGCCAGACCGCCGGGACGCCCAGGCCGGACGCGAGACCGGCGGCCACCGACACCGGCAGCGAGACGACGAGCACCGACAGGGTCCGCCACAGGACGATGCGCAGGCCGCCGTACGCCGTGGACGCGACCATCTCGTGCAGCGGATCGGTGTGCCGCCCGTAGGACATCGCCGTCCCGAGGACCGGCAGTGCCGGCGCCGTCAACAGCAGCACCCACTGCGGCACCACAGCGACCGGCTGAGCCGCCACGACCAGGGCCAGCCCGACCGTCGCCGCGACCGCGGAGATCCACGCGGCCCGCGCATGCGGACCCGACCCCACCAGCATCCGGATCCGGCGGGCCGGGGTGGCCCGCCGTACCCTCCCTTGCGGGGGCAGAGCCGTCGGCGGTGGCGCCGGATCGCCCGGGACCCGCGCCCGGCATGCCCGGCACTCGTCGAGGTGCGCCTCCAGCGACCAGACGTCCGGCTCGGTCAGCCGGTCCCGGGTCCAGGCCAGCAACTCGGCGTCGGACACGTGATGGCTCATGAGAGGGCCTCCCTCGGCAGACGCCGGGCCCGCATGGCGCGGGTCTTGACCGTTCCCTCCGGCACGCCGAGCAGCACGGCCGCCTCCCGGACGCTCAGGCCGTCCAGCACGGTGGCCTGGAGCACCGCCTTGAGCTCGGGGGAGAGGCCGCGCAGAGCGTCGATCACCGCGGTGTCCCAGACCCGGGTGAGTGCCTCGTCCTCGGCCGACGGATGCCGGCCGTGCACCGCGTCGCCGGCCGCCTCGACCGTGCGCGGGCGGACCGCGGCCCGCCGCTGCGCGTCGATCAGCCGGCTCAGCGCGATCGACCACAGCCAGCCGGCCGCCTCGGCGCCACCCCGATAGCCGGCCGCGACCCGCCACACCGCCAGGAAGGTCTCCTGCAGCAGCTCGGCCGCCAGCTCGCGATCGGGGCACCGGCGGCGCAACCGGGCCGACAGCCACGGGGCGTGGGCGCGGTAGAACGCCTGGAACGCGGCCCGGTCACCGGCCGCGATCCGGCGCAGCGCCGCGTCGTCCCCGATCGATTCCACTTCCACGCAGGGTAGGGACGCAGCGCGCCGAGATCCGGTTCACACCGGCGGTCACCGCATGTCGGAGGGCCTCGCGGAACTCCCCGGGACGCCGGCGGTCACCGCATCTTGGAGAGCACCTCGCGGAACTCCTGGGTACGCCGCCGGTTCTCGCTCGATGCTCCCAGGAACAGCAGGACCACACCGACCGGGATCAGCATCAGCCACGGGCCACCGACAGTGAAGGCGAACGCCAGCGCCGCGACCACCGTGGCGGCCGTGCCGACCACTACGGGTGCCTGTTGACGGCTGCGCGAGCCGACGATGAGCGTCGCCACCGCCCCGAGCAGCAGGAGCACCGCACGCAGGTCGCCGCCGTTGCCGGCGATCACGATGCCGATCGTCGGCACGAAAGCGGCCAGCAGCGCCGGACCGTACGCCGCCCAGCTGCTCAGATCGGGCCGGTGATGCGCCTCGACCACACCGACCGCTAGCGCCAGAGCAGCGAACGGCAGCGTGTACGCCTCCGGCAGCCCCACCTCGTTCAGCGAGATGAACAGCCACCAGCCGGCGATCTCGAACCCGACGGCCACCCAGAACAGGGTGCGCCGCTGACTCGCCGTACGGTCCGGCCGGGACGCCGTCAGGCCCAGCACCGCACCCCAGGCCGCCAGCAGCGCCGCGAGATGGGCGGGGGAGTTCAGGGCCAGCACGCCGGCGACGGCCGCCGATGCATACCCGCTCCACTCGACGGTGATCGCCTCGGCCCGGTACTGCGGCAGCCCGAGCCGGGGCAGCGCCGCCTCCAGCGACAGCAGGCCCGCGCCGACAGCGAGCACTCCGAACGCCGCCCAGTGCCGTTCCAGCCCGGCCGAGATCGCCACCGCCATCACGAACATCTGGCCCATCAGCGCGGCGAACAGCCAGCCCAGGAGACGGGCCGACTGGTTGCGCCCGGCGAGCGCCGCGACCAGGCCGACCCCGACCGCGCTGCCCAGCGTGAACACGGTCAGCGACTCCAACGCCAGGCTGCCGGCCAGCCCCGCGCCACCGGCGAGCAGGCCGATCGCGAAGACGACCCCGCGGGTGGTGCGCAGCAGCGGCGCCCGGTGCGCGACCGGTGGCGGGGTGAGCGCCAGACCCAGCATCGAGATGGTGAAGACCACCAGCGCCGCCCCGGTCGCGGCCGGGAACCGCGCGTCCAGGGCGATCGGGGTGATGAGCAGGGTCAACGCGAGACCCGGCAGGATCACCGGGACCGCCTCGGACACCTTGCCGCCGAAACCGACCGCGGCCAGCGCGGCCGCGCCTGTCAGTAGCACCGCGGCCAGGGCGCTGGTGCCGTTCACGGTGCCGGCGGCGGGTGCGGTCAGCTCCGGGATCGGGCCGTCCCAGATCGCCCGCAGCTGGCCCAGCGGGTCGACCAGCGCCGCCCGCAACGCCGGTGCCAGCGAGAACAGCGCGAGAATGGTCGGCAGCAGCGCCAGCATCACGGCGCCCGCGGCCGGGTCGGCGAGCCAGCGCTCACCCCAGCCGGACCGCCGGATCCGCATGTAGCGGCTGGCGGCCGGACTGTCGTCGAACGGCGCGATCCGCGGCACCGGCGACGGCGCCGGCGGAACCGCGCCGCGCAGCATCTCGGCGAGCACCCCCACCAGGGCGGCCGCCGCCGCGTAGAGGGCGGTCGGATAGTCGGTCGGGATGCAGGCCACCGCGGTCACCGTGGCGCCCAGCACCACGCCGATCGTGGCCCACGGCAGATATTGCGGGAGGAACCGGCCGACCGCGGCCAGGACCGCCAGGCCCAGCGTGGAACCGGCCAGCGCGGCGGTCAGCACCACCTCGATGCCGTGTCCCTGGCCGGCGGCGAGCGCGGCCAGCACACCGGGCAGCGCCAGCAGCACCGACCCGGCGGCCGCGCCGCCGATCTGCGCCCGGTGCTGCGGCAGCACCCGATCCGGGGCCTCGTCCGGCGTCTCCTCGAGCTCGGCGGTGTCCTCGAACGAGGTCGGCGGCGCCTTCACCGGAATCCGGGCGGCGGCCGCCACCACCGTGCCGAGCAGCACGATCGCCAGCAGCGCCAGCGCGGTCGACCAGGGCCGGGCCAGACCGGCCGAAGCGGCGTGCAGCAGCACCGCGGCGGCCACCCCGGCGCGGGCGCGGGCCGAGTGCGCGTCGGTCGCGGCGACGGCGGCCAGCGCGTACGCGACCGCGACCGCCGTGCCCACGAGCAGCGGTGACCACCAGGGCATGCCGAACGCGTACGGTGTGCCGATCGTGGCCATCGCGGCGGCCAGCCCCGACGCGTACGGCGACCACGGTCTCGGCATCGCGATCGCCGCCGTGATCGCGATCGCGACCAGGGCGAACGGGGCCTGCCAGGCCCCCGCTTCGGGGGTGGCCGGATAGGCGGACAGGTCGGCGGCCCACAGCGGACCGGGCAGCGACAGCGCCCTCAGCCCGCCGACCACCGCCTGCCATCCGGCGATCGCGCCCACCACGAGGGCGGCCAGTCCCAGACCACGGGCCGGGCCGGGCCGCCAGTCGTCGGGCAGGACGGTGACACCCATGCCGACCAGCAGCACCATCACACCGGCGACGGCGAGCGGCGCGTCCGGGAAGGCCAGGGCGGCGACCCGGGCCAGGGCGCCGCAGATCGCCACGGTGGCGGCCGCGGCGGCGATGTCCGGGCCGTCGAGCATCCGGTCCGTACGCCCCCGGTTGTCGATCGACTTGGCGAAGAAGAGCAGGACGGCCGCGCCGAGCAGCAGCGCGCCCACCCAGATGTCCGGCGCGGCAGCGCCCGGGGCGAAGAGCGCGGCCAGCGCCATCGCCATCGCGCCCAGGCCGGTCCCGGCCGTCATCGGCAGGCTGATCTCGCGTCGCGCCACCTGGAACACGGCGGCGTAGCTGAGCGTGGCGGCGACCGCCAGGAAGCCGGCGGCCAGGGCCGGGACGGTCGAGCCGGCGGTCGGTGGCGGGCCGCCACCGGGGTCGGAGACGGCCAGCGCGGCGGTCACCGCGGCGCCCGGGATCGCCAGCGCGGCGGCGCCGGAGGCCCAGTCGCCGATCACCCAGGCGAACAGGCGCACCGGGATCTGCCGGGCCGCGATCGCGACCATCACCCCGGCCCCGGCCAGGGCGGTCAGCACGGCCGCGGTCAGCCAGGAGGCGCTCAGCGCGGCACAGGCCCCGAACAGGCCGACGACTCCGGCCGCCGCGACGTGGGTGGCCGCGGTCCGCAGCGTGTTGGCCCACAGACCGGCGGCCCCCAGCCCGATCGACGCCAGCACGAGCGGCCACGGCGCCTCCGACCAGGGCAGGCCCAGCGAGGCGGGTACGGCCAGCGCGGTCAGGGCGATGCCGATCACCGCGCCCTCGTGCCGGATCGTGGTGGGCAGAGCGAGGGCGGCGGCGATGGTCATGAGCAGCGCGCTGAAGGCCAGCAGCCAGCCGGACGGGCCGACCGCCTCGACGAGCCGCTGAGCGTACGCCGTGGTGTCCGCGTCCCAGATCGGCCGGGCCGCCGCGATCGGGGCGACCGCCGCGCGCAGCACGTCCACCCCGACGACGAGGCCGAGCAGGACGAGCGCGCCGGTCGACGCGTACTGCGGGCCACGCCGCATCGTCTCCGGCAGCATGCCGATGACCGCGCCGGCCACCGCGACGGTCGCCGCGGCGGCCACCACGCTCCAGTTCGGCGCCACCACACCGGCGATCCGGGCCATCGCGCCGATCACCGCGAGGGTGAGCACCGCGCCCGCCACGTTGATCGCGGTCGGTTGCTTGAGCAGGCGGGCGGCGGCCACCGCGGTGAGCGCGGCGGCGATCAGGATCAGGCCGGAACGCAGCGCGTCACCCAGCACCTGTGCCTGAAGCAACGCCACCGACGAGTAGAGCAGTGCGCCCGCGGACGCGATGCAGAGCAGCGCGAAGGTCAGTTCCCGCAGCCAGTCGGCGGACGGCGGGACGGCCGGTGGCGCCAGCGGCATCGAACCGGCCGGCGGCGCGCCCTCCGGTCGTGGCCCGGGGAAGATCCGGGTCGGGAGCCAGCGGCGACGCGGCCGGTTGAAGCCGGGGATGATCAGGTCCGGCTCCTCCTGGCGGGACTCCGGGCGCGGCGGGGCGTCCGCGGCGTACGACGAGGGGTCGGCCGGGTCGGGACCGCGGTCGGTGTCCGCGTCGGCGAGCGACTCGCGGTCGGCGGGCACGGGCCGCCCCAGCGGCCAGCGCGGGACCAGCCGGCCGGCCCGGATCACCCGGGTGAGGAGCAGCAGGTCGAGGAGGGCCACGGCGGTCAGCGCGAGGCCCCAGCCGGCCGGGCTCTGGATCAGGGGGTACGCCAGAAGTGGCGCGACCGGCTGTGTCGCGATCACCGTGGCGTACCGGGGAGCGGCCAGTCGCGTGGCCCCGGCGTAGACGAACGCGGCCACCGCGGTGAGCGCGAACGTGATGCCGAGGTAGAGCGCGGTCGGCACGTCGGCGCCGGTCAACGGGCTGTCGTGCAACGCGTACAGCGTCATCGGGAGCAGGATCAGCCCGATCGCGGCGATCGTCTCACCGGTCGAGGTGAGCCCGCGCTTGGCCACGCCGGGCGCGACCGACAGGGCGATCCCGGTGAACAGCGCCAGGATCAGCGCGCGCGCGAACGGGTTGTTGACCGCCACCGTGGCGAACACGACGGCCGCCACGCCGAGCAGCAGCGCGCCCAGGACCAGCAGAATGTTCTGGACCGACTGGGTGGACGCCTCGGGCGGGTGCTCCATGGTGGCCAGCGGCGGCCGGCGTGGCGGTGGTTTCGGCCTCGTTCGCGGCGGCTCGGGCCGCTCGGTCGGGGGCGGGTCGTCGACCAGGACGGCCACCCCGTCGGTGGCGACGCCCGGCGGCCCGGTGTGCGCGGTGCCCGGCTCGGCCCAGTCCGGCGCCGGGCCCGGCCGGCGTGGCGGCCGCGGCTCCTCGGCGTCGACCTGGGGCGGCCCGGCCTCGCCGGGCTGCGGTGGTGGTGGGTAGTCGACGGGCTTGCGCCGGGCGGCGGCGGCCGCGGTGGTGCGCCGGGTCTTCGTGCCCTTGGACCGCTGCTGCTTCTGCGCATGCGCGAGGATGTCGCGCTGGAACAACGCGGCCTGGAGCTTGCTCGCGATCTTGGTCCGCTCGGCGGCGGCCTGCATGTCGCGGATCTTCAGGTCGGATATGGAGGCGTCGATGCGAGCCAGTTGTTCGTCAACGTGATCGGGCTCGTCAGCCTGCGCCACAGGACCTCCTCGACCGTCCGGCCGCTGTCTGTAGTTAGAGCATGCCTTTCCGGCACCTCATTAGAACAGTCTCAAGCGGGTGGAGATCTGTGGAAACGGCCCCGAACCCGGCGGTTTCCCCGGATGCCCAGGTGGGGCCGCGATATTCGGCACACTCCGGACTGTTGCCCAGCCCACGCTACGCACCGGTAACATTGCCCCGGGACGACCTTAGGGAAGGTTAAGGGCATGGCTGATTTCGACGTCTACCGGCTTCCGGAGGACCACGAGACGATCCGCGCCGCCGTGCGCGAGGTCTGCGACGCGCGGGTGGCCCCGCACGCCGCCGAGGCCGACGAGACGGGTGAGTTCCCCAAGGCGTCGTATGACGCCCTGCGCTCCTCGGACTTCCACGCCCCGCACATCCCGGTGGAGTATGGCGGCGCCGGTGCCGACGCCCTCGCCACCGCGATCGTGATCGAGGAGGTGGCCCGGGCCTGCGCGTCGTCGTCGCTGATCCCGGCGGTCAACAAGCTCGGCACGATGCCGCTGATCATCGCGGCGTCCGAGGAGCTGAAGGCGAAGTACCTGTCGAAGGTCGCGGCCGGCGAGGGCATGTTCTCCTACTGCCTCTCCGAGCCCGAGGCCGGCTCCGACGCCGCCTCGATGACCACCCGCGCGGTCCGCGACGGCGACCACTGGGTGCTCAATGGCGTGAAGCGCTGGATCACCAACGCCGGCGTCTCGGAGTACTACACGGTCTTCGCGGTCACCGACCCGTCCGCCCGCTCCCGCGGCATCTCCGCGTTCGTGGTGGAGAAGTCCGACGCGGGCGTCAGCTTCGGTGCTCCGGAGAAGAAGCTCGGCATCAAGGGCTCCCCGACCCGCGAGGTCTATTTCGACAACGTGCGCATCCCCGCCGACCGGATCATCGGCGAGGAGGGCACCGGCTTCGCCACAGCCATGAAGACCCTCGACCACACCCGGGTCACCATCGCCGCGCAGGCCATCGGCATCGCGCAGGGCGCGCTCGACTTCGCCCTGGGGTACGCGAAGGAGCGCAAGCAGTTCGGCAAGGCGATCGCCGACTTCCAGGGCCTGCAGTTCATGCTCGCCGACATGGGCATGAAGCTGGAGGCGGCCCGGCAGCTCACCTACGCGGCGGCCGGCAAGAGCGAGCGCGGTGACGCCGACCTGACCTACTTCGGCGCGGCCGCGAAGTGCTTCGCCTCCGACGTGGCCATGGAGATCACCACCGACGCGGTCCAGATCCTCGGCGGTTACGGCTACACCCGCGACTACCCGGTCGAGCGCATGATGCGCGACGCCAAGATCACCCAGATCTACGAGGGTACGAACCAGGTGCAGCGCATCGTGATGGCACGGCAGCTCCTGAAGGACTGATCGAGCGGGGCCTCGCCGTCGTGCCGTCCGGGCTCGGCGAGGCCCTACCCGATGCGGTTGAGCACGGCCTCCAACGTGTGACGGGTCAGCTCGGGTGGGTCCGCGGCGCCGCCGATCCGGGCCATGGCCAGGCGGTACGGCTCCGACTTGCCGGGGTCGTCGAGGAAGTGCGCGCTCTCCAGGTTCTCGAGGTAGACGACCTCCGCCAGGTTCGTGCCGCCGAGCCTGAGGACGGAGAAGGAGTCGTTGCGCAGGGCGCACAGGCCGGACCGTGGCCGTAGCACCTGGACGCACACGTTCGTGAAGTCGGCGGCCTCGATCAGGAACTCGATCTGCTCCCGCATGATCGTGGTGTCGTCGACGCCGTCGGTGAGCGCGCCGAGGTCCACGACCGCCCAGAGCTTCGGCGCTCCGCTGCCGAGCACCATCTGTTGCCGCCGCATGCGCACGTCGACGAGACGGCGGACGTGCTCGTCGTCGGAGTACCGGGTCCGGATGATCGATTCCGCGTAGGCGCTCGTCTGCAGCAGTCCGGGCACCAGCGAGCATTCATAGGTCCAGACGTACTCGGCGGCCGACTCCAGGACGAGATACGAGCAGAACCAGTCGGCGAACGAGTAGCTGTAGGAATCCCACCATTTCTTTCCGTTGAGGCGACGGTTGAGCTCGAGCAGCGACAGGCGTTCGCCCGAGTCGATCACCCCGTACAGATCGAGCAGTCTCGTCAGGTCGTCGTCCTTGAGACGGATCCGGCCGAGCTCGATCCGGCTCATCTTGGACGCGGAACCGGAGATGTGCTTCGCGGCGGCCTTCCGATCGATGCCGGCCGACTCCCGAAAGGCGGTCAGACGGCGGCCGAGAATCTCGTGGACATGGTTCGGGCGGCCTTCGTCGCCTGGTGGAGACAGGATCTTCGGGCGCAATCGGGCTCTCCGTAAAGGGGCCGAGGGCGAGCGTCCACGCATGGGGGATGCTGACGTCACCGCCATTTCACGTATGGAATCGTGCCCCGTCAATCGAAAGAGCGGCAAGCCCGGTCAGCCTTGCGAAATTGCATTCAGCCGTGACGGTGACCGGTTTCGTGCGCATGCGGGCATATTTTTCCGATAGGAGCCCGCAATGGCGTAATCCGTTCGAGTGACTTCGCCCCTCCTTTCCGGCGCCGGCGGATACATAGGATGCGGGAAGGGCCCCCGGCGCGGAGGTGACGGTGATGGAGTACGACTCTTGGGTGCCGGAGGGTGTGGACATCACCGTGCCGAACGCGTCACGGGTGTATGACTACGCGCTCGGCGGGATGCACAACTTCGCCGTCGACCGGGCGTTCTGGCACCAGGTCCAGGCGCTGTTCCCGGACGCGCACCTGATCGCGCGGGCCAATCGCGCCTATCTGGGGCGGGCGGTGCGGTGGCTGGTCGAGGAGCAGGGCGTCGATCAGTTCCTGGACATCGGCTCGGGGATCCCGACGCTGGGCAATGTGCACGAGGTGGCGCAGAGAGCCGACCCGCGGGCGCGGGTGGTGTATGTCGACGTGGACCCGATCGCGGTCGAGCAGAGCCGCAGTCTGCTGCGCGACAATCCGAAGGCGCAGGTGATCCACGGTGACCTGCGCGATCCCGACGCCGTGGTGTGGAACGACGAGGTGATCTCGTTCCTCGACTTCTCCCGGCCGATCGCGGTGCTGATGGTGGCGGTGCTGCACTTCATCCCGGACGAGGTCGCCCCCCGTGCGCTGATCTCCCGGATCGGCACGGCGCTGATGCCGGGGAGCTTCCTGGTCCTCTCGCATGTCGGACCCGAGGTGAGCGAGCAGGGCCTGCAACGACAGGAGACCGCCCGCAGGCTGTACGAGAAGACGCCCACCCCGCTCGTGATCCGAGACGGCCGGGAGTTCCGGGCTCTCATCGACGACTCCTTCGAGGTGCTGGAGCCGGGCATCGTGGCCGCCGACCGGTGGCGGCCCGACCCGGAGCAGATCGCCGACATCCCGCCGCAGCCGAACGCGCTGGTCGCGGTCGCGCGACGACGATAGGTGGCTCCGGGCTGTCACCCTCCGGGGTGGTCTGCGGGTGGGCTCGAGTGGCGATGCCTGTTCTCCGCATTGCACAGTGACGACGGCCATCACATTGCGTGCCCGGCCGTCGACTCCACGGAGGAACCGCCACCATGACGCACCTGATCCAGGCGGCGGACGGATCGGCGCTCGACGCGCTGGCTCATCGGTGGCTACACGAGGTCGCCTCGGTCGGCTACGTGCCGGGCCGGCGGGCGGAGACCTTCCAGGAGATCAAGAAGCTGCTCGAACGGCTCGTCGACACGATCACCACCGAGCCGTTCGAGCCGGGGCCGGGGCGGTGGGCCGGCGCCCGGCTGGTGGAGTTGCGGCTGGCCGACCCGAGGGTGGTCGGGGTGACCGTCCGGCTGCTCACCGCCGGGCTGGCCGGGCTCGTCGACGGCGGCCCGGACATGATCGGAGACCGGGTCCTGCGGGTGGTCGAACAGGTCGGCAACGGTTTCGCGGCGGCGTTGCGCGACACCGCGATGGCGGTCGGCGAGGAGATCAACCGGGCGATGTGGGTGACCTGGCAGGCCGACACGTCCGCGCTCCAGGACCGGTTGCAGCGTGCCCGCCTGCATGACCCGGTGAGCGGTCTGCCGAATCGGGCCCACCTGCGTGAGACGTTGCGCCGGCTGGCGGCCGGGCGCGGGCGGATCGGGGCGTGCCTGCTGCGGGTCGACGGCTTCGCCGACCTCAACGACGCCCTCGGGCACCGCCACGGTGACGATCTGCTGAGGGCGATCGGCCGGTGTCTCGGCGATCTCGTCCAGTCCTGGAACGCCACGGCCCGGGATCAGCGCACCGGACGGGAGACCGGCGGCCGCTACCTGCTGGCGCACCTCGGCGGCGAGCAGTTCGTGCTGCTCATGACCGGCACGACCAGCACCCACCAGATGGTGAAGGTGGCGAAGCTGGCCCGGCTGGCGATGCGAACGGTGGAGCTGCCGTCGGTGGACGGTTACGTGCCGCGGGTGAAGACCAGCGCCGGGATCGTGGAGGCGCCGGCCGGCTCGCGCCACGAGCCGGACGAGTGGCTGCGCGATGTGCACCGGGCACTGGCGTGGGCGCACGAGGATCCCGGCGGGGTGGTGGTCTTCGAGCAGGGCCGGGCCGAAGCGGACTACAGCCGGTACCGGCTGGCCGCCGCGCTGCCGGCCGCCCTGGAACGCGGCGAGTTCGAGCCGTTCTTCCAGCCGATCCTGGTCCTGGCCGATCGCCGGGTCGTGGCCCTGGAGGCGCTGGCCCGATGGCGGCATCCGGTGGAGGGCCTGCTGGGCCCGGACCGTTTCATCAGGCTGGCCGAGCAGACCGGCCTGGTCCGCCGGCTGAGTCACACCCTGCTGGAACGGGCCTGTCATCACGGCGCGGCCTGGCATGGCCGGGGCCACGACCTGCTGATCAGCGTGAACCTCGCCGCCGCGCAGATCGCCGACTCCGGTCTGGTCGCCGCGGTCGCGGACGTGCTGCACCGGACGAGGCTGCCCGCCGAGCGCCTGCAACTGGAGATCATCGAGAGCGACGCCGTCCGCCGGCATCCTCAGGTGCTGCAGGGCCTGGCGGACCTCGGTGTCCGGCTCGCGCTCGACGACTACGGCGCCGGTAGTGCCGGCCTGCGGTCGCTGTCGCGGCTGCCGGTGACGACGGTGAAGCTGGCGGCCGAGCTCGTGGCCGATCTGGAGGACGGCGACGACATGGCGGCGGCCGCGATCGTGCGGCACACCATCGAGCTGTGCCATGACCTCGGCATGACCGTGATCGCCGACGGCATCAGGACCGAGACTCAGCATCTGCGGCTCAGCGCTCTGGGCTGCGACCTCGGCCAGGGACCGCTCTTCGCCGAGCCGGCGTCGGCGTCGGCGTCGCTGTCACCCGTGGGCTCTCTCCCGATCTGAGGGCGGCCCGTCCGGCTCCGACCGGGGGCCTCCGTAGAGCGCGTCGCCGGTGAGCGCGGGTGCCAGTGCATGTTCTGGACGCCGAGCGTTGACGAACCAGCGATATATCTGAAACATTGAATTTCCCAGCTCGCAAAAACTTGGCAAAGACACGAAAATTTTCATGCGCGAGCCGGAAGTCCTCATCTTCCCCCTCGGCGTGGTGGCCCGCGCTTCGGCGAGTGGTCTCTGCGCCGGTCCGACAGGACGGACCTCATGCAGCCGATATCCCTCAGCCGACGGCTGGTCAGCGTGGCCCTCGCGGCCGGACTGGCCGTTCTCGGTCTCACACCCGTGGCCGCGCACGCGGCCGGCGGCCCCAACCTCGCGGCAGGCAGGGCGGTCTCCGCCAGCGGCGCCCTCGGAGCGCAGCCCGCCTCGGCCGTCAACGACGGCAATCCGAGCTCCTACTGGGAGAGCCCGAACAACGTCTTCCCACAGTGGATCCAGGTCGATCTCGGCAGCGGTGTCGCGATCGACCAGGTGGTGCTGAAACTGCCGCCGGCGTCTGCGTGGGCCACCCGCACGCAGACTCTGAGCGTGCAGGGCAGCACCGACGGCTCGTCGTTCGGCACGCTCTCGGCGTCGGCGGGGCGGGTGTTCAACCCGGCCACCGGCAACACGGTCACCATCGCCTTCGCCGCGGCGACCGTCCGGTACGTGCGGGTGCACATCACCGCCAACACCGGCTGGCCCGCCGGGCAGCTGGCCGAGCTGGAGATCTACGGCGTGGCGGGGCCGGTCGACCCCGACCCGGATCCGCCGGCCGGAGCCGACCTGGCCAGAGGCAAGGCGATCGAGGCGTCCTCGACGACGTTCAACTTCGTGGCGACCAACGCCAACGACGGCAACACCGGCACCTACTGGGAGTCGGCCGGGTTCCCGTCGACGCTGACCGTGAAGCTGGGCGCCGACGCGAACGTCACCGGTGTCGTGGTCAAGCTCAACCCGGACGCGGCATGGGGTCCACGGACCCAGAGCATCCAGGTGCAGGGACGGCCCGGGACGGCCACCGGCTTCTCCGAGCTGAAGGCGCGCGCGGACTACGGCTTCAGCCCGTCCGGCAACCAGAACTCGGTGACGATCCCGGTCAGTGGGCGGGCTTCGGACGTACGGCTGCAGATCTTCAGCAACAACGGCGCGCCCGGTGGTCAGGTCGCCGAGCTGCAGGTGATCGGCGCCTGGGCGCCGGCCCCGGACCTGGTCGTCACCTCGACGACGTGGAGCCCCGCCACCCCGGACGAGACCTCCACCATCACCCTGACCGCCGCCGTCCGTAACGCCGGCACCGTGGCCTCCGCCGCGTCCAGAGTGGACTTCAAGCTCGGCGGCGCCGTCGTCGCCGGCGCCGACGTGCCCGCCCTCGCCGCCGGGGCGTCGGCCACCGTGACCGGCAGCGCCGGCGCCCGGGCACAGGGCAGTTACACCGTCTCGACGACGGTGGACCCGGCCAACACCGTGGCCGAGACCGACAACGACAACAACACCTTCACCGCGGCCTCACCGCTCGTGGTGGGCCAGGCGCCGGGCCCGGACCTACAGGTCACCGCGATCAACATGACACCGGCGAATCCGGCGGTCGGCGCGGCGGTCGGCTTCACGGTCACCGTGCAGAACCGTGGCATCAGCGCCGCGGGCGCCAGCACCACCCGTGTGGCGGTCGGCTCGGCCACGCTGACCGGGGCGACCCCGGCGATCGCGGCCGGTGCCACCACGACCGTGACGATCGGCGGGACCTGGACGGCGACCAGTGGCGGCGCCACCGCCGTCGCGACCGCCGACTCGGCCGGTGTCGTCACGGAGACGAACGAGAGCAACAACACGCTGTCGCGCTCCATCGTGGTCGGACGCGGCGCCGCCGTGCCGTACGTCTCCTACGAGGCGGAGGCCGCCCGCTACCAGGGCACGCTGTTGCAGGCCGATCCGCTGCGCACCTTCGGGCACACCAACTTCGCCACCGAGTCCTCCGGCCGGCAGTCGGTCCGTCTGAACAGCACCGGCCAGTTCGTCGAGCTCACCTCGACCAACCAGGCCAACTCCATCGTCGTACGCAACTCGGTGCCGGACTCGGCGAGCGGCGGCGGCCAGGACTGGACCATCAGCCTGTACGTCAACGACGTGTTCAACCGGAAGCTGACCCTCAGCTCGCGCAACAGTTGGGTGTACGGCACCACCGACGACACCGAGTCGCTCTCCAACACTCCGCAGGCCGACGCGCGCCGGCTCTTCGACGAGTCGAACGCGCTGCTCGGGCAGTCGTACCCGGCCGGTACCCGGTTCAAGTTGCAGCGTGACTCCGGCGACTCGGCGAGCTTCTACATCATCGACACGATCGACCTGGAGCAGGTGGCGCCGGCGCTGAGCCAGCCGTCCGGCTGCGTCTCGATCACCGGCTACGGCGCGGTGCCGAACGACGGACTCGACGACACGGCCGCCATCCAGCGCGCGGTGACCGACGACGAGAACGGCGTGATCGGCTGCGTCTGGATCCCGGCCGGTCAGTGGCGGCAGGAGCAGAAGATCCTCTCGCCGGACCCGGCCCGCGGCCAGTGGAATCAGAAGGGCATCCGCAACGTCGTGATCCGCGGCGCCGGCATGTGGCACACCCAGCTCTACACGAACACCCAGCCGCACCAGGTGACCGGCAACATCAACCATCCGCACGAGGGCAACGTCGGCTTCGACATCGACGACAACACCCAGATCTCCGACATCGCGATCTTCGGCAACACGCAGAACCGGGCCAACCGCGGTCACGGGCTCAACGGCCGGTTCGGGAAGAACACGAAGATCAGCAACGTGTGGATCGAGCACGTCAACGTCGGGGCCTGGGTCGGCCGCGACTACTCGGACACCCCCGCCTACTGGAACCCGGGCGACGGCGTGGAGTTCACCGGCATGCGGATCCGCAACACCTACGCCGACGGCATCAACTTCTCCAACGGCACCCGGAACTCGCGAGTCTTCAACTCCTCGTTCCGGACCACCGGTGACGACGCGCTGGCGATCTGGGCGAACCCGTACGTCAAGGACCAGAACGTCGACATCAACCACGACGACCACTTCCTCAACAACACCGTCCAGCTGCCGTGGCGGGCGAACGGCATCGCGATCTACGGCGGATACGGCAACACCGCACAGAACAACCTGGTGTACGACACCGCGAACTACCCGGGGATCATGCTGGCCACCGACCACAGTCCACTGCCGTTCTCCGGCACGACGCTGCTGGCCAACAACGGGTTGTACCGGACCGGCGGGGCGTTCTGGAACGAGGACCAGGAGTTCGGCGCGATCACCCTGTTCCCGTCCACGAAGGACATCGTCGGCGTCACCATCCGGGACACCGACATCGTCGACTCGACCTACGACGGCATCCAGTTCAAGACCGGCGGCGGCAACATGCCGAACGTCGCCGTCACGAACGTGCGCATCGACCGGTCCAACAACGGCGCCGGCATCCTGGCGATGAGCGGCGCTCGCGGCAACGCGGTGCTGTCCAACGTCCAGATCACCGGCTCGGCCGACGGCGACGTCGTCATCCAGCCGGGCTCACAGTTCACGATCTCCGGACGCTGACGGAAGGCCGCGGGTCACTCCCGCGGCCTTTCCCGCGGCGGCGGGCCCGAAGATGCACGATGACCAGCGGCACGACGCCGATCGGATACCAGATCATGTCGACCGGGTCGAAGGAGGTGCCGAGCACGAGCCGGGCGGCCAGACTGTGTGCGGACAGGGCCGCGGGGATCCCGGTGAGCTGGGAGAGCTCCACACCCCAGCACCAGGCCAGGGCGATCGCACCGACGGCGAGCGGACCGGCGCGAGGGGCCAGGAAGCGGACGCCGGCCCAGGTCATCGCGGCGTAGAGGGCGGTGCCGGAGGACTGCTCCATCCAGCTGCCGACGGGCGCGACCGCCCGGACGGCCAGGGCGGTGGCCAGAGATCCGAGCGCGGCCCCGAGCATCGCGAGACGGAACCGCCCGTGGCTGATGGACATGGCCGTGATCGTAGGGGGCGGACGAAAGCCCGGTCCGGCCTGCTCAACTCCGGTGGGCCGGATAGACCCGGCGCTGGTTGACCGGGATCCGGTGACCGGGCGCGGGGTCCGCCTCGCGAGGGGTGTACGGACCGGCGGCGAGCCGGGCGGTCGTGCTGTTCAGCGGGCGGCCGGCCGCGTTCGGGTCACCCATCATCCTCATGATCGACCGGGACGCCTCGTCGTACCCGACGCGGTACGCCTCGTCACGTTCCATGCCGTGCCGGTGCCATTGGTGGATCCGTCCGACCGCGTAACCGGTGGACATGACGATGGCCAGGGTGAGGATGAAGTACATGAGGTAGTTGCCGGGCGCTGTCATGATCCCGCCGCGGGGACTTGATCGTGGAAAGGTTCTGCGGCATTACCTTCTTTCATGCCTTCCATCCTTGGTGGTACGTTTCCCGGATAGCTGACTATCGAATTGTGAATTCGCCGTCGGCACGATTCCGGAGATGGTCGGGATAGCTTCGGGAATTCGTCTCTCAGGACAGAAAACTCGTGTTGGACGACGGGGGACGTCAGTCGCGGGTCCACCGTTGACGCCAAAAGGAACGTCCGCGGCTGCCCGATCGGCCCAGTCGTCCCGTGGTGCCCGCGGAGCGCTGGGGCGGGGTGATCGGTAGCGAGCGGTCCGATGGCGCGGGGTGCCCGGCCGACTCGGGACGATGTGGACCGACGAATTCGTTCGCCCGAATGGCCCGGGTCGTCCGGGTTGATCGTTGGGATCCGCCGATGATCGACAGGTGCGGAAGCCCGGGTGATGGATACCGAACGAGTGAGAAACGGCCCAGGTTCATGCGAACGGTCGGACGGGGATTTGCTTCCTTTGACCGTTTGAGAACGATTTAAAGGGAATCACCCGGTCGCGGCCGACGGGCCACCGTCCACGGCCTCCTGATCCGAGAAAGGTTCCCGCGGATGTACAGAGACGCAGGCACGACCGGTTCCGGGCCGACTCTCGTGGGCGAGGGGTGTTCGTCGTGATCATGGAGACCGACGTGATGCTCCATCGCCGCGAAGCCGACGGCGTGACGGTCTACCAGGCATCGACGGCACACCAGCCGGCCCCCGATCCCGCCCCAGCCCCAGCCCCAGCCCCCGAGCCGGCCCCCGACCCCGAGCCGGCGCCGCCGGACCGCGCCATCGCGATCCTCGCCCTGGCGCAGCGCACCGCCGACGACCACATCGCCGAGGCCCGGGCCCGGGCCGAGCGGATCCTCGACGAGGCTCATTCGTACGCCGACGGGGTGCGCGCCGAAGCCGACCGGCTCCTGTCCGACGCGCGGGCCGAGGCGGAGCACATCGTGTCCGGCGGGACCGTCTACGCCGAGCAGTTGAGGCTCCAGGCGCAGCAGCGCTACGAGGACGCCGTGGGTGGTCTGTCGATCAAGCGGGAGGCGCTGCAGCGTCAGATCGAGAACCTGGCCGCCTTCGACCACGACTACCGGCACCGGATCACACTGTTCCTGCAGAGCCAGCTGCGGGCGCTCTGGGCTGAACATCCGCAGACCATGGACGTGCCGGGTGTGGGCCAGCAACTGCCCGGTGGCTTCGCCGACGAGATCGGGCCGAGTTGAGCGCCCGCCGGTGGGCCCGGCGACCGATCCCCGGACCGTCGTCACTCGCGCCGCAGGCGCCGTTGCCGCTGCAGGTCGATCTCCCGCCAGTCGTCCGGGATCTGGTCGACGAAGAAGCGCTGGACCGGGGAGAGCCCGCCCGCCTGGGCGAGCAGTTTCTGCATGCGGATCCAGCGGCGCGTGTCCGTCCGGGCGCGCTGCACCCGGGCCCGGGCGACCGGATCCGAGGGATCGCTGTACGGCTGGTCGCTCTCCAGCAGCGCCAGCGCCGCCTTGTAGGCCGCTCGCCAGCGAGCCGGCAGTGTGGTGTCGATCTTTTCCACCAGTCGATTCCTTGCTCTAGTACCCATCGCTCTAGTACCCATCCGGCAGCTTTCCGGACCTTTGTGCACGGGAATAACCTGCCAGAAATGTCAGCCTCCATCAGGAACGTCTATTTTCGGCGCTCGGAGGCCTGCTATCAGTGAAACCGCGGCACCGCAAGGTGCCGAAATACCCTTGTGTGAACCATTTCGGGGGAGGGCGGACACGTATCGGTGACGTGTGGCCGGCGCCCGTCCTGATTTCGGGCGCCCGCGGATGGCCGGACGGACGAGCCACGCTCGGCGGGAAGACGACAGGTACCGACCGGGCGCCCTAAGTCATGTAGGTGACCGGCACGGAAATCGCGGCATCCGTGAGTTCCTCTCGTTTCCGGCGGGGCGCACCGGCGCGGTCCACTGAACGGCTGGCCGCCGAAGACCTGTCTGGCGTTCGGCGATATCCGCCAGTTCGACTTCCGGCGTGGCGTGAATCGGGTTCTTCATCGCGAAAGACACGACCAGAGCCCGTCGGAGGGAATTGCGATGAAAAAGCTCGCCCGGATGATGACCATGGGTGGATTCGGTCTTCTCGCCGCGCTGACGGTCGGGGCCGGGCCGGTTCAGGCTGCTCCCGCCAACAGCGTCGCGGTGGCCAAGCCGGGGCCGCGTCACATCGAGCTGCGCGAGGGCGTGCAGATCGCCGGCTTCTACCGGACGGCCGGCTTGTGCCAGCGGTCCGGCCGGTTCGGTGAGCGCAACGCCTACTGGGACGTCCACAAGTGCTCCCCGGTGCGGGTGGGCGTCCGCCGCGGCGCGTGGGCGCTCCAGACGGCCAGCTACGACGACTGGGACCGGCTCGGATTCGCTGTTCCGCTGAGCGCCGTCTGCGAGTTCCCCGTCCAGTACCGCCCGACGTGGGTGGGCCAGTTCCGCCCGGGCCGGCCGGGCTACGTGAGCCCCCGCTACCCGCGCTACAACCGCCCCGGTCACGGCCGCCCGGACCACGGCCGCCCGGACCACGGGCGCTCGGACCAGGGTCGCCCGGACCAGGGCCGTCCCGACCACGGGCGCCCGGACCAGGGCCGTCCCGAGTCGCGGCTGCCCGGCTCGGCGGCCAAGCCCGGGAACCGGTCCGGATTCGGCTCGGCCCAGCCGGTGCCCTCGGTCTCCGTGAGCCCCAGCCCCAGCCCGAGCGCGAGCACGAGCGCGCCGGTTCGGGGCGGCCACGGATCGGGCCCCGGCTCGCGATGAGACCGCGAACGATCCGGCGGTGAGCCCGATCGGAGAGGAGGGATTCGAGACGGCTGCCTCTTCATGACCCCGCGGTGCGTGTGAAACGCGCCGGGGCGGGTGCGGCTCGCGTCGTGCGCGCCCCGGCGTCGCTCATCGACGGATCAATCCCGGGACGTTTCCGGGGAGAGCTCCTCGGAGTCGCTCCGGGAGACGAGCGGGAAGAGCGTCTGATAACCGTGTCGATAGCCTTCTCGAAAAGAACGGTCGCGATCCAGGCCCAATTTGTACCACTGATGAAAACGTCCCCCGCCGTACGAGGCCAAGGCCGAGATCGCGATGCAACCGATGATCTGGAGGGCACTGCTGTCGGTCGGCATTCGCCTACCTTAGTTATTGGATACGGCGAGTCGGACATGGCTTTTGGTGCAGATCGTCGCGCCGATCATCCGAGCTGTTTCGTGGTCCGGTTCGTGAAACGGGCTCAGGCGGGCGGCGCGTCGGCCGAATGTGACGGAGGAGGCCCGGCCGGACACGGCCGGACCCGTATACCCGACGCAACGACGCGACGAAGGGGAATCCGCATGACCGTCACCGCGAATCTCGACAACCTCCTCGACAAGAAGTTCGAGGACCTGGACCTGCACGCGCTGCCGAACGCGCCGGTCGACGCGCTCGCCGGTGTGAGCAAGGCCGATGCCGACGCGCTGGCCAAGGCGTTCGACGTGAAGACCATCGGCGATCTGGGCCGCAACCCCTACATCCGCGCCGCGGTCTCGATCACGAGTCTGGCCGACGCGAGCGCCAACTGAACCCGAGTCCTGATTACGGGCCGCATCGGGGATCCACCCGATGCGGCCTGCGATCTCTGCTTCCTACCGTCGAAGGCATGAACCTGCTGTTCAGAGTGCTCGGTGTCATCGTGGCGCTGTTCTTCGTCGCGCGGGCGGTGGCCGAGCCGTTCGTCATCGACGTGACCGACGCGTCCACCTACGCCAACGACTGGGGCGGCCCGAGCCTGGCCGGCGTGCTCGCCGTGCACTGCGGTCCGGGTGTGCTGGCCGCGATGTTCCTCTACGGCTCGGTGGTGCGCTGGCGCAACGACCGCAAATCGGAGCCCGTATCGTCCGGGCGGTGAAACAAGGCGATGAAACAAGGGCGACGGTACGGGACGTCGCCGCCCGGACCGGCCTGTCCATCGCGACGGTGTCCCGGGTGCTCAACGGGCGGGCCAACGTCGCACCGGACACCCGGGAGCGGGTGCTCGCCGCCATGGGGGAGCTGGGCCGGCAGGCGCCCCGGCGGCGCGGCGAGCGGGCCACCGGCATCTACCTGCGCTGCCCCTACCTGCTCACCGACTACTTCGGGCTGATCGTCTCCGCGGTCACCGAGGCCCTGGAGCCGCACGGCCTGCAGGTCATCCTGAACGCGGGGGTCGCCGCCCAGCGCGACCACGTGCTGACCGCACTGACCGGCCGGCGCGACGTGGCCGGGGCGATCCTGATCCTGCCCCCGGAGCCGGGGGCCGAGCTGGCCCGGCTGCGCGATCGCGGCTTCCCGTTCGTGGTGCTCGACCCCCGTATCCCGCCGCCCCGGAATCTGGCCGCGGTGTCCGCCGCGCACTTCTCCGGCGCCCGGCAACTCACCACCCACCTGATCGAGCTCGGTCATCGCCGGATCGGCATCGCCGGTGGCCCGCGTGACTGGCTGGCCGGGGAGAACCGGTTCGCCGGCTATCTCGCGCCGCTGGCCGACGCCGGGGTGCTGCCCGCGCCGGAGCTGATCAGGTTCGTCGCCGAGCCCACCGTCGAGCTGGGTCATCGGGCCGCCGCCGAGCTGCTGGACCTGCCGGACCGGCCGACCGCGCTGGTCGCGTTCAACGACAAGATGGCGATCGGGGCGCTGCACGCGGCGGCCGAGCGTGGCCTGCGGGTGCCGGAGGACCTGTCGGTGGCCGGGTTCGACGACATCGAGCTGGGGCAGGCCTGCCGGCCGCGACTCACCACGGTGCGGCAGCCGCTGGAGGAGATGGGCCGGATGGCCGTGCACCTGCTGCTGCGGATGCTTGGCGGGCACCGCCTCGACGCGCTGCATGTGGAGCTGGCGACCGAGCTCGTGGTTCGCGAGTCCACCGGGCCCGTTTCTGACGTGTTTCATGGTTCCGGAACCGGCACACGTCATTCCGCAACTCAGATGCATTGACTCGTACAAATTAACAAAGGTTTCCTTCCTGTTACCTGTCCCCCGTGTAGCAGGAGTCCTCATGAGAAAGACCGCGTTGCTCGCGGCGGCCGTCATCGGCGCCGCCTCGCTGAGCGCACCGGCCTACGCCGCCGGAGAGACCGTCAACGTCTACCTCACCACCACCTCGGACAGCGGCGGCCGCACCGTGACCCGCGGCCTCGCGCAGCAGGCCCCGATCGCTTTCGGCCCGGCCGGTGGCAGCGCCGCCCAGACCATCACCGTCGACGAGGGCACCACCTACCAGACCTTCGAGGGCGCCGGGGCGTCGATCACCGACACCACCGCCTACCTGCTGCGCGGCGGCCCGGTCAGCGCCGCAACCCGGGACAGCGTGATGTCCAAGCTGTTCAGCCCGACCGACGGCATCGGCCTGTCGTTCGTCCGGAACCCGATCGGCGCCTCCGACCTGTCCCGGCCCGGCAACGTCTCCCTCGACGACACCTGCTGCGACCTCAACGACTTCGGCGCCAACGGGTACGACACGAATGTCCGCCTGCTCACCCAACAGGCCCGGCAGCTCAACCCGGCACTGCGGGTCAAGGGCGTGCCGTGGAGCGCGCCCGGCTGGATGAAGGACAACGGCCGGATGGACCAGATGGGCTGGCTCAAGTGGGAGCACTACCCCACCTACGCCCAATACCTCGTCAAGTACGTCCAGGGCTATCAGGCCGCGGGCGTGCCGATCAACTACATCTCCGTGCAGAACGAGCCGAACTGCTGCCAGGCGTCGAACCCGACCGCGATGAACTACCCCGGCATGAGCTGGAACCCGTCCGGCCTGGTCGAGTTCACCAAGAACTACGTCTACCCGGCGTTCCGCGCGGCCGGCATCACCACCAAGGTGCTGATCCACGACTGGAACTACGGCGACTACGCGAACTTCGGCGCGGCCATCCTCGCCGACTCCGGGGTGCGCAACGACCCACTGTTCGGCGGCATCGCCTGGCACGGCTACTTCGGTGACCCGGTCGTCGGCTCGCAGGTGCACGACGCGTACCCCTCGGTGAAGCAGTTCAGCACCGAGCACTCCGGCGGCACCTGGATCTCGAACCAGCACAACGAGGACATGGCCGACATCGTCAACTACACCCGGAACTGGAGCAGCAGCGTCGTCAAGTGGAGCCTCGCCCTCAACCAGAGCATGGGCCCGCACAACGGCGGCTGCGGCACCTGCACCGGGCTGATCACCGTGCAGGAGGGCGGCTCCCGGGCCGGTCAGGTCGACTACACCATCGAGTACTACACGACCGGCCACCTCACCAAGTTCGTCAAGCCGGGCGCGGTGCGGATCGCCTCCAACAACACCGCCGTGCAGAACGTCGCCTGGCGCAACCCGGACGGCAGCAAGGCGCTGATCGCCCACAACGGCGGCACGAGCAGCCAGTCGGTACGGGTCAACTGGGGCTCGCAGTCCTTCGTCTACACGATGCCCGCCCGTACCACCGCGACTTTCACCTGGTCAGGAACCGGAAGCCCGGCGCCTGGCGGGACCATCACCGGCCTCGGCGGCAAATGCGTGGACGTCGCCGGCGCCGCGACCGCCAACGGAACGGCGATCCAGCTCTACGGCTGCAACGGCAGCGTCGCCCAGCGCTGGACCCGCCCGGGCGACGGCACGCTGCGGTCGCTCGGCAAGTGCCTCGACATCAGCGGCCCCAGCAGCGCCGACGGCACCGTCGCGCACCTCTGGGACTGCCACACCGGCACCTCCCAGAAATGGACGCTCGACAGCTCGCAACGCCTGGTCAACACGTACTCCGGCAAGTGCCTCGACGTGACCGGCAACACTTCCGCCGACGGCGCCCGGCTGCAGATCTGGACCTGCACCACCGGCGCCAACCAGAAATGGGCCCTCAACTAGCGGGACCGCCGGGGCCGGGCGAGTAGCCGGCGCGTGCGGCATCTCGTCAACGGGGTCGTGCTGCTCGACCGGGACGCCCTCACGGTCGGCTTCGCGCGCCGGACCGGGAACATCGGCGAAGGGCGGGCGCCATCGGCACCCGCCCTTCTCAACGTCTGGTCAGGACTCGACCGCCGGTGGGCGGCGCTGCGCCGGGATCGCGGCGGTCGGCTCGACCGGCAGCTTCAGCGGCTCGGTCTCGTCGCTCGGCGGCGTGACCAGCGCGGTCGGCTCTTCGGCCGGCTTCGCGGCCGGAATCGACATGGGGGCGGTCCGGTCCTGGTCCGCGTCGGCCGAGGCTTCCTTCGCGGGGGTACGGTCCTCGCCCGGCCCGGTCCGGGCAGAGGTCTCGTCGCCGTTCCCGACTGAAGGCCGGGGCGCCGAGGTCGACGCCGCCGGGGGCGACGCTGCCGAGGTCGACGCGGGCGTGGCACTGACGGGCACCGATGCCGTGGCCTTGGCGGCGACCGAAGCCGATGCCGACGCCGGCTTGGCCGCGACCGATGCCGATGCCGGCTTGGCCGCGACCGGGGCGGAAGCCGTCGCCGGTTTGGCCGGCGCGGGGCTGACCGATGCGGAGGCCGTCGCGGGCTTGGCGCTTACCGAGGCGGACGCCTTGGCGGGCGCGGGGCTGACCGGGGCGGATGCGGTGGCGGGCTTGGTCGGTGTGGCGCTGACCGGGGCGGATGCCTTCGCGGGTGTGGCGCTCACCGAAGCGGAGGCCGTGGCGGGCTTGGCGGGTGCGGGGCTGACCGAGGCGGACGCCGTGGCGGACTTGGCCTGGGCCAGGCCCATGCCGGCCACCACGGTCGCCTCGTCGCCGGAGGACAGGCCCCTGCCCTGGACGATCGTCGGCTCGCCGGAACCGGTCGCGAGGACCGTGGTCGGCTCCGCCTGGGCCGGGACCGGCTTCGGCGCGGCGGGTGCCGGCGACTGCGGCTGGGTCACGAAGACCGTGCGGTCGTTGTTCGCCACGACCTCGGTGCGGTCCGAGCGGGGCGTGCCCGAAGGGCGGTCCGAGTGGGGCGCGGCCGAAGGGCGGTCCGAACGCGGCGCGGCAGGAGTGCGGTCCGAGTGGGGCGCGGTCGACGGGCGGGGCGTGCGCGGCGTGGTCGACGAGACGCTGTTGAAGGCCACGGTCCGGTCGGCGCTGTCCGCCGGGAGGTTGATCGCGACCGTCGGGTCGGCCGGGACGCCGGTGCGGATGACGGTGGTCTGCTCGGCGGCGACCGGGGTGCCGGCCACCTTCGCCGCGCCACGGAACCGGCCGATCTCACCGATGATCGGCAGCACGGGCGGCTCGTAACGGGCCCACCGGCGGGCGCTGAGCGCGGTGAGGAGCAGCGGGATCGACAGCACCGCGGCGAGACCGTATCCGGGGCGGCTGAGGTCGAAGCCCTCCTTGGAGACCGCCGGGGACCACAGGTCCGCGTACGCCCCGGGCGCGTTGAACGCCCAGATCGTGACGCTCAGGTAGACCGCACCGGCCACGACCGGCCCGGCGGGGGAGACCGGCCCGGCGGCGAGGATCGAGAACAGGATGCCGGCGAAGATCAGGAGCAGGAGCCCGCTGACCGATTCGGCGGTGAAGAAGTCCCGGCCGCGACTGCTCAGGTCGTCGGTGAACCCGACGGCTAGGAGCACCCAGATGCATGGGGCCAGCACGAGTGCGTAGAAGATCGACCTGAGGTGACGCATGATCCGGCACGGTACTCGGCACCGGCAAGAACTACCGTACCGGCTATGGAAGAACAGCATCCCGGCCGGCCGACCACCCTGTCCAGGGTCACTCTGAGCCGGATCATGACCGCGGTCGACGTGAACCTGTACGGGACCGTGCACGGCGGCGTGCTGATGAAGTTCGTGGACGACGTGGCCGGTGCGGCCGCGGCCCGGCACAGCGGCGGCACCGCGGTCACCGCCGCGATCGACGAGATCGTCTTTCTCGAGCCGGTCCGGGTGGGTGACCTGGTGCACGCGTACGCCCAGATCAACTGGACCGGCAGCACCTCGATGGAGGTGGGTGTGAAGCTGGCCGCCGAGCGCTGGGACGAGGTCGGTCCGGAGCCGCTGCCGGTGGCCACCGCCTACCTGGTGTTCGTGGCCGTGGACGCGGCCGGCAACCCGCGCCGGGTGCCGCCGGTGCTGCCCGCCGACGACGAGGACAAGCGCCGTTTCACCGAGGCGATGATCCGCCGTGACCACCGGCTGGCCCGGCGCGCGGCGATTCAGAGGGCCCGAGCCGAGCACCAGTCGGCCGCCGGCTGACCCGACGTTAAGGTGTGGTGATGACGACAGGTGTGGTGACGCCGGGCACAGTGTTGTGGGAGCCGCCGGCGGACATCCGGGAGACGTCGCGGATCGGGCGCTATCTCGCTTGGCTGGAGTCCGAGCGGGGCCTGGTCTTCGCCGACTACGCGGCGCTGTGGGAGTGGTCCGTCACCGATCTGCCCGCCTTCTGGCAGTCCGTCTGGGACTGGTCCGGGGTGGTGTCGCACACCCCGGCGACGGCCGTGCTGGAGTCCGGGGGCATGCCGGGGGCGCGCTGGTTCCCCGGAGCCACGCTCAACTATGCCGAGAACGTGCTGCGCATGCCGGGCATCGCCGACGACGAGACGGTCGTTCACGCGTACTCCCAGAGTCGTGAGCCGATCGCCCTGACCGCCCGCAGCCTGCGGGAGGAGGTCCGGAGGGTCCGTGCCGGGCTGAAGGCCCGGGGGTCGGCAAGGGCGACCGGGTCGCCGCCTATGCGCCGAACATCCCGGAGACCTATGTGCTGATGCTCGCGACCGCGAGTCTCGGTGCGGTGTTCTCCTCGTGCGCGCCGGAGTTCGGCGCCCGCAGCGTGATCGACCGGTGGATCCAGATCGAGCCGAAGGTGCTGGTCGCGACCGACGGCTACCGGTATGGCGACAAGGACGTCGACCGGCGCACCGAGATCGCCGCGATCCGTGCGGCCATCCCGTCCATCGAGCACGTGATCACCATCGGCTACCTCGACGGCGCCGCCGGAGACTGGGCGTCGCTGGCCGGCGACGACCCGCTGGAGTTCGAGCCGGTGCCGTTCGACCAGCCGCTCTACGTTCTCTACAGCTCCGGCACCACCGGCCTGCCCAAACCGATCGTGCACGGTCACGGCGGCATCCTGCTGGAGCATCTCAAGATCCTGGCGCTGCATCACGACCTGGGGCCCGGCGACCGGTTCTTCTGGTTCACCACCACCGGCTGGATGATGTGGAACTACCTGGCCAGCGGGCCGGCCGTGGGCGCAGCGATCGTGCTCTTCGACGGCAACCCGGGCTGGCCGTCGCTGGACGCGCTGTGGGATCTGGCCGACACGGCCGGCATCACCTACTTCGGCACGTCGGCGCCGTTCCTGATGGCCTGTCGCAAGGCCGGTCTGACCCCCGGCAGCTCCCTCAAGGGCGTCGGCTCGACCGGCGCGCCGCTGCCTCCGGAGGGCTGGGCCTGGGTGTACGAGGCGGTCGGTCCCGACGTGCACCTGGTCTCACTGTCCGGCGGCACCGACGTGTGCACCGGTTTCGTCGGGGGAGTGCCGCTGCTGCCGGTCCGGGCCGGCGTGATCACCTGTCGTGCCCTGGGGGCGCGCGTGGAGGCGTACGACCCGACGGGCCGGCCGGTCGTCGGTGAGCTGGGCGAGCTGGTGATCACGGCGCCGATGCCGAGCATGCCGGTCGGCTTCTGGAACGACCACGACGGCTCCCGCTACCGCGAGGCGTACTTCGACGTCTTCCCCGGAGTGTGGCGTCACGGCGACTGGATCACCATCGACCCCGACGGCAGCTGCGTGATCACCGGCCGCTCGGACGCCACGCTGAACCGGGGTGGCGTCCGGCTGGGCACGGCCGAGTTCTACTCGGTGGTCGAGAGCCTGCCGGAGGTCGCCGACTCGCTGGTGGTGCACCTCGACAAGCCCGGCGACCCGAACGGTGAGCTGCTGCTCTTCGTGGTGCTGACCGAGGGCGCCGACCTCGACGACGCGTTGCGCGCGCGGATCGCCAAGGAGCTCCGCGGCGCGCTGTCGCCCCGGCACGTGCCCGACGCCGCCCATCAGGTTCGCGCCCTGCCGCGCACCCTCTCCGGCAAGAAGCTGGAGGTGCCGGTGAAGCGGATCCTCACCGGCATCCCTGTCGAGTCGGCCGCGGCCAAGGGCGCCCTGGCCAACCCCGACTCCCTCGACGCCTTCGCCGCGCTCTACGCCGAGCGGGTCACACCAGCGTCAGAGTGACCTTCTCGGTGGCGGTCCGCGCCTCGGTCTTCGACGTGTCCAGGTTGGCGCAGAGCACGATCGACGCGCCGGCCGCCAGCGGGGCCAGCAGCCAGTCGTTGGCGTCCGGGTAGAAGGCGGTGTCGATCAGCACCCGGGCGCCGGGCCTGATGCCCAGCTCGGCGGCGCGCTCCAGAGCCGCCTCGACGACGTCCTGGTGGCTCAGCTCGACATAACCGGACAGCGCCCGGTCGGCGGCTCCGACCGGCTCCCCGCGGAAGTGGTCGCCGTGGTTGCGGACCTCGGTGACGTAGTCGATGTACCCCTCGGGCGGGGTGCGCAGCGGCATGGCCAGTGGGAGCAGCCCGGTCACGTACCGGTCCAGGGTGGCCCAGCCGGCTGCTCGTTCCACCAGCTCCGGGCTGGTGAAGAGGGCCTCGACCGGCTGTGGGTCGCCGCCCAGGTCGGCGGCCAGCCCGGCGGCGGAGACACCGAGCAGCAGCGCCGCGGTCTGCCAGTGCGGCGGCAGCACCAGGGCCACGGTGTCGCCGTGACCCAGGCCGACCCCGTCGACCAGCAGGTTCGCGGTCTTCGCCACCCAGTTGTCCAGGGTTGTCCCGGACAGTTCGGTCCGGTCGCCGGTGGCATCGTCATACCAGGTCAGGAGCGGGGCGGCCGGGTCGCGCGCGACCGCCTTCGAGAAAACCTGCGGGATCGTCGTGTTCATCGCTTCACAGCGTAGGCGGATCACTGACAGTGATGTCCTCGTCTGGTCCGCAATGATCGGCAGTGTCGCGGACACCTTCGTGAAGCCTTCCCGGCGTAGTCTCGAACCGTCGGTGGTCCCATTGCCGTACAGGTATGGCAGAACCATCGCATCGGTTCGTCAGAGCTGCCAAGGAGATGCCTCGTGACCCCCGGTCGCCCCCCGCGAGTGCTCGTCGACGCCACAAGCGTCCCCGCCGACCGAGGCGGTGTCGGCAGATACGTCGACGGGCTGCTCGGAGCCCTGGGGCAGGAGAGCCCCGGCCGTGTGGAGCTCGCCGTCGTGTCCCAACGGTCGGATGCGGAGCGTTACCGCCGCATGCTGCCCGGGGCCGAGGTGATCCCCGGCCCGGCGGCGATCGTGCACCGTCCGGCCCGGCTGGCCTGGGAGCAGACCGGGTTGCCGCTGCTGGCCCAGCAGGTCGGCGCGGACGTGCTGCACGCGCCGTTCTACACCTGCCCGCTGCGGGCCGGCTGCCCGGTGACGGTCACGGTGCACGACGCGACCTTCTTCACCGAGCCGGAGCACTACGACAACACCAAGCGGACCTTCTTCCGCAGCGCCATCAAGACGTCGCTGCGCCGGGCCGCCCGGGTGATCGTGCCCAGCAAGGCCACCCGTGACGAGCTGATCCGTCTCCTCGACGCCGACCCGACCAAGATCGACGTGGCCTATCACGGCGTCGACCAAACCGCCTTCCACGCCCCCGCCGAGGACGAGAAGGCCCGGGTCCGGGCACGGCTCGGCCTGGGCGACTCCGGCTACGTGGCGTTCCTGGGCGCCAAGGAGCCGCGGAAGAACGTTCCGAACCTGATCCGTGGCTGGGCCCGGGCGGTCGCCGACTGGCCGCGCCCGCCGGCCCTGGTGATCGCCGGCGGCCAGGGCCACGACGACGACATCGACCGTGCGGTGGCCGAGGTCCCGGCTCACCTGCGCCTGCTGCGACCAGGCTACCTACGGTATGCGGATCTGCCCGGTTTCCTCGGCGGCGCCCTGGTGGCCTGCTACCCGTCCTTCGGTGAGGGTTTCGGCCTGCCGATCCTGGAGGCGATGGCCTGCGGCACGCCGGTGCTCACCACGCCCCGCCTGTCGCTGCCCGAGGTCGGTGGTGACGCTGTCGCCTATACGACCGAGGCGCCCGAGCGGATCGCCGAGGACCTCGCTGACCTGCTGCACGACGAGGACCGCCGGCGCACTCTGGCCAAGGCGGGCTTCGATCGGGCGAAAGAGTTCACCTGGTCGTCCAGCGCGGAGGTGCATGTAACAACATGGAATCGGGTCTCGTCTTGATCATCTATTAAACTTTCCGCGCATGAGCGACGAACAGGCCGTGTTGTACGGAGTGGTTCTTGCCGGGGGCACCGGAACCCGTCTCTGGCCACTGTCCCGCGCCGGTCATCCCAAGTTCCTGCACCCGTTGACCGGGACCGAAGCCTCCCTTCTACAGGCCACGGTGGACCGTCTGGACACTCTCACGTCCCCCGATCGGGTGTTCGTGGTGACCGGTGTGGCCCACGCCGCCGCGGTGTCCCGGCAGCTTGCCGCGATGCCCGAGGAGAACGTGCTGGTCGAGCCGTCGCCACGAGACTCGTGCGCGGCGATCGCGCTGGCCGCCGCGGTGATCGCCCGGCGCGATCCCGAGGCGATCATGGGCTCCTTCGCGTCCGATCACCTGATCGCCGACAAGGAGGCGTTCGCCGCCGTCATCCGCCAGGCGATGACCGGCGCGCGCCAGGGCCTGCTGATGACCCTCGGCATCACCCCGACCAGACCCGAGACGGGGTATGGCTACCTCCAGTGCGGCCCCGCGGTCGGCGACGGCCCGCTGCTGAAGGTGGAGGAGTTCAAGGAGAAGCCGTCCTACGACGTGGCCGAGAGCTACGTGAAATCGGGCAACTACCTGTGGAACGCCGGCATGTTCGTCTGGCGGGTGGACACCTTCCTGGCCGAGCTGCACCGCCAGCAGCCGCAGCTCGCCGCCGGGGTCAGCCGGATCGCCTCGGCGTGGGGCACCGCCGACCAGGAGGAGGTCATGGGTGACGTCTGGCCGACGCTGCCGAAGATCTCCGTCGACTACGCGGTGATGGAGGGCGCGGCCGCGGTCGGCCGGGTCGGCACCGTGCCCGGCGACTTCGGGTGGAACGACGTCGGTGACTTCCACACCCTCGGCGAGGTGCTCACCGCCGACGGGGCCGGCAACGTGGTCGTGGGCCAAGACAACGGTGGGGAGCGCCCCACCGTGCTGCTGCGCGATACGGAGGGCCTCGTCGTGGTCCCGTCGTCGGGCCGTCTGGTCGCCGCGATGGGCGTGCGCGACCTGGTCATCGTCGACACACCGGACGCGGTGCTGGTCTGCCCGCGTGAGCGCGCCCAGGAGGTCAAGCAGTTGGTCGACCACCTCAAGGAGCTGGGCCAGCACGGCTACATCTGACCGTCCCGCCCCGGTTCGGGCCCGTCATCGAAGGCGGGCCGGGGCCGGGGCGATCTGCGGACCGCCGCGTCAGTGAAGGCGGGCCTGAGGCCAGGGCGATCTGCGACCGTCCCGTCAGAGGAAGCGGGCCAGCGCCGGGGCGATCTGCTGGACCGTCCCGGAGGCCAGCGGCGACGGCAGAGCGTCAGGGGCGAACCAGCGGAGGTCCGACGACTCCTCGCTGATCCGCTCGACGCTTCCGGCCGGGGCCCGCAGCAGGAACCGCACGTCGTAGTGCACCGACGGCTCGGCCGGAGAGCCGTCGGCCGCCCCGCACCGAACCTCGTGGATGTCGATGTCGACGGGTGTCGGGTCGAGGATCAACCCGGAGATGCCGGACTCCTCGGTCGCCTCCCGGAAGGCGGCCGCGGCCAGCGTCGCGTCGCCCTCCTCGCAGTGCCCGCCGAGCTGCATCCACAGGCCGAGCCGCCCGTGCAGGCAGAGCAGGACGCGACGGTCCTCGCCGACGATCAGGGCGCTGGCCGTCACGTGGCCGATCCGGTGGGCGCGGGTCATCGCGGCCGGGCCGTCGGCCAGCAGGTCCAGCGTCCGCTTGCGGGCGAGCTCGGCGTCGTCCGAAGTCGCCGCCCAGGTGCTCAGGACGTCGACGGTGTTCTCGTAGAGGGCGCTCATCCCGATGCTCCGGTGGTCTCGGCTCCGGCGACGTCGGTGCGGGCTCCGCCGGACGACACGCGGTAGGTCAGGGTGACACCCTCGTCGTCGATGACGGCGGTGGTCTCGACGCTCTCGGCGGCGAGCGCGGCCCGCAGGCGGTGTGCCTCGGTCCCGGTACGGATGAGCGCTGCCGCCCCGTCGCGAGCCGGTGTCAGGCGGACGCCGTCCGGCCGCCGCTCGACATGGGCGGTGAGCAGCGACCCGACGGTGGTGAGAGCCCGTGTCACGGCGCCCGGGTCGCCGGGGACGGCCCGATCCGCCAGAGTCGCCGCTGTCCGGAGCCCGTCGGCGCGTGCCTCGGCGGTGCCCAGGCTGAACATGTCGCTCTCCGCGTCACGGATCAGGACGGCCGCGCCGGAGCCCTCCCCGGACCGCGGATAGCCCCGCACCACCGCCACCGGCACCCGGTCGCATTTGCCCTTGACCAGCTCGGCCGCGGCTGCCAGCTCGTCGACCACGGCCATCTGGGTCAGGGAGAGCTCGTTACCGTACGGATCGACCTGCCCCCGATGGTCGAGCAGCGCCTCGATCCCGGCCGCGCCCAGCGCCACGTCGGTCAGGCCGTTGCGCCAGGCCCGCCCCATGGTGTCCGAGACGACGATCACCACGTCGAGCCCACGGGCCAGCAGGTCGGCGCGCAGCCGCCGGGCCGACGCGTCCGGGTCGACGGGCAGGAGCACGAGATGGGTCTTGTCCACGTTCGACGCGTCGATGCCGGCGGCCGCCATCACGAAACCGTGGTGGGTCTGCACGATCGAGGTGGGGCCACGGCGGGCCACCACCCGGGCGGTCTCGTCGTCGAGCACCCGCTGCCGGGCCTGCTCGCGCTCCGCCCCGTCCGCCGGGACCTCGACCAGGCGGCCCTCCGCCTTCGACACGATCTTGCTGGTCACCACGAGCACGTCACCGTCGGCGATCCACGGGGCGGCCGTCACGATCAGCTGCGCCAGATCGTCGCCGGCCACGACGTCGCCGATCCCGCGGACCGGCAGGATCTGCAGGCCGTCGGCGGGCCGGTCGCTCATCGGGCGAGCTCCAGTGCCGCCTCGACCATCCGGGCGGTGGCGTCCTCGTCGCGCATCCACAGCGGCACCGCACGAGTCCGCACCCCGGGCACCTGAGCGCCCTCGTCGGAGGTGTCGACCAGCCAGCCGTCGAGCAGGCCGCCGTCGGCGCGTGGACCGTACATCCGGCCGACGCCGCCCGCGCTCACCTCGACCTCCAGGGTGGCCAGGCACTTGTCGGCCATCCCGCGGACCGGGGAGCCACCGATGATCGGCGACACGCCCACCACCGGCGCCGGCCCGTTGGCCACCGCCTCCTTGAGCGCGGGCACGGCCAGGATCGGGGCGATGCTCACCACCGGATTGCTGGGAGCGACGAGGATCACGTCGGCCGCGGTGATCGCGTCGAGCACGCCCGCTCCCGGTTTCGCCGCGTCGGCCCCGCGGAAGACGAAGTTGTGGGTCGGCAGGTCACCCCGGTAGCGGACCCACCACTCCTGGAAGTGGATCGCCTTGCGCTCGCCGTCGACGTCCACCACGACGTGCGTCTCCAGCCGGTCGTCGGTGGCCGGGAGCAGGGTGATGCCGGGCTGCCAGCGCTCGCAGAGGGCCGCGGTGACCGCGGAGAGCGGATAGCCGGCGTTCAGCATGGTGGTGCGCACCAGATGGGTGGCGGTGTCCTTGTCGCCGAGGCCGAACCAGGACGGCTCCACCCCGTACTTCGCCAGCTCCTCCTTGACCACCCACGTCTCGCCGACCCGGCCCCAGCCGCGCTCGGGGTCGGCGGCGCCGCTCAGCGTGTACATCACCGAGTCGAGGTCGGGGCAGATCTGGAGGCCGTGCATGCGCACGTCGTCGCCGACATTGACCACCGCCGTGACCTCGGCGCCGACGGCCCGGGCGTGCGCACGAACACCGAGAAGGAAACGGGCACCGCCGATGCCCCCGGTCAGGACCACGATCCGCATGACCCCATCCTCGCGCACACACGCCGTCCCCTCGGTCGGCGGGTATCGGTTTACTCTGTGCCGACCTCGATCAACCGCACCGGGAGCAACTGTGACGACACCACCGCAGCCGGATCCGGCCGCCGAGAAGACCATCGGGCAGTATCTGCGGCCCCTGCGTGACCTGGCCGCCTACGCCCTGATCGCGGCGCCGGCGATTTTCCTGCTCGTGGCCGTGCTCGGCCTGTTCGGGGACGACTTCACCGCACGCACGCGCTACAGCTTCGGATCGTTCGTGAACACCGAGACGATCTTCTTCCCGCTGGCCGCCGTGCTGCTCGCGCTCGGTGTCAAGCCGGTCCACCCGAAGGCGCGGCTGATCACCATGCTGGCCCTCGGGGAGTACGCCGTGGCGTCCTTCTTCGGGGTGATCTTCGGGCTCCTCTTCGGGGTGAGCGGGATCGCCGCCCAGGACGCCGGGGCGGCCTTCAACGCGCTTCTCATCCGGGTCGCGTGGCTCGCTGTGCTCGGCGTGGCCGGTTACGCGATCCTGCAGATCTGGCTCGGCTTCTACCCGACGGCCAAGCCGCAGCCGGGTGTCTACGGTCAGCCGTACCAGCCGCAGCAGTACGGCCCGCCGCCCGGCTACGGCCACCAGCCGCCGTACGGCGCCCCCATGCCCGGCCCGGTGCCGCCCGGCACGCCGATGCCGCCGCCGGTCGCCACGCAGCCGTTCAGCGTGCCGCCCGCGCCCTACGGGCAGTACCCGGCCGTGCCGCCGGTCTGGGGCGCCGCGTCCCCGCCGCCGCCCCCGCCCTTCGCCGAGCCCACCCAGCCGGTGCCGCCGCGCTTCGCCGAGCACACTCAGCCGGTTCCGCCGCCCGTCCCGTCGGCCCCGCCGGCGTCGGACCGCACCGAGGTGCTGCCCGAGGACCGCCCCGGCTTCGGCCCGGCGGCCCAGGACCCGCCACGGCAGTGAAGGCCTCGACGTGACCGCACGGGCTCGGATGGTGTCCCATGACACGCTCCGGGCCCGCGCACGTAGCGGCAGTCGAAACGATTCCGGCCTAGGCTGCTCAGCGTGGTAGAGGTCAACGTGGAACCCGTACCGACCGAGGCGAGCATCCGCCGCGCACTGCGCCGCGCCGCCGACGGTAAAGCGATCGACGTGGATGAGGCCGTGGCGCTGCTCACGGCCCGTGACGAACAGTTCGACGAGCTACTGGCGATCGCCGGTGGCATCCGGGACGCGGGTCTGCGCGAGGCCGGCCGGCCGGGCGTCGTCACGTACTCCCGCAAGGTCTTCATTCCTTTGACCCGGCTCTGCCGGGACCGGTGCCACTACTGCACGTTCGCCACCGTGCCGCACAAGCTTCCGGCGCCGTTCCTGGAGCGTGACGAGGTGCTCGAGATCGCCCGTCAGGGCGCGGCGCAGGGCTGCAAGGAGGCGCTGTTCACCCTCGGCGACCGGCCCGAGGAGCGGTGGCCGGCGGCGCGGCAGTGGCTCGACGAGCGGGGGTACGACTCGACCCTCGACTACGTGCGGGCCTGCGCCATCGCCGTGCTGGAGGAGACCGGCCTGCTCCCGCATCTCAATCCCGGGGTGATGAGCTGGGCCGAGATGCAGCGTCTCAAACCGGTGGCGCCGAGCATGGGCATGATGCTGGAGACCACCGCCACCCGGCTGTGGTCGGAGAAGGGCGGTCCGCACTACGGCTCGCCGGACAAGGAGCCCGCGGTCCGGCTGCGGGTGCTCGACGACGCCGGCCGGGTGGGCGTGCCGTTCACCACCGGCATCCTGATCGGTATCGGGGAGAACCTGACCGAGCGGGTCGACTCGCTCTTCGCGATCCGGCGGACGGCCCGGGAGTTCGGGCACATCCAAGAGGTGATCGTGCAGAATTTCCGCGCCAAGCCGGACACGGCGATGCGCGGGATGCCCGACGCGGAGCTGCGCGAGCTGGCCGCCACGGTGGCGGTGGCGCGCGTCATCATGGGGCCGCGCGCCCGCATCCAGGCCCCGCCCAACCTGATCGACGACGAGTTCGCGCTGCTCCTGCGCGCGGGGATCGACGACTGGGGCGGCGTCTCCCCGGTGACGCCCGATCACGTGAACCCGGAGCGTCCGTGGCCGCAGATCGATCTGCTCGCCGAGAAGACGGAGAAGTCCGGATTCACCCTCCAGGAGCGCCTCACCATCTACCCGGAGTACGTGCGCCGGGGTGACGAGGGCTGGCTCGATCCGCGCCTGAAAGCCCACGTGGCCGCGCTCGCCACCGCGGACGGCCTGGGTGCGGACGTGAAACCGGTCGGTCTGCCCTGGCAGGAGCCCGACGACAACTTCGGCGGCGGCCGCACCGACCTCTTCAAGAGCATCGACGAGGAGGGGCGCACCGAGGACCGCCGCTCCGACTTCGACCACGTCTACGGCGACTGGAACGAGGTCGCCTCGCACGTCCGGAGCGCCCCGGCGAGCATGCCCACCGACGTGGTGGCGGCGCTCAAGCTGGCCTCGGAGGATCCGGCCGCCCTGCTCCTGGAGCAGAACGAGGACAAGGCGATGGCGCTGTTCAACGCCGACGGCCCGGCTCTCGACGAGCTCACCCGGATCGCCGACGACCTGCGGAGGCACGTCAACGGCGACGACATCACGTACGTGGTGAACCGCAACATCAACTTCTCGAACGTCTGTTACGTCGGCTGCCGGTTCTGCGCGTTCGCCCAGCGTGAGAAGGACGCCGACGCGTACCGGCTGTCGGTGGAGCAGGTCGCCGACCGGGCCGAGGAGGCGTGGCGGGACGGCGCGTCCGAGGTCTGCATGCAGGGCGGCATCGACCCCAAGATGCCGGTCACCGCCTACGCCGACCTGGTTCGCGCGGTCAAGCAGCGTGTTCCCGGGATGCACGTCCACGCGTACTCCCCGATGGAGATCGTCACCGCCTCGGCGAAGGCCGGGGTGTCCTTGCGGGAGTGGCTGACCGATCTGAGGGAGGCCGGCCTCGGCACCATCCCGGGCACGGCGGCCGAGATCCTCGACGACGACGTGCGCTGGGTGCTGACCAAGGGCAAGCTGCCGACGTCGACCTGGGTGGACGTGGTGACGACCGCGCACCAGGTGGGCATCCGCTCCAGTTCGACCATGATGTACGGCCACGTCGACCACCCGCGCCAGTGGCTGGGCCACTTCCGGGTGCTGGCCGGCATCCAGGACGTCACGGGCGGCTTCACCGAGTTCGTGGCGCTGCCGTTCATCCACACGAACGCGCCGATCTATCTGGCCGGCATCGCCCGTCCGGGTCCGACCTGGAGGGAGAACCGGGTCGTGCACGCGATGGCCCGGGTGCTGTTGCACGGCCGGATCAACAATATTCAGTGCTCCTGGGTGAAACTCGGCGACGAGGGTACCCGCGAGATGCTCAACGGCGGTTGTAATGACCTGGGGGGCACTCTCATGGAGGAGACGATCTCGAGGATGGCCGGTTCGGAGCACGGTTCAGCCAGGACGGTCGCGGAGCTGAAGGAGCTGGCGGCCGCCGCGGGCCGTCCGGCTGTGGAACGCACCACGGTGTACGGACGCAGGTAGGGGGCACTGCCGGGCCGGCTGAGCCGCGGCCGGTCCGCCAGTGGGGGTTGGAGACGTTTCGGCCGGACATGATCCATTCGGCGGACCCGGGTAGGGGGACCCGCTGCCCCTTGGTCACGAATCGGGTTAAATTGGACGCGAAGGCCGGGCTTCGCGTTACCTTCCGGCGGGTTGGAGCGATAGGGCTGGAACAGGCCTGTGATCTGCCCTCCGGTGGTGCGGAAACGGGCCCATTTAGCAGGTTCGGCTTGACGACGCACGTCTTACACGCGTGTAATTTTGGTGGGGTTGTGGGGACGATGTGGCACAAAGGCGTCGTACCCACAAAAACACGCCGCGTGCGTGGGGGGTCAGCGCCGGTCTTCGTGCCGGCGCGGAATTTGGAGGCACGCCGATGGAAACGACGCAGGTTGAAGGGGTAGACCTGCTCGGGGACGCGCCCGAGTGGCAGGAGCGGGCGCTGTGTTCACAGACCGATCCCGAGGCTTTCTTTCCGGAGAAGGGCGGCTCGACGCGTGAGGCGAAGCGCATCTGCGGCCGCTGTGATGTGAAAGCCGAGTGCCTCGAGTACGCGCTCGGTCATGACGAGCGTTTCGGTATCTGGGGTGGACTGTCCGAACGTGAACGTCGCAAGTTGAAACGACGAGTGGCCTGAGAAGACGCTAGGCCAGCTCGTCGGGATCCACTCCGAGCAGGTTGGCAACCTGCTCGATGATCACATCGTGGACGAGGTCGGCGAGGTCCTCCCGATCCATCGCCCGGAACTCCAGCGGGCGGCGGTAGAGCACGATCCGCGGCGGCAACTCGTGTCGCCCGGGGCGGCCCGGCAGTAGCCGGGCCAGGGGCACCTCGCCGTCCTCGAGCACGTCCGAGTCGTAGACGTTCAGCTCCGGTGGCACGTCCTCGACCGCGAACTCCACGCCGGCCAGCTCCTTGGCGTAGCGGCGCTCCAGGCTCTCCACGGTGTCCAGCACGAGGTCGTCGAAGATCTCCGCCTTGGTGCGGGCCAGCGGCACTGTCGCCGGAACCAGACGGCCACGCAGGCCACGCCCGTGCCGGTCCCGGCGTGCGGGACGGCCCGGTCCGGGGCTGCGGGTCGCCTTGCCGTCCGTCCGGCGGCGTTCGGGACTGGTGGTCACGCGGCCAGCGTAGCCCCACTCGGCCGACGTACGTGGTCAGCCCGTGGTCATCGTGTGTCCGCGCCGTTAATTCGCCCCATCGGGTCGGCGTGTACAACGACCATCGCCGAATCGTGATGCGCCCGGGTCGGCGTGTCGCGAGGCAACACGACCCAGAATCGCGAACGGAGAGATAAGTTGCCGCCGTGAGGTCACCACGGCGCTGCTCCCGGAACGGCTGTCCCCGACAGGCGGTCGCCACCCTGACCTACGTCTATGGCGATTCCACGGCCGTAGTGGGCCCTCTCGCGGCCTTCGCAGAACCCCACACGTACGACCTGTGCGAGACGCACGCCCGCAGCCTCACCGCCCCCCGAGGCTGGGAGCTCGTCCGCCACGACGGCGACTTCGCGCCGCCACCCCCCACCACCGACGATCTGGTCGCCCTGGCCGAGGCCGTCCGCGAGGCCGCCCGTCCGGTCCCTCCGCGCCCGGACGACACCGACCACACCCCGGGCCATCAGACGGGCCGCCGCGGTCATCTCCGGGTGATCCCGCCCTCACACTGAAGAGCCCGCAGCGGTACGGGCCACCCCGCCCACCACCGCACCAGGCCCGTCCCCGGGCTACAGCGCGACGCCGGCGACCCCTCCCGCCCGTCAGCGCGCCTCTCGGGCTGAGGCGTCACCTCACCCTTACCGAAAGCCGTAGTGGCTCCCGTCACATCCCGGGACCGGGATGCGACGGGGAAAGCCGCCCGGCGATCGTCAGGTCAGGGCGACCAGGTGGAAGCGCTTGCGGAGCCAGGGAATGAGCTCGCGGTACGCGTCGATGGTGGCCGGCTGCGCGTAGTCGTGGGAGAGGATGATCGCGCCCGGGCGGGTGTTCCGCTTCACCGACCGGATGATCTTGTCGCGGTGCGAGTTGTTCGACTCGGTCTCCGCCTGCTCCCAGTCGCGAGGGTCGACCTTCCAGTAGATCGAGTGCATGCCCATCTCGGCGGAGATCTTGACCAGCGCCGGGGTGAAGTTGCCACCGGGCGCACGCATGTAGCGGATCTTGGCGTCCGGCACGACCGCGCGGATGGCGGCGTTGGTGCGCTCCAGGTCGGCGCGGATCGCATGGTGAGCGCGCTTGCCGAGTTTCAGATCGTGGTTCCACGAGTGGTTGCAGAAGCTGTGACCGCCCTTGGCGATCGCCCGCACCAGGTCGGGGTGGCGGCGCGCCTGCGTCCCGACCAGGCAGAAGGTCGCCTTCACCCTCTCCTTGGCGAGGAGCTTCAGCAGTTTCGGTGTGAGGTCCGGGTCGGGCCCGTCGTCGAAGGTGAGCGCGACGCCCTTGGATCCCGTCGTCAGGAGGCTGCCGGCGGGCCCGGACCTGCCCTTCGGCTTGACGATCGGAACGCTCGTGGGGCTGGTCTTCGTCGGTTTCGGCGCCGGCGTCGCCGGTGTGGCCGCCGGAGTCGTGGGCGCTGACGGCGCCGGGCTCGACGGCGCGGCGCTGGGCGCCGGCTGTGCGGTGGTTGTCGCCGCGGTCGCCTGGCCGACGAGTCCTGTCATGATCAGCGCGATGCTGATCGCGAAGGCCTTCCGGGTATGCGACAGCCGTATCAAGAGACCTCCCCAGGTCGGTGTTGCGCCTGCCGACGATGCCTCGAATCGCCGGCGGACGCCACAGCCGGATGTTCGATTGGCGCGAATCCGGTAATGCGTCAAGTTTCGCCGGAGTTCGATCGCGGATCGCCGATGGGGTCGGTCACGGTGGTAAATGTCTCGAAATGTCTACCCGACTGGTGGGCGGGGCCGGTACGCGCCCGCCCACCAGCGGATCAGCCGAGCTCCTCCAGCTCCCGCGCGGTGAGCAGCCGGGAGCGGATCAGGAACCGGACGCCCTCGGGCGCCTCCAGCGAGAAGCCGGAACCGCGGCCGGGGACGACGTCCACCGTCAGGTGCGTGTGCTTCCAGAGCTGGAACTGACTGGCCGACATCCAGAACGTGATGGGCTCCGGCACCCCCTCGATCGCCAGAGACTGCAAGAGCACGTCGGATCCGCCGGTACGGAACTCGCCCTCCAGGTAACACATCGGCGAACTGCCGTCACAGCAGCCGCCGGACTGGTGGAACATCAGTGGGCCGTGCTGCCCCCGCAGCTGCCGCATGAGATCGGCGGCCGCGGGGGTGACATCCACGCGTGAGGCCATCTCTAGAAGAACCCGAGGGCCTTGGGGGAGTAACTGACCAGGAGGTTCTTGGTCTGCTGGTAGTGGTCGAGCATCATCCGGTGGTTCTCCCGCCCGATGCCGGACTGCTTGTAGCCACCGAACGCCGCGTGCGCCGGGTAGAGGTGGTAGCAGTTGGTCCACACCCGGCCGGCCTTGATCGCCCGGCCGGCCCGGTACGCCTGGTTCCCGTCCCGGGTCCACACGCCGGCGCCCAGGCCGTACAGCGTGTCGTTGGCGATCTTGATGGCGTCGTCGAAGTCGCCGAACGGTGTCACCGAGACCACCGGCCCGAAGATCTCCTCCTGGAAGATCCGCATGTTGTTGCGGCCCTCGAAGATCGTCGGCTGCACGTAGTACCCACCCGCAAGGTCGCCGGGCATCTCCGCCTTGGCCCCGCCGACCAGCGCACGCGCGCCCTCCTGCCGGCCGATGTCCAGGTAGGAGAGGATCTTCTCGAGCTGGTCGTTGGAGGCCTGCGCGCCGACCTGCGTGTCGGTGTCGAGCGGGTTGCCCTGCTTGAGGTTCTCCACCCGCTTCACGCCGGCGGCCAGGAAGTCCGAGTAGTGGCCCTGCTGGATCAGCGCACGCGACGGGCAGGTGCACACCTCGCCCTGGTTGAGCGCGAACATCGCGAAGCCCTCGAGCGCCTTGTCGAAGAAGTCGTCGTCGGCCCGGCTGACGTCCTCGAAGAAGATGTTCGGGCTCTTGCCGCCCAGCTCCAGGGTGACCGGGATCAGGTTCTCCGAGGCGTACTGCATGATCAGGCGGCCGGTGGTGGTCTCGCCGGTGAACGCGACCTTGGCGACCCGGCTCGAGCTGGCCAGCGGCTTGCCCGCCTCCACGCCGAAGCCGTTGACGATGTTCACCACGCCGGCCGGGATCAGGTCGCCGATCAGCGAGAACAGGTAGTGGATCGAGGCCGGGGTCTGCTCGGCCGGCTTGAGCACGACCGCGTTGCCGGCGGCCAGGGCCGGTGCCAGCTTCCAGACCGCCATCAGGATCGGGAAGTTCCACGGGATGATCTGCGCGACCACACCGAGCGGCTCGTGGAAGTGGTAGGCGACGGTGTCCTCGTCCAGCTCGCCCGCGGAGCCCTCCTGCGCCCGGATACAGCCGGCGAAGTAGCGGAAGTGGTCGATCGCGAGCGGGATGTCGGCGGCCAGCGTCTCCCGTACCGCCTTGCCGTTCTCCCAGGCCTCGGCGACGGCGATCTTCTCGAGGTTCTGCTCCATCCGGTCGGCGATCTTGTTGAGGATGTTGGCCCGTTCGGTGGGCGAGGTGCGACCCCAGCCGGGGGCGGCGGCGTGCGCCGCGTCCAGGGCCTTCTCCACGTCGTCGGCGGTGCCGCGGGCGACCTCGCAGAAGATCTGACCGGTCACCGGGGACGGGTTGGTGAAGTACTGGCCCTTGGCCGGCGGGACGTACTCGCCACCGATGTAGTGGTCGTAGCGGGACTGGTAGCTGACGATCGAGCCCTCGGAACCGGGCGGGGTGTAGACGGTCACGGTCTCGCCTCCTCGTTTCGGCGGACCTTAGTTACGGCTACGTTGCAGCAACGTTGCACGCGTATTCACGAGTCAGGGCGGCGACCCGGCGGGCGGCGACCGGATCGGCCGGGACCAGCGCGGCGTACGCCTCCCAGAGGTCCAGATCGTCGCTGCCCCACGAGCTGTTCAGCCAGGTCCGGAGCAGCCGCCGGTCGCCGGCCTCCAGGATCGCGGCGCGCAGCCGGTCGTCCAGCAGCCGCCGCAGCCGCACGATCCCGGGCGCGTCCGAGGCGGGCAACAACGGGCCGGGGTACGCGTCGACGGCCTCCGCCGTCCGCCCGGCGGTCAGCAGCCGCGCCACCACGCCGAAGTCGGTCTCCAGCGCCGTGCGCAGCCGGTAGGGCCGGGAGTCGAGCAGTTCCGGGCCGAGAATGCGGCGCAGCCGGGACAGCTCGGCGCGGATCGTGACCGGGTTCACCTCGTCGCCGTACAGCTCGATGCCGAGCTGATCTCCGGTGCGCCCCTCCGGATGGATGGCGAGCAGCGCCAGCAACTCCGAGTGCCGCCGGCCGAGCCGCACCTGCCGACCGTTCACCGCGAGGCGGGCCTCGTCCCGGCCGAGTGCCACGACATGCGGCCTCCGCGGGACGGGCTCGACCGTGCGGAGGTACGCCTCGGCGGCCAGCGCCGTGGCCCGGACCAGAGCGAGACTGTGCGGATTGGCCAGATGGTCCCCACCGGTGACGTCGATCGCCCCGAGCAGCCGGCCGGTGCCGGGATCGTGGACCGGGGCCGCCGCGCACGTCCACCGCTGCACCGGATGGCTGAAGTGCTCGGTCGCGAAGATCTGCAGCGCGTGGTCGACGGCGAGCGCGGTCCCCGGCGCGTTCGTGCCGGCGTGCGCCTCGTCCCAGCGAGCACCGGGCACGAAGTTCATCGACGCGGCGCTGCGCAGCGTCGCCGGGTGCCCCTCGACCCAGAGCAGGCGGCCGTGCGCGTCACAGACCGCCATCATGTGGTCGCCGTCCTCGGCCAGGCCGCCCAGCAGATCCCGGAAGATCGGCATGACCCGGGACAGCGGGTGCGCCGACCGGTACGCCTCCAGGTCGCCGTCGGCCAGATCGATCGGTGCCGTGTTGTCCGCCCCGATGAACGCGGCGGAGCGGGCCCAGGAGTCGGCGACCACCGCGCGCATGCGGTCCGGCCCGGTCTCCCCGGCCAGGAACCTCTCGTGGGCACGGCCGATCAGCCGGATCCGCTCGGCGGGGTCGTCTCCGGGGGTCAGCGCGAGCCACGGGTTCACCGGCAGCACCTCCAGCCCCCATCGTGACCCGCGTCACGGCTGGTGACAACAGTCCCTATTCTTCGGGCCGTGCAGCCGTGGCCCCGTACCGAAGAAGAAGCCCTCGCCGTGCAGGACGCCCTGCGCTCCCGCATCGTCCCGGAGGACGGCCCGGCGTTGCCGGCCACCGTCGCCGGCCTGGACGTGGCCTACTCCGACGACGACTCCCGCCTCGCGGCCGCGGTCGTCGTGCTCGACACCGCCGACCTGTCGATCGCCGACACCGCCGTGGTGCGCGGGGTGCCGGCCTTCCCGTACGTCCCGGGGCTGTTCGCCTTCCGCGAGGTGCCCGCGCTGCTGGAGGCCCTGGACCGGCTGACCGTGCGGCCCGACGTGCTGATCTGCGACGGGCACGGCCTGGCCCACCCGCGACGCTTCGGGCTCGCCGCCCACCTCGGCGTGCTCACCGATCTCCCGTCGTTCGGCGTCGGGAAGACCCGGCTGGTGGGAGACTGGGAGCCGGTCGGCGAAGAGCGGGGCTCACGATCCGCGCTCGTCGACGCGGGGGAGACGGTCGGCGCCGTGCTGCGCACCCAGCCCGGGGTGAAGCCGGTCTTCGTCTCCGTCGGCCACCGGATCGGCCTGGACCGGGCCTGTGCGCTGACCCTGCGCCTGACCCCACGTTTCCGGCTGCCGGAGACCACCAGGGTCGCGGACCGTGCCTGCAGAGATTCCCTGCGTTAATCGCCCGGCAGTGCGGTTAGAACATGGGGGTACCAGGCACTCCGCTACCCTCGGGGCCAAAGGGGACTTCCTGAGGAGTGAGCAGTGTCTGATCTGTCGCAGATCATCAAGGCGTACGACGTACGGGGAACCGTCCCGGACCAGTTCAACGAGACGGTGGCCCGGGCGATCGGCACGGCGTTCGTCGAGATGTTGCGCGAGTCCGGTGACGAGCCGGACCAGATCGTGATCGGCCACGACATGCGGGAGTCCGGCCCCAGCCTGGCCGCCGCGTTCGCCAACGGGGCCAACGCCGCCGGTGCCGCCGTGATCAACATCGGTCTGGCCTCCACCGACCAGCTCTACTACGCCTCCGGCTCGCTGAACCTGCCGGGTGCGATGTTCACCGCCAGCCACAACCCCGCGCAGTACAACGGGATCAAACTGTGCCGCGCCGGCGCCCGCCCGGTCGGCCAGGACAGCGGCCTCGTCGTCGTCCGGCAGCGCGCCCAGCAGCTCCTCGCCGACCTGAACGCGGAGGCCGACGGCCCGGCCCGGGTCGAGCAGCGTGACGTCCTCACCGACTACGCGGCCCACCTGCGGTCGCTGGTCGACCTCTCCGGCATCCGGCCGCTCAAGGTCATCGTGGACGCGGGCAACGGCATGGGCGGCTACACCGTCCCGGCCGTCCTCGGCGACCAGGTGCTCCCCGCCCTGCCGCTGACCATCGCGCCGCTCTTCTTCGAGCTGGACGGCTCGTTCCCCAACCACGAGGCCAACCCGCTCGACCCGAAGAACCTGGTCGACCTGCAGAAGGCGGTCCGCGAGCAGGGCGCCGACATCGGCCTGGCCTTCGACGGCGACGCCGACCGCTGCTTCGTCATCGACGAGAACGGCGACCCCGTCTCCCCGTCCGCGATCACCGGTCTGGTGGCGAGCCGCGAGCTGGCCAAGTTCCCGGGCAGCACGATCATCCACAACCTGATCACCTCGGCCGCGGTGCCGGAGATCATCGTGGAGAACGGCGGGAAGCCGGTCCGCAGCCGGGTCGGCCACTCGTTCATCAAGGCCGAGATGGCCTCCACCAACGCCGTCTTCGGTGGTGAGCACTCGGCCCACTACTACTTCCGTGACTTCTGGTTCGCCGACACCGGCATGCTCGCCGCCATGCACGTGCTCGCCGCGCTCGGCGGCCAGGACCTGCCCCTGTCGGAGTTCGCCGCCGAGTACGAGCGGTACGTCGCCTCCGGTGAGATCAATTCCACCGTGGCCGACGCCACCGCCAAGATCGCTGAGGTGCGGGCCGCGTTCCCGGACGCCTCGGTGGACGAGCTCGACGGCATGACGTTCCAGGTCGGCGACGGTGCCTGGTTCAACCTGCGGGCGTCCAACACGGAGCCTCTCCTGCGGCTCAACGTGGAGGCCCCCGACGCGGACCGGATGGCAAAGCTCCGTGACGAGGTCCTGGCCATCGTTCGTGGATAGGATCGCCACGACCTAGTTCTTTCGCGGCGATTAGGAGTAGCTCGGTGGCGCTCGATCAGCAGTTGCTGGAGATTCTGGCCTGCCCGGACACCCATCACGCGCCCCTGGAGCATGACGCGGGCGCGCAGACGCTGACGTGCACCGAGTGCGGCCGGATCTTCGAGATCCGCGACGACATCCCGATCCTGCTCCTCGACGAGGCGCGGGAGCCGGGATCGGCGGCCTCCGCCCCCGTCGTCGACCCCGGTCCGGCCGCGGCTGACCCGCCGGCCGATTCCTCATCGGCCGCCGGTTCTCCGGTCTCGGCCGGTGCGGCAGGTTCTTCGGATGCGGCGGCGTCACCGGGCGTTTCCGGTGCGGCCGGTTCCTCGGGTGCGGCCGGCTCGGCCGGCGTTGCCGGTGCGGCTGGTTCTTCGGGTGCGGCCAGCTCGGCCGGCGTTGCCGGTGCGGCTGGTTCTTCGGGTGCGGCCGGCTCGGCCGTCGCCTCCGGCTCGTCCGACAAGGAGTCGAAGTGATGGCCGGCCCACGGGGTGGCTCCGCCGGGGTCAACGGGCACCGCGTCGCCGACGAGTCTCTGCTCAACGACGAGAAGTCGATGCTCGACAACGACCCGGGCGGCATGCTGCGGGCCACCGCTTCGGCGGGCGCCCAGGTGCGTGAGGCGGCGGCCCTGGCCGCCGAGGTCGACCTGAGCATGCTCGCCGACGAGGGCCGGCCGCGCGCCGTCGTGGTCGCCGGCATCGGCACCGCCGGTCTGACCGGCAGCATCCTGTCCACCGTCGCCGGCCCGCGCTGCCCGGTGCCGATCATCGGGCATCGCAGCGCCGGTGTTCCGGGGTGGGTCGGCGCGGCCGACGTGGTGATCGCGGTCTCCGCCTCCGGCCGTAGTCCCGAGGCCCTCGCCGCCGCCGAGGCCGCCGCCCGCCGCGGCGCCCGCCTGGTCGCCATCGGCAATCCCGGCTCCGAGCTGGAGGCGCTTGCCGAGCGGGCCCGTGCCCCGTTCATCGGCGTGCCGCGTCGGGCCCCGGCCCGGGCCACGCTGTGGGGCCTGACCATCCCGGTGCTCTTCGCCGGGCGTGCGCTGGGCCTCGCCAAGTTGGCCGAGGCGGACATCGCCGAGACCGCCACCCGGCTCGACGCCGACGCCGAGCGCTGCCGTGCCGGTGCCGACTCCTTCGTGAACCCGGCGAAGGCCCTGGCTCTCGGCCTGGCCGGTTCGGTCCCGATCGTCTGGGGCTCCTCGCCGCTGGCCACGGTCGCGGCCCGGCGGTTCGGCGACACCCTGGCCGCCAACGCCCGCTACCCGGTGATGGCCGGCGCTCTCGGCGAGGCCGGCCGTGGCCGGGTGGGCCTGCTCGACGGCGTTTTCGGCGGCCTCGCCGAGACGTCACGTGACATCTTCGCCGACCCGGACGAAGAGGACGACGAGCAGGCGCTGACCCGTCTGCGGCTCGTGGTCTTCCGCGACGGCGGTCTCAACCCGGAAGACGACGCGGACGAGCCGGTCGCCGTCGAGGAACGCCGGGCCGACGCCATCCAGACGATCGCCGACCGGCGCGGGGTCCGCTGCGACGTGCTGACCGCCGAGGGCGGCTCCACGCTGGAGCGGCTGGCCTCGCTGGTGGCGGTGCCCGACTACGCCTCCCTCTACCTGGCCCTGGCCCACGGCCTGGACCCGATGGCGGTGCCGGCGATCAGCGAGATGAAGGAACTCGCCAACCCCCTTCCCGAGGGCCTCTGACACACGGCGAGGGCCTCCGACACACGGCGATCCGCTCGGCCCGCTCTCGCGCGGGCCGGCCTCTCCGCAGGCGGCCAGCCATGCCGAGGCGCGGCCGGGCTCTGTTCAGGAGACCGGCCACGCCGCAGCCTTCTTGGGGCGGCCGGCCATGTCGCAGCCCTCTTGGGGGCGGCCGGCGATGTCGCGGCGTGGCAGGCCTTCCTTCGGGGGCCGGCGATGTCGCGGCGTGGGAGCTCGGCGATGTCGCGGGGTGGCTCGGGTGTCTTGAGTCGTAACCGGCGCGACCCCCGGGTTGCGCCGGTTAGCTGCTACTTTGCCGGGTATGACCGTGTATCCCTTGACCGGAGTCATCCGGCCGTATGCCTGGGGTTCCCGGACCGCGATCGCCGACCTGCAGGGCCGTCCCGCCAGTGACGGGCCCGAGGCGGAGCTGTGGCTCGGCGCGCACCCCGGCGACCCTTCCACCGTGCCGGGCCCGGACGGGCCGGTCGACCTGATCCAGCTGATCGGCTCCGATCCGGCCGGGCAGCTCGGCGACGATGTCGTGCGGACCTTCGGGGCCCGTCTGCCGTACCTCCTGAAGGTCCTCGCGGCCGGCGCCCCGCTGTCGTTGCAGGCCCACCCGGACGCTGATTATGCCAAGGTGGCGTTCGCCCGTCAGGAGGCCGACCCGGCCGCCCCGAAGAACTACACCGACGCCCACCACAAGCCCGAGATGCTGGTGGCGCTCACGCCGTTCGAGGCGCTCTGCGGCTTCCGTGACCCGGCCGTCGCGGCCGCGGTGATCGGTGGGCTCGGCCTGCCCCGGCTGGAGCCGGTGGTCACCGCCCTGCGCGGCGACGACCTGGCCGAGGCGGTCCGGCTGCTGCTCACCTGGCCGGCCGACGACCGGGCCGCCCTGATCGACGAGGTGGTCGCCGCCGCCCGTGCGATGCCGGCCGGCCACGAGCACGCCGACTCGTTCACGCTCGCCGTCGACCTGGCCGGCCACTACCCGGGCGACCCCGGGGTCCTGGTCGCCCTCCTGCTCAACCTGGTGCGCCTGGCGCCCGGCGAGGCCATCTGGATGCCTGCCGGAAACCTGCACGCCTACCTCAAGGGCCTGGGCGTCGAGTTGATGGCGGCCAGCGACAACGTTCTCCGCGGCGGCCTCACCCCGAAACGCGTCGACGTGGACGAGCTGCTGCGGGTCCTGCGGTTCGAGGTCCTCGACGATCCGCTGCTGCCCGCGGTGACGCTGGAACCGGGAGTCGACACGTGGACCGTGCCGGTGGGCGACTTCGTCCTCTACCGCATCGAACTGGACGGCACCCGCCCGCCCGTCGAGGTTCCCGCCCACGGCCCGCGGATCGTCCTGTGCACGGAGGGGACCGTGTTCGCCGGGCAGAGCGAGGACGGCACACCGGTCGAGCTCAACCCCGGAACGGCGGCCTACGTCCCGGCCGGTGCCGGCGCGATCAAGGTGGCCGGCACCGGTCGCCTGTTCGTCGCCGCCGTGCCCGGCTGAGCCGCGCGGGGCCCGCACCGCGCGGGGCCCGCACCGCGCCGTGCGGGCCCCGCGTCTGGTCGGAACGGGGTGGTGCGGCCCGGCCGTCGTGCTGTGCCGGAATGGGGTGGTGCGGCCAGGCCGGCGTGCTGCGGCGCGGCGGCGGTACCGCGCGTCAGCGCTCTTGCAGAGCGCAGTGACGCACCGTCCAACCGACATGACCGAAATTTCTGCAAATAACTTGACATGACGGTTGCAGAGTGTGAATCTAAGAGCACGCAGCGTCATTGGTGATCGGGGGTCCCACGGACGCGCGCGGTACCAAACCGGGGGGATGAACGGGGCGGCGGGTTTCGACCTGTCGCCCCGTTCGCTATGTCCCCACTCCCGCATTCCGGTGTCGTCCCCGCCCGTCGGCACGGCCGGCAGCGTCCGCCCACGAGCAGGACGCACGCATGCCCGACCCCGGCCGCGCGACCGTTCGCGATCTGGGCGGGAGCGCGGCAGCCTCGGTGAGCTTCGCGCGCTCGTCGCGCACGTCAGAGGCGTGACGGCCTGGTTTCCGTGGCCTGCCTGGGTCGTACCGAATCGGGGTTTTCGGGGTGAGGATCTGCATAGAGTGAACCGCTGCTTCGGCACCCACGGGGGTTCACATGACTGGCACCGACGGTGATTTCAAGGTCGCCGACCTGTCGTTGGCCGCGTTCGGCCGCAAGGAGATCGAGCTGGCCGAGCACGAGATGCCCGGCCTGATGGCGTTGCGTGCGGAGTTCGGGCCGTCGCAGCCGCTGCGCGGGGCGCGGATCACCGGGTCCCTGCACATGACGATCCAGACCGCGGTGCTGATCGAGACGCTGACCGCGCTCGGGGCCAAGGTGCGCTGGGCGTCCTGCAACATCTTCTCGACGCAGGATCACGCGGCCGCGGCGATCGTGGTGGGGCGTGACGGCACGCCGGAGAAGCCGAACGGGGTGCCGGTCTACGCCTGGAAGGGCGAGACGCTCGACGAGTACTGGTGGTGCACCGAGAAGGTGCTGCTCTGGCCGGACGGCGAGGCGCCCAACATGATCCTCGACGACGGTGGCGACGCGACGCTTCTGGTGCACAAGGGCGCCGAGTTCGAGCGGGCCGGCGCCGTGCCGTCGCCGGAGACCGCGGCCTCCGAGGAGTACGCGGTGATCCTGAAGTTGCTGGGTCGCAGCCTCCGGGAAGATCCCAAGCGGTGGACCCGGACGGCGGCCGGGATCAAGGGCGTCACCGAGGAGACCACCACCGGCGTGCACCGGCTCTACGAGATGCAGCAGGCGGGGACGCTGCTCTTCCCGGCTATCAACGTGAACGACTCGGTGACCAAATCGAAGTTCGACAATAAGTACGGCTGCCGGCACTCGCTGATCGACGGCATCAACCGTGCCACCGACGTGCTGATCGGCGGCAAGGTGGCGGTCGTCTTCGGGTACGGCGATGTGGGCAAGGGCTGTGCCGAGTCGCTGCGCGGCCAGGGCGCCCGGGTGATCGTGACCGAGGTGGACCCGATCTGCGCGCTGCAGGCCGCGATGGACGGCTACCAGGTGGCGACGATCGACGAGGTGGTCGCGACCGCGGACATCTTCGTGACGGCGACCGGCTGCTTCGACGTGATCACCCACGAGCACATGGCCCGGATGAAGCACCAGGCCATCGTCGGCAACATCGGTCATTTCGACAACGAGATCGACATGGCGGGGCTGGCCCGGCGCGGTGACGTCGAGCGGATCGTGATCAAGCCGCAGGTCGACGAGTGGCGGTTCGCCGACGGGCACTCGATCATCGTGCTCTCCGAGGGCCGCCTGCTGAACCTCGGCAACGCCACCGGCCACCCCTCGTTCGTGATGAGCAACAGCTTCTCGAACCAGACGATCGCGCAGATCGAGCTCTTCACGAAGACCGAGGAGTACCCCGTGGGGGTGTATGTGCTGCCGAAGAGACTCGACGAGAAGGTGGCCCGATTGCACCTCGCGGCGCTCGGTGTGCACCTGACCGAACTGACCAAGGAGCAGGCCGCATACCTCGGGATCGCGGTCGAGGGGCCGTACAAGCCGGAGCATTATCGCTACTGAAGGCGCTGTGCAACTTGCACCGGGGGGTCACCGCGTCGATATGGTGGGCTCCGTGGCGAGGCCGACTTCGACAGCACGCCGCGAGCTGGGCGGTGAGCTGCGCCGGCTTCGCGGTGAGCGTCGTGCTGTCGACGTGGCGACGGCCCTGGGTTGGTCCGAGTCGAAACTGAGCCGGATCGAGACCGCGCACACCGGGATCAGCGAGGACGACCTGGATCGCCTGCTCACCCTCTACGGGGTCGCGGTGGAGGACCGGGGGCGCCTGCGTGGCCTGGCCCGGCGTGGACGGGCCCGGGCGTGGTGGACGCCGTACCGGTCGTCGGTCCCGGACCCGTACGACGAGTATCTGGCGCTGGAGTCCGAGGCGGTCCAGATCTTCGAGTGGGAGGCCCAGGTGGTGCCGGGCCTGCTGCAGACCGACGAGTACGCGCAGGCGGTGATCGAGACCGGCGCGGACATCGACGACGCGCTGATCATCCAGCGCCGCCTGGCGCTGCGGATGGGCCGGCAGAACACGATGAGCCGGGTTCCGCCGCCCACGCTGCGGATGGTGGTCGACGAGGGCGTGCTGCTGCGCCAGATCGGTGGGCCGGCCGTGCAGCGGCGTCAGTTGACCCGGCTCTACGAGGCGAGCAGCCGGCCCGGGATCGAGCTGCTGATCCTCCCTTTCGAGGCGGGCGCACACGCCGGGCTGATCGAGTCGTTCATGGTCCTGGAGTTCGCGCCCGGCACCCGGTCACCGGTGGTGCACATCGAAGGGCTGACCGGCGGCCTCTTCCGGGTGAAGCCGGAGGAGATCGACGTGTATCGCGACGCCTTCGATGACCTGCAGGAACGCGCATTGTCGCCAGAAGAGAGCCGAACGGCCATCGCTCAGTCGAGGGATCGGATCGGTCGTTGACCGCTCGCCGTGGGGTCCAATGGAGAGGCATTCCACGGTAAAGGGAGACGATCATGCAGGACACCACACTGACCTGGCGCAAGAGCAGCCGTAGTGGCGCTGCCGGGCACTGTGTCGAAGTCGCGGAGGCGCCGGCCACGGTGCTGGTGCGCGACTCCAAGGACGTCACCGGCCCGGTGCTGAGCTTCGGCGCCCGGGACTGGACCGGCTTCATCGCCGGTATTCGCGCAGGGGAGTTCGACCGGCCCGGCATGTGATCGCTGATCGCCTGCCACGGGCGGTCCCGGACCGGGACCGCCCGTTCTTCTATCTTCGGGGCACGTTCCCGGGCCCGATCGGCCCGTGGTCACACGCCTCCGGGGACGGGCTCCCGGCAGGATCGGCTCCCGGGTGACGCGTCCCCGACGGTGGGCTCCCGGCAAGATCGGCCCCCAGGTAACGCGAAGACCGGGAGGACAGTGCAATATTGGACCGCATGAGAGCCCGGGTACTGGTCGTCGATGACGACCCAGCGTTGGCCGAGATGCTCGGCATCGTTCTCCGTAGCGAAGGCTTCCTTCCGTCTTTCGTAGCCGACGGTGAACGGGCCCTGGCCGCATTCCGGGAGAGTCGTCCCGACATCGTCCTGCTCGACCTGATGCTGCCGGGGATGAGCGGGATCGACGTGGCCCGTGCGATCCGTGCCGAGTCGGGCGTCCCGATCGTCATGCTGACCGCCAAGAGCGACACGGTGGACGTCGTGCTGGGCTTGGAGTCCGGCGCCGACGACTACGTGGTGAAGCCGTTCAAACCCAAGGAGCTGGTGGCCCGGATGCGGGCCCGGTTGCGCCGGGGCGAGGACGCCGCGCCGGAGATGCTGACCATAGGGCCGCCGGGGAACCAGATCACCATCGACGTGCCGGCGCACACCGTGTCCCGGGACGGCGAGGAGGTGAAGCTGACGCCGCTGGAGTTCGACCTGCTGGTCGCGCTGGCCCGCAAGCCGCGTCAGGTGTTCACCCGCGAGGTGCTGCTGGAGCAGGTCTGGGGTTATCGGCACGCCGCCGACACCCGCCTGGTCAACGTGCACGTCCAGCGGCTGCGCGCCAAGATCGAGCCGGACCCGGAGCGGCCGGAGATCATCCTGACGGTCCGTGGTGTCGGCTACAAGGCGGGCACCGGCTGATCCCCGGGAGCGGCTAATCTTGCCGCGAGATGCGTGCTCCTGCCTGGCTCCCCATGCCCGTGCGCCGTGCCCTGCGAGTGGTGCGGCGCTACTGGCGTGTGCTGGTGCGATATTCGATGCGATACACGGCGCCGGCCCGCCGGGCCTGGCGCCGGTCGCTGCAGCTACGGGTGGTGACGATCACCCTGCTCGCCTCCAGCCTGCTGGTCGGCACGTTCGGCGCCTTCATCGCCGACCGCAGCGCCGAGATCCTGCTGAGCCGGGCCGACGACGAGGCGCGGTCGGCGCTGAACACCAAGGTGAAGTTCGCCACCGATCAGCTCACGCTCTATCCGCAGGCGCGTGACCCGGAGCTGCCGAGCGCGCTCACCGAGCTGGCCGACGATCTCTTCGTCGGCGAGTCCACGGCGCGGGGCAACGCGGTCATCTCGATCCGCGCCGAGGGCTCGCCGGACCTCAAGGCCGTCGTCGTCCCGCCGGCGGTCGACACCAGCGACCTGATCACTCCGGAGATGGCCAAGGCGGTCACCGGCACGGGCGGCGGGGTCAGCAGACAGATCCGGACCACCGAGATCCAGGGCGAGACGATCAAATATCTGGTGTACGGGTCACCCGTCACCACTCGCTTCGGTCAGGTCGAGCTCTATTACATGGTCCCGCTCACCAGCGAGGACCAGGACGCCAACCTGATGAGCACCACGGTGCTCGCCACCGGCCTGGCCCTGGTGATCCTGCTCGGTGTGGTGGCGGCACTGGTGACCCGGCTGGTCGTCACGCCGGTCCGGGTGGCCGCCCGGACCGCCCAGCGGCTCTCGGCCGGTCTGCTCGACCAGCGGATGAAGGTCGACGGCGAGGACGATCTGGCCCTGCTGGCGGCCGCGTTCAACCAGATGGCGGCCAACCTGCAGCGGCAGATCGTCCGGCTGGAGGAGATGTCCCGGCTGCAGCGCCGGTTCACCTCGGACGTGTCGCACGAGCTGCGGACACCGCTGACGACCGTTCGGATGGCCGCCGACCTGATCTTCTCCGAGAGGGAGGACTTCGACCCGGCGGTGGCCCGCAGCGCCGAGCTGCTGCAGGCCGAGCTGGACCGCTTCGAGGAGCTGCTCACCGACCTGCTGGAGATCAGCCGGTTCGACGCCGGCTTCGCCGCGCTGGACGCCGAGCACACCGACCTGGTCCCGATCGTCGAGCGGGTGGCCGAGCGGCTCACCGGGCTGGCCGAGCGGGCCGGTGTGGAGATCCAGCTGAACCTGCCGGACACCCCGGTGATCGCCGAGGTCGACCCGCGGCGGGTGGAGCGGGTGCTGCGTAATCTGGTGGGCAACGCCGTCGAGCACGCCGAGGCCAAACCGGTGCAGGTCACCCTGGCGACCGACGACGCTGCGGTGGCGATCACCGTGCGCGACCATGGGATCGGCCTGAAACCGGGCGAGGAGCGCCTGGTCTTCAACCGGTTCTGGCGGGCCGACCCGTCCCGGGCCCGGCAGACCGGAGGCACCGGCCTCGGGCTGTCCATCAGCGTCGAGGACGCGCGGCTGCACGGCGGCTGGCTGGAGGCATGGGGCTCGCCCGGCGAGGGCGCCCAGTTCCGGCTCACCGTGCCGGTGCGGGCCGGTGACCGGCTGGTGGCCGCGCCGCTGCCGCTGATCCCCCGGGACCGGACAGCGGAGGTGAGCTGATGATCCGACGAGTGCTGGCCTGCACGGCCGTCGCCGCGCTGCTGCTCGCCGGGTGTGGCATCCCCGACGAGTCGGATGTCACCGTGGTCGGCCCCGGCCCCTCGACCGGCACGTCCTCCGGCGACAACGGCCGGCGTACCCCGATCGCCCGGAACTCGACGAGCGACCGCATCCAGTTCGTCGCCAACTACCTGCGCGCGGCCGCGGGGGAGTACGACGGCGCCCTCGACCGGGTCAAGCAGTTCATGTCGGCCGGCACGCGGGAGAGCTTCAACCCGCCGGCCGCGCCCCGGGTGATCCGCCTGACCGAGAAACCGCTGATCAACTCGACCGAGGACCGGGTGGTGATCTCGTATCAGCTGCTCGGCACTCTCGGGAAGAACGGGCTGTTGGAGCCGTCGTCCGAGCAGGTCGAGGACAAGTACGAGCTGGTCCTCGACGAGGTCCCCGGCGACGGGCTGTACGTGGTGCAGGCGCCGCCGTTCCTGCTGCTCAGTGATACCGCGGTGACCGAGTACTACGACGAGCACACGATCTACTTCTGGAACACCGACCAGACCGGCCTGGTCCCGGACGTCCGTTACCTGCTCAGCGAGGTCCCGAAAGAGCAGCAGCCGACGATCATCGTGAACTGGTTGATCGGTGGGCCCGCCCCGTGGCTGCAGGACGCCGTGGAGCCCCTGCCGGACGGCACCAAGCTGGAGAACAAGGTGCCCGCGATCGACAAGGACCGCCTGCAGATCCGGCTGAGCGCGCAGGCCGTGCCGACCGAGGGCGCCGTCGAGGCCATGGAGCACCTGCGCATCCAACTACAGTGGTCGCTGCGGAGCCTGCTGCCCGAGTATTTGGATCTCACGGTCGGTCATCAGCAGCCGCGCAGCTACTCCGGTGAGGACTTCGTCGCCAGCAACCCGGCGTCCCGGCTGCTCCCCGACCCGGAGCGGTTCGTGGTCTACGACCGCAGCGTCCGGCGTCTGTCGGAGGCTTCCCGGCCCACCTCGGACTTCGTTCCGGGCATCGCGCCGGACGACAACAAGGACGTCTCGCTGGCGGCCCTCACGACCTCCGGCACGGCCGTCTTCGCCGCCCTGGTCACCGGCTCCGGCAAGAACGAGCGGCTACGGGTGGGCAGCGCGGCCATCGGCAACCAGGTCGTGCTGAAGGAGATCCCCGGTCTCCCCACCGGCCTGGGCCATCCGATCTGGGCCGTCACTCCGGAGAACGACGCGGCCGGCGCCGTCGGTTTGATCATCGCGGGCGGCCGGCTCTGGCGGTTCCGGGCGCAGGGCGGTCCGGTGCAGGAGGTCTCCTCACCCGGTACGGCGGGGCAGATCACCGCGATCACGGTCGCTCCCGACGGGCACCGGGTGGCGCTGGTGGTCGGCGGGCGGCTCTACCGGGCGGTTCTCAACCTCAGCGGCGACGGGCAGGCCCTCACCGGACTCCAGCAGGTCTTCTCGCCGCTCACGTCGGTCACCGCGGTGGACTTCAGTGGCGAGGGCTGGCTCGCCGTGGCCGGAGCGGGCCGGGACGACGGGCGGACGTCGATCATCTACACGTCGATCGACGGGGTCCTGCAGTCGCCGGTGCTGCCGGACATGGGCAACGAGGTGGTCACCTACCTCACCGCGTACCCGGCGAACCCGCTGAAGCAGCGGAACAATGTCGGCTCGGTGCTCTACTCCACCTCCAACGGCAGGAACGCCTTCGAGGCGCTGTCGCTGGCGGTGCAGATCGGGGCGAAGGACCTGGCCGGCCCGTCCGGCGAGCCGCGGCCGGACGTGGTGCCCGAAGCGCCCTTCTTCCTCAACTGAGACCGCATGGTGGTCGCTGAACTCGCTGATCTCGTCCTGCCCGGCGTCTGCGCGGGGTGCGGGGCGGAACGGGTGCGGCTCACCTACGGCGCCTGTGCGGACTGTGTGACGGCGCTGGAGTCGCTGCGGCCGCGCGCTGCCATGCCGAGCCCGCCGCCGGCCGGTTTCCCGGACTGTGTGGCGGTCGGGGCGTACTCCGGGCCGTTGCGGGGCGCGCTGCTGGCGTACAAGGAGAAGGGTCGGTACCGGCTCGCCCGGCCGCTCGGGACGCTGCTCGCCGGCGCGGTGTCGGCGCTGGCGCCGCGCGACCGGCCGGTGACCCTGGTGCCGGTGCCGTCGACCGCGGCGGCGCGACGGGAGCGGTACGGCGATCACATGGCCCGTCTCGCCGATCATGCGGCGCGGCGGTTGCGGGCCGCCGGATACCGGGTGAACGTGGTGCAGCCGCTCCGTGCACTGCCCCGTCCTGACTCCACGTCACTGGAAGCATCCGAACGGGCTACCGTAGCTGTCAATTCGCTGCGAATGATGCCCCGAATCAGCAATCCCCTCCGCGATGGGAGATCGCGAGGCACGCTGGTGGTGGCGGATGACATCGTCACCACCGGTGCCACGTTGGCGGCGGTGGCACGCCGGCTCGAGGAGGCGGACATGCAGGTCACGGGTGCCGCGGTGCTGGCAGCGACCGAGTTGCGCAAGATCCGCCCCGGCATTTGTCGGTGATCGTGTCCCGAGCGGCCGATAGAGGCCAATGTCAGTCTTCAGGTATCCCAAACGAGGGGTGACTGACGGGCATAGGCGGGCTAGCGTCTAGGTGACGAGGGTAAGTGCGCAGACTTATCCGCCACCGGGAGCGCCTCAGTCGCACCGGAAAGGAGTCGTCTCACTCTCTTGAGCCGCGTCCCGCTGTTGATCATGACGCGGCGTTTCACCCAGTAGCGGGCCGCGCCGCGAATCGGCGCCCGCAAGCACAAGCGTTGGGGGAGGTCACGAGTGGACATTGTCGTCAAGGGCCGCAACGTAGAGGTTCCCGACCACTATCGAGAGCACGTCGCCGACAAGCTGAGCAAGGTCGAGCGTTACGACCAGAAGCTCATGAGGGCGGACGTGGAGCTCTTCCACGAACGCAATCCGCGACAGTCCGACACCTGCCAGCGGGTCGAGATCACCGTCAGGACCAAGGGCCCCGTGGTACGCGCCGAGGCCCAGGCACAGGATTTCTACGCAGCCCTGGACTGCGCGATCAACAAACTCGACGCCCGGCTGCGCCGTTCCGCCGACCGGCGCCGGGTGCATCGCGGACGGCATGCGCCGGTCTCCGTCGCCGCGGCCACCGCCAATCTCCCCACCGACCTGACTTACGGCCAGACCGCGACGCTGACCGAGCCGGTCCTCGACGCCGAGCCGGCCGAGCACGACGAGGACCAGCCGTGGCGCATCGTGCGGGAGAAGGAGCACTCGGCCGAGCCGATGACCGTCGACGACGCCCTCTTCCAGATGGAGCTCGTCGGCCACGACTTCTATCTGTTCCATGACAAGGACAGCGGGCGGCCCAGTGTGGTCTACCGCCGCCGTGGCTACGACTACGGCATCCTCAGCCTAGGCATGTGAGGCGTTTTCGCCGGAGGCCTGTGCGAGCAGGTCTCCGGCGAGGAGCACGAACTGGACGTCGTCGGTGCGTGTGCCGTTCGGCCCGGGCAGGCGCGAGCGCAGGTATGCCTCCCGGCTGAACCCGGCCTTCTCCAGCACCCGCTGCGAACCGGCGTTCGTCGGCAGCGTCCCGGCGATGAGACGGGCGACACCCGTCTCGGCGAAGACCCAGAGAGCGAGCAGTTGCGCGGCGCGCGAGGCGAAACCCCTTCCCCGGTACGCCGGGAGCATGCTGTACCCGATCATCGCCTGACCGGTGGGTGGCTCCTGGTAATACAGGCCGATCTCGCCGGCCCGTGCCCCGGTCGCGGTGTCGAGGATGACCAGGTCGGCCCGGTCCCCGGCCAGCCAGTGCGCCTCGGCGCGGGCACACCGCCGGCGGATCTCCCCGGCGGGTTTCGGCTCGGGCGGCACGCTGGTGGCGATGACGTCCGGCACGTTGTGCAGCTCGGTGTAGAAGTCGGCGTCCGACGCGCCGAGCGGCCGCAGGGTGATCACGCCGTCGGTCAGCTCGCCGCCGGGCAGATCGGGCAGCAGGCGCGGGGTCGGGCCCTCGGGATCATCGGCCAACCGGGAGAAGACGAGCAGCTCGGGATGGCCGCGGCGGACCGCCTCACGGGTGTAGCCGGCGGCCAGGGCGACCCGCTGGGCCGCCGTGTCCTCCCAGCCGATCCGGATCTCCAGCCGGGCACGCCGGGTCAGCGCCGCGCGGCTGAACTCGCGCACGGCGGTCGTCGCCACGCCCCGGCCACGGTGCTCCGGCGCCACCTCGAAGGTCAGGATCCCGTGTTCGAGACCGATCCGCCCGAGAACGGCACCGGTGTGCTCGTCGACGATCTCGTCTCCCCGGAAGCGGACTCCGCTCCCGGCACCCGCGTCCTCGAGCCGTACTCCGGTGTTCTGATCCACGTGGCCATCCTCTCCGGGACGCGCCCGGCCGCCAAATCCCGTTTCCGGCAAGTCGTAGGCTGCGCTGTCAGCGAACTTCGTGGAGTCTTTCGCCCTGTTTGCGAGATTCACCGGAGGCCAGGGTCACAGGTGCCGGGCGAAGGTGCCTACGATGGTTCGGCAGACTGTCTAGGGGAGCGTTGACCCGTGTCGATTTTGGAAAAGATTCTTCGCGCCGGCGAAGGCCGCATGGTGCGACGGCTCAAGGCGATCGCGGACGCGGTCAACTCGATCGAGGACGACTATGTCGATCTCACCGATGACGAGTTGCGCGAATGCACCCAGCAGTTCAAGGAGCGCTACGAGGAGGGCGAGACTCTCGACTCGCTGCTCCCCGAGGCCTTCGCCGTCGCCCGGGAGGGCGCGAAACGGGTGCTCGGCCAGCGGGCCTACGACGTGCAGCTGATGGGCGGTGCCGCCCTGCACTTCGGCAACATCCCGGAGATGAAGACCGGTGAGGGCAAGACCCTGACCGGTGTGTTCCCGGCCTACCTCAACGCGTTGAGCGGCAAGGGCGTGCACATCATCACGGTCAACGACTACCTCGCCCAGCGTGACGCCGAGTGGGTCGGCCGGGTGCACGTGTTCCTCGGCCTGAGCGTCGGCGTGATCCTGCCGAACCGGCCGGCCGCCGAGCACCGTGCCGCTTACCAGTGCGACATCACGTACGGGACGAACAACGAGTTCGGCTTCGACTACCTGCGCGACAACATGGCGTGGTCGAGTGACGAGCGGGTGCAGCGCGGGCACAACTTCGCGATCGTCGACGAGGTCGACTCGATCCTGATCGACGAAGCCCGTACCCCGCTGATCATCTCCGGCCCGGCCGAGCACTCCCAACGGTGGTATGGCGAGTTCGCCCAGATCGTCGCCCGCCTCCAGGCCGGCAAGGACGGCGAGGGCGACTACGAGGTCGACGTGGCCAAGCGGACCATCGCGGTCACCGAGCGCGGCGTCGCCAAGGTCGAGGACCGGATCGGGATCGACAACCTCTACGAGTCGGTCAACACCCCGCTCGTCGGCTATCTGAACAACGCGATCAAGGCCAAGGAGCTCTACAAGCGCGACAAGGACTACATCGTCAGCCCCGAGGGCGAGGTCCTGATCGTCGACGAGTTCACCGGCCGCATCCTGCACGGCCGCCGCTACAACGAGGGCATGCACCAGGCCATCGAGGCGAAGGAGGGGGTGGAGGTCAAGCAGGAGAACCAGACGCTGGCCACCGTCACCCTGCAGAACTACTTCCGCCTCTACGAGAAGCTCGGCGGCATGACCGGTACGGCGCAGACCGAGGCCGGCGAGTTCAACAGCGTCTACAAGGTCGGCGTCGTGAGCATCCCGACGCACCGCCCGATGGTCCGCATCGACCACCCGGACGTCATCTACAAGACCGAGAAGGCCAAGTTCAACGCGGTCATCGAGGACATCGCCGAACGCCACGCGACCGGCCAGCCGGTCCTCGTCGGCACCGTCTCCGTGGAGAACTCGGAGATCCTCTCCACCCTGCTGCGCCGTCGTGGCATCCCGCACAGCGTGCTGAACGCGAAGTTCCACGCGCAGGAGGCCACGATCATCGCGCAGGCCGGGCGGAAGGGCGCGGTCACCGTGGCCACCAACATGGCCGGGCGTGGCACCGACATCCTGCTCGGCGGCAACCCCGAGTTCACCGCCGCCGCCGAGCTGCGCCAGCGTGGCCTCGACCCGGTGGAGAGCCCGGAGGAGTATGCGAAGGCCCTGGAGGACATCCTCCCGAGCGTGAAGCAGGCCACCGAGCAGGAAGCCGCCGACGTGGTCGCCGCCGGCGGTCTCTACGTGCTCGGCACCGAGCGCCACGACTCCCGCCGCATCGACAACCAGCTGCGCGGCCGGTCCGGCCGGCAGGGCGACCCGGGCGAGTCCCGGTTCTACCTGTCGCTTCAGGACGACCTGATGAAGCGGTTCCGGGCGGGCGCCGTCGAGGCGGTCATGGAGCGCTTCAACATCCCCGAGGACGTTCCCATCGAGTCGAAGATGGTGAGCAAGCAGATCCGCAACGCGCAGACCCAGATCGAGGCGCAGAACGCGGAGATCCGCAAGAACGTCCTCAAGTACGACGAGGTCATGAACAAGCAGCGGCAGGTCGTCTACGCCGAGCGCCGGCGCGTGCTCGACGGCGAGGACATGCACGAGCAGGTCACCCACATGATCGACGACGTGGTCGCCGACTACGTGAGCGCCGCGACCGCCGACGGCTTCGCCGAGGACTGGGACCTCGACGACCTGTGGACCAACCTCAAGCGGCTCTACCCGATCACCCTCACGATCGAGGACATCGTCGAGGAGTCCGGCGGCGAGCGGAACACGATCGACCAGGAGTTCCTGCTCGAGCAGCTCAAGCAGGACGCGCAGGCCGCCTACCAGGCCCGTGAGGACGAGCTCGGTGCCGAGGCGATCCGCGAGCTGGAGCGTCAGGTGCTCCTCTCGGTGATCGACCGCAAGTGGCGTGAGCACCTTTACGAGATGGACTACCTGCAGGAGGGCATCTCCCTGCGGGCCTACGCGCAGCGCGACCCGGTCGTCGAGTACCAGCGCGAGGGCTTCGACATGTTCAACCAGATGATGGAGGGCATCAAGGAGGAGGCGGTCGGCCTCGTCTTCAACCTGGAGGTCCAGGTCGAGGAGGCGCCGGCGCCCGTCACGCTGGACACCAGCCAGGCCTTCGAGCTGCCCAGGGTCGGCGAGGTGCCGGACGACGAGCCCGAGCGGGTCGAGGTGCACGCCAAGGGCCTCAACACGCCCAGCCGTCCGCAGAACCTCCAGTACACGGCTCCGACGATCGACGGCGAGGCCGGTTCGGGGCGTCCGCAGGCCCAGCCGGAGCCGCCGGTCGCGATCGGCCCGGGTGGCTCGCCCGTCCCGGCGAGCCCGGCGCACACCACGGCCCGCGCGGCGTCGAGCCGGTCGTCCGCCGGCCAGTCCGAGTCGAACGGCCCGTCGCGGAACGCGCCGTGCTACTGCGGCTCGGGCAAGAAGTACAAGCGCTGCCACGGAGCGCCCGGGACGGCCTGATAGTTCGCCTGAACGGCCCGTGCGGTCCGGCTTCGGCCGGGCCACACGGGCCGTTTCGCGTTCCCGCCGGTCACCGCGCGCTGCCTGCTGCCCGCCGCCTGCCGGTCGCCATCCGCCGCCTTCGCGGGGTGTCGCGTCCGATCGTGATGGCGTCGGCTCCGATCAGATGACCAGCAGGGCGGTCGCGGCCCAGGTCTGCTGGTGCAGTTCGAGCCGGAACGCCATCGCCCAGGTCCGGTCGCCGGTGACCAGGGTGACCGCGGCCTCGACCGCGCCGGCCCGAGGCTCGCACAACACCACCTTGATCACCGCGACCGGTGGCCGCCGGGCGGTCGCCTGGCGCGTCCTGCGCAGATCGGCCGCCCGGCGTGCCCCGGCGAGGCCCTGGGCGACCACCTCGGCCGCGTGTGACGGCAGCGCGAGCCGCCGTAGGTGGGCGGCGGGCCGGAATCCGTTGAGGACCTCCACGCAGAGCCGCACGAACCGCCGGACCGCGAGCTTGGCGTCGCCGGACGCGCCGGCGACAACCGGTGGCTCCATGGTGGCCGGCGGCGACGCTGCCGAGCCGTCGGCCGGCCACTCCAGCGTCAGCTGCCGCGACGACGTCCAGACCTGAGGGGTCGCCTCGTCGTCGAACGGGGGTTCATACCGGGGAACCGGGCGCAGGCGGATAGCCGCCCGCGACCCGTTGGGTGCCAACTCGACCGCCGAGCGCATCGCCACCGCCAATCCTTGCGTTTGCCTCCGTTTGCCTTCGATAGCGTCGAGTGTTGCTCACGCGCAGTCGCGGCGACAAGCGGCGGTCATCGATCCGGTAAGAGGCACAAAAGCCGCCGGGCAGGCTATTCCGCCTCGCGCTCGGTCAACGGGTTGTCGCGGACCCACGCCGCGGTCTCGGCGTACTTCCCCGCGATGTACTCCTCCAGCCTGGCCCGCTCGACACGCCATTGACCGCGGCCACCGATCTTGATCGCGGGCAACTCGCCGCTGCGGACCATGTGGTAGACCTGCGAATCCGAGACGTTGAGCTCGACCGCTACGTCGGACAGCAGCAGGAAACGAGGCTCGGACACGGCAATCTCCTATCGACAGCCTCAGTTTGCCACCGTTTGCCGTCACAGGGTCTCTGGCGCGGAGACGAACAGCCTTGGGCGTACGGGCAGCGGTCCCGGATTCGCCTCGGAGCTCTCGGAGCCCTCGGAGGATTCGGAGCCCTCGGAGCCCTCGGCGGACTCCGATCCCTCGGAGGACTCGGAGCCCCGGCGGTCCCGTTCCGGAGACGCCTGGTGGAATGGTGCACTCGGCGAACCGTGTGGACGGTGTACTGTCCGGGACCGCAGAACGTGCCTGTGCAGGAGGAAGACGTGCCGATCACCGATCTGGTCCGGGTTTACGTGCCGGCCACACTGCCGATGCTCGCCGCGTTGCGGGCTGACGGGCAGCTCGGCGACCAGGCGACGATCGCGCACGCGGTGACGCCCGCCCTGCGGGAGTGGTATGCGGAGGGTGACGAGGAGGAGCTCGAGTACGTGGCCTTCACCCGGGCCGCGCAGGGCGCCCTGCAACTGCTCCGGCACGATCCGGCCGCCCCGCGCCGACGGGTCGTGGTGTCGGCTGACGTCCCCGCCGCCAGCCTGATCCGGGAGGACACCGAGCTGGGTTCGAGCACCGTCCGCCTGCCGCAGGCGCTGAGCCTGGCCGTGCTGGCCAGCATCCACGTCGACGGCACCGACGCCGAGGAGGCGATCGCGGAGGCCGCCGAGGTGATCGAGGAGGCGCTGGCGGGCGATCCGGACGCCCAGTTCACCGTCGACGGCGCCGAGGATCACGAGCTGGAGTGGTACGCGGTCTCCGAACTCGACGAGCTGCTCTGAGGCCGTTCCCGGCACCGCCCGGCCCGAGGCTCGACGGCCCCGGCCCGAGGCTCGACGGCCCCGGCCCGAGGCTCGACGGCCCCGGCCCGAGGCTCGACGGCCCCGGCCCGAGGCTCGACGGCCCCGGCAGGATCGTGGAGGACGGTCTCGCGCTAGTCCCGGGGTTTCCCGGCCTCGCTCTTGTCGCGGGGCTCGGCCCCGTTCTCGTCCTCGGACGCGAGGTCCGCGGCCCGGTCACGGCCCTCGGCGTCGGGATCCTCGGTCCCGGCCACAGGAGCGCCGGTCCCGGCCGGAAGCTCGTCGGCGGGAGTCTCGTCGGCCGGTGAGCCGAGCGTCCGCCCCACCGCGAAGATCGCGGTCAGGGCGCCGGCGAAGAGGACGATCAGCGCGTTGTTGAGCCGGGCCGTGCTGAGCAGCTCCTGAACCGTCCGCTCCAGCTCGCTGACCTTGCCGGCCAACTCCAGCACTTTCGCCCCGGCGGTGCGCGACAGCAGCTCGCCGATCACGAGCAGCAGGCCCGGCCCGGCGCCGGCCAGCGCATACATCGGCCAGCGAAGGCCGTCCGCCGTCGGCTCCGTCACGGCGCCCGATGCTGGGGAGGTCTCAGCGCGCCGTCCGGCGCGGCGCAGCAGGGCGTAGGAGATGAGCCCGGCCGCGAGACCACTGAGGGCGGCCTGACTGTACGAGAACCACTGTGCCGCGTTGGCCGAGGACGCGGTGTCGCCGGCCCCGAAGGCGTTGAGCACCGGCTCCTGGAAGAGGTTGAGCAGGAAGCCGATCAGGAAGACGCCGACCGAGGCGGAGGCGGCCGCCGTGATCACCCGGGGGATCCGTAGCCCGGCCAGCGCGCCACCGATGGTCGCCGCGGCCGCGACGGTGCCGCCGACGGCCGCGTAGATGGTGCCGAGCGTGTTGATCGTGATGATCGGGATGGCGCTGACCACGCCGACGAGCAGCCCCGTGCCGGTGGCCACGGCGAACCGGGCGGTCGCCCCGAGCGTCCACCGGCGGCCGACCAGGGTGAGCGCCAGGAGTGCCACGGCCGCGCCGGCGACCAGGTCGGCCGAGACGGCGCCGGGTAGCGCGTACGCCGTGGAGGTCACCTCCATGGCGGCGTCCGCCCGGCTGGTGATGCTGGCTCGCGCCGACCAGAGCATCGCGACGGTCCACCCCACGGCCGCGACGGAGAGCAGCGCCACGGTGAGCGGGGACTCCTCGACGGTCTCCGGGGTGGTCTGGCGGTCAGTCATGGGGCTCAGGGTAGCCGCCTCGTCCGCGTACCCCCGACCGGCCGTCCGGTGAGGTGCGACGATGGACTGTTGCCCGCCCGGGGAGCATGGCGCAATTCGCACATGGGGAGACGATGGGCGGTAAGGGCCGATTGTCTGGTTTTGCATGGCGAATCGCGGGTTTTCGCGAAGTTCCTGCCCGCAACGTGCCGACTGACCGTTTGTCTGCGCCATATTACCTGGTCAACGTGGTTTACATGGCCGAAACGCCCGATCCGCACGCTCGTTGTCGGACTGTCTGTGCGGGACAGTCGTTTGTGGAGGCGCAAACTGGACGGATCGGGCTAAATCCTGGACGGCGGCGCGACAAAGTGGCAGCTTATTAGGCATGCCCGACTTCCAAATCAATCCGACGGCGGCTGCCCTTCTCGGCCTCCTCCACGAGGGGGCAATGACCGGTGGTCAGCTGATGGCGGCTGCCGAACGCCGCCTCGGGCCCTACTGGTCGATGACGCGGAGCCAGGTCTACCGCGAATTGCCCGTGCTGGCCGAAATGGGGTATGTCCGCCTCGGAAAGCCGGGCCCTCGATCCAGTCAGCCCTACGCCATCACCGCGTCCGGGAAACGCGCCTTCACCCGCTGGCTCGCCGAGTCGCCGGGTCGGGACGCGCTGCGCAACCCGGTCGCTCTCCGGGTCGCCTTCGGCCAGCAGCACACCGGCGACCAGCTGCAGACGCTGTACTCGAATGCCAACCAGTACCACTCGGAGGCCATGACGATGGCGAAGGAGCAGGCCAAGGAGGCCAAGAAGAACGGTGACCCGTTCGGCGCGGCGGCGCTGGAGTTCGCGGTCGCCTACCACAAGGCCGCTCTCACCTGGCTCAAAGCCGCTCCGACGAGTTGAACGGACCGCCCCGGCCAGCAATCTGGCCGGGCGGCGTAGTCTTGAGTGTCGTGAGCGCTGCCGACTTTCCCGAGCAACTGAAGGCCCTCGACGCGACCCTGCGTAACATCGAGAACGTCCTGGACGTCGACAAGCTGCGCCGGGACAAGGCCGACCTCGAGGAGCAGGCCTCCGCGCCCGACCTCTGGGACGACCAGGCTCGCGCGCAGGAGGTCAACAGCCGCCTGGCGTACGTCTCCGGAGAGATCTCCAAGCTGGAGCGCCTGCGCTCGCGTCTCGACGACGCCGGCCTGCTCCTGGAGATGGCCGAGGCCGAGGACGACGCCGGTTCGGTCGCCGAGGTGGGCGACGAGCTCGTCACGCTGGCCAAGGCGATCGAGGAGATGGAGGTCCGCACCCTCCTCTCCGGCGAGTACGACTCCCGTGAGGCCCTCGTGGCGATCCGGGCCGGCGCCGGTGGGGTGGACGCGGCCGACTTCGCCGAGATGCTGATGCGGATGTATCTGCGCTGGGCCGAGCGGCACGGCTACCCGACCGAGGTCTACGACACGTCGTATGCGGAGGAGGCCGGCCTCAAGTCGGCGACCTTCACGGTCAAGGTGCCCTACGCCTACGGCACCCTCGGCGTCGAGTCGGGCACGCACCGGCTGGTCCGGATCAGTCCGTTCGACAACCAGGGCCGTCGCCAGACCAGCTTCGCCAGCGTCGAGGTGATGCCCGTGGTCGCGCAGACCGATCACATCGACATCCCGGACAACGAGATCCGCGTCGACGTCTACCGCTCCTCCGGTCCGGGTGGCCAGAGCGTCAACACCACCGACTCGGCGGTCCGGCTGACCCACATTCCGACCGGCATCGTGGCCTCGTGTCAGAACGAGAAGTCGCAACTGCAGAACAAGGCGGCCGCCCTGCGCGTCCTCCAAGCCCGGCTTCTGGAGCGCAAGCGCCAGGAGGAGCAGGCCAAGATGAACGATCTGCGGCAGGACACCACCGGCTCGTGGGGCGACCAGATGCGTTCGTACGTCCTCCACCCGTACCAAATGGTGAAGGATTTGCGCACCGAGTTCGAGACCGGCAACCCTTCGTCGGTCTTCGACGGCGATGTGGACGCGTTCATCCAGGCAGGCATCCGCTGGCGCAAGCAGAACGAGATCGCCGGCTGATCGTGGCGGTGACGCAGCGCTACTCGTCCTGAACGGTGAGTCAGGCCGGGTTGCGCTCGAATATGCCGTTACCGCAGCTCGTGAATATTCCCGGCCCCGGCGGGCTTGGCGTTTTCGTTACACCGCGTAGACTCCAGTCCCGTGATTCAGCTCGAGAACGTGACGAAGACGTATCCGAAGGGGTCTCGGCCGTCGCTGGACAATGTCAGCGTCGGGATCGAGAAGGGTGAGTTCGTCTTCTTCATCGGCCCCTCCGGTTCCGGCAAGTCGACGATCATCAAGCTGTTGCTGCACGAGGTTGCCCCGACCAGCGGCAAAGTAATGGTGAACCAGAAGGACGTGACCACGCTGCGGTCCTGGAAGGTGCCGCACTTCCGGCGCTCGATCGGCTGCGTGTTCCAGGACTTCCGGCTCCTGCCCAACCGTACGGCGTACGAGAACGTCGCCTTCGCCCTCGAGGTGATCGGCAAGACCAAGGCCGTCGCCCGGCGCGTCGTCCCCGAGGTCCTCGAGCTGGTCGGCCTGGGCGGCAAGGAGCACCGCTACCCGCATGAGCTCTCCGGTGGCGAGCAGCAGCGTGTCGCGGTGGCCCGGGCCTTCGTGAACCGTCCGCTGATTCTGCTGGCCGACGAGCCCACGGGTAACCTCGACCCGGACACGTCCATCGAGATCATGCGCCTGCTGGACCGGATCAACCGGACCGGCACGACCGTCGTGATGGTCACGCACGACTCCAACATCGTCAACCAGATGCGCCGCCGGGTCATCGAGATCGAGAGCGGACGAATCGTCCGTGACCAAGCGCGCGGTGTTTACGGTTAAGCCCGGCTCCGCCCCCGTAACGAAAGCTGACGCTGTGACACGCGGAGTCCTGGAAGGATCCCCCCGATGCGCGTGAAGTACGTACTCAACGAGGTCTTGGTGGGCCTGTGGCGAAACGTCACGATGACGATCGCCATGATCATCACCATGTCGGTCTCGTTGAGCATGCTGGGCGCCAGCGTGCTTCTGTATATGCAGGTCGACCAGATGAAGGACTACTACTACGGGAACATCCAGGTCTCGATTTTCCTGACCGAGGACATCACCGACGGTCAGAAGGAAGCGATCGACCAGGCGATCACCAGTAGCGACCTGGTCAAGGACAAGAAGTACGAGACCAAGGAAGACGCGCTCAAACGCTTCCAGCAGCTCTGGGCCGACACCCCGGACTTCGTGAACGCGATCAACGCGGACAGCCTGCCGGAGTCGTACCGGGTGACGCTCAAGAATCCCGAGCAGTACAAGGCCTTCGCCGACGGACTTCAGGGACTGGCCGGGATCAGACAGATCATCGACCAGAGCGACATCCTGGAAGAGGTCTTCGACATCTTCAACTCGATCCAGTTGGCCTCACTGATCGTCGCGGGCTTCATGGCGGTGGCCGCCTTGCTCCTCGTGGGTAACACCATCCAGGTCGCGGCGTACAGCAAGCGGCGTGAGGTGGCGGTGATGAAGCTCGTCGGAGCCTCGAACTGGTTCATCCAGGCGCCGTTCGTGCTCGAGGCGGTGGTCGCCGGTCTCATCGGCGCGATCCTAGGGTTCGTGGCGCTCTTCATCTCGAAGGTCGTGTTGCTGGACAACAAGCTCCAGGCGCTCACCACGATCCTCACCCCGATCCCGACCGGCAACGTGATGCTCATGCTGCCGTTGCTGGCCGGTGTGGGCGCTCTGGTCAGCGCGGTCACCGCATGGATCACCCTGCGCTTCTATCTGAAGGTCTGACCACCCGATCGTGTTCGTGCCGAGGGCCGCAATCCTGTCCAGGGTTGCGGCCCTCGGGCGATTTGGGGCGTTGGGGACGATTAGTCGCGGTAGCGTGACGCGGTGGGGTGCCGCCAGCTGGATCGTCTGATCGCCGCCTGCCTCTGCCTCCTCGGCATCGCGGGAATCGTCCTGACCGGACCCCGGCCCGCCGCCGCGGACCGCAACGACGACGCGGCACGGGCCGTCCGCAGGGCCGAGGCCCTCCTGGAGAGCGCGAGCGCCGCCGCCCGTACCGCCGCCAAGAATCTGGCCCGTGCCACCGCCGCCCTCCCTGCCGCCCAGAACCGGGTCGCCACCACCCGCGGCGTCGTCGTGGCCACCCGGGTCCAGGCGGACCTGGCCCGCCGCACCGCCGATGCCGCCCGTGACGGCTACCGGAGGGTCGCCGACGACTACGAGGTCGCGGCCGGACGGCTCGACGAGGCCCGGGCCCGGGTCGACGAGATCGCCGCGGTCAGCTACATGGGCAGCCGGCTCACCCGGTTCAACATGCTCGCCCGATCGACCGGGCCACAGGACCTGGTGGACCGGATGGGGCTCGTCCAGTACCTCCAGACGCGGGAGCAGGAGGAGGTTCGTACCCTCTTCGGCGTCCGCCGGGAGGCCCGCGCCGCGCAGGACCGGGCCGGCGCCGCGAAACGTGCCGCCGAAGCCGCCGAGAGGGCCGCCGTCGACAAGCTCCGCGCCGCACAGAACGCCCAGGCCGCCGCCCTCCGCGCCCGGCAGGCGCTGTATCACCTGGTCCTCGCCCGGCAGACCGCGCTGCGCGCCGCCGAGGCCCAGCGCACCACTGTGCTCGCCCAGTACCGGGCCGCGGTCCGGGCCGAACATCGGGTCCGGTCGGCCGTCCGCGGCTGGGAGAACCGGGGCGGCGTCGGCAGCCGCTATCCGGGCGGGTCCCTTCTGATGCCCGTCCGCGGGTGGAAGAGCAGTGACTACGGCAACCGCTACGACCCCTACTACAGGGTCTGGCAACTGCATGCCGGCACCGACTTCGCGGCCGGCTCGGGCAGCCCGATCCGGGCCGCGGCCTCCGGCCGGGTCATCCAGGCCGGTTGGAACGGCGGTTACGGTCAGTACACGTGTATCAATCACGGACGATTGAGCGGGTACGGGTTCACGACCTGCTACGCCCACCAGTCGCGGATGTACGTCGACGTCGGAGAGTACGTCCGGCGGGGCGAGGTGATCGGCCGGGTCGGCAGCACCGGCGCCTCCACCGGAGCACACCTGCACTTCGAGACCCGGCTCGGCGGCGTGCCCCGCAATCCGCTCAATTACCTGCCCGGCTGCCTCTGCTGAACCGCGGGTAGTCTTCTTCCTCATGCCACGTGAACAGGGTCGCAAGGTGGTCGCCTCCAACCGCAAGGCGTACCACGACTACACCATCCTGGACACCTACGAGGCCGGCATGGTCCTCACCGGCACCGAGGTGAAGTCGCTGCGAGCCGGCCGTTCCTCGCTGGTCGACGCGTTCGGTCACGAGAATGACGGCGAGATCTACCTGCACGGGATGCACATCCCGGAGTACACGCAGGGCACCTGGACCAACCACGAGCCCCGCCGACCCCGCAAGCTGCTGCTGCACCGCGAAGAGATCCACAAGATGCTCGGCAAGCTGCGCGACGACGGCGTCACGCTGGTCCCGCTCTCGGTCTTCTTCCACAACGGGTATGCGAAGGTCGAGATCGGCATCGCGAAGGGCAAGAAGAGCTACGACAAACGCCAGGACATGGCCAGCCGGGACGCGCAGCGGGAGATCAACAAGGCGATGGGCCGCCGCGCGAAGGGCATGGACTGACGGGTATTCTCGCCCGCCCGGCTTTGATCTTCGTCTGATCCGCTGTTGTCCGTCCTGGCGTCATCGTGCGACCTTGTGCTGTCGCTCGATCCGTCGTCGCCCGATCTTCCGTAGTCGTTCGATCTTTCGTTGCCGTTCGAGTTCCGTTGCTGTTCGATCTTCCGTTGCCGTGAGGGAGAACCACCCGTTGGCGAAGCATGCCATCCGTCAGTTCATCCTGGCCCGCCTGGTGCTCGGCTCCGCCGCCGCGGTCCTCGTCGCCCTCGTCGTCTGGGTGGCCGTCGTCGCCGGCGGGTCGGGCAGTACCGGTGAGCCGCTGATGGTCCAGCCGACCGCGGATCTCCAGGCCGCCCAGGGATCACTGCCCGCCGTCGCGCCGTCGACCGAGTCCGTCCCGGTGGCGCCGTCGCTCGATCCTTCGGCTCCGGGCTCCGCTTCGCCCTCGCCGTCCGCTTCCAGGTCACCGTCGGCCTCGGCAAAGCCCAAACCTTCCAAGAGCGTCAGCCGTACGCCCAGCGCGTCGCCGTCCCGCAGCAGCCCCTCACCGGCTCCGGACGTCTTCACGGCCTCCTACGCCACCAGTGCCACCTGGAGGGAAGGCTTCATCGCCGCGGTGAGCGTGGTCAACAACAGCGCCACCGCCCGGGAATGGTCGGTGACCTTGACCTACCCGTCCAGCGCTGACGTCGAGGTGCGCGGCGGGTGGAACGCCACGGTCAGCACGAGCGGAGACACCATCACCCTGCGCGGCCGGTCCCTGGCACCCGGCGCGTCGATCACCGCGGGTTTCCAGGGCTCGAAGGGCGGCTCCGCCACCGGAAAGCCGACCAGTTGCTCCGTCGGTGGCGGCTCCTGCCGGATGAGCTAGGATTGCAGGGCTATGACAACAAGCATGGGGGTGACTGGTTTCGACTTCGTACGTGGAGACAGGGGAAGCGAGCCGAGGAAGCCGACGTCGTCTCGAGAATCGGTCGTCGGAAACTTATAAGCGCCAACTCTAAGTTTGACGCTGACCAGTACGCTCTCGCCGCCTGAGGCAAGTAGCGTGGTCTGTCGGTCTGGGAGCGCCTCCGTCCCAGCTGCCGGCATCAGCTAGGAGGCTGGCCAATGGGTCCCGGTCACGGGGACCTTACGGCGAGATTAATCAGTGACTGGGCCCGTCGTCCGAACTTGCTCACGTGAGTCGGAGGGCCGAGTAGGGACGTAGTGAGCTGCGCTCGGAGAAGCCCTGACAAAGCAACGAAGGACCCGGGTTCGATTCCCGGCACCTCCACGGCATTGCGGCCCCCTGTTCGCGGAAAGCGCGAACCGGGGGCCGTTCCGATTTTCTGCTCCGGGGGCCGAGCCCCCGGAAACCCCGCATCACGGTGGGCACCGCAGGTGGTTGTGTCCCGCTTACCCCCGGCTGCTGTGTCGCCCGTCGGTCTCGTCAGGCGGGTAGGACGGACACGTCGTATTTCTGGATGTGCGTGTCGCGAGTGACGAGGGTCAGGTGTTCTACCTTGGCCTGGGCTATGAGCATCCGATCGAACGGGTCTCGGTGGATCAGTGGGAGCCGTCCTGCGACGATGCCGTGCTCGGCGGTGATGTTCAGGTGCCGGAAGCCGCTGTCGCGGATGCGTTCAGGGAGATCGGCCGGCTTCTCGAGTTTGCCCAGCGACTGCTTGATGGCTACTTCCCAGATCGTCGCCGGGCTTATGTAGACGTCCGGTTCATGATCGAGGCGTTTCTTGATCTCGGCGGCAAGAGTGGGGTCGTCCGTGAGCCACCACAGCACGACGTGCGTGTCGAGGAGCAGGCTCATGCGAGTCCGAAATCCTGTGCGATCGACTCGTTCACCTCGATGGAGTCCCAGTCGTCTGCCACGACGAGCTCACCGGCGAGGGAGCCTCTACCGATCCTGTCCACCCTGCGGTTGAGCGGGATCACCTTGGCGACGGGTGTGCCGGCCCGGCTGATGATGATCTCTTCGCCGTGCTCGACGCGGTCGATGATCCGCGAGAGGTTCGTTTTAGCGTCGTGGATGTTGAACTGCGCGGGGGCTTCGGACATGGCGACCTCCTTAGCTAAGAGGTTAGCCCGGCGTTGGCGAGCGCGGCGAGATCAGCCCCGTTGGTCGCCGATGGTCGTCTTCAGCCGTTGAGCCCGCTCGCCGAGGTTCAAGTACGCGCTCATCAGCTCCACCGAGGGTTCATCATCTTGAACCCGCTGCGGCACCGCGGTCGTGACCTCAGATTCCGAGGCCACGTTCCATGCCCTGAACCAGCCCACGCCGACGTTCCTCTGAGTCGGTCCAGTCAGGGGCGGGGATGCATCCTTGTACTCACCGTTGACGCCGCGATCAAGCCACGCCACCAGCTTTAGCATGGTGTAGCCGGCAAGAGTGGGAATGCGGACGGTGCCGGTTTTTCGCAACCGCAGAGGGAGAGCGGGTTCGCGAAAGCCTCGGCGAAGCCCCGCACGCTCATGGGTTCTCGGCGTGCCGCGGGAGTTGCTGTGCCTGGCGGACGGTCGACCGGTCCGAAGGGTGTGAGATCGGCAGGCGTGTTCGCGACTGTCGACGGCGCGTGGGAGGACACCTACTGGTTCGTGGTAGCCGGCCTGATTTCGACCGCCCGCCCGAGGTCGACGAGGCCCGACGAGGCCCGATGAGAAACGCGAACCGGAGTCCCGAACGGAAGCTGATCGCGTGACCGAGCCGGAAGAGTCGGCTGGCTGGTCAGCGCATTGCCGCCTCCCCGAGGGGGCCTACTCGACCCGCGACAGGGCTCGAAACGGCGGCACCGATGGTGCCGCCGTTTTCGTTGCCGCGCACGGCCGTGAGCTGGTCCGGCATCGATCCATGACAGGGCCGGGCGAACGCCACGGGGCGGACCTCTTCGGCCTTGGCGCTCCGGCGCTCCTCGCTGAGGGGCCGGGTCAGTGCGCTCCCGCTTTGGCGGCAGGCTTCTCGTCGGTCTTTCCGGTCGCCGGGGCGGTCGGCGCGGGGCATCCGAGGACGACCTGGGCGGCCCTGCGCACCGTCCTCGCAGGCAGGACGTCGACGCACCTGACGGTCCCCTCTTCGATGGGCCCGAAGGTGACGTAGGTGCCGCTACCCCGGCGCACATACCGGGGGTAGCCCCAGCCGGGACTGCAGACGGCGTGGCTGAAAGTGCCGGTGACCCGCTTGGTTCCCTTGTACAGACCGTAGTAGCCGGGGCTGCTGAACCGCCATTTGACCGTGAGGTCCTCGGTGTTGGTGGTGCTCTCGTCCTTGCGCACACTGAACCCGACCGTGCGGGTCACCTGCTCGAAGAGCGTTTCGGACGCGTTCGACTGGCCATTGATGCTCGTGCCGACACGATCGACCACGTTCAGGCGGTAGGTGTTTTCCGAAAGTGTTCCGGTGGTCACGTAGAAGCTGGTGAAATGTGTCACGACAGGGGACACCGAGGCTGATTCGACGGTGAATACCTGGTCGCCGATCTCGTTGTAGGAGCATGCCCTCCCCTCGTACGGGGCAGGGGCCGCGGCGGACGCGCTCGACGCGAAACCGGCGGTCATTCCTGTAACGAGTGTCATCGCGATGAGAAACTCACCGGTTCGTCGAGGGGTTACCTTCTTGATCACTTTTTTCTCCTGCTGAGTTGGATTCTGTCGGCTCGGATTTCGGCACCACCGGCTCCGTGCCGCCGACTCCCGGGCATCGGCATCCGGCCGCTGACCTGCCGATTGTTCCGCTCATCTGCGCCTGTGGCATTCGCGGAAGCTCTCGACGGGCTTTGTGTGGTCGCGCCGAATTCGTGCACTCATGTCAATACGGCCACAAGCGGCCGATCAATGACGCGAAATTCCCTCCGGTCCGGCGGGTTTGCTTCCGAGATCAGATTTCGGGCCTGGTGGAAGCTATTCGGAGGTAGTTTACCGGCCCGATTGCGGGGGTCATTTCTGGCCCTGACCATCGGAGACGACCATTTGAATGAACTGATTCCAGAAATTCTTTCCGGGACCACGGCGCCCGCCATTCGATGATCTTCGCGCGGTTCTCGGGCGGCTCCGTGTCGCTCGGTCGGCAGGCTCTTCCACCGGTGCGCAGGTAGGGGATCTCCTCTATGGCCGAGCCGTCCGATCGGCTGCTGCCACCACAACCGGACGGCACCCGGTGAAGTACCGGACGCGCACCCTCCGACCTTGAATCTTCTTCACATGCCCAGCCGATACGCGGCTGGACAAGCGGGGGAGAACCAGATTGCGTCGTCGGAAGCTGCAAAAATACGGTCCGGTGCTGGCAGCCCTGCTCGCGATGGCGAGCTCGGTCACGATGGTGCCCGGCAGCGCCGACGCGGCGGCCGGCGAGACGCAGTTCCAGTCGGCGGCCCAGGATCCTCGTATCGGTGGGCGTCTCTACTCCGCTACGAGCCCGTTCAACCAGGCCATCCCGGCCAACCCCGAGCTGGATCCCCGTTCGGCGGACTACGTGCGGCTGCTGAACCGCAGCAAGAAGGAGAAGGGGTTCAACCTCGCGCTCACCGAGTGGACGGTGCCGGCCTACTTCACCAAGCAGACCACGCCGCGGCACGACGTCCAGATCGAGGGCTTCGATGAGGTCCGCCGCACCATGCGCGGCGTCCCCATCCCGGACAACGCCCGCCCCGACCCCGCCGAGGACGCCCACCTCACGGTGATCGACCCGGCCACCCGCTGCGAGTACGACCTCATCGGCGCCAGGAAGACCGCGGCCGGCTGGATCGCCAAGTGGGCCAACGTCACCTCGACGACGGACAGCGGCGTGTACCCGTTCAGCATGTCGACCCGTGCGACCGGATTCGCGCCCCTCGCCGGCATGATCTGGCCCGCCGAGCTGCGCAGCGGCCGCATCGACCACGCGCTCGTCTTCGCCTACCCCTACACCCGCTCCGGCGGACCGGTCGCCCCCGCCACCTCCAGCGACGGCAGGACGACGCTGGCCGCGGCGATGCCGGAAGGCGCCCGAGTCCAGCTCGACCCCAAGCTCGACCTCAACACGCTGGGATTGACGGCCCACGAGCGTACGATCGCCGTCGCCCTGCAGCGTTATGGGATGTACCTGGGCGACACCGGCGGCGCACTCGCGCTCTACGCGGTGAACCCGCAGAGCTTCGCGACCAACCCGTACACAGGGCTGCTGCCGCTGCCCGCCGAACCGTCCATCCTCCTCGGCAAGATCCCGGTGGACCGGTTCCGGGTGTTGAAGACGGGCAAGCAGGTGGCACAGACGCGCTATTCCATCGTGCCGTCGACCTGCGCCCGGATCGACGTCCTCAACTGACGTCGAACATCGCCGCGGCCGATCTCCCCGCCGGGATCGTGCCCGCGGTGACGGTGTGGTTCATCCCTTGACGGTACGAAAGCCACCGTCGCGCCTGCGGTCTCTCCAGACCGAGCAGGACGCGGCGGTGGCTTTCGGTTTCGGCGAGCAGAGTCCAGGACTCCGATCAGCCGGCCATGACTTCAATCTGAGCGCAGGTCGACGGCACGATGGAATAGCGCGTCTGTGCCACCTGCTTGCCCGTCTTCAACACCCGGAACCGGTCGACGGGGATCTTGTCGAGGAAGACATAGGGCTCATCGGGCAGCAGTCCCGCGTACGGGTTGGTGTCGAAGCTCTGCGGGTTCACGGCGTAGAGCGCGAGTGCTCCGCCGGTGTCGCCCAGGTACATCCCATAACGCTGCAGGGCGACGGCGATCGTACGCTCGTGGGCCGTCAGCCCCAGCGATTCGAGGTCGAGTGTGGGGTCGAGCTGGACTCGGGCTCCCTGCGGCATCGCCGCGGCGAGAGCCGTCCTGCCGTCGCTGGAGGTGGCGGGGGCGACCGGTCCGCCGGAGCGGGTGTAGGGGTAGGCGAAGACGAGCGCGTGGTCGATGCGGCCGCTGCGCAGCTCGGCGGGCCAGATCATGCCGGCGAGGGGCGCAAATCCGGTCGCACGGGTCGACATGCCGAACGGATAGATCCCGCTGTCCGCCGTCGAGGTGACGTTGGCCCATTTCGCGGTCCAGCCGGCCGCGGTCTTCTTCGCGCCGATGAGGTCGTACCCGCAGCGGGTGGCCGGGTCGATCACCGTGAGGTGGGCGTCCTCGGCGGGGTCGGGGCGGGCGTTGTCCGGGATGGGGACGCCGCGCATGGTGCGGCGGACCTCATCGAAGCCCTCGATCTGGACGTCGTGCCGCGCCGTGGTCTGCTTGGCGAAGTAGGCCGGCACCGTCCACTCGCTGAGCGCCAGCACGAACCCCTTCTCCTTCTTGCTGCGGTTCAGCAGCCGCACGTAGTCCGCCGAGCGCGGGTCCAGTTGGGGGTTGGCGGGGATGGCCTGGTTGAACGGGCTCGTAGCGGAGTAGAGACGCCCACCGAAACGGGGATCCAGTTTGTCCACGACACTGCTCGGAACGTCGGTCGACTCGTGGAATCTGGCGATCGTCAACATGGCCGACGAGGCCACGAGCAGCGCCGCGATGACCCTGCCGAGTCCAGGTCGCCTGAACGGGGACCCCTTTCGGCCGCTCGGCCACCGGTCGGTCGAGGACCGGGGCTGCGAGGTCGGGGCGGTCCGTTCGTGCTCTGGTGAGGCTGCCTGATCGTCGCGGCCGTCTCGCGGTCGCGTGGTGATGGGCGCTCGCGGGGCGGGCCTTGGCGGCTCCGGCTCTTGGCGGCGCGGATCCTCGATATTCAAGGCGAGAATTCCTACGGGCGACGGGGGCGCAGTGCGCCCGGAGAGAAATTGTCTTCTTATTTGGGGACAGAGAATCCCTGAAGGTCCTGATTATTCCTTTTCGGAGGGCACTCTCGGGGGAAAACCACCCGATCGAGTCCGAGAATCGTGGTTACGGGTGACAGGCGGGTGTGGTCGGTCACAAGCCACCGATCCCGTCACCCGACTCGGCAGGGTCGCCGCCGAATCGTCCGTCACCGCGCCGCCGGGATCTCGTTGGTCAACGGTGACATCGATCGTTCATGAGCAATGCCGAGTCGTCCGTCGGGCGGTGGGGCCGAGAGGCGATCTCCTTAACTGTCGACCCTCGGTCCGCGAAAATTGAGCGAGAAATTCAGATCAGGATTTCGGTGGCCGGAGGGCCCGCCTTCATTGGCGTGAATCCGGGCGGTGAGCTTCTCGCGAGGATCTGAATCCAAAGTGTCACGACCCGCGATCAATTCAGCACCGGAGAAAGCTGGACGAGGCCCGAGGTCCGCACGCAGGAAATAGTCGGGCACGGATGCCGATGCCCGAAGTGCACGATTCAGGCGGGGATTCAGGGCGGCGAGCGACGATCGACCGGTGTCGGGACGTGCGAGACGGAGCCCCCGGGTCGCATCGAGGTGTGACTTCCCGGAGGGTGGCGGCTCGGTTGTGATAATGCCTCCTGACCTGGGCTTTTCCGAAGCCGTGTACTCGTTCGGGCCGGACGGCGCGTCCGCTGACGGCGTCAGGTGCGGCCGGTCCGCCGGTCGGGAGCGTCCTTGGCCGCTCGGCTGATCCCTGCCGAGTGAAATATGTCGGCGCGACAGTAGTGGAGTTGCGCTGATATGCACAATTAATCGAAAGTGTCGACGTCCGGCCCGTGAGTCATTGATCGAGCCATGCCCAAGTATCGGAACCAGGAGTAAGCCGCCTTGCGAGAACGATTCCGTCGCGCACTGGACATGGGCGGCATCGAAATTGCACCCCTCGTCTCGGTTGCCACAATCGGGCTTGCCGTCGTGACCGAGTCACTGACTTGGTATGAGGCTCCGGCCGTCATGGCGGCCCTGTTCGCATCCCATTTGATCATTCGCCGGGGTCGCCCATTCGTCCATTTTCTTCCCTTGGCGAAGCGGCTCGTACCGGCCAGTGGGCCATTGATCGTCCTGGTGATGACGCTGGCCTCGGGCTTCGTCGCCCGACGGGCGAACATGCCGTCGCAGAAGCTCGCGGTGGTCTGTGTGGCCGGCAGCCTGGGGATCGTTCTGCTGTCCTTCTGCCGGTGGCCGAGGCGCAGGGCGGTCCGGGTCGCGCTGTTGGGCAACGCCGAGTTGGTCACGGCGCTGGCTCAGGCGTTGGCCGTTCATCCGTCCGCCGGCCACCTCGTCGGGTACATCGGCGAGCGTTCAGCCGGCCCGCTGCAGAGTCACGATCACCGGCTGGGGCCGGAGAGCGAGCTGGCCGCCATCGTCGAGCGGAACGGGATCGACCTCCTTCTGGTCTCCTCGGAGGAGGTCCGTCGCTCCGCCTTCGCATTACTGGCAGCCAACTGTCTGGACATGAAGGTCCGTGTGATCGAGCTGGTCTCGTTCTGCGAGGAGACGTTCGGGTTGACGGCGCTGGCGGCGATCGAGCCGCGCTGGCTCGAATCGGTGTTGCACCCGAGTTATCAACCGGGGACGCCCCGGAGCAAACGGCTCCTCGACGTGGTCGTCAGTCTGGTGGCGGGCCTCCTTGCCGCGCCTGTACTGATCGTCCTCGCCGTCCTCGTGAAACTGGATGGCGGCCCGGCTCTCTACCGTCAGATCCGGATCGGCGAGCGAGGCCGGCCTTTCGAGATCCTGAAGATGCGTTCCATGCGCTCCACCGGCGGGCACGAGCAGTGGTCGTCCCGTACGGACCCTCGGATCACCTGGATCGGGCGGTTCATGCGCCGCACGCACCTCGACGAGTTGCCGCAGATCGTCAACGTCCTTCGTGGCGACATGAGCATCGTCGGTCCACGACCCGAACAACCGGGCCTGGCCGAACGCTTGCGGTCAGCGATTCCCTACTACGACGTCCGCCATCTCGTACGGCCGGGCCTGACCGGCTGGGCCCAGGTTCGTGGCGGTTACGCGGGATCTGAAGTCGGATCCGCGCTGAAGGTCTGCTACGACCTCTACTACATCAAGCATCGCTCGTTCTCGGTTGACTGCGTGATCCTGCTGGAGACCGTCCGGACCCTGGTCTTCGATCGTCAGTGGCAGAACGTCAGCGCACATCAGGCGCTGGCCCTCCCCGGAGGCCTCGGCGTGCTCTCCAACCAGACGACTCCCTTCCCTCGGACCTAGTCGATTTAGGCATACCCCTGTGATTAATTCCCGGCTCAAGGCCGAACCGAGCACGCAACCAGTGCCGCCGGCGTCGGCGCCGACGCTGGCCGGAACCGTTCGCTACTGGCGGATCGTCGCCGTCGCGGTTGCGGCATGTGTCGCCGCGACGGCTGCCTATGTCTCTGTCATGCCGCCGCAATGGGAGGCTTCCGCGCACATCCTGGTCGCACCTGTCCCGGCGGATGCCGACCTGTCGGAACTGGGCGTCATCAGCGGGTCGGTCGAGCCCGCACGATCGCTGCAGACGGCCGTCGCGCTGCTCGACACCCCGGCTGTCGCCGCTGCCACCGCCGCCAAGCTGGGCGCTCCCTGGAGCGCGGAATCCGTCGATCGAGGCGTCGTTCTCGAGCCGTTGGGACAGAGCTATGTCGTCCAGGTGAAGGCGCAGGCCGATTCGCCCTCCGGCGCAGCCCTCCTGGCCACGACGTTCATGGAGACCGCCCTCGAGACACGGAACTCGGAGATCAAGAAACGGGCGGCCACGCTGCTCGCCCTGCGCACCAAGCCGCCCGCGGGCACTACGCGTAAAGCGGGTGCCGTCACCGGGGAGCGGCTTGAACTGATCATCCGAACCGGCGATCCCTCACTGTCGATGGATCAGCCCGCAAGCCCACCGAGCTCCCCGGTCGGGCTGCCGGCACCGTACAAGATCGCTCTGTCGGCGGTTCTCGGGCTCTGCCTCGGAGTCGCCGCAGCATGGGTCAGAGCGCACGGAACGAGGCCCGACGATGAGAGACGGGCACCGGCGTACGCGCCGCGAGACGATGGCTCGGACAGATGACAGCACCTGTCCGAAGGCTGCCCGCGCAGCTCCACGGCTTGTCGCCGGCTTCCGTCGTGATCTGCTCAGCGGTGGCTCTCGGGACGTTGGTCGGGCTCGATGAGCGGATCGCGGTCGGTGCCCTGGGCGCGGTGGCCCTCGCGGCCTGCTGCTTCCTGAACCCGACCGTGGGCCTGCTGTGCTGGATTCCGGCCGTGTTCGTCTCCGCCAGCGCGGCCGGTGGCGCGCTGTTGAGGGCGGGCTTCGTGCTCTCCGTCGCGGCGTGGGTCCTCGACGCGATCCGGCGCCGGTCGATCATGGACGGACGGATCCGTGAGTTCCGCCGGCTCGTCGCCCTCGTCCTCGCGATGTACCTGTGGTTCGGGGCGACGATGCTGTGGGCGGCCGACCCGGCCGCCGTCCTGCGGGAGTACCGGTGGTGGCCGATCCCGCTGGCGGTCTTCGGCCTGGCGCTGACCCTCATCACCTCCACCAGACGGCTCCTGCTCCTGGCGACCACATTCGTCGCGTCGGCGACGCTTGCCGCCGTGATCGGCATGATCGCCCTGCGTTCGACGGCCTCCGCCTCGGCGGACCCGCTGACCAGCATGGACAACCGTGTCACGGGAGCCGCCGGGGACCCCAACGGGTTGGGTGCCGGGCTCGTCGCCGCGGCGATCCTGGCGTTCGGTCTGGCGTGTGTGGCCCGCCGTGCCTGGGTCCGGTCGACAGTTGCGGCGGCGATCCTGGTGCTGGCGACTGCCGCGGCCGGAACGGCATCACGCATGGTGGTGATCTCGGCCGGCATCGCGTTCATCGCGGCCCTGGTGATCTTCAGGCAGGTCATCGGCCGGGTGCTGGCGGCTTCGGCGTGCGTGGCGGCACCGGCCGCACTGTGGTTCTACAGCTTCCCGCCCGCGTGGCAACGGATGGTCGCCTCCGGCGACGGTGGGTCCGGCCGGGAGGACCTGTGGCGGGCCGCGGTCCAGTTGACCCTGGAGAACCCGATCGTGGGTCTGGGACTGGACAACTTCCAGGTTCACAAGGCGTCCGTCGCGCTGAAGATCGGCGAGGTGCAGAGTGCCTCCGCCGTTGCGGAACGGCCGTACGTGGCCCACAACACCTACCTGCAGCTCTGGGTGGACAGCGGCGTGATCGGCCTCGGGCTGTTCCTCGCGATCATCGTGTCCTGCATCTGGTGTTCGCTGCGTGCCGCTCGCCTCTTCGCCACGGTCGGCCGTCGCGACCTGGCGGCGTTGAGCCGCAGCGTGGCGGTGGCCGTCGTATCGATGCTCGGATCGGCCGCGTTCCTCAACCTGGGGCGGGACTTCAGGTTGTGGATTCTGCTGGCGATCGGACCGATCCTGCTGTCGCTGGCGCGGCTCGAGACACCACGGCAGTCGGGGGAGCAGGCAGAGATGGCACCGGTCACCGGGTCGTGCGCCGCATCATGAAGAACGAGTCGACAGTGCCGAAGGACCGCCGGCCGCCAATGGTGCGCGCGGCGGTTCAGACCTACGGGTCCTACCTCGTCGCTTCTGCGGGTGGGCTGGCCAACGTGGTGCTCACCGCGCGCATGCTGGGCGCGACCGGCCGTGGTGAGGTCGCCTTTCTCACCAGCGTCTCGGGTCTGGTCGCCTTCCTGGCCACGCTGAGCGCCTACGAAGCCATGATCAACATCAGCGGAGCGCGACCGGTGGAACGGCCGGCCCTCGCCGGTGCGGGTGTGGTCCTCGCGGGTGTGCTGGGCGCGCTGGGTGCGGCGGCGGCCTGGGTCGTCCTCTGGATCGTCCCGACCCCGGGTATCCAATTCGCCCACACCGACGTCCTGATCGCGATCAGTGCGATCCCCATATCGATCCTGCAGACCAACTTCCTGAACCTGGCCCGTGCCTCGTACGACCTCGCGATGGCCAGCCTCGGATGGATCAGCGCACCGCTCACCACCCTGATCCTCAACGTGGGCTTCGCCGCTGCGGACGGCCTGACGATCCGGGTCGCCGTCATGAACTGGGTCCTCGGTCTCGCCGTCTCCGCGGGGCTGGTCGTCGTCCAGGTCGGCCGGTCGTCCGGATTCGCCGTACCCTCGGCACCCCTCCTCCGGCAGATCCTCGGGTTCGGGCTTCGCAGTCACGTCGGCGGCGTCATGCTGACCGGCGCCTACCGTCTGGACACCTGGATCCTCGGCGCGTACGGCGGCGCTCGCGAGCTCGGCACCTACAGCGTCGCCGTGGCATGGTTCGACGCCATCGTCCACCTGTCCCGGGCGGTGAGCGTGACCTTCCGGCCGGACCTGTTGCGGGCCTCGGCCGAGGATGCCGGCCGTCAGTCCGCGCGCATCTTCCGCGTCTGCGTCGTCCTGGTGCTGGTCCTCGTCGGTGGAACCGTGCTGGCCGCCCCGTTCCTCTGTGTCACCATCTTCGGCCCGGAGTTCTCGGACTCCGTGCTCGACCTTCGGATCCTGGCCTTCGGCGCCTTCGGGCTGATGGCGTTGAACATCTTCGGTACGGCACTGGTGGCCCAGCAGAAGCCGGTCCTCGAGTCGATCGCCCACGGTGTCGGCTTCGCGGTCGCGATCGCCCTGTACCTGGTGATGATCCCGCCGTTCGGAGCGACGGGCGCGGCCTTCGCGTCCGCGATGTCGTATCTGATCTGCGGCTTCGTCGCATTGGTCCTCGTCCATCGGACCCTCGGCCTGCAGTACCGCTCGCTCCTGCCGCGCCTGTCCGACACCTCGCAAGTGACGCGGTTGTTGCCTCGGTGGAAAGGCTGACATGACCCAGAGCAGTGACGCGCCCGCGGTATCGGTGCTGGTACCCGTTCTCAACGAGGCGTCCCACATCGAGACCACCCTGGCGATGATGTGTGACCAGCAGGTGCCCGGTGGACTGGAGATCCTGGTCATCGACGGGGGCTCCACCGACGGGAGCCGGGAGATCGTCGAAGCCGTCCTCGCGCGGGAGCCTCGGATCCGGCTCCTGGACAATCCGGCACAGCAGATCCCGGCGGCGCTCAACATCGGCTTGAGGGCGGCACGGGGTGGCTACATCGCGCGAATGGATGCGCACACGCTGTATCCGGCGGGCTACCTGGCCGCCGGGTTGGCCCGCCTCGAAGCCGGGGACGTCGCATGGGCCAGTGGACCGGCTCTCGCGGCCGGCGACGGCCGATGGTCCAGGCGGGTGGCCATGGCCCTGAGCACGCCGATGGGCATCGGCGGCGCCACCTTCCGGCGCCTCGGCCCGGAGACGTACGTGGACACCGGGTTCACCGGCATCCTGCGCCGGAGCACCCTCGAGAGCCTCGACGGGTGGGACGAGGGCTGGCCGGTCAACGAGGACGGCGAGCTCGCGGCGCGTGTGCGGGCGGCCGGCGGCCGTATCGTGTGCCTCCCCGCGATGGCCGCGACATACACCCCGCGGAACAGCCTGCCCGCCCTCGCCCGCCAGTACTGGCGCTACGGGCAGTACCGGGTCAAGACCAGCCGTCGCCACCCCACGAGCATGCGACGGTCACATGTCCTGCCGCCGGCGTTCTCGATCGTCACCGCCCTGGCGTTCCTGCCCGGCCCCTACGGCTGGCTGCCGCGGGCCGGGCTCGCGGTGTGGATCGCGGCCGCGGTCACGATCGCCGGCCGCGAACTGAGTCGCGGCCGGCGTCCGGTCGACAGTGCCCTGCTGCCCGTGGTCTTCGCCGTCATGCACCTGGCCTGGGGCGCCGGCTTCCTCGTCGGTTGCGCCCGGTTCGGCCCGCCCGCCGGGGCTCTCGCGCACCTGGTCCGAACGGCGACGAGTCGCAGCTCCGCAAACGCGGGTGAGGCCACCGGGACCGGCCCGCGAGTGAGTGCTCGCGGGTGATCACGGAAGTCAGCGGGGCATCAGGCCGGCCTTGAGGCGGTCGCGGACCGGCGCCACCGCCGGAAGCGCGCGCGGGGACCCCAGAAGACCTCGGAGCTCATGTCCGGCTCGAAGATGTCGCGGATGAGGGCGTAGCACTGCTGTCGCCGGCGCTCCGGGAGTCCGGGCACGGCGCCGACGACCGGGAACATCGCCTTGACTCCCCACGATGACGGAGACCGGCGCCAGTTCGACGGTCGCTGCGCGAACAGGTGATGCCGGCGAGTGCGTAGCTGGGTGCTCAACGACTTGATGCGGCCGAGGCTCTCCCGGTACATCCGTGGGGTGGCGTGCTGCCGGTAGAGCAGGGTCACTGCGGGTACGTGGGCGCCCCGTGCGCCGACCTCGGCGAGCTTCATCCAGAGGTCCCAGTCCTCGAACCCGGAGCCCATGTCCCAGCCGCCCACCGACGTGAGGGTGCTACGCCGGATCAGGGAGGTGCCGGTCACCTCGTTGACGTACGTGATCCGCCACGGGTCCAGGCTGCGTGCGGCCGGCACGCGACCGCTGAAGGCGTCGAAGCAGTAGTAGTCACCCCAGGCGAGGTCCGTCTCCGGTTGCGCGTCCAGGATGTCCGCGAGGCGCTTCACCGCCCCCGGCGCGAGCCGGTCGTCGGCGTCGAGCGGCTGGATGTATCGCGCACTCGTATGCCGGACACCGGTCATCCGCGCCGCGGACAGCCCCTGGTTCTGCTGGGTGACGACTCGCACGCCGGACTCCCGCAGATCCGCCAGAACACCGAGCGTGCGCGCATCGGTCGAGCCGTCGTCCACGACGACGGTCTCGCACTCCTCCTGCTCCCGCACGGACCCGAGGGTCTCGTGAAGGAAATGGCCGTCGTTGTAGCACGGGATGACTACCGCGACCCGGGGTTCTGCATCTGTTCCGGTGCTCATACCTCAGCCCTCTGTTGGGTTCCGGCCTTGAGGAAGGCGGCCGCCGAGGCGGAGGTCGCTTCCAGGGTCCGCGTTTCCGCGAGTTCCCGCCCCCGCTGCACCATCGCTGACAGGCGGGCGCTGTCCTCGACCAGTCCGTCGATCGACTCGGCCAGCGCCGTCGCGTCCCTCGAGGGCACCAGGACGCCGGCCCGGCCGTCGTCCAGGACCACGCCGACCCCTCCGACGTCGGTCGCCACGATCGGGACGGCGTTCGCCTGCGCCTCGACGAGAGCCTGTGGCAGGCCCTCGGTGACCGAGGTGAGAACGAACAGATCCGCGCGACGGTAGTACGCCATCAGTTCCCGGCCGATCGGCACGAACCCCGGAAGGGAGACGATGTCCTCGATACCGAGCTCGGCCGTCCTCTCGCGGACCGCCGACCGCAACTCGCCGTCTCCCACCCAGGTGAGCCGGAACCGGTCCGGGCGCCGTGAGTGCAGCAGCGCGAGCGCGTCGAGCAGCAGCATCGGATTCTTCTCCGGCGCCAGCCGCCCGACGGCCAAGAGCTCGATCGGGCCGGTCAGCTCACGCCGCGGGCCGGCCGGCATGAGGTCGCGGTGCCGGACGAGTGAGACGCTCATCGGATACAGGCCGGTCCTCGGTCCTCCGTAGGCCTTCTCGATGCCGGCGCCGACGACCGTGGTGGGGAGCCTGCGCGACAGCAGCCGCCAGGATGCGTCCATCAGCCTCAACGCGACCCCGAGCCCGATGCGACGGGCTCCCGGCTTCATCCGGCTGGCGAAATAGGCGAGGGTCTCCTGCCGGACGCCGAGTGTCACCCTCCGGCGCCGGACCGCCGCCAGCGCGACGAGCAGGAGCCCGAAGGGATGGGGCCCGAAGACCCAGACGTGATCGACATCGTCGAGATGTCGCCACATCGCACGGACGGTCGCTACGGCGTTGCCCGCCAGGGCGCTGGGCGACACCGCTGGATAGTAGGGAAGACCGGCGACCGCGGGGCTGCCGGGCAGGGGGAAATCGGCGCCCGCTGCACTGGACTGCCGCGCGAATATCGTCAGGCCGGGGAAACCGGATCCGACCTCGCAGACGAAGGTCAGGAATGCCAGGCTGGCCGCGTTGGTCCGAACGGTGGGAATCCCGTCCCCGTGGCTGATGTCGACCACTGTGTCAACGTAGACGCCGAGCCGTTCCCGGCCCGCGACCACGTGATCAGTCTTCTCGCTCACGGTCGATTCGCTATCCAAGAGTGTCCTCGCGATTAATGGGCGAACTCAACAGGAAGATCCCTTCGGCCGGTCGAGGTGCGATGGGAGCCGTTCACGACCGATCGACATCACCGTCGTATAACGAGGTTTCGGTGAATCCGGTGGCGGAGAGAACCGGGGTCCGGCCGATTCACCACAGCGGGTTAAGCCGATCGTCCGATGCCGGGCCCGATACCGGTCACCGAAACGAGATGGATGCTCACTTCGAGGTGTTCGGTGGCATCGATTCAGCAGATCGTGGCGGGAATTCTGAGCGCTCGCCTCGCTCGCCGGAAGGAACGGTTGCCTCTGCTACGGTCGTTTCCATGGCTACTGCAAGCGGCGGAACGGTCCGAAGTATTCAGGTCCTGCGCGCCATAGCTGCGACTGCGGTCGTCTATTTTCATTGCAACCCGCCGGGCGGTGGATATGGATTCCCGCAAACGGGTGCGTGGGGTGTCGACATCTTCTTCGTCATCAGCGGCTTCATCATCGCCCGTACGGCCTTTAAAAGGCCGGAGGGATTCATGCGGAGCCGCATCATCAGAGTGGTGCCGATCTACCTGGTCGCCACTGTACTGACGGCGGTCGCGGTCGCGGCCTTTCCCCACCGGATCAACAGCACCGAGGTCTCCCCGGACGGACTGCTGAAATCGGCTCTCTTCATCCCCTATGAGATGGCGACGAGGCCCGGGCCGATTCTCGAGGCCGGCTGGACACTGAGCTACGAGATGTTCTTCTACGTGGTGGTGGCGCTCGCGTTGCTGGCCACCGGGAGCGCGAAGCGCGGTCTCACCGTCGCGGCGGTGCTGCTCTTCCTGCTGGTGCTGAGCGGATGGGTCTCACCGTCCGGGTGGTACCTCGTCCGCTTCTACCAGAGCAGCCTGTTCCTGGAGTTCCTGTCCGGAATCCTGCTCTGGGCGGCTTACGAGAGGTCTCGTGTAAATCAAGGAGTCTTCGCGGGAGGCCGGACGTCGGGCGCTGTCACGGGCGTCATCATGATCGCCGTGGGCTTCACTCTGCTGGTGGCCGCGGACACGTGGGATCTCTTCTCTGCCGGATTTGACGAACGATTCGTCCAGTACGGCGTCCCATCCGTTCTCGTGGTCGTAGGGGGCCTGCTGACCGAGCCCGCCCTGTCAGCCGGCCGGTGGATGAGACTGCTGGTGGAATTGGGCGACGCCAGCTACGCCCTCTACCTTTTCCATCCCTTTGTCATCCTGTTCCTTTCCAGGATCGCATTCGACAGCGTTCTGCCCGGAGCCGGGCTCGGTCTCCGAGTGGTGATGCTGCTTCTGGCGATAGTGCTGGCCCTCGTGGCGAGCGTTGTGGTGAACCGGTGCGTCGACGGCCCGATTCAGACCCGGCTCCGCCGGCGACTGCTCGGATCCACGTCTTCCGGAAAAGTGATGTCCCGGGTCTAGGGCCGAAACCGGTCGGCCGGGGAGATTATCGCGTCGGTCCGGCCGCCATGGCGACGAGGACGCCGGGGTGGACGGCGCCCGCATGACGTGGGCTCAACGCCTCTTCTTTGTGGCCGGTGACCCGTCTGCGGCGGCTGATCGGATTAGCTCTCTCCGGTGAATTACCGCGCCACACGCGGCTTGGTTGAATCGTCCGCCACCGGCCCTCCCGGGCTCTGTTGTACAACGTTGACATCGATCGTTCGTATGTGATGCCCGGCCGCCCTCGGGCGGTGGGCCCGGGAGGAAGCCTCCTCAATCGACAATCCCCGCACCGCCGGCCCGGGAGCGTAAGGGCCGGGCGACCCGCCGTGCAATTGAATAGCGTCAGACTTCGATCTCAATAATTGGGCGAGATTTAAAGATGAGAATTCTTGTGACCGGCGGAGCCGGCTTCATCGGTGCGAATCTGTGCAGCGAGCTCGTCGGGAGGCCCGACGTCGAGAGCGTCACGGTTCTCGACGACTTCAGCACGGGGGTCGCCGCCAACATCGAGTCGCTTCCGGTCGAGGTGATCAGAGGCTCGATCCTCGATCGCGACACGGTGTGGGACCTGGTCGAACGCAGCGACTCGATCGTTCACCTGGCGGCCCAGCCGTCCGTACCCCTCTCGATCATGGATCCGCTGTCGAGCCATGAGGTCAACGTGAACGGCACGGTGGGGATTCTGGACGCCTGCCGGACCTTCCAGAAGGCACTCGTCTTCGCCTCGTCGTCGGCCGTGTACGGGCAGACGCGGAAGCTGCCCATCAGCGAGGACGACGCCACCGCGCCGGCCAGCCCCTACGCGGCCAACAAGCTCGCGGCCGAGGCGTACACGCTGGCGTATGCATCGACGTACCGTTTCCCGGCGGTCGCGTTCAGGTTCTTCAACGTCTACGGCCCGCTCCAGTCGCCGGACCATCCGTATGCGGCAGTCGTTCCCTCCTTCATCGACGCGGCGCTCCGTGGCCGGCCTCTCGTCATCCACGGTGACGGTGCCCAGTCCCGGGACTTCACCTATGTCGGATCCCTGGTGTCGGTCCTCGCGGACACGGCCCTGAAGGGCGTGTCGTGTCCGTCGCCCGTCAACCTGGCCTTCGGCACGCGCACGACGATCGTCGACCTGGCCAAGAGGATCGAGCTGCTCAGCGGCCGGTCGATCGACATCCAGTTCGCCCGGACCCGGCCCGGCGATGTGCGGGACTCGCAGGCGGACAACAACCGGTTGCGGACGTTGATGCCCGAAGCGTGCGACTCGGATCTGGATCTCGGGCTTCAGACGACGATCGACTGGTTCAAGGCCGCCGAAGAGGGAGTGGAGTTGTCCGGCAGCGGATGCCTCTGACCGCCGGCGTCATCGCATAGCCGCCCGCCGGGCGCGTCGCCTCGGCGGCCGGATGCCCGCCCCGCCCCGCCCACCCGCGCGCCCGGCCGGCCGGGCAGAGTCGATCACCTATATGGACATCCGGCGCTCGGCTCTGCTGAAACTGCCAGGGCGTTCATCTATGCTGCGGCCCATGTGACGGATCGACATCGGTCTAGTTGCCTGTCATCGCCATGGGGGCTTGTGTGATCAGATCTCTGCTCGTTCGGCTGGGTGGCGTGGTCGCTGCCGGGCTGCTGATGGCCGGAGCGGCAGCGGCTCCCGCGGCGGCCGCCGCGGGAGCCGGAAACGTCGACGGTGTCTTCACCGACCACACGGGGGCGCCGATCGCCGACGCCTGGGTGGTGCTCTGGGGCGCCGAGGACGGGTCGTATCTCGACGGGGCCGGCACCGACGCCGAAGGGCGCTACAGCTTGACGGGTGTGCCGGAGGGCCCGGTGAAGCTGTCGTTCCAGACCGAGTCGCTGATCCAGTGGGCCCCGGGGCGCTCAGTCAGGACGCGGGCGAGACCTACCAGGTTCCGGCCGGCGGGACGCTCACCGTCGACGAGCGGCGACGGGCCACCGGGGTCGTCGAGGGCGTGCTCACCGGCTCCGGCGGCGCGCCGGCCGCCTGGGTGCAGGTGGATGCCCGCAACCTCGCCGACGACTCGCACGCCTCCACCTACACCGATGACGCCGGACGGTATCGGATCACGGTCTGGGCGGGTGATCACCACGTCGGGTTCGGGCCGGACGCGGCCAGGCAGTGGGCGCCGCGGGCGGTCGATGAGAACGACGCCGACACGATAGTCGTGGCCGCGGGTGCGACCGTCGAGGTCTCCGAGACGCTGTTGCCCACCGGGACGTTCCGGGGGCGGCTCACCGCTGTCGACGGCAGTCCGCTGGTCTGGATCGAGGTCCTCCTCTACGCCGGAGACCGGCGGATCCACGGTGGCTACACCGACGACGCCGGAGACTACTCGTTCCCGGTCCTTCCCGGTGACTACGTCCTGGGTTTCCAGGCCGACCCCAACGGGGCCGAGCAGTACGTCCCCGGGGCGGTCGACCGGGCCAAGGCCAAGGTGCACACCGTCGCCGCCGGGCAGACCGTCGTCGCTGACGACTCGGTGCTGAAGCCGGCCTCCGTGTCGGGGCGGCTGGTCGGTGCGGACGGCGCCGCGAAGGCCGACTTCCAGGTCTTCGTCACGTCCACCGACGACGAGCACGGCTACGGGGCCACCACGGGGGCCGACGGCCGCTGGCGGGTCGACGACGTGTTCCCGAGCGACTACCGGGTCTCGTTCGCCAATCCGTCCGGCACCCGCACCCAGTGGGCCCACGGCGAGAACAACTCCGGTGACGCCGCGGTGATCACCGTCGACGGCGGGGCGGACGTCGTGGTGGACGACACGTGGCTCACCGGCGCGACGCTCGCCGTCCGGGCGGTCGACGAGGTCACCGGCGCTCCGGCCACCGACTTCTGCGTGCAGGTCGAGGCGGCCGGCGGGTTCGACCAGGGCTGCGCGGTCGGCGGGGTGGCCACGGTGGCCGATCTGACGCCGGGAGCGGGCCTGGTCGACGTCGTGCCGGGCGAGTCCACCTACTTCCTGCGTGACCGGGACAACCCGGTGACGCTCGTCGCCGGGGAGACCGCCACGGTCACGGTGCCGCTGGCCAAGGGCGGCAAGGTGTCGTTCAACGCCACCGACCGCGCCACCGGCCGGGCGGTCGGTGAGACCTGCTTCGTCCTGACGGCGATCGGTCGCGGCGGGCTCCCGGACGGGTACGGCGACTGCACCGAGTCGCAGGGCACGTCGATCAGCGCCGCGCTCGCGCCCGGGACCTACGAGGCCTTCGCCGTCGCCCCGGGCGGCTACGGACACCAGTGGATCGGGCGGTCCGGCGGCACCGGCGATCAGAAGGCGGCGGCCCGGATCGTGGTCCAGGCCGACCTGACGGCGACGGCGCCGGCGGTGCGCCTCGACCGGGCCGGATCGATCACCGGCGTGGTCAAGGGGGCGGACGGCGCTCCGATCGAGGACGCCGACGTCTCGTTCACCGCCTGGGGCTTCGGGCCCGGTCCCATCCACAGCGTCAACACCGACGCCCAGGGGCGGTACACGATCGGGAAGCTCGGGCCGTACTCGTGGCCGCTGTCGTTCACCGCGTCCGGTCACCCGCGCCAGTGGTCCGGCAACGTCGGCGACCGTTTCAAGGCGGTGGCGATTCCGGTCACCTCGGACGGCGCGGCGACCTACGACATCGAGCTGGCACGCGGCTCCACACTGACCGGCAAGGTCACCATCCCGGCCGGATTGCCGGCCGACGGCTGGCGGCTCACCGTGATCAACGCGGTCACCGGTGACCAGATGGCCGATTTCGACAGCTACGGCCAGGGCCCCGGCGGGACGTACCGCATGCCGGTGATCGGCGGTCAGCCGGTCAAGATCAGTTGGTTGGCCACCGGCGAGGGAGACACCATCAAGACCGGGTGGTACGACCACGCGACCGGCCGGGACGACGCGAAGCGGGTGAGCATCCCGGCGTCCGGCACGAAGCGCGTCAACGTGACGCTCGGCTGACGCCGCGACAGGATCGGAGACGCCCCGGGCTCGGTGACGAGCCCGGGGCGTTCGCGTCTCAGTAGGAGCCGGCGCTCTGGAAGTGGTTCCAGGCTCCGCAGGGGGAGTCGTAGCGGCCCTTGATGTAGCCGAGACCCCAGGTGATCTGGGTGGCCGGGCTGATGCGCCAGTCGTCGGCCACCGAGCCCATCTTGGACCCGGGGTACGCCTGGGGGATCCCGTAGGCGCCGGAGCTGCGGTTGGTGGCCTTGTAGTTCCAGCCGCTCTCGTGATCCCACAGCTTGTTCAGGCAGGAGAACTCGTCGAAGTCGAAGCCCGCCTTGATCATCAGCGCGCAGCCGATCTCACGGCTGCCGTTGAAGCTCTTGCAGGAGGCCGGGATCGTGCCGGTGTAGGGCACCGGGCCGGTCAGGGCGGCCCGGTCGGCCGCCGCCTTCTTCTCGGCGGTGTCCCTCTTCTGTGCGGCGTCGAGTTTGCGGGCGTCCGCCGCGGCGGTCCTGGCCATGGTCGAGGCCTTCTGGGCGGCGGTGCGCTCCGACTCGGCCCGGGCCGCCCGGTCCGCGGCATGTTTCGCCTCGCGCTGCACCGTGGCCTGCTCGGCGGCGAGCACCGCCTGCCGGGCGTCGGCGGCCGACTGATCGCGGGCGTCGCTCTGCTGCGCCAGGTGGAAGCCGCCGGCCGCGCCGGCCAGCAGCAGCGTCACCGACGCGACGCGCGCGCCGACGGCCTGGAAACGTTGCGGTCGAGTCACCGGGGGTCCCTTCGACAGCCGTGGATCGTCCTCGGGGAGTACGACGGTCCACCGGCAGATCGTTGTGCAGTGAAGTGGGTCGGATCATACGCGTGGGGCCGGTGGGCGAGAGGGCCCGGCGGTGGGACGGACTGGCGTGACCCACGCCACCAATACATACTTGTCGATGCTTTCGTGTCGGGGGCGAGGTGGAGATCGGGCAGCCTCCGTGCTGAAGCGTCCCCGTCCCCACGATCCCCGCAAGGAATCCCCCATGAGATCGAAAGTGAAGGCCCTGCTGGCCGCCATCGGCATGCTGGTGGCGACCGCGGTGGCCGCCGTCGCCCTGCCACAACCGGCCTCCGCGGCCGCGCTGACCGAGGTCACCGGCTTCGGGGCCAACCCCAGCAACCTGCGGATGTACCTCTACGTCCCGGACAACCTGGCGCCCCGGCCGGGTCTGCTCGTGGCCGTCCACTACTGCACCGGCACCGGGCCGGCCTTCTACAGCGGATCCCAGTTCGCGTCGCTGGCCGACCGGTACGGCTACATCGTCGTCTACCCGTCGGTGACCCGGAGCAGCCAGTGCTTCGACGTCGCCTCCCCGCAGGCGCTGACCCGCGGTGGCGGCAGCGACCCGGTCGGCATCAAGTCGATGATCGACTACGTGCGGGCCCGCTACCCGGTCGACGCCGACATGATCGTGGCCACCGGCGTCTCCAGCGGAGCGATGATGACCAACGTGCTGCTGGGGCTCTACCCCGACGTGTTCAGCGCGGGATCGGCCTTCGCCGGGGTGCCGTTCGGCTGCTTCGCCACCACCAACGGCTCCGAGTGGAACAGCGACTGCGCCAACGGCCTGGTCACGAAGACCCCGCAGCAGTGGGGCGATCTGGTCCGCAACGCCTACCCCGGGTACACCGGCCGCCGGCCGCGCATGCAGACCTGGCACGGCACCAACGACGAGGTGCTGCGCTACCCCAACTTCGGTGAGCAGATCGACCAGTGGACCAACGTCCACGGCCTCACCCAGACGCCGTCGTTCACCGACACCCCGCAGAGCGGATACACCCGGACCCGGTACGGCGGAACCGGCGACACCGCCCCGGTCGAGGCGATCAGCCTGAACGGGGTCAGCCACAACCTCCCGGTCGACGCCGCCGCGGCCGTGCACTTCCTCGGGCTCGACACCACCACGCCGTCACCGTCGTCGCCCGGCCCGTCCTCGCCCGGCCCGTCGTCACCGGCCCCCACCGGCGGTTGCCGGGTGGGCTACACCGTCAACTCGTGGAGCACCGGCTTCACCGCGTCGGTCACCGTCACCAACACCGGCACGGCCACCGTCAACGGCTGGACGCTCCGGTTCACCCTGCCGGCCGGGCAGACCGTGACCAACTCCTGGAACGCGACGGTCAGCCCGTCCAGTGGGGCCGTCGCCGCCACCAACGTGTCCTACAACGGCACGCTCACCGCCGGCGCGTCACAGACCTTCGGCTTCCAGGCCACCCACACCGGCGGCGCCACGAAACCCACTGCCTTCACCCTCAACGGCGCCGCCTGCGCCGTAGCCTGACGAGCTCTCGGGGATGAGACCGGGTTCCCCACCTCGGCCTCATCCCCGAAACGGCGCGCGTAGCTCGTACCCCTAAGGAAGGTCGAAAGGCAGTTTGATGCCCGCCAGGGCATCCTTGCAGGGGCAGGAACGCTCGGCCGGGAGCTTGGCCACCGCATCGAGGAGCACCCCGCGCAGGCGGGCCGTATTGTCGGCGAAGACCGAGAAGACCTCCTCCTGAGTCACGCCGTGGTCGCCCTCGACGCCCGCGTCCAGGTCGGTGACCAGGGCGATCGCCGTGTAACAGAGAGCCAGCTCGCGGGCCAGGACCGCTTCCGGGTGACCGGTCATGTTCACGATCGTGCCACCGATCGAGGTGAACCAGCGCGACTCGGCGCGGGTCGAGAAGCGTGGCCCCTCGACCACGACCATCGTCCCGCCGTCGACGGCGCTCACCCGCTCGGCGGAATCCAGCACCGTGGCACGTCCGACCGGACAGTACGGATCGGCGAACGACACGTGCACCGCGCCGGAGTCGTAGAACGTCTGCTCACGGCCGCTGGTGCGGTCGATCAGCTGGTCAGGCACCACGAACGTGCCCGGCCCGAGCTCGGGGCGCAGGCCGCCGACCGCGCAGGGCGCGACGATCTGCCGGACGCCGAGCGAGCGCAGCGCCCACAGATTGGCCCGATAGGGAATCCTGTGCGGGGGAAACCGGTGGTCACGGCCGTGCCGGGGCAGGAACGCCACCCGGCGCCCACCCACCTCGGCCACGGTGATCCGGTCCGACGGCGAACCGTACGGGGTGTCGACCTCGAGTTCGGTGGCGTTGTCGAGGAGCGCATACAGCCCCGATCCGCCGATGACGCCGATCTCTGCTGCCGTAGGTGGCGGGTTCATGTCCAGACCTTATCCATGGCCGGAATCGCAAGCTAATGTGCGAGTCATGGCTACATCGAGCGGACGGCGGTAATCAGGTGTTCGGTGAGCAGCAGCGGATCGGAGGCCGGTCGGTGGAGTCGATGACCGGTCAGCTGCTCGTCGCCACGCCCACCCTCAAGGACCCCAACTTCGACCGGACGGTCGTGCTGCTGGTGGCCCACGAGACGGGCGGCGCGCTGGGGGTCGTGCTGAACCGCGCGACCGAGGTCCCGGTGGCCGAGGTCCTCGGCAACTGGGGCGAGCTCGCCGGTGACCCCGCGGTCCTCTTCGAGGGCGGCCCGGTGCAGCCCGAGTCGGCGATCTGCCTGGCCCGGACGAAACCCGAGGTCAAGAAGCGGCTGTCCGGTTTCCATCCGGTCAGCGGCGCGCTCGGCACCCTCGACCTCTCGGCCGACCCGGAGCGGATGCGGGAGAGCGTCGCCGGCATCCGCGTCTTTGCCGGCTACTCGGGCTGGTCGGCCGGTCAGCTGGAGGAGGAGATCGCGTCCGGCTCCTGGTTCGTCTTCGACGCCCTGCCCGGAGACCCGTTCGTGGAGCGCCCGGATGACCTCTGGGCGATGGTCCTGCGGCGACAGGGCGACATCCTCGCAGCGGTCGCCCACTTCCCGCCGGATGTCTCCCTCAACTGAGGGGGGTGCCTCAAGAAGGCCCGGAGAGGTGTGTAGTATTTCCAGCGTGCCCGGGGGAAACGCCGGGGCGAATTAGTAGTAAATGCAGGACAGCATGGGGCTGTGGCGCAGCTGGTAGCGCACCACACTGGCAGTGTGGGGGTCAGGGGTTCGAGTCCCCTCAGCTCCACGAGTGCGATGGGCGATCTGTGTTCGCGGAAAGCGCGAACCGGGTCGCCCTCGTCGTTTCTACTCCGGGGGCCGAGCCCCCGGAAACCCCGCATCACGATGGGTGCGGCAGGTGAGCCCGTCCAGGTAGGACCTCAGGGCTGACGCGATTTCCGCGCGGACTGCGCGCTGTCGGATACCGCGCGCCGTCGGATGCCGCGCTCTGTCGGAGACCGCGCTGTCGGATCCGCGCTCTGTCGGATGCCGCGCGCCGTCAAGTGCCGCGCGGCGTTAAGGGGCCCGTGCCGCTACGGGGGGAACGGCACGGGCCGGACGTAACGATAACCGTCGTTTCGGACGAATGCGAGGGTTTGACGGCGATCCATAGGAATCGCACAGGAAAACCGTCTTGTCAGGACGGTCGCCCGCCCAGGTGGCGCTCGCTGATGAGGGTCTGCAGCCGGCTCACCAGCTCGCGCGGGGCCAGCGGCTTCGTCAGGTAGCCGTCGGCGCCCGCCTCCATGCCGGCGTCGACGTCGTAGGTGTGGCTGTTGCCGGAGACCATCAGGATCGCCATGTCGCGGGTCGCCGGGGTGTTGCGGGCCAGCCGGCACAGCTCCATGCCGTTCATGGCGGGCATCATGACATCGGTGATCATGCCGACCGGCTTGGCCACGGTCAGGATGCGGGCCGCGGCGTTGCCGTCCTTCGCGCCGAGTGCGCGGTAGCCGGCCGCCTCCAGTGTCACGGAAAGGACGTCACGTATGTCGTTGTCGTCGTCCGCGATCAGGATCAGGTTCTGGTTCATCGGGGGTTCCTCTCTACGCGTCTCCTCACCGTTCGGCGGGCCCTTCGTGGCCGGGAGTGCCGTCCGGTTGCGAACCGGGAGCGACGAAAGCCCCTGTTCATGCTGAACAGGGGCTTTCCGGCAGTACGGGTCAGGACTTGACGGAGGCGGTCTCGGTCGCGGTGATGAAGGCCTTGAGGGAGAGCGAGAGCACCGGCTTGGGCGGGGTCATGGTGAGCTTGACGTTGTCGATCAGCAGGGCCCGCGGCTGCTCGGTCTGCAGGTGCTTCACCAGCCGCATGGTGTTGTCGACCGGGCCCTCGATCTTGAGCGTGATCGGCAGCTCGGTCACCGTGGCGACGATCGACGACGTCTCCTCGCCGGTCGCCGCGTATCCGGTGACCTCGACCCCGTACTCGAGGCCGAGGCTCTGCAGCTGCTTCAGGAACTCCGGGATCTTGTTGGTGGTGTTGTGGAACGGCAGGGCCTGCTGAGCGGTGAGCAGGTCGGCCTTGTACTCGGTGATCTTCTTGAGCTCGGTCTTGAGCTCGGCGAGCCGCTTCTGCTCCTTGATCAGCTGAGTCTCGGTCTCGGCGGTGTCGGCCTGCACGCTGTCCCGGGCCGTGTACTGCGGCTTGATCATCATGAACCAGCCGCCGGTCACGAGCAGGATGATGAGGGCCAGGCCGCCGAAGAGCCAGATCTGATCGACGCGTCGGGTGGTCATCACTTACCTCCGCTCGGGCAGTCGTCGGTGAAGCGGCCGCAGAGGGCCTTGTCGGTGATGGTCACGGAGAGGCTGAAGAGGTAGCCCTCCGGGCCGGTGCCGGCCCCTTCCCTCTTGTTGACGCTGGTGACGAAGGGGTTCGTCACGTGCTTGAGGGTGCCCAGCTTGTTGACGTAGTCGGCGACGACCTTCTTGCTCTGGGCCGAGCCCGAGATGGTCAGCGTGCCGGCTTCCGACGTGTCGGTGGCCGTGGCGTCCTCCGCGGCGAGCCCACCGGTGATCTCACTGAGGGTCACGTTCTCGGCCCGGGCCTCGTCCCGGATCAGGTTGATCAGGTTGGTCCAGGAGAGGTCCCTGGCCTGGATCGTGGCCAGCTCCTTGTTCAGGACCTCGCCGCCGTCCTGGTAGTCGACCAGCGCCTTGAGCTCGTCCGTCTTCTGCGCCGCCCGGGTGGTGGTCAGTGTCTGGAACATCTCCTCGTACGCCTCGTCGGCGGCCACCTTCTCCTCGCCGGCCTGCCAGTACCAGGCGCCGAGAGCGGCCACCACGAGCAGCACGAGGATGGCGATCAGGGTACGTACGCGCCGGGCCCGCCGGCCGTCCCGGATCTCCGGGGGCAGCAGGTCGGCGCGGATCGAGAGCACCCGGGCCGCCTGCTGTGGCGAGACCGAGGGGTCCACGGGCATCAGTGCGGTGGACATCAGGCCGCTCCGAGGGTGAGGCCGATCGACACCGCAGCCGACGGCACGAAACTGTCGAACCCACGCTCCCGGGCCTTGCGCGTGTCACGCAGGCGGGCCGCGTTGTCGGCGTACATCACCGCGACGCCGAGCTGCTCCTGCAGGTGCTCGGCGAGGCCGGGCATGAGCGCGCTGCCGCCGCAGAGCGAGATCCGGGTGACCTGCTTCTGGCGCTCGCCGGAGGCCAGGTAGGTGAACGAGCTGCGCAGCTCGCTGGAGAGCGGGCGCACCGCGTCGATCAGGGCGGCCGCCGTGTCCGGGTTGCCGTCGCCGTGCAGGCCGTACCGGCACTTGAGAGCCTCGGCCTCGGCGGTCGGCAGGCCCAGCCGGGTAGCGATGTTCTCGGTGACCTCCGAGCCACCGCGCGGCAGGGTACGGACGAACAGCGGCTCGCCGTCCGCGTGCACCACGACGCTGGTGATGTTGGCGCCGATGTCCACGATCGCCTCGACCTGGGCGTCCAGCCGGGAGGCCGAGCGCAGCATGGCGAACGACGCGAGGTCGACGCCGACCACTTTGAGGCCGGCCTTCTGCACCGCCTGCACGAGGGTGAGCACCGCGTCCTTGGGCATGGCGATCAGCAGGCCGCGTACGGTCGGGTTGTCGCCGGGCTGCTCGAGCGGGTAGAAGTCCAGCAGTGAGCGCTCGACCGCGAGGGGAAGCTGCTCCTTGACCTGGAACGGCAGCGCCTGGCGCATCTGGCTCTGCGGCAGGTTGGCGACCGACGTCTCGCGGACCACGAGCTGCGGGTTGGTGACCGCGAGGGTGACCTTCTTACTGCCGAACCTGGACGCCGCCCAGAGTTGCTTGAGCGCCGCGGTGACGGTGCCCGGGTCCTGCACCACGCCGGCCGCGACGGTGCCCGGCTCCAGTGGGAACTGGCCGAAGTTGATCAGCGTGTAGTCGTCCTTGTTGCGGCGCACTTCCACGGCCCGGATGGAGGACGAGCCGATGTCGAGCCCGATCGGCGTAGAGCCAGCCATCGGTGTTCCTTCCTTCTCAGTAGTTCTCCGGCGGGATGTTCAGGCGGTGGGGACGAGCAGGTTCGTGTACCAGCCGGCGACCGGGGCCGCGGCGAAGACCGCGAGGAAGGCGCCGGCCAGCATGTACGGGCCGAACGGGATGCGGCTCTTGCGGGAGGCCAGCCTCAGCGCGATCAGCAGGCCGCCGACCACGCCACCGAGCATGAACCCGGCGAGGGCGCCGACCGCGACCGCGCCCCAGCCGAGCCAGCCGAGGTAGAAGCCGAGCAGCGGGGCCAGTTTCACGTCGCCGCCGCCCATGCCCCAGACGGCGAGCACGCGGTAGGCCACGTACAGCAGGACGGCGGCGAGACTGCCGCGGAGCAGGGCGCCCGGGTCTCCGGCCGCGATCGAGACCGGGGTGAGCAGGGCGATCGCCACGCCGTACGACGGCAGGACGATCTTGTCGGGCAGTCGCATGACGTCCAGGTCGATCATCGTGAGAGCGACCGCGACGGCGGCGAGGTAGAGGTAGGCGGGCAGTTCCCAGGACCAGCCGAAGCGGGCCGCGACCGCCACGAACAGGGCCGCGGTGCCGGCTTCGACGAGCGGGTAACGGGCGCTGATCCGGTTGCCGCAGTCGGCGCACCGGCCGCGGAGCATCAGCCAGCCGAGCACCGGGACGTTGTGCCGGGCCCGGACCGGGTTGCCGCACTGCGGGCAGTGCGATCCCGGGTGGACCAGCGACTCGTCGCGGGGCACCCGGTGGATGACGACATTGAGGAACGAGCCGATCGCGAGCCCGAGCAGAGCCACGATGCCGAACAGCGGGGTCTCGGGCATGGCGCTCCTCCTCGGGCTCGTGAGCGGTGGGGTCCGGGTGACGCCGGTCGCGGCGCCACCCGGGGGCGGTACGTCAGGCGCAGGTGGTGATGTTCAGGGTGTCCGCGGCCTGCTGGACCGAGCCGCCCTTCTCGCTGTCGTACAGGTACTTCTTGCCACTGCCACCACCGTTGGTCGCACAGAGCTTGTAGGTGCCGGCGGCGGTGCCCGCGACGTACGACAGCTGGGTCTTGTCCGACAGGGTGATGACCTGCTTGCCGGTGGCCGACAGCTTGAGGGAGGTCTTGGTGCCGTCCGAATTGTCCTCGGTCAGCGGGCCGGTCGGGTACTTGTTGCCGTTCTCGGTGTAGAACTGCTCCACCGCGCTGATCGCGCCGCGCACGTCGGACTGCGCCGACTTGTCGGCCGCGCCCTGACGGTAGTTCAGGTAGACCGGGACGGCGATCGCGACCAGCACGCCGATGATGACCACGACGACCAGGAGCTCGATGAGGGTGAAGCCCTCGTCGTTCTTCTTGCCGGCACGGAGACGGGCGATGACATCCTGCATTGGGGGTGTCCTCCATGACATGGGGGTAAGCGGGGAAGGGTGCACCGGGCCGGGGAGCCCGGGGGTGACGACCAGCCGGCGGTCAGCTCTGGATGTTCTGGTAGATCGTGAACATCGGCAGGTAGAGGCAGATCACCATGCCGCCGACCACGGTGCCCATGACGAGCACCATGATGGGCTCGATCGATGCGGTCAGTGATTCCGCGGCCTCATCGACCTCGCGGTCGTAGAAGTCGGCAATCTTGTCGAGCATCTGACTGATCTGACCGCTCTCTTCACCGACTTCGACCATCTGCGTGACCATCTCGGGGAAGATCGAGTGATGCCGTAGCGCCGAAGACATGGGCTGACCGTCACGAACGGTCGACTGCACGTCCTTCATCGCGGCATTGATCACCTCGTTGCCGGTGGTCTCGCCGACGACCGCCAGCGCCTGCATGACCGGAACGCCGACGTTCAGGAGCAGGCCGAGGTTGCGGGAGAAGCGGCTCATCGCGAGCTTGCGCAGGAGCGGGCCGAAGACGGGAAGCCGGATCTTCAGCCGGTCGACCTTGAGGCGGAACTCCTCGCTGTCGCGCATCTGCCGCTTGTAGAAGAAGGTGGTGCCGAACATCAGGCCCAGGACCAGCGGCCCGATCCAGCCCATGTTGTGGCTGGCGGTGACCAGGAACTGGGTGATGGCCGGGAGCTCGCCACCGAGGCTCTTGAACATCGCCTCGAAGATCGGGACGATGAAGATCAGCACGCCGGCGATCATCACGAAGGTGAAGCCCAGCACGATCGCGGGATAGGTCAGCGCGCTCTTGATCTTGCCGCGGAGCGCGGTGTCCTTTTCCAGGCTCTCGGCGATCTGCTCGAGCGCCTTGTCGATCATACCGCCGGTCTCACCGGCGCGGATCATGGCGATCATCAGGCGCGGGAAGACCCGGTCGTGCTTCGCCATCGACGCCGACAGCCCGGCGCCGCCGGCGACGTCGGTACGCAGCTCGCCGAGCGCCTTCTTCAGCGGCGCCGACGAGGTCTGCTCCTCGAGGATCGCCAGCGACCGCAGCAGCGACATGCCGGACGCGGTCATGGTGGCGAACTGCCGCGCGAAGACGGCGAGGTCCTTCAGCTTGATGCGGTTCCCCAGGCCGGGGATCTTGAGTTCCTTCTGGAGACCCTGACCCGCCTCGATCAGGTCGAGCGGGACCTCGCCGCGCTGGCGCAGCATGTGGGTGGCGGCCGCCTCGTTGGGGGCCTCGATCGTGCCCTTGGCCTTCTTACCGGAGGCGTCGATCGCGTGATAGGTGAAAGTCTTGGTGGACGCCATCGGATCAGGACCTTCCCACGAGTCGCTTGAGTTCGTCGGCCCCGTGGCAGATCTCCAGGGCGGCCGGCATGCTGACGATGCCTTCGCGGACCTTCTCGGCCAGGTGCTGGTCGAAGGCGAGCATGCCCTCGGCGCCACCGGCCTGCATGAAGGACGGGATCTGGTGGGTCTTGCCCTCCCGGATCAGGCTGCGGATGGCCGGGGTGGCGGTGAGGATCTCGCAGATCACGGCACGCCCCTTTCCGTCGGCAGTCGGCGCCAGGGCTTGAGTGATCACGCCCTGCAGACTGGCCGCGAGCTGGGCGCGGATCTGCAGCTGCTGGTGCGGCGGGAAGATGTCGATGACGCGGTCGATGGTCTGGGTGGCGCTCTGCGTGTGCAGGGTCGCCATCACCAGGTGGCCGGTCTCCGCGGCGGTCAGTGCCGTCGAGGTGGTGGTCAGATCGCGCAGCTCGCCGACCAGGATGATGTCCGGGTCCTGCCGTAGCGCGTGCTTGAGCGCGGACGCGAAGGTGTCGGTGTCCGTGCCGACCTCCCGCTGGTTCACCACCGACCGTTTGTGCGGGTGCAGGAACTCGATCGGGTCTTCGATGGTGATGATGTGGTCGGCCCGGCTGCGGTTGGCCAGGTCGAGCAGCGACGCCAGGGTGGTGGTCTTGCCGGAACCGGTCGGACCGGTCACCAGCACCAGGCCACGCGGCAGGTGGGCGAACCGGCCCACGGACTCCGGCATGCCCAGCTCGTCCAGCGGCTTGATCTTGTGTGGGATGGCCCGGAAGACCGCGCCGCAAGAGGTCCGCTGCCGGTAGAGGTTGCCACGGAAACGGGAGACGCCGACGATGCTGTGCGCGAAGTCCATCTCCTGCTCGGCGAGGAACGTCTCCCACTGGGCGCGGCTGACGGCCGCGCGGGCCAGCAGCTCGGTGTCCGAGGTGTTGAGCTTGCCGTAACCGGGGACCGGCCGGAGCGACCCGTGCACCCGCATCATCGGCGGGGACCCGACGGTCAGGTGCAGGTCGGACCCGCCCGACTCGACCAGGGTGATGAGCATCTGGTCGAGCACGTCCAGACCGTCCGCGGACGCGGCGCTGGTATCCGCCTGATGTCCGTCGTACTGGAGCGTGTCCATCTGTTCTCTCCCGATCCGTACTGGGTGCTTCCGACGCCTGTTGAATCGGCACCGCACGGACCGGGTTTAGTAGCGAAACAGGTGCTAGACGGCCACCCGGGAGATCTCGCGGATCGAGGTCAGGCCGCCCGCCGCCTTGGCGAGCCCGTCGGCGCGCAGCTCGTACATGCCCTGGGCGAGGGCGACCTCGCGGATCTCGCCGGCCGAGGCCCGCTTGATCGTCAGCGACTCGATCTCCGGGCTCACCTGCATCACCTCGTGGATCGCGATCCGGCCCTTGTACCCGGTGTTCGCGCAGTTCCGGCAGCCCACCGGCTTGTACAGCACCTCGGGGAAGGCCAGGTCCTCCAGCGGCCACTTGGCGCCGAGGACCTCCTCCTCGCTCGGCGTGTACGGCTCCTTGCACCAGTCGCAGATCCGCCGGGCCAGACGCTGGGCGAGCACACAGTCCAGCGACGAGCCGACCAGGAACGGCTCGATGCCCATCTCGGTGAGACGGGTGACCGCACCCGGTGCGTCGTTGGTGTGCAATGTGGAGAGCAGGAGGTGGCCGGTGAGTGCGGCCTCGACCGCGATCTGGGCGGTGTTGCCGTCCCGGATCTCACCGATCAGCACGACGTCCGGGTCGGTACGCAGAATGGCCGGCAGCACCGCCGCGAAGGTGAGCCCGGCCTTCGCGTTGACCTGCACCTGGTTGATGCCCCGCAGGCGGTACTCGACCGGGTCCTCGACGGTGATCACGTTGACCTCGGGCCGGCTGATCTTGCCGAGGGTGGCGTAGAGCGTGGTCGACTTGCCGGAGCCGGTCGGGCCGGTCACCAGCACCATGCCGTGCGGCTTGGTGAACGACTCGGAGAAGCGCCTCAGGTTGTGCTCGGTGAAGCCGAGTTTGGCCAGATCGAGATCGATACCGCCGGTGTCCAGGACCCGGAGCACGATCTTCTCGCCCCAGACCGTGGGCAGCGTGGCGGTGCGCAGGTCGACCGACCGGTCGCGGATCATCGCGGTGATGCGGCCGTTCTGCGGGATCCGCTTCTCGGTGATGTCGACGCCGGACATGATCTTGATGCGGGAGATCAGCGCGTTCATCACGCCGCGGGGCACCAGGTCCACCTCGTGCAGCACGCCGTCGATCCGGTAGCGGACCCGCATGTCGTCCTCGGTCGGCTCCAGGTGCAAGTCGGACGCACGGTTCATGACGGCCTGCTCGATCAGGCTGTTCACGTAACGGACGATCGGCGCGTCGTCGCTGCTGGTCGCCTGCGCGGCCATGCCCGCCTGGTCGTCCACCTCGTCGACCAGATCGGCCAGGTCGGCGCCCTCGCGCTGGAGCCGCTCGATGATCCGGCGGACCTCGCTGCGGGCCACCACCACCGGCCGGATCGTCATGCCGGTGGCGGCCCGCACGTCGTCCAGGGCCACCACGTCGGCCGGGTCGGTCACGCCGACGACCAACTCGCCGTCGTTGATGGCCAGGCCGAGGACCCGGTGGCGGAGTACCACGGGCAGCGGGATCCGCTTCAGCGCCTGCGGGTCCGGGGTGAAACCGACCAGGTCCAGGGTGTTGATGCCGAACGCGGCGGCCGCCGCCTGGGTCAGCTGTTCCTCGGTGACGACCTGATCGTTGATCAGGACGGCGCGCACCGGCCGCCCGCTGCGCTGTGCCTCCGCCGCTGCTCGGTCGACCGCATCGGGGTCGACACCGATCTGCTTGAGGGCGTCCAGCAGCGGACGGAAGGTTTGATCCATGGGTTCCTCGGCCGGGCGGGTGAAGAGGGCTCAGAAATCCAGTCGGACACTTTCCGGCGGAACTGAGCCAGAGGCTCCGTGGCGGAAGGTACGCCGGTATGCCGACGGGGCGACGCCGATCGTGGAGTGCATGTGCTGGCGCAGGGCGGTCGCGCTGCCCAGCCCCGAGCGGCGGGCCACCGCGTCGACCGCCAGGTCGGTCGACTCCAGCAGGATGCGGGCGTGCTCGACCCGCTGGCGGAGCAGCCACTGCCGGGGGCTCAGGCCGGTCTCGTCACGGAATCGGCGGGTGAACGTCCGTACGCTCATCCGGGCGTGCCCGGCCATCTCCTCGAGAGTCACCGGATCGGCGAGCCGGTCCAGTACCCACGCCCGGGTCCCCTCGGTCCCGGCGCCGTTCGCGGCCGGCATCGGGCGCTCGATGTACTGCGCCTGGCCACCGTCGCGCCACGGCGGCACCACGCAGCGCCGGGCCGTCCGGTTCGCCACCGAGGCGCCGTGGTCGGAACGGATGATGTGCAGGCAGAGGTCCACCCCGGCGCCCACCCCGGCCGAGGTCAGCACGTTGCCGTCGTCGACGAACAGCACGTCGAAGTCCCATTTCACCCCGGGATAGAGCCCGCCGATCCGCTCCGCCCAGGCCCAGTGGGTGGCGGCCGGGCGCCCGTCCAGCAGGCCGGCGGCGGCCAGCACCGACGCGCCGGTGCAGATCGAGACGATCCGGGCGCCCCGGGCCGCGGCGGCGACCAGCGCCTCCCGCACGTCGTCGGACAGTGTGCCGTCGGTAACCGGGCCGCCCCGGTGGATGCCGGGCACGATCACCGTGTCGGCGATCGCCAACTGCTCCAGGCCGTGGTCGGGGACGACGGTGAAACCCACCTCGGTGGTGACCGGGCCGGGGCCGCAGACGCGGACGTCGTACAGCCTCGTCATGGTGTCGTCGCGGGCGGACAGGAACACCTGCGTGGGCGTGCCCAGGTCGAAGGGGACCAGGCCGTCCAGGACAAGCACGGAAATCAGATGCCGCATGGCTCGATTCTTGCGCATGATGGCCCTCTGGCCACTCGTCCGAAAGCACGCGAGAAAGAAGGATCGGTGCTGTGAGACGTTTCCATCCCGCCTGGGCGGTCGCCGCGGTCACCTTCATCGCGCTGCTGGGCGCGGCCGGCTTCCGGGCCACGCCGTCCGTCATGCTTCAGCCGCTGCACGACGAGTTCGGCTGGTCGCTCGGCACCATCTCCGCCGCGGTGTCGGTCAACCTGCTGCTCTACGGCCTGACCGCGCCGTTCGCCGCGGCCCTGATGGCCCGGTTCGGCATCCGCCGGATCGCGATGGGCGCGCTGCTGCTGGTCTCGGCCGGCTCTGGCCTGACCCTGTGGATGACCCAGAGCTGGCAGCTCGTGCTCTGCTGGGGCGTGCTGGTCGGGCTCGGCACCGGCTCGCTGGCACTGGGCTTCGTGGCCACCATCACCGGGCGCTGGTTCGTCAAGCACCGCGGGCTGGTCACCGGGGTGTTGACCGCGGCCGGGGCGACCGGAAACCTGATCTTCCTGCCGGTCCTGTCCCGGGTCGTCGAGTCGGACGGGTGGCGGACCGCCGCCCTCACCGTGTCGATTGCCGCGCTCCTGGTCGTACCCCTGCTGTGGTGGAGGTTGCGGGATCACCCGGCCGACCTGAACGTGCCCGCCCTCGGCGCCACCGAGATCGAGGAGCCGGCGAAGCCGGCCGGAGGCGCCGCCCGAAACGCCCTGCGCGCCCTTCGGGACGCCGCGAAGACCAGGCCGTTCTGGCTGCTCGCCGGCGGTTTCGCGATCTGCGGGGCGACCACCAACGGGCTGGTCGGCACCCACTTCATCCCGGCCGCGCACGACCACGGCATGCCGGTGACCACCGCGGCGACGCTGCTGGCGCTGGTCGGCGTCTTCGACGTGGTCGGCACCATCGCTTCCGGCTGGCTCACCGACCGGGTCGACAGCCGGATCCTGCTCGGCGCCTACTACGCGCTGCGCGGGCTGTCGCTGCTGACGCTGCCGTCGCTGTTCGCCGCGACCGCGCATCCGAGCATGCTGGTCTTCATCCTGTTCTACGGGCTGGACTGGGTGGCCACCGTGCCGCCGACCGTGACGCTCTGCCGCGAGTACTTCGGGGCCGCCGGGCCGATCGTGTTCGGCTGGGTCTTCGCCTCGCACCAGTTCGGCGCGGCCGCCGCCGCCACGGCCGCCGGGCTCGCGCGTGACCAGTTCGGCAACTACACGGTTGCCTGGTACGCGGCCGGCGGCCTGGCGATCCTCGGCGCGGTCCTGAGCCTGATGCTCTACGCCGGGAAGCGTCTCCCGCTGATCGAACAGTCGGTGCAGGGGGCTACTTCTCGAGCTTGACCTCGGCGGACTGCTTGTCGAGCAGCTCGGTGACCCCGATCGCCGGCATCGGCCGGGCGAAGTGGTAACCCTGCGCCCGGCCGGCGCCCAGGTCCTTGAGGCGCTCGGCCTGACCGGCGTCCTCGACACCCTCGGCCACCGGCGAGAGGTTGAAGGTGCGGGCGATGTGCAGCACCGCTTCGGCCACCGACGCGCCGCCGGTCGCCGGCATCGCCTGCACGAACGAGCGGTCGATCTTGACCACGTCGACGGGCAGGGTGCTGAGGTGGCTGAGCGAGGAGAATCCGGTGCCGAAGTCGTCCAGGGCGATCCGGACACCGAGCTCCTTGAGCTGGCTCAGCACCCGGGCCGACTCGACCAGGTCGGTGAGCGCCACCGACTCGGTCAGCTCCAGCACCAGGTCCCGCGGGGGCAGGCCGGTACGCTCCAGCACCTCACGGACCTCGTCGATCAGCTTCGGGTTGGTCAGCTGGGACGCGGACAGGTTGACGTTCATCTCGAAGCCGGGGAACTGACCCTGCCAGGCGAGCGCCTGCCGGCAGGCCTCCTCGAGAACCCAGCCGCCGAGCCGGGGCACCTGACCCAGCTGCTCGGCCAGGTCGAGGAAGAGCGCCGGCGGGACCAGGCCCTTCTCCGGGTGACGCCAGCGCACGAGAGCCTCCACACCGACGGTGATGCCGCCGTTGTCCAGGTCCACGATCGGCTGGTAATGCACCTCGAACTCGCCGGCCTCCAGGCCGCGCATCAGGTCCTGCTCGGCCAGCCGACGCTGCTCCGCCTTCGCGAACAGCACCGGGTCGAACCGGCGGGCCACCCCGCCGCCGTCCCGCTTGGCCCGGATCAGCGCCTGGTCGGCGCGGCGCAGCACCCCGTCCAGGCCGTCGTGGCCGTCGGTGATGGCGACGCCGGCGCTGGCCCGGATGCTCAGAGCCACGCCGGCCACCTGCAGCGGACGGTGCAGCTCGGTCAGCACGCGCTCGGCCACCGCGACCGCCGCCTGCTCGTCCTCCAAGCCGGGCAGCAGCACCACGAACTCGTCGCCGTCCAGACGGGCGACCGTGTCGTTGGCGCGTACGTTCACGGCGAGACGCTCGGCCGCGGCACGCAGCAGATCGTCGCCGGCGGCGTGCCCGAGCACGTCGTTGACCTCTTTCAGGCCGTCCAGGTCGACCACGATCACCGCGGTCTGGGTGCGCGACGGCTCGGCGAGCACCTCCTCGGCGTACTCGACGAACATTCGCCGGTTGCCCAGTCCGGTCAGTGGATCCCGGAAGGCCTGCTGCGCGAGCAGCGTCTGCTGGCGGTTACGGTCCGGGTCGATCCGGTTGCCGAGGAACTGTCGCAGCACCCCGGCGCCCGCAAGCAGCAGGACCAGCCAGGTCGCCGCCGGTGGAAGATCACCCGAGACGTGCCGGATCCCGGCGACCGCCAGGGCGGCCCCCACGGTGACGTACCGCAGCACCCCGCGCCGGTTGTCCAGCAGCAGGACGGCGAGGCCCAGGCAGAGCGCCGCCAGCAGCGGCACGATGCGGCCCACCAGCCCACCGGGCTGCGCGATGTCGGCCACCGGCCAGGCGAGCAGTACCAGCGACGCGAGCACCACGGCATCGTCGACGACGACCCGAACCCGGTCCCACAGAGCGTTGCGACCCACGATCCACCTCCGGCGAGAAACATCGGTCCTGGCCGGGCCCGGTTGAGTCATCGCGTCGCGGTTACTTCAAGATCTATTGGGGTACGGCCTCACGGTCGGTGACGGACCTGTGCTCCGGTCGATGCGTTGCCGGTGCGTTACGCCGGTCGTCGGGTCGGGTGACCAGGGTCGCGAGGTTTGCGCGGGCGTGATCTCATGGGACTTCATCGCGGTAAGTCGGTAACGGAGGGCTATAACGTGCTGGATGGAGACCGCGGGGCTGACGACGGCGTCCCACGTGCTGACGAGGGCGTGACGCCGGTCGTCGTCGAGGAGCCGGTGATGCCGGCGCCCGACTTCCCGACCTTTCCCCGTACTCCGGGGCTGCCGCACCAGGCGCCGGGCAACGGTTTCGAGAGCGGGCGCGACAGTCGTGCACGGTGAACCCAGCCCCTCCCTGCCTCGGCGCGGCCCGGCCCCGCCCGTCGACCGGATGGACAATGCGGAGCTGGCCCGGCTGATCGAGTCCGAGCACCCGTACCGGGGGAAGGCGCTCTTCGAGCTCTGTGACCGGGTCGCGCTCGACGACGACGCGGCGACCAAGGTCGCGATGCTGTCCCGGCTCACCTCGCTGCGGCGGGCACGGCTCTTCGACCGGGTGTCGCTGGCCTGGTCGGCGATCATCGCGCTGCTGGCGGCGGAGACCACCCATGCGCGCGACGAGGCGTACGCCGCGTTCGGCGCGCTGGACCCGGAGGAGCAGCGGGACATGCTGGACTATCTCGAGGTCACCGCGATCGAGGAGGCCCACCCGCGGATCACGTGAGCGGGCCTCCGGAGTGATCAGGCCTGGATCAGGACGTCTCGGCGGAACGCGACCCGGTCGCGTACGGCTGAGGCGTCCGGTTTCGGGTCGGGATAGAACCAGGCCGCGTCCGGCGCGGTGTGCCCGTCCGCCCGGAGCGAGTAGTAGGACGCCTTACCCTTCCAAGGGCAGACGGTGTGCGTGTCCGACGGGACGAGCACGTCCTCACGGACGCTGGCGAGGGGGAAGTAGTGATTGCCCTCGAGCACCACCGTGTCGTCGCTCTCGGCGATCACTTCGTCGTTCCAGATGGCCTTCGGCATGCCCTCGAACGTAGCGCGTAGTGCGGTTTGTGTCTGATATGTGCGATTTATTCACCTCTCGTGGGTGAATTGCCGCAACCCGGTTGAAGATCTAGAGTCGAATTCCTTATGGAGTCTCGGTTGGACCAGCTGCGCGGCTCCGCGCGGGCCAAACGCCACAACGCGCGCACCCTCGCCGCGCTCACCGGCAATCCGGGCTGCAACCGCCGGGCCGTCCTCGACGCGGCCGGCATCGACAAGCAGAGACTCGCCGAGCACATCGGCTTCCCCGGCAGCTTCGGCCAGTCCCGGTTCGCGCTGTCCCGCGGCAACGCCTTCGAGGCCATGCTCAAGGCCGACGACTGCGCCCTGCTCCGTGAGGTGCTCGCCGCCGACGCCGGGCTCGACTACCGGGATCTCGCCTCCGACACGCTGGACGACCGGCACGAGCAGACCGTCAAGGTGCTCGCCGACGCCCGGTCCGCCCTCATCGACCACCCGCTGCTCACCCTCGACGTCGCCGGCCAGACCGTCTATCTCGAGCCCGACCTGATCGCGTACGCCCATCACGGCCGGCTCCAGGTGGTCGAGATCAAGTCGTTCGCGATCGTCGACGGGCAGGCCGACAGCGCCAAGGTGTCGGCCGCCGCCGTGCAGGCCGCCGTCTACGTCCTGGCCCTCCGCGACCTGCTCGAGCGCCTGGGCCAGGACCCGTCCACGGTCAGTCACGAGGTCGTCCTGGTCTGCCCCGCCGATTTCAGCTTCCACCCCACCGCGGTCGTCCTCGACGTTCGCAAGCAGCTCTCCACCCTGCGGCGGCAGTTGTCCCGCCTCGCCTCGGTCAACGACCTGATCGGCGCCCTCCCGGCCGGCCTCAGCTTCGACCTGGCACTCGACCCCGACGATCTCGTCGCCGCGCTCGCACACGTCGATGCCCGGTATGCGCCGGAATGCCTCTCCGCATGCGAGCTCTCCGTCTACTGCCGGAACGAGGCGGCCGGCAGCACGGCGGCGCTCGGCCGGACCGTCCGGGAGGCGCTCGGCGGCATCGACTCCGTCGACGAGGTGCTCGCCCTGGCCGAGGGCCGCCGCGAGCCGACCCCGGACCAGGCCGAAGCGGCCGCGATGCTCCAGGCCGCGTTGCGGCTCCGGACCGAGGCCCTTTCCCCCGCACTTCCCGCATCCTCCGCGCCGTCCGCTTCCGAGGCCCCTTCTTGAGTACGCTCACCGCGCTCGCACGGGCCCAAGCGGTCGCCAGCGGTCGCGCCCAGCCCATCGCCACCGTGCGTCACCTGCACGTGCACGACCATCCGCTGGTGCTGATCCCGCTGGTCATGGCCGGCGAGGCGAACGCTCCGCTGGCCGCGATGGTCGGCACCGACCCGGCCCGGCCACGACTGCTCACCGTGGGTCAGCCGCGCAACCGTGACGAGCGGTTCGCCTTCGCCGCCGACCTCGCCGCCACTCTCGTGCCCTACGTCGACTCGTTCGCCACCGACACCGAGGACGTCGCCGTCGACCGGGGGAAGGACGTGCGCCAGCGGTACGTCGACGCGCCCCAGATCTGGCTGCCCAACCCGGCCGGAGCCGACTTCCTGCGGCTCTTCGGCCGGTCCACCCGGTTCCGGCGCACCGACGGCGACAACCCGGTCCCGGCCGCCGTGCCCCTGCTCGGGCGCTGGCTCACCTTCTTCGCCAACACGGCCGAGATGCCCGGCTCGTCACTACTGGTCAACGCCGTGCAGGCGCTCGGCCTGCACTGGGTGACCGGGCAGAGCGGCGCCGAGGACGCCCAGTTCGGTGTGCAGCTCGCCTGGATCGAGTCAGGCGCGGCAGCCGCCCGGGACGCCGAGAACGGGCCGGTCGCCGGGCCCGCCACCGATCCCGACTTCGACAACCGGGTGCTCGCGCCCCTCATCGAACGCTCCGCGCCGGAACTGCCGCAGGTGCTGGACGACCTGCTCCGGCCGACGTGGGAACGGATGTGGCGTAGCCTCGCGCTCCTGCGCCGCCTGCCGGTCGGTGAGCGGGTCCGGCTGCGCTGGGACGCCGACCGCGACGCCTTCACCGCGTTCGCGCAGAACCTCGCCGAGGGTGGGCCGCCGCAGCCCCGCCGGGACGGCGCCGTCGCCGCGGCCGCCCGCCTCCAGCGGCTGGAGAGCGCCGCCTCCCGATACGCCGTCCAGCGCGCCTTCGACGACCCGCTCGTCCTGGCCGAGTACCGGCTCAGCGGTGCCGCCTTCGCCGGGACCGTCACCCTGGCCAACCCGGACCGCGTCGACGACAGCGGGAAGCGGCCGGTCCTCCGCCCCCGGATCATGGTGCACACCACCGAACCGGTCCGGGTCGAGCCCGGCGCCTCGCTGACCTCCCCGGCCCGGCCGTCCCAGAAGGCCCGCGTCATCTCGATCAGCCCGTCCGGCGACGTCCTGCTCGAACTGTCCGGCGGGATGGGGCGGCGCCTGGTCGCCGAGCCCGGCAGCGTTCCGGCCGTGGGGGAGCGGCTGATCCTCACCACGCTCAGCGAGGCGTACCGTCCCGGGGGCGCGCTGCCCGACCCGGCCGAGACGCCCTGGACCCACGGCGGGCCGCCGGCCCCCTACGACCCGTCGGCTCAGGCGGATGCTTCCACTTCGTCAGCTCCGGCGGCCTCTTCGGCTCCATCAGGCCCGGCGGACCCTTCGGCTCCATCAGGCCCGGCGGCCTCTTCGGTTCCGTCAGGTCAGGCGGCCTCTTCGGTTCCGTCAGGTCAGGCGGACGAGCAGGAGGGCGATGTCGTCGCTGCGGCGCGGGGCGATCTCCAGCAACCGGGCGCAGAGCTCGTCACCGGGCCGGGACGCGTTGTCCCGTAACACCGTCGACAACCGGGCGATCCCGTCGTCCAGCAGCTGCTCCCGATCCTCCACCAGGCCGTCGGTGTAGAGGACCAGCGTCGAGCCGGCCGGGACGAACCGCCGGGCCGTCGTGCGCGGCTCATCCCGCGGAGGCAGGCCCAGCAGCGGCTCCGGCGGCACCCACCACACCTGGACCTCACCGTCCGGTAACAGCAGCAGCGGCGGCGGGTGCCCGGCGTTGGCGAACCCCACCTCATAACCCGACCAGCACGTGCGTACGCGAGCCAGCACGGCCGTCGCGGACGCGGGCACCCGCAGACCGTGCAGTGTCTGGTCGAGAGCGGTGAGCAGCGCGCCCGGCTCCTCGTCGCGCCCGTACGCGTCGCCCCGGATCAGATTGCGCAGCTGACCCATCGTCGCCGCGGCCTCGATGTCGTGACCGGACACGTCCCCGACGGCGACCACCACGCTGCCGTCCGGCTGGGCGAACGCGTCATACCAGTCGCCGCCGACCGCCGCGCCGTCCTGCGCCGGGAGATAGCGGGCGTGCAGCTCGATCCCCGGCAGGACCGGCAACTCGGTGAGCAGGCTCCGCTGCAGCACCTCGGCGACGTGCCGCTGCTCCCGGTAGAGCCGGCCGTTCTCCACGGCGAGACCCGCGCGCCGGCCCACCTCGGCCGCAGTCCACTCCTCGGCGGCCGAGAAAGCGGGCCGATCCGGGCGGTTCACCAGCAGGATCGCGCCGAGCGCCAGCCTCCGCACCGGCGACACCACGGGCACGATCATCGACGCCCCGAATCCGGCCCGCGCGGTGATCTCGGAGAGCTCCGCGTCGCTGATCCGGCTCCGCATCTCGGCGTCACCGTCCGCGGACCGTACCGGACGGCCCCGTGCCCGTACCGCGCGGATCATCGTCCGCAGGTCGGCGTGGGAGCCGGCGGCCAGCTCGGCGAGCCGGGCCATGTCGGCCGCCCGGTCCGGGTCGCAGTGCGCCGCCGAGACACGCGCCGCCCCACCCGGATCGTCGGCGACCGCCACCACACACCAGTCGGCCAGCGCCGCCGTGACGATGCCGCCGAGCCGGCGCATCGCCTCCTCCACGTCCATCGTCGCGGCCAGTGACTCGGTCAGCTCGGCCAGCAGCTCCAGCTGATGATGCGCCGACTCGGCGGCCCGGCGGGCCTCCTCGGCCGCGATCCGGGCGATCCGCAGGCACACCTCGGACGAACACACCTCGGCCAGCTCGCCGATCAGGGCGATCTCACTCGGCGTCCAGACCCGGGGCTCCTGGTCGATGGCGCAGAGCACCCCGACGATCAACCCGTCCGGATCGGTGATCGGCGCCCCCACGTAGGCGATCGCGCCGATCTCGTCGATCATCGGGTTGTCGCACATCCGCGGGTCGTCACGCACATCCGGAACCACCTGCATCTCACCGGCGATCACCACATGCCGGCTGAACGAGTGGGTCAGCGGCATCTCCCGCGCCGAGGCCAGCGGCTCCGGCACCCCCACGTGGCCGGCCAGCACCTGCCGGTCCTCGTCCACCAGGCAGACCACACCCATCGGAGCGTCGATCAGCTTGTGCACCAGCATCGCGACCCGGTTGAAGGCGTCATCCGGCACCGGACCCGCGATGATCCGGCGCACCGATCGCAGACGCGGCGGATCAGCGAGCACAGCTGCACCGGTCAGGCCCCACTGAAGCACCATCGCCCCCCGCGGTCTCGACCGTCAGGCTACCGGCGGCAGGTGTATGCGCACCGTTTCCGCGGTGACCCGATCATCCGTTTCGACCCGCCCGAAAGGACGACCCACCCCAGATTGCGGGGGCCGCCCCGCCAGCCACCCTTCGGTCGGGGTTGTGGTGGCAGCCCGGCGGTCGCGCTGCGGCCCGGCGCCGGGGAGACGTCGCGAGGTGGCCACGGTGCTCTTCGTGGCCGTACAGAATAGGTTGTCTGGTTTTGGGCTGCGGGTTTCAGGCGGCGCTGGATGGTCGGTGGCCGAATGGCTGGCGTCGGCCCGCGGTGAGACCGGAGCGGATGGTGCGACGGATCTCCGTCCAGCCGAGACCGGCGTGGCGTGCCGCCGCCGTCAGCTCCCATCGGACCTCGGACTCGTCCAGCAGCCCGGCGCCGACCAGGCGGCCGAGGGCGAAGGCCGCCCGGTTGAGCGTGTCGTTTCGGGTGCCCGGCACGGCGTCGGCGACCCGGCCGGTCTCGGCGTCTAGTGCCGCCTCCGCGTAGCGGTCCGGGTGTGCCGGCAACCGCCGGCGGACCGGCTCGGGTGGTGGGCCCGCGATCAGCGTCACCAGGGGCGCCGGCCCGGCCGGCAGGGCCACCGCGGGCCGCTGGATCCAGCGATAGTCGCCCCCGCTCGCGTGCCGTGACGGCGGGGCCAGGACGTAGCCGCCGGATCCGCGCCAATCCAGGCCCGGCAGCAGGCGGACCCGGTTGCCGAAGCCGGTGGGGCGGAACCAGAGATGGCGGCCGCCCGACCCGGTGCGCACCTGCGGGCCGGGCGGGACGTCGCCGCCGAGCAGGTGGCGCAGCCCGTGCCAGCCCTCCGCCGAGTCGACATCGGCCACATCCATCACCACCCCGGTACGCAAGCCGACGTTGGCGCGTGGCCAGAACGTCCACCACAGCCGGATCTGATGAGGATCGGTCGACGCCTCGGACAGCCCGTGTCGGAGGCGGGGATGTTTGCCGGAACGCCCGCATCGGGCCCCTCTGTCGCAGGAACAGGCGCCGGTCAGGTCAGGCGTGTGCACCGGCAGGACGGGGACGCCGTGCCGGGCATACGCGAGGGCGACCGTAAGCGACATTAGAACAAGCGTACGACAATCAGCCTCCGTCCGGCAGGGTGTGCAGCACGTGGGCGATGTGGTGGGAGGTGCCCCACGCGATCCAGCTGGCCGAGCTCCCGGCGCCCCGCGCTGTCCTGGCACGTCTCGCGATCTCGGCGTCGCCCCACGAGAAGCGGGCACCGGTCGACGGCCACTGCGGCGAGGACACCAGCGTGCGGCAGAGGTCGTGACACCGGTCGTCGCTGCGCCCACCCCGCCGGGCCCAGCGGTAGATCCACCACTGCGTCGCCGTCGTATACCGCAAGGTCGGAAGCTGACGGTGATGCCGGACCCCACGCCGCCGCACCGGTGACGTGACTCCGTAGTCGGCATAGCCCAGGCCGGGGTCGCCGAGGCGCTCCCAGACCCGCGCGTCCAGGCGGCCGAGCGCCACCGGCCGATCGGTCGGCAGGCCGTCCAGATCGGGCGGCATCGCGCCGGACGCCACGCTCACCGAACGCCACGGCGTCTCCCGGGCCCAGCGCAGCACCCGGCGGGCCCGGTCCTCCACCGCGGTGGCGTGCGCCAGGCAGGCGGTCTCGGCCAGGTCGATCAGCAGGTCGACCTCGCCCGGGTCGAGGGCGGCGGCACGAAGCAGCCGCCCGGCGACCGCGTCCGCCTCGACCGGGTTGCCGGCATCCGCGTGCGGCCGCAGGCGGAGCACGGCGCCGCGCTGATGCAGTCGTGCGGCCCGGCCGTGCCCGGCCAGCCGCAGGCTGCTCTCATGTGGTCGCATCACCGGGATCATGGCGAGTCCGAGGCCGCTCAGCCGCTCGGCGAGCGGCTCCGGCCCGGCGGTCTGCTCGGGGACGTCTCCGAAGTCGACGGCCAGCGCGCGAACACGTGGCCGGAGCTCGCGGACCAGCGGAAGGACGACACCGTCCGGCTCCAGCTCGACGATGGGGACGATCCGCTCGGACTCGTGTGCCGACAGGTGCGCCAGAGCCGTGAACTCGCCCCGACGGGGCCGCAGGATCGGGTGGTAGACCCGGTCGCGCTTCATTCGTCAACGGTAGCGTCACGGACGGTATAGATGGGCAAGCATCGATTGATTAGCCTCCCATCCGTCCGGGAACTTCACGGGAACATTCAGGTGCACCGGCTCGGTCGACGGGTGCGCGTCGAGCAGCTCTGCTATGCCGGCCCGCGCCACCACAACGCACGCATGCCGGTGCCGCGAGGTCAGCACGCAGAGGCGGCCCGACTCCAGGTGGAAGGCGGTCGCGTCACGCCTGCCGGAGAGCGGATGCAGCACCACGGTCAGGTCGTACTCCCGCCCCTGCAGGCGGTTGGCGGTGTCCACCGTGATGCCGGCCGCCTCCGACGGCAACAGCGATCGGATCACCGCGACCTGGTCACGGTGGGCGGCCCCGACCGCGATCCGATCCGGCGTCAGCCGGCCGGTGCCGGACTCCGAGGACGCGACGCCCTCCCTGGCCAGCGCACGTGCGGCGAGTGTCGCGCAGGCGGCGGCGGCCTCCGCGTCGGTACGCACGGTGAACCGCTCCGCCAGCTCGTGCAGCCCCCAGCCCGTGGTGGCCGCCGAGTCGAGCACGGCGTCGAACGCGTCCCGCCCCGGCCGCTCGAAGGCGAGCGTGCGGTCACCCGGCCCGGTCCCCGAACGAAACCCGGTGAACGGGTAGAACGCCTGCGCCACCACCGGCGCCGCCGACGCGGGCAGTCGCCACGACACCGGCAGACGATGCACCGGCAGGTCCGGATTGTGCCGCAGCAGCACCGCCACCGCGCTCTGCATCGGATCCCAGGACAGGCCGATCCACCGCTCCACCTCCACCGTCGAGAAGGGATCGAGCTGGCCGGGATCACCGACGAACAGAGCGCGTGCGAACCGGGGCGCGACACGCAGAAGAGCATCGGAGCGCATCTGGTACGCCTCGTCGACGATCGCCCACGGCCAGGTGCCGTCGGTGACCGTGGCCCACTTGGCCGCCGTGCCGATGGTGACCGGCGGCGACCCCAGATCAGCGACCTTGGCCGCGACCCGGCAGCCCGGATGCGCCCGGACCCGGGGCGTCGGCTCGTAGTCGACCGCTGACAGGCGGCCCACGCGAAGCTCCGGTGACCGCGCCCCGAGCCGCTCGATCAGATCGTCCACCTGCTCGTTCGTCTGTGCCACGATCATCAGTGGGTCGCCGGTGGCGGCCAGCTCCCCGGCGGCCCGGACCACCAGCGTCGACTTGCCGGCGCCCGGTGGCGAATCGACCACCACCCCACGATGATCACCCGTGGTGAGATCACGGAGAACCGCCGTGATGACGGCCGCGGCCTCCTCGGCCGGGCTGGCGAGCGTGTGCGAACCCATTCCGGCACGGTAGCGCCAACCTCCGACAGAACCGGGCGGCTACCCCGACGCGGCGCCCGTGAGGTGTGCGGAGAGTAGTTATCCACAGGCCTTCCCCAGGGGTACGCCGATCTCGCTACCGTCTGCTGCGAAGTCATCACGATGAATGAGGAGGCGGCATGTTCGACGGACGGGCCTTCACCGGCGACCAGCGGTTGATCGACGAGTGGCGTGGGGCGATCGAGAAGCGCGCGGCCCACACCCGGGAGCTGGAGACGCGCCTGGCACAGCTCTCCGAGACCTCGCGAAGTCCGGACGGACTGGTCACGGTCACCGCCGGCCCCGCGGGTGACCTGACCGCTCTCGATCTCGACCTCGACCTCGGTGAGGGCATCCGGCACAGGGCCGCGGCCGTCACCGCCCGGGAGATCGTGACGACGTTGCGGGCGGCCCACGTCGCTCTGGTCGCCGCGGTCGCGGCCGTGGCTTCGGAGATCGGCGGGGCGGACGTCTCCGTCGTCGAGGGCTCGGCTGATTCGGACACCTCCCGCCCGCGGGGTGCGTAAGGCGTCCCCGGCCCCGCCGGCGGCTCACCCCGGCGCAGACCGGTGGCCTACCCCTGCCTGGCCGGCGGCTTATCCCGGCGCCAGCCAGTGGCCTACCCCTGCCTGGCCGGCGGCCCATCCCGGCACCGGCCGTCCTGAGCAAGTCGACCCTGATTCCTGGAACGGAGAGGACCGAGGCGTTGTCCACGCAAGAGCACGTGTACTTCCATTCGGAGCACAGCGCGGTGGAGTTCGCCGCGACGATCGGGCCCGCCGTCGGCATGACGGTGATCCGGGGCGGGCGCGGGGAGACCTTCCTGTCCCGCCCACTGCCGGACGGCGGCGCGGTCGGCGGCGAGTTGCGCGCCAATGAACTGGCCGACCCGGGGGAGCCCTCGTTCCTCGACGTGTTCCCCCTGGTGCTGGACCTGGGAATCACCATCGGTGACCGAGGGCGCCAGTTGGCCGAGGCGCGTGCGCTCTTCACCGAATTGGCCGGGGCGTCGCCGGTGCCGGTCGCGCTGGTGCGTGGTTACGACTTCCTGCTCGGCGCTGCGGACGGTGGTGAGAAGCTCGTCTGGTTTCCGGAGAACGTCACTCCGTATGCCGAGGACCGAGAGACGTGGCTGCCATTTCAGCCGGCCGCGCACAGCTGATTGACGGCGTGCCGAACAGTCTGGCCGGAATCGATCCGTGCGTTTTCGGCGTCTGCCGGAAATCCATCGCCGGTGAGTTTGGATCTTCGTAGCGATGGTTAGTGGCTCAGGAAAGCTGCGAAAGGTGCGAAGCGCTTAGAAGCGAACGTTCCGATAAGTCGGACTGATGACGAAGAATTGATCATGGCCGGGAGAGCGTTTCCCCGCCGACCTCGACGTCTCCGATGGTGATCTGACGGGTATCTGACACTTGACGGCTGTCCCATTCGGGTCAGGCAAGATCCACGCGTTCGTCGCCGCGGTTCACGTGAAAAGGGACGCGCGTACTGTAATTCATTTCAACTCTCTCGCCTCGGCGGCGGTGATCCGGCGGTCGACCGCCGGAGCGTCGACCCGCTGGTGAAGCAGTACTTGATCACGTGCTGTGAAGCATTGTTTGCGCTCTCGTCACCGCTCGGAAATATCTCTCCGCTTGAATATCGGGTACCGGTTAATAGCGAAACGGGCATGCAACTTGCGCCTGTGCGCCGCCGCGCAAGTTGCATGTTCTGCCTCTCGCCGGCCTGCCGCCTCATCGTTGTGGCCAAGTGCTGATCGACATGTTCGATTTCATTCACGGTTGTTGTTGTGATCTCGTTCTTCCCCCTTCCAGTCGATCAATGAAAGTGCAACTCTTCTAGCCAGCAGTGACGTCGGCATCACGGACGGTGGTGGTGGGGAAATGCGTCCAGACGTTCTCGTCGGTCCGAGTGATTGGCTGATCGAGCAGTTCGGCGACAAGATCGCAGACGAGCTGTGGACTCGGGTGCCGGAGGCCTTGAGCACGGCGATCGATCGTGAGGTCCACGCTCACCCAGCCATGACCCAGACCATGGAGCGTGTGCTGGCGAACCCTCGATGGCCTCTTCCCTATGAAGAGCTCGTCCTCTTCCTGGGGACCCTGCCGGGTGCGGAGATCATCAGCGTGCCGCGCTCGGTGTACCAGTTGGTTCTGATCAACGGTCATGTGGTGGTGCCCTGGTGCTACGGCCAGTCCGCACGGCTCTCGATGCGCGACGCCGAGGTGGGCCGTTCATTCGGTCGTCTCGCCCGCGAGTTGCTGCGCCGGTTCGGGCCGCCCTGGCGCCGCTCGCCGGTCGAGGCGCCGTTGCCGCTGGACGCGGTCGACGAGCGGGAGGTCGCCAAGATCTGCGGGGCCATCGCCCGGATCGCGCCGCAACCGGAGGTGGTCATCGCCGGCTACGCGGGGGCGCCCAACCTGGGTCTGCTCCGCGCCTGCCTCGGCGAGATCAAGTCCACCGACAACGGCATGCTGAGCTGGAGTCACCTCGACGATCTGCCGCTGCCGCCTCCGGTGATCCCGCGCCCGCGGCGTATGCAGTTCCCCTGACCGCGCTCCGGGACCGGCCCGCCCGTTCCCGAGCCCGGCCGGTGTCGGTCACCCCGACCCACCCGGCGGAAGGCGGGCCAGCCGCCAGCCCGCCCAACGCGAACCGGACCGGCCTTTCGGCCGGTCCGGTTCAACATGTGACCCGAGATTCCGTCGGCCGGAGATCGAGTACCGGTTCGTCATGAAGGCTGTCTCATGGCGGTCGAGGCAAAACTTACCCCTGCCGGACCGAACGGCGGCGACGGGACCGGCGGCCGGCGTGGGCCAAGGGGGGATCGGGTCGGCGGTGGGCGTGGGTCGAACGGCCACGGGGTCGGCGGCGGGCGTGGGCCGCAACGGGGATCAGGCCGGTGGCGGGCGTGGCCAAGGGGGATCGGGCGGGCGGCCGGCGGCCGCGGGTGGGGCGGACGATGCCGGGTCGGCGAGGGCGAGAGGCGACGGGTGGAAGGTCTGCCCGGAGGGATCAGACGGGCGGGGCCAGGTAGGCGGTGGAGAAGGGCTCGCGCCGGGCTCGCATGTCGGCGTAGGTGGTCACCAGCAGTGGTGTGGTGACGATGCCGATGACCAGGCCCGCGGCGCCGGTGGTGAGGGTGGAGACGATCACGCCGATGGAGCCGCCGATCATCAGCTCGAGGACGCCGCCGACGGCCGCGAAAACGACGAGGCCGGCGATGCTGATGCCGGCCAGGGTGGCGACCCGGGCGACGGAGCTGCCGAGGTCGGCGTGGAAGAGGGTGAAGGCCCGGCCGATGCCGGAGCCCGGTTCCAGGGTGGCGATCACGGGCAGGATCATCAGCGCGGCGCCGACGTAGAAGACCGGCAGGAAGCAGGCGAGGGCGGCGCCGACGAAGACGAAGGCGGCGAGGAACCCCCAGCCGATGACGGCGGGCGCACGGCGGACGCCGGCGCCGAACGCGGCTGCGACGCTGACCTTCCGGCCGGTGGCGGCGAGGACGACCAACTGGACGCTGACGGCCACGGCGACCGCGGAGAAGAGGCTCGCGACGATGCTGACCGCGGTGAACTGCCACACCGCCGACAGGTAGCCGCTCAGGTCCGGCAGCCGGCCCGGGGTGATGCGGAGGGCGGCGGTCTCCTCGGCGAGCCGGAGGCCGGCTGGCAGGGTGAGGGCGGTGGCCGGCACGGTGGCGATCGCGTGGACGGCCAGCACCTGACGCCACGTCTGCCGGGCCAGGGCGGCGCCGCGCCGCCACCACCCCTCGTAGTCGGGGCTGACCAGCGGGTCGGCCGGTGTCGGGTAGTACGCCGGCGGGAGTGTCGGAGGCTGCCCGGGCCAGTAGTGCCCGTTGTCGTCCCGCTCCGCCCAACCTTGATTCACGTGCTTCCCCAGGACCCTCGTTGCAAGATCAGCGGCGACACCTTAGCGGTTCCGGAACCCCTCGCGCCGCCCCGGAACGTGAGGCGCAGACAGGCCCTACACTCCGGAGATGGCCGACCAGCGGGAATCGCCCACCACGATCCGTGACAGGGCTGTGGCGGTCGCCGACTACCTGCTCGCGGTGCGGGCCCAGATGGAGCGTCCGGCCCGGACCGTGCCGTCCGACGCGCACTGGCTGCACGATCTTCCCGACCATCCGGACTGCCGGACCGGCCCCGCCGCGGACGACTCCTCGTGGCTGCGGGTGGGCCGTCCGGAGCTGCCCGGCCCGGCGCCGGTGCCGGCGACACTGCGGCGTCGGCTGCGGGGTGAGGTGACAGCCGGTGAGGAGCCCCGGCTGGACGAGGCGGGCGCCGACTTCGACACCTGGCGCGACGAGGTGTGGCGGCCCTGGTCACTGGCTACGGCCACCGCCGAGCAGACTCGTGACCTGCACCGGCGCCTGTTCGACCGGATGCATCAGCTGGACATGGCGGCCGCCACCACCGAGTTGGTCTGGGGCCACGGCATCCTGGAGACGGCGATCGACGGCGTGCGGGTGCGCTATCCGCTGGTCGCGACGCCGGTCCTGATCGAGTATGACGCGGACCGCGCCCTGATCACGGTCTCTCCGGCCGGCCCGGCCCGGCTGCAGACCGAGGCGCTCGCCGGGCTCGACGACCGTCATCTGGCGCAGCTGTCGGCGCTGACCGGCCCGGGTGGCGCGGTCGAGGTGGATCTGTGGAGCGACACGGATCGCCGGGAGTTGTTCGAGCGGGCGCTGACCAGACTGGGGTTCGACCGCACGGTGGTGGGCGCCGCCGAGGAGAAGCCGTCGGCGGAGGCGTTCGTCCGCGACGTCGCCGTCCTCTTCGCCCGTCCGCGCCAGCGTCACCTGCGCGGGTTCCTGGAGAACATGCGCAACCGCCTGACCAGTGCGGGCAACGAGGGCGGGGTCGGCGCTCTGGCCGCGGTGGTGGCGCATGAGCCGAGCCGCCTGCTGATGCCGGACGAGACACCGGAGTCCTGGGAGCGGGTCGGGGAGCGGCTGCTCATGCCGCTGCCGACGAACGAGGCGCAGGAGTCGATCGCCCGCCGCCTGGCGCATCACCGCAACGTGGCCGTGCAGGGCCCGCCGGGCACCGGCAAGACGCACACGATCCGCAACCTGATCTGTCATCTGATGGCGAACGGCAAGCGGGTCCTGGTGGTGGCGCAGAAGGAGGAGCCGCTGCGGGTGCTGCGCGACGGGCTGCCCGAGGAGGTGCAGCCGCTGTGTCTCGCCGTGCTCGGCCGGACCACCGATCAGCTGGTGCAGTTGCAGCTGGCGGCGCGGGAGCTCTCCGACCGGGCGGCGACGCTGGACAAGGCGGCCGAGGAGCGCCGGGTGGACCGGCTGACCCGCAACCTGGAGGAGGCGGAGCGGGAGCTGGCCGCGGCGATGGCGGGACTGCGCCTGATCGCCGAGAGCGAGGCTCAGACGTACCAGATAGGTGGGGTTGCCCTGCTCCCCGCCGAGGTCGGCGGCTGGCTGCGGGAGCGGGCGGCCGCGCACGGTGGCATTCCGGACCCGATCGCGGGCCCGGCGCCGTTGACCATCGAGGAGTTCGCCACGCTGCTGAAGCTGGCGGCCCGGCTGTCGCCGGAGGACCGGTCGGCCGCGATGCGGCCGTTGCCGGAGATCTCCGACCTTCCGGACGCCGCGGCGGCGGCTGCGTCGCGGGAGAGGATGGCGCGGACCGAGGCGAGCCTGTCGCGGTTGGCGGACGAGGGCGTCGACCTGGCGGGGGTACGCGCAGAGGGCCGTTCCGGGATGACCGACCTGCTCACCGAGGTCCGTGAGGCCGTGGCGTGGCTGCGCCGGCGTGAGGGGACCTGGACCGACCGGCTGGGCCGGCTGCTCGACGACGCGCACTGGCGCACGATCTGGAACGACCAGGTGGTCGCCACCGAGAACCTGTTCGCCGAGCTGGCCGTGCTGACCCGGGAGGTGGCCGGCCACCGGATCACGATGCCCGAGCCGATCCTGGCCGAGCCGAAACTGCTGTTCACCCGTCTGTCCGAGATCCGGCAGCGATTCGAGGCGGGCCGTGGCCTGAGCCGGATCCTGCAGCCGGGGCTGTACCGCCTGGCCGATGAGGTGCGGGTGGACGGCGAGCCGTTGCGCACGGTCGCCGACGTCGACGTGGCACAGAAGGCGGTGCGCCGTGGCCAGGCCCGCCAGCGGCTGGGTGAGGCCTGGTTCGAGTGGGTGCAGCGCCTGGCGATCCCGGAACCGGCCGGTGGCTGGGGTGATCCGGAGATCTGGGCCGGCGGTCTGCTCGCCGACGCGAAGCAGTCACTCGACTTCGACCTGAACCGGTGGCCGCCGCTGGCCCGGCGGATCGCGGTGCTCATGCCGCAGCGGGAGCTGTCGGTGGACGCGGCCCGGCTGGCCGGGGTGGCCGACGTGCTGGAGACCCTGGCCGAGGTGTTCGCGATGGAGCGGACCGTCGCCCAGGACCGGGCGGTCGCCGAGCGGGTGGCGGTCTGGCCGCACCTGGCCGAGGCGTGGAGGACGCTGGACGGCTGGGACGACGCGATCGCCGAGGTGCGCCGGCTGGTGCTGTTGCAACCGGACGTGATGCGGTTCGACGCCGCGTACCGCCGGCTCGCGGTGGCCGCGCCGGAATGGGCTGCGCAGATCGGCGGCGGCGAGCACCCGGTGGTCTCCGGCCAGGCGTGCCTCGAGGCCTGGGAGTGGCGTCGCGCGCAGACCTGGTTCGACGGGGTGGTCGGTGAGGTCGATCCGGCCGTGCTGGCCCGGCGGGTGGAGCGGGCCCGTGACCGGATCCGGCGGCTGACCGGCGAGCTCGTGGTGGCGTCGGCGTGGCTGGAGGTGTCCCGGGCGCTCGACGACCGGCGCCGGGCCGCGCTGGCCGACTGGACCACGGCGCTGCGCAAGATCGGCAAGGGCACGGGGCGGAGCGCGGCGACCTGGCAGGCGCACGCGCAGCGGGCCATGGAGTCGGCGGTCACCGCGGTGCCGGTCTGGGTCATGTCGGTGGACCGGGCGATCGAGCAGTTCGCCGGCGGTGCCCGGTTCGACGTGGTGATCGTCGACGAGGCGTCGCAGGCCGACCTGTTCTCGCTGCCGGTGCTGTCGCTGGCCGAGCGGGCCGTGGTGGTCGGCGACGACCAGCAGATCGGCCCGCAGTTGGGGTTCGTCGGATCGGTCGAGGGCCTGATCAGGCGCCATCTGACCGGGGTGCCGTCGGCCGAGCACTTCGACCCCGAGTCGTCCCTCTACGACCATGCGGTACGCCGTTCGCCGGAGCGGATCCTGCTGACCGAGCACTTCCGCAGCGTCCCGCAGATCATCGAGTTCTCGTCACGTCACTACTACGACGGCAAGATCAGGCCGTTGCGGGCGGACCGGCCCGCGCTGCCGCCGATCCAGACGGTGCACTGCGCCGACGGGGTGCGCCAGACGATCGCCGGCTTCGGTGACGTGAACCTGGAGGAGGCCACCGCGCTGGTCGAGCGGGTCACGAAGATCGTCGCCGATCCGCGTTACGACGGTAGGACGATCGGCGTGATCAGCCTGCTGAGCAGCAGCGGGCAGGCGAACTACCTGTTGGAGCAGTTGCACGAGGCGATCGGCGAGGACGAGATCCAGGCTCGGCGGCTGCGGGTCGGCGACGCGTACACGTTCCAGGGCGACGAGCGGGACGTGGTGCTGGTGTCGATGGTGGTGTCCGAGAAGGATCCGCGGGTCGCCGCGTTCACCAAACGGGACTACCACCGGCGGATCAACGTGGCGGCGTCCCGGGCCCGCGACCAACTGTGGATCTTCCACTCGGTGCGGCCGGGCGCTCTGCTCGCCGACGATGCCAGGGGACGGCTTCTGTCGTACGCCATCGATCTGCCCTCGGAGGCAGCGACGGCCGATCCCTCCGCGCACTGCGAGAGCGACTTCGAGCGTGAGGTTCTGCAGTTGCTGGTGGGCCGGGGTTTCCGGCCGATCCCGCAGTTCCGGATCGGCGCCTACCGGATCGATTTCGTGCTGAACGCGCCGGACGGGCGGCGGCTCGCGATCGAGTGCGACGGCGACGCCTATCAGGGGCCGGAGCAGTGGGAGAGCGACATGCGCCGTCAGTCGGTGCTGGAGCGGGTCGGCAACTGTGTGTTCGTGCGGATCCGGGGCAGCGTCTTCGCCCGGGAGCCCGAGGTGGCGATGCGTCCGGTCTGGCAACGTATAGGTGAGTTGGAGATCACTCCCGTCTGATCTCACGCCGTGTGCATCAACGACTGCTTTGGGTGCATGTGGACGGTGCCGAGCGGGTAGGAAAATGCGGAAGGTTCCACAGCAAACACTCGCAGTGACTGTCTGTCATGGAGAAGGCGAGGGTATTTCGACGTAAATGTGGGGGAACGAGGTCATCCATTCGGTTGTTTCGTTACTCTGGATGGGCGATAATTCCCTGCTCCTGGCCTTGCTTGCGGATTCGGTAAAAGTTTGACGCCTACGTCCACTGTTACTACGGCCCCGTGACAGGTCGTAATAGGTGAGGGGTCCTGGGTGACAGGAGGAGCGGCCGTGCGCAAGGGGGAGGTGGCGGTATATGACGGTGCCCGAAGAACGGGAGCGATGGACCGCCACGTCGACACCCGCGCTCCCGGAGCCACGGCAGCCGGCCGACGAACGGGCGGCCTGGTTCACGTACACCGCGGCCGGTGACCAGATCGTCTGGTCGCCCGCCTTCGCCGCGATGGTCGGCCGCATCCCCGCCGAGAAGGGCAAGACCCGGCAGATCCTCGCCCGGCACGTGCACCGCGACGACCACGCCAAGGCGCTCGGCGCCATCACCGAGGCCTGGACCAGCCAGAAGACCGTGCACACCACCGTCCGGCTGATGCGCGCCGACGGCGGCTGGTTCGACATCGACTGCACGCTGGAGCCGATGGCCGGCCCGGACGGCGCGGTCCGCGGCATCCGCGGCACCGTCCGTGACGTCTCGGCCCGCGAGCGCGCCCGCCGCGAGTCGGCCCGGCTGACCCGGCGCGGCGAGACGGTGCAGGCCTCCCTGGTCGAGCCGGACCCGGCGACCGGCCTGCTGATCCGCGCCCGGTTCGCCGACGAGATCGACCGTGCGCTGCGCGGGGACGGCGGCGCCCTGCTGGTGGTCCGGGTCCAGTCCGGTGACACCGCCGAGGAGGGACGCCCGGACCACAACGCCGACCTGCTGCACCGCGCCGCCCGTCTGGTCGAGGAGCGGGCCCGCCCGGAGTACCTGCTCGGCCGGGTCGGGCCCAACGAGATCGGCGTGCTGTTCTCCCGGACCACCTGGCGCGCCGCCCGTGAGCAGGCCCGTGACCTGATCGCGGCGCTCAGCGAGCACTCACACTGCTGGGGTGGCCTGGTCCGCTTCGAGCGCGACGCCGAGGCCGGCAGCCACGGTCTGTTGATCGATGCCGAGCAGGCGTGGCGGCAGTCCCGGGAAGCGGAGCGGGCTATCACGCTCGTCGCGCACCCGGTTCCGGTCCGGGACCGGCAGGGCTCGTATCGCAGCCGGGTCGCCGACGCGCTCGGCACCGACCGGTTCACCCTCTACTCGCAGCCGATCCTGGAGCTGCAGACCAACCGGGTGACCCGGCACGAGCTGCTGCTGAGGGTGCTCGACGAGACCGACGGGCCGCAGTCGCCGATCCAGGTGCTGGACGCGGCCGAGCGGCTCGACGCGATCTTCGACATCGACCTGTGGGTGGTCGAGCGGGCCATGCGCCTCGCCGCCGAGCAGCCCGGGCTCTGCCTGCAGGTCAACCTCTCCGGCCGGTCGGTGGGCGACCCGCGGCTCACCAACGAGGTGGAGAAGCTGCTGGAGCGCTACCGGGTCGACCCGGCTCAGCTGACCTTCGAGATCACCGAGACGGCGCTGATCGGCAACCTGAGCGAGGCCCGCCGGTTCGCCGACCGGGTCCGCGACCTCGGCTGCGGGCTGGCGCTCGACGACTTCGGCTCCGGCTACGCGTCCTTCCGCTACCTGCGGCTCTTCCCGATCGACCTCGTCAAGATCGACGGGGAGTACGTCGTGGATCTCGTCGACAACCCACAGGACCAGGTTCTGGTACGGGCTCTCGTGCAGGTCTGCCAGGCGTACGGCATCCACACCGTCGCCGAGTTCGTGCAGGACGAGGCCACCCTCCGGATGTTGCGTGAGCTGGGGGTCGACTACGTACAGGGCTATCTGATCGGTCGCCCGTCGCCCGTCGTCCCCGGCCGATTGCGAAAGTCCTGACCTGGGTAACGACGGGGGCATGGAGCACTTCACGATTGCCACTGTCGCTGAACAGAGCCCCGACTTCCGCCGCGTGCTCTGGACCGGAAAGCACACCCAGCTCGTCATCATGACCGTCCCGCCGGGCGGCGAGATCGGCGAGGAGGTCCACGAGGTGGACCAGATCCTGACCTTCGTCAGCGGTGTCGGCAAGGCCGTGGTCAGCGGCCAGACCCGCAAGGTCCAGCAGGGTGACCTGGTGGTGGTGCCGGCCGGCCGCAAGCACAACTTCCTCAACGACGGCCCGAACCCGCTCGTCCTCTACACCGTCTACGGTCCGCCGGAGCACGCCGACGGCGCGGTGCACAAGACCAAGGAGGAGGCCGACGCGCTCGAGGAGGCGGGCAAGGACGAACCGCCCACCGAGTGACTCGGACGTCAAATCACGGTGACCTCGGTCAGAGGTCACGACGCCGGAACCGGCCGAGGCCCCCCAGCCAGCCGGTTCCGGCGCCGTGTTCAGGGGTTAAAGTCCCCGGACAGCCTACCTGCCAAAGTTCACGGAAGTCGATCGAATCAGTGGGCCATCCGTAACGCCTTGGCTGGATCTCACCTGTCCGGTCACTACCGTAACGGTCGATCGCCACTAACCTGCCAGGATGGACGAGCCCCGCTGGTTGACCGACGAGCAGCAGCACGCCTGGCGGCAGGTGGTCGAGGTGCTCGTCCGGGTCCCGGCCGCACTGGAGGCGCAGCTGCAGCGCGACTCCGGTCTGACCCACATGGGCTATCTCGTCCTGATGACCCTCTCCGAGCTTCCGGACCGGCGCCTGGCCATGAGCAAGCTGGCCAAACGCGCCAGTGCCTCGCTCTCCCGGCTCTCCCACGTGGTGGCCCGCCTGGAGGAGAAGGGCTGGGTGCGCCGGGAACGGGATGCCGAGGACGGCCGGGTCCAGATCGCCGTGCTCACCGAGGCCGGCTGGGACAAGGTCACCGAATCAGCGCCCGGCCACGCCGAGGCGGTCCAGCAGCTCATCTTCGACCGGCTGACGACCGCGCAGGTCCGCCAGTTGACCAAGCTCGCCGAGTCTCTGCTGGAGACGCCGCTGGAGGTGCGATCCCGTCCCCTTTCCCGATGAGATCTGGAAGGCTGTCCTGATCGGACCACCGACCGGTGAAGGATGTGCGGGTATGAGTCAGCGGGTGCGGGGCGTGATCGCCCGGGAGAAGGGCAAGCCGGTCGAGGTGACCACCATCGTGGTCCCCGACCCAGGACCGGGCGAGGCGGTCGTCAAGGTGCAGGCCTGCGGGGTCTGCCACACCGATCTGCACTATCGCGAGGGCGGGATCAACGACGAGTTCCCGTTCCTGCTCGGCCACGAGGCGGCCGGGGTGGTGGAGGCCGTCGGTGACGGGGTGACCGACGTGGCGCCCGGCGACTTCGTGGTGCTCAACTGGCGTGCCGTCTGCGGCAACTGCCGGGCCTGCAACAAGGGCAAACCGTGGTATTGCTTCGCCACCCACAACGCGAAGCAGAGAATGACCCTGGAGGACGGCACCGAGTTGTCCCCGGCGCTCGGCGTCGGCGCCTTCGTCGAGAAGACGCTGGTGCACGCCGGCCAGTGCACCAAGGTCGACCCGTCGGCCCGGGCGGCCGCGGTCGGCCTGCTCGGCTGCGGCGTGATGGCCGGTCTCGGCGCGGCGATCAACACCGGCGGCGTGACGCGCGGCGACTCGGTCGCGGTGATCGGCTGCGGCGGTGTCGGCGACGGCGCGGTGGCGGGCGCGGCCCTGGCCGGCGCCACCACGATCATCGCGATCGACACCGACGACCGGAAACTCGAGTGGGCCCGCGGCTTCGGGGCCACCCACACGATCAACGCCCGCGAGACCGACGTGGTCAAGGCTGTTCAGGACCTCACCGGTGGATTCGGCGCCGACGTGGTGGTCGAGGCGGTCGGTCGCCCGGAGACGTACCGGCAGGCCTTCTACGCCCGCGATCTGGCCGGCACGGTGGTCCTCGTCGGCGTGCCCACCCCGGAGATGACCATCGAGTTGCCGCTGCTCGACGTCTTCGGCCGCGGTGGTGCGCTCAAATCCAGTTGGTACGGCGACTGCCTGCCCAGCCGCGACTTCCCGATGCTGGTCGAGCTCTACAAGCAGGGCCGGCTCGACCTGGACGCGTTCGTCACCGAGGAGATCGCGCTGGACGAGGTCGAGCAGGCGTTCGGCAAGATGCACACCGGCGACGTGCTGCGCTCGGTGGTCATCTTCTGATAGTTGTCTTCGTCTTCTGAGGGCTCGTCTTCTGAGGGCTCGTCTTCTACGGGCTCGTCTTCTGACGGCTCGTCTTCTACGAGCGGGCGTAGGCCGGCGCGGACCGGTCGGCCAGCAGATCCAGACAGAGGGCGGCGGTCCAGCTGAACGCCGGTGAGCCGAGGCCACCGCCGTCCTCCGGATGGAAGTACTCGTAGTGGCCGTTGCGGTGCACCAGCCGGACCAGCGCCTGCCGTAGGTGCTCCGCGTCGTCGTGCCGGCCGTGCACGAGCAGACCCCGGCGCAGCAGCCAGTTCACGTTCACCCAGACCGGGCCGCGCCAATAGCGGCGATCGTCGAAGGCCGGCCCGGTCCGGTCGTAACTGGGTGCGGGCAGCCCGAACCGGGGCGACTTCGCCTCCTCGGCCAGCGCGTCGGCGCGGCCACGGTCGAGATCCGGGAGCATCAGGGGGAGCAGGCCGCTGATGCTGCGTGCCCGGGTGCGGCGCCCCGACCGTACATCCAGGGCGTGAAAGAAGTCGGTCTCCGGATCCCAGAGCCGATGTGCGATGGCCGTGGTGATGCCCCGCGCGTGCTCCCGGTGCCGCCGCGCCTCGCCGGGACGGCCGAGCACCCCGGCGATCTGGGCCAGCGCCAGCTCGGCGGTGGCCAGGACGGCGTTGAACCCGGGGCACTCGACGACGAACGGGTGCCGCTCCGCCAGGTCGGTGTCGGAGTAGCCGCCGTCCCGGTAGTTCTCCACCAGCCCCAGATAGCGCGCGTAGTCGGTGTCGGTGGGCCGGTGTGTGACGTCCGAGACGTCCAGGTCGCGCCGGTGGTAGGTGTCCAGCAGCCGCAGGTCGGCCGGGACCGTGGCGAGGGCGTCGTCCCAGGCCGGGCTGTTGTCCAGCCCCGACTCCCACGGGTGCACGATCGAGGCGAGCCCACCGCCGCCCGCGTCCCGCCGATCGCCCAGGAACTCCTGCTGGGCCACCAGCCGGGGATAGAGCCAGCCCAGCTCGATGCGGGCCTGCTGGACGGCGTCCGCCCCGTGCGCGGCCGCGTGACGGTAGACCTCCCAGGCGGCGAGCGCGTGCATCGGCGGCTGGACCAGCCCGGTGCTGCCCCGCGCCGGCCGGCCGTTGTAGGCCGGCACGTTCCAGAACCGCGGCCCCGGGAAGTAGGCGTCCTCCGGGATCTCCGCGTCGAAGACGATGTGCGGCACCCGGCCGTCCGGCCACTGCGCCTCGAACAGGCTCCGCAGGTCACGCCAGGCCCGGGCCGGGTTGACGTAGGCCAGGCCGATCGCCGTGAACGCGGTGTCCCAGCTCCACTGGTGCGGATAGAGCGTCCGCGACGGGACGGTGTGGCGGCCGGTCCAGTTGGCGTCGAGCACCCCGGCGGCCGAGCGCCACAGCTCGGCGCACATCTCCGGGACGACGGGCGCGGTCGGGGACGGGACGGGGTGCATGCTGGCAACGCGCCTTTCCACTGGGCCGCCCGGATCATCGGCCGGCACGCCGCCGGCGCCAGGAGAACGGGCGCACGCATTCTGGCGTCGCCGGCGGGCAGCCCGTAGACCGGGGTGCCGGTTTTCTCGTCAGGCTTCGATCCTCCTCCAGAGGCGGCTCGCGCGGCCGGGCAGATAGGGGGAGTCCAGGCGTTTCGCGACGATCCCCGGCAGGCCCTGCGCGCGGGCGGCCTCACACGCGAACTCGCCCCCACCGGCGAAGAACGGTGGCGTCTGCCAGTGCGGGCCGGTCAGCGCCAGACTCTCCAGCAGCTCGCGGCGCTCGGCGTAGCGAACCAGCTCCACCGTGGAGTGACCCTCCAGCCACAACAGGTCATACAGCAGCAACTGCGCCGGCGTCCGCTCGGCGGCACGTTTCGCCGCGGCGGCGTCCTTCGGAGCCTCGCGGCGGGCCAGCAGGCCGGGATCCGGACGGGCGCCGGCGAAGGCGACGATCTCGCCGTCGAGCACGGCCTCGATCGGCGCGAGCGCCGGCCCGAGTGGCCGGATTTCCGGAAACCACCTGGTCACATCGGTCCCGGTCGCGTCGATGAGACGAAGCCTTCCCCCGAGACGTACGCGAGGACGCGCCGCCCGCCCCACGCCATCTCATATCCCCAGTCGGCGTCGTCGGGTGGCAGCCCCGCGAGCCGGGTCGCCAGCATCGGTGCCACCTCCTCGGGCATCGGCTCCCAGCCCGGCTCGGATGGATCCATCCGCCGGACCATCCAGTCGCGGTCGCCGGTCTGGAAGAAGACGTAACGCCCGTTGGTGCGCTCGCCGTGGAAGGTCACGCCGATCTCGTCGTCACGCCACTTGTCAGCCTCGTAGGTGCCCCGGTCGAAGATCGTCATACGGCCCCCGCCGTACTCCCCGGAGGGGATCTCGCCGGCGAACGCCAGATACTCCAGGGGGTGGTCCTCGGTGTGCCTGGCCAGGTGGTTGCGGGCTTGGTCGCGGGGGAGACCGCGGGGCACGGCGAACGAGACGAGCACGCCGTCGCGCTCCAGCCGGACATCCCAGTGCAGGCTGCGCGCGTGGTGCTGCTGGATGACGAACCGTTTGGTGCCGGTGATCCGCGGGCTGCTCCGTGGCACCGGCTCGGGGGTGCGCCGGGCGTCGCGCTTACGCCGGTACTCGTCGAGTCGGTCGGTCATGCCTCGATTGTCTGCCCCGGGTACGACAGAAATACACCGGTGTAACTCGCTGCGGCCGGGGTCGTCAGCCGAAAGTGTCGTACCCCGGTGGTTGGCTGTCGCCATGAACCGCTCCCCGCGTTCCCTCCACCGTATTTTCGCCCGTCGTCGGGCGGTCGCCCTGGCCCGGGCCGAGCGGGCCTTCGCCGCCGTGACCATCGAGGTGCCCGTCATGCCACAGGAGACTGTCCTCACGGGTTGCACAACCTAAGATCCCGCCCAAATCGGACCTGAGCCTGATCGCGGGTGTTCCCCCGCGACGGTTGCGGGGGGTAATGTTCTGGCTCCCACGCGTATCCATCGACAAGAAAGCGTTGGTGTGATGAGCTTGCGCATCCTCGTGGTGGGCGCCGGCATCGCCGGCTTGGCTGCGGCCCGGGGGCTGCGCGTCGCCGGCTTCCGGCCCGAGGTGGTGGAGGCGCTGCCCGCCACCGTGGTGCCCGGGGCCGGCATCTATCTCCCCGGCAACGCCTCGCGTGCCCTCCGGCTGCTCGGCCTCGACGTCCCGTTGCGCCCGCTCGGCGATCTGATCTTCCGGCAGGTCTTCCTCGACACCCGGGGCCGCGATCTGTTCGAGATGGATGTGGCCGGGCTGTGGTCCGGCGTCGGCGAGTCCCGCGCCCTGTCCCGGGCCGACCTCCAGCAGGTCCTGCTCACCGGGGTCGGCGGCGAGGTCCGCTTCGAGACCGAGGTGCGCGACGTGCAGATCGTCGACGGCGCGGCCAAGGTCGAGTTCGGTACGGGCGCGGTGACGGAGTATGACCTGGTCGTCGGCGCCGACGGGCGGCGCTCGCTGATCCGCGACAAGGTCGGCCTCGGCGGTGCGGCCACGCCGACCGGGCAGATCGTCTACCGGTCGGTCGTCACCGGGGGCCCGCCGCTCACCGACTGGACCGCGGTGCTCGGCCGTCGCTCGGCGTTCGTCGTCATGCCGATGGGTGGCCGCCGGCTGTACTGCTACGCCGACGAGACCGCGCCCGACTCGCCGAACCCGGAGGATCCCAAAGAGCGTCTGCGCGAGCTCTTCGGCTCGTGGGGCGGCCCGATCCCGGCCATCCTCGACAAGATCGAGAAGGTGCAGGTCGCGCGGACCGACGAGGTGGTCCTGCCGTCCTGGTCGACCGGCCCGGTGGTGCTCGTCGGCGACGCGGCACACGCCACCGCTCCGACGCTCGCCCAGGGCGCGGCGATGTCCTTCGAGGACGGGTGGGTGCTCGGCCAGGAGCTGCGCTCCTCCTCCACCGACATCCCGGCGGCGCTGCGGGCGTATGAGGATCGCCGGCGGTCCCGGTGCACCGAGGTGCGCGAGCGGACCCGCGAGCGGGACCGCGCCCGCGACGTCCCACCGCCGTTGCGCGACCCGATGCTGCGCCGTCGTGGCGCCCGCCTCTTCACCGATCACTACCGCGCGCTGGTGTCGCCGGTCTGACGTTTGGTCACCCCGCGACGGCCGAACGACTACGGGGGACTATTCTGCCACCGAGGTACGCCCGATCATCGGGGAAACCCGAGAGGGACGAACGAGACAACGGAGGCAATTCGTGACGACCGTTGCGCCGTCGCCGATCGCGACCCGACCATACCCGGTGCGGCGGCAGGTCAAGGGTTCGGCGTTTGCTCGGATCCTGCGCACGACGGACGCGAAGCAGATCGGGATCATGTACATGATCACGGCCTTCGTGTTCTTCCTGCTGGGTGGCCTGATGGCCCTCCTGATGCGCGCCGAGCTGGCCCGGCCGGGCATGCAGCTGCTCTCACCCGAGCAGTACAACCAGTTGTTCACCATGCACGGCACGATCATGCTGCTGTTCTTCGCGACGCCGATCGTGTTCGCGTTCGGCAACTACGTGGTGCCGATCCAGATCGGCGCGCCGGACGTGTCGTTCCCCCGGCTCAACGCGTTCGCCTACTGGCTCTACCTGTTCGGTGGTCTGATCACCATCGGCGGGTTCCTCACGCCGGGTGGTGCCGCCGACTTCGGCTGGTTCGCCTACACGCCGCTGAGCAACAGCCTGCACTCGCCGGGCGTCGGCGGGAACATGTGGGTGGTCGGGCTGGCGCTGTCCGGGCTCGGCACGATCCTCGGCTCGGTCAACCTGATCACCACGATCCTGACCCTGCGGGCCCCGGGCATGACCATGTTCCGGATGCCGATCATGACGTGGAACATGCTGGTCACCGCGCTGCTGGCGGTCATGGTCTTCCCGTTCCTGGCGGCCGCGTTGTTCGCGCTCGCCGCCGACCGGGTGCTCGGTGCGCACGTCTTCGATGTGGCGACCGGCGGGCCGATGCTGTGGCAGCACCTGTTCTGGTTCTTCGGTCACCCCGAGGTCTACATCATCGCGTTGCCGTTCTTCGGCATCATCACCGAGGTCATCCCGGTGTTCAGCCGTAAGCCGGTCTTCGGCTACAAGGGCCTGGTCGCGGCGACGCTGCTGATCGGCGCGCTGTCGATGTCGGTGTGGGCGCACCACATGTTCGCCACCGGCCAGGTGCTGCTGCCGTTCTTCAGCTTCCTGAGCTTCCTGATCGCGGTCCCGACGGGCATGAAGTTCTTCGTCTGGATCGGCACCATGTGGCGCGGCCAGATCAGCTTCGAGTCACCGATGCTCTTCGCGGTCGGCTTCCTGGTGACGTTCCTGTTCGGTGGGCTGTCCGGCGTGCTGCTGGCCTCGCCGCCGATCGACTTCCACGTCTCCGACTCGTACTTCGTGATCGCCCACTTCCACTACGTGCTCTTCGGCACGATCGTGTTCGCGGTGTTCGCCGGCATCTACTTCTGGTTCCCCAAGATGTTCGGCCGGATGCTCGACGAGAAGCTGGCGAAGATCCACTTCTGGCTCACGATGATCGGTTTCCACGGCACGTTCCTGGTGCAGCACTGGCTCGGCACCAAGGGCATGCCCCGCCGGTACGTGGACTACCTGCCGGCCGACGGCTTCACCTTCCTCAACACGTTCTCCACGATCGGCTCGTTCATCCTCGGCCTGTCGACGCTGCCGTTCATCTACAACGTGTGGAAGTCGTACAAGGTCGGCAAGCTCGTCACCGCCGACGACCCGTGGGGCCACGGCAACTCGCTCGAGTGGGCCACCAGCAGCCCGCCCCCGCTCCGCAACTTCGACCGGATGCCGCGGATCCGCTCCGAGCGCCCGGCCTTCGACGTGAAGTTCCCGGAGCTCGCCGCGGGACACTCGCTGGCCGGCCCGCCGGAGGGTGGCGCCCGGCCGCTCACCGCGGAGTCCGACGGCGGCGCGACCTACCAGGAAGACGTGGCCACCGACCGCGATCGTTGATCGCACGCAAGTCACCGTGATCGGCCCGCACTCATTCCGAGTGCGGGCCGATTCCGTCTTTCCTGTTCCCGTCACCCCTTGTCCCAGGCGCCATCGTTCTCGTCGGTCCTCCGTCTCGTCGGTCTTGTTCTCGTCGGTCCGTCGATCTCGTTCTTTCTGGTCTGGCGTCCCTTCGGTCCTGTTCTCGTCGTTCCTCCGCCCCTTCGGTCTTGTTCTTGTCGGTCTTGCGCCTTGTCGGACCTGTTCTCGGTTGACCTGTGCCCTTCAGCCCGGTTCGCGCTGATTCTGTGAGTGGGGCGAGAAGCGCTCCTGATGTGGTGGCCTGGAGCCGCGACCTGGCTCGGAAGGTCATCCTGGCCTGCGATGCGTCGCTCGTCACACCGGGCGCTCGAATGCCGGGTCGGGGCTCGAAGTGGTTGGCGTTGTGTCGTACCCCCACGGCAGGATGTGCGGTGGAGGTCAGGATCCACCATGTCGCTCACGCCTTACCGCGAAACACTCGCCCTGCCGAAGATCACGTCGGTTCTGGTCGTCGCCACGCTCGCCCGCATTCCGATCGCGGCGGCTGCGGTGGTGCTCACGCTGCACGTCGTCGAAGGGCTTCACCTCACCTACGGTGCGGCCGGGCTGGTCGGTGCGGCCTCCACGATCGGCGGCTCGATCGGTGCTCCGGTGATGGGCCGGCTCATCGACCGATGGGGTTTGCGGCCCGTCCTCGTCCTGACCACGGTGGCCGAGGTCGTCTTCTGGCTGGTGGCACAGGCTCTGCCCTACTGGGCGCTGCTCCCGGTGGCCGCGGTCGGTGGCTTCCTCGCGTTGCCCGCGTTCTCGGTGGCCCGGCAGGCGATCGCCGCCCTCACCCCGGAGTCGCATCGGCTGCCCGCGTTCGCGCTCGACTCGATGACCACCGAGTTGTCGTTCATGGCCGGTCCCGCGTTGGGCGTGCTGGTCGCCACCACCGCCGGCTCCCGCTTCGCGATGATCATGCTGGCCGTCGGCATCCTGTTCGCAGGTGTCGGCCTGTGGCTGCTCGACCCACCGGTCCGAGCCGCCCACGAGGCGCCCGTCTCCGGTGAGCGGGTGCCCCGGCGCAGCTGGCTCAAGCCCCGTTTCGTCGCCATCCTCGCCGTCACGATGGCGGCCACGCTGGTCCTGTCCGGCACCGACGTGGCGGTCGTCGCCGTCCTGCGGGAGACCGGCCAGACCGAGTGGGCGGGCCTCGTCCTGTCGCTGTGGGCGCTCTTCTCCCTCATCGGCGGCTTCCTCTACGGCATGGTCAAGCGCGGTGTGCCGATGCTGCTGCTCTTCACCCCGATGGCGCTGCTCACCATCCCGGTCGGCCTGGTCGGTGACCACTGGGCTCTGCTCGCACTCCTGCTGATCCCGGCCGGCTCGCTGTGCGCTCCCACCATCACCGCCAGCACCGACGCCATCAGCCGCCTGATCCCGGCCGGCGCCCGAGGCGAGGCGATGGGCCTGCACAACTCGGCCCTCACCGTCGGCGTCGCGTGCGGTGCCCCGCTGGCAGGCCTCGCCATCGACAATTGGGGCCCGGCGTGGGGTTTCGTGGCGGTCGGCGCGGTCGGTGTGCTGGTCGCTCTCCTGGTTCTGCCCACCGAGCTACGCCACCGTCGTGACACGCTCGTCCCTGCCACCACTCCACCGCCCGCCGCCGAACGCTCTGTCGCCGCTCCGCCCGCCCACACCGCCGAGCCAGTCGCCGCAGATCCTTCCGATCATGGTGCTGATTCAGCCGCTGCCGGTCGTCCTGTTCACACCGCCGATTCTGCGGGCGCTGTCACTTCAGCTCGTGCCACCGACTGAGCGGCCGCTGCTCCTTCGGTGCTCCTTCGGTTCTCCTTCGGTTCTCCTTCGGTTCGTGCCGGCGAATGAGTGCCCCTATTGCTCCGGTTCGTGCCGCCGATCGAGTGGCTGTTGTTGCTTCGGTTCGTGTCACGGCTGAGTGGCCGTTGTCGCTTCGGCGCGTGTCACGGCTGAGTGGCTGTTGTTGCTTCGGTTCGTGCCGCCGATCGAGTGGCCGCTGTCGCTTCGGCGCGTGTCACGGCTGAGTGGCCGTAGTTGCTTCGGTTCGTACTGCTGGCGGAGTGGCCGCTGTTACTTCCACCGCCTTCCCATGTCCGACTCAGTCCCCGCGTTCGTCAGCGCCCCGGCCGTAACCGGGCCGTCTGCCGGGCCCGGCTCTGCAAGATGCCCTTCATTCGGCTCATGCCTCCGGCCCGACTCCTCGCCCGAGGCACGACAGGGTCTCCGAAGCAGGTAAGCCATCGACCAATTCCTACGGGGTCGTCCGTTGGCAGTCGTGTAGCCCTCCACAGGGAGGTCGGCGCCGCGGGTTGAAGCCGCCGTCACCATCGAGGCGCGACGATGTCCCAGGCCGGCGACTCGCGCCGGCCGTCGGATCCGCCGACCCACGTTGCGCAGGTCAGGATCACATCCGCGAACTGAGTCGTGCATCTTGCCTGGTCAGGGCGAAGCCGTGAGAAACCCCGGCGCGCTTGTCCGGCGACGGCGTGGCCTGGGCCGACGCCAAGGGCCGTGCACGACAAACACCTCGGCAACAGGGCGAACCTCGCGTGCACTGGTGGCATGGCCGATTCACCGATCTGCGAACGTCCGGCAGGTCAGGAGGTCCGAGAGGTGCGGGGGTCCATGGGGTGGGAGCCGGAGGTCCGGGGGTGGGGAGGCCCGGAAGGTCGCGAGGTGCGCGAGGTCCGCGAGGTCCGCGAGGTCCGGGGGGTGCGCGAGGTCCGGGGGGTGCGCGGGGCCGGGGGTGCGCGGGGGCCGGGAGGTGCGCGGGGGCCGCGACGTGCGCGAGGTCCCCGAGGGTGGGAGGTTCGGAGGTCCGAGAGACGCACGAGGCCGGGATCGCCCGAGTGAGGGACGGCGGACCGGGAGAGATGCGTGGTGAGGAGCAGGCCTTCGCGGGTGGAACGGGGTCAGGTGGCGGTCAGACGCAGGAGGACAGGGCCCTCACCGGGCCCGTACTTGGCGGTGTACAGCGCTGTGACCCGGTCCAGCGTCTCCGGGCTGGCCGCGGCCAGGGTCCAGTGGGTGACGCCTTCGCCGGGGGTGGTGACCCGGTGGTCGGGGTGGAAGGCGTGCGGCAGGGCGGCCGGGTTGACGTTCACCCAGTGCTCGCCGTCGTGGACGATGTAGCGGAGCTCGTACTCCGAGGTGTCGTCGTCGACCGTGAGCCGTAGCCGCATCCGGTAGTGCTCGGCGATGTTCCGCAGGCCGACACCGTTCCAGCGGTTCTCGAAAGCTTCGAGGGCCAGCTCGCCGAGGTCTCCGTGGACGCGGACCTCGCGCTGGGAGCTCTCGCTGACGCGCCGGTCGCGGAAGACGCCGTACGACAGCCAGTCGTCGACCCGGTAGAACGCGTGTGCCGGGCCGGTCGTGCTGATCCGGACCTGGAAGGCGGGGCGGTGCCGGGCCGGGAGTCCGGTGGTGAAGCTGTCGAGCCGTTCGATGTTCTGCCGGATCGCCGTGACGGCGTCGGTCGGGGCGACCTGGCGGGCACGTTCGGCGGCGTCGGGGGAGGACGGGTCGGTCAGCATGATCCGGAAGCGGACGCCGCGGTCGAGAGCGCCGCGGATCGCTTCGGCGAACCGTTCCTCGTGCGGGGCCTCCAGTAGTCCGGTCCAGTGTTTCCACAGGTCGACGCGATCGTCTGCGGCCTCGATGCGCCGGATGACAGCGCGGTAGTCGAGCCGGTTGCGCCGTCGCACCGCGTTGCGGCTGAGGTAGAGGACGAGCGGCTGGAGGACGAGCACGGCGAGGGTGAGGTCGATCAGGTTCGCGCCGATGCCGATCCGCAGCTCGTCGGCGAATCCGGGAGTGTGCCGGACCGGGTAGAGCAGCAGGAACGAGGCGATCAGCAGGAGGGCACCGATCGCGGCGTACAGATAGGACAGTCGGTATCTGCTGTCGGACAAGCGACCCCGTCGCGCCATCGGCCCATGATATCGACGCAAGCTGATGGGAACAGGTCGGCCAGGATAAACCAGGCGGGGGGACGCCCTCAGCCCGCCCGATCGGTGAGGGGCGCGTCCGGGGAGCCGCTGAGGCACCAGTCCCGGATCGAGGGCCACGACCCGTACCCGGCGTCCATGTCGAGGTGGGCGGCGCCCGTCAGGACCGTTGTCGGGATGCCGAGTGGCACCCCGTAGTCGGCCGCTGCCCCGGCCGGGCAGTACGGATCGTTGTCGGAGCACACGAGTCGCGTGTGCCGGGCCGCGGCGCTGAGGTGCCCCGCGGTGACGGCCGGCGGATGGAACCCGGCGATCTCCGGGATGCCGGCGGTGACGTCCGGCCCGGGCGGGGCGACGAGCAGCACCCGGTCGACGGGGGCCGGCACCTGGCCGGCGGCGGCCGCGTGCAGCCAGAGCAGGCAGCCGAGGCTGTGGCCGACGACGGTCCGTTCGCCGGCGGGCATCGCGGCCAGGTGGGTCCGGAGAGCGGCGAGCCAGTCGTCGAGGACGGGCTCGTCGGGCTCGGGGAGCTGCGGGTAGACGACGTGCCGGCCGGCCGCGGTGAGCTCGCCGGCGAGCCAGTGGTGCCAGTGGCCGGCCGGGCGGCGATTTTGCCAGCCGTGCAGCAGCAGGAAGCTCATGGGGCGTCGAATTCCAGATACATGACGTGGAGGCCGACCCGGCCGTGGACCGGGTGCCGGAAGGATCGCGGAACGGTGCCGATCACCTCGAAGCCCTCACGACGGTACAGTCCGACGGCGCTGGTGTTGGTCTCGACGACCGCGTTGAACTGCATGCCGGCATAGCCGTTGCGCCGGGCCCAGTCGACGGCGAACCGGCACAGGGCCGTGCCCACCCCGCGCCCGCGTGCCGGGGCCGCCACCATGAAGCTGGCGGTGGAGACGTGCGAGCCGGGGCCGGGCCGGTTGGCCCCCATCTTGGCGGTGCCGACCACCTGCCCGTCCATCACGGCGACGACGGTCAGGCCGGGGGGCTGCTCGACCCACATGGCGCGGGCCACGCCCTCGGGCATGGCCGGGTCGTAGGGGAACGTCTCCTCAGCCGTGACCACGTCCTGAACGACGGCCCACACGGCGGGCCAGTCGGCGTCGGCGAACGGCCGGATCCCCGGCGCCGACGAGCCAGGCGAGCCGTCCGGCGAGGCGAGCGGACGCTCAGGAGAGGACGAGGCGAGCGGACGGTCCTCAGGCGTCAACGACAGGGCTCCCGGTCGTCTCGATCGAGGCGGCGTGGAACTGCTCGATGGCCGCGTCCGTGGTGGCACGGGCCACCCCGGCGGTCAGTTCCAGCAGCACGGTGGTGGCGAATCCCTCTTTCGCGGCATCGAGCGCGGTCGCCCGTACGCAATGGTCGGTGGCGATGCCGACCACCTCGACCTCGGTGACCCCCCGGCCCCGCAGCCACCCGGTGAGGGTTTCGCCCTCCTCCGTCGCGCCCTCGAAGCCGGAGTAGGCGGCCTGGTGGGCGCCCTTGTGGAAGATCGCCTCGATCCGCCCGGTGACCAGCTCGGGGTGGAAGTCGGAGCCGGTGGAACCGGCGACGCAGTGGGCCGGCCAGGTGTCGACGAAGTCCGGGTGATCGCTGAAGTGCGCGCCCGGGTCGACGTGGTAGTCCTTGGTGGCGACCACGTGGTCCCACCGGGCGCCGGCCTTGTCGAGGACCAGCGAGATGCCCTTGGCGACGGCCGCGCCCCCGGTGACCGGCAGCGAGCCGCCCTCGCAGAAGTCGTTCTGCACGTCCACGATGATCAGTGCGCGTGACATGGTTGCCCCCTAGGCGGTGGGAACGATGACGACCGGAATGGCGGGGTCGCCGGCGGAGAGCTTGAGGCCCTCCCACGGGATGGAGATCAGATTCTGCCGGAGGTGGTCGCGTGACTCGGCCAGGCTCGGCGTCTCGAGCACCTCGCCCCCGGCGATGTAGGTGCGCTGCAGCAGCCGGTCGTTGGACTGGTGGTCGGGCACGCCCTGGGAGTAGATGATCTCCTCGGTGGCGGTCCCGGTGGGCTTGTGGCGGCGGATCGCGGTCTTGCGGCCACCGACGGTCGCCTTGTTCTCGGAGCGCTTGACCACCGGGCGGCCGTCGACCTCGACCAGCTTGTAGACCAGGCTGGCGGTGGGCGCGCCGGAGCCGGTGACGACCGCGGTGCCGGCGCCGTAGATGTCGACGGGCTCGGCGGCGAGGGTGGCGATCGAGTACTCGTCCATGTCGCCGGAGACGATGATCTTCGTCTCGGTGGCGCCGAGTGAGTCGAGCAGCTCACGCGACTGCTGCGCGAGAACGGACAGGTCACCCGAGTCGATGCGGACGGCCCGCAGGTCCGGGCCGGCCACCGCGATCGCGTTGCGGATGCCCTGGCTGATGTCGTACGTGTCGACGAGCAGCGTGGTGCTCTTGCCGAGCGCCGCGACCTGCGATGCGAACGCGGCCGGCTCGTCGTCGTGCAGCAGCGTGAACGCGTGCGCCGAGGTGCCCGTGGTCGGGATGCCGTAGGCCCGGCCCGCCGCGAGATTGGACGTGGAGGCGAATCCGGCCAGGTAGGCGGCCCGCGCGGCGGCGACCGCGGCGTGCTCATGGGTGCGCCGGGAGCCCATCTCGATGATCGGGCGCCCACGGGCGGCGGTGACCATGCGGGCCGCGGCGGCCGCGATCGCGCAGTCGTGGTTGAGCACCGACAGGATCAGCGTCTCCAGCACCACGCACTCGGCGAACTTGCCGGAAACGGTCAGGATGGGCGAACCGGGGAAGAACAGCTCACCCTCGCTGTAGCCCTCGATCTCGCCGCTGAACCGATAATCGGACAGCCATTTAGCGGCCACCTCGTCGACGACCCCGGCCGAGCGCAGGAACTCGATCTCGCCCGGCTCGAACCGGAAGTCGCGGATCAGCTCGATGAGCCGCCCGGTGCCGGCCACCACGCCGTAGCGCCGCCCGGTCGGCAGGCGCCTGGCGAAGACCTCGAAGACGCAGCTCCGGTCGGCGGTGCCATCGCGCAGCGCGGCGCTGACCATGGTCAGCTCGTACTGGTCGGTCATCAGGGCCGGCGCGATCGTCTCCACGCTCATACCCTATTGCGCCCACGGCACCGCTGTCCTCCGTGGGGCGGACGACGGGGTCCGACGCGGCCGCTGACCTGGGGTTGGATGCCTGGTTCACCGGTTCGCCGGATCCGGTGGCACCATGGGGGGCATGGCGTTGCCTCAGGTTGCTCCCGTGGAGACGCCGGAGATCGAGGAAGTACCGGCCGAGGACCGGCCGTGGGTGACCATCGTCTGGGACGATCCGGTCAACCTCATGTCATATGTGACCTGGGTCTTCCAGAAGCTCTTCGGCTACAGCAAGGAAAAGGCCGAGAGGCTGATGATGGACGTGCACACGAAAGGGAAGGCGGTGGTCTCCATCGGCGCGCGGGAGCGCATGGAGATGGACGCCAACCAACTGCACGGATACGGTCTCTGGGCCACGGTCGACCGGGGTTGACCGTGGGCCGGCCGGAGAGAGAATCGGCGATCGGGTGGGGTAAAGCACATGTTCCGACGCAACGGTAGCCACTGTGTTGCCACGTTCGCGCACGATGAGGTGCGGGTCCTGCGCAAGGTGGCCGCTGAGGTGGTCGGCCTGCTGACCGACGGGATGGACCACACCGATCCGGTGGTCTCCCGCCTCTTCCCGGACATCTACCCCGATCTCCCGGAGGACTCGCAGGAGTTCCGGCTCTACACCGAGGGCGACCTGAAGACCAGCAAGATCGACCAGGCGGGTGCGATCCTCGCCGCCCTGCCGGACGAGGGCGAGGGGGAGGTCCGGCTGGACGGCGAGGCCGCCGAGGCCTGGCTCCGGGCGATCAACGACGCCCGTCTCGCAATGGGCACCCGGCTGGAGATCCACGCCGACACCGATCTGGGTGACGAGCTCGACCGGGCGGTGCTCGACGATCCGGGGTCGAGCCGGGTGTTCCAGCTGTCGGTGTACGCGTATCTCGGCTACCTACAGGAGTCGTTGTTGAACGCGCTACCCGACATTCAATGATTGCTGATGTGTGCCTCGCCACCGGCCAGGTGGCGAAATGCCACGGTAATGTGAACGCCGTGCTCACCATCGACCGAGCGATCGTCGACGCGATCGTCGCCCACGCCCGCCGGGACCACCCGGACGAGGCCTGTGGCGTCGTCGCGGGCCCGATCGACAGCGACGTGCCGACCCGGCACATCCCGATGGACAATGCTGCACGCTCGATGACGTTCTACGAGTTCGACTCGATGGAGCATCTGCGGGTCTGGCGCGAGATGGACGATCGTGACGAGGAGCCGGTGGTGATCTACCACTCGCACACCGCGACCGAGGCGTATCCGTCTCGCACCGACATCTCGTTCGCCGGCGAGCCCGGCGCGCACTACCTCCTGGTCTCGACCCGCGAGCCGGGCTCGGAGGAGATTCGGTCGTTCCGTATCGTGGACGGTGTGGTGACCGAAGAAGAGGTCAACATCGTGGATGCGACGGTGAAGGCGTGATTTCCGCAGCAGTGCAGTCGTTCATGTTCGGGCAGAGCCCGGCGTCGGTCTTCTATGAGTGTCGCTGCCGCTAGGCGCGTGCGACCCGACCAGACCGACCCGTTCGTCCTTTCATCTCGACTCCTCTAGGAGAAATTCAGCCATGGCCATCGAAGTTCGCGTTCCCACCATCCTGCGCAGCTACACCGGCGGCGCCAAGATCGTCGAGGGCGCCGGTGACACCCTCACCGAGCTGATCGACGACCTGGACGCCAAGCACAGCGGCCTCAAGGGCCGTCTGATCACCCCCGAGGGTGGCCTGCACCGGTTCGTCAACATCTACGTCAACGACGAGGACGTCCGCTTCCTCGGCGCGCTCGACGCCAAGGTCAAGGACGGCGACTCGATCACCATCCTCCCGGCCGTCGCCGGTGGCGCGCTCGGATTCGCTGCCGCCGCGGCGCTGCTCGGCGGTCTGTAAGCTCGATGGCTCGTTACGAGAGCCTGCTGGACGCGTGCGGGGGCACGCCGCTGGTCGGCCTGCCCCGCCTCTCGCCGGCGGTGCCCGAGGGGGCGCCGCCGGTGCGGCTGTGGGCCAAGCTGGAGGACCGCAACCCGACCGGCAGCATCAAGGACCGTGCCGCGCTCTTCATGGTGCGCGAGGCCGAGGAGTCCGGGCACCTGCGCCCCGGTGACACCATCCTCGAGCCGACCAGCGGCAACACCGGTATCGCACTGGCCATGGTGGCCAAGCTGCGGGGCTACCGGCTGGTGTGCGTGATGCCGGAGAACGTGTCGGCCGAGCGGACCCAGATCCTCCGGATGTATGGCGCGGAGATCATCTTCTCGCCGGCGGCCGGCGGGTCGAACCAGGCCGTCGCCACCGCCAAGCAGATCGCCGCCGAGCACCCCGACTGGAAGATGCTCTTTCAGTACGGCAACCCGGCGAACGCCCGCGCGCACTACGAGACCACCGGTCCCGAGCTGCTGCACGACCTGCCCACGATCACGCACTTCGTGGCCGGGCTGGGCACCACCGGCACGCTCATGGGCACCGGCCGCTTCCTGCGGGAGAAGGTCGACGGCATCCAGATCATCGCCGCCGAGCCGCGGTATGGCGAGCTGGTCTACGGGCTGCGCAACATCGACGAGGGTTATGTTCCCGAGCTGTACGACGCCTCGGTGCTGACCCGGCGGTTCTCGGTCGGCACACGGGACGCGGTGTTGCGTACCCGTCAATTGATCGAGGTCGAAGGCATCTTCGCGGGTTTCTCCACCGGCGCGGTGCTGCATGCCGCTCTCGCGGTGGCGCATGAGGCGGTCAAGGCCGGCAACCGGGCCGACGTCGCCTTCGTGGTGCCCGACGCCGGGTGGAAATACCTGTCGACCGGTGCCTACGGCGGCACGCTCAACGAGGCGGAAGAGGCCCTCGAGGGCCAGCTCTGGGCCTAGTACGTCACGGCGAGGTAGACGTCCGCGGCCATCGGCGCGGCGGCGGCCAGTAGTAACAGCCAGGGCAGGGCGCGCTGGTGGATGGCGAGGAACGCGGCCACCACCAGCGCCACGCTCGCCAGGGTGAGCACGGCCAGCGCGGGCAGATACCAGATCGGCGCTCCGCTGAAGACGGCCAGCACCGCGTAGAGGCCGACCGCGACGCCGCACAGGCCGAGTCCGGCGCTGTAGACGGCGATCGCGAGCATCCGCCCGGCGCCCGGCGGTGGGTCGTCCGGCGCCGGGAAACGGAAGACGGCCGGTTCCGTGGGCGCGGGCCGCCTGACGATCTCCGTGGGCGTCACGACGCGAGTGGTGGGGACCTGCTCGAGCGCGGTCACGTCGCCTCCATCCGATGATCTTCAGAGCACTCACCCTGAGCAACGCGATTGGATCACCGGACGTGACGGTGCAAACGTGATGAGCCTGGTCATCACGGTTGTGATGTGCGTTGTCGATTTAGCGACAAATCGATCAGTTGTTAACGTCGAGCGCTGGTCGCGGCGTACGCTTCGCTCCGTGATTGACTGGTCAGACAAGTCCGGCTCGGCCACATCCAGGCCGGGCATCGGCCGGTCCTGTGGGGCAACCCGGTGTGAGCCAGAGGTATCCGGATGCGACTAACCGTTCTCGGTTGTGCCGGCAGTTTTCCCGGCCCCGAGTCGGCGTGTTCGGCCTACCTCGTGGAAGCCGAAGGGTACCGGCTCTTGATCGACTTCGGTTCCGGGTCGCTTTCCGCCCTCCAGCGGTACTCGGACATGCGTCGTGTCGACGCCATCCTGCTCACTCATCTGCACTGCGACCACATGCTCGACGCGTGCACCTACGTCGTGGTGCGCCGTTACGACCCGGCCGGCCCGCTGCCGGCCGTGCCCGTCTATGCCCCGCTGGGCGCCGCGGAGCGGATCGCCGCCGCCTACAGCACCGAGGGCGAGCCGGTCGACGACGTCTACACCTTCTACGGGCTGCAGCCCGGCACGTTCCCGATCGGCCCACTGCAGGTCACCGTCGATCGGGTCAACCATCCAGTCGAGACATACGGCGTGCGCATCGAGCACCAGGGCCGGGTGCTGGCGTACTCGTCGGACACCGCGCCCTGCGAGGCGCTGCTGCGCCTGGCCGCCGGCGCCGACCTGTTCCTGTGTGAGGCGAGTTACCAGGACGGTGTGGAAAACCCGCCCGACCTGCACCTGACCGGCGGAGAAGCCGGCGAGGCGGCGACGAAAGCGGACGTCGGCAAGCTCCTGCTCACCCATCTCGTTCCGGCCTGGGCCAGTGAGGCATCTATTGTGGAGGCGGCTACCGCCGCCTATGCGGGACCGGTCGAAGTCGTCCGCCCCGGCGCCAGATACGATCTCTGAGCCGGAGCGGGGGGTAAGGGACCGGGCAGTCGTGACCTTGGAGTTGTTGCATGCGCATTGTTCGCCTGGCCAACTTCGTCACGGTTCATACCGGTGGCCTGCGGACCGCGTTGCGTCAGCTGGGCCGTGGCTATCAGGCCGCCGGGCACGAGGCTGTCCTGGTCGTTCCCGGTCGTGTGCATTCCGACAAGATGACCAAGCAGGGCCGTGTCATCACCCTGCCCAGCGCCCCGTTGCCGCGCACCGGTGGCTACCGCGTGCTCGCCGGCCGCCGCGAGCTGGTCAAACTGCTGGACGATCTGGAACCGGACCGGATCGAGGTCTCCGACCGCACCACGCTGCGCTGGACCGGTGACTGGGCCCGCCAGCGCGGGGTCCGGTCGATGATGGTGTCCCACGAGAGCCTGGCCGGCCTCCTCGGTGTCTGGGGCATGCCCAAACGCGACGCCCTCGCCGACCGGTTCAACCGGCGCACCGCCGAGGCGTTCGACACGATCGTATGCACCACGGCGTTCGCCGCCGAGGAGTTCCGCCGGATCGGGGTGCCCAACCTCGTCGAGGTGCCGCTCGGCGTCGACCTCGATCTCTTCCATCCGGGCAAGATGGACGTCTCGGTCCGCGCCCGCTACGCCCGTCCCGACGAGCTGCTGATGGTCTACTGCAGCCGGCTCTCCGCGGCCAAGCGCCCCGAGCTGGCCGTCGACACTGTCGCGTCACTGCGCAACGGCAAGGTGCCGGCCGTGCTGGTGATGGCCGGTGACGGCACCCGGCGGACCGCGCTGGCCTATCGTGCCGCCCGGCTCCCGGTCCGGTTCGCCGGGCACATATCCGAGCGTGGTGACGTCGCGGCGCTGCTGGCCAGCGCCGACGTGGTGCTGTCGCCCGGCCCGGTCGAGACGTTCGGCCTGGCCGCGCTGGAGGCGCTGGCCTGCGGCACACCCGTGGTGGTCAACGAGCAGAGCGCACTGCCCGAGGTGGTCGGCGCCGCCGGGGTGGCCGTGCCGGGCACCGCCGAGGCGTTCGCCGACGGCGTCAGCCGGATCATGGAGCGGCCCCGGGTGGAGCGCCGGGCCGGGGCGCGGGCTCAGGCCGAGCGGTTTGGATGGCCGAAATCGGTCGAGGGCTTCCTGCAGGCCCATGAGGCGTATCCGGCGCCGGTGGCCGGTCTCATCAGGCCGGCGGTGCCGTTCAGCGGTCTGCCGTCGCCCCGCCGCTTCGCGGCCCCCGGCCGCGAATCCGGGGCGGACGAAGCGGGAGCCGCACGCTACGCATAAGGTACGTAGCATGGCGCGACCCGACGGCCGTATGGCCGATCAGCTGCGACCGGTGACGCTGACCCGGCGCTGGAGTATTCACCCCGAAGGTTCGGTGCTGGTGGAGTTCGGAAACACCCGCGTGCTGTGCACCGCGAGTGTCACCGAGGGGGTGCCACGCTGGCGCAAGGGCTCCGGGCTCGGCTGGCTCACCGCCGAGTATGCGATGTTGCCGAGGGCCACGGACACGCGCAGCGACCGGGAGAGCGTCAAGGGCAAGGTCGGCGGCCGGACTCAGGAGATCTCCCGGCTGATCGGCCGGAGCCTGCGCGCCTGCATCGATCTGAAGGCTCTCGGCGAGAACTCGATCGTCCTCGACTGTGACGTGCTCCAGGCCGACGGCGGTACCCGTACGGCCGCGATCACCGGGGCCTATGTGGCTCTGCACGACGCCGTCAGCTGGCTCGCCGACCGCAAGTCGCTGGCCGGCAAGATCGACAAGGTGCTGCACACCTCGATCCAGGCGGTCAGCGTCGGCATGCACGACGGCGAGGCGCGCCTCGACCTGGACTATCGCGAGGACGTCTCGGCCGAGGTCGACCTCAACGTGGTGTGCACCGGCACGGGCGACTTCGTCGAGGTGCAGGGCACGGGGGAGAACGGCGTGTTCCGCCGGGCCCAGCTGGACGCGATGCTCGACCTCGGTGTGCAGGGCTGCGCCGAGCTGGCCGTTCTGCAGCAGAAGGCGTTGACCGCGTGAGCGCACGGCTCCTGCTCGCCACCGGTAACAAGAAGAAGCTCGTCGAACTGCAGCGCATCCTCGATGCCGCCCTCGGTGTCGCCCAGATCGAGCTGGTCGGCCTGGGTGACTTCCCGGGCTACCCCGATGTGCCGGAGACCGGCCTCACGTTCGGGGAGAATGCGCTGATCAAGGCCCGTGAGGGCGCGAAACGTACCGGTCTGCCCACGGTCGCCGACGACTCCGGCATCGCGGTCGACGCGCTGAACGGCATGCCCGGCGTGTTCAGCGCTCGCTGGTCCGGCACGACCGGCGACGACAAGGACGACGCCAACCTCGACCTGGTGCTGGCGCAGATCTCCGACGTGGCCGACGAGCACCGGGGCGGGGCGTTCGTCTGCGCCGCGGCCCTGGTCCTGCCGAACGGGCGCGAGCACCTGGTCGAGGGCCGCCAGACCGGCCGGCTGTTGCGCAGCCGGCGCGGCGAGGGCGGTTTCGGTTACGACCCGATCTTCGTCGGGGACGGCCAGGAGCGTACGAACGCCGAGCTCAGCCCCGCGGAGAAAGACGCCATCAGCCACCGTGGCAAGGCGTTCCGCGAGCTGGCGAAGGTGATCGCCAAGGAGTTGCCCCGCTAGTCCCGGACCATCGTGAGGAGACGGTCGAGGACGCGTTCGTCGCGTCCGAGGCCGTCGTGGGCATACTCGTTGGTCACCCAGGGCCGCACGTTCCCGATGTGGCTCGCGGTGGCCAGCGACATGTCCCGGTCCACATACATGTCGTCGAAGTAGACCGCGGCCGCCACCGGCACCTCGTTGGCGGCCAGCCGGTCGACGTCGTAGAGCGGCGCCCAGTCCGCCTTCGCCGCGAGCCGGCCGGCCGCGTCGGCGAGCGGGATCAGGGCCGGGTCCTCCTCGAACAGCCAGGGGTAGATCATCTCCCCGGTGAAGCGGACCGGCCCGCCCGCGTCCAGGTCGAAGGCCGGGAACTCGTCGCGGACCCGATGGGCCGCCCACCCGGTCGCCGCGCCCTGCCCGTAGATCGCCTCGTGCAGTGCCGCGAACAGCGGCTGCTCGGCGAACGAGATCGCGGCGTCGACCCGGCGCAGGAACACCTCCGACAGGTCGTCGCGGTGGAACGCCTCCTCCAGCAGATGATGCAGCAGGTCGAAGCGCGCGTTCGAGCCCAGGTGGATGCCGAGCGTCTGGAACCTGCGCGGGGTGAGCCGGTCCCCGGAAGGCAGCCGGGCGTCCTGCTCCCGCAGCGCGTCGACGACCCGCCGGGCGATCGCCTCGTCCTCCGGATACCGCGCGAAATACCGTTCGTTGTGTGCCAGCACCCGCGGATAGGCAGCCCGGTAGACGTCCTCCGCGGTCGCCGTCAGCCCCGGCAGACCACCCGTGATGATCACCTCACGGAGGCCGTGCGGCGCGAAGCTGAGGTACGTGACGGCGCAGAACCCGCCGAAACTCTGCCCGAGCACACTCCACGGCCGATCGCCGGCCAGGTGGGCGCGCAGCAGCTCGGCGTCGGCCACGATGCTGTCCGCCCGGAAATGTGCCAGATGACCGGCCGGATCCTCGACTCCGGCCAGCGTCTGCCGGGTCAGTGGCGTGCTGCGCCCGGTGCCCCGCTGGTCGAGCAGCACCACCCGGTAGTCACGCGCCGCCCGCCGCAACCACACCGGCAGGTCCCGTGGCGACCGATTCCCCGGCCCACCCTGCAGATAGAGCAGAAACGGCCGGCCTTCAGCCGCAACCCCGGCCTCCCGCACCTCCCGCGCGAAGATCTCAACGCGCGGTCCGTCCGGATCCGCATGACTCAGTGGTACGGCCAGAGTGTGCCCGGCGAAGACGAGCCCGGAGTGACGATGGATCATCCACCGAGCCTCCCGTATCGACGGCGGCCACCGGAACCCCGGTGCCGGCGCCGGCTCGCCCATCGAGAGCCGGCCCGGGCCGGGAAGCCGGCTTGACCTTGCCCTTGGGGCAGGGCCCAGTATTCGACGGTGCCGGTCAGGGCGACCGGGACGAGGGAGGCGCGGTGCGGCTGCTGACGATCGGGGTGTTCGCCCGTGCCGCCGGGCTGTCGCCGAAGGCGCTGCGGCTCTACGACGAGCTGGGGCTGCTGCGGCCGGCCGCCGTCGACGGAGACTCGGGCTACCGGCTCTACGATCCGCAGCAGCTCGAGCGGGCCCGGCTGATCGCCTGGCTGCGCCGGCTCGGCATGCCGCTCGTGGCGATCCGGCGGATCTGTGATCTGCCCGCCGCCGAGGCGGCCGTCGAGGTCGACGCCTACTGGCGGCAGGTGCTCGCCGAGACCGCCGAACGGGGCCGGCTGGCCACCTTCCTCATCGACCACCTCTCCGGGAGGGGCAGCACGATGGGAGCTCTGGGGATCCGCTATGCGGCACGGTCCGAAGCCGGCCCGGTGCGGGACAGCAACGAGGACACCGCCTATGCCGGGCCGCGGCTGATGGCGGTGGCCGACGGGGTGCGGGGCGGGGCCGGTGACCGGGCGAGCGCGGCCGCGGTCGACGCGCTGAAACCACTGGAGACCGTCCCCGTACCGGCCGAGGATCTGCTCGGCGCGCTGGCCGAGGCGGTCCGCGACGCCGGCCGGGCGGTCGGCGCGATCGAGGGCGAGGCGGCCACCACGCTCACCGCGATGCTCTGGTCCGGGTCACGGCTGGCGCTCGCGCACATCGGCGACACCCGCGCATACCGCCTGCGGGCCGGGGAGCTGAGCCTGATCACCACCGATCACACCTACGTACGCACACTGGTCGAGCAGGGCCGTCTCAGCGAGGCGGAGGCCGCCACCCACCCCCAGCGGTCCCTGCTGGTCCGGGCGCTGACCGGACCGGCCGATGTGGAGGCGGACCTGTCGGTGCACGAGGCCGCGGCCGGCGACCGGTATCTGCTCTGCTCCGACGGCCTGGCGGCGGCCGTCCCCGCCGGCGACCTCCACGCGGTGCTGGCCGGTCCCGGCGACCCACGGGAGGTGCTCGACGAGTTGATCGCCCGCGCCTACGCGGCCGGAGCCGACGACAACGTCGCCGCCGTGGTCGCCGACGTGGTCCCGGCGTGAGGGCGGCCCTCACCGACCGTCGGCCCCTGGCCGTGCCCGCGTTCCGCCGCTGGTGGACGGCGTCGCTGGTGACCGCGGTCGGCGGCTCGTTCAGCGTGGTCGCCGTGCCCGCCCAGCTGTACGCGACGACCGGCACCTCCGCGGCGCTGGGCGGTTCGGCGGTGCTGTCGTTCGCCGGCCTGGTGATCGGAGCGCTCACCGCCGGGACCCTGGCCGACCGCTGGGATCGGCGGCGTGTCCTGCTGGCGGCACAGACCGGTCTCGCCATGACCTACGCGGCACTGTGGGCGCTGGCCGTCGCCGAGGGCCCGCTACTGATCCTGCTGGCCCTGGTGACCTGTCAGGGCCTGACCTTCGGAGCGATCTCGGCCACGACGGGCGCGGTCCTGCCCCGCCTGCTGCCGCAAGAGCTGCTGGCCGCCGGAAACAGCCTGAGCTCGCTGGTCCGCTACGGCGGCTGGATCCTGGGCCCGCTGCTCGGCGGCCTGCTCATCCCGGTCGCCGGCCTGAGCACCCTCTACCTCTGCGACGCGGTCGCCCTGCTGGCAGTCCTCCGCGCGGTGCATCGGCTCCCCCCGATGCCCCCGGCCGCCGAAAGCCGGTCAGGCCGGGACGATGGTGGTCCCGGCTCGTCCTCGACGTCCGGGGACCCGGCCGGACGGGACGGCGGTGGCCTGCGTGACGGGTTTCGCCATCTGCGGACCAGCCGCCTGCTGATGGCGGTCCTGGCCGTGGATCTGGCCGCCATGGTGCTGGGCATGCCGGTCGTGCTCTTCCCCGAGCTGGCCCGCGAGACCTATGGCGACCCGGCCGGTGGTGGGCCGGTGCTGGGCCTGTTCTACGCCGCCTATCCGGCCGGGGTGCTCCTGGCCGGGCTCTTCTCCGGCACGTTCACCCGGATCCGCCGCTCCGGCCGGGCGATGGCCGCCGCCGCGACGGCCTGGGGCGTGACCGTCGTCCTGCTGGGTGTCACGGCCCACCTGTGGGTGGCGCTGGGCGCCCTGGTGCTCGGCGGCGCCGTCAACTTCGTGTTGAGCACCCACCGTAACGCGATCACCCAGGCGCACACCGACGATGCCCTGCGCGGCCGGGTACAGGGCCTGCTCACCGTGGTGCTGACCGGCGGCCCGCAGCTTGCGAACCTGCTGCACGGCGCCGCCGGGGCGTGGATCGGCCCACGCCCGGCGATCGTCGCGGGTGGTCTGCTCACGGTGATCGCGGTGGCTGCCACCCGACGAGCCGTCCCCGAGTTGGGCACAGCCGCTGAGGCCCCCGACCTCGAATGATCCCCCACCGTCCCCGGTTAGGAATCGACCGGGACCGGCCAGAGGAGAGCCGGGACCGGCCAGAGGAGAGCCGGGACCGGCCAGAGGAGAGCCGGGACCGGCCAGAGGAGAGCCGGGACCGGCCAGAGGACAGCCGGGACCGGCGAGAAGACAGCCCGAAGGCCGGGATCGTCAGCGGAGGACGCCGACCTCCGCCTCGATCGCCGCGCGCAGCGCCGGCCCGGAGACCACGGCGCGGGCCTGCTCCAGGATCGGGGCCAGGAACACGTCCGGGCCGGGCTCCCCGGCGAACGGGGCGACCGCGGCCAGCGCCGCCCGCCCGGCCGCCGAGGGGGTGAGCGGGGCGCGTAGCTGAAGGCCGCGGACGGCGGAGAGCAGCTCGACGGCGAGCAGGCTGGTCAGGTTGTCCAGGACGGTCCGCAGCTTCTTGGTGGCGGCCCATCCCATCGACACGTGGTCCTCCTGCATGCCGCTGGTCGGCAGCGAGTCCACCGACGCCGGGGAGGCGAGCCGGCGGTTCTCGGCGACGATCCCGGCCGCGGTGTACTGGGCGATCATCAGCCCCGAGTTGACGCCCGCGTCGGGGGAGAGGAAGGGCGGCAGCTCCCGGGAGCGGGTGACGTCGAGCAGACGGTCGACCCGGCGTTCGGCGATGGCGCCGACCTCGGCCGCGGCGATGGCCAGGAAGTCGGCGGCGAAACCGAGCGGCGCACCGTGGAAGTTGCCGGTCGACTCGACCCGCCCGTCCGGCAGCACGACCGGGTTGTCGACGACCGACACGAGTTCCCGCCCGCTGGTCGTGATGACGAAGTCGAGGGTGTCGCGGGCCGCTCCGGCCACCTGCGGAGCGCACCGCATGGAGTACGCGTCCTGCACCGCGTGTGCCAGGTCGTCGCGGTGCGAGTCCATGATCGCCGAGCCCTGCAGCAGCCGGTGGATGTTCGCGGCCGAGGCGGCCTGCCCCGGATGCGGGCGGATGTCGTGCAGCTCGGGCAGGAACGGCCGGTCGGATCCGAGCATCGCCTCGATGGCCAGGGCCGCGGTCACGTCGGCCATGGTGAACAGGTGCCGGGCGTCGGCGATCGCCAGCAGCAGCATCCCCAGCATCCCGTCGGTGCCGTTGATCAGCGCCAGGCCCTCCTTGGCGGCCAGGTCGAGCGGGCTCAGCCCGGCGCTGCGCAGTGCTTCGGCGCCGGCGATCCGGGAGCCGTCCTTGGCGAGCACCCAGCCCTCGCCGAGCAGCACGAGCGCGCAGTGCGCGAGCGGCGCCAGGTCACCGGAGGCGCCGAGCGACCCGTGCTCCGGCACCCACGGCGTGATGTCGTGGTTGAGCAGGTCGACGAGACCCTGGGCGAGGACCGGCCGGACCCCGGAGCGGCCGAGCGCCAGCGACCGCACCCGCAGCAGCATCATGGCCCGCACCACCTCGCGGGGCATGGGCGCGCCGATGCCGGCGGCGTGCGAGCGGATCAGCGCGTGCTGCAGCTCGGCGCGGCGGGCCGGTTCGATGGAGGTGCCGGCGAGAGCGCCGAACCCGGTGGAGACGCCGTAGACGGGCCGCCCGGAGGCCTCGATGCCGTCGACGATGGCCCGGCTGCGGGCCATCGCCTCGACTGCCTCGGGCGCGATCTCGACATGCGCGTCGGTGCGGGCGACGGCGACCACGTCGGCCGCGGAGACGCCGGTGGACTGAACGGTGACGATCATTGAAGCACTCCGTTGTGCAGTACGGAACGGACCAGGGGGACACCGGGCCGGTAGGCCAGATGCAGGTGGGAGGGCGCGTCGAGCACGATCAGGTCGGCGCGGGCGCCGACCGCGATCCGGCCGACGTCGCCGCGGCGCAACGCCTGCGCGCCACCGGCGGTCGCCGCCCACACCGCCTCGGCCGGGGTCATCCGCATCTCACGGACGGCGAGGGCGATGCAGAAGGACATCGAGGAGGTGTACGACGACCCGGGGTTGCAGTCGGTGGCCAGTGCGACGGTGACGTTCGCGTCGAGCAGCCGCCGCGCGTCCGGATAGGGCGAGCGGGTGGAGAACTCGGCGCCCGGCAGCAGGGTGGCGACGGTGCTGGAGTGCCCGCCGTCGGCGCACATGCAGTCGATCGCGGTCGAGGCCAGCGCGTCCACGTCGGCGTCGTCGAGATGAGTGCAGTGGTCGACGCTCGCGGCGCCCATCTCGACGGCGAGCCGCACCCCGGGGCCGGGGCCGAGCTGGTTGCCGTGCACGCGCAGTCCGAGTCCGGCGGCCTGCCCGGCGGCCAGAATGGTGCGGGATTGGTCCTCGTCGAAGGCGCCGCGCTCACAGAACACGTCGATCCACTTGGCGTACGGCTTGGCGGCCGCCAGCATCGGCCCGGTGACGAGGCCGACGTACTTCCACGGATCACCGGCGTGCTCGGCGGGCACCACGTGCGCGCCGAGGAAGGTGGTCTCGCTGGTCAGCTCCGAGGCGATCCGCAGGGAGCGGGCCTCGTCGTCGACGTTCAGCCCGTAGCCGCTCTTGATCTCGACGGTGGTGGTGCCCTGCCGGCGCATCTCGGTGACCAGCCGGGTGGTGGCCCGGCGCAGATCGTCATCGCTCGCCGCGCGGGTGGCGCCGACGGTGGTGCGGATGCCGCCGCCGGTGTAGGGCTCCCCCGCCATCCGGGCCGCGAACTCGGCCGCCCGGTCCCCGGCGAAGACGAGGTGGGCGTGGCTGTCGACGAAACCGGGCAGCACGGCCGCGCCGTCCACGTCGAGGACCGCGTCGGCGGCCGGGGCACGACTGGCCGGGCCGACCCAGGCGATCCGATCGTTCTCGGTCACCACCGCCATGTCTCGGGCGAGCCCGAGACGACGGTCACTGTTGGTGACCAGCTCACCGATGTTGGTGACGAGCAGACTCATCGGAGCACCTTCGCCAGCTCTCGGGGGACGTCGACGAGCGTGTGCACGCCGTCGGCGACGATCCGCCGGCCGCCGGAGATCACGTGCGTGACGTCGGCGGCGGTGGCGGCCAGAATCGCCTGCGACGGGTGCGCGCCGGTGGTCCGTACCGTGGAAAGAGAGATCGCCACCAGGTCGGCCCGCAACCCGGGCGCGATGGCGCCCGCATCGTCCCAGCCGAGGGCCCGATGCGCCGTCGCCGCCGCGACCAGCGACGCGGCCGGGAAATGGCCACGGCTCTCACTGGCCAGCCGCTCGTTCATCTCCAGCCCACGAATCTCCTCGAACGGGTCGATCACCGCATTGCTGTCGCTGCCGAGACTGAGCGGCACATGCGCGTCGGCCAGGGTGCGGGCCGGGCCGATGCCGTCTGCCAGGTCACGTTCGGTGGTGGGGCAGAAACAGACACCGGTGCCGCTGTCCCCGAGCAGCTTCACATCACCCTCGGTGAGGTGGGTGGCGTGTACGGCGGTGGTGCCGGGCCCGAGGACACCGTGCCGGTCCAGCAACTCGGCCGGGGTGCAGCCGTGCACGGCCCGGCACTGCTCGTTCTCGGCCCGCTGCTCGGAGAGGTGCACGTGCAGTGGCGCGCGACCGGCCAGCTCGGCCAACTGGCCGGCGGGCACCGCGCGTACCGAATGGATCGCCGCCCCGACGACCGCGTGCGGCCCGCCGCGCAGATCGGCCACCCGCGCCGCCCACCCGCCGGCGTCGCCGTCGCCGAACCGTTCCTGCACACCGTGCAGCGGTGTGCCGTCCACACCGCCGGTGAGGTAGAGCGTGTCGAGCAGGGTGATCCGGATCCCGGCCTCCTCGGCGGCCTGGATCAGCGCCGCGCCCATCGCGTTCGGATCGGCGTACCGGACCCCGCCCGGCGCGTGGTGCAGGTAGTGGAACTCACCGACGCAGGTGATCCCGGCCAGCGCCATCTCGGCGTAGACGGCCCGCGCCAGCGCCAGATAACCGTCCGGGTCGAGGGTCGCCGCGACCGCGTACATCTGGTCCCGCCAGGTCCAGAAGCTGCCCCGGCCGGTGTGCGTGCGCCCGCGCAGCGCCCGGTGGAAGGCGTGCGAGTGCGCGTTCGCGAGGCCCGGCAGCACCAGCCCGGGCAGTGGCTCGCCCGCGGCCGGCGATCCTGGGGTGACCGCCGTGAACCGGCCGTTCTCGATCTCGATCCGCACGTTCTCGGCCACCCCGTCCCCGACCCAGGCGTGCCGCGCGTGGAACACCGTCATCACGTCAGGTCCTCCAGCACCCGGGCCAGGGCTTCGACACCGGCTTCGCAGTCGGCGTCGGAGGCGTGCTCGGCGGGCGAGTGCGACACCCCGGTCGGGTTGCGGACGAACAGCATCGCGGTCGGCACGTGCGCGGACAGCACCCCGGCGTCGTGCCCGGCCCCGGTCGGCAGGATCGGCGCGCCGCCGAGCAGCGCGGAGATCCGCTGCGCGAGGTCCGCCTGGAAGGCGACCTCGCCGGTCACCGACTCGGCCGTCACCTCCAGGGTGGTGCCGTCCCGGCCGGCCCGCTCGGTCGCCTTCTTCACGACCGTGTCGACCAGTTGGTCGAGGGTGGCCGTGTCCGCGGCGCGGGCGTCGAGCCAGCCGCGGACCAGCGACGGGATGGCGTTGGTGGCGTTCGGCTCGACCTGCACCCGGCCGACCGTGGCATGCGCCCCGGAGAGCCGGGCCTCCTTGTTCGCGGCGAGCACGGTGAACGCGAACGTCAGCATCGGATCGTGCCGGTCGGTCATCCGGGTGGTCCCGGCGTGGTCACCGACGCCGGCGAAGTCCATCCGCCACCGGCCGTGCGGCCAGATCGCGCTGGCCACCCCGACCGGCGTCTGCAGGGCGACACCCTGCTCGATGTGCAGCTCGACCACCGCCGCGAGACCGGTGACCCGTTCGTCCCGCCCGGCGGGCGGGGCCCCGAGCGCCTCAGCGAACGAGACGCCGTCACGATCCGTCAGGGCGGCCGCGCGAGCCGGGTCGACAACCCCGGTCAAGAGCCGGGACCCCAGGCACGGTACGCCGAAACGCGCCCCCTCCTCCTCGACGAAGGCCGCGACGCCGACCTTGCGGTCCGCGGGCACCCGGTCCACGGCCAGGAACGCGCTCACGATCCCCAGCGGCCCGTCGTAACCGCCCCCGTGCGGCACCGAGTCGAAATGCGACCCGGTCAGCACGGTCCCCGGCGCCCACGGCTCACCCCGCCACGCGAACAGGTTCCCGTTGCCGTCGTCGGTGACCGTCATGCCCCGCCGGGCGGCCTGCCCCCGGAACCAGTCCCGCAGCGTCAGCTCCGGCTCGGTCAGCGCGAACCGCAGATAGCCGCCGCTGTCGGCCCGCCCGACCGGCGCGATCTCGGCCCACAGCTCGGCGAACCCGCTCATCGCGCCATCGGGATCTGCACGCCACCGGCCGAGTGCGACTCGTATCCGGCGTCCACGTGCCGCAGCACACCCATCGCCGGGTCGTTGGTCAGCACCCGCTCGATCTTCTGCCCGGCCAGCGCCGTCCCGTCGGCCACACACACCTGACCGGCGTGGATGCTGCGCCCGATGCCCACCCCGCCACCGTGGTGAATCGACACCCAGCTCGCCCCGGAAGCGGTGTTGACCAGCGCGTTCAGCAGCGGCCAGTCGGCGATCGCGTCGGACCCGTCGAGCATCGCCTCGGTCTCCCGGTACGGCGACGCCACCGACCCGGCGTCCAGATGATCCCGCCCGATCACGATCGGCGCGCTCACCTCACCGCGCGCGACCATGTCGTTGAACCGGACACCGGCCTTGTCCCGCTCGCCGTAGCCCAGCCAGCAGATCCGCGACGGCAGCCCCTGGAAGGCGACCCGCTCCCCGGCCAGCCGGATCCACCGGGCCAGCGGGTCGTTGTCCGGGAACAGCTCCAGCACGGCCCGGTCGGTGGCGGCGATGTCGGCCGGGTCACCGGAGAGCGCGGCCCACCGGAACGGGCCCCTACCCTCGGCGAACAGCGGCCGGATGTACGCCGGCACGAACCCGGGGAAGTCGAAGGCCCGCTCGTACCCGGCCAGTCTCGCCTCACCACGGATCGAGTTGCCGTAGTCGAACACCTCGGCCCCGGCGTCCTGGAACCCGACCATCGCCTCGACCTGCCTGGCCATGCTCACCCGCGACCGGTCGGTGAACTCCTCCGGCTTGGCCCGCGCATACTCGGCCATGTCGTCCAGCTCCACGCCGGTGGGCAGGTAGCTGAGCGGGTCGTGGGCGCTGGTCTGGTCGGTGACGATGTCGATCGCCACACCCTTCGCCAGCAGCTCCGGGAAGACCTCGGCGGCGTTGCCGACCACCCCGACCGACAGTGCCTTGCGCTCGGCCTTCGCCTTCAACGCGGTCGCCACCGCCTCGTCCAGCGAATCGGCGATCACGTCCAGGTAGCGGGTGTCGACACGGCGCTGCAGACGGGTCCGGTCGACGTCCACGATCAGGCAGACGCCACCGTTCATGGTCACCGCGAGCGGCTGCGCGCCACCCATGCCACCGCAGCCACCGGTCAGCGTCAGCGTCCCGGCCAGGTCACCGCCGTACTTCTTGGCGGCCACCGCGGCGAACGTCTCGTAGGTGCCCTGCAGGATGCCCTGCGTGCCGATGTAGATCCACGAGCCGGCGGTCATCTGGCCGTACATGGTCAGGCCGAGCTGCTCCAGACGGCGGAACTCCGGCCACGTCGCCCAGTCGCCGACCAGGTTCGAGTTGGCGATCAGCACCCGCGGCGCCCACTCGTGCGTGCGCAGCACACCGACCGGCTTACCGGACTGCACGAGCAACGTCTCGTCGCCCTTCAGCTCGTCCAGCTCACGCACGATCGCGTGGAACGACGGCCAGTCCCGCGCCGCCTTGCCGGTCCCGCCGTAGACCACCAGATCCTGCGGCCTCTCGGCCACCTCCGGGTCGAGGTTGTTCATCAGCATCCGCTTGGCGGCCTCCTGCGGCCAGCCCTGCGCGGTGTACGCCGTACCGCGCGGCGCCCGGATCTCCGACATGCTCGTCTCCTCCCTACGCGCTCTACGCGAGAAAAATGTGCCGCCGCGCGGCGGTGGCCTCGAACTCCTCGAGGCGGCTCTGCACCGGCTCGGGGGCCGCGTCACACATCGCCTGCAACAGCACCATGGCCATCGTCATCGGGCCGGTGTGCAGGTCGAACACGAGCTGCGTGCCCACCGCGGCGGGCAGCACCACGTCGGCGTGCTCGGCCACCGGGCTGACCGCCGAATCCGTGATCGCGACCACCGACAGCCCGGCCGCCCGTGCCTCGCGGACGGCCTCCACCGACTCGCGCGGATAGCGGGGGAGCACGATCGCCAGCATCGCACCGGCACCGTCCGCGCGGGCCTGATCGAGCCGGTCCAGCAGACTCGTCCCACCACCGTCGAGCACTCGCACGCCGGGGAACACCTTGGCCGCGAAATACCCGAAGTACGCAGCCAACGGCGCCGCGGCCCGCAGGCCCAGGACCGGCAGGGGACGGCTCCCGATCAGCAGGGCGGCCGCCTTGCGTACGTCCTCGGGGTCGTGCAGTTGCTCCCCGAGCCGCCGCAGGTGCTCCGTCTCCGCGTGCACCGCGCGCTGCATCGCGTTGCGCTCCGCCGGCTCGGCCGGCGCGTCCGCGGTGAGCGCCCGCAACTCCCGCCGCAGCGCCGGATAGCCCGAGTGGCCCAGCGCCATCGCGAACCGGGTCACCGACGGCTGACTCACCCCGGCCAGCTCGGCGACCTCGGCGGCGGACAGATACGCCGCCTTCGCCGCGTGCTCGACCAGGCTGTGCGCGATGCGCCGCTGCGTGGGGGTCAGGCGCGCGCCCTGGAACAGATCCAGCACACGCCCGGCGGCTTTGACCGCTCCGTCATTCACGGAAGCAGCTTATGCATAAGAACTTTCAGAAAACCAGACTTCATGTCCCTTCAACACCCGACCCGACCCTCCAGAAACTCGACCACGACGCCGCCGTGGCAGGGTTGCGGGCATGCGGATCAGCTCGCTCCACACGTACCCGGTCAAAGGCTGTCACCGCCTCGACCACGACGAAGCCGCTGTCGAACCGTGGGGCCTCGCCACCGACCGCCGCTGGATGATCGTCGACGCCGACGGCGTCGGCATCACCCAGCGGGAGACCGCCACCCTCACCCAGCTCACCGCCCGCCCACACCCCGGCGGCCTGCACCTCAGCGCCCCCGGCATGCCCGACATCGACCTCCCCGAACCCGCCGACGGCCCCGAAGCCCAAGTACGCGTCTTCCGTTCCAAGACACCCGTCCCCGCCCGCATCGCCGACACCGACTGGGTCACCGCCTTCCTCCGCCGCGACGCCCGCCTGGTCTGGCAGGCCGACCCCACCACCCGCGCGGTGACCGAGTTCGCCCAGCCCGACGACCGCGTCAGCCTCGCCGACGGCTACCCCGTCCTGCTCGCCAACACCGCCTCCCTCGACGCCGTCAACGACTGGCTCCTCGAAGCCGGCGACGACCCCGTCCCCATCCACCGCTTCCGCCCCAACATCGTCGTCACCGGCGCCCCCGCCTGGGCCGAGGACGACTGGCTCGGCCGGCGCCTCCACATCGGCGACCTCACCTTCCGCGTCGCCAAGCCCTGCGGCCGCTGCCGCGTCACCACCATCGACCAGGAGACCGGCGAGACCGGCCGTCAACCGCTGCACATCCTCGGCCGCCACCGCCGCTTCGGCACCAGCCTCGACTTCGCCGTCAACCTCATCCCCGACCTGACCGGCCACCTTCACGTGGGTGACCAGGTCACCGTGCAGAGTGACGGCGCCTTAGGAGAGTCTTAGGAGAGTTGCCCCCACCCCCGCCCGGCGACCAGGATGCCAGGTCGTGAGTGCTCATCGATCCGCGTTCAGTGCCCGATGGCTCGCCGCCGGCGGCGCCGCCGTCCTCGCCGGCATCCTCGGCGTCGCCATGCTCCTGACGAACGGCGGATCGGCCTGCGCCGCCCCACCGGGCACCACCCAGAAATCCGGCAAGGCCACCTTCTACGACCTGGCCGGCACCTCCGGCAACTGCTCGCTCGAGGTCCCCGCCGACGACCTCTACGTCGCGCTCGGCCCCTCCGAGTACTCCGCGGGCGCGTCCTGCGGCGCCTACCTCGACGTCACCGGCCCCAAGGGCAAGGTCCGCGTCAAGGTCTTCGACTCCTGCCCCGAATGCCCCGCCGGCCACATCGACCTGAGCCGCACCGCGTTCAAGAAGATCGGCGCCGAGATCGACGGCATCATCCCGATCAAGTACAAGCTGGTGACGAACCCGGCCACCCCCGCCGGCATCAGCGTGCGGATCAAGGAGGGCGCCTCCCAGTACTGGTTCGCGGCCCGCATCGACAACCACGCCAACCTGCTCTCCAAGGTGCAGGTCGCCAGTGGCGGCGGCAGCTTCAAGAGCGCCCACCGCACCGACTACAACTACTGGCTCATCGACGCGGGTGCGGGCTCCGGACCCTACAAGATCAAAATCACCGATGTGTACGGCAACACGGCCACCGTCACCGGCGTGAAGATGTCCCCCGGCACCGTCCAGAAGACGAGCACCCGCATCACCGGCGGCTCCACCACGGTCACCACGGTCGAGAAGGCCGCCACGCCCACCGCCAAGGCCACCACCTCGACCCCGGCCAAGGCTGCCAAGTCGGCGCCCCCGTCCGCCGCGGCGACCTCGGCCGCGCCGCTCCCGGAGTCGGCCACGGCCCCCAGCGCCGAGGCCCCCGCCGCCGACCAGCCATTGGTGGACCTGGCCGCCGCCGAACCGGCCCCCTCCTCCTGCTGACGACACCACAACAAAAGCGGCCCGGCTCTCAGAGCCGGGCCGCTTTTGTGGGTGCGGAAGAGGGGACTTGAACCCCTACACCCTCACGGGCACGGGTACCTAAAACCCGCGCGTCTGCCTATTCCGCCACTTCCGCCCGATTTGCCCGTCAAGGCAAAGCGCTGTGAAGAGTGTAATCGGTCGGATGTCTCTCCAGTCCACTGCTCACGGCCGATCTGGCCGCCGCGGTGTTGAGTCCGGCTTCTCGGAGGATGTTCTCCACGGTGGATGCCGAGACCGTGATGGGCAGCGATGGCCGCACCCGGAGAGCCGCAGCGACCTTACGCGGGCCCCACGTGGGATTCGCCACCGCGAACGCGACGATCTCGGCACGGGTGATGCCGGGAATCCGCGGCCGCCGGCGGGCGGCTGCCACGGCCAGCGTCCCGGTGGCCTCCCAGCGGCGCATCAGTGCGTACACCTGGCTGGTGCTGCAGCCCAGCGTCCGCGCCCCGTCGGCGACGGAAAGGTCTTTGCGGGCCACCCGCTGGATCACCTCGATCCGGGTCTCCTCGGTGAGCTGCTCCGATCGTTGCGGAGTCGCCACGGGATCGCCCCGCTCGTCGACTCGGACCACCGCAATCCGATGGCGGGCCGGTTGCGCCCCGCGTAGTTCGCCGTCTGGCTGTGGCAGTTGGGGCAGAGGAATCGGAGGTTCTCCGCCCGGCAGTTCCAGAACTCGCCGTCGATGTGGTCGACCTGCAGGGTTAGAGCCCGCCCGTTCCAGGCGCCGCCGATGCCGCACTCGGCGCAGAGGTACGGGCGGCCGATCTCTCGAGCGCCCGGCGCAGCAGAGTCGGGGCCTGCCGCTTCGCCTCAGGCGGGCGCATGATCAGGATCTCGTCGGGTCGGCGGCGGCGCGGGCTGCGTGTGCCCCGGGCATGCGCACCCCCAGGAAGTGTGAGGTGTCGATGCCGAGCTGCGTGATCCGTCGGCGGAGGTGAGCGTGTGAGCCGCCGTTCAGTCGAAGGCCGAGGTGGCGCAGGACGCTCGTCATCGTGGTGGAGGCGGCGACAGCCTCCGTCAACATGTCGCGTGTGTACTTGGCGTGAGCCATGGTGTCTAGCGTACAGGGCGCATGGGGTCGCGTGGAATCGTGCACGGCGGCCGCCTTGCGGGTTGGTTACCGCATGACGGCCGCCGTGAGTCCGGGTTCCGCTTGCCGGGGAAGGGTTCGTCCTCACCATCGGCCGGGGGCGCCCGGAGTTAGGGCTTTCCGCTGACTTTTCAGTCGAGGCCCAGGTCGCGGCGGAGCTTGGCGACGTGGCCGGTGGCCTTGACGTTGTAGAGGGCGTGCTCGACCACGCCGTTCTCGTCGATGACGAAGGTGGAGCGGATGACTCCGGTGACGGTCTTGCCGTACAGCTGCTTCTCGCCGAAGGCGCCGTAGGCGATGAGAACGCTCTTGTCCTCGTCGCTGACGAGCGGGAACGTGATGGCGTCGTGCTCGCGGAACTTGGCGAGCTTGGCCGGCTTGTCGGGGGAGATGCCGACGACCTCGTATCCGGCGGCCTGCAGGGAGGCGAGGTTGTCACGGAAGTCGCAGGCCTGTTTGGTGCAGCCGGGCGTCATGGCGGCGGGGTACGCGTACAGCACGACTTTGCGACCGCGCAGGTCCTTGAGGGAGAGGCTGTCGCCGGTGTCGGTGGGGAGGGTGAAGTCGGGCGCTGCGTCGCCGGCGCCGAGACGCACGTTGTCTGTCATGGAACCGACCCTAGTGTGGTCATCCGGGGATTCGTTGTGTGCTCCACAGTTCGCGGGCGGCGGCGAGGTCGCGGGGCCATTCCTCGCCGCGGCGGGTGAGGGTGCGTTCGCTGATCTCGTAGTCACCGACGAGGCGGTGGAATTCGTCGAGAACGTCGGCTTCGCGGAACGGTTTGCAGGAGAAGATGTCCACGAAGATCTCGCGTAGATGCGGGTAGGTGTGGATGGCCGCGTGTGATTCGGCGAGGATGACGACCGCGGATTTCCCGGCCTTTTCGGGCGGTCCGTCCTCGGTGGCGACGAGCGGGCCGGCGATGACCGTCATGCCGATGCGATCGACCAGGTCACGCATGAAGCGGGTGAGGGCCGCGTCGTCGGCCAGGAGCCGGGTCTCGGCGATGCCGGAGAGCCGGAGGGTGAGTTCGTCTCCGTAATGGTCGGGCATCGTTCCTCCTCGAGTAATGCGATAACTGAACGTTAGCAATTGTTCACGCCCCGTGTCCGTATTGGTTCATGCCAATAATGGAGCCCTGTGGATTCCGTTTCGGCGGTCTCGTGGAAGCCGGTTTTCGGTTCCTCCGAATGCTGTTCGGGAACGGAAACGGCGGCGTTCCGCAAGGTGTTCTGCACGTCGAGTGACAGCCTTCGCGAGAATTTCACGTCGCGGGGCGCCGACCGGGATGGCATCGGCGCGCCGTGCGTGAGTACGCTGCGCGGCACAGGCGTCGAGAGTGGAGATCAGCGCTATGAGCGAGGCTACGGACGGCACGACCCAGCCGGGCACCACCACGGTTTCCAGCGAGGTCGTCGAGAAGATCGCGGTCGCGGCGGCGAAGGCCGTGCCGGGTGTGGCGGAGTTGGGCGGTGACGTGGCCCGCTTCTTCAACAGCGTCCTCGACAAGGTCGGGCTGGACCAGGTCGGCGACGGCAGCCGTGGCGTCACCGCGAAGGTGACCGGCAGCGACGTGACGGTGAATGTGGTGCTGGTCCTGGAGGCGGGCCGGGTGGTGGCCGAGGTGACCGCCGCGGTGCAGCAGTCGGTGACGGCGGCTCTGCAGGGTTACGGCCTCAACGTCCTGGCCGTCAATGTCAACGTGGACGACATCGCCGGCGTCTGACCCCTGCCCGGCAGACAGCCAGCCAGACAGACAGGCAGGTGGGCGGGCGGGCGAGCCGGTGGCGGATGGACGTGCCGTCACGGAGAACCGGAGACCGAAGAACCGGAGACCGAAGAACCGGAGAACCGGAGACCGGAGAACCGGAGACCGGAGAACCGGACGACTCGGGGACGGGAAGTCAGGCCGGCGCCGGCTCGGGGACGGCGGCGCGGAGGCGTAGGACGCCGGTGAAGGCCAGGCCGGCGCCCACACCGATGGCGCAGGCCACGGCGACCCGGGGGAACCAGGTGGGCCCGGCGGACGGGACGACGGCGGCGAAGAAGACGTCGGCGCTGCCGAAGCCGGCGAACGCGGCCAGGATGAAACCGGCCAGCGTGAGATAGAACGGCGGGCTCCAGCGGACCGCCGCGCCGGCGAGCAGGCCGGCGAGGATCGGTACGGGCGCCCAGCCGGCCCCGTCCAGGGCGGTCGTCACCACGTACCCCCAGGTGATCAAGCCGCCGAGGAGCGCGAGTGGACCCGCCACCCCGGGCCGCGGCCGGGCGAGAAGGACGACGGTGAGGCCCAGCAGGGCCGAGCCGAGCCACCACGCCCAGGCCGCCGGGGGTGGCTCGTAGTCGATGGCGCCCTGGATCTCGAAGGTGCGCGTCTGGTCGCGCAGGGGCACCACCCATTCGCGCACCCGGTGTGCCCGGCCGGGGTCGGCGGTCACCTCGGGTGGGGGAGCGGGCTCGGTCCAGCGGGCGCGCTGGTCGTGCCAGCGGACGGTGGTGTCGCCGGAGACGCGGCGCCAGGTGGGCGCGGTGGTCGGGTCGGCGGCGGCCGGGATCGCGGTCTCGCCGCCGAGGGTCTGGTTGATGTACGTGGCCGGCGAGTTGACGTTCTCGTAGGTGCCGTCCGGTCGCACTTCCAGGTACGGCTCACCGGAGTAGCCGAGGATCTCGACGGCACGGCCGCTGTCGTTGCCGAGCTCGAGCCGCGCCCCGCCTTCGACGACGCGGACGGTGACACCGTCGAGGGGGCTGCTGAGCCCGGCGACGGTGATCCGGTAGTCGCTGACCGAGGTGGTGTCGCCGGCGTGGGCGGACGCCGGAGTGGCCGGCACGAGGATCGCGCCGGCCACCGCCAGGATCGTGGGGAGGAGCCGTCTCACCCGGCTGCCCTGGTGACGGCCTCGGTGAGCACGTCGGTCGTCGGTTTCTCGATCTTCTGCCCGGCGACGAGGACGGTCGGGGTGCCGGTGTATCCCCGGTCCGAGAACGTCTTGGTCGCCCGGGTCGCCCACGGCTCGTAGGTTCCCTCGTTCACCGCGGCGACGAAGGTGTCGCTGGTCAGGCCGACCGACGCGGCCAGCTCGATGATCTTCGTGTTGCTCAGGCCCTCGGTGTTCTCCTCCGGCCGGTTGGCGTAGAGCACGTCGTGCAGCTCGGTGAACTTCCCCTCCTGGCCGGCGGCCGCGGACGCGGCGGCGGCGCGGGTGGAGTACTCGGTGCCCTTGGAGAAGTGGTCGAGGATCGCCACCGGATGGAACCGGATGGTGATCTTGCCGGAGTCGGCGAGCTGTTTGAGCGCGGGCCCGCTCGTGGTCTCGAAGTTGCCGCAGGCCGGGCACATGAAGTCCTCGTAGACGTCGACAACGACCGGCCCGCTGCCGACGGCGAACGCGGTGCCCTCGTCGACGGCGGCGCTCGGGATGACGAGTGTGCCGTCGTCCTTCCCGCTCAGCACGGTGTAGCCGATCAGCCCGGCGACGAAGAGCACCAGCACTACGGCGACCGAGGTCCAGAGGGTCACGGTGCGGCGCCGCTCGGCCGCCTTCTGGTCGGCGACGATCTGCCGCGCCTTGGCCGCGCGGTCCTTGCCCTTGCTCATCTTTCCCCCAGGAGGACGCCGTCGAGTGAGAACCGGGTACGGGGCCGCCATACCAGGAGCCCGGAGAGTGCCAGGAACGCCAGATCCCGCAGGATGTCGAGGCCGTACGCGGTGCTCTCGCCGCGGCCCAGCTCGCCGCCGCTGCTGAAGCACCCGCAGTCGATCCGCAGGCCGCGCGCCCACGCCGAGACGATGCCGGCGATGAAGACCGTCAGGAGCAGCGCCGAGATGACGGCGGTGAGCCGGGTCGACAGGCCGATCAGCAGGAGCAGGCCGAGCGCGATCTCGAGGAACGGCTGGACCGCACCGACCACCTCGGCGGTGTCGTACGACATCACCTGGTACGCGTTGACGGCCCGGGCGGACGCGGCCAGGTCGCCGACCTTGAGTGCGCCGGCCACCAGCCAGACCGTTGCGAGACCGAGCCGTGCCGCTGTGCCGATCCACGGCCACGCGACCGCCATGCGGGTCCGCAGTGAGGTTTCCATGGTCACCTTGGGGTAGTCGGAGTCCGTTCCTCTGAGGTTCCCGGCCATGGTGACTCGCAGCATCTTCACAGGACCAGAGGCGGAAGTCCTAACTCGCCCGGGCTTGTGCCACAGCCTCCATGAGCTCGTCGCGGGCGCGGGCCACGCGGGAGCGGATGGTGCCGACCGGGACCGACTCCACCTCGGCCGCCTCGGCGTAGGACAGGCCCAGCACCTGGGTCAGCAGGAACGCGGTCCGCCGGTCCTCACCGAGCCGGCTGAGCAGGTCGTTGCTGCTGAGCCGGTGTGCCGGGTCGGGTGCCGGCGCCTCGACGGCGGCCTGCGCCGCGAGCCGGGCGTCGAGCCGACGGCGGCGCACCACCGAGCGCAGGTGGTCGGCACAGGCGCGACGGGCGATGCCGAGCAGCCAGGTCCGCACGCTGGACCGGCCGGCGAAGGTGTCCAGGGCTCGGAAGGCCCGCAGGAACGTCTCCTGGGTGAGGTCGTCGGCGGCGCCCGGGTCGACGAGCGCCGCGGTGAACCGCCAGACCTCGGCCTGGGTGGCGCGCACGAAGGCGGCCTGCGCCGTCCGGTCGCCGTCGCGGGCGGCCAGGGCCAGCGCGGTGGTCTCGTCCGTTTCTCCGTCGCCTGCCGTCACGAGGCGTCATGGTACGCGCTCAGGCAATGCGAGTGACGATCTGGAACCATGCAGGGATGCCAGTCATGACCATGAACCGACGCCGGGTGACGACAGCGCTGGTCGGGCTGTTGATCGGACTCTTCGGGTCGCTGCTGGCAGCGGCGCCGGCGAGCGCGCACGCCGCTCTGACGGGCAGCGACCCGGCCGCCAACTCCGTCGTCCCGGATGCGCCCAACCGGGTGACGCTGAAGTTCAGCGAGTCGGTGCAGTTGATCGCGGGCAAGATCCGGGTGCTCGCGCCCGACGGCTCCCGCGCCGATCAGGGCGAGCCGACGGTCAGCGGCACCGAGGTGACGATCCCGCTGCGCCCGGGCGGCGCCCGCGGGACCTACCTGGTCACCTACCGCGTCACCTCGGCCGACAGCCATCCGGTGGCGGGCACGATCACCTATTCGGTGGGCGCGGCCTCGACGCCCCCGACCGGCGGCGATGATGCGAACGTCACGGTGGATCCGCTGGTCAAGGCCCTGATCCCGGTCGGCAAATATATGGGGTACGCGGGACTCGTGCTCCTGGTCGGCCCGGTGCTGGTGCTGGCGCTGCTGTGGCCGCACCGGCTGGAGCGGCGCGGTCCCGGCCGGCTGGTCTGGACGGGCATCGGACTGGTCGCCGGCAGCACCCTGCTCGGCCTGTGGCTGCAGGCGCCGTACACGTTGGGAACCGGCCTGTTCGACGTCACGGTGAGTGACATTCGCGATGTTCTCGGCACCACCTTCGGGGCGGTCATGCTGGTCCGGCTCGGTGTGGTGGCGGCCGCCGCGTTCCTGCTGCGCCCCCTGCTCGACGGGCCGGGCGGGGGAGAGTCGCGGCTCGACCTGGCGCTGCTCGGCGTGCTCGGGGTGGCGGCCCTCGCGACCTGGCCGTTGACCGGTCACCCGACCGCCTCGCCGGTTGCCGGGGTGTCGGTCGTGATCGATGCTCTGCACCTGGCGGCGATGGCCGTCTGGGTGGGTGGCCTGGTGATGCTCTTCGGGTTCCTGCTGCCCCGGGCGACCGGTCGCGAGCTCGGCGCGATCCTCCCGATCTGGTCACGCTGGGCGATGACCGCGGTGGGGGTGCTGGTCTTCGCGGGCGTGGTGCAGGCGCTGATCGAGGTGTCCGACGTCGATGGGCTGCTCAACAGCACGTACGGCCGGATGATCCTCGCCAAGATCGGCCTCGCGGCGCTGGTGATCGGTGTCGCGGCCTTCTCCCGCAAGCTGGTGGGCAAGCGGGCCGACGACGACTCGCCCGGCCCGCTGCGCCGGATCGTCGCGGCCGAGCTGGCGATCATCGTGGTCATCCTGGGCGTGACGTCCTTCCTGGTGCAGGAGCCGCCGCCGCGGACCGTGCAGGCCGCCGAGAGCGGGCCGGCCTCCACCACGGTCTCGCAGACGCTCACCTCCAAGGACATGTCGCTGCAGGTCAGCATCTATCCGGCGGCGGTCGGGAACAATTCGATCCACCTGTACGCGTACACGCTCGACAGCAAGCCGCTGCCGGTCGTGGAGTGGAAGGCGACGGCCGCGCTGCCGGCGAAGGGGATCGAGCCGATCGAGATCCCGCTGCTGCGGATCACCGACTTCCATGCCATCGGCGACATCGGGCTGCCGCAGGCCGGGGAGTGGACGTTCAAGTTCACCGCCCGGACCAGCGAGATCGATCAGGACACCCTGACGATGACCGCCGATATCTCCTGACGTTCCACGCCGCCTGTCGCGTGCTCGGCGAGGCCCGGCCCCTGCGGGGGTTCGGGCCTCGTTTCACATCTATCGGGGAACGCGTGCTGATTTGACCACTTTGGGGTTATTTGCGTCTGTATGGTGCGCGAGGTAAGGCCCGGGAAGGGGGAGAGAAGATGCGGGTGTTCCGCACGATCCTCGGCATGCTGTTACTCACCATCGGACTGCCCACACTGCTGGGCGGCGGCGGGCTGTGGGCGGTCATGCAGCATCGCGACCCCGGCGGCGCGTTCACCGGCGAGCTCCAACGGCTCACCGTCCCCGGATACGCCGTCGTCATCCCCGACGTCGACCGGCTCCTGCGCGACGACGCCCCGTTTGCCCGCATCGGCGACACCCAGCTACGGCTCTCCGCCGCCACCGTCGACGGCCGTGCGTTCCTCGGCCTCGCGCCGTCCGACGCGGTCGCCCGCTACCTCAACGGTGTGCCGCACACCCAGGTCGACTCCATCGACATCGGCACCGGGCTCCTCCCCGTCACCACCTCGCGTGTCGGTGGCCGCGGCGCACCCGTCGGATCGCCCGGACAACAGTCGTTCTGGACCGCCAGCGGGCCCGGCCTGCTCAGCCTCACCCCCGCTGAGCTCACCGACCGTCCGTACAGCCTCGTCCTGATGAACCCCGACGGCGCCGCCGTCCTCCGCCTCGCGGTCGTCGCCGAGGTCCGCCCCGGCTGGCTCGGCTCCAGCACCTGGGGCCTGCTCACCCTCGGCACCCTCCTGATGATGGCCGGCGTGACCGTCCTCGTCTGGCCGGGCCGTCGCCGCGAGGTCGTCTACGTCGTCGAACCCAGCCAGGTCCCCGAGCTGATGCACGCCATCGGCGCCCCCCTGCCCCTGCCCGGCGGAGTCGCCTACTTCGCCGGCACCCGCAACGGCGGCGCCCACCGCCCCCGCACCCTCGCCGACGTCCGCCCCCGCCCGCCGGCTCTCCCGCAGTTCGCCTGGCCGCCGAACGCCCCGGGCACCCGCACCCCCGAACTCCCGGCAGGCGGGCCCGTCACCCTCGCCACCGCAACCCTCGACCCCACCCCCGGCGGTACGGCCACCGACGACACCTTCGACGAGGAGGACCCCGGTGCCGGCTACCCCGTAGGCGCTGCGCCCGCCGGAGTCCTCGCCGCCCCCGCCGTCCCGTCGGCGGGCCGCAGCCCCGATTCCACCGGAATCTCCACAGCCACCCTGACCCCCGCGGCCCCCTCCGGCCCCTGGACCCCGACCGCCACCTCTTCCGCGGCGACCTCTTCCGCGGTGACCTCTTCCGCGGCGACGTCTTCCCCGGTGACCTCTTCTGCGGCGACCGTTTCCGCGGCCCCCTCTTCCACCGGTTCCTCCTTCGCCCCCGCCCGAACGCCTCTCGTCGGGGCGTCGGGGACGGGTGATGCGGACGCCGCCCCCACCGGCGCGCGCACGCCGGCCCCCGGCCAGCCGCTGAGCATGCTCGGTGAGGCCTCGACCCTCGCCGGGCTCCAGGCCGGCCAGGTCCCCGCCCGCCGCGGCGACCGGCGCCCGCACACCCCGGCCGAGCTACCGCAGTTCCAGGCCACCGCGGTCGGAGCCTGGGTCGCCGCGACCGCCCCCGAACGCGCCCGCCAGACCGAGGCCCGTGCCGCCGCCCGCCTGGCCGAGGCCGCCCGCCGTAACGCCGGCAAGTTCACGCCCACCCAGCCCGGCAGCCGCAACACATCGCCGAACGTCCGCATCCCGATAGCCGCCCCCCGCCGCGACAACGGCGACCTCCCCGCCGCGGCTCCGAAGGACACCTCCGCCTCCACCACCCCACCCGAGGCCACAGCCCTCGAGACCACAGCCCCCGAGACCGCAGCTGTCGAAGCGGCCACCGCACCCGTAGCCCCTTCGCAGGCCGCACCCTCTTCGGTCGTCGCCGCTTCGGCCGCCGGCCCTTCTCCGACGGCTTCCTCGAACAAAGCAGCTGCTCCTTCAGCCGCCGCCTCCTCTCCTGCTGTCGCTGCGTCGTCGGCTGGGGCTGCTTCGTCCCTCGCTGTTCCTTCGTCGGCCGGCGGACCTTCTTCGGCTGCCGTGCGATCCGAGGCCCCCACGCCTTCCGAGGCCCCCACGCCTTCCGAGGCCCCCACGCCTTCCGAGGCCCCCACGCCTTCCGAGGCTGCCGCGCCTTCCACGGCTGGCGCGCCTTCCGAGACGGCGGCGGCTTCCGAAGCTGTCATCACGCGCATCGCTGTTCACACCGGTCCAGCGGTGACCGACTGGATCGCTACCGGGACCAGCCGCATCGGCACTGCTCGCAGTCCCCGTCCTGGCCCGCGTCCGTCCCCGAGGTCCCCCGCCGCCCCGAGCCGTCCCGCGGAGACGGCCAAGGGTGCGGCCCAGGCGCCGCCGCAGAAGAAGTCCACGCCGGACAACACCTCCCCGCGGCCCTCGAACGGTGCCCGGGCCGACGACACGGGCGCGGGTTCCGCCAGCGCGCCGCCCGAGTGGCCTCCGCGGGGGAGGCGAGCCGCCGACGCCCCGACCGATCGACCAGCAGCCGAGAGTGACACCGCCCCGGCGAAGCAGCCCCGAGCCGGTGCGCCGAGGCAGCCCTCACCCAGCGAGGGACGCGGAGCGATCGTGCCGGAGGGCGGGACACCGGAGGAAGTCGCCGAGCAAACGGTCCCGCCCGCGGGCGGAAGGACGGATGGGTTTGACGCTTCGACTTCCGCCGGCTTGACGGGCTCTGTCGCGGACGGCGACCCGGCCGCCGCTGACGTGATCACCGAGACCGGCGGCGTCCGTGCGTCGATCCATGCGGTGGAGACCCCGATCCCGGCCACGGAAGAGTCCGCCACCCGGCCGTCGACGGGCGTCCACACCGTGGAAGAGACCGTTGCCTCCGATGAGGAGGTCCCTCAGCCAGGATCGGCGACGAGGGCCACACCAGCGCCGATGGCGACAGGAACGGCGGCGGCGACGGGAACAGCGACGGGAACGGGAACGGCTGGATCGGGAACGGCGGCGGTAATCGCGAGCGGTCCGTCGTCGGCCAGGCCCGGACCGGCTCGGGCCGTGCGGCAATCCAGCGAGCCCCGGCGGTCGGTGCACGCAGTGGAAGCGGATGGCTTGACCACTCTGCCGAGGAAGCCATCGCCGGTTCCCACTCGGGGCACTGCCGCACCCTCGCGGCACATCCCGTCCGAGCGCCCCGGCGAAGCGGCTCCGAAGGCTACCGGCGAGCCCATCGCGAAGACGGCGGCGGTGACCGACGACGGGCCGAAAGCAGCGGAGGTCACCGAGGCAGCCGAGCGCAGACCGCAGGTGGCCGAGGCGACCGAGAGCAGGCCGCTGGCGGCTGGAATGACCGGGGGCCAGCCGCAGTCGGCCGAGGGCGAGCCGCAGTCGGCCGAGAGCAGGCCGCCGGCGGCGGGAACGACCGAGGCGCAGCCGCATGCGGCCAAGGTGGCCGGGGGCAAGCCGCATGCGGTCGAAACGACCGAGAACAGGCCGCAAGTGACCGAGAGCAGGCCGCAATCGGCGGGAGTGGTCGAAGACCGGCCGCAGCCGGCGGGGGTGACCGAAAGCAACACGGCAGCGAAGAGCGGGAGCGAACCGCGGACGGCCGGGGTGAAGGCGGGCAGGGCACGGGCGGCCGAGGACGCCGGCACCGCGGCTGCGGCGGGGGAGAAGGGCGCGGCGAGGCGGCCCCGGAAGGCGACCGGGGGCAAGGGCGGCGGGGACGATCTGGTGGCCCGGGCTCAGGGGCGGGCTGCCGGCGGGGCGGCCCCGGCTCGGCCCGCGCCGACGGCACGGCGCGCTCCGGCCGCCTGGATCAAGGCCGCCGAGTCGGTGGCCGCGCGTGCCGGCCAGGCGAACAGCGGGACGGCGGCGGGCGTACCGGAGGAGGACGCGCCCACCGGGAGCCCGGTGTCGCCGTCGTCGGCGAGCCGGCTGCTCAGCTACCGCGAGGAGGCCGCCGAGTTGCTGGCCGGTGCCGGGGACGGCGAGCGTCGCCGGCGTCGGACGGTCGGTGGCCGGAGTCGTTCCAAGTCCGACCCGCAGCCGGGTCCGGTGGACCAGGAGAAGCAGTAGCCTTGCGGTCCGCTGCTTTGCGGTCAGGAAGTGGCCGCAGAAGCGCTTAGCGTCGAGGCATGACAGTCCTCTCCACGCGCGTCCTGAACCGGACCTACCTGCGGCGCCAGATGCTGGCCGACCGGGCTCCACGTGGCGCTGCCGAGATCGTCGAGCACCTGGTGGCGGTGCAGGGGCAGGAGTCGGACGCGCCGTATCTGGGGCTGTGGGCACGGTCGGCGGAGTTCGCGATGACGGACCTCACCGGCCTGCTGACGGACCGGACGGTGGTGCGCAGCGCCCTGCTGCGCGGCACCCAGCATCTGTGCACCGGCGACGACTACCGATGGCTGCGGCCGACGATGCAGCCCGCCCTGGAGCGGATGGCGGGCCGGGCGGGACGGCTCGGCGGCTGTGATCCGGAGGCGTTCGACGCTGCGGGCCGGGAGGTCATGGCGGAGGGGATGCTGACCCGGCCGGAGATCGCCCGGCGGCTGGCGGCACGGTTTCCGGAGGCGGACCTCGGCGAGCTGGCTCTGGTCGTACACCTGCGATTTGCTCTCCTGCACCCGCCGCCCGCCGGGACGTGGGGGCATCGCGGGCGGGTCGGATGCGTTCTGGCCGAGGATTATCTGGGGCGTCCGCTGGACGCCGCGCCGAGCGCGGAGACGCTGGTGTTGCGCTATCTGGCGGCGTTCGGGCCGGCGTCGGTGAAGGACGTCCAGGTCTGGTCGGGTCTGACCCGCCTGGCGCCGTTGTTCGGGACGTTGCGGCCGCGGCTGCGGGTCTTCCGGGACGAGAACGGCATCGAGTTGTACGACCTACCGCACGCGCCGATCGAGGACGAGGACGCGCCGGCCCCGGTGGTGTTGCTGCCCGAGTTCGACAACGCGGTCCTGGGGCACGCGGACCGGTCGAGGATCCTGCGTCCGGATGACCGGCCGCTGGTGATGCCGGGCTGGTCACAGGTGCATCCGACGGTGCTGGTGGACGGTTTCGTGGCGGCGACCTGGTCCCGGAAGGGCCCGCTGGTGGAGATCGCCCCGTTCCGCCCGTTGACGGCCGCGGATCGCTCGTCGGTGGAGGCGGAGGCGGAGCGGCTGGTGGGGTTCGTGGCGCCGGGTGAGAAGCCGCAGGTCCGGTGGGCATGAAAGAGCCCTCCGTGCTGCCGACACGGAGGGCCCTTTACCGGGGGGAACGGAGTAACCGAAGGGGGGCTTCGTCCGTTAAGTACACTTTACCCGGCATTCGGCGAAGTGGGAAGTCCGGGCAACAAACCGGACAAACAGCACGTTGAGCGGCTGTGGCCTCGTACGTGCCGAACAACGGCGTGCCGCCCGGCGTAGGCTGTCGGCGTGGCGGATCTTCTGGTGTGGATCGACTGTGAGATGACCGGTCTCGACCTGGGCAAGGACAAGCTCATCGAGGTCGCGGCCCTGGTCACCGATCCGGAGCTGAATGTGTTGGGTGAGGGCGTCGATCTGGTCATCCATGCCGATGACGCGGCGCTGGACGCGATGCCGCCGGTGGTGCGCGACATGCATGCCAAGTCGGGCCTGACCGACGAGGTCCGGCGGTCGGCGATCACCATGGCCGAGGCGGAGGAGGCGGTCCTGGCGTACATCAGGGAGTTCGTGCCCAACCCGCGGACCGCGCCGCTCTGTGGCAACTCCATCGCCACCGACCGCGGCTTCCTGGCCCGGGACATGCCGGCGCTCGATGCCCACCTGCACTACCGCATGATCGACGTGTCCTCGATCAAGGAACTGTGCCGCCGGTGGTACCCGCGAGTGTATTTCGGGCAGCCGGCCAAGGGCCTCTCGCACCGGGCGCTCGCCGACATCCGGGAGAGCATCCGCGAGCTGGAGTACTACCGTCGCACGGTCTTCGTTCCCCAGCCCGGGCCGGACGTGGAGGCGGCGAAAGCGGTGGCGGCGGAGCTGTAGGGAACCCGCTCGACGGGACCCCCGGGGCAGTCGTTATGATTGGTCGGCACCGCGGGGTTGGTAACCGTCAGGGCATGGTGGTCGTAGCTCAGCTGGTAGAGCACCGGGTTGTGGTCCCGGGGGTCGCGGGTTCAAGTCCCGTCGATCACCCCATGTGAAAGGCCTCGTCTACGGACGGGGCCTTTTCGTTGTAGTTCTTTCGGTGGACTCGCTCCCATATGGTGAGCGGCCGAAAAATTTCTCGTGGGAGCGCGCAACCTTTTGCGGTCGTCGAGCCACAGGGGTGTGGATCACTCGTCGTCCCCAGGAGCTCCCCTCATGCTCGCCAAGCGCATCGTCGTACCGCTCTCGGTGCTGGCCGTCGGCAGTGCGGCCGCCGTCGTCGGTGTCCTCAACGCCGATGCCGCCGAGGCCACCGGCTGTTCGGTCACGTACTCCGTCGTCAACCAGTGGGGCTCCGGGTTCACCGGCGACGTGAAGATCAAGAACACCGGCGCCACGACCATCGACGGCTGGAGACTGGATTTCGCCTTCCCGGCGGGACAGCTTCTGGCCGGCGGCTGGAACGGCTCCTGGAGCCAGAGCGGCGCGCGGATCGGCGTGACCGACGCGGGCTGGAACAGGACGATCACCCCGGGCGCCACGGTCACCGTCGGCTTCAACGGCGGATGGACCGACGGCAACGCGGTACCCACGGCGTTCACGGTCAACGGGGTGACCTGCGGCGCAGTGGCCACCACGGGCTCGCCGACGCCCTCTCCCGCGGTCTCGAAGGCGCCCACCACTTCGGCGCCGGTCTCGAAGACGCCCACGGCTTCCCCGTCGGTGTCGAAGGCGCCCACCGCTTCCCCGACGGTCTCGAAGACGCCCACCGCCGCCGCCAAGGGCGCCGAGAACTGCACCGACTATGCGGCCCTGATCCGCGGTGGGTACTGGGTGAACAACAACGTCTGGGGCAAAGCCGACGGCACCGGCTCGCAGTGCGTCTGGGAGAACGGCCTCAGCGGCGACAGTCTCAGCTGGGGTACCAGGTGGACCTGGGCCGGCGACAACACCAAGGTCAAGTCGTACGCCAGCGCCGTCCTCGGCTGGCACTGGGGCTGGAAGGTCCCCGCCGGCACGGGCCTGCCGGTCCAGCTCAGTGCGGGTAAGGCCGTCGACGCCGACTGGAACTTCAAGGTCACCCAGTCGACGGCCAACGTGATGAACGTCGCCTACGACCTGTGGCTGCACGACATGGCCAACCCGGACTGGCAGAACAACCCGACCGACGAGGTCATGGTCTGGCTGTACAGGTCGGGTGGGGCCGGGCCGGTCGGCACCAAGCAGGCGACCGTGACGATCGCCGGCACCACCTGGGACCTCTACAAGGGTGACATCGGCTGGAAGGTGTACTCGTTCGTGCGTACCTCGAACACCTCGGCGGCCGACCTCGACCTGGCCGACTTCACCGACGACCTGGTGGCGCGAGGCTGGCTGGCCAAGACCAAGTATCTCTCCAGCGTGCAGGCCGGCACCGAGATCTTCACCGGTTCGGGGCAGCTCGACACCACCGCGTACTCCGTGAAGATCGGCTGATCTCGGTCGCCCCGGGCTCGTCCCCACGGCCCGGGGCGACCGTCGTTCCCCCTAATCCCCTGACGGTCAGGAACGGTCCCTTGTCCGAGATCGGTACCGAATACGCCTTCCGGCGCTTCTTCGACGACCATCACACCGACCTGTCGCGGCTCGCCTACCTGGTGACCGGCGACTCGCAGGCCGCCGACGACCTGGCCGCGGACGCGTTCGTGGAGGTGTGGCGGCACTGGGAACGGGTCCAGGCCGCGGACAGCCCGATCGCGTACGCCCGCGGCATCGTGACCAACCTGGCCCGTCAATGGATCAAGAAACAGACCAGGGAACGGTCCGGGCTGCTCCGGCTGGGCCTGCTGCGCCGCGAGCGCGGCGAGAGCGACACCCCCGCGGTGCTCGATGTGCGGGCGGCCCTGCAGCGACTCCCGCAACGCCGCCGCGAATGCGTGGTCCTGCGGTACGCGTTCGACGTGCCGGAGCGGGACGTCGCCACGATCCTCGGCATCTCGGTCGGCGCGGTGAAGAGCCACACCTCGCGGGGCGCCGCCCAGTTGAGTGAGTTCCTCCGCGGGATGCCGCTGATGATGGGAGGCCACCATGGCTGAGCGCCCACAGTCCGACCTGGGCTCGGTGCTGCGCCACGAGGCCGAGCGGCACCTGCCCGACCGGGACGTCATGCTGACCCGGATCGTCCAGCGGCGTACCGAGCCGGCCCCGAGCCGGTGGGTGTGGTCGTTGCGGCCGGTCGCCGCCGCGGCGTCGGTGGTGGCGACCCTGGTCGTCGGGTTCGCCGGCATCAGGCTCGCCGGCGACCGTCCCGAGCCCGAGCGGGACCGCGCCCCGGCGGCCGGCGAGGACTCGCCGGCGCCGTCGTCGTCCCCGGCGGCCCGCAGCAAGGCGCCGGCCCGTGAGGGGCCCGGGCGTGAGGAGCCGGTGGAGAGGCGGCCACCGCCCCCGGCGACGGTCACCCCGACCTGGCGGCCGGTGGACGGGTTCCTCAGCTCGGCCGCGGTCGTCGACGGCCACTCGATCGGGACGTGGGCGCAGGGCAACGTCACTCTCACCACCACCGCGACGATCACCGCGCTGGACGTGGTGATCACTGTGGCGAAGACCGCCGAGGTCCAGGAGGCCGGCAGGTGGACGACGATTCCGGCCGACATGGTCACCACGGCGGTGAGCGAGGAGAAGGAACGGCTCGTCTACCGGTTCACGCTGAGACAGGGCACGCTGGCGCCGGGCAGCTATGTCTTCGCGGTGCAGTACACCCATGCCGACGGCGAACGTGACCCGGCGCGCGACACCTACGGGGCACTGGCCACCGCGGGCGGGCGACAGGCCGGTGTGACCGGCGCCTTCCCGGCGACATGACGAGGGCGGGCCCCGATGATCGGGGCCCGCCCTCGTCCAAGCCGTGGGAGAAGAGCCGTCAGCTCAGGTAGCTGCCCTTCTTGTACTCTTCCCAGCTCATGTTCCAGTTGGTCCAGCCGTTGCCGTTCTTCAGCTTCTCCTCGGTCCCGGAGACGGTGATCACGTCACCCATCATGGTCCGCTGGAACAGCCACTCGCCCAGCGCCTCGGAGACGTTGACGCAGCCGTGCGAGACGTTGCGCTTGCCCTGCACGCCCTCCGACCACGGGGCGGCGTGGATGAACTGGCCGCTGTACGTGATGCGCTGGGCCCAGTCGATCGGCGTCTTGTAGCCGTTCACCGGGTCCTCGTCGGTGGTGTCGAAGACGGTGTGCGCCGCCTTCTCCATGACGACCATGGTGCCGCTGGAGGACGGGGTGCTCGACTTGCCCAGGCTCACCGGGATCGTCTTGATGACCTTGCCGTCCTGCTTGACGGTCATCTGCTTGGTCTTGTTGGAGACCGTCATGATCATCTCGCGGCCGATGGTCAGGTCGACGGTCAGGTTGGACCGGCCATACCACCCGTCACCGAGCTGCACACCCTTGAGGTTGACGCTGTAGAAGACCTTCGAGTTGGCCTTCCAGTACGTCTTGGGCCGGAAGTGCACCTCGGTCGCGCTGATCCAGCGCCAGGTGCCCTCCTGTGCGGGGGTCGCCGTCACCACCATGCGGCGCTCCACCTCGGCCCGGTACTTCTCCGGGATGGCCCGCCCGAACTTCATGATCAGCGGCATGCCGACGCCGACCTTCTGCCCGTCGGCCAGGAAGCTGGTCGCCCGCACGACCTTCGACGGCTCCTTCATGGTGGTGAAGGTGCTCGTGGCGGTGTTGGTCTTGCCGTCGGCCGCGGGCGTGCTGACGTTCACCGTGTATTTCGTGTTCCACGCCAGGCCCTCGGCCGGGCGCCAGACATTCGCGTCCTTGTCGACGGTGCCCTTGACCTCTTTGTCCTTGGCGGTCACGGTGACCTCGGTGTTCGCCGGGTCCTCGCTGCTGTATTTCACCTCGGACCAGAGCTCGACACTCTTCGCGTCGGCCGCGGGAGACGTCACCGCGACGGTGCTCAACGTCGGCTCGGCCGCGGGGGCCCGCGACGCGGTGGTCCCCTCGGGAGTCTTGCCGCCGCCCTGCCAGGAGGGCTCGTCGTCGCCGCTGCACGCGGCGGTCAGCAGCAGAGTGCTCGCGAGCACCGCGGCCACGGCGAGACGCAGACGCCCTCGGCGGGCGGCCGGCGCTGACCGCTCTGCCGACCGAATTCCATCCATCTCCATGGTCCCCTCACGGCGTCGTTCTCCTCGGCGCCCAATAGTGCTCCAAAAACAGCGTCGCACCAATCCCGGTTTCGTGCCGTGACCGGCCTTACGCCATCGATGTACCCCGCCGGGGAGAACGAACCACGAGGAGACCCCTAGAGGGCGCTGCCCTCCTTGAACTTCTCCCAGCTCACGTCCCACGGCGTCCAGCCGTCGCCGTAGCCCAGCTCGTCCCCGGTGCCCTTCACCACGACCGGGTCGCCGATCAGCGACTTCTCGAAGAGCCAGCGGGCGTTCGACGGGGACACGTTGACACAGCCGTGTGACACATTCGTGCGTCCCTGCGCGCCGGTCGACCACGGAGCCGAGTGGATGTACTGACCGCTCCAGGTCAGTCGCTGCGCGTACTCGATGTCGGTGCGGTAACCGGCGGCGCCGTCGGTGTCGGTGGTGTCGAAGACGGTCGCCGCCTTCTTCTCCATCACCACCATGTGCCCGCTGGACGACGGGGTGCTCTTCTTGCCCAGGCTCACCGGGATCGTCTTGACCGTCTGGCCGTCCCGCAGGACCGTCATCTTCTTCGAGGCGTTGTCGACGTTCATCTCGAACTTGCGGCCGATCTTCACGGTCGCCGAGCGGTCCTGGTCGCCGTAGCGTCCGCCGCCGGTGGGCAGCCCGCCGACCGCGATCCGGACCTTCATCGCCGTGCCGGTCTGCCAGTACTCGGGGGCCCGGTAGTAGGCCTGCGTGCCGGCCGCGGTCCACGACCAGACACCCGGCTGGGCGGGCGACGTCTCGACGAACATGCGCTTCTGCACGGCGGCCCGGTCGGCCTTCTTGATGCCCGGGTTGAACTCGACGACGACCGGCATGGCCACGCCGTAGGTGTTGCCGTCGAACAGGTACAGACCGGTCCCGGTCTGCCGGCCGGGCGCGCCCATCGTGGTGAACGACGTGGCCGCGGTGGTGCTGCTGCCGTCCGCGCCGGTGGCGACGACCTTGGCGGCGTACTTCTGCTGGGTCTTGAGAGGCTTGTCCGGCACCCACGCCGACTTGTCCTCACGCAGCTTGCCGGAGACCGCCTTGCCCTTGGCGTCGGTGAGCGTGACCGAGGACACCTCGCCGCCGCTGACCTTGACCCCGATCTCCGCGCTGACCGGCACGTCCTTCTTGTTCGCAGCCGGCGTGATGGCCAGCGTCACCGGCCCGGCGGCGGTCGTGCTCTCGGTGGCCGGGGCGGACGCGCCGGAGCTGGCGCCCGCGGAGGGGCCCGGCTCGGCGAAGGCCGGTTCGGATTCGTCGCTGCACGCGGCGGTAGAGGCGATCAGGCCGATCGCCATGATCGTCGCCAGTGAGCGGCGGAGGACAACCATCGTCAAGCCCCGTTCTTTAGTTCTCAGCGCAGACATACTGACGCATCGGTGCAAGCGACGGGTCCCCCTTCCGGTGGTTAGCGGCCGATTTCGAGGATCTTCCGAGCCCGTGCTAACGTTTTCCTCGTTGCAGGGCAGAGCGCTGCTAGCTCAACTGGCAGAGCAGCGGACTCTTAATCCGCGGGTTGTAGGTTCGAGTCCTACGCGGCGCACTCTTCCTGCTGACAACCGATGGGTGTGTTAACGTTCTGCCCGTCATAAGGCGCTGCTAGCTCAACTGGCAGAGCAGCGGACTCTTAATCCGCGGGTTGTAGGTTCGAGTCCTACGCGGCGCACAAGTGATCGAAGGCCCCATCCATGCGGTGGGGCCTTCGCTTGTTTCTGTGACTTGCTGTGAAGACGGCCCGGGCCCTGTTTGCCGACGATTTTGTTGACAATCATGTGCCGGGTGAGACGGATCGCAGTGCTTCTGGCCGTACCCCTGCTGGTGTTCCTCGGCGCGAAGCCGGCCGCCGCGCACCCGATGCCGCACTCGGTGGTCGTGCTCGACGTGCACGAGACGTCGGTCACCGCGTCGCTGGAGCTGCCGGCCGGCGACCTGGCGACCGCCAGTGGGATCGCCACCGACCTGCCGGCCCGCACCGGAGAGCTGCGCGCCTATCTCGCCGCGCACCTCAAGCCGGCCGGCGCCGACGGCAGCGCCTGGTCGGTGACCGTGGGTGACATCGACCTGACCGAGGCCGAGCAGACCTCCACCGGGCCCTATCAGGAGGTCACCGCTGAGATCGAGCTCACCCCGCCGGCTGGAGGTGACGTACGACACTTCACTCTCGGCTACGACATCATCGCGCACAAGGTGGTGACGCACACCACGCTGGTCTCGATCCGGCAGGACTGGGCCGCGGGCCGGGTCACCGAGGGGGACGAGACCGAGCAGGTCGGGGTCATCGCGATCGACAACCGGACGATGACCGTGCCGCAGCTCACCGTCGACCTCGGCGCGGGCAGCTCCTGGCAGGGCTTCCTGGCCATGCTGAGACTCGGCGGCCTGCACATCCTGGAGGGCACCGATCACCTGCTCTTCCTGCTGATCCTGCTGCTGCCGGCGCCGCTCACCGCACAGCGCGGCCGCTGGGCCGGACCGGCCGGTGCCCGACGGGCGGTCCGCCGGATCGGCTGGATCACGCTGGCCTTCACCGTCGGGCACTCGGCGGCGCTCGTGCTCAGCGCGGCGACCCGGGTGACGATCCCGGAGCGGCCGGTCGAGGTGTTCATCGCGGTGAGCATCCTGATCGGCGCCGCGCACGCCGTCCGCCCGCTCTTCCCGGGGCGGGAAGCGCTGGTCGCGGGGCTGTTCGGGCTCGGGCACGGGATGGCCTTCTCCTTCACGCTGGCCGACCTGCGGCTGTCCACCGGGCAGTCGGCCCTCAGCCTGCTCGGTTTCAACCTGGGCATCGAGCTGGTCCAGTTGCTGCTGGTGGCGCTGACGCTGCCGGCCCTGCTGGCGCTGTCCAGGCTGCCGGTGCAGCCGTGGCTGCGCGTCGGTGGGGCGGCGCTGACCGCGGCGGCCGCGGTGGGCTGGGTGCTGGACCGTCTCGGCGTGGCCAACCCGGTCGCCGAGACCGCCGACGCGGTCGGCGCGAACCACCCGGCGATGCTCGCGGTGCTGGCGGCCCTGGCGGTGGCCGGCGCGTGCCGGCTGCTGATCAACAGGGAGCGGGGTGCGGCGAGCCCGGTGTCGGCACGGTCCCGCGGCCGGGCGTGATCGGTCGGAAACCGGCCACACCGTAAGCCTTCCGGGCGTCGGCTCGGGCCCGTCGGGGTCGTATCGTCGGCGGCATGACCCGCGTCCTGCTGATCTCGGGGAGCACCCTGCCCGGCTCGCTGCACACCGCCGCCCTGCGCACCGCCGCCCGGTTCGCGCCACGGGAGATCAACGCGATGCTGTATGAGGACCTGCGCGACCTGCCCGCGTTCGTGCCCGGCGAGACCCCACGGGGAGCGGTCGCCGAGCTGCGCGCGATGGTCGACGCCGCGGACGCGGTCCTGTTCAGCACCCCGGAGTACGCCGGCTCGATGCCCGGCAGCCTCAAGAACCTGCTCGACTGGCTGATCGACGGCGGCGAGCTGGGTGGCAAACCGGCCGCCTGGCTGTCCGTGGTCCGGCCGGGTGTCGACGAGGGCGCCCGGGAGGGCCTGGAGTCGGTGCTCGAGCACGGCGGCGCCCGGCTGCTGCGCCCCGCCTGCATCCGCCTGCCGCTGGAGATGGCCTCGATCGACGACACCGGCGTCATCGCCGACGGCCGTCTGCACGTGGCCCTCCAGGACATGCTGGAGGCACTGGTCCGGGCACTGTCCGAGGCCCGCCCGCGCCCGCAGCCGTCCTGGCAGGCGCACTCCAGCGTCTACCCGGTGGTGCGGCGCCCGGACGGGTCGGGCGGCTCCCCGTTCGGTCACGCGAGCGGCCAGAGCGCGCCGAGCTGGCTCAGCTGACCGCCCGGCCCGGCTGACCGGCTCAGCGGCCCGGTTCGTCGAGGCCCGCCGCGCGGGAGGCGGCCCAGCAGGCGTCCGCGCCGGCACAGGTGGCGAGGCCCCGGACCGCGGACCGCAGTGAGGCGAGCCGCTCCGGGCTCAGCGTCCCGGCCACGTTCTTGATCATTTCCGGGTCGGCGGTACGGTCGAAGTACTCCACAGCGCCGTCGACGTACTCGATGTAGGTGAACGTCTCGGTGCGCAGCGCGTCGTAGGACGGCGGGATGTTCACGCTGTCCCGCTCGTAGTCGGGGTCCTTCGGGTCGGTCGCCGGATCGTGGTGCTCGATCAGCGCGGCGCCGCGCCACTCGGCCGGCGCGCTCCCGGACAGCAGCGGTGCGATGCTCCGGCCGTCGACCTCCTTCGGCGCGGGCAGACCGGCCCACTCGGCGAAGGTGGGCCGCAGGTCGATGTTCGTCACCACCCGGGTGGCCTCGCGCCCCGCCTCGACCCCAGGCCCGGCCATCACGAGCGGCACGTTGACATCGGTGTCGAACGCGGTCTGCTTGCCGGAGGGCAGAGAGTACTCACCCAGGTGGTAGCCGTTGTCCGAGGTGAACACCACCATGGTCCGGTCGGCGACGCCCGCCTTGTCCAGAGTCGACCGCAGCCGGCCGATCATCCGGTCGACCGACTGCACCGACTGGACCCGCAGGCGGAAGTCCTCGTCGATGTCCCGTTTCTGCTCCCGGGTCAGCTTGGGCTTGCCGGCCAGCCAGACGGTGCCCTCCGGCACCCGATTCCACGCGGCGGTACGGGGTGCGCGCAGCCCCGGGAAGAGGTTCGCGTCCCGAGGCGCCGGGGTGTACGGGTGATGCGGCGTATAGGTGGACACCTCGATCATGAACGGCTTCCCGGTCGCCGCCGTGGTGCTGATGAAGTTCACCGCCTTGTCCGCGAGCACGTCGGTCAGGTAGTCCCGCGGCTTCGACCCGTAGGAGACGACCCGCCCGTTCTCGTTGAGCTTGTAGTCGAAGTTGGGGTAGGCGTTGCCACCCGCGAACCACTGGTCCCAGCCCGGCGGAACGTACGGCCCGGGGCCGCCCATCCGGATCCCCGGCTGGTACTCGTTGAGGTACTTGCCGAGGAACGCGGTCCGGTAGCCGGCGCTCTGCAGATCGGTGGCGAATGTGGACCGCTCCTGCCCGCGGCTGTGGAAGAGCCGGAACCCGCCGTCCGACCCGTGGTTCTTCACGATCCCGGTGTTGTGCGGGAACTGGCCCTTGAGCAGCGACGCCCGCGACGGGCAGCAGAGCGAGTCGGTGACCGTGTAGTTGGTGAACGTGGCGCCGTCCTGCTGGAGCTTGCGGACGTTGGGCATGTACGGCACGAGATTCATCGAGAGGTCGTCGACCAGCACCAGCACGATGTTCGGCCGCGCCGACGGAGCCGGGCGCGCGGCCGGGGCCGCCGCGGTGACGGGCGCCGAAGACGCGGGCACGGCGGCGGCGGGCGAGCCGGGTGGCGTCTGGCCCGCGCTGCATCCGGCCGTGACCAGCAGCGTCACGACGGCGGCGAGGTGCCCGAAGGTGCGGATGCTCATGGTGGCGCGGCTACTCCATCGGCGAGAAGGTTTTCAGGAGGGTAATCGGCTGTCGCGCCCGCAGGATTCGCCAGGTGGCTTACCTCTTGCTCAGATGATCATTAAGAAAGTCTGAACGGGCGCCGATCGCCGGCCGGTACGGCGGATAGTGGACGCCTTCCCTGGAGGTGATCCATGCCAGTGGCCGATTCCGCGCAGCCCCGGGCGTACGTCGTGGCCGTCGTCGCCTCGCCCGTGCCACGCCCGCGCCGTCCCCGCCGCCCGACCGCCCGCCGCCCGCACCTGCCGATCCGCCCGCCCCGGTCCCCACGGGCGCCGCGCAGACGTCCGGTCTGAGCGTCGGAAGGGGCCGCGGGGAGTGGTATCGACGGGTATCGTCGGAATCCGGTTCCCGGCGGCCCCGGAGGGCGTGATGACGCAGGATCTCCAGATCGACTTCACCGACCCGGCGTTCCAGAACAATCCTCATCCGGTGTATGCCGAGATGCGGCGTACCGGTCCGGTCCGCCGGGTCAAACTGCCCAGTGGTCTGAGCGCCTGGCTGATCACCCGCTATGACGACGCGCGCCGCGCGCTCAGTGACCCGCGGCTGTCCAAATCGATGCTCCCGGTCGGCGCGGCCGGCTCCGGGCAGCCCAGCCTCACCGCGGCGATCTCCCGGCACATGCTCGCCGTCGACCCGCCCGACCACACCCGCCTGCGCCGTCTCGTCTCCGCCGCGTTCACCGCCCGGCGGATCGAGGGGCTCCGCCCGCGGATCGAGGAGATCACCACCGGGCTGCTCGACGGGCTCGAGGGGAGGCCGTCGGCCGACCTGATCGACGCGTTCGCCTTCCCGCTGCCCATCCAGGTGATCTGTGAGCTGCTCGGCGTCCCGGCCGAGGATCAGAACGCGTTCCGCGAGTGGTCCAATGTGATCGTCTCCGGCGCGCTGGCCGGCGACCGGCTGGGCCCGGCGATCACCGCGCTGGTTCAGTACATCTCCACGCTGCTCGCCGAGCGCCGCGAGCACGGCGGCGACGACCTGCTCTCCGGTCTCATACAGGTCCGCGAGGAGGGCGACCGGCTCTCCGCCGAGGAGCTGTCCTCGATGGTCTTCCTGCTGCTCATCGCGGGTCACGAGACCACCGTCAACCTGATCGGCAACGGCGTCTGGCTGCTGCTGCGCGACCGGGAGCGATGGGAGCGGCTGCGCGCCGACCGGGCTCTGCTGCCCGCCGCGATCGAGGAGTTCCTGCGGTTCGAGGGGCCGGTCGAGACGTCCACGTTCCGGGTCGCCACCGAGCCCCTGGAGATCGGCGGTGTGACCATCGCGGCCGGCGACCCGGTCGTGGTGGTGCTGCTCTCGGCCAACCGTGACGACGACCGCTTCCCGGACGCCGGCGAGCTGCGGCTGGACCGCGCCAACAACGCCCACCTAGCCTTCGGGCACGGCATCCACTACTGCCTCGGCGCGCCGCTGGCCCGGCTGGAGGCGCAGGTCGCGTTCACCGCCCTGCTCGACCGGTTCCCCGATCTGCGGCTCGCGGTCGACGCGGACGAGCTGCCCTGGCGGCCCGGCACCCTGTTGCGTGGTCTGCACCACCTGCCCGTCCTGCTCTGAGATCGGTGTGGCTCTCACCGTCCGCGAGACGACGGTGAGAGCCATCCGGCGTTTGACCTGGCATGATGTCGGCCGTGCCGGAGCCTCACGATCTTCAACAGCCGACCGCTCAGCTGCCCGTGGTCGAGCCGCGCGGTGTGTACCGGGCGGCCAACCACCGGCGGACCGCCCTGATCGCGGCCGGCGCCGCCGCTGCGGTCCTGCTCTTGCTGGTGGTGTGGCTGTTCTCGGGTGACGACGAGCCCGCTCCGGTCGCGGCGGCCCCGGCGCCCTCGACGACCACGGCGAGCGCCGAGGCGCAGCCCGAGGCGACCGGGACGGCCGGGGAGCCGGAGCCGAGCGCCACCACCACCGCCACGCCGACCGCCACGCCTACCACCGCTCCGGCCACTCGCCCGGCACAACCGGTCGAGCTGATCACCGGCCTGGCGAGTGTGATCGGCGTCCTGGAAGACGAGGGCGAGCTGGACGACGACGGGGCCGAGGCCCTGACCCGGCGGCTCGAGCAGGCCACCCAGCGGCTCTCCCGCGGCGACGCCAGGGGCGCCCTTCGCAAGATCGATGAGTTCCGGCGGAAACTGCGTGACCTGCGCGAGGACGACGACCTCAGCGGCGACGGCTTCAGTCTGCTCAATCAGGGCGCCGAGCAGATCCGGGCGGCGTTGCGCCGGGGCTGACCCGTGTCCAGGGATCACCTGTCCGGGGATGGGTGTGGCCTTCATCCGGCGCCGCCGACACGGCAGGCTTGACCCGTCAGGCCGGAGAGGCCGGGCAGGCGGAGGCATCGGGCCGGAAGGGGCGAGAGCATGGATCGGGCACAGCTCGGGGACTTCCTCCGCACCCGGCGGGAGGCGCTGCGGCCGGAGGACGTGGGCCTGCCGCGTGGCCCTCGCCGGCGCACCGCCGGTCTGCGCCGTGAGGAGGTGGCCGCCCTCGCCGGGATGTCCGCCGACTACTACGGGCGGATCGAGCAGCAGCGCGGCCCGGCACCGTCCGAGCAGATGATCGCCGCCCTGGCCCGGGCGCTGCATCTGAGCCTGGCCGAGCGGGACCACCTCTTCCGGCTCGGCGGGCACCCGGCGCCGCAGCGGGTCTCCCGGGACGATCACATCGCCCCGGGGATGATGCGGATCCTGGACCGGCTCGGCGACACCCCGGCCATGGTCATCTCCCGGTACGGCGAGACGCTCCTGCAGACCGCACCGGCCGTCGCCCTGGTCGGCGACGAGACCCGGTTCACCGGGCTGGCCCGCAGCTGCTGGTACCGGTGGTTCACCGATCCCGCCTCGCGGCGGCTCTACCCGGCCGAGCACCACGAACGGCAGAGCCGGATCTTCGCGGCCCAACTGCGGGACGCGTACGCGGCCGCCCCGGAGAGCCGGGCCGGGGACATCGTGGCCGCGCTGCTGACGGCCGGTCCGGAGTTCGCCTCGATCTGGGCGGAGCACGGCATCGGCCTGGCGCACGCCGACCAGAAGACGCTCCTGCACCCCGAGCTCGGACCACTCGACCTCTACTGCCAGACCCTGAACGACCCGAGCCGGCTCCAGACGCTGCTGGTCTTCACCGCGGCGCCCGGCTCGCCGAGCCACGAGAAGCTACAGCTGCTCGCCGCCGTCGGCACCTGATCAAACCCTGGTCAAACCCTCACACCCCTTTTCGCGTACGGAAGAAGGCTTCGCCATGCCCAGAATCGCTCTGATCACCGGCGGCAACCGTGGACTCGGACGGGCCACCGCCCTGGCCCTGATCGAGGCCGGTGTCGAGGTGATCTACACGTACCGCGGCGACCCCGGCGAGAAGATCGACGCCGTCGCGCTCCCACTCACCGTCGGAGACCTCGGCTCGTACGCCGCGTTCGAGACCGGTTTGCGGCGGGTGCTCGCCGACCGGTATGACCGCGCCGACTTCGACTTCCTGGTCAACAACGCCGGTGTCGGTCACGCCGCCTCGATCGCACAGACCCCGGTCGAGGCCTTCGACGAGATGTTCGACGTGCACTTCCGTGGCGTCTTCTTCCTGACCCAGAGGCTGTTGCCGCTGATCGCCGACGGCGGCCGGATCGTCAACCTCTCCACCGGTCTGGCCCGCTTCACCGGCGACGGCGGATATGCGGCGTACGCCTCGATGAAGGGCGCCGTGGAGGTGTTCACCCGCTACCTGGCCAAGGAGGTCGGGCCGCGCCGGATCACCGCGAACGTGGTGGCGCCGGGCCCGGTCGCCACCGAGTTCGGCGGCGGCGCCCTCCGCGACGACGAGCAGGTCCGTGCCCACATCGGAGCGTTGACCGCGATGGGCCGGGTCGGTGAGCCGGACGAGATCGCCGGAGTGATCGCGGCCCTGCTCGGCCCGGGCGCGGGATGGGTCACCGGCCAGCGGATCGAGGTCTCCGGCGGCATGCTGCTCTGACCGGGCGACCGGCCTCGGGGTCAGCTCACCCCGAGGTCGGCCATCCGGCGGATCTCGATGTCCTGCTCGATGGCGGTCTCCTTCGCCATCTTCGCCAGCCGCTCCTCCGAGCCGCTCTTGAAGAGGACGTCGACCATCTGCAGGGCGCCCCGGTGATGCTCGGTCATCATCGCGACGAAACGGCGGTCGAAGTCGGCGCCGCGGGCCGCGCCCAGATCGCCGAGAGCGGCGGCGGGCTGCATGCCCGGCATGGTGGCGTGATCGTGGGCCGGGTTGGACTCGGGCTGCCCGCGGTCCTGCAGCCAGGTGCGGAGGACGGCGATCTCGGGGCCCTGAGCGGCGGTGATCCGGCTCGCGATGTTCTTCACGCCCTGATCCGCTGCCCGGTCGGGTACAAGATCTGCCATCTGCAGCGCCTGCGCGTGGTGCGCGATCATCATTTGGGCGTAGGTGACGTCGGCCTCGTTGTACGGCGAGGCGTCCGGAGGCTGCACGTGGTCGGTGTCGGTGACCGACGCGGACTCGCCGGGCTTGCCGGGCACCAGGACCCGGGCCGGTGAGGAGGACGCGGAGGGCGCCGCCGCCGGCTTCGGATCGTCGTTGGAGAACCGGGCGAACAGGGCGAGTCCGACCGCTCCGAGAAGAACCACGGTTGCGGAGGTCAGGGCCCATGCGCGTCGGTGTTGCATGTATTTCCTTTCCGGCAAGCGTCCCCATGAGAGGGTCCCGACGACTATCGTAACGATCGACATCGCTATCACCGGGGGTCTACGGCGACACGACTCGCCGTGCTCTTCCGGTGTTTGCAAGCCGGAAGCAGTGCGGAAGGATCTTCATGAGGCATCCTGCCCCACGAGGGCGGTTCAAGCGCCTGGCGAGCATCGGGGCGGCGGCGGTTCTGACCAGTTTCCTGGTCTCCGCTCCTGCCCAGGCCGACCCGGCCACGATCCCGGGTGTGGACGAGATCGTCAGCAGCCCCAACATCAAGTTGATCGCCAACGAGCCCAAGACGGGCCCGTTCGCTCCGGAGAACGCGCTCAACAGCGACCTTGCCTTCCAGGGCAAGTATGCGTTCGCCGGTAACTACAACGGCTTCACCGTCTGGGACATCAGCAACCCGAAGGACCCGGTCCAGGCCGTCCAGGTCCTCTGCACGGGCGCGCAGAACGACGTCTCCGTCTACGGCAACCTGCTGTTCCTCGGCACCGACTCGATCCGCAGTGACGACTCCTGCAACAGCGTCTCCGTGCCCAACAGCGCACCGGCCGAGACCCCGCGCTGGGAGGGTGTCAAGATCTTCGACATCAGCGACCCGCGCAACCCGAAATACGTCAAGGCGGTCAAGACCGACTGCGGCTCGCACACCCTGACGCTGGTGCCCGGCAAGGGCCGGGACCGCTCGGTGTATGCGTACGTGTCGTCGTACAACCTGGACGTCGTGGACCTGCCCAACTGCGCGCAGCCGCACGACAAGATCTCGATCGTCAAGGTCCCGCTGAAGAAGCCCGCCGAGGCGGCTCTGGTGTCCGCGCCGGTGCTCTTCCCGGACGGTGGCTTCCCCGGTGACGCGGACTCGCGCACCACCTCGGGCTGCCACGACATCACGGCGTACCCGGAGAAGAACATCGCGGCCGGCGCCTGCATGGGCGACGGTGTGCTGCTGGACATCTCGAAGCCGGCGGCGCCGAAGGTCATCACCACGGTCCGTGACGCGGAGAACTTCGCGTTCTGGCACTCGGCGACGTTCAACAACGACGCCACCAAGGTGGTCTTCACCGACGAGCTCGGTGGCGGCGGTGGCGCGGAGTGCCTGCCGTCGATCGGCGCGACCAAGGGCGCGGACGCGATCTACGACATCACCGGCAAGGGCAACAAGCGCAAGCTGGAGTTCCGCAGCTACTTCAAGATCCCGCGGGACAACGCGGTGACCGAGAACTGCGTGGCCCACAACGGCTCGCTGATCCCGGTGAAGGGCCGCGACATCATGGTCCAGGCGTGGTATCAGGGTGGAATCTCGATCTGGGACTTCACCGACTCGCGCAAGCCGAAGGAGATCGCGTTCTGGGAGCGCGGCCCGCTGAGCACGGACCGCCTGATCGTCGGCGGCTCCTGGTCGGCGTACTGGTACAACGGCTACATCTACTCCAACGACATCCAGAAGGGCTTCGACGTCCTGGAGGTCAGCGACCGCCGCATCGACAAGGCGGAGCGGGAGAAGACGTGGCAGTTCAACCCGCAGACGCAGACCGACTACCGCAAGTACTGGTGATCTGAGGCCTGTCGTCCACGGCGCCGGCGTGACCCGTTCGGGTTGCGCCGGCGCCGTCGTTTTCGGGAAACGACGATAACGACATCTATCAATGTGAGTGACTCTCTTGTTTCATGGTCGTTACTGACTGGTAACAGACCGATGGGAGTCATTCGATGGCCTCACTCGTACCCCTGCGCCGCCTGCTCGCCGCCACCGTCGGTGGCCTGCTCGCGCTCGGCTCTCTCGCCGCTCCGGCTCAGGGCGCGGCCGCCCTGCGGCAGGTGATGTTCGTCGGCAACAACTGGGACGGCACCGTCGACGTCATCGAGCCGGGCGGCGGCTACGCCCGGATCGGCCGGCTGTCGGTGATCCCGGACCGGGCGCAGCGGCTCACCGAGATCTACCTCAACCCGATCCGGCTCGCCTTCTACCTCGGCGTCCAGCAGGGGCCGGGGGAGGGGCACGACCAGCTCGTCGACGATATGTACACGACACCCGCCGGGGACGCCCTGGTCGTCTCCCGGCCCAGCTTCGCCGATGTGGTCTCGATCGACCTGGCGACCGGCGCGCTCAAGTGGCGGTTCCCGGTCAGCGGCTTCCGCTCCGACCACATGGCGGTCTCGCCGGACGGGCGCACGGTCGCGGTCTCCGCCTCCACCGGCAACACGGTGCACGTCCTTGACATCGTCACCGGCCGTCAGCTCGGCTCGTTCGCCACCGGGGACAAGCCGCACGAGAACATCTTCACCGGCGGCGGGAAGTACCTCTGGAACAGCTCGATCGGCGAGGTCAACACCGACCTGGACGCCCCCTGGCTGGACTTCACCAAGGGCGACCGGAAGATCACGATCGCCGACACCGGCACGTACCGGGTGGTGCGGACCATCGACATGCGGGACCGGCTGAACGCGTTCGGCCGTAGTGACCTGTCCGACGCGGTACGGCCCGCCGTCTTCACCCCGGACGAGTCGAAGCTCTACTTCCAGGTCTCGTTCTTCGCGGGGATCCTCGAGTACGACGTGGCCACCGACAAGATCACCCGGATCCGGGACCTGCCGCAGAACCCGGCCACCGACCCGGACCGCACCACCTGGGTGAACGACTCCCGCCACCACGGCCTGTCGATCAGCCGGGACGGGGCGAAGCTGTGCGTCGCCGGAACGATGGACGACTACGCCACGGTGATGGACCGGGCCACCTTGAACCCGGGTCCGCTGGTCACCGCGATCAAGCCGTACTGGGCCACGGTCAGCGCGGACGGACGGGACTGCGTGATCTCGGAGGCGGGCGCGGACCGGGTCACCGCGATCAGCTTCGCCACCGGGCAGGCAGTCGCCTCGGTCGCCGTCGGAGATCATCCGCAGCGGGTGCGGATCGGTCAGGTCCCGGCCGGCTGGACGGCTCCCTGACCCAGGGGCCGGGCGCGCCGGTCGCGTCGTTCGCGCTTGCGCCGGTACATCGCGGCGTCGGCCTCGCGCAGCAGGCCGTCGCCGTCTCCGGGCTCACCGGCCGAGACGCCGACACTGGCGCCGACGGCGAGCAGCAGGCCCCCGATCGACATCGGCTCGGCGACCACGGCGCTGATCCGCTCGGCCAGCCGGCCGGCGGCGGTGGCGCCGGTTCCGGGCAGCAGCACCGCGAACTCGTCGCCGCCGAGCCGGGCGGCCAGCTCCCCGGCACCGAGCAGCCCGGTCAGCCGGTGTGCCACCTCGATCAGCACCTGGTCCCCGGTGTGGTGGCCGTGCCGGTCGTTGATCTCCTTGAAGCCGTCCAGGTCGATCAGCAGCATGCTGACCGGCTCGGTCGTCTCCGACAGTCGCCGGTGCAGCAGCAGCCGGTTGGCGAGCCCGGTGAGAGCGTCGTGGGTGGCCTGCCGGTGCAGCTCGTCGTGTAGGGCGCGGGCCTCGGTGGCGTCCCGGGCGTTGAGCACCACACCGCCGACGTTCGGGTTGTGCATGAGATCGGTGATGACCACATCGAGCCACCGGTACGAGCCGTCCGCGTGCCGCCAGCGCACCTGGGTGCTGATCCCGGTGCCGGGGTTGGCCGCCAGCCGCTTCTCCAGATCCGCCACGATCGTCGCCATGTCCGCCGGGTGGGTCCGGTCCTGCAGTGAGGTGCCGACCAGTCCGGCGTCCGGCACGCCGAGCACCCGCAGCGCGGCCGGGCTGGCGTAGGTGATGGTCGCGTCGTAGTCGACGACGAGCGTCAGATCGGACGTGTTCTGCACCAGGGCCCGGAAGCGCTCGGCCTGACCGTCGATCTCGGTGAGCAGCCGCTCGTTGTCGCGCAGCGCGGCGACCTGGCGGCCCAGCACCAACGCGGTGATCACCACGGCGCCGATCGCGACACCCCACACCCGCAGGTCGACGTCGTCCTCCCGGAGGGAGACGACCAGCAGGATCTGGGTGGCGATCACCGCGAGGTAGGGGAGCCGGCTGGAGCGTCCGCCCATCCCGGCCGCCGGCTTCTCGGCCAGCCGCCACACGTGCAGCTGCTGGACCCGGAAGGCCGCCGAGGCCAGCACGCAGGGCAGCAGCTGGACGATGCTGGCGCCGCCGGGTCCGGGGTCGCCGATCAGCCCGAGGGCGACGGGCGCGGCGAACGCCGTGCCGGAGACGCCGATGGCGGCGGCGATCCCGGCCGCTCGGGTGAACGGGGCCGTGCCGCTGAGGAGCAGCTTGAGCAGCCCGAACGTGATGAGCAGCATCACCACGGCGGTGGCCGCGGCGCCCCATCGGTCGGTGGCCTGGCGACCGCTCAGATCGGTGGCCAGGATGAAGTACCAGAGGAACACCGCCACCCCGGTGAGCACCGTGGTCGCGTCGAACCAGAGCCGCAGCCGCTGCCGTCCGGCGCCTCCGAGCGGGTGCCGCAGCATCGCGCCGACCACGACGACCATGCCGGTGACGATCAGGGCGGTCTGGACCGGGCTGACCGCCGTGACCGTGGGGTCGAGCACGAGCAGGACGGTCTGATATCCGTCACCCAGGACGCAGCCGACGCTTGCGATCACGGTGGCCCACCAGAACCGCCGGCCCGTCGCCGACATGGCGGGGTGGGTGGCGGTACGGAAGGTGAAGTAGGTGTTGCCCACGTCGATGGCGGTCTGCAGGGCCCAGGAGGAGGTCCGCTGGTCGCCGTAGCGGAGGAACCACGGCACCAGGAGCACACCGACGGCCACGAGACCCAGCAGGACCGGGTCGGTGACCACGGATCGCTTCGGCATGATGGCTCCCGTCGGCGACAGCTCCGGATGGCTTCCGGGTCGGTACTTTCCATCGGCCGTAGCGGGGCGGACGTGAGTGATCCGTTCCGGTCAGACGAAACCTTAGAGGAGGGTCAGTTCACCGCTGACCTGCGGCGCGGCTGATCGGACAATCGGCTATATTCCGGTACTTTCGTGGACATGACGACGCGCTGGAGCAGTGCGCTGCCGCGGTCGCTACCGCTCCGGCCGCGGACCGTGCCTCCGCGCTGACCTCGCAGGACACCGCCCGCACCGCGGTCTCCCGCGACCCTCCGCCCGCCGTCTGAGACCCCAGCGGCGCCCGCGCTGTGCGAACTCCCCACGAGCGGACGGAAACCCGCCATGAACATCCTTGCCGAGATGCTCCTCAGTGAGCCTGCCCCGATGGCCATCTGGGCGGCGTTGCTGCTGCTCACGCTGCCGGCGCTGGTCGTCCTGGCCAATCCCGACGGGGTGCGTGATCCGGCGGCGGCCCTGGGCGACGCGGTGCGTTTCGTCTGGCGCACCCGTCAGCGGCGGGCCGGGCGCCGGGCGGCGGAGGCGGCCGAGGCGCAGGCCGCGGTGCGTTACGCGCTGGAGGTGCGAGTGGCGGCCACGCGGGCGGCCGAGGCGGTCGACCGGTGGCAGGCCCACTGGCGGGTGTCAGCCGATCGGGTGGACGCGACGTGGGCGGCGCTCCGCACGGCCGACGCGCGCCGCGAGCGCAGCCGGGCGGCGACGGCCTTCGGCACGCCGTGGACCCCTCAGGACCCCGCCGAGTACGCCGCCCGCGAACGGTTCCTTCATGAGGGGGTACGCGCGGCGGTGTCCCGCGGTGACCTGCCCGTGTCCGCGCTGGCCGACGCCCTGGCCGGCGACGCCGGGTGGGACCCGCGACTGCACCCGGCCGAGCAGGAGATCGTCCTGAGCCACCGGTGCGCGGAGCATCGGGAGCGGGCTCATCGGGCCGCGGTCGCCGCCGAGCGGGCCGCCTGGCACGACATGCAACTGGCCGGTCGTGGCCGGGACAGTCTGCGACGGGAGGCGGAGATCGCCGAGGCGCGCGTGGCCACCTGGCCGATCTTCATCACGGCTGCCGGTGACCACCCGCTCACCGTAGGAAACGGTGCTCACCGATTGTTCCCGGCCCACTCCGCAAATGGATGACAGAATCCATTTCACGTTTCCGAAAGAGTGATCGCCCGGTCGCTGGAAGCGACCGGGCGCTGCCGTCCGGGTGCACATCGTGAAAGTCCGGGCTTCGGCTCGGGACTTCCACCGCTGCGCACCTATCGGTAGGCTTTCACTCGGTAGGGTTTCACGAAACGATGTCGAATTCGCCGTCCTTGGCCGAGTCCACGAAGGCGGTCCACTCCGCCGACGTGAACATGAGGGCCGGTCCCATCCGGTCCTTGCTGTCACGGACGGCAATTCCCTGGTCGAGGAATGCGACCTCGACGCAGTTGCTGCCGCCGGTCCCGTTACTACGGCTGCCCTTCCTCCAGACAGCTCCGTCGATTTGGTGCGCGAGCAACTCAAGCACCTCCCTTCGATGTGAGATTCCTCGGGAGTGCTAAGCGACGAGCAGACTCTCGATCATCTTGATGGTCGTGCGATGGTCGAGCGCCATGTCACTCAATCGCTCGAACTCCTGCCGATACCAGTCAACCATGTCTGGTTGTTCCTCGTACAAGTCTCCCGCAAGACCTTCCATATAAACAACATCCAAATGGGTGGTCTCTCGGAACTCCAATAGCGCCGCCGGCCCGCTCAGGAACGGGTGTGCACCGGCGGTGAAGGGCAGTATCTGCAGGAAAACATTTGGCAATTTAGCTATTTCGATTAAATGGCGGAGCTGGTCGGCCATGACCTCTCGATCGCCGATCACCCGGTGCAGCGCGCCCTCGTCCATGAACGCCGACAATTCCAGCGGGCGATCGCTGGTCAGCCGGCCCTGGCGGGTCTGACGCAGCGCGATCCGGCGGTCGATGTGCTCCTCGGGGTCGGTGGGCCGACCGCTTCTCATCAGTGACCGCATGTAATCGGGCGTCTGGAGGAGGCCGGGGATCAGCACCGGCTCCCAGGTGCGCATCGCCGACGCGGCGGCCTCCAGGCCCACGAAGTTGCCCGGGCGCATGATGTCGCGGTAGTCGGTCCACCACGTGCGCTCGCGGGACTGGCGGGCCAGCTCGACCAGCGCCTCGCGCATCGTCTGGTCGCGCACGTTGTAGAGAGTGAGCAGGTCACGGACGTCCCGCGGAGTGACCGCGACCCGCGCGGTCTCGATGCGGGTCACCTTCGCGGAGTGCCACTCGAAGTGCCGTGACACGTCCTGTTGTGTGAGGCCGGCGGCTTCCCGGCATCGTTTGAGCTCCGCCCCCAGTCGGCGGCGTCGCAGCGTCGGACCCTCTATATCGGACACCTGGACTCCCTACGGTCCTGATGAAGTCGATATTACGACCGCTCCCACCCGATCCAGATACCCATTTCATGATCGCGATTCTCGAGTGATCAGATACTGCGGGTACTGAATAAGAAGTCTAGTACTTCTTGTATTGACCTTGATGTTGGGTACATGATGCTGCGGACATCGAGTTCTGTCTTGTTTCCTACATTCCTAGGTAAAAGATCATTGGAACTTGCGTCTAAGGGGCGTGGACGGAGTGTTGGCTGACCAGTATTACCTGATCGCACACGAGGACCGCACCGGGCGGTCCCGGCTGCATCCTCGTGCGACCGGCCTGGGGCTGGCTGCCGCATTACTCGCGGAGTTGGTCCTCGAAGGCCGCATCGGCGTCAATGACGGCGACCTGATCGTCCTCGACCGGCGCCCGCCTCGCGACGCGCTCAACCACGACATCCTCGACCTGCTCAACGCCCAGCCACAGCACCGTGACATCCGCACCTGGCTCGCCTTCCTCGCGCAGGACTCGGCGCTGCGGGTGGCGGAGCGGCTGATGCGGGTCGGCGCGGTCGAGCTGGTCACCAAGCGCCGGATGCTCGGCACCACCCAGACCCTCTACATGCCGAACACCGCGCGCCAGCGCAACGCCGCCGCCTGGGCCTCCACCCGCGTGGCGAACATGCTGGTCCGCGGGATGGAGCTGAACGTCGCCGACCGCATGCTCGTCGGGCTGGTGGTCTCCACCGGACTGACCCGGCACGTGATGTACGGGTTCGAGAACTACCCGCACATCTACCACGCGCTGCCCAGCATGATCGCCTCGCTGCCCGGTGACCTCCGGGAGCTGGTCGAGTGCACCGAGGCCCTCGTCGGGTCGGCTCTGGCGGTCGGTCGCCGGTGAGCCCGGGACGGCATCAACGACGACGGGACAATGTCGACCGCTGGGCCGGCACGATGCTGAACGAGCTGAACCGTGAGGCGGCCGCCAAGCGCGGCGGCCCCGGTTCGGACATCATCAGCGCCGCCCTCGCCAACAACCGGCTCGGCGTCTCGTCGGTGGTCTTCTTCGGCGTCGCCGGGGCCGCCCCGCTCACGGTCATCATCGGAGCCATCACGACGGTCTACGCGGTGGTCGGCAACACCGCGCTGCCCCTGGTCTACATCGTCGTCGCGGCGATCCTGTCGATCTTCACGGTCGGCTTCGTGGCGATGAGCCGGCACATCGTGAACTCGGGGGCGTTCTACTCGTACATCAGCCATGGTCTCGGCCGTGAGCTCGGTGTCGCGGCCGCCTTCGTGGCCCTCCCCGCCTACGCGATGATGCAGATCGGCCTGTTCGGACTGTTCGGTGTCGTCGCCGCCGGCATCCTCGGCTCACTCGGGCTCAGCGTGCCGTGGGTGGCCTGCGCCCTCTTCGCCTGGGCGATCATCGCGGTGCTCGGCATGCTCTGGGTCGACCTGAGCGGCAAGGTGCTCGGGGTCCTGCTGATCGCCGAGATCGCCGTGGTCCTCGTCTACGACCTGGTGATGGTGGCCAACCCGCGCGACGGCGAGGTCAGCGTCGCGATGCTCAACCCGGCACAGCTGCTGACGCCCGAGGTCGTCGCGATGATGGTGCTCGCGATCGGCGGCTTCACCGGGTTCGAGGCCACGGTCGTGCTCTCCGAGGAGGCCAAGGACCCGAAGCGGACCATCTCCCGCGCCACCCACCTCGCGGTGCTGCTCGCCGGCCTGATGTGTGCGGTGTCCGCCTGGGCGATGTCGGTCGGCGCCGGGCCGGGCCGGATCGTGGCCGACGCCCAACGCGAGGAGACGAACCTGGTCTTCAGCCTGGTCAGTCCACATGTGCCGGACATCATGATCACTATCGGCTATCTGCTCTTCATGACCAGTATCTTCGCGGCGCTGCTGGCCTTCCACGCGGCCGTCTCGCGCTACCAGTTCGCCCTGGGCCGCGAGCGGATGCTGCCGAGCCGGTGGGGTTACACCCATCCGAGGACCGGCGCGCCGGTGGTCGGCTCGATCACCCAGAGCGTGCTGTCGCTGATCGCGATCCTGGCCTACTGGTTCACCCAGGCCGACCCGCTGGTGCAGCTCTTCGGTTACCTCACCGTGGTCGGCGGCCTCGGCGTGCTGATCCTGATGTGGGGCACCTCGGCCGCGGTGATCGCCTTCTTCGTGCAGCACCCGAGGCTGGAGAACGTGTGGCGTGGCCGGGTCACCCCGGTCATCGCGTTCTTCCTGCTCAGCATCATTCTCTTCGCCACCGTGGTGGGGCTCGGCGACGTCCTGGGACTGGCCGAGGACTCCATCTTCAACTGGGCCTTCGCGGCCGGCTACGCGGTCCTGGCGGTGCTCGGCGCCGGCTGGGCGGCGATCGTCCGATACACCAAGCCGGACGTGTACGCGGTGATCGGGCGCGGTGTGGAACGGAGGACCCTCTTCGAGTTCCCCGAGCCGCCCCGGCCGCACTCGCACTCGACGGCCTTCCAGGACCACTATTCGACGACCAGCTCAGGTAGGGAATCCCGATGACGTACGCCATCCAGGAACTCGTGATCCGCCACGTGTCGCCGTTCGACACCGAGGAGATCACCGACCTCGTGGCCGAAGCGATGTGGGACGGACCGGTCGCCCGCTGGCTGCACCCGGACGCCTCCGAGCGCCGGCGTCTGTCACCCGGCTACTTCGAGATCTTCGTCGAGTACGCGCTGCAGTACGGCGAGGTCTACAGCACCGCCGACGCCGATGACGGCCGGATGTGCGGGGTCGCCCTGTGGTTCCCGCTGACCGCGATGATCCCGCCGCCGATGGACTACGAGCGCCGGGTGAAGGAGGCCTCCGACACGGCGTTCCACCGCGTGCAGCAGCTGGACGCGGCTCTGGAGGCGGAGCACCCCCTGGAGCCGCATCACTACCTGGCGTTCCTCGCGGTGCGGCCGGGCCGGCAGAACGAGGGCATCGGCAGCGCCCTGCTCGGCCGGCACCACGCCCGTCTGGACCGGGCCGGGATTGCGGCCTATCTGGAAGCGAACGACCCGCGCAACCGCGATCTCTACCTCCGGCACGGATACCGGGTCCGGTCCGTGATCGAGCTTCCCGACGGACCGCCGCTCTGGGCGATGTGGAGGGCGCCTATGGGACTCAGCTAGAGATCAGGCAGCGGCCCTCAGACTGGGCGCCGCCGGGAACTCGTAGATCCAGAACGACTGCTGGTCCAGGCACTCGGCGCGCATCGCGCCACCGGACAGGCGCTTCAACATCAGCCGGACCACCCGGCCGAAATTGCGCTCGTCGTCGTTGTACCGGCAGTAGTCGATCCCGATCATGCCGTTCCGTGCGGCGGCGGTCTGCTGCATGGCCGTGACCAGTTCCGAGAAGGCCCTGGTGTCACGGGCCTCGGTGCCGACCGCGGCGAAACCGACGTACCAGATGCGCTTCTGTGCGTACATCTCGGGCCATCGGCGCTCGAAGTACTCGGGCGCGATCAGGGGCACCGCATAGAGGTCGTTGGTGAACGTGGAGATGCCGCAGAGCTTGCCGTCGTCATTGAGGCAGAGGTACTTGTCGACCCGCGGGTCGCGCATGACCTCCTCGAACTCTGACCGATACATCAGGTGACGTTGCACGGCAAGGGAGCGGAGGTCGCGGAACGCGCCCTCGTAGAGATCCCAGGCTGCCTTGTGCATCTCATCGTCGGTGATCTGGTCGATGATCTTGACAAGCATGGCTGCTCCCCGCGTTTCATCGTACTCAAGGCGATCGATGATGTTGCGCTTTAGAGTACGAAGCGTTTTGGCGCCGCGACAATATGTAGTCGCGGAAATTCTGTGCCAATCCTGATTGGAGGTACGCCGTACGAAACAGCGAGTATGCAAGTTGCGTAGTTGCAGGTAGACGGCCGCATCTCACCCGATCGAACCCTCGTCGCAGTTCTTCGCCGGAGGCAGGTTAATCGGTTCACTCGAAGCGCATGATTCGGTGAGTCAGCCTTTTAGTGGAATGCACCGAGTACTAGCCTCCGTGTATTGAACGTCGTGCGTTCGCCTTTTTGCCGAATGGTCGGCGCGCGATGAGGGATCACCCTTCGACGACGCAACGGGTGATCGGTGCGGGCCGCACGGGACGGGTCGTCCGGCGAGGAGCGCATCCCCCTCTCGCTGGGGCGGCCCGTCCATCGATTGACATAGTTTGAAGTCCATACATAGTCTGCCGAGGTCAAAGCTCCCCGCTTGTCCACCTAGGAGCGTCATGTCGCGCCTGTTCGGCAGATTGCTCGTCCTCGTCCTGCTCGCCACCGGCCTGTCCACGGCCGGTCCGGCGTCCGCGCGCGAGTCCGTCCGTACCCCCGCCCAGGCCGTCGCCGCCATGCAGCCCGGCTGGAACCTCGGCAACACCTTCGACGCCACCGGTGACGACGAGACCTCGTGGGGCAACCCACGGGTCACCCGGGAACTGCTCGCCGACATCCGTGACCAGGGCTTCAACAGCATCCGCATCCCCGTCACCTGGGGTCAGCACCTCGGCTCGGACCTCGTTCTCGATCCTGCCTACCTGGCCCGGGTCCGTGAGGTCGTCGGCTGGGCGCTGGACGAGGGCTTCTACGTGATGATCAACATTCATCACGACTCGTGGCAGTGGATCGCCGCCATGCCCACCGACCACGACAACGTCCTCAACCGCTACAACGCCATCTGGACGCAGGTCGCCGCCGCCTTCCGGGACGCGTCGCCCCGCCTGGTCCTGGAGAGCGTCAACGAGCCGCAGTTCTCCGGCAGCTCCGGCGACGCCGAGAACTACGCCCTCCTCGCCGAGCTGAACACGTCCTTCCACCGGATCGTGCGCGGCAGCGGTGGCGGCAACGCGACACGACTTCTGGTACTACCCACGCTGCACACCAACGCTGATCAAGGTCGGCTGGACGCCCTGACCGCCGAGTTCGCCGCTCTCGACGACCCCCATCTGATCGCCACCGTGCACTACTACGGGTACTGGCCGTTCAGCGTCAACGTGGCCGGCGGATACCGGTTCGACGCCACCGCGCAGGCCGAACTGCTCGGCACCTTCGACCGGCTGCGTACCTCATTCATCAACAAGGGCATCCCGGTCATTCTCGGTGAATACGGGCTGCTCGGCTTCGACCGGCACACCGGCACCATCGAACAGGGCGAGAAGCTCAAGTTCTTCGAGCTCTTCGGTCACCAGGCCCGCATCAGCAAGGTCACCACGATGCTCTGGGACAACGGGCAGCACTTCGACCGTACGGCCGGGGTGTGGCGTGACACCGAGCTCTTCGGACAGATCGCGTCCAGCTGGCGCACCCGCTCCGGCACCGCGGCGAGCGACCTCCTGTTCGTCCGGCGGAGCACGCCGGTCACCGCGCAGACCATCACCCTCAACCCCAACGGCACCGGCTTCACCCACGTCCGGCTCGGCGCGGCGACCCTGCGCCGCGGTCCCGACTACCAGGTGTCCGGCGATCGACTCACCCTCAGCGCGGGGTTGCTGTCACGGCTGTCCAAACCCGCGGGGTACGGGGTGAAGGCGTCCCTGTCACTGCGGTTCTCCCGGGGCGTCCCGTGGCGGCTGGACGTCGTCAGCTTCGACACGCCCGTCGTGTCCGCCGCCACCGGAACCACCGCGGCGTACGCCGTACCCACCGCGTTCAACGGTGACCAGCTCGCCACCATGACCGCCGTCTACGCCGACGGCAGCTATGCCGGGCCGCACAACTGGACCGCGTACAAGGAGTTCGACCGTGCCTTCACCCCCGACTACGCCGCCGGAGCGATCAAGCTGACCCCGGAGTTCTTCGCCGAGGTCACCGACGGCGCCCCGGTCACGTTGACGTTCGTCTTCTGGAGCGGCGAGACCCTCACCTACCGGGTCACCCGCAACGGCGCCGAGGTCACCGGATCCACCGTCTGACGAAGCCACCGGGCGGCGGAGACGGTTGGGCCACCGTCCCCGCCGCCCGGTCTCATCCGCTCCCACCGAAGCCGGCCGACCGATGGCGGGGTCGCCGTCCCCCCGGTCTCGTCCGCTCCGCCCAGGCGGGGGGACGGCTAGCTGTTCAGGGTGCCGTGGAAGCGGCCAGGCGGAGGCCGAGAGCGATCAGGACGGCGCCCGTCACGGCGTCCAGCGAGCGGCGCATCGCCGGACGGGACAGCACCCGGCGCAGCGCGGCCACCAGGTTGGCGACCACCACGAACCAGGCGATCGTCACCGCCACCGCGACCAGCGACAGCAGCAGCACCCCACCGGCCGAGCCGTCCACCGGCGCGAACTGGGGGAGCACCGCCACGAAGAAGACGCCGCACTTCGGGTTCAGCACGTTGGTCAGCAGCCCGTCCCGAAACGATCGCCACAGGCTGCCCCCGGGATCCCCGTCCGGTGTCCGGTCCGGGTCCGTGCCGCCGCGCCGGGCGGCGAGCAGCGCGCTCACCCCCAGCCACAGGAGGTACGCCGCACCGGCCAGCTTGACCACGGTGAACGCGACAGCCGACGCCGTCAGCAACGCGGCCACCCCGAGCGCCGCCGCCACCGACCAGACGAACACCCCGACCGCCACTCCGGCCGCCGCGACCATCCCGTGCAGCCGGCCCGCCGCCACCGAGCGCCGCACCACGATCGCGAAATCCGGTCCCGGCGACACCGCGGCCAGCCCGATCACACCCGCGAACGCCAGCGCCTGCCCCACATCACTCATGCCCCGATCCTCTCGCGCCCGCCTCCGAGCCGTGGCCCCACCGCTGTCTCAGGTGGCCGGAGGTAGCGGTGAGAGCTGCGCGGGTGTGTCTGGGCCCGCGCGCTGTCACCCGGGTCGCGTGGATCCTGCCGGTGTGGCCCCCACCGCTGTCTCACGCCGCCGGAGACGGTGGCGAGGGCCACCCGGGGTCATCCGGTGAAGGACAGCGAGGTCACGGTGACTCCGGGGTGCCCGAAGAGGACGAACAACGCGTGTGTGCCGGTCACCGGAGGAATCGGGGCGGCCACCTCGCCGGGAGCCGCGGCGGGCAGGGTGGCCAGGATCGGGCCGGAGTACGGGTCGTCCAGCCGCAGCACGATCGACGCGTCACCGTCGCCGGCCGCGATCCGGGCCGTCACCCCGGAGACACCCTGGTCGAAGTCGAGGTCGTCGAAGACCGCCCACGCGCCGGGGTGGTCACTGCGGAGGGCTTCGCCGGGATCCGCGGGGATGGCCACGGGCGTCGTCCGGTCGTACCCGTCATTGTCGATCATCTTGAGCACGGACCGCGGTGACCGGGCCGGAATCCTCTCGCCGCGGACGCGCAGCGACGCGGTCCGGCGCCAATCGGCGCTCGACGAACCCACCGCGACGGTGTGCGTGGCATCCTCGATCACCCAGCGCGAGCGTGTGACATCCCAGAACGCCAGATCCGCGGCGGCGAGCAGAAGCTCCACCGTGGACCGTTCGCCGGGGGCCAGGCGCACCTGCCGGTGGCCGCGCAGACGGCGTAGCGGCTGCTTGACGCGGGAGCTCTGCTGACGGGTGTAGAGCTGCACGACCTCGACGCCCGGGCGGTCGCCGACGTTGATCACGTCGACGCTGACCGTCACCTCGCCGTCCGGGTCGATCGTGTCGGCGGTGACGCGCAGATTCTCGTAGGCGAACCGCGTGTACGACAGCCCGTGCCCGAACGGGAACAGCGGCACGCCCCGGAAGTAGAGGTAGGTGGCGTCGCTCGCGATGATGTCGTAGTCGAGCAGGTCGGGCAGTTCGCCCGCGTCCGAGTACCAGGTCTGGGTGAGCCGGCCGGCCGCGTCGACGGGCGCGCCGGTCCGGTCCGCGCCGAACAGCACGTCGGTGAGACCGGTGCCGTGCTCCTGGCCGCCGTGCGAGGACCACACCAACGCGGGCAGATTGGCCTTGGCCCAGCCGATCGCGTACGGGTAACTGCTGCTCAGCGTCAGCACAGTGCGCGGATTGGCGGCGTGCACGGCACGGAGCAGGGCATCCTGGGTGCCGGGGAGGAGCAGGTCGCGGCGGTCCTCGGTCTCGCGGCCGGCCACCAGCGGGTGATTGCCCAGAGCCAGCACCACGACATCGGCCCCGGCGGCCAGCGCGGCGGCCTCGGCCACCCCGTCCACCAGCAGGTCCACGGTGAAGACGGTGGCGTCGGCGGCGGTCTGCGCGGCGGTACGGACCAGCCCGTCCTCGCTCGCGGCCAGGTAGCGGCGGCTCTGCACGTGCCGGATCACCACACCGTCGCCGGAGCGCTCCAGGCGGAACGTCTCCCGTACCTCCCAGCCGTTGGGTCCCGGGCGGTCGCTGACCAGCAGATGCGCATCGGCGCCCAGCCCTTCCGCGCCGACGAACCCCGATGTCACCGACCGCAGCGAGAACGTCTCCTCGCCCCAGTCGAACACGTCGAAGAGGGCCGCGTCCGGAACGTCGTCGACAGCGAGCAACCGCATCGGTCCGTCACCGGCCACCAGCAGGCCGTCCGCGCAGCGCAGCGCCACCCGGTCGACACCCTCGTGGAACACCACCGCGTCGGCGCCGAGCCGGTCGGCGAGCGCGCCGCGCAGCGTCCGGCGGTACGGTGGCGTGCCGCTGTACCAGTCGTCGAACGTGGTGTCACCGAGCGGGCCGATCACGGCCACCCGGCTCATCCCGGCCGGATCGAGCGGCAGGATGCCGTCGTTGCCGAGCAGCACGACCGAGGCGCGGGCGGCCTCCCGGGCCAGCGCGCGATGCTCCGGGCAGTCGATCACATCAACACCGATGCCCCGGTACGGGTCCTCGTCCGGATTGAACTCGCCGAGGCGCACACGTACCGAAAGGATGTGCCGGACCGCCGCGTCCACGTCGGACTCGGTGATCAGCCCGCGCTCCAGCGCCGTGGCGAAGGACCCCTCCGACAGCGGCCCCGGCTCGGTCACACAGTCGATGCCCGCCCGCAGCGCCGCCGCGAACCCAGCCGCATGATCGTCGAAGAGCTGCTGGTCACCGGCGAGGTTCTGGACCGCGTAGGCGTCGCCGACCACCATCACGTCGTCCTCGGCCCAGCCCCGCAACACCTCGTTGATCAGAGGGCTGAGGTGGGTGGGCCGTCCATTGATCAGGTTGTAGGAGGCCATCACGGCGACCGCGGCGCCGGCGGCGATGGCCGGGCGGAACGCGGGCAGCTCATACTCGTGCAGCACCCGGGGCGGCATGTTGCTCGACGTCAGGCAACGATCGGTCTCATTGTTGTAGGCGAGGAAGTGCTTGATGGTCGGCGCGGTCCGCAGCCGGCGCGGATCATCGCCGCGCAGCCCTTCCGAGTACGCCGTGCTCAGCACCCCGGTCAGCCAGGGGTCCTCGGCGTAGCCCTCCTCGTTGCGCCCCCAGCGCGGGTCGCGCAGCAGGTTGACGACCGGCGCCCAGACGTTGAGCCCGACATGCTCCGGATCACGATGATGCATGGCCCGCACCTCGGTGCCGACCGCCGTGCCGACCCGCCGCAGCAGGTCCGGATCCCAGCTCGACGCGAGACCGACGGCCTGGGGGAAAGCGCTTGCCGTTCCGAGCCAGGCGACGCCGTGCAGTGCTTCGGTTCCGGTGCGGAACGATCCGACCCCGAGCCGGGGCACGGCGACCTGGTGCTGATGCAGGAGGGCGATCTTCTCCGCCAGGTCGAGCCGGCCCAGGAGGTCGGACACCCGTGCGGCGAGCTTCTGCTGCGGATCGCGAAAGACGATGCGAGAGGGGGATGCGGTCACAACGTGTTCCTTCGGGCCGAGCCGGGTTGTCGAAGCGCTTCGACAACCCAGCGAAAGAAGCCTCCGCGAGTGGGTTTCGCGAATGTTTCGGACGGAGTTCCCTGAGGCTCGCACCACAGTTACGCCTGGGTCAAGGCGCTGCGGCCATGTTTGGTCATCGATTGTTACCCGCCCACCGGCGGGCCGGCGTCCACTTCGCCCTCATTGACCCGCATGCACGCGCGGGGCCGCCGCCACGGGCGCCCGGTCCACGGTGGTCACCCGCCGACGGCGACCGCTGTCGGTGCGGCGAGCCGTGGCCCGTCAGTGGCCGCCGGTCACCCCGACCGCCGGCGGCCACCTCGGTGAGGTGCATCGCGGCCATCGGTTCTCCACGCTGCCGTTGGCGTGATGCCCTTCGGGCCGGGTGTTCTTCGGGCCGGGTGTTCTTCGGGCCGGGTGTCCTCGCTGCCGGGTGGCGTGGGGTGACCTCAGAGCCGGGTGTCCATGCTGCCGGTGGCGTGGGTGGCCTCCGAGCCGGTGTCCTCGCTGCCGGTGGGGCTGGGTGACCTCCGAGCCGGAGGGGACCGGGTGTCCACACTGCCGTTGGAGGCCGGTGACGTGGTGATCCTGTGGGCGGCGTGGGTCGAGGGTGGCACGCCGCGGATGGAAGCCCGGGACGGTGGCGCCACGAGGCTGGGGCGTCGGTGGTCGGAGGGCTGTGTAGATCACGATGCTCACGCGCCGATGGGTCGGGGGCTGTGCCGCCCCGACGCCGCAACGTCCGTGGTCGGAGGGGCTATGCGGCTCGCGATGCTGGAAGACCGGTGGGTTGGAGGGTGGGTGCCGGCGCGACGTCCGAGCGTTGCTGGTTGGAGGGCTGTGCCGCCGCGATGCCAGAGCGTCCGTGGCTGGCTGGGCTGTGTGGCTCGCGACGCTGGAGCGCCGGTGGGTTGGAGGGTGGGTGCCGCCGCGACGTCCGAGCGTTGCTGGTCGGAGGGCTGTGCCGCCGCGATGCCAGAGCGTCCGTGGCTGGCTGGGCTGTGTGGCTCGCGACGCTGGAGCGTTGGCGGGTCGGCGGGCGGTGCCGCCGGACGCCGAAGTGTTCGTGGTGCGAAGTGCTGTGTGGCTCGCGACGCTGGAGCGCCGGTGGGTTGGGGGGCGGTGCCGCCGCGACGTCCGAGCGTTGCTGGTCGGAGGGCTGTGTAGATCGCGGCACTGGAGTGTTGGTGGGGCAGAGGGCCGGCGACGCTGGAGCGTCGATGGGTTGGAGGGCGGTGCCGTCACGACGCCAGAGCGTCGCTGGTCGGAGGGCCGGCGACGCTGGAGCGCCGGTGGGGCGGAGGCTGTGCCGCCGTGGCGCTGGAGCGTTGGTGGGTCAGAGGGCCGTGGGCAGGGTGCCGGTGTCGATGCGGTCCAGGTGGGCCACGGCTCCGCCCAGGGCCGCGGCGTGCAGGCCCAGCGTGGAGGCGGTCAGGCCGGCGCCTCCCGCGGCAGGGGCCAGGGTGTTGCGGGCCAGTTCGGCCTCGGCGGCCGGGCGGATCCACTCGGCCAGTGTGGCGTAGTGGTCGCCGAGCACGATCAGCTCGGGGTTGACCAGGTTCGCCAGGAGTGCCAGGCCCTGTCCGAGGTGGCAGCCGGTGTCCCGTAGGGCGGCAAGCACCGCCGGGTCGCCGGACCGGGCCTGGATCGCGACCTGTTCGACCGCGGGCGTCAGGTCGGTCAGCGCCGCCGGGTCGAGGCCGGGCAGGGCGCGCCGGACCAGTTGCTCGACGCCGGCCAGGTCAGCCAGGGTGGGTGAGCCCGCCGGTCCGAGACTGAACCGCCCGATCTGACCGGTGAAACCACGGGAGCCGGTCAGGAGGCGGCCGTCGACGACGATGCCGGCCTCGATCCCGGCCGCTCCGGTGACATAGGTCAGGTCGGACGCCGCCGGATGGCCGCCGTGCCGCAGCTCGGCGATCGCGGCGAGACCGGCCTGGTTGGCGACGGCGATGTCGAGCCCCGGTTGACGCAACGAGCCGGAGAGCAGGCCGCGCAGGTCGACGTCGGCCCAGCCGAGTGACGGCGACAGCCGGACCGCGCCGCCGTCGGTGACCAGGCCGGGGACCGCCACGGTGAGGCCGAGGACCTGCCGTCCCTGCTGGCGGACCCGGGTCGCGGCGCGTTGGGCCAGGGCGGCCACCGCACTGATGGCCCGGCCTGGGCTACCCCCGAGGCCGCCGGCCCAGTCGCCCCCGAACCCACCGACCGAGTCGCCCCCGAACCCGCCGGCCGAGTCGCCCCCGAACCCACCGGCCGAGTCGCGCCCGAACCCACCGGCCGAGTCGCTCCCGAGGCCGCCGGCCGAGTCGCCGCCGAATCGGGAGGCCGAGGCGCTCCCGAGCCTGTCGGCAGTGCTGCCGCCGGAGCCGCCGGCCGGGTTGTCGCCGCCGCCGAGGGTGCCCGCCGGGCTGCCGGCGGAACCGGCAGCCCCGCCGCGAGCGCCCGAGCGGTGGCCGTGGCCGGCGACCGGAGCGCCGTCGAACTGGCGGTGCCAGAGGAGGAGCTGGTCGCCGGCGAAGTCGACGGCCAGGGCGGTGAGGCGGTCGGCGGCGATCTGCAGGCCGATCGCGGCGTAGGCGGAGCCGTCCAGGGTGAGGGCGGTGCCGGGCCGGCCGATCCGGTTGCCGCTCAGGCCGGTCTCACGCAGCAGCCGCTGCTCGATCAGGGTGCCGGTCAGGCTGGAGACGGTGGCCTTGTTGAGCCCGGTCGACGCGGCGATCGAGGCGCGTGAGCTGGGTCCGTTGGCGCGCAGGTGCTGCAGGACCACGGCCAGGTTGGTGGCGCGCACGTCGGTGAAGTCGGCCGGTCGTGGGTCGGCACGGGTGGTCTTCACATCAAGCCCCACTTCTCGGCGCGTCGCGTGCTGTCCGCCTGGTCATCTTGCCGCATCACCGCGGTTCGTCGTCTCCCCTGATCGGCGTCGTGACGTGGGTGCGCTCCCATTCGATGCTTGTCGGGTCGGCACCACGTCAGTTAGCTTGTCTTCGATGTACTTAGTTTAGACGCTAACCAAACTAAACCCATAACGGAAGGGTGGTGCGCCGTGGCTAGAGCGATGGAAGGCGCGTCGACGAACAGGCGGAGCTTCCTCGGACTGGTCGGCCTCGGCGCGGCCTCGCTGGCGAGTGGCGGGGCGCTCGCGGGTTGCAGCAAGGACCCGAGCTCCAAGGGCTCCGCCACCACCGCCGAGCAGGCCGCCGGTGTGATTCCGTCCTTCAAGGACTCCACCCTGGTCCCGCCGGACGTCAAGGGTGTGCGGCCGATGGCGGACGGCTACGTGAAATACCCGACGTCGCTCGCCGACGCGGTCGCCGACAAGGCGATCACCAGTGGCAAGCCGGTCACCGCGACGACCCCGTGGTGGGGTCCGGCGCCGCCGGCCGCCAACAAGCTGGTCGAGGCGGTCGGTGCCGACATGGGCGGCGCGATCAACTTCAGCATTCAGGACGGCAACACCTACGGCGACAAGCTCAACACCATGCTCGGGGCCCGGGACGTGCCCGAGTTGACCTGCATCCCGGGCTGGGAGATCAACAAGCTGGCCCGCTTCAGCGACGGTGTGCACGCCCTGTTCGAGGACCTCACGCCCTACCTGGCCGGCGACAAGGTGAACGCGTACCCGCTGCTCGCCGGTCTGGACACCCGGGCCTGGCAGGACTCGGTGTGGGGCGGCAAGCTGATGGGCGTCCCGTTCCCGACCGACTCGCCGTACCCCTCGGTGCTCTTCATCCGTAAGGACGTAACCCAGGAGCGGGGGATCGCGGACCCGACGAGCCTGGACGAGCTGTACGAGTTCGGCAAGAAGATGACCAACGCCGACAAGGGCGAGTGGGCCTTCGGTGACATCTGGCTCGAGGTGCAGCAGATCTGCGGCGCCGGCGGCTCGGAGAACGGCTGGATGAAGGGCGCCGACGGCAAGGTCGTGCACCGGATGGAGACGCCGGAGTACAAGCGTGCCGTCGAGTTCATGGCCCGGCTCTACGCCGAGAAGCTGGTCCACCCCGACGTGGCGTCCAGCAAGGGCGGCGACACCCAGGCGCTCTTCAAGGGCGGCAAGATGTTCATGTACGGCACTGGCGGCGGCTCGTGGAAAGAGGTCTGGCGTCCGGCCGTACAGGTGAATCCGAAGTTCAACATGCAGGCCGTGAAGGTGTTCGGCGCGGACAAGGGCAAGCCGCCGGTGCGCTGGCAGACCCGCTCGGCGATCATCTGGACCTTCATCAAGAAGGGTGTCGGCCAGGAGCGGGTCCAGGAGCTGCTGCGCGTCCTGAACTACACCGCGGCGCCGTTCGGCACCAAGGAGTGGGAGCTGCAGAACTTCGGCGTCGAGGGCACCCACTTCAAGCGGGACGCCAGCGGCTCGCCGGTCACCAACGACCTGTGGGTCAAGGAGTTCGCGAACCAGTTCATCTTCCTGGGCGGGCGCCCGCCGATCGTGGTCGGTGGCCCGGACATCCCCACCTACGCCGCGGACTTCGTGAACTGGGGCAACGACGCCACGCAGTACCTCGAGAAGAACCCGTGGGACGGCATCAAGGTGGAGACGCCGACCCAGATGGCGGCCATCGCGCAGCCCACCGAGGACAAGATCACTGACATCCTGCGTGGCCGTACCCCCGTGAGTGATCTGGAGAAGGTCGTCTCGGAGTGGCGGTCGGGCGGTGGCGACGCGGGACGCGACTTCTACGCCAAGGTCCTGGCTGACAACGGGCGATGAGCGCGCCACCGGTCGTCGAGCCGCAGGTGGCGGTGAAGGCGAAGAAGAAGGTCAAGGCGGTCTCGCGGCAGCAGCTCTCCTTCGGGAAGCGGCTGCGGCGGGACTGGCCGCTGCTGCTCATGTGCTTCCCGGCGATGGCGTTGCTGCTGGTCTTCCACTACGTGCCGTCGCTCGGCAACATCATCGCCTTCCAGGACTACAACCCGTTCGTCGGCGACGATCCCCTGGAGGCGTTCCTCTACAGCGAGTGGATCGGGTTCGGCAACTTCGAGTACCTGTTCAAGACGCCGGCGTTCTGGGACTCGGTGGTCACCACCCTGTCGATCACCGCGTTCCAGCTGGTGTTCTACTTTCCGATCCCGATCCTGCTGGCCATCCTGCTGAACAGCGTCCTGTCGCCGAGGATCCGGTCGCTGGTGCAGAGCGTCGTCTACCTGCCGCACTTCTTCAGCTGGGTGCTGGTGGTCTCGCTGTTCCAGATGATGCTCGGCGGGGCGGGCCTGCTCGCGCAGACCATGCGCCAGGCCGGTTACACGCCGCCGGAGATCATGACCAACCCGGACACGTTCATGTTCCTGATCACCTCGCAGGCGCTCTGGAAGGACGCCGGCTGGGGCATGATCGTCTTCCTCGCGGCGCTGGCGTCCATCGACCCCTCGCTGTACGAGGCGGCCGCGGCCGACGGCGCGGGGCGGTGGCGCCGGATGTGGCACATCACCCTGCCCGGCCTGCGGTCGGTGATCGTGCTGCTGCTGATCCTGCGCTTGGGCGACGCGCTGAACGTCGGCTTCGAGCAGTTCATCCTCCAGCGCGAGATGGTCGGGCGGGAGGCGGCCGAGGTCGTCGACACGTACGTCTACTACCAGGGCATCGCGGTGCAGCAGTGGGGTGTCGGCGCGGCCGCCGGGCTGTTCAAGGCCGTGATCGGAATCCTCCTGATCGTGGGCGCCAACAAGCTGGCACATCGGTTCGGCGAGCAAGGGATCTACTCGAAATCATGAGCGCAGACACGGACGTCCGGCCCCGTCGCAAGTCACTGCGCCCGGTGTGGGAGGAGAAGCCCACACTCCTCGGCCAGTTCAGCAAGGGCACGCTCCTCACCGTGGTGGTGGCGGTCGTGCTGGTGCCCCTCTGGGTCGTCGTGGTCACCAGCCTGTCGTCCGAGAAGACGATCAACGAGGCCGGTGGGTACGTCTTCCTGCCGCGCGAGCTCGACCCGCGTGCCTACCTGGTGATCTTCTCGGGCGGGCAGGTCACCGACGCGATCCTGGTCAGCACGGTGGTCACGATCGCCGGCACGGCCCTCAGCCTGGTCGTCACGGTGCTCGCCGCCTACGGCCTGTCCCGGCCCGGCACTCTCGGGCACCGGTCGATCCTGTTCTACTTCCTGCTCACCTTCCTGATCTACCCGGGCATGATCCCGAGCTACCTGGTGGTGACCGGGCTGGGACTGAAGGACAACCTGCTCGCGCTGATCCTGCCGACCGCGATCAGCGCGTTCAACCTGGTGGTGCTGCGGGCGTTCTTCATGAGCATCCCGGGTGAGCTCTACGACAGCGCCCGCATCGACGGCGCCGGTGAGCTGCGCATCCTCACCCGTATCGTGCTGCCGCTGTCGAAGGCGGTGACCGCCGTGGTCGGCCTCTTCTACGCGGTTGGCTACTGGAACGCCTTCTTCAACGCGATCCTCTACATCGACCGCAACGATCTCCAGCCGATCCAGCGGGTGCTGCAGCAGTTCATCCTGGCCGGGCAGTCACCGTCCACGTCGGGTGGGGCGATCGCCATCCCGGGCCTCGGCTCGCAGGTCCCGCCCAGTCTGGCGATCAAGATGGCGGTCGTGGTGGTGACGATCGTCCCGGCTCTGATCATCTACCCGTTCGTCCAGCGCCACTTCACCAAGGGCGTGATCATCGGCGCGGTGAAGGGGTAGACCGGGCCCGGTACGCCGTGTGGGCGCGCAGGGTGATCGTCCGCACGGTGCCGTCCGGTAGTCCGATGTGGGTGGTGCGGTCGGTGGGGGAGGTCAGGATCGCTTCGACGAGGTCGGGGGACCAGGTCAGGTCCACGGTGACCGGGCCCCGGGCGATCAGGCCGTGGACCGAACCGGAGGGCCACGCGGCGGGGAGCGCCGGCAGCAGGTCGATGCGGGCTGTGCCGTCGGCGCCGACGTCGCGGCTGCGCAGCAGCATCGCCACCACCAGGGCGGGCAGGCCACCGGCCAGGTCCACGTTGAACATGTGGTCACGGTTGTGGGTGGGCGCCATGTTCGGGCGCCAGTACGCCTCGGAGATCCGGGTCAGGGCCGCGTACGCCTCCTCGGCCAGGCCCAGATGCGCCGCGGCCACGCCGAGCAGCGCCAGACCGTACCCCATCTCGTCGGAGGCCTCGCTCAGCCACCACCGCAACCGGGCCCGCACCGCCCGCACCGCCGCGGAGCGCAGCGCCGGGTCCTCGTCGAACGCCGGATCACCGCCGTAGTAGAGCGGATACAGGTGGCTGCAGTGCCGGTGCCCGTGGTTGTCCGGGAACCGCGGATCGATCCATTCGGCCAGCTCACCGGCGTCGTTGACGCGCATCGGCGGCAGCGCGGCGAGCAGCGACTTCCAGCGGAGGGTATCGGGATCCTCCACGCGCAACACCTGAGTGATCGTCAGCAGGCCGCGCAACAGAGCGCCGACCGCCTGCACGTCGAGGGTGGCGTCGACGGTCGCCTGCTCGCCGGAGCCGCCCGGATCGTTCTCGGGGGAGTAGGAGGGGCTGAACCGCGCGCGTCCGTTTCTGACCGTGGCGAAGGCCAGGTGGAACTCGGCCGCCTCGCGCAGGAACGGCAGTGCCCGATCGCGGAGGAAGTCCAGGTCGCCGGTGTGTTGCCAGTGCTCCAGGTAGAGGCGGGCCAGCCAGGCGGCACCGGTGGTCCAGAACGTCAGGCACCAGATCGGTCCGAAATGGTTCTGCCGCCCGTGCGTGCCGAGATGGGCCGGGGCGAACAGGCCCGGCACTCCGTAGAGGCGGCGCGCGTTCTCCCGGAAGTCGTCGATCTGCTCGTCGAGCAGGTCGAACAGCGGCGTCATCAGCTCCGGCGTGCCGGTCGGCAGGACGGCGAGCAGCGCGGCCTGCAGGTTGCCGTCGATGGTCCAGCCGCTGCGCCACGGCGGCGAATACGTGCCGCTCCACACCCCCTGCAGGGTCGGCGGGCGGCGGCCGGTGCTGCTGAGGATCGTGTAGCGGCCGGCGTCGAACAGCCGCTGCGCGCGATGCCCGCCGAGGTCGAGACGGACCCGGCCGAACAGGTCGGCGTGCCCCGCGCCATGCTCTTCGAGCAGGTCGTCGAAGCCGCCCTCGGGCAACGCGGCGAGAGCGGCGGCCGGCGTCCGCGATCCGGTCGCGGTTCGAGCGACGATCAGGATCCCTTCAGGGGTACGCCGTACGCGCACCGCCGAGGTCCAGCCCTCCAGGGCGCCGGCCCAGCGCGGGTGCTCGAACCGGCCGGTGAGGACCAGGTCGTCCCCGGAGCGGTTCACGGTGTAGTGGACGGGCCGCTCCGGGGTGCCGTCGATCGGCCCGATCCCGACCGTGCCGTCCGTGCCGGTGACCAGGATGACCAGCGCGTCCGCGGGCCGGGACACGAACGCGTCGACGGTCACGCCGGACCACTCCTGCCGGACGACGCCGGTGCTGAAGTCGGTGCCGCGCCGGTAGCCGTCACCCGGGTTCGCCGGAGTGAAAGTCAATGTTCCGGCGCCGATCAGCGGATCGATCCAGCGCGTCTGCTCGTACCCCGGATGCTCCCCAACGGCGAGGTCACAGACCGCGCGAGCCGCGTCGTGGAACCGGTCGGCGTCGAGGAGCTCGCGCAGCCGTGGCAGCGCCGGGGCGGTCAGCGGGGCCGGAAGCGGCTCGGTGACCGGCTGGAACAGGTCCTCGTGGGCCAGGGTGAACAGCAGCCGGGCGGGCGAGCCGTAGCAGAGCACGCCCTGCCGGCCGTTGCCGCTGATCAGCGCGCGCTCCCAGTCCTCGGTGGTCTCGGCGTCACGGAACGACGGATTGACGTTGCTCTGCACGGCTCATATTTTGTTTAGAGTTCAAACTAATAGCAAGAGGTGGTCTGATTGCTCTTCTTCGGTGGCGACTACAACCCGGAGCAATGGCCGGAGGAGGTGTGGGCGCAGGACGTCGCGCTGATGCGGCAGGCCGGGGTGAACATCGCCACGGTCGGCGTCTTCGCCTGGTCCGACCTGGAGCCCGAGCCGGGCCGCTACGAGTTCGGCTGGCTCGACCGGGTGCTCGACCTGCTCCACTCCGGTGGTGTCAGGGTCGCGCTGGCCACTCCGACCGCGTCGCCGCCGCCCTGGTTCAGCCTCGCACACCCCGAGGCGCTGCCGGTCACCGCCGACGGGATCCGCCTCACCCACGGCAGCCGCGACACCTACTGCGTGTCGTCGCCCGCCTACCGTGCCGCCGCCCGCGGCATCGCGGCCCGGCTCGCCGAGCGCTACGCCCATCACCCGGCGCTGGCCCTGTGGCACGTGCACAACGAGTACGGCACCGACTGCCGCTGCGAGGTCACGGCCGCCGCGTTCCGGGTCTGGCTGCAGAAGAGGCACGGCGACCTGAACGCCCTCAACGAGGCGTGGACCACGTCGTTCTGGAGCCAGCGCTACTCCGACTGGGCACAGATCGCCCCGCCGCGCGCCACCCAGTACATGCCGAATCCGGCGCACGTCCTCGACTTCCGCCGGTTCCTCTCCGACGAGCTGCTCGACGGCTACATCGAGCAGCGTGACCTGCTGCGCGCGGCCAACCCGGACGTGCCGATCACCACCAACTTCGTGCAGGGTGGCTGGGTCAGCGTCGACCACGCACGCTGGGCCGAGGAGGTCGACGTCGTCGCCGTCGACCACTACCCGGACGACTCGGGCTCCGGCGCCGAGGAGCAGACCGCCTTCGCCGCCGACCTGGCCCGCGGCTGGGGCGGTGGATCGTGGCTGCTCATGGAGACCGGGCCCAACCTGATCTACACGCGCGGGCGGATGCACGCCAAGGAGCCGGGCCGCCTCACCCGGCACAGCCTCGGCTACGTCGCCCGCGGCTCGGGCGGGGCGATGTACTTCCAGTGGCGGCAGCCGCGCGGTGGGGCCGAGCTGTTCCACTCGGCGCTGGTGCCGCACGCGGGACCGGACACTCCCGTCTTCCGCGAGGCGATCGCTCTGGGGCGTACCCTCCGCAATCTCTCGCCGAAGGCGTCCGACGCCCCACCACCCGCCGCGAGTGTCGCGGTGACCTGGGACGCGCCTTCGTGGTGGGCCCTGCAGGGGCCCGGTCTGCCGGCCGAGGACATCGACTACCTGGGCGCGGTACGCCAGGCGCACCGCGCGCTGTACCGGGCCAAGCTGCAGGCCGACTTCGTCTTCCCGGCGTCTCCACCGCTCTCGGCGACTACCGGATGATCGTCGTGCCGCATCTCTATCTCGTCTCCGACGAGGCGGCCGCGGCGTTCCGCGACTACGTCGCCGCCGGTGGGACGCTGGTGGTCACCTATCTGAGCGGCATCGCCGAACCGGACTCCCGGATCCGGCTCGGCGGTTACCCGGGCGCCTTCCGCGAGATCCTGGGGGTACGGGTGATCGAATGGCACCCGCAGGTCCCCGGCACCGTGATCACCCTCTCCGCCGCCCCCGCCTCGGACGGCGCTCCTGATGCGGCCGGTCTCGTGGCCGGGCGCTGGATCGAACGGGTCGAGACCGCCGGGGCCGAGACGGTCAGCCTCTACGCCGACGGTCCGCTCGCCGGGTCGCCGGCGATCACCCGCAACCGGTACGGAGCCGGTTCCGCCTGGTACATCTCGACGGGGCTGACCGACGACTCTCTCCAGGCGCTGCTGCACCGGGTGGCGGAGGAGTCCGGAATCGGGCCGGTGCTGCCCGGCCTTCCGTCCGAAGTGGAGGCGGTCCGCCGTGGTGACCTGCTCTTCCTCTTCAACCACGGTGACCGGGCAGCCACCGTGGGCGACGTCGTCCTGCCGCCCGGCGGGGTGCGGATCCGGTCAGCCGACGGTGTGGAAGGCCCGCCGGTAGGCCGAGGGTGACGTGCGCATCGCCTGCGTGAAATGGTGCCGGAAGGTGACCGGGCTCTCGAACCCGACCGCCGCCGCCACCTCCTCGATCGGCGCCCCGGAGGTCTCCAGCAGCGCCAGGCTGGCGTGCACCCGCTGGCCGATCAGCCAGCGGATCGGCGTGGTCCCCGTGGCGCGGGCGAAATGCCGCAGGTAGGTGCGCTCCGACATGTGTGCCCGCCGGGCCAGCACCTCGACGCTGATCGGCGCGGACAGGTTGCCGAGCGCCCACTCCATGCTGCGCGACAACCGGTCGTCGGCCGGATCGTCGGGTATCGGGGCCTCGATGAACTGGGCCTGCCCGCCGTCGCGGTGCGGTTGCACCACCAGGCGGCGGGCCACCGCGTTGGCGATCGCCGGTCCGTGGTCCAGGCGCACCACGTGCAGGCACAGGTCCAGTCCGGCCGCACTTCCGGCGCTGGTCAGCACGTCGCCGTCGTCGAGGTAGAGCACCTCCGCGTCCACCTCGACGGCCGGGTGACGGGTGCGCAGGGCCTCCGCATACCGCCAGTGGGTGGTGGCCCGGCGCCCGTCCAGCAGCCCCGCCCCGGCCAGCGCGAACGCACCCGAGCAGATGGACATCACCCGGGCGCCCCGGCGGTGTGCCGTGCGGATCGCCGCCACCAGCGCCGGCGACGGGTCGGCCCGGACGTCCGGCACACCCGGAACGATCACCGTCTCGCCGGTGGCGAAGACATCCAGGCCGTGCTCGGTGTGCAGGGCCGCCCCGCCGACCACCCGGACCGGGCCCGGTGCCTCCGCGCAGATGGTCAGGTCATACCAGGGCCGATCGAACTCGGGCCGGGGCAGCCCGAACACCTCGGTGACGATGCCCAGCTCGAAGACCGACATCCCCTCGTACGCCAGCACCGTCACGGTCGGGCCCCGGCGTTCCACACGATGCAGCATGGCGGAATCTTAGCGATGGATGACATGAGCGCCACTGGGCTGTCTCGTCGGCGGACGGCACGATCGACGTCATGACCAGCGCGATCGAGCACTTCAGCAACCGGCTCCGCTTCGAGACCGACGTCAGCGACGTCCACCACGACCTGCACGCCGCCACCCCCGGCCTGGTGGTCGTCGACTCCCGGAGCACCGAGGCGTGGGACCAGGGCCACCTTCCCGGCGCGATCCACCTGCCGACCCGGGAGATCGCCGCCCGCGCCGCCACCACGGTGCCGGCCGGTAGTGCGGTGGTCACCTACTGCTGGGGTCCCGGCTGCAACGGGGCGACCCGGGCCGCGCTGGAGTTCGCGAAGCTCGGCTACCAGGTCAAGGAGATGATCGGCGGGTACGAGTACTGGGTCCGTGAGGGCTTCCCCGTCCAGGACCCGACGGGTGAGTGGTCGCGCCCGGCCGACGACCTGACCGCCCCGGCCGGCGCCGCCTGCGGCTGCTGACGGGATGACCGGCCACTTCGGCCGGCCCCCAGCCTCTCGGAACCGGGCCCGCGGGGACCCAGCGGCGGACGTCTCAGCCGAACAGCGCGTCGATCCACGGATTGCGGAACGTCCCCCGTGGATCGAACCGGCTCACGAGATCCGTGAAGTCGTCGAAGCGAGGGTAGGCGGCCCGCAGCTCGGACGGGGCCGTGGTGAAGACCTTGCCCCAGTGCGGACGGGCACCGAGCGGGGCCAGGGCCTTCTCCAGATCGGCGACCACCGGCAGCACGGCCTCGGTGTCGGCGATCCAGGTGAAGTGCAGGGCCAGACTGTCCCGCTCGTGGTGGGGGCTCAGCCACAGGTCGTCGGCCGCGATCGTACGGACCTCGCAGACCTGCAGCACCGTGGCGACCCGCTCCCGCAGGCCCGACACCGCCCCGAGCGCGGACAGCGCCGCCGAGCGGGGCAGATGCCACTCGGACTGCAGCTCCTCACCGCTGCTCGGGGTGAACTCCATCCGGAAGTGCGGCAGCCGGGCGTGCCACGGGCCGGGTGTCCCGCCCTGCTCGGTGCAGTTGACCGTCGGCATGCCGGGCACCGGGTGCCGTGGGCCGTCGGCCGGGCGGGCGCCGAAGAAGTCGCCCGTCATCGGCTCGGCGCGCTTGAGCCACACCTGGTCGATGTCGGCGGAGGACCAGCGGGTGAAGAGGCTGACGCTGTAGCCGGCCGACAGGATCTCGTCGAGGTGCTCGTGCAGGGCGGCCTCGGGCAGGTCCTCGTAGACGTACTGCCGCAGCTCGAAGGCGGGCACGACGTCCAGGGTCAGGGCGGTGACCACGCCGAGCGCGCCCAGGCCGACGACCGCGCCGGCCAGATCGGGATCGGACCGGTCCAGTGTCGTCACCGAGCCGTCCGACCGGAGGATCTCCAGGCCGGAGACCGCGGTGGCCAGGTTGCCGTTGCGCACGCCGGAGCCGTGGGTGCCGGTGGCGACCGCCCCCGCCACCGAGATGTGCGGCAGCGACGCCATGTTGTGCAGGGCCAGGCCCTCGGCGGCGAGCCGGGCGGCCAGCTCGCCGTAGCGGATGCCGCCGTCGACCCGCACCGTGGCCCGGTCGGCGGCGATCTCGACGGTGCGCGGCAGGTCGGCCAGCGAGATCAGGTCGCCGTCGGTGTCGGCGAGACGGTTGAAGGAGTGGCCGCTGCCGAGGACCCGCACACGGCTCGTGCCGGCGACCGCCGCACGCAGCTCGTCGAGGGATCGCGGGCGGACCAGCCGCCGTGCGCCGAACCCGATGTTCCCCGCCCAGTTGGTCAGACGTTTCGGCATTGCTACACCCTACGTGTATTGCCTGTTCACGGCCATGGCGCAGAGGATCCGGGTTATCGTCGGGCGTCTCGCGGAACGAGCGATGGGGGAAGACGGGATGGCGTCGATCGTGGTCGCCGAGGACGACACCGACATCGCGCAGTTGCTCTCGACGGTGCTGAGCAACGCGGGTCACACCGTCCGGACCGCGCCTTCCGGCCTGGCAGCGCTCGACATGATCGGTGAGGCCGGCGCGGACCTGGTGATCCTGGACCATCACATGCCCGGGATGAGCGGACTGGACGTGGCCGGCCGTCTCCGCGGCGACGCGGCCACCGCCTCCATCCCGGTGATCATGCTGTCCGCCGCGGCGCCGGCCGCCGCCCGCGGGCTGTGCGACATGACGATCTCCAAGCCGGTACGGCCGAAGCACGTGGTCGAGGCCGCCAACGAGTTGCTGGCCACCCATGGTGACCGTCATCACGATGCCGCCCACCAGTTGGTCGACGTGAAGCGGCTGCTCGCGGTCTCCGACTACCTGACCCGCCCGGCCCACGCCGACGTCCTGGACACCTTCGCCGAGAAGCTGACCGAGCTGACCGGGGTGCCCGCCGCGGCGATCACGCTGGTGCTCAACGACAGTGTGGTGGTGGCCGGGTCGCACGGCTTGCCGCGGTGGGTGCGCGAGGCCGGGGTGTGCCGGTCGAGTGGTCGCCGGACACCATCGTGGTGGCCGAGGACGTGCCGGTGCTGATCAGCGACAGTGCCGCCGACGAGGAGTACGCCGACTCGCCGCTCTTCTCGGTCAGCGGGGTGCGCTCCTATGCGAGTGTGCCGCTGAACTCGGCCGAGGGGCACGTGGTCGGCACCCTCTGCGTCATGGACGAGAAGCCGGGCACCTGCACCGAGGACACCGTGCAGATCCTGCATTCGCAGCGGGCGCAGGCGTTGATCATGCTGTCTCGCGTCGGGTGATCGTGCCGTCTCGCGTCGGATGATCCGGCTGTCTCCCGACGGGCGATCCCGCACCATATGAGGATTTCTCCGTTGTTACCGAAAGTTATTTTAGGGGACACAATTCCCGAGTGATCGCTGTGTCACAATGTGTCGCCTTATGTGGTCTTACGTGCGGCTATCCGCCTCGCCTCACGTTTAGCGTGATCCAAATCGAGATCCTGTGCACGTTCTCTCTTAACGAAACCTGCGTCACAATCAGTCACGCCCACGGCGGTGGTGCGGGCAGTATGCAGCCCGGCGGAATCGCGAAAGACGCGAACGAGAGGAACGGCGCGAGATGGCGCAGATCCATCACTTCGAGTACGGGGCGCTGACCCCCACGGTCAGCTACATCCTCTCCGTGCTCGGGTCACTACTCGGACTCACCAGCGCTGTCCGGCTGCGGTCGGCGAAGACCGGCGGCGAGCGGTTCTGGTGGCTGACCCTGGCCGCGGTCGCCATCGGCGCGACCGGCATCTGGAGCATGCACTTCGTCGCCATGATGGGCTTCGACGTCGACGGCACCCCCATTCGCTACGACATCGGCCTGACCGTGGCCAGTGCGGTCATCGCGCTGGTGTCGGTCGGTGCCGGCCTGTCCATCGCGCTGCTCGGGCGGACCGCCTCCACGGTCCGGATCCTGATCGGCGGCGTGCTGGCCGGTCTCGGCGTCGCGGCGATGCACTACACCGGCATGGCGGCCATGGAGCTGCGCGGTCAGATCCACTACGCGGGCCGTGAGGTGATCGCCTCGATCGCGATCGCCGTGGTCGCCGCGACCGTCGCGCTCTGGCTCACCCTGGTCGTCACCAAGCCGATCGCCATCTTCGCGTCCGCGCTGGTCATGGGCATCGCGGTCAACGGCATGCACTTCACCGGCATGCTCGCGATGTCGGTCGTCCCGGAGAACCAGTTCGGCTCGGTCGAGGGCGCCACCGCGGCCGGCCTGCTCGTGCCGGTCGGCGCCGCGGTCGTCTTCGCGATCATCGGCATGGGGTACGCGCTGGTCTCCGCCCCGACCGAGGAGGACCGTGCCGCGGCCGAGTACCTCAAGGCTCGTATCGACCACCGGCAGGGTCAGGGCCCGGCGCCGGCTCAGGTGCCGTTCGGCGGGCAGCCCGCGCCTCAGCAGCAGCAACAGCCGCAGGGCCGGGCCGGTCGCACCACTCTGGGTGACGGCTCGTGGACGTACCGGGACCGCGGTCGCCAGTAGGCACCACCCCGGCCGATGGTGGCCTGCCGACTGTCCGTTCTTAATCAGCCGATCCGCCAGCTGATCGATCCGCACGTCACCGCCCTGCGGAACTACCTTTGCAGGGCGGTTGCGTGAAACGTGAAAACGTGCGGAGAGCTGGGAGAACAGACGTGGCGGTAGGCATTCTCGGTACCGGGTCGTACCTCCCGAGCGGGTCGTGACCAACGTGGACCTGCTCGCTCTGGTCCCGGACGCGGACCCCGAGTGGGTGGCCCGGAAGACCCTGATCGAGGCACGCAGATTCGCCGCTCCCGGCGAGGCGGCCTCCGACCTGGCGGCCCACGCGGCGCGAGCGGCGCTCCGGCGGGCCGGGGTGACGGCGGCCGAGATCGACTACATCGTCGTGTCGACCTCGACCGGCGACTCCCCGCAGCCGCCGACCTCGAACCTGGTGCAGCACACGATCGGCGCCACCGGGGCGGCCTGCTTCGACGTCAACGCCGTCTGTGCCGGGTTCGTCTTCGCGCTCGGCGTGGCGAACGGCCTGATCCAGACCCGGCCCGACGCCCTCGTCCTGGTGATCGCGTCGGACGTGTACTCACGGATCCTCGACTTCGGCGACCGGCGGACCGCGGTGCTCTTCGGTGACGGGGCCGGCGCGGCGGTCGTCGGCCGGGTGCCGGACGGCTACGGCATCATCGACCTGGAGCTTTCGTCCCGCGGGGACGCGAACGACCTGATCCACGTCAAGGCGGGCGGCAGCCGGCTGCCCGCGTCGGCGCAGACCGTCGCCGACGGGGACCACTTCTTCCGGATGAACGGCCGGGGCGTCCGCGACTTCGTGGCCACCGGGGTGCCGCCGGCGCTGGACGCGCTGCTGCGGCGCAACGAGTTCAAGGCCGAGGACGTCGACCACTTCGTCCCGCACCAGGCCAACGGCATCATGCTGCAGGAGCTGGTGGACTCGGCCGGCCTGCAGAACGCGCACACCCACCTGACGCTGCCCTGGTACGGCAACGTGGGCAGCGCCTCGCTCCCGGTCACCCTGGACGACGCCAACCACAACGGCTCGCTGCGCGACGGCGAGCTCGTGCTCCTGGCCGGGTTCGGCGGCGGCATGTCGGTGGGCGCCTGCCTGCTGCGCTGGGGCCGGGGCTGACCAGGGCCGTCTGGCTCTCACCGTCGGCTCAATGCTCTCGAGACGGCTCTCACCGTCGGCTCAGTGCTCTCGAGGCCGGTGAGAGCCGTCTGAGGCCCTCGGCCTCACTTCGGCTGGATCAGCCACTCCCAGGCGCGCCTCAGGCCGGTGGCGTGGTCCCCGGCCGGCTCGGCCGTGGCGTCGGCGCTCGGCGTGGCCAGGCGGTCGGCCGGTTCGGCGACGATCACGCCGTGCTCGAAGATGCCGTCCACCTGGTCGCCGGCCGCGTACCGATGCCCGTCGGCGGTCTTGACCAGGAGGCCGTGGAAGAGGTTCGTGTGCTCGTCGGCGAGCACGTGATCGACGGTGCCGACCTCGGCGCCGGAGCGGTCGTAGACGGCCGTGCCGTCCTCGAGGACGAGGTACGACACCGGGGCGCCGAGATCCTCTGGTGCGGTGTGCTGCGTCATGTCGTCGCATTACCCCGTCTCCCGCAGGATTCAGCCGGGTTCGTCAACATCATCTTTTCGGACCACTTGATCTAAACGTTTTGTCCGTATTACCTTTTTCACTCCGAAACGCCGCTAAAAATAATGGTGTTTGCGTGAATTCCGCATAGTGTCCGTTTTGTCAGGCCGGTCGAAGGTGACCGGCGGACTCACAGGCATTGGAGGAATCTCGATGCAGAAGACACGGCGAATCGGCGTGACCCTCGCGCTGGCGACCGCGGCCCTCGGCACGGCGGCGACCGTCGCCACCGCCCCGGCCGCCGCTGCTCCCCGCGGCCCCCAGCCGGTGTCGACCTGGCTCCAGTCGGTCCGTGCCGGCACCGGCAGCTGGGTGTCCATCCCCTGGCGCACCGACCGCCCGATCTGTGACGCCGAGGTCCGCGTCCGCGGTGAGCGGGTCCGCGTCGACTATCTCGGCACCGGCCGTTCGGCGTCGTTCAACCGCGCCGGCACTCTCCGGCCCGGGCGTACCGACTACACGAGGATCCGGGTCACGCCCTACCTGAAGCGGGCCGGGGTGGCCAGGCTGTGGGCGACGATCTCCTACGACGAGTGCGGCTTCCACGCCCGCACCAAGACGCGCACGGCGGTGCTCTCGCTGCCCGTGGTGCGCCACACCGGCCCGGGCGGCACCGACGGTCCGGGCGGTCCCGGGCACGGCCGGCCGGGCGGCCCGGACCACGGCGGTCCCGGCGCTCCGGGACACGGTGGTCCGGGCAAGGGCTCGCACGATCCGTCGGACGCCGCGAGCCCGGCGCAGGGCGGCCCTGGTCAGCACACCCCCCGTGGTGGCCAGGGCCCGTCCGGCGACGAGCCCTCCGGGGACCGGCCGGGCGACGACCCGCGCCCTTGATCACCGAGGGATGAATGGCGAATGAGGTGACGCCCGACCGGAATTCCGATCGGGCGTCACCTCTGGCCGTACGATTGCTGATCGATCTTTAATGCATTTCAGCGACGCGCCATGATCAATCCCGCGGGATCGGCGCAGACCAGCTCCAGGGCCCGGGCGACGACCGCCGGGTTGTACGTGCTGGCGTGGAACGTCGCCTCCAGGTGCAGGACGCCGTTCATCTCGCTGGTGGTGAGCGTGATCCCCTCCGGCCCGTTGAGCGTCGGCACGCTCTGGTTGACCCGCCCGGCCGGCTCGACCGCCCACGGCAGGTCGCCGAGCACGTCGTGCCGCCCCTGGTTGCTGAAGGTCAGCCGGGGCCGGGCCTCGACCGCGATCTCGGACGGGAACGGGTCCGGCATGCCCGGCGCGCCGGTCAGCAGGATCTTGCCCGCACGCAGCAGCATCATGGTCAGGATCCGGCCGGTGGCCAGCTCCGCCTTGAGCGTCCGGTGGATGGCGAGCGGGTCGGTCAGGCTCGGCGGCGTCAGGTACGGCCCCATGCAGAAGTTGCTGTCGATGCTGACGCCTTCGTTCAGGTAGCGCCGTGCGTCGGCGAGGAACGTGCCGCCCCGCAGGTCCGGGTCGAGACCCAGTTCGACCAGCGCCGACGTGAAGGCGGCGAACGTGATCGCCGAGGTGGTGACGCCCGGCGCGTACTGGTCACGCCACTGCCGCATCTGGCCGAGCACCTGGCCGGAGCGAGCCGTCGTCACGGTCAGGTTCGCCTGCCACGGGCGCGACGGGCCCTCCTCGGTGTGCGGCGGCCGGGCGAAGCTCAGCCCCTCCTTCCAGCGCGACGGCTGCAGGCCGAACTGCTTCCACCAGGCCTTCGCCAGGGCGGTGCGGTGCCGCTTCGACGGCGCGATCCGGGCCGCGCGGCCCTCGTACGCCGCCTGGACCAGCTCGTGGAGAAGGGTGTTGACCGGGCCGGCATCGCCGTAGGCGTGCGACACCTTGAGCGCGAGGTATCCGCCGCCGACCAGGACCCGCACCGGGTGGTCGGCTCGCGGCTCGGCCTGCAGCTGCCGGGTCATCGCGTCGAAGTCGACCGGGCCGGGCCCGAGGTCGGTGACCGCGTCCTGCACCCACCCGGCGAACGACACGGCGTCCATGTGCTGCCACTTCGCGCCGGAGCGGTCCAGCCGGGAGACCGCCCGATGAGTGGGGTCGGCGGCGTGCAGGCCGGTCAGGGCGTCACGGACCCGGTTCGCGTCGACGCCGGTCAGCGGGCCGACGGTGCGGATGTACTCCAGGGGGAGCCAGGCGCGCTCGTGCAGGGTGAGGCTGGTGGTGGACATGACGTTGACTCCCTCTGTTACCGCGGACATGTCGGCGACCGGTGCGAAGACGACCTTCAGCACGATCGGGGCGACCAGCACCGTCTCGATGGCCATCACGACGGCCACCGCGGTGACCAGGTCGTTCAGATCGCCGTGAGTGCCGGCCCACCAGGCGGCCAGCAACTCGGCGACGCCCGCGAAGACCGAGAAGATCCCCGCGCCGCGCAGACGGTTCTGCACCCGGGAGATGGCCAGGAAGAAGTGGTGGAAGACGAACGGGACGTAGGTCAGGGACAGAATCGCCAGCGCCCGGCCCGCCGACTCGGCGTAGCCCGCGCCGAACAGGCCCATGATCTGCTCGGACAGCAGCAGCACCACGAGTGAGGCGGGCAGACCGCCACCGAGGCAGATCAGCAGGCCGACACGAACCTTGCCGCGCAGCGCGCTCCGGTCGCCGGCGGTCACCGCGAACAGCGTGAGGGCGACGTTGCCCGGCACCATCGCCATGAACGACAGCACCATGAACGCGGTGTAGAACGCGGCGTTGGCCTCCGCCGAGAGGGTCGCCGTGACGATCAGCGGCAGGGCGGCCCGGGGCAGGTACGTGGCCAGGTTCAGCAGGTTGTGGTCGAAGGTGGCCCGGCCGCGGCCGCGCATCAGCGACGGTCGCGGGCGCAACGAGTCGATCATGCCGCGGCGGCGCAGCACCCGGAACAGGATCGCGGTCGACGCGACGATGCCGGCCACCCAGGTCAGCAGCAGCACCGGGCCGGTCAGCGCGAGGCCCGGGATGATCGCCACCAGGCCCAGCAGCACCAGCTTGATCAGCGAGAACCAGGCGTTGCGCATCAGCTGGAGCGGGCCCTGCAGCAGGCCGACCATGGCCTCGTCGAGGACCAGCGTCATGGCGTTCAGCGCGATGCCCACGACCAGCAGGACGGTGCCGGCGCTGCCGCCGAGCGCGTCCCGCAGGCTCGGCGCCCACTGGGCGGCCAGGACGTACACCAGTCCACCGGCGGTCGCCGCGGTTCCCGCGGTGAGCAGGCAGGTGGAGATCAGGTCCCATTTGCCGCGGGCGACCGTGGGCAGCTCGGAGATGAGCATGGTGCCCATGCCGAACATGCCGATCGTGCCGATCAGGGTCATCGCCGACACCGCGGCCGACGCCTGGCCGACCGCGGACTGCGGGGCCAGGTGGGCCGCGACCCACCAGTAGGCGAACCCGAACGCGGACGTGACGAGAGTCGTCGCCATCAGCGAGCCCGCGTTGAGGAACAGATCGACGTGGCCCTTGAGCGCGGTGAAGATGCCGTGCCGGGCATGCCGTGGCAAGGCGTCGGTTGCCGTCACGCTGATTCCCCCCAATGATCGACTCAGTTACCGAACTTAGTAACTCGCCGTGTTCATCGGTAGGGTGTTAAGCGTTACTTCGTCCGACCGTCTGGCCTGCAAAACGACCGAATCGGCCGACTTTGGCCTAGTGACTTTGAGTGACTATAGCCAGCCGGACTTCTTGAGGCGGTGATATACGCCACCGCCGATGAGTGACATCGCGGCGATCGAGGCGTAGAAGCCGTACGGGGACTCCAGCCCCGGCATCTCGTCGAAGTTCATTCCGAAGATGCCCGCGATGACGGTCGGCACCGCGGCGATGGCCGCCCACGAGGCGATCTTGCGCATGTCGTGGTTCTGGTCGACCGACACCTGCGCGAGCCGGGCCTGCAGGATCGAGTTGAGCAGGTCGTCGAAGCTGCCGACCCGGTCGACGGCCCGCGCCAGCCGCCCGCGCACGTCCTCCAGATAGGGCTGCAGCTCGGCCGGGAGCGCCGGCGACCCGATCAGCCGGGCCAGCGGCTCGGACAGGGGCAGCACCGCCCGCTTGAACTCCACCATCTCCCGTTTGAGCTGGTAGATGTGGGCGAACTCGGAGGTGCGCTCGGGGGCGAAGGTCTCCTCCTCGATGCGCTCCAGATCCCGCTCCACGTGCTCGGCCACATCCAGGTAGCTGTCGACCATCCGGCTGCCCACCGCGTACGCCACCGACCACGGCCCCTGGCGCAGCACCTCGGGCCGGTTCTGCAGCTCGTTGCGCACCGCCCAGAGCGGGCCGACCGGGCCGTGCCGCACGGTGATCGCGAACCACGGGCCGATCAGCACGGTGACGTCCCCGGTCTCCACCACCTCGGAGGTGGCGGTCAACCGGTCGTGCTCGACGTAGCGGGCGGTCCGCAGCACCAGCCGGGTCACGTCGCCGAGCGTGTGCACACCGGGCCGGTGGCCGCCCGCGACCGCCTGCTCGACGAGAAGCTCGTGCAGGCCGAACACCTCGGCGACCGGGCGCATCGTGGCCAGGTCGGGCTCGTGCAGGCCGAGCCAGACGAACGAGCCGCGACGGCGCCGGGCCACGCGGGCCGCCTCCGTGAACGGGACCTGCGCCGCCCCGCCGTGCCGTTGCCCGCCCGCGTAGACCGCGCAGTCGACGATCGCGTCCGGATTGCCGGAGCGTGCCGTCTTCTCGCCGCCGGCCGGGCGGGTGAGGGCGCCCAGGAACTCCTGGACCACCCCGGAAATCAGTCGGCGTCGCATCCGCCCGCCACCTTCCACCTCGCCGTGAGCTGCGAGGGACAAGGTAGCGGGCGCACGCCTCAGTCGGAGCGCTGCATCGCGCGGACTCCGACTATCAGGCCCAGCGCGCCGACCAGAGCCGCGGCGACCACGCCCTCGAGTGTGTGCCGGGCCCACACGTCGCCGTTGAAGAGGGCACGCTCGGCGTTCACCACGTACGTCATCGGGTTGACCTTGGAGAGCGCCTGCAGCCAGCCCGGCCCGTCGTCCAGCGGCAGCAGCACCCCGGCCAGCAGGAGCAGCGGGAAGAGCAGGGTCTGCTGCACGGTCCAGAACATCCACTCCTTGTTCTTCGAGGCCAGCGCCAGGGTGTACGACAGCGCGCCCAGACCGACGCAGAACCCGGCCAGGATGAGCAGCCCGAGCAGCGCCCCGGCGAGGTGCAGCTCGAACCCGAACGGGATGCAGACCGCCACGATCAGGACGGCCTGGGCGATCATCGGGACGATCTCCTTGAGGGCCCGGCCCACCAGCAGCGCGGGCCTCCGCAGCGGGGTGACGAGCATCCGCTCGTGGGAGCCGGTCTGCATCTCGTAGAGCAGGTTGGAGCCGGTCATCGAGGAGCCGAACAGGCAGGACATCACGATGACGCCGGGCACGAACCACTGCAGCGCGGTGTCCCCGGGCAGCAGCGGCGCGAACAGCCCGAGGAAGAACAGCGGCTGCACCATCGAGAAGATCACGGAGAACGGGTCGCGGAGGATCGGCCGCAGCTCGCGGCTGAAGACGACCCGGGTGTCGGTGACGAGAGAAGTCATGGTCATGCCCCCACGAGAGTGCTTGCTTCTTCGCGCAGACTGCGCCCGGTCAGAGTGAGGAAGACGTCGTCGAGAGTCGGGCGGACGACCTCGATGGAGACCGGCCCGAAAGAGGCCAGCCGGGCGGCGAGCCCCGGCCCGTCCTCGGTGGTGATCCGGACCAGGGAGCCGTCCCGCGTCCCGCCCGGCACGAGTGAGGCCTGGGCCGGGGAGTCGAAGCCGAGGATCACCCGGTCGCCGACGTGCTTGGCCTTGAGCTGCTGAGGAGTGTCGTCGGCGATGATCCGGCCGTGGTCGATCACCACCACCCGCTCGGCCATCGAGTCGGCCTCGTCCAGGTAGTGCGTGGTCAGCACGATCGTGGTCCCGTGCTCGGCGCGCAGCCGCACGATGTGCTCCTGCAGATTGGCCCGGTTCTGCGGGTCCAGCCCGGTCGACGGCTCGTCGAGGAAGAGCAGCTCGGGCGCGTGGATCAGGCCCATCGCGATGTCCAGGCGGCGGCGCTGGCCGCCGGAGAGGGTGGAGACGGTACGGTTCGCGACCTCGCCGAGCCCCAGGGAGTCGATCAGCTCGTCGGCGCGTCTCCGGGCGGCGGGGACCCGCATGCCGTACGCCCGGCCCTGGCTGATCAGCTCGTCCCGGCCGCGCTGGCTGTGCCCGGCGCCGTTGCCCTGTCCGATGTAGCCGATCCGCAGCCGGACCTCGCGCTGCTGCCGGAGCACGTCGAAGCCGGCCACCCGGGCGCTGCCGCTGGTCGGCGGAATGAGGGTGGTGAGCATCCGCAGCGTGGTCGACTTGCCGGCCCCGTTGGGCCCGAGCAGCGCGACCAGTTCGCCCCGGGCCACCGTCAGATCGATGCCGTCGACCGCCCGGACGTCCTTGAACCGCTTCGTCAGCTCTCGCGTCTCAATCATGCTTCGACGATAGGATTCACTGCGGCCACTTTCTGACCGCAATAGCGGAGAGTCTGATGTCATGGCGAACACGAGTGCACGGATGCTGCGATTGCTGTCGCTGCTGCAGACCCATCGCTACTGGCCGGGTTCCGAGCTCGCCGATCGTCTCGAGGTCAGCGCCCGTACGCTGCGCCGCGACGTGGACCGCCTGCGTGACCTGGGCTATCCGGTGGACGCCGCCCGCGGTGTCGCCGGGGGCTACCAGCTGCAGGCCGGTGCGGCGATGCCGCCCCTGCTGCTCGACGACGAGGAGGCGGTGGCCATCGCGGTCGGCCTGCGCAGCGCCGCGGCGGGCGCGGTCGCCGGATTCGAGGAGACCTCGGTACGGGCGCTGGCCAAGGTGATCCAGCTGCTCCCGCCGCGGTTGCGCCGCCGCATCGACGCCCTGCAGGCGGTCACCGCCCCCGGCGTGTTCGGTGGCGGGCCGGTCCTCGACGCGCTGACCCTGACCACGCTCGCGATGGCCTGCCGCGGCGAGGAGCGGCTGCGTTTCGACTACGCCCCGCGCGAGGGGGAGCCCGCCCGCCGCCATGTGGAGCCGCACCGCCTGGTCTCGCTCGGTCACCGGTGGTATCTGGTGGCCTGGGACCTGGAGCGTGGTGACTGGCGCAGCTTCCGGGTGGACCGGCTCACCGCCCCGGAGCCGACCGGTGCTCGTTTCCGCCCGCGCGAGCTGCCCGGCGGTGACCCGGTCGAGTGGCTGCGCTCGCGGATGCGGACCATCCCCAGCCGCTACGACGTGTCGGTGGTGATCGAGGCCGACGTCGCGACGGTCCAGGGCTTCGTCGGATCCTGGGGCCGGGCCGAGGAGCTGCCGGAGGGCGGCTGCCGTCTGCGGATGAACGTCGACGACCTGGGCTGGCCCGTGATGGTGCTCGGTGTGCTGGCCGCGCCTTTCACCGTGGAGTCACCCGATGAGCTGCGTGACCTCGCGCGCCGCACCGGGGAGACCCTGGTGCGGCACGCGGTCTGACGTCTTTGGACGGACCGGCACCCCCGTGGCGCCGGTCCGCAGGAGAGAACCTACTGACGGGGTACGACAAATTCCTGTCACGTTTGAGCGCGGCCTTATATCAACCTCACCGAACCTCGCGAGCCGCACGGGACTCAGCCGCGGCGTACCGACTCCGTGAGTCGCAGGACCTGGTCCGGAGTGAACGTCCGTGGGGTGATCACCCGGACGATCGAGCGGTCCGCGAGTCTCACCTGCGCCATCCAGAAGTCCCGGCACTGGAACAGGTCGGCCGGGCGGCCCTGCACGGTGACCTTCGACGCCTTCTCCAGGTCCTGGACCTCGGCGGCCTTGAAGAGCGGCCGTGACTTCGGGGTCCACTGCACCTGGAAGTCGATCTCCGGGTGGGCCGGATCGCGGTACATCAGGATGCTCTCGTCCTTGAAGGCGGCCAGCTCCCAGCCGTCCGGGATCAGGCCCACGATCACCTCGAAGTGCAGCCGCTGCGGCTTGTCCTGGACCCTTCCGGCCAGCTCGACCAGGGCTCGGGGGGTGCCGTACCGCCCCTGGCCGGTCAGGCGCAGCCACACGCCGTCGCGGTGTTCCCAGATCAGGGTGAGCGGGGGCTTGCCGGTGTCGGAGGTTCCGTCGAACGGCAGGAGGCGGCCGGGTCGCCCGTCGATCTCCACATCGGTCGGCTCGCTGCCGAAGCCGGGCGATGATTCGCTCTCGGTGGCGCTGCTGAGATAGACGTCGCTGTAGTCGTCGGACAGGTAGACCGCGATGATCGGGCCGCCGGGGTCGGCGGTGAACCTCGCGTCACCCAGGCCGGGAATCGTGTACGGGAAGCCGGGCGCGGTGGCCGCCACCAGCCGGATCCCGCTCGCGGTGGCCGTCGTGCCGGAGGGCGCGGCGCTGGGCACGGTGGTCGGGACGATGGTGGGCGTTGCGTCCGGGCGAGTGTTCTCCGGGCGGGGGACGACCACGACGGCGACGGCCACAGCGGCGGCCAGGCCGAGCCCGGCGAGCATCGGGCCGCGGCGGAACAGAGCCGGCCGCCGGTCCGATGCGGGTGCGGTGGTGGTGTCCAGGCCGGAGAGCAGCCGGGCACGCGCCGCGGCCAGCGCCGCATCCGAGGCGGGCGGGGCGTCGGGACCGAACTGGTCGAGTAGTTCCAGGTCGTTCATCTCCCCACCTCCGAGGGGTTGGACGCGGCCGAGGGGCCGGGCGCGGATGAGGGGCCGGGCGCGGCCGAGGCGCCGGGCGCGGATGAGGAGCCGGACGCGGATGAGGGGCCGGGCGGGGACGTCGGGTCGAACAGGGCGGAGGGCTCCAGGGCGGCGCGGGTCACCTTGCGTGCCCGGTTGATCCGGGAGCGGACCGTCCCCACCGGGATCTCCAGGGTCGCGGCGATCTCGGCGTACGACAGCTGGGCATAGGCCAGAAGCAACAGCGCGTCGCGATCGCTCGGCTTGAGTCTCGCCAGTGCCGCGGCCAGGTCGGCCCGCAGGGCCGCGGCGTCCACCCGGTCGTCGGCCCGGTCGTCGTCGTGCGCGTCGGGCTGCTCCCGGGCGGCCCGGGCCAGCGCCCGGTAGCGCCGCTCCTCCTGCCGGACGTGCCGGTGCAGGACGTTGGTGGCGATGCCGAACAACCAGGGGCGCACCTCCAGGCCGAGCGGCTGGTAGGCGGCGCGTCTGCGGAAGGCGATCAGGAACGTCTCGGCGAGCAGGTCGTCCGCGGGCGCTCCGATCCGGCGGGCCAGATAGCGGTGGATCGCCACCGCGTGCCGGTCGAAGAGCGGCGCGAACTGTTCCGGCTCCCGAACCGATTCCCGGATCAGCACGTCGTCGGCGAGGTGCATCGGTTGCGAGCGTAGGTCGTTCACACCCGTTGATGCCCGAACCGGCGCATCCGGTTCACGCCGGGCGCCGCTGACGACCACACGAGCGCTAGATCGGCCGGGAGAGGCGCCACGACCAGGCGTCGTCGGCCTCGGTGGAGCCGTAGGTGCGGCGCCGCTCGACCTTGCGGAAACCGCGCGCCTCGTAGAACGGGATGCCCAGCTCGTTGCCGTCCAGCGCGGCCACCCACATCTCGGTGGCGCCCAGCTCGCGCAACTGCCCGGTGATCCGGTCCAGCAGCAGCGTGCCGAGGCCACGGCCGCGCTCGTCCCAGTCGAGGTAGAGCACGAACAGCTCGCCGACGCCGGGGGCGGTGAGGCCCCCTCCGGCCGCGCCCAGGACCCGGCCGTCCTCCTCGACGACCTGGTAGCCCAGCCAGCCCGGTGGCGCCGCGGGCACCTCTTTGGACACCCGTTCCAGCCGGTAGAACTCGTCGAGCATCCGCTCGATGAACTCGCTGCTCAGCAGATCCGGATAGGTCTGCCGGTAGCCGCGCGTGCAGATGTCGACGATCGCGGGGGCGTCTCCCTCGGTCGCTGCCCGAACCTCAGCCATGCGGGGAGGATATGTCCCGCTGCCGGATGTGGTCGTCGTGCCACTCGGAGCCGACCAGGAACCGTTTCACCCCGACGATCTCGAAGCCGTGCTTGGCGTAGAACTTCGCGGCCCGCACGTTGCGCTGGTTGACGCCGAGCCAGCAGGACGCGGCCCCGGTCCCGGAGGCGGCGGCGAGCGTCGCGGTCATCAGCGCGGCCGCGGCCCCGGTGCCGTGCCGTTCCGGCGCCAGATAGAACTTGCTCAGCTCGATGCTGGTGGCCTGGTCGACCACGGCGGCCACGTCCGGGTCGGCGATCGGGCCGCCGACCAGCATGGAGTAGCCGGTCGGCTCGCCGTCGACGGAGACGAGCGCCAGGATGCGGGCCGGGTCGGCCAGGTAGCCGGCGAAACTCTCCACCGACAGGTTCTTCGCGATGAACGCGTCGATGTCGGCCTGGGCGGTCCCCGGCGGGCAGGCCAGCCCGAACGTCCGGGCGGCCAGGTCGTGCAGGGCCTCTTCGTCACCCGTGCGGGCGAGACGTGTGATGGTCGTCATGGCGAAACTGTTTACAATCTTCAGAGTGAGCGATCGGACGCAGCGACTCGGCGATGTTATCCCTCGACCGGCCTCGGTGCGGCCGGTCACGGCCGCATCGTTCAGGATCATTCCCGGCGGTACGGCGGTGAGCGCCCCGCCTCTTCTCGAAGGCGTCGCCGCGCATCTGAACCTGTCGACGGCCCCCGACGGCGCGATCGTCCTGGCGCTGGACGAGTCGCTCGCCGCCGAGGCGTACCGGCTGGAGATCACCGCGACCGGGGTGACCCTGGCCGGCGGCTCCCCGCAGGGCGTCTTCTGGGGGGTGCAGACGCTGCTCCAGTTCGGCACCGAGCTGCCCGGCGGCGTCATCGAGGACCATCCGCGGTATGCCTACCGCGGCGCCATGCTCGACCTGGCCCGGCACTTCTTCACCGTCGCCGAGATCAAGGCGCACGTCGACCTGCTGGTCCAGTTCAAGATCAATCACCTGCACCTGCACCTCACCGACGACCAGGGCTGGCGACTGGAGATCCCCGGCTGGCCCCGGCTCACCGAGGTCAGCGGAGGGGCGGGCACCGGCGTCGACGGGGCCGGCCCGGGTTTCCTCACCCTCGCCGAGTACAGCGACGTCGTCGCGTACGCGGCCGAGCGGTTCGTCACGATCGTCCCCGAGATCGACATGCCCGGCCACGTGAACGCGGTGCACGTGGCCTACCCGGAGCTGACCGCCGACGGGCAGCCGGTCGCGCCGCGCACCGACGCCGAGGTCGGCTACTCCTCGCTGGTCGCGGGCAAGGAGGAGACGTACGCCTTCGTCGAGACCGTGCTCAAGACGGTCGCCGGTCTCACCCCCGGCCCGTACCTGCACATCGGCGGTGACGAGTGCCTGTCCACGCCGCCGGAGGACTACCGCACGTTCCTCGACCGGGTGCTCCCGATCCCGGGCCGGTTCGGCAAGCGCGTGATCGGCTGGCACGAGATCGCCGCCGTCGACCTGCCCGAGGACGCGGTCGTGCAGTACTGGCGGATCGAGCCCGCCGACGACGCCGTGGCCCGGGCCGCCGCGTCCGGCCGCCGGGTGATCATCTCCCCGGCCGACCGCACCTACCTCGACATGAAGTACGACTCGGATACCCCGCTCGGGCTGGACTGGGCCGGGCACCTCGGCGTCGAGCGGGCCTACGACTGGGACCCCGCCGAACGCCTGCCCGGGGTCGGCGAGGAGGCGATCCTCGGTGTCGAGGCGCCCCTCTGGTCGGAGACCCTGCGCAGCGTCGACGACGTGCGCTACCTCACCCTTCCACGGCTGCCCGCCGTGGCCGAGGTGGCCTGGTCACCGCGCGACGGCCGGGACTGGCCGTCGTTCCGGGAGCGGCTGGCCGCCTTCGGGCCGCGCTGGACGGCCGACGGGGTCAACTTCCACCGCTCACCGGAGATCGACTGGCACTGACCGCGGGCACGGCCGCCGGCATCCGGTGCTCCGGCACGACCAAGCGGATCCGGTCCCGGGGCAGCGCCGGGATCCGGGACAGCCTGATGCCGGTGTCCTGCGGCGGCAGGTAGTGGTCCAGCTCGGCGAGCCGGCGTGACAGTGTGCCCAGCAGCGCGATCGTGATCTTCTCGCCCGGGCAGCGGTGGCCGGTCCGCGGATCGCCGCCACCCTGCGGGATCAGCTCGAACTCGCCGATCTCCCGCCCGAGGAAGCGGTCCGGGTCGAACCGGTACGGGTCGGTCCACAGCTCCGGGTCGTGGTTCTGGCCGTAGACGTCGAGCAGCACCAGGGTCCCGGCCGGGATCGGCTCGCCCTGGAAGAACAGGTCACGGGTCGCCCGGCCGCCCAGGAACGGCGCGAACGGGTAGAAGCGGCGCACCTCGTGCGTGAACGCCAGCGTGTAGTCGTCGTCACCGGCCCGCATCCGGGACTGGTGACGCGGCCACATGTCCATGGCATGCGCCGCGAAGGCGACGAACCAGGCGACGGCGATCGTCGGGCGCAGGATGTTCAGCAGTTCGACGGCCGCGGTCCGCGGGTCCAGGGGGACACCGGCGTCGCTGTGGTGCGCGACCACCGACAGCGGGCTCGTGGTGGGCGGCTTCGACCGTACCCCCGAAATGATCTTCGCAAGCCGGCGCTCCCACACCTGCCGCGCCACCAGCGCCCGCGCCGTGCGCGGACCCACCGTCGCGAAGCCGTCCACCATCGCCGTGCAGTCCCGGGCGAGAGCCGCGATCTCCCGATCTTCCAGGGGTACGCCCACCCAGCGCGACACCGCACGCGCGAGGACCCGCGCCGTCTCGTCGAGCAGGCGCACCGGCGGTCCACCCCGCCAGGTGTCGGCAGCGGCGTCGAACTCCTCGCCGGCGATCTTCGCGAGCCGGTCGATCCCGTCACCCAGCAGCAACGACGTGAACAGAGGCTTCCGCCGCCGATGATCGTCGCCGTCCAGGGTGTGCACCGCACCCGCGCCGAAGAGCGTGTGCACCACGAGACCGGGCAGCGCGGTGTGCCGTTCCAGGTTTCCGGCGCCGTAGAAGAACCGGGTGGCTGCGGATCCGCAGATGCCCACCGCCGGTTGTCCCATCACCCGGGTCCGCACCGGCCCGCCACCGGCCCGGCGGCGAAGATCCGGCAGCCACGCGTACCCCTTCAGGGCGACGGCCAGTGTCTGATCGAGGTCAGCCATAGCCGACCTATTACCCACAGCACAGGCACGAAACGGTTACCCAGCGTTTTGGCCCTACTCTTGGTGGCCCACCGGGCGGGAGGAGCGCGGGTTGAGCAAGGGTGCACCAGGGGCGGGGCGGTCGGCCGCCGCGCTGGCCGGGTTCCTCGTCGTCGCCGGAGCGCAGCTCGCCGCCGTGCTGCTCGCCCTCGGGGCGGTGCTCTCGCTGCTGCCCGGCTCCCTCGCGTTACGGGTCGGCGTGCCGCTCAGCCTCGCCACGTTCGGCACCCTGGCGTACGCGACGTGGCGTGCCCTGCACACCCGGCACCGCACCCCGGCAGGTGTGGCGGTCGGCCGGGACCAGGCGCCCCGACTCTGGGCGATGATCGACGGCGCCGCGAAGGCCGCCGGAGTCACCGCCCCGGCCGGGGTGACCGTGGTCGCCGACGCCACCGTGGCCCTCGGCGAGCGCACCCACCTGCTCGGTGTGATCGGCGGGCGGCGCGACCTCTACCTGGGCCTGCCGCTGCTGCAGGCGCTCGAGCCGGCCATGCTCACGGCGGTCGTCACGCACGAGCTGGCACACGGATCGCCCGCGCTGGGGCGGTGGGCGCCGCTCGCCTACCGCGGCCGGATCGCGGTCGGCCGGACCATGCCGCGGATCTCCCGGCGCGGACCGGCCGGCATCGTGCTGCGGATGTACGCCGGGTTCTACCGCCGGGTGGACGCGCCGTTCAGCCGGGCCCAGGAGCTGGCCGCCGACCGGATCGCCGCGGAGCACGCCGGCGCCGAGGCCACCGTCGCCGCTCTGCGGGACCTGCCCGCGCTGGCCGGGATGCAGCGGTTGTTCCACGCCGAGTACGTGGGGCCGGGATGGCAGGCCGGGTTCGTGCCGGACGACGTGTTCGGCGGGCTGCTGCGGGTGCTGGCCGCCCGCACCACCGAGATGACCATGCTGCGGGCCCGGGACCCGGAGCCGTCGGGGCCGTGGGACACCCATCCGCCCCTCGCCGAGCGCATCGCGGCCCTGACCGCCGGGTCGTCCCCAGCGGCCTCTCCCGCTGCTCCTGCGACCTCGTCGGTCGCGTCCGCCACGTCTTCTGCCACGGCGGTTGCCGCATCGCCCGGACCGGATCTCGCGCCGTCCGCGCCGGTGGTCTCGCTCTCACCCACCGAGGAGGGGCCCGCCGGGGAGCAACCCGCCGGGGAGCAACCCGCCGGGCAGCGATCCGCCGGGGAGGAGCCCGCCCGGGAGAGCCCCGCCGAGGCGAAGACCGTCGACGATCTGGTGCCCGATCTTCCGGCGCTCGGGCGGGCGCTGCAGGCCGTCGCCTTCCCGTCCCAGGGGCGAACCGTGGTCAGCTGGGACGAATGCCTCAGCGTGGCGCGCACCTCCGAGATGGAACGGGAGGCCGAAGCGGCGCTGACCGCGATCTCCCGCGCCGTCGGACACCCGGTGCCGGATGCCGGTGAGCTGCTGACGCTGGCCGCCGACGGTCGGCTGCGGACGGCCGCCGAGGCGGTCTTCCCGAAGGCGCCGCCGGAGGAGACCACGTCCCGGATCGTGGAGCTGCTCGCCCTGATGCTGGCACTGGCCGCCCTGCGCAGCGGCGTGGCCCGCTGGCGGCACAGCTGGACCGGCGCGGCCGAGGTGGTCGGCGACGACGGCACCTACCTCGACCTCGCCGAGCTGGCGGCTGCGGCGGCCGATCCGGAGACCACCGAGGCGGTCCGGGCCTACCTGATCGAGGCGGGCGTGGACCTGGCCGCGGCGGCGTCCCGGCCCGGTTCGGCGCGCGCCCGGGTCCTCGGCGGACTGGTCAACCTGTCGGCGGACGGGACGCGCACCGACGTGCTGATCACCGATCTCGGGCTGCTGCTGGTGCCGGGGCTGCCGAGAGGCCGTGGCCCCGAGTCGAAACGACGGCTGACCAGGATCGCCGCCGACGGTGTGCCGATCGGTGGAATGGCGGCGCCCGAGAGTGATCCGGCCGCCGCCCCGGCGGGTGACGGTCTTGCCACGCCCGCCGACCCCGCCCTGCCCGGCGGCGGACGGTTCGTCGCGTTCGCCGACGTGGCGGGAGTGACCACAGTGCCCGGTCGGCGCAAGGGCTGGACGCTCGGCATGCGCGCCGGCGGCGAGCTGAGCCTGCGATCGGCCCTCGACACCGACGAGTTGCCGGGCGGCTGGGCGGCCTGGGAGGAGACGGTCACCTTCCTCGCCGGGACCCGATGAGGTGATCGACTGAACCCGGTCGGGGTCCGGCCCGTACCCGAAAGTGAACGTAGTCGCGTGTGCGACGGATGAGCAACCAACACGTCACTTCGGGTCACACTGAGACTCAGCGATCTGTTCGCTTCACGTACGTCCGGAATGGGTAGGCATGGTTCCGGACGGAGCGGGTCGATCGTCGGGCGAAGCGGGGGAGGGTCCGTCATGGAACGAGGGCCGTTGGCGCTCTTCGGAGCCATACTCGCGGTGGGCCTCGGGCCGGCTCTGTGGCTCGGCGCCCAGATCGGCGCGGTCGATCTGGCGCCCGGTCAGCGCCCCGCACCGGTCGACGAGCAGTTCCCCGGTGCCGACATGGACTTCGGTGGGGCCGGGGCGGGCGACCTCCCGGACGACGACGAGCCGCTCAGCACCTACGTGTACACCCCGCTCAGCCCCAGCGCCTCGCAGACCGCGGTGCGGCCGTCGCCGGTGGCCACCGAGGTGACCCGGATCGTGTCGCCGCCGTCGCCTCCGCCGCCCTCCCCGCCGCCGGCCTCGCCCTCGGTGTCGCCGTCGGCCACCCCGACGGGCGAGCCCTCCACGAGCGACTCGACGTCGCCGTCGGCCGAGCCCAGCGGGTCCGTCTCGCCGTCGGCGAGCGCCTAGCGCAAGACCGCATGGAGAGAGGGGGGAGCCGACGGCTCCCCCCTCTCTCCACGGGTGCTCAGAGTCCGAGCAGGCGGTCCAGGATGTCGCGGTAGCTGCGCAGCTCGACCCGCAGGGCCTCGGTGTCGTCGGTGCCCTTGGCGAACGAGCCGCGGTGGTCCCGCAGGGCCTGGGACAGCTTGTCCACGGCCTCGTCCACGAGCCCGGCCGCGTCGCCGGTCGCGCCCTTGGGGTCGTCGACGAAACGGAGCTGCACGTCACGCCAGCGGTCGCGCAGCGGCTGGGTGTCGGCGGTCGGGAAGAACGGCAGCGCGCCCGGCTCGGCCGTCGTCCCGGCTGCCGGGGTGACCACCGGGGTCGGATCGGCGCCGATCTCCGGAGCGGGATCGATGTCGTCCTTCGTCAGGTCCGTGACGTCCTTGTGGTCCTCGGTCAGGTGCGGGTCGTCGAAGGTGCCACGGTCCTCCAGAGCGGAGTCGACTGTGGCGTCGTCCTCGCGTACCTCTGCTCCGGTCCGGTCCCCGTCCTTCACGTCGCCGTCGGTGTCCTTGCCGTCGTCCGCGTCGGCGGGAAGCTTGTGCTTGGGCGTCGTGTCGTCGGGCAGCGTGTGCTTCGGCGCCGGCGCGTCGTCGCGGTCGCGGGTCACGCCGTCGCTGAACGCGACGGTCCGGTCCGCAGCGTCCGCGGCGTCCGGGAGCCGGTCGGTACGGTCCGGGTCGTCGTCCGGCCGGGTGGCGGCGGGGTCGTCGCCCACGGTGGACGTGCCGACCGCGGTGGGTTGCGGCGCCGGGTCGGTGTCGTGCTGCCAGGGTGAGCCGGCGCGCTGCTGCGGCACGGGCGCGGTGGTGTCGGGGTCGGTGGTGTCACGGTCGGTGGGGCGGTCGGTCTTGTCGTCGACGTTGTCCTGGGCCTCGTTGGAGAAGAAGCGCATCGTCGGTGCCTCCTCAGCGGCTGGGTTCGGTGGTCGTGTCGGGGCGGGTGGTGTCCTCGGCGGCCGGCCGCGGCGCCGGGGTGGTGTACGCGACCGGGTCCTCACCGAGCAGATCGGCGAAGAGCGCGCGGTAGTGGACGAGCGCCTGGCGCAGGTCCTCGGTCTCGGCATCCCCGTCCCGGCTGCGGCGGCTGATGTCGTGCGCCGAGCGGTAGTGCTCCAGGGTGGCGGCGTGCTCCACGGACAGGTCGGCGAGGCGCTCGTCGTAGTCGCCGGTCGGGTAGCCCCGCTCGGCGATCAGTCGGGTGACCAGCTCGTCAGCGGTCGAGACCGCCTCCTTCGGGTCGTCGACGAAACGGATCTGGACCTCTTCCCAGGCGGCGGAGTAACGGGCCCGGGACTCGGCGGACAGGGGCTTGAGCTCGAGCTGCGCGTGCCGCTTGGTGCGCTCGAGCAGTTCCTTCTCCGCCTCGGTGCGGTTGCCGGTGTCGGCGACCACGCGGTCGTACTCGGGGCCGAAGGTCTGCCGGAGCCGGTGGCGGCGCGCGGCCTGGACACCGAACACGATCGCGGCCAGCACCAGCAGCGCGGCGACGATCAGGACGATGATGGCGGTGGGGGACATCAGGTTCCTCCTTCTTCGGTCCCTGTATTCCCATCCGGCACCTCGCGCCAATCCCGTCCGCGCGAACAACGCGCACCAGGGTCGTAATCGGGCAGTGCGCGGGCGCACAGTGTCGTAAGACCGACGATCGATGAGAAAAAGATCGTGTGCCGTTCTGGCTGGACAAACAGGAGAGACGGCAGGGTTCGGACGAGCCCGGGAACTAGCTGAGACGGACGTCATTACGTATTCTTTGCCAGCGCTCGCCACGGGCGTACCGGACGTTCCCCCCGTTCTCAGGCGGCCGGTGCCACGGGCGGTCCGCTGATCGTTCCCTGCCGAACCCCTCTGGCGGAGCTTGATGAGAAGCCGCAACTGGTCGATTCGCTCGAAGATCATCGCGATGGTCGCGGTGCCGCTGTCCGCGTTGCTCGCGATCTGGATCTTCGCGACGGCGGTCACCGCCGGCCCGGCCTTCACCCTGCTCAACGCACGCGACGCGGTGCAGAAGCTCGGTGACCCCGGCCTGCGGTTGATCGCCCAGTTGCAGCGGGAGCGGCACTTCTCGGCCATCTACCAGGCCACCACCCGCCCGGCCAAGACCGAGCTGGGCCGGGAGCGGGAGACCACCGACCGGATCATCGACGAGTTCAGCCGGGCCGCGGCCGACACCGAGATGACCGGCGATCTGCGGGTCGAGGTCCAGGAGCTTCTCGTCAAGGTCGACGAGCTGGGCCCGCTGCGCCAGGAGGTCGACGAGCGGAAGACCAGCTTCCTCTACCTCGCGAACAAGTACGACTCGATCATCGAGCTGGGGTTCGACGTCTTCCGTACCGCCGCGGTCTTCTTCAACGAGCGGGTGGACCGGGAGGTCCGTGGCCTTATCACCGCCTTCCGCGGCCTGGAGTATCTGAGCCGCATCGACGCTCTGCTCGCCGGCGCCAACGCGGGCGGGCGGATCGACAACAAGACGCGCGAGACCCTCATCGAGTACATCGGCGTCGAGCGCTACCTGCTGCGCTCCGGTGTGGCCGACATGCCGGAGAGCTCGCAGGACGACTACGCCCGGCTGGTCATCCACCCCACCTTCATCGACCTCGACATCCTGCAGAACAAGCTGCTCGCCCAGAACTACGCGGGCGGCGCGCCCCCGGTCTCCGGCACCGAGTGGCAGCACGCGTACGACTACGCCTCCCAGGAGCTGCGGCTCTTCGGCGAGCGCACGATCTCGCAGGTGTCCAAGGACGCCACCCCGTTCGCCGTCGACATCCTCGGCAAGCTGGGTCTGGCCGCCCTGCTCGGCCTGATCGCCCTGGGTCTCTCGGTCTACGTCTCGGTCCGTCTCGGCCGCTCGCTGGTGGGCCGCCTGATCCGGCTGCGGCGTGACGCGATCGAGCTGGCCTCCGAGCGGCTGCCCACGGTGGTCGGCCGCCTGCGGCACGGCGAGATGGTCGACGTCGCCGCGGAGACGCCGCCGCTGGAGTACGGCCAGGACGAGATCGGCCAGCTCGGCCGGGCGTTCAACGACGTGCAGCGTACGGCCGTGCAGTCCGCGGTCGAGGAGGCGAACGTCCGCCGCGGCATCAACGAGGTCTTCCTCAACATCGCCCGCCGCAGCCAGACGCTGCTGCACCGCCAGCTGTCCCTGCTGGACAAGATGGAGCGCCGGGAGACCGACCCGCGGGAGCTGGAGGACCTGTACCGGGTCGACCACCTCGCCACCCGCATGCGGCGTCACGCCGAGGACCTGGTCATCCTCGCGGGGGCGGCCCCGGGCCGTGGCTGGCGCAACCCGGTCCCGGTGATCGACGTCGTGCGGGGCGCGATCAGCGAGGTGGAGGACTACAAGCGGGTCGACATCCGGGCGATCGCCTCGTCCGCGCTGGTCGGCCGGTCCGTCGGCGACGTGATCCACCTGCTGGCCGAGCTGATCGAGAACGCGGCGTCGTACTCTCCACCGCACACCCGGGTCCAGGTCACCGGCCAGATCCTGCCGAACGGGTACGCCCTCGAGATCGAGGACCGTGGCCTGGGCATGACCCCGGAGGCGGTCGACGAGGCGAACCGTCGCCTGGTGGAGCCACCCGACTTCGACCCGGCGGACAGCGCCCGGCTCGGCCTGTTCGTGGTGGCCCAGCTCGCTCAGCGGCACAACATCCGGGTCTCGCTGCGTGCTTCGTCGTACGGCGGCATCACCGCGATCGTGCTGGTCCCCGGAGAGCTGGTCGCCGGCTTCGACGGCTCGGGCGACGCGCCGGCCGGTGGCATGCCCGTTCCGCCGTCCTGGTCCGGTGGCAGTGGCGAGCTGCCGCAGATCGTCACCACCGGCCACCGTCCCGCACCGGACGACATCCCGGCGATCGCCGCGACGCCGGTGGAGGCCCCGTCGCTGAACGGCCACCACCGGACGGCCCCGGAGATCACCGGTCCGGCGCCGAGCACGGTCGCGGCCGAGCTGAGCGCGGAGGGCCTGGTGCAGCGGCGGCGGGTTCGCAAGCCGACGCTGCCGACGCCCGCGGTGAACGGTTCCGCGGGCGCGGACCGGACGGTCGACCCGGCCGTGCTGGGCGAGCTGGCCGCGGGGCTGCCGGTGGCGCCCCGCTCGGTGCCGCGCAACTCCGCGCCCGCCGAAGCGCCGGCCGCTCCCACCGAGGTGGAGCCGGATCCCGCCGAGGTCACCCAGGTGATCGCGTTGCCGCCCGCCCTCGTGCCGCCCGTCTCCGCGGAGGCGCCGCCCGCACCGGCGCCGACCAGCCCGGTGACGGCCGGGGGACGGACCGCCGAGATCCCCGGCGAGACCACCGGGGAGATCATCGGCGAGGACGGCCTGCCCCGCCGGGTCCGGCAGGCGAACCTGGCTCCGCAGCTGCGCAAGCCGGTCGTCGAGCCGGAGTCGAGGGGCCCGGCCCGCAGCCCCGAGAAGGCGCGCTCACTGATGAGCGCCCTGCAGACCGGAACCAACCGTGGCCGCGCCGATGCGGCCCGTACCGAGGCCGACGGACACGCCGCGCAGCCTGGCGACGCGACGATCACCGATGCGGCTACCGTCAGTCTCCCGGCTTCCGCGGCTTCCGCGGCGGGCGGGGAGAACGCATCATCCGGACCGGAGGCCGGCGTGAACGGCGATCACGCCGATGGTCCCGGGGAGAACCCCATGCTGGAGAAGGACGCATAAGTGGCACAGACGAAGCAGAGCGCGAATCTCACCTGGCTCCTCGACGACCTGGTCGAACGCGTGCCAACCGCCCAGCAGGCCGTGGTGCTCTCGGCCGACGGCCTGATGCTGGGCGCCTCGGCGGCGATGAGCCAGGAGGACGCGGAGCACCTGTCGGCGATGGCGGCCGGGTTCCAGAGCCTCGCGAAGGGGGCGAGCCGGCATTTCGAGGCCGGTCCGGTCCGCCAGACGGTGGTGGAGATGGAGGAGGCCTTCCTCTTCGTCACCGCCGCCGGGCAGGGCGCGTGCCTGGCCGTGCTGGCCTCGGCCGACGCGGACCTCGGCCTGATCGCCTACGAGATGGCGATGCTGGTCACCCGGGTCGGCCAGACGATGGCCGCCCCCGAACGGACGGTGCTCACACCGTCCGACGTCTACTGAGCAGCCGCGTGTGAATCACGACTGGCTGGACAACGACGCGGGCCCGGTGGTGCGTCCCTACGCGATGACGGGGGGACGCGTCGCCCCGGCGGACTGCGACTTCGACCTCGTCGCGTTCGTGGTGGCGACCGTGCCCGACCTCACCTCCGGTCCGCAGTTGCAGCCGGAGCACCATGCCATCGTGGCAGCGGCCTGGGAGCCGATCTCCGTGGTCGAGCTGGCGTCTCAGCTCGACCTGTCGGTCGGCGTGGTCCGGGTGTTCCTCGGTGATCTACGCTCAGCGGGCTTGATCTCGCTGTACGAACCCCCGGCTGCCTCGCAGCCGCATGACGTCGACGTACTCAAGGCGGTTGTCAATGGACTCCGTGCGCTCTGACCGCAACGGCGGATCGTCGCGCATTCCCGTCGCCCTCAAGATCCTCATCGCGGGTGGCTTCGGGGCGGGCAAGACCACGATGGTCGGATCGGTGAGTGAGATCCGGCCGCTGCAGACCGAGGAGGTCCTCACCGGAGCCGAGGGCGCCGACGACGTCTCCGGCGTGGAAGCGAAGACCACCACGACGGTGACGATGGACTTCGGCCGGATCACCATCACCGAGGACCTGCAGCTCTACCTGTTCGGCACGCCGGGGCAGGACCGGTTCTGGTTCCTGTGGGACGAGCTGTCGCAGGGCGCGCTCGGCGCCGTGGTGCTGGCCGACACCCGTCGGCTGGCCGACTGCTTCCCGTCGATCGACTACTTCGAGCAGCGCGGCACTCCGTTCGTGGTGGCGGTGAACTGCTTCGACACCCAGCACCAGCATGCCCCGGAGGCGGTGGCCCGCGCTCTCGACCTGGATCCGGGAGTACCGGTCGTCCTCTTCGACGCCCGCGACCAGGCGGCCGCCCGCAACGTGCTGATCGAGCTTGTGGAGTACGTCGCCCGCCGCCAGCTGGCCGCCGCTGCAGCCCGCTGACCTAGGAAATCAGGACCGGTCAGCGGGCTTGCCCGGTCGGGCCCGGCCGTTACGATCTCCGGCGTGCTCGGTGGACGGATTGACAAGCGGCTTCGCGGCTCGCTGAAGAACAAGCGTGGGCGCACGCCACTGGTGTGGAGTCGCGCCCGGACTGCTGCCCTCGTCGGAGGGGTGGCCGCGATCCTGGTCATCGGGCTGCTGGGGTGGTATCTGTGGCCGTCGCCGGAGGTGGAGCCGCGGCCGCGGGAGTATCGGGACGCGACCGCCTGTCTGCTGACCGACGCGCAGGGCGTGACCGGTGAGAAGGCCGCACCGGTGTGGGCCGGGATGCAGGCCGCATCGGAGCGGACCCATGGCCAGGTGCGCTATCTGGCGGTCAGCGGTGATCAAACGGTGGACAACGCCAAGACGTTCGTGGGTACTTTCGTCCTCGGCCGATGTGCGCTGATCGTCGCCGCGCCCGGGGTAGCCGACGAGGCCGTCCGCGCGGCAGCGGGCACTTACTCGCAACAATCCTTTGCGGTCGTCGGAGGTCCGAAGCCGCTGGAGAGCAATGTCACCCGAGTCGACGACGCGGATCTGCAGGGAGCCGTATCCACGCTGGTCGGTGACCGGCTCGCGGCTTCCGAGTGAACAGTTCTGGCATCTAAACCTTTCTGCTGCTTTCGTTATCGATCCGTTGTCGAGGCTCGATCTTGATCCATTGACGGCTTGATCATCAGCATCAATACTCCCCGTGATCGATTCCGTACACGGGGGAGTAAGTTCGTGATGTCTTGGTCCCGGCGTGGCGCAGTCGTCACAGCGGTGGTCGTCGGACTCTCTGTCGCCGTTCCACCCGATGTCGTTCCGGCCGGCGGCGAATTCCCGCTCAGCTGGCTCACCCGAGGGCTCACCATGTCGCGGGCGCTGGCCGCGGTCACCGGCCTGCCGGCGCAGGAGCGCCAGGATCCGGGCAACGGTGGATACGTGCCGTCCTCGGCCACCATGGCGAACGGAGGTGCCGGCCGGGCACCTCGCAAGGCCACCGGCGGTCTCGACGGCTTCCAGCCGCATGACGCCTCGACCAAGACCGTCGTGACCGATCCGACCCGGGAGGGCTTCGACGCCGATACCAGCCGGCGGCAGCCCGGCTCCTCCAAGGCCACGATGGATCAGTACGCCAACGCTGACGGCTCGGTCACCAGGGTCTACTCGGCCGGTCGCGCCAACTACCGGGCCGAGGACGGCAGTTGGCAGACCATCGACCCGGACCTGGTGCGCTCGGGCGACCGGTGGAAGATGCGGGCGAACTCCCTCGACGTATCGCTCGGGCGAGTGTCCCGGCCGTCGAAGCCGACTCCGATAAGACTCGGACACCCGCTACCACCGCGGCCACGGACAGCGCCGATACCGATCCGTTGGTGCAGATGGCGCTGCCGGCGGGCCTCTCGGTCGGTTACGACCTGCACGGCGCCGCCGAGGTGACACCGGTGGTGCAGGACAATACGGCGACCTACCCGGATGTCCTCCCCGGTACCGATCTGGAGTTGCAGACCTTCACCGGCGGGGTCAAGGAGACGATGGTCCTCGACTCGCCCGCCGCGGCGAACGAGTGGGTCTTTCCGCTTCACCTTGAAGGGCTCACGCCGCGCGAGACCGGTAACGGTGGCATCGACCTGGTCGACGCCACCGGTAAGGTCCAGGCGCTGTTCCCGCCCGGGTCGATGACCGACTCCCGGTTCGACCCGCGGTCCGGCGACATGACCCGCTCGTCGGCCGTGCAGATGAGCCTCACCACGCTGAACAGCGCACCGGCACTCCGAGTCGTTGCCGATCGCACCTGGCTGAACGATCCGGCCCGCGTGTATCCGGTTCGGGTCGACCCGACGGTCACCACCGTGGACACCGGTGACGTGTACGTCGACAACGACAACAAGACCTCGGCGGGCGATCAGGCCGGTGACAACCTGCCCATCGGCACCTACGACGATGGCACCACGAAAGCCCGGTCCTTCCTGCGATTCGACAACTTCGACAACAACGGGCTCAACGGCAGGCGGGTCACCTCAGCGAGCCTGAAGCTCTACCTGACGTGGCAGTACTCGTGTGACGTCGCACGGCCCTTCTACGTGTACCGGGTGACCGAGCCGTGGACCACCACGGCCCTGTCCAACAGCACATTCCCCGGCCCGGACGTCGGTTCGTCCTCGATCGGCTGGCTGAACGTCACCGATCCCGGTCCGGCCTGCACCAACACCGGGTCGGTACGCAGCATCGGCAAATGGATCACTGTGCCGTTGAACGTGGCTACGTTCAACGACTGGTCCTCCGGCGGCGCCAACTACGGTCTTTCGCTGGTCGCAGCGGGAACCGACTCGTACGCCTGGAAGCGGTTCACCTCGATGCGGTACAGCTCGGGCACCTACCGCCCGCAGTTGAGCATCACCTACGCCAACAATGTCGTGCCGCAGGTCGACACGCGGTACCCGGCCAACAACACCATCGTCGAGACCCTGACGCCGCAGATGGTGACCCGTGCGCACGACCCCGACGCCTACCCGGCGAAGGGTCTGACCTACACCTACAACGTCTACAACAGCGCCGGCACGTCGGTGGCCTCCTCCGGCGCACTGAGCAGTCCGGCCTGGCAGATACCGTCCGGCAAGCTGACCTGGAACAACACCTACTACTACACGGTCAGGGTGGGCGACAGGGTCGGTTCCTCGGCGGAATCGGCGGCATACGCGTTCAGTACCCCGGTACCACAACCACGCCTGACCTCTGATCTGACCCAGAACCCGGGCGCCGGCTTCGACCCGAACAACGGCAACTACACCACCTCAGCCGTGGACGCCCAGGTGACCGGTATAGGTCCGGCGCTGGAGATCTCCCGCAGCTACAACAGCCTGGACACCCGCCGGTCGGGCGCTTTCGGGCAGGGCTGGTCGAGCATCCTCGACACCAAGGCGACCCAGCGCAAGGACACCACCGGCGCGGTACAGACCGTCGTGGTCACCTATCCGACCGGCGCGGAAGTGGCATTCGGACGCAACGCCGACGGCACCTTCACCCCGCCGTCCGGCCGGTACGCCGTATTCGCCGCACAGAGCACCGGCTACACCCTGACCGACAAGGACGCGACCCAGTATGTCTTCGGGCGCGAGACGGCCGCGGGCTCCGGGATCTTCGCCATCACCGCGATCATCGACGCGAACGGCCGGCAGCTGGCCTTCGATTACGACTCGGCCGGCCGGGTATCGGCGATCCGGAACGTCTCCACCGGCCGCAAACTCAGCCTGATCTGGGCGGCCACCGCGGCTCCGACAGTGGGCGCGGCCCACGTGCAATCGGTGACGACGGACGCCCCGGCCGACGGGACCGGCGGCTACACCTGGACCTACGGGTACGGCACCGACGACCGTCTGACCAGTGTCTGTCCGCCCGGCACCACGTCGGCGTGCACCACCTACAGCTGGGCGAACACCAACAGTCAATTCGCGAACGCCACCCTGAACCTCAACCCGTACTCCTATTGGCGTTTGAACGAGGCCTCCGGCACCTCTGCGGAGAGCAGCGTCCTCACCAACGCCGGTGTCGACAAGGGCATCTACCGCGATGTGACCCTCGGCGGTCCGGCGGCATTCGCCGGCTCCGGCGCCACCTCGGCCGGGTTCAACGGCACCTCCTCGTCGCTGCAGCTGCCCGGGAAGCTGGTCAATGACGGCTCGTACCAGTCGCTCAGCATGTGGTTCCGGACCACCACGGCCAACGGAGTGTTGTTCAGTTACAGCGGATCGCCGATCAGCGCGGGCACGACGACCGGCAACTACGTACCGGCCCTCTATGTCGACAAGAACGGCTTCCTGCGCGGCCAGCTCTGGCAGAACTCGATCAGTCCGCTCAAGTCGCCCTCGACGGTGACCGACGGCAAGTGGCACCAGGTCGTGCTCTCCGGTGCCGGCAATTCCCAGATCATGTACCTGGACGGGAATCCGGTGGGTTCGCTGGCCGGCACGATCGGGCTCTTCCAGACCACCGGCTCGGCGTATGAGTACATCGGTGCCGGTTTCATCGGTGGCAGTTGGCCCGACCACGCCGACACCGGCGTGGCCGCGGCTCCGGCCCGCTATTTCAACGGCAACATCGCGGACGTCGCCTTCTTCACCAAGACGCTGACGGCCGGCGACGTCGCCACCCTGCGCTCGATCTCGCAGACCGGCTCCTCGGTGATCGACAGGATCACGTCACCGGAGCAGCGAACCCAGGCCCAGATCGCGGTGAGCAACGTGACCGGCCAGGTCACGTCGGTCACCGACGAGAACGGCGGCGCCTGGACGATGGGCAAGCCGACGATCACCGGTAGCAGCGAGGTCTTTGCCGCCTCGGTTCTCGGGGCCAAGCCGGTCAACTACTGGCGGCTCGGTGAGATCGAGGCCGACACCACCGACGCGGTGAACGAGGTGGCCGGCGACATCGCCACCTACAGCGGGGTCAAGCTCGGCGAGAACGGACCGTTCGCAGACTCCACGGCGGCTACCTTCGACGGTGCGACATCCAGCGTGACACTGCCGCCCAATGTGGCGCCGGGCGGCGCGTCCTCGGCTGCCCTCTGGTTCAAGACCACGGCCACCGGAAAGGTGCTGCTCGGCACTCAGGCCGGCGCCCTCGGTGAGACCACAACACCCGGCCTGCCCACTCTCTGGGTGGGGGCGGACGGGCGGCTTCGCGGCCTCGCGCCGTCCACCACACCGACCGGTCCGCTGCGTTCGGGCATCGAGGGCGTGTGTATCGACGTGGCCAACGGCGCTGCCCCGGACGGCACCAAGGTGCAGGCGTGGCAGTGCAACAACACTCTGCCGCAGAGTTGGACACTCAACACCGACGGCACCGTCCGGGCCTTCGGCAAATGCCTCGACGTGAAGAGCTCCGGCACCGCGAACGGCACTCTCGTCCAGCTCTATACATGCAACAACTCAGCGGCTCAGGTCTGGGAGCAGTACAACGGCGGCCTGCGGAACCCGAACTCGGGCAAGTGCCTGGACGATCCGAACGGTTCGGTCACCAACGGCACTCAGCTCCAGATCAACACCTGCACCGGCAACAACTCGCAGAAGTGGACGATGTCGCTCGTCTCCACCACTGCGGTCAACGACGGCAAGTGGCACCAGGCCGTGCTGGCCTCCTCCGGAATCACCCAGAGCCTGTACGTCGACGGCGTGAAGGCCACCTGGAGCACCGCCTCGGTCGCCTCCGCCCCCGGCCCCCAGCCGTACGCCTATCTCGGCGCCGGCCTCACCGGCAGCGGTTGGTCCGGCCTGACCCCGGCGGTCACCTCCTACTTCACCGGTTCCCTGGCCGATGCGGCCTTCTATGCCTCCGAGTTGACCGCCGAGCAGGTCGACGCGCAGTGGGCGGCGAGCAAGCAGACCGTTCCGGTCGCCGTCACCACGGTCGACACCACCATCAAGACCATCACCATGCCGGTCAAGACGGTCACCGTGACCGACCCGGGCAACAAGACCATCACCTACTCGTACGACCTGGTGAACAACCGCCCGGTCGCGGAGACCGACGCTCTGGGCAACATCACGAAGTACGGCTACGACACCGGCGGTTTCGGCAGTCTCGTCTACGACCCCAACGGCGTACGCACCCAGAACGTCCAGGACGAACGCGGCAACACGATCCAGCAGATCACCTGCCAGGACCAGTCGGCCAACCGCTGTTCCAGCAACTACTTCGAGTACTACCTCAACGCCTCGAACCCGGTCGACCCACGTAACGACGTGCTGACGGCGAGCCTCGACGGCCGCTCCGAGACCAAGAGCGACACCCGGTACCGCACCACCTACAGCTACGACACCAAGGGCAACCCGCTCGGCAGCACCGACCCGCTGGGGCGTACCACCACCACGACCTACAGCGGCGCCGGGAACGTGACGGCCGTCGACTCCGGTTTCGTCCCGGCCGGCCTGCCGGTCCGGGTGGTCAACGCGGCCGGTGGCGTGCAGGTGATCAACTATTACGCCAGCGGTGACATCGCGAAGACCGTCACCCCCGCCGGTGAGACGACCACCTACACCTACGACAGGCTCGGCCGGAAACTGACCGAGAAGGTCACCACGTCCACCCTCGCCGGCGGGCGGACGACGGCGTACACCTATGACACCCAAGGCCGGGTGCTGACTCAGAAGGACGGCGAGGTCGTCAACCGGGTCACCAACGCGGTGCACGCCCCCTTGATCACGAACGTCTACGACGCCGACGGCAACATGACGTCGCAGACCATCGCGGACACCAAGGGTGGCGACGTGCCGCGGGTCCAGTCGGTCGTCTACAACGAGCGAGGGCAGCGGAAGTCGCACGTCGACGCCGTCGGCAAGGCGACGAGCTTCACCTACAACGCGTACGGCCAGATCGTCACCGAGACCGACTCCGACGGTGGTGTGACCGAGTTCGAGGTCGACGCGGAGGGCAACGTCCTCTCCGAGACGATGAAGGGCTTCACCGGCGACCCGAACAGCCCGTCCGCCCCGGTCGACCTTCCCATCGAGACCCGCAAGTACGACCCGGCGGGGCGGCTGGCCAGTACGACGGACGCGATCGGCCGGACCACGTCCTACGCCTACACCGACAACGGCCTGACCGCGTCGATCACCGTCAGCTACGGCGGCGAGTCCTTCGTCCAGGAGCGCAACGAGTACGACGCAGCAGGCAACCTGCGTGTGCAGGTGACCGACAACGGCACCAACCGTACGGAATTCGAGTACGACGCGGCCGGACGTCAGGTCAAGACGGCCCTCGACGTCGGTGGCGAGAACCGGGTGACCACCAAGGACTTCTCCCCGGACGACAACATCGTCAGCTCCAGCCGTTCGAAGGGAACCGGCGGCGCGCTGTCGATCACCGACTATGCGTACGACGCCGAAGGCCGGATGCTGTCCGAGACCGACTACAACGGCGACCCCGCGACCACGCCGATGGCCCGGTGGAAGCTCGATCAGACCGCCGGTAACACCGTCGCGGACAGTTCCGGCAACACCACCCTGACCGCGGCCGGCGTCAACTGGACGACCGATGCGACCCGTGGAGCCGTGGCCACCTTCGACGGCGCCGCTTCGGTGGACTCAGGCTCCACCAACGCGGTCGACACGACCAGGCCGTACACCATCACCGGCTGGGTGAAGCTGGGCAGCAAGTCCGCCGACGGTTCTGTCGCGGTGCTGCCGGGCCGGGGCGAGTCGTTCCCGTTCAAGCTGAAGTACCAGAAGTCGACCGACCGGTGGCGCATCGCCGTGGCCGCGGAGAACGTCGACGGCAGCATCGCCTGGGCGACCGGCGACGGCACCACCTCGCCGGCCGTCGGATCCTGGACCCACCTGGCCGTCACCGTCGACCCCGCCACCAAGAACGTGGTGCTCTACGTCAACGGCGTCGCTGAGGCGACGATCACCGGTACGGCCAGATTCAACCTGGCGGCCACGACGCTTCGGATCGGCGCCCAGCACGGCAACGCCGGCATCGTCGGTTCCATCTCGGACGTACGGGCATACCAGCGCGCGCTGTCGAGCGCCCAGGTGCAGGCGATCAAGAACGGCGCCGCACCGGAGCAGACCGCCCGCGTCTCGCGTACCACCTACAACGTCGACGAGGGTGGCCTGGTCACCCGGACCACCGACCCGCTCGGCAACGTCACGGAGATCGCCTACGACGAGGCGGGCCGCCCCGCGGTGACCACCGCGGCCCCGGTCACAGCGGAGCAGCTCACCGAGACCGGCGTCACCACCGTCACCGCCCGGCCGGTCACCTTCGTCGGCTACGACACGTTCGGCGACCGGACCGAGATCGTCGACGCCCACGGTAACCGGACCACCTACGTCCACGACCGGGCTGGCCGGGTATACGAGACCCGCGGTGCTACGTACACCAAACCGGACAACACCACGATCACGCCGGTGACCTCGGTCGAGTACGACACCCTCGGCCAGGCGAAGACGTCGACCGACGCCCTCGGCAACGTCACCAGCTACACCTACGACCAACTGGGGCGGCTCGCCAAGACGGTCGCGCCCAACGGCGGTGTCACCACGGCCGTCTACGACGCGGCCGGGCAACTCCTGCAGAACACCGGTCCGACCGGGGCGGTCAGCGCGGCGACCTACGACTTCCTGGGCCGGAAGAAGACGTCGACGCAGGCGGTCCGGCAGACCGGCACGCCCTACACCACCGAGTACGCCTACCACCCGAGTGGCCGGCTCGCGAGCGTCACCAGCCCGGACAAGGTGACCAGCAGCTTCACCTACAACAGCCTCGGCGAGACGCTGGTCAGCATTGACGGCGCACAACAGAGCACTCGGACCGAGTACGACGGTCTCGGCCGACCGGTCAAGGTGACCCAGCCGCGTGGCGCCTACCAGACCATGTCGTACGACATGCTGTCCCGGCCGGTCCTGACCGCCGCCTACGCCGCCTCTGGTGGAAACCCGCTGACCAGCACCGGCAGTGAGTACGACGCCGCGGGCAACGTGGTGAAGAGCACCGACGGCAAGGGCAAGGTCACGTCGTTCACCTACGACCCGACCGGCCTGGTGCTCTCCCAGCGCCAGCCGATCAGCGCGACCGACGCGATCACCACCACCTTCGGCTACGACCTGAACGGCAACCGGACCCGGTTCACCGACGGACGTGGCAACGCATTCTGGACCACGTACAACGCCTGGAACCTGCCGGTGTCGACGGTCGAACCGGTGACCAACGCCTACACCACCGAGGCCGACCGCACGTACACGATCACCTACGACGCGGCGGGCCGGGCGGTCACCGCCCGCTCGCCCGGTGATGTGGTGCAGACGTACCGCTATGACGAGATGGGCTCGCTGAAGGAGCAGACCGGAACCGGCGCGGCGGCGGCGACCACCGCCCGCACGTTCGGCTACGACCTGGCCGGGCGGATGACCTCGTTCTCCGCCCCCGGTGGCACCAACACAGTCACCTACGACGACCGCGGTCTGCCGACCGAGATGACCGGCCCGTCCGGGAACTCGTCGTTCGCCTACACCGGGGACGGCCTGCTGGCGCAGCGCACCGACGCGGCCGGGGTCACCGCGTTCGGCTACGACGGCGCCGCCCGCCTGAAGACGCTGGTGAACAACACCGCGGGCACCTCGTTCACGGTCGGCTACAACGCCGACTCGAACGTCGAGAAGGTCACCTACGGGGGGACGGGCAACACCCGGCACTTCGGTTACGACGGTCTGAACCGGGTCACCGACGATGAGCTCAAGACCCCGGGCGGCACGACGATCGGCAAGATCTCGTACGGCTGGGACGCCAACAGCAACGAGACGTCCAAGACCACCACCGGCTTCGGCGCGGCCACCGTCACCAACACCTACGAGTACGACGACGCGAACCGTCTGACCTCGTGGAACAACGGCAACACCACGATCGGCTACACGTACGACAAGTCCGGCAACCGGACCGGCAACGGGTCGACCACCTACACCTACGACGCGCGCAACCGTCTGGTCAGCGACACCAACGGCGTCGCGTACACGTACACCGCCCGCGGCACGCTGGCCACGGTGACCGGCGCGTCCGGCGCCCAAACCACCACGTCGGACGCGTTCGACCAGGTCATCAGCCAGACGTACGGCAGTGGTCTGCGAAAGGCGTACGAGTACGACGCTCTGGGCCGGGCGCTGCAGGCCGGCTTCTCGTACACCGGCGCCGGCAACGACCTGGCGGCGGACGCGACGGCGAAGTACGTCCGCGACCCGGGCAACGATGTGGTGGGCACGGCCACCGAGACCGAGAGCCGCCTGGTCTGGACCGACCTGCACGACGACGTCGTCGGCCAGTTCACCGCCACCGGATCGGCACTGACCGGTTCGGCGGTCTACGACCCGCTGGGAGCGGTGAAGAGTTCGAGCGGCCTGCTCGGCAGCCTCGGCTACCAGTCGGAGTGGACCGAGACCGCGACCGGCCGGGTCAACATGGCCGCACGCTGGTACAACACCGGCACCGGCCAGTTCGACAGCCGCGACACCCTGTCGGTGAGCCCGATGCCGTCCTCGGTGGATGCCAACCGCTACGCCTACGGCAGCGCGAATCCGCTGACCAACACCGACCCGAGCGGTCATCTCAGTCTCAGCCTGAGCAGCATCGGTTCGTCGATCTCGCGGGCTTACAACACGGTCTCGAACAAGGTGTCGAGCGTGGCGAGTTCGGTCGGTTCCTACGCGACACAGGCCTACTCGTACGCCAGCAGCTACGCCTCCTACCAGTACCACCGGGCCGCGAACTACGCGTACAAGGCTGCGGAGTACACCCTGGCCGGTGTCTCCGTCGTGGCCAAGAAGGTGGGGCTGAACAGCGTCGCGAAGAAGGCTGACGCGGGTCGTAAGAAGGCCGCGAAGAAGTCCAACGAGCATTACCGCCAGCAGGTCAAGAAGCAGAAGGAGTACGAGCGCAAGGGTGCGGCGCTGAAGGAGCGCACGATCCGGGCGGCGGCGAAGGTTGTCAAGAAGGTCAACGATGCCGCCAAGAAGACCGTCAAGTTCGTCCAGAAGCACAAGAAGACGATCATCGCGGCGGTCGCGATGGTGGCGACCGTGGCCGCGGTGGCCACGTTGGGTCCGGTCGGTGGTGTGCTGGCCAGTATCGCGATCAATGTGGCCAAGGACGCGATGGTCGGTGACATCCACAGCCTGTCGGATCTGGGCGCGTCGATCGGTAGGGCGGCGATCAGCGGCACGATCGGGGCGGTGACCGGCGGTCTCGGCGCCGCGCTGGGTGGTAAGGCTGCTGGGTTCGTGGCTTGCAAGCTCGGCGCCGGAATCCTGGGCCGGGTGACCGCCGGCGCGGCGGGCGGTGCGGTTTCCGGTGCTGTGGAGGACGCGGCGTCGCAGTACGCGACGACGGGCAGCGTCAACTGGAGGCAGACGGCTGACGCGATGGCTACGGGTGCGGCCATCGGTGCGGTGACCGGTGGCCGGTCACGGTGTCACAGTTTCGACCCGGAGACCCGGGTGGTGATGGCCGACGAGAGCACGAAGCCGATCGGTGAGGTCGAGCTGGGTGACGAGGTGCTGGCCACCGACCCGGAGACCGGTGAGACGACCGGGAAGCCGGTCAGCGTCTTGCACCACCATCAGGACACCGACCTGACCGACGTGACGGTAACCGACGAGAACGGTAGGTCGTCGACTTTGAAGGCGACCGCGAACCACCCGTTCTGGAACGCCGGCACTGAGGAGTGGACCGACGCCGCCGACCTCAAGGCGGGCGACAAGCTCCGCAGCCCCGACGGCGAGGCCACACAGACGGTCACGTCCATAAAGGTCTGGACCGGCCTGAAGTGGATGGATGACCTAACAGTCAACGACATCCACACGTACTACGTACTCGCCGGCAACAAGCCGGTCTTGGTACACAACAACAATACTCCCAAGAAATGCGTGACCGGCACACGTGGGCCAGTGGGCGACTTCGATCCGCCAGTAAATGTTCACGCTCCAAGTGGTTCTTGGGCTGTTGAGTCGCGAGTGAGCGACGGCAACGCGCTCCGTGATGCTGCCGGTGAACCACTGAAGACCGGGAAGACGCGCACTTGGACGAGTGCGATAAACACTCGGACCGGGGAGATTGCAGTTGGCTGTTCAGGTGCCGGTAACTGTGCCGAGATAAATATCCTGCAAAAGACTGGCTGGGGTATGGAGAATACCCTTTTCAATCGAGCTGCGGCATATCAAAAATTGCCCAACGGTGAGAAGTCGTGGGAGGAGATGCCGATCTGTAGGGTTTGCTCTAGCATAATCCCGGAAGAGAATGTTGTTCCCGGGGCATTGTACTCTCACTAGTTGGAGCGAGCGTTCATGAGGGCGAAGGCTGCAAGGATCGAAGTCAGACGACATGACTGGGCCGCTTATCGTGCACCGGTTTCGAGCGGTCCAAGCATTCCGGACGTATTTCAAAGACTTCTCGATGCAGGAAGCGCGGAGGAGGCTGCGGGCTTCAGCCTGGAATATCGTCTCGAGGTGCAGTCGATGGTTTACGAGGTGGCGCTACCTGCATTGGATGTAATGCTGGCGGCATATGTGGAAGATCTTCCAAATTGGGTGGAGAGTGAGTTCCTAAACGCCCTGCATGGCATAATTCTTGGTGAGCCGCATCGTTCTGAACTGGACTTGGGAAATTTTGATCTGGTCGAGAGATGTGTGCAGCGAGCGCGAGACGGAATTTGGACTCTGTATGCGCGTCTCTCCAAGTTCAATGCCGACTTCTTGATCGACATCCTCGATGAGATAGACACCGACCGAGACAGGTTCGAGGCCTATCGTCACGAGTTCTCGGAGTACCTCTGACGAAATGCGGCGGTTCGACGTGGTCGAGCATTTCATTCTAAGCGCCGCTCGTGGGCGTCTACGGGGCGGGCCGATTCGACCGATATGTCCTCGTGCATATTCCTGATGACCCTCGGGACTATGTCGACCTTTTGAAAGCTATCCGCCGAGGGTGGGAGCAGCTCGACGGCCGTTCTGGATTGTTGCCGTCAAGGCGAAAGCAAGATCGGCAGAGCGTCACCCGTGGGGATGCGGGGCCTGCCGGGGTGCCGGTGTCGGGGGCAGGCAGATCAGCCACGGCCGGAGGCTGCGCAGGGTTCTCTCCGGAAGCAGGCCGCGTTGTGACAGGTCGCCGGAATCCTGGTAGGGGCCGTTGGTGTACCTGTCCATGCTTATCCGGTGGGCCTGGAACGGCGTGATGCCCCGCAGCCGGGCGATCTCCTGCGGTAACGCATGGTTGAGGTCCACTAGGCCGCCGTCGTCGAAGTGCCGCATGAGGTCCGGGCGGCCGACGCCGGCTCGCCGGGCGCCCTCGGGGTCGACCAGAGCGAACTGTCGGGCCAGATCCCGCCGCGCGCGGTCATGGCGATTGTCGCCGGGGTGGGAGGCCAGGATCGCGCCGTACACGGTCGCCGTGACGATGACGAACAGTCCGAGCAGGATGCCGGCTTCCTCCTGGCCGCTGAAATCATCGCTGTCGAGATCACTCGGGTTGATCGCCATGAGAGTGATGACCGTGAGGACGGCGGTCAGATAGCCGATCGCGGTGATCGTCTCGCGCCAGGTGCGGCGCTGGACCGCGGCATAGGCGAAGTAGATCCAGCTGCCGAGTGAGCACGTCATGATCGGCAGCAGGGTCGCGGCGACCACTTCGGCCCAGGGAAGCGCGTGACGGCGAGGCCCGAAGAGTTGTTGCGGCACGGCCGGCCACAGCTGTGAAGGAGAGGCCGGCGCTGCGGTGTCGACCGGAGGCTGTGGAGAGGGGGCCGGCGCTGCGGTGTCGACCGGAGCCTGTGGAGAGGGGGCCGGCGCTGCGGTGTCGACCGGAAGCCGCGGAGGAGAAGCCGAAGCGAGGGGAGGCGAAGGTGAAGGAGAAGGAGCGGTAGGAACAACCGAGGCGCCGCCGTTGACCGGCTCGTTGCGCAGGATCCTCCGGTGGATCTCCTGCAGCCGCTCGCCCGGCTCCGCCCCCAGTTCATCCAGGAAGTACTCCCGGGCGTCGCGGAACGCGGCGAGTGCCTCGGCCTGCCGTCCACTGCGGTACAGCGCGGTCAACAGCTGCGCCCGCAGCCCTTCACGCAGTGGAAACTCCTGGACCAGACGGGACAGTTCGGAGACGAGCTCGCCGAATGCCCCGCGGGACAGCTCGATCGCCGCCCACGACTCCCAGGCGGTGGCGTGCTCCTCGGTCAGCCGGTTACGGGCCGACTCGAAGACGGGCCCGCTGAGCCCGGCGAGTCCTTCCCCGTACCAGAGATCCAGCGCGGCCCTGGCGATCCGAGCCGCCTCCTCGACATGACCGGACCGGTGTTCGGCGGCGGCGCGGGCGACCCCGTTGCGGAAGTCCTCGGCGTCCAGGGACCCGACGCGGAGCACATACCCGCCGTCGGTGAGCGCCAGCAACTCGCCGGGGGTGCGCGGCGACCGGTCGGGGTCGAGCACCCGCCGGAGACCGGCCACATATTTCTGGACGACGTTGGTGCCGTTCTCCGGGGGATCGTCGCCCCAGACCGCGTCGACGATGCGATGGGTGGGGACCGGTCTGCCGGGATTCAGTAGCAGGACAGCGAGGACGGCTCGTTGTTTGGCCGGGCCGAGGTCGAGCTGCCGGCCGTCCCGGAAGGCCCGGATCGAGCCGAGGATCTCGAACCGCAGCGGTTCGCCCACCACCTCGCTCATCCGGCTCACCCCTTCTGACCTGCCGATTCTCCTTCGCGGCAGCGGAACGGCAGCCGGCAGCAGCATAGCCGCAGCGCATCGGCAGCCGTCTCCAGGAGCCTGTGTCCATCAACGCATCGCGGACCCCGTGAGGAAAGACAAGACGATGAACGTTCTCACCAAGCGCCTGGCTCTGACCGGCGCTCTGCTGATCGCCGGCGCCGGTCTGACCGCGTGCGGCACGACCGACGACGTACCGGAGAAGGCCCCGCAGCCGGTCTCCGCGGCCACCACTCTGAAGAAGGGGGTGCCGGGCACGGGCACCCCGGCGTTCCGCTACTCCGTCAAGGGCGGGCAGCAGTCGTTCACCGGCGTGCTGGATGCCCCGAACAAGTCGGTGACCAGCGACTTCGTCGAGAAGATCCCGGACTCCGAGATCACCCTGACGATGCGGTTCCTGGTCATCGAGAAGCAGGCGTGGGCGCGGATCTCGTTCGACGACGCCCCGGCCGGCGCGGGCCTGCCGAAGTTCCCGAAGAAGTGGATGAAGCTGGACCAGGGCAAGCTCTCCGCGGACTCGTCCGAGGACCTCACCTACGCGGGCGAGACCGACCCCGGGTTCGTGAGCACGCTGCTGGCCGCCGCCGCGGACCTCAAGGAGACCGGCAAGGGCACGTACGCCGGCACCACCGACCTGACCAAGTCGACCGAGGCCGACATCGTGGACGACGAGACCCTCAAGGCTCTCGGGGAGAAGGCGAAGGCCGTACCCCTGGAAGTGACCCTCGACGGTGAGGGCCGGGTCACCAAGGCCGTCGTGAAGATCCCGGCGGCCGGCAAGGTCAAGGCGGGAACCTACGAGGTCGTCTACGACCAGTACGGCAAGGCGTCCCCGATCAAGGAGCCCTCGGGCGCCGTGAACGCACCGGCGGACGCCTACGAGCTCCTGAACGGCTGAGTCGGGAGCATCCGGCGGCACCGCTGCCGGCAGCGCGGGCGATCAACGGGGGTCCGCGCCGCCGGCGGCGGTGTCCTGCCGTGCGTTCTCGCCGTTCTGTGGTGGGATCGACGCATGGGTTCGAGCCATGAGTACGTCTTCGTCGGCTGCTACACCGGTGACAAGGGAGGTGAGGGGGACGGCATCACGCTGTTGCGGCGTGATCCGGTGACGGGGGATCTGATCCGGCTGGGGCTGGCCGCCCGCACCCCGTCGCCCTCCTTCCTGGCGCAGCACCCCACGCTTCCGGTCCTGTACGCGGTGAACGAGCTGAACCAGGGCACGGTCTCCGCCTTCGCGGTGGCGCCGGACTGCTCGCTGACCCCGCTGACGGTGCGGTCGACCGGCGGGTCGGATCCGTGCCACCTGGCGGTCACCGCCGACGGCCGGCACGTGGTGGTGGCGAACTACGCGAGCGGCTCGGTGTCGGTGCACCCGCTGGACGCCGACGGCGTGCCGGGGGAGCGCAGTGACTCGCTGATCCTGAGCGGCGCCGGCCCGGATCCGGAGCGTCAGACCGGCCCGCACGCGCACCAGGTGGTCCCGGACGGCGCCGACGTGCTGATCTCCGACCTGGGCTCGGACCGGGTGTGGCGGTCCCGGCTGGACGTGAACTCGGGCCGTCTGGGCCTGCCGGAGCCGGCGGTCGAGGCGAAGCCGGGCACCGGGCCGCGTCATCTGCTGCGGTCGGCCGACGGGGCGCTGCTGTTGGTGGGGGAGCTCTCCGGCACGCTCAGCTGGTACCGCCCGGCCGGCGCACCGGCGCTCGAGCCGCGGGGGGAGATCGCGGTCAGCACGGCCTCCGGTCAGGTCTATCCGTCGGAGATCACGATGGGCCGGGACGGCCGGTTCGTCTATGTGGCGAACCGGGGGCCGGACACCGTCTCGACCTTCGCCTGGGACGGCGACAGCGTCACGCTTATCGCCGAGGTGCCGGTGAGCGGGGTGTGGCCGAGGCACATGGTCCTGCTCGGGGATCACCTCTACGTGACCAACCAGCGTTCACAGAACGTGACCATTTTCCGCATCGACCCGGAGACCGGAATTCCCGGCCTGCAGGGCGAGCCGACCGGTGAACCGACTCCGACCTGCCTGCTTCGGTGGAATCCACCGATGATCAGGTCATAGGGAAGTTCGGACATTGCGGCGTGTCGGTTGCGAAACTACTTCAAACCCGGCACGCCGCAGGTCAAACTTGATACCCATCGAGACGGCGTAATCACGCTCAGTGGTTTCTAGATCCAGAAACGGCAATCTGAGTAATTTTCGTCCGAACGTATATGGCATTCAGCTTCGGACATGCGCACTATTGAGCGCGTGTCTGGCCGCCATCGTAGAAACTTCAACTCCAAGGGAGCGGGCGTCGTCGGAGGTGCGATGGCGATAGTCGTCGTAATTGCGGGGACGTACCTGGGCTACCAGCAGTTCGCCGCCTCGGGATGCTCCGGGTCCGTGCGACTGACCGTGGCCGCCGCTCCAGAGATCGTGCCCGCCGTGAAGTCGGTCGCCGATCAGTGGACCAAGGCGGGTGCCGCCGTCGGCGACACCTGCGTCGCGGTCGACGTCACCGAAGAGCTCCCGGCGACGATCGCGAGCGCGGTCACCCGCGACCACTCGGTCGCCCTCATCGGCCTCAACCCGGCGCCCGACGCCAAGCAGGTTCCGGACGTCTGGATCCCGGACTCCTCGACGTGGCTGCTGCGCATCCAGACCGAGGCCGCCGGCTTCCTGCCGGGCGACATCACCTCGGTCGCGCAGAGCCCGCTGGTGCTGGCCATGCCGGAGCCGATCGCGAAGAACTTCGGCTGGCCCAACAAGCAGATCGGCTGGTCCGACCTGCTCACCAACTTCACCGCCCCCGAGCCGCTCCAGGTCGGCATCATGGACCCGACGCAGGACGCGTCCGGCCTGATGAGCCTGCTGGCGCTCAGCCAGGCCTCCAGCGGCGCCGGCGGTGACCCGATCGAGGCGCTCAAGGCCAAGTCGCGGGCGCTCACCGCGCTCGACACCAACAAGGCCGTGCTCCGCGAGGAGCTGGTGGCGAAGTTCCCCAAGTCGGAGGCCGACATCGGGGGCAGCAACACGGTGAGCGCGGCGCCGCTGTCCGAGGAGGACGTGGTCGCCTACAACGCCGAGCGCCCGGCCATCCCGCTCAGCGCCATCTACATGGAGCCGAGCCCGGCGCCGCTCGACTACCCGTACACGGTCATGCCGCAGGTGGTCGACAAGCAGAAGTCGGACGCCGCGGATCTCCTGCTCAAGGAGCTGCAGACCCCCACCGCCAAGAACGCGCTGGCGGCGGCCGGTCTGCGGTCGCCGGACGGCACGTACGGCGCGAACTTCCCGGCCCCGATGGGCGCCCCCAAGGCGTCCCCGGCGGTCACCCCGCCGGGGCCAAGGCGGCCGAGGGCGCCGCGGGTTCGGCCGCGCTGACCGGCGGTGACCTGAGCGCCGTGGTCGGTGGCTGGATCGCGACCACCAAGCCGGGTCAGGCGCTCACCGTCTTCGACACCTCCGGCTCGATGGCCGAGGTGGTGCCGACCGCCGGTGGCAAGACCCGGGCGCAGGTGACCCAGGCGGCCGCCAGCGTGGGCCTCTCGCTCTTCAGTAACAAGTGGTCGGTCGGCGTGTGGCGGTTCTCCACCAACGAGGAGGGCCCGAAGGCGTGGAAGCAGCTCGTCGGGATCACCTCGCTGACCACCGGCCGGGAGAAGCTGCAGAACTCGATCGCCCAGCTCGACCCGAACCGCAACGGCGGCACCGGTCTCTACGACACGGTTCTCGACGCGTACAACCACGTGAAGAAGAACTACTCCCCGCAGAAGATCAACTCGGTCATCCTCTTCACCGACGGCGCCAACGAGAACCAGGCCGGCCTCACCAAGGAGCAGGTCGTGGCCGGGCTCAAGAAGGCGCAGGACCCGAAGAAGCCGATCCGTCTGGTGCTCATCGGCATCGGCGACAAGGTCAGCGTCGACGAGCTGAAGATGCTGCGGGACGCGCTCCCCAACAGCAACAGCGGCGTCTTCCTGGCCCCCGACCCGACGCTGATCACCAGCATCTTCGCGCAGGCCATCGGCTCGCGGACCGGCGTCATCTAGGCACCACCCGCGACACAGGCACCGAAGCGGCCGCCGTCCCTCACCCGAGGGCGGCGGCCGCCGCCGTCTCCGTCGCACGACCCCGAAGATCAAAACCATGCGGTGGTACGGTCCGCGCGCCCCCGCCGCGCGCAAGAGGCCCCGTCGGGCTCCCGTGGTCGGGCTGAGGCCGGCGTGTCTCCGGGGGCTCACGCCCGGGCGTGCCGGTCAGGGGAGGCGGCGCAACCAGGCCGCGGGATCCTCGCGTACGGCCCGGATGATCGTGTCCGCCGCGCCCCGCATCGCCGCGTCCGCCCCGAGCGCGGCGGCGCGCAAGCTGACCGGCGCCAGCCCCGCGGTCAGCACCCGCCGCCGCAGCTCGGCCTCGATGCCCCCGCGCAGCGTGCCGAAGATCGGCGCGTAGGCCCCGCCGAGCACGATGACCGGCACGTCGAGCAGGTTGACCACGGCCGACAGCGCGATACCGAGCGCGGCGGCGGCGAGCGGCTCGTTCCGTGCCAGGGCTTCCTGACCCGCATACTGCTCGAGGCAGCCGCGCGCCCCGCACCGGCAGGGCAGCCCGTCGGGATAGACGGTGACGTGCCCGATCTCACCGCTCCAGCCGCGCACGCCGCGATAGAGCTCGCCGTCGATGACGAGCCCCGCGCCGATGCCGATCTCCCCGGAGACGTAGAGGAACGAACTGCCGTCGCCGCGGTCCACGGTGAGACCGGAGAGGGCGGGGGTGGCGCCGCCGGTGACGCGGAGCTCGCCGAGAGCGGCCAGGTTGGCCTCGTTGTCCACGGTGATCGGCAGGTCGGCCAGCTCGGGGACGGCGCGGAGTGCGGTGACCGCGTCGACGTCCTGCCAGCCGAGGTTGGGGGCGACCCGGACCACGCCGCCGGCGACCAGGCCGGGAACGGCGAGGGCGGCGCCGGCGACGATGAGCCCGTCGGCCTCGGCGGCGAGCCGGGCGGTGGCGGCGAGCCGGCCGAGCGCGGCGAGGGCCTCGGCCGGGTCGGCGGGCCGCTGGTCGGCGTGCTCCACGTGGCGGTGGCGGACGGCGCCGGTCAGATCGACCACGCAGGCGGCCAGATAGTCGACGTTGATCTCCAGCCCGAGGCCGGCCGGCCCGGCGGAGGTGAGTGCGAGGCCGACCGCGGGCCGCCCGGCGCCGGTGCGCGGGGGTGGGTCGACCTCGATCAGGAGCCCGCCTGCCACTAGGTCGTCGACAAGGGCGGAAACGGTCGCGCGGGTCAGTCCGGTGGCCGCCGCGACCGCTGCCCGAGATGGCGGATGTGTGCTGTTTGCCACGGTGTGCAGAACAAGCGCGAGATTATGGGCGCGCACGCTCGCCTGGCGAACCGGAGTCGTGGAGGCGGCCAACACGCCCTTGACAGTGCCATACCGCAGTCAAATAATTCAACCACTAAACAATTTCCGGGAGGTTACCCGTGTCCGTCCAGCCCACACGCGACGACAAGTTCTCCTTCGGTCTCTGGACCGTCGGTTGGCAGGCCCGCGACCCGTTCGGTGACGCCACCCGCCCGGCTCTCGACCCGGTCGAGGCGGTTCACAAGCTCGCCGAGATCGGCGCCTACGGCATCACGTTCCACGACGACGACCTGGTCCCGTTCGGCGCCGACGCGCAGACCCGGGACGGCATCATCGCCGGCTTCAAGAAGGCCCTCGACGAGACCGGCCTGATCGTGCCGATGGTCACCACCAACCTGTTCACCCACCCGGTGTTCAAGGACGGCGGCTTCACCAGCAACGACCGCAACGTGCGGCGCTACGCCGTGCGCAAGGTGCTGCGCCAGATGGACCTCGGTGCCGAGCTGGGCGCGAAGACCCTGGTGATCTGGGGCGGCCGGGAGGGTGCCGAGTACGACTCGGCCAAGGACGTGCAGGCCGCTCTCGACCGCTACCGCGAGGCCCTCAACCTGCTCGCGCAGTACTCCGAGGACCGTGGCTACGGCTTCCGCTTCGCCATCGAGCCCAAGCCGAACGAGCCCCGCGGCGACATCCTGCTCCCGACCGCCGGCCACGCCATCGCGTTCACCCAGGAGCTCGACCGTCCCGAGCTGTTCGGCATCAACCCGGAGGTCGGCCACGAGCAGATGGCCGGGCTCAACTTCACCCAGGGCATCGCCCAGGCGCTGTGGCACGGCAAGCTGTTCCACATCGACCTCAACGGGCAGCACGGCCCGAAGTACGACCAGGACCTGGTCTTCGGCCACGGTGACCTGCTCAGCGCGTTCTCCCTGGTCGACCTGCTGGAGAACGGCGGCGTCGACGGCACCCCGGCCTACGAGGGCCCGCGTCACTTCGACTACAAGCCGTCGCGTACCGAGGACTTCGACGGCGTCTGGGAGTCGGCCCGCGCCAACATCAAGATGTACCTGCTGCTCAAGGAGCGGGCGAAGGCGTTCCGCGCCGACCCCGAGGTGCAGGCGGCGCTGGCTGCCGCGAAGGTCGCCGAGCTGAGCGTGCCCACCCTGAGCTCCGGGGAGAGCTACACCGAGCTGCTCGCCGACCGCAGCGCGTTCGAGGACTTCGACGCCGACGCCGCGGGCGCGCAGGGCTACCACTTCGTCAAGCTCAACCAGCTCGCCATCGAGCACCTCATCGGGGCCCGGTAACCGTGGCTCTCGTCGCCGGGATCGACAGCTCGACCCAGTCGTGCAAGGTCGTGATCCGCGATGCCGAGACCGGCAAGCTGGTCCGGCAGGGCCGTGCCGCGCACCCGGACGGCACCGAGGTCCACCCGGACGCGTGGTGGACCGCGCTGCAGCGGGCGATCGAGGAGGCCGGCGGTCTGGACGACGTGGCCGCCGCCTCGGTCGCCGGTCAGCAGCACGGCATGGTCGCGCTCGACGAGAACGGCGAGGTGGTCCGGCCGGCGCTGCTGTGGAACGACACCCGCAGCGCCGGCGCGGCTGCCGACCTGATCGCCGAGCTGGGCGGCGGGGCGGCCTGGGCGGACGCGGTCGGCATCGTGCCGGTCGCCAGTTTCACCCTGACCAAGCTGCGCTGGCTGGCCCGCAACGAGCCGGACAACGCGGCGAGGGTGGCCGCGGTGTGCCTGCCGCACGACTGGCTGACGTGGAAGCTGTCCGGATCCACGTCCCTGAGCGATCTGCGGACCGACCGCAGCGACGCCAGCGGCACGCTCTACTGGTCGGCCAGGACCGATGAGTACCGTCACGATCTGCTGGAGCTCGGGTTCGGCCGGTCACTGATCGTGCCGGAGGTGCTCGGCCCCACCGGGATCGCCGGGCGCCTGCCCAACGGCGCCCCACTGGGCCCGGGCGCCGGGGACAACGCGGCGGCCGCTCTCGGCACCGGCGCGGCCCCCGGCGACGTGATCGTCTCGATCGGCACGTCCGGCACGGTCTTCGCCTCGTCGGAGGTCTCGCCGAACGACCCGACCGGCACGGTGGCCGGGTTCGCCGACACCACCGGCCGTTTCCTGCCGATCGTGGTGACGCTCAACGCGGCCCGGGTCCTCGACGCGGCGGCCAAGCTGCTGAACGTCGGCCACGACGAGCTGTCGAAGCTGGCGTTGAGCACGAGCGCCGGAGCCGACGGGCTGGTGCTCGTGCCCTATCTGGAGGGGGAGCGGACCCCGAACCGGCCGGACGCCACCGGCTCGGTCCACGGGCTCACCCTCCGGACGTCGACCCCGGCGCACCTGGCCCGGGCCGCCGTCGAGGGCATGCTCTGCGCTCTCGCCGACGGTTTGGACGCGCTCACCGCCTCGGGCGCGGTGGCCGACCGGATCGTGCTGATCGGTGGCGGGGCGCGCAGCGAGGCGGTCCGCCGGATCGCGCCCGCGCTCTTCGGCAAACCGGTGGTGGTGCCGCCGCCCGGCGAGTACGTCGCGGACGGGGCCGCCCGCCAGGCCGCGTGGGTCACCGTGGGCGGCGATCTTCCGCCGGTCTGGTCCGCGGACACCCCCGAGGTGTACGAGGCCGACCCGGTCCCGCGGATTCGCGAACAGTACGCCGCCGTCCGACCCTGACCCGTATCGCTCCCACCGCCCTCTCAGCACGCCCGAGACGGCGGTGGGATGCCATACCCGCCGCCCGTCGACGCCTCTTGCGCGCGGCGGGGACGCGCGGACCGTACCCCCGGAAATTTCTCTGGTTTTCTGTTGTCTCTCGTCTCGTGCGGCATCTACGTGCACAGGAACACCGGCCGTCTCCCCCTCGGCCGTCATCCCCGAGCACGTAGGAAGGACCGCAGTGGTAGAGAGAGAATCTCGGAAGCGGGCACTGTTCGGCGTCGCGGCCGCACTGGTCGTGCCCGCCGGGCTGATCGGGTACTCGGTGTTGCCGTCGAATGCGGCGACTGCGCCCACGACGGGCGTCGCCTATCAGCTGATCGTGAAGAAGAGCGGCAAGTGCATCGATGTGCCGTCGGCGTCGACGGCGAACAGCGCGCTGCTGCAGCAGTGGGGCTGCACCGCGGACTCGGCGTGGCAGCAGTTCACGTTGGTGGCGTCGGGAAGCGGCTTCCTGATCCAGAACGTGAACAGCGGTAAGTGCATCGATGTGCCGTCGGCGTCGACGACCTCGGGTGCCCGGTTGCAGCAGTACACGTGCGTCGCGTCGCAGACCAACCAGCAGTGGAGGGTCGTGGCGTCGGGCACCGACACGTTCCAGATCGTCAACGTGGGCAACGGCCTGTGCATCTCGGACGAGGGCGCGTCGACGGCCAACGGCGCGGCGATCATCCAGGAGACGTGCACCGCCAACAGCAACAAGCAGTGGGCGTTCACCGCGGTCTCCGGTGGGAGCACCGGCACCTTCACCGTGGCCGCCGACGGCACCGGCAAGTACAGGACGGTGCAGGCCGCGATCAACGCGGTTCCGGCGAACAACACCGGCCGGGTCGAGATCACCATCAAGCCGGGCACCTACCGCGAGGTCGTCACGATCCCGTCGAACAAGCCCTTCATCACGCTCACCGGTGGCGGCGGGTCCGCCTCGCAGACCGTGATCGTCTACAACAACTCCGCCTACACCAGCGGCACCTCGGGCAGCGCGACCATGTTCGTCAACGGCAAGGACTTCATCGCGAAGAACCTGACCGTGTCGAACGACTACGACGAGAACACCTACGAGACCGGCGACCAGGCCGTGGCGCTGAACGTCGGCGGCGACCGGACCCGGCTCGACAACGTCCGTCTGCTCGGCGACCAGGACACGTTCCTGCTCAACAGCGGCCGTACCTACGTACGGAACTCGTACGTCGAGGGCACGGTCGATTTCATCTTCGGCTCCGGCACGGGTGTCTTCAACGCCACGAGCATCTACGAGAAGCGGACCACCGGCGGCCCCATCACGGCGGCCCGGACCGACGCGGCGAACCCGTACGGCTTCCTCTTCTACAAGTGCACGATCACCGGCGCCACGAACAACACCACCCAGCTCGGCCGGCCGTGGGGCCCGAACGCGCAGGTGCTGTTCCGGGAGTCGAGTCTGAGCGCCACGATGAAGACCGCCCAGCCCTGGACCGACATGTCCGGCAACGTCTGGCAGAACGCCCGGTTCCTGGAGTACAAGAACACCGGCGCCGGCGCGACCACGAACGGCAACCGGCCGCAGTTGAGTGACGCGCAGGCCGCGAACCACACCCCGCAGAAGTATCTGGCCGGCACCGACAACTGGAACCCGGTGGGTTGAGCATGAAGAAGAAGCGCATCCTCCTCGCGGCGACAGTCCTCGCCGTCCCGGCCGCCTTCATCGGGTATTCCGTGCTGCCGTCGAACGCGGCGACCGCCCCGACGGCCGGTGTCGACTACCAGCTGATCGCTAAGAAGAGCGGCAAGTGCATCGACGTGCCGTCCGCTTCGACCGCGAACAGCGCGCTGCTCCAACAGTGGGGCTGCACCGCGAACTCGACGTGGCAGCAGTTCAAGCTCATCGCGTCGGGGAGCAACTTCCTGATCCAGAACGTGAACAGCGGTAGGTGCATCGACGTGCCGTCCGCCTCGACGACCTCCGGCGCCCGGTTGCAGCAGTACACCTGCGTCAGCTCGCAGACCAACCAGCAGTGGAAGGTGGTGGCGTCGGGCACCGACACGTTCCAGATCGTCAACGCCGGCAACGGGCTGTGCATCTCCGACGAGGGCGCGTCGACCGCCAACGGCGCGGCGATCATCCAGGAGACGTGCACCGCCAACTCGAACAAGCAGTGGTCGTTCACACCGGTGGCCGGCCGTACCTGGGCGTCCACTCCGGACGGGTTCGCCTCCACCGGCGGCGGCACCACCGGCGGCGCGGCCGGCGCCACCGTCACGGTCACCACGCTGGCCGACCTGACCAGGTACGTCACCGCGACCGAGCCCTACGTGATCAAGGTGGGTGGGCCCATCACGATCACCCCGAAGGGCACCGAGCTCAAGGTCAAGTCGAACAAGACGATCGTCGGCGCCGGCACCAGGGGCGAGATCGTCGGCGGCGGCTTCTTCCTCGGCGAGGGCGTCAAGAACGTCATCATCCGCAACCTCACCATCCGCGACACGCAGATGACCGACGACGACCCGGACGACAAGACGTACGACTACGACGGCATCCAGATGGACACCGCCGACCACATCTGGATCGACCACAACAGGATCACCCGGATGAACGACGGCATGATCGACAGCCGTAAGGACACCACGTACCTGACCGTGTCGTGGAACGTGCTGGAGACGGGCAACAAGGCGTTCGGCATCGGCTGGACCGAGAACGTGACCGCGCGGATGACGATCCACCACAACTGGATCAAGGGCACCAACCAGCGGAACCCGAGCACCGACAACGTCGCCTACGCCCACCTCTACAACAACCACCTGCAGAACATCACGTCGTACGGCAACCTGTCGCGTGGTGGCACGAAGATGGTTCTGGAGAACAGCTACTTCGACAACGTCGCGAACCCGTTCTACAACGACACGTCGGCCGCCCAGCTCAAGCAGAGCGGCAGCATCGTCAAGAACTCGTCGGGCAGGCAGCAGACCAATGGCTCTGCCTTCGACCCGAAGGCCTTCTACCCGTACACCCTGGATGCGGCCGCCGACGTCCCGGCGCTGCTGGCTACCTACGCCGGCCCGCAGGCGAGCATCGGCAACTGAGTCCGCACGGGCGGCGCTGCCTCCGGGCAGCGCCGCCCCACCCCGCGCGGGTCACCGATCCGGTGGGGCCGTCACCTGCCCTGAGACAGCGGCGGGCACCACCCGGGGGCTAACCTTCTCCGGTGACGGGCAGGGGTGGCACGGCGCACCGCGTGTACAGCGTGGTGGTCTTCGTCGTTCTCGCCGCCCTCGACAACATCGCCATCGGCATCGTCCCGCCGCTCTACGGCAGCATCGGCGCCGAACTCGAGGTGACCGAGGCGCACATCGCGCTGGCCACCACGATCATGTTCCTGATCAGTGCGATCGCCGCGATCGGGTTCGCCTATCTCGGCGACCGCACCGACCGGAAACCGGTTCTGGTGGCGGGCACGGTGATCTGGGTCCTCGGCACCGCCTGGTCCGGGCTGGCCGAGGACTACGGCACGTTCCTGGCCGGGCAGGTGCTCGCCGCGTTCGGGTTGGGCGGGGTCGCGTCGGTCAGCTTCTCGGTGGTCAGCGATCTGATCACGCCACGCCGCCGCGGCCTGGTGATGAGCTTCTGGGGCCTGTCGCAGGGCGTCGGCACCCTGACCGGGACCCTGGCCGGCGGGCTGCTGGGTCACGCCGACTGGCGGCGGCCGTTCCTGGTGACGGCGGCGGCCGGGCTGATCGCCACCGTGGCATACCTGTTCACCTTCAACGTGCCGCGTGGCGACAGCCAGCCCGAGCTGGCCGGCATCGACTACGAGGAGCGCATCCACCACGAGGACCTGCCGGTCATCCTGAAACGGCGGACCAACGTCTGGCTGATCCTGCAGGGCGGCACGGCGCAGATCGCGTTCGGCTCGATGGTGTGGCTGCCGGTGCTGTTCCGGGCCCGGGCCGAGGACCAGGGCTACACCACCGGCACGGCGGTGCTGATCGGCAGCGTGTTCGCCACGATCTTCCAGCTCGGCGCGGCGCTGTCGATCCTCGGCGGTCTGGCCGGGGACCGGTTGCAGCGGCGTACGCCCCGGGGCCGTGCCCTGGTCGCGTCGATCGGGGTGCTGTCGGCCGTACCCCTCTACGTGGTGTTGTTCTTCGTCCCCATGAAGATCACCGTGCCGGACGGTGCGGGGACCGCCGCGGTGGTCCGGGGTGTGCTGGCGAACGTGGTCACCGAGCCGACCGTCGGGATCTGCCTGGTGGTGTCGATCTTCGCGCTGATGCTGACGTCGGCGAACTCGCCGAACTGGTTCGCCATGATCGCCGACGTGAACCCGCCGCAGCACCGCGGCACCGTCTACGGCCTCGGCAACCTGGTCAACGGGGCCGGCCGGGCAGGTGGCAACGTGCTGGTGGCGGTCGTGTTCGCGAGCCTGGCGGGCACCTACCCGCCGCCGCTGAACTACGCCGTCGGCCTGGCCGCCTTCCAGGTCTTCTTCGTGCCGACCGGCATCATGTACTGGCTGGCCAGCAGGACGGTGGCGGCGGACATGGCCGACACGCACGCCGCCCTGCTGGCGGCCGCCTCAGAACACCGACCGGACCGCTCAGAGCACCGACCAGACGGTGACGTCGGTGGGAACCCGCCCGTCGGCGTCGAGGGGCTCGCTGCTCAGCAGGACCCGGGCTCCGGGCGGTAGCGACACCGGCTCGGCGCTGAAGTTGGTCACCACCGTCACGTCGCCGTTGCGGAACGCCAGCGCACCCTCGTCTCCGGCCAGCCAGACCAGTTCCCCGGTGCCGAGTTCGTGCCCGCGGCGGATGGCCAGCGCCGACCGGTACAACTCCCAGGTGGAGCCGGGCACGTCGATCTGGCGGTCCAGCGCGTACTCCGCCCAGATCTTCGGCTGCGGTAGCCAGCTCGCGTCGGCCGGGCCGAAACCGTAGGACGGGGCGTCGGCCTCCCACGGGATCGGCACCCGGCAGCCGTCGCGGCCGCGCTCGGTGTGCCCGGACCGCTCCCAGGCCGGGTCCTCGCGGAACTCGTCGGGCAGCGTGGTGTGCTCCGGCAGCCCCAGCTCCTCGCCCTGGTAGAGGTAGGCGGAGCCGGGCAGGGCCAGCATCAGCAGGGTCGCGGCCCGGGCCCGGCGCAGCCCCAGCGCGCTGTCCGGCTGCGGGTCGCCGACGCCGATGCCGGGCTTGCGGCCCTCGCCGGGCGGGAAACCGAGCCGGGACGCGTGCCGTACGACGTCGTGGTTGGAGAGCACCCAGGTGGTGGTCGCGCCGACCGCGTCGTTGGCGGCCAGCGACGAGTCGATGATCTCCCGCAGCGGCTCCGGCGACCACGGCGCCTCCAGGTACGGGAAGTTGAACGCCTGGTGCATCTCGTCCGGGCGCACGTAGCGGGCCAGCCGCTCCTCCGGCTGCACCCACGCCTCGGCGACCAGGATGCGGCCGCCCGGGTACTCGTCGAGGACGGCCCGCCACTGCCGGTAGATCTCGTGCACGCCCTCCTGGTCCCACATCGGCGGCGGCGGGCCGACCGAGTCCAGGCCGCCCAGGATCACCGACGGGGCCGTCCAGTCGGTGAGGTCGGCGTCCTTGATCAGGCCGTGCGCCACGTCCACCCGGAACCCGTCGACCCCGCGGTCCAGCCAGAACCGCAGGATGTCGAGGAACTCGGCCCGCACCTCGGGGTGATCCCAGTTGAGATCGGGCTGCGAGACGTCGAACAGATGCAGATACCACTGGCCGTCCGGCAGCCGCTGCCAGGCGGAGCCGCCGAAGACGCTCTGCCACGAGTTGGGCGGCTCGTCACCGTCGCGGAATATGTAGCGATCCCGCTCCGGGCTGCCCGGTCCGGCCTCGACCGCGGCCCGGAACCACACGTGCTCGCTGGACGTGTGGTTGGGCACCAGGTCCACGATGATCCTCAGGCCCAGCTCGTGGGCCGTGGCGATCAGCTTGTCGGCGTCGCCGAGCGAACCGAACCGGCTGTCGACGCCCCGGTAGTCGGCGACGTCGTAGCCGGCGTCGTGCTGCGGGCTGGGGTAGAACGGCGACAGCCAGACGGCGTCGACGCCGAGTCGCCGCAACAGGGGCAGCCGGGCGGTGATGCCGGGCAGGTCGCCCATGCCGTCGCCGTCCGCGTCGGCGAACGATCGGGGATAGATCTGGTAGATGACCGCGTCGCGCCACCAGGCGTCAGTAGGCATGGCACCACGGTAGTTCGGCTCGCGCGCCTACTCGTCGAGGATCGCGGCGAAACGCTCCTCGGCCAGGTCCAGCTGGTCCAGGATGTGCTCCTTGGCCTGCGTGGACAGCGGCGTGTCGGGCCGCCCGACGAGCTCCCGCAGTTTGGGCACGAGCGGCCGGTACTTGCGAGCCGAGCTGGTCGCCTTGTCCAGCGTCGTGTGGATCACGCCGACCCCGTTGTCGGTGAAGTCGGAGATCTTGATCACTCGCGCCCACACGTCGTGTTCCAGGTTCTCCGCGACGTGGATCCGGTACTGCTCGTGCTTGTCGCGGGCCGGATCGTACTCCGGGTTGGTGACCGACCGGACCAGCTCGGCGACCCGCGGATTGAAGCGCCGGGCCAGCTCGGCCACCGCCGCCTCGGTCAGCTCCGCGTGCGACGCCTCGGTCTCCAGCCCCGCCAGCTCGGCCGGATGGTCCTCGACCGCGTCGTGCAGCAGCGCGGCCACCAGCACGTCGACGTCCCGCACCCCGTAGTACCGGATGATCCGGATCGCGACCCGCAGCAGATGGTTGACGTAGGGCTCGCGGACCCGGCGGTCGGCGGCGTGCAGATCGGAGGCGAGCTCGAGAGCCTCGGTGAGCTGTTTGCGCTCCCCGGCGGGGAAGGACTCCATCTCCAGGGCGAATCGGTCACGTAGGCCGGCTTCGCCGTACACCTCGGTGATGGCGTGCAGTGGCATCGAGAGCAGCATCCTTGGCGCCATGTCGATCAGGTATACCGGATCGCGAGCGGCGATGGGTTTCGATCAGCTGCCGGATGTCGCCGGTGGCGCGGCCTGCGCCGGAGAGGGTGACGGCCGGGGTGACGGACGTGGCCCGGGAGAGGGACGGCTCCCGGCGGCGGCCCGGCCCGCGGCGACCGCCCGGGCGGCCGGGGTGAGGCGCATCGCGCCCATCGACGGATGCTTCACCACCCACGGCTGGGGGGTCTCCGCGTGCACGCCCCGCCTCGGGCTCCCGGCCCCGTCGGTGAACTCCTCCTCGGTCATCGCCTGCAGCGCGCTCAGCGCCACCGCGACGATGGTGGCCGTGGTGATCAGGATGATCGGGACCAGCATGGTGAGCGGCCGGATGCCGCCCGCGGGCGGCGCTCCCGGCGTCAGCTCGATCGACATGGCGGCCATGCCGGTGTAGTGCATGCCGCAGACCGCGACGGCCATCACCGCGGCGGCGGCGGTGACCCGCAGCCAGCCCCGTACCGAGACGGCGAACCAGAGCGCGACCGTGCTGGCCGCGACGGCGATCAGGCCGGACACGACCACCAGCACGGGGGAGTAGTGGATGGTGCCGGGGATACGGATGCCCTCCATGCCGGTGTAGTGCATGGCGATCACGCCGCCGCCGGTCAGCAGGCCGGCCGCCACGGTCTTGGACACGCTGCGCTCGCCGTGCCCGACCACCATCAGGCCGGCGCCCACGGTCACCACCGAGAAGGCCAGGCTGAGCACGGTCAGGGGCAGGTCGTAGCGGACCGGGCTGACCGGGATGTCGAAGCCGAGCATCGCGGAGAAGTGCATAAGCCAGATCCCGCCGCCGCCGATCGCGAAGGCGGCGATCGCCAGCCACCGGTTGCGCCGGCCGCGATTGTGGGCGTCGCGGGCCCGCCCGGTACAGAGGAGCCCGAGGAACGATCCGAGGAAAGCCAGCAGGTACGCGGCTATCGGGTTGTAAGCGCCATAGGTGAAGTGATGGACGTCAGCCACGCCGGGATTGAGTCAGATATCCGCGGGCGTACATCGCACGTCGTGTGCGGGGGCGCACTAAAGAGAAGAACAGCCGGCGGGAAAGAGAAGAACCGGGGTCACCGAGGCTGTGTCCGATGAGGACCGAGCCGCGGCGACCCCGGTTCAGGATCGGCGATGACGCTTGACCGGGGGATACAGGACGATCAGGTGAAGATGCTGACGCCGCCGGGGCCCACCAGGAGACCGACGATGATCAGAACGACACCCCAGAGGATCTGCCGCCGGAACAGCGCGAGAACACCGGCGACCACGAGGATTACGGCGAGAATCCAAAGCACAAGGTCCATGTCATCTCGGATACCCGGACCCTCGAAATCGGAAACCTGGGTTCAGGCCGACACGAGTTCGGAGTCCACGGACTCGGAGAGCAACTGGTACACGTTGTACGCCTGCTTGATGACCGGGTGCGCGACGTTGCGTACCGGGACACCGCCGGGCGTACGGCCACGTTCCGATCCGTGGTGCGCGTGCCCGTGCAGGGCCAGCGCTGTCGGCGCCGAGTCGACGGCGTTGCCCAGCTGGTAGCACCCGAGGAACGGGTAGATCTCCAGAGGCTCGCCGACCAGGGTGTCCGGCACCGGGGCGTAGTGGGTGAGCGCGACCAGGGCGTCGCACTGCACCGAGCGCAGCGCCTCCCCGAGCCGGGCCGAGATGTCCTCGGTCACACCGACGAAGCTCTTCATCTCACGTTCGCCGAAGTTGCTGGCGCACGCCCCGGCGAAGCCACCGCCGAACCCCTTGGCGCCGGCGATGCCGAGCCGCTGGCCGCGGATGTCCAGGACCGTCGACGAGCACTCCAGCACGGTGATCCCGGCGTCGGTCAGCACCTCCGTGACCTGCTTCTCCTGGTCACTCTGGTGGTCGTGGTTGCCCAGGACCACCACGACCGGGACGGCCAGGCCGCCGAACTCGGTGGCGAAGCACTCCGCCTCCTCGACCGTCCCGTGCCGGGTCAGGTCACCGGCGATGAGAAGCGCGTCGGCGCGATCGGGCAGTTGTTCGAGGGCGGGCCGGTAGCGGCCCACCACGTCCTTGTCCACGTGGACGTCGCCCACGGCGGCGATCCGGATCATGAAATCTCCTCCACCTCACTCGGGGCCTGCGCCCGGGTGATGCCGATGTCGCAGGTGATCTCGATCTCGGGGAAGTGGCTGCTGACCTGCCGGCAGATCTCGTCGCGCCGCTGCGCGCTCTCCACCTCCCCGCCGAGGATCACCACGTTGTCCCGCCGATGCACGGTGATGCCCTGCTCGGCGACACGGTCGTGCTCGGTGAGCAGGCGCTGGATCTCGGCCTCGAGATCGATCTGGTTGGTCATCTCATCCCCCTACCCTCAATTCCGTCGCCCCGGGGAACGGCACCACGTCCAGCCGGTCCAGGAGCACCAGGAACGCCTCGGCGTACGGCGACGCGATGGTCTCCCGGCGCACCCGTTCCCAGTCGATCTGCTCGCGCAGGGAGCGGGCCAGCGGCAGTCCGGTCGCGAAGTCGCAGTAGTGCTGGCTGTAGCTGAGCAGCTTGTGCACCATCAGCCGGGACGCGGAGAGCACCGGCATGTAGATCGCCTCGACCGAGATCTGCTCGGTGTCCTTCAACGTCTCCTCGTCGACCGGCGACTCCACCGGGCGGTAGATGAGGTCCGCCATCCTGCCCTCGTCGTACACCTTGACCAGCCAGTCCTCCGGGGGCTGTTCGGTCTCGAAACCGACCGCGGCCAGCTCCTGCAACGCCCGTTCCTTGTCCTGTTCCCGGATGAGGAAGTCGACGTCGTGATCGCTGGAGTAGCCGCCGCGGGCATAGACCGCGAAGCTCCCGCCCAGCGCGAAGGGGATGTCCGCGCTCTTCAAAGTCGAGGCGACCCGCTTCAAGGTGATGGCCAGACCTTCGTCCACACGGTGTGGCATGCCGTCCTCCTGTCCCGTGTCCGGTTCGTGAACGACTACCCGGAGTCGTGGCACCTTGAACCCACACGGCCATTCTGGAGGACCGTCCGCGCCCGCCGGTGCCGAACAGAATGTGCCATCGGGGGCTACCGTCGGTTGGTATGGCTCTCCTTGCGCAGTCCGGCCCGGCACCCGCCCCCTCCGGCGGGCCCCGCCGGGTGCCGCGCACCATCGCCCTGGTCGGTATCGACGGCTCCGGAAAGACCACCCAGGCCCGTGTCGTCGCCGCCGAGCTGGCCGCCGCCGGGCACCCGGCGGCGTACCGGCAGAACGCCGGCGGCCGCCACTGGTTCGGCCGGATCGCGGTGGTGGTCGGCCGGGCCGACGCCGAGGACCTCTTCGGCCGCCGGGGCACCCTCGTCGTCGAGTCGGCGCTGCGCTGGCTCGCGATCGCCCGGACCCTGCTGCGGCGGGCGGCCCGTAGGGAGATCGCGGTGATGGACCGGTATGCGGTGTGCCAGTATGCGAGCCTGCGCGCCCACGGGGCCCGTCCGGCCGCCGAGCGCCTCGCCCGTCTCGCCTACCGGCTGTTCCCCCGGCCGGACGTGACCTTCTTCCTGGCCGTCGACCCGGACCTGGCCCAGGACCGGATCGAGCGCCGTGGCTACGACACCGAGACGATGGACTACCTACGGACCGCCGACGCCGCCTACCGGTCGCTGCCGGAGTACCCCTCGTTCGTGGTGATCGACGCCAACGGCACCCCCGAGCAGGTCACCAAGGCGATCCTCGCCGAGCTCGACCGGGCCTGACCACTCTGTCAGGCCCGGCCGTACACCGGTCTGTCAGGCCCGGCCGCACACCGGTCTGCCCGTACACCGGTCTGTCAGGCCTGGCCGTACACCGGTCTGCCCGTACACCGGCCTGTCAGGCCTGGCCGTACACCGGGATCTGCGCGCCGCTGGTGGCCTCGGACGCGTCGGAGGCCAGGAAGAGGATCGTCTCGGCGATGGTGGCCGGGGTCACCCAGCGGCCGTGGTCGGCGTCGGGCATGGCGGCCCGGTTCGCCGGGGTGTCGATGACGCTGGGCAGGACGGTGTTGCAGCGCACGTTCTTCTTGCGGTATTCGACGTCGACCGCGGCGGCGAAGGCGAGTACGGCCGCCTTGGCCGTCACGTAGCCGGCCGCGCCGGGGAAGGGCGACACCGCGGCGCGCGAGGAGACGCAGACCACCGACCCCCCGCCGTTGCTGATCAGGTACGGCAGCGCCGCCGCCGTGGTGAGGTAGGTGGGCCGCAGGTTGATCGCGAGCATCGCCTCGAAGTCGGCGACCGGGGTGTCCGCGATCAGGCCGGCCCCCGCATACCCGCCGACCAGGTTGACCACCGCCCGCAGCGGCGCCTGCGGGTCGCTCGCGGCGGTCGCGGCCGCGGCCCACACGTCGGCCTCGACGGTCAGGTCCGCCGCCACGCCGACCGCTCCGGGCGGCAGCCGATCGGCCGTCCCGTGACGCACCGGAGCCACCACCCGCCAGCCCGCGGCCAGAAAGGCACTGATCGTGGCGGTGCCGAGTCCGCCGTTGCCGCCGGTCACCAGAGCCGTACGCGTCGAGATCATGGAAGAAGCCTGTCACACCGTCGTGAATGTGCTCTTCCTCACTTCATCCCGGAACCTGGCCGTCACCTGGGAATGTTCCGGGCTCGTCCGGCGTCACCCGTGCGGGCGAGTGAAGTGTGGCGTGGCGTGGCGCATCGTGACCGATGGTCCCGTTCGGCCCCCGGACGCCGGGATCTTTCGCGGGGGCGTTTGTTTCAGGCTCGTCAAAGCCCGGCCGATGCTGCACATGAACCCCAGGAGCGCGAAACCCGTACTCCGGGGTGACGAGCATCGCGCAGCCCAGGGTGATGCCCGTCGCTGTGACGATGAGAGGCCGATGGTGTTATGAAGCTCGTGGAGGGTATCCGATCGTCTGCACGACGATCGCGAAGATGCCGTATTCAGCTTCCCCGCACTGGGCTCTCAGGTACCACCCAGGCATTCGTGACACTTTCGATCCACCAGCCGGAATCAGCGCGGCCAGCAATTTGTTGTGTAGATGTGTCAGCAACCGCAATGCACGAGCTGCGGACGTTACGGGAGAGGGCTGATGGACGCAGGTAATGCCCGTAACAGGGTTAGTGACGGCAATGAGGGGACCGTGGGCAACGTGGAGAAGAGCACCGTGATGCGTACCGATCAGGTCGCCGAAGAGCGCGACCTCGTCGGAGTCTACCTGCACGAGATCTCCCGGACGCCGCTGTTGGACGCCGCACGGGAGGTCGAGCTCTCGAAGGCGATCGAGGCGGGCCTCTACGCCGAGCACCTGCTCGAGACGGGCGAGGAGCGCCGCGGCGTCAGTCGGGAAGAGCTGGAGCGGGTCGTCACCGAGGGCCAGCGCGCGAAGGACCTGTTCATCCGGGCCAACCTCCGGCTGGTCGTCTCCATCGCACGCCGCTACGTCCGGTCCGGCATGCCGATGCTGGATCTCATCCAAGAGGGCAACACCGGCCTGGTCCGCGCGGTCGAGAAGTTCGACTACGAGCGCGGCTACAAGTTCTCCACCTACGCCACCTGGTGGGTGCGTCAGGCGATCAGCCGGGCCATCGCCCAGCAGGAGCGCACCGTCCGGCTCCCCGTCCACCTCGTCGAGGACGTCAACCGGATGCGCAACGTGACCCGGCAGCTGGTTCGTGAGCTGGGCGCCGACCCGGAGCCCGACCAGATCGCGGCCGCGCTCGGTGTCACCGTCGAGCGGGTCAACGAGCTCACCCGCTGGGCGCAGGACACCGTCTCGCTGGACACCCCGGTCGGCGACGACGGCGACACCAACCTCGGTGACCTGGTCGCCGACAGCGACGCCCCGAGCCCCGAGGAGATCGTCCTCAACGCGCTCGAGCGGCAGCGCATCGAGGGCCTGCTCAACCACCTGGACGACCGGTCGGCCGGCATCATGCGGGCGCGGTACGGGCTGGAGGACGGTCGCGAGCACTCGCTGACCGAGGTGGCGTCCCGCTTCTCGCTGAGCCGGGAGCGGATTCGTCAGCTGGAGATCCAGGCACTCGGCCGGCTGCGTGAGCTGGCCCGGGCCGAGGGTCTGCAGGCCGCCTGACCAGCGCGTAACTGAAACGATCAAGGCCGGCACCCCCGAGGGGGTGCCGGCCTTCTCGTGCGATGTGGTCCGGCCGGCTCCGAGAACCGGCCGGACCCGCGTTACTTGACCCGGCCGTATCCGTTCGGGGTCATGATGTCGATGGTCCGGTGCAGCACGTCACGGCCGGCGGACGGGGCGTCGATGATCTTTCCGCCGCCGACGTAGATCGCCACATGGCCGTTACTTCGATAGAACACCAGGTCGCCCGGTTGCAGGTCGGACCGGCTGATCCGGGCGGTGGCGCTGTACTGCGCCGCGGCGTTGTGCGGCAGGGACTTGCCCGCCGCCGCCCAGGCCGCCGAGGTCAGACCGGAGCAGTCGTACGAGTTCGGACCGGAGTCGCCGTAGCCGTACGGCTTCCCGATCTGGTTGAACGCGAACGTGACCGCCTTGCCGGCCGAGCCCGGGATGTCGGGGATCGAGCCGGTGTAGGAGCCGGTGTTCTCGGTGGCGCTGCCGTAGGCGGCCTCGCGCATGTCGTACAGCTTCTCGAGGTCGCCCTCGATCTTCTTCTTGCGGTTGGCCAGCTCGGTGACCTGAGCGGACTGCTTGTCCTGGGTCTGCTTCAGCGCGGCCTTGCGCTCGGTGAAGGTGGTCGTGGTCTGGGTGAAGGCGTCGATGTCCTGCTGGTTGGCCTTGGCGATCTGGTCGAGCACCGCGAGCCGCTCCAGCAGGGTCGCCGAGTCACCGCTCACCAGGACCGTCATCGCGCCGGTGCGGCCCTGCATGTAGGTGGTGGTGGCGATGGTCTGCACCTTGGCGGTGGCGTCGGCGAGCGCCGCCTGGGCCGGCTTGAGCGAGGCCTCCAGCTTCGCCGCGTCGGCCTTGGTGGCCTTCACGTCGAGGCGGAGCTTGTTGTACTGCTCGGTGACGTCCTCGAGCTGCTCCGAGGCGGCGTCGATCTTCTTCTTGATCTCACTCGCGGACGGCGCCGCATGGGCGGCCGTCGCTCCCGACGTCGTGATCGTGAACGCCGTCAGCGCGACCACGAGCGCCCGGAACCGGGTACGGGGGTGTGGCACTGGGCAGGGGCCTTTCTTCCGCCAGGCCGCCTACCGGGTCGGCGGGACCGTCGGGCTGGAAGAGACCCTGTCCGCGTGTGCATCCGGTCCGGTTGCGGCGCCCGGCGCCCCCGGGGGTGGGAGCCGACTCGCCGCGCGTCAATAGGCGGCGTTGGCCGGCGCCACCCGAGGGTTTGTGGCTGCGGACCGGACCAACCGCATTAACCTATCGACGGAAGAAAAGAAATCAAGGCCTGGCAGAGTGATTTTCACCAATGGCCTGACTTGCGAGAATAGTCCCGATAACGGGCTGTTATTCGACCGCCGCTCAGCGTTATCTCAAAGCGATGAACGGACTATTCGATCAGTGCCGGGGCCGCGGTGGGAACCCAGTGCCGGGTCACGTGGCGCTCCGCCCAGAACGACAGGAACGGGATCGTGCCAGCCAGCATGACGAGCAGCATCCGCTTGAACGGCCACGGCACACGCCGGGACAGGTCGAAGGTCGCGAGCAGATAGATCATGTACAGGAAGCCGTGGACCTGGCCCACCGTCTCGACCACGGTCGGGTCGTCGGCCGGACCGTACTTCAGCACCATGCCGAAGGTGAGCGCGAGCAGACACACGCCGACGATCCAGGCGATGATCCGGTAACGGGTGAGGGCTCCCTGCACGACGGGTGACTCCTTGACTCAGGTGGTGATGCGGCCGGGGTAGTCCGACGGGCGCGCGCCGGGGTGGGCGGCCAGCCAGGCCAGGTAATCGTTGTAGGCGTCGAGCTCCGGATCGGGGGCGGCGCCGGTGGCCGGCCCGACCGTGACACGGACCGGGCGGCCCAGGGTGACCGGCGCGCCGGGAACGGTGGGGGCCGGCGGAGCGGGCTGCTCCGGTGTGGTCACCGGCTCGCCCGTGGCCCCGCGACGGGCCAGCTGGACCTCCCGCCACCAGATGAAGACGACGAACCCGCCGAACACCGGCCACTGGAACATGTAGCCCCAGCTGATCGAGTTGCCGTCGGCGGCGCGACTGTACTGCCACCAGCCCAGGGCCAGGCACCCGGCGGCCAGCACGAGCGCCAGGAGATGACGGGCCATCCACGCCGGAGTCCACAGCCCTCTCATGCCTCCGAGCCTACCGGCGGGTTTGGCGGCTGCCCCGCCGGGCAACCCGTGCAGGCGAGCGAAGCCGACACCGACGGGGAGGCGCACGACGATGAACGCGCGGAACGACGAGGGCGCGGCGGTGGTCTTCGACACCGGTATCGACCCGGTCGGACTGGCCGACGAGGACCTCTTCCGGGAACTGGCCAGCCTCTACCGGACCCGGCTGGACACCCTGCGGCACGGACCCGACGCGGCGCTGGAGAACCATTTCAGGCGGACCGCCGAGCTGGAGACCGAGTACATGGCGCGCTTCCCGGGGCGTGAGGTGGACCCGGGCCGGCTCACCCGGGACTTCTGATGGCGTTGCTGTCGCGGCTGGCCCGTGCATACGCGCCGCACGAGCACCGGCCGCTCGACGGCTACGTGGTCGCGATGGGGGCGTTCGGGGCGATGGCCGGGGCGCTCGCGGCGGCCACCCGGCTCAGCGGGCGCCCGGTGCCGGACCGCCCGGCCATGGCCGACGTGGTGCTGCTGTCGATCGCCACCCACAAGCTGAGCCGGCTGGTCGCCAAGGACGCGGTGACCAGCCCCCTGCGTGCCCCGTTCACCCGCTACGCCGAGCCGGCCGGCGCGGCCGAGCTCAACGAGGAGGTACGCGACGAGGGCAGCAGCGTCCGGCACGGCCTCGGTGAGCTGATCACCTGCCCGTTCTGCCTGGCCGTCTGGGTGTCCACCGCGCTCACCGGCGGGCTGGTGCTGGCGCCCCGGCTGACCCGTCTGGCCGCCACCGCGCTGACCGCCACGGCCGTCTCCGACTTCCTCCAGTTGGCGTACACGATCACCAAGGAGAAAGCGGAGAAGGGCTGATGGAGCGGCTCAGGGGTGCAGGGTCCGCAGCGCCTCGGCGGCCTCGTCCTGGGCGTACTCGCCCTCGGGCAGGGCGTCGATCCGGGTCAGCGCGGCGGCCGGAAGGTCCGCGGCGATTGCCCGGCGCTGAAGGTCTCCGCTGGTCAGGCGCTCCTGCGCGTCGTAGGTGGCGTCCAGGAAAGAGTCCAGCTCACGGATGTCGTCGGTCACGGCGGGTGGTCTACCCGCAGGGTTTTCCGCCAAACCCGAGGGTGTAATCCAGGTCACACCAGCTCATGGAATCACCGGATGGTGCCGACGGTTGTGAACGGATGCCGGTGTGCCCAGTGTCCCCGGGCCTCACTCAACGCCTGCACGGACTACCGTTCGGCTGGAGCCGTGTTGAGCCACTCGCCGCGAGGCGACCTGCACACCGGCATTCGCGCCGCCTCCCGGGCAACCGGGGGCGGCGCAATACTGTCCGGGCTGAAAATTTCGTACCGGGTTTATCCAGGCAACACCCCCCGAACGAGGCAGTTGATCGCGCGCGTTTGCGGATAGACATGGCAATATCCGTCGGGTGTCTGCCCCGAAACGCCGAGTCCCGGCCGCGCAGCGTGGCGCCCGATTGGCCCGGCGCACCCCCAAAGACGGCACGTCATCGCTCACCCCGTCGCGTCGTGCGTCCCGCCACGCGACCGCCGGCGCCGGCCCGCTGGGCGTCGGACCACACCCGGTGGAGCTAGCCGGGCTCCTGCACGAGGTGACCGTCCGCCTGCTCACCGCGGACTCCCTGCACCAGGCCCTCGACCGGTTCGCCGCGTTCGCGACGGCCGCCCTGCCGGGCGTCGTCCGCTGCTCGGTCGCCCTCATCGGCGAGGGCGGTCCACTCACCGCGGCGTCGTCGGGCACGGCGGGCGAGACCTTCGACCGTCTGCAGTACGCCGCGAGCGCCGGCCCGGCCATGGAGGCGGCCCGGACCCGTTCCGTGGTGACCTCCGGCGACCTGCCGGCGGACGAGCGGTGGCCCGACCTGGCCGAGGCGGCCGGAGCCGACGGCCTGCGGGCGGTCGCCGCGATCCCGCTGGACGTGCGGCGTGCCGCGGTCGGCGCGGTGAGCATCTACCCCGACCGGGGCGGTGACGTGGACCCGGAGGTCCTGGTGACCGCGATGGCCCTGGCGGGGCAGGCCGAGGTGCTGTTGGGGGAGCTGCACCGCCGGGAGGCCCTGACCGAGGGCGCCGAGGTCGACCGGGCGGTCGGCGTGATCATCGCCCAGCGGGGCTGCGGGGTCCAGGAGGCCTACGCGGTCCTCCAGGAGAGCGCTCAGCGGCTCGGCCTGGACCGGGGCACCGTGGCCACCCGGCTGGTGGCCGCCGCCGCCCGTAACAGCTCCTGAGGCGGCCCGATGGCGTACCCGGGAGACCGGGCACGCCATCGGGACGTCAGCCCGCCTTCTGGACCGACTGGACGACCTCGAACTCCAGGAGACTGGCGCCGGAGGCCACGGGCTTGGCGCGCTCGCCGGCGTGTGCCTCCTTGGCACCGCCGTTGGCCCAACTCTGGAAGTCCTCCTCGGACTCCCAGCGGGTGTAGACGAAATAGCGGTTCTCGCCGGCGACCGGGCGCAGCAGCTCGAAGCCGAGGAAGCCGGGGGAGCTCTCCACGGCACCGTGCCGGGCCGCGAACCGCTTCTCCAGCTCGGGGCCGGCGCCTTCGGGGACCTCAATCGCGTTGATCTTCACAACAGCCATGCGGTCACGCTACTGCGCGTCGCCGGCAAGGGGACGCGACGACACCGGGGGCACGGGCACGGTGCTCCGCTCGTACCCCCGGGAAAGCTCTAGGCGGAAGCCTCGTCGCCTGCCTTGACCGCCGCCTCCTCGGCCCGGGCCTGCTGGGCCGAGCGCTGGGAGAGCGGGAGCTCCGGCAGGAAGAACACCACGATCAGCCCGATGATCATCACGAAGAACGCGATCAGGTAGACCACGTGCACGCTGTCGGCGAAGCCGACCTTGAACGGGTGCGAGATCGGATCGGCGAGCCGGCTCAGGAACGACGTGTCGCTGAGGCCGGTGCTCGTCGCCGCCTGCACGGTCTGGAGCTGGGACGGGTCGGCGGCGACCGCCTGCTGGAAGGCGGCGGTCGGCTCGGCGGCGGTGTACGCCTCCTTGATGTTGCCGGGCAGCACGTTGAACAGCACCGACAGGAAGACCGCGGTGCCCAGGGTGCCGCCCATCGAGCGGAAGAACGTGACCGCGCCGGTGGCGGTGCCGATCTCCCGGGGTGACACCGCGTTCTGCACGGCGGTGATCATCGGCTGCATGTTGCTGCCCAGGCCCAGGCCCATCAACACCATGATCAACATGGTCCGCCAGAGCGGGGTGTCCGCGCCGACCAGCGAGAACAGGAAGAGCGAGATCACCATGAAGACGCTGCCGACGATCGGGAAGATCCGGTAGCGGCCGGTCCGGGAGATCAACTGGCCGGAGATGATCGAGCCGGTCATGATGCCCACCACGAACGGGATCATCTGCAGGCCGGCCAGGGTCGCCGAGGAGCCCTTGACGATCTGCAGGTACAGCGGGACGGTCATCAGGCCGCCGAACATCGCCATGCCCAGGATGGTGCTGGCGGTGACGCCGACCGCGACGGTGCGCTTGCCGAGCAGTGCCAGCGGCAGCAGCGCCTCGTCCCGGTAGGCGCGCTCGGCCAGGACGAAGCCGATCAGGCCGAGCCCGCCGATGACGTAACAGGCGATCGAGCGGCCGGAGCCCCAGCCCCAGTCACGGCCCTGCTCGGCCACGGTCAGCAGCGGCACCAGGGTCAGGATCAGGGTGACCGCGCCGGGCCAGTCGATGCGGTGGTCGACGCGGTGGTGCGGCAGGTGCAGCACCCGGGCCACGACGGCCATCGCGGCCAGGCCGATCGGCACGTTGAGGTAGAACACCCAGCGCCAGCCGTCGATGCCGAGGATCGTGTCGGCGCCGGCGAAGAAGCCGCCCATGATCGGGCCGAGGACGCTCGCGGTGCCGAAGACGGCGAGGAAGAAGCCCTGGTACTTGGCGCGCTCGCGGGGCGGGACGATGTCGCCGATGATCGCCAGCGCGAGCGACATCAGGCCACCGGCGCCGAGACCCTGGATCGCGCGGAAGGCGGCCAGCTGCCACATGTTGTCGGAGAGGCCGCAGAGGAACGAGCCGACGATGAAGACGCCGATGGCCAGCAGGAAGAACGGGCGCCGGCCGTAGATGTCGGACAACTTGCCGTACAGCGGGGTGGAGATCGTCGACGTGATCAGGAAGGCCGTGGTGGCCCAGGCCTGCAGGTCGAAGCCCTGCAGGTCGTCAGCGATGGTCCGGGTCGCGGTGGCCATGATCGTCTGGTCCAGCGCGGCGAGGAACATGCCCATCATCAGGCCGCCGAGGATCGTCAGGATCTGGCGGTGGGTGAATTCCACCGGCGCGGTCGCCGGTGGGGCTGGGTGGCTCACGCAGTCTCCCGTTGGGGTGATGCCGGGTCGGAGCGCAGGTGCGCCTCGACCGCGTTGTTGAACTCTCCGAAAAGATCCGTGAAGGCGGCGACGCGGTCGGCGGGCCAATCCGCCAGGACCTGGGTGAGCATGGCCACCCGGGCCTCCCGGATCCGCTCGCACGCGGCCACCCCGGCGTCGGTGACGGCCAGGCGCGAGGCACGACCGTCGGACGGATCCGCCTCGCGGCGGGCCAGGCCCGCCTTCACCAGCTGGGCGGCCTGACGGCTGACCGTCGACGGATCGGCCCCCTTGACCTCGGCGAGGTCGGTGACCCGCATGGGGCCCATCGCGCGCAACGGTGGCAGCAGCATCAGCGCGGAGAACTCGGCGCCGAGATCTCCGGTCTTGAGCATGCCCCGGAATCGTGCGCCCATCCGGACCAACCGCGTGATCTCATCGGCCAGCCGGGTGGATTGCCGTTCGTGCACGGGCGTCGTTCCTCCGGATCGAGATATGCGTGTAGCCTACAACTACTTGCGTGATGAACGCATCCGCCATATGCCTGTGGTGAGCGTCTCGGTGTCCTCGAGCGCGGCCGGCACCGGTACGACGTACTGCGTCACCAGATCGAAGAGCCGCTCCGGAAAGAAACCACGGCCCGGATCGCCGACCAGCACCTCGGCGCCCCCGTTCCGGGCCGCACGCAACTGGGCGACCATCTTCGGAGCGACGATGGGGCTGTAGAAGACATCCCCGGCCAGCAGCACCTCGGGATCGTCCAGCCGGCCCACTAGGGAGAGGCCGTTCGCGGACGCGTTACGGTGCGCCGCCTCCACCGCGGCCGGATCGACGTCGGAACACGCCACAGCGGCCGCGCCGGCATAGGCGGCGGCGATCGCGGCCACCCCCGAGCCCGTCGCCACGTCCAGCACACGGCGACCGGACACCTCCGACGGGTGATCCAGCAGAAAACGCGCCAGCGCCTGACCGCCCGCCCAGGCGAACGCCCAGAACGGCGGCGGCCGGTCGCTGTGGAACTCACCGCCGGTCAGGTCGAAGAGACCGACCGGCTCGGTGACGAGATAGAGCGAGAGCTCCGGAGCCAGCGGCACCGGCGACAGGATGGTGGGCAGCACCCCCTGATTGTCCCGAAGTCAGCCGATCGGCTGCGGGTCGCTCGCCATGATCAGTTTCGTGCGGTACTCGGCACGCGCCTCGGCGGCCCACGCCACGTCCTCGCCCTCCAACAGCGGACGCGACGCCAGGAAGGCGGCCGCCGCCAACGGCCGGGCGGCACGCGCCGGCGGACGCTCGGCGGCCACCGCGACCAGCCGGTCGAACGTGGCGGTGTCGACGTGCACCCGCTCCCGGGACAGGGCGACACGACCCTGACGCGAGGTGATCACCGAATCACCGTGACGCACACCCGGCTCCAGACGGTCCCGCAGGATCCCCAGGTCGTCCTCGAGCGTGGTGGCAGAGACACCCAGCGTGTCGGCCAGCTCCACAAACGACCACTCACCCCGCAACGCCAGCAGGGCGAGGAGATGACGCGGCCGGGCGCCGCCGAAGTCTTCCCCGGAAAGGCGGATGCCGCGGGTACGGACCTCGAGAACACCGAAGAGCTGGATGTCGTGCATGATCCAGAACTCTGCTGTTCCCGCCATACCAGCGGCAAGCCCCAAAGCGAGGGGGTCGGGTTGACCGAAAGACTCATCATCGGATCCGCTCGGAGGCATCCGGGCGTCGGGCGTACGGGTGGGCAGCCTGTTGGTAGGGAAGGCAGTCCGTCGGGTAATCCTTAGACTGCGCGGAGCCCGTCGGGGGCACATCGAGGAAGGTGACGTATGGACAGCGGCGACACGATCACTGTGCTCGTCGTCGACGGTCACCAGACCTTCGCCGAGCTTCTGGGGCACGCTCTTGCAGGTCAAGCCGACCTTCAGTGGGTCGGCCACGCGCGCACCGGCGCGGAGGCGCTACGCCTCGCAGCCGAGTTGCAGCCCGACGTGATCGTGATGGACCCGGAACTGTCCGATGCCGACGGCATCGCCATCGCCGAACTCATTCGGGTACGACAACCCGCCTCACGTGTGGTGATCCTCACTGCCAGCGAGGACCAGACGCTCGTACGCCGCGCCACCACCGCGGGCGCAGCCGGATTCCTCTCCAAGAACGGCGCGCTCGGTGACGTGCTGAACGCGCTGCGCACCGCCCACCGCGGCAGCATGACCGTCTCCACCGACATCCTCGCCCGCCTGCTGCGCAGCACCACCCCGGCCGTCGCCGGACAACGCGGCAACGGGCTCACCGCGGGCGGCCTCACCCAGCGCGAGGACGAGGTGCTGCAACTGATGGCAGCCGGCCTCGACGCCCGCGCGGTGGCCCGCCGGCTCGGCATCAGCGTGCACACGTGCCGCGGCTACCAGAAGGCGGTGCTCGCCAAACTGGGCGCGCACAGCCAACTCGAGGCGGTCGCCATCGCCACCCGGCGGGGACTCGTTCGACCTGACCCGCGGTAAACATTCCCGTCACTCATCCGGAAGAGCGGTTCCTTACGTACTCCTACGGGGGACACACCGTGGTGCGCTGTGCAGGGAGGAATCGTGGACCGTACCGCTCCGGCCGGAGCGCAGGGGGAGGAGAGCTCCGCCTTGCCACTTCGGCGGCGGCAGCCGGCTCGGGAGCCGGAGGCCGAAGGGAACGACAAACCGCTCGGATGGTTCGGGGGCCCGAAGCCGTCCGAGTCGGGGTCGATCCCGTCGCCGATGGCCTCTCCGGGGTCACCGGCCGTCCCGTCGCCCGGAGACACCGGGGACGACACGCCGGCACCCGAGTTCGGGCCGGCATCGCCGTCGGGGCCCGGACGGGTCTCGTTCGGATTCAGTGACGGGCCGATCGGCGGGGCGCGGACCGGGCGGGGGCGCGCCTCCGATGACACCGGCAGTATGCGGCGGGTCTCTGATGACACCGGCGGTATGCGGCGCGTTTCTGATGACACCGGCGGTATGCGGCGGGTCTCTGACGACACCGGGGGCCTGCGGCGGGTGTCTGACGACACCGGGGGGCTTCGTAAGGTCTCGGATGACACCGGGGGGCTTCGCAGGGTCTCCGATGAGGCGTCCGCGGCGGAATCCGGTGATCTGCCTCGGCGGGCTCGTTCCGGGCGGGACTCCGCTGCCCCCGACGACCTGCCCATCGTCCGGAAGTCAGGAAACGGCACCGACGGGCCGTCGTGGGGCGATCCGGACCCGTTCAGCGTCGGGATGGGGTCACTGCCCGCCGATGCCGGCGGGACCGCGCCGTGGCCGGAGTCGTTCGATGCCGGGCCGTCCTCTTTCGCCTCACCCACCTCCTCCACGGCCGGCAGCGGGTTGCCGGCCAGCCCCGCCGCGCCGTCGTGGGCCGACGGCACGGCCCCCGGCAGCGGCACCTGGGACCGCCGAGACGAACCGGTCGGCTGGACCGGCACCCTGCCGCCGCCGTCCGTGCCGTCCACGTCGTCGACGCTGTCCAACGGGCCGGTGTCCGCCCCACCCGGGTCACGGCCGCCGCGCCGGCAGTCCCGGCTCGTCACCGCCGGCATGGCGGTGCTCGGCGTCGTCGCGCTCGCCGTGGTCGTGCTCACCGGGGTCGTCTACTACTCCGGCGAGAACAACCAGATCACCGACGTGCTCGGCGGCGGCAAGGACCAGCGGATCGCCAGCGGGCCGCTCGAGGACCGGACCATCGCCACGTTCGAGCTGCTCGCCGCCACCGACCGGGTGCAGCTGCGGATCGCCGACCTCGGTGACGACCTCTACCGGATCAGCTCACCCGAGGGCGCCGGCATCCGGCCCAGCGCGGAGATGCGCGACGACCGGCTGCGGGTGGACGTGACCCGCGACGACGCCGGAACCGGCGGCGAAGTGGAGGTGCTGCTGGCCGCCAAGGTGCGGTGGACCATCCGCTTCTCCGGCTACTCGGCCGAGCGGATCGTCGACCTGAGCGCGGGACGCGTGCGCGGGATCGAGATCGTCGGCGGAACCCGGCGGGCCGAGATCACCCTGGCCCAAGCGGCCGGCACGGTCCCCATGAAGATCACCGGCGGCATGGAGGAGCTGGTCCTGCGGGCGCCCACCGGCAGCCCCGTACGGATCAAGGTCGGCGGTGGCGCCGGAACGGTGACCGCCGGATCACGCACCCTGCGTGACGTGGCGCCCGGCTCGACGCTCACCCCGAAGGACTGGACCACCGGCAACCGCTACGACGTCGACGCGCTCGCGCCGGTGACCCTCATGACGGTCGAGACCACCTGACCTGCCCGGTCAGGTGGCCTCGGCCGCTGTCGGTCCGTCTCGTCAGTTCAGCACACGCAGCCGGACCGTCTGCTCCATCTCACGCAGCTGGTCCAGCACCTCGTCGGGGTAGCCGCGGGCGATGTCGGTGATCAAGTAGCCGTACTCCCCGCGGGTGGAGAGCATCTGACCCTCGACGTTGACGTTGTGCTCGGCGAGGATCCGGTTGACCTGCGCCAGCACACCCGGCGTGTTCTTGTGCATGTGCACGATGCGGTGCATGCCGGGCAGCTCCGGCAGGGTGACGCCCGGCAGGTTCACACTCAGCGACGTGTTGCCCTCGGTCACGAACTTGGCCAGCTTGTTCGCCACGAAGCCGCCGATGTCGGACTGGGCCTCCTCGGTCGAACCGCCGATGTGCGGGGTGAGGATCACATTCGGCAGGCCGCGCAGCTCGGACAGGAACTCGTCGCCGCGGCCCTTCGGCTCGGCCGGGAACACGTCGACCGCGGCACCGGCCAGGTGGCCGCCCTTGAGCGCATCACGCAGCGCCAGATGGTCGACGACGATGCCCCGCGACAGGTTGAGGAACAGGCTGCCCGGCCGCATCTTGGCGAACTGCTCGGCGCCGAAGAAACCGGCGTTGCCCGGCCGGCCGTCGACGTGCAGGGTGACGATGTCGCTGGACTCCAGCAGCTCGTCCAGGCTTGCGCAGCGGTGCGCGTTGCTCAGCGCCAGCTTGTCGGCCGTGTCGTAGAACGACACCGACATGCCGAGGTTCTCGGCGAGGACCGACAACTGGGTGCCGATGTTGCCGTAGCCCACGATGCCGAGACGGCGGCCGCGGATCTCGTGCGCGCCGTCGGCCGACTTGTCCCACACGCCGGCGTGCATCAACGTGTTCTTCTCGGTGAGGCGGCGGGTCAGCGCGATGATCTCGGCGATCGCCAGCTCCACCACCGAGCGGGTGTTGGAGAACGGGGCGTTGAACACCGCGACGCCACCGGCCGACGCCGCGGCCAGGTCGATCTGATCGGTGCCGATGCAGAACGCGCCGATGGCGACCAGCTTGTCGGCGGCCTCCAGCACCTTCGCCGTCACCTGCGACTTGGACCGGATGCCGAGAAGGTTGACTCCGGAGATGCGGTCGATCAGCTCGACCTCGTCGAGAGCGTTGCGGAGGGACTCGACCTGGAAGCCGTCCTCCTCGAGGCGGGAAACCGCGTCGGGGTGAATGCTCTCCAGAAGCAGGACTCGCACCTTGGGCTGGTCGCTCATCATCTTCCGTTCCATGATTCGGTTGGGCGCCCGGGCCGCCACGCCGAAGCCCAGTTCACGGGCGTCAAGCCTAGTCTCCCCGCGTGCGGGGCCCGGTGCGGTGTGCTGGAGGTCCCATCTACCGGTCGACCCCGTAACTGTTACGGGACGGCGGCGGGTGTGGTTCAGCCCCGTTTCGGTGATGACGGCCGGATCTGCCGCATCACCGGTCGAGGGCGGATCGGAGCGGGCCGCCCGCTCCGCAGGGCCGGCGGCGCATGGTCAGTCGCCGCCGGTCGCACCGTGGCCGTCGCCCAGCGCCTCCCGCAGCCACGGCAGCAGGGCGACGCCCTGGAAACGCTGGAACTCCCGGACCGTCGGCAGACCCGGTGGAGCCGGCCGCCGGGCCTGATGCAGGAAGTAGCCGGCGGCACCGGCGAACACACCCACGACGGTCTCCCGATCGACGCCGGTCAGCAACGGCCCCGGATCACCACCGTGCACCACCACGTTGATCGCCAGCAGCGCCGCGTCGAGCCACACCGGACCGGTGCAACCCCACGGCCAGTCGATGAAGACGAAACGCCCGTCCGGCCGGATCAGGATGTTGTCGGCCCGCAGATCGGTGTGCGTCACCGTGTCACCCTCGGCCAGCGCGGCGACACCCCGGTCGGCGACCGCGCACAGATCGTCGAGCCGCCGCGCCGCCCACGGGTCCAGGTCGGCCGGCGGGTCGGCGGCCACCTCGCGCCACCCGGCGAACGCGGGCCCCAGCCGGTCGGCCGCCGTGGGCAGGCCGGAGATCGGCGCCGGCGTCAGCGCGGCGGCCAGGTCACGCAACGCGGCGGCAGCGCCGCGGATCTCCTCCTCGACCCAGGGTGTACGCGGATGCGCGCCGGCCACGTCCTCCAGGACCAGCACCACCCACTCGCCGTCGTCGAAGCCGCCGAGGACCCGGGGCACCGGCGCGCCCTCCGGCATCGCCGCGCTGATCCGCAGCTCGGCCCGGGCCATCGCGGCCGAGTCGGCGTTGAGAGCCGGCGTGACCGCCTTCACGAACGCCCGGCCGCCCGCGGCGGTGCGGACCCGGTCGGCGGTGCCCGGGGAGAAACCCCCGGCCTGGGACTGCGCATCCACCACCGGCCCGCCGCCGATGATCTGCTCGATCTCGTGCCGGACCCGGCCGGGCAGGTCGTCCCAGCCGATCCGTACGCCGCTCGCCACCACCATGCCGGCGATCGTGGCAGGAACCCGCCGCGGCGCCCAACCGGATTTCCCGCGGCCTGTGGACAACTCGCCGCTGTGGACGACGGGCCGGGACGTCACCGCCCGGAGGCAGGATGTGAGGCATGACGGAGACGTTCCCCGGCGATGCCGGACACGACTGGCAGAGCACCCTCACCGAGCGGGTGCGGCGGGCGGCACGCCGTCGCGAGCAGCGGGCCGGTGAGCGGCGTGTGATCGCCCGCCGCCGCTCCCACGGCCTGATCGACCGGCAGACGGCCCGGCTCGCCCGGGCACGCGCCAGGCCGGCGCCGCCCGCCCCGGCGATTGACCGCGCCCATCCGGGGTAGGGGACGGCCGGTCGACGGCTTCCCCACTCGGTATCGTCGACGGAGGACCTTCTCGAGGTGGCGCGATGGGATCGCTGGGCTGGGCCGTCGTGCTCTCCCTGCTGTCGGTCGCCGCCTACGCGGGCGCCGCGGTGGCGCAGGAGCGGCTCGCCGGGCGCGGCCATCGCGGCCGGTCACGCTGGGCGGCCGCGCTGCTGCTCACCGGCGCGGGCGCGGGCCTGCACGTGGTGGCGCTCAACTTCGGCACCGTCGCCGTGGTGCAGGCGCTCGGCACGCTCACCCTGCTGTTCGCGCTGCCCATCGAGGTGGTCCGCTACCGGACCAGGATCAGCGCGGCGTCCTGGCGTGACGCCGCGGCGACCGTGGCCGGGCTGGCGCTGATCCTGTCACTGTCGGTGGAGCCGGACACGCCGGCGCTGCTGGCCGAGCCGGTCATCCACCGGCTCGGGCTGATCACCGCCGGGATGGTGTTCGCGTGCTCGCTGTGCGCCTGGCGGTCCGGGCCACGGAGCCGGGCGGTGCTGCTGGCCGCCGGCGCCGGGACCGCGTTCGGGATCGCATCGGTGCTGTCCAAAGCGGTGCTGACCTCGTTCACCACCGGCGGGCTGGGCGCCGTGCCGGTGTCGGCCGCGACGCTGGTGGCGGCGTTCGCGGTGTGCGGCTACCTGCTCGGGCAACTGTCCTACCGGGGTGCCGGGCTGGCCGCGCCGCTGGCCACGGTCAGTGTCACGAACCCGCTGGTCGCGGCAGTGGCGGGAGTGGTGCTGTTCGGTGAGGGCGTCCGTTTCGGGACGGCCGGTCTCATGACGGTGGTGGTCGCGGCGCTGATCATGGCGTGGGGCGTGGTGGGGCTGGCACGGCGCAGCGCGGCCTCGTCAACGGCGGGCGTGCCGTCGCCGACATGACCGGGTGGCGGGGTGGGGGTGGGCGGGACCGGCGGATTCCGCCCGTGAGGCGCCCTGGTGGGCGGGAGTGCCGCCCGCGTCGCGGTGTAGCCACGGTGGTGTTGCGTGGCCGTACCGGATGAAGGGCTTCCTAAGGCGCCCGGGGGAGGAGGACGGTGACCGTGAGGCCTCCCTCGTCGCGGGCGTCGGCGCGCAGCCGGCCGTGGTGGGCGCCGACGACGGCCTGGACGATGGAGAGGCCGAGGCCCGCGCCGGGGGCGGCGAGGCGGTCGCGGTGGTAGCGGCGGAACGGCTCGAACAGGCCGGCGACCTCGTAGCGGGGCACGATCGGGCCGGAGTTGCCGACCTGCAGTTCCACCCACCCGTCGGGGCGGGTGCGGGTGGTCACCCGGACCCATCCGCCGTCGGGGACGTTGTGGCGCAGGCCGTTCTCCAGCAGGTTCTGCACGAGGCGTTCGAGCAGGACCGGGTCGCCGAGGACGGCGGCCTCCTCCGGCTCGGCGACGACTTCGACGGTGCCGGAGACGGCGACGCGGTCGACGATGTCCGAGACGGCGACGTGGTCGACGATGTCGGCCAGGTCGACATAGGAGCGTTCGGTTACCTCGCGTTCCGAGCGGGCCAGCAGGAGCAGGCCGTCGATGAGCCGGCCGTGCCGGTCGTTGATGGCGAGCAGGGTGGTGCCGAGTTGGTGCATCGCGGGCGAGGTGGTGTCCGGTTCGAGCGCCACCTCCAGCAGGGTCCGGTTGAGGGTCAGCGGCGTCCGCAGCTCGTGTGACGCGTTGGCGATGAACCGGCGCTGGGCGTCGAGTGACTGGTCGAGCCGCGACAGCATCACGTCGAACGTGTCGGCGAGTTGTTTGAGCTCGTCGTCGGGGCCGTCGAGGGCGATCCGCTCGGACAGCCCACGATCGGCGAGCGGTGACTCGGCGATGCGCCGGGCGGTGGCGGTGATCTGGTGCACGGGCTGGAGCATGCGCCCGGCGATCAGCCAGCCCAGCGCGATCGCCGCCGCGCTCACCACGAGCAGCGCGATCACGCCCTGGGTGAGCAGCGTGTGCAGGGTGCCGGCGCGGGTGCCTTCGATCACCTGCTCGTAGTGGGCCGGCCCGGCGCCGGTGTCGGGCACCCCGGCCGTCGCCGGCGGCATGACCGAGGTGCCCACCTTGCCGGCGGGTGTGTCGCGTTCGACGAGGACGTAGATGGCGCCGAGGAGCACCAGCCCGGCGGAGACGAACAGGCCGCCGTAGACGGCGGTGAGCCGGGCGCGCACGGTCAGTCTCATCGGATCCGGTACCCCACTCCCGGTTCGGTCAGCACCACCGGCGGGTCGCCGAGCTTGCGCCGCAGTTTCAGGATCGTCATCCGGACGGTGTGGGTGAACGGGTCGGCGTTCTCGTCCCACGCCTTCTCCAGCAGCGTCTCGGCGGACACCGCGGTGCCGTCGGCGCGCAGCAGCTCCGCCAGGACGGCGAACTCCTTGCGCGACAGCGGCACGTACCGGCCGTCGCGGTGCACCTCGCGCCGGTACGGGTCGAGGCTGATCCCGGCCCGCCGCAGGATCGGCGGGGCAGCCGGCCGGGCCCGGCGGCCGAGCGCGGCGACGCGGGCCGACAGCTCCCGGAACGCGAACGGTTTGGGCAGGTAGTCGTCGGCGCCGAGGGCCAGCCCGGTGACCCGGTCGTCGATCCCGGCGGCCGCGGTCAGCATCAGCACCCGGATGCCCGCCCTACGGTCGGCCAGCACCTGACACACCTTGTCGCCGTGCACCACCGGCACGTCCCGGTCCAGCACCACCACGTCGTAGTCGTTGACGTCGACGCGTTCGAGCGCTGATCCGCCGTCGTGGACGACGTCGACGGCGTGCGCCTCGCGCCGCAACCCCTGCGCCACCGCGTCGGCGAGCAGCGGTTCGTCCTCCACCACCAGGATCCGCATGTCTCCATCTTGAACCCGGCCGCCGTCACCGCTGCGTCACGTTTTCCCCTGACGCCGCGGATACACCGCGGGCGCTCTACTTCGGTGCGTGGCGGCCGTCCGGTCGCCGGTAGAGGAGACCGGGATGAGGATCAGGACGATCGTGGTGATGGGCGTCCTGTTCGCGGCGACCGCGGGTTGCTCACGGGCCGCGGACGACGGCGGGGGCGTGGCCACCGCCGGGAACGCGACAGCGACACCGTCGAACAGCGCCGCCGACAGCGTGGCGGACCGGGACATGTCGCTCAAGTTCTCGCAATGCATGCGCGAGCAGGGCCTCGACTGGTTTCCGGACCCGCAGGCCGACGGGCGGATGGAGCTGGCCCTCCCGCAGGGTGTGGACCCGGCGACGGTCGACGAGGCCCAGCAGGCGTGCAAGCGGTTCCTGCCCAACGGTGGGGAGCCGCCGAAACTGTCGGCCGAGGAGATCGAGAACAACCGGCAGCTGGCCAAGTGCATGCGCGCGAACGGGGTGCCGAACTTCCCGGACCCGGACGCCGACGGGCAGCTCGGCATCGACGGCGACAAGCTCGGCACCGGTCCCGGCGACCCGGCCTTCGACGCCGCGGACAAAGCGTGCGTCCGGTACCGACCGAACGGCGGCGGAGAACGCAGCGAGCGCGGGCCGCACCAGGTGGGAGGTAAGTAGATGAGACGCCGATGGACGACCGCCGCGGTCGCGGGGGCAGTGACGGCCGGCGGGGTGGCCGCGTTCCTGCTCACCGGCGGCCTACCGGAAACGGAGAGCACCAGCGCCCAGGCCGCCGGGACCCGGCCGGCGGCGACCGCCGACATCACCCGGCAGACCCTCGTCGACAAGGAGAGCCACCGCGGCTCCCTCGGGTTCGGCGACACCACGGGGCTGACCACCCGGCTGTCGGGGACGGTCACCGCGCTGCCGGCCGTCGACACGACGATCAAACGGGGCGGCGCCCTCTACAAGGTCGACAACGATCCGGTGGTGCTGCTGTACGGCACACTGCCCGCCTACCGGAAACTGTCGCCCGGTGACGAGGGCGCCGACGTCATCCAGTGGGAGAAGAACCTGTGGGCGCTGGGATATCGCGGGTTCACCGTGGACGACGAGTACACCTCGGCGACCGCCGGCGCCGTCGAGGACTGGCAGGACGACCTGGGCCTCCCCGAGACCGGCACCGTCGAACCGGGCCGGATCGTCTACGCCGCCGGCCCGGTCCGGGTCGCGTCCCGCAGCGCCGACCTCGGGGCGTCCGTGCAGCCCGGGGCGGAGCTGCTGACCACCACCGCCACCGGCCGGGTGGCGACCGTCGAGCTCGACATCGACTACCAGCGGCTCGCCAGGAAGGGCGCGAAGGTCGACGTGACCCTGCCGGACGGCACGACCGCCCGGGGCCGGATCACCGCGGTCACGACCACTGTGGAGGAAGCCGAGAATCCGGGCGGCCAGGACACCACCGAGATCGTGGTGACGGTCGGGTTCGACAAGGCGCCACAGGGGCTCGACGACGCGTCGGTGGCGGTCCTGTTCGTCTCCTCCCAGCGGGAGAACGTGCTGACCGTACCGGTGAACGCCCTTCTCGCCCTCGCCGAAGGCGGATACGGGCTGCAGATCGTCGACGGCACGGCCACCCGCATCGTGGCGGTCGAGACGGGACTGTTCGCGTCGGGGCGGGTCGAGGTCACCGGCGACGGGATCGCCGAGGGGCAGAAAGTGGGGATCCCGACGTGACGGCCGTCATCGAGCTGCACCGGGTCACCAAGAGCTACCCCGGTGGCGTCACCGCGCTGCACGACGTCGACCTCGTCGTCGAACCCGGCGAGCTGATCGCGATCGTCGGCCCGTCCGGCTCCGGCAAGTCGACCATGCTCAACCTGATCGGCACCCTCGACCGGCCCACCTCCGGCCGGGTCCGGATCGACGGCCACGACATCGCCGCCCTCTCCGACCGGCAACTGTCCGCGTTACGGGCCCGGCGGATCGGGTTCGTGTTCCAGTCGTTCCACCTCGCTCCCGGCCGCGATGCCCTCGCCAACGTCGCCGACGGGCTGCTCTACACCGGCCTGCCGAAACGGGAGCGGCGACACCGGGCCGAACAGGCGCTCACCCGCGTCGGTCTCGGCGACCGGCTCGGGCATCGCCCCCACCAGCTGTCCGGCGGCGAGCGCCAGCGGGTCGCCGTGGCCCGCGCCGTCGCCGGCGACCCGGCGGTGCTCCTCGCCGACGAGCCCACCGGCAACCTCGACTCGGTCTCCGGCACCGGCGTCATGGACCTGCTGCGCGAGCTCAACACCGGCGGCACCACGGTCCTGGTGATCACCCACGACCACGAGATCGCCGGCTCCCTGCCCCGCCAGGTGCCGATGCTCGACGGACAGGTGATCTGACATGGCGTCCCTCCACCCGGCGCGACTGCGCCCCTCCGACCTACTGCGTCTAGCCGGGTACGGCCTGCGCTCCCGCCCGCTGCGAGCCGTCCTGTCCGCACTCGGTATCGCCATCGGCATCGCCGCCATGGTGTCGGTCGTCGGCATCTCCGCCTCCGGACAGGCCGACCTGGACGAGCAACTCGCCGCGCTCGGCACCAACATGCTCACCGTCGCGCCCGGCCGCACCATGTTCGGCGACGACGCGACCCTGCCCGACGACGCCCTCCCGATGATCGAGCGCATCGGGCCGGTCACCTCGGCCACCGCCGTCGGCGCCGTCGAGGACACGCCCGTCTACCGCACCGACCGGATCCCCGCGGGCGAGACCGGCGGCCTGGCCGTCGTCGCCGCCCGACTCGACCTGCCCGGCACCGTCGACGCGCGGCTCGCCCGCGGCACCTGGCTCAACGCGGCGACCGCCCGCCATCCGGCCGTCGTCCTCGGCGCCGCCGCGGCCCGGCGGCTCGGTGACGTGCCCGCCGTGTGGATCGACGGCCGCACCTACACCGTCATCGGAGTGCTCGCGAGTGTGGCGCTCGCGCCCGAGCTCGACACCGCGGTCCTCATCGGCTGGGAGGCCGCCACGTCGTACCTGGACTTCGACGGTCACGCCACCCGCGTCTACACCCGCTCGATCGAGTCACAGGTGGAAGCGGTCCGTGGTGTCCTCGCCGCCACCGCCAACCCGCAGAGCCCCGACCAGGTCGACGTCTCCAACCCGTCCGACGCGCTCATCGCCCGGCGGGCCGCCGCCAGCACCTTCAACTCGCTGCTGCTCGGCCTCGGCGCGGTGGCACTGCTCGTCGGCGGCATCGGCATCGCCAACACGATGGTCATCTCGGTGCTCGAACGCCGTGCCGAGATCGGGCTGCGCCGCTCCCTCGGTGCCACCCGTGGCCAGGTCCGTACCCAGTTCGTCGCCGAGTCACTGCTGCTGTCCCTGCTCGGCGGGGCCGGTGGGGTGCTCGGCGGATCCGCCGTCACCGTCGTCTACGCCGGCACGCAGCAGTGGCCGCCGGTCGTACCCCTGTGGGCCGTCGCCGGTGGACTCGGCGCGACCCTGCTCATCGGCGCGATCGCCGGCCTCTATCCGGCGGTCCGGGCGGCGCGTCTCGCGCCGACCGAAGCTCTCGGCGCCGCCTGAGGGTCAGCCGGCGAGAATAATTTTCTCGCCGGCTTGATCCAGTCTGGGAGCGTTCCCGTATCGATCGCCGTAGGGTTCTATCGGGATCGGGAAAGCAGCAGGCCAATGCACCGGAAACTCGTCATCACCGTCGGGCTCGCCGTGACCATGGCGGGTGCCGGGATCGGTATCGCCTCGGCCGCCCAAGCCGCCGTGCCCACCGTCAACTGTCCGCAGGTCTACATCACGGTCGCCGTCCCCCAGCAGGCGCAGGCGGAGGTGGACAACAACCTCCGGCAGATCGACCAGCAGATCAACGAGGCGAACAACCGCATCGCCGCGACCCAGGGCCAGGGCGGCGCGAACTTCATCCAGAACGCGATCCTCGGTCCGCTCAAGGACAAGCGATTCGCCGCGATCAACCGGATCGAGACCGCGATCTCGCGTAACGCGGCCCGGCCCAATCTCAACGCCGAACGTGTGTCGACGTGCACCCTGAACCAGAACGGCGGCGCGCCCGCCGTCACCACCCCGGCCGCCGCCCAGCCCGGCAACAACCTCGGCATCCTCACCGACAGCTGCGACACCAGCCGCCTCGAGGCGCACGACGGCTTCCAGAAGGGCAACCGGTGCGTCTCCACCGAGTTCGGTGAGGTCGGCAACGCGGCAAACAACCCGACCCTGCTGATCACCAACGCGCCCCGCCAGGTCAACCGGAACCAGGCGTTCACGCTCCAGATCAGCACCCGCAACCTGATCCGCGACCGGTTCCTCGCGGCCGGCCAGGGCGGCTACTACGTGGAGTCCAGCGTCCTGCAGAACGGGCTGGTCCGCGGCCACTTCCACACCGCCTGCCGGATCCTCGACAGCCAGCAGCAGGCCCCCGCGCCCGACCCGGTTCCCGGATTCTTCGTCGCCACCGAGGACAGCCGCGGCGGCGCCACCCCCGACACCGTCGCCATCCAGGTGCCGGGACTGGCCCAGCCCGGCACCTTCCAGTGCTCCGCCTGGGCCGGTGACGGCTCCCACCGCATCCCGATGATGGAACGCGCCAACCAGACCCCGGCCCTCGACTCCGTCCGGGTCACGGTCCGCTGAACCCGCCCTGCCCGCTCGGTCCGTCGGGACCGGGCGGGCAGAAACCGTTCCACCCCCGCGCAGACGCGTCCCACTCGTCGATGCCCTGCCACCGCAGCGTCCACTGCGGGCCCGGCCCCGTGCCCGGGACTCCCGATCAGGAAGAAGCGCGACGGCGCGGCCATGGGATCAACCCAGGGCAGGATTGCGCGCCCGGCAGGATTCGAACCTGCGACCGGTGGATTAGAAGTCCACTGCTCTATCCGCTGAGCTACGAGCGCTGGCCTAGCCAGCACATCCTAGGCGGTCGTGCCGGACTTGTCGTCCGCCTCCTCCGCGGCGGCACGCTCGACCGCCGCCTCCGCCTCCTCGAGAACGGCGGCAATGCCCGGTTGATCCTCCGGCGCGGGCGGAATCTCCGGCTCCACAGCGCCCGGCGCCGGCAGAAAACCGTCCGCCCAGCGTCCCAACTCGCGGAACACCTCCGCGCGTACCTCCTTGCCGGAGAGCGTCAGATCATGCATTCCGCCGTCGAACCGCGCGATCGTCACCCGTGAACCCAGCCCCGGCGCCCAGCGGACGATGTGCTCCACGTCCAGCACCGAATCCGACACCCGGACGTCGTCGTGCCAATCCCGGCCCCGGAACGTCCGCGTCGAACAGGCCACCAGCACCGGCACGTCGATCGCCAGACCGGACCGCAGCTTGCGCTGCCCCCGGCGGATCGCCTCCAGCCAGCCCATCGTCACCGGAAAGCCGAGAATCGGCTTCCACTCCAGGTCGTAGGACCACTCACCGTGATGGTCACTGTGCAGACTCTGGCCATACAGACCCAGAGAAGCGACAGGCATCCTCTTGTACGGCGACCGGCCGCTCACCGAGAGCACCAGCGACATCAGCGGGCGACGCAGCAGCCACGGCAGGTTGAAGTCGAAGAACGGGCTGTTCAGGAACAGGCCGTCGACCTGCTGCTGACCACGGCGTGAATGAGCCCACAACGACGTGATCAGACCGCCCGTCGAGTGGCCGGCCACCAGCAGCTGATCGTGACCGTCCTGCTCGCGGATGATCCGGACCGCCTCGTCCAGCTCCGGGAAGTAGTCGGTCAGGCTCCGCGCGAAGTTAGGCGTCTGATGCGGCAGCAGGCTCCGGCCGTACTTCCGCAGGTCCAGCGCGTAGAAGTCCCAGCCCCGCTCGACGAAGAAGTCGGCCAGATGGGTCTGGAAGAAGTAGTCCACGAACCCGTGCACATGCAGCACGGCCCGCCGTGTCGGGGTCTGTGCCCGGCGGCGCACCAGCGTCGCCACCACCGGCCCCTCGTCGTCACTGCCCAGTTCGATGGTGTGCCGCTCGTACGGCCATCCGAGGACGTCGGTCTCCACGCCCACAGGTTACCCATGGGTACTGCCGGGAGCGCCATATCAGATCCGTGATCCTTCACGGTCGCCGTCCACAATCCGCCGCCGTCCACAGTCAGTCACCACAAGATCATCGCCAGTGACGCAATCTCGAACCCGACCGCACCACCGGCACCCCAGAGAGGGACCAACGTCGTGTTCGAAACCAACCTCGTCGTCGTCGGCAACGTCCTCACCGCCCCGAATGGCGGCGCACCACCACCGGCAACGCACTCGTCGCCAACTTCCGCATCGCCTCCACCGCCCGCCGCTTCGACCGCGACAGCGGCCGCTGGATCGACGGCAACAGCCTGCGCGTCCGCGTCACCGCCTGGCGCCGCCTCGCCGAAGGCGTCGCCTCCTCCGTCGCCGTCGGCGACCCGATCGTCGTCTACGGGCGCATCTACACCCGCGACTGGGTCGACGACGACAACAACAACCGCGTCTCCTACGAGATGGAGGCCTTCGCCATCGGCCACGACCTCGCCCGCGGCCGATCCCGCTTCTTCCGCAACAAACCCGCCACCGACAGCACCATCGAAGGCCCCACCGCCGACGCCATGATCCGCGGCGAAGCCACCGTCGCCCTCGACGACGAGGAGAGCCCCGTCGGCTTCGGCGACGGCCTCCCCGAGCAGACCCCCGACGACGACGGCCCCACCTTCCTCGAAGTCGTCGCCGGCCTCACCGACGAGACCGCCGAAGCCGACGACGACCCCACCGTGCCCGTCTCCGCCCCGCCCGCCGACACCCGGCGGACCCGGCGCGCCACCCGCCGCGAGCCCGTAGCGGCCTGAGACCTTCCCGGAAGCCGCCGCCACCGGACACCGAATCCCTGCGGATGACCGGCGCGGCGGCGCCCGGCGGCCCGGCCGGCTCCGGGGTCGCGTCCCCCACCCCCGCCCGGGTGACGGGACGACCCGGCCGGGCCGCCGCGGTCCCCCAAACGAGGGAAACGCCACAACCGCCGAAGGAGCACACACCACCGACCTACCCGACATTCAGGACCCATGCCCATCGGGACCGGCCGATCGGGCCACCCCGAACAGCCAACGGGCGGAGCGGCCCGGGTGGGCTTCCCCCATCCCCAACCGGCAGACTGAACCCGTGCTGCTGAAGGACATCCGCGCCATCGCGACCGACACGATGGTGCTATCGCCGGAGGACCAGACGGCCGAGGACGCCAACACCAGCTGGTTGGGCGCCCCGCCACACGAGCGCATGGGCCTGTCCGCGGACGAGGTCGTCGCCGCGTTCGAGGAGACCGCAACCGGGCTACGAGACCGGGTCGCCGGCCTCGGCCACCGCGGCACCGCCACCTTCTACGTCTGGCACGACGCCGTCGCCGGGCAGCTCCGCTGCTCAGCCGGCACCTGCAAACCCAGCGACCTGCCGTTCACCGCCGCCTACCAGATCACCGACGACCTGCGAGCCATCGTCGTCGAATTCCTCGAAGACCGCGCACCCGGCTCCATCGTCTGGGGCGAGCTCGAGCCGGTGCCGTACCCCGACGACATCGACAACGACACCCCGACCCTCACCGTCTGGGCGTTCGACCTCACCCCGTTCGGCCGCTGACGTGCCACCACGCTGGACCGCCGACGCGGCCGGCCTCATCGCCGGATACCTACTCGACGCCGCGATCGGCGACCCCCGCCGCCTGCACCCCGTCGCCGGCTACGGCACCGCCGCCGCCGCCCTCGAACAGCGCACCTACCGGCCCCACCGCACGGCCGGCGCACTCTTCACCACCATCGCCGTCGGCGTGCCCGTACTCGCCGGGCTCGCCGCCGCACGAGCCACCCGCAACCACCCGGCAGCCCGGTTCGCCCTCACCGCAGCCACCACCTGGACCGTCCTCGGCGGCCGCACCCTGCGCCGCGAAGCCCGGACCATGGCCCGCCACCTCGACGCCGGCGACCTGCCGGCCGCCCGAGGCCGACTCAACCACCTGTGCGGCCGCGACCCGTCCGCACTCGACGAGCCCGAGCTCGCCCGCGCCACCGTCGAATCCGTCGCCGAGAACACCTCCGACGCCGTCGTCGCGCCGCTCGTCTGGGGCGCGCTCCTCGGTCCCGCCGGGCTCCTCGGCTACCGGGCCGCCAACACGCTCGACGCCATGGTCGGGCACCGGTCACCGCGGTACGCCCGGTTCGGGACACCGTCAGCACGGCTCGACGACCTGCTCAACCTCGGGCCGTCCCGGCTCACCGGGCTGCTCACCGCGGCGGTCTCGCCTGTCGCGGGCGGGACGCCGAAGGAGACGCTGCGGGTGTGGCGGCGTGACCGGGACGACCATCCGTCGCCCAACGCGGGGCAGTGCGAGGCAGCCATGGCGGGGGCGCTGGGGGTGCGGCTCGGCGGGCGCAACGTCTATTTCGGACGTAGTGAGACACGGCCGTTCCTGGGCGACGGGCCCCGGCCGTCGGCTGCGCATCTGCGGCGCGCGGCCCGGGTGTCGGGGGCGGTGGGCGCGGTCGCCGTCGTGCTGGCGGCCGCCGTCGCCGCGGCACGGAGCACGATCACAGCCGGTGGAGGCGGCGGGGGCGGGGCGGGGCCCGAAGGGCCATTCCGTGTCCGGCGCCGATCATGACCGGCGGCCTCCTGATCGCCGGCACCACCTCGGACGCCGGCAAGAGCGTCCTGACCGCCGGCATCTGCCGCTGGCTGCACCGCCAAGGCGTCCGTGTGGCGCCCTTCAAGGCTCAGAACATGTCCAACAACTCGGTCGTGGTCGTGACCGCGGACGGACGCGGCGGCGAGATCGGCCGAGCCCAGGCGATGCAGGCCGAGGCTTGCGGCATCGCCCCCGACCTGCGCTTCAACCCGGTTCTGCTGAAGCCCGGCAGTGACCGCTCCAGCCAGGTCGTCCTGTTGGGCGAGGCCGTGGACACGGTCACGGCCGGTAACTACCGAGCGTTGCGTCCACGGCTCGCCGAGACCGCCCACGCCGCTCTGGCGGATCTGCGCGCCGACTACGACGTGGTGATCTGTGAGGGCGCCGGCAGCCCGGCCGAGATCAACCTGCGGGACGGCGATTTCGTCAACATGGGCCTGGCCCGGCGGTTCGGCCTGCCGACCGTGGTGGTCGGTGACATCGACCGGGGCGGGGTGTTCGCGGCTTTCTTCGGCACCCTGGCGCTGCTGTCCCGGGAGGACCAAGAGCTGGTCTCCGGCTTCGTGATCAACAAATTCCGGGGTGACCTGGGGATTCTTCGCCCCGGCCTGGACATGATCACCGCGGTGACGGGGCGGCCGGTGTACGGCGTACTGCCGTTCCACTCCGACGTCTGGCTCGATGCGGAGGACTCCCTCGCGTACGGCCGGGTGCTGGGACGTCCGGGCCCGCCGCGCGGGAGCGCCTGGCTGCGCGTCGCGGTGATTCGTGTGCCGCGTATCTCGAATGCCACCGACGCCGAGGCGCTGGCCGTCGAGCCGGGGGTGCGGGTGCAGTTGACCGTCGAGCCGGCCGAGATCGCCGACGCCGACCTGGTGGTGATCCCCGGCTCGAAGGCCACGGTGAGTGATCTCGCCTGGTTGCGCGAGACCGGCCTGGCCGACGCGGTCCGGGCGCACGCCGCCGCGGGCAAGCCGCTGCTGGGCATCTGCGGCGGCTTCCAGATGCTGGCCGAGAGCATCCACGACGACGTGGAGAGCGGCCGCGGGACGGTTCCGGGGCTGGGCCTGCTGCCGGTGGAGATCACCTTCGCGGACCGTAAGACGCTGGCCCGCTCGTCCGGGTCCGGCTTGGGGCAGCCGGCGCACGGCTACGAGATCCATCACGGGTACGTGTCGGCCGGCGCCCCCGAGCCGCTGTTGCGCTACGACGACGGCCGGCCGGAGGGCGCCGTCGCCGGGAACGTCTTCGGCACGCACTGGCACGGGGCGTTCGAGTCGGACGGGTTCCGCCGGCGGTTCCTCACCGAGGCGGCCCGCCTGGCCGGACGGCACGGTTTCACGGTCGCCGGCGACACCCGGTATGCGGGGGTTCGCGAGCGTGCCCTGGACGTGCTCGGTGATCTCGTCGAGGAGCACCTGGACACCGGGGCCCTGTGGCGGCTGATCGAGAAGGGCCCCACCCCGGGGCTGCCGTTCCTGCCCCCAGGCGCCCCGTAAGGGTCTTCTCCGGGTCGCCGGCAGGGGACATACGTTGCGTCTCCGGCGTACGTTGGGCGCGGAAGCGCGGCCCCGGCGCCGCGGCAGCGGCAGAACGGGGTGAGGCAGATGACGACCGAGGAAGACAACCGGCCGGCACGCCGTCGTGTGACCCTTACCGGGATCAGCTCGAGGGCGTGGGAGCATCCGGCCGACCGTGGCGCGCTGTCCGCGCTGCGTGAGTTGCGTGGTTTCGACGACGTGGTGAAGACATTTTTCGGTATGTGGAACGAGCGGGGTTTCCGGCTCATGTTCCTGGCCGGCTCGATCCGCGTCGACCACCGGCAGTATCCGCGGGTGTATCAGCTCTTCGCGGAGGCGGGCAGCACGCTCGACGTGGCGGAGCTTCCCGAGCTCTACGTCACGCAGGATCCGCGGATCAACGGGCAGGCGATCGGCCTGGACCGGCCGTTCATCGTGATCACGACGGGTGCGGTGGACAGGCTCGACGACGACGAGCTGCGCGCCCTGCTCGGGCACGAGATCGGGCATGTGCGCAGCGGCCATGCCGTCTACAAGACGATCATGCAGATCCTGACCGGGTGGCTGGCCAACATCAGTTGGCTTCCCATCGGGGTGATGGCGCTGCGGGCGATCATCGCGGCGATGTATGAGTGGTGGCGCAAGGCCGAGCTGTCCGCCGACCGGGCCGGCCTGCTCGCCGGGCAGGACCCGGCCGCCTCGCTGCGGCTGCTGATGAAGATGGCCGGCGGGGGCGACCTGTCGCAGATCGACACGGCGGCGTTCCTGGAGCAGGCCGCGGAGTATGAGAGCGGTGGCGACCTGCGCGACAGCATCCACAAGATCGGCCTGACCGCGTGGAGTAGCCACCCGGTGCCGGTCGCCCGGGCCGCTGAGCTGCGCAAATGGATCGACTCGGGGGAGTATGCGGCGATTCTCGGCGGCGACTACCCGCGCCGCGACTCCGACGGCGAGGCGTCGGTGAGCGAGGATGTGAAGGCGGCGGCGAAGGCGTACCGCGAAGACTTCGACAACTCCCAGGATCCGCTGGTCGGGCTGGTGCGACGGCTCGGCGGCGGCGCCGCCGACCTGGCCGGTACAGCCGCCGGCAAGGCGTATGGCTGGGCCAGTGAGGCGGCCCGGCGTGGGCGCCGCGACAACAGCGGAGAGGGTACGCCGGACGCATGATCCACCGGTCGGGCCGGAAACCTGTCACATCTCCGGCCTACGATCGGCGGCATGAGCCTGAGTGAATCCGATCTGCGCGCCGCGATCCGGCGCGAGATGCCCGGTGTCCGCGCCGACCTGGAACGGTTGGTGCGGATCCCGGGTGTCGCCTTTGAAGGTTTCGACCATTCGCACGTGGAGCGGTCCGCGGAGGCGGTCGCCGAGCTGTTGCGCGGGTGCGGGCTCGACACCGAGATCGTCCGCCATGGTGGCCAGCCGGCCGTGATCGGCCGTAAGGCGGCCCCGCCCGGTGCCCCGACCGTGCTGCTGTATGCGCATCATGACGTGCAGCCGGCCGGTGACCCGGCGCTGTGGACGAGCGATCCGTTCGAGCCGGTCGAGCGTGACGGCCGCCTCTACGGTCGTGGCGCGGCCGACGACAAGGCGGGTGTGATGGCGCACGTCGCGGCGTTGCGGGCGTTCGGCGACCGGCTTCCGGTCGGCGTCGTCGTGTTCGTCGAGGGCGAGGAGGAGTATGGGTCCGACTCCCTCGACACGATCATCCACGAGCACCTGGAGGAGCTGCGCTCCGACGTGATCGTGATCGCCGACTCTGGTAACTGGGACATCGGCCGACCCGCGCTGACCACCTCTCTGCGCGGTCTGGTCAACCTGTTCGCCGAGGTCAAGGTGCTGAAGAGCGCCGTGCACAGCGGCATGTTCGGCGGCCCGGTGCCCGATGCGCTGATCACCCTGGCGCGCCTGCTGTCGACGCTGCACGACGATGACGGCGAGGTCGCGATCGCCGGCCTGGTCGGCCGTGAGGGAGCTGGCGTCGACTATCCGGCCGACCGGTTCCGGCACGAGGCCGGCATCCTCGACGGTGTCGAGCTGATCGGCAAGGGCACGATCACCGACCGTATCTGGACCAAGCCGTCGGTCTCGGTGCTCGGCATCGACGCGCCACGCACCCTGGAGGCGGCGAACGCGTTGCAGCCCAGCGCCAAGGCGAAGATCAGTGTGCGGCTGGCCCCCGGGGAGGACCCTGAAACGGCGTTCGAGGCGGTCCGCGCCCACCTGGAGAAGCACGTTCCGTGGGGCGCGAGTCTGGAGGTCACGCTGGAGAGCGACGGCTCGCCGTGTGTGATCGACGCGACCGGTCCGGTGTATGACGCGGCCCGTGCCGCCTTCCGCTCGGCGTGGGACGGCACCGACCCGGTGGACATGGGCGTCGGCGGGTCGATCCCGTTCATCGCCACCTTCCAGGAGCTGTTTCCCGGCGCCGCGATCCTGGTGACCGGTGTCGAAGACCCGTATTCGGCGGCGCACGGGCCGGACGAGAGCCTGCACCTGGGTGAGTTCGAGCGGGTCTGTGTCGCCGAGGCGCTTCTGCTCAAGAACGTTGCGGAGACTCTGACGAGGTAGGAGACGAGGTGGCCGATGGCCGAGCTGACCTGTGAGGTTCTCGTGGTGGGCGCCGGTCCGACCGGGCTGATGCTCGCCAACTGGCTGACCAGGCTCGGGGCGCAGGTGATCGTCGCGGACGGCAAGGACGGTCCGACGGCGGAGTCCCGTGCGCTCGTGGTGCAGGCGCGCAGCCTGGAGATCTACGACCAGCTCGGCATCGGCGACCAGGTCCTGGAGGCCGCGCACCGGGCCGAGGCTCTCGCGCCCGGGTTCGGTGCGCGGTCGTTCGGGCGAATCCCGCTGGGCCAGCTCGGCGCGCGCCTCACGCCGTACCCTTTCATCGAGGTTCTGGAGCAGAGCCGCAACGAGGAGATCCTCTACGACAACCTGCGGAAACTCGGCGGCGACGTCTACTGGGAGTCGCCGGTGACCGCGGTCGTGCAGACCGACGACGGGGTCGAGGCGAAAGTCGGGAACCACACGGTCCGGGCCAGGTTCTGCGTCGGCTGCGACGGGGCGAACTCGGTGGTCCGCAAGGCCCGCCGGATCGACTTCGAGGGCGTCACCAACCCGCATCGCTTCTTCGTGCTCGACGCGATCGGCACGCACGGCCTGGTGCCGGACGCGGTGAACGTCCGCCCGGAACGGACCGATTTCCTGCTCGGCTTCCCCATGCGCGGTGCCGGCGGCTGGCGGCTGATCGGCCTGGTCCGTGACACGGACGGCGACGGCGACCTGGACGAGGAGGCCGCCCGCGAGCGGATACTGCACACTTACGGCGTCACCTACGACCGGGCCCGCTGGTTCGCCACCTACCGGGTGCATCACCGGGTCGCCGCGGCCTTCCGGGACGGCCCGTTCTTCCTGGCCGGTGACGCGGCCCACGTCCATTCGCCGGTCGGCGCGCAGGGCATGAACACCGGCCTGCAAGACGCGCACAACCTCGCCTTCAAACTCTCCGACGTGCTGCGCGGCACCCGCCGGGACGGCTGGCTGGACCGCTACGAGGCTGAACGCCGGCCGGTCGCCCGGAAACTCATCGCCACCACCGACCGGCTGTTCAACGCGATCACCTCGAACCGGCTGCCGCTACGGGTGCTGCGGCGCCTCGTGATCCCGCTGATCGCCCCCATCGCGGTGCGGGCGCTCCCCAACTCGTCCGGCGGCTCCCGGATGTTCCAGTACGTGTCGCAGATCCGCATCCACTACCGCCTCGATCCGGACGCGGGCCCCTCCAGCCCGCGTGACCCGGTGATCGGCCGTCGCCTGCCCTGGACCGGCGTCAACCACGGGGCCCTGCGCGCGGCCTGCTGGCAGATCCACGGTTACGGCGAGGTCGCCGCCTCCGACGCGCCCGACCTCGGGATGCCGGTGCACCTCTTCCCGGCGGCCCCCGGAACGGGCCTGCAGCCGGGCCTGTTCTACCTGGTCCGGGCGGACGGGTTCGTCGCCGCGCGCGCCACGCCGGCCGAGGCCGACACGCTGTTCCGGCATGCCCTGGGCAGGTGAATTCCGATGTCCACAGGGTGGATCAGCGCTGGCGGCGGCGATCATTCCTGTTAGGATTAGAACATGCGTTCGATTGCCTCGCCTGCACCGAACATGCCTGTTACCACCAGGCCCGCCACGCAGCTCTCCGCTGCGCTGGCCGGTCGCGCGGCCCGGGTGACCCCCGCCGGCCCACGTGATTCGCTCGACCGTCTTCGCACTCGCGAGCGGATCGAGTCGATCGCCCGGCTCCGTGCCGCGGCCCGCGCACTCGGCGACGTCGACGTCTCCGGGTGGGACGACGCCACCCTCACCGATCACCTCGACGATCTCTCCAAGGTTCTCTGCACGCTCGACGCCGAGCTGGCCCGGGTCGCCGACGCGGTCCGTGCCCGCGGCTTCCGTATCGAGGAGCCCAAAGCCGCATGATCACGATCCCCACCCCAAGGTCAAGACCAGACAACTTCCCCGGGGGTACGGGGTGAGCCCACTCGTGGCGATCCCCACCCCACTGCGGTAACGCCGTCCGTGTGCGGTCCCGTGACAAGGCCGCACCGGGCATGTCCTCTGTTGCGCCGTGGCGCGGTCCGTGCGGTTTCTCGTGATGAGGCCGCACCGGCATGTCCTCTACTGCGCCGTGGTGCCGTCCGTGTGCGGTTTCGTGGATAGGCCGCACCGGGCATGTCTCCCGCTACGGGAGACTCGCGCGGGTGCGGTTCTCGTGACGGGGCCGCGCCCGGCTCGTGTCTTTCGGATGTCGCCTGACGCCGGGACCTCGTGGCCGATCGTGTTCAGCACGCGTCACGGGGCACCGGAGGGCGCGATCGGCTGCCAGGATGGAGATCGTGCGGTTCCTTGACATTGCAGCCACCTCGGCCGCCGTCGCCGCGACCTCGGGCCGTAAGGCGAAGATCGAGCTGCTCGCCGGGGCGCTGCGGCGGCTCGACCCCGGCGAGATCGTTCCCGGGGCCGCCTACCTAGCCGGTGAGCTACGGCAACGGCAGACCGGTGTCGGCTACGCGTCGTTGCGTGACCGGCCGGAGCCGGCCACTGAGGCCACCCTGACGGTGTCGGCGGTCGACGCGGCGATCGCCGACATCTCGGCCGTCTCCGGCGCCGGATCACAGGCCCGTCGCAAACAGCTTCTCGGCGCCCTGTTCAGCGCCGCCACCGCACCGGAACAGCTGCTGCTCGTCGGCCTGTTCGGCGGCGAGCTACGCCAGGGCGCCCAGGCCGGCCTGCTGGCCGAGGCGATCGCGGCCGCCGCCGAGGTGCCGGCCACCACGGTCCGGCGTGCCCTCCTGCTCGCCGGCGATCTGAAGATCGTGGCCGAGGCCGCTCTGACCGGTGGCGCGCCCGCGCTCGCCCAGATCCACCTGCGAGTCGGCACCCCGTTGAGCCCGATGCTGGCGAGCAGCGCGCCCGACGTCGCGGCCGCCCTTCTCGCCACCGGCACGCCCGCGATCGTCGACACCAAACTCGACGGCATCCGCATCCAGGTCCACCGTTCCGGAGACGAGGTGGCCGTCTTCACCCGCAGCCTCGACGACGTCACGGCCCGGCTTCCCGAAGTGGTCGCCCAGGTCAGGGCGCTGCCGGTGCGTGAGGTGATCCTCGACGGCGAGGCCATGCTGCTCGACGCGTCCGGCCGCCCGCGTCCGTTCCAGGAGACCTCCAGCCGAGCCGCCACCCGCGGCGCGAGAGCCACGACTCGCCGGACTTCCCGTGCGAGCGGTGCGGCCCCGGACTCCGCCGCGTCCGCTGCTGCCACGTCCCCTGCTGCTGCCGCGTCCCCTGCTGCCGCCACGTCCGCTGCCTCGGCCGTGTCCGGGGGCGATGCCGCGGCGACCGGCCTTCGACCGTACTTCTTCGATCTCCTTCATCTGGACGGCGCCGATCTGCTCGACGAACCGGGCCGGGTCCGCTGGGCCGCGCTCGCCGAGACCGTTCCCGCAGTCGCGACCGTCGGCCGGTCGGCTGCCGACACTGAAGAGGAGGCGGCCGCCGCGTTCGCCGCGGCCCTCGCCGCCGGCCAGGAAGGCGTCGTGATCAAGGACCCGGAGGCGCCGTACGATGTCGGCCGCCGTGGATCCGCCTGGGTCAAGGTGAAGCCCCGCCACACCCTCGACCTCGTCGTCCTGGCCGTCGAATGGGGCCATGGTCGCCGCCACGGCTGGCTGTCCAACCTGCACCTCGGCGCCCGAGACCCGGAAACCGGCGGGTTCGTGATGCTCGGCAAGACCTTCAAGGGCCTCACCGACGAGCTACTCCGCTGGCAGACCGAGCGATTTCAGCAGTTGGCCGTCGCCGACAACGGGTGGGGTGTGACCGTCCGCCCGGAGCAGGTGGTGGAGATCGCCTTCGACGGCGTCCAGACATCACCCCGCTACCCGGGCGGTGTCGCGTTGCGCTTCGCCCGGGTCCTTCGCTATCGAGACGACAAACCGGCCGCCGAAGCCGACACCATCGACGCCGTCCGCGCCATCGGCGCAGGCCACTCAGCTCCACCTGCCTGACCGCAGGGTTCCCAACGGTGACCTCGCTGCCGGCTGGCGAAGCCGACACCATCGCTGTCGTCCGCGCCATCGGCGCAGGCTACTCACCTCCACCGGCCTGACCGCAGGGTTCCCAACGGCGACCTCGCTGCCGGCTGGCGTCCGGTGGCGGCGATCTACCTGCCGGCCGGCGTCTGGCGGGCGGCGGTCTGCTTGTCGGCCCGGCGTCCGGCGGGGATCTCACCGCCTATCGAATGGCCGGCGATCCGTTGACGTCGGCGCGGCTCTTCATCGCGCTCAACGGGGCGCGACGATCGCTACAGGGCGGCGAGGCTTCGGATGTAGTTGACCTGCTGGTTGATGGCGGTCACATCGTCTTCGTTCCTGACCGGGACACGGGAGACGTACTGATGCTGGCCGCTTGTCACCGTGACGTTGACGGTGCCTTGGGCGATCGGCTCCTTGAACAGCAGGAGGAAGAGGCTCAGGCCTGCCGTGAAGCAGATGCCGCCGAAGGCTGCGATCTTCGCCCAGGTCGGGGTGCGCCGCTGGCTGAGCCATTGATCGGTGACCAGCCAGCGGGAACCGGACAACGGCAGATCCCCCACCGGCGTGTGCACCATCGTGGAAGTGATCTGCATCTCGGCGATCTCCGCGATCACCGGCCCGGACGGCTCCGGCGGGGCCGGCGTCTCGGACGCGGGTGGAGACGACGGCGCGCCCCACGGATCACCCGACGGGAAGGTCATGACCGCGACATTAATCGGCGTCGCCCTCTGTCGCGAGACGACGCCACGCACCTCACCGCAAGCGGCCCGAAACCGGATGCCGTCACGCGGTCCCGGCGTCCGCGGCCTTCCGATCGGTCTCAGCAACCCGATCCGCCTCAGCCACGCGGTCCGTGGAGGCGACCCGGTCTGCGGAGGCCACCCGGTCTGTGGAGGCGACGCGGTCTGCGGAGGCGACCCGGTCGCGGGAATCGGCGTCGGCGACCCGGTCGCGGGGGCGGCTTGCTGACTTGACCGGCCGTGTGGCGCCGGACGTCTCCTGAACCTCCCGTCGGGCCTGCCAGCCGAACAGGACGTAGACCATGCCGGCGAACATCCACCACTGGACGGCGTAGCCACCGTTCTGCCACGAGTCCTCATGCGGGATGGGGATCGCCACGAACGCCGGGTCGGCGGCCGGGGTCTGCTCGGTCAGGAGCACATACGCTCCGTACACCGGGAAGGGCAGCTCGGTCGCCAAGCGGGGCAGGCTGATCCGGCGGGTGTCCAGACGGCCGTCCCGGCGTTCCACCGGAGCGGGTCTACTTTCCGACAGGTGGACCTGGCCGGTGACCGTGACCCGGCCGGTGGGGGCTGCGGGAACCTGGGGCGACTCGAGCGCTCCGCCGGGCGGGGCGGGCACCCAGCCGCGGTCCACGAGAACCGCCGTGCCATCGTCGAGGATCAGCGGAGTGAGAATCTCGAAGCCGACCTTGCTGCCGACCGTGCGGCCCCGCGCCTGGATCTCGTTGGCCGGGTCGTAGCGGCCGCTCACGGTCACCTTTGTCCAGGCCAGAGCCTCACCCGGGTCGGGGCCGGGAGTGCCCGCCGTGGTCGGGGCGGTCAGCGCCTGGGTCAGCGGGACGGCCGCGACCACGTTGGCGTTGTCGATCCGGGTATTGATGGCGGTGCGTTGTCGGTAACGATCCAGCTGCCAATTGCCGAGCATCACCATGACCACCGAGGCGATGATCGTGAGCGCGGCGGCACCCAGCCAGCGCGGGGTCAGCAGGAACCGATACACCCCCTGAGGCTACCTGGCGCAGCGCTGGCTCCTGTCGTGGCCAGGTAGTCTGCGACATCCGGCAGTCGATAGAACACGTGGCGGCCGCCTGCGGAAACCTCGGGGGAGACATTGATCACCGCCCAGCCTCGTCTGGTCGTGAGCGCGCCGTCATCGGGTCACGGCAAGACGGCCATCGCCGTGGGACTGCTCGCTGCCCTCAGCGGCCGGGGTGTCCCGACGGCGGGTTTCAAGGTCGGCCCGGATCACACCGACGCGGCGTACCTCGGTCTCGCCGCCGGCAGGCCCGGCCGTAACCTCGACCCTCGCCTGGTCGGCGCCCAGCGTGTCGCGCCCCTTTTCGCGCACGGGGCCTCCGGCGCCCAGGTCGCCGTCATCGAGGGCGCGATGGGCCTGTTCGACAGCCTCACCGGCCAGCCGGAGATCGACGGCACCGCCTCGGTCGCGGCGGCCCTGCGCGCGCCGGTCGTCCTGGTCGTCGACGTCGCCGCGATGGGCCACTCGCTGGCCGCGCTGGTGCACGGCTTCCGGATGTTCGACGAGATGGTGCACCTCGGCGGTGTGATCCTCAACCGGGTCGCCTCCGACCGGCACGAGCAGATGCTGCGCAGCGCCATGGACGACATCGGCATGCCGGTGCTCGGCGCCCTGCACCGCGGTGACCTTCCCAACGCTCTGCCGGCCCGCACCCACGGCCTGGTCCCGGTGGCGCACCGGTCCGTCGAGGCCGGCCGTGCGGTGCGCCGCCTCGGTGAGGCGGTCGCCGGTTCCCTCGACATCGAGCGCCTGGTGGCGCTGGCCTCGTCCGCGCCGCCGATCCCCGGCCCGATCTGGACCCCGTCCGAGGCGGCCGGGGAGGCACAGTTCGATCACCGGCCGGTGATCGCCCTGGCCGGGGGCCAGGGCGCCCCCTACACCTATGTGGAGACGGCCGAGTTGCTCACCGCCGCGGGTGCGGACGTCGCGGTGGTCGACCCGCTGCGCGACGAGGCACTACCGCCGGGCACGCGCGGGTTGGTGGTGGGCGCGGGCCTCCCCGAGGGGTACGCCGAAGAGCTCTCCGCCAACCGCAGGCTCTGCGCGGCCGTCGCCCAGTTCGCCAGGGACGGCTGGCCGGTGATCGCCGAGGGCGTCGCCCTGCCGTGGCTCGGTCACGAGCTGGACGGCCGGCCCATGTGCGGTGTGCTCGACGCCACCGCGACCACCGCCGAGCAGACCGTCGCCGGTTACCGCGAGGCCACCGCCCCCGGCACGTCGGTGCTGGCCCCGGCCGGCGCCCGCATCACCGGCTACAAGCAGCACCGGGCGGTCGTCACACCGCGCGCCGGAGCCACCCCGGCCTGGACCTGGTCGGGCGGCAACCCGGAGGGCTTCGTCTGGCGCCAGGTGCACGCCTCCCAGTTGGGCCTGCACTGGGCCGCCGCCCCCGAGATCGCCCGTCGCCTGGTCGCCGCCGCCAACGCCGGCCCACCCGGTTCGCAGAGCCAGCCCGGTTCCCACAACTCCGCCGGTCCACACAGTCCGGCCGGTTCCCACAGCCCGACTGGCTCGCACAGTCCCGTCGGCTCGCCGGGTTCGCCCGGCTCTGCGGGGTCGCACGGTCCAGCCGGTTCGCCTGGGTCTGCGGGGTCGCACGGTCCAGCCGGTTCGCCTGGGTCTGCGGGGTCGCACGGTCCAGCCGGGTCGCCGGGCGGCCCTGGTCAGCCGGGTTCGAGGCCGTCCGGCATGCCTGGTGGCCCTCCGGGAGTGCCGTCTGCTCCGCCCGTCGGCAATCCGGCGATGCCACCGCAGGGCGTTCCCGTCGGCCAGGGCATGCCATCCGGGCTCGGCTCTCCCGGCGTTCCTCTCGGCCCGCCGTCCGGCATGCGTCACGAACCGGGTTCCATGCTGTCAGGCCAGCCGATTCCGGGCTCCGGCATCCCGGGTGCGGGCGGTCGGGGTTCGGACATTCCGGGTGCGGGCGGTCCGGGCTCGGGCGGTCCGGGTTCGGGTATCCCGGCGTCCGCCACGGCCAACTCGGGGTACGCCCCGCCCGGCCAGCCGATGCAGCAGGGCATGTCCGCCGGTCCGGGTGGCGGGATGTCCGGCCAGCAGGGTCCCGGTGGTCAGGCGCCGCTGTCCGGCCAGGTGCTGCCGCCGTTGCCGGGCTATCAGGGCCACTCGTCATCCGACAGCCAGCCGCCGCTCACGGGCCAGGTGCTGCCGCCCCTGCCCGACTACCATGCCCAGTCCGGCAACCGCAGCCAGCCTGATTTCCACCGTCAGTCCGACTTCCACAGTCAATCCGACTTCCACGGGCCGGCGGGCCACCCGGGCCAGGACGACTTCCGGCAGTCCGACCATCCCGGCCGGACCGACTTCCACGGTCCGCAGGACTTCCGCGGGCATCCGGGTGGTCACGGCCCGGCGGACTATCCACCCCGGCAGGAGTTCCACGGCCAGCCCGGCAGCCAGGGCCCTTCCGACCTCCACGGCCGGTCGGACTTCGACGGTTCGCCGAGTGGCCAGGGTTCGTCTGATCTCCCGGGGCGGCCGGGGGCCGTGGGCGGTCGGACTTCGACGGTTCGCCGGGTGGTCAGGGTTCGTCTGATCTCCCGGGGGGCCGTGGGCGGTCGGACTTCGACGGTTCGCCGAGTGGTCACGGCTTGTCAGATCTGCACGGGCATCCGGGTAATCAGGGCCAGCACGACTTCGCGGTTCGGTCGGATCTCCACGGCCCGCCCGACTTCTACGGCCCGTCCGACTTCCCTGGTCCGTCCGACCTCCGTGGCCCGTCCGACTTCCCTGGCCCGTCCGACTTCCATAACCCGTCGGATCTCCACGGCCAGCCCGGCAACCACGGTCAATCCGACTTTCTCGGGCAGCCGGGTGGCCATGTCCACGGCAACCATGGGCACCCGGCCGGCCTGGGTCAGCCCGGCGGGAGCGGGCAACCGGGTCAGGGGCTTCCTGGTGAGGGCAGCCAGCCCGGTCACGGTCAGTCCGGTCACGGTCAGCCCGGTGGGCAGGGTTCGGGCCGGTCATCGGGAGCGGGACAACATCCCGGCCCGGGGTCGCAGGGAGGTCCCGACGGTCACACGGCGGACCTTTCCGTGCACACCTGACCAGATCGGTCGCCGGAAGCCGCCCAGCGTGCGAAAGGTCGATTCGCCACCTCCGAAATTGTCGTACCCCCTCGTACCGTGGGGCTACGACAACCGAAGGAGGAGATCGTGGCAGACCGTGTGCCGCTGGATTTCGACCCGCCGGTTCGTCAGATCAGAGCGTTGCTGCTGGGCGTGGACGACCGTGATCTCGCCGCGCCGACCCCGTGCCCGGAGTGGACGGTCGCGGCCCTGCTCGATCATCTGATGGGCCTGTCCGTCGCCTTCACGATGGCCGCCCGCAAGCGCGCCGGCGTGCCGGGCTCCGACGGCCCACCACCACAGCCTTCGGCCGCGCACCTGTCGCCACACTGGCGCAGCCGCTTGCCGGTGCTCCTGGCCGACCTGAGCATCGCCTGGCGGGATCCGGCCGCCTGGACGGGCACGGCGCTGGCCGGCGGCGTCACCCTGCCGGCCACCGCGATGGGCGCCGTCGCGATGAACGAGTTGATCATGCATGGGTGGGATCTGGCCCGTGCCACCGAGCAGGATTATGCGGCCGATCCGCGTGCTCTCGAGGTGTTGGTCGAGTTTCTAGGGCAGGGTCCGGCCGATGGCACTCCCGGCCTGTTCGGCCCCGGTTCCCGGTCGATACCGAGGAGGACCTCCTGCTCAGGGCAGTCGGCCTGGCCGGTCGAGACCCAGCCTGGCGACCACCCCGCCGCCGCCCCACCCCGACCCACGCCGGAACCGGCGGCTGACGTAGCACCCGGCACTAACGCCGCAGCCTGGCGATTGACGCCTGCCTTCCACCCCGTGCCGGATCCCTTGTGCGGTCCACCCTTCGCGGCCTCGCCGTAACCGGTGATCCGGTGATCCGGTGATCCGGTGATCCGGTGATCCGGTGATCCGGTGATCCGGTGATCCGGTGATCCGGTGATCCGGTGATCCGGTGATCCGGTTCGTCGGTCCGTCGGCATGTGCTGATGGCGTGCGCTGCGCGCGTTGGCCAGTGGGTGCGGGGTCACGCGATGCAGCCGGCGGCCGGCACGGTCCAGCGGCTGGTGCGAGCGCGGTTCGGTGGCTGGGGTGCAAGCGCGGTTCGGCGGCTGGTGTGAGTGCGGTTCGGTGGCTGGGTGCGGACGCGGTCCGGTGGCTGGTGTGAGTGCGGTTCGGCGGCTGGGTGGGAGCGCCGCCTGGCCGGAGCAGGTGACGGCTACCAGACGTACTTGTCGGAGGGGGGTTTGAAATCTTCTCTCGGTTTGCCTTTGAGGGCGTCCCGCAGTGTCTGGGCGACCGTGTACTTCGACATGGTCGAGCGCCCGGCCCCGACCAGATGCTCCGGGTTGTCGGGGTCGGCGACGAAGGCCGACGCCGCCAGTTGCGGGGTGTATCCGTTGAACCAGGCGGTCTTGTTGCCGTCGGTGGTGCCGCTCTTGCCGGCGATGGGCCGTCCGATGGTGCCGTAGACCATCGACGACGTGCCCCAGCCGCCGCAGCCTCCGCGTGCCGAGCCGTATCCGGTGACGCAGCGGGCCGCGTCGGTGGCGGCTCGGGCGACGTTGACCTTGATCTCCTGGTGGCACCGGGGTTCGGCGATGAGCCGGTCCTGGTAGAGGGCGTGGGACCCGTCGGGGTTGCGGATGCTGAGGACGGGCAGCGGCTCGCAGTGCTTGCCTTCGGCGGCGAGGGTGGCGAAGACGTTGGCCATCTCGACGGGGGTGGCGTCACTGACTCCGAGGGTGAAGGCGCCCCAGCCGGAGGCGTGTTCCTTGGTGGCGAGCTTCCGGTCGATGTCGGTGCGCCACCGCAGTCCGAGGCGCTCGGCCATGCGGACCGCCTTCTCCGCGCCGACCCGCTGTTCGAGCTGCACGAAGTAGGTGTTGACCGATTTGCCGAAGCCGGTCCACATGTTCTGGGTGCCGGTCATGGACTCGCCGGCGTTCTTGGGACACCAGTAGATGCCGCAGGTGGCGGGCCCGGGCGCGGTGATGTAGCGGGAGACGAACCGTTGCGGGGAGTAGAAGGAGGTGGACAGCGGCAGGCCTTCTTCGAGGGCGGCCAGCAGCGTGAAGATCTTGAACGTGGATCCGGCCTGGTATCCGGCCATGTCGCCGCCGCCGAGCAGCGGGTTGACGGTGTTGGGGTAGTTGCCTTTGACGTCGTCGTCCTGCCGCCAGTCGCTGTGCCGGCCGTTCTTCTCCTGGTCGAGGGAGTAGGTGCGGTTGACGGCCATGCTGAGCACCCGCCCGGTGCCGGGCTGCACGACGACCTGTCCGTGGGCGATGGCGCTGCTTCGCCTCTCCTTCTCCAGGACGTGCTGCATGGCGTACCGCTGGATCTGGGGGTCGATGGAGGTGATCACCCGGTAGCCGCCGCGGCGCAGGTTCTCCTCGCGTTCCAGCGGGGTTCGGCCGAAGGCCGGCTGCTCGCGCCACCAGTTGGTGAAGTAGTCGCAGAAGAAGCCCCAGTCGTTGTGTTTGGCGGCGACCGAGACGCAGCCGTTCGGCGGCGTGCTCAACTTCAGTTTGATCTTGGACTTCTTGGCCGAGGCGGCCTGCTCGTAGGTGATCGCGTTGTTCTTCAGCATCTGGTCGATCACGTAGTTGCGCCGGTCGAGGGCGGCCTTCTGGTTCTTGGTGGCCGGGTCGTAGGCGGACGGCGCCTTGACCAGTCCGGCGATCAGGGCTGCCTCGGTGAGGGTGAGGTCGCGCGGCGCCTTGGAGAAGAAGATCTGGGAGGCGGCGAAGATGCCGTAGGCGCGATGCCCGTAGTAGGCGGCGTTGAGATAGCGCTGGAGGATCTCCTCCTTGCTGAGCCGCTGTTCGACCTCGATGGCGAGTCGCATCTCGCGCAGTTTGCGGGCGGCGGTCTGCTCGGTGGCCTCGAGCGCCTCCTGCGGGGTGCGGGCGCTGTCACGCAGGGCCATCCGGACGTACTGCATGGTGAGCGTGGACGCGCCCTGGGAGACGCCGCCGGCTTTCTGGTTGGCGACGAACGCGCGGGCCACGCCTTTGGCGTCGACGCCGTTGTGCTCGTAGAAGCGGGAGTCTTCGGAGGCGACGATCGCCTTGATCACGTAGGGCGACATGTCCTTGAGGGCGACGTGCTTGCGGTGCTCCTCGTAGAACATCGTGAGCAGGGTCTTGCCGTCGCCGGCGTAGACGTAGGTGGTCTGTGCCGGAGGGAGCTCGGTGAGCTGCTCGGGCATGTTCTCCAGGGCCTCGGCGCCGGCTTTGACGCCCATCCCGGCCAGTGCGGCGAACGGGTAGGACAGGCCGGTGATGACCAGGCCCGCGATGAGCCCGGCCCGGATCAGGAGGGCGACTCTTCCGGCGACGGTGAGGTGTCGGTTCGTCACTCTTCGACGGTATGGCCAAAGCTGCTCATGTTCGGACGGAACGGCCGAAGTCAGGCGTGCCACCCGGTCCGGCATGCTGAGGCCATGAGTTTCGACCTCGATCACCACGGCGACGCCGAGGTGGGTGCGGGCCTGATCGATCTCGCGGTCAACGTGCGGCGCCAGACCATGCCCGGCTGGCTGGCGGATCCGATCACGGCGTCGCTGAGCTCGTTGTCGGCCTACCCGGACGAGCGTGGCGCGACCGCGGCGGTCGCCGCCCGGCATCGCCGGGACCCGGCCGAAGTGCTGCTCACGGCCGGTGCTGCCCAGGCGTTCGTGCTGCTCGCCCAGGCTCTGCGCGACAGCCGCCGCCCGGTCGTGGTGCATCCGCAGTTCACCGAGCCCGAAGCGGCGCTGCGCAATGCCGGGCACGAGGTCGAGCGGGTGATCCTGCGCGAGGCGGACGGTTTCCGGCTCGATCCCGGCCTGGTCCCGGAGGACGCCGATCTGGTCTTCGTGGGCAACCCGACGAACCCGACGTCGGTGTTGCATCCGGCGGCCGATGTGGCAAAGCTGGCCCGCCCGGGCCGCGTGCTGGTGGTCGACGAGGCGTTCGCCGACACCACCTTCCGGGCCGGTGTGCCGGGGGAGCCGGAGTCGCTGGCCGAGCGCCGGGACCTGCCCGGCCTGGTGGTGCTGCGGAGCCTGACGAAGACGTGGGGGCTGGCCGGCCTGCGGATCGGCTACGCGCTCGGGCCGGTCGATCTGCTGCGACGGCTGGCCGCCGCGCGGCCGCTCTGGGCGGTCTCCACGCCGGCGCTCGCCGCGGCGAGCGCCTGCGCCTCACCGGTCGCGGTCGCGGCCGAGCGGGAGATCGCGGCGGCCCTCGCGGCCGAGCGTGCCCACCTGGTGGAACGGTTGCGGCGAGTGCCGAGCGTCACGGTTCCCGGAGATCCGGCGTCCGCATTCGTTTCGGTACGCCTTGCCGGCGCCGACCACATCCGCACTGACCTGCGAGAACGTGGCTACGCGGTGCGCCGTGGCGACACGTTTCCGGGGCTGGGCCCGGATTGGCTGCGGATTGCGGTGCGCGACACTGCCACCACAGACCGATTCGTGCAGACTCTGAGCGAAGTGATCGAGGAGCGACCGTGACGCTGGAGACCACCCTGGCAGCCATCCGGCCCGCCGACGACGAGGCGATGGCCGCCGCCCGTGAGCTGCAGGCCCGTCTCACCAAGCCGGCCGGCTCACTGGGCGCGCTGGAGGAGCTTTCGGTCCGGCTGGCCGGCCTGGCCGGCGTGTGCCCGCCGCCGGTGCCCGAGCCCGCCACGGTGGCGGTCTTCGCCGGCGACCACGGGGTGCACGCCCAGCGGGTGAGCCCGTGGCCGCAGGAGGTCACCGCGCAGATGGTGGCCAACTTCGTGGCCGGCGGCGCCGTGGTCAACGCGTTCGCCCGGCAGACCGGCGCCGACGTCATGGTGGTCGACGTGGGGGTGGCGATCCCGCTGCACGGCGGACCGAACCTGCTGGACGCGAACGTGCGGCGCGGCACCCGCGACATGACGGTGGGCCCGGCGTTGACCCGCGAGGAGACCCTGGCCGCCGTCGAGGTCGGCGCGCGGGTCGCCGAGACACTCGTCGAGCAGGGAGCGAAGGCGCTGCTCACCGGTGACATGGGCATCGCCAACACGACACCCGCGGCAGCGCTGATCGCGGCCTTCACCGGGGCGTCGGCGGGGGTGGTGACCGGCCGGGGCACCGGCATCGACGACGACACCCTGGCGCACAAGGTGACCGTGGTGACGGCCGCGCTGGACCTGCACTCCCCGGACCCGGCCGATCCGCTGGGCGTGCTCGCCGCGGTCGGCGGTCTGGAGCACGCCGCGCTGACCGGGTTCATCCTCGGCGCCGCCGCGTGCCGGGTGCCGGTGATCGTCGACGGCGTGATCGCCGCCTCGGCAGCCGTCGCCGCCGCTGCGTTCGCCCCCGACTCGGTGGCCGCGATGGTCGCCGGGCACCGTTCCGCCGAGCCGGGCGCCGGCGTCGCGCTGGCCCACCTCGGCCTGGAGCCGCTGCTCGACCTCGGCATGCGCCTCGGTGAGGGCAGCGGAGCGGTGCTGGCCCTGCCCGTCGTGCAGGCCGCGGTGCGGGTGCTGCACGAGGTGGCGACGTTCGACTCGGCCGGGGTGTCGGAGAAATGAGACGGGGTGTCGGGCGGATGAGCGCGGGAGTGTCGGAGAAATGAGCATCTACCCCCTGGGGCTTCGCCTGGAGGGCCGTCGGGTGCTGGTTGTCGGCGGTGGCTCGGTCGCCACCCGCCGGGTGCCGGCGCTGATCGCTGCGGGCGCCCGGCTCGAGATCGTCTCCCCGGAGCTCACCCCCACCCTGCAGGGGCACGTCGACGCGGGCCGGGCGGCCTGGACGCCTCGGCGCTTCGAGCCCGGCGACGTCGAGGGTGCCTGGGTGGTCCATGTCGCGGTCGACGATCCGGAGGCGGCGGCCCAGGTCAGCGTCGCGGCAGAGCACAACCGGATTTTTTGTGTACGGGCGGACGACCGCGACGCCGCCACCGCCTGGACCCCGGCCGTCACCCGGCACGGCCAGGTCACCGTGGCGGTCACCGACGGCGGCGACCGGCGCCGGGCGATGGCGGTCCGCGACATGGTGGCGACCGTGCTGGAAGCCTCCCCGCCGGCATCGCCCGAGCTCAAGGGCGTGGCCCTTGTCGGAGCCGGCCCCGGCGACCCGGAGCTGATCACGGTCAAGGGCCGCCGCCTGCTCGCGTCCGCCGACGTGGTGGTCGCCGATCGGCTGGTCCCCGGCATGCTCCTCGGCGAGCTACGTCCCGAGGTCGAGCTGATCGACGCCGCCAAGATCCCGTATGGCCCGCAGGCCGCCCAGGAGGAGATCAACCGGATCCTGGTGGACCGGGCGACGCAGGGGAAGTTCGTGGTCCGGCTCAAGGGTGGCGACAACTTCGTCTTCGGGCGTGGCGGCGAGGAGGCCCTGGCCTGCGCTCAGGCCGGTGTGCCGGTGCTCGTGGTGCCCGGCGTGACCAGCTCGATCGCAGCGCCCGCGCTGGCCGGCATCCCGGTCACCCACCGCGGGGTGGCGCACGAGTTCACCGTCATCTCCGGTCACATCCCACCGGACCACCCGGACACCCTGGTCGACTGGGCGGCGCTGGCCCGGATGCGCGGGACCGTCGTGGTGATGATGGGCCTGAAGAACCTGCCGAAGATCGCGGAGCGGCTGATCGCCGAGGGCCGCTCGGCGGACACCCCGGTCGGCGTGGTGCAGGAGGGCTCGACGGCCCACCAGCGGTCGCTGACCAGCACTCTCGGGGCGGTCGCCGAGGAGACCGCGACGGCGGGCATCCGACCACCCGCGGTGGTCGTGATCGGCGAGGTCGTCACGGTGGGGGAGTCGTTCACCCCGGCGGCCGGCTGATCGGCGACGGACGCCGGGCCGACATCGACCCGGCGCCCTCTCGCTGACCTCAGCTCTCGTCGACGCCGAGTTCGTCGAGGAACGAGCGCGCCCAGCGCGCGACGTCGTGGGTCCGCAGATGCCGCTGCATCACCCGCATCCGCCGTTTCAGCTCAGCCGGCTGGGCGCCGACCGCGCGCAGCAGCGCGTCCTTCACCCCGTCGGGGTCGTGCGGGTTGCAGAGGAACGACTGGCGCAGCTCGGTGGCGGCGCCGGCGAACTCGCTGAGCACCAGCGCCCCACCGGTGTCGCCGCGGCAGGCGATGTACTCCTTGGCGACCAGGTTCATGCCGTCGCGCAGCGGGGTCACCATCATCACGTCAGCCGCCGCATACATCGCGGCGAGCTCCTGCTTGTCGACCGACTGGTGCAGGTAGTGCACGGCCGGCGTGCCGACCCGGCCGAACTCGCCGTTGATCCGGCCGACCTCGCGCTCCACCTTCACCCGCAGGGTCTGGTAGTGCTCGACCCGCTCCCGGCTGGGTGTGGCGACCTGGATCATCACCGCGTCGCCGACGTTGAGCTTGCCGTCGGCCAGCAGCTCGCGGAACGCCTTGAGGCGCAGCTCGATGCCCTTGGTGTAGTCGAGCCGGTCGACGCCGAGGATCACCGTCTTCGGGTCGCCGAGCTCGGCGCGGATCTGTTTGGCCCGGGCCTGCACCGACGGGTCGGCGGCGAGCCGCTCCATCTCAGCGGTGTCGATGCTGATCGGGAACGCTCCGGCTTTCACCTTGCGCCCGTCGACCTGGATCGACTGGCCCTCGTAGCGCAGGCCGAGCAGGTGCCGGGCCAGGCGGACGAAGTTCTGTGCGGCGAGCCGCTGCTGGAAGCCGACCAGGTCGGCGCCGAGCAGGCCGCGCAGGATCTCGGCCCGGAACGGCATCTGCATGAACAGCTCGATCGGCGGGAACGGGATGTGCAGGAAGAACCCGATCTTCAGGTCCGGCCGCATCTCCCGCAGCATCGACGGCACGAGCTGCAACTGGTAGTCCTGCACCCAGACGGTGGCGCCCTCGGCGGCCACCTCCGCCGCGGCCTGGGCGAACCGGTGGTTGACCACCCGGTACGTCTCACGCCAGCGCCGCTTGTAGACCGGCGTCTCCACGGCATCGTGGTAGAGCGGCCAGATGGTCGCGTTGGATTGACCCTCGTAGTAGCGTTCCAGCTCCTCGTCGCTGAGCGGAACCGGGTGGATGTGGATGCCCTCGAGGTCGAATGGCTCAGGCGCGTCTCCCGACCCACCGGCCCATCCGATCCAGGTGCCCTGATGCTCGACCAGGACCGGATGCAGGGCTGTGACCAGGCCGCCCGGACTGGGCCGCCACTGCTTCTCACCGTCCGGCGTAGTGACCTCGTCCACGGGCAGACGGTTGGCGACGACGACGAAGGAACTTCGTTGGGCCACGCTGAGTACACCTCCGAGTGGTTTCTGTTCCCACCATGAGCCTACTGTGTGTAAGCTCCCGCTCTCTCACCGGCTCCGGTTCGCCGTCGCGATCGACGGTGATGGACCGGGTTGGGGCGGGGTGCCATTCTGTGCCGGTGACCCCGCTTGATGATCATTCCCAGCGACGGCAGCCTTTGTTCTTCCCTGTGGTGATCGCCACGGCGCTGCTCGCGATCATCGGCCTGATCGGTGGCTATCTGCTCTCCGAGCGGCGCGGGTCCGGAGAATCGTCCTCGGAACCGTCACCCACGCTGTCACTCCTCCCGGCGTATCAGGCGTGCCTGGACCGTACCCAGGAAATGGGCTCTCAATTCGGGGCGAACGGGGAATTGCGGCAGGTGCTGCGGGTACGGACGAAGAGCCGGGCGGTCATCTGGATCTGTCAGGACGCCGGCGGCGCTCTCTACTACCACGCCAACAAGGGCGGGGCGGAGGCCCCGTGGGTGGAGAACCGGACCGCGCTGTTCCTGGCCGGGGTGCAGTACGACGGGGTGGGCGCGTTCACCGCCACGGCGAACGACGGGGCGACCTTCACGGTGAGCCTCGACCGGCTCGTCATCACGCACAAGGACGGCACGGTCGAGGAGCAGGACGTCGTGCAGGATTGAACTGCCCGGGGTTGCCGAACGGCCCGGGCACGGCGGGTGAAAAGATTGTCCTTTGATCCCGGCACCGACAATCCACGATCTCGGAGGTAGGGCACACCGTGGCCCAGTACATCTACGTCCTGGAAAAGGCGCGCAAGGCGCACGGCGACAAGGTCGTCCTCGACAATGTGACGCTGAGCTTCCTGCCAGGCGCCAAGATCGGTGTCGTCGGCCCGAACGGCGCCGGTAAGTCCAGTCTGCTCAAGATCATGGCGGGGCTCGACAAGACCAGCAACGGCGAGGCCCGGCTCATGCCCGGTTACACCGTCGGCATGCTCGCGCAGGAACCGGCCCTCAACGAGGAGAAGACCGTCCTCGGCAACATCGAGGAAGCCGTCGCCGAGACGAAGGCCAAGCTCGACCGCTTCAACGCGATCGCCGAGCAGATGGCCACCGACTACAGCGACGAGCTGATGGACGAGATGGGCAAGCTGCAGGAGCAGCTCGACCACCTCGACGCGTGGGACGTCGACTCCAAGCTCGACCTGGCGATGGACGCGCTGCGCTGCCCCCCGCCGGACGCTGACGTCTCCCAGCTGTCCGGTGGTGAGCGCCGCCGCGTCGCCCTCTGCAAGCTGCTGCTCCAGGCGCCCGACCTGCTGCTGCTCGACGAGCCCACCAACCACCTGGACGCCGAGTCCGTGCACTGGCTGGAGCAGCACCTGGCCAAGTACGCGGGCACCGTCCTGGCGATCACCCACGACCGGTACTTCCTGGACAACGTGGCCGGCTGGATCCTCGAGCTGGACCGCGGCCGGGCGATCGGCTACGAGGGCAACTACTCCACGTACCTGGAGAAGAAGGCGCAGCGTCTGTCGGTCGAGGGCCGCAAGGACGCCAAGATGAAGAAGCGTCTCTCCGAGGAACTCGAGTGGGTGCGGTCGAACGCCAAGGCGCGCCAGACCAAGAGCAAGTCCCGCCTCGAGCGGTACGAGGAGATGGCCACCGAGGCGGAGAAGACGCGGAAGCTGGACTTCGAGGAGATCCAGATCCCGCCGGGCCCGCGCCTGGGCAACACGGTCATCGAGACGAACGACCTGGTCAAGGGCTTCGACGGCCGTACGTTGATCAATCACCTGTCGTTCTCGCTGCCCCGTAACGGCATCGTCGGCATCATCGGCCCGAACGGCGTCGGCAAGACCACGCTGTTCAAGACCATCGTCGGGCTGGAGAAGCCGGACGCGGGCGCGGTGCGGGTCGGTGAGACGGTCAAGCTGTCGTATGTCGACCAGAACCGTGGTGGCCTCGACGGCAGCAAGACGGTGTGGGAGGTCGTCTCCGACGGGCTCGACCACATGATGGTCGGCAAGGTCGAGATGCCGTCCCGGGCCTATGTCGCGGCCTTCGGCTTCAAGGGCCCGGACCAGCAGAAACCGACCAAGGTGCTGTCCGGTGGCGAGCGCAACCGCCTCAACCTCGCGCTGACGCTGAAGATCGGCGGCAACGTGCTGCTGCTCGACGAGCCGACGAACGACCTGGACGTCGAGACCCTGTCCAGCCTGGAGAACGCTCTGCTGGAGTTCCCGGGCTGCGCCGTGGTCATCTCCCACGACCGGATGTTCCTCGACCGGGTCACCACGCACATGCTGGCGTGGGAGGGCACCGACGAGGAGCCGGACAAGTGGTTCTGGTTCGAGGGTAACTTCGAGGCGTACGAGAAGAACAAGATCGACCGTCTCGGGGCCGAGGCCGCCCGTCCGCACCGGGTGACCTACCGCAAGCTGACCCGTGACTGATCTGTGTGACTGACTTCGATCGGTTCGTTTTCGACGTGCCCGTGCGCTGGTCCGACATGGACGCGTACGGGCACGTCAACAACGCGCGCTTCCTCACCCTCTACGAGGAGGCGCGCGTGGCGATGTTCTTCGTCGGGGCCAAGGCGCACGGCTTGGGCTCCTTCGAGGAGGGCATCGTCATCGCCCGGCACGAGATCGACTATCTGCGGCCGGTGGACTTCGGTGACCCGGTCCGGATCGAGATGTGGGTCTCCGAGCTGCGTGCCGCGGCGTTCACCGTCTCCTACGAGCTCTTCGACGACGGTGTGCTGGCCAGCCGGGCGAGATCCGTCTGTGTGCCGTACAACCTGGTCAAGGGCCACCCGCGCCGGCTGTCCGACGCCGAGCGGGACTTTCTCAAGCCGTACACCGAGGTGTCCTGATGAATGTTGACCGGTCATGAGTGAGCACGGCCTGCTCGGGGTTCCCGACGCAGGCGCGTTCCTGGCGCGGCTCACCCGGCTCGACCCGGCCGCGCCGGTGCGGCTCCGTTCGTCCGGCGGCCGCACCGCTCTGTGGGCCCGGCTTCCGTGGGAGGTTCTGGTCACGCGTGAGGTGGCCGGTCCCGGGCCGGGCGATGCGACCGTCTCGGCCGGGGAGCTGCTCGCGGTCCTGGCCGCCGGCGGCGGATCGCTGCCGGAGCGCCGTGACACGCAGTGGCGCTGGCCGTTGCCCCCGCCCGCCAGCCGGGCCGTCGAGTCGATCTCCGGCGCCGAGCTGGCGCAGCTCGCCGCGGCGGCGGCCGGGACCCTGCGGGAGATCGCCTCGGGCGGGATGTCCGGGCGTACGGTCGGCCAGCGCGCGGTCCGCGACGCCCTTCTGGACCATGTGGCGATGGTGGTCACTCCGGACGACGGCGAGCCGGTACAGATCTCCCAACGGCTCGTGCAGGCGGTCGCCCGGATGGGTTTCCTCGGCCCGAGGGATGCGGATCCCGCGGAGGCGAGGGTGCGCGTGGCCGGTGGCTGGGTGGGAATTTCTGCACCATATGGAGTAGCGTGGCGACAGAGCGTTCACAAATTGACCGTTATGCCGATGGTGAGTCACCCGAAAGGGTGACGGTGGATCGTTCTTCTGGTCCCGCCCTCCCGTTGGGGGATGACCTTCAGGAAGCGTGCGGGTACCGTCGGCCCTCGGATCCACTGCAACGTCCGGCATGGGTCTGTTGGGGAGTGAGGTGCACACGATGCCGTGGTGGTCATGGCGTCCGGGATCGGCTGCGGGTAACGAGCAGGCGGATGCCGGCGGCGGCGAGGTTGCGGTGCAGAGCACCGTTCGCGTCGGTGTTCCGGCCCAGCGGGAGCCGAGCCGCTCCGGCGTCCCGTCCGATCTGTCCACGACCGGCGCATCCGATCCGGTGATGCCGGTGCAACTGGCCCGGGTCGGCAAGGCGCTCGATCTGCTCGACATTCGGTTCCTCGCCGACGGCGGTGGCAGCCTGCTGGCCATGTGGGAGCGGCACGCCGTGCTGTTCACCCTGGAGGGTCCGGAAGACGAGATCCTGGTCATGCGGGCCCGACCACATGCGACGGTCCCGCCGGACTGGGCGGACCGGGCCTATCGCATCGTCAACGAGTGGAACCACACACGACGGTTCTGCAAGGCCTACGTGGGCGACGCCACCGAGCGCGGCCAGCTCCCGATCTACGCGGAGCTTCAGGTGCCCCTCGCCGCGGGCGTCCACGACTCGCTGCTCGTCGAGCTGCTCGACTGCGGCGCCGCCGTGGCGACCTCCTTCGTGGACTGGCTCCACGACGAGGGAGCACTTCTCTGAGCCTCACGGCAAGGGGAACATGCCGATCCGGCCGTGAAACTCGCGACCCAGCTCGTCGGTGTCCGAGCCGACGATCAGGAAGCCGGGTGTGACCAGGAAGGCACGCACCCCGACACCGCGGGAACGGGTGGGATTCCACTCCAGGGCCTTGCCCGTGCTCGGGTTGACGGCGCCGATGCCGGGCCGCGACACCGCCCCCGGGCCGGGGCCGCTGCCGTCGGTGCCGTACGGGTTGTCGAACCACCGCTGGTGCCCGCCCAGGTAGACGGCCGGCCCGGTGATCGCCACCGCGTACAGCGAGTCCCCGCCGGTCCGCTGCACCCACGTCGGGTTCTGCTTGCCGCCGGTCCGGGCCTCGAAGCGTGCCGCCGAGTCGCACAGCTTCTGCGCCGACGACGCCCGCCCGGTCGCCGCCACCACGATGTACGAGCCGTCCGGGGAGAACTTGACCTGCCGCAGGTAGGTGTCGAAGCCCTGCATGCAGGTCGGGATGTACGCGTCGGTGTACCAGCTGTTCAGGATCGCGCCCGGCCCGCCGACGTCGAACAGAGCGATCTGTTTGCGGTCGGCGGTCCCCGACTTCAGGAAGGCGCCGACGGCGATCAGCTTCCGCCCGTCCGGTGACACGTCGAAGTGCTCGACCCGGGTGCGCTTCAGCCCCGGCCCGGCCAGCCGCGCGTCGAATCCCTGATCCACCACGCCGGTCTGCGCGTTCAGCCGGACCAGAGCGCTACGGCGTACACCGCTGACCGCCGAGAACGTGCCACCGGCGTACAGGCTGCCGTCCCGGCTCACCAGCGCCCGCACGTCGCCCCAGTTGACCCGGGCGCCGAACGAGGTGATGCGGGAGCCGTCGTTCAACGACACGCGGGCCAGCCCACGCTGCGCCGCGCCGTTCACGGTCTTGAACGCGCCACCCAGGTAGACCGAGTGGTCCGGCCCCGCGGCCAGCGAGTAGATCGCGCCGTCCACCTCCGGGGCGAACGTCCGGATCTGCCCGTCGTGCAGCCCGAACGCGAAGATGTTCTTGCGCGCGAGCGTCACCTTCCGGCCGGCGTCCGACACCTTCGTGAACGCCCCGCCCGCCACCACGGTGTCGCCGACCACTGCCAGCGACCACACCGTGCCGTCCAAGACATGGGGCGTGAAGTCCACCGGATCGGCCGAGACCACCGTCGGGTGAGGGGTGTCGGCCGCGGCCGGTAATGTGCCCGCCGTCGCCGGAACGACGACAGCGGCGACGGCGGCGGCTGCGAGCAGACGACGGCGCATGGAAAGGCTCCCCGGATCGTGAGTGACAATCCGATCAACGAGCCATCGGCCGCCGCGACACTGTCAGGCCGGAGGCTCCGCGGAATCCATCGCGTTCACCATGAAATAGGCCGCACGCTCCAGATACTCCCAGAGCTGGGTCCGCTGCTCGTCGGGCAGGCCCAGCGAGTCGACCGCCACCCTCATGTGGCTCAGCCAGGCGTCACGCGCCGCGGCGTCGACCCGGAACGGCGCGTGCCGCATCCGCAGCCGCGGATGACCGCGATTGTCGGAGTACGTCGTGGGGCCGCCCCAATACTGCATGAGGAAGAGGGCGAACCGGTCGGCGGCCGGCCCGAGATCCTCCTCGGGATACATCGGCCGGAGCAGCGGGTCCTCCGCGACACCCTCGTAGAACTTGTCGACGAGACGCCGGAAGGTGGGCTCGCCGCCCACGGCGTCGAAGAAGGTCGGTGCGCTCACCGGTCCATCCTAGGTCGCGCCGCCGGGCTGCTCCGGTGACGAGGTGCCGCCACCGCCCATCCACGCCGGCGGCACCGCGCTGCGCGGCAGGAGCCGGGACGCCGCGATCCGCTCGGACAGGCCCGACGTCTCCAGCGACTCCGTCAGCGCCCGGCGCAGGTCACGCTGGATGGCGATCTGGCTGTCGGCGGTGGTCTTGGCGATCGTCCGGATCACCGCGCCTTCCACGGTCAGTTGCTCGACGCCGATCACGTCCGGTGGCTCCAGGAAGCCGGTCTCGTGATCCGGATCGTGGGCGACGGTCTCGGCCGCGACCTTGAGCACGCCGATCGCCTCCTCCGAGTTGACGAAGCCGATCGGGATGTCCACCACGACCATCGCCCAACCCTGGCTCTTGTTGCCGACCCGGACGATCTCGCCGTTACGGATGTACCAGAGCACACCCCGTGCGTCGCGGACCGTGGTGATCCGCAGGCCGACGCTCTCGACCACACCGGTCGCCTCGCCCAGGTCGACGGTGTCACCCACGCCGTACTGGTCCTCCAGCAGCATGAACAGGCCGGCGATCAGGTCCTTGACCAGGCTCTGCGCGCCGAAGCCGAGGGCCACGCCGACGATTCCGGCGCTGGCCAGCAGTGGCGCCAGGTTGAAGCCCAGCTCACCCATCACCAGCAGCGCGGCCATGGTGAAGATCACAGCGCTGACGAAGCTGCGCAGCACCGACGCGATCGCCTCGGCCCGCTGGCGCCGCCGCTCGGGGATGAACGTCCCCTCCTCGGCGGTAACCGTCACCTTCTCCCTGAGCGGCTTCAGTAGTGCCGGCATGGAGGCCCGCGACGTACTGGTGGCCAGCCGGGAGATCGCGCGGTGGATCAGCCAGCGGATCAGCATCGCGATGAGGATGATGGCGAGGATCCGGAGCGGCTTGATCACGACCACGTAGCTACTGGTGGCTAGCCATTGGATGCCGGTCTGATCGAGGATCTGCTTGCACAGAGCGTCATCGGTGCAGACGGGTGTCACGAAGACGTCCGACGGAGCCGGTGATGGCGGAGCTAAGAAGAACACGGGTAGTCAAGCTACCGGGTCGGGCCGGGTGGAGACCTCAGACGTTTACCGAACGGCTACGGATTCTGCTCGCAATTTGGTCATCCATCAGGGACTATTGGCGCAGCGGGCTAGTTCGACGAGGCCCATCTCACACACGTATGGGCTATGGGAGCGGTTAGCAGCAACTGACACCGGAAGGGTGATCGCGATGCCTGACATACGACCCACGGTTGGCTCTTCCGCGTTAGTTCTCAACGCCACCTACGAGCCGCTGTGCGTCGTATCGGTGCGTCGGGCCACCATTCTGCTGCTCACCGCCAAGGCCGAGTGCGTCTCCGATGGCGACGGCATCCTGCACAGCGCACACCACACCGTTCCCGTCCCCTCCGTCGTCCGGCTCACGCGGTATGTGAAGGTGCCGTACCGCACGCATGTCGGACTCTCCCGCCGGGCCATCTTCGCCCGAGACGGTGGCCGCTGCGCCTACTGCCGGGGCTCGGCCGAGACCATCGACCACGTCTTCCCGCGCAGCCGTGGTGGCCTGCACGCCTGGGACAACGTCGTCGCCGCCTGCGCCAAGTGCAACCACAGCAAGGGTGACAAGACCCCGGCCGAGCTGGGCTGGCGCCTGCACGCCGCCCCTGCCGCCCCGCGTGGTGTCGCGTGGCGGGTCCTCGGGCACCGGACCCCCGACCCCCGCTGGAGGGACTGGCTCGACCTGCCCGCCGCCCCGCTCGAGGCCGAGGCGGCCTGACCCGCTCAGACGTCGCGGGAGGCGACCAGAGAGGCGAAGACGACGATGTTGTCCTCGTAGCCCTCCTCGCCGCCCAGCCACTTGCCACCGCAGGTCATCAGGCGCAGTGACGGCCGTGTGTAGTCACCGTAGACCCGCTCGGCCGGCAGCGAGCTCTTGTCGAACTTCTCCACCGAGTTGACCCTGAAGACGGCGACCGACCCGTCCGCCCGGCTCACCCGGATCTCCTGACCGGCTCTCAGCTCGTCGAGACGATGGAACACCGACGGACCGGTACGGGTGTCCGCGTGCCCCACGATCAGCGCCGGCCCGAACTGTCCCGGCGTCGGCCCGCCCTCGAACCAGCCGGCCTCGTTGTGCCGTCGCAGCGGCGGCACGTCCACCGACCCGTCGTCGGCCAGCCCCACCTCCAGGACCGGCGCCGACACCCCGATCGCCGGGATCTCCAGCCGTTGCGGCCGGCTCGGCTCCAGCACCGGGAACGCCCGGGGCGGCGGCTCGTCGGCGCCCCGGAACAGGTTGCCCATGTCGAACCCGGTCGCGAAGCCCATCCCCAGCCCGAACAGGAACAGCCCGAGGAAGAGCAGCACCAGCGCGACGACCCCGATCATCCCGCCCCGGCGGCCACGGATGGGTCGTGGTTTCGGCATCCGCCCGGGCAGCGCCAGCCGGAACGGCGACCGGCCCTTGATCTCCGGGGTCGGCGGCAGCGGCCCGGTGATGGCCCCGGGCGGCGGCGCCGTGATGATCTGGGCCGGGCGCTTGCGCGCGACGGCGTCCGGCACGCGTGCGCCGGCCGGCTTCTGGTCCCCGCTCGCCACGCCGGGTCCTCAGCCGACTCGCCGGCGGCGCATCGACACGGCGCCGAGCGCGACCCCGGCCAGTGCCAGGGCTAGCCCGCCACCGATCAGAAGCGGACCCGCCGGGCCCGGGGCGGTGCCGCCACCCCCGGTCGCAGGGCCGCGTGACGGCGCCACCCTGGCCACCACGTGCAGGACGCCGGTGGCCCCGCGAGCCTCCGGGCAGATCAGGGCGACGGGATAGTCACCGGGTTTCGTGTCGGCCGGCACTCGTACCGTCGCGGTCAGGAACCCGAACTCCGGCTCGACGGTGACCGAGCCGATGGGCTCGCCCCGCACCGTCGCCGATTTGAGGTTGTCGTCACACGAGGCACGGAGCGCGAACTCGTCGCCGGCGCGGACGGTGCTGGGGTTGAGCTCGACGAACACGGCCGCACCCGCGGCCGGGGACGCGCCGATCAGGGCGCACGCGAGACCCGCGACGACGGCGGGGACGAACAGGCGCATGGGATCCCCCTCCTGCCGTTCGCGACGGAAAGCACGCGGACGGCGCGTGAGGGTGATTTTCGCACCTCCACGCACATTCCGCGTAGATCCCGACGGCGTGAGACCCCGGTTCGAGACCCGACGGTCCGGGACGACATGCGCTCCGCTACGGTGATTGATGTTCGGAATAAACAGGATCGTTGGCGCCTGGGGGCGTTGAGTTGTCAGTAATCACTACCGTCCTGGTCTTCGTGATCATTCCGGTCGTCGTCATCGGGACGATCGCGACTCTCGTGCTCGCCGGCTCCGACCGGTCGAAGCCGGATCGCCGTTACCGTCCGGGTCGTCCCTACGACTTCCCGGCCATGTGGTTCACCGCCACGCCGCAGCAGGTCGTACCGGCCGGCGATGGCCACTCCACCGGGCTGATCATCGAGGACAGCTCCGGCGCACTCGTCCGGCCCGGTCCCACAGGAGGCGCAAGTGACAGTTGGTGATGTCACCCCGCTCGAGCAGCCGGTCGACAGCCCGTTCTCGACCCGTCAGCTGCTCCGCCTCGACGAGGCCCTTCGTGTCGCCGACCAGGTGACCGGCCTCAACTTCAGCATCTACCTCGGCCCGCTCGAGGATCCGTCGCGCGAGGCGGCGGAGAGGCTGCACGCGCAGACCCGGACCCCGCAGCGCTCGGTGTTGATCGCGGTCTCACCCGACCAGCGAAAGCTGGAGATCGTCACCGGCTCCGACGCCCGCAAGCGCATCTCCGACCGGGATGCCAAGCTGGCCGGGCTGTCGATGGCCGCGTCGTTCGGCGGCGGCGACCTGGCCGGCGGTCTGATGATCGGGATCGACCAGCTGGCGTCGCACGCCGGCCGGTCCTGACCAGCGGAAAGCGTCGGTCCTGAGCCGGCGAGAAAGCGTCGGTCCTGAGTCGGCGGAAAACCGTCGGGCCTGAGCGACGAACAAGTGCCAGGTGAGGACCAGCGGCCGGACCGGGGCGGCGGATTCAGCGCCAGGCCGCGAGGCTCACCCGGACGGGGTACGGGTTGTCGATCCTGGCCTGCTCGTCGGACGTGACGTCCCGGGCGGGCTGGTAACCGGTCCCGTCCAGGGCGAACGTCCGCAGGATCGGCCCGGCCTCCACTCGCCAGTACGCCGAGATCCCCGCATCCGCGTAGACGGCCGGTTTGAGCAGTTGGTCGTAGCGTCGTGTCGCCTCGGCCTCGACCTCCACGACGAGCGCGACGTCGGCCGGGTCCACCCAGATCGCCCCGGACGACTGGGGCCGGAGCACGGTGACGTCCGGCACCAGATTGCTGGTCTCCATCGCGATGCCGAGACGGGCGCAGACCCACCATCCGGGCGGGGCCGCGGACCGCAGCGTGGCGACGATCGACTCGACGAGGGCGTCGTGGGGTTTGCCGGACGGTGGGGTGACGTGCAGGCTGCCGTCGAGGATCTCGTACCGGTGACCGTCCTGCGGGAACAGCTGCAGGTCCGGTTGTGTCCACCGGCCCTCCGGCGCGTTCCACCGCGCCGGTGAACCATGGCTCAGCATCGTCACGGGCCACCTCCATCACCGCGGAGTGTCAGCCTACTCACACAGAGTTGTTTCTGATGAGTTATGCGCCGGTAAGTTCTGGCATGTGAAACGGCCCGTCCCCCTCGAAGGGGACGGGCCGTAATCACAATCGGTCAGGACGCGGCTTTGTCCGTGGCGCGCGCCTTCAGTGCCCGGAGCACGCCGTCGCGGCCCTCGGCCACCAGCCGCCGCAGCGACGCCGGGTGCCCGTCCTTCGCCAGCCAGGCGTCGGTGAGCGCCACCGTCTCCTCGCTGATCTGGAAGACCGGGTACGCCATGGTCGCGAACTCCTGCGCCGGCTCACTGTCCGAGCGGGCCCACACGTCCGCCACCGCAGCGAAGAACTTCTCCGCGTACGGCGCCGTCAGTGCCACCTGCCGGGTGCTCTGGAAGCCCTGCAGCAGCGACCGGTTGAGCCAGTTCGGCGGCGCCTGCGGTCCGGTCAGCTCCGCCCACACGCGAGCCTTGTTCTCCTGCGTCGGCAGCAGCGCCCGGGCGATCGCCGCCTCCCGCTCGCCGCTGGCCGTCTTGTCCCCGGCCAGCTCGTCGTCGATCTCCGGCTCGGTGGCGGCGCCCAGCGCGGCCAGCGCCTGCAGCAGCGACCAGCGCAGCTCGGTGTCGACCACGAGGCCCTCCGGCTTCGCCTCGCCGGACAGCCAGCCGCGCAGCACGGCCGCCTGCTCCGGCGTCCGGGAGGCGGTGATGAGGGCCCGCGCCCAGGTCAGCTGCCAGCCGCTGCCCGGCTCGGCCGCGGCCAGCTGCCGCTGTGCCAGCCCGGCGACCAGCGCCCAGCCCTCCGGCGCCCACTCCGGGTCGGCGAAGCTGGTCAGCGCCATCCCGGCCTGCCGCAGCGTGGCCGTGGTCAGGTTGATGTCGCTCTCGGCCGGCAGGCCCGCCACGACCAGCGCCACGTAGTCACGGGCGGCCAGCTCGGCGTCGCGCAGCATGTCCCACGCGGCCGCCCAGGACAGTGCCCGCGGCAGCGCCGAGTCGAAGCCCCCGATGTGGCGCACCAGGGTGGCCATCGACCGCTCGTCCAGCCGCAGCTTCGCGTACGTCAGGTCCTCGTCGTTGACCAGCAGCAGATCCGGCGCCTTCACCCCGGCCAGCGCCTCGATCGGGGTCCGTTCGCCGGCCACGTCGGCCTCGATCAGCTCGCGCCGGACCAGGCGGTCACCGTCCAGGTCGTACAGGCCGATGCCGACCCGGTGGGTACGCAACGTCGGGTAGTCGGCCGGAGCCTCCTGCTGCACCACGACACTGGTGTAGTCGCCGTCGGCGTTCACCTCGACGACCGGGCGCAACGTGTTGACCTGCGCCGTCTCCAGCCACTGGGCGGCGAACTTGCGCAGCTCCCGGCCGGACGCCGTCTCCAGCTCGGTGAGCAGGTCGTCGAACGTGGCGTTGCCCCAGGCGTACTTGGCGAAATAGGCCCGCAGGCCGGTCAGGAACGGCTCCAGGCCGACGTAGGCGACCAGCTGCTTGATCACGCTGGCGCCCTTGGCGTACGTGATGCCGTCGAAGTTGACCTCGACCGCCTCCAGGTCCGGCATCTCGCAGTACACCGGGTGGGTGGAGGAGAGCTGGTCCTGCCGGTACCCCCAGGACTTGCGGATCGACAGGAACGTCGACCAGGCGTCGGAGAACCGGGTCGCCTCGGTGTTGCACCAGTGGCTGGCCCACTCGGCGAACGACTCGTTCAGCCACAGGTCGTTCCACCAGCGCATGGTGACCAGGTCGCCGAACCACATGTGGGCCAGCTCGTGCAGGATCGTGTTGGCGCGCTGCTCGTACTCGTAGTCGGTGACCTGCGACCGGAAGATGTAGTGCGACTCGGCGTGGGTGACGCAGCCGAAGTTCTCCATCGCGCCGGCGTTGAAGTCGGGCACCCACAGCTGGTCGTACTTGGGCAGTGGGTACCGCACGCCGAACTTCTCGTGGAAGAAGTCGAAGCCCTGCTTGGTGATCAGGAAGAGGTCGTCGGCGTCGAGGTAGCGGGCCATCGAGGCGCGGCAGAAGACGCCCAGCTCGATGCCGTCGTGCGAGTCACGGACCTCGTGGTACGGCCCGGCGCAGATCGCGGTGATGTAGGTGCTCATCCGCGGCGAGGTGGTGAAGTGGACGGTCTTGGCGCCGAACCCGGCCGCCTCCTCGGACTCCACCGGCATGTTCGAGACGACCTTCCAGTGCCCCGGAGCCGTCACGTGCCACGTGTAGACGCTCTTGAGGTCGGGCTGGTCGAAGCAGGCGTACGCCCGCTGCGCGTCCGCCGTCTCGAACTGGCTGTAGAGGTAGACCTCCTTGTCGACCGGGTCGAGGCTGCGCTGGAGCCCCTGCCCGCTCGCCGAGTATCCGAAGTCTCCGTCGACGACGAGGATGTTCTCGGCGGCGAGCCCGGGCAGAGCCAGGCCCTTCTCCGCGGTCCAGGCGCTGACGTCCAGGGGGCTGCCGTTCAGCGTCGCGGAGTTGATCCGGACGGCGGCCGCCTCGATGAACGTCGCCGCGCCCGGCTCGGAGCACCGGAAATTGATCACTGCGGTGGACCTGAACGTGTCGGAGCCGGGGTTGCCGTGCCCGTCGGTCAGGTCGAGGGTGATGTCGTACCCCGTCACCTCGAGCAGTCGACCACGCTCCGCAGCCTCGACCTGGGTCAGGTTGTGAACACCGGCCACGTGCACTCTCCTTCGAGCTGACAGCTGGTTGCTTTACCCGAAGCCTATGCGGACACGGCGACGTAACTCACCCCGACCGGGTCCGCATAAAGGTGGAAGATCGAGCCATGACTGCCATCCAACCGCCCCACCCGCCGCCCACAAGCGGAAAAAAGGACGATCGATCGACCGTCGACATGTGGTTCGACCCGCTCTGCCCGTGGGCCTGGATGACCTCCCGCTGGTTGCTGGAGGTGGAAAAGGTCCGCCCGCTGGACGTCCGTTTCAACGTCATGAGCCTGTCCGTCCTCAACGAGGGCCGCGACGAGCTTCCCGAGACCTACAAGGAGCTGCTGGCGAAGGGCTGGGGCCCGGTCCGGGTCTGCATCGCCGCGGCCGAGGCCGCCGGACCGGCTGTCCTGCGCGACCTCTACACCGCCCTCGGCAACCGCATCCACCTGCAGAAGTACGACACTCAGGACCCGAAGCTCTTCCAGGAGGCGCTGGCCGAGGTCGGCCTCGACCCGAGCCTGGCCGACGCCGCGCACACCGACGCCCACGACGAGGCGCTGCGGGCCAGCCACAACGCCGGCATGAAGCCGGTCGGCACCGACGTCGGCACCCCGGTGATCCACGCGCCGGGGCCCAACCCGGGCGAGACCGTCGCGTTCTTCGGCCCGGTCGTCACCCCGGCGCCGAAGGGTGAGGCGGCCGGCAAGCTGTGGGACGGCGTGGTCCTGGTGGCCGGAACGCCCGGCTTCTACGAGCTGAAGCGCAGCCGCGACCTGGGTCCGATCTTCGACTGACAGTTGCTGTTCGGGGGTAGTCGCACCGAAAAGCGACGCTCCGCCCATGATCCGTCGTTGGATGAGGTGACCTACACCTCACCCAACGCGGAGGCGGGTAATGCCGGAGAACGACTCGGTCGGATCGAGCATCAGTGTTCAGCGCGGCGTCTGGGCCGATTTGCCCCCTGACGTGGCGATTATGCTCGCCCCGCCGGTGACCGTGACGGCACGGCCCGCCGAACGGCCGGTGAATCTGCACCGTGCGTCACAGTTGGGCAGGTCACGAGGGGCTGTGCCGGTGGTTAGGCACCCGAGCTTCGCCGGGTAAGTTGCCTGCCATGACGGTCGTGCACCCGATCAAACTGGCCTGGATCACCAACGGAGGTACCGGGGCCCAGAATTACGACGAGTTCGCCGACGACGCCGAGATCACCGACATCATCAAGGGCAACCCGCACAGCGCGCTTGCCGTGGAGATGCCGCACCTCGCGCCCGAGTCCCTCGGGAAGTCCTTCCTCGAGTCCCTGCCGGACGCCGTCGTCCGTCTGCAGCGTGATCAGGCCGAGGAGAAGTACCGGCAGGCGGAGCACGTCGTGGTGCTCTACCGCATAACGGCGCCGGGCGAGGCGCCCGCCTACGGCCTGTGGAGCATGGTCGAGACCGGCCAGATCTCCACCAGCGCCGACGAGCCCGGCCTGGTCATCCGCAACGAGGACGTCTTCATCAGCAAGGTGCGCGAGCGCGTCGCCCTCGCCGACGCGGTGGGCGCCCTGCTCTCCCCGGTGCTGCTGCTGCAGACCGGCCGCGGCGAGGAATTGCACGCCGCGCTGGCCGAGGCCACCGACGCCGCGGGCGAGCCGGCCGCGACCGACGTGGACGGCTCCGGGCGTACCCATGCGATCTGGCCGGTGGGCCCCGGCGAGCTGCAGGATCGCCTGCTCGCCCTGGCCGGCGGCGGCGAGCTGGTGGTCGCCGACGGCAACCACCGCAGCCTCGCGGCGCAGACCGGCGGCCTGGAGCGCTTCCTGGCTGTCGTCACCACCCCCGCCTCGGTCTTCATCCAGCCCTACAACCGACTGGTCAGCGAGCTGCCGACGTCACTCGACGAGCTTCTCGAGCGGCTCCGCAAGGCGGGTGCGTCGGTCACCGAGCTGCCGCGCGTCGCGCAGCTTCCGATCAAGGGCACCATCGAGGTGTACGGCGAAGGCCGCTCGTTCGCGGTCGGGCTACCGTCCGACCCGGCCGGCACCGCGGTGGAGAACCTGGATCACGCCCTCGTCGAGCGCATCCTGCTGGGGGACGCCCTCGGTCTGGACGCCGGTGACAAGCGGATCTCCTACATCGGCGGGGACTACCCGGTCGAGTGGCTGCGCGGCGAGGTCGAGGCCGGCCGTGCCGAGCTGGCGATCCTCATCGCCCCGGTGACCGTCGACGACTTCGTCGAGGTCAACCTGGAGCGGCTCAAGCTGCCACGCAAGAGCACCTGGTTCACCCCGAAGGCGCGGGGCGGCCTGGTCGTGGCCGACATCCGCTGATGCTGCACCCGCAGGTCGAGGCCGCCGCCCTGCTCCGGCGGCGGCCCAGCCCGGAGGAGCTCACCGCCGACCCGTACCAGCGGCTGCTCGGCGTCCGTGCCGCGATGGAGGAGTCGAACGAGGCCGAGACCGGCCCGGCGCTGCCGCTGCCGGTGGTGGCCGACTTCGACGCCGACGGGGTGCCCTGCCGCCTCTACGCCACCAGGGCCGGTGCCCCGGTGCTGGTCTACCTGCACGGCGGCGGCTGGTGTTACGGCAGCATCGAGACGGTCGACCGGTTCTGCCGCCGGGTCGCCGACCGGTCCGGCTGCGCCGTGGTGTCAGCCGGCTACCGTCTGGCCCCGGAGCACGTCTTCCCGGCCGCCGTCGAGGACGCCGAGACGGTCCTGTCCTACCTGCGCCGCGAGGGCGCCGGCCTGGGTGTGGACGTCTCCCGGCTGGCGATCGGCGGCGACAGCGCGGGCGGTCACCTCGCCACGGTCACCGCCCGCCGCCAGCGGGACGCGGCCACCCCGCTCGACTTCCAGGTGCTCGTCTACCCGGCCCTCGACCCGCTGACCTCCGCCGAGTCCTATGACGAGGTGGGGGAGTACGGGCTGGACCGGGCCTCGATGAGACTGGCCTGGGAGACGTTCGTCCCCGATCCGATGCGCCGGCTCACCCCGGACGTGTCGCCGCTCGCGGTTGCCGACCTGTCCGGCATGCCGCCCACCCTGGTGATCACCGCCGAGTACGACGCGCTGCGCGACGAGGGCGCCGACTACGCGAACGCGCTGATCGCCGCGGGCGTCCCGGTGGTGCACACCCGCTACATGGGTGTGAACCACGGTTTCGCCCGCAAACTGGCCACCATCGACGCCGCGCGCACCGCGGCTGACCAGGTGGCGTCCGCCCTGCGTTCGGCCCTCACCTTCTGAAAGACTTCTGCCATGCGTCTCTACCTGGGTTCCGACCACGCCGGCTTCGAGCTGAAGAACCACCTCGTGAACCACCTGGCCAAGCAGGGGCACGACGTGGTGGACGTCGGACCGCACGTCTACGACGCCGAGGACGACTACCCGGCGTTCTGTTTCCACACCGGTGCCAAGGTGGTCGCCGACCCGGGCTCGCTCGGCATCGTGATCGGCGGCTCCGGCAACGGCGAGCAGATCGCGGCCAACAAGGTCCCCGGCGTCCGCTCGGCCCTGGTCTGGAAGACCGAGATCGCCGAGCTGGCCCGCCAGCACAACGACAGCAACGTGATCGCCATCGGCGCGCGCCAGCACACGCTGGACGAGGCGGCCGCCTTCGTCGAGGCGTTCATCGCGACGTCGTTCTCCGGCGACGCCCGGCACGCCCGCCGGATCTCCCAGCTCGCCGACTACGAGGTGGCCCGCGAGCTGCCCGAGCTGCCCTCCTCGGCGGCCACCGCCTGATCCCGGGCCGCCCCGACGGCAGGCAGCCCTCCGGGCAGCCTGCCGTCCACGCCCGCCGCGCCGGTGGTCAGGTCCGCCGTGCCTGCCGTCCAGGTCCGGCGCGTCGGTCGTCACCGTCGCCGGTGGGCCGGGCGGTGGTCCGTTCCCGTTCCGGCGGCTTTCGGCGTCTTCGCAGCGCCGCTGTGAGTCTCAGCGGCGCGGCAGTTCCTCGCGGGGCATCCAGTTGCGCCGGATGATCGGCAGGTCCCGCTCCGCGTCGGCCAGATCCTCGTCGGTGGGCCGGGAGGCGTCCCGGGCGCGCAGCGCCGCACCGACGCTGACCTGAGACGATCCGGACCCCACCAGCCCGCGCAGCCCGCGCTCGGACTCCCGGTCCTCGCCACCCGCCGCGCCGGGCCGCCTCGGCATGCCACCACGGCTGGGCCGCCCGGTCGACCGGTCCGAGGGCACCGGCGCCCCGTCCGCGGTCACCACGGCCGGCGGCGCATGCGGAGGACCCGGAACCGGCGGTGAGCCGGGCGCGCTCGACGGCGGGCCGGGCACCGGCGGCGGGCCGGGCACCGGGGGGTGGACCGGCGCCGGGGGATGCGGCTGCACCGGGGGATGGGCCGGCATCGGGGGATGGGGCGGCGGCGCCGGGACGGCCGCCGGTGGAGCGCTGGGCACGGGAACAGCGTCGGCGGGTTCGGCGGCGGTCGTCTCGGCGGGCGTCGAGGAGGGACGCACACGGCGGCGTCGGCGTTCGGGCTGGCCCATGGACTCGACGGTACCGCCGTCACGATCGCTCAGAACACCTCGGTCGGGCTCGGCAGCCGGTTCCAGCCGAACGCGATGGTCGGATCGTTCCCGGTCAGCAGGCGGACACGTCCGGCGGCGGCGAGCGCGCTGAACCTGGTGCCACCCAGATAGACGGCGCCCAGATCGGTCACGGAGAGCGCCACGTCGGCCGGGTCGGTGGTCGCCGTGCAGGTCGCGCCGGCCGGTCCCCCGGTGAGCCGCCAGCGGCCGGTGTTCTCGGTCAGGATCGGGTCGGTGACCTCGAGGACCACGTCGACGTCGGTGGCGTACCGCCGGGCGGTCAGCGCCCCCGGCACGTCGATCACCCGCACCCACAGGGCGTCGGCATGGCCGGCGCCCAGCCGGCGGGGCTCGTCGACCAGGTAGAGCAGCGGCTCGTCGACGGCGGCCAGCCGCACGGTGACGCTGCGGGTCAGGTCGATGCCGAGCAGGAACCGCCAGAGCGCCAGATACGTCTCCGGATCGGCGGCGACCACCTCACGCACCTGAACCTCGGCGCTCGGGCCGTGACTGTTCCAGTCGTCCTTGATCCGCCACAGCGCATAGCCGGTCGGGCCGTCGGGACCCTCGTGCACCACGGCGTACCGCCTGGTCGCGCCGTCCCGGTGGTCCTTGGGGTCGCCGAGGACCCACTTCCACCAGTTGTCGTCCCGGTCGGACCAGCCGACCCGCTCGGGCCGCAGCCGGTCGTACACCAGGGCCATCTCGGCGAGCAGGTCGTGCGGTTCGCCCATCCGCAGCCGGCCGGACGGCTCCGAGGGCGGGGCGGGGAGACGTACCTCACGATTCATGATGTTGAGTGACAACCGCGAGGCGGCCGGGCCGTACCCGAATCGGGGATAGATCGAGGTCTCGCTCGCCCAGAGGACCGCCACCGGTTCGCGGCCGGCGTCGGCGATCTCGCGCAGTTGCCGTTTCATCATCCGGGTCAGCAGACCGCGCCGCCGATGGGTCGGCAGCACCCCGACCCCGGAGACGTGCGCCGCCGCGATCACCGCTCCCGGCACGGTCAGACGGCGGCTGAAGGCCTGGACGTGCCCCGCCACCAGCCCGGCGTCGTCGGCGACCAGCGAGCGGTCCAGCTCGTAGACCACCCCTTCGAGATCGCGCAGCTCACCGTCGATGTCCTCGTGGAAGACCGTGCTGAGGAGCCCGAAGATGGGCGCGAAGTCGTCGCCGGTGCTGGGGCGCAGTGATATCTCATCCTTCATAAGCTGTGTGTAACGGACTGCTGTGTGCTGCGGCGACCGATTTGTTGGCTCGCTACCCTCGAACTTGTCGCCGGCCGGCGACCGCACGCCGGGAGGGGAATATGCCGGAGCAACCGCAGTGGTCCGAGCGGACGCTCGACATGCCACCGCAGGACCCGTGGGCCGAGCAGCCGACCAGGCAGACGGGCCCGGAGAGCGCCGCCACCTCGCCGGTGCCGGTTCCGCACGCGCCCACCTCGCCGGGGCCAGCTCCGGCGCCGGAGCCGTCGCCCTTCAGTCAGGGCCGGGCCAGGGTCGGTCAGCCCACCCAGCGCACCGAGCAGTTCCGCGCCGGCCATGAGCCGACCGGCACCGGCTGGCCCGACGATCACTACCAGGAGCGCCCGCAGCGCAGTCTGAGCTGGCACATGCGCCAGTGGCGCCGGGGCGGCGAGTGGAGCAGCGCCGCGGTGCTGTTCGCCTTCGTCGGCTGGGGCATCTGGGCGATCTCCGAGGGCGGCGGCAACCTCGGCGGCCCGCTGATCACCTTCCTGGTGTCGCTGGTCGTCGCCGTGGGCGTGTTCGCCCTCGCGCGCCTGGTCGGCCGGCTCGTGCTGGAGCAGCGGATGGGCCGGGTGCGGCACACCGCGCGCGGCGCGCACATGGTCGCCGGGCTCTTCCTGGCCGGTGTCGGGATCGCCTTCCTGCGCCAGACCACGTGGGTGGTGGACGCGATCGAGTGGGTCGCCGGGTTGTTCCGGTGACCGGCACGCACGCCGTTGCCGGCACGCACGCCGTTGCCGGGCAGCCCCGTGGGGCTGCCCGGGCCTCTCAGCTGACCGGCTTGCCACCGGTGATGCCGAGCACCTCGCCGGTGGTGTAACTGGAGTCCTGACTCGCGAAGTAGACGTAGGCGGCGGCCAGCTCGGCGGGCTGCCCGGCCCGCCCGAGCGGGGTGTCGCCGCCGAACGACTCGACCTTCTTCTCCGGCATGGTGGCCGGGATCAGCGGCGTCCAGATCGGGCCGGGCGCGACCGCGTTCACCCGGACGCCCTGCTCGGCCAGGTCCTCGGCGAGCGCCTTGGTGAAGGCCACGATGCCGCCCTTGGTGGTGGCGTAGTCGAGCAGTGCGCTCGACGACTGGTAGGCCTGGATCGACGCGGTGTTGATGATCGCGGAGCCGGCAGGCATGTGGGGGACCGCGGCGCGGCAGAGCCAGAACATCGCGTACAGGTTGGTCTTCATGACCCGGTCGAACTGCTCGTCGGTGATCTCGGTGATCCCGCCCGGCTGGGCCATCTGGTAGGCGGCGTTGTTGATCAGGATGTCGACGCCGCCAAGCTCGGTGCGGGCCGTCTCGATGATCGTCCGGCAGTGCGCCTCGTCCCGGATGTCACCGGGCACCTTGACCACCTTGCGGCCGGCCTTCTCGATCCACTGTGCGGTGTCGTCCGCGTCGCTCTCCTCCTCCGGCAGGTAGGAGATCAGCACGTCGGCGCCCTCCCGGGCGAACGCGATCGCCACGGCCCGGCCGATGCCGGAGTCGCCGCCGGTGATGACCGCCTTGCGGCCGGTCAGCTTGCCGGTGCCGCGGTAGCTCTCCTCGCCGTGGTCCGGCCGGTCCGGCATGGCCGAGGTCAGGCCGGGCGGCTGCTGGTCGCCGCCGTCGAGTGCGGGCTTCGGGTACAGGTCACGCGGGTTCACGTCGTCGCCTCCACGGTCGGGGTCGGGATGTCCTCGGCATTCCCGCAAGACGTGCGAATAACCCGAATCCGGGTATGCGGCGCGCCATGGGGGATTCACGAGTGAGCGTCGTCGTCATCACCTGGCAGCGGCGCGACGAGGCGCTGGCCTGTGTGGGCCGGTTGCGCGAACTGCCGGAGCGGCCGCACGTGGTGCTCGTCGACAACGGCTCCACCGACGGGACCGCGGACGCGGTCCGCGAACGATTCCCGGACGTCGAGGTGGTCGCCCTGCGCGACAATCTCGGCGCGGTCGGCCGCAATCTCGGGGTACGCCGTACGACCACCCCGTACGTGGCCTTCTGCGACGACGACACGTGGTGGAGCCCCGGCGCCCTGTCCCGGGCCGCCGACGTCCTCGACGACCACCCGCGCCTGGCCCTGCTGAACGCCCGCATCGTGGTCGAGCCGTCCGGTGCCGAGGACCCGATCGTGGCCGAGCTGCGCGAGTCACCGGTGCCCGGCCCCGGCTGGCTGCCCGGCCCGGCGCTCGGCAGTTTCCTGGCCGGCGCGTCGGTGGTGCGGCGGGACGCGTTCGAGCGGGCCGGCGGTTTCAGCGAGCGGCTGTGGCTGGGCGGTGAGGAGGAGCTGTCGCCACCGACCTGATCGCGGCCGGGTGGGAGCTGTGCTACCTGGAGGAGCTGACCGTGCACCACCGGGCGTCGAAGCTGCGCGACAGCACCCACCGGCGCCGGGTCGGGCTGCGGAACACGCTGTGGTTCACCTGGCTCCGGCGGCCGCTCGTGCCCGCCGTACGCCGCACCCTGTTCCTGGCCCGGACCGTCCCGCGGGACCGGGCCTCGCTGCTCGGCGCGGTCGACGCGGTCCGCGGCCTGAGCTGGCTGCTCGCCGACCGGCGGCCCCGCCCAGCCGTCGTGGAGGCCCGTCTGGGCCGGCTGGACGAGGCGCAGCGGCGGTCGACCGCCCGGCGTTACGTGGGCTGAGCGGCCGGTTCGGACACGTGCGCGTGCACGATGCGCCAGCCCTCCGGCAGCCGCACCCACGTCTGGGACTGGCGCCCCGGCACGTCACTGGCGGGATATCCGAACAACGTCGTCACCACGGCGGTGCTCCGGCCGTACCCCCTGATGGTGGTGTCCTTGAGCCGGCGGCCCGGCGGCAGACCGCCCTGCGTGCGCCGCCACCTGCGTTGTTCCTCGATGCCGGCCTGCTGGTCGGTGATGCCGAACCGGATCGCCTCGGCGGCGAAGAAGCCGATGACCGCGTCGACGTCGTCGGCGACGAGCGCCCGCTCGTAGGCCTCGAACAGCTCGGTGACCTCGGCGATCACCTCAGGGAGGTCGCGTTCCATTCAGGCCACCGGGGCCGGCTCGTCGAGGGACGCCTCCTCGGGCTCGGGCACCCGGGGCAGTGGCCGGGTCAGCGCGAACAGCACGCAGACCCCGGTGAGGAACAGGTAGCCGAGGGAGACCGGGCCGTCCGCGTTGAGCTGCACCTTCTCGGCGTGGATCAGGCCCACGAAGGTGAGGACCGCGCCCGCGCCGGAGAAGGCCGCGGCGTGCCAGAACCGTTTGTCGATGATGAACGCCACGATCGCGCCCAGCACCAGACCGGCCAGGATCGCCCCCTCACCGAGCGTCTTCAGGCCGTCGTAGACCACACCCGCCCCGGCCAGCGCCTCGGTACCGACCTGCGCGGCCGACGTCCCGGCGGCGGCCAGCGCGTTGTCCATCTGGCCGGTCGCCCAGGAGGCGATGTTCGGGATCAGTGCCGCCACCACCGCGGCGGCGTGCGCCCGCGGTGTCGCCTGGAACGCCTGGGCCCCGATCAGCAGGCCGATGTAGAGCAGGATCGGCACGATCGCCGCGGTCGGGAAGATCGCGCCGAGCAGCCCGAACAACCCGAAGAAGCAGAGCAGGGCGATCACCACGCCGGTCGCCATCGAATATCCGGTACGGCCACCGGCCGCCTTCCACCCCGGGTGCCCGACGTAGACCGCCGGCGGGAACGGCGACCCGAGACACGAGCCGATCACCGCGCCCGCCCCGTCGGCCAGCAGCACACTGCGCAGGTTGTACCGGTCACCGGCGGTGGCGGCGCTCTCCACGTTGGTCATCGCCTCGGTGAAGTTGTAGACGCCCAGCGGGATCGCCGTGGCCAGCAGCGGCGCCATGTCCCGCAGCCCGTCGAACAGCAGGTCGAGCTTCAGGTGCGGGAAGGCGAACGCGATGTCCTTCGCGGCGCTGGTCACGTCCGGCACCGACATGGCGCCGCCGATCCAGCCGATCGCGGTGCCGACCAGCAGCGCGGCCAGCCCGATCGGGAAGTTGAACGGCAGTTTCACGTCGGTGAGCAGGCCGATCAGCAGCAGGCCGAAGACCGGCAGGGCGATCCAGGCGTAGTTCCACATGTTGCCGGCCGGGTTCATCGAGATGAACGTGATCGAGATGCCGGCCAGGGTGCCGAGCAGGGCGGCCCGCGGGGTGTACTTGCGGATGTACGGGCCGACGAACGCGCCGATCAGCACGATCACGCCGATGATGAACGCCCACGCGATACCGGCCGTCCACGCCTTGATCGGATCCTTCGTGGCCAGGTAGATCGGCAGCATGATCACGAAGATGACGATGAACATGTGCGGGACGCTCGGGCCGTACGGCAGGGCCGTCACGTCGGTGCGGTTCTCCCGGACGGCCAGCCGCCGCGCCAGGAAGGTGTAGTAGACGTTCCCGGCGACCAGCGCGATGCCCAGCGCCGGGAGGATCACGCCGAAGACGTTCCCGGCGGGCAGCTGGATCACACCGAGGCACAGGCCGGTCAGGGTGAGCACGTTGACCAGGACGTTGACGCCGAAGCCGAAGAAGGCGTTGGTGTCGCCCCGGACCCAGTAGGGCAGTTTGGCCGCCGGAGCGGCTGTGGTGGCGGTCATCTCTTCACTCCTGAATCGCGGCGATCACTGCGGGGGATTCGGCGACCCAGCCGAAGATGCCGCCCTGGGCGGCGATCATCTCGAGGCCGACCTGCTGGAACTCGGGGAAGTAGGAGCCGACGCAGTCGGCCGGGACGAGGCACTCGTAGCCGCGGTCGTTCGCCTCACGGACCGTCGTGTGCACGCACACCTCGGTCGTGACCCCCGTGACGACCAGGGAGGTGATGCCGTTCTTCTCCAGCGTTTCGGACAGTTCGGTCGCGTAGAAGGCGCCCTTGCCCGGTTTGTCGATGACGATCTCGCCGTCGAGAGGCTGAAGCTCGTCGATGATGTCGTGGCCGTACTCGCCCCGGATCAACACTCTTCCGAATCTGCCCGCCTGGCCGATCATCGGGCCGCGCTTGAGCTTCGCGGGCGGGCAGTCGGACAGGTCGGGCTTGTGCCCTTCGCGGGTGTGGATGATCGGCATGCCCGTCGCGCGCCAGGCCGCGAGCAGGCTTTCGAGTGGCGCGATCGTCCGCCGTAGCTGAGAGACGTCGTTGCCGAGCGACTCGCCGAAGCCGCCGGGAAGAAGGAAGTCCCGCTGCATGTCGATGACCAGCAGCGCGGTGGTGTCCAGATCGAAGTCGAAGGAAGTGGGTCGAGCGTCGACAGTGGGCATCTCAGGCCTCCGTTGCCGCTATCACGTCGTCCGAGGTGGCGACGCAGCCGAAGACGCCGCCCTGCATGGTGACCATGTGCAGCGCGGCGGTGTGGTTGGACGGATCGGTGGCCCCCGTGCAGTCGCTGAGGATCAGGCACTCGTAGCCGCGGTCGTTCGCCTCGCGCATGGTCGTGTGCACGCATACATCCGTGGTGATGCCGGTCAGGATCAAGTGCGTGATGCCATGGGTACGCAGCACGAGGTCCAGATTCGTCGCGTAGAAGGCGCCCTTGCCCGGCTTGTCGACGACGACCTCACCGGGCGCCGGGGCGACCTCGGGCACGATCTCCCAGCCCGGCTCACCCTTGATCAGGATCCGTCCGCACGGTCCCTGACCACCGATCTCCGCCCCGATCCGCGCCGACCGCCACCGCTTGTTGGCCGGCAGGTCGGACAGGTCCGGGTCGTGCCCCTCCCGGGTGTGGATGACGAGCATCCCCAGGTCGCGGACGTGGGACAGCAGTTTCGCCGTCGCCGGCAGCCCTGCCCTGGTCAGCGCGATGTCGTAGCCCATCGAGTCGACGTAGCCGCCGGGCCCACAGAAGTCGGTCTGCCAGTCGATGCACAGCAGCGCGATCCGGTCCACCGGGACCGAGCCGTCGTAGGGCCAGGCGTACGGATTGGCCGGCACCGGGCCGATACGTGCGGTCATGAGTGCGTTCCCTTCAGGCGATGGTTACGCCAGCCGCCGCTGGCGGTGATGTCCCGGGCGCCGCTCACCGCGTACGCCTCGCAGAGGAAGCCGGTCACCTCGGCGCCGTCCTCCAGCAGGAGCCGGCCCAGCGACAACGGCGCCGGAATGCCCGCGAGGAAACCGCCCACCGTCACGGCCGGCAGCTGCCACAGCTCGATCTCGATCGCCGCCCCGCCGTCGTCGACGCGTACCAGGCCGGGAGCGCCGGCCGGCAGCTCGTACATCCGGTACAGCGGCGCGGTCCGTGCCGTACCCAGCAGCGTGCCGCCGCGTTCCACCAGCTCGGAGTTGCGGGGCTCCCCGCTCAGGTGCAGCCCCACGACGGCGAGGGTCATGGCCGCCCCACCGGCGCCGGGACCCTCGAACACCCGGCCGACCAGGAGATGGCCGTCCGCCGTCGCTGCTCCCGGCCGGTCTTCTGTCGTCGGCTCCGGCTCGCTTGCTGCTGCGCGTTCCCGTTCGTGCAGAGACCGGGCGAGCGCCGTCAGCCGGTCGTCGCTGAACGCCGGCCCGAACAGCGTCAGCGAGGCCGGCCGCCCGTCCTCGGTGAATCCGTTCGGCACCGTCACCGCGGCCATGTCCAGCAGGTTCGCGAACTGGGTGTACCGTCCCAGCATCAGATTCCGGCCGATCGGGTCCTCGGCGATCTCGGCATGCGTGAACGTGGTGCCGACCGTCGGCAGCACCAGCACGTCGATCCGCTCCCACATCCGGTCCGCGGCCGCCCGCAACTCCTGGAGCCGGTGCCGGGCCCGGAACGCGTCAGCCGCGCTGAACCCGAGACCCGTCTCCAGCACCCGGCGGGTCACCGGCAGCACCGAATCCGGCCGCGCCGTCAGGAACTCACCGAGATCAGCGAGCCGCTCCGCCACCCACGGGCCGCGATAGAGCAGGTCACCGGCCTCCAGCAGCGGCCCGACATCCACCGTGACGTCACCGGCGAACCGTGCGTACGCCTTCTCCTGCCCGCTGTCGCCGAAGAAGTCGAGACCCTCCGCAACCCCGATCCGCGGCCACGCCCCCGGCTGCTGCCGCGCGCCCGGCGCCGCCTTCGGCTCCCGCGGCGCCTCCCTCGACCAGGGATCCTCCGGTACGCGGCCACGCGCGACCCGCATCACCGACTCCGCCGTCGACAGCTCCCGGGCGAAGATCGAGACACAGTCCAGGGACCGGCAGGCCGGCACCACCCCGACGGTGCTGAGCAGCCCCCGCGTCGGCTTGATCCCGACGATCCCGTTCAACGCGGCCGGAACCCGCCCCGACCCGGCCGTGTCGGTCCCGAGTGCGAAGTGCACCGACCCGTTCGCGACGGCGACCGCCGACCCTGAACTGGATCCCCCGGAGATCAGCCCTCCGCCGAAGACGCTCTCCGGCGCCCCGTAGGGCGATCGCGCCCCGGTCAGCCCCGTCGCGAACTGGTCCAGATTCGTCTTGCCGACCACGATCGCCCCGGCGTCGACGAGCCGCTGCACCACGGGCGCGTGCCGCTCGGGAAGGTAGGCGAAGTCCGCGCATCCCGCGGTGGTCGGCAGCCCCGCCACGTCGATGTTGTCCTTGACCGCGAACGTCATCCCGGCCAGTGGTAGCCCGGGATTGACTGCGTCAGCATGCCGGTGCAGCTCGGTCGCGCTGAACCGGCTGATCCAGACCCCGTCCGGTGCCGGAGCGGCGAGCGCTGCATCGACGTTCGCGTGTGCATCCACATCGTCGATTGTCGACAATTCTGTTTCGTCGAGAACCGCGTTGTGTAACGGCGTGATTTCCCACCGCTATCCGCTACTCCACCCCGACCGCTTCACGGGTGGCCGGTCGGGGCGGGGTGGTCAGTTCAGGTAGGTACGCGCCCCGTGCCTGCTCAGCGCCGCCAGGAGCGCCGCCGCGTCGCCCTGCTCGGCCGCGGCGAACAACCGCTCGTGCCGTAACACCCCGTCCTGCGCCCGGGCGGTCTCCGCCTCCCGTCGCATGTTGACCGCCATGTAGAGCTGAATCCGCACCAGGACCGACTCGTACAGCCCGGTGAGCTGCCGGTTACCGCTCAGCGCCACCACCTCGACGTGGAACCGCCGATGCGCGTTGGCCAACTCCAGCCGATCGTCGGTCTCGGTCGCCATCCGGATCGACTCGAGAGTGGCCCGTAAGCGGCTCAGATCTCGCCCCGGGGGAGTGGTCGTGACCGCGTGCCGCTCGAGGACGTCGCGAACCTCATACAGCTCCCGCACGTCGTCGTCGGAGAGCGTGGCGACCCGCGCCCCGCGCCGCGGGATGTGCTCGACCAGGCCCTGCTCGGCGAGCAGTCGCATGGCCTCCCGCAACGGCGCCCGGCTGATCCCGAGCCGGCGGGTCAGCTGCTCCTCGACCAGCCGCTCACCCGGATCATTCCGGCCGCTCAGGATGTCTCGCCGCAGCCGGTCGACGGCGAGCTCGACGAGACTGTAGGTCTCCAACTCTCCGTCGCTCACGCGGGCAAGTCTGCCAGCCCGTGCCGGTGCGACACGGGCTGGCCCCGCCGCGTCTACGCCTCGGTCATGATCTTGCCGGTCTCCAGCAGCGACTTGAGATCGCTGAGGACCCAGGCCCATCCGCCGCCACCGTCGGCGCCGGCCTCCGTGTTGCCGCGAACCATGGCGGCGGTGGCTGGCGCGCCCGGAGTGTCGTGGGTGATCGTGACCCGCTGGACTCCGGCGCCGGCCTCCTCGATCTCATACGTCAGCGTGGTGAACGGCTCGGCCGCGGTGGTCGGGTCCATCAGCATCCGCCACGTCTGCACGAGGCGCCGCGGCGGCTCGGCCTCCAGCACCTCGCCGTCCAGGATGATCTCGGGCAACTCGAACCCGCCGGCCGCCGCGTAGGACTTCATCTCCTCGGTGGCGGTCGAGTGGAACCGGCCGCCCTTCTTCAGCTCGTAGAACTGGGGCGCCGAGTACGCATACTTCGCGGTCCACTCGGGGTCGGTGATCGCCTGCCAGATCTTTTCGGCCGGCGCCTTGATCCAGATGCGGAAGACCTGGGTGTCGCTCATGACTCTTCCTCCAGCGTGTGCTTGAGATCGATCAGTGCGGTGACGTGCTGCTCGGTGAACTTGTCGATCCACCGGTCATGGATCTGCCGGATCGGCACCGGATTGAGGTAGTGCAGCTTCTCCCTGCCGGAACGGCGCACGACGACGAGACCCGCCTCCTCGAGCACGCGCAGGTGCTTGGCGACGCCGAACCTGGTCATCTCCAACTCGCCCTCCAGCTCCGTCAGCGTGCGGCCGTCACGTGCGAACAGCAGGTCGAGCAGGAAACGCCGGCTCGGGTCGGCCAAAGCCTTGAACACCCGATCGTCGTCCGTCATGACGCTAAGTTATGTGACCATTCGGTCACCTGTCAAGTCGCGGCCGACACCAGCATCCGATCGAGGCGTCCCCTGTGGGCCAGAACGGGAGAATTCACCGAGCCCCCGCGCCCGAGGCCGAATCCGATCACCGGCGGGCTACGCTCCGCCCGTGTGGCCATTCCGCAAAGCCGACGAGGAAGCTCCCGAGTTCTGCCACTTCCTCGGTGACCCCGACGCCGAACGTCTCCGCTTCGTGCTGCGCAAACGCGACTGGGACACGGCGCGGACGATCCTCTCCACGGCCGACCCCGAGCACCGCTCCTACTACGTGCGGGTGGCCGCCGGCACCCTCGGCATCGAGAAGTGGATCAACGGAGTGATCCGCGAGGAGCCCGATTCTGTTCTTCCGCTCCTGATCAAGGCCGTCCACATGGTCAGCTGGTCCTGGGAGCTGCCCGGCGCCGCCACCGACGGCACCGCGACCGACGAGGACCGCGCGATCATGACCCGGCACCTGTCACGGGCCGACGAGCTCCTGGACGAGGTGCTGGACCGCAACCCTCGGGACGCCGACGCCTGGATGTACAAACTCGAGGCCTCCCGGGCGCTTCACCTGCCGCTGGTGGAGCGGTGGCGGCGATTCGAGCGCCTGATCGGGATCGACCCCACACATTGGTACGGCCACGAGGAGATGCTCTGGTGCCTGCGCCCCGACTGGGGTGGCAACACGGCGGCCATGTTCGACTTCGCCCGTACCCGAGCCGTCGCCTGTCCCGGCACCCACGTTCCGACCCTGGTGGTCTCGGCCCATCGTGCCCACACGTGGAATCTGGCGAAGTCCAGGAAGCCCGGCGAGCCCGACCGCACCCTGGACCTCACCTATTACGAGTCCGAGAAGGTGATGGACGAGATCTGGGACGCCTCCCAACTGTCGGTCTGGCACGACGACTACCGGGAGACGCTGCTGACCCCCATCGCCTGGAACGATTTCGCCTTCGCCCTCACCTACGGCGATTTCCACAAACCCGCCTGGAGCCTTTACGAGGCGATCGGTGAGGACTGGATAACCGAGCACCCCTGGGACGACATCGACTTCTTCCTCAAGTCGCGCGCCTACACCAGGAACAATCTGGACTGACCGCGCTCGTGGCGCGCAAGCCGAGCACCGCGACCTGGTCGAGGAGACCCCGGTGGGCGGGGCCCCCTCGATCCAGCCCCGGTTCCCGCCCTATCCCGCGGCGGCGGACGGCGCCGGGCCGGCACTCGCGGGCGCCTCCTTCATGCAGTCCTCGTACGCCTGCTTGTAGCCGTTGTCAGCCTGGACCTCACCCTTCACGACCCGGTAGGCCTGGCCCTCACGCCCGTAGCCGGTCGGCGCGCCGGTGCTGGCGTCCACGGGCCACAGCTTCGTACCGTCGCCGCATTCGATGGCCCCGATGAACTGAACCGTCCCGTCCTTGCCGGTGCACCCCGTCTGCTCGTCGAACCCGTTGACCGGCTTGTCCGGGACGAACACCTCGCCGCACACGGGAAGCGCGGCGGCTTGTGACGCGGCCGTAGCCTCCGGCTTGGCCGGCGCCGCGCCCTCCTCGGCCGGGGCCGGGCTGGAGCAGCCCGCCAGCGCAGCAAGCGCAACAGCACCCATGATGTGACGAACCCTCATCAATCCACTCCTATCGCGTGGGGCAAATGGGGCGAACGCTAATGCCGTCAGAACAGAGCGCGTCGGACACGCAGTCCGCGTACGCGACCGCCCCTCCACAGCGATGCCGGCATGACGTCGGCGATGCTGGAGGGCGTGGAGTACGTGTCACGAGTGCCGCGACCCCCGCTGGACGGGCTGATCGACGACGTCTACTACCTGGCGGGCACGCCGCCGTACGCCCTGCTGACGTTGCCGCCCGCGCCGTCGGCGCTGCTCATCGTCAACCTCGGGGCGCCGTTCCGCGTCCGCGGCGGCTTCGACATCGCGACGACCGAGTACGCCGACGGCTGCGTGGTCACCATGCCCACCCGCGCGTGGGAGTTCGGCTACCCACCGCGTACCCGGTCCGTCGGCGTGCATTTCAAGCCGTGGGGGCTGGCGCCGTTCCTGCCGATGCCCGCGGCCGAGCTGTGCGACCGGCCGGTGACGGTGGAACAGGTGTGGGGCCGGCCGGCAGTCGCGGAGTTACGAGACCGGCTGGCCACGGCCGACGGCCCGCACGACATGCTGACCCTGCTCGAGGACGAGCTGACGCGACGGCTGCGCGAGCCCGCGGGCCTGGGGCTGATCCGCCACACGAGCGGCGTCATCGCGGCGACCGGCGGGGCGGTGCCGATCGGCGACCTGAGCCTGGCAGCCGGTGTCAGCAGCACCCATCTGGCACAGCGGTTCAAGCAGCTCATCGGCGTCACACCGAAGCGGCTGGCCCGTACCCACCGCTTCACCGCCACCGTGTTCGCGCTCGACCCCGCCGGACCGATCGACTGGGGCGAGCTCGCCGGCGACGCCGGCTACTTCGACCAGGCCCACTTCGGCCACGAGTTCCGGGCGTTCACCGGCCTCACACCGACCCGCTACATCGAGGTCCGGCGGCGCTTCCTGCGCGAACATCCCGGCCACGCGTTCGACGGCTGGCCACTGCCGGCCGATTGATTTCTTACAAGAACAGCAGCTCACGAGACGCTAATTTGAGGGCACCCCAGCAAGAGGAGAGCCCCGTGGGCAAGGTGGTCATGTACAGCTCGGTGTCGGTCGACGGCTTCATCGCCGACGAGAAGGACCGGCCAGGACCGCTGTTCGACTGGTTGACCAGCGGTGACGTCCCACTGGACGAGAGCGGCGTGGTGAAGGTGTCACAGACGTCCTACGACTACACCCGCCCGTACTGGGACCAGATCGGGGCGACGATCGCCGGCCGCCACGTCTTCGACATGACGGACGGCTGGGACGGAAAGCCTCCGGGCGGGGTCGACCACGTGGTCGTCGTCACCCACCGCCCGGCCCCCGAAGGCTGGGACCCCGAGGCGCCGTTCCACTTCGTCGACGGCGTCGAGGCAGCCGTGGCCAAGGCACAGGAGCTGGCCGGAGACCGCATCGTCGAGGTTGCCGCCGGCGACGTGGGCGGCCAGGCGCTCGCCGCAGGCCTGATCGACGAGGTACGCATGGACGTCGTCCCCGTCGTATTCGGCTCCGGCAAGCGTTACTTCGGGTCGGTCGACGCCCAGCACCTGCTGGAGGATCCCGACGTGGTGATCCAGGGCAGTCGGGTGCTTCACCTGCGCTATCCGGTCCGCCGCCCCATCTGAGCGCCCACATCCGGCCGGGCTCGTGCGCCGGTGTCCCGCCCGCCCGACTGCAAAGCCGCTCGAAGCCCCTCAGAAGGTCGAGCCTGTCGACGGTCCGACGTCCTTTGGCGTGGCGTCGGCTCAGCAAGTCATCGCCAGTCCGACAGTGGTGAACCGAGCATCGCCCAAGGTGGATACACCCGTGCGACTGCTACTGCTGCCGGAGGAACCGTGAGCCTGGACGACCCGACCGAACAGCTGCGCTGGTACGCGGGGCTGGCCTTGATCTTCTTCGCGGCTGTGCCGGTGGGCGGTATGGCCCTCGTCGCGTCGGACGGCGACGACGGTGACGCCCGGGTGCCGGTGATCGTCGCGGCACCGATCAACCTCGCCGGCATCGTGTTCGCGGTGCTGAGCATGGCCGCCCGCGACCCGCGAGTCTCCTCTCGACGGCTCGCGATCGCCGGCGGTCTGGTCCTGCTGGGGGACGCCGTGTTGTACGGCATCCACTCACTGATCACCTGACGACTGCGGGGAGAAGTCGATGTCTGAGTTGCGGGTTCATCCACCTGGTCACACCGGCTACGGCGATCTCCCGGGCCGGGCCTCAAGGCGGTGGAAGTCCTGATCAGTTCACTATCGCCGACGAGGTGATCCACTTCCGCGAAACCTCGGAATGTAGTGCCGGGACCCCTCCCGGAAGGTCGGTCATACAGTCCTCTGGTCGATCACGGACCGGATCCGTTGTGGCCGGTCAGCAAAATCGGAGGGATTTCCATGACAGGCAAGAACAGCCTCAAGAAGGCCTTCATCGGCGCGGCGATCGTCGCGGGCCTCGCCGGCGGGGCCGCCGCTCCGGCCGCGGCGTCGGCAGCCGCCCCGGGGGACGTGCAGGTAAGTGCGTGCGGCTTCTGGGTCAACGGGCAGGGGTGGGCGTTCTACACCCACTGCACGGGCAGCGTGTACACGATCGTGCAGGTGAAAGTGGTGACCAGGACCGGCCCCGGCTCCCTCATCTGTGTCCGGCCCGGCACGGTCGGCCTCGGCCCGAACAGCGTGGTGAGCAACGCCTACTACACGGGCAGGCTCTGCTGAGCAGTCGGTGTCACGGGTGCGTCGCGTGTCGGCGCACCCCGCTCAGGCAGATGTGCCAGAGAGTTCCGCTCTAGCACATGGCGCCGTTGGTAAATGTCGTCGTTCTCCTATTGAACTGATCTCAACGATATCCGATTAGGTATTTCTGTTCGCGAAGTGGGGTAGCCCGGGAGATCCCGAACCGGCGCCCAGCAATGTCAGGTCTTCCTGCTTGCGGAACCACGCGAGTACGAGTAGTGCCTGATAGATGCAGGTCAGAGCGCGGGTCCTCTCTCGATGTCGCGGGCACGGCGCTTGGCATGCAGCAACCGCGCCGTGAAATGCACCAGTCCCTCGGGACGCCGACCATGGCGCGATAAGCCAGCACGTGGAGCCCTCTCGAAGACGTGGATCTGTCGCGAGACCCGTCTATCGATGGCTCCACGTCTGTTTCGAGAACTGCCCGGAGCTACCGATTCATCCGGGTCGTCCCGACTCGGCTGTCATTCGATGCTGAGTCTGAGACGGTTCAGTGAGTGACATTGCGGAACATCGCGCCGCCACAACCGCCAGCCCTGGCAACCGCTTGCCTGGGGCCTTCTAAGCGGATTCTTCGCCACTGGAGCATTCAATTCGGCGTTCGCGACCCGTCTCACTTTTCGCTGGGTGCGGTTTCTTCCGGACGGTCTTGTGGATTCGGTCGTCACACCCTCAGGTCTGATGCGTGTGCTCGCCAAGTGTGCCGTACCGGGTTTGATGGAGACACTGATGAACCCCGTCGAATGCGAGTCGCAGGACGAAGGAACGCCCAGGGCCGAGAACGGGCGGCCCGCCCCATGCCGATCGGCTTGACAACGGTCGTCGCTTGCCGCGGCATTCGCCGATGTTGGCTGTGCGTCGTGCCGGCTCCCATCGGTCCGCACCTGCACCGCGCAGCGAGCCCCACTCGACGATTGTCTGGTTCAGCACCGGGTTCATTGCATGTTGAGACGTCGTGCCGGTGCCGGTTGGAGATTGCGCGGTCACCGGGCCCGCGATGAGCAGTGCCGCGGATCATCTCGTCGATCACATCGCGCTTGTGGGCATGTCCCGTCACGTTCTCCCCGCGGGAACGTTCTGCACGCGGCATGCGACGGAGGGCCGGGTGGATTCCCTGCGGAAGCCTGGAAAGCATATTGACTGGCTACGATGTGACGAGGGCCACGCAGGGAGAGCGAATCGTGCAGACGGAGCGAGTTGTCGCCAACAGGTACCGGTTGGAAGAGCAGGTCGGCTCCGGCGGCGGCGGAGTCGTGTGGCGGGCCACCGACGAACGCCTCGGCAGGCCGGTCGCGCTGAAGCGAGCCCTGTCCGGGGATGGGGACCCGCAGCGGATCCGGCAGTTGGAACGCGAGGCGAAGCTGCTCGCCCAGTTGAACCACCGGCACGTCGTGACGATTCATGACGTGCTGGACGACAACGGTGAGTGCTGGCTGGTCATGGAATACGTGCCGGCGCGGAGCATGGCCGAGTTGGACGTTGTCGCACCTCGCCAGGCGGCGAAGCTGGGCGCGCAGATCGCCGATGCGCTTGCGGCGGTGCACGCGAAGGGAATCCTGCATCGCGACATCAAGCCCGGAAACGTCCTCATGATCTCCGAGGACGAGGTGAAGCTCGCCGACTTCGGCATCTCCAGCGACGCCGCGGGTGACGCGACCGTTACCCGCCCTGGTCTGCTCACCGGGTCACCGGGGTTCGTGGCGCCGGAGGTGGCCAACGGTGCCGCGCCGACGGCGGCGTCCGACGTGTTCTCGCTGGCATCCACGCTGTTCGCCGTCGTGGAGGGCGAGTCACCAGTCGGGTCGACGACCGACGACATGCGGCTGCGCCTTCGACGGGCCGCCAACGGCGCCATCGCCTCGCCGCGCAGGAGCGGCCCGCTCACGCCGGTGCTGGAGCGCATGCTGCGGGTCGACGCCGGACAACGTCCCACCGCAGCCGAGGCACACGAGATCCTCGCGGACATCGCCGGCGTGCGGGCAACCCGGCGCGCACCCCGCCCGAGGTCCGCTGGGCGCCACAGGCTTCTCATGACTGCCGGGGTGCTGGTCGCGGTCGCGGCGGCGGCGAGCGGCATCGTGTTCATCGATGAGCCTGGAACCCCGACGGGGCCTGTGCTCGGTGCCGACCAGCGCACCGCCGATCCATGCTCGCTGATCCGTGACGCGGCTCTGGAACCGTACGGGAATCCCAATCTGGTCTCGGACGATTCTGGGTTCAACCAGTGCAACGTCATCGTCAAGAAGGACAGGAAGGAGGCGAACCTCCTGGCGTTGATCGACCGCACTCCTGGTGAGCAGTCGCCCGTGCAGGCACAGGACAAGGGGCGGTACCGGCTCGTAGACGAGCCGGCGGGTGAGGGATCATGCGGGCGCCGGATGCTGTTACCCGACCGCTACGAGGTCCGGATCGAAGTGACCAGGGCCCACCTGATCGGCGCCGACGCGTGCGCCATGGCCGACGCCGCCGTCCGGAGTGCCGACGCGGTGATCACCAGAGGACCGATTCCGGAGCGCCGATCCGGCAACCCGACGTTGCGGCCGGAGTCCTTCAGCAGGGCGGACGCCTGCAGGGCCAAGGACTCGCCGTCGTTCCCCGATCGGCCCGGGATCGACCGCGAAAACCCGGAGGTCGGCTTCGGGCGTTGGAAGTGCACCTGGACCAGTCCCGCCAACGGGACCGTTTACCGGCTGCGCTTCACCCGGGCAAAGCCGTTGGTCACGTCCAGCGCGACGAAGATGACGATCGACGGCCGGTATTCCGTGATCGGTTATCCCGGAGACGCACCTGGCGACGACACGTGTGAGGTCGAAGTGCACAACTTCACCTACGTGGACGCCTACGGCTATGACAAGGATGAGGCGCTGGAAGCCACTGTTGTCGGCAGGAACCTGTCGCCGGACGAGCGGTGCCTGCTCGCCACCCGGCTGGCCACCGCCTTCTTCCCGCCACGGTGACGCGGGAACCCTCCCACATATCCCGGACAGGCTGATGGCCGCGCTGCTCACACAAGGTGCCAGGAGGCGAACATGCCAGAGGAACGGCCGAACGCGCTCCCGGCGAACCACCACAGCCTCGCCCTTGGAGTTCCCGCCAGCGTCGCACCCGGCATACTGCACGTGCTGGCGGCGACCGGCGGCACCACCGTCGGATCCAAGGAGGGGCGGACCGTCCTTTTCGGACGAAGCAGACCGGATGTGCATGTCTGCGTCGGGGAGGACGACCTGCGTATCAGCAGGAAACACGGGGCGCTCACCTGTCGCAGTGACCGGTGGTGGATCAGCACGCTGGGTCACCTTCCGCTTCGGCTGCCCGACTCTCGCCTGTTGTTCCGGCAGGACGAGCCGATTCCGTTGCAGGCGGGGTATACGCCGCTGTTCGTCCGCGGTTCACATGAACGACTGCACCTGCTCGAAGTTCACGTGCAACCAAAGGACGGCAACCGGCCACCGGCCGACCACCATGCAGCGACCAGGCCTCCGCGCACGTGGCATCTGACCTCCGTGGAGAAGCGCGTGGTCGTCGTGCTCGCCCAGCGGTACCTCCTGCACGAGCGGCACCCGATTCCTCTGTCCTGGCGTCAGGTCGCGGAACACCTCAACGAGATCCGGCCAGACGACGACTGGAACCACAAGAAGGTCGAGCGCGTCGTCACCGAGGTGCGGAACCGGTTGAGCGGCAACGGTGTTTCCGGCCTGACCCGTAGGGAGGTCGGTGAGCCCATCGGGAACACGCTGAACCACAACCTCATCCGCGAACTGATGGAGAGCACTACCCTCGTGCCACCGGACCTGCGCATCCTCGACCACGATGGCTGAGACTCGACGGTCTCACAGCCCGTGAACCTGACACGACCTAACCGGCCCCACGGTGATTTTGATGGCGTGCGGCCGAATCCGGCCATCAACTGCTCGATCGTCGCGCCCTCAGCGTGCCGACGGGCCGGCCGGGCATCGTCTGCGAGCTCCCAGCGCCTGTGCGAGTTCGGGCTGACCTGCCGCAGGTCGGCCATGGTGAACGCGGGCGCAGCCTTGGGACGAGCCGGTCGTGTTGAGGGCGCGGACGGGCCCGAATTGGTCCCAGGCCCGAGCCGTGCAGCCTGTACCGGATGTTGTCCGGGAAGCCGGCCAAGGATTCGGCCAGCAAGCCGGCGAAGGCCGCGGGCGGCAAGCGAGCGAAGCGCAGCAAGCCGACAGACACCGCGGCTGGCACCGGCAAGGCGGCCAAGCGCGACCGAGGACCGAGTTCCGACACGTAATGACACGCAAGATCATCGGGGCGGGTGAATGACGAAGGCCCAGACCAGCGAAACCACTGCTGACCTGGGCCTTCGTAGTGGAGCGGGCGACGAGAATCGAACTCGCGTAATCAGTTTGGAAGAAACAAGTCGATCATCCCGGACGGTCCCGTCCGGCCCCGCTGAACCCCCGTTGACCTGCTGATTCATCCCAGCTTCGTCCCGGTGGGTTCCGGGGCCGGACGGGTCATGCCAACCGGTTCCCTACCAAGATCCCTACCGTTCGGTGCCCGGTGCCCGGTGCCCGGTGCCCGGTGCCCGGTGCCCGGTGCCGCGAGTCGGGTTGGTCGCTCGTTTCGGCCACCAGGGCGTTATCGCTGACGCTTAGGTGCGTCACGAGCCCAGCGTGTGTCGATCGAGGGTGGCTCATTCCGAGTAAAGACTCGCAACAGGACCGTGGTGAGAGCCGCTCGTACGGCAGCGTGCGCCAGGTCGTAGAGAAGGCGTGCGGGGTCGAACATGTCCATGGCGGGTTCCTTCCGGGGAGTTGCCGCGGCGCAGAAACGGGGCGGCGGATTCCCAGCTAAACCGACCAATGGCGACGCTGGTAGATGGCACGAACTTGCTCGGACCAGGCCGTATGCGGCTCGACAGTGTCGAACACAACGGGTGCGTCGAACGCCTTCGAACGGCGTCGTACAGTGCCGTACATGGCCGAACAGGTGCCCGGCGGTATGGGCGAAAGAGCAGATCTGGATCTCCCAGATCTCGAGCTCATAACCACCTTAGACGAGTTGGCGGAAGCGCTGCGTACTCTGCGGGTCGCACGTGGGAATCCCTCCTACCGCGCAATCGAGAGATTGATCGAGAGGGACGGGCAGCCGCGTGTCCCGTTCAACACCGTCCATGACGCCATGGCCGGTCAGCACATGCCCAAAAGGCAGGCGGTCCTCAGCATCGTCCGGGCGCTGAATGGGGGTGATGCCAAGCGCTGGCTTACGGCATGGAACCGGGTCGAACTCGGACGTCAGGGCCTTCCAGCGGTGGGTGGCACAGCTGGATCCTGGCCGCGTCGCGCTCCGGAAGTCAGCACCACGACGGTGGGTGGGATATCGAGGATCGCTGCCGTGAACAGACGGGACGGCGCCTCTCTGATCACAAACGCGCCGAGCGGCCAGATTGTCGACGTTGTCCACACCCTGGCCGCCATGCCAGCGGAGAACGCGGCGGAACGTTTGAATCTGGTCCCGGCGGTGCGCGTGGCAGCGGTCTTGGCGGGGATGGACGAGCGGCAGGCTGCCGCCATCCTGGGTTACATGCGCCCAGCGGTGAGCGCAGCCGCTCTCACCGTTGTCGAGCCAGCCGTAGCCGGCGATCTGATCGCACTCGTCCGCACCCCGACCTCGGCGTGCGCCAATATCCTGCGCCTCATACCCGCCGGCTCAGGCGCTGCCATCATCTCTACGATCGAGAACTGGCCAGCGTTCCTTGATCAGGTCACTAACCTGACCGGTGCCGACATACTCCGCTTCCTGATGGAGATGGACGACGGTGCCGTCGGCCAACTCTTCGCCCATCCCAACATGCCCGCCCGCGGACCGCAGTTTCTCGACGGCGCATCGTCGGAAGGTGCAGCTCGAGTGCTACGCGCTGTTCCCGCAGCGCAAACCGGCCGATGGCTAGATAGCGTGAATCCCACCCAAGTTCCGCGGCTCATTCGAAACCTGACCGACCAAGAGTTCATGCCGATCCTCGGGGAGATGACGGTCGCGAGAGTCGCCAGACCGCTCTATGAAGCGCTAGGTCCCGACCATCTCATCAGGCTGGTCAGCCTGATGCCACCGGACATCGTCCGGCGTTGGTGGGATCAGCTGCAGCGGGAAAGGGTCCTCTCAGGAGAGGAGTCTGAACAGCTCAGGGCCGCCATCAGGCCGCGCTCCTAGCGTGTGGGCGAACCGCTCGTCTCGACAGGATGCCGCACCGGACGACGTTTCGCGCTCCCTTCCTGAAATGCCAGCTTCGCTGGATTCCTTTGCGGACGTCGGGTAGGGCTGGACGGCGACCCGCTACGACTGCCTTCATATGCCGGCTACCGGCAGCGCAACACCGTCGAACGAGCCGTCATGTTCTGTGCGGACGCGATAGAGAGATCCGCAGCGGAGTCCTCGCGAGAACATCGACGTAGAGGTTCGCGAACGGGACCCCGCTGTCAACCTCGCCCACCTCGACGCCACGCAGGAACACGAGGCGGCCCTCTTCGACTCGCTCCACGTCCACCAGCAACTGGCCAAGCCCAGATGCTGGGCTTCGACAAGAGTGACGCCCCCAGAATCGGCCCGTAAGGTCGGCGGCGTGAATTCGCCTGGGGAAACGAGCACTCAGGGCCAGACCGAGTACCGGACCAGTGCCCCGGCAAAGTCGTCAGCTAATGCCGAGTAACGCCAGTGTGCGGCCGCTGTCGCGGGCGTGATGGCGGATGGCGGCGGCGATGTTGGTGGTTCCGGCGATGCGTAGGGCACCGATCGCGGCGTTACGTAGGGCGGCCATGATCTCGGGGCCGGTGCCGGTGCGGATCTGGCTGCGGTCTTCGTCGAAGGTGACATCGCGAACCCAGTGGATCTTGTTTTCGATGGTCCAATGGCCGCGGATCCAGGCGGCCAGTTGCGTCGGTTTCGCCTGATGCACAGGTAGGTCGGTGATGGCGTAGATAGTTTCGGTGGTGAAGCGTTTCGGCTGGTCAAGGCGTCTTCTGCGGCGGCGGATCTGCAGCGCTTGGGTGGCGTGCGGGAAGTCGATGCCGGCGGAGATCGTCAGGATCTTCAAGGTGCGGATCTCGCGGCGGCCGTGGCCGCGGTCGGCGTCACGGATGGCGTCCGGGACCGCCCGCCAGGGCAGTCCGGTGAGCTGTCGGTGCAGGTAGGGCTGGTTGCCCTTGACCGTCAAGATCCAGTTTGCGCCGCGTTCGGCGAGGTAGTCGACGTGTTCGCGCTGGCAGTGCAGAGCATCGGCGGTGATCACCGTGTCGCGCAGATCGCCGATCTGGTCGAGCAGCGGGGCGAAACGAGTGATCTCGTTGGTCTTGCCGTTGACGTCGGTGCTGGCCAGAACCACTGCGCTGGCCTGGTCGCAGGCTGCGAGCACGTGCCGGGCTGCGGTGTCGGTGATACGAGATCCGCGCAGTGACTTGCCGTCGACCGCGATCGCCCGCCGGTCCGCGGAGGCGTCGGCCATAGCCCGGCCGGCGAGCCAGACACCGATCGCCGCGGTCAGCGAATGCGGATCCATGGCTTGCAGCAGTCGACGGATCATCGCTTCGGACGGCCGCCGGTCCGGGGCGATGCCCAGGGCGAGGACCGTCGCGGCGGGAACGTCGGCGACCCATTCGGCGATTGCAGTGTAGGAGCGGCAGCCGGCGACCACGGCGCACACCGCCGCGATCACGACCACCGGCAGTCGGTGACGGACGCCTCGCCGGGCGCGGGGATCGGGCACATCGGCAAGTGCTGCCACCAGCCCACCCGCGGTTTCGGCCACGGTCAGAGCCGGTGCACAGGACAAAGAGGAGATCAGCGATGATGGCAGCGCGGGCATGACTCACTTCGGATCGATCACCATGGCGTAGAGAACCTTGATGATCTTCTGAATCGGTCATGCCCGTCTTACTGCCGTCAGCAGCGGCGCTTCTACACCAGAACACTCTCAAGCCGGACAGCCTCCCGACTTTGCCGGGGCCCTGGGTGAGGAGGGGTGCTCACTAGAAGGTGTTCCACTCCATTCGCGGAACACATCCCATGCTTCCATCCCAGCAGTTTTCCGCCCATCCGCCTGCCACCATAAGGGGCCGACTCAGCACTAGGTCGCCAGCCCGCTGTGCCCGCAAAACCACACCAAGATTCGGCGCACAGAGGTTGGCCTCGTGCGAATATCTAATCTCTTCGTCAAGATTCACTAAATACTCGCCAAAACGTTTCTGCAGGATTGACGGAGTCTGTCCCACCAACGGGATTCCGCCCAGGGTTACCTGGGGACCCCATCTCGCATCGACAGCCACCCCAGAAAGGCCATCGTCATTATCCACGTACGCCACAACTACAGATTGAGTAAGGCGCACTCCCGCACTGCTTTTCAGGTCAAAATGAATTGCCTTCAGATTTTCGTGCAACAATTCGCCGCTAACGTTCTGAACCCATTTTAGGCTCAGGTCCTCGAAGGCCGTGGCCTTGATCTGCTCAGTGGTCATTCCGAACGCCAAGGGGCCGACCTGTTCAAGCGGGGTGACCACCCAAGAAGGACGCTCTGAATCTGATAGCACATTCCAAATTGTCACCGCAGCCACCTCGCAATCAAGATTTCCATTCCATTATGCAGATCCACATTAGGGATTCTAATACCTACCAATTCTGCCGTTAGCAACTAGGTACTGCCGTGTGATTAGTAAGCGACTCCCGCCCTACGCAGGTGGGCGGTCAACCTGACGCAGGGGCGAGTGTCATCGACGGTCGCGGTCGCTCAGTGTAGTCCGCCGCCAGCTCGTTGCAGCCACACAGCCGGTCTCCGGCCATCTTCAGCCGCGGCACGAAACCGTCATTCAGATTCAGTGCTGGAGGCATGCTGTCAAGGACAAGGTAAGGGCTGGGCGTTTGACTAAGATAGAATACCCTATTCAAACGGCGCGCATTCAGGATATTCGGTCACGGTACACGCTCGCCTTTCAGTATCTTGAAATCCATTTTCCCTGCCTCGTTGCGCCAGTAAACCGTCAGACTACTTCCTCTGGGAAGAATTGCCTCGACCGCTCTCACGCAGCCGTAGTCAGCTGTGCAGATACCGGACCGATTATTGATCACCAAGTCCGAGTGTTGGACATTGAAAGAAACCATATGCCATGCCACTTGGGTCTCAACATGATCAGCGGCATAGTGTACTTGCGTTTCGGAAAACCGGTCCCCCGGATTGGGGACGACCGGAGAACTCCAGAGAAACTCATTCAACGCTTGAAAAGAATCACGACTCAAAAACCCGTCGTCATTGCCACTCCGAATCTGATAGCCGATCTTCTGGACTTGACCGTCGACCAACGCTACTCGCTGACCGACTGTTTTCTTCTGGGTTTTAGTGATTTTGGGCAGTTCGTCAACGAAAGGTCCGTACTGCTCGCAGATGTCGTTGTGCACCAAGACTGGACGATCGCCGGCCATCACGTAGAACGTGTGAATACTCTCGACGGTCAGGTTGTACATGGTCGCGCTGCCGGCGAAGTTGTGCACCGACTTCACGGTGACGGTGCCGCCGTTGGTGCTACTCAATGTGGCGCCGTCGGCAAGGTCTTGTGCGTCGGTCCACTTCTGCTGTTGGGGTGTCCAGAACGGGTGATGTGCGGTGGTGTGGATTACGGAACCATCTGCCAGGGTGAGGTCTGTCAGCTCGGTATCGGTGTTAACAATTAGGGCGATCACTGCCTGTGGTGTGGCCACCTGGCTAGCAGGGTCACCAGCCAACACCTTCTGCCCAAGGCGGATGTCCTGGATTGCGACTGTACCGCCGTCAGCCATTAGTACCTGAGTGTCGGCACGGAAGCTGTTACGACATGTGTAGCGCAGCCCCCCTCGGCCATCTTTAAGGTAGTCAGCGACCGATTCGAGGATATCCCGTACGGCCTCTATGCCGTCGAGGTAATTCTTGATTACCCGGTCGGGTTCACAGAAGTCATTATTTGCCGCCAATTCGTAGCATTGCACCCGGAAGATTTTGAACTTGGTTTCCGGCGTCAGATTGCCGTCGTGATCGAAGTATCCCTGCTCGTCTACCTTCTTGAAGACAATTGCCCGCTCCCAGTCTTCGGGAGTTTTGCATTCGTCATCGATTTTGTCGAAGTCGTAGTTGCAGGTGAACAGGTCTAGAAGATCCGGCGCCGAACCATTGGCGAGAGTCTGCGCAAGGGATTTGATTCCCTGGCAATCATCCGTGCAGAGCCCAGAATCGGTGTCCATGATGCCTGTGTCTGCATCCCACCACAGAATTGGACCAGTTTCGAAAAGCTCGTTAGCGTCCACGCGATGTGTTTCCGGAATGAAGCGTGTGTCTGCCTCTATGTAGAGGCTCAGGTCGACACCCAGGCGGTCATCTGCGGCCGCATTGAAGTGGATTCGCTCGATGTACGTGGCAGAATATTGATTTCTACTCAGGGCATAGACGTCGTTCTTGGTTACGGCAATGCCTGTCATGAGGCTTGGCCAGGGCCGCCCGAGGGCTTCCATGTGGCCGTATTTGTCGATGCGTGTGATCTGCGGGACTGGGGCCGACCCAGTTGCGGGAGCTCCGGCTGGGGCGCCTGTATCCGCCAAAACATATAGACGACCACCGTTGAATGCGGCGTGTGTCCCGTGCGTCGAGTAGGGGAGGTTCTGTGTGACGGTCTTCATGTCGGCGCCGATGGTGTCGCGCGCCTGCTTGCCCTCGGTGTCTTTGATGGTGATTGTCGTGAATGTTTTGCCGTTGGCGAGCCAGACGCCTGTTTCGGTTGCGGCCATGAGTGAGCCGGCCGGAATGGTGTTGCGCACTACGACGTTGGAGACACCGCTTTTGAGTCCGTACTGGTGCAGCGAGTTCGAGCTATCGATGGTGTAGAGGTACTCGCCTGCTATCGAGGATTGCTCGTTGGCTGGTGCCCGGAGTGTGCGGGTGGAGCCGGTGATGGGGTTGACGGCGCGCAGGCCACAATATTGGTCGTAGACGTAGATGAGCGTTCCGTCGTTACCGATGATGTATGGGTTGATGAAGGTTGCTGCGTTACCTTCGCTCGCGTCGTTGCACCCGCCTCTACCTTCGCTCGTTACGCGACTGGTGGTGCCGGTGTAGATGTCCGTCTTTTGCACTCCACCATAAGCCGACGGTGTATAGGCGAACCCGTTGAGGACGGTGACGCCCGTTAGGGTGCCAGAAAGGGGCGGATCCGTAATCGTCGTTTGGGTGACACCGGGGTCGAGGTTAGGAGCCTTTTCGGTCGGCTGCGTGAAGTCGCGGTTGTCCGCTGCGATGCCGTACAGGCCGTCTTTGCCGGCGATGTAGAGATTCTTGCCGTCGGCGGCGATGGCCCATGCGTTGGAGAGCAGCTTGTCGTTGTGGGCACCGTCGCCGGCCACGATCTGCAGGCTGTCGTCCTCTTTGCTGATACGACTCAGAAGGTTCCGGCCGTCAACGAAGTAGACGTATTCGCCGACCGAAAGAGCTCCGAGCACCGCATGTGGGGGCATCGGGGACGTTGTGATCTCGGCGGGGACGTTGATCGGGATGCGGTAGAGCTTGCCGTCATTGTTGAAACCCCACAGGTATTGGCTGTCGGCAGCGATGGGGCCGCTCAGGGTGACGCTTTCGACCAGGCGCGTGGACGTGGTGCTCTGAATGTCGTAGCGCCAGATCTTGCCGGCGTAGTCGGTGCTGTAGATGAACCGGCCGGCGACTGCGGTGTAGTTGCCGAGCGGGGAACCGATGGTCCGGGTGGTTTTCCCGTCTGGGCTGACCGTCCGCAGACCGCATCCCGGGTCGTTGACGTAGACCACTGCACCGTCGTTGCCGATGACCTTGGCCTCGTTGAAGCTGATTATTTCGCTGCTATCGCCGTCCTGGCAGCCGACGGTGCCGTTGCCGATGACCAGTTCGGGCACCGCGGCGACGTTTCCCGCGTCGTCGACCTTGTACTTGACGAGTTTGTGGTCGACACCGGTGTAGACATATCCACCTAAGACGGTCACGCCCGACGCCCAGGCGTCCGGGCCGTTCCGGGTGATCCTGCCGGCGTCCAGGACCGGACCGTCGGCGGGCGAGGCGAACTCGCGGACGGAGTCGGTGAGTTTGGCGAGGCCTTGCTCGCCAGCGGTGTAGACGTTGATACCGTCGGTGGCGATGGCGGAACTTTTGTTGAGCAGGCCGCCTTTGGCGCCGTCGCCGGCGACGAGTTGCAGGGTGCCGTCGGACTTGCTGAACCGGATGAGCAGGTTGCGGCTGTCGGTGTAGTAGACGTGGTCGCCGGCCGAGCGGGCCGCGGTGACTCCGCCGCGGGGCAGGGGGAACGTCTTGGTGTCGGCGGTGTTGCCGTTGACCGCAAGTCGGTGCAGCGTTTGCCCGCTGAAGACCCACAGGTAGCTGTCGTCGGCGGCCAGGACACCGGTCAGGGCGGTGTTCGGCAGGATCTGCGTCTGCTGGCCGGACTGCAGGTCGTAGCGCCACAGCCTGGAGGCCGTGTCGGCGGAGTACAGGTAGCGTCCGGCGATCGCCGCTCCGGTGGGGACCGCTGAGGAGACCTTCCGGATCGCCCCCGTGGCCGGGGTGACTGCCCGTAGCCCGCAGGACGAGTCGTTGATGTAGATCACCGAACCGTCGGTGCCGATGACCTTGGTGCCGGAGTACAGGCGGGCCTGCCCGCCACTACCGGCGTCGGTGCAGACGGAGTTGTCACCACCGGCCACCGGCTGAGCGACAGCGTCACTACCCGCCGTGACGTCGTACCGGACGACCTTGTAACCCACGACCGTGTACGCGAACCCACCAAGCACCGCCACACCACCGGCTGCCGTGGCAGGGCCGACAGGACGGAGGTCACCGAAGCCCACGGGGGCTCGGTTGGCGGGTGGTTCGTAGACGCGGGTGGTGGTGGTGAGTTTGGCGAGGCCTTGGTCGCCGGCGGTGTAGAGGTTGGTGTTGTCGGTGGCGATGCTGCTGGTGTTGTACAGCAGTTCGTCGGTGTGGGCGCCGTCGCCGGCGACGAGTTGCAGGGTGCCGTCGGACTTGTTGATCCGGGTGAGCAGGTTGCGGCTGTCGGTGTAGTAGACGTAGTCCCCGGCTGAGCGGGCCGCAGTCACCCCCGCCAGAGAGGTGGAGATCGGAAACGTCTTGTTCTCGGAGCCGTTCAATGCCAGACGGTTCACCGTGTAGTTGCTGAAGACCCACAGGTAGCTGTCGTCGGCGGCCAGGACACCGGTCAGGGCGGTGTTCGGCAGGATCTGCGTCTGCTGGCCGGACTGCAGGTCGTAGCGCCACAGCCTGGAGGCCGTGTCGGCGGAGTACAGGTAGCGTCCGGCGATCGCCGCTCCGGTGGGGACCGCTGAGGAGACCTTCCGGATCGCCCCCGTGGCCGGGGCGACTGCCCGTAGCCCGCAGGACGAGTCGTTGATGTAGATCACCGAACCGTCGGTGCCGATGACCTTGGTGCCGGAGTACAGGCGGGCCTGCCCGCCACTACCGGCGTCGGTGCAGACGGAGTTGTCACCACCGGCCACCGGCTGAGCGACAGCGTCACTACCCGCCGTGACGTCGTACCGGACGACCTTGTAACCCACGACCGTGTACGCGAAGCCGTTCAGTACGGCCACACCACCAGTTGCCGTCGCGGCGCCAAGTCGGGTGACCTTGCCGGAGTCCATGACGGGCCCGGCGGCGGGTGCGGCATAGGTACGGGTGGTGGTGGTGAGTTTGGCGAGGCCTTGGTCGCCGGCGGTGTAGAGGTTGGTGTTGTCGGTGGCGATGCTGCTGGTGTTGTACAGCAGTTCGTCGGTGTGGGCGCCGTCGCCGGCGACGAGTTGCAGGGTGCCGTCGGACTTGTTGATCCGGGTGAGCAGGTTGCGGCTGTCGGTGTAGTAGACGTAGTCCCCGGCTGAGCGGGCCGCAGTCACCCCCGCCAGAGAGGTGGAGATCGGAAACGTCTTGTTCTCGGAGCCGTTCAATGCCAGACGGTTCACCGTGTAGTTGCTGAAGACCCACAGGTAGCTGTCGTCGGCGGCCAGGACACCGGTCAGGGCGGTGTTCGGCAGGATCTGCGTCTGCTGGCCGGACTGCAGGTCGTAGCGCCACAGCCTGGAGGCCGTGTCGGCGGAGTACAGGTAGCGTCCGGCGATCGCCGCTCCGGTGGGGACCGCTGAGGAGACCTTCCGGATCGCCCCCGTGGCCGGGGTGACTGCCCGTAGCCCGCAGGACGAGTCGTTGATGTAGATCACCGAACCGTCGGTGCCGATGACCTTGGTGCCGGAGTACAGGCGGGCCTGCCCGCCACTACCGGCGTCGGTGCAGACGGAGTTGTCACCACCGGCCACCGGCTGAGCGACAGCGTCACTACCCGCCGTGACGTCGTACCGGACGACCTTGTAACCCACGACCGTGTACGCGAAGCCGTTCAGTACGGCCACACCACCAGTTGCCGTCGCGGCGCCAAGCCGGGTGACCTTCCCGGAATCCATAACGGGCCCGGTAGCAGGAGCCGCGTATACGACCCAGGGGAAGGACGTACGGCCGGTGCGGCCGCTGACGCTGGTGGCGGTTGCGGTGACGGTGTACGTGCCGGGTGTGCGGACGGTGCCGGTGATGACGCCGGTGGTTCGGCCGATCGACAGGCCCGTCGGGAGGCCGTCGGCGGTCCACGTGTACGGTCCGGCGGACTCGGTCACGGTGATCGGCAGGGCGGTGATCTGCTGGCCCTGGTCGCTGGCGGCCGGGGCTGGGGTGGTCAGGGTGAGGGCGGGCTGGATGCCGGCGATGACGCCGCGGAGTTCGATCTCGTCGAGCAGGCTCCAGCCGCTGCTGCCGTTGACGGTGACGCGGACGTAGCGGGCGGTTTCGGCCAGGCCGATGGCGCGGTAGGTCTTGATCTGGTCGGCGTCGGTGACGTAGGGGCGGGTGATCAGGGCCAGGTCGGTGAAGTTGGTGCCGTCGTTCGAGAAGCCGTAGACGACGGTCAGGGGCAGTGCGGCGCCCTGGCTTTGCTTCTGGAGCCAGCTGCTGTTGATCTCGGTGAGGGGTCGGCTGGCGCCGAGGTCGACGGTGATCGTGTACTGGTTGTTCGGGCGGCGGCCCTGCCACGCCGGTCCGGCGTCCAGGGTGCCGTGGATGCCGTCGGTCAGTTCTCGACCGGCGTCCGGGTGCGTCGCGTCTGCGGGAACGCTGGAGGTGTAGGTGCAGCCGCGGGGCTCGCTGGTGAAGCAGGTGGTGTAGTTCTCGCCGGCGACCGGGGTAGCGAGGGTGGTGACCGTGGTGGCGGGGCTGGTGGCGGTTTCCAGACTCTCGCTGCTGAGTGCGGCGATCCGGTACTGGTAGGTGGTCGCGCCGTCGAGCTGGGAGTCGCGCAGGGTGGTGATCGCGCCGGTGTCGGTCAGGCGGGTGCCGTCGCGGTAGAGGCGGTAGCCGGCGGCGCCGTCGACCGCGGCCCAGGTCAGCTGGACGGTCTGCACGCCATCAGGGGTGGCGGTCAGTGCGATTGGGGCGGTCAGCTCGACGATCCAGGTGAACGACGTCTGGTCGGTGCGCCCGACAGTGTCGGTGACGGTGACGGTGACGGTGGATCCGGCGGTCGCGGCGGTCGGTGTACCGGTCACGATGCCGGTGCCCGGGTCGAGGTTCAGACCGTCCGGGAGTCCGGTGGCGGTCCAGGTGTAAGGGGCGGTGCCGCCGCCCGCGGTCAGGGTGAGGGTGACCGCGGTTCCGGCGACAGAAGTCTGGGCGGCGGGGGTGATCGCCGCGACGGCGGTCGCCACGGTCCAGACGACGCTGAGATTGGTGGTGGCGCCGTTGGTGTCGGTGACCGTGACGGCGACAGTCCAGGAACCGGCAGCAGTGGGGGTGCCGGAGACGGCGCCGGTGGTGGCGTCGAGGGCGAGTCCGGTGGGCAGGCCAGTCGCGGCCCAGCGGAAGCCGCCGGAGCCGCCGGTGGCGGCGAAGCCCAGCCCGGTGGCGGTGCCGACGGTGCCTGCCTGGGTGCCAGGGTCGGTGATGGTCACCGGGCCGGCGACGGTCCAGGTGAACGAGGTGGTGGCGGTGCGTCCGGCGGCGTCGACGACGGTCGCGGTGACGGTGGCGTTCGCCGCCGTGGTGGGGGTGCCGGAGATGACACCCGTGGTGGTGGCGGTGAGGCCGGTGGGCAGGCCGGTGACCGTCCACGTGTACGGGCTGGTTCCGCCGTCGGTGGTCAACGGCAGGTTGGTGATGGCCGTGCCAGTGGTGTTGTTTCGGGCGCCGGGGCTGACCGCGGTGACAGGGGGGCCGACGGTGAGGGGAAAGGTCACCGTATTGGTGATCTTCAACGAGTCGATGACGGTCACAGTCAGGGTTGCGGTGCCCGCGGTGGTGGGGATGCCGGAGATGAGACCGGTGTTCGACTTGGACAGCCCGGCGGGCAGCCCGGTGACCAGCCAGCTGTAGGGGGCTTTGCCGCCGGTGGCGGTCAGTTGGTGCGACATCGCGGCGCCGGTGGTGGCGTGCACGGTGCCGGGGTTGGGCAGGGCGGGGGCGGCGGCGATCGTCCAGGCGAAGCTGGTCGCACCCGACGTGCCAGCGGTGTCGGTGGCGGTGATCACGGCGGTGTAGGCGCCGTCGGCGGTGGGAGTGCCGGAGACGGTGCCGGTGGCCGCGTCGATGCTCAGCCCGGCGGGAAGGCCGCTGGCGGTCCAGGTGTAGGTGCCGGTGCCGCCTGCGGCCTTGATGACCAGCGGGGTGATCGGGGTGCCGTTGGCGCTGCCCTGCTCGGTGGGGTAGGTGACGATCACGCCGGTGGAGAATGGGAACGAGACGGCGCCGGTGAGCTCGTCCTTGTCGGTGACGGTGACCTTGACGGTGTAGTTACCCGCCGTGGTGGGCGTTCCCGAGATGACCCCGGTGCTCGCGTCGAGCGACAGCCCGCCGGGCACGCCGGTGGCGGTCCACCGGTAGGGGGCGGTGCCGCCGCTGGCGGTCAGCGTTTTCGAGTAGGCGACGCCGGTCGGGCCGACCTGGCCGTAGACGCTGGCGACCGTGATCGGGCCGCTGATGTTCCACCCGAAGGAGACGGTGTTGGTGCGCTGCCCGGCGTCGGTGGCGGTGACGTTCACCGTGAGCGTCGCGGCCGAGGTCGGGGTGCCGGAGATGACCCCGGTGGCCGAGTTGAGCGTCATGCCGGCGGGCAGTCCGATGGCCGCCCACGTGTATGGGGCGACGCCGCCGGTGGCGGCCAGCGACAGCGACGTTGCGGTTCCGGTGACGTCGGTGCGGGTTGCAGGAGTGGTCACGGCGATTGGGGCGGTGACCACGACAGTGACGGTGATCGTGGTGGGGATCTTCGCGGCGTCGGTGACGGTGACCTGCGCCGAGGAGGTTCCGGCCGTGGTGGGGGTGCCGGAGATTACGCCGGTGTTGGACTTGATCGTCAGGCCGGCGGGTAGGCCGGTCGCGGTCCACGAGTAGGCGGTGGTGCCGCCGGTCGCGGTCAGCTGCTTCGACAGGCCGACGCCGGTGGTGGCGTGCAGGGTTCCGGGATCGGTCACGGTGGCGCCGGGGCCGACGGTCCACGGGAAGCTGGTGGCGCCGGACTTGCCGGCGGTGTCGATGGCCGTGGCCATGACCGTGGTGGTGCCGTCGACGGTGGGGGTGCCGGACACGGTGCCGGTGTTCGCGTCGATGCTCAGCCCGGTGGGCAGGCCGGTGGCCGTCCAGGTGAAGGTGCCGGTGCCGCCGGCGGCCTTGAGCTGCCACGGGGTGATCGGCGTGCCGGTCTTGGCGCCGCGGCTGCTCGGGTAGGTGACGATCACCCCGGTCGCGAAGCTGAACTGCGCGGTACCCGCGATGCCGGTGATGTCGGTCGCGGTGACCTTGGTCGTGTAGTTCCCGGCGGTGGTGGGGGTGCCGGAAATCAGACCGGTGCCCGCATCGATTGCCAAGCCGGGCGGCAACGACAGCGCTGACCACGCGTACGGGGCGGTGCCGCCGGTCGCGGTCATCGCCTTGGAATAGGCGACATTGGTCGGGCCGACCTGGCCGCCCGGGTTGGTCACCGTGACCACGTCCGCGGCCAACGCCGGAGGCACGGCGACGAAGGGCACTAGCAGAGACAGCACGCACGCCAAGGTCAGCGTCGCGAACCGGCGGGACCGCCAGGTCACGCGATCGCTTGCCAGCCCCGTGATCGTGCGAGGTTTTTGCCGCAGCATCGGTAACCCTTCGACAACAAACAGATGCCCGAACGGTACGGATTTGCGGCATATGCCTAGTAGATGCGATTGGCGGTACGCGGATCCCCCGACCAGCCGCCGACCCGGCGGCTCGGACAGAAAACCCGCAGCCGTTCAGATGATCGCCGAACCCTAAAACCGCCTCCCAGCACAACGGCAACCACAGCAATACCTTGCAGGCACATGCGAAGGGGGCGACGAAGAGGCAGGGTTACGAACCTCTCCTTGAAATGCCTAAAAGCGACCGGTGGCCGGCCGACACGGGCGGCCCAGGACTTCCCTCAAGCAGCATCACGACGGCCTGTCCATCCAAAGGCGCCATTGGCCACGGCTCGTCCACGATGCCGCCGCCGCACCCGACTGATCGGTGTGTCTTCGCCGGAGTGCCTTGCTGCGAGCGAGTCTGCATAGGTCGACGCTGCTGGTGCGGCCGGAAACGGTACTGCGCTGGCATCGTGACCTGCGCGCCCGCCGCCGTGTCCCGGGACCGACGGCGCGGACGCTTGCACACCGTGCGCTCATGCTGCGTCTGGTGGCGGAGAATCCTTCAGCGGAATGCCGGCGAGTGCACGGCGAATCCTTGTTCTCGGCGTGAGGGGCGCCGCGTCCAAGATCTGGGAGATCCCGCCCATGGCGGGCATCGACCCGGCTCCGGACCGTGCGATCACGACCGGAATCCAGTCCCAGCGAAGTCTCTGTCTTCAGATTCCACTCCGACGACACGCCGACGCGGCGGAGGCGCCGGTGTGTCATGGCCGAGGGGCATCTGGTCTGAACAGGTGTGACATGGATGACGGCGCCTGGCCGAGTTACCGACTCTGGCCGAGTCGCCGTGACGGTAGAGGCCGAGTCCCACCAAGATCCCTACCAAACGATCTTGCCTTATCGTCCTGTATCGATGATACAAGGCTCTGAACAGCACAAACTTGAGCGGGCGACGAGAATCGAACTCGCGTAATCAGTTTGGAAGACTGAGGCTCTACCATTGAGCTACGCCCGCGTGACCCCCGAAAACCTCGGGGCTCGTGCACAGCTTACTGAATCATCTACCGTCCGCGCGAACCGGATTCCCCACCAGGTGACTCCAGCGCACACGCGGGCGAGCGGACCGCATACACTGGCCGACGCCACGGGGTGTGGCGCAGCTTGGTAGCGCACTCGCTTTGGGAGCGAGGGGCCGTGGGTTCAAATCCCGCCACCCCGACTGACACCAACATCCGCAGCAACAAGGAGTACGCCTGTGAAGAGCACCGTCGAGACTCTGAGCCCGACTCGGGTGAAGCTCGCTATCGAGGTGCCGTTCGAGGAGCTCAAGCCGAGCCTGCAGAAGGCGTACCGGGAGATCGGCTCGCAGGTCCAGGTGCCGGGCTTCCGCAAGGGCAAGGTTCCGGCAGCGGTCATCGACCAGCGCGTCGGTCGTGGCGCCGTTCTGAACGAGGCTGTTCAGGAGGCGATCCCGCAGCAGATCCTCGCCGCGGTCCAGGAGCACGACGTGAAGACCCTGGGGCGTCCCGAGGTCGAGATCACCGAGTTCTCCGACAACGCGCCGCTGAAGTTCACGGCCGAGGTCGACGTCCGCCCCGAGATCGTCGTGCCGGACCTCTCCGCGATCACCGTGGAGGTCCCGGCGGTCGAGATCGGCGACAACGAGATCGACGAGCAGATCAACGGCCTGCGTGAGCGCTTCGCGACCCTCAAGACCGTCGAGCGCGCCGCTGCGGAGGGTGACTACGTTCAGCTCGACCTGAACGCCACCGTCGACGGTGAGGACGTTCCGGGCGGCTCGGCCACCAACATCTCGCACGAGGTCGGCAGCAAGCAGCTGCTTCCGGGCCTCGACGAGGTGCTCGTCGGCCTGTCCGCCGACGAGGAGGCCAACTTCACCACCCAGCTCGTGGGCGGCGACTTCGCCGGCCGTGACGCCGAGGTGAAGGTCGTCGTGAAGAGCGTCAAGGACAAGCAGCTCCCCGAGATCGACGACGACTTCGCCCAGCTGGCGAGCGAGTTCGACACCCTGGACGAGCTCCGCGAGGACCTGAAGACCCGCCTCACCAAGGTCAAGAAGGTCGAGCAGATCTACGCGGCCCGTGACGAGGCGCTCAAGCAGCTCGTCGAGGCGGCGTCCATCCCGGCGCCGGAGGGCGTCGTCAAGGACGAGGTCGAGGGCCGCAAGCAGGCCATGACCGACCAGCTCGAGCGGATCGGCGCGACCCTGGCCGACTACCTCGCCTCCGAGGAGAAGACCGAGGAGCAGATCGACCAGGAGCTGACCGAGGCCGCTCAGGAGGGCGTCCGGATCCAGCTGCTGCTCGACACGATCGCCGACGCCGAGGACGTCCAGGTCACCGACGACGAGTTCGGCCACGAGATCGTGCACCGGGCGCAGCGCGCGCAGATGCAGCCCCAGCAGTACTACGACCAGCTGGTGCGCTCGGGCGCCGCGGCCGCCGTCTTCGGCGACGTGCGCCGGGGCAAGGCGCTGGCCTCGGTCATGGAGCAGGTCACGATGAAGGACTCCGAGGGCAACACGCTCTCGCTGGAGGACCTTCGCGACGGCGACGAGCACGCGGGTCACAACCACTGATCTGATTCGCTTCTCACCGGCCACCGCGCACCGCTCACGGTGCGCGGTGGCCGGTGTCTTTTCCGGGGGTACGGCCACCCGATGCGCTGTCAGCGAACACCTGCCCGAGCGGGAAGCTGATGCGCATCCGACCAGTTAGGTTGGTCGTACGACGGACAACCTGCCGGCCGGACTCTCGGCCGACACAGCAAGCTGTGAAGGGCTGCCATGACCGATCTCCACATCCCCACCGGGCCCGTGTCGCGGCGCGGCGGCGGTGACACCCTGAGTGGCAACCTCGACGACTCGGTCTTCAACCGTCTGCTGCGGGAGCGAATCATCTTCCTCGGCAGCGAGGTGACCGACGCGAGCGCCAACCGCATCTGCGCGCAGCTGCTGCTGCTCTCCGCCGAGGACCCGGAGGCGGACATCCACCTCTGGATCAACTCGCCGGGTGGCTCTGTCTACTCGGGTATGGCCATCTACGACACGATGCAGTTCATCGACAACGACGTGCAGACCGTGGCGATGGGCATGGCGGCCTCGATGGGGCAGTTCCTGCTCTGCGCCGGCACCGCGGGCAAGCGTTTCGCCCTTCCGCACGCCCGCATCATGATGCACCAGCCGTCCGGCGGCATGGGTGGCACCGCCGCCGACATCGCCATCCAGGCCGAGCAGATGCTCTACACCAAGCGGATGTTCCAGGAGCGGATCGCGTTTCACACGGGTCAGACTCAGGAGCAGATCGCGGCCGACTTCGACCGGGACCGCTGGTTCACGGCCGAGGAGGCGAAGGACTATGGCTTCATCGACAAGGTGATCACCGGGGCCACGCAGGTTCCGGACGGTGCCGGAACGCTGAACTGAGGAGCTGAACCATGACCGACCTTTCCATGCCTCCCGGGTTCGCTCCGGTGCACAACCGCTACGTGCTGCCCTCGTTCTCCGAGCGCACCTCGTGGGGGATCAAGGAGTCCAACCCGTACAACAAGATGTTCGAGGACCGGATCATCTTCCTCGGCGTGCAGGTGGACGACGCGTCGGCCAACGACGTGATGGCCCAGCTGCTGACGCTGGAGAGCACCGACCCGGACCGCGACATCCTGATGTACATCAACTCGCCCGGTGGCTCGTTCACCGCGATGACCGCGATCTACGACACCATGCAGTATGTGCGGCCCGACATCAGCACGGTCTGCCTCGGCCAGGCGGCCAGTGCGGCCGCCGTGCTGCTCGCCGGCGGTACCCCGGGCAAGCGCATGGCGCTCCCGCACTCGCGGATCATCATCCACCAGCCGGCCACCGAGGGTGGTTACGGCCAGGGGTCGGACATCGAGATCCAGGCGCGCGAGATCATGCGGATGCGGACCCAGCTGGAGGAGCTGATTTCGCATCACTCCACCCGCCCGATCGAGCAGGTCCGCAAGGACATCGACCGCGACAAGATCATGACGGCCGACGAGGCCAAGGAGTACGGGCTGGTCGACGTCGTTCTGGCGACTCGTAAGAAGAGCCTCCAGACCGCAGACGTCTGACCCTGGGTGTGCGGTGTCAGGGGCCGGCCGGCGGGCGCTAGACTGGCCGACCCCTGACACGCCCGTTTTGGGGGGTCGGAGAACTGCCCCTTTGCGGGTAACGTCGAGACTGCAGCCTCAGGTAGGCGGGTCGGCGGACGATAGATGGCAACGAGGCAATCAGTCCTCGTAGAAGGTCCGGTCGACGGCCGGCCAATGAACGCAGGGAGAACGTAGGTGGCACGGATCGGCGACGGTGGCGACCTACTCAAGTGCTCCTTCTGTGGGAAGTCGCAGAAGCAGGTCAAGAAACTCATCGCAGGCCCAGGGGTCTACATCTGCGATGAGTGCATCGACCTCTGCAACGAGATCATCGAAGAGGAGCTGGCCGAGACCGGCGAGGTGAAGTGGGAAGAGCTTCCCAAGCCGATGGAGATCTGCCAGTTCCTGGACAACTACGTCGTTGGCCAGGAACAGGCGAAGAGAGCACTCTCCGTCGCGGTCTACAACCACTACAAGCGGATCCAGGCCGAGTCGAACGGCGCTCCCGGCGGGGGCAGCGATGTCGAGGTGGCCAAGTCCAACATCATGCTGATCGGCCCGACCGGGTGCGGTAAGACGCATCTGGCGCAGACGCTGGCCCGCATGCTGAACGTGCCGTTCGCGATCGCGGACGCCACGGCGCTCACCGAGGCCGGCTATGTCGGCGAGGATGTCGAGAACATCCTGCTCAAGCTCATCCAGGCCGCCGACTACGACGTCAAGCGCGCCGAGCAGGGCATCATCTACATCGACGAAGTCGACAAGATCGCCCGCAAGAGCGAAAACCCGTCGATCACCCGCGACGTGTCTGGCGAGGGCGTCCAGCAGGCCCTTCTCAAGATCCTCGAGGGTACGGTGGCAAACGTCCCGCCGCAGGGCGGACGTAAGCACCCGCACCAGGAGTTCATCCAGATCGACACGACGAACGTGCTGTTCATCGTGGGCGGCGCCTTCGCGGGGCTGGACCGGATCATCGAGCAGCGGGTCGGCCAGAGTGGTGTGGGCTTCGGCGCTCGCCTTCGGTCGATCTCCGAGCGCAACACCGATGACATCTTCGGCAAGGTCATGCCGGAGGACATGCTCAAGTTCGGCCTGATTCCCGAGTTCATCGGCCGGCTTCCGGTGATCACCACGGTCCGCAACCTGGACCGTGACGCGCTCATCAAGATCCTCACCGAGCCGCGGAACGCCTACGTGAAGCAGTATCAGCGTCTCTTCGAGCTCGACGGCGTGGAGCTGGAGTTCGACGAGGGCGCACTGGAGGCCATCGCCGACCAGGCCATGCTCCGGGGCACCGGCGCCCGTGGCCTGCGCGCGATCATGGAAGAGGTCCTCCAGAACGTGATGTTCGAGGTCCCCAGCAATCCTGACGCCGCCCGTGTCTTGATCACCCGCGAGGTCGTCGTGGAAAACGTGATCCCGACGATCGTCCCGCGCGAGTTCGTCGGCCGCCGCCGCCGTCCGGACCGCGAGGAGAAGTCTGCCTGACCAGCTCTCCGCTTCACCACACTGCCGTCACCCTCATGGGATGACGGCAGTGCTGTTTCCGGCGCTCTCCGCACGTAACCGGAGGCGGGCGGGCGGCGCCCAACTGACGAACCCGGTTTCCGATCGATCGGGCGACGTGCTGTCCCGAGCCGCTCGTGCACAGCACTGAGAGCGGTGAGGATGGCGTTGCGGCCGGGTGCGGGCTGCACCGAGTGCTCGTGCACAGCAATGAGAGCGGGCAGGGTCGCACCGGCACGAATCGGGGGCGGGTGGCCGTACGCTCGATTCATGCGTGTCGCCGTCTGCCAGCTGAACTCACGGGAAGACCGTGCCCACAATCTCGCCGTCGCTCGTGATCTGCTCGAGCGTGCCGCCGCCGGCGGCGCGGAGTTCGCGGTCCTGCCGGAGTATGTCGACTTTCTCGGCCGCTCCGCCGAGGCTCCGAAACCGGAGCCGATCGACGGCGAGTTCGCCGCCTTCTTCGCGACGGCGGCCCGCGAGCTGGGGCTCTGGGTGCATGCCGGCTCCTTCCACGAGACGGGCCCGGATGCGGCGCGCACCTACAACACCTCGCTGCTCTTCACTCCCGGCGGCGAGAGGGCGGCGACCTACCGCAAGATCCATCTGTACGACGTGGAGATCGCCGGCCGGGTCTCCTATCAGGAGTCGCGCACCGTGGCGCCCGGAGACGTCACCGTGGTCGCCGAGGTCGGCGGCGTGCCCACCGGGCTGAGCATCTGTTACGACCTGCGGTTCCCCGAGCTCTACCGTCGGTTGGCGATCGCCGGCGCCCGGATCCTCGTGGTGCCGGCCGCGTTCATGCTGCACACCGGGCGCGACCACTGGGAGGTGTTGCTACGGGCGCGGGCGATCGAAAA
>NZ_CP191846.1:1270000-3147500 GCF_050956125.1 Actinoplanes sp. CA-252034
AGCTCTTCGGGGCGAAGCGGAGAACTTAAGCGCCAGTAAACGGCGGTGGTAACTATAACCATCCTAAGGTAGCGAAATTCCTTGTCGGGTAAGTTCCGACCTGCACGAATGGCGTAACGACTTCCCCACTGTCTCAACCACAGGCCCGGCGAAATTGCAGTACGAGTAAAGATGCTCGTTACGCGCGGCAGGACGGAAAGACCCCGGGACCTTTACTATAGCTTGACATTGGTATCCGAATTTAATTGTGTAGGATAGGTGGGAGCCGGTGAAGCTCGGACGCCAGTTCGGGTGGAGGCATTGTTGAAATACCACTCTGTTGGGTTTGGGTATCTAACTTGCGGCCCTGATCGGGTCGAGGGACAGTGTCTGGTGGGTAGTTTAACTGGGGCGGTTGCCTCCTAAAGGGTAACGGAGGCGCCCAAAGGTTCCCTCAGCCTGGTTGGCAATCAGGTGTTGAGTGTAAGTGCACAAGGGAGCTTGACTGTGAGACTGACGGGTCGAGCAGGGACGAAAGTCGGGACTAGTGATCCGGCACTTGCGTGTGGAAGCGGTGTCGCTCAACGGATAAAAGGTACCCCGGGGATAACAGGCTGATCTTCCCCAAGAGTCCATATCGACGGGATGGTTTGGCACCTCGATGTCGGCTCGTCGCATCCTGGGGCTGTAGCAGGTCCCAAGGGTTGGGCTGTTCGCCCATTAAAGCGGTACGCGAGCTGGGTTTAGAACGTCGTGAGACAGTTCGGTCCCTATCCGCCGTGCGCGTTGGATACTTGAGAAGGGCTGTCCCTAGTACGAGAGGACCGGGACGGACGAACCTCTGGTGTGCCAGTTGTTCCGCCAGGAGCATGGCTGGTTGGCTACGTTCGGAAGGGATAACCGCTGAAAGCATCTAAGCGGGAAGCCTGCTTCGAGATGAGGTATCCCACCACCTTGAGTGGGTAAGGCTCCCAGCTAGACTACTGGGTTGATAGGCCGGAGATGTAAGCACGGTAACGTGTTGAGTTGACCGGTACTAATAGGCCGAGGGCTTAACCACCCTATACATTGCGCTTGCGTCCACTGTGTGATTCACAGCAAACGAACAACCACCCTGAGGGAGAGATCCCGACGGTTGCTGGTTGGTTCTGCTGATGGCTGTTTCGGTGGTCATAGCGGAGGGGAAACGCCCGGTTACATTCCGAACCCGGTAGCTAAGCCCTTCAGCGCCGATGGTACTGCACTCGGGAGGGTGTGGGAGAGTAGGACGCCGCCGGACTCAACGTATGGAAAGGCCCACCCGGGTAACGGGTGGGCCTTTCTGCTTTCCCGGGGCATTTCGGTGCCGTGCCAGGCCGAATGCCGGCGGACGGGTTACCGCGCTGGACGCGGAGCGGGCTGGGTGCCGGCGGGCGGGGTTTACTTTGCTGGACGCGGGCCGGGCTGGGTGCCGGCGGTCGCGGCGCAGCCGGAAGCTCGGTGGTGCGGTTGTGGGAGTTGTGGCACGTACCCCGAATCAGCGGGTTTGAATTGCGCTTCTCAATTCGCGCATGAGGGGGCCGCTTCGGATTCGGTTCGGCTGGGGAACAGGGCCAGTGCGATGCTTCCGTGGTCGGCCCAGCCGCAGACCGTCATGTCGCCGTCGGTCGAGCGGGAGACTCCGCATTTCATCACGCCGCCGAAGTCTCCGGCGTCGACCTCGTTCAAGCCGGTCATCGTGCCCTTGTCGTCGGCCACGAGGTCGAAGGACGAATCCAGGTCGCTCTCGGGGGACCACAGCAGGGTGGTGCCGCCGAAGAAGAGGACCGAGCGCTCGTCGCTGCTGTTGTAGACGGCGCCCACCGCCTTGTCCAGGGCGATCTCGGCGGAGAGCGCGGACTGCAGATAGTCCGCGGTGGAGGTGGCCTGCTCGCTGTCGTCCAGCGTCAGGGCGCCGATCGTCGAGGGAGTGGACAGCGTCGTCTTGCGCTGCGTGTTCACCTGCCAGCCGAACCATGCCAGCGTCGACGCTCCGGCCAGGGACACGAGCAGCAGGCTCGCCAGCACGACGGTGCGTGCGGTGCGGGGCCGTGCCGGGGTGTCCTCCTGCTCGTCGGCGCCAGTGAGGCTGAACGCGGCGTCACCGTCGTCGGTGGCACTGAGCTCGAGAGGGACGTCGTCGCTGGAAACGGCGGGTGACGCGGGCGTGGGAGCCGGGTCCTCGGCGTGGTCGGAGACGTCCTCCGCGGAGGCTGCGGAGGGTGATGGGTTCTGGCCGCGGTCCGACATCAGGCGAGCCTATCTCGCCGCCGCGAACCCGACCGGGCGTCCGAACGGCGATTCGCGGGCGCGCCGCGACAGGTGTCGGCCCTCGGAGGAGGTGCGGGTTCGTTGCGGGCGGCGGGGCTCCGTAGACTTGTCGGGTGACCGATGCGACCGAAACCCGTACCCCCGACAGCCGGCCCACCGGTGGACTCTCCGCTCAGTACCAGCCGGGCGAGGTAGAGCAGCGGCGGTACGAGCGTTGGGTATCGGAGGGCTACTTCACCGCGGACCCGAAGAGTGACAAGCCGCCCTTCACCATCGTGATCCCGCCACCGAACGTGACCGGATCGCTGCACGTGGGTCACGCCCTCGACCACACGATCCAGGACACCCTGGTCCGGCTCAAGCGGATGCAGGGCTTCGAGGTGCTGTGGCTGCCCGGCATGGACCACGCAGGCATCGCCACACAGAACGTCGTCGAGCGGCAGCTCGCCGCCCAGCAGCTGTCCCGTCACGACCTGGGCCGTGAGGCGTTCGTGGAGCGGGTCTGGGAGTGGAAGGCCGAGTCCGGTGGCGCGATCCTGGGCCAGATGAAGCGGCTCGGCGACTCCGTCGACTGGTCCCGCGAGCGGTTCACCATGGACGAGGGCCTCTCCCGGGCCGTGCAGACGATCTTCAAGCGGATGTACGACGACGGTCTGATCTACCGGGCCAACCGGATCATCAACTGGTGCCCCCGGTGCCTCACGGCGCTCAGTGACATCGAGGTGGAGCACACCGACGACGAGGGTGAACTCGTCTCGATCCGCTACGGCGAGGGGGCGAACTCGATCGTCGTCGCGACGACGCGGGCCGAGACGATGCTCGGTGACACCGCGGTGGCCGTGCACCCCGACGACGAGCGCTACAAGCACCTGGTCGGCACCGAGGTGGAGCTGCCGCTGACCGGGCGGCGCATCCCGATCGTGGCCGACGAGCACGTCGACCCCTCCTTCGGGACCGGTGCCGTCAAGGTGACGCCGGCCCACGACCCGAACGACTTCGAGATCGGCCAGCGGCACAACCTGCCCAGCCCGGCGATCATGGACGAGCGGGCGATCATCACCGTGCCCGGGCCGTTCGAGGGGCTCGACCGTTACGAGGCCCGCCCGGCCATCGTCGCCGCGCTGCGGGAGCAGGGCCGGATCGTCGCGGAGAAGCGGCCCTACCTGCACTCGGTGGGGCACTGCTCGCGGTGCAAGACGACCGTCGAGCCGCGGCTGTCGCTGCAGTGGTTCGTCAGCACCGGGCCGCTCGCCAAGGCGGCCGGTGACGCGGTGCGCGACGGCCGGGTGAAGATCGAGCCGGCCGAGCTCTCCAAGCGCTACTTCGCCTGGGTCGACAACATGCATGACTGGTGCATCTCGCGTCAGCTGTGGTGGGGCCACCGCATCCCGGTGTGGTATGGACCGGACGGCCAGATCGTCTGCGTCGGACCGGACGAGCAGCCGCCGTCGGGTGACGGCTGGAGCCAGGACGAGGACGTCCTCGACACCTGGTTCTCGTCGGGCCTGTGGCCGTTCTCCACGCTGGGCTGGCCGGAGCAGACCGCCGACCTGGAGAAGTTCTACCCGACCAGTGTGCTGGTCACCGGCTACGACATCCTGTTCTTCTGGGTCGCCCGGATGATGATGTTCGGGCTGTACGCGATGGACGGCAAGCAGCCGTTCGACGTCGTCAACCTGCACGGCATGGTCCGTGACCAGTTCGGCAAGAAGATGTCGAAGTCGTTCGGCAACGTCGTCGACCCCCTCGACTGGATCGAGCGGTACGGCGCCGACGCCACCCGTTTCACGCTGGCCCGCGGCGCCAACCCCGGCTCCGACGTGCCGATCAGCGAGGAGTGGTGCCAGGGCTCCCGCAACTTCTGCAACAAGCTGTGGAACGCGACCCGCTTCGCCCTGATGAACGGCGCGACCGTCGACGGTGATCTGCCGGCGCCGTCGGAGCTGTCGGCCATCGACAAGTGGGTCCTCTCCCGCCTGCAGCACGTGACGGCGGAGGTCGACGGCTACTTCGCCGCCTACGAGTACGCGAAGGTCTGCGACGCCCTCTACCACTTCGCGTGGGACGACGTCTGCGACTGGTACCTGGAGCTGAGCAAGCCGGTGCTGGCATCCGACACGCCGGAGGCGGCGCGCAGCCGGCGGGTCCTCGGGCACGTGCTCGACCAGCTGCTGCGCCTGCTGCACCCGGTCATCCCGTTCGTCACCGAAGAGCTGTGGATCGCGCTCACCGGCGGCGAGACGGTGATGACGGCGGCCTGGCCGGCCGTCGACCGGGCGCTGATCGACGACGCCGCCGAGGAGGAGCTGGCCGCCCTGCAGAAGGTGGTCACCGAGGTTCGGCGGTTCCGCAGCGACCAGGGGCTCAAGCCGAGCCAGCGGGTCACCGCCGCGCTGACCGGCCTGGGCAACGTCGGCATCCACACGCACGAGCCGCTGATCCGCTCGCTGGCCCGACTCGACGCGCCCGGCGCCGATTTCGCGACCACCGCGACCCTCACCGTGACCGGCGGCATCACCGTCGACCTGGACACCCGCGGCGCCATCGATGTGGCCGCCGAGCGGGCCCGCCTGGAGAAGGACCGCGCCGCCGCCGAGAAGGAGGCCACCCAGTGCCGGGCCAAGCTCGGCAACGAGGCGTTCGTCGGGAAGGCACCGGAGCAGGTGGTCGTGAAGATCAAGGACCGGCTGGCCGCCGCCGAAGCGGACCTGGTCCGGATCGCGGCCGCCCTCGAAGCACTGCCGAGCGCATGAGCACCGAATACGAAGAGGTCGAGGCCGCGCTGAACAAGCGCGGCTTCACCCGCATGGTCTTCGACATGCAGAAGATCCGGGACCTGGTGGACGTGCTGGGCACCCCGCAGCGGGCCTACCCGGCCATCCACCTGACCGGCACCAACGGCAAGACCAGCACGGCCCGGATGATCGACGCGCTGCTGCAGGCGCACGGGCTGCACACCGGCCGCTACACCAGCCCGCACCTGGAGACGGTCCGCGAGCGGATCAGCCTGGACGGCGAGCCGGTCTCCGAGGAGCGCTTCGTCGCCACGTACAACGACGTGGCGCCGCTGGCCGAGCTGATCGACGCGCGCAACCCGGAACCGCTGACCTACTTCGACATGACGACCGCCATGGCGTATGCGGCGTTCGCCGACGCGCCGGTCGACATCGCGGTCGTCGAGGTCGGTCTCGGCGGCGAGGAGGACGCCACCAACGTCATCGAGGCCGGTGTGTGCGTGCTCACCCCGATCGGGCTCGACCACACCGAGTGGCTCGGCGACACGATCGAGGACATCGCCTGGCACAAGGTCGGCATCATCCACCAGGGCGCCACCGTGGTCACCGCGCTGCAGACCGAGGAGGCCATGCGGCCCATCCTCGAACGCTGCGCCGACATGGGCGCCACCCTCGCCCGGGAGGGCAGCGAGTTCGGCGTCGTCGAGCGCCACCAGGCGGTCGGCGGGCAGCTGCTCTCGCTCCAGGGGCTCGGCGGCGTCTACCACGAGATCTTCCTGCCGCTCTTCGGCGCCCACCAGGCACAGAACGCCGCGATCGCGCTCGCCGCGGTCGAGGCGTTCCTCGGCGCCGGCCCCGGCAGGCAGCTCGAAGCCGACCTGGTCCGTGAGGGGTTCGCCCGCGTCGACTCACCCGGCCGGCTGGAACGCGTCCGCAGCGCGCCGACCATCCTGCTCGACGGCGCACACAACCCGCACGGCATGGCCGCCACGGTCGCCGCGCTGGAGGAGGAGTTCACCTTTCGGCACCTGGTCGCGGTGCTGTCGGTGCTCGGCGACAAGGACGTGACCGGGCTCCTCGAACTGCTCGAACCGGTCGTCGCGCGGCTCGTGGTCACCCAGAACAGCTCGCCTCGCGCCCTTCCCGCCGTCGAGTTGGGCCGCCTCGCGATCGACGTGTTCGGCGAGGACCGGGTCACCGTCGCCTCGAACATGCCCGACGCCATCGAGGAAGCCGTCGTCCAGGCCGAGGACGACGCGTCCGGCGAGCTCAGCGGCGTCGGCGTGCTGATCACCGGCTCGGTGGTGACCGTCGCCGACGCGCGGAAACTGCTCAAGCGATGACCGCTCCGGAAGACGACGCGACCCCGTCGGAGAGCGGTCCGGCTGCCGCGCCGCGGCGTTCCGGACTCAAGAATCCAGAGGCGGCGGTACGCGGACTCGGCGCCGGAACCTTGGTGCTGGAAGTGGTCGTGCTGCTCCTGACGATCGCACCGCTGGCCGTGATCGCGGGGGATCGTAAGGGCCCGGCGATCACGGCGGCGCTCGTCGCCACGGTGCTCGCGATCGTGCTGGCCGGGATGATGAAACGCAACTGGGCGTGGACGGCGGGGGCCGTTCTCCAGGGGCTGCTGCTGGTCGGAGGCCTGCTGCACTGGACGCTCGCGGCCGTCGGGGTGATCTTCGGGCTCACGTGGGCGTACGCGATGCATGTCCGTCGCAGCATCCTCGGGTGACCACTCCCGCGTGACGTGACAGAAAGGGCGGCCGGTTCTCCGGCCGCCCTTTCTCATCGGGTCGTTCAGCGGATCGCCCGCCATTGGGTTATCGCGATGTTGTGGTTGTCCGGGTCGCGGAACGTGGCCGACCACAGCTCCAGCTTGTCGCCACGGTTCACCGGACGCGGCGAGTGGACGAACTTGACGCCCTTCTCCCGCAGCTCGGCGTGGACCGCTTCGATGTCGCCCACCTCCAGGTTCAGGTAGATCAGACGGCCCGCCTCGGCGGTCAGATTGTGCACGGTCCGCAGCACCAGGCGGGTGTCGCCGGACGCCAGCACCGCGCTGCCGTCACCGTTGTCGATCTCATGGAAGCCGAGGACGTCCCGGTAGAACTCCGTCGACCGCTCCAGATCGGTGACCAGCACCGTGATGCCGACGCCGTGGATCGCACCGGCGCTGGCCGGCCGGGCACTCGGGTAACCGGTGATCACGTCGCCGGCGCGCTCGTCCGGGCGGCCGCTGAAGTCACCCCACGGGCCGGCACGCCGCTGCTCACCGGAATCCTGACCCGGGCCGGGCGGCGGGACGTCGTCGCCCTGGCTCCGGCCGGGCGCTCGGACGTCGTCACCCTGGCTCCGGCCGGGCGCCGGGGCGTCGTCGGGGTGCGGAGCCGGGAAGGCGTCCGGGGAGACCGCGGCCCGGCCCACCGCCACCCCGAGGATGCCGTCACGCAGCGCTGACGGGCGCGGGGTGTCCTCGGCGGGCGGTGCCACGATGCCGTCCGCCCGGGCAGCCGCCGCCTGCGGCTCCTCCTCGGGCGCGGGTTCCGGGTTCGTGTTGATCGGCAGGTTGTGGCCACGCAACGGGAAGTTGTCGAGCGGGATGTCGATCTGGTCGATACCCGGGCGCGGCGCGGTGGTGCGGGCGGTGGCCGGAGGCGGGGCGCTCGGGAACGGGCGATCCGGCTGCGGAGCGGTCGGCGGAGGCGCCACCGGCGACGGGGCGGAGGGAGCCGACGCCGGAATGGGCTCCGGGCGCGGCTGTGCCCCCCTCGGCTGCTGTGCTCGTGTCGGCTGCTGCGTCTCGGTCGGCTGCTGTGCGCCTTCCGTCTCGAACGACTCCGTCTCGTCGCCCGGCTGGGCGAAGAAACGGGTGCGGCTGCCGAGCGGACGCGCCTCGACGTTCGGCGGGATCTTCGCGGCCGCCTCCTGGTCGGACTGGGCCCAGCGCTCCTGGTCCGGCGTGGGGCGGGCGGCGGGCTGAGCCCACGCCGAGTGGGAAGGCGCGGCGCCGGGCCGCTGCGGGGAGGCCTCAGGCGCCTGCTGGGCGATCCCGGACGACTCGGAACGAGTGTCCCGGCGACCCGCCTCCGCGGCTGCCGGGTCCGGGCGGCTCGGGTCGGCGGTTGCCGGGTCCCGGCGACCCGTGTGGGCGGTTGCCGGGTCCGGGCGACCCGTGTCGGCGGTTGCCGGGTCCCGGCGACCCGTGTCGGCGGCTGCCTGGTCCCAGCGGCTCGGGTCGGCGGTTGCCGGGTCCCGGCGACCCGTGTCGGCGGTTGCCGGGTCCGGGCGACTCGGGTCGGCCGCTGCCGGAATCCGGCGGCTCGGATCGGCTGCCGCGGGGTCCCGGCGGTCTGCGTCGGCCGCCGGCGGGTCGGGGCGGAGCGACGGGGCCGGCCTCGGGGCCGGCGAGACCGGGCGTGCCGGGGCTGCCCAGCGGTCGTCGGCGGAGGGCGACCGGGGCGCCGGCGCGGGCTGGGCGGCCGGTGCCGGAGAGGTGGGCTCGGCTGGGCGGGCCCAGGCGTTGGGGTCGCGGGTGGTGTCGCTCGCGCGGGTGGGCCGGGCCGGGGGCGGAGGCGGGGCGGCCGCGTGGCTCGGGCGCGCTACCGGTGGCGGAGGTGGGCTCGGCGCGTCCCGTCGGCGGGCCGTGGGCGGCGGAGGCGGGGTGAGCCCGGAGCTGCGGGCTGCAGCGCCGCGCGACCGGCCCGCCGGAGAGACCGGATCGATCGGATCAGTGCGACGTCCTGCGGGAGAGACCGGCTCAGCAGAGCGGCCCGCGTGGGAGACCTGTTCGGCGGAGCGGCTCGCGTGGGAGCCGGATTCGGTAGTGCGGCCCGCGGAGGAGACCTGTTCGGCGGAGCGGCTCGCGTGGGAGCCGGATTCGGTAGTGCGGCCCGCGGGGGAGACCGGATCGGCGGAGCGGCCTGCCGGCGAGATCGGGTCGACCGGATCCGGCGAGCGATCGGTGGTGGAGCGGCCTACGGGTGTACCGAGGTCGGCCCGGGGCCCAGCGTGGGCATCCGGCCTGGCGCCGGTTTCCGGGTCGGCGGTGGAGGCTGCCCGGGAGGTGGAGACCGGATCCGTGCCGCGAGTACGCCGTGCCTGCTCCGGGTCGGCGGTGGGGGCGCTGGTGGTGGCCTCGGCTCGGTGTGGTGGGTCCGCTGCGGGGGTGCCGCTGACGGGCCCGGTCCGGCCGGTGTGCTCCGGGGTGTCCCGGGTCGGGGAACCGGTACGGCCGTGGGTGCCCTGGCTGGGGATGCCGGTGGTCGGCGCCACCAGGGGGACGGCGGTCACCGGGCTGGTGGGTGGGCCGTCCAGGTCCAGGTCGATGTCGGCGGCCGGGTCGGGGCGTGACTCGGCCGACGTGCGCTGGGCCGGGGGCACCGTGCCGGGCACGTGTGTCGTGGTGGTCGTGGTTGCGGTCGTGGGCGTTTCGGCCGTACCGGATGAGGGGTCTCTCTCGACCGTCGCGGTGGCTGAGGTGGCTCGCGGGCGTGGGCTCGGGCGGGAACCCGCCGGACGGCTGGAGGCCGGGCCGGAAGAAGACGGTGAGGCGGCCGCCGGGCCGGGCGAGGGGTCGGCCCGGGGTGAGGCGACGAAGGCCGACGCCGAGGAGGGCCCGCTGCGGGCCGCGGTGTCCGGCTCAGCACCGCTGGAGGAAGCCGCCTCGAACGATCCCGTCCCGGAGGAAGCCGTCCCGGAGGGATCGGAGGGACCGGAGGGAGCTGCCTCGAATGTCCCCGGGCCCGAGGAAGTCGTCGAAGTCGCGCCGAACGACCCCGGACGGGAGGAATTCGCCTCGAATGCCTCCGGGCCGGAGGAGGACGTCTCGAACGTCGCCGGGCCGGTGGCGGACGCGTGCGCGGGGAGGAAGCCGGGCGGGAGGGAGCGTCGGTGCTGGTCTCGTGCTGAACGGAAGGCGTGGGGGCGGCCCGCCCGGAGGAGACCGGATCCGCGCCGGGAGATCGCCACGGCGGTTCCGGGTCGCCCCAGTCGGGTTCGTCGTCCGGGTCGACCTTCAGGTCGATGTCCGGGTCGGAGGCGGCCGGGGCGGTGCGCGCCGGTGGCTCGTCGGCCGGCTCGGCGACCGTGGCCGCCTCCGGCTGCACCGGACGGGCCCGGCGCGGAAGCGGGGAGGGCTCCTCGTCGCTGTCGACGACGTGCCCCTCGACGATGGTGCCGGCGGCGGTCTCGCGCACCACGACGGGCGCGCCGGTACGGCGGGCGTAGGCGGTCGCGGTGCCGCGTGACCCCGACGACGGCCCGGGACCGTCGGAGTCGACCTCCCAATCGTCCTCACGCCCCTGCCAGGGCTCGTCGACGCTGCCGAACACCTCGTCGTCGAGGTCGTCCGGATCGGTGCGCCCGGCGGGGGCCTGGGGCGGTGGAGGGTCGTCGCCTTCGGGGCGGGCGGGCGCGTCACGCCAGCTGACCCGCACCCGGCGGGTGTCGTCGACGTCGACGGTGATGGGCACGGTCGCGCCGGGCAGCGGCCATTTCTCGACCGGGATCCGCGGCTCGCGGACCGTCGTCTCGAAGGCGCCGAGCCCGGGCGCGACGACGATCAGCTGCATGGTGGCGCGGCCGTAGGCGCCGGCCACCGGTGGCGGTGTGATCGACCGGACCTCGGCGGTGCCGGCCACCGTGGCGCGCCCACCCCGGCGCGGCGCGGGCATGAAGGCCACCGCCACGGCTATGGCCAGGACCGCCACCCCGAAGAACGCGACCGGTGAACTGGACATGCCGAGACCGAGCGCGATCACGAAGACCGCAATCGTGCCGATGATCCAGGCCACCAGCTTGCGCGCCGGGGCGATGGGTCGGCCGGTCTGGTTCGCCACTGTGGACCTCCCGGTAGTTCCCGTCAGGTTATGACCCGGTGGCGCATCCGCGAAAGTGCGGCAGTCCGGACATCGCCGCTCGCCTGGTTCCCGGTACCGATAGGCTGAACCTCCGCGTGTCTGCCCTTGTAACGGAGGAACTGCGTGTCCAGCACCACCGAGCGTTCGCTCGTCCTGATCAAGCCGGACGCGGTGCGCCGCGGCCTGCTCGGCGAGATTCTGTCCCGTTTCGAGCGTAAGGGCCTGGTCGTCGAGGCGCTGGAGTTGCGCACGATGGACGCTTCGCTGGCCGATGCGCACTACGCGGAACACGTGGACAAGGCGTTCTACCCGCCTCTGAAGGACTTCATGACGAGTGGCCCGCTGGCCGCCCTGGTCCTCTCCGGTGACTCGGTGATCGAGGTGGTGCGCGCGATGATCGGCGCGACCGACGGCCGCAAGGCGGCCGCCGGCACGATCCGTGGTGACCTGGCACTCTCCAACCGGGAGAACCTGGTGCACGCCTCCGACTCGCCGGAGAGCGCCGAGCGTGAGCTGGCGCTCTGGTTCCCCAAGATCTAGAGCGTGTCGAGGCTGGCCCGGCGACGGGACTCGGCCTCGAAGAACTTGAGCAGGACCGCGGCCACGACCGCGTAGACCGCTCCCACCAGCAGTTCCCGACCGATCATGGGCGCGGCCGCATCGAGGCCGCGCCCGGCGGCCAGTATTCGGGCCGCCTCCGCGGCATGGGTGATCGGCAGTCCCTGCCCGACGGTCACCATCCACTGCGGCAGGTTGCCGGGCGGCACGTTCACCCCGGTGAGCAGCAGGAGCACGGCCACCGCCACGTTCGAGATCACGAACACGTCGCGGAAGCGCAACCCCAGCGCGCCGAGTGTCAGCCCGAAGAAGCCGCAGGCCAGGGAGCCGGCCGCCATGGCCAGCGCGAGACCGGGCAGCGCGGTGGCCGAGATCCGCAGGCCGAGCATCAGTGACGCCACGGTCAGGGTGAAGACCGAGATCAAGAGCCCGTTTCCGGCGTACGGCAGGACGCGCCCCCAGAAGATCGCGGTGCGGCTGCGCGGTGACAGCAGCACGTGCCCGAGGGTGCCGAAGCGCCGTTCGTTGGCGACCGCCATCGTCCCGCCGAACACGCAGGCCAGCGAGGCGGTCAGCACCGCGTTGCCGACGAGGAAGAACTGGTCGTCGCCGACGCGCAGCTGCCGTCCCAGGTAGGCGAAGAAGAGCAGCTGGAACAGCGGCCCGATGAAGAGGGTGCCGACGAAGAGCGCCGGGCGGGTCCAGTTGAACAGGGCTCGGTAGGCGATCATGCCGCCCACCGTCACCAACCGCAGCCCGCTCATGCCGCCACCTCCGCTTCGCTCCGGCGTCGCCATGAGTGACAAACGTTGCCTGATGATTCGCTCGCCAGCTCGCTCATGCCGCCACCTCCGCTTCGCTCCGGCGTCGCCATGAGTGACAAACGTTGCCTGATGATTCGCTCGCGAGCTCGCTCATGCGAGAGCCAGGGTGGCGGTGACGCGGGCACGCCGCTCGACCACGGTCAGGGCGGCCGCGCCGAGGCCCAGGCAGAGGCCGCTGATCGCCAGGCACATCCCGACGGACGGCCAGACCGGGCCGCCGGTGGTCGCCTCGTGCAGGGCTCGCGCTCCCCAGGTGGTGGGCAGCACCGCGGCGATCGGCCCGGTCCAGACGGGCAGCACGGTCAATGGCACGAGCATGCCGGAGACCAGCCACACCGGGTATTCCAGGACGTTGGCGAGCGCGTTGGCGTTGCGCATCAGCACGAACGTGGACGCCAGCAGCAGCCCGAACATGCCGAGCGCGACGATGCAGACCACCGCGGCGACGCCGAAGGCGTACGGGTGCGCGAAGTCGAGCCGGATGCCGAACAGCAGCCGCCCCCAGATCAGGGTGGCCAGCAGCGAGTAGGTGCCGGTGATCCCGGTGGCGATGGTCAGCGGGAGGATCACCACGACCGGCCGCCGCGGCGCCATCATGATCATTTCCAGGGTGCCCTGCCAGCGCTGGTTCTGGATGGCGCCGCCGGAGCCGAAGAGCACCGACGACCACACGCCCATCAGGCCGGCGCCGACCGCGGCCTGCAGCAGCCGGTCCTGCTCGCCGCCGGAGCGGAACAGGTAGACCGCCAGCACGGCCTGCACCACCGGCACGACCAGCGAGATCGCGATCTCGAACGGGGACCGGCTGAGGTGCTTGGCGTGCATCAGCGTGCCGACCAGGAGCATTCTGATCGTTCTCATGCGGCGCCCACGATCGTCACGTACGCGTCCTCCAGGGTCGGCTCCCGGCTGTCCACCCGGCCCAGCCGGATCCCGGCCAGCTCGCGCAGCACGTCACCCTGCACGTCCACGTGCGCGTCCGACTGCACGGTCAGCACCTGCAGCGAGCCGCGGGTCTCCACCGCCGTCTCGCGTACGCCCGGCAGGTCCCGCAGCGCCGCCAGGGCGGTGTCCGGCACCCCGTACGCCTCCACCTCGACGACCCGGCGCCCGTCCGCCCGGCTGCGCAGCTCGGCCGGAGTGCCCAGGGCCTGGATCCGCCCGTCGGCGATGACCGCGATCCGGTCGCAGAGCTCGTCCGCCTCGGCCATGTAGTGGGTGGTCAGCAGGACCGTGGTGCCGGTGGCGGCCAGGTTCGCCACGGTCTGGCGCAGCTCGCGGGCGGCGACCGGGTCGACCCCGATCGACGGCTCGTCGAGGAACAGCACCTCCGGCGAGTGCAGGAGCCCCCGGGCGATGTGCAGGCGCTGCCGCATGCCCCGCGAGTAGCCCTCGACCCGGTCGTGCTCCCGCCCGGCGAGCCGGACCAGTTCGAGGAGCTCGGCGATGCGCCTCCTCTGGTCGCGGGCGGGCACCCCGTAGAGCTCGGCGAAGTAGCGCAGGTTGTCCAGCGCGGAGAGACGGTCGTAGAGGCCGCGGTCGCCGCCGAACACGTACCCGATCCGCCGTCGTACCTCCCGAGTCTGCTTCTCGACGTCGAAGCCGCAGATCCGGGCAGTTCCGCCGGTCGGGATGAGCAGGGTGTTGAGCATCTTGATGGTGGTGGTCTTGCCGGCGCCGTTCGGCCCGAGCAGGCCGAAGAGCTCACCGCGGCGGACCGTGAAGTCCACGCCGCGGACCGCCTCGACCGTGGTGAGGCGTGGCCGCAGCCAGCCGGTACGGGACCGGTAGGCGCGGCGCAGACCCTCCGCCTCGATGGCGTAGTCGCTTTCCATGCCCCGAAACTAGGGAACGCAGCCGTTCTCAGGAAACGAATTCGGTGCGGGCCGAATCCTCGCCGAGCAGGTTCACCAGAGCCAGACCGGCCGGCTCCAGGCCGTAGAGGACCCGCCGCCCGGCCCGCCGCCGATGCACCACCCCGGCCGCCTGCAGCCCGGCCAGGTGCTCGGAGACGGTGCTCATCGCCAGGCCCAGGGTGGCCGCCAGGCCGGTGGTCGTCGACGGCGTGGTCAGGGCACGCAGCACGGCCGCCCGGCCACGGCCGATGAGCAGGGCCAGCCGGTCGTCAGGCGCCGGGGCCGGGCTGTCGGCCAGCACCACCGAGCCGCGGGCCTGGTAGGTCACCATCTGTGTCTCGCGGTCGTCGGTGGAACAGAGCAGACCGCCGCGAGAGAAGATCAGCGGCACCAGCAGGATTCGGCTGTCGGTCACCGTGAAACCCTGGTCCAGGCGCTTGATCAGGGTGAGGACGGGCCGCTCCCAGATGATCCGCTCGTGCAGGTGGGAGAGCAGCGCGTCCGGGCCGCCGGCGGCGAGCGCCCGGGCCCGGAGCAGCACCTCCTCGTCCAGGGCGGCCCGCATGGCCGGCCAGTGCGGCGCCAACGCGGCGTCCCACCAGGTGGCTAGGCCATCGGCGAGGCGGTCCAGCGCGCTTTCCGGATCGTCCCGGAACGGGCGCAGGGGTGCCGGGAGCGAGCCGTCCGGGTAGTGGATCCCGAGCTGGGTGTCGATCACCTCGGCCGGAGTGCGGCGCAGCAGTTCCACCTGCTCCTCCATCGTCGGCGCCGGGGTGAGCGGCATCGGCGCGAGGAAGTCGGGCATCCGTTTGGGCAGCTGGAGATGGAGCCGGGCCGGCTCGGGAACCGGGATGTCCCGGACCCGCCGGACCCAGTCGGTGAACGGCCACGACAGCCCGGCCGGGGCACGGCCCACCAGCCAGAGGCTGCTCACCGTCTCCAGCAGCGGACTGATCGCGATCCGGGTACGCGACAGTGTCTGCTCGTCGAGCTCGATCCGGATCACACCAGGGAGTTTAGGGAACGGCCACCCGAACGCCACCTTCGATCGATAAGCATCACGGTATGACCTCGATCTCCCGGCGTGATCTGCTGCGGGCCGGCATGGCGGGCGGCGTCGCCGGCCTGACCGTCGGAGCCCCCGCCTTCTCCGCGGGCGGCACCCGCCCGATACTCACCCACGGCGTGCAGAGCGGCGACGCCACCGCGGACTCCGCCGTCGTCTGGAGCCGGGCCGACCGCCCCGGCAGGCTCTGGGTGCAGACCAGCCGTCGGCCCGACTTCCGCGGCTCGCGCGTGCTCCGCGGCCCCGTCGTCACCCCGGCCACCGACTTCGCCGGCAAGGTCCGGCTGCGTGGCCTGCCCGCCGGGGAGCGGATCTTCTACCGGGTCCGGGTGGAGAGCCTGGAACGGCCCGGGTTGTTCGGCGCGCCGGTGAGCGGTGAGCTGACCACCGCGCCGGACCGCCGCCGCGACATCCGGTTCCTGTGGACCGGCGACGTCGCCGGGCAGGGTTGGGGCATCGACCCCGCCTTCGGCGGGATGCGGATCTTCGAGTCGATGCGGCTGCGGCAGCCCGACTTCCTGCTGCACAGCGGGGACACGGTGTACGCCGACGGCCCGCTCACCGAGACCGTGGCCCTCCCGGACGGCCGCGTGTGGCGCAACGTGCTCACCGACGCCAAGCTGAAGGTCGCCGAGACCCTCGACGAGTTCCGCGGGCAGTACGCCTACAACCTGCTGGACGAGCACTACCGCCGGTTCGCCGCCGAGGTGCCGCAGATCAACCAGTGGGACGACCATGAGGTCACCAACAACTGGTATCCCGGGGAGATCCTGGCCGACGCCCGTTACACCGAGAAGCGGGTGGACGTCCTCGCGGCCCGGGCACGGCAGGCCTACCTCGAATGGCTCCCGCTCGGCGACACGGCGGCGCCCATCCACCGGCGGATCCCGTACGGCCCGCTGCTCGACGTCTTCGTACTGGACATGCGAACCCTCAAGGACCCCAACGACGGCAACACGTACGCCGACCCGTCCCGTGGCCTGCTCGGCCGCCGGCAGCGCGAGTGGCTGATCGACGGCCTGCGCCGCAGTCGCGCCACCTGGAAGGTGATCGCCGCCGACCTGCCGCTCGGCCTGGTCGTCCCGGACGGCACGACCGCGCAGGAGGGTGTGGCCCAGGGCGACCCGGGCGCGCCGAAGGGCCGTGAGCTGGAGTTCGCCGAGGTGCTGCGAGCCGCGCACCGGCACCGGGTGAGCAACATCGTCTTCCTCACCGCCGACGTGCACTACACCGCCGCGCACCATTACGACCCGGCGCGGGCGGCCGTGCAGGACTTCACCCCGTTCTGGGAGTTCGTCTCCGGGCCCGCGCACGCCGGCGCTTTCGGGCCGAACGCTCTGGACGGCACGTTCGGGCCCGAGGCCGTCTTCGTCAACGCGCCGCCGGTCGCGAACACGTCACCGGCCCTGGGCTTCCAGCATTTCGGCGAGGTGGAGATCGACGGCGGGTCCGGTGAGCTCACCGTTCACCTGCGCGATCGGGACGGTGTGGCGCTCTGGTCGAGGACACTGCGACCCGAGCGGTAATGCGGATGAGGGAATCCGAGGGTGGCCGGTATCGTTGTCTGCACGCAGGCTTTGAACCGGCCATCACCGGGGAGCCTCCGGAAGAACGGGCGCAAGCCTCAGTAGAACCGGGCGGACACCGGACCGCGCAGGTCATCCGGCGAATGAGCGGGCGGGGTCATCCCGTCAAGCGAGGTGGTACCGCGGGCCCCTGAGAAGGCTCGTCCTCGCAGTCACGTCATGTGAACTGCTTGAGGGGAACACCAGAATGGCCTACCCGAAACACACCGACGCCACCGGCGTTCCGGCGAGCCCGGACCTGCCGGCGGTCGAGCGGGCCGTCCTCGATCACTGGGCGGCCGACAAGACCTTCGAGGCGTCCGTCGAACAGAGGCCGGCCGGCGACAACGGGTCCAACGAGTACGTCTTCTACGACGGCCCGCCGTTCGCCAACGGCCTCCCGCACTACGGGCACCTCTTCACCGGCTATGTGAAGGACCTGGTCCCGCGCTACCAGACGATGCGTGGCAAGCGCGTCGAGCGCCGGTTCGGCTGGGACACCCACGGCCTGCCCGCCGAGGTGGAGGCCGAGAAGCAACTCGGCATCACCTCCAAGGCGCAGATCGTCGACCTGGGCATCGACAAGTTCAACGAGGCCTGCCGCACCTCCGTGCTGGCCTACACCAAGGACTGGGAGCGTTACGTGACGCGCCAGGCCCGGTGGGTGGACTTCCAGGACGACTACAAGACCCTCGACCCGGAGTACATGGAGTCGGTCATGTGGGCGTTCAAGACGCTGCATGACAAGGGCCTCGTGTACGAGGGTTTCCGGGTGCTCGCCTACTGCTTCCGGTGTGAGACGCCGCTGTCCAACACCGAGACCCGGATGGACGACGTCTACCGGGACCGGACCGACCCGGCCCTCACGGTGAAGTTCCGTCTGGAGACGGGCGAGGACATCGCGGTGTGGACGACCACGCCGTGGACGCTGCCGTCGAACCTGGCGCTGGCCGTCGGCCCGGACATCGAGTATGCGGTCCTGGAGAAGGACGGGCAGAAGCTTCTCGTGGGTGCGGGCCGCGTCGGCGCGTACGCCAAGGAGCTGGAAGGGTTCGAGCAGGTCGGCACCGTGCAGGGCCGGGACCTGGTCGGCCGCCGGTACACGCCGCTGTTCGACTTCCTCGTCGAGCCGGGCGGGGAGAACGCCTTCCAGGTGCTCGGCGCCGACTTCGTCACCACCGAGGACGGCACCGGTGTCGTGCACATGGCGCCGGCCTTCGGTGAGGACGACCAGAACGCCTGCAACGCGGCCGGCATCCCGACCGTGGTGACCGTCGACGAGCACACCCGGTTCACCTCGCTGGTCCCGGACTATCAGGGCCTGCAGGTCTTCGACGCCAACAAGCCGGTGATCGCCACGCTGAAGGAGCGGGGCGTGGTGCTGCGCCACGACGGGTACACGCACTCGTACCCGCACTGCTGGCGCTGCGACACGCCGCTCGTCTACAAGGCGGTGTCGTCGTGGTTCGTCGCGGTGTCGACGTTCCGGGACCGGATGGTCGAGCTGAACCAGCAGATCAACTGGACGCCCGCCCACATCAAGGACGGCTCGTTCGGCAAGTGGCTGGCCAACGCCCGCGACTGGTCGATCTCCCGCAACCGGTTCTGGGGCTCGCCGATCCCGGTGTGGAAGTCGGACGACCCGCAGTACCCGCGCGTCGACGTCTACGGCTCGTACGAGGAGCTGGAGCGCGACTTCGGGGTGCGTGTCACGGATCTGCACCGGCCGTACGTGGACGAGCTGACCCGGCCCAACCCGGACGACCCGACCGGGAAGTCGACGATGCGCCGCGTCCCCGAGGTGCTGGACTGCTGGTTCGAGTCCGGGTCGATGCCGTTCGCCCAGGTGCACTACCCGTTCGAGAACGCCGACTGGTTCGAGCAGCACTACCCGGGCGACTTCATCGTCGAGTACATCGGGCAGACCCGCGGCTGGTTCTACACCATGCACGTGCTGGCCACGGCGCTGTTCGACCGGCCCGCGTTCCGTAACTGCCTGAGCCACGGCATCCTGCTGGGCGAGGACGGGCGGAAGATGTCCAAGTCGCTGCGCAACTATCCGGACGTGTACCGGGTGTTCGACACGTACGGCTCGGACGCCATGCGCTGGATGCTCATGTCGTCCCCGGTGCTCCGGGGCGGTGACATGCCGGTCACCGAGCCGGCGATCCGCGACTCGGTGCGCCAGGTGCTGCTGCCGCTCTGGAACGTCTGGTACTTCTTCAGCCTCTATGCGAACGCCTCCGGCTACGAGGCGAAGCTCCGGACGGACTCCACCCACCTGCTCGACCGGTACGTGCTGGCGAAGACGCGGGAGCTGGTGGAGGACGTCCAGAGGCAGATGGACGACTACGACATCTCGGGTGCGGCCGCTTCGACACGGTCCTACCTCGACGCGCTGACCAACTGGTATGTGCGCCGTTCACGGGACCGCTTCTGGGAGGGGGACGAGGACGCCTTCGACACCCTCGCCACCGTGCTGGAGACGGTCACCCGGGTGGTGGCGCCGCTCGCGCCGCTGACCGCCGAGGAGATCTGGCGCGGCCTCACCGGCGGCCGTTCGGTGCACCTGACCGACTGGCCCTCGGCGGACACCTTCCCGGCCGACCACGAGCTGGTCGCGTCGATGGACGCCATCCGGGACGTCGCCTCGGCGGCCCTGTCGCTGCGCAAGGCCAAGGGCCTCCGGGTCCGGCTGCCGCTGGCGTCGGCGACCGTGGCCACGCCGCAGGGCGCCGCCCTCGCCGGGCTCGGTGACCTGCTCAAGGACGAGGTCAACGTCAAGGACGTGGTCTTCACCGACGACGTCGCGGCGTACTGCCAGCAGGTGCTGACCGTCGTCCCGCGGGCGCTCGGCCCCCGGGTCGGCAAGCAGGTCCAGCAGGTGATCAAGGCGGTCAAGGCCGGCGAGTGGCAGCTGGTCGACGGCGCTCCGGTCGCGGCCGGTGTCACCCTGGCCGAGGGGGAGTACGAGCTGAAGCTGGTCGCCGCCGACGTGGAGAACTCCGCGCCGCTGCCGGCCGGTGGCGGTGTCGTGGTCCTCGACACGGTCGTCACCGACGAGCTGGCCACCGAGGGCCTGGCCCGCGACGTGATCCGCGTCGTGCAGCAGGCCCGTCGCGACGCCGACCTGGACGTCAGCGACCGCATCACCCTCGTGCTGTCGGCCTCGCCGGCGGTCCGGGCGGCGGTCGAGACGTTCCGGGACTTCGTCGCCGGTGAGACGCTGGCCACCACGGTCGAGCTCACCGAGCCGGCCGGCGGGGCAGGCGACGGCTCTACCGGCGGGGCCGGTGACGGCTTCACCGGCGAGGTCGGCGACGGCGAGCAGGTGACGGTGACGGTCACCCGCGTGTGATTCAACCGATCGGCCCGGATGTTCGCCTTCACGAGGGCGGGCGTCCGGGCCGGCGCAAGATCACTAGGTACTTCTCGGCCACTGTCAGCTAACCTCACAGCACCACATACCCCCCACGCGTCCCGGAGGACGAGTTGCCCCTGCTCTACTCGATCGCCAAAGCCACGGTGGGCACGGCCCTGAGCCTCGGCTGGCGCCCGCACGTCGAAGGCATCGAGCACATCCCGCACACCGGCGGCGCGATCTTCGCGGGCAACCACCTCTCCGTCGCCGACGAGCTCCTCCTCGGCACCGTGGTCCCTCGTCACCTGGCGTTCTGGGCCAAGTCCGACTACTTCACCGGCACCGGCGTCAAGGGCTTCCTCAACCGCAAGCTGATGGAGGGCCTCGGCGCCATCCGTGTCGAGCGTGCCGGCGGCCGTGCCGCGCTCACCGCCTTCGACGCGGCCATCCCGGCCCTCAAGGGCGGCGACCTGATCGCCGTCTACCCCGAGGGAACGCGCTCTCCCGACGGTCGCCTCTACCGTGGACGCACCGGAGTCGCCCGCCTGGCCGTCGCCGCCGGAGTCCCGATCATCCCGGTCGGGGTCCTCGGCACCGACAAGGTCCAGCCGATCGGTCGCGTGGTGCCGAAGCTCGAGCGCGGTGTGATCTCGGTCAAGTTCGGCAAGCCCATCGAGACGATCGGCCGCTCCGACGACCGCACCGCACTGCGCGAGCTCACCGACTACGTGATGACCGAGATCCAGAAGCTCACCGGCCAGGAGTACATCCCCCGCTACGCCCCCAAGCGCGACGAATCCGAGTGATCCGTCCCGCTGCGGCGGTCCAGGTGATCAATCCCGGTCAAACCCAGGCTCTGGTACGGCTACGCGTCCCGCCTCGTGCTGAGGCGCGAGGCGGGTGCCACGCGCGGCCGCCAAGGCGCCTCACGGGCTGAGCCCCCGGTCACCGCTCCACGCCTCCCGCCGCAGGCGCCACCGCCGTGTGGCCTCCCGCCGCCGTCTCGAGGCCCGGGAGGTCGCATCAGCCCGGCGGTCGCGCTGTCGGCCGGGAGTGGCGCCTGCGTCGCGGATCAGCACGAGGCGGGACGGGTAGCCGTACAGGATGAAGTGAATCGAGCCGGACCGGATCGCGGACGGTGAGGTCAGGCCGGTCTCAGGACCGATTCGCGGAGGCCGGCCACCAGCTTGGCGCTCTCGCTCAGCGAGCGGCGGGTCAGCAGGACCGTGGCCAGGCTGCCGTGATCGGCCCAGGTGCAGGCCACGACCGACGTGTCGTCCAGGCGGCCGGTGCCGCACCGCTGGTAGGCGCCGAACTCGCCCAGGTCGAAGGACTCGATCTTCTTCAGGTCGAGTACGTCGGTCAGGCGGCCGAGCTGGGCTTCCACATCGGTGTCCGGGGTCAGGCGCAGGCCGGTGACGCCGAAGACGGTGACCCGTTTGCCGCGTGGATCGGTGTAGACGCCGGCGAACGTGTCGCCGTCGCCGCCCTGCAACTGGTCGGCGAGGCGCTTCGCGGCCCGGCGGCTCGCCTCGGTGTCGCGCAGACTGAGGTCGGAGAACGAGTCCGGCAGCGCGGCCGTCACCGGATACTGGCGCAGGCCGGGCACATACCAGTAGGCGCCCGCCAGGGCCAGCACCACCACCAGGACCAGGCCCAGCCGACGGAACCGCCGACGACGCCGCGGTCTCGGCGGCGTCCACGGCGCGGCGACCGGCGTGCGCGGCTGGACCGGGATCCGCGGCGGCCCGGACTGCGCGGGACGGCGGCCCAGCAGGCGCAACCGGCCGGGCGCGCCCGCGGCGGCCTGCCGGCCGTCGGCGGCGACCTGCTGGCTCTTGGCCGCGACCTGCTGACTCTTGGCGGCGACCTGCTGGCCCTTCTCCGTGGCCTGCCGGCCGAGCACGCGGAGCCGGTCGGGAGCGTCGGCGGCGACCTGCTGGCCCTTGGCCGTGGCCTGCCGGCCGAGCGATCGCAAGCGGTCGGGGGCGTCGGCCGCGACCCGCCGGCCCCACGCGCGGACCTTCGGCGGGATCAGGGGCGGAAGGCCGGTGCCGCCGGCCGGTGGCGGATAGGTCCCCGGCGCCGGAAAGGGCGATGCCGGTGCGGCCGGCGTCTCCCGCGGCGCCGGATTCTCGATGCGGGTCGGCGGCGCCGGGTTCTCGATGCGGGGTGACGGCGCCGGGTTCACGATGTGGGTCGGCGGTGCCGGAGTCTCGATCCGCGGTGACGGCGCCGGGCTCTCGATGCGCGTCGGGGGCATCGGCGCCGGTGGGGTCGTGTACGCGTCCGGCCAGACCGGAGTGTCCTGATCGGCCCATGGGTCGACGGCCGGGATCGTGGTGCGGTCGTCGTCCGGGTCGGCCGGCTCCACACCGTTGATCCGGTCCACCATGCGGGACCACAGCGACCGGCGCGGCACGGCCTCGGGAACCGGGGCGGCCCCGCTCCACCAGCCGGGCACGTCCGCCGTCGGCGGCTCGCCGGGGCCGGCGAACCGGGTGCGGTCGGGCACTCCGGCGGCCGGGGTGGTGTCACCCGGCTGCTGGTCGGCCATGGATTCGATCTCCTCCCGCGCGCCTGAAGGCAGCACTCCCGTCCCAGGTTAGGTCGGGTGTGCCAGTCGGACGGCAGGTCGGGATCGGGACGCCGGACATGAATGCCGGACAACGAGGGCGATGTGCGAAACGCTCCGGAGTCGTATGGTTACCCGGACTCGGCTTCGTGCCGGCTCATCGGGCCGGAAGGTGCCCTGAGTCACTCGGGCAGGCGACACTCATTCGCTGCGGGAGGGAGGGGCGTGCCGGTCGTCAGCGGCGCGCCGCAATCGCATGGGCACGACGGAGAGAAACGCGGTCACGATCTCGGGCACCGGGTCCGGCCGGTCGATGATGTTCGCTCACGGGTACGGCTGCGACCAGAACATGTGGCGGTTCGTCACCCCGGCGTTCCAGGACACCCATCGGATCGTCCTGTTCGACCACGTCGGCAGCGGACGGTCCGATCTCTCGGCCTACCGAGACGACCGGCACGGCTCCCTGGAGGGGTATGCCGAGGACGTTCTGGAGATTCTCCGCGAGCACGATCTGCGCGAGGTGGTCTTCGTCGGCCATTCGGTCAGCTCGATGATCGGGGTGCTGGCCGCGATCCGGGAGCCGGAGCGGTTCGCCGGGATCGTGATGGTCGGCCCGTCCCCGCGGTATATCGACGACGAGGCGACGGGGTATGTCGGCGGCTTCACCCGGAGCGACATCGACGGCCTGCTGGAGTCGCTGGACAGCAACTACCTGGGCTGGTCCAGCGCGATGGCCCCGGTCATCATGGGCAACCCGGAGCGTCCCGAGCTGGGTGAGGAGCTGACCAACAGCTTCTGCGCCACGGATCCGGAGATCGCGAAGAAGTTCGCGCGGGTCACGTTCCTCTCCGACAACCGCGCCGACCTGCCGAGCCTGCGGGTCCCGTCGCTGATCCTGCAGTGCTCCGACGACGTCATCGCCCCGGCCGTGGTCGGTGAGTACGTCCACAAGAACACCCCGGACAGCACTCTCGTGGCCCTGAACGCGACCGGTCACTGCCCGAACCTGAGCGCGCCGGAGGAAACGGTTGACGCCATCAAGTCCTGGTTGTAAGACAGCGGGCATGATCGGCGGAGCATTGGTGTGAGCGAATCTGGTGGGCCGGACGTGACACAGGAGTTGCGACTGCCCTGGGACGACGATCCCGAGGATCTGTACGAACATGCGCCGTGCGGCTACCTGACGACGCTTCCGGACGGCACCATCGTCCGGGTCAACGAGACGTTCCTGACGTGGACCGGATACACCCGGGCCGACCTGATCGGTCACCGACGGTTCCGTGACCTGCTGACTCCGGGTGACCAGATCTTCCACGAGACCCATTACGCTCCGTTGCTGGCGATGCAGGGCGAGGTGCACGAGATCGCGCTCGAGGTGGTCGGCACGGACGGGCGCCGGCTGCCCACCCTGGTCAACTCGGTGCTGGAGCGCGGCCCGTCCGGTGCGCCCCGGATCATCCGCACGATGGTCTTCAACGCCACCGAGCGGCGCGGCTACGAGCGGGAGCTGCTGGCCGCCCGGCGGGCCGCCGAGTCGTCCGAGCAGCGGGTCCAGGTGCTGCAGCAGATAGTGGCCGACCTGGCGGCGGCCCCTACCGAGGCCGAGGTGGCGGAGGCGGTGGTCCGCGCACCGGAGCCCGCCTTCCAGGCCGCCAGCACCAGCATCTACCTCTTCGACGCCGACGGGGACCAACTCGTGGCGGTGGCCTCCACCGACCCCACCACGGGCAACTGGGACGACATGCCCCGGTCGTCGACCCGGGCGGTGGCCGAGGTCGCCCGGCGCGGCGACCTGCACGTGATCGGCACGGTGGCCGAGGCCGAGGCGCACTTCCCGGACCTGGCCGAGTCGATGCGCCGGTCCCAACGCGGCACCGTGGTCCTGCTGCCGTTGACCACCGGTCCCTCCGACGACCAGCGCGGCCCGGTGGTGCTGGGCGTCCTCGCGTTCAGCTTCCGTGAGGAGCGTGTCCTCACCGGCGGTGAGCTGCGGGTCATCCGGCTGCTCGGGCAGCAGGCCGGGCAGGCCCTGGACCGGGCCCGCCTCTACGACGACGCCCGCCGGCGTGAGGAGCGGTCCACGTTCCTGGCCCGGACCACCCGCGCGCTCGACGAGGAGCACCGGCTGCTCCAACGGGCCCGCCGGCTGGTCGAGCGGATGGTGCCGGAGATCGCCGACTGGGCGCTGGTGCGGCTGCAGGTGGGCCCGGCCGGCCTGGTCGAGCACCACGGCGGCCCGGCGCCGGACCCGGCCCGGATCGAGGCCCGGACCGCCGAGGCGATCGAGTCGGCCGCGCCGGTCTTCGCCGTCGACGGCGACGGGCTGGGCTGTACGGTGCTGCCCCTCATCGTCCGTGGCCGGGTGCTCGGCACCCTCGCCCTGCGGATGGCGCCGGACCGCCGGGGCGCCGAGACGGAGCGGCTGTTCCTGATCGACCTGGCCGACCGGGCGGCCCTGGCCTGCGAGAACGCCCGGCTCTACGAGCAGGAGCGGGCCATCGCCAGGACCCTGCAGCGCAGCCTGCTCGCGGCGGACGTGCCCGGCACCGATCCGCGGTTCGTGGTGGAGACCCACTACCAGGCCGCGTCACAGGACATGGAGGTCGGCGGCGACTGGTACGACGCCTTCCTGATCACCGCGAACAAACTGGCCGTGGTGGTCGGCGACGTGGTGGGGCGGGGCATCGAGGCGGCGACCACGATGGGCCAGCTGCGCAGCGCGATCCGGGCGCTGGCGTCGGCCGAGAACGGGCCGGCCCGGCTGCTGGAGGGCCTGGACCGGTTCTGTGACCGGGTCGACTCGGCCCGGATGGCCACCCTGGTCTACGTCGAGGTCGACCTGCTCAGCAACGAGATGGCGTTCGCCTGCGCCGGTCACCTGCCGCCGCTGCTGCACGAGCCGGCCGGCTCCCCGCAATACCTCATGCAGGGCCGGTCGGCGCCGCTCGGCTCGCGGGCCGGTGACGTCCGCCGGGTCGAGCAGCGGCTGCGCCTGGCCCCCGGCAGCCGCCTGCTGCTCTACACCGACGGCCTGATCGAGCGCCGCGGCCGGGGCATCGACCGTGGCTTCGAGATCCTCGCCCGGGAGTACGCACGCCGGCGCGACGCCCCGCTCAAGGGCCTGGCCGCCGGGCTCGCCGACACCCTGGTCGGCCGGGACCACTCCGACGACGTGTGCCTGCTCTGCCTCACGCTCGGCACCGAGGAGCGGCTGGAGCGCTCGATCGGCGCCGACCCGCTGCAGATAGCGCTGCTCCGCGCCGACATGCGCGGCTGGCTGGCCGGGCACGGCGTCGACCAGGACTGTCTGAACGCGGTGCTGCTGGCCTGCTCCGAGGCGGTGGCCAACTCGATCGAGCACGGCTACCAGGACGACCCGTTCGGTGTGGTCGACGTGGCCGCCACGATCAGCCCGGACACCGTGGAGATCCGGGTCGCCGACCGGGGCCGCTGGCGCGGGCCGGGCAACGACGTGGCCCGGGGCCGCGGACTCCAACTGATCTACGAGTCGATGGACGAGGTGGCCTTCGACCGGGCCGGGGAGGGGACGACTGTGATCATGCGCCGCCATCGGGGCGAGTCATGACCGACCAGTGGGTGAGCTTCTCCCGTCGCGGGTCGGCCGACCTGGTCCATCTGAAGGGTGAGATCGACCTCGCCAACGCCAACGACATCGGCCGGGCCATCGTGGCACGGACCACGTCGGCCAGCGCCGTGCTGATCGACCTGACCGCGGTCTCGTTCCTGGACAGCGCCGGAGTGCGGCTCCTCGACTGCATCGTCGGGGACCTGGACGACCGGGGGAAGCCGATCCGCCTGGTCGTCGGCGAGCGCGGGGCCGCACGGATGACGTTGCAGCTCTGCGCGTTCCGGGCCGACCTGCTCGCCACCGACCTGGACCGGGCCGCGACGGAACTGGGCGGGTAGTCCGCGTACCCTGGACACCCATGAGCGTGAGTTCCGTCTTCCCGCAGCTGGAGCAGCTGCTGCCCCGGGTCAGCAAACCGATCCAGTATGTGGGCGGCGAGCTCGGTGCCGTCGTCAAGGACTGGGACACCACCACCGTCAGGTGGGCTCTGATGTACCCGGACGCCTACGAGGTCGGCCTGCCCAACCAGGGCGTGCAGATCCTCTACGAGGTGCTCAACGAGCAGGAGGACGTGCTCGCCGAGCGCACCTACTCGGTGTGGCCCGACCTCGAGGCGCTCATGAAGGAGAACGGCGTCCCGCAGTTCACCGTCGACGCGCACCGGCCGGTGACGGCGTTCGACGTGTTCGGGATCTCCTTCGCCACCGAGCTGGGTTACACCAACATGCTCAGCGCGCTCGACCTGGCCGGCATCCCGCTGGACAGTGCCGACCGTGACGAGTCCCACCCGATCGTCCTGGCCGGCGGGCACGCCAGCTTCAACCCGGAGCCGATCGCCGACTTCATCGACGCCGCGGTGCTCGGTGACGGCGAGGAGGCGGTCCTGGAGATCACCGGGATCATCCGGGAGTGGAAGGCCGAGGGCCGTCCCGGCGGGCGCGACGAGCTGCTGCTGCGCCTGGCCCGGACCGAGAGCATCTACGTGCCCCGGTTCTACGACGTGGACTACCTGCCCGACGGCCGGATCCAGCGGGTCGTGCCGAACCGGCCGGACGTGCCGTTCCGGGTGTCGAAGCGCACCACGATGGATCTGGACGCCTGGCCGTACCCGAAGAAGCCGCTGGTCCCGCTGGCCGAGACGGTCCACGAGCGCTACGCCGTGGAGATCTTCCGCGGCTGCACCCGTGGCTGCCGGTTCTGCCAGGCCGGCATGATCACCCGCCCGGTGCGGGAGCGGTCGATCACCACGGTCGGCCAGATGGTCAAGGAGGGCCTGGAGTTCTCCGGCTACAGCGAGGTCGGTCTGCTCTCGCTCTCCAGCGCCGACCACTCCGAGATCGGTGACATGTGCTCCGGGCTGGCCGAGCAGTATGCGGACACCAACGTCTCGCTGTCGCTGCCGTCCACCCGGGTCGACGCGTTCAACATCGATCTGGCGCAGGAGTTGTCCCGCAACGGACGGCGCACCGGTCTCACGTTCGCGCCCGAGGGCGGCTCGGAGCGGATCCGCAAGGTCATCAACAAGATGGTGACCAAGGAGGATCTGATCCGGACGGTCGTCACGGCGTATTCCAACGGCTGGCGCCAGGTCAAGCTGTACTTCATGTGCGGCCTGCCCAGTGAGACCGACGAGGACGTCCTGGAGATCGCCGAGATGGCGCACGAGGTGATCCGGGCTGGTCGCGAGGCCGCCGGCACCAAGGACATCCGCTGCACGGTGTCGATCGGCGGGTTCGTTCCGAAGCCGCACACCCCGTTCCAGTGGGCGCCGATGGACACACCGGAGACCATCGACGGCCGGCTCAAGATGCTCAAGAACGCGATCAACAGCGACCGTTCGCTCGGCCGGGCGATCGGTTTCCGCTACCACGACGGCGAGCCCTCACTGATCGAGGGCCTGCTGTCGCGCGGCGACCGCCGGGTCGGCAAGGTCATCCTCCGGGCCTGGGAGAACGGCGGCCGGTTCGACGGCTGGTCCGAGCACTTCTCGTACGCCCGGTGGGTCGCCGCGGCCGCCGAGGTGCTGCCGGAGTTCGGCGTCGACCTGGACTGGTACACCACCCGTGAGCGCGAGGAGCTGGAGGTCCTGCCCTGGGACCACCTGGACTCGGGCCTCGACAAGGACTGGCTCTGGCAGGACTGGCAGGACTCCAAGAGCGAGTATGAGCAGGACGACTGCCGCTGGACCCCGTGCTTCGACTGCGGCGTCTGCCCGTCGATGGACACCGAGATCCAGATCGGCCCGACCGGCAAGAAGCTGCTGCCCCTGACACCTGTAACCCGTTTGACCGCCCCGCCCGCCACCCTGAAGTCGAATGAAAGCCCTTCGCAAAGGGTTCCCGCTTAGGAGATAGACGATTCCTCCGAAGAACCAGCCCGTCGGCGGCCAGGCCCCGGTCGTCCAGCGGATCCGCCTCCGGTATGCGAAGCGCGGCCCGCTGCGCTTCACGTCGCACCGTGACTTCGCCCGCGCGTTCGAGCGGGCGCTGCGACGTGCGAACGCGCCGATCGCCTTCTCGCAGGGCTTCACCCCACACCCCAAGATCTCGTACGCCAGCGCCGCCCCGACCGGGGTCGGCAGTGAGGCGGAGTACCTGGAGATCGGCCTGCAGGCCCCGGTCGACCCGGAGGAGTTGCGTGCCGCGCTGGATGCCGCGCTCTCCCCGGGCCTGGACGTGCTGGAGGCGGTGATCGCCGGTCCGGGCAGCCTCGCTGACCGGATCGACGCCTCTCACTGGCGTCTGGAGCTGCCCGGTGTCGGGCCGGAGGTGGCGGAGAAGGCCGTGGCGGCGTTCCTGGACTCCCCGGAAGTCCTGGTGGAGCGCATGACCAAGCAGGGCCGCCGGAGTTTCGACGCGCGGGCAGCGGTCACCCGGTGTGAGGTGGCCGGTGCGCCGGACCTACCTTCCGAGGCCGTTGCGGTACCGTGTGCGATAATCGACCTTGTCGTACGGCAGGTTACTCCCGCCGTTCGGCCCGATGACGTCCTCTCCGGCCTACGCGTGGTGGCTGGCCTGGAGCCGCCGGTGCCCCCACGGGTGACCCGGCTGGCCCAGGGCACACTCACCGCGCAGGGGGAGATCGCTGATCCGTTGGACACGGATCGCGTGGACGTCGGCATCGGAGAGCGCTAGCCGGGAGGCCGGCCGGCGTTCTTGAGCGTTTTTCAACATGGCGAGGCGGGTAACACCCGGAACCGGACAACGGACCGGTGGTCTTCGGCTGATGCCAGGTTGAGAAAGGTTCACTGGCAGACTTCGGCAAGCCCGACTGTGTAGGCCGGGCCCGAAAAACTTTGCAGCGACCCTGCGTGGCAGCGCTCACCCGCGCCCGGGGTCGCCGAGAAACTGGAGAGCGCCCCATGCTCGATAACGAGCCCCCAGTCAACCTGGGAGATCAGGGCGGTGAGCGGGACGGAGCCACCACTCCTCCCGGCGACACCGCCGCAAGCACCACCCCGGTCCGCCGGACGCGCGCCCCGCGCCGTAAAGCCACCGCTCCGCCCGCGGAGCCGGCCGAGACGTCACAGGCGGCCGGCACCGTGGAACCGGCTGGCGCCGCGGAGTCCAGCGCCGCGGAGTCCAGCGCCGCTGGGCCTGTCGCTGCTGTGCCTGGTACCGCTACGCCCGGCTCCGCTGAGTCCGGTACAGCTGGGCCTGGCACCACTGAGCCCGGTGCCGTCGAGCCCGGCACCGCTGAGCCCGGCGCCGCGATAGAGGTGGCGGCCGCACCGGTGAAGAAGGCCACCCGGGCCCGCCGCAAGAAGGTCGAGCCGGCCGCCGCGAGTGAGGCCCCTGCAACTGAGGTGCCCGTCACTGAGACGTCGGCCACTGAGACGTCGGCCACTGACGCCCAGGGTCCCGCCGCGGAAACCGCCGAGGTCGCGCCCGCGCCGGTGAAGAAGGCCACCCGGGCCCGTCGCAAGAAGGTCGAGCCGGCCGCCGAGCAGCCGACGCTCGTCGAGGTCCCCACCGAGGACCCGACTCCCGCCGACGTCCCGGTCGAGGTGGCGGTCATCCCGCCCGCGCCCGTCGCCGAGGAGGAGCTCTCCGAGGAGGACGAGGCCGCCCTCATCGAGGAGGCCGCCGTGCAGGCCGCCTCCGCGGCCCGTGCCGCCGGTCTCCCGGTGGTCGGCATCCTCCCGCTCGACGACGACTTCGTGGAGGAGCCGGCCGAGCCCACCCGCGGACGCCGTGCCCCCCTGCCTCCCCCCGTGCTGTTCATGCCCCCGGAGGCCACCCAGGCCGAACCGGTCGCGCCGACGACCCGCCGCCGCCGTCCGGCCGCCGTGCCGGTCGCGGTGCCGGAGATCACCGCCGAGCCGGTCACCCCCGAGGTGACGGCCGAGGCCGAGACCGGCGCGGAGGAGCCCGTCGAGGGCGCCCGCCGCAGCCGCCGTCGTCGTCGTGGTGCGGCCGAGGAGCCCGCCGAGGTCGCGGTCACCGAAGTCGAGCCGGCGGTCGACGAGGTCGACGAGAGCGCCGACGACGTCGAGGACGGCGAGGAGGGCGACGACGACGAGGACGGTGCTCTGGGCCGTCGCCGCCGCCGCCGGGGCCGTCGTGGCCGGGGCCGGGGCAAGGGCCCGACCGACGACGCCGAGGACGGCGACGTGGACGCCGAGTCCGACGCGGAGGAGGGCGCCGAGGCGTCCGCCGACGAGGCCGAGGACGAGGAGGAGCCGGAGGACGGCGAGAGCGAGGGCGACGGGGTCACCCGCCGCCGTCGCCGCCGTCGCCGCAAGGGCTCCGGTGACACCGAGACCGGTGGCATCGAGGACGGCGTGCACACCGTCGTCCGGGTTCGCGAGCCCCGCCGTACCTCCGACGAGGTGCAGGGTGTCTCCGGCTCGACCCGGCTCGAGGCCAAGCGCCAGCGCCGCCGGGACGGCCGTGAGCAGCGCCGCACCCGCCCGCCGATCCTGAGCGAGTCGGAGTTCCTGGCCCGTCGTGAGGCGGTCGACCGGGTGATGGTCGTGCGGCAGAAGACCGACCGTCTCCAGATCGCCGTGCTCGAGGACGGTGTCCTGGTCGAGCACTACGTCGCACGGGCCACCTCCGGCACCATGGTCGGCAACGTGTACCTGGGCAAGGTCCAGAACGTGCTGCCGAGCATGGAGGCCGCGTTCGTCGACGTGGGTCGTGGCCGTAACGCCGTGCTCTACGCCGGTGAGGTCAACTGGGACGCCACCGGCCTGGAGGGGCGCGCCCGCTCGATCGAGCAGGCGCTGCGTTCCGGCGACTCGGTGCTGGTGCAGGTCACCAAGGACCCGATCGGTCACAAGGGCGCCCGGCTGACCAGCCACATCGCGCTCTCCGGCCGGCACCTGGTCTATGTGCCGAACGGCAACGCCTCGGGCATCAGCCGCAAGCTGCCGGACAACGAGCGCAAGCGGCTCCGCGACATCCTGAAGAAGATGGTGCCCGACGGCGCCGGCGTGATCGTCCGGACCGCCGCCGAGGGCGCGAGCGAGGACGAGCTGGCCCGCGACGTCAAGCGGCTGCAGGCGCAGTGGGAGGACATCCAGGCCCGGGCCGCCGAGGGCAACGCGCCGCGCGCGCTCTCCGAGGAGCCCGACCTGGTCATCCGGGTGGTCCGGGACCTCTTCAACGAGGACTTCCGCGAGCTGGTGGTCCAGGGCGAGCAGGCGTACGCCGAGGTGGAGAACTACCTCGACTCGGTCTCCCCGGATCTGGTCGAGCGGCTGCGGCGGCACACCGGCGTGGCCGATGTCTTCGCCGAGTGGCGCATCGACGAGCAGATCCTCAAGGGCCTGGACCGCAAGGTGTTCCTGCCGTCCGGTGGTCACCTGGTGATCGACCGGACCGAGGCGATGACCGTCGTCGACGTCAACACCGGTAAGTACACCGGTGCCGGCGGCAACCTGGAGGAGACGGTCACCCGCAACAACCTGGAGGCGGCCGAGGAGATCGTGCGCCAGCTGCGGCTGCGCGACCTCGGTGGCATCGTGGTGATCGACTTCATCGACATGGTGCTGGAGAGCAACCGCGACCTGGTGCTGCGGCGGCTCACCGAGTGCCTGGGCCGCGACCGGACCAAGCACCAGGTCACCGAGATCACCTCGCTCGGTCTGGTGCAGATGACCCGTAAGCGGATCGGCGCGGGCCTGCTGGAGGCGTTCAGCGAGACCTGTGACCACTGCAAGGGCCGGGGCGTGGTGATCCACCCGGAGCCGGTCCCGGAGAAGCGGTCCAACGGCGGCGGTGGTGGCAACAGCGGCGGCGGCAGCGGCGGTGGTGGCAACAGCGGCGGCAGCGGCGGCGCGAGCACCCAGGTGAAGGCGGTGGCAGCGGCGGCGCCGCGCACCGAGGCACCGGTGCAGCAGCAGCCGCCGGCTCGCCAGCGGCGGCGCCGGGGTGGCGACAGCACTCCGGTGGAGCAGCCGGTCGAGACGGTCACCGAATCGGTCGTCGAGTCGGCCCCCGAGCCGATCACCGAGGCGGCGCCCGCGGCCGTGGATCCGGTGGCGGCCGTGGAGCCGGTGCAGCCGGTGGCCGCGCAGCCGGTGGCCGTGCAACCGGCGGTGGAGCCGGGCCCGGCCGCGGAGGTGGCCGAGGTGCCGCCGGCCGCTCCGGTCGCCGGGTCGGGCATCGTCCGGCGGGCGCCGAAGCCTGCGCTGACCACTTCGAGCGATGACGACGAGTACGACATCAGCGGGTACGACCTGTCGCGTTACGAGACGTCGACCGAGGCGAACGGCACGCACGCGACCGACGACGAGCCGCTGAGGCTGGCCGGCGCGGACGACCCGGACGCGGCCGACGACGAGGACGAGGACGAGGACGACGACGTGGTGGGCGCCGGCTCGGGCACCCGCCGGCGCTCTAGGCGCAGTGGCGCGCGGCGGCGTACGCGTCCCTGACCTGTGAGGATCCGGCCCGGTAGTTACTTGTAAAGAAAGTTAACTACCGGGCCGGGTTTTCCGTTACCCTCGGCGGATCGATCCCTGTCCCCCGAGGAGACCGAGTCACATGCGTATCCCTGCCCTCGCCGCGGTGGCGATCTCCGCGGTCCTGTTGACCGGCTGCTCCGGCGGTGACGAGCCGGCGTCTCCGGCCGCCCAGGGGCCCGCCCCGCCGCGGCGGACGGCAGCGCGGCCCCGGCCGAGGCTCAGCAGACCGAGAAGCCGACCGACGCCGCCCTCTCCGCGGACACCGAGGCCATCTGCGCCCAGGCCAGCCGGACCAGCAACGACTTCGGCAAGACGTTCGCCGAGGACTATCAGCTGCTGACCAAGGCGGCGGCGGAGGGCAAGGAGGCGAAGGCCAAGGCGCAGGAGAAGGTCACCCGTGACCTGCAGAGCTTCTCCTTCGCCCTGCTCGACATGTCGAAGCTGGCCGCCGACCCCACGGTCAAGAAGGCGTTGAGCGCGATGGGGGCGCAGGTCACGGCGCTCAAGGGCGACGTCACCAAGCTCAACGAGAAGAAGTTGGCCGACCTGCACGCCGTGCTGGACAAGGCCTGCGGCCGAGGGTGACAGCCCGGTTTGGGCCTCGGCCCCGCGATGAAGTAGTCTTTCCGACGGCGCCTTTTCGGCGCTAGCTCCGTGCGCGCTCCGGTAACACTTGAGCGCCCGCCGGAATCTCAGCACCATCCGCCAGCAGCCATTTGGCTGCGTAAGTCTCAGGGAGTCCGCGTCCCATGTACGCGATCGTCAAGACCGGCGGCAAGCAGTACAAGGTTGCCGAGGGCGACGTGATCGAGGTAGAGAAGCTCGCGGGTCAGCCCGGCGATGCCCTGACCCTCGCCGCGGTCCTCCTCGTCGACGGTGACAACCTGGTGACCGAAGCGGCCAAGCTTGCCAACGTTACGGTGTCCGGCGAGATCGCCGAGCACACCAAGGGTCCGAAGATCCGGATCCACAAGTTCAAGAACAAGACCGGCTACCACAAGCGCCAGGGGCACCGCCAGCCGCTGACCCGCGTCAAGGTGACCGGCATCAAGACCGGGAAGTAGGCGCGCCATGGCTCATAAAAAGGGTGCATCAAGCTCGCGTAACGGCCGTGATTCCGCCGCCCAGCGACTTGGTGTCAAGCGGTTCGGTGGCCAGCTGGTCAACGCCGGCGAGATCCTGATCCGCCAGCGGGGCACGAAGTTCCACCCCGGTGACCTGGTCGGCCGTGGTGGCGACGACACGCTGTTCGCGCTCGCCACCGGCAACGTCCAGTTCGGCACGGCCCGCGGTCGCAAGACCGTCAGCATCGTGCCGGTCGCGGAGTAGTTTTTCTCTACAGCGGGCCGTGGACCCTCGGGTCCGCGGCCCGCTGTTGTTTTCTGCGGCGCTTCCACACGCCGTGCATCGATCTGAAAAACGGAGTCGCAAGTGACCACGTTCGTCGACCGGGTAGTGCTGCACCTGCAGGCGGGTGACGGCGGCCACGGCTGTGCCTCCGTTCACCGGGAGAAGTTCAAGCCGCTCGGCGGGCCGGACGGTGGCAACGGCGGCCACGGCGGCAGCATCACGCTGGTGGTGGACCCGCAGCAGCACACCCTGCTGGACTTCCACTTCCACCCGCACATCAAGGCCAACAACGGCGGTGGTGGCGCCGGATCCAACCGGGACGGCGCGACCGGCCGTGACTTGATCCTCAAGGTGCCGGACGGCACGGTCGTGCAGACCGAGGACGGCGAGGTGCTGGCCGACATGGTCGGGGCCGGCACCGAGTTCACCGTGGCCCGTGGCGGTCGTGGCGGCCGGGGCAACGCGTCGCTGGCCAACGCCCGGCGCAAGGTTCCCGGCTTCGCGGAGCTGGGCGAGCCCGGTGACCGACTGGACGTGGTGCTGGAGCTGAAGAGCGTCGCCGACGTGGGCCTGGTCGGCTTCCCGTCGGCCGGCAAGTCGTCGCTGATCTCGGTGATGTCCGCGGCCAAGCCGAAGATCGCCGACTACCCGTTCACGACCCTCGTGCCGAACCTGGGCGTGGTGCAGGCCGGCGAGCAGACCTACACCATCGCCGACGTGCCCGGCCTGATCCCTGGCGCGGCCACCGGCAAGGGCCTGGGCATGCAGTTCCTGCGGCACATCGAGCGCACCTCGGTGCTGGTGCACGTGCTGGACGCGGCGGCGCCGGAGATCGAGCGTGACCCGCTGGCCGACCTGGACGCGATCGAGGCCGAGCTGGCCGCGTACGGGGGCCTGGAGAACCGTCCCCGCATCGTGGTGCTCAACAAGATCGACATTCCGGACGGGCGCGACCTGGCCGAGATGGTCCGCCCCGATCTGGAGGCTCGCGGCTACCAGGTGTTCGAGGTCAGCGCGATGACCCGGGAGGGCCTGCGTGAGTTCGGGTTCGCCCTGGCCAAGCTGGTCGCCGACTACCGCGCGGCCAAGCCGGTCGAGGAGGCCACCCGGATCGTGATCCGCCCGCGTGCGGTCGACGACAGCGGCTTCACGATCGAGAAGGACGAGGACGGCGTCTTCGTGATCCGCGGCGCCCGGGTGGAGCGCTGGATCAAGCAGACCAACTTCGACAACGACGAGGCCATCGGTTACCTCGGTGACCGGCTGGAGCGGCTCGGTGTCGAGGCTGAGCTCGGCAAGAAGGGTGCCCAGGCCGGCGACGCGGTGCGCATCGGCACACGGGAGTTCGACTGGCACCCCAACGCCGGCGAGTACATTTCCGGCCCCCGTGGCACCGACTCCCGCCTCGAGGAGCTCGACACCCGGCCCTCGGCGGCGCAGCGGCTTGCGGCTCGCAAGGCCCGTCGCGTCCGCAACGAGGACGAGATGGTGCACATGGCCGCCGACGGGACGGTCAGCACGATCTCCAACTCGAAGCTTCCGGTGCTGGTGAGTGACGAGGATGACATCGAGGGCGACACCGACGGATAGGCATCCGGCCAGATCAGCGCAACCCGCCGGAAACGGTCGTCACCTAGAGTCACGCGGGTGCTGATCGAAATCCGCCCCTCCCTGGACCCGGAACTCGCCGCCTTGATCACCGCCCAGCAGCGGGAATCGATCGGCTCCGGCATCCCGGCGGGTGATCGGACGTTCGCGCCGGACGATGACGTCGAGTATCTGCTCGGAGTCGTGAACGGCCGGGCGGTGGCGTGCGGGGCCTGGCAGGCGCTCGGCCCGGACGCGGCCGAGCTGCGGCGGATGTATGTCCGCCCGGCCTTCCGCGGCCGCGGCCTGGCCCGCCAGATGATCGTGGCAATCGAGGAGGAGGCGCTCGCCGCGGGACGGCCCCTGCTCCGGCTGGAGCTCGAGGTGGGGCAGTCCGCGGCGATCGCCCTCTACCAGTCGTCGGGGTACCGGCAGGTCACGCCGATCACGCGGGACCGGGTGCGCTTCGAGAAACGGCTGGCGGCGTTAGTCCAGTAGGCCCAGGGCGGTACGCGTACGGCGTACCGTCTCCGCGGCTCGTGGCCGGACCCGCGCGGCGCCCTCCGCCAAGATCTTCCGGACGTGCGCGGGGTCTTCGGTGAGTTCGGCGTGCCGTGCCCGGATGGGCGCGAGCAGAGCCTCCACCGCGTCGGTGACCTCGCGTTTCAGCGCTCCGTAGGAGTGCCGGTCGGACGGTGGCCGCCCCGAGCAGGCGGCCAGGACGTCGATCAGGTTGGTGACGCCCGGCTGGTTCTCCGGGTCGCGGCGGACCACGCCGATCTCGTCGGTGACCGCCCGCGCGATCGTCCGGCGCACCACGTCCGGAGGGTCGAGAAGCCCGATCCGCCCGGACCCGGTGCTCTTGCCCATCTTGGCGGTCGGGTCGGCGAGATCCATCACCCGGGCCGCGGCCTCCGGGCGCACCCCCTCGGGCACCGTGAACGTCGGCCCGTAGCGGCTGTTGAACCTGGTCGCGAGAGTGCGGGCCAGCTCGAGATGCTGGTTCTGGTCCTCGCCGACCGGCACCTGGAGCGTGTCGTGCAGCAGGATGTCGGCGGCCATCAGCACCGGATAGGTGAGCAGGCTGAGGCGGACGTGACCGCCGCCGGCCGACTTCTCCTTGAACTGGATCATGCGGGCCGCCTCGCCGAACCCGGTCACACACTCCAGCAGGTAGTGCAACTCGGTGTGCTCGGGGACGTGCGACTGCACGACGATCGGGGTGCGCTCCGGGTCCACGCCGGCGGCCAGCATGACCGTCGCCTGTTCGAGCGTGAGGGCGCGTACCCGCTCGGGGTCGTGCTCCATGGTCATCGCATGCAGGTCCGCGATGAGCGCGATGGAATCGGTGTGTCCCTGCACGGCGAGCAGCGGGCGCAGAGCGCCCAGCAGATTGCCGAGATGCAGGTGGCCGGTGGGCTTGAAGCCGGTCAGGCGGCGGGTCGTCGTCATGTCGATCTCCTTGGAGGGGTACGGGTGACCGCCCGCCGGGAGACCAGGATCACGAGAAACGGCCGCCCGGTGAGGGCGGCCGCGGAAGGATGAACGCGCGTGTGTGGGTGTGCCGCCCCGTCAGGGCAGCCACCACTCGCTACGAGAGACGCGCATGATCACCAGGGTAGCCCGCCCGTCGCGCGGGCCGCCTCCCCTACCGGCATGATTGTCGTCATGCCGACCTTGACCCGTGCCGAGGCTGTCGAACGAGCATCACTCGTCGACGTCGAGGAATACCTTGTCGACCTGGACCTGACCGGTGCCGGTGACACCTTCCGGTCCCGTGTGACGGTGCGTTTCCGCGCCCGGGCCGGCGCCGCGACGTTCCTCGAGTTCGAGCCGGCCGAGGTCACCTCGATGACGTTGAACGGCACGCCCGTCGATCCGGCCGCGTCCACCGGCGCCCGGCTCGAGCTGACCGGCCTGGCCGAGGAGAACACGCTGGTCGTCGACGCGCTGATGCGGTATTCGAACGACGGCGAGGGTCTGCACCGCTACACCGACCCCGGTGACGGCAACACCTACCTCTACCAGCACCTGTTCATCAACAACGCCGGGCGGGTGCTGCCCAGCTTCGACCAGCCCGACCTGAAGGCGGTCTTCCGGGTCGCGGTCACCGCGCCGCAGGAGTGGCTGGTCGCCACCAACGGCGAGCTGGTCTCCCGCGACGGCGGCCGGTGGGAGTTCGCGCCCACGAAACGGATCTCCACCTACCTCGCCTCGCTGGTCGCCGGGCCGTACCACGTGGTCACCAGCGAGCACGACGGCATCCCGCTGGCGCTGTACGCCCGGGCCGCCCTCGCCGAGCACCTGGACGCCCAGGCGCCGGAGATCTTCGAGCTGACCCGGCAGTCGCTGGACCGGTTCCACGAGATGTTCCGGATCCGCTATCCGTTCGGGCACTACCAGCAGGCCTTCGCGCCCGAGTTCAACTTCGGCGCCATGGAGTACCCGGGAATCGTCGTCTTCCGTGACGAGATGATCCCGCGCTCGGCGGTCACCGACGCCGACCGGGAACGGCGGGCCAACATCATCGCCCACGAGATGGCACACATGTGGTTCGGCGACCTGGTCACCATGACCTGGTGGGACGACCTGTGGCTGAACGAGTCGTTCGCCGAGTACCTGGGGTCGCGGGTCACCGCCGAGGCCACCCGCTTCACCGACGCGTGGACCACCTTCGCGATGCAGCGCAAGGCATGGGGCCTGCGCGCCGACCAGCGGCCCTCCACCCATCCGGTCGCCCCCTCCGAGGTGAACGACACCGAGCAGGCGCTGCTCAACTTCGACGGCATCTCGTACGCCAAGGGCGCCGCCGTCCTCAAGCAGCTGGTCGCGTGGCTCGGCGACGAGGCCTTCCTGAACGGGCTGAACGCCCACTTCGAGGCCCACGCGTACGGCAACGCCACCCTGGCCGACCTGCTCGGCGCCCTGTCGAAGTCGAGTGGCCGTGACCTGTCCGGCTGGGCCGACGTGTGGCTGCGCCGTGCCCAGGTCAACACGCTGCGCGCCGAGATCACCCGGGACGGGGCTGACTACGCCGAGGTGGCGGTGGTGCAGACCGCTCCGGCCGGATACCCGACCCTGCGGCCGCACCGGATCGGCGTGGGCCTCTACGACCGGGCTGCCGACGGTCGCGTGGTGCTGCGGGAACGCCTCGACGTGGAGGTGGAGGCGTCCGGGCGTACCGTGCTGGCCGCTCTGGCCGGGGTGCCCGCCGCCGACCTCCTGCTGCTCAACGACGGCGATCTGACGTACGCCAAGGTCCGTCTCGACGACGAATCGGCCGCCGCCGCGCCGATGCTGCTGCCCCGCCTCGACGACTCGCTGGCCCGCGCGGTCGTCTGGGCCGCCACGCTGGACGCCGTGGTCGACGGCGAGCGCCCGGTCGGCGAGCTGGTCACCCTGGTCCTGGCCGCGCTCCCGGTGGAGACCGAGGTGGTGGTCGTCGAGGACGTGCTGCGCGCCACCCGCGGACTGGTCGACCGCTACGCCGGCCCGGAAGCCCGCCCGGCCGCCCTGGAGCTGCTCGCCCAGGCCGCCGACCGGCTGCTCGCGGTCACCGGCCCCGGCGACTCCCGGCAGCTCGCCGCCGCCCGCGGCCTGATCGGCGCCACCGTCGACACCGGCCGGCTGCGTGGCTGGCTCGACGGCCGGGACGTCCCCGAAGGCCTGGCCGTCGACGCCGACCTGCGCTGGCTGATCCTCTACCGGTTGTCCGTGCTGGGCGCGGCCGGTGCCGCCGAGATCGACGCCGAGCTGGCGGCCGACCGCAGCGCCTCCGGCGAGCAGTGGGCGGCCGCCTGCCGGGCCGCCCGTCCCGACGCCGAGGCCAAGGAGGCCGCCTGGGCCGCGATCGTCGGCGACGCCGCGCTCTCCAACCGGCTGGCCGAGCGGACGGCGGCCGGCTTCTGGCAGCCCGAGCAGGTGGATCTGCTGGAGCCGTACGTGAAGCGCTACTTCGCCGACATGCCGGAGATGATGCGGATCCGGGGCGGCATGAGCGCCGAGCACATCGCCGCGATGGCATACCCGTCGGTGGCAGTCTCGGAGCGCACCCGCCGGCTCGCGGCGGACCTGCTGGCCGCCCCCGGCCTCAACCAGATCCTGGTCCGCGTGGTCCAGGACGCCGACGACGACATGGGCCGGGCGCTGGCCGCGCGCGGCTGACGCCGATTCGCTCGTCTCCACCCCCGTTCCCACACGCTCCTCGTAGCCTGTGGGCTACGGGGGTGGATGCGTGGAGTGGTCCGAGGAGCTGTCCAGCGGTCTGCTGCAGGCCGCGCCGGACGCGATCCTGGTCCTGGACAGTGGCCGGATCGTGCTGGCCAACGACCGTGCCGGGCAGATGTACGGCTGGCCCACCGCCGAGCTCGTGGGCCAGTCCGTCGACGTGCTGCTCACCGACGACTCCCGTGCCCTCCTCCCGGAACGGCAGCGCCTGATCGCCGAGGCCGAGTCCGGCTCGGTCGGCTGGATCGTCACCACCGCGCGGCGGCGTGACGGCACCGAGTTCCCGTGTGAGTCGTCCACCGCCCTCGTCGACACCGCGAAGGGCCGGGTGGCCGTCGCCGTGGTCCGGGACATCACCGAGCGGGTGCACGCGGAGCGGGAGCAGGAGCGACTGCGCGCGGAGGCGCAGGCGCACCGCAACCAGCGCCTGGAGAGCCTCGGGCAACTGGCCGGCGGCATCGCCCACGACTTCAACAACATGCTCGGTGTGATCCTCAACTACGCGAACTTCGTCATCGAGGAGGCGGAGGCGGACGAGCCGGACATCGCGATGATCGCCTCCGACGCCAAACAGGTGATCCGGGCCGGCAACCGGGGCACCGACCTCACCCACCAACTGCTCGCCTTCGCCCGCCGCGAGGTGGTCCGTCCCCAGCCGGTGGACCTGAACGCGCTGATCGGCCGGTCGCTGGAGCTGCTGCGCCGTACCCTCGGCGAGCACGTCAACCTGATCTTCCAGCCCGGCCCGGACCTGCCGACCGTCACCTGCGATCCCGGCCAGATCGAGCAGATGCTGGTCAACCTGGCACTGAACGCCCATGACGCGATGCCGTCCGGCGGTCAGCTGGTGATCGACACCGGGCTGCTCGACGCCCGGATCCGGCTGCGGGTCTGCGACTCCGGCCGCGGCATGCCCGCCGACGTGGCCGAGCGGGCCTTCGAGCCGTTCTACACCACCAAGGGCAGCGGCGAGGGCACCGGCCTGGGCCTGGCCACCGTCTACGGCATCGTCACCCAGGCGGGCGGCGAGGTCGCCCTGACCAGCGAGGTGGGCCTCGGCACCACGATCACCGTGCTGCTGCCGGCCGGCGGTGCGGCGGCCGAGCCGGACACCGGCGGCGAGCCGGCCGGGACCATCGGCGGCGGCGAGACGCTGCTGGTGGCCGAGGACGAGGACGCGCTGCGTGACGTGGCCGGGCGGATCCTCTCCGGCGCCGGCTACCGGGTGCTGCTGGCCGACGGCGGCGTACAGGCCCTGGAGCTGGCGGCCCGTCACGAGGGCGAGATCGATCTGCTGCTCAGCGACGTGGTGATGCCCGGGATGCTGGGCAAGGAGCTGGCCGAGCGGCTGGTCGTGGCCCGGCCGGGCACCCGTGTCCTCTACATGTCCGGTTACGCCCAGCCGGTCCTCGCCTCGCAGGGCACCCTCGATCCGGGCGTGGCGCTGCTGGAGAAGCCCTTCACCGCGGGCGACCTGCTGATCGCGGTTCGTCGCCGCTTGGACGGTTGATCTCCGCGGCGATTATCCTTCTGCGATGTCCATACGGCGTGTCGGGATCATGGGTGGGACGTTCGACCCCATCCATCACGGTCACCTGGTCGCGGCGAGCGAGGTCCAGGCCCGTTTCGACTTGGACGAGGTGATGTTCGTCCCGACCGGCCAGCCGTACGAGAAGGGCCGCGTCTCACCCGCCGAGGACCGCTACCTGATGACCGTGGTGGCCACCGCCTCGAACCCGAGGTTCCACGTGAGCCGCGCCGACATCGACCGGGACGGCCCCACCTACACCGTCGACACGCTGCGTGACATGCGAGCCGTCTACGGGCAGTCGGCGGAGCTCTACTTCATCACCGGTGCGGACGCGCTGGCCCGGATCATGTCGTGGAAGGACGCCATGACCATGCTCGGGCTGGCCCACTTCATCGGCGTGACCCGGCCGGGCTTCGAGCTCTCCAACGAGCACCTGCCGGCCGACAGCGTGACACTCGTCGAGGTCCCGGCCATGGCCATATCCTCGAGCGACTGCCGAAACCGGGTCGCGGCCGGTCTCCCGGTGTGGTACCTGGTACCCGACGGTGTCGTGCAGTACATCAACAAGCGGGGCCTGTATCGGGACTCGGGTATTGCCGGGCCGGTGTGAGACGCTTGATGTCCTGTAACCCGACCGAGGGGACCCTCTTTTGCCCGTCACCGAACGCGCTCTCGAACTAGCCCTGACGGCCGCGCAGGCCGCCGCGGACAAGAAGGCGCACGACATCTCCGTCATCGACGTCGGCGAGCAGCTCTACATCACCGACGCCTTCGTGATCGCCTCGGCATCCAACGAGCGTCAGGTCATGGCCGTCGTCGACGCCATCGAGGAGGCGCTGCTCAAGCTCCCGGAGAAGGCCAAGCCGGAGCACCGTGAGGGGCACCAGCAGGGCCGCTGGGTGCTCCTCGACTTCGTCGACATCGTGGTCCACGTCCAGCACGACGAGGAGCGCGAGTTCTACGGTCTCGACCGGCTCCTGAAGGACTGCCCGGTCATCCCGTTCGTCGACCGCGACCTGGCCGAAGCCGGCGCCGAGGCCCCGTGACGCGCCTCATCGTCTGGCGGCACGGCAACACCGACTGGAACGCGGGCTCACGCGTGCAGGGACAGACCGACGTGCCACTCAACGACCTCGGCCGCCGGCAGGCCGTCGAGGCCGCGGAGCTGCTCGTCCGTCTCCGCCCGGCCGCGATCGTCGCCAGCGATCTGAGCCGGGCCGCCGACACCGCGGCTGCGCTCGCCACCCTGACCGGCCTCACCGTCAGCACCGACGAGCGCCTCCGCGAGCGGCACTTCGGCGAGTGGCAGGGCCACACCATGGCCGAGGTCGCCGCCGAGCGCCCCGAGGAGCACGCCCGCTGGACCGCCGGGGAGGACGTCATCGGCGGCGGTGTGGAGACCCTGGAGGATCTGGGCAAGCGGGTCTGCGACGCCCTGCAGGACGCGGCCCGCCTGGCCCCGGCCGGTGGCACGGTCGTCGTCGCCACCCACGGCGCCGCGGCCCGCCAGGGTGTCGGCCACCTGCTCGGCTGGCGGCGCGAGCAGCTGCGCACGCTGCGGGCCCTGCAGAACTGTCACTGGGTGGAGCTGACCCACGACGAGTCCCGGGGCTGGCAGATGGGGGCGTACAACGTGGGGGTCCTGGCCGAGCGCCCGGTCCCGCCGCCGGTGTAGGGAACCCGGATATGTCCGGTAACGTCGGAACATCATGCTGATCCGTAGAACCGTCGTCCCCGCCGCGCTGCTACTGGCGCTCTCCGCCGGCTGCGCGAACAACAACACCCCCATCGACGCGGGCGGCGTCCCCGAGCCCGCCCCGGCGTCCTCGGCCCCCGCCGCCGCCCCCTCGACGGCGGCCTCCTCGTCGGCGGCCTCCGCGGCAGCCGGCGAGACCACCCTCACCGGCACCGTGACCGCCGGCGTCGAGCCCAACTGCCTGCTCCTCAAGGACGGCACCGGCGACCATCTGCTGATCACCGAGGACGCGGGACTCAAGTCCGCGCTCCAGCCCGGAGCCGAGGTCACCGTGGTCGGCAAGTCGGAGCCGGAGCTGATGACGACGTGCATGCAGGGCAAACCGTTCGTGGTCTCCTCGGTGGCCGGCGGCTGACGTACATCTGAATCGAGTACCTTGCCTGCATGACCATCGCGGTCGTCACCGACTCCACCGCGTACCTGCCGGCTGAGCTGAACGGCATGTATGAGCTGACCATCGTGCCGCTCACCGTCGTGATCAACGGCTGGGCCGGGCTGGAGGGCCTCGAGGTCGCTCCAGCCGAGGTGGCCCGGGCGCTCACCGCGCGCCGGGCCGCCGTCAGCACCTCCCGGCCGGCGCCCTCCCAGTTCGCCGGGGAGTATCGGCGCCTGCTCGACGCGGGCGCCGACGGTGTCGTCTCGGTGCATCTGTCGGCCAGGCTGTCCGGCACCTACGAGGCCGCCCAGCTCGCCGCGGCCGAGATCGGCCCCCGGGTCCGGGTGGTCGACAGCGGGACCGCCGCGATGGGTCTCGGCTTCCCGGCGCTCGCCGCCGCGGCGGCCGCCCGCCGCGGCCACGACCTGGCGACGGTCGCCGCCACCGCGAGCGACCACGCGGCCCGGGTGACCACCCTCTTCTACGTCGACACGCTCGAGTTCCTGCGACGCGGCGGCCGTATCGGCGCGGCCGAGGCGCTGCTCGGCACGGCCCTGTCGGTCAAGCCGATCCTGCATGTGGAGAACGGCGCGGTCGTCATCCGCGACAAGGTCCGCACGGCGGGGCGGGCCCTCACCCGTCTCGTCGATCTCGCGGTCGAGGCGGCCGGGGACGGCGACGCCGACGTCGCGGTCCATCACCTGGGCACCCCGGAGCGGGCATCGGCGCTGGTCGACGACCTGAGCGCCCGGCTCGGCAACCGCTTGCGCGATTGCTATCTCACCGAGGTGGGCGCGGTGGTCGCGGCACACACCGGTCCGGGTCTGGCGGGGGTCGTCGTCCACAGACGCTGATGGGGTACGCAGTGAGCGCCCGCCGGCAACCGCACGGCCGGCCCGCCCCGAACGCGGGCGGTGTGGCCGTCCCCGGTGTCCCGGAGCGTGTGACACACCGGTGCGCGCACCCGGTGACCGTCGCATATGCCCCGGCGGTCGCGCTGTCGGCCGGGAGCGGGCAGCCCCGTCGCGGTGTAGCCCGGGTTCTGTTCGTGGCTCGTACCACATGAGGGGTCAGCGGAGAGCGGACCGCGGTGGCCGCGGCAGACGCACGGGGTCAGGGCGGCCAGGACCTCGCCAGCCAGCGGGGTGGCGTGTGCGTGGTGGGGGTGAGGTGCGGGGCGAGCTCCGACCAGGGGATCGTGCGGTCGCCGGCCTGGACCTCGTCGGCCTCGGGCAGGAGCGTCGGGGTGTCCTCCGGCCACAGGGCGCGGGTGTGCCAGCCCTCGGACGCGTCGCCCAGCAGGTGGAGCGTGGCGTGCGGGAGGGCCGGGTCCGGGGGCTGCTGATGGTATTCGTGCATGGCCAGCAGGCGCTCGGCCCGGCGGACCGTCTGGTGCAGCGGGTGACCGGGCGGGGCCGTGTAGGGGACCGTGCAGCCGTTGTCGTCGCTGCGGTACGCCATCGGGCTCAGCGGGTGCGGCGAGGTCACGAAGACCGTCTCCGACTCGGCGAACAGCGCCGCCAACAGGGGCTGTCGTCGGCCGTGACCAGGAGGGTCCCGCGTTCCGGGGCGAACGCCACGGGTGTCCCGCCGACCTGGCCGGACAGCCGGGGCAGCCAACCCGGCAACAGCAGATGTGACGTCCAGTACGCGTTGCCGTCGTCGACGAACCGCACCACCACCGGGCCGGAGGCCGTGCCGTGCAGGACGGCCCCGGTCAGGTTGGCACGGGCGGTCGCGAAGATCTCGTCGGCGCTCGTCTTCCAGCCGGTGGTCTGCGCCGCGGTCACGTAGGTCATCGTGTCCGGCTGGTCGACCACCACGAACTCCGACAGGAACGGCAGAACCGGGCGGCGCAACGGCGCTCCCGGCGCCGCCCCGCGGAGCACCGGCCGGAGCCGCGGCGCCGCCTCGGACCACACCGGCGGCACCCGCAACAGGCCGGACACCAGGTCGTTCAGGGCCTTCCGGCGGCCCAGCAGAGGCGTCAGCGGCAGGATGATGGGCTCGTCGTCGCCCGGTGCGGTGAACCTGACCTCGAACGGCCCGGCGTGGTAGCGGGCGTCCCGGACACCGGCGCGGCGAAGACGGCGGAGCACGCGCCCGGCCAGCCGGGCGCGGGCGATCCTGCGCAGCAGGCCCACGGGGTCCTCGGGGATTCTCTTCGGCGTTATCGGGGTCGGCGCGCCAGGATCGCGCGAGCGTCGAGATCATCGTCGGTGGTGACCGTGGCCGTCAATCCGTTCCCATCGGCGATCGTCGACGCGATCCGGGTCTGCGCCTCGGTGATCTCGGAGATCAGCAGACCACCCGGGGCCAGCCAGTCCCGGGCTCCGGCGGCCACGGCGCGGAACACGGCCAGCCCGTCGTCACCGCCGTCCAGCGCGGTGCGGGGCTCGTGGTCACGGGCCTCGGCCGGCAGGAACGGGAGGTGAGCCGTCGCCACGTAGGGGACGTTGGCCAGGAGCAGGTCGATCCGGCCGCGCAGAGCCTCCGGGAGGGCCTGGAAGAGGTCGCCCTGATGGACGTCGCCGCCCAGGTTCTCGGTCGCGCAGGCCACCGCCGTGGGGTCGACGTCGGCAGCGTGCAGGACGATGCCCGCGACCCGGTGCCGGACCGCCAGGCCCAGCGCGCCCGAGCCGCAGCACAGGTCCACCACCACGGCGCCCGGGCCGACCGCGGCGGCGCCCAGACGGACCAGCAGCTCGCTGCGCACTCGCGGGACGAAGACGCCCGGGCGCAGCCTGACCCGGACCCCGGCGAAGTCGGCGTGACCGACGACCTGCTCCAGCGGCTCGCCCGCGACCCGGCGCTCGACCATCCCGGCCAGTGGCGTGCCGGCGGCCGCGGCCTCGATCAGCACGTCCGCCTCGTCCTCGGCGAACACGCAGCCCGCCGCCCGTAACCGGGAAATCGCCTGCTCTCGTGTCACGCGCCGTCCTTCTCCGGTTGTCCACAACGCTGGCTCGTCCACAGGGCCGCGAGCGGGGGAGCGGTGGGGTTCCTACGGTCGGGCCGTGCGAGAGGCGAAGGATAGCGGTGACGTCGTGGGAGCGCGGCTCCGGGCGGTGCTCGACGGCGGGGCGGTCAGCCGTCCGGCGCCTGCGGAGGGGCCGCTGGACTGGGCGGACGTCGTTCCGGCGTGGTCGGTGGAGGAGGACGATGTCTCCCCTTTAGGGGCCGGCTCCGGCTCGGCTCGGCCCGGGGACGGTTCGCGGGAGTCTTCGGCGTATCCCCTGGAGCCGGCGGCCGGGGCGTTCGGGAGTGGGCGCCGCGAGTGGCTGCACGCCTTCGACCCGGGGCGGCCGGGGGTGCGGGCGCTGGCCGCCGTGGCGGTCGTGGTCGTGCTGGTGGCGGGGTTCCTGGCCTGGAGGTCGCGGCCACAGGTCGAGGACGTCGTGGCCCCGGCCGGCCCGGGCTCGCCCTCCGTCGCGGTCCCCGGCCCGGCTCCGGCCTCCGCGGCGGGTGACCTCGTCGTCGCGGTCGGGGGCAGGGTGCGCAAGCCCGGGCTGGTGCGGCTCGCCTCGGGAGCTCGCGTGGCCGATGCGCTGACCGCGGCCGGGGGAGCGGAGCCGGGCGTGGACGTGGCGATGCTCAACCTCGCCCGCAAGGTCGTCGACGGCGAGCTGATCATGGTGGGGGTCACGCCGCCGCCCGGCTCGACCGTGGGCGCCGGCACCCCGGGGGCCGTCTCCGGTGGGCTGATCAACCTCAACACCGCGACTCTCGGGCAGCTGGACACGCTGCCGGGGGTGGGGCCGGTGCTCGCGCAGCGGATCCTCGACGCGCGTGACGCGCAGGGCGGCTTCCGGGCCGTCACCGATCTGCGCAAGGTCGACGGGATCGGGGAGTCCCGGTATGAGCAGCTCAAAGACCTGGTGACGGTCTGATGGCCGGGGTGTCGGCGGACGTGCCGGAGTCGCGGCGGGTCCCCGATCTGCGGTTGGCGGGGTTCACGGTGGGGCTCTGGCTCGCCGCCCTCGCCGCCCTCCACCTGTCGGCGGGCCGGGGCCTGGTGGCCGGTCTCGCCGGGCTGGCGGTCGCCGGTGGACTCGTCGCGGCCGGGCCGGGCGGGCGCCGGACCGGTGCGAGCCGGTCGGATGAACGCCGGCTGGTCGGGCGTCGGCCGGGTGGGCGCCGGCTGGTCGGGCGTCGGCCGGATGAACGCCGGTCGGATGAACGCCGGCTGGCCGGGCGCTGGTGGGGTGGGGCGGCTCGGTGGATCGGGGTGGCGGTGGCGCTCGGTGTCGGGTGCGGGGCCGTCGCCACGGCGGCACGGATCTCCGTGCGGGAGGCCCCGGCGCTGGCCGGGCTGGTCGGGGCGGGCACGACCGTACAGGTGGAGGTGGTGGTCCGGGACGATCCCCGGCCGCTGGCGAAGTCGTCGGGGCCGCCGACGTTCCTGGTCGCGGTCGACCTGGAGTCGGTGACGCCGGAGGACGCCGCTGCGGTGCGGCTGTCGGCCCGGGCCCTGGTGCTCGGGGCCGACCCGGGCTGGCGTGGCCTGCTGCCCGGCCAGCGGGTGGCGACGACCGGGCGACTCCTGCCGCCGCGGCCCGGTGACCTGCGGGCCGCCGTCGTGTCGGCGCGGACGGCGCCCCGGCTGCTCGGGCGGCCGTCCTGGGCACAGCGGGCCGCGGGTGTGCTGCGCGACGGCCTCCAGCGGGCCTGCGAGCCCCTGCCGGACGACTCCGGAGGGCTGCTCCCGGGCCTGGTGGTGGGCGATACGAGCCGCCTGGACCCGGCGCTGGAGGAGGACTTCCGGACCACCGGGCTCACTCACCTGACCGCCGTCTCGGGGACCAATGTCGCGATCGTCCTCGGTGTGGTGCTCTTCGTGGTGCGTCGTGCCCGGGCCGGGCCGGTGCTCTGTGCGGTGCTGTGCGCGATCGCGCTGGCCGGGTTCGTCATCCTGGCCCGGCCGTCGCCGAGCGTGATCCGGGCCGGGGCGATGGGCGCCATCGGGCTGCTCGGGCTGGCCACCGGTCGCAGCCGGGCGGCGGTTCCGGCGCTGGCGGCCGGTGCGGCCGTGCTCCTGATCGCCGATCCGGAGCTCGCCGCCGACGCGGGCTTCGCGCTGTCGGTGATGGCCACGGCCGGGCTGCTGCTGATCGCCCCGGTCTGGCGGGACGGGCTGCGGCGCCGAGGCTGCCCGGCCGGGGTGGCCGAGGCGCTCGCCGTGCCGGCGGCCGCCCAGATCGCCTGCGGGCCGGTGGTCGCGGCCATCTCCGGCACGGTCAGCCTGGTCGCGGTGCCGGCCAACCTGGTCGCGGTCCCGGCGATCGCCCCGGCCACGCTGTGCGGCGTCGCGGCGGCCGTGCTGTCGCCGTTCTGGCCGGCGGGCGCCGAGTTCGTGGCGTGGGCCGGGCACTGGCCCACCGAGTGGCTGGTGCTGGTCGCGCGCACCGGCGCACGGGTGCCGGCCGGAGCGCTGCCCTGGCCGGGCGGCGCCTTCGGCGGGGTGCTGCTCGCAGGGCTGACCGTCGCCTTCCTGGTCGCCGCGCGGAGGGTGGTGGTGCGCCGTCTGGCCACCGTGGTCGCCCTCGGTGCGATCCTCGGCGCCCTGCCGGTGCGGTTGCTGGCCTCCGGTTGGCCGCCGCCGGGCTGGCTCGTGGTGGCGTGTGCTGTCGGCCAGGGCGACGCCGTGGTGCTGGCCACCGGGCCGGGGCGGGCCGTGGTCGTCGACGCCGGGCCCGAGCCGAACGCTGTCGACCGCTGCCTGCGGCGTCTCGGCGTCGAGCAGGTCGCCGTGTTCGTGGTCAGCCACTTCCACGCAGACCACATCGGTGGCGTCGCCGGGGTGTTCCGCGGGCGGGAGGTGGGCGCCGTCATCGGCCCGGAGTGGCCCGAACCGGCCGGCGGACGGGCGGCGGTGGAGGAGGTCGCGGCCGGCGCCGGGCTCGCCGTGCTGCCGGTCGGGCCGGGGTGGTCCCATCCGGTCGGTGGGCTGACCCTCGAAGTGCTCGGCCCGATCACCCCGATGCGCGGCACCAACTCCGATCCCAACAACAACTCGCTGATCCTGCGGGCCGTCGGTGGTGGCCGCTCGGTACTGCTGCTCGGCGATGCGGAGACCGAGGAACAGGAGGATCTGGTGAGCGTGCTCGGGGCCGCGGCGCTGCGGGCGGACGTGCTCAAGGTGGCGCATCACGGGAGTGCTTTGCAGGCCACGTCACTGCTGGACGCGGTGCGGCCCTCGGTGGCAATGGTGTCGGTCGGGCGGGACAACGACTACGGGCACCCGAACGCGATGCTGCTCCGGCGGATCGCTGAGGGTGGGGCGCGGGTGTTGCGGACCGACGACTCGGGAGACGTGGCCGCGGTCGTGGTCGACGGCGGCCTCGCGGTCGCCGCGCGCGGCGCGGACGATGACACACCCGGGTGAGGAGCCGCTGGTCGACGGTGGGTGGCCGGTGCCGATGTTGACACGCCCGGGTGAGGAATGGGGGGCCGGGAATTTTAGGCCTATCACCCTCAATTATTTGCGAAATGCACAAATCGGGCTGGTGGCATGTTCGGCCTGGGTTCAGCGACTGTACGGCGGTCAGGCCATGTCTGGCTGCCGATATGTCTGGTTTCGCGTTCGGTGATCAGCGGCCTGCGCTAACGAGTGAGGCTCGCGGAACTGTCGGTCCCCCGTGCGACGATGTTGCACGTGAATGCCGCGCCACCCCCCTCGTTGCTGCTCGTCCAAGGCGACGAGGAGCTTCTCGCCGCCCGTGCCGTCGCCGAGGCGGTCGAGGCCGCGCGGGCGACCGACCCGGGCGCCGACGTCCGGGAGTATGAGGGCGGCGCGCTCGCCGCCGGTGAGGTCGCCGAGATGCTGAGCCCGTCGCTCTTCGGCGGACGGCGCGTCCTCGTGATCAGAAGCGGTCAGGATGCGCGTAAGGATCTCACCGCCGCGCTCCTGGCCTACGCGAAGAGCCCCGATCCCGAGGTCACACTCATCGTCACTCACGTCGGCGGGGCCAAGGGCAAGGCGTTCGCGGACGGTCTGCGAGCCGCCGGAGCCACCGTCGTCCCGGTGATGAAGCTCAGAAAGGACTCGGAGCGGATCGCGTTCGTGCGCAACGAGTTCCGGCGCCACGGCGCCCGGTGCGACGACTCCGCCGCGGGCGCGCTGCTCCAGGCGGTCGGCACCGACCTGCGCGAGATCGCCGCCGCCTGCTCCCAGTTGCTCGCCGACACCGACGGCAGGATCACCGAAGCGGTGGTCGCGCGGTATTACAAGGGTCGCGCCGAAGTCACCGGCTTCGCGGTCGCCGACGCCGCCATGGTCGGTGACCTGCCCGGCGCACTCGAGGCGCTGCGGTGGGCGCTGCACGTCGGCGTCGACCCGGTGCCGATCGCCGACGCCCTGGCCGACGGGGTGCGGACCGTGGCGCGGGTCGCCTCGGCGGGGCGCGGCAACCCGTACCAACTGGCCGGCAGCCTCGGCATGCCCGCCTGGAAGATCGAGAAGGCCCAGGCCCGCAGCCGGGGCTGGACCCCGGAGGGGCTGGTCGACGCGATGCGCGCGGCCGCCGACTGCAACGCCGCGGTCAAAGGCGGCGCCGAGGACCGTGGCTATGCGCTGGAGCAGACCGTCTTCGCGATCGCGGCCGTCCGTCGGGACGGAGGCGTGCGATGAACCCGTCGGGACGGAGGAGCGCGATGCATCAGACCGTGCGTCCGGGGTACGGAGGCGTGCTATGAGCCAGGACGTGCGTGCGGGGTTCGGAGGCGCGCGATGACCCGCACCATCCGTGGGCGCCGTCCCGAGTCGGCGCACCCACCGCTCTACGCCCGCATGCTGCGGCTGCGCCACCTGGCGCCGAGCGGCCTGCTCTGCTTCGTCTTCCTCGAGGGCGCCGTGGTCCTCGGGATCCTGCTCGCCCTGGCCGAGTTGGTCAGCTGGTGGGGCGTGGTCGTCCTGCCGGTGACCGTTGCGCTGATGGTCAAGTTCAACGACCTGGTCGCCGGCGCCATCACTCCCCGACCGGTCGCCACCGAGACGACACCGGCCCGGACCGCCGTGTTGCGCCCGGCCGCGATGTTCACGGCCGGGGCGGAGGCCGCGGCCGGCGATCAGGTCGGCGCCGTCCGGCCCTCGTCTGCCGAGAGCGAGCGGAGTAGTGCGTTCGGGCCGGTGGGGGCGGCGTTCACCCGTGTGCCCGCTGGGCCGGCGCGGTCCGGCGACTGGTCCGGGGTCTACGGCTCTGCCTCTGCCGACCGGCCCGGTGTCTATGGCTCGGGTCCCACGGAGAGGCCCGGGGTCTACGGTTCGGTGTTCGCTGACCGATCTGTCGGTTATCGTCCGGTCTCCGGGGCGAGGGCGGGTGCCTACGGCTCGTCCGCCGGGGAGCGTGCGGATGCCTACGGCTCGTCTCCCGAGGAGCGGGCGGGCGTCCCTGGTTCTTTCGCTGGGGAGCATGCGGGTGCCCATGGCTCGTCCGCCGGGGTGCGGGCGGGCTCCTATGGCTCGTCCGCCGGGGTGCGGGCGGGCTCCTATGGCTCGTCCGCCGGGGTGCGTGCGGGCGCCTATGGCTCCTTCACCGGGGAGCGTGCGGATGCCTATGGCTCGTCTTCCGAGGAGCGGGCGGGCGTTCCTGGCTCTTTCGCTGGGGAGCGGGCGGATGCCCGTGGCTCTCTTGCCGGGGAGGAGGCGGGGGTCTACGGCTCGTCGCCGGAGGAGCGGTCCGGTGCTCGTGAGCAGGGCGCCGACGAGCGGTTCGGTGCTTTCGGGCCCGACTCGGACGTGCGTTCCGGTGGACGGCCGGGCGGTTATGAGCCGGGTGACGGGGCCGGTGGGTACACACCGAGCGCCGCGCCGCTGACCGGTGGGTTCACGCCTGCCGCCATGCCGCTCGGCAGCGGTTATGCCCCGATCGTCTCGCCGGAGCCGTCCACGCTCGGATACGAGCCGGAGATGTCGGCTGACGGCATGTCGGAGGTCCCGGCTGTCGGGTATCCGGGGTCGTATTCGCGCGGGGTCTCCGGAAGCGGCTCCTCGGCCGGTGCCGCGGGACACGGCGACGAGAGCCAGCGGCGGGTGCGCTCGACCGTGGAGCCGGCGGTGGAGGAGCCCAGGGGCAACCACGCGCCGATCCGGCGAGCGTGGGCCGACGAGCTCGACGTGCGGCAGCAGATGGCTCGCCAGGCGGCATCCCGTCGGTACGAGTGAGCTCAACATCGGCTGAGTTCAACATCGGCTGAGTTCAACATCGGCTGAGTTCAACATCGGCTGAGCTCAACATCGGCTGAGCTCAACACCGGCTGAGCTCAACACCGGCTGAGCTCAACACCGGCTCGGCGGCCGTCCGTCCTCGATGCAGCGCGGTGGCCGCCTCAGTCGCCTGACTGGATTTCCGCGTGCGTGGGGGCGGCAGCCGCGGGGGAGACGTCACTGAGTCGGATCAGGCCGCCCACCTGATGCCTGCCGTTCGGCGGGCCGCTTCGGTGCACGCGTGGCGATCCGCTATCTGATGGGAGACCTTTGACACGTCACTCACGGCTGTCAGCTCGCGAGCGGGACGACGTTGTGCGGCATCTTCGGGGCGCGTAGGGCGTACCAGAGGAGGGTCGGGCTTGAAGGAAAACGAAACCGGGCACCGTCACGAACCGTGAGGTCCGGCGGTGCCCGGGTTTGTCCGAGCCGGCCCGCCTCGAAGGCGGGCGTGGGCCATCAGCCGCGTCCGTGCGGCTGTGACCTGATCCAGAACGAGCGGATCAGGCGGACAGCGCGGCGATCTTCTTGGCGATGGCCGACTTGCGGTTGGCCGCCTGGTTCTTGTGAATGACGCCCTTGCTGACGGCCTTGTCCAGCTTGCGCGAAGCGTCACGCAGCAGCGCGGTGGCCGACTCGACGTTGCCCGAGTCACTCGCCTCGTGCAGCTTGCGGATCACGGTCTTCAGCGAAGACTTGACCGACTTGTTGCGCAGACGGGCCTTCTCGTTCTGCCGGTTGCGCTTGATCTGGGACTTGATGTTCGCCACGCGACAGCCTTGTCCTGACTAGTTCGGAAGAAATGGTCTCAACGAGTGGTCACTGCGCGGCCGTCTCGAAGCCGGCGGCGAGGCCGGTGCGGGAGACAACTGCGTGTCACCACACGCGAGGAACCAGGTTACCAGCATGCCAACGAGCCGCCAAAACGGCTCCGGCTTCAGCGGCGGAACCAGCGTCGCCGGACGGGAGCGCCGTCCCATCCGCGGCGCTCGGCGAGCCAGGCCAGCGCCTGCTCGCCGCTGAACCGCTGATGCTGACGGCTGTGTGGCGACGCGCTGCCCGGGCCGTCCCCGGCACGGGTCAGCCAGTACCCGGCCAGCGCGGCCAGCGCCCCGTCCACCCCCTCGTCAGGGGCGCCCCAAGCACGCAGCACGGCGTCGGTGTCCAGGCCGCTGGCGTACGCGCTGACCAGCAGCGTCACCGTGTCGAACCAGGGTGCGCCGAGACACGGCCACGTCCAGTCGCACAGCCAGGCCCGGCCGTCCCGGTCGACGAGCACGTTGTCGACCCGCAGATCGCCGTGGCACAGGCCCTCCCCGGCGGTCAGCGGAGGCAGCGCGCGTTCGAGTCTCGCCAGGTCGGCGAGCCGGTGCGGGGCGATCGTGGACAGGGCCGGCTCGGGCATCGGCGCACGGCGGGCGGCGATCAGCGACCACCAGGACATCTCGTCGCGCAGGATGTCCGGAAGCGCCGGCACGCCGATCTCGAGCAACGGCGGCGACGGATACGCCAGTGCGGTCGCCGCCGCCGACCAGGTCCGCAGGGTCGCGTCCAGGTCCTCCTGTGACCATGGCAACGCCGGGATCCGCCCGTCGATCGCGGGCAGGCAGAGCACGAACCAATCGGAATCGGTCATGGTCCAGAGGGGGCGGGCGGCGGTCACCTCCGGGGGCAGGGCCGTGGTGAGGGTGGCCTCACGGGCGTACCACTGGGACACCGGGTCGTTCAGCGGCGCCGCCTTCGCGAACACGCTGGTCCCCGCCTCGGTCTCGAGCACGGCGGCGAAGGACCGGGTGAAGCCGCCGCCTGCGCTGCGCGCGGCCGAGACCGGCGATCCGAGACGCAGGCCGATCGCTTTGCGCAGCCCGTCCGGCAGGTCGGACCAATCGGGGCGTACGGCCGTCGCGTCGTACGGAACATCGGGCAGAGTGATCGGCCGCATGACTCCATCCTGCCGCCCGCGAAAACGTCGTACCCCACTGGCAGGATCGCAGCATGCGAACCGACGATTTCTGGGCGGTCATCGACCGCGCGACCGCCGACCGGCCGGCCTCGCCCGCCGAGGTGGCCGAGCGTGCCGTCGCCGATCTGGCCTCGCGCGATCCGGAGGAGATCGTCGCGTGGGGCCGTCACCTCGACAAGGTGATGGTCGCCTCCGGCACGGAGGACCTCTGGGCGGCGGCCTATCTGATCAACAGCGGAGCTGACGAGGCCGGGTTCGACGCCTTCCGCGGCTGGCTCATCGCGCACGGCCGCAAGGCCGTCGCCGCCGCCGTGCAGAAGCCGGACGTGCTGGCCAACGTGGTGGTGATCAAGGAGGCGGCGGACACCGGCGCGGTCTTCGAGGCCGAGGAGGTGCTCGGCATCGCCGCCCGGGCCCATGAGGAGGCGACCGGTCAGCCGCTGCCCGTGGAGGAGCGGCCGTCCCACCGTCCCCTGGTGGCCGATCTGTGGGATTTCGACAACGAGGACGAGATGCGGCGTCGTCTGCCACGCCTGGCCGCCCTGTTCCTGGAGCCACCGGACTGAGCTTCCCGCGTCCCGGCCGGCGTGCCGTCTGCTGGGAAGTGGGTCGAGCCCGCGGTCGCGGAGCGGCGAGACTCGCGGCATGAGTGATGAGTCGGGGACGATCGCCGCGGTCAGCCGAAACGGTGCCTACACCTTCACCAAGCCCAACCGGGACGAGATCGTGCTGGTGGCGGGCCTCGGTGTGGAGGGTGACGTGCACGCGGGGGTGCACGTGCGGCACCGCCATCGGGTGAAGGTGGATCCCACCCAGCCGAACCTCCGGCAGGTGCATCTCATTCAGGCCGAGCTGTTCGACGAGGTCGCGGATAAGGGCTTCGAGGTGCCCGCCGGCGGGCTCGGGGAGAACGTGACGACCCGCGGCCTCGACCTGCTCGGCATGTCGCCGGGCACGATCCTCCGCTTCGGCCCGCCGGGCGGCGTGGGGAACGGCGGGCCCGGTTCGAGCAGCGTCGGGACCGGGGCTGCCGGCTCGAAAGGGGTGGCCGACGGTGCTGCCGGACCGCCTGGGGTCGCCGACGGCGACGCCGGGTCGGGTGGTGGGAGCGACGGGCGGGTGGCCCTGGCCGGAGTGCTCGCGGCCGCGGAGGCGGCCACCCTGGACGAGGCGACGGCGCGGGCCGCGGCGGCCGTGGCGGCGGCGGCCGGGCGTGATGCCGGTGACGATCCGCGCCCGGCGGTCGTGCTGGCCGGGCTGCGGAATCCGTGTGTGCAGATCAACGGGTACCAGACCGGGCTGTTGAAGGAGGTTCTGGCGCAGGACGCCGACGGCAACGTGGTTCGCAAGGCCGGGGTGATGGCCGTCGTGCTGCGGGGTGGGGTGATTCGCCCCGGGGATCCGGTTGTGGTCGAGCCTCCGCCGGGTTCGCCCGTGCCGCTGGAACGGGTGTGATCGGACCTGCCCTTCCGGGCGTGGGACGATAGGGGGCGTCGGCCGTTGAGTCGGCGCCCGCAGCCAAGCCCGAGAAGAACGGAAGACCGTGCCTGGACCGCTCGACCCCGGCGTGAACGTGATCGGATCGACCGATCCCAGCCGCATCCGCAACTTCTGCATCATCGCCCACATCGACCACGGCAAGTCGACGCTGGCCGACCGGATGCTGCAGATCACCGGGGTGGTCGACCCGCGCCAGATGCGCGCGCAGTACCTCGACCGGATGGACATCGAACGCGAGCGCGGCATCACCATCAAGTCGCAGGCCGTGCGCATGCCCTGGACCGTCCGGGAGGGCGACAAGCAGGGCGACACCGCCGTTCTGAACATGATCGACACCCCGGGGCACGTCGACTTCACCTACGAGGTGTCCCGCAGCCTGGCCGCCTGTGAGGGCGCCGTCCTGCTCGTCGACGCCGCGCAGGGGATCGAGGCGCAGACCCTCGCCAACCTGTACCTGGCGATGGAGAACGACCTCCGCGTCATCCCGGTGCTCAACAAGATCGACCTGCCGGCGGCGCAACCCGAGAAGTACGCCGAGGAGCTGGCGAAGCTGATCGGCTGTGAGCCGTCGGACGTGCTCCGGGTGTCCGGTAAGACCGGTGTCGGCGTGGATCACCTGCTGGACGAGATCGTGCGGCAGTTCGTGGCTCCGGTCGGTGACGCGGCGGCTCCGGCCCGCGCGATGATCTTCGACTCGGTGTATGACGTGTATCGCGGCGTCGTCACGTACGTCCGCGTGATCGACGGCCGGATCGAGGCCCGCGACAAGATCAAGATGATGTCGACCGGCGCCGTGCACGAGCTGCTGGAGATCGGTGTCGTCTCGCCCGAGATGGAGAAGGCGACCGCGCTCGGGGTCGGTGAGGTCGGCTATCTGATCACCGGCGTGAAGGACGTGCGCCAGTCGAAGGTCGGCGACACGATCACCGGCAACATCCGGCCTGCGAAGGAAGCGCTCGGCGGCTACAAGGAACCGCAGCCGATGGTCTATTCGGGTCTCTACCCGATCGACGGCTCGGACTATCCGGCGCTCCGTGACGCTCTGGACAAGCTGAAGCTGAACGACGCGGCGCTCACCTACGAGCCGGAGACGTCGGCGGCCCTCGGGTTCGGGTTCCGTGTCGGCTACCTGGGCCTGCTGCACCTGGAGATCATCGGCGAGCGGCTGGAGCGCGAGTTCGGGCTGGACCTGATCTCGACCGCGCCGAACGTGGTCTACCAGGTGTTCACCGAGGACGGGAAGGACTCGATCGTCACCAACCCGAGCGAGTTCCCGACCGGCAAGATCGCCGAGATCCACGAGCCTGTGGTGAGAGCCACAGTTCTGGTGCCGAACGAGTATGTGGGCGCGGTCATGGAGCTGTGTCAGAGCCGCCGAGGCAGCCTGCTCGGCATGGAGTACCTGTCCTCCGAACGGGTGGAACTGCGCTACACACTCCCGCTGGCCGAGATCATCTTCGACTTCTTCGACCAGCTGAAGAGCAAGACCAAGGGGTACGCGTCACTCGACTACGAGCCCTCCGGCGAGCAGGTGGCCGACCTGGTCAAGGTCGACATCCTGCTGCACGGTGAGCCGGTCGACGCCTTCAGTGCGATCGTGCACAAGGACAAGGCGTACACCTATGGCACCACCATCGCCGCCAAGCTGCAGAAACTCATCCCGCGGCAGCAGTTCGAGGTGCCGATCCAGGCGGCCATCGGCAGCCGGGTCATCGCCCGCGAGACGATCCGGGCGATCCGCAAGGACGTGCTCGCGAAGTGCTACGGCGGTGACATCAGCCGGAAGCGCAAGCTGCTGGAGAAGCAGAAGGAAGGCAAGAAGCGGATGAAGATGGTCGGCCGTGTGGAGGTTCCACAGGAGGCCTTCATCGCCGCGCTGTCGACGTCGGACACCGGTGACACCAAGGGGACAACCAAAAAATAGGGCGGTTTGATTTCTCGGGGCGTCGGGAACTCTGGGGCTCGACGGACGCAACCAACAAGCTCCACCCCCGAGGAGGATCCCGATGGAACTCACCCTTACCGGCATCATCGTCGCCCTGATCGTCGGCCTCATCATCGGTGCTCTCGGCCGCCTGGTCGTGCCGGGCAAGCAGAACATCCCGCTGTGGCTGACCCTGGTCGTCGGTGTTGTCGCCGCGCTGCTGGGCACCGTGCTGGCGCGGGCGCTCGGCGTGGCCGACACCAAGGGCTTCGACTGGATCGAGCTCTTCTTCCAGGTCGTCCTGGCCGCGATCGGTGTCGCCCTGGTCGCCGGCACCCGTGGCCGTCGCCACCTGACCCGCTGACGCGCGGTCTGACCAAACGCGAGAAGCCGGCCCCAGCGATGGGGCCGGCTTCTCGCGTTCTTCGTCTTCCGGGTCGCCGATAGAGGACCGGCCGGGGCGAAGGGTGTACGGCCCCAGCGGACGGCCGACCTCACGAAGGGGTACGGGCCGGCAGAACCCGGCCCGGTAGAAACCCGGCCCGGTGAAGAAGTACGGCTTGGCAGGAGAGCCCGCTGGGCGAAAGCGAGCGGCCCGGCAGCGGGGTCGGTCGGGCGGAGCCGGAGGGTGTGGCGGTCGCGGGAATCAGTAGCGGAACTTGTCGCGGGCGCTGCGCCGGTTCACCCAGGCGGGTAGTTCGCCCTGGTGCTCGTGGTGCGGTGCGGGATCGGTCACGGCGCCGCTGTTGCCGACCGGCCTCAGCGTGACGACCAGGCCTTGGACGAGGCGGTCGTGCCGCAGATCCCGGTACGCCATCGCGACGAACACGTGGGTGCCGTCCGGCCGGGACAGGGCGCAGTAGACCGTGCCGTCGCCCTCGGTGCGCAGGGCCCGCCGTACCGCCGCCCGGTCGTCTGAATGAACCAGATCGTCCAGGGCGGTGAGCGGCGGCAGGTCGCCGCCGCCGGTCAGACGTCGCAGGCCCGGGCTGGCATAGCGGATCCGGTGGTCGGAGTCGACGACCGCCATGATCTCCGCGGTGTTGCCGGTGACGGCCCGCAGGTAGAGATCGCTGTCCCGCCGGCCGACCGCCTCGACCAGGGTGATCCGGTCCAGGGCCAGGGCGGTCTCCCCGGCCAGCACCTCGAGCGCGTCGCGGCCGGCCGTCAGGGCCTCCCGCCGCCCGGTGATGACGAGGGCGCCGCCGCTGGGCCGGGCCACCGCGAGCGGTTCCAGCCGGAGCGGGCAGATCAGGGTGCGCTCGTCCGCGGCGGCCGTGCCCGTCCACCAGCTGCGGGTCCCGGCGTCGGCGGGCGCCGCCGGCAGGCCCTCCGAGGACAGCCGCCCGTCGTCGGTGGCGAGGATCACACGGCGGACGCTGCCGGTCGGGAGGAGCCGGCTGACCGCGGCGCGGACCGCTCTCTCGACGGCCGGCGCGTCGGCGGCCGCCACCAGCGCGGTGTTGGCGGCTCGTAGTCCACGTTCCCGGGTGAGGGCCTGACTGTGCTGCTGGACGGCGTCGGCCAGCCGGGTGATGGTGAGCAGCAGGGTGATCGCGCCGGTGACCGCGATCACCACGCCGTTGCGCACCGGCCCGGAGAGGGCCTCGATGATCAGCACGCACGGCGGGGTGGCGGCGGAGAGGGCGAGCAGGATGGTGTCGCGGAACCGCCACGGCGACAGCCGGGCCGGCCGTGGCTCGGTCAGCCCGGTCATCGACGGGTGCAGCGCGGACAGCCCCCACGCGAGGTAGAGCAGCACGTAGGCGGACTCGGCGGCCGGGCTCTCGCCGCTGAGCGGATAGAACACGTCGCCGGCCAGCATGCCGGCCGAGCCGGTGACGAGCAGGATCGCGGCGACGTTGCGGTGGTCGGCGGCCACCAGGCGCACGGCGACGCCGAGCAGGAGCAGATCGCCGATCACATCGGCCGGGGAGACGGTCTGGAAGCGGGTGTCCACGCTGATCACGAAGACCCAGACGACGAGCATGCCCGCGCAGGCGAACGCCACCAGGTCGATCAGGCGGGCCCGGTCGACCAGGAGCGCGCCACCCCGGGTGAACTGCAGCAGGCTCAGCGCGACGAGGGCGAACATCACCAGGTAGGCGGTGTCGGCGAAGGGCATCCGGTCGTACGCGTAGAAGACGTCGCCGATCGCCAGGGTGGCCACCGCGCCGGCCAGGAGCAGCCAGGGCGCACGCCGGGCCGGGCGGTGCCGGTGAACGCCCCACAGGATCGCGCCGGCGCTGCCCGACCCCAGCAGGATCCACTCGATCGCCCTCAGCACGACCTACTTAGTACCAGGGTGGTTGCGCAGTGTCCATGTGGATGTATACGTAGCGCTACCACTCTCGGGCATGCGAGACATTACGGCTAGTCACCGATACTTCCAGAGTTGTCTCAATGGAACACCTCCGCGACGACCTTCGCTGTACCGGCTCCGCTGCCGTCCGTGACCGGCTGCCACTTTCCCTCGGGTGCGTGCCATTCGAGATCACCGAAACGTACCCGTTCGAGACCGGTCGCCGAGGCGTGCGAGACCAGCCAGTGCGCGAACCGCCACCCGACGCTCGCGTCGGCGACCTCGACCGTGAGGCCGGCCGCCTCGGCGCTGCGGGCCTGGCCGGTGAGTTTCTTGCCCCAGTCCAGCTGGAGGCTGCTGAACAGCGCGGCGGCCGCCTCGGCGCCGCGCACCGCCGGAACGTCCGGCACGACGCACTCCACGGCGCCGGTGGCACGGCCGGTCAGCGCGGCGGCCAGCACCTTGGACTCGTCGGCCCACTTCTCGTAGGCCTCCGGGTAGGCGGACCGCTGCACCCGCTGGGCGGCGTCGGTGACGCGCATCTCCTCCCAGCCCTTGACCTTCTTGAGAGCGGCGTAGAACCTGCCGGCCGAATAGCGCGGGTCCTTGATCTGCTCGACAGTGCCCCACCCCTGGCTGGGCCGCTGCTGGAAGAGGCCGACCGAGTCGCGGTCGCCACTGTCCAGATTCTCCAGTTTCGACTCCTGGAAGGCGGTGGCCAGCGCGACGACGATCGCCTGCTCCGGCATGTTGCGCCGGACACCGATCGCGGCGATGGTCGCCGCGTTGGCCATCTGCGCGGTGTCCAGGGTGACCTGACCGTCGGCGCGGACCGTGCACTCGGGACCGAGCACGGGCAGCGTGATCGAGCCGGCCAGATTGTTGATCAGGACGACCACGCCGGCCACCACGGCCACGGACAGCAGGGCGATCAGGCCCACGATCGGCTTCGCGCGCACCCACCCCTCCTCTGCCGCCGGACGCCAAGCCTAGACAACGAGCGCCCGTGGCCCGGCGTCACTGTGGCCGGGGGCACCCGACCGGGGCGGTCAGTGGATCCAGCTCGGATCGCGCTTCTCCCGAGCCGCGGCCACGCCCTCCCGGCCCTCGGCGGACTTGAAGTATCCGGCCGAGCGGTGCGCGAGATCGGCCAGGTCGGCCCGGATCGAGTCGGCCCTCGTACGCCGCAGAAGTTGCTTGGTGCCGGCGAGCGCGAGCGGGCCGCCCCGGACGAGCGAGGCGCAGTAACGCTGCACCGCGCCGTCCAGATCGTCGTCCGCGACGGCCGCGGTGACCAGGCCGATCTCGGCAGCCCGGGCGCCGTCGAAGACGTCACCGGTCAGATAGAGGTCGGCGGCGGCCCGGGGCGACAGCCGCGGCAGCACGGTGGAGCTGATCACCGCGGGGATCACGCCGAGCCGGACCTCGGTGAAGGCGAAGGTGGCCGACCGCACGCAGACCGCGATGTCGGCGGCGCCGATCAGGCCGAGGCCGCCGGCCCGGGCCGGCCCGGCGATCCGGGCGATCACCGGCTTGCCGAACTCCCAGAGCACGGCCAGCACGTCGGCGAGCATCTCGGCGGGCAGCCGGTCACCGGGACCGGCCGCGGCGGTCTCCTTCAGATCGACGCCGGAGGAGAAGACCGGGCCCTCGTGGGTGAGAACCACCACACGGCTCTCCGGGTCGGCGGCCGACGCGGCGAGCGCGTCCAGCAGCTGCCCGAGCAGCGCGGTGGAGAGCGCGTTGCGGTTGGCGGGGTTGTCGATTGTCATCGTGGTCACGCCGGCGGCGGTGACGGTACGGACCAGATCCATGCCGGAACTGTAAGACGTGCACACTTGACGGATGGCCGGCGCACTCCCCGATGGCGAACCCGTACCCACCGACGGGTCCCTCCCCGACGAAGCCACCCGCGAGGTGGGCAAGAACGGGTTCGCCGTCTACGTGCACGTCCCGTTCTGCGCCAGCCGCTGCGGGTACTGCGACTTCAACACCTACACGGCCAGCGAGCTGGGCGGCGGGGCGAGCCGCGACGAGTACGCGGAGACCGTCCTGGCCGAGCTGGCCCTCGCGGCCCGGGTGATCGAGCCCGGCCCGGTCGACACCGTCTTCGTCGGCGGCGGCACACCCACCCTGCTCGACGCCGGTGATCTGGGCCGGATCCTGGAGGGCATCGACCACACCTGGGGGCTCGCCCCGGGCGCCGAGGTGACCACCGAGGCCAACCCGGAGTCGGTCGATCCCGCCTACCTACGGCAGCTGCGGAGCGCCGGGTTCACCCGGATCTCGCTGGGCATGCAGTCGGCGGCCGACAACGTGCTGCGGGTGCTCGATCGCAGGCACACCGCCGGCCGTGCCCCGCAGGCCGCGATCGAGGCGCGGGAGGCCGGCTTCGAGCACGTCAACCTGGATCTGATCTACGGGACGCCGGGGGAGAGCCCGGACGACTTCGCGCGCTCGCTGCGGAGCGTCGTCGACGCCGGCGTGGATCATGTGAGCGCCTACGCCCTGATCGTCGAGGACGGCACGAGGATGGCCGGGCGGATGCGGCGGGGCGAGCTGCCCTACCCGTCCGACGACGTGGCCGCCGACCGTTACCTGGCCGCCGAGGCGGCGCTCAGCGAGGCCGGCTTCGGGTGGTACGAGGTGTCCAACTGGGCGCGGCCGGGCGGGGAGTGCCGGCACAACCTGCTCTACTGGACCGGCGCCGACTGGTGGGGACTCGGGCCGGGCGCGCACAGCCACGTGGGCGGCGTGCGCTGGTGGAACGTCAAACACCCGTCGGCGTACGCGAAACGCCTGGCCGAAGGGATGTCGCCGGGGCAGGCGCGGGAGCTGCTGACCGACGCCGACCGGCACATGGAGGACGTGATGCTCCGGGTGCGGCTGCGGGACGGCATCCCGCTGGACCGGGTCGACGCCACGGGCGCCGCGCAGGCCCTGGCCGACGGGCTGTTGGAGCCGGGGGCGTACGAACAGGGGACGCTCGCACTCACCCTGCGGGGCCGGCTGCTGGCCGACGCGGTCGTCCGCGACGTGCTGTAAAGGCCGGTCTGACCCGTCCGGCCCCGAAATCCGAGGCCGGTACGTACTTTCGATCATCGCGCTGCGACCGCCCGCGACGTAGACTGGCACTCTATTAGCGGGAGTGCCAGCAGGGGGAGGGGTCATATGAGTCTGGATGACCGCAAGCTCGAGGTGCTCCGGGCGATCGTCGAGGACTACGTCGAGACCCAGGAGCCGGTGGGCAGTAAGGCTCTGGTCGACCGGCACAAGCTCGGCGTCTCCCCGGCCACTGTCCGCAACGACATGGCGGTGCTGGAGGAGGAGGGCTACATCCGGCAGCCGCACACCAGCGCCGGCCGGGTGCCCACCGACGCCGGCTACCGGCTCTTCGTCGACCGGCTCACCAAGATCAAGCCGTTGAGCCCGGCCGAGCGCCGTGCCATCGAGCGGTTCATGGTCGGCGCCGTCGACCTCGACGACGTGGTGCACCGCACCGTTCGCCTGCTGGCCCAGCTCACCCGCCAGGTCGCCGTCGTTCAGTACCCGAGTCTGTCCCGCTCCACGGTCCGCCACCTGGAGCTGGTGCCGATCTCCACCACCCGTCTGATGCTCGTGATGATCACCGACACCGGGCGGGTCGAGCAGCGGCTCGTGGAGATGCCCGGCCCGGTCGCCGACGGCGAGGTGTGGGAGCTGCGACTGCGGGTCAACGAGAAACTGGCCGGGCAGCGGCTCGCCGACACCCCCCTCCTCGTGCAGAAACTGGTCGAGGAGTCGGCCCCCGAGCGCCGCGCGTCGATGACCTGCCTGGCGTCGGTTCTGCTGGAGACTCTGGTGGAGCGGAGTGAGGAGCGCCTCGCCCTGGCGGGTACTGCCAACTTGACACGCGGGGGTGTGCTGGACTTCCAGGGCACGCTGCGGCCCGTTCTCGAGGCTCTCGAGGAGGAGGTCATCCTTCTGAAGCTCATCGGCGATCTGGAGCCCCGGACCACCCGGGTCCTGATCGGTGACGAGAACCAGATCGACAACCTGCGGTCGGCGTCCGTGGTGAGCAGCGGTTACGGACCGGGTACCACGATCGTCGGGGGGCTCGGCGTGCTGGGCCCCACCCGGATGGACTACGCCGGCACTATCGCTACCGTTCGTGCAGTGGCACGCTACGTTGGCGACCTGTTGGCACAGAATTGACGGATTCGCGCAGACATTGAGGACTCCAAACCCCGTGGCCAAGGACTATTACGGAATTCTCGGTGTGAGCCGGGAGGCAACCGACGACGAGATCAAGCGCGCCTACCGCAAACTCGCTCGGCAGTACCACCCGGACGTCAACCCGGATCCGGAAGCGCACGAGAAGTTCAAAGAGATCAACGCGGCGTACGAGGTGCTCTCCGACGACCAGAAGCGGCAGATCGTCGACCTCGGCGGCGACCCGCTCGCGCCGGGCGGCGGCATGCCCGGTGGAGCCGGTGGCGCCGGCCCGTTCGTCGGCTTCCAGGACATCATGGACGCGTTCTTCGGCACGGCCGCGGGCGGTGGCTCCCGTGGCCCGCGCCCGCGCACGCGTCCCGGCGCCGACGCGATCCTCCGGCTCGAGCTCGACCTGGTGGAGACCGCCTTCGGGGTGGAGGCGCCGATCACCGTCGACACTGCGGTCCTCTGCACCCAGTGCTCCGGCGCCGGCACCGCGCCCGGCACCCACCTGTCGACCTGTGAGGTCTGCTCCGGCCGCGGTGAGGTCCAGTCGGTGCAGCGCACCTTCCTCGGCCAGGTCGTGTCGTCCCGTCCCTGCCAGAACTGCCAGGGCCACGGCACGGTCATCCCCAGCCCGTGCCCGACCTGCGCCGGTGACGGCCGGATAAGGACACGCCGCTCGCTCACCGTCAAGATCCCGGCGGGCGTCGAGGACGGCATGCGGATCCGCCTGGCCCAGCAGGGCGAGGTCGGCCCCGGCGGGGGTACGGCCGGCGACCTGTATGTGGAGATCCACGAGCGGCCGCACGACGTCTACTCCCGCAAGGGCGACGACCTGCACTGCCGCGTCACCCTGCCGATGACGGCGGCGGCTCTCGGCACCCGGATGACCATCAAGACTCTCGACGGCGAAGAGAACATCGAGGTCAAGCCGGGCACCCAGCCCGCCAGCACGCTGCGCATCCGGGGCAAGGGCGTCCCGCACCTGCGTGGTCAGGGTCGCGGCGAGCTCTTCGTGCACCTCGACGTCAAGACGCCGACCAAGCTCACCGCCGACCAGGAGCGGATGCTCCGTGACTTCGCCAAGACCCGTGGGGAGGACGTCGCCGAGCTGAGCAAGCAGGGCGGGTTCTTCAGCCGCATGCGGGACGCGTTCAACGGTCACTGATCACCTGCGCTGATCACCTGCGCTGATCACCTGCGCTGGTCATCTGGGCGCTGATCAACTGTGCGCTGGACGCCGGGTGTGCCACCTCGCACACCCGGCTTCCTCCTGCTCCGATCATTCCGCGGGGAGAGGTCGGGCGGGAGCCGCCGGCTGGGTTGCGTTCGGTAGCGTTCCGGGAATGTCCGCGCCGCTGTTCCTGGTCGAGAGCCTGCCCACCGGATCGTCGTTCACCCTCGACGGGCCGGAAGGGCATCATGCCGCCACCGTGCAGCGGCTGCGTGCCGGTGAGACGTTGATCCTCGCCGACGGCCGCGGCGGCACCGCGCGGGCCGAGGTGACCACGGTCGGGCGCGGCAGCGTCGACCTGGCGATCCTCAGCGTCGCCGGGGAGCCGCCCGCCGACCCGCGCCTGGTCGTCGTGCAGGGCATCGCCAAGGGCGACCGTGGTGAGCTGGCCGTGCAGGCGATGACCGAGGTCGGCGTGGACGAGATCGTGCCGTGGGCGGCGTCGCGGTCGGTGGCCCAGTGGCGTGGCGACCGGGGAGCCAAGGCCCGCGACAAGTGGGCGGCGACCGCTCGGGAGGCCGCCAAGCAGGCCCGGCGGTCGTGGCTGCCGGTCGTCGGCGGGGACCCGGACTGCTCGACCAGGCAGGTCGCGGCCCGGTTGTCGGCGGCCTCGGGGGCGTTCGTGCTGCACGAGGAGGCCACCGAGCGACTGACCACGGCCGAGCTGCCCGACTCCGGAGACGTCGTGCTGGTCGTCGGCCCGGAGGGCGGTGTCAGCGACGCCGAGCTGGAGGCCTTCCGCGAGGCCGGGGCGATGCCGGTGCGCCTCGGGGCCGAGGTCCTGCGTACCTCGACCGCCGGCGTCGCCGCTCTCGCGGTGCTCGCCACCCGCCTCGGCCGCTGGTGACGGTCGATGGGATCTCCCGGCTGTCCGCTACGGGCGGCGGGCCAGGGCCGCATAGGTGTGGACGGCGAAGTCGATCGTCGGGCCGTGGGCCTCGATGACGGCGATGGTGTCGTCGATCGCGGTGTCGCGCCGGGGCTCGTCGAGCATGCGGTACAGGGAGATCGAGTGCAGGTGGGCGCGGTACTCGGCGAGGGTGTAGGAGCGGGTGGCCCGGTAGCGCAGGGTCCGCAGGTCGGTGAAGAGCTTCTCGATGCCGGCCAGCTCCGGCCACTGCTCGGCGAACGGGCGCGGGGCGTCCGGCACGTCGTCGACGTGCAGTGAGTGGGGGGACTGCCGGCCGGTCAGGCCGTGCCGGGCGTCGACGGCGGCCAGAGCGGTGTAGAGATCGCGGTCGGGCAGGAGGAAGACGTTCCAGAACGGGGCGAGCAGGCCACCCGGGGCGAGCGCGGCGTGGGCCAGCGTGTTGCGGCGGTCCGCGTCGACCCAGTGCCAGGCCTGGGCGCTGATCACCAGGCCGTAGCCGCGGTCGGGGGTCCACGCCTCGAAGGTGGACTCGATCACCGGGACTCCGGGGACGGTACGGCGCAGCACGGCCGCCATCCGGGAGTCCGGCTCCAGGCAGGTCAGGTCGATGTCGCGGGCGGCGAACAGCGCCGTCGCCTTGCCGGTGCCGGCTCCCACCTCCAGGACCGGGCCCGGACCGGCCTGCTCCAGCACGTCGGTCACCAGGTCGGCCGGGTAGCCGGGGCGGATCCGGTCGTACTCCTCGGCCAGCTCGCCGAAGACCTGTCCACGTTCGCGCGTCGTCATGACCGCCAACCTAGCCGGGGCGGGACCGGTCGGCCCCGCCCCGGAAGCACGGTCAGACGGTGATCTCGACGGAGCGGCGCGGGTCGTCGAGGGCGTGGGCGGCGATCACCGTGTAGGCGCCGGGGACCGTCTGCCAGCCGTCGTTCCACACCTGGAAGGCCCGCTCGGGGATCGGGATGGTGACGGTGACGGACTCGCCCGGCTCGGCGTCCACGGTGCCGAAGCCGGCCAGCCAGCGCTCCGGCCGCTCGACCGGCGAGCCGTCCGGCGCCGGGGAGGTGGCCGGGGTGTCGGCGCCGGGCGACAGGTAGACCTGCACGACCTCACGGCCGGTGCGCCAGCCGGTGTTCGTGACGGTCACCCGCACCTCCGACCCCGAGTACGCCAGGTGGTCGTACGACCAATCGGTGTAGCCCTGACCGTGACCGAAGGCGAACAGCGGGTCGGCCGCCTGCCGCAACCATCCCCGGTAGCCGATGAAGATGCCCTCGTCGTAACCGAGCGTGCCGTCCGCAGGCTTGACGTCGAGCACCGGGCAGTCCTTCTCGCTGCGTGGCCAGGTGGTCGGCAGCCGCCCGCCCGGCTCCGCGACCCCGAGCAGCACGTCGGCGAGCGCGGCGCCCGCCTCCTGGCCGGGGAACCAGGTGAGCAGCACCGCCGCCACCTCCTCCGACCACGGCAGCAGCACCGGCGAACCGGCGTTGACCACGACGATCGTCCGCGGGTTGGCGGCCGCCACCCGGGACACCAGCTCGTCCTGACGACCGGGCAGGGCCAGCGACGTACGGTCGAAGCCTTCCGACTCGACCTGCTCGGTGGTGCCGACCACGACCACCGCGACATCCGACCGGGCGGCCAGCTCGACCGCCTCGGTGATCAGCCCCTCCTCGTCGGGACCCGGCGCCCGGTGACCGAGCGTGGTCGAAACCGAGTGGGCCGCGCCCGCCTCGAAGGTCTGCCGCAGCAGCACCGGGACCGGGACCCCGGCCTCCAGCGTGACCGCGAATCGCTGCTCCCGCGGGTGCAGCAGCAGGTCGGCCCGGCCGGTGCCGGGCGGGTGCAGCGAGCCCTCGTAGAGCTTCTCCGCGCCGACGATCAGCTCGAACGCGCCGAACCCGGAGACCGCCAGGAGGTGCTCGCCGGCCACCTCGGGGGTGAGCTCGGTCCGCAACTCGAGGGTGGTGATCCCGGCCACGTCGAGACCGCCGGGCGGGTCGCCGAGCCAGCGGATGGTGGCCGTCTCGACCGGAACGTCGTGATCGTGGATGACGAACCGGAACGGCGCCCAGTCCGGGCCCTGCGCGGCCGGCAGGAACGGCCGCGGGTCGGCGCCGATCGCGTACGCCACGTCGACCCCGGGCAGATCGTGGCGCAGACCGTCGAGCGGTGAGATCACGTGACGGGGCGTGACCTGGGCGCTGCCGCCGCCGAGGACCCGCGCGTCGGTGGCCAGGGCGCCGATCACCGCGACCCGGGTCAGCTCGGCCGGCTCCAGCGGGAGGGCGGAGTCGACGTTGCGGGCCAGCACGAAGGAGCCCACGGCCACGTCGTGCGCCACGTCGTCGCCGTCCTCGTCGAGCGGGAGGTCAGGCGTCTCCGAGCGAACCTCCAAGGCTCCGGTACGCGCGGCGAGGAGCAGCACACGGCGTACCTTGTCGTCGATCACGTCCTCGCCGACGGCGCCCGACCGGACCGCCTCGACCAGCGCCGTGCCCCACGGGTTGTCCATCGCCGGCATGGCGATGTCGAGGCCGCCGAGCGCGGACGCCACCGTGTCACGGGCCGCACGCCAGTCGGAGACGACCACCCCGTCGAAGCCCCACTCGCGTTTGAGGATCTCGTCCTGGATGCGCCCGTTCGTGGCCATCGGCGCCCCGTTGACCCCGTTGTACGCGCTCATCACGCCCCACCCGCCGGCCGCCGCGACCCGCTCGAACGGCGCCAGGTACAGCTCGCGCAGCGCCCGCTCCGGGATCCGCACGTCCACGGTCATCCGGTCGGTCTCGAAGTCGTTGCCGACCAGGTGCTTCACCGTGGTGCCGACGTGGTGCTGCTGGACGCCCTCGACGAAGCCGACGGCGATCTCGCCGGTCAGCAGCGGATCCTCGGAGTAGCACTCGAAGTGCCGGCCGCCGAGCGGGGTGCGGTGCAGGTTGACGGTCGGGCCGAGCAGCAGGTGCACGCCCTTGCGCCGGGACTCCTGGCCGAGCAGCCGGCCGGCCCGGCGGGCCAGCGCCACGTCCCAGGTGGCGGCGAGCGCGGTGGGGCTGGGCAGGGCGACGGACGGGTCGTCGGGGGTGTATCCGGTGCCGCGGACGCCGACCGGGCCGTCCGACATGACCAGCGAGCGCAGCCCGATCCGGGGGATCGCCGGTAGCGACCAGAAGTCCCGGCCGGTCAGCAGCGAGACCTTCTCCTCCAGGCTGAGCTGCTGGAGTAACGGGTCGAGGTCGATCATGAGAGCGCTCCCAGGGGTGTGTCGGAGGGTCCGTCGACCATCTAAGCCCACGTCCGGCCCATAAGATCCATCAGGTGGAAAACTCCTGCCTGTTCTGCCGGATCGTGGCCGGCGAGATCCCCGCGACCATCGTGCACCGCACCGGGACGACGGTGGCCTTCCGGGACATCGACCCCAAGGCGCCCACCCACGTGCTGGTGATCCCGGTCGCCCACCACGCGGACGTGACCGCGCTCGCCGCCGACCCGGCCGCGGCAGCCGACGTGCTGGCCGCCGCCGCGAAGGTCGCCGAGATCGAAGGCCTGGACCAGGGCTTCCGGGTCATCTTCAACACCGACGCGCACGGCGGCCAGGAGGTCTTCCACGTGCACGCGCACGTCGTCGGCGGCGCGCCGCTCGGCCCGATGCTGGCCCGCCCGTGAGCACGCCCGCCCCGCGCTACGAGCGGGCCGCCCGCCGGGCCCAGGCCGACGGCCGGATTCCCGCGCTCTCCGTGGCACTGCACCGTGCCGACCGGGAGCCGTGGGTCTTCACCGTCGGCGACTCCGGCAACCCGGAGCACCCGCTCGGGCCGGACACCCGGTTCCGGATCGGATCGGTCACCAAGACCTTCACCGCGGTCCTGGTCATGCAGGCCCGTGACGATCGTCTGCTCGACCTCGACCAGCCCGTCTCGGCCTACCTCGACGTGCCGGCGCACGGCGACGCCACGATCCGGCGGTTGCTCTCGCACACCGCCGGGTTCCAGCGGGAGCCGTACGGCGACGTCTGGGACAGCCTGCTCGCCCCGGACGCCGGCCGGATGCTCGCCGAACTGGACCGGGCCGAGCGGGTGCTGCCGAACGCCCGGCGCTTCCACTACTCCAACCTGGGCCTCGCCGTCCTCGGCCAGCTCGTCGCCGAGGTGCGCGGCGGCACCTGGGCGGAGATCGTCGAGGAGCGGATCCTCGGGCCGCTCGGGCTGACCGCCACCACGGTCGCCCGGCCATCCCGCGCCGCGACCGGATACCTGGTCGACGCGTACTCCGACGCCGCCCGCCCGGAGCCGCCGGTGGACGTGGCCGGTCTCGCGCCCGCCGCCCAGATCTGGAGCACCGCCGGTGACATGGCGCGGTGGGCGGCCTTCCTGGCGAGCCCGGAGATCGTCGACCCGGACGGCCGGGTGCTCGCCGCCGCCACCGTCGACGAGATGCGCTGGCCGTCGACCACCACCGACGAGAGCCTGTGGGCGCTCGGCTTCGGCCTCGGCCTGATCCTGGTTCCGGAGGGCAAGCGGGTGATGCACGTCGGCCACGACGGGGCGATGCCGGGCTTCCTGGCCGGCGTCTACGGACGGCGCGGCGGCGACGGCAACCCGGGCGCGCTCGGCTGTGCGGTGCTCGGCTCCTCCGGGACCGCCGGGCAGACCAACGAGCTGGTGCACGAGCTACTGCGGATCGCCGTCGACGCGGACCCGGCGGAGATCCGGCCGTGGCGCCCGGCCCCGCCCGCTCCCGCCGCCTACCGTCCGGTGCTGGGCCGCTGGTGGAGCGAGGGGATGGAGTTCGTCTTCGCCTGGCACGACGGTCGGTTGCAGGCACGTGCCGTGGACGCGCCGGCGAGCCGCCCGCCGGCGGTCTTCGAGCCGCTGCCGGACGAGGTCGACGTGCTGCGGACGATCTCCGGGCGCGAAGCCGGCGAGCTGCTCCGGCTGACCCGCGACGACCGTGGCGGGGTGGCGCGGATGCACTGGGCGACCTATCGCTTCACCAGGGCGCAGGAGGGTTTCGACGGAGGACGTGCGTCGGACGGCCCCGAATAGCGGACCGGCGATAATGGCATCGGCGTGCGGGCGGGTGAGCGGATAGGATGGCACGATCCTTGAGCGAGCCGCCCGACCCGGACGGCGATGAAGAAGAGAGCAGGTGGCGGAGGCCCTTCGGGCCACCCTATGACCGGTACGCCGAACGAATCCAGCACTGGCTCGACCAGCCCGGTGCGGGCGCAGACCAAGATCTCGGTGAGTGATCCGAAGATCATGGTGAACCTGCTCGGCGCCAAGGACGAGATCCTCCGGCTCATCGAGCGCACACTCGACAGTGACGTGCACGTGCGTGGCAACGAGATCACCATCACCGGTGACCCGGCTGAGAATGCGACCGCGGAGCGTCTCTTCTCCGAGCTGATCGAGCTGATCGACAAGGGCGAGACGCTCAGCGTCGACGCCGTCCGCCGCACCTTCCGGATGCTCCAGGAGAACACCTCGGAGCGGCCGGCCGAGGTGCTCACCCTCAACATCCTGTCCCGCCGCGGGCGCACCATCCGGCCCAAGACACTGGGGCAGAAACACTACGTCGACGCCATCGACAAGAACACGATCGTCTTCGGCATCGGCCCCGCCGGCACCGGTAAGACGTATCTGGCGATGGCCAAGGCCGTGCAGGCGCTGCAGGCCAAGCAGATCAGCCGGATCATCCTGACCCGGCCGGCCGTCGAGGCGGGGGAGCGGCTCGGCTTCCTGCCGGGCACGCTGACCGAGAAGATCGACCCGTATCTGCGGCCGCTCTACGACGCGCTGCACGACATGCTCGACCCCGAGACCATCCCGCGCCTCATGGCGGCCGGGACGATCGAGGTCGCGCCGCTGGCGTACATGCGTGGCCGTACTCTCAACGACGCCTTCATCATCCTGGACGAGGCACAGAACACCACGCCCGAGCAGATGAAGATGTTCCTGACCCGTCTCGGGTTCGGGGCGAAGATCGTGGTCACCGGCGACGTCACCCAGGTCGACCTGCCCGGCGGCACCAGCAGCGGCCTCAAGGTCGTGCGGGAGATCCTGCGCGACGTCGAGGACGTGCACTTCGCGGAGCTGTCCAGCTCCGACGTGGTGCGGCACCGCCTGGTCGCCGAGATCGTCGACGCCTACGCCCGTTTCGACGAGGCGCAGGAGCAGCAGGCAGCACAATCCGTCCACGCCGTGCCGGGCCGGGCCGCCGGCGGTAGCCGGACCCCGGGCCGCCGGCGCTGATACGCAAGGGGTAATCGCACCACTATGTCCATCGAGATCGCCAACGAGTCGGGAGTCGAGGTCGACACCGACGCGATTCTCGCGGTCGCCCGGCACGCCCTGGACGAGATGGGGGTCAACCCCCTCGCCGAGCTGTCGATACTGCTCGTCGACATCGACTACATGGCCGAGCTCAATCATCGGTGGATGGGCAGCGACGGCCCGACCGACGTGCTCGCCTTCCCGATGGACGAGGGCAGCGTCGACCACGGCCCGGGCGAGTCCGGGGCCGGTGAGCCGGCGCTGCTCGGCGACATCGTGCTCTCCCCGGAGGTGGCCGCCAAGCAGGCGACCGTCGCCGGGCACGCCGCCGCCGACGAGCTGCACCTGCTCACCGTCCACGGCGCGCTGCACCTGCTCGGCTACGACCATGCCGAGCCGGACGAGGAGCGGGAGATGTTCGCCCTGCAGAACAAGCTTCTGCAGAGCTGGCGTGCCGGCCGTAAAGCCGGCTGATCATGGACCCCGCCTCGGCCGGCCTTCCGGATCTGCAGCTGATCACCCTCGCGGTCCTGCTGGTGCTGCTCGCCGGCCTGGCCTCGATGACGGATGCCGCGCTCGCGACCGTCTCCCACGCCCGGGCCACCGAGCTGGCCCGGGAGGGCAAACGGGGCGCCGGCGCCCTGGCCGCGGTCGCCTCCGACGTGGTGCGCTACGTCAACCTGCTGCTCCTGCTGCGACTGCTCTGCGAGCTGAGCGCGACCACGCTGGTGACGCTGGTGGCGGTCGACACGTGGGAGGTCGGCTGGCGGGCCGCGCTGGTGTCGGCGGGCGCGATGACGCTGGTCAGCTTCGTCGTGGTGGGGGTGGCCCCGCGGACCCTGGGGCGCCAGCACGCGTACGCGGTGGGCCGCGCGACCGCCCCGCTGGTGCGCTGGCTGGGCAAGGTCCTCAACCCGCTCGCCAAGCTGCTGATCCTGATCGGTAACGCGGTGACCCCGGGCAAGGGGTTCCCGGAGGGGCCGTTCGGCAGCCAGGTGGAGCTGCGCGAGCTGGTCGACCTGGCCGAGCAGCGCGGCGTGGTCGAGCACGGCGAGCGCGAGATGATCCACTCGGTGTTCACGCTGGGTGACACCATCGCCCGCGAGGTGATGGTCCCGCGCACCGAGATGGTGTGGATCGAGGCGCCGAAGACGCTGCAGCAGGCGCTCTACCTCTTCCTGCGGTCCGGGTTCTCCCGGATCCCGGTGATCGGCGAGAGCGTCGACGACGTGCTGGGCGTGCTCTATCTGAAAGACGTGATCCGGCGCACGCAGAACGGCGATCCGGCGGCCACCTCGCAGGAGGTCGCCGACGCCATGCGCCCGGCGAACTTCGTGCCCGAGTCCAAGCCGGTGGACGACCTGCTCTCCGAGATGCAGGCCGCCCGCAACCACCTGGTCATCGTGGTCGACGAGTACGGCGGCACCGCCGGCCTGGTCACCATCGAGGACATCCTGGAGGAGATCGTCGGCGAGATCACCGACGAGTACGACGTCGAGCGACCACCGATCGAGCACCTCGACGACGGTGCGGTCCGGGTGACCGCGCGCCTGCCGATCGAGGACCTCGGTGACGTCTTCGGCGTCGAGTTGCCCGCCGACGAGGTCGAGACCGTCGGTGGCCTGCTCGCGCAGACACTGGGCCGGGTGCCGATCCCCGGCGCGAAGGCTGAGGTCAGGGGCCTGCACCTGACCGCTGAGGGGACCACCGGCCGGCGGAACCGGATCGATTCGGTGCTGGTGCGCCGGATCCGTCCGGAGCCCGGGGCCGAGCAGACCGATGAGAACGTTGCCGAGAATGAGGAAAGACAACCCGCCGATGCCTGATCAGACCGTTGCCGACAATGTGTTGAGCGCCGAGGACGCCAAGCTGGTGACCCTCGCGCGTCACTCCCGGACCCGGGTGGGTGCGGCCGAGGGCGCGGCGGTCCGCGACCAGGACGGCCGCACCTACGCGGCCGCTTCAGTCGATCTCACCAGCCTGAAACTGACCGCGCTGCAACTCGCCGTGGCGCAGGCCGTGTCCTCCGGGGCCACGAGACTGGAGGCGGCCGCGGTCGTCACCGAGGGCGGCGAGGTGGAGAGCGCGGGCCTTGCGGCGGTGCGTGACCTCGCGGCCGACGCGCCGGTCCACCTGGCGGGCCCGAGCGGTTCGCTGTCCGGCACGGTCCTGTGATGGCCGACGAGAACCAGCAGCGGCGTCCCGTTGCGGGATCGCAGCGTCCCGCGGCCGGTCAGCAGCAGCCCGCGCCGGGCGAGCGGCGTCTCACCGCCGGCGAGCGCAACGAGCAGCGGCGGCAGGAGCGCAGGGCGGCCCGCCGGGCCGAGGAGCAGGGCGGGGAGCAACGAGGGCGCAAACCCGCCGGGCCCGCCGGGGGCGGGGCTTCAAGCGTCCCCGGTACACGTAAGGCCGGCGCTGCCGACGGGCCGGGCGCGAAGTCTTCCCGGGCAGGCGGTGCTCCGGCCGGACAGGGCACGAAGCCGCCCCGTGGAAACGGCACTCCGACCGGGCCTACGGGTAAGGCCGGGGTCACCGGCGACTCCCGGGGACGGGCTGGTGCTCCTGAGGCCGGCGACGTGCGTACCGGAAAAGGGTTTTCGAGGAAGAAGCACCGGCACAAGGCCGCGAGTGCCGTCGTGGCGCAGGACGACGTCTACCGTGCGGGTTTCGCCTGTTTCGTCGGTCGGCCGAACGCCGGTAAGTCGACCCTGACCAACGCCATCGTCGGGCAGAAGATCGCGATCACCTCGAACAAGCCGCAGACCACCCGGCACGTGATCCGCGGGATCCTGCACCGGCCGGACTCGCAGCTCGTGCTCGTCGACACGCCGGGTCTGCACCGACCCCGGACGCTGCTCGGTGAGCGGCTGAACGACCTGGTCCGCGAGGTGTGGAGCGAGGTCGACGTGATCGGGGTGTGCTTCCCGGCGGACGAGCCGATCGGGCGTGGCGACCGGTTCATCTCCTCGGAGATCAGCAAGCTCAAGGCCAAGGTCCTCGCCGTGGTGACCAAGGTGGACCTGGTCGACCCGCAGACCCTGGCGCAGCGGCTGCTCGACGTCGCCGAGCTGTACCAGTTCGCCGACATCGTCCCGGTCAGTGCGGTCTCGGGGCACCAGGTCGAGATCCTGACCGACGTCATGGTCCGGCACATGCCGGAGTCGCCGCAGCTCTACCCGGACGACGTGCTCACCGATGAGCCGGAGCAGGTGCTGATCGGCGAGCTGATCCGGGAGGCGGCGCTGGAGGGCGTCCGTGACGAGCTGCCGCACTCGATCGCCGTGCTCGTCGAGGAGATGCTGGTGGAGGGCAACCTCACGCGGATCTTCGCGGACATCTATGTGGAGCGTGACAGCCAGAAGTCGATCGTGATCGGCACCCGGGGTGCGCGGCTCAAGGAGGTCGGCACGCGGGCCCGCGCGGAGATCGAACAGCTGCTCGGCCGGCGGATCTATCTTGATCTGCACGTTCGGGTGGCCAAGGAATGGCAGCGAGACCCCAAACAGCTGCGTAAGCTCGGTTTTTAATCGAAACTTGGACATTCTCCGACTATGGTGAAGTTCACCATAGTTTGCACAGGTTGACTCGGCGCGGGTAACACCTTGGTCCATGCGTAATCGGTACCTGGACCTGCTGCGTGCCGTGGCGACCGTCCGGGTCGTGATCTACCACATCACGGGGTGGGCCGCGTTCACCGTGGTTCTCCCCGCGATGTCGGTGATGTTCGCATTGGCGGGGTCGCTCATGGCGGCCTCGCTGGACCGGTTCGGGGTGTGGGCGGTCGAGCGGCGGATCCGGCGCCTGCTGCCGTCGCTGTGGGTGCTCGCCGCGCTCGCGGTCGGCGTCATGCTGGCCACCGGCACCTCGACGTGGAGCACGATGCTGCTGCTCTGGGGCTTCCCGATCGACACTCCCGAGGCGACCGGCTGGTGGATCCAGGGCCTCAGCCACACCTGGTATCTGCGCGACTTCCTGTGGATGGTGCTGCTGTCGCCGCTGGTGCTGCCCGTCTATCGCCGGTTTCCGCTGGCCACGATCCTCACGCCGTACGTCGCTCTGATCGTGATCACGCTGGCCGGGCTGGCCGTCCCGCCGGTGGCGCAGGGGCTCGCCCTCTACGGCGGGGCGTGGCTGCTCGGCTTCGCCCACCACGACGGCCACCTGGAACGCCTAGGCCGGCGGAGACTGCTAGTCGTCGCCGCGGCCGTCGCCGTCCCGGCCGTCGCCTGGATCGTCACCCACCCCAGCCCACGTGGCTGGGACCTCAACGACATCCCGCTCGGCAACGCCCTCTGGTCGGCCGCGTTCATCCTGGTCGTGCTCGGCTGCGTGCGCCCGGTCATCCACGGGAACCGGGTCCTGACCGTGCTCAACGCCCGCGCCCTCACGATCTATCTGTGGCACGTGCCGGTGGTCGTGGCGGTCACCCGGCTCGGCGAGCAGCACGGCCTGCCGATCGTCGGCTGGGTCGGCGTCACGTGGCGGCTCGTCGTCGTCACCGCCCTGCTGGCCGCCCTGGTCGCCGCCGTCGGCTGGATCGAGGACGTGGCCGCCGGCCGGCCCCCGGTGCTGCTGCCCGGCCGGCGGATCCCCGTCCCCGTCCCCGTGTCTCCGGCGCCGGCCGTCAGGCGCGAGCCGGAACCCGCCGTCAGCCTCCGTTGACCCGCAGGTCGCCGCTGCCGGTCCGCAACTCCAGAACCTTGTCGGAGGTCGGATCGTCGGTGACCCCGAAGACCTCCCGATCGCCGGAGCCGCTGACGGCGCGCACCCGGTAGTCTCCGGCCGGCACCATCAGGTCGATGTCACCGCTGACCACCGAGGCGGTGACGGACGCCGCCACGGTCAGCTTGAGGTTGATGTTGCCCGAGTTGGCCTTGGCCGTCACCGGGCCGGTCACATCCAGAACGGAGAGATCGCCGGAATGCGACTCGAGACTCACCTCCGAGCCGCCGATCACATTGAGGTCGCCCGAGGTCGCCCGCACCTTCACCGGGCCCGCCCCGTTCTCCACCATCACGTCGCCGGACGTCAGTTTGAGGTCCACCGGGCCCGTCCCGCGTAGCAGCACGTCACCGGAGCGCAACTCGCCCCGCACCGCCGCACCGGGTGGCGCGGTGATCTCGAAGTCGACGTGGCACTCCCGGCCGCAGTCGCCGTCCAGCGTGAGCACCCCACCGGCCAGCTGGTAGGAGCCGCCCGGGGCGGTGCCGCCGTAGATCACCCGCCGGATGCGGGTCTCGGTCGCCGACGCATCGGTGTCCACCGTGACGTTGCTGACACCACCGGTCAGCACGATCTCGGTGACCTTGGTCTTCTCGGTGTCGTCGAACGTCATCCGCGCGCCCACCACACCGTCACAGCCGGCCAGGGCGCCGACCGAGACGGCGGCGAGGATCAGGGCAACTCTGCGGGTCATGCCCTGACGCTATTCGGGCACGGGGGTCCGGTCATCGGGTCCCGTCCCCGAGACGACCCTGAGATCCGGGTCAGGGTCTGTCGTAGGCAGGGGGCAGAATGGCGTGGTGCCCGCCGGATACCGCCGCCAGCTCTACCGCGACGACGCGGTGGTCCTGCGTGTGCAGAAACTCGGTGAGAGCGACCGGATCGTCACCCTGCTGACCCGCCGTCACGGCAGGCTCCGCGCGGTCGCCCGCGGGGTCCGGCGGACCTCGTCGCGCTTCGGCGCCCGGCTCGAGCCGTTCGGCCACATCGATCTGCAGCTCGCCGGCTCTCCCGAGGGCCTGGGCAGCGCGCTGCACTCGGTCAGCCAGGTCGAGGCGGTCACGCTCTACGGCAAGAGCTTCCTCACCGACTATCCGCGGTACACCGCGGCCAGCGCGATCTGCGAGACCGCCGAGCGGCTCACCCCGGTCGAGCGTGAGCCGGCGTTACGCCTGTTCCAGCTCACTCTCGGAGCGTTCCGGGCGCTCTCCGCCGGTGAGCACACGGGCAGTCTGGTGCTCGACGCCTACCTGCTGCGCGCGATGGCCTTCGCCGGCTGGGCCCCGGCGATCACCGAGTGCGCGGTCTGCGGCACCGTCGGGCAGCACGCGGCGTTCTCGGTGCCGGCCGGTGGCGCGGTCTGCCCCGACTGCCGGCCGCCCGGCTCCGCCCACCCCAGCCCCGACACCCTCGGCCTGATGTCCGCCCTCACCTCCGGCGACTGGGCGGTGGCGGACGCGTCCGCGCCGTCGGTGCGCCGCGAGTGCAGCGGGCTCGTCGCCGCCCACCTGCAATGGCACATGGAGCGGGCGCTGCGCTCGCTCCCGCTTGTCGATCGACGGGAGTTGAAACCGTGAGCCCGCGTCCGCCCACCCCGCACATCTCCGGCGCACGGCCGCCCAAGCTGCCCTCGGCGGCGCTGCCCAAACACGTGGCGATCGTCATGGACGGCAACGGCCGCTGGGCCAAGGACCGCGGGCTGTCCCGGACCAAGGGACACGAGCAGGGGGAGCACTCGCTCTTCGACACCATCGAGGGCGCCATCGAGATCGGTATTCCGTACCTGTCGGCGTACGCGTTCTCCACCGAGAACTGGAAGCGCTCGCCCGAGGAGGTGCGCTTCCTCATGGGCTTCAACCGCGACGTCATCCGCCGTCGTCGTGACCAGCTCGTCGACCTCGGTGTGCGGGTCGTCTGGTCCGGGCGGGCCGGCCGGCTGTGGAAGAGCGTCATCTCCGAGCTGCAGACCGCCGAGGAGATGAGCCGGCACAACACGAAGCTGACGCTGCAGTTCTGCGTCAACTACGGCGGCCAGGCCGAGATCGCCGACGCGGCCGCGGCCATCGCCCGGGACGTGGCGGCCGGCAAGCTCAAAGCCGACAAGATCAACGAGAAGACCATCGCGAGATACCTCTACCACCCGGAGATCCCCGAGGTGGACATGTTCCTGCGGCCGTCCGGCGAGCAACGTACGTCGAACTTCCTGCTCTGGCAGTCGGCGTATGCGGAGATGGTCTACCTGGACACTCTCTGGCCCGACTTCGACCGCCGCCACCTGTGGTATGCGTGTGAGCTCTTCGCCCAGAGGGACCGGCGCTTCGGTGGCGCGCTGCCCAACCCGGTCAGCCCCACGTGAGTGGTGTCCGGCATCTCTGGATCGCCCGCCACGCCGAGGCCACCGGCGACGAGACCGGGCTCAGTGCGGCCGGCGAGCAGCAGGCCGCGCTCCTCGGCGAGAGGCTGAGCGGCGTCCCGCTCGCGGCGATCAGCCACAGCCCGCTACCCCGGGCGGTGCGGACCGCCGCGATCGTGTCGGCGCACCTGCCGGGCGTGCCGGTGCGGGTCGCCGACGAGCTGGACGACCGCTTCCCGACCGAGGAGCCGGCCGCATCCGCCGCGATGATCGAGCGGTTCACCGGCCCCTCCGAGGACGAGCGGCACGAGCTGGTGATCACGCACGCCTTTCAGGTGGCGTGGTTCGTCCGGGACGCGCTGGAGACACCGGAGTCACGGTGGCGGGATGTGATTCCGGCCAACACCGGGCTCACCGTGATCCGGTATCTCCCCGGCGGGCGGACCCGGGTGATCGTCTTCAACGACCTCTCGCACCTGCCCGAGCCTCTCCGGTGGACCGGGTCGCCGCCCGAGCTCAGGTTGTGAGGGCTGTGATCGCGGCGTCCAGGTCGCTCAGATCCGGCAGGACGACGTGTGCGCCCGCGGCGGTCAGGTCGGCGGCTGTGGGCGCGCCCGTCGCGACCGCCACCGCCAGCGCGCCGTTGGCCAGCGCCGCCGCCACGTCGTGCTCCGTGTCGCCGATCACCACCGGGGCGAAGTCCTCGCCGTACTTTGCGCGGGCCCGCTCCATGCAGCGGCGCACCAGCGTGGCCCGCACGCTGTCGTCCGTGCCGTAACCGCCGATCTCCGCGTCGAAGGAACCCTCCAGACCGAACGCCGCCACCTTGATCGCGGCCACCTCGGGGTGGTTGCCCGTCACCAGCGTCTGCACCACCCCTGGGTCGGCATCGAGGCGGGCCAGCACCTCCCGGACCCCCGGCATCAGATGGCCGTGCACCGCGAACTCGTGCTTGACCTCGTGGATCGCCTCCACATAGCGGGCGAAGAACCGCTCGTGCGTGCAGTCGGTCACCCCGTGCACGGCGAACACCTCGTTACAGATGTCCGTGTCGGTGCGGCCCCCGAAGCTCGGCGTGTCCCGCCACGCGACGCCGGTGACGTCGGTGAACGCCGCCTTCCAGGCCTTGGTGGTCACGCCGCCGCCGCGCAGCAGCGTGTAGTCGATGTCCCACATCACCAGCCGCCTCACTCGGCCAGCACCCGCTCGATGTGCTCGACCTTGGCGGTCAGCGCGCCGGTGACGCCCGGCCGGACATCCGCCTTGAGCGACAGACTGACCCGCGGCGAGACCCGCGCGACGGCGTCGACGGCCTGCTTGACCACGGCCATCACCTCGTCCCACTCGCCCTCGATCGTGGTGAACATGGCGTCGGTCCGGTTCGGCAGGCCCGAGGCCCGAACCACCCGAACCGCCTCGGCGACGGCGTCCCCCACGGACTCACCCGCACCGATCGGTGTCACGGAAAAGGCAACCAGCATGCCCCCATCCTCCCAGCCCGGCCCACTTGAGTCGATCAATGCAGACGACTAGGGTGGTCGTATACCAAGTTTGTTTGGGACTAGTCCCTTATTCTTTGAGGAGCGTGAGCTTATGGGAGTCATCATGGCTGAAGATTCGATGAGCATTGATGCCCAAGCATTGATGGAGGCTGCCCGGATCTTGGGCACGACGACGGCTGACGACACGGTCAACGCGGCGTTACGCGAGGTCATCGCCGTTCGCCGGAGGTTGGAGGCTCTCGAGGAGCTCGGCAAGATGGGCGCGGCCGGTGATTTCGACGAGTTTCTGGACAAGCGGACGTATCGGCGATGACTGTCGAGTACCTCGTCGATACGAGCGCCTACATGAGGCTCGCTCGAGTCCCCGAGCTCCGTGACGCGTGGCGTCCATGGTTCGCGGCTGGGACCCTCGCGGTGTGCCCGCTCACCGAACTCGAGATCTACTTCACCGCCAAGTCCGTCGAGCACCGGGATCAGCTTCAGGCGGCCATCCGCAAGCGATACAGGTGGGCGCTGATGCCGAATGCGATCGTCGATCGCGCCCGCGAAGTCCAAGAACTTCTAACGGAGCGCGGCGCGCACCGCTCGGCGAGTCCCGTTGATCTGCTGGTGGCGGCCACGGCCGAAGCCAACAGAATGACCGTCCTGCACTACGACCGCGATTTCGTCACCGTTGCCCGGGTGACAGGTCAGCCGGTGCGGTGGATCACGGAGCCGGGGACGATTGACTGACTCTCATCCCCGTGTCTGAAAACTATCAGTGTCCGGCGTTTGTCGGTATCGGGTGTGTGGGCGAGTGCGTTCCGGGAGGTGGCTGCGTAGGTTCGCCGGGTGGCAGTGGAGCGAATCGATGCGTCAGTGGCGGGGCAGTGGCGGCTCGGGGATCGGGTCGTCAATCGGATGGGGTTCGGGTCGATGCGGCTCACCGTTCGCAACGATCGCGAACGTGCCGTTGCGGTGTTGCGGCGGGCCGTTGAGCTTGGGGTCGATCACATCGACACGGCGGCTTTTTACTTCTCGCCGGGCGGAATTCTCGGCGGGGAAGCGGGGGAGGTTCGGTATGCGGCCGAACTGATTCGGGACGGGCTCCGGCCGTACCCGGAAGGGCTTTTCATCGCGACGAAAGTCGGACCGGATCGCCTGCCGAATGGTAGTTGGGGTGAGGCGGTCACTGCGGAGCAGTTGCGCCGTCAAGTGGAGGAGAACCTGCGCCGGCTCGGTGTGGAGGCGCTCGACCTCGTCAATCTGCGGATTGTCAGGCCGGTCGGACCGGATGAGGTCGCCGAGCGATTCGGGGCGCTTGAGGACATGCGGACCGACGGGCTGATTCGCCACCTCGGACTCTCCAATGTGCGGTGGGAGCACGTCGAGGCGGCCCGGCGGGTGGCGCCGGTCGTGTGCGTGCAGAACGCGTTCGCCCCGGACCTTCGGCGCCATTTCGATCTGCTGCGGAAATGCGGTGAGGAGGGGATCGCATTCGTGCCGTTCTTCACCATCGCGGGAGCCACCCGCGAGGACGGGCCGGCACCGAGAGCGGCGCGCGAAGCGCAGACGGCGCGGGACGCCGGGACAGACCGCGAAGCGCAGACGGCGCGGGATGCCGGGACAGACCGCGAGGTGGAGGCCGCCCGGGACGCCGGGAGGGCTCGGGGCATCGAGACGGCGCCGGACGCGGGGACGGTGGGAGCGGAGTGGCGGATCGCTGCATCACACCAGGTCACCGGGCATCAGGTGCGGCTGGCCTGGACGCTGCAACAGGGCGCGCATGTGCTGGCGATTCCGGGGACCGGCGACGTCGCTCACCTGGAGGAGAACATCGCCGCCGGCGCCCTGCGGCTGACCGCTGACGAGTTGGCCGAAATGGATCAGCGGCGGTAGCGAAGCATCCGGGACACCTTGGCGGCGAGGTCGGTGCTGGCCTCGATCTCGGCCTTGCGGATCGACACGCTCTCGACGTTGAAACCGTAGGGCAGGCCCAGGTGCTCGCAGAAGTCGATCAGGTCGCGGGCGATCGCCACGCACTGCCGGTACGACTCGGCCAGCGGGTCGTCCGCGTGCCGGATCGAGTTCTCCAGCCAGCGCGGAACGTCCACACCCAGCCAGCGGACGAACTCCAGCGTCTTGAGCGACCCGCACAACGACAGCGTGAAGATCACGGTCCGGGGGTCGGCGCCGCGGGCCCGGCACTCGTAGAAGTAGTCGCTGAGCAGGTTTTTCGTCTCGTTGACGTGGTAGACGACCTGGCTCACGAAGAACGACGCGCCCCGCTCCTGCTTGGCCAGCATGCGCCGGTGCTCGTCGGGGCGCTCACCGATCACGACGGCGCCGAGAAGCAGGTCCGGTCGCACCTCGGCGCGTAGCTCCTGGGCGCGGCGCAGCCCCGTGCGGACCTCCTTGCCGCCCGACGACGCGCCGACGAAAACGGTCAGAACCCGCGAGTCGGCGCGGGACATCCAGTCGCGGAGCTCATCCTCGGAATACTTACCGACGCACCGGTAGATGATCACCGGCTGCCGCCAGCCGGTCAGGTGATCGGCGTAGTAACGCCCGGGATCCAGCGTCGGCAGATAGGGGAACGGCCGATCGTCCGGATTACGGTCGGATTCGTCGTCGATGTCATACAAGATCAGGCCGTCGAGGTCGAGCGCGGTGAGCCGGTCCAGAGTGACCTCGGCGATCTCCTTGATCCGCTCCTCGGTGGCGCTGCGCCGCGGCGGCGTGATGCTGAACACCAGCACGCCACTGCGCGACTCCGCCAGAAGCTGCGGCAGGGGGTGACGAGACATGCGACAACCCTATGGGCCCGGCGATGCGGCCCGGTCACCGCACACACCCCATCCCGAAGAGCGAGCTTCAGCCGTACGCCCGACGAGCCCCGCCAAGCGCAAGAGGCATCGACCCGGCTCCCAGTGCTGTCGACCAGTCCCCGGTCCGGCAGCCGAAGACGACCGCGCGGGCTCGCCGGCCGGTGGCGGGCCGAAGCCGGCCGGGGGGGCTGGTGTCGGGCCGAAGGGGTGCCGTGTGGGCTCATCGGCCGGTGGCGGGTTGAAGGCGGCCGTGCGGGGTTGTCGGCCGGTGGGCTGAAGGGGGATGCCGTGTGGGTCGCCGGCCGGTGGTGGGCCGTGTGGGCGAGACGAGGCGGGCCGGTAGACGGGTCGTCGCGTGTGGCGGGCGACGAACCCGGCTACCGGGCGGCGCGGGGAGTGCGGGTCAGTGGTCGGCGCAGCAGGGGGTGGGGGTGCGGGTCTCGAAGGGGACCAGCGTTCCGCCCGCGGCAGGGGTCGTGACCAGGATCAGTTCGCCGTCGCGGAACTGGGGGCGGACGAAATCGCCGGTCTCGACGACGGTGTCCGGGGGCGCCTGGCCGCTACCGAGGACCTCGACCCGGGCGATCGAGCTGCGCTGCAGGATCTCGCTGACGGTGAGGGAACCGGTCAGGCGTTCGACGCCGGGGAAGCGGACCGCCCGCCCGGAGCTTCCCGCCTCGGCCAGGGCGGCGGCCACCGCGAGCCCGGGAGCCGTCTCGACGGCCCGTGCGGTGAGCAGACTGATCGCGACGTGCGGAAACGGCTCGCTGACCAGGTGTGTGCAGGCCAGTACGGGCGCCGGCACGAGCGACTGGATCCAGTGGTCGGCCTCGGCGAGCGTGGCGTGCCCCAGGCTGACCCCGACGATCCGCGCGACCCCATCGGGCGAGGACCCGGGCCGGGTGGCGTCGGCGGAGGACGACCCGGGCGCGGCGGTGTCCGGGGAGAGCCGACCGGGCACGTCGGAACCCGCGGTGTCCGGGAAGGACGGACGCGACGGGACGGGCCGGGTGGCGCCGGCCGCGTCAGCGGCCGGCGCTCCGGTTGCCGGGTGTGGCGTCATCGGGGCAGGACCCAGATGGGGTTGGTGTAGAACCACAGGTCGGCCCACGGGTCGGCGGCGCCGATCACGTCGAGCTGCGGGCCGTACGGGTCGACCGGGGCGCCGAGCAGGCCGGGCTGGGTGCGGTTCCCGTCGGTGCCACGGACCCGCAGGTAGAACGGCTTGTCCAGGCGGCCCAGGTCGTAGGTGAACGACACCCGCCCGCTGGTCCGGGACACCTCGAACGACTTGACCACCCGGGTGTTCGGGGTGGTGAACGTGTCCTTGTCGGTGACCGGGCCGGTGACCGTGCCGACGATCACGTCGACGCGCTTGAGGGCCGCCACGAAGCCGGCCCAGTTCGGCAGGTCCTGCAGGTCGATGTCGAGGACCAGCTCGGTACGGGTACCGCGCTTGACCTGGAGGACACCGCCGAGCGGGGTGCCGGTGTGGTCGCGGCGGTCGCCGGTGACGCGGACGCGCGCGTCGAGGTTCTTGATGAGGCGACCGTGGTCGACCCAGACCCGGCCGGCGCGCAGGCCGTCCATGACCGCCTTGTACGAGAACGACGACGCGCCCACGTTGGTCCGGCCGTAGTAGCCGGGCCAGAAGTCGCCGGCCTGCGTGTTGACCGTGCCGGTGTAGACGGGGTCGTTGTACTTGCCGTTGGCGTTGAAGTCGCTGCCCGGGCCCCGGTCGGTCTGGTCCAGGTAGTTGACGTGGCTGTCCGAGTTGACGGTGATCCACCACGCCTTGCCCTCGGCGAGGAGGCTGTCCCAGAGGCCGCCGACGGTGGCGGTCATCCAGTCGAAGCCGCCCCAGGTGCGGTAGGTCTCCAGCGGGTAGCCGGCGAACGACGCGGCCGACGGGTTGTTGTCGTAGTAGCCACGGGCGCCGCCGCGGCCGTTGGGGGCGGGGATGCCGGCGGCCTGGTGGCCGGGCGCGCCCTCGAAACCGACGGCGACGGTGGGGTCGGCGTCGCGCCAGTTGCGGATCTCGTGCGGGGAGTCGATGCCGCGCCGGGCCGGGTGGTTGGCGAAGAACAGCGCGCCGTCGATCTTGCGCTTGCGGACCTGCTCGCCGAGGAACTGGATGCCGGCGACGGCCATGGCCTCGTTCTGGGCGGCGGTGTTGGTCGAGGGCAGGAGCGAGCCGTCGTACGCGTTCTCGAACTGCTTGAGGACCTCGACCTCGTTCCTGCCCGGGTGCACGAACACGGTGGCGTGCTCGGCGGCCGGGATGTTCCACTCCAGACCCTGGAAGGTGAGCAGGCCCTTGAGCGCGGAGCGCGTCTTGACGATGTCCGGATTGACCTTGTCCACACCGATCTTGGCGTGGGTGGCGCTGCCGTGGTCGGTGATGACGAGCCAGTCTAGGCCGTAGGCGTGGCCCTTCTGTGCCTGGTCGAGCACCCGGTACTGGGCGTCCGAGCTGTACTGGGTGTGGATGTGGTGGTCGCCGGCGAGCCAGCGGAAGCCGCCCTTGGCGGTGCCGCCGCCCACCGGGTCGTGCGTGTGCGGGAGTCCGGCGGCCTCGGCTGCGCCCGGCTGGGCGAGCACGGAGGCGGCGGCGCCGGCGCCGAGCAGGCCCGCGCCGAGCAGGAAGCGGCGGCGGGACGCGTCGGACGGGGAGAGCTCCGCGGCGGGAACCGAGAGATCGAGAGCCTCGGGGAGGTCGCCTCCGGCTGCTGCGGAGTGCGAGTGGTCGTGAAGATGATCGTGGCCGTGACCCATGGCGGACACCCTCGTCCGAACAGGACAACACCCGCTGTCAATACAGTTACCTGAAAGCGAAGAGTATTCAGACGACGGGGCGGAAGAAGCCCAGGGCCGCCGACGCGGCGAGGATCAGCAGCGCGACGACGAGCGGCAGGACGAGCAGCGCGGTGTCCGCGGGGGTGAAGTGCTGCCGTCGGGCGTACGTCCGGGGGGTCTCGGCGTCGAAGCCGCGCGCGTCCATCGCCACCGCCAGACGCACCCCGCGCCGTAGTGCCCCGACCAGCAACGCGAACGCCGTCGACGCGAAGAGCCGCAGCTTGGCGACCGGGTTGCGGCCGGCGTCGATCCCGCGGGCGCGGCGGGCCAGGCTGAGTGACCGCCATTCGTCGCCGAGCAGCGGCACCAGCCGGAACGCGGCGAGCGCCCCGATCGCGAACCGGGCCGGCGCCTTCGCGTTCTGCACCAGCGCGTCGGCCAGGTCGGTCGGGTCGGTGGTGGCGAACACCACGATGCCGGGCAGCGCCACCGCGAAGATGCGCAGGATCAGCGCGCCGGCGGTGGACAGCACCCCGGTGGTGACGTCGACCGGCCCGAGCGAGAAGAGCAGCTCCCCGCCACGGTCGGCGGCGAACAGCACCATGGTGATCAGCACGCCGACGGCGGCGAGCAGCAGTGGCGCGGCACGCCGGGCGAGGACACCGAGCCGGACCCCGAAGAACGGCAGCGTCATCAGCTCGACGGCAAGCGCGACGGCCGGGGTGAAGGGGTCGATCGTGGCGATCAACGGCAGGGAGAAGAACAGCGCGGCGCCGACCTTGGCGACCGGGTTGCGGCGGGCGAGTGGCGCCGACGGGTCGGCGACCGGCGCGAACGAGAGGGTCACGGCCGCGACCTCCGCGGCAGCGGGCCCGGTTCCGGCACGCCGAGGGGCACGACCCGGTCCGCGAGGGTACGCACGAACGCGTCGTCATGTGTGACGGCGATGATCCCGTGCCCGTCGTCTCGTAGGCCGGCGAGCAGGTCGACGAGCTCCCGCCAGGTGCGCCGGTCCTGGCCGAAGGTCGGCTCGTCGAGCACGAGCAGCCGCGGCGCGGTCGCCAGCGCCGTGGCCACGCTGAGGCGCCGCGCCTCCCCACCGGAGAGGGTGTACGGGTTGGCGTCGGCGAGACGGTCCAGGCGAAGGCGTTCGAGCAGCTCGGTGACGATCCGGCCGACCTCGGCGGGGGAGCGGCCCAGCCGTCGCGGGCCGAGGGCGAGCTCGTCGGTGACCCGGGACGTGACGAACTGGTGCTCCGGGTTCTGGAAGACCGACCCGATCCGGCCGGCCAGGGTCGCGGCCCGCCAGCGGTGCGGTGGCAGCCTGTCACCGAACGCCTCGACCCGGCCGGCCGTGGGTGCGAGCAGCCCGCCCAGCAGCAGTGCCAGAGTCGACTTGCCGGCGCCGTTCGGCCCGGTCACGGCGAGGACCTCGCCACCGCCGGCTTCGATGGTGACGGGGCCGAGACGTCTGCTCACTTCGGCACGCGTAGCCCGTACCAGCGGAGCGGTCGATGGGGTTGTCGCCTTGAGCGGTGCGGCTTGGAAACCCGGCACCCAGACGCCCTCCGCAGCGAGTCTGTCGCCGTAGGCGGCGAAGATCACGTCGGGCGCGCCGTCGGCGCGGACGCCGCCGCCCGGCTCCAGGACCACCACCCGGTCGACGAGCGGAAGGGCCTCCGCGACCCGGTGCTCCACGATGATCAGCGTGGTCTCCGGGCCGGTGGCACGGGCCACCGCGTCGCGGATGAGAGCGGCGCCCGGCGGGTCCAGGTTGGCGGTCGGCTCGTCGAGCAGCAGTAGTCCGGGCCGCAGGGCGAGGACCCCGGCGAGGGCGAGGCGTTGCGCCTCACCGCCGGAGAGGGCCGAGGTCGGGCGATTGATGGGGTACGGGAAGCCGACGCGATCGAGCACGTCGGACACCCGTGGCCAGATCTCACCGGCCGGCACGCCCCTGTTCTCCGGTCCGAACGCCACGTCGTCGCCGCTGCGGGCCATCACGATCTGGGTCTGCGGGTCCTGGAAGAGGATGCCGACGCGCTCACGGGCCTTGCGCGGGTCGAGCCCGTCGATGCGGATCGTGCCCTCGGAGTCGCCGGAGTCCTCCGGCAGCAGTCCGGCGAGCGCGGCGAGCAGGGTGCTCTTACCGGCCCCCGAGGGACCGAGCAGGAGCACCCGCTCGCCGTGCCGGACCTCCAGATCCAGCCCGCGGACCGCCCAGGCGCGGCGACCGGCGTGCCGCCACCCGAACCCACGGAGCTGAACGTCACTCATGTCGTCAGACGGATGCCCGTTCCCGGCCCGCTGCGAACCGATCCAGCACGCCCGTCGGCGCGAGCGCCCGGACCAGTGCCCACGAGCCGATCCCGGCCACGATCGCGCCGCTGACCACGGTGATCAACGCGTACGGGATGCGGTACGACCAGAGGTCCGTGCCGGCGGTGTACCGGACGAAGTCGTAGATCGCCGCGCCGACGCCGGTCAGGGCGCCGGCCAGGATCGCGACCGGGAGCTTGAAGTTGCGGTAGAGCACCGCCGCGAAGACCAGCTCCGCGCCGAGCCCCTGGATCAGGCCCTGCAGGATGATCGGGGCGCCCCACTGGCTGCCGAGCAGCGCCGACACGGTCGCGGCCACCGCCTCGGTGTAGAGCGCGGCGCCCGGCTTGCGGATGATCAGGCCGCCGAGCACGGCCGGGATCAGCCACACGCCGTAGATCACGGTCTGCGCCGGGGGGAAGAAGGCGAACGCGCCCTCGGTGACCGACCAGACCGTGTTCCAGGCCCAGAAGATCACGCCGAACGCGACGGCGATGACGGAGGCGATGACGATGTCTATCGTCCGCCAGCGGTTGGTGGTGGATTTCATGAACTGCCTCCCAGTGGGTACCGGGAGGAGACGCACGCCGTGTATCCCCGGGCAACGGCGCCCAGGGCACGACGCGGCTGGAGAAGACCGAACTTCCTGCGCTGGCATTACCCAGATCAGGTACGAGGGTCTGCGGTCGCCCGCACTCTCAGCGCTGTGCGCTCCCCTGTCGGATCGAAGCCTGCCCGCTCGCGCGGCCAAGCTTCGGTGGATGTGCTTCGATGACCGTAACACCTGGTAGCGGCGTGGCACAGGGAGGGGAAGACGTGATCGAGGTCAAAGCCCGGGGACTGACGTTCGACGTTCACGAGGGGGGTCCGGAGGACGGGCAACCGGTCCTGCTGTTGCACGGCTTTCCGCAGGACTCCCGGGAGTTCGACCTGGTCCTGCCCCGACTGCACGCGGCCGGACTCCGGACGTACGCGATGGACCAGCGTGGATGCTCGCCGGGCGCCCGGCCGTCGGACGTCGCCGCCTACACCATGGGCTCGGTGACGGCCGACGCGATCGCCGTCCTCGACTCGCTCGGTATCGACAGCGCGCACGTCGTCGGTCACGACTGGGGCGCGCAGGTCGGCTGGCAGCTCGCCGCCCGCCACCCGGACCGGGTGCGGACCCTCACCGCGATCTCCGTGCCCCATCCGCGCGCCCTGATGCTCGCCCTCCGGGTCCGGCCCAGCCAGAAGGCACGGCTCGCCTACTTCGAGGTGTTCCGCCGTCCGTTCGCCGAGAAGCTGCTGCTCGCCCAGCACGCGCTCGCGCTGCGGCTGATGCTGCGGCCGATCGGCATGCGCGCGGAGCAGTACGTGGCGGCGATGCGGGAGCCGGGCCGGCTCACCGGCGGCCTCAACTGGTACCGGGCCTTCGACACCTCACAGGTGGCGGGCCTCGGCCCGATCACGGTGCCGACCACCTACGTGTGGAGCGACCGGGACGGGGTGGTCGGGCTGACCGCGGCGCTGCGCACCCGGGACTGGGTCCGTGCCGACTACCAGCTGGTGGCGATGCGCGGGGTCAGCCATTGGGTCCCGGAACAGGCGCCGCGTGAGCTGGCCGACGCGGTCCTGGCACGGATCGGCGTTTGATCAGGGGGCTCTTCGGGGAATTCGGCCCGGCATGGCGGTCGATACACACTCCCCCGAGAAACTGAGAAGCAGCGATGGGACCGTAACTTCGCGGACCTGCTCCAGGAGCTGCGCGTCGCACAGACCGGCGTGCAGATCCTCTTCGCGTTCCTGCTGACCCTGCCGTTCAGCAGCGGCTTCCCGAACGTCACCGACTTCCAGAAGGACACCTACGTCATCGCGCTGATCAGCGCGGCGTTCGCCACCGCGATGATCATCTCGCCGGTCGCGTTCCACCGGGCGCTGTTCCGGCAGGGCCGCAAACCCGAGCTGGTCCGGTACGCCCACAAGATGGCCACCGGCGGCCTGGCCTTCATGCTGATCGCGATGACGGCGAGCGTCCTGCTGATCACCGACTACCTGCTCGACTGGAAGTGGGCGATCCCGCTGACCATCCTCACCGGTGGCTGGTTCCTCACCTTCTGGGCGGTCCTCCCGTTCGCCCACCGTGAGTGGGGCGAGGACGACGAGGAGTCGGCCGCCGACTGACGTTCGTCGGGTATGCCGCGCACCGCTGTCCCGGCGTTGACGAGCCAGCGGTGCGAGCGCCACAGAGGACTAGCGCCGTTTCAGGCCGAGCCGGCGCAGCTCCAGGCCGGCCAGGGCGGCGACCGCGTCCGAGTCGCCGGCCCGCCAGCTCTGCGCGATGTCCGGACCCAGCTTCGCCAGCTCGGTCAGCGGCTGGGAGGCCAGTGCCCGCAGCGCCAGCAGGTCCTGACCGGCCGGGTCGTCGCGGACGGCCGCGGCGACACCGGCCCGGCGGACCCAGCGCAGCCGCAGCGGCAGCCAGAGGAAGAGCACCAGGGCCAGCGGCGCCGACAGGGCCAGCGCGGGCAGGATGAGCGCCAGTTGCGCCACGAACTCCTGCTGCTGCTGACCGGCCTCGGCGATCGACCGGGCGGCGTCGGCGGCCCCGGTGAACGGCGCGGTGAGCTCGTCGCCCACCAGCGGGACCCGGCCCACCTTGCCGCCCGCGTCAGCCAGGTTGTCGGCGATGCCGCTGCCGGCGCTCTCCAGTTTCCGGCCGGGCACGGCGAGCTTCTCCACCACGTCGTGAATCCACAGGGCGACCCTGATCGACAGGTAGACCCAGATGACGACGAGGATGTCGGTCACGAGTTGGCGAAGGGCGACGGGGACGCGGTCCGCATAGAGCTTCACCCCCGAAGGGTCGCACTCAGCTTTTCGCGGCGCACTCCGGGCAGGTCCCGAAGATCTCCAAGGTGTGCGCGACGTCGACGAAGCCGTGCTCGCCGGCCACCCGGTCGGCCCACGACTCGACGGCCGGGCCGAGCACCTCGACGGTCCGCCCGCACGACCGGCACACCAGATGGTGGTGGTGGCCCTGGCTGCACCGGCGGTAGAGGTGCTCCCCGCCCGGCGGCCGCATGACGTCGATCTCGCCGGCGTCGGCCAGCCCCTGCAGAGTCCGGTAGACGGTGGTCAGCCCGACCCGCTCGCCCCGGTCACGCAGCATCGCATGCAGGTCCTGTGCGCTGTGGAAGCCCTCGGTCTCGGCGAGGACGGCGCTGACCGCGCTGCGCTGCTTGGTGTTGCGGATCGGGCTCTCGGGGTTCACTGTCGGCTCTCCCTGGCGTGGCTCACGGCGTCGGCGACGATGTGGGCGACGTGTTCGTCCACCAGGGAGTATGCGATCTCCCGGCCCCGGCGCACCCCACGGACCACGCCGGCGCCGCGCAGCACGCGCAGGTGCTGCGACACCAGAGGCTGCGGGGCGCCCAGCTTCTCGACGAGATCGTGCACACAGCGCTCGCCCACGCCCAGCTCGACCACGATGGCGACACGGATCGGCGCGGAGAGGGCACGCAGCAGCGCCCCCGCCGACTCGTACGCTTCGTAACCGGTGGTCGTCGTCATCGTCGCGCCAACGGTACAGGCAGGCCGGTGTCAGCCATGCAACACGACATCCGGGGGCTCGGACGCCACCGGATGCGGCGCGGGCCGGCGCAGCCGGTGACGGACCGCCGCGAACACCGCGGTGGCCACGAAGACGGCCAGGGCCAGCAGCACCGTGGTCGCGCCCGGGGCGGTGTCGGCCTCGGCCGAGACGACGACGCCCCCGCCGGCGGCGCCCACGCCGATCACCACGGCCAGCGTCATCGTGGTGACGAAACCGCGGGTCACCTGCTGGGCGGCGGCGACCGGGACGACCATCATCGCGGAGACGAGCAGCAATCCGACGGTACGCATGGCGATCGTCACCGTCACCGCGGTCGTCACCGCGAGCAGGATGTTGAGGGTCCGCACCGGCAGGCCGCTGACCCTCGCATACTCCTCGTCGTTGCAGAGCGCGAACAGGGCCGGGCGGAAGAACAGCATGGCGGTCAGGACTGCCGCGCCCAGCCCGCCGATCACGACCAGGTCGGTCGGCGAGGTGGTCAGCGGGGAGCCGAAAAGGTACTGCATGAGGCTGCTGTTGCCGCTGCCGTCGGAGAGGCCGACCAGCAGCACGCCACCGGCGATCCCGCCGTAGAAGAGCATGGCCAGGGCCAGATCGCCCGAGGTGCGGCCGCGCTCGCGGATCAACTCGACACCGACCGCGCCGAGAGCCGACACGACGACCGCGGTGTAGACCGGGTCGTTGCCGGTGAGCAGGCCCAGCCCGACGCCGGTGAGCGCCACGTGCCCGATCCCGTCGCCGATCAGCGACAGACGGCGCTGCACCAGGTAGATGCCGAGCGCCGGGGCGGCCAGTCCGATGATCATCGCGGCGACCAGGGCCCGCTGCATGAACGGCTGCGTGAGCAGTTCCATCAGTACGCCTTCGTTCCCTCGGTCGGTGCCCACTCGCAGATGCCGGCCCTGACCTCGTCGGCGTGCGGGTGCAGGTGCTCGTGGTCCGGCTCGGCGTGATGCCCGGCCGGCTCGGGGGGTGTCCCCTCGTACGCGATCCGCCCGTCATGCACCACCACGGCCCGCCCGATCAGCGACCGCAGCGGGCCGAGCTCGTGCAGGACCAGCAGGATCGTCCCGCCGTCACCGGCGAACCGGGTCAGCGCCGAGGCGAACGCCTCCTGGCTGGCCGCGTCCACCCCGGCGTTCGGCTCGTCCAGCACCAGCAGGTCCGGTCGCCCGGCCAGCGCGCGGGCGATCAGGGTGCGCTGCTGCTGACCGCCGGAGAGGGTCGCCACCGGGTCACCGATCCGGTCCAGCAGGCCGACGTCGGTCAGCGCGTCCCGTACCGCCGCCTTGTCGGTCCGGCCCGGGAAACGGAAAACGCCGCGCCGGGCCAGCAGCCCGGACGCGACGACCTCGCCGACCGTGGCCGGCACACCGCTGCCGGCGCCCAGCCGCTGCGGCACATACCCGATCCGCTCCCAGTGCCGGAACCGCTGCTGCGGCCTCCCGAACAGCCGGATCTCGCCCCGGCGCGACGGGACCAGCCCGAGGATCGTCCGGATCAGCGTGGACTTGCCCGAGCCGTTGGCACCGAGGATCGCGACGACGTCACCGGCCGGCACGCTCAACGACACGTCCCGAAGGACTTCGCGGCCGTCGTACCCGGCCGCGAGATGGTCGACCTCGACAACGCTCATTGACACTCCAGGCCCAGTTTCAATGCGGTCAGGTTGGCGCGCATCACCGAGAAGTAGTCTGCCGATTCGTCGGTGAGGCCCTCGATCGGGTCCAGGACCGCGGTCTTCGCACCGACCTCCTTGGCGATCGTCTCCGCCACCTTGGGGCTGACCAGCGTCTCGAAGAAGATCGTGGTGGTGCCGTGCTCCTTGGCCTCGGCGGCCACGGCGGCGAGGCGCTGCGGCGACGGCTCGGCCTCCGGGTCGATTCCGGTGATGCCGATCTGGGCCAGGTCGTAGCGGTTCGCCAGGTAGCCGAACGCGGTGTGGCTGGTCACCAGCTCGCGGCGGGCGCAGTTGGCCAGACCGGCCTTGAACTCGCCGTCCAGGGCGGTCAGCTCGGCACGCAGGGTCGCGGCGCGCGCGGTGAAGTCGGCGGCGCGGGCCGGCTCGGCCCGGCCGAGGCGCTCGGCCACCTTGTCGGCGATGGCCGCGAGACGGGTCGGGTCGAGCCAGACGTGCGGGTCGGTGCCGCCGTGCTCCTCCTCGGCGTGCGCGTCGCCCTCCCCGGCGTGGTCGTCCGCCTCCTGCGCGCTGATCGTCTCGACCGCGGTGGTGGCGTCGAACGCGCGGTCGCCGCCGTTCTGCTTGACCGCGTCGTCCACGGCGGGCTGGAAACCGCCCAGGTAGACGATCACCTTGGCGTCGGCGACCTCACCGACCTGGCGGGCGGTCAGCTCGACGTCGTGCGGCTCGGCGCCCGGCTTGGTCAGGGTGGAGACGCTGACCGCCTCCCCGCCGACCCGCTCGCTGACGAACTGCAGGGGATAGAAGGCGGTGACGACGGCGAGCTTGCCGTCGGCGCCGGCGGAGTCCCCTCCGCAGCCGGTGAGGGCGGGCAGCAGGAGCAGAGCGGGGAGCAGGCGGCGCATCATGCCCGCAACTGTCGTCGATAATGACAATGATTGTCAAAGCCGCATGCATTCACAGGATCTTCGACACCGCGGCGACCACGAGGAGAGTGAGCAGCACCACCCGTACCACCCGCGTCACCGGGGACTGCACCGGCCAGGTCGTCGCCGTCAGCGAGGCCAGGCCGGCGGTCAGCAGGCCGAGCAGCAGGGCGCCCACGATGCCTGGCAGGAACAGGCCGGCCAGCAGCAGAGCCAGTGCCCCGGCGAACGCCGCGGTCGGATTCACCCGGGCCAGCCGGTGCAGGATCGTGCGCGTCACCTGTCGCTCCTGTCGCGTGTGCGTACCCTCGTCACATGCTGGTGCTCAACCGCTTCACGGTGCCCACGGAAACGCAGGACGGCTTCCGGGATCAGGCACACGCCGCGCTCGCCGCTCTGGCCCGCACCCCCGGATACCGTTCCGGCCGGCTCACCCGGGCCATCGAGGACCCGACCGGCTGGATCCTGGTCACCGAGTGGGACTCGGTCGGAGCCTACCGGCGCGCGCTCGGCGCCTTCGACGTCAAGGTGCACGCCACCCCGGTGCTCGCGCTCTCCCTCGACGAGCCGTCGGCGTTCGAGACGCTGGCCGCCGCCGAGCCGGGCGCCGACGTGGTGGTGACGGCGAGCGACCGGGCCGCCGATCCCTGGCGTTGAACACTAGGCTGAAAGACATGAGTCTTCCTCCGCCCCCGCCGCCGCCTGGCCCGGGTGTGCACCCGCCGTTCCCGGCTCCCCCGGTAGAGGGACGCGGCAAGCGGATCGGGACGAGCGTGGGCATCGTCGCCGGGATCGTCGCGCTGGTCTGCGGTGTCGGCGCGATCGCCGGCGTGGGGCTGGCCACGTCCGTCACCAGCGCGCTCGACGAGCAGGCCGAGGTGGTGGTGAGCCACTACCTCGACGATCTGCGCGAGCGTGACTTCGACGGCGCCTACGGGCAGCTCTGCCAGCAGGCACAGGACGCCGAGTCGCTCGCCGACTTCACCGCCCGGATGACCGACACGGAGCCGTTCGAGTCGTACCGCGTGGGTGACCTGTCGATGGGGGTGCGGTTGACGGTCCCGGTGGATCTCCTCTATTCCGACGGCGGCACGACGCGGTTGCGGGCCGACCTGGCACAGAACAGGTCGACGGGCAAATTCGAGGTCTGCGACCTCGGGGAGTAACCTCGCTTTTCGTCCTGTAACTCTTGATTTCCCCGCCGACACCCAGCCGGCGTAGGAGGAGACCCGCACATGCCTGCCGACCGTATCGACAGCGTCGTCAGCCTGGCCAAGCGCCGGGGCTTCGTCTTCCCCTCCAGTGAGATCTACGGAGGAACCCGTTCGGCCTGGGACTACGGTCCGCTCGGCGTGGAGCTGAAGGAGAACGTCCGCCGGCAGTGGTGGCGGACCATGGTCCAGCAGCGTGACGACATCGTCGGCCTGGACTCGGCGGTCATCCTGTCCCGTGACGTGTGGGCCGCCTCCGGTCACCTCGACGCGTTCGTCGACCCGCTGACCGAGTGCCAGTCCTGCCACAAGCGCTTCCGGGCCGACCACCTGGAGGAGGCGTTCGAGGCCAGGCACGGCAAGCTGCCGGAGTCGCTGCAGGAGCTGAACTGCCCGAACTGCGGCAACAAGGGCACCTTCACCGAGCCGAAGATGTTCAACGGCCTGATGAAGACCTACCTCGGCCCGACCGAGAGCGCCGACGGCCTGCACTACCTGCGCCCGGAGACCGCCCAGGGCATCTTCGTCAACTACAACAACGTGGCCACGGCGGCCCGTAAGAAGCCGCCGTTCGGCATCGCGCAGGTCGGCAAGAGCTTCCGCAACGAGATCACCCCGGGCAACTTCATCTTCCGTACGCGTGAGTTCGAGCAGATGGAGATGGAGTTCTTCGTCCCGCCGGGCGCCGACGAGGAATGGCACGAGTACTGGCTGCAGGAGCGCTGGAACTGGTACCGCGATCTGGGCCTGTCGGAGAGCAACCTGCGGTTCTACGAGCACCCGCAGGAGAAGCTCTCGCACTACTCGAAGCGGACCGTCGACATCGAGTACCGCTTCCAGTTCGGCGGGACCGAGTTCGCCGAGCTCGAGGGCGTCGCCAACCGCACCGACTTCGACCTGACCACGCACTCGAAGCACTCCGGTGTGGACCTGTCCTTCTTCGACCAGGAGAAGGGCGAGCGCTGGGTGCCCTACGTCATCGAGCCGGCGGCCGGTCTCACCCGCGCGGTGCTGGCGTTCCTGCTCGAGGCGTACGACGAGGACGAGGCCCCCAACACCAAGGGTGGCGTCGACAAGCGCACGGTCATGCGGTTCGACCCCCGCCTCGCGCCGGTCAAGGTCGCCGTCCTGCCGCTCTCGCGCAACCCGGAGCTGTCGCCGAAGGCCAAGGAGCTGTCGGCGAACCTGCGCAAGCGCTGGATCGTCGAGTTCGACGACTCGCAGGCGATCGGTCGCCGTTACCGCCGCCAGGACGAGATCGGCACGCCCTTCTGCGTCACTGTGGACTTCGACACCCTCACCGACAACGCGGTGACCGTCCGCGACCGTGACACCATGAAGCAGGAGCGGGTCTCCCTCGACCAGATCGAGGATTACCTGATCAAGCGGCTGCCCGGCTGCTGACCGACGTGACACGAGCCGCCGGGTGGCCCGCGCGGGCGCCCGGCGGTTTACACGAGGGCCTATGCTCCCCGATCATGGCACGACGGGGAGCTATCGCACTGACGGTGGTGAGCGTGGCAGCCCTCACCGGGGCCTGCGCCGCCGAGGAGAAACCGCGGATTCCGCTGGGTGAGGCCCGGCCCCTGACACCGGTCACGCTGGCCGCGCCGGACCGGTCCGGGCTGCTGCCGCTCTCCTCCTGGCCGGCCGCCTGCGACCTGCTCCCCGAGTCGAGCGTCCGCGAGGTGCTGCCCACCGCCACCACCATGGTGATCGACCGGCTCGCGCCCACCGGCGCCATCGCCGAGAAGGAGCAGGTGCTCCCCGGTGACGCGGAGTGCCAGATCGGCGTCGACTTCGCCGAGGCGAAACCGGTCGGTTCGGGCAGGCTTCCCGGGCGGATCCAGCTCACCGTTTGGGTGGCCGGAACGCCGGAGCTGGCCCGCAAGACCTATGACGAGAACGTCGCCCTGGTCGCCGGCGACAAGCGGACGGCCTGCCCGGCGGAGCTCGTCGCGGCGGCGGGGCTGGACGCCTGCACCGACGAGGGTAACTCGTGGACGTTCCTGAAGAACGGAGTCGCGGGCGAGTTGCGCGGCCGGGCGCCGACACTTCGGGACGGCTTCTACTTCGAGGGCCGCCGCAAGGGCTTCTCCAACGCCAAGGTCTGGCACCTCGTCGTGCGGGAGAGGCTCCTGCAGGCGGTCACCGCCCGGCTGCCCTGACGCCGGGTCAGAACACGAAACCGCCGGGGCGGTGGTTGCGGTCGGCGATGAGCCCGGCCAGCACCGCCACGGCGATCTCCGGTGGGGTACGGCTACCGATGTTCAATCCCACCGGACGACGCACCCGCCCGATCTCGTCCTCCGGAACGCCCAGCTCACGCAGCGCCGCCACGTGCGGCCCCTCGGCGCGCGGGTTGCCGAGGATGCCGATCCATCGTGACCGCCCGCCGAGCGCCTCCTTGAGCAGGGCGCCGATCTCCGGCCGGTGATGGTCGGTCAGCAGGATGTCGGTGTGCTCGTCCGGGGCGGCCGCGATCAGATCGGCCACGAAGGTGTCGCCGCGGGGCCGTGGCGTCCCGGCCAGACGGGTCGGATCGGGCTCGACCAGGGCGGTCCGGAAGCCGAGCTCCACCCCGAACCGGAACAGCATCTCCGACACCGGGGACTCGAAGACGGCGATCAGCCGCCGCGGGCTCTGCTCGTCACTCACCCCACCGACTCTGTCAGAAAACCGTGGGATCTGCACCCGTTCAGGTGTCGCGTCCCTACTAGGTTGAGGACTATAGTTATGGGGCTAGATCAAAGCGCCGCGCCGGTGACCCTGACCGGCTATCCTTCACCCCTGGAGGCCCCTGTTGCCCACCCTGGAAGAGCGTGTCACCCGTTTGGAGGTCCGCATGGAAGAGCAGGAGGGGCTCCGCGCCAGTCAAGACAGCGATCAATCCGACTTCGGCGAAAAGCTCCGTGTCCAACAGGCGCTCATCCAGGCCGTCGCGAAGACGCAGTCCGAGCACACCGCGATCCTCAACACGCACACCGCGATCCTCAACCGGCACACCGCGATGCACAAGGACACTGCGGGAGTCCTCGCGCGGCTCACCCTCGACGTTCATGGCTTGAAGAACGGTATGGAGCAGATCATCGGGATGCTCGACACGTTGATCGAGCAGGACCGCGGGCGGTAGGGAACGGGCGATTCGGGGTCGCCGGGCTGGGCGTGTCACGCTAGTGCGCGTGACTGCACCGCTCATGTTCGGCGACCATGCCGTTAATCCGCCCGTCGTGCTCGCGCCGATGGCCGGGATCACCAATGTGGCGTTCCGGCGGCTCTGCCGGGAGCAGGGCGGCGGCGTCTACGTCTGCGAGATGATCACGACGCGCGCGCTGGTGGAGCGGATCCCCAAGACGCTCAAGATGATCACGTTCGCGGAGGACGAGGGTTTCCGCAGCCTGCAGCTCTATGGGGTGGACCCGGACGTGACGGCCGCCGCGGTGCGGATGATCGGCGAGGACGACCTGGCCGATCACATCGACCTCAACTTCGGCTGCCCGGTCCCCAAGGTGACCCGTCGTGGCGGTGGTTCGGCACTGCCGTGGCGGCGCCGCCTGTTCGGGCGGATCGTGAGCCAGGCGGTGGCGGCGGCGAAGCCCTTCGGCATCCCGTTGACTATCAAGATGCGCAAGGGCATCGACGACGACCATCTGACGTACGTGGAGGCCGGTCTCGCCGCGCAGGAGGCCGGGGTGACCGCGGTCGCCCTGCATGCGCGCACCGCCGAGCAGCGCTACTCGGGGCAGGCCGACTGGGACGCGATCGCCACCCTGAAGCAGGCGCTGGACGTGCCGGTGCTCGGCAACGGCGACATCTGGGAGGGGTCGGACGCGCTGCGCATGGTCGAGCACACCGGCTGCGACGGGGTCGTGGTGGGCCGTGGCTGCCTGGGCCGGCCGTGGCTCTTCGCCGACCTGGAGGCGGCCTTCACGCAGGGCGCCGATTACCGGCCGGTGCTGCCGACCCTGGGCGAGGTTTCCAAGATCATCGCTAGGCATGCGCAGCTGCTGGTCGAGGCTCTGGAGGACGAGCGGCACGGCTGCGCCGACTTCCGCAAGCACGTGGCGTGGTACCTGAAGGGCTTCCCGGTCGGCAGTGAGCTGCGCCGCAGCCTGGCGATGATCTCGTCGCTGGCCGAGCTGGACGACCTGCTCGCCAGGCTCGACCCGGCCCTGCCGTTCCCGGTCGAGGCGCTGGGCCAGCCCCGGGGCCGGGTCAACGCCCCGGGCAAGGTGTCGCTGCCGCACGGCTGGCTCGACAGCCGCGACGACGAGACGGTCCCGGAGGGCGCCGAGACCGACGAGTCCGGCGGCTGACCCCGGCCGCCTCACACGACCGGGGCGGATGCATTCCTCAGTACACCGTCGGCCAGCCGGACGAGCTCCAGCTCAGCAGGTTGATGCCGAGCCGCGCGTCACCGGCGGCCGTGTAGTAGTGGTAGACCAGCACGTCCTGGGTGCCGTCCTGGAAGACGGCCGGGTGCCCCGGGCCGTACACGGTGTCGTGCGAGGCGAGGATCTCGGTGCCGCCGCCCGCGGTCATCAGCGTGCCGGCCCGATCCTTGTACGGCCCGGTGATGCTGGTCGACCGGCCGACCATCGTGCGGTACGTGCTGGACGCGCCCTTGCAGCAGAGGTCGAACGCCACGAACAGGTAGTAGTAGCCGTTGCGGTAGTAGATGTGCGGCGCCTCGACCGACTTGCTGTTCACGAACCGCTCGGCGATGTGGTGGATCGTGCCGTCGGCCCGCTTGCCGGTCGACGGGTTCAGCTTGATCATCTTGATCCCGCTCCAGAACGAGCCGAAGCTGAGCCACCACTCGCCGTTCGGGGTGACCGTCAGGTTCGGGTCGATCGCGTTGAACCCGCTCGTCGTCGTGCTCTCCACGACCTTGCCCTGGTCGGTCCAGGTGCCGGCCGCGCCGGTGGTGCTGGAGGCCAGGAAGATCGCCGACCTGCTGGAGCCGAACGACGAGGCCGAGTAGTACATCAGGTACTTGCCGCCACGGTACGAGATGTCCGGCGCCCACAGGTTGGTGTCGCCGTTGGTGTAGGCGTCGGCCCACGGCGTGCCGTTGGGGAACGCCTTGCCGGCGTCGGTGAACCTCGTCCGGTCGGCCGAGGTCTTGAGCCCGATACCCGGCGCCGTGTAGGCGAGGAGATAGCCGCCGGCCGGCTTCTTCACGATCGTCGGGTCGTGCGCGAACGTGGAGCCGGTGACCACGCCCGGATTCGGGTAGGTCGCGGCGTCGGCCCGCATCAGGCCGTACACGCTGGCCGTGACGGCCAGCAGGCCGGTCACCCCGGCCAGCAGGAGCTTGCGGAGACGGGATCGCATGGGGATGCGCCTTTCGATGGGGGAAACGCAGGTATGTGTCTCCGCGGCCCGGAAAGGTTGCGCGTTTCAGCGCTGCAATGCCCGTCAGCGCAATTCGGCCTCGTCGGCGGCGGCCCGCCCGGACTCCCATCCCTCCAGGCTGTCCACCCGGCTGCCGCGGACCCGGACCGTGCGCGGGAACGCCCGGTCCATCGCCTCGTGCACCTTGACCTCGCGGTTGCGCAGCACCGGCAGCAGGTCGTCGTGGCCGGTCAGCTCCCGCTCGACGGTCTGCCGTATCCGCTCGCCGATCCGCACCCCGTAGGAGACCAGGAACGACCGGCGGAACGCCTTCAACCGGGCCTTCCGGACGTTCTTCTCGTCGCGGACCATCGCCCGGTTCGCCTGCACCAGCAACGAGGTGTAGAGCAGCTCGACCGCGTCGATGTCGCTGTCGAACCCGAAGACCGTGCTGAACCCCAGCTCCTGCGACCAGACCGTCCGGCACGTGTTGGCCCTGGCCACCGCGTCGAGCAGGCCCGCCTTCTCGCTCTCGTAGGGGTGGTCGACGCCGATCCGCCGGGCGAACGGCACCACGTCGACGGCCGCGACGGTGACCTCCTCGATCCGGTACCGGGTGATCAACTCCTGGGCCTTCGCGCTGTAGGTCTCCGCCTCGGCCGGGAACTCGGTCGACTCCGCCTTCGCCAGCAGGGCGCGCACCCGGTCGAGGATCCGCTGGTCACCGTGATGCGGCACGGTGGTGAGCGGAGTGCCCGGCGGCGGGATCAGGATCTCGATGCGCGGCATCCGCCGCAGCTCGGCGAGCAGATCGAGCGAGGCGTCCAGCACGGCGATCCGGTCCGGCTTACGGCTTTCGGGGGTACGCAACGCGTCCGCCTGGTCACGCCAGCGCTCATCGACCGGATCCCGGCCGCGCAGATAGTCACGGGCGGCGTCGGCGACCAGCCGCCCCTGGATCGGATTGCCCCGCCGGGCCACCGCCCGGTGCAACTCGGCCGGCTGCCAGCCGTCGCCGAAGAGCCGCTCGAACTCCCCGCTCAGCGCGGCGCTCAGGGCGGCGTCGGTCTCGGCGGCGGGTGCGCCGGTCAGGGCGTCCAGCGCATCCTCGTAGTTCAGAGCGCCGGAGCGCACCCCGTCAATTATCTCCCGGGCGCTCATGGACTGGAATGGTAGTTGCCGGAGGGCGGGGAGGGCGGTGCGGGCCCTCCCCGCCAGGGGTGGCGGTCACACCTCGCCGGTCAGACGTCGAGGTCGTTCTCGATGCGGCGCAGCTGGTGCCGGGACATCGCGAGGTTCGACCGGTCGCGCCGCAGCGCCACGTAGAGGAACAGGCCCTTCCCGGATCTGCTCGTCAGCGGCCGGATCATGTGGTATTGGGTGTCCAGCGTGATCAGGATGTCCTCGATCTTCTCGGAGAGGTTGAGCATCTCCATCGCCCGCAGCTTGGCCCGGACCACGTCGGTGTTGCCGGCCGCGGCGACCGTCAGATCGAGCTCCTTGCCACCGCCGAGGGTGCCCAGGGCCATGCCACTGGTGTGGTCCACGAGCGCGACGCCGATGCAGCCGTCGATCTCCATGATCTCCTTGAGTGCGGTGTCCATGTCGGGCATGGGAATCATTCCTCCGTTGTGGTGGGTGGTGTCAGCCGGTCGCCTGGCGGCGACGGGCCATGGTGGGCAGGGTTGCCATCGGGGTCCGCCGGGCGAGCGGGGTCGGCGGCCCGGCCTGTGCGGGGATCTCCGGGCGCAGCTGAGGCGCGGACTCCAGCGCGAGGATCCGGATCAGCCGGCGTACGCACCGGCGTGCTTCCAGGTGGACCATGGCGAGGTTCGCGTCACCCGAGGTCACCACGGTGAGCAGGGCGTTCGGCCCCGCGGTGTAGGACGTGATGTAGCCGCCGTCGCACTCCACCACGGACTCCCGCAGGTCGCCGTGGCTGACCGCGTGCGCGAACCGCCGCGCCAGGGCCAGATGGGCCGCGGCCAGCGCGGCCAGGGTGTCCGGCTCGAGACCGTGCGAGTCGTGTGCCACGACCAGCCCGTCGGCGGTGGCGAGGACGCTGCCGGACAGCTCCGGCAACCTGCTGCGCAGGCGCCCGAGTTCCTCGAGAACCGCCGGATCCACCGTCATTCCGTTTCCTCACTCCTTCGGCTGGTCGGGGGTGCGCGCGTCACCGCAGCGCCCTGAGTGCGGTTCGGATGCGCTTGAGCAGGACCTCGTCGGCACCCGGGTGAGCCGGGGGGCTCTCGCCCGCCATCTCCTTGGGCAGCTTCGCCCCGGGTTTTCGGCGGGCCAGCCGCGGTGGCCGGATCGGGGCGACGTTCGTCTCGCCCGCCGCCTTCTGCTCCTCGGACCTCTGCTCCCCGGGCTTCCTGTCCCAGGGCCTCTGGCGCTCGTCGGGCGGCGGGTGCCGTGCCACGGGCTCCGGCCCCGTGATCACCGGTACGGAAGCCGGCGCCCGGGACAGCGGGACCGAAGCCCCGCGCGGCTGGGAGAGCCGGATGAGCTCCCGCGTGTCCGTCGTCCGGACCTCGGGTGGCTCGATCAGTCCCGCGGCGGCCATCCGGCGTAGCTCCTGGATGACCGCGTAGCCCGCCCGCCCGAGTAGCTGTGCCAGGTCGGCGGGGGTGCGCTGACCGTCCGCCTGCACCAGCAGCTCCCACTGCCGCGCGGTGACCGTGACCCGTTCCCGGGGCGGCCGGGCCACCGGGATCACCGGCGCCACGTCGATCAGCGGGTTCGGAAAGATCCCGTCGAGCAGCTGGATGCGGCGGATCACCTCCCGGTCCACCGCGGCCGCGTCGATGTGCACGACCGGGCCCAGCCAGTGCGTGACACCGGGCCGGAACTCGGCCGGCGCCGCCCGGTCGGCGAGCACGAAGTACGCCGCGTCGTAGGTGGCGCCGAGCACGCACAGCTCCAGCTCACCCTGGGTGAGATGGCCCTGCTCGACCAGCAGGCGGCCCACCCGGGCGGCCGGTGCGCCCAGGTCGAACGCGCTCTGCCAGGTCCGGCCGGCCAGCCGCCCGGACGAGGTGAGCAGCTCGCCTACCCCCGGAGCGGACGACGACTCGGCGTAGATCACCCGGCCCTCGAAGACGTAGACCGCACCGCCCGGATGACCGCCGACCGTCAGCGCTCCGGTCTGCCGTGCGCCGGCGACCTGCGTGAGCAGGTCACCGGGCGCTGCGGTCCTGGTGCGGGCCACCGGACGCTCCTTCCAGGTCAGTGTGCTCATCGCCGGGCGACCAGTTCGTCGGCCAGGCGCTGCATCTTGCGGCGGGCCACGGCGAGGTTGCCGCGGACCCGGTCCAGCCACACGTAGAGCACCAGCCGGCTGTCGAACTCGGTATGGACCAGTCGCAGGAGGTGATAGCCCCCGGCGGTGGTGATGATCAGGTCTTCGAGCAGGTCGTGCGGTACGGCCGAGACGAACAGCGAACGGCTGCTCGCGGCCTGGACCACCTCGGCGGTGCCGGCCGCCGCCGCCTCGTGGTCCTCATTGGGCGCTGCACCGGTCGTGGCGACCGGGAAGCCCGTCGTGTAGTCGACGATGCTGGCCCCGACAGCGCCGGGGATCGTCATGGCCTCCTGTAGACAGTGGTCGACGCCGGGCACTTCACTCCTCAGCGCTGCGGTTCCCGGTCGGGCGCCTCCCGCCCGCCACCGTGGGCCATCCTCCGGTGACCCTGCGGCCACAAGTCGCACGTTCTGTGCGTCATCGCGCCGTCACCTCGGGACCGGTGCCGCGTTGCCACGGGCAGCCCTCGTCAGGTCCCGTAACATGATCGTCACATGTCGATCAGGGAGGTTCCGTGCCGAGTCGGTGGGAACAGGTCGTGGTGGATGCCGAGGACCCGGCGCGGCTCGCCCGATGGTGGGCCGAGGCGCTCGGCTACGTGATCGTGAACGAGGCGCCCGACGAGGTGGAGATCCGCCGCACCCCGTCGGAGATGCCGGGCCTGCTGTTCACCCCGGTCGCGGACGCCAAGCAGGTCAAGAACCGGCTGCACATCGACCTGCGGCCGGACGACCAGGAGGCCGAGGTGGAACGGCTGGTCGGGATGGGCGCCCGGTCCGTCGACATCGGCCAGGGCGACGTGCCGTGGGTCGTCCTGGCCGACCCCGAGGGCAACGAGTTCTGCGTGCTGAGCGCCCGCCGCGCTAGTACCTGAACTGGCCGATCAGGCCCCGGATCTCGTCGGCGGCCGTGCTGACCAGGCCGGCCGAGCTCCGGGTGGTGTTGGCGCCCTCCGCGGTGGACGCGCTCGACGACGTGATGTGCGAGACCGTGCCGCTGATGTCCGACGCCGCCGCCTGCACCGCGCCGACGTTGCGGGCCAGCAGGTCGGTGGTGGCTGACTGCTGCTCGACGGCGGCGGCGATCGTGCGCTGCCCGTCGTCGATGCGGCCGATGACCGCGGTGATCGCCTCGATGGCGTTCGCCGTGCTCGTCGTCATCTCCTGGATCGCGCCGATCTTCGCGGTGATCTCGCCGGTCGCCCGTGCGGTCTCCCCGGCCAGGTCCTTGACCTCGGTCGCCACCACCGCGAAACCCTTGCCGGCCTGTCCGGCGCGGGCCGCCTCGATGCTCGCGTTCAGCGCCAGCAGGTTCGTCTGCTCGGCGATGTTCGTGATCATCCGCACGATGTCGCCGACCTCCTGGCTCGCGTCGCTCAGCCGCCCGACCGCCTCGGCCGTCCGCATCGCGCTGGTGGTCGCCTCGTGCGTGGTCGACGCGGCCGTCGCGGTCTGCCGGGCGATCTCCCGGATCGACGCGGACAGCTCGTCGGTGGCCGCCATCATGTCGCCCACCGAACCCGACACGTGCACCGCCGACGTGTCCGCGTTCCGGGCCTCCATCGACGTCCGCTCCGCCGAGCCGTCCAGCTCCCCGGCCAGCTTCTGCAACTCGACGCTGGCCGCGCTCAGGCTGGTCACCCGCTCGGCGGTCGCCGCCACGGTGCCCTGGATCTCCGTCATCGCCTCGTTGAGGGCCTGCGCCATCTCGCCGAGCTCGTCCCGGTTGACGATCGGCGCCCGTACCGTCAGATCCCGCCGCGCCAGCGTCCGCAACGTCTCCAGCATTCCCTGTAACGGCCGCCGCACCGCCCGTACCGTCAGCGCACAGACAGCCAGCGTGAGCAGGATCGCGATGCCCGCCGCCCACTGGATGAACGTGGTGCTGGTCTCCCCGGTCTGCTGCCCGTGCGCGCTCGCGTCGTTGACCGCTTCCAGCACGTCGTCGTCCAGCGCGCCCATGCTCTCCTCCAGAGCCGAGAACTGGGCCAGGAAGTCGGCCAGCGACTGCTGAGCCGCGGCCCGGTCGGTCGCCGCGGTCTCCACCGCCGTCTTCGCCAGGTCGCCGTACTTGATGATCTCCGCGCGGGTCTCCTCGTACTGTGGCCGCAACGACTCCGGAACCAGCTTCGCCGCCTCGTCGAACTTGTCCAGCATCGTCTGCGCGTGCTCGGACACGGCCTCGACCTCGTACTCCTCACGCTGCGCCGGCGTGGTGGCGAACATCGCCGACATCACGTCGGCCCGCAGCGCGTCGTGCATCATGTCCGCGTTCCACTGGCTGCTCATCGCCGAGCTGACCCGGGCGATCTCGTCGTTGGCGGCGCTCTGGTCCTCCGAGTTGTGCACGGCGAACCCGGTCACCAGCGCCACGGCGACGAGACCGGTGGCACCCTGCGCCACGAGGCGGCCGACGATGGAGATCCCCACGGTTGAACCATCGGCAACCTGGACATCCGGCTTAGTCTGGGGATCATGACGGCCGCCGACGCCCAGAGATGGGCAGCCGAGCCCGCCAAGGACAGCGGGTACGGACGCACCCCGTACCAGCGGGACCGGGCCAGGGTGCTGCATTCCGCCGGATTCCGCCGCCTGGCCGCCAAGACCCAGGTGCACACCGCCGGGTCCGACGACTTCCTGCGGACGCGGCTCACCCATTCGCTCGAGGTCGCCCAGATCTCCCGTGAGATGGGCGCGCGCCTCGGCTGCGACCCGGACATCGTCGACGTCGCCGGCCTCGCCCACGACCTCGGCCACCCGCCGTTCGGCCACAACGGCGAGTCGGCCCTCGACGTGGCCGCCCAGCCGTGCGGCGGCTTCGAGGGCAACGCGCAGACCCTGCGGGTGATCACGCGGCTGGAGGCGAAGGTCCCCGGCGCCGGCCTCAACCTGACCCGTGCCACCCTCGACGCCTGCTCCAAGTACCCGTGGTTCCGCAAGCCCGGCTACCGCAAGTTCGGCGTCTACGACGACGACCGGCCGGTCTTCGAGTGGCTCCGCGACGGCCGCGACGACGAACGCCGCTGCCTGGAGGCGCAGGTGATGGACTGGGCCGACGACGTCGCGTACTCGGTGCACGACGTCGAGGACGGGGTGCACGGCGGCTACATCGCGTTGCGGGAGCTGCTCGACGACCCGGCCGAACGGGCCGCCCTCTGCGCCGACGTCGCCGCCACCTACTCCGACGAGAGCCTCGGCGACCTGGGCGCCGCCCTCGACCTGCTGCTGGCCGACCCGGCCGTCACCGGGGTCGCCGGATACGACGGCGGGTACGACTCGCTGATCGCCCTCAAACGCATGACCAGCGTGCTCACCGGCCGATTCGTGGCCTCCGCGGTCGGCGCCACCCAGAGCCGTTTCGGCACCGAGCCGCTGCGCCGCTACGCCGCCGACCTGATCGTCCCGCGTACCGTCCGCAACCAGTGCGCGCTGCTCAAGGGGATGGCGCTGCGCTACGTGATGCGCTCCCGGGCGGCCGAGCAGTGGTATTCCCATCAGCGCACCATCCTGACCGAGCTGGTGGAGGCGCTGTGCCGTGCCCCGGAACGGCTGGATCCGCTCTTCCGGCCCCTGCACGCGGCCGCTCCGGACGACGCGGCCGCGCTGCGGGTGGTGATCGACCAGGTCGCGTCCCTGACCGACCACGCCGCGGTGGCCTGGCATTCGGTGATCCTCGGGACACGGCGGGACCCTGCTGGCGGCTGACCGTTCCGGCGAGGCAGGATGTATGCCGTGGCGGGACGGGTCAAGGACGAGGACATCGCACTGGTCCGCGACCGGACCTCGATCGTCGACGTGATCAGCGAGACGGTGACGCTGCGGTCGGCGGGCGGCGGCAACCTGAAGGGGCTGTGCCCCTTCCATGACGAGAAGACACCGTCGTTCAACGTCTCACCAGCCCGGAACGTGTATTTCTGTCATGGCTGTGGCCAGGGCGGCGACGCGATCAAGTTCCTGATGGACGCGGAGCACCTGTCGTTCATCGAGTCGCTCGAGCGGCTGGCCGGCAAGGCCGGGCTACAGCTGCGCTACGACACCGAGACCGGCGCCGCGCCCGCGCCGCGCCCGCAGACCGGTCAGAGGCAGAGGCTCATCGCGGCGCACGCGGCCGCCGTCGACTTCTACCGTGACCAGCTCAGCTCGCCCGGGGCGCGCAAGGCCCGGGAGTTCCTCGCCGAGCGCGGGTTCGGGCGCGACGCCGCGGAGAAGTACGGGTGCGGCTTCGCCCCCGACAGCTGGGACGCGCTGAGCAAGCACCTGCGGCTCAAGGGGTTCACCGCCGAGGAGCTGACCGCGGCCGGCCTGTCCAAACCGGCCCGCTCGGGGTCGCTGATCGACCGGTTCCGGCGGCGGCTGCTCTGGCCGATCCGGGACCTGAGCGGTGACGCGATCGGGTTCGGCGCGCGCAAGCTGTTCGACGACGACGACGGCCCGAAATACCTGAACACGCCGGAGTCGCCGATCTACAAGAAGTCGCATGTGCTCTACGGCATCGACCACGCGAAACGGGAGATCGCCAAGCGCGGGCGGGCGGTGATCGTCGAGGGCTACACCGACGTGATGGCCTGTCACGAGGCGGGCGAGCCGACCGCGGTGGCGACGTGCGGCACGGCGTTCGGCGTCGACCACATCCAGGTGCTGCGGCGGCTGTTGATGGACAGTGACAGTTTCACCGGCGAGATCATCTACACCTTCGACGGGGACGCGGCCGGGCAGAAGGCGGCGCTGCGGGCCTTCGAGGAGGATCAGCGCTTCGTGGGGCGTACCTTCATCGCCGTCTCGCCGGGCAACATGGATCCCTGTGAGCTGCGGCTGGCCCGCGGTGACCTGGCGGTCCGCGACATGATCGCGGGCCGTGAGCCGCTCGTCGACTTCGCCCTGCGGCAGACCATCGCGCGCTTCGATCTGGACACGGTGGAGGGCCGGGTCGAGGCGATGCGGCGGGCCGCGCCCCTGGTCGCCAAGATCAAGGACAGGGAGAAGCGCCCGGAGTACGCGCGGAAGCTGGCCGGCGACCTCGGCATGGACCTCGACCCCGTGCAGCGGGCGGTGAACAACGCGCTGCGCGGTGAGGCCGCCGAGCAGCAGCGCGCGCCCCGGGCACAGGCCGCCGCCGACTCGCCGCAGCGGCTGGTCGAGCGGGAGGCGCTGAAACTGGCGCTGCAGGAGCCGGTGCTGGCCGGCCCGATGTTCGACGCGGTCGGCCCGGAGAACTACGGCGACCAGGTGCTCCAGTCGGTGCGCGAGGCGGTCGCCCAGGCGGGCGGGGTGTCCTCCGCGACCGGCGGCGTGGTCTGGATCGAGAAGGTCCGTGACGCGTGCGCCGACATGGGCGGCCAGATGCTGGTCGGCGAGCTGTCGGTGGAGCCGCTCTACGTCGACGGGGCGGTCGATCCGCGTTACGTGCAGGTCACCCTGGCCCGGCTGCAGGGCGGCGCGCTGGCCACCCGCATCCGTGACCTGAAATCCAGGGTCCAGCGGCTGAACCCGGTGGCCAACCGCGACCAGTACATGATTCTGGCGGGCGAACTCATCTCACTCGAACAGCAGGCGCGTGCCCTGCGCGAGCAGGCGGCAGGTGAACTGTGAAGCTATTCCGACGGCGCCCCTCACTCCCGAGGGCGTCCCGGCCCCCGCTCGCGGCCGAGGAGCGGGTGGTGGCCTGGTGCCAGGTCGCCGAGTCTCCGGAGGACGTGGTGGTCGCCACCAACCACGGGATCTGGCTGCCGTCGGCCGTCGAGCGGCTGGGCTGGCACGAGATCCACAAGGCTGCCTGGTCCGGGCGCGAGCTGCGGATCACCCCGGCCGAGGTGGCCGTCGAGCGGGACGGGTACGCGGTGCTGGTGGACGGCCCGGCGGCGTCGTTCCTGCTGCTGGAGCCGGGCGAGCTGCCCGACCAGGTGCGGGCGAGGGTGACCCGGTCGGTGGCGTACACGGCGCATCACGCGCTGCCCGAGGGTGCGGTGCGGGTGGTGGGCCGCCGGGTCAGCGGCCGCAACGGGCTGAGCTGGGCGGTCCGCTACGACTCGGGCACGCCGGTGGAGTCCGGCGAGGTGGTCGAGGCGACCGACGAGCTGGTCGGGGCGGCGCGATCGGCGACCGAGACCGTGGACTGAGAGTTGTCGTACCCCTTCCGTAGGGTCGGGGCGTGAACTCCCTCATCCACGCGCGCGGGCTGATCAAGCGGTTCGGTGACTTCACCGCGGTCGACGGCATCGACGTCGATGTGCGGGCCGGGGAGGCGTTCGGCTTCCTCGGGCCCAACGGCGCGGGCAAGAGCTCCACCATGCGCATGATCGGCTGTGTCTCCCCACCGTCCGGCGGCGTGCTGCGCATCCTCGGGATGGACCCGCGGCGTGACGGCCCGGCGATCCGGGCCCGGCTCGGGGTCTGCCCCCAGCTCGACAATCTCGATCCCGAGCTGACCGTCCTGGAGAATCTGGTCACGTACGCCCGGTTCTTCGGCATCCCACGCCGGGTGGCCCGGGCCCGGGCCACCGAGCTGCTGGATTTCGTCCAGCTGGGGGAGCGGGCCGGCAGCCGGGTGGAGCCGCTCTCCGGTGGGATGAAGCGGCGGCTCACCATCGCCCGGGCCATGATCAACGAGCCCGATCTGGTGCTGCTCGACGAGCCGACCACCGGGCTCGACCCGCAGGCCCGCCATCTGGTGTGGGAGCGGTTGTTCCGGCTCAAGCAACAGGGCGTGACGCTGGTGCTGACCACCCACTACATGGATGAGGCGGAGCAGCTCTGCGACCGTCTCGTCGTGATGGACGGCGGCCGCATCGTGGCCGAGGGCTCACCGCGCGAGCTGATCGAGGCGCACTCCACCCGTGAGGTGGTCGAGCTGCGGTTCGCGACCGACGATCAGGGGACCTATGCGGGCAAGCTGGAGGGCGTCGGCGAGCGGGTCGAGGTGCTGCCCGACCGGGTGCTGCTCTACGTGGCCGACGGCGACGGCGCGCTGGCCGAGGTGCACCGGCGGTCGCTGAGCCCGTCCAGCTCCCTGGTGCGCCGCAGCAGCCTGGAGGACGTGTTCCTCCGCCTCACCGGCCGGACCCTGGTGGACTGATGACCCCGTCGGTTTACGTGCTGGAGTACCACCTGGTCAACTACCGGCGGACCTGGCGGGCGAGCGTGTTCTCGTCACTGGTGCTGCCGATGCTCACGATGCTGGGGTTCGGCCTCGGCGTCGGCGGGTTCGTGACCGGCGGCGTCGAGGGCGTCTCCTACCTGGAGTGGATGGTGCCGGGCCTGATCGCCAGCACCGCGGCGCAGGTGGCGGTCGGCGAGGCCACATGGCCGGTGATGAGCTGCTTCACCTGGGTGAAGACGTATTTCGCACAGGCCGCGGCGCCTCTGCGGACCACCGACATCCTCGGCGGCCACGTGGCGTTCATGCTGTTCCGCGTGCTGGTCAGCACGGCTGCCTTCCTGCTGGTGGCGCTCTGTTTCGGTGCGCTGAGGTCCGGCTGGGCGGTGGCGGTGCTGCCGATCTCGCTGCTGCTCGGCGTGGCGCTCGCGCCGCTGGTGGCCGCCTACACGGCGTCGGTGACCAGCGACATGTATCTGGCGGTCCTGTTGCGGTTCGCGGTGCTGCCGATGTCGCTGTTCTCCGGGGTGTTCTTCCCGATCGAGTCGCTGCCCACGGTGCTGCGCTGGGTGGCGTGGGCGCTGCCGCTCTCGCACGGCGTCGACCTGAGCCGTGCTGCCGTCCTGGGGCTGGACCCCGGTTCCGGTGCGGTCTGGCAGGTGCTCTATCTGCTGGCCTGGGGCGTGTGCGGCTGGTTCCTGGCATCCTGGCGCTATCGGCGACGGCTGGTGATCTGACGTGTTGTCTCTGATGCTGCCGCGGCGGCTGACGGCTCTCGACGCGATGGCCCGGCGCTCGGCCGCCGTGGCCGGGCGCAACGTGGCCACGCTCCGGCCCGCGTACTGGTTGGTGATGCTCGGCGGCCTGCTCGAGCCGGTGTTCTACCTCTTCTCGATCGGTGTCGGGGTGGGCGCCCTGGTCGGCGAGATCCCGCTGCCCGGCGGCCGGGTGATCGACTACGCCGAGTTCGTGGCGCCGGCGATGCTCGCGTCGTCGGCGATGAGCGGGGCACTGTCCGAGACGACCTTCAACTTCTTCGGCAAGATGAAATTCATGCGGCTGTACGAGGGGATGCTCGCCACCCCGGTCCGGCCGATCGAGATCGCCCTCGGTGAGCTGTCGTGGGCGATGCTGCGGGGCGGTGTCTACTCGGCGGCGTTCCTGGTCATCATGACCGCGATGGACCTGACGACGCCGTTGCGGGCGCTGGTGGCGCTCCCGGCGAGCGTGCTGATCGGGTTCGCCTTCGGGGCGCTCGGTATGACGATCTCCACTCTGATCCGCGGCTGGCAGGATTTCGACATGATCGGCGCGGGCATGTTCGTGCTGTTCCTGTTCTCCGGCACGTTCATCCCGGCCACCGCCTACCCCGCGGTGCTGCGCTGGATCGTCGAGGTCACCCCGCTGTACCGGTCGGTTCACCTGATCCGCGGCATCAGCCTGGGCGAGACCGGTCTCGTGCAGCTGCTCGACGTCCTCTACCTGCTGGCGATGCTGGTGGTGGGCCTGTTCGTGGCCGGCCGCCGGATGGAGCGGTTGCTGTGCCGGTGAGCGCAGATGACCCGGACGGGTCATCGAGAGCGAAACGGGTTAGAGGAGCCGTTCCGGCGGGCAACAAAACCGCAGGTCGTCAGCGCGCATCACGGCGGCCGGCATGTCCCGGCCACGGGTGGCCGGGGCGCCGGGCCATCGCGGTGTGACGTGGTGGTCGGCCGTCGCGGTTCGCCGGTCCGGCCTGCCGCTGCGGCCGGCCGAAGCGGTTCGCCGCTGCGGCCTGCCGTCGCGGCTCGCTGCTTCGGCCTGTCGCTTCTGCCCGGAGGGAACCCCGCCATGAGACTTGGACACAAGGCTGACGAGCAGCCATCAGGGGCCGTCGGTGACGACCACGCCACCGACGAGGCCCGCCGCAAAGGAGAGTCGGACTACGACGTGGCCGCGGCGGCCACCGCGCGCACCGGTGAGGACCGCGACGTCGACCTCAACGCCCCGAGCCCCGACGCCGGGCCGGACAGCCCCGCCCAGTTGAAGGGCAAGGGCCTGTTCGCCGCCGTCAAGCGCACCTTCAAACAGTTCTCCGAGGACAACATCTCCGACTGGGCGGCGGCGCTCACCTACTACGGCGTGCTGTCGATCTTCCCGGCCGCCGTGGTGCTGGTGTCGCTGCTGGGCCTGCTCGGCAACGACGGGCAGAAGACGGTGGCCGAGGCGGTCAACGACCTCACCCCGAACGCTCAGCTGCGCAGTCTCGTCGACACCGTGCTCACCCAGGTGGGTGACTCCGGGGCGGCCGGGTTCGCCGCGATCATCGGTCTGGTCGTCGCGTTCTGGTCGGCGTCCGGCTACGTGGCCGCGTTCATGCGCGCCTCCAACGCGGTCTACGACGTGCCGGAGGGCCGGCCGATCTGGAAGACCCTGCCGATCCGGGTCGGTGTCACCGCCGTCATCGGCATCATGCTGATCGCGTCGGCCGCCATCGTGATCTTCACCGGCGAGCTGTCCCGCGTCGTCGGGGAGCGGCTGGGCTTCGGCGGCGTCGCCGTCACCACGTGGAACATCGCGAAGTGGCCGGTCCTGGTCGTGCTGGTCAGCCTGATGTTCGCCCTGCTCTACTGGGCGTCGCCGAACGCCAAGACCGGCGGCTTCCGGTGGATCACCCCGGGCGGGATCTTCGCGGTCGTGCTGTGGGTGGCCGCGTCCGGCGCGTTCGCCTTCTACCTGGCCAACTTCGCCAGCTACGACAAGACGTACGGCACGCTGGCCGGTGTCATCGCCTTCCTGGTCTGGCTGTGGATCTCCAACATGGCGATCCTGCTCGGAGCCGAGCTCGACGCCGAGCTCGAGCGGGGCCGGGCCATCGCGGCCGGGCACCCCGCCGATGACGAGCCGTTCCTGGAGCTGCGTGACACCCGCAAGCTCAAGAAGGGCAGCGAGCACGGCCTGAGCCAGAACTGACGGATCCACTTCACGGAGGCCCGGCGAACCGCCGGGCCTCCGTGCTCGTGGTGGCGGGGAGGCCGCCGGGCCTCCGTGCTCCTGGTGGCGGGGGAGCGCGGTAGTGGGGAGGCCGCCGGGCCGGGTGCGAATGCGCGGGGCGTGTTCACGTGCATTCGCACGGTGGGGCGGCGGCACGGGACGAACGCACGCGCAGCCGAACATTGCATGTCCGTTTGTGCTTGATTTGAAAAACCAGACTGTCCGACTATGCCTCTTCGTGACCGTCCGTGGAGGGCTACCCGCTGGTCACCCCCGGCAGGCGCATTGGCGTGCTTCAATAAATGCGGCCGCTTTCGATCATGTTCACGCTGGTTACCGGGTCGCACGGGCGGTGCGCCGGTGATCCGGTATGCGGCTCACGCTCGTACCCGAGGGCAGGCAATCCACGGATGGAGGCGTCGATGACAACCCGGCAGGGCGAGATCGGCCGATCAGGAACGGACTCCGACATGGTCCATACTGGAGCCGTAAGCGCGTGCGAATGCACGTGCACCTGCACGGGTGAACTCGTCCGGGGAGGATTCTGATGCGGCTTCGACATCCCTCCGGCCGGATCGTGCACCTCAGCTGTGGCATCAGCCTAGTCCACGCGGAGGACGTCACCGCCGCGATCGATCGGCTCGACGCCGCCAACGCGGCACTGCGCGGGCACTTCGGCACCGGCGCCCTCACCGTGGCGCTGCGGTTGCCGTTCCGGCTGGCTGCCGCCCTCGCCGACGACGGGCGCGCCCGCACCCGGCTGCGTGCCGAGCTCGACGCCCGCGGGCTCGAGGTCGTCTCGTTGAGCGGGCCGTCCGGTCACGAGGGCGGCGCCGCCGACCCGGCGGACTGGAGCAGTCCCGCCCGCGTCCGGCACACCCTGGAGCTGGCCCGCATCCTCGTCGACCTGCTTCCGTTCGAGGAGGTCCGCGGCGCGATAGCCACCTGCGGGCTGGGGCTCTCCGACGAGTGGGACGACGTGCGCCGTAAAGCCGGCGCCCGGCACCTGTCCCGACTGTCCGGTGGGCTCGCCGACCTCGCCTGGAGGGTCGGCCGTGCGGTCCGCGCCGGCTTCCAGCCCGGCCCCGGCAAGGTCCTCGACAGCCCGGAGCAGACGGTCGCCGCGCTCAGCCGCATCGACAAGGACCGGCTCGGGATATGTCTCGACCTGGCCACCGTGCTCCGCGACTGGCCCGGTCCGGAGGCCGGCATCGACCGGATCACCGACGCCGGCCTCTCCGTCATCACCGCCCGGATCAGTGACCCGGCCACCGCCTGGCAGCCCGTCCTGAGGCACCTGCTCGCGGCCGACACCGCCCGTACCGAGTACGTCGACGTCGACGTCACCGGCACCGACGAGCAGCGGGGCGTCGCTCTCGCGTACGTCCTGGATGAATTGACCACTCTCGGCCTAGTGCCCGAGCAGCAACCCTGCACCGCGCCCTGATCGAGGCGGCGCCCGTCTCCGGAAACACCTCGGCGCCGCTCCCGTCGTCGGGAGCGGCGCCGCGGTGAAACCGGCGTCAGTAGGTGGTGCCGGTGCTGCTGCCCTTCGGGGCGGCGGTGAGGGAGTCACTCGGAGCGAGCAGCTCGTCCGTGGTGTCCGTGCTCCGCCCGGTGGCGCCGGTGGTCCCGGTGGTGTTCAGCTTCTCGCCGAGCTTCGACGACTGCAGCTTGTCCTTGCCCTCGGTGTAGAGCTTGTTGGCCTGCGCCTGGGCGACGCCCGCGGCCTCCTGCACCGTGGGGTGCTCCCAGAGCTTCTGCGCGCTGGACCGGATCTCTTCGTACTTCTCCCGGCCGGCACGGCTTCCCATGACGAAGCCCGCCGCGAGACCGGTGAGGAACATCAGCTTTCCGCGCATGGTGGCGGCTCCTTCCGTAGTTCGACGCGCGTGCGTCTGAGGGGGTGCATACCCATCCTGCCGGGGCGATACTCCCCGCATCCGGGTTTCCACCGGCCTGTCGGCCGGCCGTGCGACCGAGGGGTATCCCGTTCGCGAGGCGCCCGGGTGGTCATGTAGTCTGTTCTCCGTCACCAGGGAAACCGGGTGACAAGCAGTGAACTATCCCCGATAGCTCAATTGGCAGAGCAGCCGGCTGTTAACCGGCAGGTTATAGGTTCGAGTCCTATTCGGGGAGCCATCAACCAGGCCGACGTGGCCTGGTTTTTGTGTTTCCGGGCCGTGCCGATCGCGCGGCCCTTCTTCGTCTCAGCTCACCGCATCGTGGACCGGCCCGCCTCACCCTCCGGGGGTGAGACGGGAGCCGGGACCGGCATTCCGCACCGCCTTCTACAGCCAGCCCCGCTGGGCGGCCTTCAAGCCGGCCTCGAAACGGCTGCGGGCGTCGAGGCGCTCCATCAAGTCGGCCATGATCCGGCGGGCCGTCCGGTGCGAGACGCCGAGCCGGGTGGCGGCGGCCTCGTCGGTGAGGCCCTGGGCCAGCAGCTTCAGCAGCGCGCGCTCCTGCGCGGTGAGACCCTGACGATCCGGATCGGTCGCCGCGCCCAGCGGGGTCGCGATCTCCCAGACCTGCTCGAACAGGGCGATCATCGGCGCGAGGATGGCGGCGCCGGAGACGAGCAGGGCACCGCGGCGGGTATCGCGAGCGTCGATCGGGATCAGCGCGGCCCGGCGGTCGACGACGACCATGCGAGGAGGCAGGATCGCGGAGGTACGGAACTCGGCGCCACTGTCGGTGAGGAAGCGGGCGTGGGTCATCGTGTCCGGCGAATTGCGAATGCTGTCCAGCCCGATGGTCCGCATCCGCACGTTGCGGGCGAGGATGTGCTCGTCGTTGCGGCGGGCGTGCTCCAGAGCCGCGGGGACTGGGCGCCACCGGGCATCAGGGTCATCACCTCGTCACGAGCCTCCTGGGCGAGCAGTTGCAACTGGTCACGGACCGCGTCCATACCGAGCAACTCGCTGGCCACCGGGCCGGACGCCCGTTCGCTCCGGCTCAGATCGTCGACCAGGCGGGCGATCACGGCCTGGCTCTGCGCCACCTCCTGCTGCCGGCGGGCCAGGTCGGCCTGCTGCCGGGCCAGCGCCGATCGCAGGCCGATCTCGGGCGCGACGATGTGGATGCCCTGCGGCGCGTCCGTCGACTCGCGCAGCAGCGCCAGGTCGAAGAGCGCGTCCAGCGCCGCCCTGACCTGCTCCTCGGTGATCCCGAGAAGGCCGGCCATGTCGGCGACTCCCCGCCCGGGTTCGTCCAACAGGGATCGATAGACCGATTCGGTCGTCGTGGGTAAACCCAAGGCAGACAGCACTCTGAACCTGCTCCCCCCGCAGAAAACAGTGATCTTGGACCGCGATGGTTGCACAGGAGGCGACAAGTATCAATGAAATATCGCACCCGGTGTCGCCGGGTCGTCGCGCTCGGTGGCGGTGGCCGCAACGGTCCAGGGCCACTTCCGGCCAGGCTCCATCTCTTCCGTACGTGGTCCGGCATTGGCGAAGATATTTCCAGAACGCAGGCCGCACCCGGGAAACGGCAAGCGATTCGGATCGAGCTTTGAAATCCACTGTTCTTTCGGAAACGGGGTCGTCTCATGTCCGCACGCGTTGCTCACGCCGGTGTCGCTCTTTCTTTTCTCGTCGGTGTCCTGGCGTTCGCCGGGCTGCTCGACGGTAGCGGAGGCGCCGGCGCCCCGGGGGTGGCGGGAACGGCCGCCGTGCAGCTCGCCGACGGCCCGTCCGGAAGCCTGATCTGGGACTGATGTGTGATGCGGCTGGCCATGGTCTCCATCGTTCCCGCCGGTGACCTCGTGCTCCCTGTCAGCGAGGCTGTCGTGCTGGACACGATCTGGGCGGCCGTCCTGCCCGAAGACGGTGTCGAACACCTGTCGGTGCGGGTCCTGCAGTGCGAGATCGTCGTCGGGGTCTTCGCCGTGACGGTCGATGCGGAGCGGCTGCGGACCGTCGCGATCGACCTCGTGAGCCGGGCCGCTGAGATGTCGCCGCTGTTGCGCGGCGGAATAGTCGGCCGGTACCGGGACGTCGCGAACCTCATTCTTTAGCAACACCCTCTTCTTCGACTTCTTTCTGACTTCGACCGCCGGATACGGCTGTCCGAAAAACGGAGCATTCTCATGCGGGCACGATTCTCCTCCAATACATCGAAAACTATCAATAAAAGCAAGGGCGGGGTGCGCCATGGGGGCGGCCGGCTGCTCGCCGGAGCTCTCGGCCTCGTGATGGCCACCGGCCTCGGTGCGGTGGTCGGCGCCACCGCCAGCGCGGTGGCCACACCGATCGCGGCGTCCGCCGACTCCTCGGTGAGCGGCCAGATCAGCCGCCAGGAGGTGATCGACCGTGCGGACTTCTGGGCGGACCTGGGGCAGCCCTACAGCCAGACCACCTGGTCCGACGACCCACAGGGCAGGTCCTATCGCAACGACTGCTCGGGCCTGGTGTCGATGGCCTGGCACGTGGACCACAGCTTCACCACCGCCACCTTCCCGGGCAGTGGCCTGGCCAGCAGGCTCGGCAGCATCCACGACCTGAAGCGCGGCGACGCCATCCACCGGACCGGGCACATGGAGCTCTTCGCGTACTGGAAGAACGAGCGCGACCACACCCAGGGCGCCTACGTGTACTCCTTCAACAAGGAGGGGCAGCCCGTCCGGTCACCGAACGACGAGGGCCGTAAGGGCGAGATCGGCTTCAACAACTGGTCCGACATGCTGACGTACGACGGGTGGCGCTACAAGAACATCGTCGACAACGACCGCCCGTTCGACAGCTTCACCGGCGATGCCACGACTGATCTGGTGATCCACAACGGGACTGACGTCGGCGTACGCAAGGGCACCGGCTCCGGCTTCTCGGACCTGGGTGTGGTGACGTCGGGCTGGGGCCGGTTCCACGGCATGCAGGTGGCCGCCGGCATGGGCCGCCTGTACTACGGCGACTTCAACGGTGACCACTACACCGACATGATCGTGCACTCCGGCACCGACGTCTCGGTCCGGCTGAACACCAAGAAGAACACGTTCGGCAGCGGCACCGTGGTCAGCTCCGGCTGGGGCCGGTTCCACGGTATGGACGTGACCGACGGTCTGGGCCGGCTGTACTTCGCCGACTACAACGCCGACGGTTACACGGACATGATCGTCCACCAGGGCACCGACGTGTCGGTGCGCCTGAACAACCGGGACGGCGCGTTCGGCGGCGGCAAGGTGATCAGTTCCGGCTGGGGCCGCTTCCACGGCATGAACGTCCCGAACGGCATGGGCCGCCTCTACTTCGCCGACTACAACGCCGACGGTTTCGACGACATGATCGTCCACTCTGGCACCGACGTCTCGGTACGGCTCAACAACAACGGCAAGGGCTTCACGCCGGCCGGGACGGTCAGCTCGGGCTGGGGCCGCTTCCACGGTATGGACGTGACCGACGGTCTGGGCCGCCTCTACTTCGCCGACTACGACGGTGACGGCTACGACGACATGGTCGTCCACCAGGGCACCGACGTCTTCGTCCGGCTGAACAACACGGCCGGCGGGTTCGACGGTGGCCGGCTCGTCACCACGGGCTGGGGCCGCTTCCACGGCATGCAGGTGACCAACGGCATGGGTCGCCTCTACTTCGCCTGATCCGCCCGCTCGCCTCTCCCCACCGCAGTCGTCCGGGTCTGCTGGGCCACCCCCTCGCCCAGCAGACCCGGCCACCCCCCTTGGAGACGTCATGACCTTCGGCACCTCGATCAAGCGCGGCATCACCTCGGCCCTGGCCGGCGGGCTTCTGGTGACCGGGATGTCCACGGCGGCACGGGCCGCCGAGGAGCCCGTCCAGCCCGCCGACTACGGAATCCTCGCCATCTCGAACGCCCGCTGCGACGCCGGCGGCGCCACCGGAAACGACGCGAGCCTCGCTGAAGTGCTCAACGGCGTGCTCACCGACAAGCTCGACGGCTACATGAACGCCTACCGGGTGTCCTGCGCACGGGAGATCATCGAAGCGGTACGGGAGCGCGGCCTGGCTCGCCGGGCGGCCGTGATCGCGGTCGACACGTCGATCGTCGAGACCGGACTGCAGAACCACGACGTCGAGGTCGACCACGACAGCCTCGGCCTCTTCCAGCAGCGCGCCTCCTGGGGCAGCGTCGCCAACCGGCTCGACCCGGAGTGGGCGACCAACGCCTTCCTGAGCAAGATGATCGACAAGTTCCCGGGCAACGGGTGGCAGACCGCCCCGATCGGTGAGGTCGCCCAGACCGTCCAGGTGTCCGCCTACCCGGACCGCTATGCCGTCGAGGCCGCCGACGCCGCCCGGATCGTGGACGCGGTCTGGGACCACGCCGTCGACCGCCCGTTCGACAGCTTCACCGGCGACGCCAAGGCCGACATGGTGGTGCACACCGGCACCGACGTCGGCATGCGCAAGGGCACCGGCTCGGGCTTCTCCGACCTGGGCGTGGTGACCTCGGGCTGGGGCCGCTTCCACGGCATGCAGGTGGCCAACGGGATGGGCCGGCTGTTCTACGCCGACTTCGACGGTGACCACCTCACCGACATGATCGTGCAGTCCGGCACCGACGTGTCGGTCCGGCTCAACACCGGCAACGGCGGGTTCGACGGCGGCCGGGTCGTCAGCTCGGGCTGGGGCCGGTTCCACGGTATGGACGTGACCGACGGTCTGGGCCGGCTCTTCTTCGCCGACTTCAACGCCGACGGCTACACCGACATGATCGTGCACCAGGGCAGTGACGTGTCGGTGCGGCTCAACAACCGCAGCGGCGGCTTCGACGGCGGCCGGGTCGTGACCACCGGGTGGGGACGCTTCCACGGGCTGAACGTGACCAACGGGCTCGGCCGGCTGTACTTCGCCGACTACGACGGTGACGGGTTCGACGACATGGTCGTGCACTCCGGCACCGAGGTGTCGGTGCGGCTCAACACCGGCAACGGGTTCGACGGTGGCCGGGTGGTGACCACCGGTTGGGGCCGGTTCCACGGCATGAACGTGACCGACGGGCTCGGCCGGCTGTACTTCGCCGACTACGACGGTGACGGGTTCGACGACATGGTCGTGCACTCCGGCACCGAGGTGTCGGTGCGGCTCAACACCCACAACGGCGGCTTCGACGGCGGGCGGGTCGTGACGACGGGCTGGGGGCGTTACCACGGGCTGAACGTGACGAACGGTCTCGGGCGCCTCTACCTCGCCTGATCCTGCTCCGGGTGCCCCCGCCGGCTGTCGCCGGCGGGGGCTTCGGCATGAGGGTCGCCGAGCGCCGGACGGAGATCCTTCTGGATCGGGTTCGGGTGGGCGTACCTCCGTAGGCCTTTGATCCTCCGGCCTCCGGCCGCCTGTCGCTTTCGCCTCCTGCGCGGCAGTTGCCCGGGTACGCTAAGTATCGCGTTGATTGCAGTCAGTGAGGTGAACATGTCGCAGCCGGTAGAGGTGGACGTCGTCATCATCGGCGGCGGGCTCGCCGGGCTGGCCGCTGCTCGCCGTCTGGATCGTGCCGGCGTCGAATGGCTCCTGGTGGAGGGCTCCGACCGGCTCGGCGGGCGGGTCGCCACCGACGTGATCGACGGCTGGCGGATGGACCGCGGATTCCAGACGCTCAACACCGCCTACCCGCGGCTGCCCGCGCTCGTCGACGTCGACGCGCTCGACATGCGCTACTTCACCTCCGGTGTGCTCGTGCGCCGCGGCGGTGAGCTGCACCGGCTGGAGAACCCGCTGCGTGAGCCGCTGACGACCCCGCAGACCCTGATCTCCGGCATCGGCACCCTCGCCGATCGGCTCAAGTTCGCCGCCCTCGCCACCCGCTGCGCGACCATGCCGGTCAACCGCCTCCTCGACATGCCGGAGACCACCACCCAGGAGATGCTGCGCGCCGCCGGGCTCTCCCACCGGATCATCGAAGAGGCGCTGCGGCCGTTCTTCTCCGGCGTCTTCGCCGAGCGGGCCCTCGACACGTCCAGCCACGTCGCCGCGATGGTTTTGCGCTCGTTCACCCGCGGCCGGATCGGGGTGCCGGCGGCCGGCATGGCCGCGCTGCCCGCCGCGATCGCCGGGCCGCTGCCGTTCCCGCAGCTCCTGATCGGCGCCCGGGCCCTCGCGATCGGGCCCGGCATGGTCGTCACCGAGGGCGGCGAGGTCCACTGCCGGGCTGTGATCGTCGCCACCGACCCGATCAGCGCCGCCGCCCTGCTGCCCGACCGGCTGTCCCGGCCCGACGTGCACAGCCTCACCACGTTCTACTTCGGCGCCGACCACGCCCCCATCGACGAGCCGATCCTGCTCCTCGACGGCGACCGGCGGGAGATCATCGCCAACACTGTGGTGATGAGCAACGCCGCACCCGAATACGCTCCCGGCGGCAAAAGCCTCATCGCGGCGACCGTCGTCGGCATCTCGGCGCCCTCCGGCGCCTCGGAGACCGTCATTCGAGTCGAATTGTCCAGGATGTACGGGGTGCCCGCCGACGATTGGCAACTGCTCAGTGTGGTCACCGTGCCGCAGGCCCTGCCCGCGGCCCACCCGCCCCAGACCCGGCTCCGCAAACCGGTCAACCTGGGCGACGGCCTCTTCGTCGCCGGCGACCACCGCGACAGCCCGTCGATTCAGGGCGCGATGGCCGGCGGCTGGCGTACCGCGGGAGCAGTCCTGGCGTCACTCGGCGCCCGAGTCGGAGTTTAATGCCCGTTTCAGGGGGATTCAATGAGTGACATCAACCCGGAGAACTACGCTGAATTCACCACCCAGGACGGTCCCGAATGTCCCAGTTGCTGTGACGAGGAGACGCCCCGGGTGGAGGATCTCCAGCCACCGGACATGGTCGTAGATCCTCGGCGACAGATCGTTCTCCAGCCGAAATCCCTGGTGCCGTGATAGATCGCTAGGCTCGGGGGCGGGGCACGGGATAGGATCGCCGCCGGTACGGGGCGGTAGCTCAGTGGGTTAGAGCAGTCGACTCATAATCGATCGGTCACGGGTTCGAGTCCCGTCCGCCCCACCACGATCTAGCAGCGACAACGGCGTTCCGGGGCGATCTCGGAGGGCCGTTGCTCTGCGTGTGGGGACAGTTTGGGGACACGGCCCCAAGTTTTGGCCGTCCGGGCCACCTTGATGCAACCGAGTGGACGACCGCTATTCGGCTGCCATGCCACCGCGTCGGACTTCAGCCGCGGCCTCGAGAAGCCGGCGCACGTCTGCCGGATCAGCGTGTCGCTGCTTCCCGCCCGGATTGAGCCTCCAGGCGATCTCGCCGCTCTCAAACAGTCTGTGCACCGTTGTGCGACCGCGGCCCAGCACGACTGCCACCTCGCCAGCGCGTAGCCACTCATCCGCCTGCACGGCAGCAAGTAGCTCATCCCGGCTCCTCGGCATCAGCACTCCTGTCGTAAGTGCCCCGATCGTATCGAGCCGGGAGCGTGGATAGCCCGGGGGCCGACCTGGAGCTCTAAGGCGTTCCAACTGTTCCAATCGTTCCGACTGTGCCATCATGCTGCGCATGACGCTCATCGACCCCGCCGAGCGGCACCCGAGCCACGCCAACGCCGGCGCCTGGGCGGAAATCCGAAACCGCAGCACCGACCTCGCTCACCGCACCGCCCAGCGCGCGCTCGAGCTGGCCGCCGCGCCACCCACGGAGCCGACCGAGGTGTCGCCGATACGTCCGGCCGGTGGCCGGCTCCGCTACGTGCCGCCCGTCGCAGCTCTGGGTGTTGCCGCCGTCCTCCAAGTCGTCGCCATGACCGACCTCGCCGGCGGCCCCGTAGCCAAGGGCCTCGCCAGCAACCCGCAGCTCGCCGAATTCGCCTGGATCGGCTACCTGGCTGGCCTACTCCTCGGCCTCGCCGTCGCGTCATGCGTTGAGGGCGGCGCGGCCTACCTCATGGACCTCTACGACAAGCACCTCATGGCCCGGGACTCCACCTGGCTGCTCCGCATCGGCATGGCCGTCTACGTCGGCGCGTCGGCCGGTCTGCTCCACTGGTACCTGGACTACCGGCACATGCCGACTCTCGTCTCCTGGGTTCTTGCTGGCATGTCCGGCCTCAGCCTGTTCCTGTGGTCGCGCGGCTCCCGCTGGGCCAACCGCACGCAGATGCGTGCCTCTGGCCACCTCGATCCAGCCACGCCCAAACTCCCGGCGGCAGCGAAGATGTGGCACCCGTGGCGCTGGCTGGTGACCCAGTACCTGATCTCCTGGGAGCCGGCTCAGACTCCCGAGGAGGCGCGGCAGCGATACGCGGACTGGCGAACCACCCGGCGCGCCGCTCCCACCCCGGACAACACGACGCAGCCCAACGTCGCCAACCGCGACGGCGACACCGTTAATGCGCCGGACGAGGACGAACAGCAGCCTCCCAATGGCGCGCCCTCGGATGGAGAAACCCCTGCACAGAAGCCGCGCCAAGACATCCGCTCGGCGCAGGACATCGAAACCGTCGTCCGCGCTCTCGCTGCGGCCGACCCGAAGCTGTCCCGACGCCGAATCGCTCGTTTAGCGCACACCTCACCGACGAACGTGCGGCGCATCCTCGGCCCGGACCAGTCGGCTGGGCAGGCGCAGACAGAGGAACTGGAATCCGCACCTCCCACCTCGCCTGCGGAAGTCGCAGCGTGACGACGAGGCCGCCTGGCCCTGTCGGCAGTTGGCTGCCCGCCCGCTGTTGCCGAGGGCAGTCCCGAGCAATATGCGGCATGAGAGTGAAACCCAGCGGGCAGTTACGCCTTTCGTGCTCGTGCGAATCCAGGCAGGTCCGGAAACATCAGTTCAATCGTGTATCCGAGACGGCCGGCAAGGAAGTTACGCAACTCCGATTTCACGGCCGAAGGAATCTTGAATATTATCACTGGACTCTTGGCGTATTTGCCCTTCCCGGGCGTGTCGACGAAAAGGCGGCTGGCTTTGTGTTTAGTAATTTCGAGCGCAAGTGAAGTCTTGGAGCGATCGGCAGCCGAACCAGGACCCGGTACAGCACTGAAAATAAATGAGCCTTGTTGAACACGGATCCTGTCATCGACGGGAGGGGGCCGCCAAAGCCAGATCCAGTCGCCTGCCAGAACTTCGCTGATCGAGAGGTCATGCCGATTATCAGGTAGGACGCTGTCGGTCATATCTATTCCGTACAGCGCACCATCCTCCGCGTCTTGAGTCAGATCCTCCACCGCAAACCATGTCGCGGTTAGAGCGTTTGAAGAGACATCTAGGAGACGCGTGGCTGCGCCATGATGCTGTAACCGGGCAAGTAGCTCCAGGTCGGTGAGCTTTCGACTACCGTCGCCCGAATCCAACCGAAGGCGCCGTGCATCTTGGATCAACTCAGCCTCGGCCGATGCCATCATCGCCTCGGTGAGCTTGCCCCTATCCCCGTCGCACTGAGTCTTAATAAGCTTGCGCGCAAGGCTGCAGTCGATTGGCCAATCAATGTTAGCTACGCCGCGCCATGTCATTGTCGGATACCGGTCAAGTTTTCCCCTGACGAGAAGCGTGACAAGTTCTGCAGCATCGGAAACATTTACAACCGCGCCAGATGGCCAAAGGCTCATCGAGACTCCTAGCGTCATTGACAGTTCGACGGAATGCGCCATGCGGCATGCCTGCACGCTAAGCGTACGTTCGCCAAGTCCATCCCCGAGTCGGATATCAAGAAATGCTTCGGTGGCGTCTAGGTCGTATACGATCCGTCATCGTGCCCATATATTCACGCTGGTCCAGAAGATCGTAGTAAGCATTCGCGCGTGCGCCAAATTCGGCGAAGCCGTCGGTCCTCGGCAGTAAAATCCGTCGCCGCACTGCTGGTGAACGACGACAAGCATTAGCCCCGCGAGCGATGCCATCAGCGCCGCGCCTGCCTCTCGCTACAGGGCGTAATCCGCGAGTGTCGACGGAGCACCCTGGGTGACACTACTGCGAGTTGCCGTAAGCCGGGGCAGGGTATGTCAAGATCCCTTAATGCCACAGCCCTGGATCACCCTAATCGCTGCAGTCGTGAGCGCAGTCATCGCCGGGATTAGCGCTGCGGTCGTCGCCTCGTATCAGGCTCGCATGAGTATTGCGAATGCTGCTCGCCTCGCGATTGAAGCTTTCGATCGAGAGCAGCGCGCCGAGCGTGAAAAATCTAAGGATGAGGCAGTGATGGCTGTGGGCGCATTGGTTCACGATGCCCATGCTCCTCTCAACATAATTGCGTCATTCGTAGATCTCGCAACAGAGGAGGATGTTGATGCCCACGAGAGATCAAGTTTGCTTGACCGCATGGAAGCCGCATCTAACAGGCTCGCAGATCATCTATCGGCATGCCACAGGGTTGTTTGGACGCATCAATACTTCATCGGCCCCCAGGCCAACCAGGCCTTCTATCAAATGCTTAGCTATTACGGGCACCTAAGGGCGGAGCTTCAAATTCTGCGAACGCAGGCTGAGGCCACCCGACAGGGCGACGAACTGGTCAGCACGGCCGCGACAGTTACATCACTAGTAAGTCAAATGCTGGATTGCACGTATCGGATGCTAAATCGCTTCGATAGTGATCCTGTTAATCCCATGACAGGCGACGATCGGGAAGTAAGTAACAATTTCATCCGCATAACCGCTGCCGATCGCAAAGAAGGCTAAGAAGCGATCAGTTGCCACAGAAGCCGCGACCGGCAAGCGCTCATTAGCGACCACAAATCGATAGATAAAGTAGGCGCCAAGGCCTCTCCTTGAGAGGGTGCGCGAGGTAATACTCACGCACACTCTCATCGGCATGAGCGTGCATGGCTCGTCAGTGCAGGCCCAGTTTGGCGATAGTGGACTAGCAGTGAAGCGGCGGTTCCCAAGCTCGGCAGTTAGTTGGCTAGGCGTTCCGAAGCTGTTCGAGTTCATCCAGGATCAAGCTGCGTGCACGAGTTCCGTAGGCGGCTTGTCCGGCGAGGGTGCTGAAGGCGCGTGCGTACAGCGCGATCTCCCGCGGCTGTGTGATCGTGAGTTCCGCTGAGACCGCCTCGACATGCACGAGGCGGTCGTCGAACATGATGAACTGGTTGGACGGCACGACATAGGGTGCTCGGTCCGGAAGAATGCCAAGACGGACACGAGCCATAGACATGATCGACAAAAGTCGGTCTAGTTGGCCGGCCATAACGTCGTGGCTTCCGACCATGGTTCGGAGAGCCTGCTGGGCCATGACGAAGTGGAAGCTGTGACCGCGCTTGTACAGGACCTGCTGTCGCTCCATCCGTGCTGAGACGCCAGCATCGGTGTCATCCGGGATTTCGTAGAAGGCAGCAACGCGCTCGAGCACCGCGGTGGCGTACTCGGCGGTGTGAAGGAGACCCGGTACGAGCACAGGTTCAAACCACCGCATCAGCTGAGTCTCGGCCTCGAGGGTCTGCGACTTCTCTTGGCGAGCCCGGGTTCCTGTGCGCAGCCTCCGGCGCCATTCGACGTACATGGCTTCGATATCGCGTGCCGTGATGACCAGATCGTCAGCCTGATCGGCTGCCCCGCATGCGCGACACCACACGTGGATGTCATCGGCGGATGGCGCCTGCTTGCCGTACTCAATCTTGGAGATCTTCGAGCTGTCCCAACCGGCAAGGGCCGCCAGGCCCTTGCCGGTGAGTCCAGCTTCCTTCCGAAGGTCGCGAAGGCGGGAGCCAAGGGCCTCGCGAGCCTGAAGGGCCGTGCTTGTTGCCAAGGAACACCGCTCAGTGCACGTAGTCAGCGTGTGGGATGGCAAGCTTCCAGAGCTGGTCGCGTACCTGCACGCATCGGTTGACGATTAGAGGATCGGTTGTTTCGGCGCCGCCTGAGAAGGTGCCATCCGGTGTGAAGACGGTGAACACCACCCGTTGGTCGTCGATGAGCCAGAAGTCATCGGTGGTTACATCGGCGTCGTTCAGCAGGTGACGCGGGAGCCAGCGGATGTCCTCACCAGCGGCGATGTTCAGCGGTGCCACGGTTAGCCCCCACCGGGTGTAGTCCACGTGTGGCACCGTCACGATCCGGATGCGCTCGATCCGCCGGCCTGTAGCGGTGTTCTCTTGGACAAGGTCGAGCCATGGCTGATGCCAGTGGAAATCATCCACTTCCCCATCGAGGAACTTCTGGAATGGCTCCGATTCGCTCGGCGTGTGATACGAGTCTTCAACTTCTAGATGGAAGGCTGAATGGCGGTTCGTCCGGAAGATGTCGAAGAATGCGTCCTCTTGGAGCAGTCGCATTCTTAACCTTCCTTTCGCTTTCGGACCTCGATGCAAGCTTCGTGATCCGGCACGGTCAACTGCCCGAGCACACTGTGGTCCAGGCTCGCCCCTGAGATCAGGAACGTGTCGCACTCGCCCGTGTCGCCCCTCCACCGGCGCCCGGTGGCTACGAGGCCGGCATCCAGGGCCGCGTCGGGGCGGATGTGCCGCAGGAGCGACGCGGGGATCTCCACGGTCGTTGACGGCTGCCCCTTCACCTTCCAGCCCTGGACGACGTAAGAGGTGCGGTCGGTCTCGTACAGAGTCGGCGACCCACCGCCCTGTGTCTCCTTGCCTAGGAACGTTAGCTGCATCTCCGAGCCCTCCGATCAGAAGTTGCTTGGTTTTGCTCGACTTCTCGCGATCGTTCGCGGATTGGTGCCCGGCTGTCAAGCCTTAGAGGGACAAGCAAACTTGAGCAAACTCCTTGGAAGCTGGGCCAGCTGTTCATAGCGTCTTGAACGACCACCAGACCGGAAGGACAGCCTGAGCGGCGGGAAGGCGATGATGGGCGCGATCTACACCATCCGGCACTACCCCCTGATTCGCCTGCGGTGGTTCTGGCGAGGTGTCGGCTGCCGCTGCGGCTCGGAGGCTTTCCCGTGCCCTCCGGTCCGACTCCGCGTGGTGGCCGTGCCGTCCGAGCAGCGAACGCGGTGGGCCTGGTGACCGGTGCTGATCACAGTGTGGCTTGGCCGCTTAGGTCATGCCGGACCTGTGCGACGGAATGGCCGTGTCAGGTGGCCGCAGATGCCTTGTTGGCAACGCACGGTGACGGTTTGCCGCTCACAGCTTGGCTCTGGGGCCTCTACGAGAAGGCCGCCGAGACCTGCCCCGGCACGTCACATGCCGATCTGTATGACCGATGTATTCGACGGCCGCTTGCCGCCGTCGACAAGCGACGGCGATCTACGAACCTCGTCCTTCCGGACGCTGTCGCGCCAGACGAGGAACCGACACCGTTGCGGGTCCCGGACGGGGGTTACGCGCCGGGATCATGGGGGCCGCTATGAGTTCGGACGTCGACGTCGTCGGTGACGCAATTCCGGTCCACTCGGCCACGGGCGAAGCGCTCGGCCGGTACGAGCTGGTGGAGCGTAACGGGGAGCTGCGGTACCGGGCATGGAGCCCGAACCGGCCGCGGTTCGGATCTCCCGCCAACGAATACCCCACGTACCACCAGACAGCCGATGACGCCCGCCGGTATCTGGCTGGCGAAAGCCCAACCAGCTAGCCAAGAGGACGACATGGACGAGCGAACCACGGTTTGGGCAGGCCAAACCGTCATCGGCTACGTGGCTCCGCACTACATCGCCGAGCACAACATCACGCGCTGGCTGTCGTGGCGTCCGCAAGATCCTCTCGAACGTGCAATCGGTTCCCACCAGGACCAGGCCCAGGCCGAGGGGTTCCTTGCGCAACTTGCCGGCGTGAAGGTTCCCCAGTGAACGTGTCCGTGATCGACGTGGCTACGGATGCGGATCTGGCTTTGAGCTGTCCGACCTGTGAAGCGCCCGCCGGGATGCGTTGCCTCAACATTTTCAACGGTCGCGCGCTCCGCCCTGGTCGACGGACACACCTAACCCGGCAGATTCTGATCGTCGAGCAGAAGGAGGGACAACGGTGGAGGTGACTCTTGGGGGCGACGAACGGGTTGCGATCGCTGCTTTGCAAAGCCGGTTCGGCGGATGGCGTATCAACCAGCACCTCGACGACCGAGCTACGCGAGACGGGATTCCCATCCCAGCCGGTCACTACGCCGCATCTCACATCGTCTCGGAAGTTCCGTGCGTGGTCGCGGCCACCATCGATGAACTCACCGAGATCCTGACAGAGGCCAACCATGCCCGCTTGCGCGCGGCTGTCGAGGAGGTAAGCGGGCGCTTTCGGGGATGGAAGGTCGGCTACCTAGGTCTCGGCCGACGTCCTCGGACGGTTGTCGGCCAGCGTGGGCAGTTCTACGCACGCCGGGCGCGGTTCCTCCGGACATCAACCTTGGTAGTGGCCTGGACAGCGGACGAGCTTTGCAAGGAGATCGACAGCATCCGCCGTCACGCCGATTGCTAATCCCGATGCCGTCAAGCATCCGCCAGGATGCCGCCCATCGGCCATGGATTCACCGGTAAGCGCGGGCTCAAATCCGCCGACGGCACGCATTCACCCCTCGACAGGAGAATCTTCGTGCCCAGACTGTCCACATTGGATCAGCGAATACCCGGAACTCACCTCCCCGATGACGCCAAGCCTTGCATCGGCAGAGCCAGGGTTCCCGAAAAGGAGGTAGATCTACACGTTCTGGAATTGGTGCTAAAAGGGCTCCGCGCTTCTTTATCTGATGCCGAAGAGAGCCATCACATAATAAGCGACAAAGGGGAGGAAAACCCGTGCTAGCCAACGGTTTCGGCGCATGGCAATTCGATCTCAAGGATGTGTGTGACGAGGTCCGCGTACGCGGATACGTCAACCTTCGCACCGACGCCAGTGATGCGGCTATCGCGGAGCTGGCAACGCTGGTGGGGCACGCGACGGGCGCTCGTTCGTTCGGGATGGTGACGGTCCGGGGCAACGGCGCCGGGTCGTGGCTCCCGATGCACACCGAGAGCATCAGTCTCGGCGAGTCGGACATGAATGAATTGTTCGCGCTCGGATGTCTCGAATCGGCTCCGGTCGGCGGGGCGACCTGTCTCTACGATGGCCGGCGGGCGGCTCACGCCCTAGCGGCCAGCGTTCCGGAGGTGCTGGGGGTTCAGATCCGCTACCGATCTCACGCCTACCCCGGCGAGGAAGCGACCCATCCCCTGATCTGCGACGACCCGGAGTATGGGCTCGTCCTTCGCTACCGCTCCCAGTTGGATACAAACACGGTCGTCAACGTCCCGTCGGCCATGGGCGAGGACGAGCTGTACCGGACCGTGGATGAGGCGGTGAGGAACGCCCTGACGCTGACGCACCGATGGCGGGAGGGAGATTTCCTGCTCGTCAACAACCGAACCATGATCCACGCCAGGGAGCCCTACGATGGTTCGCGGGCTCTGGTGCGTTGCCGATACGATGATCCGCGCCATAGGACAATCGAAATCGGTAGGTAGCCCTTTGAGAGTTCCACGTTTCGCCGTCCGCCTCGTCAGTAAGGCTCTGCAAACTTACTGGCGGATCTTCAAGCCGGAGTCCCACGGGGTCAAGGCGCTGATCTTGCACCCATCCGATCCAACATTATGCTTGATGATCCGGCATTCTTACACCGATCAACAACGCTGGGGGTTACCTGGCGGCGGTTACCGTCCCCGGAGAGAGTCAGCCGAAAAGGCTGTACGACGGGAGTGCATGGAAGAACTGGGCGTCACCTTCGGCCCGGTTGTTGATGTGCTAGATGAGCTGGTGACGGAGCTTGAAGGGAAACGGGACCACCTGATCATTTTCAGGGGAACAGCACTGTCGGCCGATATCCGGCCGAATCGCGAGGTTGCGGAAGCCCGTTGGACGGCATTCGACTATTCCGGACTTCCTGATGGAAGGTTGGTGTCTCGGTGGGCAAATATTGCCATTTCAGCTCACCGAAAAGCCCAGGTTTAACGCCCCGCTACCCAGCTTGGCCGGGGTGAGAGCTCGTGGCTGGCGTTGCCGGCGAAGCCGACTGCGGTACACCGATGAGAAAGCGGAGGCGGTGCCGGTATTGGGGTGGCCGGCCCGCCTCCTTGATCGAAACGGTACACCCCCATACTGCTGATGGGGTACCCCATCAGCAGTACCCCACCCATCTTCCTAGCCTGCCAAGGTGGACCAGGACTCTGAGCAGCGCGCACCCATGGGTGCTTTCGAGGTCCAACAGCGCCTCGGCCTCTCGAAGAAACGCGCCGACATCCTCATGAGCCGGCCGGACTTCCCGACACCCCTCGCAAGTCTCAGCCGCGGCCGAGTGTGGGCGGCTGCCGACATCGAGGAATGGATCCGCGTCCACCGGCCCCACCTCGCCACGGAGGCCGCCATCACTGCCGAACGCAAAGAAGCGCCGCCCCTCGACCACGAGGGTCGAGAGGCGGCGCTTGCTGAAGCAATCCAGGTGCGGCTGGCGCCGGCGATGCAGAACGGAAACCTTACGGTCGAGGAGATCTCCCAGCTTGCCGCCCGCGTTGCAGTCGAGGTGCTCGTCGACGAGGTCTAAGCCTTGTCTAGCGCTAATGGTTGACGCCTGCATATAGTCATGCGCATGGCCATACCAATACGACTCATGGGCGCCCACGAGATCCGCATTCGCCTCGGTGGCGTTAGCCGCCAGCGGTCTTACCAGATCACCAGCCGCGCCGACTTCCCGAAGCCCGTCGCTGACCTGGGGCAGGGCAAAGTGTGGCTGGTCGATGATGTCGAAGCCTGGATGAAGGTTCACCGGCCGCACCAGGTCGACCTGGTCCAGGCCGACGACTAAACCGCTTACCGGTCTCGGCCCAAGCTCACCGCAACGGTACCGAGCGATGTGGTGGAACTGGCCGGCGCGATCCACACCCCGGCGGCGCCCGCCGCGGTGATGAGCATCAGCAGCACTTCGTCAGTGCCGACACCGCCGAGAATGGCGGTGGTGAGGACCTGGAGAACGGCCAGGGCGACCGCAACGCCGGTCTTCACACCCGGACCGTTCGGGATGAGCGGAACCCACCAGACGCCGAAGGCGGTCACCGCGGCGATTGCCACGCTGACCCACTCGGTCGCGTCGATGTGCTGGTCGCCGCCGAGCGCTTGGTAGGCGGCGACGACGCCGGCCACGAAAACCGCCACGATCGCCTTGCCGTATTTCTGCACGTCAAACACTCCTGATGCGTACGTATGTTCGATAATGAGTGTGTGGGAGAACGCGAAGGACACCTGAGGGAAGAAACCCGTCAATGGGTGCAGGACGAGGCGGACCGGTTACACAACGGTGTGTGGGGCGCCGCCGCGGCGGCGATCCTCGAGGCCGCCCATGAGGCAGCCAAGGCCCCGGACGATCCCTGGGCCTATCAGCAGGCGCGGATCATCCGCAGGTCTCCGCGGGGCTAGCCGGCACGGGGTTGCGGCGGCGCTGCTCGTCGGCGACCGCTCGGGCTGTGTTGTAGCGACGCACCTCGCCGAGCGCCGAGTCCGGTTGGTCGGCGACGACCTGCAGCAGCTCGTCGATCGCTCGGCGGTCTGCCTCAGCTGCTTCGGCCCGGGCCCGGGTCGACGCGTTGGACGCCTCGTTGTACCGGGCCTGGCATGCCGTCATGTCGTACTGCTGCACCGCCACGAAGACGGACAGGATCAGAGCCACGCCGGCCATGACCTTGCCGGTGATGTCGGCCTGTGATGACGCCAGCCATCCGGCTACGGCGCGGGCTGCGGTCATCGGTCTTCTCCCTGGCGGTCATGGCGGGTGAGTAGGTAGCGGAAGGCGAGGCCGAGGCCGCCCCAGGTCAATACCGAAAGGGCGGCCTCGAGGCTGTAGAGGGTCACGTCGGCGCCCCATCGCGCGGTTCTGCAGGCGACGTCGTGGGCTGGTTTTGGTCGTTGCCGCGGCCGATGCTTGGCGGGGCCAGGGCCAGGACCAGCCCGGCGGGCACGCCGAGCAGGAGCGCGTCGGGCAGCTGCCCGCGGACGAGGCTGACGATGACGACGGCGAGCCATGCCCCCAGGCCGACCAGCATGACGAGATTCCGGAGCCATGCCGGCATTGCGCGCCCCCGTTGGCCGCAGGTGGATAAATGGGTGGAGCGCTACTTCTTTGCGGTGAGCGCCTTGAGCTCGTCGCGGATGGTGGTAAGAGCGCTGAGAATCTGCCCGAACACGCCGGCCGAGGGGATCGGGTCGCCGCCGCGGGTCTTGCCCTTCATGATCAGCGCCCAGGGGTCACCGACCAGGTCACCGAGGTTGCGCTGGTAGCCGCCCTTGCTGTCCTCCGACCAGGCGAAGCGCCGGCCTTCCAGGACATCGGCAGCGACCTGGTCAACGCGGGCATCGACCAGCTTTGCGATCTCCGCGGAAAGCCATTTCCTGTCGTCTGCGTTCAACTCGTTCTCCTCCATCAGTGCGGCCACGCGGGGCCGCTCCTTGGTCATGTCGACCCCGTACGGATCGGATTTGGTGGAGCCCTCGCCGGGCGGGCGGCCGACGTAGGGCTGGTGTTCGTAATGGGCGGCGAGACGGCGCAGCGGGTCGGCGCCGAGACGACGCATGATCGCCGCGGTGGCGCGGCGTGCGGCATCCAGTTGGGCGGTGGGCCAGGGCTCGCCCTTGTTGTCGTTGGCCATCTCGATGCCGAGGAGCTGGGTGTTGCCGAGACCCTTGTTAGGGCCGGCCCAACCAATCTTGTTGTGGTTACAGCGGCCGGCGGCGCACACGTACACCACGCCGTCGCGGTAGATCATCAGTTGGGCGATCGGTGCCGGGGCGGTGTTCGAGCCGGTGAGGATCACATGGACCTCACCCTGAGCAGTCGACTTTCGGGAACCCGCCGTGGCGTGCCAGGTCATTCCGACCGGCTGGAATTCCGCGTTGCCGCGGGTCTTCCAGCCGTCGACCTCGACTACACGAAGGCCAGCCCGGCGCAGCTCATCAGCGAGCCAGGTCAGTCTGGGCATGGGGAATCCTTCCCTCGGTACTGAATGGTGGTGGGACCTGGGGTGAGAGGTCGGCCGCAGCCTGGCGGCGCGGGTCTATAGGTCGACGCCGGTGTCCGGCACGAGCGGACCGAGGTCCTCGACGATGAGAGCCATGTTGTTCGAGTCCGCCAGGACGCTGCCCGCGCTCGATCCGGCGTACTGCCGGCCGGAGATGAGCACGCTCACGGTCTCGTCCGCTGTGGGCATCCGCACGTGCTCCATCGATCCGGTCTGCTGGTCGCCGGTCTCGCAGTGCGCCACGGAGGCGGACGTGGTTGTCGCTACGCCGCTTGTGGAGACGCGTAGCTGGAATGCTGCCTTGTCGGTGCTGGTGGCGAAGTCGATGCGAATCTGTGGCGCGCGGATCGAGTAGGCGCGGCCGCCCTTGAGTGCGAGTCCGTCGACTCGGAGGATGGGAGTTTCTGCGCTCGTGATCGTTTTGCCGGTACCTCGGTTGCCGTAGACGCGGAGACCGCGCCGGCCTACCTCAGTCTCGAGTGCGGATATCCGCGCGTTGATGGCGGTCACCCGGTCATCGATCGTGGCGACTCTCGCCTCGATCGCCTCGGCGAGGGCCTGACCCAGGTCGGCGCCGTTCGGTGGGTCGGTGGCTTCTTGGAAGGGGAAGCCGTAGCGGGTAGTGGTGTCAGCCATCGGCGGCCTCCTTTAGATGGCCTGAACAGTGATGTTGCGGTTGGAGAAGGTCGCGGACGGAGTGTTGCCGTAGGTCGCGTATTTCGCGGTGAAGGTGGTCAGTCCGGGAGTCAGCCCGGTGAGCAGGACCACGCGGGAAGCGTCCATACGTCCCGCCAGGGCGAAGTCGGATACGTTCGCCACGCTGTATTCGATACGGGAGCGGACGACGCGGGCGACGCTGACGGAAACCGTGTTGGCTCCCGATCCGGCGAAGCCCATCATGGCGCCGGCACTGTTCAGGCCGAAGCCTTCCAGGGCCTGATACTCCATCAGGCAGCTCAGCGTCACGAGCACGCGACCGCTGGGCCCGACGCTCAGCTCGACGGAGGGCCCCATGGTGGGCAGGTCGATGAACGATGACGAACTCGTCGTCTCGGCCGCTGCGACCGTGGCGCTTGCCGTTCGTAGTGCCGACAGCGCGCTCACGGCCTCGGGCGTGCCGGGGATGGTGAACCGGCCGAGGATGCCCCACGTCGCGCCGGCGGTGAGGATGCCGACGACGTCACCGGCCTGCAGAATCGCTGCCTCGGACGTGTTGAGGATCGGTAGGTTGGTCATCAAGGACCGGCCGACCAGCACGGTGTTCGCCGCGGTGGCCTGGTTCCAGGTGACGATCGTGCCCTGCCGGAATCCGGCGCTGGGGCCGCTGTCGGGGGCGGTGAGGAGCGGCACCAGGTCGTCGCTACGCATCGCCTTCTCCGATCATGACGAGCGTCTGCTCCCGGGTCTGTGCGGTCATCGCCACGTCTGCCGACAGAGGCACGGTGAGCCGGTCCAGCACATGTGTCTCCGAGCGGGTGCGGAGTTGGACCGTGACCGGATCCCATGGCTCCAGCGCCGGATTGACGATGGCCTGGAAGTCGACGTTGTACGGCACTCCGAGCGTGGTCCGTAGCAGCGCGTTCGCGGTGATCTGCGCCTGTTCTGCGGTGGTGATGAACGGTGAGGCGTAGAACCGAGGGACCTTCCCGAACGGCCCGTCCCACCAGGTCGGCGAGTCGGGGTTGGCGTCAACGGCGACGGCTGTCGGCGGCGCCGTCGTGTCGACGGCCTCCCCGGACGCGACGACAGCGTTGTAGACGCCCTCATCGGAAATCTCCCGGCCAATCTCGATCAGCACGCCGTTTGCGCCGCTGTCGACGGTCCAGACCGGTGCACTGGAGTCGGGGACGTCCTTGATGACCAGGTGACCACGGTGGTCCCAGAACCAGATCTTGCCGCGGCCGGTCACCAGGTCGGCCAGGAACCGGAACCGGTCCTGCTCGCAGATCAGGGCCCTACCGAGCGGGTCGGTGGCCGTGGTGTCGTCCCACTCGATGATTGCCGTCGGGTACACCTCGCCGACCAGCTGGGCGACGACGGCGCCGTAGGTGTCGGTGGCCGCGTACTGGCGAGGGGCGATCAGACGAGCCTTTACGAGCCCGCCCATCCGATCCTGTCCGGCAATCCGGATCGCGCCGTCCGGTGCTTCGGCCTGCTCCGCCGACCGAATCCGGAAGTAGCCGAGGCTCACCCATTCGGTAGCGCCGCCCTCGAAGGCGATTCCACGGCGGAGGAAGACCTCGTTGCCGTAGGGGGCGAGCAAGTCGCCGGCGGCGGCCGGGAACGGGCCGTCAACAGTCAGGCTCACCGTGGCTCGCACGTCGGCGGCCGCGTCCATCTGGACATCGCCGCTCAGCACGGCGACCTCGGTACCGGCCGGGTTGGTGCCCGACTGGCCCGGGGCGACGACAACGGCCTGGACGACGGCGCGGTGTGAGCCGCGCAGTGCGCTGAGAAAGCGGGCGGACACGGGCCTCACGGCACGATCACCACCTCCGGATCGGAGACGTACTCCAGCACCTCGGCCCATGATCCGAAGGCCGCGCCGATCGCTGCCCAGGAGCCGAAGGACGCGAGCAGGGTTTCCCAGGTGACGGTGGCGCCGACGACGTCCGGGCCGGGTGCCGCAACCGCGGTCATCGGCAGCGTCCACACGTACCGCCGGTCCTGCGGCAACGGCGAGAGGCGGCGCCAGACCACGTCGCCCACGTGCACGTACCCGCCAGGGACGTCGTCGTAGGCGGGCGGTACCTGCAGATACAGCACGTCCCCCGAGGCCAGCAGCAGCTCGACCAGCCGGGACTCCGCTGCCGAGGAGGTTCGGAGCTGCAGCGTCCACTGGCTGGGGCCGCGGAGCTCCGACACGACGATCGGCAGGCTGCGCCCGAGCACGGGGAACACGCCGGCCCGGGACTTGCGGCCGATCTCCGGGCGGTTGACGACCGTCACCGGCCTGTTCAGGAACGGTCGGGTGACGTTCTTGAACCAGACCCGGTCGATCGCCGCGGTGATCGCCGCGGTGTCGGTCGCCAACAGCACTCCGCCGCTGTTGTAGGCGCGTACCCGGTAGGTAGTGGCCTGCCCCGGCGGGAACTCGTAGTCGTCGACGGTCACCGTCGCACCGGCCGGCGTGAGGCGGCCGGCGCCCCGGACAACGGTCCACTGAACGCCGTTGGTGGTCCGGTCCACGGTTGCGTAGGCCGCCGCGGCGGGGACGGGGGCGGAGAGCCGTACCCGGGCCAGGGCGCCGTCGTAGGTGAGGGCGGCGCTCATCGTGCGGCCGCCGTTGCCCAGGCGCCGGCCCGCCGCTTGACCTGCCGGTCGCGGTGCTGGATCCGCACGTCCACGATCTCGGTCAGTTCCCGGTCGCCGACATACACGTGGACCTCCGGAATCGATGACTCGCCGGCGGAGGCCTCGCCGCGGACGGCTTCGCGGATCATGGCGGCGAGCTTGGACAGGGGCGCGACGGCTTCGGCTTCCCCGCCCTCGGCCACGCCGACGAGCCGGCCACCGCGGGTGGCCGGGACGATGCCGCCCTTGGCCAGCATCGGGATCGTGGGCAGCGAGAAGCTGTTGCCGCCGATCCCGGGGACCCATCCGGGGACGCTGAAGTTGATGTTGCCGACGGAGTTGTTCCAGAACGACGCGATGGCGTTGAACGCGCTGCGGAACGGCGCCGAGATGTAGCCGGCAACCTTGCTCAGGGCCGACTTCAGCCGCCCGGGAAGAAGGTTGAACCAGTCGAGCGTCTTGGCGCCGGCCGAGGTGATGCCGGTCCACGCGGGCTGGATCCACTTCGCCCAGAGGATGTCCTTGAACCAGGAGCCCACCGCGCTGGCAGCCGACTTGATGCCTCCCCAGGACGCGTTCCAGATCGTCTGGAAGAACTTCGTCTTGGTGGCGAGGAGGAGGATGCCGGCGACGATCAGCCCGATGCCGATGATCAGCAGTCCGACGGGCGTCATCGTCATGACGACACCGAAGGCGGTGTGCACCGCGGTCCAGATCTTCGTGGCCACCACGACGGTGCCGATGGCGGTGGCGAGGATGCCGAGGCCGATGGCGAGAGGGGTGACCCAGCCGCTGTTGTCCTTGAGCCAGCCGAAGGTGGCCATGATGTGCGGTACGGCCTGGCCGAGCTTCTCGACCAGGGCGCCCTGCACCTGGCGTTTGAGGGCCTCGAGCTTGTGGGAGGCCGACTCTTCGACGGTCTTGCCGAGCTGGTCGGCGGCGCCGGCAACGTCGCCCAGTGCGGCTGTCGCCTTGGACGGGTCGAGGGCGAAGAGGGCCTGGCCCAGGTCTTCGGCCTGGGTGCCGAACAGTGCCACCGCGGCCTGGGACTGCAGGACGGGATCCTTGATGCCGCGGAGGCGATCCAGGACCGTGTCGAGGCCGGCCTTGGCGCTGTCGCCGCCCCTGCCGATCTGCTCGGCCATGGCGCCCGCGTCGAGGCCCAGCATCTTGAAGCCCTCGGAGGTCGTCTTGCTGCCGTCCACCGCCCTGATCGAGAACTCCTTGAACGCGTCGGCCACGATGTCGAGATCGCGGGCGCCGGCCTTGAGCCCTTGGGAGAGCAGGCCGGTTGCGGTGGCGCCGTCGAGGCCGAGCTTGCGGAACTGGGTGCCGTACTCGGAGTAGGTCTCCAGCAGGTCACCGGCCATGTCACCGGTCTGCTGGAAGCCGCGAGTGATGATGTCGAAGGCCTCGGCGGCGTTAGCGGCCAGACCGGTACGGACCAGCTGGCCGGCCGCCCGGATGGTCTGGGTCACGTCCTGACCGAACACGTCGGCGAGGGCCTGCGCTTTGACGGTGATGGCCTCGATGTCCGCGTCGATCGCATCCTCAGCGATCAAGCCGGATCCCAGGACACCACGCAGGGTCTCATTGACCGCCTCCAGGGATTGGCCGAAGCCAGCGCCGTAGACGTTGCCGGCGATTCGTCCCATGTCGGCCGCGTACTGGGCGTCGCCGCCGAGCTGGGCCGCCAGCTTGGTTTTCGCAGCGTCGACGTTGAGCGCCTCCACCAGGCCGGCGCCGATCCCCGCGGCGAGGGCACCGCCCACCATCGGCGCGTACTGGCGGGCCTGTTCGCCGGCCTGGCGCAGCTTCTCGTGGGCGGTCTTGAGCCCTCGGTCGAGGGCGGTGTCGTCTGCCTTGAGGTAGGCGACCAGCTCACCGAGTTTCAGGGCCATGGTCGCCTCCTGCTATTCGGTTGGGTTCAGCGCCCGGACGAGCCGGGTTTTGGCGGTGAGCAGGCCTTCGATGCGGGTCATGAGCCACGGCCAGGACCGGGCCCGCATGAGGGCGCGGTCGTCGACGTCGATGCCGTATTCGGAGTGCAGGTCAGCGGCGATCAGGTCCCAGTGGGCGAGGACCTGCGCCCACGTCCACCCTTCGCCCTGCCGCTCCTGGACGACCTGGTCCGGGATCTCGTACCACTCGTAGAGGCCGGTGTGTTCGTCGCGTTCGCCGCGGCCGTATTCGTCCGCCCAGCTGCCCGACGTTCCGCTCGGTTCGCCGGGCGTGCGGCTTCCCCCGATTGGCCGCCGGAGGTCCAGAACCGCGCGGCGGCCTCTTCGCCGCCGACGATCCACGCGTACGCGGTGTGCCCGCAGTATTGGATGTGGGCGTGGGTGACGCCGTCGGTCATCATCTGGTCGTAGGCGGTGCCGAGGACGCGTTGTGCCAGCGTCTGGTGGCCGTCGAGTTTCGGCAGGTCGTGTTCGATGCGGTCGACGACGTCCTGGATCTCGTGCGGCGTGCTGGCAGCGTGGATGCGGCCGGCTACTTCCGCCAGTTGCTGGCACCAGAGGCCGAGCTCGGCGGAGGCCAGCGGCACCACGTACTCGCGTTCTGCGCCGTCCCGGCCGGGAACACCGCCCAGCTCCAGGCCGGGGTTGAAGTACCGGCTGAGGCCCGAGAGTTTGGCCATGTCAGGACACCACGAAGTCGTTCGGCGTGCCGGTGGTGTCGGAGGTGCCGGCCGGCGTCGTCACGGTCACGTCCTTGGATCCAACGGTGAGCGCCGGCTTCGTGGCGACGATGTGCGCGTCGTTGACGACCGTGAAGTTCGTGGCCGCGGTGCCGCCGAAGCTCACGGCGGTGGCGCCGGTGAAGTGGGTGCCGTAGATCGACACGAGACCACCTGCGACGGTCCCGCTGAGCGCCGGGTTGAGGCCGGTAACCACGGGGGTCATGTCGGCGTTCGGGTTGACGATCGAGGCCAGCTTGCCCTGTCCCTGCAGAGTCAGGGAGACGATGTCCTGTTCGCCGGGGCCGCCGCCGTCCGGGGTGAACTTCACCAGGGCGCGGCCCTCTTTGGAGTTGCCGTCGTCCAGGCCGTCTTTGTCGTACCAGCGGACTCCGCACTCGCCTGCGGCGGTCGAGGTCTTGGCCGCCTCGAACTTCTCGCGCAGGAACCGGTGGACCGGGTCGACGGCGGTTCCGGCAGCGTTCTTCGAGAAGAAGATCTTGATCTCGAGACGCCAGTTGTAGCCGGTCACGTCTTCGCGGGCGGCGCCCTCGTCTTCGTATGTCTCGCCGTCCTCGGTGCGCAGCTCTTCGATGAGCTTGACCTCCTGCTTGCCCATCAGCTGCTGATAGAGGCTCGCGGGGTAGGCGCCGGTGTCGATGTCGATGCGCTCGCGCCGGGCGAGGGCGGTGACGCGGGTGGTGGGGGTGGTGGCCATGCGGCGCTCCTCAGTCCGTGCGATGTGCCGTCGGGCGCATGGCCTCGACGTAGTAGTTGTGCGAGATCTCCCATCGGCCGGCCGTGTCGGTGCCCAGGGAGGCGTATGACTGGCGATAGACCTGCACGACGGCGATGCCGCCCCAGCGCAGGCCTTCAGCGCTGTCGAGCAGGTCGAAGATCGCGTCGCCGATGTCGCTGGCCACTCGTGGATCGGTGGTGCCGCGGATGCGGATCTGCAGACCTTCGGTCACGCCGGCCAGACCCGGGGGAGAGGCCACCGGGTAGGTGGCGAGGGTGATCAACCGGTCCGGGCTGGTCGGGATGCCGCGGACCACGATCGCGGTCTCCGCCGCGGTGTATCCGCCGGAGGTCCGCCAGACACCGATGGCGGCCGCCTGCAGGTGCTCGGCACAGCCGGCCAGCAGCCGCGACGTCCACCCGTCACCGGTGCTCATCCGAGCAGTCCCTGCGACCGGGAAGCGATCAGCCGCAGCATGGTGTCGTGCTCCGAGCTCATCGGCTCTTCCAGGTACTTCGCCTGCTTGCCGTCGTCGTGTCGCAGCGTCAGGTCTTCGTGCTGACGTACCGCGTAGGGCCGGTCGAAGGAGACCGCGAAGGTCTGGCCGTCCGCGTCGCTGCTGACCTCGCCGGAGCGCGCCAGGTCGCCCTCTTCATGCGGGGCGAGCTGGGTAGAGACCTGGAGCAGGTGTTCCGCCGCGAACTCGAGACCGTCGGCGCTGGCGCCGCGCAGTGCCGCCATGACCGCATCTGCGTTCCAGGAAAGTGTGAAGGCGTCATCGGCCACGGGTCACTCCAGAGACAGTTCGACGTGTTCGGGTAGCGGAAGACCGTGAGCGTCGAGGTGAGCGACGGCGAGGACCCGGGTGATGCGGCCGGACGGCAGGGTGACGCGGGAGCCCGCCGGGGCCGTGGTTCCCGGCGGCGCGAAGACCGTGCTCGAAGAGACGTCCTCACGACCGGCCGCGTCTTGGGTTTGCACCGCGATGCGGCGAGTGGATTCGTCGATGACGCATGGGCCAACGGCGGCGGGGGAGGCGTACACGTCGCCGTACGCGCCGGCGCCCTGCCACGCCTCCACGGTGATCGTCCACGGAGCCGGCACGTAGGCGGCGATGAACTCGGCCCAATTCACGGTCACCTCGTCTGCGGCCCGTGGCCGGTCAGCCCAGCCAGTTGCAGGATCGTCCAGGCCTGTTGCCACAACGGGCCGACCCGGGCAGGACGGTCACGGTCGGGGCCCGCCTGGACGCTGATCTTGCCGATGGTGAAACCGCCACGCGATCGGGCGTCCGCCAGCTCGCCAAGGACCTGCGCCACCGTGGCCTGCCGCAACACTTCCAGCGTGTCTGGCGCGGTCGGGTCATAGAACGCGCTCAGCAGGGCAGCATCGACGTCACGAGAGGCCCGGACAAGCCGGTCGACAGCATCGGCCGGCACCGGGGCGGGAAGATCGTCAACCGAGGCATGGGCGCCAGCAGGTTGGGCCGAACGGACCTCTACCGTCTCCGTCGCCACCGCGGGAACGCCGTCGATCAAGGCGGTCCAGGTCGCCAGATAGGTCGCGCCGACCCGGCCCGGTGGGATCCACCGGTAGAAGGTGATCCCCGCGCTGGGCTCCTGCACAATGGTGGGCGGGAGCACCTCGGCGCCGGTGCCGGCACGAGTGATCCGAATCGTGGTGTGGGCCGGGTCAACGGCGGGCCCGCCTGGGTACGCGTACCAGGAGGTGGTCAAGTCGATCGGGCTACCTGCGATGCCGGTCACGGTCATGCTGCTGCTCCGTAGTTCGTCAGCGCCCACCGCAGCGGGTAGAAGACGCCGGCGAAAACTCGCCCGACGCCGTTCGGGTTCTTGACGGCGAAGCCGATCCGGATCCCGCCGTCGTCGAGATCGCCGGCCTGCGCGGTGAAGGTGAAGCCGAGACCAGGCACGGCCCGGAAGCCGCTGTCGGGATACAGGCCGGGGTCGCCTTCCGCGGCCGGCACCGCCTCGCCCGAGGACGCGTACCGAACCGGCAGGCCGTTCACCACGACGGCGACGTCGTAGAACAGGCCGGAGCCGTTCTGCAGAAGGCCCGACCACCGGAACTCGATCTCATCGCCCACGGTGGCCGCGATGGTGAAGGTGGGCCCGCCGACGAGCGGCGCCCATGAGGCGGTCGCCTGCGGGACCACGTCACCGCTGCGGACGTATCCGTGGGCACGAATGAGTGGGTTGCCGCCTCCAGCCGGGGCTTCCTCGAGCGCGGTGAGCCGATCGTCGAGAGCAGCGTCCGACGCCGCCCGGGCGCCAGCCTCGGTCCCGAGGGCCGCAGTGGTCGCGTATTGCGGATGAGGGTCACCGGCGGAGGCGTGCGCGGCCGCCGCGACGGCCGCGGTGCCTGCCGGATCGGCGCCCGCCTGGCCGGGCGTGTGAGTGTGCGGCCCGCCACCACCGCCGGGTGGAATCGGGCTGACGTAGCCGATGGCCACCGTTCCTCCAGCAGTGTTTCGTCTGGGCCGGCCGCCACCGGCCGCGACAGGGCGCTCAGCCGCTGTACTGGTCGCGCAGCTCGTCGCGCTTCATCGCCCGGATCGTGTCCGGGTTCTGGTCCGGGTGGGTGGCAAGCACCCAGTCCGCCCAGGCCTCCTGGGAGGCGTTGCCCGCGGGTTGCTCGGACTGCTCGGTGTCGGCCAGCTGGTCGACGAGCGTGAGCTTGGCGGCGGCGATCTCGCGGTCCTGCTGCGCTGCCGGATCAGCGGGCACGAGGCCGGGCACGAGCGGCGTGGGGCCAGGGCTGGCGTGGATCTCCGGAGACACCACGGTGGGGCCGTGCGGATCCGCCTTACCCGCGCCAATCGGCGGCAGGAAGTCGCCGAGGCGGGGGCTGACCGCGGCATCACGCAGCGGGGTGCCGAGCGGCTGGTGAGTGCGACTGCTGTCGACGTCGATCCGCGGCCGGGCGGCCGGGTTGTCCACCCGGCCGTTGACCTCGTACCCGGCGCCGCGGCAGTACCCAATCACCGCGGTGTTGTCGGTCTCGGCGCGGCCGTTCTTGAAGACGACATCGCCGATCTGGCCGTTGTATTCCCTGTTCGGGGCGACGATGACGGCCATCAGGCGGCGACCTTCAGGTTCCGCATCACGCCGGCGGCCTTGGAACGCTTGAGCACGACCGCGACCGGGCCCATCTCGACCTCACCGGTCTTGACCGCGCCGCTGGTGCTGAAGTCCGGCATCCACTGCTGGACCAGTGGGCGGCCCGCCATGGAGACGCCGTGGAAGCCGTCGAGAGCGAAGCGGGCGGCGTAGATGTCGCTGAGCCCGGCGATGTTGCCGCCGCCACCCGCGCCGTCGGCATCGCGGGTGACGGTGCCGATGACGTCCGTGTTCGAGCCGGCCTTGGTGCCCAGGTCGACGAGCTCGATACCGCGGTACTTCTCGATCGGTCGGCCGAGGGCGTCGGTGCTCTTGTCGATCATGTCGGCCCATGCCGCGACGAACAGGAAATACGCCTTGGTCAGGGAGTTCATGAACAGCGCGTCCGGAGCTCCGTCGAGCTTTCCGAGCCAGGCGTTGACGTGCAGCATGAACTGCAGCGCCTTCTGCTTGCTATCGACGGTGGTGAGGTCGAGGTAGCCGGCGGCAACGCCGTTGGCGAGCGGCAGGTATTCAGTCGTGGTGCCGGTCAGCATCTTGGACAGCCCGTCGAAACCGTTGGCATCGACTGCCGAATCCGCGTTGATGACCTGATCGGCGAAGAAGGCACGGGCGGCCTTGATCTTCTGCGACATCTGCAGCGCCGTCTCGGCGGCCGCGGCGACGCCGTTGAGGACACGGTCGATCTGGAAGCTGCCACCGAGCGGCTTGAGGTCGACGCTCGCGCGGACCTTGGCCACCTCGGAAGGCACGTACTCAGCGTTGATCGCGCGGTACGCGGCGGTCGCCTGGCTGGTGAGCCGGGTGTAGCCGTAGGTCAAGGTAGCGCCGTTGCCGGCCTGGTTGACCACGTCGTCGAAGGTCAGCTTGTCCAGAAGGTAACTGGACTTCTGGAACTCGTCGATGACCTGAACGTCGATGTCGTCGGTGGCGTTGAGCTTGGCCTGAGCCAGGGTCACGGGCATGGGTGCCTACTTCGGGTGTCAGCCGCCGAGTCGGGCGGCTATGGCTTCGGTGAGGTTCTTCGGCTTGCTCTTCTGACCGCCCTGGCCGCTGTGGTCGGCTCCCTGCTTGCCCGCACCCTTGGGCGGAGAGGAGTCGGCTGCCAGCCGCGGGTTGGCCTTGAGCGCCTTCTTCATGGCGGCGACGACCAGGTCGTCGTAGTCGGCCGCGTCCACGTCGAGTTCGGCGACTGCCTGACGGAAGCTGGTCGAGTCGATGACCGCAGCGGGATCGACGCCGGCCTTGTCGGCGTTTTCCCGCACGGATAGACGCAGGCTTTTGTCGCGCAGCTTCTCGGCGGCCTTGTCGCGGTCGGCGGCGGCCGCCTTGAGCTGTTCTGCTGGATCTTCCTTGCCGTCCGGGGTGAGCCCGGCGGCCTGGAGAACCGCGGCGAGCCGGTCGTCGGAGGCCTTCTTCGCGTCCTTGGCCTTGCGCTCGGTTTCGCGTGCGGCGGCTAGGGCCCGCTCGTAGCGTTCCTTGTCGAACTCGCCCTCGATCTTCGGTGTCTTCCCGGTGGAGTCGTTGTCGCCGGCCTTGCCGGTGTCGCCTCCGCCGTTGTCGTGCCCGGGGCCGCGGCCCTCGCCGTTGTCGGTGGGGTCGTCGCGATGCCAGCCGCCACGCGGGACGCGCGGAACGGTGATGCCCGACAGGGCGGTACGGCGCGCGGTGCGGTACATACGTGTTGCTCCTGGATGTCATGCGGCCCTTGGCCGCGGACGGGAAGTCGGTCCCGGCCTTGCCGGGACGCCGTACCGTGCTCGCGGGATCACTCCACAAGGGAGCTAGGGGCAGCGATGCGAGCAGGTCGGGTCTGGGTGGTGGGTGCGGTAGTGGCGATCGGCGCGCTGGCGGGTTGCGCCAACAGCGCGCCGGAGACGCGGGCGACGGCGGCACCGACGCCCGCGGGGGCGAAGGGGTCAGCTTTCCTGGAGCCTGGCCTGCGGTTCCCTGAGGAGGCAGTGAAGGCGTATCGAGGGGCGCTTGCCAAGATCGACGAGAAGATCGCCGCGGATGACGATGCACTCAAATACGGCTGGAACATCTGCCTAGACATCGAGCAAGGTAAGGCGGATGCGCAGGTCGTGAAGAACGCCGCGGCACGCTTCGAGGTCGACGATGCGACTGCGAAGGCGATCGTCAAGGCGACAAAGAACAGTCTCTGCAAGCAGTGACCCGGCCGGCTACTCGCCCATGATCTCGCGGGCGCGGCGGTAGAACTCCTCCTGTGCCTCAGCCGGGGCGTCCAGGTCGACGTGGTGCAGGTTGTAGTCGCTGTCCGGCTTACGCCCCTCGGGACGAAAGCCGGCGCGGTCGGCCCACTTCGCGACCCATTCGTCGTGCCACTGGGCCAACTCCCGCAGCCGGCGCACTCGGTCGGCGGATGGCCGTTTGGGTGGCTGCCGATCCAGATCGGGCTGGTAGAGGTGCCGCTCCGGACCGGTCACAGCCACTTCACCCCATGCCAGTCGCTACCGAGCATCGCGGCCTTGCCGATCCAGGGCCGATCTTTCACTGCGATGTCGTGGGAGCGGCCGCACTGGCTGATCTCCCACGACGTCGGGTAGTCGTCGTCGCCGAACCGGGCCTGGTCGGCACGTTCAAGGATATCTTCGGCCTCGGCCATCTGAGCCTCGAATTTGTTCGCCTGCTCGCGTAGCGTGCGGGCCCGGTCGGCGACTGCGGTTCGGGCCTCGTCCCGCATGGCCTGGACCCGGTCGGTGAACACGCTGATCACGAATCGCAGCCGGTCGAGGATGTCCAGCGCGGAGACCTCGTCCTCGAACTGGAAGCCCTGGGTCGCCCAGGTGTAGCCGCCGACGTCGATGTTGGCGTGGACCTCGATGCGGACGATGCCTTGCTGCCGGTACCACTTCTCGAGGTGGCCGTTGAAGGCGCCGGCGAAGCCCTTGCCTCGGTAGGCATTGTCCAGGTGGAGCAGGGCGTGGATGGCGACCAGGTCACCGTCGCGGTCGCGGTAGAAACCGCGGGCGAAGACGCCGGCCTCCGCCGCGTTCGGATCATCGCTAGCGAAGATTTTGCCGGTGATGTGCAGGCCGCGGCGTGTGATGCCGCCCTGCGTGGAGACGCTCTGGACCTTCACCACCAGGCTGGCGTACTCGCCGCCGATGATGTCGGCGAAGACGTCGCGGGCCATGTCCCGGTTGAGCTGGGCGTCGAGGTCCAGGTTGAGCAAGCCGGGAAGGTCCTCGATCCGATCGGGCGTCTGCCGGACCGGGCGCCGCTGAGGCAGAGCCGGTGGGGCAGGGGCCGGAGCCGGAGGCGGGGGTGGGACGGTCGGCGGGGCAGGCGGCGGTGGGGCCGCGGGCCGAGGCACGCGAGGAAGGCTCCCGGCGCCGATCTGCTCGCGGTACGGCAGGCGTTTGAGCGTCGGATGCGCTGTCAGGTGGGCGCGCATCTGGCCCTGCCACAACGCCACCTTCACGTGTGCCTGCGCAGCATCCTGCGGGGTGAGCGCGGCGAGCTCGCGCTCCTTCCAGCGTCGGATCGCGCGTTCGATCGCGCGCTGCCGCTGCCGGGCCTCGTCGCCAGCCGGGTCGGCGGTGGGCTTCTCCGGCAGCCGGGTCACGCCGGGCAGGTAAGCCCGCACCGAGTGGCGGCAGTTCGGATGCTGGAAGCCGGCGGCCCGGGCCTGCTCGAGGGTGGCCTTCACCTCGATCTGGACCGGCTGGCCGGAGATCTGGTGCGGAACCTCGATCGAGCCGGTCGCTCCAGCATCAACGCGAAGGATCCGGCCCTCATACGGGCGGCACCGTTCGCATTCCTGCGATTCGTTGCTCACCATCACATACGGCAGCCCGAGCCGGGCCTGCCGGTCGGTCTGACCTTGAACGGCGGCCCGCTGGGTGACGGTGCGCAGGGCCATCTCGACGTAGGTCGACATACGCCAGCGGCGGCCGCGGCGATCCGTGAACGACGAGACGCCCTGCTCGACCAGGCGCGCGTAGGCGAGCTGCGCGGCCTGCCGACGGGTCAGGCCGCCGCCCACGCTGCTCGCGGTGGCCGCGGCCACCACCTGCTGGTAGGCATCGACCACGTGCCGCAGCACGTTGGAGTGGCGTGCCCCGATGTCCTGCACGAGCGCCTGGGCGAGGGCTTCCATGGCCGCGGACCGGGGCACCGCGGCAGTGGCGCGGGCGCCGGCCTTGATCGCAACCTCGCGCGGGAGGTCGCCGAGCAAGGAGGTGTCGCCGGCGGCGTAGGCATCGGCGACCGCTTGAAGCACGGTGCCAGCGAGCTCGTCGCTGATCCGGTCGAGGACGGCCTCGGCGGCACTCCGGAGCTGGCGCAGGGCGGCAAGCCGCTCAAGTGCCCATGCCGGGGTGTCGATGCCCTGCGCGAGATAACGGGTGACCAGGCGCAGCAGGCCGTCCTCGCCCTCGCGGTAGAGGTCGACGGTGGCGCGCACGATCTCGGCGAGACGTTCCGGATCGACCGCCACCGGCTACTCCTCTGGCTGCTCCTCGGCCTCCTGATCGATGTCTCCCGGGTCGGCCTGGTTGCCGGGCGGCTGGTTGCCGGCTACCCCGCCGAGCACGACCTCAGGGTCCGTGCCGCCGCCGAGCTCGGCCTTGATCTTTTCGACCTCCACGCGCACCTGGTCGTCGTCCCAATCGGGGTTGACCCTGCGGACTCGGGTGTCGATGGACACGGCCTGAGCGGCGAAGAGCAACTGGGTAGTGCGGGCCAGCGTCTCCGGGGACTCGGAGACGCTATCGCCGAACTCGACGTGCGGGCGCTCCGGGGCCGGACCGCGGAAGTTCACGGCTTCGACTTCGAGCAGCAGCTCGATCGCGTCAGCAACACCGGGCTCCCAGGAGCCGGTGATCCGCGCGCCGCGGGTCGTGAAGCTGAGTCGCTCCCGGGCCTGGGCTTCGGTGGCGGTCATCGCGACGTCGCCGCCTTCCTCGCCCAGGGTCTGCGAGGAGAGTCCCGCGTGGCGCATGGCGACCTGCTGCACGGCCTCGGCGGAGGCTTTGTGCGCTTCCCAGCGGATGTCGAACTGCGACACGGTGATGCTGGTGCCTTGCTGGCCGGGCATCATTTCCAGCTGGGTGAAGACTTCCTGCTCGGCGTCGAAGGTGGCGCCCTTGCCGGGCCCGTTGGACTGGAGCATGTACGCCGGGACGACGATCCGGCCGCGGGCGAGGCGGATATCGCGCAGCCAGCTGGTCCACACGTCGTCGAGGGCGTCGAACCACTGCTCGTTGCCGTCGTAGTCGCTGCGGCCCAGGTACTTGAGGGGGCCGAGGGTGCGCCAGGTGCGCTGTGGGCCGGCGTTCGGGATCCGCACGACGTCGAGACGGGACAGGCCGGTCGGCTGGGCGGATGCCTCGTCGATCAGGTCGGCGAGGTGCGAGGCCGCTGCGTAGTCGGTCAGCGGGACCGGGCGGCCGAGGGTGGTGCTGGTGCCCTCGTACACGGCGTACACGATCCGGCCGGCGCCGCCGATGACCTCATGGTGTTCGAGGAGCCGGACGTGAGTATCGCCGTCAACGAGCAGAGTCGACCAGAACGTCACCTCGACGAGGCGGCCCCAGCGGATCACCGGAAGAGCGCCGTCGGCGTGCACCGCAGCAAGGAACGCGCGTCCAGGCAGGACGTCCTCATCGATGACGGGCCGCAGGTAGATGTCACCGAGCACACTGTTCGCCTCGGCGGCATGCAGGAGCATCGTGTTGAGGCCGTCGTCGACCAGCTCGTCGAGGCGCTGCTGCACCTGAGCGTTGCCGGCGGTCAGCTTCGGCGGTTCGGAGAAGATGAGGTTCGCGGCGGTGGCCGCCAGGTCGGCCGGCAGCGGAACGTGAATACGGCCGTCCCGTGCACTCGCGGGCGGCGGCGCGCCCCATAACCAGCGGGAGACCAGGCCCGTGATGCCTCCGGCATACTGACCAGCCCGAACACGCTGCTGCGGCGACGTGCCTTTGCCGGACGGACCGCGGCCGGAGTAGACGGCACGGAGGCCGTCCGGATCGCCGGTGTACCAGGCGTCCCAGTCTCGGTATGCCGTGTAGGCGGTGGCGAGCTGTGGAGGCGGCCAGGCGCCGCCGGTGGGAATCGGCACAGCACACCTTCCTCAAGGGAACCTACAAGTCTGGGTTGTGAGCCGTCTCTACAGTCAAAGCGTGGTAGCAGTAGAGATCCTTATGGCGGCTGACGGCGCAACAGATGCCGATTGGATTGAGGCCTGGGCGACAGTGGTCGCCGCGCTTGGAACTGTCGGTGCCTTGGTATGGCAGGCTTGGGCGTTATCACGCGAGCGCCGGACCAGGCGTGAAGAAATTGCGCGCCTTGAGGAAGATCGCCGTGAGAGTGAATCGCGTCAGGCTCGAACGATCCTGCTTCACGATGCCAGAGTGGAGAGTCATAACGGGATGGTGAGTGGCTTTAGTGCGATGATCGGCAATTATGGCGACTCGCCTGTGAGTCACGTCTTTGTGAACCTAGAATTCGACGCTTCAGGGAATGAGCCGACGGCTAAGCGCGTCGCGGAAATCGGCACGAAATCTGTTTTCTGCCAGAAGTTCTCCGTGATGCCAAGCGGTTTCGTGGAAAGCATCTTCGTCGACCTCTCACGTCATGAGATCCCATGGCCTACAGAGGAGGGAAACGTTATGGCTGCCCAATCGGTTTTCAAACCCACCATCAGCTTCGTTGACATGAGCGGAGTGCAGTGGAAAATCGAAGACGGCGTCCCTACACGTCATGCTCGCCTTCATAGCGCCCACCTGGGATACCTCATCTTTAGGCAAGAGCTTTAGGCAAGGTGAGTGGAACTACCACCCACAAGCGGTCGCCAGAGCACCTCGGGGGTTTTGATGGCGTACCGGCCAGCGTCCAGGCTGTGGTCGCCAACCTTGACCGGCTTGTCCTCGCCCAGGAGCGCGGCTTTCTCGTCCCAGACGTAGCCGGTGATCTCCTCGATCCACCCGACACAGGACTCGTGCACGAAGAGCAGGCCCTCGGAGAGCAGCGAGGCGATGAGCCGGATGCCATCGAGGACGGCGTTGTCGGCGGGTGCTGGGGTGATGCCGTCGCGGAACAGCTGCGTCGAGAAGCTGGCGGCGGAGGGGTCGACGCAGAACCAGTCGGGGCGTACACCGAGCTGGTCGAGCCAGCCGCGGAGTCGCGAGCTGTACTCGGCGTCGGTGAGGCTGCGCTGCTGCTTCTTCGAGTCCCAGCGCCACTCCCTGGCCAGGTACATCTTCCCGTCGACGCCGATGCCCAGCAGCAGGCCGGCAAACGGGTTGGTGGTGCCGTAGTCCACGCCAAGCGAGATCCACCGGATGATGCCGGGCAGGGTCTTGACCACGTGCCTGGCCGGGTCCCACATGTCGTAGACCGTGCCCTCGGCCACGCACCACTCGCCGAGGATGTTCCGGCGGTAGTAGAGGCCGGTGTACTGGCGCCGGTAGCGCTCCTTCACGCGTTCGGAGAGGCCTGGGTTGTCGTCGAGAACGAACTTCCAGACCTTCCAGTCGCCGGCGAGCCGGCCGCCGGGCTTCGCCTGGTCGATGCCCTCGGTCTTCAGCCAGTGCCGCGGGTTGTCCGGGTTCGTGTTGCCGAAGATCTGCGACCCGTCGACGCTGTGCCGGCCGAGCAGCTGCTCGTGGAAGGTGCGCGGCATGAGAGACCACTCGTCGACGTACGCGCCGCGAGAGGTCATGCCTCGCAGCCGGGCCTCGGAGCGTTCGTCGTTGAACGTGATGACCTCGACCTGTTGGCCGAGGATCATCGCGGTCGGCGCGCCCCGGGTGTACGAGGTGGCCTTGGCCAGCCGCCCGAAGACCGAGGTGTCCTGCAGCGGGTTGAAGATGTTCCGCTTCGCGGTGTCGTAGGTCTTCGCGCAGACCACCAGGTCGCCGGTCTTCGGGGCGTCCTTGGCGATGTACTTGGCCCAGCGAAGCAGGCCGGAGATCGTCTTGCCGGACCGGACGGCGCCCTCGGCGAGGTTCACGAAGGCGTCGGAGTCCAAGACGTAGTCGATCTGCTTCTCGGACATCGCGGTGGGCAGCCGCCTCACCGGTGGTCCTCGCGATCCGCGTCGCGTGCCTGGCGGAGCTGGTCGAACAGGTCACCGAGCATGGACTTCTCGTCTTCGTTGCCGGTGGCCTTGTCGTACTCGGCGAGTTTGAGTGCAGTGTTCGCGAGCGCCTGGATGGCGGAGGCGATGTCGCGTTTGTCGCGGAACGGCGGCTCGTCGTGGGTGACCTCGTTGTAGTCGTTCTCCTTGCCGCCGAAGTTGAAGACCTTCGACGGGGCGAACATCTGGCCCATAAGCCTGCCTGCGGCGTCGAGGGCGTCGAGCTGGAACTGGGCGCGGCGGGCGGCGCCGTCGACCTTCTTCGCCGCAGTGGCGGCCGCCGTCCGGGTGCGCTCGAACGTCAAGGGCGGGTCGTGTTCGGAGCAGATCTTCGAGATCGTGCGTCCGGACCGGCCCAGCTCGGTGGCAATCGCGTTGCGGGACCGGCCTTCGGCGTGGAGCTTGGCGACGCGTTGCCGTTCCTCGGCGGTGATGGGTGGGTGGCCGTGCTGCGTCATGGTCACCTCGCCGGGAGTTTGCACCCTTCGTCCGTCTTGGAGATCGAAAAAGACATAACTGGGTGTTATCCAACTGGACGGACTTCTGGGCAAGGCTGCATCAAGAGCGTCCGTCCGGACACGACATGTTCAGCGCCATACAGGATGCCCGTGCCGCATTGTGACCGATGTCGGAATGCTGAGTGGTGGACGGAAGGCTATGCGGGATGACGACTACGGTTCTCCACACGGTCACCAGGGGCCCCTACGGGAAGGTCCCCTGGTCATTGCCGCGGCCTTCCCACCTTCGTGTGACCCGATGCGTCAGACGTAGTCCTGTTTTGTTCCGAATAGTGAGGAGCGCGTCTTCTGTCCACATCGAATCCATCGGCCTGACGGCCTACTGGCCGATGTACCAGTCAGTCATGCCTCCCGTACCGGCCGGAAAGCAGGAGGCGCAACTGGATTCATGCTGGTTAACGTTCCCTGTCAACACGATTTCGGGGAGGTCGGTATGGCCAGGGTTCGTGGACAGCCCGAGGCACCTAGGCGCCTTAGGGCGCCGATTGCGAAGCAGTCGGTCGTCCCGGGGATCCATCAAGCAGTGACGGCCCGCTGGCAGGCGGGCCGTCGAGCTGCTCACTACCAGAAACAACCATGCGACGGGTTCATCACCAGTAGAGGAGCAATGTGACCACCGTAGCCACTCGTACACGTCAGGGCGAGGAAAATAATGACCACCGGCCGGGCGTGATCAAGACAGCGCTCAAGACAGCCGTGACGTCTGCTGGCGGTATCGCTTCCATCCTCGCGGCCTCAGCGTTCGGTGCCATTCCCACCGCTCTGGCGATCACAGCCGTGGCGGTCTTCGGGCTGATCATGATCGGCGCGCTCACGGTTTGCGCCATCTACGTCGGGCGGCGCTGAGGCGTGGGGCGGGCCGGCTTCCCGGTCGGCCCACCCCAGCCCTCATCACCTCGGATGGACCATGACGCCGTGCAGGCGTTCGCGCGCCACGCTGGCGTAGTGCTCGCTGGCCTCGATGCCGACGAAGCGCCGGCCGGACTGGAGTGCGGCGACGCCGGTGGAGCCCGAGCCGGTGAACGGGTCGAGTACGACCCCGCCGGGCACACACACTCGCTGGAGTTCGGCCAGCAGGTCGACGGGCTTCTGGGTGATGTGCACCCGGGTGTTGCCGCGCGGCTGACTGGCCGAGTAGAGGCCCGGCAGGTACACCGGGTTGCGGGTGGCATCGATCGGGCCCTTGCTGCCCCAGAGCACGTACTCGCACTCAGCCTTGAAACCGCCTATGCGGGGCCGGCTGATCGGCTTGTGCCAGGGAATGATGCCGCGCCAGAGCCATCCGCCGGCCTGCAGGGCGTCGGAGGTGGCCGGCGTCTGGCGCCAGTCGGTGAAGACAAGCAGGCTCGCGCCGGGCTGGGCCGCGGCGAGGCAATGTGCCAGGACCAGCGACAGCCAGGCGGTGTAGGCGCGCTGGTCGCGGTTGTCGCCGACGAAGTTCTGCAGCTGGTGCTGGGCGTCGCCGGAGACGTACTTGCCGCGGGCCGTGTCCTTGGTGCGATCGGACTGGGTGCGACCGCCGGAGTTGTACGGCGGGTCGGTCAGGACCAGGTCGACGGACGCCGGGTCGAGTGTGGGTAGAACGGCGAGCGCGTCGCCATGGTGAATGTGCCAGGTGGTCATGAGCTTGCCTTCGTGGCTCACCTGGGGGTTATGGGCGTGTTGGGGGTGCGTCCGGGCGCCGGCTCCCCCAATACAGCCGACACCCGGGCGGGCCGGCTTGTGCATGCACAACAGCCCGGGACCTGTGGCCTCCGGGCTGTAGGCAGAATCCTGCCGCAGTCAGTGTGAACAATGATCGATCCGGCGTCAAGCGAGGTTGGCAGAGAGTCAGGGCTTCATGCCGGCCGCCATCGGCGCTAGCGTGGGCGTATGGGTGTCCCTGAGTGTGCCGCTTGGGGGTTAATCGGCGGCTTGATTATCGAGATCCTTGATCTTGCCGCTTCGGCTAGGACGCATAAGAAGTTTCCCTGGAACGTGCCCGGCGAGATGCCATTTTGGGTCTATTTCTATTGTGCAATCACTCGCCCTATAGTCGGATCGGTAGTCGCGGTTGCGCTAGGGACGAGTGGTGAAGTATTAGGGCCTTGGGGTTTGCTTATTATCGGCGCGGGTTCGCCAATGATCATCAAAAAGGCGTCTGAACAGGTTGTCGCCCAACCGGGCTCAACCGTTCAAGAGCCCACCTTGGCGGCCGAGGCAACGCCGCCGGTGCTCTCAGAGGCGGCAACGCAAGATGATGAGTCTCGTCAGGCCGCCTCCTCGGGAGACTCGGGCCCTACTGGGCGTCGGGAGGGTCAGCAATCGTGAGCCAGGTTAATCACAGAGGGCCGCAAATTTATTACAGTGGACCGTCGGTGACCGTGACAAATAGCCTATTCCGCGTGTCCGGGCCGCCCCAGCGTACCTACCACCTAGCCGGCCTAAGAGGCGTCCAAATCGGCATGCGATCAGTGCAGGTGCGGTGGCGGGGTGTCGCGGGTTACGGCATTGCGACATTGGTTATTGCCGTAATGATGTGGATTTCGCTGCCAGACCCGGCCCTGTACACACTTGGACTCCTTGTGTTTGCGGGGGGCATGGGCATCACATGGGTAATCCTGCCGGTGGCTACAAAGCCGCGAACGTATGATTTAGTGGCCTACCAGAACGGAAACCGTGTATTGCTGTTTTCCAGCTCGGACCAGAAGGAGTTCCATAGGATTAAACGGGCGCTGATTAGAGCTTTAGAAAATCAGCGAGATTCGAGCGATTCACATCCCACATTCGGTATGGGCTGACTCAGCTTTCTCGTGGGCGGCCTCGCCCACTCGATCGCTTCGCATGATCTATTCGCGCTGCTTCGGTAAGTGGATACCGAACTTGTAGATGTCCGTCCGTATCAATCACGCGAACCGACGTTAGACTCTCTCGCTCTGCCCACCGTCGTACGGCCGCTGCTGTCGTGCCGCAACCGAGTTGCTCGGCAATCTCCCTCGCGGTGCCCCACCACTCGCCAGCCACCTCAATCACGATGGCGCCCCTCGCAACACCGCAGCCCGGGGCCAGGCCATGCCACAAGTCACACACTCCACGATCCGGTCAGCCAGCGGCGGTGCAGTGCGGATCGCCAGCGCGACAACGTCGCAGGCGGGGCAGGGCACGCGGGGAACGAACTGGTGGTCGTGACCAATTTGGAGCTGTCGGCGGATGCGGCCATCAACGCGGTCGGCGAGGAGCCGGGTGGCGTCGGCCATACGGTCGCTCATGTGCGGCACAGCGTTTTGGATCCGGACGAACGGGCTGTCCAGGCCGGGCAGGTACTCGGCGACGTCGCGCAGTTGGCGGTGGACCTCGCGTTCCAGCTTTTCGTACCGGTTAGGTCGGGGGGTGCCGAGGGTGCCAACGGCGTCGCCGGTGGGGTCGCCGTGGCCGCCGAGGGCGTGCCGGCGGCCGAACGTCGGCGACTTGAGCGGCTCGGCGCGGGCGGCCTGTTCGGCGCGGATGGCCCGGTCTTCGTCGACAACACGGTCTGCTAGGGCGTCGAGCGCCGCCTCCAGGGTGTGGAGTGCGGCGCTGGCGCGGAGCTGGGCGGGGCGGCGCAGGTGGGTCACGCTTCCTCCCCAGGCAGGATCGCGAAGGAGCTGCCGTACACGGCGAGGATGCGCAGAAGGATGGGAACCGTGGGGATCTTGCGGCCGAGTTCGTATTGGCCGTACTGGGGTTCTCCCATGTCGGCAGCCGCGGCGACCTGGCGTTTGGTGAGTTTGTGGAGGGTGCGGAGGTCGGTGAGCGCCGGGCCGATGTTTTCGGGGTTGGCGAGGGCCAGCTGGATCATGTGGTTCTCCTGGACGGTGGGGTGATGCGGGAGGGGCCTGGCCGAGCCAACCGGCAACCGGCTCGACCAGGCTCCGAAGTCAGGAAATGGGCTCGCGGGCGAGCTGCTCGATGGTGGCGGCCGCCGCGCCCGCCGCGAACGCGCGCCGGATCATCCCGATCAGGGCTTGCGCCGTGACGGGCTCTCCGCGGGCCAGCCACTCCAGGACCCGGTCGTCGAACGCGCCGCGCCGAATCCGAACGGCCTCGCAGGTGGCGACCAGGTGAGCCAGGACCACGTTGCTGGCAACACCTTCGGGATCACCGGGGCGGACCAGAGCGGCGTCGTAGAGCTCGTACACCGCAACCGGGAGCGGCTCGAGTTGGGCCTCGTCCTCGACTTCGTACGGCCCCCACTGGCCATCGGCCGGAAGTCCCGCGACGTCGTCCGGGGCGACCTGGCGGAGAGGGCCGAGCACGGCGCGGGCGGTACGAGCGTCCGCGATGGTCTGGGGCGCCTCCCCGCGCGCGACGGGAGGAACCGAGGACGCGGCGGCGAAGCGGATTCGGTTGTTGTGGTCCTGTTCGGGGGTGAGGCAGAGGCTGTTGCGGGGGTGTTTGGGGGTGCCGACTCCGAGCCAGGTGCATCGGCAGTGGTCCGGCGTATGCAGGTAGCTGTCGATGTCGCGGGTGAGGGTGTGGCGGACTTCGTCGAGGGCCTGTTCGTGGGCGGCGAGGGTGCCTTTGCCGGTGTACCAGGCGTCGAGGGTGGCGAGGTAGTTGCCGACGACGATGGCGAGGTGGTCGTAGCCGAGGCGGTAGGCGCCTGCGCGGGCTTCGGAGGCTTCGAGGGCGAGGAGGTTGGTGGCGGCGGCGAGGTGTGGGCGGCGGGTGGCTGGGGTGGTGGGCTGAGGGGTCAGCACGTGGTCTCCTCGATGTGCAGGCGGATCTGTCGGGCGCGGGCTGGGGTGACGTACGGGTGGAGCTCGCCGAGGCGGGTGTCTTTGTCGTGTGGTGTGGGTGGCTGGGTGTGGGCCCAGGCGCGGGCGATGGCGGCCTCTGCGGCGGCGTCAGCCCGTTTTTCGGCGGGGGTGCGGTGGCGGATCATGCGGCTTCCCGGCGGGCCCGGGAGCGGGACGCGGCTCGTCGGCGTAGTTCGTGGCGGCGTTGTTCGATTTCCAGCCGGGGTACGGCGTGGGCTGCTGGTGTTGTGGGTGCTGGCGGGGCGAGGCCGAGCATGGCGTTGAGGGTTGCGGAGTGCTGCGGTGCGGGAAGGTCGGGCATCCGGGACTCCTAGGCGGTCCGGCGGGAGTGGGCGCGGGGATGGCAACTCGGGCAGCGGGTGACTTGGCCGGTCGGGAGTTCGATCAGGCGGTTGGGGCCGCAAGCGCCGCACTGGGGTGTCAGGGAGGCCGGCGCCGGGGTGTTGGCGTCGCGGTGTTCGGCAAGGAGTTCGCGGAGGTCGTCGGCGGGGATGCCCCGGACGTAGGCGCCGATGCTGCGCGGACGGTGCCGTTTGGTCAGGGTCTTGATGAGTTGTCGGGCTTCCTCATCAGTCGCTCCGGTGACCCCGGTGATGTAGGTGAGGGTCGGGCGCTGGGGTTGATCGAGGACGGCAACGTCATGGGACGGATAAGGGGGACTCTCGTGTCCGGCAGGGGGACTTGGGCGTCCGGCAGGGGGACGTGCAGGTCCGGCAGGAGGACGTGTGTGTCCTCCTTGCTCCCTAGGGGGACGTGAGGGTCCGCCTTCCTGAGCTGGGGCTTTGCCGGTAGGAGGACGTGAGGGTCCGCCTTGAGCGGCTGGCTCCGTGGGCTTCTGCGAGGGGGCCGTGCACGTCTCGCACCGGCATCCCGGCGGTGCCGGCAGTGCTGGGAGGCACCACCGAGGGACGCGCCCAGGAGTGGCGTACAGCGGCTTCCCCAGCCGATCTGTGCCGATCGGCACCCGCACCGTGATGCCGTTCTTAGCCAGTCGGGTGATCACGTGCCGCAGACCGCGGGCGTCGACCCGGGCACGACGGCAGAGCGTGTCCGTGCTGATCTCCCGCACCTCACCAAGCGCCCGGGTGTTTTCCGCGATGGCCACCAGAACCAGCACCTCGGCCGCAGTGAGGCCGGCCGGTGCGTGGTCCAGGACCCCCGCGACGAGCTGGTACATGCATAACCCCGTGTTCCTGGGTGGTGCTGTCCGGCCCCGGGGAGGAAGGGGCCGGACAGCGGGTCATCAGTCGACTTCGCCGAGGCGGCGCCGCTCTTCGGCCGCCGCGGTGGACAGGGCCTCGTCGGCCTTGGCCACCTCTGCTGGGTTGTGCAGGCGGTGCCCCTTGATCAGGTGGCATCGGGCGCACGTACCGGGCACCGCTGGGTTGGCCGCATAGGCGTGCGCTGTGGCGCTGCGCGTCGACCTCGGGCCGATCTCCACCCGCGGGATACGCGAGGCCGTGGCGGTCACTTCGGCCACCACCGACGTGAGATCACGTCCTGGCGGCGGCCGCGTTCCCACTCCTGCCGGTCCCAGGCACGCTGGTGGCCGGACATGATTGACCGCGGCGACCAGGCCGGCGGCGTGTGACGCGGATTCCAGACGGTCTTGACGGCATAGCGGTGCCAGCGGACTGTTCGGCGGCGGAGCCGGTTCATGCTGCTCATGCGGCCGCTCCGACCAGTAAAGACACCCGAGTGCAGCCGCACACCGAACACTTCGGCGGCCGACCCGATCCACGGTGATGCGCCATGGTCGTGTGCCGACAGTCCGGGCAGGACCGGCGCGGGGCTGGTGGCGGCACTGCGGCTGGTGCCCACGTCGGTGTCACCGCGGCGACGGCGGCGATCCCCTCGGCCGGATCGATCCGGTAGTCGGCGCCGACACCGTCCAGGCCATACGGGTCGGATTGGTCGTCGAGGACCGCCTCGGGGTGCTCGCGTACCGCGGCAGCCAGCCACGAAGACGGCGCCAGCGCCGGCGCGCTGGGCAGCCAGTTGTCCACCCAGGCCAGACCGGACCGATCCAGCACCCGCTGCGCCCGGGTCACCGCGACGTAAGCCAGCATCGCGTCCTCACGCGGCACGACCGGCTGCGGGCTGTCCTCGTTGGGACGTGGCTCCCGGAAGTCATCCGCGATGACCACCGTGCCCCACTCACGGCCCTTGGACTTGTGAGCTGTCGACACCACGACCTCCGCCGACTTCTCGTCGACCAGGCCGCCCAGGATCTCCAGTACGCCCTCGGGACCGTAGCTGTTGATCAGCGACACGGCGACCTTCAGGTCCGACCCGGCGGCGTCCTGAGCGACGTAGCCCTCGACTTCGGCCCAGGACTGGAACGCACACAGCTCCGGGTGTCCGGTGCCCTGCCCGGCCTGGAGGTCGACGGCGGCCTCGGCCAGCGAGCGGATGTCGTCGCCCCCGCCCACGATCGCGGTACGCCGGCCGCCAGCAGCCTCGAATGCCGCCTGGCTGACGGCCTCCGCGTTGCTGCGGCACAGGATGGCGTCGGCCCGGCCCAGGCGCTCGATCCGCGACGGAATGTCGTCGAAGCCACGCAGCCGGAGCTCGGCCCGCAGCACGGCCAGCCACTTGTTGGCCTCGTCCGCGATGGCCGGCCCGAACCGGAACGACTGGCTCAGGTACAGCCGACGGCCGGGAGCGTCCCGCATGGCGTCCACCGCGCCGTTCCACCCGTTGATGGCCTGGCACCGGTCACCGACGTACACCACCTGCATATGGGTCTGCTCGGCCATCAGCGCCACGACACACGGGTTCAGATCCTGAGCCTCGTCGACCAGGACGAAATCACCGCGCAGCCGCGGGTGCCGCAGCTGGTACATCTTCAGGTAGTGGTTGTGAATCAGCCGAAGTCGGCCGCCCGTGGAGCACAGGTCCGCCCACGCCCGCTGAGCGTGCGGCAGGACGGCGCGACGCAGGTCCGCCCGTACCGGCCTGTCCTCCATGCCCGGCTGGGTCGGCACGTGCCACGGTTCCAGCTCCTCGGAACCGCTCATGCAGAACCGGGCGACGGTCTGGATGGCGAGGCGCGCCAGCTGGGCGGGCGCGAGCGGTGCCCGGTCGTCCGTGATGCGGGTGGGCTCGTTGATCCGCAGGATCTCCGCGACCTGGCGGCCGGTCTGCCGCGGTCCGTTGATCGGCCGCCCGGCGCGCTCGAACTGCACGGCCACGGGCAGGTACGCCAGCCCGTGTGTGGTGGACGCGCGGACGGTGGAAGGGAACGAGGCTTTCGCCTCATCCCGCAGCGCCCGGTTGTATGCCACGTAGAGGCCGCGCCGCCGCGGCGTCGCCGCCGCGCACAACTTGAGGGTGGAGGTCTTCCCGGCCCCGGCACCCGCCTCCACCACCAGGGCGTCCCCGGTGGTGAAGGCGGCGACGACGGCGGCCTGCTCGTCGGTGGGCTTTAGGCTCATCGGGCGCCCGCCCCGGCGAGCTCGGCGTCAGCCGGCGGGGTGCTCTGCCGGATCCAGCGTTCCAACCGGCCGATGACTTTCTGAACCTCATCGTCGGTGAGCTGATTCGTTGTTGCAATGTCACGGCCGGTCACGTCAGCCACGAACTGCAACCGGGCGCCCCGGTCCGTCATCTCCTCGACCTGTCCGAAGAGAGCCATCATCCGGCGACGGTGCGCGTCGTTGCCCGGGTTCTTCGGCATGACCTCGCCCTTGCGCCGCTTCCAGGCCTCCTGGAGAGCGTCTCGCTGCTCTACGGTGATCGCCCCGGCATTCATGGCGGCGACAATCGCCTTCCACGCTGCGCCGAGCTGGTCCTTGTCGGTCGCGGCGGCGATCAGCCCGGTCAGCCGATTCTCGGCGGACTCGGCCTCTGGCTCCGGCTCGGCGGAGATGTCGCGCTGCGGTTCGGGCTCACCCTGAACCGGAGCCTCGTCGTGGGGCAGGTCTGCCACGCCAGCGGTGCCTGGCCCGCCGACCAACGTCCGGTTGACGACCGCGTTGGTCTTGCCACCGTTGTAGAGCGACAGACCGAACTGGTCGCCCAGGTTGACTGCGCAGCGCTTGAGCGCCTGAGACAGGGCCGTCTTCATAGCCATGTCATGCGCGTCGCCCAGGCTGGGCTGGTTACTGCTGTCGCCCGTCGCGCCGTCCTCGTACCGGGCGAAAACAGTGCCGTCGGCGGCCTTGATGATCAGGCGTACCTGGGCGCGGTACACGACGGTCCAGCGGGTATCCGCGTTCGGCACGCTGGTCTTGTTGCCGCCGACCCACTTGGTGATCTGGATGGTGCCGGGAGCATGCTCGAGCTGAGCGACCTGCTCGCAGCTGATCGTCTCGACATCGAACCCGCCGAACCCGAAGATCCGGATCAGGGTGCGGCGGACGTCCCAGGCTTCCAGGTGGGACTGGCCGCGGAGGTTCTGGACTCGGAACTGAGGCAGCTGGTCCAGAAGCTTCTCGTACTGCTCGGCGGTCAGCTGTGGCTTCATCGGGGCTGTCCTTTCGAGTCGAATCGGGTTGTGGCTGCGGCGCGCATGGCGGCCAACAGCGGGTGTACGGCGTCGGTCCTGGCCCGCTGGGCATCGGCGGCCGGGCCGGTGCGCATGACAATCACGGGACGCTCACGTAGCAGCGCGGCCATCTCAACGGCGGCCGCTTCAGGGGTCAGGCAATCGCACTGGTCGCTCAGGAGCGCGCCGCGGCAGGACTTGATCGGAATCCGCAGGTCAGTCACGGTCGCCTCCGGCTGCGTGCCGCCCCCGGTAGGGCTTGCTGTCGGGCGTCGGCGTCGGCTTGGTCAGCACCTGGGTGTCGGCGTCGACGGGGCTCTTCGGCTGCGCCGGGCGAGGCAGCGGATCCGCGGACCGTAGCTGCACCACGCCGACGATCCCGCCGACCACGATGACCACCAGAACGGCCACCAGTGCGCTGGCGATGAGGGCCTGAGAAACACTGGTCAGGGTCATCACGCGTCGTCCGTCCGCTGGTGAGCAGGAAGCTCCAACTGCGACTGCAGCGCGGGGACCTCCCAGATACGGGCGGGATCCTTCAGTCGCAGCAGGCTCTCGGTAGCCGTGACCCGCGCGGTGAGGTGGGTGTTGCGAGCCTCAGACCGACGCAGGCGGGTCCGGTAATGGATTGCGAGTGCGCCTGTGATGCCGAGGATGGCGGCGAGCACGAGGTAGGCGATGAGCTGATCGGCCGGTATGGACCGGGTCATGGGATGATTCCTTCCGTCTGGCGGTCCCGCTGTGCGTGGCGTGCGGTCGGGGCCGCTGGGCGTTTACAGAGGTCAGGCAGCCGGTCGGCGAGCTGCGCGAGAGTTCCGGCGCTCACGGCGTTCAGCCATCGCCGCCTTGGCGTCGTCCTCCGCGGTCGACACGGTGCGAGCCGCGAGGAAGGCCTCGAGCTGCGGCGCGGTGAAATAGCGATTCAGGCCGATTCGCACGTGGGCGAACTTCCTGGCACGCGCTCCGTCGCGCAGGCTCCGAAGCGAAAGGTCCCACTGCTCGGCGACCTTCTCGAAGGCGATGAGCTGCGGCAGGGCGGTCAACATCTCTCCGTCCTCCTGTCCAGGGGTGACGACCTGACTGGTCAGCCAGGCCCGGTACGCGAGAGGTGAGATCCGAGAACTGCGGCCGGGCCCCGGGGTGGAGGGGATTTCGCCGGCGCCGACGAGCCGAGAAACCGTCCAACGGGATACGTCCAGGTGAACGGCGATGTCGGTGATCGTCAGGTGGTCGAGGGAAGTCACACGGCACCTCTTGCTGTAGCGATCCGTCGTGATCTGTAGCAAGTCGTACGCTACAACACGCTACAACACGATGCAAGTAAAGCGGTGAGTGTGCCAATGTGCTCGGTCAGTGACGCCGGGAGCTATGGAGTGAAGCGTTTCGCGTGCTACAAACCGCTACATGGGTGATCGACCGCGTGGGGTGGCGTGGGCGTTCTGGCGGCACGTCAAAGACGCGCAGGCAGACGTGCCGCTTACAGATACTGAGCTGCAAAGACTGTCCGGAATCGCACGGACAACCATCGATCGACTTGAGACCGGAAAGCGGCCACCTCAAGCCAGAGTTGTCCATGCGTTAGCTGACGCTCTGCACATAGATCGCGATCAGGCGCTCCGCGAGGCTGGCCTCAAGCCCGGTGCCGACGGCGAGAACGCCGAACCGGCGAGTGATCTGGACAGTATCTACAAACTTGTGGAGAACGAGCCTAGCTATACGGAAGACCAGCGAAACGCGCTCTTGCTTCTAATGCGGACATTTGATGCCGTAAACCGGGGTCACACCGACCAGTAACAGCACGCCTGACCGTTTGGTCCCCGCCGAAAACGCGCCATCCCAATCGAACACGTGTTCGATACGACAGCCTCGGGCATCGAAGTTTCCTTGATTCGGGGAAGACTTGTCCCTACGGTGGGAGACTCCTCGCTCACTGAGGGGACACGATCCTCGGGGGAAGGTCGTTCACCTGTGCCCAAGTCCAAACTCCTGACGATCCTCGCCACTGGCGCCTGGATCGCATCCACCGTCACCTTCGGCCTTCACCTGGCCGGCTCAGTGCCCAGCGCCGTATTCCAGCTCGCGCTTGCCGGCGCTGTCTGCCTCACGATCCTGGCCGGCCTCGAGAGAAACGGCACTGAGCAGGTGAAGACGGCGTTCACGCACGGCATGCGCTACGGGCAGGCCCACGAGCGCAAGGAGTCCCTCGAGCAGACAGCAAGGATCGTGACCGTGCCGCTCCAAGCGAGTGGTCGCGCCAGGGTGCCGGATCGTGACTCTGCCAACGTCACGCTGCGCGGGCAGCGACCCGTCGCGTGAGGGTCGCTGCCCGCTCTCGTCAGGCCGCTTTGTGCTGCTGAGGTGACGGGGTGGCCGCCGCGTCAGGCGTAGAGGACGCCTCGTCGAGGAGCATGACCTTCGCATCAGCGTCCCGCCCGCGAGCGCGTGCTGCAGCATCTGCGAGAGTGGCCTCGCTGCTTGGCATCAAACCGCCGTACACGGTGTCAGTGACCGCCATCGTTGCGTGGCCGACATACCGAGACACCGAGATCACCGAAACGGCAGGGTCGGCGAATAGCCACGCAACGCAGGTGTGGCGAAGATCGTGCGGTGTCGGCTGCACATGCAACACGTCAGCGCACTCACAGTTCGATACTGCGTCGCTTGCTGGACCCGAGTGCCAACTGCATCGGTCGAACCCGGGCCTTACGTCGTTTTGGCAGGGCGCTCCGCCGCGTTTCAGTCTGCCGCCGTACATGCCACAGGATCCTGATGCCTCGCTCAGGGGCCTCTCCTGTGGTTGCGGTGGATGAAGCTGGCATCGTCGGGCCTGTACGACGGCGCGGTTCCAGACGCGGTTGACGAAGTTCGAGTGGTTCAGGCGCCCGCCCCCCTTCGCCGTGAAGATCAGCTGGTCAGGGGCCTTGCCGTCGGCGTTCCGGGCGAGGAGCTCGAAAAGGCTCTCGTCAACGGTGATGAGCCGTTTCTGCCGGCCCTTTGTGGTGCCGATGTACCAGGTGCCCCCTACTCGTTTCCACGCGCGCCTAATCCACAGTCTGGGCCGTGGGTGCCGTTTGCTCGGAGGAACTAGATCGCGGGGTTGTAAGGCGGTTATCTCGCCGAACCGTGCACCGGTTCCAACTTTCGCCTCTAGGAAATCCTGGAATTCCTCGGCGGTGTGGCTATGCAGAAGCCAGAATTCTTCTTTGCTCAGATAGACGTGGTCTTCTGTGCCGTCATCGTCGTCGGCGACCTGATCGCGCTCAAAGTCGGAGTCATCGCATGGATTTGCGTTGATGTGCCCTTGTCGGACGGCTGCGTGGAAAACGGAGTAGACGACCGAGTAGTACCGCGTGACGGTGCCGTTGGTGATGTCACGGGTTTGCTTTAGCACATTCATGATCGCGCCGATGTCGAGACCGGAGAACCGGTCAAGAGTGCGGTCACCGACCGCGCCAGCAGGGGTTTCTGCCAGAAGGCCCTCCACCAGGAGGAGTTGGCGCTCGTACTGGAGGCGCGTTCCCGGACCGATGCGCGTCTTGGTCGGAAGCCATTCTCTCCACCAGTCCGAGAACTTCGGTTTCGCGGGCTGGGCAGCGTCTGGGTCGATGCCAATGACGATGGCTTCAGCCTCGTCTGAGGTGATCCTGCCGCGGCGGGCATCGACAAGCTCCTTAGCTTCCGCCGCGGCTTCGGGAGTGCCGCATTCCAGGTGTTGCTTCTTCTGGTGAAGAGGGTGCCCCGGCCGGTTCAAGCGCCAGACAACGCGTGGTCCACTGGCGCGGGTTTCGATGCTCGCCATGGTTCGGAACTGTAGCCGTCCCCATGGGGACGGCGGGGGCGTAAATCACCGTAAGCTCGCGTCACAGAACGTACGGCTTGCTACATGGGATCAGGGCGAATCGGCATATATGCAGGCCCCAATTGGGGGGATGAGAATTCTCATAATCGATCGGTCACGGGTTCGAGTCCCGTCCGCCCCACTTTGATCTTGCATGCGAACCGCGGCCTGGATGGCGGGCCGCGGTTCCCTACTGCTGGTCGTTGACGACTTGAGCCTGGCGCGACTCCGTGCTGGGCATCGGTCGCAAGCCAAGGCCGTCTCTACGGAAGCGCAGGTGGTGGACTGGGCTCACCGCATCGGGCGCCTCTGATGGCAAGCGTGATCCATCGGAGTACAGTTTTCTGTACGTCCATGGAGGTGGAGATGCGAACGGTGAACTTCACTCAGCTGAGGCAGAATCTTGCCGCTGAGCTCGACAGTGTGGTCGACGATGCCGAGGAGTTGGTAGTGACCCGCTCGGGGCACGAGCCTGTCGTCATCGTGCCGCTGGCTGAGTACGAGTCTATGAAAGAGACCGAGTACCTGCTCCGTAGCCCAAGCAATGCCGAGGCCCTGCGTCGATCGATGGCCGAATTGGATCGAGGCGAGGGGCACGAGCGGGCACCAATCGATCCGGCTGTGGTGCAGGACGTGGCGTGAGGCTGATCTTCTCTACGACGGCTTGGTCGCAGTACCTCAGCCACACGGACCGCAAGTTGATCAAACGAATCAACGACCTGATTGCGGACGTCATGCGTAACGGCTATGAAGGCATCGGTAAACCCGAACCGCTTCGCGGAGAGTTGTCCGGTCTCTGGTCCCGGCGTATCGACCGAGAGCACCGGCTCGTCTACCGGATCAAGGACGGTGACGTCGAGATCGTCGCCTGCAAGTATCACTACGGCAGCAGATGAATTCGGCCAGCGCTCGGGTCCAGGCTGTGTTCGAACCGCTCGCCTGGTCAACACTGTCGTGAAGTGGTCAAACGGCCCGACATCGGGTTCCCGGGGATGGCGGTGGGGTGGTTCGCATGGTGCAACGCCCGCCCCACTTTGATCGTGCATGCGAACCACTGGCCTCTGATGAGGGGCGACGGCTCGCATGCCGTTCACCCTCCTTCGCGGGCGGGGAAGCTTCGCGGGCGGGGGAAGGCTGAACGCCGCGACCGCCGATCCGTGTAGGCGGGATGCGGGGCGAGCCGCTTCTACTTGTCGAGGTAGTGGCCGTGGCAGGCGGCGATTTCCAGGTCGCCGCCACGGATGCGGTAGATGAGCCGGTGTTCGTCGTTGATGCGGCGGGATGACCATCCAGAGAGCGGGCCTTTCAGCAGTTCGGGCTTGCCGAGACCGGTTCCGTGCGGATCCCGTTGAACGTCGAGGATCAGTTTGCTGATGCGGCGGGCAATCTTCACGTCCCGGCGTAACCATCCGTCGTAGTCCTCCCAGGCGTTGGGGGTGAAGACGATGCGCAAGCTCATGCGGCTTCCTTGCCGGGTTTCGGAGAGACGGACTTCGAGTCGAGCGGGTGCTCCTCGAGTAGGCTGGCGTCGGCCTGGGCGATGCTCTCCAGCAGTCGGCGGGCGTTCGAGGCGGAACCGAGAACATGCAGCGTCTCGTTCATGGCGTTCCACTCGTCGAGCGAAACCATGACGACGGCCTTGCCGCCGCCGCGGGGGATGATGCACTCCTCGGCATCATCGATCACCGCATCGACCACGGCGGCGAGGTTCTTGCGAACGTCGCTGATCGTCAGCACCTTCATCGTGACCCCAAGAATGTGGCGTACGTCAGAACGTACAGCGAATGGTACGTCAGGCTGCGGGGTGTTGCCTCTATTTGGGCGGACGTGGGTCAAGGACGGCAACAATCCTGGGGATGCTGATCCAGTAACCGCCGACGTGGCGCCACTCGCGCCAGTGGGAATGTGCATCTATCCGGCCGACTGTTTCCTTGAACCGGTCAATCGTCCGGCGGTGGGCCGGCGGTGACGCTCCGGCGTTGTCGGCGGCTCTCTCAGGCTCCCTGGTGGGGCTCGGGCGGCCCGGTTCGGTGTGCCGACGAGTCAAGCTGGACACGGCCGCCACGCGGTGTGGCTCTCCCGCCGGCCAGGAGAGCCAGCAGCGCCAGGTTGTCGTGCGCGCTGCTGCCCGGGTCGGTGTGGTAGAGGAACAGCACCTGGTCCGCGTCGCCGGGCAGTGGCAGCGCCTCGTACCGCAGCGTCATCGGGCCCACGGCGGGGTGGGCCACCCGTTTGACGCCATGGGTGCGCTCGTGCACCTGGTGACCGTTCCACCACGCGGAGAACTCGGCGCTCTTGATGGTCAGCTCACCGACGAGCTCGTTCAGCCGTACGTCGTCGGGATGGCGCCCGGCGTAGAGGCGCAACGTGCCGACCACCTCGGCCGCCACCGTGCGCCAGTCGAGGAACAGCTCGGCCGCCGCCGGATCCAGGAACATCCACCGCGCGTAGTTGCGTTCCCGCGGCGGCATCCTGGCCCAGTCGGTGAACAGCTCCCGGGCCAGCGTGTTCGCGGCGAGCACGTCGGTGCGCCGGCCGAGGATCAGGGCCGGATGATCGCTCATCGAGGCGATCAGCTGCTGCATGGCCGGTCGCACACGCTGCGCGGGTGGTGGTGCCGTCTTACGGCGGACCGGACGGGCGAGGTCGGACAGGTGTGCGCGGGCCGCCGGTTCGAGCCGGAAGACGCGAGCCAGCGCTTCGAGCACCGCCTCCGACGGGCTCGCGTGCCGGCCCTGTTCCAGCCGGGTGTAGTAGTCGACGCTGACCCCGGCGAGCTGAGCGACCTCCTCGCGCCGCAGTCCGCGCACTCGCCGTTTCACCGGGCCACCGTCGTCGAGCCCCACGGTCTCCGGCGTCAGGCCGGCCCGGCACCTGCGCAGGAAGTCGCCCAGATCCGTACGCGAAGCTGCCATGACCCGATGGTCGCACCATCCCCGCCCGGTTCACACGGTCTGGGTGGGCACGCCGTTCCCAGGTAGCGCTGGGCCTGCTCAGCCGTGTCCGTTCCGGTCCGGGCCGTCGAGCATGGAGTCATGTCCAACACATGGTTCGTCACTGGCACCTCCCGGGGCATCGGCCTCGAGCTCGTCCGGCAGCTGCTGTCGCAGGGGCACGATGTCGCGGCCACGTCCCGCTCCGCCGAACGCCTCATCGCCGCTCTCGACGACGTCGACCGCACGCGGCTGCTGCCGATCGAGCTCGACCTCACCGACGAGGAGGCCGTCACCGCCGCGATCGCCGCGACCGCCGACCGTTTCGGCGGGATCGACGTCGTGGTCAACAACGCCGGCTACGGGTTCCTCGGCGCGGTCGAGGAGACCAGCAGCGCCGAGGTCCAGCGCATGTTCGAGGTGCAGATCTTCGGCGTCTGGAACGTGTTGCGTGCCGTGCTGCCCGGCATGCGGTCCGCCCGGCGCGGACATGTCGTCAACGTGTCGTCGATCCTCGGCCTGACCGCGTTCCCCGGGTGGGGGCTGTACTGCGCCGGCAAGTTCGCCCTGGAGGGGCTCTCCGAGTCGCTCGCGGCCGAGGTCGCCGAGTTCGGCATCAGGGTCTCGCTGGTCGAGCCCGGCTACACGCGGACCGACTTCCTGCGTCCGGTCTCGCTCGGGTTGCCCGCGTCGACCGTGGACGGCTACCGCGCGATCCGGGAGATGACCACGGCACACCTCGCGATGCCGGGCACCCAGCTCGGCGACCCGGCCAAGGTGGCGGCGGCCGTCATCGCGATCGTCTCGACCAGCGCGTCGCCACTGCACCAGGTGCTCGGCTCCGATTCGTACGGGCTGGCGAAGGCTCGTGTGGAGTCGCTGCTCAGCGATGTGGAGGCGGGGCGTGACCTGGCGCTGACGACGGACGTCAGCCTGGGATGAGGCTCGACGACCGGTCACCGGCGGTGCTCGGCAACGGGTTCGCCGAGCCCGCGCTGCTCGGCCGCCGGAGGCCTGTCATCGGTGAGCTGCCGTGCCAGCCGCCCACCTTCGACGTCGACGTCCGGCAGGATCCTGTCGAGCCACCTCGGCAGCCACCATGCTGACCGGCCGAGCAGCGACAGCGCCGCCGGGACGATGGTCATCCGGACCAGGAGGGCGTCGACCGCCACTCCGAACGCGAGGGCGAACCCGAGCGACTTGATGATGATGTCGTCGGCGAGGACGAAGCCGGCGAAGACGCTCGTCATGATCAGCGCCGCGGCGGTGACGACCCGGGCGCCGTGTCTCATGCCGGAGACGATGGCCTCGTTCGCGGTGGCCCCGTGCACGAACTCCTCCCGGGCCCGGATGATCAGGAAGACCTCGTAGTCCATGGCGAGGCCGAACAGGATGCCGATCAGGAAGATCGGGATGAAGCTGACGATCGGGCCGGCCGAGTCGATGCCGACCAGCCCGGTGAGGTGGCCCTGCTGGAAGATGAAGACCAGGGCGCCGAACGAGGCGGCCACCGACAGCAGGAAGCCCAGCGTCGCCTTGATCGGCACCAGGATGCTGCGGAACACCACCAGCAGCAGCAGAAACGCCAGGCTGACCACGACGGCGAGGTACGGCAGCAGCGCGCCGTTGATCTTCTCCGACACGTCGATGTCGACCGCGGTCCGGCCGGTGACGGCCAGGGTCGCGCCGCCGGTGGCCGCGGTGAAGCTCGTCTGCCGGTCGCGGATGTCGTGCACGAGCCTCCTGGTCTCCTCGCTGAGGGGACCGCTCTGCGGAATGACGGTGAGAGTGGCGGTGTCTCCCTCCGGGTTCGGCTTCGCCGCGGTGACGAGCACCACGCCCCCGAGATCGGAGAGGAGCTCGCGCGCCTGTTCGGCCGCGGCCGGCGCCTCACCGGCGGCGGCCGCGACCACGACGAGCAGGGGGCCGTTGATGCCGGCCCCGAAACCTTCGGACAGTTGGTCGTACGCCTTGCGCTGGGTGGACCCGGCCGACGCGGTGCTGTCGTCCGGCAGCGCCAGGTTCAGGTCGAGTCCGGGGATCGCGACGACGCCGGCCGCTACCACCGACAGGATCAGTGCGGGCACACGATGCCTGACCACAGTGCGGGCCCAGCGCTCGCCCGCCGGAGTCCCGGCGGGCCGGCCGGTGCCGCGGCGCTGGGCCCGGGGCAGGACCTTGCGGCCGGCGAAGCCGAGCAGGGCGGGCAGCAGGGACAGGCTGATCACCACAGCCGCCGCGACGGTGCCGGCCGCGGCGACGCCCATGGCGGCCAGGAACGGGATCCCGACCACGGCGAGCGCGGTGAGGGCGATGATGACGGTCAGGCCGGCGAAGACGACGGCGGAACCGGCGGCGCCCACGGCCCGGCCGGCCGCTTCCTCACCACTGTGGCCGATCGTGAGCTCGTGCCGGTAGCGCGACAGGACGAACAGCGCGTAGTCGATGCCGACGGCCAGGCCGAGCATGACGGCCAGGTCGGCGGTGTTCGAGGTCAGATCGAGGAAGCCGGTGGCGATCTGGATGCCGAGCAGGCCGACGGCGACACCGATGAGGGCGGTCAGCACCGGCAGACCCGCGGCGACGAGCGAACCGAAGGTGATCAGCAGGACGACGGCGGCCACAGCGAGGCCGATGGCCTCGGTGGAATCGCCGGCCTCGGCCCGCTCGGTGACCTCCCCGGAGTACTCGACGCCGAGACCGGCCCGTCGTGCGGTGTCACCGGCGGCGAGCAACACCGCACGGGAGTCGGCGCTCACCTCGGTCGCCGTCACCCCATAGGAGACGTCGGCGTAGGCCGTTCTCCCGTCCGGTGCGATCGTCCCGCTCTCGTAGGGGTCGGCGACCGTCGTGACCTGGGGCGCATTGCGGAGGGCGACGATCGTGGCCTGCACGGCGGCCCGCTGGTCCGGGCCGGCCGGCGTGGCGTCGCCGGAGGCGGTGAACACCACCTTCGCCGAGGCGGTGTCCGCGCCCTCGCGGAACTCGTCCGCCACCACCTCCAGCGCCCGCAACGACTCGGTGCCGGGAATGGCCAGCTCGTCACTGGTCGGGCCGGACAGCTGGGCGGCCCCCAGGCCGAGCAGGCCCAGGATCATCACCCACACGACGACCGTCAGCCGCCGCCGTCGGAACGAGAACCGTCCCAGTCGATACAAAAGGGTTGCCACGAAGATCCTCCTCGATCGGGCGGCCCCGGTTCCGGGGCGGTTCCACGATCGCGGTCGGCATCGGGGTGCGTCGTCCTGCCGGCGCGGGCGTCCGGGTACCGCGGACGCGGTACCTTCCCGACGTCGGGTACGGCGGAAGCAGGTCGATGGAAACGGCCTGCCGCACTACCGTCGTGATCATGTTTGCGGCATTCAGCCGGTGGAGGCTCCCGCACCTCGGCCGTCACCGTGACCCACTGGGCGACGTGGTGCTGGCGGCAGCCGGGGCCGCGCTGCTGCTCTACCTGGGCCCGGCGCCGGCGCACGGTGGTACGGCGTCGCTGGCGGTGGCGTGCGCTGTGCTGATCCTGATGCGCCGCCGGTACCCGGTGCCGGTTCTGCTGGCCGGCACCGCCGTCTTCGTGCTCACCACCGTACTGAGCCGGCCCCCGGACGGGATGTTCCTCCTCGCCGGTGTGCTGACCTACTCCGCCGCGCTGTACAGCCCACGTCGCCGGCCCTGGTTCCATGCCATGGTCATGTGGGGTGCACTCATGGTCACCGGCTCGGTGGTGTACGGCATCGACTGGTGGAACACCGACCAGCTCACGACGTTCGCGATCGCCTTCGGAGGCGCCGCGGCGGGCGACTCGGTACGGATGCGGCGGGCGTACATCGCCGAGGTGACCGAACGGGCCAGGCAGGCGGAGTCGAGCCGCGAGGAGGAGGCGGGCCGTCGGGTGATGGACGAGCGGCTGCGCATCGCCCGGGAACTGCACGATGTCGTCGCCCACCACATCACGGTGATCAGCGTGCACGCCGGTGCCGCCGATCATGTGCTGCGCAACGAGCCGGACCGGGTGTGGCCGGTGCTCGGGCACATCCGTACCGCCGCGGACACCGTCCTGGAGGAGATCAAGTCGGTGATCAGTGTGCTGCGCGACCCGGACGAGATTCGCAGCACCGAACCGGCACCCGGCGTGGAACGCCTGCCAGACCTGCTGGCCGGGCTCCGCGCCATGGGCTTCGCCGTACAGCACGGGCAGCACGGCCTGCCCCGGTCACTGCCCGCCGTGGTGAGCCTGGCCGCCTACCGCATCGCGCAGGAAGCGCTGACCAACGCTCACCGCTACGGTGACGGAGAAGCCACCCTCGACCTCGAATACACCGCCGACAGCGTGTGCATCGAGGTCACCAACCGCATCGCCGCGGCCGGCGGCCACCAGCCCGGCTCCGGCTTCGGGCTGCTCGGCATGCGGGAACGAGCCGCGGCCGCCCATGGCACGATCAGGTCCGGTCCGGTCGCCGGCGATGTGTTCCGTGTCCACGCCGAGCTACCCACCGACGAGTCCGCGATCAACCGCCTCAACGCCCCGACCCCGAGGGAAACGTGACGTGAGCATCCGCGTTCTGCTCGCCGACGACCAGGCACTCATCCGCGCGGGGTTCCGAATGATCATCGACGCGGAGCCGGGTCTGGAGGTCGTCGGTGAGGCAGCCGACGGCCGTGAGGCCGTCGACCTGTGCCACAGCGGCCGGGTCGACGTCGTCCTGATGGACATCCGGATGCCACACATGGACGGCATCGAGGCGACCCGGCGCATCGGCGCGGACGAGCGCCTCGCCGGTGTGCGGGTGCTGATCCTCACCACGTTCGACAACGACGACAACTTCATCTACGCCTTGCAGGCCGGAGCGAGCGGCTTCCTGGGCAAGAACGTGGCGCCCGGCGATCTGGTCAACGCCATCCGGGTGGTCGCCGCCGGCGAGGCGCTGCTGTCACCGCGGGCCACCAGCGGTCTGATCAGCCGGCTGATCCACCACGTTCCGACGCCCGCCACGGATGTGCCGGAGTTGGTGCTGGTCACCGCCCGGGAGAAGGAGATCCTGCTGCTGGTGGCACACGGCCTGTCCAACGACGACATCGCCGAGCGGCTCTACCTGTCTCCCTTGACGGTCAAGACCCACATCAACCGTACGATGATCAAGTTGAACGCCCGTGATCGAGCCCAACTGGTGGTCTTCGCCTACCAGCACCGCCTGGTCAGGCCCGGAGACGACCTGCCCGCACTCTGAGGCTTCGTCGCCCTGCGAGGTCGTCCCGGTCTTCCGTGCCCGTCCGCTTCTCACCGGGGTGTGAGGTCGATAGCGTGGGGCGATGCCAGTGAACGATGTCGATGCGGCCGAGAAGTGGCTCGACTCCTGGGTGTCGCAGGTGGACGCCCGGGCACAGCGCACCGTCGAGTTGTCCCGGCGGGTCGCGGCGCTGACCGGGTCGGCGGAAGCACGCGACGGAGCGATCCGGGTGCGGGTCGGCTCGGCCGGGCAGGTGGAGTCGCTCGAACTGGACGACCGCGTGCACGAGATCTCCGGCCCGCAGCTCGCCCGCGAGATCATGGCGGCGATCCGGCGGGCGCAGTCCGCGCTGTCGGCGAAGGTCGCCGATCAGGTGCGGGACACGATCGGTGCGGACAGCGAGGCCGGGCGGGCCGTCATCGACTCGTTCGAGACCAGGTTCCCGGCGCCGGACCGGCGGTGAGTGCCGGCATGCAATTCCCGGCCGAGGCGGTACGGCAGCACGCGACCACCGTCGGCGAGACAGCCGAGCAGGTGGCCCTGGCCAGGTCGGCGGTGCGCGAGGTGAGCATGGACCGGCAGGCGTACGGGGAGATCTGCCAGTTCCTGCCCGGCCTCCTGGATCCGCTGTTCGAGGGCGCCATGGACGTCCTGAGCATGGCGGTCGACGCACTGTCGGAGACCGCCTACGAGTTGCGTGCCACGGCCGAGACGATCGAGGCGACCGACGCCGACAGCGCGGGCCGGATCATCGGGGTCCAGCGGTCATGACCAACCCGCTGGTCGCCCAGGCCGACGGCTCGACCACCTGGTCGACCGGTCTGGGCCTGGTCGAGGACGCCCACCAGATCAGCGACGGGATCCGCAACGGCAGCTGGGTCGACGTCACCCTCGGCGGGGTGACCGGAAGCCTGGACACCCTGGCGGTGGCGGTGGATCCGCTCGGCTCGCTGTTCGCCTGGGGCGTCGGCTGGCTGCTGGAACACGTCCAGCCGCTCAGGGACGCCCTGGACCGCCTGGCCGGCAGCCCGGACGAGATCGCCGCGCACGCGGCCACCTGGCGCAACGTCTCGGCCGCCGCCGCAGAGACCCGTCAGCGGTACGCGGCCGCGGTCGGCACCCAGACCGCCGACTGGCTCGGCGCCTCCGGTGACGCCTATCGCGCCCACGCCGCCCAGCAGCTCGCGGCACTCGACGGGATGGCGGAGGCCACCAGCGCCATCTCGTACGCGGTGGAGGGCGCCGGGCTACTCGTCGGGCTGGTCCGGGAGATCGTCCGCGACCTGATCGCCCAGTTCGTAGCGACGCTGGCCGTGCGTCTGCCGCAGTGGCTGGCCGCCGAGGGGATCACGCTGGGCCTGGCCACGCCGGTGGTCGCCGGTCAGGTCGCCACCCTGGTCTCCCAGTGGGCCGACCGGATCCAGCACTTCATCCGGGCCCTCCTGAACAGTCTCCGAACCTTGACCGGCAGACTGGCCGACCTAACCGGCATCCTGACCCGCCTCAAACAACTCCTCGGACGGCCCGCGGCCCCGGAGTTCTTCAGCAAGAGCCCGGTCCGCACCAACCGGGAAGTTCTCGAGAGCGGCCCGGGAACCCCGATGACGGTCGACAACGTCCACGCCACCGCCGAGCGTGTGGACGTGGATTTGAATGATGTGGACGTCGTCATAGTCGACGATCCGGAGGAGATCCGGTATCTGGATCACATGGAAGCGGGCGCCTGCACGCCGCCGGAGCTCAACGGCAGGCAGATTCGTCTGGGGCCGGCGAGTTTCGCGGACAATGAGACGCTGGCAGCCACCATCGCGCACGAGTACACCCATGTCCGGCAGCAACGCGCGGGCGAGCATTATCACCGGGTGCTTCGTGAGTTGGAGGACGAGGCCTACGACAGTGAGATTCCAGCGATGGAGCGCTACCGGGAGAGTGCGCCGTGACAGTCATGCAATTTCTTGTCACTGAGGTGTTCGACATCGCCGCACGGGGTGGACTCGTCGCGGTCGGGATGGCTCAACCCGGTGATTTCGTCGGCATCCCGCGCTTGTATGACGAAGCGACCGGACACCGGATCCGGGTTCTCGGGGTGGATCATCCGACGCCCCGAACGCGTCGAACCGGTGAGACGATCCTCGTGATCGATCGCGCTGACGCCGACTACGTCGCGGCCGGACGCCGGTGGACCGCGGCCGCTCCGCCAGGCGTCTCTTGACGTCATGCCGGGAAGGTCACCGGTAGGACGTCGGGGCCGTGGGTGCCGAGGGCCGGCCGCCACCGGACCTCGCCGGTGATCGCCGGGGGGCCCAGGCGGTGGGTCAGGATGGGCAGGGCCTCCTCCAACTGGGCGTGGGCCAGCGCCGACCCCAGGCAGTAGTGCGGTCCCGCGCCGAATTGGAGCAGCGGTGCCTCGTGGGCTGCCGTGATGTCGAAGGAACGGCCGCCGGGGTAGGCGCGCGGGTCTCGTTGCGCGGTCTGCACGGCCACCGTCACGAAGGATCCCGTGGTGATCGGCAGGTCCCGGAACGTGAAGTCCTCGACCGCGCGGCGGAACACGCTCGCGGCTGACGGCCGCCAGCGCATCGCCTCGTCGACGGCGCGGCCGGTCAGGTCGGGGCGGTCGCGCAGCAGTGTCCACTGGGCCGGGTGCTCGGCGAACGACACCAGCGTGTTCGCGATCTGGGCGCGGGTGTTGTCGTGCGCGCCGAAGACCAGCGTGACCAGCAGGTTGCGCAGTTCCTCGCGGGTGACCGTCCGATCGTCACGCCAGGCGGCGACCATCCGGGAGACCAGGTCGTCGGCCGGGCGCCGGGCCTTCTCGTCGATGAGCGTGTCGATGTAGCCGTCCAGCCCTTCGACGGCCCGTTCGACGCGTGCGGCCGTGGAGCCGTCGGCGGCCAGGGAGAAGATCAGGCCGATGTCGCTGGACCAGGCGCTGAAGACGTCGTGGTCGGCGGCGGGGAGCCCGAGCAGCTCACTCATCACCGCGAGCGGCAGCCGGTCGGCGAAGGCCGCCACGAACTCGGTCTCGCCGGTGCCGCTGATCCCGTCGGTCAGCGCCTCGGTCGTCGCCCGCATGAACGGGCGTAGCAGGTCGACCGTGCGGGGCGTGAAGGCACGCGCGACCAGGCCACGGAGCCGGCGGTGGTCGGCACCGTCCCGGTTGACGATCATCGGGACCCACCAGTCGTACACCGGGCCCGCGGTGATGCCGTTGCGTTGCAGGTAGCCGTCGCCGCCGTGGTCGAGGCGACGGTCGCGGAGCAGCTCCTGCGCCTCCGCGTGGCGTAGCACGAGCAGACCGACCGGGGTGTCGGCGCACCATCCGGCGTCCTGAGCGGCGAGGACCTCCGGGGCGGTGAAGTCGAAATCGGCTGCGATGACGTCGAGGAACGGCATTCACCGAGTGTGCCGTGCCGGTCGTCAAGAGCGGAATGCCGGAAGAGTCGGTACGTATCGGCGAACGTCGAACGTTCGGAGGAGATCCGCCCCACATCGGGACCGCTAGTGTCTGGCCCGTGACGCGGAACGGGCTGGGGCTGACGACCTATGTAGGGGCCACCGCCGCGGTCGCCACGCTCGGAGCCGTCTGGTGCGTGGCCTTCCTGACCGTCGGTGCGGGTATCGAAGCGGTTGCCTACGTCTTCGTGCCGATAGGCGGCGCGACGGCGGCCGCGGCCGTCCGGCACTGGATGAGGGACACCAGCAATTCCGGAAAGGACACCCGCCGGCCGGTACCGGACACTCGTCCCCAGGCCGAGGGCCATCGCCATCGGGTCGGGGTGACCCGGCACCAGGCCGAGCAGGTCCCGACCCCGGCGACCGGGGTGGACCCGATCGCCCGGCGGTTCTGGCGGTCCGTCCTGGTGGCCGTCGTCCTGATCACCGTCGGTTATGCCTGGCTGGCCGTGGACATGCTCACCCACGCCGACCAGGCCCGGACCCGCAGCATGCCGGCGCCGGCCGCGGCCTGCACGGCCCTCGGGTTCCTGATCGCCTTCGTGGCGCTGGCGCGGGTGCCGGTCGTGGTCTCCGGCGCCGACCGGTGGCGGATCGCCCTGGATCGCACGATCGCCTTCCTCGGCTGCGCGACCGTGCTCTGGTATGCCGGGCTGGCGCCGATGCTGTCCGCCCGTGAGCCGTGGAGCCGGCAGGCGATGCTGCTGGTCGGGCTCGGTCTGCTGGTCGCGGTCGGGGCGGCGACGAAGGTGTCCTACGTCGACGGCGGGCCGGTCGACCGGGTGGCGATGCGGCTGGTCGCGGCCGCCGGTGGCGTTCCGGCGGCACTGGTCTCGGTGCTCGCGGCGCAGTTCGGCTACATCGCGGCCATCCCGGCGCAGGCCGTCGTGATGCCGCTGGCCCCGGTGCTGATCACGCTCGGTGTCGTGGCGCAGAGCCGCGCCGATCGGCGACCGCCCCGGGATCCGGCGCGCCACGGTGCGCTCCTGCCGTACCTCGTCATGATCTTGATTGATGTGCCCTTGGTCGCGGTGGCCTTCGGCGCGCCGCTGCGCTGGCCGATCCGGGTGGTGCTGATCGCCGCGGTCGTGGTGACCGCCCTGGTCATGGTCCGGCAGTATCTCGCCTCCCTGGAGAACGCCCGGCTGCTGCGCAACGCGCGGCTCCAGGAGGAGCGCCTCCAGCACGACGCCGGCCACGACGGCCTGACCGGGCTGGCCAACCGGGCGCTGTTCCGGGAGCGGCTCACCGCCGCGCTCGCCGCGAACGGCCCGACAACGGTCCTGCTGATCGACCTGGATGACTTCAAGACCGTCAACGACCTACTGGGACACGGCGTCGGCGACAGGCTTCTGGTCTCGGTGGCGAGGCTGCTGCGGGCCGAGGCGGGAGACGATCATCTGGTGGTACGGGTGGGAGGCGACGAATTCGCGGTGCTCCTGACCGGGGCGGCCGCCGTACCCGAGGAACTGGCCCGGCGGCTGACGGACGCGTTCGCACAGCCGATCAGCGAGCACCGGCTGCTGGTGCAGGCCAGCATCGGTATCGCCGCCGCCTCGCCCGGCGCCACCGTCGACTCGGTGCTGAGAGACGCCGACGTCGCCGTGTTCATGGCCAAGCAGCGGGGCAAGGCCGGTTTCGTACGCTATGTGGACGGTATGGCGGAGCCCGTCCTGGCGCACATGCAACTCGGCGGCGAGCTGCGGCAGGCCCTGGACAACGACGAGTTCCGGGTGGTCTACCAGCCGATCGTGCGGCTCGACTGCAACCGGGTGATCGGCGTGGAGGCCCTGGTCAGGTGGCATCATCCGACTCGTGGCCTGGTCAGCCCGGCAGATTTCATCCCGGCCGCCGAACGAACCGGCCTGATCGTGCCGCTGGGCCGTTTCGTGTTGCGCGAGACGTGCCGTCAGGCGGTCGCGTGGCTGGCCGAGTTCGGGCCGGACGGGCTGCAGGAGGCCGGGCTCAACGTGTCGGCCCGGCAGCTGCACGACCCCGACTTCGTGTCCGATGTGGCCGCCGCGCTCGCCGACACCGGACTGCCCTGCGAACGGCTGGTCCTCGAGGTCACCGAGTCGGCGGTGCTGCGTGGCCCGCAGGTGTCCCGGGCACTGTACGAGCTCGACCGGATGGGCATCCGCCTCGCCCTCGACGACTTCGGCACCGGTGAGTCGTCGTTGAGCCTGCTGCGTGCCTTCCCCGCGGCGATCCTCAAGCTGGACAAGTCGTTCGTCGACGGCATCGAGATCGACGACGGGCAGCCGGCCGCCGCGGACGCCCGCAAGGCGGTGGCCCGCGCGGTGATCCAGCTCGCGCACGCGCTCGGCCTCGACACGGTGGCCGAGGGCATCGAGAGCTCCGAGCAGGTGGCCGCGCTGCTCGACCTCGGCTACACCGTCGGCCAGGGCTTCCACCTGGGCCAGCCGATGACCGCCGACGGCGTGGCCCGGCTGCTGGCCCTCCAGCGGGGCAGCTCACCGCCGGCCGAGGGCGCCCGTGGGATCAGCCGTGCCCGGGACGCCTCCGCGGGCCGGGCCGGCATCTGACGATCGCCCGGCGCCGAAGACCACCGCACGGCTCGCCGTACGCCTGCGGCCGCAGTCACCGGCCGTCGGGGGGCAGCCGGGGCCGGGCGGCTGAGACGACCGGTCAGGCGGCCCGCCAACGGGTGAGGACGTCGTCGATGCCGGCGCGGATGCGGGCCCGGGCCTCGTCCCGAGGGACACCGGACATCAGCAGGTCGTCGTAGGGGGTGTCCTCGTGCCGGATCGAGGCGATCACGGCGCGGGTCACCGCATCCGGGTCGAGAGCCCGGCCGGCGGCGCTGCGGCCGACCCGGCCGCTGCCCCGGATGCTGGTGTGGCGGCTGATCTCGTCGGCGCGTGACGGCGGGCAGCCGGGGAACATCGCGGTGATCTGCTCGGCCAACAGCTGCTGGAACGTCTCGTCGGCGGCCTCGCGGCGAACCCGGTCACGGTCGCGACGGCGGGCCCGGGCCTCCTCGTCGGACAGGCACTGCTCCTCGGCCCGGTCGACGGCGGCCCGCTCGACGAGCAGGCCCTGGCGCTCGTGCCGGCGGCGGGATCGGTTGAACCGGACGACGACGGCGGACAGCCGGCTGGCCGCCTTGGCGCGGCGGGTGAGGGCCGCGTCGCCGGACGGCAGGAACACCAGGTGGTCGAGGTCGGCGCAGGCGAGACAGACCGGGCCGGCGTCCTCCATGATCAGCAGGTCGCCGTCGGTCGCGGCGCAGAGGGCGCAGGTGAAGGCCTCGGCCGGCAGCACGACGACGAGGTCCGGCGCTCTGTTCTGCCGGGTGGTGATGCGTTCCCGCTGGCTGTCGGTCAGGTCGGCGGACATCCAGTGGGTCCGGTACGCCGCCTCGCGCTCCGGGTCGCCGTCGGCGGTGAACCGCAGCGGCCGCCGGTCACGCGCCGCCGCGACGTAGTCGATCTCGCTGGGCCGCAGACCCCGCCCGTCGACCCAGCGGCGGAACACCTCGAGCGCGTCGGTGAGGCGGCCGGGGGACACCGCGGCGATGGACTCGAGGTCGGGCGCGCGGCCCTGCCGCCAGTCGGTGACCCGGCCGGGCGGCAGCCAGCCCATCGCGGTCAGCACGTCGACCGGGCTCACCTGACGCTGCCGGGCCAGAGCCTGCTCCGCGGCGGCGATCACCCGTCGCTCCAGCTTCGTGGCGCCCTGCATGGCCGAATGCTACCGGCCGAGGTTGCGCACGGCGGTCATCAGCAGGCGCCAGAAGGCGTCCACGTCCAGCCCCACCGCGACGTCCACGTCGGACGGACGGCCGGTGCGGCCGTGCAGGTCCACGACGGTCGCGCCGCGGGTGTACGTCCCGGCCAGCTCGACCGCGACCGGAGCGGCCACGGTGGCCACGATCGACGGGTCGAGGACCCGGGCCACCGCGATCGGGTCGTGCACCGGCGGATGACCGAACCCGAACACCCGGTGATAGGTGGCGGCGAAGAACGTCATCAGCTCCGCGCAGACGTCACCGAGCCGGGTGCCCAGCGCGCGGAAGCCGTCGATGATCTCGGTGGTGGCCAGCGCCTGATGGGTGACGTTCAGGCCGATCATCGTGGCCGGCACCCCGGACCGGAGCACGATGTCGGCCGCCTCCGGATCGGTGACGATGTTGAACTCGCCGTACGGCGTCGTGTTGCCCCGCTCGGTCGAGCCGCCCATGAAGACGATCCGCTCGATGCCCGGCACGACCTCGGGGTGGCGGCGCAGCAGCAGCGCCACATTGGTCAGCGGCCCGGTGGCGACCACGGTGACCGGCTCGGCGGCGCCGGTGATCAGGCGCCGCATCAGCTCGACCGCGTGCACGCCCACCGGCTCGGCGACCGGCCCGTCCAGGTCCGGCCCGTCGAGCCCGGAGTCGCCGTGGATGTCCCCGGCCACGGTGAGGTCGCCGACGAGCGGCCGGTCGCAGCCGGCCGCCACCGGGATGCCGGGCGCGCCGGCCAGGGCGAGGATCCGAAGGGCGTTGCGGGTGGTCTTGTCGAGGGTCTGGTTGCCGGCGACGGTGGTGACACCCAGCAGCCGGGCCCGCGGGTCGCCGACCGCCAGCAGCAGCGCCAGCGCGTCGTCGTGGCCCGGATCGCAGTCGATGATCATCGGACCGGGCGGTGCTCGATCAGCCCGACCAGGTTGCCCTCACTGTCGCGGATGAAGGCGTGCACCTCCTCGGTCCCGGCTGGCCCGAGCCGGTCGTCGGCATGGGTGAAGATGACGTGCGGCTCGCTCTCGACGGCCGTTCCGGCGGCACGCAGGCGCTCGACGGTGGCGGCGACGTCGTCGACCAGCAGGTAGTGCAGAGCCGACGGCGCACCCCGGTCCAGCAGCAGCCGCAACCCGTCGAGGTCGAAGAAGACCAGGCCCGGCGGGTCGAACGACGCGACCGGCGGCGCGCCCAGGAGATCGGTGTAGAAGGCGGTGGCGCGCGGCAGGTCCGCGACGTGCTGGGCGATCTGTACGGCTCGCACTGTCGGACGACTCCTTGGAGAGGACGGCGGTGGCTGGGATGGCGGGGTGACGTCGTGGAGCGCACCACCAGCCTCGCACGCGCCGCGGCTGTGCGGCCCGGCCGACACCGGACTGAGCAGCACCCGCAGCAGACGGCCCGGCGCGAGCAGGTGACCGGGCCCCGCCAGCATGTTGGACACCCGCAGGAACGCGGCGCCCAACTCCGGATCGTGGGCGGCCGCCGCCCGGTAACGCCGCAGATAGGCGTTCAGCGGCCGGTCCACGGCCCGGCGCGGGCCGGTCACCTGCGGGAACCGGAGATCGGTGGCGGTCGCCATCGACCACGGCACGTTCACCAGCCGGGCGGCGGCGGCGAACCAGCGGCCCCCGCCGGCCGCCCGGGTCAGCGCGAGCGCCTGCAGCGCGGCGACCGTGATCCCCTGACCGTAGATGGGGTTGAAGCTGCACACCGCGTCCCCGACGGCGACCAGTCCCTCCGGCAGGCGCGGCATCCGCTCGTAGTGGCGGCGCACACTGGCCGGGAAACGCATCCGGACCGGGTCGTCGAGTGGCTCGGCGGTCCGCAGGAAGTCGCTGATCTCCGGCCCGGGCAGGGACTCGGCGAACGCCCGGACACCGGCGTCGTCGGCCGGCGGCTCCTCGCCGAGGATCCCGCCGAGGAACACCACCACCCGATCACCCTCCTGCCGGATCGTTACGCCGGTGCGCGGCATCCCCGGGTACGGCGCGTTGATCACGGCGAATCCGATGCGGTCCGGCTCGTACCGGTAGTGGCGGGTCGTGTAGACCACGTCGGTGCGCACGGCGGTGACCGGCACCTCGCCGTACCCCAGCTCCCGCAGCCAGACCGGCAGTCGCGTCGCCCGGCCCCCGGCGTCGACCACCAGGTCCGCCTCGATCGGGCCGTTCCCGGTCCGGACCCCGCGCACCCGCCCGTCGTGCAGCAGCCCGGTCACCTCGGCCGTGCCGGTGACCGTCACGTTCGGCAGCGCCCGCACCCGCTGCCGCACCAGATGCTCCAGCAGCGGCCGGGTCACCCCGTGGACCCGCATCGACGACGGCGCCCGGCGCATCGGGTGCCCGTCGAGATACCAGTGGCAGTCGGCGTGCAGGTCCCCGGCCGGCACTCCGGCCGCGAGCATCTCCGCCCCGAATCCGGGGAACAGCTCGTCGAGCAGCATGCCGCCGCGGGCCAGCAGCGCATGCGCCTGCCTGCTCTGCGGCACCCCGCGCCGGGCCACCGCCCTGTCCGGCAGATGGTCCCGCTCCAGCACGGTGACCTGCTCGAACGTTGCGCTGAGCGCCCGCGCCGCCAGCAGCCCGCCGACACTGCCCCCGATGATCACCGCATGCGTCACACTCCGGATGATCCCGGCCGGCGTCCCGCGGGGCGGCGTTTCCGCGCGGCCGTCAGACTCCCGGCGGACACCGTCGACGGCGGTGGCGTACAGCAACCCCTTCTCTTGAGGGACCTCGATAGCATCTCTGGTTCTACAGCTTCACGAATAGGGGGGACCGTGGCGCGTCTCCAGCAGGGATTACGCAAGGCGGCCAATGCGATCGCGGAGGGGGCGGATCCCCGGGCGGTGGCGGTCGAGGAGGCACGCCGGCTCGGGAAGGCGGCGGCGTCGGGGCAGCTGGATCTGGGGGTCGACCCGGTCGACTTCCCGGCCGCCCGCGATCTCGGGGGCAGCATCGACACCGTCATGGAGCAGCGGATGGTCCCGCTGGACGAGGCGGGAGAGGTGCTCAACCGCAGCGAGCTGCGCCGGCAGGACGGCGAGCAGGTGCACGTCATCTGCCCGATGGTGATCCCGCGGGGCCGTTCGCTGGTGACCATGCTCCCGGTGCTGCTGCTTCCGGTGATCGGGGTGGCGGCGGCCGCGGCGATCGGGGTGGCCGGCGGTGACGTGCTGACGAACCCGTATTTCGGCGTGCACTACTGGGTGCTGTCGCTGCTGGCGGTGGGCTTCGTCTGGTGGCGGCAGGGGATGGTGATGGTGCCGGACGGCTGTGCCGCGCTGATCACCCGGTTCGGCAAGCTGGAGCAGGTGGTCGGCCCGGGGCGGATCATCCTGCTCAACCCGTGGAAGCGGGTGTCGTACATCCTGAACACCACCCGCGAGTACCCGTTCAACGCCCCGGTCCGGGAGGCGCCGACCAAAGGCGGGGTGAAGGCGTCGATCGACCTGTTCATCCAGTTCCGGATCAGTGACCCGGTGGAGTTCGTCTACACGCTCGGCGCGGTCCGCGGTTTCGAGGAGAAACTGGGCAACGCGGTCAGCGAGACGATCCGCAGCCTGATCTACGAGCAGTCGGCGGCGGACATCTACAACATGGTCGGTGAGGAGACGGGCCGCCTGCTGGACCAGCTGAACCAGCAGTTCCGCCCGGCGGTGGAGCTGACGAACGCGAACATCACGCACGCCGAGCCGTCCGACCGCAAGTACCGGATGGACCTGGCCGCGCCGGAGATGGTGCGGGTGGCCAAGGACGCCTACACCCACGAGTACGCGTTGCAGCTGCGCAAGGAGCAGGACGAGGGCGACCTGATCAAGGAGCTGGCCAGTCTGACGGAGACGCTGTCGGCGATCCAGGCGGACATCGCGCAGTACCAGGCGCAGATGGACACGGCCTTGGAACGGGAGACGAACCGGGCCGAGGCGACGGCCCGGCAGCGCTACATCCTGGCCGAGTCGGAGGCGAAGGCGAACGCCGCGCTGCTGGAGGCCCAGGCCCTGGACATCCGTGCGGTGACCGTCGCCGAGGCCCCGGAGATCCTGGAGTACCGCTACCAGCGGGAGGTCCTCGACCGGCTGGAGGAGGTGGCCGGGCACCTGCCGCGCCTGGTCCGGATCGGCGGCTCGGCCGACCCGAACGGCCCGGTCGGCATCGACCTGCTGCAGCTGGCCCGGGAGATGGTCGGCGAGCGGGGCAACGAGCTGTTCACCGCCGCCGACATGGCGACCATGCGGACCCGGCTCACCGAGGTCGCGCAGCGCATCGCCGACCGCCAGCAGGAGATCAACGCGTTGCGCGACGCCGACGCTCCGGCCGTGCCGGCCGTCGCCGTTGCTGAAGAGCAGGAGGACCAGGCATGAGTACGGCTACCAAGGGCCGTAGTTCCACGATCAGCGAGGTGGTCGCCCCGTGGAGCGACGTGGCCCGGCTGCTGCGCGGCGGCGAGGCCGGCACCCTGGTCCCGGTCGTCATCCCAAAGCATCGCCGCCGGCTCGGCTGGCTCGCCCCGCTCTGGCTCGGCATGCTGGCGCTGCTCTCCGGGGTGATGTTCTCGATCCGTGGTGACGGCGGTGCACTCGCTGTCCTGGCCTATCTGGCGGGCGTGTTCTTCCTGCTGGTCGGCGCGCTGTGGTGGTGGCGGTCCTCGATCGTGGAGATCGAGCAGGGCACCAACGGCGTGCTCACCCGGTACGGCGCGGTCAGCCGCACCCTGGACCCGGGCCGGCACTATCTGTGGCATCCGTGGTCGCGGGTCGCGTTCGTGGTCGACGTGGCCACCGAGATCCCGTACTCGGCACCGGTGATGGCCTGCCCGACCCGGGAGAACGTGCCGCTGCGCTCGATCGAGTTCTTCCTGAAGCTCCGGATCACCGACGCCGTCCTGTTCGTCCGGACGATCGGCGCGGGCAACTTCGACCTGGTGCTGTCCAGTGCCGTGCAGGACGCGATCCGGCAGCGGGCCCGCATGGTCCAGACCGAGCGGGCGTACGACCTGCGCGGCTCCGACGTGGCCGACATGCAGGATCTGCTGAACCGGCAGCTGGACCGGTACGGCGTACGGATCACCGGCTGCAACATCCCGGACGTGCAGCTGCCCGCCCAGTACCAGCAGCACCTGGCCACCCGGGAGCGGGTGGCGAAGGAGAGCACCGCCTACGAGCAGGAGTGGGGCCTGACCCGCAAGCGCCGGATCGACCAGTTGCAGATGGACATCGAGCGGGCCAAGAAGGTGCGCGACGCCCGGATCGTCGAGGTGAAGGCGTCGCTCAACAAGGCCCGTGAGCAGGTCGCCCAGCTGCTGGAGGAGCAGGAGACGAACGCCCAGCGGGTCCGCTTCGAGATCGAGACGCGGGGCCGTAGCGGCCTGATCGCGGCGGAGAACGAGGCGAAGGCGCAGCAGCGGCTGGCCCAGGCCTACCGCGACAACCGGGCGGTCCTGCAGTACGAGCTGGCACTGCGCCGGCTCGAGGTGGGCGCCGAGCTGGCCGGCAAGGCGCCGCAGCCGCTGGTGGTGCGCACCGACGGTGACGGCGGCGCGGACACGTCGGCGCTGGCCACGTTGCTGGCCGCGCAGATGCTGCCGCGCGCGGTCGCCCTGCCGTCGGCGGAACGCCCGTCGGACGGGGTTGGCAACGACGCGGCTTGATGCCATCGTCGACCGATGATCGACGATGCGTATCTCTGGCTGGAAGCCCTCGACGAGCCCGAGGCGACCCGGTGGGTCGCGGAGCGCAACGCCGAGACCATGACGGCTCTGGCCGACGACGATTTCACGCGGACGAGGGACGCGATCCGGGAGGTGCTGGACAGCAGCGACCGGATCCCGTTCCCGAGCTGGTGCGGTGACGGCTTCTACTACTCGTTCTGGCAGGACGCCGAGCATCCACGGGGCCTGTGGCGGCGGACCACCGCCGAGCAGTACCGCCGCGACGAGCCCGAGTGGGACGTGCTGCTCGACGTCGGCGCACTGAACGAGGCCGAGGGCGAGAACTGGACGTGGAGCGACGTGACCGTGCTGCGGCCCGGTCACGATCGCTGCCTGATCAGCCTGTCCCGCGGTGGCGCGGACGCGGCGGTGGTCCGCGAGTTCGACCTGGCCCGCCGGGAGTTCGTGCCGGACGGGTTCGTCCTGCCGGAGGCGAAGAGCGACGTCGACTGGATCGACGCCGATCACCTCTTCGTCGGGACCGACTTCGGGCCGGGGTCGCTGACGGCCTCGGGCTACCCACGGGTGATCAAGCGGTGGCGGCGCGGCACCCCGCTGGCCGAGGCGGAGACCGTCTTCGAGGGGCACGCCGACGACATCATCGTCCGGGCTCACCACGACTCGACGCCGGGCCACGAGCGTGACGTCTTCGTCCGGCATCCGACGTTCTTCACCCAGGAGCACTGGGTGCGGGCGCCGGGTGGGGTGCCGGAGCACATCGACGTGCCGGAGGACGCCGACTGCGACGTGTACCGGGAGTGGCTGCTAGTCCGGATCCGGTCATCGTGGACGGTCGGCGGCGTCACCCATCCTGCCGGGTCGCTGCTGGCCACCCGGTTCGGCCGGCGCGAGTTCACGGTGCTGTTCCGGCCGGACGAGCGCACGTCACTCAACGGCTGGTCGTGGACCCGTAACCACCTGCTGCTGGTCACCATGACCGATGTGCGGACCGAGGCGCACGTCCTCACCCCGGGCGAGCCGGAGTGGAGCCGGGAGACGCTGCCGGCCACCGGGGAGTACGCCCAGACGTGGATCGTCGAGACCGATCGGGATCGCGACGACTCGTACCTGATCGCGTCCGAGGGCTTCCTGCTGCCGACGACGCTGAGCCTCGGGACGGTCGGCGAGCCGGTCGAGGTCCTCAAGCGGCAGCCGGCTTTCTTCGACCCGGCCGGGCTGGAGGTGCGCCAGTTCTTCGCCACCTCCGCCGACGGGACGCGGGTGCCCTACTTCGTGGTCGGCGGGGAGAAACCGGGTCCCGCGCTGCTCAGCGGGTACGGCGGATTCGAGATCGCGCTGACCCCCGGCTACGACGCGGTGATCGGCCGGGGCTGGCTGGCCCGGGGCGGCGCGTACGCGGTCGCCAACATCCGGGGCGGCGGCGAGTACGGCCCGGACTGGCACCGGGCCGCGCTGCGGGAGAACCGGCTGCGGGCGTACGAGGACTTCGCCGCCGTCGCCGCCGACATGGTCGCCCGCGGGATCACCACGCCGGAGCAGCTCGGCATCAAGGGCGGCAGCAACGGCGGCCTGCTGATGGGCGTGATGCTGACCCGCTACCCGGAGCTGTTCGGCGCGGTGGTCGCCTCGGTGCCGCTGCTCGACATGCGCCGCTACACCCGGTTGCTGGCCGGGGTCTCCTGGGTCGCGGAGTACGGCGATCCCGACGTGCCCTCGGACTGGGAGTTCCTGCGGGAGTACTCGCCGTATCAGAACGTCCGGGCCGATGGGGCGTACCCTCCGGCGCTCTTCATGACCTCGACCCGGGACGACCGGGTGCATCCCGGCCACGCCCGCAAGATGGCGGCTCTGATGCGGGAGCAGGGCCACGACGTCGCCTACCACGAGAATGTGGAGGGTGGGCACGCCGGCGCGGCCGACAATGATCAGGCCGCCACGATCCGGGCGCTGGCGCTGGAGTTCCTCAGGCGCAGGCTGGCCCGCTGATCGTGCGGCTGCTGACCTTCAACACCCTGTTCCGGGGGACGTGCGGGCGCGGCTGCGGGTGCTCGGCCCACGGCTGGAGCGGGGCGGCTACGACGTCGTCTGCCTGCAGGAGGTGATGTACCGGCGCAACGCGCGCCTGATCCGGGCGCTGGCCCCGGGTCTGCGGCACCACGCGTACTCCGGGTCGGTCCTGCTCGACGGCGGTCTCGTGGTGCTGTCCCGGTGGCCGATCGTGGCCGACGAGTTCACGCGCTACCCCAGGACCGGGCCGGCGCGCCCGGAGCTCCTGATGCGCAAGGGCGCCCGGATCGTGACGATCGCCACCGGCGAGGGCGAGCTCGTGGTGGTCAACACGCATCTGTCAGCGCGACTGGACGACCGTTACACCGCCGTCCTGAGGTCCGAATTCGATCATCTGGCCGGGCGGCTGGCGGCGTTCGGCCCGGCGACGCCGCTGGTGGTCGCCGGCGACCTGAACGTGTCGCGGACGTCGTCGCTGCTCAACGGCTTCCTCGCGGCTGCCGGGCTGCGGGACGTGCTGGCCGGCGACACGCGGCCGACCTACCGGCCGGCGCCGGACTGGCCGTCGCCGACGGCGCTCGACCACGTGCTGGTCCGGGCGGTGCCGCGCGCCGGGGCCCGGCTGGCCTTCCAGGAGGAGGTACGCCTGGACGACGGCCGCCCCGCGTACCTCTCCGACCATTACGCCGTGGAGGCGGAGCTCACGTGGTGAGCAGCACCGCCGGGAGGAGCACCGCCACGGCGGAGCTCACGTGGTGAACAGCACCGCCCGCGCGTCCACGTTGACGATGTGACCGCTGCCGAGCGGCGCCACCGGGCGACTCCAGTGGACGTGCCCGCACAGGGTGATCGCCGGCGAACGGCGCTCCAGCAGGGTGCGCAGGGCGGGCCGGCCCGGCTGGTCGGGACCGGTGCCGCGTGGTCCCTCGTGCAGGAGCAGCACGTCCGGTGGGGGAGAGGTGGCCGCCTCCACCGCGGCCAGGAACGCTTCCTCCGTACGCCGGAAGGGCTTGTGGGGGTCTCCGATGACGCCGCTGACGCCGCCCACGATGAGCCCGCCGTGCTCGCGCCGGGCGCCGTCGAGCAGGGTGACGCCGGGGCCGAGCCCGCTCACCGCGTCGGTGACCAGGTCGTGGTTGCCGGCTATGCCGAGAACCGCCGGGCAGCCGGCGGCGAAGGCCGCCCACACGTCGTGCACGTCGCCGGACGCGCCGCGGAGGTCGGCGTTCGGTGCCGAGTAGAGGTCGCCGGTGAGCAGCACCGTGATGTCGCCGGGCGCCGGCAGCAGGCCGCTGCCGCCCCACAACCGCAGGTATCCGGCGAGGGCGACGCCGAGGAGGACCGGCTTCCCGTCGTCCGGTGAGACGGCGATGCCCTGGAGGTCGCCGGTGGCGAGCAGGGCTGTGCAGCCGGTCGGGAGCGCGTCGACCCGGAGGCTCTCGACGGCCAGTTGCAGGGTCCGGGTGACGCCGCCGGGACCCGCGGCCCGGTAGGGGATCGTCGCGAGCCGCTTCGGCAGGTCGTCCAGCAGGCGCATGTCGTTCTCCCCGTCGGCGCATCAGGTCGACAGCCATCGAATCGTGGTTTTTGGATCACTGCAACCGATCTGTCCGTGCAGCGCCTCAGCGGGGTGAATTCCAGGGTCGTCGCGGGTGGACCGGCGGCGGTCCGGTCGATGCTGGACTCGGGCCCCGACCGGTTGCGCGGCAACTGGCGCACCCCTCCTGCAACCACTTTGCCATCAGCCGGAAGCTGGGAGATCCGACGCCGGAGCCGAATGAGAGGTCACCCCCGAATAGCAACCTTGCGAGAGGCACCGACCCCCTATGAGCAGCTTCCGCGTTCGCGCCGGCATCCTGGCCTCCACCGTTCTGATGACCCTCGGTCTCTCCGACGTGCCCGCGCTGGCGGAGGGGGAGACTCCCACCATGACGGACCGGATGGCGGCCGTGCAGACGGCGAAGTCGCTCAACTACTACCCGTCGGACGCCGGCTGGTCGGCGATGTGGACCGGGTTCGACCCCGTCAAGATCGACGCCGACCTGGCGAAGGCCGCCGCGCTCGGCGCCGACAACGTCCGGGTGATCGTCTTCCCGCAGGCGTTCGGCTGGCCCACCCCCAAGCCGGAGTACGCCGAGAAGCTGCGCAAGTTCATCAGCATCGCCGACGCGCACGGCCTCACCGTCAAGGTCACCCTCTTCGACTGGTGGAACGGCTACAACGAGGTCGGCAACAGCGTCAACTGGGCCAAGTCGGTCCTCGGGCCGTATGTGAACGACAGCCGCGTGCTCGCCGTCGAGCTGAAGAACGAGTTCCAGCCCGGCGACACCGCGGCGGTGACCTGGATCAAGCAGGTCATCCCGGCGGTCCGGGCCTGGGCCCCGAACATGCCGCTCACCCTCTCGGTCGACGGCGGCACCGGCGCGGCCGGCATGGCGCAGATCAAGTCGTCGCTGACCGCCACGCCGCTCGACTACTACGACTTCCACTTCTACGGCTCCTCGGAGCGGGCGCTCGCCGAGATCCGCAAGGCGCAGGCCGCCGTCTCCCCGACACCGGTCGTGATCGGCGAGACCGGTGTGAGCAGCGCCGTGGTCAGCGAGGGCGAGCAGGGCGCCTACCTGGCCCGGGTGTTCCGGGCCGCCGCCGAGACCGGGGTCCGCTCGGTGTCGCCGTGGACGCTCAACGACTTCGCGAGCGGCGCCATCCCGGCCAACTCGCAGGTCTCGCAGATGCCGGCCCAGTACAAGTTCGGCCTCTACCGCGCCGACGGCTCCGCGAAGTTCGCCGCGACCGTGGTGAGCAGCTGGTGGAACACCGGCGCCGTCCCGAACAGCCTGCTGAACCTCGGTTTCGAGGCGGCTCCCGGCGACTCGCCGTGGCGGATCGCCAACGCCGACGCCGGTGCCCCGGTGATCGTCGCCGACGTCGCCCGCAGCGGCGCCAAGTCGGTCCGCTTCTCCGGCACCACCCGGACTGCGGCCGGCCTGCCGTCGCTGGTCACCTCCCCGATCACCCCCGTGCAGGCCGGCTACCGCTGGCGCGCCGAGGCGTTCGCCCGGGGCGTCAACGCCACCGGCATCACCGAGATCGCGCTGAGCTGGTTCGACGTCAACGGCAAGTGGATCAGCCAGAACACCTCGAACCGTCTGCCCGCCGGCAACTCCTCCTGGACCAAGCTGGTCGTCGAAGGCGCCGCCCCGGCCGGGGCCACCAGCGTCCAGCTGCACCTCAAGTCGGGCGACAACACCGGCTCGGTCTGGTTCGACGACGTGGCCGTCTCCTGACCCCAATCGAGTGAACCGGGCGGGCGCCGTGACTACGGCGCCCGCCCGGCGCGTTTCACCGGCAGGTCCAGAGCAGCGGCTCGGTGCCGACCTGCCCGCCGTCGGAGTCGGTGGTGTAGCCGCCGAGCCGCCGCCCGTCGGCGCTGAAGGTGGTGATCTCGTACTCCTTCGCCGTCCGGTACCGCGGCAGCTCGACCACCTCGGCGCCGGCCGTGATGAGCGGCGGCCTGTCGCGCGCGGCCGGCCCCCCGGCGATCAGGCCGTTCGCGGCGATCAGGTTCGGGAACACGTTCTCCGGCAGGGTCTCGTAGACGCCGTCGGCGATGCGGTAGCGCAGGGCGGTGAAATACCGGCTGCCGTCGGCCCGGTCGTCGACCGCGCGGCCGGCCACCCACCCGTCGCTGATCGACTCGGGCCAGAAGTAGTCGGCCGGGCCACCCTCGATCTCGGGCATCTCCATGACCCGGCCGGTGCCGTCCGGCAACCACAGGTAGCCGCTCTCGATCTCGCGGCTGGCGGCGGCGATCCGGCCGACCACCGTGCCGTCCTCGTCGACCCCGTCGGCGCGGCCGGACGTCATGCCGGCCGGCATCGGCAGCCTCGTCGCCTTCGCGGTGGGTGAATCCCACCGGACCGGGGACTCCTTCAGTACCTCGCCGATGGCGCCGACGACGACCCCGGCGTCGTTGATCGCGAGTGGCGTGGTGTGCTGCCCGTCCAGCTCGGTCACCCGGCCGTCGCGGTAGACGTACCCCTGTTGCCGCTCGCCGATGAACGCCGACCCGACCGCGACGCCCGAGCTGTTGATGTCGCTGATGCCCGGGTCCTCGCCGATCAGGCGCGGGCGGGCCAGGATCTTCCCGTCCTTCCAGATGATCGGGCTTTTCGCCGGCCCGTAGGTGCGCCCGGCGTGGTAGCGCCCGGTCGGATCACCGGCCGTGAGCACACCCTTCCGTGCGTCGTCGGTGGGCAGCCGGACGACCGTGCAGCCGGTCGGCACGGCCGGCGCGGCGGCCCGGCTCGGCGTGGCGGCCGCCGTGGCCGTGACAACGGGTCGCGGGGCCGGGGGCTCCTCGTGCAGCGCGGTGGCCGCCAGCGTCCCGCCGCCCGCGGCCACCGAGGTCAGCGCGATCAGCGCCGCGCCCGAGGACCATCGGCGCAGCGCCCGGCGCCGGTGACCCTCCACCATGGTCCGCCGCACGTCGATCCGCGACGGGCCCTCCGGCTCCTCCCGCAGAGGGAGCAGCAGCCGGACGGCGCGCTCGTCGGTCATCTCGTCCTCATCTCTCATCGTCGATCACCGTGGCTCGGGGAGACGGCGTGTTCGAGGGCGGGGACACCGAGGAGGGCACGCAGCCGGGTGAGGCCGTGGGCGGTCTGGCTCTTCACCGTGCCCTCGGAGCACCGCAGCAGCTCGGCCACCTCACGGACCGGCTTGTCGCACAGATAGCGCAGCACCAGCACCGCCTGCTGCCGTGGTGGCAGCTTCGCCAGAGCGGCCCGCACCACCGGCCGGTCCTCCGGGCTCTGCTCGGCCGGCGGCGGCTCCGGCGGGCCGGTCAGCAGGCGGACCCTCCACCAGCCCCGGCGCCGGTCGTCGAGGAAGACCCGGACCAGCATGGTGTGCACGTACGCGTCCACGTTGTCCACCCGCCCGATCCGCGGCCACCGGGCGTACAGCTTCGTGAGGGTCTCCTGGACGAAGTCGTCGGCCTGGTGGGTGTCGCCACAGAGCAGAAAGGCGGTGCGCCGCAACCCGGCGACGCGCGCGTGCACGTACGCCAGATAGTCACGGTCGGATGGTTCCGGCATGGGTCCCGCTCCCTGTCGCTGTCTCTCCCTTTCCGACGGCGGCTCGCGAGGATCGGTTGTAGACGATTCTGCAGGAGAACGGAACCGCCCCCGGTGACGATCACCGGTGGCGGTCTAGAGAGCTTTCGGAATCAGGGTCTGCGCCGGCGCCGGCTGGCCATAGCTCAGCCAGGTCATGACGTGGCCGGAAGCCCGTTCACGCCGCGGTTCACGGACTGGTCGCCGAGACGTCCGCTGCCCTTGCCCGGGGGACTCGTCACCAGGACGTTCCCTGCCTTCGCCGAGACCTTCGCCGAGGACGAGCACGAGGACAGGCGCACACGTACGCCGATCGTGCGACCCCAGCCACGCCCCCACGACCACCAGCGCACACGCAACCCCGATCGTGGGCTTTCACCAACGCCAGGGCGACGACCAGCGCACACGCAACCGTTACGTGTGCGCCCATCACCGCCGGCGACCACGGAGAAGATCGACTACACGGACTACCGACACGCGTGGGCCGGGTCGCCGATGCTGGTACGGACTGCTGGCACGCGTGGGCCGGGTCGTCGACGCTGGTACGGACTACTGACACGCGTGGGCCGGCTCGCCGACGCTGGTGTCGCGCCGCAGTCGTACCCGAGCAGCGGTTCGGGTTGGCACAAGGCCCATCGCCGGAGCCGTCCGGTGCACCCGGTAGGGGAACCCGGGCTCGGTCACCGACCGTAGACGGCGGCGAGAACACCCGAACCCGGCAGGTAGGCCGGCCGGGGCGGCGGTGACCTGGCACAGACCCTGACCTCGGAAGCTCCCTAGAGGTCTGCGGCGTTACACGGACTCCAGGGCCGGGCGGCCGAGCCAGGCCATCAGGTCCGACGCGCGGACCGGGCGGCTGACGTAGTAGCCCTGCGCGTACGTGCATCCCATGTTGCCCAGCAGGATCAGCGTCTCCTCGTCCTCGACGCCCTCGGCCACCACCTCGAGGTCGAGGGCGCGGGCCAGCTCCAGCACGGCACGGACGATGGCGGTGCCGCCGTGCGAGTCGGACAGCGTCCGGATGAAGCTGCGGTCGATCTTCAGCTCGTTGAGCGGCATGCTCTGCAGGTACGACATCGACGAGTAGCCGGTGCCGAAGTCGTCCACCGACAGCCGGACGCCCATCGCGCGCAGCTCGGTCAGGATCTTCGAGGCGCGTACCGGGTCGTTGATGATGGAGGTCTCGGTGATCTCCAGGGTGAGGGCGCCGGGCGCGACGCCGGAGGCGGCGAGAGCCTTGGCGACCCGGTCCGGGAACGTCTCGTCGAGCAGGCAGACCGTCGGCACGTTGACCGCCACCGGGAGTGGCGTGTCCTGGGCGCGCCAGATCCGGTGCTGGTTGAGGGCCATGGTCAGCACCCGGTCGGTGAGCGGCACGATGATCTCGTTCTCCTCGGCCTGCGGGATGAACTCGCCCGGCTGGAGCAGCCCGCGGACCGGGTGCTCCCAGCGGATCAGCGCCTCCACACCGACGACCCGCCAGGTGCTCGTCGACACCTTCGGCTGGTAGTGCAGTACCAGCTCGTCCTCGTCGATGGCCCGGCGCAGCTCGCCGATCAGGCTCAGCTGCTGGGAGCTGTGGTTGTCGGCCGACGGGTCGTAGACGGCGACGCCGAGCCGGTTGCGCTTGGCCGTGTACATCGCGATGTCGGCGTGCTGCAGCAGCTCCGTGCCGGACGAGCTGTGCAACGGGTAGACGGCCGCTCCGATGCTGCCGCTGATGTCGACGGTCACGCCCTCCAGCTCGGCCGGTCCCTCCAGGGACTCCAGCAGCCGGCGGGCAATCTCCGAGCAGTGCTCGGGGGAGTGGATCTCCGGCATCAGCACGGCGAACTCGTCGCCACCGAGACGGGCGACGGTGTCGGAGGTCCGCACCGCGGCGGTGAGCCGGTCGGCCACCTCCTTGAGCAGGAGGTCACCGGCGTGGTGACCGAGGGTGTCGTTGACCTCCTTGAACTTGTTGAGGTCGAGCAGCAGCAGGCCCACCGACTCGTGTTCCTGCTCGGCCTCCCACAGCGCGGCGTCGATCTCGTCGGCCAGCAGCGCCCGGTTGGCCAGGCCGGTCAGCTCGTCGTGCAGCGCACGGTAGCGGCTCTCCACGGCCTGGCCCTCGATCCGGCGCTGGTGGGTCAGCAGGATCGACGCGCAGAGCACGAGTAGGAGGAAGTCGGTGCTGCAGACGACGGTCGCGGCGAGGCTGAGCTTCTGGTTGAACTGGTCGGCCTCGGCCAGGTAGGCGTCCATCGCGAGCCGGTGCCGGGTGACGTTGGCGTTGGCCGTCTTACGCAGCATCGAGGAGCCGAGGGCGGCCTGGTCGGCCAGCACCTGCGAGTACTCCGGATCGCTGGTGGCACGGCGTACGTCGATCAGGGTCTGGGTGAACGCGCCGTAGGCGTCCGTGGCCAGCGCCGCGTTCTGCACGTCCAGCTCGTCGCCGTTGCGTGCCTGCCATGCCAGGCCCTGACTCGCTGAGTGCAGCGCGCTGTCCAGCAGATCCCGGCCGAACTTCTTGTTCACGACGTAGCTGTTGAGCGCCTCGGTCTCCACGCTGATGTTCACATCGAGCTCGGCCCAGTGGTCGCTGATCTGCGAGACGTGCCGGACGTGGCTCGTGGTTCTGGCGTTGGTGGTGATGCTGATCGCGGCAAGAGCGGCCAGCGCGAAGACACCGACCGCGAGGCCGATCACGGCGGCACGCGCCACGGCCTTGCTACGGACAACCTTCCCGAGCACCCCGATACCTCCACAGAACATCCCGATGCGGCTCACTGGGAGGAGCCGCTCGCGGTGCTATCGATCGGCTGAACCGACGCCCGGTTAAAGGAGATCCCTCATACTGACTTGAGGAAGGCGCGAACATGGAAGAGCTATGAAATATCGGATCTTTCGCTCTGCGCTGGTCCTGCTGCTTCTCGGCTCGGTGTCGTGCACGAAGCAGGACGACAACGGGGGCCGTACGCCGACGGTCGGGTTCGTGGTGGCCAACAAGCAGCTCAACTACTCCCAGGAGATGTCGCTGGGCTTCATCGCGGGAGTGAACCAGGTCAAGGGCGTCAGCCTGCAGGTGGACGGACCGAACATCATCGACGGCCCCCGGCAGCTGGCCCTCTTCCAGGAGATGCGCAAGACCGCCCCGGACGGCATCTCGGTCTTCACCCTCAACCCGGACCTGTTCGCCGAGCCGATCGCCACCGCGATCAGCGAAGGCGTGCCGGTGGTCGCGGTGGACAGCCCGGCTCTGCCGTCGGCCGGCGTCGAGTTGTTCATCGGCAACGACAGCTACGAGCTCGGCCGGCTGCTCGCCCGGAAGGTGATCACCCAGCTCCCGTCGAACGCCACCGGCAAGGTCGTCCTCGGCACCTCCTCACCCGGCGTCTCGGTGCTCGACCGCCGGGCCATGGGCATCCGCGACGAGTTCAAGGAGCGACTCCCCACCGTCACCGTGTTCGGGCCGTTCGACACGAAACAGGAGGTGGAGGCGAACATGGAGGCGTGGGAGACCCTGGTCAAGGTCAACCCGAGCGCGCTCGCCTTCATCGGCACCAGTGACGCCGACGGCTGGAACCTCGCCGAGATCCGCCGCCGGGACATCGCCTCCTGGGTGGCCGGCGCCTTCGACATTGACCCCAAATCGCTGGCCGCGGTCAAGGCGGGTGACCTGATCCTGGTGTCACCCGAGCATTACGTGAAGGGCGCCGTCGCCGGCCGGCTCCAGGCCGAGCACGCCAAGGCCGGCAAGGCGCTGCCCAAGGGCTGGCTGTACGTGCCCGGCATCGCCGTCGACCGGTTGAACGTCGACGAGATCCTGGCCCGGCAGGCGACCGTCGCGACCCGGGCCAAGGCCCTCGCCGCCGAGGTCGACAAGGTCCTGACCGATCCCGCCTATCTGCGCCCGCTCTCCGAGGTGAGCTGACCCGCCGGCCGCCGCACCCGGTGAGGCATGGTTGAGGGGTGATGCGTCGATGGCACGTCCCCGCTCTGGCTCTGCTCGCCGTCTTCGCGCTGGCCTGTGAGGGCACGGGCCGGGCCACCCCGGGCTCCTCCGGCAAGCCGGAGCCCACCAGGCCCGCGACCGGCTATCCGGCCTCGATGGTGGCACTCGGCGACTCGATCACCGCGGGCCTCGGTGCCTGTCTCGCCTATGTCGCCTGCACCCGCAACTCCTGGTCGACCGGCGACAACGAGGCCATCCAGAGCCACTATCAGCGCATCCTCGACAAGAACGACGCGATCAAGCGCAATGCCGACAATCTGGCCACTCCGGGCGCTGAAGCGGACGCGCTGGACGAGCAGGCGCGGCGAGCCGTCCAGCTGAAACCGCAGTATGTGACGGTTCTGATCGGAGCCAACGACGCGTGCGCCGGCCGCGTGCAGGACATGACACCGGCCGACACCTTCCGCAAGGAGGTCGACGAGGGTCTGGCGCGGCTGCGTAAGGGCCTGCCGAAGGCGCGCGTGCTGGTGGTGAGCATCCCCGACCTCTACCGCCTCTGGCAGGTGGGCCGGGAGAACGACAAGGCCGTCGAGATCTGGAGCCGGGGGCGGATCTGCCCGTCGATGCTCGCCGACCCGGCCTCCACGGCCGACGCCGATCAGAGACGGCGGGAGAGCGTCCGGGACCGGATCGACGACTACAACACCCAACTGCGACAGGCCTGCCGGGAGTACGGGGACCGCTGTCGATGGGACGGCGGGGCGGCGCACCGGGTCCGCTTCGAGATCGGCCAGCTGAACCAGTTCGACTACTTCCACCCGAACGCGGAGGGGCAGAAGGAGTTGGCCGAAGTGGTCTATCCCGGTCGTTTCACGTGGTGACCGTCGTCACAAACCGGCAATTTGGCATTGGCTTTCGCGTCTTCGGGTGATTTCTGCCCGTACCTCCCGGAGATATACAGGCGACAGAACCGCCCTGCGGACGCTGAGAGGAGCCCGATGGCCACCTGGGTTCTCGTGCCGTGCCTGGGCCGGTTGCGCACCGAGCTGAATCGGATCGCGCCCAACCGGGACAGGTCCAGCGACGGCACCATCGGCGACACGGCCCACCAGAACCGCGTCTCCGACCACAACGACGACGAGGTCGGCCGGGTCCCGATCCGGGACGCCGACTCCAAACACGAGGTCCACGCCATCGACCTCGACACCGACCTGCGCGAATCCGACCTGACCATGGAGAAGGTGGTGCAGCACGTGGTCGCCCGCTGCCGCAGTGGCGCCGAGCGACGGCTGCGCTACGTGATCTACAACCGGCGTATCTGGGAGGCGTCGAACGGGTGGAGGCAGCGCTCGTACAGCGGGGACAGCCCGCACACCGAGCACGCCCACTTCTCCGCCTCATACGAGACGAAGCTCGAAGCCTCGACCGCTTCCTGGCATCTGGAGGACATCCCCGTGGCACTCACCGAAGCCGACAAGAAGTGGCTGGCCGCCCAGATCGACAGGGCCGCGACCAGCGCCGCCGAGCGGGTCTGGAAGACGAAGTGGAACATCAACTTCGAGCCGGGCACCGTGCCGTACGTGGCCGAGGCCGGCTCGATCCTGGCCCACGTGCCGGGTGAGCACGCCCGCGCCGAGCAGGCGCTCGCCGAGATCGACGCCAAGATGGAGAAGCTGCTCTCGAGCGAACCGTCCAACCAGGTGTGACGGAGGGGCCGGTGACCGGCCCCAACCCTTGCCGAACAGGAGCTAGGCGGGGGTGACGCGGTCGCGGAGGCCGTCGAGTACGGCCTCCGCCGCCCACGCGGCGGCGTCGGCGATGTCACGCCGGTCCATACCGAACTCCCGGCGGAACGTCACCCAGGTCCCGACGGAGTCGAGGTGTGACAGCGCCGCGATGACCGCCCTGCGCTGCGCCGCGTCGAGGGTGGGCACCTCGGCGTCCAACAGCCGCTCGAGCTGCGCCCGGCCCGGCGACGGCGCCGCGCCGTTCACGCCGCGCATGGCGGTCTCGGCGACGACGTGTGCGAGCTCCGGCCGCGCGTCGTACCGCTGCATCGCCTCCCGGATCGCGAGGGGGATGTCGAAGATGGAGTGTGACTCCTCGCGGGCGAACAGCGTCGCCTCGATCCAGGCCGCGGTCGCCAGCAGCAGGTCGACGCGCGTGGGGTAATTGCGGAACACCGTGCGCTCGGCGATGCCGGCCCGGCGCGCGATGACCCGGTACGACACGTCGTCGCTGCCGAGCTCCTCGATCAGCTCGGTGTAGGCGGCGAGGATCGCCACTTGCGTGCCACTCAGCGCCGGGACCGGGACCGGCCCGGTCACGGCTCCGCCCTTGCCGGGTCGGGCAGTCTCGCGAGCTGCTCCGCCCTTGCCGGGTCCGGCAGTCTCGCGAGCGGCTCCGCCCGCGTCGAGTCGGGCAGTCTCGCGAGCGGCTCCGCCCACGTCGCGTCGGGCAGTCTCGCGAGCACGGTGTCCACGGCGTGGTCGAACGCGTCGCAGATCTCGCCGGCGTCCAGGTCGAAGCCCGTACGCAGTCGAGCCCAGAACATCGCCGACGAGAAGTAGCGCAGGGATGCCGCGACCCGCCGCCGGTCCCGTCGGTTGAGCGTCGGCGCCGCCACGTCGAGCATCGCCTCGATCGCACGCGTGATGTAGGCCGGCTCGGTGTCGAGTGTCGGCGAGATCGCGGACGCGCGCGCGCCGACGTACGCGTACGCGGGCGACGCGTCGAAGGCGCGGAAGCGCTCGTGCACGGCGGCGCGGAAATCGGACACGGTCACGAACGGCGGCAGCGGGAAGCGGGTCTGCTCGATCCAGTTCGAGAGTGCGGCGAGCAGGTGCGCCCGCGTGGGGTACTGGCGGTAGATCGTGCGCTCCGAGATGCCGACCTCATCGGCGAGGACACGGTAGGAGATGTCGTCGAACGTGCGCTCGCGCAGCAGCACCGCGGCACTCGCGAGAATCGCGGTCGCGGTGTCGACCGGCTCCTCCATCACGTCCCCCTCTTTCGGGCGGCCGCCCGGCGCGGTGGCCCGGTGACTTCCGGCGGGAGCACGTAGTGATCGGAATCGTCGAGCGTGAGCGCCAGCGACGAGACGTACTGCACTTCGCCGTGCGGTCCTCTCTCGGCCGAGGCCAGCATATCCGGCCGCTCGAACGTGTACCCGGTGACATGGCAGCGGAGCCGTTCACCCGAGGGGTTGCCGTGCTCGTCGAACCGTGGGGAGTCGATGCCGTCGGAGCGGCGCCGCAGGTAGTAGCGCCCACGCGTGGCGAGGGCCATGACCGGCGTGGCCACGACCGCGACGCCGATCGCGATGAGCACCGAGAACGGCTTGACGGCGGCGCCGAACACCCCGGCGAACGCGAGCAGTGACAGCACCGAGGCGAGCGCCACCGACACGAGCCCGACCGGGTTCCAGTCGTGCAGCATGCCGCGGCGGAACTCGGGGAAGCGCGGCGAGATGCGCAGCACCCACTTGTTGATCGCGATATCGGTGGCGATCGTCACGAGCCAGGCCATGACGACGTTCGCGTAGAGGCTCAACACGAAGGAGATGAGGGTGAAGACGTCCATCATCATGAGCACGTAGGCGATCACGAGGTTGAACAGCACGAAGATCGTGCGACCCGGGTAGTGCTTCGCCACCCGGGTGAAGACGTTCGACCACGCGAGCGAGCCCGAGTACGCGTTCGTCACGTTGATCTTCACCTGCGCGACCACGATGAGCACCAGGGCGAGCACGATCGCTAGCCAGTCGGGGAGGAGGGTCTGGTACATCACGACGAACTGCTTGACCGGTTCGGCCGCCTGGTGCCCGAGATCGGGTCCGACCCGTACCAGGAGATAGACGGCGAGAAACACCCCGATCACCTGCTTGGTGCCGCTGAAGACGACCCACCCCGGGCCGGCGAACGCGAACGACGTCCACCACGAGCGGGCGTTCGACGGCGTACGCGGCGGCATGGCCCGGATGTAGTCGATCTGCTCCGCCAGCTGCGGGGTGAGGGCGAAGCACACCGCCGCACTCGAGACGACGGCGCCGAAGGTGATCGAGCCGTCGGAGTCGCCGGTGAACGACGTGAAGGCGCTCACCGCCTCGGGGTCGGAGACGACGATCCACAGCAGCGGCAGCAGGGCGAGGGCGAGCCACAGGGGCGTGGTCCAGAACTGCAGGCGCTCCAGCGCACGCATGCCGTAGATGACGATCGGGATCACCACGACGGTCGAGATGAGATAGCCGAGCCACAGCGGCATCCCCGTCGCCACCTGCAGCCCCTGCGCCATGATGGCGCCCTCCAGAGCGAAGAAGATACAGGTGAAGCCGGCGAAGATGATGGTGGTGATGATCGAGCCGTAGTAGCCGAATCCCGACCCGCGGGCGATGAGGTCGAGGTCGAGGTTGTAGCGGGCGGCGTAGTAGGCGACGGGCACGCCCACGATGACGATGATGACCGACGCGAACACGATGCCGAGCACAGCGTTGGCGGTGCCGTGGTCGATGCCGATGCTCGCACCGATCGAGAAGTCGGCGAGGAACGCGATGGACCCGAGGGCGGTCGCGCCGACGGAGGCCGCGCTCCAGCGCCGGAAGGTGCGCGGCACATAGCGGAAGGCGTAGTCCTCCAGGCTGTCCTCTGCGGCCGCGCGCGCGTTGTCCGTCGACACAGTGGCATCCCCTAAGGCACCTTGCGTGGGGGCATCGTCGCTGTCCGGTGTTACGACGGCATTGCGGGCGTGGGTCATGCCGGCTCAGATCGCCATGGCGGCTCGCACGGTGGAGGTGGCTGCCTTGCCACCCTCGCCGGTCCGTGTGACGTGGCCCGACGCGAGCACCACGTAGCGCTCGGCGGCCTCCAGGGCGAAACCGATGTGCTGTTCGACGAGCAGCACGTTGATGCCCTCCCCGGCCAGCTGCATGATGGTCTGCTCGATCTCGGCGACGATCGTGGGCTGGATGCCCTCGGTCGGCTCGTCGAGGATGAGCAGCTTCGGCTCGGTGATGAGGGCGCGGGCGATCGCGAGCTGCTGGCGCTGCCCGCCGGAGAGCAGGCCCGCCTTCCGGGCGGCGAACTGCTCCAGCGCGGGGAAGCGGGCCATCTGCGCCTCGATGAGGGCCTTGCCGTCGCGGCGCCCGTCAGCGACCAGCTGCAGGTTCTCCAGCGTCGTGAGCTGGCCGAACGACTGCTGGCCCTGCGGCACGTACGCCATACCGCGAGCCACGCGCTGGTTGGGGGCGAGCGACGTGATGTCCTCGCCGTCGAACACCACGCGGCCCTTCGACGGCTTGATGAGGCCGATCGCGAGACGCAGCAGGGTCGTCTTGCCGGCGCCGTTGTGGCCCAGCACGGCCACCACCCGGCCGGACGGCACCGTCACGCCGTGCAGGACTCGCGTGCGCCCGTACCCGGCCTCGATGTCGGTGAGTTCCAGCATGTCAGCCCTCCGTCATGGCGTCTGCTGTGCCGAGGTAGACCTCTTGCACCCGGGGATCGGCCTGGACCTCGGCCACCGTGCCCTGCGAGAGCACCCTGCCCTGGTGCAGCACCGTCACGCGGGTGGCGTAGCGGCGCATGAAGTCCATGTCGTGCTCGACCACGAGCACGATCCGCTTTGCCGCGATGCGCTGGAGGAGCTCGCCGGTCGCGGTGCGCTCGTCATGGCTCATGCCGGCGACGGGCTCGTCGAGCAGCAGCACCTTCGCGTCCTGCACGAGCAGCATCGCGATCTCCAGCCACTGTTTCTGGCCGTGCGACAGGATGCCGGCAGGCGTGGAGAGCTCGCCGGTCAGCCCGGTCTCCTCCAGCGCGTGCTCGATCGACGGGTCGATGCCCCGCCGGGCCCGCAGCAGCGAGGTCCAGGGGCGGTGGCGCCCGGCCGCGATGTCGAGGTTCTGCAGCACGGTGAGCTCGTCGAAGACGCTCGCGGTCTGGAAGGTACGGCCGACCCCGAGGCGGACGATCCGGTGCACCTGCCGGCCGAGCAGCTCCTTGTCGCCGAGCATGGCCGACCCGGTGCCCCGGGTCAGCCCCGTGATGGCGTCGATGCAGGTCGTCTTGCCGGCGCCGTTCGGGCCGATGAGGAAACGGACCTCGCCGGGGTGCGCGTCGAAGGAGACGCCGCCGACCGCGACGAAACCCGAGAACTCGACCTGAAGGTCCGTGACGACGAGTGAAGCACCGGTCATGACCGCACCTCTTCGAGTTCGGCGGCGGCGATCACCGGGGTGGGCTGTGGCTCCGGTCTCCGGCGCGCCGCGATGAATCTGGCCGGCAGCGACGACAGGCCGTTCGGCAGGAAGAGGATCACGACGACGAACAGCAGGCCGAGGATGTAGGTCCAGCCCTCGGGCCAGGTCGAGCCGAGGCTGGACTGTCCCCACCCGACCGCCATCGCGCCGAGCGCGGGGCCGAAGAGCGATGCGCGGCCGCCGAAGGCGACACCGGCGATCATCAGGATCGAGGCGGCGGCGCCGATCTCGGCCGGAGTGATGATGCCGACGATGGGCACGAACATCGCTCCGGCGATGCTCGCCATCAGCGCGGAGACGACGAAGGCGACGAGCTTGACGTTGGCCGGGTCGTAACCGAGGAAGCGTACGCGCTCCTCGGCGTCCCGGGTGGCGACGAGGAGCTCCCCGAAACGGCTGCGGTAGAGCTGCCACACCGCGAGCAGGCACAGGATGAGGAGCCCGGCCGCGATGAGGAACACCATGACCTTGTTCGCCGGGTCGTTCAGCACGAAGCCGAAGAAGTACTTGAAGTCGCTGAGCCCGGTGTCGCCCCCGGTCTCGCGGATCGTCGAGCTGATCAGGGTGGCCAGCGCGACGGCGAGCGCCTGCGTCAGGATCGCGAAGTACGCGCCCTTCACGCGGCGCTTGAACAGGGCGAAACCGAGGAGACCGGCCATGACCACCGGGAGCACCACGATCGCCAGCAGGGTGAACCCCGCGCTGCGGAACGGCTCCCAGAACGCCGGGAGTGGCGCGAGCGGGTCGTAGAGCACCATGAACCCGGGGATCCGGTCACCGGCGGTCTCCAGCGTGAGGTGCATGGCCATCGAGTAGGCACCGAGGGCGAAGAACACACCCTGCCCCATCACGAGCATCCCGCCCCGGCCCCACGCCAGGCCGATGCCGACGGCGGCGATGGCCCAGCAGCAGTACTTGCCGAGGTTGTTGAGCCAGTGGTCGGTGAGGACGAGGGGGCGACCGCGAGCAGCAGGACGGCGAACACCCCGATGCCGCTGAGGGAGATCCATGACTTCATCTTGGTCATGCCAGACTCCTGGTTCGCACCGTGAACAGACCCTGCGGGCGGACCTGCAGGAAGACGATCACGAGGATGAAGGCGAGCACCTGCGCCAGGCTGCCGGTCGTCCAGTAGGCGAAGTACGAGAGGGCGATGCCCACCGCCCACGCGGCGATGATGGTGCCCTTGAGCTGGCCGATGCCACCGGCGGCGACGACGAGGAAGGCCGGGATGATGTACTGCGCGCCCATCTGGGAGTTCGTGCCGCCGATGAGCGACGCGGCCACACCGGCGACCCCGGCCAGACCCGACCCGGTGAAGAAGGTGAGACGGTCGATGGTGCGTGTGGAGATCCCGGAGGTCTCGGCGAGGTCCCGGTTGTGCACGGTCGCCCGGATGCGGCGGCCGAACGGGGTGTACTTGAGCCAGGCCGCCAGCGCGGCGACGCAGGCGGCCGCGAGCAGGATGGTGAACAGCTGCCGGAGCGGCCATTCGTAACCGAGGATGTTCAGCTGCCCGTCGAGCCAGCCGGGCTTCTCCACCGGGACGCCCTGGGACGGGAAGATCTGCAGTGCCGCCTGCTGCAGGATCAGGCTGACCCCGACCGTGACGAGCAGGGTGTCCAGGGGCCGGCGGTACATCCACTGGATGATCGTGACCTCCAGCAGGAGGCCGAACAGGCCCGCGACGACGAACGCGACCGGCAGCGCGACCGGGATCGACAGGTTGCTTGCGGTGATGACCTGCTGGACGAGGTAGGCGGCGAAGGCGCCGAGCATGAGGAACTCACCGTGGGCCATGTTGATCACGCCCATCTGGCCGAAGGTGAGCGAGAGGCCCAGCGCGGCGAGCAGGAGCAGCGCCCCCTGTGCGCTGCCGTTCAGCAGCGGTGCGATCAGTGCGTCCACGTGCACTCTCTTCCTAGCGTCTCGATGGAGGGGGAGGGGTCGCATGCCGTGGGCGACATGCGACCCCGCGGGTGATCAGCCCGCCGCGTCCACGAGCTGCTTGCGGATGTCGGCCGGGAACCAGTCGTAGGCCTCGAGGTACGGGTCGGGCTCGATGAACTTGTCGGAGGCCCAGACGATGTCGAACTGGTTGCTGGAGTTGATCTTGCCGATGTGACCCGGCTTGGAGATGTGGTGGTTGTCGCCGTCGAGCGTGACCTTGCCCTCCGGTGCGTCGAACGTGATGGTGTTCTTCTTCGCCGCGGCGTTCACCGCGTCGACGTCGAACGAGCCGGCCGCCTCGACGAGTGCCTTGTACAGGTACAGCGAGATGTAGGCGGCCTCCATCGGGTCGGAGGTGACACCGCTGCTGTTGGGGTAGGCCTTCCAGCTCTCGATGAACTTCGGGTTGGTGTCGGTCTTGAGCGACTGGAAGTAGTTCCAGGACGCGAACTGGCCGGTGACCTCGTGGCCCATCGCCGGCGCCTCCTCCTCGGCGATCGACACCGAGATGATCGGCGTCGTCTCGGCCTTGAGTCCGGCGTCGTAGTACGCCTTGACGAATCCGACGTTCGACGAGCCGTTGATGGTGTTGAAGATGAAGTCGGGCTTGGCCGCCACGATCTTCGCCACCTGGCTGGTCCAGTCGTCCTTGTCCAGCGGGACGTACTCCTCACCGACGATCTCGATGCCGAGCTTGGCCGCGTACAGCTTGATGATCGCGTTCGCGGTGCGCGGGAAGACGTAGTCGCTGCCGGCCAGGAACAGCTTCTTCACACCCTTGGCGGCGAGGAAGTCCATCGCCGGGATGATCTGCTGGTTGGTGGTCGCGCCGGTGTAGTAGATGTTCGGCGACGACTCGAGGCCCTCGTACTGCACCGGGTAGAAGAAGAGGCCGTTGTTCTTCTCGACGACCGGCTTGACCGCCTTGCGGGAGGACGAGGTCCAGCCGCCGAAGATCGCGGCGACGCAGTCCTGGGTGAGCAGCTTCTCGGTCTTCTCCGCGAAGGTGGGCCAGTCGGTGGCGCCGTCCTCCTGGACGTACTCGATCTTCTTGCCGAGGATGCCGCCGCCGGCGTTGATCTCGTCGGCGGCCATGTGCAGCACATTGGAGACGGTCTTCTCAGAGATCGCCATGCCGCCGGTGAGGGAGTTGAGGAAGCCGAGTTTGACGGTGCTGCCGGAGGTGTCGACACAGCTGGGTGCCGCGGACGTCGCGCTGCCGGCCGCTTCGTCGCCGGCTCGGGCGCCGCAGCCGGCGAGCACGAGGGCCACGGTCGTCCCGATGGCGCCCATGGCCGTGAGCGTGCGCAGCCGTTTGCTGGTGGTGGACATATATGGGAACTCCGTTCCTGGTTAAGGGAGCGTGCCGCCGGGGTCGCGGCACGGCGGATGTGGATGTCCAGGGCGGGTCGCCGGCGTTCGGAGCTCGTCGCTCCGGGCCGCCGGCAAGGTGCAGCCGGCTGCTGCAGGTGAGAGAAGATTGACTCTGCGTCATTGCTCTGACATTTCTTGAATGTTCCAACTCTGTAGCCGCCGCTCCGGTCGGACCACGAATTCCCTGGAAGGGCGCGGATCTTCAGAGAATCGCGCTGTCAAAGTTCTGCCACCATCCGCGAAGGCGCGCAGAGGATGGCACACTCCTGACATCCAGGATCATGAAAGCCGTCCGCCGGGCCCGGCTGCGGCTACGTTCCTGCGGGCGGCGGTCTCACGAGGATCGGCCACACATGCGCGATCGACTCAAGGCAGCTGGGTGAGGACGTCGAACTCGACACCCCGGGCCTGGGCCAGGTAGATGCGCTGATTCACGTGCCGCTGCCGCAACCGCAGCAGTCCGCGAGGGCCCTCGTAGGACACCGACCCGGCGTTCGCCCCGATCGCCTGGAGGTCCGGCGACCCGGCCCGCTCGACCAGCGCCGCGAGCAGCAGCACGCCCTCGTGACACGACTCGCCGAGACTGCCCAGCGGTGGCGCCTCGGGGCCGAACCGGGCCGCGTACCGCCCGTGGAAGTCCAGGTTCTCCGGGGTGATCATCGAGGCGAAGAAGCCGGCCGTGCTGAACAGGTCGTGAGTGGCCGCGGCACCGCTCGCCAGCAGCATGTTCTCGTCCATCAGGGTGCTCAGGCGCAGACAGCGGGCGGCCAGACCGGACCGGCCGAACGCCCGGTTGAACCGCACCGCGTCGGTGCCGACCAGCAGCATCAGCACCGCGTCCGCGCCGGACCGCTCGATGCCCCCCAGCACTGTGGCGAAGTCGTGCGTGCCCAACGGCACGTAGTCCTCACCGGCCACCGTCATCCCGGCCGCCGTCGCGTACCGGCGCGCGGCCCCGGCGGTCCGGCGTGGCCACACGTAGTCGTTGCCCACGATGTACCAGCTGCGCGCCGACCGCTCACCGGCGAGCAGGCTCATCGCCGGGAAGAGCTGCACGTCCGGGGTCTCGCTGGTGAGATAGACACCCTCGGTGCGCTCCCCGCCCTCGTAGAGCGCGGTGTAGACGTACGGCACCCGGCCGGCCACCCGTGGGGCGAGCGCCTGCCGAACCGTGGAGATGTGCCAGCCCGTCACGCCCTGCACCGCGCCGGCGTCCACCAGCGCGGCCACCTCGGCCGCCACCGTCTGCGGGGGAGCGCCACCGTCGACCGGGACCAGTCGCAGCTCCCGCCCGAGGACGCCGCCGACCCGGTTGACCTGCTCGGCCGCGAGCTCGGCGCACAGCTCGGCACTCGGCCCGAAGATCCCGGCCGGCCCCTGCAACGGCACGACGAACGCCACGTCGAACGACGACATGGCCTCATGCTCCAGCACCGCCGGCTCGATGTGGAGGAGGGCCGGTCCCCGTTCGGTAACATCCCGACGATGCGGGGATCCACGGACCTCATGTACCTGCTCACTCGTGCCGAGCGGCTGATGTCACGCCGCCTGGCCGTCATCCTCGACGCCGAGCGCTGCTCCCCGGACGCGTGGCGGGTGGTCCGCGTGCTGGCCGACGGCCGGGGCCATTTCATGACCGAGCTGTCCGAGCTGAGTCTCCTGCCGCCGGGCAGCCTCACCCGGCTGATCGACCGCCTGGCCGAGGAGGGCCTCGTCTACCGCCGGGGCGACGATGTGGACCGGCGGCGCATCCGGGTGCATCTGTCCGCCCGCGGCCGCCGACTGCACGACCGGGTCGAGGAGGAGAGCCGGCGGGTTCTCGCCGACCTGCCGGTCGCACCCGAGCTGCTCGAACGACTCGAGGTGCTGATCACCGCTCTCGATGGGAGCGTGGCCACCGTCTCAATCTTGCAGCGCGGCAAAGCTCTCACCTGAGTCAACGGCCCCGGGCGGCGCCCGGGGATTCAAAGTTCCGCAAACGTCGATACACAGTCGTCCCCTACCTTCCGCGGCATGAAAGCGATCACCGCAGCCGCGGCCGGCCTCACGCTGGCTCTCGGCCTCCTGGCGACACCGGCGTACGCCGGCTCCGATCCGAGGCGCATCGTCGAGTCACTGGACCGCGGCCTGGTCGCGGTGCCGGCCCGGGACGGCGGCACCTACCTCAGCTGGCGCCTGCTCGGCACCGAGTACGGCGGCAACGTCGCGTTCAACGTCTACAAGGGCGCGAGGAAGCTCAACCGGAAGCCGATCGACGAGTCGACGAACTTCACCGACACCACCCACGGCGCAGGCGTCTACACCGTCCGGGCCGTCGTCAGGAACCGGGAGCAGGCACCGAGCGGCCCGGCCTTCACGCCCGGTGACATCCCGCTGCTGGCCGCCCCGAACTACTACGTGCACCACGCGTGGCCCGGTGACCTGGACGGCGACGGCCGCTACGAGATCGTGGTGTCCCGGCTCTCGTACGCCCTCGACAAGCCCAACTACCTGGAGGCGTACACCCTCGACGGCCGCAACCTGTGGCGTGTCGACCTGGGCGTCAACTCGTACGCCCGGGCCGCCGGCAACGCCGCCAACGACCCGCCGCCCGCCGCGATCAGCGGCTACGGCGAGGTGGCCGGCTACCGCAACGACGACAACGTCACGGTGTACGACCTGGACAGTGACGGCCGCTCCGAGGTCGTCGTGAAGACCGCGAACGGTGTCACGTTCAGTGATGGCGCGGTGATCGAGTCGGCCGGTGCCCTCGACCAGTTCGTGTCGGTGATCGACGGCCTGACGGGTGTCGAGCGCGAGCGGGTCCCGGTGGCGGGCGACTTCGCCGTCGACGGCCCGTCCGGGGGCCAGTACGGCGTCGCCTACCTGGACGGTGTGCACCCCAGCCTGATCACCAAGCAGGTCGTCCGGGTCGGCGCCAAGCGCGGTGACTTCCGGGTCCTCTTCGCGGCCTGGGACTTCGACGGCCGTGACCTGACCCGGCGGTGGAAGTTCGTCCGGGGTGCCGGCCAGGGCACCTCCTTCCATCAGTTGCGGGTCGTCGACGTCGACCAGGACGGCCGGGACGACATCGCGGACGGTAACTACGTCGTCAACAGCGACGGCACGTTCCGTTACGTGGTGGCCGGATCGACCCACGGCGACCGGTTCCACATCGGAGATCTCGACCCGTCGCGGCCGGGCCTGGAGGGCTACGCGATCCAGCAGACCGAGGGCGGCGTCTTCACGAGCTTCCCCTGGTACTACTACGACGCGGCGACCGGCGAGCGCCTGATCACCGGCTCGCACCCGGACGTCCCGCAGGACGCCACCCTCTGGGACGTCCCGCGCGGCACCACCGCCGACATCGACCCGTCCCACGAGGGCTACGAGTTCTGGGCCGCCACCGCGAACGCAGGCCTGCCCGGCGCCGGCGTGTGGAGCGTCGACGGCACGCGGATCTCCACGGCCACCCCGAGTGTCAACTTCCGCATCTGGTGGGACGGCGACAAGGGCTCCGAGTTGCTCGACAACACCTACGTGGAGAAGTGGAACCCGAAGAAGCAGACCAGCGCCAAGATCTTCGAGCCGTCCGGTGTCGTCTCGTCGTGGCGCAACGCGGTCCCGTTCTACGGCGACATCCTCGGCGACTGGCGTGAGGAGTACTTCGCCGAGACCGCCGACCACACCACGCTGAAGCTGTTCACCACGAACATCCCGACAAACGTCAAGCTCTACACCCTGGCGCACAACCCGGCGTACCGGCTGGGCTGGACCGTTCGTGGCTACCTGCAGTCGACGCTGACCGACTTCTTCCTCGGTTTCGGCAGCCGGCCACCGGCCAGACCGCGGATCACCACCACCGCCTCCGTGGGCAATGCCTGGCAGGTCATCGCCCACGACGACTTCACCGGTGATTCGGGCAAGTGGTCAGCCGAGCTGCAGAGCGGCGGCACCGTGGCGGCTTCCGGCGGGGTCCTCGACATCGATGTGCCCAACGGCGCGACGGTCTGGCTGAAGCAGGAGATCGAGGGGCCGTACGAGATCGAGTTCACCGCCACCCCGGTCTCGGCGGGCGGGCCCAACGACAAGGTCACCGACCTGAACACGTTCTGGAACGCCCGTGACGTGCGCTCACCCGAGGACATCTTCGCGACCACCCGCAACGGCGCCTTCGCCCAGTACGACCACCTGAAGACCTACTACGTCGGCCAGGGCGCGAACCTCAACACCACGACGAGGTTCCGCAAGTACGTGGGTGAGCCGGGCAACCGCCCGCTGATCTACGACTACACGTCGCCGCTGATCGAGGCGAACGTCCCCGTCCGGATCCGGATCCTGGTGAACGGCGGGCAGATCCGCTACTACAGCGACGACCGGCTGGTCTTCGACCATGCGGACGCCGACCCGTACACCGGCGGCTGGTTCGCCTTCCGCACGGTGGCCAGCCACTTCCACATCGAGGACTTCACGGTCTGGCGCCCGCCGGCGCGGTGACCCGGGCCCGTCGCGCGCTTCAGCCGCGGAAGCGCGCGACGAACCGTCTCTGCCAAGGCGTCTCCACCGCATGCCGGTGATAGTGGCGGCGCACGAACGCCACCGCCTCGCCCGGCGGCACGCCGTCGAGCACGGCGAGACACGCCAGGGCGGTCCCGGTCCGGCCGACACCCCCGGTGCAGGCGATCTCCACCCGCTCACCGGCCGCACGGTGCAGGGCCTCCGTCAAGACCTCGAGGGTGTACGGCCGATCGCGCGGCAGCCAGAAGTCGGGCCATCGCACCCACCGGCTGTCCCACCCGAACTCCGGCGGTGTCGCCCCCTGCAGATAGATCCCGAGCTGGGGCGGATGCCCGGTCGGCATCGCCCGCCGCAGCCCCCGCCCACGGACCATCCGCCCGGAGGGCAGCCGCAGCACCCCGTCGCCGTCCTCGTCCCAGCCGGTCATGGCCCCGATAGTGCCAGGAGGGCTATAGTCGCCGCATGTCCAGCTTCAGCGCGCAGCTCGTCATCGAGCGACGCCGGCGTCCTCACGGCCGCCGCTGAAGCCATGCTTTCCCTCCGGCGGGTCGACACCCGCCGGAGCCGGAGAAGGCACCGGTCCGACCCGTCCCGATCATCTCGACGGAGTCGACCATGAATCTCGAATCGCTTCTGCACGACCGGCTCGCGCCCGCCTTCGAGGCGGTCGCCGGCCATCCCGTCGATCCGGCCGTCCGGGCCTCGCCGCACGCCGACTTCCAGTCCGCGGCGGCGCTCGGGCTGGCCCGGGAGCTGGGCCGGCCGCCCCGGGAGATCGCCGCCGCGGTGGCCGCCGCCGCCGACCTGGCCGGTGTCGCCGAGGTCGAGGTCTCCGGCCCGGGCTTCCTCAACCTCACCCTCACCGGCGCCCTGATCGACCGGGCGCTGCGGGCCGCGGCCGCCGACGAGAGGCTGGGTGTCGCCCCGGTCGCGGACCCGGAGCGGATCGTCGTCGACTACTCCGGCCCCAACGTGGCCAAGGAGATGCACGTCGGCCACCTGCGGTCGACGATCATCGGGGACGCGCTGGCCCGGACGTACGAGTGGCTGGGTCATGACGTGATCCGGGTCAACCACCTGGGCGACTGGGGCACCCCGTTCGGCATGCTGGTCGAGCACCTCATCGACTCCGGCGGCGCGGGCGACCACTCGATCGGCGACCTCACCACCTTCTACCAGGCGGCCCGGGTCAAGTTCGACGCCGACGACGACTTCCGGACCAGGGCGCGGCTGCGGGTGGTGGCGCTGCAGTCGGGCGACCCGCTCTCCCGGGAGCTGTGGCGGGAGCTGGTCGCCCGGTCCGAGCGGTATTTCCTGGACGTCTACGCCCGGCTCGGCGTCACCCTCGGCCCGGACGACTTCGCGGGGGAGAGCCGGTACTCCGACGATCTCGACGCCGTGGTGGCCGGCCTGGAGGAGAAGGGCCTGCTCATCGAGAGCGACGGCGCCCTGTGCGCGTTCCCGGCCGGGTTCACCGGGCGGGACGGCGCCCCTCTGCCGCTGATCGTGCGGAAGGCGGACGGCGGTTTCGGGTACGCGGCCACCGACCTGGCCGCCGTCCGGCACCGGGTCGGCAAACTGGGCGCGGACCGGATGCTCTACGTGGTCGGCAGCCCTCAGCGGATCCACTTCCAGATGGTCTTCGCGGTCGCCCGGGAGGCCGGCTGGCTGCCCGCGGCGGTGACCGCCGAGCACATCGGGTTCGGGTCGATCCTGGGCGCCGACGGCAAGATGCTGAAGTCCCGGGCCGGCGACACGATCAAACTGGCCGAGCTGCTCGACGAGGCGACCGCGCGGGCCACCGCCCCGGCGATCGGCATCGGCGCGATCAAGTACGCCGACCTCTCCGGCGACCGGATCGGCGACTACGTCTTCGACTGGGAGCGGATGCTCGCCAGCACCGGGAACACCGGCCCCTACCTGCAGTACGCGTACGCCCGGATCCGGTCGTTGTTCCGGAAGGCCGGCAGCGGCCCGGGCGAGGTGACCGTGACCGAGCCGGCCGAACGGGACCTCGCACTGGCGCTGCTCGGGTTCGAGCCGGCCGTACGGGCCGCCGCGGCCTCGGCCGAGCCCCACCGGCTCGCCGTCCACCTGCACGGACTTGCCGTGGCGTTCTCGGTCTTCTGGGAGCGGTGCCCGGTGCTGCGGGCCGAGGGTGACGTCCGGGCGAGCCGGCTCGGGCTGGCCGACCTCACCGCACGGACCCTCCACGCCGGAATGTTTCTCCTGGGTATCGAGGCCCTCGACCAGATTTGATCTCCATGCAACCGTCGTTCCATCGACCGATTCCTTATCGGCCGTTAGGGTTCAGTCTTCAGCGCCCACGAGGCGCCACCTGATCTGATGCTGAGAGGTCCGCAATGACCCATCCCACCGGCGTATCGCGGCGCAGCGTCCTCGCCGCCTCCGCGGCCGGAGTCGCCGCGCCGTTGATGGTCTCCGAGGCGGCGCAGGCCGGCCCCAAGGGTGGCGGCACGACCACCTACCGCCTGACCGTCCTGGGCACCTCCGACACTCACGGCAACGTCTACAACTGGGACTACTACCGCGACGCCGAGTACGACGACAGCGCGCACAACGACGTCGGCGTGGCCAAGCTGGCGGCGCTGGTGAACAGGCTGCGTGCCGAGGCGACCGGCCCGGTCCTGGTGCTGGACGCCGGTGACACGATCCAGGGCACCCCGCTGGCCACCTACTACGCCAAGCAGGAGCCGATCACCTCGACCGGTGAGAAGCACCCGATGGCCCGCGCCATGAACGTGCTGCACTACGACGCCGTGACGCTCGGCAACCACGAGTTCAACTACGGTCTGCCGCTGCTGAACCTGTGGATCCGGCAGCTCGGGTTCCCGGCGCTCGCAGCGAACGCGATCAGCGTCAGGACCGGGCGGCCGGCGTTCACCCCGTACGTCATCAAGAAGGTCTCGCTCGGCCGCCACGCGCCGACGCTGCGCGTCGGCATCCTCGGTCTCACCAACCCGGGGTCGGCGATCTGGGACCGCGCCAACGTCGAGGGGAAGATCGAGTTCACCGACATGATCGCCGCGGCGGCCAAGTGGGTGCCGATCATGCGGGCCCGCGGCGCCGACGTCGTGCTCATCTCGGCGCACGGCGGCGACAGCGGCGTCTCCAGCTACGGCTCCGAGCTGCCCAACGAGAACCCGACCGCGCTGATCGCCGAGCAGGTCCCCGGCATCGACGCGATCCTCTTCGGGCACGCGCACCGCGAGGTCGCGCAGCGGTTCGTCACCAACCCGACCACCGGCGAGCAGGTGCTGCTCTCCGAGCCGTCGAAATGGGGCCAGCGGCTCACCAAGATGGACTTCGACATCACCCGCGTCAAGGGCCGGTGGAAGATCACGTCGAAGGCCGCCGCGTCGCTGAACACCAACACCGTCGAGGCCGACCCCAAGGTCCTCGCCGCGGTGAAGAAGCAGCACGACAAGACCGTGGCGTACGTCAACCAGGTCGTCGCCGCCTCCACGGTCGAGCTCTCCGCCGCGACCAGCCGGTACGAGGACACCCCGATCCTCGACTACATCAACAGGGTGCAGACCGACACCGTCACGGCGGCGCTGACCGGCACCGAGCACGCGTCGCTGCCGGTGCTGTCGATCGCCGCGCCGTTCAGTCGTACCGCGGTGTTCCCGCAGGGCGACGTCAAGATCAAGGACGTCGCGGGGCTCTACATCTACGACAACACCCTGGAAGCGGTCGTGCTGACCGGCGCCGAGGTGAAGGCGTACCTGGAGTACTCGGCGAAGTACTTCCTCACGCACGCGGTCGGCGCCCCGGTGGACCCGGAGACGATCAACGACCCGTCGGTGCCGGACTACAACTACGACGTGCTCTCCGGGATCGACTACGACATCGACATCAGCAAGCCAGTCGGCAGCCGGATCACCCGCCTGCAGATCGCCGGCGTGGACGTGGCAGCCGACGCACGTTTCGTGGTCGCGGTGAACAACTACCGGCGCTCCGGCGGCGGCAGCTTCCCCGGCATCGTGAAGACGCAGGTCTACAACGCGCAGCAGGAGATCCGCCAGCTCCTGATCGACTGGGCGCAGGCCAAGGGGCGCATCGACCCGGCCGATTTCTACGTCGAGAACTGGCGGCTCGTCCGCGAGGGCGTGCCGGTCTTCTGACCCGAGGGCCGGCCCGTCCTACCGGGCCGGCCTCTCACTCCTTCTCACGCCAGTTGCCCTCGGTGTCGGCGTTGACGTACATGCCGTTGGTCTTGCCGGTCGACAACTGGAACGTGCACAGGTAGGTGCGCACGCCCTCGGCGTCCCGGTCGCTCTCCGTGGTGCACTCGACCGCGGAGACGGCGCCGAACTTCTTGGTGACCCGGCTGTCCGAGACCAGCGCCGTCTGCAACTGCTCGGTCAGCCCGGACTCCTGGTGGTAGTGGTAGAGCGGCGTCGCCACCTTGATCACCACCGCCGTCCAGAAGACGGCGCCGGCCAGCAGCGTCACCACGAAGGCGATCCAGTAGGGACGGCGCGGGCGGCCGTACCGCCGGGCCTGCGACGACCTGCGCAGCACCGAGATGATGCCGAGCGCGCTGAGCACGAACGTCCAGGCCACCACCGGCCGCCAGGACGGCGCCCCGGGCCGGTTCAGGTCGTGCACCTCACCGGGGAACCGGACCAGCAGCTGGCCGTGCTTGTTCTCGGGGGAGCCGTAGGGCGCCACCGTCCCGCCGTACAGCGGGGCGGTGTGCGGCGCCGGCGGCGGCTCGGGCTCCGCCTGCCCGGCCCACGGCGGCGAGCTCGGGTAATGCCCCGGATCCGGTTCGGGCTGCCCGGACCAGGACGGTTGGGCGGCGTGGTAGCCGGGCTGCGGCTCCGGCCCGGGTTGGCCGTGCCACGGCGGGGCGCTCGGGTGGTACCCCGGCTCCGGCTGGCCGGACCAGGGTGGGGCGCTCGGGTAGTGCCCCGGCTCCGGCTGGCCGGACCAGGGTGGGGCGCTCGGGTAGTGCCCCGGCTCCGGCGGAGTCTGCACTGTCATCGTGGTGCGACCTCTTCCCGTAACGGCCTGGCAGGTTCTCCGTGCCGCCGGGACCATCGGCCGCGGGCCGCCCGAGTTGAGGCTTAGTTGCTTTTCAGGTGCCGATTCCCACGGTGTTCAGTTGCCGAGCACGGCGCCGAGCACCGGCGGGATGATCGGCGTCGAGGGATCCGGGTCCGGAGACGGGCTCTCGCTGCTCTTGTCCGGTGTCGGGGAGGCCGAGGACGGGCTCGGGGACGCCGAGGAGGCGCTCGGCGAGGGCGAAGAGCTGACCGAGGCGCTGGCCGACGGCTTCCTGGTCCGGCTCGTCGACGGCTTGACGACGGGCTCCTCCGCCTCCGACGGCGAGGGGTCGCTGCTGGGCTCGTCGGACAGGCCCGGCACGGGATTGTCCTGCGGGCCCTGATTGCTGCCGGGATTGTTGCCCTTGGACGCCGGCGGCGTGCCGTCATCCAGCGCGATGGCCACACCGATGCCACCGGCGATCACGAAGAAGCCGAGGATCACGAACATCAGGACGCGCTGTGCCGGCGTCTGGCCCGGTTTCGACACCGGGAACGACGCGGGGGCCACGACACTGCGCTGAGCCGGGAGCGGCCGGGGCGCGGCCGGGCTGATCGGCGCGGTCGGCGCCTGGCTGCCGGGGTAGGCGGTGGCCGGGTAGGCGCCACTCGGGTAGCGGGCCGCCGGATAGGCCCCGCTGCCGACCCGCGCCGGGCTGACCGGGGCGGTCATCGACGTGCCGGTCAGCCGTTTCCAGTCGAGTGGCCCGGCCACCGCGAACGCGGCCTCGGCGAACTCGGCCGCGCTCTGGAAGCGGTCGGCCGGCTGCTTGGCCATCGCCCGGCTGATCAGCTCACGCACCTCGTAGGGCACGTGGTCGGGCAGCGGGTCGGGATCGTCCTCCAGATGACGCAACGCCACCTGCAGCGCGTTGTCACCGTCGAAGGGTGGCCGGCCGGCGATGCAGTGGTAGGCCACCGCACCCAGCGCGTAGATGTCGGTGGCCGGCGTCAGGTTGCCCTTGGCGACCTGCTCCGGCGCCATGTAGAGAGCCGTGCCGACGATCGCGTTGAGACCGGTGACACTGGTCATGGCGGTGGACCGGGCCACCCCGAAGTCCACCAGGATCACCGCGCCGGTCGGCTTCACGATCAGGTTGCCCGGCTTGACGTCGCGGTGGACGATCCCGTTCTCGTGGGCGGCGTGCAGCGCGTCGGCCGCCTGCGCCACGATCGCCATCGTCTCGGCGACGCCGATCGGGCCCTCCTTGACGCGGCTGGAGAGCGGATCGCCCTCCACGAACGCCATCACCAGATAAGCGACCTTCTCCGGGCCCTCGTAGTCGCCGTCACTCGCGTAGTCGTAGACCTCGACCACACCCGGGTGCCGGAACGCGGCCATCATCCGGGCCTCGCCGTAGAAGCGGGCGGCGAACTCCGGGTCCTCGAGCATCGCCGTCCGCAGCACCTTCACGGCGACGGTCCGGCCGAGCACGACATCGGTGCCCCGCCAGACGTCACCCATCCCGCCGGTGGCGACGCGGTCGTCCAACCGGTAGCGGTTGTCCAGGAGACTTCCTGCACTGAGCACCAGCGGGACCTTATCTGTAGGAGTTCAAGCCGAATGCCGCTCAACTGTACAGAGCCGTGGCTCATCATGGGAGAGCAGCAGGGGGCAGCCGGAACGCCCCCGAAAAGCCGGAACGCCCCCGAAAGGTCAGTGGTCGTCGTACGTCGGGGTGACCACGACCGCCGTCTCGGCCAGCTCGATCTCCTCGTTCTCGGCCTGCCGCTCGAGAGCCGCGCGGGCCGTGCTCGCCGCCGCCCAGCCGACCAGTGCGCCGAGCATGCCGACGCCGGCGATCAGCGCCCACGGGCGGGACGGCCGTCGCCCGGCCAGCGCATCGGCGGCCGCGGCGGCACGGGCGACCGCCTCGTCGGTGACAGACGTCACCCGGTCACCGGCTCGCGACGCCAGCCGCCGGCCTTGCCGCCCGGCCCGCTCCGCGCTGTCCCCGGCCGTGGTCCAGGCGCTGGAGAGGTGCTCCCAGGCCTCCTCGGCGGTCCGTTCGGCCCGGTTCTTGCTCGCGAACATCGTCCGTCACCTCCTGCGAAGGGTCGTTCAACGGTCTTTCCCATCTATGACGTCGGCAAACGTCCGTTGTGGATGCCATCACGTTTCCAAAACGATTTGACGCCCCGCAGTACTGTTGACGAGGTTCACACGGGCCACTCAGGTGGCTGACAGGTTCGGGGCCTAATCTTTCGGGCAGTTTCACCGAACCTTTCGAGGGCAACCCTCGCCGCCCTGCCCGGGGCCGGTGCTGTGGCCGCCCGCGTATAGAAGGAACAGCACCCGGATCTGCCGGGTGGGTGGAGGGAAGACGTGACGCTGTCGATAACGACGTCGACGCTGGCCGACGGCGCGGTGGAGGTGTCGCCGCGAGGCGAGATCGACGTCGAGAATGCGTACGAGATCCGTGAGGCCGTGGCGACGCACCTGTCCAGCGGCTCGCCCGCCCGGATCGAGCTCAACATGCGGCACGTGACCTTCATCGACTCGGTGGGCATCAGTGCCCTGGTCGCGGCGTTCCAGCTGGCCGGCGTCAGTGGCGTCAAGCTGGTCGTGACGCGCCCCAGCCGATTCGCGCACCGCCAGCTCTGGGTCACCGGGCTGCTCGGCCTCTTCGGCAATCCACAGCCGTTCGACGAGGAGACGGTCACCGCCTGACCCGGCTCGCATCCCGGCTCAGTAGGCCGGGCTCTGCACCAGCACACCCTCGACGTTGATCCGGATGTTCTGGTCCTCGTGGGGTGCCCGGATCGGCGTGACGACGGCGAAGTTCTCGGCCAGCGCGGCCAGGTCGGTGCCGGGGTCCAGGCTCTCCTCGGCGGCCTGCACCGCCGTCCGGACGTAACCATCGCCGGCTTCGGCGATGCTCATCTGCACCTGGCCGAAACGGGCCAGCGACGCCTGCCGCAGCCCTCGGATGCCGTCGACGTGCAGGTCGGGGACGTTGAGGTTGAAGACGGTCCCCGGTGGCGTGTGCATCAGCGACGGCAGCAGCTTGATGGCCATCTCGGCGCCGCTGATCCAGTGGTGCTGCTCGTCGTCGATCCGGTCGAGGGCCGCGATGGCGGCGCCGCCGCTGGACGCGCTGGCCGCGGCCGGGGTGAGCACGTCCAGGGAGACGGCGAGCCCGTGCAGGCCGGCGTGCGCCGCGGTGAGGCAGGCGCCGACGGTTCCGGAGTGCACCACCGCGGCTCCGGCGTTGGCGCCCCGGTTGATGCCGGAGAGGATCACGTCCGGGGCGGGCCCGAAGGCGTCGCGCAGCGCCAGCAGCACGATGTAGGCGGGGGAGGCGGCCACCCCGTACGCCGGGATGTTCTTGCAGCCGGCCAGTTCCCGGGCCTCCGAGACGATCTTGCCGTCCTGGACGACCGCGGTCATCGAGGCGCTGGCGCCGCTCGACTCGCTCAGCGGTGCCGCCACCACGACCTCGTATCCCGCGTGTGCGGCGGTACGGGCCAGCGTGCGGATGCCCGGGGACTCGATGCCGTCGTCGTTGGTGATCAGGATTCGCATTCGCTGGTGATTGCCCGCTGTGGGGGTCATGATGCCTTCTCTATGGGGGTCAGCCGAACCCTCTCGGTGAGGACCCGGACCGCGTCGACGTGCCCGGTGCCGAGACCGTGGCGGGTGACGTTGAGGGCGCCCGCGGCCGCACCGGTGCGGATCGCCTCGTCCATCGGGCCGCCGTTGGCCAGGGTGGCGGCGACTCCGGCGGTCATCGAGTCGCCGGCGCCGCGATGCTCGGCGGGGGTGAGCCGGGGCAGCGCGACGGTGTAGATCTTCTCGTTGAAGAGCGCGAGCGCGCCCATGTCGGCCCGGGAGACCAGCACCGTCTCGGCGCCCGCCTCGTGCAGCTGGACCAGCGCCTTGGTCAGGGCCCCGGTGCTGCCGTCCGCGGCCATCCCGTCGGCGATCAGCTCCTCGTGGCTGATCTTGAGCACCGAGATCCCGGCCTCCAGCACGGCGGCCAGGTGGCGGCTGCACAGGTCGGCGATGACATGACAGCCGTTGGCCCGCAGATCGGCGGCGAGGCGGCCGTACACCTCGGGTTTGATGACCGAGGGGTGTGCGGGACCGCTCAGGATCGCGATGCCGGCCCGCAGGCCCTCGGCCAGGGTCAGGTTGTAGAGCTCGTCGAGCTCGTGCCGGGAGAGCGGACTGCCGGGCCGCTCGGCGATCTCCTGCCGGCTGCCGCCGCGGCGATCGTGCACATACCAGCCGCTGCCGTGCTCCCGTCGCACCAGCCGCAACGTCACGCCCGGCAGCTCGCCGAGCAGTGGCGCCAGGACCCGCCCCACCTCGCCGCCGGCGGCGGTGCAGAGCGTCACCTGCGCCCCCAGCACGGTGATCATGCGGGTCTGCCAGATGCCCTGACCGCCGGGGTGCACGTGCAACTCCGGCTCGTCGTGGTGTTGCTCGATGGTCACCGTCAGCTGTGGGGCCGGCGCGAAGACCATGACACGCCCGTCACTCATGTCTCGCATTGTTATCTTTTTGCGCATCGGGCGTGGCGGTTCGCAAAAAGTACAGATGCCGTGTGTATGGCATGACCCGATCGTCCCCCGAAACCCGGGATGATCGCTACCTACGTCACCAGCTGATGGGGGTGCAGTGACGGCCCGCGCCGGCCGGTTCCACCTGGAGAGTGGCGTGGTCGATGTGGAAGTCCTCGTGCAGCGCCTCGCGGGCCACGCTGAGCACCGCGCCCAGCTCGGCCGCCGGGTCCAGGCTCAGGTGGGCCGAGGCCACGTCCATGCCCTCGGTCAGCGTCCACACATGCAGGTCGTGGACGTCACAGACGCCCGGAACGGCGGCCAGCCGGTCACGGACCGCGGCGACGTCCAGATGCTCCGGGGCGGCCTGGACCAGGATGCGGACCGCGGAGCGGCCGAGCGCGAAGGTGCGCGGCAGGATCATCAGAGCGACCAGCACGGCGACGATCGGGTCCGCATAGGTCCAGCCGGTCCCCCAGATGATCAGGGCCGCCAGGATGACCCCGGCCGAGCCGAGCAGGTCGCCGAGGACCTCGAGATACGCCCCGCGGACCCCGATGTTCTCCTTGGCCCCGGAGCGCAGCAGCGCGAACGCCACCAGGTTCGCCACCAGGCCGCCGACCGCGACCAGCAGCATCCACCCGGCCGGCACGTCCGGCGGGTCGGTGAACCGCCGGGCCGCCTGCACCAGTACGAATCCGGCGACGAGGGTGAGCAGGACCGCGTTGGCGAGCGCGGCCAGCACCTCGAGCCGGTAGAGCCCGAAGGTGCGGCCGGAGTCGGTGCCGGCGCGGTGGGCCGCGGTGATGGCGGCCAGGGTCATGGCGATCGCCAGCACGTCGGTGAACATGTGACCGGCGTCGGAGAGCAGCGCGAGCGAGCCGGTGATCCAGGCCGCCACCGCCTCGATCACCATGAAGACGGTCAGCAGCCCGGCTGCCCACCAGAGCCGGCGTCGATGATCGGCGCCGCTGGTGATCAGATCTCGGGTCCCGTGGTCGTGGCCGGCTCCCATGGAGTCCACCTTCCGTCGTCCGGCAGGCCGTCGCCAATGTATGCGGACATTGCTATGTATGCAATCAGTTGTGTGTGCCTTCACGTGCGCCGAGAATCTTGATGTCCCGTTCTGCATCGGAAAGGAAGTTTCGTGCTTCGGCGTACCCTTGCGAACGCTCTCTGCCTCACCGCAATTGCGGTGACCGTATCCGCCGCACCCGCCGCGGCGGCCCCGACGAGCCCACTACCCGCCACAATCACCCTGCCGAGCGGCTTCCAGCCCGAGGGCATCGCCATCGGCGACAGGCCGTACGCGTACTTCGGCTCCCGCGTCGACGGCGACATCTACCGCGTCGACCTGCGCACCGGCGCGGGCGCCACGTTCAGCGAGGGCCCGGGCACCCCCTCGCTCGGTCTCAAGATCGACGACGGCCGGCTCTTCGTGGCCGGTGGCGCGGGCGGCGACGCGCGGGTGATCGACCTGCGCACCGGCGCCGTGCTGAAGTCGTACCAGCTGCGGCCCGCCGCCGACGGCCCGTTCATCAACGACGTGATCGTCACCGGTGACGCCGCCTGGTTCACCGACTCGCGCAGCCTCACCCTGTTCAAGGTGCCGTTCGGCCGGCACGGGCGACTGCCCTCGGCGGCCGTCGCGGTCCCGCTCACCGGCGACATCGTCCTGCAGACCGGCAACAACGCCAACGGCATCAGCACCACGCCGGACGGCCGCGGCCTGATCATCGTCCAGTCGAACACCGGATTCCTGTTCCGTGTCTCCCACGACGGTGTCACCTCACGGATCGACCTCGGCACCGAGACGCTGCCCAACGGCGACGGCCTGTGGCGGCGCGGCAGGGACCTCTACGTCGTGCAGAACCGGCTCAACGTGATCGCCAAGGTCGCGCTGGACCGGCGCGGCACCTCCGGCGAGGTCCTCTCCCGCACCGGCTCCGCGTCCTTCGACGTGCCGACCACCATCGCCGAGTACCGCAAGCGCTTCTACCTGCCGAACGCCCGCTTCACCACGCCGCCGACGCCGGAGACCGCGTACAACGCGGTCTCCGTGCCGATTCCGTAGACGCTACCCGTTCGGTAGCCAGCCGGGGTTCGTGCCCACCGTGGTCAGCCGCTGCGTCGCGCGGGACAGGGCCACGTACAGGGTGCGGACCCCGGCCGGGTCGGTCGCGATCTGCGACGGCTCGACCAGGACCACCGAGTCGTACTCCATGCCCTTGGCCTCCAGGGCGGTCACGACCTGCACCCGCTCCGGCAGCCCCGCCACCCAGCCGGCCACCTCGTCGCGCCGCGGCACCGGCATGATCACGCCGATCGTGCCGTCCACCTCGGCCAGCTGCTTCTCGGCCAGCTCACGGACGGCTTCGGGCAGGCCGGGGAGGGTGGAGACGACGTCGGCCGGCGCGACGCCGGTGCTGCGCACCGCTGAGGGCAACGGCAGATCGGGCATGATCGTACGGATGACGCGCGCCGCCACCTCGAAGATCTCCGACGAGTTCCGGTAGTTCGTGGTCAGCGCGTAGCTGTTGCGCTTGCGGCTGCCCAGCGCCCGGTCCCGTGCCCGGTCCAGCTCGGCCGGGTCACCCGACCACGCGGTCTGCGCCGGGTCGCCGACGATAGTCCACGACGCGTAGGAGCCACGCCGCCCGATCATCCGCCACTGCATCGGCGACACGTCCTGTGCCTCGTCGACGACGACGTGCGCGTAATCGCGGTAGTCGTCCTCCCGCTGCACCTGCTGGGCGCGGGCGGCGGCCTGCCGGTCGGCGAACGTGCTGACCTCCTGGATCCCGTCGCGCACGTGGAACGGGTTCTTCGACTTCCGCTGCGCCTGCCGGGGCCGGCCCATCAGCTCGTCCAGCTCGTCCAGCAGCGCCACGTCGGCGATCGTCGGCCCGTGCTCGGCCAGAGCGTCGAACGAGCCCTGCAGCGCGGCGATCTCGTCCCGGGAGAGCACGCCGTTCGCGTACGCCCGGAGCCGTTTCGGGTCGGCCAGCCAGCGCAGCACCCGCATCGGCGTGAACCGCGGCCACCACGCCTTCAGGAACTCCCGGAAGTCGGTGCGGTCGGCCAGCTCCGACTCGAACTCGCGCTTCTCCGGTAGCCGGACCTTCGCGTCGCGTGCCTGCGCCCACAGCGCGTCGAAGAGCCGGTCGAAGCCGCGCCCGCGGACCTCGTTGCGGCGGGCGCCGTTCGGCAGCGCCGAGCGCCGGATCCGGTCCAGGTCGTTGGCGTTGAGCCGCAGCAGCGTGCCGCGGTAGAGCAGCTTCAGCTCGGTCGGCCCACCCGGCACGGCGTCGTGCGAGGCGCGCTCCAGCACCCGGCGCATCCGCAGCGAGCCCTTGATCGAGGCCACGTCGCCCGGGTCGACCCGGGTCACGTCCCAGCCGGGGACCAGCGAGCCGAGCGACCGCAGCGTGGCGGTCTCCTCGCCGAGCGACGGCAGGACGGTCGCGATGTAGTCCACGAAGACGCCGGACGGTCCGACCACCAGGATCCCGCCGCCGACGAACCGGCTGCGGTCGGAGTAGAGCAGGTACGCCGCCCGGTGCAGGGCCACCGCGGTCTTGCCGGTGCCCGGGCCGCCGGTGACGATCGTCACGCCCAGGGCGGGGGAGCGGATCGCGTCGTCCTGCTCGCGCTGGATGGTCGCGACGATGTCGCGCATCCCGCGGCCGGTCGCCTTGGCCAGGCTGGCCAGCAGGGCGCCGTCACCGACCACCCGCATGCCCTCGGGCGCGGCGTCCGGGTCGAGCAGGTCGTCCTCGATGCCGGTCACCCGCTCCCGGGACGACTGGATCATCCGCCGCCGGATCACGCCGAGCGGATCGGCCGGGGTGGCCCGGTAGAACGCCGCCGCGGCCGGCGCCCGCCAGTCGACGACCAGGGGCTTCGAGTTGTCGTCGCGGATGCCCATCCGGCCCACGTAGTGCGTTGCCCCGGTCAGCAGGTCGAGCCGGCCGAAGACCAGGCCCTCGTGCTCGGCATCCAGGGCGTGCCGGCGGCGGGCCCGATGGAAGACCATCGCGTCCCGCTCCACCAGGGCTCCGAATGTGCCGACGCCGGCGAGTTGATAGCCCTCCTTCTCGGCGCGGGAAGCGTCCCGCCGCAGCTCCGTGAGACGGGCGTAGACCCGGTCCACGTGTTCCTGCTCGACCGCTATCTCCTGCTCCAGGATGGTGGTGTCGCTCAAGTCCGCTGTTCTCCCTCTCGTGGCGCACCACCACACGCGCGGACGCGCTCGCGCGAAGGGGGCAATCGAACTTACTCCCGTCCGCGTCCCCGCGTCGAACGAGCCCGGCGGTCACGCGGAAGTCGGAACTTCTCAGGATCGTCGCCCCATCACCGCAAGGTGTGCATTTCCCCGGAAAACGAGTCATGCGGCCTTGCGGCAGCGGGAGCGGGCCATGGTCGGGCGGCGATCCCGCTTCGCCTGGCGGGCCGCGCGGCGCACCAGCGTGACGAGAGCCGCCGACACCTCGGCCGGCCGTTCCAGCGGAAGCATGTGCCCGGCGCCCGGCACCACCGTCAGCTCCGCACCGGGCAGCGCCGCGGCGATCGACTCGGCACAGGCCGGCGGGGTCAGCCGGTCCCGTGAGCCGACCAGCACGGCGGCCGGCATGTCGGCCAGCCCGGCCAGCGTGTCCAGGCGCCGCTGGGCCCCGATCGACTCGCGGAAGCCGCCGATCGAGCGCAGCGGGGCCCGGCCCAGCCCGCGCATGGTCAACATCATCGCCTCCTCGGCGCACTCGTCGCCGAAGAGCAGCCAGCGCAGCGCCGGGCGCAGAGCGGGCAGCATCACCCGGTGCGGGCGCCACGCCCCGGAGCGGGCGAGCAGGCCGGCCCCCAGGGTCTCCCCGGCCCGCAGCAGCGTCGCCAGCTGGTCGGGCAGGCCGTACCGGGTGTGGGTGTGGCCCTCGGCCGTGGTCGAGACCAGCAGCAGGCCCTTCACCCGGTCGGCGAACTCGGCCGGGTGGCGGTGCGCGTACTCCATGGCCGCCATGCCACCCATCGAGTGCCCGGCGAGGACCACCGGCCCGGACGGGGCGAACCGGCGGACCACCTCGGCCATGTCGTCGCCGAGCTGGGCCAGGGTGGCCGACCGCAGGTGGGTGGCACTGGAACGGCCGTGGCCCCGGGTGTCGTAGGCGATCACCCGCGGCGCCTTGTGGCCCATCTCGTCCAGCGCGGCGATCTGCTGCCGCCAGGTACGCCGGTCCTGGCACCAGCCGTGCGAGAGCACCACGGTGACCGGAGCGTCCTTGGGTCCGGTCACGGAGACGTGCAGCTGAACACCGTCGGCGAGAGTGAGCATGGGTACCTCCGTGATGGTCACGGTCCCCGCAGTACCCGCGGGTAATAAGCATCACTCGTGATCCCGAGTATTACCAGCATGTTTCGTGAGGAGTTTTGCCTCTACCTGTCGCGCAGTGACGGGACAGTGAGTTACCTCGCAAACACTTCACCATGGAGCCTGGCCGACGAAAATCCTCTTCATGACGGCCACTCGTGACGCTCAGGTCAGCACGCCCTCCGCAGCCATGAGCGAACTCATCGCAGGTAACAAGCGTTTCGTCTACGGCCGCCCCCGGTACGGCCACGACGTCGCCCGTGCCGCCGCCACCGCGAACGGGCAGAAGCCGCACTCGCTGGTGTTCGGCTGCATCGACTCGCGTGTCCCGCTCGAGGCGATCTTCGACCAGACGTTCGGGTCGATCTGCGTGGCCCGCTCGGGCGCGCACGTGCTCGACCGTTCACTGATCGGGTCGATCAACTTCGCGGTCGCCGAGCTGGGCGTCTCGCTCGTCCTCGTGGTCGGCCACAAGCGCTGTGGGGCGGTGCACGCCACGGTCGAGGCGCTGCGGGCCGGCGCCGAGCCCGGCGCTGACGTCGGCTACGTCGGTTACCTGGTCGACGAGCTGGCCCCGGCGGTGCGGGCGGTCGGCCTGGACGACGAGGACACCGACGAGAAGGCCGTCCGCGAGCACGTGGGCCGGACGGTCGACCGTCTGCGGGACGTGCCCGAGCTGGCCCAGGAGATCGCGGCCGGACGGATCAAGGTGGCCGGTGCCGTCTACGACCTGGACAGCGGCTGGGTCGAGTTCCTGCCTTGATCCACTGATCATGCGAAAAAGCGCCTCCCGGTCGAAACCGGGAGGCGCTTTCGCGTTACGCGCGAGCTCAGCCCTCGAACACACCGGCGTCGACGAGACGCTTCTCGGTGTCGGCCCAGCCGTCCTCCGGGTGCTTCTCGTGCAGGGTGACCAGCTCGGCGCGGATCTTGGCACCGTGACCGGCACCGGCCAGCACGCGAACCTCCTCGACGAAGGCGTCCGAGTCGGTCCTGAGATGCGCGGTCTTGCCGTTGGTCAGATTCCGCACGTACGCGAAGCGGCCGTTGGCGAGCGGGATGAGGTATTTGTACTCACCGAGCACGCTGAGGGCGCCACCGGTGCTCTGGCCGGCGCGAACTGATGCGCGGGCGGTCTTTGAAGTGTTGCTCGCCACGGCGGTACTCCTTGAAGGAAAGCTTGGGTGCAGAAAGAAAAAAGGCCGTGGCAACTCTACACGACGGCCCCTCGACCATACCGTCAGAGCAGGTAAGGCCGTTGGGCAGGGTATGCCACTACGACGGCTCCCATAGTCGATGTTGCGGATTCTCTGGCGCACCATCCGTACCACCCGGCATCATGGGACACGATCAACCGCGGTCGAGGTCGTAGGGGAAGACGCACCTCGGTCTCCGGGAGGTCACCGTGCCAACGTGTGGCGTCGTATACGTCCACTCGACCCCACTCGCCGTGTGCCAGCATGTCGAGTGGGCGATCGCGCGCGTCCTGACAGCGCCGGTCAACCTGCAATGGACCGTGCAACCAGTCGATCCCAGCATGCGCCGAGCCGAGTGCAGCTGGACCGGCCGGGCCGGTACTGGCGCCGAGCTGGCTGCTGCCCTGCGACAGTGGCCCATGATCCGATTCGAGGTAACCGAGGAGCCCAGCCCGGGTGTCGACGGGGAACGGTTCATGCACGTTCCCGGTCGTGGGCTGTTCCACGGGGTCATGGGCGCTTCGGGCGACATCCAGATCGGTGAGGACCGGCTGCGCGCCATCATGTCCTCGGTCCGTGCGCCCGAGGCGCTGTCGCATGCGCTGGAGAAGGCGCTCGGCACCGCCTGGGACGTGGAGCTGGAGCCGTACCGGTACGCCGGCGACGGCGCCCCCGTGACGCTGCTCACCCGGGTCGGCTGAGGTCACGCGGGCGGCTGAGGTCACCCGGGTCGGCTGAGGTCACCCGCAAGCCCACCCCGGGGCCGGCGAGGCCACCCCGGGGCGGCGGGCAAATCCCCCTGAAGCATGCCCAGAGCACGGAGGCGGTGCGAAGTGGCGACCTTTGCCGTGAACTGGTTCGATGGCGATCGTGAGAAACCTGGCGCGTGCTCTGGTCGTACCCCTGCTCCTGGGTCTGGGGGCGTGTGGCGACGATCCCGAGCCCGCGGCAGCCCCGCCGGCCACCGCCTCGCCGCGTCCCGCCTCACCGGCGCCGGAGAGCGCCCCGGCCACCCCGGCCGGTGACCCCGCCGCGCGTGCCGCCGAGATCGTGGCCCGCCTCAGCGACGAGGACCTGGCCGGCCAGGTGCTGATGCCGTATGCCTACGGCAGCTCCGCCACCGAGGTCGACCAGGACAACGCCCGCGCCAACCAGGGCCTGGCCGGCGTGAACACCCCGGCCGAGATGATCGCCAAGTTCCGTCTGGGCGGCATGATCCTGGTCGGTTTCACCGTCGACGACCCGACCAGCAAGACCAACCCGACCACCAACGTGGAGAATCCGAAACAGGTCCGCGAGCTCACCGCCGGCCTGCGCGACGCCGCCCTGAAGCTGCCGGCCTCCGCGCCCCTGATGATCGGCATGGACCAGGAGTACGGCACGGTGACCCGGGTCACCGACGGTGTGACGGTGCTCCCGTCCGCGATGGCGTTCGGCGCCGCCCGCCGCCCCGATCTCACCGAGGCGGCGTGGCACGCGGCCGGCCAGGAGATCGCCGCGATGGGCGTCACCGTCGACTTCGCGCCGGTCGCCGACACGCTCAACCCCACCGGTGGCGGGGTGATCGGCTCCCGGGCGTTCGGCAGCGACCCGAAGGCGAACGCCGACCAGGTCGCCGCCGCCGTCCGCGGCCTCCAGTCGGCCGGTGTCGCCGCCGCCCTCAAGCACTTCCCCGGCCACGGCCACACCACCGCCGACAGCCACGACGAGCTGCCGCTGATCGGCCAGGACCGGAAGAAGTGGGAACAGCAGGACCTCCCGCCGTTCCGCTCCGGCGTCGACGCGGGCGCCGGCGTGGTGATGTCCGGCCACCTCAACCTGCAGTCCGTCGACAAGGGCGTGGCCGCCACCTTCTCCCACAAGATCATGACCGACGAGCTCCGCGGCCGGCTCAAGTTCAACGGCGTCGCCGTCACCGACGCCATGAACATGGCCCCCGCCAAGAAGTGGCCCGCCGGAGAGGCCGCCGTCCGCGCCCTCAACGCCGGCAACGACATGCTGCTCATGCCCCCGGACATCACCGCCGCCCGGGACGGCATCCTCGCCGGCCTCAAGAACGGCAGTCTCAAACGGGAACGCCTCACCGAAGCCGTCACCCGCATCCTCACCCTCAAGTTCCGCACCGCGCAGACCCCACAGCCGGAGCTCTCCGCGATCGGCTCGCCCGCCAACCAGCAGGCCGTCTCCGCCCTCGACGCGGCCGCCGTCACCGTCCTGCGCGGCCGCTGCTCCGGCCCCCTCGCCGACGGCCCGGTCTCGGTCTCCGCCCCGGCCAACCGCGAGGTCGCCCGCGTCAACCTGGTCAAAGCCCTCCAGGAGGCCGGCGTCCAGGTCCAGAGCTCCGGCGGCGCCGTCATCCGCCTGGTCGGCTACGGCGACCAGCGCATCGACCTCGACGACAGCGCGGCGATCACCGTCATGATGGACTCGCCGGGCCTCCTCGCCCAGGCGTCCACCCCGACCCTCGTCGCCACCTACTCGTCCAGCAGGCTGTCGCTGACCGCGCTCGCCGCCGTCATCGCCGGGAAGGCCGGGGCTCCCGGGCGGTCGCCCATCGCGGTCGGCAAGCTGCCCCGGAGCGCTTGCGCGAAATAGCGGCAGGGGTACGGTCCGGGGCGGCCCCGACCGCACCAACGCCGTTCCGGCCCTACACCGCGACGCCGGCGGTCCGTCCGGCCGCCAGCGCGTCCGCCGGGCTCATGCGTCCGTCCCGCCCCGCCTGCCCCCGGTCCTGAGCTGCCGCCCCGCCCTCGTCCCCTCCGGTCCTCTCCTGGCCCGGCTGCCCCGGTCGAGCCCGGTCTGGGCCCGGTCCGGTCTCGGCCCGGTTCGGTCTGGGCCCGGCTCGGTCTCGGCCCGGCCCGGTCTCGGCCCTGGTCCCGGCCCGCTTGGCCTGCTCCGGCCCGCTTGGCCTGCTCCGGCCGACCGCACGGCCGCTGGTGCTGGGCGTTCCCTCCCGGCTGCGGGCGGTGCAGGTTGACGGTCCGGCGGCCGGCGCCGAGCGTCCGTCCCGGTTTCTCCTGGCGCTGGCGGTCCGTCCCGGTTCCTCGGATCACCTGATGCCCCGTTCGCCGGGTGTGTGTGTCCCAGGCTGATCTTGCAGCCTTTCTCGCACCCCGGGTTGATGCCCGGCCGTGACGGCACCGGACCGGTGATCCAGCTTCGATGACCGCCCGTGATGCAAGCGCCCCAGGCTCCCGCCGATCGGTGACCCGGTGCGGCGCCCGAGCCCAACGACCCGGACACGTCGCGGAGGGCGGTGTCGACGGCCGTCACGATGTGCCGGGACCCGGCTGCGCCGAGAGCAACGCCGGGACCCGGCTGCGCTGAGAGCAACACCGGGAGCGGGGCAGGCGATGGCCGGGGTGGGCTGCGCTGGGAGCGTCGCCAGGAGCGGGCAGGGGATGGCCGGGGTGGGCTGCGTCGGGAGCGTCGCCGCGAGCAGGGCGGGCGGTGACCCAGGGCGGGCGGTGACTCAGGGCGGGCGGTGACTCAGGGCGGGCGACGCGGGAGCACCGCCGGGAGCGGAGCGGGCGATGACCGAGGTGGGCCCGCGCCAGGGAGCGTCGCCAGCAGGGCCGGCGATGACCAGGGTGGGCCGCGCCAGGGAGCGTCGCTAGCAGGGCCGGCGATGACCAGGGTGGGTCGCGCCGAGAGCAAAACGGGGAGCGGCGCAGGTCGATGGCCGGGGCGGCCCGCAGGACGGACTAACGCCGGAGTAGCCGCGGTCGTTGGGCGGGCGTGCCGTACCGCGATGGAAGAGGTCCTCGAGCCGCTCCCCGGGGTCGTGGCCGACACCCGGGGAGGGGCAAGGGGTTCAGGGGCGGGTGAAGACGAGGGCCACGTTGTGGCCGCCGAAGCCGAACGAGTTGTTCATCGCCGCCTGGATGTCGGCGGACCGCGCCTTGTGGGCCGCCACCTCCAGGTCGAGGCGCTCGTCGGGGTCGTCGAGGTTGATGGTCGGAGGGATGATGCCGTCCCGGAGGGCCAGGATCGCCGCGATCGACTCCAGTGCGCCGGCCGCGCCGAGCAGGTGGCCGGTCATCGACTTGGTCGAGGTGAGGATCGGGTGGCTGCCGATGGCGGCCCGGATGCCCTTGATCTCGCCCATGTCGCCGACCGGGGTCGACGTGGCGTGGGCGTTCACGTGGTGGATGTCGGCGCCGGTCAGGCCGGCGTCCTGGATCGCCATCCGCATGGCGCGGATGCCACCGCGGCACTCCGGGTCGGGCTGGACGATGTCGTACCCGTCGGAGGTGATGCCGGCTCCGGCGAGGCGCGCGTAGACCTTGGCGCCACGGGCGGCGGCATGGTCGGCCCGTTCCAGGATGAGCGCGCCGGCGCCCTCACCGAGGACGAAACCGTCCCGGTTCTTGTCCCAGGGGCGGGAGGCGCGTTCCGGATCGTCGTTGCGGGTCGACATGGCCCGCATCGAGGCGAAGCCGGCGATCGGCAACTGGTGGATGACGGCCTCGGTGCTGCCGGCCACCACCACGTCGGCGCGGCCGAGCCGGATCAGGTCGAGACCGAGCGCGACCGCCTCGGCGCCGGTGGCGCAGGCGCTGGCCATGGCGCGGACCCCGGCCTTGGCCTGGAGCTCGAGCCCGATGTGCGCGGCCGGCCCGTTCGGCATGAGCATCGGCACGGTGTGCGGGCTGACCCGCCGCGGGCCGTGCTGCTCGAGGATGTCGTCCTGGTCGAGAAGGGTGATCGCGCCCCCGATGCCGCTGCCGAAGCTGACGGCGAGACGCTCCTGGTCGAGGCCCGCGTCGGCGAGGCCGGAGTCGGCCCACGCCTCCTTGGCCGCGATCACGGCCATGGCCTCGGACCGGTCCATCCGGCGCAGCCGGACCCGCTCGATGACCTCGGAGGGGTCGACCGCGAGTTGCGCGGCGATCCGCACGGGGAGGGAACCGGCCCACTCCTGGGTGAGGTGACCCACCCCGGAGCGGCCGGCGAGCATGGCGTCCCAGGTGGACGCGACGTCCCCGCCAAGCGGGGTCGTCGCGCCGAGCCCGGTGACGACGACGTCTACGTTGCTCATGTCAGTGGTTCGCCTCGATGTAGTTGACGGCGTCGCCGACGGTCTTGAGGTTCTGCACCTCGTTGTCCGGGATCTTGACGCCGAACTTCTCCTCGGCGGCCACCACGACCTCGACCATGGAGAGCGAGTCGACGTCCAGGTCGTCGGTGAAGGACTTCTCCTCGGCGACGTCGTCCGGGTTCACCCCGGCGACCTCCTCGAGGATTTCTCCGAGGCCGGAGGTGATCTCTGCGCGAGTAGCCATTGTGGGAATCTTTCCTCTCGATGGTGCGATTCGATGGTGCTGTTTGGCGACGGTCAGGTGTCCTGTCCCTTACGGGCAGCGGACGACCTGGCCGGCGTAGGTGAGGCCACCGCCGAAGCCGAAGAGCAGGACGGGCGCCCCGGAGGGCAGCTCCCCTCGCTCGATCAGCTTGGACAGGGCCAGTGGAACACTCGCGGCGGACGTGTTGCCCGACTCGACGAGGTCCTTGGCGACGATCGCGTCGGGGCTCAGGCCGAGCCGCTTGACGATGCCGTCGATGATCCGGGTGTTGGCCTGGTGCGGGACGAAGGCGGCCAGCTCGGACGGGGCGATCCCGGCTTTCTCGCACACTTCGATCGCGAACGGCGCGAGAGCGGTGGTGGCCCAGCGGAAGACCGCCTGGCCCTCCTGCTTGATGTAGGGCTGCCACCCGGCGATCTTGAGAGCGTCGCCCTTCTCCGGCGTGGAGCCCCAGACCACCGGACCGATTCCGGCAGGCTCCCCGTCCGGCACGGCGGTCAGGACCGCCGCTCCCGCGCCGTCGCCGAAGAGCACCGCGGTCGTACGGTCGGACCAGTCGACGATGTCGGACAGCTTCTCCGCGCCGATGACCAGGGCGTTGCGGGAGGCGCCGGCGCGGATCGCGTGGTCGCCGGTGGCGAGGGCGTAGGAGAACCCGGAGCAGGCGGTGTTGACGTCGAACGCGCCGGGGGCGTTGATGCCGAGCCGGTCGGCGACACGGGTGGCCACGTTGGGGCAGCGGTCGATCGCCGAGCAGGTGGCGACGATGACGAGGTCGATGTCGGAGGCGGTGAGCCCGGAGGCGGCCAGCGCCTTCTCGGCCGCGAAGGTGGCCATGTCGGCGACCGACTCGCCGTCCGCGACCCGCCGCTCCGCGATGCCGACCCGATCCCGGATCCACGCGTCGTTGGTGTCCAGGTTGCTGGCCAGGTCGTCGTTGGTGATCACCCGCGACGGCTGGTAGTGGCCCATCGCGAGGATGCGGGAACCCGCGGTCATCGTGCGTCTCCTTCGGTGCGGGCGATCAGATCGAGGGCGGCCGGCAGGTCGTCCGGGGTGTTGAGCGTGACGATCTCGGGGGCGCCGTCGCCCTTGAGCTCTCGCTTGACCAGGCCGGCGAGGGTGCCGGCGGGCGGCAGCTCGATGACGCCGGTGACACCGAGGTCCTTCAGTGCCCGCATGCACACGTCCCATCGGACCGGGGCGGTCACCTGGCGCACCAGGCGCTGCAGCATCTCGGCGCCGGCGGTGACGGCCGCGCCGTCCAGGTTCGACAGCAGCGTACGGGCCGGGTCGTGCACGGTGACGCCGGCCGCGGCGGCGGCCAGCGCCGTTTCGGCGGGTGCCATGAACGGCGTGTGGAAGGCGCCGGCCACCGCGAGCGCGATCACCCGGGCCTTGGCCGGTGGCGCGGCCGCGAACTCGGCGAGCGCGGGCAGCGCGCCGGCGGCGACGATCTGGCCGGCGCCGTTGCGGTTGGCCGCGAACAGGCCGTGCTTCTCGATGGTGGCGACCACCTCGTCCGGGTCGCCGCCGAGGACGGCGCTCATGCCGGTCGGCTCCAGGGAGCAGGCGGCGGCCATCTCGCGGCCGCGGATCCCGGCGAGGGTGATCGCGTCGGCGGGGGTCAGCACGCCGGCCAGGGCGGTGGCGCCGAGCTCGCCGACGCTGTGCCCGGCGATCACGCCGGCCCGCTCCAGGGGCAGCTGCTCACCGGCCAGCAGGGCGGCGGCGACCAGCAGCGGCTGGGTGCGTGCGGTGTCCTTGATCTCCTCGGCGTCGGCGCGGGTGCCGAGGTGCAGCAGGTCGACGCCGGCGAGGGCGGACCACTCGGTCAGACGGGCCTCGGCGCCGGGCAGATCGAGCCAGGGGGTGAGGAAGCCGGGCTTCTGGGAACCCTGGCCGGGCGAGAGTACGGCGAGCACGTCCCCGACTCTTCCGGATCGCGCGGCTTTCCGGGGTAGCCGGGCGCGACCAAACCCTACGACCAGCGTTGTAGGGTTCCTACAAAACAGAGGTGTTCTTGGGTCACTTCAGCCACATTTATACCTCCTCTGATCGTGTCGAATGGTGAGAGATCCCGGTCACGTTGCGGGGTCCAGGCGGCCGATAGTGAGCGCCAGCCGCAGTGTGAAGGCGTCCCGGCCGTCCAGCGCGGAGAGCCCGGCGACCTCCGCGACCCGCCGCAGGCGGTAACGGACCGTGTTGGGATGCACGTAGAGCTCCCGGGCCGCGCTCTCCAGCACGCTGCCCGAGGCGAAGAACGCGTCCAGTGTCTCCAGCAGTCCGCTGCCGGCCCGGGCGAGCGCGCCGAAGACGTCGTGCCGGAGTTTGCGCCGGGCGTCCATGTCACCGGAGAGCACCCGCTCGGGCAGCAGGTCGTCGGCGGCCACCGGGCACGGCGCTCCGGGCCAGGCGGGCGCCGCCCGGAACCCGGCCAGCGCGGCCCGCGCCGACTCGGTGGCCTGGTCGAGTGACGGCACCGCGGGGCCGACCACCACCGGGCCCACTCCGAAGCCACTGCTGAGCGCGGACGCCGCGGCGACCGGATCGGTGGCCCCGCCGACCACCACGACCAGGCGGTCACCGTGCACCCCGGCGATCACCTCGAGACGGGCCCGCCGGGCGGCGCGGTAGACGGCGTGCAGCACCGGAGTGATGTCGCCGCCCGGGGACCGGCCGACCACCACCGCGACCGGCGAGGCGTCCGCCCAGCCCAGCGCGGCCGCCCGGCTGGCCAGCACGTCGGAGGAGTCGCCGCGGAGCAGGGCGTCGACGAGCAGGGCCTGCAGGCGGGCGTCCCAGGCGCCACGGGACTCGGCGGCCCGGGCGTAGACCCGCGCGGCCGAGAAGGCGATCTCCCGGGAGAACCGCAGGATGGCCTGGATCAGCGCCTCCTGCTCGCCCGGCTCGGCGAAGCCCGGCACCTCGGCCTCGGCCACGTCGACGGTCACTTTGATCATCTCTACCGTGTGGGTGAGTGTGATCACCCGGGCCAGCGCACGGGGCGCCGCGGCGAACACCTCGTCGGAGATCTCGGTGCTGGCCGCGACCGTCCCGCCGGACCGCAACCACTCGACCAGAGATCGAACACCGGCCTGTGCGACGAGCATCACCCAGGAGCGCTGATCGGCGGGGAGCGCCCGGAACCAGGGGAGGGTCTCGTCCATCCGCGCGACCGCCGCGCTGGCCAGGGTGCCGGCCTGCCGCTCGATGCGGCGCAGAGTGCCCGGGGCCAGGGGTTTCGCCGGGTTCTCCGGCCTGCCCTCGGCCGGTGTGCCCGTGTCGGTGTCTGCCACGGGCACAGGGTTGCACGCCCGGGCCCGGGGCACCCGGTTGCCTCCCATCGGGTGACATATGCCGGATATGCGACCGATGAGGTTTTTGTGGGCCTTTTATGACATTTGACCGGCGTAGCGGTGCGCCTCTCCCGCGATTTCGGTCGGTGACCTGGCATCGTGTCGGACGGCGGTCCGACCGGGGATTAACACCGGACGCCATGGTGCCGATGAAATGTCGGTGCCGGCAAGCCGGCGCCCAGCGCACGGATCGAGGAGGCGAGATGATGGAACGGGACGACGCGTCCGCGTACTCCGACAGGGATCCCGCTCTCGACGATTCGCCGGCAGTGACGCCGGCCGACGAGGAGCTGATCGTGGACCCGGGGACCGGGCGGGTCGGATGCCGCACCGAGCTGCGCGGCTGGGCGGGAGCGCACCTGCACGGCGCGGTCCGGCCCCGGCGGCGTGCAGCCGGCCGCGGCCGCCCACCCGGCCGCTGGTGCTGAGAGCGGGCGTGCCCCGTACGGGTGAGTGACGGGCGCGCTTCCGCGATCGGACGGGGCCGGACTGGTCAGGTTGGCGTGGTGGACGACAAAAGACGGCAGATTCTGGATCAGGCGCTCGCCCTCGTGGACGAGCGTGGGCTGGCGGCCATGTCGATGCGGGCCGTGGCGGAACGCGTCGGGCTCACCTCGATGGCGCTCTACCCGTACGTCGGGGGAAGGACGCCCTCCTCGACGGCCTGGTCGACCTGCTGCACATGGAGCTCGGCACCACCGTCGGCCAGAACCCGGCGGACCTGGACTGGCGGCACCGCCTGCGCGCGATGGGCCGGGCCGTGCGCTCGCTGGCCCGCGCCCATCCGAGCGCCTTCCCGCTGCTGCTCAACAGGTCGGCCGCCGGGCCTTCGGCGTCGTGGCTGGCCGCCGCGCTCCAGGGCATCCTGGCCGACGCCGGGGTGCCGGTCTCCGAGGTGCCCCGCCAGGCCCGGCTGATCTGCGCTTTCCTGCTCGGCTACACGACCGGCGAGGTCACCGGCGGGCTGCCCGGATCGTCCCCGGAAATGCTGGAAGGCGCCGCCGAGTTCGACGCCGACCTGGATGACCTGGTCGGTATGGTCGAGCTCTCAGCGGCGCCCTCGAGCGCTGCGAAGACGTCTGCGGAGGAGCTCAGACGCGCCGGCGGATGAGGAACGCCATCCCGGCCAGCCCGGTCAGGATCACCAGCAGCACCGCCCCGTTGAGCAGGAACAACCGGCGGAACTCCGCCAGCGCCTCGCTCATCTCCTCGAGCGGGTTCACCGCGTCCACCGCCAGATCGGTGCCGACACCGCCACCGATGCCGCCGTGCACCACGTCCGGCTTGACCTCCAGCGGCGCGCCGCCGAGTCGCAGCGACTCCGGCATGGAGAGCCGGCCGTAGAACCAGGCCTCGGCCTTCTTGCCGGCCGGCTGCTTCGCCGGACGGTGCGCCCGCGGGCCGCCCTGGGCCAGCGGGTACAGGTGATAGAGCTGACTCGGCGCGTTCTTGACCAGCAGAGTCAGCGTGTATTTCGGACCCAGTTGCGCCGCTTTCGGCGCCGAACTCGACGACGAGGCCGACGCCAGCCAGTCCACCTCGCTGGTCAGCATCTGGAACAGCCGCGGCCGTTCGTCCTGTCGGACCAGGACGGTCTCCTCGATGCCGTTGCCGGCCAGTTGCACCGCATCCGGTTGTGGCGGCGCCTTGGGCGCGGCCTGCGCCGCCCCCGGCATCGCTCCCCATGTCAGAACCAGCGCCGCAACTGCTACCGCAGCCGCCGACGCCAGCCTTGTGATCGCCCCCCGCACCATCCGACCTCCCCGCCCGTGGATGGACATGGCCCACTCGACCTGCTGCTCGTGCCCGGCGGTGGAACCGGGACACGGCCACAGGCCTCCAGCCTCCCTGGGCGCCGCCCCGCTCGCATCTCGAGAGCGGGTGATTTGGAGCCATGTGGGATTGACCGTGGAGACGGGAACGGCCGTTGATCAGCCGCCGAATAGTACCCACTCCCCGCAATCGGCGGGGGTGGTGGTCACCCTGGTGACGGAGAGCATCACCGTATTCGACGACCGGCTATGGCGCGCCGGCCGTCGAATGCGGTAGATAGGTCAGAGACGCGCTCTAGCAGCGGAAATGCGTGCCAGCGTGCGCTCGCGGCCGAGCAGTTCGATCGACTCGAAAAGCGGCAGCCCGATGGTGCGGCCGGTCACCGCCACCCGTACCGGCGCCTGGGTCTTTCCCAATTTGAGACCTCGCGCCTCGCCGATCCGCTCGAGAGTCGCCTTCAGGGTTTCGGCGGACCAGTCGGTCAGGGCGCCGAAGGCCGCCGCGGTGTCGTCGAGGATCTCCGCGGCGCCGTCTTTCATGGCCTTCGCCCAGGAAGCCTCGTCCTCGACCGGCTCGTCCAGGAAGAGGAAGTCGACATTTTCCACGATCTCGGACAGCACCGAGATCCGGGTCTGCGCGAGCGGCGCGATAGTGGTGAACGTCTCCGCGTCGAACTTCGCCGGATCCCACGGTGGGGCGGCGATCGTGTCGGTGCCGGTCAGCCACGGGGCGCACACCTGGGTGAACTCGCTCGGGGTGAGCGCCCGGATGTACTCGCCGTTGAACGCCCGCAGCTTCTTGACGTCGAAGAACGCCGGCGCGTGGTTCACGTCCTCGATCCGGTACTCCTCCTCGATCACCGACCACGGGACGATCTCCCGGTCGCCGGTCGGGGACCAGCCGAGCAGCATCAGGTAGTTGCGCATGGCGGCGGCCAGGTAGCCCTCGTCCCGATACGACTCCAGGGCCACCTTGTCGCGGCGCTTCGACAGCTTCTGCCGCTTCTCGTTCACCAGAACGGGCACGTGACCCCAGACCGGCGGCGTCGCGCCCAGCGCCTCCCACAGCAACTGCTGCTTCGGCGTGTTGGGCAGGTGCTCCTCGGCGCGGAACACGTGGTTGATCCCCATGCTCAGGTCGTCGACCACGTTGGCCAGGAGGAACACCGCCGAGCCGTCGCTGCGGGCGATGACGAAGTCCTCGATCAGCCGGTTCTCGAAGGTCGGCTTGCCGCGGACCAGGTCCACCACCACGGTCTCACCCTCGTCCGGCGTACGGAAGCGCAGCGCGCGCCCCTCGCCCGGACCCAGTGCCCGCTCGCGGCAGAAGCCGTCGTAGCCGGTGTGCTTGTTGCTCGAGCGGGCCACCACGTCGTCGCGGGTGCAGTCGCAGTAATACGCCTTGCCCTCGCCGTAGAGCCGGGTCGCGGCGGCGGTGTGGTCGGCCGCGTAGGAGGACTGGAAGTGCGGGCCCTCATACGCCCCCCGCTCGATGCCGATCCAGTCGAGCGCCGAGATGATGCCCTCGGTCCACTCGGGGCGGTTGCGGGCCGCGTCGGTGTCCTCGATCCGGAGGACGAAGACACCGCCGTGCTGCTGGGCGTAGATCCAGTTCTGCAGGGCGGTGCGGGCGCCGCCGACGTGGAACATGCCGGTCGGTGAGGGTGCGAAACGTACTCGAACAGTCACCGCTCCAGACTACCGACCAACCGCCTCAGACGGTGAAGCGCCCGACCAGGCCGGTGAGACGCTGGGCGGTGGCGGTCAGCTCGTCGGCCGCCCGGTGCGACACCGCCACCGAGTCCCGGGTGCTGCGCATCGCCCCGTTCACCGTGCCGATGCCGTCGGCGATGTCCCGGCTGCCACCGGCCGCCTCGGAGATGTTGCGGGCCATCTCGGCGGTCGTCGCGGCCTGCTCCTCGACCGCCGCCGCGATCGCCGTCTGGTAGTCGTTGACCTGGGCGATCCGGGCCGAGATGGCGTCGATCGCGGTGACCGCCCGAGCCGTGTCGGCCTCGATCGCGGCGACCCGCCCGGTGACGTCCTCGGTCGCCCGGGCGGTCTCCTGGGCCAGCTCCTTGACCTCGCCCGCGACGACCGCGAAGCCCTTGCCGGTCTCGCCCGCGCGGGCCGCCTCGATGGTGGCGTTCAGCGCCAGCAGGTTCGTCTGCTCGGCGATCGTGGCGATCAACTGCACCACGTCGGTGATCTTCGCGGTCGAGACCCGCAGCTCGGCGACGACGTCCGCGGCGGCCGCGGTCAGCCCCACCCCGTCCCGCCCGGCCTGCGCCGCCTCCTGGGCGTTGTGCGAGATCTCGCTGATCGACGCGCCCATCTGCTCGGCGCCGGCCGCCACCGTCGCCACCACGTGCGACACGCTCTCGGCCGAGGCGCTCACCGTGTCGGCCCGGTTGGCGGCGGTGTCCGCGGCGGCCGACATCTCGCCGCCGGTGGCCGACACCCGCCGGGCGGTGCCCGCCACCTCCTCGGAGGCGCCGGTCACGTCCTGCATCACCGTGCGCAACTCGGTCACCGCGGTGTCGAGCGCGGCGGCGGCCTCGCCGATCTCGTCACGCCCCCGGTCGGCGATCCGCACGGTGAGGTCGCGGTCGGCGAGCCGGGTCAGCGCCCCGGTCAGCGCGGCCATGCGGCGCGAGATGCGGGACGCCTGCAGGTACGCCGCGGCCGCCCCGGCCAGCGCCAGCAGCACCGCCGCGATGACGAATGACGTCAGCATGGTGCTGCGCCCGTCCCGGACCGCGGTGATCGCGGCGGCGGCGTCGGCGTCGTATCCGCCCACGGTCACCGCCCACTGGTACGGCGCGTAGTAGGCGACCGTGGTGGTGGTGTCCCCGGCGGGAGCCCCGGCCGCCCCGGGCAACCGGTACTCGGCCTGCCAGGTGTCGCCGTCCTTGAGCTCCGGGGCCTTGGTGACGATCTCCTCGACGTACTTCGCGCCGTCGGCGTCGGTGGCGTCCAGCGCGACCTGGTCGGCGGTGCCCGCGACGTTGGAGGCGACGATCCGGCCCCGGTCGGCGGCCGCCGTGCTGAAGACGGAGACCCAGCCGTTCTCCTGGATCTTCATGGCGCTGATCGTCCCGGTCAGGTTGACCAGCGCCTCGGCCTGCGGCACACCGACGTAGAGGGCGCCGATCACGTCACCGGCGGAGTTCTTGATCGGGTCGTAGACGGAGACGAACGGCGTGCCGACCACCAGTGCGACGCCGCGGTACTGCTTGCCGTCCTTGATCGCCGCCGCCACCGCGTTGGGTTTGCCGTCCGCGGTGGCCGGGATGTACGTCCCGATGGCCCGCGTGCCCTTCGCCGACTTCACGGTCGTGCCGACCCGCAACAGGTCACCGGCCGGGTTCATCCGCTGGAAGACGGTGATCGTCGCGCCGGACAGCGTCCTCGTGTCGTCGACGAACGGCGTGGTCCGCTGGAGATCCGTGTTCTGCCCGAGCCACGCGCCGCCGACCTCCACACGAGGCAGGTTGACCGTCGTCGTCTTCTGATCGACCTGATTGGTCGCCGTCCAGGTGACCCGCCGGCTCCCGAACCGCATACCGCCGTTCTGGGCGAGGAACGCCGAGGCGCTGCTCATGCTCCGGTCCATGCCCTGCTGGATCTCGTCGCCGACGGTCCGGACCAGCGCGCTGACGTCGTCGGCGCTCTGGGCGAGGGCGGCCGCGTTCTGCCGCAGCGCCTCCCTCTCGGTGCTGTCGGCGAACCTGCCGCTCTGCCAGGCGCCGACGGCGACCAGCACCAGGGCGGTCACCACGACGCTGCCAAGTCCGAGCAGGAGCAGTTTGTGCCTCATCCGGAATCCCACCCCTGGATCATTGCGCCGCGACCACCCGCCTGCCCGCTCGTTGCCGTTTTCAATGGGCGGCTCGAGCAACGAGGTGGGAACGATGGGCAAGATCGTGGCGGTGGAGTACGTGACCCTCGACGGTGTCTTCGAGGAGCCGATCTGGAGTGGGCCGTACTTCAACGACGAGCTGGGGCGCTGGCAGGTCGACAACCTCCGGGAGGCCGACGCGCTGCTGCTCGGCCGTACGACCTACGAGGGGCTCAAGGAGGTCTGGCCGCGGATGGCCGCCGAGACCGGCGAGTTCGGCGCCAAGATGAACGGGATGCCCAAGCACGTGGCGACCACGACGCTCACCGAGCCGGAGTGGAACGCCACCTTCATCGAGGGCGACGTGGCCGAGGCGGTGGCGAAGCTCAGGACCGGCTCCGAAACGCTGATGGTCAACGGCAGCGGAAGCCTCTTCAACTACCTGACCAGGCACAAGCTCATCGACGAATACCGGCTGATGATCTACCCGGTGGTGGTCGGCGGGGGCCGTCCGCTCTGGGAGCCCGGGATCGAGATCGCCCTGGCCCACAACGGCAGCTGGCGGTCGGCCACCGGCGTGGAGGTCATCAGCTACGTGCCCGCCTGACCGCGGGGCCGAGGGGGCCGGACGGCCCCCTCGGCATCGGTCCTACGAGTCGCCGCCGGTCTCGCCCACCGGCGCGGCGTTGACGTCGTCGATCGCGTACTTCTTGGCCGCCTCGGCCGGCACGTGCGCCGGAACCTGGCCACGCAGCGCCAGCTCACGCAGCGTCGCCACGGTCACCGACTCGCCGTCCACGTGGAAGTGGCGGCGCAACGCGTGCCGGGTGTCGCTCATCCCGAAGCCGTCGGTGCCCAGCGAGGTGTAGCCGTTCGGCACCCACCGGCTGATCAGGTCGGGCACCGCCCGCATCCAGTCGCTGACCGCTACCGACGGGCCCTCGGTGGCCTCCAGCTTCTGCTGGATGTACGGCTTGCGCGGCGCGTCGCTCGGGTGGAGCAGGTTGTGCTCCTCCGCCTGGATCGCGTCGCGGCGCAGCTCGGTCCACGAGGTGACCGACCACACGTCGGCGCTGACCCCCCAGTCCTGGGCGAGCAGCTCCTGTGCCTTGAGCGCCCACCGCATGCCCGTGCCCGAGGCCAGCAGCTGCGCCTTCGGCCCGGACTTCTGTGAGCTCTCACTGAACCGGTAGATGCCCTTGAGCAGGCCCTCGGTGTCCAGGTCGGCCGGCTCCGCGGGCTGGATCGCCGGCTCGTTGTAGATGGTGAGGTAGTAGAAGATGTTCTCCTGCTTCTCGCCGTACATCCGGTGCAGGCCGTGCTCCATGATGTGCGCGATCTCGAACCCGAACGCGGGGTCGTAGGAGACCACGGCCGGGTTCGTCGCCGCGATCAGCAGCGAGTGCCCGTCCTCGTGCTGCAGGCCCTCACCGTTGAGCGTGGTCCGCCCGGCGGTGGCGCCGAGCAGGAAGCCCCGGGTCATCTGGTCGGCGGCCGCCCACAGCTCGTCGGCGGTGCGCTGGAACCCGAACATCGAGTAGAAGATGTACAGCGGGATCATCGGCTCGTCGTGCGTGGCGTAGGAGGTGCCGGCCGCGATGAAGCTCGCCGTCGAACCCGCCTCGTTGATGCCCTCGTGCAGGATCTGGCCGTCCGTCGCCTCCTTGTAGGACAGGAACAGCTCCCGGTCCACGGAGGTGTAGGTCTGGCCGTGCGGCGAGTAGATCTTCTTCGTCGGGAAGAGCGAGTCCATGCCGAAGGTGCGGGCCTCGTCGGGGATGATCGGCACCCAGCGGGCCCCGAACTCCTTGTCCCGCATGAGGTCCTTGAGCAGGCGGACGAACGCCATCGTGGTGGCGATCTTCTGCTTGCCGCTGCCGCCCTTGAGGCCGCCGAAGACCTTCGACTCCGGGATCGCCAGCGACTTGTGCTTCGTCCGCCGGGTCGGGATCGACCCGCCCAGCTCACGGCGGCGCTCGATCATGTACTCGTACTCGTCGGACTTCTCACCGGGGTGGAAGTACGGCGGAAGGTACGGGTTCTCCTCGAGCTGCTTGTCGCTGATGTCGAGGTAGAGCCGGTCCCGGAAGCCCTTGAGGTCGTCCAGGGTCAGCTTCTTCATCTGGTGCGTGGCGTTACGGGCCTCGAAGTGCGAGCCCAGCGTCCAGCCCTTGACGGTCTTGGCCAGGATCACGGTCGGCTGGCCGGTGTGCTCGGTGGCCGCCTTGTACGCCGCGTACAGCTTGCGGTAGTCGTGCCCGCCGCGCTTGAGGTTCCAGATCTCGTCGTCGCTCATGCCGTCGACGAGCTTGCGGGTGCGCGGGTCACGGCCGAAGAAGTGCTCCCGCACGTACAGCCCGGACTCGCCCTTGTAGGTCTGGTAGTCGCCGTCGGGCGTCACGTTCATCAGGTTGACCAGCGCGCCGTCGGTGTCGGCGGCGAGCAGCGGGTCCCACTCGCGGCCCCAGACGACCTTGATCACGTTCCACCCGGCGCCACGGAAGAAGGACTCCAGCTCCTGGATGACCTTGCCGTTGCCGCGGACCGGGCCGTCGAGGCGCTGCAGGTTGCAGTTGACCACGAAGGTCAGATTGTCCAGCTCCTCGCGGGCGGCCAGGCCGATCGCGCCGAGCGACTCGACCTCGTCCATCTCGCCGTCGCCGAGGAACGCCCAGACGTTCTGCTGGCTGGTGTCCTTGATCCCGCGATTGTGCAGGTACCGGTTGTATCGCGCCTGGTAGATCGCGTTCAGCGGGCCGAGGCCCATGCTGACCGTCGGGAACTCCCAGAAGTCCGGCATGAGGCGGGGATGGGGGTACGACGGGAGGCCGCCACCCGGGTGCGACAGCTCCTGCCGGAAACCGTCGAGCTGGTGGGTGGTGAGGCGGCCCTCCAGGTAGGCCCGGGCATACATACCGGGGAGGCGTGGCCCTGGTAGAAGATGTGGTCGCCGCCGCCCGGGTGGTCCTTGCCCCGGAAGAAGTGGTTCATGCCCACCTCGTAGAGGCTGGCGCTCGACGCGTAGGTCGAGATGTGCCCGCCGACGCCGATCTCCGGGCGCTGCGCGCGGTGCACCAGCATCGCGGCGTTCCACCGGATGTAGGCCCGGATCCGCCGCTCGACGAACTCGTCACCGGGGAACCACGGCTCGCGCTCCGGCGGGATGGTGTTGATGTAGTCCGTGGACGTCAGTGGCGGCACGCCGACCTGTCGCTCCCGGGCCCGCTCCAGCAGGCGCAACATCACATAACGGGCTCTTTTCGCGCCGCGTTCGTCGATGACTCCGTTGAGCGACTCGACCCATTCGTTGGTCTCTTCAGGGTCGATGTCGGGAAGCTGGCTCGGCAGGCCATCGCTGATCACCGGGCGCTTGCGCTCCGTGGCCACAGGCAATCCTCTTGGTGTGAGTGTCGGACCTCCGTGCGACCAGCCGTCTCATTGGTCTTGGTGGCGAATCGCGCGGAATAGGTCTCCATCCTGCCCCCTTACGGTGTGCGTCGTCACGTCTACGGGGTGTCTCAGCGACGCTCGACACACGTACTGACCAGTAACTTTGTGGACTACCCGGCCAGGAAGGAGAGACGTACCTGCCGGATGGGGTTGTCTCCGTTGGTGTCCACCAGGCAGATCGACTGCCACGTGCCGAGCGCGATCTGGCCGTTGATCACCGGCAACGTGGCGTACGGGGCGATCCACGCCGGAAGGACGTGATCGCGGCCGTGGCCCCGCGAGCCGTGCCGGTGCTGCCACTTGTCCACGGTCGGCAGCAGATCGTCGATCGCGGTCAGCAGGTCGTCGTCGGAGCCCGCCCCGGTCTCGATGATCGCCACCCCCGCTGTGGCGTGCGGCACGAACACGTGCAGCAGGCCGTCCCCCTCGGACTGCACGAAGGCCGCCGCCTCACGGGTGATGTCCACTACGGCCGGGGAGCCGCCGGTCCGCACGGTGATCGTCTCGCTGCGCATCGGACGAGCCTATGTGTACAGATCGAGCAGCAGGAACACGGAGGTGACGCCGGCCAGCCAGCACACGCACTGCGCCAGGCGCGCGACGGCGAACCACAAGATCATGTCGTTGAGTACACCACCGGGTGACGTCCCGTGTGCGCCAGATCGATCGTTCTCGCAGTGGCATCACCGGCCGCGGTCGGGAATGCTGAATCGCGTGACCACTCCGCAAAGCCTCGACGAGCGGTTCCGCGATGCGGTTTCGGCCCTGCGACCACCGGAGTCCGGGCGTGCCGCCGGCGACCCGGTCCGCGACGGCGCCGGCCTCACCGGCGCGCGAGCCCGGGAGCTCTTCGACGCCCAGCTGACCAGCCGCCACCTCGACCTCGCCGCCCGCTGGCTGCGCAGCTTCAACGAGGGCTTCCACACCGGCGGATCGTCCGGGCACGAGGGCAACGCCGCGGTCGCCGCGGCGTTGCGGGGCGACGACCCGGCCCTCCTGCACCACCGTTCGGCGGCCTTCTATTGCGTACGGGCGGCCGCCCACCCCGGCACACCCGGGCAGGACTCCGCCCGGCGCCTGGACGAGGCCGCCCGCGACGTGCTGCGCGGAGTCGTCGCCTCGGTCCGCGACCCGATCACCGGCGGTCGCGACAAGATCTTCGGCAACCCCGCCCTGCACCTCATCCCGGCCCTCTCCTCGCCCGGCGGCCACCTGCCCCGTGCCGTCGGCCTGGCACACGCCCTCGGCCGGGCCGTCCCCCCACCCGGCGCAGCCTCACCCGGCGCAGCCTCACCCGGCTCCGACCCGTCTCCGGCGGCCGGCACGCCCTGGCCGGACGACGCCATCGTGGCCGCCTCCTTCGGTGACGGCGGGGCCGGCAGCGCCGGAGCCACCGCGGCCCTGCACGCGGCCGGCCGGCTCGAGCTCGCCGGCCAGCGGGTGCCGCTCCTGCTCGTCTGCGAGGACAACACCCCCGGCGCGCCCGGCCCCGACGGGTGGACCGGAGCAGCCCTGCGCGGCCGGCCCGGCGTGCGGTATTCGTACGCCGACGGTTGTGATCTCGCCGCGGTGTACGACGCGGCCGTCGAGGCCGTGGCGTTCGTCCGCACCGAGCGCCGCCCCGCCGTCCTGCACCTGTCCACCGTGCTCCTGCTCGGCCGCCCCGGCGACCCCGAGCCCGGCGACGGCCTGGAGCGCGACCCCCTGATCCTCGCCGCCCGGCTGCTCGTCGAGGCCGGCCTGTACGGCCCGGACGAGGTGATCACCCGCTACGACGAGATCGGCTGGCAGGTCCGCAAGGCCGCCGAGGAGGTGCTCGGCGAGCCCAAGCTCGCCTCGGCCGCGGAGGTCGTCGCCCCACTGGCCGCCCGCCGGCCGCTGCGCGTCGCCCACGCCGTCACCGAGACCGCCGGCCGGGCCCTCGGTGCGGGCGCGCCCACCCGCCTGCGTGCCTTCGACGGCCGGCTCCCCGAGGACGCCGGCCCGATGACCCTCGCCCAGACCCTCACGGCCACCCTCACCGACGCTCTCGCCGCCCATCCCGGTCTGCTGGTCTTCGGCCCCGCCACCACCCGCGGCGGCCGTCACGGCGTCACCACGGGCCTCGCCGGGCACGACCCCGAGCGGGTCTTCGACAGCCCGCCCGACCCCACCACGATCCTCGGGCTGGCCGCCGGTGCCGGACTGGCCGGCCTGATCCCGGTCCCCGAGCTGGACTGCCTCGCGGCCCTGCACGGCGCGGCCGAGCAGTTGCGCGCCGAGGCGGCCGGCATGGCATACCTGTCGGCCGGCGCCTACCGCAACCCGCTCGTGCTGCGGGTGCCCGGGCTCGCCCAGCCGTACGGGATCGGGGCCACCTCGCCAACGACAACACCGTGGCCGCCCTCCGCGACGTCCCCGGCCTCGTCGTCGCGGTCCCCTCCCGGGCCGCCGACGCCGCGCCGATGCTGCGTTCCTGTCTCGCCGCCGCCGAGGCCGACGGGACCGTCAGCGTCTTCCTGGAGCCGGTCGCCGTCTACCAGACGAGGGACCTCTATCAGCAAGGCGACAACGAGTGGCTCGCGCCCTACTCGCCCCCCGGATCGTGGGCCGACGAGCACATCCCGGTCGGCCGGGCCCGCACCTACGCGCTCGGCACCGCCCAGGACGTCACCATCGTGACGTACGGCAACGGCGTCCGGATGGCGCTGCGTGTCGCCGCCCAGCTTGCCGCCGACGGATACGGTGCCCGGGTGGTCGATCTGCGCTGGCTCAATCCGCTACCCGTCGCTGACCTGGTGAGGGAGGCCACCGTCACAGGCCGCGTCCTGATCGTCGACGAGACCCGGCGCTCCGGCGGCGTCGGCGAGGGCGTTCTCGCCGCCCTCGTCGACGGCTCTTTCGTGGGATCCGTCCGCCGCGTAGCCGCCGCTGACGTGCCCGTTCCCCTCGGTCCGGCCGCCCAGCACGTCCTCGTGGGAGAGGATGCCATCACACAGGGTGCCCACGCTCTGCTGGCACGGTAAATTGCCACACACTCGGTGCGCCACTTGCGCACCGGCTCCGGAATGTGTGGACTACCCCCAGGTTCCGGTGCAATTTGACGGTGTTTTTTGACGGCTAGGAGGATTTGGACAGTGAGCGCGACCGCGGGTCAGGCCGACGGCGTACGTAGCCTGGCGGACCGGTTCGGCCTGGAGCCGAGCATGGTGGTCATGGAGATGGGATACGACGACGATGTCGACGAGGATCTCCGTGACGCCCTGACCGAACGCGTCGGTGACATGGTCGACGAAGACACCGACGAGGTCGTCGATGCGGTGCTGCTGTGGTACCGCGACGGCGACGGTGACCTTTTCGAGATCCTCACCGATGCCCTCGGCCCCCTCGCCGACAACGGCGTGGTGTGGCTGCTGACCCCGAAAGCCGGCCGCGACGGCCACGTCGAGCCGAGCGAGATCAGCGAGTCCGCCCCCACCGCGGGCCTCCAGCAGACCTCGACGGTCAACGCCGGCAAGGACTGGACCGGCGCCCGCCTGGTCTCCCCCCGGGGCGCCAAGAAGAAGTAACTCACTGCCCTCCCACTCCAGGTCGGCGCCCATCGGGGCGCCGACCCTAAGGTGTTTGCCCTTCGTGATTGGCTTTAGGCTGGGAGGATGCCGATCGAGGTGGGCGAGGCGGCCCCTGACTTCCTGCTCAAGGACCAGAACAACCAGGAGGTACGGCTGAGCGACTTCCGTGGTCGCAAGGCTGTCCTGCTGGTGTTCTACCCGCTGGCGTTCAGCCGGCACTGCCAAGGCGAGCTGACCGAGATCCAGGACAACCTGGCCGACTACACCGGCGACCACCTACAGGTCCTCACGGTGAGCGTCGACTCCGTCTACAGCCACAAGGTCTGGTCCGTCCAGGAGGGCTTCGACTTCCCGTTGCTGTCCGACTTCTGGCCCCACGGCGAGGTGGCCACGGCGTACGGCGTCTTCGACCCCGACCGCGGCTACGCCAACCGGGGCACCTTCCTGATAGACGCCGACGGCATGGTCCGCTGGTCCGAATCGAACCCCCGGGCGAGCCCCGAGACCAGAGGACGTGGCGCACAGCCCTGGCCACCCTGCCCCGTTGAAGCCCCCACCTCGCCGGTCCAAGCCCACGATCAGCGACAGGGTACGATGACGGCTCCGGCCACATGCCGTGCCGGGCGCGTAGCTCAGTGGGAGAGCACTCGCCTTACAAGCGAGGGGTCGTAGGTTCGAAACCTACCGCGCCCACCACCCCGACCAGCCACGGAGCAGGCCACCGCAAACCTGGCGACCCGCTCCGGTCTCAATTTCCGTCTCAGTCCGTCGTCCAGAGCAGTCCCCTGACCTGTTCGGCGATACCTCCCGCGTTCCGGGGCGAGGTGTTGGTATCGGGCCGTAGTGGCCATCTGAGGCCAGCCCATGACTTCCATGATGGCCGTGTCGGTACGCAGGATCAGAAGGATCGTCGCTGCGGTATGGCGGACATCATGCAGGCGAGCGTCTCTGCCGAGCGAGACCTACGGTTCAACCCTTGTCGACCAGCGGCGTCAACTGCTCCAAGAAACCCCTCGCCGGCGTTCATCATGGCTACGGCTTTTGGTAGATTCCGTGACGGCCGATACGTCGCCATCTGACTGCGGTCTCGCCGTCGATCTCAAAGAACTCGAACGTCGCACGGCCGTCCGGTCCTGAGAATGACCAGGTCATCTCCCAGATGCCGTTCGTATTGATCATTGGCTTGACGCGCAGGCTCGCGGGCCATTGCCGTCCGGAATCGCTAATGTATGCCTCGCATGCCGCATTGAAGGTGGGCATGAGGGAGCGGAAGATACGCCGATGGTCGATCGGCATGGATTTCCAGTCGGCAGCGAACTCGTCGGTCTTGTCGAACTTCACTCGTCGATGTCCAGGCTGTCCATGAAGTCGTCGACGTTGTCGTAGGTGGTGGTGCGGCCGGCGGCGATGTCGGCGTCCGCGCGCCGTTCGCCCTCTTGCCAGCTGTCGGCCCAGAACCATGCCTGGCTTGCGGGTACGGCGATGGCAGGACGGAGTTCCAGGACGCCGTCGCTGCGCTCCGTGATCTCGACCTGGGCGCCTGGTTTGTCAAGGCCGTAACGCTTGCGTAGTACCGGAGGCAGGGCGACGGTGCCACGTGACTGGACGGAGACGAAGCCGTGGAATGAGGACCTCTTCACCGGCTGGGGTGCCGACGAGGCGTCGGAAAGGTTCTTCACCGTCCGGCGAACGGCCCTGTTGCCGGCCTGGCCGTGGGTGGAGGACCTCGCGGACTTCTTACTCGATGCGGCTCGTGACGGTCGGCTAGCTCCGGCGCTGCCAGGTGTCTCTTCCATACGACGAGTATGCAGAAATCACAAACTACCGCCAAGCGGCATTGCTGCAATGCAGCTCTGCGGCCATAGCGGCTGCCGTATTGGACCTTGATGGCAAATCGGGCGCCAGCGTATTGAGATACTTCAAAGGGTCGCGGGCGACTGTGATCGTGGTGGCGCACCAACCGTTGGGTTGACTGCCGGAGCGCACCCAGCGCGTTGGTGTTCGCTCGCGCATGCACCCGCGAGGACATCGAATCCGCGCCGATGTCGGATCCCCCTGAGCGCACCCGGCCGAGGCGGCAGATGATCCCGCGCGGCTCGGGGAGGCGGACGGCAAGTGGCACCGCCTCAGGACCGCGCCGGCAAGGCTGTGATCTAGAGCGGCGACTGCCGGAGCGCTGACGACGCCCTGGTTCCGGTCGTTCTGGGTGAGGTGCCGGGAGTTGGAGCGGCGGTGGGGGAGAGGCAACCGGGGTGCAACGCTGCCGGGCTCATGTGGGGGAGCGGGGGGCCGATTCGGAAGGGCGTCCGCGGGTGACCGCGGTGGGCGGGTCCCGGCCGGTTTCCCCTCGGCGGTCTGGGCCCGCCCGGATGATGGGCGACGCCGACGGAGGCCGACGTGAGTACGGAACTGCACGCCGGGATCGACTTCGAGAAAGTGGTCGTCTCCCCGTACCCGCTGAAGATGCGCAGTGGGATCGCCTCGCGGGAGCGGACCGGGACGCTTGTCGAAAGTGTCTGCCGGGCGCCCAGCGGGCGTAGCCGGGAGGTGCGGATCGCCTTCGCCGCCCGCCTCGCGTTGCCGCTGCTTTTGGTCTCGGCTGTGCTCGCCGCGACCGGTTTCAGCTGGTGGCTCGCCTTCGGTGGGAGTGCCGCGCTGGTCGGGACGGTGTGGCGGCGGCAGGCGCGGGCCGCGCAGGAGGCTGCGTTCGCGGTTCCGCGGGACGACGTGTCGCGGGTGCTGTGGTCGGCGCCGGAGCGGGCCGCGTTCGCGCGGGCCGTGGAGGCTTCGCGGCGGGTTCGGCGGACCTGGCCGGCTCTCGGCGACATGATCGATCCGGTCCTGGCGGACCGGTCGCTGACCCGGGCCCTCGGCGAGCTGGCCGAGGTGCTGGGGCGGCGGCAGGAGCTGCGGCGGGTCCGGGAGGAGCTTGCGGGGGTACGCGACGCCGACATCCCCGTGGACAGCCCGGCTCGGATTGCCGCCGACCGGCAGCGGGAACGTGCCGACGACGCCTGGCGGGAAGCGGGTGGCGCCGCCAACCGGATCCTCGGCGGCATCGACGCGGCGGCCCGTGCGGGGGAGAGCTTCATCCGCGAGCGGCAGGTCGCCGCCACCGCGCGGCACGCCGAGCGGACGCTCTCCCGGGTGGCGGGCGTGCCGGCCGCCGTGGAGAGCGGACCCGACCTGGCCGGTCGCACCGAAGCCGTGATCGACGCCTACCGCGACCTGGCCCGGGCATAGCCGGCCGCGGTCAGAGAACCGGCCGCGCCTGAGAACCGCGGGCTGAAGATTCACTCACGCATTTCCCCCGGAGGGGTGATGTGATCGAGGGCGCCGTTGCGGCAACCTTGTCCCATGCCAGGTGTTCGTGCGTTCAGGCCGCTCGGCGGGAGAGCTGCCGGGGGACCAGGATCGGGCCGGCCCGACCGGTCGATCCCAGTGCGGCGGCCAGGCGCTCCTGGACCTCGTCCGACGGGGGGAGCCGCCACTGGGTGCGGCCCGGGTGGATCTCCCAGCGGACCGGGCCCTCGGGCATCCGGCTCGGTGGCGCCGGGATCCACGAGCCGGCGCCGTGCCGGACCACGTCCAGGCGGTGTTCGAGTTCGGGGCGCAGCGGGCTGCCGGGCTGTACCGGGAACATCCAGCGGCCGGCGGCGGTCACCGCGACGGGTCCGGAGGCGGGGCCGTGTGTGCCGAGCGACGCGGGCACCTCCAGGACGTCGAAGGTGTCTCCGGTGGTGAGCAGGACGGTGTACGGGCGCCGTCGCCACCATGCGGCGATGCGGGCCGGGTCGTCGCCGGCGGTCGCGGCCCACGAGTCGAGGGCCGGATGGCAGCCGGTGATGTCGCAGCCGGGGCGGCCGCAGTCGAAGCGGTCGCCGGTCAGGTGCGCGCCGGGCGTCACCGCCCAGCCGTGTGCGGCATACCGCAGCGCGGCCCGGCGCAGGAGGGCCCTGTCGAGGATTGACGGTGGGACGAACGGCTGACGGCTGGTCCACTGCATGGCTCGATACCCCCGGATTCGAGTGGTCGGGCCGTATCCCACGGCGATGGACGTCGTTGGGTCCGGCAGATCCACCCTTTGCAACTTGCATGAAAAACTACGAGCATCGGTGAGCAGGCGATCACACACGCTGTGCGATCTGCGCGCACGTGAGAGGTCCACACTGCGAGTGACACCGGATGGCTCACCGGCGGAGGGACCGTCGGTTGAGTGGGGAGGCACCGTGGACGAGCTGCCGATCGGCCGCCGCGTCGCCTATTGGCGGGGCCGACGCAAAATGTCCCAGCAGGTGTTCGCGGACCGGCTGGGCAAATCGAAGAGCTGGGTCGACAAGGTGGAGCGCGGGGTCCGCCGACTCGATAAATTCTCCGTCGTCTATGACATTGCCGACGTGCTCCAGGTCGATGTCCAGCTGCTGCTGGGCAAAGAGGTGGAGCGTAAGCCGGAGACGCAGAACTGCATCGACCAGGTGGAGGTCGAGGAGATCCGGGCGGCTCTGGAGCGTTATGACCAGATGAGCGCCTTCTTCCAGGCGGTGCCACATTCGCCACCGCTCACCGAGATGCGCAAAGCCGTCAGTCACGCCTGGCTGACCTATCAGCACGCCAAGTACGGCGCATTGGCACGCGCCCTGCCCAAGCTGCTCCGTGACGCCCAGGCGGCGGACAGCGCCCACGCCAACAGCGACGAGGCGTCCACCGCGGCGCACCTGCTCGGGCAGGTGTACCAGATCGCCTCGTCGGCGCTGCGCAAGGTCGGCGAGCACGAGCTCTCCTGGCTGGCCGCGGACCGCTCGATCGCGGTGTCGCAGCGGGCCGGTGACCAACTGCTGGCCGGGCTGGCCAGTTACCGGGTGGGCAGCGCGCTGCTCGCGCTCGGCCGGGTCCGCCCGTCGCTCGAGGTGAACGTCAACATCGCCAACCGGCTGGCGCCCGGTCCGGACCGGGCCCGGCCCGATCAGCTCTCCGTCTACGGGATGCTGCTGCTCAACGGGGCCATGGCGGCGGCACGGATCGGCGACAGTGCCACCGTCCGGGATCTGCTGTGCGGCGCCGACCAGGCGTCGCTGGAGCTCGGCGGCGACTTCAACCACTACTGGACCAGCTTCGGGCCGACGAACGTGCAGCTGCACCGCTGCGCGACGGCGGTCGAGCTCGGCGACGGGAAGCTGGCCGTGGAGACGCACGAGGGCATGGACAAGGCCGGCTTCCAGGCGATGCTGCCGGAGCGCCGGGCGCACCACTACCTCGACATCGCGCGTGGCTACACGCAGATCGGCGACGTCGAGAGGGCGGGCGAGATGCTGCTGGAGGGCGATCGTCTCGCCCCTTCCGAGATCCGGTGCCGGCCGCTCGCCCACGAGGTCCTTTCCGACGTGCTCCGGCGTACCCGGGGCACGCCGCCGGCTCCGATCGCGGAGCTGGCCGAACAGATGGGAGTCGGTGTATGAGGGGAGCCTTCAGTCCGCTTATGGGCGGCGGGTGGGGGGTCCGCGAGTGATGACGGGTCACCCCTCACCCGGTGTGCTGTACGTGCTGGTGTGCGGCTCACCGATGGCCCGGGACGTCGGGATCCTGGTCAGCCTCGCCCAGAGTGATGGCTGGGACGTCTGCGTGGTCACCACCCCGGACGGCCGCAAGTTCGTCGACGTGGCGGCCTTGCAGGCACAGACCGGGCATCCGGTCCGTTCCGACTACAAGAGTCCCGGCGACCCGGACGTCCTGCCGGCGGCCGACGCGATGATCGTCGCGCCGGCCACCGTCAACACGGTCAACAAGTGGGCCGCCGGCATCACCGACACGCTGGTGCTCGGTCTCCTCGTGGAGGGGTACGGCTACGGCGTCCCCACCGCAGTGGTGCCGTACACCAACAAGGTCATGGCCCTGCACCCGGCGCTGCACGAGAGTCTCGCGAAGCTGCGGGACTGGGGTGTGCACGTGCTCTACGGCGAGGACGTGTGCCGTCTCGGCGGCCCGGGGCAGACCGATCGTTTCCGCGGCCAGTTCCCCTGGCGGCGGGCCCTCCAGGCGGTCAGCAACCCGATCGCCGCGGGCAGCCGAGTCGAGCCGGGGGCGCTTTCCTAGCGGTATAGGGTTGGCCCTCGTGACCGACTTGACCGTTCGTGCTGTGGTGGACGCCCTCGACGCGCGTTTTCCGCGGAGATGGGCGGAGTCGTGGGACCGGGTCGGACTGGTGCTCGGCGAGTTCGAGCACCCGGTCACCCGTGTCCTCTGCGTGGTCGACGCCGTCCCGGAGACCGTCGACCAGGCCATCGAGCTGGGCGCCGACCTGATCGTGGCGCACCATCCGCTGTTCTTGAAGCCGGTGTCGTCGATCGCGCCGGACACCTTCAAGGGCGCCCTCGTGCACCGGCTGATCCGTGCCGGGGTGGCGCTCTACACCGCGCACACCAACGCCGACGTGGCCAATCCCGGTGTGTCCGACGCGCTGGCCGCCAGGCTCGGCCTGACCGGGTTGCGCCCGCTGGCGCCGGCCGAGGGCGAGGCCGCCGGTGAGGGCCGGGGGCTTGGCCGGGTCGGGGAGCTGCCGGAGCCGCTGACGCTCGCGGCGCTCACCCGTCTCGCGGCCCGTCGGCTGCCGCCCACCGCGGCCGGGGTGCGTGCCGCCGGCGACCCGGACGCGCTGATCCGCACGGTCGCCGTCTGCGGTGGCGCCGGTGACTCCTTCCTGGCCGTCGCCGCCCGGTCGGGCGCTGATGCGTACCTCTGCGCTGATCTGCGGCATCATCCGGTGAGCGAGCATCTCGCCTCGGGTGGTCCGGCCCTGCTCGACGTCGCGCACTGGGCGAGCGAGCGTCCCTGGCTCGACGACGTGGCGGCTTGGCTGCGCGAGGTGTTCCCCGTCGAGGTCGTGGTGTCCGATCTGGACACCGACCCCTGGACCGTCCATGCGATTCGCGATGATTTGGAGATCCGCCCGTGAAGGCCGCCCCGGAAGCCCAGCGCCGTCTGCTCGACCTGCAGGCCGTCGACACCACCCTCGCGCAGTTGGCGCACCGGCGTAAGTCGCTGCCGGAGCTGGCCGAGATCGACGCGGCCGCGCGGGAGATCTCCGCACTCGAGGACGAGCGGGTCCGCGCCCAGGTGGTCGTCGACGACCTGGACCGGGACATCGCCCGTCTGGAGAAGGACATCGACCAGGTTCGGCAGCGTAAGGACAAGGACCAGAAGCGCCTGGACGCGGGCGGCTCGTTGCGCGAGGTCGAGGGGCTGCAGCACGAGCTGGGCTCGCTGAACCGCCGGCAGACCGAGCTGGAGGACGCGGAGCTTGCGCTGATGGAGCAGAACGAGACCGCCGCGGCGACACTGACCGAGGTGCAGGGCCGGCTGGCGGCCGCGGTCGGGCGGCGTACGGACGCCGAGCGCCGCCGTGACGAGGCTCTCGCCGAGATCGCCAAGGAGCTGGAGTTCAAGACCCAGTCCCGGGTCCCGCTCGCCGACGACCTGCCGTCCGACCTGGTCACGCTCTACGAGAAGATCCGCTCGGAGACGGGCATGGGCGCGGCGCTGTTCCGTGCGGGCCGCTGTGGCGCCTGCCGGATCGAGCTGTACGGCGCCGACCTGAACCGGGTGAAGACGGCTCCGAAGGACGACGTCGTCCGCTGCGAGGAGTGTCGTCGGATCATGGTCCGTACCGCGGAGTCGGGCCTGTGAGCCTGAGGGTCGTCATCGAGGCGGACGGCGGGTCGCGGGGCAACCCGGGTCCGGCCGGCTACGGCGCCGTGGTCCGGGACGCGGACTCCGGTGAGGTCCTGGCCGAGCGGTTCGACTCGCTCGGGGTGGCCACCAACAACGTGGCGGAGTATTCGGGTCTGATCGCGGGCCTGCGGGCGGCGGCCGAGCTGGGTGCCGAGCGCGTCGCCGTGAAGATGGACTCGAAGCTGGTCGTCGAGCAGATGTCCGGCCGCTGGCAGATCAAGAACGCGGGTCTGCGGCCGCTCGCCGCCGAGGCGGCCGCCCTGGTCGGCAAGTTCGCCGGGGTGACGTTCGAGTGGATCCCGCGGGAGCGCAACAAGGCCGCCGACGCGCTGGCGAACCGGGCGATGGACGGGGTCACGGAGGCGCCCGTCGAGACGCCCGCGGAGAAGCCGAAGTCGTGGGCGCCGCCCGCCTCGCTGACCGACGCCACCCGGATCATCCTGGTCCGGCACGGCGAGACGCCGCTGACCTCGCAGGGGCGTTACTCCGGGCGCGGTGACGTGCCGCTGACCGACGAGGGCGAGGCGCAGGCCATGGCCGCGGCGGGGCGGGTGGCCGGCATCTCCCGCGACATCGCGGCGGTCCTCTCCTCACCCCTCTCCCGGTGTACGCGGACCGCGCAGCTGATCGCCGACGAGGCGGGTGGGCTGCCCGTGACCATCATGGACGACCTGATCGAGTGCGACTTCGGCCAGTGGGAGGCCAAGACCTTCGCCGAGGTGCAGGAGCGGTGGCCGGAGGAGATGTCGGCGTGGCTGGCGTCGACGAGTGTCGCCCCGCCGGGTGGGGAGTCGTTCCAGGCGGTGGCGAAACGAGTGCGGGGTGCGCTGGCGACCGTGCTCAGCGCGTACCCCGGCAAGGTCGTGGTCCTGGTCTCCCATGTGTCGCCGATCAAGTTGATCCTGCGTGACGCGCTGGCGGCCGGTGACGCCTTCCTGCACCGGCTCTTCCTGGACGCGGCCGGGGTGTCCACGATGGACGTGTGGCCGGACGGCAACATCGCGGTCCGTTCGGTGAACGAGACCGCGCATCTTCGGTAGCCCGGTGTATTGACCCTCGCAGGGCGGGACGTTTAGCTTCCTCGATTAGGAAACTTTCTTCAACGTTTCGCCCTGGAGGGCTCATGCGCGGTTCCACCCGCCGCCTCGTCGCCGCGGCGGCCGCTGCCACCTGTCTCGTGGCGGCCGCACCGGCTCCCGCACAGGCACATGGGAACGACAGATACACCAAGGTCGCCTACTTCACCCAGTGGGGCATCTACGGCCGCGACTTCCAGCTCGCCGACGTGCAGAGCTCCGGCGCCGCGGCCAAGCTGACCCACCTCAACTACGCCTTCGGCCCGGTCACCGCCGACGGCGTGTGCGCCTCGGCCGACCCGTGGGCCGACTGGCAGACGCCGTTCTCGGCGGAGAACAGTGTGGACGGTGTCGCCGACGTCGCCGGCCAGCCGATCTCCGGCAACCTCAACCAGATCGCCGAGCTCAAGAAGAAGAACCCCAAGCTCAAGGCGCTGATCTCGCTCGGTGGCTGGACCGGCTCGGCGTACTTCTCGGACGCCGTCCTCACCGACGCGTCCCGTAAGAAGCTGGTCGGCTCCTGCATCGACCTGTGGATCAAGGGCAACCTGACCGGCCTGCCCGAGGGCGTCGCCGCCGGCATCATCGACGGCATCGACCTCGACTGGGAGTGGCCCGGCTCGTCCGGCAACGACGGCAACGTCATCCGCCCCGAGGACAAGCAGAACTTCACGCTGCTGCTCGCCGAGTTCCGCACCCAGCTCGACCAGCTCGGTAAGAAGAACAAGAAGAAGTACCTGCTCACCGCGTTCCTGCCGGCCGCGCCCGCGAAGATCGAGGCCGGCTTCGAGGTCAAGAAGATCTTCAAGTACCTCGACTTCGGCACCGTGCAGGGCTACGACTTCCACGGCAGCTGGGAACAGCGCGCCAACCAGCAGTCGGCGCTGCGCGTGCCCGCCGGGGCGCCCGACAACCCGGACTTCTCCGTCGACAGCACCATCAACGCCTGGATCGCGGGCGGGGCGCCGCGCAAGGAGCTGGTCCTCGGCGTGCCCTACTACGGGCAGGGCTGGACCGGCGTCACCGGCGGCCGCAGCGGCCTCTTCGGCCCGGCCACCGGCCCGGCGCCCGGCGTCTTCGCCGCCGGCTCCGAGGACTTCAAGACCCTCAAGAAGCTGACGGCACAGGGCTTCAAGGTTCACCGGGACATCCGCAACGGTCACGCGTGGCTCTACGACGGCAACACCTTCTGGACGTACGACGACCCGGCCGTCGTCTTCCAGAAATCGCTCTACATCCGGGCCAAGGGACTCGGCGGCGCGATGATGTGGTCGCTCGACGGTGACGACGAGAACGCGTCGCTCACCAAGGCCATCTCCGCGGGTCTGCGGTAATCGTTCTCATCGATGCGGCGGTGTGCCCACTCGGCGCACCGCCGCACCCGTTCGGCGCACAGGGGATCGCTCGATCGTCCGGAGTCTCGTTAGCGTGACGTGAACCACACGCAATGTGGACGGAGGAGGACTCATGGCTGAGCCCGAACGTCGGAGAACCGATAGAAGTCCCTGGAACTGGCTGCTCGTGGTGCCGATCGTGGTGCCGCTGCTGACCTTCCTCTACAACTACGACGAGCCGCGCCTCGCCGGCTTCCCGCTCTTCTACTGGCTGCAGTTCGCCTTCATCCTGCTCGGCGTCGCCACCACCACCGTCGTCTACCAGATGACCAGGAGGCGGCGGCCGTGAGAGAGCATTTGACCGAGATCATCGTCTTCACGGCCCTGTTCCTGCTGGTCAGTGGGATGGGCTTCGTGGCGTCCCGGTGGCGGGCGCCCAAGGACATGGCCCACCTCGACGAGTGGGGGCTGGGCGGGCGCAGCTTCGGCGGCTGGATCACCTGGTTCCTGGTGGGTGGTGACCTCTACACGGCGTACACCTTCGTCGCCGTGCCCGCCCTGGTCTTCGGCGCCGGCGCGGCCGGGTTCTTCGCGGTGCCCTACACCGTGGTCATCTACCCGCTGTTCTTCCTGATCCTGATCCGGCTCTGGTCGGTGTCGCACCGGCACGGCTTCGTCACCCCGGCCGACTTCGTGCGGACCCGGTTCGACTCGCCGACCCTCGCACTCGTCATCGCGATCACCGGGATCGTGGCGACCATGCCGTACATCGCGCTGCAGTTGATCGGCATCGAAGCCGTCCTCAAGACGATGGGCGTCACCGGGGAGAGCGCGATCGCCCGGCACCTGCCGATCATCATCGCGTTCGCGATCCTGGCCGCCTACACCTACCAGTCCGGGCTGCGGGCGCCCGCCCTGATCGCCTTCGTCAAGGACACCCTGATCTACATCGTGATCCTGGTGGCGATCATCTATCTGCCCTACAAGCTCGGCGGCTGGAACGCCATCTTCGACGCCGCCGACGCCAAGTTCCAGGCGTCCCCGGCGCCCAACGACGGCATCATCCTCAACGCCAACAACCAGGTCCAGTACTTCACCCTGGCCCTCGGCTCGGCGCTCGCCCTGTTCCTCTACCCGCACAGCATCACCGGGGTGCTGGCCGGTAGGAACCGGGACGTCATCAAGCGCAACATGTCGGCGCTCCCCGCGTACAGCCTGCTGCTCGGCCTCATCGCGCTGCTCGGTTACATGGCCATCGCCTCCGGGGTCAAACCGCTGCCCGGGGCGAAACCCGGCACCGTCGACAGCAACACCGTCGTACCGGTCCTCTTCGACCAGCAGTTCCCGGCCTGGTTCACCGGCGTCGCCTTCGCCGCCATCGGAATCGGCGCCCTGGTCCCGGCCGCGATCATGTCGATCGCCGCGGCCAACCTGTTCACCCGCAACATCTACAAGGAGTACCTGCGCAAGGACGCCACCCACGCGCAGGAGGCCAACGTCGCCAAGATCACTTCGCTGGTGGTGAAGATCGGCGCGGTCGCCTGCATCGTCTTCCTCGACCCGCAGTTCTCCATCGACCTGCAGCTCATCGGCGGCGTGATCATCCTGCAGACGGCGCCGGCCGTGGTGGTCGGCCTCTACACCCGGTGGCTGCACCGGGGGGCGCTCATCGCCGGCTGGGCGGCCGGCATGGCCATCGGATTCTGGATGCTCTGGCAGATCCCCAACGCGGCCACCGGACGCAAGCACTTCGGCGGATCGGCGTTCCCGCTGTCCGAATTCGGTCTCGACAGCACGAAGACGATCTACGTGGGGTTCGTGGCGGTTCTGGTCAACGCGCTGGTCGCGGTGATCGTGACGCTGGTCCTGCGGGCCGCCAAGACGCCGGAAGGCGTGGACGGCACCGAGGCCGACGACTACTTCGCCGACGAGGGCGACGCCCGGATCGAACGCCAGCACACCACCCCCGTCGACAACGTCTCCTCGACCTGACGGTTCCTTCACTGCGAAGGGCGCCGGCCACCACCGTTCGTCGCGGCGGCCGGCGCCCGCCGTTGCTTTGTCGCTGCGGCGGGCTCAGGCCCGGCGCAGCGGGAGATGCGGCACCGGCAGAGCCGATCGATAGACCAGGTCGGCCGGGTCTCCGGCCCTCTCCCGCAGCACGGCGACGAGGTTTCCGGCGATCGTGCGGTACGCCTGACCGGCCGCCGGCCACTGAATCGTCTCCGTCCCGTCGCCGACGCGCACCGTCAGACAGTCCTCGGCCTGCCGCAGCTCGACGAGTGTCCCGGTCGCGTCGCCCGGTGCCTGCTCCGCGGTGCTCTCCAGCCGCACCGTCGTGCCCGCCACCAGGGACGCGACGGCTGCAGCGAAGCCCTCCTCCAGCCCCGCCCAGTCCACCCGCCCGTCCGTCGCGCGATCTGTCTCCGGCGCGGCCCGGTCCACAGGTCTGTCCGCCGCGTGATCTGTCCTCGGTGCGGCCCGGTTCACCCGCCTGTCCGCGGCCGGGATCGTCGGGGGCGGGACGCGGCGCGGGGCCGGCCGTAGCCAGAGATCGAGCACCGCGGCCCGGTCGACGATCTCCAGCACGCCGGCCGCGACCCACCAGCCCACACTCGGGTCGGGGCCAGGGCACCGCATCGGCGGCGGCCCCAGCTGTGCGCTGATCTCGGAGACAGCGGCCACGAAGAGATCCCGCCGGGCCGGCACGCCCAGGCCGTCCGACTCGTGGAGATTGAGATACACGGCGGTCACCTCGGCGCCGAACAGGAACGCGCCCGCCCGTCCCGGAGCCGCGTCGAACGTACAGCTGACGGTCCCTTCAAAGGGTTGTCGATAGATCCACCCCGCGGCGGTGACCAGCTCTTCCAGCTGATCGGCCGCCCAGGCCCACTCGATTCCGGCGACCGCGGCCACGGTCCGAGCCACCACGTGCACCGGACAATTCTTGCCCATCGGGGTCATCCGGCGTCACGATGCCTGAGGGATACGGGCATACGCGAGGCGAATTTAGGTATTAGTCCGACTCGCCACAGATGGGGCTGATGGTCCGGTAGCGTCTGGTCTGGCGCCGCCCCACCCCTTGATCGGCCCCGTGCCAGGCCCCGGTGAACCGCCTCGTGATCCACTCCGCGCTCACCGGTGTTCCTGCTTCGTGCCCAGTCCCGTTCCCGCTTCGTGATCCGCTTCGTGATCCGCCTCGTGACCCCGCGGAGGAGCTCAGCGTTGGCCAGCCAGACGACTCTGACGCAGCAGTTCGCCACCGAGTACGCCAAAGGCGCGGTACCCGGCATGCTCAGGGCCATCCGAACCATCAAACGCGCCAACAGCCTGATCCTCGTCGGCGCGCTAGCCGCCAGCTACCTGCATCAGGCGCACTACCTGGCCACACTCGGCGCCGGCATGTTCGCCTGGATCGTGCCGGCCGTCTTCGACCTGGCCATGCTCTCCATGCTGACCATCGCCCACACCGCGGGCATGGCCGCCGACGCCAAGCGCGCCGCCATGAAGATCCTCGCCGTGGTGGTGGTCATCTCCGCCGCGGTGAACTTCGCCGCTCCCGGCCCACTCGGCCTGCGCATCATCTTCGCCCTGGTGGTAGGCCTGGTAGCCGGAGTCGAATGGGTGGCCGCCAAGATCCGTCCCGACTTCGCCGCCATCGAGGCCCGCGAGGTCGCCGTGATCACCGAGGTCAACCCGAACCGCAAACTCGACCCCGAGGTCGCCAAAGCCCGTGCCGCGAAGGCAGCCGCCACCCGCCGCGCCAAACAGGAGGCAGCCGAGGCCACGGCGAAGGCAGCCGAGGAGGCGGCCCGAGCCCGAGCCGCCCGAGCCGCCGAACGAGCCAAGGCCAAAGCCGACCGCGAAGCCCTGGATCAGGTCGAGTTGGACCGCTTCCTCCGCGAGGGCCGCGCGACCTTCGAGGAGCCGGTCGGCGCCCACCGCGCCTCCTGACAGCCTGGGACGTGCCGCCGGCGGGTAGGCCCTCGCCGAGGGCAGCGCACCGCCGCCCGCGCGGGAATGCGGGCGGCGGCAGACCAGAGGGCCTGCCCACAATGTGTGCCCACTGCCCGATCCCTTCCTCACCGTCTGGTGTCAAAGCTGACTTGACGGAAAGTCGAGAACGAACACCGCCTGTCCTGTCACCGTGGACCTATGAGTTACACGCCGCCGGGTCCCGCTCTCTGCATAACGGCCGAGAAGCTAGTCGAGCATCTTCAGGCATCAGACGTCGATCTCGAGAAGATCGCAGACGTACTGAACCGCATCCAGGAGGAGAGCCACCGGGAGGTGGAACGTGTACTCGACAGCCTGAGAGCTCAAAGCTCCGGGTAGGGCCGTGAGGGCTATCTCCAGGTCAGAGCCTGCTGAGGGACTCTGACCTGGAGGGCGGCGGACGAGTCGGCGTGTACGCCGGATTCTGTGGCCGGCGACCGAGGTCACCGGTGGCGGCCATCCATCTAGGCCTGCCGTTGCCGGCAGGCTCGAGCAGCCTACCCGCAGGCTCGGGCGAGCAGCCCTCGAACGCCTGCGCCGGCCTCCGCCTTGCGGCTCGGGCCTTGCTTGGCCTTGCTCCGGGTGGGGTTTACCGAGCCACCCCGGTCACCCGGGGTGCTGGTGAGCTCTTACCTCACCGTTTCACCCTTACCGATGGCGTACGTCGTACGTCATCGGCGGTCTGTTTTCTGTGGCACTTTCCCGCGAGTCGCCCCGGGTTGCCGTTAACAACCACCCTGCTCTGCGGAGTCCGGACGTTCCTCGGCGGCACCCCTGCGGATGCCGACGCGGCCGCCCAGCCGACTCGTCCGTCGCACCGCAATCTTACGTGCCGCCCGATCTGCTCTCCCGCCACCCGCCCCCGGTGCCCCACCCGGCCGCCCGGTCCCGCCGGCGCATCGGTTGGTAGGACGCTCGGCGTTCGGGAATGCGGGGGCTGCCGGCACGGGGAAGATCACCCGACCGGGGGCGCCGGGATGGACGTAGGGTCGGCTGCAATATGGATGTCACGGAGATCTTGCTGCTGGTGGTGGCCGGTGTCGCGGCCGGGGCGATCAACGCGATCGCCGGGGGCGGGTCGCTGATCACCTTCCCGAGTCTGATCGCTATCGGACTGCCGTCGGTTGATGCGAATGTCACCAACTCGGTCTCGGTGTTCCCGGGATACGTGTCGAGTGTCGCCGGGAGCCGGGCCGATCTCGCCGGGCAGGGTCGGCGGGTGCGGGCGACTGCTCCCGCCGCGGTGACGGGCTCGGCGGTGGGGTGCGCTCTGCTGCTGCTCACTCCGGCTCGGGCGTTCGAGCTGGTGGTGCCGTTCCTGGTGCTGGGAGCGGCGGCGACGCTGGCGTTTCAGGAGCGGCTGCGGGCGTTCGTCGGGCATCCGCGGAGCATGTCGCCGCGGCGGGCCGCGGTGACGCTGCAGTGCGTCGTGTTCGTGGGGGCGATCTACGGCGGCTATTTCGGGGCCGCGCTCGGCGTCATGTATGTCGCGGCCCTGGCGTTGATCATCGACGAGCCGTTGAAGCGGATCAACGCCCTCAAGAACGTCCTGTCGGCCACGGTCGGCCTGGTGACGCTGCTGGTCTTCGCGGTGTTCGCGCGGGTCGACTGGGCTGCCGTGGCGGCCCTGGCCCCGGCCACGATCATCGGGGGTTACGCCGGAGCGCGTCTCGCCCGGCGCATGTCCCAGCGGGTCCTCAAATACCTCATCGTCACCTTCGGCGCCGGCATCGGCCTCCTTCTGTTCTACCGCGCCTCCTTCGTCTGATGGGGCGTGGGAACCGTGGTGGGGTGACAGTGCCGGCGGTGGGTGACGCCGGTGGTGGGTGGGGGCGGTGCGGAACAGGGTGGGGTGTGCCGCCGGGTGCGGGGCGGGAGTGCCGGCACCGCACCCGGCGGCTGGGCCGGTCGCCAACCGGTCCGGAGGGAACGTCCTGTTCGGAAAGCGGGTGCTTACGGCGTACCGCTGCGGGGGTCTGCTTTGACGGCGAATCGCTTACCACCGGGAACCGGTGGGCAAACCTCTCGTCCGGAGTTTTTCTCGGCGGAGGCCGCCGGCGAGGGAGAGGACCAGTTCCAGCGCGTCCTCCTCGTCGAGGCCGTGGAGGCTGCGGCAGGGGATGGCGCGGAGGGCGCGCGGCGCCTCGCAGCCGTCGAGGCGCAGGGCGATGAGACGGCCGACGAGTGTGGACGCTCCGGCGAGGAGGGACCAGTCGGCGGGGGCGCCGCGATGCTCCGCCGACAGCAGCAGGAGAACCGGGCCGGTGCTGCTGAAACGTCCCTCGGCGAGGCGCTCGGCGAAGGCCGGCCCGGCGGGGTCGAGACGCACCTCGTGACCGGCGGCGCGGAGGGATGCGGAGATCCATTGTGCCCACGGCTCGTCGGCGGCGGAGTGGGAGACGAGCACCGGCACTCTTCCAGCATGACGGATGCCGTTCCACAGTGCTCGATGGGGTTTGCGTAGTCCTCCGATGGCGGGGTGTGAGAATGTCGTGCGTTGACGTGCAACTTGCACAACTCTTAGTGTCGGTGTCGTGACTGCGGGTGGACCCTTACGGGAACGAGGGTGGCCAAGTCGCGGGGGAAACGCTGCCAAAGCATCACAAATCGAGGAGCGCTCGATGACTGTCACGATCGGGATCAATGGACTCGGGCGGATCGGCCGAAGTTTGACCCGGATCGTGGCCTCCGTGCCGAACCCGGGTGTGGAGATCGCCGCGGTCAATGACATCGCGTCGACGGAGAAGCTGGCATACGGCCTCCGGCGCGACAGCATCCGGGGCTCGTTCCCCGGCACGGTCACCGCCAGGGGGGACTACCTGGTGGTGAACGACCATGCCATCCGGGCGTTCCATCATGAGCGACCGGAACGGATCCCGTGGGCCGACCACGGGGTGGACGTGGTCATCGAGGCCACCGGCCGATTCCGCGCCGGGACCACGGCCCGCCAGCACATCAGCCACGGCGGCGCCCGCAAGGTGGTGATCAGCGCCTCCGCCGACGACCCGGACGCTTTCCTGATCTTCGGGGCCAACCACCAGAGCTACGACCCGGTCGGCCACGACGTCGTCTCCCCGGCCTCGTGCGGGGTGAACGCGCTGACGGTGATGGCGAAGGTGCTGCTCGACCGGTTCGGGCTGGGCTCGGTGAACACTTCGGTGATCCTGGCCGGCCAGGGCTGGCAGCGGGTCCAGGACTCGGCCGTCGGCAACTCCCGCGACGATCCGCGTCTGGGCCGGGCCGGCGGGGAGAGCATCATTCCCCACAACTACGTGGTCGGTGATCTCGTCCGGGTGGCGCTGCCCGAGATCGGGGAGATGCGCTACAGCTACTACTGCGTGCCCACCCCGATCGGCTCGCTGGCCGAGCTCTCCGGCCAGACCGGCCGCCCGGTGACCGCCGATGAGGTGAACCGGGCGATGGCCGAGGCCGCCGCCGGCCCGCTGCGCGGCATCCTCGCCTACGACCCCGACCCGACCGTCTCCGTCGACGTCAAGAACAACTCGGCGTCCTGCCTGTTCGACCCGTCCGGCACGCAGACCACCGCGGACGGCGGGGTGAAGGTGCGCGGCTGGTTCGACAACGAGTGGGGCTTCTCCAACCGATTACTGGACCTCGCGCGCCTGGTCGGTGGGCGTTTACCGGTCGGCTCGAGCCGGGTCTCGTGGAGCGTCGCCTAGGCTGGCCTCGTGATCGACCTGGCGGACGTACGAGCGGCGGCGAAGCGCATCGACGGGCGGATCCGGCGGACCCCGGTGCTCGCCGCCGGCCCGGACCTGTGGTTCAAACTCGAGCTCACGCAGCACGCGGGCTCGTTCAAGACGCGCGGCATGATGAACCGGATCCTCGCCGGCCCGGTGACCGCGGCCGGTCTGGTCGCCGCCTCCGGTGGCAACGCCGGGCTGGCCGCCGCCTTCGCCGCCCGGGAGCTGGGTCATCCGGTGGAGGTGTTCGTGCCGGTCACCGCGCCGGCGGTCAAGGTCGCGAAACTCGGCAAGCTGGGCGCGCGGGTCGTCCAGGAGGGCCGGGAGTATGCGGAGGCGTACGCGGCCGCGGTGGTCCGGGCGGAGCAGACCGGAGCGCTGTTCTGCCACGCCTACGACGACCCGGCGATGGTGGCCGGGAACGGCACCCTCGGCCTGGAGCTCGTCGAGCAGCTGCCGGACGGCTTCGACACGGTCCTCGTCGCGGTCGGGGGCGGTGGCCTGATCGGTGGGATCATCGCCGGACTGCCCGGGAGTGTCCGGGTCGTCGGGGTGGAGCCGGTCGGCTCCTGTGCGCTGCGCGCCGCGATGGACGCCGGCCGGCCGGTGGACGTGCCGGTCTCCGGTGTCGCCGCCGACTCGCTGGGCGCCCGGCGAATCGGGACCATCGGTTTCGAGCTGGCGCGGAAAGCGGAGATCGACTCCATCCTCGTCGAGGACGGCGCGATCGTCGAAGCGCGCCGGAGACTGTGGGACGAGCACCGCATCGTGGTCGAGCACGGCACCGCCGCCGCCCACGCCGCCGTGCTCTCCGGTGCCTACCGCCCCGAGCCGGGCGAGCGTGTGGTCGTCCTGCTCTGCGGCGCCAACACCGATCCGGCCGATCTGACCACGTAGAGCGGCCGGTTCGGCGAGGCTCGTCTGGTGACGGACGAAAAGCCCGAAACGGACGCCGAACGCGTGGTCGGTGAGCCCGCGGACCACGAGCCCGCGGTCGCCCAGCCTGCGGCCGGTGAGGCCTCGGTCACGAGCTTTCGCCGGTTCGCGACGGTCGTCTGCGTCGTCGGCGTGCTGGTGCAGCTGCTGCTGACCGCCTACTACCTGGGCATGGGGCACAAGGCCGCCCCGCACGACCTGCCGGTCGGCCTGGTCGCCGGCGGCGAGCAGCGCGAGTCGATCACCGCACTGCTGGAGCAGGACGGGGTGTTCGAGGTCGTCGACTACGCCTCGGCCGACGTCCTGACCACGGCGATCACAGAGCGCGAGGTGTACGGCGGGGTCGACGTGACGGGGAGCGAGCCGGTGCTCTACGTGGCCGGGGCGGCGGGCACGTCGGCCGCGTCGCTGCTGCGCTCCACCTATACCGGCGTGATGCAGCAGCAGAAGGCGAAACAGCTGGCCCAGGCCGGTGACACGATCGGTGTGGCGGCGGCCCAGTCGTTGATCGCGACCCCCAAGGTGGTCGACGTGGTGCCGCTGCCGGCGGACGACGTCAACGGGGTGTCGCTGGGCTTCCTCACCCAGGCGCTGTCGCTGGGCGGGACGATCGCGTCGATGGGCCTGGGGCGCCTCATTCCCCGTACCCGCAGATCGTGGCGCCGTGGTGTCGCGCACCTCGCGACGCTGATCCTCTACGCGGTGGGGTCGGCCGCCGCGGTCCTCTGGTCGATGACCTGGTTCGGTGTCGGCGAGGGTGCCGACCGGGTGGAGATGCTCTGCATCTTCTCGCTGATCTCGCTGGCAGTGACCGGTTCGACGGCCGGCGCGGTGGCCCTGGTCGGCCCGGCCGGCGCGCTGGTCGGCGCGTTCTACTTCACGATCGGCACGGTGATCTCGGGTGCGAGCATCCTGCCGGAGTTCCTCCCGGTGTTCGGTCGTGAGCTGGGGGAGCACCTGCCGACCGGTGCCGGCGTGCAGGCGGTTCGTGACAATCTCTACTTTCCGGACGCCCCGATCGGCAGTCATCTGACCGTGCTGGTGCTCTACGCGGCGATCGGCTGCCTGATCGTGCTCATCACCAACATTCTCCCGAACCGAACAGACAGGACATCCGAGGTCGATCTGGGCCTGTGACCGGCGACCCATCGGCAACCGTGGCCACCTCATGAACCGCCGCGTACGGTCGATCCGTACTTGAAGTATCAAGTGCAGGGAGAGGGCATGCCGGTTCGTACGCGCGTCACCGTTCCGCTCGAGTTCCCCGACGGGTATCGCACCGTCGCGGAGGTCGTCACCTTCACCGGTCTGTCCGACGGGAAGGAGCACCTCGCGCTCGCCCTCGGGGATGTGGCGAAGGCCGAGTCACCACTGGTCCGGCTGCACTCCGAGTGCATGACCGGCGACGTCTTCGGCTCGCAGCGCTGCGACTGCGGCCCCCAGTTGCGGGAGGCCGTCGAGCGCATCACCGAGACCGGTGGTTACCTGCTCTACCTGCGGCAGGAGGGCCGTGGCATCGGGCTGTACGCGAAGCTCGACGCCTACGCCCTGCAGGACCTCGGCATGGACACGTACGAGGCGAACCGTGCCCTCGGCCACGCCGACGACGAGCGTGACTACACCGCCGCCGCGCAGATGCTGGCCGCCCTCGGCGCCGAGTCGGTCGAGCTGCTCACCAACAACCCGGACAAGTCGCAGCAGCTGCGTGACCTGGGCGTGGACGTGCGGGCGGTCCGGCCGACCGGGGTGCACGCCTCGCCGGCCAACGTCCGCTACCTGCAGGCCAAGGTGGCGCACACCAAGCACACGATCGACCTGGCACCCGCGTCCTGAGTTTCTCGTCGGTTGCGCCTCAGATTCCGTGGGGCGCGCCGAACGGGAAAGCGTGGGCATCGAGGGAGTGAATTCACGCATCGCGGATATTCAGAGCCGGATTCTCGCGATGCAGGGACAGCAGGCCATGACTACGACGGCGCGTGCCCGGACGGAGACGCCCGCGCAGGCGAGTTTCGCCAGTCATCTCCAGAGCGCGGTGGCATCCACCGGGGCTTCGGACAAAACCCACAAACTCAATAGCAAAGGTATCCCGGAGGATCTTGCCGCGTACGGCAACGGCAAGATCCCCGCTGAGGCGCTCGGCCGGGTGGGCAACACCGGCCACAAGCTGTGGGCCCCGGCCGCCGAGAACCTGAACCGGATGATCGAGGACGCCCGGAGCCAAGGCGTCAAGATCGGCATCACCGACTCGTACCGGCCGTACGCCGAGCAGGTCGACCTGGCCCGTCGCAAGGGCCTCTACTCACAGGGCGGTCTGGCGGCCAAGCCCGGCACCAGCGAGCACGGCTGGGGCATGGCCACCGACCTGGACCTCAACTCCGAGGCGCTCTCCTGGATGCGCAAGAACGCCAAGAACTACGGATTCGTGGAGAACGTGCCGCGGGAGTCGTGGCACTGGGCGTTCCGCCCACCCTCCTAGGCCCGGCTTCAGAGCCGCTTCCGGGTGCGGCTTCAGACCGCTTTCGGGTCCGGCTTCAGAGCCGCTTCCGCGTCCGGCTTTCAGACGCAGCTTCCGGGTGCGGCTTCAGACCCGGCAGAGGATCTCGCCGTGCGGGATGATCAGCCAGCCGTCGGGGTCGTCGGCCCACCGGCGCCAGCCGGCCGAGATCCGTCGCAGATCAGCTTCGGTCGCCGCTCCGGTGTGCACCGCCTTCGCTGACATGTCCGACTTGAGCACCCGCTCCTCCCACATGCCGCCCCACCACTCCCGGTCCTCGGGGTCGGCGAAGCACCACACGCTCGCCGTGGCGGTGACGTCGGTGAACCCGGCCGCCCGCGCCCACGACAGCAGCCGTCGCCCGGCGTCCGGCTCGCCGCCGTTACTCCGGGCCACCCGCTGATAGAGGTCCAGCCACTCGTCGAGCTCGGGCACCGCCGGGAACCAGGTGAACGCCGCGTAGTCGCTGTCACGCGCCGCGACCAGCCCGCCCGGGCTCGTCACCCGGCGCATCTCGCGCAGTGCCGCCACCGGATCGGCCACGTGCTGCAGCACCTGGTGGGCGTGCACCACGTCGAACGTGCCGTCCGGGAAGTCGAGCGCGTGCACGTCACCGACCGCGAAGTCGACGCCGGTCAGCCCACGGCGCGCGATCTCGGCGCGGGCCAGGTCGAGGGCCGCGGGCGTCTGCTCCAGTGCCGTCACCCGTCCGGGTGCGACCAGCTCAGCCAGCTCGGCCGTGATCGTCCCCGGCCCGCATCCGACGTCCAAGAGGGAGAATCCGGAGGAAAGATGTGGCAGCAGGTACGCCGCCGAATTCTCTGCGGTGCGCCACCGGTGTGAGCGCAAGACCGACTCGTGGTGTCCATGGGTGTAGGTCGCCATGGGTCCGAGGCTAGGCCCGCAGTCTTCAAATGTGGGACACTCTTCTCATGATGTGGGCAAGTCGATTTTAAGATCACCAGTTCAGGCCGTACTTTGGTGCCCATGAGGATCGGTATCGTCGGTGCGACGGGACAGGTGGGCGGCGTCATGCGCCGCATCCTTGCCGAGCGCCAGTTCCCTGTGACCCAGCTCAGGCTCTTCGCCTCCGCGCGCAGCGCGGGCCGCACGATCTCGTGGGGCGACGGCGACGTGACCGTCGAGGACACCGCCACGGCCGACTACTCCGGCCTCGACATCGTGCTCTTCTCCGCCGGCAAGGGCGGCTCGAAGGAGTATGCGCCGCGCTTCGCCGAGGCCGGCGCGGTCATCGTCGACAACTCGTCGGCGTACCGGATGGACCCCGACGTGCCGCTCGTCGTCGCCGAGGTCAATCCCGACGCGGCCCGCGTCCGCCCGAAGGGGATCATCGCGAACCCCAACTGCACCACCATGGCCGCGATGCCCGTGCTGCGCCCGCTGCACGACGAGGCCGGGCTGGTGTCGTTCATCGCCACCACGTACCAGGCCGTCGGCGGCGCCGGCCTCGCCGGTGTGGCCGAGCTCGACGAGCAGGTCAAGAAGGTCGCCGACCGCGCAACCGAGCTGACCCATGACGGCTCCGCGGTCGAGTTCCCCGAGTCCAAGGTCTTCCCGAAGCCGATCGCGTTCAACGTGATCCCGCAGGCCGGCTCGTTCGTCGACGACGGCAGCTACGAGACCGACGAGGAGCAGAAACTCCGCAACGAGAGTCGCAAGATCCTCGAGCTCCCCGAGCTGCTGGTCTCCGGCACCTGCGTCCGGGTGCCGGTCTTCACCGGCCACTCCCTGCAGGTCAACGCCCGCTTCAGCCGCCCGGTCAGCCCCGAGCGGGCCCGGGAGATCCTGGCGTCCGCACCCGGCGTCGAGCTCTCCGACGTGCCCACCCCGCTCCAGGCGGCCGGCCGTGACCCGGCCTACGTGGGCCGCTTCCGCGTCGACCCCACCGCCGAGAACGGCCTGTCGTTCTTCATCTCCAACGACAACCTCCGCAAGGGCGCGGCCCTCAACGCGGTCCAGATCGCCGAACTGGTCGCCGCCGAACTGCGCTGACGCACCGCGAGATGCCGCCCGGCCGTCATGGTCCGGGCGGCATTCAACCCCTTCTGCGGTACGGGCCGGCCCGCCCCGACCGCAGCGTTCCTGCCCCGTGGCTCCCGGCGCGACGCGGTCCCGGCCTCCCGGCTCCGGCGCGCCTCACGGGCGTATGCGTCCCTCGCCGTTACCGCGTGCGGGTCCTCGCCACTAACTACGCGCGCACGCATTCTGCACCGGCTCGCGTGTATACGTCCCGCGCGGCCGCACCCGTTCTGTACCGGCATGTGCATGTCCGTGCGAGCCGGTGCCGCACGTTTCTGTGCCGGCTCGGGTGTTTGCTCTGTGCCGGCTCGGGTCCTTGCTTCCGTGCGGGTTCGCGGGTGCGTTCGACGCCGCGGAAAGTCATCGCCGCCTTTGTCGTCCGCTGCGGTTTCGGCTGCCGGACAGGGGGATATCCACCCCGACAAGGCGTTGCCGTAGCGGCCTCTTAGCGCCGGTCCGTGCCCCGTTGGCGGGTTTGCAGAGCCTTTGTTCAGCTTAACAATAGGAATTTGGGACTTTTTGCCCGAATCGGTAGCGCTTGGCCGATTTTAGCGGCACAGTGATGGAATGAACGACAGTGGGCTGGGCGCAGCGGGCTACTTCTGGTGCCTCCGCGACCACCGCGTGGAGAGCGGCGACGACGTATGCCCAGCTCAATACCGGCTCGGTCCCTACGCCACGGCTGACGAAGCGACGCGGGCACTCGAGACCGTCGAGAAGCGCAATGCCGAGTGGGATGCCGAGGACGCCCGCTGGACCGGGGAAGCCAGCTGACGTAATCCGCCGCTCCGGCCGTCCTGAGCCGGAGCCGTGAGTCTCCCGGCGCGGACGTGCCCATTCGCAAGGAGGAACACCTCGATGCCCGCTGCCAAAAAGGCCTCGACCAGGCCCGCTGCCTCCGGCACGGGCCCCCGACCCAAAACCACCTCATCCGGTACGGGCACCCGCGCGACCGCCTCCAAACCCTCCGGCACGTCCGCCCCCAAACCTCGCCCGGCATCAGGGTCCACACGCTCCGGCGCCGCGGCCCCCACCGCGAAGGCGACCGTGGCCAAGACCGCCCCTGCCGGCGCGCGGTCGGCCGTCTCCACCGGCAAGGCGGCTGTGTCAGGCGCCAAGGGGGCGGTGTCGGCTGGTAAGGCGGCTGTGTCAGGCGCCAAGGGAGCTGTCTCCGCCGGCAAGGTCGCTGCGTCCGGCGTACGCGCGGGCGCGGTGCCCGCACCGAAGAAGCCGGCCGGCAAGGGCGTCGCGGTAGCCCTTCGGTCGGGCCCAGCAACGAAGCCCGCACCTGCGAAGAGCGTGGCGGTCCGGAAGGTGACCGCGCCGGCTGCCAAGGGTGGCGTGGCGGCTCGGGTGGTGACCGCGCCGACGGGCAAGGGTGGCGTGGCGGCTCGGGCGGTGACCGCCTCGGCGGCCAAGGGTGGCGCGGCAGCGCGGAAGACCGTCGATCCGGTGGTGAAGGGTGGCATGGCGGGGCGAGCGGTGACCGCCTCGGCGGCCAGGAGCGGTGCGGGAACGCGGCAGGCCGTCGACTCGGTGGCCAAGCGGACCACGACCGAGCGGGGCGCCAAGGGTGCCGCCCTCGGTGCCGCTGTCGGTAAGCAGCCTTCCGCCGAACGTGCCGCCGCAACGCTTGCCGTGGCTGAGCCGGCCGCGAAGTCGGCTGCGGGTAAGCAGGTTGCGGGGCGGCAGAAGCCGGCGCAGGTGGTCGGCAAGCAGGGCGGGAAAGCCGGTGTCACCGTGCCGGCCGCTGGTCGGGGATCGACGGCGGCCGCGACCCGAGGGAAGCAGACCGGTGTGGCAGCGGCTGAGCGCACGGTGTCGACAGCGGGCGCTGTCACCGTCAAGCCGCGCGCCGCTGCCAAGATTTCGGCCTCCTCGCATGCCGGAGCAGCGAAGGTAGCTGCGCCGCGCGCCGGAGGAAAGACCGCCGCCGAGCTGACGACCGCCAAGAAGCCGGCCGGGCGGGCTGTTGCGGCGGCTAAGGCTGTTCGGGTCGTATCGGCTCGTGCGGCCACGGCGAGCCCTGCCGGTGGTGTGTCGCCCAAGAGCCGCGCCGCCGGAGGCGCAGCCGGTAAGAACGGTGCGGCCGGGTTGTCCACGACCGGGAAGCGCGGAGCCGCAGCAGCGCCCGCTCCGGCTGAGCCGACGACTCGAACCGGCCCCAAGCCGGGCGGCACCGTTCGGGGCGGACTGGCCACGGGAGACACGACCGGCAAGGCGACGGGTGGTCGCTCGGCAACGGCGAAGAAGAACATCACCGCGGCTGTGAGCGATGTCCGCGGTGCGGTGGGCTCCAAGAGGGCCACGCCGCCGGCGAATGCCGGAAAGACCACCACCGGCAAAGCAGCGAAGGCAGCCGAGACGACAACCAAGCGGTCATCAGCGACGGCGATCCCGGCAGCCAGGTCCGCGACCTCGACATCCGCGACTGCCAAGGCTGCGGCGGCCAGGTCCGTGACGGTGAAGTCGGCGCCGGCCAAAGCTGCGACGGCGAAGGCTGTGACGACCAAATCCGCTGCAGCGATCAAGGCTGCGAGGGTCAAGGCTGCGAGGGTCAAGGCCGCGACTGCCCAGGCTGCGACGGTCAAGGCTGCGACGGCGAAGGCTGCGACGGTCAAGGCCGCGGCGGCGAAGGCTGCGGCGGGTAAAGCTACGGCCGGCAAGTCTGTGACGGCTCGGGTTCAGGCGCCGCGGTCTGCGGCGGTTCGGTCCGAGGTGGGTGGGACCACTGTGGCCGACAAGGCGGCGGGTGGGGCCACGAGTGCGAGACGTACTGCTCCGGGGAAGGCGGCGACGGGTAGGAGCACCGTCGTACCCGTCGTTGGGGGGAAGACCGTCTCGGGTCGGAGCGCTGCCGGTGCCGCAAAGGCTTCGGGCGGCGTTGTCAGGACCGGGACCAAGGGCGTCACCGGCAACCACGTGAGTAGGACCGGCGCCGGGAACGTGGTCGCCATCGACCGTGCGGCGAGCCGGAAGGCCGCCGGGGGGCGCAGCGTTGCCGTGAGCTCGGGCGGGCGTGGCGTGACCGGGAAGGCGCCCGGCAGGACTTCCGGCAGCGGCGTGCCCGTGCCGATCGGATCGAAAGCGGTCAAGGCCGCTCCTGGTCGCCGGTCCGGCGGGTCGCGGCGGGTCGCCGCGGCCACCAGCAACCTGCCGAAGAGCCAGGTGACCGTTTCCACCGGCGACGACTGGGAAGACGACGCCGACGGGCGCGCGCCCGGGCACCCCGCCGAAGGGATGCGGCCGGACCAGGGTGCATCCGAATCGAATGGCCCCTCAGACGAGGTCGACGCCAGAGCTTTGCGGGACGTGCCGTTCGTGGGTGGATGGTTCCCGTCGAACCACGGACCGGTACGACCGGACGAGGACTCCGACCAGTGGGGAGCGGACCGTCCCGACCTGGAAGCCATCGAGAGCGGAGCCGAAGAACCCGCCGACGACGATGACGCTTCGGACTACACCGGTCCAGCGGATGCGGTGGAGTCGGGCTGGGTGTCCACGCTCGCCCGGGTGTCCAGCTCGGACGGGCGCGATCTCGACGCGAGCACGGGTGACGAGCCAGAAGACGAAGAGGTCCCGGCCACCGCGGGTGGTGACCAGGACCGCGGTGGTGCTCGCCTCCAGCCGTTCGAGGACGAACCGGTGAGAGACGACCTGGACGACGAGTTCGAGGACGACGACGAGGACGACGAGGACGAGGATCTTGCGGATGAAGGCGGCTTCGCGGGTGTCGTGACCGTCACCGTGCCCGTCCCTGCCGGGGCGGGGTCCTCCACGTCCGGGCCGGGTCGGCGCAGGATCGGGGCGGTGCCGACGGTCCCGGCGTTTTCGGCGGTCCCGGCGGTCGAGCCGGCGACGGCGGACCAGCCGGACGACGACCGGTTCGCTGAGGACGACCAGGCGGCCGAACTCGATGAGATCACGGCACCGCGGACGAGCACCTCCAGGTCCTCGGGCTCCCGGTCGGGCAAGGCGACAGGGGCCACGATCGCCAAGAGCGCGGCCCCCAAGACTGCGGCGGGTAAGGATGCCGCGAGTAAGGCGGCGGGTGCCGCAAGGACGGCTGCCAAGGCGGCGCGAGCCGCAGCGACAGCGGTCGAGACGGCCGGGATCGATGGCACTTCTGCAGCGGTTGCTGGAGCCGACGTGCCGAAGCGGCGTGGTTTGGCGAAGACTGCTACCACCCGAGGCGCGGCGGCCAGGAGCACCGCGGCCCCCAGCGTCGGCAAGAGCACCGCCTCCCCGAGTGCCGGCGAGAGCACCGCAGCTCCGAGTGCCGGCAAGAGCACCGCAGCTCCGAATGCCCGCAAGAGCACGGGGGCCCGAGGAGCGGCCAAGAGCCCGGCCGCCGGAAGCGCCGGGGCCAAGGCTGCCGGCACGTCGGCGACCGGAACTGCCGCTCCGAAGGCGGCTCCGGTGAAGACGATCGGGGGCGTTGCCGGCCGGGCTGCTGGTGGCACGACGGCGGGGGCCAAGACGGCGGGGACCAGGACGGCGGGGACCAGGACGGTTGGAACCACAGCGGCCGGGGCCAAGGCTGTCGGGACCAAAATGACCGCGTCGAAGTCGGCTGCCGCGAAACAGAAGGTCGCCGGATCCAAGGCGACGGAAGCCGGTTCTCGGACGGCCGGCTCCGTTACAACCCGGTCCGCCGAAAGGGCGGCCGAGGTGGGGACGAGGGGTGCCAAGGCGACCGGTTCCGCCGCGTCGAAATCCGCAGCGAAGTCGGCCGGTTCTGCGGGGGCGAGGACTGCGGCGAAGTCGGCCGGTTCTGCGGGGGCGAGGACTGCGGCGAAGTCGGCCGGTTCTGCGGGGGCGAGGACTGCAGCGAAGTCGGCCGGTTCTGCGGGGGCGAGGACTGCAGCGAAGTCGGCCGGTTCTGCCGGGGCGAGGACCGCGGTGAAGTCGACTGGTTCCGCTGCGACGAGGACTGCAGCGAAGTCGGCCGGTTCCGCCGCTAACAAAGCCGCGGCAAAGGCGACGGCGACGAAGGTGACCGCGGTCAAGGGTGTTGGTGGTCGGGCTTCCGGAACTACGAAGGCCAGAGCTGGGAAAACGACCGCTCCTGAGACTGCGATGTCTCGGCCGGGAACGTCGGCGGCCAAGACCGCAGCCCCGAAGAAGACGGTGGCGAGGACGGGGTCGGCCACCATGACCGCGGTGGCCGGGACGAAGGCGACCGCGGCGAAGGCGACGACCGCGAAAGCGGCTGGGACCAGAGCGGCCGCCAAGGCGGCCGGAACGAAGGCGACGGGGACCAGAGCGGCCGCTGCTAAGGCGACCGCCGCCAAGGTGACCGGAGCAAAGGCGGCTGCGGCCAAGGCGACCGGGTCGAGCGCGGCGGGGACTAGGGCGACCGGGTCGAAGGTGACCGGGTCGAAGGTGACCGCGTCGAAGGTGACCGCGTCGAAGGTGACCGCGTCGAAGGTGACCGGGTCGAAGGCGACTGCGGCGAAGGCGACCGCAGCGAAGGCGACCGCAGCCAAGGTGACCGGGTCGAAGGTGACCGGGTCGAAGGTGGCTGGGTTGAAGGCGACTGGGGCAAAGGCGACTGCTGCCAAGGCGACCGGCGTCAGGGCGGCTGGGAACACGGCGACGGCAGGGAAGAAGGTCGCGGCCAAGGCGGCTGCGGGTAGGACGACTGCCGGCAAGGTCAGGGCTGAGGCTGCCGGGGGTCCTGCGCAGAAGTCTGTGGCCAAGACGACCGCGGCGAAGGTAGGGGCGGCGAAGGCGGCTCCGGCCAAGGCCACGGGACGGGCGGCGGCCCCGGGCAAGGTGGCCAAGGCTGCATCGGCCGGGGCGCCGAAAGCGACGGCTGGTAAGGCTGCGCCTGCCAAGACAGCAGTCAAAGCGGTCGGTGCCAAGGCCACGGGGGCCAAGGCCACGGCGGTCAAGGCCACGGGGGCCAAGGCGGCGGGTGCCAAGGTCACCGGGACGAAGGCGACACCGGCGAAGACAGCCAGAGCCGAGGTGACCACGGCGAAGGCGCCCGGCAAGGCCACGGCGGCGAAGGCGGCTCCGGCCAAGGTCACGGGGGCCAAGGCGGCGACCGCCAAGGCGAGTGCGACAGGCGCGGCGACCGGCAGGGCTGCAGGGAGCAAGGCGAGTGCGACCGGCGCGGCGACCGGCAGGGTTGCTGGGACCAAGGCGACCGGGGCGAAGGCGGCGAACCCGGTGGCGGCAGGCAGGGCGGCTGCTGCGAAGGCGACCGCGGCCAAGTCCGCAGCGGCCAAGGCGACCGGTGTGAGGTCGGCTGGTACCAGGGTGAGTGCTGCCGGCGCTGCGGTGCCCGGGACAACCGGCACGAAAGCGGCCTCAGCCAGGGCGAAGACCGCTAAAGCGGCGACCACACGATCGAGCGAGGCCAAGAGGACTGCTGACAAGGCCGCGGCCAGGACCACCGCGACCAAGGTGACGGCGGCGAAGGGAGCCGCTGCCAAGGCGACCATGGGCAAGGCGTCGGCCACCAGGGCTACCGCGGCTGAGGCGTCCGGGTCCACGGCGGCCAGGGCCGCGGCCGGCAGGACTGCGGGGAGCAGGGCCGAGGCGGCGAGTAGCACCGCCGGCAGGGCGGCCAACGCCAAGACGGTTCCGGCCAAGACGGCGGCGGGGCGCGCGGCGGCCACCGGCACCGGGAACGCGGCCAAGGCGACCCGGACGTCCCGGAGCTCGGGGGCGAATGCGGCGGCTTCCGTGCGTACGCCGGGAACTGCTCGAACCGCTCGGAACACGCCGAAGAGCGAGCCGGTGCAGGCGTCGCGCGCGCCGTCGCGCCGTCGCTGATCCGGCCCGGACGTGAGGTCGGCCGGAAGCGCGTTGCCGTTGGTGGAGACACCCGGCAGCGCGCTTCCGGCTCTGTGTGGTGGAACGGCCCGACACGGGAACATGGCACCGGTGGGGTGGGTGGTGTCGCGTTCGCGGTGGACCCGGCTGGTAGGAATGGACCGTGCCGATCAAACGGGTGGTGGCGCCTCAGATTGACTTCTCGGGGCTGCGGCGGGAGCTGGGATTGCCGGACGAGTTTCCGGAGGCGGTGCTTGCCGAGGCCGGGGAGGCCGCGCGGGCTACGGCGATGCCGGGGACGGACCGGACCGGGATCGAGTTCGTGACCATCGATCCGGCGTCGTCGCGGGATCTCGATCAGGCGATGCACCTGAGCCGGCGCGCCGGCGGCGGGTATCGGGTGCACTACGCGATCGCCGACGTCGCGTCCTATGTGCGGCCCGGTGGAGTGCTGGAGGCGGAGAGCTGGCGCCGGGGGCAGACGGTGTATCTGCCGGACGGGCGGGTTCCGCTGCATCCGCCGGTGCTCAGTGAGGATGCCGTGAGTCTGCTGCCGGGCGGGGACCGGGCCGCCGTCGTGTGGACGATCGAGCTCGACGGGGACGGGGAGACCGTGGCCGTCGGTGTGGAGCGGGCCCGGGTGCGCAGCCGGGCGAAACTGGACTACGCGGGGGTGCAGCAGCAGATCGACTCGGGGACGGCGCCGGAGATGCTGACGCTGCTGCCGGAGATCGGCGGGCTGCTCGCGAGGCGGGCCTCGGACCGTGGCGCGGTCAACCTTCCGCTGCCGTCGCAGGAGGTCGAACGGGACAGCAGCGGCTGGCGGCTGGTGCTGCGGGCGCCACTGCCGATCGAGGAGCACAACGCGCAGATCTCGCTGCTCACCGGCATGGCGGCGGCGCGGATCATGCTGGACGGCGGGATCGGGTTGCTGCGGACCATGCCGCGGCCGAAGCCGGAGGCGGTCGAGAAGCTGCGGGCGGCTGCCGGGCCGCTGGGCATCCGGTGGCCGGACGGCGCACCGGTCGGGGCGGTCGTCGCGGCCGTCGACCCGGCGAACCCGCGCGGGGCGGCATTCCTCGACCAGGCCGCCGAACTGCTGCGCGGCGCGGCCTACACCGCGTTCGGCGTGCCCGCGCCCCCGAGAGCGACCGCGGCGGCGCGACCCGGGAGGCGGCGGCCGGGCCGGGGAGTGGGGGCGGCGTTCTCGAGGTGCCGGCGGATGCGGGGCACGGTGGGGTCGGGGCGCCGTATGCGCACGTCACGGCGCCGCTGAGAAGGCTCGCGGATCGGTACGCGACGGAGGTCTGCCTGTCGATGCACGAGGGACGGGCCGTTCCCGGGTGGGTGCTGGACGCGCTGCCCCGGCTGCCGAAGGCGATGTCGTCGACGGACCGGTTGGCGGGTGCGGCCGACCGTGGCGCCGTCGACCTGGCGGAGGCGGTGCTGCTGCAGGGGCGGGTCGGGGAGGTGTTCGAGGCGGCGGTGCTGGACCGTGAGGACGCGAACGGCAAGCGCCCGGCCGGGGGACGATCGCCCTGGACGAGCCGGCTGTGCGGGCCAAGTGTGCCGGGGATCTGCCGCTGGGGGAGCGGGTCCCGGTGCGTTTGACGGCGGCGGATCCGGCGAGCCGGACGGTCCGGTTCGAGCGGGCGTGAGATCGCCGGTGACGGCGTCGGCCGACCTGTCGTGGGTGCTGTGGCGAGGGTCGTGGCCGCGCGCGACGGTGGGGGCAGGGCGGGACGGGGTCCGCTGCGGTTGAGGGCAACGGACCCCGTACCGGAAAAGGGGTCAGAAGGTGTGTTCCGCGGCGGGGAACTCGCCGCTGCGGACCTCTTCCGCGAATTGTCGCGTCGCCTCGGTGAGCGCGCCGGAGAGGTCGGCGTAACGCTTCACGAAGCGCGGCGCCTTGCCGGTGCGCAGCCCGGCCATGTCCTGCCAGACCAGCACCTGCGCGTCGGTGTCGGGGCCCGCGCCGATGCCGACCGTCGGGATCGGCAGCTCCTTGGTGATCTGCTTGGAGACCTCGCCGGGGACCATCTCGAGGACCACGGCGAAGGCGCCCGCGTCGGCGACCGCCCGGGCGTCCGAGATGACCTCGGCGCCCTCGTTCTCCCGGCCCTGGACGCGGTAGCCGCCGATGGCGTGCTCGCGCTGCGGGGTGAAGCCGATGTGTGCCATCACCGGGATGCCGGCGCCGGTGATCGCCTCGATCTGCGGGGCCATCCGGCGGCCGCCCTCGAGTTTGACCGCGTGGCAGCCGCCCTCCTTCATGAACCGGACGGCGGTGCGCAGCGCCTGGGTGGGGCCCTCCTCGTAGCTGCCGAACGGCAGGTCACCGACGATCAGCGCCGTCTTGGTGGCCCGGACGACCGCGCGGACCAGCGGCAACAGCTCGTCGACGGTGACCGGGACGGTCGTCTCGTAGCCGTAGACGTTGTTGGCGGCCGAGTCGCCGACCAGCAGCACCGGCACGCCGGACTGGTCGAAGATCTGCGCGGTGTACATGTCGTAGGACGTGAGCATCGGCCAGCGGTCGCCGCGGACCTTGGCGTTGAGCAGGTCACGGGTGCGGACCCGGCGGGTCGGCGGGCCACCGTACAGGGTGGGGATCTCGGACATGGTGCTTCTCCTCCCTCGAGGCCGCGCGAGTGCGGTCCCCGGGTCCGCACATCGTTACACCTCTACACGCCTTCGCGAAACAGGTTGGTAATGGGGAGGCGACGATCACGGCCGAAAGCCTTGCCGGAGATCTTGGTGCCGGGGGCCGACTGACGCCTCTTGTACTCGGCCAGGTCGATCATGCGCAGCGTCCGGTCCACCAGGGCCGGGTCGTTGCCGGCCGCCACCAGCTCGTCGCGGCCCAGGTCCTGGTCGACGTAGCCCTTGATGATCGGGTCGAGGATCTCGTAGTCGGGCAGCGAGTCGGAGTCCTTCTGGTCGGGCCGCAGCTCGGCGCTGGGCGCCTTGGTGATCGAGCTCTCCGGGATCGGGGGCGTGCCGGGCTGTGTGTTGCGCCACCGCGCGAGCTGCCACACCATCGTCTTCGGCACGTCCTTGAGCGGATTGAACCCGCCGACCGAGTCGCCGTAGAGGGTCGAGTAGCCGACCGCCAGCTCGCTCTTGTTGCCGGTGGTCAGGACCAGGTGCCCCTCCTGGTTGGAGAGCGCCATCAGGATCACCCCGCGGACCCGGGCCTGCAGATTCTCCACGGCGAGGCCGGACAGCGACATGTTGGCCAGGAACGCGTCGACCATCGCCTGGATCGGCTCGGTGCGGTAGTCGAGGCCGGTGCGCTTGGCCAGGTCGGCGGCGTCGTCCTTGGAGTGGCCGGAGGAGAAGCCGCTGGGCAGCGAGACGCCGACGACGCGCTCCGGGCCGAGGGCGTCGACGGCGATCGCGGCGACCACGGCCGAGTCGATGCCACCGGACAGGCCGAAGATCACCGAGCGGAAACGGTTCTTGTTGACATAGTCGCGCAGGCCCAGGACCAGGGCGGACCAGATCTCCGCCTCGTCCGCGATCCGGTCGGCGATGCCGCCGTCGGCCCGCCCGGTCAAGGCTGCGAGATCAATATCGACGGGGGTACGGGAGATCCGCATGCCGTCACCGTTCTCGGCGGCCGGCGGCTGCTCCGTCGCCGGCGGCAGATCGAGATCGTGTACGAGCAGCGCCTCACCGAACTGGCCGGTGCGGGCCAGCAGCTCGCCGGACGCCGAGACGATCATCGAGTCGCCGTCGAAGACCAGCTCGTCCTGCCCGCCGACCATGTTCACGAACGCCACCGCGGCACCCGCCTCCACGGCCCGCCGCTGGACCAGGGCGAGCCGCACGTCGTCCTTGTTCAGCTCGTACGGCGAGGCGTTGATGTTGACGACCAGGCCCACCCCGGCCCGCCGCGCCGCGGTGAACGGCCCGCCGGCCTGCCAGATGTCCTCGCAGACGGTCAGCGCCACGTCCACGCCGCCGAGCCGGACCACGGAGAGCGTGTCGCCGGCCTCGAAGTAGCGGTCCTCGTCGAAGACGCCGTAGTTGGGCAGGTGGTGCTTGTAGTAGGTGGCCACCACCTCGCCGCGGTGCAGCAGCGCGGACGCGTCGCGCCGGCCGCTGCCCGGGACCGCGTCGGAGCTGATCGCCGGAGGCCCGTCGGCGTCGACGTAGCCCACCACGACGGCCAGCTCGCCCAGACCGTCGGCGGCCAGGCCGGCCGCCAGGTCCCGCAGCGCCTGCCGCGAGGCCTCGACGAACGAGTTGCGGAAGACCAGATCCTCGATCGGATAGCCGGTCAGCATCATCTCGGGGAACGCGACCAGGTGCGCGCCGGCGTCCGCCGCCTCCCGGGACCAGTGCCGGACCGACGCCGCGTTGCCGCGGATGTCACCGACTGTCGAGTTCACCTGAGCGAGAGCGATGCGCAACGTGGGCATGCTCTTATTCTTCCCTCAAGCCGGGCCTTTGGATCCCGACCCGGGCCGACGTCACAGACGATGGCCAGCGTAGTCTCGGCTCGATAGGTAGACCTTTCGAACGAGGGGTGGCAGTGGACCGACAGCAGGAGTTCGTGCTTCGCACGCTCGAGGAGCGCGACATCCGTTTTGTCCGGCTCTGGTTCACCGACGTGCTCGGCACGCTCAAGAGCGTGTCCGTCGCCCCGGCCGAGCTGGAGTCCGCCTTCGAGGAGGGCATCGGCATCGACGGCTCCGCGATCGAGGGCTTCGCCCGGGTCTACGAGTCCGACATGGTCGCCATGCCCGACCCCACCACGTTCCAGGTCTTCCCGTTCGAGGGCGGCGTCTCCGGTGAGAGCGCCCGGATGTTCTGCGACATCCTGCTCCCCGACGGCAGCGCCGCCTGGGCCGACCCGCGCCACGTGCTGCGCCGCGCCCTGGCCAAGGCCGCCGAGAAGGGCTTCACCTTCTACACCCATCCCGAGGTCGAGTTCTTCCTGATCCAGGACGGGGCCAACGACGGGTCCGTGCCGGTCCCGGTCGACACCGGCGGCTACTTCGACCACACCACCCACGCGGTGGCCCGTGACTTCCGCCGCCAGGCCGTGCTCGCGCTGGAGCGGATCGGCATCTCCGTCGAGTTCAGCCACCACGAGGTCGCGCCCGGCCAGCAGGAGATCGACCTGCGCTACGCCGACGCCCTCACCACGGCCGACAACATCATGACGTTCCGGCACGTGGTCAAGGAGGTGGCGCTCTCCCAGGGCGTCAAGGCCACCTTCATGCCCAAGCCGTACACGGATCAGCCCGGCTCGGGCATGCACACCCACCTGTCGCTCTTCGAGGGCGAGCGCAACGTCTTCTACGACAGCGAGGACCCGCAGAAGCTGTCGAAGACGGCACGGTCGTTCATCGCCGGTCTGCTGGTGCACGCCCGGGAGTACACGGCGGTCACCAACCAGTGGGTCAACTCGTACAAGAGGCTCTTCCCGCTGCAGCTTCCGGACCGGATCACCGAGTCCCCGGCGTTCGTCAGCTGGGGCCACCTCAACCGGTCGGCGCTGGTCCGCGTCCCGGCGTTCGGCAAGCCCAACTCGGCTCGCGTCGAGGTGCGCTCGATCGACTCGGCAGCCAACCCGTACCTCGCCTTCGCGGTGATGCTCGGCGCCGGCCTCAAGGGCATCGAAGAGGGGTATGAGTTGCCGCCCGGCGCCGAGGACGACGTGTGGTCGCTGTCCCCGGCCGAGCGCAAGGCCGCCGGCTACGAGGCGCTCCCGGAGAACCTGTCCGAGGCGATCGACGTGATGGCCGGCTCCGAGCTGATCGCCGAGATCCTGGGCGAGCACGTCTTCGACTTCTTCCTGCGCAACAAGCGCCAGGAGTGGGAGCAGTTCCGCCGCGAGGTCACGCCCTACGAGCGCCAGCGCTACCTCGGGGCTCTCTGACAGCCGTATGGAAAAGGGCCTCTCCCGTGGGAGAGGCCCTTTTCCGTTGAGGCGCCAGGCGGCGACGGTGTCCGAGCCGTCACCGCCTGGCTGGTGCGATTGCCGGCGTCGAGTGGGGGCGACCCGGTGCCGGCAACCGACCGCTAAAGGCACCCGGCGGACCGCCCGTTCCCCAGATCCGGTCCGCCGGGTGCCGGCTTCATCTGCGCGGCCTCGAGCTGCTGCTCGGGCTCGCGCTCGCGCTCGGCCGTGGTTTCGGCAACCACTGGCCGCCGTCGCCGTCCGACCACTGGTCGCCGTCGCCGTCCGGGCGCTGGCCGCCGCCGTCGTCCGACCACTGGCCTTCGTCGCCCTCGTCGCCGTAGCCGCCCGGTTGATCCGGGTAGTCCGGCCGGTCGGGGTAGCCGGGGCGAGGGCTGTACGTGCTGCCGCCCGGGCTGTTGCGGGGCCTGGCGCCGCAGAACTGCTCGACCCGCTCGCGGTCCTTGTCGCCGGCCCGTCGCACCAGCTCGCCGAAGCGGCCGTCGTTGAGGGCACGGGTGCGGGTGTCCCGGTCGTGGAGGGTGAACTCCTGGCAGAGCTCGGCCACCCGGTCCCGGTGGATCGTGGGGGTCGCGGCGGGCTGCGGCACCGTGGACACGGCCTGTCCCGGCGTCTCCGGCGCCGTCCGGCTCGCCGCGGTGGAGACGACGGGCGGGTCGTCGCCGGGCGGTCCCGGCAGGGCGCCCGGGTTGGCGGCCAGGGCCACGCCCCCGATCGTCGCCGAGGTGCCGAGGGCGACCACCGCGACCTTGAGGGTGAGCAGCCGGGCCACCGCCGACCGGAGCAGCGAGGATCGCCGGCGCGGCGCCGGGGAGAGCCCGGCGGCACGGAACGCCGCCATCACGTCGGCCTCGCCGGCCAGCTCCCGTGCCGTCGCGGGCGCCGTCGCGGCGGCCAGCACCCGGTCGAGCGGGTGCCCGGCCCGGTCGCCGCGCAGCAGGCGGTCCGCGGTCTCCCGGTCCATCTCGCTCCACTCCTCGGGGCTGGTCATCTCATCTCCTTCAGCGCCGCGGCCGCCGAAGTCGTCACCGGGTTGTTCCAGGCGGCCGTCCGCCGCTGTTCCGGAGGCTGCTGGGGCGCCTGTGGGGGGAACCGGGCGGCGAGCTGTTTGAGCCCCCGGTAGGCGGCGGTGCGGACCGCCCCCGCCCGGCGGCCGAGGATCTTGCCAGTGGTCGTGGCGTCCAGCCCGACCACCACCCGCAGCATCACCGCCTCGGCCTGCTCCTGCGGCAGCGAGGCGATCAGCGCCAGCGCCGCGTCGGTGGTGACCAGCTCCATGGCCCGGTCGGCGGTGTCGTCCCCGGCGCTCAGCTCGGTCAGGAACTCGACCGGACCGCTCGTCTGCGGGCGGCGCCGCTGAGCACGCAGCAGGTCCATGGCCCGGTGCCGGGCGATCGTGGCGGTCCAGCCCCGGAACCCGTCCCAGTCGCCGGAGAAGGTCCGCAGGTCACGGGCGATCTGCAGCCAGGCCTCGGAGGCGACGTCCTCGGCGTCGTCGGCGACCAGCACCCGCAGGTAGCGCAGCAGAGCCGGCTGCTGGGTGCGGTAGAGCAGACGGAACGCCGCCTCATCGCCCTGCTGGGCCGCCTGCACGACGGCGTCGAGGCCCTCCGGTGCCACCATCCAACGACCTCCGCGCCTCACGACGGCCCCGCACACCGCATGCGGGCTCCCCTGGTACAGCGCCGGGTGATGAAAAAACGTCACCGTGGCGTCGGCCGTCCGATCGACTCGGTAGATCCGCTCCGATACGGTCTTGTGCGTAACACATCTGACTAGGGAGAAGTCGTGCTGGATGATCTGCTTGAGGGCGCCGGGCGCAGCATAGTGTTCGGCGGCGTCGGCATCATGTTGATGGCTGTCGGGTTCGTGCTGATCGACGTGCTCACCCCGGGCAAGCTGCGCGATCTGATCTGGGTGGAGCGCAACCCCAATGCGGCGTTGCTGCTGGCGTCGAACCAGCTGGGCATCGCCGCCATCGTGTTCACCTCCATCTTCACCACCTACGAGTCGTTCGGTCAGGGGCTGGCGTCCACCGCGCTCTTCGGCCTGATCGGCATCGGCATCATGGGCCTGGCCTTCCTGGTGCTCGACTGGCTGACCCCGGGCAAGCTCGGCGAGGTCATCTGCACCCAGGACCGGCATCCCGGCGCACTGGTCAGCGCCGCCTCACATTTCGGCGCGGCCCTGATCGTCTGCGCCTGCATCTCCTGACCACTTCTGATCACCCTTCACCGGCCGCAGCCGAGGTCGCCGAACGCGGTGGCCGTGCCGGGACGGCGGATACGGGGCGGATCCCCCGGCGGTCGCCCCGCCCGCCGGCACCGGCGGAACGGGCACGGCGGGGTCCGGACAGCGCGGGCTCTGTCGTACCCCCGATCTATGGTCGTGGGGTGAATCGAGTCGTGGGGTGAATCGAACCGATCGGCTGTATGCGCTCGTCGAGGAGCTGCGAGCGGTCGCCCCGCGGCCGCGCAGCGCCCGCTGGCTGGCCGAGCGGTTCGAGGTCAGCGTGCGCACGGTCGAGCGCGACATCGCGGCGCTGCAGCAGTCGGGCACCCCGATCTGGGCCGAGACCGGTCGCTCCGGCGGCTACTGCCTGGACCGCGCGCACACCCTGCCACCGGTCAACCTGACGCCGGAGGAGGCGGTCGCCATGGCGCTCGCCCTGCGCAGCATGGCCGGCACCCCGTTCCGGCAGCCCGCGGCGAGCGCGCTGCGCAAGGTGCTCGCGGCGATGCGCCCGGAGGACGTGGCCGCCGCCCACGACCTGGCCGGGCGGATCCAGCTGGCCGGTGACGCCACGCCGATGACCCTGCCGCGCCTGGCCGGCGGCCCGCTGCCGGTGGGCTGCGTGTTGCGGATCGGCTATGCCGACCGGTTCGGCGCGGTGACCCTGCGCGACATCGAGCCGCTCGGTTATGTCGGGGTCAACGAGCGGTGGTATCTGATCGCCTGGTGCCGGCTGCGCGACGGGGTGCGGATCTTCCGGTCCGACCGGATCAGCTCGGTGACGCCGACCCGGGAGACGGCGCCACCCCGTTCACTCAGCGAGGCCGGTGTGGAGATCCCGCACCGGCTGCGCCCGCTGAGCCTGACCTGATCCCGTCCTACCCGGCCGGGGGCTGGAAGACCTGGAACTGGTTGCCCGCCGGGTCGAGCAGGTGGGCGATCTCGATCCCGGCCGCCGAGGTGCGCCTGACCAGCACCTTCCCGCCGGCTGCCTCGGCTGCCCGGCAGGTGGCGTCGGTGTCGGCGACCTGCACCGAGAAGACGGCGTGGTTCGGGCCCTGGCCGCCGGTGTCGGCGAGGCCGCCCTGGATGCCGCCGTCGGCCGGGGTGGTGATGATCCGGTATCCGGGCACGGCGCGGTCGAACGTCCACCCGAACAGGCCGCCGTAGAACTGCTCGGCCTCCTCCGGCTGGTCGGTGCCGATCTGGAACCAGGCGATGCCGTTCACTGCGGACATGATCTCTCTCCTTCGTTCGTGACTCCTTCACTCTGCGGGCCCGGCCCGACACCGTCCTGTCGGTGTTTCCGGGTCTTTGGCAGGATCACCCGAATGGAAGACGTCAGCCTCGAACCGGTCACCGCGGGCAACTGGCGGGACTGCGCCGCGCTCACCGTCCACCCGGAGCAGGGGCGTTTCGTCGCGGATGTCACGTACTACCTGTGCATGTGCCACTACGGCGACACCTGGAGCCCGCTCGCGGTGGTGCGCGGCGGCACGGTCGCCGGGTTCGTGATCTGGGCGGTCGACGACGACGGCAGCCGGTGGATCGGGGGTCTCGTGGTGGACGCCAGGCACCAGCGGCAGGGCGTCGGCCGCGAGGTGGTCCGGCAGTTGCGGGAGCGGCTGATCGCCGAGCCGGGCACCCCGAACGTGGCGCTCAGCTATCAGCCGGCCAACACCGCGGCACGTGAGCTCTACCTGTCGATGGGTTTCGTGGAGACCGGCGAGATCGAGGACGACGAGGTCGTCGCGAGATGGAGCCCGTCCGTCTAGGTCAGGCGGTGCACGTCGATCACGAGCTTGCCCGAGGTGACCCGGCTCTCCAGGTCGGCGTGTGCCCGGCCGACCGCGGAGAGCGGGTAGCGCCCGCCGATCCGGGCGGTCAGCAGCCCCCGGCCGGCCAGGTGGAACAGCCGGGCCGCACTGGACCGGTAGAGCTCCTCGTCGTCCAGGACCTGCTGCAGCCGGAAGCCGAGCACCCCGGTCGACGTGGTCATCAGGTCGTCCACGGCGACGGTGTTGGGCACGTCGGCAGCCCCGCCGTACGCCACGATCCGCCCGAACGGGGCGAGCGCCCTGTGCAGCTGCTCGAACGTGCGCCCGCCCACCCCGTCCAGCACCAGCGTCGGCGCCTCACCGAGGGCCGCGCCCAGGTTCGGATGGTTCGAGTCGACGGTGACGTGGGCGCCCAGCTCGGTGAGGAACGCGCGTTTCGCCGGTGACGAGGCCAGCGCGACGACCCGCGCCCCGGCCGCCCGGGCCAGCTGCACGGCCAGGTGACCGACCCCGCCGGCGGCCGCGGTGACCACCACGACGTCGTCGGCGCCGACCCGGCCCAGGGTGTGCAGGCTGTGCCAGGCGGTCAGCCCCTGCTCCAGCACGGCGAGCGCCTGCTCGTCGCTCACCCCGTCCGGCACGCCGACCACGTGCCCGGCCGGGGCCACCTGCGCGTACCCGCCGCCGGCCGGCAGCAGGGCGGCCACCCGGCGGCCGTCGGACCGCAGACGGCCCACCACGTCGGCGCCGAGCACCGCGGGCAGGGGTGGTTTCTCGTCGGCGCCGCGCCGCCGGTGCACGTCACCGTGGTTGACGCCGGCCAGCGTCACGTCGACGACGTCCCCCGCGGGATCGGGCATCTCGGTCAGCGCGAAGACGTCGGGGCCGCCGAAGGCGGTGATCACAGCGGCGAGCATGCCCCATTCAAACAGCAGGCGTTAGCCTCGTCCTGTGGGCACCGCACTAGTCATCGAGAACGACCCCAGCGACGATCTCCGGCGGCTCGGGGACTGGCTGACCGAGGGTGGGCTGGAGCTCACCGTGCTCCGGCCGCACGCCGGCGACGAGCTACCGGACAGTCTGGACGGCCATCTGGCGCTGATCGTGATGGGCGGCGACCAGAACGCGTTCCCGGACGCCGCGGGCGTGCCCGGCGCGCCCTGGTTCCCGGCACTGGAGGGGCTGCTGCGCAAGGCGGTCCGGTTCCGGGTGCCGACCCTCGGCGTCTGCCTGGGCGGGCAGCTGCTGGCCCGGGCGCACGGCGGTGCGGTGGAGCGCAGCACCGCCGGCCCGGAGATCGGCCCCGGCCTGGTCGCCAAGCGTGACGCCGCCGACGACGACCCGCTGTTCAAGTGGGTGCCGTTGCTGCCCGACGTGCAGCAGTGGCACCGCGACGAGATCACCGAGCTGCCGGCCGGGGCGGTGCTGCTGGCCGCCTCCAGCCGCTACCCGCATCAGGCGTTCCGGATCGGCGACCGCGCGTGGGGCCTGCAGTTCCACATCGAGTGCGACGCCGACATGATCGCCGACTGGGCGCGGTCGGACAGCGCCGGCCTGGCCGAGCTGGGCTACGACGCCGACGCCGTGGTGGCCGCCACCAGTGCGGCGCTCGCCGATGTGGAGGAGGTGTGGCAGCCGTTCGCCGTCCGGTTCGCCGCGCTGGCTCTGGGCACGCTGGCCGACGCCGACATACCGAACCCCGGGACCGGCCGGACCCTGCCACTGCTGGGGCAGTGATGACCAGGCCCACCCGCCTCGCCCGGTACGGTTTCGCCGACAACGGCGCCCGGGCGACCGACCTGCTCGGGCCGGGCGGTCTGCGGCTCTGGGACACCGAGGCGCAGGCCCCGGTCGACGAGCGGGCGGCCGGGCTCCTGGAGGCGCTGTCCAGGGCCGCCGACCCCAACCTGGCGCTCCGGCAGCTGCACCGGATCGTCGAGTCCGCGGACCGCGGTGGGGCGAAGGCCGGGGAGGAGCTGATCGGGGGGCTCGCCGCCGACCACGGGCTCCGGCGGCGGCTGATCGCGGTGCTCGGGGCGTCGTCGGCGCTCGGCGATCACCTGGTCGCCAACCCCGAGCAGTGGCGGACACTGGCGACCGGCAAGAGCGGTCTACCCCCGGAAGCCGACGGAGGGCTGGCCGATTTTGATCAGCTGACCGTGCCGGCGCTGCGGACGGCGTACCGCATCTCGCTCCTGCGCATCGCCGCCGCCGACCTGACGGCGGGCCGCGGTCTGGAGCCCACCATGGAGGCCCTGTCCCGGCTTGCCGACGAGACCCTGGCCGCCGCCTACGCGATCGCCGTCGCCGGCCTGCCGGCATCGGCGCCGGAGCCGCGCCTCGCGGTCGTCGCGATGGGCAAGTGCGGCGGCAACGAGCTCAACTACGTCTCCGACGTCGACGTGATCTTCGTGGCCGCCGGTGACGAGGACCTGCAGGCCGGCACCACGATCGCGGCCCGGCTGATCGAGATCTGCGGTCAGGTGGCCTGGCCGGTGGACGCCGCGCTGCGGCCCGAGGGCAGCCGTGGCCCGCTGGTTCGCACGCTCGCCAGCCACCAGGCCTACTACCGTCGCTGGGCCCGCACCTGGGAGTTCCAGGCGCTGCTCAAGGCCCGGCCGGCGGCCGGCGACCTGGCCCTGGCGCAGGAGTGGATCGCCGATCTGGCCCCGCTGGTCTGGCACGCCGCCGAGCGACCCGAGGCGGTCGCCGACGTCCGCGACATGCGCCGCAAGATCATCGACAACGTGCCGAAGAGGGAGCTGGACCGCGAGATCAAGCGGGGTCCGGGCGGCCTGCGCGACATCGAGTTCGCGGTGCAGCTGCTCCAGCTCGTGCACGGCCGGGTGGACGAGTCGCTGCGCGGCGGTGGGACGCTCCCGGCGCTGCGCGCCCTGGTCGCCGGCGGCTACGTGGGCCGCGAGGACGGCGAGACGCTGCTGAGGGGTTACCGTTTCCTGCGCGGCGTCGAGCACCGGCTGCAACTGCAACAGCTCAAACGTACGCACACCGTGCCCGACGATCCGGCCGGGCTGCGCTGGCTCGCGGCGGCCCTCGGCTACACCGCCCTGCCCGGCCGCGACGCCGTCGAGTCGTTCCGCTCGGACTGGGTGGGCCACGCCGCCAACGTCCGCCGCCTGCACGTGAAGCTGCTCTACCGGCCGCTGCTGGAGGCGGTCGCCCGGGTTCCGGCCGAGGAGCTGCGGATGACCACGGAGTCGGCCCGCCGGCGCCTGGAGATCCTCGGTTTCGCCGACCCGGCGGGCGCGCTGCGTCATCTGGAGTCGCTGACCGGTGGTGTGACCCGGACCGCGGCGATCCAGCGGACCCTGCTGCCGATGCTGCTGCAGGACTTCGCCGACGCCCCGGAGCCGGACCGTGGCCTGCTCAACTATCGCCAGGTGTCGGACAAGCTGGGCAGCACGCCGTGGTATCTGCGGCTGCTGCGCGACGCCGGCCCGGTGGCCCGCCGGCTGGCCCGGGTGCTGAGCCTCTCCCGGTACGCGACCGACCTGCTCACCCGCGACCCGGAGGCGCTGCGGCTGCTGGCCGACGACGCCGAGCTGCAGCCCCGGCCCCGGGAGTCGCTGCGGGACGGGTTCGCGGCGGCCGGCGACCGGCACACCGACCCGGTGAAGGCGATCGCCGCGGTCCGGGCGCTGCGCCGTCGCGAGCTGTTCCGGGTGGCCTGCGCCGACATCCTCAGCCAGGGCGGCGACCTGGCCCCGGAGCGCCCGCTCGGTGTGGACGCGGTCGGCACGGCTCTCTCCGCGGTGACCGACGCGACGCTGAACGCGGCTCTGCGGATCGCCCGGCGTGTCAAGCCCGCCCCGGAGGGTCTGCGGTTCGCCGTCATCGGCATGGGCCGGCTCGGCGGCTACGAGATGAGCTACCCGTCCGACGCCGACGTGCTCTTCGTCTACGAGCCGCCGGCCGGGGTCCCGGAGGGGGAGGCCAGCGCGGCGGCGCATGCGATCGCCGAGGAGATGCGCCGCCTGCTCAACGCGCCCGCGCCGGATCCGGCTCTCGGGGTCGACGCCGATCTGCGCCCCGAGGGCCGGCAGGGCTCGCTGGTGCGCAGCCTGCAGGCGTACCGGCAGTACTACGAGCGCTGGTCGAAGGTGTGGGAGGCGCAGGCGCTGCTGCGGGCCCGGTTCGTCTGCGGCGACGCCGACCTGGGGCGCCGGTTCGAGGAGCTGGCCGACGGCGTCCGCTATCCGGCCGGTGGCCTCGCCCGCGAGCAGGTGGTCGAGATCCGGCGGATCAAGGCGCGGGTGGAGACCGAGCGGCTGCCCCGCGGGGCCGACCCGAACACGCACACCAAGCTGGGCCGCGGCGGGCTGGCCGACGTCGAGTGGGCGGTGCAGGTCACCCAGTTGCGGCACGCGCACGCGGTCCGCGAGCTGTGCCGGACCCGGACCCTGGAGGCGCTCGCGGCGGCGGCCGAGGCCGGACTGATCATCGAGTCGGACGCGGCCGAGATGGCCGCCGGCTGGACGCTCGCGGCGCAGGTGCGTAACGCCCTCACCCTGGTCCGGGGCCGGCCGACCGATCAGCTGCCCCGGCACGGGGTCGAGCTGGCGGGCGTGGTGCTCCTGCTGGACGGCGGCGACCCGGGTGAGTTCGTGGACCGGTACCTGCGGCTGACCCGGCGGTCCCGGGCGGCGATGGAGCGGGTGCTGGAGAGCTGATCAGCACGGCTGGTTGACGCCGTCGCCCCGCAGCATCCGGTAACCGTCGCCGTGGACGGTGAGCAGGTAGGCGACCTCCCACAGCGTGCACGTCTCGCGGAGGCGTTCCGGCGGTCCGTGCCCGGCTCTCTGCTCGCTGCGGAAGCTGACCTCGGCCCGGAGCCGCCCGCGCGCCGCATCGGCCAGCCCGGTCAGCACGATGTCGGAGTCCCGGCTGGTCGAGGTGCCCTCGGCGAACGCCGCGAGCTGGCCGGGCACGCCGGGGTCCAGATCGCCGGCCGGGTCGAGGACCGTCGCGACGGCGTCGTAGTCGCGCTGGTTGATGCCGCGGAAGTAGGTGTCGAGCATGACCACCACGGCGGCCGCGCGCGGGTCGGTGACCCGAGGGTGCACGGTGACCAGGCTCGCGGGGACGTTCTCCAGGATCGGCGCGGCGTTCCGGCGGGTCGTCTGCTCGCCGCGGGGCCGGTCGGCGCCGATCAGCCGCGGACCGCCGACCACCGCCGCCAGCGCGAGGGCGCCGACGAGGACGACGATCGGCAGGGCCGGCAGTATCCGGCTGTGGGGTGGGCACACCGGGCAGCCGGCCGGCACACCGCTGTAGCGCTCACCGCAGTTGACGCAGGTCCACATCCGGCTCGTCCTCCCGTCGTGCTCAACGACGGTGACGGATGGATGCGGCGGTGAGTCACCCGGTCGCGGCGGCTATCACCCGGGTGAGCGCCTCGTGCACACGGCGAAGCTCCTCGATCGGCATGCCGAGCCGCTCGACCACGGCCGGCGGGATCCGCTCGGCGTCGGCCCGCAGCGCCCGGCCCCGCTCGGTGAGGGTGATCGCCAGGCTGCGCTCGTCGGACGGGTCACGCTCGCGTCGCAGGTAGCCGATCGCCTCCAGGCGCTTGAGCAGCGGCGAGAGGGTGCCCGGGTCGAGTTGCAGCAGCTCGCTGAGGCGGCGCACGGAGAGCGGGGCGTGCTGCCAGAGGGCGAGCATCACCAGATATTGCGGGTGGGTCAGGCCCATCGGCTCGAGCAGGGGGCGGTAGATCGCCACGACGCCGCGGGCGGCCACCGACAGGGCGAAGCAGACCTGCTGCTCCAGCGCCAGGGGGTCGTCGACCGGATCACTCATCGGTGGTCAGCCTATCAACAGTTGGTGTACAAATGATTAGTCCACCAACGGTTTTCGGGGAGGCGTCGTGTCGAGGTTCAAAGCCTGGTTCCACCGGACGTTCGACGACTGGTTCTTCCGTTCGATGATCGGGCCGGCCCAGACCAGGGGCGCCGTCCACGGAGCCGACCACTTCGCCCGCGAGCAGTGGAAGCGTGACCTGGAGAATCGCAAGCGCTACACCCGCGAGCAGCGGGAGCGTAAGCGCGCCGAGCGGGCCGCCCGGCAGTGACCGTGGGGCGGGGTGATCCGCCACGATAGGGTCGGCGGCGTGGAAAGTGCCGCATGAAGCGAAAAGCGATGGTCATCGGCCTGGCGTCGATCGCGGTGGGCCTCGTCGTTCTCGCGGTGTACCGGAACTCGTACTTCGACTCCCGGGTCTACCACGGGGCGATCGTGTACTGGTTCCGCGACGGCGGCATGGTCTACGACTTCCTCCGTCCCGGTACGCCGTACGGCTTCACCTATCCGCCCTTCGCCGGCATGGTGATGTGGCCGATGGCGGTGTTGCCGCTGCTGATGGTGATGATCCTGGCCACCGTCGGGACGGTGATCACCACCGGCCTGCTCGTGTGGTGGCTGGCCGGTCCGCTGATCCAGCGCCGCGGCTGGCCGACGGGCTTCGCCTTCGCGGTCGCCTTCTGCCTGGCCCTGGCCTTCGAGCCGGTCCGGGAGACGATCAGTTTCGGGCAGGTCAACACTCTGCTGCTGGCCCTGGTCGCCGGCGACATGGTGCTCGGCCTGGGCAAGGGCCGCAAGTGGGCGGGCGTCGGCATCGGCCTGGCCACCGCGATCAAGCTGACCCCCGGTGTCTTCATCCTCTACCTGCTGGTGACCCGGCGCTGGCGGGCCCTGGGCACCGCGGTCGGCACGGCCACCGGCGTCACCCTGCTGGCCGGGGCTGTCTTCCCGGACGAGTCCCGGGAGTTCTGGACGTCGGCGCTGTGGGACACCAACCGGGTGGGCGTGCTGCACATCGTGTCCAACCAGTCCCTGCGCGGTTTCGTGGCGCGGCTGCACATCGAGACCGTCGAGTCGAAGGTGTGGCTGGCGTGCGTGCTGGTGACCCTGGCGCTGTGGGTGTGGCGGGTGGCGCGGGCGCCGGAGGACGTGGTCGGCGGGCTCGCGCTGACCGGCATCCTGGGCTGCCTGCTCAGCCCGGTCACCTGGATCCACCACTGGGTGTGGGTGATCCCGGCACTGGTGCGGTGCCTGTTCCTGTTCGACTCCGACCGGGCCCGGTTCGCCCTCGGCGCGGCGGCGTATCTGCTGATGACCTCGCACATCACGTGGCTGTGGGAGAAGCCGCCCATCCCGCCGATGGAGCTGCTCGGTGCCAACATCTATGTCTGGTTCGGACTGGCTCTGCTGCTCTGGACACCCGTCGGCACCCGTCGTTCGTCTGACGTCCACGAGCCGGTCAAGATCAACGCGTAGGCAGAGCGCATGTCTCTACGCCGTACCACCTCGGCGGTCGTCTCCGTCGTAGCCCTGGCCGCGGTGGGCGCAGTGCCCACCGCGGCGGCCGCGCACGGCCGTTCCGAAGAATTCCGCCGGCTCTCCACCTTTCCGGCCTACTTGAACTCGTCGATCGACGACACCGCGGCAGCCGAGATCTCCACCGTCACCGAGGACGGCCGCACGGTCGTCTACACCGACAGTCCGGGCAGGCGCCTCGGCTTCGTCGACATCAGCAACCCGTCGGCGCCGAAGCCGGCCGGCACCCTGGCCGTCGGCGGCGAACCCACCTCGGTCGCCCACCTGGGCCGCCTGCTGCTCGCCGGCGTGAACACCCGCACCAGCTTCACCGAGCCGTCCGGCAAGCTCGTCGTGATCGACTCCGCGTCCCGCGCGGTGAAGAGGGAGATCGATCTCGGCGGCCAGCCGGACTCGGTCGCCGTCGCGCCGAGCGGCCGCTACATCGCCGTCGCCATCGAGAACGAGCGCGACGAGGACGTCGACGACGGCGCGATCCCGCAGGCCCCGGCCGGCTGGCTCAGCGTGATCGACACTCGCACGTGGAAAGCGACAAAGATCAACCTGTCCGGATTGTCGACAGTGGCGCCGACCGACCCGGAGCCCGAGTACGTCAGCATCAACTCCCGTGACGAGGCCGTCGTCTCGCTCCAGGAGAACAACCATCTCGTCGTGGTCGACCTGAAGACCGGGAAGGTCATCAGAAGCATCGACGCCGGCTCCGTGCAGGTCGATGCCATTGACACGCTCGATGACGACAAGATCGAGTTGACCGGGACGATCACCGCCAAGCGCGAGCCGGACGGCGTCGCCTGGATCGACGACGACCTGTTCGCCACCGCCAACGAGGGTGACTACGAGGGCGGCTCCCGCGGCTGGTCGATCTTCAGCAAGAAGACCGGCAAGGTCGTCTGGGACGCCGGCAACAGCCTCGAGCACATCGCCGTCGCCCACGGCCAATACCCGGACAAGCGCTCCGATGCCAAGGGCATCGAGGCCGAGAACGTCGCGTTCGCCGTCCTCGACCGGACGCCCTACGTCTTCGTCAACTCCGAGCGCGGCAACTTCACCGCCGTCTACGACGTGTCGAACCCGGCCAAGCCGAAGTTCAAGCAGCTCCTGGCGACCACCAACGCCCCCGAGGGCGTCGTCGCCGTCCCGTCGCGCAACCTGCTCGTCGTCTCCTCCGAGGAGGAGGACGCCTCGATCGGCATCCGCGGCAGCATCCAGGTCTACGGCTTCGGCGAGTCGCGCAACGAGCAGATCGTGTCGAAGAACGACATCCCGTGGGGCGCCCTCTCCGCGCTCTCGGCGGTTCCCGGGCGCAGAGACCGGCTCGCGAGCGTCACCGACGCCGTCTACTCGCCGACCCGCATCCTCGGTCTCGTCACCGGCGGTGTCATCGACAGCGAGCTGACCGTCACCAAGGACGGAGAGCCGGTGGGCTACGACGTCGAGGGACTCGTCGTGCGCAAGGCAGGCGGTTACTGGCTGGCCGTCGAGGGCACCGGCGCGGGCAAAGAGCCCAATCTTCTGGTACGCCTGAACGCGCGCGCCCAGGTACAGGAGGAGATCCCGCTCTCCGCCGACGTGGCGGCCGCGATCACCGCCAACGGCCTGGAGGGCATCGCCGAGGTCGCCGGATCGGTGTGGGTGGCCGTCCAGCGCCCGATCAAGGGCGACCCGGCGAACACCGCACGGATCGGCCGCTACGACACGGTCGGCAAGACCTGGTCGTGGCTGCTCTACCCGCTCGAGACCGCGCCCACCGGCTGGGTCGGCCTGTCCGAGCTGGTCGCCGTCGACAGGGACACGTTCGCCGTGATCGAGCGCGACAACCAGCGCGGCACCCTCGCCGCTATCAAGCGGATCTACACGTTCGACGTGCCGGCCACCTGGACCGGCACCCCGACCGTGACGAAGAAGCTGGTCAAGGACCTGCTGCCGCTGCTGAGGGCGGACGGCGGCTGGGTGCAGGACAAGGTCGAGGGCCTCGCCGTCGCCGGGAACGGCCGCACCTACGCCGTCACCGACAACGACGGCCTCGACGACAGCACCGGCGAGACGGTCTTCCTGGACCTGGGCCGTCTGCTCTGACGTGACCTGACATGGCGCTGATCGTCGTATCAGCGCCATGTCAGGACCCGGGAGCACGGTGTCCGGCATGGACACCACCTATGCGATCCACGCCGAGGGGCTGGTGAAACGCTTCGGCGACACCACCGCCCTGGACGGCGTCGACCTGGCCGTGCGCCCGGGCACGGTCCTCGGTCTGCTGGGGCCGAACGGGGCCGGGAAGACCACCGCCGTCCGGGTCCTGGCCACCCTGATCCGCCTGGACGCCGGGCACGCCGCGGTCGGCGGCTTCGACGTGGTCCGGCAGCCGCACGAGGTCCGCGGGCTGATCGGGCTGACCGGCCAGTACGCCTCGGTCGACGAGACCCTGAACGGCACCGAGAACCTCCTCATGATCGGCCGGCTGCTCGGCCTGTCCCGCCGGGACGCCCGCGCCCGGGCCCGCGAACTGCTGGAACGCTTCGACCTCACGGAGGCCGCGAAACGGGCCGCCGGGAAGTACTCCGGTGGCATGCGCCGCCGCCTCGACCTGGCCGCCAGCCTGGTCGGCGCCCCGCGGGTGCTCTACCTGGACGAGCCCACCACCGGCCTCGACCCGCGCAGCCGCAACGAGGTGTGGGACATCGTCCGCGGCCTGGTCGCCGACGGCACCACGGTCCTGCTGACCACCCAGTATCTGGACGAGGCCGACCAGCTGGCCGCCGAGATCGTCGTGATCGACCACGGCCGGGTCATCGCCACCGGCACCCCGGCCCAGCTCAAGGCCCGTACCGGCGCGCAGACCGTCACCGTCCGGCCCTCCTTCGCCGACGAGCTCGACCGGATCCGCGAGGCGGTCGGCCGGGTCGCCACCGGGCCGGTCGATGTGGCCGGCGAGGTCGTCACCGCCCCGGTCAGCGACCCCGGCGCGCTCGCCGAACTGGTCCGTGACCTCGACGAGCACGGCCTGACCGTGGCCGAGCTGGCCCTGCGCAGCCCCAGCCTCGACGAGGTCTTCCTCAGCCTGACGGGAGGTCACGCATGACCACGATGGCGCTCCGCAACACCGCCACGCTGGCCTGGCGGACGCTGGTGCAGATCAAGCACAACCCGTTCGAGCTGTTCGACTTCAGCGTGCAGCCGATCATGTTCCTGCTGCTCTTCACCTACGTGTTCGGCGGTGCGATCGCCGACACGCCGGGGGAGTACCTGACCTACGCGCTACCCGGCATCATCGTGCAGAACCTGCTCTTCGCCACCCTGAACACCGGTGTCGGCCTGAACACCGACATCAGCAAGGGCGTCTTCGACCGGCTGCGGTCCCTGCCGATCGCCCGGTTCTCGCCGCTGGCCGGCCGGATCGTCGCCGACGTGATCAAGCAGGCGTGGGCGGTCGCGCTGCTGCTCGTACTCGGCATGGTCCTCGGCTTCCGGATCGAGACCGGCCCGGTGCAGGTGCTCGCCGCGTTCGCCCTGCTGCTCGGGTTCGCCTTCGCCGCGTCGTGGATGTCGGTGCTGGTGGCGATGCTGGTGAGCGCGCCGGAGAAGGTGCAGATCTTCGGGTTCGTGCTGCTCTTCCCGATCACCTTCGCGAGCGGCGTGTTCGTCGACCCGGACACCATGCCGGGCTGGCTGCGCTCCTTCGCCGAGGTCAACCCGACGAGCATCCTGGCCGACGCGGCCCGTGGGCTGCTCAGCGGCGGCCCGGTCGCCGGCCCGGTCACGCAGTCACTGCTCTGGGCCGCCGGCTTCCTGGTGGTCTTCGCCCCGCTCTCGGTCCGGGCCTTCCGGCGCCGGATCTGACTCCAGCCCGGCCGCCTCGAGAGCGGTCGCCAGGGTCACCCCGGCACCGCGTCGGTACGCCGCATCGAAGCCCGCGTCGCCCAGTGCGGCGCGGGTCTCGCGGAAGGTCCTTTCCGCCTGCTCGACCGTCCGGTCCCGGGAGCCGCGCACCGCGTCCGCCGCACCCAGCAGAAGAGCGGCCCGGCCCGGATCGCCCTCCCGCAGTGCCAGATCCGCGATCCCGGCCACCACCTGGGCGACCACCGGCGAGTCGTTCGAGTCCACCGCGATCCGGATCGCCGTCCGGTGGCACGCCCGCGCCTGCACCAGATCCCCGGCGGCGCCCTCGATCAGGGCGCCCGTGCTGTACGCCATCGCCCGGAACTGTGGCGCGAACGTCGAGTTGTCGATCAGCCGGACCGCCGTCGCGTTGTGCTCGCGCGCCGCGTCCAGGTCGCCCTCGGCCAGGGCGATCACCGCGTGACAGTGGTGCACCGACGCCATCACCTCCGGGATGCCGACCTCGCGGGCGAACTCCCGGGCCCGTTTCAACAGCCGGCGTGCCTCCTCCGGCTCGCCGCTCAGCCACACCTGATGGGCCGTCTTCACGGCGAGCTGCGGCAGATCCTCCCGCATGCCCACCTCCTCCAGCAGGGCCATCGCCTCCCGCTGCCAGGCCAGTGCCTGCGGGAAGTCACCCCGCGCCGCGGTCAGGTCGGCCAGCGAGCTCAGCGTGAAACCGACACCCCACCGGTCCCCGACCGCGCGGAACCCGGCGAGCGCGTCCCGCAGATCCGCCTCGGCCGCCTCCGCCGGCTCGCCCAGGTTGAGACGGACCTGGCCGATCAGCATCCGCGAGATGGCCCGCAGCCACGGATCCGGATCGTCGGCGAGCTGCTCGGCGCCGCCGTACTGCGCCGCCTCCGGGCTCTGCGAATAGATCGCCGCCAGTGGGCTGAGCAGCCGCAGCGCCGGATGCCTGTGCTGCACTCCGCCGGCCAGTCGCTCCGCCGCCCGGAAGAGGACCTTCACCTCGTCGAACTCCATCGGACCCTCGACGCCGTTGAGCGCGGCGAACACGTGCACCAGCGCCAGATCGGCCTGATCCGCCGGGCCGGGCAGGGCGATCACCTCGGAGCAGAGCCGGGCGCCCTCGGTCCGGTGCCCGTTCAGCCACCAGTACCAGCCCAGGTTCGCCGCCAGGGTCACCGCGTTGGCCCGGTCACCCGACTCGATCGCGTCCCGGACCGCGGCGTGCAGATTGTCGTGCTCGGCGCTGAGTCGATGCAGCCAGACCAGCTGGTCGGCGCGGCGCAGATGCGGCTCGGCCTCCCGGGCCAGATCGATCAGATACGCGATGAGGGTACGCCGTACCGCTTCCGCCTCACCCGCCTCGGCCAGCCGCTCCAGCCCGTACTCCCGGATCGTCTCCAGCATCCGGTAACGCCCGTCCTGGCCCAGGACCAGCAGCGACTTGTCGACCAGGGCGGCCGGTGGATCCAGGTCGGGGCCGCAGATCCGCTCGACCGCCGTCACGTCGGCGCCGCCGGGCAGTGTCGCCAGCCGCCGCCACACCCGCCGCTCGTCGGTGGACAGCAGATCCCAGCTCCAGTCGACGACCGCCCGTAGCGTCCGGTGCCGGGGGAGCGCGGTGCGGCTGCCGCCGGTCAGCAGCCGGAACCGGTCGGCCAGCCGGTCGGCGAGCACCGCCGCCGGCAGGGTGCGCAGCCGGGCCGCCGCGAGCTCGATGGCCAGCGGCATGCCGTCCAGGGCGCGGCAGATCCGGATAACCGGCCCGGTGTTGTCGCCGGTCAGCGTGAGACCGGAGGTCCGGTCGAGGAGCAGCTGGACGGCCGGGGACGCGGCGGCCGCCGCCGGATCCGCGTCGGCCGGGGGCAGGGCCAACGGCTCCACCGGGAACAGCCGCTCGCCGGTGATGCCCAGCGGCTCCCGGCTCGTCGTCAGCAGCCGCAGCCTCGGCGCGGCCCGCAGCAGCACGTCGGCCACCTCGGCGGCGGCCTCGATCAGGTGCTCGCAGTTGTCCAGCACGAGCAGCATGTCGCGGCCGGCCAGAGCGTCGCGCAGCCGGGCCAGCGGAGTGGCCGGCTCCACCCGGCGCAACGCGGGGCCACCCAGGCGCAGCGCGGACAGGATCGTCTGCGGTAGTTCGGCCGGGTCCCGTACCGGAGCGAGCTCCACCCGCCACACCGCACCCGGAACCGCACCGCCCACCTCGACCGACAGCCTCGTCTTGCCGCTGCCGCCCGGACCGGTCAGAGTGACCAGCCGGTGCTCGCCGAGCAGGTCGCGCACCGCGCGGATGTCGGCCGCCCGGCCGACGAAGCTGCTCAGCTCGGCCGGCAGGTTGCCCTCCGGCCCGTCCGTCTCCCGCAGGATCTCCAGGTGCAGCCCGGCCAGCTCGGCCGACGGATCCACCCCCAGCTGCTCACCGATCCGCCGCCGGGCCTGCTCGAAGGCCTCCAGCGCCCGCCCCCGGTTCCCGGCGGCCCGCAGCGCCCGGACCAGCAGCGCGGCCAGCGGCTCGTCCAGCGGATGCGCCGCCACCAGCGCCTCCAGCTCCGGAACCACGTCCCGCCGGGTCATCTCGGCGGCCAGCCGGGCCCGCCGGGCGGCCAGCCGCAGACCCTCCAGCCGCACCGCCTCCGGCCGCGCCACGTCCGGGAACTCCAGGTCACCGCGCCACAGATCGAGAGCCCGCGCCGGATCGTCCGCGACCAGCCGCGCGAACCGGTGCGCGTCGACCGTCTCCGCATCGGTGACCAGCCGGTATCCGGCGGGGGTGGCGGCCACGGCCAGACCCGGCACGGCCCGGCGCAACCGCGAGACCAGCGCCTGCAACGCGTTCGCCGCGGCCGCGGGCGGCGCGTCACCCCAGACGCCGTCGATCAACCGGTCCGCGCTCACCTCCCGGTTGGCGTCCAGGGCGAGCAGGACCATGAGGGTACGCAGCCGCGCCCCCGCCACCGGCAGGAGCGCCCCACCACTGTCCCGGACCTCGACCGGCCCGAGCACCGCGATCTCCACCCGGTCGATTCTGCCGTCCGCACGCACCCCGCAGACAGCCCGGCTGCGGTGTCCGCGGCTGCGGTCCCGGCCTCGCGCCTCGTGGTAGGGGCGCCCTTCACGGCATCACTGGCAAACTGGATCTTGTGGACTTCGAGGTGCTGCCCGGAACGCCCGGCCTGACACTCGATCGGGTCGCGCACATCCTGGTGCCCGGCCACGGCCGCAACCACGACGGTTCCGCCCTCACGCCCGGTGGCGCCGATCGCTGCCGGACCGCCCTCGCCCTGCACACGACGCTGCAACGCGGGGTCATCGTCTGCTCGGGCTACAAGTCGCCGGCCGACCGCAAGGGCCCCGCCGTCGCCCTGGCCGGGGAGACCTTCCAGGGGCTTCCGGAGGCCGACCTGATGCACGCCTGGCTGCTGTCCGCCGGCGCCGACCCGTCAGCCCTCCGCGTCGAACGGCACTCCATCGACACCGTCACCAACCTGCTCCGCAGCGAACACGAGGGCCACTTCGGCGACGACCGCCCCGTCGCGGTCGTCACCCATCGTGGCCACCTGCGCCGCATCCTCGCGATCATCGCCCCGCACACGCTCCGCCGCCCCTACCTGGGCGTCGTCGTCCCCGGCGGCGCGCCCCGCGAGAACCCCTTGGCCACCCCGATCAGCCGCCTGATCGCCGCCGCCCTGCCCGCCGACCCGGCCGCCGCCGTGGCGACGGCCACCCGCCGATCCGAACGCCTCTGGCAGCTGGCCGGACTCCTCGGCAAACGCTCCTACCACTGACCCGCGGCCGCGCCGGTGGACGACCGACAGCCGTCGCATCCACCCTGTGGCACACGGCTGACGTCGACTCTCAGCGAACGGTGACCGCGTTCCGGATCGTCTTGCGGTCCTGGCCCCGAAACACGGTCCCCCTGTACAGCAGGCGGATCACCTCCTTGTCGATCGCCGAGCATCTGACGGTCGCCCGTCCGTAGTCGGCCTGGAAGATGCTGTCCCGGTACTTGCGGGAGTCCTGCAGCATGCCCATGCTCTGGGTCAGCTCCTCCCGGATCAGGTGACAGCGCATGCTCTCGCTGATCCCCGTCGACCGGATCAGCACCGTCCCGTCGGTGACGACCCCGGTCCCGGAGAAGGAGATCGAGGGGGCGGTGAGCAGCTCGCGGTCAGGGGCGGCGCGCGGGAGTGGGGGCCGGGTGCGGGCTGTCCAGGAGCATAACCGGCGGGCCCGGCTCGAGGGGCTCGGGTGGGGTGTGGAGCCGCGGGGAGAGGCCGGGGCGCCATGTCCGGCGGCGGCTCCGACGGACCGCGGCGGCGACCAGCAGCAGGGCCACGACCAGGGCGACCGCGGCCACGGCGACGCTCACGGCGATGGCTCGGCGGCGTGACTCGGCGGTGTCGTCGGGGGCGGCGGCCGGCTCGAGGGCGGGCAGGTCGCGGGCGTCCGTGTCGACCACCCGGGCGGTCAGGGCGGCGTAGGGATTGACGACGCCGGCGCCGAAGGCCGGGCCGGTGGGCGCGGGGCTGGCGGTCGCGATCAGGCGGCGGGTCACCTCGGCCGGCGGCAGATCCGGGGTCCGGGACCGGAGCAGGGCGGCCGCCGCTCCCACGAACCCGGCGGCGATCGCGGTGCCGCCGGCCTCGACCACGCCCCGGCCGGTCTGGAGGGTGGGCACCGCGACTCCGGGGGCGACCAGGTCGACGTACGCCCCGAACTGGGATCCCGGCCCGATCCGGCCGTTCTCGTCGATGGCGCCGACACCGATGACGCCGGGATAGGAGGCGGGGTACGGGGCGGGGTTGCCGTCGTCCCGGGAGCCGCGGTCCCCGGCTGCGGCGACGATGACGACGTCCTGGGCCAGGGCGGTCTCGACGGCCGACTCCAGGGTCGGGTCGTCCTGGTAGACCGGGGCGGCCACGACCACCACGTCGGCGTCGTTCTGCACGGCGGTCAGGATGCCGCGGGCCAGGGTGCCGGCCGTGGGCTCGGAGCCGGCCGGGTCGTCGGGCATCACCCGTACCGGGAGGATCGTGGCGCCCGGCGAGAGCCCGGCGGCGTCGCCGTCCCCGCCGTCCGGGCGGCCACCGACCACACCGGCCACCTGTGTCCCGGTCCCGGTGCAGTCCTGGTCGGCGCCGCCCGCGTTGTCGACGGTGTCGGCGCCGGTGAGGACACGGTCGTCGAGTTGCGGCTGCCCGCGGTCGACTCCGGTGGACAGCACCGCGACCCGGGTCGAACCGCCGTCCTCCAGCGCCCGGACCGCGTCGGCCTGAAGCATGACGCGAGCCCACGACCCGTCGACCCGATCCTGCCCCGGCTGAGCACAATCCTGCCCCGGCGCCGCGAAGCCCGGGGCGGCGAAGCCCGGGTTAGCGAAGGCCGGGGCGGCGAAGGCCGGGGCGGCGAGCAGGGCGACGACGGCCGAAAACGTGGCGATGATCGGAAACAGAGGACTCGCCGCGGTTCTCATGTCACGAATCCTCCGTCATCGGAGCGGATATTCACGCGCCCGCCGGAACGGTTCTTGTGCGCCTTCTGAAAATCGCGCGCATTTGCCATTGATGATCGACAGGGATCGGCCGCCGGTGGAATTCCGGCGGCCGATCGGGGCGGAGAGGAATGGTCACATGTTGGCGGCGATCTGCGCGTCCACCTGCTGCATCCGCTCGGCCGAGGCGCCGAGCTTCACGCCGACACTGGCCAGGGCCTGCTTGATCTCGGTGGCACCCTGGTTCCACTTCTGCCGGGCCTCGTCGCAGGCGGTGCCGGCGGCGCCGGTCCAGTCCTGGGCGAAGAGCTGGGTGAAAGCGGTGTACAGGTCGTTGAGCTGCTGGTCCATCTGGCCCTGGAAGCTGTTGATGGAGGCCGACGTGTCGGCGATCTGTCCGAAGTTGTAGGTGATGTTCATGATTCTGGCTCCGATCCGGGTCAGCCGCGAAGGGCACTGAGAACGGCGCTGTCGCCACCACCGGTAGCGGCGCCACGGATGGCCTGCGCGGCCTCGTCGTCGTTGACGCCGTACGTCTGCGAAGCTGCCGACATCTTGCCGCCGAGCTCGTCCAGCGCCTGCATGATCTTGCTCAGACCGTCGTTGAGCTGCGCCGAGACATCCTGAAGGGCGTTGTTCGCGGTTCCGGCGAAGGCGCCGCCGCTGAGTCCCTGGATCTGGCCGAGCAGCTGGGTCATGCCCCGCGAGATGTTCTGACCGGTGTCGGAGCACCGGGTCGCCATGGAGTTGAGCTGTTCCTGTGTGGCATGGACCTGACCCATGCCCGGCGTTCCTGCCACGATCTCTCCCCGATTCTCGTGTCCGGCGTTCCGGTTCGGTCCGCCAGTGGGTTATGCCTCTCCGTACGCCACCCGTCCCGGGCCGGTTCGAGCTTTTTCAAAAGAATCTCGTCGAACCTGATCCGGGGTCCGCGCGTACTCTCCAGCGTCACCACAATCAATTGATCGATTGCGGTGGCATATCGACGGGGAGGGCGTGATGGCGGCAGACAATCCCTACGCGGAGCAGACCGCGAAGAACACGAGCACGCCGTGGCCGACCGGCGGCCCGGCGGTCGACGTCGACCTGGACGGGCTCCGGGCGTACGCGACCTCTCTGGCCGGCCGGCAGGCCGACATCGTGTCCCGCGCGGCGTATCTGCGGCCGCTCGGCGAGATCCCCGGGCAGGCGTTCACCGGTGAGGTGCTGGGCGAGGCGGACGCGGTCCGGGCCCGCCTGGTCGCGAACGCCGGTGAGCTGACCGTCTACCTGCAGAAGCTGGCCGAGTCGGTCGGGAACATCGGCAGCGCGGCACGCACGGTCGCCGACAGCTACGGCTCCGGCGACGCGGTCAGCGCCGCCTCCCTCAACGACGTCCTCTTCGCGTACGGCGACCCGAACGCCCCACGTCCCGAAGGGCTGCCCCCGGGAGCCGGCGTCACGTATCGCGACCAGCAGGCGGGGCTGGCCGCGCTGCCCCCGGCCGCGGACAGTCGCGACTGGACGGTGACCGCGAACACGCCGCTCTCCGCCTACCAGACGATGGAGACGGCGACCGGGCCGAACGGGGAGCGCCGTGAGGTCATGACGTTCACGCCGCCGGGCGGAGCGACGACGGTCACGACCACGATCTTCGGCAGCAACGGCGAGACGGCGTCGTCGGTGACCACCCGCACGTCGACGCGGGTCGACGGGAGCGCCGAGATCACCGTGCGGGAGAGCTTCGGCGCGGACGGCAAGCCGACCGGTACGACCGAGACCCGTACCGAGCTCGACGGCGAACAGGTCGTCGGCCGCAGCACCGAGGTCCGCGACGGCGCGGGCGAGACCGTGCACCGGACGGTCGAGAGCACCGACCCGGCGACCCGCGAGCAGGTCGAGATCGTGTCCGAACGCAACGAGAAGGGCGAGCTCGTGGAGAAGAACCGGATCGTGACCGGCGCCGCCACCAGCGGCGGCCGCCACCAGGCGATCGGCTGAGACGATGGCCGGCCACTACGGTTTCACCGCCGACCCGAACTACGGGTACAGCCCGTACAGCGGGCAGACGCACTACGGCAGCTACCCGCCGTCGACACTGCCGTTCACGGCGCCACCCGGCCCGGGCAACCCGGACACCGTCGAGCAGATCTCGGTACGGATCCGGAACATGCACCCGGAGGAGATGGCGGCGCTCGCCGACCAGTGGCAGAACACGTGGGCGTTCCTGGCCGACGTGCGCGGCTTCCTGGTGAAGCAGAGCGACGTGCTCCGCGACGAGTCGTGGCAGTCACCGGCCGCCCGGGACGCGTTCCTGAAGATGGGGCCGGGCGAGACGCTCGCCTACCTCGACGTGTGGATGGACGCCGCCCAGCAGAACGTCACCGCGCTGCGGCATCTGGTCAACGTCACCACCGAGGCCCGGTACGCGATGGCCCGGCTGGAGACCGACTACCAGCGGGAGATGCAGGGCGCGACCGACGTCAGCTTCCTGGAGAACCTCGAGGCCTGGGTGACCGAGGGCCAGGGCTGGGACGCCGCGGCGCAGGAGTTCGTCTCCGAGGAGCAGGCGAAGGTCCGCGACCGGTACCGGATCGAGGCGCAGCGGCTGGCCCAGCACTACGGCGACCAGTTCTTCGACTACATCGCGGTGCTGTCCAACGGGTCCGGGCCGCCGGTGCAGCCGATGAACGCGGTGCTCACCCGGCCGGCGGGAGCACCCGGGTTCGGGGGCCGGGCGGGCTCGGCGGTCCGGGGCGGTTTGCTCCGTCGCTGCCCGTGCCGCCGGCCGGGAGCACACCGCCGGGGTCGAGTTGCCCGGCCAGAACCCGCCCCAGGGGCTGCTGCCTCCGGGTGTGCCGGTTCCGCCCGCCGGGGTCGTACCCCCGGATCTCTGCCGCCCGGTGTCACGCCGCCCGGAAGCCTGCCGCCCGGCGTCGCGTTGCCGCAGCCCGGTGGTGCCCTGCCGCCGGGTGCCGTCCCTCCGCCGCTGACGTTGCCGCCGGGGGCGCAGCCGCTTCCGGTGCCGGGCACGCTTCCGCCCGCGACGCTTCCGCCCGCGACGCTTCCGCCGGCGACTCTGCCGCCGGGCACCGGTGGGCCGTCGGTGATCGTGCCCGGTGGCGTGCGGCCCGGTCTCCCGTCGCAGATCGGGCGGCCCGGCGGCGGGCCCAACGTGGTGGTTCCGCCCGGCGGGCTGCCGCCCGGGCGCACGATCCGGCGGCCGTCGGGTCCGGCCGCGCCCGTGATCCCTCCCGGTGGCGGCCGGGAGATCCGGCGCACCGGCCCGGCGGTCGTCCCCGCGCCGACCGGACGGCCCGGCGGGCAGCGACCCACCCGGACAACTCCGGGTGCCACGCCGCCCCCGGCGACCGGGCGGCCGGGACGCGCCGCGCCCGGTGTGACCCCGCCGCCGGTCACCGGACGGCCGGGGCGGGCCGCGCCTGGTGTGACCCCGCCGCCCGTCACCGGACGGCCCGGCGACCGGAGTGCCAGGCCCGGCGCGCCGACTCCGCCGCCGGCGCGGAACACACCCGGCGTCACCGCGCCGCCGCCCTCCACCGGACGGCCCGCCGAGCGGGGGCGTCCCGGGGGACCCGGCCGCCCACCGGGGACGACCACGTTCGGCCCGCCGCCCACTCCGGCCGCTCCGCCCGTACTCAAGAATCCGGTCGAAGATCGTGGGACGCGGCCCGGAAGTGCCGCGGAGATCCGGACCCCCGCCACCGCGCGGCCCGGCGGCACCGCGCCGCCGGTCCTGAACCGGCCCACCTCGCCGGCCGCGCCTCCGCCCTGGCGCCCGCAGCGCGCCCCTCGCGGGACGACGGCCTGGTCGGACATGTTCGGCGCCGAGGAGGCCCGCAAGCGAGCCGGCGACGGTGTCGTCGACGCTCCGGAACGCGCCCGCCCGGACGGTGGCCCGTGGGGTCTGCGCAGCCGCGCGGCCACCCGGACCGACGACGCCGCGGAGCCGAACCGGCCGGGCACGGTCGCGCCGGAGCTGGGAAAACGGCGCGGCGGCGGCGATCCGGTCGGCGGCGATCAACCATTCGGGGTACGGACGCCCGGCGGCGGTGTGATAGCCGGACGCGGCGACGACTACCCGGAGGAGGACATCGGCCGTGCGTTACGCGGCCGGTGACCGGGGTACCGAGACCACCATCGACCCGGCCGCGCGGTCGTGCAGGCCCCGGCCCTGGCTGTTCAGGATGATCGCCGGGACGAACAGGCCGAGCAGCGCGGCCCGCAACAGTCCGCGGCCGAGGCCGATGGCACCGCCGTCCGGATAGGAGACACAGCGGACCCGGAGCAGCCGCATGCCGGGCGTCTGGCCGAACAACCCGAGGAAGAAGGTGTTGGCGAGAACCAGGACGAGCACCGCGGGCCACGCCTTCTCGGCCGGAGTCGCATAGAGACTCGCGATCAGCAGACAGAGCACCCAGTCGATCACGAGCGCGCCGAGCCGCGGGCCGAGCCCGGCGGCCTCGTTCAAAGCAACCACGGGTGCCGAGGCTACGCGATATGGTCCGATGGACCGCTCGCGCTGTCGCCGTGCCTGCTCCTCGCACTACGTAACACGGCGGAAACAATAGGGATACGCCGGGGCAACTCCGGACCCATAACGTCGCGACCAGCCCTGCCAGGTGGCGGCTGCTGCCGCCCGGCATCGGAAAACTGTGCCAGGAGGACGTGTGTTCGCCAATCCCGAGGAACTCCTGCGATACCTCAAAGACGAGGACGTCAAGTTCGTCGACGTACGTTTCTGTGACCTCCCGGGTGTGATGCAGCACTTCAACATCCCGGTCGAGTCGTTCGACGACAGTGTCGCCACCGACGGCCTCGCCTTCGACGGATCGTCGATCCGCGGATTCCAGGCCATCCACGAGTCCGACATGATGCTTCTGCCGGACGTCGCCACCGCCTTCATCGACCCGTTCCGGATCCAGAAGACGCTGGCCCTCAACTTCTTCATCCACGACCCGTTCACGCGCGAGGCGTACTCGCGTGACCCGCGGAACGTGGCCAAGAAGGCCGAGGCGTACCTGGCGGCCAGCGGCATCGCCGACACCGCCTACTTCGGTGCCGAGGCCGAGTTCTACATCTTCGACTCGATCCGCCACGAGACGTCCGCGCACCAGTCGTTCTACTACATCGACTCGATCGAGGGCGCCTGGAACTCCGGCCGCGAGGAGGAGGGCGGCAACAAGGGCTTCAAGACCGCCTTCAAGGGCGGCTACTTCCCGGTCTCCCCGGTCGACCACTACAGCGACCTGCGGGACGCCATGGTCCGCCGGCTCATCGACACCGGCTTCACCGTCGAGCGCTCGCACCACGAGGTCGGCACCGCGGGCCAGGCCGAGATCAACTACAAGTTCTCGACGCTGCTGCACGCCGGCGACCAGATGCAGCTGTTCAAGTACATCATCAAGAACACCGCGTGGGAGCACCGCAAGACCGCGACGTTCATGCCGAAGCCGCTCTTCGGTGACAACGGCTCCGGCATGCACACCCACCAGAGCCTGTGGCTGAACGGCGAGCCGCTGTTCTACGACGAGACCGGTTACGCCGGCCTGTCCGACATGGCCCGCTGGTACATCGGCGGCCTGCTGCACCACGCGCCGTCGCTGCTCGCGTTCACCAACCCGACCGTCAACTCGTACCGGCGCCTCGTGCCCGGCTACGAGGCCCCGGTCAACCTGGTCTACTCGCAGCGCAACCGGTCCGCCTGCACCCGCATCCCGGTGACCGGCAGCAACCCGAAGGCCAAGCGCATCGAGTTCCGCGTCCCGGACCCGTCGTCGAACCCGTACCTGGCGTTCTCGGCCCAGATGATGGCCGGCCTCGACGGCATCAAGAACAAGATCGAGCCCCCGGCCCCGATCGACAAGGACCTGTACGACCTGCCCCCGGAGGAGTGGGGCGACGTCAAGCAGGTGCCGGGCTCGCTCGACGCGGTGCTCAACTCGCTCGAGGGCGACCACGAGTTCCTGACCGCCGGCGGAGTCTTCACCGACGACCTGATCAGCACGTGGATCGACTACAAGCGCACCAACGAGATCGACCCGGTCCGGCTTCGCCCGACCCCGCACGAGTTCGAGATGTACTACAACGTCTGACGTGCGGGTTCGCGCTTCGGGCGGCATCCTTCGCGCTTCGGGCGGCATCTAGGGAACGGCGGTCACGCTCGGCTTTCAGCCGGGGTGGCCGCCGTTTCGCGTCCGCCGAGCCGAGTGTCGATCGCTGGAGGGGCGGTCGGTCCTGGTACCGGCCGTCCGCCGGGCCGCTCGGCCGGCGGGGGAGGCGCACCCGATCGGTGGTCAGGGTGGGTGTGGCGCCCTTCGGTGGGGCGGCCGACCGGTACACCCAGGGAGCCGGAGCCCGTTCAGGGAACCTGCGCCCGTCCGGGGAACCTGCGCCCGTTCAGGGAAGGCCGTCTTTTCGAGAACGGCCGTCTCCTGGAGAACCGCGCCGCCGGCCGGGCGTCGGGTGCTTCAGCGAGTTGATAGCGCACCCGCAGCAGCGACCAGGCCACCCTGATGCCAGGCACGGGACTCGGTGCGGTGAGGGCGGGATCGCAGCCCGGCGGGCGCGCTGTCGGTCGGGACGGGTGGCCTGCGTCGCGGGGCGCGGGCGGGACCGGACGGGTGCGGTTGGGGAGGTGTGTGGCGTACCGGATGAGGGGGTCAGTCGGGGTTTGCGGCCGGGAGGATCGCGGCAGCCGGGTCCAGGGTCACGCCTGCGGGGATGGAGTTGATCAGAGCGGTGGGGATCTCGGCGGCCAGGGCGGGGGTGTAGCCGAGGCGGGCCAGGGCGTCCTCGTTCGGGACGGGGTGGCGTAGGCCCACGTCGGTGACCAGGGTGAAGCTTCCGGAGCCCGGCACGCGGACCAGGGCGAACCGGCCGCCGTCGACCTGGATGCGGTCGGCCAGGGGGCGGCCGGGGTCGGCGGTTCCGGTGGTGGGGATGGCGGCGTTGTAGGCCGTGGCCGGGCCGCCGACGGTCAGCTCCGGCGGTTTTGCGGCGTCGCGTGTGATGGCGCAGGCGGATTCGTCGCCGGCGACGGCGGCCAGGCGGGGGACCTGGTCGGGGCCGCGGACGGCCGCGTCGCCGTCGTTGCGGGTGCGGCTCTCCGGGATGTCGGCCAGCTGGTCGACGGCGACCTTGCGGGGTTCGCCGAAGTCGGCGGAGGCGCTGAGGACCACCTGCTGCACGGCGGTGATCGGGGCCCGGCCGTCGTCGAGGACCAGGTTGAACTGGCGGCCGCTGCCGGTGTCGGTGACCAGGATGTCGCCGATGTCGAAACCGGGGGCCGCATCGGACGGGTCGCCCAGGTTGCGGACGGTCAGCGGGGCGATGTCGGCGCCGGACGGTAGCGCGTTGAGCCAGGCGGTGCCGATGCGCAGCGGGGACTGGTTGCCGAACAGGGCGACCACGGTGGTGCGGTCCGGTATGAGATGTTTGCGGCCCTGCCAGATCAGGTGGGTGGCGGTGCCGTCGGTGACCAGCAGGGCGCGGTCGCCGAGCGCGGTGGCGGCCGGGCCGGTGGCGCCGACCAGCAGGATCGACGTCGGGCGGTCGCCGGGGACGGCGCACATCGCCCACGGTAGGCCGGCCTGGCGGGCGGCGTCGGGCAGCGAGGCGGGGGCGCCGGCGATGCCGATGGTCACCCCGCGCGGGGTGCCGGCCAGGGATTTCGCGGCGATCCGGAAGACCGGCGGGTTGGGGCGGCCGGACGCGAGTCTCGCCGACGTGAAGTTGAGTGCCGGGTTGAGGCGGTTGCGCAGATAGACGAAGCTGGCGCCGGTCTCGCGCTCGACCACCACCGAGCCGTCCTGCTGCCACTGGTCGGCGCCGGTGCGGGTGAGCAGGCCGTAGATGCCGAAACCGGCGGCCACCAGGACCGCCACCATCAGGCCGCCGAACAGCGCGCCGATGCCCCGGCGCAGCGGCGACTGGGCCGGGTCGGTCTCCCGCATCACGAACGCCGAGATCACCCGCTGGTTCATGAACTGGTACGACTGCAGCTGGTCGCGGCGGGAGATCATCGCGGGCTCATCCGCCGATCGAGGCGAACAGGCCGCGGATACCGTCGAAGACGCCGGCCACCGCGCAGGCCAGCGGGATCAACGCCATGATCGCGATGATGTCCAGGATGTCGCCGGCCCGCCCCAGATAGGGCGAGGGTGCCTTGCGGCTGTAGATCAGCGCCGACGGCAGGGCCACCGCGGTGACCAGCGCGGCCAGGGCGACCAGGACCACCCCGGAGACGGCGCCGGTGACGACCGGGCCGACGCCCAGGCCGGCCAGGCCGAGCAGGCCCGCGGTGAGCAGCGGGACCCGCTGCTGCGGGGTGGGGAGCAGACGGGCACGCAGCAGGAGGGCGGCGATCGCCGCGATCATGAGGAGTACGGCCGACGTGCCCGCCCCGGACAGCGCCAGCCAGGTCATCGCCACGATGCTGCACACCGCCGCGGACAGGATGAACCCGGTGAGCACCTCGGACGCCCGGACCACGGCCGCGAACACGTCCGCCCGGCGGGGCGTCTGCTGGTCCTTGACGATGTCCTCGGCCCTGCTGGGCAGGTCGGGGAAGGGCAGCCGGCCGATCCAGCCGGCCAGCACCGGATAGGCCGGGAGCAGGCCGATCGCCGCGGTCAGCGCCACCGCGGCGGCGCCGGCGCCGCTCACGCCCGCGAAGGACAGGGTGGCCGCGAGCAGGCCGGTGAGGGCGGCCGCGATGCCGGCCACGAAGAACCGCGTCAGCCCGGCCACCCCGGCGTGCCCGAGGACACTGATCACCAGCAGCGCGGACGAGCCGAGGACCAGGCCGGGAGCGCCCACGTTCAGGAAGCCGCCGCCGGGCTCGGTGAGGATCCAGGCGCCGCCGAGGAATGCGTACGGCAGGCCGCTCGCCGCGACCACCCCGCCCGCGCTCGCGTCCTTGAACGCCCGTGACAGCAGGATGCCGAGGACCGTCAGAGCCAGTGCGACGACCAGCGCGATCACGCCGGGCAGCACCCAGCCGGGGCCGGTGCCGGCCAGCCCGGCCAGGCCGAGCAGCAGCGCGCCCGCGGTGACGGCCAAGCCGCAGCGCCGGGTGGCGGCGGGACTCCAGGTGCGGCCGGCCCGCCGGGAGCCGCTGGCGATCACCTCGACCACGTCGTCGTACGCCAGCTCGGGCCAGTCCTCCCGGGCCGGGTCGAGGTGCAGCAACTCGCCGTCGCGCACACCCTGCGAGGCCAGATTGCGGCCGGGTTCCAGGGTGGTGCCGGTGGCCCGGCGCAGCACCCAGCCGCCGTAACGCTCGGACGGCTCGCCCAGGGCGCCCTCGGCGTGCCGCAGCAGGTGGGGCAGCAACTCGGCGACGAGCATGTTGTCGGGCAGGGCGAGGTCGAGACGGCGGGTCGGCGCCGCGATGGTCACCCGGGCCAGCGAGGGCCCGCTCGCTGCGGGTGCGCTCACAGTGGACAACGTAGCAGGATCCGGGGCCGATCACGGATAGGATGACGTCGCTACGTCACCCACGGGGAGCCCAGAGTGACAGTAACGATCATCAAGCGTCCGCCGCGCCGGCCCGCGCCCGTGATGCCGTCCGGCGAGGTCCCGCTCGACCCGCCGCCGGAGATCCCGCCGCCGCAGGGCAAGGGCTGGAGCCGGATGCTGATGATCCTGCCGATGGGCGCGGGCGCCGCGGCCATGGGCCTGATGATGGGCGCGCAGCGGGGCGGTCCGATCACCTATGTGGCCGGTGCGATGTATGGGGTGTCCATCCTCGGCATGTTCGCGATGATGCTGACCAACACCACCGGCCCCGGCAAACGCGAGATGATCGAGGCCCGCCGGCAGTACCTGCGTCATCTCTCCCAGCTGCGGGCCCAGGTGCGCAACACGATCCGGCAGCAGCGCGAGGCTCTCTATTACCGCAACCCCGATCCGGAGACCCTCTGGACGTTCACCGACAGTGGCCGCCTGTGGGAGCGCCGCCGCGGTGACGCCGACTTCACCGTGGTCCGGATCGCGGTCGGCCCGCAGGAGGTGGCGACCCGTCTGGTGCCGCCGCAGACCCGCCCGGTCGACGAGCTGGAGCCACTGTGCACGATGGCGCTGCGCCGGTTCCTCAACACCTACTCGGTGGTTCCGGACCTGCCGGTGTCGGTGGCGCTGCGCGACTTCTCGCACATCTACGTGCGCGGGGCCGACCTGCCCACCCACGACTTCGTTCGCGCGCTGCTGGCCCAGATGGTCACCTTCCACGCCCCCGACGATCTGCGCATCGGCGTCTGCGTGCCGGATCACGAGCGCGCCCGCTGGGAGTGGGTCAAATGGCTTCCGCACACCCAGCATCCGGGCAAGACCGACGCGATCGGGCCGGTGCGCCTGGTCGCTCCGAGCGTCCCGGCGCTGGAGGCGATGCTCGACGACGTGCTGGTCAACCGGCCCCGCTTCGACCCGTCCGGCGCGCCCGGCGGCGGCCCGCACGTCATGGTGATCATCGACGGCGGCTCGACGGCCGGCTCCGACCATCTGATGACCGAGGGCGGAGTCGCCGGGGTCACCATCGTCGACCTGTCGGTTCCGCCGCCGCGGCTGCTCGACGACAGCTCGGTGGTGTTGGAGATCGCCGCCGACGGCACGGTCACGGGCACCACGATGGACGGTCCGACCGAGGTCGGCCGGGCCGACGTGCTGAGCCCGGCCGAGGCCGAGGTGCTGGCCCGGGAGCTGGCGCCGCTGCGGCTCTCCGCCGTCTCGCAGGCCGACGCGCCGGCCATCTCGCAGGACACCGGGTTGGCCGAGCTGCTGGAGCAGGACGATCCGTACGGGATCGACCTGAACGAGCTGTGGGCGAGCCGGCCCAACCGGGACCGGCTGCGGGTGCCGATCGGGGTCGGCGCCGACGGCCGCCCGGTCGAGCTGGACCTGAAGGAGTCGGCGCAGGACGGCATGGGCCCGCACGGCCTGCTCGTCGGCGCGACCGGCTCCGGCAAGTCGGAGCTGCTGCGCACGCTGGTGCTGGCGCTGGCCATGACGCACAGCCCGGAGATCCTCAACCTGCTGCTGGTCGACTTCAAGGGCGGCGCCACGTTCGCCTCGCTGGACAGGCTGCCGCACACCGCCGCGATGATCACCAACCTGGAGGACGAGCTGCCCCTGGTGGACCGGATGCTCGGGGCCATCCAGGGTGAGCTGACCCGGCGGCAGGAGCTGCTGCGCAAGGCCGGCAACTACGCGTCGGCGCGCGACTACGAGCGGGCCCGGTCGGCCGGGGTGCCGCTGTCCCCGCTGCCCAGCCTGCTCTTCATCGTCGACGAGTTCTCCGAGCTGCTCAGCGCCCGGCCCGACTTCATCGACATGTTCGTCCAGATCGGACGGGTCGGCCGGTCGCTCGGCATCCACCTGCTGCTGGCCTCGCAGAAACTCGAGGAGGGGCGGCTGCGCGGGCTGGAGTCGCACCTGTCGTACCGGATCGGGCTCCGGACGTTCTCGTCGATGGAGAGCCGTGCCGTCCTGGGGGTGCCGGACGCCTACGAGCTGCCCCGGTCGCCGGGGCACGGCTATCTGCGGACCGGCACCGAGGGGCTGATCCGGCTGAAGGCGGCGTACGTCTCCGGCGCCGTCCGGCAGAACGGCGACCTGCCCGGCGTCGGCGCCCGAGGGGGAAACCCGATCCGGGACTTCACCACCTTCTATGTGGCGCCGCTCCACACCGAGTCGACGGCCGAGGACGCCGCCCCCGTGGAGGAGACCACCGTCGGGGACACCCTGATCGAGGTGCTGGTCCGCCAGATGGAGGGCAAGGGCGCGCCCGCCCACGAGGTGTGGCTGCCGCCGCTGGACAAGGCGTCCACGCTCGGGCAGATGCTGCCGCCGCTGATCACCGTGCCGGAGCGGGGGCTGACCGCCGACGCCGCCGACCGGCACGGATCGCTGCACGCGCTCGGCGGGATCATCGACAAGCCGTACGACCAGCGCCGCGACCCGATGTGGCTGGACCTCTCCGGCGCGGCCGGCAACGTGATGATCGTCGGGGCGGCCCAGTCCGGCAAGTCGAACCTGCTGCGCACGCTCGTGATCAGCCTGGCGCTCACCCACACGCCGCGGGAGGCGCAGTTCTACGGGCTCGACTTCGGAGGCGGGCCGCTCAGCGCGCTGGCCGGCCTGCCCCACGTCGGCGGGGTGGCGACCCGGCGTGACGTGGACAAGGTGCGGCGTACGATCGCCGAGCTGCACGGCCTGATGCGGGCACGGGAGGAGGTGTTCGCCGCGGAGAACGTGGAGGGCGCGGCGGCGTACCGGCGGGCCCGCGCGCAGGGCCGTTTCGCCGAGGACGCGTTCGGTGACGTGTTCCTGGTCGTCGACGGCTGGTCGACGCTGCGCACCGAGTTCGAGGACCTCGAGACCACCGTGCACGAGCTGGCCAACCGTGGTCTCGGCTTCGGCATCCACGTGCTGGCCGCCACCAACCGGTGGATGGACGTGCGCCCGCAGATCCGCGACGTCTTCGGCGCCCGGATCGAGCTGCGCCTCGGTGAGGCCGCCGACTCGGTGATCAACCGGCGTGAGGCGGTCAACGTGCCGGAGGACGCGCCCGGCCGCGGTCTCACCCCGGACGGCTTCCACTTCCTCGCGGCACTGCCCCGGATCGACCGTGAGCAGCGCGTCGACGACCTCGCCGAGGCGGTCGCCGCGCTGGTCCGCGACGTCGCGGCACAGTGGACGACGGCCCCCGCTCCGGCGGTCCGGCTGCTGCCGGCCGAGCTGCCGTTCGAGGCGCTGCCCCGGCCCGCGGCGCGCTGGTGCCGATCGGGATCGCCGAGGCCGATCTGCAGCCGGTCGCGCTCGACTTCGACGCCGAGCCGCACGCGCTGCTCTTCGGCGACGTGGAGAGCGGAAAGAGCTCGTTCCTGCGCAGCCTGGCCCGGTCGATCGCGGCCGCGCACAGCCCGTCCGAGGCCCGGCTGCTCCTCATCGACCTGCGGCGCAGCCTGCTCGGGTGCGTCCCGCCGGAGAAGACCATCGGGTACGGCACCTCGCACCAGGTCACCGCGGATCTGATCAACCAGGTGGCGGTGGCGATGCGGGAACGGCTGCCCGGCCCCGACGTCACCCCGGAGATGCTCAGCAACCGCAGCTGGTGGAAGGGCCCCGAGCTGTACGTGCTGGTCGACGACTTCGACCTGATCGCGTCGGCCAACCCGAACCCGCTGCTGCCGCTGCTGGAGTTCCTGCCGCAGGCTCGCGACATCGGCCTGCACGTGGTGATCACCCGGCGGATCGGCGGGGCCGGGCGCGCCCTGTTCGACCCGGTGATCGGCCGGATCCGGGAGCTGGCGTCGCCGGGGATCATGATGTCCGGGCAGCGGGAGGAGGGCCCGCTCTTCGGCAACCTCAAACCGCAGCCGCTGCCACCGGGCCGGGCCTGGATGGTCACCCGCAAGCACGGCGCCCGCCTGGTTCAGCTGGCCTGGTCGCCGCCCGTACGGTGATCGGGCAGTCTACCGGCGGGGTGGTCCCACGTACTGCTGCTCGATGCCGGTCTGATGCAGGAAGACGTAACGGTCGTCGCCGTCGCCGACGAGCGCCATCATGTCGTCGTTCATCGACTGGAGCAGCTGCCCGCTCTGTGGCCGCAGTCGCAGCGCTGCCGAGGCCAGGGTGGCCTCGTCGCCGCCCAGCCGCTGCAGCACCACGAGACCGGCCTCCTGCACCGCGGCCGCACCCGGCCGGTCCAGTTGGCGCAGGATCGTCAGCTGCGTGTGCCAGGGGCCCAGCGGCGGGCTCGTCGTCGGCCCGGACACCCCCAGGTCGAAGACGGTCAGCAACGGGGTCTGCGCGGTCCCGCCGTACGGCCCGCCGGCCTCCCCGGCGATCACCAGCCGCTGCTGCTGACCGGTGGCCCGCTCGCCGAAGCCCGCCCACGCCCGTGGCTCGGTCGTCACCACGACCACCCGCACGCCCACCGAGAAGGCCCGGAAGATCAGCAGCTGCGCCGCCCACACCCCGCCGACCAGCGTCACCCGGACCGGATCCGGCGCGAACAACCGCAACGGCACCGGGACCTGCTGCTGATCACGCCCGAGCAGCAGCCCGGCCGGCGCCGGTGGCGTGACCGTCATCCGGCGCAGCCCCGCCCGCGGCACCGTGTGCCAGCCGATCCGCAGCCGGCTGGTCTGCCCGGACGGTCCCGTCCGGTCCCGGGGCCGGTCCCCGTCCGGGCCGGGGGGCGGGCCGTCCGGCTGATCCGGCGGACGGGTCAGCGGGGTCGGCGCCGCCAGGGGAGCGGAGGTGACCGCGGGCGCGACCGGCGCCCGCGCGATCGGCACGGCGGCCCGGGCCACGGCGGGCTGCGCCGGAGCGGGTTGCGGCTGCGGCGCGGGTGGCGGCTGCTGCTGGACGGCACGGTCCTCCGGGTACGGCAGCGGGTGGCTCATCCGGCGCCACCCCCGGTCGGCGCGGTAGCGTACGCCGCCGGCCCCTGCTCCCCGTCGAGTGCCTGCAACTCGCCGCCGACTCTCCGGACCCCCTCGACCAGCACCCGGTCCAGGGCGCGCAGGTCCACATCGGGCCGGGTCGCCAGCCGGATGAACGCCCGCACCGGCACGTCGTCGGCGCCCGCGGGCAGAGGAGCCCCGAGGACCAGCGCCACACTCGTCTGCGCGGCCGGGGCGGTCGACGCCCAGGCGAATAGCGACCCGATCTCGGTCGCCGACGCGGGCCACGTGCGCAGCCAGTACGTCCGGTGGACCAGCCGCGCCGACCGCCAGTGGGTCCACGCCTCGTCCACTCCGGGCCCGTCGGCGAGCGCCCACGGCTCCACGTCGCACGAGCGGGCCAGCAGCGCCAGCAGCCGGTCCGCGTCGAGCGGCCGGCCGGTCACGCCGAGCCGCCGCAGGCCGGTCACCACCTTGCGGGCCAGGCCGGCGACCAGCGAGGCGGCCGCCTCCGGGTCGGCGGTGTGATCGAGCAGCGCCTCGGCGAGCGCCTGCGCGTCGACCCGGATGCTCACCGACGACTCGCGGTAGGAGGGGACCGGGCCGGCGCCCGTCGTCTCGGTCAGCTGCCGGTAGGAGGCGCCCGACGGCGAGGCGGCCGGCACGTCCGGGCTGGGTGCCGGCACCGTGTGGGTGACCAGCTCCAGCACCAGGCCGGGCTGCCCGGCACCGGCCAGGAGACCGAACAGCGCGTCCAGCGGCAGCGGCGCGGCGGCCGGGTCGAGCGTGACCACGCTGAACCAGCCGGCCTCGTCCCGGGCCACGCCGACCGTGCCGTCCGCGGCGGTCACGTCCCGCACGGTGAGTCCCGGCGCCACCGTCCGCAGCGCGGCCAGCGCGGGCCCCGGCCGCGGGTCGATCCGGGCGTCGCGGCGTCGCCGGTGATCGCGCGCCACCTGCCGGTGCTCCAGCCACCAGCGGTGCTGCCGGCGGGAGAAGAAGACGAAGAGCAGCGCCGCGGAGATCACGCCGACGAGCAGCAGCACCACCGGGCCGGCGGCCAGCGACGCGGCGAGCGCGAGCAGCACGGCCTCGGCGACCAGGATCTGCGCGAGGCTCAGCGACCCGAGATGTCCCCGCCGGGGCACCGCCCGGACCGCGACCGGGGGCGCCGGTGGCGCAGCCCGATAGGTCGTTCCTTCACCACGGTGCACGTCTCACCCCCTGTCCCTTCAGCGTGTGGCCATCCGCAGATCGGCGAGCATCAGTGTCCGAAGGTCGTCACGGCTGGGCATCCGCCCCATCGCCCGCAGCCGCCCGGACTGTGCCTTGCGCATGCCCTCCAGCAGCTTGCGGGCCTCCCGCGCGTTGCCGAAGTTGCGGTCCCGTTCCAACTGTCCGAAGTGCTCCCACAGCGCCTCCGGCAGGCCGTCGGCGAACACGTAGTCGTCGTTGCGGGCGATCCGGCCGGCGATCATCACCAGCTCGTCCGGGCCGTAGTCCTCGAACTCGAGGGTCTTGGCGAAGCGGGAGGCCAGACCCGAGTTGGCGTCCAGAAAACCGGACATCTCGCGGGTGTAGCCGGCGACGATCACCGCGACCTCCTCCCGGTGGTCCTCCATCAGCTTCACCAGCGTGTCGATCGCCTCCTGGCCGAAGTCGGCGGCCGCACCACCGGCCCGGGCCAGCGTGTACGCCTCGTCGATGAACAGCACGCCGCCCATCGCCTCCTCGAACACCGACGTCGTCTTCTCCGCGGTGTGCCCGATGTACTGCCCGACCAGATCGCGCCGCGACACCTCACGGAACTGCCCGTCCGGCAGCACACCCAGCGCCTTCAGCAGCCGGCCGTAGATGCGGGCCACCGTCGTCTTCCCCGTCCCCGGGGCACCCGTGAAGATCAGGTGATGGCTGACCGCGCCGACCGACAGGCCCGCGCCGCGCCGCCACTCGTTCACCTGGATCTCGTCGATCAGGGACCGGACCTCGGCCTTCACCCCGGCCAGCCCGATCATCGAATCGAGCTCGGTGAGCAGCCGCTCCACCTCGCCGGCGCCCTGCGCGGCCGGCCCCAGCAGCTCCGTCATCGTCACGGTGGCCCGGGCATCGACGTGCACCGGCGGATCCGCGGTCTCCTCCACCCGGCACTGCTCGATCCCGGCCGTGCACCCGGCGCCGATCACGATCCCCGACCCGTGCGTCTGGTGCACCCACGTCTCGACGATCCGCAGAGAGCTCCCGTTGGCCGCCACGATGCCCGCGTCACCGGCGCCGGAGACCTCACAGCGCTCGATCAGCGGCCGCCCCGACTGGTAGACGTAGACACCCCGGTAGCCGCAGTCGCTGATCCGGGTGTCGCGGATCACCGGGTCCGCGCCGAGTCGCACGATCACCCCGTCGTCCGAGACGCCGCTGACCGCACACGAGTCCACCGTGCCGCCGGCGTCGGAGAAGACGAAACCGTGCTGCCCGGCGACCACACGGACCTCCGCGGCGTCCACCGTCGCGCCACCCTCGGCCTGGAGACCGGCGCCGTAACCCGCGGACAGCTCACAGCGCCGCAACCGGACCCGGCCCCCGCCGATCGCCACCGCCGGATAGTCGTCCGACACCAGGGCCAGCCCGTCCACCTCGACCTCGCCGGAGGCCACCGCCAGGGCCGGACCGTCCAGACCCGACGCGTCCACCACCGCCGAACCGGGGTCACCCGACGCGCGTATGGTCAGCCGCCGGCCGGACAGATCCATCCGCTCCCGGTAAGTGCCCGGGGCCAGCAGGACGACGGCCCCGTCGGGAGCCACCTCGAGAGCGTCGCGCAGGGTCGGATAGGTGCCCGGAACCGCCAGGGTGCTGACCACGAGCGGAGCTCCTTCGTGCCCAGGGTGCAGGTCGGCGCCACTGTCCGGCGTGGACCGCCGGAAAGGGACGTAGACCCGAGGCTATCGCCCCGGACCGATCATGGAGGCCCTTGTCGATGAATGCGGCCCACTCACCCTCTTCCGGGGTCCCTCATTTCCCAGGGGTACGGCCACACCTGCACGCGGAGACAGGACAACGGCAGGCCGAACCCGGAGCTCGGGACGGACTGCCGTTGTGAGGGGCTGCTCACCCCGGTCCCCCGAAGGGGTGTTGATCAGCGGGGGCGCTGCTGCCGGAACGCGCCCTTGCTCGGCCGCATGTTCTTGGGGATCGCGCCCTTGGGCATCTGTGGCCGCGACATCAGCGCGCCGAGCCGCTTGTCCAGCGAGTTGACGTCCTTGCCGGTCAGGTTCTTCGGCAGGCGCAGCATCGTCGAGCGCAGCTTGCGGATCGACAGCTGACCCTCGTCGGGGCCGATCACGTAGTCGTAGATCGGGGCGTTGCCGATCACCTTGACCAGTCGCTTCTTCTCCTGGCTGAGCAGGCTCCGCACCCGCTGCGGGTCACCCTCGGCGAGCAGGATCACACCGGGCTTGCCGATCACCACGTGCACCATGTCGAACTGCGTCGTGGAGCTCGCGGCCGGGCGCACCCGCCAGTCGCCACGCATGTTCTCCATCAGCGAGGCGGCGGCGCCGGGCTGGCCCTCCGCCACGTTCATCATCGCGGTGTTGGAGCGCAGGTTGAGCACGATCAGCACGGCCAGCAGCGTGAACAGGATGCCGACCGGGATCCACAGCCAGCCACCCGTCAGGAGCACGATCGTCACGGTGATCGCCACCGGGATCGCGACCGCGCCGATGACCAGCGGGACGAACCACTTGTCCTGCTTGGCCGTGAACGCGAACACCTGGCCGATCTGCTTGAAACGCTCGCGGACCGACACCTTCTCCTGGGGTTTTGCCATGCCCGGAAGTGTAGTGGGGCTCAGGTACCTTACGGCGTCCCGGGGACCTCGATGCCGATGTGTAAGGAGGGGCGGCCGGGAGAGATGAGGCGCCGTCCCCATGCCCGGGGCCCGCCTTCGGGCGAAGAGTCCCTCTCATGATCCCCTTCAGCGACCCCGGCACCCACCTCCAGCTCGCCCGCTACCGCATCGACCACATGCTCCAGGACGCCTCGAACCACCGTCTCGTCCCCCGGACGACGCCCGAACGGCCACGTCTCTACCGGCGGCTGCTGATCCGGCGACGGCCTCTCACATCATGATCGGCGCGGAGGGTCTGTCGTACACGCGTGGCATGCTCGACCTCATGACGGTGAGCGTGCACAGCACGGTCCTGGTCGGCCGCGATCCCGACCTGGCCGTGCTGCGCGAGGCCTTCAAACGGGCCCACGGCGACGAGCCCGCCACCGTGCTGGTCGGCGGCGAGGCCGGGGTCGGCAAGACCCGGCTCGTCGAGGAGCTCTGCCGTTCGCTCGACGCCCGTGTCCTCCTCGGCCAGTGCCTGGAGCTGGGTGAGGAGGGCCTGCCCTTCGCTCCGTTCGCGGCCGCGCTGCGCGAGCTGTGCCGCCGCGAGGGCCGGGCCGTCCTCGGCGGGCGCGAGGCCGAGTTCGCCCGGCTACTGCCCGAGCTGGGCCCGGCCCCGGAGCCCGGCGAGACCCGCCGCGGTCACCTTTTCGAGCTGGTCGGCTCCCTCTTCGCCAGGCTCGGCGAGGAGCGCCCGGTCGTCCTGGTGGTGGAGGACCTGCACTGGGCCGACCGGTCCACCCGTGACCTGATCGCCTTCCTGGTGCGCTCGGCCCGCGTGCCCCGGCTGCTGCTGATCGCCACCTACCGCACCGACGAGCTGCACCGCGGCCACCCGCTGCGCCCGTTCCTGGCCGAGCTGGAGCGGGTCCGCGGCGTCCAGCGGCACGACCTCGACCGGCTCGACCGCGACGACACCGCCGAGCTGCTCGGCCACCTGCTCGGCGCCGAGCCCGACCCGCCCACGGTCGACGCGATCAGCCGCCGTGCCCAGGGCATCCCGTTCTTCATCGAGCAGTTCGCCGCCTCCGCCGACCCGCGCTGCGGCGACATCCCCGACACCCTGCGCGACCTGCTTCTCTCCCGAGCCGACCAACTGCCCGACCCGGCCCAGCGGGTGCTGCGGGTCGCCGCGGTCGGCGGCATCCGGTTCGGCCACGAGCTGCTCACCCGGGTCGCCGGCGTCGACTTCGCCGGTGGCGACGTGACGGCTCTGGAGTCCGCGCTGCGCGCTGCCGTCGCCGCCCAGCTGATCGTCACCGACCCCCACGGGGGCTACGAGTTCCGGCACGCCCTGATCCGCGAGGCCGTCCACGACGACCTGCTGCCCGGCGAGCGGGCCCGGCTGCACGCCCGCTACGCCCAGGCCATCGAGTCCGAGCCCCATCTCGTCGAGGCCGATCGCGCTCCGGCCGAGATCGCCCACCACTGGTTCTCCGCCCGCGACCACGCCCGCGCCCTGGTCGCCGCCCACCGCGCCGCCGACGCCGCAGGCAGCCGCTACGCGTTCGCCGAGCGGGCCCGCCTCCTCGACCGCATGCTCGAGCTGTGGGACCAGGTGCCCGACCCGGCCGCCCTCGTCGGCGTCGAGCACCTCGACCTGCTGGAGGAGGCCGCGCTCGCCGCCATCGACTCCGGCGAGCACATGCGTGCCCTCACGCTGACCCGGGTCACCCTCGGCGACCTCGACTTCGAGGCCCAGCCGATCCGCGCCGCCCGCCTCCTGATCCGCCGGGCGAAACTGCTGCGCAACGCCGGCAAGAGCGACGGAGCCGCCGAGGCCCGTGAGGCATATCGCCTGCTCGACGCCGCTCCCCGCGACCACACCTGGCTCAAACTGTTCAGCGACGTCGTCTACGTGCTGTCCGCCGTCGACGGTGCGGAAGCCGACCGGATCGCCCAGACGGTGCTGACCGCCGCCGCCGAGCTCGGTGACGAGGCCGCCCAGGTCGCCGCCGAGATCACGTACAGCAAGGTGTGCAGCGGCCGTCTCTCGGCAGCGGAGAGCGTGCCGGCGATGCGCCGTTCCGTCGACCGCAGCCGGGCCTCCGGCGATGTGCCCAACCTGGCCGCCGCCCTGGTCAACCTCTCCGACGCCCTGTTCGAGCTCGGCGACTACGCATCCTCCGCGGCGGCCGCCGCCGAAGGCGTCCCGCTCGCCGACCGGGTCGGCGTCAGCCGCACCACAGGCGTCTACCTGCTGGCCAACCACGCCGAGGCCCTGCTGGCCCTGGGCCGCTGGGACGAGGCCGACACCCTGCTGGCCCAGATCGCCCGCCACGACCCGCCCGGCACCCTGGCCCTCCCCGGCCTGCGCCTCCGAGCCCGCCTGCGCCTCGCTCGCGGCCACGACGGCGCTGCCCCGGTCGTCGCGCAGGCGGTGACGTTCCTGGCCAAGCCGTTCCTCACCCACGAGGCCCGCATCAGCCTCCTGGAGTTACGCATCGTCGCCGCCCTGACGGCCGGAGACATCGCCGCGGCCCACACGGCAGCCGCGGCCGCCTTGCAGGACGAGGCCCTGACCGAGCGTCCCCGATACACCTGGCCGGTCCTGGTCGCCGCCGCCCGGGCCCTCCCACCGGCGCGTGCCACGGCCCCGGCCGTCCCGTCGCGGGGAGTCACGGCCCCGGCCCTCCCATCCCTGGGCGTCACCGTCCCGGCCCTCCCGTCCCTGGGCGTCACCGTCCCGGCCCTCCCATCCCTGGGCGTCACCGCCCCGGTGGTTCCATTGCGGGACGGCGACGCTTTGGCCGGCCCGTCGCAGGGCGCTACCGTCCCGGTCTCTCCACCGGAGGGTGCTGACCTGGGGAGCGCGATCCGGGTGATCGCCGATCGGCTCCCTCAGCGGTACCCGGCAGAGCGCGCTCACGCCGCCCAGGTGGCCGCCCTCCTCGACGGTGGTGCCGGGCGATGGCGCGGCGCGGTCGAGGCCTGGCGTGCTGACGGACAGCCCTACCAGTTGGCCGGTGCCCTGCTCGACCTCGCCGAAGCCTCCAGCGCCGACCGTCCGGCAGCGACGGCCGCCCTCACCGAGGCCGCCGCGATCGCGTCCGCACTGGGCGCCCGGATGCTCTGCGACGCGGCCGACATCCTGTCCCGCCGGCTGGGTATCCGAAACCCGGCGCTGTCCACTGCGAGCACCGACCTGCTGACCGCCCGCGAACGCGAGGTCCTCCGCCTCGTCGCCGAAGGCCACAGCAACGGCCGCATCGCCGAACGCCTGTTCATCTCCCCGAAGACGGCGAGCGTCCACGTGTCCCGGATCATCGCCAAGCTGGAGGTCACCAATCGGGTCGAGGCCGCCGCCGTAGCCCATCGCCTCGGCTATCTCGACACCTGATCCCGGACGCCCGTCCGGGATCAACCGGGAGAGTTGCCGTGCGGGCTGGTTCGCGACAGCTTCGCCGACGGCACGCCACCGCAGGCGGCGGGACTGTGAGGTCGGTGGATTGCGCGGGTCCGAATTCTCCGCTCGGACTGTGGCGTGAGGCGGCTGGCTGGAGGTTCGGGGTTGTTCGGCCGGCCCGGGATTGCCGGCGTGAAGCGGCGGCCAGGGTTTCGGGTCGTCGGCCTGGGCTGAGATGCGCGGCGTGAGGCGGCGGCCAGGGCTGCGGGCCGTCGGGCCGGGTTGAGGTGGGCGGCGTGGAGCGGCCGGCGGGAGGTTCGGGTTGTTCGGCCGGGCTGGGTGCGTGGCGTGATGCGACGGCGGGGTTCGTGTTGTTGGCCTGAGCGGGGGTTGAAGGCTGTCGGCGGCTGAGTGTTCGTCCGGCTGGGGGCTGCGGAGCCTGAAAGGCTAATGGCGGTCGGTGGGAGTCCGATATTGGGGGCCGCAGCGCAGGAAGGCGTCCTGCCTGACCTGAGCAGACCATTCCCCGGAGGCAGATGATGGATACCGCAGTCGAGGTGAGTTACGACGTCGTCGGCATGCTGATGGGGCCGAACTCCCTGGTGCCGTGGTGGGCCTGGCTGGCGCCCCTGGCAATGGTCTTTCTGAAGCTGCTGTCGCCCGTGCTGGTCCCGGAGGTCGCTGAGACCCGGTGGGGGTCGGAGAAGGGCAGCAAGAAGGGCAAGAAGAACAAGAAGTCGGCGAAGAAGAAGTAGCCACCACCCAGGACAATGCCCGAGTGCCCCATGCCGACCCGGCGTGGGGCACTCGTCGTCATGGCCCGCGCGACCGGCTCAACGCACGGCCCGGCGGAATGAGGCACGGCCCGACCCCGGCGGAATAAGGCACGGCCCGGCCCGGCGGAATCGGGCGGGGCAGGCCGCGGGGAATGTGGTCCAGCCGGCGGGATCGGCGGATCGGGGCGGCGAGGGGCATAGCCCCAGGCGGCCGGACGCACGTGGCCCGAGACGGCGGGGCCGGCGCCGGCTATCCGGGTGGCGAACAAAAGCCGCCGCCGGGGTGGCCGGATCGGGGCGCGGCTTGAAGGCCTGCGCCCCGACGTGGGTCAGCCTCGGGCTTCGAGGGCCTGCTTGTAGAGGCGGCCGGCGCGGTAGGAGGAACGGACCAGCGGCCCGCTCATGACGCCGGCGAAGCCGATCTGCTCGGCCTCCTCGCTGAGCTCGACGAACTCCTCCGGCTTCACCCAGCGCTCGACCGGGTGGTGGCGCGGGGTGGGGCGGAGATATTGCGTGATGGTGATCAGCTCGCAGCCGGCGCCGTGCAGGTCGCGGAGGGCCGCCGACACCTCGTCGCGGGTCTCGCCCATGCCCAGGATCAGGTTGCTCTTGGTGACCAGCCCGGCGGCCCGGGCCTGGGTGATCACGTCGAGGGAGCGCTCGTAGCGGAAACCGGGACGGATGCGCTTGAAGATGCGCGGCACGGTCTCCAGGTTGTGGGCGAGCACCTCGGGCGCCGCGCCGAAGACCTCGGCCAGCTGGGCCGGGTCGGCGTTGAAGTCGGGGATCAGCAGCTCGACGCCGCAGCCGGGCATCAGCTTGTGGATCTGGCGGACCGTCTCCGCGTAGAGCCAGGCGCCGCCGTCGGGCAGGTCGTCGCGGGCGACACCGGTGACGGTGGCGTAGCGCAGGCCCATCGTGGCGACGGACTCGCCGACGCGGCGGGGCTCGTCGGCGTCGAACTCGGCCGGCTTGCCGGTGTCGATCTGGCAGAAGTCGCAGCGGCGGGTGCACTGGTCACCGCCGATGAGGAAGGTGGCCTCGCGGTCTTCCCAGCACTCGTAGATGTTGGGGCAGCCGGCCTCCTGGCAGACCGTGTGCAGGCCCTCTTTCTGGACGCGGCCGCGCATCTCGGTGTACTCAGGGCCCATCTTGGCCTTGACCTTGATCCACGGGGGTTTCCGCTCGATGGGCGTCTCGGCGTTGCGCGCTTCGATGCGCAGCATGCGGCGGCCCTCGGGAGCAATAGTCACCCTCCGAAGATACGCCCGCACAGGGCGGCCACAGCGCAGGGGCGACGAGGCTCACGTGACCATTCGTGTGAGGGCGGTCACCCGTAATTCAGGAGAACGCCGCATAGGTGACTGTTAACGTTCCCGGCACGGCGATGATGGGACCGAGTAGCGCTTCGATCCGCCGGCCGAGAGAGCCACCCGCCAGCTGGGAAGGGTGGCCCGCGCGCCGGAGCGTGAAGACACCCCGGAGCCGCAGCACGACAAAGAGGCGCTGAAAGGCGCGAAGGTGCGGTGGTACCGCGAGGATCCCGCTCGCCCGCACCTCCCTGGGGCCGCGTTGCAGTCATCAGAGGAGGTAACCGCCGTGCAACGCATCCTCTCCACCGAACTGGCCACGCAAGAAGTCGGCCGTGAAGTCACCATCGCCGGGTGGGTCCATCGCCGCCGGCTGCTCAAGTCGGTCGCGTTCCTGATCGTCCGGGACGCCGCCGGGTTCAGCCAGGTGGTCGTCACCGACCCGGCGACCCGCGAGCAGTTGGAGCATCTCACCGAGGAGAGCGTCGTCGAGGTGACCGCCGTGGTCACCGCCGTCGAGCAGGCGCCGGACGGGGTGGAGCTGAGGTCTCCGACCATCCGCGAACTGAGCCGGGTGGCCGTACCCCTGCCGTTCGAGATGCACCGGCCCACGCTGAACGCCGGGCTTCCCACCCAGCTGGACCACGCCGCTCTGGCCCTGCGGCATCCGAGCCGGTCGGCGAGCCTGCGGGTCGCGGCCGCCGCGACCAAGGGCTTCCGGGAGGCGCTGGAGGCGCAGCGATTCGTCGAGATCCACACTCCGAAGATCGTGGAGTCGGCGACCGAGTCCGGCGCGAACGTCTTCCAGCTCGACTATTTCGGGCGGCCGGGCTATCTGGCGCAGTCGCCGCAGTTCTACAAGCAGCTGATGGTCGGGGTGTTCGAGCGGGTCTACGAGGTGGGGCCGGTGTTCCGGGCCGAGCCGAGCGACACCGCGCGGCACCTGGCGCAGTACACGTCGCTCGACGCCGAGATGGGATTCGTCTCCGACCACCGGGACGTGATGGCCGCGCTGACCAGGACCCTGGCCGGGATGCTCGGCGAGATCGGCGGTGGGACCGAGGTGAGGGACGAGATTCCGGCGATCCACTTCAGTGAGGCGCTGCGCATCGCCGGTGCGCCTGACGACGAGCCGGACCTCGCCCCGGCGCACGAGCGGGCCCTGGGGGAGTGGGCGCTGCGCGAGCACGGTTCGGAGTTCCTCTTCGTGACCGGCTACCCGATGCGCAAACGGCCGTTCTACACCCATCCGGACCCGGCCGACCCGACCTGGTCGAACGGTTTCGACCTGCTGTTCCGCGGTCTGGAGATCGTGACCGGCGGTCAGCGCCTGCACCGCTACGAGGACTACGTCGCGGCTCTGACGAAGCAGGGTGAGCCGCTCGGGCCGTACGCGGGCTATCTCGACGCCTTCCGCTACGGGATGCCGCCGCACGGTGGCTGGGCGATCGGCCTCGAACGGTTCGTGGCCAGGTTGACCGGGATCGCGAACGTCCGCGAGACGACCGCTTTCCCCCGTGACCTGAACCGGATCGCGCCCTGACCGCTGGGCGGGGTTGAATGCCGGGTGTGATGATCGATCTCGACCGGGTCGCCCCGCCGTCCCGGCCGGCGCCGCCGTCGGCACGTGTGCTGCCGGCGGCGCTGGTCGTGGTGCTGATGTCGGTGTTCCTGATCGGGCCGTCGGCACCGATGCCCGAGATCCGGGATCTGCCCGAGGTGGCCGCGACGGCGGTCCCGTCCGGGACGTGGCTGCTCACCGGCACGACGCTGTACTCCACACACGCCGGGACGACCGGGCAGCTGGGCGTCACCGCCTGGTCGCTGGAGTCCGGCGCGGCGCTCTGGCAGCGGGAGCTCGACTGGTTCGCCGGGCTCCCGGCGCTCGCACAGGCCGGCCCGGCGCTGGTCGTGTCCGGAAACGACGACGCCCGGATCCTCGACGCCCGCACCGGCGAGGACCGGGTCGACCCGGGGACCTATTCGGTGGCCCGGCCGGCCGGCGACCGGGTGGCCCTGTGGGACGGGGCGGCGGGCATGCTCACGCTCTTCGACCCGGCGGCGGGACGGGCCGTCTGGAGGCGGGAGCTCGTGGACCGGCCGCACGCCGTCGCGGCCACCGACGATCATCTACTGGTCGTGACCGACATCGGGGCGACCGTGCTCACCCTGGCCGGCGGTGAGCTGGTGGACGTCACGTCGAAGGCCGTCGCCGCCGGTGGCGCGCCGGTCGTCAAGGTGATCGACGGCCGGGTGTATCTGCTCGGCGACAACTCGCTGACCATGATCCCGCCGGCCGATGTGCGGACGATGTGGACGACGCCGCTGCTCCTGCCGCGGACGGCGGTGCCGTGCGGCGCGCACGTCTGTGTCTCCGGTGGGCCCGGTCTGGCCGCTTTCGATCCGGACACCGGCCGTCTGGCCTGGGCCGACGTCAACTGGATCGGCGGCGAGAACGGCGTCGTCCGGACCGCTGACGGCCGCGCCCTGCAGATCGACCCGGACAGGGGCGCGGTCCGGCGTGATCTCGGCCGTGGGCTGCCCGCCGGCGACCTGCTGATCCGCGCCGACGGCGACGGCCTGAGCGTGGTCGAATGGGCGACCGGCCTGGTCCGTGGGCGAGTCCCGGGCGCCACTCCGAGCGGCTGTCGCCGCACCGGCGAGCACCTCGCGTGCCAACAGGTCGGCGGTCAGGTCCGGGTTTGGGAGCTTTTGTGATCGTACGGCCACTAAAAGTACCGTGAGCCACCCCGCGAGAGACTGCCCGCTCCCGGCCTCCACCGCGACCGCCGGGCGTATGCGGTGGCCAACGGTGCAACCCAGCGGTCGCGTCGCGGCCCGGACCACGGACCGCGTCGCGATGTAGGCCCGGAACCCGGCGTGGACCGTACCGAAGAAGTGGCTAGAGGAAGACCGCGATGGTGACCACCGTGACGATCACGAAGGGGATCACCGTCATGCACATGAGGATGGCCCACGCGATCGGGTGACCGAAGTTGAGCACCACGCTGCCGTTCGGCCGGGGGACGAAGACCCGCTTGTCGCGCGGATTGCGGTAGAGGGCCATCAGAGCAGGGTGGCCAGGTGGCGCTCGACGACGGGCAGGACCTCGGCGACCGGGACCGGGCGGCCGACCTCGGCGCTGAGGGAGGTGACGCCGGCGTCGCGGATGCCACAGGGGATGAAGCGGTTGAAGTTGGACAGGTCGCAGTCGCAGTTGAGGGCGAAGCCGTGCAGCGTGACACCGCGCGACACCCGGATCCCGATCTGCGCGATCTTGCGGTCCAGCCCGCCGTCGGTGGCCCGGACCCAGGCGCCGCTGCGGCCCTCGACCCGCTCGGCGACCACACCGAAGTCGGCGCAGACGTCGATCAGCAACTGCTCGGTCCGCCGCACGTAGGCGACCACGTCGACCGGCTCCGGCAGCTTGACGATCGGGTAGCCGACGAGCTGGCCCGGACCGTGCCAGGTGATCCGGCCACCCCGGTCGACGTCGACCACAGGGGTGCCGTCGAACGGGCGGTCGGCCGGCTCGGTCCGCTTGCCGGCCGTGAAGACGCTCGGATGCTCCAGCAACAGCACCGTGTCCGGTTGCGTGCCGGCGACCACGCCCTGGTGCAGGCGCTTCTGCTCCTCCCAGGCCTCCAGATAGTCGACCAGGCCGGGACGGAGGACGGTCAATACGGAAGACGTCACGACCGCAAGCCTAATCCTGTTCCCACTGGTCGACCGGATCCACTCCGGGTCGGACACGCCACACCAGCACGTCGTCGACCTGCTCCGGCTCGCCGAACAGCTGAGTGGTGATCTGCAGCAGAGCGTCCCGGTTGAGGTTGCCGCGCGGACCGGTCACCTCGGTGGGCAGGAAGACCGCCTCGACCTTCCAGTACGCGAAGTCGACGCGTGCCTGCGCCCGGTCCAGGTTGGTCAGCTTCGGCATGTTGCCCCAGCGAGCGGCCCGGTAGAGCAGCTTGGCGGTCGGCCGCTCCGGCGGGCCGAGCCGGCCGGTGTCGTTGCGCCCGGCCTCCGTGTAGTCACGCGGGCCGAGCCAGTAACCGGCCGGCATGCGGAACAGCTTGTCGCCGCCCCGGGCCATCGTGTACGCCTGCCAGCGCATCATGTCGATCGCGACCTCGCTGGAGAGCGGCAACGAGGTGATCACACCGCGGTCGGAGACGTAGTCCTGCCAGCGCCCGCTGGAGATGAAGACCGGCTCGGCCGACCGCTCCATGGTGCGCAGCGGCAGCGGGGCGATCGGCGCGAGCGCGGCCACGATCGCCACGCCGAATGCGATCTTCCCGGCCCGGCTGCGGATCAGGCTCTCCCGGCGCACCACCTCGTCCGTGAGCATCGCGAGGACCAGCGCGAAGACGATCACGACGACGAGTGCGTAGCGCACCGGCAGCGCCGAGTCGAACAGCGGCACCTCGACGAGCAGCGCGTACAGCAGGGGGATGTCGGAGTGCTCCTCGCCGAGGAACTTCAGCCGCGGGCCGAGCGAGAGCAGGAAGAAGAGCAGCGCGACGATGCCCAGAGCCCGCAGGGTGACCCGGCGCTCCGGGGCCGAGCGGCGCCACAGCAGCGCCAGCGCCACGAAGAAGAGCACGATCAGCGGCACGCCCAGGAACGAGGTCGCCTCGGTCGCGTTCGGCGCGAGGTCGGCGCCCCACCCGAACATCCCGGCCACCGACCGCAACGGGAACGCCGCGTACGCCACCAGGTCCTCGGAGAACTGTCGCATCCCGAAACCGGTGCCGGAGAACTTCAGCGGGCCGGCGAAGTGCATGTAGAGCGGCCAGGCCAGCAGGGTGCCGGCCACCACCGCGGTGACCGCGAGCGAGAGCAGCACCGGCCGGATCGCGTCCTTCGCCTGCCGCAGGCCCGGCCGCGACAGCATCCAGATGAACAGGAAGAGGCCGCTGGCCTGGGCGGCGAAGAACAGCGCCTCGGCGGCGACCGAGAAGCCCATGGTGCAGAGCAGGCCCAGGACGATGCCGTTGCGCAGCCAGCGGTCGCGTTCCGGCAGCTTCAGCACCCACCACGCGACGATCCCGACCATCCAGCCGGAGGTCCAGTTCAGGTGGCCGTTGGCGTGCGACACCAGGCCCGGGCTGAATCCGAAGAGCAAGCCGCCCACCGCCGCGGCCAGCCCGCTGCGGACCAGCCAGCGGCGCAGGAAGAGATACCAGACGAACGCCGAGCCGGACAGGTTCAGCGTCATGATCGTCGCGAACGAGATCTGTGGACCCAGGAAGTGCGTGACCGGCGCGAACACCACGGCGTAGAACGTGCTCGACGTGTTCATCGCCAGGTTCACGCCGCGTGGCGCGTTCAGCAGATCGGTGAAGAACGGGTTGCTGAGGTGCTGGAGCAGGTAGACGCCGTACGACAGCATCCACTCGAACTGGCCCTGGTCACTGACGTTGTCGGCGACCACGTTGCGGTACGGCGCGCTCCACAGGCCCTGGCACACGTAGATCCCGGCAGCCAGGGAGACCAGCGCCATCACGATGTGGGCCGGCCAGGTGCGCTTCTTGCGGGCGCCGGTCTCCTCCGGCGCGATCTCGTCGACGGGTGTTGCGGTCGTCAGGTCCGTTTCCGGGGCGGGCGCGGCGATCGTCACGCCGCGGAGATTATCCAGCCCGGAATTCATCGGTCGATCGGGTCCACGCCGGGACGGATGCGCCACACCAGGACGTCGTCGACCTGCTCCGGTTCGCCGAGGAGATCGGTGGCCGTCACCAGCACGGCGTTACGGAAGAGCGTCATGTGGTCGGAACCGGTGATCTCCTGGGGCAGGAAGAGCGCCTCCACCTTCCAGTAGGCGAAATCGGCGCGGGCCTGAGCACGGTCGGCGTCGCTGAGCTCGGTGACGTAGCCGTACAGCGCGGCACGGGTGAACAGCCAGTCGGTCGGCAGGTTCGGCGCGCCGATGCGGCCGATCTGCTTGCGGCCCTCCTCACCGTTCGTCATCGGGCCGAGGAAGTAGCCGCCGGGGATCCGGAACTGCGGGCCGCCGCGGGCCATCGTGTACGCCTGCCAGCGCTGCCCGTCGGCCGTCACGTTCAGCGCGAACGGCAGGGTGGAGATCACGCCGTTGTCCGACACGTACCGCTGCCAGGTGCCCTTGGCGATGAACTCGGGCTCCGGCGCACGCTGCTGGTGGCGCACCGGCAGCGGAAGGATCGGCAGCAGCGCCACCACGATCGCCGCGCTCATCGCGGTCTGCAGCGACGGCGAGAGCCGGCGGTCCAGCAGCTCCTGGGTGATCAGCGCCAGCACCACGCCGAAGACCGCGGCCACCACGAGCCCCAGGCGCAACGGCAGCGCCGCGTCGAAGAGGGGCAGGTGGGAGAGCAACGCGTACGGCAGGGGGACCGGCTGCTCGGCGTCCATCCAGTTGAGCCGCGGGCCGAGCGACAGCACCAGGAAGGTGAGGCCGATCAGCGTGATCGCGCGCAGGGTGGCCCGGCGCCCGGGCGTGGCCCGCCGCCACACCAGCACCATCGAGACCAGGATCAGCACCACCAGCGGCACGCCGAAGAACGTCGTCTCCTCGGTCCGGTTCGGGGCGAGGTCGGAGCCCAGCCCGAAGAGGGCGGCCAGCGAGCGGCTCGGGAACGACAGGTAGGCCGCCGCGTCCTCGGCGAAGTAGCGCTGGTTGAACCCGGTGCCGGAGAACGTCTGGGGGCCGGCGAAGTGCATGTACAGCGGATAGGCCAGCAGCGCGCCGGCCACCACGGCGGTCACCCCGAGCGCCCGCAGCACCGTGGTGAAGGCGGCTTTCGCCTCGGTCCGGACCGCGCCGGCCAGCGCCCACGTGATGATGAAGATGCCGCTGGCCAGGGCGGTGTAGAAGAGGCCCTCGGCCGCGATCGTGAAGAACGCGGCGAGCATCAGGCCCAGCACCAGGCCGTTGCGCAGCCAGCGACCCGGCTGGCGCAGGCGCAGCACCTGCCAGATCACGACCGGCGCGACCCAGCCCGCGGTCCAGTTGAGGTGGCCGTTGGCGTGCGAGATGAAACCGGGGGCGAAGCCGCAGAACATGCCGCCGAGCCCGGCCGCGAGGGGACTGCGCACCAACCAGCGGTTGAGGAACAGATACCAGGCGAAAGCGGACCCGGCGAGATTCAGAGTGAGAATCGTCACATAGCTGATCTGAGGCCCGGCCAGATAGGTCAGCGGGGCGAACAGGATGGTGTAGACCGAGATGGACGTGTTGGCCGCCAGGTTCACCCCGAACGGCACGTTCAGCATCTCGGAGAAGAACGGATCCGAGGCGTGGCCGAGCGTGTAGACGCCGTAGCCCAGCAACCACTCGAAGAACGCCTGGTCACCGATGTTGTCGGAGAGGCCGTTACCGTACGGGTCACGCCACAGCCCGTTCGTCACGTAGACGGCGGTGCCGAGGGCGAGGAGAGCGACGGTCAGATGGGCGCGCCAGGGCCGGGGGCGCGAGGGCGCCGGAGGCTCGACGGGCGGATCTGCGGACGCGGCGGGGGCAGGGGCGGCGACGGACATCAGCCGCAGGTTAGCAAGAAACCCTGAGGCCCCTAGCCGGTCATGGCCGGTTCTGGACGCAGCGCCGCCGCCAATGCGTTGCCCATATCGGGGTAGGCCCACGCGAACCCGGCATTCGACAACACCGCCGGCAGCACCCGCTGGGACCGCTGCGCCTCCCCGGCCAACTCGCCGATCATCAGATCCAGCACCGGGCCCGGCACCGCGAGCAGAGCCGGCCGACGCAGCACCCGGGCCAGGTCGCGGGTGAACTCGGCGTTCGTCACCGGCTTGGGCGACACCATGTTGACCGGCCCGGCCACATCGTCCCGGGTCAGCAGGAACTCGGCCGCGGCCAGCCAGTCGGTCAGCGCGATCCAGGCCATCCACTGGCGGCCGCCGCCGATCCGGGCGCCCGCACCGAGCTTGAACGGCAGCAACAACGGCTTGATCAGCGAGCCCCCGGCGTCAATCGTCGGAGCCGTGCGCAGCAGCACCACCCGGACGCCGGCGTCCTCGGCGGGCCTGGCCGCGGCCTCCCACACCCGGCACAGATCGGCCAGGAAGGTGTTGCCGGCCGGGGCCTCCTCGGTCACCGCCTGATCGCCGGTGTCGCCATACCACCCCACGCCGGAGCTCTGCAGCAGCGTCCGCGGCCGATCGCCCTCGGGCAGCTTGCTGATCGCCTGGGCCAGGGTGTCGGTGGTGTCGATCCGGCTGGACCGCAGCACCCGCTTGTAGGCCGCCGTCCACCGCCGGTCACCGACGTTCGCCCCGGACAGGTTGATCACCGCGTCGGCGCCGGCCAGCACCGCGGTGTCCAGCCGGCCCTGTGCCGGATCCCAGGTGGCCTCGTCCGGCCGCTCGGAGGGCCGCCGGACCAGCCGGACGATGTCGTGGCCGCTGAGCCGCAGCCGTTCGGCGAGCCGCGTGCCCAGGAATCCGGACGCTCCGGCCATGACGATGCGCATGAGGTGACTCTTTCCCGAAGATCGCACGATCCCAAACAAGACCGGGGGGTACGCCGTGACGGCGCACCCCCCGATGTCATGACCTCTACAGGCCCAGGTCGGCCTCGAAGTGTCCAGCCTCCAGGCGCTCCTTGAGAGTGCCCAGGAAGCGGGCGGCGTCGGCGCCGTCCACGATCCGGTGGTCGTAGGAGAGCGCCAGGTAGACCATCGACCGCGGCACGATGATCTCGCCCAGCTCCGGGTCGTTCACGATCACCGGGCGCTTGACGACCGCGCCCAGACCGAGGATGCCGACCTGCGGCTGGTTGATGATCGGCGTGTCGAACAGCGCGCCCCGGCTGCCGGTGTTGGTCAGCGTGAAGGTGCCGCCACCGATCTCGTCCGGCCCGATCTTGTTGTTGCGGGTCCGGTCCGCGAGGTCCGCGATCCGCTTGGACAGGCCGGCCAGGTTGAGGTCACCGGCGTCCTTGATGACCGGGACGACCAGGCCCTTCGGCGCGTCCACCGCGATGCCCAGGTGCTCGGCGCCGTGGTAGGTGACGGTGCCCGCCTCCATGTCCAGCGACGAGTTGACCACCGGGTGCTGCTGCAGCGCCTCGACCGTGGCCAGGGCGAAGAACGGCAGGAAGGTCAGTTTCACGCCGTGCTTGGCCTGGAAGTCGGCCTTCGCCTTGTTCCGCAGGTTGGCGATCTTGGTCACGTCGACCTCGACCACCGTGGTGAGCTGCGCGGAGATCTGCAGCGACTCCACCATCCGGCGGGCGATCGTCTGACGGATCCGGGGCAGCTTCTCGGTGCGTCCGCGCAGCGGGCTCGGCTCCGCCTTGGGCGCCGCCTTCTCCGCGACCGGGGCAGCCTTCTCGGCCGAGGCTGCCGGGGCCGGGGTGGAGGCCTGTGCCTTGGCGGCAGCGGCCTTCTCGGCGGCGTCGATGACGTCCTGCTTGCGGATGCGGCCACCCACGCCGGTGCCGGTCAGGCTGGACAGGTCCACGCCCTTCTCGGCGGCCAGCTTGCGGACCAGCGGCGTCACGTAACCGGCGTCGCCGGCCCCGTTCGACTGCGTGGTCTGGGCCGACGGCGCGGCCGGGGCGGGCTGGGCCTCGGCGGGCTGAGCGGCCGGCTGCTTGGTCTCCGCGGCGGGCGAGGGGGTGGCGTAGGACTCGCCGGCGATGTTCGGCGCGGGCGCCGACTCCACCTTCGGTGCCGGGGCCTGCTGCGGTGCGGGGGCCGCGGCCGGCTTCTCCGGCTCGGGCTCGGGGGCGGGCGCGGCGGCGGGGGCGCTGCCCGGGGTGCCGACGATCGCCAGGACGGCGCCGACCTCGGCGGTCTCGTCCTCGCCGACCTTGATCTCCAGCAGGGTGCCGGCGACCGGAGACGGCAGCTCCGTGTCGACCTTGTCGGTGGAGACCTCGACCAGCGGCTCGTCCGCCTCGACGGTGTCGCCGACGGCCTTGAGCCAGCGGGTGATGGTGCCCTCGGTGACGCTCTCGCCGAGCGCCGGCAGCTTCACCTCGGTGCCCTCGCCACCGCTTGCCGGGGCGGCGGCCTGCGGGGCCGGGGCCTCCTCCTCGACGGGCTTCTCGGTCGACGGGGTGGCCGGAGCGGCGGGCTCCGGCTCGGCCTCGGCCTGCTGCTCCTGGGCCGGGGCGGGCGCGGCCTCACCGGCGTCCTCGCCGTCACCGGCGATGACGGCCAGCTCGCTGCCGACCTCCGCGGTCTCGTCCTCGCCGACCACGATCCGCGAGAGGATGCCCGCGGCGGGCGACGGGATCTCCGTGTCGACCTTGTCGGTGGAGACCTCGAGCAGCGGCTCGTCCGCCTCGACGCGCTCGCCCTCCTGCTTGAGCCAGCGCGTCACGGTTCCCTCGGTGACGCTCTCACCAAGCCGCGGCATGGTTACCGATGTCGGCATCTTTTCCCAAACTCCCTAAAGCGAAAGAACGATCGGATCAGCTGTGCGCGTGCAGCGGCTTGCCCGCGAGCGCGAGGAAGGCCTCGCCCAGCGCCTCGTTCTGCGTCGGGTGGGCGTGTACGAGCTGGGCGACCTCCTCGGGGAAGGCCTCCCAGTTGGTGATCAGCTGGGCTTCGCCGACGAGCTCGCCGACCCGGGCGCCGACCATGTGGACGCCGACGACGGGGCCGTCGTTGACCCGGACCAGCTTGATGAAGCCCGCGGTCTTGAGGATCTGGCTCTTGCCGTTGCCACCGAGGTTGTAGTTGTACGTGGAGACCTTGTCCGCCCCGTACTGCTCCTTGGCCTTGGCCTCGGTGATGCCGACCGACGCGACCTCGGGGTCGGAGTAGGTGACCCGCGGGATGCCCGCCTCGTCGATGACCGCCGGGTTCTTGCCGGCGATCTCCTCGGCCACGAAGATGCCCTGCTGGAAGCCGCGGTGCGCGAGCTGCAGGCCGGGGACGATGTCGCCGACGGCGTAGATGTTGCCGACACCGGTGCGCAGGCGCTCGTCGACGATCACGAAGCCCCGGTCGAGGGTGATGCCCTGCTGCTCATACCCCAGGTTGGCGGTCGTCGGGCCACGGCCGACCGCGACCAGCAGGACCTCCGCCTCCAGGGTCTCGCCGCCGGCGATGGTGACCTTCACGCCGTTCTCGGTGTGCTCCACCTTCTCGAACGGCTTGCCGACCTTGAAGTTGATCTTCCGCTTGCGGAAGGCCCGCTCGACCTGCTTCGAGATCTCCTCGTCCTCCGCGGCGACCAGGCGGGGGAGGGCCTCGATGATGGTCACGTCGGCGCCGAACGACTTCCACACGCTGGCGAACTCGACGCCGATCACGCCGCCGCCCAGGACGATCGCCGACTGCGGCACCCGGTCCAGCTTGAGCGCGTGCTCGCTGGTCAGCACCCGCTTGCCGTCGACCTCGAGGCCGGGCAGCGAGCGCGAGTAGGAGCCGGTGGCGAGGATGACGTTGCGGCCGGTGTAACGCTGGCCGGCGACCTCGACGGTGTCCTTGCCGACGAGCTTGCCCTCGCCCTGGACGATCGTGATGTTCTTGTTGTGCCCCAGCAGGCCGGTCAGGCCCTTGTAAAGGCGGCCGACCACCCCGTCCTTGTACGCGTTGACGCCCGCCATGTCGATCCCGACGAGATCGGCCTTGACGCCGAACTGCTCGCTCTCGCGCGTCTGGTCGGCGATCTCCGCGGCGTGCAGGAGGGCCTTCGTGGGGATGCACCCGCGGTGCAGGCAGGTGCCGCCGAGCTCGGCCTTGTCGATCAGCGCGACCTTGAGGTCGAACTGAGCGGCACGCAGGGCGGCCGCATAGCCACCACTGCCGGCGCCGAGAATGACGATGTCGAAGGTTCCGCCGTTGGGCTGGCTCACGTTGACTCCAGTGGTCGCATCGTCTCCGGTGTGGGTCACACAATGGAAACGGTCACAGTCCCGTCACCGACATCTTGTCACTTCTCGACCCGGTCAATGCAGTCAGGTGCCCCACGACACGTCGGTCCGACGTACCCTTGCGGGATCGAACGCGAGGAGGAGCAGTGGCTTGGTTTCGGCGGCGTCCCCGGTCCGGTGGGCCCGGAGGCCGGCAGGTCAACCAGGCCGATCTGGAGCATCTTACGCAATTCTTCCGGTCGAGACAGGGAGTCGAGGCATTCATCGAGCCACAGACGACAGTGACCGAGACCACCCTGTTGCTTGTGGCACACGACGGTGAATGGACCCGCCGGCGAATCGGCTCGCCCGACGTCGCCTGGAAATTCGCACACCAGCTCAGCATGCCGATCTACGACGTGAAGCTCCTCGGCTATCCACAGCGGATGCGCGATTACAACGAGCGCCAGCGGCGCCGCCCGGTCTGAGCCGGACGGCGCACGCCATCGTCAGGACAGGTCGTCGATCAGCTTGAGGAAGGTGCGGACCGGCACGCCCGTGCCGCCCTTCGTCCAGTAACCGTTCGCCTCGCCGGTGTGGTAACTGGGGCCGGCGATGTCGATGTGCGCCCACTCCACGCCCTCGGCCACGAACTCGCGCAGGAAGACACCGCCCTGCAGCATGTGCCCGGCCCGGTCCAGGTTGGCGTTGGTCTGGCAGATGTCGGCGATCTCCGACTCCATGCCCTTGCGCACGTCGTCCGGCAGCGGCATCCGCCAGGCCGGCTCGCCGACCGCCTTGCCGGCCGCCTCGACCAGCGCGGACGCCTCGTCCGAGCCCATCAGGCCGGCGATCCGCTTGCCCAGCGCGATCACCTGACCGCCGGTGAGCGTCGACGTCTCGAACAGGTAGTCGGTACCGTCCTCGCAGGCCCGCACGATCGCGTCGGCCAGCACCATCCGGCCCTCGGCGTCGGTGTTGAACACCTCGACCCGCTTGCCGCCGTACATGGTGATCACGTCACCCGGCCGGTACGCCGACCCGGACGGCATGTTCTCCGCGATCGCCAGGTAACCGGACACGGCCACACCCGGCTCGAGCGCGGCCACCGCGATCATCGTGGCGGCCACCGCGGCGGCGCCCGCCATGTCGGACTTCATCTCCCACATGCCGGCGGCCGGCTTGATGCTCACGCCACCGGTGTCGAACGTGATGCCCTTGCCGACCAGCGCGACCCGCTTCGGGTTCTCCACCCCGGCCGGGGTGTAGGTGAGCTTCACCAGCCGCGGCGGGGCCTCCGAGCCCTGGCCGACCGCCACGATCCCGCCGTACCCTCCGGCCTTGAGCTGCTCGAAGTCGAGCACCTCGACACCGAGCCCGGCCTCGGTCGCGGCCGCCGCCACCTGGTCGGCCAGATCCGCCGGGCGCAGCGCGTTCGGCGGGGTGTTGACCCAGTCCCGGGTCAGGCGCACCGACTTCGCCACCACCGCGGCGCGGCGCAGCTCGGCCAGCGCCGCCTCGTCGGCCGCGTCCGGCACGTGCAGGCGCAGCTCGGTCACCGGGTCACGACGGCCCTTCTGCGGCTTGGTCTTGTAACCGGCGAAGCGGTAGCCACCGAGCAGGGCGCCCTCCAGCACGGCACGCAGCGCCGGCGGGGCGTCCGCGTCGTCGGGCACCGGCAGGGCCAGCACCACGGTGGCGCTGCCGGCCAGCGCGCGGACCGCGGCGCCGGCACCGCGACGCAGGATCTCCGGGTCGGGGGCGGGGCCGTTCGGCTCGGCGCCGAGGCCGACCGCCACCAGCAGCGGCGCGGCGATCGTGCCGAGCGTGGCCAGCTTGGTCACCTCGCCGGGGGCTCCGGTCGCGCCGAGCAGAGCCAGCGTCGAGATGAGCTTGCCGTCGAAGGCCGCGGCGATGCTCTCGGCGCCCGAGGCCGGCAACAGGCTGCCGTCCTCGTCTGGCTGGCTGTGCAGGCCGATGACGATGGCATCGACCGCCGATTCGGCCGGGTCGGTGTCGACCAGGCTGAGGCTGGGCTGGGTCACTCGGATACTCCGGACGTCTGGGCCGGAACGGCGCCGGTGGGCGCGCTCCCGGCTATTGGGAAAACGGTGTTGTCCCCGCGACTCTAAACAACCCCAAGGTCAACGGTAAGTTGAGTGTCATGTCTTCCGCGCCGCTTCGGTCCCCCCTGCATGATCGCCACGTCGCGCTGGGCGCGAAGTTCGCAGCGTTCGGCGGGTGGGACATGCCTCTGGAGTACGCCGGGGGAGGTGTCCTGAAGGAGCACGCGGCGGTTCGTGAGGCGGCCGGTGTCTTCGACGTGTCGCACCTGGGCAAGGCCCGGGTCCGGGGCGCCGGGGCGGCCGCTTTCGTGAACGCGTGCCTCACCAACGACCTGGGCCGGATCGCCCCCGGCAAGGCGCAGTACACGCTGTGCTGCGACGAGTCCGGCGGCGTCGTCGACGACCTGATCGCCTACCTGCACGACGACGGCCACGTCTTCCTGATCCCCAACGCCGCGAACACCGCCGAGGTGGTCCGCCGGCTCGCCGGGGCCGCCCCGGCCGGGGTGACCGTCACCGACGAGCACCGCGACTTCGCGATCCTCGCCGTCCAGGGCCCGCGGTCGGCCGAGGTGCTCGGCAAGCTCGGCCTGCCCGCCGAGCACGGCTACATGTCGTTCGCCACCGCGACGCTCGGCGGTTCCGAGCTGACCGTCTGCCGTACCGGGTACACCGGTGAGCACGGCTACGAGCTGGTCGTCGGGTGGGACGACGCGCCCGCGGTGTGGGACGCCGTGATCGACGCCGGGGTGCGCCCCTGCGGCCTCGGCGCCCGTGACACGCTGCGCACCGAGATGGGCTACCCGCTGCACGGCCAGGAGCTGAGCCTCGACATCAGCCCGGTCCAGGCCCGCTCCGGCTGGGCGGTCGGCTGGGACAAGCCCGCCTTCTGGGGGCGGTCGGCCCTTCAGGCCGAGAAGACCGCGGGCCCGCGCCGGGTCCTGCGCGGCCTGGAGCTCACCGGCCGCGGCGTCCCACGAGGGCACATGCGGGTGTACGCGGGGGAGCGTCCCGTGGGCGAGACGACCAGCGGCACCTTCTCGCCGACACGCAAGGTCGGCATCGCACTGGCCCTCATCGACACCGACGCCGCCCTGGCCGACGGTGATCTGGTCGCCGTCGACATCCGCGGCCGCCGCACCGAGGCCCGCCTCGTCAAGCCGCCGTTCGTCACCCCGTCCGTCCGCTGACGACCACCCCGGAGCTGTCGTAGCCCCTCGGGGACAGCGCTGGTGTCCGGCCGGCCGGGATCTCCGCGGCCGGCTCGGAACACCGTCCCCGGCACGCTGAGGCAGCGCTCAGAGCCGGCCGGGAGCCAGGGTCACGAGGACGAGGGTGAGCGTGACCGCCAGCTCGACGGCCGCTCCCAGCACGTCGCCGGTGATGCCGCCGAACCGTCGTACCGCATGCCGCAGAAGCAGCACCACCGCGAACAGTGCGGCGGCGACGGCGGCCGGCCCCTGCCACGGACGGCCCGGAACCGCGGCAAGCGCGAGCGCACCGACGAACGCCGCGCCCGCCGCCACGGCGGTGAGCGGCACCGTGGACGCCACCATCGCGCCCAGGCCCTCCGGCCGGGCCGGTGGCACCCCGCGACGGCAGGCGAGGCTCACCGCGAGCCGCCCGGCCGCCCACGCCGTCACGATCGCCCACGGCCCGGCCACGGTGAGCGCGGCGGCCTGAACGAGCACCACCGAGCAGAGCGCGACCACGCCGAACGGCCCGATGTCCGGCTTTCTCATGATCTCCAGGGCGGCCGGGCCCGAGCGGTACGACCCCAGCGCGTCCACCGTGTCCGCGAGCCCGTCCAGATGCAGCCCACGGGTCAGCAGCGCACCCGCCGCGACCGTCAGGCCGGCCGCGACCAGCTCCGCCGACCCGGCGGCCCGCAGACCGGCGTGCAGCCCGGCCAGCGCCAGCCCCAGCAGCGCCCCCACGACCGGCGCCACCGACATCGCCACCGCCGCGGTGGACCGGTCCACCCGGCCCGCCCGCAGCGGCAGCACGGTCAGCGTGGTGACCGCCAGCCGGACCCCGTCAAGCACCCCACTCCGTGCGGGGGCTCAGCGTGTTGAAGGCGGCGGTGTTGAACGGGAGGTCCGGCTCGTCGTCGGTCTCGTCATCGTCGTCATCGTCGTCGGCGGGCGAGTCGTCGAGGCCGTCGTCGCCGACCTCGCCGAGCAGCGCCGGGTGCACCGGCTGTGCCGCCGCCAGCGCGACCGCGGTCCGCACCAACGGCAGCACGGCCAGCGCGTTCGCGCCCTCACCCAGGTCCAGCCCGACCTGCAGCACGGGGGTCAGCCCGAGCACGTCGGCGCCCTGCTTGACCAGCGCGAGCGTGCCCGCCTCCGGCAGCAGGCACCAGTGCCGGGTCTGGCTGGCCAGGTCACGGGCCACCAGGCCGGCGGCGATCCCGAGCGGGCCGTCGACCAGCACCGGGATCCGGCGGGCCGCGGCACCGAGCAGCAGGCCGGTCGCGACGGCGACGTCCAGGCCGCCGATCTGCCGCAGGATGTCGACGGCCCCGCGCGGCTCCTGCCGGATCCGGTGCAACGCGTCCCGGACGGCCGCGCACTGGGCCATCCACGCCGCGTCGTCGAACCGGGCGCCCGGCACCTGCACCCGGGGCAGGGTGGCGACCGGCTCGGCCCCGGTCGTGGCGGCCAGCACCGCGGTCGCGGCGGCCTCGATGCCGGCCGAGATGCCGGCCAGCACGATCACGTCCCGGCCCGCATCGGCGGCGGCGTCGGCGAGGCGCCAGCCGTCGCGCAGCGCCGCCTCCACCTCCCGCTCACCGGTGACCGGGCCGTCCTCCATCGCGCCCGTGGCCGGGGTGCGCAGCACCGAGACGTCGGCGCCCGCCTGCGCGGCGAGCCGGCCGATCAGCCCGGAGCCGAGCTCGGCCTCGGCGATGCGGCGCTCCACGTCGGCGGTGTCGGCACCGGCCACCGCCCCGCCGGCACGCCGCCCGCCGATCACCACCACCCGGACACCCGTCCAGGCGCGCGGGGTGACCGAGCTCTGTGTGGCCGCGGCGAACTCGACGGCCTCGCCGAGCGCGCCCAGCCCGCCGCCCGGCAGGTCCAGCGCGGCGAGGCGCTCGCGCGCGTCCGGCCCGGCGTCGGCGCTGGGCAGCGGCAGGTCCATGCCCGGTTTGATCTCGGTGAGCCCGGACGAGACCAGCGGCAGCGTCATCGTGGCCCCGCTCAGCGCGCCGACGAGCGCGGGCCCCGGCTCCGGCTCCGGCTCCGGCTCGGCGACGGGGGTGACCACAGTGGCCGGCGGCGGCGGGGGAGCGGGCGTCATGGGGGTGGGCACCGCGATCGGCCGGGAGACCACCGGCGGGGCCTCGACCGGCTCCGCCCGCCCCTTCAGCCAGGTCGTCTGCCCGGCCACCACCAGCGCGACCGCGTCACAGACCTCGGCGAGCGCCTGGTTGGTGACGCCGAGCGCGTCCGCGAAGGCCCGCCCGACCGGCGTGACCGGCACCAGCGACAGCCCCACCTCCGGGCTGACCAGCACCACCCGCGCCGCCGTCTCGCGGACCGCCTCGGCCAGCGCCGCCACGTCGGCCTCGTCGTCGTTGGGCTGCCGGGCCGGGTTGAGGACGGCGGCCACCCAGCCACCCAGGTCGTCGACGAGCACCGTCTCGTCCGGCCCGGCCTGGCGCAGCAGCTCGGTGAGCGTGGCCGGCTCGGCGCCGGTCTCCTCGGTCGTCCAGGACTGGGGTCGCCGCCGCTGATGCTCCTCGATCCGGGCCTGCCACTCGGGATCGTCCTCGCCGCCGACAGCGGTCGCCACATATCGCACCGAGGGGGCGCCGGAGATGAGCGACTCGGCGAACCCGGACTTGCCGGACCGGATACCACCGAGCACCAGAACCGTGTTCCACCGATCTTCGGACATGCCCCGTACCTTAGAGCCGGGTCGCACACGCGGACGCCGTAGGGTGGAAGCCCACCGAGGTACTGACGTGAGGGGGCGGCTGTATGCCGTGGAGTTGGCGGTATGAGGACGTCGACGGCAAGACGGTCGACGGCCCGGAGGAGTCGTTCAGCAGCCAGGCCGACGCCGAGTCCTGGATCGGGCAGGAGTGGCGGCAGTTGCAGTCCACCGGGGTCAGCACGGTCATCCTCGTCGAGGACGACCGGGTCGACTACCAGATGAGCCTGCTCCCGGCCGAGTGAGCGAGCTGCCGTGACGTACGAACCGGTTTACACCCGTACACCGCGCAACGCCTTCGTGCCGAGCCCGGTCTTCGTCGGCATCGTCGCCGTCTTCGTCGTGACCGGCGTGATGACCTGGACGAAGTTCGGCAACATCGGGTTCGACGTGTTCCTGTTCGTGATCTCGGGCTGGATCATCTCGCTCTGTCTGCACGAGTATGCGCACGCCGTCACCGGCTACTTCTCCGGCGACCTGACCGTCGCCGAGCGGGGCTACCTGCGTCTCAACCCGTTGAAGTACACACACCCGCTGCTCTCCATCGTGCTGCCGGTGATCGTGGTGATCCTCGGCGGCATCGGCCTGCCCGGCGGCGCCGTCTGGATCGACCACCGGTATATCCAGAGCAAGGTGAAGGACTCGCTGATCAGCGCGTCCGGCCCGCTCACCAACGTGGTCCTCGCCGTGATCGTGGCGATGCCGTTCCTGCTCGGCCTGGCGCCGGAGGTGGTGGTGACCGGCCTGGGCCAGGCCGCCCTCACCGACGACAGTCACGTCGCGTTCTGGGCGGCGCTGGCCCTGCTCGCGTTCCTGCAGGTGACCGCGAGCGTGCTCAACTTCCTGCCGGTCCCCGGGCTGGACGGGGGCAGCATCATCTCCCCGTGGTTCAGCCCCGCCTACCAGCGCGCGTGGAACGTGATGGCGCCGTGGGGCTTCCTGGTGCTCTTCCTGCTGCTGTGGCAGACCCAGGTGGGCGACTGGTTCTTCACCTTCGTCGACTGGCTGGCCGGCCTGCTCGGCGTCGACTCACGCCTCTACGGGACCGGGTTCAGCCTGATGCGCTTCTGGGAGTGAGTCAGGGACGCTTGGCCGGGCTGGAGGTGAGCGACGGATCGCGGGTCACGACCGGCTCCACGATCTCGTCGATCGCCTTCAGCAGGCCGGGCTCCAATCTCACCCCCGAGGCCTTCACGTTGTCCCGGACCTGCTCCGGCCGCGACGCGCCGATGATCGCCGCGGAGACGTTCGGGTTCTGCAACACCCACGCCACCGCCAGCTGAGCAAGCGTGAGCCCGGCCTCGTCGGCCAGCGGCTGCAGGCGGGCCACCGCGGTCAGCACGTCGTCCTCCAGCCACCGGGCGATGAACCCGGCGCCCGACTTCTCGTCGGTGGCCCGCGACCCGGCCGGCGGCTGCTCCCCGGCCTTGTACTTCCCGGTCAGCACCCCCTGCGCCAGCGGCGACCAGACGATCTGCCCCAGGCCCAGCTCCTCTGACGCCGGCACCACCTCGGCCTCGATCACCCGCCACAGGATCGAGTACTGCGGCTGGTTCGACACCAGGCGTACCCGCAGCTCGTCGGCGATCGGCTTGGCTGCCCGGATCTGCTCGGCCGTCCACTCGGACACGCCGATGTAGAGCGCCTTGCCCTGCCGGACCACGTCGGCGAACGCCTCGACGGTCTCCTCGAGCGGCGTGTGATGGTCGAACCGGTGTGCCTGGTAAAGGTCCACGTAGTCGGTGCCGAGCCGGCGCAGCGACCCGTCGATCGACTCCAGGATGTGCTTGCGGGACAGGCCGCTGTCGTTGGCGCCCGGACCGGTCCGCCAGAACACCTTCGTGAAGATCTCCAGGCCCGCGCGGCGCTCACCCTTCAGCGCCCGGCCCAGCACCTCCTCGGCACGGGTCCCCGCGTAGACGTCGGCGGTGTCGAAGGTGGTGATGCCGGAGTCGAGGGCCGCGCGCACACACGCGAGCGCGGCCTCCTCCTCCACCTGGGAGCCGTGGGTGATCCAGTTTCCGTAGGCGATCTCACTGACCAGCAGGCCGGAACGGCCGAGATGACGAAACTCCATCACCTCAGCCTATCCCTACAGGACGGGTCGGTTTTCCTCCGGCAGTGCCTCGACGACCGCCTCCCGGTCCCGATGACCGATGTCGACCAGCGGCGCGCCGGAACGATCCAGCGCACCCCACAGCCCGGCCGCGTCACGCACCAGGAACGCCACCGGGTGGATCACCACGGCGGCGTGCACCGGCTCGACCACGGTCCGCCCGGCCCGGTCGACGACCCCGAACCGGTCCCCGGCGTCGACCACCGCCAGCCCGTCGTCGGTGAACCCGTCGATCTCCCCGCCGACGTGCAGCGCCGTCACGAACCGCTGGTACGACGGCGTCACCGCGAACCGCCCATGCCGGTCCACGGCACCCCAGGCGCCGCCCTGCCGCACCACGGCCAGCCCGCGCCGGAACGGCCGCGCGTCCTCGAACCCACCGGCCGGCACGACCAGCCGGTTCTCCCGGTCGATCGCGAACCAGCCACCCTGGTCCTGCCGGGTCACCCAGGCCAGCCCCTCGGCGAACGGTGTCACCCCGACGTAGCCGTGCGCCGACACGATGATCAGCTCCCCGCTCGCGTCGATCAGCTCCCACGCCGCCGACTCCGGCCGCCGCACCCAGGCCGCACCCTCGGCGAACGGCTGCGCCTCCACGAACCGGGGCTCCACCGCGGCGGCGTACCCCCACAGGCCGGCCCCGTCGTCGAGCAGCGGCACCGGCGCGTCCGGCAGCCCCAGCACCTCGTCCCGGGTCCGCGGGTAGGGGCCCCACCCGGCCGCCCCGGAACGCCGGCTGATCGCGTCCAGCGCCAGCTCGATCCGCTCCACCATCTCCGGATCCTCACCACGGCGTACGTCCAGCGCCCGCTCGAAGAGGTTCACCGCCTCCAGGTAGCGGCCCTGCTCGTACGCCGACCGCCCGGCCAGCTCACAGATCTCCGCCCGGGTCCGCGGCGGCAGCTCCGGCGAGTCGGCGTCCGCGTACAGCCGGTCCGCCTCCTCGAACTCGCCGCGCCACTGCAGCACGTGCGCGAGCCGGGCCTGCGCGATCGCCGTGATCCGCAGCTCACCGGACGCCTCCGCGTGCCGCAGACCCTCCCGCCCGTCGGCGAGCGCGTCGTCCAGCTCCCCGACGATCCGGTGCACCACGGCCCGCAGGCTCAGCAGCCCCGCTCGGACATTGTCCCGCTCGGCGAACTCCAGCCGGTCGGTCAGCCGGTCCGCGACGTCCCACAGCCGGTCCGGCTCGTCCACCTGCTCCCGCAGCGTCTGCGGGTCATAGGTCCACGAATAGGCGGCCAGGGCCTGCTCCGGGTCGGCTCGCCGCCGGTCCGCCGAAGCCCGCTGGTCCCGGCGCTGCCGCACCGGCTCGGCCCGCACGACCTCCGCCTCCGGCGTCACGATCCGCGACCCAGACGTCTCCGCCGCGCTCCCGCCGGCTGTCTCAGACGTCACACCCTGCAGCGGTACGCCCGAAGCGCCCTCCGCATCGTCTCCGGCGACGTCGTCGCTCCCGGCCGGGTCCACCGCCGCCGGTTCCGTCGCCGTCGTCCCGCCCGCCCTGCCGTCCGTCGTGCCGGCCTGGTCGCCACTCCGATCCGGCACGTCCGCGACGGCCGAGCCCGCGTCGCCGTCGCGGGCCTCGGACACCTCTGCCTCATCCGCTTCCGCGACCGTCGTGGTCCCGGCCGTCCCCGTGACCGGCTTCGCCTCGGCCGCTTCCGCGGTGGTCTCCGCCTCAGTCGTTCCCGCGACCGACTCCGGCGCCGCCGTCTCTGACGTCGTCGTCGCCTCCGCCGCGATGCCTGTGGTCGCCACCTGCGCGCTGAGCACGGTGGTCACCGACTCGATTCCAGGCGCGGCGGTTTCGGGCTCCGGGTGGAGCGCGGCGGTCTCGGGCTCGGGATGGAGCGTGACGGTTTCCGGCTCGGGGTGGAGCGCGGCGGTCTCGGGCTCCGGGCGGAGCGTGGTGACTTCGGCCTCAGGGCGAAGTGCGACGGTCTCTGGTTCGGCGTTGAACAGGATGGTCTCCGGCTCCGCGCCCAGGACGATCGTCTGCGGATCCCCGGTGAGGAGAACGGTGTTCGGCTCGACCGACAGGGCGACGGTCTCGGGTTCCACGCTCAGCGCTGCGGTCTCGGGTTCCACGCTCAGCGCGGCGGTGTCGGGTTCCACGCTCAGCGCTGCGGTGTCGGGTTCCACGCTCAGCGCGGCGGTCTCAGGCTCCGCCGAGATGGTCGCGGTGTCGGGTTCCGCAGAGGCATCTGCCTCCGGCGAGCGATGCCCATCACCCGCTGCGAAGACCGAGATCGCGGTGGGCTCTTCGTCTGTGGGCTCGGTGACGGCATCGTCCTGATCGGCCGCCGAGCCGCCCTTGTGTGCCGGCTCGGTCGCCGCCGCCTTGATACGGACGATCTGCATGGTCCGCGTGAGATCGAGTTCGTCCTCGGACACGCTCGCGTGCTCGCCGGCCCCTACCGAACTCTCGGCAGAGTCTCCGGCGCCTGAACGCGGAGCCGCACCCTCGTCCGAGACCCCTGGTTCCACGATCCGGAGTCGGCGCAGCACCACGGTCGTTTCCTCAACCTCATCAGAGGCAGCGTCATGACCAGCGGAATCGCCGAAACTGGCGGTCTCATCATGATTCGAGCTGCCGTGACCGGGCGACTCCACTGCGCCGGATGGCTGGGCAGCCATCTCGCCCGTACCGGACGAGGGCTCCCATTCGCCGAAGCTGACCGAAGCCGTCTCGTCCTCACGATCGGACAACACCCCGGCGTCCTCAGCCGGCCCCTCCGCCGCACCCGACCATCCAGGCGCGGACACGACGGTCACTTCGGCCTCGGCCACCGCGGCTTCATCGGGAAGAGCCCCGCCCACCCTTTCCCCGTCCGAGATGAGCCAGGTCGTCACCGTTTCGTCCGGGACGGTCGGGGCGGAGACCATCTGCGTCTCGTCGTCCGAGGCGAGTTCGTCTGGGGCGAGTTCGTCCGCGCCGAGTTCGTCCGGGGCCGTGTCGCTCTCGACGGCGATGGTGATCGGTTCGTCGCTCGGGTCGGACCCGGGGGCTGCCGTTTCGCGGACGAATGCGCTGGATGCGAGCGCTTTAGTGTCCTCATTCGAAGGGAGCCAGGTCGTCACCGGCTCCTCCGAGGAAGCCCGGGCTGATGACATGTCAGCTTCGTCATCCGAGACGAAATCGGTCGCCGAAGCACCGCTCTCGACGGGGGCGATGGTGGGTGTCGTCGGTTCGTCGCTCGGAGCGGGCCTGTGCGCTGCCGCTTCGTGCACGAATGCGCTGGCAGCAGTCGTGTCCGAGTTCTCGTTGGAGGCGAGCCCGGCCGGCGGTTCGTCCGTGAGGGCAGGAGCGGGGGACGTCTCTGTCTCGTCCGGAACGAGCTCGGCCGCCGACGTTTCATAGCCGAAGGCAGGGATGGTCGGCGCGGCCGTTGGGCTACTCGGGGCTCGGTCGGCAGAGAAGCTCTCCGTCGTGACGGTTCCGTTCCCGAACGCGTTAGAGCTCGATGCGTCCGTACCGCGGTCGGTGCCGACGCCAGCCGCCTCCGATTCGTCGGTGTCGTCGTCGGCCGCCTGCGATTCGTCCCCGAAGGCACCGGTAAAGGAGATGTCCGAGACCGTTCCGGTAGCTCCCGGCACAGTCTCCCGGGTGTCGATGTCGGAAGCGCCCGTCTCATCCGCCAAGACGGATCGATCGACCGTAGTCGTCTCCGCGCCGGACATCCGGTTGCCCGAGATGACGGCGATGCTCTCGTCAGCGTCCCCGGCCGGGGCCTCTTCCGCCGCGAACCCGGCGGCAGCAGAGTCACCGGCAGCCATGGCCGACGCTGTCGTGAAGTCATCGGAACCGGAATCCGCTGCGGGGCCTTTCCCGGTCGAAAGCGCTTCGACCGGCTCGGCGACGCTCGCAGCAGGTGTGAACCCAGGCGGCGTCGGAACAACCTGGGCCGGCGCGGCCGTGCCCGCGACGGCCCGAGTGGGCGTCGCCGAAACAGCCTCGACCGGCGTAGCCGTAACGGCTTGGGCCGGCGTGACGGTAACGGCTTGGGCCGGCGTGGCCGAAACTGCCTCGGCCGGCGTGGCCGGAAGTGTCTGGGCTGGCGTGGCCGGGACGGTCTGGGTCGGCGTGGCCGGGACGGCAGCGGTAGGCGTGGTAGAGGCCGGAACTGCCTGGGCGGGCGTACCCCCGACGTTCGATTCGGGCGCCGATTCCGCCTGAGGGGAGCCGTCGGCCGTGGGAGCCGGTTCTGCTTCGTCGCCGTTCTCGGTCTCAACCGGCGCAAACCAGCCCAACGGCCGGATCTCCGGTTCGACGCTCTCGACGGGCGCCTCCGGTTCGGCCTCGGGGACTGGAGTGGTAGCTCCGAGCCCGCTCATCGACAGGAGCCACCCGAGGCCGTGGGTCTCCGATTCGCCCGCGGCGGTCTCGCCCGCTGCCGTCCCACCCGAGGCGGTCCCGCCCACGGCCGTTCCACCCGGGGAGGACGCGCCCGCACCGGACCCGCCGGTGGCGGGGTCACCAGCGGCCGTACCCGGACCGCCCTGACGCCCGGATGCCGAGCCGTCGGTCGTGGTCCGCTCATCAGGTTGAACGGGTGCGGCCGCGGCGGCAGCCTGCCACGGTGCGGTTCCGTCGCCGTGCCGACCGGTTCCGGTGGTGTGCCCGGCGTCTGGTTGCTGCGCGGGCGTAGTGGGAGTGGCGGGACCCGCCGCAGCCGATCTGCGCGGGTCGATCGGCCGGGTGACGTCCTCGACCGCTCGGAGGCCTTCGCCCCCGGACCTCCGGCGAAGCCCGAACGGCCGCGTCGGGTCGTCGGGATCCGAGACACCGTCGTAGCGGCCACTCGGGGGCGCGCCGTGCCCGAGCCGTCGCGGGTCGAGTGGCCGCGTGGGGTCCTGCTCGTCGCGTCCGCTGTCCCCGAAGCGGCTTCCACCGTGCTGTTCCGGACCGCGCGGAGTCGACACCCCGGCTCCCGGCCCATGGCCGCCCGCCGCAGGAGCCCCGGAACGGGACGCAGCCTGCGTGTCCCGTCCGGATCCCGGTGCAACCGTTCCCGGCGCGATCATCGACTGTGTGGTCTCGGGCGGCTGCAGATCACGCCCGAACCGCCCATCGGAAACGGCCTGCCCGGCACCGGGCACACCTCCGGCCCCGACCTGCGGTCCTGCACCCACCGGCCCAGAGGCGGGCGCGACCCCGGCCCGCGGGTCATGGCCCGTGGGCGCGGAGACGGGTGCGGCGCTGGCCCGAGGGCTGAAGCTCGTGGGCGCGACCCCGGCCCGTGGGTCGTGGCCTGCGGGTGCGGAGACGGGCGCGGCGCCGGCTCGCGCGTCATGGCCCGTGGGCGCGGAGACGGGCGCGGCGCCGGCTCGCGGGTCGTGGCCTGCGGGTGCGGAGACGGGTGCGGCACTGGTGCGGGGGTCGAAGCTTGTGGGTGGGGTGGTGGCGCGTGGGTCGAAACCCGTGGGCGTTGCGCCGGCGCGTCGGTCCTGGTTAGCGGGGGCGGACACCGGGGCGACGCCGGACCGGGAGTCGAAACCGGCCGGCCCGGAGACCGGGTTGATTCCCGTGTGTGGACGGACCGCGGGTGCGGAGACGGGTGCGGAGTGCGGGGGCGTCGCGCCGGGAGCACGAAGTGGCTGCGTGGCCTCGGGCTGCGCCGGTGGGTGACCGGTGCCGTGCCGGGGCATACCGGGGCCGTAGGGAGTGGCGGGCGCGGAGACGGGCGCGACGCCCCCGGCGGTGCCCGAGACGGGCGCGACGCCACCGGCGGTTCCGCGGTTGGTGGTGGGCATGCCACCTGGGACGGACGGATACACGGCAGCTGGCGCGACCGGCTGCGACGGTGTGACGCGGGTCGGCTGTGCCGCCGGGCGGGCCGGGGTCGGGGAGTTCCGGTCCTGGGGCGCCGGACGCAGGTCGAACGGGGCGTCCGGCGTGCGGCCCTCGCGGTGGGTGCGGCGGTCCTCGGGGTATGCGGGGAAGGCGTCAGCGGGCGCCGGACGTGCGGCGCCGTAGGCCGGACCCGCCGGAGACATCTGGCCGGGGGCTGGCCGGCCTTCGCCGCCCTGCCGGGGAATCGGCTGCTCCGGGACCTGCCGCCGACCCTGGTAGCCGGGATCCTGGTCGGGTCGGGGCCATCCGGTCGAGGCCGCCGGTGCCGCCGGCGCACCGAAGCGACCGGGCTCGTGCCTGCCGGGGTGCCCCTCATGGCGACCGGGAGCACCTTCGTGCCGCCCCTGCCCACCACGGCCCGCAGGTCCGGGAGCCCCCGGCCCGGTCGAGGAGGAGGAGCCGGCCACGCCATGACCGGACTGACCGGGACCGCCGAACCCGGGGTCTCTGGAGGGTCCGCTACCTGGACCGCCGAATCCCGGCTGCCCGGAGGGGCCGACGCCGGGGCCGCCGAATCCCGGCTGCGAGGAGGCACCGCCGCCAGGACCGCCGAACCCGGGCTCCCCGGACGGCCTGGAACCGGACTGCCCGGAACCCGACTGCCCGGGCCCGCCGAAGGAGGACTGACCGGCCGACCCGTGACCTGACGACCCGTGACCGGGCTGCCCGGAGGACGTAGGACCGAACTGCTCACCACGGGGATCGCCGTGCGGCGCACGCCCCGAGCCGGGCTGAACCGGTGGACCGCCGTACCCACCCGCCGGCGCCCCACGGTTCCAGCCGGCCGCATCGGCCGCCGCGGGCTGCTGCGGAACCCGTCCGGTGGACGGCCCTCCACGCCCGGGCGAGACGGGTGCCGACGCCGGCTGTCCCGGGGGCGGGCCGTAGACGGGCACACCTCCACGGCGCTGTTCGGGCATGGGATGCGGCCGGTTCCAGGACGGCTCGTCGCGAGGCGGTTGCGGCGCGGCACCGGGCCTGCGGGATTCGGGGCGCGTCTCCTCGTACCGTGACTGATTCTGATCGCCGGCCCAAGACTCGCCGGCCCGAGGCTCGCCGGCCCGAGGCTCGGCCGCCCGTGACGCGCCCGGAACCGATGCGCGGCCCGCCGGGCTGACCGGTGTGGAGCTGGCCGGCGCGGATCCGCCGCGCGACGCCTCGTAGACCGGCGTGTGCACGGCCTTGCGGCGCCCGGGATCGCCGGGATAACGCTGCCCGGGCAGCGGCTCCCACTCCCAGGTGATCTCGTAGACCCAGGCCGGCTCGTCCTCCCAGCTGTCGCCCGGCCGGGAGCCCCATCCGTTCATCGAGCGCCCTGGCCCGTCGAATGGCAACGCTCCGTCACGGCGAACTCCACCTGTCAGAAATCGAGCCGCGCCCGGCCGGGGACCCGCGTAGAGTCGCCCGGCTCCGTCGCGGGGGTTTGGAAAGGAGATTAACTGCGTGAGCCAGCGAGACGCCAGCGTGCCGACGAACTCTCGAATCAGTCCGTTCCGCGCCTCAACCGCTACTTTCGGTGCGCTGATCCGGTCAGGTTTCCGGCGCTACGCCACCTACCGGCAGGCCACCATAGCCGGAACGTTCACCAACGTCGTGTTCGGCTTCCTTCGTTGTTACGTGCTGCTCGCGGTGGCCGAGGGTGCTGTCGGGCAGCGGCCCGCCGGTTACGACGCCGGGCAGCTCGCGCTCTATGTCTGGGTGGGTCAGGGTCTACTGAGTGTCATCGGTATCTGGGGATGGACCGAGCTGGCCGACCGGATCCGCTCCGGCGACATCGCGGCCGACCTGTTACGTCCTATCGCCCCGGTCACCGGCTTTCTCGCCGCCGACCTGGGCCGGGCCCTGCACGGCATGATGACCCGGTTCGGCCCGCCGTTGCTGGCCGGTGCCCTGTTCTTCCCGCTGCACACCCCGGCCCGGTGGCAGACGGTTCCGTTGTTCGCGGTCTCGGTGACTCTGGCCGTGGTCATCTGCTTCGGCTGCCGCTATGTCGTGAACGCGACCGCCTATTGGCTGCAGGACGCCCGCGGCCCGATCACACTGTGGACGCTGGGCTCCGGCGTGCTCGGTGGCCTGTACTTCCCGTTGCGCCTGCTCCCGGAGGAGGTGGCGGTGACGCTGTGGGTGGCGACGCCCTTGCCGAGCCTGTTGCAGACGCCACTGGACGTGATCGCCGAGCGGGACGGCCCGGCGCTGCAGGCGGGGCTGGTCGGCCTGCAGGTGGTGTGGGCGGTCGTGATGCTGGCGCTGGCCGGGCTGGTGCAGCGGCGGGCCGAGCGGCGTCTGGTGGTGCAGGGTGGGTGACCTGAAGGCGTATACGGCTCTCGGGGCGGCGCAGCTGCGGTCGGCCACGTCGTACCGGACGTCGTTCCTGGTGGAGCTGTTCGGGAACGTGGGCGCGACGGTGTTCGACGTGATCACGGTGCTGGTGCTGTTCCGGGCGACCCCGGCGGTCGGCGGGTTCAGCCTGCGTGAGGCGATGCTGATCGTGGGGTTGAGCTCGGCCGGGTTCGCGCTGGCCGATCTCACGGTCGGCAATGTGGACCGGCTGAAGTCCTACGTGCGGGCCGGGACCCTCGACGCGGTGCTGGTCCGGCCGCTGCCCGCGCTCCCGCAACTGCTGCTCATGGACCTGCCGGTTCGCAAGGCGCTGCGGGTGGTGTTCGGGTTCGTCGTGCTGGGCGTGGCGGTCGCGGCGAACGACATCCACTGGACGCCGGGCCGGGTGCTGCTGATGATGATCACCCCGCTCGCGGCGGCGGCCTTCTTCGGGTCGATCTTCGTGATCAGCGCCAGTCTGGCGTTCTGGTGGGTCGACTCCGGGGAGATCGGGGCGGCCTTCACCTACGGCGGGCGCGACTTCACGTCGTACCCCATCTCGGTTTACGGCAGTTGGTTCCGCAATGTTTTCGCGTATGCGCTCGGTTTCGGGTTCGTCGCCTATCAGCCTGCGCTCGCGCTGCTCGGCCGGGCCGATCCGCTCCGCCTGCCGGCCTGGGCCGGCTTCCTCTCGCCGCTGGTGGCGCTCGGCGCGGCGGCCCTCGCCGCCGCCGTCTGGCGCACCGGCATCCGTCACTACCGGAGCACCGGATCATGATCAAAATGCAGGACCTTCAAAAGCATTTCACGGTACGGGTGAAAGCCGGCCGTCTTCGACGCAAGAAGCGGACGGTAGCGGCCGTGGACGGCGTCAGCCTCACGATCGAACGGGGCGAGATGGTCGGTTACATCGGCCCGAACGGCGCCGGGAAGTCGACCACCCTGAAGATGCTCACCGGCGTGCTGACCCCGAGCTCCGGAGAGGTGTCGGTGTGCGGCCTCGCGCCGGTGCCGCAGCGGACGAGGCTGGCGCTGCGGATCGGCGTGGTCTTCGGCCAGCGCTCGCAGCTGTGGTGGGATCTGCCGCTGCACGAGTCGTTCGAGCTGCTCCGGCACATCTACCGGGTGCCGGCCGCCGAGCACGCGGCCCGTCTGAGGCGCTGCCGTGACCTGCTCGACCTGGACGACTTCCTGGACACCCCGGTCCGGCAGCTGTCCCTGGGGCAGCGGATGCGCGGCGAGCTGACCGCGTCCCTGCTGCACGGCCCCGAGGTGCTGTTCCTGGACGAGCCGACGATCGGCCTGGACGTGGTCAGCAAGCAGGCGGTCCGCTCGTTCCTGGCCGAGCTCGGCGCAACCGGTGACGTGACCCTGGTGCTGACCACCCACGATCTCGCCGACATCGAGCGTCTCTGCGAACGTCTCGTGGTGATCGATCACGGCCGGGTGGTGCACGACGGCAGCATCGAGGCCCTGCACGCCCGGTACGGCTCCCGCCGCAGCCTGGTCGCCGATCTGGAGCAGCCCCTGCCGCCGGACTTCGCCCTGCCGGGCACCGTGCTGACGAGCGTGACCGCTAATGGTCACCGGGTCACCTTCTCGCTGGAATCCACGACGGCGGCCGCCGCGGTGGCGGCCCTGGTGTCCGCGGCCCAGGTCCGCGATCTGTCCCTGCTGGAGCCGGACATCGAGGACGTGGTGGCCCGCCTCTACACCGGCCCCTGACCGGCGGCTATCAGGAGGTGGGCGACCTGTCCGGGCGACGGCCGGCCGTCCTACCGGTGTTCCATGATCAGGACTGCCCACGAGCCCGGTTCGAGGGCCTCGTAGCTGTGCGGCACATCTCCCGGGAACGTCACGTAGTCGCCCGGGCCCACCTCGACCAGTTCGTCGATCGGACCGGTCCGGATCAGGCCCGCCGACACCACCATGTGCTCGACGCTGCCCGGAATGTGGGGGTCGGCGTCGCGGCGCGCGCCGGGTTCCAGCTCGAGCACGTAGACGTCCCGCCGGGTGCCGGGCACCCCGGCCGCCAGCAGGGTGCCGTAGAAGTCGGCCCCCTCGGCCCGCACTCGGGGGCTGCTACCGGACCGGACCACGCGCACCGGTGCCGGCGGCGGCTCGACCAGCCGGCTGAACGGGACGCCGAGCGCCACCCCGAGCGCCCACAGCGTCTCGATGCTCGGGTTGCCGGCGCCGGACTCCAGCTGGGACAGCGTCGACTTGGCCAGCCCCGCGCGGCGGGCCAGCTCGGCGAGGGAGATCCCGGCCCGGTCCCGTTCCCTGCGCAGGGCGGCGGCGATGGCGGCCAGCGGGGGTGCCGGTTGTTGCATTGTTCGCTCCATCGGTCCAAGCGTTCGGTTTGACGAACGCATCGCGGATCGTTCAGCATGTCGAACTATGGGGACGTTATATCGAACGCGCGCCCAGCTCCGCGACATCGGCGCACTGGCCGCCGCGTCGATGGCGGTCGGCGCCTCCTTCGGCGCCATCGCGATCGCCTCCGGCCTGCCCGCCTGGGTCCCGGTCGTCATGTCGGTGGTGATCTTCGCCGGTGGCGCCCAGTTCCTGGCGGTCGGCCTGCTGGCGGCCGGCAACCCGATCGCCGCCGTCCTCGCCGGCCTGCTGCTCAACGCCCGCCACCTGCCGTTCGGCCTGGCCGTCGCGGACACCATCGGCTCCCGCTGGCGAGACCGCCTGGTCGGCAGCCACCTGATGACCGACGAGACGGTCGCCTTCGCGCTGGCCGAGTCCGAGCCGGCCGCCCGGCGCCGCGTCTACTGGCTGGTCGGCACCAGCCTGTTCGTGTGCTGGAACACCGGCGTCCTCCTGGGCGTGCTGCTCGGCGGCGCGACCGGCGACCCGGACGCCCTCGGCCTCGACGCCGCTTTCCCGGCCGGCCTGATAGCCCTGATCCTGCCGTCCCTACGGGACCGCGACACCCGCCTGGTCGCCCTGACCGGCGCCACCCTGGCAGTCCTGTCGACCCCGATCCTGCCGGCCGGTCTGCCGGTGATGTGCGCCCTGCTCGGCCTACTGGTCCTCGTCCGGCCCGGAGCCCTCAGGCGCCGCCCCGCCCCACCAGACCCACCCGGTTCCGCGCCCACCGGCCCGTCCGGTTCCGCGTCCACCGACCGGTCCGGTTCCGCGTCCACCGGGCAGGCCGGTTCCGCGCCCGCCGGCTCGTCCGGTTCCGCGCCCGATTCCATCGCCGGTCCCGTGCGTGCGGGCTCCACCGCCGGTGACGTCTCCGAGGGGGAGCAGTGCTGATCGCCGCGATCCTGGTGCTTGCCGTCGGCACCTATGCCTTCCGCCTCAGCGGCGTCCTGCTCCGGGACCGCCTGGAGCTCTCCGCCTCCCTGCAGCGGATGCTCCCGATGTCAGCGGCGGCCCTTCTGGCGGCGCTGGCCGCGACAGCCGCCCTGATGGCCGGAAGCGAGTTCGCCGGCTTCGCCCGCCCCGCCGGAGTGCTGACCGGCGCCCTGCTGGCCTGGCGCAGGGCGCCGTTCGTGCTGGTGGTGATCGCCGCCGCCGCGGTGACGGCCCTGCTCCGCCTGGCCGGCGTCGAATGACCCCGTGAGCGTTGCGGAACCGGCCGGGAACACGGCCCTGCTCCGCCTGGCCGGCGTCGAATGACCCCGTGAGCGTTGCGGAACCGGCCGGGAACACGAAGAACGCGGAAGCCGAGGGCCTCCGCGTTCTCCGGTCAGGTCAGGTCAGACAGACGCGCCGAGATCCACCTTCGGCTTCGGCACCCGCATCCGGCGGAACGTCAGACCGCGCATGATGCCGTAGAAATACAGCGACCCGAGCCGCTGCGTGGTCTCCGGGAAGCGGGCGCGGACCAGCTTCTTGATACGCCGGCTGATGAAGATGCTGTCGATGAGGACGGCCAGCGCCAGACCGGCCCACAGCAGGTTGCTGGCGAGCTGCACGGCCGGGATCCGGATCGACGAGCCGATCAGCACGATCACGGCGCCGGCGATGAAGTACGACCCGGCGGTGCGCCGCGAGTCGACGATGTCGCGGACCAGGGAGCGCTCCGGCCCCCGGTCACGGGCGAGCAGATAGCGCTCGTCACCGTTGCGCATCCCCTCGGACGCCTCGAGCCGCTCGGCCCGCTGCCGCTCACGGAGCTGCTTGTAGGCCTCTTTGCGGTTGGCGGGCGCCGGATCCTGCACGCGGCGGCCCTGGACGGTCCGTTTCGGGGTGACCACGCCCAGCTCTTTCTTGCTGGGGGTGTAGCCCTTGCGTTGGGCTGCGACGGACTCGTCCTCGGTCACCGAGGCGGTGGCGTCGGCGACGAGGTCGGTGGACTTGCGGCGAAACAGCGGGGACACCCCAGAAGCGTAGCCAAACGGCGCGGTGTGTTACACACCGCGCCGTCGATCGTGACGAAATCGCTGATCAGGGCCGCTCGACGTGAGCGCCGAGGGCGGCCAGCTTGGCCTCGAAGTCCTCGTAGCCGCGCTTGATCAGGTCGACGCCGTAGACCCGCGAGGTGCCCTCGGCGGCCAGCGCCGCGATCAGGTGCGCGAACCCGGCCCGCAGGTCGGGGATGCGCAGGTCGGCCGCGTGCAGCTTGGACGGGCCGGCGATGACCGCGGAGTGCATGAAGTTGCGGCGGCCGAACCGGCACGGGGTGCCACCGAGGCAGTCCCGGTAGACCTGGATGGTCGCGCCCATCTGGTTCAGCGCCTCGGTGTAGCCCAGCCGCTGCTCGTACACCGTCTCGTGCATGATCGAGATGCCGCGGGCCTGGGTCAGCGCGACCACGAGCGGCTGCTGCCAGTCGGTCATGAAACCGGGGTGCACGTCGGTCTCCAGCGCGACGGCCTTGAGCTCGCCGCCGGGGTGCCAGAACTTGATGCCGCCCTCGGCGCCGGAGACACCCTCGCGGGCCACCCGGTCATCGGTGATCTTCAGCTCGCCGCCGATGGACCGGAAGACGTTCAGGAACGTCATCATGTCGGCCTGGCGGGCGCCGACCACCTCGATCTCACCACGGGTGGCGAGCGCGGCGGCGGCCCAGCTGGCGGCCTCGATCCGGTCCGGGATCGGCTTGTGCTCGTAGCCGTACAGCCGGGGCACGCCCTGGATCTCGATGACCCGGTCGGTGTGCACGGTGATGATGGCGCCCATCTTCTGCAGGATGCAGATGAGGTCCATGATCTCCGGCTCGATGGCCGCGTTGCGCAGCTCGGTGACGCCCTCCGCGCGGACCGCGGTGAGCAGCACCTGCTCGGTCGCGCCGACGCTCGGGTACGGCAGCTCCAGCTTGGCGCCGTGCAGACCGTTCGGGGCGCTCAGGTGCATGCCCTCGGGGTCTTGTCGACGACCGCGCCGAACTCGCGCAGCGCCCTGATGTGGAAGTCGATCGGGCGGGGGCCGATGTGGCAGCCGCCCAGGTCCGGGATGAACGCGTGACCCAGGCGGTGCAGCAACGGGCCGCAGAGCAGGATCGGGATGCGGCTCGAGCCCGCGTGCACGTTGATCTCGTCGGTGCTGGCGGACTCCACGTTGGTGGGGTCCATCACCAGCTCGCCCTCTTCGACGCCGGCGGCGACCTTCACACCGTGCAGCTCGAGGAGGCCACTGACCACCTCCACGTCACGAATCCGCGGGACGTCGTAGAGGCGGCTCGGTGACTCGCCCAGCAGCGCGGCGACCATGGCCTTGGATACGAGATTCTTGGCGCCACGGACCCGGATCTGTCCCTGCAGCGGCGTACCGCCGTGCACGATGAGGACATCGTCGGTCAACGTAACCTCCAGCCGGTGGGCGCGAGAGCGCCCGAAGTCGAAAAGCAGAGCGCGGGCGGGGGTACCCGATTCTGCAACCGGGGAAGCATAGCGCTGAGTGACAACCACGGCAGCCGTGGCGAGCGTTGAAACGCCGTTTAAATGCTGTTGACTAAGGCGCGCTTAAAGAATCAGCCATGTGGGTGGATTCGTTTGACTACCCAGGGTTACGGCAGGGCCAGCATCCGGTCGAGCGCGACCCGAGCCTCGCGCGCGGTCTTCTCATCCACCGTGATGACGTTCGGCACACGGCCGGCCACCAGCTCCTCCAGCGTCCAGACCAGATGGGGGAGGTCGATCCGATTCATGGTGGAGCAGTAGCAGACCGCACGGTCGAGGAACATGATCTGCTTGTCCGGGTGGGCGAGCGCGAGCCGGCGTACCAGATTGAGCTCGGTGCCCACCGCCCACGCCGAACCGGACGGCGCCGCGTCGAGGGCCTTGATGATGTACTCGGTCGAGCCGACGTAGTCGGCGGCCCGGACCACGTCGTGCCGGCACTCCGGGTGGACCAGCACGTTGACGCCGGGCACGCGCTCGCGGACCTCACGGACGCTGTCGATGGTGAACCGGCCGTGCACCGAGCAGTGCCCGCGCCACAGGATCATCCGCGCGTTGATCAGCTGCTCGTCGGTGAGCCCGCCCTGCGGCTTGTGCGGGTCGTAGAGGACGCAGTCGTCCAGCTCGAAGCCCATCTCCAGCACGGCGGTGTTGCGGCCCAGGTGCTGGTCGGGCAGGAAGAACACCTTGGAACCCTGCTCGAACGACCAGTCGAGGGCGCGCTTGGCGTTGGACGAGGTGCAGACCACACCATCGTTGCGGCCGACGAAGCCCTTGATGTCAGCCGACGAGTTCATGTACGTCACGGGGACGATCTGGTCGGTGATGCCGAGGTCCTGGAAGTGCTCCCAGGCCGTCTCGACCTGCCCGAGCACCGCCATGTCGGCCATCGAGCAGCCGGCCGCGAGGTCGGGCAGGATGACGCGCTGGGACGGCGTGGTGAGGATGTCCGCGCTCTCGGCCATGAAGTGCACGCCGCAGAACACGATGAACTCGGCGTCCGGCCGGGCCGCCGCCTGCTGGGCGAGCTTGAACGAGTCGCCGGTGACGTCGGCGAACTGGATGACCTCGTCACGCTGGTAGTGGTGGCCGAGCACGAACACACGGTCGCCGAGCGCCGCCTTCGCCGCCGTGGCCCGGGCCACCAGGTCCGGGTCGGAGGGGGCGGGCAGATCGCCGGGGCAGTCCACCCCGCGCTCGCTGGCCGGGTCGGTGGCCTTACCGAGCAGGAGCAGAGCCAGCGGGGTGTTCGAGGGTTCGGTCCAGGTCGACGTCACGTCAGTCATCGTTGCACAGCGGGTGAGACGGTAGCTGCGCCCCGGAGGGTGTGCTGCCACACTCACGGGGTGCGCGTACTGATCTGTCCGGACAAGTTCGCCGGCACCCTTTCCGCCCCCGAGGTCGCCCGGGCCGTCGCCGACGGATGGTCCGCCCCCGGCGACGTCCTCGTCCAGCGTCCGCTCGCCGACGGCGGCCCCGGCTTCGTCGAGGTGCTCGCCACCGCCCTGGACGGCCGGCGCATCACCGTCGACACGGTCGACCCGCTGGGCCGCCCGGCTCGCGGCGAGATCCTGCTGGCCGGTGACGTCGCCTACGTCGAGAGCGCTCAGGCGTGCGGCCTGCACCTGCTCACCACCGAGGAGCGTGACCCGCGACGGGCCACCTCGTACGGCCTGGGCCTGCTGCTCGCCGCCGCAGTGGAGTCCGGCGCCGCCGAGATCGTCGTCGGCCTCGGCGGGTCCGCGGTCAACGACGGGGGCGCCGGCATGCTGGCCGCCCTCGGCGCGGCTCCGCTCGACGAGACCGGCTACGCCCTGCCGTACGGCGGCGCCGTCCTGATCAACGCGGCCTCGCTGGGCGGTGTGCCCCAGTTGCGGCAGGTCCGCCTGGTCGCCGCGACGGACGTCGACAACCCGCTGATCGGCCTGCACGGCGCCAGCAACGTGTTCGGCCCGCAGAAGGGCGCCTCCCGCGAGGACGTGCTGCTGCTGGACGCGGCGCTGGAGCACTTCGCCGGGGTCCTGGAGCGCGCCTTCGACGTCAAGGAGCTGGCACTGCAGCCGGGCGGGGGAGCGGCCGGCGGGATCGGCGCCGCCCTGATCGCGCTCGGTGGCCGGGTGACCTCGGGTATCAACCTGGTCACGAATCTGATCGGGCTGGACGCCGAGCTGGACGCGGCCGACCTGGTGATCACCGGCGAGGGCTCGTTCGACCACCAGTCGCTGCGCGGCAAGGTGGTGGCCGGGATCGCGGCCGGCGCGCGTGACCGTGGCCTGCCCTGCCTCGTGCTGGCCGGGCGCAACGAGACCGGCCAGCGGGAGGCGGCGGCCGCCGGGGTCACCGAGACGCACACCCTGGTGGAGCATTTCGGCAGCGTCGAGACCGCTCTCGCCGAACCCGCCCGTGGCCTGCGAGAACTCGCGACGCGCCTGGCCGGGCAGTGGAGCCGGTGATCTGTGTTCCCCCGGATTGGGAATCCCGGGGAATGGGGTTAGCGTTGCCTGGTACGGCACATGACCGCACCTGGCAGGGAGATACCTAGTGACCACTGAAGCGCACACCGAGTCGACCGAGGCGACTGCCCCGTCCGGCATCAACCTCACCGACGTCGCCGCGGTGAAGGTCAAGGCCCTGATCGAGCAGGAGGGGCGCGACGACCTGCGCCTGCGTATCGCCGTACAGCCCGGTGGCTGCTCCGGCCTGCGCTACCAGCTCTTCTTCGACGAGCGCTCGCTCGACGGCGACGTCGTCAGCGACTTCGACGGCGTTGAGGTCGTGGTGGACCGGATGAGCGCTCCGTATCTTGCGGGCGCGACGATCGACTTCGCCGACCGTATCGACGCTCAGGGCTTCACGATCGACAACCCGAACGCGCAGAACTCCTGCGCCTGTGGTGACTCTTTCCACTGAGCAGCAACTGACGAACAGGCCGTCCCGTTCACGGGGCGGCCTGTTCGCTGTAACCGACCGGTAGTCTCAACCCGTAACGCCCCTGTTTCCCGACCCCCGAGGGCCGAAATGAAGATCGCCGTCACCGGCTCGATCGCCACCGACCACCTGATGCACTTCCCCGGCAGGTTCGCCGAGCAGCTCATCGCCGACCAGTTGCACAAGGTCTCGCTGTCCTTCCTCGTCGACGACCTGGTGGTCCGGCGCGGCGGCGTCGCTCCCAACATCGCCTTCGGGATGGCCAAGCTGGGCCTGCGGCCGATCCTGGTCGGCGCGGTCGGCGCCGACTTCGCCGACTACCGGTCGTGGCTGGAGCGGCACGGTGTCGACTGTGACTCGGTGCACGTCAGCGACGTGGCGCACACCGCCCGGTTCGTCTGCACCACCGACGACGACCTCAACCAGATCGCCTCGTTCTACGCCGGCGCGATGTCCGAGGCCCGCAACATCGAGCTGGCTCCGGTCTACGAGCGGGCCGGCGGCCTCGATCTGGTGCTGGTCGGCGCGAACGACCCGGCCGCGATGATCCGCCACTCGGAGGAGTGCCGGTCCCGGGGCTACCGGTTCATCGCCGACCCGTCGCAGCAGCTCGCCCGGATGAGCGGGTCCGACGTGCTGAGCCTGATCAGCGGCGCCGAGTACCTGATGACGAACGACTACGAGCGGTCCCTGCTGGAGACCAAGGCCGAGCTGACCGCCGATCAGGTCCTGGAGCACGTCAAGATCCGGGTCACCACGCTCGGCAAGGACGGCGTGGAGATCACCGGCCGCGAGATCGAGCGCATCCACGTGCCGGTCGTCCCGGACGTGATCGGCGAGGACCCGACCGGTGTCGGCGACGGCTTCCGGGCCGGCTTCTTCTCGGCCGTGTCCTGGGGCCTGGGCCTGGAGCGGGCCGCGCAGGTCGGCTCGCTGGTGGCCGCGCTGGTGCTGGAGACGGTCGGCACCCAGGAGTACGACATCAGGGCCGCCGACTTCGGCAAGCGGTTCGCCGGCGCGTACGGCGACGAGGCGGCTGCCGAGATCACGCCCTTCCTGCCGGTCTGAGGGCGTAGACCTCAAGACATGGTTCTAGCGGTTTTCGCCGGCCTCCCCGGAGTCGGCAAGAGCACCCTGGCCGCCGCGGTCGCAGCCGAGCTGCCCGCGGCGGTCCTCGCGGTCGACATCGTCGACTTCACCCTGCAGCGGTACGGCGTGCATGAGTCCCGCCCCGGTCATGCCGCCTACGGCGTCGTGGCCGCGCTCGCCGAGGAACAGATCAGAATCGGCCACCACGTGATCATCGACGCGGTCAATCCGGTCAAGTCGGCGCGGGAGCTCTGGACCGACCTGGCCGAGCGGACGGCGGTGCCGTTGCGGGTCGTCGAGGTGGTCTGCGGCGACGACGCCGAGCACCGTCGCCGGGTCGAGGAGCGCTTCAAGGCGCGCGACCACGACGGCATCCCCGACTGGGTGCGGGTCCTGGAGCGCCAGGCCGAGTACGAGCCGTACCTCGGCCCGCGCCTGGTCGTCGACACGCACCTGGCCAAGGACCCGGTCCCACAGGTGATCGACTACCTCAGGTAACGCGTCTCACATCGAACCGGTGGCCGTCGGCCGCGACCAGCTCCTGAGCCTTCATCCGGCACCAGGCAGGGATGTCGTTGGCCGCGGCCGGGTCGTCGGCGAGCACCCGCACGATCTCACCGACCGCCACCCCCGGGATCGCCTTGGCCAGCCGGATCACCGGGATCGGGCAGCGCAGCCCGCGGCAGTCGAGGGTGATCAGAGCCCGGCCTCCTTCCGGATGCCCGCGACCAGCTCCGGCAGCACCGCCAGGAACCGCTCGACGTCCGCCTCGGTGGTCTCCCGGTGCAGCGACACCCGCACGTTGCCGTGGCTGAGCACGCCCATCGCCTCCAGCACGTGACTGGGCCGCAGCGTCGACGACGTGCACGACGACCCCGACGAGACCGCGAACCCGTGCCGGTCCAGCGCGTGCAGCAGCGCCTCCCCGTCCACGTAGAGGCAGCTGAACGTCACCAGATGCGGCAGCCGCCGCACCGGGTCGCCGACGATCTCCACGTCCGGCACGGTGGCCGCGACCCGCTCCCGGATCCGGTCGACGAGCGCGCCCAGCCGGACCGCCTCGGCCGCCGCCTCACCCACCACGGCGCGCAGGCTCGCGGCCGCCGCCACCACTTGCGGCAGGCCGAGCGCGCCCGGGTTGCCGGGGCGATGAAGATCATCCTGGGGGTACGGGGAGAGCCAGCGCACACCTTTGCGGACGACCAGGACACCCACTCCGGGCGGGCCGCCCCACTTGTGCGCGCTGGCGCTCAGCAGCGACCAGCCGGTGGGCATCTCAGCCCGCCCGACGACCTGCGCCGCGTCCACGAACAGCGGCACGCCCGCCTCGGCGCAGAGCTGCGCGGCGGCGGCCACCGGCTGAATCGTTCCCACTTCGTGACTCGCGCCGATCAGGCTCGCCAGGGCCACCCCGTCGCCGCGCACGGCGGCCGCCCAGGCGTCCAGGTCGAGCCGGCCCACCCGGTCCACCCCCACCTCGACGGCCTCGGTGGTGCGGGCCGCATGCAGGACAGCCGAGTGCTCGATCGCCGAGTGGACCAGGGTGCGGCCGGCCCGCTTCCGGCCGCCGAGTCCGCCGAGAACCGCTGCCTGGGCGGCCGCCGTCCCCGATGGCCAGAAAGTGAGCTCGTCCGCGCGTACCCCCAGAAGCTCGGCGACCACCGCGGTGGAGGCGTCGCGCAGCTGCTGGGCCCGCCGCCCCGCCGCGTAGAGCCGTGAGGGGTCGGCCCACCCGTCGGCGAGGGAGGCGAGCAGGGCCTCGCGTGCCACCGGATGCAGAGGCGCCGCGCTAGCGGCGTCCAGGTAAGCGTGCGCCCCGGCCGGATCGCCTGTGTAATCCACAGAGGGAACGGTATCGTCCGGTTGTCCGGGTGTTTTCCACGACGGTCCCCCCGGTGGGAAGCGGGCCGTTCCTGGTCGAGTAGTGTGCGACCGTCGGTGAGCCTTGCCGCCAGGTGTCCGGTTTCGGCAGGCGGCGCTGCTAAGGAGGCAGAAGCAGGTGGGCGCAAGGAGTTCGGCCACGAGGCCGCGGGCAGTAGGCCGGGCGGCCGGGCTGGGTCTCGGCGGCGCGACGCTGCTGATGCTGCTATCGGGCTGTTCGATCGCGGACTGGGGAGATGCTTTCGGCCACTTCGGCTGGCCGAGCCGTGGCATCACCCTGCAGGCCCACGAGATGTATGACCTGTGGATCGCATCGACGATCGCGGCCCTCACGGTCGGCGTCGGCGTGTGGGGCCTGATCTTCTGGTGCGTGATCCGGTATCGGAAGCGCGGCGACGAGCTGCCCGTGCAGACCCGGTTCAACATGCCGATGGAGATCCTCTACACGGTCACCCCGATCCTGATCGTGGCGGTGCTGTTCTTCTACACCGCGGTCGTGCAGACCAACGTCGACAAGCTCTCGAAGGACCCGGACCAGGTCGTCGAGGTCGTCGCGTTCAAGTGGAACTGGCAGTTCAACTACCGCGACGGGATGGGTGAGAAGGCCAACACGGTCGCCTCCACCGTCGGTTCGTCCGATGTGATCCCGATCCTGGTCCTGCCGGTCGGTCAGACCATCCGGTTCGAGGAGACCAGCCGCGACGTCATCCACTCGTTCTGGGTGCCGGAGATGCTGTTCAAGCGGGACGTCTTCCCCGGCAACGTGCGCAACGTCTTCGAGGTCACCCTCGACAAGGAGGGCCGCTACGTCGGCCGGTGCGCCGAGCTGTGCGGCACGTACCACGCTTTCATGAACTTCGAGCTGGTCACGGTCTCCGGACCGGAGTTCGACCAGTACCTTGCGGCGCGCAAGGCGGGCAAGTCGACCCAGGACGCGCTGACCGCGATCGGTCAGGACCCGTACGCGACGAGGACCTCGCCGTTCAACACGCGGCGTCAGTCGCACACCTGGAACTCTCCCGAGACCGTGGCTGCAGGGAAGTAGGGCTGACGTGAGGACCGAATACAAGATTTTCGCCGCTGTCGCTGCCTTCCTCTTCGCCGCGGCTGCCGTCTACGGCGTCTACACGCACGGCACCGGCAACATCTCCGGCACCGACCCCGACGCGGCCGGATTCCGGGGTGGCGTCGAGTGGGTGGGCGTCGTGGCGCTGATCCTTTCCGGACTGCTCTGCTCGATGTGCGCCGGCTTCTTCTGGTTCGTGGCCCGCCGGATCGACCTGCGGCCGGAGGACCGGGAAGACGGCGAGATCGCCGAGGGCGCCGGCGAGGTCGGCTTCTTCAGCCCGGGCAGCTACTGGCCGTTCGGTATCGCCCTGGCCGCCGCGGTGGCCGCTATGGGCCTGGTGTTCTGGATGTGGTGGCTGCTTGCCCTCGGCCTCGTCGCGGTGATCTTCGCCTCGTGTGGCCTGCTCTTCGAGTACTACTCGGGCACCCGCCACCCGGAAGCACACCTGTAGGTCTGATCACGCTGAAGCCCGCACCCGCCGATCCGGGGGTGCGGGCTTTCCCGTTGTGGAGGGACGGTCGAGCCGTGGACGTGCAGGATCTCGATGACGCGGCAGCCGTCTTCACCGAGGCCCGGCCACGGCTGTTCGGCATCGCCTACCGCATGCTCAGCAGCGCCTCCGAGGCGGAGGACGTGGTGCAGGACGTCTGGGTGCGCTGGCAGACCACCGACCGCAGCGTGGTCCACAACCCGGGCGGCTTCCTGACCACGACGGCGACCCGGCTGGCGATCAACGCCCTGCAGTCGGCCCGGGTGCGCCGCGAGACCTACATCGGGCCGTGGCTGCCCGAGCCGGTCGACACCAGCGCCGACCCCTACCTGGGCGCCGAGCGTGGTGAGGCGCTGGAGCTCGCGGCGCTGCTGCTGATGGAGAAGCTGACCCCGAACGAACGCGCCGCCTATGTGCTGCGGGAGGCGTTCGACTATCCGTACGGGCAGATCGCCGACATCCTCGACTCGACCGAACCGGCCGTCCGGCAGTTGGTCAGCCGCGCCCGTAAGCGGGTGACCGGCGAGCGGCGTGCTCCGGTGAGCACCGAGGCCCAGCGGGAGCTGCTGGCCGCCTTCGTCGCGGCGGCCCGATCCGGCGACATGGCGGAGCTGGAGCGGCTGTTCGCCGCCGACGTGCGCAGCGTCTCCGACGGCAACGGCGCCTACCAGGTGTCGCGGCACGCGGTGGTCGGCCCGCTGCGGGTGACCAACTTCCTCACGGCGATCGCGCCCTGGTTCTGGGACGACGTCGAGGTGGAGTGGGCGCGGCTCAACGGCCACGACTCGGTGGTGCTGCGCCGCGGCGGGACGGTGTACGGCGTGCTCGCCGTCACCGCCACCGCCGACGGCATCGATCAGCTGCTGTGGATGGTCAACCCGGAGAAACTGACCGCGATCTGAGCCTTGCGCCGGTCGCCCGCCGCTAGTCGCGCCGGTCGCTGCTAGTCCCGTCGGTCGCCGGTCGCCGGTCGTCGGTCGTCGGTCGCCGGTCGCGGGTCGCGGGTCGCCGCTAGTCGGTCTTGGCCTGGCCGCGCGAGCGACTCCCGTCAGCGGGAGAGCCACTCCAGGAAGGTCGTGCGGGCCAGGACGGCGTCGGCCCGGCCGATCAGGACGTCACCGGGGACCGCGGCGAACATGCCCGCGGCCGGGTCGGTGACGACGGCCCGCCGGTCTCCCCGCGCGGACAGGGCGACCCGGCCCAGCTCGTCGAGCCCGTACACCTGCGGGCCCGCCACGTTGCGGATCCCGTTGAGCGGGGCGCCGGCGGCGACGTCGGCCACCGCCCGGGCCACGTCGGCCGCCGCCATCGGCTGGACCGGGGTGGCCGGCAGCCGGACCGTGTTCTCGTCGGACGTCCACGACAGGACAGCGTCGACGAACTCGTAGAACTGGGTGGCCCGGACGATCGAGTACGGCACCGGGCCGGTCTGCAGCAGCTCCTCCTGCAGCACCTTGGCGCGGTAGTAGTCGAGGTCCGGTACCTCGTCGACCCCGACGATCGACAGGATCACCGCATGGCCGACGCCGGCGGACGCGGCGGCCGACAGCATGTTCTGCATGGTCGTCCGGAAGAACGCGGGAGACGCCTCGTCGAAGGTCGGCGAGTTGGTGAGGTTGACGACGACGTCGGCGCCGGCCAGCGCCTCCGGCAGGCCCGCCCCGGTGAGCAGGTCCACGCCGGTCGACGGGGAGAGCGGCAGCACGTCGTGCCCGTCGGTGGTCAGCATCCGGACCACCTGGGACCCGATGAGCCCGGTGCCGCCGATGACTGCGATCTTCATTTCTCGGCCTTACTGTTCGTCGGAACTGCTCGGACGACAGTGATGACCGGGTGGTGCCGCGATCTGTGACAGCGATCAGGCGGCGGATCTCTGGTGAGGCGCGACACGTCTGGTCTTCTCGCCGGGTCTCCACAGGTGGACGACGATCGGGGCGACCACCTCGGCGGCCCCGCAGCGGGTGCAGACCAGCTCGGGGCAGTCGTCGTGGCCGTCCTCGCAGGGCGGCACCTCGAAGAGCATGTCGCCGTCGCAGATGACGCAGCGGAGTTCGCGTTCCTGCACGGGTCTCTCCTTCGCGGGAAGGTCAAATTACCCGAATGTCATTCAGACGGTTTCACGTAAAAAGGACGATCTCGTGTATTACCGACGGCGTGTTGAAGAAATTTCCCGATCACTCGGCGGCCTTGGCGGCCTGCGCCGCAGCCACCCAGCGCTCCAGCTGAGCGGTCGTGGCGCCCGAGTCGATCGCTTCGGCGGCGCGCCGCATGCCGGCCCGCAGCGTCTCGCGGAAGTCGCCCGGGAAGCCGCTCTGTGCCGCGAACGCCGCCGACGCGTTGAGCAGCACGGCGTCACGCACCGGGCCCTTCTCGCCCGCGAACAGCCGCCGGGCCACGTCGGCGTTGAACGCCACCTCACCGCCCCGCAGATCGGCCGGCCGACTCCGGGCCAGGCCCAGCTCCACCGCGTCGACCACCAGCTCCTCCACCTTGCCGTCCCGGGCCATCCAGATCCGGGTCGGCGCCGAGGTGGTGAACTCGTCCAGGCCGTCCTCGCCCCGCACCACGAGCGCCGAGTCGCCGCGCCGGGCGAACACCTCGGCCATCACCGGTGCCATCCGCGGGTCGAAGCAGCCCACCATCGCCGAGGTCGGGCGGGCCGGGTTGGTCAGCGGGCCCAGCATGTTGAAGAACGTGGGCACACCCAGCTCGCGCCGCGTCACCGAGGCGTGCCGCATGCCGGGGTGGTAGCGGGCCGCGAAGCAGAAGCCGATGCCCGCCTCGGCGACCGACCGGGCGACCCCGGCCGGGCCCAGATCGAGGGGCAGGCCGAAATGCTCCAGCAGGTCGGCCGAGCCGGTCGTCGACGAGGCCGACCGGTTGCCGTGCTTCACCACCGGGACCCCGGCCGAGGCCGTCACGATCGCGGCCAGGGTGGAGATGTTCACCGTGTTGGCCCGGTCACCACCGGTGCCGACCACGTCGACCGCGCTGGTCCGGGTCTCCTCCGGCAGCTCGACCATCGTGGCGGCGGCGAACATCGCCTCCACCAGGCCGGCGATCTCGGACGGCGTCTCACCCTTGGCGCGCAGCGCCACCGCGAACCCGGCTATCTGCACCGGAGTCGCGTTGCCGGCCATGATCTCGCCCATGGCCCACGCGGTGTCCGTCGTGGCGAGCTCCTCGCCACGCAGCAGTGCGCTCGTCAGATTGGGCCAGGTGCGTGCGCCCATGGCGCTGCCTCCATCGGGTCTGTCTGTGGAAGGTACGTCAGCGGGGGATGGTGCCCAGGGTGCCCAGCGGGACGGCGCCGTCACGGCGCGCACGGAGCAGCCCGGCCACCGTCTGCCCGGTGGTGACCGGGTCCAGCGGGGCCACGATGGTGGCGTCGGCCTGCGCGTAGGCGGCCAGCCAGCGGTCCGCGGCACGGGCGATCACGACGCACGTGGGCGGGGGGTTCAGATACTCGTCCTTGGTCTGGCGCGCGATGCCGATGCCGCCGGCCGGGGTCGCCTCGCCGTCGAGCATCATCAGATCGATCTCGTACTCGTCGAGCAGACGGCGACAGTCCTCCCAGGTGGAGGCGTCGGCGAACTCGACCTGGAGATCAGCGGCGGGCCGGGGGCCGATGGCGAGCCGGATCCGGTCCCGCACGGCGGCGTCGTCGCTGTAGAGCAGAACGGTGTACTGGCTCATCTTGTGCCCCACCTCACGTCTTTGGTCCCAGGGATCGTACCGAACTTGTTATCCGGCGTCGGGCGCCGGGCGTACCGCATCGTCCTCTGCCTCGGCCCGGTCCAGGGCTCGGTCGATCCGCCGGGCTTCACGCTCCGACTGGCGGACCCACTGGACCACCAGGATCCCCAGCATCGTGACGCTGACGATCTCGCCGCCGGCCCACAGGATGCCGCCCGCCGTGACCTGGTCAGCCTTCGGATCCAACCAGCTCAGGCCCAGTTTCGGGTACCAGTCGCCGCCGAGCAGCTCGTTGCTCTGCATGATCGTCAGCCCGAGCACCGTGTGGAACGGGACACTCAAGACCATGAGCAGAGCCCGGCCCGGGTACGGCCACCGGTTCGGCAACGGGTCCAGCCCGAGCAGCGGCCAGAAGAACAGGCAGCCGGTCACGATGAAGTGCAGGTGGACGAGCTCGTGCACCCACACGTGCTCGAGGGTCTGCCGGTACGCGCCGGTGAAGTACAGGACGAACGGGTTGGCGATGAACAGCCCGAACGCCACCAGCGGGAAGGTCAGCACCCGCACGTAGCGGCTGTGCAGGACGGCGAGCAGGGTCTTGCGTGGCTTCCCGTGCAGGACCCGCAGGGCCAGGGTGGTCGGCGCGCCGAGGGCCAGGAAGATCGGCCCCACCATGGACAACACCATGTGCTGCACCATGTGGACGGAGATCAGCGTGGTGTCGTACGCCTCGATGCCGGTCACCGTGACCAGGGCGATCGACCCGAGGCCGCCGGCGATGAAGGCCACCGTGCGCCCGGGCGGCCAGTGGTCGCCGCGCTGCCGCAGACGCCACACGCCGTACAGGTAGAGCGCCGCCGACACCAGGAGGCCGACCGCGATCGGGCTGATCAGGTTGATCTCGGTGAAGAACGCCGCCGGTGTGAACGGCGGGAGTCCAGTATCCCCGGCATCGGCCGCGAGTGAGGGCAAAACGTGAAGCTGCACCACTTGAGGTTAGGTCTACCCGCTGGTCACAGATTCCTCCGGGCGGCCCGGAAGGCCGGATTGGGGACCCCGGGGGACCTTGAGCCTGTCTCGGATGAATAATGAGGCCGTGACAGCGGCAGCCATCGACAAGAGCCGGATCCACTCGCTGACCCGACCCAACATGGTCAGCGTCGGGACCATCGTGTGGCTCTCCAGCGAGCTCATGTTCTTCGCGGCCTTGTTCGCGATGTACTTCTCCATCCGTGCTGCGGACTACAGCATGTGGGAGCACCACACCGAGTCCCTCAACATCCCGTACGCGACGACGTTCACGGTGATCTTGGTGCTCTCGTCGGTGACCTGCCAGCTGGGCGTCTTCGCGGCGGAGAAGGGTGACGTGTTCGCGCTGCGGCGCTGGTTCACGATCACCTTCGTGATGGGCCTGATCTTCGTGCTCGGGCAGGTGAACGAGTACGTGACCCTGGTCGGCCACGGCGTCAAGATCAACGCCGACGGGTACGGCTCCATGTTCTACCTGACGACCGGGTTCCACGGTCTGCACGTGACCGGCGGCCTGATCGCCTTCATCGTCTACATGATCCGGACCACGATGGGCAGGTTCACGCCGGCCCAGGCCACGTCCGCGATCGTCGTGTCGTACTACTGGCACTTCGTGGACGTCGTCTGGATCGCCCTGTTCGCCATGATCTATTGGCTTCAGTGACGCGCCGTAATCCGCTGAGCTCCAGGATCGAACCCCAAGGGACATAGCCCATGACTTCTGACACCCCCGCCCGCAGGCGCGCCCGGGTGTTCTCCCGGCGGCGCGGCGTGCCCAGCCGGGCACGCCGGCGGCTCGGCGCGGCGGCGCGCATGCTCGCCGCGCTGGTGCTGGCCGGCGGCGTCTACACCGCATTCACACCGGGCGCGTTCGCCGAGGACAACGTTCAGCTCTCCGCTGTCGCACGAGAGGGCAAGGCGCTCTACGACACCAGCTGCATCAGCTGCCACGGCCGTGACGGCCAGGGTGTCACCGAGCGTGGGCCGAGCCTGATCGGCGTCGGCTCGGCCTCGGTGGAGTTCCAGGTGGGGACCGGCCGTATGCCGATGACCCGCCAGGAGGCTCAGGCCGAGGAGAAGCCGCGCCAGTTCGACGACGCGCAGACCGAGCAGCTCGGGCAGTACATCCAGGAGCTCGGCGGTGGCCCGGAGGTCCCCGACGGCCCCCTGACGGCGAACATCGAGTCCGACCCGGACGCGCTGGCCCGCGGTGGTGAGCTGTTCCGCGTCAACTGCACCTCCTGCCACGGCTTCGGCGGCGGCGGCGGCGCGCTCTCCTCGGGCAAGTTCGCCCCGAGCCTGGGCGAGGCCTCGGCCGAGCACCTCTACGCGGCCATGCTCACCGGCCCGCAGAACATGCCGGTCTTCGGCGACAACCAGCTCACGCCGGAGCAGAAGAAGCAGATCATCACCTACATCTCGGTCCAGCTGCAGGAGGACAAGGACCCGGGCGGCCTGTTCAACCTCGGCCGGTACGGTCCGTCGACCGAGGGCATGGCGATCTTCCTGGTCGGCATCACGCTCCTGGTCTTCACGTCGCTCTGGATTGCGGGGAAGTCATGACGGCGGTTCATCACGGCGAGACCGGCACGCCGGTCGACGTCAACGATCCGCACCTGACGCGGTTCGACATCGTCAAGGAAGGCCTCCGGCGCGACGACATCGAGATCGTCACGTACGAGTCGCACTTCCACGGGCAGAACTCGAAGGCGGAGCGGCGGGTCGTCCGCAACATCGCCTTCCTGCTCCTGCTCTCCGGCCTGTTCACCGCGGCGTTCCTGGTCTTCTACATCGTGTGGCCGTGGGAGTTCAAGCTCGGCCACACGATGAGCGACTACTACACCCCGATCCTGGGCATCACGCTCGGCCTGGGTCTGCTGGCGCTCGGGTTCGCGATCCTCGCCTGGGCCAAGAAGCTGCTGCCGCACGAGCTGTCCATCCAGCAGCGGCACGGCGACCCGTCCTCCGACGAGGAGCGCCTGATCACCGGGCAGACCATGATGTATGTGGCGGACGAGCTGGGTGTCGCGCGCCGGCCGCTGCTGAAGGGCGCGATCGCCATCGGCGCCGCGCCGCTCGGCCTGGCCGCCGCCGCTCCGCTGGTCGGTGGCCTGATCCAGGACCCGCACAAGGGCCCGCACCCGATGATGTACACCACCGGGTTCCACCCCTCGAACAACGGTGACAAGCTGGTCCGCCTCACCCGTGAGGACGGCACCCCGATCCGCCCCGAGGACGTGAGTGCCGGCGGCCAGATGACCGTCTACCCGGGCATCCCGCACGGCGCCACCAACCACTACGCCGACTCGCCGACGCTGCTCATCCACCTGCGGGCGGACGACGCGGCGGAGACCCGCAAGAACGCCGAGGCCGACAAGAACGGCCGCAACGTGGGTTCGATGTGGGGCAACTACGTCGCGTACTCCAAGATCTGCACGCACGCGGGCTGCCCCGCCAGCCTCTACGAGCAGCAGACCAACCGTCTCCTCTGCCCTTGCCACCAGTCGCAGTTCCTCATCACGAACAATGCGCAGCCGGTTTTCGGTCCCGCGACTCGTCGCCTGCCGATGCTCCCGCTTACAGTGGACGAGGAAGGTTTCTTCGTGGCGGCGGAAGACTACAAGGACGTCGTCGGACCTGACTTCTGGGAGCGGCCGTGAAGCGCCGAAAGATCGACCTCGCAGAGGCCCCTAAGACTTTCGCCAAGGGGGTGGACGACCGGTTCCAGGCTGCCACTCCGCTGCGCGGCCTACTGAACAAGGTCTTCCCCGACCACTGGTCGTTCCTGCTCGGCGAGATCGCCCTCTTCTCATTCATCGTGCTGCTGCTCAGCGGCGTGTTCCTCACCCTCTTCTTCGACCCGTCGATGAAGGAGGTCCCGTACGACGGCTCGTACCTCGCGCTCAAGGGCACGATGATGTCCGCGGCGTACGAGTCCTCGCTGAACCTGTCGTTCGAGGTCCGCGGTGGCCTCTTCATGCGGCAGATGCACCACTGGGCGGCCCTGCTGTTCATGGCGTCGATCATCGTGCACATGGCGCGCGTCTTCTTCACCGGCGCGTTCCGTAAGCCGCGCGAGATCAACTGGGTGATCGGCGTCCTGCTGTTCCTGCTCGGGTTCTTCGCCGGCTTCACCGGCTACTCGCTCCCCGACGACGGCCTCTCCGGCACCGGTCTCCGCATCGCCTCGGCGATCATGCTGACTCTCCCGGTCATCGGCACCTGGCTCTCCGCCGCCATCTTCGGCGGCGAGTTCCCCGGCGAGCTGATCATCGGCCGCTTCTACATCGCGCACGTGCTGCTCATCCCGGGCATCCTGCTCGGCCTGATCGCCGCCCACCTGGGCATCGTGTTCAAGCAGAAGCACACGCAGTGGCCCGGCCCGCTGCGGACCAACGAGAACGTCGTGGGCGAGCGGATGTTCCCGCGCTACGCGATGAAGCAGGGCGGCTTCTTCATGGCCGTCTTCGGCGTCATCGCCCTGATGGCCGGCCTGTTCCAGATCAACCCGATCTGGCTCTTCGGGCCGTACCGCGCGGCCGAGGTCTCCTCCGCCTCCCAGCCCGACTTCTACGTCATGTTCATGGACGGCCTGGTCCGTCTCATGCCGAACTGGCAGATCTACATCGGCAACTACAGCCTCCCGCCGATGTTCTGGCCCGCCGTGGTCGGCCTCGGGGCACTGTTCACGCTCCCCATGGCCTACCCGTGGCTGGAGGCGCGCAAGCTCAAGGACAAGCGCAGCCACCACCTGCTGGAGCGGCCGCGTGACAACCCGGAGCGCGTCGGCATCGGCATGATGGCGCTGACGTTCTTCATCGTCGCCACCATCTCCGGCGGCAACGACGTCATCGCCGACAAGTTCCACATCAGCCTCAACGCGATGACGTGGGCCGGCCGTATCGGTCTCGTCCTGCTGCCGCCGCTGGCCTACTACATCGCCGTCCGCATCTGCCTCGGTCTGCAGCAGCACGACCGTCAGGTGCTGGCGCACGGCGTGGAGACCGGCATCATCAAGCGTCTGCCGAACGGCAAGTTCATCGAGGTCCACCAGCCTCTCGGCCCGGTCGACGACCACGGCCACCCGATCCCGCTGGAGTACGCCGGCTGGGTCGTGCCGAAGAAGATGAACCGTCTCGGTGCGCTCGCTCCGGCCATCAAGGGGTTCTTCTACCCGGTGGAGAAGCCCGCCGAGATCCCGGTTTCGCCGGCTGTCGGTGGTAGTGCCAAGCGTGAGGAGATCAAGTCCGGGCGTTGATCCGGTCTTGTACTTCGGGGCCCGTCGGATTCGATCCGGCGGGCCCTTCTGGTTCTCAGGCCAGGGTCACGGTCACGGTCACGTCAGGCGGTTCGGCATCGGGCGGTTCGGTATCGGGGGCGCAGATGCCGCTGCTGTTCGACGCGGCCGGTGAGCTCGATGCGGTCGCCGTCGGAGGTCAGCAGGGTCACGTCGTACCGGGCCGTTGACGATCGGTCGCAGCCCGTCATGATGAGGCGCTCCAGGGGTGGCCCGGCAGGTCCACGAAGAGGTTGTGGATCTCGGCGCACCCGCCCAGAAGGCGGGAGTCGTCGGAGCGGTGTTTCGGGAGGCGGGGCTCGGTCCTCGTGTCAGTCGGCGTCCGGCAGGCCGATGGCGAACGCGTCCTCCAGGTCGTGCTTGGAGTAGGCGCGGAACGCCACGAACGTCTCACTGTTGACCACACCGGGAGTCTTCGAGATGCGCCCGGCGATCACCTCGGCGATGTCGTCGAAGCGCGGGACCCGGACGATCGCGATCAGGTCCACCCCACCGGCGACCGAGTAGACCTCGCTGACGCCGTCCAGCGCGGCCAGGGCCTCGGCCACCTCGGGGATGGAGTCGGTCGCGCAGTCGATGTGGACGATCGCGGTGTTCACCGGCGGGCTCCTCGCCTATGAGGACGAATGTGGGTCGCGCCCATGCTATGCCGTCCCGTGCCGCTCCCGCATGCGCCCGTCCCGATCTTCCCGCCGGTGGTGGCGTACCCCTCAGGTGGTTTCGACCGTCAGGCCGGAAGCGGTGCGGATCGCGTCGGTGAGCGACTCGTCCGCGGTGACGTGGGCACCCGCCCAGACGACACAGCGCGTCACGGCGCCCTCGACGACGGTGCCGGCGCCCAGCACCGACTCGACCGCCTTCCCGGAGACCCGGGCGGACGGGTCGGCGAGAACGCCACCCGCCGAGGCGTGCAGATTGGCGGCCAGGTAGTCGGCGGGCGTGCCGGTGTCGAGGTAGTGACCCTCGTAGGCGATGAGCTCCAGCTCGCCGGCGGCTTCGGCGGGACGCCAGACGGTACGGACGAGGTTGCTGTCCACCTCCGCGAGGTCGCGCACGTAACGCCACGGCATCAGCGAGAACCCGGCGAACCGTCGGCCGCTGAACCCGCCGGTGTCGCCGGGGAAGCACGGTTTCGTCAGCATCCGCACCGTCTCGCCGGACCAGCCGTCCAGCAGGGCGGCGATGTCCGCGCCCGGGTCGCGGAACGGGTCGTGCAGGTAGGCGTCGGCGTTGCCGGCCAGCACGCCGCGGCCGTCGATCCACGGGCGCAGCCGGGCGACACCCCCGGACGTGCCGATCGGGCCGTCCGGCTCCACCGACAGATGCGCGCGGTCGCCGACGTGGGCGACCACCTGCTCGGCCAGATACGCCGCGTTCACGGCGACGGCGGCCGGGCCGGACAGGCCCAGTCCGGCGAGGCGGCGCAGCGCGTGGTCGAGCAACGGGAGATTGCCGACCGGGCACAGAGCCTTCGGCACGGTCGCGGTGAGCGGGCGCAGGCGCTGTCCCTCACCGGCGGCCAGCACCACCCCGGCGACTGCGCTCACTGGCCGTCACCCGCCGTCGGAAGATCCGAGGCTGGGAAGGGGACGTGGTAGCGGCCGGCCGGGATCGACGGCGGCAACTCGCCCGCGCGGGGGCCGAGACCGTAGATGCCGAGCAGTCGCGCCGTCGGCCATGTCAGGTCCGGCAGGGCGTCGATCGGGAACCAGCGGGCCTCCAGGACCTCACCGCCGTCCACCGCCAGTGTCGTGCTCGACGCCGGGACGGCCCCGAACCAGACGGTGTCGACCACGCCGCCGTTCGGGTGGACGATCGCGTTCGGATTGCCGGGAGTCAGGTCGCCGGGCTCCACCCGTACCCCCGATTCCTCGAAGAGCTCCCGCGCCGCGCCCACCGCGGGCAGCTCGGCGCGCTTGAGGATGCCGGCCGGAAGGCCCCAGCCGCGGCCCGGCGGCTGGCGCAGCAGAAGGATGCGCCCGGGCTCCGCCGCCTCCGTGTCCCGGATGATCGCCACCGCTCCGACCAGGTATTTCGGGGAGACCAGACGGGCGATGTGGCGGCGCATCGGTAGGGGCAGACCGTAGAAGGCCTGATAGGCGAGCCCGCGGATCTGCCGGTGAATGTTCACGCGGTAAGGCTAACGGGGGACGGCGTGTGGCTCAGTCGGGGTGGTCGACCAGGGCGATGAGCTGCTCGACCACCGCGTCCGGCTCGAGGCTGCGCTCGCAGACGGCGACCAGCAGAGTCTCGAGGTCGGGGTAGCCCAGCTCCTCGGCGAGCCGGCGCAGCGGCACCTCGCTGGCCAGGCCGCGGTCGTGCTTGCGCAGCGTCAGCCCGATCGTGGCGCGGCCCAGGCGCACCTTGTCGGCGATGCTGATGCCCGGCTCGTTCTTCTCGTCGAAATACCGGTTGATCTGCATCTGCGCCTGGCTCGACTTGACGAAGCCCAGCCACTCCTTGCGGGGGCCGCGTGGCGCGTTCGGCTCGACGTCGGTCTGGCCGTCGGTCTCTGAAAAAATCTCCACGACGTCACCGTCGCGGAGAGGGGAGGAGAGCGGAGCGAGGCGCCCGTTGATCGTCGCGGCTAGACACTGGTCACCGTGGCGTGGGCCCAACTCGTACGCCAGGTCGACCGGCGTGGACTGACTGGGCAGCTCGTAGGCGTTGCCGTGGGCGAAGACGGTGATCTGCCCCTCGGCGAGGTCACAGCGCAGCGAGTCGAGGAACTGTGCCGCGTCGGTCGTGTCGCCCTGCCAGTCGAGCACCCGTTTCAGCCAGGTCAGCTGGTCCGCGCCGGGTGGTTCGTCGGACACCTTCGGATATCGGTAGCTCGTGGCGACGCCGTACTCCGAGTAGCGGTGCATCGTCTCTGTCCGGATCAGCACCTCGACCAGCTTGCCCTCCGGGCCCACCACGGTGGTGTGCAGGGAGCGGTAGAGATTGTTCTTCGGGGAGGCGATGAAGTCCTTGAAACGGCCGGCCACCGGGCGCCATCGGCCGTGGATCGCGCCGAGAGCCGCGTAGCAGTCGGTGTCCGGCCCGTCCACCACGACCGCGATCCGGGGCAGGTCGAGCGGCACCGGGTGATTGCCGGCGACCGTGTCCTTCCAGATCGAGTAGTAGTGCCGGGGCCGGGGGTGCACCTCGGCCGTCACCTTCTGCCGGCGCAGCGCGGTCCGGGCCTTGTGCGACACGTCGGCGAGATACTCGTCCCAGCCGGGCCGGTTCTTCACGTGCTCGTCGATGCGGGCGAACGAGTCGGGCTCCAGGTGGTAGAGCACCACGTCGTCGAGGTTGCGCTTGAGGGCCTGGATGCCGAGCCGGTCGCAGAGCGGGACCAGCACGTCGAGGGTGGCCGTCGCGATCCGGGCGCGGCTGGCGTTGGACCGGGCGCCCAGGGTGCGCATGTTGTGCAGCCGGTCGGCCAGCTTGATGATCAGGACCCGGACGTCCTTGCCGGCGGCGACGATCATCTTGCGGATCGTCTCGCCCTCGGCGGCCTTGCCGTAATACGCCTTGTCGAACTTGGTCACCCCGTCGACCAGGTGGGCCACCTCGTTGCCGAAGTCGCCCTGCAGTGCCTCGAGGGTGTAGCTGGTGTCCTCGACCGTGTCGTGCAGCAGGGCGGCGACCAGGGTGGTGGTGTCCATCCCGAGCTCGGCGCAGATCTGCGCGACCGCGAGCGGGTGGGTGATGTAGGGGTCGCCGCTCTTGCGCATCTGACCGCGGTGCATGCTCTCGGCGATCTGATAGCTGCGGCGCAGGATCGCGACGTCGGCCGAGGCGTGGATGCTGCGGTGCGTGCGAGCCAGCTCGGCGACGGGATCGTCGTCGTTGTTCTGGAAGGTCAGCAGCGAGCGTAGGCGCCGGGCGAAGGACGTCTCGGAAGAGCTGGTCGGCAGAGCACGACCGAATGCGGCGCCGTGGCCGGCGTCGACGTCCACCCGGACACCCCCTCACCGATCGTCCACGCCCGATCGGTACGTGGAGTCGCCTCGCGCTTCTCTTCGCAAGCGAATCATCGGAAGGGGCCGGTCGCCAAGCTTCAGGCCCGCAAATGTGACGAATCATTGCGACAGTTGCGCGTGCCTTACAGCCTAAGCGAGCGAGCGTCATCCAAACGGTCAGTTACCGATAGGCGAACGGACGAGTCTTGACCGGATGCCGCCCCTTCCGCCCTGGTGAGGAGGGCGGAGAATCGCGCCGCGCCACGAACCGGTGACACCCAGTCGCCCGCGGTTTCCACCAGGCGGGTGTCGGGCCTCTCCAGCCACGCGAGGATCCGCTCCGTCTCCTCCGCCGTCGCGGCCGGAACCGGGCCCGCGCCCGGCAGCACCGTCTCGGCCGTCAGCCTCGCCGCGTCCAGCGTCGGACGGGGATGCGCCCGCGGTGGCGACGTCGCCGCGGCGGCCAGCCGGCCGTGCCGGACCACCACGATCTCCCAGCCACCCTTGTCGTCCCGGCGGGCGGCCACCAGCTCCGGCAGCCGGGTCACCGCGTCCAGCCGCTGCATCCGGATCAGAGCACGCAGCAGGGCGATCAGACGGGACCGGACGACCGCGGCCTCCTCGTAGCGCTGCTTGTCGGCGAGGGCGTCGATGCGGGCCAGGATCGCGGCGATCACCGGGCCGGGGTCGCCGGTCGTGGCCGTCCGGAAGGGCAGGGCGGCGCGTACGTCGTACTCCTCCGGGGTGATCTCGTGCTCGCACGGCGCCGGGCACCGCCCCAGCTCGGCCAGCGCGCACGCCGGCGTCTTCGAGCGCAGCGAGAGCTTGTGGCTGCACTGTCGCAACGGCACGGCGTCGTAGACGCCGGCGGCGGCCAGCTCGGCCGTCCGCCGCGACGAGAACGGACCCAGATAGGTCGCGCCGTCCTCGGCGAGACGCCGGACGACGGACAGGCGCGGGAAGGCCTCGGCGGTCAGCTTCAGCCAGACGACCCTCTCGGGAAACTTCGAGCGCCGATTGTACGGCGGAGCGTGCGCCGCGATCAGCCGGAGCTCACGCACCTCCGCCTCCAGCGAGTGCGCGCACTCCACCGCCTCCACCCGCACCGCCGCGGTGAGCATCTCGGAGATCCGGGCCCGTTTCTCCCCGGCAGTGAAGTAGCTGCGCACCCGGGTCGCCACGTCCTTCGACGTGCCCACGTAGAGCGGCCGCTCGTCGGCGGCCCGGAAGATGTAGACCCCCGGCACGTGTGGCAGCCCGTCGGCCAGGTGCCGCTGCCGCCGCTGCGCCGGGGTGACCGCCTTCGCGAACTCGATCGCGTCGCCCAGCGTGTGCACCTTGAAGCTGCCCAGCCGCTCGATCAGCCCGTGCAGCACGTCGACGGTCGCCTTCGCGTCGTCGAGCGCCCGGTGGTTGGGCTGCACCGGCGACCGGAAGAAGTGCGCCAGCGTGCCCAGCTTGCGGTTGGGCACCTCGTCGCGGGTCAGCGCCCGCCGGGCCAGCGCCGCCGTGTCGAGCACCCGTGGATGGGGCCACGGGTAGCCGTGCCGGGCGCACGCCGCCTTCAGGAAACCGACGTCGTAGGGCGCGTTGTGCGCCACCAGGACCGCGCCGCGCAGGAACTCCAGCAGGGCCGGCAGCACCGTCTCGATCGGTGGGGCCGGCCGCAGCATCGCCTCGGTGATGCCGGTCAGGACGGTGATGAACGGCGGCAGCGGCTCACCCGGGTTGACCAGCGTCGCGAACTCGCCCAGCCGCTCGCCGGACCGCACCTTGACCGCCCCGATCTCGGTGATCCCACCGCCGTCCGGAGCGCCGCCGGTGGTCTCCAGGTCGAGCACCACGAACGTGGTGTCAGCCAGGGACAGCGCCGCCGGGTCCACCGAGCCGTCGGCGGACAGCAGCGAGTCCAGAGTGCCCTGCACATAGGCCCGATGCGTCACGGGCGGCAACGATAGAGAGGGGGTATGACATCAACCGGGGCCGGGGCGGGAAAAGATCACTTGCTCCGCTGGGCGAATCGGTCGTCGCCGGTGTGAGAATGGGGAGATGTCCGCGCTGTTGAACCCTGATGACCGCCCCGAGGAGGAGGCGGTGCCGGAGGGTGCGGACTTCTCGCCTTCACTGGATCTCGACGGCCTGTCGTCACCGGGCTTCGACCTCAGCCCCGAGCCGGTGCTGCCGGAGGCGGTCCGCCAGCGGATCACCGTGCTCGCCGCCGCGGCCCTGCCCGGGCTCCCGGCCGACGAGATGCCGGTGCCGCTGCGCCGGGTCGCCCGTTTCGCCCCCAACCGCCGGGCCCGTCTCGGCGGTCGTGACATCGCCGCCCAACTCGTCGCCGACCCGCTGTTCCGGCAGCGCATCGGCACCCGGATCATGGCCGACGCGGGTGACCTCGGCGCCGCCGTGACCAGCGGAGTCGCCCCCGCCGCCGCCGATCCGGTCGAGGTGGCCGCGCTGGCCTACCTGGCCCGGCCGGACGGCTGGCGCGAGCTGATCGACGCCGCCGGTGACGCGGTCCGCGCCGAGGCCGACAGCGCCGCCGTGACCGCCCAGGTCCGGGCGGCCGAGCAGCGGGCCGCCCGCGCCGAGCACGACCGGGCCGTCGCCCGGGTCGAGGCCGAGAAGCTCCGCGACGAGCTGGCCCGCGTCCGTGAGGAGCTCGGCCAGCTGCGCGAGGAGGCGCGGACCACGGCGAAGGCCCTGCGTGAGGCGCAGGCCGCGCAGAAACGCGCCACCGACCTGCTGGCGACCGAGAAGGGCCGTGCCGCGCGGGCCACCCTCGACCACGAGGCGGAGGTCCGCCGTCTGCGCTCGCGCCTCTCCGACGCCGAGGCGGCCGCCGCCACCGGGAAACAGGCGGCCAAGGACGCCCGTGCCGTCGACGACGCCCGGCTGTGGCTGCTCCTCGAGACGATCGGCCAGGCCGCGTCCGGGCTGCGCCGGGAGCTCGCCATCGGCCCGGCCGACAAGCTGCCCGCCGATTTCGTCGCCGACACCGCCGCCGACCGTCCCGGCGCGCCCGAGCGGTCCCGGGCCCGCGCCCAGGACACCGACGACCCCGGCCGCCTCGACCAGCTGCTCGCCCTGCCCCGGGCGCACCTGGTCGTCGACGGTTACAACGTCACCAAGCGCGGCTTCGCCGACATGTCCCTCGAGCAGCAGCGCAAACGCCTGATCACCGGCCTCGGCGGGATCGCCGCGCAGACCGGCGACGAGGTCACCGTGGTCTTCGACGGGGCCGAGCGGGTGCACGGGCTGCCGCCGGCGCCGCGCGGGGTCCGGGTGCTCTTCTCCAAGAAGGGCACCACCGCCGACGAGCTGATCCGGCAGCTGGTCCGGGCCGAGCCGCCGGGCCGCCCGGTGGTCGTGGTCTCCTCCGATCGGGAGGTGGCGGACGGTGTCCGCCGGCACGGCGCCTACCCGATGGGCGCGGATTCTCTGCTGCGCCGGCTGTCGCGCTCGTAAAACTGTCATACCCCTCGCTTAGCGTGACTGTCACCGATGGTGGCCGGTCCGTCGCTTGTCCGGGACGGGGCCGACCTCCCGATGAGGAGGGGTAATGATCATCGATTGTGGGCGCTGCGCCGAGCGGAGCGTCGATTGCAACGGGTGCCTGGTCAGCGTTCTGATGGACACCCCCGACGGGATCGCCGACCTGACACCGGGCGAGCTGCGGGCGATCGAGATGTTCGAGCTGGCCGGCTTCGAGGTGGAGCTGCTGGAGACCCCACGTCCGCCGGCCGTCGCGCCGATCTTCAGGCCGGGCCGTGACGTGGCGTGATCATCTTCCGTGCCGGTGGCCGTCTCCGGCAGGTGATGACCGGGATCTCTAGGATGGGCGGTCACGGCCGGCCCGCCCGGCGGCTGTTCCGGGTTCACCCGATGGCCGAGGGGTGCCGGTGAGCACGTTCCGTCGTACCTCTCGGAGGGTCTTGATGTTGGTGGGGGCCCCGCGGTGAGCCCGCGACTGTGGGCGGCCGGCGCGTTCGTCGTGCTCCTGGTGGCCCTGATCGGGTTCGCGGCCGCCACCGTGCCCTGGCATCGCGCCCCCGCGCCCCGCGCCGACCAGCTGGCCGCTCTGGGGCAGCTGCCCGCCGACCAGGTGGCCCGTTCCCGCGCCTTCCACGCCGAGCTGCGTCCCGCCTCCTACGGCGGCATGGTCCTGGGCCTGCTGGTGGCCCTGGCGCTCGGGCTGACCCCGCTCGGCGCGCGCCTGATCGAGCTGGCCGGCCGCCCGTTCGGCGACCACTGGCTGGCCCGGGCGGTCCTCGGCGGTCTCGCCGTCGCCCTGGTCGCCGAGGTGATCAGTCTGCCGCTGGCCGCCTGGCGGCACACCGTCGTGGCGCGGTTCGGCATCTCCACACAGACCTGGGGCGGCTGGTCGGTCGACCTGCTCAAGTCGTTCGGTGTCGGCGCGGTGCTCGGGGCGATCGTGCTGGCCGGCTTCTTCACCGTCACCCACTTCGCGCCCCGCTGGTGGTGGGCGATCGGCGCGGCCGGGGCCGCCGGGCTGGTGGTGCTGCTGTCGTTCGTGCTGCCGGTCGTCGTCGAGCCGGTCTTCAACCGGTTCACCCCGATGGCCGACGGCCCGCTGCGCGCCGAGCTGCTGGCCCTCGCCGAGCGTGACGGCGTGCCGGTCAAGGACGTGCTGGTCGCCGACGCGTCCCGGCGCACCCGGGCGGTCAACGCGTATGTCTCCGGCCTCGGCCCGACCCGCCGCATCGTCGTCTACGACACCATGCTGACCGAGGCCACCCCCGGTGAGATCGTCTCGGTGGCCGCCCACGAGCTGGGCCACGCCAAGGACCAGGACGTGCTGACCGGCACCGTCCTGGGTGCCCTCGGCGCCGCGATCGCGGTGGTCGCCCTCTACCTGCTCGGCTCCTGGCAGTGGCTGCTGCGCCTGGCCGGCGTCGACTCGATCGCCGAGCCCCGTGCCATCGGGCTGCTGCTGGCTGTCACCACGGTGGCCGGCCTGATCTCCGGTCCGGCCCAGTCGTTCGTGTCCCGGCGTGTCGAGGCCCGCGCCGACACCCATGCCCTCACCCTGACCGGCGACGCCGTGACGTTCGAGGCGATGCAGCGCCGCCTCGGCACCGTCAACCTGTCCGACCCCGACCCACCCTCCTGGGAGCACGCCATGTTCGCCTCGCACCCGTCCACCGTGCAGCGCATGGCCGCCGCCCGAGCCTGGGCCAGGGGAGACCGCTGATGCCCTGCCGACCTCTGTCGCCGTCGTTCATCGCGTTCATCGCCTCCCGTGACCTCCGGGGAGACCGCTGATGGGGCGCACGCTGCTCGTCACGAACGACTTTCCGCCGCGGCCCGGTGGGATCCAGCAGTTCGTGCACAATCTGGCGGTCCGGCAGCCGGCCGGGTCCCTCGTGGTCTACTCGTCGACCTGGCGGGGCGCCGCCGAGTTCGACGCCGAGCAGCCCTTCGAGGTGGTGCGGGAGTCCACCGGCCTCCTGCTGCCCACGCCCGCGGTCGCCCGGCGCGCCGCCGAGTTGGCCCGCAGTCACGGCTGTGACAGCGTCCTCTTCGGCGCGGCCGCTCCGCTCGGCCTTCTCGCTCACGGGCTGCGCCGCAACGCCGGGATCGAGCGTGCCGTCGGCATCACCCACGGCCACGAGATCGGCTGGGCCGCGCTGCCCGGCGCCCGGGGCCTGCTCCGGCGGATCGCCCGCGGCACCGACGTCATCACCTACCTCGGCGAGTATCAGCGCACCCGCCTCGACAGGGCCCTGCACGGCCTCACCGACCTGCGGCGGCTGGCCCCGGGCGTCGACGTCGACAAGTTCCATCCCGGCGTGGACGGTTCGGCCGTCCGTGAGCGGCACCGGCTGACCGGCCGCCCGGTGGTCGTCTGTGTCTCCCGCCTGGTCCCGCGCAAGGGCCAGGACATGCTGATCCGTGCCCTCCCGGAGATCCGCCGCCGCGTCCCCGGCGCCGCGTTGCTGCTGGTCAGCGGTGGCCCCTACCGCAAGACCCTGGAGCGGCTGGCCCGCGAGAACAACGTGGAGTGCGACGTGGTCTTCACCGGTTCGGTCCCGTGGGCGGAGCTGCCCGAGCACTACGCGGCCGGCGACGTCTACGCCATGCCCTGCCGCACCCGTGCCGCCGGCCTCGACGTCGAGGGCCTCGGCATCGTCTACCTGGAGGCCTCCGCGACCGGTCTGCCGGTGGTCGGCGGCGATTCGGGCGGCGCTCCCGACGCGGTCCGCGAGGGGGAGACCGGCTACGTGGTCGGTGGGTCCGACGTCCACGCCATCGCCGACCGGGTGTCCGGCCTGCTCGCCGATCCGGCGAAGGCCAAGGCGATGGGCGCGGCCGGCCGGGCCTGGGTCGAGGCCGAGTGGCGGTGGGAGGCCCAGGCCGCCCGCCTCACCGATCTGCTGACCGCCCGCTGAGGCGCGGCGGTCGCCCGGCGCCGCCCCGAGCAGGCCCGGCCGCCCCGAGCAGGCCCGGCAGGCCCGGCGGTCGTTCGGCAGGCCCGGCGGTCGTTCGGCGCTGCTCCAGCGGGCCCCGCGGTGGCTCGGTGGCCGCCTCAGCAGGCTCGGCGCCATCACCCGCCGTGTCTGTCCCCTCTGGCCCCGGCCCGGTCCGCCGGGCTGATCGGCGACCGCGGTGAATCGTGAGAGGGTTTCCGAAGCCACCCGCCCGCACGACGATCAAGACCGTCGGCGCCGGCGGCGTCAACCCGGTCGACGAACGGAAACAGAAACTGAACAGGCGGGTCACCATCAGGGTCCGCTACTGATCGACGGAACCGCCACACGGGCAGGCTTCGACCGGCACACGGTCGGAGCCTGCCCGCGTGAATGCGTGAATGAGCGGGCGAGCGGCTGGACGGCCCGGCCCCTGCGGCGTAGGAACGGAGGCGGGGCTTCCGGCACGTCCGGCGTGTCGCCCATGCGCGCGTGCCGTGCCACGCCCGCGGAGCTCCGGTGCGCCGACCCGAGAGGTGGCCGTCGATGCCGGATCCCGCCCCCGAGACCACCGAGACCCCCGAGGACGGCGTCGCGGTCGCGGCGGAGGGGATGCTGGCCGCGCAGGACGACGGGGAGCTCGAGCTGCCCTACTGGCTGACCAGCACCGAGGAGGCGGCCAACACCACGTTCCGGCAGATGGTCCGGCGGCTGCCCGCGCTGCTGCGGGAGGCCTGGCTGCTCGGGTGGCGGGCCAGTCGGCGGACCACCCTGGCGGTGCTGCTCCTGCAGGTGGCCGCGGGCGTGGCCGCCGCGGTCGGCCTGATCAGCGTGGTGGGTGTCCTGGACGGGCTGCTGCTGGCCGGGCCCACACCGGAACGGGTGCGGGCGGCCGTACCCTCGCTGCTGCTCCTGGTCCTGGCCCTCGCCGTGCGGGGTCTGCTCGCGTCGGCGGCCACGGCGGCGCACGGGCGGCTGTCGCCGATGGTCTACGAGGCCGCCGAGATGCGGCTCCTGGACCTGACGACACGCGTGGACCTGGCAACCTTCGACGATCCGGGCTGGCGCGACGCCATGGAGCGGGCCCGGGACCGGGGCATCTCGGCCGCACAGCAGGTGGTCGATCATGGGATCGAGGTGCTGACACACCTGGTGGGGCTGGCCGCGGCGGCGAGTGTGCTGGCGGTGCTGCATCCGGCGCTGCTGCCGATGCTGGTCCTCGCGGTGGTGCCGACGGCGTGGGCGGCGGTGCGCTCGGCGAAGCTGGGTTACCGCAGCAAGCTGCGCTTGATCGCCGTCTGGCGACGGCAGCGGATGCTCGCCTACCTGCTGGCGGCGCGTGAGCCGGCCGCCGAGCTGCGGGCTTTCACGGTACGGCGATTCCTGCTCACCGAGGTCGGGAGGCTGTTGCGGATCTCCACGTTGGAGGAGATCCGTGTGATCGGGCGGGTGGTCCGGACCAATCTGGCGGGACAGGCGCTGAGTGGGCTGGCGACCGGTCTGGCGTACCTCGTGCTGCTCTGGCTGTTGTGGACCGGCCGGATGGAGCTGGCCGCGGCGGGTGCCGCCGCTTACGCGATCAACCTGGGGATCGGCAAGTTGTCCGAGTTGGCGTTCACCGCGAACCGGGTCTACGAGCAGGGTCTCTACTTCTCGGACTTCCAGGGCTTCTGCGAGATGTCGCGGGCGCGGGCCGAGCCCGAGCCGGAGCAGCACACGCCCGCCGGGTTCCGGGAGATCCGGCTGGACGGGGTGACCTTCAGCTACCCGGACGCCGAGCGGCCGGCCGTCAACGGGGTGGCCATGACGCTGCGGCGGGGGCAGATCGTCGCGCTGGTCGGCGAGAACGGCTCCGGCAAGTCGACGCTGGCGGGCGTGCTGGCCGGGCTCTACCGGCCGCAGAAGGGCACGGTGACCTGGGACGGAGTCGACGTGACCCGGTTCGGCCCGGAGTCGATGCGGGAGCGCGTGGCGGTGGTGATGCAGGAGCCGACCCGGTGGCCGCTGTCGGCGCGGCTGAACATCGCGATCGGGCGGCACGACCGGCCGGCGACCCTGGCCGCCGTGCAGGAGTCGGCGCGGGCCGGCGACGCGCACGAGTTCGTGGTCGAGCTGCCCCGGCAGTACGAGACGCTGCTGTCCCGGCACTTCACCGACGGCGCCGACCTGTCCGGTGGGCAGTGGCAGCGGCTCGCCGTGAGCCGGGCGTTCCACCGGGACGCGCCGCTGCTGATCTGCGACGAGCCGACCGCGAACCTGGACGCACGCGCCGAGCACGAGGTCTACCGGCGGCTGCGCGAACTGGCCGCGGGACGGACCGTGGTGCTGATCACCCACCGGATGGCGAGTGTCCGCGAGGCCGACCGGATCTACGTCCTGGACCACGGCTCGGTCGTCGAGGAGGGCGACCACGAGGAGCTGATGGCGGTCGACGGCCTGTATGCGCAGTTGTTCACGCTGCAGGCCGAGGCCTACCGCTCGGCCTGACCGCATGTCAGAGTTCACCCATGGATCCGGTGGGATTGGCGGCCGTGGTGGTGGTGCTGGTCGCGGGCATGACGTTCGGGTGGTGGCGGCGTCGCCGCGACGGGCGAGTGGCTGATTCGGCGGTCAAGAGCAAAGATCAGGACATGACCGATGCGGTACGCCTGGAGCCGGCCCTGCTGGAACGGCTCGGTGTGGAGCCGGCCGCGGTGACCCTGCTCCAGTTCTCCACCGCGTTCTGCGCCCCGTGCCGGGCGGTGCGCCGGGTCAGCAGCGAGGTCGCCACCCTCCTGCCGGCCGTCCGGCACGTCGAGGTGGACGCCGAGAGCCACCTCGACGAGGTGCGGGAGCTGGGCATCTGGCGTACCCCGACATTGCTGATCATCGACGCCGAGGGCCGCGAGGTCCGCCGCGCGACGGGGGTGCCGACGAAGCCGCACCTGATCGCCGCCCTGGCAGAGCTCCTCCCGACCCCCTGAAACCCGCCACCCCCGCCGTGCCATCGCGACACCCCGCCGGGGCTACGGCCGACTCCACCGGAACAGCGCCCGACACCCGCGCCCAAGGCGTGCGCCGAACTTGACCCGCACAGATCTCTAGTCGCGGTGCGGGTCTGCGACGAGGGTCGCGGCCGGTGTCGGGTCGGCGGACGGGAAATCCGGGGTGAAGCCGGGTGAGCCCGGTGCGATGGCGGGAGAGTTCGAGGCGTCGGCGGGGATGTCCGAGGCGGTGGCGGTGGTGGGGGAGTTCGGGGCCTCGGCGGGGGTGTTCGGGTCTTCGGCCGGTCTGTCGGTGCGGGTCAGGTGGCGGGAACCGGGGACGGCCAGCATGGCGACGGAGGCGGCGAGCAGGATGCAGGCGCACACGGTCAGCACCCGGTCGATGCCGAACCGGTCGACGAGCGGCCCGGCCATCGTGTTGCCCACCGGCATGGCCAGGAACGACGCCAGATAGTCCCAGGAGGCGACGCGGCCGAGGAATCGGTGCGGCACGTTCTCCTGCAGGGACGTGTCCCAGGCCACGTCGTAGAAGAGCAGGCCGGCGTACCCGATCACGGCACCGATCATGATGGCGGCGAGGGTGCCGGGCCAGACGTAGGAGAACGCCCACACCGACATCAGTGGCAGGGCCAGCAGGCCGGCGAGCAGCAGCCGCCGTGGCCGGAACCGCATGCCGATCGCCGAGCCGATCACGCCGCCCAGGCCCTCTGCGGCGGCGATCCAGCCGATCGCGTGCGGGCCGCCGAGCCGCTCCATCGCCACCACCAGCACGAGGACCATGATCACGCCGTTGGCGATGTGGTAGGTGGTGGCGCCGAGCAGGTTGGCGAGCAGCCAGTCCCGGCTGCGGATCTCCCGTAGGCCGGCGGCGAGCTCTCCGAGCATGGGGGTACGCGGGCCGCGCGGAGCCCGTACCCGGATCATCGCGGCGGCGACCAGGGAGGCGAGGAAGCTGACCGCGTTGATGGTGAATCCGGTCGGCGCGCCGAAGGCGGCGACGGTGATGCCCGCGGTGGCCGGACCGGCGACGCCGCACGCCGACTGCAGAAGGCTGAGCGTGGCGTTGGCCTTCTGCCGTTCCTCGGCCGGGACGAGCAGGGGCTTGAGCGAGCTCATGGCGGGGCTGAAGAAGCTGCCGGCGCCGGCCGAGACGACGGTGAGCGCGCAGAGCAGGCCCAACTGGTAGCCACCGGTGGCGAACATGGCGGCGATGCCGGCGGTGGCGGCGAAGCGGATCAGGTCGGAGGCGACCATGACCCGCTGGGGTTGGAGCCGGTCGGCCCAGACGCCGCCGAAGAGGGTGCCGGCCAGCAGGGTGAGGATGTTCGTCGCCATGACCAGGCCGAGGTCGCGTGCGCCGCCTCCGGTGGCGATGACGGCGACGGCGAGGGCGACGGTCTGGAACGCGTTGCCGAGCCAGGAGAGGCCCTGGCCGATGGCGAGCAGCCGGAAGTCACGGGTCATGGTGGCCGACACTAGTTCAACGTCTAACTATTCGCAATCTAATAGTTAGAGGCGTGGCAGACTGGGTGGTCATGGAAGACAGCGTGGACCAGCATGTGGCCCGGTGGTCGAGTTTCTGGAAGAACGAGCCGACCTTCGCGCCCGAGGTCGAGGGCGCCCTGGTGCGGATGAAGCACATCCAGCGGTGGATCGACCGCGCGGATCTGGCGATCTTCAACGAGGGGTTCACCGTCCAGGACTACAAGACGCTGCACGTCCTGATGGTTCAGCCGTGGCCGACCGAGGCGACGCCGGCGCAGCTGGCCGAGGCGGCGAACGTGACGCGGGCGGCGATGACCAGCCGGCTCGATCGCCTGGACGAGGCGGGGCTGATCACGCGGCAGATGGACGGCGTCGACCGGCGGCGGGTGATCGTCCGGCCCACGCAGGAGGGCCGGGAGATGTGGAGCAAGCACATCTTCAAGGGCATGGCGGTCGACCAGCGGGCCCTCGGTGCGCTGAGTCAGGACGAGTTGGAGCAGCTCAACGGGCTCCTGCGGAAAGTCCTACTTTCCCTGGAGGAATAATAGGCTTCATGGAATTGGATCCCCGCGGCCAGCGCTTCGCCGCCGTGCTCACCACCGTCGTCATCGCGCTCGTGCTGATCACCGGCTCGGGCCTGCTCGCGCTCGCCCAGGCTGTCGTCTTCGCGATCACCGCGTGGAGCCCACGACGCGGTCCCTACCCGAGGATCTTCCGCGCTCTGGTGCTGCCGCGCCTCGGTCCGCCCGTCGAGCGTGAGCCGGCCGCCCCCGTGCGGTTCGCCCAACTCGTGGGTTTCACCTTCCTGGCCGTCTCCGCCGCGGGTTACCTGACCGGTCTGACCGCAGTCGGCATCACGGCGGCAGCTTTCGGGCTGCTCGCCGCATTTCTCAACGCAGCTTTCGGGTTCTGCCTGGGCTGCGAGGCTTATATCCTGATTCGGCGTTTGAAATACAGAAACGCCGAATCTGTCTAGATAAGTCTAGAACTTGGGGGCGTCCGGCGCTTCCAGCAGACCCAGCCGGAGCGCGGTCATGAGTGCCTGCGCCCGGTTGGCCGCACCCAGCTTCTCGTAGAGCTTCGAGATGTGGGTCTTGGCCGTCGACTCCGACACGAAGAGCTGCTTGGCGATGCCGGCGACACTCATGCCGTCGGCGAGCAGCCGCAGCACCTGACCCTCGCGAGGCGAGAGCTGCGGGCCGGACGGAGCGAGCCGGCGCTTCATGGCCTCGGCCAGATCGGCCGCCGTGAACGCGCTGGGCGCCGACGCGGCGTGCCGTGCGGCTGCCACGACCTCGTCCGCGGGAGCCGTTTTCGGGACGAACGCGCTGGCCCCGGCCTCGAGAGCGCCGAAGAGCTGGTCGTCGCCTGCATACATGGTCAGGACCACGATCCCCATGTTCGCGTTGTTCTTCCGCAGGGCGCGGGTGGCCTCCAGGCCGCTGCCGTCGGGCAGGCGCAGGTCCATGATCACGACATCCGGCTGCAGGGCGCCGGCCTGGCGCACCGCCTCCGCCGCCGTGGCGGCCTCGCCGACGACCTCGAACTGACGGTCGCGCTCGAATGCGTGTCGCAGCCCCTTACGAATCAGGTCGTGATCGTCGACAAGGAGGACCTTGGTGCGCGTCGTCGGCGCAGGACTGGTCGACATGCTCGGGTTACTCCCCTTCTGGAGCTGAAACGCTATCCCGCACGCTATCGCGCCGAGGCGGGGTTCCGAGCACTACGGCGACGGTTGTCCCGCTGGGGTGTCGCGGCGTGATCCTGAGACGGCCTCGGATGCGTTCGGCACGTTCCGCCATGATGGTAAGGCCGTAGCGGCCGTCAGGTCGCGTGTCCGCGAACCCCTTGCCGTCGTCGGACACCTCGATCTCCGCATACGGGGGGTCGACGGTGCAGGTCACCCACAGGTTGGACGCGCCGGCGTGCTTGCGCGCGTTGGTGATCGCCTCCTGGGCGATCCGGAGCAGCTCCGCCTCGGTCGCGGCCGGCAGGCGGGCCGTCGACTCGTCGAAGGTGAAGTGCACCCGCAGCCCGGCACTGGTGCCCAGGGTCCGCGCATACTCCGCGATGGCCGCGGCCAGACCACCGTTGCGGTCGACCTCGGAGCGCAGCTCGAACAGGCTCAGCCGCAGCTCGGTGATCACCCGGGTCACCTCGGCCCGCAGCGTGCGCAGCTCCTCGGCCGTCTCCTCGGCGCCCTCCGGCAGCGTCGCCTGCGCGTTGTCGATGCCGTAGCCGACCATCACCAGCTCCTGCGCCACGCCGTCGTGGATCTCCCGGGCCAGGCGCTGGCGCTCCTCGTTGGTGGCCAGCGAGCGCACGTCGTCGAAGAGCAGGGCGGCCTCCAGCCGCAGCGAGGCCGGGCCGGTCACCTCGGTCACGGCCTGGACCACCGAGGAGGGGTACGCCCCCGCGGCATCCGTCTCCAGGATGACGAGACCGATCGTGCGCACCCCGGCGACCAGCGGCACCACCAGCGAGGACACGTCGCCCCCGTGATGGCTGCGCGCCTGTGACCGGCTCGCCGTCTGCGGCTGCTGGGTGGCCCAGGCGTCGGCGATGCCCGAGTCGGCGTCGAGCGTGGTCTCCCAGTCGACCCGCTCGGCGCCGGTCTGCGCGAGCACCACCAGCCGCCCGCCGCCGCTGGCCGACAGCACCGCCGCCCGGTGGCCCGGCGCGACCACGCGCAGCTCCTCCAGCAGGTGCTCGGAGATGCCGCCCGGGTCGAGGGTGGCGCCCGGTAGCGAGCGGGCCACGCTGCGCAGCTGGGTCAGCAGCCGGGTGGCCTCGGCATAGGGCTGGGGTGTCGGGTCGGGCGGCTGCAGCAGCTGCCGCATCGTCTCGGTGGCGAACGTGATGATCGCCCCCTGCACCAGCCACTGCGCGCAGACGGCGTAGTAGCCCCCGGCCAGCGTGCCGAAGGCCACACCGCTGACCGCCATGGTCACCGCCGCCGTCGCGAGCAGGGCGACACCCTCGGTCTGGCGGCGCCGCAGGGCCGCGGTGAGCAGCGGCACGGCCAGATAGGGCAGCACCGCCTCGGCGCCGAACCCTCCGGTGATCCGCCCGATCGACTCGGCGGCGACCGAGCCGGCGGCCAGGCAGGTCACCACCACCTCGCCGAACCGCCCGAGCGGGGCGAGGACGGCGTGGCCGCGGGCGAGGAAGGAGGGCGCCGCCGCGACCGCCAGGAGGGCGACCCAGCCGAGCTGGGCGACGCTGCCGGTGAAGGCATAGGTCAGGGCGGCGACCAGCACGAGCATGACGGCACGGGCCGCGGCTTCGGCCGGTCGGATGCGCACGGGACCACTGGCGAGGGCTGGCACGTGACGGATGGTAGCGGGAGGGACCGACATCGGCTCGTCCGTGTGCTGCCCGGCCGGGTGTCACGTCCGCGGCGGACCCCCGGGTGGGCGCCGCCCCGGTCGCGCGATCCGTCGTACCCGGCGGGTAGCCTCGCGTGCATGGCGGACACCTCGACACAGTCGATTCAGGTCCATGCGCCCCTGGCCCGGGTCGCGGCGGTGATCTGCGACTTCGCGCGCTACCCGGAGTGGGCGGAGTCGATCAAGCGGGTGGAGGTCCTCGAGGAGTATGAGGACGGCTACGCCGCGCAGGTCCGGTTCCAGATCGACGCCACGGTGCTGGTCGACGAGTACACGTTGGAGTACGCGTACGCCGACGATCTCTCCCGGATCGAGTGGAGCCTGGTCGAGCCGTCGAAGACGCAGCGTTCGCAGGAGGGCTCCTACGATCTGGTGGAGACCGCGGACGGCGGCACCACCGTGACGTACACCCTTGCGGTGGACCTCGCGATCGGAATGCTGGGCATGTTCCGCCGCAAAGCTGAGAAAATGATCATGGATACGGCGCTGAAGGAGCTCAAGCGCCGCGTCGAGAGCCTGCCCGCGGCCTGAGCCGCCGGCCGAGGGGAGCGGAGATGCCCGGATCAGCTCGGGAGGAGGCCGAGCGTCTCATCGCGGCGATCCTCGCCCGGACCTCGGCGGGTGGTCACACGTCCGGGGACGCATTCGGTCTCCTGGGTGAGTCGGTCGCCGGCCTGATGGGTGTGCTCGGCCGCGATGACCTGTCCACCGGCAGCGCCGAGTGCTGTGTCTGCCCGGTCTGCAAGGCGATCGCGGCGGTGCGCGACCCCAGCCCCGAGACCGCCGAGCGGCTCGCCTCCAGCGCCGGCGAGATCGCGAGCGGGGTGGCCGGGCTGATGCGCGCCTTCTCCTCGATGACCGCCGAGCGTCCCCGTCCGCCGGCACCACGCAGCCGTCCCGCGTCCCCCTCGCCGGATCAGGCCTGGTCCGCGGCCACCCACGTCGACGAGGAGCCGCCCGCCCCCGACTCCGGCGACGACCCGTGGGGAGCGGCCAGCGCGGCCGACGCCCGTGCGGCCGCCGCGGCGGCCCGGGCACGCGCGGCCGCCGCCGAGGAGGCGGTGGCCCGGGCGGTCGAGCAGGCCCGTGCCGCCCGGACTTCCGCCCAGGGGAAAACTCCGCCGCACGCTGGCGGATCCGGGGCGGGCGCCGGTGGAGGGTCTCGGGCGAGCGGCGACGTGTGGGCCATGGCCACGGCAGAACCCCCGGCCCAGGCTTCCGGCTCGGCCACATCGCAGGCTTCCGGCCCGGCCGCACCGCAGGCTTCCGGCCCGGCCGCACCGCAGGCTTCCGCCCCGGCCGCACCCCAGGCTTCCGCCCCGGGTTCGGCTTCGGTCTCGGCTTCGGGTCCGGGCTCCGGTTCGGCTTCGGTCTCGGGTCCGGGCTCGGCTTCGGGTCCGGGATCTGGCCCGGCTTCGGCGGAGGTGGCCGCAGACGACGCCGCCGAACCCCGTAGCGTGGATCATGAGCTGGGCGCTTCGGCGTCCGAGGACCGCGAGCCGGGCCAGGGCGACGACGCCCGCCCCGGCGCCGCGGTGTAACTGTTTGCAGAGGGGACGGGCAGCGTGACGCTGACCATCGGAATCGACGTCGGCGGCACCAAGGTCGCCGGTGGTGTCGTCGACGAGCTGGGCAACGTGCTCGCGTCGAACCGGCGGCCGACGCCGGCGGACGACCCGGCCGGCACCCGCGACACGATCGTCGAGGTGGCCGCCGAGCTGGTCGGGCAGTACCCGCAGGCGACCGCGATCGGGATCGGCGCCGCCGCGTGGATCGACGCCACCGGCTCGACCGTGCTGTTCGCGCCGAACCTGGCCTGGCGTGACGAGCCGCTGCGCGACTACGTGAGCAAGGCGATCGGACTGCCCGTCGTGCTGGACAACGACGCCAACGTGGCCGCCTGGGCGGAGTTCCGGTTCGGGGTGGGCAAGCAGGCCGAGTCGATGGTGATGATCACCGTGGGCACCGGCATCGGCGGCGCGATCGTGGTCAACGGCAACCTGTGGCGAGGCGCCCACGGCATCGCCGCCGAGCTGGGCCACATCCAGTCCGTGCCGGACGGGCATCCGTGCGGCTGCGGCCGTCTGGGCTGCCTGGAGCAGTATGCGAGCGGCAACGCCCTGGTCCGGTTCGGGCGGGCCGGCGCGCGGCAGGAGCCGGAGCGGGCCGCCCGGCTTCTCGAGCTGGCCGGCGGTGACGCCCTCGCGATCACCGGCCGGCAGATCACCGAGGCGGCCCGGGCCGGCGACGGGGTCGCGATGGACGCCTTTGCCCAGGTCGGCTACTGGCTCGGGGTGGCGCTCGCCGACCTCGCGCAGAGCCTGGATCCGCAGATCATGGTGATCGGCGGTGGCGTGATCGACGCGGGGCCGCTGCTCATGGGGCCGCTCGAGAGGACGTACCGGGAGCAGCTCGCCAACCGGGACCGTTTCCCGGTGGCCGCGATCCACGCCGCCCGGATGGGCAACGCCGCCGGTGTGGTCGGCGCGGCCGACCTCGCCCGGCGCGGCTGAGGCGGCCGGGGATGTCCGGGGTTCCGCTGCGGGTGGTCAGTTACAACATCCACGGGTTGCGGGACGACCGGGCCGCGCTGTCCGGCCTGGTCCGCGATCTGGCCCCGGACGTCCTCGTCGTGCAGGAGGCGCCGCGCCGCTTCCGGTGGCGGCAGAAATGCGCCGCGCTGGCCTCCGAGACCGGCCTGGTGGTGGCGGCCGGCGGGCTGCCGTCGCTGGGCAACCTGCTGCTGGTCAGCCTGCGGGTGGCGATCCGCCGGAACTGGTGCATGCGCTACCCGCTCACCCCGGGCCGGCACCTGCGGGGCGCCGTCTTCGCCGAGTGCGCGGTGCGGGGTGCCACCTTCACCGTCTCCGGCTCCCATCTGGCCACGGACGCGGCCGAGCGGCCGTCCCAGGCCCAGCACTGGAAGGCGGAGCTGGACCGCCTCGACGGCCCGGTGATCGTCGCCGCCGACCTCAACGAGGGGCCCGGTGGCGGCGCTTGGCGGACGATCGAGGACGGGCTGGCCGGCTCGTCCGAGGAAGTGCCCACGTTCCCGGCCGGGGCGCCCAGCCGGCGTATCGACGCGCTCTTCGTCAGCCCCGACGTGACCATCGAACGGTACGAGATCATCTCGACCGATCAGGCACGTCTCGCGAGTGATCATCTACCGATCGTCGCGGACCTTTTGCTCCCTTCCTCCTAGGCTCGCCGTCTGCGAGGATCGCCGGGTGCAAGACTCCCCGGACCTCGGAGACCGTGGCGGCGCCGTCTGCGTCGTCGGCGCCGGCGCCAGCGGCCTGACCACCATCAAGAACCTGCGTGAGCTGGGCTTCGCGGTCGACTGCTATGAGCGCGAGACCTCGGTCGGCGGCGCCTGGAACTGGCGGCACGACCGCAGCCCGGTCTATGCCGGGGCCCATCTGATCTCGTCGCGGCCGCTCACCGAGTTCCCCGACTTCCCGATGCCGGACACCTGGCCCGACTATCCGCACCACAGTCAGGTTCTCGAATATCTGGAGCGCTACGCGAAGCACTTCGGGCTGGGCGAGCACATCTGGTACGGCATGGAGGTCACGTCGATCGTCCCCGCGGGCGAGGGCCGCTGGGACGTGACCATCAAGTCGACCGGCGGCGGCACGTCGCGGGTGCAGCGCTACGCCGCCGTGGTGATCGCCAACGGGCACAACTGGGCGCCGGTGACGCCGGAGATCCCGGGTGACTTCACCGGCCAGGTGATCCACGCTAGCGCGTACAAGGAGCCGTCCCGCCTGCGCAACCGCAAGGTGCTGGTGATCGGCGGCGGCAACACCGGGTGCGACATCGCGGTCGAGGCGGCCCAGCACGCGAGCCGGGTGTGGCACTCGACCCGGCGCGGCTACTGGCACTTCCCGAAATATCTCGGCAACCGTCCGGCCGATCAGGTCTACCACCGCCGGATGTCCGCGTGGCTGCGGGACCGGCGGCTCCGCCGTACCGCCGCCGACCTGACCCGCTGGGGTGTCCCCGCGCCGGATCACGCCCCGCTGGAGAGCCACCCGATCGTCAACGGCCTGCTGCCGCACTACCTGGGGCACGGCCGGATCGAGGCGGTGCCGGACGTGACCCGCTACGACGGCGCGTCGGTGGAGCTGTCCGACGGCCGGCGGATCGAGCCGGAGCTGGTGATCACGGCGACCGGCTACCGCCCGCGGTTCGACTTCCTCGCCCCCGAGGTGCTCGACATCGGCGAGGACGGCCGTCCCGACCTGCACCTGCACGCCTTCGCCCGCAAGCACCCGACGCTCGCCGTGGTCGGGCTGGTGCAGGCGTCCGCCGGGCTGTTCCCGCTGGCGCACTGGCAGAGCGTCGCGGTGTCCCGCTGGCTGCGGCTGCGGACCACCGACCCGGAGAAGGCCGGCGTGGTGCAGAAGGAGGAGTCGCAGCGGCCCCTCGCGTCGTGGTCCCGCCGCAAGGTGGTGCCGACGCCGCGCCACTGGTTCGAGGTCGACCACGTCGACTACCTGAAGGCCGTGGAGAGCCTGTTGACCCGTATGGAGTCGGCGAAGTGAGTGAGCTTCTGCGTTTCCAGGACTGGAGCGACCCGGTCCCGGCGGCCGAGCGGGAGGTCGTCTCCCAGCTGCCCGACGACGGTCGGGGCCGCCCGCCGCTGCTGTTCGTGCCCGGCCTCGGCCACGGCGCCTGGGCGTTCGCCGAGCACTGGATCGGGCACGCCGCCGGCCGAGGGTTCCCGGCCCACGCGGTCAACCCGCGTCCCGGCGGCGACCTGCGGGCGCAGGCGCACGACGTGGTGCAGGTGGCGGCCTCGCTGCCGAGCCAGACCGTGCTGATCGGCCACGGCACCGGCAGCCGCGTGGTGGCGCGGGCGCTGGGCCGCTACCCGGCCCGCGCGGCGGTCCTGATCGCCCCGGTGCTGGACGGCTGGGCCGCCCTGGGCGCCGCCCTGCGCAGCAACCCGGCGGGGACCGTGCCGGCCCTGTTCGGCGGGCGGCTCAGGTTCTCCGGCCGGCAGCTGTTCGGGCCCGATCTCCCGGCCGAGGAGGCGGCGGCGCACCTGGAGCGGATCGGCGCCCGCCCACGGGCCGAGCTGTTCTCCCGGGATGCGCTGCCCGAGCCGGTCGGCGGGCCGCCCACGCTCGTGGTGGGCAGCCCCGACGACCGGGTGGTGCCGCGGACCGCCCTGGACCGGGCAGCCGCCCGTTACGGCGGCGCGCCCCTGCTCTTCCCCGGCATGGGGCACTACCTGATGCTGGAGACGAACTGGGCCGAGCCGATCGACGCGATCCTGGACTGGCTGGACAAGGAGTTACCGTCGGCGGGCTAGCGGGGGCAGCCGCTCGGCGAGCCGGCCGGTGTGGTCGAGTGCGGTCAGGTAGGCCCGCGCCCACGCCATGATGTCGTGCCGGGCCAGGTGCCGCCGCATGGCCGTCATCCGGGCGGTCAGGTCGGCGCTGTCCGCCTCCATGGCCTGCAGCAGGGTCTTCTTGAGCCCGTCCACGTCGTGCGGGTTCACCAGGAACGCCTGCTCCAGCTCGGCGGCGGCCCCGGCGAACTCGCTGAGCACCAGCGCGCCGGCGCCGTCCTCCCGGGCCGCCACGAACTCCTTGGCGACCAGGTTCATCCCGTCCCGCAGCGGGGTGACCACCATGACGTCCGCGGTCTGGTAGAGGGCGGCCAGCTCGGAACGGCCGAACCGCTGGTTCAGGTAGTGGATGGCGGGCTCGCCGACCCGGCCGTACTCGCCGTTGATCCGGCCGACCTCGCCCTCGATCCGGTCCCGCAGGCCGCGATAGCTCTCCACCCGCTCCCGGCTGGGCACCGCCACCTGCACCATCACCGTGTCGCGCACCTTCACGAAGCCGTCCCGCAGCAGCTCGCTGTACGCCGTGAGCCGGTGCTCGATGCCCTTGGTCCAGTCGAGCCGGTCGACGCTGAGCAGCACCCGTTTCGGCTGCCCCAGATCGTGCCGCAGCTGCCTCGCCTGGCTGACCACGTCCGGCCGGGTGGCCAGCGCCCGCATCTCGGAGACGTCGATGGAGACCGGGAACGCCCCGGCGCGCACGGTCCGCCCGTCGATCGTGATGGCGTGGTCGGTGGCCTCCACCCGGAGCAGCTTCTTGGCCAGTTGGGCCACGTTGTGGGCGGCCTGCTCACGCTGGAATCCGACCAGGTCGGCGCCGAGCATCCCGCGCAGCAGCTCCACCCGGCGGGGAAGCTGCATATACAGCTCGGGCGGCGGGAACGGCACGTGCAGGAAGAACCCGATCAGCAGGTCGGGCCGCAGCTCCCGGAGCATCTGCGGCACGAGCTGGAGGTGGTAGTCCTGCACCCAGACGGCGGCGCCCGGCTCGGCCACCTCGGCGGCGGCCTCGGCGAACCGCTGGTTGACCGTCCGGTACGTCTCCCACCAGCCCCGGTCGAACGTCGGCTGCTGCACCGCGTCGTGGTAGAGCGGCCACAGGGTCGAGTTGGCGAACCCCTCGTAGTAGCCGCGCAGCTCCTCCTCGGTCAGTGACACGGGCCGTAACCGGAGGCTGCCGAGGTCGGGCAGGGACGGCGTGCGCCCCACACCGCCGGCCCAGCCGACCCAGGTGGCCGGGGTCTGCTCGAGAATCGCGTGCAGAGCGCTGGCCAGGCCGCCTGGGCTGCGGCGCCACTCACAGGCGCCGTCCGGGGCGGCACTGTCATCCAGGGGCAGACGGTTGGCGACGACGACGAGCGAACTCTGACGCATCACCGTAGGTTACTGCTCAGACACCAATCTTTGTCTATACGACGGCGCCGTCGTCGAATTCGTCGTCGTCATCGCCGGACCGCAGTCGCCAGACCAGCGTGGCCGCACCGGCGATGATCGCGGCGAACCCGAGGAACGTGACCAGGCCGGCGTCGATCGGGATCAGCCGGGGGAAGAGGAACAGCACGAAACCGGCCGCGATGCCCAGTAGGGCCGTCACCGTGTACTTCGAGATGCGCGGCAGGGGTGGGGGAGGGGGCGGAACATACCGCTCCTCCTCCTCGTCGTCCTCGGGCAGATCGGCGCCGAACGTGTCGAGTCCGTAGAGGATCGACGGCTCGTCCTTCGGGTCGGTGCGCCGCCGGTTGTGGGGCGCGCCCTCCTCGGTGGTCGAGCGGATCGGCGGGGGCGGCGGGCCGGGGTCGTCCTCGGCGGCCGGCCACGGCGTCGTCTCCGTGTCGACGGTGGTGTGGAACCCCGCGACGATCTTGGCCCACTCCTCGTCCACCTCGGCCTGCGGCTTCGGTGTGGGCGCCGGCGGCGCCGGTGGGGTGGGCGGTGCTCCGCCGGTCACCTTCTGCAGGTGCTCCTTGGCGGTCTCCAGATGGGTACGGTCCACGAACAGCCGATCCACCGGCCGCGCAGGCAGGGTCGTCGCCCGCAGGACCGGGTTGAGATCGGCCGTCGGCTGAAGGTACGCCGCTATGCCGCCGGCCGCGAGCACGTCGAGCAGATGCTCGCCGATACGTGGATCGACATCTCCTGCCGCCGCGAAGTCGGCGGCGTCGAGCCCGTTGTCGCGCCGCCCGCGACGGGCGCCACCCGCTGTCACCGATGCACACCCCCTTGCCGACCGTGCCTTGAATGGTGACACGGCAGGCGCCCGTTGCGGGAGTGCGTTGTGGCGCGCCGCTCCCGCTTCGTACGCTTCTCGTCGCCCCAAACGCACGGTGGCATCCGTCGAAAGGACGTCAGTGTTCTACTGGCTGCTGAAGTTGGTGGTCCTCGGACCGGTGCTGAAGCTCGTCTTCCGCCCCAAGGTGGAGGGCCTGCACCACGTGCCCCGCTCCGGTCCCGTCATTCTCGCCTGCAATCACCTCTCGTTCTCTGACTCGATCTTCACCCCGCTGATCATGCGACGGAAAGTGACCTTCGTCGCCAAGGCCGAATACTTCACCGGCAAGGGGATCAAGGGCTGGTTCTCGCGGATGTTCTTCACCGGCGCCGGGACGATCCCGGTGGACCGTTCGGGCGGCGAGGCGGCCCAGGCGGCTCTGGACACGCTGCTGCGCGTGCTGACGGAGGGCAACATCGCGGGCATCTACCCGGAGGGCACCCGCTCACCGGACGGGCGCCTCTACCGCGGCAAGACCGGCGTGGCCCGGCTGGCCCTGGAGAGCGGTGCCCCGGTCGTCCCGGTGGCGCTGCTGAACACCGACGAGATCCAACCGACCGGCACGCTGATCCCGACGGTCAAGCGGGTGCAGATCAGAATCGGTCAGCCGCTCGACTTCTCCCGCTACGCCGACCAGCGCGGCGACCGGTTCGTCGAGCGCGCGATCACCGACGAGATCATGTATGAGCTGATGGCCCTCTCGGGCCGTGAGTACGTCGACGTCTACGCCTCGACGCTGAAGGCCGCCGCCTAGCCGGTCATTCCGGCGCGGCGGCGCAGGGCCTGCACATCGGTGACGACGATGCGCCGGCCCTCGGTGCGCAGCCAGCCGCGGCTCGCGAAGGAGCCGATCGCCTGGTTGACGCTCTGCCGGGAGCCGCCGGCCATCTCGGCGAGCTGGCTCTGGTTGAGCTCGATGGTGATCATCGGAGCCTGGCTCTCGCCGGAGAGCCGGACGAGGGTCTTGGCCACCCGGCCGGGCAGGTCGAGGAAGACGTGATCGGCGTTCTGCTCGGTGAGCCGCCGGATCAGGCCGCCGACCGAGCGCATCACCGCGTCCAGGATGCGCGGGTTGGAGTGCACCAGCTCCATGAAGGCGACCCGGGACAGCGACAGCGCCTGCGAGTCCTCGATGGCCTCGGCGGAGGCGCTGCGGGTGGAGGCGTCCAGCAGGGACACCTCGCCGAGCACGTCGGGTGGTCGGACCACGGTGAGGACGGCGCGCTCGCCGGTGGGGGCGGTCCGGAAGACGGCGACGGCGCCCCGCTTCATGATGATCAGCGAGTCGCCGGGGTCGTGCTCGACGAAGAGGATCTGCCCCTTGCGGTAGTGGCGTGGGACGGCGGCGGCGATGACGCGCTGGCGCACCTCCGGCTCGAGACCGGCGAACATGTCGACTCCGGTGAGCGCGTCGCCGGGATCCGGCATGCGATGGTCCACGGCGCTATCCCCTCCCCCGGTGAGGACACGCCGACGGCCGACGGCGCCGGCCCCACGACGCGAACGATCACTCTTAGCACGAAGCGTGCTCCGAACGCCATTTTAAAAACGGACATTGAAGCCTGCCTCGTACGATCATGTCCCTTCGGTTGCATTCTGTAAACCGTCAATCTCTCTCAGTCACTATCGCCCTGTCTGTCCGTCGCATTGGTGCCAAGTGTCGAGATAATCCCGCGGTGCCGGATGATGACTTTCTTCGATCGACCCTGCGCGACCAGTGGCACCTCCTGCCGTCCGCGTTGACCGAGCTCCCGCTGACCCTGATGTCACGCGGCTGGGAGTTCGTCGCGGGCGCCGCGACCTACGTGGCGCGCCTGGTCGAGATCGGCGCACGGCACCGGATGGAGGCCGGCCTGGCCGTGTCGATGCACCTGCGCGGCTGCCGGATCGACGCGGGGGAGCCGGTCCGCACCCTCGGCGGGGCGCTCACCGTGGCCACCCCGTACGGCGCCCTCGCCGTCCTGCGCCGTATCCCGGGCCGCCGTCTCGACGGACGGGACCCGGTCGACCAGCAGTGGTGGGGTGAGCGCCTGGGTGTCGTACACCGGGCTCTGCAGGGTTTTCGTCATCCCGGCCTGCGGCCCTGGCAGCCCCTGGACCCGGACGCCTCGCACCTCGACGCGGAGCCCTGGCTCCGCGAGACGGTGACCGCCGCGCTGACCGCGGCCACCCGGCTGACGGTGGCCGACCACCTGACGTCCGGGGTGCTGCACGGCGACCCGGCGCCGGAGATGTTCCTGCTCGACCCGGCGACCGGCCGGTCCGGCCTGCTGTACTGCGGGGCCGGCGGGACCGGGCCGCTGGTGCACGACGTGGCCGCCGCGGTGGCCTACGCCGGCGGCGCCGAGCACGCCGGGGAGTTCCTCGACGCCTACCTCTCGGCCGGGCCGGTCGGCGCCGACGAGATGGAGGCGGCGCTGCCGGTGCTCCTACGGCTGCGCTGGGCCGTGCAGGCCGACCTGGCGGCCCGCTACGACTGCCCGCACAGGCTGGGGGCGGCCAGGGAGGCTCTGGAGTCCATGCCCGGGTGACATGTCCGCACGGCTATGGGCGAGGATGGTCGGGATGTCATACCGCTATTTCTACGACTGTGAGTTCATCGAGGACGGCCGGATCGTCGACCTCGTCTCGATCGGTGTCGTCGACGAGTTCGGCCGCGAGTTCTACGCGGTCAGCACCGAGTTCGACGACTCCCGTGCCGTGCCCTGGGTGCGCCGCAACGTCCTCGACAAGCTCCCCTCGCCGTCGGACAAGGCGTGGCGCAGCCGCGAGCGCATCCGTGAGGACCTCTACGAGTTCCTGATCGAGCCGATCCGCGGCCGGGGTGAGCAGATGGAGCTCTGGGCGTGGTATGCGGCGTACGACCACGTGGCGCTCGCCCAGCTGTGGGGCGCCATGCCGGCCCTGCCGCGGGAGATCCCCCGGTTCACCAAGGACCTGCGCCAGCGCTGGGACGATCTGGGCCGCCCGCACCTGCCGGAGATGGCCGGCCGGCACGACGCCCTGGTGGACGCCCGGCACAACCTGGCCCGGTGGAACACTATGACCGCGAAGACCTCATCGGGGGGACACACCCCCGCATGACGGCCCGGACGTCGGTCTCGGTCGGCGCGGCGCCGAGCGCGCCGTTGTCCGGCCGGGCGCGCAGGCCGTCGATCACCATCTCCAGATAGCGCTCGTAAAGGCCCGGCCGGCACCCCTCGCTGTGCTGGGCCATTTCGGTCACCATGGCCATGATGATCGGGAAGTCGTGGAACCCCGCGTCCGGCCGGAGCGTGCCCTCGGCGTGCGCCCGCTCCATCAGCTGCTCCAGGAGCGGCACGATCTGCTCGCCGGCCTGCTTGAAATGCTGCTCGCCCATGCTCAGTGCGGCGTCGCGCAGCCCGCGGTCGGCCGCGTGCCACCGCGCCGACGTGCGCAGGAACCCGGTCAGCCCCTCCCACGCGGACTCGGCGGCGAGAGCCTCCTCGGCCAGCGTGACGAGGTCCTCCAGGCGGTCGGTGAAGACCGCGTCGATCAGCTCCTCCTTGGTGGGGAACCGCCGGTAGACCGTGCCCACGCCGACCCCGGCGTGATGGGCCACGTCGTCGAGGGTGGCGGCGAATCCCCTGGTCGCGAAGACCTCACCGGCGGCCTCGACGATCCGCTCCCGATTGCGCTGCGCGTCGCGCCGAAGTGGCATGTGGCCAAGCCTACAACTAAGTGGAGGTAACTCCTCAACTTCTCCTGCTAGCCTGCCGAAGTGGAGGACAGACCTCAACTTAGCTTCGGAAGGCTCCGCGCATGAGCAGCACCGTTATTGATCGGCCACAGCCTGCACAACGTGAGACAGGGCGCTGGTGGGCTCTGGTGGTGCTGGCCCTGGCCCAGTTGATGGTGGTCCTGGACGCCACGATCGTGAACATCGCGCTGCCGACGGCCCAGGCCGACCTCGGCTTCGACGACTTCGGCCGGCAGTGGGTGGTCACCGGCTACGCGCTCGCGTTCGGCAGCCTGCTGCTGCTCGGCGGCCGGCTCTCCGACTTCTTCGGCCGCAAGCGGATGTTCGTCATCGGCCTGATCGGGTTCGCCCTGGCCTCCGCGCTCGGCGGCGCCGCTCAGAACCTCGAGCTGCTGATCTTCGCCCGTGCGCTCCAGGGCGCCTTCGGCGCGGCGCTCGCCCCGGCCGCGCTCTCGCTGCTCTCCACCACGTTCACCGAGCCCGCCGAGCGCGGCAAGGCGTTCGGCATCTTCGGCGCCATCTCCGGCGCCGGCGGCGGCATGGGCCTGCTGCTCGGCGGAGTCCTCACCGAGTACGTCTCCTGGCGCTGGTGCCTCTACGTCAACCTGGTGATCGCCGCGATCGCCGTGGCCGGCGCGTTCCTGAAGCTGCGCGACGAGCCCACCCCGGCACACGGCCGGATCGACATCCCCGGCACCGTCACCGCCGTCTCCGGCCTGGTCGCCCTGGTCTACGGCCTCGCCAACGCGGAGACCGACGGCTGGACCGACGTCCTCACCCTCGGCCCGATCGTCGCCGGTGTGGCCCTGCTCATCGCCTTCGTCGCCATCGAGCGCAAGGTCGAGCACCCGCTCCTGCCGCTGCGCGTCGTCCTCGACCGCAACCGCGGCGGCTCCTACGCCTCGATCGCGATCGCCGGCGCCGGCATGTTCGGCATCTTCCTCTTCCTCACCTACTTCCTCGCCGGCATCCTCGGCTTCACCCCCATCAAGACCGGGCTCGCCTTCCTGCCGATGCTCGGTGCCGTGATGCTCACCGCCACCACCGCCGGCTCGATGCTCGCCCCGAAGATCGGCCCGCGCCCGCTGGTCCCGGCCGGCGCCCTGATCGCCGCGGCCGGCATGCTCCTGCTCACCCGCCTGGAGCTGGACTCCACCTACGCCGCCGACATCCTCCCCGGACTGATCATCATCGGTCTCGGTCTGGGCCTGGTCTTCGCGCCGACCCAGAACGCCGCCACCTCCGGCGTCGAACACCGCGACGCCGGCGTGGCCTCCGCGATGATCAACACGGTCCAGCAGATCGGCGGCTCCATCGGAACCGCCCTGCTCAGCTCCTTCGCGGCCAGCGCCGCCGAGGACTACATGACCGGCAAGGAGCCGTCCCAGCTGCTCCAGGCACAGGCCGCGATCGAGAGCTACCACACCGTCTTCTGGTGGTCGGCCGGCTTCTTCGTCCTCGCCGCCGTGGTCGCCGCGGTCCTCTTCCGCACCGGCCCCCTGGACGTCGACCCCGACGCTCCGCGCGCGATGGCCCACTGACAACCACGACGATGCGCTCCGCTGCGGGTTGGCGGGGCGCATCGTCCTTTTCCGGTACGCCGTGCCCGGCCCCCGACCGCACCACCCCTCCCCATCTACCGCGCGAGGCAGGCGGTGGCCAAGACCGCCCGGCGACCGCCGGGCCGGATGCGGCCCCCACCGTCACACCCCACCATCCGCCCCGCGAACCCTCCGCCCGCCGGACCCGAGCACTGTGGTGACCCGGCCGCGACGGCTCCGGCGGTCGGCCGGTTATCGACAGCGGAGCCGGCCGGCTGGTTTCCGGCAGTGGAGCCGGCCGGCCCGGCGTTGGTGAACCAGCATGCGGAGCCGGCCGGGACACGTGGAGACGCCGGCCACCCCCATGGGGGTGGCCGGCGTTCGCGTGGCGGCGAGGTCCGGGCGGCCGCAGCCGGATCAGGGCAGCTGGAGGCCGGGTCAGGGCAGCCGGCCGCCGGGTTGGGGCAGCCGGCAGCCGGCAGCCGGCCGCCGGGTGGGGGCAGCCGGCAGCCGGGTCGCGGCAGCGGGGGCGGGGTTGGGGCGGCCGGCCGCCGGGGCACGGCAGCGGAGGCCGGGTGGGGGCGGCCGGCCGCCGGGTCCGGGCATCTGGAGGCCGGAGCCGGGCGACGGGCCGCCGGATCAGGGCAGCTGGAGGCCGGGTCAGGGCAGCCGGCCGCCGGGTCCGGGCAGTTGGAGGCCGTGACCGTAGGGGAACAGTGGGTCGGCCGTGTCGTTGGGGACGTCCTCACGGGACGCCTCCACCTCGGCCATCGAGGACGGGAGCTCGAAGGGCAGCGTCCCGCCCGTGGGGGAGCGGCCGAACAGCACGTCGAGCAGCGCCTCGTCGGACGACCCGAAGCTGCCGGTCAGGGCGGCCGCGGTCGCGGCCAGCGGGGTGAGGACGGCGGGCCGGTCCAGCCACACGTCGACGACGGTCGGCAGGGTCGCGGCCAGCTCCAGGACGGGGGCGAGCTCGTCCGGGGTCCACTCCAGGCGCCCGGCGTGGAAGAACGCCTCGAACCCGCCGCCCCGTGGCTCGAAGGGCGCCGCCCGCCGGACGATCGCGACGTCGGCGGCGGCCGGGTCGTCGACGACCTTGGCGTATCCGGCGGCCACCACCGGGTCGACCCCGTCCAGGTGGACGGCGATCCCCTCGGTCAGCGGCAGCACCGGCCCCGCCGGGAGCGACCAGCCGGCGGCCGGGGCGTCGTGGTTGGTGAGGACGACTATCGAGCGGCGCTGGGCCGACAGGCCGGCGGCGCGGAAGGACGACTGCCCGGCGACGCGGGCGGCGGCGGCCGGGTCCACGTAGCGGCGGTCGTCGAAGAGCCCGAGCCGGAACTTGTCGCGGAGGATCCGGCGGGCCGAGACGTCGATCCGGGACTCCGGCAGACGGCCGTCGCGGACCAGGTCCACGATCAGTTCCGGACAGTGCTCGCCACCGAGCTGGTCGGCGCCGGCCTCCAGGATGCGCAGGACCCGGGTGTGCCGGTCGAGGTGCTCGACACCCCAGGCACGGGCCGGCATGTCGGTGCCCATGACGACCGCGTCGGTGACCAGTCCCCAGTCGGTGCAGACCACCCCGTCGAAGCCGTACCGCTGCCGGAGCAGGCCCTCGATGATCCCCCGGCTGAAGCTGAACCCGACCTCCTCGTACGGCGTCCCGACCGGGATCCCGTAGTAGGGCATGACCTGTGCCACCCCGGCCTCGAACGCGGCCTCGAACGGCTTCAGGTGGTAGTCCCACATGCCGCCCGGGTAGACCTGCTCCCGCCCGTAGTGGAAGTGCGCGTCCTCGCCGTCCTTCTGCGGGCCGGCGCCGGGGAAGTGCTTGACCATCGCGGCCACCGAGGACGGGCCGAGCGTGTCGCCCTGTAGGCCGAGCACATAGGCTCTGATCAGCGAGGACACCATGTCGGCGTCGGAGCCGAGGGTCCCGTTGGTGCGGGCCCAGCGCGGCTCGGTGGCGAGGTCGGCCATCGGGTGCAGGGCGACGCGGATGCCGGTGGCCAGGTATTCCTGCCGCACCGTGTCGGCGAACTCCCGTACCAGCGAGGGGTCCTTGATCGCGCCGAGCCCGATGGGCTCGGGCCACGCGGAGAGACCGCCGGCCGCCGCGGACGCCGCGGGGTTGTCGACGACGCCGTGCCGGGGGTCGGTGGAGACGGTGACGGGGATGCCGTGGCCGATGCCCGCCGCGATCTCCTGGATCCGGTTGTGCCACTGCGCCAGACGTTCCGGCGCGACCGGCGCGAAGGTCAGGATGTTGACGTGGTTGATCAGCCTGTCCCGGAGCAGGGCCGACGCGGACGGGATCATCTCGTCGCCGTCGGCGATCAGGCCGTCCGGGCCGACCGCGATCATGGTGTGGAACATCAGGCCGGCCTTCTCCGCCAGCGTGAGGCGGGCGAGCAGGTCGGTGACCCGGTCCTCGACGGGCAGGGCGGCGTTCTGGTAGGCGTGCATCGTGTTCTCCAGGGTTCTAGCGGGCGCCGCGGACCATGCGGACCAGCAGTGATCCGGCGATGGCGACGGCCGCGCCACACAGGAAGAGCAGGCTGTAGTTGGTGTTGCCGGCGCTGCCGACGGCGAGGATCGGTGCGGCCAGGATCGGCACGAGCGACTGTGGCAGCGCGTTGGCGATGTTGAGCACGCCCATGTCCTTGGCGGCGTCGTCGGGGTCGGGGAGCACGTCGGTGGCGAGTGCCAGGTCGACGGCGAGGTAGGCACCCTGGCCGAGCCCGAAGAGCAGGGACGCGGCGAGGAAGACCGCGAAGCTGCCGGCGAACGCGATGACCACGAGAGCGAGGGCGACCACGATGCCGGCGCCGAGCACGAACGGCTTGCGGCGGCCGAGTCTGTCGGAGAGCGTGCCGCCGGCCGCCGAGCCGACGACCAGGCCGCCGGTGCTGACCAGTGTGGAGAGCAGGATGCCGGTGGCCACGGTGTCGGTGGTGTACCCGAACCGGTCGATCAGCAGGTACGCCTGGTAGGTGGTGACCGACGCCAGGCCCATCCAGATCAGGAAGCGGCTGACGATGTTCCAGACGAAGTCGGGGTGCCGTCGCGGGCTGACGTAGAAGGTGCGCGCGAGCTCCTTGAGCCGGTAGGGCGCGAAGTGCCCCTTCTCGGCCGGGCGGTCCTTGAGGACGACGACGAGCAGGGCCACGGTGGCGACGCCGATCGCGGACGGGACCGCGAACATCAGCACGGCGTTGCCCGCCAGGGCGGCGGCGAGGGCGCTGCCGGCCAGGATCGCGACCGACGTCATCAGGCCGAGGATGCCGCTGACCCGGCCGCGCTGCCGGGCCGGGATCTGGTCGGGCAGCAGCGCGGTCAGGGTGGCGAGGGTGGCGTTGACGCCGAGTTGGGCGAGGGCCCACCCGGCGGTCAGGGCTCCGATGCTGCCACCGAGCGCGACGACCAGCAGGCCGGCGAAACCGACGATCATGCCGCCGAGCAGCCACGGGCGGCGCCGGCCGAAGCGGGAGGTGGTGCGGTCGGACAGGGCGCCGAAGAACGGGTTGCCGATCAGCGCGAGAACGGCGCCGACGGACAGGACGGTGCCGAGGGCGGCTGCCTTGTCGTCGGGGGCGATCTGCGCGACCCGGATCGACATCGTGACGATGACCGGGGTCAGGATCGTCAGATACGCGCCGAGCTGTGCGAGCGCCATCGCGACGACGAGTCTGGTCGGCGCGTCGGGAACGGTTGGGGTGGTGGCCGGCGGGCGGGGCTGGACAGTCGTCATCGCACACCTCGGGACAGGAAAGGGCCTCGGGACGAAAAGGGGAGGAATGACACCGGGCCGGCTCCGGTGCTTGTTAACGCCTTGTTCGCTGAACGTATCGAGTTGATTAGCGCCGAACCAGAGCCGAAAAGGCCTGCTCAACGCTGTGATTTGCCGGTGTCTCGCGTTACTGGCGCCCGGTTTGCCCGCTCCTGCGTGTGACCGGCGTCGCAATCGGCCGGTAATTAGGTCCAGTCCCGGCAAAACTGGGGTCATGTCGGGTCGCCGGGTGCATCAGGTGCGCCGCGACCTGCTGCTGGCCGCGGTCCGCGAGGCCGGCCGTGGCACCCGCGCCGATCTGGCCCGTCGCACCGGCATGGCCCGGATGACCGTCGACAACCTGGTCGCCGAGCTGCTCACGGCGGGTCTGCTGGCCGAGGAGGCGGCCGTCGCCGACGGCACCCGCGCCGGGCGTCCCGCCCGGTCCATCATCCTCGGTCCGGCCGCGGGCGGGGTGGTGGGCGCGATCGTCACCACCCGGGGGGTACGAGCGGCGAGCGCCGACCTCACCGGACGCATCCTCGCCGAGCACCGGCTGTCCGGCGACGACCTGGACACCCTCGCCCTGCTGGTCGCCGAGTGCGAGACCGCGGTCGAGGGCCCGGCCTGGTCCGTCGTGCTCGGCCTCGGCGCCGGCCGCGATCCCGCGCTCGCCACCGGTCTGCAACAGCGCCTCGGCCGCCGGGTGATCGTCCGCACCGCCGCCGAGCTGAGCCTGCTCGGCGAGGTCGGCTACGGGACCGCGGCCGGCCACACCGACGTCTGCTACCTGCGGGTCGGCTCCGGCATCACCTGCGGCCTGCTCCTCGGCGGGGTGCTGCACCACGGGGCGCACGGTGCCGCCGGCCGGATCGGGCATGTCCAGATGGACGAGATCGGGCCGCTCTGCCGCTGCGGCAACCGCGGCTGCCTGGACACGATCGCCTCGGCCCCGGCCATCCTCGCCGCTCTCGCCACACCCCTGGGCGAGACGGTCACCGCGGCCCGGGCGGTCGAGCTGTCCCGCACCGACAAGGCCACCGAGCGGATCCTCGCCGACGCCGGCCGGATGATCGGGCGGGTGGTCGCCGGCCTGGCCAACACCGTCAACCCGGCCCTGGTCGTCCTGGACGGGCCGCTGATCGAGGCGGGCGGGCCGATCGTCACCGCGGTCGGCGAGTCCCTCCAGCGGTATGCGCAGCCCGAGGTGGCGGCCGGCACCCTGATCCGGGCCGGGACGCTCGGCGACCGGGCGGCGCTGCTCGGGGCACTGTTCGCGGGGTTGCGGGCCACTCCGGCGGCGCGCGGTGGCCGTACCCTCGCCGGGGTCTCACCCACCGTGACCACCACGGATCTCGCGTCCCCGGGAAGGCATGCCGCGGGTCTCGTGCCGGGGGAGAAGCCCGCCGCCGTCGTCCCGCCCGGGGAGCGGGAGCGGGCCGTGCGGCGCGAGATCCTCGTCGAGACGCTCCGGGCCGCCGGTCAGGCCACTCGCAGTGACCTGGTGAAACGCACCAGGTTGCCGCGAGCGGCGGTGGCCGCGCTGCTGGACGGGCTGGTGCGCGACGGTGTCGTCGAGCAGTGCGCCGCGACCGGGCCGCGGGCCGGTCGGCCGTCGCCGTCCTTCCGCCCGGTCGCTGCGGGTGAGCTGCTGGTCGGCGTGGCGATCGAGGGCGACGGGGTCCGGGTGATCGCCGCCGACGGCACGGGCGGGGTCCGCTGGTCCGCGTTCCGGGTCCTGCCGCCGTCGATGGACGGCCGGGCGGTGATGCGCGCCGCCGCCGCGATCGCCCTCGAGCAGCTGGACGGCCACGGGGAGCGGCGGGGACCGGGGACCCGGTTCGGGGTGAGCGTGCCGGCGCCGGTGCACCCGGTGACCGGGCGCCTGAGCTCACGCAGCGTGCTGACGATGTTCGCCGGGTTCTCGCCGGCCGAGGAGATCGCCGCGGTCCTCGGCCGCCCGGTACGGGTCACCAACAACGCCCAGCTCGCCGCGCTGGCGGAGAGCCGGCGGGGCGCCGCCCGGGGCGTGCGGGACGTGCTCTACCTGAGCTGCGACCAGTACACCGGGGCCGGCCTGGTGACCGGCGGGCGGGCACATGCCGGGGCGATCGGATACGCGGGCGAGGTGGGCCACCTCAACGTCCGCGAGGTCGGCCCGCTCTGCCTGTGCGGCAAGCGCGGCTGTCTCAGCGCGTTCCTGTCGCCCGGCTACTTCGCCGCGGTCTCCGACGGCGGGCCGCCCGACGAGGACCGGCTGCTGGCCCGGGCCGCCTCCGGGGACCGTCCGGCGCGGCGGGCGCTGCTCGACGCGGGACGGCTGATCGGGCGTACGGTCACCCCGCTCGTGTCCGTTCTCGATCCGTCCATGGTGATCGTCGGGGGTCGATTCACCGAGCCGGGTGAATTCGTCGTCGACGGCGTCCGTGAGGCGCTGCAGCGGCACTGCGACCCGGCCGCGGCCGCCGTGCTCACCGTGGTTCCCGCAGCCCTCGGCCGGGACGCCGAGGCGCTGGGTGCGATCGAGTCGCTGTTGTGAGGTTGCCGTTCCGCCGCGGAGCCGTGACCGCATCGAAACTCCCCGGCTTTACTGGGCCGCCGTCGGGTGGCTCAGGTACGGCGACTACAGTTCGGGTGCGGCCCGCCCCGGGCCGGCAACGCTGCCGACGAAATCGTCCCTGGGGCCTCGACGGGCTATCTTGCTACCCGATCCAGGGGGAAGAAAAATGCGTATCGGCGTGCTCACCGGTGGCGGCGACTGCCCCGGTCTCAACGCGGTCATCCGCGCCGTCGTCCGTAAGGGCGTCACCGCTTACGGCCACGAGTTCGTCGGGTTCCGCGACGGCTGGAAGGGCCCGCTGGAGGGTCTGACGAAGCCGCTGGGCATCGCGGAGGTCCGTGGCATCCTGCCGCGCGGCGGCACCATCCTGGGCTCCTCCCGCACCAACCCGTTCAAGATCGAGAACGGTGTCGAGCGGATCAAGGCGAACCTCACCGAGCAGGGTGTCGACGCGCTCGTGGCGATCGGCGGCGAGGACACCCTCGGCGTCGCCACCAAGCTGTCCGAGCTGGGCGTCAACGTCGTCGGCGTGCCGAAGACGATCGACAACGACCTCAACGGCACCGACTACACCTTCGGCTTCGACACCGCGGTCAACATCGCGATGGAGGCCATCGACCGGCTGCACACCACCGCCGAGTCGCACCACCGCACCCTCGTCGTCGAGGTCATGGGCCGCCACGCCGGCTGGATCGCGCTGCACGCCGGCCTCGCCGGTGGCGCCAACGTCATCCTGCTGCCGGAGCGCCAGTTCGACGTCGAGCAGGTCGCCACCTACGTGACCAAGCGCTTCCAGGTGGAGTACGCACCGATCGTCGTCGTCGCCGAGGGCGCCCAGCCGCTCGACGGCCAGATGGTCCTGCACAACCAGGAGCTCGACAGCTTCGGCCACGTCCGCCTCGGCGGCATCGGCCAGTGGCTGGCCCAGCAGCTGGAGGAGAAGACCGGCAAGGAGGCCCGCACGGTCGTCCTCGGTCACATCCAGCGCGGTGGCACCCCGACCGCGTTCGACCGGGTGCTGTCGACCCGGTTCGGCCTGCAGGCGATCGACGCCGTCCACGAGGGCGACTTCGGCAAGATGGTCGCCCTCCAGGGCACCGACGTCGTGCGTATCCCGCTGATCGAGGGCACCGGCGAGCTGAAGACCGTTCCGCTCGAGCGCTACGAAGAGGCCGAGGTCTTCTTCGGCAGCTGATCCATCCGTCGCGATGCCGGGGGCTTCTCGCCCCGGCATTTCGCATTCCGTCGCCTCGTGGGGAGCCCGCCTTGTCCGACCCTGCCTTGTCCGAGCCCGCCTTGTCCGAGCCGGCCTCGTCCAAGCCCACCGTCGCGGTCCTCGGGACCGGCAAGATCGGCGAGCTCGTCGTCGCCGGCCTACTGCGCTCCGGCTGGCCCCGGGAGAACGTGCTGGCCACGACCCGTCGCCCGGCCCGCGCCGCCGAGCTGGCCGAGCGGCACGGCGTGGAGGTCCTCGACAACGCCACCGCCGCCCTGCGGGCCGACGTCCTGGCGATCGCGGTCAAGCCTCAGGACGCCGGGTCGCTCCTCGACGCGATCGGCAGCCGGATCGACGCCGGCAAACTGGTCGTGTCGCTCTGCGCCGGGCTCCCGACCGGCTTCTTCGCATCCCGGCTGGCCGAGGGCACACCGGTGATCCGGGTCATGACGAACACCCCGGCCATCGTCGACCAGGCGATGACCGCGATCTCCGCCGGTCCGCACGCCACCGGAGAGCACCTGGACATCGCCGAGCAGATGTTCAAGCCGCTCGGCGTCACCGTCCGCGTCCCGGAGTCCCAGCAGGACGCGGTGACCGCCGTCTCCGGTTCCGGCCCGGCGTACTTCTACCTGTTCGTCGAGGCGATGATCGAGGCGGGAGTCCTGCTCGGACTGCCGCGGACGGTCGCTCACGAGCTGGCCGTGCAGACGGCGGCCGGGTCGGCGACGATGCTCCGCGACTCCGGCGAGCACCCGGTCAAGCTCCGCGAGGCGGTCACCTCGCCGGCCGGGACGACCGCCGCCGCCCTGCGCGAGCTGGAGAGGCACGGCGTCCGCGCGGCCGTGCTGGGCGCCCTCGAAGCGGCCCGCGACCGGGCCGGCGAGATCGCCGCCCAGGCGAAGTGAGCCCGGCTGGTCGTCAGCGCGGTCCTACGGAGAGCACCGTCGGATAGGCCCGGCGGTCGCGTTTCGGCCGGGAGGACCGCCCGCGCCGCGGGGTAGGGGACGGGGCGGCCGCTCCTGCGGTTGCCGGCCGATGGCCGTACGAAATCAGTAATAGATGGCGATTCTGCTGCCGTTCTCCTCCTCGGGAGGGCTGGGGTGGCTCAGGGCCGCCCCGGTGGCGACGCGATGGGCGGTCCAGGCGACGGCGGCCGCGTCGAGGATGTCGTCGGGTGGCGCCTGGCCGGCCGGGCCGAGCTTGTCCGGCAGCACGATGCCGTTGCGGGCCAGCAGCTCGCGGCGGCGGGCCTGGCCGCTCCACGTCTTCTTGGCGTGCGGCAGCGGCTCGCCGGCCATGGTCCGGAAGGAGACCTCCGGGTGGGCCTCGAAGAGCAGCCCGGGGTGCCGCTCCCAGATCGCGTTCGCCTCGAGCAGCTTGGGCCGCAGCGCCCAGGACTGCCGGCTGAGCCCGGCGCCGGTCAGCTCCCGGCAGAGCCGGTTGGCGGAGGCGAAGTCGGGCTCCTGCCAGACCGCCCGTGGCGGCACCCGGAAGACGCTGCCGCGGCGCGGGCCGAGCTGGTCGGCGGCGAGGGTGTCGGCCGCCCGCCACCGGTCGGGGAGCATGCCGAGCGGGATGTCCACGCCGATCACCGCGGCGCCGGAGCTGCCGGCGACGATCTCGTAGAGGGTGGCGGCCAGAACGGCCCGCCCGAAGGCCCCGTCGCGCAGTTCGACGCCGACCCAGCCGAGCGCGTACGCGTCGACGCCGATCACGTGGATGCTCATCAGTGCGGCAGCAGCTTCTCGATCGCCGCGACGAGATCCGGGTCGTCCGGCTGGGTGCCCGGCTCGAAGCGGGCCGCCACGGTCCCGTCCGGAGCGACCACGAACTTCTCGAAATTCCACGCGATGTCAGCGCCGCCGCCGACGAGCTCGGTGTAGAGAGGGTGCCGGCCCGGTCCGTTGACCTCGACCTTCTCGGTCACCGGGAAGGTCACGCCGTAGTTGACCCGGCAGAACTCGTCGATCTGCTCGGCGGTGCCGGGCTCCTGGCCGCCGAACTGGTCGCAGGGCACGCCCACCAATACGAGGCCCCGGTCGCGGTAGGTCTCCCAGAGGCTCTGGAGCTTCGCATACTGCGGTGTCAGGCCGCATCGCGAGGCCACGTTGACCACCAGCACGACCTTGCCGCGGTAACGGTCCAATTCGGTCGCGCCACCGGTGAGGGCGCCAATGTTGACGTCGAAGATGGTCATGACGGAAGACTACCGGCCGTGTCCGCTCGATTGCACGCCGTCGTGACGTGACCGGTGATGTTAAAGAAGCCTTAAAGCTGTTCACCTGGCTTGACTGTTGTTAATCGATGTGACTACCGTCTCTTCAACTCTCTCTTTGGAAAGTTTCCTAACTGTTTGAGGAGACATCCGTTGCGTACAACCCCCCGTCGGGCGCTCATCACCGGCGCGATCGTGCTGGCGTCCAGCGTCGCCGTGCCGATGAGCCAGGCGTCCGCCGCTGCCGCCTGCGCCACCCCCTGGTCCGCCACCGCCGTCTACGTGAAGGACAACGTCGCTTCGCAGAACGGCCACAACTACACCGCCAAGTGGTGGACCCAGAACGAGTCCCCGGCCACCAACAGCACCCAGTGGGCGGTCTGGATCGACAACGGCGTCTGCGGTGGCACCACGCCCCCCACGACTCCGCCGACCACCCCTCCGACGACCCCGCCGACCACGCCTCCCACGACTCCGCCGACCACTCCGCCCACCACGCCGCCGACCACCGGCAGCAAGTGGGTCGTCGGCTACTTCGCCGAGTGGGGCGTCTACGGTCGCGGCTACCACGTCAAGAACATCGACACGTCCGGCTCGGCGTCCAAGCTGACCCACATCCTGTACGCGTTCGCCAACACCACCGGCGGCAAGTGCTCGATCGGTGACTCGTACGCCGACTACGAGAAGGCATACACCGCCGCGGAGAGCGTCGACGGCGTCGCGGACACCTGGGACCAACCGCTGCGTGGCTCGTTCAACCAGCTCCGCAAGCTGAAGAAGAAGTACCCCGGCCTCAAGGTGATCTACTCGGTCGGCGGCTGGACCTGGTCCGGCGGCTTCACCCAGGCGGCCGCCAACCCGGCCGCGTTCGCCGAGAGCTGCTACAACCTGGTCGAGGACCCGCGCTGGGCGGACGTCTTCGACGGCATCGACGTCGACTGGGAGTACCCGAACGCCTGCGGCCTCTCCTGCGACGCCAGCGGCCCGGCCTCCTACGCCAACGTGATCAGCGCGCTGCGCACCAGGTTCGGCAGCAACAACCTGATCACCTCGGCGATCTCCGCCGACGGCAGCAACGGCGGCAAGCTCGACGTGGCCGACTACGCGGCCGGCATCGCGAAGCTCGACAAGGTCTTCCCGATGACGTACGACTACTTCGGCGCCTTCAACGCGCAGGGCCCGACCGCCCCGCACTCGCCGCTGACCTCGTACGCCGGCATCCCGCAGGCCGGGTTCAACTCCGACGCGGCGATCCAGAAGCTCAAGAGCAAGGGCGTCCCGGCGGCGAAGATCCTGCTCGGCATCGGCTTCTACGGCCGAGGCTGGACCGGCGTCACCCAGGCCGCCCCGGGTGGCAGCGCGACCGGCGCCGCGCCCGGCACCTACGAGGCGGGCATCGAGGACTACAAGGTCCTCAAGACCAAGTGCCCGGCGACCGGCACGGTCGGTGGCACGGCGTACGCCTTCTGCGGCGGCAACTGGTGGGGCTACGACACCCCGTCGACCATCGCCGGCAAGCTGACCTACGCCAAGAACCAGGGCCTCGGCGGAGCGTTCTTCTGGGAGCTCTCCGGTGACACCACCAACGGCGAGCTGATCACCGCGATCAAGAGCAACCTGTAACGGCTTTTTCCAGGGGGGCACCGGGGGAACCCGGTGCCCCCCTTCCGTACGCTTCTGCGTATGCGTCGTGAGTGGCACCAGCTCAGTCACCCCGGGGTGGGCAACCCGGCTCTGCAGACGTCCCGGCCGTCCACCGACTCGGCCGAGGACGAGGCTCTGGGCCTCGACCGATGGCGCGGTCTGCCGCGCGTGCAAATGCCGCCCTGGCCGGACATGGCCGAGGTCGCCGAGGTCTGCAAGGTCCTCGACAGCGTGCCGTCGATCGTCGCCCCCTACGAGGTCGACCAGCTCCGGCACCGGCTCGCCGAGGTCTGCGAGGGCCGCGCGTTCCTGCTGCAGGGCGGCGACTGCGCCGAGACGTTCGCCGACAACACCGAGAGCCACCTGCTGGCCAACGCGCGCACCCTGCTGCAGATGGCGGTCGTGCTCACCTACGGCGCGTCGATGCCGGTGGTCAAGGTGGCCCGCGTCGCCGGGCAGTACACCAAGCCCCGCTCCGCAGCGACCGACTCGCTCGGCCTGCCCGCCTACCGCGGCGACATGATCAACTCGCTGGAGCCGGACGAGGCGGCGCGGATCGCCGACCCGCAGCGCATGATCCGGGCGTATGCCAACTCGGCCGCCGCCATGAACATGCTGCGGGCGTATCTTTCGGGTGGTCTCGCCGACCTGCACGGGCTGCACGACTGGAACAAGGACTTCGTCCGCGCCTCCCCGGCCGGCGAGCGTTACGAGGCGATCGCCCGCGAGATCGACCGTGCCCTCGACTTCATCCGCGCCTGCGGCATGACCGACAGCGAGGCGCTGCGGACCGTCAGCCTCTACTGCTCGCACGAGGCCCTCGCGCTGGAGTACGACAGGGCGCTCACCCGGGTCTCCGACGGCCGCGCCTACGGGCTGTCCGGCCACTTCCTGTGGATCGGCGAGCGCACCCGGCAGCTGGACCACGCGCACATCGACTTCATCAGCCGGATCGCCAACCCGATCGGCGTCAAGATCGGCCCCGGCACGTCGCCGGAGACCGCGATCGAGCTGTGCGAGAAGCTGAATCCGCACAACGAGCCGGGCCGCCTGACGCTGATCAGCCGGATGGGCAACGGCAAGGTCCGCGACGCTCTCTCCCCGATCGTGGAGAAGGTGCACGCCTCCGGCGCCAAGGTCGTCTGGCAGTGCGACCCGATGCACGGCAACACCCACGAGTCGTCCAACGGCTACAAGACCCGCCACTTCGACCGGGTCGTCGACGAGGTGCTCGGCTATTTCGAGGTGCATCGCGGCCTCGGCACCCACCCCGGCGGCATCCACGTCGAGCTGACCGGTGAGGACGTCACCGAGTGCCTCGGCGGCGCCCAGGGCATCGAGGACCTCGACCTGCCGGACCGTTACGAGACGGCCTGCGACCCGCGCCTCAACACGCAGCAGAGCCTGGAGCTGGCGTTCCTCGTCGCCGAGATGCTCCGTGGCTGACCTGCGCTCGGACACGGTCACCCGCCCCACCAAGGGGATGCGGACGGCGATGGCCCGCGCGGCCGTCGGCGACGACGTCTTCGGCGACGACCCGACCGTCAACGCGCTCGAGGCTCACGTCGCGGAGCTCTTCGGCCACGAGGCGGCGCTCTTCGCCCCGTCGGGCACGATGGCCAACCAGATCGCCCTGCAGCTCGTCGTCCCGCCGGGCGGTGAGCTGCTCGCCGGGGCCGACGCACACGTCGTCACCTACGAGCTGGGGGCGGCCGCGATGCTGGGCGGCATCTCCACCCGCACCTGGCCGTCCGACGGCGCCGCCCTGGACGCCGAGCGGATCGCCGCGATGATCCGCCCGGCCGGCTTCCCGTCGGTGCCCACCGCGGCGATTGCCGTCGAGCAGACCCACAACCTCGGTGGTGGCGGCGTCGTCCCGCTCGGCACGCTGCAGGATCTGCGGGTCGCCGCCGACAAGCACGGCATCGCCCTGCACTGTGACGGCGCCCGGATCTGGCACGCGCACATCGCCGACGGGGTGACCCTCGCGGAGTACGGCGCTCTTTTCGACACCCTTTCCGTCTGCCTCTCCAAGGGCCTCGGCGCGCCGGTCGGCTCCCTGATCGTCGGCAGCCGGGAGCGGATCGCGAAGGCCCGGGTGATCCGTAAGCGGATGGGCGGTGGGATGCGGCAGGCCGGCATCCTCGCCGCCGCCGGGCGTTACGCGCTCGACCACCACCTGCAGCGGCTCACCGAAGACCACGAGCGGGCCCGCCAGATCGCCGAGGCGCTGGCTCCCTTCGGCGTCGTCGATCCGGAGAAGGTGCGGACCAACCTCGTGCCCCTGGATCTGTCGAAACACGACCTGAGCGCCCCCGCTCTGGCGTCGGCCGCCGCCGAGCGTGGTGTGCTGATCGCCGCGATGCTGCCGCAGGTCGCGCGGCTCGTCACTCACCTCGATCTGGACGAGGAGGGCGTGGATCAGGCCATCGACGTCCTCAGTGACCTGCTGGCCTGAGCGGCCCCCGCGGCCGCGACGAATCCTCGGATGATCGGGTGCGGGTCTGTCCCGTCCCCGGCCAACTCCGGCTGGAAGAGCGTGATCAGGTAGAACGGATGGTCCGTGAGCTCGGCGGCACGGACCGCACCGCTCTCGTCGCGGCCGGTGAAACGCATCCCGTGCTCGGCCAGCAGGTCGAGGTGGGCGTCGGCGAGCCCGTAGGAGCAGTGGTAGCGCTCGACCGTGCGGGACGCGCCGAGCAGCCGCTCGACCAGTGAGCCGGGGGTCACCTCGACGGCCGCCTCGTGGCCGGCCAGGGAGCAGGCCAGCTCGACGATCAGCGAATCGGCGCCCTCCTCCTCGCCCTCCTCATACTCCGAGTGGCTTGCGGCGAGGAAGCCGCACTCGTGCCGCGCGAACTCGAGCAGGGCGTGCTGGAACCCGCCGCACGTGCCCAGGAACGGGATGCCGCCGAGCCGGGCCACCTGGGCCGCGGTGATGCCGCCCTCGGGGCTGCGGTAGGGGCTGCCGGGCACCAGCCAGATCCCGTCGAAGCCGCGCAGAGCCGTCGGATCCTCGGCATCGGGCGTGGGGATCCAGTAGACGTCGAGATCCTCGTCGTCGCGAAGGACGTCGAGCAGATCGGGGATCCGGGTGTGCGCGCGAACGGCCGGTGACCGATCGCCGACCAGGGCGATTCTCTTCATGGCTCCACTCTCGTCCGCGAGCGAGATCAGATCCAACGATGATTTCTGTAGTCGGCATTAGCATCGCTGATGTGGACCCGCACCTGCTGCGTACGTTCGTGGCCGTCGCCGAGACCGGCTCGTTCTCCGCCGCCGCCCAGCGCCTCAGCTTCACCCAGTCGGCCGTCTCGCAGCAGATCGCGCTCCTCGAAGCCGACCTCGGCACCGCGCTGCTGACCCGCCGCCCGGTCGCCCTCACCCCCGCCGGCGAGCGCCTGCAACGGCACGCCACGCTCCTGCTGAACCGGCACGCCGCGGCCCGTGCCGACGTGACCCGGGCGGTGGCGCCGCCCGGGCGCCTGATCGTCGGGCTGACCCCGCTCGCCTGGTCCCGGAGCGTCTCCCGGGCGCTGGCCACGATCCGCGCCGAGTCGGCCCGCCTCGACAGCCGGGTGCTGGTCGCCGGGCGGGAACGGATCGTCGACGCGGCCGCCACCGGCGAGATCGACATCGCCCTGGTCGACGGGTTCACCGCACCGAGCGACCCGCTGCCGCTCCCGGTGGCCGGGGCGATCGGGGTGGCCGAGGACGGCGCCGTGGTGGCGGTTCCGCACGATCATCCGCTGACGGCGCGCCGGACCGTGGACCTCGCCGATCTCGCCGAGGCGTACTGGATCGAGGCTCCCGTGGTGTCGCCGTTGGCGAGCCTGCCGGTGGACGGGCTACGGGCCGGGCTGCGTTACGAGGGCGCCGACGTGGCGGTCCTGCTCGGCCTGGTCGAGGCCGGCCACGGGCTCGCGGTGCTGCCCGCGGGGTGGCCGGCGGCGTCCCGCTGCCGCGGCTGGTGCACCGGGTGGAGCTGCTGACCACGCCGGGCGCCGGGGCTCCGGCGGCCCGGCTCAGCGAGCTTCTCACGAACGCAGGTCCTTGAGCAGCGCGATGTCGGCCGCGTGCCCCTCGTGCTCGACCGTCGGCGTCTCCACGATGACCGGGATGCCGGCGGTCGCCGGGTGCGCCAGCAGCTCGGCGAACGGCGCCGTGCCGATCCGCCCCTTGCCGATCGTCTCGTGCCGGTCCCGCGTCGACCCGCACTCGTCCTTCGAGTCGTTGGCGTGGATCAGCTGGAGCCGCCCCGGCCCGGCCGCCTCCACCAGCGCGTCCAGCGTCGACGCCATGCCGCCCGGAGTGGCCAGGTCGTGCCCGGCCGCCCAGGCGTGGCAGGTGTCGAAGCAGACGCCCAGCCACGGATGCTGCTCCACGGCCGCCAGATAGGCCGACAGGTCCTGCACCTTCGACGCCAGGCTCCGGCCGCCGCCCGCGCTCGGCTCGACCAGCAGTCGTGGCAGCTCCTCGGCGGCCGCCCGGTCGAGCAGCGGCAGCAACTGCTCGTGGAGCTGGTGCATGGCCTTCTCCGCGTGCGCCTCGTCGACCGAGCTGCCGGCGTGGTAGACGACAGCGGTCGCGCCGATCGCCTTACCCCGCAGCAGCGCGTGCTCCAGGGTGGCGATCGAGCGCTCCACCGTCAGCTCGGTCGGTGAACCGAGGTTGACCAGCAGCGACGCGTGGATGTAAGCGGGCAGCCCGCGCTCGCCGATCCCGTCGCGGAACAGCACGTCCTGCTTGGGGTCGCCGGGCGGGAGGGCCCAGCCACGGGAGTTGGAGACGTACACCTGGAGGGTCTCCGAACCCGCGGCGTCGGCGTAGGGGAGGGCCGCCTTGGCCAGCCCTCCCGACGTCTTGGTGTGTGATCCGATCCGGCGCAGCGTCACAGGAAGCACACCAGCTGCACGACACTCTGCGGCGGGACCGGCGTGCCCGGGCCCGGGTTCATCTGCCGTGCCGTCGCGTTCGGGTCGCCGGTCATCTGGACCTGGACTCCCTGCTGCTGGAGCGCCGCGGCCGCCTGCTGGCACGGCTGGTTCGTCACGTCCTGCAGGACGATCTGCGCCGGGCCCTTGCTGATCGTGAGGGTGACCTGCGCGTTCTTCTCCACGCCGGTGCCCGCCTTGGGTGACTGGCTGAGCACCTCGTCGGCCGGCTTGTCACTCTCCACCGAGTTCTCGACGGCCTGCAGGCCACGCTCGCCCAGCTGCTGCCGTGCCTCGTTGATGTTCTTGCCGACCAGGTCGGGGATGGTGATCGGCGCCTTGCCCTTGCTGAGCACCAGGGTGACGGTCTCGCCCGGCTTGAGCTCGGTGCCCGCCTTCGGGTCGGTGGACAGCACCACACCCTCCGGGGCGGTGTCGCTGTACTGCCCCTTGCCCTGTTTCACCTTCAGCTTGAGCGTCTCCAGCTGGGCCTTGGCGAAGGCCAGCTCCTGGCCCTCCAGGTCGGGGACCGGATGCACCTCGGGGCCGAGCGACAGGAGGACGGTGATGTTGCCACCCTTGACGATCTTGTCCTGCGGCCCGGGGCTCTGCTCGAGGACCGAGCCCTTGGCCACGGTCTCGCTGTACTTGCCGTCGCCCAGGACGAGCTGGAAGCCCTCCTGCTTGGCGTACGCCGCGGCCTGGTCCTGGCTCATCGTCAGCAGCCGCGGCGTCTCGGTGTAGCGCCCGAGCGTCACCCACCAGGTGCTGCCCAGGACGACCAGGGCCATCACCGCGATCAGCGCGGTCAGCACGACCCGGCGCCTGTCCTCGAGGAAGCCGGAAAGCCCGCCGGCCGGCGCCACGGCCCGCCGGTGTGGTGCGGTGGGGCGGGCGCCGCCCTGCTCCGGCAGCCGGGCCCAGGACGGGCGGTGCGACGCCTGGTACGCCGTACCGGCCGGAACCGGAGGCACCAGCGCGGTGGCGTCGGCCGAGGGGATGGCCGGGACGATCCGGGTCGCGTCGGACGAGCCGGGAGCTCCCGGGACCTGGCGCATCAGCGCGGTGTCGACGTGCTGGACGCCGAGACCGTCGCGCGTGGCCTGCACCTCGGTCAGGAACGCGCCGGCGTCGGTCGGGCGTGAGCCCGCGTCTCGCCGGGTGGCCCTGGCGACGAGCCGGTCCAGCTCCACGGGCAGGCCCCGGACGATCGACGAGGGCGCCGGGACGTCGTTGTCGACGTGCTGCCAGGCGACCTCGATCGGCTCCTTCCCGTCGTACGGCACACGGCCGGTCAGCATCTCGAAGAGCACGATGCCGGCCGAGTACACGTCGGTCCGGGCGTCGGCGTGACCGTTCTGCACCAGCTCGGGAGCGACATACGCCACGGTGGCCATGAGCTGGCCGGAGTCGTCGACGGTGCTCGCCTCTATGGCCCGGGCCAGACCGAAGTCGGCCACCTTGACCACGGCGTCCACCAGGTCCGACACGCCGCCGCTGGGTGCCTCGGCGACCAGCACGTTCTCCGGCTTGACGTCACGGTGCACCAGGCCGGCGCGGTGCGCGGCGGCGATCGCGGCGAGCATCTGCTCCAGGATCGCGAGCGCCTCGACCGGGCTGAGCCGGGTGCGCTGGCTCAGCAGGTCACGCAGGGTGCGGCCCTGCACGAACTCCATCACCAGATAGGGCAGGCCCTGGTGTCGCCCCTGGTCGTAGACCGCCACGACATTCGGGTGCGTCAGGCGGGCGATCGTCTTGGCCTCGTCGGTGAAACGGTCGACGAAGTGGACGTTGGTGGCCTGCGACGGGTGGATTATCTTCAGCGCGACGGTGCGCTCAAGCCGCTCGTCGGTGGCCCGGTAGACGGTCGCCATGCCACCACGGGCGACGCGACCGGTGATCCGGTAGCGCCCGTCAATCGTTGTGCCGATCAACGTATCGGCGACTGTGGTGTCCATCGGCGTGAAGTGTATGTGTCTTTCCCGTGGGGGTGGCCCAGGATGTCACAGCTGAGTCCAAACGGGTACCCGAACGGCTGTGAGCTGGACTGATTGATGTGGAAGCCATTCACATAAGCGAAATAAGGTACTTATCACCATGAGTTACGTTGGTGATGGCCGTCACTGTTCGGGATCCCGATGATGCCGCCGAAGACCGGAGGAGCCGAAGCGCTCGGGTCCGTCGAGGCGCTCGGTGACGCGGACGCGGACGCGGTGGCGGAGGGCGCCGTCGGGGTGGGCACCGGCGGGGTGTCGCAGTCGCACTCGGGCGGGCCCGTGACGGGCGCCGTCGGTCGCGTGTTCTCCCTGGTCGGCGCGGGTGTGATGACGACCTGCGTGGTGGTCGTCGTGACCGGCGCCACCGGGGTCGGCGAGGCGGCCCGGGCCTTGCGGGGGGTGCCGCCCATTCGGGCGTCGTCACGGTGCGTGGTCTCCGGCGCGGCCTCGAAGGTGGGCGGGCGGGGCGGCACGACGACCTCCGGCGCGGCTGCCGGCGGGTCGGTCATCCGCCCGGCGAACGCCGTCGTCGCGGCGAGGTAGGACCCGGCCGCGCCGCACGCCGCCAGCGCGCAGAAGGCAGCAACCGCGACAAATCGCCGAGGAGGTGGTGTGTCGTCGGCCACCGGCACGGCCGGCATGCCGATCAGCGAGCCCGGAAACGTGCTCATCCCCGTCGACGTGACGTCCGGGACGGCCCCGCGGCGGGCCCGCGGGCGCCGCCCGAGGTCGTAACAGAGGGACCGCCAGGCCCCGGCCGTCTCCGCACGGACGTTGCGCCACAGGCTCATCAACAGTTCTCCGATCTGGTCTGGCACCCTGTACAGGTGACCGAACCCGTAACCACCGGCCCCTCCGGCTGGATCCCGCTGCCGGATGTGTCCGAAAAGCTCGGTTTGACGATCAGCAAGGTGCACCAGCTGATCCGCGAGGGATCGCTGCTCGCGGTCCGCCGGGACGGCATCCGCGTGGTGCCGGCCGAGCTGGTGGCGAACGCCACCGTGCTCAAGCACCTGCCCGGCGTGCTGACCCTGCTCCATGACGCCGGGTACAACGACGAAGAGGCTCTCGGGTGGCTCTACGCACCCGACGAGACCCTCGGCGGCAACGCGGCGACCGCGCTCGGCGGCGATCTGGCCCGCGAGGCGAAACGGCGGGCGCAGGCGATCGGCTTCTGAGATCCAGCCCACGATGGGGTACGGCTACCCGCCCCCGATCCGGAAGGTGTGAGGGCGGGCCCGTACCGGGGAGTGTCAGACCGAGCGGCGGGTCGCCGCGTCGGCGAGCGCCAGCAGCACCTCACGCGCCTCGTCGTCGATCGGCGCCGCACCCAGCGCCTCCAGTGCCTCCCCGCTCAGCGCGTCGATCCGTGCCTCGGTGGCGTCCAGCGCCCCCGACCCGCGGATGATCGCCCGCAGCCGCTCCACGCCCGCGTCGTCCAGCGCCGGATCGCCCAGCGCCCCGTCCAGCTCGGCCCGGCCGGCCGCATCGAGGGCCGCGAGCGCCGACGCCACCAGATAGGTGCGCTTGCCCTCGCGCAGGTCGTCACCGGCGGGCTTGCCGGTCTGCGCCGGATCCCCGAAGACGCCGAGCACGTCGTCGCGCATCTGGAACGCCTCACCCAGCGGCAGGCCGAACGCCGTGTACGACGCGAAGACCTCCGGCCCGGCCCCGGCGAGCGCCGCGCCCAGCAGCAGTGGGCGCTCCACCGTGTACTTCGCCGACTTGAACCGGGCCACCTTGCCGGCCCGCTCCAGCGACGTGTCGGCGGTCGCCTGCGTGAGCACGTCCAGGTACTGCCCGACGGTCACCTCGGTCCGCATCCGGTCGAAGACCGGCCGGGCCCGGGCCAGCTCGGCCAGGCCCATCCCGGACATGTGCAGCAGATCGTCCGACCAGACCAGGGCCAGGTCGCCGAGGAGGACCGCCGCCGAGTCGCCGAACCCGGCCGCGTCGCTGCGCCACCCCTCGCGCCGGTGCAGCTGCTCGAACCGCCGGTGCACCGACGGCTCCCCGCGCCGGGTGTCCGACCGGTCCATCAGGTCGTCGTGGATCAGCGCGCTCGCCTGCACCAGCTCCAGTGCCGAGACGGCGGCCACCACCTCGTCCGAGTCGATGCCGCCGGCGCCCCGGAACCCCCAGTACGCGAACGCCGGCCGCAGCCGCTTGCCGCCGCCCAGCACGAACGCCGACACCGCGTCGGCCACCTCGGCCAGCGCCGGGTCGATCTCCAGCAGGTGCGCCCGCTGGGTCGCGAGGAAGCCGGCGAGTGCCTTGTCGACACGGGGCCGCAGTCCGGCCCGCTCGAGCGGAGAGGTCGTCACCCTTCCAGACGCTAGCCGGTGCCCTGCGCCCCTGCTCAGCCGGGGAAAACCCCGGTGCGTCCCGGACCGCCGTCGCCGGCGGGCTCAGGCAGGTGGCGCGGCGGCGGCCGGTAGAGTTCGGGTATGGCTCTCGGTCTTCCCTCCCGGCTGCCCGGTACGCCGTCCGTCGGTGACCTGGTCCGCGGTCCGGCGCCGACGTTCTCGTTCGAGTTCTTCCCACCGAAGACGCCGGCCGGGGAGCAGCTGCTCTGGCAGGCGATCCGCGAGCTCGAGTCGTTGCGGCCCGACTTCGTGTCGATCACGTACGGGTCCGGCGGCACCACCCGGGACACCACGGTCGCCGTCACCGAGCGGGTCGCCACCGAGACCACCCTGCTGCCGATGGCGCACCTCACCGCGGTCGACCACTCGATCGCCGAGCTGCGCAACGTGATCGGCCGGCTGGCCGGCGCCGGGATCAGCGACATCCTCGCCGTCCGCGGTGACCCGCCCGGCGACCCGACCGGCGAGTGGGTCAAGCACCCCGAGGGCGTCCTCTACGCCGAGGACCTGGTGCGCCTGATCCGCGAGTCGGGTGACTTCAGCGTCGGGGTGGCCGCTTTCCCGTACAAACATCCCCGCTCCGCCGACGTGGAGAGCGACACCCGCGCCTTCGTCCGCAAGTGCCGGGCCGGCGCCGACTTCGCGATCACCCAGATGTTCTTCGACACCGACGACTACCTGCGTCTGCGTGACCGGGTCGCCGCGGCCGGCTGCGACACCCCGATCCTGCCCGGCCTCATGCCGGTGACCCGGATGGCCACCATCGAGCGGGCCACGGTGCTCTCCGGCGCCCCGTTCCCGCCGGCGCTGCTGCCCCGCTTCGAGCGTCTCGCCGACGATCCCGAGGCGGTTCGCGCCCTGGGCATCGAGCTGTGCGCCGAGATGTGCGCCCGCCTGCTGGCCGAGGGCGTCCCCGGCATCCACTTCATCACCCTCAACCGCTCCACCGCGACCCGCGAGGTCTGGCAGCTGCTGACCGCTGCCGAGGCCATCCCCGCCGCAGCCTGACCGTGCCACCACCCACGCCGCCCCCGTCCGAGCCGTCGGCCGGGGCGGTGATGGGCTGGGACGACTATGTGACGGCCTGGTCGGGGCTGCACGGCGGCTTCGACCCGCGGACCGCTACTCCGGTGGTCCGGGGGTGGGTGCTTCTGGCGTACCGGATCGGCTCTCTTCTCGGCCGTAACCGGATCCGGCCGCTCACCGTGACCCTCACCGGTCTGCTGATCTGCCTCGCCGTGCCGGTGGTGATCGGCCTCGCCGGTCCGGCGGGCCTGGCGGCCGGCGCGCTGCTGGTGCTGCTGGCAGCCGTCGCCGACGGGCTCGACGGGGCGGTCGCGGTCGTGACCGGGCGGGTGACCAGGGCCGGGCACGTCTACGACTCGGTCGCCGACCGTCTCGGTGAGGCCGCCTGGCTGACCGCGTTCTGGCTGGCCGGCGCCCCGGCCTGGCTCGCCGTGGCCGCCGGTGCGAGCAGCTGGCTGCACGAGTACCTGCGGGCCCGGGCGGCCACCGCCGGGATGAAGGAGATCGGCGCGGTCACCGTCGGCGAGCGCCCGACCCGCGTATCGGTGGGCGTCACCGGACTGGTCCTGGCCCCCCTCGCCGCCCTGGCCGAGCCCGCATGGACGGCCCCGGTGCTGACCGTGACCGTGGCGATCTGGCTGCTCCTGCAGGTCCTCGGCCTGTTCCAGTTGACCGTCGCGGTCCATCGCGCTCTGCGCTGACTCCTGTCGATCCGATCCGTGGCCGATCGTGTGGCGCGGCCCCGGAAGGTCCGGCCCCGAGCGGGTCCCGGTCCATCGCGTTCCGCGTTGTCCCCGATCCGCTTCCGGGTGTTTATTCGGTTGTCGGTGGTCGATGTCGGGCCTATTTTCTCTTCAGCGGATCCGTACGGGGTGGAGCGCCCCTGAGCTGTGATTTCGCTGTTGGGCGAATGATTTTCCGGAGGTGACGAAATGAGTGCGGTTCTGGTTCTGAACGCCGACTGTGGACCGCTGCACCGGGTCAGCCTCCGGCACGCGATCCGGATGCTGTTCCGTCAGGTCGCCGTGGTGCACGAGGCCCAGCCGGATACACGGATGGGTGTCTACCCGGTGCCGACCGTGGTCCGGTTGGTGTCCTATGTGGTGACGCGGTGGCGCCGCGGTCGTGGTCCGGGCTGGTCGCGGGCCGGTGTGCTGGCGCGGGACGGGCGGCGGTGCGCCTACTGCGGTGACGCCGCCTCGACCATCGACCACGTGCTGCCGCGTTCGCGGGGTGGCCGTAACGAATGGCTGAACACCGTTGCCGCGTGTGGGCGCTGCAACAACCGCAAGGGCGACCGTACCCCGGCCGAGGCCCGGATGCCGCTGCGCATCACGCCGTTCGCGCCGGTGTGGGCCGCTCAGCTCTGATCCTCTCGAGAACATCGACTTTCCTCATTCGGCGGCCGGCGAGTTGACACGGGGACTCGCCGGCCGCCTCTCCCAGCGGCCGTTCCGAAGGCTTCCTTCGGAACGGCCGCTGTCTTTCGTGGACGAGAATGCGGCGGAGACGTGAACCGCTGAAGCGGAATGCGGGACGGCGGATATGCCGGGAGAGGCGGCGACGGTGACGGAGCTGGACGGGCTGCGGGAGATCCGGGCGCGACGGGCCCGGCTCGAGGCCGAGGAGCTGGAGCTGATCGACCGCGCCCGGCGATCCGGCGTCACCTGGCCGGCGATCGCCGCCGCGCTCGGTCTCGGCAGCCGCCAGGCCGCGGAGCAGCGCCGCCGCAACCTGGCGAGGGCCGCCGAGCGCGACTCCCTGCCGCGGCGGTCCGAGCTCGATCAGGGGTACGGCGACGACGTCACGCGGCTGCGGAGACAGGCCGTAGACCTGTACCGGCGGATCGGCGCGGACCGTCGGTGGGATGCCCGTTTCACTCGTGCCGCCCTGGTGCGCGAGACCCTGTCCGCCGCTCCGGACGCCCCGGCCGGTGCTCTCTACGACCTGGTGAGCGCAGCCCTCGACGATCTGCGGGGCCGCCTGCTGCCGACGCCCCTGAGAGCCTCGGTGGACCGTCTCCGGGCCGAGGCGCGACACCCGTCTCAGAGCCCCAGCCGGTCCAGGTAGCCGAGCACGTCATGTACGTCGTGGGTGGCGCAGCCGACGTAGCCGTCCGGCCGGATCAGCAGCAGCGTGGGCCCGGTCGTGCCGTAGACCCCCGCGGCCTCGGCGACGTGGTGGACCGGCACGGGCAGGATGGGCAGCGGCGAGGTCCAGTCGAAGGCGAGCACTGTGGCGTGCGGCCCGCGCAGCCGGTCGAAGATCCGGCCGTCGGCGAGCGGCGAGTCGGGCGCCCGGTCTCCGGCCCGTACCGACCCCGGTTGCGGCCGGCGTTCCACGGCCAGCGTGGTGCCCCGGTAGTTCAGCGACAGCTGCCGCAGCACCGGGTCGTCGCGTCGCAGGGCGTCGTCGGCGCCCTCGGCGTGGCGCCGGTGCAGGCGGGTGCTGATGCCGAGGACGCCCGCCGCCACCGGCAGCCGCTCCTCCTCATACGTGTCCAGGATCGCCGAGCTGCCGGTGGCGAGCTTCCAACCCAGGTTGTACGCGTCCTGGATCCCGGTGTTGAGCCCCTGCCCGCCGGCCGGTGAGTGCACGTGGGCCGCGTCGCCGGCGAGGAACACGTTCCCGGCCCGGAAGCGTGACGCCATCCGCATGTTCGCCCGGTACTCCGACGTCCAGCCCACCTCGGTGACGGTGATCGACGGGTCGACGGCGGCCACCAGCTCGGCGGGCGTCAGCGCGGACGGTGGCGCGGTCAGCTGGAACCAGTCTCCGCCGGGCAGCGGGCACAACCCGAGCCGGAACGCCCGCCCCTCGCCCGGCCACACGTGCCAGTGGTCGCGGTCGAGGCCGGTGACGCGCACGTCGGCGATGAGCATCCGCTCCTCCTCGTGGGTCTCGCCCTCGAAGCCGATGCCGGCCAGTTTGCGGACCGTGCTGCGCCCGCCGTCCGCGCCGACCACGTAGCGGGCGTCGACGGTCTCGCCGGTGTCGAGTATGACCCGGACCCCGCCGTCGAGCGGGCTGAGCCCGGTGAGGCCGGTGCCGAGCTCCACCGGGACGCCGTCGGCGAGCAGCTCGGCGGTGCGCCACTGGGGGAGCATCAGCATGTTCGGCCACGGCACGGCAGGGGTCGGCGCGTGCAGCTCGTCGAGCCGGAAGGCGTGTGTCCCGCCGTCGGGCAGGTGGGCCAGCAGCCCGGGGTAGGGGCTGCCGGCGGCCAGGAAGCCGTCGATCAGGCCGAGGTCGTCGAGGACCTCCAGGGTGCGCGGTTGCAGGCCCTTGCCGCGGGAGCCGTCGAACGGCTTCGCCGACTTCTCCACGATCCGGTACGGCACACCGTGCCGGTCGAGCTGGCGGGCCAGGGTGAGGCCGGTGGGCCCGGCGCCCACGATTATGGTGAATCTGGATTCAGTGAACATGAATTCACCGTACGGCCGCTGGTAACCTCCGTCAAGTGGTGATGGGCACGCGCGCACAGCAGGCGGCGCAGACCGAGGCGGAATTGAAGGCGGCCGCGATCCGGGTGTTCGAGCGGGTGGGCTACCTCAACACCAAGATCACGGACATCACGGTCGAGGCGGGGCGGGCGACCGGCTCCTTCTACAAGCACTTCCCGAGCAAGGAGAAGCTGCTCGAGGCGCTGCTCGCCGACCTGCTGGCCGAGGGGGACGCGAGCGCCGGGCTGGCCGGGCACCTCGACGACTTCCGCGACCGCGAGGCGGTCCGCTGGCACGTCGCCGTCTACTGGGCCTTCTACCGCGAGCATCGCGCGATCATGTCGGCGCTGCAGCAGGCCGCGATCGTCGACGAGGCGTTCGCCCGCCGCAGCCGCGAGATGCTCGAGCCGGACCTGCGGCACATCGCCGGCCATCTCGCCGGCCTGGACCCGCCCGGGGGCCCGCTGGTCGCGGCGTCGCTCTTCACCACGACGCTGTCGTCGGCGGTCACCGACTGGTTCGCCGACCCGGCGCCCGTCGCCGGCGAGACCGAGATGATCGAGATCCTGGCGACGTTCCTGCACACCGGCTTCGGCGGCTGAGACCCCTCGGCGGGGGCGGCCGACGGCGTACCGCCGGAAAGACGAATGCCCGGCACACCGTTGTGCCGGGCATCCGAAGAAGCCGGGTACCGGACACGCCGTTGTGCCCGGTACCTGGAGTCAGCGCGGTCAGCGCTTGCTGATCGCCTTGCGGTAGTCGCTGTTGAGGCGGCCGATGAGGCTCAGCGGGATGCCCTTGGGGCAGACCGTGGTGCACTCGCCGGCGTTGGTGCAGCCGCCGAATCCGGCGTCGTCCTGCGCCTGCAGCATGTCGATGACGCGGCTGTCACGCTCCGGCTGACCCTGGGGCATCAGGCCGAGGTGGGCGATCTTCGCGGCGGTGAACAGCATCGACGAGCCGTTCGGGCAGGCGGCCACGCAGGCGCCGCAGCCGATGCAGGTGGCCGCCTCGAACGCGGCGTCGGCGTCCTTCTTGGGCACCGGGGTGGCGTGGGCGTCCGGCGCGGTGCCGGTCGGCGCGGTGATGTAGCCACCGGCCTGGATGATCTGGTCGAAGGCGGTCCGGTCGACGACCAGGTCCTTGATCACCGGGAAGGCGGCGGCACGCCACGGCTCGACGTCGATCACGTCGCCGTCGGAGAACTTGCGCATGTGCAGCTGGCAGGTGGTGGTGGCCTTCTCCGGGCCGTGCGCCACACCGTTGATGACCATGCTGCACGCGCCGCAGATGCCCTCGCGACAGTCGTGGTCGAACGCGATCGGGTCGTCGCCGGAGAGGATCAGCGTCTCGTTGAGGACGTCGATCATCTCGAGGAACGACGCGTCGGGGGAGATCCCCTTCACGTCGTAGGTGACCATCTTGCCGGCCGCCGACGGACCGGCCTGACGCCACACCCTGACCTTGATGTCCATTACTTGTAGCTCCGCGTGCTCGGGTGGACGTACTCGAAGTTGAGGTCCTCCTTGTGCAGGACCGGCTTGCCGTCGGCGCCGAAGTACTCCCACGCCGCGGCGTAGCTGAACTCGTCGTCGTGGCGCAGCGCCTCACCGTCCGGGGTCTGCGACTCGCCCCGGAAGTGGCCGCCGCACGACTCCCGCCGGTGCAGCGCGTCGATGCACATCAGCTCGCCCAGCTCGATGAAGTCGGCGACCCGGCCGGCCTTCTCCAGGTTCTGGTTGAGCTCCTCGCCCTTGCCCGGCACCTTCACCCGGGTCCAGAACTCCTCCTTGAGCGCCCGGATCAGGCCGATGGCCTTGGTCAGGCCCTCCTCGGTCCGCTCCATGCCGCAGTACTCCCACATGATCTGGCCGAGCTCGCGGTGGAACGAGTCCACGGTGCGGTCGCCGTCGATCGACAGGAACCTGGCGATCCGGTCCTCGACCTGTTTGCGGGCCTCCACCACCGGCGCGTCCGACTCGGTGACCTTCGGGAACGGCCCGGCCGCCAGGTAGTTGCTGATCGTGTTGGGGAGCACGAAGTAGCCGTCGGCCAGGCCCTGCATCAGCGCGGAAGCGCCGAGCCGGTTGGCGCCGTGGTCGGAGAAGTTGGCCTCGCCCACCACGAACAGGCCGGGGACCGTCGACTGCAGGTCGTAGTCGACCCACAGGCCACCCATCGTGTAGTGCACGGCGGGGTAGATGCGCATCGGCGTCTCGTACGGGTCCTCACCCGTGATCCGCTCGTACATCTCGAAGAGGTTGCCGTACTTCGCCTCGACCGCCTTGCGGCCCAGCCGCTTGATCGCGTCGGCGAAGTCCAGGTACACGCCGAGGCCACCGGGGCCGACACCGCGGCCCTCGTCGCAGACGTTCTTGGCGGCCCGGGACGCGATGTCACGGGGCACCAGGTTGCCGAACGACGGGTAGATCCGCTCCAGGTAGTAGTCGCGGTCCTCCTCGGCGATCTCCCCGGCCGGCTTCTGGCAGTCCGCGGCGTTCTTCGGCACCCAGACCCGGCCGTCGTTGCGCAGCGACTCCGACATCAGGGTCAACTTCGACTGGTGCGAGCCGGACTCCGGGATGCAGGTCGGGTGGATCTGCGTGTAGCAGGGGTTCGCGAACAGCGCGCCCTTGCGGTGGGCCCGCCACGACGCGGTGACGTTGCAGCCCTTGGCGTTCGTCGACAGGAAGAAGACGTTGCCGTAACCACCGGAGGCGAGCACGACCGCGTCGGCGAACTCGCATGTGATCTCGCCGGTGACCATGTCGCGCACCACGATGCCGCGGGCCTTGCCGTCCACGATGATCAGCTCGAGCATCTCGTGCCGGGCGTTCATCTCGACGTTGCCGAGGCCGATCTGGCGCTCCAGGGCCTGGTACGCACCGAGCAGCAGCTGCTGGCCCGTCTGGCCACGGGCGTAGAACGTCCGGGACACCTGGGTGCCGCCGAACGAGCGGTTGTCGAGCAGGCCGCCGTACTCACGGGCGAACGGGACGCCCTGGGCGACGCACTGGTCGATGATGTTCACCGACACCTGGGCGAGCCGGTACACGTTGGACTCGCGGGCGCGGAAGTCGCCGCCCTTGACCGTGTCGTAGAAGAGCCGGTAGACGGAGTCGCCGTCGTTGCGGTAGTTCTTCGCGGCGTTGATGCCACCCTGCGCGGCGATCGAGTGTGCGCGGCGGGGGCTGTCCTGGTAGCAGTACGACTTGACCCGGTACCCGGCCTCGGCCAGGGTCGCCGCGGCCGAGCCGCCGGCCAGGCCGGTGCCGACCACGATGACCGTCAGCTTCCGCCGGTTCGCCGGGTTGACCAGCTTGGCGGAGAACTTGCGGCGCTCCCAGCGGGTCTCGACCGGCCCGTCCGGGGCGGCCTTGTCGAAGACGGGCTCACCCTCGGCCCAGAAGTCGTTGGCACTCATGATCAACCCACCAATCCGAGCGTGACCGCGAACGGCACCGAGAGGTACATCGCGACCAGGATCACCGAGAGCGTGAGGGCGACGGCCTTGGCCCGGCGCTCGCCCTTGATCGTCTGCTGGCCCATCGTGCGGACCGCGCTCCAGATGCCGTGCCGCAGGTGGAACCCGACGGCCACGACCGCGAGGACGTAGAAGAGGGTCACGTACCACCGCTCGGGGGCGAAGCCCTCGACCACCCGGTCGGACGGCACCGTGTCGCCACCGGCGGGGTTCACCGTGCCCAGCGTCAGGTCGAGGATGTGCCAGATCACGAACAGCACGATGATCACGCCACCCCAGCGCATGGTGCGCGCGGCGTAGCTGCCCTGGATCTTGGGCCGGTGGGCGTACTTGACCGGCCTGGCCTTCTTGGCCCGGATGGTCAGCACGGCGGCCGCCCAGATGTGCAGGCCGATCGCCGCCAGCAGGCCGAAACGCTGGATCCAGAGGAACCAGGCGTGCGGCAGCAGGGGCGTGCCGAGCTCCCGCAGCCACTCCGCGTAGTGGTCGAAGTCCGTCTCACCGACGAAGATCTTGAGGTTTCCGGCCGCGTGCGCGAAAAGGAAGAGGACCAGCAGCGTGCCGCTGGCCGCCATGATCAATTTGAGTACGACCGACGAGGGCCGGACGGACTTCGGCGGCGTGGGGCGTGCCATCGCACCCGCAGCCTTGGTCGTCTTGGGAACAGGAGTGTCTACCGCCACAACTTGGACGGTAGAAAGTCCCAGTCGATTCGTCTAATGCATGCAGGTGCTGTCCTCCATAGCTATAAGCTATTAAGGTGCAGCTGCAACAACTCAGGTACTTCGTAGCGGTGGCAGAGACACGACATTTCACCCAAGCGGCGGACGAACTGGGCGTCTCGCAACCAACGTTGAGTAAGCAGATTCACACCCTCGAAATGTCACTCGGCGCGCCGCTGTTCGAGCGCATCCGCGGGGGCGTGACCCTCACGGTAGCTGGAGAAACCCTGCTCCCGCTGGCGCAGCGCATGATCGCGGACGCGGACGCGGCCCGGGACGCGGTGGCCGACATCGTCGGGCTCCGGCGCGGCGAGATCCGCCTCGGCGCCACCCCCAGCCTCTGCTCCTCGCTGGTCCCGGCGGTGCTCCGGGCGTACCGGGCCAACCACCCCGGCATCCGGCTGCACGTGACCGAGGGCAGCTCGCAGGACATGATCGCCGATCTTCTCGCGCACACCCTCGACCTGGCCCTGATCGTGCAGCCCGAGCACGGCGTCGACCCGGCGCTGGAGACCGCCGAGCTGCTCCGGGAGAGTCTCGTGGTGGCCTCGGTCGCCACCGGGCCGCCGCCGACCGTGGCCCGCCAGCTGGACCTGATCGAGCTGAGGCACACGCCGATGGTGATGTTCCGCGACGGCTACGACATCCGCGACGTCACCCTGCAGGCCTGCGAGCGGGCCGGGTTCACCCCCAGGTTCGCCGTCGAGGGCGGTGAGATGGACGCCGTGCTCGCCTTCGTCGAAGCCGGCCTCGGCGTCGCGCTGGTGCCCAGCATGGTGCTGGCCAACCGTCCTCTGCTGCGGGCCACCCCGCTCGCGCCGCCCGGCATGCGCCGCACCATAGCCCTCGCCCAGCGCCGCGGAGCGATCATGTCGCACGCCGCCGCGGCCCTGCGTGAGGTGGTCATCGAGCACTGCGCGGCAACCGTCCACATCGGGTAGTCAAGAGGCTGCTCCGCGTCTAGGCTCCGGATGTGTGGCATGGCGAGTACCGCGATCCCCGGCTGGTCGAGGTCCACGACGCCGAGCATCCCTGGGGCTGGGAGGACGACTTCTTCATGCGGGTCCTCGCCGACCGCATGACGCCCCGGGTCCTCGACCTCGGCTGCGGCACCGGCCGCCTGGCGATCGCCATGGCCGCGGCCGGTCACGAGGTGACCGCCGTCGACCCGGCCCGCGCGAGCCTCGACGCCGCCCGCCGCAAGCCCGGTGCCGCCCGGGTCCGCTGGATCGAGGGCTCCTACGAGACGCTGGCGCCCCGTTCCTTCGACGTCGCCTTCCTGACCGGTCACGTCACCGAGCTGCTGGTGTCCGATGAGGAGTGGTCGCGCGCCCTGCACGCCCTGCGCGACGCGCTGACCGTCGACGGGCGGCTGATCATGGACGGCCGCGACCCGGTGTCGCGCCCGTGGCAGGGGTGGGACCGGGCCGGCACCGAGCGGGCCATCGTGCTCGCCGACGGCTCGGCCGTGGTGGCGTGGACCGAGGGCGTCCCGTCCCCTGACGAGAGCACCGTGTCCGTCGTCCATCACTATCTGTTCCCGGACGGTCTCGAGCTGACCAGCACGGCCGTCCATCGATTCCGCGACGAAGCTACGTTGCGTGACTCCCTGCGCGCTGCCGGTTTCCGGGTCGACCAGCTCTACGGCGGATGGAGCCGGGAGCCCGCAGGCCTCAGTGACGACGGCGAACTGATAGTGATCGCCATCGCTGAGCCTCGGATATAGCCCTGATGTGCCGCGTTACTTACTGAACCATTGCAGGACATGAATACCGGACTACTATCCGGCAGGCATCGGTACCGACCTCAACGACGGGGCTAGGTGGCATGTCCGACAACGAGTGGCCAAGGCAGTTGCCCGCGCCGGACCACGGCGACTGGAACGAGGCGCCGCAGAGCCGTGGTCGTGTCCTGCTCGCCGCGGTCCTCGTGATCACGGTCCTGCTGGTCGCCGGCGGCGTCGCCTGGCGGCTGATGAGCAACGGGACGTCCACCCCGGCCGCGCAGACCAGCGCCGCGCCGGTGCCGTCGTCCACCCCGACCGTCACCCCCTGTCCCGACCCCGAGCTCATCGTGGCCGCGGCCCCCGAGATCGCCCCGTTGATCAGCGAGGCCGCGGCCGGTCTCAAGCCGGCCGGCCAGCGCTGCTCGTCGATCGTGGTCCGTGCCGAGGAGCCCGGCGTCACCGTGGCCGCCAAGGACCAGCCGGACGTCTGGGTGCCGTCGTCGAGTGTCTGGCTGCCGATCGCCGCCGACCGCAAGCACGTCTTCCAGACCTCCGGGGCCACCCTCGCCTGGTCGCCGATCGTGCTGGCCGCGCCGCCCGCACTCGCCGCCCAGTACGCCCAGGACGGCAAGACCGCCTGGACCACGCTGACCAAGGCCGTCACCGAGGAGCGGGTGCCGGTCGTGACCATGCCCGATCCACTGATCACCACGACCGGCCTGCTCAGCGTCCACGGGGTGCACGCCGCCGCGGCGCTGACCACGAAGGATCCGGGCATCGCCCAGCTGCGCGCCCTGACCCTGCGCAGTCGGCTCACCAAGGCGAACGCCGACCCCACCTCCCTGATCATCCAGATGGCCCGGCTCACCGATCCCGGCTCGGCCGCCTTCGACGTCGGTGTCTTCCCACTCGTCGAGCAGCAGGTCACCGCCTACCAGAAAGCCGGGCACAAGGTTCCGCTGACCGCCGCGGTGCCCGTCGACGGGCAGGTCGAGGCCGACTACCCGTACGCGGTCCGCAAGGGCGTCAAGACCCGCCTGGTCGAGCAGTTGCGTGCCGCGATCAGCAAGCCGGATCTGGCCGCCGCCGGGTTCCGCACCGAGCCCACCGCCGGCGGCGCCCGACTGCCCGAGTCGGCCAAGGCGATGCTCACGCCGGCTCAGCAGTGGGCCGGATTCCAGACCGTGGCCTTCCAGGTGCTGCTGCTGATCGACGAGTCCGGCTCGATGAACGAGAAGATCGGTGCCGGGCCGGAGACCAAGGCGTCCCTGCTGCGCGAGTCCGGGGCCAGCGCGTCCGAGCTGTTCAACGAGGAGACCACGATCGGTATGTGGTATTTCGGGGCGGCCGCGGCCACCGATCCCGCACACACCGAGGTGGTCCCGTTCGGCCCGATCACCGCGGCGGCCGGCGGCAAACCCCGGCGGCAGGCGCTGGCCGAGCAGATCACCACGTACCGCCCGCGGGCGAACGCCGGGACGCCGCTCTACCAGAGCGTCCTCGACGGCGTCGACACCATGCGCGAGCAGGCCCAGGCCGGCCGCCCGTCGGTGGTCGTGGTGCTCACCGACGGCGCCGACGGCGGCACCCGGTTCGCGATGAACAACCAGGAGTTCCTCAAGCGGCTCAACGACGGGCGCGACCCGGCCCGGCCGGTCTCGGTCATCGCGGTCGGCTACGGCCCGGACGCCAACATGAAGGCGCTGCAGGACATGGCCAAGGCCACCGGCGGTCAGGCGATCGCCGCCCGCAACCCGGCCGACCTGGCCTCCGCGATGGCCAAGGCCTTCCTGGCCGCCCGAACCACGTCATAGGCCGGGCCCGCCCGACCCGCCCGGCCCAGCCCCGTCAGACAGTCCGGCCACTATCAGGCAGCCCGGCCCCTGTCAGACAGTCAGGCCGGCCCGATCGCGTCGGCCACGATCCGCGCGGACAGGGTCACCATCGGCAACCCGCCGCCCGGATGCACCGAGCCTCCGACCAGGAACAATCCGTCCACCGGGCCGCGGTTGCCGGGCCGCAGCAGGCCACCCGCGGTGCCGTAGATCGCCCCGCCCGGCGCGCCCGCCGACTCGGCCAGGTCGGCCGGTGTCCGGGTCTCCAGGAACTCCAGCCGGTCCCGCACGTCCACCCCACGCTGGGCCAGCACGTCCAGCACGTGACGGGCGTACGTGTCGGCCAGCCCCGGCCGCCGCCAGTCCACAGCGGACTGCTCGGTCCCGTGGCGTGGCGCGTTCACCAGCACGAACCACGCCTCCCGGCCCTCCGGGTGCACCGCCGGATCCTCGGCCCGGGTGACGAACACCGCCGGATCGTCCACCGGCCGGGCCCGCCGCCCCGGCCCCGGGAAGATCGCGTCGAACTCACCGTCGTAGCGGCGCGGGAAGAAGACCGTGTGATGGGCCAGCTCCGGGGTGTCCCCGCGCACCCCGAGCAGCAGCACGAACCCGCCCAGGCTCCGGTCGGCGAGCCCGGCCAGCCGGTCCGGGCTGGGCAGCAGGTCCCGGTAGAGGGTGACGGCGTCCACGTCGGACACCACGATGTCGGCACGGACGAAACCGCCCGACGCCAGGCTCACCCCGCGTACCGCGGCATCGGCCTCGATCGCGGCGACCTCGGAGCCCAGCTCCAGGCGTACCCCCAGATCGTCACATCGCGCGCGCAGCGCCGCGGCCAGCGTGCCCAGGCCACCCGGTAGGTACCAGCCGCCGTAAGCCAGCTCGGCGTAGGGGATCGCGGCCAGCGCCGCCGGCGCGCGCCGCGGATCGGTCCCGGTGTATGTCGCATAGCGGTCCAGCAGCATCCGCAGCCGAGGATCGCGCAGGTAGCGCCGGCCCAGGCCGCGCAGCGACCGGCCCGGCGCGATCGCCGCGAGATCACCGACCCGCCAGGTGAGCCGGGCCAGCGACGCCGCCGACACCGGCCGCTGCAGCACCGACTCCCAGGAGGCCCGCCAGATCCGCTCGGCCCGCCGCCAGAACCGGTCCCAGTCGTGCGCCGCGTCGGCGCCGAGCGCGGCCGTGATCCGCTCCAGGAACACCGCGTGAACCGGCGACGAGTCGAGCACCACACCGTCGGGGAAGACGTGCCGCACCACCGGGTCCAGCGGCTCCGGGCGCAACCCCAGCTCCAGGTCGTCGAAGACCTGCGGCAGCGTGAGCAGGCTCGGGCCGGTGTCGAAGCGGTAGCCGTCCCGCTCATACACCGCCAGCTTGCCGCCGGGCTCCACGGCCCGCTCGTGCACCGTCACCCGATGCCCGGCGGCGGCGAGCCGCACCGCGGCGGCAAGACCACCGACTCCGGCGCCCACCACGACGACGTCACTCACGACTTACCCCTTTTCTTATGGTACGGGCGGCGCCCTCCCGCCGAATGATGCCCGTCCCCCGGCTCCCGCGCGGGTGATGCGGTCCCTTGCCGCCCGGCCGCGACCGCCGGGGCTACACGCGGCGTCCCCGCCAGGTCAGGCGACCGGTGCGCCGCATGTGGAACGAGCGTGCGACCAGTCCCGCGAACAGGGCCACCGAGAGCGGGTGGGCGAACGCGTCGAGCAGGCGACCGCCGGTGGCGGCAGCGCTGATCAGGCGGCCGGTGACGCCGAGCAGGTAGGCCACGGCGGCGACGGCCGGACCGGCAACGGGTAGCAACAGAGGCGGTAGCGCGTACAACCAGAGAAGAAGGACCACGACGGCGGCCGCGCCGGACGCCGACCCGAAGGACGCCCACAGCGATTTGCCGTAGCCGTTCGCCAGCTCCTGCCAGGTGGTGTACATGCGGCAGGTGGCCAGGCGGGAGCCGTCGGCGAGGGCGATCCGCCCGCCGGAGCGTTTCACCGCGCGGGCCAGGCCGATGTCCTCGAGGATGTCGTCGCGGACCGCGGCGTGCCCGCCGGCCCGCTGGTATCCGGCCCGGTCCACCACCAGCCATTGGCCGCCGGCGGCGGCGAGCGACGGGCGCGGCGAGCGTTCCATGCGGCGCAACGGCAGGAAGGTGAGCCAGGACCATTGCAACAGCGGCTGGACCAGCCGTCCGGCACCGATGATCCTGGGGTACGGCGAGAGCAGCGTCACCCCGGTCGTCCGGAGGAGCTCGACCGCCCCGGCGATCGCGTCCGGTGCCAGGACCACGTCGGCGTCGACGAAGACCAGCACGTCCGCATCGCCGGCGTCGTCGGCCAGTTGCCGGCACGCGTTCGGTTTGCCCAGCCAGCCGTCCGGTAGCGGGCCGCCCGTGAGCAGTCGCACCCGAGAGCCGGCCACCGCCCGGACCACGTCGGCGGTCCCGTCGGTGGACCCGTCGTCGAGGACGTGGACGGTCATGTCAGGCACGCCACGCTGGGCGAGCAGCGACTCCAGGCAGGGCGTGACCCGCTCGGCCTCGTCGCGCAGCGGCAGCAGGACGGCGACCCGCCCGGTGACCGTGGCGTCGCGGCGCGGGCGGCGCAACAGCAGCGCGTTGACCGCGGTGTGCGCGGTGAGCAGCAGCAACGGCGTGAGCAGCAGCCAGGCGGTCACGTGCGGTTCCGGTCCGCGACGGTCCCGCCCGGTGCCGGCGCGGTGGCCGTGCCGGGCGGGGCGCCCCGCGACAGCAGCAGTGGCAGCACGGCCAGTCCCATCAGGACACCGCCCCACGCGGCCGAGGCGGGCAGGTCCAGGAAGACGGCGTGGGCGAGGACCGAGGAGAAGTACGTCCACAGCCACAACGCCAGCATCGGCCTGTCCGCCGGAACCGGGGACGACACCGTGCGCGCGGCGGCCGACAGCACGGTCATCAGCAGGATCGCGAATCCCAGCCAGCCCAGGTAGTTGCCGATCGGGATCCCCGGCACCCCGGGCAGCGCCGGAACCGGGTCGTGCCAGCGCCAATACCCCTCGGCGACCATCTGCGGGTCGAGGAACAGGTCCCAGGTGGCCAGCCCGCCGGCCGCCACCGCGATCCGGGCCGCCCGCCCCCGGGCCGCCCGCAGCGCCGCGAGCCACGCCGGCCACGCCATCCACGTCCAGGCCAGCGGAATGATCAGCGGCACGCCCAGCAGTTTCGGCCCGAGCTGCCCCGAGTAGTCGTAGGTCCCGAACGGGAACCCGGTGGCCACACCGATCGCCTCGACCGCGAAGCCGCCGAGCATCGCCGTCCCCACCAGCGCGGCCGCCGCCCGGGCCCCCGGAACAGCCACGCGTGCGACACCGACAGCACCACGCCGATCAGCACGGTCGCCACGGTCAGGCCCGCACGCGTCCCGCCCTCGGTCAGCGGATAGCAGATCTGGGCCAGGATCAGGCCGCCCAGTAGCGCCCAGGGAACGACACGCAACGCGGTCAGCCGCCGACCATTCCCTCGGCCGGGCGCTCCGCCAGCGGCAGCTCCCGCCCCAGGATCGCGAACGCCCGCTCGTCGCCGGGGAACAGGAAGTCGCGCAGCACGTCGGCGAATCCGAATCGCCGGTACAGCCGCCACGCCCGGGACGCCTGCTCGTCGGCCTCCGGAGTGGACAGCAGCACCCGCCGGCCCTCGGCCATCGCCAGCAGCGCCCGCAACTGCCGCGACCCCACCCCGTGACCCTGCGCCACCGGGCGCACGTGCAGCTCGACGACCTCGAAACACTCCGACAGCCAGTACCGGCGGGACGGCTCGTCGAGAGCGGCCCGCACCTGGTCGTGCCACCACTGGCCGGGGGCGGACGTGTAGCCGTACCCGAAACCGGCCAGCCTGCCCTCCGCGGTCAGCGTCGCCACCGCCCGGAAGCCCGGCCGGCGAACGTGCGAGCCGATGTAGCCACGGCGGGTCTGCAGCAGCTCCTTGCGGTAGCCCATCGCCTCGCCGTAGACGGTCACCACGTCGTCGAGCCGGCGCAGCAGGTCGTCCGGCTGCCAAGCTACGAGCCTCATCGCTCTGTCAGCTCCTCGTCGATCCAGCCCAGCACCGTGCGGTCGCCGGTGAGGTCACGCACCGCGAAACGGGCGAAAAGCTCCTCCGCATACCAACCGTCGGTGGGCGTACGGGCGATCACCGCGCGGTGCTCCGGCTGACGGTACGCGAACGTGGTCAGATCTGCCGCGCTGCGCCACACGCTGACCGTGCCCTGCCAGCCGATCGGCGCCTCACCGACCCCGAACCGGGCGAGCAGCCCCGGCGCGCCCGCCACCTCTCTCGCGACCGCCGGGACGGCCCGCCAGAAACCCAGCGCACGCGTCGGGCGCAGCCGGGCCCGGGTCAGCGCCACCACCATGCCGTCCGGTTTGCGGCCCGTCGGGCGGAACGGGGTGCGGCCCGACCACGAGCCCCGGCTCACCAGCGGTTCCAGGTCGACGCGGGCATGCCTCTCGGCTATCGCGTCCCAGCGTGGGAAACGAACCGGGGCGTCACTCACGGTTATCGCCGCCCAGCGGGTCAGGTCCGTGTCGCCGGGTCCGAAAGTGGCGCCGGTGCCCGTACCCAGGAATTTGCCGAACTCGACCCCGGAGAGATCTCGCCGGGTGAAGGCCATGCGCAGCATGGCGGCGCCGATCGCGCGGCGCGGGACCCGCCAGACGTGCAGGCTGACGCTCTGCTCGGTCACGCGACCTCGGCCGGGGTCCCGGTGGTGACGCGGACCAGCTCCGCATAGGTGGTGGCGAACAGGGACCGAGGTACGCCGCCCGCCGCCCAGACCACCGGGAACCGCTCCAGCTCGACGTCCACCAGGGTCCGCACCGGCTTCGGATGGCCCAGCGGGGCGACCCCGCCGATCGCCTGGCCGGTGTGCTGCCGGACGAACTCCGGCGTCGCCCGGCGCAGCCTGCCGATGCCCAGCCCGGCGGACACCTTCGCGGTGTCCACCCGGTGCGCGCCCGACGTCAGGACCAGCAGCGGCTCACCGTCGGCATCGAAGATCAGCGAGTTGGCGATCTGGCCGACCTCGATGTTCAGAGCGGCGGCCGCGGCGGCGGCGGTGTGCACCGCCTCGTCCAGGATGACGATCTCGGCGGTGTCCGCCCCGGCCGCCTTCAGGGCGTCGCGGACCGCGATCACGTTCGGATGGTTCTGCATCCCTACTTGTCTACCGCCTCGGCACTGGCCTCCCACAACCGCCCGGCCAGCTCGGGGTCACGGGCGTGCGGCGCGGGGCGGGTCAGCTTGTGCCCCACGTAGTAGCCGCCGTTCACCAGCTCCGCCTCCGGCGCCGTGGCCAGCCACACCAGCAGCTCACCGGCCTTCTCGGGGGTGACCAGGAACGGCGCATACCGGTAGAACAGCCGAACGGTCCGGCCGGCGCCGAAGTTCGTCCGCACCACACCCGGGTGGAACGAGACACTGAACACATCCGGCCAGCGGCGGGCCGCCTCCGCGGTGAACAGGATGTTCGCCGACTTGCCCGCCCCGTACGCCTGCCAGGGGTTGTACTTCCCCGGATCGCCGGCCGGACGATCCGGGTCGGGGCGGCCGCGGACGTGCGCACGGGACGCCGTGTTCACCACCCGGGCGCCCCGCAGCCGCTCCCGCAACAGGTTGGTCAGCAGGAACGGCCCCAGATGATTGCCCTGGAACGTCGCCTCGAACCCGTCCACGGTCCGCCGGAAGTCGTCGACCATGCCGCCCGCGTTGTTGGCCAGCACGTCGATCCTCGGGAAGCCGGCCAGAAGGTCCGCGGAGAGGGCCCGCACCTCGGCGAGGCTCTCGAAGTCGGCGCGGAAATGCGCCGCCGGCCGCACCCGGGCCACCGCGTCGGCGAGACGACGCGGATCACGCCCCACCAGGACCACCTCGTCACCGCGCGCGGTGAACTGCTCCGCGGCGGCCAGCCCCACACCGGAGCTGCCGCCGGTGACCACGATCGTCGCCATCCCGCCATCGTATTCACGATCGTGGGGATCCGCGCCCGGTCATGGGTACCGTGGAGATGTGTGGATCACGGCGGTGGGTGGCGCGACGGTGCGCCGGATGGCTTGGTGGGTGCTGCTCACCTGCACGGTCATCGGGCTGGCGTCGATGCACACCCTCGGTCATGGGCGGGTCGCCGGCTCCCACGGGGCGCATCTCGCCGGCGGCCCGGCTTCCGCGCCGTCTCCCTTCCCTCTCGGGTCCTCCGCGCCGTCTCCCTTTCTCCTCGTCTCTTCCGCCTCGTCTGTCCTTGTCGCTCCTCTGGTCGGTCTTCATTCGGTCGGCTCTCTTGTGGGCGGGCCGGCTGTCGGCTCACCTTCGGAGGACCACGAGTCGGGTGGCGGGCATGGCTCGGCGTGGAGTGTCTGCCTGGCGGTGCTCGCCGGGCTGACGGCGGCGGTGTCGCTGCTGGCCTGGCTTCTGCTGCGACGGCGGGCCGGCTCCCCGGTGGGCGTGCCCGCGTTCGTGTTCTCCGCCGGGTGGGTGATTCCGAGGGCGCCGCCTTCGCTGCAGGCCGGCTTGCGGCTGGCGGTGACATCGGTGATGCGCATATAGCGGGATTTGTCGCCCGCTGTTGTCATCTCCGATCAAGGAAAGGCCCTCGATGTCCCGCATGTTGCTGCGCCGCGCCCTCCCGGCCGGCGCTCTGTCCCTGACCCTCGCCGTCACCGCCTGCAGCGGGGGTGGTCACTCCTCCGGCCACTCCGGCGCCGGAGCCACACCCGCATCCGCACCCGTCTCCGCTTCGCCCGGGGCCGTGTTCAACGACGCCGATGTGGCGTTCGCCGAGCACATGAGCGTCCACCACCAGCAGGCCGTCGTGATGTCGGCCCTGGCCGCCGAACGCGCCTCCGACCCCCGGGTGAAGGAGCTGGCGGCCACGATCGAGGCCGCGCAGTCCCCGGAGATCGCCACCATGGCCGGCTGGCTCTCCGACTGGGGCCGCCCACCCGTCGCCACGGGTGACGGCCACGGCACCGGCCACGAGTCGATGCCCGGCATGATGTCCGCCGCCGACATGACGAAACTGGCCGAATCCACCGGCGAGGCCTTCGACCGCCAGTTCCTCACCATGATGATCGCCCACCACGAGGGCGCCGTGACGATGGCCGAGGACCAGATCGCCGACGGCGCCAACCCGGAGGCCAAAGCCCTGGCCGCGAAGATCGTCACCGACCAGCAGGCGGAGATCGCCACCATGAAGGCGATGTTGTAGGGGCCGTCCGTCGTCGCGGTCGGCCTTCGTCGTACCACAGGATCGCGGCGGGCCGGGAAGAGACCGGGAGTGCCCTCTCCCGGGATCGCCCCGAACCCGCCGCGATCCTGTTGATGGCTCGCATCGTCCTCGGGCCGGAGTGTCGAACACCTGCCTCGGCATTGGTCCGCCGTCGGGCTCACCGTTCGCCCGAGAGGCGCGATGTGCGTCCGGTGCCGGTCACCCTTTGGCTTGCCGTTCGCCCGGGAGGCGCGATCTGCGTCCGGTGCTGGTCACCCTTTGGCTCACCGTTCGCCTGGGAGGCGAGGTGCGTCCGGTGTCGGTCGCCGTAAGCTCGCCGTTCGGCCGGGAGGCGATCTGCGTCCGGCGCCGGTCATCCTTTGGCTCGCCGTTCGCCCGGCAGGCGATATGCGCCCGGTGCGGGTCCGTTCGCGTTCGCCCCCCTTTGGGAGCCCGCAACTGCGCCCGATCCCCGCACTGGGTGACCCCCGCGCCCGTCCCCCGCCCGTGCCGCGTTTGCCCGTGCCGCGTCCCTTGAGCTTGATCTCGGTCAGTGGGTGTGGGGCTGGTGGCCGGCGTGATACCGGTGCGTCACCGCGTGGCCCTTGCCGCGAGCGATCAGCCACCGGTTGACCGGCACGGTCAGCACGAACGCCACCGCCAGGGCGAAGGCGAGCGAGCCCCAGAACAGGGGGTTTGCCAGGCCGGCCTCCATCGCGCCGGGCACCACGAGCATGATCGCGTTGTCGATGATCTCCATGACGACGATCGACACCGTGTCGGCGGCGAGTGCCACCTTCAGCGCGTCACGGACACCGATGCCGGAACGCAGTAGCGGCCGCATGGTCAGCGCATAGCCGAAGACGAACGCCAGTCCGATCGCGAGCGCCACGGTGGGGCCGGCGGTCCAGCCCAGCGCGGTGCCGATCACCATGCCGAGCACCTCGCCGATGGCGCAGCCGGTGAGGCAGTGCAGTGTCGCCTGTGCCGCCGTTCGCCACGAGGCGGATCCGTGCGTGCTGTGGTTCATGAGCCTCTCCCTCTACTTTGCGGTCAACATACCCCCAGGGGGTATCAGAGGGAAGGGGAGTCGTGTCCCGGGGGTTGTGACGCGTACCGCCGCGGTCTGTCGATCATCCGTTCTAAAAACCTGGTGGCGCGGGGCGCCCAAGGTTGCGTTTTTGTCGTAGGGGGGTGTTAGTCTCTGCGGTAGTTAGAACGGATGTTCTAAAGGATGTTCGTTCGGCTCCGGGAGCGTGTTTCGCGGCTCGCCTCCCGGGTGCGGCGCCCGCGAAGCGCTGCACACGTGGTCCGGGCATTCGCGGGTCCGGGCCTCGTTCAAGGCAGGCCGTCGCTCGCCGCCCCCGACCCCCGGTGGCGGGCGACGGACCAGCCGGCGGTGCCGGCCGGGTGTGGTGTGGGGAAGCTTCACACCTGGCCGGCTTGCCGTCGGGCGGTCCGAGTGGCCGCCCACCGGGGCTCCGGCCGCCCGTTGGAGCCCCGGTCTCCGGCTTGGGCCGGTAACGGCATGCTGCGTCTTCCTCCGCAGCGATCGGTTCGACCTACCAACGTCGGATGCGGAACGAGCGAGGAGAAACGACGATGGCGAGCACCCAGGCCCCGGACCTCATGGCGGCTCCCGGTCCGGCACACAAAACCCCGGCCCAAGCGCCTGCCGTCCCGGCCCAGCCAGGCCCGCCGCGGCTCGGCTCGGCTCCCGCCTCTCATCCATCTGCCGTCCCGGCTCAGGCCGGTCCCGCGCAGGTCGGTGCGGCTTCGCGGTCGGAGGCTCCTACGGTGCCGGCTCACATGCTGCCCCATCGCACTCCCGCTCAGCTGCTGGCGATCGCCCACGAGGGTTTGACCGAGGCGGCGACGACCGGGCCGGACGGGTTGCGCTACGCGACGGCGCATCTGGCCGCCCTGCGTGCGGCTGCGGCCTTGATCGCCGCGAGGGCCCGCCCTTCCGCGCCCGGGCGCAGAGCTCGTGCGACCAGCGCCTGGTCGCTGCTGGTCCTGGTGGCGCCGGAGTTCAGCGACTGGGCCGGCTATTTCGCTCTCGGCGCGAGCAAGCGCGCCGCCGCCGAGGCCGGCATTCCCCACGTGGTCAGCGCCCGTGAGGCCGATGACCTGCTACGGGCAGCCGAGCAGTTCGTCACCGTGGCCGAGTCCTCCCTCGGCTTCTCCTACCAGCCCCCACTGGCCGCATGACCACCCGCGGCGTCCCTGCCGTGCACACGCCTTCCCTGGCGGATGCGCGCCCTGAGCCTTCCTTCCGCCTCCTGAGATTCGTCAGCGGGCGTGCACTTCCGCCCCTGAGATTCGTCAGCGGGCGTGCGCTTCCGGCCTTCTCTTCGAGCCTCCACCGGGTGCGCTTCGCCGATGGGCGTCTCCTTCGGGCGTTCGCCGCGCGCGCTTTGCAGGTGGGTGCACATCTTCGCCGTCTCTCTCGGCCGCCCGCGTTGAGCCCTTCACCAGCGGTCGCATCCTCGGCCGCCCACCCCGCGCCCTCTGCCGGTCGGCGGGCTTCCTTGGACTTCCCCGCTGCCGGGCATTTCCGGCCCTCCCCACGGCCGGCACGAGGATTCACCTGAGTGCGTGATCAAGGGCGATGGTCGGCTGAGAGTGTGCCCGCCCGGCCGTGACCGTCGCCGGATATGACGACGGCGGCATTCGGCTGTGTTCGTGCGGTGTCCTCGGGTGGGAGACGTGGCTCGGTGTCTTCCGTCCCGGCGGGCATCCCGCTCGGAGCGTCGATGGGCGGGCTGCCGGTTCTTCTTCGGCGGCGGCGTCAGCCTTCTTTGGCGGGGCGTAGGCCTTCTTCGCCGGAGCTGACCGGGGTGAACGGTGGGGCGGCGTGGTGGTGCCGGTGGGGAGTCCGTTCATGTGACCGGGGTTGCCGTCCGGTGGTGCTTTACGGGGAGCAGCAGAGCGAGGCATGACGTGGCTGGGCGCATGATCAGTGGTGCGAACGCCCTCACAGGACTGGTCCGGACGGCTACCGGAACCGGTGAGCTGGACGTGGACCGGACGCTGCCGGTGGCGGCTGAGTTGAGTGGGCTGCTGCCGGGACGCGCGCTGCGCCGGGGCAGCACCGTCGCCGTTGCCAACGGGCAGATCCTGCCGGCCGGTGTGGACAGGTCGTTGCGGACTGCTTCAGCTAGGTCCTCTGACGCGGGCTCGACGTCCCGGCCGGGCATACCGGCGGGTCGCGGCTTTCCGCCGATCAGCGCAGACGTGCCGACCAGCCCGGGCCGGGCGGGATCTCCTGTGTCGTCCCGGGAGCTCGGGCCCGATCGTGCGGCCCGGCCCGGCCGATCCGATCCGACCGACGACACGGATCTTCCCAACCGTGTGCTGCCCGGCGGCGCCAGCGTGCCTGGCGGCGCCCGAGCTGGCGGTGCCGCTGGTCTGCCCGGAGGAGAGGGATCGGTCGGAGGGGCTGGTTTGTCCGGAGGGCGAGGAACGGTCGGTGCGAGTGATCTATCTGGAGGGGTGGGGCCGGTCGGAAGGGCTGGTTTGTCCGGAGGGCGAGGAACGGTCGGTGCGAGTGATCTATCCGAAGGGATGGGGCCGGTCGGAGGGGCCGGTTTGTCCGGAGGGCGAGGAACGGTCGGTGCGAGTGATCTATCCGGAGGGGTGGGGCCGGTCGGTGGGGCTGTTCTGTCCGGACGAGGGCCGGGTGGTGGGGCTGGTCTGTCCGGAGAAGGGGGACCGGTCGGTCGGGCTGGTCTGGCCGTGGGGGCCGGGGCGGTGAACGGGACCGGTCTGTCTGTCGGTGCTGGGCCGGTGGGAGCCGGGGGCTCGGTGGCGCGGGGTGGTGCGGGGCGGGACCCGGCGGCTGGGCGGGGACTTTCGCTGGTGGACGGCGGGGTGCGGGGTTCGGCGGCCGGGGTCGGGGTGTCGGCTGGTGGGGGGACCTCGCTGATGCTGGCTCTGTTGTCGGCGGCATCACGGGGTGGGGCCTGGTGTGCGGTTGTCGGGATGCCCGCGCTGGGGGCTGTCGCCGCTGCCGAGAGTGGCATCGTGCTCGAGCGGCTCGCGCTCGTTCCGGATCCGGGACCGGACTGGCCCACGGTGGTGGCCGCGCTGATCGACGGGGTGGATGTGGTGGTCACGGCTGTTCCCGGGCCGGTCTCGTCGTCGATCGTCAGCCGGCTGGCGGCCCGGGCGCGGCAGCGGGGGAGTCTGCTGGTGCCGTTCGGCGACTGGGCCGGGGCGGATGTAAGCCTGCGTGTCGGTGAGGGGCACTGGGAAGGGCTCGGGTCCGGGCGGGGCAGGCTGCGTCGTCGTGAGGTCACCGTGGTGGCGCAGGGTCGTGGAGCGGCCGCCCGCCCGCGGCAGATCACCATGTGGATGCCGGGTGTCGTGGTTCGTTCTGCCGCGCCCGGTGCCCGGCCTCCCACACCGAACACGCCGGAGCCCGTTACGCCGCCCTCGCCATGGGCCGGCGACAGGACGGATCGGGCCGGCGGCAGGGCAGATCGGGCCGGCGGCAGGACGGATCTGGCTGGCGGTGACGGTTCTGGGTCGCGCTTGCCGAGGACCGGTGACAAGGCGGAGTGGGCCGGCGAAAAGGCGGATCGGGCCGGCGGCGGGGCCGCACGGGCCGGTGGTGACGGATCGGGGGCGGCTCCTTCGCGGGTCGATGGCGGATCGGGGGGTGCCCGGCCGGTGATCGCCGGTGGCCCGTCGGCGCCGGGGGAACCCGGGACTGCCGTCGGCTCCACGGCCTCGTCCGGCGATCGGGGCCGGGTGGCCTCCGTGCCGGGGCGAGGGCTGTCGATCTGCCCGCCACCTTTCGAGGGGGAGGGCCCGCCACCTTCCGAGGGGGAGGGGATGTAGGTGGAGGCGGGGATTCGTACGTTGCTGGTCTGGTGTCCGGACTGGCCTGTCGTCGCCGCGGAGATCGTGGTCGGGGTGATGGCTTCGGAGCCGGTTGCGGTGTTCGCCGGGAATCGGGTGCTGGCCTGTTCCGAGGCCGCCCGGCGGGAGGGGGTTCGGCGGGGGCTCCGGCGGCGGGAGGCGCAGGGGCGCTGCCCGCGACTGGTGGTCGTGGAGCACGATCCCGGGCGGGATGCCCGGGCGTTCGAGCCGGTGGTGGCGGCGGTCGAAGAGGTGGTGGCGGGGGTCGAGGTGCTGCGGCCGGGGGTGTGCGCGGCGGCGGTACGAGGGCCGGCGCGCTACTTCGGCGGGGAGGAGGCCGCGGCGGAGCGGGTCGTCGAGCAGGTGGCGCTGGCCTGTGCGGTGGAGAGCCAGATCGGGATCGCGGACGGGGTGTTCGCGGCCGGGATCGCGGCGCGTACCGGGCGAGTCGTGGAAGCCGGTGGCAGCCGGGCGTTCCTGTCACCCGTACCCATTGATGCTCTTGAAGAACCCCAGCTCACCGACCTGCTGAAGCGTCTCGGGGTGGTGACCCTCGGGGATTTCGCGGCGCTGCCGCCGGGGGATGTGCTGACCCGGTTCGGGTTCGAGGGGGCGCTGGCGCACCGGCTCGCGTCGGGTGGGGACGTCCGGCCGCTCGCGGTGCGTCGGCCGCCGCCGGACCTGGCGGTCGAGGAGACCTACGACGAGACGCTGGATCGGGTGGACGTGGCCGCGTTCGCCGGGCGGGTGCTGGCTGAGCGGCTGCACGAGCGGCTCGCCGCGCACGGGCTGGCGTGCACCCGGCTCGGGATCGAGGCGGTCACCGCGGACGGGCAGGAGCTGGTCCGGGTGTGGCGGCACGACGGGATGCTGACGTCCGCGGCCATCGCCGAGCGGGTGCGATGGCAGCTGGACGGATGGCTGACGGGGGCCCGGCGCGGGCGGGTGGCCCAGCCCACGGCGGGGCTGGTGCGGCTGCGGCTGGTGCCGGACGGGGTGCTGGCGCATGTCGGGCTGCAGCCGGGGCTGTGGGGGGAGACGGGAGCCGGGCGGGAGCGGGCGCATCGGGCGTTCAGCCGGGTGCAGGGGCTGCTGGGGCCGGAGTCGGTGTTGACGCCGGTGCTCGGTGGCGGGCGGTCGCCGGACGATCAGGTGCGGCTGGTGCCGTGGGGTGACGAGCGGGAGCCTGAGCGGCCGGCCGCGGACCAGACCGAGCCGATTCCGGGGATCGACACCGTTCCTCTGTTGGGGGCGGGGAGTGAGGAACGGACGGCCGCCGGCTTCACCATGATCGAGGTGGGCCGGAAGCGGCGGCGCGGTAAAGCCGCCCGTCCGGCGCCGCTGCCACCGTGGCCGGGGCGGCTGCCGCGGCCCGCACCGGCGGTGGTGCCGGCGCATCCGCTGCCTGCGGCGGTGTACGACGAGGCCGGCGCCCCGGTCGGCGTGAGCGCCCGCCTGGAGGTGACCGGCGTCCCCGCCACGCTGCGGATCGACCGCCGTCAGCCGGTGGCGATCATCGGCTGGGCCGGTCCGTGGCCGGTGGACGAGCGCTGGTGGGCGCCGGGCGAGGCGCGTCGGCGGGCCCGGTTCCAGATGCTGTTGGAGGACGGCCGGGCGCTGCTGCTGTCGCTGGCCGGCGGTCACTGGATGGTGGAGGCGATCTATGACTGAGGACTGCGCCGATGGGCTTCAATAATCCGGACATCCCCTGGTCGAAGCTGGAGGGGGCACTGTCGGGGCGGACCGTGGTGGATCCGCTGGCGATCGACGGCGACGGCGGGGACTCGCCGGCCTGGTCACGGAAGCGGGAGCCGTACCGGGCCGCGCCGGGCCTGGTGCGGTCGGAGAGCCGGACGGCGTACGCCGAACTGCACTGCCATACCAACTTCAGTTTCCTGGACGGCGCGAGTCACCCGGAGGAGCTGGCCGAGGAGGCGGCGCGGCTGGGGCTGACCGGGCTGGCGGTGACCGACCACGACGGCCTGTACGGGGTGGTCCGGTTCTCGCAGGCCGCCCGGGAGCTGGAGCTGCCGACGATCTTCGGCGCCGAGTTGTCGCTGGGTCTGACCCGTCCGCGCAGTGGTGAGCCGGACCCCGAGGGGCCGCATCTGCTGGCGCTGGCGCACGGTCACGAGGGGTATGCCCGGCTGGCCCGGGTGATCTCCGAGGCGCAGCTCCGGGGCGGGGAGAAGGGCCGCCCCGACTACGGGAGTCTGGAGCAGACGGCCGAGCTGCTGCGCGATCACGTCCTGGTGTTGACCGGCTGCCGCAAGGGCCCGGTCCCGCTGGCCCTGGCCACGGGGGCCTCTCCGCAGCGGCCTACGAGCTGGACCGTCTCGTGGCGGGCTTCGGCTCCCCGAACGTGGCGGTCGAGCTGACCGATCACGGCGACCCGTACGACGGCGACCGCAACGACGTCCTGTTCGACCTGGCCGGCAGCCGTGGCCTGGAGGTGGTGGCCACCAACAACGTGCACTACGCGACCCCGTCGCGCCGTCGGCTGGCGACCGCCCTGGCCGCGGTCCGGGCCCGTCGCAGCCTGGACGAGATGGACGGCTGGCTGCCCGCGGCCGGGGCCGCCCACCTGCGCAGCGGGGACGAGATGGCCCGCCGGTTCGCCGACTATCCGGGCGCCGTGGAGAACGCCGCGATGTACGGCGACGGCCTGGCCTTCAGCCTGGATCTGGTGGCGCCCCGGCTGCCGGACTATCCGGTGCCGCCCGGCCACACCGAGATGAGCTGGCTGCGGGAGCTGACGATGCGGGGCGCCGCGGTCCGCTACCGGGACGATCCCAAGGCCTACGAGCAGCTGGAGTACGAGCTCCGCATGATCGAGGAGCTGGGCTTCCCGGGCTACTTCCTGGTGGTGTACGACATCGTCCGGTTCTGCCGGGCCAACGACATCTACTGCCAGGGGCGGGGCTCGGCCGCCAACTCCGCGGTCTGTTTCGCGCTGTTCATCACGAATGTCGACGCGGTGAAGCATCGGCTGCTCTTCGAGCGGTTCCTCACGGCGGAGCGGGACGGCCCACCGGACATCGACGTGGACATCGAGTCCGACCGGCGCGAGGAGGTCATCCAGTACGTCTACCGTCGATACGGCCGGGAGCACACCGCCCAGGTCGCCAATGTGATCTCCTACCGTCCCAGGTCGGCCGTGCGGGACATGGCGCGGGCCTTCGGGTTCTCCCCGGGCCAGCAGGACGCCTGGAGCAAGCAGATCGACCGGTGGGGCGACGTGGCGGCCGGCGAGGACATCCCGGACAGCGTCGTCGCGGCGGCGAACGAGGTGCAGGACTTCCCCGCCACCTGGGCATCCACTCCGGTGGCATGGTCATCTGCGACCGGCCGATCATCGAGGTCTGCCCGGTCGAGTGGGGCCGGATGCCGGGCCGCACCGTGCTCCAGTGGGACAAGGACGACTGTGCCGCCGTCGACCTGGTCAAGTTCGACCTGCTCGGGCTGGGCATGCTGTCGGCGTTGCACTACGCGTACGACATGATCCACGACGAGCTGGACATCGGGACGATGCCGCTCGACGACCCCGAGGTCTACGCGATGCTGTGCCGGGCCGACTCGGTCGGCGTCTTCCAGGTGGAGAGCCGCGCGCAGATGGCCACGCTGCCCCGCCTCAAGCCACACGAGTTCTATGACCTGGTCATCGAGGTGGCGCTGATCCGGCCCGGGCCGATCCAGGGCGGTTCGGTTCACCCGTACATCCGGCGGAAGAACGGTCTGGAGAAACCGGATGTGCCGCACCCGCTGATGGCGAACGCCCTGGCCAAGACGCTGGGGGTGCCGCTCTTCCAGGAGCAGCTGATGCAGCTGGCGATCGACGTCGCCGGCTTCGACCCGGCGGAGGCCGACCAGCTGCGGCGCGCGATGGGCTCGAAACGCTCCATGGAGCGGATGGAGAGGATCAAGAACAGGCTGTACGAGGGGATGGCCGCCAACGGGATCACCGGAGCGCTGGCCGACGACCTGTTCGTGAAGCTCTCCGCGTTCGCCAGCTACGGCTTCCCGGAGAGCCACGCCATGAGCTTCGCCTATCTGGTCTACGCGAGCGCCTGGCTCAAGCGCTACCACCCGGCGGCGTTCTGCGCGGCCCTGCTCAACGCGCAGCCGATGGGCTTCTACTCGCCACAGACGCTGGTCGACGACGCGCGGCGGCACGGGGTCGAGGTGCGGCGGCCGGACATCAACCGCAGCGACGCGGCGGCGACGCTGGAGACGACACCGCAGACCCGGCATCGCAGCGAGCCGGGGGAGCCCCCGCACACGTGGGGACTCGGCGGCCCGGCGGTCCGGCAGGGGCTCGCCCGCATTCGCACGATCGGTGACGACCTCGCCACGAGGATCGAGCGGGAACGGCGTGACCATGGCCCTTATCGGTCGATGACGGATCTTGCACGGCGTACCGGATGCTCTGCCGGCCATCTGGAGGCCCTCGCCACCGCCGACGCCTTCGCGAGTTTCGGGCTGTCGCGCCGTGAGGCGCTCTGGGCCGCGGGAGCGGCCGCCCAGGACAAACCGGACCGCCTGCCGGGGACGGTGACCGGCGTCGAGGCGCCCACGCTGCCCGGCATGAGCGATGTGGACGTGCTGGTCGCGGACGTGTGGGCGACCGGGCTGTCACCGGAGACGCATCCGGCGCGGTTCCTGCGGGCCGAGCTGGACCGGGCCGGGGCGCTGCCGATCGAGAAGCTGGCCGGGGTGGAGGGCGGTACCCGGGTGCGGGTCGGCGGCATCGTCACGCACCGGCAGCGGCCGGCGACCGCCGGCGGGGTGACCTTCGTGAACCTGGAGGACGAGACCGGGATGCTGAACGTGACCTGCTCGCCCGGGCTGTGGCTGCGCTACCGGCGGGTGGCCCGGACCAGCGTGGCGCTGCTGGTGCGGGGGCGGCTGGAGAAGGTGGAGGGGGTGCTCAACCTGATCGCGGACCGGCTCGACGCGGTGTCCCCACCAGTTACCACGACATCCCGTGATTTCCGGTGATTTGCACCTTTGGCGGTGTACGGTGCACTGCGAAAGTCATCCGGGGGTGCATCATGATCCGTACGATGATCGGTCTCGCCACAGCGTTCGCCGTGCTGGCCGGACCGACCGGACCGGCGACGGCTGCCGGTCCGTCGAAACTCACGCTCGCCTACGAGACCAGGTCGGTGAAGCTCACCTGTGCTCCCGCCGGCGGCGGCCACCCGAAAGCCGATCAGGCCTGCGCCACCCTGAGCGGTATCGGTGGCAACCCGGCCAAGCTGAAAGGCGGCGACTCGCTCTGCATGCTGCTCTACCAGCCCGTCACGGCCAGTGTGAAAGGCACCTGGCGAGGTAAGGCGGTGAAGTGGCGGCAGACCTTCGGCAACAGCTGCGAGATGACCCGCGCCACCGGTGTCCTCTTCGACTTTTAGATGGACGTCGCCGATAGGCTGCTCGCGTGGAAACTTCTGCGCGTACCGGCCGCCCGCACGTCACGGCTCGCACCGCCGCGGTCTGGGCCGTGCTGCGGCGTGAGCTCGACCGGCAGGCCGGCCGCGAGCTGACGGTGCTCGACGTCGGCGGCGGGACCGGCGGCTTCGCGGTGCCACTCGCCGAGGGCGGCCACACCGTCACCGTCATCGACGCCAGCCCCGACGCGCTCGCCGCCCTCACCCGCCGGGCCGCCGACGCGGGAGTCGCCGACCGGGTCCGGGCCGTGCAGGGCGACGGCGACGCGCTCGCCTCCCTCGTCGAGCCGGGCAGCGCCGACCTCATCCTCTGCCACTCGGTCCTCGAGGTCGTCGACGACCCGTCCCGCGTGGTCGCCGCGATCGCCGCCGCGCTCCGGCCGGGCGGCGCGGTCAGCGTCCTGGTCGCCGGCCGGGCCGCGGCGATCCTCGGCCGGGCCGTCAACGGGCACCTCAAGGCGGCCTCCGCGCTGGTCACCGATCCGGCGGGCCGGGCCGGGCCGCGCGACACGCTGCTGCGCCGCTACGACGCGACGGGCGCCACCGATCTGCTCACCGCCGCGGGGCTCCAGGTCGAGGACACCCAGGGGGTACGCGTGGTGGCCGATCTCCTGCCCGCCACGGTGCTCGAGGAGGACCCGCAGGCCGTCCTCGAGCTCGAGCTCGCGCTGAGCAACCGTGCGCCGTTCCGGGATGTGGCGTCCCAGCTGCACCTGTTCGCCCGGCGCCCGTTCAGCGGGGTCGTCCCGGGGCTGTCGTGACCAGCGACCCCGGCGCGCCTCGCCCGGACCCGCCCCTCCCCGCCTCGCCGGGCTTCGCGCCGGCTCCGGGTGGGCGGGTGCTGCCGCCCGTTCCCGAGGACGGTCTGCCGGCGGAGGCGTTCCGCACGGTGACGCCCGCGTACGGCGCCGGCAGTCTGGCCGACGTCATGCCGAGCGTGTCCGCCGTCCTGGGGGTGCCGGGCGCACCGGACGTCCTCGGCCTCGGCGAGCGGCTGGCCGGGGTGGACCGGATCGGAGTGCTGCTGGTGGACGGCCTCGGGGCGTACCAGCTGCCGACGGCCGCGCCGTTCGCGCCGACTCTCGCGTCCCTCTCCGGCCCGACCCTGACCACCGGGTTCCCGTCGACCACCCCGGTCAGCCTGGTGACCGTCGGCACCGGCGCACCGCCGGGAGCGCACGGGATCCTCGGCTTCACCGTCCGGCGGCCCGACGGGCGGACGCTCAATCACATCCACTGGGGCGACGACCCCGATCCGTACCAGTGGCAGCCTCTGCCGACCGCTTTCGAGACCGCCGCGGCCGCCGGGGTCGCCGTCACCCTGGTCAGCCGTTCTCTCTACCGGGGGAGCGGGCTGAGCGTCGCGGCCCACCGGGGCGCCCGCTATCACGTGGCCGACGACGGGCCGGCCGTCGCCGAGGGCATGCTGGCGGCGCTGCGCTCCGGGCCCGGCCTGGTCTACGGCTATCACCCCGACCTCGACAAGGCCGGCCACGAGTACGGGGTGGCCTCATCCGCCTGGCAGGACGCGGCCCGCGGTGTCGACGCGATCCTGGACCGTCTCGTCCACGAGCTGCCGCCGACCGCCGCGCTGCTGGTCATCGCCGACCACGGCCAGCTCAACGTGCCCGCCACCGACCGGTACGACCTGTCCACCGGCCCACTCGCCGCCGGACTGGCCGGGGTCTCCGGCGAGCCGCGGGCCCGCTACCTGCACGTTCTCGACGGGGCGCTGGACGATGTGCAGGCCACCTGGCAGGGCGTGCTCGGCGCGGACGCCCGGGTGATGCGCCGGGACGAGGCGATCGCCGAGGGGTGGTACGGACCGGTGGCCCCGGCGCACAAGGACCGGATCGGGGACCTCGTGGTCCTCTGCCTGAACCGGGCGGTCGTGGTGGCGTCCGCCTGGGAGCCGCCGATGGCGGGGCAGCTGGTGGCCTACCACGGGTCGGTCACGGCGGCCGAGATGACCGTACCGCTGTTGATCGTCCGATAAGATCTATTTGCGTCAGTCGATTTGTCCGCCTTCCGGCAGCAACTCTGCCGATCATGTGTTGAGGCAGCTCACGGCGCGTGATCAGGGCCACATGCTGCGGTGACGGACGCGTTGTGTGGCCGGGTGATCGGTCTTTTGGGACGAACCGATCTTCCGGACATGGAAAATCACCCGCACTCGGCGGTCGTCCCGCTTTCCGACCCGCCAAGCCGCTCGTAGACTTGCGTGGTAAGGCAGCCGACGGCTGCCCCGCATCATCACACCTGCACCACCCCGACCCCACCACGGGGCCGGACATGCGCCCGGGGAGGAATGCCGTGCCGCTCTCGGAGCACGAGCAGCGGCTGTTCGATCAGATCGAGCGGTCGCTTGCCGAGGACCCCAAGTTCGCCTCGGCTGTGCGGGCCAGCGACCCGCGTTTCCACGCACGGCGCCGGCTTCTCGTCGCCGCGTTCGTGATCGTCATTGGTTTGGCACTGCTCGTCTACGGAGCCGTCAGCCAGAACACGCCGCTCGGCGTTGCCGGATTCGTCGTGATGCTCGGATCGGCGGCCTTCGCCATGCAGTCACGCCGCCGCACCCAGACGCCCGACCTGAAATCCGTCGGCGGTACAGCGTCCCGACGCACCCGCCAGAGCCGCAAGAGCGGCGGCTTCCTCGAACGCCTCGAGGACCGTTGGCGTCAGCGCCCGGAGGGGCATCGCTGACCCAGCCGAGCCGGCCCTGACCCGGCTCCCGACGAACGGCGGCCGATCCCCGGCCGCCGTCGTCGTGCTTCCGCTTGCCCGGGCCGTCGTTCGTCGTGCTTCCGCTTGCCCGGGCCGTCGTTCGTCGTGCTTCCGCTTGCCCGGGCCGTCGTTCGTCGTGCTTCCGCTTGCCCGGGCCGTCGTTCGTCGTGCTTCCGCTTGCCCGGGCCGTCGTTCGTCGTGCTTCCGCTTGCCCGGGCCGTCGTTCGTCGTGCTTCCGCTTGCCCGGGCCGTCGTTCGTCGTGCTTCCGCTTGCCCGGGCCGTCGTTCGTCGTGCTTCCGCTTGCCCGGGCCGTCGTTCGTCGTGCTTCCGCTTGCCCGGGCCGTCGTTCGTCGTGCTTCCGCTTGCCCGGGCCGTCGTTCGTCGTGCTCCCGCTTGCCCGGGCCGCTGTCGTCGTGCTCCCGCATGCCCCGGCCGCCCCACAAGCGCCCGCTGCACCCGCCGTCCCGCACATCGCGCTGCGTCCGCCGTCCCGCATGTCGCGCGGTGTCGCTGTTCCGCATGTCGGGTTGTATCTGCTGTTCCGCATGTTCGCGCGGCGTCGCCGCCCCGCTTTCGCGTCGCCTCACTTCTGCGTCCGTGCTGCTTCTGCGTCCGTGCTGTGTCGCCGACCAACGTCTTCGTCCGCGCCTGTCCCTCCGCGCCCGATTCTCCACCGCGTCCGCAATGCCTGCTGCGCCTGCGTTGGTGCCCCTGACCCCGTGCCGCCGGACGTGGTCTCTGTCGCGTCCGTAATGCCCACTGCGACCGTATTGTCTCCTGGCCCGTGCTGCGATCTTGTGCATTTATGGCTAGGGCGATGACCAGGAACGTTGACGGGGTTGGCGATCTAGTATCGGCCCAGGGGCGTGCCCTCGACCCCGCGAAGGTTGGTGGTCATCGCACTAGATCACCTTTTGGAGGGTCCGCGCCGCCGTCGGCCAGCTGTACCTCAGCCCGGTCGTGAGGTCGCCGGAAACCGCCGACGCATTGGTATGCGTCGCCGGAAACCGCCGATGCATTGGTCCGGGGATTGGCCACCGGTGCTCCCGCCTCGCCGCCGCGATGACAGGCGCACACGAACACCGATTGTGCGACCCCACCCACGCCCCCACGACGACCCGCGCACACGAAACCCCGATCGTGGACGTTCATCACCGCCTGGACGATGACCAGCGCACACGCAACCGCTACGTGTGCGCCCATTACCGCAGGCGGCCACGCAGAAGATCAACCACACGAGGTGTCGCGGACATCGGCATCCCGACGTCGGCGACCCCTGAGCAGACCTCCCGCGGGCAGCGGAAACTTGATCCCGGAAGGTCTCCGGCGAAGCTCTCGAAGTCGGGGTCGATGCCGGGACGACACTCATATCCGCTGCCGGATCCCGGCCGTTCTCGCCGCCCCTGTACAGGCGGTGGCTGAACCCTGTCCCGGCACCGGGCACACCGACCGCGCCGGCCGCTCCGGTCAAGGACGCCGACCGCCCCGGCGCGGGGCGCTGTGCCCACCCGGCCCGCCGATCGGGTCGGGCTGCGGACAGGACAATCAACAGAATGGCGCTTCGATGGCCGTTTTCCATGTAGCCCGTGCAGACCCTCTCTTGGGGATGCGCGCGGGGTGCGCGGGGTGCGCGGGGTGCGCGGAGTGCGGGTGCGGGGTGCGGGGTGCGCGGGGTGAGCGGGGTGCCCGGGGTGCGCGGGGTGCGGGGTGCGCGGGGTGCGCGGGGTGCCCGGGGTGCGCGGGGTGCGGGGTGCGCGGGGTGCGGGGTGCGCGGGGTGCGCGCGGTGCGGGGTGCGGGGTGTGCGGGGTGCGCGGGGTGCGAGGCGGGCGGGGACGTGCGGGGCGTGCGGCGGCGCGGGGGGACGGATCGGCTCGGGGCACGGTGGGTCTTGGCCGGGACCACCGCATGGGCCCGGCGCTCGCGTTTCGGCCGGGAGCAGGGCCGACGTCGCGTGGTAGGACGGGACGACCCGGATTTGCGGTGCGGGGTGGCCGTACGAGAAAAGCGATGGACGCCGTCACGGAAGACGGCGCCCATCGCCGGCAGCGGACCGGAAGGGTCAGCGGGTTCGGGTGAGTAGGCGGCGGGGGTTGAAGCGGGTCATGGACTCGCGGAGGCCGGCGAGGCGTTCCGCGGTCCGGGTGGACCACTCGGACATGCCCAGGCGCCAGCTGAGCAGCACCGACGGCGGCAGCAGGGTGGCGCGGAGGCGGGTCCGACGGGAGGCCGAGCCGGACATGCCGGAGCGGATCCGGCGGAGCGCCGACGTCAGCTCGGCGCCCTGGAGGGGCTGCCGGGCGTAGCGTGCGCGTTCCTCGGCGGTGCCCAGCAGGGTCGCCGCGTCGGCCGGCTCGCCGGTCAGGGACAGGTCCCGGACCAGGCGCTGGGCGGTGACCCGTGGCGTCTCGGTCGGGTCGACCAGGACCTGGAAGTCGACCATCGAGTCGATCAGCTCGTCCCACGCGGCGTGCGCGTCATCGCGGGCCCGCCCGGTCTCGGCGGTGACGGTGAGGTCGGTGATGCCCTCCGCCGACAGCACCACCGGGGCCTCCGGGACCGTGGCGGCATGCCGTCGACGCCGCACCAGGACCCGGTGCAGGGCCGGGACCAGCAGGAGCGCCAGCAGCAGGGCGATGCCCGCGGCGATCCACAGGCCGGTCCAGTCGGTCGTCTCGGGGGCCGGGCCGGTGGTGCCGGCCTGATCCTCGCCGACGCCGGACTTGTCGGGGCCGTTGGCGGCGCCCGGGTCACCGGAGGAGTCCGGGGCGACCGCGCCGGGGCCCGTCGAGGTGGACGCGGTCGGCGTGGGCCGGTCGACGTCCGGCGCCCAGTTCGAGCCGGAGCGGGCCGAGCCGGTGACCCCGGCGGCCGGGGTGGCGTCGAACGGCACCCAGCCGAAGCCCTGGAAGTAGACCTCGGTCCAGGCGTGGGCGTTGCGGTTGGTGATCGTGTAGACGCCGTTGCCGGCCGGGGTGCCGCGGGTGAAGCCGAACGCCACCCGCGCCGGGATGCCGGCCGCGCGGACCATCCAGGCCATCGCCGCCGCGTACTGCTGGCAGTACCCGGTCTTGCTGGTCAGGAAGTCGGCGATCTCCGAGGCCTTGCCGGTGGTCTGGGTGGCCAGGCTGTACTGGAAGCCGTTGTCCTTGGAGAACCAGTTGTAGATCGCCCGGACCTTGTCGTAATCGGTGTTCTTGCCCTTGGTCAGCCGCGCCACCTCGGTCTCGACCGTGGCGTCGCCGGGAGTGGCGGTGTACGCCATCAGCGCGTCGTTCGGTGAGAGCGTCGGTGCCTGCCTCAGCTCCTCGGCGGTGTACCGGGCACGCAGGTAGGTGACGTCGTACGCCTGGTCGCGGGTGGTCGTCCGGCTGGAGTAGAGCACCTGCTGGTTCTGGTCGTACGCCCACGAGCCGTTGAGGTTGTCGACCCCGATGGCGTAGTTGTACAGCGGCGCCATGTTCTGTTGGAGATCCTTGGTGATCTCCACCCGGGCACGGTGCTCGGTGTAGCTGCTCAGGCGGGTCGCCGCCTGTCGCCGTGGATCGGGCAGGCCCAGGCCGAGCCCGCTGCCCCGGGGCGACTCGTTGCCGAAGCCGTTGGCGTTGAGCACGTCCGCGATGGCGAACCGCAGGTAGAACGGCTCGGGCTCGTCGGTGGTGACCTTGAGCAGCGGAATCGTGGTGGTGTGGTTGAGCTGGCCGCTGAGCGAGGCGAACAGGTTGATCTTCCCGCCGGTCCCGTTGCCGTTGCCCGGGCCCGTCCCGGAGCCGGTCTGGGTGAGCTGGGTGAGCAGGCCACCCTCCACGGTCGGCACGGCCAGCGGCAGCACCACGGCCACGAGCATGCCGGCCACGCCGATCCGCCGGCCGGCCGCGGCCAGCGGGGACGGCTCCCAGACGTCGACGTCGCGCCCGTCGCCGGTGAAGCGGCGGCCGAAGCGGCGCACCCGGTCGACGTTGTCGGCGACGAGCAGCCACATGAAGCCGGCCGCGCCGATGACGAACGGGATCGCCGGGACGCTGTCGGTGTAGACGGCGACCGGGATCGAGTAGATGGCGAGCATCGGCAGGCCGGCCAGGGCCGGCCGGCGGAACACCGCGGTCAGCAGGTCGACCACGATGGTGACCGCGCCGACGCCGAGGACGGCGACGAAGAGCAGACCGTCCCGGTCGGGAACCGGCACCCCGAAGGAGCGGGTGTCCTCCCCGGCCTCCCGGAGCAACTCCGCGAAGTGGGCGAAGGTGTCCGGAGTCGGGACGATGATCTCTTTACCGCTCGAGAACATCCAGGTCAGAGCGAGGAGCAGGGCCAGCGTCATGCCGGCGGCCTGCGCCCACGTGGGGAACCGGAACGTCCGGGTGGTCACCGCGGCGCCCTCGATCAGCGCCACGGCGAGCACGCACTGCGCGATCCAGGTCCACGACTCGAAGATCGCGGTGAGCGGTGCGGCGGCGAGAAGCGTGGCCCCCGCGGCCACCAGGCCGAGACGGCGGCGCCCGGTCATCGGGTCACCCCGCTGACCGTCGTCTCCGCCATCGCGGCGCGGTAGGCGAAGCCCTGCGACCCGCGGGCCACCGTCGGCCAGAGCGCGGCCAGGGTGTCGCCGTGCGTCACCGGAACCGACCGCCAGCCGGCCCGGATCAGCGCCAGCGACGCGGCCGCGTGCTCCCGCTCCGCCTCGGCGACGCCCGACGGCACCCAGGTGGAGGTGTCGATCGCGAAGCCGATGCAGGAGGCGCCGTTGCCGCGCAGGCCGCTGAGCAGCTCCGCCTCGGCCACCGTCAGCGCGCCGAACAGGCCGATCACCAGACCTCCGTCGTTGCGCCGCCGGACGTGCTCGATCAGCACCGAGACGTCGCTGGCCTGGTCGGATTTGACGTCGGCCAGAGTGTCCAGGATCAGGCCCTCGCCGCCGCCCTCGATCGCGTCGATGTCGGTGCCCGAGCCGGTCACCAGGCGCACCTTGTAGCCGCTCTCACGCAGGTGGACGGCGATGCTGGCGGCCGCCGAGACGGCCCACTCGAAGCTCGCGGTCGGGCCCTCGCCACGGTGGGCGAAGGCCCGGGTGTCCAGCACGACCGTGGCCCGGCTCTCCCAGGGCTGCTCCTCGCGACGGACCATCAGCTCACCGGTACGGGCGGTCGACCGCCAGTGCACCCGGCGCAGATCGTCGCCGCGACGGTACTCCCGGGTGGCCGCGTCGTCCTCGCCGTGCACCGCCACCGAGCGGGCACGGCTCTCGCCGGTCCCCGCATACTCCCCGGCGAGCCGCACCCGGGGGAGCGTGAACACCTGCGGGATCACGGTCAGCCGGTCGACGCTGGGGAACGACCGGGTCAGCTCGCACAGCCCGAACGGGTCGGTGAGACGCACCATCAGCGGGCCGATCGGGTAGCGGCCGCGCACGTCGGCACGCACCGTGTACGCCACCGAACTGGCCTGGTGCGCACCGAGGCGCTCCAGCACGACCCGGGGGCGGCTGCCCAGCGCGTACGGCAGGCGGTCCTCCAGAAGCATGGTGCCGGTGGGCAGCCGGGACAGGTTCTGCAGCCGCAGGATGACCCGCGCACTGGACCCGACCGGTGTCCGGGCCGGCTCGAGCGAGCGGGTGCAGGCCAGCTTGTACCGGCTGCGCCCGACATACCAGGCGGCCAGCAGCGGCAGCACGGCCAGCAGCACCGCCACCCGCAGCAGGTCGCTCTCGCCGAGGATGAGCGCGGAGACCGCGGCGGCGATCGCCGCGGCCAGGAACGAGCGGCCGCGCGTGGTGAGTCCCCGCAGCGCCTCCCGCATGCTCATCGCCCCCGGGACTCGTACGAGGCGCGGCCGTCCCGGGTGTCGTAGGGATTGCGGGCGTGCGGCAGTGGCAGCCGGTGCACGATCTCCGAGACGATGGCATCCGTGGTACGCCGGTTGAGCTGGGCGTCCGCGGTCGGGATGATGCGGTGCGCGAGGACCGGCACGGCCAGCGCCTGCAGGTCGTCGGGGAGCACGTAGTCGCGGCCCTCGAGCGCCGCCACGGCCTTGGCCGTGCGGATCAGCTGCAGCGTGCACCGGGGCGACGCGCCGAGCCGGATCTCCGGGGCCTCCCGGGTCGCGGTGACCAGGGCGATCGCGTACTGCTGCACGGCGTCGGCGGCGTGCACCGCGCGGGCCGTCTCGATCAGCCGCCGGACCGTGGCCGCGTCGGTGACCGCACGCAGATCGTTCAGCGGGTCGTGATCGTTCTGCCCGGCCAGCATGGCCAGCTCGGCCCGCGGGTCCGGGTAGCCCATCGCGATCCGGGCGGTGAACCGGTCGCGCTGCGCCTCGGGAAGGGGGTAGGTGCCCTCCATCTCGATCGGGTTCTGCGTGGCCACCACCATGAACGGCGCCTGCAGCTCGTACGTCGTGCCGTCGACCGTGACCTGCCGCTCCTCCATGCACTCCAGGAGGGCGGACTGGGTCTTCGGCGAGGCCCGGTTGATCTCGTCGCCGACCACCAGGTTGGCGAAGACCGCGCCCGGCTTGAACTCGAAGTCGCGCGTCTCCTGGTTGTAGACGCTGACGCCGGTCACGTCGCTGGGCAGCAGGTCGGGCGTGAACTGGATGCGCCGCACCGAACAGTCGATCGAGCGGGCCAGCGCCTTGGCCAGTTTCGTCTTGCCGACGCCCGGCACGTCCTCGATCAGCAGGTGGCCCTCGGCGATCAGGACCGCGAGCGCCAGCCGGACCGTCGCGCTCTTGCCCTCGATGACCTGCTCGATATTGGCCATGATGGCTTGGGCCGCGGCGCGGAACTCGGCGGTCGTCAGCGGGCCTGACGGCTCACCCCAGGTCGGCGTTGTCACGGGCCTCCTCCAAAACGTGTCTACCCCCGTAAGGCGGCGATCACCCACCGTCAAGGGCACCGTAAGGTCGCGGGCGCCCAGCGGCCGTGGGCCTCCGGCGCTCGTTGCCCGTCCCCACAGGTTAGCCCCGTCCGCGCGCAACGCCGAAAGGCCTGATCGAGGGGTATTCGGACGAACTCGGGCCATCCGCCATCCCAGGCCGGTCGCCTGTGGACAGCCGGGAGTATGTCACGCGCCCGCCATACCGGTCGCCGTCCGTGACGAACGGGGGGTATCATCCACGCATGGCTCGGTTCGTTCTGCTCCTTAGCCAGCCGTGCTGATCCGCTGACCCGACGCGGACCAGGCACGGCAACCCCTCCTGTGCGAGGGGCTTTTTTGTGCCCTTCGGAGCCTCCTGACCGAAATAAAGACGAGACGAGATGGTGAAGATGAGCGAGACCGAGACCCCGCCCTTCCGTTACACCGCCGCGCTGGCCGGCGACATCGAGCGGCGCTGGCAGGACCACTGGGACGCGAACGGGACGTTCCACGCGCCCAACCCGGCCGGCGAGCTGGCCGACCCCGAGCATCCCCGGGCCGGCGCTCCGAAGCTGCACGTGCAGGACATGTTCCCGTACCCCTCCGGCGCCGGCCTGCACGTCGGGCACCCGCTGGGCTACATCGGCACCGACTGTTACACCCGGTACAAGCGGCAGGCCGGCTACAACGTGCTGCACCCGATGGGCTTCGACGCGTTCGGCCTGCCCGCCGAGCAGTACGCGGTGCAGACCGGCACGCACCCGGCGGTCACCACCGCGGCGAACGTCGAGCGGTACCGGCATCAGCTGCGCCGGCTGGGGCTGGCGTACGACGACCGGCGCTCGTTCTCGACGACCGACCCGGAGTACTACCGCTGGACCCAGTGGATCTTCCTGCAGGTCTTCAACTCCTGGTTCGACCCCTCAGTGGGCAAGGCAAGACCCATTCAAGAGCTGATCGACTCGTACGAATCAGGCGCTCGTGGTCCTGAATGGGCCGGTCTGTCCGCTGTCGAGAAGCGCAAGGTGATCGACGACCACCGCCTGGCGTACGTCTCCGAGGCGCCCGTCAACTGGTGCCCCGGGCTGGGCACCGTGCTGGCCAACGAGGAGGTCACCCCGGACGGCCGGTCCGAGCGGGGCAACTTCCCGGTCTTCCAGCGCAGCCTGAAGCAGTGGATGATGCGGATCACCGCGTACGGTGACCGCCTGGTCGAGGACCTGGACGCGCTGGACTGGCCCGAGCCGGTCAAGCTGATGCAGCGCAACTGGATCGGCCGGTCCCGTGGCGCCCACGTCGACTTCCCGATCGACGGCAGTCACATCCGGGTGTTCACCACGCGCCCGGACACCCTGTTCGGCGCCACGTACATGGTGCTGGCCCCGGAGCACCGGCTGGTCGACTCGATCGTGCCGGCGGTCTGGCCGGAGGGCACCCACGACGTCTGGACCGGTGGCCACGCGACCCCGGCCGAGGCGGTGGCGGCCTACCGGGCGACCGCCGCGGCGAAGACCGAGGAGGAGCGGACCGCCGACGGCAAGGTCAAGACCGGCGTCTTCACCGGCGCCTACGCGATCAACCCGGTCAACGACGAGCGTGTGCCGGTGTTCATCGCCGACTACGTGCTGGCCGGCTACGGCACCGGCGCGATCATGGCGGTGCCCGCGCACGACGAGCGTGACTTCGAGTTCGCGACGGTGTTCGAGCTGCCGGTGATCCGGACCATCGAGACGCCCGAGGGCTTCGAGGGCGCCTATGTCGGCGACGGCGCGGTGATCAACTCCGGCTTCCTGAACGGGCTGAACAAGGACGACGCCAAGGCCGCGATGATCACCTGGCTGGAGGAGAACGGCAAGGGCAGCGGCGCGACCACCTACCGCCTGCGGGACTGGCTGTTCAGCCGCCAGCGGTACTGGGGCGAGCCGTTCCCGATCGTCTACGACGAGACCGGCCTGCCGATCGCGCTGCCCGAGTCGATGCTGCCGGTGGTGCTGCCCGACGTCGACGACTTCTCGCCGCGCACCTTCGACCCGGACGACGCGAACTCCGAGCCGGAGACGCCGCTGTCGCGCAAGAAGGACTGGGTGCAGGTCGAGCTGGACCTGGGCGACGGCCCGAAGACCTACACCCGCGAGACCAACACCATGCCCCAGTGGGCCGGCTCCTGCTGGTACGAACTGCGCTACCTGGACCCGAAGAACGAGAAGTCCCTGGTCGACCCGGAGAACGAGGCCTACTGGATGGGCCCGCGCTCCGAGGGCGACCCGGGCGGCGTCGACCTGTACGTCGGTGGCGTCGAGCACGCCGTCCTGCACCTGCTGTACGCCCGCTTCTGGCACAAGGTGCTGTTCGACCTGGGCCACGTCTCGTCGTTCGAGCCGTTCAAGAAGCTGTTCAACCAGGGCTACATCCAGGCGTACGCGTACCAGGACGCCCGTGGTGTCTACGTGGCGGCCGAGGAGGTCGTCGAGCGTGACGGCAAGTACTGGTTCGGCGACCAGCAGGTGACCCGCAGCTACGGCAAGATGGGCAAGTCGCTGAAGAACGTCGTCACCCCCGACGAGATGTGCGAGCAGTACGGCGCCGACACGTTCCGGGTGTACGAGATGGCGATGGGCCCGCTGGACGTCTCCCGTCCGTGGGAGACGCGCGCCGTCGTCGGTTCGCAGCGCTTCCTGCAGCGTGCCTGGCGCCTGGTCGTCGACGAGGAGACCGGCGCCGTCCGCGTCTCCGACGAGCCGCTGGACCCGAAGACCCGCAAGGTCCTGCACCGGATCATCGCCGGGGTCCGCGAGGACCTGGAGGAACTGCGGTTCAACACGGCCATCGCCAAGCTGATCGAGCTGACCAACACGCTGACCCCGCTGGGGACGGTGTCGCGGGAGGCGATCGAGCCGCTGGTGCTGATGATCTCGCCGTTCGCGCCGCACCTGGCCGAGGAGCTGTGGGGCAAGCTGGGCCACGAGGGCTCGCTGGCGTACACGGCCTTCCCGGTCGCCGACCCGGCCCAGCTGGTCGCCGAAGCGATCACCTACCCGGTGCAGGTCAACGGCAAGGTCCGCGGCCGGGTCGAGGTCTCCCCGGAGACGCCCGAGGACGAGGTACGCGCAGCCGCGCTGGCCGCCGTCGCCGAGGCGCTGGCCGGCAAGGAGCCCAAGAAGGTCATCGTGGTGAAGGGCCGCCTGGTCAGCGTCGTCGTCTGACCACTGCTTGGTACGGCCCGTCACCGGTTCCGGGGGCGGGCCGTCGGCCTGTTTGGATGGGCGCATGCCTGACGTGCTGCTCGTCGAACCGCTGACCGCACCCGTCGACGCGACCGTCCGGCCGCCCGGCTCCAAGAGCATCACCAACCGGGCGCTGCTCTGCGCCGCGCTCGCACCCGGCACGTCCACGCTCACCGGGGTCCTCTTCGCCGACGACACCCGCGCCATGATGGGCGCCGTGGCCGCGCTCGGCGCCGGTGTCGAGGCCGACGAGCAGGCCTGCACGGTCACGGTCACGGGCATCGACCCGGCCGTCGCGGGCGGCGCCGGCACGATCGACGCCCGCCAGTCCGGCACCACCTCGCGGTTCATCCTGCCCGCTGCGGCCCTCCTGCACGGACGAACCGTCGTCGACGGCGCCGAGCAGCTCCGGGCCCGGCCATTCGGGCCGGTCCTCGACGCGTTGCGGCAGATCGGCGCCGGCGTCGAGGAGCTGGGCAACCCCGGGTTCCTGCCGGCCGCCGTCACCGGGCCCGCCCACGGCGGAGCCGTCGAGGTGAGCGGCCACATCTCCAGCCAGTTCCTCTCCGGGCTGCTGATGGCCGGGCCGCTGATGGCCGGCGGGCTGGCCGTCTCGCTGACGTCGCCGCTGGTCTCGGTGCCCTACGTGGAGATGACCAAGGCGGTGATGGCGGCGTTCGGCGTCACCGTCGACGGGCTGACCGTTCCGGCCGGCGGCTACCGGCCCGCCCGCTACGCGATCGAGCCCGACGCCAGTGCGGCCTCCTACTTCCTCGGTGCGGCGGCCATCACAGGCGGTCAGGTCACCGTCTCCGGTCTGGGCGCGGAGAGCCTTCAAGGAGATGTACGGTTCGCCGACGTCCTCGAACGGATGGGCGCTTCGGTGAGCCGTACCACGGATTCGCTGACCGTCCGTGCCTCCGGCCGCCTACACGGCGTCGACGTCGACATGGCCGATATCTCGGACACCGCGCAGACTCTCGCGGCCGTGGCCGTCTTCGCCGACTCCCCGACCCGGGTCCGCGGCATCGGCTTCATCCGCGGCAAGGAGACCGACCGCATCGGCGCCGTCGTGACAGAGCTCCGCCGCGCCGGCATCGACGCCGTCGAGGACACCGACGGCTTCACCATCCACCCCGGCACCCCGAAGCCGACGCGTTTCGCCACCTACGAGGACCACCGCATGGCGATGAGCCTCTCCCTGATCGGCCTCCGAACCCCCGGCATCGAGATCACAGACCCCGGTTGCGTCTCCAAGACCTACCCCGCCTACTTCACCGACCTCGCCACCCTCTGACCCGCCCTACACCCAATCCCGCGGGCAGCGCCCGTGTCTCCGGACGGCCCCGGCGCCTTCGGGTGGCGCCCGTGCCCGGTGCCCGTGCCGCGCGCGTCGAGTGCCGTGGTGCGTTCCGCGTCCGCCTTCCCCCTCGCGCCGAGTTCGACCGTGCGGCTCAGGCCCGCCTTGCGTCCCGCGCCCGCGTTGTCCCGCGCCCTTCCCTGTACCCGTGTTCGTCCCCTAACGCGTCCGTTCTGCGCCCGGGCATCCGGGCCGCGTTCGCGTTCCCAGGTGGTGACGGCTCGTTCACCGGTGGATCCGTCACCCTCGACCTTGTTGATGCTCGTGCCACTCACGCCATCGCGGAACATCACGGGCTCGTGGTGACGAGTGCAGGATCGGATCAGTCGGGTTGCCGGCTTGATCGGCGCTCGCTCTTAGTCGGGGCGCTCAGAGCGCCCGTTCACCTCCCCGGCCGCCCTTGCGGCCCTCCTATGGGCGGTAGCTGAGCCCGGTCGCGATACCGGGTGAGCCGATCGTCCCCGCGATGGGCCGTGCGTTCACCTGGAGGACTGATCGGGTGCGGCCGCCACCAGCGAAGGTCCGGTGAGTGGGCAACCAGCCCGGCGGCGGCGCTGCGGTCCTGATCCGGGCCTGCGTCGCGCGGACCCTCGAGAACGGATAGCCGTGGTTGTGGGCCGATGGTCGTACAAGAAGGGCGGGGTTGGTGGTGATCACCGCCTGCGGTGGACCGGCGGGTCGGGCGTGGGGAGGCTGGAGTCGGGTGGGGAACGCCTGCGGTGGGTTGCCGGTCGGGCGTGCGGAGGGGCGAAGTGGGCGTGAAACGCCTTCGAGGTGGCGGCTGGCAGGGGGAAGGCGGCACCGTGGGGAGCGCCTGTGCTGAGTGGCCGGCCGCCAGAGAGGGTGCGCCACCGGGGGAGGCGACCCCGATGGGTCGCTGCCCGGCTCTCGAAGGGCCGGCATCGCGTGGGGGTGCGGAGGCGGCGGTGATCGCCGATAGGGGTCAGGCGGGGATGGCCTCGCGGCGGGCGGTGTGCCGCCAGCGGAGGATGATCGCGGTGGAGAGGATGAAGCTGAACACGGCGGGAGCGAGGGTGAGCAGGTTCATCTCGCCGGGGGCGGCGACCGCGGCGCCGATGATGGCGTAGGTGACCGTGGAGGGGATGGCCGCGATCGTGGTGCCGAGCAGGTAGCGCTTGCGGCACACGCTGGTGGCGCCGTAGGCGTAGCCGACCAGGCCGAACGGGGCCAGGGGCAGGAAGCGGACCAGCAGGACGGCGGCCAGGCCGCGGCGGTTGAGCCAGCCGTCGAGGCGGGCCAGGCGGCTGCCGGCTCGGGCCTGGAGGGCGCCCCGGCCGGCCCATCGGCCCGCGTAGTACGTGGCGACGGCGGCGATCACCGCGGCGGCCAGGGCGGCGGCGCCTCCGGTGACGGCGCCCAGGAGGGCGCCGCAGGTCATCGTGATGAGGGTACGCGGGACCAGCACCGACAGCAGCATGCCGCCGAGGACCGCGACCGCCACGACAGCGCTCGGGCCCATCGCGGACAGTGTCTCGGCGATCTCCCGGAGCGGGAGGAGCGCCGAGACTGCGGCGAGGGCGCCCACACCGACGGCGAGTAGGGCGATCCGGGTGGTACGACGCTTCCACCCGGGGGTGTTGCCGGCTTGCTCAACTGCCTGAGGGTCCGCGGTGTCGGTGCCCCGCGGGGCGATCAGGTTGTCGGTCATGCAGGCCTACCGCCCCAACTGTCGTCGGTTATGGACAAGGTCTCGGGATCGGGTCACGCCGGCTGCCACCGCGAGTGGTGCGGCGTGCAGCCGATCAGGTCAGGCGGGAGCCGCCGCGGCGAGTCGTTCGGACCGGAGCCGGTCGGCCCAAGTGTCGTCGAGAGGGGCAAGCCTATCCGCGCCGGTCGCCCAACGCAGTAGCAGATCGGCTATCGCCGGGTTGCGGGCGAGCGCCGGGCCGTGCGAATACGTGCCGAGGATCTTGCCGGCCCAGGCGCCCTCGGTCTGGCCGTCGTTGCCGATGCCGCCGGTCACCCGGGCGAGTGGCGCGGCGTGGGCGCCCAGATGCGTACGCCCACCGTGGTTCTCGAAGCCGGTGAGCGGCGGCAGGCCGAGCCGTGGGTCGATGTCACCGCGGAGCTCGCCGACCGCCCGGGTCTCGCCCCGGTCGGAGGTGATGTCCAGCAGTCCCAGCCCGGCGCACTTGGCCCCCTTGGCGTAGAACGAGTGACCGAGCAGCTGGTAACCGGCGCAGATGGAGAGGATCGCGGCGCCCTGGGCGACGGCCTGGTGCAGGCCCTGGTCGGCGATGAGGCGCTGGGCGGCCAGAGCCTGCGGGCCGTCCTCGCCGCCGCCGATCAGGTAGATGTCGGCGGTGTGCGGCATCCGCTGGTCGGAGCGGACCTCGTAGGTCTCGGCCGGGATGCCGCGCTCGGCGGCGCGCCGGGCGAGGATCAGCATGTTGCCGCGGTCGCCATAGGTCGAGAGCAGATCGGGGTAGATCCACACGATCCGAAGGGCTTCAGTTGACACGGTCCAACTCCGCTCGGATGTCCTGGAACGCCGTGTAGTTGGCGATCACTTCGAGGCGGCCGGGCGGCACCGACCGCAGCGCCTCGTCGAATGTCTGTACGTGCCGGAACTGCACCTGGTTCACCTGGAGGCGCACGGCCAGGTCGTACGCCCGGTCGCCGGTGATCAGCACGGGCCGGTCGCGCAGCGGGGAGAAGTCGACGTCGTAGAGCCACGACGTGTCGAGCCCGTCGGGGTCGCGCGCGTTGATCGAGAGCAGCGTCGGTGCCTGGTCGGCCATGTCGAAGGCCTCCAGCCAGCTCGCCGGGTTCTTCGCGAGGAGCAGCCGGATGTTGCGGCCGTCCCGGTCGACCTGGGCGTAGCGGCCGGCGATCGACGCGACCCGGGAGAGCCGGGGGAGCGCCTCGATCGGCCGGACCCCGAACTCGGCGGCCACGGCCAGGGCGGTCGCCGCGTTGCCGATGTTGACCTTGCCGGGCAGTTGCAGCTTGACCAGGTGCCAGTCACCTCGCGGGTCGATCACGCCCTCGTCCTCGACGACCCACTGCGGGCGTGGGCGGCGCAGCGGGCAGCCGGTGCACCACCAGTCACCCTGCTGGCGCTCGATCGGGTGGCCGCTCTCCGGGCAGACGAACGAGTCGTCGAGCCATCGCTGGCCGGCGCTGAACCAGGTGATCTGCTGGCTGCCGGACGCGGCCCACACCACCATCGGGTCGTCGGAGTTGGCGACCACCCGGATCTCGGGGTGGCCGGCGAGGGCCGTCTTCCACAACTGCGCCATCATCGCCACCTCCTTCGCCCGGTCGAGCTGGTCGCGGGAGAGGTTGAGCAGCGCCACGACCTTGGGCTTGGTCTGGTCGATGACCTGCGCCAGGTAGTGCTCGTCGACCTCGAGGACCGCGAACGGGGTGTGCCCCTCCTTGGCCAGCGCCGAGGTGTGGCCGGTCGGCATGTTGGCGCCGAACGAGTTGGTGGCGACCCGGCCGAGGACACCGACCGCGGCCGCGGTCAGGCGGGTCGTCGTGGTCTTGCCGTTGGTCCCGGAGACCAGCGCGACGGCACGGCCGACCGCGAGGTGGGTCAGCAGGTCAGGATCGATCTTGAGGCCGATCCAGCCGCCGATCACCGAACCGTCGCCGCGGCCCGCGGCCCTGGAGAGCGCCGCCGCGGTCTTCGACACGGAGGTCGCGACCTTGGCGATGAGAGGCATTCCGTCCGTCACGCCAGCGAGGGTACCGGACTCGAACGTTACGACGCGTTGCCAGACCGTCAAGATCACGATGTGGCCGGTGTTTTCCCCGGTCCGGGCTTTTCGGACGTGTGGCCCGTTAGTGACGGGACTATTTGTGTGTTCTGTTTCACCCGTAACCTTCAACGCAGCGTATCTGCCCCATTACCTTCGGTGGGAGCAATTGTCTCGTGGAGGTAACAAACTGGACACCGACAGATGTGCCAATCACGGAGCGTGACATTCCTCCCGCTGACGATCATGGCCGGACTCGGGTACCAAAGATTCGCCGGACGCATTCCGCTCGCCGGCCGCACCGGATCGGTTCACGCCGAGCCCTGCCCCGGGCCGGACCGGTGCGACACCGCAGTTGAGCCACACAGACAAGGCATTCGGGGCAGGGACGGGGGACCCAATACCGGTCCGTCCGGCGCCGCGGAGGCTCTCCGTGGCTCGCCGGGAGGACCTTGGGGTGAAGCCGCCCACCCGCGGCCGGGCAACCTTCCCGCCCGAACCCGACAGCTAACCTCGCAGGCGTGCCGGAGGGATCTCTTCACCGTGCACGAACACAGTTCGAGCCGGCGCCGCCGCGCGTCCATCGGCACCGGAACCGTCGCACTGTCCCTGGGTCTCTGCCTCTGTGCCGGGCAGTTGATCGCCGCGTCACCCGCGGCGGCCGCCACGACCCCCGCCGTCACCCCGGTCGCCGCCGCTGCGGTGGCACCGAAGGTCACACCCTCGATGTGGTCGGCGGCGAGCACCCGCAGCCTCAAGTGGGGCTCCACCCTCAAGGTCACCGCCAAGGTGATCGACCCCAACACCAAGCAGGTCGCCAAGGGCACCGTGCGGCTCCAGGGCTACAGCAACGGCGCGTGGCGCACCTGGGACACGGAGACCGTCAAGAACGGCGTGGTCTCGCTCACCGCCAAGCCGACCAGCACCGTCTGGGTCCGGACCGTCTTCACCGGGACCGGCTACAACCAGAAGGTCACCAGCAAGGTCAAGGTGACGGTCAAGGCCAGCGGTGCCAAGGTGCTGGCGGAGGCCAAGAAGCACAAGGGCGCGCTGTACAAGTACGGGGCGTCCGGCCCCAAGCGCTTCGACTGCTCGGGCTTCACCAAGTACGTCTACAAGAAGGCGGCCGGTAAGAGCCTGCCTCACAAGGCGAACACGCAGCAGAAGTACGGCAAGTCCGTCGCGAAGGGCAAGAAGCAGGTCGGTGACCTGATCATCTTCCGCAACGGGTCGTACGGCTACCACGCGGGCATCTACGCCGGCAACGGCTACGTCTACGACTCACCCCACACCGGTGCCCGGGTCGGCAAGCACAAGATCTGGAACAAGAACTACGTGGTGCGCCGCCTGGTCGCCTGACCGGTTGCACGGCGGCAGTAAGAAGTGTCGTCTGACCGGTTTGCACAGCGGCAGTAGTAAGTAAGGAATAGCAGCGACGCCCGTGGGGCGTGACCTGAGTCGGGTCACGTCCCACGGGCGTCTCTTGTGTTCGGGCGATGTGGATTCCACTGTGAGCGCCCACTTTCCTCCCCCGGGGTGCCCCACTTCCCTCCACGGGGGACCGGAATCGGGCTTCTGCCGGCATATCGGCGGGCGGTTTCGGCCCTCGCAGGCTCCATGTCGGAAACCAGACCTTGTTGATCATGGTCACGCCCTCCACTCCACCCCACCGCCTGTGAACTGGGATTACGTCCGTGAGAACGGCTCGTGAGGGTTTGCTTTTGGGTTGCAGGTGGAGGGAAGTGGAGTAGAGTGGGGCGCAGTGGCAGGGCGGAGGAGCGACGCCGGACCTGCCGGCCCGAGTTGACAGGCGATCCGCTCCCTCCGCGATGGAGCGGCCGCCACGGCAAAGGGGTGGGGGCCGATGTTCCTCGGCACGCACACCCCCCGCCTGGACGAGAAGGGCCGGCTGATCCTCCCGGCGAAGTTCCGTGACGGGTTGGCGGGAGGTGTCGTGATCACGAAAGGGCAGGAGCGCTGTCTGTACGTGTTCCCGATGCCGGAGTTCCAGCGCATCGCCGGTCAGCTGCGCGAGGCACCGGTCACCAACAAGGCGGCCCGGGCGTACAGCCGGGTCTTCTTCGCGAGTGCCCATGACGAGGTTCCCGACAAGCAGGGCAGGGTGACGATTCCTGCCCATTTGCGGGAGTATGCCAGTCTTGGTCGCGATCTCGTGGTGATCGGTGCGAGCACCCGGGTCGAGATCTGGGACAAGCAGTCCTGGGATGAGTACCTCTCGGCGAGCGAGGAAGAGTTCGCCGACATCGAGGAGGGGGTGCTGCCCGGCGGACTGTAGGCGTGGCACTCGGACGGCCGGCTGGTTCGGCCCGGACGCCACTGCCGCCGTACTGCGAGATCTCCAGCCGCTCCCGCTCCTGGCGCCTCTTCCCCGGCGCCAGGCGCGTGTCCGGAGCCGGTTCGCCGGCGCGGGACATGAGCGGATGGGGATCTGGCGGTATGGACGGGCGACCGGGCCGAGCGGCAACGGGACAACGAACGAGTGGGACGCGAGCGGGCACGGCAATGGGGGTCGACATGGGGGAGCCGCGAGGCACGCACGTGCCGGTGTTGCTCGAGCGCTGTCTCGAGCTGCTCGATCCCGCCCTCACGTTGCCGGGCGCTGTTCACGTCGACTTCACGCTCGGTCTGGGCGGGCACGCCGAGGCGGTCCTCGAGCGGTATCCGGAGGTGGTCCTGGTCGGACTCGACCGGGACACCGAGGCCCTGGCGCATGCCCGGCACCGGCTGATCCGTTTCGGTGACCGCGTGCACCTGGTCCACGCCGTCTACGACGAGCTGCCACGGGTTCTCGACGAGCTGGGGATCCCGGCGATCCACAGTGGGCTCTTCGACCTCGGGGTCTCCTCGTTGCAGCTGGACGAGGCGGATCGCGGTTTCGCGTATGCGCAGGACGCGCCCTTGGACATGCGGATGGACCAGTCCCGCGGGATGACCGCGGAGGAGGTCGTCAACACGTACGAGCCGGGTGATCTTGTTCGCGTTTTGCGGCAGTACGGCGAGGAGAAGTTCGCGCCGCGGATCGTCTCGTCGCTCGTGCGGGAGCGGGCGAAGTCACGGATCACCTCCACGGCGCGGTTGGCCGAGCTGGTGAAGGACGCCATTCCGGCCGCCGCGCGGCGAACGGGTGGAAATCCCGCAAAAAGGACATTTCAGGCACTACGCATTGAGGTGAACAGGGAGTTGGAGGCGCTCGAGGGAGCGGTTCCGGCGGCTTTGGACGCGTTGGCGCCACGTGGGCGCCTTGTGGTGATGAGTTATCAATCGTTGGAGGACAGGATCGTCAAGCGCGAGCTCGCCGCGAGGTCGCGCAGCACCGGGCCGGTCGACCTTCCGGTCGAGCTCCCGGGCACCGGTCCGAGCCTGAGGCTGCTGACCCGCGGGTCGGAGCTGCCCAGCGAGGCTGAGGTGGCGGCGAACCCGAGGGCGGCCTCGGTGAAACTGCGCGCGGTGGAGCGGATCGACGAGCAGGAGCAGGCGAGCAGGTTCGAGAAGGCGTTCGGCGCCGGCCGCGAGCGGCCCCGAATGTCTACAACGCGTGGGGGACGAGGGCGGATACGCCCGGGGGCGAATGTAGAGGGGGAGGGACGAGCATGAGCGAGCGATCCGAAGCGCCGCGGTCGGGGGGCCGATCGGCGCAGCCGCGCACCACGCGCCGGAGCAGCCGCGATGCCGAGACCACGAGGGGCGGCGCTCGGGGGACGCGCCGTTCCGAACCGGCCGACACGCGCCGGTCAGGGATCCGGAGCCGGGGGGCTCAGGATGCGGCACCGGTCGATGGCGCGACCGCGCTGTCGATCGAGGTGACGGGGGATCCGGCGCCGATCCCGGGTCGTCTGCGCCTCTGGGTGGCGCCGCCGATCCCGGTCCGGGCGCCGCGCGCCGCCTTCGCCACGGCGATCATCGCCGTGGTGCTGGTCGGTGTGGTCGGCATCCTGCTGATCAACACGGCGACCGTGGAGCAGTCGTTCCGGCTGGACGCGCTCCGCAACGAGAAGACCACGCTGGACCAGCGGCAGCACGACCTGCAGCGGCAGATCGTCGATGCGTCCGGTCCGGGCAAGCTGCACGCCGCCGCGAAGCGACTGGGCCTGGTCCAGGCCGAGAAGCCGGCGGTCGTCTGGCTGCCGAACGGCGAGATCGTCGGGATGCCGGTGCCCGGCAAGGGCCCGACGGCGCCGACCACCGACGACGGGCTGCGCGAGGACCTCACGCCGTCCGCCGCGGCCGGGCGGTAGGCCCGCATGTCGCCGCGAGCCGACGACGAGACACCGCGCCGGGGCACTTCGCCCCGGCGCGGTTCGTCGCGTGACCTGCCGGGCGAGGAGCCCGAGGAGACCCCACGCGACAACCGGCGCGGCCGCTCCAGCATCGGGGAGGCACGTGCCTACACCCCGCGCGGGCGGACCGTGGCCGAGCGCGGCCGGACGCCCCGTGAGAGCGGCCGCAACGCCGACCCCTTCCGGCCGGCGCTGCAGGTCCTCGACGGCGGCGAGGGTGGCCAGCGGAGCCGGGCGCGCGGCCGCACCACCGAGCCGCCGCCCCAGCGCGAGCAGCCCAAGCCCCGGGAGCAGGCCAAGCCCCGGGAGCAGGCCAAGCCCCGGGAGCAGCTCAAGCCCCGGGCGAAGGCGCGGGAGCAGGAGAAGCCGCGGGAAAGGGTCCGGACGCGCGAGCCGGAGCGGCCCCGGAAGAAGGCGCCGGAGCGCCGGAGGCCGGTCCCGGCGGAGCCGCCGAAGCTCGCCAGCAGCACCCGGCGGCTGCGGCTCGGCACCGTCCTGGCGCTCTCGCTCTTCGTCACCATCGGCGTGCGCCTGGTGGTGCTGCAGGTCGCCACCTCCCCGGCGGAGGCGGCCAGCCTGCTGGAGCTGCGCGAGAACAGGCTGAGCAGCGTCAAGCTGCCGGCGCCGCGCGGCAGCATCCTGGACCGCAACGGCAACGTCCTGGCGCACAGCGTGGAGGCGCGGTACGTCTACGCCGACCCGGAGAACGCGGGCCTGCGAAGGAGCATCCCCGCCACGGCCGCGAAGCTGGCGCCCCTGCTGGGTGTCCCGCAGTCCGAGCTGGCCGCGAACATGCAGCGCAAGCAGGTGCTCGGGCAGTGGACGAAGTTCCGCTACCTGGACCGCGGCGTGGACCTGGGGGTCGCCGAGCAGATCGACGCCCTGAACCTGGACGGTATCTACACGCACCCCGACGAGCGGCGTGACGTGCCCGGTGGTGACCTCGCGTCCAACCTGATCGGGTTCACCGGCGAGGAGGGGCGCGGCCTGGAGGGCCTCGAGGCGCGCTACGACAACCTGCTGCACGGCACCGACGGCAAGCGGGTCTTCGAGGTCGGCACGGGCAAGCTCAACAAGCCGATCCCGGGCGGGTTCCAGCAGGACGTCGAGGCCCGGCCGGGCAACTCGCTGCAGCTCACCATCGACCAGGACCTGCAGTTCCAGGTGCAGCGGGTCCTGGACTCGGCGGGCAAGAAGAAGAACGCGCGGGTCGGCGGCGCGGTGGTGCTCGACGCCCGTACCGGCGAGGTGCTGGCGCAGGCCAGCTATCCGTTCTACAACGCGGCGAAGCCGAATTCGGTGGATCCGATCGAACGCGTCGACATGCCGAGCGCCGTCGTCACCGATCCGGGGTCGAGCCACAAGGCGTTCATCTTCGGCGCGGCGCTGCAGGAGGGCGTCGTCAAGCCGGACGAGCTGATCCCGATCAGCCCGGCGATCAAGAAGGGCGACACCACCTTCGAGGACACCCACCCGCAGGAGAAGGGCAGCCGGATGACGCTGCCGGGGCTGCTCGCCTTCTCCTCGAACGTGGGCACCATCCTGCTCGCCGACCGGCTCGGCAAGGAGAAGGTCTACGAGTACCAGCAGAAGTTCGGGCTGGGCAAGGCCACCGGCGAGGGGATGCCGGCCGAGGCCGAGGGCGACCTGCTGGAGACGGCCGATTGGAGCGGCTCGTCGTACGGCTCGGTGCCGATCGGGCACAGCGTGTCGGCCACGCTGATCCAGATGGCGGCCGGGTACGGCGCGATCGCCAACGACGGCGTCTACATCCAGCCGCACCTGATCAAGGCGACCATCTCCGGCGAGGACGGTGCGGAGACGCCGGCCCCCACGCCGTCGACGCACCGGGTCCTGGACGCGGACGTCGCCAAGGAGCTGCGCCTGATCATGGAGTCGGTGACCACGGTCGAGCACGCCACCGGTCTCGCGGCTCAGGTGCCCGGCTACCGGGTGGCGGGCAAGACCGGCACCGGCAAGCTGCTCGTCAACGGGCAGTACACCAGCAACAACGCCAGCTCGTTCGTCGGCATGGCCCCGGCCGAGAACCCGCGTTACGTGATCGCGGTGTCGATGGACGTCAGTAGCGGTGGCGGCGGTGACGTCGCGGCTCCGGCCTTCAGCGAGATGATGTCCTACGTCCTTCGCCAGAACCATGTGCCGCCGTCCGGCACCAAGGCGCCAGATTTCAAGATCAAGGAATGACGCGGGTCGCATGGCGTTGACGACGAGCCGTCGGAGACGGGGTAGGGTCTGACGCCGTGTCCGGCATTCCACGTCCCGAGACCGTGGAGCCGTGCCTGCTGGCGCGGCTCGCGGAGCTGTTAACGGCCGATCTGACCGGCGGTGACGTCCCGGTTACCGGCATTACACACAGTAGTCGGGAGGTGCGCCCGGGTGATCTCTACGCGGCGCTCCCCGGCGCCAACCGGCACGGCGCCGAGTTCGTGGCCGACGCCGCGCGCTCCGGCGCGGTAGCCGTCCTGACCGACCCGGCCGGCCGTGCGGCGGCCGTCGCCGCCGGTCTGCCGGTTCTGGTGGCCGACGACCCGCGGGCGGTGCTCGGCGCGGCCTCGGCGGCGATCTACGGGGAGCCGTCGCGGCGCCTGCAGATGATCGGCATCACCGGGACGGCCGGGAAGACCTCCACGTCGTACCTGGTCGAGGCCGGTCTGCGGGCCGCGGGCAGGGTGACCGGGCTGGTCGGCACGGTGGAGACCCGGCTCGGCGACCTGGTGGTCAAGAGCGTGCGGACCACGCCGGAGGCCACCGACCTGCAGGCGATCCTGGCCACCGGTGTCGAGCGCGGCGTCGAGGCGGTGGTCATGGAGGTCTCCAGCCACGCGCTGGTGATGGGCCGGGCCGGTGGCATCCGCTTCGCGGCCGGTGGCTACACCAACTTCGGCCAGGACCACCTCGACTTCCACCCCACCTCGGAGGACTACTTCGAGGCCAAGGCCCGGCTCTTCGACGGCAGGTCCGCCGCCGAGGTGCTCAACTTCGACGACCCGGCGCTGCGCCCCCTGTTCAAGCCGTCGACGATCACCTATTCGGCGGCCGGCGACCCGGCCGCGACCTGGTGGGCCACCGATGTGCGCCCGTCCGATTTCGGTCAGCTCTTCACCGCGCACGGACCGGACGGCGTGACCGTCGAGACCGGCGTCACGCTGCCCGGCCTGCACAACGTCGCGAACGCGCTGCTGGCTCTCGCCCTGCTGGTCGCGGTGGGCGTGGACGCCCACGTCGCCGGCGCCGGCATCGCCGCCTGCCGTGGGGTGCCGGGCCGCTTGGAGCTGGTGCAGGCGCCCGGCGAGATCCTGGGTGTGGTCGATTACGCCCACAAGCCCAACGCGATCGTCGCGGCGCTCACCGCGCTGCGCGGGCTCGCTGCCGCGCGCGGTGGGCGGCTGATCTGCGTCATCGGCGCCGGCGGCGACCGCGACCAGGGAAAACGGCCTCTGATGGGCGAGGCCGCGGCGCAGGGGTCCGACCTGGTGATCGTCACCGACGACAACCCCAGGACCGAGGACCCCGCTTTCGTACGATCGGCGGTCCGCGTGGGCGCGGAAGAGGCGTCCACGCCCGCGAAGATCATCGAAGTGGCCGGCCGACGCTCCGCCATCGCCGAGGCCGTCCGCCTGGCCTCGGCCGGTGACGTGATCGCGGTGCTGGGTAAGGGCAACGAACTCGGCCAGGAGGTGAACGGCGAGGTGCTGCCGTTCGACGACCGTGTCGAGCTGGCAGCCGCTCTGGAGGCGCGCGCATGATCGACCTGACCCTGGCGGAGATCGCCGCGATCACCGGTGGCCGGGTCGTCGGCGACCCGTCGGTGCTCGTCACCGGCGACGTCGAGTACGACTCCCGCAAGATCGGCCCGGGCGGCCTGTTCCTCGCCTTCGCCGGTGAGAAGGCCGACGGCCACGACTTCGCGGGCGCCGCCGTCGAGCGGGGCGCCGCCGCCGTGCTCGGCTCCCGCGACACCGGCGTGCCCGGCGTCGTCGTGGAGGACCCGCTGGCGGCGGTGGCCGCCCTGGCCCGTGCCGTGGTGGCCCGGCTGGACGACCTCACCGTGATCGGGTTGACCGGCTCGTCCGGCAAGACCACCACCAAGGACTACATCGGGCAGCTGTTGTCCCGGCTCGGTCCCACGGTGGCGCTGCCCGGCTCGCTCAACAACGAGCTGGGTTTCCCGTACACCGTCCTGCGTGCCTCCGAGCGGACCCGGTTCCTGGTGCTGGAGATGGGCGCCCGCGGTGTCGGGCACATCCGGTACCTGACCGGAATCGCCCGCCCGTCGATCGGCGTCGTGCTGAACATCGGCGCCGCCCACATCGGCGAGTTCGGCTCCAAGGAGGGCACCGCGCTGGCCAAGGGCGAGCTGGTCGAGGCTCTCCCGGACACCGGCGTGGCGGTCCTCAACGCCGACGACCCGCTGGTGGCCCCGATGGCGTCGCGCACCTCGGCCCGGGTGGTCCTGGTCGGGTCGACCGGATCGCTGACCGCCTCGGACGTCACGCTCGACGCGGCCGGGCGGGCGTCGTACACGATCTCCGACGGCACCCGGTCGGGGGTCGTCCGGCTCACCACCGCCGGCGAGCACCAGGTCGCGAACACCCTGGCCGCGGGCGCTGTGGCGCTGGCCGCCGGGATGGACTTCGACGACCTGGTGACGGCGCTCGGCGAGGTCGGCATCGCCTCCGAGCGCCGGATGGACGTCTACACCCGCCCCGACGGGGTCACGGTCGTCGACGACTCGTACAACGCCAATCCGTCGTCGACCTCGGCCGCTCTGCGGGCGCTGGCGGCGATGGGCGGCGGCAAGCGCACCACCGCCGTGCTCGGCTTCATGGCCGAGCTCGGCGAGCACGAGGTGTCCGGTCACGCCGAGGTCGGGCGGCTCGCCGCCGAACTGGGCGTGGACCGGCTGATCGCGGTGACCGGCGGGGCGGGTCCGATTCTGGACGGCGCCGCCGCGGTGGATGGCTGGCGGGGTACGGGGCTCCTCGCCGACGACCAGGCCGCCGCGATCGAGATCCTGCGCCACGATCTGCGCGCCGACGATGTCGTGCTGGTCAAGGGTTCCCGGTACCGGACATGGGACGTCGCCGACTGGCTGCGGCGTACCGAGGAGGTTTAGCCCGTGAGGGCAGTAATCGTCGCGGCCGCGGTCGCCTTTCTCATCTCGCTCTTCGGCACGCCCCTCGCGATCCGGGTCTTCTCGGCGCTCAAGGCCGGGCAGCCGATCCGCACCATCGGACCCGCCACCCACATGGGCAAGCGGGGCACCCCGACCATGGGCGGCGTGGCGTTCATCATCGCCACCGTCTTCGCCTATGCCGCCGGGCATCTGGCGCTGACCACTCTGCCGGACCGGCAGATCGCCCAGGAGAAGCCGACCATGACCGCCCTGGTCCTGCTCGGCATCTTCGTCTTCTGTGGCGCGGTCGGCTTCCTGGACGACTTCCTGAAGGTGCGCAAGAAGAACTCGGACGGCCTCAGCGCCAAGGGCAAGCTGCTCGGGCAGCTGTTGATCGGCACCGTGTTCGGCATCGCCGCGCTGTACTTCCCGAGCACCAACGGCCAGACCGTCGCCAGCGAGAAGATCTCCTTCATCCGGGACGTGAGCTGGCTGGACGTCGGCAAGGTCGGCTCGGTAATGGTGTTCGTCTTCGTGATCATGGCGATGTCGAACGGCGTGAACCTCACCGACGGCCTCGACGGTCTCGCCACCGGCGCGTCGATCCTGGTCCTCGGCGCCTACTCGCTGATCGGGTTCTGGCAGTACCGGCACTGGTGCGGTGACAACGACTACGTCGGCCAGGCCGGCTCGCAGACCGCACAACACTGTTATCAGGTCCGGGACCCACTCGAGATCGCGATGATCGCGGCCGCGGCGGCCGCGGCCTGTGTCGGCTTCCTCTGGTGGAACACCAACCCGGCCCGGATCTTCATGGGTGACACCGGCGCGCTCGCGCTGGGCGGCCTGATCGGCGGCCTGGCCGTGGCCACCCGCACCACGCTGCTCTCGGTCATCATCGGCGGCCTGTTCGTCATCATCACGATGTCCGTGGTCATCCAGATCATCTCGTTCAAGACCACCGGTAAGCGGGTCTTCCGGATGTCGCCGCTGCAGCACCACTTCGAGCTGGCCGGCTGGAGCGAGGTCAACATCGTGGTCCGGTTCTGGATCATCGCGGGCATCTGCGCGGCGATCGGCCTGGGACTGTTCTACAGCGAGCATCTGGCGGTCATGGGGTAGTGCAGATCTCCCCGCGACACGCCATCGGCGTGACGGGGAGAGATGTGGACATCGGACGATGATGGGGGTATGGCGGACGACCGATCTCAGCAGGCCCGCCCGTCACTGAGCCGGCAGCTCCTGCCCGCCGTGCACGGGCTGCTGGCCAGACCCCTGTCCTCGTACTACCTGCTGATCGCGAGCGGCGCGCTGCTGCTGCTGATCGGTCTCACCATGGTCTTCTCGGCCACCAGCGTGAAGGCGTTCGCGGAGAAGGGCAACGCGTTCACCGAGATCAGCAGCCAGGCGGTGTACGCGCTACTCGGCCTGGTCGCCTTCTGGATCTTCCAGCGGCTGCCCACGGTCACGTTACGGGTGATCGGCCGGGGCCTGCTCGCCCTGTCCGTCGCCCTGCTCACCCTCCTGGCCGCCATGAACGCGCTGGCCTCGGTCGGGGTGCTGAGCCGCAACAGCGACGGCGACCCGACGCTCGGCCCGCTCGTGGCCGACCTGAACTGGCTGGTCTTCGGCTCGTTCAGCATGCAGCCGGGTGAGCTGGCGAAACTGGCCATGGTGCTCTGGACCGCCGACGTGATCGCCCGCAAGGGCCCGGCCCTGGGCCACTGGCGGGAGCTGGCGATGCCGCTGTTCCCCGTGCTCGGCCTGCTCTTCGTCCTCGTCGGCTACAACGACCTGGGCACCATGCTGGTGCTGCTGGCGCTGATCGTCGGCCTGCTCTGGGCGGCCGGGGTCCGGCTGCGGGTCTTCGGCGCGCTGGGCGTGCTGGGCCTGGCCGGCGTCGGCCTGCTGATCGCGGCGGCGTCCCGGGGCGCCGGCTCCGGCACCGCGGGCGAGGAGAACTACCGGTGGCGGCGGCTGACCGCCTTCCTGGAGCCGCTGGCCGACTGCGACACCACCACCGAGGCCGGGCGTTCCTGCTACCAGCTGGCGCAGGGCCGGTCGGCGATCTTCGAGGGCGGCTGGTTCGGCGTCGGCCTGGGCAAGAGCGCCCTCAAGTGGGGCTGGGTGCCGGAGGCGGGCAACGACTTCATCTTCGCGATCGTGGCCGAGGAGCTCGGTGTGGTCGGCTGCGGCGTGGTGCTGGCCCTGCTGTCGGTGCTGGCCTACACCGGGTTCCGGATCGCCCGCCGGGTCAACGACCCGTTCCGCCGTCTCGCCGCCACCGCCATCACCACCTGGCTGGTCGCCCAGGCCGTGATCAACATGGGTGGCGTGGTCGGCCTGCTCCCGATCACCGGTCTCCCGCTCCCGTTCATCTCCGCCGGTGGCACCGCGCTCGTGGTGACGATGGCGGCGGTCGGCATACTGGCGTCGTTCGCCCGGGCCGAACCGGACGCGGCGCGAGCGCTGAACGCCCGTCCGACGCCTCGGTGGGTGCGGCTACTCTGGGCCCCGCTGCCGCCGCTTCCCCCGCCGCGGCGGCCGGGACCGCAGCGTTCGCCTGCCCAGAAAGCGGGCAGCGGCGCGCTCGGTGAAGCGGGGGGCGGGAGGAGACGGTGATGGGGTCGCTGCGGTCGGTCGTGCTCGCCGGCGGAGGCACCGGCGGTCACATCTATCCGCTGCTGGCCTTCGCCGACGCCCTGCGCCGGCACTTCCCGGAGATCCGGATCACCACGTTGGGCAGCCCCAAGGGCATGGAGAACCAGCTGATCCCGGCGGCCGGCTACGACCTGCGCGGCATCCCGGCGTTCCAGTTGCCCCGCTCGCTCAACCTGGACCTGCTGCGCACCCCGGACCGGATGTACAAGTCGGCCCACGCGGCCGGCGAGGTCATCGACGAGGTGCAGGCCCAGGTGGTCGTCGGCTTCGGCGGCTACGTGTCGGTGCCGGCCTATCTGGCGGCGTGGCGTCGTGAGCTGCCGATCGTCATCCACGAGGTCAACGTGCCGCCCGGGGTCGCCAACCGGATGGGCATGAGATTCACCCGGCGCATCGCGGTCGGCTTCCCGCACCAGCTGGAGCAGGCCGAGGCGCTGCGCAACGCCCGCCTGGTCGGCGTCCCGCTGCGGACCGCGATCACCGGTATGGACCGGCCGGCCCTGCGCCCGCAGGCCCTCTACCACTTCGGGCTGCGCCCCGACCTGCCGGTGCTCTTCGTCTCCGGCGGCTCGTCCGGGGCCCGCACGATCAACCTGGCGGTGGCCGCCGCGGCCAAGCGGCTCGCGCACGCCGGCATCCAGGTGCTGCACGTGCAGGGCGGGCGCAACGACCCGTTCGAGGTGCCGACCGACCTGCCGGTTCCCTATGTCGTCGTGCCCTACCTGTCGGACATGCAGCTCGGCTACGCTGCCGCCGACCTGATGCTGTGCCGGGGCGGCGCGATCACGGTGGCCGAGACGACCGCGCTCGGCATGCCGGCGATCTACGTGCCCTACCCGTTCAGCAACCAGGAGCAGCGCCGCAACGCGCTGCCGGTGGTGGAGTCCGGTGGCGGCATGCTGGTCGACAACAGCGAGCTGACGCCGGAGTGGATCGAGAGCAACATCATCCCGTTGGCCCGGGACCGGCAGCGGCTGGCCGCCATGGGCTCGGCCGCGGCCCGCTACGGTCGCCGCGACGGTGACGAGCAGCTGCTGCGCTTCGTTCTCGAAGCCGTGAGCTGACAGAGCTTGATGAGGACTGAGGGAGTGACACTGTGAACACGGCGGAGCTGACGCCGGCCGGCGAGATGACCGCCGAGGACCTGGGCAGCGTGCATCTGATCGGCATCGGTGGTGTCGGCATGGCCGGCCTGGCCCGGTTGCTGCTGACCCGGGGCGTGCCGGTCTCCGGCAGCGAGCTGCGGGAGTGGCCGGCGCTGGCCGCGCTGCGGGCTCTCGGCGGCACGGTGCACATGGCCCACGAGCCGTCCAACCTCGACGGCGTGGACACGGTCGTCTACTCGACCGCGATCCCGCGGGACCATGTGGAGATGGTGGAGGCGCGCCGCCGCGGGCTGCGGGTGCTGCACCGTTCCGAGGCGCTGGCCGCGGCCATGACCGACCGGCAGACCATCGCGGTGGCCGGCACCCACGGCAAGACCACCACCACGTCGATCATGACGGTGATCCTGCAGCACGCCGGTCAGGACCCGTCCTTCGTGATCGGCGGGGAGATGTCGGCGGCCGGGTCGAACGGGCACCACGGGACCGGCCCGCACTTCGTGGCCGAGGCCGACGAGCACGACCGGACGTTCCTGATCTACCGGCCGCACGTGGCGATCATCACCAACATCGAGGGCGACCATCTCAACAACTGGGGCGACCTGGAGACGTTGAAGGCCGGCTTCCTGGAGTTCGGCGGTCTGGCCGACGGGTTCGTGGTGACCTGTGCGGACGGGCCGGGCACCGACGAGCTGATCGCGGGGCTCAAGGCGCAGGGCAAGACCGTCTACACGTACGGGGAGTCGGCCGGCGCGGATCTGCGGATCTTCGACGTCACCTCCTCGGTCAGTGGTGTGCGCTACCGGGCCGAGCTGGACGGGCAGCCGCTCGGTGAGCTCAAACTGGCCCTGCCCGGTACGCACATGGGGCTGAACAGCGCGGCGACCGTGCTCACCGCGCTGAAGCTGGGCATCGAGCTGTCGAAGGTGACCGAGGCGCTGGAGTCGTTCCCGGGCGTCCGCCGCCGCTTCGAGCGCAAGGGCATCGCGGCCGGTGTGCGGGTGTACGACGAGTACGCGTACCACCCGACCTCGGTGAAGGCGGCTCTGCGCACGCTGCGTGAGGTGGCCGGTGACGGCCGGCTGCTGGTGGTCTTCCAGCCGTACCGGGTGTACCGCACCCGTGACCTGGAGGCGGACCTGGCCGACGGTCTCGCGGTCGCCGACGAGGTGCTCTGCATGGAGGTCTTCGGGCCGGGCGAGACCCGCGGCCCGGGCGAGGGCGGCCGGGCGCTGACCGCGGCGATCGACCTGCCCGGCGAGCGCAAGGTCTTCATCCCGGACTGGGAGGACGTGCCGGCCGAGGTGGTGCGGCGCAGCCGTCCCGGCGACGTCGTGGTGACCATGGGTGCGCCGCCGATCTCGCTGATGGGCGACGAGCTGCTGGCCGCGCTGGCCGAGGCCGACCACCGGCCGGACCTGGCCGGGTAGCGACGATGGCCGGCGGGGGCTCGCGTAACTGGCGGCTGGTCCGGGCCGACACGGACGCGGTGCCGCCGTCGGCCCGGCGCTTCATGGCGCGGGCCAGGCAGCGGCGCCTGCGCGCCGCGATGCCCTGGCTGATCGGCGCCGGCGCGCTGCTGGCCGTCGGCGGTCTGGTCTGGCTGGTGTACGGCACCGCGGTGCTCGGGGTTCGCGAGGTCCGCGTGGTCGGGGCCCAGATCCTCACGCCGGAGCAGGTGCGGGCCGCCGCCGCCGTGGAGCCGGAGCTGCCGTTGGCCCGGGTCGACCTGGACGAGGTCGGCGCGCGGATCAGGAAGCTGCCGCCGGTGGACCGCGTGCTGGTGAGCCGGAGCTGGCCGTCGGCCGTGGTGATCGAGGTGGTGGAGCGGACGGCGGTGGCCGCCGTGCCGGCGCGGGACGGTCAGTTCGTGCTGATCGACGACGAGGGGGTGCCGTTCCGTGCGGTGCCCGCCGCGCCGAAGGGCCTGCCGCTGGCCCGGCTCGGCACGCCGGGGGCCGGTGACGAGAACACCGGCTCGGCCCTGACGGTGCTGGCCGCGCTCAGCGACGAGCTGCGCGAGCAACTGGTGGCGATCTCGGTGCCGTCGCCGGTGCAGATCCGGCTGGAGCTGCGCAACGGCCGGGTGGTCATCTGGGGTGACGACACCAAGAGCGAGCGCAAGAGCACGGTCGCCACGGTGCTGCTGAAGCAGAAGGGCGACGAGATCGACGTGAGCGCCGTGAAAGTGGTGACCATACGCTAGCCATCCGGTTATTCGGACAAAGCGTGATGAACGCAATAAAAGGTTCAAGGTTACGGGTGAGTCGGATACTCACCTCCTACGCGCACGCGACACGCCGCCCCGGGTCTTTGGATGCGGCGGCATGTCCGCATACGTTGCGTCGAGAGGTTCGACTGGTTGACATAACTCTGAACCTCTAGTAGAGGGTGAGGGTTTCCTCGCCTTCCTTTTCCTATGTATGGCAGCGGATGTCGAAGTGCGGTTCCCGGGACCGCAGGGGCCGTCGACATCCGCCAACCCCGGAAGGGATGGCTGAGCCCGATGACACCTCCGCACAACTATCTTGCGGTCATCAAGGTCGTCGGCATCGGCGGTGGTGGCGTGAACGCCGTCAACCGCATGATCGAAGTTGGGCTCAAGGGTGTGGAGTTCATCGCGATCAACACCGATGCGCAGGCACTGTTGATGAGCGACGCCGACGTCAAACTGGACGTCGGCCGGGAGCTGACGCGTGGCCTGGGGGCCGGCGCGCAGCCCGAGGTCGGCAAGAACGCCGCCGAGGACCACCGCGACGAGATCGAGGAGGTCCTCAAGGGGGCCGACATGGTCTTCGTGACGTGCGGCGAGGGTGGCGGCACCGGCACCGGCGGCGCGCCCGTGGTCGCCAACATCGCCCGCAAGCTGGGCGCCCTCACGATCGGCGTGGTCACCCGCCCGTTCAACTTCGAGGGCAAGCGCCGCCAGGTGCAGGCCGAGGCCGGCATCGACGAGCTGCGCAACCAGTGCGACACCCTGATCGTGATCCCGAACGACCGGCTGCTCGCCCTCGGCGACCGCGGCATCAGCATGATGGACGCGTTCCGTCAGGCCGACCAGGTGCTGCTCTCCGGTGTGCAGGGCATCACCGACCTGATCACCACGCCGGGTCTGATCAACCTGGACTTCGCCGACGTGAAGAGCGTCATGAGCAACGCCGGCAGCGCCCTCATGGGCATCGGCAGCGCCCGTGGCGACAACCGCGCGGTCGAGGCCGCCGAGAAGGCGATCTCCAGCCCGCTGCTGGAGCAGAGCATGGACGGCGCCCGCGGCGTGCTGCTCTCCATCGCCGGCGGTTCGGACCTCGGTCTCTTCGAGATCAACGACGCGGCGCAGCTGGTGACCGACGCGGCCCACCCGGACGCGAACATCATCTTCGGCGCGGTCATCGACGACGCTCTCGGCGACGAGGTGCGGGTCACCGTGATCGCGGCCGGCTTCGACGCGGGCGCGCCCGCCTACAAGCCGTCCGAGCCGGCGCGCAAGGTGCCAGCCCCGTCGACCGGGAGCTCGCTGCCCCCGGTCCCGCCGCCGGTCACCCCGCCGCCGAGCACGCCGTCACCGCGTACCAGCCGGGTGCTCTTCGACGACGTGGACGTGCCGGACTTCCTGAAGAACGGTTCCTGACGCGGCCTTTTGCGCCGTTTCGTGACGCCTCTCCCGTACCCCTCAAGAAGGTTGAACCTTGACCGACGCCGGACGGCGCGCTGAGCTCGCCGCCAATCTCGAGCGGGTGCGGGAGCGCATCGCGCAAGCCTGCGCGGCGGCCGGGAGGCCGCCGGACTCGGTCACCCTGACCGCGGTGACCAAGACCTACCCGGCGAGCGACGTCCTGTTGCTCGCCGGGCTCGGTGTCACCGACGTGGCCGAGAACCGGGATCAGGAGGCGTCCGCCAAGGTGGACGCCGTGCGCGCCGGGGGCGCGCGACCACGCTGGCACTTCGTCGGCCAGTTGCAGCGCAACAAGGTCAAATCGGTTCTGGGGTACGCCGATGTGGTCGAGTCGGTGGACTCGGTGCGCCTGGCCGACGCGCTGGGCCGGGCCGCCGCCGGGCGCGAGGAACCGCTCGAGGCGCTGATCCAGGTCAGTCTGGACGGTGATCCGGCACGTGGGGGCGTGTTCGGAGATGATCTCTGGCGGGTATCCGACGCGGTGACCTCATCGGAGGGTCTGCGACTCGGTGGCCTGATGGCGGTGGCCCCGCTCGGGGAGGACCCCGGCGCGGCCTTCGCTCGTCTGGCCGAAATCGCAGGTCAGATGGCCTCTCGGTATCCCGGCGCGACGACCGTCTCGGCGGGCATGAGCGGCGATCTGGAGGCCGCCGTCCGGTATGGGGCGACACACGTACGGATCGGTACTTCTTTACTCGGGATGCGAAACTCGCTGCGGTAGCCTTGCGGCGGGCAGCAAACTACACAGGTGTTGTTCAACGCGACGAACCGCCACGGGTCGCGCGTTGGGTGGCGCGGCGTCGCAGCGGGTCGTGGGTCCGATAAGGATCCGTTCCGGCTCGCAAGGGGGGACGCGGCACGCCGAGGGGGCGCGCGCCGCAACAGCGGACGGAGGGTGGGGGCATGGACTCTCGGCAGGGAGAGGTGGCATGAGCGGAGGCGCGTTTCGCAAGGCGGGCGTCTGGCTCGGCCTCGTCGAGGAGGACGACGACCGCGGTTATGACGACCGCGGCTACCGGGAGAGCTCCTACCGGTCACGTGAGCGTGACCGGGATCGTGACCGTGACCGCTACTCCAGCGATCGGTATTCGTCGGCTGACGAGTTCGCCGACGAGGACGACGAGGAGGAGCGCGCCGTCCCGCGTGCGCGCACCGAGCGCCGCGAGCGCGAGCGGCTCTCCACCGCACGGCAGGACCGTGACCTCGATCGGGATCGTGACCGGGACGAGAGCGAGCGCCTCGATCGGGCGAGCGTCCGCTCCATCACCCGGCCGGCCCCGGCGCCGGAGCAGTCCTCGTCGCTGACCTACTCCTCCCGGGAGAACCTGGCGCTCAAGCCGCAGCCGGTGGCCCACCCGCAGCCGGTGCACCAGCGTCCGGTCGAGGAGGAGCAGCGTTACCAGATCACCACGCTGCACCCGACGACGTACCGGGAGGCGCGGACGATCGGCGAGCACTTCCGCGACGGGGTGCCGGTGATCATCAACCTCACCGAGATGGACGAGTCGGACGCTCGGCGTCTGGTCGACTTCGCCGCCGGGCTGGCTTTCGGCCTGCGGGGTACGATCGAGCGCGTCACCAACCGGGTCTTCCTGCTGTCTCCGGCGAATGTCCAGGTCACCGCGGAGGACAAGGCCAAGATCGCAGAGGGCGGCTTCTTCGCCCAGGGCTGACCAGCTCTGGGCGGCCGCCCGTCGATCCTGCTCCGGCGGGTGACGCAAGATCCGGCTTTGATTGACCCGAACGAGGGATCCACCTGACGTGCTGTCGATCGTGCTCCAGATCCTCTACATATTGCTGTACCTCTTCATGATGGTGCTGCTGGCCAGGTTCGTGCTGAGTGCCGTCCTGCAGTACGGACGGCGCTGGCAGCCGAGCCGGGGGGCGTCGGCAGCCCTCGAAGCCGTGTGGAGCGTCACGGATCCGCCTCTCAGGGCGTTGAGGCGTGTGATCCCACCGCTGCGCATTGGTAACGTGAGTTTGGACCTGGCTTCCATCGTGCTGCTGGTTATCCTGTTCGTGCTCATGAACGTGGTACTCGCAAGATTGATCGCATCGCAATACAGCTAGACAGCAGCCCCAACCGCGGCCGCGACTGACCCGAGGAGTTTCGATGCCGCTGACCCCGGCCGACGTGCACAACGTCGCCTTCAAGAAGCCCCCGATCGGCAAGCGGGGGTATGACGAGGAGGAGGTCGACGCTTTCCTTGACGAGGTGGAGCGCGAGCTCGCCCGTCTCATCGAGGAGAACAACGAGCTGCGTGCCCAGGTGGAGCGCGGCGGGCGGGGTGGCGCTCCGGCCGGCCCGGGCGCTGATCCGCGTTTGGCAGCCGAGCTCAACGACCTGAAAGCGCAGCTGGACCGCGTGCAGCGGGACAAGACGGCAGCCGAGCAGGCAGCCCGTCAGATGCAGGCCGAGCTGGACCAGGTCCGTGCTCAGGGCCCCGGCCCCGGCGCTCCCGCCGGTGGCGCGGACGGCGAGCAGCAGGCCCTGCGTGTGCTCATGATGGCCCAGCGCACCGCCGACGACCACGTCGCCGACGCGCGCCGTGAGGCCGACAAGCTTCTCTCCGACGCCCGCTCCAAGGCGGAGGAGGTCACCCGCGAGGCGCGGGCCAAGGCCGACGCCCTCGAGCGGGATGCCCGTCAGCGCCACCAGGAGGCCATGGGCGGCCTGGACGCGAAGCGGACCGCACTGCAGAAGCACATCGAGGAGCTGAAGCAGTTCGAGCGGGAGTACCGCACGCGTCTGAAGGCGTACCTGGAGAGCCAGCTGCGTGACCTGGACGGCCGTGGCCAGGGCCTCGAGGCCGAGCTGACCCGTGCCGACTCCGGTCGTGCCATCGGCGGCTCCGGTGGTCTCGCCGCCGCCGGTCTGGCCAGCTCCTACAGCGGTGGCCGTACCAACTCCATCGAATCGGGCCGCTGACCGCAGCCCACCGCACCGCGACGAGGATGAGCCATGATCGTTGCTAGTCTCCTGCTCATCCCCGTCGCGGTTCTGTTTCTCGCGTTGGGCCTGGTCAACGGCTCAAGCAGTCTTCTCATAACCTCGATCGTGGTCAGTCTGCTGGCCGCGGTCGCCCTGGTCATCGGCACCCGTCAGGCCGCGGCCAAGCGTGCCGAGGTGCCGGTCGACCGGCCGGCCCGCCGGGAGTCGCCGCCCGTCTTCGCCGAGGACCCCGCTCCCGTCTCCGTCGACGATTCCGCCCGATATGACGAGCCCACCCCGGTCGATGTGGATCTCGAAGCGGACGCGGCACGGGCGGCCGGCGCCAGGGACACGGCGACCCGTCTGGGTGACCGGCGGGAGCCCGCCGCAGATTATGTCGATTCCGACTCCGCGGTCGATTCCGGCGCGCCCGCCGACGGGTCCGGCGAGCACGCCTGGCGGCCGGTGGCCGCCGAGACGATGGAGCAGGCCGACGAGTTCGCCGAGCCGGACGACGACGACCCGGACGACGAGCCGCTGCCGCAGTCGGTGCGGCCGGCCGACGCCGTGCTGATCGCACGGTTCGACACCGAGGTGCTGGTGGTCGACGGGCGTCCGCGTTACCACATGGCCGACTGTCCGCATCTGGTCGGCCGCCTGACCGAGGCGCTGCCGGTCAACGAGGGGGTCGAGCTCGGCTTCAGCCCGTGCGGCCTGTGCCGTCCGGTGGACCGGCTCGTCGCGGCCGTGGCCAACCAGCGTTGAGCTCGCGGCCGGCCGGGGTGTCGGTGGCAGTCCGGGTGCGGCCCGGCGCCGGGCGGACCAGGGTGGGCGGGTGTTACGAGGGGCCACACGGGCCGGCGCTGATCGTCGCGGTGGGCGCTCCCGCGGTCGACGGCAAGGCCACCGAGGCGGTGCGGAAGGCGCTGGCCGGCGCGCTGGGGGTGCGGGCCGGCGAGGTGTCGCTGCGGCTCGGCGCCACCAGCCGGGACAAGGTGTTCACCGTCACTGCGCCGCCTGACTCGTGGACGAGCCGACTCACGGAGCTTCGTGACAACGAATAGTGATCACAAGGTCACTGGGGGTGTATCGTCGGTGATTCGGCGAGCGGCTGGGCGCTTCCTGGTGCTATGTCTGATCTGGCAGTGATGGCGGGTTGTCGTGGTAGTTCACGTTCCGTATCCTTGCCACTCCCCGTCCGTGCGGGGCCACCGACCGTGTCGTGCGGGACGGACCAGACAGAGGGCGGCCCGGCCTACGGCCGCCCGTTTTTCGTAGACCGCTGATCGCCGCCGACGGCGGCCGAGGGAGCGACGATGGCCAAGGCAACGGAGACCCGGCCCGGATCCAACGGCGTTGCCGCGGAGCGGGTCCGCGACGAGGCGGAGACCGAACGGATCCGGCAGGCGCTGGTCGCGCGCCTCGACGAGCTGCAGGGCGAGTACGATCAGGCGCTCAGCGAGATCACCGAGCTGCAGCGCGAGCGGCTGGCCGACTCGGCCGGGGACGACCTGGCCGACACGGGCACCAAGACGTTCGAGCGCGAGCAGGAGATCACGCTGGCCAATACTCTGCTCGAGCGGATCACACAGGTCGAACGCGCGATCGATCGGCTCGGGTCGGGCAACTACGGTTGGTGCGAGCGGTGCGGCACCCAGATCCCGGTCGAGCGGCTGGCTGCGTTCCCCTCCGCCACGCTCTGTGTCTCGTGTAAGCAGTTGGAGGAACGACGCTGAACGCCGACGAACAGGCCGCGCAGGGGTTCAAGCCCCGTGCGGTGGCCGTCCTGGCTGCGACCGCGGTCATCGCCGTGGCGGTGGACCAGTGGGTCAAGCACCTCTCCACCGAGAACCTGGATCCCGGCGAGCCGGTCCGCATCCTCGGTGGCCTGATCTATCTGTCGCTGATGCGCAACGGCGGAGCCGCGTTCAGTCTCGGCAGCGACTACACCTGGATCTTCCCGGTGATCACCTTCGTGGTGGTCGGCGTGATCGGGTGGCTGGCGTTCCGGCTGCGATCGGTGCCGTGGGCCGTCTCCCTCGGCCTGGTGCTGGGTGGCGCCCTGGGCAACCTGGGCGACCGGCTGTTCCGCGCGCCCGGCCCGTTCCAGGGGCACGTGGTCGACATGATCAGCCTCTTCGCTCCGTACGCGGAGAAGTTCGCGGTCTTCAACATCGCGGACAGCTGTCTCACCGTCGGGGTCTGTCTGGCCGTGCTGCTGGAGCTGACCGGCCGTCAGCGTGACGGCACGCGCCTGGTGAACGAGAAGAAGACCGCACCGGCCGAGACCGCATCCACTCAGACCGCATCGACCGAGGCTGCATCGGCCGAGGCTGCATCGGCCAAGGCCAAGGAGGAGACCGCATGAGCGGGCAGCGTTCCCTGCCGGTGCCGGACGGGCTCGACGGGATGCGGCTCGACCAGGCCGTGTCCCGGCTCTTCGGGCTGTCCCGGACCGCGGCGGCCACCCTCGTCGAGTCCGGTGACGCGCTGGTCGACGGGGTTCCACGGCTCAAGTCGGAGAAGGTCGCAGCCGGCTCCTGGCTGGAGGTGACCCTCCCGTCGCCGGTCGCGCCGCCCGTCGTGGTGGCCGAGCCGGTGCACGGCCTCGGCATCATCTACAGCGACGACGACATCGTGGTGGTCGACAAGCCCGTCGGGGTCGCCGCGCACCCCAGCCCCGGCTGGACCGGCCCGACCGTGATCGGCGGGCTGGCCGCGATGGGGCAGAACGTGGCCACCAGCGGCGCCGCCGAGCGACAGGGCGTCGTGCACCGGCTCGACGTGGGCACCACCGGGCTGATGGTGGTGGCCAAGAGCGAGCAGGCGTACACCCATTTGAAGCGGGCCTTCAAGGAGCGCGAGGTGGAGAAGCGGTACCACGCCGTGGTCCAGGGACACCTCGATCCGCTGCGGGGCACCATCGACGCGCCCATCGACCGGCACCCGACCGCCGACTGGAAGTTCGCGGTCATGTCCGACGGGAAGCCGAGCGTGACCCACTACGACACGATCGAGGCGTTCCGGTCGGCCAGCCTGGTGGACGTGCGGCTGGAGACGGGACGGACGCACCAGATCCGGGTGCACATGTCGGCGATGCGGCACCCCTGCGTGGGTGACACGGCGTACGGGGCGGACCCGACGCTGGCGGCCCGGCTCAAACTGGACCGGCAGTGGCTGCACGCCCGGGAACTGGCATTCGCACACCCCCGAACGTATGAGGAGGTGCGGTTCGTCAGCGATTACCCTGACGACCTGAAACACGCGCTGGACGTCCTCCAGGACGCCGGCTGACCGTCGGGAGTGAACGTGGGCCCCGCGACCCGTATGCGGGCGGTCCTCGTCGGGTTCGGGGCCGCGGCGCTCCGGTTGCAGATCATGACCGGAGTGTCGCTGGTCGCTATCGGTGTACTGGTCCTCGTGGTCTTCCTCGCCGACCGGGAGCCGCCGGCCGGCGAGGAACCGGGTGACCTGCTGCGGGTGGGCGTCGTGGAGGGCCAGTCGGTCAGCGGCTATCTCCGGTCGTCGCGGGACGAGCTGACCCGCCTCAAGGACACGCCGGGGCCGGTCGCCGAGACGTGGGCGCTGGTCGCCTTCAACCGCTACGCGACAGCGGACGGCTTGCCCGGGATGCTGGCCGGCGCGCAGGTGGCCGAGGTGTATACGCGAGTGCCCCTGGAGGACGCGCGCACTCCGGTGCTCCGGATCCCGGTGGTGGAGCTGCCCGCCGACGTGACCGCGGGGATGATCGGGGCGGCTCGGGCCCGGGATCGAGAGCAGGCCGACTACCAGCGGCTGGGCGGGGAGCTGACCGGGGACGGGCGGACCGAGGCGCGGCTGCGGACGGCGTACGAGAGTGCCGCCCGGCTGGCCGCGCAGGAGGCGGCGGCGTACCGGGCGGGCTGCGAGTGCGTCTTCGCCGCGGTGGTCCGCGCCACGCCGGCGGTCCTCGACGGGATCTCGGCCCGGCCGTGGGTGCGGGTGGTGGACCCGGCTCCGGAGGTGAGCCGGCTGGATCGTACGGAATTCCGCCCTCCCCTGCCCGAGGAGGTGGACCTGGCGTCGCCGGACGCGTCGGCCGTGCCATCCCCGGTGGTGAGCGTTGCCTCACCCACCCCGGCACCGTTACCGTCGTCGATCGAGGCTGATGTGACATCCGCCTCACCAAACAATTCAGGCGGGACGCCCTCGCCTGCCGTATTCCCCTCCGACGGGTTGGGTGCCGTACCCTCGGCAGCGGAAGCGAGTCCAGCTCATGAAGGTGCCGGAGTGTCTCCCGTGGCGTCCAGCGGGGATTCCGGCCGTTAGGTTTTCCGTCCGGCGAAACGTTCGGGTGGAGGCTCGTGCACGACCGCCGCGGCAGCATGTGATCAAGAACGACCGGGGGATGGGCTGTCGGCCGGTGGCCCGAATAGGGTCTCATCCGTAGCCTGTCAGGGGCGAGCGAGACCATCGCCGTGAAAGATGCCGGGTAGGCGCAGAAAGGACGAGCCGTGGACGGGACCGAGACCGGCTGGGGCCGGCCTGCGGAACCAGCCCCGCGCTGGCGGGCGCTGCTCGACCGTGCCCGGCACGCCGGCCGCAGCGAGGAGCCGGAGGAGGCGCCCAAGCAGCCGGAGACGCCCCCGCAGCAGCAGCAACAGTGGGGTCAGCAGGGTCAGCAACTGCCGACCCGCGGCGCCGCGGCGGTGGGCCGCCCGGTCAATCCGCTCGACCCGAGGCAGGCGCCCCAGCAGCAGCCCGGGGGTATGAGCAGCGCCCGCCGGCCGAGCCGCAGCGCCCGGCCGTCCCGCAGCGGCCGATCAACCCGCTCGACCCCCGCTGGCAGGGCCGCCGCGAGCCGGAGCAGCCGCCGCAGCAGCACAACTTCTTCGAGCCGTCCCCGAGGGCGCAGCCTTCGCGCGACTACGGCTCGGGCCATCCGCCCAACGGGTATGCGCCGCCGGCTCCCAACGGTTACCAGCAGCAGCCCGCGCAGGCGTACGCCCCTCAGCAGGCGTACCCACCGGCGCCCGCTCCGCCGCAGCCGCAGATGCCGTCGCCACAGATGCCGCAGCCGCAGATGCCGCCGCCGCAGGCGCCCGCCCCGCAGCCGGCTCCCGGCCGGGCCGCCGCGCCGGTCTCCCCGGCGCCCGCCGCGGCCCGCATCGAGTGGCGGCAGCCCCGCTCCGAGGACGGCCTGGACCGCGCCGTCTCGATCATGCGGCGCAAGCTGGGCACGCCCCGGGTGCTGGCGTTCGCCAACCCCAAGGGCGGTGTGCACAAGACCACCGCGACCGTGCTGGCCGCGGCCACCATCGGCAGCGTCCGCGGGCGCGGCGTGCTGGCCTGGGACGACAACGAGCTGCGCGGCACCCTCGGCCTGCGTGCCGGCAGCGCCCGGCACGCGCGGACCATCAAGCACCTGCTGGCCGATCTGATGCGGATCGAGAGCCTGCACGGCGACGCCCTGCTCCAAGAGCTGGACGCCTATCTGCGGCACGCCTCCGACGGGTCATACGACGTGCTCGCCGGCGAGGAGAACCCACGGTTCGCCCAGCGGCTCGACCAGGGGACCGTGCGCCGGGTGATGGACCTGCTCCGCCGGACCCACGACGTGATCTGCGTCGACACCGGCAACAACGTGGAGAGCGTCAACTGGCAGACCGTCATGCGGTCGGCCGACCAGTTGGTGATCACCACGGTGCCCCGGGAGGACGCCGCCTTCACCGCCGACTGGATGCTCGACGTGCTGGAGGAGGGCGGGCAGGGCGACATGGTGGCCAACGCCGTGACGCTCATCTCGTGCCCGTCGCCGGGCAATCTGCCGCTGCTGGAGGACTTCAAACGGCACTTCGCGACCCGGACCAGGGCGGTCGCCGTGGTGCCGTACGACCCGGCCCTGGAGGTCGGCTCCTCCATCGAGTATGGCGACCTCCAGCAGGAGACCCGGCAGGCGTGGCTGCGCGCGGCGTCGGTGATGTTGGAGCCCTTCGCGGAGTAGGTTCTGTCATACGCCGGGGCTAGGCTTCACGGCACCGTTCGCGGAAGAGGGGGTTCCGGGTGTCTGACTCGTTTGTGCACCTGCATGTGCACACAGAGTATTCAATGCTCGACGGGGCGGCCCGCGTCAAAGAACTTCTCTCGGAGGCGAAGCGGCTCGGCATGCCGGCCGCGGCGATCACCGACCACGGCAACATGCACGGCGCGTATGACTTCTACAAGCAGGCAAAAGACGCCGGAGTGATCCCGGTCATCGGCGTCGAGGCGTATGTGGCGCCCGAGTCCCGGCTGGACAAGAAGCGCATCAAGTGGGGCCGGCCGGAGCAGAAATCGGACGACGTCTCTGGTAACGGTGCGTATACGCACATGACCATGTGGGCGCGTAACGCGGTCGGCCTGAAGAACCTTTTCCGGCTCAACTCGCGGGCCTCCATCGAGGGCCAGCTCGGTAAGTACCCGCGGATGGACTTCGACATCATCGCGGAGCACTCCGAGGGCATCATGGGCACCACCGGCTGCCCGTCCGGCATCGTGCAGACCCGGCTGCGGCTGGGCCACTTCGACGAGGCGCTCAAGTCCGCCGCGATGTATCAGGAGGCGCTAGGCAGGGAGCACTACTTCCTGGAGATCATGGACCACGGTCTGTCGATCGAGAAGCGGGTCCGCGACGGCCTGCTGGAGATCGGCAAGAAACTGGGCATCCCGCCGCTGGTCACCAACGACTCGCACTACGTGCACGAGGAGCAGTCCGCGGCCCACGACGTGCTGCTGTGCGTGCAGACCGGCAGCAACGTGGCCGACCCCAACCGGTTCCGCTTCGACGGCTCCGGCTACTTCGTGAAGTCGGCCGACCAGATGCGCGCCGTCGACTCGTCGGAGGCGTGGCAGGACGGCTGCCGCAACACCCTGCTGGTGGCCGAGAAGGTGGACATCGAGGGGATGTTCACCTTCAAGAACCTGATGCCCCGGTTCCCCATCCCGGACGGGTTCACCGAGGAGGAGTATTTCCGGCACGTCGCCTTCGAGGGCCTGCGCCGGCGCTTCCCGGACGGCATCCCGGAGACGCACGTCAAACAGGCCGACTACGAGCTGGGCGTCATCATCTCGATGGGCTTCCCGGCGTACTTCCTGGTGGTCGCCGACTTCATCCAGTGGGCGAAGAACAACGGCATCGCGGTGGGCCCGGGCCGTGGCTCGGCGGCGGGGTCGCTCATCGCGTACGCCATGGGCATCACCGACCTCGACCCGCTCCCGCACGGCCTGATCTTCGAGCGGTTCCTCAACCCCGAGCGCATCTCGATGCCCGATGTCGACATCGACTTCGACGACCGGCGGCGGGCCGAGGTGATCCGCTACGTCACCGAGAAGTGGGGCGACGACAAGGTCGCGCAGATCGCCACGTTCGGCACGATCAAGGCCAAGGCCGCCATCAAGGACTCGGCCCGGGTCCTGGGGTATCCGTTCGCGGTCGGCGACAAGATCACCAAGGCGATGCCCCGGACGTCATGGGCAAGGGCATCACCCTCGGCGGCATCTTCAACAAGGACGACAAGCGGTACAACGAGGCCGGCGAGGTCCGCGGCCTCTACGAGACCGACCCGGACGTCAAGAAGGTCATCGACACCGCCCGGGGCATCGAGGGCCTGATCCGGCAGACCGGTGTGCACGCCGCCGGCGTCATCATGAGCGCCGAGCCGATCATCGACCACATCCCGCTGATGCGCCGGGCCAGCGACGGCGTGATCATCACGCAGTTCGACTACCCGACCTGCGAGACGCTCGGCCTGCTGAAGATGGACTTCCTGGGCCTGCGCAACCTGACCATCCTCGACGACGCCAACCGCAACGTCGAGCTCAACCACGGCCGCAAACTCGACCTGCTGTCACTGCCGCTGGACGACCCGAAGGCCTATGAGCTGCTGTCCCGCGGCGACACGCTCGGCGTGTTCCAGCTCGACGGCGGACCCATGCGCTCGCTGCTGCGCCTGATGAAACCGGACAACTTCGAGGACATCTCCGCCGTCCTGGCGCTCTACCGCCCCGGCCCGATGGGCGTCGACTCGCACACCAACTACGCGCTCCGCAAGAACAAGCTCCAGGAGATCACCCCGATCCACCCGGAGCTGGAGGAGCCGCTGCGGGAGATCCTCGAGCCGACCTACGGCCTGATCGTCTACCAGGAGCAGGTGCAGCGCGCCGCGCAGATCCTCGCCGGCTACACCCTCGGCCAGGCCGACCTGCTCCGCCGCGCCATGGGCAAGAAGAAGAAGGAGATCCTCGACAAGGAGTTCATCCCGTTCCGGGACGGCTGCCGCGAGCACGGCTACTCCGACGAGGCGATCCAGGCGGTGTGGGACGTGCTGGTCCCGTTCGCCGGCTACGCGTTCAACAAGGCGCACTCCGCGGCGTACGGTCTGGTGTCCTTCTGGACCGCCTATCTGAAGGCGCACTATCCGGCCGAGTACATGGCCGGTCTGCTCACCAGTGTCGGCGACGACAAGGACAAGATGGCCATGTATTTGGCGGAGTGCCGCCGCATGGGCATCCAGGTGCTGCCGCCGGACGTGAACCAGTCGGCCGGGCCGTTCACCCCGGTCGGCAAGGACATCCGGTTCGGCCTGGGTGCGGTCCGTAACGTCGGCGGCAACGTGGTCGAGGCGATCGTCCGCTGCCGCAAGGAGAAATCCGAGTATGCCGACTTCTACGACTTCCTGTCCAAGGTCGACGCGGTGGCCTGCAACAAGAGGACGATCGAGTCGCTGATCAAGGCGGGCGCCTTCGACTCGATGGGGCACAGCCGCAAGAGTCTGCTCGCCGTGCACGCCGAGGCCATCGATGCGTACGCGGACGTCAAGCGCAACGAGGCCGCCGGGCAGTTCGACCTGTTCGGGGCGTTCGGTGACGAGGCCGGGGGCTCGGCCGCGGTCAGCATGCCCCCGATCGGCGACAGCGAGTGGGACAAGCGCGACAAGCTGGCCTTCGAGCGGGAGATGCTCGGCCTCTACGTCTCCGACCACCCGCTCGCCGGTCTGGAGGTGATGCTGGCCAACGCGGCGGACACCAGCATCGCGGCGCTCAACGAGGAGGGCTCGGTCCCCGACGGGCAGGTCGTCACCCTGGCCGGCATCCTCACCGGCGTCCAGCGGCGGATCACCAAGCAGGGCCGGTCGTGGGCGTCGGCCACCCTGGAGGACCTGGCCGGTGGAGTCGAGGCGCTGTTCTTCCCGAACACGTACGAGCTGGTCGGGCAGTACATCGCCGAGGACGCGATCGTGGTCGTCAAGGGCCGTATCGACCGGCGTGACGACCAGGCCCGGATCATGGCGATGGACATGTCCATCCCCGACATCTCCCACAACCCGGACAACAAGCCGGTCACCCTCACCATGCCGATCACCAGGTGTACGCCACCGATGGTCGACTCGCTCAAGGAGATCCTGGTGAGCCACCCCGGCGACACCGAGGTGCATGTCCATCTGCAGAACGGCAGCCGGACCACCGTCATGCGGCTCGGTGGAGTCCGGGTCGCGGCGACTCCCGCCCTGCGCGCCGACCTGAAGATGATCCTCGGCCCGTCGGCCGTGGCCTGACGGTCCCGGCTGATCTGGAAGGATCGCAGGGTGGCGTACCCGAGTGAACAGCAGCCTTTCGAGGGACCGGCGCCGACGGACTGGCGACAGTGGTTTCGACTGCAGGGCCGGCCCCGGCCGTTGCAACGGTCGTATTCCGTCGCCTTCGGTGTGGCGGCCGTCATCGCCGTCCTCGGGGCACTCCTCGGGCTGCTCTGGGGCTGGCTGGCGCCGACGATTCCGGTGGTCAAGCTCGCCGACGGCTCGATCGTGGTCACCGACCCGTCGCCCGAGCAGTACATTGCGGCTGACGGCTGGTTCACCCTGCTCGGCCTCGGGTTCGGGCTTATCGTGACGATCGGCTCGTGGCTGGTGCTGCGCCGCGACCGCGGGCCGTTCCTGCTGCTCGGCATCGTGGGCGGCACCTTCGTGGCCGGTCGCTGGGTGGCCCCGGCAGTCGGGGAGCTCCTCGGCCGCGACGCCTACCTGGACTGGACGGCGGCGGCGGCCCAGGGCGCCACCTATCTCGCGCCGCCGGAGGTGCAGTCGCTCGGGCCGAAACTGGTGCCGGCCTTCATCGCGGCGATCGTGGTCACCCTCCTGGCGGGCTGGTCCAACGATCCGGATCTCGATCATCCGGGCGCGCACCCGGGCTACGGGCCGAACCATGACTACCCGCCCTACGGGCCGGGCCCCGGTGACCAGGCGCCGGGCGGTGAGCCCGCCCCGTATGCCATGCCGGGCGGGCACCCTTCGCCTTATGCGGTGCCGGGTGATCAGTCTTCGCCTTATGCGGTGCCGGGTGACCAGTCTTCGCCTTATGCGGCGCCGGGTGACCAGCCTTCGCCTTACGCGGTGCCGGGTGACCAGTCTTCGCCTTACGCGGTGCCGGCAGATCAGACCTCGTCTCTTACGCAGTCGTCGGGGACGGCCGGCAATGGCGTGGCCCCTGAACGGCCGGACACGGAGCCGGCCCAGCCGCCCGCCGCTTCCGGACGGCCCCGAGAGGAGCCACGCCAGCCCTCCTGAGGGGCCGCATCAGCCCGGGAGCCGCGGTGCGGTCCGGCGGGGGTGCGGACATCGCGGGGTAGGCCCGCGAGGGGGCCGATGCGGTTGGGGAGTGGTGGACCGTACCCGATCAGGCTCTAGTTCGGGCTGACCGGCCGCGCCAGGTCGGAGAGCGGGACCGGCACCGCTCTGACCCGGGCCAGCAGGCCCGCCTCGCGGGTGAGGATCCTCAGCTCGGTGCGGAGACGGCCGGCGGTGTCCGGGGTGGCCAGGAGCATCTGGCGTTCCTCGACGGTGAGCTGGGCGGTCGCGGCGATCAGGTGGGACAGGACGGTCGGATCGTCGGGCACCTGCTCCAGGACCTCGCTGTTGGGCCGCAGCAGCTCCAGATAGGTGCGGAACGCGGTCAGCACGCGCGGGGCCAGCAACTGGGCGGTGGCGCTCGGCTCGTCCTCGTCGGGCAGCCACTCGACCTGGGCCGTCAGGTACGGCTCGGCGCCCTGCTCGACGCTGAGGACCGTGAAACGGCGGCGGCCGACGGTCATGATGTCGAAGCGGCCGTCCGGCAGCTCGGTGACATGTCGCAGCTCAGCGGTGCAGCCCACCTCGTAGAGGTCGGCGGCGGCAACCGGAGGGGCGGGGGCGGCGCCGTCCTCCCCGGGATCGGGCGTGACCTCACTGCCATGCCTGAGGGTGACGACGCCGAACTCGTGCGGTGTCCCCTCGGACTTGGCCACCAGCTCACGCACGAGGGCGCGGTAACGCTCCTCGAAAATGTGCAAGGGCAGCACCAGACCGGGGAAGAGCACCGTGCTCAGCGGGAAGACCGGCAGCCGATCGCTCACGCTCTCAGCCTAGTCGCCCGCAGACCATGGTCAACCCGCTGAGGCGCCGCGCATCGGTATTCAGCCACTCGGAGCGGTCACGTTCGATGTCGCGCGCCGGCGGCCGTGGCGGTGGCGGCCGGTTGCGATGGCGGCGGCCGGTGTAGCGGTGCCCGCCGCGCCGGCTTCCGGAAGGCCTGGTCCGGCGCCTGCTGGCGTCCCAACGCCTGGGCCCGGCCGGTCGCTGCGGAAACCCGGTCGCGGGGCCGCATAGACTGGCCGGGTGCTGAATCGGATCGACCTGCGCGGCTCCCAGCGGGACCCGCGCGGACTGCTGCCCCGTGCCCAGCTCGACGTCTCCGTGGCCGTCGAGAGTATTCGCCCGGTCGTCGAGGCGGTCCATGCGCATGGGTTCAGTGCGATCCGGGAGGCGACCGAGAAGTTCGACGGCGTCACCCTGGAGCGCCTGCGGGTGCCGGCCGAGGCGATCGCCGCGGCCGAGGTGGCGCTCGAGGCCGACGTGCGCGCGGCCCTGCTCGAGGTGATCAAGCGGGCCCGCAAGGTGCACGCCGACCAGCGGCGCACCGACGTGACGACCCAGGTGGTCGACGGCGGCACGGTGACCGAGCGCTGGGTGCCGGTGCGCCGGGTCGGTCTCTACGTGCCGGGCGGCCTGGCCGTCTACCCGTCGACCGTGGTGATGAACGTGGTGCCCGCCCAGGAGGCCGGTGTGGAGGGCCTGGTGGTGGCGTCGCCGCCGCAGGCGTCCAACAACGGCCTGCCCGACTCGCGGGTGCTGGCCGCGTGCGCGCTGCTCGGCGTCACCGAGGTCTACGCGGTCGGTGGCGCGCAGGCGATCGCGATGCTGGGCTACGGCTCCGACGGCGCGGACGAGTCGGACCGCTGCGAGCCGGTCGACGTGATCACCGGGCCGGGCAACATCTGGGTGACCGCGGCCAAGCGCCTGTTGCAGGGCCGGGTCGGGATCGACGCCGAGGCCGGGCCGACCGAGATCGCGATCCTGGCCGACGACACGGCCGACCCGCGGCACGTCGCGGCCGACCTGATCAGTCAGGCCGAGCACGACCCGCTGGCCGCTTCGGTCCTGGTGACCCCGTCGCCGGAGCTGGCCGACGCGGTCGAGGCCGAGCTGGCGAAGCAGGTCGCGGTGACCAAGCACACCGAGCGGGTCCACACCTCGCTGAGCGGCGAGCAGTCCGGGATCGTGCTGGTCGACGACCTGGAGCAGGGGCTGCGGGTGGTCGACGAGTATGCGGCGGAGCACCTGGAGATCCAGACGCGGGACGCACGGGAGTGGGCCATGCGGGTCCGTAACGCCGGCGCGATCTTCGTGGGGGCGTGGGCGCCGGTGTCGCTGGGCGACTACGCGGCCGGCTCCAACCACGTGCTGCCGACGGCCGGCTGTGCCCGGCACTCGTCGGGGCTGTCGGTGCAGTCGTTCCTGCGGGGCATCCACGTCGTGGAGTACACCGAGGACGCCCTGCGCGACGTCGCGGGCCACGTGGTCGCTCTGGCGAACGCCGAGGACCTGCCCGCCCACGGCGACGCGGTCCAGGTTCGCTTTCCGTCCGGTTCCGGGGCGGTCGGAGGGGGGTTCGCGTGACCACCGTCGACGACCTTCCGATCCGGGAGGACCTGCGGGGCCAGACACCTTATGGGGCGCCGCAGCTCGACGTGGCGGTCCGGCTGAACACGAACGAGCACGCCTTCGCGGTGCCGCAGCCGGTGATCGAGGAGATGCGCAAGCGGCTCGACGCGGAGCTGGCCGACCTCAACCGCTACCCCGACCGGGACGCGGTGGGGCTGCGCACCGATCTGGCCTCCTACCTGGGCCACGGCCTCGGGTTCGAGTCGGTCTGGGCGGCGAACGGCTCCAACGAGGTGCAGCAGCAACTGCTCCAGGCGTTCGGCGGCCCGGGGCGGACGGCGCTGGGCTTCGGCCCGTCCTATTCGATGCACCCGCTGCTCGCGGCCGGCACCGGCACCCGCTGGATCGGCGCGCTGCGCGATCCCGACTTCGGGCTGCGGGCCGACGCGGCGGTCGCCGAGATCCACCGGCACGACCCCGACCTGGTCTTCCTCTGCTCGCCGAACAATCCGACCGGCACCGCGCTCGACCCCGGGGTGATCGACGCGGTCCTCGGGGCGGCGCGGGGCATGGTGCTGGTCGACGAGGCCTATTTCGAGTATGCGCGGACCGGCGCCCGCAGCGCGATCGAGCTGCTGCCCGGCCACCCGCGCCTGGTCGTCACCCGGACGATGAGCAAGGCGTTCGGGTTCGCCGGCGGGCGGCTGGGCTACCTCGCCGCCGACCCGGCCGTGGTCGACGCCGTCCAGTTGGTGCGCCTGCCGTACCATCTGAGCGCTCTGACCCAGGCGGCCGCGCGGGCCGCGGTCGCGCAGAGTGCCGCCCTGCTGGCCACGGTCGAGCAGATCAAGGTGCAGCGCGACCGGATCGTCGGCACCCTGAGGAAGTGGGGGGTCGCGGTCGCGGACAGCGACGCCAACTTCGTGCTCTTCCGCACCGGTGACGATCAGAAAGCGGCCTGGCAGGCGTTCCTCGACCGGGGCGTCCTCATCCGCGACGTCGGACTCGCCGGCTGGCTGCGGGTCACCGCCGGCACCGAATCCGAGACAACCGCCTTCCTGAACGCCGCCGAGGAGATTCTGCTGTGAGTCGTGTCGGGCGCATCGACCGCGTCACCAACGAGACCAAGGTGCTCGTCGAGATCGACCTCGACGGCACGGGCAAGGGCGACCTGCACACCGGGGTCGGCTTCTACGACCACATGCTCAACCAGCTGGCCAAGCACGGCGGGTTCGACCTCACCGTGCGGACCGAGGGCGACCTGGAGATCGACTCGCACCACACCATCGAGGACACCGCGATCGCGCTCGGCGAGGCCTTCGCGCAGGCGCTCGGCGACAAGCGGGGCATCCGGCGGTACGGTTCGGCGACGATCCCGATGGACGAGGTGCTGGTCCGCGCGGCCGTCGACCTGTCCGGCCGGGCGTATGTGGTGCACGACGAGCCGCTGCTGGTGCCGTACATCGGCCCGGTCTACGCGACGAGCATGACCCGGCACATCTTCGAGGCGTTCGGCCACGCGGCCAAGGTGACCCTGCACGTGGACGTGTTGCGGGCCAGCCGCCCGGGCGGTCACCCGGACGCGCATCACGTGGTGGAGGCCCAGTTCAAGGCGTTCTCCCGGGCGCTGCGCGAGGCCGTCGAGATCGATCCCCGCAATGCCGGGGCGCTGCCGTCGACCAAGGGGGTGCTGTGATCTCCCTGGTGCTGTTCGTTCTGGCCGGCATCCTGGTCGGCGGGGTGGTCCAGCTCGTCCGATCGGACGCCACGAGGTTCAGTGTCGCGCTCACCGCGGTGCTCGCCCTACTGGCGACTGCGGGCGGGTTCGCCTGGTGGCCGGGGGAGGCCTGATGGCCGCGAGTGTCGTCATCCTCGACTACGGCTCGGGCAACCTGCGGTCGGCGGAGCGGGCGGTGGCCCGTACCGGCGTGGACGTGACCGTGACCAGTGACCTGTCGGCGGCCGCGGCGGCGGACGGTCTCGTGGTGCCCGGTGTCGGGGCGTATGCGGCGTGCATGGCCGGGATCGAGGCGTTGCAGGCCGGGCCGGTGATCGCCGAGCGGGTCGCGGCCGGTAAACCGGTGCTCGGCATCTGTGTGGGCATGCAGATCCTGTTCGAGTCGGGGGTGGAGCACGGCGTGGAGACCAAGGGTCTCGGCCTGCTACCCGGCTCGGTCACGAAGCTGTCGGCCGAGCGGATCCCGCACATGGGGTGGAACACGGTGGACGTGCCGGCGGGGTCACGGCTTCTCGCCGGGCTCGACGCCGAGGCCCGGTTCTACTTCGTCCACTCGTACGCCGCCCAAGACCTTGATCTTCTGGAGAGCGCCCGGGTGACCACCGCGTCGCACGACCTGCCGTTCGCCGCGGTGGTCGAGGCCGGCGCCCTGAGCGCCGCCCAGTTCCACCCGGAGAAGTCGGCGGACTCGGGTTACCGGCTGCTCAGTAACTGGGTCGCGACCCTGTGAGCAAGGAACGCGCGAGACGGCGGGCCGAGCGGCTCGCCGTTCTCGAACGGGAGAAGGCCGTCCGCGCCCGCCGGACGGGCCGACGGGAGCGCCGCCGTTCCTTCCTCCGTGGCCTGAAGCCGCGTCTGGGCCGGGACGGCCGGCTCTATCACCGCAGCCGGCGGCAGCGGATCGGCATCGTGGTCGTCACACTGCTGGCCGTCGTCGCGGTCTGGACGCTCATCCCGGACCTGCCGTTGCGCATCATCCTCACCGCCATGCTCGTTCTCGCCGTGCCGGCCCTCGTCGTCGTGGTGCTCGGCCGCCGAGCGTGAGAGAGCCTGACGCTTCTGTCGTGCGTAAGTAGTGCCTGAAAGCCTCTTAGGGAGAGATACGTGACCCTCCAACTGCTGCCCGCCGTCGACGTCGCCGACGGTCAGGCCGTCCGCCTGGTGCAGGGTGCCGCCGGTTCGGAAACCGCATACGGTGACCCGCTCGAAGCGGCGCTGGCCTGGCAGAACGACGGCGCCGAGTGGATCCACCTGGTCGACCTGGACGCCGCGTTCGGCAAGGGCTCCAACGCCGACCTGCTCGCCGAGGTGGTCCGCCGCCTCGACGTGAAGGTGGAGCTGTCCGGCGGTATCCGCGACGACGAGTCGCTGACCCGGGCGCTGGCCACCGGCGCCCAGCGCGTCAACATCGGCACCGCCGCCCTGGAGGACCCGGAGTGGTGCGACCGGATCTGCGGTGAGTACGGCGACCGTGTCGCGATCGGTCTCGACGTGCGCGGGCGGACCCTGTCGGCGCGCGGCTGGACCCGGGACGGCGGCGACCTGTACGAGGTGCTGGCCCGGCTCGACAAGGCGGGCGCGTCGCGTTACGTCGTCACCGACATCACCAAGGACGGCACCATGCGTGGGCCGAACCTGGATCTGCTGCGCGAGGTGTGCGCCGCCACCGACAAGCCGATCATCGCGAGCGGTGGTGTCTCCACGCTCGACGACCTGCGTGCCCTGGCGACGCTGGAGCCGGTCGGGGTGGAGGGCGTCATCGCCGGCAAGGCGCTCTATGCGGGCGCGTTCACCGTACGAGAAGCTCTTGCCGTTCTCGGTTGAGTCTCCACGCCTCGCGTAGTGCCTGTTCGGCGGCCCGGATCGCGGGCCGGGCCGCCGCCGTGTCACGCCAGGCGAGCACGACCCGGCGGGTGGGTGTCGGGTTCACCCGGACGGCCCGGGTGCCCGGGGGAAGCTCCGCGCGGGCCAGCCGGGGGATGAGCCCCACGCCGAGCCCGGCCGCGATCAGGGTCAGCTGGGTCTCGAACTCGCCGACCTGGAAGTCCGGGATCACCCCCGGCAGGCTGCGGATCAGATACTCGTAGCAGACGTCGCCGGCCCGGACGCCGATCCAGCGCTCGTGCCGGGCGTCCTCCAGCGTGACCTCCCCTGTCAGTCGATGGTCGCTGGGCACGATGAGGTCGGCGTGGTCCTCCCCGAGCGTGACCTTGCTGACACCGTCGGGGTATCGCAGGGCGACCTCCGGCCAGTCGTCGAGGACGGCCAGGTCGACGTGGCCGCGGCGGAGCATCTCCACCCCCTCGTGCGGGTTGACCTCGATCACACTGAGGCTCAGGCCGGGATGGTCGGCGGTGAGTGTGCGCAGCGCGTGCGGCAGCAGCGCCCGGCACGCGGTCGCGAAGGTGGAGACGGTGAGCCGCCCGGTGACCGTGTCCCGGTGAGCGGCGAGCGCCGCCTCCGCCTCGTCGAGGCTGGTCAGCACCCGCTCGGCGTGGCCGGCGAGGAGGCGGCCGGCCTCGGTGAGCCGCAGTCGCCGCCCGTCCTTCTCGACCAGGGTGGAGCCGGTCTCGCGCTCCAGCTTGCCGATCTGCTGCGAGATGGCCGAGGGTGTGCAGTGCAGCGCCTGACCGGCGGCGAGGACCGTGCCGTAACTGGCGACCGCGTGCAGCGCCCGGAGCCTGCCGAGGTCAATCATGTAGCGATGCTACATCCTGGGTGTAGGTTATTTTGCTGGTCCTTAACGGTTGTGTGGGGCCAGGCTGAACCCCATGAGAGCTCGTGACCTGGCTCTGGCGGTCGCCGTGGCGGCCGTCTGGGGCTTCAACTTCGTCGTCATCCACGTCGGGCTGGAGGCCTTCCCGCCGCTGCTCTTCTCGGCTCTCCGGTTCGCGCTGGCCGCCTTCCCGGCGCTGCTGCTCGTCGGCCGGCCGCAGGTCCCGTGGCGCTGGGTCGTCGCGGTCGCGCTGGTTCTCGCCGTCACCAAGTTCAGCCTGCTCTTCATCGGGATGGAGGCGGGCATGCCGGCCGGGCTCAGCTCCCTCGTGCTGCAGAGCCAGGCGGTCTTCACGATGCTCTTCGCGGTGCTCCTGCTCCGTGAACGGCCGCGCCCGGTGCAGCTTGCGGGACTGGCCGTCGCGGTCGCCGGGGTGGTGCTCGTGGCCGTCCGCACGACCGCGCCGCTGCCCGCCTTCCTCCTGGTCATCGGCGCCGCCGCGGCCTGGGGACTGTCCAACGTCGCCACCCGCAGGGCGTCCCCTCCGGACACGCTGCGCTTCATGGTCTGGGTCAGTGCCGTGGCCACCGGCCCCCTCGTGGTGCTCACCCTGATCGTCGACGGCCCGGCAGCCGACCTCGCCGCACTGCGCGCGATCGACACCCCGGCGGTGCTGTCGCTGTTCTACATCGCGCTGATCTCCACCCTCGCCGGCTTCGCCGCCTGGGGCTTCCTGCTCAAGAGGTACGGCGCGGCGACCGTCGCCCCCTTCTCGATGCTCGTCCCCTTCTTCGGCATCGCCTCGGCCGCGCTCTTCCTGGGTGAGCCGGTGCAACCGATCGAGGTGGCCGGCGGTGTCCTGGTGGTGGGCGGGGTGCTTCTGGGATTGGTCAGGGCCCGCCCGGTCGTCACGAAGGAGCTGGCTAGGGTGGGGGCATGACGGTCGCGGTTCGTGTTATCCCCTGCCTGGACGTGGACGCCGGGCGGGTGGTGAAGGGTGTCAACTTCGTCGACCTGCGCGACGCCGGCGACCCGGTCGAGTTGGCCGCCGCCTACGACGCGGCGGGCGCCGACGAGCTCACCTTCCTCGACGTGACCGCCTCGTCCGACGACCGCGGCACCATGCTCGATGTGGTACGCCGTACCGCGGAGACGGTTTTCATCCCGCTCACCGTCGGCGGTGGCGTCCGCTCCCCGGAGAATGTGGACGTGCTGCTGCGGGCCGGCGCCGACAAGGTGGGCGTCAACACGGCGGCGATCGCGCGCCCGGCGCTCATCCGTGAGATCGCCGAGCGGTTCGGCAATCAGGTCCTGGTGCTCTCGCTCGATGTGCGACGCTCCGCGGAGCAGCCGAGCGGCTGGGAGGTCACCACCCACGGCGGCCGTCGCAGCGCCGGTCTCGACGCGATCGAGTGGGCGGCCCGGGTGGCCGAGTTGGGCGCCGGCGAGATCCTGCTCAACTCGATGGACGCGGACGGCACCAAGGCCGGTTTCGATCTGGATCTGATCCGCGCGGTGCGGGCCGTCGTCGACATCCCGGTGATCGCCAGCGGTGGCGCGGGGGCGGTCGAGCACTTCGCGCCGGCCGTCGACGCGGGGGCGGACGCGGTGCTCGCGGCGAGCGTCTTCCACTTCGGTGACCTCACGATCGGCGAGGTCAAGGAGAGCCTGCGCGAGGCCGGCAACCCGGTCCGCTAACGCCCGTCGGCCAGCCGCAGACTGTATTCGCGGACGGCGAGGTTGTAGGTCTGCTCGTCGAGCGACCAGTCGGCGTCACCCGGCACGGCCTGCCGGTTGAGCTGGGCCTGGAGCGTCATCACCGCGGAGGACAGGCCGCTGAACGGGCGGGTCCGCCAGAGCTGCTCACCCGGCGGGGCGACCTGGATCAGATCGTCCTCCACCGTGAGCAGCCCGGCACCGGCCAGCCGGCGCACCGACTCCTCCAGCTCGGCCCGCTCGGGCACGCTGTGGTGCAGGAAGTCGGCAGCGGCCAGCACGTCGGCCAGTGTCGCGCCGGTCACCGGCAGCGCGGCGTGCAGTGCCCGGTCGCGCTCCAGGCGCTCGGCGATGACAGCGGAGACGAAGATCCATGCGTCGTTCCAGTTCCAGCCACCGGCCCCCATGTCGCAATGATGCCGTGCGGTGGCGTCACCGGGAAGCGATTGTGTCCGGAAGATCACTGCGGGCCGCCACCGGCACCGTCAGCGGCGGGAGGAAGAGTTGCACGAGTGGGCCGATGGCCAGCGCATAGGCGATCGTGCCGACCCCGACGGTGCCGCCCAGCAGGAAACCGGCGCCCAGCACGGTCAGCTCGATGCCGGTCCGGATCACCCGCAGCGGCAGCTTCGGGAACCTCGCGGCCAGCCCGGTCATCAGCCCGTCCCGCGGGCCCGGGCCCATCCGGCTGCCGATGTAGAGGCCGGAGGCGAACCCGTTCAGCAGGATCCCGCCGACTAGATAACCCACCCGCGCCGGCATGGCCTGACCGGCCGGCAGCACCGCGAGGGCCGCATCCGCGGCGAAACCGACCACCAGCAGATTGGCCACCGTTCCCAGGCCCGGTCGCTGGCGCAACGGGATCCAGAGCAGCAGCACGGGTACGCCCACCAGCAGCACGATCCAGCCGAAGCTGATGCCCGTCACCTCGGAGAGCCCCTGGTGGAAGACGTCCCACGGGTTGAGACCGAGACCGGATTCGACCATCAGAGCCATGCTCACGCCGTAGAGGACCAGCCCCACGAAGAGCTGGGGGACGCGACGATACAGGTTCATGACAGCCAGTCTTGATGCCAATCCGGCGATGCTAAAGTGCCAATTCATCGGAGGTGGCTATGACGACATCGGTTCGTGGAGACCAATTGGCCCGCCTGCTCGGTCGGTGGCACGCCCTGCCCGGCCGTCGGCGCAGCCCCGACTACGCGGCCCTGGCCGGCGCCGTCCGCGGCCTGCTCTCCGACGGGCGGCTGGCCCTCGGCGTCCGCCTCCCCGCCGAGCGCGAGCTCGCCGAGGCTCTCGCCATCAGCCGGACCACCGTGTCCGCCGCCTACCGGGCACTCCGCGAGACCGGCCACCTCGCCAGCCGCCGCGGCGCCGGCAGCTGGACCACCCTGCCGCACGGGCACCGGGTCGCCTCGTCCGGACTGTGGACCCCCGAGGACGACCTCGACATGATCGACCTCGGCTGCGCGGCCTCCGCCGCCCCCGTCGAGATCGTCCCGGCCGCCCGTGCCGCCGCCGACGACCTGCCGCGTTACCTCGGCAGCGCCGGCTACCACCCGACCGGCCTGCCCGAGCTGCGCGCCGCCGTCGCCGACGGATACACCGCCCGCGGCGTGCCCACCTCGGCCGAGCAGATCCTCATCACCAGCGGCACCCAACAGGCCCTCGACCTGGTGCTGCGCCTGTCCGTCCCGGTCGGCGCGCCGGTCCTGGTGGAGACGCCCACCTACCCCAACGCGCTCGCCGCGCTCGCCGCCCGCCGGGCCCGGATCAGCACCCACGGCCTCGACATCGAGGACGGCTGGGACGGCGAGATGCTCCTCGGCGCGCTGCGCCAGATCAGACCCCGCATGACGTACGTGATACCCGAGTTCCACAACCCGACCGGCCACCTCATGCCCACCGAGCTACGCGAACGCCTCGTGGCCGCGGCCCACTCGACCGGCGCCGACCTGATCGTCGACGAGTCCTTCGTGGACCTGCCCCTCGACGGCACGGACATGCCACCCCCGGTCGCCGTCTTCGACAGGCACTCCCGCGTCACGTCGATCGGCGGGATGAGCAAGGCGTACTGGGGCGGCCTCCGGATCGGCTGGGTGCGCGCGTCCGCGCCGCTCGTGCAGCGGCTCGCCGCCATCCGGGTCGGCGTCGACATGGCCAGCCCCGTCCTCGAGCAGCTGGTCGCCGTCCACCTGCTCCGCATCGCCGACGAGATCGTCGCCGCCCGCCGGGCCCAGCTGCGATTCCGCCGCGACACCCTGGTCACCGCCCTGCGCGAACAGCTCCCGGAATGGCGGCTCGTCGTCCCGCGCGGCGGCGTGACCCTCTGGGCCGAGCTCGACGGGCCGATCTCCAGCGCCCTGTCCCGCGCCGCCGAGGACGTCGGGGTGCGGCTCGCGCCGGGCCCCCGGTTCGGTCTCGACGGCACCCTGGAGCGCTTCCTGCGCCTGCCGTTCACCCTGCCGGCCGACGATCTGGCCGAAGCGGTCCGCCGGATCGCGTCCGTCCGCCACGACCTGGACCACGCCACCCGCCCCACCTGGCGAACCCCGGTCGTCATCACCTGACAGGTTTCTCCTCGGTGGCGAATCCTCGGGCTGCTTAGGCGCGACCCTCGGAGGCCGATGGGTAGGGAGTCCATCCCCCAGGAGGCACCATGTCACTCCGCACCCAGCGCCGCCTGGCGGCGGTCACCGCCGTGGTGGCCGCCGTTGTGCTCACGCTGGCCGCACCGGCGCACGCGGCCGCTCTGACCAGCGTCGGCTGGTCGGTGTCACAGCCGCAACCGGGCACCACCAACGTTCGGTACACCTGGTCGTTCACCACCGCGAGCGGCCCCTCAACGATCAACTACGTCACGATGACGGTGCCGGCCACCACCGCGGTCCCCGGCGTGCTCACCGTGCAGGACTACTACGGCGTAGGCATCGGCACCGCGACCTTCGGCGCCGGAGTGGTGACCTTCCAGGTGACCACACCGGCATCGATCGCGGCCGGCACACCGATCCTGATCTCCATCGACGGGTTCACCAACCCGACCACGCCCGGAAACGCGTACACCAGCACCGTCACCACCGAGCTCGCCGGCCACGCCGCGGTCGACACTGCCGCGAGCAACGCCGTCGCGATCAACGACACGTCCACCGCGGTCACCGTGGTGATCGCCCGGTCCACCGCGTTCGCCAGTAACACCACCGGATTCGACCTGCTCATGGACGCGGCGATCCCCGGTCAGGACAGTCAGCACAAGGACGTCCAACTCACCGTGAAGACGAACGCGGCGAGCGGTTACACCCTGCGGACCCAGATCGACCACCAGCCGCGCGGTGTCAACAACCCCGCCGTGACGCTGCCGGCCGTCGCCGGATCAGTGGGCGGCACCGTCGCCTCACCGCCGGTGAACACCTTCGGTTACAAGGTCCAGAGCAGCACCGGCAACGGTACCGCGGGCAGTCAGATGAGCACCGGATACGCCGGCTATACCGCCGGCATGTGGGGCACCGCATTCTTCTCCGGCGTGCCGACCAACAGCGACACCATCACCCTTCGCAACCAGGCCTACATCGACTTCCTGCAGAAGGCCGACACGTACACCGCGAGCATCACCTACTCCGTGACACCCACCTACTGACGTCCGACAACGAGGAGGCACACCGGTGCGAAAGCTGACAGCCGCTCTGACCTCGGTCCTGGTCACGGTACTCGCCGTGCTCGGTTCCGGGCCGTCGGCCGCGTCGGCCGCGCCGATGTTCTCCCCGTCGTCGTCGGGCACCGCCGACTTCGCGGTGAGCACTTCGTCCGAGCGCCTGCTCCCGGATGCACAGGGCCGGATCCGGACGCACCTCACCGTTGCCAACAACAGCGGCCACGAGCTCGTCGCCCAAATCCGGTCCGCCGGAGTGCTGCCGCGGGACGACGGCCAGATCGAGTACAGCGAACAGCCGGACCCGGCCTGGTCCGCGGCGGCTGAGTATCCGTCCTCGCTGAAGCTGGCGGCACACACCTTTCAGCGTGTGCCGGTCAGCCTCACCGTGCCGTCCGGGCTCCTGCCTGACATCTACCTGCTGGGCTTCGTGGTCGAGGCTCAGGCCACCGGAACCGGCATCCGCGTCTATCACCAGATCGGCGCTCTCCTACAGGTCGAGCTGCCCGGTCCCCGCGAACGGCGGATGGAGGTCGAGATCGCCCCGACCGGCATGATCCACCTCGGATCGAGAATGACCAGCTCCTACCTGGTGAGAAACACCGGCCCCTCGGCGGCACTCGGCCGCGGCCAGGTCCGGGTCGACTCCCGGCTCACGGACGACAACGTCGGCGTCTACCGGGGGTCCGACGACGTCCAGCTCTTCCCCACCGCCACCAGCCGCACCCTCGAATACGCCTACGAAGTGCACGGACTCTTTCTCATCGCCCGGCCCAAGGCGCAGATCCTGTACGGCGGCAGCAACGGCCTCGCCTACATGGCCGAGGACGACGGTAGGGCCGTCCTGATCATCCCGTGGCTCACCCTGATCCTGCTCGCCGTCACCGCGGTGCTGCTCAGCGCGTACTGGTACTGGTATCGCCGCCGCCGGGAGATGGCACGGCGCGAGCTGATGGCCAGGCCGAAGCCGCAGCACCGCCGGACCCGGACCCGGCGAAACGACGCGGCATGCGCCGGCTGAACCGGCGTGGCGTCGCGCTGACCATCCTGCTCACCATGGTGGCGGGACTGTTCGGCGTGCCGGCCGCACCGGCGCTGGCTGCCGCCGGCGACCTGACCACCTCCGCCGGCAGCACCGGCAACACCAACTCGGGCAACGCGCTCACGGTCGGGATCGGGCCGCGTGGCATGGTGCTGCGCGGCACCAGCCTGTACATGGCCGACCAGCAGGACCACGTGATCCGCCGGGTCGACCTGACCACCGGGACCCTCTCGGTGGTGGCCGGCATGGGCGCCGCCAACGGCCAGGGCGACGGGGGCCCGGCCACCGCCGCAGGCATCAATGCGCCGTGGGATCTCGCCTTCGACTCGGCCGGGAACATGTTCATCGCCGCGATGAGCAACCACCGGATCCGGAAGGTCGACACCACCGGCGAGATGAGCACGTTCTACGGCACCGGCGCGACCACTGTTCTCAACAACCCACAGGGCGTGGGGCTCGACGGCTCCGACAACGTCTTCGTGGCCGACACCGGCAACGCCCGGATCGTGAAGATCACCCCGGGCGGTGCGGGCGTTACCTTCGGCACCGGGTTCGCGCTCACCGAGCCCACCAACATCGCCTTCGACAGTACCGGGAACGTGCTGGTCAGCGACTGCAACAGCGGCCTCGACGGAGCGATCTACCGGTACAACGCGGCCGGCACCGCCCGGACCCTGATCGCAGGTAACGGCACCAGCACGTTCGGCGACGGCGTCGCCGCGACCGCCAGCGGGCTCGAATGCCCGCGCGGCATGACGGTGGACACGACGACCAACACCGTCTACCTCGCCGAGGCGGGAAGCAACCGGATCCGGCGGTTCACCATCGGTGGCACCATCACCACGATCGCCGGGACCGGCACGGCCGGGATCGCCGGTGACGGTGCCGCCGCCACGGCGGCGACCATCGAATACCCGAACGACGTGGTCCGCGACGCGGCGACCGGCACCCTCTACCTCTCCCAGGGCGGCACCCAGTCCGTCCCGACCTGGGGCATCCGGCGGTTCACCGTCGGCGGCAACATCTCCACCATCGCCGGGAACCGATGGGCGACCTACAGCGGCGACGGAGGCGCCGCCACCGCAGCGCAGCTCTACCACCCCGGCGGGGCGGACTTCGACAGCTCCGACACGATGTACATCGCCGACACCGACAACAACCGGATCCGCAAGGTGACACCCGGCGGAGTGATCAGCACCGTCGCCGGCACCGGACTGGCCTCCGGCGCGGTCGGTGACGGCGCCGCGGCGGCCAGTGCCCAAGTGCGGAAACCACAGGATGTGGCGGTGGACGGCAGCGGCAACCTGTACATCGCCGACTTCGGGCTGAACCGGATCCGCAAGGTGACACCCGGCGGCGTCATCAGCACGATCGCCGGTACCGGCACCGCCGGCTCGACCTGGACCGGCACCGCTACCACCACCCAGATCAACAAGCCGTACGGGATCGCCGTCGTCGCCAACGGGGACGTCTATTTCGCCGACAGCGGCAACAACCGGGTCCTCCGGATCAGTGGCGCCACCATCAGTGTCGTCGCGGGAACCGGTACCGCCGGCGCTGCCGGTGACCACGGCGCGGCCACCGCGGCGTTGCTGAACGCGCCCCGGGACGTCGTCGTCGACAGCGGCGGTGACGTCTACATCGCCGACAGCGGCAACAAGGTGGTCCGCCGCGTCCGGAGCGGGATCATCATCCGCGTCGCCGGCGTGTACGGCACCGCCGGCGGCAACGGCGAGGGCGGCCTCGCCACCGCCGCCACCATGGACATGCCGGCCGGCCTGGCCCTCGGTACCAACGGGGACCTGTACATCGCCGACGGCGCCGGCACCAACTCGGGAACCGGCTCGCAGGTGGTGCGCCGGGTCGACAAGCACGGCGTCATCCACCTCGTCGCCGGGCGGCAGGGCAGCTACTCGTATGCCGGTGACGGTCTCGCCGGCGCCAGCACCTCCACCCGCCTGCACACCCCGGCCCGGCTGGCCTTCGACTCCTCCGGCAACCTGCACATCGCCTCCTCCGGTGAACTCCGGATCCGGCAGATCAGCCTTCAGACGTCGGCCGCCTGGTTCTGGGTGTCGGACGCCGGCCTCAGCGCCACCCGGGTGGTCTACGGCTGGGAATTCGTCTCCCGGTCGGCCACCGCGATCAAGAGCATCACCCTGACCGTGCCGGTGTCCGCCACCACGAGCGTCTACCTGGTCGATGCCGTCAACCTGCCGACCACCGGCACGGTGTCGCTGAGCGGCGGCGTGGTCACCTACACGCTGGCCGCCACAGTCACCGTGCCCGCCGGACGGCACATGCATCTTTCGATCGCCGGCTTCACCAACACCGGCTCCGGCGGGTTGCAGTACAGCACGATCACCACACTGACGTCGGGCGGGGCGGCCGTCGACGTGTCCACGAGCGGCGGGGTCTACTTCTCCCTTGCCGCGCCTGTCCTGCCGGTGCCCCGTCCTGCGGCGGCGGTCACCTCCCCAGTCGCCACGAAGATCTACGTCGACCCGCTGCTGCAGCCCGACACCACAGTGGTCACCACGCTCACTGTCAATGTCAACGCGACGAACGGCTACGCGCTCACGGTGTCCGGCACGGCGCTGACCGGCGTCAACGGGACCCTCGCCCCGGTCTCCGCCAACCTGGCGAGTGCGGTCGCGAGCGTCTCGTTCGGCGTGAACCGGATCGGTTACACGGCCACGGTGACCGGTCAGGGCTCCTACAACGCGACGGCCGGCAGCTACGCGGGATACACCACCGGCGGCGAGACCGCGGTCACCAGCACCAGGCCGACCGTGGTCACCGGAGACACCGTGCAGATCACCAACCGGATCAGGATCGACTATCTACAGACGGCCGGCACCTACAGCGGGACCCTGTCCTACCAGGTGACCGGCGACCACTGAGCAGATCGGCCAGGCGCCGTCCCTCTTCGATCAGGCTCCGGACACCCGGGAGGGAAGCCACGCCCGTGTGACGCCTTGCGGCCGGGAGGGGAGGCCCGCGTCGCGGTGTGGGTGGGGAGGCGTGGTTCGGCGAAGGAGGGCCAACGCCGTACCGGAAGAGGGATGGGAAAAGGCCGGCGGACCGTGAGGGGACCGCCGGCCTGGAGTGGAACGGGTGTCAGATCTGGGCGAGGCTGCCCGCATACATGGTGTCGATCTGGGAGGCGAAGTTCGTCTCGACGCTGCGGCGCTTGATCTTCATGGACGGGGTGACCTCGCCCGCCTCGATGCTGAGGTCGCGCGGGAGGATCGCGAACTTCTTGATCGTCTCCCAGCGGTTCAGCTTGGCGTTGAGCTCGGCGATGTAGCCCTCGACCAGCGCGTGCGTCTCGGGCGCGGCGACGATCTCGGCGTAGCTCTTGCCGGCCAGCGGACCGGACGCCGCCCACGTGCTGATCGCGTCCTCGTCGAGGGCGATCAGCATGGTGACGAAGTTGCGGTTCTGGCCGACGACGACCGCCTGCGAGGTGTACGGGCAGACCGCCTTGAACGCGCCCTCGATCGCCGACGGGGCGATGAACTTGCCGCCCGAGGTCTTGACCAGGTCCTTCTTGCGGTCGGTGATCTTCAGATAGCCGTCGGCGTCGAGCTCGCCGATGTCGCCGGTCCGCAGGAAGCCGTCCTCGGTGAACGCCTCGGCGGTGGCCTCCGGCAGGTTGTGGTAGCCGCGCATGATCGGGGCGCCGCGCATCAGCACCTCGCCGTCGCTGTCGATGCGGACCTCGAGGTCGCCGAGCGGCTGGCCGACCGTGCCGATCCGCAGCTTGCCGTTGCGGTTGACGAAGTTGGCCGCGCAGGCCTCGGTCATGCCGTAGCCCTCGAGGATCGGCAGGTTCGCCGCGGCGAAGAACTCGGAGATGTCCCGGCTGAGCGCCGCCGAACCGCTGACCAGCACCTTGATGTTGCCGCCGAGCTTGGCCTGCAGCTTGGAGAAGACCAGCTTCTCGGCGATCGAGTACTGGATCGCGAGACCCGCCGGGACCGGCTTGCCGGCCTGCTGGAACGCGACCCGCTTCTTGCCGGTGGCGACCGCCCAGGTGAAGATCTTCGGCTTCAGGCCGGTGCCGGAGAGGCCGCTGGTGACGGTCTTGTTGTAGACCTTCTCGTAGATGCGCGGCGGGGCGCACATCAGCGTCGGCTTGATCACCGCGAGCAGGTCGATCAGCTTGTCGACCCGGCCGTCGACGTAGGTCGGCACACCCACGTGCAGGATGCCGCAGAGCAGCGTCTTGCCGAACGCGTGCGACATCGGCAGCCACAGGTAGTGCAGGTCGGTCGGCGAGAACAGGCCGAGGGACTCCTGCGCCACGCCCTCCCAGGTCCAGCCCTTGTGCAGCAGCTCGACGCCCTTGGGGCGGCCGGTGGTGCCGGAGGTGTAGATGAGGGTCGCGACATTGTCCGGCCCGAGCTGGGCCACCACGTCGTCGATCAGGCCCGGCTCGCGGGTCAGCGCCTGGGCGCCGAGCTGCTCCAGCTCGGCCAGGGTGATCTGCGGCGGCGTGGCGCCGGCGTCGGCGGGGCCGTCGATCAGCACCACCTTCGTCACGGCGGTGGCCGCGCCGGAGATCTTCAGGGCCTGCTTCGCATTCTCCGCGATCAGGATCTTCGACCCGGAGTCGGACACGATGAACGCCGTGTCCTCCGGCTCGGTCGTCGGGTAGACCGTCGTGGCGGCCGCGCCGGCCACGTTGATGCCCAGGTCGACCAGGATCCACTCGAGCCGCGTGTTGGACAGGATCGCCACCCGGTCCTCCAGGCCGATGCCCAGCTCGCGCAGCCCGGCGCCGATCGCCCGGGTGCGCTCGCCGACCTGCCGCCAGGTCAGCCAGGCCGGGCCGCTGTCGTCCGCGTTGGGCCCCGCCAGGGCCTGCGCATCCGGAGTCTTGGCCACGCGCTGGAAGAGCATGTCCGGGATGGACCGGTAGGGAACCTCGAGAGCCATTCGAGCGCCGCCTTCAACCATTCACGGGGGGTACGTAACGTCAGTGTTACCGCAGAGTAATGCGCGGGCGGCATCACGGCTAGAGCCGGGATCATGCCCATCCTAGTCGGGGTGGCACTACGTTGTCCGGCATGACTTTTCTCGTGGTCGGCGGCACGGGCGTCGACACGGTGGTCCCGGTGGCGGATCTGCCCGTGCTGGGCGCCGACTCGGCCCGCCCGCAGGGTCCGATCGAGGATCACGTGTCGCACACCGGCACCTGTGTGGCGCTGGCCTTGCATGCGCTCGGTGAGCAGGTCTCGGTGATCGACACGGTCGGTGACGACGAGCTGGGCGGGCGGGTGAGAGCGGCGTTCTCCCGATGGGGGATCGGCCTGCGAGCCGCGCCCGCCCCGGCCGGCACCCGCCGCGCGGTCAACCTGATGAGCCCGGACGGACGGCGGCTCTCCCTGTACGACGGGCGCGACGTGCCCGGATACCGGCTTCCCGAGGACTACTACCGGCCGTTGCCCGCCGGGGTCCGGCACGTCCACGTGACGATCATGGACTGGGCCCGGCACCTGATCCCCGAGCTGCGGGCGGCCGGGGTGACGATCTCCACCGACCTGCACGACTGGGACGGCGACAATCCGCACCACCTCGACTTCGCGCTCGGCGCCGACCTGGTCTTCGTCAGCGGCGTCCAGCTCGCCGACGGCGCCGCCTCCCGCATCCTCGCCGACGGCGTGGCGTCCAGGGTCGTGGTCACCCACGGCGGCGAGGGCGCCGACCTGCACACCAGGGACGGGGTCGTGCACCGGGACGCGGCCGACCCGGGCGCGCCGGTCGTCGACACCAACGGGGCCGGTGACGCGTTCGCGGCCGCGTTCCTCAGCGCCTGGGTGGCCGGGGCCGACGACGGCGTCTGTCTCGGCCAGGGGGTGATCGCCGGGGCGTACGCGTGCACCGCCCCGGTCGGCGCGGGCGCCTTCATCGACCGGGCCGGACTCGCCACCCGGTGGAGCTGACCCTCGGCCCGGCATCCGGTGGCGCGGGCCGGACCGTCGCGGTCTACCGGGCGCTGCGGGCCGCCATCCTGGACGGGCGGGCCCCGGCCGGGCACCGGCTGCCGTCGACCCGGGCGCTCGCCGCCGACCTGGGTGTGTCCCGGGGCAGCGTGGCCGGCGCCTACGAGCGGCTGACGGCCGAAGGGTTCCTGACCGCGCGGGTCGGCGCCGGCACGTTCGTGACCGCGGGCGCGCCCCGGCCCACGGCGGCCCGGCGTGCCATCGCGGGCCCGCTGCGCCCGCACCCCGGCTGGACGCTCACCCCACTGCCGGTCAGCGGCGAGGCTCCGCCGCCGCGTCACGACTTCCGGACCGGGATCCCGGACGCCCGGCTGTTCCCGTTCGACACGTGGCGCCGCCTGGTCGCCGCCGAGCTGCGGCTGGGCGCCAACGGGCCGGGCACGTACGCCGAGCCGTCCGGCCACCCGGCGCTGCGCGAGGCGATCGCCCGCTACCTGGGGTACGCCCGGTCGGTCCACGCCACCGCCGAGGACGTCGTCATCACCAACGGCGCCCAGCACGCCCTCGACCTGATCGCCCGGGTGCTGCTGCGCCCCGGTGACGTGGCCGCCGTCGAGGAGCCCGGATACCCACCGGCCCGGCGCCTGTTCACCTCCCTGGGCGTACGCGTGACCGGCGTGCCCGTGGACGCCGAGGGCCTGGTCGTGTCGGCGCTGCCGGACCGGGCCCGGCTGGTCTACGTGACCCCGTCGCACCAGTTCCCGCTGGGCCGGGTGATGAGCCCCGCCCGGCGCCGGGAACTGCTGGAGTGGGCCGGGTCCCGGTCGGTGGCGATCGTCGAGGACGACTACGACAGTGAGTTCCGCTTCTCGGCGCGGCCGTTGGAGCCGCTCTGCACGCTCGACCGGGGTGGCCGGGTGCTCTACGTGGGCACCTTCTCCAAGAGCATGATGCCCGCGATGCGTACCGGGTTCGTGCTGGTCCCACCCGGTCTGCGGCCCGCCGTGGTGGCCGCGCGGCAGGTCGGCGACGGCCACGGGCAGACGGCTGTGCAGGCGGCGCTGGCCCGGTTCATCGACGAGGGGCTGTTCGCCCGGCACGTGCGGCGGGCCGGGCGCGCCTACCAGGACCGGCATGCGCGGGTCACGGCGGGACTGGCCCGGATCCCGGCGCTCGACGTCATCCCGACCGCCGCGGGACTGCACGTCGCCGCGCTGCTGCGGCCCCCGTACCGCAGCAGCGCGGCGATCCTCGCGGCGGCCCGGCGGCACGGGCTCGCCCTGGAGGAACTGGCCGCCTACTCGGCCGCGCCGGACGGCGCCAAGCAAGCCGGGCTGGTCGTCGGGTTCGGCGCGGTCGATCCGGCGCTGATCGAGGAGGGCCTGGACCTCCTGGGCCGGCTGATCGCCTGATAGACCAGCGAACCCCCGGCGATCACCAGGCTCAGCAGCGCCGGCAGCCCGTTCAGCCAGAGCAGTCCCACCACCGCCACGAACGCGGTCCCGGCCACCAGCCGCGGCCACACCCCGGTGAGCAGCCGCAGCGCCGCCGCCGTGCCGATCACGTAGACCAGGGTGAAACAGCCGGTGGTCAGCAGCGCGGCCGTGTGCAGGTCGAACGGCAGCAGCACACACGCGATGCCGGCCAGGAAGATGAAGGTCAGCGAACGCCTCTGGGCGCCGAACACCCGGGCCGGCAGCGCGCCCTCCTTCGCCAGCGCCACCCCGAGCCGGCTCGACCCGGCGAAGTAGGCGTTCACCGCGCCCAGCGTCAGGACCACCGCGATCACCGCGGTCAGCGCCCGTACCGGGCCGCCCAGCCCGATGGCGAGCAGATCGGCCAGCGGCGCCCGGCTGCCGGCCAGCGACGGGCCCAGTGCGAGCACGCTCACCGCCGCCACGGCCAGGTAGAGCACACCGACGACGGCGACCGCGATCAGGGTGGCCCGGGGCACGTCACGGCGCGGATTCCGGTACTCCGCGGACAGCGACGACAGCGCCTCCCAGCCGGCGAAACCCCAGACCAGCAGGGCGGCCGCGGCGCCGATCCCGGACCAGCCGTGCGGCGCGAACGGGGTCAGATGATCCCAGTTCAGGTGTGGCAGGGCGGCCAGCACGGTCACCACCAGCATCGTCGCCAGCGAGATCGAGAGCACCACCTGGACCCGGCCGGAAATGCGAAGACCGAACAGATTCATGAGGTACGCCGTACCGACGATCACCAGGAACGTGGCGAGCTCGGTGGCCCGGCCGCCACCCAGCACATCGGAGACGTACCCGCCGGTGAACGCCACCGCCACCGGCGCGCCGAGCGGGACCGCGAAGTAGAACGTCCAGCCGACCGCCGCCGCGACCCTCGGGCCGAACGCCATCCCCGCATAGGTGGAGACCCCGCCGGCGTCCGGATAGCGTGCTCCCAGGGCCGCGAACGTCCAGGCCAGCGGGGCGGAGAGGACGATCAGGGCGAGCCAGGCCACCAGCGACGCCGGGCCGGCCGCGTCGGCGGCCAGCGCGGGCAGGGAGATCAGCCCGGTGCCCAGGACGGCGCCGACGGACAGCGCGGCGCCCTGGGTGACGGACAGGTCGGTGCGAGCGTTCATGGCACGAACCTACGGGCGGATTGGCGTGACGTTCGAGCCAATTCCGGTGTGATCGGATGGGCCAATCAGACGCCGAGGCGGGCGGTGCGCAGACGCTCGGCCAGCTCGGGGCCGCCCTCGATGGCGACCCGGGCGGCGCGCTGCCGGCCGAAGAAGAAGACCGCCAGCTCGCCCACGTCGCCGGTGATCCGCACCCGCGGCTCGCCACCCACCCGGATCGGCGGGAACCCGGTCGCCTCGACGTCCGCGCCGATCCCGAGCCGCCGCAGCGAGCCGCGGATGATCAGCTTGAGATTGCGGTGGAGCGTGGTCTCCAGGCCCCGGTCCAGAGCCCGTGGCTGCCACCCGCCGGCGCCGCGGCGCACGTCCTCGTGATGGATGAACATCTCCATGGTGTTCGCCAGCGGATCGACCAGCGGATTGCTGATCGGGCTCCAGACCGGCGGCCGGCGCAGCTGACCGATCAACTCCGGGTACGGCAGCGCGGCCCGCGCCAGCCGGATCCGCTCCCCGAGCCCGGCGAGCGGCTTGACCAGGATCCCGAGCGCGGAGTCGGGCCGCCGCTCCCGGACCACGAGGTGCGCCGCCAGATCCCGGGTGGTCCACCCCTCGCAGAGCGTCGGAGCGTCCGGTCCGGTGCTGGTCAGCAGGTCGGCGAGCTGCTCCCGCTCACTGCGGGCGTAGTTGGTCATCAGTCGATGTTATGCAGGACGACCGTCTCCCCGGCAACCGGCGCGAGACACGAGTTCGCGCTGCATGCGGCATATCCGACGGTAACCTCCCAGCGATCGCCGTCGCCGGCGCGCACCGGAACGGTCAGGGTGACCGGCCCGTCCGGGTAGACCGGCACCATCAAGTCCAGGCCGGCCGGGCGCAACTCGGTCACCGTGCGGTCGGCGGTGGCCGGCCCGGTGGCGGTCAGCGCCCCGCCGGGCCGCGCCACCGTGGGGAAGCCGATGCCGTCCACCCCGCCCTCGGGGAGATCCATGCTGTACAGGTGGAAGCCCTCGGGCGGGGTGAAGGTGGCGGTCAGCGCCCCGGCCCGCACGGCGAGGGTCACGGTGACGCCGCCGGCCTCGTATCTGCCGGTCATGTCCGGCGCCGGTGAGCCGGAACAGGCGCTCAGCGCCAGGACGGCGGCGAACGCGGCGAGCCTCTTCACTTCGCCGCCGGGGCCCACTCGGTGAGGAAGGCGCTCACGTCGGCCGGCGTCATCGAACGGGCTCCGGCGAACGAGCCGTCGTTGGTGGCCACCCGCACCTTGCCGGCCGGCGTCAGCACGACCAGCGCCGGGATGCCGCTCATGGTCAGGTCGACACCCCAGCGCTCGGCCACGTCCAGGTTGCGGTCGAACTCGCCGACGTCGACGCTGACCACCTCGAAGCCCTCGGCGAGCTGGGCATTCACCGCCGGATCCTCGGCGATCCGGGTGAGCACACGGCAGTCCAGGCACCAGTCGGCACCGAAGTCGACGAGCACGTTGCGGCCGGACTTCTTCGCGGCGGCGAGTGCCTTCGTGATGTCGTCCCCGGCCTTGCGGGCCGGGTCGTAGTCACCGAGGGCCACCACCGGGCCGGTCGCCGAGGCGGACGGGGACGGGGCGGACACGACGGGGCTGGTGGACGCCGTGGCCGGAGCCGGTACCGCGGGCGGCGACTCGGTGGCGCAACCGGTCAGGGCGGAGAGCGCGAGCACGGCCGGGAGCAGCGTACGCCGCATGTATTTCCCTTCATTGATGATCATGCGGCGGGGAGCTTATCGGGACTTGTTCGTTGAGCGCTGCCTGGTTTTCCGGCCGCCTGTGGGGCGCCGGTGTAATCGTGGCCACAATGTAAACGGGTGCGCAGTGGGCAAGGATGGACCGGTAAGGTCGGACGTGCCGACGAATGCTTACCAGTCAGGTAGGAATGTGACCAGCGGGACCGGCGATGACGTGCTGGTGCGGGGGCTGCGGGTGCTGGGCCGGGCGATCCGGACGGAGCCACGTCTCTTCACGATCAGTGCGATCGGCAGCAGTTTCTTCGGCTTTCTGATCATTGCGAACTCGTACATCGTCGGTGCCGTGATCGGCCGGGTGGTGGTGCCGGCCTTCGCGGAGCGGCGGGTGGGCACCGGTGGCCTCGCGCTGACCGTCGCGGTCCTGCTGGGGCTCAGCGTGCTGCGGGTGGCGAGCATCTGGGCGCGTCGGCTGGGTGCCGGGTTCATGCAGTTCCGGCTGCAGGCGCGGTACCGCCGTGCGGTGACCCGCCGCTACCTGTCGCTGCCGCCGGAGTGGCATCAGCGGCACGCCACCGGCACCCTGCTCTCCAACGCCGGCTCGGACGTGGAGGCCGCGTTCGCGCCGATCGCGCCGCTGCCGTTCGCGGTCGGCACGATCGTGATGATCGCCGGGGCGCTCGTGGCGCTGTTCCTCACCGACTGGGTGCTCGCCCTGGTCGGGGTCGCGCTTTTCCCGGTGCTGTTCGCGCTCAACTTCTTCTACTCGCGACGAATGGCGCCGCGGCAGATCCACGCCCAGCGGATGCGGGCCAAGGTCGCCGCGGTGGCGCACGAGAGCTTCGACGGCGCGCTCGTGGTCAAGACGATGGGCCGGGAGGCCGACGAGTCGCGCCGGTTCGGGGTGTTCGTCAGCGAGCTGCGTGACGCGCTGATCTCGGTGGGCCGGCTGCGCGGCGTCTTCGACCCGCTGATGGAGAGCCTGCCCAGTGTCGGCACCCTGGCCGTGCTGCTGATCGGCACGTGGCGGCTGCAGTCCGGCGCGATCACCGTGACCGAGGTGATCAGTGTCGCGTTCCTGTTCACCGTGCTGGCGTTCCCGGTCCGGGCGATCGGCTGGGTGGTCGGCGAGCTGCCACGCAGTGTCGCCGGCTGGGAGCGGGTGCAGGCGGTGCTCGCGGCCGAGGGCGATCTGACCTACGGGGAGGGTGACCTGCCCGGCACGGGCCCGGCCGAGCTGCGGTTCGACCGGGTCGACTACCGCTACGCCGACGGCCCGCCGGTGCTCTCCGACGTGACCTTCGCCGTTCCGGCCGGAAAGACGGTGGCGCTGGTCGGCGCGACCGGCTCCGGCAAGTCGACGATCGCCGCGCTCGCCATGCGCCTGGTCGACCCGGGGTCCGGCAGCGTGTCACTCGACGGGGTGAAACTGCCCGATCTGTCGGCGCCCGCGCTGGCCGCGGCGACCGGCCTGGTCCCGCAGATCCCGTTCGTCTTCGACGACACCGTCCGGGGCAACGTCGCGCTGGACCGGCCGGGCATCGACGACGACGCGGTACGCGCCGCGCTCCGCCTGGCCCAGGCGGACGCCTTCATCGGCGCGCTGCCGGACGGACTGGACACCGAGGTCGGCGAGCGGGGCACGTCGCTCTCCGGCGGGCAGCGACAGCGGCTCACCCTGGCCCGTGCGCTGGCCGGCCGCCCGCGGCTGCTCGTGCTCGACGACGCCACCAGCGCCGTGGACCCCCGGGTGGAGGCGGCGATCCTCGGCGCGCTGCGCGAGTCGGGTACGTCGCTGCTGGTGGTGGCGTACCGGCGGGCCAGCATCGCGCTCGCCGATCAGGTCGTCTACCTGCACCGGGGGCGGGTGGTGGCGACCGGCACGCACACCGAGCTGATGGACTCCCAACCCGGTTACCGGGATCTGGTCACCGCGTACGAGAAGGCCGACAAATGAGCGAGGTGGGGACTTTCGACACCATCCGGCGGGGGCTGTCGCTCTCGCCGGAGCTGCGGACCGGGATGGCCGGGACGATCGGCCTGGCGATCCTGCAGATGTCCGGGCGGGTGGCCGTGCCGATCGCCGTGCAGCAGGGCATCGACCACGGCATCAACGGCCCGTCCGGCCCGGACCCGGCCGCCGTGCTCGTCGTGGTGGCGCTGACCCTGGCCGCCCTGATGATCTCGACGCTCTGCGGCTATCTGATGACCCGGCGGCTGTTCACGGTCAGCGAGACCGCGCTGAGCGGCCTGCGGTCGCGGACCTTCCGGCACATCCACGATCTGTCGATGCTGCACCAGCAGTCCGAGCGACGCGGGTCGATGGTGTCGCGGGTGACCGGCGACGTGGACCAGATCTCCCAGTTCCTGCAGACCGGCGGCATCCAACTGCTGCTGGCGGGTGGTCAGCTGATCGTCTCCACGGTGGTGATGTTCGTCTACTCGTGGCAGCTCACGATCGTGGTGCTGCTCTCCTTCGGGCCGGCGATCGGGGTCATCCGGCATTTCCAGAGGCGGCTGGCGGGCGCCTACCGCGCGGTCCGCGAACGCAGCGGTGTGATGCTCGGCACGGTGGCCGAGTCGGTGGTCGGCGCCACGGTGATCCGCGCGTTCGGGGTGTCCGGCCGGACCTCCCACCGCCTGGACACGGCCGTCGACGACCTGCGGATCGCACAGCAGCGGGCGATGCGTACCAGCGTGATGAGCTTCTCCAGCGGCGAGATCAGCGCCGGCCTGGCACTGTCCGGTGTGGTGGTCGTCGGTGTCCTGCTCGGGGTGGACGGCGACCTCACGGTGGGCCGGCTCACCGCGTTCCTATTCCTGGTGACGCTCTTCATCCAGCCCGTGCAGATCGCCACCGAGCAGCTCAACGAGGCGCAGAACGCGGTGGCCGGCTGGCGGCGCATCCTCGACGTGCTGGACGTCGACCCGGATGTCGCCGACCCCGACGACGAGGGTGTGGAGCTGCCGCCCGGCCCGCTGTCGGTGCGCTTCGACGACGTGTCGTTCCGCTATCCGGGCGGGCCGATCGTGCTCTCCGAGGTCGACCTGACGCTCGACGCGCGCCGCAAGTATGCGGTGGTGGGGGAGACGGGCAGCGGCAAGACGACGTTCGCGAAGCTGCTCACCCGTCTGATGGACCCGGCCGAGGGCACCGTCCTGCTGTCCGGGACGCCGCTGACGACGGTGCGGTTCTCGTCGCTGCGGTCGCGGGTCGTGATGGTGCCGCAGGACGGGTTCCTCTTCGACGCGACGATCGCGGAGAACGTGCGTTTCGCCGAGCCGTCGCTCACCGACGGGCAACTGCGGGCGGCCTTCACCGAGCTGGGGCTCGGTGACTGGCTCGCCGGCCTGCCGGCGGGGCTTGCGACCGCGGTGGGCGAGCGGGGCGAGTCGCTCAGCGTGGGGGAGCGGCAGTTGGTGGCGCTGGTACGCGCGTACGTCGCCGACCCGGATCTGCTGGTGCTCGACGAGGCGACCAGCGCGGTCGACCCGGCCACCGAGGTCCGGTTGCAGTACGCGCTCGACCTGGTGACCAGGGGCCGGACCACGGTGGCGATCGCGCACCGGCTGTCCACGGCGGAGTCCGCGGACGAGGTGATCGTGGTGGATGCGGGCCGCGTCGTTCAACGCGGCCCGCACGCCCGTCTCGTCACCGAGCCGGGGTCGATCTACGCCAAGCTCTACGCCAGCTGGTTGGAGCAGACACGCTGACCAGCTTCTGACCGGCCGTGGCCGGTGAGATGAGCGCGTCGCCCGCAGCGGCCGCGGTCACCGCGACCGCTGCGAGAGGCCCGCCATTTCAGCGATTCATGAGCCTGCCCGTGGACCTATCGGGCGTAGTACTCGACGACCAGCTGCTCGTCGCAGAGCACCGGGACCTCGGAGCGCTGCGGGACACGGATCACCGTGGTGCGCAGGTCCTCGAGGACGGTCGACAGGTACGGCGCGGTCGGCCCGTCGATGTGCGTGCCGGTCGCCGCGATCTGGAACGGCGGCTTCTGCCGGCTGGTCTCCTTGACCTCGATGACCTGGCCGGGCTTCAGCTTGTAGCCGGGACGGTCCACCTTCTTGCCGTCCACGGTGAAGTGACCGTGCACGACGAGCTGGCGGGCCTGGTAGATGGTCCGGGTGAAACCGGCCCGGAACACGGTGGCGTCCAGCCGGCGCTCGAGCAGCGTGACCATGGCCTCGCCGGTCTTGCCCTCGGCCTTGTGCGCGGCGTCGTAAGCCGCACGCATCTGGACCTCGCTGATGTTGTACTGGTGGCGCAGCCGCTGCTTCTCCAGCAGCCGGACCTGGTAGTCGGAGGCCTTACGCCGGCCACGGCCGTGCACGCCCGGCGGGAACGGACGCCGCTCGAAGTACTTGACGCACTTACGCGTCAGAGGGATGCCGAGGGCCCGCGAGAGCTTCGCCTTGGGTCGAGAGTTGTTCAACTGCGATCTCCTGTTACGGTTAGCCTTGCCTAACTTAGGTAAGCCTAACCGGTGCCCGGAGGTGCTCGTCATGCAACCCAGTCCCGCCGAGATCGCGCGCACGCTCGCCGCCGGTCACCTGCCCGCCGTCGCCCACATCGCCTGCCGCCCCGGACCCACTCCGGTCCGGCACGTCACGGATGGCCAGGGTCGTGTGCTGCTGCTCGTGCCCAGCGAGGGTACTCTCGCCGGCGCACTGCGCCCGCAGGACGGCAACGACGACACCGCGCTCGTTCTGGACATCCGCGACGTGCCGCCGATGGCGTCCTCGCCGTCCCTGGGCCGCATCTGGGTGTCCGGCTGGGCGGCGAGACTCGATGGCGACGACGCCCGGGCCGCCGCGCTCGACTACGCCGACACCGACGCCTGCGGAGACCTGCTCGACATCGGCGAGAGCCAGGCCCTCTACAGGATGGAGGTCGCCGAGGTCCGCTGGGAGCGCAACGAGAAGCTCGTCGAGATCGACCCGGACGACTACGCCGAGGCCACCCCCGACCCGCTGCGCGCTGTCGAGTTCGACCTGATCGCCGACCTCGCCGACCACCACGTGAGCGAGATGAGCGACTACGTGCGCCGCCAGCTGGGCTCCGAGGCCCGCCCCGGCGACGAGCCCAGGGTCGTGCGGATGGACCGCTACGGCTTCCTGGTGCGGATGGGCGGCCGCAGCGCCCGTCTCGCCTTCCCCCGCCCGGTCACCGACCGGCACGATCTGGCGCACCTGCTGCACCCGATCCTCTGCCGGCGCTGCTGCAACAGCGCCACCTAGGACGAGGCGGGATCGGCGCGGCGACCTTCTGCCGCCGTCATGCCGCGCCGATCCCGTCTTCGAGCCCTGCCACCCGGTGCCGCGGGTGGCAGGGCTCACATCTTCGCACCTCTAGAGCGACAGGATTCGATCCAGGAACTCGCGGTAGCCGCGCATCGCCATCCGCATGCTCTCGGTGTCCGGGGTGTCGGTGCCGCGCAGCGGGTCCAGTTCGTCCCGCTCCGCCAGCAGCACCTCGGTCAGCTCGTTCACCGCGTCGGTGAGCAGGTCGTGCGCCCGCGTGAGCGCGGTGACCGGGTCGTCGACGAACTCCGCCTTCACCTCGTGCCACGCCGCCCGGAAGTGGCGGGCCGCGTCCTCGTCCCAGATGGTGCGGCCGATCAGCGCCTCATCGCCACCCTGCTCGGCGGGCGGCTCCTCGGTCTGCGCCGCGCGACGGCCGGACCGGCGGATCGGCTCGGCGTCCTCCAGGCTGGCCGACCGGCGGGATGCCGGCACGGGCGCCTCCTCGGCCGCCTCCTCACGGGCCCGGCGGGCGGGCGGCGCCGGCGGGAAGGTCAGGAAGTCCGACGGCGGCGTGACCGTCGACACCGACGGGGCGGCGGGAGTGACCGACGCCACACCGTAGGCCTCGGCCGGGCGGCCCAGGCTGTAACCGGTCGGGGCGAAGCCGTACCCACCCTCGGCGGACGACGACAGGCCGGTGTCGCCGAGGTCGATCGTCAGGTCCGGTGGCGTCCGCGACGCCGGGATCTGCACCGGGGCCGACGCCACGGCCGGAGCCTCCGGCGCGGGCGAGACCGGGGCGGGCACGGCCGGGTCGGCCGGTTCCGGCGCCGGGCCGGGCAGCCCGGACACCGGCTGCAGGGTCCCCGCCGGGTGATCAGGGGTGAAATCCGCGACCGTGTACGGATTCGGTGCGTACGCCGGCGACACCGGAGCACCCTGCACCGGACCGCCCGAGACCGGAGTGCCCGGAATCGACGGGATCGGCTGGGTCAGGCCGGGCACCGAGGCCCAGCCGGCGGCCGCGCGCGGCGGATCGGCCGGAGCCTGCCCCGCCGACTCCTCGGCCGGCTCACCCGAGGCGTCCGGGGTGGCCTCGCCGGTCTGCGCGTAACCGGGCGCGCCTACCCGTCCGTTCATGTCCTCACGTCCGTTCTCGTCGCTGGGTCCCGCCACCTCGGCGGCCTCCTGGCCGGCGTCCGGCGGAGTCTGATCCACGGGCTCGTCCACCGGTGCGGCGCCGGCCGACTCCACGTCGGTCGGCTCGTCACCGATCTGAGCCCCGCCGTCCGCGGTCGTGGCGGCGGGCTCCGGATCGTCGCCGAAGTGCAGCCGCCCGGCACGTCCGCCGAGATGGAAGCCGCTCTCCGGCGCACCGGACTTTACGTCCTGCACCGGTTCCACCTCGTCCTCCGGAGGTACTGAGTGATCAGGATCGCCGTGCCGTTCCGGATCGGCCGGGCCGGACTCCGGGAGATGACGGTGCCCTTCCCGGCCCGCCCGGTTCAGGCCGAACGGATCGGCCGCCCCACTCGGATGGCGGGCGGCCGAGGCGATCGGGGCCAGCGGTGGGATCGGCCGGCTGCGGAAGGTGCCGAGCGGCGATCCGTGCAGCAGATCGGCCGGGGTCTCCAGCGGCTCGTCGGCCACCGGCTCCGGCTCCGGCCGGACCTGCCAGAAGCGGGCCAGGCCGGGCGAGGGCAGTGCGTTGTCGGGGCTGGACGTCGGCTCCATCTCGGTTCACCACTCCCGTTGCGGGTCCGCGCCCGCCGGGATGCCGAGGATCCGCGCTTCTCAGTCGTGCGGCACACCGGGCGGCGGGCGCCGGGCATTCAGGCACGTACCGCGCTTCCCGGCGACGGTACCGCTCCGGATCGCCGAGCACATCCCCGGTTACCGGATCGTGGGCCCCCTGCGGGTCGTTACGGCTGTGACCGGCGATGAGGGAGAATCGCATCCGTGCCCGTACCCGATGTAGAGACCACCCTGGATCCGGCCATCGCCGCCCGCCTCAAGCGCACCCCCGACGGCCTCGTCGCGGCGATCGTGCAGGAGCACGGCACCGGCGACGTCCTGATGCTCGGCTGGATGGACGACGAGGCCCTGCACCGCACCCTGACCAGCGGCCGGGCCACCTACTGGTCCCGCAGCCGCGGGGAGTACTGGGTGAAGGGCGAGACCTCCGGCCACCACCAGCACGTGCGCAGCGTCTCCCTCGACTGCGACGGCGACGCGCTGCTGGTCACCGTGGTGCAGACCGGCGCCGCCTGCCACAACGGCACACACACCTGCTTCGCCGACGACCTGCTTGCGGAGGGCCAGTGACCAGCGGAGCCACGTTCCCCGACGAGGCGGGATTCGTCGCCGCGCGCAAGCGGGTCGTCCCGGTCACCCGCAAGCTGCTGGCCGACGGCGAGACCCCGATCGGGGTGTACACGAAGCTCGCCGGCGGCCCCGGCACCTTCCTGCTCGAGTCCGCGGAGCAGGGTCTGGCCTGGTCGCGGTATTCGTTCGTCGGGGTCCGCAGCGTCGCCACGCTGACCGAGCGGGACGGGCGGGCCGAGTGGCTGGGCACGCCCCCGACCGGGGTGCCGCTCGGCGGCGACCCGGTGGTGGCCCTGCGCGAGACGGTGACCGCGCTGACCGGCGCCCTCGACGAGAGCCTGCCCCCGCTCACCGGCGGCCTCGTCGGCTACCTCGGCTACGACCTGGTCCGCCGCTTCGAGAAGCTGCCGTCGACCGCCGCCGACGACCTGCGCCTGCCCGAGCTCGGCATGATGCTCGCCACCGACCTGGTGGTGCTCGACCACCACGAGGGCTCGGCGCTGCTGGTGGCCAACGCGGTGCTCGACGCGGACGCCGACGACGCGGCCCGCCGTGCGGCGTACCACCAGGCCGTCGGCCGGCTCGACGCGATGACCACCGCGCTGTCCCGGCCCACCCCGCCGATGGTCTCCACGGTCGACCGCCGCCCGGCCGGTGAGCCGGTCAGCCGCACTCTTCCGGGTGAGTATCAGAAGGCGGTCGAGGAGGCCAAGGAGGCGATCCGGGCCGGCGAGTGCTTCCAGATCGTGGTGGCGCAGCGGTTCGAGCGGCCCACCGACGCCGCCGCGCTCGACGTCTACCGGGTGCTGCGGGCCACCAACCCGAGCCCGTACATGTACCTGCTCCGCTTCGACGACTTCGACATCGTCGGCTCGTCGCCGGAGGCGCACCTCAAGGTGAGCGCCAACCGGACCGCGCTGCTGCACCCGATCGCCGGCACCCGCTGGCGGGGCGCCACCCCCGAGCAGGACGCCGCGCTCGCCGCCGAGCTGCTCGCCGACCCCAAGGAGCGGTCCGAGCACGTGATGCTGGTCGACCTGGGCCGCAACGACCTGGGCCGGGTCTGCGAGCCGGGCAGCGTCGAGGTGCCGGAGTTCGCCCGGATCGAGCGGTACAGCCACGTCATGCACATCGTGTCGACCGTGGTCGGCCGTCTCCGTGACGACCGGACCGCCTTCGACGCCCTGGCCGCGACGTTCCCGGCGGGCACGCTCTCCGGCGCGCCCAAGGTGCGGGCCATGGAGATCATCGAGCAGCTCGAGCCGACCCGGCGCGGCCTCTACGGCGGCACGGTCGGCTACTTCGGCTTCGCCGGCGACATGGACATGGCGATCGCCATCCGGACCGCGCTGCTCAAGGACGGTGTGGCGTACGTCGGCGCGGGCGCCGGCATCGTCGCGGACTCCGACCCGGCCGCCGAGGAGCAGGAGACCCGCAACAAGGCCGCGGCGGTGCTCGCCGCGATCGCCTCGGCGGAGACCCTGCGCGCCGCCCGATGAGGACGTATCCCGCAGCCGTCGTCTCCGGCCTGGCAGGGGGCGGGCTCGCGCTCTTCGCGGCGACCCGCGTCTGGTCCGCCCAGGTGGAACAGCGGCCCGGATTGTCGGATCTGCGGACGGAGCAGACCGGCGCGGACCTGCAACCGTGGCTCATCGGCCTGGCGGTCGTCGCGCTCGCCGGGACGGGGGCGCTGCTGGCCACCCGCGGCGTGGCCCGGCGTGCGCTGGGAGTGCTGCTGGCGCTGACCGGGGCCGGCGTGGCGGTGGGTGCGATCCTGGCCCGGGCTGGTGCCGACCCGGGCGCCGCCGGCACGGTCTGGCCGGTCGCCTGTGTCGGCGGGGCCGCGGCGGTGGTGGTCGCCGGCGTGCTCGCCGCGCGTCACGGTCACCTCTGGTCGGCGATGTCCTCGCGGTACGAGCGGTACGAACGGCGCCCGGCCGCCCCGGTAGTGGTGGAGACGGACGGCCCCACCGCGGGCCGGGACCTGTGGGACGCCCTGGACCGTGGCGAGGACCCGACCGCGCGCTGAGCGGTGTGTTACCGGCGGGCGCCGGTCAGCGGCTCGGCCCGACGGCGCCGGGCCGGGGCGCCGGCGAGCATCGCGGCCACCGCGCGTGCGGTCTCCACCCGTGCGGCGGCCCGGGCACGGTCGGCCTGGATGGCGTCCCACGCGTTCTCCTGCGCGGTCCGCACGTTGTCCGAGCCGACGACGGCGCGCTGGACGCCGGTGGCGACCTCGGCGGCGACCGAGACGAGGACTCGGGACATGACGGCGAAATTCATCGGCTGGGGTAACTCAGTGGCCATGAGGTCGACTCCGCATCATCGTCCGGCCGGCAGGCGGCGTGCGGGAAAGAACCCGGACGCCGGGACAAGTCTGCCCGAGTCACATGATGGTGGAGTCCTATTTCCGCCGGGTGACACTCGTGTCAACGTCGAGTGGCATCGACCGAACGGGGGAGGTGCCCCTGCACAACGGCGAGATGACCGTTGGCGCGATGTGAGCGAGGAGACATCCGCGACGGGCAGCCAGGCATTATGCCGCAGTCCATTCCGTGAGGCGCGCCATACCCCCGGCCCCCCGTCACCCGGTGTCACCTCTTAGCATCGGGCCGAAGACACCCGGAGAGGGGAGTCATTAGGTGACATCCGATCAGGCGGAAGCGGGCGACGGCGGACCCGCTGGCGGAGCGGCAAAGCAGAACGTTCTCGAGGAGATCCTCGCCGGCGTCCGCGAGGACGTGGCGGCGCGGCAGGCACAGGTGCCTCTCGAGCGGGTGCGGGAGCTCGCAGCGGCGGCCCCGCCCGCGATCGACGCGTACGCCGCGTTGCGCAAGCCCGGCGTGGCGGTGATCGCCGAAGTGAAGCGGGCATCGCCGTCGAAGGGCGCGATCGCCGACATCCCCGACCCGGCCGAGCTGGCGGGGGAGTATGCGCAGGGCGGCGCCCGGTGCATCAGCGTCCTCACCGAGGGCCGGTGGTTCGGCGGCTCGCTGGACGATCTCGCCGCGGTTCGCGCCGCCGTGAAGATCCCGGTGCTGCGCAAGGACTTCGTGGTCTCCAGCTATCAGGTGCACGAGGCGCGCGCCCACGGCGCCGACCTGGTGCTGCTGATCGTCGCGGCCCTCGAGCAGAACGTGCTGGTCGGCCTCCTGGAGCGCATCGAGTCGCTGGGCATGACGGCCCTCGTCGAGGTGCACAACGAGGAGGAGGCGGACCGGGCACTCGAGGCGAACGCGAAGGTCATCGGCGTCAACGCCCGCGACCTGCGCACCCTCGAGGTGGACCGGTCGGTCTTCGAGCGGATCGCCCCCGGCCTCCCGCAGAGCGTCGTGAAGATCGCCGAGTCCGGTGTGCGCGGCCCGCACGACCTGATCCGGTATGCGTCGGCCGGCGCCGACGCCGTGCTGGTCGGTGAGGGCCTGGTGACCCAGAAGTCGCCGCGTGACGCGGTGGCCGAGCTGGTCAACGCCGGCAACCACCCCGCGACGCCGAGGCCGGTCCGGTGACGGCCCCGGCTCTGCCGGACTTCGCCGGGCACTTCGGGAAGTATGGTGGCCGGTTCGTGCCCGAGGCGCTGATCAAGGCCCTCGACGAGCTGGACGCCGCGTACCGGTCGGCGAAGCAGGACCCGGAGTTCCAGAAGACCTTCGAGGGCCTGCTGCTCAACTACGCGGGCGTGCCGTCGCTGCTCTACCGGGCGAACCGGCTGTCCGAGGCCCTGGGCGCGGAGATCCTGCTGAAGCGGGAGGATCTCAACCACACCGGCGCCCACAAGGTGCGCAACGTGCTGGGCCAGGCACTGCTCGCCAAGCGGATGGGCAAGCCCCGGGTGATCGCCGAGACGGGCGCCGGGCAGCACGGCGTGGCCAGCGCGACCGCGGCCGCCCTGCTCGACCTGGAGTGCGTCGTCTACATGGGCGAGACCGACACCCAGCGTCAGGCGCTCAACGTGGCCCGGATGCGGATGCTCGGCGCGACCGTGATCCCGGTGACGAACGGGTCCCGTACGCTCAAGGACGCTCTGAACGAGGCGCTGCGGGACTGGGTCTCCACCGTCGAGACCACCCACTACCTGCTGGGGACCGCGGCCGGCCCGCACCCGTTCCCGGAGCTGGTGCGCGACTTCGTCGGCGGCATCGGCGTCGAGGCCCGGGCGCAGTGCCTGGAGCAGCTCGGCCGCCTGCCGGACGCGGTGGCCGCGTGCGTGGGCGGCGGTTCCAACGCGATCGGCATCTTCCACGCGTTCGTGCCCGACGAGGGTGTGCGGCTGTACGGCTTCGAGGCCGGCGGCGACGGCGTGGAGACCGGCCGGCACGCGGCGTCGATCACCGGCGGCACGGTCGGGGTGCTGCACGGCAACCGCACCTATCTGCTGCAGGACGAGGACGGTCAGACGATCGAGTCGCACTCGATCTCGGCCGGGCTCGACTATCCGGGTGTCGGCCCGGAGCATGCCTGGCTGCACGACACCGGCCGGGCGGTCTACGAGCCGGTGACCGATGCCGAGGCGATGGCCGCGTTCCAGCTGCTGTGCCGGACCGAGGGGATCATCCCGGCGATCGAGAGCTCGCACGCTCTCGCCGGGGTCGCGAAGATCGCCCCGCGCCTGCGCGAGGAGCTGGGCCGGACGCCGACGATCGTGATCAACCTGTCCGGGCGCGGCGACAAGGACGTGCACACCGCGGGCGCCTACTTCGGCATCCTCGACCAGGTCGAGACGGTCGTGCCGGGGGAGAACACGTGAGCATCGCGGAGACGTTCGCCAAGGCGAAGGCGGAGAACCGGTCGGTGCTGGTCGGCTGCATGCCGGCCGGCTTCCCGACGGTCGACCACAGCATCGAGCAGATGATCGCGATGCACGAGGCCGGCTGCGACGTGATCGAGGTCGAGCTGCCGTACTCCGATCCGGTGATGGACGGCCCCGTGATCCAGAAGGCGAGCGACATCGCGCTGGCCAACGGCGTCCGGACCAGGGACACGCTGAAGATCATCGACGCGGTCTCGTCGGCGGGTGCCACGGTCGTGCTGATGACCTACTGGAACCCGATCGAGAAGTACGGTGTCGACGCGTTCGCCCGTGACCTGGCCTCGGCCGGCGCGACCGGGCTGATCACGCCGGACCTCATCCCGGACGAGGCGGCCGAGTGGATCGCCGCCTCCGACGCGCACAAGATCGACCGGACGTTCCTGGTGGCGCCGAGCTCCACCGACGAGCGGATCGCGATGACCCTGGAGCACTGCCGGGGCTTCGTCTACGCGACCGCCTTGATGGGTGTCACCGGCGCCCGCAAGAGCGTGTCGTCGCAGGCCCCCGAGCTGGTGCAGCGGATCCGGGCGGTCGCCCCGCAGATGCCGGTCGGCGTGGGCCTGGGTGTCGGCAACGGCCCACAGGCCGCCGAGGTGGCCGCGTTCGCCGACGGTGTGATCGTCGGCAGCGCGCTGATCCGCTGTGTGCTGGACGCCGAGGACCGCGCCACCGGTCTGGGCAACCTGCGTGCCCTGAGCGCCGAACTGGCCGAGGGTGTGCGCACGCGCTGACTGTGACGACGCTGAGGGCGCCGGTTGAATTCAGCCGGTGCCCTGGGCATCACAGATCGACCGCGCGACGGTAGCGTGTGCACCCGTGATAATCGCCGCCATCCCCAGCCCCACCGAGTCGGTGTGGCATGTGCTCGGGTTCCCGATCCGCGCGTACGCCCTCTGCATCATCCTCGGCATGGTCGCCGCGACCCTCATCCTGGAGAAGCGGCTGCGCAATCGCGGGGCGGCGCCGTGGGTGTCGCTCGACATCGTGGTCTGGGCGGTGCCGTTCGGCATCATCGGCGCCCGGATCTATCACGTCATCACCTCTCCGGCCGACTACTTCGGCTCCGATGGCGACCCGGTCAAGGCGTTCTTCATCTGGGAGGGCGGCCTCGGCATCTGGGGCGCGGTGGCCGGCGGTGCGGTCGGCGCATGGATCGCGGCCCGGCAGATCGGCATCCCGCTCAGCGTCGTGGCCGACTCCCTGGCTCCGGGGCTTCCGGTGGCGCAGGCGATCGGCCGGCTGGGCAACTGGTTCAACAACGAGCTGTACGGCAGTGTCACCACCCTGCCGTGGGGCCTCGAGGTGCACGAGATGGACCCGTCGAACCCCGGCCACGCCGTGATGATCGACGGCGAGCCGGTGACGCGTCCCGATCTCTACCACCCGGCCTTCGCCTACGAGCTGGTCTGGAACCTGGGCGTCGCCGGGTTCGTGTGGCTGCTGGACCGGAAGTTCAAGTTCGGCCGGGGCCGGGCGTTCGCGCTGTACGTGATGGCGTACACGGTCGGCCGCTTCTGGATCGAGATCCTCCGTGAGGACACCGCGACTCACTTCTTCGGCATCCGGCTCAACGTCTACACCTCGGCCATCGTCTTCCTGGGCGCGGCGATCTACTTCTTCGTGATGAAGGGCCCGCGCGGTTACCTGGTGCCGATCGAGGCGCCGGACACCACGGCCGCGCCGGTCGCCGGCGCCGACGCCGACAGTGACGTCTCGCAGGTGGACGTGACCGCCGCCGGCAAGTCCGCCGAGCCCAAGCCGCCGATCGCCTATCGCCTGGTCACCGAGGAGCAGTTCCTGGAGTACCAGCAGACCGGCGCCCTGCCGGAGGAGGAGACGGCCGGGGAGCTCGAGCCGGTGGCCGCCAAGTCCGGCGACGGCGAGGCGGCCGAGCCGTCCGGCGAACCGTCCGGCAAGGACTGATCCATGCGCACGGCCGTGGTGGTGGGCGCGGGGATGGCCGGCCTGGCCGCCGCGGGCGCGCTGTCGCGTTCCGGCTGGCGGGTCACCGTCCTGGAGCGTGCCGAGCGGGTGGCCGCGCCGCCGACCGCGGTGGTGCTGTGGCCCAACGGCCTGCGCGCGCTGCAGTCCCTCGATCCGGACGGCGGCTGGACGGCGATCGCGGCGCCGCTGCCCGACGGCGGGGTCCGTCGCCCGGACGGGCAGTGGCTGGTGACGCCGCGGGCCCGGTCCGGCGCCGGCGCGGCACCCGCGGCCGCGCATCTGGAGGACGTGTACGACGCGCTGGTCGCGGGTCTCGGCGACGTGGAGATCCGCACCGGGTTCGAGGCGACTACGATCCGGGCCGGGCTGCGGAGCCGGCCGGTGGTCAGTGACGGCCACACCACGATCGAGGCGGACCTGCTGGTCGGCGCGGACGGCATCGACAGCCGGGTGCGTGCCGCGGTGGCCCCCGAGTCGGTGGCGGTCGGTTCCGGCTTCGCGGCCTGGCAGGCGGTCATCCCCGCCTTCCGGGTGCCACGGCTGGACGGCGACCGCTGTGTGGGCGGGGAGACGCTCGGCGCCGGTTACCGGTTCGTGGCGATCCCGCTCGGTGATCACGCGGCCGGCCGGGGCGGGGTCTACTGGGTGGCCACGGCCGCCGGGGCGGCCCGCCCGGAGGCACCCGCCACCCAGCTCGCGTTGCTGCGTCGCTGGTTCTCCGGCTGGCACGAGCCGGTCGGTGCGCTCCTGGAGGCCACCCGTCCGGAGGATCTGGTCCCGCAGGGGGTTCGCGAGCTGCGCCCGCTGCCGCGTTCCTACGGTTTCCCGGCCGGTCCGGGCGGGGTGGTCCTGGTCGGCGACGCCGCGCACGCCATGCCGCACCATCTCGGTCAGGGCGCGTGCCTGGCCTTCGAGGACGTGGCGACGCTGCGGTCGCTGCTCGCCGATGTCGAGCCGGGCGCCGCGCTGACCGCGGCGGTCGAGTCCTACAGCCGTCTGCGCCGCCCGCGCACCACCACGGTGGTCCGGCAGAACCGGCGGATGTCCGCGGTGGTCCAGGCGCGCGGCCGGCTCGCGCTCCGCGCCCGCGACGCGGCGCTCAATCACATGCGGCCGCGTCTGCTGGCCCGCTCCCTGGATCCGTCCGCCGACTGGAACCCGCCCGAGTAAAGCCCGGAAAATGCAAATCCGGTCCCGGTGGGCCTTTCACGTCCGGCAATGCGGGAATTCAGCGCCGCTATTCCTCTGGTACGCACGAAACCGCACACGACCGCACCATTCCCGTCCCGTCGGTCCCGCGCGACGCCACCCGAGCTCCCGGCCGAAGGGCGACCGCCGGGCATGGGCGGTGGTCGCGGTACGGCCCGTGCCGCCGTCTCGGGCGCGGCCGGGACGACGGGTTGGGCGCTGCCGGGGGCGCGCTCAGACTTCGGGACGGGGTGGATGGAAGATCTCACATTCCCGTTCACCTGTTTGTGAAGATCATCTGCCGTGGATGTGGTGCTGGTCGTGACCAGGGCAACGGTCCAGCGGTAAGTGCTCCAGGCCGTGATGGTGCTTACGGCGTACCATCATGTGGGAAGTGTGAGGAATCGCTGACGCCGCGCAGGGCCACCTCCTTAAAGGGCCGCGGCGGCCGGTTCGGCGATGCAGGCGGTGCCCACCCGCCGGAAGCCGACGCGGGTGTAGAGCCGGGCCACGTCGTCGTCGCCGGCCGAGAGGAAGACCAGGTCGACGCCCTCGTTCATCAGGCGCCCGGCGATCGTGGCGGTGAGCTGCGAGGCGTAGCCGCGACGGCGCGCCGACGGCAGCGTGGCCACCCCGACGACCTCCGCGACGTCACCGCAGCGCTGGCTGGTCGCGGTGGCGAGGATGCCCTCGACCGGTGACTCGGCGACCGCGGTGAGGTAGTCGCCTCCGGCCGCCATGTCCCGCGCCTGCTGCAGGGCCTCGGCCGTCAGCGTCTCGCCCGCGTCCCGCTCGGCCGGCCCGGCACCCTCGATGACCAGCGCCTTCTCCGCCGCCTCGAGGGGCGCCTGATAGGCGGGCGCGCCGAAGGCGAGCCGGGCCACCGTGCGGGCGTGCCGCAGGTCGTCGGCGAACGTGGCCGACGCCGGGTCGAGGTAGCGGATGGTCGCGTCGCGCAGCGGCAGGTCCGGGACGAGGGCCGCCGGATCGAGCGCGAGCAGCGGGGCGAGCAGCACGTCGAGACCGGCCGACCGGGCGACGGCCAGCAGGTCGGGGGTGGTCTCGTGCACCCACTCGAAGGTCTCCGGCAGCCCGAGCTCGCGCTGGCGGGCCCGGGTGTCGAGGATGTCGGCGGCCGAGGGGGTGTGCGAACCCGGTCTCGGCCGGGCATAGTAGGGCCAGCCCTCTCCCTCGCGGATGAAGAGAACGAGAGACCCGATCTCTTCGACTCGTGTCCAGGGTCGGGGCAAAGCGTCGTAAAACCGCTCGAGCCGGTCGAAGAGGCTGGAATCCACTGGCGCCATCGCGCGAGACTACCGGTCCGCACACCGGCTGTGCTATTCAGTTCGTCCACAGTTCGGTGCGTGACCGCACGAGGTGTGATCAATCCGCATCTGGCGGAGATCAGAGGCTCTTAACGTAGACTCAAGAGACTTTGCAGGGCCGACGTCGTCCCGACCTCAGAATGAAACACCAGTGACGACAGGAGGCCCGGTGGCATATCCGCACCCCCAGGGGCTTTATGACCCTCAGACGGAGCGCGACGCCTGCGGTGTGGCATTCATTGCCGACATTCACGGTCGTCGCTCCCATGATGTGGTGGCCAAGGGTCTTACCGCGCTGATCCGGCTCGATCACCGGGGCGCACGCGGCGCCGAGCAGAACACCGGTGACGGCGCCGGCATCATGATCCAGATCCCGGACGAGTACTACCGTGCCGTGGCCGGCTTCGAGCTGCCGCCCGCCGGTCAGTACGCGACCGGCCTCGTCTTCCTGCCCACGGACCTCGACGATGCGGCCCGTGCGACCAAGGTGTTCGAGAAGTACGTGCTCGTCGAGGGCGGCGAGGTGCTCGGCTGGCGCGACGTCCCGGTCGACCCGTCCGACCTCGGCGCCACCGCGGAGGACGCCCGTCCCGCGATCCGCCAGGTGTTCCTCTCCGCGAACCGGCTCGTCGACTCGCCCGCCGGCCCGGCCGGTGCGGCTCTGAGCGGCATCGAGCTGGACCGGGTGGCGTTCTGCATCCGCAAGCAGGCCGAGCGCGAGACCTCGCAGCGCGGCGTCGCGGCGTACTTCCCGTCGCTGTCCTCGCGGACCGTCACGTACAAGGGCATGCTCACGCCCGAGCAGCTGCCGGCGTTCTTCCCGGAGCTGTCCGACGAGCGGGTGTCCAGCGCGATCGCCCTGGTGCACTCCCGGTTCTCGACCAACACGTTCCCGTCGTGGCCGCTGGCGCACCCGTACCGGCTGATCGCCCACAACGGTGAGATCAACACGATCCGTGGCAACAAGAACTGGATGGCCGCCCGGGAGGCGCTGCTGTCCACGCCGAACCTGCCGGGCAGCATCCGGCGCCTGTTCCCGATCAACTCGCCGGAGGCGTCCGACTCGGCCAGCTTCGACGAGGTCCTCGAGCTGCTGCACCTGGCCGGCCGCAGCCTGCCGCACGCCGTGCTCATGATGATCCCCGAGGCCTGGGAGAACGACCCGGAGATGGAGCCCTCGCGGCGCGCCTTCTACCGGTTCCACGCGAGCCTCATGGAGCCGTGGGACGGCCCGGCCGCCGTGGCGTTCACCGACGGCACGATCATCGGCGCCGTGCTCGACCGCAACGGCCTGCGCCCGGGCCGGTGGTGGCACACGAAGGACGGCCTGGTCGCGCTCGGCTCCGAGGCCGGCATCATCGACGTGGACCCGGCCGACGTGGTGGCCAAGGGCCGCCTCCAGCCGGGCAAGATGTTCCTGGTCGACACCGCGGCCGGCCGGATCGTGCACGACGGCGAGATCAAGGCCGACCTGGCCGCCGCCGAACCGTACGCTGACTGGCTGCACGCCGGGCTGATCGAGCTCAACGACCTGCCCGCGCGTGAGCACGTCATCTACACGCACGACTCGGTCCTGCGCCGTCAGCAGGTATTCGGCTACTCCGAGGAAGAGCTGAAGATTCTGGTGGCGCCGATGGCGCGGTCCGGTGCGGAGCCGCTCGGCTCGATGGGCACGGACACGCCGATCTCGCCGCTGTCGACCCGGCCGCGGCTGATGTTCGACTACTTCCACCAGCTGTTCGCGCAGGTCACCAACCCGCCGCTGGACGCGATCCGCGAGGAGCTGGTCACCAGCCTCTCGACGACGATCGGGCCGGAGGGCAACCTGCTCAAGCCGGGGCCGGCCAGTTGCCGGCAGATCGTCCTGCCGTACCCGGTGATCGACAACGACGAGCTCGCCAAGATCCTCTCCATCGACGAGGACGGCGACCTGCCCGGGTTCAAGGCGGTCCGGGTCTCCGGGCTGTACCCGCTGCGCGACGGCGCGGCCGGCATCAAGGCCCGGCTCACCCAGATCTGCCGGCACGTGTCGGAGGCCATCGAGGACGGGGTGCGCATCCTCGTGCTCTCCGACCGCGACTCCAACGCCGACCTGGCGCCGATCCCGTCGCTGCTGCTCACCGCGGCCGTGCACCAGCACCTCGTCCGCGAGCAGACCCGGACCCAGGTGGCGCTGGTCGTCGAGTCCGGTGACTGCCGCGAGGTGCACCACGCCGCGACACTGATCGGCTTCGGCGCGGCGGCGGTCAACCCGTACCTGGCGTTCGAGAGCGCCGAGGACCTGATCGCCACCGGAGCGCTGACCGGTGTCGACCCGCGCAAGGCGGTCCGCAACTACATCAAGGCGCTCAGCAAGGGCGTCCTGAAGATCATGTCCAAGATGGGCATCTCGACCGTCTCGTCGTACTGCGGCGCGCAGGTGTTCGAGGCCGTCGGCCTGGACAACAAGCTGCTCCAGCGCTACTTCGCGGGCACCTCCGGCCGGATCGGCGGCGTCGGTCTCGCCGGGATCCACGAGGAGATCAAGGCGCGGCACGCGAAGGCGTACCCGGCGAACAAGGCCGAGCGGGCGCACCGCCGGCTCGAGGTCGGCGGCGAGTACCAGTGGCGCCGCGAGGGTGAGCTGCACCTGTTCAACCCGGAGACGGTCTTCCTGCTGCAGCACGCCACGCGCAGCAAGCAGTACGACGTGTTCCGCCGCTACACCGACAAGGTCAACGAGCTGTCGGCGCAGGCCGGTCACCTCCGTGGCCTGTTCCGGTTCGACCCGGACCGTACGCCGATCCCGATCGACGAGGTCGAGCCGGTCAGCGCGATCGTCAAGCGGTTCTCCACCGGCGCGATGAGCTACGGCTCGATCTCGGCGGAGTCGCACGAGACCCTGGCCATCGCCATGAACCGGCTCGGCGCCAAGTCGAACACCGGCGAGGGCGGCGAGGACGTCGAGCGGCTGTACGACCCGGAGCGCCGTTCCGCGATCAAGCAGATCGCCTCCGGTCGTTTCGGCGTGACCAGCGAGTACCTGGTCAACGCGGACGACCTGCAGATCAAGATGGCGCAGGGCGCGAAGCCCGGCGAGGGTGGCCAGCTGCCCGGCAACAAGGTGTGGCCGTGGATCGCCAAGACCCGCCACGCCACCCCGGGCGTCGGCCTGATCTCGCCGCCGCCGCACCACGACATCTACTCCATCGAGGACCTGGCCCAGCTGGTCCACGACCTCAAGATGGTCAACCCGCAGTCGCGGGTGCACGTCAAGCTGGTCAGCGAGATCGGCGTGGGCACGGTCGCGGCGGGTGTCGCCAAGCTCAAGGCCGACGTCATCCTGATCTCCGGCCACGACGGCGGCACCGGCGCGTCCCCGCTCAACTCGCTCAAGCACGCCGGCACCCCGTGGGAGCTGGGCCTGGCCGAGGCACAGCAGACGCTGCTGCTCAACAAGCTGCGCGACCGGGTCACCGTGCAGGTCGACGGCCAGCTCAAGACCGGCCGTGACGTGGTGGTCGCCGCACTGCTGGGCGCCGAGGAGTTCGGTTTCGCCACCGCGCCGCTGATCGTCTCCGGCTGCATCATGATGCGGGTCTGCCACCTGGACACCTGTCCGGTCGGCATCGCCACGCAGAACCCGGTGCTGCGCGAGCGGTTCACCGGCAAGCCGGAGTTCGTCGAGAACTTCTTCCTCTTCCTCGCCGAGGAGGTTCGCGAGATCCTCGCCGAGCTCGGTTTCCGCAGCATCGACGAGGCGATCGGCCACGCCGAGGTCCTCAACGTGACCGAGGCCGTGGACCACTGGAAGGCCAAGGGCCTCGACCTGTCGCCGGTGCTCTACGTGCCGGAGCTGCCCGAGGGCGCCGCCCGCCGGGGTGTCGTCGCCCAGGACCACGGCCTGGACAAGGCGCTGGACAACCAGCTGATCGAGCTGGCTCAGCCCGCCCTGACCGACGGCCTGCCGGTGCACGCCGAGCTGGCCGCCCACAACGACCAGCGCAGCGTCGGCGCGATGCTCGGCGGCGAGGTGAGCCGGCGGTACGGCGGCAACGGCCTGCCCGACGACACCATCTCGTTCACCCTGCGCGGCACCGGTGGCAACTCGTTCGGCGCCTTCCTGCCGCGCGGTGTCACCCTGCGCTTGATCGGCGACTCCAACGACTACGTCGGCAAGGGCCTCTCCGGCGGCCGGCTGATCGTGCGTCCCGCCGAGGACGCGCCGTTCACCGCCGAGGACAACACCATCGCCGGCAACACCATCCTGTACGGCGCGACCGGCGGCGAGATCTTCCTGCGCGGCCGGGTCGGCGAGCGGTTCGCGGTCCGCAACTCGGGCGGCGTCGCGGTCGTCGAGGGCGTGGGCGACCACGGCTGCGAGTACATGACCGGTGGCGTCGTGGTGGTGCTCGGCCCGACCGGCCGTAACTTCGCGGCCGGCATGAGCGGCGGCAAGGCGTTCCTGCTGGACCTGGACCAGTCGCTGGTCAACCCGGAGCTGGTCGACCTCGGCCCGCTCACCGACGACGAGCGTGACCAACTGCGCTCGCTCGTCGAGAAGCACCACGCGGAGACCGACTCGGCCGTGGCCGGCCGCCTGCTCAAGGACTGGAGCGCGGCGGTGGAGCGGTTCACCGCCGTGGTGCCGCGCGACTACAAGCGCGTCATGGAACTGATCAGGACCGCCGAGGCTGCCGGTCGCAACGTGGACGAGGCGGTCATGGGAGTCACCAGTGCCTGACCCTAACGGTTTCCTCCGGTACGAGCGGCAGCTCCCGAAGCGCCGGCCGGTGCCGGTGCGGATCCTGGACTGGAAAGAGGTCTACCCGCCCGCGGGCGAGGAGCTGATCCGTGACCAGGCGACCCGCTGCATGGACTGCGGCATCCCGTTCTGTCACGACGGCTGTCCGCTCGGCAACCGCATCCCGGACTGGAACGACCTGGTCCGGACCGGGGGCTGGGCGGCCGCGGCGGACTCGCTGCACGCCACCAACAACTTCCCCGAGTTCACCGGCCGGCTCTGCCCGGCGCCGTGCGAGGCGGCGTGCGTGCTCGGCATCGGCGACGACCCGGTGACGATCAAGCAGGTCGAGGTGGAGATCGCCAACTACGCGTTCGGCGCGGGCCTCACACCGCAGCCGGCGCCGGCGTCCTCCGGCAAGTCGGTCGCGATCGTCGGCTCGGGCCCGGCCGGCCTGGCCGCCGCCCAGCAGCTGGCGCGGGCCGGTCACGCGGTCACCGTCTACGAGCGCGACGACCGGATCGGCGGGCTGCTGCGGTACGGCATCCCCGACTTCAAGATCGAGAAGCACGTCATCGACGCGCGGCTCGCGCAGATGTCGGCCGAGGGTGTGGAGTTCCAGACCGGCGTCGACGTGGGCGCCGACATCACCGCCGACGACCTGCGGGACCGGTATGACGCGGTGCTGCTCGCCGCGGGCGCACTCGCCGGCCGGGACACCCCGGACACCCCGGGCCGCCACCTCAAGGGCGTGCACCTGGCCATGGAGCATCTGGTCCCGGCCAACCGGATCGTCGCGGGCCTCGCCGAGACGACGCCGATCGACGCCAAGGGCAAGCACGTGATCATCATCGGCGGCGGCGACACCGGCGCCGACTGCCTGGGTGTCGCGCACCGGCAGGGCGCGGCGTCGATCACGCAGCTCGACCAGTATCCTCTGCCGCCCGACGTACGTACCGGCGTCAAGGACCCGTGGCCGACGTGGCCGCTGATCCTGCGCAACTACGCCGCGCACGAGGAGGGCGGCGACCGCGTCTTCGGCGTGGCCGTGCAGGAGTTCGTCGGCGACGACCAGGGCAACCTGGTCGCGATCCGCATCGCCGACGTGTCGGTGCAGCGCATCGACGGCGTGCGCACGGTCGCTGTCACTCCCGGCTCCGAGCGCGAGTTGCCCGCCGATCTGGTCCTTCTCGCGATCGGATTCGAGGGTACGGAGGACCAGCCCCTGCTCCGGCAGTTCGGCCTGACCCGTAGCCGGCGCAACGTGCTGGACGCCGACCAGGGCTGGCAGACCGCCGCCGAGGGTGTCTTCGTCGCGGGCGACATGCACAAGGGCGCGTCCCTGATCGTGTGGGCGATCGCCGAGGGCCGGGCCGCCGCGGCCGCCATCCACCAGTACCTGGGCGCGGCCGGAGAACTGCCCGCCCCGGTCCGTTCGGATTCGCAGCCGCTGTCCGTCTGATCCGCGTTAGCAGTCCGGGCCCGTCACCTTTCGGTGGCGGGCCCGGCGCCTTTCCGGCGGCCGTCAGCAAAACGGGCGTTAATGGGCGAGCGGGCCATCAAGGCAATGGCGCTCGTCGATCGATGGCGGAGGATCGGCCCACCCGGGACGGCCGGCGCGCCCGTTCGGGCCGTGCGGACGGCCGGTTCATCGCTTCACATCGATCTCGTGGACGCCTCTTGCGCTGGCAGGGGCGGGTGTGGCGCGTACTCCCCGATGGGGTTGGGGCATGTGCCGTCGGAGGCCTGGAGCGGACCGCTAGTCTGGACCGGCGGTCGCTGAAGCCCGCGGACGACGCAGCGCACCCCGCCACACCTCGCGGGTTGACCTCGCCGTCGACACCCGCAGTTCATGCCGATGACCGGGGTCGGCCGCCGGGCCGCCCCAGGAGAAGGACTAGCCTGATGGCCGTGACACGCCGCGTAAAGATCGTCTGCACGATGGGGCCCGCCACCAAGTCACCCGAGCGCATGCTCGGACTGGTGGAGGCGGGCATGAACGTGGCCCGGATGAACTTCAGCCACGACACCCGGGAGAACCACCGGGAGATGTACGAGCTGGTTCGCGCGGCCGCCGAGCAGGCCGACCGCCCGGTCGCCATCCTGGCCGACCTCCAGGGTCCGAAGATCCGTCTCGGCAAGTTCGCCGACGGCCCGCACCGCTGGGAGACCGGCGACCGCGTCGTGATCACCAGCGAGGAGATCCTCGGTACCAAGGAGCGCGTCTCCTGCACCTACAAGAAGCTCCCGCACGAGGTCAAGGTCGGTGACCGCCTCCTGATCGACGACGGCAAGGTCGCGATCGAGGTGACCGAGGTCGAGGGTGAGGAGATCCACTGCCTGGTCACCGAGGGTGGCCCGGTCAGCAACAACAAGGGCGTCTCGCTGCCCAACGTCGCGGTCAGCGTCCCGGCGCTCAGCGACAAGGACGAGCAGGACCTGCGGTTCGCCCTGGGTCTCGGCGTCGACCTGGTGGCGCTGTCGTTCGTCCGCGCCCCGGAGGACATCGACCTCGTCCACAAGATCATGGACGAGGAGGGCCGCCGGGTCCCGGTCATCGCCAAGGTGGAGAAGCCGGAGGCGGTCGAGCACCTCGAGGCGATCGTGCTGGCCTTCGACGGCGTCATGGTGGCCCGTGGTGACCTCGGTGTCGAGCTGCCGCTCGACCAGGTCCCGCTGGTGCAGAAGCGCGCCGTCCAGCTGTGCCGGGAGAATGCGAAGCCGGTCATCGTCGCGACCCAGATGCTCGACTCGATGATCGAGAACTCGCGTCCGACCCGCGCCGAGGCGTCCGACGTCGCCAACGCGGTGCTCGACGGCGCCGACGCGGTCATGCTGTCCGGCGAGACCTCGGTCGGTAAGTACCCGGTGCTCACCGTCAGCACGATGGCCAAGATCGTCACCACCACCGAGTCCGGCGGCATGGGCGTCCCGCGCCTGCAGCACGACCCGCGCACCCACGGTGGCGCGCTGACCGTCGCCGCCTCGCAGATCGCCCGCAACATCGGCGCCAAGGCGCTCGTCGCGTTCTCGCAGACCGGCGACACCGTCAAGCGGCTCTCCCGGCTGCACTGCGACCTGCCGCTCTACGCGTTCACCCCGGTCTCCGAGGTGCGCAACACCCTCGCCCTGAGCTGGGGCGTGGAGACCTTCCTGACCGACTTCGTCGAGCACACCGACGACATGTTCCGGCAGGTCGACGCGAAGATGCTCGGCCTCGGCCTCGCCAAGCCCGGCGACTACGTGGTCGTCGTGGCCGGCTCCCCGCCGAACGCGCCGGGCTCCACCAACACGCTCCGTGTGCACCAGCTGGGCTCGCTCGTCGACCCGGCGACGGTGTGACGTCCTGCACGTGAGAGGCAGCGCGTCACCCCGTCGGTCGTAAAGTGACAGCGTGACGTTGCTGCAGGGACAGGCCGCCGTCGACCAGCTTCTCGAGCTCCTCGATCTGAAGCAGGTCGACGCGGCCACCTTCCAGGGCGAGAGCCCACAGACCGGCGCCCAGCGCGTGTTCGGCGGCCAGGTCGCCGGGCAGGCCCTGGTCGCCGCGGGCCGCACGGTCGACCCGGGCCGCCACGTGCACTCGCTGCACGGCTACTTCGTGCGCCCCGGCGACCCGACCGTGCCGATCACCTTCCACGTCGAGGCGATCCGCGACGGGCGGTCCTTCTCGGTCCGCCGGTCGACGGCCAAGCAGCACGGCAAGACCATCTTCTTCATGTCGGCGTCGTTCCAGGTCCCCGAGGAGGGGCTGGACCATCAGGAGCCGACACCGATCGACGTCCCCGAGCCGGAGGACGTGCCGACGATCCTGCACTGGGCCGAGAAATACCCGGAGCGGATGGCCATGTTCAAGGCCTCGCCCCGCTCGGTCGACGTCCGCTACGTGGGCGTGCCCGGCTGGGTCCCACCCGGCGACCGCGACGCCGACCCACTGCAGCGGGTGTGGATGCGCCTGGACGGCCGGCTGCCCGACGACCAGTTGATCCACGCGTGCGCGCTGACCTACGCCTCCGACATGTCATTGCTCGACGCGGTGCTCTCCACCCACGGCGAGGTGTGGGGCCCCGGCGGCGTCATCGGGGCCAGCCTCGACCACGCCCTCTGGTTCCACCGGCCGTTCCGCGCCGACGAATGGTTCCTCTACGACAGCTCCAGCCCGTCCGCCAGCGGGGCTCGCGGTCTCGCCAACGGCCGCATGTTCACCCGCGAGGGGCGGCACATCGCGAGCGCCGTCCAGGAGGGCCTGCTCCGCCGGATAGGCGGCTGAGCTCCCTCCGCTCCTCGTCGGTCACTTCGCCGGTTCGCCACTCTCCGTCTGTTTCGCCGGTCTGCGCCGGCCTCCGCAGTGCCTTCCTGTGTCTGTCGGCTCGACTGCCGCGCATTCTCTGCCGGCTTCATGGCCGATTTCGTCGGTCGGTGACCCCGCCGGTGGGGATCTCGGCCTGGCGACCGGCCGACATCAGATCCGCCACCGGCGGGATCGGGGGACAAGCCTCCCCGCCGGCCGCGCTCTCGCGCCTGTGCCCGCGTTCGCGCCCGTGGCCACGCCCAGGCCTGTGCCCGCGCCCGTGCCCGCGCCCGCGCCCGCGCCCGTCAGGCTTGCCGGCCGTGGCGTTCGACTTCGCTCTCCACGCCCTCCGGGGTGTCCGGGACCGTGGGGATGTCCCTGCCCGCGTCGACCATCGCGCCGGCCCGCGGTCCGGTGATTCCGGCCTGGGCGAGCATCGCGTCGAGGTCGGCCGTGGTCCGGACCACCTGGTCGTGGAAGCTCTCGCCGCCCGGCGGCGTGGAAGCGGGCGCCGCCTCGCCGGCCGGCCGTGCCCGGTGACGTGCCCGGGACTTCGCCGGCGCGCCCTCGAAGTCGGTGAGCCCGGCCGCATAACCGGACACCCCGGCGGCCCGTTCCGGCGGCAGCTCCAGCACGTCTTTGCGCGGCCCGGCGACCTCCCGCAGCCGCAGCGCGGTCACCAGGTCGGCGATCGCGCGCAGCGTTCCGAGCGCGCCGAGGACCACGATCACCATCGGACCGGTACGCCCGAACGAGCTCGACGAGAAGAACCCGAGCCCGGCCTGGAGCACACCGATCGTGACGAGCAGGCTCCATGTCCGGTCGGCGCCCCGGGTCATGATCCCGACCGCGACGTCGACGGCGCCGCGCACCATCAGGTACCACCCGATCAGCGCCGCCGGCGTGGTGTAGGTGGAGTCCTGGACGTCCCACATCAGCAGCCCGCCGGTCGCGGCGAAGAGCACGGTGAGACCCGCGTTCAGCCACCACGTCCGGGTTCCGGCGAGGGCGCGCAGCAACTCGCCGACGGCTCCGAACAGCACGATCGGCCCGGCGACCGAGGCGATGTCGATCGGTTCCAGGCGCAGCACCGACCAGGAGATCACGAGCCACGCCGCGCCGGTGAACATCAGGAAGCCCCACATGCCCCCGCGCCGGACGGTCGAGGGTGAGGATCCGGACCACAACATGAGGCCTCCTGAGGATGCTGTCCCTGCCATGACAGCATCCCGGGCAGCCCGGGGCCCGGGGTTCGCGCAGATTGCTCGCTTTACCGTGGCCTTTTCGGCCTGTAACGCAACGGTCATCGGTGTGTGATTGATTGTCCGGTAATTGCGGTGGCCGAACACTCGGGGAAATGGATTTCCCCGGACGGCGCATCAATGTGGCCGGGCCGCCACCGTGTCACATAGACGGACGCCAGAGGGGGTGGACGTGGTCGGCGCCCGTCAGGCGATATTTGTGCCCCCGGTGGGATTCGAACCCACACTGTATGGTGTTTGAGACCATCTTCTCTGCCGGTTGGAATACAGGGGCGGCACCGCACGACGACGGTATGCCTCAGCACGGCGTGAGATGGTCACGCCAGGATGAGACTCCGACAGCCTACCTACTAGGCTTAGGGCGGCGACACCCACATACCGGGGTGTCGCGACATCGACGTTCTGGGGGTAGGGGTTTCCGTGGCCGACACGCAGGGTGGCGCCGAGCGCAAGCGGGTGCTCATCGCCGAGGACGAGGCCCTGATCCGGCTGGACCTGGCCGAGATGCTCGTGGAGGAGGGCTATGACGTCGTCGGTGAGGCCGGCGACGGCGAGACCGCCGTCCGGCTGGCCGAGGACCTGAAGCCCGACCTGGTGATCCTGGACATCAAGATGCCGATCATGGACGGTCTGGCGGCGGCCGAGCGGATCGCCGGTGGCCGGATCGCGCCGGTCGTCATCCTGACCGCGTTCAGCCAGCGTGACCTCGTCGAGCGCGCGCGTGCCGCGGGCGCCATGGCCTACCTGGTGAAGCCCTTCCAGAAATCCGATCTGGTGCCGGCGATCGAGATCGCCCTCTCCCGGTATTCGGAGATCTCCGTGCTGGAGTCCGAGGTCGCGGGCCTGACCGAGCGCCTCGAGACGCGCAAGTCGGTGGAGCGCGCCAAGGGCGAGCTGATGACGAAGTACTCGATGACCGAGCCGCAGGCCTTCAAGTGGATCCAGCGTGCCGCCATGGACAACCGGATGACCATGCGTGAGGTTGCGGACCGCATCCTGCAGGAGTCCCCGGGGGAGCGACGCCCGCTTAGGCTGGTCGGTCCGGGTGTTACGAGCCGGTGGTGCGGATCACGTGCCACCGGTTTTCTATTGGCTCTTGACGAAAGGTTGAGGCTCCGTAACGGCTTTGTTACGACCGGCTGCTCAGCTGCTTGGCAGGCTATGATCCGCCAGTCCTTCCGCGATACATCTGGCGGGGATTTCTGCTGCTAAACACAAGGAGCATCGTTGCGTAGAGCCGTGATCATCTTCACGGCCGTTCTCGGTTTCCTGTTCACTTCCCTGGGTTTCGGCGCCACGAGCGCTTTAGCCGAGGGTGAGGCGTTGCAGGGCACGTTGATCAATGCGGGCCAGCCAGTGGCGAACGTGGTGATCAAGGTGTCGGACCAGGGCGGCACATCGGCCGGTGAGGCGAAATCGGGCGCGGACGGCAAGTGGGTGGTCGCGCTCAAGGCTGCGGGCACCTACAAGGTCGATCTCGACACCGCGACGCTGCCGCAGGGCGTGGTCGTCACCACGGGTCGATCGAGTCTGACGTTGACGGTGTTCGAGGGCGCGGCGCGGAACGTGCTGTTCCCGCTCGGCTCAGGCGCCACGTCGGGGCCTGGCGCGCCGGCGCCCGAGGACGACGGCAACTCGTCGGTGGCCCGGGTTCTCGACCTGATCTACACCGGTATTCATTTCGGTCTGATCATCGCGCTGGCCGCTCTCGGCCTGTCGCTGATCTTCGGCACCATGGGACTGACCAACTTCGCGCACGGTGAGCTGATCACCTTCGGCGCCGTAAGCGGTTTCTTCCTCAACGTCACCCTGGGTCTTCCGCTGGAGCTCGCCGCGGTCGCCGCGGTGATCCTCGGTGGTGCCTTCGGCTATCTGCAGGACCGGCTCTTCTGGGGCTGGCTGCGCAACCGCCGTACCGGCCTGATCGGCATGATGATCATCTCGATCGGTCTGGCGCTGGTGCTCCGCTACCTGTACCTCTACTTCTTCGGCGGATCCACCCAGCAGTACGCGCAGTACGTGGCCCAGCCCGGTATCAGTGTCGGCCCGATCTCGATCGCGCCGAAGAACCTGATCATGGACGGCATCGCGATCATCGTCCTGATCGCCGTCTCGCTCGCGCTGGTCATGACCCGGCTGGGCAAGGCGACCCGGGCGGTGTCGACCAACCCGGCCCTGGCCGCCGCGTCCGGTATCAGCGTCGACTCGATCATCCGCCTGGTGTGGACCATCGGTGGCGCCCTCGCCGCGCTCAGCGGCGTGATGCTCGGCGTCTTCCAGGGCGTCGGCTACCAGATGGGCTTCCAGATCCTGCTGCTGGTCTTCGCCGCGGTCACCCTCGGTGGTCTCGGTACGGCCTTCGGCGCTCTGCTGGGCAGCCTGGTCGTCGGTCTCGCCACACAGCTGTCGACCCTGTGGATCCCGACCGAGCTCAAGAATGTCGGCGCCCTCGCGGTGCTGATCGTGATCATCCTCGTCCGGCCCCAGGGCATCCTGGGCCGCCGCGAGCGGATCGGCTGAGGGAGGTCCGATGAACTTCGAACTCATTGCCGGCGTCTCTCTCGAGTCGCTGATCAATGCTCAGATGATCGCCTACGCACTGGCGGCGATCGGTCTGAACGTGCACTTCGGTTACACCGGCCTGCTGAACTTCGGCCAGTCGGCGTTCCTCGGCGTCGCCGCCTACGGCCTGGCCATGAGCGTCGCCACGTTCGGTCTGCCGTTCTGGGTCGGCCTCGGCGCCGGCCTGCTCGGCGCGGTCGTCCTCGCACTGTTGCTCGGTATCCCGACGCTGCGGCTGCGTGCCGACTATCTGGCGATCGTGACCATCGCGGCGGCGGAGATCGTCCGGCTGCTGTTCCGGTCGGTGTCGCTCAACAAGTGGACCGGTGGCTCCGACGGCCTCCAGGCGTTCTCCGACGACTTCTACGCCATGAACCCTTACAGTTCGGCGCTGGAGATCGGCAACCTGATCAGCTTCAGCGCGCGTGAGCTGTGGATCATGACGGTCGGCTGGGTGCTGATCGCGATCTCCGTGCTCATCGTCTTCCTCGCGATGCGCAGCCCGTGGGGCCGTGTCATCAAGGCGATCCGGGAGGACGAGGACGCGGTTCGCAGCCTCGGTAAGAACGTCGTCTCGTACAAGATGCAGGCCCTTGTCCTCGGTGGCATCCTCGGCTCCCTCGGTGGCTACGTCATCGCGCTGGGCAACGCCGCCGTGCAGCCGGACACCTTCGGCACCGAGTTCACCTTCTACGCGTACGCCATCGTCATCCTCGGTGGCGCGGCCCGGGTCTTCGGCCCGGTCGTTGGATCGATGATCTTCTGGTTCCTGCTGGCCTTCATCAACGCCCTGCTGCCGTCGGCCATCGACGCCGGGTACATCCCGGACTGGCTGATGACCAAGACGCAGGCGGGCGCGGTCCAGTACATCCTGGTGGGCCTGGGCCTCATGCTCCTGCTGATCTTCCGTCCGCAGGGCATCTTCGGTGACAAGAAGGAGGTCATGCTCGATGGCCGCTGACACCAATGTCCCGCCCGGCGTGGCAAAGGCGCGGGAAGCCCTGAAGGACGTCCCGCACGAGCCGGGCGCCAAGAAGAAGGACCCGATCCTGGTCGCCGACAAGGTGGTGCGGCGCTTCGGCGGCCTCACCGCGGTGCAGGTCGGCCACATCGAGATCCAGCGCGGCGCGATCACCGCCCTGATCGGCCCCAACGGCGCCGGCAAGACGACGTTCTTCAACCTGCTCACCGGCTTCGACAAGCCGAACGAGGGGAACTGGAACTTCAACGGCAGCCCGCTCGCCGGCGTGCCGCCGTACAAGGTGGCCCGCAAGGGCATGGTCCGTACCTTCCAGCTCACCAAGGCCCTGTCGCGTCTGTCGGTCATCGACAACATGCGGCTGGGCGCCACCGGGCAGAGGGGCGAGTCGTTCTGGCAGGGCCTGATCCCGGCGCTCTGGAAGAGCCAGGAGCAGGAGATCACCGAGCGGGCCGACGAGTTGCTCGCCCGGTTCAAGCTCGACGCCAAGCGCGAGGACTTCGCCGGCAGCCTCTCCGGCGGCCAGCGCAAGCTCCTGGAGATGGCGCGGGCCCTGATGGTCCAGCCCGAGATGGTGATGCTCGACGAGCCGATGGCCGGCGTCAACCCGGCCCTGACGCAGTCGCTGCTCGGCCACGTGAAGAGCCTGCGGGAGGACGGCATGACCGTTCTCTTCGTCGAGCACGACATGGACATGGTCCGTGACATCAGCGACTGGGTGATCGTGATGGGCCAGGGCGAGGTGATCGCCGAGGGCACACCCGACACGGTGATGGCCGACCCGCGGGTCATCGACGCCTACCTGGGCGCGCACCACGACGGCATCGCGCACGACTCCGCCGAGGTGGCCGCCGAGGTCGAGGGAGGTAAGTCTGATGAGTAGTGGCTCCAGCAACGAGATCCAGGACCGCTCCGCCCACCTGGCCGCGGCCGAGGGCGCGCTGGTCCGTGCCGACGACCTGATCGCCGGCTACCTCCCGGGCGTCAACATCCTCAACAACTGCGATCTGTACGCCAAGGAAGGCGAGCTGGTCGGCATCATCGGCCCCAACGGCGCCGGTAAGTCGACCCTGCTCAAGTCTCTCTTCGGTCTCGTGTCCGTCCGGTCCGGCGCCGTCACCCTGCGGGGTGAGGACATCACCAACCTCAAGGCCAACAAGCTGGTGGCCAAGGGGATCGGGTTCGTCCCGCAGACCAACAACGTCTTCGGCACCCTCACCATCGAGGAAAACCTGGAGATGGGTACGTTCCTGCGGCCGAAGCGCTTCAAGGAGCGCTTCGACTTCGTGACCGGCCTGTTCCCCACCCTCGGCACCCGGCGCAAGCAGCGGGCCGGGGCGCTCTCCGGCGGTGAGCGGCAGATGGTCGCCATGGGCCGTGCCCTGATGATGGAGCCGAGCGTCCTCCTCCTCGACGAGCCGTCGGCGGGTCTGTCGCCGGCCATGCAGGACGAGGTGTTCTTCCGGACCAAGCAGATCAACGACACCGGCGTCACCGTGATCATGGTGGAGCAGAACGCGCGGCGGTGCCTGCAGATCTGCGACCGGGGCTATGTGCTGGACCAGGGCCGTAACGCGTACACCGCGTCCGGCCGGGACCTGATGGACGACCCCAAGGTGATCGAGCTCTACCTCGGGACCCTGGGCAAGGCCTGACCTGTTTCGCGAAGGGCCCCGGCGTTTGCCGGGGGCCCTTCCGTATGCGTGCTGTTCGCCGTGCCGGGCCGGGCAGTGCCGGTCTGCCGGGCTGCTGGGCGGTGGCGCGCCGTGCCGGCGGCAGTGGGCGGTGCCGGGCTGCCGGGCGGTGGTGCGCCGTGCCGGGCGGCGGGGGCCGGTGTCGGGCTGCCCGGCCGTGGGTGCCCGGGCTGTGGCGGGCCGCCGGGTCGTCGTGTGGTGCCGGGGACCACAAAAGGGCGAGGGCCCGGCCGAATGGCCGGGCCCTCGCTGTGTACCAGTGGCTCAGATCAGATCTTGCCGGTCTGGTACGAGACGTTCTTGTAGGTGTTGTCGGGGCCGTACTGGTAGATGCCGATGGTGGCCTCGGCCGGGTCGCCGGCCTCGTTCCACTCGATCGGGCCGCTCATGCCGTCGTAGTCGATGTCCTTACCGGCGGCCAGGGCGTCCTTGCAGGCCTGGAAGCTGGTGCACTTCTCGCCGCCCTTGCTCACCGCGGCGAGCTGCTTGTTGTAGTCGCCGGGGGCGTCGCTCTTGGCGGCCTCGGCGGCCAGGGCGGCCAGGACCACCGCGTCGTACGACTCGGCGGAGTAGGTGAAGTCCTTCAGGGCCGGGTCGACCTCGAGGAGCTTCTTCTGGAACTCGTCGCTGGCCTTGGCGCCCGGGGTGGTGCCCTTGGCGCCCTCGAAGGTCCCGTTCGGGAACTCCTTGCCGTAGTTCGACAGGTTACCGTCGACGAGGTACCACTTCTTGGTCTTGGCGGTGAGACCCACCTCGACCAGCTTGGGGACGATCTTCTTGGTCTCGTCGAAGCCGATCAGCACGATCGCCTGCGGGTTCGCCTGCTTGATCTTGCCGATCTCGGCCGAGAAGTCGGCCGCCTTCGGGTCGTAGATCTCCTCGGCGACGACCTGGCCGCCACCGCTCTCGACCGCGGAGCGGACGCTCTTGGCGAGGCCCGTGCCGTACGCGTCCTGGAGGACGAGGAGGCCCACCGTCGCGTTGCCGTCGGCGACCACGAGGTCACCGAGGACGCGGCCCTGGAGCGTGTCCGGCGGGGCGGTCCGGTAGTAGAGGCCCTTGTCGTTGTACGTGGTGAACTTGTCGGACGTGTTCGCCGGCGAGATCTGCACCACGCCCGCGCCGGTGATCTTGTCGATCACGGAGAGAGACACCGACGAGGAGGCGGCGCCGATGATGACGTCGACCTTCTCGGCGAGCAGCTTGTTCACCGACTGGCTGGCGATGTCGGTGGTGGTGTCGCCCGAGTCGGTGTCGGTGACGACGATGTCCTTGCCCAGGACACCGCCGGCCGCGTTGATCTCCTTGGCGGCCAGGTCGACACCGGCGAACTCCGGCGGGCCGAGGAACGCGAGCGACCCGGTCTGCGGCAGCAGGGTGCCGACCTTGAACACGCCGTCGCCACCCGTGGCCGCGGGGGCCGAGGAGGAGCCGGTCTCAGGCTTGTCACCGTCGTTCGAGCACGCGCCCAGAGCAAGGCAAGCGGCACCCAGCACGGCGACACCGCGCCATGCGAAGTTGCGGCGGATCATCAAATCTCCTTTGTCCCAGCGCGGTGGGTGCATGGGTGGCCCCCACTGCCATGACGCTGATGGTGGCAACCTAATGACCTGCGGACCGCGGGGCTAGCTCAAAGCTCCGGTTGCAACAGGACAGTTGCCTATCCGTAACTTTCCGCTAGCCGTCTGACGTTTGAGCGGGTGAACCGGCGGCCCGGACGGCGTACCGGGGATTGTCATACCCGGCGACTAGAGTGCCGGGATGTGAGCGACGAAGCCGAGACCCCCCGCCTGCTGCTGCTCGACGGCCATTCGCTGGCCTACCGGGCCTATTTCGCGCTGCCGGTGGAAAACTTCAGCACCGCCACCGGGCAGCCGACCAACGCCGTGTTCGGCTTCACGTCGATGCTCATCAACATGCTGCGTGACGAGAAGCCGACCCACATCGCGGTCGCGTTCGACGTCTCCCGTCACTCCTTCCGCACCGACAAGTATGCGGAGTACAAGGCCGGCCGGTCGGAGACCCCGCAGCCCTTCCAGGGTCAGGTCAGCCTGATCAAGGAGGTCCTGGAGGCGCTGCGCATCCCGGTTCTGGAGAAACCCGGCTACGAGGCCGACGACGTCATCGCCACCCTGGCCACCCAGGCCCGGGCCGGCGGCATGGAGGTGCTGATCTCCACCGGCGACCGGGACGCGTTCCAGTTGGCCGGTGAGCACACCACGATCATCTATCCGGTGCGCGGTGTCTCCGAGGTGTGGCGGATGACCCCGGAGGCGATCGAGACCAAATACTTCGTCCGGCCGGAGCTCTACCGTGCGAAGGCCGCGTTGGTCGGCGAGACCAGTGACAACCTGACCGGCGTCCCCGGCGTGGGCGACAAGACCGCCGCCAAGTGGATCAAGGAATATGGCGACCTCGACGGCATCATCGCCAACGTCGACAAGATCAAGGGCAAGGTCGGTGACAGCCTGCGCGCCCACCTGGCCGAGGTGATCCGCAACTACGACCTCAACGCGCTGGTCTGCGACCTGGAGCTGCCGCTGCGCCCGGAGGACGTGCGCTGGCCCGGCTGGGACCGCGAGGCCGTGCACCGGGTGTTCGACGCCCTGGAGTTCCGGATCCTGCGAGAGCGGCTGTATTCGTACCTGGAGGCCGTCGAGCCGGAGGCCGAGGCCGGATTCGACCTCGCCGGGCAGGTTCTGCGCTCCGGTGGGGTCGCCGCCTGGCTGCGCGAGCACGCCGGCACCGACCCGGTCGGCGTCGCCGTCACCGGCACGTTCGGGCGCGGCACCGGCCGGCTCACCGGCGTCGGTGTGGCCACCGCGGGCGGCCCGGCCGTCTGGTTCGACCCGGCCGGCCTCGACGAGGACGACGAGCGTGCCGTGGCTGCCTGGCTGGCCGAGCCGTCCCGCCCCAAGGTGGTCCACGACGCGAAACCGGCACTGCTCGCCTTCCACGCGCACGGCTGGCAGTTGGCCGGCGTCGCCACCGACACCGCCCTCGCCGCCTACCTCGCCAAACCCGACCAGCGGGCGTATGACCTGACCGACCTGGCCCTGCGCTACCTCAAGCGCGAGCTGAAGGTCGATGAGCCGCAGGAGGCCCAGATGGCCTTCACGTTCGAGGGTGACGACGCCCCCGACGACACGGCCGAGAAGGCGGTGATGCTCCGGGCCCGGGCCACCCTCGACCTGGCCGAGGTCCTCACCGCCGAGCTGTCCCGCGACGGCGGCGAGTCGGTGCGCCTGCTCGCCGACGTGGAGCAGCCGCTGTCCGTGGTGCTCGCCGAGATGGAGCAGCGGGGCATCGCCGCCGACACCGACTACCTCTCCGAGCTGGAGTCGCACTTCGCCGCCGAGGTGAAATCGGCCCAGCAGGCGGCGCACGAGGTGGTCGGCCGGGAGTTCAACCTCGGCTCACCCAAGCAGCTTCAGGAGATCCTCTTCGTCGAGCGCAACCTCCCCAAGACGAAGAAGATCAAGTCGGGCTACACGACCGACGCCGATGCCCTGACCAACCTGTTCGAGCAGACCGCCGACCCGCTGCTGGCCCACCTGCTGCGCCACCGTGACGTCGCCAAGCTCAAGTCGACCGTCGACGGCCTGCTCAAGTCGGTCTCCGACGACACGCGCATCCACACCACGTTCAACCAGACGGTCGCGGCCACCGGCCGGCTCTCGTCCACCGACCCCAACCTGCAGAACATTCCGATCCGCACCGAGGAGGGGCGCCGCATCCGCCGCGCTTTCGTGGTCGGCCCCGGCTACGACCGGCTGATGACCGCCGACTACAGCCAGATCGAGATGCGGATCATGGCGCACCTGTCCGGTGACGACGCGCTGATCGCCGCCTTCAACTCGGGCGCCGACTTCCACGCGGCCACCGCCTCGTCGGTCTTCCACGTCGGGCTGGGCGAGGTCACCCCCGACCAGCGGCGCAAGATCAAGGCGATGAACTACGGCTTGGCGTACGGGTTGAGCGCCTTCGGTCTCTCCAACCAGCTGAGCATCTCCACCGACGAGGCGCGCACGCTGATGGCCGAGTATTTCGAGCGCTTTGGCGGGGTCCGCGACTACCTGCAGGCCGTGGTGCAGCGAGCCGGCAAGGACGGCTACACCGCCACCATCCTGGGGCGCCGCCGCTACCTGCCCGACCTCAGCAGCGACAACCGTCAGCGCCGCGAGATGGCCGAGCGGATGGCCCTGAACGCGCCGATCCAGGGCTCCGCCGCCGACATCATCAAGATCGCGATGCTGCGCGTCGACGAGGCCCTCAAGGACGCCGGCCTGACCTCCCGCATGCTCCTGCAGGTCCACGACGAGCTCGTCTTCGAGGTCGCCCCCGACGAGCAGGGGCCCCTCGAGGAGCTGGTCCGCCGCGAGATGGGCAGCGCCTACCCGCTGTCGGTCCCGTTGGAGGTCTCCATCGGCGCCGGCCGCGACTGGAACGGCGCCGACCACTGACACCACCCGGCAGCCGCCCACGCCCGCCCGATCTCGTGGACCCACGTCGCCCGGCGCAGGTCCACGAGATCGGCGTAGGCTGCCGGCCTGCCCAAGGCCCCGCCTTCTCCGGCCCGCCCCGCCTTCTCCGGCCCGCACGGTCCTCGCCGTCGGCGTGTCCGGGCCCTGCCTTCCTCGACAGCCTTCGGCGCGCCTCGCCCTGTCTTCTCTGACCCGCATGGTCTTCGCCTTTTGCGTGGGGCCCTGCCTCGCCCTACAACCTCCGGCGTGTCCGGGCCCTGCAGCTCTCTGGTTCGGCTCGGTCGGGGGATCAGCACTGGCGGGTGACGGGCGGGAGCGTCGGCGTACCCGTCCGGGTGGCATTCGCGCCGCTGGTTGCGCTCTTCTGCCACCCTGGTCCGATGCCGAGCCGATCGACGTCGATTGAGGTTCGTCCCGCGACCGCGGCCGACGTGCCACCCGCGGCCTCACCCGGGCAATCCGCCGTTGCCCACGTGCCCGGGCGCAGCTCCGAACCAGTGGCTGCGAATCCCCACGCACCCCACGACCCGGCACCCTCCGGGCGCGAGCCGGCCGCCCACGCCCACGAGTCAGGAGCGGGGGCCGACATCCGAGGGTCCGCGCCTCACGCTCACGGCCCGGGATCCGGTTCTCACGTCCCTGGTTCAGGGGCTGCGTCTCTCGCTCACGGCGCGGGATCCGGTTCTCACCCCGGTCCAGGGGCCGCGTCATTCGTTCGTGGGGCGGGATCCGGTTCTCACGTCCCCGGTTCAGGGGCCGCGTCTCTCGCCCTTGGGGCGGGATCCGGTCACGAGCCGGCTGCCGGTGTTCAGGGATCGGGGGCGGCGGAGTCCGTACGGGAGCCGGTCGCCATCGGGCACGGGCCGCTCGATTCCGGTCAGGCGGGCGACCTCGCCGGCACGTTCAAAGCCCTGGGTGATCCGGTCCGCCTGCGCCTGCTGTCGATGATCGTGTCCGCCGCCGACGGGGAGATCTGCGTCTGCGACCTCAGCGAGGCCTTCCCGCTCACCGGCCCCACCATCTCGCACCACCTGCGGATCCTGCGTGAGGCCGGCCTGGTCCATGGCGCCCGCCGTGGCACCTGGGTCTACTACCGTGCCGTGCCCGGCGAGCTGACCCGCTTGGCCGGAGTCCTCGACACCGCCCGCCTTCCGTGAGCAGACCGCGCGCTTCGGCCACCTGCCGCGAGGGAACCGGACGGTTCGGCGATCCCGCAGGCAACAGAGGGTGGGTCATGCTCACTTGAGCGGGTCGTGGCCCCAGTTCATCAGTGAGTGACGCCACCGGCTGTCGCTCACGTCGCCGTCCGGGCGCTGGGCCGTGTGTCGGTGGACGTACCCGATCACCTTGCGCATGTGCCGTTCGTCGGCGTCGGTGAGATCGATCTTCTTCTTGCCGAGGATCTGGACGATCTTGCGGCCCGAGTCGTGGCCGACCGACTCGGCGCCCGAGGACTGTTTCTGCCCGACCGCCTGCGATTCGTCGGAGTCCAGCCATTCGCGTAGCTCGGAGGTCGTCATGTTGACCGCCTCCCAGAACTCGGCATGCACGTCAGCCATGGTTCAGCGCCTCGGGCTTGTGCACCGCCTCGCGCCCGGTCTTGTCGCTGCGCACCTTGTACTGCGGCTCCTCCGCGGATGCGGCGACGGTTCGCCCGGCGGTCTCGGTCCGCTCGGTGATCTTCTGCTCGACCGTGCCGTGGACGTCTTCGCCGTGGCTGCGCCAACTCACTTTGTCGCCCTTTTCAAGGCTTTTCTTCGCTTTGGTCACCACTGCTGGTTACCCGGCCCGCCGCCCCGGAAACGGCTCCGGCCGGCGCGGCGGCGCGGGCCGGATCGAGCGAGGGGTCAGACCTTGGGCAGGTCGCACACGAAGATCGCGGTACCGGGGAACAGCCGGCCGCGCAGCGGGCTCCACTGACCCCAGATCTGGTCGTGGCCGGCCGGCCACTCGGGCTCCACCAGGTCGCGCAGGACGAAGCCGGCCGCCACCAGCTCGCGGATCCGGTCGCCGAGGGTGCGGTGCTGTTCGAGGTAGCTGACGCCGCCGTCCTCGTCGCGTTCGACATAGGGGGAGCGGTCGAAATAGGAGTTTCGCGCGAGGAGGCCGCGCTCGTCGGGCTCGTCGAGGAAGACCCACCGCATCGGGTGAGTGACCGAGAACACCCAGCTGCCGCCGGGCTGCAGCACCCGCGCCACCTCGCGCATGGCGGCACCCGAGTCGGCCACGAACGGGATGGCGCCGAACGCTGTGCAGACGATGTCGAACGCCCCGTCGGCGAACGGGAGGGCCAGTGCGTCGGCCTGGACGAGCGGAACGCGTACTCCACTGCGGTCTGCCGCCTCCCGCGCATGCCGCAACATGCCCGCCGACAGGTCCATGGCGACCGGGTGGGCGCCCTCGCGGCGCAGCCATCGGCTGGCTGCCGCCGCCCCGGCTCCCAATTCCAGAATCTTTTTCCCGTGTACGGGTCCGAGCAGTCGCGCGTCGGACTCCCGTAGCCGTTCGGGGCACCAGACGAAGTCGACGTCACCCAGGAAGGCGCCGTGTTCGTCCTGGTAGTCGTCGGCGTCGAGGTCCCACCAGGAGCGGTTCGCGCGCCGCGCCTCGGTCTCGGTCACGCTGCCGGTGGGAGTCTCGAACGAGTGGGGCGAGGTCACCCGGCAACCGTACGGCAGGCGTGTCGACCGTCCCGATTCGGCTCATAAGGGGCATGCTGACGGGTTCTCGACCGACAATGTGCCGCGGTACTCAGGAGGGCTTGCAACCTGTGGTAATGCGCACGGTAAGCTAGTCGATGCGCTCGCGGATCGTGTGCCTCGGCAGGGAGCAGGTTCCGTGGTCGTCGGTCTCGGCATGATCGACTGCGTTGATGTGACTGCTCTCGGGTTGGTCGTCTCGCTCGCTCGTGTCGTTTCCGACGACAGTTCCGTGGAGCGCGGGAGACACCACGAATCCATCCGTTCGGAGCAACTGTCCACATGACGAGCAGCATCGAGGCCACCTCGAGCGCCAACCGGGTCACCGTCGACGATCTCGGATCCGAGGAAGCATTCCTCGCAGCCATCGACGAGACCATCAAGTACTTCAACGACGGCGACATTGTCGAAGGCACCGTCGTCAAGGTCGATCGGGACGAGGTCCTGCTCGACATCGGCTACAAGACCGAGGGTGTCATCCCCTCGCGCGAGTTGTCGATCAAGCATGACGTGGACCCCGCGGAAGTGGTGTCGGTCGGTGACCACATCGAGGCCCTCGTCCTCACCAAGGAGGACAAGGAAGGTCGTCTGATCCTCTCGAAGAAGCGCGCGCAGTACGAGCGCGCTTGGGGCACCATCGAGAAGATCAAGGAGGACGACGGCGTCGTTCGCGGCTCCGTCATCGAGGTTGTCAAGGGTGGCCTCATCCTCGACATCGGCCTCCGTGGCTTCCTCCCCGCTTCGCTGGTGGAGATGCGTCGTGTCCGGGACCTGCAGCCGTACGTCGGCCGCGAGCTCGAAGCCAAGATCATCGAGCTGGACAAGAACCGCAACAACGTGGTTCTGTCCCGCCGCGCCTGGCTCGAGCAGACGCAGTCCGAGGTTCGCACCGAGTTCCTCAACAAGCTGCAGAAGGGCCAGGTCCGCAAGGGCGTCGTGTCCTCCATCGTCAACTTCGGTGCCTTCGTTGACCTGGGTGGCGTCGACGGCCTCGTGCACGTCTCCGAGCTCTCCTGGAAGCACATCGACCACCCCTCCGAGGTCGTCGAGGTCGGCCAGGAGGTCGAGGTCGAGGTGCTCGACGTCGACCTGGACCGCGAGCGCGTCTCGCTGTCGCTGAAGGCGACCCAGGAAGACCCGTGGCGTCAGTTCGCCCGGACCCACGCGATCAACCAGATCGTGCCGGGCAAGGTCACCAAGCTCGTTCCGTTCGGCGCGTTCGTCCGCGTCGACGACGGCATCGAGGGCCTGGTGCACATCTCCGAGCTGGCCGAGCGTCACGTCGAGCTGCCCGAGCAGGTCGTCCAGGTGGGTTCGGACGTTCTGGTCAAGGTCATCGACATCGACCTGGAGCGCCGCCGGATCTCGCTGTCGCTCAAGCAGGCCAACGAGGGCTTCGTCGAGGGCGAGGAGCACTTCGACCCGACCCTCTACGGCATGGCCGCGACGTACGACGCCGAGGGCAACTACATCTACCCGGAGGGCTTCGACCCCGAGACGGGCGAGTGGCTCGAGGGCTTCGACAAGCAGCGCGAGACGTGGGAGAAGCAGTACGCCGACGCCCGCGAGCGCTGGGAGGCCCACACCAAGCAGGTGCAGGCGTCCCGCGACGCCGACGCCGAGGCCGCGCTCAACCCGGCTCCGGCCGGCGGCGTGACCTCCTCGTCGTCCTCGTCCTCCTCCACGAGCTCGTCGACCTCGACGCGCTCCGCCGAGGAGCCCGTGGGCACCCTGGCCACCGACGAGGCTCTCGCTGCTCTGCGCGAGAAGCTGGCCGGCGGCAAGAGCTGATCCAGCGGTAGGTATTACCACCGAAAGGCCGCCCCGACTCCGGTCAGGGCGGCCTTTCGCCTTTCCTGCACACCGCCGCCGCCCGGGCGCGGCCGTCGGCACGGTTCTGGCGATACTGATCCCATGTTGAGAGTCGGGCTCACGGGTGGAATCGGTGCCGGCAAGAGCGCGGTCGCCCGGCGGCTCGCCGAGCGCGGCGCGGTGATCATCGACGCTGATCTGCTGGCCCGCGAGGTGGTCGAGCCCGGCACGGACGGTCTCGCCGAGATCGTCGAGGTGTTCGGGGCCGGCGTGCTCACCGCGGAGGGGGCGCTCGACCGGCCCGCGCTCGGGACCCGCGTCTTCGGCGACGAGGCGGCCCGGCGGCGCCTCGAGAAGATCATTCACCCTCGGGTACGGGAGAGGACCGCCCAGCTGACCCGCTCGGCAGCGCCCGGCTCGATCGTGGTCAACGACGTTCCGCTCCTGGTCGAGGCGGGGCTGGCTTCGTCGTACCACCTGGTGATCGTGGTGATGGCCGACCGTGAGGTGCGGCTGGAGCGGCTGACCCACCTGCGTGGCATGTCGGTGGCGGAGGCGAGCGCGCGGATCGACGCGCAGACCGACGACGCGAGCCGCCGGGCCGCCGCCGATGTGACGCTGGCGAACGAGGACGATCTGGAGCGCCTGCACGCGCGGGTGGACGAGCTGTGGCGTGACCGGCTGGTGGAGTTCGAGAGGAATCTCCGGTCCGGGCGTTCCGCGATGCGGAGTCCGGAGTCGCAGATCGTGCAGTCCGACCCGGAGTGGGCGCCCGCGGCGGCGCGGCTGATCGCCCGGATCCGGTACGGGCTCGGTGACGGCTTCGACGTTCAGCACATCGGGCCGACGGCGGTGCCCGGGCCGCCGGCCGGCGACGTCATCGATCTCATGATCGGTGTGCGCACCCTGGACCAGGCCGACGGCCTGGCTCGCCGCCTCGGTGAGCTGGGTTTCCCGGCGCGTCCCGGGGAGTGGTCGGACCGGGCCGGCAGCCCCGGCGGCACCTTCCCGAAGCGGCTGCACGGGTGCGCTGATCCGGGCTACCGCGTCGACCTGCACCTGCGTGTGGTGGGGTCGCCGGGCTGGCGGTTCGCACTGCTGCTGCGCGACTACCTGCGGGCGGTCCCGGAAGCGGCCGGAGGGGCGGACGTGGCGCGAGCGGCCGACGTGGCGCGAGCGGCCGACGACTGGGCCTCGTCGACGGGCTGGCAGCCGTCCTGAGCTGTGCCTTCGCCTTCGCCTTCGGCGTCGGTGGGGCCGCGCCTCGGTCGGGGACTCGCGGTTCGGTGAAGGCCGTGCGTTTCGGTGGGGGCCGTGCGGTTTCGGTGGCCTCGCGGTTCAGTGAGGGCCGTGCGTGTCGGTGGGGGCGCGCGGCTTGGTGGGGGCTCGCGGCGTGGTGGAGGGCCCTCGCGGCGACCGGGTCGGGTGACCCACCTCGGGTGCGCTCGCCAGGGCGTCCGGGGCGCATCCAACCGTGGTGCAGCGCCGGGCCGTGTGGGGGCCCGGGCGGCCGGCGGCCGCCGCGAGCGGCCTACCCGTTCAGCCTAGGGCGGGCCGCCACGAGCGGACAATGCCGTGGCCACCAGCCGAATGTGCATCCTGAGCACGCCGCCGCGGAAACTTGTCATACCCCCGACGTACGGTGGTGGGCATGGCGCTCGACATCCCACGACTCGACGGCCGGTTCGAGGTCATCAGCGACTACCAGCCTGCGGGTGACCAGCCCGCCGCGATCGACGAGCTCGAGCGGCGGGTCCGCAGCGGCGATCGGCACACCGTCCTGCTCGGCGCCACCGGCACCGGCAAGAGCGCCACCACGGCGTGGCTCATCGAGCGGCTGCAGCGGCCGGCTCTGGTGCTGGCGCCCAACAAGACGCTCTGCGCGCAGTTGGCCAAGGAGTTCCGTGAGCTGCTGCCCAACAACGCCGTCGAATACTTCGTGAGCTATTACGACTACTACCAGCCAGAGGCGTATATCGCGCAGACCGACACCTACATCGAGAAGGACTCGTCGGTCAACGAGGAGGTGGAGCGGCTGCGCCACTCCGCCACCAGGTCGCTGCTCACCCGGCGCGACACGATCGTGGTGGCGACGGTCAGCGCCATCTACGGCCTCGGCACACCCCAGGAGTATGTCGCCATGGCCGCCCGGGTCAAGGTCGGCGAGGAGGTCGATCGTGACAAGCTGCTGCGCAAGCTGGTCGACATTCAGTACACCCGCAACGACATGGCCTTCCAGCGCGGCACGTTCCGGGTCCGGGGCGACACCCTGGAGATCATCCCGGCCTACGAGGAGCTCGCCATCCGGATCGAGCTGTTCGGCGACGAGGTGGAGAAGCTCTACTATCTTCACCCGCTCACCGGCGACGTGATCCGCGAGGTCGACGAGCTGATCATCTTCCCGGCCACCCATTACGGGGCCGGCCCGGAGCGGATGGAGCGGGCGGTCCGCGACATCGAGGCCGAGCTGGAGGAGCGACTCGCCGAGTTCGAGCGGCAGGGCAAGCTCCTGGAGGCCCAGCGGCTGCGCATGCGCACCACCTACGACCTCGAGATGATGCGGCAGGTCGGCTTCTGCAACGGCATCGAGAACTATTCGATGCACATGGACGGGCGCACCTTCGGCGAGCCGGCGTATACGTTGCTCGACTACTTCCCCGACGACTTCGTCACCGTCATCGACGAGTCACACGTCACCATTCCGCAGATCGGCGGCATGTATGAGGGCGACGCGTCCCGTAAGCGGATCCTGATCGAGCACGGGTTCCGGCTGCCCAGCGCCGCTGACAACCGGCCGTTGCGCTTCGACGAGTTCCTCGAGCGTGTCGGCCAGATGGTGTTCCTCTCCGCCACCCCGGGCAACTGGGAGATGGAGCGGGCCCAGGGCGAGTTCGTCGAGCAGGTCATCCGCCCCACCGGCCTGGTCGACCCGCAGGTCGTGGTCAAGCCCACCAAGGGCCAGATCGACGACCTGATGCACGAGATCCAGGTGCGCACCGAGAAGGACGAGCGGGTCCTGGTCACCACCCTCACCAAGAAGATGGCCGAGGACCTCACCGACTATCTCCTGGAAAACGGCATCCGCGTCCGTTACCTGCACTCCGAGGTCGACACGCTGCGCCGCGTCGAGCTGCTCAAGGAGCTGCGCAAGGGCGACTACGACGTGCTCGTCGGCATCAACCTGCTCCGGGAGGGCCTCGACCTGCCCGAGGTGTCGCTGGTCGCGATCCTCGACGCCGACAAGGAGGGCTTCCTGCGCAGCGGCCGGTCGCTCATCCAGACCATCGGCCGCGCCGCGCGTAACGTCTCCGGCGAGGTCCACATGTATGCGGACAAGATCACGCCCTCGATGCGGGACGCCATCGACGAGACCGACCGCCGCCGGGCCAAGCAGATCGCCCACAACGAGGCCAACGGCATCCAACCGCAGGCCCTGCGCAAGAAGATCCACGACATCCTCGACGACATCTACAAGGAGGCCGAGGACACCGACGAGGTCGTCGGCGGCTCCGGTCGGCAGATGTCCCGGGGCAAGGCGTCGGTGCCGGAGAGCCGTTCCAAGGGCAGGGCGGCCGCTACACCGGCCCGTGCCGGCATGGCCCGGGCCGAGCTGGCGCAGCTCATCCAGGACCTCAGCGACCAGATGCTCGGCGCGGCGCGGGAGCTGCAGTTCGAGCTGGCCGCCCGGATCCGCGACGAGATCCACGAGCTGAAGAAGGAGTTGCGCGGCATGGACATGGCGGGGGTGAAATAACCGGTCGTCCGCGGGTCGGCGCGTCACTATCCTGGCGGCCATGACGGCTGGAGTGCAGCGGGTGGCGGATGCCCTGCCCGAGGACGAGTTGCTGGACCTCGTGCGGCGGTGCCGGGCGGCCGACGGCGGCATGCCTCTGGTGACCGAGCCGTGGTTCCTGCGCGGCCGCTGGCTCGCCGCCGGCACTGTGGCCTTCGAGGTCCGGGAGAACGGCGCACTCGTCGCGGCTGCCGCGGTCCGCCCGTCTCCCGGCGGGCCGATGATCAGCGGCCTGGTCGATCCCGCGTTCCGTGGCCGGGGCATCGGATCGAGCCTGCTCGACGCCGCCTTGGCCGCCGCCGGCGACCTGGCGACCGCCGGCGACCTGGCGACCGCCGGCGACCTGGCGACCGCCGGCGACCTTTCGGCTGCCGGTGCGCCTGGCGTTGACGTTTCGGCTGCCGGTGGCCTTTCGGCTGCTGCTGCGCCTGGCGTTGACGTTTCGGCTGCCGGTGGCCTTTCGGCTGCTGCTGCGCCTGGCGTTGACGTTTCGGCTGCCGGTGGCCTTTCGGCTGCTGCTGCGCCTGGCGTTGTTGACTTTTTGGCTGCCGCTGGTCCCTCGGCTGCTGCTGCGCCTGCCGGTGGTCTGGCGGCTGCTGCTGCGCCTGACGTTGACTTTTTGGCTGCGGCTGGTCCTTCGGCTGCCGCTGCGCCTGTTGGCGGCCTTGCGTCTGCCGGGGTCGTCGCTCATGACCTGGTCGGTGGCGGTCCCTCGACCGCCGACGAGGTGTCGGCTGGCGGGCCGGTCGCGGGCTCGCCGGGTGTGGTCGGCTCGAAGGTCCTGCCGGTGACCGTGGAGTGCGAAGGATTCACAGCAGGGGCTGCCGAGCTCTTCGCTTCGCGCGGGCTGGCGCAGATCTTCGGCGAGGACGTCATGCGGATCAAGGTTGCGGCGGGGGACGGGTTCGAGGCCGGTTGGCCGGACGGGGCCGAGGTCGTCGAGTGGTCGGCGGAGACCGCTGAACGATTTCATGCGGTGTATGCGGCGTCGTTCCGGGAACGGCCGGGTTTTCCCGACCCGAGCGCCCAGGAGTGGATCGAGGAGAACACCGAAGACGACGACTTCCGGCCGCAGTGGTCGATCATGGCGGCTCTTCCGGGACACGGTGACGCCGGGTTCGTCACCGCGGCCGAAGGCTGGATCGTGCAGGTCGGCGTAGTGCCGGCCGCCCGCGGGACCGGGCTCGGTGGCGCGCTGATCCGGGAATCGCTGCGCCGCATGGCCGCGGCCGGAGCCACCGAGGCCTGGCTGACCGTCAATGTGAACAACCCGTCGGCGGCCCGTCTCTACCGGAAGCTCGGCTTCGACGACATGGGGCAGCGGGCTCGCTACCGCTGAGCAGGACCATCGCTGGCCCGCGGTCGTGTGGAGCACCGCTCGGCCAACTACGGTCCTTTGGATTCCGATGCGTCACTCACCGTCCGAAGTCACGTTCGTGAGGTAGCGGCTGGCCTCAAGGAGAGCCGGCGCAAGATCGCGGAAAGAGGGGGACGGCTCCGCCTGACCTTGACGACTCTTGGGGACGACGGCCTCACTCTTGGGAGCGATGGCCTCACCGCGAAGCTCCTCAAGGCGTCCGGCGCCCAGCACCCGGTGCCCAACGTCCGGCACTCGGCACTCGGCGTCCCGCGTTCGGCAATCGGCGTCCGGCACCCCGGCGTTCGGCGTCTGATGTCCGGTGGCCAGCACCCGATGTTTGACACCGGTCCCGCAGCCGGCCCGGTCCCCGCCCCGACCCGAGGTCCGGCCTCGGTGGCTGACACCCGACGGCTGGCCCCAGTCCGGCCCCGGCCCCAGTCCGGCCCCGGCCCACGCCCAGGCATCCACGGGGCGGCCCCAGCCCACGCCCAGGCATCCAGGGGGCGGCCCTGGTTGCGGGGACCCGATTCCCGGCGCGCGTTGGCGGGGGCTTGGCGGTCGGTGGGGTTTGTGGGCGGGCGGAGGAGCGTGATTTCTGTCAGAAGCCGCGGTCCGGGTGGTGGCGGGGGCTGTGGATGTCGGTGAAGTACTCGGCAAGCGGCGGCTGGGCCAAGGAGCCGCCGATCAGGGCGCGCCACTGAGCCAGACGATCCGAGCGGCGGAAGTTGTTCTCGTGGGCTTCGACACTGTCCCACTCGGCGAGGAGGACGAATCTCTGCGGGGACTCGACAGCGCGCTGCAGACGGACCGAACGGCAACCGGGAGTGGTCGCCACCAGCGGTCGGGCCAGCTCGTATGCATCGACGAAGTCGCCCTCCCGGCCCGGGAGGACGTCGATCAGCGTCACTTCGAGAACCATGCCCACAAGCGTCCCATACGCACCAGATAGGCAGCATACTAGGATGCCCCACAGTGGGTGCCGACCCGAACGACCCGGATTGTCGCTGGTCACGGCGTAGGGTGATCTGAGTAACGGCATCAGCGAGTCAGGTGATGTGTGGCGGATGTCGTATCTGCCCGTATGGGGAGTTTCGACCGCGAGCCGTACCACTCTCTGGGCTCCCGGTGTGCCGTTCGCGCCGAGGATGCGTAACAATGGCTCCTGTGGGAGGGGAGTATTCCCCCGCTCCGGTCTCGTCAACACGGATCGCCCTTCGGGGCGGGCCCGGGGCCGGTGGTCACGGATTCAAGATCCGTGGCGGAAGAGACCTCCGACAGTCGCACGTCGCTGTTCTCATCCAGTCCAGGGTGGGCGCAGCGACGACCCGTGTCTGCCGGAGGTCCTTAGTTGAACGTTTCTGCATGGGTCTGGGGCGCCACCCTGATCGCGCTTATCGCGGTTCTCGCCGTCGATCTGCTCATCATCGGGCGCCGGCCACACGAGCCCAGCATGAAGGAAGCCGGCGGATGGGTCGCGTTCTATGTGGGCCTGGCCGTGGTCTTCGGCATCGGGGTCTGGCTCACCGCTGGTGGACAGGCCGCCGGTGAGTTCTACACCGGCTGGCTCACCGAGTATTCGCTGAGCGTCGACAATCTCTTCGTATTCGTGATCATCATGGCCCGGTTCGCCGTGCCACGGCATCTTCAGCAGAAGGTGCTGCTGATCGGCATCGTGCTGGCGCTCGTCATGCGTGGCATCTTCATCGCCGCCGGCGCCGCGCTGATCACGCAGTTCTCGTGGGTGTTCTACATCTTCGGCGCGTTCCTGGTCTACACGGCGATCACGCTGGTCAAGGGCGAGGACGAGGACGAGGACTTCAAGGAGAACATCCTGATCCGCTGGGCGAAGCGGGCCCTACCGCTCTCGTCGGAGTTCGGTGACGGCCGGTTCAGCGTCGTCACGGAGACGGGCAAGCGCCTTTTCACCCCGATGCTCATCGTGATGATCTCGATCGGCACCACGGACCTGATCTTCGCGCTCGACTCGATCCCCGCGATCTTCGGCATCACCAAGGAGCCGTACCTGGTCTTCACCGCGAACGTCTTCGCGCTGATGGGCCTGCGCCAGCTGTTCTTCCTGCTCGGCGGTCTCCTCGAGCGTCTCGTCTACCTCAACATCGGCCTGGCCGTGGTGCTCGCCTTCATCGGCGTCAAGCTGGTCCTGGAGGCCCTGCACACCAACAGCCTGTCGTTCATCAACGGCGGTGAGGGCTTCCACTGGGCTCCGGAGATCCCGATCTGGCTCTCCCTGCTGGTGATCCTCGGCACCTTGGCCATAGCCACGATCGCCAGCCTGGCGAAGACCTCAAGAGACAAGAAGCGCGAGATCCTGGCCGACAAGTAACCCCGAGAATCACCGCGCGAAGGGCTCGGACGACCACGGTCGTCCGGGCCCTTCGCCGTATGCAACCCCACCCACCACGAGATGGCGGTGCAGCCGAGGCAGTGGCCCGCCACCGCCCAGCACACGGCGGCGTGAGTGCCGCGGGGCGGCGAAGTGAGCGCCGCGGGGCGGCGTGCGCGGTGAGGTGGGTGGTGCGGGGCGGCAAAGGGGCGGGGTTCGCGGCCGTCGGACGGCAAGCGGTGGCGTGCGCGGATGAGGTGGGTGCTGCGGGGCGCCGCGAGCGGTGGCGTGCGCGATGGGGTGGGTGCTGCGGGCGCGGCAAGCGACGGTGTGCGCGGCGGGGAGGCTGCCGCCGGGCGGCGTGCGCGGCCGCGGAGCGGCGAGTGGTGGCGTGCGCGGGTGGGTGAGGCTGCGGGGTGCGGCAAACGGCGGGGCGCGCGCTGAGATGGGTGCTGCGGCGGTGTGCGCCGGTGGGTGGGTGCTGCGGGGCGCGCCGAGCGGCGGCGGGCGCGCGGTTGGGTGCCGCAAGGGTGTGCAGGCGCTCACACCGTACCGCCGAGGGGGTCTTGATCTGACCCGGAAGTGAACCGCCGGGCCCAAAGGCGTTCGGCGCAAGGTTCTGGGCGGCACATGGCCCACGGAGGGACCAAGCCTGACCGCCCGGAGTGGGCCATGTGCCGCCCAGAACCGACCCACCGACCCACCAGAACACCCCGGAAACCCGAACGGCCCGCCCCAGGAAACGCAGGGCGGGCCGAGAGAAAGAGCCAGAGACTCAGGACGGGCCGAGAGAGAACCAGAGACTACTGGTGCTTACGGCGAGCAGCGGCACGCCCACGGGTGGTGGCGTCCAGAACCACCTTACGGATCCGGACAGCGGACGGGGTGACCTCGACGCACTCGTCCTCGCGGCAGAACTCCAGGGACTGCTCCAGGGACAGCTTGCGCGGGGGGATCACCTTCTCGGTGTTGTCCGCGCTGGCCGCGCGCATGTTGGTGAGCTTCTTCTCCTTGGTGATGTTGACGTCCATGTCGTCGTCACGGGAGTTCTCGCCGACGATCATGCCCTCATACACCTCGGTGGCGGGCTCGACGAACAGCTGGCCGCGCTCCTGGATGTTGATCATCGCGAAGGCGGTGACGGCGCCGGCCCGGTCGGCGACGAGGGAGCCGTTCTGGCGGGTGCGCAGCTCGCCGACCCACGGCTCGTAGCCCTCGAACAGGTGGTGCATGATGCCGGTGCCGCGGGTCTCGGTGAGGAACTCGGTGCGGAAGCCGATCAGGCCGCGGGCGGGAACGAGCCACTCCATGCGGAGCCACCCGGTGCCGTGGTTGATCAGCTCCTCCATCCGGCCCTTGCGGGTGGAGAGCAGCTGGGTGATGGCGCCCATGTACTCGTCGGGGGCGTCGATGGTGAGGCGCTCGACCGGCTCGTGGACCTTGCCGTTGATGAGCTTGGTCACGACCTGCGGCTTGCCGACGGTGAGCTCGTAGTTCTCCCGGCGCATCTGCTCGACGAGGATGGCGAGGGCCAGCTCGCCACGGCCCTGGACCTCCCAGGCGTCGGGGCGGTCGGTGTTGAGGACCCGGAGCGAGACGTTGCCGACCAGCTCCTTGTCGAGGCGGTCCTTGACCATGCGCGCGGTGACCTTGGCGCCCTTGACCTTGCCGACCAGCGGCGACGTGTTGGTGCCGATGACCATGGAGATGGCCGGCTCGTCGACGGTGATCAGCGGGAGCGGGATCGGGTTCTCCGCGTCGGCGAGGGTCTCGCCGATCATGATCTCGGGGATGCCGGCGAGGGCGATGATGTCGCCGGGGCCGGCGCTCTCGGCGGGCTTGCGCTCGAGGCCCTCGGTGACGAGCAGCTCGGAGATGCGCACGTTGCTGATGGTGCCGTCGGTCTTGCACCAGGCGACGGTCTGGCCCTTGCGGATGGTGCCCTCGTGGACGCGGCAGAGCGCGAGACGGCCGAGGAACGGCGAGGCGTCGAGGTTGACGACGTGCGCCTGCAGCGGGGCGTCCTCGTGGTATTTCGGAGCCGGGATGGTGTTGAGGATGGTGCTGAACAACACGTCGAGGGAGTCGCTGTCCTCGGGGACGGTGCCGTCCTTGGGCTGGTTCAGCGAGGCGATGCCGTCGCGGGCGCACGCGTAGACGATCGGGAACTCGATCTGGTGCTCGTCGGCGTCGAGGTCGAGGAACAACTCGTACGTCTCGTCGACGACCTCTTTGATGCGGGCGTCGGGACGGTCGACCTTGTTGATGATCAGGATGATCGGCAGCTTGGCCGAGAGCGCCTTGCGCAGCACGAAGCGGGTCTGCGGCAGCGGGCCCTCGGAGGCGTCGACGAGCAGCGCGACGCCGTCGACCATGGTGAGGCCGCGCTCGACCTCACCGCCGAAGTCGGCGTGGCCGGGGGTGTCGATGATGTTGATCGTGACGGCTTCGCCCTCGGCGGGCTGGTAGCTGATCGCCGTGTTCTTGGCGAGAATGGTGATGCCCTTTTCCCGCTCCAGGTCCATGGAGTCCATGACGCGGTCGGCCATCTCGCCACGCGCGTGGGACTGGCTGCCCTGGCGCAGCATGGCGTCGACCAGGGTGGTTTTGCCATGGTCGACGTGAGCGATGATGGCGACGTTGCGTAGGTCGGTGCGGGTCTGCATGACGTCCATTGTTCCCGGCTCAGGTTGCCGATCGTGACACGGGGTCGAAGCCCGAATCTTGTGCCGGTCTGTCCGGTTTATCGGCCGACGGTGATCAACTGGACCGCGACCGGCTCTGACGTCCGGGCCGGTCCCCGGTGCTCCGAAGCCGGGAGCTACACTGGGTGGCGGACCCGAGACCCCGTACACCCACCGTTTTGACCGTCTCGTCATAGCGGTAGTAGGGTCTCGGGGTTGTCGTGTGTCGTTGATGCTGGCGAGCTGCGTTGTCTCGGCCCGCAGCTCACCCTAAGGAGCCTTACCCAATGCCTCCCAAGAAGAAGACCCATGAGGTAACCCTCGCGCTTGAGGCGGGTAACGCCGCGATGGTCGACCTCGGTAAGATGCTCGGCCCGACCGGCGCCAACATGCGTGCCGTCAAGGTGGAGTACGACGAGGCCACCGCGAAGAACCGGGGCGAGATCATCCCGGTCATCGTGTCGGTCTACGAGGACCGTAGCCACACGCTGGCCTACAAGACGCCGCCGACCAGCTTCCTCATCCGGAAGTCCCTGGGCATCCAGTCCGGCGCCGCCAACCCGCTCACCACGACTGTCGGCACCCTCAGTGCCCAGCAGATCAAGGAGATCGCGGAGCGCAAGCTGGTCGACCTCAACGCGAACGACCTCGACGCCGCCATCAAGATCGTGGCCGGCACCGCCCGTTCCATGGGCGTCAAGGTCGCTTCCTGAAGTTTCTGAAACTTCGTAGAACGGGCTCCGGTTCCTACCGGGGCCCGTTCTTCTTCGGGGCCACCACCTCGTCGATCAGGCCGTAGTCGAGAGCCTCCGCGGCGCTCAGGATGCGGCCTGCGGACAGGTCGTCCTCGATCCGGCTGCGCGGCTTGCCGGTGATCTCGGCCAGCCGCACCAGCACCTCCTCGAGCTCGCGCAGGTGCTGCCCGGCGGCAGCCGCGACCTCGTCGGCGGTCCCGGTCACCCCGGCGGCGCGTGGTTCGGCGAGTCTGAAACGCGCATGACGGTACGCCGCCCGCTGATCCGCCGCGGCCAGCACCGCCAGCGCCGCCCCGCCCGCCTCCGCGGTGACCAGGGCATGCACCGGCGCGGCCAGCGCGTCGATCACGTCGACCACGGACAGTGCGGCGCTGAGATCCCCGCCCGGACTGGACACGTGCAGATGGGCCACCTCCGGGCCGGCCGAGTCGAGGGTGAGCAGCGCCGCCGCGATCCCGGTCGCGGTCTCGGCGCTCAGATGCCCGCGCAGCATCACGATCCGCTGGTCGAAGAGCCGCTCCTCCAGCCAGCCCGGCAGCCCGGGCCCGGCCGGGGGCAGATGCGGCGGTGGCCACTCGGGACGGTGATGCGGCTGGTGCGGGTACAGGGGCATCGCCACCTCCGGTGAGCACGATCTGACGCCAGCCTATCCACGGTGCCACGAAACGTGCCGATAACCGGGGGCGGCTAGCGTCTGGACATGTCCGGACCGCGGCGCCGATCGGCCCTGCTCGCCCGGCTCGCCGACCGGGAGGCGGGCAGCGTGCGGAGCGCGATCGTGGACGAGCTGCGGACGATCATCCTGTATGGCGAGGTGCCACCCGGCTCGGCGATCCCCGTCGACGCGGTGGCCGCCGCGTTCGGCGTGAGCCGGATCCCGGTGCGCGAGGCGCTGATGACGCTGATCGGTGAGGGTCTGGTCGACCATCGGACCAACGGCGGCTACCGGGTGGCGATGATGACGGCCCGCGAGTTCGGTGAGATCTACCTGGTCCGGGAGGCGCTGGAGTCGGCGGCGCTGCGGGTGGCGGTGGCCGGGGCGACCGGCGAGGACGATCGGCTGGCCCGGGGCGCGCTGCGGGCTCTGGACTCGGCGATGGAGGACGACGACAGCGGGGCGGCCTACCACCGGGAGAGCCGGCGGTTCCATCTGGCGCTGATCGGCCCGTGCCGGATGCGCCGCCTGCTGCACATGCTGGAGTCGGCGTGGAACATGACCGAGCCGCTGCGGCCGATGTCGCATCTGACCTGCGCCGACCGGGAGTTGCTGCACTCCGACCACGCCGGGATGCTGACGGCCTTCCTCCGGCGGGACGCGGACGAGCTGTCCCAGGTCTGTGCCCGCCATCACCACCGGTTGCAGGGGTTCATCGCAGCACTGCCGCGGCACATTGGGCTGTTTGCGGAAGAGCCACCACCCAGGTCCCAGAAATGAGAAAAATGGGTTAGTGGGCGAGGTGGTGCTCTATCGCAGCGAACGGACACAGGTCCTTCGCCGGAGTCCGGCCGACCGCCACGGCGTCCTGATCCGCAAACGAGCCACCGGACCCGGCGCGGTCCGCCGAGTCCGGCACGAACAGGAGATCCTGCGCCGCCTCGCCGGCATCCCGGGAGTGCCCCGGCTGGCCGCCACCCAGTCGCGCCAGACGCTGATCCTGGAGGACGACGGGGGCAGGTCGCTGGAGGGCGAGCCGGTAGCCGTACCCCGTCTGCTGGAAATCGCCGCGGACCTGGCGGCGACGCTGGCCGCCGTGCACCGCGCCGGCGTCGTCCATCGCGACATCACCCCCGCCAACGTGGTGCTGGCCGACCGTCCCGTGCTGATCGATTTCGACCTGGCGCTGTCCGGGCCGCCGGAGGCGGACGAGACGGGCGGGCCGGTCGGCACGCTCGGCTACCTGGCGCCGGAGCAGACCGGCCGGATCGGGCCGGTGGTCGACTCGCGCGCCGACCTGTACGGGCTCGGCGCCACCCTGTATGCGCTGGCCGTCGGCGAGCCGCCGTTCGCCGGCGACGACCCCCTGGAACTGGTGCGGGACACGCTGGTCCGGCCACCGGAGCCGGTGGAGCGGCGCCGTCCGGAGCTGCCGCCTAGGTTCAGCGAGATCATCATGCGGCTGCTGGAGAAGGACCCGGAACGCCGCTACCAGAGCGCCGACGGGCTGGCCTTCGACCTGGAGCGCTGCCGGACCGGACCGGACGGTGGATGGGCGCTCGGCGAACGCGACTTCGCGGCGTTCCTCACGCCGCCCGCCGAGCTGATCGGCCGGGAACGGGAGATCGGCGCGTTGACCGCGGCACTCGACCGGGCGATGCTCGGTGGCACGCCGGCGGTGCTGGTCAGCGGGCCGCCGGGGATCGGCAAGACCGCGCTGGTCCGCAGTCTGCGGCCGGCCGTGGCGGCGCGCGGCGGCTGGTTCGCCGACGGGCGGTTCGACCAGTTCCGTACCGGCACCGACACCGGGGGCATCACCCGGGCGCTGCGCGTGCTGACCCGCCTGCTGCTCGCCGCGCCGGAACCCGAGGTGGACGACGCCCGGCGGCGGATCCGGGCCGCGCTCGGCGCCAACATCGCCGTGGCGTGCGCGGCCGTCCCCGAGCTGGCCGATCTCCTCGACGCCGCATACGGGCCGCCCGGCGGGGACCCGGTGACCGCCCGGGCCCGGATCAGCGCCACCGCTGTCGTGCTGCTGCGCACGCTCGCGGCCCGGCACCGGATCGTGTTCGTCCTCGACGACCTCCAGTGGGCGAGCGGCGTATCGATGCAGGTCCTGGACTCGATCATGACGAGCGGGCCGATTCCGGGTCTGCTGCTGGTGGTCACCTACCGGAACGGTCACCCGCCGGTGCAGGCGTCGGTCGACAGATGGCGGCACGACGGCCTGGCCGACCCGGTGATCCGGCTGGGCGGGCTCGGCCCGGGCGCGGCCACGGCGCTGGTCGCGGCGGTGCTGCGGATGCCGCCGGAGGACGTGACCGGCCTGAGCGCCCTGATCCGCCAGGGCAGCCAGGGCAATCCCTACGCGACGATCGAGGTGCTCAACGCCCTGCGTACCGACGGCCTGCTGCGATCGGCCGACGGCGGCTGGCGGTGGGACGCCGGGGAGGTGCGGGCCTTCGTCTCCTCCCACCAGCTGTCCCAGCTGCCCGCACGGCGACTGGCGCAGCAGGCCGCCGGATGCCGCCGCCGGTACGCCGCCCTGGCCTGCCTCGGCGGCGAGGTCACCGTCGGGCTGCTGGCCGCCGCGACCGGTACGGCCGCGGACGAGCTGGACCGGCACGTGAGACGGGCGGTCGAGGACGGATTCGTGCTGCGCGCCGGGGACACCGTCCGGTTCCGGTACGACCTGGTGCTCCAGGCGGCCCGGGAGTGCCTGCCGGACACCGAGCGGCAGCGGCTGCAGCTGATCATGGCGCGCCGTCTGGCCACCGCCTACCCCCAGGAGGCCGCCGAGCAGTATCTGGGTGCCGAGGCCCTGGTGGAGAGCCCGGAGGAGCGCCGGGAGGCGGCGGCCCTGCTGCACGCCGCGGCCCGCCGGACCATCCGGCTGACGAACTATCCGATCGCCGTGGACCTGCTCGACGTGGCCGGCCGGCTCCTGGACGGGGTGGGTGACGACTCGCTCCGGAACGCGGTGGCCGTGGACCGGCACCTCACCTACTACTGTCTCGGCCGGCTCGACGACGCCGACCACGTCTACCGGGAGCTGGCCGGCCGGTCCCCGGACCTGGTCACCCTCACCGCCGCGACGGCGATCCAGATCAACGTGCTGTCCCAGCGCAACGAGATCCTCGCGGCGTACGGCCTGGGCCTGGACGTGCTGCGCCGGTGCGGCATCGTGCCCCCGGACGACCCGGAGCCGACGGTACGGCGGGAGGTCGCGGCGCTGCGGGACGGTCTCGGCGACCTGGAGCGGGCGGCCGAGACCACCGACCCGCTCGTGCTGGCGACCGGCCGGCTGATCAACCGGTTGCTCGTGCCCGCCTACCAGCTGGGGCCGGTCGAGCACTCGTGGATGCTGCTGCAGGCGTACCGGCTGTGGCGCCGGGAGGGGGTGTGTGCTCCGGTGGTCGGCGCCGCCGGGTCGGTGATCTGCGCCACCATCTCCCTGTTCGACGACTACCGCACCGGATACCGGCTGAGCCGGCACGTCGTCGCGGTCGGCCGGGAGCACGGCTGGCCCGCCGAGACCGCGATCGCCCGGTACATGCACCTGTTCCTGGCCGCGCACTGGTTCGAGCCACTCGAGGACATCGTCGAGGCCGGGCAGCAGACCCGCGACGACCTGCTCGCCGCCGGCGACGTCCAGGTGGCCGGACTGCTCAGCGCCCGGCTGGCCTCGGTGGTGCTGGAGACCGCCGACGCCCTGGACACCGTCGACGAGGAGATCACCACCGGACTGGGCACGGCCGAACGGACCGGCAACCGGATCGCGGCCTTCAGCCTCAACACCTTCCGGGATCTGGTACGCGCGGCGCGCGGCCAGGAGCCACTCGACGAGGAGCCGGTCCTCGCCTATCCACCGGCGCTCGCCACCTGCCACGTCAATCAGGGGCTGCTCGCGCTGTTCCAGCAGGACGACACGGCCCTGGAGCGGCACTCGGCCGCCGCCATGGAGCATTGCGAGGCGATCCGTGGCTTCTACTCGTCCGCGCTGGCCCGGGTGCTGCGGTGCCTGAGCCTGGCCGCGCGGCTGCGGGACGGCGACACCGCGGTCATCGACGAGCTGGGCGTCGTCCGGGACTGGCTGGCCCGACGCGCCGCCGACGCTCCCCGCAACTTCCGGCCGCTGCTGCACCTGGCCGACGCCGAACGCGCCTGGGCACGGGGCGACCCCGACTCCGCGGCCCGGCACTTCGACGCCGGCCTGCACGAGGTGGCGGGGCGGCCGTGGCATCGGGCCGTGCTCGCCGAACGGGCCGCCCGCTTCCACCTGGAACGGGGGCTCACCCACACCGCGCACCGGCTGCTGGCCGAGGCCCGGGACACCTACCGGGCGTGGGGCGCCACCGCCGTGGTGTCCCGGTTGGAGTCGTGGCATCCGTTCCTGCGCGCCACCGAGACCAGCGCGTCCGGCAGCGGCGGCTCCGGTGCCGACCGGATCGACCTGATGGCCATCCTGCGGGCCGCTCGGGCGCTGAACTCGGCGACCTCGCTGGCCGGCCTGGAGGAGCAGGTCGGCGACGTGCTCAGCGCCATGACCGGGGCCACCCACGTGCGGCTGGCCGGTTCGTCGGGCGCGTTCGACTCGGCCCTGCGTTACGTGCGGCGGACCCGCCGGCCGCTGCTGGTGGCCGACGCGTGCGAGGACGACCGGTTCGCGCGCGACCCGTACCTCGCCGGTCTCGATGTCTGCGCGCTGCTCGCGGTGCCCGTCCCCAGCCGGGACGCCGACGGCGCCGTCCTGATCCTGGAGAACCACCGGCAGGCCGGCGTCTTCTCCACCGACCGGCTGGAGGCGGTACGCCTGATCGCCGGCCAGCTCGCCGTAGCGCTGGACAACGCGCTGCTCTACGACTCCCTCGAGGACACCGTCCGGGCCCGGACCGCCGACCTGGAGGCCGCCAACCAGCTCAAGGCCGACCTGATCGGCATGCTCGGCCATGAGATCAACAACCCGCTCGCGATGATCCTCGGCTACCTCGACCTGGCCCTCACCGAGGACGACCTGCCCGGCCCGGCCCGCGACGTCATCACCCGGGTCCACCGGACCACGCAGCGGCTCGCCACCATCGTCCAGGAGGTCCTCGACCTGGTCAGCCTCGACGCGGGGCGGCTCACCGCCAGGCCCGCCCCGGTGCCGCTCGCCGACCACATCGAGGCGGCGCTCACCGCGACCGCCGCCACCCCGGTCCCGGTGACCTGCCCGCAGGATCTGGTCGCGATGGTCCAGCCGAGCCACCTCGACCAGATCCTCACCAACCTGATCAGCAACGCGGCCAAGTACGGCGGAGGCGCCACCGAGGTCGTCGCCCGGGCCGGCGAGCCGTCCGTCACCATCGAGATCCGCGACCACGGGCCGGGCGTGCCGCCGGAGTTCCGGGGCCGCCTCTTCGACCGTTTCGCCCGAGCCTCCTCGACCGCCGGGAAGGTGGCCGGCACCGGGCTCGGTCTCTACATCGTGCGGGAGCTGGCCCGCGCCAACCACGGCGACGTCGACTACCGCCCCGGCGACGACGGCGGCTCCACGTTCATCGTCCGGCTACCGCGCCGCAAGATATACAGTTCCGCACATCCGGGTGAAACAGCGGATTCATAGCGTGACGGCCATGGCCGACACCATCCCCAGCAAACACCACGAGGACCTGGTCGAAGCCGCCGGCATGCCGGTCGGCAGCGGCGTCACGAAAGCCGGATACGATCCGCGACTGACGAACGAGGACCTCGCACCGCTGAAGGAACAGCGGTGGGGCTCCTACAACATCTTCGCGTTCTGGATGTCCGACGTGCACAGCGTCGGCGGGTACGTCACGGCGGGCAGCCTGTTCGCGCTGGGACTCTCCAGCTGGCAGGTGCTGATCTCGCTGGTCGTGGGCATCACGATCGTCTACTTCTTCTGCAATCTGGTGGCCAAGCCGTCGCAGATGACGGGTGTGCCCTATCCGGTGATCAACCGGGTGGCGTTCGGGGTGCTCGGGGCGAACGTGCCGGCGATCATCCGCGGGGCGATCGCGGTGGCCTGGTACGGCATCCAGACGTACCTCGCCTCGGCCGCTCTCGACGTCGTGCTCTTGAAACTGTGGCCGGCGCTGATGCCCTACGCCGATGTGGACCAGTACGGGTTCCTCGGTCTGCCACTGCTCGGCTGGTGCACGTACGCCCTGCTCTGGGTCTTGCAGGCGGCGGTCTTCTGGACCGGCATGGAGACCATCCGCAAGTTCATCGACTTCTGCGGCCCCGCCGTCTACGTGGTGATGTTCGTGCTCGCCGGATATCTGATCGCGGAGGCCGGGTGGAGTGCGATCGACCTGAACCTGGGTGAGGTCACGGTCACCGGTGTGGACGCGATCCCGGTCATGCTCGGCGCGATCGCCCTGGTCGTGTCGTACTTCTCCGGCCCGATGCTCAACTTCGGCGACTTCTCCCGGTACGGGAAGTCCTTCCAGGCGGTCAGGATCGGCAACTTCCTCGGCCTCCCGGTCAACTTCCTGATGTTCAGCATCCTGACCGTCGTCACGGCTTCGCTCACGGTCCCGGTGTTCGGCGAGCTGATCACCGACCCGGTGACGACTGTGGCGCGGATCGACAGCACGTTCGCGATCGTCCTGGGGGCACTCACGTTCACCATCGCCACGATCGGCATCAACATCGTCGCCAACTTCATCTCGCCGGCGTTCGACTTCTCCAACGTCAGCCCGCAGCGGATCTCCTGGCGGGCCGGCGGCATGATCGCCGCGGTCGGGTCGGTGCTGCTCACCCCGTGGAACCTCTACAACAATCCGGAGGTCATCCACTACACGCTGGAGACGCTCGGTGCCTTCATCGGACCGCTCTTCGGGGTGCTGATCGCCGACTACTACCTGATCCGCCGGCAGCAGGTCGACGTGGACGCGATGTTCACCATGTCGCCGACCGGCCGCTACTACTACAAGCGTGGTTACCACCCGCCGGCGATCATCGCCACCGCCGTCGGCGCGGTCGTCGCGGTGATCCCGGTGCTCGGGAAGATGACCGACGTCGCGCAGTACAGCTGGTTCATCGGTTGCGGGCTGGGCTTCGCGGTCTACCTCGGCCTCGTGCGCCGTTCACCGGTCTCGGCGCCGTTCGACCCCATCAAGATCAAGTCCTGATGCGGATCCGGGTCATCAATCCCAACACCACGGCGTCGATGACCACGCTGATCGAGGCGAGTGCCCGGGCCGTCGCCGGTCCGGGCACCGTCGTCGAGGCGGTCACGCCGACGATGGGCCCGGCGTCCATCGAGAGCCACTACGACGAGGCCCTCGCCGTTCCCGGCCTGCTCGCCGAGGTCGTCGCGGGGGAGCGGTCCGGCGCCGACGGTTACGTCATCGCCTGCTTCGGCGACCCCGGGCTCGACGCGGCGCGGGAGGTCGCGGCCGGTCCGGTGGTCGGCATAGCCGAGGCCGCGATGCACGCGGCGATGCTGGCCGGTCGCGGTTTCAGCGTCATCACCACCCTCGGGCGTACGGCCGGACGAGCCCACGATCTGGCGCGGAGGTACGTCCCGGCCGGCGCCTGCAAGGGAGTGCACGCCTGCGAGATCCCGGTCCTGGAGCTGGAGTCCGACCCCACCGTCCTGCCCCGGGTGGTGGCCTTGGCCCGTGCCGCCCTGGACAGCGACGGCTCGGACGTGATCGTGCTCGGCTGCGCCGGCATGGCCGCCTTCTGCGCCGACGTGTCGAAGCAGGCCGGCGTCCCGGTGATCGACGGTGTGACCGCCGCGACCCTCCTGGTCCAGTCCCTGATCACCCTGGGCGTCCACACGTCGAAGCGCGACGAGTACGCCCCACCGCCGGCCAAGCCGTACACCGGAGTGCTGGCGGCCTTCGGCGCGAACTGACCAGCGCCGCCACCCCGCCCGAGGGCAGCGGTGGCGGCGCTGGTCAGTGCGTCAGGAGGCGAGCCACTTCCAGTCGGCCCAGGCTCCGCTTCCGCCGAACATGACGGGCTTCTGGATCAGCTTGCCGGCGCCGTCACCGGAGTACAGCCGGAGGTTGTTCTGGCTGTCGATGACGGCGATGTCGGCCTTGCCGTCGCTGTCGAAGTCGCCACCGGTGAACGCCTTGTGGTTGACCCAGGCGCCGGCGGCGCCGAACATGATCGGCTTCTGGATCAGCTTGCCGGCGCCGTCACCGGAGTACAGCCGCATGCTGTTCTGGCTGTCGATGACGGCGATGTCGGCCTTGCCGTCGCTGTCGAAGTCGCCACCGGTGAACGCCTTGTGGTTGACCCAGGCGCCGGCGGCGCCGAACATGATCGGCTTCTGGGTCAGCTTGCCGGTGCCGTCGTTGGTGTACAGCCGCATGCTGTTCTGGCTGTCGATGATCGCGATGTCCAGGATTCCGTCGCTGTTGAAGTCGCCGGAGGTGAAGGCGTGGCTGCCGGCCCACAGTCCGCCGGTCGCCCACATCAGGCTCGTGCTGGTGAGCTTGCCCGCGCCGTCACCGGCGTACAGCCGCATGTTGTTCTGGCTGTCGATGATCGCGATGTCGTTGAAGCCGTCACCGTTGAAGTCACCGGCGGTGAAGGCGTGGCTGCCGGCCCACAGCCCGCCGGTCGCCCACATCGGGGCTGCCGAGGAGACCTTGCCGGCGCCGTCACCGGTGTAGAGCACCATGTCGTTGCTCGGGTTGATGCCGGCGATGTCGGCCCTGCCGTCGTCGTTGAAGTCCGTCCGCGGCTTCACCGCGATGGTCGCGGTGATCCAGGGGGCTGCGACGTCGAGACGGGTCTCGACCGCGTCCCGCCGGGTGGCCGTCTCACCGAGGCATCCACCCTGGTAGGAGGTGGAGTGCACGGCGACGACCTCGACGCCGGTGGGGGTCTGGCGGATCGTCGGCCCGCCCGCGTCGCCCTTGCACGTGGTCGGGGCGCCCGCTTCGACGTTGGCGATCGCGAGGGTGTCCGCCTCGACGCCGGTCACCGCGACCGTGGCCTGGTGGAGCAGCCCGACCCAGCTGCTGTTGGTGCGGCCGTATCCGAGGATGGTCAGCGACTCGCCCGCCGCGACCGGGGTGGCGCCGATCCGCGGGAACGTGATGTCGTTCACCGGAAGTGTGATGCGCGACAGCGCGAGATCGAGCGTCGGATGCGTGACCGACCGGACCACGGTCCGGTCGTGACCGGCCGACGTGGTCAGGTTCGCTTTGCCGATCTGCGCCTTGATCGGCCCGGCCGTGCCGGTGACGCAGTCCTTCGCGGTCAGGATCCAGTACGGCGATACGAGCGTCCCGGTGCACCCGTGCGAGACACCGTCGGTGAGATGCACCGCGAACCGGTGATCACCGTCGGCCACCGCAGAGCCACCGGTGACGGCCGCTGACGGCGATCCCGGAATCGTGGTGACCGCGGCCACCGCGGCGAGAGCGACGGCCAACTGCGCGGACCTGCGCCTGGTCAATGGAGTCCCCGTTCGGATCGAAGCTTGTACACGAGCAGAGTGCCTGGCGGTCAACGTAATCCATCGACATATCTCTGTACATGAGATCATCGCCGCACTTCGGGGGCGCGGGTACGCTGCGGCCCTGGTCATGCCCTATGTGCCGAGATCGCGGCCGACGGCGTGCAACCTCGGGGAGGCGCTGGTCGTCAGGGAGGCGTGAGAGTGAAGGAGGGGCTCGTGTGAAGATCGAGCGTGATGAGCAATTCCATCAGTTCGTGGTCAGCCGGAGGGCCGCGCTGGTGCGTACCGCGACTCTGCTCACGGCGGGCGACGCCCACCTGGCCGAGGATCTGGTCCAGTCCACGCTGACGAAGCTGTATGTCGCCTGGCCGGCGTTCCAGCGAGCCGACAACCCGGACGGTTACGTCCGGCGGACGCTGGTGAACGCGCTGACCGACGAGCGGCGGCGGTGGTGGCGGCGCAGTGAGCGATCGATGGCCGAGGTTCCCGACCGGGTGGCGGCCGAGCACATCACCGGTGACGTCTCGGACGGCCTGCGCGCGGCCCTCCGGGAGCTGCCACCACGGATGCGTGCGGCTCTGGTGTTCCGCTACTTCTACGACCTCGACGTCGCCGACACCGCCGACGCCCTCGGGTGCTCCGAGGGAACGGTGAAGAGCCAGACCGCCCGGGCGCTCGACCGGCTCCGTGCGGTTCTCGGTCCCAACCCCTCCCTTGCACTTCTGTGACCAGGAGAAACTGACATGAAGAACCTTCAGGACGGGCTGGCGCGGATCGCCGGCCCCGACACCGAGCCGACCCGGGAGCAGGTCGCAGCCGACCTGGCTCGCGGGCGGCGGGCGCTGCGCCGGCGGCGTACCACCCAGGTTGCCGGAAGCTGCGCCTTCGCCGTCGCCGCCTTCGCCGCGGTGATCGTCGCCACCACCGGGACCGGCGCCGCACCGCAGGCGCCGGAGGCCGCCGGCGACCGGCCGTCGGCCGGCGCGCCGCAGTCGGTCGGCACCAGGCTCGTCGCCTACCAGGGGGAGCAGCCCAAGGGCTTTACCCTCGACAAGGTGCCGGACGGCTGGGAGCTGCAGGGCGCCGACGACTACGGCATCGTCATCGCCCCCAAAGGCCTCCAGGACAAGGACCCGAACAGCTTCGTCGGCAAGATCGTGGCCCAGCTGCAGGAGTTCCCCCGAACGAGGAGCTCAAGGGCAAGACGGTGACCGTCAACGGCGCCGAGGGCCTGCTCACCAAGATGCTCGACCAGACCGACGGCGGCGCGCTCTTCGTCAAGCTCGGCGAGGGTCGCTGGATGGTCATCCAGATCTGGGACGGCCTCGGCTGGGGTGAGAAGGAGGTGCTGGAGTTCGCCTCCGGCATCCACGTCGACGAGAACGCCAAGATCACCCACGGCTGACCCCCGCCGTGGCGTAGGAGGGGAGACCGGGACGGGGAAAGCGTCCCGGTCTCCCCGCTGAGAAAAGTACGTGCCGCGCCCCGATGTGGGTAGGCGAGGCCCCGCGTGACGATGGTCCGGTGCCCAGCGAGGGCGGGAACCGGGGGTGACGGCATGACCGTCCAGCGTGTGGAAGGGCCGGCGACGGCGCAGCAGGAGTTCACCATCGAGGAGCTGAGCCGCCAGGTCGGGATGTCGCCGCGCAACATCCGGGCGCACCAGGCCCGGCGCATCCTCGCCCCGCCGGTCCGGCGTGGCCGCACCGTCGTCTACCAGGAACATCACCTGCGCCGGCTGGAGACCATCCTGTCGCTGCAACGGCAGGGCTTCAACCTCACCGCGATCGAGGCGATGTTCGGGGTACGCCCCGGACAGCCCCGCGGCGACGGCCTGGGCCCCCTGATGCAGCGGCTCGCCGCGGAGTCCCCGGCGCTCGTGGACGCTCTCACCCGGCACGGCGTGGTCGCGTGGCGGGAGAACGGCGCCGTCCAGCTGGTCCGCCCGCGGGCCCTGCGCGCGGCCCTGGAACTGCACCGGTCGGGGCTGCCGGCCCGGCAGACCGTACAGGTGCTGGTCGAGGTGCTGGACCGGATCGGCCGCCCGGTCGACGAGCTGCTGCGGGCCACCGGGGACCGGATCCTGTCGCTGCCCGGCGACCCGGCCCGGCCGCGCGCCGCCACCTGGGACGAGTGGAGCGACTCGGCCGAGATGCTCGCCCAGGGCCTGATCGACCTGCTCAGCGAGGCGTTCCGGGTGGTGGCGGAGAACCGCGGGCCGACGTCGGTGGTGGACATCGTGGGCCGTCGTTCGGGTCAGGCCACCATGATGCTCGTCGAGACCGCCGCCGTGATGGACCTGGGCTGATCACTCGTCCCCGGTCAGCAGTTGACGGCGGGCCAGCCGGTGGAACAGGCCGTCCCGCTCCGCCATCAGGGTCGCGAACGTGCCCTGCTGCACGACCCGGCCCTTCTCCATCACGACGATCAGGTCCGCGTGCCGCACCGTGGACAGCCGGTGCGCGATCACCAGGCGGGTGGCGCTGAGAAGCCGGGTGCTCTCGGTGACCCGCTCCTGGGTGCGGTTGTCGAGCGCGCTCGTCGCCTCGTCGAAGAAGATCATCCGTGGGCGGTGGATCAGCGCACGGGCGATCAGGACCCGCTGCCGCTGGCCGACCGAGAGCGTGCCGCCCCCGTGCGGGACCATGGTCGCCACCCCATCGGCAGGTGCGCGATGTCGTCGTCGAGACCGGCCAGCCGGGCCGCCTCGAGGACCCGCTCCAGGCTGTACGACCCGGCGCCGCACACGTTGTCGCGCAGGGTTCCGGCGAACAGCTGCCCGTCCTGCAGCACCACCCCGCACTGCCGCCGGACCGCCTGCAGGTCCAGCTCGGCGAGATCCTGGTTGTCGTAGTAGACCGAGCCTTGTGACGGCGACTCGAAACCCAGCAGCAGCCGCAGCAGGGTGGACTTGCCGCAGCCGCTCGGGCCGACGATCGCCACGAACGCGCCGGCCGGGATCCGCAACGTCACGTCGTCGATCACCCGGGGGGCGTCCGGGCCGTACCCGAAGCAGACCTCCTGGAGGGTGATCTCGCCGCGCAGGTCGCCGGGGTCGGCGCGGTCCGGGGTGCGCTCCGGCACACCGGCCGTCACCAGTCTCAGCTCGGCGAGGCGGGGGAGCGCGGCCAGCAGCTCGACACTGCCGGACACGATCACCAGCAGCGCGCCGACCAGCATGAGGAAGGCCACGTTGAGGGTGAAGAAGTCGTCCGGGGCCAGGCTGCCGGCGAGCGGACCGGCGAGGATCGTGAACAGCAGCAGCTGACCGGCGATCGGCAGCACCGTGGCGACGGCCCGCAGCACGGCCTGCACGCCTCGGACCCGGTTGAGGGTGCTCCGGGCGTACGCCGTCTGCTCGAACCATCGGGCGAAGGCCCGCTGCTCCGCCCCCGCGAGTTTGATCTTCGAGATTCCACTGATCAGCTGGTGGGCGGTCGACACCGCCTTGTGCTCGGCCGGCAGCGCCCGCCGCTGCCGTGTGATCACCACCCGGCCCAGCACGCCGACCAGCAGCAACCCGGCCAGGACCAGGCCGGTGGAGGCCAGGCCGAGGGGCGGGCTGAGCACCCAGACGAGCGCGAGCATGGTGACGGCGGTCAGCGACGAGGTGAGCAGCAGAAGGATCACCCCGGAGAGCGCCTCCCGGGCGAACGTGACCCCGAGCAGCGTGTTGGCCAGCTCGCCGCTGCTGGTGTCGCGGAAGAACCGGACCGGCAGGCGCATCAGACGATCCCAGAGGGCCAGCTGTACGCCGTACTCCACCCGCCCCTCACCGCGCAGCATACGTAGATTCGTGGCCACGCCGACCAGCGCCGCCACGCCACCGCACGCCACCAGCAGCAGTGCCGACCAGGTCAGGCCGGACGCCGACACCCGCTCGGCCAGCGCGCCCAGCACCCGGCCGGTGATGATCGGCGCGGCCAGCGCCAGGGCCGCGACGATCAGCCCGCAGCCGGCCAGAGCGGCCAGATCCGTGCCGCCGCCCGCACCGCCCAGCCGGAACACTCCGGGAACCGACGCCTCGACCGGCATCGGGCGCTGCACCTGGGTGGCGGTCCGGGACACCCCCTCGGCGGCGGCCCGCCCGGAGGCGAGCACCGCCCCGGTCTCCGGATCGACCTCCCGGTACCGCCCGCGCCGGTGGATCAGGCACACCACCGTCGTCCCGCCGCCCTCGACGGTGCGCCGGCCGAGCAGCGGACCGAGATCCTGCTTCCACCAGTCGTCCGGCAACTGCACGTCCCGCAGATGCAGGGAGGAGCTGCGGGCCACCGCCCGGACCGCCTCGGTCAGGTCGGCCGGCTCGGCACGGCGGCCGGCCGGTTCGACGATCGGCAGGCCACCCTGCCCGGCGATCAGGCGCAACGCGGCCGCGGCCCGCCCGAAGCGCTCGCCATCGGTGGCCGGTTCGGCGGCGGTACGGGCGCCGACCAGCCCCGACGCGATCCGGGTCGCACGGGCCACGGCCGCCCGGTTAGCCCTCTCCCGGCTGGTGAGCGAGGTCAGCAGCGCGGCGTCGGCAGCCTCGCCCTGCCGTTCGACCAGGCGCAACAGGCGTACCGTCTGGTCACGCACCGCCGCCCGCAACTCGCCGGATCGCAGCAGGTCGTCGCTGGAGCAGGCCTCCACGGCGCCGCCCCGTTCCGCCCGCACCCAGTCGCGCCCCGCCAGCAGCACCGGCACGCCCTCGTCGAACGTCTCGTCCGGCCCGCCGTCGTTGCGGATCAGCCGTCCGCCCGCGCCGCGTGCCCAGCACACCGCCGGAGTGCCGGTGAAGACCGTGCCGGGGGACGCCGCCTCGACCTGCCCGGTGTAGAGGGCACGGGCGTCGCGGGGCGGCTCCCGGTCGCCGCGGACCGCGTCGGCCAGCGCGGACAGGGCGAGATCGACGGCCTCGGCGTCGTCCGCCGGTTCCGGCCGCCGGTCGAGACGCCCACCCGGCAGGGGTACGGCCAGCAGCCGCCACACCCCCGCCCCGGCGACGTCGGGCACCAGACCACCGACGGGTATCCGGGCCACGAAGTGCCGTCGCGACCGGAGCCCGCCGGCTCGCGTGCGAACCAGGAACAGGTCGCTCGGCGCGTCCACGACGAGGAGCGCGCCGTCCCCGGTGACCGTCTCGATCGTCATCCGGCCCGTCCCCTCATTCGTCGCGCACCAGTCGTGCGTAGTGACCGTCGCGGGCGACCAACTCGTCGTGAGTGCCCCGCTCGACCTCCCGGCCGCCGTCGAGCACGACGATCAGGTCGCAGTCGCGGATCGTCGACAGCCGGTGCGCCACGATCAGGCAGGTGGCCCCGCGACGGCGCAGGTGGTGGTCGATGGCCTGCTCGGTCTGCGCGTCGAGCGCGCTGGTCGCCTCGTCGAGGACCAGCAGGCGCGGACGGCGTACCAGCGCCCGGGCGATCTCCAGACGCTGCCGCTGCCCGCCGGAGAGGTTGCGGCCCCCCTCGTCGACGCGGGCCCCCAGGCCGCCGGGCCGGGACAGCACGACGTCGAGCACCGCGGCGTCGGTGAGCGCGTCCACCACGTCGTCGTCCGGGATCGAGGAGTCCCAGAGCGTGACGTTCTCCCGGACCGTGCCCTCGAACAGGATCTGCTCCTGGTCCACCATCGCCACGGTGGCCGCCCACAGGCCCGGGTCGATGCTCGTCCGTTCCCGGCCGTCCACGGTGATCCGCCCGGACCACGGCCGGTACAGGCCGGACACCAGCCGCCCGACCGTCGACTTGCCGCTGCCGGAGCGGCCCACCAGCGCCACCCGGGCGCCGGGCGGCAGGTCCAGGTCGAAGTCACTGATCAGCGGAGCGGCGAGCGGGTTGTAGCCGAACGTGAGCCCCTCGATGCGCAGGTGCCCGTCGAGCGGCTGCGGCGGGTCCGTCTCCGGCGGCTCGGGGCCGGATAGCGTTCCACGTCGCGCAGCCGGCTCAGGTCCGCCGACATCTCCTGCACCTGGGCGCCGACCGCGGTGAGCGCGGCGACCGGCCGGTTCATCGCCACGACCAGGGTCTGCATGCCGAGGACCACGCCGATGCTGAGGGTGCCGGCCAGGATCCGTGGGCCGCCCAGCCCGAGCAGGACCGCGGTGTTCAGGGTGGCCAGCAGCGCGGGCACGACCGACAGGATCGCGGTGGGCCGGCCGAGCCGCTGCTGATCGTTGGTGACCGCCGCGGCCCGCGAGCTGAACTGCTGGAAACTGTGCTGCTCGGCCCCGCCCGCCTTGACCGTCTCGATCATCTGGATGGTGGTGTGCACGGTACTGAACAACTTGCTGCGCTCCGCCTGCAGACTCGCCACCGCCGTGGTGCGCAGCGCCGACACCCACCGCAGAGCCAGCACGTTCAGGCCGCACAGCAGCACCGAGACCGCCCCCAGCAGTGGGTCGTAGAGGCAGAGCAGCCCGCCGTACGCGACCACGAGCGCCACGTCGACCAGGGTCAGCGTCAGCCGCCGGGTGACCACGTCGGCCACCACGTCGGTGCTGCGGATCCGGCGTGTCAGGTCGGCGGCCTGCCGTTGGTCGAAGAACGCCGCGGGCAGCCGCATCAACCGCCGGAACAGCCGGGCGGCCGTGCTCAGGGCCATGGCGGTCTCGGCCCGTACCATCAGGCGCTCCTGGGCCAGGGCCGCGAGCAGCGTGACCACCGCGGCGCCGGCCATCGCGGCGAGCAGCCCGCCGAGCGCCCCGCCCCGCCGCCGAGCAGCACGTGGTCGACGAAGATCCGGACCACCGCCGGCATGGTCAGGCCGACCACGGCCATCACCAGGCCCAGCAGCACCGCCTGAACGGCGACCGCGCGCAGCCCCCGCCAGCGGGCGGCCAGCGCGGTCCACGCCCGGAAGCGGGTCCCGCCCGGCCGGAACCTCTCCGGATCGGGGCTCAGCGTCAGCACGATGCCGGTGTAGCCCTCGTCGAACTCGGCCCAGCTGATCGGCCGCGGACCGGTCGCCGGGTCGTTCACCCAGACCTTGCGGCCCATCCCCTCCAGGACCATGAAGTGCTGGAACTTCCAGAACACGATGGCCGGCAACGGCGCCGACGCCAGCTTGTCGATCTCCATCTGGAAGCCCTTGGCGGTCATCCCGTAGTGCCGGGCGCCCTTGAGCACGGTCGAGGCGTTCGAGCCGTCCCGGCTCACCCCGCAGCGTTCGCGCAGCTCCTCCAGCGGCACGTGCAGGCCGTGGTGGGCCAGGACGATGCCGAGCGAGGCCGCGCCGCACTCCACCGCCTCCATCTGGATCAGCGTGGGCGTGCGGACCCGTTTGCGGCGCGGCAGCTCGCGGGCGGGCTTGTCGAGGTCGATCGTGCCGGTCATCGGCCCAGCACCCAGTCGAGCGGGCGGTCACGGCCCACCACGATCCGGCCGTCGGCCTCGCTGATCGAGGTGAGCCGGAACGGCGGTGACGCCTTCGACCAGCGCAGGCCGGTCGGCGACTGCGGATCGGTGTGCAGCAGCACCACCACCCGCACCACGCTCCCGTCGGCCAGGAACGGCCGCACGTCCCGGCCGGAGCCGAGGAACGCCCGCAGCGAGTCCTCGGTCTCCGGGAACGTCCCGACCGTGCCGACCTCGCCCTGCAGGGTGCCGAAGACGGTGGTGGAGACGGCGGCCACGTCGACGTGGACCGGCTGCCCGGCGGTGAGCATCGGCGCGCTCGCGGCCGGCACGAACAGCACCGCCTGCAGGGCGTCGCCGGGGGCGTCCAGGCGCTCCAGTTCGGCGACCCGGGCCCCGCGCTCGATCACCTGGCCCTCGGCGATCAGCAGGCTCACCACGTACGCGTCCCACGGCGCCGGCACCGTGACGATCCCACCGGAGTCGCCCTGGACGCTGTAGATCGGGTTCCCCTTGGCGACCGGCTCGTTGCGGTCCACCCAGACCTTGACCACCCGGCCGGTCTCCGCAGCGTCGAAGTCGGAGACGCCGTGCGAGTGGATCAGCACCCCGCCGGCGGTGACCTCCCGGTCCAGGGTCGCCGTCGTGGTCCAGGCGCCGGTGGCCAGGACGGTGATCACCAGCGCGACGGTGAGCAGCCAGCTCGGGACCGTGGTGAGCCGGGCCACCTGGTCCAGGCTCTCCGGCTGCTCCAGGTGGCGCAGCGCCTGCCTACGGAACCTCATCGCGGCTCCCGGGGAAGGACGGAGCCCAGCGCGAAGTCGGCGACCGCGGGCTCGGCGAGCGGGTCGATGCCGGACAACTCGGCGAACGCCGCCGAGTCGCCGGAGCCCAGCGCGCACGGCGCCAGGCCCATCGCCGTGGCCACCAGGTACATCAGCTCGGTGAGCACGCCGGAGTGCTTCAGGATCATCGGGTAGCCGATCCCCTCGTACTTCCACATCAGGCGGCCGACCCGGGCGGTGATCACCAGCAGGACCTGGGGTGGCCCGGCCATGGCGGCGGCCGCGCGGGCGTACCCGGCCATCCGGTCGGTGAGCGGTCCCGCCGGCGCCAGCAGGCGCAGTTGGTGTGCCGTCCCGTCGTAGTGGTAGAGCCCCGGCGACAGTCCCGCACAGCTCAGCACCAGCGGATAGATCTCCAGCTCGTAGAGCCCGCCGCCACCCGGGTACGGCCGGTGCCCGACCTCGATGCCGTCGTGCTCCCCGGCGGGGCGGGTGGCCTGCACCCGGTACAGGAACTCGGCGAGCCGGTCCAGGGCGATCGGGTGGGCGTCGTCGTGGGCGCGGATCGACCGGCGGGCCCGGATCACGTCGGTCAGCGTCGGCTCGGCCGCGGCGACGGCGTCCAGGTCCGGCTCGGGCAGATCGGTGGCCGGGGCGTCCGGGAAGGCGCGCCGCAGCGGCTCGGCGGGCAGCCGGTCCCGGAACCGGTAGGTCCCGCCGACCGGCAGCGCATGCCGGCCGACCCGGGACCGGTGGTGGACCTCCAGCTCCGCCGGGGACCAGAAGACACCGGGCGCGGCCGGTGGGCCGGGCTCCTCCAGGATCCCGGCGCCGATCAGCTCGTCGAGGACCCGGCCGGCCACCGCGGCCGACACCCCGAGCACGGCGGCCGCCCGGTCGAGGTCACAGCCCTGGACGGCGGCCGTCGCCAGCAGGCCCGCCACCCGCGGGTCGGGACAGCCGACGACCACGGCGTGGGCGGGGCTGAGGGCGCAGAGCACATCACCGTCGGCGTCGATCCGGGCCAGGCGGGACATGCGATACCGTACGCCGGGCCGGTGCCGCGCCGGTGGGGGCAGCACCGACGCGCCGAGCCCCTGCGGGTCGATCTCCAGCAGCGGCCGGTTGCCGGCGGACAGGCGGCGCCGCAGCCAGGCGTGCGTGACCAGCCGCCGGAGCAGGACCTGGGCCCGCAGGATCCGGTTCTCGCCCTCGACCGTGGCGACCAGATGCTGTACGTCGTCGTCGTCGAGCCACTCGTCGGCGAGCCGCAGCAGCATCGCCCGGCGGCCGAGCCCGAGGCGTTCCATGTGCAGCTGGAACCGTCCGTACTGCACGGTGATCGCGTCGCCGGCGCCGTTGCTCAGCGTGGTCCGCTCGCGGAAGCGGTACTCCTCCCGGACCGGTAGCCGGCGGATCGCCCCGGTCTCCGGTTCCGTCGGTGCTGCGGTGGTCGATGGCACGGGCCCCTCCGGGCGATCAGAAGAAGACACTCAACGGGTTGATCGAGTCCTCGCCGGTGGCCAGGGGCGCCCGTCCGAGGGTGGCCGGCGTCTCCCAGAGCCGCCCCGGGCCGAGCCGGCGCCAGAAGTGCCGCAGCCCCGGCACGACCACCCTGGCCACCGCCAGCTCCAGCTCCGGGCGCGACTGGTCGACCACGATCAGCTCCAGCCCGGCGTCGCGGGCCGTGCCGACGGCGGCGGCCACCGCGGCCGAGGTGTCCGTCGCGGTGGGCGCCGGATGCCGGGCCGGTGTCGTCGGCACCTGACCCGGATCGGGCAGCAGCCACGGCTGGTCGGCGGTGACCACGGTGGTCAGCCAGCGCGCGGTCTCCGGCTCGGCGCCGTGGTAGCCGCCGTTCGCGCCGGCCACCGCCGCGGCGAGCGGCAGGAACTGGTTGAGCTCGCTCACCGCCCGGGTCAGCGCGACCGCGGCGCTCGGGTGGGCCCCGAACCCGACCAGCACCTCGCCGCCACCGTCACGTTCGCTGACCGCGGCGTACACCGGGATCGGCAGGTCGGCGGTGAGGTCGAGGACCCAGAGACGGCGGCCGAGGACGGTGCCGTGGTGCCGCCGCACGGCGCTGATCCAGGGGTCGTCGAAGGCGCCGAGGTCGACGCCGGGCAGCCGGGACCGGTGGTACCACCAGAGGGCTACGGCGTCCCGTTCGACCAGCTCGTAGAAGCCCTGCAGGATCGCCTCGCCGAGGGTGCCGCCCGCGGCGCAGCCGTTGGAGTCGGCGGGGCCGAGCCGGGCCGACTCCGGGTGGCCGTACCAGACGTAGGCGGCCGGCAGCGCGCACGGCCGGTCGTGGGTCAGCGACCAGCCGTCGGTCCACTCCAGCTCGACGTCGTCGGCGACCGGGACCGGCACGTGGTGGAACAGCCCCGCCGCGGGATTGGTCCGGTCCCGTTCGGCGTGCTGACGGGCCGAGAAGTGCCGCAGCTCGGACAGCGGCACGGCCCGCTCCCGCCCCAGGTCACGGTAGGCGGCCCGCCGGGTGGGCCGGTCGCCCCGCCACACCCCGCAGTAGCGCTCGACGGCCTCGCCGATCGCGCTGACCCGTGCCTGCGTCTCGGTGGGTCCCTTGCCGCCGCTGAGCCCGCGCAGGTTGCCCCGCAGCCGGTCCGGCCGGCGGGCCAGCGCGAAGTTGTGCCCCGCGGTGAAACCGAACATCACCCCGTCACCGCCGCCGGTGGGCGTCAGCCGTGTCACCACCCCGAGGTACGGGCTGACCTGGCGCTCCAGCATCCGGAGGGTCTCCGCGGCGGGCCGGGTGCGGCTGCCGGTCCCGTCGTCGGCGGCCAGCGGGTCGGCGGGCACGGTGACCCGCGGCCCGGTCCCGCCGAGCCGGGCCGGGTCGCCGCACGCCGGGCACTGCGGCAGCCGGACCAGCGTGTGCCCCGCGGTGCTCAGGTCGCGGGTGTCGAGCGAGACCATCCGGCCGGTGACCCGCGGCGAGTCGCCGGAGACGGCCAGCACCGGCAGCTCGGCGGCGAGCAGGCCGGCCAGGACCGTGGTGGTGGCGTCGAGTGCCGCCCACGCCGGGGTCGGCCGGTCGCGGTCGCCGCGCTGCTCGACGACGAAGTTGACGACCTCCTCGTTGTCGGTCCAGCGTCGCCGCAGGCACTCCCAGCAGCCGGTCGCGCCGGGCCGGAGGTACGGGCCGAGCAGCAGCACGTGGCCGTGCGGCCGGACCATCAGCCACGGCCGTCCAGCCGCCAGGAAGGCCTCGTTGAGCCGGGCCAGCCGGGGATCGATCATCGAGCCGGGAGCCACCACGACCAGCCCGCCCTCCCCGAGGAGGTCCGGGTCGTCGACCGGCCGGACGGTCACCGGTGGGCCGAGTTCGCCGAGCCGGGCGGCCAGGTCGGCGACGGCCGGGGAGCCCGCGTCGACCAGGAGCACCCGCCCGTCGCGCCGCCACTGCTCGGCCCGGTCCGGCGCCACGGCACGGGCGTCCCAGGCGGCCGCGGCCGGTCGCGGGGTGGCGCACGGCCCGGCCGCCAGCAGGTCCAGGCCGTCGAGGCGGCGCAGCGCCCGGGCCAGCGCGCCGGCCGAGTGCCGGCCGACCAGCTCACCGACCACCTGGCCGAGGGCGCGGGTGCCGTCCAGCAACGCGGCGAGCTCCACCGCGACCGGGTCGTCGATCAGCACGTTGCGGGTCTCGCCGACCACCACGAGGTGGTCCCGGTACGGCTCGGCGAGGCGGATCGGCAGGTAGTCGTGGCGGAATCGGGGATGTTGCATCGGTCTCACCTCACAGCCCGGGCGGCAGCCGGATAACGGCGATTCTCGGCCGACGGCCCGCCGGTTCCCAGCGATGGCATCGATCCCTGCCGTGCCCGCCCGCCATCCTGGAGATCGCGGGCGGCGGTGGGGTGTCAGTCGGTGGCGGTGATCTCGGTGGCCGCGTCGGTGAGCCCGAGCACGGTGGCCGGCCCGTCCTGCGGGGCCTTGACCAGGAAGACCTCGACGCGGGACACGGTGATGGTGTGCGCCTTCACGGCCGTGGTCCGGCCGGTGGCCAGCAGGTCCGGGGCGGGCGGCGCGAGGACCGCGTCGGCGCCGTCCCTGGTGGAGACGATGGTGTCGACCACGTTCAGGGTCAGGAAGCCCACCACCCCGTCGTCGGCCTTCGCCGCGCACGGCGCCCACTCCGAGGCGGTCAGCCGCCGGTCCACCCGCATGGACGCGGCCTCCATCTGCTGGGTGTAGATGGACCATCCGGCGGCGAGCTGGTCGTCGAGGACGGCGCTGCGCGCCAGGACCGTGGTGTCGGCGGGGCCGGCGATGCTGCGGTTGAAGACCTCACCCGTGAGGGCGGTACGCCGGGCCGCGTCCAGCAGCTCGTCGGTGGGGTGCGCGGTCGCCCTCCGGAACGCCCCGGTGGCCGCCACCAGCTCGTCGGAGACCATCACGTGGTGGCTCAGCTGCCACCGGCCGTCCGCGGACCGGACGAAGTGGCCGGCGTCGGCACGCGGCCGGTCCTCCCCGTCCACGGCCATCCGGGCCGCGGTCACGAAGCACGACTCGGACACCGCGAACACGGCATCCTGATGCTTGAAGCCCGGCAGCACCCGTTTGCTGAGCCGGGCCCGTTTCACCCCGGCCAGGCTGTTCTGCAGGGCGGGACCGGTCTCCCAGACGGCCAGCTTCTCGCCGTCGCCGGCCTTGGAGGCCGCCGAGTCGGCCGTGTCGAACTCGGCCAGCACCGCCGCCGGGTCGAACCCGGCGGCGCTCGGCCCGGCGGGTTCCGGCCGTGCCGCCGCCGGCTCGGTGCCCGGGTCCGCGCACCCGGCGACGGCCAGGAACAAGACCATCGGGATCACCATCCGCCCGAGCCCGTCACGCGTCCGGCATGCCATGTCGACCACCCGATCCTCTGCCTCAGCCGGCGTCGTCCGCCGTGATCCGAGTATTCGGCGAGGTTGCGGCGCCGGGCCGGGCACGGCACCGAACCGTGCCCGGGCCCGCGGCACCGTGGCACCGATCGATGCCGTGCTCCGCCGGGGCCGGTGTCCGCGCCGACGATGAGCGCATCCCACAGCCCCCGTGAGAGCGGAGACAGACCTGATGGACCCGTCAGAACGCGCACTCTTCATCGCCGCGTACGGCCGGCTGGTCGCCGATGTGTGGTCGGAGCCGGACCAGGAGCTGCTGCTCGACGCCGACCCGCACCGGCTGCTCGCCGAGCACGACCTGCTGCTGCCGCCGGAGATCCCGGTCGTGGTGGTCCGCGACGCCCAGCACGTCGACCCGGACATCGACGTGCAGGTGCGGGCGTGGGCGGACGCCGTCACCGGGGGCGGGCCGTTCCTGCTCTACGTGCCGGCCCTCGACGAGCTCGACGAGCAGGAGCTGTCCGAGCACGAGCTGGACAGCGTGGTCGCCGGGTGGACCCGACCGGGGCCTGCTGCTGCCCCTGCTGCTGCACCTGACCGGCGACCGTGACATCGATCGGTTCCGTGCCCGGAGCGTGACGGCACCGTCCCGTGCCGTCACCGCCGGTTCCCTTGCCCGGCCCGCCCGGCCGTTCCTAGCGTCGTGGTCACGCCACCGCCGCTTCCCGGCCCGGCATCACGGCCCCACCGGCACCACCGGGCCGTCACCCCATTCGCAGTACCACCGGAAGGACGTGTGTCATGAGCGCCGAAGAGACCGACTTCTCCGAATTCGACCGGGCCTACCAGAGCCTGCTGGCCAAGGTCTGGAGCGACGACGCCGCCCTGTCGGCGCTGCTCGCCGACCCGAAGCAGTACGCGATCGAGGCCGGGCTGCCGGTCGACCCCGCGGCGACCGTGACGGTCGACCGGAGCCAGCCGGAGGAGCTGCTCACCCGCACCGAGATCCTGCAAGCCTTCCACGGCACCCCGGGCACGCACGTCCTGCGTGTCCCCGAGCACGCGCCGATCGACCTGAGCGAGCTGACCGACGAGGACCTCGAGCTGATCGCGGCGGGCAACAACGTCAACAACAACCTCTACCAGTCCAAGTGACGGCCCGGGCCGGCGCGCTCCCGTCGCGCCGGCCCGCACCACCCCGGGGAGGACCCGTCGTGCCGACAACCGTCGACGATCACCCGATCCGGCCCGGCTCGTTCCGGGCGGCGCCGGCCGAGCAGACCTGGGAACGGATCCGGCCGCTGCTGCCGGGGTTCGGGATCACCCGGGTCGCCGACATCACCGGGCTGGACGAGGTCGGGCTGCCGGTGCACGTGGCCTACCGCCCCACCGGACGGTGCCTGGCCGTCACCGTCGGCACCGGGCTCACCGCGGCCCAGTCCCGGGTCGCCGCGACGATGGAGAGCATCGAGGGCTGGCACGCCGAGAACCCGCGGCTCGCGATGGCCGTACGCGCGCCCGCCGTTGATCTCGATCTCGGCTATGACCCCCGCACCCTGCACCTGGCCCCGCGGTCGCCGCTCACCGGCCGGACAGTGCTGGACTGGGTCGCCGGCCGCGGCCTGCTCACCGGGCGCACCTACCTCGCACCCTACGACCTGGTCTTCCTCGACTTCACCGTCGCCGCCGGAGGCAGCCCCAACGACGTCCTGTTCACGCCCACCAGCAGCGGGCTGGCCACCGGCAACACCGCGGCCGAGGCGACCCTGCACGCGCTGCTCGAGCTGGTCGAACGCGACGGCATGACGCCGTACGCGATCTCCGCCCTCGCCGACCGCCGCTACGTCGACCCGGACACCTGCGCCGACCCGTCGACCATGGCCGTGCTCGCCGCGATCCGCGGCTCCTCCAGCTGGGTCGAGGTTGTCGATCTGACCGGGCCGACCGGGCTGCCGTGCTACGGCGCGTCCATGTGGGACAACTCGATCCCGATGGTCTTCGGTGGCTTCGGATGCCACGTCGACCCGGGCCGGGCCGTCGGCCGGGCGCTGGCGGAGGCGGCCCAGTCCCGGCTGGTGACCGTCGGAGGGGCCCGCGACGACATCTCCGGGGAGGTCTACATGGCCGCGGACCCGTACGCCACGCCGCCCCCGGCGCTCGACCTGCCCTGCGAGCCGATCCGCCCGCCGGATCCCGCGGTTACCGCCCTCGGCCAGGACCTGGAGGCCCTCGTGCAGCACGTAGCCGGCCGGATCATGGAGTACACCGGTCACGAGCCGTTCGTCGTCGACCTGACCCACGACGACATCGGCATCCCGGTGAGCCGGGTGATCGCACCGGGCCTGCGCCTGGTCGACGACGCCGCGCTCTCCCTGCGCCCCGGAGCCGGCGATGTCTGACCTGGTCTTCCTCGGCCCCAGCCTGCCCGCCGCCGAGGCCGCCGCCCTGCTGCCCGGCGCCCGGATCCTGCCCCCGGTCGGACACGGCGACCTGCTGCGGCTGGCCCCCGGCCCGGACGACCGGGTCCTGATCGTCGACGGCTTCTTCATGCACCGCCCGCCGGTCCGGCACCGCGAGATCCTGCTCCTGCTGGAACGCGGCGTCACCGTGGCCGGCAGCAGCAGCATGGGCGCGCTCCGGGCCGCCGAGCTGTGGCAGTACGGGATGCGCGGCTTCGGCGACGTGTTCGAGCTCTACCGGGACGGCGTGGTGACCGGTGACCACGAGGTCGCGGTGGTGCACGGCCTCGACGAGGACGACTACCGCTCGCTGAGCGTGCCGCTGGTCAACATCCGGATCGCCGTCCGTGAGGCGATCCGGGCCGGCGCGATCGGCCCGGACGAGGGCGAGATCCTGCTGAAGGTCGCCGCGGGCATCCCGTTCCGGCTGCTGACCTGGCGCTCGCTGGCGCTGCAGGCCGGCTCGGCGATGGATGGCCTGCGGTCGTGGCTGGGGGATCATCCGGTCGACGCGAAGGCCGACGACGCCCGGCGGCTGCTGCGGGCCGCCGCGGCCGGCGACCCCCGGCTGTGCCCGGCCGGGCCGGGTGACGAGCCGGTCCGGCACGTGCACACCACCTACCTGGAGGGCTGGCGCTCCCGGTACGAGCAGACCGGCGGGGTCAGCGAACGGGAGCTGCTGGTGGCGCTGCGCGTGCTGCATCCCGGCTTCGCGGCGGCGCATCGGGCCCGGGTGCTGGCCGGCTTCAGCGGCGCCGCCCCGGACGACCCCGCCCTGGAGGAGCTGGCCCTGCTCACGGCCGACCGGCTCGGCCGTGGCGTGCCGGTCCCGGACGGCTCCTGGCTCACCGCGGACGAGGCGGACCTGCCCGCCCCGGAGGCGACGCTGCGACTGCTGGTCCGCAGCCTCGGGGCGGCCGAGACCCGGCAGATCTCACCGGCGATGATCCCGCCCGGGCTGCGCCGGGCCGATGTGCTCGCCACGGCCCGCGAGGCGGTCGTCACCGCGAAGGCCATCGAGGCGAGCCTCACCCGGCGGCAGGGGCGGCCGGCCCGGTTCCGCGCCGAGATCGCCGACGCGGTGCTCGCCGCCCAGTGGGGCTGCGACCCGGCCGGACTGACCGCGGCCGCCTGGGACCGCGGGTTCCGTGACCTCGACCAGCTCCGCGAGCTCGCCGGCTTCCTCATCGGATACCTGCGGGTGCTCCGGGCGCCGTGGTTCCCCCGACCCGACCCCTCGAGGTGGTGCATCAGTGACCAGCAGCCCGAACGCCGCGCTCATCTACCCTCCGCTGACCGACCCGACGTCCGGCTACCACTCGCTGAACTACCTCGACTCGTACGCCCGGTCGGTGGGCCATCGCCCGGCGACCGTGATCGACGCCAACATCGAGGCGTTCCACCACTCCTGGACGCCGTCGGCGGTGGCCTGGCTGGACCGGGCGCTCAGCGAGGCCCGGACCACCACCGACCTGACCGAGCGGGCCCACCTGCTGCAGACCGGCACGCCCGACCCGGAGGCGATCCGGGACGCGGTCGCCACCTTCCAGGACCCGGACCGGTTCTTCGACCTGGACGCCTACCACCGGGCGGTCGACGGGGTCTCGGCGTGGATGAGCTGCCTCGCCGGTGCCGGCTTCCCCGGTCAGTTCCAGAACGGCTTCCAGCTCAACGCGCCCCGTGAGATCGAGATCGGTTCGCTGCGGGCGCTGACCGACCCGGCGGTGCTGTCCCGGCTGAGCCGGCCGTTCACCCCGTACTACCGGGAGTCGCTGCTGCCCCGCCTGCGGGCCGGGGGTTTCGACCTGATCGGGATCAGCATCACCTACCAGTGGCAGCTGCCGTTCGCGCTGTGGCTGGCCCGGCTGATCCGCGAGGAGCTGCCGGACGTCTTCCTGATCACCGGCGGCACCGAGGTCTCCGACTGCTACAAGAACATCCGCGAGCACCGGCGGCTGTTCGAGCTGTTCGCCGACTTCGACGCCCTCGTGGTGGGGGAGGGGGAGAGCGCGTACACCGAGATCCTCGACGCCCTCGGCGCCGGGACGCTGCCCACCAAACATCCCAACGTGCGACTGCATCCGAGGTACGGGGCGGTCCGCGCCCTGCCGATGCTGCACTACGAGAAGCTCGGCGAGCTGCCCACCCCCGACTTCAGCAACCTGCCGTGGGACAAATACCTCAGCCCGACCCGGTTCGTCTACTACTCGCCGACCCGTGGCTGCTACTGGAACAAGTGCACGTTCTGCGACTACGGGCTGAACACCGACGGGCCGACCAGCCCGTGGCGGCAGGACACCGTGGACCGGATGATCCGCGACGTCGAGGAGCTCTCCAAGTTCGCGCAGTTCGTCTACTTCTCGGTGGACGTGCTCGCGCCGGCGGCCATCCTGCGGTTCGCCGAGAAGGTGGTCGAGCGGGGCATCGACGTGCGATGGGGCGCCGAGATCAGGCTCGAGAAATACTGGTCCGACGAGCGGTGCGAGCTGCTGAAACGGGCCGGCTGCACGGCGATCTCGGTGGGCTTCGAGTCGGGCAACCAGCGGATCCTCGACCTCATCGACAAGGGGACCAGACCCGCGCAGGTCCGCCAGACGATGTCCTCGATGCACCGGGCCGGGATCGGCGTACAGATCATGGGCTTCACCGGTTTCCCGACCGAGACCCTCCAGGAGGCCCGCGACTCGGTGGGCTTCCTGCGGGACAACCGTGAGCTGTGGACCTTCGGCGGGCTCGGCGAGTTCGTGCTCACCCCGGGCGCCATCGTGGCCAAGCAGCCGGACCGCTTCGGGATCAGCGGCATCCGCTCCTTCGAGGGCGCCGACATCGACCGGACGCTGCTCTTCGACGAGCCGATCAGCCAGACCGTCCGCGACGAGGTGATGGCCGACAAGCTCAGCCTCTACATGGGTGAGTACCCGCGGCCGTGGGTGAGCAGCACCGACACCCCGCACACGTTCTTCTACCACGACCGGTACGGCACCGCGGTCAGCGATCTGCTGGAGCGCAGCGTGCGGCGCGGGCCCGAGGACGAGGACCGGGAGTTCGTGCTCGACGGCGAACTGCTGCCCGGCCAGGACCCGGACGTGCTGCGCCGGCTCGCCGAGATCCAGCGGGCGAACCCGGACGAGCCCGGCGACCGGGTGGCCTTCCGGCGGGCCGACGGCCGGGTCATGCTGCTGCCCCGCCGTACCGTGCCGTTCCTGAAGATCTTCACGAAGCCGTCGACGATTGCCGATGCCCGCCGGCGCGCGTGGATGCTGCCGGCCGAGTCCGCCGACCGGATCTGGGACTTCCTCATCGCGCGCCGGGCGATCCGGCGGGTTCCGCTCACCGTCGCACCGGGCGACAGCAAACATACGTGCAACGCACCCATGCCCGGACGTGCCGCCGCGTGACAGGGTCTTCCCATCAGCCACCACACGGCGGGGCCCGACGGCCCGGGGGAGGCACCACCATGAACGAGAAGAAGAGCGCACGTGGTCTGAAGAGCCGGCTGCGCGTGGCCGTGGTCGTCGCGGCAGCCGCGGGATTCGTGGCCGGGGCCGTGTCGCTCGGCTCGCCGGTGCAGGCGGGCGGCGGCACCGGCTGCTGCATCAGCGTGCCGAACCAGCCCAACTGACCGTCGCGAGGTCCGTCACCGCCGCCGGCCGTCCACCGGCGGCAGTGATGGACATCGACGTATGGTGAGCAATAAGCTACGCGCTGATGCCGACCTTCTGCGGACGCGCCAGCCTGCTCTCGCAGATCGGCGACGCCCTGGCCCGTACGCGACAGGGCGAGGGTGGCAGTCTCTTCCTGCGCGGTGAGAGCGGAGCCGGCCGGTCGCGGTTGCTCGCGGAGGTGGGGCGGCTCGCCCGTACCGACATGGTCGTGCTGCGTGGCCGGGCCAGCGGGATCACGCCGACCACGCCGTTCCGCCCCCTGGCCGAGGCGCTCCTGCAGTTCACCCGGTCGGCGGGCGCACACGCCGCGGACGCTCTCGGGCCGTACCGCCTGGTCCTGGGCCGGCTCATCCCGGAGTGGCGCGATCCGGCCGTCGGCCCCGAGGAGCAGTCGCTGATCGTTCTCGCCGAGGGCGTGCTGCGGCTGCTGGCGCTGGCCGGCCGGGAGCGCGGCTGCCTGCTGCTGCTCGACGACCTGCACGACGCCGACGCCGAGACCCTGACGATCGTCGACTACCTCGCCGACAACCTGGCCGACCAGCCGGTCACCATGGTGGCCGCGCTGCTCGATCAGGAGGGCCCCGCACTCGACGTGGCCCGGTCGGCCGCCCAGCGGGGCGCCGCCGAGCTGCTCTGGCTGCCCCGGCTCGGCCGCGACGAGCTGCGTGAGCTCATCGCCGCCCGGCTGGACTGCTCGGCCGCCCGGGTCGGTGACAGCCTGTTCGACCTGGTGTGGCAGCCCAGCGCCGGCAACCCTGCGCTGGCCGGGGAGCTGCTGGACGGCCTGGTCGACGCCGGCCACCTGGTCCGTGGCGCGGACGGCTGGCAGCTGACCGGCCGCCCGCAGGCCGGCATCCCCGGCTCGCTGTCCCGCCGCCTGGCGCGCCGGCTGGAGAGCAGTTCACCCGAGCTGCGCCGGCTGCTGCCCGCGGCCGCCGTCTTCGGTGAGCGGTTCCCGCTGGCCGCCCTGCCGGCGATGACCGGTCTCGGCGAGCAGGACCTGACGTCCCAGCTGCACCACGGCCTCGCCGCCGAGCTGATCCAGCCGGTCGCCGACACCCCCGGGTGGTATGCGTTCCGCCATCCGGTCACCGCCGAGGCGCTGCTCGAGTCCCGCCCCGCCGGCAACACCGCGGACCTTGCCCGGCAGGCCGCCGAGACGGTGGAGAAACTGCACCCCGGCCTGCCCGGCACGCTCTGCCAGCTGGCCGCCCGGCTGCGCCGGCAGGCCGGTGACCACGACGGCGCCGGCCGCCACCTGATCGAGGCGGCGTCCCGCGCGCTCGCCGACGGCGCCGCCTCCTCCGCCGTCGACCTGCTCGAACAGGCCACCGGCCGGACCGTGGACCCGGCCCTGCGCGCGGACGCGAGCGAGCGCCTGGTGCAGGCCCTGGTCGAGGCCGGCCGGATCGACCGGGCCATGCAGATGATGCCGGAGCTCGACGGTCTCGGCGGAGGGCTGAGCCGCCAGCGGCTGGCCGTCCTGCACACCCGGCTCGCCTGGGCGGCCGTCTTCGCCGCCCGGACCGCCGACGGGCTGGCCCAGGTCGCCGAGGCCCGCCGGCAGCTCGGCGCCGACGCCACCCCGGCCGAGACGGCCGCCGTCGACGTGGTGGCCGCGCATCTGATCATCGAGCTGCCCGGGCCGGAACAGGTCGGCAAGGCCGAGGAGCTGGCCCGGCGGGCGGCCGCGGTCGCCGAGCGCCACAACCTGCCGGTGGTGGCCTGCCAGGCCTGGCAACTGCTCGGCATGCTGGTCCGGCAACGCGACACCGACGAGGCGACCGCCTGCCTCGAACACTCCCGGGAGCTGGCGGTCCGGCACGGGCTGCGGCTGTGGGAGGTGCACGCCCTGGTCCGGCTCGGCAACGACGACGCGGCCCGGGACGGCAGCCTGCGCCGGCTGCGGCAGGTCCGCCGGGACGCCTGGTCGATCGGCGCGGTCACCGCCGCACACCAGGCCGAGGCGAGCATCGCCCTGCAGGTCGCCCTCCAGGGTGGGTTCGCCGAGGCGGAGGAGATCGTCGCCCAGACGCTGCCGGCGACCACCCGGCTCGAGATGGTCGAGACTGCCGGGCACCTGTGGCAGACCAGCGCCGTCGTCGCCGCCCATCAGGGCCAGCGCCGGGAGATGGAGAACCGGCTGGCCGGGCTGCGCCGCTACCACCCGGAGTCGTCGGCCGACGCCAAGGTGTTCGGCCTGGCCCGGGTCTTCTGCTCGCTGCTGGAGGAGGACCGGCCGCGAGCCCTCGACGAGATGGCCGGCGCACTGCGGGCCGACGGCGGCAACCCGGCACTGTCCCCGATCAACGGCCGCGCCGGATTGGACCTGCTGCTCCGGGCCGTCACCGGCGACCTCGACGACCCGGCGATCCTGGCCGACGGGTCCGGTGGGGTGCGCCGCCTGCGGTGGAACCGGCAGTTCGCCGAGATGGCCCGGGCCGTGCTGCTCGGGCGGCGCGGCGACCCGGCGGGCGCGTCGGCCGCGGCACGGGAGGCGATCGGGGCGGCGCAGCCGTACCCCCTGGCCCTGCACCTGACGCTGCGCCTGGCGTCGGAGGCGGCGCTGGCCGACGGCTGGGGGACCCGGTCGCCTGGCTGCGCCGGGCCGAGGAGCACTTCCACGAGTCGGAGCACGCCGCGGTGGCCCGGGCGTGCCGCGCGCTGCTGCGCCAGGCCGGTGTCACGGTCGGCCAGCGCCGCGACGGCGTCGACAACATCCCGGCCGCGTTACGGGCGCGGGGCGTCACCGTCCGCGAGTACGAGGTGCTCGACCTGATCGCCGCCCGCCTCGGCAATCAGGAGATCGCCACCCGCCTGCACCTGTCGCCGCGAACGGTCGAGAAACACGTGGCCCGCCTGATGGCGAAGACCGACCGCCCCGACCGGGCCGCTCTCCGGGACCTGGCCCACAGCCTGCGCCCCGCCTGACCCGGCATCACCAGCCGCGGGCGCGCCACTCCGCGAGGAACGGACGCTCGGCGCCGAGGGTCGAGTCCTTGCCGTGGCCCGGATAGAACCACGTGCCGTCGCCGAACCGGCCGAAGACCTTGGCCTCCAGGTCGTCCATGATCTGGGCGTGGTCGTCGGGGCCGGTGGTCCGCCCGTGCCCGCCGGGGAAGAGGCTGTCGCCGGTGAACAGGTGCTCGCCCCGGTAGGACAGCACGATCGAGCCCGGCGTGTGCCCCACGACGTGGATCACGTCGAGGACGTGCCCGCCGACCTCGACGGTGTCGCCGTCGGTCAGTGCCCGGGTCACCACCGGGATCTCCCCGGCGTCGTCGGCGTGCGCCAGCGACCCGGCGCCGGTGACCTTCACCACCTCGGCCAGGGCCTGCCAGTGGTCGCCGTGGCGATGGGTGGTCACCACCGTGCGCAGCCCGGCCGGGCCGATCAGATCGAGCAGTGTGCCCGCGTCGTTGGCGGCGTCGATCAGCAGCTGCTCGCCGCCGGCGCTGAGCAGGTAGGCGTTGTTGTCCATCGGGCCGACCGACACCTTCGTCAGGGTCAGGCCGCCACCCAGATCGCGGACCGCGGGCTCGCCGCCACGGACGACGTCACCGGTGTAGTCAGTGCTCACCGGTCGACCCTATCCGGGGCCGGCGGAATTCGCTTTCGCCCATGGTGACCGCGGTCGTACCGTCGGTGCCAGACGCGACGATCAACCCGCGGAGGAGGTGAGGACCGTGCCGTTCAGTGTCTGCCGCGTCCCTTCACCCGGGGGCTCCGCCCTCTCGAGACCGTAAAGGGCTCCCATGTCGTACCACCTGTCCCAGCTCGGCTGGGACGACCACTTCGCATCCCTGTACCACCGGTTCGACCGGGCCGACGCGACACCGGGCCGGGTGCTGCGCACCGACCGCGGCGTGTGCACCGTGCTCACCACCGACGGCGTGACCCGGGCCACCCTGGGCGGCTCCGTCATGATCGACGTCGCCCGCGATCCCGCGCTGATGCCCTGTTCCGGCGACTGGGTGGTGCTGCGCCAGTGGCCGGACCGACGTACCACCCTGGAGCTCGTCCTGCCCCGCCGGACCACGCTGATCCGCCGCACCGCCGACAAGGACGCGTCGGGTCAGGTGCTGGCGGCCAACATGAACGCCGTCGCCGTCGTCGAGCCGATCCATCCGGAGCCGGACGACGCCCGGGTCGAGCGCCTGCTCGCGCTGGCCTGGGAGTCCGGCGCCGACCCGCTGCTGGTCCTCACCAAGACCGACACCACCCGTGACCCGGCCGCGATCGCCCGGCAGATCGCCGCCCTGGCCCCCGGCGTGCCGGTGCTGCCGGTCAGCGTCCAGCGCGGCGTCGGCCTCGCCGAGCTGCGTGGGCACGTCGGTCCCGGTCGCACGCTGGCCCTGCTGGGCCGCTCCGGTGCCGGCAAGTCGACACTGGCCAACGCCCTGGCCGGAGCCACCGTCATGCCGGTGCAGGCGATCCGCGACGCCGACGGCAAGGGCCGGCACACCACCGCCTACCGCAACCTGGTGGTGCTGCCGGACGGCGGCGCGGTGATCGACACGCCGGGCATCCGGGGTGTCGGCCTGCTCGACACCGAGGGCGGTCTGGAACGCGCCTTCGCCGACGTCACCGACCTGGCCGGGCGCTGCCGGTTCGACGACTGCCGGCACGAGACCGAGCCGGGCTGCGCGGTGCAGGACGCTCTCGCCGACGGCTCGCTCCCGCCGCGGCGCCTGGCCAGCTGGCGCAAACTGCGCCGCGAGGTCGAGGTGGAGAGCGGCCGGCGATCCGCGAGGTTGGCGCGCTCCCGCCGGATCCCCGCGCCGCCGAGCTCCCGTCTTCTATAACCCGGATTCGGTACGGCCACGCGGCGTCCCGCGGCTGTCCGGGCGCGGGTGGCCGCCGGCTCCCGGCGGCCAGGCGGCCGCCGGGCTGCTGCGTGGTCGCCGATACGGCCACACCGGCATCTGGGGCGTGCGGCGCTCTGGCAGAATGCGGCCGGTGCGTGCGGCGGATGAGATGACCGATAAGCAGGCGGCCGAGGTCGCGGGGGACGTGGCGGAGGCGACTCCCGAGCCTCCGGAGAAGCCGCGGGTGCGGTGGCGGTGGGCCGAGACCTGGCTGATGCTCGGCTTCCTCGCCCTCGGCGTGCTCGTGATGATCAAGCTGTGGATCGATCCGAACGGCCGGGTGCTCCAGGGCAACGACTCCGACCACGGCATCTTCCTGTTCATGCTGGCGCATGCCGAGCGGGTGGTGTTCGACGGCGGGCCGCTCTTCTACGAGAACCGGTTCAACGTCCCCTACGGCGTGAACATGATGGCCAACACGTCGATCCTGGCCCTGGCCCTGCCGCTGGCGCCGGTCACGCACTTCTTCGGTGGTGGCGTGACGGTCGTGCTGCTGATGACGCTGGGCCTGGCCGGCACCGCGGCCGCCTGGTATTGGGTGCTGTCACGCCCGCTGGGCCGCAGCCGGGTGGCCGCCGCGATCGGCGCGGCCTTCGCCGGTCTCGGCCCGGCCATGGTGTCGCACGCGAACGGCCACGTGAACTTCGTCAACAACTACCTGCTGCCCTTCATCGTGTGGCAGGTGCTGCGACTGCGTGAGCCCGGCCGGGCCTGGCGCAGCGGCGTGATCCTGGGCCTGCTGATCGTCGTGCAGATCTTCATCAACGAGGAGGCGCTGCTCTTCGCCGCGCTCACGCTCGGCGTCTTCGCGGTCAGCTACGCGCTGATGGAGCGGGCCGAGACCAGGCTGGTGTGGAAGCGGTTCGTCGGCGGGCTCGCGGTGGCGGCGCTCACCTCGACCGCGCTGGCCGCCTACCCGCTGTGGCGTCAGTTCTTCGGCAAGGGCACCTACCACGGACAGCCGTTCGACCCGACCACCTACGTCATGGACGTGGCGTCGCTGGGCGCGTACGCCCGTAACTCGCTGTTCGGCATCGGGGCGATCACCCGCCGGCTGAGCGTGAGCGCCACCGAGGACAACACGTTCTGGGGCCCGTTCGGCCTCGTGATGATCATCGTGTCGATCGTGATCCTGTGGCGAAACTCGGCGATGCGGGCCACCGCGATCGCCGGCATGGTGCTGCTGGTCATGTCGCTCGGGCCCAAGATGCAGATCGCCGGGTTCCGGACCGACATCCCGCTGCCGTTCGCGCTGATCAAGCACGTCCCGGTGATCGACCTGGTCAGTGTGAGCCGGTTCGCGATGGTGCCGTCCATGGTCGCCGGCGTCCTGCTTGCCTTCGCCGTGGACAAGATCAGGGAGTACCCGGAGCGCCGCCGCCGGCTGTTCAAGATCGGTCTGGTGCTGGCCCTGGTCCCGCTGATCCCGCGGCCGCTGCCGGTCTTCGAGGGCACGCCGCGGCCGGAGTTCATCACCGCCGGCATCTACAAGCAGTACGTGCCGGAGGGCCGGACCCTGATCACCGTCCCGATGCCGGAGGTGACGACCGGCCGCACCGGCCAGCGCTGGGCGACCCTCACCAACCTCGACTACGCGACGCCGCGCGGCTACTTCATGGGCCCGAAGGACCCGCCGAAGGATGACACCGGATCGTGGTCCGCGCCACACCGCTACACCTCGTGGCTGTTCCGGACCGTGGCGCGTACCGGTGAGATCCCGAAGATGACCGAGTGGCGCCGCAACCAGATCAAGGCCGACCTGGCGTACTGGCGGGCAGCCGTCCTGGTGCTGGTCCCGGACGAGCCGCAGACCCCGGTGCTCCGCAGGCTGCTGGTCGAGATGCTCGGTCAGCCGGAGCTGGTGGGCGGCGTCGAGGTCTGGAGAGTTAACTCGTAGGAGTGAGCAGGCCGGTGCGGGAAATTGTCGTACCCCGTAGCTAGAGTGTCTGCTCGACTCATACACCTGTACGGAGAGGCTGGCCGTGGCCGACCGACTGACAATCCGTGGCGCTCGCGAGCACAACCTGCGTGACGTCAACCTCGACCTGCCCCGGGACGCCATGATCGTCTTCACCGGTCTCTCCGGGTCGGGCAAGTCCAGCCTCGCCTTCGACACGATCTTCGCCGAGGGGCAGCGGCGCTACGTGGAGTCGCTGTCCTCGTATGCGCGGCAGTTCCTCGGCCAGATGGACAAGCCGGACGTCGACTTCATCGAGGGCCTGTCCCCTGCGGTGTCGATCGACCAGAAGTCGACGAACCGGAACCCGCGGTCCACCGTCGGCACGATCACCGAGGTGTACGACTACCTGCGCCTCCTCTTCGCCCGGACCGGCATCCCACACTGCCCGGTCTGCAAGGAGCGGATCAGCCGGCAGACCCCGCAGCAGATCGTCGACCGGGTGCTGGCCATGGAGGAGGGCACCCGGTTCATGGTGCTGGCCCCGGTGGTCCGCGGCCGCAAGGGGGAATATGTCGACCTCTTCGCCGAGCTGCAGGCCAAGGGCTACGCGCGGGCCCGGGTCAACGGGGTGGTCCACCCGCTCACCGAGCCGCCGAAGCTGAAGAAGCAGGAGAAGCACACCATCGAGGTGGTGATCGACCGGCTCAGCGTGAAGGCGTCCAGCAAGCAGCGCCTCACCGACTCGGTCGAGGCCGCGCTCGGGCTGGCCGGCGGCATCGTCCTGCTCGACTTCGTCGACCTGCCGGAGGACGACCCGGAGCGCGAGCGCCGCTTCTCCGAGCACCTGGCCTGCCCCAACGACCACCCGCTGGCCATCGAGGATCTGGAGCCACGGGTCTTCTCCTTCAACGCGCCGTACGGCGCGTGCCCCGAGTGCACCGGCCTCGGCACGAAGAAGGAGGTCGACCCGGAGCTGCTCATCCCCGACGAGGAGAAGAGCCTGCGGGAGGGCGCGATCCAGCCGTGGGCCGGCGGCACCACCCAGGAGTATTTCCTTCGCCTGCTGGAGGCGCTGGCCGGCGCCGAGGGCTTCACGCTGGACACCCCGTGGCGGGCGCTGCCGACCCGTGCCCAGAAACTGATCATGTATGGCGCCGAGGACCAGGTCCACGTCCGGTACCGGAACAAGTACGGGCGCGAGCGCTCGTATTACACCGGTTTCGAGGGCGTGGTGCAATGGATCGAGCGGCGGCACACCGACACCGAGAGCGACTGGTCGCGCGAGAAGTACGAGGGGTACATGCGTGACGTGCCCTGCTCGGTCTGCGGTGGTGCCCGGCTCAAGCCCGAGGTGCTCGCGGTCACGCTGGCCGGCAAGAACATCGCCGAGATCTGCAACCTGTCCGTCGGTGACTGCGCCGAGCTGCTCGCCGGCATCGAGCTCGACGACCGGCAGAAGATCATCGCCGAGCGCGTGCTCAAGGAGATCAACGCCCGGCTGCGCTTCCTGGTCGACGTCGGCCTGGACTATCTCTCGCTGGATCGGGGCGCCGGCACCCTGTCCGGTGGCGAGGCGCAGCGCATCCGGCTCGCCACTCAGATCGGCTCGGGCCTGGCCGGCGTCCTCTACGTGCTGGACGAGCCGTCGATCGGCCTGCACCAGCGGGACAACCACCGGCTGATCGAGACCCTCAAACGGCTGCGTGACCTGGGCAACACGCTGATCGTGGTGGAGCACGACGAGGACACCATCCGGACCGCGGACTGGGTCGTCGACATCGGCCCCGGCGCGGGCGAGCACGGTGGCCACATCGTGCACAGCGGCACGGTCGAGGGCCTGCTGGCGAACGAGGAGTCGCCCACCGGCACCTACCTGTCCGGCCGGAAGTCGATCCCGCTGCCGGCCACCCGCCGGCCGCAGACCGCCGGCCGTGAGGTCGTGGTGCACGGCGCCCGCGAGCACAACCTGCGCAACCTGACCGTGCCGTTCCCGCTGGGCCAGTTCATCGCGGTCACCGGTGTCAGCGGCTCGGGCAAGTCGACGCTGGTCAACGACATCCTGCACACCGTGATGGCCAACCAGATCAACGGCGCCCGGCAGGTTCCCGGCCGGCACACCCGGGTGACCGGCCTGGAGAACGTGGACAAGGTGGTCGGTGTCGACCAGTCACCGATCGGCCGCACCCCGCGGTCCAACCCGGCCACCTACACCGGTGTCTTCGATCACATCCGCAAGCTGTTCGCCGAGACGACGGAGGCCAAGGTCCGGGGGTATGGTCCGGGCCGGTTCTCCTTCAACGTCAAGGGCGGCCGCTGCGAGAACTGCTCGGGCGACGGCACCATCAAGATCGAGATGAACTTCCTGCCGGACGTCTACGTCCCGTGCGAGGTGTGCAAGGGCGCCCGGTACAACCGGGAGACCCTGGAGGTGCACTACAAGGGCAAGACCATCTCGGAGATCCTGAGCATGCCGATCGAGGAGGCCGCCGAGTTCTTCTCGGCCCTGCCGTCGATCCACCGGCACCTGCGCACCCTGGTCGAGGTCGGCCTGGGCTACGTGCGGCTGGGCCAGCCCGCGACGACCCTGTCCGGCGGTGAGGCGCAGCGCGTCAAGCTCGCCTCCGAGCTGCAGAAACGCTCCACCGGCAGGACCGTCTACGTCCTCGACGAGCCGACCACCGGCCTGCACTTCGAGGACATCCGCAAGTTGCTGCTGGTGCTCAACGGCCTGGTCGACAAGGGCAACACGGTGATCACGATCGAGCACAACCTCGACGTGATCAAGTCGGCGGACTGGCTGATCGACATGGGCCCGGAGGGCGGCAGCAAGGGCGGCCTGGTGCTGGCGGCCGGGCGGCCCGAGGAGCTGGCCGAGGTGCCGGAGAGCCACACCGGGCAGTTCCTGCGGCACATGCTCGGCCTGTCCGGTGAGCCGGGCGGGTCGAAGGACGCGGTCGGGCGGGCGGCGAAGGCCAACGGGACCCGTGTCACCCGCTCCCGGGCGAAGGCCACGGCGACGGCCTGATTTAGAAGATTCTTAGACGACTCTCAGCTACGGCACCCGGTTGGTCTCCTAAGGTCGGCCGGGTGCCCCGCTGTTCGGCCCACCCCGGCAAAAGGGTCGGCCGAACACGGAGGAAGCGGGAGGATCTCCGCTTGGCACGTTGAACTGATCGTGGACCCTGATCCGTATTCCGGGGCGACTCCGCGTGACATTGGCGGCAGAAGACAGGTAGTGGAGGGCGACAAATGACTGACGTGCAGCCGAGGACCGACGCCGAGATCCAGCAGGACCGCACGGGCTCCACCTCGACACGACGCGTCGTCCTGATGGGCGCCGGCGGTGTCGGTGTGGCCGCGGCCCTGGCGGCCTGCGGCACGGACTCCAGCGGCACCAACCCGAACGGCACCGACTTCAACAACAACCCGGTCCCCGCGGGCAGCACCGCGGCCGACGGCACGAGCAGCGGCGGCGGTAACGGCACCGTGCTGGTCGCCGCGTCCAAGGTGGCCGTGGGCAGCGGCGTGATCCTCGACGACCTGGTCGTCACGCAGCCCAGCGAGGGCACCTTCAAGGCGTTCAGCAACATCTGTACGCACCAGCAGTGCAAGGTGACCGAGATCAAGAACAACCAGATCGCCTGCAAGTGCCACAACAGCCTGTTCTCCATCGAGGACGGCTCGCCGATCTCCGGCCCGGCCGGCACCCCGCTCGCCGAGACCAAGGTCGAGCTGGACGGCGACAACGTGGTGGCCTCCGCCTGACGAATCGCAGGCCCGGCGCCGTGGCGGCGGCACCGGGCCCGCGGCCGGGCAATTCTGTCAGTCCCACGCACTAGTGTTGGGGTTGTGCCAGACCCGTCCACCTATCGTCCGGCTCCCGGTACCATCCCCGATGCCCCGGGCGTCTACCGCTTCCGTGACCCGTCCGGCCGGGTGATCTATGTCGGCAAGGCGAAGAGCCTGCGCAACCGGCTCAACTCCTACTTCGCCGACGTCTGGTCGCTGCACGCGCGCACCCAGCAGATGGTCACCACCGCCGGCAGTGTGGACTGGGTCACCGTCGGCACCGAGGTCGAGGCGCTGCAGCTGGAGTTCTCCTGGATCAAGGAGTTCGACCCCCGCTTCAACGTCAAATATCGCGACGACAAGTCGTATCCGTTCCTCGCCGTCACCCTCGACGAGGAGTTCCCCCGCCTGCAGGTGATGCGCGGCGCCAAGCGCAAGGGCGTCCGCTACTTCGGCCCCTACTCGCACGCCTGGGCCATCCGCGAGACCCTCGACCTGCTGTTGCGGGTCTTCCCGTCGCGTACCTGCTCGGCCGGCGTCTTCAAGCGGGCCCACCAGATCGGCCGGCCCTGCCTGCTCGGTGACATCGGGAAGTGCTCGGCCCCGTGCGTCGGCCGGGTCACGCCGGAGGAGCACCGGGGCATCGTCGACGACTTCTGCGACTTCATGGCCGGCCGCACCGACCTGTTCCTCAAGCGGGTCGAGCGGGAGATGCTGCAGGCCTCCGAGGATCTGGAGTTCGAGCGCGCGGCCCGCCTGCGCGACGACCTGATGGCTCTGCGCCGCGCCCTGGAGAAACAGACCGTCGTCCTCGGCGACGGCACCGACGCCGACATCGTCGCCTTCGCGGAGGATCCGCTGGAGGCCGCCGTCCAGGTCTTCCACGTGCGCGGCGGCCGGGTCCGCGGCCAGCGCGGCTGGGTGGTGGAGAAGGTGGAGGACCTGACCACCGGCGACCTGGTCCACCACTTCTGCAGCCAGATGTATGGCGGCGAGCAGGACGAGAGCGACGTTCCCAAGGAGCTGCTGGTCCCCGATCTGCCCGAGGACGCCGACGCGCTCGCCGACTGGCTCGGCCGGCACCGGGGCAGCCGGGTCGCCCTGCGGATCCCGCAGCGCGGCGACAAGAAGGCGCTGATGGAGACCGTGGCACGTAACGCGGCCGAGGTGCTGCAGCGCCACAAGCTGCGGCGGGCCGGTGATCTGACGACCCGTAACAAGGCGCTCGAGGAGATCGCCGAGGCGCTCGGCATGGAGGGCGTGCCGCTGCGCATCGAGTGCTTCGACGTGTCGCAGATCCAGGGCACCGACGTGGTCGCCTCGATGGTGGTCTTCGAGGACGGGCTGGAGCGCAAGAGCGAGTATCGGCGCTTCATCGTCCGCGGCAACCCGGACGGCAGCGGCATGGACGACCTGTCCGCGATGAGCGAGGTGATGCGGCGGCGGTTCGCGAGGTATAAGGCGATGTCGCCACCGGAGGAGACCACAGCCGAGGGCGAGCTGCCCGGCATCGATCCGCTGACCGGCAAGGCGCGCCGGTTCGCGTACCCTCCTCAGCTGATCGTGGTCGACGGCGGCCAGCCGCAGGTCAACGCGGTCGCCGCGGTCCTGTCCGAGATGGGCGTCACCGATGTGGCGCTGTGCGGGCTGGCCAAGCGGCTGGAGGAGGTGTGGCTGCCGGCCGACGACTTCCCGGTCATCCTCCCGCGTACCTCGGAGGCGCTCTACCTGCTGCAGCGTGTGCGTGACGAGGCGCACCGGTTCGCCATCACCTTCCACCGGCAGCGCCGGTCCAAGCGGATGACCGAGTCCGCGCTCGACGAGGTGGCCGGCCTGGGCGAGGTCCGCCGTAAGGCCCTGCTGCGCCACTTCGGCTCGCTGAAGCGGCTGGCCGCCGCCACTCCGGAGGAGATCGCCGAGGTTCCCGGCATCGGTTTGAAGACCGCGGAATCGGTGTTGGCCGCGCTGCGTTCACCCGAGACGGGGAAGACTCCGGGGCGGTGACCTCCCGGCGGCCTACCATGTTGTGTCCGCCGAATCAGCGCGGGAGTGATGACGCAGGAGGCGTGGTGACCGAAGCGATGCCGGATCTCGGGCCCGACGAGGTGGTGGAGCCCGACGAGGCGGGGACCGACCTGGTGGTGGTGACCGGTCTGTCCGGCGGTGGCCGCAGCACGGTGGCACGGGCGCTGGAGAATGTCGGCTTCTACGTGGTCGACAATCTGCCGCAGGCCCTGATGCTGGAGATGGCGGAGCTGGCCTTCGCGGCCGGGGGCGCCGCACGGCGTACCGCCATGGTGCTCGATGTGCGCAGCCGGGCCTTCTCCACCGACCTGGCCGGAGCGGTGCGCGCTCTGAAGGAGCGCGGTTTCTCGCCGCGGGTGGTGTTCGTGGACGCCGACGACGAGGTGCTGATCCGGCGTTTCGAGTCGGTGCGGCGCTCGCATCCGCTGCAGGGTGACGGGCGGCTGGCCGACGGTATCGCCGCCGAGCGCAAACTGCTCGCGGAGGCCCGCGAGCAGTCCGACGTGATCATCGACACCAGCCACCTGAACGTGAATCAGCTGCGCCGCCGGGTCGAGGAGCTGTTCGGCGGGGAGGACTCGCGCCGGCTGCGGATCACCGTGCTCTCGTTCGGCTTCAAGTACGGCCTGCCTCCCGACGCCGACTACGTGCTGGACGCCCGGTTCCTGCCCAACCCGTTCTGGGTGCCGGAGCTGCGCGAGCACACCGGCCTGGAGGAGGGCGTGAGCAGCTACGTCCTGGGCCAGGAGGGCGCGACCGACTTCGTCGCCACCTACGCCGGCCTGATCGCCGCCACCGCTCCCGGTTTCGAGCGGGAGGGCAAGCGCTATCTGACCGTGGCGATCGGCTGCACCGGCGGCAAGCACCGCAGCGTGGCGATCGCCGAGGAGCTCACGTCCCGGCTGGCCGGCATGCGCCTGTCCGCACACACCTCGCACCGTGACCTGGGGCGCGAGTGACGGCGACCCGGGTGGTCGCCTTCGGCGGCGGACACGGACTGGGCGCCTCGCTCCGCGCCCTGCGGCACAGCACACGTCAGCTGGATCTGGAGATCACCGCGATCGTCACGGTGGGTGACGACGGTGGCTCCAGTGGCCGGCTGCGGGTCGAGCGCGACGCTCTGTTGCCCCCGGGCGACCTGCGGCAGGCGCTGGCCGCGCTGGCCGACGACCATCCCACGCACCGGCTCACCGCACGTCTCATGCAGCATCGGTTCGCCGCGATGTCGATGGCGATGCCCGCCGCCGCGGGCCGCGGGCCACGGATCGAGCGGCGGGCCGACCGCAGTCAGGACACCCTGGCCGGGCACGCGGTCGGCAACCTGCTGCTGCTCGGGCTGATCGAGATGCTCGGCGACCCGGTGGCCGCCCTCGACCACGCCGCCGAGATGGTCGGCGCGCGGGGCCGGGTGCTGCCGATGGCGCGGCACGCGGTCGGCATCGAGGCCGACGTGGTGGCGGCCGACGGGAGCCGGGTGACCGTCTCCGGTCAGCATGCGGTGGCCGTCGCCGACGGGCGGGTGGCCTCGCTGCGCCTGGTGCCGCAGGACCCGCCGGTGTGCCCGGAGGTGATCGAGGCGGTGGGCGCCGCCGACTGGCTGATCTTCGGGCCCGGCAGCTGGTATACGAGTGTCCTGCCACACCTGCTGGTCCCGGAGTTGGCCGCGGCGATAGTGGCGAGCCCGGCCCGCCGGCTTGTCACCCTCAACCTCAGCCCCGACCGGGAGACGGCCGGGCTGTCCACCGCCGATCACCTGGCGGCGCTCCACTGGTACCTTCCACAGCTCCGGATCGACACGGTTCTCGCCGACGCGAAGTGGGTGGGCGAGCCGGAGCCGGTCCGGGCGGCAGCTCACGATCTGGGCGCAGACCTGGTTCTGGTGCCCGTGGCCGTTGCGGACGGCAGCCCACGGCATGATCCTGAGTCATTGGGCGCCGCCCTGGTGCCAGTATTGGGCGCCACTCGTTGATTACTGCGGCACACCCTGTTCAAGATCCGGCGCATGAGGTGACAACACGATGGCGATGACGGCAGCGGTCAAGGACGAGCTGAGCCGGGTCGACGTGCCCAAGCCCTGTTGCCGCCGGGCGGAGATGGCGGCGCTGCTGCGTTTCGCCGGGGGGCTGCACATCGTCTCCGGCCGCGTGGTCGTGGAGGCGGAGCTGGACACCGGCGCGGTGGCCCGGCGGCTGCGGCGGGAGATCGCCGACGTCTACGGCTACCCCAGCGAGGTGCACGTGCTGGCCTCCGGCGGCTTGCGCAAGGGCAGTCACTACATCGTGCGGATCGTCAAGGACGGCGAGGTGCTGGCCCGCCAGACGGGGCTGCTCGACGTGCGCGGCCGTCCGGTCCGTGGCCTGCCACAGCACGTGGTGAGCGGCAACGTGTGCTGCTCGGTGGCGGCGTGGCGGGGCGCGTTCATGGCGCACGGATCGCTGACCGAGCCCGGTCGCTCCAGCGCCCTGGAGATCACCTGCCCGGGCCCGGAGGCGGCGCTCGCGCTGCGCGGCGCGGCGCGGCGGATCGGCATCACCGCGAAGGATCGCGAGGTCCGCGGCGTCGACCGGGTGGTGATCAAGGACGGGGACGCGATCGCCGCGCTGCTCACCCGGGTCGGCGCGCATTCCAGCGTGCTGGCCTGGGAGGAGCGGAGGGTACGCCGTGAGGTGCGCGCCACCGCGAACCGGCTGGCCAACTTCGACGACGCGAACCTGCGGCGCTCGGCCCGCGCGGCGGTCGCGGCCGCGGCCCGGGTCACGCGGGCGCTGGAGATCCTCTCCGAGGACGCGCCGAACCATCTGACGTCGGCCGGCCGGCTGCGCCTGGAGCACCGGCAGGCCTCGCTGGAGGAGCTGGGCGCCCTGGCCGAGCCGCCGCTGACCAAGGACGCGATCGCCGGCCGGATCCGGCGGCTGCTGGCCCTGGCCGACAAGCGGGCCCGCGATCTCGGGATCCCGGACACCGAGGCGGCCGTCACCCCGGAGATGATGGCCTGCTGACCGGTGATCCCGGTCACCACGATCGGGGGACCTTCGGACCTTGTCGGGCGTGGCCACCCGGGCCAGGCTGATCGCGTCGTCGGTAACGTCGCTGTGATCCGTTTAGGTAACGTTCAGGTCGCGCCCCGCCGCTTCGGGGGTGCGTGGGCTCGGATAGTGTCACGGGTGACGGCGACGCTGCCGGCAGTCCGGCCGAGCCCCCCGTCATCGAAGTTCTGGGTGCGGCGCCGGACGCCTTTTTGTCGGCCGTCCCTGCGGTCGGCATGCAGACCCCTCCGCCGGTCGCAGAATCCGGCGGACCGAAACGAGGAGACCACCTGTGACCATCCGGGTTGGCATCAACGGCTTCGGCCGTATCGGTCGTAACTTCTTCCGGGCGGTTCTCGCCTCCGGCGCCGACATCGAGATCGTCGGTGTGAACGACCTGACCGACAACGCCACGCTGGCTCACCTGCTGAAGTACGACAGCATCCTGGGCCGCCTGGGCCACGAGGTGAAGGCGTCCGCCGACGAGATCAGCGTCGGTGGCAAGTCGTTCAAGGCGTTCGCCGAGCGCGACCCGAACAACCTGCCGTGGGGCGACCTGGGCGCCGACGTCGTCATCGAGTCGACCGGCTTCTTCACCGACGCCACCAAGGCCAAGGCCCACGTGGACAAGGGCGCCAAGAAGGTCATCATCTCGGCTCCGGCCAAGAACGAGGACATCACGATCGTGATGGGTGTGAACGACGGCCTGTACGACGCCGCCAAGCACACCGTCATCTCGAACGCGTCCTGCACCACCAACTGCCTCGCCCCGATGGCGAAGGTCCTGAACGACACGATCGGGATCGAAAAGGGTCTGATGACCACGATCCACGCGTACACCCAGGACCAGAACCTGCAGGACGGCCCGCACAGCGACCTCCGTCGCGCCCGCGCCGCCGCGCTGAACATCGTCCCCACCTCGACCGGCGCCGCCAAGGCCGTCAGCCTGGTGCTGCCCGAGCTGAAGGGCAAGCTGGACGGCTTCGCGCTCCGCGTGCCGATCCCGACCGGCTCCGCCACCGACCTGACCTTCACCGCCGCCCGTGACACCACGGTCGAGGAGGTCAACGCCGCGATCAAGGCCGCCGCCGAGGGCCCGCTCAAGGGCATCCTGGTCTACACCGAGGACGCGATCGTGTCGGCCGACATCGTCACCGACCCGGCCTCCTGCATCTTCGACGCCGGCCTGACCAAGGTCATCGGCGGCAACCAGGTCAAGGTCGTCGGCTGGTACGACAACGAGTGGGGCTACTCGAACCGCCTCGTCGACCTGGTCAAGCTCGTCGGAGCCTGATCTTGAAGACTCTCGACGACCTGCTCGCCGAGGGTGTCTCGGGTCGGCGCGTCTTCGTGCGCGCCGACCTGAACGTGCCCTTCGACAAGAGCAATCCGGGCGTCATCAGCGACGACGGCCGCGCCCGCGCGGTGCTGCCGACGCTGATCGCCCTGCGTGACGCGGGCGCCAAGGTGATCGTGGCGTCCCACCTCGGCCGCCCGAAGGGCGCGCCGGATCCCAAGTTCACCCTCGCGCCGGTGGCGACCCGTCTCGGCGAGCTGCTCGGCTCGCCGGTGGTCTTCGCCTCCGACACCGTCGGCGCCGACGCCCGGGCCAAGGTCGAGGCGCTCGCCGACGGTGAGGTGCTCCTGCTGGAGAACCTGCGCTTCAACGCCGGTGAGACCTCGAAGGACGATGCCGAGCGGGGCGCCTTCGCGGACCAGCTGGCGGCGTTCGCCGACTCCTATGTCGACGACGCCTTCGGCGCCGTGCACCGCAAGCACGCTTCGGTGTACGACGTGCCGGCTCGCCTGCCGCACTACGCCGGTGGACTCGTCCTCAAGGAGGTCGAGGTCCTCAAGAAGGTGTCGGAGAGCCCGGAGCAGCCCTACGTCGTCGTGCTCGGCGGCTCGAAGGTCTCCGACAAGCTCGCCGTCATCCAGGCGCTGCTGCCCAAGGTGGACAAGCTGCTCGTCGGCGGCGGCATGTGCTTCACCTTCCTCAAGGCCCAGGGCCACGAGGTCGGCAAGTCGCTGCTCGAGGACGAGATGGTCTCGGTCTGCGCGGACCTGCTGGAGCAGGCGCAGGGCCGGATCGTCCTGCCCGTCGACGTCGTCGCGGCCACGGAGTTCTCCGCGGACGCGCAGCACGACGTGGTCGACGCGTCCGGGATCCCGGCCGACCGGCTCGGCCTCGACATCGGTCCCCGGTCCACCGAGCTCTTCGCGTCGGCGATCGCCGGTGCCAGGACCGTGTTCTGGAACGGGCCGATGGGCGTGTTCGAGCTGGCGCCGTTCGCTGCGGGCACCCGCGGTGTGGCCGAGGCGATCACCAAGATCGACGGCTTCTCGGTCGTCGGCGGCGGTGACTCGGCGGCCGCCGTGCGCACGCTCGGGCTCGACGAGTCCGCGTTCGGTCACATCTCCACCGGTGGGGGCGCGTCCCTGGAGTACCTCGAAGGCAAGACGCTGCCGGGCGTCGCCGCTCTGGAGAAGTGATGGGTGACGTGACCCGCAAGCCGATCATCGCCGGCAACTGGAAGATGAACCTCAACCACTTCGAGGCGATCCTCCTGGTCCGGAAGCTGGCCGCGAGCCTGACCGCCGAGCAGCTGGAGGCCGTCGAGACGGTCGTCCTGCCGCCGTTCACCGACCTGCGCAGCGTCGAGGGCGCGATCAAGGACGACAAGCTCAACATCGGGTACGGCGCGCAGGACATCTCGAAGTTCGCGTCCGGCGCGTACACCGGTGAGATCTCCGGCGGCATGCTCGCCAAGCTGGGCTGCACGTACGTCGTGGTCGGCCACTCCGAGCGCCGTGAGTACCACGCCGAGGACGACGCCACGGTCAACGCGAAGAACAAGGCCGCCTTCGAGGCCGGTCTGGTGCCGATCTTCTGCGTCGGCGAGGGCCTGGAGATCCGTGAGGCCGGCAACCAGGTCGAGCACGTGCTCGCCCAGGTCGACGCCGGTCTCGAGGGGCTCAAGACCGAGCAGCTCAAGCAGATCGTGATCGCCTACGAGCCGGTCTGGGCGATCGGCACCGGCAAGACTGCGACGCCGGAGGACGCCCAGGAGGTCTGCGGCGCGATCCGTGGCCGCCTCGCCGAGAAGTTCGGCGCCGAGGTGGCCGACGTGGTCCGCATCCAGTACGGCGGTTCGGTCAAGGCGAACAACATCGCCCAGATCATGTCCAAGCCGGACGTGGACGGCGCCCTGGTCGGCGGCGCCGCTCTGGACGCCGAGGGCTTCGCCGCCATCGTGCGTTTTCCGGAGCACGTCGGACGCTGACAGTAATTAAGCGCGTGCCCGGTCGTATCATGCGGCCGGGCACCCGCTATTGTGGGACCGCTGCTTGCCCTTCGAGAGGAATGAACCCGACGATGCCGATCGCGTTCGCTTACACGTTGATCGTGTTGCTGATCATCACCAGCATTCTGCTGACCCTGCTGATCCTCCTGCACCGCGGCAAGGGCGGCGGCATGTCGAGCATGTTCGGCGGCGGTGTGACCTCCAGCCTGGCCGGTTCCTCGGTCGCGGAGAAGAATCTCGATCGCTACACCGTTCTGGTGGGGATCATCTGGTTCGCCTGCATCGTCGGGCTGGGCTTCTGGCTCAAAGTCCAGATCGCCTGACGGCGCTTCATAGTCGTACAATCTGCCGCGCGGCCGGTTTCTCCGGCCGTGCGGTTTTTTGTTCCCGCTGTCCGGTTCGCGCTGCCCCTCGTGAGATCCCCGGGACCGGACGGCTCCTTTGAGAAGCCCCTCGAGACAGGAGTGACGTCCGTGTCCAGTGGCAGCGCCATTCGCGGCAGCCGTATCGGATCCAGCCCGATGCGACCCGACGAGCGCAGCGAACCCGCACCGCGCAGGCAGGTGACCTACTACTGCGCGGCCGGTCACGACAGCATCATCTGGTTCGCGGCCGAGGCGGCGAACCCCGACACCTGGGACTGTCCGCGATGCGGGCAGCCGGCCGGCCTCGATCCGTCCGACCCGCCGGGTCGCGCGCGTACCGAGCCGTACAAGTCGCATCTGGCGTACGTCAAGGAGCGCCGTTCCGAGGAGGACGCGGCGGCGATCCTCGCGGAGGCGCTCGCCAAGGTCCGTCAGCGCCGCGGCGAATGATCGACGGGCGTGCCGGCTGGACAGGGGCAGCCGGCGCGCCCACCGCTCGAGCTCACCCACCCGCTGGCTACCGCGGGCTCCATCGGCTGCGCCGCTGTAGGGGCTCAGTAAGCGTGCCGCTGTAAGGGCTCATTCCGGCGGGCTGGTGTCGCGGCCGACGAATCGGGCGCCCGCGTCGGGCACCGCGATGTCGTGGAAGCCCAGCCGGCGGTAGAAGGCGTAGGCGCCGGTGTTCTCGGCGGCCATGCCCAGGTGCACCCGCTCCACCCCGGCGGCGCGCAGGCCCGCCAGGAAGGCCGCCATCAGCGCACGGCCCCGCCCGCGGCCCTGCCACTCGGGTAGCAGGTCGATGTGCAGATGAGCCGGGTAGTCGGCGAACTCGGGCCGGACCATCTTCTCCGGGGAGCCGAACACCGCGGCCAGCTCCCGGTCGCGGGGGTCGTCGGCGGCGAAGGTCCCGGCCTTCTCCGGGATCCACTCGTCCCGGAACCACTTCACGAACGCCACGGTGTCCGCGGTCCCCAGGATGTAGCCGACCGCCGCGCCCGTGCCGTCGTCGAGGACGTGTGCGTACTCCGGCTCGCGGGTCACGTACGGGACGGCCCAGACGTCGCCGAGCATGCGGTCCGAGGTGTGCCTGCCGCGGGCGTCACCACCGGAGGCGGCGGTGCGCACGCAGATGTCGTAGATCGCGTCGAGATCGGTGGGCCGGTAGGCGCGAATGAACGGCTGCATGTCACGAAGCCTAGATCTGTGGCGCGCGTCACTCTCGTACCGCCAACCTTCCGGCGAGCCAGGCGTCTACTCCTGCGACAACACCCCAACGAGCAGGAGATCCGATGCGAATCTCGACCCGTGGCCTGGCCCTCACCGTCGGCGCCGTGACCGTGCTGGGCATCGGCGGTTTGTCGGCCAGCGCGTTCGCCGACGACGCCACCCCGGCCCCGGTGCCGCCGACGCCCGCGGCCACCGGCTACAAGCCGACCGCCGAGCCGGCCACCCCCGCGCCGTCGAAGCCGGTCAAGGAGACCGCCCCGGCGTCGCCGATCGCCGCGACCCCGGCCCCGTCGCGGTCGGCCGAGACCGGTCACAAGCCGACCGCCGAGCCGGCGCAGCCCACCGCCTCCCGGGCCGGGAAGCCCGCCGTCACCCCGGGTACCGGCCCGGCCGCCACCCCGGCGCCCGCCAAGCCGGCCGTCACCCCGGGCACCGGGCCCGGCGCGACCAAGGCGCCCGCCAAGCCGGCCGTCACGCCGTCGCGCAAGAGCTGACCCGGAAGGTACCGTTCGTTCCCGCCACACGACCCCCGGGGCGCCCGTGATCTCTGTTCTGCCGTTTCCTTCGCTGCTCGCCTGGCTGCGCGGACTCTCCGCCGGTGTGCGGGCGGCCGGTCGTGGCGGCCCGGAGACACCGCCGGCGATCAACGAGCTCTACCACAGCCGGCGGCTGAGCATGGTGCGGCTGGCGGTGCTGATGGTCGACGACCTGCCCACCGCCGAGGACATCGTGCAGGACGTGTTCACCGCCCTCTACCGGCGGCACGGGCCCGACCTGCGCGGGGTGACGGATCCGAACGCCTACCTCATCACCGGGGTGACCAACGCGGCGCGCTCCGCCCTGCGCCGCCGCCGCACCGCCCGTGCCTATCTTCCTCCGCCGCCGGAGTCCGTTCCGGCGGCGGAGGACGAGGCGCTGCTCGAAGTCGGCGACCGGGAGATGCTGGGGGCGCTGCGGGGACTGACCGCCAGGCAGCGCCAGGTGCTGGTGCTGCGCTACTGGTCGGAGCTGTCCGAGGCGGAGATCGCCGACACGCTGCGGGTGTCCCGCGGCACGGTCAAGTCGACGGCGCACCGTGCGCTGTCCATCCTGCGAGCACGAATGGACCATTCTCAACGTGGCGGGGGCCCACCGGCCCGGCACCGTTCGACGGGTCCGGCCCGACATCGGGTTGACGATGGCCCATTGGGGGAGTGGTGACGGACGAATTGGAGCTGCGGCTGCGGGGCGCATTGGCCGCCCGGGCCGGTCAGATCACGCAGGAACGGCTGCGGTTCGGGATTCCGCCGACCGTTGCGGCGCCCCGCAAACGGCTGCGTCTGTGGCGCTGGCTGCCGCTGCCGGCAGGGGTGGCGGTCGCCGCCGTGGCGCTGGTGCTGGCACTCGGTCCCGGCTCACCCGAGCCCACGCCGGTCCTGCCCGCGGATCCGGCGGTGACCGCGCCACCGGCACCCTCGACCCCGGTCACGCCGTCCGCCGAGTCGCCCGATCCCGCACCGTCGACCTCGAGCCCGCCGTCCGTGCCGCTGCCGCCGTCCCGGTCCACCGAGACGAAACCGGTCACCAGCGCTCCCGAAGCGACGCCGAACGCGGAGACGGCGGGCCCGCTGCCGGGGGCGACCCCGGGCGTCGGTCCTTGACGCAACCCGGTTCGGGCCGGCCACCACCGTCCGCGGTGGCACGGTTCGTACGGTGACTTGCGGCGCGGATCGCGCCGCAAGTCACCCCACTGCGGTCAGGGCTGGGCGGGGACGTTGGCCGCGGATCGCGCCGCAAGTCACCCCACTGCGGTCAGGGCTGGGCGGGGACGTTGGCCGCGGCAGCCCGGTCCAACAGCCAGAGCGTCTTCTGTACGCCCGTCGCGTTCCCCGCCGGTAGATGCCCGCCGGACAGCACCGTGCCGATCGGGGCGGCCTTGTCCGGTCCCGCCGCGATCAGCCACACCTCGTCGGCGCTCTGGATCGTCGACAGCGTCAGTGTGACCCGGACGGGCGGCGGCTTCGGGCTGTCGAAGGTGGCGGCCGTCGTGCCGGTCTCCTGCAGCACCGGATGCTCCGGGAAGAGCGATGCCACGTGCCCGTCCTCGCCGACACCGAGCATCAGCACGTCGAACCGTGGCACCGCCGAGCCGGGCCCGGCCGCGGCGGCCAGATCAGCGGCATAACGGGCGGCGGCCGCGATCGCGTCCTCACCGTCCGGCCCGTCCGAGGCCGGCATGGCGTGCACCCGGGCCGGGTCGAGGGGCAGTTTGTCCAGCAGCGCCTCACGGGCCTGGGTCTCGTTGCGGTCCGGGTCGCCGGATGGAAGGTACCGCTCGTCACCCCACCACAGGTCTACCCGGGACCAGTCGATCGCGGCGGAGGCGGGCAGCTCGCGGACCGCGTGCAGCACCTTCGCCGCGACCCGGCCACCGGTCAGCACCACACTCGCCGTGCCGTGCACCGCCTGCGCGTCGATGATCTTGATGACGAGGCGTGCCGCCACCGTGGACGCCAGGATGTCGGCGTCCGGAACCACCACGACCACGGTCTCACTCAATTGCGTCTCCTTATGAAGAGGCCGCCCGCCGCGGTGCGGCAGGCGGCCTCGTTGCTGTCGGCGTCCGGGCCGCACCGCCGGCCCACGACCCGCGGGACGGCGGTGAGACCGGACGGTGAACCCGGCGGGTCAGGCGACGGCGCCGGCGATCGCGGCCAGCGCCGGATCTTTCCAGACGTGCACCCGTGACGGGTTGCGGTGGTCCAGACCGGACAGCCCGGCCATGGCGCCGAGCGCGTCCGCGTAGATCTGGTCGGCGTCCAGCCGGCGCAGCTCCTCGGCGAGCTCGTCACCGACCGGCCGCTTCGGCAGCGGCATGTAGCGGTCCTCCTGGCCGGTCCGGCTGAACAGCGCCGTGCCCTCCTCGCGGGTGACCCGGACACAGTCGCCGTTCTCGCACTGCAGCTCCACCGAGTGCAGGCGCGGCGAGCGGTCCGTGTGCTCCATCGTCGGCTCGATGCCGAGGCGGGACTTGAGCCAGCCGAGCATCAGCCACGCGGTGGGGTCGCGGTCCGGCGCCACGATCTTCGCGCCGACGACGCGGGCCTCGGTGCTGTCGAAGGCGCCGGCCACCAGGCTCCGCCACAGCGTGATCCTGGTCCAGGTGAGGTCGGTGTCGCCGGGCGCGTAGTCGACGGCCCGCTGCCGGAGCGCGGCCACCGGGTCGGGCGCCTGCGCGCTGTCGGTGATCCGCCGCTCCGAGACGACGCCCAGGAAGTCGTTGGCGATCATGTTGGGCGGCTCCTCGTGCCACCACGTGACCACCGGGACGTCCGGAGCGAGCAGCGGCATCACGACCGACTCGGCATGCAGCGCGAGACGACCGTACATCCGCATGACGACCGCCTCGGCCGGGCCGAGACGCCCGCCCACGACGATCTCGGCGTCCAGCCGGCTGCGACCCTCCATGTCGGAGCGGACCACGATCAGCAGTCGGCAGGGGTGCGCGGCGGCGGCGATGGTGGCGGCCGCCTCGGCCTCCCGCACCTTCTTCTCCTCGACCACGGCGATCAGCGTCAGGGCCAGGCCGGACGCTACGCCGCCCGCGCTGCGCCGCTCCGCGGCCAGGGCCTTGACGACCTCGTTGCCGGTGGTGTCCCACAGACCGATCATGCCCGCCTCCAGGTACGGCCTTCGCGCGCCAGCATCTCGTCGGAGGCCCGCGGGCCCCACTCGCCGGCCCGGTACGGCTCCGGTTTGGTCTGCGCCCAGGCGGCCTCGAGCGGGTCGATGACCCGCCAGGACTGCTCGATCTCGGCGGCGTCCGGGAACAGCGTCCGGTCGCCGATCAGCACGTCCAGGACGAGCCGCTCGTACGCCTCCGGGCTGGACTCGGTGAACGCCTCGCCGTACTGGAAGTCCATCGCGATGTCGCGGACCTCCATCGACGTGCCCGGCACCTTGGAGCCGAACTTGAGGACCACGCCCTCGTCCGGCTGCACCCGCACGACCAGCTGGTTGTGGCCCAGCATCTCCACGTCGGCCGGGTCGAACGGCAGGTGCGGCGCCCGCTTGAACAGGATCGCGATCTCGGTGACCCGCCGGGGCATGCGCTTGCCGACCCGCACGTAGAACGGGACGCCGGCCCAGCGCCGGTTCTGGATGCCGAGGCGGACCGCGGCATACGTCTCCGTGGTGGAGGTGGCCGGGATGTTCGGCTCCTCCAGGTAGCCCACGGCACGCTCGCCGGCCACCCAGCCGGGAAGGTACTGCCCGCGGACGGAACCGGTGCTGATGTCGGGCGGCAGGCTGATCGCCCTGAGGACCTTGAGCTTCTCCGCTCGTACCTCCTGGGGGTCGAAGCTCGTCGGCTCTTCCATGGCGATCATCGCGAGCAGCTGCAGCAGGTGGTTCTGCAGGACGTCGCGGGCCGCGCCGGAGGCGTCGTAGAACGCCGCGCGGGTGCCGATGCCGACGTCCTCGGCCATGGTGATCTGCACACTGTCGACGTACTTCGAGTTCCACACCGGCTCGAACAGGCTGTTCGCGAAGCGCAGCGCCATGATGTTCTGGACGGTCTCTTTGCCGAGGTAGTGGTCGATCCGGAAGACGTCCTGCGGGATGAACACGTCGTCGACCAGCTGGTTGAGCTGCACGGCGCTCTGGAAGTCGTGACCGAACGGCTTCTCCACGACGACCCGGCGCCAGCCGCCGGTCTTCGAGGGGTCGGCCATCCCGGTGCGGTTGAGCTGGTTGAGCACCAGCGGGAACGCGGCCGGCGGGATCGAGAAGTAGAAGGCCGCGTTACCGGCGATGCCGTTGCGCTCCTTCAGCTCGTCCAGTGTGCTCGCGAGCTTGTCGAAGGCGTCGTCGTCGTCGAACGAGCCGGGAATGAAGTGGAATCGCTCGGAGAGGCGCTGCCAGACGTCGTCGCGCCAGGGCGTGCGTGCGCCCTTCTTGGCTGCCGCGTGGGCCAGAGCCTCGAAGCTGCCGTCGCCCCAGTCGGCGCGGGCGAAGCCCACCACCACGAAACCGGGGGAAGCAGACCACGGTTGGCCAGGTCGTACACGGCCGGGATGAGCTTCTTTCGGGACAGGTCACCGGTGACCCCGAAGATCACCAGAGCACAGGGCTCCGGGATCCGTGGAAGCCGACGGTCCTGTGCGGTGCGCAGCGGATTACCCACGTTGTCATCCTGCCAGTTTTTTGATGACGGAGCGGCCTGTCGCGGGAGTCCCACGACAGGCCGCTGATAGTGCTCGTCAGGCAGCGTCGCTGGGGTTCTTCGCCCCGGAGGCAGCGGCCTTGAGGGACTTGGTGACGCCCTCCAGAAGCTCGTTCCAGCTCGCCTCGAACTTCTCGACGCCCTCCTCCTCGAGGACCTTGAAGACGTCGGCGAAGTCGATGCCGACGGCCGCGAGGTCGGTGAAGACCTGGTGCGCGTCCGCGAAGTTGCCGGTGATGGTGTCGCCGCGGGTGGTCCCGTGGTCCTCGAACGCGAAGATCACCGGCTCCGGCATGGTGTTGACCGTGCCGGGCGCGATCAGCTCCTCGACGTAGATGGTGTCGAGGAACTCCGGGTTCTTCGTGCCGGTGGACGCCCAGAGCGGCCGCTGCGGGTGGGCGCCGGCGCCGGCCAGGGCCTTCCAGCGGTCGCCGCCGAAGACCTCGGTGTACGCCTCGTACGCCAGCCGGGCGTTGGCGATGGCCGCCTTGCCCTTGAGTGCCTTGGCCTCGTCCGAGCCGATCTTGTCGAGGCGCTTGTCCACCTCGCTGTCCACGCGCGAGACGAAGAACGACGCGACCGAACCGATCTTGGACAGGTCGTGGCCGTTCGCCTTCGCCTGCTCCAGACCGGACAGGAAGGCCTCCATGACCGCCTGGTACCGCTCGACCGAGAAGATCAGCGTCACGTTGACGCTGATGCCCGCGGCCAGCACCTGGGTGATGGCGGGCAGGCCGGCCAGCGTCGCCGGGATCTTGATGTAGAGGTTGGGCCGGTCGACGAGCCACCACAGGGTCTTCGCCTCGGCGACGGTGGATTCGGTCTCGTGCGCCTTGCGCGGGTCCACCTCGATCGAGATCCGGCCGTCGATGCCGTTGGAGGCGTCGTAGGCCGGGCGGAAGACGTCGGCGGCCCAGCGGACGTCCTTGGCGGTCATCAGCCGGATCGCCTCCTCGACCGTCACACCCTGGGCGGCGAGGTCACGCAGCTGCTCGTCGTAGGCGTCCGCGTCGGACAGCGCCTTCTGGAAGATGCTCGGGTTGGTGGTCACACCGACCACGTGCTGCTCGGTGCGCAGCTTGTCCAGCGAGCCGCTGGTCAGCCGTACCCGGGAGAGGTCGTCGAGCCACACCGCCACACCTTGGGCGGAGAGTTCAGCCAGCCTGTCGGTCATTTCCCTCAGCTCCTGAATATCGAAAGGGGTAGAAGTTCAGTTGCCGGTCTTGTGACCGGTGATCTCGCCGATCTTGGCAAGGGAGGCGTGGGCCTTCGCGACGACGTTGTCAGCGGTGAAGCCGAACTGCTCGAACAGGACCTTCGCCGGAGCGCTGGCGCCGTAGTGCTCGATGCTGACCGCCTCGCCGGCGTCGCCGAGGAGGCGGTCCCAGCTCATCCGGATGCCCGCCTCAACGGTGACACGCGCCTTCACCCCGTGCGGCAGAACCTGCTGCTGATATGCCACGTCCTGCTGGAAGAACCACTCCTGGCAGGGCATCGACACCACCCGGGTGGGTGTGCCCTCGGCCTCCAGGCGCTCCTGGGCGGTCAGCGCGATCGACACCTCGGAGCCGCTGGCGATCAGGATCACCTTCGGGGTGCCGTTCGACGACTCGGAGAGGATGTAGCCACCCTTGAGAGTGCCCTCGGCCGACGCGTACTTCGACCGGTCGACGGTCGGCAGGTTCTGCCGGGACAGGGCGAGCGCGGTCGGGCGGTCGGTGTGCTCGAGGGCACCACGCCAGGCCCACGCGGTCTCGTTGGCGTCGGCCGGGCGGACCACGTCGAGGCCGACGATCGCGCGCAGGGCGGTCAGCGTCTCGATCGGCTGGTGCGTCGGGCCGTCCTCGCCGAGACCGATCGAGTCGTGCGTCCACACGAAGACGACCGGCAGCTTCATCAGCGCGGACAGGCGGACCGAGCCACGCATGTAGTCGGAGAAGACCAGGAACGTGCCGCCGTACGGGCGGGTGCCGCCGTGGACCGCGATGCCGTTGAGGATCGAGCCCATGCCGTGCTCACGGATGCCGAAGTGCAGCGTACGGCCGTACTCGTGACCGGGGAACTCCTTGGTCGCGTACTCCGCGGGGATGAAGGACGGCTCACCCTTCATCGTGGTGTTGTTGCTCTCCGCCAGGTCGGCGGAACCGCCCCACAGCTCGGGCAGGACCGGCGCGAGCGCCTCCAGGACCTTGCCGGACGCGGCACGGGTGGCCAAGCCCTTGGGGTCCGCGGGGAACTCGGGCAGCGCCTTGTGCCAGCCCTCCGGCAGGGTGCGGGTGGCGAGCCGCTCGAACAGCGCCTTGCCCTCGGAGTTGCCGGCGGCCCAGGCGTCGAACGCCTTCTGCCACTCGGCGCGGGCCGCCTTGCCCCGCTCGACGACCTGCTGCGCGTGCTTGACGACCTCGTCGTCGATCGCGAACGGCTCGTCGGCGAAACCCATCAGTGCCTTGGTCGCGGTGATCTCGTCGGCGCCCAGGGCCGAGCCGTGGATCTTGCCGGTGTTCTGCTTCTTCGGCGCCGGGAACCCGATGACCGTCTTCAGCACGATGAACGACGGCTTGTCGGTCACCGCCTTGGCGGCCTGGATCGCGTTCCAGAGCTCCTCGACGTTCTCGACGTACGGCTCGGTGCTGCGCCAGTCGACGGTCTGGACGTGCCAGCCGTACGCCTCGTAGCGCTTGCCGACGTCCTCGTTCTTGGCGATCCGGGTGTCGTCCTCGATGGAGATCTCGTTGTCGTCGTAGATCACGACGAGGTTGCCGAGCTTCTGCACCGACGCGATGGCCGACGACTCGTGGCTCACGCCCTCCTCGATGTCGCCGTCCGAGGCGATCGAGTAGACGTAGTGGTCGAACGGCGACTCGCCGGCCGGGGCGTCCGGGTCGAACAGGCCACGCTCACGGCGGGCCGCCATGGCCATGCCGATCGCGTTGCCGATGCCCTGGCCGAGCGGGCCGGTGGTGATCTCGACCCCGGGGGTGTGCCCGTACTCCGGGTGACCCGGGGTCAGCGAGTCCCACTGGCGCAGCGCCTTCAGGTCATCCAGCGACAGGCTGTAACCATTGAGGAACAACTGTACGTAAAGGGTGAGGCTGGAGTGACCACAGGAGAGAACGAAGCGGTCGCGCCCCGCCCACTCCGGGTCCGTCGGGTCGTGCCGCATGACACGGTTGAACAGCAGGTAGGCGGCCGGGGCCAGGCTCATGGCGGTACCGGGGTGGCCGTTGCCGGCCTTCTCCACGGCGTCCATGGCCAAGACCCGGGTGGTGTCCACCGCCTTGCGGTCGAGGTCGGACCAGTTGAGAGCGGGATCTGTGGCAGCCACGTCGGTTCTGCTCCTCCGGCAAAATTATGGAACCCTTTTCGGCTTGACCCTATCCAGTCGGGCTAAACGCATGCGCGGCGAACGCACCAGGCACATACGCTGTGAGCGGACACGCCGGTTCGACGGGTGTGACCGTATGCACCCGTGCCGGGTGGCCCGAGCAGCATCAACGGCTACGCGTAGGCTGTCCGGGTTGGCGGCCGGGTCATCACCCGATTAACGGCCGCGAAATAAAGGCGATGCCGGAAGGTGGCTGTCCGTGAGCATGATCACCGAGCGTCCCGTCCAACGGCGGACGCCCGGCGGTGCCGATCGCCCCGATAGCGCTGAGCGCGTCGAGGTCCGGCGGAGCTGGGTTGCGGTGTTCCGGGCGTACCTCGCCCTGACCAAGCCGCAGATCGTGGAGCTGCTCCTGGTCACCACCGTGCCGACCATGATGCTGGCCGCCCAGGGGTGGCCTGACCCGGTCACATTCACGGCGGTGCTGGTCGGCGGCGGTCTGGCGGGCGGCGCGGCGAGCGCGCTCAACTGCTACATCGACCGCGACATCGACGAGCTGATGCGGCGTACGAAACGGCGCCCGCTCCCGGCGAACCAGATGACGCCGCGTGCCGTCCTGATCTTCGGCCTGACACTGGCTGTGATCTCCGTCGCTCTCATGGCGCTTCTCACCAACTGGTTGGCCACCGCGCTGACGGCGTTCTCCATCTTCTACTACGACGTCGTCTACACGCTCTGGCTGAAGCGGCGTACGCCGGCGAACACCTTCTGGGGTGGAGTGTGCGGCGCCGCTCCGGTGGTGATCGGCTGGGCCGCCGTCACGAACACCATCCCGCCGATGGCATGGGCGCTTTTTGCGATTGTCTTCTTTTGGCAGATGCCGCACTTCTATGCGCTCGCCGTGAAGTACAAGGACGACTACGCCCGCGCCGGCATCCCGATGCTCCCGGTGGTCCGCTCCATGAAGCGGGTCAACTTCGAGATCATCCTCTACACCGTGCTCACTGTGGTCGCTTCGCTCGCCGCGTGGCCGCTCGGTCTCGGGCCGATCTACGGCGTCACCGCGATCATCATGGGAGCCGTCTTCCTCTTCGAGGCGATCCGGCTGGCGCGACAGGCCGGGGGCGGCACGGCGGTCAAGCCGATGCGCCTGTTCCACCTGTCGATCACGTACCTCACGGTGGTCTTCATGGCCGTCGCGGTTGACGCTCTGATTTGATCCGTCGCACAGGATGCCCGGATTGTCAGCAGTGTCAATCACTGTCCGTCACTCGAAGGGCGGATTCCGGGCGATCGAGTATTTCGGACGAAACCTGGGCAAAACAATCCGCGAAATCTTGAAACCTGCAGGTAATTGGAGTCACAAAAACCGATCAGGGTGCACACCGCGGCGTCCTTGACTGCTTAGGCTGCGCAGCATGGCAGAAGGTTCCGTTACGACACTGACCTCCGACATCAAGTCCTTCGCCGCCGGACACGGCGGCGCGAAGGCGGTGATCGAGTACGTCGGTAAGCGCGGCGCCCGCATCGTCCTCGTCGGAGAGGACGGCGAGTGGTCCGACCAGTTCGCCCAGGACACCGGTGTCGCACGAGAGGCGTGTGACAAGGCCGGCGTCCAGGTGGAGAACGAGTGGGAGCGCGAGCTCATGGAGCAGATGCGGCCCAGCAACGACCTCTGGCGTTCCATGTCACGCCGGAGCATGGCCCGCTGATGGGTCATGGCTCCCGGGTCGCGCTGGTCACCTGCGCGGCCTTCCCCGACCTCTGGGAGGACGATCACCCGCTGCGCGACGCGCTGCGTGATCGCGGGGTGGCCGTCGACGTGGTCCGGTGGGACGACCCGGAGGCCGACTGGCCGGCCTACGACCTCACCGTCATCCGGTCCCCGTGGGACTACACCGACCGGCCCGAGGCCTTCGTCGCCTGGGCCCGCTCCGTCCCACGACTGGCCAACCCGGCCGACATCGTCGCCTGGAACACGGACAAGAAGTATCTCGGCGACCTCGCGGCGGCCGGCATCCCGATCATCCCGACCGAGTACATCGGGCCGGGAGAGAGCTGGACTCCGCCGGCCGACGGCGAGTGGGTGGTCAAGCCGACGGTCAGCGCCGGCAGCCGCGACACCGCCCGCTACCTGCTGCCCGGTCAGCACGCCGAAGCCGTCGCGCACGTCGGGCGGCTCACGGCGGCCGGGCGGACCGCCATGATCCAGCCGTACCTGTCCGCGGTGGACACCGACGGGGAGACCGCGGTGCTGTGCATCTCGGACGGGGCCGGTGAGCTGACGTTCAGCCACGGCATCCGCAAGGGCGCCATGCTCACCGTCCGCGGTGACGTCACCGTGGACCTCGACTCGGAGCGGATCACCCCACGGACGCCGTCGCCGGCCGAGCTGGAGCTGGCCGGCCGGGTCCTCGCCGCCGTCCCCGGCGGTTCCAAACAGCTGCTGTACGCCCGGGTCGACCTGATCCCCGGCCCGGACGGAGCGCCGCGTCTGATCGAGCTGGAGCTCACCGAGCCGTCGCTGTTCCTGCGTCACGCTCCCGGCGCCGCCGAGCGCCTCGCCGACGCGATCATCGCTCGCATCTGACACGCCACCTCGCGTGGTGACCTACGGCCGATTCCAGGCCGCGGGTCACCACGCGTTGTCGTTTCCATCCCGTATTTAGTGATCGCCCTCACTGCAGGGCTCGGCGCTTGCCGGGCCCGGACTGAGCGCCTGCCGGGGGCCGGGCTGAGCGCTTGACCAGGGCCGGGCTGGGTGCTTGCCAGCGCCAGGCTGGCGCATGCCAAGGCCGGGCGGGCGCTTGCTAGGGCCGGGCGGGCGCTTGCTAGGGCCGGGCTCGCGTAGTTCTGGGCCGGGCGGGGTGCTTGCCACGGCCGGGCTCGGGGGTGGGTCGTCGGGATCAGGGTCCGGCTCCTGGCGGCAACGTCCGCTGGCCGCGGCGCACTCGCGTATCGCCTGCCGATCGGTCGGCTCTGGGATGCGGCCCCTTTCGAGCCACTCCTGAGGTGCTTCCAAGGTCGCGGTCCCGTTGGCCATCGAGACCGGGACGGGGGCTGCGGTTGAGCGGTGACCGGTAGCGTCGGCGGCCTCCAGTCCCGCCGATCTTGAGCGCTCCGCACCCGAAAGCGGGGGCGTATCGACCAACATCGGTGCGGCGGTGCGGCGGTGCGGCGGTGCGGCGGTGCGGCGGTGCGGGTGAGCGAAGCGCCTCTCATGGGGCGATAGATGGCGCCCAGTCCGGGGTGAGGGTTGGTCTACCGCCTATTGAGGGGCGGTGAAGGTGCCCGAAGTCGACAGTGGGTGCACCGGGCCGCCGAAACAGGCCCGACTCCTGAGGCTCTCCGGCGGTGGCCGCACCTGTTCGGCGTTCGGGTGAGTGAAGCGGCCTCGCAAAGGGGTGGCAGATACGCCCAGTGCGGGGTCCGGGTTGGTCTGCTGCCCAATGGGGTGACGGTGGGGGTGCCCGAAGTCGGGATCGGGTGCATCGGCCGCCCGGAAAGAGGTCTTGACGTCAACACCGCTCGAGTCCTGAAGCTTTCGGCGGTGGCCGCACCTGATCCGGAGTCTGAGTGAGGCGGCCTCGCCCGGGCCGGTGGCCGCACCCGATCGCCGGTTCGGGTGGGCATGGAGCCCGCTGCGAAGGCGGCCGATGCGGCGTGTGACTCCGATGGGCTTCGGCGGCGCCTCAGCGGAGCTGGGACATCGGTCGAGACTCAGTCCCGATCTTGACTAGTGAGAGCCCCCCGCCGGAACCACCGAGGGCCGCGAAGGGCGGCCGTTGTGTGGCGGTGCGGCCTGGTGCGTCTGGCGCTCGAAGGGATCAGGCGGCGGGGACGGGCTCGCCCGTGGTGGCCGGCTCGGGCGCCGGCTGTGGCGGTGCGGCCTGCACGGCGGGGCGGGAGCGCAGCGACCACAGCACCGCCAGGGTGGCGAACCAGACCAGGCCGGAGCCGAGCATGTGGGCGGCGACCAGTGCGACCGGCAGGTGCGTGAAGTACTGAACGAAGCCGATCAGCCCCTGCCCCATCTCGACCCAGAACAGCACCGCCACGGCGCGGACGGCTTCGGCCGGGGCGTCGGCGGCGCGCAGCGCGAACCACAGCGCCACGGTCAGGCCGATCAGCAGGAAGACCAGGTCGGCGTGGATCTGGGAGATCTGCTGGGGGTCCAGGTTGTTGCGCTTGGCACCCTGATCGCCGGAGTGCGGGCCGCTGCCGGTCACCACGACTCCGGCCGCGATCACCGCGAGACTGGCCGCCGTGGTGAGCCACGCCAGCTGCCGCAGCGGGGCGGGGACCAGCAGGACGGGGTCGCCGTCGCCCTCGCCCACCCGGCGCCACAGCGCGAACGCCCCGGCGATCAGCGCGATGGAGAGGATGAAGTGGAGCCCGACGACCCACGGGTTGAGGTTGGTGAGCACGGTGATGCCGCCGATGACGCCCTGCCCGGGGATGCCGAGCGCGACCGCGACCGACAGCTTGACCAGTGAGCGCCGGCGGCGGGCCAGGGCGCCGAGGAAGCAGGCCACGGCGATGGCGATCAGGACGAACGTGAGAAGCCGGTTGCCGAACTCGATGACCCCGTTGATCCCCATCTCGGGCGTCGTCACGTAGGAGTCGTCGGTGCACCGGGGCCAGGTGGGGCAGCCCAGGCCGGACTTGGTGAGCCGGACCGCCGCGCCGGTGACGATGATGCCGATGTTGGCGATCACCGAGGCCAGCGCCAGCCCGCGCAGCGAGGACCCGCACCAGCGAACGGGGCGGGAGGCCAGGAAAGCGGACGCAAGGCGCTCCGTGGAGGACTTCACCCCGCGCATCGTACGCCCGCAGCCGATCTTGATTTTCGCAGCTCCAGCCTGCGGTGGGGTGGATCACCGGGGGCGGGTTTGCAGGGGCGGAATGAAATACGTAACGTTGGAGTAGTGAAAAACGAGGTGCTGATCCAGATCGGCGTGACGGCTCCGGCCGCCGCGGCCGACGGGCGCACCCGTGACCGCGTCGCGCAGCTGCTGCTGAAGCGTGGCGCCACGACCGCGGCGGAGCTCGGCGCCGCGCTAGGCTTGAGTCCAGCCGCCATCCGCAAGCACCTCGACGCGATGCTCGCCGAGAGTCTGGTCGAGACTCGCGAGTTGCGCAATGACAAGCCTCGCGGTCGCGGCCGCCCGGCCAAGGCGTTCGTGCTGACCGCCGCCGCTCACGAGGATCTCAATCCGCATCACTACGACGGCATCGCCACCGCCGCGCTGCGCTGGATCTCCCAGCAGCACGGCCCGCAGGCCGTCTCCGCCTTCGCCGCCGCCCAGGTCAAGGCTCTCGAGGAGCGCTGCCAGACGGCGTTGCGCGAGGCCGGCGACGATCCGATCGCCCGCGCCGAGGCTCTTGCCGAGGTGCTGACCGCCGAGGGTTACGCTGCCAGCGCCTCGACGATCGCGTCCGGCGGGCAGCTGTGCCAACATCACTGCCCGGTGGCTCACGTGGCTGCCGAGTTCCCTCAGCTGTGCGACGCCGAGACCGAAGTCATCTCCCGGCTCATCGGCACCCACGTGCAGCGCCTCGCCACCATCGCGCACGGCGACGGGGTGTGCACCACGCACATCCCCGCACGCAGTTCGCAAGCCACCGCAATCACGGTTAGGACAGATACATGACTGACCAGATCGTCACTCAGGAAGAGCACCTCGCCGCTCTTGGTCGGTACGAGTACGGCTGGGCCGACAACGACACCGCGGGCGCGACCGCCCAGCGTGGTCTGTCCGAGGCCGTGGTGCGCAACATCTCCGCGCTGAAGAGCGAGCCGGAGTGGATGCTCAACCTCCGGCTCAAGGGCCTTCGCCTGTTCGACCGCAAGCCGATGCCGCACTGGGGCGCCGACCTCACCGGCATCGACTTCCAGAACATCAAGTACTTCGTGCGCTCCACCGAGAAGCAGGCCGCTTCCTGGGAGGACCTGCCCGAGGACATCAAGGCGACGTACGACCGCCTCGGCATCCCGGAGGCGGAGAAGCAGCGCCTGGTCGCCGGTGTCGCCGCGCAGTACGAGTCCGAGGTCGTCTACCACGCGATCCGTGAGGACCTGGAGCAGCAGGGCGTCCTCTTCCTCGACACGGACACCGCGCTGAAGGAGCACCCGGAGCTCTTCCAGGAGTACTTCGGCACCGTCATCCCGGTCGGTGACAACAAGTTCGCCGCGCTGAACACGAGCGTGTGGTCCGGCGGCTCGTTCATCTACGTGCCGAAGAACGTGAAGGTCGACATCCCGCTGCAGGCCTACTTCCGGATCAACACGGAGAACATGGGCCAGTTCGAGCGGACGCTGATCATCGCCGACGAGGGCTCCTACGTGCACTACGTCGAGGGCTGCACGGCGCCGATCTACTCGTCCGACTCGCTGCACTCCGCGGTCGTCGAGATCGTGGTGAAGAAGAACGCGCGGGTGCGTTACACGACCATCCAGAACTGGTCGAACAACGTCTACAACCTGGTCACCAAGCGTGCCACCTGCGAAGAGGGCGCGACCATGGAGTGGGTCGACGGCAACATCGGCTCCAAGGTGACCATGAAGTACCCCGCGGTCTACATGACCGGTCCGCACGCCAAGGGCGAGGTCCTCTCGATCGCGATGGCCGGCGAGGGCCAGCACCAGGACTCCGGCGCCAAGATGGTGCACGCCGCGCCGCACACCTCCTCGACGATCATCTCCAAGTCGATCGCCCGGGGCGGTGGCCGTACGTCGTACCGCGGCCTGGTCCAGGTCCTGGAGGGCTCGTCGCACTCGAAGAGCACGGTCAAGTGCGACGCGCTGCTGGTCGACACGATCTCCCGGTCCGACACGTACCCGTACGTCGACATCCGTGAGGACGACGTCAACATGGGCCACGAGGCGACCGTCTCCAAGGTCAGCGAGGACCAGCTCTTCTACCTGATGAGCCGTGGTCTGACCGAGGACGAGGCGATGGCGATGATCGTGCGCGGCTTCATCGAGCCGATCGCCAAGGAGCTCCCGATGGAGTACGCCCTGGAGCTGAACCGCCTCATCGAGCTCCAGATGGAAGGGGCCGTGGGTTAATCACCCACCCGGCCATCCCCTTAGTACGCGGACTTGAAGGAAGAAATGACTACCGAGGCCATCGCCCCGCCGAGCACCAAGTCGCAGGTGCTGCGCTCCTTCGACGTCACCGACTTCCCGGCCCTCGACGGCCTGGAGGAGGAGTGGCGATTCACCCCGCTCAAGCGGCTGCGTGACCTGGTCACCGCCACGTCGCTGAGCGGGGCGGCTCCCTCCGTGGAGTACGGCGACCTCCCCGCCGGTGTGACGGTGTCGGACGCGGACGACGTGGACCCGGTGCTCACCCCGTTCGACCGGGTCAGCGCTCTGGCCTTCGGTTCGGCCGCCGGCGTCACCGTGATCGAGGTGGCGCCCGAGACCGAGCTCGCCGAGCCGGTGGTCATCCGGGTCGTCGGCAAGGGCGGCGACGCCACGGCCGCGCGCACCTTCGTCAAGGTGGGCGCCTTCGCCAAGGCGACGATCATCCTGGAGCAGACGGGGTCGGTCACCCTGGCCGACAACATCGAGGTCGTGATCGGCGACAGTGCCCAGCTGACCTTCGTGACGCTCGCCGAGTGGGACCGTGACGCGGTCCAGGCGCAGCACGTGAAGTTCGTGGTCGGCCGCGACGCCCGCGTCCAGCACGTGCAGGTCACCCTCGGCGGTGACCTGGTCCGCCAGTTCGCCTCCGTGGAATATGCGGGGCGCGGCGGCGACGCCGAGCTGTGGGGCGTCTACTTCGCGAACTCGGGCCAGCACCACGAGCACCGTCAGCTGGTCGACCACGCGGTGCCGGACTGCCGCAGCTACGTGGGTTACCGCGGTGCGCTGCAGGGCTCGTCGGCACACACCGTCTGGGTGGGCGACGTGCTGATCCGGGCGACCGCCACGGGCACCGACACGTATGAGATCAACCGGAACCTGCTTCTCACCGATGGGGCACGGGCTGACTCCGTACCCAATCTGGAGATCGAGACCGGTGAGATCGCCGGCGCCGGCCATGCCAGCGCGACCGGCCGCTTCGATGACGAGCAGCTGTTCTACCTGATGGCCCGCGGCATCCCCGAGGGGGAGGCCCGCAAGCTGGTGGTCCGCGGCTTCTTCGCCGAGCTGATCAACAAGATCCCGGTCGAGGCGCTGCGTGTGCGGCTCGGCGACGCGATCGAGGCCCGCCTGGTGGAGGCCGGTCAGTAATGGCTTTCGAGAACGTCGGCCCGGCGTCGGACGTCGCGAAGGGCACCGCCCTCCAGGTGGAGGTCGACGGTGTCGAGATCGCGCTCGTCCACGCCGACGACGATCAGTTCTACGCCGTCCGCGACGAGTGCAGCCACGCCTCCGTGGCCCTCTCCGAGGGGGAGGTGGACGGGTGCACGCTGGAGTGCTGGCTGCACGGCTCCCGTTTCGATCTCCGCACCGGCGCGCCCTCCGGACCACCCGCCTTCAGCCCGGTGGCGGTCTACCCCGTCGAGATCCGCGACGGCGACATCTACGTTTCGACGACACCTAGCAATGGAGTAGAGCCGTGAGCACCCTGGAGATCCGCGACCTGCAGGTTTCGGTGAAGCTGCCGGATGGCGAGCTGAAGCCGATCCTCGCCGGGGTCGACCTCACCATCAAGTCGGGCGAGACGCACGCCATCATGGGCCCGAACGGCTCCGGCAAGTCGACGCTGGCCTACTCCATCGCGGGCCACCCGAAATACGAGATCACCGGAGGCTCGGTGACCCTGGACGGCCAGGACGTCCTCGAGCTCAGCGTCGACGAGCGTGCCCGGGCCGGCCTGTTCCTGGCCATGCAGTACCCGGTCGAGGTCCCCGGCGTGTCGGTGGCGAACTTCCTGCGTACCGCCAAGACCGCGATCGACGGTGAGGCGCCGAAGCTGCGCACCTGGGCCGGCGAGCTGCGCGGTGCCATGGAGAAGCTGCAGATGGACCCGGCGTTCGCGCAGCGCAACGTCAACGAGGGCTTCTCCGGCGGTGAGAAGAAGCGGCACGAGATCATGCAGCTCGAGCTGCTCAAGCCGAAGATGGCGATCCTCGACGAGACCGACTCCGGCCTCGACATCGACGCGCTGCAGGTCGTCAGCGAGGGCGTGAACCGGGTCCGCGAGACCGGTGAGACCGGCTTCCTGCTGATCACCCACTACACCCGGATCCTGCGCTACATCAAGCCGGACTTCGTGCACGTGTTCGTCGGCGGCCGGATCGTCGAGGAGGGCGGCCCGGAGCTGGGCGAGCAGCTCGAGGCCGAGGGTTACAAGAAGTACCTGGTCAAGGCCTGAGAGGTCACTGATGAGCTTCGACGTCGAGCGGGTCCGTAAGGACTTCCCGATCTTCCAGCGGGAGGTCAACGGCCACCCGCTGGTCTACCTGGACAGCGCCAACACCTCGCAGAAGCCGGTTCAGGTGCTCGACGTCATGCGCGCGCACCAGGAGCGGTACAACGGCAACGTGTCCCGCTCCGTGCACACGCTCGGCACCGAGTCGACCGAGGCCTACGAGGGCGCCCGGGCCCGCATCGCGACCTTCATCGGCGCGGCGAGCCCGGACGAGGTGGTGTTCACCAAGAACTCCACCGAGGCGATCAACCTGGCGGCGTACTCGCTGGGGCAGATGCTGCGCCTGGGTCCCGGTGACGAGGTGCTGATCTCCGAGATGGAGCATCACTCCAACCTGGTGCCGTGGCAGCTGCTCTGCGAGCGGACCGGCGCGACCCTGCGCTGGTTCGGCATCACCGACGAGGGGCGCCTGGACGAGGCCGACCTCGAGTCGCTGCTCACCGAACGCACCAGGATCGTCTCGCTCGTGCACATGTCCAACGTGCTCGGCACGGTCAACGACGTCTCCCGGATCGCCGCGCGCGCCAAGGCCGTCGGCGCCCTGCTGATGCTGGACTGCTCGCAGTCGGTGCCGCACCTGCCGATCTCGGTCGGCACCCTCGGCGCCGACCTGATCGCGTTCACCGGCCACAAGATGCTCGGCCCGACCGGCATCGGCGTGCTGTGGGGGCGGTTCGACCTGCTCGCGCAGATGCCACCGTTCCTGGCCGGCGGGTCGATGATCGAGACGGTCACCATGGGGGGCACCACCTTCGCCGCGCCTCCCGCGCGGTTCGAGGCGGGCACCCCGCCGATCACCGAGGCCATCGGCCTCGGCGCGGCGGTCGACTACCTCACCGGGCTCGGCATGGAGGCGATCCACGAGCACGAGCAGAGCATCACGCGGTACGCGCTGGACGCGCTCTCGTCGGTGCCGGGAGTGCGCATCTTCGGCCCGGCGACGATCGAGGGTCGTGGGGGTACGGTGTCGTTCGGCGTGGACGGGGTGCACCCGCACGACGTGGGGCAGATCCTGGACGCGCTCGGCGTCGAGGTGCGGGTCGGGCACCACTGCGCACGGCCGGTGTGCTCCCGGTTCAGCGTGCCCGCGATGACCCGGGCCTCGTTCTACCTCTACACGACCACGGCGGAGATCGACGCGCTCGCGCGTGGGCTCGACCAGGTCCGGAAGGTGTTCGGCTGATGCTCGACGGTCTTTACCAGGAGATAATCCTGGATCATTACAAGAACCCGCACGGGCGCGGTCTTCGGGACCCGTTCGACGGCGAGGCGCACCACGTCAACCCCACCTGCGGCGACGAGATCACCGTGCGGGTGTCGGCCGATCTGGGCGACATCTCGTACGACGGTCTCGGCTGCTCGATCAGCCAGGCCTCGGCCTCGGTGTTGCACGAGCTGCTGCAGGGTAAGGACGCGGCGGCGGCCTCGGAGATCCACCACGCGTTCGTGGAGCTCATGCAGAGCCGCGGTCAGGTCGAGCCGGACGAGGAGGTCCTCGGTGACGGGATCGCCTTCGCCGGTGTGGCCAAGTTCCCGGCCAGGGTCAAGTGCGCGCTGCTGCCGTGGATGGCTTTCAAGGACGCGGCGGCGCGCGCTGGTGTGGACGTGGGCGTGAGCCCGGAGGTGAAGGCATGACTGACCATCTGGATACTGCCCGGACCGTTGCCGCGGCTCCGGCTTCCGGCGCCGCCCCCGGCGCCGGGGAAGAGGTGCCGGACTGGCTGGCCGAGGAGCGGGCCGCCGCTGCCGAGGCGGGCGAGCCGGTGGAGACGCCGTCGGTGAGCGTGTCGGCCACGCCGGACGCCGCTTTCGGCGCGGACGCGCCGTCGGCCGCCGACGCCGCGGTGGGCGACGACGTGACCGCGGCCGACGCCGTCGCCTCGGACTCGATCTCCGGCGGCGGGCCGGCCGACACCGTGCCCGCGGGCGCGACGCCGGCCGTCTCGGACAAGCCGAAGGCGTCGATCGCCGACATCGAGGAGGCGATGAAGGATGTCGTCGACCCCGAGCTCGGCATCAACGTCGTCGACCTGGGCCTGGTCTACGGCACCCACGTGGACGACGAGAACGTGGTCACCATCGACATGACGCTGACCTCGGCGGCCTGCCCGCTGACCGACGTCATCGAGGATCAGACCCGGCAGGCGCTGACGACCGGCCCGGGCGGCGGGCTCGTCGACGACTTCCGGATCAACTGGGTGTGGCTGCCGCCGTGGGGCCCCGACAAGATCACCGACGACGGGCGTGACCAGCTCCGGTCGCTCGGCTTCAACGTCTGAGTCGTTGGCACGGCACTTCGGTGCACACAGAGGGCGGTCCGTGATCATGCGGCCGCCCTCTGTCGTACCCCGGTGGTAGAAACCGGGTATGACTTCGACACCGCCTTTTCCCGAGCTGCTCGCGCTGATCGAGGGACGGTCGGCGGCGTTCCGCGAGGCCGTCGCCACCGCGCCGGACCTGGCCGTCACCGTCCCCGGCTGCCCCGACTGGTCGGTCACCGATCTGGTCGCGCACCTGGGCGGGGTGCACCGCTTCTGGGCCGCGGCGGTCGCCGCCGGTGACGAGTCCGGGCCGCCCTCCGCCGACCGGCTCGGCGACCGGTCGCCCCACGGCGATCTGCTGGAGTGGTCGGCCGCCTCGACCGGGTTGCTGCTCGCGGCCCTGCGTGACGCCGGTCCCGACGCCCCCTGCTGGACGTGGTGGGGCGATTCCGACGCTCCGCTGACTGTCGGCGCGGTCGCCCGGCACCAGGTGCAGGAGGCGGGCGTGCACGCCTATGACGCGCAGGAGTCGATCGGCCGGGCCGAGCCGCTGCCGGCCGCCGTCGCGGTCGACGGTGTCAGCGAGTTCCTCCAGGTCGGCCTGGGTTCACTCGGTGCCTGGCCACATCGCCCGGCCCGGGTGGCGTTCCAGGCGATCGAGGGCCCGTCCTGGACGCTCGATCTCTCCCCATCGGGGGCCAAGGCCGACCCGCCGGCCAGCGGCGAGCCGGTCACCCGGATCCAGGCCACCGCGAGTGATCTGGTCCTGGCGCTCTACCGGCGCATCCCGCTGACCGATGTCCGGGTCGACGGCGACCGTGCGGTCGCCGAGCAGCTCACCGAGTGGAGCGTCGCCGACTGAGCCTCGTCCCGCCGGTGTCCGCCGACGCCGGTGGGGAAGACCACTGAGGCTCGTCTCGCCGGTGTCCGCCGACGCCGGTGGGGAAGACCACTGAGCCGCGTCCCGCCGGGTCTCCGCCGACGCCGGCGGAGAAGGATCGTGGTTCTGAAATCGATGACGCGGGCCGGGACTCTGCTCCCGGTCCGCGTTTTTGGTTTTAATCACTCGGCAATTTCGGCTTGTCATCTCGGAAACGAGACCGCGACTTAACCGTCTTTGCTTGTTATCCGTGACGAGAGGCACATTCACTTGTATGAGCAGCTCAGAAGACGCTGAGTCCTAACTTAACCGGTTCAGAACTTGACGCCCATCACCGCATGTGACCACTGTGGACCGCAGCCCACACAAGGCGACGCGGAAAGGCGAGAAATGAGTTCGAGCATCGTCTCAAGGCCGGTCACCGGTCTGCCCGACTATGTCGGAGACGGCATCTACCTGCACGTCCGTGGCGAACGATTCATCGACTGCGCGTCCGGGACGTTCAACGTCTCCCTCGGCTATTCGGCGCCGGAGATCATCGAGGCGCTGCACGGCCAGCTCGACCGGGTCGCGCATCTCTCCTCCGAGTTCACCCGCGACCGGTCGGCCGAGATCTTCGCGCTGATGCGTGACGATCTGCCGCCGCACATCGGCGCTTTCTGGTTCCGCGACGTGACCGGCTCCGGTGCCAACGAGGCGGCCATCCGGATCGTGCAGAAGGCGACCGGCCGGTCCGACATCGTGTCTCTGTTCCTGTCCCATCACGGGCAGAGCGCCGCCACGACCGGGGTGTCCGGCAACGCGTTCCGGCAGCGCAGTTTCTCGCTGCCGTTCGCGCACTCGGTCAAGATCCCCGGGCCCGACTGTGCGAACTGCTTCTACGGCCAGCTCCCGGGCAGCTGCGCGATGCTCTGCGCGCGGCGGCTGGAGGACTTCGTGGAGTATGCGTCGAGCGGCCGGGTGGCGGCCCTGCTCGTCGAGCCGGTGATGGGTAACGGGGGCAACATCGTGCCGCCCCCGGAGTGGTTCGGGGCGATCCGCGAGACCTGCGACCGGCTGGGCGTCCTGATCATCGCCGACGAGGTGCAGACCGGCTTCGGGCGTACCGGATCGTTCTTCGCCTCCACCGGCTACGCCGCCGCCCTGCGCCCCGACGTCATCACCTTCGCCAAGGGCGCCGGAGGCGTCGGCATCCCGGTCGCCGGGGTCGTGATGCGGCCCGAGCTGGACGTCCTCGAGCCGTGGGAGCACTCCAGCACCTCCGGCGCCAACCCGCTGGCGCTGGTGGCGCTGGAGGAGACGATCCGGTACATCCATCGCCACCGGGTCCTCGACCAGGTGCGGGTCACCGGCGACCGGCTGCACCGCGGGCTGCTCGCCCTGTCCCGCGGGTTCCGCGACATGACCGGGGTCCGCGGTGTCGGCCTGATGCAGGCCTTCGACCTGCCCACCAGCGTCGACGTCGAGCAGTTCATCGCCCTGGGCCGGCGGCACGGCCTCCTCCTGCGGGGCAGCCGCTACGGCTTCGGCCGCACCGTCAAGGTCCGGCCGCCGCTGATCATCACCACCGCGCAGGTCGACGACCTGCTCGCCCGCCTGCACGACACCCTGCGGTCCTATCAGAGGGAGGCCACGCGGCCGTGAAAGCGCTCAAGTACCGAGGCCCGTGGGACGTGGAGCTCAGCGAGGTCCCCGATCTGCACGCGACCGGCGAGGACGACGTGGTCGTCGACATCAGCTATTGCGGTGTCTGCGGCACCGACCTGGGCATCGTCTCCGGCTCGTACCCGGTGGCGGTTCCCGGCGTCACCCTCGGCCACGAGGCCAGCGGCATCATCGCCGAGATCGGCCCGGCGGTCACCTCGATCGCCGTCGGTGACCGCGTGGTCATCAACCCGACGCCGTTCTGCGGCCGCTGCCGGATGTGCCGGACCCAGCGGATCAACCACTGCGTCGGCAAGCACGGCACCGAGAGCGGCGTCAGCTACGACGGGGCGTATGCCGGGCGGTATCGCACCACCTCGGGATTCGTGCACCGGGTGCCGGACGACGTGTCGCTGCGGGCGGCCGCCCTGACCGAGCCGCTGAGCTGTGTGGTCGCCGGGGCCCGCAAGCTTCAGCCGCCGTCGCTGGCCGCGTACACCTACGTCTTCGGGGCCGGGCCGCTCGGCCTGCTCTACACCTGGGTGCTCTCCCTGAAAGGCCTGACGCCGGTGCTGATCGAGCACTCCGCAGCGCGGCTGGAGTTCGCCCGGGACCGGCTGCCCGACGGCACCGCCGCCTACGCGTCCCTGGAGGAGGCCCGCAGCAAGTACTTCAACGACCCGGCCGCGCCGATCGACATCGTCGTCGACACCACGTCGGCGCTGCTGGAGGACCTCTTTCCGCAGATCGCGCCGGGTGGGACGTACATGTCGATCGGGCTCAAGGAGAAGATCGCGTCGATCGACACCATGTTGCTCGCCGACCGCAGCCTGTCGGTGATCGGCTCGATCGACTCGTTGCACGGCTCGTTCGACGAGGCCTTCCACCTGATCACCACCGGCCGGGTCCCGGCGGAGCGGCTGGTCAGCCACGTGGTCCCGCTCGACGAGTTCCGCACCGGGTTCGCGGCGCTGGGCTGCGACGTCGACGCGCGCCGGTTCGGGCCGGCCGAGCAGGCCAGCTGCAAGGTGCTGATCAGCCCGGGCGGCGGCGATGAGTGAGCCCCGGATCAGCGTCGTCATCCCCTACCGGAACAGGGCCGCCAACCTGCGCCTCGCCCTCTCCGCGCTCGCCGATCAGACGCTGCCGTCCGGTGCGTTCGAGGTGGTGCTCGGCGTGCTCGACGACGACGGGGAGCACGCGGCCGTGTGCCGGGAGCTCCCCGGGCTCGACGTGGTCACCGTGTCGTCGGGCCGGCCGTGGCAGGTCGGGTCCGCCCGCAACCTGGCGCTACGGCAGGCCCGCGGCGACGTCGTGGTGCTGATGGATGTGGACATGGTGCTGCCGTCGCGCAGCCTGGAGGATCTGTGGGACCGGCACTTCGCCTACGGCCAGCGGGTCTGCGTGGTCGGGCAGATGATCGACTACGACAACAACACCGGTGACGTCACGGCCGTCGACGTGCGCCCCTACCGGCACTATCGCAAGATCCTCGACGACCTGCAGGCGACCGGGACCACCGGGCAGGACCCACGGATGACCGCCGATCACGTGATCCCCTGGTCGTTCGCCTGGACCGCGCTGATCGCGCTGCCCGAGACCTGACCGGGGAGTTCGACCCCGCCTTCCACGGGTACGGGGTGGAGGACCTGGAGTGGGCGTACCGGGTGGCCCGTGGCGGCACACCGATCGTGATGGGCCGCGACTTCTTCGGCGTGCACCTGCCCCACCTGCGTGACGTCGCCGCCAACCGCCGCACCGAGGCGCCCAACTACCGCTACTTCCTGAGCAAATGGCCCGGCCTCGATGTCGAGTTGGCATGCGCGTTCGGGGACTTCGAGGCCAACGAGCGCTATCGCGAGCTCCGCCGGCTCGCGGGCGGGCTCACCGTGGTCCACGGCCGTGTCGACGGCCGGGTACATCTGGCGGTCGGCGTGCCGGCCGGGTCCGGGGCGGCGCTGCCCGCGACGGCCACCGACGTCGAGGTCCTTCCCCTGGTCGGGCTGGCCCTGCCCTGGGCGGACGGCAGCGTCGACCGGAGCATCGTGCTCGAACCGATCGGCGACCTGCCCGAGCCCTACCGTGAGCGCGTCATGGCCGAGGTCCGCCGGGTGAGCGCGCGATGACCGCCCCGGAGGAGCTTCTCGACCTCGCGGTGACGGCCGCGCGTGACGGCGGGCGGGTGATCCGCGCCGCCACGGCCGTCCACGCGGCCGGCCACAAATCCAGCGCCACCGACCCGGTGACCGAAATCGATCTCGCCAGCGAGGCGGCGGTCACCGCCTGCCTCGCGGCCGCACGGCCACACGACGGCCTTCTCGGCGAGGAGGGCACGGCGCGGGCGGGGACGTCCGGCTTGCGGTGGGTGGTCGATCCGGTCGACGGCACAACCAACCTGCTGTACGGGTCACCGCACGTCACCGTGAGTGTCGCGGCTGAGGAGCAGCTCCCGGACGGTTCCTGGCGGGCCGTCGTGGGTGTCGTCCATGACCCGTACCGCTCCGAGACGTTCACCGCCGCCCGTGGCCGTGGCGCCCGCCTCAACGGCACACCGGTGCGCGTCAACGATCCGGTGCCTCTCGACCGCGCCCTCGTGACGACCGGTTTCGCCTACACACCGCGGGCGCGGGCGCGACAGGCACGGGCCCTCGCCGGGCTGCTGCACCGGGTGCGCGACATCCGCAGCCACGGCAGCGCCGCCCTGGAGTTGTGCTGGCTCGCGGCCGGCCGCTGCGACGCCTACTACGAGGACGAGCTGGCCCCGTGGGACTTCGCGGCCGGCGCTCTGATCGCCGCCGAGGCGGGTGCCACCGTCACGGCCCTGGGCTCCGGCGTGCTCGCGGCCGGTCCCGCTCTTCACCCGGCACTGGCCGCCCTCCACCACCTGTCGGCTGCCGCCATCGAAAGGGACGCGCATGTCTCCGTACCACGTTGAGCAGGTCGCCGACCGTGACCCGCCGCATCTGCCGGTCCTCTTCGCCGTCTTCCTGACCCTGGCCCCGGTCTTCGCCGTCTGGCGGACCGCCGTCGTCAACTGGTCGGTCTGGTACGGCCCGGTCGCCTGGGCCGCCGAGATGTTCGCCGTCGTCACCACGACGATCTTCGTGATCTCGCTGCGCCGCCGGACCCGCCCGCTGCCACGGACCGTCACCGGCCCGGTCACCCGGACGGTCGACATCCTGATCCCCACCGTCAACGAGCCCGCCCCGGTGCTCGAACCGGCCGTGATCGGCGCGCTGCGGGTCCGCGGCGTGCGTGACGTGATCGTCCTCGACGACGGCAGCCGCCCCGAAGTGCGCGAGATGGCGGCCCGGCTCGGTGCCCGCTACCTGCCGCGCGCCACCGGCGAGGGCGCCAAGGCGGGCAATCTCAATCACGGCCTGGGCGTGACCGACGCCGAGTTCGTCGTCACCCTCGACGCCGACCACATCCCGCTGCCCGGCTTCATCGAGCGCACCCTGGGCTATTTCGACGACCCGGAGGTGGCCGTCGTCCAGTCGCCGCAGTCGTTCTACAACACCGAGTCGTTCACCTTCCGCCGCCGGCACGGGCGTGACGGCGGCTGGCACGAGCAGGAGATGTTCTACGGCGGGGTGCAGCCGACCAAGAACAGTGCCAACAGCGCGATCTACACCGGCACGTCGGCGATGCTCCGGCGCGCCGCGCTCGACGACGTGGGCGGCTTCGCCGAGGACACGTCCACCGAGGACATCCACACCTCGCTGCGACTGCACGCCCGGGGCTGGAGGTCGGTGTATCTGGAGGAGCCCCTCGCGTACGGGCTGGAGGTCAACAACCTTCGGCAGTACTACGGGACCCGGCGCCGCTGGGCGATCGGGAGCCTGCACCTGCTGCTGCGGCACCGTGACTCGCCGCTGATCGCCCGCGGGCTGACCTGGCGGCAGCGGCTCAACTACCTGAGCGCCATGGTCGCGCACTTCCAGGGTCTGAACCGGGTGCTCTATCTCCTGGTCCCGATCGCGGCACTGACCACCGGGGTGGCGCCCGTGCGTGGACCGTACGCCGTCTACGGGTTTGCCTTCCTCGGTTTCACGGTCTTCTCGATCTGGACCGTCGTCCGGTTCGGCCGTGGGCACTATCACCTGCTGCACAGCGAGGCGTTCGCCGTCGCCGACACGCTGCCGATGCTCGCCGCCCTGCCCGCGGCGGTCTTCGGGGAGCGGCAGTTCGGGGTGACCGACAAGCGGGCCCGGCGCGGCTCCGACGCCGGGTTGAAGTGGGCCTACCGGCTGTTCGCGCTGGCCGAGGTGTCGGCGCTCGGGTTCGCGGTGATCCGGTTGATCCAGGGCGAGCACGTGGTCATCGCCGCCTGGTCGGCCGCCTTCCTCAGCCTGAGCGCGGGCTATGTGCTGACATTCCTGGTAGGCATGGAGCGGTACGAGCGCCGCCCGGTCACACCGTGGTATGTGACGTTGTCACCGGATCGGCTGTACCAGCGGATCGCCCACGAGGAAAAGGTGCCGGCATGACCGACTGCACCGAGCGGCACCCGCCGAGACTCGCCCGTCGACGCCGCGGGCGAGGGCCGGGAGGGCATGCCAGAAGGGATACAGCATGACCGACTGCACCGAGCGGCACCCGCCGAGACTCGCCCGTCGACGCCGCGGGCGAGGGCCGGGAGGGCATGCCAGAGGGGGTACAGCATGACCGACTGCACCGAGCGGCACCCGCCGAGACTCGCCCGTCGACGCCGCGGGCGAGGGCCGGGAGGGCATGCCAGAAGGGATACAGCATGACCGTACTGGGAGCGATCGCCCTGCCGCAGTTGCCACCGGAACGCCTTCGGGGCGTCGTCGTGGCCGCGGACGAGGCCGGGCTCGACGAGTTGTGGCTGTGGGAGGACTGTTTTCTGACCAGCGGGGTCGCCACCATGGCGGCGGCGCTCGCCTGGACCGGCCGGCTGAGGGTCGGGGTCGGTCTGCTTCCGGTGCCGCTGCGCAACGTGGCGGTCGCCGCGATGGAGCTGGCCACTCTGCACCGGCTCTTCCCTGGGCGGGCGCGTATCGGGGTCGGCCACGGCGTGCAGGATTGGATGGGCCAGGTCGGCGCCCGTGTCTCGTCGCCGATGACCCTGCTCCGGGAGCATGTCACCGCCCTGCGCGAGTTGCTGGCCGGGGAGCGGGTGACTGTCGACGGGCGTTACGTGCATCTCGACGGTGTCGCCCTGGACTGGCCGCCGACGGCGGCAGCGCCCGTCCTGGTCGGCGCCTCCGGTCCGAAGACCTTGCGGCTGGCCGGCGAGATCGGCGACGGCGTGATCATCAGCGCGGGCAACACCCCCGATGACGTACGCGCAGCGCGCGCCGTGATCGGCGACAGCCCACTCGTCGTCTACCTGCACACGGCGACCGGCCCGGGGTCCGCCGACCGGCTGGAGGGCGAGCGGGTCCGCTGGGGTTACGAGTCCATCGAGGACAGGGCCGTGTCCGGCAACGCCGACTCGGTCGCCGAACAGGTCGGCAGGTGGGCCGATGCCGGCGCGGACACGGTGGTCCTGCAGCCGGCCCCGGACGATCCCGATCCCGAGGGTTTCGTCCGGTTCGCCGCCACCGTCGCGGCCGTCCGCCGGGGAGCGCACTGACCGCTCCGATGGCCGGACACCTGTCGTCACCGGACGGCCGGGTCTAGACGGCGAGGAACTCCAGCAACAGCGCGTTGACTTCGTCGGGCCGTTCCAGGCTGGGCAGGTGACCGGCCCAGTCGAGCTCCACGTGCCGGGCCTTCGGCAGCACGCCGGCCAGGTGCACGGCGATCTCCCGGAAGTCGGGCAGGTCGTGGGCCCCGGTCACCAGCAGGGTCGGCGCGGTGATCGCGGACAGGTCCGGCTCGGTGCGGACCGGCTCGTACGCCACGTCCTCGGCGGCCAGTTGCACGTCGAACGCGTGCCGCTGCATCACCCGGACCCGTTCGCGGGTCGCGTCGTCGGCTTCCGGGCCCACCCACAGGTCGACGTTCAGGTCGACGGCGCCGGCGACGTCGCCCGCTTCCAGCAGCGCCTCCTCCCGCTCGTCGAAGGCGTCCAGCTCGGGGCTCGTCTCGTGGCCGCGCAGCGCGGTGCAGAGCAGCGCCAGCGCGGTCACCCGGTCGGGGCGTCGGGCGGCGATCTCCAGCGCCAGGCGGCCGCCGCCGGACGAGCCGACCAGCGCGGTCTCGGTGACGCCGAGCTCGTCGAGCAGCTTGACGGCGGCCTCAGCCTCGTCGAAGCGGCCGGTCGGCACCGGTGTGTCACCGTGGCCGACGAGGTCGAGGCGCACCACCCGGTGGCCCGCGGCGGCCAGCGCGGCCACTTGGGGATCCCACATGCGGCGGTCGCAGACGGTCGAATGCAGCAGAAGCACGGCCGGCCCATCGCCGGTCACGTCAAAGGCAGGAGTCATCGCGCCGACCGTAGCGCGGCGCCGCGCCGGCGGCACCCGGTTTTCCGCCGTCTCCCGGAGCGGGGGTGTGGCGCGTCACCCGCGGTCTTCCCGGGCTCGTCAGGCGGCGACCATCGCCGGTTTTGTCTCTGATCGGGGGCGGGCGTCGAGTTCGCGCCAGGCCGGGAAGAGGAACGGGGCGACGGTGACCGCCAGATAGCCCACCGCGGCGATCAGGGCGGCCGTCTGCAGGCCGAGCCGGTCAGTGGCCCAGCCGCCGACCACGCCTCCGAACGGGATGCCGGCCCACGAGACGGCGATCAGCACGCTGATCACCCGGCCCTGCAGGTGGGTGGGGATCCGGCGGTACACCTCGGCCATCAGGATCGGGTTGACCGTCGACATCAGCGCTCCGGCGAACGCGGCCGTCACCAGGACCGTCCACATGCGATCGGAGAGGGCCAGGGCCAGCAGTTGTGCCGGGCCGCCGACGAAGAAGCACACCCCGAAGGTCAACCGCCGTGGCAGGCGCGGGGCGACCACCGTATACAGGATGTTGCCGGCCACCGCGCCCAGTCCGAACGCGGTGCCGATCACCCCCAGGGCGGCCGGGCCGTGCGGACCCTCACGCACCCACACCGGCACGAACACCGTCGCGAACGCCTGGTCGAACATGTTCGTGGCGAACAGCATCGCCATCACACCGAGGATGAGGCGGTCCGAGCGTACCCATCGGAAACCGTCGCGCAGTGCGTCGGCGTACCCCTGATGCTCGCACTCGGCCAGAGCCGCGGCGTCGGCGTAGCCGACCCGGACCAGCAACCCGATGATGATCGCGCTGGCCGCGAACGACAGCGCGTCGAAGAGCAGGACCGCCGCCGGGCCGAACGCGGCGATCAGCACCCCGGCCAGCGGCAGTCCGACCAGCGTCGAGGCGCGGCAGATCCCGTCGTACATCGCGGTGCCGCGCTCGGTGGTGAGACCGGCCGCCGCGATCGTCCGTGGCAGCAGCGCCCGTTTCGCCGCGTCACCGAACCCGCGCAACGCCCCGGCCAGGGCGATCAGCAGCAGCAGGGCGCTCAGCGACACGCCCTCCCAGTAGGCGACCAGCGGAATGCCGGCGACCGCGAGAACACTCGCGGTGTCCGCGGCGACCGCGGTCGGGCGTGGCCCGACGCGGTCCACGATGGGGCCACCGATCAGCCCCGCCAGCACGTAGGGCAACATCTCGGCGAGACCGGCCAGGCCGGCGAGCAGCGCCGAGTCCTGCGTGGTGAGAACCAGCCATGGTACGGCCACGAAGGTGATCCGGCTGCCGAGCATGGAGAGCGCCTCGGCGGTGAGAAGAGCGCCCAGTTGGCGGTTCACCATGACGGGTGGGCGAGCCGGCCCGCGGATTGAAGTGGCGACGGGCACGATCCGAACCTAGGTTTCCGGGCCGGCCAAAGCAAGACAGTCATCGATGTCTTGACGTGCGTCACGCCGGCGGCAGATGGTCGATCACGTTGTACCGCTCCAGCCTGAGCGCCCCCGACGCGTCGACGAAACGGGTGATCGAGGCGTTGCGCACACTTCCCGACTCCCTCTCCACGGCGATCACCTCATCCCAGCTCAACTGCTCGATGACGGCCCGCATCATCAGCACCACCGCGTCGTGGGCGACCACGATCACCCGCTCACCCGGATGGTCGGCGTGCAGGTCGTCCAGAAAGGACTTCAACCGCACCGCGATGTCCGCGAACGACTCGCCGCCCGGTGGCGCATACTCGAACTCGCCCGCCTGCGCGCGCCGGGCCGCCTCGTCCGGGAACCGTGCCGCCACCGCCGCCCGCGTCAGCAGCTGGAGCTCGCCCATCAGCCGGTCGACGAGCCGGTCGTCGGTGGCCGGCGCCGGAAGGTCCAGCCCCTCCGCGGCGATCCGCCACGTCTCCCGGGCCCGCAGGTACGGCGAGGTGATCACCACCTGCGGCCGGCGATCCTCCGGAAGGGAGGCCAGCCATCGGCCCAGCGCCGCGGCCTGTGCCTCACCCGTCCCGGTGAGTGGGACCTCGGCGTCGCGGCCACTGACGGCCGCCTCCATCAGCCCTTCCGCATCAGCGGCGGGAAACGCGACATTGGCCAGGCTCTGTCCGTGCCGGACCAGAATCAGCTCAGCGACCATGATCCGACCCTACCGACCGGACCGCCCTCCGGTCACGCTCCGGCATCGATTCCGAACCTCCCGTGATCAACTGCGGTGACCTGCATACCCGGAAAATCGCTGGCCCGGCGGGGACGTCGGGGACAGGATGAGGGCATGACCGAGTTGAAGCCGTACTCCGCCGTTCCTGTCGCCGTGGCCGATCGGGCCGTGCGACAGCAGACGGCCGCCCACGAGACGGCGGGTCACCGGCAACGGTCATGAGCGGCGCGTTCCTGGCCGGCGTGGTCGCCGGCTACGGCATCGCTGTGCCCGTCGGCGCCATCGGTGTCCTGATCGCCGGACTCAGCGCGCGCACCTCCCTACGGATCGGCGCGGCCGCCGGCATGGGCGCGGCCACCGCCGACGGCCTCTACGCGCTGGCCGCCGTCGCCGGGGGAGCGGCCGTGGCGGGAGCCCTCGCGCCGGTGGAGACACCGCTTCGCTGGCTCGGCGCCGCGGTGCTGCTGGCACTCGCGGGATGGACCGCCTGGGGAGCCGTCCGCAGGCCCGGCGTCACGGAACGGAACGAGCGGCCGGCGACGGCGCTCCGGGCGTACACCGGGGTCCTCGCCCTGACGCTGCTCAACCCGGCCACCGTGATCTATTTCGCGGCCCTGGTCCTGGGAAGCGGCGGCGCCGGAGGCGGTGCCTGGTTCGTGACCGGCGCCTTCCTCGCCTCGGCGAGCTGGCAGCTTCTGATCGCCGGAGGCGGTTCGCTGATCGGCCGCGTCCTCACCGGTGATCGGGGCCGTCTCGTCACGGCCCTCGTGTCCAGTGTCGTGATCGCCGTCCTGGCCGTGCGGCTGATCACCACATAGGACGGCGGTGGTCACGCGACGGCGGGAGTCACGCTGACGGTGCGACTGACGCTGACGGCGGGAGTCACGCTGACGGCGGGAGTCACGCTGACGGTGGAACTCGCGTTGGACCGCGCTCTCACAGATGCTTGGCGGCCTCCCGGATCGAGAGAGGGGACAGGACGCCGGCATGGGCGGTCAGGAAGGCGCGGACCGCGTCGGGATCGGTGCGGGCGTGTTGCCGGAGCGCCCAGCCGATCGCCTTGCGGACGAAGAAGTCGCGGTGTGACGCCTGACCGGCGCAATACCCGAACAGGCGCGCGGTGTCGGTCGCCTCGCGATAGTGGAGCTGGTGCAGGATCGCGGTGCGGACCTGCCACATGTCCGCCGACCCGGCCCAGTCGTCCATCCGGGCCGTCAGGGCCGGGTGGCGGCGGACGAGGTCGGCGACCACGTGGGTGGCCAGTGCGTCCACCGTGTCCCACCACGATCTCCGGGTGATCAGCTCGTCGACGGTGTCGAGGAACGCCGGACCGGCCACCCTGATGTGGGCGGTCAGGTAGTCGCAGGCGAACTGCTGGAACTCGCGCTCGTCGCGGGCCCAGCAGGCGAGCGCCACCTCGCCCAGGTCGGCCTCGGTGGGTCTCGGCAGACCGGCCAGGGCGGCGCGCGCCCGGGCCCGCCGGACCGCGCTGGTCAGCCCGAGGAACGGGAACCGGCCACGCATGTAGGCGGCCATGCCGACGGCCCGCTGCGGGTCGCGGGCCTGCTCGAACTCACCGGCCAGCCGGTCGACGAGAACCGCCGCGAGGTCGCTCATGCCCGCATCCTGCCACCGGGGTCCGACAAGAATCCGGCGCCGCCCGTAAGACGTAGGGTGGTGGGATGGGGGAACGTGCTGCCGCCGGCGGCGGGAAGTGGGTGGACGTCGCTGCGGAGCGACTGCCCCGATGGCTGGAGAATTTCGCGGCACGCCACGGGGCGTACACCGAAGAGGGATTGACGGTGATCGGCGCGGACGGTGCGTCGGCGACGCTGCACGAGCCACCGGGGGTCCCGCCCGTCTCGGCCCTGGCCGAGTTGATCGACGCGGCCCGCGCGCCGCGGAGGCTGGGCCTGCTGCTGGCGCGCAAGGGCGCGGTCGCCGTCGGTGTCGCCGACGGTGGCAAGCTGGTGGCGTCCAAGGTGGACACCCACTACGTGCAGGGCCGGACGGCGGCGGGTGGCTGGTCCCAGCAGCGCTTCGCGCGCCGCCGTGACAACCAGGCGAAGGCGGCGTCGGCGGACGGGGCCGGGATCGTCGGCCGCATTCTTCTCCCGGAGGTCGGCTCGCTGGCCGCCGTCGTCGCGGGCGGGGACCGTTCCGCCGTGGACGCGATCCTGTCGGCGCCTCAGCTGGCGGCGGTGGCCGCATTGCGTACCGGACGAATGCTCGACGTGCCGGAGCCGCGGCACGCCGTCCTGGTGTCGGCGGTGGCCGCGGCCCGAGCCGTGCCGATCCTGATCCGCGAGGTCTGACCCCCGCGGACCGGAGTCGGGGGTGGATCAGAGGGTGGTGGCGCTGAAGGTGTCGCACCTCTTCGGGTCGCCGGACTCCCAGCCGACGCGGAACCAGCGCTGGCGCTGCTCGGACGTGCCGTGGGTGAAGCCGTCCGGGTTGATCTCGCCGCCGCCACGCTTCTGGAGGGTGTCGTCGCCGATCTGGCCGGCCGTCTGGATGCCCTCCTGGATGTCGGCGTCGGTGAGGCTGGTGAAGATCTTGTCGCCGTCCTTGTCGACGGTGCTCGCGGCGGAGTGCGCCCAGGCACCGGCGTAGCAGTCCGCCTGCAACTCCAGCTTCACCGACTCCTGGTTGGCGTTGCCGGGGTCGCGCTCCTGGCGGCGGCGCATCTCCGCCTCGGTGCCCAGGACGTCCTGGACGTGGTGGCCGTATTCGTGGGCCAGCACGTACGGCTGGGCGAACTCGCCCGGAGCGCCGAGCTCCTTGGAGAGCACCTGGTAGAAGCTGAGGTCGATGTACACCTTGTCGTCGGCCGGGCAGTAGAACGGTCCGACGCCGGAGTCGGCGGCGCCGCAGCCCGTGGTGACCCGGTTGGAGAAGATCCGCGTGGCCGCGGGCTCGTACTGCTCGCCGAACGATGTCGGCAGCGCCTGCTGCCAGTACCGCTGGATCGACGTGACGTAGAGCCCGTTGCGGCACTCCAGCAGCTTGGTCCGCTCCTGCTGGTTCGCGCACTGCTCGGTCGAGTTGCCGGTGGGCGCGGTGTCCTCGCCGCCGCCCAGGGTGTTGATCCCGAAGTAGCCGCCGACCAGCGCGATGACCAGGGTCACCACGATCCCGGTGAGGCCGCCGCCACCGATGGGGAGGCCGCCTATCCCGCCTCGGCCACCCGATCCGCGGACGTCCTCGATCGATCCGGCGTCGATGTCGGCGCGTTCGTTGAGTTCCATGTCGTCCCACCTTCAGCACGGTTGCCCGGCGGCACCTTCAGCACTGTTGCCCGCCGGGTACCCGATGATCTTGTGAATTAATCGGGTGGGAGGTGCCTACGGGCGCCCGGTAGGATGGTCGGGTGCTGCTCTGCGAAGGCTGACCTGCCCCAGCGCCGACCGTCATGTCCGATGGCCGGCGCTTTTCTGCGCCCTGAGTCAGCCGTCTCACCGAGAGCGAGAAATTTCATGATCACCGCCACCGGACTGGAACTCCGCGCCGGCGCGCGCATCCTCATCTCCCCGACCACGCTGCGGGTGCAGCCCGGCGACCGGATCGGCCTGGTCGGCCGCAACGGCGCGGGCAAGACCACCACGCTCAAAGTCCTCGCGGGCGAGGGCATCCCGTACGCGGGGCAGGTCGAGCGGACGAGTGAGATCGGTTACCTCCCCCAGGACCCGCGGACCGGCGACCTGAACGTGACCGGCCGCGATCGTGTCCTGTCCGCCCGCGGCCTCGACACCATCCTCGCCGAGATGCAGAAACTCGAGATCCAGCTGGAGGAGAGCTCCGAGGAGAAGCTGGTCCGGCGCTACGGCAACCTGGAGGATCAGTTCTCCGCGCTGGGCGGTTACGGCGCCGAGGCCGAGGCCGCCCGGATCTGTGCCAACCTGGGCCTGCCCGAGCGCGCCCTGGCCCAGACGATCGGCACCCTCTCCGGTGGCCAGCGCCGCCGGATCGAGCTGGCCCGCATCCTGTTCGCCAACTCCGGGCAGAACGGCAAGGGCATCCTGCTGCTGGACGAGCCGACCAACCACCTCGACCAGGACTCGATCGCCTGGCTGCGCGGTTACATGGCGCAGCACAAGGGCGGCCTCATCGTGATCAGCCACGACGTCGAGCTGCTCGACGCGGCGGTCAACAAGGTCTGGTATCTCGATGCCAACCGGTCGGTCGTCGACATGTACAACATGGGCTGGAAGACGTACCTCGAAGCCCGCGAGACCGACGAGCGCCGCCGCCGTCGCGAGCGGGCCAACGCGGAGAAGAAGGCCGGCGCCCTGATGGCGCAGGCCGACAAGATGCGCGCCAAGGCCACCAAGACGGTCGCCGCGCAGAACATGGCGCGCCGCGCCGAGAAACTCCTCGGCGGCCTCGAAGAGGTCCGGAGCTCGGACAAGGTGGCCAAGGTCCGATTCCCGAGTCCGGCGCCGTGCGGCAAGACGCCTCTGACTGCCTCAGGCCTTTCCAAGTCGTACGGGTCACTCGAGATCTTCACCGACGTCAGTGTCGCGGTGGACCGTGGCTCGCGGGTGGCGATCCTGGGGCTGAACGGCGCCGGCAAGACCACCCTGCTGCGGATGCTGGGCGGCCTGCTCGAGCCGGACACCGGTGAGGTGCGCGCCGGGCACGGGCTGCGGCTGGGCTACTACGCCCAGGAGCACGAGACCCTCGACGTGGACCGGACGATCCTGGAGCACATGCGCAGCGCCGGCTCCGAGCAGACCGACACCGAGCTGCGGAAGATCCTGGGTGCGTTCCTCTTCTCCGGCGACGACGTCGACAAGCCGGCCGGAGTGCTCTCCGGTGGCGAGAAGACCCGTCTGGCCCTGGCCACCCTGGTCTGCTCGGGCGCCAACGTGCTGCTGCTGGACGAGCCGACGAACAACCTCGACCCGGTCAGCCGGGAGCAGGTGCTCGACGCCATCGCCAACTACCCGGGTGCGATCGTGCTGGTCACGCACGATGCGGGCTGTGTGCAGGCCCTCAAGCCGGACCGGGCGATCCTGCTGCCCGACGGCGACGAGGACGCCTGGAGCGACGATCTGCTGGAGCTCGTCGAGCTGGCCTGAGGTCCGATGGCTGTCGATCCTCAGTTGTCAACTGGTGCCCACACAGACAGTGCGATGTTCGGGCGTATGCCGACAGGTCGGGCAGTGGCCGGCCTGTCGGCCGCAAGGTCAAGTGTCACGCCATGGAGCGATCACAGCACTCTCCGGAGCGATCGAGGCGGTCCCCTCGATCCAGTGTTTTCGCAGGTGATCGATGGTCTTGGGCGGCGGCCCCGCAGGGTGGAAATGGGTGCCGAGTGGCTGCCGGCAAACTGTCTGACATTGATGCCCGTGGTAACCGTCAAGTTCCTGACAGTAATAAATGGGCACGTTCACGGGGGCTAGATGCCTGGCGCATGATCGTCCGAGACGGTGTAATGGGTGGGACCGTATCTGACCGCACTGTCTGCGACGTGAGGATTCAAGATGGCAGCCACTGGCACAGCTACCAGTACTGAGAAGGGTCGTCGAATCGTCGGTAGCGAGCGGCAGTCGCTCGCCAAGGACCTGGTGAAGCGTTACACCGGAGGCGAGAGCATCCGCGCGCTGGCCGCGTCCACCGGCCGTTCCTACGGATTCGTGCACCGCGTGCTCACCGAGTCCGGCGTGCAGTTGCGCCAGCGTGGGGGCGCCCGCCGCCGTAAGAAGGCGTGACGGCCGGGAACGCCGGGCCCGACACCACCGACGAGGTAGGCGTTCGCTACCAACAGGACGGGCCGGTCGCGACGGTGACGTTGTGCCGGCCCGACGTTCTCAATGCTCAGACTCCGGCGATGTGGACGGAGCTCGGCAACATTTCCCGGAAATTGCCGGGGGACGTCCGGGTCGTCATTGTCCGAGCCGAGGGACGCGCGTTTTCCGCGGGCCTGGATCTGTCGGCGGCCCGCGGTGACGGCGATTCTTCACTGTCCCGGCTGGCGCAGTTGTCCGCGACCGAGTGCGCGGATCGGATTGCCGGGTTCCAGACCGCGTTCACCTGGCTGCGCAGTCCGTCCATTGTGACGATTGCTGCAGTGCAAGGACATGCGATCGGCGCCGGCTTCCAGTTGGCGCTCAACTGCGACATGCGTGTCCTCGCCGACGATGCGCGGTTCTCGATGGCCGAGGTCACCCTCGGGCTCGTTCCCGATCTGGGTGGCACGAAACGGCTCACCGAGCTGGTCGGGCCGTCCCGGGCACTGGAGATCTGCGTCACCGGCCGGCGGATCACGGCCGACGAGGCGGACCGGATCGGCCTGGCGACCACGGTCGTCGCCCGCGCCGACCTGGCCACGACGGTGTCCGACCTGGCCGCTGCGGTGCTGGCGGCGGACCGGGGAGCGGTCGCCGAGATCAAGGCCCTGCTGGCGGGCGCGCCCGAGCGGTCGTACGCGGAGCAGGACCGGGCCGAACGAGAGGCCCAGACACGGCGTCTCAGCGAACTGCTGGGCACCGGGGAGTAGATCACCTCCCGGGATTGTCGTACCCACGGGGCAGGATGTGCTCTGCCCGTCGAACGGCGCCCGGGAGGTGACATGTCCACGAGCTGGAGCATGCTGCGCTCGATCCAGAACGCGGATCGGGTCAGTCGGCATCAGGTCCGCAAGGGCACCGCCCGGCGGATCATGCGGTTCGCCGTGCCGTACCGGCGTGACATCACGGTCTTCCTGCTGACCGTGATGCTGGCCGCCGGCATCGGGGTCGCCACCCCACTTCTCGCCGGCCACGTGATCAACGCGATCACCGCCGGAGGAGCCGGCGCCGCCGCGACGGTGATCCGGCTCGCGCTGATCATCGGCGCCCTGGCGGTCGCCGACGCGCTGCTGTCGCTCGCCCAGCGGTGGTATTCAGCGCGCATCGGCGAGGGCATCATCCTCGACCTGCGGACCCGCGTGTTCGATCACGTGCAGCGGATGCCGCTCCAGTTCTTCGCGCGCACCCAGACCGGCGCCCTGGTCAGCCGGCTCAACAACGACGTCGTCGGCGCGCAGCGGGCGTTCACGTCGACGCTCTCCGGGGTGGTCAGCAACGTCATCCAGCTCGTGCTCACGGCCGGCGTGATGTTCACCCTGTCCTGGCAGATCACCGCCCTGTCACTGCTGCTCCTGCCGGTGTTCATCGTGCCCGCCCGCCGCGTGGGCAAGCGGCTCGCCGAGATCACCCGCGAGTCGTACGACCTGGACGCCAAGATGAACGCGACGATGACCGAGCGGTTCAACGTCTCCGGGGCCCTGCTGGTCAAGCTCTTCGGGCGGCCCGACACCGAGGCGGCCCGATTCGGCGAGCGCGCCGCCCGCGTTCGCGACATCGGCGTCCAGCAGGCGATGTACTCACGGACGTTCTTCGTCGCGATGCTCCTGGTCGCCTCGCTCGCGCAGGCTCTGACGTACGGTCTGGGCGGTTGGCTGGCGGTCCGGGGCAACGTCTCGGCCGGCACCGTCGTCACCCTCGCCCTGCTGCTGACCCGGCTCTACGGCCCGCTCACCGCGCTCAGCAACGTGCGGGTCGACGTGATGAGCGCCCTGGTCTCGTTCGACCGGGTCTTCGAGGTGCTCGACCTGGAGCCGGGCATCGCCGAGAGACCCGGCGCGGTGCCGGTCCCGGCCGGTGCGGGCCGCATCGAGTTCCGCGACGTGCGGTTCCGCTACCCGAGTGCCGACCAGGTGTCGCTGGCCTCCCTGGAGGACGTCACCTCCCTCGACCGGACCGAGCAGGCGGAGGTGCTCACCGGCCTCGACTTCACCGTCGAGCCGGGGCAGATGGTGGCGCTCGTCGGGCCGTCCGGCGCCGGGAAGTCGACCACGTCGATGCTGGTGTCCCGGGTCTACGACGTGACCGGCGGTTCGGTGCTGATCGGCGGGGTCGACGTCCGTGACGCCACCCTGGAGTCGCTGCGGGACACGGTCGGCGTGGTCACCCAGGACTCACATCTCTTCCACGAGACCATCGCCGAGAACCTGCGGTATGCACGACCGGGCGCGACCGAGGAGCAGATGTGGGAGGCTCTGACCGGCGCCCGCATCGCTGCCCTGGTCCGAGCGCTGCCCGACGGCCTCGACACCGTGGTCGGCGAGCGTGGCTACCGCTTCTCCGGCGGTGAGAAACAGCGCCTCGCCATCGCCCGGCTGCTGCTCAAGCAACCGTCGATCGTGATCCTCGACGAGGCCACCGCCCACCTCGACAGCGAGTCCGAGGCGGCCGTCCAGCGGGCCCTGGCCGAGGCGCTGCGCGGGCGGACCGCGCTGGTCATCGCGCACCGGCTCTCCACGATCCGGGAGGCCGACCAGATCCTGGTCCTGGAGGAGGGGCGGATCGTCGAGCGCGGCCGGCACGAGGAGCTGGTCACAGCGGGCGGGCTTTACGCCTCGCTGTATCGCACCCAGTTCACGGAAGCGGTGATCTGATGGCATACCTGGCGACGTTCGCCGTCCTCGCAGTGATCTGCCTGCTGCTGATGCGCTTCGCGGTGTGGGCCCGGCGCAAAGGGATCGGCGGCGGCGTGATGGGCCCCATCGACGAGGCGTGGCACCCGTCGGCCGACCGGTTCCGGCGCGAGACGGCGGTCCACGAGCAGCGTGTCCTGCCACCCCGGCCGGGCGACGACCGCGATCGGGGCCCGGCGTAGCCGACTGCCCACTGTGCACGCGGACGGCCGGCCTCGGCCGCATGGTGTGTGGCGCCTCACCCGACCGACGGTGCGGGCGGATGGCCGGCCTCGGCCGCATGGTTTGTGACGCCTCACCCGACTGAGGGTGCGGGCGGATGGGCGGCCTGCATGGTTTGTGGCGCGCCTCACCCGACCGACGGTGTCTAACCGGTGACCAGCGAGTGCGTGACGCCATGCGGTCAATTTCGGGGGATGACCAACCTCGAGCCCTGTGACGGCCGAAGCGGCTTTCCCTCCGTCCGCGGTTGGGCCTTTCGTTTGTCCGCCGGGGCGGCTGTCGTTCGCGGGGCTGGCTTTCCTTGTTCGCGGGCCGGCTGTCGTTTGTCCGCCGGGGCGGCTGTCATTCGTTCGCCGGGCTGGCTTTCCCTGCTTGCGGGCCGGCTGTCGTTCGTTCGCCGGTGGTGAACGAGGCGGGCGGATCAGGGGGTGGCGGGCTTGATGGCGGCGGATCGGAGGGCGGCGAACTCGGTGATCAATGCCGGGAGTTGGAAGTGGGCGTTCAAACCGCTCGGGTTGGGCAGCACCCAGACCGGGACGCCCGCGATCCGATCGTCCTGCGGTCCCAGGCGGGCCTTCGGACGTCCGAAAGCGGCGCGGTAGGCGGTCACGCCCAGCACCGCGAGGTAGCGCGGGCGCAGGCGGCCGACCCGTTCGGTGAGCCGGGCGCCGCCGGCGACGAACTCCTCCGGGGAGAGCTCGTCGGCGCGAGCGGTGGCCCGTTCCACGACGTTGGTGATGCCCAGCCCGAGAGCCGGCAGCAGATCCTGCTCGGACGGGTGGAGCAGTCGGTCGGTGAAACCCGCGCCGTGCAGCGCCGGCCAGAAGCGGTTTCCCGGGCGGGCGAAATGGTGGCCGGTCGCCGCCGAGTAGAGGCTCGGGTTGATGCCGGAGAACAGCACCACCAGATCCGGGCCGGTCACGTCCGAGATGACACGGTCGGCGGCGGCCGTCAGTTCGTCGGCGCTGGGCCGCCGGGATCCGAGCTTCCCCGGCCTGCGCCGGTTTTCGGCTGCGGGGCCCTCCGAGGGCGGGCGTCCAACCGCGTCCCGGCCCTCGTCAGGCCGTGCAGTGGCTCGCGTCTCGTCCGCCTGGAGCTCGCCGTCCTTGTCCCTGCCTTCGTCCGGCAAGCCGTCCATCTCTCGCGTGCGGTTGTTGGTGGCCCTGGCAGTTGGCGAGCCGCCGGTTTGTGGGGTGGGCTTGGTGGTGCGTGGATCGTCGGCCTGCCGGCTGGCGCTGGGGTTGGTGGTGGGCCCGGCGGTGGGTGGGTAGTCGGTCTGCGGGAACGGGTCTGTGGCAGGTCCGGCGGTGGGTGGGTAGCCGGTCTGCGGGACCGGGACCGGGACCGGGCCCGTGGCAGGCCCGGCCGGTGGCGACGGGTGGGTCACAGTGTGCGGAGGGCGCCGCCGTCGACGGCGACGGCCACGCCTGTGATGTAGCTCGCGGCGGGCGACAGCAGGAAAGCCGCCGCGCGGCCGAACTCGGTCGGCTCACCGATGCGGCGCAGCGGGATTCCGGAGGCCACCGCCTCCGCTGCGGCGATCGGATCGGCGGACGCCTCGAAGAGCTCACGGCTCCGGTCGGTCATGAAACGGCCGGGCAGCACGCTCACGACCCGGATGCCGCGCGGCCCGAACTCGTCGGCCATGTCCTTCGCCACCATCGCCAGGCCCGGGCGGAAGCCGTTGGAGAGACCGAGGCCGGCCAGCGGCGTCTTCACCGACGTGGACAGCACCAGGCCGATCGCGCCACCCTCGGGCAGTGCCGACGCGAATGTCCGGGCCGCGCGCACCGAGCCCAGGAACACCGTCTCGAAAGCGCTCGTCCACTGGTCGTCGCTCATGCTCGCCGCGGTGCCCGGCGTCGGGCCGCCCACCGAGATCAGCGCGCCGTCGAGCCGGCCGAACCGCTCCTGCGCGGCGTGCACCAGCTCGCGCGGGGTGCTCGGATCGGACAGGTCGGCGGTCACCCCGAGAGCGTGCTCCGGACCGCCCAGCGCGGCCACCGCCTCGGTGACCCGGTCGCCGTCACGCGAGGAGACGACCACCCTCGCACCGTCGCCGACGAGCGCCTGCGCGGTGGCGAACCCGAGACCACGGGAGGCCCCGGTGAGAATGTAGACACGATCAGCGAGCCCAAGGTCCATGCCCCGATCCTGCCACCTCCCGTCGTAGCGCCGCTGCCGTGGCCGCGGTGGCGGGCAGGAAGGCCTCGATGGCGAGTTCGGACAGGGTCACGTCACGGGGGGTGCCGAGCACGGTCGTGACGCTGAAGAAGTCGAGGTCCTCGAAGCGCAGCGGGACGACCAGGCCGTCCGGGTGGGCCGTGACCTCGCCACCCGGGTAACCGGCCAGCTCGGCACGCAGGTCGTGCAGCACAGGGTCGCCGGTCGCCGCGGCCTGCCGGTCCAGGCGGTGCAGGATGTGGGTACGCCACTCGGCGAGGTTGCCGATCCGGGGCGCCATGCCGGCCGGGTGCAGCGCCAGGCGCAGGACGTTGACCGGCGGGGCGAGCAGTTCCGGGGCGCACCCGGCGGTGAACCGGGCCACCCCGTCGTTGCTGTCGATCATCGTCCAGTGCCGGTCCACCAGCACGGCCGGATTCGGTGAGTGCCCTGCCAGCACGTTGCGCAGCGCGCCGAGCACGTCGGCCAGCGGCGGGCCGTCCAGCTGGGACTCGGAGTACGCGGGGGCGAAGCCACCGGCCAGCAGCAGCTCGTTACGGGCCCGCAGCGGCACGTCCAGCTCCTCGGCCAGACGCAGCAGCATCCCGCGCGTCGGGCGGGACCGGCCGGTCTCCATGAACGACAGATGCCGGGTCGACACCCCGGACCGGCCGGAGAGATCGAGCTGGCTCATCCGCCGGGTGTCCCGCCAGCCGCGCAGCATCCTGCCCACGTCACTCATGTCCGCCGAGCGTAGGCAGCCGCCCGGCGCTGCGCCATTACCGGCGAGGTAATCGACGGCGCTACCCCGCCGCGGGCAGGCTCGGTCCCGTCAGACCGGACGGCGATGAGAGGACGAAGAGATGAGCGATTTCGGCAGCGTGATCGAGAGGTACCTCGCGATCTGGAACGAGACCGACCCGGTGGCCCGGCGGGCCGCGATCGGCGAGACATTCTCCGAGACCATCTTGTACGTCGACCCGTTCGCCGCTGTCGAAGGGCGGGAGGCCCTGGACGCGGTGATCGGCGCGGCACAGCAGCAGTTCGCGGGACTGGTGTTCAGCTCCGGCGGGCCGGTCGACGCCCACCACGACCAGGCCCGTTTCACCTGGCATCTGGGCCGGCCCGGCGAGGAGCCGCTGGTCGTCGGCTTCGACGTGGCCGAACGAGACGCCGACGGCCGTATCGCGCGGGTGCTCGGTTTCATCGACCGCGCTCCCGCCCACTGACCCCTCCTGCCGACGGGAGCCGGGTGGGTCAGGCGAGGGTCGTCGCCTTTAACGGTGATGCGCTCGCCGGTGATCAAGCGGGGACCGTCAGTGGCGGCGGACGGCGTCCTCGACCACGTCGAGGACGGCGGCGAGCTCGCCGGCGGGGCGGCCGGTGGCCAGGTGGAGGACGAGTCCGTCGTACGCCAGCTCGAGGAACTGGGTGAGGACCTCGACCGGCACGTCCTCGCGGAGCACACCGGCGTCCCGCTGGCGCTGGAGGCGCTCGCGGGTGGCGTCGGCGATGGCGGCCGAGCGCTGGGCCCACCGTTTGGCGAAACCCGGATCGGTACGCCGCCGGTGCGCCACCTCGAGTTGGGTGCCGAGCCAGCCGGCCGTGTCGCCCTCGCTGTTGCCGGCGCGGTCGAGCAGGTCACGCATCACCTGGACGAGCCCGTTGCGGGCGACGGTCTCGGCCATCGTGGTGGCGTCGTCCTCGGCGACGGCGAGGAAGAGATGTTCCTTGTCCCGGAAATGGTGAAAAATAGCGCCCCGGGACATGCCGGTGGCCTCTTCGAGCCGGTGGACCGTCGCGCCGTTGTATCCGAATCGCGCGAAACACGTGCGGGACGCGCTGAGGATCTCGTGGCGTCGAGCATCGAGCTGGTCCTGACTCACCCTGGGCACACCGGTGATCGTGTCATGGGCCAGGACTTTCTTGCAATCCGTACGTACGGCTTACTAGAGCCGGGTGTCCCACGATCGGATGATGCGAATTGCGTCATGCTCTCAGTGTTTTGTTAACAGTCCTGGACTGGTTGGTTCCGGGTGTGCTCACGTAAAGTGCCCGCGTGCCTCTAGTCTTCCTCGCTCTGGACGACACCCTGCTCGATCGCAGCGGTGCGTTCCGGCTGTGGGCCAAGGGGTTCCTGGACGAGATCTCGGCGCCACAGGACGACCTGGAGTGGCTGGTCGGGGTCGACGCGGACGGTCTGACCTCCCGTTGGGACCTGGCGGATCTGATCCGTGACCGCTATCGGCTGCGGATTCCGTCGATCGATCTGGTCGACGAGCTGAACGGCGGGCCGCTCACCTACGAACGCCTCGACCCGATGGTCGGTTGCGCTCTGGAGATCGCCGGTGACGCGGGGCTGGTGCCGGTGGTGGTCACGAACGGGGCGGCCGAGCAGCAGGACGCCCGGATCCGGCGGACCGGACTGGACCGTTATGTCGCCGACTGGGTGATCTCCGAGGAGTGCGGCGTCAGCAAGCCCAATCCGCGGATCTTCGCGGTGGCCGCCCAGCGGGTGCGGATGCGGCTGGCCGGGGCCTGGGTGGTCGGCGACAGCCCGGAGGCCGACATCGGCGGGGCCGCGGCGCTGGGTCTGCCCAGCGTGTGGCTACATCGCGGGCGGGAGTGGGTGGACAACCGGTTCGCGCCGACCCACGCGGTGGGCAACGTGATCCAAGGCCTGTCCGCGATCATGGCGGCACGCTGAAGGGCGACACGCTGAGGGGCGGCACCCCACAGGGCGGCACGCTGAATTAAATGGGTTGCGCTCGTGCGGGTGATCCGCGAGAGTCGACCGCGCACTGAAGTCCCCGGGCGATCAGCCCGACGAGAGAGAAGGGGGTGGACCAGATGGCTGTCGTTGTGATGCCTGCTGTCCTCGCTTCCCCGAAAACTTCTTTCTCCGAGGAGAACCTCCAGTGCGCGAGCACGACTCTCACAGCTCCACCACCATGCGCGGCAAGCGCCGCAAGTTCGACGACGACGACCCCACTTTCGTAAAGCGCGGCCGGATCGAGCCGGCCCTGAAAGAGGACCCGGATCTGCCCGAGGAGGGCGACCGCTGGTCCACGTGGGACGGCGCTCTGCACGGCCCCGAGCCTCGCCCCGACTGGGTCCGCACCGAGTACGGCGCGGTCGACACCGAGCTGGGCATGCTCAAGACCGGCAAGGAAGCCGATGTGTTCCTGGTGCGCCGGGCCGTTCCGGGCACCGACAAGATCAGCATGTTGGCCGCCAAGCGCTATCGCGACGGCGACCACCGGATGTTCCACCGCGACGCCGGCTATCTCGAGGGGCGCCGGGTCCGCCGGTCCCGGGAGATGCGGGCGATGAGCAACCGCACCGCCTTCGGCAAGGAGATGATCTCCGGGCAGTGGTCGGCGGCCGAGTTCGGCGCGCTCGGCCGGCTGTGGGAGATCGGGCAGGAGAGCGGCCTGGTCTGCGTCCCCTACCCGGTGCAGTTGATCGGCACCGAGCTGATGATGGAGTTCATCGGCGACTGGGAGACGGGGGAGGCGGCGCCACGGCTCGCCCAGGTCCGGGTCGACCCCGATCAGCTGGCCGACCTGTGGCGGCAGATGACCGACGCGCTGTCGGTGCTGGCCCGGGCGCAGGTCGCGCACGGTGACCTGTCGCCGTACAACACGATGGTGCACGACGGACGGCTCGTCATGATCGATCTGCCGCAGATCGTCGACGTCATCGCCAATCCGCGCGGGGGCGAGTTCATCGCCCGTGACGTGCGCAACGTGGCGAGCTGGTTCCGGTCGCGGGGCCTGACCATCGACGATGACGAGCTGATCGAGCGCCTGCACTTCGAGGCGGGGTTGCGCTGACCGGCGACTCTCCGCTGACGGGCCGGAGCCGGGGCCGCGTGGCCCCGGCTCACCTCACTGAATGTAGCCCTCCACCTCGGCGGTGCTGTGGGCCTTCTCGCCGTCCGGATCGTGGCCGGCGTCACGGGCCGCCCGGCGGCGGCGCAGCAGGTCCCAGCACTGGTCGAGCGACTCCTCCAGGTCCTTGAGACGGGCGTGCTCCTCGTCGGACGAGATCTCGCCCTCGCTCAGCTGGCGGCGGAGCCGGTGCTCCTCGTCGACCAGGTCGTTGATCCGGCCGAGCACTGTCTTGTCATCCATGACCGAAGCCTATTCACCACACCGGCTCCGGTGGCACACCGCGTGGTGCGTCCGGCAGCCCGAGGCCGGACCGCATCTCCGCGATGTCCTCCCGGAGCCGGTGGAACAGCGCCGGCGGGTCGTCGGCGAGGGCGCCCAGCGCCGCGGCCCGCCGGCCCAGGTCGTGTTCCCACCCCACGGCCAGGCGGTCCGGGCGGATCCGGTCGAAGTGCTTGCGCGCCAGCGCGACGTCTCCGCTCAGGCCGGCCGCCGCGCCGGCGTGGAAGGCGTTCCACCACGACGTGGCGTTTATCCGGCTCTGCGGGGCCGACAGCACCCGCGCCACGTCGGCCGGCGTGGCGATCTCCTGCCGTAACTGCTCGACACGCCGCCGGGCGATGCCGGTGAGCTGCTCGAGATCGGTGGCGAACTGGTCGTCGCGCACGTGCCGGATGCTCTGCACCCACACGTGACCGTCCTGGGACCGCTCGGTGGCGAAGTCACCGGTGTCCTCCCGCCAGTAGACGGGGCCGCCCAGGTCGTAGGTGAGCTCTCGCATCGGGCCCCACAGGAACTTCGCGGCGACCGCCAGCCGCGTGTCGCCGCCGCGGGTCCGTTCGAGGACGACGAGGAGCAGCCACCAGCCGCGATCCTCGACCCACGTGCGGGTGCGGTTCTGGCGGCGCAGGCCGAGCGGGCGCAGCGCTGCCTGGGCCGCGGCGACGACCATCTGATCGGGTGTGGGCATCGATCGACCCTAACGGGGATAGGGTCGGCCGGTGACGCTTGACGCTCAGAGAGAGCACATTCTCTCCGGCCGGATGTACAACGACCTCACCACGGAGCTGGTGCAGGCGCGGGAACGGACCGTGCTGCTGACCGACGAGTACAACCGGAGCTTCGGTCAGCCGCAGGCCGGGCGGGAGGCGATCCTGCGGCGGCTGCTGAAGTCGGTGGGTGAGGGTTGTCACTTCGAGCCGACGTTCCGGTGTGAGTTCGGCTTCAACATCAGCATCGGGGACGCGTTCTACGCCAACTTCGACTGCGTGATGCTCGACGGCGGCGGGATCACCATCGGCGACCACGTGCTGTTCGGGCCGCGGGTCGGGATCTACACGTCCAACCACGCCATCGACGCGGTCGAGCGCGCGGCCGGGGCCTGCTACGCCAAACCGGTGACGATCGGGGACGACGTGTGGATCGGCGGCGGCGTCACCATCAACCCGGGCGTGAGCATCGGCGACGGGGCGATCGTCGCCTCCGGCAGCGTGGTCACCAAGCCGATCCCGGCCGGGGTGATCGCGGCCGGCGTCCCGGCCCGGGTGCTGCGCGAGATCACCGAGGCGGACGAGACCGGCTTCCAACCTTGATGCGGTACGGGGGAGCGCCTCTTGCGTGAAGTGGGGGCGCGTGGACCGTACCCCTATGGGAAAGCCCGCCTCCCGGAACCGGAAAGCGGGCCTTGACCAGGCAATATCAGCTGCGAAGCATCTTGCGCAGCACGTACTGCAGGATGCCGCCGTTGCGGTAGTAGTCGGCCTCGCCGGGCGTGTCGATGCGGACGACGGCGTCGAATTCGACGCCGGTGTCCGTGGTGACCTTGACCGTGCGCGGCGTGGTGCCGTCGTTGAGCGCGGTGACGCCGGCGAAGGAGAAGGTCTCCGTGCCGGTGAGGCCGAGCGACGCGGCATTCTCGCCCTGCGGGAACTGGAGCGGGAGCACGCCCATGCCGATCAGGTTCGACCGGTGGATGCGCTCGTAGCTCTCGGCGATGACCGCGCGGACGCCGAGGAGCATGGTGCCCTTGGCCGCCCAGTCGCGGGACGAGCCCGAGCCATACTCCTTGCCGGCGAGGATGACCAGCGGGATGCCGGCCTCCTGGTAGGCGACCGAGGCGTCGTAGATGGTCGTCTGCTCGCCGGTCAGGTGGTTGAGCGTGAAGCCACCCTCGACATCGGTCAGCAGCTGGTTGCGCAGACGGATGTTGGCGAACGTGCCACGGATCATGACCTCGTGGTTGCCGCGGCGCGAGCCGTAGCTGTTGAACTCGGCGCGCGGGACGCCGTGCTCGGCGAGGTACTTACCGGCGGGCGAGTCCGGCTTGATCGAGCTGGCCGGGGAGATGTGGTCGGTGGTGACCGAGTCGCCCAGCTTGGCCAGCACGCGGGCGCCGGTGATGTCGGTCACCGGGCTCGGGTCGGCCTGCATGCCCTCGAAGTACGGGGGCTTGCGGACGTAGGTGGAGTCCTCGGACCACTCGAACGTCTTGCCGGTCGGCGTCGGCAGTGACTGCCACTGCTCGTCACCGGCGAAGACGTCCTGGTAGGCGGCGCTGAAGCCCTCGGCACCGATCGCCTGCGCGATGGTGTCGTCGATCTCCTTGGCCGACGGCCAGATCTCGTGCAGGTAGACCGGCTCGCCGTCCGACCCGGTGCCGAGCGGCTCGGTGGTGATGTCGATGTCCATCGAACCGGCCAGCGCGTACGCCACGACCAGCGGCGGGGATGCCAGGTAGTTCATCTTGACGTCCGGGTTGATCCGGCCCTCGAAGTTGCGGTTGCCGGAGAGGACGCTGACCGCGGTCAGGTCGTTCTCGTTGATGGCGGCCGAGACCTCCTCGGGCAGCGGGCCCGAGTTGCCGATGCAGGTGGTGCAGCCGTAGCCGACCAGGTTGAAACCGATCTTGTCCAGGTACGGCGTGAGGCCGGACCGCTCGTAGTAGTCGGAGACGACCTTCGAGCCCGGGGCCAGCGTGGTCTTGACCCACGGCTTGCGGGTCAGGCCGCGCTCGACGGCCTTCTTCGCGAGCAGCGCCGCACCGATCATGACCTGCGGGTTGGACGTGTTCGTACAGGACGTGATGGCGGCGATGACGACCGCACCGTGGTCCAGCTCATACTCCACGCCGTCCTCACCCTTGACCCGGATGGGGTTCGAGGGGCGGCCGTTCGCGCCGTTCGCCGCGCTGAAGATGTGCGGCTTGTCGGCCGGGTCCTCGACGCCGTTGGCCGGCGAGTCGCTGGCCGGGAACGACTCGGCGCTGGCCTCGTCGGCGTGGCCCTGGGGCTGAACGTAGTTCTTGAGGGCGTCGCGCCACATCGGCTTGGCGGTGTTCAGCGGGACGCGGTCCTGCGGGCGCTTCGGGCCGGCCAGCGACGGGACGATCGTCGAGAGGTCGAGCTCCAGCTTCTCGCTGAAGTCCGGCTCGGCGGCGGGGTCGAGCCAGAGGCCCTGGCGCTTCGCATACGCCTCGACCAGCGCGACCTGCTGCGCGGAGCGGCCGGTGAGCTTCAGGTACTCGATCGTCTGCTCGTCGATCGGGAACATCGCGGCGGTCGAACCGTACTCCGGCGACATGTTGCCGATGGTCGCGCGGTTGGCCAGCGGGACGGCGCTCACGCCGGGGCCGTAGAACTCGACGAACTTGCTGACCACACCGTGCTTGCGCAGCATCTCGGTGATGGTGAGCACCAGGTCGGTGGCGGTGGTGCCGGCCGGCGCCTCGCCGAACAGCTTGAAGCCGACGACCCGCGGGATCAGCATGGAGACGGGCTGGCCCAGCATGGCGGCCTCGGCCTCGATGCCGCCGACGCCCCAGCCCAGCACGCCCAGGCCGTTGACCATGGTGGTGTGCGAGTCGGTGCCGACCACGGTGTCCGGGTAGGCCTGGCCGTTGCGCTCCATGATCGTGCGGGCCAGATACTCGATGTTGACCTGGTGCACGATGCCGGTGCCCGGCGGGACGACCTTGAACTCGTTGAACGCGGTCTGGCCCCAGCGCAGGAACTGGTAGCGCTCGCGGTTGCGCTGATACTCCAGGTCCACGTTGCGCTGGAAGGCGTCCGCCCGGCCGAACAGGTCGGCGATGACCGAGTGGTCGATGACCATCTCAGCCGGCGACAGCGGGTTGACCTTGGTGGGGTCGCCGCCCAGGTCCTTCACGGCCTCACGCATGGTGGCCAGGTCGACCACGCAGGGGACGCCGGTGAAGTCCTGCATCAGCACCCGTGCCGGGGTGAACTGAATCTCGACGTTCGGCTGTGCGTCCTTGTCCCAGCTGCCGAGCGCGTTGATGTGGTCGGCGGTGATGTTCGCGCCGTCCTCAGTGCGCAGCAGGTTCTCCAGGAGGATCTTCAAGGAGTAGGGCAGGCGCTCGTGCCCCTTCACCTTGTCGATCGTGAAAATCTCGTAGCTCGCGTCTCCGACGCGCAGCTCGCTCTTCGCACCAAAGGTGTCGAGGCTGGCCACCGTCATCTCCTTCACACCCAGCGACTGGAAGTCAAGTCTTTCGCACCGAAAGGGCGACCTCTTGGTTAGGTATGCCTAACTCTCGGTTGCGCGTCTTCGGTAAACCGTACGTCCGTCTTGCTAGAACCTGCAAGGCGGGTCCCACGCGACGATCCTCGCAGTCCGTCGTCGGGACACCCGGAAAATGTCGTATCCCGCTGGGATGATGTGCCGGTGACGACGATGGAGATCATTGCGAGCGCGTCGGCCGCCGCCAGGACACGGCCGCAATGGCTGATCGTGCACTACCAGCGACCCGACGGCGACTATGCCGACTGGGTCCTGCACGCCTGGGGTGACCTCGCGCCCGGCGCCGACTCGCTCTACCCCGACGGCGTCCCCTTCGCCGGTGAGGATGCGTGGGGCCGCTTCGCCTGGGTGCGGGTCGCCGACGACGCACGGGAGATCGGCTTCCTCATCCTCAGCCGGCAGGGCGCGAAAGACGTCGAGATCGACCGGTGGGTCACGCTGAGTGAGGGCAGTGAGATCTGGGTCACGGCCGGCGACCGCCGAGTCGTGACCACATCGCCGGACGTGCCGGTGCCCGCCGCCGAGACCGTCGTGATCCACTACCGGCGCCCCGGCGGCGACTACGCGGGGTGGGGCCTGCACTGCTGGGAGGGCGTGCCGGTCACCGAGAAGACGCGATGGCACCGACCGCACATGCCCACCCGCTTCGACGCGTTCGGCGCGGTCTTCGAGGTGCGGGTCCGGGCGGACGCCGTCGGGCTGCGCTATGTGCTGCACCGGGGCGAGGAGAAGGACCTGCCCGACGACCAGCGCCTCGACCTCACCGTGGCGCGCGAGGCCTGGCTGGTCGCCGGGGTCCCCCAACCGGTCCGGCCGGATGTCGGGACGCTCGGGCCCGAGCTCGACCCGGCCCGGGCGCACGCCGTCTTCATCGACCGGGGGACCGTCGCGCTGCCCGAGTGGTTCGCCTCCCGGGCCGTGAGCCTCACCCTCGGCTCGCTGCCCCTGGTGCCCCGGCCCGGGGGCCTGTTCCAGGCGCAGAGCCGCCGCTTCCCGCACCTGCGCGCCTACCGGGCGTTCGCGGTGCGTGAGCTCGACGAGGCGGCTCTCGGTGAGCTGCTGCGTGATCAGCTCCTGGTCACCGGGCGCGACAGCGCGGGCGAGGTGGTGGCGGTCACCGCCGTGCAGCTGCAGGGCGTCCTCGACGACCTCTACGCCGGCGCTGCCGACGCCGAGCTCGGCCCGGTGATCGACGACGCGGAGCGGCCGCGCCTGTCGGTCTGGGCGCCCACCGCCCGCACCGTCGAACTCGAGCTCTTCCGGGAGCCTGGCGAGGAGCCGCGGATCCTGCCGATGGAGCGCGACGACACGACCGGCGTCTGGTCGATCACCGGCAAGCGCAAGTGGCTCCACCGGTGGTACAGGTTCCGTGTCCAGGTCTGGCAGCCGGCCGCCCAGCGGGTGGTCACGACCAGCGTCACCGACCCGTATTCGGTCTCCCTGGCCACCGACTCCACCCACAGCCAGCTCGTCGACCTCGCCGACCCGGCGCTGTGCCCGCCCGGCTGGGCCGACTCCGTCCCACCGGAGCCGGTGCCCCCGGCCCGGAGGCAGATCACCGAGGTCTCGGTCCGTGACTTCTCGATCGCCGACGTCACGGTGCCGCCCGAGGACCGCGGCACCTATCTGGCGTTCACCCGCCACACCTCGGCCGGGATGCGCCACCTGCGCTCGCTCGCCGAGGCCGGGCTCACCCACGTGCACCTGCTGCCGGTCAACGACTTCGCCACCGTGCCCGACCGGCGGGCCGACCAGGCGGTTCCCCTCTGCGACCTGGCGTCGTTCCCGCCCGACTCGCCGGAGCAGCAGCGGGCCGTCATGGCGGTGGCCGACTCCGACGGCTTCAACTGGGGCTACGACCCGTGGCACTGGACGACTCCGGAGGGCAGCTACGCCACCGACCCGGCCGGCGCGGCGCGGATCGTGGAGTTGCGCGCGGCCGTCGCGGCGCTCCACGCGGCGGGCCTGCGGGTGGTCCTCGACGTGGTCTACAACCACACCATGGGCGACGGGCTGGACAGGTTCAGCGTCCTCGACCGGATCGTCCCCGGCTACTACCACCGCCTGCTCGCCGACGGCAGCACCGCCGAGTCGAGCTGCTGCCCCAACACGGCGACCGAGCACACCATGATGGGCCGGCTCGTGGTCGACTCGCTGGTCACGTGGGCACGCCACTACCGGATCGACGGCTTCCGGTTCGACCTGATGGGCCATCACCCGAGGGAGAACATCCTGCAGGCGCGGGCGGCCCTCGAGCGCGTCCGGCCGGACATCGCGCTCTACGGCGAGGGGTGGAATTTCGGCGAGGTGGCCTACGACGCGCGGTTCGCGCAGGCCACCCAGGTCAACATGGCCGGCACCGGGATCGGCACGTTCAACGACCGGCTGCGCGACGCGATCCGCGGCGGCGGGGCCTTCGGCGACGACCCGGCGGTGCGCGGCTTCGCGACCGGGCTCGGCGCGGCGGTTCCGCTGTGGCTGCACGACCAGGTCAAGGTGGGGCTGTCCGGGGCGCTGGCCACCTACCGGTTCCTGGCCCACGACGGGGTCGAGCGCAGCGGCGCGCAGATCGGCTACAACGGCTCGCCCGCCGGTTACGCCCACGAGCCGGGCGAGGCGGTCAACTACGTGGACGCCCACGACAACGAGATCCTGTATGACGCGATGGCGTTCAAGCTCCCGGCCGGCATCTCCCAGATCGACCGGGCCCGCATGCAGGTCCTCGCGCTGGCGCTGGTGGTGCTGAGCCAGGGTGCCGGGTTCGTGGCCCTCGGCTCCGAGCGGCTCCGGTCGAAATCGCTGGACCGTAACTCGTACAACTCCGGTGACTGGTTCAACCAGATCCGCTGGGATCCGGCTCTCGGCAACGGGTTCGGGGTGGGGCTGCCACCGGAGGCCGACAACGGCGACAAGTGGGACTGGGCACGACCGCTGCTCGGCGACCCGTCGATGGTCCCGTCGCCGGACGTGATCGAGCTGGCCGCCGAGCGGTACCGGGAGTTGCTACGGATCCGCCGGTCGTCGCCGGCCTTCGGGCTGCCCACCGCCGAGGAGGTGGAGCGGCGGCTGTCGTTCGCGCCCGGCGGCCCGGCCGAGCAACCGGGCGTGATCGTGATGTGCCTGGACAGCAGCGGGCTGGACGCCCACTGGGCCCGCGTCGTCGTGGTGTTCAACGCCACCGACGGCACGGTCCGCCCGGCGATCCCGCAACCGGACCGGTTGCGGCCACACCCGGAGCAGACGGGCTCGGCCGACCCGGTGCTGCGGGCCGCCACCCCGTTCGAGGTGCCTGCCCGGTCGGTCGCGGTGTTCGTCGACGACATCTCGTGAGGCGCGGCGCTTCCTGAAGTCACGGCGGTCCGGGAGTCACGGCGGTCCGGGAGTCACGGCGATCCGGGAGGTGCCGCGGTTCGGAGGTGCCGGGGTCCGTGGGGCGTGGCGGTCCGGGAGTCACGGCGGTCCGGGAGGTGGGTGGCGGTCCGCGGAGGCATCCCGTGGCCGGAGGGCTGCGCGACTGCGCTACATTGCGCCGCGTGAGGCGTCGAGCGGAGGTCGTGGTGCGGGTAGAGCGTGCCCTGTGCGCGTTGATGGTGGTCGGGCTGGTCGGCGGCTGCACCTCGTCCAGCGACGACAAGCCGAAGATCGAGGACCCGAGTCCGGCCGTCGCCGCGTCGGCGCCGCCCTGGACCGAGCCGGCCGCCTACAGCTTCACGCTGACCCGCGGCTGCGAGTCCACGCCGGTCGGTGAGTACCGGGCGACCGTGAAGGACGGGGTGCTGAGCGCCGCCGAGCGGGTGGGCGCGGTGGCCGTCGTGCCGTCGGCCTCGGCGGAGGTCGACCTCGGCCCGGTCACCGAGGGGCAGCAGGGCGAGGAGATCGACGTGCCGACGCTCGGTGAGCTGGTCGCCATGGCCGAGACCGCCGGTGAGGACGGCGCCACGGTCGCCACCCGCTACGACACCACCGACGGCCACCCGGTCCAGGTGAAGATCAACGTCGAGGACGATCCGGCCGCCGCCGAGTGCTGGAACGTGACGGAGTACAAGCCGGGATCCTGACGGCGAGTCCAGGTTCCAGGGCGCCGCGGGAAATCGCCGTCCCGGGGCCGGCGCCGCGGGGAGAGAACGCCGTCCCGGCGCCCGGATCAGGGGCGCAGGACGTCGCCGGAAACGCCGTCCCGGTGCCGGATCAGGGGTGCAGGGCGTCGCGCAGGAAGTCCCCGCCCTGCCGGGTCGCGGCCTTCGCGGCGTGCGTGTCCTTGAGTGCGTTGAGCAGCACGAAGTCGTGGATGATGCCCTGGTAGCGGACGGCCGTCACGTCCACGCCGGCGGTGCGGAGCTTGGCCGCGTACGCCTCGCCCTCGTCTCGCAGCACGTCCGCCTCGGCGACGATGACCAGCGCCTTCGGCAGCCCGGCCAGGTCCTCGACGGTGGCCCGCAGCGGTGACGCGGTGATCTGCGCCCGCTGTGCCTCGTCGGTCGTGTACTGGTCCCAGAACCACTGCATGCCGTCCCGGCGCAGGAAGTAGCCCTCGGCGAACTGGTGGTACGAGTCGGTGTCGAAGCTCGCGTCGGTCACCGGGTAGAACAGCAGCTGAGCGGCGATCGCCGGGCCGGAGCGCTGCTTCGCCAGGATGGTCAGCGCGGCGGTCATGTTGCCACCGACCGAGTCACCGGCGACCGCGATGCGGGTGGCGTCCAGGTCGTGCTCGGCGCCGTGCGTGGCCACCCACTCGAGGGTGGCGTAGACCTGCTCGACGGCGACCGGGTAACGGGCCTCGGGGGAGCGGTCGTACTCGACGAAGACGGTGGCGGCGTTCGCCCGTACGGTCAGCTCGCGGACCAGCCGGTCGTGGGTGTTCGCGTCGCCGAAGACCCAGCCCGCGCCGTGCGTGTAGATCAGCACCGGCAGCGGCCCGGTCACCCCGGCCGGCCGCAGGATGCGGACCTTGACCTCGCCGGTCGGGCCGCCCGTGAAGGTCAGGTCCCGCACGTCGGCGGCGGGCGTGTCGACCCCGGCGCCGTCCTGCACCGACTCGACCGCCTTGCGGCCCTCCTCGGGACCCAGGTCGAAGAGGTACGGCGGGTTCGCGGTCGCCTCGACGAAGGCCTGCGCGGCCGGTTCGAGCACGGGCTTGGGGTAGCTCATCTGATCCTCCTGGAGATCGGTCGAGGATCAGCCAACCGGAGATCAGTGCGTCATCAGTGCATTTCCGATGCACTCGTGATCCGGTCCACGGTGGCGACGTACCGGTCCACGTGCTGATGACCGAGAACCTGCCGATAGGCCGGCCCGTGCCGGCGCATCAGGTCCCGGAAGGTGTCGCACGCGGCCCGCGCCTGCTCGTGATCGCCCAGATGGTCGCAGGCCTCGGCGAGGAACGCGTAGATCGGGAGCTGGATGTGGATCTCGCCGGGCGGGACGTGCTCCGCCGCCCACCGGGCCATCGCGGCGGCCTGCCGGTGATCGCCCAGCAGCAGGGAGGTCTCGGCGAGCCGGGCGGCCGCATTGTTCCGGAGGTCGTCGAGCTCGGTGGCGTGGGCGATGTCGAACGCCTCCCGGGACAGCGCGACGGACTCGGTCAGCTGACCGTCCTCCTGCAGGGTCCGGGCGAGCGCGTCGACGCAGTAGACGAGCACCGTCGGCTCGCCCGTGAGCCGGGCCGCCCGTACCGACTGCCGTAGGAGGGGCAGGGCGCGCTCCCGGTCCTCGACGGCGGCGATCAGCCCGAGGTTGCGCAGCAGATGCGCCTGACCGATCACGTCACCCGCCTGGTCCGCGATGTCCAGCGCCCGCCGCAGCAGGATCCGGGCGGTCGCCGGGTCGGAGGGGCTCTCGACCAGGGCGGCCTCGCGCAGCAGCGCCGCCTCCAGGACCGGCTCGCCGAGATCCCCGGCCGCGGCCAGGACCCGCCTGGTCTGCTCGCGGGAGTCGGCGTACGGTTCGAGCCGCGCCGACCGGACCGACCGCAGGTACAGCACCATCAGCACGGCTTCCCGGAGATGGCCGTGCAGCAGGGCCAGGTCGATGACGCAGGCCAGCACCGCCTGCTCCCGGTTGTACCAGCGCAGCGCGGCGGCCAGGTCCGTCATCGGTGTGGGCGTCATGTCCGGTGAGACGGGGCCGAGCGGGGCGATCTCGGGGCGCCCGAAGGTCGAATACGCGGCCCGGGCGTCGCGCAGGGTGTGCTCGACCAGACGCGCCACCGCCTCGGCGCGCTCGTCGCCGAGCAACTCCGCGGCATACGCCCGGAGCAGGTCGTGCAGGGTGTACCGCTGCCGCCCGGCCTCGGTGATCATGTTGGCCGCGCTCAGCTCGGCCAGCGCCGCGCGGACGGCCGGACCGGTGCCGGCGATGCTGGCCGCCGCCTCGACCGGGATCTCCGGGCCGGTGTGGACGGAGAGGAGCCGGAACAGCCGTGCCGCCGCCGGGCTCAGCGCCAGATAGGACCAGGACAGCGCCGACCGTACGTCGTCGTGCGGCTCGCCGGTCGTGAGGGCGTCCAGCCGGGCCTGTGAGGCCAGCTCCTCGACCAGGTCGGCGAGCTTGAGACCGGGTCGGACCGCGGCGTGGGCCGCGGTGATCGACAGTGCCAGCGGCAGACCGGCACAGAACCGGACCAGGTCGGCGGTCGCCTCGGGCTCCGCGGCCAGCCGGGCCGCGCCGATGCGCTTCGCCAGCAGGTCACGGGCGCCCGCGTCGCTGAGCCGGCCCACCGGGACCGCCTGGGCGCCCTCGTGCGCCACCAGGCCGGCGAGCCGGTTGCGGCTGGTCACCAGCACCAGGCAGCCGGGCGCGCCGGGCAACAGCGGGCGCACCTGCTCGGAGTCCCGCGCGTTGTCCAACAGAATGATCATGCGCCGCTCCGCGACCGCCGACCGGAACCGGGCGGAACGGGCGTCGACGTCGTCCGGCAGCCCGGCGGGGCCCACACCGACCGATTCGAGAAGCGTGGCCAGCGCGTCGCCGGGAAGGACCACGCGACCGCTCGGATCGAAACCGCGGAGGTTGAGGTGGAGCTGCCCGTCCGGGTAGTTCGGCGCCAGCCGGTGCGCCCAGTCCACGGCGAGGGCGGTCTTGCCGATCCCGCCCATGCCGCTGAGCACCACGATGCCGGCACCGGGATCGGGCAGGGCGCCGCGATCGACGAAGCCCGCCACCCGGTGCGGCAGCTGTGCCGGCCGGCGCGCCGGTGGCGGCTCCGGCTCGTCGTCGGCGAGCGCGGCCAGATGGGCGGCGCGCAGCTCGGCGCCAGGGTCGGCGCCCAGCTCGTCGGCGAGCAGCCGGCGCACCTCGTCGAAGAGCACCAGCGCCTCGGCCCGCCGGCCGGCCGTGGTCAGCAGGCGGATCACCCGGGCCTGCAGCGGCTCGTGCAGCGGCGCCGACGCGGCGATCCGCTGGAGCGGCGGGAGCAGCCGCGGCTGGAGCAGATCGGCGGCCTCGACCGCGATCTGGATCCGCTCCTGCTGGAGCGCGACGAACGCCGGATGGTCGAGCACCTCGGCGTCCAGGCCGGCGAAGACCGGCTCCTGGACGAGCTCGAGCGCCTGGAGGACCGCCCCCGGCGTGTCCAGCAGCGCGCGCACCGCCATCAGGTCGCAACCGCGCGCGTCGGCGACCAGACGGTAGCCCTGACCGGCCGGGAGCACCCAGCTCCCGGTGGCGCGGCTGGCCAGCTCCGGCTCGAACAGCCGCCGCGCCTGCCCGACCAGCCGGTGCAACTGGTTCACCGCGCTCGGCGAGGGCTCGGCGCCCCAGATCAGCTCGATCAGCGTGTCCACCCCGACCACGCCGCCGCGGGCCGCGAGCAGTGCCGCCAGCAGGGTCCGTAGCCGGGGCGCCCCGATGTCGACCTCGACACCGGAGCGCCACATGCGGAGCCCGCCGTAGCAACGCAGTCGCACGGCGGGCTCGGTGGTGCTCATGCCCTGATCCTGCCGGACGGTCACCCGGGCAGGCGAGGACCGGCCTCCCGCTGCGACGCGAGCCACTGCTCGACCTCGCCGGAGGAGCGCGGCAGACCGGCCGACAGGTTGCGGCAGCCGTCCGCGGTGACCAGCACGTCGTCCTCGATCCGCACGCCGATGCCCCGCAGCTCCTCCGGCACCAGCTCGTCCTCCGGCTGGAAGTAGAGGCCCGGCTCGACGGTCAGCACGTAACCCTCCTTGAGCCGGCCCTCCCGGTACGTCTCGCTGCGTGCCGCCGAGCAGTCGTGCACGTCGATGCCGAGCATGTGCCCGAACCCGTGCAGCGTCCACCGCCGGTAGACCGTGCTGTCGTCGGCCATCGCCTCGTCGACGCTCACCGGCAGCAGGCCGAGGTCGTGCAGGCCCTCGGCGAGCACCCGCATGCAGACCTTGTGCACGTCCTTGAAGACCACACCCGGCTTGATCGCGTCCATGCCGGCCTGCTGTGACGCATACACGATGTCGTAGACCTGCCGCTGCAGCGGCGTGAACGTCCCGCTCACCGGAACCGTCCGGGTCACGTCGGCGGTGTAGAGGTTGTGGCCCTCCACCCCCATGTCCATGAGCAGCAGGTCGCCCGGCGTGGTGACCCCGGTGTTGCGGACCCAGTGCAGGATCGTCGCGTGCGATCCGGCGCCCACGATCGAGGTGTAGCCGACATCGTTGCCGTCGTGCCGGGCCCGTAGCCCGAACACGCCCTCGAGCAGGCGCTCCTTGACGCCCCGGTCGGCCGGCAGGATGCGTGCCACATCCTCGAAGCCGAGCACCGTGGCGTCGATCGCGGCCTGCAGCTGCGCGATCTCCCACTCGTCCTTGACCAGTTTCAGCTCGGAGATCACCGCGGCCAGCGCGCGGTCGCGCGGCTTCGTCCGGTCCGGCTCGTAGGCCAGCACCGCCCGGTCCACGTTCGCGTCGAGGCCGCGCAGCACCCGGGTCCGGCCCGGCGGCGACCCGGCCAGCGCCGCGCCCAGGTCGCCCAGCGGCGCGGCGGTCAGGCCCAGCTCGGTCGACTTCTCCGCCAGCGTGTGGGTGCGCCCCACCCAGAGCTCGCCGTTGCGGTCCCGGAAGAAGCGGTCGCTGTCCTTCGAGTTGCGCTGCCGGGTGTAGAGCACCGGGTCGTGCCCCGACCCGCTCGGGTGCAGGACGAGCACACTGTCCGGGTCGCGGTCACCGGTCAGGTAGAAGAAGTCGCTGCCCGGGCGGAAGTGGTAGTCGGTGTCGTTGGCACGCACCTTCTCGGTGCCGCTGGGGATGATCAGCGTCTCGCCGGGGAACGCCTCGGAGAGCGCGTTACGGCGTTTCGCATAGTTGGGCACCTCGGGCAGGGGCGTCACGGCCAGGGGGTCCTCCCGCCAGCCCTGGCGCATGAAACTCAGGAACGCCTCGGGGAAGTCGGGGTCGTGCGACTCCGTCTTCGCTGCGGGCTGGGCGCCGCTGTTCTCGGCCATGTGGGTGCCTCCGTTCTCGGTGCCCCCGACGTTACCGCCGAAGCGCCGGACCCGGCAGGCCCGGGCCCGGCGATCGACCCGGGCCCGGCGGTGCTGATCAGCCCAGGGTCAGGCAGGCGAGCCGGGTGCCGGCCGTCCCCGCCACACCGGCCGCGGTGTGCGTGTGCTCGGCGTGCAGCACCAGCGAGCGCGGCTGCCGGTCGTCGGCGAACGTCCAGTCCTGCGCGCTGATCGCCCGGCCGACCCCGTTACGGTCGGCGATGAAGTCGAGCCAGATCTCGTTGCGCGGGTTGGCGTAGGCGGGATCCGTGGACGGGCGACCCGGCCCGGCGGCGGGGTCGGGGCGGTGCTGATGGTGCGGGCCGGCGGCGGCCGGATCCTTCCCGCACGGGTTGGTGTGCAGGTGGGCGCCGTACGACCGGCCCGGCGTCAGCCCGGTTGCCAGCAGGTTCACCCGTACACCCTGATGGGTCTGCATGATCTTGACTGTGGCTCTGGCACCGGACGGAACCGCCGCCATGTCGTAGGTGACGGCCCGTGCCCCGTCGCGCCAGGTCTTGAAGGTCCCCTCGGAGACGGGCGCGGGCGTCAGCAGGAGCGGCGCCACCATCGCCAGCACTAACGTATTCATCTCCAGATTGTCGCAAATTTACGGAAATGAGCGTGATGATCGGATGGCTCCGTCCCACTTGGGACGCCCGCCCGAGGATGAGAGGCTGGCACCGTGGGCTACGCGATGGTGATGGGTGAAGCGCTGATCGACCTGCTCGAAGCAGACCTCGACGGCGCACAGGTCTACCGGCAGGCGATCGGCGGCGCGCCCCTCAACGTGGCCGTCGGCATCGCCCGCCTCGGCGGCGACGCACGCTGGGCGGGCACCCTCAGCACCGACGTCCTCGGCGACCGGATGGCCGCGTTCCTCCAGGCCGCAGGCGTCGACGGCCAGGGGGTACGCCGCGTCGCCGTCCCCACCACCCTCGCCGTCACCACGTTCGAGGGCGCCGAGCCGACCTTCACCTTCTACGGCGAGCCGCCCTCCTACGCCCTCCTCACCCCCGCCGACCTGGATCTTCCGCTGATCACCGGCGCGGCGGTCCTCTACACCGGCTCGATCAGCCTGCTCCGCGAGCCGTTCCGGTCCGCCGCCCGGGCCGCCTGGTCCGCCGCGCCGGATGCCACCGGCTCGGCGCCGTTGCGGGTCTTCGACCCGAACGTGCGGCCCACGCTGCTGCCCGACACCGCCGCCGTGAACGCCCTCCGTGACCTCACCGAGGAGTTCTTCGCCACCGCTGACCTGGTAAAACTCAGCTCAGCCGATGCTGTCGTCCTCTACGGCGAACAGGATCCGTCAGCCGCCGCGGCCCACATCCTCGCGCTCGGCGCGGGCGCGGTCGTCGTCACCTGCGGCTCCCGCGGCGCGCACGTCGCCGCCGCCGACGGCGCCACCGACATCCCCGCCCCGCTGGTCCAGGCGATCGACGCCACCGGCGCCGGCGACTCGGTGATGGCCGCCCTGATCAGTCGCCTACTCACCGACGGCCGCCCGGAAGGCCTGGCCGATTGGACCGGCCACGTCCGATTCGCCCTCTCGGTGGCCGGCCTCGTCTGCGAACGACAGGGCGGCGCCACCGCGATGCCGACCCCGTCCGACTTGCGGGCCCGCTGGGGAGACCTCTGATCCGGTACGGCACGCGGTGTCCCGTGGCTACCCCGCGACGCGGGCGAGACACCGGACCGCAGGGCGTCCGCCGGGCTGAGGCCTCTGGTCACCGTGACCCCGGAGGCAGTTCGCGGCCGAGTCGGCGTGTGGCATCGAGGTGGTGACCGACGTGAGAGCACGACGCGGACGGTGGGCATGCGCGGGGACGGGGGTTCGGGCGGAGTCCGCAGGTGCCCCGGTCAGTCGCCGAGAGCGCGGGCGATGAAGCGCTGCCGGTCCAGGAGGACCCGCTCGATGCGGACCTCGGCGACCAGCACGTCACCGTCGTGGACGCTCACCTCGAACAGGAGCTTGGGCCCGTCCGTCTTGGTCAGAGTGGCCTGGGCGGTGACGCGGCGGCCGACCGGGGTCGGCGCCCGGTGCTCGATGTCGATGCGGCTGCTGACGGTCGTGATGCCGCCGGGGATCTGCCGGGCGGTGGCGGCGACCGTTGCCGCTTCGGCGAGGGCGAGCAGCCGTGGGGTGCCCAGAACCGGCACGTCACCGGAACCGAGGGACTGGGCGGTATCGGCGTCGGTGACCGTCAACTCCACCCGGGCGCTGAGACCGGGCGCGAACTCCGGAAGCTCCATCGCCAAAGCTTAGGACGGCTCGGGCCGCTGCCAGTACGTCTCATCGTCCGGTTCGCTGAACGGCCGCTCGGCCGCGCCCGGCGGCACCGCTCCGGGCGCGACAGAACCGGGCGGAGCAAAGCCGGGCGAAACAAAGCCGGGCGGAGCAAAGCCGGGCGAAACAAAGCCGGGCGGAACAAAGCCGGGCGGGGCGAAGCCGGGCGGAGCAGGGACGGGCGGGGCGAAGCCGGGCTGGGCGAAGGCGGGGACGGCGTCGACGGCCGGGTGCGGGATCGCGGGGACGGCCCCGGCGTCGTGGCCGTGAGCCTGGTGCGAGCGAGCCCGACGGGAACGGCCCGCCAACTGGTCGGCGATCGCGTACGCCTCGACGAGGTCCCGGTCGTTGGCGACACCGGGCCGGCCGCCCGCGGTGTCGGCATACACGGTGGCGAGGCCGAGCCTGCGCTGGAGCGGCCCCTGGACGATCCGGACGCTCTGCATACGCGCGTACGGCACGAGCGTCATCTCCCGGGTGAGCCGCCCCGACCGGCTGACGAAGACCTGGTCGCTGAGCCCGGCCCCGTAGAAGCGCAGTCCGAACGGGTGCAGCCACCGCGCCCGCAGCGGAGGCGGCGACGTGGCGAGGCCGGTCAGGTCGACGCCGGGGAGGGCCGCGGCGACGAGGGCGCGGGCCGCGGTCAGGTCGCCGACCGGCATGAGACGGTCGGAGCTGTGGTCCTCACCCGGCTCGGGACCGGAGACCCCGGCGACGTCGAGGGTCAGGTGCAGCCACTTCTTGGCCCGCCACAACAGCGGCCAGGTGACCCGCACCGTCTGCACGCGGTGTGTCGACAGGACCTGGCTGCGCGTCTCGGTGAGCCCGTAGTGCAGGACCAGCCGCTCCCCGCGGAACAGCCGGAAGTCCCAGTCGCGCAGCACCCGCCGGATGGGTTGCAGCAGGACACCGGCCATCGCGGTGACGGTGCTGGCGATGCCGATGAACGTCCAGGTGCCTTCCATCACGAACTGGGTGATCACCCACGCGACCCCGAACGGCAGGAAGAACGCCTGCGGGGTCAGCAACTGGCTGACCAGCAGATCCTGGTTGCGGACCTGGTAGAGCGGCACCTCGGCGGCGCCGTCGGGCGTGGGCACGGACACGGCGGGCGCCTGCCCGGACAGCGACAGCAGCCGTTCCCGCAGCATCCCGGCGTCACGCACGGTGAGGTACGCCAGTGGCGCCTCGGTCTTGCTGCCACCGACCACCTCGAGCCGCAGCTCCGCGAGCCCGGTGAGCTGGGCGAGCAGCGGCCGCCGCACCTCGACGGCCTGCAACCGGTCGAGGGGGATGGCCCGGTTGCGCCGCCACACCAGGCCCTCGGTGATCCGCAGCTCCCGCCCGACGACGTGATACCCGGTGTTCCACCATCCGATCGCCGCGACGATCACCACGGCGACGGCCAGCGCCAGCACGATGAGCGCGAAGTCGGTCGCCCCCACCTCACCGAGCGTGTTCCAGGACAGCGCCGCCACGATCACGGCGATGCTCTTGGCGCCTTTCAGCAGCGGGCTCAGCGGATGCAGCCGCTGCCGGGCCTCCTCGGGCGCGACCCCCGGCGTCCCTCCCGGCCCGGCCGCGCCGGACGATCTCCCGGCCGCCGCAAACCCCTCATCCGGTACGGCCGACGAGCCCCCGCCGCCCGCAAGAGGCGACGACGGGTCGCCCGGGGTGGCGGGGTCGCCCGGGGTGGCGGGGTCGCCCGGGGTGGCCTGCGAGGGCTGGGGGAGTCCGGCGCTGGTCACAGGCCCTCGGCCCGGTCCTCGCCGAGGGCGGTCAGCCGGTCGCGGAGCCGGGACGCCTCGTCCGGTGGCAGGCCCGGCACCCGGGCGTTGCTGGCCGCGGCGGCCGTGTGCAGCTGGACGGTGGCGAGCCCGAAGGCGCGCTCCAGCGGCCCGGCCGTGACGTCGACGTACTGCATTCGCGCATACGGCACGATGGACAGGTGCCGGACCAGCAGCCCGTGCCGGACGAGCAGGTCGTTGTCGCGCTCGGCGTAACCCCACGCGCGGACGGCCCGGGCGGCGACGACGGCTCGCCAGACGGCCAGGGCCAGCACCGCCCCCATCCCGTAGAGCCACGGCGTCCCGCCGACGATCAGGTGGCCGGCGAGGAGCCCGCCGAGCAGCACCACCGTCCAGACGGCGATGCCGATGAGGTGGACGGCGATCAGGCGGCTGGAGACCGGGCGCCAGGCGACGGTGCCGGGCCACGGCTCTAGGGCATCGACAACGGTTGGCGCGGACGGCTCGCTCACAACTAGAGCCTAGGAGACGACCGCACCGTCCGACGAGGCGAAGGGAGTGACCTCACGCAGGAATCCTCGCGCATCGAGGAACGAGCTCAGGCTCGCCCGGTGATCGTCGCAGGCCAGCCACGTCTTGCGGCGTTCCGGCGTGTGGATCTTCGGGTTGTTCCAGAGGAGCCGCCACTCGGCGGACACCCGGCAGCCCTTGGCGGAGCACTGGGGTGGGAAGTCCTCGACCATGCCGTAACCCTACGGCCGGGAGGTGAGAGTTTGAGCGCCGGGCGGCCACGGGGGAAGCCGCCCGGCGACGATGCAAATGCTACACGGTTCCCAAGGTCGCGTGAGTACCCGGTGACGGTGCCCGATCCGGCGGATCGCGCAGAAAGATCCACACTTTCGGCCCATGGCATCCTGGGCTGCGAAGACATCTGAATCCGGCGATGATGACGGCCGGATGACGACACGGGCCCCTAGGCTCCCGTGCGGTACGGACGTGGGTTCTTAGGAACCTCTCAGCCGTGTCCTGTTGTCTGTCGTGTAAGTCTTGACAGTCGGCGTCGAAGAGTCGGCATATCTCGACCGTTGTGGAGGACCGGTGGCGCAGCCCAGCACGCCCGATACCGAGACCAGCGCCGACACCGGCGCGCCGGTTCCGCCCGCGCAGGACGCGTCGCAGCTCGAGCGAGCCATGTTCGAGGTCAAGCGGGTCATCGTGGGCCAGGACCGGATGGTCGAGCGGATGTTCGTGGCGCTGCTGGCCCGTGGTCACTGCCTGCTCGAGGGCGTGCCCGGCGTGGCCAAGACCCTCGCCGTGGAGACGCTGGCCAAGGTCGTCGGCGGCACGTTCTCCCGGGTGCAGTTCACGCCCGACCTGGTGCCCGCGGACATCGTCGGCACCCGGATCTACCGGCAGTCGACCGAGCAGTTCGACGTCGAGCTGGGCCCGGTGTTCGTCAACTTCCTGCTGGCCGACGAGATCAACCGCGCTCCGGCGAAGGTGCAGTCGGCGCTGCTCGAGGTGATGGCGGAGCACCAGGTGTCGATCGGCGGCAAGAGCTACGACGTGCCCGACCCGTTCCTGGTGATGGCCACGCAGAACCCGATCGAGCAGGAGGGCGTCTACCCGCTGCCCGAGGCCCAGCGTGACCGGTTCCTCATGAAGATCGTGGTCGGCTACCCGACCGACGCCGAGGAGCGGGAGATCGTCTACCGGATGGGGGTGAGCGCCCCGGAGCCGAAGCAGATCTTCACCCCCGAGGACCTGCTGGCCCTGCAGCGCCGCGCCGACCAGGTGTTCGTTCACAACGCCCTGGTCGACTACACGGTCCGCCTCGTGTCGGCGACCCGTGCCCCGGCGCAGCACGGCATGCCCGATGTGGCCCAGCTGATCCAGTATGGTGCGAGCCCCCGCGCGTCGCTCGGCATCGTCCGGGCGACCCGTGCCCTGGCCCTGCTGCGCGGCCGTGACTACGCGCTGCCGCAGGACGTGCAGGACGTCGCGCCGGACATCCTGCGTCACCGCCTGGTGCTCAGCTACGACGCGCTCGCCGACGACATCCCGGCCGACCACATCGTGGCCCGGATCATGCAGATGGTCCCGCCGCCGCAGGTGTCGTCCCGTCAGGGCTCCCCGAACGGCCAGCCCGCCCCGCCGCCCGCGTTCGGTCAGCCGGGCCAGCCCGGTGGACAGCCGGGCCAGCCGGTCTTCGGCCAGCCCGGTCAGCCGGTCCCGGCCCATCCGGGCCCGCTGACCCCGGTCGCCTCCGGCCAGCCACCGGCCGGCCAGTTCGTCCACGGCCCCACCGGCCCGTCCGGCCCCACCGGCCTCGCCGGGTTCGGGGGCCAGCCCGGTCAGCCCGGGGTCGGGGGTCCGTCCGGGGCGCAGCCGACCAGCGGTGTTCCGGCCGCCACGTTCGACAGCCGGCCCCCGCAGCCGGGCGGCGCCGGCGGCTGGCCGAGCCAGTCATGACCCCGCCGGCCGTCGCCCCGGACGAGGCGGCCCGAGCCGAGGCCGTCCTGGCCAAGCTGCAACTGCTCGTGACCCGCAAGCTGGACGGCCTGCTCCAGGGCGACTACGCCGGCCTGCTCCCGGGCCCGGGCAGCGAGGCCGGCGAGTCCCGGGAGTACCGGCCGGGCGACGACGTGCGCCGGATGGACTGGCCGGTGACGGCCCGCACCACGATGCCGCACGTGCGCCGGACGGTCGCCGACCGCGAGCTGGAGACCTGGCTGGCCGTGGACCTGTCGGCGAGCCTCGACTTCGGCACCGCGAAATGGCTGAAACGGGACCTGGTGATCGCGGCCGCCACAGCGATGGCCCATCTGACCGTCCGGGGCGGCAACCGGATAGGCGCCGTGGTGGGCACCGGCTCGGGCGTACCGGCGAAGGGGCCCTCCGGAGGCTGGTGGCGCCGTAAGGCGGCCGCACCGGCCGAGCCACCGCCCTCGGCGCCGGTGTTGCGCCTGCCCGCGCGGCCCGGCCGCAAGGAGGCGCAAGGCCTGCTGCGGGCGATCGCCGGGACAACGATCCGGCCGGGGCGCGCCGACCTGGGCGCGCTGATCGACATGCTGAACCGGCCACCCGGCGGCGCGGCGTCGCCGTGGTGATCTCCGACTTCCTGGCGCCGGTGGAGGGCTGGGCCCGCCCGGTGAAGAAGCTGGGTGTCCGCCACGACGTGCTGGCGATCGAGGTGGTCGACCCACGTGAGCTGGAGCTTCCGGATGTCGGGGTGCTGACCCTGGCCGATCCGGAGTCCGGCGCGCTGCACGAGGTGCAGACGTCGGACGCGAAACTGCGCCATCGGTACGCCGAGGCGGCCGGGCAGCAGCGGGCCGCGATCGCCCGTGCGCTGCGTGCGGCCGGCGCCAGCCATCTGCGGCTGCGCACCGACACCGACTGGCTGCTCGACATGGTCCGCTTCGTGGCCGCTTCGCGCCACGCCCGTACCCGAGGGACCACACGATGATCCGTTTTCTGGAGCCGTGGTGGCTGCTGACCCTGCTGCCGGTCCTGGCGATGGCCGGGGCGTATGTCTGGCGGCAGTTCCGTAAGCGGCAGTATGCGATGCGGTTCACCAACGTCGACCTGCTGCGCACCCTGGCGCCCAAGGGGCTGGGCTGGCGCAGGCACGTGTCGGCGGCCGCGTTCCTGCTGATGATGGGCGCGCTGGCGGCGGCGACGGCCCGTCCGTCGGTCGACACCGAGGAGCCGCTCGAGCGGGCCACCGTGATGCTCGCCATCGACGTGTCGCTGTCGATGCAGGCCGAGGACGTGGAGCCGAGCCGGATCGAGGCGGCCCAGGAGGCGGCGAAGGCGTTCGTGAGCGAGCTGCCGCCCACCTACAACCTGGGCCTGGTGTCGTTCGCGAAGGCGGCGAACGTGCTGGTCGCACCGACGAAGGACCGGTCCGCGGTGATCTCCGCGATCGACGGGCTGACGCTGGCCGAGGCGACCGCGACCGGTGAGGCGGTGTTCACCTCGCTCGACGCGATCCGGACGGTGCCGTCGGACGGCGCGGACGGCGCCCCGCCGGCCCGGATCGTGCTGCTCTCCGACGGGTACCGGACGTCGGGCCGGTCGATCGAGGACGCGGCGACCGCGGCGGCGCAGGCGAACGTGCCGGTGTCGACGATCGCGTTCGGCACCGACACGGGCGTGGTCGACATCCGCGGCTCGGTGCAGCGGGTGCCGGTGGACCGGCTGTCGCTGCAGGACCTGGCCGAGCAGACGAAGGGCTACTTCTACGAGGCGGCGTCGGTCAGCGAGCTGAAGCAGGTCTACGAGGACATGGGCAGTTCGATCGGGCACCGGACCGAGCCACGTGAGGTGACGCAGTGGTATGCGGCGATCGGCCTGATGCTGGGGTTGGCCGGGGCGGCGATGAGCCTGCTCTGGACGTCCCGGCTACCGTGACCGGGTCGCGGGTCAGGGCGTGTTGTGGGCGAGCACGAAGAGCACCAGGACCCACGCCGAGAGCAGGGTGAAACCGAGGGGCGCGACGAAGTTACGCATGATTGAACCGTCTTCCGCTGGCGACTGAGCAAAGGGCGCTGGGTCACTCGCGGCCGGAAACCATCGCACGCGAAACTGCCGGCGAAAAGCCGGTGGGCGTGCGGATGGGGAGTCGTCTGTCAGCGGTCAGAAACGCTGACGAGCGTCCCGGCCACGACTAGGAGGATCGCTATCTCGCACAGCGATCACCTCCATAGCTCGTCGGGCCTGGGAACAGGTTGGGAGCGTACTCCTTAATCGCAACTTAAGAAAATCGGCCCGGCACTGAACGGGGGGTAAGTCGGCGGGCCCGTCCCTCGGGGTGGGACGGCGGGCCGATAGTCTCGCTCTTCAGGGCCCCTGTGACCCTGCGTGAGTGAAGCCTGTCGAATGGAGTGTGTTGTGGCTCGCACCGTTCTGGTGACCGGAGGAAACCGCGGTATCGGCCTGGCCATCGCCCAGGCGTTCGCGAAGCAGGGCGACCGGGTGGCCGTCACCCACCGTGGCTCCGGCGCGCCCGAGGGCCTGTTCGGGGTGCAGTGCGACATCACCGACTCGGACGCCGTCGACGCCGCGTTCACCACCGTGGAAAATGAGCTGGGCCCGGTCGAGGTGGTCGTGGCCAACGCCGGCATCACCGACGACACCCTGCTGCTGCGGATGAGCGAGGAGCAGTTCGAGCGGGTCATCGACACCAACCTGACCGGCGCGTTCCGGGTCGCGAAGCGGGCCAGCGCGAAGATGCTGCGCGCCAAGTGGGGCCGGATCATCTTCATCTCGTCGGTCGTCGGCCTGTACGGCGGACCCGGCCAGGTGAACTACGCGGCGAGCAAGGCCGGCCTGGTCGGCATGGCCCGTAGCATCACGCGTGAGCTGGGCGGCCGCAATATCACGGCGAACGTGGTGGCCCCGGTTTCATCGAGACGGAGATGACTGCCGTCCTGTCGGACACCCGCAAGGCGGAGATCATCAAGGCCGTCCCCGCCGGTCGTCTGGCCTCCACCGACGAGGTCGCCGCGGCGGTCACCTTCCTGGCAAGCGACAGCGCGGCCTACATCTCGGGCGCCGTGCTGCCGGTCGACGGTGGTCTCGGAATGGGCCACTGAAGTCCCGGGATATTTTTTCAGGAGAGTAAATAAGTGTCTGGACTGCTGGCCGGAAAACGGCTGCTCATCTCGGGGGTCATCACCGACGCCTCGATCGCCTTCTCGGCGGCGAAGATCGCCCAGGAGCAGGGGGCGACGGTCGTGCTGACCGGCTTCGGCCGCCTGTCCCTGGTGGAGCGGATCGCCAAGCGGCTGCCGGAGCCGGCGCCGGTCATCGAACTGGACGTGACCAACGAGGAGCACCTCGCCGGGCTGGCCGACAAGGTCCGCGAGCACGTCGACGGGCTGGACGGCGTGGTCCACTCGATCGGCTTCGCTCCGCAGAGCTGCCTCGGCGGCGGGTTCATGGACGCGCCGTGGGAGGACGTCGCCACCGCGCTGCAGGTGTCGACGTTCTCGTACAAGTCGCTGGCCAAGGCCGCCCTGCCGCTGATGTCGCCGGGCGGCAGCATCGTCGGCCTGACCTTCGACGCGACCAAGGCGTGGCCGGTCTACGACTGGATGGGCGTGGCCAAGGCCGGTTTCGAGTCCGCCTCCCGCTACCTCGCGCTGCACCTGGGCAAGCAGGGCATCCGCAGCAACCTGGTGGCGGCCGGCCCGCTGCGCACCATGGCGGCCAAGTCGATCCCCGGCTTCGAGCAGTTCGAGGACGCATGGGCCGAGCGGGCGCCGCTCGGCTGGGATCTGTACGACACCGCGGCCGCCGGCAAGGCGATCTGCGCCCTGCTGTCGGACTGGTTCCCGGCGACCACTGGTGAGGTTGTGCACGTTGACGGGGGTTACCACGCGATCGGGCATAGCCCGGTGGCAGGATGGACGAGTGGTTTACGACGCGTTCGTCCTGCTCTCCTTCGGTGGGCCCGAGAAGCCCGATGACGTGATGCCGTTCCTGCGCAATGTGGTTCGCGGGCGCGGTGTCCCGGACGAGCGCCTCGCCGAGGTGGCTGAGCACTACATGCACTTCGGCGGGGTCTCCCCGATCAATCAGCAGTGCCGTGACCTGCTCGCGGCGATCGATGCCGAGTTCGCGGCGCACGAGGTCGGCCTGCCGACCTATTGGGGCAATCGCAACTGGCACCCGATGCTCGCCGACACCGTGGCCCGGATGCGCGACGACGGTGTCGAGCACGCCCTCGGCTTCGCCACCAGCGCGTACGGCGGCTATTCCTCCTGCAAGCAGTATTGGGAGGACATCGCCGCCGCCCGGGCGCACGTCGGCCCGCGGGCTCCGCGGATCGCCAAGCTGCGGCAGTTCCACGACGATCCCGGTTTCGTCGGCCCGCACACCGAGGCCGTGACCGCGGCGCTGGCCGGCCTGGACCCGGCTCGCCGGGCCACCACCCGGCTGGTCTTCACCGCCCACTCCATCCCGGTGAGCATGGCCGAGACGGCCGGCCCGACCGGTGGCCGCTACAACGCCCAGCTGGAGGAGACCGCGCGCCTGGTGCACGCGGCCGCCGCCGCGGACCTGCCCTACGACCTGGTCTGGCAGAGCCGGTCCGGCCCGCCGCAGGTGCCGTGGCTGGAGCCGGACATCAACGATCACCTCGAGGCCCTCGCCGCCAAGGGCGTGACCGACGTCGTGGTCAGCCCGATCGGCTTCGTCTCCGATCACCTCGAGGTCGCCTGGGACCTCGACAACGAGGCGAAGGACACCGCTGAGCGGCTCGGCCTCGGATATGCGCGGGCACTGACACCCGGCGTACACCCGGATTTCGTGTCGATGATCCGCCGGCTGGTCCAGGAGCGGACCGGCGACCGGTCGCGGGAGTCGCTCGGTACGCTCCCGATCTGGGATGTCTGCCCCGCGGACTGCTGCCCCCCACCCGCGCGACGAAAGGCATCCTGATGAAGGAGCGCAAGGCGATCGAGAGCTGGCTCACCGACATGGACGGTGTGCTCGTCCACGAGGGTGAGCCGGTGCCGGGCGCAACCGAGTTCGTCAACCGGATGAAGGAGAGCGGCAAGCCGTTCCTCATCCTCACCAACAACTCCATCTACACGCCCCGTGACCTGCAGGCGCGCCTCTACCGGATGGGCTTCGACGTCGACGAGAAGTCGATCTGGACGGCCGCGCTCGCGACCGCGCAGTTCCTCGCCGACCAGCGGCCCGGCGGCACCGCCTACGTGATCGGCGAGGCCGGCCTGACCACGGCCATGCACGCGGCCGGTTACATCCTCACCGAGTTCGAGCCGGACTATGTGGTCCTCGGCGAGACCCGCACCTACAGCTTCGAGGCGATCACCAAGGCGATCCGCCTGATCAGCGCCGGGTCCCGGTTCATCTGCACCAACCCGGACGCGACCGGCCCGTCCAACGAGGGCCTGCTCCCGGCGGCCGGCTCGGTCGCCGCGATGATCTCCCAGGCGACCGGCGTGAAGCCCTACTTCGTGGGCAAGCCCAACCCGATGATGATGCGCTCGGCGCTCAACGCGATCGGGGCGCACAGCGAGACCACCGCGATGATCGGCGACCGGATGGACACCGACGTCCTCTGCGGTCTCGAGGCGGGGCTGGAGACGATCCTGGTGCTGACCGGCATCAGCAGCCGGCTGGAGAGCCAGACCTACCCCTACCGGCCGTCCCGCATCATCAACTCGGTCGCCGACCTGATCGACGAGATCTAGACGACAACCACCACCACGGGGGTACGAGGAGAGCCAGCGCCGTCACCACCAGGAGCGGATACCTGCCCTCGAGCCACCACAGCACCGGCAGTCCGAGGTAGGGCACCCGTAGCCGCCACACCCCGGTGACCGTTCCGGTCGGCACCGGGGTCACGTCGGCGACCCGGTTGGCGTCGCCTTTCGTGACGAGCCGCCCGTCGCCGCCGACCCGGACGATGCGGTGCAGCACGTACCGTCCGGGCCGGTGCGGGTCGTGGAACCGGATCACGCGCCCCGGCCGCAGCCGTGCCGGGGCGGCCGGCGAGGTGACGACGACGTCCCCCGCCTCGACGGCCGGGCTCATCGAACCGGAGATCACCACCGACGTCGACCACCCGAACCGCGCCGGGACCGTGCCACCGACCAGCAGCACCCCCGCCGCGGCCACCACCACTGCCGACCGGCTCACATGTATCCGGTCGGCCGTCCCGGTCCCCGCCTGAGCCCGGCCGCGGCGCTGGGATAGCGTTTCGCGTATGACGGTCACGGACGTCGTCGTCGCGGCGGCCTGGGTGCATGTGCGCGAGCGGCGGGTGCTGACCGTGCGGGCGGACGACTCGGATGCGTTCTACCTGCCCGGCGGCAAACCGGAGCCGGGCGAGACCGACGCCGAGGCCGCGGCCCGCGAGGTGGCCGAGGAGGTCGGCCTCGTCGTCGACCCGGCCGCGCTGGAGCCGTTCGTCACCATCGACGCCCCGGCCCACAACCGACCACCGGGCACCCGCGTCCGGCTGGTCTGTTTCACCGGCCCGGCGGCCGGCACCCCGGCTGCGGCCGCCGAGATCGCCGAGTTGGGCTGGTTCACCTCCGCCGACCGCCCGCGCTGCGCCCCGGCCATCCGCCTGCTCCTCGACGAGCTCGTCAAGGCCGGGCTGATCGACTAGCCGGCCCGCGCCGGTGGGCCACCTGGCGGAGACTTCTCCTCCGCTCGCTCACCAGCGCCGGTGCCGTCCCCCGTCCGGTCGGGCCCACGCGTACAGCACGGCCCCGATGAGGCAGGCCAGGCAGCTGCCGATCATGACGGACGCCAGGTTCGTGCCGGTGCTCGGCAGGTCGGGCTCGGGCCGGCCGCCGGGGGGTGGTGTGACCGCCGGTGGTGAGGTCCGTGGTGGTGTCGTGCCGGGCGGCCCGGCGGTGGGCGACGTGGTCGGGCGGCGCGTGGGCGTCCGGCTGACCGGAACGGTGGGGGCCGGCGGTACGACCGTCGGCGTCACCGGCGGGGTGGTGGGCGGGTCGGGTGTGGGCGGTGCCGAGGTCACCGGGGTGGGCGACGGCCCGGCCGGCGCGGGCACGGTCACGGTGATGGTGCCGTAGGCGATGTTGCCGTCCGCGTCCACGATCTCGTAGCTGAACGAGTCGACACCGGTGAAGCCGGGCTCCGGCGTGTAGGTGATCGTGCCATCCGGGTTGACCTGTACCGTCCCGTGCTGCGGCCGGCCGATCTGTCCCACGGTCGCCGGGCGGCCCCACTCGTCGGTGCTGGGCAGCGGTATGCCCACCGGGAGGCCGGGCGGTGTGACCACCTCGCGGTCCGGGGCGGTCGGCGGCGTGCCGACGGTGACGGTCAGGCTCGCGCTGGTCCCGGCGCCATCCGCGGTGACGGCGGTGTAGGTCAGCACGGCGACCCCGGAGAACCCCTGCGGTGGGGTGTAGGTGACCGTCTCGTCGTCGGCCCGGGCGCTGCCGTGGTCCGGCTGCGTCACGGCGACGATCCGCAGGGTGCCGCTGGGGTCCAGGTCGTTGGCGAGCACCGGAACGGTGACCGGGCGGCCGTACGGGGTCGAGCGGGAGTCGGCGACCGCGTACGGAACCTGGTAGGTGACCGTCACCTCGACCGTTGCCTCCGCCGTCCCGCCCTGGTCGTCGCGTATCCCGTACCGGAAATGGTCCTGACCGCTCCATCCGGCCGGTGGCGTGTAGCGGACCCGGTCCCCGGCCCGCGTCGCGGTGCCGTGCTCGGGTGTGCCGACCGTGGTGAGGCCGAGGGTCTGTCCGGGGTTGTCGTCGGTGTCGTTGGCCAGCACGTCGATCACCACCGGATGGTCGGCGAGAGCGGCGGCGTCGTCGTCCCGGGCGATGGGGGGCGCGTTGGCGACCTGGACGGTGACCTGCGCGGTGGCGGTGTTGCCGATCGGATCACGGACCGTGTAGCGGAAGGTGTCGGTGCCGGCGAACCCGGGCCACGGCGCGTACCGGACGGTGCCGGCGGAGGGCAGAGTGGTGAATCCATGCGCCGGCGTCCCGGTCCCGACGATCTCCAGGGCCTGTAGTTCCGGGTCGGAGTCGTTGGTCAGCACCGCGACGTCCACCGGCGTCGACGGTCCGGTGGACGCCGTGTCGTCGACCGCCGCCGGGGCCGCGTCGATGGTGATCGCCACGGTGGCCGTGTCGGTGCCGCCCAGATCGTCGCGCAGCAGGTAGCCGAAGGTGTCCGCACCGGTGGCCCCGGGTGCGGGGGTGTACTCGAACGTGCCCGCCGCGGTCGGTACGGCGGTGCCCCGCGCGGCCGCGCCGACGGAGCTGACCGTCAGTGGCTGGCCGGTGTTGGCGTCCCGGTCGTTCTGGAGCACCGCGAGCGTGGTGGTGCCCTGCTGGGCGACGGTGTAGACGTCGTCGACCGCCACCGGCGCGGAGTTGCGCACCGTGATCGACACGAGGGTGGCGGAGCCGGCCGCGTGCGGGTCGGCGGCCGTGTAGCCGAAGCCGTCGACCCCGGTGAAGCCGGTGTCGGGGGTGTAGAGCAGCGATCCGGCCGGGCCGACGGCGACCGTGCCGTGTGCGGCGGTGGTCCAGCCGGAGACGGTCAGTTGCTCGCCGTTGGGGTCGCTGTCGTTGGCGAGCACGTCGATGCCGACCGTCGTGTCGGTGTCGGTGACCGCGGCGTCCGGCCGGGCCACCGGAAAGGCGTTGACCAGCTCGATCGTCACGGTGGCGCCCGACGTGCCGGAGCGCCCGTCGCCGACCGTGTAGTGGAACGAGTCGCCACCGGACCAGCCGGGCGCCGGGCGGTACTCGACGAGGCCGCCGCTGACGATCGCCGTCCCGTGCCCGGCCGGCGTGTCGATCGTGATGCCGAGCGGGTCGCCGTTCGGGTCGTCGTCGTTGGCCAGCACGTCGATCACCGACAGCTGCCCGGTCGGCAGGGTGACCGCGTCGGTACGGGCGGTCGGTGGCGCGTTGAGGACGGTGATCGTGATCGTGGCGGTGCCGGTACCGCCCCGGTTGTCGGCGATGGTGACGGTGAGGATGTCGGGGCCGGACCACCCGTCCGCCGGGCTGTAGGTGACGGTCCCGTTCGGGTTGTGCACGACCAGTCCGTGGGCCGCCGCCGTGATGCCGGCGACGTGCAGCGGATCGTTGTTGGCGTCGGTGGCGCCGGCGAGCGGGCTGAACGTCGCCGGTGTGCGGTAGGCGGTGCTCACGGTCGCGTCGGCGGCCACCGGGGCGGCGTTGGCCACCACGACGGTGATGTGCCCGGTCGCCGTGCCCGCGTGGTTGTCGGCGATCGTGTAGTCGAAGTCGACGGGCCCGACGAAGCCGGCCGCGGCCTGGTAGACGACGTCGTCGCCGGCCGGGGTGGCGGTGCCCGAGGACGGCGGGTCGACGCCGGTGAGGGTGATCGGGTCGAGGTTGCCGTCGGCGTCGTTGGCCAGCACCGGGATCGTCACGCTGCCCAGGTGCGCGACGGTGGCCAGGTCGTCGCCGGCGGTGGGGGCGGCGTTCGCCACGTCGACCAGGATCTGTGCGCTCGCGGTGTCCCGGCCGTCGCTGACGGTGTAGCCGATGACGGCCTGCCCGACGAAGGTGGGCGACGGCAGGTAGCCGACCGTACCGCTGCCGGCGATCCGGACTGTTCCCGCGCCGGTCTGCGGGCCGCTGACCGCGGCCACGGTGAGCGTGTCACCGTTCGCGTCGGTGTCGTTGCCGAGCACGGAGACGATCACCTCGATGCCGGACGGGGTGGCGTCGGCGTCGTCTCGGGCGACCGGCACGGCGTTGGCGGTCCGCACGGTCACCGTCGCCGTCGCGGTGCCGCCGTCCGCGTCACCCAGCACGTACGTGAACGTGTCGTCGCCGGCCCATCCGGCCGTCGGCGTGTAGGTGATCGTCCCGTCCGCCTCGGCCATCGCGGCGCCGTGCCCGGGTGAGGTGCCGATCGAGGCGGTCAGCGCGCTCGCCGGCCCGTCCGGGTCGTCGTCGTTGCCGAGCACCGGGATGTTCACCGCCGTCATGTTCGTGGTCGTCGCCGCGTCGTCGACGGCGACCGGCGCCCGGTTGACCAGAAAGGCGGCCGTGGCGGTGTCGTTCAGGGCGTCGGTGTCGCCTCCGGTGCCGGTCGGCGTCAGGGTCGCCGCCGGGGCGGCGGACGCGGACGCGCCGACCGTCGCCGGGATGACCACGGTGCCCGTCGTACCGGGCGCCAGCGGCCCGACGGCGCAGGTGACCACCTGGGCGAAGGCGCCGCAGCCGGCGGGCAGGACCCCGGCGGTCACCCACGGCGGCAGGGTCAGCTCGGCCGTCGCGGCGTTCTCCAGCACGGTCCCGTTGTTGGCCACCGTGCCGGTGTAGACGATCGGGCCGGGCAGGGCCGGTCGCTGGAGGACGGCGGGGGCGACCGTCAGGCCGGCGACCAGATCGGTACCGCCCGCGCTGACCGCGGTGGCCGCCGCGGCGGCGGGCCCGGAGACACGGACGCCGGCGGTGTGGCCGGTGTAGCTGAGATCGACCAGGCCGGTGATCGAGTAGCCGGGTGGCACACCGGAGCTCACCCGGACCCGCAGGAGCGCGTACACCACGCTGTTGCTCGGGACGTCATCGAGGACGAGCTCGGCGCGGCCGCCGGCGAACGTGCCGGCGTCGTCGCCCGCCGTGTCGGTCACCGGGTCGCCCCGGACGCGCATCGAGCCCGGCACGTACGTGGTCCAGGTCGGCACCACCGCGGAGATCACCGCGTCGTCGGCGATGTCGTTGCCGTCGTTACGGACCATGATCAGGTACTCGATGACGTCACCGGGCAGCAGGTCGCCGCCGTCGATGTCGGTGCCGGTCATGGTGGTGGTCATGCGCGGGGCGTACAGGTCGATGGCGAACGTGACCACGCCCGGGAAGTAGGTGTCGCTGGTGGTGCTCAGGGTCAACGTGGCCGAGGTGGCCGCATGACCGAGCCGGCCGGTCGCGTCGGACTGGTCGATGTCCACGCCGAACAGGTTGGACCATCCCGGATCGCGCCCGCCCACCTCGGTTCCACCGCTGCTGACCGTGCTGTTGAAGAAGTTGTCCGCCGGGTTGGCGCCATCGCTCACCGCGGTGCCGTCGATCTCCAGACTGTCCCCGGTCTTGCCCCGGTCGCCCTCGTAGACGACCGTGCCGATCTCAGCGCGCACGGTCCCGCTGTGCGGGGTCTCGAAGCCGCCCACGGTGATGTTGACGTCGCCGGAGGTGCTGCTCACCGAGCCGTAACCGTCGTAGATGCGCAGCGCGCGCAGGGCCTGGACCGGGTTGCGGTACGCGACGGCCAGCGTCCACCCGGCGTACCGGTCCTGCCCCAAGCCGGCCTGGATGTTCGCCACCCCGTACACGCCGTTGCCGGCTCCCGCCACCAGCGCGGTCACATCGGCGAAGCTCTGGTAGGCGCCCCCGCCACCGCCGAACATGGTGGACGCGATCACCGGCTGCCATCCGGCCACGGGGGTACGGAAGAGCACGCGATTGCGGTTCCCCGGCGTCGGGGCACTCGCGCCGGAGGCGCCGGCCGTGGTGTCCGCCGCCCAGTACAGCGCGGCGAACAGCACCGAGCTGCCCGGCGGGACGGCCACCGTGGCCGTGCTGTCGTTGACGGTGGTCACGCCCAGATCCCCGTCGGCGTCCGCGTTGATCATCACGTGGCCGTTGTTGTCGAGCGACTCACCCGAGGGCCGCAGGCCCCGACGTGCGTTGAGACAGCCGCCGACCGGGGTGCAGACCAGGTTGGCGTTGCCGCGCAGCAGGATCGAGCCGTTGGTGTTGGCGGCGTAGCGCAGCGTGAACGGGTTCGTCACCGCGGCGGTGACGGGCCGGGCGACGAGAGCCGTCGCGGTCAGCAGAGTGGCATAGATCAGCACAACCGCGATTCCGGTCCGGTGCATCGCTCGTCCTCGCGGCCTGCGTCGGGCCCCGGTGACCCGGCGTGGTTAGTACGCTAACCGCCGCCAAGGTGGTAATGCTGACTAATTGCCTGCATATCGGATAAGAGCGGCACCAACGTGGTCGGCATCGCCCCGGCGGGCCATGTCCGGAGTCAGGAGCGGCGCTCGGTGAACCAGCGGGTCGCGATCGCCGTGTGGATGCTGAACCCCAGCTCGGTCGGCCCGTAGAGCACCTCGCGGCTCAACGTCTCGTCCTCCTCCGGCGGCGGAGGCAGATGGCCCGTGCTCGGCAGCGGCGGCAGCAGCCCGAACACCAGGATCGTCCCGTCCGGGGCACTGATCGTGTCGTAGAGGCGCACGCCCGAGGGGTCCGCTTCCACACCGGTCTCCTCGAACAGCTCGCGGGCCGTCGCCGCCTGCCACGTCTCGCCGACGTCGATGAAACCGCCCGGCAGGGCGAGGCGGCCCCGGGCCGGTGCGATGCCGCGGCGCACCGCCAGCAGGCCGAGACCGACCGGCTGGATCGCCACGGCGACCGGGCTCGGATTGAGATAGCTGGTCTCACCGCACGCGCCGCACCGCCGCGGCCAGGCCTGACCCGACGGGAACCGGGCCCCACAGAACGTGCAGTGCGCATACCGGTCCGGCACCGCCGCCGTCACGGGTGCAGAGGGGAGTTGCAGGCCGCGACCAGCGCCTGACGGCACGCCGCGGTCAGCGGGCGCAGCGCCTCGTCACGCTGCTGGGCCTCGTAGCCGTTGACCGCCCCGCCCGGCGCGTTCGTCCCGGCGAGGGCCAGCACCTGGTCGAGGACGCTGGCGCGGGCGAACAGGCGACGCGACCGCGGGTCGAACCCGGGCGGCAGGGTCTCGGTGCTCTCCGGACGGCGCAGCGCCTGCAACGCCCCGGCCAGCTCCGGTTTCCACTGGGCCACGTCCAGTTTGGTGAGCCGGGCGGTGGCCTCGCCCAGCGCCGCGGTCAGCTGCGCCTCGGCCTCGGCCGCGCCCATCTGGAACACCGGCCGGTGCTCGGGCGCCGGCATCACCCGCCACAGCACCGTCTCGAACTCCACACCGGAACCGGACGTGTGCCGCCGCACCTCGGGCACCACCCCGAACGACGGCGTCATCACGGCCTCACCGGCCAGCAGCGCCGCGCCGGTCAGCTCACCCGGGCCGGGCAGGCCCCGCGGGTCGCCGGGCGCCGGCAGCACCAGCCGGATCTCGTCGGGCCGCAGTTTCGCGAAGATCGGCAGGCCCTGGCCGAGCGGGACGTCGGTCCAGGTGCCGGGGGCGTCGGCGACGAGGTGCTCCTCGTCCGCCGCGATCTCGTCGGCCAGCTCGTCGAACGGGACGAGGCCGGCGCGCCAGGCGCGCACCCAGGCGACGAACCTGGTGGACCGGCGTGCGGTACGGGTGGCCGCATCGGCTGCGGGTGACATGCGAGCAAGGGTACGTGGAGGTCGTGACAGTTGTCTCGGCTCGGAGCGTCACCGAGGGTGTGTCCGTGATCGCGCATACAGTGCGGGGCATGTATGGGGAGGATGTGATGGCGGGCAACTGGCGCCGCCGCAAGGTGATCCCGGAGGTGGAGGCCGAACCGGATCTGGTCGTCGAGGACGCCGACTCCGGGTTCTGCGGGGCCGTCGTCGGGTTCGAGCTCGGCGCCGTGGTGCTGGAGGACCGGTTCGGGAAGCGGCGGAACTTCCCGCTCACCCCCGCCGCGTTCCTGCTCGACGGCAAGACGGTCACGCTGGTCCGGCCGGCTCCCCGGCAGCAGCCGCAGCAGCGCCGGGTGACCGCGTCCGGATCGATCGCGGTCGCCGGTGTGAAGGCGCAGGTGGCCAAGGCCAGCCGGATCTGGGTCGAGGGCATCCACGACGCCGCGCTGGTCGAGCGGATCTGGGGCGACGACCTGCGCATCGAGGGCATCGTCGTCGAACCGCTCGACGGCATCGACGACCTGCGTTCCGCGGTCGCCGAGTTCCGCCCGAGCGGCCACCGCAGGCTGGGCGTCCTCGTCGACCATCTCGTCGCCGGGTCCAAGGAGAGCCGGATCGTCGCCGCCGTCACCGACCCGAACGTCCTGGTCACCGGCCATCCCTACGTGGACGTCTGGCAGGCGGTGAAGCCGGAACGGGTCGGCCTGCGCGCCTGGCCGGTCATCCCGCCGGGCCGTCCGTGGAAGGAGGGCGTCTGCGAAGCTGTCGGCGTCCGCGAGCCGGCCGACATGTGGCGGCGCATCCTTTCCTCGGTCAGCTCCTACAAGGACGTCGAGACACCACTGATCAACTCGATGGAGCGGCTGATCGACTTCGTCACGGTCCCTTCCGAGGACTGAGAGCGGCGGTCTCCGCGGCCTGCCGAGGGGCGGCGGTCTCCGCGGCCTGCCGAGGGGCGGCGGTCTCTGTGGCCTGCCGAGGGGCGGCGGTCACCGTGGTAGGGCTGAGGATGCGGTCACCGTGGTGGGCTGAGGGCGCGGCCTATCCGGGCGGCGGCTTCGGCCAGGCGGTCCGGCGGGTGTGCGGCGTAGCCGATCACCAGGCCCGGCGGGCCGGGACGGCGACGATGCCAGGACAGGGGATGCACCTGTACGCCGGTCGCCGCGACCCGGTCGGCGAGGACGGTGTCGTCGGCCGTGCCCGGGAGCAGCACCAGCACGTGCAGCCCGGCCGCGACGCCGGCGACGCGGGCCTCCGGCAGATGCGCCCGCAATCCGGCGAGCAGGGCGTCCCGGCGGGTCCGCTGGCGGGCACGGACGGCGCGCAGATGCCGGTCGTGGTCCCCGGAGGACAGCAGCTGCGCCAGGACCAGCTGCGGCAGAGCCGGATTGCCCAGATCGGACGCGTGCTTGACGGCCAGCAGCTCGGCCTGCATGCCGCGCGGCGCGATCAGCCAGCCGGTGCGCATCGCCGGGGCCAGCGACTTCGACACGCTGCCGAGGTAGGCGACGCGGTCCGGTGCCGATCCCTGCAGGGCGGCGACCGGTGCCCGGTCGTACCGATGCTCGGCGTCGTAGTCGTCCTCGATCACCAACCCGCCGCCCGTCGGGCCCTCGGTGCTCTCCGTCATCTCGTCGTCCGCCGGGCCCTCGGTCGCCGCCGTCGTCCCGCCGCCCGCCGTGGGTCTGCCGGTGGCCCAGGCCAGGAGCCGGCGGCGGCGTTCCGGGGACAGCACCACACCCGTCGGGAACTGGTGCGCCGGCGTCAGCAGGACCGCCTCCACCCCGGCGCCGGCCAGCTCGCCCACCCGCATGCCGTGCTCGTCGACGGGCACGCCGACCTGCCGCATCCCCCAGAACGCCAACTGGTCGGCGGCACCCCGCGACCCCGGGTCCTCGACCGCGAGCGCGTCCACGCCGCGGGCCCGCAACACCTGCGCGAGCAGGGCGAGCCCCTGGGCGACACCCGCGGTGACGACGATGTCGTCCGCTTCACACCGCACTCCCCGGGTACGGGCCAGCCACCCCACCAGCGCCGCCCGCAGTCGTGGGGTGCCGCCGGGGTCGCCGTACCGCAGGTCGGCCGCGGTGACCCGGTCGAGCACCGCCCGTTCCGCCCGCAGCCACGCCGCCCTCGGGAACGCCGACAGGTCCGGCACCCCCGGGGACAGGTCGATGTCGATGCCGTCCGCCGTGGAGATCGGCAGCCGAAGCTCGTCGAGGGCCCGCCGCCGGTCGCCCGCCGGCCGTGGCGCCCGCGCCGCCCCGCGCCCGGTGATCACCGTCCCCGAACCGGTCCGGGCCGCGGCCAGCCCTTCGTCGACCAGCCGCTGGTAGGCCTGCACCACGACGCCCCGGGACACGCCGAGCTCGCCGGCGAGCAACCGGGTGGCGGGCAGCCTCGACCCGGGGGACAGCCGCCCGGCCGTGACCGCCGCCCGCAGCCCCTCGGTCAGCCAGGCGGTCAGTCCCTTGGCCGGCGCCTCCTCGGCACGCAGCTGCAGGAAGTCCGATCCAGAAATTGGTCCACCTCACTGCCGTCGAATTGGCCCTCGAACCGGACCATACGCTGTCCGACGATCGGTGCATGAAAGCTCTCCCGATCCTCGCCGGCTCGGCCGGCATGGTCTTCGTGGGCGGCAGCGTCGCCGTCTCGGGCCACCTCGCCGACGCCCCGATGCACACCGTCCAGGCCCTCCGCTACGCCGTCGCCTGCCTCCTGCTCCTGCTCTGGGCCCACCTGACCCGCGGCGCCACCACCCCGCGCGTCGCGGACCCACCGCCGCCCGGCGCACACGCCGGTCGCCCGCCGGGTTTCGGCCCGCGGGCCGGTCGGACACCGCTGCTCATGCCTCGCGGCGGGGAGTGGCTGTGGCTGCTCGGCGTCACCGTCACCGGTCTGGTGATCTTCAACGTGGCGCTGGTCCAGGGCTCCCGGCACGCCGAACCCGCCGTCATCGGTGTGGCCGTCGCGTGTGTCCCGATCCTCCTGGCCGTCGCCGGCCCGCTGCTCGAAGGCCGCCGTCCCGCGGCCCGGGTGCTGACCGCCGCCTCGGTCGTGACCGTCGGCGCGATGCTGGTGCAGGGCCTCGGGCGTACCGATGCGGCCGGCCTGCTCTGGGCGGCCGTCACCTTCGCCTGCGAGGCCGCCTTCACCCTGCTCGCCGTGCCCGTGCTCGGCCGCCACGGCCCGCTCGGCGTCTCCGTGCACGCCACCTGGATGGGCGCTGCGATGTTCGCCGTGATCGGGGTGCTCACCGAGGGCCCGTCCGCGGTCACCCGGATCCGCCCCGACGACCTGCTGGCCGGCGCCTACCTCGCGGTGCTGGTGACGGCCGTCGCGTTCCTGCTCTGGTACACGTGCGTGGCCCGCATCGGCGCCGGTCGCGCCGGCCTGCTGACCGGGATAGCCCCGATCGCTGCGGCCGCGACCGGCGTGGCCCTGGGCGGCCCGTTCCCGGCCCCGGCGGTGTGGTTCGGCATCGCGACGGTCGCCGTCGGCCTGGCCCTGGGCCTCTCCACTCCCACGCCGGCGGCCCACCCGCCGTCGCCTACCCGCCGGCCGTCGCCGACCCCGGCAATCCCGGCCGACGCACGTCCCTGACCGACGGCTGCCCCTGCCGGCCGTCGCCGAGGGCGGGTTCGGTGGGCGGGATACCGGGCTGGGGGCGGCTCTCGTCCGGGCGGTGACCGTCGCATCCGCCCGGCGGGCGCGGTGCGGTCCGGAGTGGGCAGCCACCTCGCGCGGACCCTACGGGGCGGCACAGGTGCGGTCGGGCGGCGGGTGGCCGTACCCTATGCCGGTTTTGAATCAGGCCAGGTGCATGGGGTCGCGGCTGAAGGCGAAGGTGGCGATGTCCAGGCGGTCGACCGTGCCCTCCGGAGTGCGGAGGATGCGCAGGACCTCGCCCTCGTTGGGCCCGGAGAGGCCGCGCCAGCGGTCCGGGGCCTCCCGCGCGTAGCGCGTCGGAGCGAACGGCCCGGACATCAGCAGGGTGTCGCCGTCGGGGGTGATCGAGTGCTCGCGTCCCATCCACCACCAGCGGCCGCATATCTCGGCCGCCTCGCCGTGCGGTGGGGCCGGCGGGCGCCAGACCGGCACCGGGACGGGCTCGCTGTCCACCGCCGTGGTCAGCGCGTCGAGGCAGACCTGCTGGAGGCTCGTGCCGTCCAGGCTGTACGTGTTGGCGAACACCACCACCCCGAGCCGGCTGCCGCGGTGCACCGCCACGTGCGCCAGGTATCCGGGCATCGAGCCGCCGTGGCCGACGTAGACGCGCTCGCCGACCCGGAACAGTTGCGGGCCGAGGCCGTGGCCGGCGGTCCACGACTCCAGGTCGCTGATCACCACCGGCGCGCACATCTCGTCGACGCTCTCCCGGGCCAGGACCGCGGGCGCCGGATCGGCCAGGAACCCGGCCCACTTCGCCATGTCGGTGACCGTCGACCAGAGCTGCCCGGCCGGGGCCATGGCGCCGGTGTCCGGGCGCGGCTCCTCGTGCAGGGCGCCGCTGAGAGCGTGCACGACGTACCCGCGGGCGTACGGCTCGACGGGGTGGCAGCCGGTGCGTTTCATGCCGAGCGGCTCGAGGACGCGTTTGCCGGCGAGCTCGCTCCACGCCGCGCCGGTGACCCGTTCCAGGACGGCGCCGAGCAGGCCGTAGGCCAGGTTGGAGTAGCGATAGCGGCGGTACGGGGCGCCCGCCAGCTTCTCGTAGGTCAACTCGGCCAGCAGCGCGTCCACGTCACCGCCCGGGCGGCGCTCCCACCACGGGCCGTCCGGTTCGCGCTGGAGGCCGGAGACGTGGCCGAGCAGTTGCCGCAGGGTGACGCCGCCGATCGGGGTGCCGGGCAGGTGCCGGTAGAGCAGGTCGTCGAGGGCGAAGAACCCCTCGTCCCGTAGCTGCATGACCAGCGTCGCGGTGATCGTCTTGGTGATCGAGCCGAGCCGGTACTGGGTCTTCGGGTCCGGGCGCGGCTGCTCGCCGGCGCCCGCGAAGTGCAGCACCGCGCGGTCGCGGACGACGGCGAGCGCGAGCGACGGCGCCCGTCCGCCGGACTGTGCCCGGGCGGCCATCTCATCGATCCGGCGGGACGTCTCCGGAAGCAATGTCACGGTGTGTCCTCTCCTGGTGACGAACTCATGGGTCCAACTGTTCGGAGCGTGCACGGACGTGCCACGATCGGGGAGTGGAAGCCGTGCTATGGGTCGTCCTCGCCATAGGCCTGGCCATCGCCGAGGCCTTCACCACAACGTTCCTGGTCATCTTCTTCGCCGCCGGCGCCCTGGCCGCGGCCGGCGCCGCCGCTCTCGGCGCGGGCCTGCTGGTGCAGCTGATCGTCTTCGCGGCCGTCTCCGGTGTCTCGGTGGCGGCGCTGCGGCCGATCATCGTGCGGCATGCCCGCCCGGCGGTGGAGACGGGGGAGCGGCCGTTCGGCATCGAGGCGATCGCGGGCTCACTGGGCACCGTGATCGATGAGGTCACCGGCGACCGCGGCATGGTCAAGATCGACGGCGAGCTGTGGCAGGCCCGGTCCGCCGACGACCGGGAGATCTTCGCTCCCGGCGAGCGGGTCCGGGTCGTGGAGTTGCGTGGCGCGACGATCCTGGTGTGGCGCGACGACCTGCCCAATCTTTAGGGAGCGACGTCATGGAAGTGGTTCTGGCAGTTCTCGGCATCGTGATCGTCATGTTCGCGGTGATCACCCTCGCCAAATCGGTTCGGATCGTCCCGCAGCAGCGGATGGACGTCGTCGAGCGGCTCGGTAAGTACAAGCGGACCCTGTCGCCCGGTCTCAACCTGCTGGTGCCGTTCGTCGATGCGGTCCGGACCAAGGTCGACATGCGTGAGCAGGTCGTCTCGTTCCCGCCGCAGCCGGTGATCACGTCGGACAACCTGGTCGTCTCGATCGACACGGTGCTCTACTTCAAGGTCGTCGACCCGGTGCGGGCCACCTACGAGATCTCGCACTTCCTGCAGGCGATCGAGCAGCTCACCGTGACCACGCTGCGCAACGTGATCGGTTCCCTCGACCTGGAGCGTGCGCTGACCAGCCGTGACCAGATCAACAAGCATCTGTCGAGCGTGCTCGACGAGACCACCGGCCGCTGGGGCATCAAGGTCACCCGGGTGGAGATCAAGGCGATCGAGCCGCCGCCGAGCATCCGCGACTCGATGGAGAAGCAGATGCGCGCCGAGCGGGAGCGCCGGGCCACGATCCTGAACGCCGAGGGTCACAAGCAGGCGCAGATCCTGACCGCCGAGGGTGAGAAGCAGGCGGCCGTGTTGCGTGCCGACGGTGACCGGCAGGCCCGGATCCTGCAGGCCGAGGGCCAGGCCAAGGCGATCCGTACCGTCTTCGACGCCATCCATCAGGCCAACCCGTCCCAGAAGGTGCTCGCCTATCAGTACCTTCAATCGCTGCCGCAGATCGCCAACGGCACCGCCAACAAGGTGTGGATCCTGCCGACCGAGTTGACCAAGGCCCTCGAGGGTCTCGGCGGCGCGCTCGGTGGCCTGGCGAACATGGTCGGCGACGAGCCGCGGCACGGCGGCCTCGACCCGGTGGCCGTCGAACGCGAGGCGACGGAGGCGGCCGAAGCAGCGGCCGCCGAGGCGCAACGACTCGACGCCGAGGTGCGGCAGGCCCAGGCCGAGGCGCTGCCGGCGCCGGACCCGATCCCGCCGAACGCGGCGCTGGGCGGGGCCGACTACGACGGGGTGGCGCACGTCGAGAAGCGCTGAACGCCGCGCACGGCGGAGTGACGCGTATCGAAAAGCGCCGAATATGTGAGATCGGCCGCAATTCAGGCGTGTCGTTTGGCATGCTCGCAGCAGGAATCCCGACCGGTGCCCCGGCCGCTCGGCTTGTTGCCCCTGCTACTGAGGCGGAGCCATGAGCATCAGCCATCGTCAGACGGCGAGTGGGCGGCCCTTACGGGTCGCCCCGGCCTGGGTCGGCGCACCGACCCCGGCCGAGCCGGACGGCCACCTGCTCCCGGTCCGGGACGCGATCTGGATCTGGTCGGTCCGGAGGTACGCCCGGCTGGCCCTGTGGGCGCTGCCGGCCGCCGCGGTCCTCTACGGCTGGCTGACGCTCGGCGTCGAGAGCCCACCCGGCCCGCTCGCGGTCGGCCTGCTCGCCGGCTGGCTCACCGTGATCGCCGTGATCGCGCTGGCCGGCCTGCTCGCCGGCTCCCGCACCCGGGGGTGCGCCCTGGCCGGCCTGCTCGTCACGCTGGCCGGGGGGACGATGCTGGTCCCGCTGGCCGCCCTGCCCGAGAACGCCGTCGTGAAGAGCGCCCCGCTGGCCGAGGGGCACGTCGCCGACCTGCGCACCACCGCGGTCGTGATCGCGGCGGCCGGGCTGCTGCTGCTGGGCTGGGCGGTCTTCCGGTCGAAGCTGGTCAACCCGGCCGACGGGGTGCTGCTGATGCTGGCCGCCCTCGCGATGGGCGCCGGCACCACGATGGCCCAGCCGGTCCCGACGGTCGGCGCGCTCCTGCTGCTCGCCGCCGGGATGGGCCTGGCCTGGACCGGTGGCCGTCTAGTCCCGCGCTCCTAGCTCGTAGAACGCCACGGCGGCGGCCGTCGCCACGTTGAGCGAGTCGACGCCGTTGAACATCGGGATGACCACCCGTACGTCGGAGGCACCCAGCGCCGCGGCGGTCAGCCCCGGCCCCTCGGCCCCGAGCAGGAGCGCCGGCCGTGCCCGCTGCTCCGGGGTGAGCCCGCGCAGGGGTACCGCGTCCGGGGCGGGGGTCATCGCCAGCAACGTGAACCCGGCCGCCCGGATCGCCTCCAGTGTCACCGGCCAGTCGTCGGACTTCGCGTAGGGTATGGCGAACACCTCACCCATGCTGACCCGTACGGCCCGTCGGTAGAGGGGGTCCGCGCAGTTCGGCGACAGCACCACCGCGTCGATGCCGAGGGCGGCCGCGCTCCGGAACAGCGCGCCCAGGTTGGTGTGCGTGTTCAGCCCCTCCAGCACCGCGATGCTGCGCGCCTTCGCCAGCAGATCGGGCATGTCCGGCAGGGGACGGCGATGGAACGACGCCAGGATCCCCCGGTGCACGTGGAACCCGGTGATCGACTCCAGGACGTGCGGGGGAGCGGTGTAGAGCGGCGCGTCCGCCGGCAGGCCGGTCAGCTGGTCCGCCCGTTTCTGATCGACGAACGCCGACCGCATCCGGTACCCGGCACGCAGCGCGCGCCCGATCACCAGCTCTCCCTCGGCGATGAACAGCCCGTTCGGCGGCTCCCACCGGGTTCGCAGCTCGACGTCGGTGAGGGCGCGGTAGTCGCCGATCCGCGGATCGTCCGGGTCGGTGATGGTCAGTGCTGGCACACCGGCATTATTCGCGGCGTATGTGCCGGGGCATGCGGGTAGGGTTCTTCTGTGTCGTCTGGTTCGGGTCCGGGGTCAGACCCGCATCTGCTGTCCCTGCTGCGGGCCATCCGGCTGCGCCAGAACGCTCCGGATGCCGCCGCCGCGGGTGCGGCCGACACCGCCGCCGCGCTCTCCGAGATCGCCGCACGGAAGAAGACCGACGAGGAGGCGACGGAGCTGGAGAAGCCCCGCCCCGACGCCGGCCTGCTCTGGGGTGCCGACCCCGGCGCCGCGCTGCGCCGCGCGAGCATGAAAGCCGTCCCGCCGGTCGGTGGCGTCAACCCGTCCGGCCCGGCGACCCCCGTGCCCCACATTCCGCCGCTCGCGGGGGTGCGGCCGATCGGCGCGCCCGGCACCGAGTTCCCGCCCGCCCAGGGCTATCCGTCGATCCCTCGCGGTTTCCCCGGCAAGACCCTGCCGGGTTCCGGGCCGCACCGCGACGGCATGGACCCGGCCGACGACGCCGCCCTCCGCGACACGCAGCGCCTGCTCAGCACCAGCCTCACCTTCGCCGGCGGCCCCGAGGAGGTGGCCGGCCGGCTGTGGGCCGCGCTGCGGCAGGCCCGGCCGGCCCTGCTCGACTCGATGCCCGGCGCGCCCGAGGGCCAGCGCGTTCAACTGGCCCGGGCCATCACCTGGCTGGTCCACACCATGGACGATCCGCCGACCCTGGTGTCCGGCTGCTCCGCGCTCGGCGCGGCGCTCGCCGAGTGCGGCATCCAGTGGAACCAGCTGCACCTGGTCGGCGCGGCCCTGGCCGAGTCGATGCGCACCGGGATGGCTCCCGGCGCCTGGCGGCAGGACTTCGACCAGGCGTGGCGCTGGACGTGGCAGCACACCTACGAGTGGATCGTGCACGGGGGGACGCTCACGGCGTACCAGCCGACGATCTGGGACACCGAGGTCGTCGAGCACGACCTGCGCCGCGACGACCTGGCGGTGGTCCGGCTGCGCTCGTTCCTGCCGATGCCGTACAAACCCGGGCAGTACGCGCGCTTCGAGGTCCCCGGCGTCCCCGGCATCTGGCGGCCGTATTCGCTGGCCGGCGCCCCGCACCGGGACGACGTCATCGAGCTGCACGTCCGCGCCAAGACCGAGTCCGGCGTCAGCGGCACCCTGGTGCACCACACCCGCCCCGGCGACCGCGTCCGCGTCACCCGGGCCGAAGGCGAGATGGCGCTGCCCACCGAGCCCGGCCGCGGCATCCTCATGATCGCCGGAGACACCGGGGTGGCGCCCATGAAGGCGATGCTCGCCGAGCTCGCCGCCACCGCCGACACCCGCCAGGCGGTCCTCTTCTGGGGCGTCCGCGACCTGACCGAGCTCTACGACATCGAGGCCCTCACCGCCCTGGCCGCCGAGATACCCAGGGCCACGATCATCCCGGTCGTCGCCGAGGGCGATCCCGGTCCATACCCGTCCGGCCTGGTCACCGACGCGGTGGCCGCCTACGGTGAGTGGTCGCGCCACGAGATCTACCTGGCCGGCCCACCCCTCATGATCGCGAGCACGAGCGCGGTCCTCCAGGAGCTGGGCGTCCCGCTCGCCCGCATCCACCACGACCCACCCGAATAGCGCGGCCGGTCCTCCGCTCCCGGCTCGCGGCGCGCCGCCGGGTTCATCCTCAAGACCCCTCGGTGGTACGCCGTCGACCGCCTCAACCCGACGGAGCCCCTGAGTGCGAAGGGTATCTAGCGGACGGCGTAGCCGGGGACGGACGGCCAGCGCACCGTCAGGACGACCGATTCCTCGGCGGCATACCAGGAGTGGTCGACGCCGCGGGGCCACACCACGTAGTCGCCCTGCTTGTCGAGGACGACGGTTCGCTCCGGGAACTCCATGTGGAAGCAGCCGCTGATCAGGACCAGCAGGGCGGTGCGCTCCTCGCCGCGGACCCATGCCGCGCGCCGGTCGCCCTTCGGGTGCCGCCCCCACTTGATCTCGACGTCGGTGCTGTGCCGCGGGTCGCCCTCCGGTTTGAAATATCCCAGGAGCCAGCCGTTGTCGGCCAGCGCGTCCGGGTCGGCGTTGCCCACATAGATCTCGTCACCCACGTCCGGGAAGGTTACCGTCCTCCCGTGCCGGCCCCTATGGTCACCCGCCGATATAGTCACTAAAGGTGACTGTCAGAGGTTGTTATCATCTCGCGCATGCGGCGCAGCGAACGGAAGCAGCAGGATCCGGACCTCGGGGTGCTCGCCAGCCGGCTCCTCTTCTCGGTGCAGGGCGAGCTGTTCGCCACCCTGGCCGGGCAGGGCCACGCGGGGCTCCGGCCGCAGCACGGGGCGGTGCTGGCCTACCTGGACGCCGAGGGCAGCCGGGCCACCGACCTGGCCCGGCAGTCCGGGCAGCACAAGCAGGTCGTCGGCAAGCTCGTCGACGAGCTGGAGGCCCTGGGTTACGTGGAGCGCCACCCCGACCCCAGTGACCGCCGCGCCAAACTGGTCGTGCCGACGGCCCGCGGCCTGGACCAGATGCGGCGCTCCGACGCGATCGTGGCCGCCATCGAAAAGCGCGCTGCCGCCTCGGTGGGCGAGGCGGCGTACGCGTCCTTCAAGAGCCTGCTGCGCCAGGTGGCCGCGAGCACGGGTCAGGGCTGAGCCACCGCCTCGTCCAGGAGCTTGCGGTAGGCGGGCGGGATGTGGTGCGGCCCGCCCGGCGTGAAGACGTTCGAGTGGGAGGCGTCGGCCCACGCCGAGTCGGGGACGGCGGCGCGCAGCGCGACCAGCACCGGCGCGTCGTCGGTCAGCAGGGAGAGGGCGACCAGGCACTCCTCGGCCTCGCCGACGCACTCGAACGGCTTGTGCGCGTCGACGCCGAGCAACTCCAGGAAGCCGGGCGTCTGGGCCGGGTCGGCGAACAGGTCGTGCCCGAAGATGTGTGCCAGTCGCTCGCGGGACATGTGCGGCGCCATCGCCAGGAAGACGAACCGGCACTTCGGACAGTCACCGCACCACCGGGCCGTCGGGTCGTGCAGCTTGAACGCCTTGTTACAGCTCGTGACGACGTCATCGTACGCTGTGTGACCGGCGAACAGCTGCGCGATGTGCAGCTCCGAGAGCGGCCGCAGCAGCGAGAAGTACGGGTCGGTGAGCCCCGCGTACGCCGCCACGGCGTCACGCAGGAGCCCTTCCGCGACCACGCCCTTGGACCACTGGTGGTTGACCTCGTGACCGTTCCAGACCAGGTTGGGGTCGGAGGCCGACCGCTCGTTGGACATCACCACCGGCCCGAGCCCGTGCCAGACCGCGGTGGCGATCGCGATCAGCGAGTTGATCGCGGTGACCGGGATGTGCCCGTTCAGCGCGCCCGCCTTGTTCAGCTCGAAGAGCCGCGGGTCGAGCCGGCGGCGGGCGGCCAGTGCGGGCAGGCCGGAGGCGGCGTTCACGTTCTCGATCACCGGGTTGGGGTTGACCGAGAACGGCACCGGGTCGAGACCGGCGGCCCGCAGGATCTCGAGGGTGACGATCGAGTCCTTGCCCCCGCCGACGGCCGAGAGCGGGCGGCCGGACGGGGCGTCCGACGGGGTCGCGGCGGGGATCTCGCCGGGCGTCTCGACGGTGAGCTCCAGCACGTGCGGCAGCTGGTTGCGATACGCGTACTCCGCCATGCCCTCGGTGTAGACGGCGGTGAAGAAGGCGGCCGCCGCAGCCGGGACCGGCCTGGGCGCCACCACCCGGGCCGGCGCGCCGACCTTGAAATAGCTCACCCCGGCGACCACGTGCAGCAGGTCGAGCACCCTGGTCAGCGCCTCCGGCACGGCCGGGTCGGCCGGAACCGGCAGGGTGATGGTCTCGGTGAACCGCAGCGGCGACGGCCCGTCCAACAGGTAGTCGAACGTCGCCACCCCTGTCGCCGGATCGAACGCGTACGAGGGGAAGCGCATGACGTCGAACTGCACCCGGAGCTCCTGTCGTGAAGGTCGAGGGGCAATATTAGTGCGTCCGAGGCGGAGCGACCCGAGGAGACAGACGTGCGCCTGGCAGACCTGCGGGGCCGATCGGTGGCGGTCTGGGGGACCGGCCGTGAGGGCCGGGCCGCGGTGATCGCGATCGCCCGGCACGAGCCGTCCCGCCTCATCGCGGTCGACGACAGTGCGAACTACCTGTCCGTCGAGTGGACCGGGGACCTGGCGCGGCTGGCCCCGCTGGCCGGCGGCGAGCACGCGTTCGCGGCCCTGGCCAGCGCGGACGTGGTGGTGCGTTCCCCCGGCGTGCCGTCCACCCACCCGTTCATGATCAAGCTTCGTGAGCGCGGGATCACGGTGACCGGCGGCAGCGCGCTCTGGATGGCCGACCACGCCGCGCAGACCGTCGGGGTGACCGGCAGCAAGGGCAAGAGCACCACGTCCAGCCTGATCAGCCACCTGCTGACCGCGGTCGGGCGGCCCAACGCCTACGGCGGCAACATCGGCGTGCCGCTGCTCGACATGCCCGAGGCCGGGCTTTATGTGCTGGAGCTCTCCAGCTATCAGTGCGCCGACCTGACCGACTCGCCCCGGGTCGCCGTGGTGACCTCGCTGTTCCCGGAGCACCTGGACGCGCACGGCGGCGAGCGTGAATATTATCGGGACAAACTAAACCTTCTGGCGTACGAGCCCGAGCTGATCGTGGTGAACGGGACGGACCGGCGGCTGCGCGACGAGATCCGTGGGGTGCTCGACTTCCCGCCGGTCACCGCGGCCGCCGCCGACTCGCGGTTCCGGGTCGAGGACGGCTGGTTCCGGTGCGGCGACGAGCCGCTGTTCGAGCGGGCTGCGCTGCGCCTCAAGGGCAGGCACAACGAGGGCAACCTGTGCGTGGCGCTGGCCGTGCTGGAGGGCATGGGCGTGGACGTGCCGGGGGAGCGGGCGGTCCTGGAGGCGGCCGTGCGTGACTTCGCGGGGCTGCCGCACCGGCTCGCCGAGATCGAGGACCCGTCCGGGCTGACGTTCGTCGACGACACCCTGTCGACGAGCCCCTACGCGGCGATGCACGCCATCGAGGCCTACGAGAGCCGGCCACTCACCGTGTTGGTCGGCGGCTCTGATCGCGGCCTGGACTACACACCGTTACGTGACTTCCTGGCCGATCGGGAACTCACCGTGATCGGGCTGCCGGACAGCGGGCCCCGCATCCTGGAGGCTCTGGCCCGGCTGCCGCGCGTGCGCACCGAGCCGGCCGAGGACCTGGTCGACGCGGTCCGCCTGGCCCGCAAGGTCACCCCGGCCGGCGGTGTGGTCCTGCTCTCGCCCGCCGCGCCGAGCTACGGCCGCTTCCGCAACTTCGAGCACCGCTCCGAGGTCTTCGCCCAGGCCGTCCGCGAGACCGCGGAGTAACCCTCCGGCGGCTCCGTGGTCACCGTGCGCTCCTGGGGGAAGTACACCTGGATGTCGCGGAACTCGGCGGACAGGCCGGCCGTCACCGTCGTGTTCAGGTAACTCACCGAGCGGATGTCGCCGCCGCGCTCGTCGGGGCAGGGCAGGCCCGGCTCGGGGGCGACGTTCATGCTGGACGCGCCGCTGGTGGCGCCGGTCAGGCGGAAACCGGTGAGCCGGCCACGGTTCCAGGTGACCACGGTGGTCAGGCCGGCGCTGGTGCTGCCCGGGTTGTGGCTGGTCTCGGCGCGGACGCCGCCCTTGCAGACGACGGAGTAGTTCGCCGCCTTCCCGACGTGGTAGGTGAACCCGATATCGGGCGAGTTGCGGGCCAGGCCGGCCTCGTCCCAGCCGAAGGCCGTGCGGACGTCCTCGGCGTCGATGAACCCGGTGTTGGTGGCCGGGTCGAACCGGATCGCCGCCTGGGCCGCGGCGGGGGCGAGGACGCTGCCGGCGACGAGTGCGCCGGTGATCACGGGAAGCAGTCGCATGCCCTTTTCTCCTGTTTTGCGAACCGATCACTCGATGCTTCCACGGCCCGGCGCGAGTACTGACCAAAGGGGAGAACTCCGGCCATTCGGATGAGGGTGATCGCCTCTTTCGTGCTTTGACCGGCGCGTGGCCCGTACCGGAAATTTTTTTGATCTTGTTTCGTGAGTAACGACGAGGTTTCACCGCGTCACGGAGAGCGGCCGAAAGGCCTATCGCGGGATGGCCGAATGGCCGCCTGCGCTCAACGAACGGGCAGGGCGAAAACGGTCGTAAATCGGACATGTGATGGCGGTCACGTCCTTTCGGCCATTTGTGGATCGATGGTCGTCATCCGCCTGCGCCGAAACGCGCCGTCATTCGGGCTGGTCGGTAACGGTTCTGAAAACATCCTTCACAGTCTTGACAGCAAGGGGCCTTTAGTAAGAACTTTTACCGCGACAGTAAACAGTCCTTCCTGAAAGGGTGACCGATGGCTGAGCCGGAGATGGACGGCACCGCGCACACCGCGGTCGCCGACTCCCTGGTTCGCGGCGCCGCCCGGATCGGGACTGACCACGGGGGCGAGCGAATCACCACGAACGGCGTGAACCGCGCACCGGTCGACGGGGTGCTCGCCCGGGTCCGCACGCTGCTGCCGGACTTCACCGGAGCACTGCAGCGGGTCGCCGAGCAGGTGCTCACCGACCCGGCTGCAGCCTCCCGGGCCACCATCGTCGAGCTGGCCGAGCGCAGTGGCACCTCCCCGGCGACGATCACCCGGTTCTGCCGGGCGGTCGGCTTCGACGGCTACGCGGACCTCCGCCTCGGGATCGCGGCGGAGACCGGCCGGGCGCGCTCGGCCGGCTGGACCGTGGACATCGGCCGCGAGATCCAGCCGAACGACCCGCTCGAGCGGGTCCTCGGCCAGATCATGGCGGCCGACACCCGGGCCATGCACGACACCGCCACGCTGCTGGACCTGGGCGAGGTGGAGCGGGCCGCGGGGGCGATCGCCGCCGCGCAACGCGTGAACATCTTCGGCGCCAGCGGAAGCGCGCTGGTCGGCGAGGAGATGCAGTTCAGTCTGCATCGCATCGGCATCCCGGTGTGGGCCTGGACCGACGTGCACAACGGTCTGGCCAGCGCCGCGCTGTCGCGGCCCGGCGACGTCGCGCTCGGCATCTCGCACAGTGGCGAGACCGGCGAGACGATCGAGCTGCTCGCGGAAGCGAACAGCCGGGGCGCCACCACGATCGCGCTCACCAGCTTCCCCCGTTCCCCGCTGGCCGAGTTGGCGGACATCGTCCTTCTCACCGCAACCCAGGCGACGACCTTCCGGCCGGACGCGCTCAGCGCCCGGCACCCGCAGCTGGTCGTTCTCGACCTGCTGTACGTCGCCGTCGCGCAACGAACCCACGAACGTTCACACGCCGCGTTCCAGCGCACCGCGCAAGCCGTGCACGGGCACAAGGCCGTGAAGGACAGCTGATGAACCCCTTTCTGCATGTAAATCCCTCGGGAGGAATTGTGAAGCGCAAGATCGCGGTCGCCGCGGCGCTCGCCGCGTCGGTGTTCGGTGTGGCCGCCTGTGGTGGCAACAGCAGTGACGAGGGTGCGACCTCGGCCACCGGGCAGGTCGACGGCAAGGGCAAGACCGTCAAGGTCTGGCTCATGGTCGACGCCGAGACCGCCTGGAAGGGCGTCGTCGACGACGCCACCAAGCGGTTCACCGCGGCCACCGGGGCCCAGGTCAACGTCGAGTACCAGCAGTGGGCCAACCACCTGACCAAGCTCGACGCCACCCTGGCCGGCTCGGACGTGCCGGACGTGGTCGAGCTGGGCAACACCGAGTTCTCCAAGTACGTCTTCTCCGGCGGCTTCGCCGAGCTGAACAAGGGTGACTTCGAGAACTCCGGCACCTGGCTGCCCGGCCTCTCCGGCGCCTGCGAGTCCGACGGCAAGGTCTACTGCGTGCCCTACTACGGTGGCGCCCGCGTGATGATCTACCGCACCGACCTCTTCCAGAAGGCCGGCATCACCGAGGCTCCGAAGACCTACGCGGACTTCACCGCGGCGGCCGAGAAGCTGAAGGCCGGCAACGCGAACGACCCCAAGTTCAGCGCCGTCTACATGCCGGGCCAGTACTGGTACGCGGCGATGTCGTGGGTGAAGTCCTCGGGCGGCGAGATCGCGAAGAAGGAGGGCGACAAGTGGGTCGGCCAGCTCTCCAGCCCGCAGTCGCTGGAGGGCCTCCAGAAGTGGGTCGACCTGACCAAGAACTTCTCCAAGGCTGACGTCACCAAGAACGAGAACGAGCAGGCCGGCATCTTCGCGCAGGGCTCGGGCGGCATCTTCTACGGCAACGCCTGGGAGCAGGGCTCGGCCGAGGAGACCCGCAAGGACCCGAACGACCCGACCTCCCCGCTGGTCCCGACCAAGATCAAGGGCAAGCTGGCCGCCGCTCCGATGCCGGAGATCCCGTCGTTCCTCGGTGGCTCGAACCTCGGCGTGACCGCCAAGAGCCAGAACAAGGAACTGGCCGCTCAGTGGATCAAGGCCTTCACCGACGCCAAGTCGATGGAGGGTCTGGCCAAAGCCGGCGCCCTGCCGAACGCGACCAACCTGCTGGACAAGGCCGCGACCGACAACCCGAAGATCGCCCCGGCCGCGCTCGCCGCGAAGAACAGCTGGTTCCCGCCGAACGCCGAGAAGTGGGCCGACGTGGAGAAGGCCAGCATCCTGCAGACCATGCTGACCGACATCCTGACCGGCAAGAAGACGGTCGCCGACGGCGCCAAGTGGGCTGACGAGCAGATCGCCACGACGCTCAACGAGGCCTGATGACCTGCCGCCCGCCCGACCTTCTGCCGGGCGGGCGGCACACCACTCCCACGGTGGAAGAGGATCTTTGATGCACGCCGTCGACTCCCGGCCGAACCCGGCGGAGGCGCCGCAGGCACCGCCGCCGCGGCACGTGGCCCGGGCCCGCAACCGCAGCCAGCGCGACTCCCGGGTGGCGTGGCTGCTCTCCCTGCCCACGCTCGTGATCCTGATCGCGATGCTGGCCTACCCGCTCTACCGCATGATCGTGCTGTCCTTCCAGAACATGCGGTTGAAGGAGCTGTTCTCCGGCGCGACGCCGCCGTGGGCCGGTTTCGACCAGTACACCAAGGCTCTGACCGACGGCGTCTTCTGGGGCGTGGTGGGCCGTACCGCCGCCTTCACCGTCGTCTCGGTGACCCTCTCGGTCCTGCTCGGCCTCGGTATCGCGCTGCTGATGCGCCGGGTGCACGCCCGGGTCCGGATCTTCATGATGATCGCGATGATGTTCGTCTGGGCGCTGCCGCAGTTGGTCGCCGCGCAGTCGTTCCGCTGGCTCACCGACTCCGACTTCGGTGTCCTGAACTACGTCCTGACCCAGTTGGGCTTCGACTACGCGACCCACAGCTGGTTCGTGAACCCGTGGGAGGGCTGGGCGGTCATCACCACGCTGGTGGTGTGGGCCGGCATCCCCTTCCTGGCGATCTCGCTGAGCGCCGGGCTCACCCAGGTGCCGAAGGAGTTGCTGGAGGCGGCGACGGTGGACGGCGCCTCGCCCTGGCAGGCGCTGCGCAACATCACCCTGCCGATCCTGAAGCCGCTCCTGATGATCGTCACGACGCTGTCGGTGATCTGGAACTTCGGCCTCTTCACCCAGAACTGGGCGCTGCGCGACGGGCACCCGGAGCCGGTCTACCAGACCCTGGCGACGTTCTCGTACACCCAGGCGTTCGGCCGGTCCAATTACAGCTACGGCTCGGCGATCGCGGTGATCACCGTCCTGCTGATGCTCGGCGTGATGGTCTTCTACATCCGCCAGATGTTCAAGATCGGGGAGGTCGACTGATGGCCAAGCACGACGAGGGCGTCGTCACCGTAGGCCGTAGCCGTATCGGTACGTTCTTCGCGAACACCACCGGCATCGTCTTCGGCCTGGTCATGATCTTCCCGGTGTACTGGGTGCTCAACACGGCGTTCAAGCCGGACTCCGAGGTCCGCAGCTTCACGCCGACGTTCTTCCCGAACGAATTCACCCTGGACAACTTCAAGTCGGCGCTCGGTGAGGAACTCTTCATCCCGAGCATGATCAACGGGCTGATCATCACCGCCATGGCGGTGGCCTGTGCGCTGGTCGTGGGCTTCCTGGCGGCGCTCGCGATCGCCCGGTTCAGCTTCTATGGCCGCAAGGCGATCATCCTGGTCATCCTGGCCGTGCAACTGGTGCCCTTCCTGGCACTGCTGATCCCGCTGTTCCTGATGCTCCAGGGCGCGAACCTGACCAACTCGCTCGTCGGCGTGGCCCTGGTGTACCTGGTGCTGCTGCTGCCGTACACGGTCTGGACGCTGCGTGGTTTCATCTCCGGTATCCCCCGGGAACTGGACGAGGCCGCGATGATCGACGGCTGCACCCGGCCGCAGGTGTTCTGGCGGATCATCCTGCCGCTCACCGGCCCGGGTCTGGTGGCCACCTCCGTCTACGGGTTCATCCAGGCGTGGAACGAGTTCATCATCATCAACACGCTCAACAACCCGCAGAAGCAGAACCTGATGGCCTGGCTGCTCTACAACCAGACCGAACGCGGTACCGCCTGGGGCCCCCTCATGGCCGGTGCGATCATCACGTCCATCCCCGTGGTGGTCTTCTTCCTGATCATTCAGCGCAACATCGCCACCGGTCTGACGGCCGGCGCCGTCAAGGGTTGACCCGAGAGGAATATCGATGTCTGACATAACGAAATCCGAGTTGGACCGTCGTAGCCTGCTGCGCCGTGCCGCCGCGGTCGGCCTGGCGGCGACCCCGGCGGTGGGCATGCTCAGCGCCTGTGTGGGCGGTGGCTCCGACGAGAAGAAGGACCAGGCCACCGGCACGAAGTCGGCGGACAACCCGCTCGGCATCGACCCGAAGGCCCCGGTCGAGATCGTGATCTTCGACGGCGGTCTGGGCACCAAGTACGCCACCGACGTCGACACCCCGATGTACAAGAAGAAGTGGCCGGAGTCCGAGGTCAAATACACCGGCACCGAGCAGATCGCCACCACGATCAAGCCGCGGCTGAACGCCGGCAACGCCCCCGACATGATCAACAACTCGGGCGCGGACATGATGGACTTCGGCGCCATCGTCAAGGCGGGCCAGGCGGCCGACCTGACCGACCTGTTCGGGGCCCCGTCGTTCGACATCGCGGGCAAGACCGTCGCCGAGACACTGGTCCCGGGCGCGATCGAGCAGGGCACGTACGACGTCGAGGGCGGCCGCAAGCCGTTCGCGGTGAACTACTCCTTCACCGTCTTCGGCCTGTACTACAACAAGAAGCTGTTCGACAAGAACAGCTGGACCGTCCCCACGACGTGGGCCGACTTCACCGCCCTGTGCGACAAGATCAAGGCGGCCGGCATCACCCCGTTCGCCTACGCGGGCGCCAACGCGTCGTACTACATGGTCCGCGCGATCATGACCAGCGCGGCCAAGATCGGCACCGAGCAGGTTCTCAAGGACCTCGACAACCTCAAGCCGGGCGCGTGGCAGGCGCCGGCCGTCAAGCAGGCGGCCGAGGCCTGGGGCCAGATCGGCGTCAAGTACCTGAACAAGAGCTTCCTCGGCCTGCGCCACACCGAGGTCCAGCTCCAGCAGAACCAGGACAAGGTCGCGTTCTACCCGTGCGGCTCCTGGCTGGAGAACGAGCAGGCCGCCAGCATCACGCCGAACTTCGAGTACGCGGTCGCGCCGTACCCGAGCGTCACCACGTCGGACCAGCTGCCGGCGACCGCCATCAACGCGGCCGCGGGGGAGATCTACTTCGCGTCGACCAAGGGCACCAACGTCCAGGGCGGCAAGGAGTACCTGCGCGTCATGCTCTCCAAGGCCGCCGCGCTGGAGTTCACCAAGCTCACCAAGTCGCTCACCGTGGTCGCCGGCGCCGCCGACGGCCAGACCATCTCGCCCGGCCTGACCAGCGGCAACGACATGCTGACCAAGGCCGGCAAGGACATCTTCATGGGTTACCTCTGGGACACCTGGTACAAGAAGATGAACGACGCCTCACTCGAGGCCGTCAATGCCCTGATGTTCAACGGCGGCGACGCGCAGAAGTTCTGCGACACGATGGAGAAGGTGGCGCAGGACGTCGCCAAGGACTCCGCGATCGCCAAGAACACCCGCGCCTGAGCAACCCGGTAGTCCCGCACCCCGAGCAGTAGGACGGTAGAGCGCCATGCGGCACGGCAAGTATCCCTTCATCATCGGTTTCCTTGCCGTGCCGGTGGCGCTTTACGCCATCTTCGTGGTGGGCGCCTATCTCCAGATGTTCCGGCTGTCGTTGACCGACTGGTCGGGCTACGGCACGTTCAACGACGTCGGCTTCGACAACTTCGTGAAGCTCTGGAACGACGAGGTCATCTGGACCGCCCTGCGGCACAACGGCTTCCTGCTGCTCCTGATGCCGATCATCACGATCGCGGTCGCGCTGGTCTTCGCCTTCCTGCTTAACGTGGGCGGCGGCTCCCACGGCGGCATGACCCGGGGCGTCTGGGGCTCCAAGGTGTACCGGGTGGTCTTCTTCTTCCCGCAGCTGCTGGCGCTGGCCCTGGTCGCGGTGATCTTCCAGCGGGTGTACGGCCCGGACAAGAGCGGCATGATCAACGGCCTGTTCCCGGACTCGTGGGAGCCCTGGCTGTTCCTGGCCGACGAGCGGTGGGCGCTGACCTGCATCCTGGTCGTGCTGATCTGGCAGGCGGTCGGCTTCTACGTGGTGCTCTTCTCGGCCGGCATGGGCTCGATCGGCCAGGAGGTCTACGAGGCGGCCGCCCTGGACGGCGCCAACCGGATCACCCTGTTCTTCAAGATCACGCTGCCCCTGCTCTGGGGCAACATCCAGGTCGCCTGGATCTACCTGGGCATCGCCGCCTTCGACTGCTTCGCGCTGGTCAACATCATGACCGTGAACCAGGGCGGCCCGAACAACTCGACCCAGGTGCTGAGCATGCAGATCTATCTCAACGCCTTCAAGTACTCGCAGGCCGGTTACGCCTCGGCGATCGGTGTCGTGCTGTTCTTCCTGGCCCTGAGCTTCGCCTGGCTGACCCTGCGGGTCAGCCGTCGCGACAGCGTCGAAGCCTGATCGCCGAGAGAGGCGCCGAGACGATGACGAACCTCACCACCCTCCCCGGCAAGCGCTCGAAGAGCCCCGAGCCGGCCGCCCCCGCCAAGAGCACCGGCGGCCGGGCCAACCCGCTCGGCGGGGTCGCGCACCTGGCACTCTTCCTGTGGGCGCTGGCCACCGTCGCGCCCCTGATCTGGGTCGCGCTGGCCTCGTTCAAGAGCAACGAGGAGATCTTCCTCGACGAGCCGTTCGGGCTGCCGCAGAGCTGGGCGTTCACCAACTTCGCCGACGCCTGGAGCGAGGCGCACATCGGCCAGTACTTCCTGAACAGCGTCTTCGTCGTGCTGATCAGCACGGCCGGCACCATGCTGCTCGGGTCGATGGCCGCCTACGTGCTCGCCCGCTACAAGTTCCCCGGCAACCGGTTCATCTACTACCTGTTCGTGTCCGGGCTGGCCTTCCCCACGTTCATGGCGCTGGCCCCGCTGTTCGGCATCGCCCAGTCGCTGAACCTGCTGGACTCGTACTTCGGCCTGATCGTCATCTACATCGCGTACTCCCTGTCGTTCACCGTGTTCTTCCTGGTGGCGTTCTTCCGTACGCTGCCGCACGAGATCGAGGAGGCGGCGACCGTGGACGGGGCCGGGCACGTGCGCCGGTTCTTCCAGGTGATGCTGCCGATGGCGAAGTCCGGCCTGGTCAGCATCGCGATCTTCAACATCGTCGGCCAGTGGAACCAGTACCTGCTGCCGGTCGTGATCATGCAGAGCGAAGACAAGTACGTGCTCACCCAGGGCATCGCGAACATCAGCGTGTCCGCCGGTTACCAGGCCGAATGGGGCCAGCTCTTCGCCGCGCTGACCCTCTCCATCCTTCCCATGATCATCGTGTACGCGGTCTTCCAGCGGCAGATCCAGGCGGGTCTCACCTCCGGAGCGGTGAAGTAGGCGCTCGGGAGGGTCGTCCGACAGACGTTCGAGGAAAGTGTCATACCCCCGGGTGACAATGGCCCGGTGCTGATAGCTGTGGTGCCCGACCCGGACGGCCTCGGTGGCCGTCTGGGCCGGCACGCTTCCGGGGAGCTGTGGCACGTTCCCGACCTGGCGGCCGAGATCACCGCGCTGGAGGCCGCCGGGCAGCCGCGCTGGGTGTGGACCTCGACGGCCGTCGTCTACCCGGCTCTGCTGCGCGCCGGGGTCCGGGTGGCCCGCTGCCACGACCTGGAGCTGACCGAGGCCCTGCTGTCCGGTCATGCGGGCCGCTGGGGCGAGCCACGCGGGCTGGCGGCCGCCGTCGCCCGCCTCCATGGCCTCCCGGCCCCTCCGGACCGGCCACGGCCGGATGCCGAGCCGCCGGGTTTCGCGCAGGTCGCCCTCTTCGACGCGGTCCCGGCCGGGCGCGTGGAGGTCTCCGACCTTCTCGAGGTGTATGAGGAGCAGGTGCGCCGCATCGGCGAGACAGGCCATCCCGGTCGTTTCCGGCTTCTGGTGGCGGCCGAGTCGGCGGGCGCCCTGATCGCGGCCGAGATGGGTCACACCGGCCTGCCCTGGCGTCCGGATGTGCACGACGAGCTGTTGCGCGAGCTGCTCGGCCCACCGCAGCCGATGGGCCCGCCCCGTCGCCTGGCCGAGCTGACCGCCGAGATCAACGCCGCGTTCGGCACCCACGGCCTGCACCCGGACCTGCCGGCCGAGGTGGTGAAGGCGTTTCACCGGGCCGGCATCGACATCCCCAACACGCGGCGCTGGGTGCTGCGCCAGGTCGACCATCCGGCGGTGGCGCCGCTGCTGGAGTTCAAGGAGCTCTACCGGATCTGGACGGCGCACGGCTGGGCCTGGTGCGACGCCTGGGTGCGCGACGGTCGCTTCCGCGCTGAGTATGTGGCCGGTGGCGTCGTCTCCGGTCGCTGGGCCAGCCGGGGTGGCGGTGCCCTCCAGGTGCCCAAGGTGGTCCGCCGGGCGGTGATCGCCGACCCCGGCTGGCGGTTCGTCGTGGCCGACGCCGGCCAACTGGAGCCCCGGGTGATGGCTGCCGTCTCCGGTGACCGGCGGCTCGCCGCGGCGGCGGCCGAGGGCGACCTCTACGCCGCGCTGGCCGCCGACTCGTTCGACGGCGACCGCGCCAAGGCGAAGATCGCCCTGATCGGGGCCATGTATGGGCAGACCGGTGGCGACGCCATCCCGGCCCTGGCCGTGCTCCGCCGGCAGTATCCGACCGCTTTCGAGTTCGTGGAGGCCGCCGCCCGTACCGGTGAGGCCGGTGGTCTGGTCCGCTCCTGGCTGGGCCGCACCTGCCCACCGGCGTCCGGCGCCTGGCGCGACGCCGGCCTGGACCCGCCGGACGAGGTGGCCCCGCCACCCGGCCGGGCCCGGGGGCGATTCACCCGCAACTTCGTGATCCAGGCCACTGCCGCCGAGTGGGCGCTGGTCCTGCTCGCCACCCTTCGTCAGCGGCTGGCCGGCACCGAGGCCGAGCTCGTCCTGTTCGTGCACGACGAGGTGGTCGTGCACTGTCCCGCCGACCAGGCCGAGTCGGTGGTGGAGGCGGTCCGGGAGAGCGCGCTATCGGCGGGCCGGTTGCTGTTCGGTGACACCACGGTGCGATTTCCCCTGGACGTCTCAGTGGTTGGTGCCTACGCCGACGCCACATGAAAGAGTCGGTATCGTTGTCGGTCCGGACGAGAGGCGCTGCAGCGGGCCCATACCCGTCACGCTCGACCGGTGAAACACCCGAGACAAGGGCGCCTCCGACTCACTATCGGAGGTGTTGGCGTTGACTCAGACCGTCACTCAGCTGCGCGAGCTGCTCGCCGAGCGGATCCTGGTGCTGGACGGCGCGTGGGGCACCATGCTCCAGGGCGCGAGGCTCACCCCGGCGGACTACCGCAACGAGCTGATCCCGGCTGACCACCCGAAAGACGTCACTGGTGACCCGGATCTGCTGATCCTGACCCGGCCCGACGTCATCCTCGACGTGCACCGGCAGTATCTGGCGGCCGGCGCCGACATCACGACCACCAACACGTTCACCGCCACCAGCATCGCCCAGGCCGACTACGGGCTGGAGCACCTGGTCCGGGAGATGAACGTGCAGGGCGCCCGGCTGGCCCGGCAGGCCGCCGACGAGGCGTTCGCCGCCGACGGCCGCCCCCGGTTCGTGGCCGGCTCGGTCGGCCCGCTCAACGTCACCCTGTCGCTGTCGCCCAAGGTCGAGGACCCGGCCTACCGTGCGGTCACCTTCGACCAGGTCAAGGCCACCTATGCGGAGCAGATGTCGGCACTGGCCGAGGGCGGCGTCGACCTGTTCCTGATCGAGACGATCTTCGACACGCTGAACGCGAAGGCGGCCGTCGCGGCGGCCCGTGAGGTGGCGCCGGAGATCCCGCTGTGGATCTCCGTGACGATCGTGGACCTGTCCGGGCGTACCCTCTCGGGCCAGACCGTGGAGGCCTTCTGGCGCTCGATCGAGCGCGCCGAGCCGCTGGTCGTCGGGGTCAACTGCTCGCTCGGCGCGACCGAGATGCGCCCGCACGTGTCCGACCTGGCCCGCCTGTCGAACGTCTATGTGGCCTCGCACCCGAACGCCGGCCTGCCGAACGCGTTCGGCGGCTACGACCAGACCCCGGCCGAGACCGGCGAGCTGCTCCGCGAGTTCGCGGCGGACGGCCTGGTCAACCTGGTCGGCGGCTGCTGCGGGACCAGTCCGGCGCACATCGCTGCGGTCGCCGACGCGGTCCGTGGCGCGGCGCCGCGGGTGATCGACCCGCCCGCCCCGACCACCCGGTTCAGTGGGCTGGAGCCCTTCGAGATCGGCCCGGACACCGGCTTCGTCATGATCGGCGAGCGGACCAACGTGACCGGCTCCGCCAAGTTCCGGCGGCTCATCGAGGCCGACGACTACCAGGCCGCCGTCGACGTCGCGCTGGAGCAGGTGCGCGGCGGCGCCAACCTGCTCGACGTCAACATGGACGCCGACCTGCTCGACAGCGAGCAGGCGATGGTCACCTTCCTGAACCTGATCGCGACCGAGCCCGAGGTCGCCCGGATCCCGATCATGATCGACAGCTCGAAGTTCTCCGTGCTCGAGGCCGGCCTCAAGTGCGTCCAGGGCAAGGGCGTCGTCAACTCGGTCAGCCTCAAGGAGGGCGAGGAGGCCTTCCTCGCGCAGGCGCGACGGATCCGTGACTTCGGCGCCGGCGTCGTCGTGATGGCCTTCGACGAGCAGGGCCAGGCCGACACCCGGGACCGCAAGGTCGACATCTGCGGGCGCGCGTACGACCTGCTCGTCGCCGACGGGTTCGACCCCAACGACATCATCTTCGACCCGAACGTGCTCGCGGTCGCGACCGGCATCGCCGAGCACAACGGGTATGCGAGGAACTTCATCGACGCGCTCCCGCTGATCAAGCAGCGGTGCCCGGGCGCCCGTACCTCCGGTGGCATCTCGAACCTGTCCTTCGCCTTCCGCGGCAACGACGTCGTGCGCGAGGCCATGCACTCGGCGTTCCTGTTCCACGCCGTCAAGGCGGGGCTCGACATGGGCATCGTCAACGCCGGGCAGCTCGCCGTCTACCAGGACATCCCCGCCGACCTGCTGGAGCTCGTCGAGGACGTGATCTTCGACCGTCGGCCCGACGCCACCGACCGGCTGGTCACCTTCGCGTCCACGGTCACCGGCTCCGGCGCCAAGCGCGAGGTCGACCTGTCCTGGCGGGAGACCTCCGTCGAGGACCGGCTCAGCCACGCCCTCGTGCACGGCATCGTCGACTTCATCGAGGCCGACACCGAGGAGGCCCGGCAGAAACTGCCCCGCCCGCTCGACGTCATCGAGGGCCCGCTGATGGGCGGCATGAGTGTCGTCGGTGACCTGTTCGGCTCCGGCAAGATGTTCCTGCCGCAGGTGGTCAAGAGCGCCCGCGTCATGAAGCGGTCGGTCGCGTACCTGCTGCCCTTCATGGAGGCCGAGAAGGAGCAGGCCCGCCTGGAGGGGCGTGTCGAGACCCACCGCGAGCAGGGCAAGGTCGTCCTCGCCACGGTCAAGGGCGACGTCCACGACATCGGCAAGAACATCGTCGGCGTGGTCCTGGGCTGCAACAACTACGAGGTCATCGACCTCGGCGTGATGGTCCCGACCGCGAAGATCCTGGAGACCGCGATCGCCGAGGGCGCCGACGCCATCGGGCTGTCCGGCCTGATCACCCCGTCGCTGGACGAGATGGTCGCGGTCGGCGCCGAGATGCAGCGCCGCGGGCTCAAGCTGCCGCTGCTGATCGGCGGCGCCACCACGTCCAAGCAGCACACCGCGGTGCGGATCGCGCCGGCGTACGACGGGTCGACGGTGCACGTGCTCGACGCGTCCCGGGTCGTCGGTGTGATGTCCGACCTGCTCGACCCGGATCGGGCGGTCAAGCTCGACGAGGCCAACCGGGACGAGCAGCAGCGCCTCCGCGAGCAGCACGAGCAGCGTCACTCCAAGCCGCTGCTCACCCTCGCGCAGGCCCGGGCCAACCGGGAGGCGGTCGACTTCACCGACCTGCCCACGCCGCGATTCACCGGGGTCCGCGAGGTCGCGCCCACCATCGCCGAGCTGCGCGCGCTGATCGACTGGCAGTTCCTGTTCCTCGCCTGGGAGCTCAAGGGCAAATACCCGGCGATCCTGGCCCAGCCGGTCGCCAAGGAGCTGTTCGACGACGCCAACACGCTGCTCGACCAGATCATCGCGCAGGGCTCGTTCCAGGCCCGCGGTCTCTACGGGTTCTGGCCGGCGCACACCGAGGGCGACGACATCAAGCTGGCGAACGGGGTGTCGTTCCCGATGCTGCGCCAGCAGACGGAGAAGCCGGCCGGGCGGGCCAACCGCTGCCTCGCCGACTACATCGCCCCGGCCGGTGACCACCTGGGTGGTTTCGCGGTCGCCATCCACGGCGCCGACAAGCTGGCGGCCAAGTACGAGGGCGAGAACGACGACTACCGGGCCATCATGGTGAAGGCGCTCGCGGACCGTCTGGCCGAGGCGTTCGCCGAGTACCTGCACCTCAAGGCCCGCCGCGACTGGTTCGAGCCGGACGCGCGGCCCAAGCTCGAAGACCTGCACGCCGAGCGGTTCCGCGGCATCCGCCCCGCGCTGGGCTACCCGGCCTGCCCCGACCACAGCGAGAAGCGGGAGCTGTTCGAGCTGCTCGGCACCTCCGCCATCGGTGTCAACCTGACCGAGTCGTTCGCGATGACCCCGGCCGCCGCCGTCAGCGGCCTGATCTTCGCCCACCCGGACGCGAAGTACTTCACCGTCGGCCGGCTCGCCAAGGACCAGGTCCAGGACTACGCGTCGCGCCGCGGCCTCCCGCTCGGCGAGGTCGAGCGCTGGCTGCGCCCCAACCTCGCCTATTCGATCGACTGACCCGCTGCCGTTCCCCCGGCTGGTCGTGAGTGCTGTTTCGAGCTGCCTGAGACAGCACCGAGGGCCGGCCGGGTCTCGGGTGCGGTGGGTTGCCGGTCTTTGACGAGGTGACGATTGGGCCGGGATCCTCGGGGCATGCCGGAGGTATGCGAGCACTGACGTGGCAGGGCACCGGCAAGGTGTCCGTGGAGAATGTCCCCGACCCGAAGATCGAAGAGCCGACCGACGCGATCATCCGGATCACCTCGACCGCGATCTGCGGCTCCGACCTGCACCTTTACGACGTCCTCGGCATGTACCTCGACAAGGGCGACGTCCTCGGCCACGAGCCGATGGGGATCGTCGAGGAGGTCGGGCCCGAGGTGACGCACATCCGGCCCGGCGACCGCGTGGTGATCCCGTTCAACATCTCCTGCGGGCACTGCTGGATGTGCTCGCGCGGATTCTTCGCCCAGTGCGAGACCACGCAGACGCGGTCGCAGGGGACCGGGGCTTCGCTGTTCGGCTACACCAAGCTGTACGGCCAGGTGCCCGGCGGCCAGGCCGAGTACCTACGGGTGCCGCAGGCCCACTTCGGCCCGATCAAGGTGCCGGACGGCCACCCCGACGAGCGTTTCCTGTTCCTGTCCGATGTGCTCACCACGTCCTGGCAGGCGGTGAAGTACGCCGACGTCGAACCCGGCGACACGGTCCTGGTGACCGGCCTCGGCCCGATCGGGCAGATGTCCGCCCGCATCGCCCGGCATCTCGGCGCGGCCCGGGTGATCGGTGTGGACAGCGTGCCCGAGCGCCTGGCGATGGCTTCGCGCAACGGCATCGAGACCCTCGACACGGGTGCGGTCGACGACATCGGCGACGCGGTCCGCGAACTGACCGGCGGCCGTGGCGCCGACGGGGTGATCGAGGCCGTCGGCATGGAGGCGCACGGCACCCCGGTGCAGGCGGCGGCGATGAAGGCGGCCGGCATGCTGCCCGATCCGATCGCCCGCAAGGCGACCGAGACGTTCGGCGTGGACCGGATGGGCGCGCTGCGGACGGCGTTCGACGCGGTCCGGCGGGCCGGCACGATCTCGATCATCGGGGTGTACGGCGGTAACGCCGACCCGTTCCCGATGATGGACCTGTTCGACAAGGGGGTGACCCTGCGGATGGGCCAGGCGCACGTGAAGCGCTGGGTCGACGACCTGATGCCGCTGCTCACCGGCGACGGCGACCCGCTCGCCGTCGGTGACCTGGTGACTCACCGGGTGCCGCTGGAGCAGGCGCCGGACGCCTACGAGATGTTCAAGAAGAAGGACGACGGCTGCATCAAGGTCGTCCTCAAGCCCTGACCTACTTGCTGGCCCACACGTCCAGGTTGAAGCGCTCCAGCACGCCCGGAACGAAGAGGCCGCCGATGGAGAGCAGCGAGATGACCGTGAAGGCGGTGCGCAGGACGACCACCTCGACCTTGCCGCCGACCTTCACGGCCATGCTGTTCGGGATGCCGATCATCATCCACATGCGACGCCTGATCGGGATCGGCCAGAGGATCGGTACGCCGTTCTTGGTGATCATGTCGCCGAGGATGTGCACGAAACAGCCGACACCGGCGGCCAGCCCCAGCAGCGGATAGCCGCGGTCGCTGGGCAGGTTGGCGGCGGTGAACCAGGCGATCGCGGCCGAGGACAGGGTCACGATGACCCAGCCGGCCCGCTCCGCCCAGTCGTCGAACAGCCCGCGCAGCGCCAGGCCGCTCATGAAGAAGACGATGCCGATCACCGCCCAGTAGCCGTAGCTGTCGGCCAGCGCCGTGGTGCCCCAGGCGAGCAGCGCGCAGAACGGCAGCGTGTGGGTGAACGTGCGGTGCCCGTTGTCCCGCCGCGGATCGCGCTTCAGCTTCGTCGCCGTGTAGACGCCGAGCGAGAACTTCTCCACCACCTCGGCCACGAAGAGCGACGCCACGCCGAACGTACGGGCCACGGTCGCGCCGCCCTGGTTACGGGTGACCTTGCCGGACATGTCCAGGTCGGGCAGGAGCGCGCCACCCGCACAGATCGCCGTGCCGACCGCCACCTCCAGCGGCGTCTGACTCACGTAGGCGAACTGATCGAGCGCCCAACTGCCTGCCAGCCAGGCGGCCGCGCCGGATAGCGCGTGCGACGGACCCATCATGTGCGTTGTCCCTCCCCGAACAAAACTCGGCCACTGTGGCAGAGCGAGCGAAGAAGATCAACGATGCGGTTGGCGTGTCGCACGTGGGGTCGGCCACCCGACAGCGGGCGATCAGTGCCGGTGGTGGTGGCCGAACGTGTACTCGGGGCGCCAGCGGCCGTACCGGGCATGCTTGAACAGGCCGATCACCAGGAACGTCAGCGGGATCACCGGCCAGAAGAACGTGGCGTTGGACAGCATCCACACTCCGGTGAGGACGCCGGCGATGATCAGGACGAGGCTGGCGTGCCGGCTCACCGACCGGCGCGTCGCGGCCCGGGCCGCCGGGGTCCGGGCCAGCGCCTGACGGCCCCCGAACGGCAGGTCGGCGGTGAGTGGCGCCAGCTCGTCACGGAACCTGGCGGCGTACGCGGTGGCCAGCCGCTCCTCACCCTCGGTCAGGTCCAGCCGGCCCTCGGCCATGGCGGCGCGCAGGATCTCGGCGACCTCCTCCCGTTCCGTGTCGGACGTGCGCAGCCGGGTGGGTCCCTGGGTTTGCATGGCTTCTCCTTCGGCGGGTCTCTCGGTCTCCGCTCCAGGATCGGCCTGCCGGGCGGCCACGCGCGTCGGCCCGGGGAGGCATCCGCCGGGCGCATTCCGCGCCGTTCTCGATCTTCGGGGTACGCCCGGAGGAGTACACGGGTGCCGCGGTGTGAGCCCGGGGTGGTAGGTGCGATGCGCGCCCGCCGACCGATGACCGGGGCCGGGGCGCTGACGTAGGTTCAGCTCATGAGGCATGTGGGCCGTGGTTGGGCGCCCGGCGATCCGGCATGGCGACGTGCCCGGCGCCGGGGGCACGACGGCTGGCCGCCCGGTGCGGTGATCGCCGCGTCGATCTTCCACCTCGCGGGGTCGAACGATCTCGCCGACCGCGGCGGTGTGCACCTCACCTCCCCGGTGCTCTACCACCTGCTGCTGCTCGCCGGTCCGGTCGCGCTGTTCTGGAAACGCCGCTCCCCACTCGCCGCCTTCGTGATCGCCGCGGCAGCCTCGCTCCTGTTCGCCACCCACGCCGATCCGTACTGGATGTATGCGATGGCCCCCGCTCTCGCGCTCTTCGCCCTGGCCAAGGCCGGCCGGCGAACCGAGGCGGCGATCGCCGCGGCCGTGGCCTGGTCGCTCTACCTGCTGGTGAACGTGGTCCTGGCCGGCCCGCTCAACCTGCCCGCCGGGGTTTCGCCCACGCTGCGGGAGGCGTTGCTGGCCGGTGTCGGCCTGGCTGTGCCGGTGCTGGCGGGCATGGTGTCGAAGGTGCGGCACGAGCAGTTGGCCGCGCTGGCCCGCGCACACGAGGAGCAGGAACGGGCTCGTGGCGAGCAGAGGCGCCGGCAGGCCTCCGAGGAGCGGCTGCGGATGGCGCAGGAGCTGCACGACGTCCTCGGTCACCACCTGTCCCTGATCAACGTGCAGGCCGGGGTGGGGCTGCATCTGATGGACAACCGGCCGGAGCAGGCCCGGGAGGCGCTGACCGCGATCAAGACGGCGAGCGCGGAGGCGCTGCGCGAGGTGCGTTCGGTGCTGGGCGTCCTACGCACCGACGGGGAGGCCGCGCCCCGGCAGCCGGCGCTGGGCCTGAGCCGCCTGGACGACCTGACCGCCGACGCGGGCTTCCCGGTCCGTACCGAGATCGTCGGCGGCCCCCGCGACCTGCCGGCCGAGGTCGACCGGGCCGCGTACCGGATCGTCCAGGAGTCGCTGACGAACGTCCGCAAGCATGCCGGGCCCGGTCCGGACGCGCTCGTCGAGATCCGGCACACCCCGGCCGCGCTGCACCTGTCGATCACGAACACCGGAGTGGCCGGCGGGTCGGCGCCGCCGGAGGGCTCCAGCGGCCTGACCGGCATGCGGGCGCGGGCCGAGAGCCTGGGCGGCACCCTCACGGCGGGCCCCTTGGCGGGTGAGACCAGCGGCTACCGGGTCACCGCGGTCCTCCCGGCGGCGGGTGCGGTCCGCTCGACGGCGCCGGGCCGGGCCGTCCCGATGGAACCCGGGACGGCGGGTGATGGTGCGGTGCCCGGCGCGGGGGAGGCCGGACCGGTGGACGACGGTGTGGTGGCGGACGTCGGGCGAACGGGGGAGACCGGATGATCTCGGTGGTGCTGGCCGATGACCAGGCGCTGGTGCGGGCCGGGTTCCGGGCGCTGCTCGACGCGGAGCCGGGCATCGAGGTGGTCGGCGAGGCTGCGGACGGGCTGCGGGCGGTCGAGGTGGTCCGGCAGACCCGGCCGGACGTCGTGCTGATGGACATCCGGATGCCCGGCGTGGACGGGCTGGAGGCGACCCGGCGGATCGCCGCCGACCCGGAGCTGGCCGCCACCCGCGTGGTCATTTTGACCACGTTCGAGCTGGACGAGTATGTGTTCGAGGCGCTGCGGACCGGGGCTTCCGGGTTTCTCGTGAAGGACACCGAGCCGGTGGATCTGCTGCGCGGGGTGCGTGCGGTCGCCGCCGGGGACGGGTTGCTGTCGCCGAGCGTGACCCGGCGGGTGATCGGCTCGTTCGCGGCGGCGGCCGTCGCGCACGGGCGGCCGCCCGAGCCGCCGCGCGACCTGGGCCAGCTCACCGACCGGGAACGCGAGGTCCTGGTCCTGGTCGCCGAGGGGCTGTCCAACGACGAGATCGCCGCCCGTCTGGTGATCAGTCCGGCCACCGCGAAGACCCACGTCAGCCGCACGATGATCAAACTCGGCGCGCGCGACCGGGCCCAGCTGGTCGTCTACGCCTACGAGGCCGGCCTGATCCGCCCCGGCTGGCTCGGCTGATCCGTTCGGCCGGTCGTCAGCGTCGTCCTGGGCCGTTTCGGGCAGCGCTGCGAGCCGGCCGGGACGGGCCTTCAGTGCGTGGCGGGCACGACGTCGGCGAGGACACAGCGGTTGCGGCCCGCGGCCTTGGCTGCGTAGAGCGCCTCGTCGGCGAAACGGAGCAGGGAGTCCGGCCCGGGATGCGTCTGGGCGGCCGCGCCGACCGAGACCGTGACGCCGAGCAGTTCGCCGCCGACCTGGACGGGGAGCTCGGCGACCGCGGCGCGCAGGCGTTCGGCCAGGGCGAGCAGTTCGCCGGGGCCGGTGTGCGGGGCGAGCACGACGAACTCCTCGCCGCCGTACCGGGCCACCACGGTGCCGGCCCGTGCCGCGGCGGAGAGACGTCGGGACACCTCACGCAGCACCTCGTCGCCGGCCGGGTGGCCGTACCCGTCGTTGATGCGCTTGAAGTGGTCGACGTCGATGACCAGCAGGCCTACGCCGTGGCCGGTCCGCCCGGCCCGCCGGCATTCCAGGCTCAGCGCGTCGGAGAAGTAGCGGCGGGTGCGCAACCCGGTGAGAGCATCGGTCACGGCGGCCTGACGCTGTGCCGCGACCAGACCGGCCATCCTGGTCATCACCAGGATGAACATGACGGCACAGCTACCGCTGATCAGGGGGATGTTGAGCGGCCAGTCGAGCAGCCAGACCAGCACCTGCACGCCGGGCGCCATCAGCACGGCGATCGCCAGCACCCCGAGCCGGGCCGGTGACGCGTCCGGCTGGGCATGCTCGCTGCGCAGGTCGAAGTGCCGGACCCCGCGATGCAGGGCGGCGGCGCCGAGGAGACCGAGGGAGGCCATCCAGAGGGCGTCCAGGTACGACTCCGACACCCCGCCGCCCTCGAGGATGTTCTGCACCAGATAGATCGTGTCGACGCTGAGCATCAGGACGAGGCTGCCGAGCAGCGAGTAGAGCACCGCGCCGCGAGTGCCGGTGCCCATCGCCAGCCGGACCGCGAGGATCAACAGCATCAGATCGAGGACCGGGTACGCCGACTGGGTCAGTTTCGCGTTGAGCGGCAGCTCGGAGTCCGAGGTCAAGGGCTGGAGCACGAAGATCCAGGTGATCAGTCCGGCGCTGACGGCGACGATGAGCGCGTCGATCATGCTGGGCACGTCCCAGCCGGGACTCCGCCGGCGGATGAACAGCAGCACCGCCGCCGCGATGAGCAGGTAGTAGGCGAAGTACAGCAGGTCCGCCGGCGTGGGCTCGAGGAACTCGCCGGAGAGCACCTCGTCCACCACCGTGACGGTGTCGGCGGCGGCGTAGAAGACCTGCGCGGCGACCAGCAGGAACCAGCCGGCCCGGTGCGGCGGCCGGTGCCGGAGTGTGCCGATCAGGACGACGACCGGGGTGGCGAAGCTGACCAGCATGTACGGTGCCACGGCGACGAGGTACGGGGTCTCCTGCGCTTCCAGGACCACACGCAGCACGATGCTGATCGCCAGCACACCCAGCCAGGCGATCATGGTCCAGCGGTCTCGTCCCACCAGGCGAGCATGCGGCAGCCAGGTTGCTCCGCGGGTGCGGAACGGGCATCACGGGGTTCTCATCGGCTGTCAGAGCCGCCGGGCACGCAGGTGCTCGGCCACCGACCAGGCCTGGAAGGGGCAGCCGGTGGCCCGGTGCGGCGGATCGCCGTCGGCGGTCTCCGAGATCGAGCCCAGCCCGTGCTCGGACAGGTGGGCCTCGGCGTCGGTGAGCACGTCCTCGCCACTCGCGCCGATGCGGTGCAGGGCGGTCACCCACGGGCCGGTCAGCCACGGCCAGACCGTCCCGGTGTGGTACGCGGTGTCCCGCTCGGCCGGTGTGCCACGGTGCCGTCCCGAGTACCCGGGCTCGCCGGGGGCGAGGCTGCGCGGCCCGAGCGGGGTGAGCAGCACGGCGCCGAGGCGTTCGAGGGCGGCCCGGTCCGGGCGGGCCGGGGCGTGCGGCAGCGACCAGGCGAGCAACTGGTTGGGGCGTAGCACCGGATCGGCGCCGTCCACACCGCCGACGACGTCGTGCAGCAGGCCACCGGGCGCCGGATAGCGGCGGCCGAACCCCTCCCGGGCCTGCGGGCAGGCGCGCTCGGCCGGTCCGGGCGGGATCCCGGTACGCGCGGACAGGTCCAGCACGGTCGCCAGCCCGTTGATCCACAGCGCGTTCACCTCGACCGGCTTGCCCGCGCGGGCGGTCACCGGAACCCCGTCGACGCGGGCGTCCATCCAGGTCAGCGCGGCACCGGGGGCGCCCGCCCGGAGCAGCCCGTCGGCCGGGTCGGCGCGGATCCCGAACCGGGTGCCGGACAGGTGGTGGGCGACCACGTCCCGCAGCAGGGGCAGCAGCTCGGCGGCCAGGTCGTCGTCGCCGGCGACCGCCACGTGTCGCCCGACCGCGTGCAGGAACCACAGCGTGCCGTCGACGGTGTTGTACTCGACGGCGCCGGTGTCCGCGGTGTTCGCGAGCATCCCCTCGGACAGCGTGCCGGCGTAGGCGCGCAGCAGCTCCCGGCCCTGGTCGGCCCGGTTCGTGGCCAGGAACAGCCCCTCGTAGCCGATCATCGTGTCCCGGGACCACGACCCGAACCACGGATAGCCGGCGACCACGTCCGGCCCGTTCCCGGCGTGCACCACGAAGGCGTCGGCGGCCAGCGCCAGCGTCGCCTGGGTCTCGTCGGCGGGTGCCGCGGCGGCGACGACCTCCCGGTTGCGCAGCCGGGCCGCGGCAACGGCCGGCCCGGCCGGGAGCGGCGGATCGTCCAGCTCGCCCGCCCACGCCGACACCTCCGCGAGCTCCCCGGGGCGGCGTAGCTCGGCGTGGAAGCTCCCCGCGTACCACAGATCCTCGGTCGGGGTGAGGCCCCGCTCGTCCTCCGCCCGGTGCCGGACGCCGCGGAACCACTCGCCGGCCGGGGTGAAGCCCGGCCCACTGATCCGGTAGGCGTCCTCGACCACGCAGCCGTCGGCCGTCGCCGCGACCGCCGGAGGCGGGCCGTCCGCGGTCCGCTCGCCGTGCACGTCCCGCCAGGTGCAGAGCGCCTCCAGGGAGAGCCGGATCGGGCCGCCGGCGACCAGACGGTGCACGATCGCGACCGCCGGCCGGCCGTGCACGGCGGCGACCTCCCGCTCCACGACCACGTCGCCGAGCCGCCACCGCCACCGCGGCACCCCGTCGACCAGCGTGAACCCGGCGAGCAGCCGGTGCCCGGCCGGGGCGATCGCGCCGTCCGCCCACTCGTGCACACCGAGCCGGACGACCGCGCCGGACGGCAGGGTGACGACCGGATCGAGAGCGGCCAGGCCCAGCCTGCGCGACGCCGGAGTGTGCCCCGCGACGATCAACAGACCGTGATACCGGCGGGTGCGCAGACCACTGACGGTTCCCATGGCGTACCCGCCGACCCCATCGGGTACGAGCCATTCCCGTGTGGAGCCCTCAGTGAGGCGGGCACAGACCTGAGGACCGAAGCTGATCGGGCGGGCCGTGGGCACGGATCGAACCCCTAATCGCTCGGAGCCTTACACGCTTGACACATCGGCGTGACAGTCTCAGTGTGATCGACTCCGGGATAGTGGGGGTGAGAACGGACGTGTCGGAACGCGTACGCCTGGCGCAGGCCGATTCCGGTGAGCAGCCTTGGCGGGCGTGGGGCCCGTACCTAGCGGAACGTGCCTGGGGGACCGTCCGGGAGGACTACAGCGAGCACGGGACGGCGTGGGACTACTTCCCGCACGATCATGCGCGCTCCCGAGCGTACCGCTGGAACGAGGACGGCATGGCCGGTCTCTGCGACGACCGGCAGACGTTCGCCTTCGCGCTCGCGCTCTGGAACGGTGAGGACCCGATCCTCAAGGAGCGGATGTTCGGCCTCGGCGGCGACGGCGGCAACCACGGCGAGGACGCCAAGGACTACTGGTGGTATCAGGACTCCACGCCCACCCACTCGTGGATGCGCTGGCGCTACCACTACCCGCAGGCCGCGTTCCCCTACGACGAGCTGGTCCGGGTCAACGGCGCCCGCTCCCGCAACGAGGCCGAGTACGAGCTCGTCGACACCGGCATCTTCGACTCCGACCGGTTCTGGGCGGTCACCGTCGACTACGCCAAGGCCGGGCCCACCGACGTCTGCATCGCCATCACCGTCAGCAACCGGGGCCCCGATCCGGCGATCCTGCACGTGCTGCCCACCCTCTGGTTCCGTAACACCTGGTCGTGGGGGCTGCCCAACCGGGAGACGCCGAGCATGTCCGGCACACCCGGGCGCCTCGAAGGACAGCACCGGTCGATCGGCCACATCACCCTCGACGGGCAGGGCGCGCCGGTCGCTCTGATGTGCGACAACGAGACGAACGCGCAGCGTCTGTGGGGACTGCCGGGGCGCAGCCCGTACCCCAAGGACGGCATCAACGACCACCTGATCCACCGGACGCCGACGGTCAACCCGGAGGGCGTCGGCACCAAGGGGGCGCTGCACTACCGGCTGTGGATGGGGGCGGGCGAGACCCGTACCCTCCGGCTCCGATTGACCCGGAGTGAGCGCCCGTTGCCGCCCGCGGACCTGGGGGACGGCTGGGCCGCGGTGATGGCCGCGCGCAGCGCCGAAGCCGACGACTTCTTCGCCGAGGTGCTGCCGGAAGCCGCGAGCGACGAGGAGAAGGACGTCGCCCGGCAGGCGATCGCCGGTCTCATGTGGGGCAAGCAGTTCTACCACTTCGACGTCAGACAGTGGCTGCGCGGCGACCCCGGCAACGCGCCGCCGCCACCGGGCCGGCGCTACGGGCGCAACAACGCCTGGCGGCACATGAACAGCTTCGACGTCATCAGCATGCCCGACCCGTGGGAGTACCCCTGGTACGCCGCGTGGGACCTGGCGTTCCACTGTGTCAGCATCGCGCGCGTCGACCCCGGCTTCGCGAAATCCCAGCTCCTGCTGCTGCTGCGCGAGTGGTACATGCATCCCAACGGCCAGATCCCGGCGTACGAGTGGTCGTTCTCCGACGTCAACCCACCCGTGCACGCGTGGGCGGCGCTGCAGGTCTTCAAGATCGACGGGGGCCGTGACTTCGACTTCCTGTCCCGGGTGATGCACAAGCTGCTGCTCAACTTCACCTGGTGGGTCAACCGCAAGGACGTCGGCGGCAACAACGTCTTCGAGGGCGGCTTCCTCGGCCTCGACAACGTCGGCCCGTTCGACCGGTCCGCGGCGCTGCCCGTCGCCGGGGTGCTCGAACAGTCCGACGGCACCGGCTGGATGGCCATGTACGCGCTGAACCTGCTCGACATGGCGATCATCCTCGCCCTGCACGACCGGGCCTACGAGGACATGGCCACCAAGTTCTTCGAGCACTTCACCTACATCGCGGAGGCCGCCTACCGGCAGGGGCTGTGGGACGAGGAGGACAGCTTCTTCTACGACGTGCTGCGCCTGCCCGACGGCAACAAGGTGCCACTCAAGGCACGCTCCATCGTCGGCCTGCTGCCGCTCGCCGCCACCACCCGGCTCACCTCGGACACCCTCAACCGGCTCCCCGAGATCAACGCCCGCGTCCGCTGGATGCTGCACCACCAGGGCGAGTTCGGCGACGTGATCAGCGCCCGGCGGCTCGGCGGCGCCGACCGGCGCCAACAGCGCCTCCTCAGCATGGTCGGCCAGGACCAGCTGCTGCGGATCCTGCCGCGGTTGCTGGACCCGGAGGAGTTCCTCTCACCGTACGGCCTGCGCACCCTCTCCCGGGCGCACCTGGAGAAACCGTTCACCGTCTCGCTCGGCGGCTCCGACTTCACCGTCGGCTACGAGGCGGCGGAGAGCACCAGCGGCCTGTTCGGCGGCAACTCCAACTGGCGCGGCCCGGTCTGGATGCCGGTCAACTATCTGCTCATCCAGGCGCTCCGGGAGTACGCGGAGTTCTACGGCGAGGACCTGCAAGCCGAGTACCCGACCGGGTCGCAGCGCAAGGCCGGGCTCACCGAGATCGCCGACGACCTGTCCCGCCGCCTGATCGGCCTGTTCGTGCCCGACCCCACGTCCGGGCGGCGCCCGATCTACGGCGCCACCGACCTGTTCCAGACCCACACCGACTGGAAGGACCTCATCGTCTTCCCCGAGTACTTCAACGGCGACAACGGGGCCGGACTGGGGGCCTGGCATCAGACCGGATGGACGGCACTGGTCATCGACCTCGTCTTCAACCTCAGGACACCCCGGTGACCTGAGATCGACAATCGTCGCTAGAGTGGCCTGCTCGTACGCCCGGCCGCCGTGCCGGGCCTCAACGGGGAGGAGCTGCAGAGGGACACCTACAAGACCACGGTGAACCTCGGCGACCAGGGCACCATCGACCTGGCCGAGTCGGCGAAACAGCTGGACGTCGGCACCGAAGTGCTCGGCAAGCTCTCCACCACGAACTGCCGTTCCGGGCCGACATCGACGGTGAGGGCCGCCTGGCCGCCTGGCCGCCTGGCCGCCTGGCCGCCTGGCCGCCTGGCCGCCTGGCCGCCTGGCCGCCTGGCCGCCTACAAGCTCACGATGCCGGCGGTCGGGTCACAGGCGGCCTGCGAATTCGACATGAAGTACTCCGACTTCGGCAATCCGGTCGGACTTCGGCACCCCGGTCGACCTGAAGGCGCCCCCGGCCAAGGACATCATGGCCTCCTGACCGCCGCGCCCGATCGCGCCCGCGCCCGCCGCGTCGTCCTCGGTGCTCGTGCCCGGTCCGGCCGCGTGCACGTGGCGCGATCGGGCCGTGCACGTGCGTCGGTCCCGCGGTACACATGCGCCGCTCTGCCGTGCACGTGCGCCGCTCTGCCGTGCACATGCGCCGGTCTGGCCGTGCACATGCGCCGGCCTGTCGTGCACGTGCACCGGTCTGGCGGTGCACATGCGTCGGTCTGGCGGTGCACATGCGTCGGTCTGTCGTGCACGTGCCGGTCGGGCTGGTGCCGGCACGTGCGTTACCGAGAGCTCGTCAGCGGGCTCGGGTCACGATCACCTCGGCCACGTGGCGCAGCTGCTCGTGATCCGGGTTGAAGCCGGCGGCGATGTCCGGATGCAGGCCCGCCTTGGCCTGCTCCAGAAGCATGACGGTGACCTGTTCGACGCTCTCCCCGGCGTAGTGCTGCTCGACCTTGGCGGTCGCGGCCTGAAGCGCCGAGCTGAGCTGGTCCTCCAGCGGCCCGCGCAGCTTCTGCTCGACCGGGTTGAGTGTTTGCGGATCGAGGGTGATGTGTGGCTCGGCCAAGGTTGTCCTCCGGAGATCAGCGACGCCGGGCGGATACCCGTATCCCCCGCGACCGTAAACCCACCGGGCCCTGCTTGGCCCGAGTTTCACCGCCAAGAAGTAGCCGTAATGAGCCGGCCGCCCGTTTGCCCTGCCGCTGCGCACCTCTGGGTGGCGATCATCTCGGTCAGCCAGGCAGGATCGGTCGTGTCCGATGGGGCACCCGGCCGTCATGGGACGCGGTGGCGGAGCCGGATCCAGCTGACAGCGACGGCCCGTGCCAGCCGGCTGCCTCCAGGGCGGCACGGACGTCGGCGATGACCTCCCCGGGGCGGTGGCGCACGGCCCAGCCCGGGAAGCGCAGCAGCCGCACACCGCTGATGGCGATCTCGTTGCCGGAGCGCATGTCGGCATACCACCCCCGTGTCTCCATGTGCTGAGATCCGTCGATCTCCACCTGAACCCGCCACGGATCGAAATAGACATCCCGATAGCGGCGCCGGCCGGATCGATCGCGGCGCACGGACTGGCGCGACGGCCGCGGGAGACCGGCCAGCCGGCAGAGCCGGAGAAACTCGATCTCGTACGCGGACTCCGAGCCCCCACCCGCATCAGCCACCGCCGACTCGATGACGGGCCTGCGCCGCAGACGACGTGACGTGCCCAGAACCGTCCGCACCTGATCCAGGACCACCAGACGCTGCTGAAATGTGGCCGCGACGATCGAGACGGCGGTGGTGTCGTCGAACGCCCACTGTGCCGCGTCGACCATCGATCGGGCGGCCGTCGTGCACGGTGGTGACATGTCGAGACGGGCATCCGCGCGGGAGAGGCGCCGGGTCCGGTGGACGACCACTCCCGGCGGCGGATCACGGTCGGTCCGGTGAGCGGGCAGGAGCAGATGAACCGGCTCGGCCGCCTCCGGCAGACGCAGACCGTGCAGGCGTAGCGCGGTCAGACCGGCGAGCAATGCCGGCCGCCCGTTTCCGACGGCAAGGGACGCGATCCACCACCGCTGGATCCGCGTGACCTGTCCGGGATATGCCAGATACACCCCGAGATGCACACGTTGCCAACGACCCGAGACGACCCGGTGGTTGACGGCGCTTCCGGTGAGCCGGCGTCGCGCCTGCCGCCAGGAGATGACGCCGTGCTGAGCGCGGAGAATCCCGGCGAGAGCGATGTCCTGATCCGGTGCGGTAGCGGTCATCGGACCAGCCTCCCGGGTTTCGCGACCCGCCGGGCAGCCCCTGTGGACAACACCGCCCGACCCTGTGGACGACACAACCCATGTGTGCGCGCCGACCACCGCTACGGCATCCGCGCCGACCACCGCTACGGCATCCGCGCCGACCACCGCTATGGCGTCTGCGCCGACCACCGCTATGGCGTGTGCGTCGATCACCGTTTTGGCGCGGATGGGGTCGCACAATGCGGGTTCGTGTGCGTTGATCGTCGCCCTGGCGTGGTTGAAGTCGCACGCTGATTGCTTTGTGTGCGCTGGTCGTCGTCCTGGCGTTGATGAGGTCACACGATGCGAGATTGTGTGCGCCGACCATCGTTGTGGCGTGTGCGTCGACCATCGTTCTTGCGTGTGCGTCGATCACCGTTTTGGCGCGGATGGGGTCGCACAATGCGGGTTCGTGTGCGTTGATCGTCGCCCTGGCGTGGTTGAAGTCGCACGCTGATTGCTTTGTGTGCGCTGGTCGTCGTCCTGGCGTAGACGAGGTCACACGATGCGAGATTGTGTGCGCTGATCATCGGCGAGGGCGAGGGCGAGGGCGAGGGCGAGGGCGAGGGCGAGGGCGAGGGCGAGGGCGAGGGCGAGGGCGAGGGCGAGGGCGAGGGCGAGGGCGAGGGCGAGGGCGAGGGCGAGGGCGAGGGCGAGGGCGAGGGCGAGGGCGAGGGCGAGGGCGAGGGCGACGGCGAGGGCGACGGCGACGGCGAGCGGGTGGCGGCGATCGGAGGGGCGGGGTGAGGGCGCGGGCGAAGGTGCGGGCCAGGGCGCGGGCCAGGGTCAGGGCGGGCAAACGGGTCGGTGGTCCAAGGTGAGGCTCTCGATCACCTTGGACCACCGACACTGTTTCGCTACCCCGGAATCGCGGGGCTAATCACATCGGTGAGAAGTGGTGGGAGAAGTTCTCGGAGGATGTCTACGCCGTCGCGGCTCAGCACCGACTCCGGGTGGAACTGGACCCCGGCGAACGTGCCGCCGCGAAGTGCGTGGACGGTGTCGTCGGCCGGGTCGACGGCCAGGGTGACCCGGCCGTAGGGGGTGGCCACGACCGATAGGGAGGCGGCGACGGCCGGGGTGGAGGTGACGCCCGGGGCTGCCACGACTGGTGGGAACGCGGCGGCTGGGGTCGCCGGGGCGGAGGTGACGACCGGGGCGGCGACTGCTGGAGTGGCGGGAGTGGCGAGGGTGGCGGGAGTGGCGGGGGCGGCGGGAGTGGCGGGAGTGGCGAGGGTCGCGGGAGTGGCGGCGACTGCTGAGAAACTTGAGTAGAAGCCGACTCTCCGGGGGGTGCCGAAGAGGTCGACGTCTCGGGCCAGGCCCTGGTAGGGCGAGACGCGGCGGCGCAGCGGGAGGCCCAGCAAGGAGGCGAGGATCTGCTGGCCGAGGCAGACCGCGAAGAGTGGCCGTCCTACCTCCAGCGCAGAGGTGACGAGGCTGTTCAGAGCGGCCATCTTCGGGTCGTCGAGGTCCGACGGATCGCCGGGGCCCGGCCCGAACACCACCAGGTCGGCGGCCGGCAGGGACGCGGCGGTGACGGACTTCCAGGGGAGGACGGTCACGGTGAGGCCCAGGGCCTTCAGCTGGTGGGCGAGCATCGCGGTGAACGTGTCCTCGGCGTCGACGATCACGGCGTGCCGGCCCTCCAGGGACGGGACCGTCAGGGCGCCGGGTGCGCGGGAGTCGAGCCAGAAGCGCGCCAGGTCGTCGTTGCGGGCGGCGAGCAGGCGCTGGACTTCCGGGGACTGTGCGGTACCCCGTACCGCCGCGGGTCGGGAAGGAACCGCGCCCAGCGCGGACAGCACGCCGGCCGCCTTGGTGTGGGTCTCGGCCACCTCGCCCGCGGGTGTGGAGTGGCGGACCAGGGTGGCACCGACCGGCACCCGCAGCAGGCCGTCGGGGGTGATCTCGGCGGTGCGGATGAGGATCGGCGCGTCGAGTGTCTGCCGGCCGGACTCGTCGTGGTCGAGCAGCGCGAGGACTCCGGCGTAGTAGCGGCGGCCGCGGCGTTCGTGGCGGGCGATGACGCGGCAGGCGTTCTCGATGGGGCTGCCGGTGACGGTGGGGGCGAACATGGTCTCCCGCAGGACGCGGCGGACGTCGAGGGAGCCGCGCCCGGCCAGCAGGTATTCGGTGTGGGTGAGGCGGGCCATCTCCTTGAGGTACGGCCCGGCGACCTGCCCGCCGTGCTCGGCGACGCAGGCCATCATCTTGAGCTCCTCGTCGAGGACCATGTAGAGCTCCTCGATCTCCTTGGGGTCGCGCAGGAAGTCGAGGATGTCGCCGGATCCGTTGCGGAACGTGCCGCTGATCGGGTTCATCATGACGATGCCGTCGAGGACGCTGACGTGGCGCTCGGGGGTGGCGCCGATCAGGACCCGGTTGCCGGTGTCGACCAGGAACGTCCAGTAGGTGCCCTGCTCGCCGTGCAGGAGCCGGCCGAACGCGGCGCGCGGATCGCCCGAGAATTTGGCCTGGTAGGTGCGGTGGATGACGAAGTTGGCTCCTTCGCCGCGCCCGATCTCGTCCCGCAGCACCTCCTCGACGATCCGGCCGTACTCGTCGTCGGACAGATCGAAGCCGCCGTCACTCAGGGTGATGTCACCGGGCGGGAAGTTCGAGAGCGGCTCGGTGTGGCGCGATCTGACCAGCAGGCATTCCAGCGGGGCGCCGTCGTCGACGCATTCGAAGCCACGTTCGGTGATCTGCCGGTAGGGGACGACGGCGAGCACCGGCGTGCCGGGCGTCATCGGGATGTCGTCGAGTGTCGCGACGGTGACGACGTCGCCGGTGAGGACGTCGACGTGGTCGGCGCCGTCGCGGTGCAGCAGGGCGAATGGCATGGTCCCTCGTTTCGGGTGAGGGCCACCGGCCGAGATCCGGCCACGAAAAAGGCCGCCTCAGCGAGGCGGCCGCGGGATGCGCGGGAGATGGCCGCCGGTCAGGCGGGCCACCACATGGTCAACTGTGCGCGCATGGCGGCAAGCTTACGGTTGGGCGGCGGGTCGCGCCAGACCCCTTCAGAGGTACGCGCTACGCGTACCCCTTCGTCGCAAGATGCCCGCAAGGCCGTCGTCAGGCGGCGAATGCCAGCCGGACCGCGTCGCGGGCCCACAGCATCCGCCCGATCGCACAGTCGGGGTGTTCCCCGAACTCCTGGGCGACCAGTTCGGCGCATCCGTTCTCGCCGATCCGGTGTACGACGTCCGTGACCGCGGCCCGGATCAGTTCCGCCGTCGGCGCCCAGGATCGTTGCAGGTCGGAGGCGAAGAGAGCTTCGCAGCGGATGTCGTCGATCATCGCGTTCATCGGTTCCTCCCAGCCGTGTTGGTGCGCTGTGGTGGTCTGGACATCAGCACACCGTCCGGCGGCTGCAGACCGGGCGCGCGCCGGTTGCGACCTGGTTGCGGAGTGGATTTACAAATATCACCCCATATGCCGGGTTGGCCGGTATATGGTCCGAACACAGAGCTACGGATCGGGGGAGGCCACGTGACTACCGTCCTGGTGGCTGACGACGACGCCGACATCCGCGACCTGGTGGCCTTCAAGCTGGAGCAGGCCGGGCTGGAGGTTCTCGCGGTCGGTGACGGTCAGGCCGCGGTGGACACGGCGCGGGCCCGGTTGCCGGACCTGGCCGTGCTGGACGTCTCGATGCCGGGGCTTTCGGGCATCGACGTGTGCCGGATGCTGCGCGCCGATCCGTCCACCGCCGGCATGCTGATCATCATGCTCACCGCCCGGGTGCAGGAGCAGGACGTCGAGGGTGGTTTCAGTGCCGGCGCCGACGACTACGTGACCAAGCCGTTCAGCCCGCGCGAGCTGGTCTCCCGGATCCAGGCGCTGCTCACGCGGGCACGAACGTAACGGTCAGTTGGCGGCTTCGACCAGTTTGTCCAGGTCGTCGGCGTTGAGCGGGCTGCCCGGGAAGGCGGCCATCCGGCTCAGCGGCAGGCTGCCCAGCATCATCAGCATCTCCGGGTTGGCGGTCATCGCCGACATCAGTCCCTCGCTCTGCTCGCTCGCGGCCGCCGCGAACGCCGCGCCCAGCACCTCGGCGCCACGCGGGTCGGCGAACCACTCGCCGACGCTGGACTCGGTGGTCAGCGGCACCCGCGCCGGGTCGCCGGCCACGTGCACGGTCACCGAGGCGCGCACGTCCCGCGACGACGAGCCGACCTCGATCAGATACTCGCCGTCCTCGACGATCCACCGGCCGAGCCGGGTGTCCCAGTAGGCGAGGTCCTCCCGTTCGACGGTCAGCCGCACCTCGGTGGTGTCGCCGGCGCCGATCTCGACACCGGCGAACGCCTTCAGCTCGCGCGGGGCACGGCGCACCGTCGAGCCGGGCAGGCTCACATACACCTGCACCACCTCACGGCCGTCCCGCCCGCCGGTGTTGGTCACCGGGACGCGCACCTCGACACCGGCCGCGGTCGCCGACGCCTGGGCCGCGCCGTATCCGAACGTGGTGTACGACAGCCCGAACCCGAACGGGTACGCCACCTCCTGACCGCGGGCGTCGAAACCGCGGTAGCCGACGTGCAGGCCCTCGCCGTACCGGACGTGGCCGTGCTCGCCGGGGAAGTCGAGGTAGGACGGGTGGTCGGCGAGCTTGACCGGGATGGTCTCGGCGAGCCGCCCGGACGGGTCGACCCGCCCGAACAGCACGTCGGCCAGGGCGCTGCCACCGGCCTGCCCGAGCAGCCAGCCCTCGACCAGGGCGGGGATCTGCTCGTCCCACGGCCTGGTGGCGATGACGGCGCCGTTGGAGAGCACCACGATCGTGTGGGGGTTGGCGGCGGCGACCCGTTCGATCAGCGCGATCTGCGGGCCGGGCAGATCGATCGAGTCGCGGTCGGCGCCCTCGGTCTCGTGCACGCTGCCGACGAAGACGATCGCCACGTCGGCTCCGCGGGCCGTCGCCACCGCCTCGGCCAGCAGGCCCTCGTCGGCCTCGCCCTTCACGGTGTAGCCGGGCGCGAACGTGACGGCGGCCGTCGTCGACGCGGTGATCTCGGTGAGCGCGTCGTCGAGCTTCGTCGGGGTGATCTGCGAGCTGCCGCCGCCCTGGTAGCGGGGTGTGCGCGCGAACTCGCCGAGCACGGCGACGGTCTTCTCGCCGGGCGTCAGCGGCAGCAGGCCGCCGTCGTTCTTCAGCAGGACGATCGCCCGGCCGGCGATCTCCCGGGCGAGCGCGTGGTGGGCGTCCGCGTCATAGGTCCCGGCGGGCCGGTCCCCGGCCTTCTCCACCAGCTTGCGTACGAGCTCCGCGCTCCGCTCCAGCAGGGCCGGGTCGAGCCGTCCCGCCGCCACGGCCTCCACCAGTGCGGCGTCGCCGGCCGCGTCCGGCCCCGGCATGGTCAGGTCGAGCCCGGCCGCCACCGACGCGACCCGGTCGACCACGGCGCCCCAGTCGGAGACGACCAGGCCCTCGAAGCCCCACTCGCCGCGCAGCACCTGGGTGAGCAGCCAGTGGTGCTCGCTCGCGTAGATCCCGTTGACCCGGTTGTAGGCGCACATCACGGTCCACGGCTGGGCCCGGGTGACCACCTTGTGGAAGGCCCGCAGGTACATCTCGCGCAGGGTGCGCTCGTCGACGTCGGCGCTGATCCGCATCCGGTCGGTCTCCTGGCTGTTGACCGCGAAGTGCTTGAGCGACGCGCCGACGCCCCGACTCTGCAGGCCCTGCACCCAGGCGGTGGCGAGCACGCCGGTGAGGATCGGGTCCTCGGAGAAGTACTCGAAGTTGCGGCCGCCGAGGGGGCTGCGCTTGAGGTTGACGCCGGGCCCGAGCAGCACGGCCACGTCCTGTGCCCGGCACTCGTCGCCGAGGGCCTCGCCCATCCGGCGCAGCAGCTCGGGATCCCAGGTGGAGGCGCTGGCCACGGCCGGTGGGAAGCAGGTCGCGGGCACGCCGGCCAGCACGTCCTCGCTGGAGGCCTGCATGCGCACCCCGTGCGGGCCGTCGGTGACGGTGACCGAGGGGATGCCCGCGGACTCGACGCCCTCGGTGTGCCAGAAGTCCCGGCCGCTGGTGATCGCGGCCTGTTCCGAGGTGCTGAGTGCCATCGCTACCGCCCTTACTGAGTACCTACTAGGTATTAACTCCTCAGAAACATAGCCAGGTCAGAAGCGGTGTGGCAAGGGCCTGCTGGTAGGAAAGAGCTGTGCAGACCACCCCTGGAATCCGCCGCGACCGTGCCCGGTTACCCGCTGCCGAGCGCCGACGGCAGATCCTCGAGATGACCACGAAACTGATCGCCGAGCGCGGCTTCTGGGGCCTGTCCATGCAGGACGTCGCCGACGGTTGCGGGCTGACCGTGCCCGGCATGCTGCACCACGTCGGCTCCAAGGACAGCCTGCTCGTCGCGGTCCTGGAGTACCGGGACGAGCAGGACGCCCGCTCCCTCGCCGGGAAGCTGGGCCGGCCCGTGCACCAGCTCTGGGCCGACGGCCGGATCACCCTGGCGGAGGTGTGCGACGCCGTGGTGCGGCGCAACGCCGAGCAGCCGGAGATCGTCCGGCTGTTCGCGGTGCTGGAGGCCGAGTCGCTGGCACCCGGCCACCCGGCGCACGCCTACTTCAAGACACGCCAGCGGCGCACCCTGGACGAGTTCGCCGCGCTGGCCGAGGGAGTCGTGGACGATCCGCGCGATCTGGCCGCCCAGGTCGTCGCCATGATGGACGGCCTGCAGATCCAATGGCTGCGCGAGCCGGAGACCGTCGACCTGGTCACCGCCTGGGAGTCGGCCGCCCGCCGCCTCTTCGCCGGTTAGGCCTTCGGGTCGGGGGCGCCCAGCCACGAGCGGACCTCGGCGCACTCCTCGTCGGTCAGGGCGATCGCGGCGGCGTCCGCGCGGTTCAGCACGTTGTCGGCGAACGCCGTGGCGATCTCCTCGGCGTCCGGCGCCGGCTGCCGGTAGAGCGGCGCCCCGCCGAACGCGGTGCCCCGGGTGACGAACGCGATCGCCGACCGGCTCACGTCCACCCCCTGCTCGGCCAGCAGGTCACGGGCCCAGCGGGTGGCCTCGGTCAGGTTGAAGTGGTGCGACGAGGCGTAGTCGGCGAGCGCCCGGTAGACCGGCGGCCACATCTCCCTCGGCAGCCGCGGCAGGCCGAGCGGAGCGCTCAGCCGCGTCACCGAGTCGGGCGCCGGCCCGGCCGTGCCGGTCGTCTCGGGCGGGCCGTGCCGGCTGTCGTCCCAGACGAAGTGGTTGGAGAACTTGGCCTGCGGCAGCCGCAGGCTCTCCAGCGCGCGGACGAACCCGCCGAAGCCGAACCAGTTCGTCGAGTCGACCCCGGTGCCCAGCTGCCGCCGTAGGTCATGGGCGAGCGAGGCCAGGTTGAGCGGGCCCGGCGCGGCGGTGAAACGCCACGTCACCAGGTCACGGAACTGCTCGTAGGACGCCTCCGACTCGGGCTCGCCCGGCACCACGACCGGGACGTCCTCCTCGCTCTCCACTGGCTCGCCCTGCACCAGCTCGAGCAGCTCCTGGCTGGTGATCAGCCGGTCGGCGACCGACGTGAACGCCAGCGCCGCGTCGGCCGGGGACACGATCGTGGTCCGCCGGTCCGACCGGCGCAACCGCACCAGCAGCGGCGTCATGTCCGAGTCGCCGGACGCGATCACGAACTCCTCATACGTCACCTGGTCGGCCAGCGCGTCCACCGCGTCGACCACCATCCGGATGTCGGCGGCGTTCTTCGTGTGCGTCAGCCGGGGGCAGTCGATCACCTCGAAACCCGCGTTCACGAAGAACGGCCGGAACCGCGAGTAGTAGAGCCGCTGCAGGCCGGAGGCCGGATCGGGGTGCGGCACCCAGCCACCCGGATTCATGTAGCACCGCAGGATCAACCAGCGCCGGGGCCCCTCCACCGTCAGCGAGGTGGCCAGCCGGGACAGCCAGTTGCCCGGCTCCTCGGCGAACTGCACGGCGACATCGGGGTCCTGCCTGATCAGCGCACTGAACACATTGTCGAAGTCCAGGTACAGCGCGGCACGTACGCGGTCCATGACCGAAACCTACCCCGCGACGCACACGGTGGGCGGTCGGCCCGCGCCGAAAGCCGGTTGACTCGGCGACACCGCCGGACGATCGGAGCCCCGCCGTTGCACCTCACCCAGGTCCTCGACGTGATCGACGAGCTTCTGCGCGACTGCGGGCACCCGGAGATCCAGGCGGTGGAGCGCTTCGGCGCGGACGCGGCACCGGGCGGGCCGTCCCGGCGGGACTGCGGATCCGGTACGTCAACGGCGCTCTCGCGTACCTCTGGGGCGCGATCTGGCCGCAGGAGACCGACCTGCCGGCGCCGGACCGCCTGCCGCCACCCCGCGGAAACCGTCCGGACCGCGCCCTGGCGCTGGCCGTGCTGCTGCTGGACGCCGCCCGCCCGCCGCAGTTGCGCTCGTGGCGACTGGTCGCGCTGCCCGACCTCGGGCCCACCGGGCAACGCGGGAAGGTGCCCCGCGGCCTGCGGATCGTCGGCGCCGACGGCACGTCGCTGCTGCTGCGCGCCACCGCCGCGGGCGGCCCGGAACGCGACCCCGCGGACGAGCCGTTCCCCGGCTGGAGCGTCCCGGCGGACCTCGGCGCACGCTTCGGAGCCGCTTGAGGGCCCGGCAAAGGGCCCGGCCCCGCGGAACGGCTCAGCGCACGCTGAACACCGGGCCGCGCGGGGTGAACGGCAGGCGGGCGCCGCGCGGCACGAGGTACGCGTGGGGGCGCCGGATCCTCAGCACGTCGCAGTCGCCGTCGGTGATCACCAGGATCGGCCCGGCCGTCGGGAAGTCGTCGGCGCGTTCCAGCAGGTCGATCGCGGGCTGCAGGGTGGTCCCGCCGCGGCCGCGCACCCGGACCCGCCCGGCGATGTCGTCCACCCGCAGGTATCCGGCGTCGTAGGCGGCCGCGTCGCAGAACACCACCCGCGCGGCCGGCACGTCCCGGGCGGTCGCGTAGGAGGCGATCGCGCCGAGCGCCTTGCCCATCAGCACCGTGCCCATCGATCCGGACGTGTCCACCACCACACCGAACGTGCTGCGCCGGACCGCCTCCTCCGGGCGGTGCCGGCCCGGTCGCGGGATGTCCGGGGTGCCGGCCTGACGGCGCGACGGCCGGGCGTACGTCCGGACCGGCTCCACCATCGGCACGTGCTCCTCGAACCAGCGGGCCAGCCGTACGTCCCACGGCACGGGCGGCTGCTCCAGCACCCGGATCTCGGCCACGAGCCCGGCCGGCAGCAGACCCCGCCCACTGCTCTGGTGATAGGCGAGACCGGTCAGCAGCGCCCGGCGGCAGTACTCGTCGAGGTCCACGCCGCCGCCCCGCCGCCCCGCCGCCCGGCCCACGGCAGCGGCTCGCCCAGCATGTCGCCGACGCCCTGCCCGCGCAGCGTCGCCAGCTTCCGCATCCGGCGCAGGTCACCGGAGATCCGGTCGTACACCTGCTCGGCCGACGCGCCGGCGAACGCGGGATCGTGCAGGGTGCCGTCCGGCAGCACCCCGACACCCATCTCCACCAGCCAGCCGTTGATCACGTAGTCGCAGGCCACGTTCCACAGGTACGGGTCCCGGCCACCACACCGGTCGGCGTGCCGCAGCGCCACGTGCAGCAGCTCGTGGGCCAGCACGAACCGCCACTCGTCCTCGCTCAGCGTCCGCCACGGGTTCACGTAGATCTCGCCCGCCTCCGCCGACACCGCCGCGATCGAGATGTCCCAGGAGCGCGCCAGCGGCCCGTCGGCGACCAGCGTGAACCCGGCCGCCACCCCGCCGAGCAGTGGGTACGAGCCGAGGAACCAGCTCATCGCCAGGTCCCACGGCTCGCGTCTGGTGGCGCCGCCGGTCATCGCCGTACGGGCTCCGCCGGCCACCTCGACACCGGCCACCGCGGCCGCGGACAGCCCCAGCGCGAACCGCTCGGGCCAGCGCGGCTCGTGGCCCGGCCGGTACCGGACCGGGGTCAGGTCGAGGTCGGGTGCGGCGGCCAGCTCCGGCGGCACACCCTGCCGGCGCCACCGGGCCGCCAGGTCGTCCTCCTCCGCCGTGGGCAGCAGATCGGGCAGCGGATCCGGCTCACGACCGAGCTTGACCGCCCGCTGGAACCGGGCGACCGCGAGGCAGGCCGCGGCCCGGAAGGCGGCGTCGTCCTCGCCCTCGGCCCGGGCCGTGAGGTGGTCGAAGCCCAGATGGAGCAGGCAGTGCGCGAGCACCCAGCGCCACTCGTCGGGGTCCAGGCGGCGGGCCCGGCTCACCACGATCGAGCCGCTGACCGACACCCGGCCCGGAGCCGGCAGCGGCGCGTTGACGATCTCCACGGTCACGTGCGGGCGCGGGTAATCGAATTCGGTCATCGCTCCGAACAGTGGGTGCCCGGCAAGCTCGCCCCACGCCTGCTGGAAGGCGAGCGTGTTCGGGTCGGCCTCGGCCGCGCGCTTCGGCTTACGCGCCATCGGGCCGCCTCAGGCCCGGGCCGCGACCAGGCGCGGCAGGTCACGGCTGACCTCGACGAGGAACCAGGCGGGCAGCACCGGGTTGCCCTCGGCGTCCGGGGCGATCACCAGGCGGCCGCACTCCAGGGACAGCTCGGAGAGCTCGACGAGCATCGCCTTGGCCCGGTGCGCGAACTGGCGCAGGCTCGCCGAGGCGTGCGTCTTGCCGGCCGGCAGATCCTTGAGCAGGCGGGCCCGGAACGCCTCGGCCAGGAAGTAGAGCAGGTCCCGGTCGTCGGGGCGGGACGGCCAGCCGGCGTCGCCACGGACGATCGCGTCCAGCCCGTACCGATGCCGGACGATCTTGACGTAGCCGCCGAAGGCGGTGGCGTGCGCCGGGCTGAGCGTGCCCGCCGCCAGCAGGCCCAACATCTCCTCACCGATGTCGTCGCCGTAGGAGCGCAGCGCGTCGGAGAGCATGTGCCAGCTGCGCGGGGTGGAGAACGCCTCCTCCACCTTGGGCGGCGCCGACCACAGATGATCCGGTCGCTCGGTCAGGTAGCCGGTCACCCAGTGGTGGATGCCGGCCTCCCGCGCCCAGGCCGACCAGTCCGCCCAGGACGCCCGCAGGTGCACGTGGATCAAGCGGTTGACCAGCGCCGACGCCATCGGGCGGGCGAGCGCGTTGTCGCTGGTGCGGTTGCCGGCGCCGATCACGATCGACCCGGCCGGCAGCTCGTAGGCGCCGATCCGGCGGTCCAGGATCAGCGAGTAGAACGCCTTCTGCACGTCCGGGCTCGACGAGTTCAGCTCGTCCAGGAACAGGCAGTACGGCTCGTCGCGCGCGATCGACTCCGGCGGCGCGAACCGGCTGCGCCCGTCCCGCAGCTCCGGCACCCCGATCAGGTCCTCGGCGGCCAGCTGCGTGCCGACCAGCGTCACGCACTCCAGGCCGAGCGAGGCCGCGAAGTCACGGACCAGCGAGCTCTTGCCGATGCCCGGGGCGCCCCACAGGAACACCGGCCGGGCCACCGCGACGTGCAGAAGCAGGTCGGGCAGCTGGGCGGGGGTCACCGTGATCGCGGAGTGCATGCCGGTCAGTGTGGCGTTCCCACTGATCGGCATGCATCCGTATTACCGGCCGGGCCGCGCTTTCACCGGCCTTCACCGGTCTTCGCCGGCGGGTGGCGCTTTCACCGGCGTTCGCCGGCGGGTGGCGCCCGCACCGGTCTTCGTCTGGCGGGTGGCGCCCTCACCGGCCGGACATCGACGCCCCGATGCCGTTGCCGGTGGACAGGTAGTCGGTGCCGGGGAGCTTCCGCGTGGCCGTCCGGGCGCCCTCGGCCACCGTCGGGTCCTCCGAGACGAAGGCGAACCGCTCCACCTGCCAGCTGTTGTTGCTCGGCTCGGCGCCGGCCGACAGCGACTGCTCGCCGCGGGCGTTGCCGACCGCCGCGTTGTTGCGCAGCACCGCCGGGGCCGTGGTCATCGCGAAGCCGAGCCCGCCGTTCTCGAACGCCGTGTTGTTGCCCAGCTCGATCGCCGCCGTGTTGCCCTCGTCGACGAAGCCGTGCCCGCCGTTGCCCCAGGCGGCGTTGTGCCGCACCGAGTGGGCCGCGGCCACCGCCTCGCCGCCGCCGAGCGCGAAGCCGTTCGTGCCGTTGCGGAACGACCAGTTGTACTCGACGGCGACGCGACTGCGGAACGAGCCCAGGTCGACGCCGTCGAGGCTGTTGGCCCACGCCCGGTTGCCGCGCACCACGTTGCCGTCGCCGTCGCCGAACTGCACCGACAACCCCGAGCCCCGGTTGGCGTAGAAGTCGCTGTCCAGCACCCGGTTGGCCGCGGTTCCGCCGTCGCGCAGCATCAGCCCGACCCCCGCGTTGTCGTGCACGGTCAGCCGCTCGAACGTGTTGTTCGTGCAGGACAGGCAGGTCCAGGTGGCGTTGCGGGCGCCGGTCACCTCGAGATCCCGCACGGTCCAGTACGACGCCCGCTGCGTGATCGCCCACTGGCCGGCCGGGATCGCCGAGGCATCGATGATCGCGCGCTCGGAGCCGTACCCACTGATGGTGATCTGTTTCTCCGCGGTGCCGCTCGTGGTGATCGAGATCGGACCAGCCGGGCGGTAGGTGCCGGCGCGCAGCGCGATCGTCTGGCCCGGTTCCACCACCGCGATCGCCTTGGCCACCGACGCGTACGGCCGGGCCTCGCTGCCGTCGCTGTCGTCGGAGCCGTTCGGCGCCACGAAGATGTCCGGCCTGGCGGCCTCCCGGGTCACCGGCGCTTCGCCGGCGGCACCGGCGGACGGCGTGGGCGTGGCCGCTGTCGGCCGCGCCGGTGGGGCCGCCGTGACGGCCGGCGGCGGTGCGATCGCCCGCGGGGACTCCGGCTCGTTGACCACCGCGAGCGTCAGCCCGCCGCCCGCCGCGACGGTCGCCGCCGTCACCGCCGCCACCAGGGTCTTGTGCTGGGTCACGTGGGCGACCAGTGAGGCCGTCGTGACCAGCGGGGGAGCGGTCGCCCCGGCCTGGAACGCGGCCTGGACACCCGCCCACAGCGCCACCGGCACCGGCAGTGCGGCAACTCCGAGCAGCAGCCGCTCCGGCGACACCATCCCGGCCTGGTGGAAGTGGCACTTCGGGCAGTCCCGCACGTGCCGGGCCAGCCGTTTGCGCCACACCGAGTCCACGGTCCCGTCCCAGAACCGGATCGTGCTCGACAGCTCCGGGCAGATCGGCTTCGCCCGCAGCGCGCGGACCACCCCGCGGGAGAGCTCCAGCTGCGCCTTCATCCGCTGCACCCGGACCGCGGCGTGCTTCGGCTTCACGTCCAGCGCGGCGGCCAGCTCGGCCCGGGTCAGATCGCCGCGTGCCTCCTGCCACCAGAGCCCGAGCAGCTCCCGGTCGCCCTCCTCCAGCCAGCGGGCGGCCTCGGCCAGCTCCCGCCGCTGATCGGCGACGACCAGCTCGGCGGTCGTCCGCTCGGCGAAGTCGCCGACCGGGTCGGGCACGTCCACCGGTTCCGGGAGGTGGCGCATCAGGGTCATCTTGCGGGTACGCATGTGCATCTGAACCCGCCGGTACGCGATCGCCACCAGCCACGACCGGAACCGCTCCGGGTCGCGCAGCGCGCCCAGCGCGTTGATCGCCTGGAGCATGGTGTCCTGCACGAGATCGTCGACGTCCGGGTGCCCGTGCAGCGCGCGGCCGATGACGTTGTAGATCAGCGACAGGTGGCCGGTGAACAGCTGATCGCGGGCGGGAACGCTCCCACGCTGAGCGGCACGGACCAGGTCCGATACGCCCGCCGCCACCGCGATCTGACTCTCCGTCACCGTCCCGCTTCCTTCGTCGAAATGGCACGCCGACCGGCAGATATCGAAGATCATGCGTGCTTCTGTTGGCGGGCGTGGCCACTAGCTGCGAGAATGTCCGCTTACTTGTGATCGAGCCGTATCGTGGCACAGCCTTCGGAGACCTGTAAAGCCGCTCCCAAAGCCGTACACCGAGTTCTTGTTATCGCTCCCACGCGCGCGCATCTACTCTCCGCCACCATCCGCCCGCGACCGTTCTCACCGGAGAGGAGCCCCGTGCCCCCCACCGCGACCACGCTCACGGCCCGCCGTCGCCGGAGGCGCTGCGCCGCCCCCGGCGCGGCCGCCGTCGGCCGTCCCGGCGGGCGGCGGAATTGTCGTACCCCGCGCATAGGCTGCGGGGGTGAGGAGGGAAGCGAGCATTCTGCACGTCGACCTCGACGCGATGTTCGCCGCCGTCGAGCAGCGCGACAAGCCGTCGCTGCGGGGCAAGCCGGTGATCGTCGGCGGCGTGGCCGGGCGTGGTGTGGTGTCCACGGCGTCATATGAGGCGCGGGCCTTCGGCGCCCACTCGGCGATGCCGATGGCCCAGGCCCGCCGGCGCTGCCCGCTGAACACGGCGTTCCTGTCGCCACGGTTCCCGGCGTATCAGCGGACCAGCGCGGTCGTCATGGAGTTGCTGGCCGGGGTGTCGCCGTTGGTCGAGCAGGTCAGCATCGACGAGGCGTATATCGATCTCGCCCCCACCGGCAACGACCTGAGCCTCCCCGCGGTGACCGCGCTCGCCCACCGGCTGAAGGCGGAGATCGCCGCCGCGACGGGTGGGGTCACCGGCTCGATCGGCGCCGCCTCCAGCAAGCTCCTCGCCAAGATCGGCTCCGACCTGCACAAACCCGACGGCCTCACGATCGTCCCACCCGGCGACGAGCTGCTGGTGCTGCACCCGCTTCCGGTGCGCCGCCTCGGCGGGGTCGGCCCGGCCACCGAGCAGCGCCTGCACCGCTCCGGCATCCGCACGGTCGGCGACCTGGCCGCCGCCGCCCTGGAGGATCTGGTCGACTGGTTCGGCACGGCCCACGGCCACGGCCTGTTCCGGCTGGCCCGGGCCGACGACCCCCGCCCGGTGGTCAGCTCCCGCGAGGCCAAGTCCGTCTCCGCCGAGGAGACCTTCGACATCGACGTCCGAGACCCGGCCCGCCTCGGCCACGAGCTCGACCTGCTCGCCGCCCGCGTCGCCGGCCGCCTCCGCCGCAGCGGGCTGACCGGTCGCACCGTCAACATCAAGGTCCGCCATCCCGACTTCACCACGGTCACCCGCGCCGTCACCCGCGACCAGCCCACCGACGACGGCATCCTGATCGCCCAGCTGGCCCGCCGTCTGCTGCGCGACGTCCCGACCGCGGGCGGCATCCGCCTGCTCGGCGTCGGCGTCTCCGCCCTGTACGACTTCGCCCAGGACGACCTCTTCTCCGCCGCCGGCGAGGACCCGCCGGCCTTCGACTTCCCCGAGGACCTCCCGCCCCCTCCCGCCGCGGGACCCGCCGTCGCCACCACGCCGCCCCCACTGACTGCCGTCGCCGCTACGCCGACCCTGTCGTCCAGTGCGGCGTCCGCTCCTCCCGGGCCGCTCGCCGCCGCCGGGTCGGCCGTCCCGGGGTCTTCCGGCGCGGGATTCGTCGCTCCGGGGCTGATGCCGGGCGCCGGATCGGTTGGTGGATCCGTTCCGGTGGCGTCGCCGTCGGGGGCACCGGCTGTTCCGCCGGCTTCGGTTCCGGTGTGGCGCTCCGGCCAGGACATTCGGCATGACGAGCACGGTCCAGGATGGGTTCAGGGCAGCGGGATCGGCCGTGTCACGGTCCGCTTCGAGGGCCCGCTGACTCCCGTCGGCCGGGTGCGGACCTTCTTCGTCGACGATCCCCAGCTGCATCCCGCCGACCCACCCGACTGGTCGGACGCCGGCTCTTCCCCGCAGCCCTGACCCTGTTCCGGCGGTGCCGTCGGCGTTACGGCCGCGGCGGACCGGCCAGTCGGGCTGCCCACCGGCTCCGGTCGTCCTGGGGTGAGCTTCCGGCTTCGCCGCCGGGGGATCATCCGATCAGCTGTTCTCCGGGCGGCGGCAATGGGTTGAGGTCGTGTGCAGGCGGTTTCGGCGAGTGTCGGGGTGGCGGCGGGCGGTTGAGGTCGTGTGCAGGCGGTTTCGGCGAGTGTCGGGGTGGCGGCGGGCGGTTGAGGTCGTGTGCAGGCGGTTTCGGCGGGGCTCGGGTGGCGGCAATCGGTTGAGGTCGTGTGGGAGGAGGACCGGCGTGGAGGCGAAGGCCGCTTCGGTGGAAGAGGAGAGCTCGCCAGGGCGGGGTGCGCCCTATCCAGGGGTGGAGCCGCAGGTGGATCGGCTGCGGCGGATGGTGACGCGGCAGTTCGAGCCGGGGGTGACCGCTCGGCGGGGAGAACTCGCGGTCGATGGTGGGATCGCGGCCCTGGCGTTCGCGATCAGTCTGCTGCCGTTGACCGCTGACGCCACCCCGGGCTGGGCCTTCATCGTGCTGGCCGGGAACACTCTGCCGCTGGTGCTGCGCAGGCAGAACCCGCTGCTCGCCAACCTGCTGATCGCACCCAGTGCGGTGATCTTCGGGCTGGCCGGGTGGCCCAGCCCGCTGGTCCCGGTCGGCCCGTTGATCGCTCTGCATGCGATCGCCGCCTACGGCCGGCGCGCCCACTCGTATGCCTTTGTGGTGCTCGCCCTGCTCGCTGCCCCGGCTGTGCTGATGCTGCGCCCTGCCGAGTACGAGCCCTACGAGTGGCTCGACCTCGCCCTCGCCGCCGTCGTCGCCTGGCTGGCCGGCACCCTGACCGCCGCCCGCCGCCGTGAGATGGGACAGTTCGAGGAACGGATGGCCGCCGAGCGAGCCCTACGTCATGCCGAGTCCGAACGGGCCACCGCCGAGTCCGAACGAGCTGCCGCCGAGGAGCGTCATCGGATCGCGCGTGACATGCATGACGTGTTGGGACATTCGGTCGCGGTCATGGTGGTGCTGGCCGAAGGCGCTGCCGCTCGTGCCGAGGCCGGTCACGTGGATCCCGCCACCCTCGACCTGATCGCCGCCACCGGCCGCCGCACCATGGCCGACCTGCGAGCCACCCTCGGCCCGCTGAGATCTCCCGCGCCGGCGCCGCCCGGGAGCGAGGACATCGGCGGGCTGGTGGCGGCCGTGCGGCAGGCGGGCGCCACCGCTGAGCTGCGGGACGGGCTCGCGGAGCCGGTCACCGGGGCGGCGGGGCTGGCCGCTTACCGGATCGTTCAGGAGGCGCTGACCAACGCGCTCAAGCACGCGCCCGGTGAAGCGGTCACGGTGGAGATGACCGAGGGCGGCGACGGGCCGCGGATCATCGTCAGCAATCATCGGGACGTGGACAGGCCGGTCGGTGAGGGGCAGGGGCTGCGGAACATGCGGGAGCGCGCGGCCGCCGTCGGCGGCACGGTCGAGCACGGGCCGGCCGGCGGCAGGTGGCAGGTCACCCTCCGACTGCCGGAGCGGTACGGCCGATGACGATCCGGGTCGTGCTGGTCGACGACGAGGAGCTGATCCGGGTCGGGTTGCGCCTCATCCTCGGGTCCCAGCCGGGGATCGAGGTGGTCGGGGAGCTCGCCGACGGGACGGGCGCGGCCGCGCTGGTCCGGGACACCGGGGCCGACGTGGTGCTGATGGATCTGCGGATGCCCGGCACCGACGGGATCCGTGCGACCGCCGAGGTGGTGGCCGCCGCCCCGGACGCCCGGGTGATCATCCTGACCACCTTCGACATGGACGAGAACGTGCTGGACTCGTTGCGGGCGGGGGCGTCCGGGTTCCTCGTCAAGGACACGCCGCGGGCCGAGCTGATCACCGCGATCCGGGTGGTGGCCGACGGCAACGCGCTGCTCACCCCGCGGGCCACCCGGCATCTGCTGGCCGAGTTCTTACGGGTGGCTCCGCGGGAGCCGCGCCGCCCATTGAGCACCCCGCTGACCGGCCGTGAGCTGGAGGTTCTCACTCTGCTGGCCCGGGGCCGCAGCAACGCCGAGATCGCCGCCGACCTCACTGTCAGCGAGCACACGGTCAAGACGCACGTCGGCAGCATCCTGGCCAAACTCGGGCTGCGCGACCGGGTTCAGGCGGTCATCCACGCGTACGAGCAGGGCATCGTGTCCCCGGCCGGATAGTCACCCGCCTAGCTCGTAGGGACCACGCCGCAATCCGCTCTCGACGGCGATTCGCCCGGCTGTCCGGATCCGTAGCGTGACCTGCATGAATGAGACACGAACCCTGGCCTGGAGCTCGCTCGTCGCGGGCCTGTTGAGTTTCCTGCCCGCCCCCGGGCCGCTGGCCGGACTGCTGGCGATCATCCTCGGGTTCCTGAGCCCGACCGGCGCGGACGGGCGGCGGCCGAGGCAGGCCCGGGTGGGGATCCTGCTGGGCACGATCAGCTTCCTGCTGTTCGCCACATTCTGTGTGGTCTATTTCGGCGTACTGGGCTACCCGCTCCCGCGTATCGAGCCGTACCGACCGGAGCTGGACCGCTGACGGCCGGGACGCCGGCGGGCGCCGGAGTTCGACGGGACCCGTTTACCCGTACCGGATGAGGGAACGCCGGGCCGATGGCTGCCGGGCGGATCGGATGGGGTCCCCGACGGGCCGCACCCTCGAGCCGGGTTGTGCTGATGGTCGCCGCGGAGTACGAACAGTCCAGGGAGGACTTTCGATGACCGCTGTTTCCCCTCGCCCCGTGCAGTCCCGGCCGTGGCCGCTGCGGCCCCAGGTCAGAGGCTCGTGGCTGGCCCGGACGCTGCGTACCACCGACGCGAAGCAGATCGGGATCATGTATCTGGTCACGGCGTTCGTGTGGTTCGTGCTCGGTGGCGCGATGGCGCTGCTGATGCGGGCCGAGCTGGGCCGCCCGGGCATGCAGCTGCTCTCGCCCGAGCAGTACAACCAGTTGTTCACCATGCACGGCACGATCATGCTGCTGTTCTTCGCGACGCCGATCGTGTTCGCGTTCGCCAACTACGTGGTGCCGATCCAGATCGGCGCGCCGGACGTGGCGTTCCCACGGCTCAACTCGTTCGCGTACTGGCTGTACTTCTTCGGTGGCCTGATCGCGTTCGGCGGGTTCCTGATCCCGGGTGGGGCGGCCGACTTCGGCTGGACGGCGTACACGCCGCTGAGCACGTGGCAGCACTCACCGGGGTACGGCGGGAACATGTGGGTGGTCGGGCTGGCGCTCTCCGGCGTCGGCACGATCCTCGGCGCCGTCAACATGATCACCACCATCCTGTGCCTGCGGGCGCCCGGGATGACCATGTTCCGGATGCCGATCATGACGTGGAACATCCTGCTCACCAGCGTGCTGGTGGTGCTGGTCTTCCCGTTCCTGGCGGCGGCGCTCTTCGCCTTGGCCGCCGACCGGGTGCTCGGCGCGCAGGTCTTCAACGTGGAGACCGGCGGGCCGATGCTGTGGCAGCACCTGTTCTGGTTCTTCGGCCATCCCGAGGTCTACATCATCGCGCTGCCGTTCTTCGGGATCATCACCGAGGTGGTGCCGGTGTTCAGCCGCAAGCCGGTCTTCGGGTACAAGACGCTGGTCGCGGCCACGGTCCTGATCACCATGCTGTCGATGAGCGTGTGGGCGCACCACATGTTCGCCACCGGCCAGGTGCTGCTGCCGTTCTTCAGCCTGCTCAGCTATCTGATCGCGATTCCGACCGGGATGAAGTTCTTCGTGTGGATCGGGACGATGTGGCGCGGTCAGATCACTCTCGAGACGCCGATGCTGTTCGCCGTCGGGTTCATGGTGACGTTCCTGCTGGGCGGCCTGACCGGGGTGCTGCTGGCGTCGCCGCCGGTCGACTTCCACGTGCACGACAGCTACTTCGTGGTCGCCCACTTCCACTACGTGCTCTTCGGCACGATCGTCTTCGCGGTGTTCTCCGGGATCTATTTCTGGTTCCCGAAGATGTTCGGCCGGATGCTCGACGAGCGGCTGGGGAAGGTGCACTTCTGGCTGACCTTCATCGGCTTCCACACCACGTTCCTGGTACAGCACTGGGTCGGGAACGAGGGCATGCCCCGGCGGTACGCCGACTACCTGCCCGGTGACGGCTTCACCACCCTGAACATGATCTCGACGATCGGCTCGTTCGTGCTGGGGGCGGCCACGCTGCCGTTCCTCTACAACGTGTGGAAGTCGTACCGGGTCGGCACGGTGGTCACCGCCGACGACCCGTGGGGGCACGGCAACTCGCTGGAGTGGGCCACCTCCAGTCCGCCGCCGCTGCGCAACTTCGACCGGATGCCCCGGATCCGCTCCGAGCGGCCGGCCTTCGACGCGAAGTTCCCGCAGCTGGCAGCAGGTGGGCAGTCTGCGGCCGGGCCGCCCGAGGGTGGTGCCAGGCCGTTGACCGAGGAATCGACCGGCGGGGCCAGCTATCTGGAGGACCGTACCGATCGTTGAGATAGACGGTTAAAAGGCGAACTGTCGGTTTTGGGCATAGATGCTCATTGTGAAAGACGTGCTAAAGGTCCGTACCTAGCAAACTGCGCAAGGCGATGAGAGATCGGACAACCCGCCCCTTCCGGAAGGGACCTCATGCCGATCGCTCTGCACGCACTGGTGGCCGCCGCGCTGGCCGTTCCCGCCGCGCCCGTCGCCGCGACGACGCCCCGGGACTGCGCCGGGGACTTCACCGCGCGCTCCCGGGCCGACCTCGCGAAGATCACCGTCCTGGATCCGGGACCGCTCGCCCGCGGCATGCCCGCCCTGACCGACGTACGCCTCGCCAGCGCCGAGGGCACCGTCGACAGCGTCGGCCGGCCGCACCGCAGCATCGCCTCCGGCCGGCACGCCGACTCCCGCATCCTCGGACTCCCGGGCGGCGGCGCCGGCGCCCGCCACACCGCGCCCGGCCCCCGCGGCCCCGACGAGAAGAGCCTCGTCCCCTTCCGGGCCGCTGGGCTCGCCACCGTCGCCGCCGGCCGGTCGACCGCCCACGCCAGCTGGGACGACGCCTACCGCTGCGGCAAGACCGGTCCGCTGACCAGGGCGGCGACCATGCTCAGCGGGCTGTCCTTCCTGGACGGCGCCGTCAACGCCAACGGCCGCCCGACGAGCCTGCTCAAGATCGGGCCGACCGGCTCCACCCAGAGCGCCACCGACCTGATCGAGCTTCGCAACGGGCGGGTCGGCGTACGGGCCGGAGCCGGCGCCACCCTCGGTGACCTGAGCCTCTTCGCCGGCACCCCGCAGGAGATCGCGATCAAGGTCGTCGACCAGCCGACCCTCGAAGTCGTCGCCGGCGCTCATCCCCGGGACAACGAGGTCTCCTACCGGCCGGCCGTGCTCCGCGTCTCCACCGCCGGCAAGCCGGTCCACGTGCTCAAGGACGCCGGCGGTTCCGTCTCCCTGAGCCTGCTCAGCGGCGTCGCGCAGGGCCCGCCGACCGGGCTCGAGGTCCGCGTCTCCCTCGGCGGGGTCGAGGACTCCCACCGCGGGCGCACGGTCGGCGCCTCCGCCGGCACCGTGCGCGTCGAGGTCAAACTCGGCATTAAGCACGTGCTCGACGTCGTTCTCGGCCAGCTGTCGGTCACGGCCGGTGCGCCCGCCGGCGAGGCCCCGGGCCGTCCGGGATCGCGGCCCAGCCCGTACCCCGGCCGCCCCTACCCGGGCGGATCCGCGCCCGGTGGTGTTCCCGGCTACGACGACGACCCCACCGACAGCGGTGGTGACACCGACGCCGACAGCGGCGCCGGCTCTCCCTCGCCGTCGGCCTCGGACCCGGACTCGGGCCTGCCCTCCGGCTCCACCGACGACGACGGTCCGGTCCCGGTCCCCGATTCCGCGATCCCCTCCGACGGTACGGGCGGAGGCGGCCTCGCCCTCACCGGCGCCGATGTGACCGTTCTCGGATTCGCCGGCGGCGGCCTCGTCCTCGCCGGTCTGATCTCGCTGGTCCTGACCAGGCGACGGCCCACCCGGGACTGATCCACCCGCCGCTGAGACCCACCCCACCGGGCCGCCCGTGCAGACGGACGGCCCGGTGGTCGGCACTGCGACCCGCCGACCGCGTCGCCCGGACAGGGATCGATGCCGGAGCCGGTCGGCTTCCGCCCGTCACCCCCGGCCGGACCTCAGCGGATCGCGGGCAGCGTCTCGACGAAATCGGCGAACGACCGGCGCGGCGTCCAGCCCTGCGCCCGGGCCCGGCCGATGTCGAGAGTGACCGGACTGGTGAGCTGCTCCACGGCGTACCGGGAGAGCAGCGGTGGCCGTCGAGTGATCCGGGCCGTCCGGGTGATCACCGCGGCGGCCGCGCGAACCAGAGAGATCGGCAGATGTGCCACCGGCACGCCGCACACCGCGCCCACCACCGCGTCGCGCTGGTAGGCGACCGCATCGGCGATGTTGTAGACCCCCGCGGGCCAGCCCGTCGCGGCCAGGCAGGCGTCGGCCAGGTTCTCCACCGCGGTCAGGCTGAGTGCCACGTCCGGCCCGGGAAGCCACGCCCGCCCACCCCGCACCACGCGCCGCAGCCGGGGCAGCAGATGCGGGTCACCGGCCCCGTAGACGGCCCGCGGCCGTAACACCACCGCCCCCGCGTCGAGCGCCAGCCGTTCCCCGGCCGCTTTGGTCCGGCCGTAGGCGGTCATGCCGCCCAGCGGATGGTCCTCGCTGATCGGTTCCGGACCGGCGGGCGCGTACACGCTCGCGCTGCTCACCCACACGACCGGCCGGTCCCCGGCGGCCTCCAGCAGGCGGGCGGTCCCGTCCACGTTCACCGCGCGGAAGGCGGCCTCCGACGCGCGGCCGGGCGGCGGGTCACCGACGGCCGCCGCGAGGTGCAGCACGACGTCGGCCCCGGCGAGATCCGGCGTGGTACGAGCGGCGTCCCAGTACCGATGCTCCCCGACGGGCCCGGGCCGCCTCCCCAGACAGACGACCGTGGCTCCGGCGACAGCGGCGGCCCGGGCCACCACACCCCCGCAGAACCCACTGCCGCCGGTGACCGCGACCAGCCCCGACCCCATGCCCGGATCCTCTCACCCCCGGACGGCGGCTCCCGCACGCCCGAACGACGCGTGCCGCCGGTCAGCGGGTCGCGGCGACGGTGAGGGTGGCCCAGCCGGGCAGGGCGCTGCGGCGGTCGGCCCGTGCCGAGAGGACCACCGGGCGGTACGCGGCCAGTGCCACCAGGGCGTCGGTCAGCTGCCGGCGGGCCAGGCGGGCGCCGGGGCACGCGTGCGGGCCGGCGCCGAAGACCAGCTGCGTCACCTGCGGCGGGGCCGGGTCGGACGGGGACGGGTCACGGTCGTGGGCGCCGACCGCGTGGCGGGCGATCAGGATCAGACGGTCACCGCGGCGGACCGGCCGGCCGGCCACGGTTCCCGCCGCCGCGGCCACCCGGGGGAGCAGCGGTGTCGGCGCGGTGACGCGCAGGAGCTCGTCGGCCAGAGCTTCGGGAGCCGTTTCGGCGTACCCCCAGAGGTCGGCGTCGGCGCACCAGGCCGCTGCTCGCGGCAGCCCCGCGACCGTCGTGTTGATCGCGGCGACCGCGAGCATCGCGGCAAGGCCGTCGGGGACCCGGCCCGGAACCCGGTCGGACGCTCCGTGGAAAGGACCGTCGGAGGGCCGGTCGAGGGCGGGGCTGACCAGGGCGTTCAGGTGATCGGCGGCGCGTCGGGCGGCACGGCGGCGGGCCGGGGACGGCAGGCCGGGCAGGTGTTCGCGGGCGGCGGCAGAGGCGGCGGCGCGGGCCGCGGACGCCAGCGTGAGCGGGTCGACGGTGAGCCCGAGGAGGGCGGCGGCGGTGGCCCCGGAGAGCTCGGCGGCCACGTCGACGAGATCGACCGGAGCACCGTCGGCGAGCGGTGCGAGGCGGCGGTCCAGCACCTCCATCCAGACCGGGCGCAACCGGGCGACACCGTCCGCGCCGAGTGACTCGGCCAGCCCGCGCCGCGTACCGCGATGGTCGTCGCCCTCCTGATCGAACAGCAGCCCGCCACCGGTCAGCCGGCCCGCCGCGCCGCCGGTCGTGCCCTCGGCGGTGCGGTCCAGCGGCACCCGGACCAGCGCATCGGTGAACGCCTCGCGCGAGTGGGCCAGAACGGTCCCGCCGATACGTGCCGTCGCCCGCCACCGGGTGGCTGCCAGAAGCGCGAACAGCACCGGATGACCGCGCAGATAGACCCGGCGGTCCCGGCGGCGCGCCCGTGCCTGTGACATGTCGGCCCCCGCCCTCGTCCCGTCCGGCGAACGCGATCATCGGTCGCGCCGGGGGCGGAGGTCAATTCGCGCGGGGCACCGACGGGCGGCCGTGCCGGGGCGGACGCCGACTCCCGAGGGGCGTCAGCGGACGTGGACCCGGGCCTGGTCCGGCGGGCGGTAGCGGCGGTCCCAGTACCAGAGGAGGGTCCGGCGGGCGCCCCACGCGCGCAGTCGCCGCAGGCTGGACTCGACGACCAGGTCCTCGGCGCGGGTGATGCGGGTGGTGACGCGGCGGGCCCGGTTGAGGAGGGTGACGTCCTCGGAGCCGTCCTCGAGCGCCTCCCTGGCGGTGCCGCCGCAACGCACGTACAGGTCGGCGGTGAGGGCCAGGTTGTGCCCGTGGACGAGGACGTAGGGGCTGCGGTATTCCGGCGCCCGATGCGCCCGGCGGTAGCGGCCGTACACCGCGGCCAGCCGGACGGCGGCGGGGAAGACGGTGCGCTCGGCCCAGGTGGGCCGCTCGTCGTGGCGCGGGACGCTGCGGCCACAGACCAGATCGAAACCCTCACCGAGGTACGCCCGGGAAGTCGCCACCCAGTCCGAGGCGGGCAGGCAGTCGGCATCGGTACGGGCGAGGAACCGGGCACCGGTCGTGATGGCGTGCCGGAACCCGGTGTCGGCGGCGGTGCCGGCCCCGCGTTCGGTCTCGGTCACCACCTCCACGGGGAACGGCGCCGTCCCGGCGAAGCGGCCCACCACGTCCACGGTGCCGTCGGTGGACGCGTTGTCGACGACGATCAGCCGGAACCCGGAGTCGGTCTGCCGGGCCAGCGCCGCCAGGGTCGCCCCGATCGAGGCGGCCTCGTTGTAGGCGGGCACCACCACGGCGATCACCTCGGGACCGGGTGGGCGCCTCAGCGGATCCGGGGTGCTCATGGCCGTACCCTCTGGTGGGGAATGCCCGAGGCCAGCGATGCCGCAGCGTGCCGGTCGGGTTTGCGGGAGCGCCCCGCCAGGGGCACCGGGGCGAACATCACACGGTCGGGCCGGGCCGAGCCCATCCGGTCGAGCGGCCCCCGCAGAGCGGCCTCGACGGCGGTCCGGCTGGCTCCGGGCGCGGTCTCGACGATCGCGACCACGTGCTCGTCACCGTCACCGGCGGGCACCCCGACGAGAACCGCGAGCGACACGCCGGGCACGTGCAGCGACGGCTCGTACAGGCCGGGGTAGATGTTCTCGGCCTTCCGCAGGATCATGTCCTTGCTGCGCCCGCCGAGAACCGCGCGTCGGCCGGACAGGGTGGCGATGTCGCCGGTCGCGACCCACTCGTGCGGCTCGGCGCCGAGGTAACGGTCACAGACTCCGGCCCCGGCCAGCAGCAGCTGCCCGTCGTCGCCGATCCGGCCGCGCACCCCCGGCAGGAGCTCGCCGACCAGGTCGCCGTCACCGGTCCAGGCGCGCTTCTCCCGCGACTCGACGGCGGCCGCCGGGAACACCTCGGTCAGCGCGTAGACGCCCCACGCCTCGTCGGCCCCGGCCGCCCGCACCCGGTCGAGCAGGTGCGCCGAGACCGGCGCCGACCCGCTGTAGACCCGCCCGCCGAACGGCACGCCACCGTCGAGCGCCGCCCGCAGCTGGGGTGGAGTCAGGTAGACGGCCTGCGGGCGCAACCCGGTGATCTGCCGGGCCAGCGCGCCGGGCCGCCGGTCCGGGGCGGCGACCGGCGCCGCGGCGGCCAGCGACGGCACCGTCACGAAGAACGTGCCGCCGAGCACCGGCGTCCCGGCGACCGGGCGGACCAGCTCGGCCACCGACCGCAGCCCGGCGTCGAGCCCGGCCCGCGTGTGCACGACCGCGCGGGGGCTGCTGGTCGTCCCGGAGGTGAAGATGATCACCGCGTCGCCGTCACCGTCGTAGGCGGGCGGCACCGGACCGGCGGGGAGCTCCAGGACGGGCGCGTTGCCGGGCAGCCGGCGGCCGACCGTGGCGGTGGGCCCGAGTCTCGTGAAGTCGGGCAGCGCCAGACCCGCCCGGCGGGCCAGCGGGGCGGCCCATCCGGCGACCGCCTGGGCGGCCGCGTCGGCGACGATCAGCGCGGGCCCGGCCAGCGACAGCCGGGCGGTGAGCACGTCGGGGCCGGCCGTCGGGTCGAGCAGCGCCACCCGTACGCCCAGGCGGTACGCCGCGAGCACCATGGCCACCGCGCGCGGCCCGGGACGGATCGCCAGGCCGAGGGTGTCGCCGGCGCGCAGGCCACGGGCGTGCAGGGCGGTCGCATACCGGTCCCGGAGCCCGGCCAGGTCGTCGCGGCTGACGGTTCGCCGGCCGTGGATCAGGGCGGGGGTGTCGCCGGACAGTGAACCGGTGCTCAGCGCGTCGAGCAAGGGGCTCCCCTCATCGTGGGTCCGGGGTCAGGGCGCCACTGCCACGGTCGAGGTACCAGCGGGCGGTCCGCAGCACCCCGTACGCACGCAGCCGCCGGGTCGAGTTCTCCACCACCATCGACCGGCAGTGCACGATCGATGAGGTGGTCCGGCGTACCCGATTGAGGAAGAGCCGGTCGGTCGGCGACGGCTGCCGCGGCATCCCCCCGCACGCCTCGTAGAGCGCCGCGGTGATCGCCATGTTGTTGCCGGCGTGCATCCGGTAGGGGGCCCGGAACCCGCTGTCCCGGTGTGCCGGCCGGATCCGCCCGAACGCCGCCGCCAGCACCACGAGCAGCGCGAACACCGCCCGCCCGGCCGGACCGTGCTCGTCGCGGCGGGCGGTGATCCGGCCGCAGGCCAGGCCGGCCCCACCGGTGAGGGCGGCCCGGGCCGCCGCCGTCCAGCCGGGCCGGGGCAGGCAGTCGGCGTCGGTACGCGCCAGCAACTCCGCCCCCGCCGCGATGGCATTCCGGAACCCGGTGTCGACCGCGCAGCCCACGCCCTTCTCGGCCTCGACGAGCACCTCCACCGGGAACGGCGCGCGCCGCCGGAACGCCTCGACCGCGGCGACCGTGGTGTCGGTGGACCCGTTGTCGACGACGAGCAGGGTGAAGTCGAGGTCGGTCTGGGCGGCGAGCGCGTCCAGGGTGGCGCCGATCCGCGCCGCCTCGTTGTAGGCCGGCACGATCACCCACAGGCCGGTCATGACCGTTCCCACACCATGGTCATCATGCTGACACCGCCGCCCAGCCCGATGAACAACACCCGGTCCCCGGACGCCAGCTGCGGGTACGTCCGGCTGAGCTGCACGCCGAGAGTGGCGCTGGCCATGTTGCCGAACGAGGTGACGGTGACGTCGAGCCGGTCCTTCGGCACGCCGGTCACCTCGATGAACCGCTCAAGGTACGGCAGCGTCACCTGATGCACCAGGATCCGGGCGTAGTCGGTGTACTCCATCCCGGTGCGCTCCCGGACCCGGTCGAGGATGCCCGTCCCGATCGTCTCGAACACCCCACGCAGCCGGTGCCCGTCGCCGGTGAACCAGGTGTGCTCCTCGCTCCTCGGATGCCGTGACCCGCCACCCGGGATCCCGCCGGCCGTCCAGTGCTCGGAACGGGTGACGGTGTCGACGTCGATGATCCCGCCCCGCTCGACCGGCTCGACGACCACGGCCGCCCCCGCGTCGCCGAACGTGTACCCGGCGAACGCCTGCCGCGCCTCGGCCAGCCCCGACACCCGGGGCCGCATCACCCGGCTCGGCGTCTCCCCGGTCACCACCAGCGCCCGCCGGGCCCGCCCGGCCAGGATCATCGACCGGGCCAGGTCGATCCCGTTGACGAAGCTGTTGCACGCGTTGGTGACGTCGAGCGCGTGCGCCCGGCTGCCCAGCTCGTCCTGCAGGATGTGCGCGGTGGCCGGTTCGACCATGTCCCGGCTGGCCGACGCGAACAGCAGCAGGTCCACGTCCTCGGGGCGCACGTCGGCCGAGGCGAGGGCGGCGCGGGCGGCGTGCAGGCCGAGCGTCGAGGCGTACTCCCCGTCGGCCGCGAACCGCCGCCGTTCGATGCCGGTGAGCCGGGCGAGCAAGCCGCGGGGAAGCCGTCCGATCCGGTCCTGCAACTCCGCCGTGGTGACCTCCTGCTCCGGCAGATGGGCCCCGACCCCGGTGATTCCGACTAGCACTATCCCCCCACAGACCGTCCGGCCCCTCAGCATGACCGAACAGTGACCGGAATGACGACCGTGCCGGAACAGCTTTTCAGCCGGGAAGCCCTGGCACCATGATCACGTACGCGGCGATCGGGTCTCGGCGGAGGTGATCGGTCGGTGGTGGCCTGTGGTCAGGGGCGGGTGGTGAAGGAGGCCAGGATGGCGGTGAAGTCGGGGAGGTGGGCGGCCCAGGATTCGCGGGTGGACTGCCACTCGAGCACGAAGGCGCGGCCTCCGCTGATCGTGACCCGGCGCAGGGAGCGCATGACGGTGCCGTCCCGGTCGTGGAACGTGTACTCCCAGACGGCCGCTGACGGGGTCGGAAGCGCTTCGAGGCGTAGCCGCCGGTATCCGGGCAGGTAGGTCTCCAACTCGGCGATCTCCAGCTCGGCGACCACGTCGGCCGGGGGCTGGGCCAGAGCGGTGATGCCGAGTTGCAGCCGGTCGGCTCCGGCGCGGAAGGCCGTCCCGCCGGGGATGTCGCGGCGCCGCCACCCCTGCGGGACGGCGATCCGGTAGCCGTCCGGGCCGTTCCACCAGGTGTGTCCGCGCGGCGGAGCCTCGTTCCGGCGGTCGGCCGGGACCGTCGCGAACCCCGTGGGGTCAGGGGGGACGACGGGAGCCGGTGGAACGGCGGGGCCGGGCCGGCCGGCTGCCCCACCTCGGCCGGGCTGGGCGTCGTCACCGGCGAGGCCGGGTGCGGCGGCGTCACCGGCGGCGCCGGGTGCATCGGTGGTACCGCCGGGGCCGGGTGCGGCGGCGGACCCGGCGGGGGCGGACAGGACGGTGGCGGACCCGGCCGGATCGGTGGCGGACCGGTCGGGGGCGGGAAGGATGACGGCGGGACGGTCGGGGCCGGCCGCGGCGATGGTGACGGTGGCGGACGAGGCGGGGGCGGCGGTGTCCGTACCGGCGCGGGTCTCGCCCTGGGCCGTCGCCGCGACGGTGGTGAGTGTCGTGGTGACCGCTACCGCCGCGAGGATGGCCGGGATCCGGCGGCGCGTCGCCGACCGGGACCGTCGCCTGCTCGCCTCGACGACGCCACGCAGCGCCCATTCCGCGCCGGTCATGCTCGGCCGGTCCGACGGATCGCGCCGCAACAGCCCGGCCAGCACCGGCGCGAGCGGCCCGGCCCGGCGGGGCTGCTCGGGCCGGCCGGCGCCGATGGCGCGCAGCACCTCGGCGGTGGTCGGCCGCAGGAACGGCGGGCGGCCCTCGACGGCGTGGTAGAGCGTCGCCCCGAGCGACCACAGGTCGGCGCGCTCGTCGGCGGCGTGGTCGAAGATCCGCTCGGGGGCGATGTATTTGGGGGAGCCGAGCACGACCCCGGCGTCGGCGAGGGTACGGATCCCGTTCGGCGTGACGAGGGGCCCGAAGTCGGTGAGCACCACCCGGCCCTCCGTGGTGATCAGCACGTTGCCCGGTTTGACGTCGAGGTGCAGCACTCCGGCCCGCCCGGCCGCCCGCAGCGCCGACACCAGCACGAGGCCGATCCGCGCGACCCGCACCGGCGACAGTGGACCGGTCTCGTCGATCACCTGGTGCAGCGAGCGGGACGGAAGGTACTCCATGACGATCCACGGCCCGTCCCACGACGGCAGCACGTCGATGGTGTGGATCACGTTGGGGTGCTCGACGCGGGAGGCGGCGACGGCCTCCGGCAGCACCCAGTCCCGCATCAGCTCCCGTTGCCCGACTGTCAGGCCGTCGGGGAGGGCGCAGTGCTTGACCACGACCTGCGCCTCGGTCTTCTCGTCCACGGCCAGCCAGATCCGGCTCATGTGACCTGAGGCGAGCGGGCGGACGAGCCGATAACGTCCCCCGACGACCTCTCCCTCCGCGGCCATGTCTTTACCCCGTCTTCAAGATATGTTTACGCAGGTCAGATGCTGGGTCGACAGTAGCCGGTGGAGGCTAGCAAAGATCGATTACAGTAACTCTCAGCACCGGTACGACTATCCACTGTGACCAGCGCCGGGGCCATCGTCCGAGTGGCGCGCGCAGGCGTGGTGTCGGAGTTCCGACACCATCCGGGTGGTGGGGCGATTCGGGTGTAAAGGGGTGAACGTCAGCCGAGGACGTCGAGAGCGGCGAATGCGCGACCGGCGAGGGCGCGGACGGCGGAGCGGATGCCCGCGGGAGACTCACCCCCGGCGACGCGCTCCCGGATCTCGGCGTGCAAGGCATGGTCGGCGGCCGCGATGAGGGCGGCGGCCATGCGGTCGCCGGGCGGCAGCGTGTCGGACGGCGGGCCGGCGGCCATGCGGTCGCCGGACGGCAGTGCGTCGGGCGGCAGGGTGTCAGACGGCGGGGCGGCGGCCATGTGGTCATCGGGCGGCGGGGCGTCGGCCAGGGCGTCGGCCAGGGCGGTCTCGGTCAGTTCGCGGAGGAGCCGAGCGCGGGCCATCAGTGCGGGGCTCTCGTCGACGACCCGCCAGAAACGCTCCGCCCCGGGCTGCAGGCCGAGCGTCGGGTCGTCGTGGTCGAGCCGCTGGAGGAACGCCCGGTGCACGGCCGTGGCGGCCGTCTCGCCGTCGGTTCGCCCGCGCACGGCTCGCGCCAGTCGCTGGACCACCTCGTCCTGCCGGTCGAAGAACAGGTCCTCCTTGGTGGGGAAGTAGTTGAAGACCGTATTGACCGAGACGGTGGCGGCGCGGGCCACTTCGGCGACCGTGACCCGGTCGAACCCCTTCTCCAGGAACAGCGCCAGTGCGGCGTCGGCGATCGCGGTCCGTGTCGCCTGCTTCTTCTCGTCACGTAGACCCACGTCCGGAATCTTAGCGTCACTGAAAACTTGGAGTGACACCAAAATTCGGCTACGGTCGGCGCATGCCACTCGACTTCGGTGTCTATCCGGGCGGCCTCGGCGGGACCGCCGACGGCTCGATCACCCCCGGCCCCGCAGAGGACCCGCATCGCATCGCGGCCGCCCTCGACGCTCTGCACGGCGACCGGCCGTTTTTGGTGCGGGGCTATCTGCACTACAGCGACGCCGCGCCCGGCATCCTGCAGGCGCCACCCGGGCCCGCGCGATACGCGACCGGCCGCCGGCGCCTCGACCTGGTGCTGTGCTTCCGCGAGCCGGGTGACGATCTCACCGGCTGGCTCCGCTTCGTGCGCGGGCAGATCCGGCTGCACGCGGCGGTCCTGGCCAAGGTGCAGATCACCGAGGAGCCGGACAACGCGGGGCCGGGTGGTGACGGTGAGTTCCCGGCGGTGCGGCGGGCTCTGATCGAGGGGACGCTCGCCGCACGGGACGAGGTGGCCCGGCTCGGCGTGGACGTCCTGGTGGGCTGCAACACGACGCTCGCCTTCGACCCGGGTCAGGCGTTCTGGACCGGGCTCGGACGGGCCGGTGGCGACGACTTCCGGGGCGCGCTCGACTACGTGGGGCTCGACTTCTTCCCGGACGTCTTCCGGCCCGTCCCGGCGGAGGATCTCGCCGGGACGGTCGCCGGGGTGCTGCGGCACCACCGGCACGAGAGCCTGGGCGCGGGCGGCATCCCCGCGTCGGTGCCGCTGCACGTCACCGAGCACGGGTGGCCGACCGGCGCCGGCCGGACCGCCGAGCGCCAGGCCGAGGTGCTGGAGACGGTGGTACGGGCCGTCGACGCGTCCGCCGGTGAGCTGAACATCGACACCTACGAGCACTTCGCGCTCCGGGACGCGGACAGCGCCGTCGACGACCCGATGTTCCAGTTCGGCCTGATGACCTCCGACTACCGGCCGAAGCCGGCGTACGCCACCTACCGGCGACTCATCACCGAACTGGGATGAGAGACGGCCGCCGGCCCGGGGACGGAGGCCCCCCGGCCCAGGCCGAGCGGGGGTCAAGGGAGGGAGACGGTCACGGGAGGGAGACGGTCACCGGACCGGCACCAGAGTCCACTGCAGACCACCCTGGGTGTCGTACCAGCTCAGGGCCGGAGCAAAACCGGGACCCGGGTCTCGGGTGGCACGCAGGCGGACCGCGTCCGCGGCGCCCCGGGCGGAGAGCAGCAGGTAGCGGACGCCGTGACCGGCCGGGTCGGCGACGGCCGCCGCGAAGTCCCGGTCCGGGGTGATGACGAACTGTCGTGGACGGTCGCTGGCCAGGACGATGCCGAAGGCGTAGGCCGCGTCGGTGAGGACCGCGCCCTCGGGCAGCTCCATGGCGTCCAGGTCGGCGGCCACCTGCCGGTTGACCAGGGTGAGGCTTCGGGTGCGCGCCGCGCCCTCCGTGGTGAGCCACTCGGACTCCTCGCGGGCCAGGGTCGGCCGCCCGAGGGTGACGACCGTCGACGGGATGGCGATCAGCACGGCGGCCAGCGCCGCGGTCACCACCGCCCGGCGGGGACGGGTCGCGATCAGATGCCCGGCCAGCAGGACGGTCAGCGGGACGACCGTGATGTGGAAGCGCAGCCAGCCGAACGACGTCCCGGACAGGAACGCCAGCGCGTCGAACGCCAGCACCGATCCGAGGACCGTGAACGCGGCCAGCACCCGCGGGTCGCGCCGTCGCCACGCGGCGGTCAGTGCGGCGACGAGCACCAGCACGAACAGCGGGGCCAGGCCGAGCATCTGCTGCAGCCCGTAGCCGATCCGGCCGGCCAGGTCGTCGCCGGTCACCGAGCCGATGCCGGTGGCGTTCGCGGACACCTGGGCGGAGTTGCCGTACTCGGAGGAGAACGTGGCGAACCACTGGCCGACGATCAGCTTGCCGGCCAGCGCCCAGAGGACCACCGCGAGCACACCGGGCAGGCCGGCGATGACCGCGTCGGTGCGGGCCAGGGCCAGCCTGCGGGGGCGGTCTCCGGTCGTACGCCGGAAGGTTGTCAGGAAGACGAGAACCGGGACCGCGGCAACCGGGGCGAGCGCCTCGTATCTCGCGCCGTAGGCGAGCCCGATGGCGAGGCCGACCGGCACGAGCTGTTCGGCGCGGCCGTCGGCGAGCCAGATGACCAGCGCCCGCACCGCGAGCATCAGGCAGAGCAGGAAACCGGCCTCGCTCATCCCGTTGCCGGAGTAGATGACGATCATCGGGTGCAGCGCGAACGCGCCGGTCAGCACGAGCCGGGCGACCCGTGGCACGTCGGAGCGGCGCAGCACGTCGTGGAGCACCGCCACGGTCGCCGTCATCAGCGCCGCGGAGACCAGCACCACGAGCAGCCCCTGCTGGGTGAGCGCCGGGAAGACCAGGCCGAGCGGCAGGAACGGCAGCAGGATCAGCGACGGCAGCGGGTTCCAGACGAAGCCGATGGCGGCCAGGTGCGGATCCCGGCTGAACAGCGTGTACCAGGCGTTGGCGGCCCGGCTCGCCGAGTCGCCGGGCACCAGGTCGCTGTGCCAGAACCACAGTGCCATGGCCAGATAGACGACGGCGTAGAAGACAAAAGGCTTCTTCAGGGCAGCGGGGGTACGGGTGAGCACGTCAACCGACATCGGCGGTCTCCTTGGTGAGGTGCAGCCCGTGCGTAGTCTTCTCCCAATAGGACGGTTTGAAGACCAGCTGCCAGGCGGCCTTGGCCCCGGCGAGGCTCATCATGGCCCAGTAGCCGGGTGACAGCAGGGCGGTGCCGAGCAGGTCGGGCCGGTCCATGGTGCGGGCCGACAGCACGTTCAGATAGATCACCGTGGCGTTCCCGAAGACCAGGCAGATGACGCCCAGGTAGTAGAAGGGCGGCACGAAGATCTCCTCCATGACCGCCGGCCGGTCCAGGAACCACAGGATCGTGGTCGCCCACAGGACGGCGTTGAGCAGAGCGGCCAGCGGGGTGCCGCCGACGAACAGGTTGAGGCAGAGGATCCCGCGCCAGCCCAGCTGCCGGGCCGTCGCCCGCGGCGACCGCAGATGCACCAGCCAGGTCATCAGATAGCCCTTGTACCAGCGGCTGCGCTGCTTGATCCAGTTGATGAAGTCGGAGTTCGCCTCCTCCAGCGTCACCGAGTCCAGCACACCGACCCGGTATCCGGAGCGGGCCAGCCGGATGCCGAGGTCGGCGTCCTCGGTCACGTTGTACGGATCCCACGCCCCCAGCTCGCGCAGCTCGCGCGCCCGGAAGTGGTTGCTGGTGCCGCCCAGCGGGATCGGCATCCGCAGCGCCACGAGACCGGGCAGCAGCGACCGGAACCAGGTGGCGTACTCCAGTGCGAACCACTTGGTGATCCGGTTCTGGTCGATGTTGAAGTAGCCGAGCTCGGCCTGCAGGCACACATAGGACGGCCCGAGCCGGCGCAGCGCCACCACCGCCCGGCGCAGTTGCAGCGGGTCGGGGATGTCCTCGGCGTCGTAGATGGTCACGAACTCGCCGGTGGCCTGTTCGAGGCCGACGTTGCAGGCCTTCGGCTTCGTCTTGGGCTGCGACTCGGGAACCACCAGGATCCGCACGTGATCGGCGGTCGCCACGGCTGCCGCGGCCTCGATGGTCTCCTGGTCGTCCTCCTCCAGCAGCAGGATGATCTCCAGTTTGTCGGCCGGGTACTCCAGCGCGCCCAGGTGCGACATGAGCAGGCCGATCACCGACGGCTCCCGGTAGGCGGGCACCAGGACGGTGTAGACCGGCAGCTCGTGATCGGGGACGGCACGGGCCTCCTCGTCGCTGACCCGGATCAGGTGCTCGCCGCGGGTCGACGCCCACACCAGCACCACCCGGAAGACGATCGCGGCGCCGTACGCCACGGTCACGATCGCCACCACGGTCTGCAGCACGAGCATCGGCCGCAGCACCGCCCACACCGCGATCAGGACCAGTGCCACGACCAGGCCGGCCCGCTGCGTCCGGGACAGCACGACCCGGGCCGAGAATCCGGGGCTCATCGGGCGACCCCCAGCAGGACCACGGCCATCGCCACCAGTGCGGCCAGCGCGAACCGGCCCCGTGGCAGGTACTGCCGGACGGCGGTGACCGGGGCGGGCGCCGGGGACCAGCGGGTCACGAAGACGGCCACGGTCAGGGCCAGCACCGCATCGGTGAAGACCGGCAGCCGCGCCACGTCGAACGCCGCCGTCCCGAACAGCCGGCCGGTCAGCAGCACGGCCAGGACCGCGCCGACGGTCACCGCGGCCAGCGTCAGGGACGCCACCGCACCCCGCGCCAGTGCCCGCACGGTCGGTCCGAACAGGACGAGCGCGCTGATCAGCAGGCACGCGACAGCACCGGCCAGGGCGAGACCGGGCAGTTGTTGCGCGGGCAGCACCAGTTCGGTGCCCTGATGTGCGGTGACCAGACCGCCTCCGCTGCTGGTCGGCCCGGCGGGACGGCCCAACAGGGTGACCACGGCCCGGATGCCGGCGTCGACCGGCTCACGGACGGCCGGCGCGACCCCGGCCACCGCGAGCAGCGGCAGCAGCAGCGCCCAGCGCAGCCGGGCCACGGTGCGTGTGCCGACCAGCAGGATCGCCGCGCCGGCCAGGAACGACAGCGCCGCCGGAACCAGCCGGCCGTCGGTGCGCAGGAGCAGCAGCAGCGTCGTGCCGGCGGTCAGGAACACCGTGGCCAGCAGCCCGTCCACCTGCCTGTCGTGCACGTCCGGCTCGGCGCTCGACGGCCGGATCCGGCTCGCGGCCAGGGCGGCCGCGGCGGCGGCCGGGATCAGCAGCGGCACCCCGGAACCGCGGCTGAACAGCCCGTCCCAGACGTCCGCGGCGAGCGCCGGGAACGCCACCGCGGTCAGCGCCACGGCCAGCAGGAGCCGGGTGACGACGGCCCGGCGCACCGCCACCACCAGTCCGCCCGCGCCGGCCGGAGCGCCGTACACCCAGCTGCTGGTCACCGCGTAACGCAGCGCGAACACCACGACGACGGCCAGCACGTTCGCTTCGAGGTAGTGCAGTCCGGCCAGTTGCACCAGCCCGTACAGCAGGCCGAGATGGACCGGGGTGAGCGTGTTGTTGAGCAGCAGGAACCGGCCGAACCGGCGGCGCCGGGCATGCTCACCGGGCGGCATCACGAGGTTGTCGATGACCGCGAAGTTCCACACGATCGCCACCTGCACGGCCAGGAACGCGGCGAGCAGGTACGGCAGCCCGGCGCCCTCGCCCAGCGCCCACAACGCCGCCGAGTTGACCGCTGTGCCGGCCGCCCCGGCCAGTGCGAACCCGGCCAGCCGGCCCAGCGGCGAGGCGGGATGCCGGGACGCCCCGAGCCGCAGCAGCGTGAGGTGACGCAGGTAGCGCAGACCCTCGCGGAACGACGCCTTGCTCTCACCGGCCTGACGCGGCTGGAAGGTGTACGGCACCTCGGTGATCTGCCGCATCCGCCCGCGGACCACGACCTCCAGCAGGATCTTGTACCCGTTCGGCCGCAGCGCCGTGGTGTCGAGCGCGTCCCGTCGTACCGCGAAGAAACCGCTCATCGGATCGGTGACCGACCGCAGCCGGACCGGGAAGAAGATCCGGGCGAGCGTGCCGGAGGCGCGTGAGACGACGCGCCGGAAGGCGCCGCCGAGACCGGTGACCCGCCCGCGGGTGCGGTAGCGGCTGGCCACCACCGCGTCGGCCTGGTCGACCTGCCCGGCCGCCAGCAACTCGGGCACCGTCGCCGGCGGATGCTGCAGGTCACCGTCCATCACCACGACCCACGGCGCCAGCGCCGCGGCCAATCCGGCGGTCACCGCACCCCCGAGACCTCCGGTCCGTTCGCCTCGCGGCCGATGCAGCAGACGTACGCCGTCCGGATCCGAGGCGGACAGAGCGGTGATGACCTCCGGGGTGTGGTCGTCGCTGTCGTCGACGAAGACGATCTCGCTGGGGGTGGCGCCGAGCGCGTCACGCAACTGCTCGACCAGGGGCCGTACGTTGTCCGCCTCGTTGCGGGTGGGCACGACGACGGTGACCGCCGGCGAAGCCTTCAGCCGGACTGGGATTACCTCCACCATTACGGGATCTCCCTCTGGGACGTGAATCGTGCTACCGCTCCGCCGCCCGCCTCGTAGTACTCGACGACGACGGTGTGCTCACCGCCCGCGACCTCGATGTCGGCGGTGAAGGTGGTGGGGCCGTGGTCGGACCAGCCGTCGACGACGGTGACGCCGTCGAGCAGCACCCGGATCCCGTCGTCACCGGTCGCCGCGAACCGGTACGTGCCGGGCTCCCAGGCGGCGGTCCGGGTCCAGCGGGCCGAGAACCCGTCGGCCGGGAGGGCCGGGCCGGGGCTGCCGTCGCCCCAGTCGAACGCGACCGCGTCGTCGGACCTGGTCAGCACCGGCGTCCCGGACAGCTCGCGGTTGCCGAAGTACTCGGCGGCCCAGGTGTCGACCGGCCCGACGTCACCGACCCGTTCGTAGCCGAACCGGGCGATGGCGCCGCCGCCGTTCTCGAAGTACTCGACCCGGATCTGGTGGGGGCCGTCGAAGAGCAGACGATCGGTGCTGAACGTGTCGTTCTGGTTGACCCACTTGTCGACGATCGGGACACCGTCCAGCCAGACCCGGATGCCGTCGTCGCTCTGACCGGAGAACCGGTAGATGCCGGCCGGCAGGGTGTCGGTTCGTGTCCAGCGGGCCGAGAAACCGTCGGCGGGCAGCCCCGCGGCGGGCGAACCGCCACCCCAGTCGAAGCCGATCGTGCTGTCCGGCCGCGTCAGTACGGGCTCACCGGCCAGGTCCATGCCGGTGAAGTACTCGGCCGTCCAGTCCGGTGGATCGGGCGCCTCGGTGGTCTGCCGGAAGGCGAGTCTCGCGACCGCGTCGCCGCCGTTCTCGTAGTACTCCATCACCACCGTGTGCGGCCCGCCGCCGAGCAGCGTGGTCCGGGTGTGCGCGGTGGCACCGGAGTCGGCCCAGGCGTCGATGATCCGCTGACCGTCCACGGTGACCCGGACGCCGTCGTCGGCCGTGGCGACGAACTCGTAGTCACCCGGGGCGAGGCTGAGCGTGCGGGTGTACCGGGCGACGAAGTGGTCCGGGCTGATCGCCGGGTCCGGGGAGCCGAGCGCCCAGTCGTTGTCGACGTTCGGCTCGGCCCGGGTCAGCGTGGGCGCGGTGGACGGCACGGTCGGGGCGGAGCCGGCGCCCGGGGTGTTCCAGTACTCGGCCTTCCAGTCGGTGCCCGGTTGGTCGATCGCCGCGGCCCAGTCCAGTTTGGCCATCGCGTCGCCGCCCTCGTCGAAGTACTCCAGCGTGATCGTGTGGAGGCCCTCGCCCAGGTCGCCGATCCAGTCGTAGGCCGTACCGGACTGGCCCTGCCACCTGTCGAGCACCAGCCGCCGGTCCACGTAGAGCCGCACACCGTCGTCGGAGACCGTGGTGAACCGGTAGCGCCCGGCCGCGAAGTGCTGCTTCTTGGTCCACCGGGCGGAGAAATCGTTCGCCGGCACCGCCGAGCCGGGTGCGGCCGCACCCCAGACGAAGTCGATCCGCGGGTCGCTGCGGGTCAGCACCGGGGCCCCGGCCAGGTTCTTGTTGTCGTAGAAGGTGGCGGTGAACGGCGCCGACGGGACATAGGAGGCGGTGTACGTGGTGTCCGCCGCCGGGGTGGTGACGGTGTGCCGGATGCCCTTGCCGTCCGACCAGCCACGGAACTCGTACACCGTGCCGTCGCTCGCCACGGCGGTCGGTGGGGCGTACAGCTCCCGCTTGAAGCTCTCCACGCCGAGCACCTCGTGCGGCGTCTCCACCGGCACCCCGTCGAGGTAGGCGGTCAGGCCCGGCGGGCTCGTCGCCACCGTGAAGGTCGTGGTGACCGGCCGGATCTCGATCGACTTCGAGGTGCTCAGGCCGGTGCCGTCGGTGGCCGTGACCCGGATCTCGTACCAGGTGTCGGCCGAGGACTCCCCGGTGTCCGGGATGGTGAACTGCCCGGCCCGGCCGGTGAGCGGCCCCGCGAACGGGTGGATGTGCGTGTGGTGGTGCAGGATCACCGACGTCCGGATGCGGTTGTCGTCGAGGTCGAACCCGGCGGCGTCCTGCGCGAACGCGTTGTAGGTGACGACGTCCCCGGCGCGGTAGGTGGACTCGTCGGCCGGTACCGCGATGGTCACCGTCGGCGCGATGCCCACCTGGATGATCAGCGGTACAGCGGTGTTCGTGGTGTCGCCGTCGGAGACCGAGAGCGTGGCCGTGTAGACGCCGGTCTGCTCATACGTGTGCGCTGGATTCGCTGCGTCGCTCGTCGTGCCGTCGCCGAAGTCCCAGGCGTAGGTCAGCGGGTCGCCGTCCGGGTCGCTGCTGCCCGCGCTGGAGAAGCTCACCGTCAGCGGGTTGAGTCCCTTGTCCACGTCGGACGTCGCGTTCGCCGTCGGTGTGTGGTTGCCCAGGCTGTAGGTGACCTTGTAGATCCGCCCCGGGATGTAGGTCAGGTAGTAGAGGTCGCCGTCCGGCCCCACCTTGAGGTCGACCACGGCCCCGGCCTGCGCGTCGAAGTCGTGCACCGACGTGACGTCGCCGTCGCCGTCGAGCACCGCCCGCCGGATGAACCCCTTCGCGTAGTCGGCGAAGAACAGGTTGCCCTGATACTCGGGTGGGAAGACCGAACCCCGGTAGACCGGCCCGCCGGTGGCCGCCGCGCTCTCCCCGTCATGGGCGTACACGTGGATCGGGTCCACGAAGCCCGAACAGTTCGCGGCGCACATCCCCTCCTTGAGCGGCCACCCGTAGTTGCCGCCCTTGACGATGTGGTTGACCTCCTCCCACGTGTAGTCGCCGACGTCACCGCCGTACAACTCACCGGTCAGGCTGTCGAACTGGAACCGCCACGGATTGCGGAAGCCGTACGCCCAGATCGCCTGCTCCTTGCCCGCCTGCCCGTAGAACGGGTTGTCGGTGGGGATGGAGCCGTCGGAGTTGATCCGCAGGATCTTGCCGTGCGGGTTGGAGAGGATCTGCGCGTTGCTGGAGTAGCCGTTGTCGCCGACGGCGAAGTACATCTTGCCGTCCGGCCCGAACCGGATGCTGCCGCCCACGTGCAGGTGCTGGGAGAGCGACTCGGTCTTGAAGATCTCGAACGGCCCGTCGGTGCCGACGTCCCCCGAGGCGTCGAAGCGGACCAGGCGATTGTGCAGGTCGAGACCCGTGTAATAGAAGTACACGTAGTGGTTGGAGACCCCGAAATCCGGGTCGAAGGCGATGCCGATGAGACCCCGGTCACCGGTCGGCTCGGACGGCAGCACCGCGAACGGCGTGGCCAGCAGGTGACCGTCCTTGAAGACCTTGACGACCCCGGCCCGCTCCAGGATGAAGATCCTCCCGTCCGGGGCGATCTCGAATCCGGACGGCTCGTTCAGATCGGCGCCGACGACGAGCGAGGTCTGGAAATCGGCGGGCGGGGCGGCGGACACGGGCGTGCCGGCGCAGAGGGAGAAGAGGATCAGGATCAGAAGCGCTGTCGCCGCTCTCACAGGTCCCGAACCTATGGGCCCATCATTGCGGTCCAGAAGCCCTGCGCTGAAACAGCAGTGACACTCGTGATTCGAGGCTGTTTCCCATTCCGGCTAATGAGCCCCAACCGGAAATGGATCACCGGCGATGGCCGGTGATCCATTTTCCGATACGCTATTGAATGGGTACGTCCACGTAGGATCCGCCACCGATGGTGATGGAATCCCCCGAATCGTTCTCGTCGTAGTAGAGCGGGTCCACGGTGTCCACCACGAGGGTCAGCGAGTGGCCGGCCGGCAGGTCGTAGGCGGTCGCCGGGAAGGTCACGTCGACGCTGCCCGTCTTCTTGAGCCACGTCACCGGGGCGTGCGTGACCAGCTTGGCGTTGCCGACCCGGTCCAGGTCGTACAGGTAGGCCACCACGGTCCCGGTCGCCGCGACGCCGGAGAGCTCCAGGTGGACGCTCGCCTTGCCGCGGATCCGCTGGTCCGACGACGGCCGCTCGGCCGCCCAGACACCGGCCCGGCCCCGGTCCACGAACGGCAGCCAGACCGACGGCTGCTGCCCGGTGATCGCCGCGGCCCCGTTGGAGATCAGCACGATCCCGCCGTTGGCGATGGTGTCCCTGTCGGCCGGGAGCGTCTTGGTCCAGCCGGAGCTGACCGCGCCGCCGAGCAGGCCGGTGCCGTCCAGGGCGCGGATCCGGCCGAGGCCGTACCGGCGGGTCGAGGAGGCCTGCGCCGCCCAGGTCGGGTACGACTCGGCGGCGGCGTTCAGCGGCTTCAGGTGGATCGGGTTCGCGGCGGTGGCGCCGGTGGCCAGGTGCGCGTCCAGCCAGGAGTAGAGGCTCGTCCACACCTCGTTGGGTAGGCCGAGGACACCTGTCAGCTCGGCGATGGCGTGGTCGCCCGGGCGCAGCTCGAGACGCTTCGGGGTGGTCAGCTTGCCGTAGAAGTCGACGAGCTGGTTCGGCGGGAAGAACGTGTCACCCCAGCCGTTGGCGATCAGCACCGCCGGATTGTTCGCGTTGATCCGGTCGAGGTAGGTGGCGGCGGAGCGTACCTTCGCCCACGCCATCACGTCGCCGACGTCCACGTTCGCGTTGAAGTCCCTCATCGCGTCGGTCAGCTCGGCGCTCGGCCTGCCGACGATCTGCGCGGCCAGCTCCAGCAGCCCGGCCGACTGGCGGTGCCGGGTCTGGTCGGCGTAGAGCGAGTACACCAGGTCGGTCCATCCGCTGAGCACCCCGACCACCCGGATCCGGCTGTCGAAAGCCGCCCCGAGCAGGCTGATCCCGGCGCCGTACGAGATGCCGGCCGCCCCGATCCGGGCCGGGTCGGCGGCCGTGTTCGCGATCGTCCAGTCGACCACCTTCGTCAGGTCGGCCATGTCCTTCGGCCCGGCGGTGTCGATCTGCCCGCCGGACAGCCACCAGCCGCGCGGCGTGTACGACACGACCACGTACCCGCGCCCGGCGAGGATCCTGGCCTGCGCGAGGTACTCCAGGTCGTTGAGCCCCCAGCTGGACGGCAGGATCACCGCCGGGTGCCGCCCGCTCGCCGACGGCGCGATGACGTTGGCCTTGAGGGCGACCCCGCCGTCACCGGTGATCTCGACGGCCGTGAAGCCGGTCGTACCCACGGCGGCGTGGGCCGGTGAGGTGGTCGTCAGAGTGGTCGCGGCCAGCGTGAAAGCGGCGATCAGGGTGGTCAAGCGGCGAAGCGCCATCAACACTCCTCGATGGAGGGAGCGAACGTGGCGGCAGCGTAGGTATCGGTTCCGATAATTTGAAGATGGTGACATTCTCGTTACCGGCAAGTAACGTAACTCGTCGGTAGCCAAGGGGGTGTCAGGTGCTCTACGGAACCCCGACAGCACGTCGACGCGACGCCCAGCGCAACCGGGCGGCCATCCTGGAGGCCGCGAGCGAGGTGCTGGCCCAGGAGGGCGCCGTCGCCCTGATGCCCGAGATCGCTCGCCGCGCCGGCATCGGGCAGGCCACCCTCTACCGGCACTTCGCCGACCGGCAGGCGCTCACCGCCGCCGTGCTCACCTACCAGCTGGAGATCATGGAGGCCCGGGTCGCCGCCCACTCCGGGCATCCGGCCGGTTTCCGTGACCTGCTGCGCGAGACCCTGCACTCGCAGATCGAGCTGCGTGGCCTGGTCAAGCTGATCCGCCGTTTCGACCCGGGGCAGCAGGAGCGGTACCGGCAGCGGGTGATCGCGGCCTTCGCCCCGCCGCTGAGCCGGGCCCGTGAGCACGGGCACGTCCGCGCCGACCTGGTCCCCGAGGACCTCTCCCTGCTGTTCACCATGGTCCAGGGCGTCGCCGAGGCCACCGACGACGTCCGGGCCGCCCGCGCCGCCGCCGACCGGGCGGTCGACCTCGTGCTCGAAGGGGTGTTCCGGCCGGACCTCAGGACCGCCGGGACGGTGCCGATCAACCCCGGGGTGGGGGAGCGCGGCGGAACGAGGTGACGACACGATGCGTGGTCGAGGCCGGATCCCCCGCCGAGCTGGGCATCAGCGTGATCAGCCGCCAGGCGCAACGGCTCGACGAGATCGTCCGCGAGGTGCTCGGCATGGTCAGCATCGACGCCGGCAACCTGAGCGCCGTCCGTGGCGAGGTCTCGCTGCACGACGGGATCGCGCAGGCCCTGGCGAGCACCGGCGCCACCGGCGTGCCCGTGACCGGGCCGGACGTCACCCTGCGCTTCAACCCCGGCCACCTGCAGCAGGTGCTGGTCAACCTGCTCTCCAACGCGGACAAGTATGCCGGGGGCGCGACCGGCGTACGGATCGAGTCCTCCGGCGGCCGGGTGCTGCTGAGCGTCGAGGACCGTGGCGCCGGCGTGCCGGAGGAGTTCCGCCCGCACCTCTTCGAGCGGCTCTCCCGGGCCGAACGCGACGCCGGCTCGGTCCGTGGCACCGGACTCGGCCTCTACATCGTCCGGAGCCTGGCCCGTGCCAACCACGGCGAGGTACGGCACGAGCCGCACCCCGCCGGAGGCTCGGTCTTCATCCTGGACGCGGAGGCCGTTTAGAAGACGACGCTCCAGCCCTCCCGCCGCCCCCGCTCGGCGGTCCACGCCACGCCGTCCACCTTGAGCCCACGGGCGTCGAGGAGCGTGAGCGTCCCGCCGCCGGGGCTCAGCCGCACCGGGGCCGCGACCGGCACCCGGACCGCCGCACCGGACGCCAGCGCGCCGGAGAGCGGCAGCCGGCCACCGGCCCGGTCCACCAGCGCCCAGCCGTCCAGGCCGATCTCCCGGGGCGACGCGTTCAGCAGCGTGACCGCCTCCGGCTCCGGGCGGGACGGATTCACCTGCGCCGCGACGACCCGTACCAGATGGTCCGGCTCGACGGGCGACGGCTGTGGCGCCGGGCCGGCGCCGGGCAGCTCCGGCAGCGGGTGCCCGGTGATGTCGTCGGTGTGCCACACCTGTGACTGGAAGGCCAGGAAGACCGCCACCCAGTCGTCGGCGGCCGGGAAGTGCAGCAGCAGCGCCCCGTCCTGCCACACGCCGTCGTCACCGGCGAACCGCCCGCGGTTGCCCTGGTTCATGTGCACGTCGTGGATGCCGTTGCCGGGCCGGAAGCCGAAGACCCGGTCCGATTTGGCCTCCGGCTCGCAGACCTCGCCGAAGACGTACGCCCGCGCGTCCAGGTCACCGAGCGCCCGCCGGACGAAATGATCGAGGAAACCCCCGAGATCATTCTCCGGCCCGGGCCTCGCGGTCGGCACCGGGCGCATCGAGGCACGGTCGAACAGATTCCCGCGGATGAAGTCGATCGCCGCGCCGCCGACCCGGCTCTCGATATCGGTGAAACCGTCCGGAAGCCCGCGGACCCTCTCCAGTATCGGATGATCGAAATGGTCGATCCCCAGGTAGAGCAGGCCCGGTGGGCTCTGCTGGGAACGCACGTCGACGGCCGCCCGGTAATCGACTCCGGAGGCCCGCAGATGAATCTGATAATGCGTCGTGTCATTGGTCTCGATGCGACGGTCGATAACGGCCGCCCGCAGAACCCCGTATCGCTTCAACGGCATGGACCGGATTGGACACCCGGGCATATCAGCAGTCAATGAACGGCTCGACAAGTGTTCTCGTCAATTACCGGACAGCGTGGAATCGAGTGGACATCAGCGGCTCGCGGCAAGCATGGATCGGGATCTCCCTGGGAATGCTCACAGCGGGCACCGGTAGCCTGGAGCCTTCGTCTCTTCGTGAAGGAGTTGATGTCCGCCGTGGGCGGATACGGCTGGCAAGTTGTCCTTGTCATGGTGCTGGTGCTGCTCAACGCGGCGTTCTCGGGAAGCGAGATGGCTCTCATCTCGCTGCGGGAGAGCCAGTTGCAGCGTCTCGAGCGGCAGTCCCGCACCGGAAGGACCCTCGCCAAGCTGGCGCGGGACCCCAACCGGTTCCTGGCCACCATTCAGATCGGCATCACCCTGGCGGGTTTCCTCGCCTCGGCTGCCGCGGCGGTGTCGTTGGCGCAGCCGCTGATCGAGCCTCTCGGTTTCCTCGGCGACGCCGCGGAGCCCGTCTCGATCATCCTCGTCACCATCGTCCTGACGTTCTTCACCCTGGTCGTCGGCGAGCTCGCCCCCAAGCGCGTCGCCATGCAGCGTGCGGAGGGCTGGGCCATGCTGGTGGCCCGCCCGCTCGACGTGCTGGGCACCCTGTCGCGGCCGGTGATCTGGCTGCTCGGCAAGTCGACCGACCTGGTCGTCCGCCTCGCCGGCGGCGACCCCGACGCGGGCCGTGAGGAGGTCAGCACCGAGGAGATCCGCGACATGGTCGCCGCCCAGCAGGACATCACGGCCGAGCAGCGGACGATCATCTCGGGCGCCTTCGAGATCGCCGACCGGATCCTCCGGGAGATCCTCATCCCGCGCCGTGACGTGCTGATCCTCCCCGCCGACCTGCCCGCTCCCGAGGCGCTGGCCCGTCTCGTCAAGGGCGGTCACTCGCGGGCCCCGGTCACCGGCGCCATGGGCCTGGACGACGTGCTCGGCGTGGTCCACCTGCGTGACCTGATCACCGCCGACGGGCTGGCCCGTGACCACATGTTCGAGCCGCTGTTCCTGCCCGAGACGCTGAAGGTGTCCGACGCGATGCGCCAGCTGCGCGGCCAGCGCCAGCAGTTCGCGCTGGTCGTCGACGAGCGCGGCGCCATCGACGGCATCGTGACGATGGAGGACCTGGTCGAGGAGGTCGTGGGCGAGATCTACGACGAGAGCGACCGGGACGTGCAGTCGGTGATCCACGAGGAGGACGGGGCGATGTTGCTGCCCGGCACCTTCCCGATCCACGACCTGCCCGACATCGGCGTCGACATCGAGGAGACCGACGCGGGCGACTACACGACCGTCGCCGGTCTGGCGCTGGCCCGGCTCGGCCACATCCCGACCGTCCCCGGGGAGACCGTCCGCATCGACGGTCACACCGCCGAGGTCGTCGAGATCACCGGGCGGGCGATCACCAAGCTGCGCCTGCGGCCGCTGCCGGCGCAGGAGACCGAGGAGGACACCGCGGACTGAGGCGAGGCGTGCCTCGTCACACGGGGCCCTTCCCGGCTCGCCGACCCGGCCGCCCGCTCATAGGCTAGTCGCGTGCTCATGATCATCGCGCTGGCGCTGCTGGCTGCCGTCCTGGCCTTCGCCGTGGCCCGGCCCCGGGGACTCCCCGAGGCCGCGGCCGCGGTGCCGGCCGCCGTGCTGGCCGTCGGCTTCGGCCTGGTCTCCCCGTCGGCGGCCCTGCACGAGGTGGAGGAGCTGGCGCCGACGGTGGCGTTCCTGGCGGCGATCCTGGTGCTCGCGTTCACGGCGGAGCGGCACGGCGTCTTCGGCTGGATCGGGGCGCTCGTCGCCCGTACCGGGAAGGGCCGTCCCCGCCGTCTCCTCGGCGCCGTCTTCGGCGCCGCCGCCCTGACCACCGCCGTGCTCAGCCTCGACGCCACGGTGGTCCTGCTCACCCCGGTGGTCTTCGCGGTCGCCGCCCGCGCCGGTGTCCACCACCGTCCGCACGCCTACGCCTGCAACCACCTGGCAAACTCGGCCTCGCTGCTGCTGCCCGTCTCCAACCTGACGAATCTGCTGGCCTTCGCCGCCAGCGGCCTGACCTTCGCCGGTTTCGCCGCCCTGATGGCCGCCCCCTGGCTGGCCGTCATCCTGGTCGAGTTCCTGGTCTTCCAGTTCTTCTTCGCCGGCGACCTGGCCGCTCCCGCGAACCCGAGCCCGGCCGACCCCGGCCCGCCCCCGCGTTACGCGCTGACCGTCCTGGCCGTGACCCTCACCGCCTTCGCGGTGCTCCAGCCGTTCGGCGTCGAGCCGGCCTGGATCGCCGCCGTCGGCGCGGTGGCCCTGGCCGTGCCCCTGCTTCGCCGCCGGGAGATCCGCCCGTTCGCCCTGCTCACCGAGGCGAACCCGGCCTTCTGCGCCTTCGTTCTGGCGCTCGGGGTGGTGGTGCTGGCCGTCCGGGCCAACGGCCTCGGCGACTGGATCGACGCCTGGATCCCGCGCCATCCCGACCTGCTGGGCCTGCTCGGCGCGGCCGCGCTGGCGGCGATCCTCGCGAACGTCCTCAACAACCTTCCGGCGACCCTCGTCCTGCTGCCCGCGGTGGCCCACTCGCCGGGTCTGCTGCTGGCCGTGCTCATCGGCGTCAACGTGGGCCCGAACCTCACCTACGCCGGCTCCCTGGCCACCCTGCTCTGGCGCCGCATCCTGCACGCCCGCGACGCCGCCCCGCGCACCTCCGACTTCCTCAAGCTCGGCGCGGCCACCGTCCCCCTCACCGTGGTCGCCGCGGTCACCGCCCTCTGGGCCGGCCTCCACGTCTACCAACCCTGATCCGGTACGCCGTCGGCCGCCGCCACCCGCAATCCACCCCGCCCGTGGCCACCGCGCGACGCGGTCCCGGCGCCGGACCGCGGCGCGACCGCCGGGGCTGTCCCGCGGGGCCACACGGACGGCGGGTGGACGGGACGCTAGTAGGATGCGCCGGTGGTTCAGGATCTCGTGGGTGACGATCGGTCTGCGGCGACGACGAGGCTGGAGACGGGCGGGGAGAGGCAGGCCGTGACCGCCGACGACGCCCACGCGGCTGACGAGGAGGCCCGGCGCGCCGGGGTGACCGGCGCGGAGCTGCTGCTGTGGCTGCACCGGGGGCTGTCAGTGGCGGCCGTCATGGGCCTGGTCGTGGGAACCCGGGGGTTCTGGCAGGCGAACGCGATGAGCCGCCCGTGGCTGGCCCTGGTGCTGACCGGCGCCTATCTGGCGATGCTGGTCGCCGCGGTGCTCGCGTTGTGCGCGTCACGGCACCGGACGCTGGCCCGGCTCGACGCCGGGGTGCTGGTCACCGCGATCGTGATCAAGCTGGTGGCGGCGTGGCCCGGGGTGTCGGGGGCGAAGGCGCTGACGGTCGACGAGGGCCTCCTGATGGAGGCGGCGTCGCGTGCTCTGGCGAAGGGGCGCAATCCGTACACCTCGGCGTGGCCGGGGATCGATCCGGCGCTGCCGACGCAGCTGATGGACGGCCGTACCGTGTTCGACTTCGGCTATCCGCCGCTGGGGTGGAGATCGGGGCGGTGTTCCAGCGGCTGTTCCCGTCGATGACGGGGATCGTGCTGGTGGCGTGGCTGGCGGTGTTCGCGACGGCGGTGTTCGTGTTCGCGGTGGCGCCGAGGCCGTTGCGGCCGATCGCGACGCTGGGTGTGCTAGGGCTGGGCACGTTCACGTCGTACGCCGACAACGCGTACCCCTCGGTGATCGCTCTTCCGTTCCTGTGCGTGGCTCTGTGGGGCTGGCCGAAGATCGGGCGTGCGGGGAGGCTCGGCCGTCATGGTCTGGTCCGCGCGGTGGCGCTGGGAGCGGCCTGCTCGATCCACCAGCTGGGCTGGTTTCTGGCGTTGTTCCTGGTGGTGGGCCTGATCGTGCTGCGCCTGGGCGAGCTGGGCCTGGCCCGCACGTTCTGGTTGCTGCTGCGCTACGGCGGCGCCGCGCTGGCGGTGTTCTTCCTGTCCAGCCTGCCGTTCATCGTGACGACGCCGCACGCGTGGCTGACCGGGGTGTTCGAGCCGCTGTTGCAGCACGCGGTCCCGCACGGTCAGGGACTGATGGGGATCACGCACTACATCATCGGCGGGAGCGCGGCGCTGGACTGGTACGGGCGCGCGACGATCGCCCTGCTGGTGGCGCTGCTGGTGGCGTTCGGCCTGCATCTGCGTACGCTCGGGCCGGCGATCGCGGTGCTGCCGTGGGTGATCTTCATGGTGTCCACGCGCTCGCAGGACGGCTACTGGCTGCTGACCATGCCGCTGTGGCTGGCGGCGCTGGTGACGACGACCCGTGCCGACTTCGCCGGCGCCTTCCGGTTCGAGGTGCCGAGGCTCCGGGCGGTCACCGCGGCGCTGTTCGTGCCGACGGCGGCGATGTTCCTGGTCGCGGTGGCCACCCCGCAGCCGCTGGACTTCGCGGTGCGCACCCCGGTGGTGGCGGGTGGCAACCTGCCGGAGCTGACCGTCGAGGTGACCAACCGTTCGGGCGAGCCGGTGAGCCCGCACTTCTCGGTGACGACCGGTGCGACGATCGCCAGTTTCTGGAGGATCCAGGCCGGGCCGGGGACACTGGCGGACGGGGAGACCGGGACGTACACGCTGGTTCCGCCGTCGAAGACCTTCAAGGTTCCGGCGGAGGGCCGGACCATCCTGCGCGCGGTCTCGGACGCGCCGCAGACGCTGAGTAGCATCCCTCTGACGAAATGAGCCGCATGGTCCGCATCCTGGTGGTCGACGACGAGCCGCAGATCATCCGGGCGTTGCGGATCAACCTCAAGGCGCGGGGGTACGAGGTGGACACCGCCCCGGACGGCGCGGCCGCTCTGCGCGCGGCCGCCGACCACCACCCCGACCTCGTGGTGCTGGACCTGGGCCTGCCGGACATGGAGGGTGCCGACGTGATCGCGGGCCTGCGTGGCTGGACCTCGGTGCCGATCATCGTGCTCTCCGGCCGGGCGGACAGCACCGACAAGGTGACCGCGCTCGACGCCGGCGCCGACGACTACGTGACGAAGCCGTTCGGGGTGGACGAGCTGCTGGCCCGGATCCGGGCGGTGACCCGCCGCTCGCAGCCGGGTGAGCCGGAGGCGCCGGTGGTCCGGCTCGGCGCGTTCGAGGTCGACCTGGCCGAGCACACGATCAGCGGCGACGTCCGGCTCACCCCGACCGAGTGGCAGCTGCTGGAGCACCTGCTACGGCATCCGGGGAAGCTGATCTCCCAGCGTGACCTGCTGCACGACGTCTGGGGTCCGCAGTACCGGACCGAGACGAACTATCTCCGTCAGTACATGGCACGGCTGCGCCGCAAGCTGGAGGCGGACCCCGCGCGCCCGCGCCATCTGCTGACCGAGCCCGGCATGGGATACCGGTTCCGCCCATGAGCGCCTCCTCGCCGCGGCTCGGCGTGCTCGACGTCGGGTCCAACACGGTCAACCTGGTGATCGCCGAGGCCGCCTCCGGGCTGCCGCTGCCGGTGCACACCTGGGAGCGGCGCCCGCGGCTCGCGCACCGGCTGCCGGCCGACGGGACGATCGGAGCGGCGGCCCTCGATCGGATGGTCGCCGCGGTCGGCGAGGCAGTCGCCGAGTCGCACCGGGCCGGGGTGAACCGGATGTTCGCCTACACCACGGCGGTGGTCCGGGACGCCCCCAACCGCGACGCGGTCCTCGCCGAGGTCCACCGGCGCACGGGGGTACGCCTGGGCACGCTCACCGGCATCGAGGACGCCCGCCTGACCTTCCTGGCGGCGCGGCGCTGGCTGGGCTGGCAGGCCGGTCCGATGCTGATGGTCGACATCGGCGGGGGCTGCCTGGAGGTCGCGTTCGGCCGGGACCGGCTGCCCGAGTCGGCGATGTCGCTGCCGCTGGGCGCGGGCCGGCTCACCCGGGAGTTCCTGGCCGACGGCGATCCGCCCTCGCCACGGGCCGTGCGGCGGTTGCGTCAGCACGTGCGTGAGCAGTTCGCCGAGGTGGCGGCCCGTACCTCCTGGGAGGCCCCGCGCACGTCGGTGGCCGCCTCCAAGACCTTCCAGCAGCTCGCCCGGCTGGCCGGCGCCCCGCCGCTGCGGCTGGGCCCGTTCGTCCCGCGGGAGCTGCGGGCGACCGCCCTCCGGCCGTGGATCAAGCGGCTGGCCGCGATGCCCAGCCCGAAACGGTCACACCTGCCCGGGGTGTCGCCGCACCGGGCCCGGCAGATCCTGGCCGGAGCGATCGTCGCCTACGAGGTGATGCGCCGCCTGAGCGTGGAGTCGGTGATCATCTGTCCGTGGGGGCTGCGCGAGGGGATCCTGCTGCGTGAGCTGGAGTCCCGGCAGACGCCCCTGGTCAACGCGTCGTGGGTGCCCTGGGATTGAGTCTCATCCTTCCGGCGGCCGGGCCGATATCTCAGGTATCCGGTTCTTCAGCGTCGGTCGAGGGAGATGAAGCGTGCGGTTGTTCGGTTCACGTGTGGCCAGTCCCGAGACGGCTCGCCCGATCCCGCGCGACGTCGAGGCACTGGAGCAGCTGGTATTGGCTCTCGACGCCGCGACCGACGAGGACAGCGCCTGGCGGATCACCGTGGAGAGCATGGTCCGGTTCCACAAGATGGGGTACGGCGCGGTCTGGGTCCCGGACGGCGTCAACCGGCTGCGGCGGCTGCACGAGTTCGGCCCGCTCCAGCCGCAGTTGGCCGCTGTGACCGAGCCGGAGCTGGTGACCAAGGCACTGCAGAGCCGCTCGCCGGTCTTCGACGAGGACCCGGAGCGGGCCACGGGCTGCCGCCGCTGGCAGGCCGCGGCCAAGGCGGGCATGGTCGCCGCGATGATGCTGCCGGTCGTCAAGGGCACCGAGGTGCTGGCCGTCCTCGAGTACTACTCGACGACCCCGATCTACGCCGACCCGGCGCGTAAAGAGAAGCTCATGGCCGTCGCGCGGGTCGCCGAGCAGGCCCGGTCCGCCGCGGTCGCCGCCGCCGAGCTGCGGCAGGTGGCCACCGACCGGGAGGCGGTCACCACGGTGGTCACCCGGGTCGGGGCGGCGTCGGACAGCGCGACCACGATCCGGTCCGCCCTGGACGCGGTGCGGACCGCGTTCGGCTGGGCGTACGGCTCGTTCTGGGAGATCGACACCGACCTGAACGTGCTCAAGTTCCACCTGGAGTCGGGCTCGGCCGGTGACGAGTTCCGCCGGGTCACCCTGGCCGCCGAGTTCGCCGAGGGCGTCGGCCTCTCCGGCCGCGCCTGGCGGGCCCGCGACCTGGTCTTCGTCAAGGATCTCGCGGAGGTCACCGACTGCGTGCGGGCGCCGGCGGCGCAGCGGGCCGGGGTGCGCTCCGGCGTCTGCTTCCCGATCATGAGCGGCGACCGGGTGGTCGGCACCATGGACTTCTTCACCACCGAGTACATCGACCTGTCCGATTCGCGGGCGGCCGCGCTGCGCAACGTGCAGCAGTTGGTGTCGCAGCGCCTCGACGTGGTCCGCGGCACGGAGCGCGCCGCCGCCAACGCCCGTGACCTGCTGGACACGGTGCAGCGGCTGCGTAGCGCCAGCGACGACGCGACGACGGTGGCCGAGCAGGCGGTGACCCGCGCGTCGGCGATGACGGCGGAGGTGGCCGCGCTCGGGCAGGCGTCGGCGGCGATCGGCGACGTCATCAAGATCATTTCCTCGATCGCCGAGCAGACCAACCTGCTCGCCCTCAACGCCACCATCGAGGCGGCCCGGGCCGGGGAGTCCGGCAAGGGCTTCGCCGTGGTGGCCGGGGAGGTCAAGGAGCTGGCCCGGGAGACCGCCGAGGCCACCCAGAAGGTCGCCGACCAGATCGCCGGGATCCAGTCCAGCGCGGAGACCGTCGCCAACGGCATCCACACCACCAGCGAGACGATCGGGAAGATGGACGCCGTACAGGCGCGGATGAACGACGTGCTCGCCGAACAGGCCGAAATGGCCCGCGCACTACAGGGTTGACCCCTTCTGATCGAACATCAGTCCTAGACTGCCCCGAGGTGACGCAAGGCACACCATGATGCGTCAAGAGGCCTGTGTGGTTCGTCGGCTCGACCAGCGACCACGCGGGCGACGACTCGAGGGGAGTGGCACATGAGCGGTGTTCGATTGCTGGTCGGCACCCGGAAGGGGTTGTTCATCCTGACCTCGGACGCGGCCCGTCAGGACTGGAAGGTCGACGGGCCGCACTTCGCCGGGTGGGAGATCTACCACGCCAACGGATCACCGGTCGATCCCGGCCGGATCTACGCGTCGCAGTCGGGCGGCTGGTTCGGCCAGCTGATCCAGCGGTCCGACGACGGCGGGGCGACCTGGCAGCAGGTCGACCACGACTTCACCTACGCCGGTGAGGTCGGCGACCATCTCTGGTACGACGGGACCCCGCGCCCGTGGGAGTTCAAGCGGATCTGGCACCTGGAGCCGTCCCGTACCGAGCTGGACGTCGTCTACGCCGGCGCCGAGGACGCGGCCCTCTACAAGAGCACCGACGGCGGTCAGAAGTGGGTGGAGCTGACCGGTCTGCGCACCCATGCGTCGGCGCCGAAGTGGCAGCCCGGGGCGGGCGGCATGTGCCTGCACACGATCATCCTCGACCCGGTGAACCCGGACCGGATCTTCGTGGCCATCTCGGCGGCGGGCGCGTTCCGTACCGACGACGGCGGCGTCACCTGGCAGCCGATCAACCGCGGCCTGAACAGTGAGGGCATCCCCGACCCGGACTCCGAGGTGGGTCACTGCGTGCACCGGATCGCCCAGCACCCGTCCCGGCCGGACACGCTCTTCATGCAGAAGCACTGGGACGTCATGCGCTCCGACGACGCCGGCGACAACTGGCGCGAGGTCAGCGGCGATCTGCCGACCGACTTCGGTTTCCCGATCGCGGTGCACGCCCACGAGCCGGAGACGATCTACGTCGTGCCGATCACGAGTGACACGCTGCACTACGTGATGGACGGGAAGCTGCGGGTCTACCGGAGCCGGACCGGTGGCGAGCAGTGGGAGCCGCTGACCGTGGGCCTGCCGCAGGAGCACTGCTACGTCAACGTGCTGCGCGACGCCATGGCGGTGGACACGCTGGACGAGTGCGGCGTCTACTTCGGAACCAGCGCGGGCCAGGTGTACGGGTCGGCGGACAGCGGCGACACGTGGAAGGCCCTGGTCAGCGACCTGCCGCCGATCTGCTCGGTGGAAGCGCAGGTACTGCCGTGATCCGGGTCGTCCTGCCGCCTCACCTGCGCACTCTCGCGCACGTGTCCGGTGAGGTGCGGGTCGAGGTGTCCGGCGAGGTGACCCAGCGGCACGTGCTCGACGCCGTGGAGGAGAGGTTCCCGATGCTGGTCGGCACCATGCGCGACCGGGGGACCGGCAAGCGGCGGGCGCTGGTCCGCTTCTTCGCCTGCGAGGAGGATCTGTCCAACGAGCCACCGGACGCGGCGCTGCCCGACCGGGTGGCCCGGGGTGAGGAGCCGTTCCTCGTGGTCGGGGCGATGGCCGGGGGCTGAGACGCGACGGCGGCCGGGCATCTGCCCGGCCGCCGCGTTCGATTCGGCTCAGTGCCAGGGGTGGTGCCAGCCCCCGTAGCCGGCGTATCCGGCGTATCCGCCGTAGTAGCCACCGCCGCTGTAGCTGTTGACGATGACCGGGCCGCCGACCGGCACGACCTGCACCGGCGCAGTCGTCAGGACGCCGGCGCCGTTGCACGCCGACGCCACGGTGACGCACGGCTGCTGGGCGTAGCCGGGCTCGTCGGCCATGGCCTGACCCTGGTCCTGCGCGGTGCCCTGGTCGTCGTTCTGCGCCTGGGCCTGGCCCTGCTTGTCGGCCTTGTGCGCCTTGTGGGCCTTGTGCTTCTTGTGGGCCTTGGCCGGCTTGTCGGCGAGAGCCGTGCCGCTCGGCTCCTCGGCGACGGGCGCGGGCTCCTCGGCGACGGGCGCGGGCTCCTCGGCCACCGGCGCGGGCTCCTCGGCGACGGGCGCGGGCTCCTCGGCCACGGGCGCCGGCTCCTCCACGACGGGCGCCGGCTGCTCCACCACCGGCGCGGGCTCGTAGTCCACCACGGGTTGCTGGACGATCCGCACCGGTCTCTGGATCACCAGCACGTAGGGGCTGGCGACCCTCTGCGAGTAGAAGTCACAGTCGTAGTCGGCATTCATCAGGACCATCGAGTTCGCGTACCCGTTGCAGTCGCCCATGGTGTTGTAGTAGCCGAGCACGTGCCCGGGCGGCCACCAGCCCGGGTCGGCCATCGCGGGCATGGCTCCGAACGTGGCTCCCGCAGCGAGACCGGCGCACGCGGTGATCAGTCCCCGAGTCGATTTTCGCATGTCTGACCTTTCCGTTAAGTCGCTTGTGTCCCGCATAGCTGAGCACGACGTCCGGAAAGCGGGGCGAAGTTCGTGCGAAGTAACTCGGACCGGGTCCGCTTTGGCCCCTCGGGGCCACACGGATGTGGCGGGAGAGGCCTGGACGGATCGGTGGGACGCCACCCGGCCTACGATCGGTGGCATGGTCAGGCGCAGTGGCGAGGCGACTCGCGGGGAGATTCGTGCCGCGGCGGCTCGTCTGTTCCGGGAGCGTGGTTTCGCGCGGACCTCGGTTCGGGACATCGCGGCCCAGGCGGTGACGAACCCGGCGCTGGTGATCCGTCACTTCGGCACCAAGGAGCTGCTCTTCCTCGACACCATGCAGTTCACCATCGACGACGAGCCGCTGCTCGACGTCCCGCTGGAGCGGTTCGGCGAGCGGTTCATCCAGGTCGTGCTCACCGACGACGACATCCGCGGGGTCTACCTGGCGCTGGTCCGGGGCAGCAACGAGGCACAGATCAAGGTCCGGCTTCAGGCCATCCACGAGCGCACCTTCGTCGAGCCGGTGCGGGCCCGGCTCTCCGGCCCGGATGCCGACGTCCGGGCCCGGATCGCCGCGGCGCTGGTCGGGGGGCTGCTCTACGCCCTGTGGGTTGTGGAGGACGAGGGCCTGGTGTCGGCGGACCGTGGCGAGCTGATCGCCCACTACGGCGCGCTGCTGCAGCAGGCCCTGACCGGCCCTACTGGACCGACCAGCCACCGTCCGACGGCAGCACCACCCCGTTGAGGTTCACGCCGTCGTCGCTCAGTAGGAAGGTGATCGACGCGGCCAGGTGGGCGGCCTGCGCCACCCCGGGGATGAGCTGCAGGAACGGGCCGGTCCGCCCGCGGCCGAACTCCGACTGGCCCACCGGCGCCATTCCCGTGGCGACCCCACCGGGCGCGACCGCGTTGGTACGGATGCCGTCCCGGCCGTACATGAAGGCGATGTTCCTGGTGATGCCGATGACCGCGTGCTTCGACGCCGTGTAGGCGACGCCCGCCGCGTTGCCGCGCAGCCCCGCCTCGGAGGCGATGTTCACGATCGCGCCGCGACCGGCCGCCAGCATGGCCGGGACCACCGCGCGGGTGAGCCGGAAGAGCCCGTCGACGTTCACGGCGAACACCTTCTCCCACACCGCGTCCGACGTCTCGTGGATCGGGCTGAAGTCGTCGACCACCCCGGCCACGTTGGCCAGCCCGTCGATCCGGTCGCCGGCCGCGGCCATCACCCGGTCGATGTCGTCGGCCCGGGTGATGTCGGCGGCCACCGCGACGAACGAGTCGCCCAGCTCGGCCCCGGCCTCGGTCAGCTTGTCGGCGGTGATGTCGACGCCGATCACCCGGCCGCCCTCGCGGACGATGCGGGAGGCGGTGGCCCGGCCGATCCCGGAGGCCGCGCCGGTCACGATCACCGTCCGGCCGAGGAACCGGCCGGGGACGATCTGCTCCTTCCAGCCGGACTCCTCGACCGCCTCGGGAGCGACCCCGCCGTTGACCCGCAGGACCAGCTCGTCGATCACCGGCTGCGGCATCTTCCCCTGGCTGAGCTCGACCATCTGCTGCAACGGGAGGCCGCGGACCGGCGCCAGCATCGACGGGTCCGCGCCACCGGCGGCGAGCAGCCCGCCCAGGGCCGGCCCACCCTCCGGATGGTCCAGCCACTCGCCGACGGTGCTCGCGGCGGTCAGCGGCTTCTTCGTCATCTCTGGGTCCCTTCGTCGGGGGCTGGTTCTCTCCGGAGCCGAAGTGAACTTAGTTTACTTCGGCTCCGGAGAGAACCCCGCGCTTTCCGGGGGCGCCGCACCCGTGGCCCGATGGCCGGGCCGGAAGTTCGCTAGGGTCCTCCAATGGGATTGCTGGACAGGTTCGCCGGTTCGCCGCGCCGCCGCTTCGCCCAGCTCGCTCTCCGGGTGGCCCGGCGCACCCCGGGTGTGGAGCGCGCGGTCTATCAGGCGGACGATTTCGCCATCTCGATCCACCGGGCCGGAGCCGACGGTCCCGCCCACCTCTACCTCGCGAACGTCTACCGCGAGACGGCCGGCGCCTCCCCGGCCGAGCGCCGGGAGCGGCTCGAGAAACTGTTGCGGCTCATGACGCCGATGCCGGAGGACAGCTGGGAGACGGTACGCCCGAAGCTGCGCCCCGTGGTGCGCCCGGTGACGTTCGGCGTCGCCGGCCCGGCCGGGATGCGCCCGCCGCTGTCCCGCCCGGCGATGCCGTTCCTGCGCGAGCTGGTCGTCGTCGACGCCCCCGACGCGATGGCCTACATCCTCCCGGACCGGATCGAGGAGTGGGGCGTCGACGTCGACGAGGTGTTCGCGGTGGCCCGTGCCAACCTGGCCGCGATCGCCCGGGACAGCCTGGACCGGGAGTGGCGTGGCGGCTCGGCGATCAGCCTGCTCGACGACGGCGACGGCTACTTCACCTCGCTGCTGCTGTCGCCGGGCTGGCTGGCCGAGGCGGGGGAGCGGATGGGCGGGCCGGTCATCGCCTTCGTGCCGGACAACAACACCCTGCTGGTGGCGCCGCTGCCGGAGACCGGAATCGAGCAGATCTACGCGGTCGTCGAGCACGGCTTCGGCGAGGCGATCCGTTACCTGTCCCCGGTCGGGTATGTCGCCGGGCCGGACGGGCGTTCCGTGCCGTACGCTCCGCCGCCCGGCCACCCGCACCACGCCGCCGCCCGCCGGGCCGCCGCGGTCCTGGCCCTCACCGAGTACTCCAACCAGACCGAGTGGCTGTCCACCCAGTACGCGAAGGCCGGCGTCGACACGCACATCGGCAGCCTGATCGCCGTCGAGCCACCCGGCGGCGGACCGGCCGAGACCATCGCCACCTGGCCGGCCGGGGTGAGCGCCCTGCTGCCCCGGGCCGACTCGATCGCCTTCGCCCGGCCGGACGGCGGCGTCGAGTTCCGCGTCCCCTGGCACGTCGCCGAGGACCGGGCCGGTCTCGTGCCGGAGCCGCTGCTGGCCCCGGCCCGCTACCGCGTCGACGACTGGCCCGCCCCGGAGACCCTCGCCGAGCTGCGCGACCACGGCGCCGGCTGACCCTCGCCGAGCTGCGCGACCACGGCGCCGGCTGACCCTCGCCGAGCTGCGCGACCACCGCGCCGGCAGATCCTCGCCGCCAGCCCGCCGACACCGCCTGCCGTCGCGGAGATCCGGCGAGGGAGACTGGAATCGAATCTCGGCGACCTGGGGAGGTCCGATGCCGGCTCTCGACGACGAAGAGGCCAACCTGCGGGTGGGGCCGCCGGCCGATCACGCGGCCGGGCTCGAGGCGGTGCGGTTGAGTCTGGCCGATGCCGTCCGCAAGATGGGCGTCCGCAAGACCGCCCGCAACCTGGCCGTGCTCAACCAGCACGACGGCGTCGACTGCATGAGCTGCGCCTGGCCCGACCCCTCCGGCCGCCGGCACACCGCCGAGTTCTGTGAGAACGGGGCGAAGGCGGTCTCCTGGGAGGGCCAGCGCGACACCGTGGGCCCGGAGTTCTTCGCCCGGCACTCGATCGCCGACCTGGCCACGCGCACCGATCACTGGCTGGAGAAACAGGGCCGGCTGACGCACCCGATGGTCCGGCGCGACGGCGGCGGCCACTACGAGCCGATCTCCTGGGACGAGGCGTTCGCACTGATCGGCGCCCATCTCCAGGCTCTGGACAGCCCGGACGAGGCGGCCTTCTACACCTCCGGCCGGGCCAGCAACGAGGCGGCGTTCGTCTACCAGCTGCTGGCCCGCGCGTTCGGCACCAACAACCTGCCGGACTGCTCGAACATGTGTCACGAGTCCACCGGCACCGCCCTGGTGCGCACCATCGGCATCGGCAAGGGCTCGGTCACCCTCGACGACCTGCACCAGGCCGACCTGATCGTGGTCTCCGGGCAGAACCCGGGCACCAACCACCCGCGCATGCTCACCGCGCTGGAGATCGCCAAGCGCGACGGCGCGAAGATCCTGGCGATCAACCCGCTGCCGGAGGCCGGCCTGCTCCGCTTCGACAACCCGCAGAGACCGCGCGGGCTGGCCGGCCGGGGCACCCCGCTGGCCGACCGGCTGCTGCGGATCCGCTCCAACGGCGACCTGGCCCTCTGGCAGGCGATCGGCCACCTGCTGCTGCGCAAGGGCGTGGCCGACGAGGAGTTCATCGGCACGTCCACGGTCGGGTTCGAGGCGTGGGCCGCGCACGTCGCCGAGATCGACCGGGCCGAGGTGCTCGCCGCCACCGGGCTGACCTGGGCCGAGATCGAGGCCGCGGCCGACATGCTGGCCGGCGCGCAGCGCATCGTGCACTGCTGGGCGATGGGCATCACCCAGCACCGCAACGCCGTCGCCACGATCAAGGAGTTCGTCAACGTCGCCCTCCTCCAGGGCATGATCGGCAAGCCCGGCGCGGGCCTCTGCCCGGTCCGGGGGCACTCCAACGTGCAGGGTGACCGGAGCATGGGCATCTGGGAGCGGCCGTCGGCGCTCTTCCTGGACCGGCTGCGTGACGAGTTCGGGTTCGAGCCGCCGCGTGAGCACGGCCACGACGCGGTCGACACGGTCCGGGCGTTCCGGGACGGGCGGGCCAAGGTGTTCATCGCGCTCGGCGGCAACTTCGTGAGCGCCATGTCCGACACCGAGGTCACCGCCGCGTCGATGCGTGCCGCCGACCTGACCGTCCAGGTGTCCACCAAACTCAACCGCAGCCATGTGGAGGCCGGCCGTACCGCGCTGATCCTGCCCACCCTGGGCCGCACCGAGCAGGACCTGACCGGCGGCCGGGTGCAGCGGATCACCGTGGAGGACTCGATGTCCGCGGTCCACGCCTCGCGTGGCCGGTCCGAGCCGGCCGGGCCCCTGCTGCGCTCCGAGATCGACATCGTCTGCGGGATCGCCGCCGCCGCGCTCGGCGACCGGCACGGCATCCCGTGGGACGGGTTCGCCGCCGACTACGAGCAGATCCGGGAACGGATCGGCCGGGTGGTCCCCGGCTGCGACGACTACGCCGCCAAGATCCGGGCCGGCGGGTTCACCATGCCGCATCCGCCGCGCGACTCGCGGACCTTCCCGACAGCCGAGGGCAAGGCCGTCTTCACGGTAAGCCCGCTCGAGGTGATGACCGTCCCGGAGGGCCGGCTCGTCCTGCAGACGCTGCGCAGCCACGACCAGTTCAACACCACCATCTACGGGCTCGACGACCGGTACCGGGGGATCAGGTCCGGCCGCCGGGTGGTGTTCATCAACGCCGCCGACCTGGCCGAGCTGGGCTTCGCCGACGGCGACTTGGTCGACCTGGTCTCCGAGTGGGCCGACGGGTCGGAGCGGCGGGCCGACCGGTTCCGCCTCGTCGAGTACGACACGCCCAAGGGCTGCGTGGCCGCCTACTATCCGGAGACCAACCCGCTGGTGCCACTCGACTCGCAGGCCGACGAGAGCGGCACCCCCACCTCCAAGTGGGTCCAGATCCGTCTGGAACGCACGGTGTAGCTCGCAGCCGTCAGCGGACGTCGCCGGTCGCGGTGACGACCGCACCGGTCAATGGACGTCGCCGGCCGTGGTGCCCTCGAAGACCGCGGCCAGCGTCTCGACGCCGCCGCCCCACGCGGCAGCCGCCACCGCCGCGACCACGGTCGCCGCACGCAGCGCGTGATACATGCCGCGGCCGGTGCCGGCGTCGGCCAGGTTGCGGGCCACCGCGCGCGGCAGCGTACGCCGCAGGTAGTCCTTCTCCGCTCCGAGCTCCTGGTTCTTCGGCATCAGCCCGGCCATCTGCACCTTGCCCCGGCCCTCGGCGTAGCAGCGCCGCATCAGGAACCCGAACGTCGACCGCTCGGCCGGCACCTCGTGGTCGATGGTGGCGCCCGGGACGTACATCCACCGACCGCCGGCGGTCGCGCTCATCCGCAGGCACAGCTCGGTGTCCTCGGGCCGGTTCTGGTCGCCCACCTTGCCGAACCCGGCACGGAAGCCGCCGACCGCGAGGAACGCCTCACGCCGCACGATCATGTTGGCCGACCACACGTTGCGGATCGGGGCGGTACGCGTCGGCATGCCGGTGTACGACACCCCGACCGCCCAGAGCAGCTCGTCCGGCATCCACGTGGGGCGGGTCCGCGCCCACGCCGGGATGATGCCGCCGCCGGTGCCGACCACCGACGGGTCGGCGAACGGCGCGAGCTGCCCGGACAGCCAGTGCGGGCTGGCCACCGTGTCGTCGTCGAGGAACGCGATGAACGGCGTACGGGTGTGGAAGGCGCCGGTGTTGCGGTTGCCGGAGGCGCCTCGGGCGTACGCGTTCTCCAGGACCGTGACGTCCGGGAACTCGGCCCGCACCCGGGTGGCCATCGCCGGGTTGTGGTCCACCACGACCACCACCTCGGCCGCCGGGTGCGTCTGGACATGGGCGGAGGCGATCGTCCTGGTGAGCGAAGCCCAGCGCTTCTCGCTGTGCGTCGGTATGACGATGCTGACGTCGGTGCTGGTCGTGGGCTCCACGCGATCGGCTCCTAGGTACGGGGGGAATGGCGAAGCGTGGCGGACATTCCTGTGGTGAGCCTGTGGATTGCGGGTCCTGTCGATGGCGAATCTGTGAGCCCGGTCGCCTCTGAAACACCCGTTCCGCGACTCCGGTGAGTAACGGCGGCATTCCTCCGGAGCCCGATCCCGGCGGGACACCGGTTGATCACGCTGAGTGAGTGGTCAGACTGGTGGTGTGGCCCACCGACCCACGAGTCCCGATCGAGACGCGCCGATCATCCACCCGCCCTGGCCCGCCGGCGCCCTGACCGAGGTGCTCACCTGGGCACGGGACCGTCTCGCCCCGCCGAACGGCCGCCGGGTGCTGGCCGTCGAGGGGCGCTCCGGGGCGGGCAAGACCACGCTGGCCCGGGCCGTCGCCGGGCGCCTCGGTGCGCCGCTGATCCACATGGACGACCTGTACGCCGGATGGGACGGCCTCCGCGAAGGCGTCGAAGAGCTGCGCTCCCGGGTGCTCGAGCCGCTCGCCGAAGGCCGGCCGGCCGGGTGGCGCCGCTTCGACTGGGCCGCGGGCGCCTACGCCGAGGAACACCCGGTTCCCGACGCGGACTGGCTGGTCGTCGAGGGGGTCGGCTCCGGTGGGCGGGTGCTCCGGCCGTACCTCTGCGGGGTCGTGTGGGTCGACGCCCCGACCGCGGTGCGTAAGCGGCGCGCCCTCGCCCGCGATGGGGAGACCTACGCCCCGCATTGGGCGCGCTGGGCCCGGCAGGAGGACGCGTTCTACGCGGCCGATCAGGTCCGCGAGACGGCGGACCTGATCGTCGAGAACCCCGGCGGCCCACCACCCGGCCCCGCCGTGCAACCGCCGTCGGCTACCGGCGGGTGCGTTCCATCAGCGTGATACCGAGCAGCGGATAGCTCCATCGCTGCACCACCCGGTACCCCGTGGCGATCCGCTCGCGCTTGGCGGCTGACATGTCCGCCAGCGGATCGGCCGGCGAGTCGACGCGGATGACCCAGATCCGGGCAGGCTCCCCGAGGCAGGAGGCGTCCGGGCACTCGGCGGCGAGAAGCCGGCCGTCGGCCCGCTGCCCCGAGACGGCCAGCACGTCCGCGGGCCGGGGCTCCCGCAGGTAGCGGGCCCAGACGTCCCGGGCCGCCCACCCGATGCTGGGGTGCCGGTCGGGAAAGACGGCGACGTCGCCTTCCCGGTAGCGGGGTGGGATGACCTGGGCGATCCGCGCCGAGTCCTGTCCGTGCCCGGCCGGTTCGCGGATGTCGACCTGGGCCGGATAGCCGAGGAGCGCGACGAGCCCGATGACCGCCGCGGTCCGCGATCCGGCGCCGCGGGCGGCCAGGACGACCAGTGCCGGCATGGCGACGAGCACGTACCGGGCGACCCAGATCTCGGTGACGGTCCCGGCGGCGAGCAGCAGCACGGGCGGCCCGAATCCGGCCGCGGCCAGGGCCCAGCCGATGCGGTCGCGGCGCAGTCCGGCGACGGCGAGGGCGAGCACCATGCCGCCGGCGATCGCGGAGACGAAGAGCTGCCCGGGCAGCACCCGCAGCGTCTGCTCGCCGACCCGGCTGATCCAGGAGATCTGCGCGGTCTGGGAGGTGGCGTACAGCAGCAGCGCGACCGCGGGCAGGCTGCCGGCCACGGCGGCGGGCAGCCATGCGCGCCAGGCGGATCGGCCGACGAGGGCGTGTCCGGCGACCACGAGCAGCCCACTGAGCGGATGGACGAGGCCGGTGGCGGCGAGGGCGGCCGCGTAGACCGCGGCACGCCCGGCGCCCGGCCGGTCGAGGAGGCGGATCAGCGCGAGGAGGGCGAGGGCGGCGAAGAGCACGGCGATCGCGTACGGCCGGGCCTCCTGCCCGTAGCGGGAGGCGACCGGCAGCACCGCCCACAGCAGCCCGGCGAGCAGCCCGACCGTGTCCCCGGCGGCGCGCCGGCCCAGCTCGGCGACGACCACGGCGGTGAGGACGGCGGCGATCAGGGAGGGCAGGCGCAGCGCGGGCGTGCCGGTCCCGGCGATCCCGGTGAAGACCTTGAGGGCCGCGTAGTACGGGGTGACGACCGCGTCCACCGAGCCTCCGAGGCGCCACAGGTGCGCCCAGTCGAGCCGGACCGCGCCCCACGTGGCGAGCTCGTCGGCCCAGAGGGAGGCCCCGGTCAGCCGCCATCCGCCGAGGATCGCCGTCAGTAGCGGCGGAAGCGTCCACACGAGATACCGCAGCGGCCGCCCGGCCGGCCGGGGGGAGGTCATGACGGGGCTCGGTGCGGTGACGACGCTGATGACGGACTCCCGGGCGCGGCTGCGGAGCGATCAGCCTAGGCGCCGGCCCGCCCGCCCACCGGACGATCAGCCCCAACTTCCCGTGAACGTCCGGTGCGCGCCCGGTCAGCCCTTGACCGCCCCGGCCGTGATCCCGGCGACGAAGTGCCGTTGCAGGAACGCGTACGCCAGGACCATCGGCAGCGACGCGACCACCACGCCGGTGAACAGCAGCGGGTAGTCGGTGAGGTATTCGCCCTGGAAGTCGAGCAACGCCAGCGGCAGGGTCCGCTTCTCCGGGTCGTCGATGAACAGCAGTGGGTAGAGCAGGTCGTTCCAGTGCATGACGAGCAGGAAGATCGCGGTGGCGGCGAGGCTCGGGTACGACACCGGCACCGCGATGCGCCGGAATGTGGCCCACGGCCCGGCCCCGTCGATCTCGGCCGCCTCGTAGAGCTCGGGCGGCAGCGTGCGCATGAACCCGGCCAGGATGAACACCGCCACCGGCAGGGTCACCACCACGTCGACGAGGATCAGCCCGGTCAGGCTGTTACGCAGGCCGAGCCGGTCGAACTGCACGTACTGCGGGATCATGATCGCCTGCGCCGGGACCGCCAGGCCGATCGCGAACACCCCGAAGAGCAGCGCCGACGGCCACTTCGGCAGGCGGGCGACGGCGAACGCGACCAGGCTGCCCAGCAGCAGCGTCACCGGCACGGACACCGACACCACCAGGGCGCTGTTGCCGAGGACCCGCAGCAGCTCCTGCTCGCTGAGCACGGTGGCGTAGTTGTCCAGTGTCGGGTTCGCCGGCAGCCCGAACGGCGAGGCGAACAACTCCCGGGTCGTCTTGAGGCTCCCTCCGACGATCACCAGGATCGGGACCGTGATCAGCAGTGTGTAGACCGCCAGAATCAGGCGCCGGCTCATCCGTGTGCCATCCTCGCGGCTCGGTTCTGCAGATAGGTGGCCAGCGCGATCGCCACCATGAACACGATCGACTCGGCCGCGGCGTAGCCGAGCTGCGAGTTCGCGAACGTGGTGTAGATGCGGGTGGCGAGCACGTCCAGGCCGGACCGCGGAGGGTTCCCGGCGAGGCCCAGGATCAGGTCGAACGCCTTGAACGACTGCAGTGTGGTGTAGGCGATCACCAGCGTCGTCGCGGGCGCCACCATGGGCCAGGTGACGTGCCGGAACTGCTGCCAGCGCCCGGCGCCGTCGGTCTGCGCCGCGTCGTACAGCTCCTGGGGGATCTGGTTGATCCCGGCGATGTAGATGATCATCATCTGCCCGGCGTGGAACCAGACCTGCGCCACCGCCACCCAGAGGATCGCGGTGTCCTCGTTCCCCAGGTAGGCGGACTTCAGCGTGCCCAGCCCGACCGCGTCCAGCACGGCGTTGGCCAGCCCGAAGTTCGGGTCGTAGACGAACTTCCAGATGAACGCCACCGACACCGACGACAGCACGGTCGGGAGAAAGAACAGGGCCCGCAAGAACGTCGAGGCCCGGCTGCGTACGGCCAGGAGCACCGCGAGCAGCAGCGCCAGGGCGGTCTGTCCCACCACCACGGCCAGCATGAACTTGAGGTTGTTGGTGAGCGCGTTGCGGAACAGGTCGTCGTTGGACACGACCTCGCCCAGGTTGGCGAGCCCCACGTCGTTGAACGTGGAGCTGTACCCGTCCCAGTCGGTGGTCGCGTACCGCAGGCCCTGCACCGCGGGAAGCAGGAAGAACCCGCCGTACAGGGCCAGCGCGGGAACCGCGAAGAGGAAGAGCTTGAACTTCACTACTTCTTCTTCTGGTCGATGACCTTCTGGGCCTCTTCGGCGGCCTGCTCCGGGCTCTTGCCGCCGGCCACCTGCACGGTGGCGTTCTCCACGGCGCCGCGGACGTCCAGGTTGGTGAACTGGAAGCGCGGGGCCAGGGCGGTCTTCTTGGTCAGCCACGGCGCGAGCGCCTTGAGGTCGGCGTTGGTGTACTCGACGCCCTTGACGGTCACGTGCTGGGCGGTGCCGTTGGCGTAGACGCCCGCCACGGCCGGGTCGGACAGGTGGGCCAGCCAGGACTGCGCCGCGTCCTTCTTCGACGATGCCGCGTTGACGCCGAGGATGAAGGTGGCGTTGAAGACACCCTCGTACCTGGCCTTGTCGGCGGTGGTGGTGATCGGCGCGAGCAGGTCGATCGGGAAGGTCGCGCCGAGCTTGCGGACACCGGCGACCTGGAACGAGCCGGTGGCCAGCAGGGCGGCCTTCCCCTGGGCGAAGAGGGCGAGCGCGGCGTCGCTGCCGGTGCCGGTCGCGTTGTCCTGGAAGTACGGGCGCAGTTCGGCGTACTGCTTGAGGACCGTGAGGAACCAGTCGTCGGTGACCTTGTGCTCGCCCGTCTCGATCTTGCCGAGCGCGTCGTCGGCCGGCGCGTTGTTGACCACCAGCACGTTGAGCAGCTGGCCGGCGTTGGCGGCGTCGCCGCCGGGCCAGGCGATCGGCGCGACGCCCTGGCTCTTCAGCTTGTCGGCCAGGGCGAGGAAGCCCTGCCAGTCCTTCGGGGCCTCGCCGAGCCCGGCCTTGCCGATCAGGTCGGTGTTGGCCAGCGGGGTGTTGAAGACCAGTTGGTACGGCACGCCGAGCTGCTTGCCGCCGGTGGCGCCCGCGGTGATCAGCGACGGCTCGTAGTTCTGCAGCCAGCTCTGCCCGGTGAGGTCGGTGGAGACGCCGGCCTTGGCGATGTCGAGGAACTGGGCGCCCCGGAAGGCGGTGAACGCGTCGCCGATCGCGGCGCCGCGCAGCTTCTGCAGCGCGGTGCTCTGGTAGTCGTTGGACGGGGAGATGTCCTGCTTGACGGTGATGTTCTTCGACTTCTGGAAGTCGGCGACGATCTGCTCGAAGACGGCCTTGTCCTCCGCACGCCAGTGGGCGAAGGAGAGCTCACTCGACGATTTCGAGGACGGCGACGAGTCGCCCCCGGGCCCGGCGCAGGCGGCCAGGACCGAGGCCGCCCCCGCTCCGGCGGCGAGTCTCAGCAGATCACGGCGGTTATAAGTGGTCATTTCTCGAGTGCTCCTGACAGGAGGCCGCGACGCCGCAGCTCGGGCAGCAGGCCCTCGCCGGCGTGGTACGCCTCCTCGAGATGGGGGTATCCGGAGAGGATGAACTCGTCGATGCCGAGGTCGTGGTATTCGGCTATCCGGTCGGCGACCTCGGTGTGGCTGCCGACCAGGGCTGTTCCGGCGCCGGGGCGGACGAGGCCGACCCCAGCCCATAGATTAGGGTAAATCTCTAGGCCGTCCCGTGTTCCGCCGTGCAGCGCGAGCATGCGCTGCTGGCCGACCGAGTCGGCCTGGCGCAGGGAGGCCTGTGCCTTCGTGATCTGCTCCGGAGTGAGGGCGTCGAGCAGCGCGTCCGCCTCGGCCCAGGCCTGCTTCGCGGTGTCCCGGGTGATGACGTGCAGCCGGATGCCGAATCGTCCCCGGTAGCCCAGCTCCCGCAGGGCGGCGATCTTCCCGGCCACGGCGGCGGGCGGCTCTCCCCAGGTCAGGTAGACCTCGGCGTGGTTGGTGGCGACGTCGAGCGCGGCCTTCGACGAGCCTCCGAAGTAGATCGGTGGCTTCTTGAACTGGCGTGGCGCGAGTGCCCCGGCGACGTGGAAGTGCTCGCCCTCGAAGTCGAACGGCCCGTTCCAGGCGCCGCGCAGCACGGTCAGGAACTCGTCGGTGCGTGCGTACCGCTCGTCCTTGCCGAGCCAGTCGCCGAAGCGGCGCTGCTCGGCCGCGTCGCTGCCGGTGACGATGTTGAGCATCAGCCGGCCGCGGGAGATCCGCTGGAAGCTGGCGGCCATCTGGGCGGCCAGGGTGGGGGAGAGCGAGCCGGGGCGGAACGCGACCAGGAACTTGAGCGTGCTGGTCTCCCGGGTGATCGCCGCTGTGGTCAGCCAGGCGTCCTCGCACCAGGTGCCGGTCGGGGTGAGCACTCCGGTGAACCCGGTGCGCTCGGCGGCGCGGGCGACGTCGATCAGATACTCGATGTCCGGCTCGCGCAGCGCGGCGCCGTCGGTGTGCGTGCTGCGCCCGCCACGATCGTCGACGCCCACGATGGACCGGCTGTCACCGGTCGTGGGCAGGAACCAATGCAGAACCACGGGCATGGGCAGGAATATATGTGCGCCATCTCCTATCGATCAAGGGGGTGAACTAGAATATGTGCACGTTCTCACACAGCGCCTGTTCGGCGGCCGCCGCGGGGACCGTGAGGATGAAGATCGTTCCCCCGCCCGGGTTGGGCAGAGCATCGATGTGACCGCCGTGCCGCTCGACGATCCGGCGGCAGATGGCCAGGCCGAGCCCGGTGCCGGGCATCGCCGTGCCGTTGCTCGCCCGATGGAAGCTGTCGAAGACCGCGGCGTGCTCGCCGTCCGGGATGCCGATGCCCCGGTCCGCCACCTGCACCCGCACCAGGCCCGCGTCGTCCACCCGGGCCGTCACGTCGATCCGCGGCGACTGACCCGGCGGGGTGTACTTGATCGCGTTGCCCAGCAGGTTGTCCAGCACCTGCCGCAGCAGCACCCGGTCGCCCCGGACCCGCGGCAGCGCCCCGACGAAGACGTCCGGCCGGCAGCCCGGCGACCCCGGCGCGTCGGTGCGGGCCGTCACCACGTCGTCGACCAGTTCCCGCAGGCCCACGTCCTCGACCCGCATCGTCGCGTCCCGCGCCGCCGTGTAGTCCAGCAACTCCATGATCAGCGTGTGCATCCGGTCCGCGCCGGCCATCACCTTGCCGGCGCTGCGCAGCGCGTCCTCCACGGCCGCCGGGTCCGGGTCGGCCAGCGCCTCGACGATCAGCTCCGCATACCCGCGCACCGCGGAGAGCGGCGCCTTCAGGTCGTGGGCCACCACACCGGCGAATCCGCGCAGCTCGTTCTCCACGTGCTTGCGGTCGGTGATGTCGTGGAAGACGGCGACCGCCCCGTGCTCCCCGGCCGTGGTCTCGATCGGCCGGGCCGACACGCTGATCACCCGGCCCTCCGTTTGCTCCGGGTTGCGTACCAGCATCTCGACCTGGTCGCTGCTCACCCCGTTCAGCGCCCGTGTCAGCGGCAGTTCGTCCACCGGGTACTCGGTGACCCCGTCCAGCAGGTACAGCCCGAACTGGTCCGCCCAGCCACCCGGCCCCCGCGCACCCTCGTTCCGGCCGAGGATCCGACGGGCCGCCGGATTGTGCAGCAGATACCGCCCGTCCGGCCCGACCACGCCCACCCCGTCGCTGATCCCGTCCATCACGGCCAGCAACAGCTCCGCCTGGCGGCGTGACGCCTCCTCGCCGGCCAGCAGTTCCTCGGTCGCCTGCCGCACCCGCTCCTCGGCACGCTCCCGGCCCGCCACCAGCACCCGGATCAGCAACGTCAGCAGCAGGGTCAGGCACAGTCCGCCCCCGAGAACGGCCGCCGGCAGTCCGCTGGCCGCGCCCGGCAGCCGGTCGCTGACCGCGGCCAGATGCAGCGTCCAGCTGCTGCTCTCGGCGACCGGGACGACGACCGATCGGCGGAGGTCGCGCTCGCCCTCGACCGGTGCCCGCAGCGTGGCGACGGCGACCTCCCGCCGTTCCGCGTCGTCGGCCTGCAGCGTCAGGTCCAGCAGGTTCTGCCCGGCCCGCTCCAGGGTGGCGCCCATGAAGTCCTGCCCGCGGACGCCGAGCACCACCCAGCCCAGGAACCGCCGCTGCTCACCCTGGTAGACCGGGGCCGCGAGAACGAACGAGCTCTGCCGTCGCTCCGGCGGCACCTTGGCATCGACCAGCAGCTGGTACGTGTCCGAGACGGCCACCTTGCCACTGCGGCGCGCGTCGTCGATCGCCGCGGCCGGCGCCTCGGCCTTCGTCAGGTCGAGGCCCGGATCGATCGATGTGCCGTCCAGCGTCGTCAGATAGATCGTGAAGGCGTGATCGCCGGTGCCGTTCGGTTGGAGAAGGAGATCCGGCGCACCACGCTGCCGCCACAGCTCCTGCACCTTGGCGACCTCGCCGTCAGCGGCCGGCACGATGAACGCGATCGTGCTCGCGCCGGCCAGCTTCATCGACTTCAGAGGCCGGGTCAGGGCCGCGTACTCGGAGCGGGTGAGCACCTCCTGGGCCCCCACCGCGGCCGCCGTGGTGATCAGCGTGTCGACGTAGCGCTGCGTCTCGGTGCGCACCGCCTCGGCGGCGGAGGCGGTGCGGCGATCCATCTGGACCTCGCCGTTGGCGGCCTCGTGCCGCTTGAGCGCGACGCTGACGCTCAGCGTCACCGCGCACCCCACCGCCGCCACCAGTGCGCTGATGACCGCCCGCTTCCCTCTCACCCCTGCCTTATCGGGGTCTCGGTGGCCGGGCTGAGACCGATCTCACGGCCGCCGTGGCAGCAGCCAGCTCACCCGCCGTACCAGATCGCCGACGTTCACCGGCTTCGCCATGCACTCCTCGGCGCCGGTGACGTACGCCAGATCGATGTCGGTCGTGCTGGCCATCCCGCTCAACATGATCACCGGGATCTCGGCGGTGGCCGGATCGGCGTGCATCCGGTAGCAGACGCTCAGCCCGTCCATCCCCGGCATCGCGATGTCCAGCACCACCAGATCCGGCCGCATCTCGTTGACGAGCGTCAGCGCCGTGCACCCGTCGGCTGCCGTCACCGTCCGGTACCCGGCCATCTGCAGCTTGAACGTCACCAGGTCACGCACGTCCTCGTCGTCGTCGACCACGAGCACCATGGGCCCGGCGGCGGTGCGGGGGAGAACGGGCGCGAGTTCCATCATGGCGGTCATGGTGTCTCCGGTTCTCGAGGCCGGCGGTGATCCACCGCCGAGGTGACCCGAGCAATCGGCCCGGACCCCTCTCTCCCCAGACAAACGCGGGTTGCCGCCGGGTTTCGATTCGGTACGGTCCACCCCTCCCCGACCGCATCCACCCACCACCCGGCCCCACCCCGTGACGGGGCTGCGGCTCACCACCGACCCGCGCCCGCCGGGCCGGATCCGCCGGTCCCGCTCAACCCCCGCCCGATGACCGGACAGGGGTTCGGCGACCGGCCGCTCAGCGGGGCAAAGCGGCCGAGGTGACCGGTTGGCGCGGCGCGGCCGTGGCGGTGGCTGATGCGGGCGTGGCGGTGGCGGGTGCGGGCGTGGCGGTGGCGGGTGCGGGCGTGGCGGGTGCCGGCGGCGGCACGGGGAAGCCGGCCTGGCGGGCGGTGACGGCGCGTTCCGGACGGCGACGGCCCAGGAACGTGACCGCCCAGCGGATCAGGGAGCTCGCCCGGTTGCGGCCGCGCGGCAGGTAGGCCCAGTGCACGACGAGCCAGAGGAGCCAGCCCGCGAGGCCGCTGAGGCGTACCCCTCGGAGGTCGGCGACCGCGGCGAACCGGGACACCGTCGCGATGTCGCCCTTGTCGAAGTAGTGGAACGGTTTGCCGGCCGGCTTGCCGGCGAGGCGGCGCCGGATGACCCGCCCGGCATAGCCGCCGCTCTGGATGGCGACCTGCGCGACGCCGGGCAGTCCGTCCAGGGCCATCAGGTCGCCGATCACGAAGATCTCCGGGTGCCCGGGGACGGTCAGGTCCGGTTCGACCAGGATCCGGCCGGACCGGTCGGTGGGCGCCCCGGTGGCCGTGGCGATCCGCGCGGCGAGCGCGGGGGCGGCGACGCCGGCGCTCCACACCCGGGTCATCGCGTCGATGCGCTCCTCCGCGACCGGGGCCGGCGGCGCCGGGGTCATCCGCACGCCGGCCGCGTCGACGTCGGTGACCAGCGTGTTCACGTGGATCTCGACGCCCAGCCGGCGGAGCCGCCGGGCCGCGGCCGCGGACGAGCCCGCGCTGAAGGCGGGCAGGACGCGGTCGGCCGCGTCGATCAGGACGATGCGGGCCCGCGCCGGGTCGATGCGCCGGTACTCGCCGGGCAGGGTGCGGCGCGCGATCTCGGCGATCTGCCCGGCCAGTTCGACGCCGGTGGGCCCGGCGCCGACGATGGCGAAGGTCAGCCAGCGGGCCTGCTCGGCCGGGTCGGTGGCGAGCTCGGCCATCTCGAAGGCGGTGAGGATGCGGGAGCGCAGCTCGACCGCGTCGTCGATGGTCTTCAGACTGATGGTGTGCTCGGCGAAGCGGTCCTGGCCGAAGTACGACTGGGCGGTCCCGGCCGCCACGATGAGGGTGTCGTAGGGGACCTGGTACGGCAGTCCGCCGGGCGCGGTGGCGGTCACGGTCCGCCCGTCGGTGTCCACATCGGTGACCCAGCCGAGCAGCACCTCCGTGTCGGGCTGCCGCCGGAAGATCTCGCGCACCGGGGTGGCGACCTCGCCGGGGGAGAGGACGCCGGTGGCGACCTGGTAGATGAGAGGCTCGAAGACGTGGTGGTTGGTTCCGTTGATCACGGTGATGTCGGCCGGGGCCGTCCGCAGCGCCTTGGCGGCGTACTTGCCGCCGAAGCCCGCTCCGATCACGACGACCCGGTGCCGTGCCTGCTCGATCATGTCGATCACGCTCCTCGTCACATCCGTCACAACCGAGGAACGCGGTACGAAAGTCCTGCTCAGGCCGCGAGCATCATCACGGGCCGGAGCTGTCACAAAAGGCCGGGGACGGTCGTCCCCGGCCTTTCACGCGATCACTGGACGACGAAGAGCAGCCGGTTCGGGGAGCCGGAGCCCGGGCTGGTCACCACGCCGGTGGTGGCGTTGGTGGTGAGGGCCGAGGAGACCTGGGCCGGGGTGTAGCCGGGGTTGCGGGACAGCACGAGCGCGGCCGCACCGGCGACGTGCGGGGACGCCATCGAGGTGCCGCTGATCGTGTTGGTGGCGCTGCTGCTGGTGTACCAGGCCGACGTGATCGACGAGCCGGGCGCGAAGATGTCCAGCGTGCTGCCGTAGTTGGAGAAGCTGGACCGCGCGTCGGTGTTGGTGGTGGAGCCGACCGTGATGGCGGTGGCGACCCGGGCCGGCGAGTAGTTCGCGGCGTTGGCGTTGGAGTTGCCGGCCGCGACCGCGTACGTGACACCGGACGCGATCGAGTTGCGGACGGCCGTGTCGATCGAGGTGCTGGCGCCGCCACCGAGGCTCATGTTGGCGACCGCCGGCTTGACCGCGTTGCTGGTCACCCAGTTGACGCCCGCGATGACGCCGGCCGTGGTGCCGGAGCCGGAGCAGTTGAGCACCCGGACGCCGACCAGCTTGACGGCTTTGGCCACGCCGTACGTGGATCCGCCGACCGTGCCCGCCACATGGGTGCCGTGGCCGTTGCAGTCGACCGCGCCGCTGCCGACGGCGTCGTAGCCGGCCGTGGCCCGCCCGCCGAACTGGCTGTGGCTGTAGAGGATGCCGGTGTCGATGATGTAGGCGGTGACGTTGGAGGCGGTGACCGGGTACGTGTAGGTGGTGCTGAGCGGCCGCGCCCGCTGGTCGATGCGGTCGATTCCCCAGGTCGCGTTGGTCTGTGTCGCGGCCAGGGTGATCACCTGGTTCTGCTCGACGTACTCGACCCGGCTGTTGGCGGCCAGCCGTCTGGCCTGCGCCTCGGTCAGGCTGGCCTCGTACCCGTTGATGGCCTTGCCGAAGCTGCGCTTGACCGCGCCGCCGTAGGCCTTGGTGAGCCCGGCCTCCTGGGCGCCGGACTTCAGAACGACGATGTAGCTTCCGGGGACCGCGTCCGCGGTGCCGGCGAGCCGGATCTGGCCGGTGACGGGCGCTGCCGCGGCCGGGGTTCCCGTCGCGACGACCGCCGTCGCCAGTGCGAACAGGCCGGCGGCCAGGGTGCGGCCGCTGCTGTGTCGAATCGCCATGATCTTCCTCTCTCGCGCCTGCCGGCGGCGAGCACAGGGATAGATGCCCATCGCTCGACAGCTCCGCGCTGAGCGTATTCGTGACGGCTGTTAACAACCAGATATCGAAACGTATATATCTTCGGCTAAGCCGTGTCCCACATGTGCCGACAAGAAGGGTGAAAAGGTCACATCCTGATACGAGGCGAGCCGATGAGACTTCCGATGGCCGTACCGCCCGTCGTCGTCTATGCGGTGCTCCACCTGACCGCCGTGGTGGCCTGTGCCGGGACGACGTTCGGCGACTCCGGCGAGCCGATGCTCTGGCCCGCCTTCGGCATCGCGGCGATGTGGCTGGTGACGAGCGCGGAGTCCCGTTGGCGGTGGGCCGCCACGGGCGCCGTCGGCCTGTTCACCGCGGCCGGGTTCGCCCTCACCGGCACCGGCCCCGGCATCGCCCTGCTGGAGGGGCTGGTGGCGGTGATCGGCGCGGTCGCCTTCGTCTTCGCGGTGGACCGCCGCCTGCCCGGCCTGCGGCCCTCCGCCGACGGCGGCCGGCCGCTGTCGAGCCTGCCCGACCTCTGGAGACTGCTGTCCTGCGCCGGCTTCGCCTCACTGGCCGCCAACGTGCCGCGGACCGTCGGTCACCTGCTGCTCGACGGTGAGCGGACGTTCACGGTCACCGGCGCCGCCGCCCTGTTCCTCCGGGACGCGGTCGCCATTCTGGTCTTCGGCACGGCCGTCCGCCTGCTGGCCGGCCCCGCGACCGGCGCACCGCCCCGATCGTGGCGGCCGTACGCGCCGGAGGGCCTGATCGTCTTCGCCGTCTCGGTCGCCGCCTACTGGGCGGTGTTCAGCAGCCAGGCGGAGCTGCCGATCGGGTTCGTGCTGATCCCCCTGACCGTGTGGGCGGCGATCAGGTTCCCCACTCCCGTCGTGGTCCTGCACGCGGTCGTCCTCGACAGCGCGGCCCTGCTCTGGACGGTGGGCGGCGACGGCCCGTACGCGGTGGTCGCCGACGTCGAGCTACGGGCCGTGCTGATCCAGCTCTACGCCGGCATCCTCGCCTGCGTCGGCCTCGCCCTCGCGATCAGCCGCGACGAACGCGACAGCCTGATCCGGCGCCTGCGAGTCTCCGAGCAGGAGGCCACCGACAAGGCCACCATGATGACCACGGTGGTCGACTCGATGACCGAGGGGCTCGCCATCCTCGACCACACCGGCCGTCTCGTGCTGCGCAACCCGGCCGCGGGCCGCCTGCTCGGCTCGGTCCCGGCGGTCACCGGCGAGGTGGCGCTCGGCAGCAACCACGGGTTCTTCCAGCCCGACGGGACGCCGCTGACCGACGGCGAGCTGCCGCACGTACGGGTCCTGGCCGGCCAGGAGGTCCAGCCGATGGACGTCCTGGTGCGTAACGCTGCGGTGCCGGAGGGACGGGTGGTCCGGTTCAACGCCGCCCGGCTCGCGCTCGGCGCCGGCCCGAACCACGTGGTGGTGGTCTTCCACGACGTCACCGCCGACCGCCGGCACCGCGACGAGCTGATGTCGTTCGCCGGGCGGGTCGCGCACGACCTGCTGAACCCGCTCACCACGATCGAGGGCTGGGCCGAGGTGCTGGAGCAGGAACTGGCCGGATACCGCCCGGCCGAGCGGGTGCAGCGGATCCAGCGGGCCGCCGCCCGGATGCGCACGTTCCTGAACGGGCTGCTCGCCTACACCGCGGCACGTGACGGCAAGCTGATGCCGACGACGATCAACCTGGCCCTGCTCGTCGGCGACATCATCAACAGCCGGCTCGACCAGGCGGACAGCACCGGCGGCGCGCCGCCCTACTTCGAGGTGGGCCGGCTCGACCCGGTCGAGGCGGACCCCGTCCTGCTGCGCCAGCTGCTGGAGAGCCTGATCGACAACTCGCTGGGGATGATGGCGCCCGGCGTCGCACCGTACCTGGCGATCTCCTGCCAGCCGGCCCCGAACGGGCTGCTGCGCATCGACATCCTGGACAACAGCCTCGGCATCCCGCCGGCCACCCGGCACGAGGTGTTCACCAACTTCCACCGGGAGAAGGGCTCGACCACCACCAGCGGGCTGGAGCTGGCGATCTGCAAGCGGATCGTGGAGCGGCACGGCGGGACGATCGAGGCGAGCGCCAATCCGTACGGCGGGGGCACGCGGATGTCGTTCACGCTGCCGGCCGGGCGCTCCGCGTACGCCCGCGCTCTCGCCCCGACCCGCTGAAGGGGCCGGCCCTGCTCTCGCCGCCGGGCCGCTGAAGGGACCGGCCCCGCTCTCGCGCCGGGCCGCTGAAGGGCCGGGCCGGGATCAGGTCGGCGGGACGGCGCCCAGCATGTCGAGGACGCCGCCGAACAGTGACGTGGTGCCGGCCTGATCGAGGTGCCGCGCCTGCCAGCCGCGGTCCCGCATGCCCTGCAGCACACCGATCACGGTGGTCCGGGCGGTCCGCAGGGTCGCCGGGGACAGCAGCACCGCCGAGGTGCCGTCGGAGTACGCGGCCCGGGCCGCCGAGCCGAGCGCCACCATGGCGGCGGCGGCCCCGTTGAGGATCTGCGCGACGTGCAGCCGGTCCCGGTCCAGGTTGAAGGCGGCCACGTGCACGGCCAGCCCCAGCGCGGTCATCAGCCGTCCGGTCTCGTCGCCGCTGAGCACCGCCGGCATGGTCGCCGAGTCGTCCTCGGCCGCCGTGACACCGGTGCAGAACCCGGTGATCAGCTCCTCGGCGACCTCGGCCGGCACCAGCCCGTCGTCGCCGGAGCGCCGGCGCAGCGCGGCCTCGATCGCGTCGCGCACGATGTACTCCGGCACCACCCGGTGATGCTCGGCCAGCCGCTGGATGATCACGGCCACGACGTCGTCGACGCGCATCGCGCCGGGCTGCTCCATCCCACCACCCTAGGGCCTACGCGGCGGCGGGCAGGGTGACGCGGACCGTGGTGCCGTCGCCGCCGCTGTCCACGGTCACCGTCCCGTGATGCGCCCCGACGATGTTGCGGGCGATCGTCAGGCCCAGGCCGACACCGGGAATCGCCTCGTCACGGGCGTGCCGCCCGCGGTAGAAGCGATCGAAGACGTACGGCAGCTCGGCCGCCGGGATGCCGATGCCGCCGTCGCGGACCTCCACCCAGGGCTGCGGTGTGCCGCCGGTGGCGATCGTGATCGGACGGTCGGCAGGGGTGAACAGCAGCGCGTTGCGCATCACCTGCGCGACGGCGTGCGCCAGGTGGGAGAGATCGGCGCGCACCGGCACCTCGGCGCCACATTCCATCCGTACGGTCTCCGCCCGCAACGCCACGAGCGGACGGCAACTGGTCGCCGCCGCCGCGACCACGGTGTCCAGACTGACCGGCCCGACCGGGGCGGGCAGCGGCGCCTCGGCCGGCCGGGTGCCGGCGAGCAGGTGGTCGACCATCGACACGAGCCGCTCGCCGTTGCGGTGGATCGGCTCGATCAGCCGCCGATAGGGCGCCAGGTCCTCCTGGTCGCCGAGGATCTCCAGATAGCCCTGGATCGACGCGACCGGCGTACGCAGCTCGTGGGTGATCGTGGCGACCAGGTCGTCCTCGCGTTTCGACGCCCGGGCCAGCTCGTCGCCGAGGTCGGCCATCCGCAGCCGGTTGCGGATCGCCTTCAGGTGCACGGCGGCCTGCCCGGCGAAGGTGACCAGGTTGCGGACCTGGGCGTCGTCGACCTCGCGGGGCCGGTCGTCGATGACGCACATGGCGCCCAGCGTGTGCCCGTCCTCGTCCACGATCGGCGCCCCGGCGTAGAACCGGATGTTCGGCTTGCCGATGACGTTCGGCAGGTCGGCGAAGCGGCTGTCGCGGGTGGCGTCCGGGACGATCAGCGGCCGTTTGGCCGGGATGATGTGCTTGCAGAACGACACGTCGAGCGGGGTCTGCTCGTCGGCGAGACCGTGGCTGCCGGCGAACCATTGCCGGTCCCGGTCGATCAGGGAGACCGCGGCCATCGGGGTGTCGAACATCGACGCGGCCAACCGGGTCAGATCGTCGAGAACGGCCGGCCGGGGCCGGTCGAGCACCTCGTACGACCTCAGGGCGGACAGCCTGGCCCGCTCGTCCTCGTCCCGGGGATTGTGCTCCACGACTACCTTTCGGCGGCCGGTCAGGGGAGCTGAGCGGAATCCCCGGCGCGTTGGCCGTGCCGTCCCGGGCCGACCGCGCGGGACGGCACGCGCGGGTCAGCCCACGGCGGCGCGACGTGCGGTGTAATCGTTGCCGGTCCGCTGACCCGGGTACTGGATGACGCCGTCCGGCTGGTCGTCGTACGCGGTGTCGGCCCAGCGCGCCCGCGGGCCGGTGCTCTCCAGCGGGTCGGTGTCGTAGACCGACCGGCTGTGGAACCGCTGCGCGTAGTCGAGCATGCCGTCGACCAGCCGGTCCACATCGCCGGCCGGGCGCACCACGAGCCGCATGAACTGGCTGGTCATGCCGAGCTTGTTGCCACACTCGCGGGTCATGATGCCGTGATTGGCGACCAGGTAGTCGCGCAGGGCCACACCCGACCACTCGCTCGGCAGCTTGACGAGGAAGAAGTTGCCCTGCGACGGGAAGACGGTCAGCCCCTGGATGCGCTGCAGCTCCCGGCCCATCGACCGGCGGTCCCGGCTGAGCAGGCGCAGGCTCTCCTCGTACTCCATCTCGTGGTCGGAGATCATGTGGACGACCTTCTCCGCGAGGGAGTTCAGGTTCCACTTGGGCAGCATCTTCGCGATCTTCCCGGCGATCGCCGGGTTCGCCAGCATGTAGCCGAACCGGATGCCGTGCAGGCCGAAGTTCTTGCCGAGGCTCTTGAGCACCACCGCGTTCGGGCGGATCACCGCGTCCGGCCCGACCGACGGGTAGCGCTCGGCGTCGGAGAAGTCGATGAACGACTCGTCGACGACGACCAGGTCCAGGTCGCTGAGCGCGTCCATGAAACGGATCACGTCACGCCGCGGGATGTAGTGCCCGTCCGGGTTGTTGACGTTGCAGACCACCGCGACCCGCGACTTGCGCTCCCGGATGAACTGGACGTACTCCTCCAGATCGAGCCGGAACCCGTCGCGCTCCTGCAGCGGGAACATGTCGACCCGCTTGCCGGTCTCCATCGGCTGGTCGGTCCACCGGCCGAAGGTGGGGATCGGGATCGCCACGCTCTCCTTGATCAGCAGGTGGTCGATCCAGGTGATCAGCTCGGTCGAGCCGTTCGCCATGGCCACCGTCTGCGGATGCAGGCCGAGGACACTGGCCAGTTTCTTGGTGATCGTCGACGAGTCGCTCGGGTAGTACTTGAGAATGCTCTTCAGATCCCGGGAGAGCTCGTCGAACATCTCCGGAGTGGGGAAGTACGGGTTGCACGGGATGCAGAAGTCGACGATCTCGACGCCCTCGCCCGCGGCCCGCGCCACGTCGAAGAACGACGCGCTGTGTGAGCCCTTGTGCAGGATCGACGTATCGATACCGGTCCGCGCCACGGTGTCCTCCCGAACCCCTCGGTTATGGTGCCGCCCTCCGATACGGGCATGAGGGTTGAATCGTTCGATACTTAATTCATCGGAAAGGATTCACAGGAAAGAAACGGCGCCCGCCACGATTGATCAACTAGCTCGTTCTCCCCATGGTGGCTGTGACGGAGGGGGAACCATGCGCGGATTGATCAGGCTCTGGCTCGCGAGCGTCGTGGTGATGGGTGCGGTGATGACGGCGAGCCCGGCGCACGCCCTAGCATGAGGGGACGTCAGCGAGGGGGCATGCATGACCGGGTGGCCGACGGCGCCGGTGATCTATGAGATCGGCACCTGGCCGTGGCTGGCCGGGCTGACCCGGCGGTACGGCCGTCCGGTGACCCTGGGCACGGTGCCGGGCGAGGTGTGGGACGAGGTCGCCGCGCCCGGCGTCGACGCGGTCTGGCTGATGGGCGTCTGGGAGCGCAGTCCCGCGGGTCTCGCCGTCGCCCGGGCGAACGCGTCGTTGCAGAGCGCGTTCCGGGCCGCCCTGCCCGACCTCACCGACGACGACGTGGTGGGCTCGCCCTACTGTGTGCGCCGCTATCGGGTCGACGACCGGCTGGGTGGGCCGGAGGGCCTGGCCGCGGCCCGTGCCGAGCTCGACCGGCGCGGGGTGCGGTTGATCCTCGACTACGTGCCCAACCATGTGGCCCCCGACCACCCGGCGACCGTCGACCATCCGAACTGGTTCATCCAGGGCAGTGAGGCCGCGCTCGCCGCCGACCCGGCCGGCTGGTTCGAGGCGGCCGGCCGGATCCTCGCCGTCGGCCGTGACCCGTTCTTCCCGCCGTGGCCGGACGTCGCCCAGCTCAACGCCTTCGACGAGGGCCTGCGGGAGGCGACCGTGGCCACCCTCACCTGGATCGGCGAGCAGTGCGACGGCGTCCGCTGCGACATGGCGATGCTGGTCACCAACGACATCTTCGCCGGCACCTGGGGGGAGCACGCGGGGCCGGTCCCGTCCGCCGAGTTCTGGCCGCCGATCATCGAGCGGGTCAAGCGGGCCCACCCCGGGCTGGTCCTGATCGCCGAGGCGTACTGGGACACCGAGTGGACGCTGCAGCGGCAGGGTTTCGACTTCTGCTACGACAAGCGCCTCTACGACCGGCTCACCCACGAGGGCGCCGAGTCGCTGCGCAAGCACCTGGTCGCCGACCGTGGCTACCAGGACGGGCTGCTGCGGTTCACCGAGAACCACGACGAGCCGCGGGCCGCCGCCGCTGTCCCCGGTGGCCGGGACCGGGCCGCCGCGGTGGCCATCGCCACGCTGCCCGGCGCCACTCTCTGGCACGACGGCCAGTTCGAGGGCCGCCGGACGCGTCTGCCGGTCTTCCTCGGACGGTACCCGGACGAGCCGGCCGATCCGGAGCTGCGGTCCTTCCACCGGCGCCTGCTGGCGGTGGCGCCCCGCGTGCGCCGCGGTGAGTGGCGACTGCTCGACTGCCACGGCTGGCCGGACAATCCGTCACACCGTGACGTGGTCGCGTGGTCCTGGCACGAGGGCGCCGCCCGCCGCCTGGTCGTCGTCAACTTCGGCGGCCGGCCCGCCCAGGCGCGCGCCGCCCTGCCGTGGCCGGGGCTGTCCGGGCGGTCCTGGGAGCTCACCGACCTGATGGACGGCCGGGTCTTCGACCGCGACGGCGACGAGCTGGCCGACGAGGGCCTCTTCGTGGACCTGCCCCCGTGGGGCTTCCACGTCCTCACCATGGAATCGGCCTGATCAGGGCCGGTCTGATCAGGGCCGCTCTGATCAGGGCCGGCCTGGGCAGGGCCGCTCTGGGCAGGGCCGGCCGGGCACGGGCGGCCCCGGCGGGTCAGACCAGCGAGCCGGCCCGCAGCCGCAGGCGGGGCGGGGTCGCCGGCAACGCGGTCGCGGCGTCCGCCGTGACCGTCACCACCACGCAGCCGGGCCGGCGGGCGACCTCGGCGGTCACCCCGAGCAGCCGGGCCGCACGGACCAGCACCGCGGCGATCTCCTGATCCCGCAACGTCACCCACAGCAGGTGGCCGCGCCGGCGCTGACCGGCGGCGAGCAGAGCGGCCCGCCAGGCGGCCTGCGCGAGGGTGAGCCGCTGCACGTGCCGGGGCGAGGAGGCGCCGAGTTGTTCGGTGCCGAGGAGGGCTTGCCGACCCTGGCGCCAGGCCGCCGCCAGCATCCGGCTCGTCGCCAGACGCTGCGATTCCGCCACGACCACGCGCTGCACCTCGTACCGCCGCCGCCCGCCCCCCGTTCGGATCTCCCGCGACGCCTCGCAACCGAGGCCGTCCAGCAGGTAGACCAGGCGGTCCGCGGCGTCTTCCCGATCGAACTCGGCCAGCGCCTCACCCACCTGCGGAACCGGGGCGGGCAGGGGCTGTCGCTGAGGGCGGGAGGTGTCCACGCACTCGACCAGACAGGCCGACTCGAACGCGCCGGGCAGCGCGTCGGCCAGCACAACCGGACGAATCGACGTCGGGTCCATCGGCATCTCCCTCCGTGGCTGAGGACACCGTCACCGATAAGGCCGTTCGGCCGGTACACCGGCGGCGAAGACTTGAGGGAAACTTGCGCGGACCGGGCCGTCCCGCGTGGGGAAACAAGGTGACCCTTCCCATCAGTCGTCGTATGGCGCTTGCCGGTCTGGTCACGCTCCTCATCGTCACAGGCTGTGGCCGGGACACTGCGGAGGATCGCCAGGTCCGGATCGCCACCGGCAGCAAGACCGCCGTCTACTTCAAGATCGGCGAGGCCTACGGCGGCATCATCGACCGCGAGCTGCCCGGCACCGACGCGAGCGTCCTGGTCACCGCCGCCTCGGCGGCGAACATGGACCTGGTCACCCGTGGGCAGGCCGAGGTCGGGTTCGCCCAGTCCGACGTGCTGGTCACCGGGGGAGCGCCGGCTCCCGGGCTGGTCGCCCTCGCCCGCGTCTACGACGACCTGCTGCACCTGGTGGTCCGCGCGGACAGCCCGGTCAAGGGCCTCGGCGGGCTGAAGGGCAGACGCGTCTCGGTCGGCGCGCAGGGCTCCGGCACCACCGTGACCGTCGGCCGGCTCCTCTCCGTGGCCGGCATGGCCGATGCCGTGCAGCGCCGCGACCTCAACCTCGACGAGTCGATCCGGTCGCTGCGGAGCGGCGACATCGACGCGTTCTTCTTCTCCGGCGGGTTGCCGGTCACCGGGATCAAAGAGCTCGGCGCCGACGCCGGCATCCGGATCGTCGACCTGTCCGAGTGGGCCGGAGAGCTGCGCGAGGCCTACAGCGACGTGTACGTGGTACGCGACGTGCCCACCTCGGCGTACTCCCTGCCGCCGGTCGCCACGATCGCCGTCCCGAACCTGCTGGTCGTGGCGGCGACGATGCCCGAGGACCTGGCCTACGACCTGACCCGGCTGCTGATGGAGCGACGGGGCGAGCTGGCCGCCGCCCACCCGGCCGCCGAGCGCCTCGAGCTGCGGGCCGCGATCTCCACCCTGCCGGTGCCGCTGCATCCGGGGGCCGCCCGCTACTACAAGAGCGTCAAGCCCTGAACCGGATCGTCGCGGCCAGGCCGCCGTCGTCGGCGGGCGCCAGCGTGAACTGCCCGCCGGAGGCCTCCACCAGCACGTTGACGATCGACAGTCCCAGTCCGGCGCCGTCCACGTTCTGCGCGTCCGGGGCCCGCCAGAACCGCTCGGTGGCCTGCCGGCACTGCTCCTCGGTCATTCCGGGGCCGGTGTCGCGTACCGTCACCTCGGCCTGCCCGTCCTCGGCGGACGTCAACCGGACCGCCACCCGGCCACCGGCCGGAGTGAATTTGAGGGCGTTGTCGATCAGCGCGTCCAGCGACTGATCGAGAGCGGTCGCGACCAGCCGGGCCGGCACCGGCTCCTCCGGCAGCTCCGCGACCAGCTCGACGCCCCGCCGCTCGGCCAGCGGCTGCCACGCCTTCACCCGGTCCGCGGTCAGCGCCGTGGCGTCGGCGGTCTCCACCCGGTGCCGGCCGCGCTCGGCCCGGGCCAGCGCGAGCAGCCCGTCCAGCACGTCGGCCAGCCGGTCGGTCTCCTCCAGGGCGAACTCGCGGTCCTCGCGCAGCTCCTCGTCGTCGATACGGCTGCCCAGGTCCTCGATCCGCAGCCGCAGCACGGTCAGCGGGTTGCGCAGCTGGTGGCTGGCGTGCGCGACGAACGACCGCTGCCGCTCCATCGCCTCGGCGACCGCGTCGGCCATCTCGTTGAAACTCGCCGACAGACGCCGCAGCTCCGGCGGGCCCAGCCCGGGCTGCACCCGGGCCGCGCTGTCCCCGGCGCCGATCTCGTGCGCCGCCGCATCCAGCCGGGTCACCGGCCGCAGCACCCAGCTCGCCAGCCGGTCCGCGGTGGCCAGGCAGGACGCCACCGCCAGCAACCCGACCAGGGTCAGCACCAGCCACACGATCAGCACGTCACGGCGGCTGCGGTCGGTCGGCGACACGGTCAGCACCACACCCAGCACCGCGCCGCCGTCACTGATCGGCACCGCCACCATCAGCGGCTCCCGCACCCACGGCCACAGCGTCTGCGGGGAGCTCACCTGATGGCCGGCCAGCGCGCCGCGCACCGCGACCGCCGTCGCCGCCGGGTCTGCGCCGAACGCGCTGAGCACCTGCTGGTCCTGATCGACCAGGAGCGTGCCGATGCCGTACAGATCCTGGTAGCGGCGCAACTCGTCGTTCAGCGCGTCGAGGTCGCCGCTGCGCACCGCGGGCGCCGCCAGCGACGCGAACCGGGTCGCGTCAGCCAGCCGGTCGGCGACGGCCCGGTCGGTCTCCCGGCTGGCGACCGTGACGGCGAGCGGGATCTCCAGAGCGAGCAGGACCATGCAGAGCAACAGCAGGTAGGTGACCACCAGCCGCCGTCGCACGCCGTCTCCCGTTGCTCATCCAGTGCGCAAACGGTAGCCCACGCCGCGGACGGTCTCCAGCAGCCCGGGATCGCCGAGTTTCTTGCGCAGCGACGTCACGTGCACCTCGAGCGTGTGCTTGTCGCACCAGGTGGTCTGCCAGACGTCCAGCCTGATCCGCTCCCACGGCACCGCCACTCCCGGCTGCCGCGCCAGCGAGTGGAGGATGTCGAACTCCTTGCGGGTCAGCGTGACCGGCTCGCCGTGCACCGTGACGGTCCGGGCGCCGGTGTCGATCCGGGCCGGCGGCACCTCGATGATCCGGCCGGCCTCCGGCTGCGCCTGCCGCACGGTCCGCCGCAGCAGCGCCTCGATCCGGGCCTGGAGCTCGGCCATCGAGAACGGCTTCACCACGTAGTCGTCGGCGCCCACCCGCAGCCCGGTCACCCGGTCGCGCTCCTCGCCGCGTGCGGTCACCGCGATGATGCCGAGGTTCTCGTTGCGGGCCCGCAGCACCCGGCACACGTCGATCCCGTCGCCGTCCGGCAGGGTCAGGTCGAGCAGCACGAGGTCACAGGGCGCCGCCTCCAACGCCGCGGTGGCGGTGGCGGCGTGCTCCACCCGGTAGCCCCGCTGCGTCAGCATCTTGGTCATCATGTCCCCGACCCGGCGGTCGTCCTCGACGAGCAGTATCCGCATCGGTGGCCCCCGTCCATCCTCGTCCGTAGCCCGAACGGTAATCGCCCATTGTTTCCGGTGGGGGTGTCGCGAGCGAGCCTGGCACTCCTATGGAACCATCCGGGGGCACTGGGTTAGGGTCGCCTAACTATGGCGAACTTCAAAATCCGCAAGCCGGTCGATCCCCACGTATTGCTTCTCGAGGTGACCAAGAGCGAGCGGATCTCGCCGAACGTCGTCCGGGTGACCTTCGGCGGCGAGGGACTGGACAGGTTCACGCCGCTCGGCTTCGACCAGTGGTTCCGGCTCTTCCTGCCGCGCCCCGGCCAGGACAGCCTGAAGCTGCCGACCCGCACGTCCGGGCTCTGGTATGCGCAGTACCTCGCGACCGCCAAGCCGAAGCGGCCGTTCGTGCGCAACTACACGGTCCGCGCGTACCGGGCGGACGGACTCGACGTCGACTTCGTGGTGCATGTGGACGCCGACGGGCACAGCGGCCCGGCCAGCGCCTTCGCCCTCGGCGCCGACCCGGGCGACCGGGCCGGCCTGCTCGACCAGGGTGTCGGCTACAACCCGCGCGCCGACCACGACTGGACGCTGCTGGTCGCCGACGAGACCGGGCTGCCGGCGGTGGCCGGCATCTGCGAGTCGCTGCCCGACGACGCGACCGGGGTGGCGATCGTGGAGCTGCCGTCGATCGAGGACCGGCAGGAGTTCCGGGTGCCGGCCGGTGTGGACCTGCGCTGGGTGGCCCGCGACGAGCCCGGCGCCGTGCCGGGCCGGCTGGCCCTCGCCACGCTCCGGGCGGCGCAGTTGCCGTCCGGGCCGGTGTGGGCCTACCTGGTCGGCGAGTCGGCGCTGGTCACCGGTGGCCGCCGGCACCTGGTCGAGGACCGCGCGGTGCCGAAGGGCAACATCGACTTCATCGGCTACTGGCGCCACGGCCACGCCGCCATGTGACCGGCGGTCAGCCACCGGCCGCCGGCAGGTGCAGCCGGATCAGCGTGCCACCGGACCGCGACGTGCCGACGGCGATCCGGCCGCCGTGCCGTTCGACGATCCGCATGCAGGTGGACAGCCCGATGCCGTGCCCCGTACGGGACTCCGGGTCGACCTGGGCGAACATGTCGAACACCCGCTCGCGCTGGTCGGGCGGGATGCCCAGCCCGTTGTCGGCGACCTCGATCAGGCAGCCGCCCGGCGCCGGCGCCCAGCCGACCTCGACGACCGGGGCCCGGTCCGGATGCCGGTACTTGATCGCGTTGTCGATCAGGTTCTGCAGCAACTGCCGGAGCAGCGTCGGGTCGCCGTTCACCACCGGGAGCGACCCGGGCACGGTGATCGTCGCCCCGGTGCTCTCGGTGTGTGCCCGCAGGTCGGCGCGGACCTGGCCGATCACCTCGGTCAGGTCCACCGCGACCGCCCGGTACGGCGCATGACCGGCCCGCGCGTAGTCGAGCAGCGCCCGGACCAGCTGCTGCATCCGTTCCAGCGCCCGGCCGGCGCCGGACACCCAGGTCGCGCCGCGTTCGTCGAGCCGGTCGCCGTACAGGTGCCCGAGCATCTCCAGGTAGCCGCTGGCGCTGGCCAGCGGCCGGACCAGGTCGTGACTGACCGCCACGGCGAAGCCCTCCAGCTCGTCGTTGGACCGCTCGAGCTCCCGGACGGCGAGCCGCAGCTCCTCGTGCGCCCGCTCGATGGCCCGGTGGCTGCGCTCGGTCTCCATCGCCAGCTCGGCGCTGATCCGGGCCTGGCGACGGCGCTCGAACAACCCGACGATGATCTCCGCGAGGTCTTCCAGGCGGTGGATCTGCTTGCTGGTCAGTGACTTGCTGACGTCGTCGAAGACGCAGAGGGTGCCGAGCGCGTACCCGGCCGGGCTGATCAGCGGCGCCGAGGCGTAGAAGCGGACTCTGCCGATCCGGCCGTCCACCCACGGGTTCCCGGCGTAGACGCGGTGCTGCCGGGCGTCCGGCAGGTGGATCACCCGGCCGTCGCGGAACGCGATGTCGCACATCGAGTCGCCGCGTTCCGAGTCGCCGCCCGCGAAGCCGACCGTGGTCAGCTGGCACTGCCGGTTCTCGTCGATGAGGTTGAGCGACGCGGTCGGCACGTCGGCGACCATCGCCGCCACCCGCACGACCGCGTTCAGCTCGTCGTCCGCCGGGGCGTCCAGCACCCGGTACTCGTGGAGCGCCGCCAGTCGCCGGGCCTCCGCGTCGGGACCCTCCAGGGTCAGAGTCAGCACGATCCCCCGTTCGGCACGAGGCCTGCCCTGCTTAGCCCTCGAAGGTCTTGAGCAGCTGGATCACCGCCGGGCCGATGATCACCACGAAGATCACCGGGAACATGCAGAACAGGATCGGGAAGAGCATCTTCACCGGAACCTTCTGCGCCACCTCCTCGGCCCGCTGCCGCCGCCGCACCCGCTGCTCCCGTGCGTGCTCGCGCAGCAGCGGCGCCACCGAGACACCCAGGTCGCCGGCCTGGACGAGCGCTGTGACCAGGCGTTTCAGATCCCGCACGGTGGTACGCCGGGCAAGCGCCCGCAACGCCTCGGAACGAGACACGCCGAGCCGCATCTCCTGCAGCACCCGGTGCAGCTCGTCGGCCATCGGCCCGCGCGTGTTGCGGGCCACCTGGTCCATCGCCGAGTCGAGGCCGAGCCCCGCCTCCACCCCGATGACCATCACGTCCATCACGTCCGGCAGTGACCGCTGGATGGCCTCCTGCCGTTTGATCGACGCGTTCCAGACCAGCAGCAGCGGCAGGAACGCCCCGAGGCCCAGCCCGGCGACCGCGCCGGCGATCGTGCCGGGCGATCCGCGCAGCGCGTGGCCGGTCGCGGCGAGCAGCAGCGACACCACCACCATCGCGGCCGGCCGGACCCGCAGGATCCGCGTCATCGGCCAGCCGGGCGGGTTGCCGGCGGAGTCCAGCATCCGGTTCAGGCGTTCCCGGTCGCCGGGCGGGGTCAGCAGCGCGCCGATCCGGTCGGCGGCCCGCTCCAGCCGGCTGCCCGTCGCGCCGGCCCGGGCCCGGCCCGGCTCGGCGTCGAGGCGGCCGGTGAAGACGGCGAGCGTGCGCATCATCCGCTTCCGTCGCAGCTCCGGCGTCGTGGCCGCGATCGCGGCCAGCAGGATCGCGCCGGCCGCGCCGGTCACCACGAGGAACATCAGCAGACCGGCGGTCACCTCACACCTCCACCCGCACGACCGCCCGCAGCCAGAGCACGCCGACGGTCATACCGAGCAGAGCGACGGCCAGCAGCATCAGTCCCTGCGGTGTGGTCCAGAGCGGCCGGAGATAGCCGGGCTGGACGAGGTGGATGCCGAGCGCGGTGAGCGGCGGCATGCTGCCCAGCACCCACGCCGAGATCCGGCCCTCGCCGGACAGCGCCCGCACGTGCCGTTTCAGGTAGGCGCGCTCGCGCATCGTGTCGGCGGTGGTCTGCATGACGTCGACCAGGCTGCCGCCCACCTCCCTCTGCAGCCGGAGAGCCATCACCAGCCACACCGTCTCCGAGCTGCGCATGCGCTCGCCGACCCGCTCCAGGGCGTCCTCGAAGCTACCGCCGATCCTGGTCTCGGCCAGGGCCCGGCGGAACTCGGCGGCGACCGGGCCGTCGTCGTCGCGTACCGCCGCCTCCAGCGACTGATGCAGGGTGAAGCCGGCCCGCAGCGAGCTGGTCATCAGGTGGAGGGCACCGGGCAGGTCGTCGCCGAACTGCCGTTCCCGCCGCTGGACCCGCATCCGCAGCACGGCGCCCGCGCCGAGATGGCCGGCCGGCAGTCCGGCGATCACCGCGAGCTGCCACGGCACCAACGCCGACGCGCCGAGCACCGCGAACCCCATGGCGGTGAGCCGGACGGCCAGCCACTCGGCCGGGCGGGTCGCGCCGCCGAGCCGGTCGAGCATCGCCTCGTCCCGCGCGGCCAGCCGGGCCAGCACCGGGACGCTCTCCAGCCGTCGCCCCGCCGCGGCCAGCAACCGCCGGGCCGGTGGGACCGGCTCGTCAGCGGCGCGCACCGAGAAACGGCGGAGCACGGCGAGCCGGCGCTGTATCGGGGTGCGCCCGAAGACCGTGTCCAACACCGCGTATCCGGCGAGGAAGGCGGCCCCGCCCCCGAACACGACGGCCATCACGAGGATCACCATGCGCGACCCGTGAAGAGCGTGGGCGACAGCGTGACCCCGTACGGCACGAGCGCCTCGAGGAGGTTCGGCCGGATGCCGGTGGCCTTCAGCTGCCCACCGCGAGCGTCCCCGGCGTACTCGTGGAGGAAGATGTCCTGCAGCGTGACGACGTCGCCCTCCATGCCCACCACCTCGGTGATGTGGGTGACCTTGCGGGTGCCGTCCTTGAACCGGCTGACCTGCAGGATCAGGTCGACCGCGGAGGTGATCTGATCGCGGATCGCGCGGCTCGGCAGGTCCATGCCGGCCATCAGCACCATGGTCTCCATCCGGGAGAGCGCGTCGCGCGGCGAGTTGGCGTGCAGCGTGGTCAGCGACCCGTCGTGGCCGGTGTTCATGGCCTGCAGCATGTCGAGGGCGGCGCTGTCGCGGACCTCGCCGACGACGATGCGGTCCGGCCGCATCCGCAGCGCGTTGCGGACCAGATCGCGCGTGGTGATCGTGCCGCGGCCCTCGGAGTTCGCCGGCCGCGACTCCAGCCGGACCACATGCTCCTGGGCGAGCTGGAGCTCGGCGGCGTCCTCGATGGTGACGATGCGCTCGTCCGTGGGCACGAACCCGGACAGCACGTTGAGGATCGTGGTCTTGCCGGATCCGGTGCCGCCGCTCACCACCACGTTGCGGTGACCGCGCACGCAGCCCTCCAGGAACTCGGCCGCGGCACGGTTCAGGGTGCCGTAGGTGAGCAGGTCGCCGATGGTCAGCGGCACCGCGGCGAACTTGCGGATGGTCAGTGACGAGCCGTCCAGGGCGATCGGCGGCACGATCGCGTTCACCCGGCTCCCGTCCGGCAGCCGGGCGTCCACCATCGGGCTCGCCTCGTCGACCCGTCGACCCACCCGCGAGCAGATCCGGTCGATGATCCGGCGCAGGTGCGCCTCGTCGTCGAACTCGGCCGCCACCCGCTCGATCCGCCCGAACCGCTCGACGAAGACCGAGTGCGGCCCGTTCACCATCACCTCGGTCACCGACTGGTCGCGCAGCAGCGACTCGATCGGCCCGTGCCCGAGCACCTCGTCCACCACCTCGCGGACGATCCGGGCCCGGTCGGCGCCGGAGAGCGGGGTCTCCTCCCGGGCCAGCAACTCGTTCAGCCCGTCGCGGACCCGGGCGTCCAGGTCGTCGGGGCGGTCGCGGTCGTTGCCGTACAGCGTGGGGCCGAGCTCGTCGGCCAGCCGCCGCTGGATCCGCAGCCGGACCTCGTTGACCTGATCGGATCCGGACGGACTCCGTTCGGCGGGCGCCGCCGCGCGCGCCGCCTGCCGGGTCTGGTCCTGCCGCGCGGCGGCGAGCCGGGCGGACAGGCTCATCCGCTCCTCCTCCGTCCGAAGAGGCCGCGGCGCCGGGCCGGCGGGGCCTCGACGCCGGCGCACCGGTCGGCGAGCTGCCGGATCGCCCGGCTCACCGGATGCAGCGGGTCGGTCATGGTCAGCGGCTCGCCCTGGTTGACCGAGACCGTCACGTCCCGGCTGGACGGCACCTGCACGGCGAACGGCATGCCGACGGCCGCCTCCACGTCCGCCTTGGCCAGGCCGACCTCGGTGTCGGCCCGGTTGAACACCAGCAGTCGACGGTCCTTCGGATAGTCGAGCAGGTCGAACATCTCCGAGGTGAGCCGTACCGACTTCAGAGCCGGCAGGTCCGGGGTGACGATCGAGACGTACCAGTCGGTCATGTCCAGGGCGGCGAGCACCTGGTCGGTCACCACGGCCGGGGTGTCCACCACGATGAAGTCGTAGACCGGGCGGGCCACGTCCAGCACCTCCACCACGAACTCGCGGCTGATCCGTTCGCCCTCGGCCGGGCTGGGCGGGGCGAGCAGCGCGTCCACGCCGCTGCGGTGCCCGGCGACGATCGACCGGAGCCCCGGCTCGTCCAGCCGCCCGCTCATCGACAGGCCCCCGGTGATGTTGCGGTCCGGGGCGAGCCGCAGCATGATCGCCACGTCGCCGAACTGCAGGTCGAGATCGAAGAGCAGGACGCGGCGGCCGCCACCGGCCAGAGCCACCGCCAGGTTCGCGGCGACCGTGCTGCGGCCGCACCCGCCCTTCCCGGCGAAGACGGTGACCACCCGGGCGTACGGCGCCTGCTCGGTCGTGCCCCGCAGGGTGCTGCTGAGCGCCTTGGACAGGTCGATCGACCGGATCGTGGCGGCCCGCAGCCCCTCGTCGTCGGACTCCTCGACGATCTCGCGCACCCCGGAGCGCAGGCACTCCAGCACCACGGCGGGCTCGATCGCCCGCCGGATCAGCACGACCCCGATGAGTGGCCGCTGCAGCCGCTGGTACGCCGTGAACATCAGCGCCTCGCCCAGGTCGACCCCGGCGCCGAGGATCACCAGGATCGTCTCCGGATAGCGCGGCAGATGCGTCTCCAGGTCCGCCATGCCGGCCAGCATGGTGCAGCCGACCTCGCGGAACGCCGGCCCGACCCGGGTGCGCCGGGCGTCGTCGGGCTCGACGTAGACGTAGAGGGTCATCCGAACAGCCCGTCGGTGTCGACGCCGCCGCCCGGGGTGACCGTCGCCGAGGCGCCGAGCAGGGCCAGGTGCAGCGCGCAGTACCGGGCCGCGTGCACCAGCCGCTGGGCGTCCTTCGGGCCGGCGGCGAGGGTGGCCACGTACCGCTCGCCCACGGCGACCGGCCCGGCGCCGGGGGCTTCGAGCACCGCCTGATGCGAGGCGGACGCCGACGGGGACGACGCGACGGCGACGGGCTCGGGCGCCTCGCCGATCACGATGACCTCGGCACGCGGCAGCAGTACGCGGGTCCGCGGCGGCGGGTCGCCCTCGTCCGGCTCGAGCGGGCAGCTCGCGTAGACGGTGACCGTGTCGCCGGCCGCGACATCCCCGGCGACCTGGGGCGCGATGCTGAGCGCGACGGTGACGGCGAGCCGGTCCGAGGGGACGGCGAGCCGGCGCGACGGCGAGGCGGCCGGCGCGGGCATCTGGAACAGCGGCCGCAACAACAGCTGGCTGCTCTCCAGCGGTGCGGTCAGGCGCAACTCGTCGAGCGCGGGATCCCACTCGGTCAGGGCGCCGGCGGGCACGGTCTCGGCCGGGACGATGATGCGGCCGGTGCGCGCCCGGACCTCGGCGCCGGGGGTGCCGGCCGGGACGTGCCCGGTGGCGACCAGCACCCAGACACCCTGTTTGCCCGCGACCGCCCGGCGGTCCGCGCTCTTCAGGTAGGAGACCAGCGCCGTGGCGCTGAGCATCGCCAACACGAGGGCGGCGAGCAGGATCAGCACCCGCCGCCGCACGACGCCACCACCCCGGCGGTCATCCGAGGCACGACATCACGCCCTTGGCGCTGATGGTGATCGGGGTGGTCCGGGCGATCCAGGCGAGCAACGGTGTCGCCGGCTGGAAGGTGCGCTGCACGTTGACGGTCGCGTCGGTGCCGGCGCCCGAGCCCGCCCCGCAGAGGGTGATCCCGTTGGTGGCGGGATAGGTCAGCGTGACACCGGCGCCGACGATCGAGACGATCTTCGCCTTGACGTCGGTGACGGTGCCGTTCAGCGCACCCAGCCGGGCGCCCTCGCGGGCGGCCGCGGTGAGCTGGATGTGCTGCTGCAGGAGGCGGCCCATGTCGATGATCCCGAAGAGGATCAGCAGCAGGACCGGAAGCACGATCGCCATCTCGACGACCGCGGCTCCGGCCTCGCCGCGGTGCTTACGGGATGGCGTTCGTGACCTTGGTGAACAGGCCGGCGATGTCGGTCTCGAGCGCCTGGAGCCCGACGATGAGGGCCACCGCGATGAGCGCCACCAGCAGCGAGTACTCCACGATGGTCGCGCCTTCGTCGGAGCTGTGCTTGGCGCGCAGGTAGCCGATGAGCAGCTTGAACTGGTCCATGGGTCGTCCTCACTCCCGGGGCCGCCTTCCCTGGCAGCCAGTGCCCTATTCATCGGGCGTGTGCGGGGAACCATGAGCGGACCTCGGTTGCGTGATGGTCACCGGTCGGTGGTCGAGGAGGTCTGTGCCAGCACCGAGCGCAGGGTGCCGGCCAGCAGGTCGGCGGTGTACGGCTTGGCGACGAACGGCGAACCCGCCTTGATCAGGCCCCGTTTCACGGCGATCTCCTCGGGCACCCCGGAGACGTAGACGACCCGCATGCCCGGCCGTACGGTCGCCGCCGACCGGGACAGCTCGCCCCCGGAGACGCCGGGCAGCCCCAGGTCGGTCAGGAGCACGTCGATGGCGCCCTCGTGCACCCGGCACGTCATCAGCGCGCCGACCGGATCCTTGGCGGCCAGCACCGAGAAGCCACGCATCTCCAGCATCTGCGTGGTCAGCTCGCGCAGATCCTGATCGTCCTCGACCAGCAACACGACCGGTCCCTGCCGTTCCGCGGTCTTCCACATGATCCTCTCCCGCACGGACGCCCTCACGCTATCGAGTGCAGTGCGCCCGGCGGCCGGTAATCGACGAACGTGTCTATCGGGGCAGCGTGACGGTGAACCGGGTCCCGCCGTCCGGTCCCGGCGCCGCCGCGATCGTCCCGCCGTGCGCCTCGACGATCGCCTTGGTGACCGCCAGCCCCAGCCCGGTTCCCTTGATCTTGCGTTCCACCGCGGTGCTGGCCCGGAAGAACCGGGTGAACAGCTTCGAGAACTGCTCGGGCGGGATCCCGATGCCGGTGTCGGTCACGTCGACGGTCACCGTCTCGCGGTCGGCCCGCGCCGCGATCGTCACCGTCCCGCCGGACGGCGTGTACTTGATCGCGTTGGAGAGCAGGTTGTCCACCACCTGCCGCAGCCGTGCCGACTCCCCGGACACCACCGGCAGCGGGCCGATCTCGGTGACCAGGTCGACCCGGGCGGTGAGCCGGTGCTCCTCGACGGCCTGGCGCAGCACCCGGTCCAGGCGCAGCGGCCGCGGGTCGAGCAGTGCCGGCCCACTCTCGAAGCGGGCCAGGTCGAGCAGGTCCTCGACCAGGTGCAGCAGATGGGCGCTGGTGCGCTCGATGGCGGCCAGCTCGGCCCGCCCGGCCAGCTCCGGCTCCTCCATCAGCGAGTCGGTGTAGGCCGCGATGATCGCGATCGGGTTGCGCATCTCGTGGCTGACCACCGCGACCAGCTCGTCCTTGATCCGGTCCAGCTCCTGCAGCCGGCGCACCTGCTCCTGCTCCCGGGCGAGCAGCATCTCCCGCTGGTCGGCCAGCTCCCGGCGCTCGGTGATGTTCGTGGCGATCCCGTCGATGTAGAGCGTGCCGTCCTCGGAGCGGGGGAAGCCACGGCACCACACCCAGCGGATCACCCCGTCGAAGCCGATGAACCGGCACTCGAACTCGCCCGGCCGGCCCGCCTTCAGCGCGTTCTCGTAGTCGCGGAACTGCGCCATGTCGTCCGGGTGGATGTGCTCGGCCATGAGATGGGCGAACGTGTCGGTCGGCGGCAGCGGCCCGCCGAAGACGCCGTCCTCCCCGGGGCTGACGTAGAGCGTGTGCCAGCGGTCCGGAGGGTCGTACCGCACGCTCCAGACACAGTCGTTGACCAGCTCGATCACCCGGTTGAAATCGCGCCGGGCGGCGGCCAGCGCCAGCTTCAGCTCCTCGGCGCGGCGGCGTTCCATGACTCTGCCGGTCTGCGCCGCGATGTCGCTCAGCACGGCCAGGATGTCGTCGTCGCGGCCGACCGGGTCGTCGGAGAAGAACACCAGTGCCCCGGCCACCCCGGCGTTACAGTGCACCGGCATGCCGATCGCGGCGCGCAGCCCGAGCCGGTGCCCGAGCGGCAGCCGCCCCGGATCGGTCAGGTCACCGAGCAGGTCGTTGCTCCAGATGTCGGCCCCGTGTGCCCAGACCGCCCCCGGCACCCCCTGCCCGATGCTGAAGGCGAGCGGCTCGTCACCGGTGAACCCGGCCAGGTCGAACCCCTCCCGGCGCCACGATCCGGCCCGTACGATCCGGTGCCGTTCCTCGTCGACCTCCCAGTACTCGGCGCAGGCCCAGCCGAGCTCCCGGGCGACAGCGGTCGCCGCGGCCATCGCGGCGTCCCCGGCCGAGAGGGCCTCGGAGAGCGCCTGAGCGACCGCGTGCCGGCAGCGGCGGAGCATCTCGGCCCGGTACGCGTCGGTGATCTCGTGCATCGCCACGACCGCCCCGAGCCGGCGGCCGTCGGCGCCGTCGATCGGCCGGGCGTTGGCCAGGAACCGGCGCGGCGGCCGGTCCGGCGCGCACACCACCATCTCCTCGTGCTGCACCGTCTCGCCGCTCCACGCGCGCGCCAGCGGCACCTCCTCGGGCGCCAGCGGGGTACGCCCGTCCGCCGCGACCAGATGATAGAACCGCGCCCACGACTCGGTGCCGACCGATACGTGCCCCAGCCCGTGGATCTCCCGCATCGCCGGGTTGAACTGGGCCAGCCGCCCGTCGCTGTCACACGCCGCGACCCCGGTGTCCAGGCTGTTCAGCAGCGCCTGCAGGAACGCCCGCTCCTGCCGCAGCTCGGTACGGGCGGTGGTCCGTGCCGTGATGTCGTGCAGGAACGCGTGGAAGATCGGCTCGTCCCGGTCGTGCTGCAGTTGCAGGGTCATCTCCACCGGGAACTCCCGGCCGTTGCGATCAATAGCGGTCAGCTCCAGCCGGCGGCCGGACATCTCCGAGACGCCGGTCCGGTGGACCCGCGCCAGTCCCTCCTCGTGGGCCGCGCGCAGCCCCGGCGGGATCATGAGCTCGGTCGCGAATCGGCCGACCGCCTCGTCGCCGCTCCAGCCGAAGAGCTGCTCGGCCGCCGTGTTCCAGGCCGTCACCCGGCCGCGGGCGTCCATCGAGATGAACGCGTCATGGGCCGAGTCCAGCACCGCACGCAGCCGCGCCACGGTCCGGAGCGCCTCGTCGCGCTCGGCCCGCAGCGTGTCCTCGGAGACCCGGATCGTCTCCTGGCGGTGCGTCGTCATCACCGAGACCGATCGGCAACCGAACGCGACCACTGAGGCGTGACAGCGGTCTCAGCACGGGAACCGTCGATCCTTTGCTCAGGGAGAGCCTGGGAAGGGCTTTCACCGGGGCGTACGGCGCCGTCCTGGTCTCGTGAACGGGAGCGTGTCGTTCACCGCCCGTTGACCCACGACGCCTACCGTGATCTCGGCTTCCGGGAGCCGACGCCCACCGAGTGACATTTCCGGAGGAACCACCGCATAGGATGCGGCGGTGCTCATCCGGGATCTCACCGCACGTTGCCTGACCGCGGTCGGCGCGCCCTGGTTCGGGGCCGCCGGCTTCGCGGTCATCGCGGTCAACGCGGCGTGCCTCGGCCTGGAGACCTACTCCGGGATCGAGGCCACCGCCGGACCGTACCTGCGCTTCATCGAGCACCTGTGCGTCGCCGCTTTCGTCGTCGAGTTGCTGATCCGGTTCGGCGCCTCCCTGGACCGCCCGTCCCGCTTCTTCCGCGACGGCTGGAACCTCTTCGACATCGCCATCCTGGCCGCCCCGCTGATCCCCGGCGTCCGCGAGAACGTCACCCTGCTGAGGCTGCTGCGCCTGGCCCGGATAGTCCGGGCGTTCCGGCTGTTCCCCAGCCTCCGGGTGATCCTCGTCGGCATCCGCCGCAGCCTCCCCGGCCTGGGCAGCTTCCTGCTGATCACCGCCCTGGTGATCTACGGTTACGCGATGGTCGGCTGGATGCTGTTCGGCGAGGCCCAGCCGGAGCGGTACGGCACCGTGGGCCAGGCCATGCTCAGCCTGTTCCTGCTGCTCTCCCTGGACGACATCACCAACATCCTGTCGGCGGGCCGGGAGATCTCCGCGTGGGCCGTCCCCTACTACGTCTCCTACATGATTGCCGCCTGCTACCTGCTCACCAACCTGCTGGTCGGCCTGGTCCTGACCGCCCTGCAGGAGGCCCACGACGCCGAACGCGCCGCGACGGCCGTCAAGAAGAGCGGCCCGCCCATCCCGATCGACAGCACCCCGCAGCTCCAGCTGGCCCGGCTGCGTGAGGCCCTCGACGCCCTGGAGGCCCAGCTGCTGACCACCCTCACCCCACCGGAGATCCCGGCCCCCCGCGAGGCGGCCCCTCCCTCCACTCCGGAGTCCCCGGCCTCCCGCGAGGCGGTTCACTGACCGGCCGCCCTTCTTCCACACACCCTTTTCGGTACGCCGTGGACCGTCCTCGGAACCACTCCTCCCGTACCTACAACGCGACCACCCGCCCGCTCCCGCGCTCAGCGCGCCCGCCGGGCGGGTTGCCCGCTCACCATGCCCGCCAGCCCCCGAAGAGCCAGCCTCCTAGGATGGCCCAAGGGGTGTGACCCACACCGGACGAGGCTCAAGCGGTGTGACCCGGGTCGAACTGTTCAATGGTGCGACCCCAGCCGGACGACGGTTCAGGCGGTGCGGCCGAGCTGGACTTGTCCGGTCCCGCTGCCGGCGTGGGTCGGGGCCGGACCCGACCCGAGGCCTCTGCGTCCGAACCCGGCCGGGGGTCCCGGTCTCCGGGACCGGCCCGGGGTCTCATGACGTCCGTGACCGGACCGGGTCATAGGGTTCCAGGCGTGACTGATACCCCTGAGATCACCGTGGCGGGTCCGGCGGATCGTGAGCGCATCGTCGGCTCGTTGGTCGCGGCGTTCTCCGGTGATCCGGTGCTGAGGTTCCTCTTTCCCGATGACGTCGATTATCCGGGACAGGCGGCCGCGTTCTTCGGGCGGCTCTTCGACAAGCGGGTCGGCAAGGGCACCATCTGGACCATCGACGGCGTCTCCACCGCGATCTGGGAGCCGCCGGCCGGAGGCGACGAACCGGCCGGTGAGCTCGACGTGCCCGCCGACGCTCTGGCGCGGGTGAGAGCCTACGAGGAAGCTCTGCACGGCGCGCTGCCCGCGGGGCCGTTCTGGTACCTGGGCGTGCTCGGCACCCACCCCGCCGTCGCGGGCCGCCGGTGGGGCCGCGCGGTGATGGCCGCCGGTCTGCGCCGAGCCGCCGCGGACGGGCTGCCCGCGGTGCTGGAGACGAGCAACCCAGCGAACGTTGAGCTCTACCGTCGCGCGGGCTGGGAGGTGGTGGGCGAGTTCGAGGTGCCGCGCCAGACATGGGTGATGCGGCAGTAGCCCCCGTCGGCGAGCGCACCCGGTACCAGGTCCGGGCACTGTTGCCGCCGTTCTACGGACGGTGATCGCACCCGGTCCCGGCACGCCAACCGCCCCGGCGTCGATCAGCGGAAGCCTGACGGCCGGGGTGCCCTCCGTTGAGGGCATCCCGGCCGTGTGGTCAGCCGATCGGGAAGGGCTCGGGAAAGCGGAAGGGCTGGTCAGCCGACCGGGAGGGGTTCCGGGGTGGCGGGGCGGGGGCCTCGACCGGGAGGCGGCGCAGGCGGCGGGCCTCTCGGCGGGACTCGATCATCGTGTAGAGGACCGGGATCAGCACCAGGGTGAGCAGGGTGGAGCTGACCAGGCCGCCGATCACGACGACGGCCAGGGGCTGGGAGATGAAACCGCCCGCGCCGGTGATGCCGAGAGCCATCGGGAGCAGGGCGAAGATGGTGGCCAGGGCGGTCATCAGGATGGGCCGCAGGCGCCGCAGGCCGCCTTCGACCACGGCTTCGGTCACCGTCATGCCGCGGTCGCGGTACTGGTTGATCAGGTCCATCAGCACGATCGCGTTGGTCACCACGATGCCGATGAGCATCAGGATGCCGATGAGGGCGGCCACACCTAGCGGGGTTCCGGTGATCAGCAGCAGGGCGATCGCGCCGACGAACGCGAACGGGATGGACACCAGCAGGATCATGGTCTGCCGGATGCTGCGGAACACCGCGATCAGGATCAGGAACACCAGGGCGATGGCGACGGCGATCGCCAGGCCGAGCTGCGTGAAGGCCTCCGACTGCTGAGAGGCGACACCACCCATTTCGTACGACGAGCCGGCCGGCGGTGTCAGTTTGTCGAGGGCGGCCTGCACCGCCGAGCCGGCGGCGCCGGTGTCGTCGCCGACGGGGGTGGCGGTGACGGTGTCGGTGCGGTCCCCGTCGACGCGGGTGCGCTGGACGGGGCCGTCGACCTCGGTGACGGTGGCGACCTTGTCGAGGCGGACCGGGCCGGCCTGGGTCATGACGGTGACGGCTTTGACGGCGGCCAGGTCGGCGGGCGCGGTCGTTCCGGTGCCGACGACGACGTCGTGCTGGGCGCCGTCGAGGGTGACGCGGGTGACGGTGGCCCCCTGCACGGCTTGCCGGAGCGCGCCGACGACGGCCTGGTCGGTGAGGCCGTAGCGGGCGGCGGCCTCACCCTTGGCGACGATGCTGATCTGCGGGGCGCTCTCCGACAGGTCGCTGGTCACGTCGGTGACCTGGGCGACGCCGGCGAGGGCTTCGGTGACCTGCGCGGTGGCGGCCTTGAGGGTGGCGTCGTCGTCGGCGTGCACGGACACCTCGATGCCGCTGCCGCCGAAGCCGCCGCCTCCGCCGCCGACACTGATCTCTCCGGCGTCCTCGATGGCGGCGAGTCTCGTCTCGAGGCTGCTCTCGACGGTCGCGGCGTCGGCGCCGTCGGCCAGGTTGAGCGTGTAGGAGACGTTGTTGCCGCCACTGCCGCCGCCGAACAGGCCACCGGAGGAGCCGATCCGGACCTGGTACGACGCGACGCCGTCGAGCCCGGTGAGCGTTGCCTCCACCTGCTGGGCGGCGCGATCGGTGGTGGCCAGGTCGGTGCCGGCGGGCAGGGTCTGGCTGATGCTGAGGGTGCCCTCGCCGGACTGGTCGATGAAGCTGGTCTTGAGCCCGCCGGCCATCGCCACGGTCGCGACGAGAAGCGCGGCGGCGATGCCGAGGACGGTCTTGCGGCGGCGTACCGCGAAGGCGATCACCGGCAGGTAGACGCGCTGGAGGCGGCCCTGTCGCTCCTCGGCTTCGACGCGCTGCCGGTAGGTCTCCGGGTCGATGCCGGCGGCGTCCTCCGGGGCTTTGAGGAACCAGTAGGCCAGGGCGGGCACGACGGTGAGGGAGACGAGCAGTGACGCGAGCATGGCGACGGTCACCGTGATCGAGAACGAGCCGAACAGCTCGCCGACCATGCCGGAGACGAACGCGATCGGCAGGAACACGGCGACCGTGGTGAGGGTGGAGGAGGTGACGGCGGAGGCGACCTCACGGACGGCGGTGATGATGGCGTGGCGGCGGTCCTCGCCGTACCCCAGATGCCGTTTGATGTTCTCCAGGACCACGATGGAGTCGTCGACGACCCGGCCGACGGCGATGGTGAGACCGCCGAGGGTGAGGATGTTCAGCGAGTAGTCCTGCGCCCAGAGCACGATCAGGGCGATCAGCAGCGACAGCGGGATCGACACCGCGGTGACCAGGGTGGACCGTGCCGACCGCAGGAAGAGCACGATGATCAGGACGGCCATGAGCAGGCCGAGCGCGCCCTCTTCGAGCAGGCCGTCGACGGACTCCTTGACGGCCGGGCCGTTGTCGGACACGACGGTGAGGGCGGCGCCGGAGCCGAGGGCTGTGGTCAGTTCGGGCAGCAGGCCGCGGACGTCCTCGGAGATCGCCGAGGAGCTGCCGCCGTGGTCCATCGTGATCGCGACGCCGAGGCTGGGCTGCCCGTTCGTCCGGGTGATGGAGGTGGCGGGACCGTCGGTGAGCCGTACCTCAGCCAGCTCGTGAAGTTGCCGTGGCTTTGCCCCGATGTTGATCCAGAGGTTCTCGACCTGCTCGATCGAGGTGACCGGGCCGCCGACGGCGAGGCTGAGGTCGCGGCCGCCGGAGGTGATCGAACCGGCCGACGAGGTGCCGCCGAGCCCGCTCAGCGCGGTGATGATCGCGCTCGTGCTCGCCGGGCTGTCCGGGGTGACCGTGAGGATCCGGGTGCGGGCGCCGGAGACGGTCACCTCGTTGACGCCGTCGACGGCTTGCAGTGCCGGGACCGCGCGGCTGGTGAGGGCGTCGGCCGTGGTTCCGGTGGCGGCCAGCGTGATCGTCGGCATGTCGCCGGTGCTGCCGGTCATCACCTGCGGGTCGACGTCCTGGGGGAGGCGTGCGCCGATCTTCGCGACGGCCTGTTCGACCTGGGCGGCGGCGTCGTCGATGTCGGTGTCGAACCCGAACGACAGCATCACCGTGACCGTGCCCTGCCGGGAGGTGGAGGTCATGCCCTCCACCCCGGTCAGGTTCTGTACGGCGTCCTCGATCGGTGCCGTGACCTGCTGCTCGACCACTTCGGGGGCGGCGCCGGGATAGCCGGCGACCACGGTGACGGCCGGGAACGACAGGTCGGGCAGCAGCTGCTGCTTGAGGGAGGCCGCCGCGTAGCAGCCGAGGGCCACGACGAGCGCGGCGACGATGGCCACCAGTTTGCGGTTGGCCAGACTGAGGCGGGCGAGTATCGACACCCGGAAAGTGTCGAATCCGCGGGGCCCCGGAATCGTCGTCCATCGGCGGGCGAAACGGCTACCACGGGTGCGGTAAGCCGGGAGTCGGCAATACCGCCGCCGTAGGCGCTGCCGGCGGCTCCTCAGCCTGCTCTCAGCCGCGGCGAGCCGGCGCGGCGAACCGGCTGCGGCGAGCCGGCCCGGGAGTCAGCCGCGGGACACGTTGACCAGGCCGCTCTGGTAAGCGGCCACCACGAGCTGGGCCCGGTCGCGTACGCCGAGCTTGGCCATCGCCCGGTTGACGTGCGTCTTGGCGGTGAGCGGCGACAGGAACAGCCGTTCGCCGATCTCGTCGTTGGTGTAGCCGTGCGCGACCAGCACCAGCACCTCGCGTTCCCGCTGGGTGAGGTCGTCGAGCGGGACCGCCGTGACGGCCGGGCCGGGGCCGGGCTGGCTCTGCAGGTGGTCGAGCAGCCCGCGGGTGGCGCGGGGGGAGAGCAGCGCGTCGCCGGCGGCCACCACCCGTACCGCGTGGATCAGCTCGTCGGCGCCGACGCCCTTGCCGAGGAATCCGCTGGCCCCGGCGCGCAGCGCGAGCATCACGTTGTCGTCGTTCTCGAACGTGGTGAGCACCAGGATCCGGACGCCGGCGAGGTCGTCGTCGGCGGCGATGCGGCGGGTCGCCTCGATGCCGTCCATGCCGGGCATCCGGATGTCCATGAGCACCACGTCGGCCCGTTGGGCGCGGGCCAGCTCGACGGCCTCGCGCCCGTCCATGGCCTCGCCGACGATCTCGATGTCCGGTTCGGAGTCCAGGATCATCCGGTATCCGGCGCGGATCAGCGCCTGGTCGTCGGCAAGCAGGACGCGAATCATGATTTGTCCTCAAAAGGTAGGGTGGCGCGCACGGTGAACCGGTCCGGTGTCCCGCGCACCTCCAGGGTTCCGTCCGCGGCGGTGGCGCGTTCCCGCATCCCGACGATGCCGTAACCCGATCCCGGGCTCTGCCCGCCTCTCGGGGGATTGCCGACGTCGATCCTCAGCGCACGCCCGGACCAGGCCAGGGACAGGTCGGCGGACCCGGTGCCGTGCTTGTGCGCGTTCGTCAGCGCCTCCTGCACGATCCGGTAGGCCGCCAGGTCGGTCACGGCCGGGAGCGCCCGTTCCACGCCGGTGGTGTCGACGGTGACCGTCAGCCCGGCTGCCGCGACCGTCTCCAGCAGCGCCGGCAGCCGGGACAGCCCCGGCGCGGGCTCGGTGCTCACCACCGGGTCGTCGGACTGCCGCAGCACCCCAACGATCGACGACAGCTCCTTGAGCACGTCGTCACCGGCGTGCCGGATCAGGTCGAGCGCCGGCCGCACCTGCTCGGGGCGCCGGTCGAGCAGGTGGCTGGCGGCGGCGGCCTGCACGCTGATCACCGCGATGTGGTGGGCGACCACGTCGTGCAACTCGCGGGCGATGCGCAGTCGCTCCTGGATGACCCGGCGCTGCGCCTCCTCCTCGCGGGTCTGCTCGGCCCGGCGGGCACGCTCCATGACCTCGGCCAGGTACGCCCGGCGGCTGCGCGTGGCGTCGCCGAACGCGGTGGCCATCCCGATGAAGAAGAGCGTCGGCAGGCTCTGCAGCGACACCGGGTTGGCATGCACGAAGGCGTTGCCCACGTAGACGGCGGCGCCGCACCCGGCGGCGAGCATCAAGGCGGTACGGCGGTCGGTGGTGGCCGCCACGGTGTACGCGACGAAGCCGCTGGCCAGCACGAGCAGGGGATGCCCGTGCTCGGTGGCGTTGTAGTGCCCGATCAGGCCGGCGGTGACGACGAGCAGCACCGCCCGCGGCCACCGGCGCCGTCCGGCGATCGCGAGGAACGCCAGGACCGCACTGAGGACGTCGGCGGTGGTGAGCGGTGGCGTCGGGACCCGGGCGGCGGCCATCTGGTGGAAGGCGAAGGCGCCGCCGGTCAGCACGGTGGCCAGCGCGAGGTCGGACGCGTGCGGGTGTCGGCTGATCATGGCCTGGTCAACGGTAGTGCCCGCCGTGGGGTGGGAGCGTCATCCAGCGGCGGTAGCGGACCGTACCGCCGCTGAAGTAATCACACCGGCGGCCACCTGGGGTTCATCTCGCGTTCCCATGGGATTCACAGGATTCATCGAGGTTGCTCTGTCCTGGGTATCCATAGATATGGGGCATGACGTCCCCGCACTCGTTCAACCGGTACGAGATCAAGTACCTGCTGCCCAGTGACCGGGTCCCGGACCTGCGCCGGGAGCTGGTCGCCCGGATGGATGCCGACAGCCACGGCACCGACCACGGCTACGGGGTGTGGAGCACCTACTACGACACCCGGGACCTGCGGTTCTACTGGGAGAAGATCGAGGGACTGAAGTTTCGCCGCAAACTTCGGATCCGCCACTACGGCGACCGCGACGACGTCGGCGACGACACGACCGTGCACGTCGAGATCAAGCAGCGGGTCAACCGGGTCACCCAGAAACGGCGGGCGGCGCTGCCGTACCACCTGGCACGCGATCTTTGCGACGGCCGCCGGATGGTCGACCATGAACCGGGACGGACCGCCTTCCTGGAGGAGGTCCTGGAGCTGGTCTCGGTGCTCGACCTGCGGCCGGTCGCGATGACCGGCTACCAGCGGGAGGCCTACGTCGGGCGGGACGCCGACGCGGGCCTGCGCGTCACTCTCGACCACCGGGTCCGCGGCCGGGACCGCGATTTCCACTTCGCCTCGACCGCTGCGAACCGGCTGATCGTGCCGGCCCGCCTGTCGGTGGTCGAGTTCAAGGCCGACGAGCGGGTGCCGTACTGGCTCACCGATCTGGCCGCCCGGATGAACCTGTCGATCGTGCGGGTCTCCAAGTACTGCCAGAGCGTGGAGGCCTTCGGCCGGGCTCCGCGTTCGATCTTCCACATCCCCGATACCGAAACCGTCGAGGTCTGACCATGCCCTTTGAAGTCCAGGACCTGTCCGGCACGTTCAGTGTCGGTGACATCGCCATCGCGCTGTCGCTGTCGTTCGTGCTCAGCGCGTTCATCGCCTGGGTCTACCGGTTCACCCATCGCAACGTGTCGTACTCCCAGTCGTACGTGCAGACGCTGGTCATCCTCGGCATGCTGATCGCGCTGATCATGCTGGTCGTCGGCTCCAACATCGCCCGGGCGTTCGCGCTGGTCGGCGCCCTGTCGGTGGTCCGGTTCCGCAACGCCATCAAGGAGACCCGCGACGTCGGGTTCATCTTCCTGGTGATGGGAGTCGGCATGGCCGCCGGCACCCGCTTCTACACCCTCGCCGTCGTCGCCGCCGTCGCGATCAGCCTGATCATCCTGGTGATGTTCCGGTTCAACTGGTTCGCGTCCAACGTGCAGCGGCAGGTCGTCAAGGTGCAGGTGCCGCCGGACGGCAACTACACCCAGAACATCCAGGACGTGCTGATCTCGCTGACCAGCGAGTTCGAGCTGATCAGCATCGAGTCGATCCGCGGTGGGGCGCTCACCGAGCTGATGTACACGGTCCGGTTGAAGAAGGGCACCGAGCCCGGCGAGCTGATCGGCAGGCTCGGCGAGCGGACCGGCGGCCAGCGGGTCACGGTCCTGACCGGGTACGACCAGACGGACCTCTAGTGAAGCGCCGGCTGGTCCACCGGATCCCGGTACGGGTCCGGCACTACTGGAAACTGCTCGCCACCTGCGCGGCGACGGTGTTGGCGTTCGCCGTGGTGTTCAGCACGGTCCGGGTCGCGCCGCTGGTCACCAGCGCCGGCGACGAGAACGGCGACGAGGTGACGGTGAACATCGCCGGCACCACGGACCTGTTCGACGCGACCACGGCGCACAGCCTGAAACTGACCTTCCACGACGACGACTACCAGCGGGTGCTCGACGCGTTCTGGAACGACGACGAGAAGGAGTACCTGGAGGCCGACCTGACCCTGGACGGAACGGTCATCCCGAGCGTCGGCATCCGGCTCAAGGGCAACTCGACGTTGCAGGGCGTCACCCGCAACGGCGAGTCCCGCCAGCGCGGCGGCTTCGGCGGGCGCGGCGCTCCCGCTCCCCAAGGCGCTCCTCAAGGCGCTCCCCAAGGTGCTCCCCAAGGTGCTCCTCAAGGTGCTCGTCAGGGCGGCCCCCAAGGCGGCGGGCGGGCCTCGCTGAAAGCCGAGGAGCCGGAGAGGCTGCCCTGGCTGATCCGCTTCGACGAGTTCGTCGAAGGCCGGCGCTACCAGGGACACCGCGAGATCGCGGTGCGGGTCGGCGGCATGGGCGGCGGCGCGGCGGTGCTCAACGAGGCGGTCTCGCTGAACGTCCTCGCGGCGGCCGGTGAGATCACGCAGAGGTACGCCTACACGAGCTTCACCGTCAACGACCGCCCCACCACCGCCCGGCTGATCGTCGAGCACCCCGACGACGAGTTCGCCGACACCGTCGCCACCGCCACCGGCCATCGGGGTGTGCTCTACAAGAGCCTGGCCGGCAGTCAGTTCACCGACCAGGGCGACGACCCGACGGCGTACGCCGACGACTTCAAGCAGGTCAACCTGAAGGGCAGCCAGGACCTCCAGCCGGTCATCGACCTGGTGCAGTGGGTGAACACGGCGAGCGACGCCGAGTTCGACGCCGGGCTGGCCGAGCACGTCGACGTCGAGTCGTTCGCCCGCTACGTCGCCACCCAGAACCTGCTGGTCAACTTCGACGACATGGCCGGCCCCGGCCGCAACTACTACCTCTGGTACGACCTGGACACCAAGAGGTTCTCGGTCGTCGGCTGGGACTACAACCTGACCCTGTCCGGCTCGGCCACCCAGGACCCGGTCCAGACGGTCGGTATGGGCGGCATGCGCGGCGGCGGGGGCTTCCAGCCGCCGGAGGGCATGGAGCTGCCCCCGATGCCGCAGGGTGGGCAGATGCCGCAGGGCGGGGCCGGCCGCGGTGGCTTCATGAGCGGCCACAAGCTCAAGGAGCGGTTCCTGGCCGGCGCCGCGTTCCAGGAGGTCTACCGGACGGCCTACCGGGAGCTGTTCAACAAGATCTACGGCAACGCCGCGGCGCTCAACACGATCACCGCGATCACGAAGGTCGTCGGCACGGTCGACGGCGCGGACACCGCGGCCGTCGCGAGCGAGGCCGAGAGCCTGACCACCCTGATCCGGGAGCGCACCCGGTTCCTGGCCACCCACCAGATCATCACCGGGTGACCAGTGGAGACTCCGGCCGGCTGTCCATGGCCCCCCATGACAGCCGGCCGGGCCCCCTTCAGCGGGTAACGACCAGGGAGACACCGAGGGAGTTGCGGCCGGTGGTCTCGTCCCACACCCCGCTGTTGGCGAACCGGATCGCGTAGGCGGGCGTCGTGGCGAGCCCAGGCACCGGGTCGGGCAGGCTCAGCGACATCGGATAGGTGCCGGGGACGGACGGGGCGTAGAAGGTGGCGTTCAGGATGACGGCCTTGCCCGGCGTCCAGGTGCGCAGGTCGGTGCGGATGCCGACGTTCACGTTGCGTACGCCGGTGGACAGGACCAGGCGCAGCGGGCGGTTCTGCAGCGGTGCGGCGTACCCGTCGTTGACCAGGATGATCTGCGCGGTCGTCCGCGCCCCGGGCCGGGCCGAGGCCGGCAGGGTGGCCTTGAGCAGCCGGAGCCGGTAACCGAGCCGGCGGGCCGCCTCGTCACGGCCGGCGCTGCCCCACGACTGGAGCACGCCCTCGTGGAACGACGGGTTCAGGTACGTCCAGTGGTAGGCGGCCATCTCGGCGTTCGCGTTCGCCCAGCCGGACCGCGCCGACGGAGCGCACGTCTCCCCGCCGACCAGCATCGACGAGCCCTGGGCGGCCAGCCACTCCCGGTCGTCGCCGGTGTAGGTGCCGTAGTCGTCGGTCCCGGCCAGGAAGCAGTCGTCGTGGATGCCGACCCGGGGCGTCTTCGGCGCCAGCCGCCGCTTGATCTGCGGCGTCCGCACCTGGATCGGCACGGACACCGGCGTCGCGGCGAGCAGCGCCGACAACACCTGCCGCCGGTCCTGCCAGTCGGTGCGGGTGAAGTTGCGCGTGGAATACCACTCGCCCCACCGGCCGATGAACCCCGCCTGCACGGCGGCGACCACGTCGGCGTTCTCGGTGATCACCTTCCCGAGCTGCGCGATGTGCCGTACGGTGCGGGCCGGTGTGGCGTCCTCGTCCGAGTCGTCGGTGTACGCGAACCGCGCCACCACCTTCACCCCGGCGCTGCGTGCGGCCGTGAGGTCGGCCCGGACCAGGTCCAGGTCGGCGCGGCTGATCGAGTCGGCGGCCCGGTACCTCTCCAGGTAGAAGATCCGGAAGACGAGGCTGTGCCCCTCCGTGACCCGTGCCGAGGCCAGCACGGCCGGATCCAGGGGCACGTGCCCCGACCCGTCGGCCCGCAGATGCGTCTCGGTGTAGGTGAAGAAGCCGCGCCCCGGGTTGGCGAACACCTCGGTCGACATCTGATAGAGGCGGATGACCGTGCCCGGCGGCGGCGGCGCCACGGCCGCATGGGCCACCCCGGGCAGCAGCACGACGAGGGCGGCGGCCGCGGTGCAGGCCCGGCCGAGAAAGGAGCGCATGGGCCGACAGTCGGCCCGCCCCGCCCGCACCTGAGAGAAATGATCAACGAGGTTGGTCGAGCCCGAGCAGCCGGTCGAAGAGCCGGTACCGGAAGACCACGGTCAACGTGACATACCAGAGGACCAGGGCCGGCAGGACCACGAAGAACACCGGCTTCGACGGGCCCATCAACCCGAAGTAGGTCCACAGCACCGGCACGCACAGGATCGCGCTGAACGTCACGCACAGGCCCAGCACCAGCATCGCCGGCCGCTTGTCGCCGGTCGGGGCGGTCCACGCCGCGAACGCCCGCGACCGCGGCGCGAGGAACAGGATCAGCAGGAACGACGCGAAGCAGAAGAACGTCGACAGGCCGGTCTGCGCCAGGATCGTCGCCGACGCCGTGGTGAAGTCGGCGTCCAGCCCGTACGTCAGGCCGGTGGTCTTCTCGAACTCGTGAACGATCCGCCCCGGCGTGCGGCCGGACCCGAAACCGTGCGACACCATGCTGTACAGCGCCGTGTAGATCGCCGTGCCGAAGGTGGCGGTCACCACCGACGCGGGCACCACGAACCGGACCAGGTTGCGCAGCATGTGCGGGTCCGGGCGGTCCCGGCCGGCCCAGAACGTCAGGAACACCGTCGGGATGCCGACCGTGAACATGGTCAGCCCCACCTGTGTCGGCGAGTACGGGAAGCCGAGCTGCAGCATCGCCACGGCCAGGATGACCAGGCCCTGACTGGCCACGCGCGCCAGGAAGACGTACAGCGAGATCCCGATGCCGTTGATGATCTTGCGGCCCTCGTGCTGGGCCGGCGGCAGTGCCGAGAAGTCGTCGTCGACCAGCACGATGTCGGCGACGTCACGGGTCACCGCGCTGCCGCTGCGCATCGCCACGCCGACGTGCGCCTGCTTGAGGGCGCGGGCGTCGTTCACCCCGTCGCCGATCATCGCGACGTAGCGGCCCTGCCGGCGCAGCGACCGGACGATGCGCTCCTTGTGCTCCGGCGCGACCCGGCCGAACACGCTGGTCCGGGCGACCAGCCGGTCCAGCGCCGGATCGTCGAGATCGTCGAGGGCCTGCCCCGGGACCGGCTCGGTGTGGTCGAGTCCGGCGCGGACCGCGATCGCCGCGACCGTCCGTGGGTCGTCGCCGGACAGCACCTTCAGGTCGACCCCGTCGTCGCGGAGGCGGGCCACCGTCTCGACGACGTCCTCCCGCAACTCGTCGGCGAGGACGGCCAGCGCCACCGGCACCAGCATCGGCAGGTCCGGCCGTCCCGCCGTGTCCCGCAGCCCCGCCTCGGGATCCTCGGTCCGGGCCAGCAACAGCACCCGCAGCCCGCGCCCGGCCCGCGTGGCCACCTCGGCGGCGTCGAACTGCTGCCGCAGCCGGCCGGCCAGCGCGTCCGGGGCGCCCAGCACCCACGTGGCGTCGGCGGTGACCATCCCCGACCAGCGCGCCGACGACGAGAACGGCACCTCGTCGCGGACCTCCCACACCGGCCCGCCCAGCGCCCCGCCGATCGCCAGCGCGGTCAGGTTGGGGGTGACGGCGTTGTGCGCGAGCCCGCCCAGCGCCTCCGCCGCGTCGTTGTACTGATGCTCGCCGAGCGGGACGATCTCCTCCAGCGTCAGCCGGCCGGTGGTCAGGGTGCCGGTCTTGTCGGTGCAGACCACGTCCACGTTGCTGACCGACTCGACGGCGTTGACCTGCTGCACCAGCGCCCCGCTGCGGGCGATCCGGACGGCGCCGGCCGTGTAGGCCAGGGCGATGAGAAAGAACAGGCCATAGGGTACGAGGCCGGACAGCACCGCGGTGATCTGGACGACCCGCAGCACGCTGAAGCCCTCGAGGGCCGCCTGCGCCAGGATGCACCCGCTCATCAGCGCGGTCAGCGCCATCACCAGCCGCACGATGAACTCGATGCTGCGCTGCAGCGGCGTCCGGTCGGTGGTGGACCGCCGCGCCTCCGCGGTCAGCCGGCCCGCGTAGCTGTGCATGCCCACGTCCCGGGCCAGCTGGTGCCCGTCCCCGGCCACACACAGGCTGCCCGAGCGCAGATCGTCGCCGGGATGCTTGACCACCGGGTCGGACTCGCCGGTCAGCAGCGACTCGTCGGCCTCCAGGCGCCCGCCGTCCAGCAGTGGGCCGTCCACCACGATCTGGTCGCCCGGCCGGACCCGCAGCACGTCGCCGCGTACCACCCGATCTGGGGCGACCTCCACCTCCCGGCCGTCGCGGACCACCAGCACCCCGGTCCGGTCCAGCAACTGCAGCCGGTCCAGCTTGTGCTTGGCGCGGATCTCCTGGGCCGCGCTGATCACCGCGTTGATCAGGCCCAGCCCGACACTGATCAGAGCGTCGCTGTACTGGCCGAGGCTCAGCAGGGCGGCGCCGATCACGAACAGGATCAGGTTGAAGAACGAGAAGACGTTCGTCCGCAGGATCTCGGCATAGCTGCGGGAGCCGCCCTGCACGGCGGTGTTCGCCTCGCCTCGCCGCTGCCGGGCGACCGCCTCCGCCTCGGTCAGGCCCTCCACCGGCGCCAGCGTCACCTGTTCCACCGGATTGAGACTAATCGCCCAAAAGCCGCTTCATCCGGTGTTCGGGCTCCTGGCCTGGCGCGCACCCGCCGGTTCCGTGCGCGCAACCCTTCGTTAGGCATTTGTGTGCCGCCCGTCACCATGTTGCTCGTCTGGGCGGTGTCCGGCATTAACGGCCCCGCCGCCCGCCGCTCATAGCTTCGAGTCGATCACGCCCGGCCGCGCTCGCTCGTTCCAGCAGCGCCCCTGCCCAAGCGAGTCGACATGTCAGCACACCCGGACGTCAGCGTCGTCATCCCCACGTGCAACCGCCCGGACCTGGCCGTCCGCGCCGTCCGCAGCGCCCTCGCACAGACGCACCGCGACCTCGAGGTGATCGTCGTGGTCGACGGTCCCGACGCCGACACCACCGCCGCTCTCGGCACCGTCGGCGACGACCGGCTGCGCGTCGTCGTCCTGCCCGAACGCGGCCGCGCCCCGCACGCCCGCAACGTCGGCGCCGCCGAGTCCCGCGGCCGGTTCGTGGCCCTGCTCGACGACGACGACGAATGGCTGCCCCACAAGATCGAGACCCAGCTGGCGCTGGCCGCCGGAACCACCGCCACCCACCCGATCGTCGCCACCCGGCTGATCAACCGGACGCCCCGCGCCGACTCCGTCATGCCGCGCCGCCTGCCCGCCCCCGGGGAGCCGCTCAGCGAGTACTTCACCGTCCGGCGCGGCCTGTTCTACGGCGACGGCTTCATCCAGACGTCCACCATCATGGCCCCCACCGACCTGCTGCGCCGGGTGCCGTTCACCGTCGGCCTGCGCCGCCAGCAGGAGCTCGACTGGGCGCTGCGGGCCATCCGCGAGGACGGCGTGGAACTGCTCTACGCCGAGGAGCCGCTCGTCCTCTGGCACCAGGACGAGGACCGCGAACGGATCAGCCTGCAGAACCCGTACAGCGAACAGCTCGAATGGCTGCGCGACAACCGGCACCTGTTCACCCCGCGGGCGTACGCCGCCTTCACCCTCAGCGTGATGAGCTCGATGGCCGCCCCCGGCCGCGAGAGCCGCCACTTCCGCGAGCTCCTCACCGAAGCCCGCCGGCACGGCCGCCCCGGCGCCCTCGACTACCTCACCCACCTGCAGATCTGGGCCCTGCCGCCGGCCGTACGCGCACGCCTGCGCGACCTGGTCGTCGGCCGTCGCTCCACCACCGAGACCCCCGCCGCCACCCCCGAGCCGGTCGATGTCGCCTGACCTCGCCGAGCGCCGGCGGGTGGCGATCTGGCGCAGCGCGATGCTGCTCGGCTCGGAGACCTTCATCCGCGCCCAGGGCGACGCCCTGACCGGCTGGACCCCGACCTACGTGGGCGCCACCCGGATCGACTCGGCGCTGACCCGCCCCGACGACGTCATCGCCTTCCCGGACGGCCCCGCCGGGCGCCGCGAGTTCCTCGGCCTGCGACTCGGCGGCACGTCCCCGCGACTGCGGGCCGTTCTCGCCCGGGTCCGCCCGGAACTCGTCCACGCCCACTTCGGCGGCGACGGCTGGCTGGTGAGCCGCAGCACCCAGCAGCTCGGCATCCCGCTGATCGTCACCGTTCACGGCCACGACGTCACCCGGCAGCCGCAGAGCCCCGGCCTGCACGGTCTGCGCTACCGCCGCAACCTGCGCGCCGTCTTCGACCGGGCCGCCCTTGTCATCGCCGTCTCCGAGGTGATCCGCGACCGGGCCGCAGCCTGCGGCGCCGACCCCGCGAAGATCCGCGTCCACTACACCGGAGTCGCCGTACCCCCGGCCGTCCCGATCGTCCCGAAACGCTGGGACATCGCCTTCGTCGGCCGCCTCGTCGCCAAGAAGGGCGTCGACGACCTGCTCACCGCCCTGTCCCGGCTGGACAGCCCCCGCCCGCGCGCCGTGCTCATCGGCGACGGCCCGCTACTGGCCGACATGCGGGCCCTCGCCGAACGTCTCGGCGTCGACGCCACCTTCGTCGGAAGCCAGCCGCCCGAATCGGTCCAACGTCACCTGGCCGAGTCCCGGATGCTCGCCGCCCCGTCGAAGACCGCCCCCGACGGCGACACCGAAGGCCTGCCCACCACCATCCTGGAAGCCGCCGCCCTGGGCCTGCCGGTCGTCGCGACCCACCACAGCGGAATCCCCGAAGCGGTCCTCGACGGCCGTACCGGCCTGCTCACCCCCGAAGCCGACCCGTCCGCCCTGGCCGCCTCGGTGACCCGCCTGCTCGGCGACGCCGACATGCGTCGCCGGATGGGCGCCCAGGCCCGTGACCACATCACCGCCCACTTCGACCTGCAGATCCAGACGCGCCGCCTGGAGTCCCTCTACGACGAGGCCGTAGCCACCACTCCCGCCCGTCGCTAGAGCGCTCGTGGCGTCCAGGGGTGCGCCGGCGTCGGCCAGCCGTAGCTCAGCCCGGTCGAGAGATCGCCGGACGCGGGTCACGCCGGGTTCGAGGATCCGGTCACCGCACGTTCCCCGGCCCAGCCCCTCAGGCGACGACAGGCGCACACGAAGCGACGACCCGCGCACACGAACCCCGATCGTGCGACCACATCCACCCCCCTGCGACGACCCGCACACACGAAACCCCGGTCGTGCGACCACATCCACGCCTCTGCGACGACTCGCGCACACGAATACCGATCGTGCGACCACATCCACGCCCCTACGACGACCGGCGCGCACGAAAGCCCGGTCGTGGGCTTTCATCACCGCCAGGACGACGACTCGCGCACACGAACACCGATCGTGCGACCACATCCACGTCCCTGCGACGACCGGCGCACACGAAAGCCCGGTCGTGGGCTTTCATCACCGCCAGGACGACGACCAGCGCACACGCAACCGTTACGTGTGCGCCCACCCACGCGCGCGACCAAGGGCCGGGCCCACCCACGCGTGTGATCACGGGCCTGCCCACGCGTGTGACCACGGGCCCACCCGCGCGTGTGATTACGGGCCGCGACCCCCCCGCGACCACGGAGAAAGATCAACCAAAGGCGTCGAGGATCTTGGGCACTTCTGAGCCGGAATCCCCGACGCCGGTGACCCCAGAGACGGACCCCTCGCTAGCCGTAGAACCGTGATCCGAAAGGGCTATGGTCCGGGGTCTGCGCCTCCAACTCCGCCTCTGCGCCCGGCGCTGCCTTTCTTGCGGCGCTGCCTCACGTACGGAGGCGAGTGGGGTGGTGCGTGGGCCCGGCGCTGGGTGTGTTGATCGCTTTGTGGGACCGGGTGGTGCGTGGCTCGTCGTCTTGCGGGGGCGGCAGTGTGTGGGGCCGGATCCGGCATCGGGCGGCGACGATCGGCTCTCGGGGAGGGCGGGCGCGGGCTGGACCAGACCGGGCGGAGGGTGCTCGGGGCGATCTTGTGTGGCCGCTGCCCACAAGATCGGCGGACCCGGCGGACCCGGCGGACCCGGGACCCGGCGGACCCAGCGGACCCGGGACCCGGCGGACCCAGCGGACCGGGACCCGGCGGACCCGAGGACCCGCCGGATCCGGCGGACCGGGGGGACCCGCCGGACCCGGGGGACCGCCGGACCCGGGGGGACCGCCGGACCCGGGGGACCTGGCGGAGGCGGCGTAGGTGGCTAGCGGAAGCGGCGCAGGGCGGAGGTGGCCAGGCGTTTGCCGCGGCGGACTCCGCCCAGCACGGCTGTTGCGGCTCGGCCTCCCGCCGTCGCCTTCAGGACTGTGATGATCTTGTGGGCTCGTGACAGGTCCGACTGGAGAGTTGCGGTCCTCTGCTCGTACCACGTCAATTGGGTCTGCGCCTCGGCCAACCGCTGTGCCAGACGGTCGTGGGCGGCGGTGAGCTCCCGCAACGTCGTCGGGGTCGGCCGGGCCGCCGGAGGCGTGCTGTCAGGGTGGCCGGACATGGCGGCCAGCAGTTCCGCCGTGCCTTCGGCGGGCCACAGATGGGCCAGGCCCTCGTCCTGAAGTGCCGCGGCAAGCCGATGCAACGGCAACGTCCCGTCGGCGGCGGATGCCGAGGGGGTGCCGGGCGGCGAGGGGGTGCCGGACGCCGAGGGGGCGCCGGACGGCGAATGGGTGCCGGGCGCCGAGGGGGTGCCGGGCGCCGAGGGGGTGCCGGACGGCGAAAGGGTGCTGGATGGCGCGGGGGAGTTCGGCGCGGGGGAGTCGGGTGGGGGCGCGAGCGGGTGGAGGGCTCCGTCGGGGGTCAGCAGGAGGGCGTCGGCCGGGATGGTGGCGTGTGGGCCGGACTGCCAGGTGGTCAGGAGGGATCGGAATTCCGGCTGGTCGCCGATGCGGGCCGCGGCCAGTAGGGCGTCATGGAGGCACGCACCGGCGGGGATCGGGCCGGAGGCGGCGCTGAGGGTCCAGCCCGCGGACGTGCGGACCAGCTGACCGTCGGTGAGGAAGCCGTCCGGCAGGGGTGACGGATGGTGACCGGGATAGGCGGCGGCGACGATCCACGCGGGCGCCAGGGCGGTGGCCAGTCCTTGGCGGAGCAGGTCGGCGGCGAGCGGGCGGGGGTCGGCGATCAGCGGGCCGCCGGGCAGTCCGGCGCGGCGCAGCGCCGACGTCAGGTAGCCGTGCAGGGCGGGTTCGCTGAGGGCATCCTCGTTGACCAGCACCGTGGGTGACTGCGGGGACGGGTACGCCGACCAGTCGCGCAGCACGTCGAGCCCGGCGGACCGCAGGTGGGCGCGCAACGGCTCGAGGCCGGCGGGGCGGGTCGGGTCGACGGCCGGGTAGCCCGACCACTGAGCGTCGTCGGGTACGCCGGCGCCGGCGTAGAGGCGGTGCAGCCCGACCGGGTTGGCCAGCGACAGCAGCAGCCGTCCACCGGGGCGCAGCACGGCGAGCAGTTGGGCGACGGCGGCCGCCCACGGCAGGTCGGCGGTCTCGGTGGAGCCGGTACGGTCCAGCCCGTCCAGCGCCACGACGGTGTCGTACGCCGGAACGGCCGCCAGTTTCTCCAGGCTCCCGCAGCAGACCTGCACCCCGGACCGGCCGGCCCAGCGGGAGGCGAGCGCGTTCGCGTCGGGCACCCCGCGCACCAGCACGGTCACGTGCCGGGCCGGGATCGCGTCGACGAGCCCGGGATCGTGCGGCCCGACGACGAGCACGTGCCCGTGCGCCGTCGCGACGAGCTCCCGCAGCAGCGCGCCGCGGGCGGGGGAGTGGTCGGACCAGTGCGGCATCTCGCCGCCGAGCAGAAGCGGGGTCATGCCGTCGTCCAGTGGAAGAGGTGCCGAAGCTCGGCAGGGGACAGGAGGCGGTCGGCGCCGAGCTCGTCGACGGCGATGGTGCGTGCGGTGGCCGTGTCGATTGTCGGCCCGTGCAGGTCGGCCCACTGCCGGCGGATCCGGGAGCGGCCGCCGAACAGGTCCTGCTCGCCCTGCAGCTGCATCGGGTCGCCGTAGACGGCCGGCTCGCACCCGGCGAGGATGCCGTAGAAGACGGCGCTGCACAGCCGGTTCGAGGCGATCCGCCGGTGCCGGCGCTGCTCGGCGAGCTGCCGGCCGAGGAATCCGGGGTCGAGGTCCTTCCACCAGCCACCCCGGTAGCCGTGGCAGATGACTCGGAACCCGGCCTGCTCGTAGCGTCGGCGGACCCGGGCGGTGCGGTACTCCTGCCAGTAGAGGCAGACGGTGACCGGCCCGGTCTCGGTGTCGCGGATCTCGGCGATCAGCCGGTCGTGGTCGCCCTCGACGTGCTGGCCCTCCCAGCCGTGGAACGGGTACCAGATGGTCCCCTCACGCTCCTCGTCGGCGGGCGTGGGCTCCATGGCGGTCAGGTACGCCCACGGCGCCCCCACCACGTGCACCTGTCTCCGGCCCATCGACCAGGCCCGGCGCCGGGTTCGCTCGCTCCAGACGAACGTCGGGACGCCGGGGACGAACTCGTGGTCGGGGGCGAGGCCGTCACCGATGTTCCACCCGTGCTGCAGGTAGCCGTGGATCCGGGGCGGATCGGCCTCGAACCCGCAGTAGCGGGCGAGCACGAAGGAGTGCCCGTAGTAGTGGTTGGCGTGGTGCACGCCCCATCCCAGCGTGAGAAGGCGTACACCACGCAAACACCAGGGAATCAGCCGGTGACGGCGAACAGGGCTTCGGCGTACGCCTTGTGGCCCTCCGGGGTCGGGTGGTACGCCTCGGACAGGTTCTGGGTCACACCGTGGATCCACGGCTCCTTGGTGCACGCCTCGTGACCGTCGAACGCCTTGCGTACGTCGACGAAGGTGAAGCCCGCCGCGGTGGCCCGCCCCTGGATCAGCTCGACCAGCGAGTCGGCGCCGTCGTTGAGGGCCTTGCGCCGCGCGTCGGTCAGCGCCTCGCACGACACCCCGGTGGAACCCGGAGCGGCGACCAGATGCGGGTACCCGAGGACATACACCTTCGCGTTCGGCGCCCGGTCACGGATCACCTTGTAGAGCGAGTCGAGCTCGGCCGGCAGCGCGCTCTCGGCGGAGGTGATCGCGGTGGTGACCGAGGTCTCACAGGTCTCGTCGGTGCCGAGGATGCACGCCTGCAGCGACTTGGACCAGCCCGCGTCGTTGCCGCCGACCGTCAGCGTCACCCAGCCGGTGTTCGCGCCGAGGGCGGTGAGCTGCTTGAACCGCACGTCGTTGATCCGCGCGCCGGCGCAGGTCGCGTCGGTGATGGTGCCGAACGCGGCGACCGTGCGCAGGGTGGCCCACAGGTGCGGGTAGCCGCCGTCCTTGCTCTGCACGCACTCCTTGTCGTCGCCGTAGTTCCCGGCGCCCAGCCCGGCCGCGTACGAGTCACCGAGCGCCACGAAGTCACGGGCTTCCCCGGTTTTCGTGGCGGCCTCCTCGGCGCCACTGCAGGCGGTCAGGGCGGCCAGCGCCACCGCGGTGGTCGCGACCGAGATCCAGCGTCGCTTCAAAGCAACTCCTTAACGAAAGACAGAACCCGTGAATAATGCATGACGCCCGCTGTCCGGCATACTGCTGACCTGTGACATCTCGCGAGCCCCGCCTGGAGATCGAGTACTGCACGCAGTGCCGCTGGTTGATGCGAGCGGCCTGGACGGCGCAGGAGCTGCTCACCACGTTCACCACCGACCTGGGCGAGGTGGCGCTGGTCCCGGGCGTCGGCGGCGTCTTCGAGGTGCGGCTCGGCGCGGAGACCCTGTGGTCGCGCAAGGCCGAGGGCGGCTTCCCCGAGCTGACGCACCTCAAGCGGCTGGTCCGTGACCGGGTCGCTCCGGGGCGCTCGCTCGGGCACAGCGACGGTCACAAGTCCGGCGGGACCGATGGCGGTAGGGCAGAGTCGGACGGGTGATGTCCCGCTGGACGTTGTACGTCCCTCTGCTGGCCCTGTTCGCGCTCGTTCTGACCTTCGGCCGTGACCTGCCGTCGGCGGTCGTGGCCGTGGTGTCGCTGCTGCTGGCCGGCGCGGTCCTGGCCGCCGTGCACCACGCCGAGGTGGTGGCGCACCGGGTCGGGGAGCCGTACGGCTCGCTGATCCTGGCCGTGGCCGTGACGATCATCGAGGTGGCGCTGATCGTCACGCTGATGGTCAGCGGCGGCGAGAAGGCGCAGTCACTGGCCCGGGACACCGTCTTCGCCGCCGTGATGATCACCTGCAACGGCATCCTCGGCATCTCCCTGCTGGTGGGGGCGCTGCGCCGGCGGGTCGCGGTGTTCAACCCGGAGGGCACCGGTTCCGCGTTCGCCACGGTCACCGCGATCGCCACGCTGAGCCTGGTGCTGCCCACGTTCACGACGAGCAGCCCCGGCCCCCAGTTCACGGCGGCGCAACTGGCCTTCGCCGCGGTCGTCTCGCTCGGCCTGTACCTGCTCTTCGTGGCCGTGCAGACCCGGCGGCACCGGGCCGACTACATGCCGATCACCACGGCCGGTGAGGTCATCGAGGCCGAGGAGCACGAGGACCCGCCGGCGAGCCGGGCCGCGCTGCAGAGTCTGGGCCTGCTCCTGGTCGCCCTGGTGGCGGTGGTCGGGCTGGCCAAGGGCGTCTCGCCGACGATCGAATCGGTGGTCGCGTCGGCCGGTCTGCCACAGTCCGTGGTCGGGGTGGTGATCGCGCTGCTGGTGCTGCTGCCGGAGACCATCGCCGCGGTCCGCGCCGCCGCCCGCGACCGCATGCAGACCAGCCTCAACCTGGCTCTCGGCTCCGCGATGGCGAGCATCGGCCTGACGATTCCCGCTATCAGCATCGCCATGATCTGGCTGGACGGGCCGCTGCTGCTCGGGCTCGGGGGCACCCAGATGGTCCTTCTGGTGCTGACCGTCGCGGTGGGCACGCTGACCGTGGTGCCGGGCCGCGCCAACGTCCTGCAGGGTGGTCTGCACTTGAGCCTCATGGCGGTGTTCCTGTTCCTGGCGGCGAGCCCGTGATCCACGGCGGACGGTAGATTGCAGCCGATGACGAGGGAACGGGCGCCGCGGTGAACCGGCAGGCACAGGCGGTGGTGCTGTTCCTGTTCGGCGGCGCGATCCTGAAGGCGTCGCTCACCGATCTCTACCTGCGGTATGTGCAGGAGGCGTTGCGGCCGTTCCTGATCGCCTCCGGCGCGCTGCTGGTGATCGCCGCCGCCTCGACCCTGTGGTATGACCTGCGCGGCCGCGGGGCGACGGAGGAGGACCACCACCATCACGAGCCGCGGGTCGGCTGGCTGCTCATCCTCCCGGTGCTGGGCCTGCTCCTGATCGCGCCGCCGGCGCTCGGGTCCTACACGGCCGAGCAGACCGGGACGGTGCAGGTCAACGCCGAGAGCGACTACGCGCCGCTGCCCGACGGCGACCCCGCGCCGGTGAGCCTGATCGACTACGTCTCCCGGTCGGTCTTCGACGAGGGCCGCAGCCTCGCCGGGCGCCGCCTGCAACTGACCGGGTTCGTGGCCACCGGCGACGACGGCGAGCCGATGCTGGCCCGGATCGTGGTGAGCTGCTGCGCCGCCGACGGCCGCCCGATCAAGGTCGGCCTCGCCGGCTCGCCGGTGGACGTGCCGGCCGGCACGTGGCTGCAGGTCACCGGCCGGTACACCGATCAGCGTGGCAAGGATCCCGTCAACCAGGCCGACATCGCGTTCCTCCAGGTGGAGCAGTGGCAGCCGGTCAGCCCACCGAAGCAGCAGTACGAGTGAGCGCCCGCGCCAAAGTCTCCCTGGGTGTGGCCCTGCTCGCGGCGTGCGCCCTGCTCGCCGGCGGCCTGCCCGAGCAGCCGGCCGCCCCGGTCGCGACGGCGTCCCGGCTCACGGCCGAGCAGGAGTGGCCGAAAGCGGCCCGTGCCGACCTGCGTGACCTGACCGTCGAGCCGCTGCTGTTCCTGGACGCGACGACCGCGGTCGGCCAGGTGACCGACGGCGACTTCGTACGGCTGCTCGTGGAGAAGGAGGGCATCGCCCGGGAGTTGCGGCGGCTGCCGGCCGCCGACGATCCGCGGTTCGAGGCGATGACCGTCGCCGGTGACGAGCTGATCTGGGCCGAGTCGTCGGGCAGCCGGCCGGTCGAGATCCGGGCCGTGCGCCGCGACGGCGGGGACGCCCGCCTGCTGACCGCCGACACCGGCAACACGCTCTTCTACGGCAACCAGTACGACCTGGTGGTGGACGGCGGCCGGGTGCACTGGGTGGCCGGCGAGGGCGACGCCACCACCCAGATCCGGTCGGTGGCGCTGACCGGCGGCAAGGTGGACGTCCGGGAGGAGAAGGGCCGCTGGTCGCTGACGGCGTGGCCGTGGCTCACCGACGACACCGGCGCCCAGTCCGGCCAGGTCCGGATGCGTGAGATGACGACCGGCCGGGAGGTACGGGTGCCGTTCTCCGGCGCGGAGTGGGGGATGTGCGCCCCCACCTGGTGCCGGGTGATGGTGATGAACGGCGAGGGCCTGGCCCGGATCGACGTGATGCGCCCGGACGGCTCGGACCGGCGACGGGTGGCCGGGCCGGGCACGCAGGCCGCGGTCAGCGACGTGGCGGTGCTCGACAGGTTCGAGATCCTCTCCGAGCCGGGCGCCGACTTCGACCTCACCGGCACGGCCGGGCTCGTCGTCCACGACCTGGCCTCCGGGCGTACCGTGACGCTCTCCGCCGCCGCCGATCTGGCCGCCACCAAGGACGGTGTGCTGTGGTGGTCGACCGGCACGCAGGAGGCGGCCGTCTGGCACACCCTGGACCTACGGACGATCTGACCCACCGTGGTCGATCCTTTGCGGAGAGTGCCAAACGCGGTTACGTTGGGCGGGTGACCGTCCTCGACGATCTCGCCGGCTGGCAGCGGGGCCTGCGTGCCCAATTCCCGATGATCGTCGACAACCCCGACGTGGCGTACCTCGACTCGGCCGCCACCTCGCAGAAGCCACAGGCGGTCCTCGACGACGTCATCACCTATCTGACCACCGGCAACGCCAACGCCGCCCGGGGCACCTATCCGTGGGCCAACCACACCACGGCCCGCATCGAGCAGGCCCGGGACCGACTGCGCAGGTTCCTGCGCGACCCCGACCCGGAGCGCTCCACCGTCCAGTTCGTCAGCGGCGCGACCGAGGGCCTGCGCGCCGTCGCCCGGGACTGGCTGGTCCCGCAGCTGCGCGACGGCGACGAGATCCTGGTCCCGTTCGCCGACCACAACGCCAACACGCTGCCCTGGGTGGAGGCGGCCGCCCTGGCCGGGGTCGCGGTGCGGGCCATCCCGTACGACACCGCACACGACTACGACCACCGGCGCCTCACCGTCGGGCCCCGGACCAGGTTGATCGCCGCCACCCACGTGCACCACGTCTACGGCGGCGACATGAACGTGCAGCGGCTGCGCACCCTGGCGCCCGGTGTGCCGATCTGCCTCGACGCCGCCCAGAGCTTCGGCCACATCCCGATCGACCTGTCCACCCTGGATGTGGACTTCGTCGTCTTCTCCGGCCACAAGGCGATGGCCCTGCCCGGCACCGGGGCCGTCTGGTCGCGTAACGCCCGGGGCCCCGCCTACCACCCGGCGGGCTGGATCGGGTCGCCCAACACCAGCGGCATCGTCAGCCTGGCCGCCGCCATGCGCTGGCTCGACGAGGCCGGCATCGACCGGATCGCCGAGTGGAACCGCGCGCTCGGCGTCCGCCTGACCGAGGGCCTGTCGAAGATGCCCGCCTACGAGATCCTCGGCTGTCAGCGAAGCCTCACCGCCGACTCGCTCGTCCAGCAGCGTCACGGGATCGTCGCGTTCCGCCACCACGCCATCGGCTCCAACGACCTGGGCTTCATCCTGGCAGCCGACGGCCTCCTGGTTCGCGCGGACGACCACTGCCAGGGCGCCCAGGGGGAGAAGACCGCCTCGGTCCGGGTCTCGGTGCACGTCTACAACACCCCTGACGAGATCGACCGCCTCCTCGAGGTGCTCGCCACGCTCGACCACTGATCTCGTGGGAACGGCCGGGAACTATGTTCCGGTGGCGGGCGACTAACGGGCGTCGCCGAGCCTGAGGAAGATGATGCCGACCAGTACCGTTTCCTCCCCATCCCACGGCGTCTTGCCGAGAAGGACCTGTTGAGCGAATGGACACCACCGATCGGATCCGCGGTCTTCGCCGTTCCACCGGGCCGCGCCGGGGACGGCCGGACCGGCGGGAGGGCGCTCGCCTGAGCAGGATGCTGCCGGCCCTGGCGGCTCTGCTGGCCGTGCTGCTGCCGGGCGTTCCCGCGTGGGCGCACAACGCGCTGGCCGAGGCGAACCCGGCGAAGAACGCGACGCTGAAGAAGTCGCCGGCCGAGGTGAAGCTGCGGTTCCTGCAGAAACTGAAGCCCGACTACACCACCATCACGGTCAGTGACGCCGCCAAGGCGAAGGTGGAGACCTCCGCGCCGAAGGTGGACGGGGCGACCGGGGTGGTCAGCCTCGTCGCGCCGCTGGCCAACGGCGTCTACACGGTCGCCTACCAGGTCGTCTCCACGGACGGGCACACCGTGAAGGGCTCGTACCGCTTCACCGTGGACGACCCGTCGGCCGCCTCGTCCTCGCCGGTGCCGGTGCCGTCGCCGTCGGAAGCGGCCCCGACCCCGGCCGCCGCCACCTCGCCGACTCCGGCGACCGCGGTGGAAACGGTGAAAAAGTCCGAAGAGTCATCGAATTCTACGTTGTATGGTCTCATCGCCGGTGTGGTGGTTCTCCTGGCCGCCGGCGCCGCTTTCCTGTTCATCCGTCGCCGCAAGGCGTGAAGGGGTCCCCCATGAAGCAGACCGTGCTGCGGCGCGCCGCCACCGTCACCGCCGTCGCCGCCACGTTCGTGCTCGCGCTGGCCGGTCCGGCGGCCGCGCACGTGACCGTCAACCCGGGCACCGCTACCCAGGGCGGTTACACCAAGGTGTCGTTCCGGGTGCCCAACGAGAGCGACAGCGAGTCGACCACCAAGCTGGAGGTCAACCTGCCGGCCGAGAGCCCGATCGGGTCGGTGTCGGTCAAGCCGGTGCCGGGCTGGACGGCGGTCGCCGAGAAGTCGAAGCTGGCCACCCCGGTCAAGGTCCACGACAGCGAGATCACCGAGGCGGTCACCAAGATCACCTGGACCGCGGCGGCCGGCTCGGAGATCAAGCCGGGCACCTTCCAGGAGTTCGACGTGTCGCTCGGGCCGCTGCCGGCGGTCGACCAGATCGTCTTCAAGGCGCTCCAGACGTACTCCGACGGCGCCGTGGTCCGCTGGATCGACGAGCCGGCCTCCGACGGCACCGAGCCGGAGAGCCCGGCGCCGGTCCTGAAGCTCGCCGCCGCCTCGGCCGCCGCCCCGTCCGCGGCCGCCCCGCCCCGGCCGCCGAGGCCGCCGCCGAGGAGAGCGACAGCGGCAACGGCTCGGCCTGGGGCATCGCCGGCCTGGTCGCCGGACTGGCAGGCCTGGTCCTGGGCCTGCTCGCCTACCGCAAGGCGGCTACCCCGAGCGTCTGATCACCGCGATTCGTTGTCGAGGCCGGCCGTGAGGCCGGCCTCGATGTCGTCCGGGGCCCGCATCCGCCAGGCGTCGGTGATCAGCTCACTCAGCCGTACGGGTGAGACCTTCTCGAGTCGCAACATCACCAGGGGCAACCCGTCGTAGCCGGGTGTGGTGAAGAACATGTCGGGCTCGCCGAGCAGCAGAGCCTGCTTCTCTGCTTCGTCGCCGACGAACAGAACCGCCACATCCGTACGGATCACGCGCGGTTTTCCCGGTAGACGTTCCGGATATGACCAGACGAATCCCTTACCGCACACCCGGAAGTCGAAGCCGTCGCTGTCGATCTCCTCGGCCTCGGGCAGGGCGAGGGCGACCCGGCGCACGTCATCAGCGTCACTCACGGTGGTCATTCTGCAACATGCCTGTCAGGGGCCGTAGCAATTGATGCCTTGCCTACTTGGTAGCTAGGCTTCTATTCTCCGATCCAAGAACTAGGAATTGCCCCCTCCCCCTCCGGCGGTCCGACATGCAGAAGCTCCTCCTCCTGGCCCTCGTCGGGCTCGGTGCTCAGCTCGTCGACGGCAGCCTGGGCATGGCCTACGGCGTGACCTCGACCACGCTCCTCCTCGCGATCGGCACCAACCCGGCGGCCGCCTCGGCGACCGTTCACCTCGCCGAGATCGGCACCACGCTGGTCTCCGGCATCTCGCACTGGCGGTTCGGCAACGTCGACTGGAAGGTCGTCCTCAAGATCGGCGTCCCGGGCGCGGTCGGGGCCTTCGCCGGCGCGACGGTCCTGTCCCGCATCTCCACCGAGACCGCCGCCCCGCTGATGGCGATCATCCTGCTGGTGCTCGGCCTCTACGTGTTCCTCCGGTTCACCTTCCAGGGCCTGCCCAAGGGCCAGCTCGGCAAGCCGCTGCGCAAGCGGTTCCTCACCCCCCTCGGCCTGGTCGGCGGCTTCGTCGACGCCACCGGTGGCGGCGGCTGGGGCCCGGTCGGCACCCCGGCGATCCTGGCCAGCGGCCGGCTCGAGCCCCGCAAGACGATCGGCTCGATCGACACCAGCGAGTTCCTCGTCGCCATCGCCGCGAGCCTCGGCTTCCTCTGGGGCATCGGCAGCGAGAACATCGACTACGGGTGGGTCCTCGCCCTGCTGATCGGTGGGGTCGTCGCCGCGCCGATCGCCGCCTGGCTGGTCCGTCACATCCCGCCGAGGGTCCTCGGCGCCGCGGTCGGTGGCGTGATCATCCTGACGAACACCCGCTCCCTGCTGCGCAGCGACTGGATCGACGCGCCCGACGCGGTGCGCTACGTGCTCTACGGCGTCATCTACGTCGCCTGGGCCGCCGCGATCGTCTACTCGGTGCTGCAGTACCGCAAGAACGCCGCCGAGGATTGTCAGATCATCGCCGAGGCCGAGACGCCGGCCCCGACCGGCGACGCCCCGGACGACAAGGACAGGGCGCGCGCCAACGCCTGAGAGGACGCAGATGCCGGGGTCCCCTGCGGGCCCCGGCTTCGCGCTTCTACGATGCGCCGATGTGGTGGAGGCGTAAGAAGCGCACAATGCCGGACTACTGCGGAGATCTGGCCAAGGGTGTGATCGACCTCGACGAGGAGGCGTCGTCGGCGGCGATGCGCGGGATCATCGCCTCGCTCGACACGGCCAGCCCCGACGAGCTGACCGAGGGCGTCCGCCGGCTGCTCCCGGCCGTCCAGCAGGTGTCGATCGGCAACGGCGGTCAGGCGGCCCAGGTCGCGGCCGGTCTGATCGAAGCCGGCGCCGACCCGTTCGTACTGCTGGACGTGCTGGTCGAGCGGGTCACCGACGGTCTCGAGCACGCCGTCCGCTTCCCCGTCCTGGCCGAGAAGGACGGTGCCGCGTTCGAGGCGCCGGGCACCCAGGAGGAGGCGGACGCGCTGATCGAGCGGGCCGCCCGGGCCGCCGCGCAGGCCGGCATCGGGCGTGAGGAGGGCCTCCTGATCACCGAGTCGTTCTTCACCGTCGACGACTGGATCCCCAGCCTGCTCCTGCCCCTGCAGCAGAAACGGGTGCGACAGGCGCTCCCCGGCCGGGAGCGGCTCGCCGCCGCGGCCGAGGCGATGTCCGACCACGCCGACGCGGCACCCTGGCTGTTCGGGCTGCTCCGGGTGATCGACGACGAGCCGTTCCTGGTGATCCACCGGCCGACCGGACGGGCGTACCGCCTGACGATCAGCGGCGTCGGTGACAACTTCCAGCTGCACACGCTGCTCGCCGCGACCCTGATCGGCGACCCGGCGCAGGGCCTGATCGAGGGCGACCGCCCCGCACCGGCCTGGATCGCCGCCGCCACCGACGGCCCCGACCTGCAGCCCGCCGGCGGGGTACGCGGCCAGTTCGAGCTGTTCGGCGCCGACGGCGAGCGGATCTGGGGCGAGGGCCGTCCCGCCGACATCCCGGTCCTCGACGGGCACCGGGTCGTCGTGCTGGACCGGCCGTCCTACGCCCGGTCCTGGAACACCGGACGTGTCTACCCCCTGATGCACCCGGAGATCACCCTCGACCGCGTCCTGCCCGCCGCGGAGGCGACCGCCTGGCTGGGCCGGATCACCGACCCGTCCGACTGACCCGTCCGGTGCTCACCGCCGTCTCAGCGCGTGGGGACGGCGGTGAGCACCACGGCGGCTCTCAGTGGTCCGGGGTGCCGGGTGGCGCCATGATGCGCAGCGCGTTGGCGTCGACGGCGACCCGCAGCGGGGTCGCCCCACACGGCTCGCCGTCGACCTCGACGTGCGCCGGCCGGTCGGTCTCCAGCCACAGCTCGCCGACCGCGAGGAACGGCTGGTCCCGCAGGGTGCGGCGGTGCCCGGTGAGCGCGTTGCGGGCGGTCTCGCGCACCAGGCCCAGCTTCGACGCCCCGCCGACCGGGTAGGCGACCAGCAGCCGGTCGTCGGCGTGCGCGTCGGCGGTGATCGGGCGGCCGGCGTGGAAGCCGCCGTTCGCCACATACACCTGATGGGTGGTGAACACGATCTCCCGGCCGTCCGCGCGAACCGTCACCCGCAGCGGCCGGTGCCGGGTCAGCAGGCCGAGCGCGGTGAGCGGGTAGGCGATCCGCCCGATCACCCGTTTCAGCCGGCTCGGCACGTCGATCATGATCTCGGCGGAGAGCCCCGCGCCGACGTGATTGGTGAACGGCATGTCCCCGGCGATGCCCAGATCGACGTCGATCACCCTGCCGTCGGTGAGAGTCCCGACCGCCTCATCCAGATTCGGGAGGATTCCCACCGTACGCGCGAAGTTGTTGGTCGTGCCGAGGGGAAGCAGACCGAGAGCCACGTCGCGGTGGGCCAGCATCCGCCCCGCCGTGCTGATCGTGCCGTCGCCGCCGCCGGCGACCAGCAGATCCGGCTGGTGCGCGAGCGCGGCCGCCAACGAGTTCTCCAGCTCGCCGGGACGGTCCACCGCATAGGACCCGAGCACCTCGAACCCGGCGGCGAGCAGGCGTGCGTGCGCGTCGGCGTAGAGCTGCCGGCCGCGCCGTGACCGCGCGTTGACGACGAGCGCCGCCCGCCGATCGCGCTTGATGTCCTCGGTCAGCTCCTGCTTCGTCCGCACCGGCCGACCCTACCGTCCGGAGATCACATCACGTCCAGCCGGACCGCCTCGTACCCCCGCAGCACGAACCCGGGGCTGCGGACCGGCTCGGCCGCCAGCTCCAGCCTTGGCGCGTGATCGAGCAGCGCGGTGAGAGCCGCCTGCATCTCGATCCGGGCCAGCGGCGCCCCCAGACAGAAGTGCAGGCCCGCGCCGAAACTCATGTGCGAGTTCGGCACCCGGCCCGCGTCGAACCGGTCCGGGTCGGCGAACACCGCCGGATCCCGGTTCGCCGCCCCGAGCAGCGCCGCCACCTCCGCCCCTTCGGGCACCGTGACGCCACCGATCTCCACATCGGCCGCCGCCGTGCGCACGAACAGTTGCGACGGGGAGTCGTACCGCAGCATCTCCTCCACCGCCGTCGGCACCAGCTCCCGGTCGGCGCGCAGCCGGTCCAGCTCGCGCGGGTGATCGAGCAGCGCCACCATCCCGTTGCCGAGCCCGTTGACCGACGCCTCGTGCCCCGCGTTGAGCAGCAGGATCGCCGACGCCACCAGCTCCTCGGCGGACAGCCGATCCGAGCCGTCGCGCACCGACACCAGGTGACTGATCAGATCGTCGCCCGGCTCAGCGGCCTTCCGCGCGGCCAGCTCCCGCATGTAACCCGCGAACTCCCGGCACGCCTCCAGCGCGGCGGCCTCCACCTCGGGGGTGCGGCTCACCTCGTACATCCGGACCATCGCCGCCGACCACGGCCGCAGCCGGTCGCGCTCCTCCGCCGGAACCCCAGCAACTCGGCGATCACGGTGACCGCCAGCGGCTCGGCCAGATCCGTCAGCAGGTCCAGATCCGGCCCCGCCGCCTCCACCAGAGCGGTCGCCTCAGCCGCGACCGTGGCCCGCAACCGCTCCACATGCCCGCGCGCGAACGCCTTCGCCACCAGCGCCCGCAAACGGGTGTGCACCGGCGGCTCATTTTCCATCATCTGATGCCGGTGCAGCAGATTGAACGGCTCGAAGACCGCGGCCGGCTCCTCGTCACGCCAGAACCGCCCGAGCCGCCGATCCCGCAGGACGGCGTCGACCGCGGCGTGGCTCACCGCCAGCCAGCGCCCGCTCGGCTCATGAAACCCCAGCGCGGCCTGCTCACGCAGCCGCGCCAGCGCCGGATAGGGATCCTGGACGAACGACGGGTCCGAAAACTCAAGGTCCACCCGGCGGAGATTATCCCTTTCCGGTACGCGCCAACCCGTCCCGCCAGAACCGGACAGTTCCGCAACCACCCCGCGACGCAGTCCCGGCGCGGCCTCCCCAGCGCGACCGCCGGGCTGTCCTGCCCGCTCACCGCCCTGTGCCCGCTCGCCGCACGTGTATCACCGGCCGGGCGTTCGCCCGGCAGCGGCGCCTCGAGGGGCCGGCCGCGGGCAGCGGTTCAACCCGGGGGTGACGGCCAGAGAGCCGTGACCCGGTCCGGGGCGAGGAGGGCCTCCCCGGAGGCTCGCCTCAGCCGGCTGGGTGTGACCCCGTAGCGGGCCTTGAACCGCCGGGTGAAGTGGGTCGGGTCGCGGAATCCCCAGGATCGGGCGACGGCCGCTACCGGCTGGTGCCGGTGGGCGGGGCTCAGCAGGTCGTGCCGGGCGCCACGCAACCGCTCGCTGATGATCCACTGTTCGAGCGACAGTCCGGCCCGCGAGCAGACGTTGTAGAGGTGGCGCACCGAGATGTGGTGTGCGGCGGCGATCATCGGCGCGGACAGCTCCGAGTCGCCGAGGTTCTCCCGCACGAACGCGCGGACCCGGACGAGCAGGGTCTCGGCCATCGCCTGCCGGGTGTGGCGCTCGGTGCGGGCCGCCGAGGCGAGCAGCGCGCGCACCAGGTCGACGGTGGCGGTGGCGACGTGCGGGGCGGCCGGGTCCGCGGTGATCCGGGCACGGTCCCGGGCGAGGCCGGCGACGTGCGCGGTGACCAGGCGGTACAGCGGACTGGCGCGCAGCCTGCCGAGGGACTCCCGGACACCGTCGGCGGCCAGGTCGAGACGGTCGAGCGGGATCTGCACGCATCCGGCCGCCCCGTCGCCGGACCAGGAGTAGTCGTACGCCCCGGACAGGTCCACCCCGAGCAGTTCGCCGGGCGGGGTGATCTGCTGACGTCCGTACTGGTCGAGTCGCCCGTACCCCTGCTGCTGGACGGCGAGGGAGATGACCGGCATGGCGTCCTGCCGGGCGAGTCGCGCCGTGCGCAGCAGGCGCAGCCCCGACGACCGGCAGGTGAAGATGTTCGCGTCGCCGAGGTCCCACACCTCCATGCGGGCGTGCACCGGCCCGGCCGGGTCCTCGTGGATGACGTGGCAGGGCGCGGACGCATACATCATCGCGGAGTGCACGGCCTCCACCCGGTCGCCGGCCGGCAGCATCCCGGTGTCGAGAACGAACGCCACACCGTGAGGCTAGGCGACCGGTGTCGACGGCGGCTGTCCCCCTGGACCGCCGGACGCCTGTCGAGAGTGGCCGATCAGCTCGCCGCCCCATCGTCAGCCGCAGCCGCGGGGAACCGGGAAACCGGGGAACCGATCCGGAAGGGAGTCATGGGCGGCCGAAGGGTCAGCGCATCCTCAGCGTCACCGCGAGCAGGACAACGGAGACGAGCTGGGCGCCGGCGAGGACCGTGGCCAGCACGGTCAGCGACTGCTCGTAGAGCAACCCGGCCAGTAGCCCGCCGCCGAGCGCGGCGACACCCTGCGCGGCGGCGAAGACCCCGTAGGCGGTGGCCCGTCGCGGCGCCGGCACGAGGTCGGCGACCAGGGCTTTCACCGTGGAGTCCTGCACGCCGGTGGCGGCGCCCCAGAGCAGCGTGCCGGTGACGATCGCCGCGGTGCTGCCGGAGAGGGCGAGCGCGGGTGTGGCGGCGGCCAGAACCGGCAGCGCGAACAGCACCTTCGCGCCCCAGCGGTCGTACAGGTGCCCGCTGGCCAGGGCGGAGATCGCGCCCGCGGCCATCGCCCCGGCGTAGAGGACCGGAACGAGGGCGATCGGGATCTGCCCGGTCCGGCTGGCGTGGTAGGAGATGAGCCCGAAGGTGACCAGGCCGCCGGTGGCCGCGGCGGCCGACATCGCGAACCAGTGGAAGCGCCGTGGCAACCGGCCGGTCGTCACGGTGGCGGACGTCTCCCGGCGGGGCGGGGCCGGGAAGCGGCGGCTGAGCCAGATCAGCAGGATCATGGCGGCGGCGCTGGGGACCGCGAGCGCGGCCAGCGACGGCCAGATCACCCCGGCCGAGGCGGCGACTCCGGCGGCGACCAGCAGCGGCCCGGCGAACGCGCCGACCTGGTCGAGGGCTTTGTGTACGGCGAATCCGCGGCCCCGGCCGACCGATCCGGCGGCCTCGGCGAGCAGCGCCGACTTCGCCGGTGAGCGGATCGCCTTGCCGATCCGCTCGGCCACGATCAGCACGGCCGCGACGGCGAGCCCGGCGCCACCGAGGGCCGGCGCGAGAGCGAGCAGCGGTACGCACACCGCGGTCAGCCCGTAGCCGGTGATGGTGAGCGCCCAGTAGCGGGCGGTGCGATCGGCGAGCGGCCCGGACACGAGCCGGAGCAGCAGCGCGGCGGCCTCCCCGGCGCCGGTGACGACGCCGACCACGAGAGCGGAGGCGCCCAGTCCGGCCAGGAGTGGCCCGGTGATCGATCGGGCGCCCTCGTAGACCATGTCGGCGGCCAGACTGACCAGCCCGAATCCGAGGATCGCCCGCCACGGGGAGAGGACACGCGCGTTGGTCAGAGCGGAGGGCACGGGCGTAACCATACGGACCGTGCCCCGTAGTGGATCAGTTCCCGGCAATGTTTGGTGGACCGGGGGAGACCGGCGCATGTTTGGTGTCCCCCCGAATCAGGAAGACCATCGCCGTGCATCCTCAGCCCCCGCGCCGCACCACCCATGCCCACGGAACCCCGAAGAACCTTCTCGTCTACGACCGCTGGGGCCGGTACGGCCGGCCGGTGGTCCTGCTGCACGGGCTGTTCTACGACCGTACGATCTGGTGGCCGGTCGCTGCCGAGCTCGGTGACGCGTGCAGTGTCATCGCGGTTGACCTGCCGGGGCACGGGCACTCGGCGGCGCGCAGCGAGAACGCTGTGGCCGACCTGGCGCGGGACCTGGCGGTGCTGGTCAACGGACTGAACCTGCACCGGGCGCCGGTCCTGGTCGGCCAGGGCGAGGGTGCGCTGCTGGCCGAGGCGTTCGCCGACTCCTACACGACCCGGGCGGTGCTGACGTTCGACGAGCCACCCGCCGAGCCGCCGGACTGCCCGGAACAGCACCGGGCCACGGCCGATCTCGCGGGGGTTCCGGCGGCCTACCGGCAGTTCGCGGTGGCGCGCTGGGACGGAAGCCTGCTCCGGTCGTACCGATGCTGGTTCTTGAATCGGAAGCAGTCGCGGGCCGGGAAGCGCCCCTGCTTTCCGCATCTGCGCGCCCCCGCGCGGTTCGCGGAGACCTTGAAGGGCCTGATCTGAGCGGGGGAGCAGCCGCCCGGGTGGGGCGGCTGCTCGTGGTTCTGCTCAGCCGTGCCGGTGCCGGCGGCGCCGATGCGTCGGCGGCGTCAGGGCGGCTGTGCTGATCACCAGGCAGACGATCAGCAGCGTGCCTACAAGGATGTCGATGAACATGCGGTACCCCCATGAGAAACCGCTGGTCGGCTGTGGTGTCAGCCGAACCTTCACCGTCCTCCGGCGGTCCGCCGGCGTCAACCGGAATGCCACAGAAAACGAGGTTGACCTGGTTCCCGGCGCCTGTCCTGCCTAAGCTGGCCGCGAGGGGAGTACCTCCGGCAGAACGTGGCGGTCACCACGGGCACCCGATGTGCCCTCGTGCGTTCGCCCGCCCCGGCGGGTGAGGGAGACCTCGGACGATCAAGCCTGTCCGAGGGGGCCCTGTGTTCGATCTGCCATCCATCGCGTCCGCCCAGCTCTGGGCGATCTCCATCGCCGTGCTGCTGGCCCTGCTGGCCACTGATTTCGTGATCACCCGCCGCCCGCACGAGGTGGCGATGCGCGAGGCGGTCGGCTGGTCGCTGTTCTATCTCGCGCTTCCCGGCGCGTTCGGGGCATTGATCTGGCAGTTGTACGGCCGGGGCCCGGCCGTGGAGTTCTACACCGGTTACGTGGTGGAGAAGTCCCTGTCGGTCGACAACCTGTTCGTGTTCATGCTGCTGCTGGCCGCCTTCGCGGTGCCGTCGCAGCTGGCCCAGCGGGTGCTGCTCTACGGGATCGCCGGCGCCCTGGTGCTGCGGGCGATCTTCATCGCCGCCGGCGCGGTCGTGCTGCAGAGTGGCACCTGGGCGTTCCTGCTGTTCGGCGGGGTGCTGCTGGCGACCGCGGCCAAGGTGTTCCGGGAGGCGATGCGCCACGAGGACTACCAGGTCGACATCGCGCAGATGCGCAGCGTCCGGCTGTTGCGCCGGCTCATGCCGGTGACCGACGACTACCGGGGCGGGAGGCTGACGGTCCGGGAGGGCGGCCGTCGCGCGCTGACCCCGCTGGCGCTGGTCGTGGTCGCGGTGTTCATGACCGACGTGGTGTTCGCGGTCGACTCGGTGCCGGCCGTCTACGGGGTGACCGAGGACCCGTACCTGGTGTTCGCGACGAACGCGTTCGCGCTGCTCGGGCTCCGGGCGTTGTACTTCGTGCTGCACAGCGTCCTGGACCGGCTGCGGCACCTGAACTACGGTCTCGCGATCATCCTGGCCTTCATCGGGGTGAAGCTGGTGCTGCACTGGGCGCACGGCCTCTGGGCCGGTGTGCCGGACATCCCCACCGACGCGTCGCTGATCGTCATCGCCGTCACCCTGGTCACCGTCACCGTCACCAGCCTCTACGCCGACCGTAGGGAGCGGGTCTCGACCTGATCAACCGGCGCCGGCGCCGATCGGTTTGCGGCGGATCCGGTCGGCGGCGTCCCGGGCCATCATGATCAGCGGGCGCGCGGCGGTGAACGTGGCCACCGCCGCGTCCAGATCTCCGGACCGGGCGGCGGTCTCGACCCGCCCGCACGCGGTCGTCGCCGGGCCCGCGCCCAGGTTCGCCAGCACTCCCATCAGCTGGTGTGACTCGATGCGCAGCAGGTTCACGTCGTCGAAGGCGAGGGCCTGCTCCATCCGGTCCAGGTGTTCCGGGATCTTCGCCGACAGCGACGCGAGCAGGCCGGCCAGCGCGCCCGCGGTGGCCGCCGGGTCGGGGCCGCGCAACTGGTCCAGCCGCCGCTCGATCTCGGCGATCATCGTCGGCAGGTCCGGCGGGGGCGGCTCGGCGCCGATCCAGTGCTCCAGCACGCGCGCCACGTCGGCCGGGATGAGCGGCTTGGCCAGGTGCTCGTCCATGCCGGCGGCCAGGCAGCGGGCCCGGTCCTCGGCCAGGGCGCCCGCGGTCAGCGCGATGATCGGCACATGCCGGCCGGGCGGCTCCCGGCGGCGGATCTCGGCGGTCGCCGCGTAGCCGTCCATCTCCGGCATGAGGCAGTCCATGACGATCGCCCGATACTCCCGCCGCCCGGCCAGCTCGACCGCCTCCCGCCCGTTGACCGCCACGTCGGCGGTGTAGCCGAGGTTGGCCAGGATGCCGAGTGCGACCGTACGGTTGATCTCGTTGTCCTCGACCACGAGCACGTGCCCGCGCCCCGGTGACGCCTCCGCGGTCGCGCCGGCCGCCGTGTTGCCGGCCCGGTCGCCGAGCACCCCGACCAGGGCGTCGTAGAGCTGTGACTGCCGCAACGGCTTGGTGAAGGCGGCCGCCGCCCATGCCGGGGCGGGCCCGCCGGGCAGGTGGTGGGCGTCGTCGGCGAGCAGGATCGTCCGGGGTGGCGGGCAGTCCGGCGGAGTGAGCGCCACGGTGTCCTCCGGCGCGGTGTGGACGTCCACGATGAGCAGGTCGATCGGCCGTCCGGCAGCGGCCGAGTCCCGCATCACGGCGATCGCCTCCACCGTGTCGGCCACCCCGATCGCGTCCATCGACCACGCGGTCAGCTGCTCGGCCAGGACCGTACGGTCGGTCTCCTCCCGGTCCACGATGAGCACCCGCAACCCGTCCAGGGCGTGCCTCTCGAACAGGTCCACGTGCTTCTGGGCGGTCCGCAGCATGACCGTGAACCAGAACGTGCTGCCCCGCCCCGGCTCGCTGACCACTCCGATCCGGCCGCCCATCAGCTCGACCAGGTCGCGGCTGATCGCCAGGCCCAGCCCGGTCCCGCCGAACCGCCGGGTGGTGCCCGCGTCGGCCTGGGTGAACGCCTCGAACACCTCCTCCTGCCGGTGCTCGTCGAGGCCGATGCCGGTGTCGTGCACCTCGAACCGGATGGGCACCGCCTCCGGCCCACCGCCACGTCCGGCGTCCAGGTGCGCGGAGACGATGATCGTCCCGTGCGAGGTGAACTTCACCGCGTTGCCCGCCAGGTTGAGCAGCACCTGGCGCAGTTTGGCCGGATCGCCGCAGACCTCCGGGGGCAGCCGCTCGTCGCAGACCGCGGTGACGGTCAGGCCGTCGTGCGTGTCCGGCGGGGCGACCAGCGACACCACCTCGTCGATCAGGTTGCCGACCCGGAAGTTCGCCTCCTCCAGCAGCACCTTGCCCGCTTCCAGCTTGGAGAAGTCGAGAACGTCGTTGATCACCGAGAGTAGCGCCGAGCCGGCCGCGCTGATCCCCTCGGCGTAGCGGCGCTGGCGCTCGTCGAGGCGGGTGCCGAGCAGCAGCCCGGTCAGGCCGATGACGCCGTTCATCGGGGTACGGATCTCGTGGCTCATCGACGCGAGGAACTGCGACTTCAGCCGGGTCGTCTCGATCGCCTGGTCACGGGCCTGCTCGAGGGCCTGCTCGGTCTGCAGCCGGGTGGTGATGTCGCGGACGAAGCCGTGGAAGTGCTCGCCGTTGTTGGACCGGATGCGCCACATGGTGAGCTCGACCGGGATCTCGTGGCCGTCCCGGTGCACCGCGGTCATCTCGGTGGGCCGGTCGAGCAGCCATTCCCAGCGGCCGGTGATCAGCCGGTCCAGTGCCGGCCGGTAACGCCGGGGCAGGATCGTGCCGGTCACGTCCCGGCCCAGGACCTCCCTGCGCTGCCATCCGAAGACGTGCTCTGCCTGCCGGTTCCACTCGGTGATCAGGCCGTCGCCGCTCATCGTGAAGAACGGGTCGCTGGCCGCGTGCATGATCATCTCGAGTTGCTCGCGCTCGACCCGGCGGCGCTGGTCGGCCTGCACGCGGACGGTGATGTCGTGTGCGACGGTCGCGGTGCCGATCACGGCGTGGTCGGTGTCGCGCATCGGGGCCATGCTGAGCGACACCTCGATGACGGTCCCGTCCTTACGGCGGCGGCGCGTCTCGTAGCGGGTGAGGGCCTGGCCGCGGCGGACCCGGGCGAGCAGCTCCTCCTCCTCGCCGAGCCGGTCGGGTGGCAGCAGCCGGGTGACGTCGCTGCCGACCATCTCCTCGGCGGTGTAGCCGTAGAGGCGTTCGGCGCCCGGGTTCCAGCTCATGATGGTGCCGTCCGAGGTCTTGCTGACGATCGCGTCCTGGGAGGCCTCGACGATCGCGGCGAGCCGGGCGTTCTCCATCGCCTCGCTGTGCCAGTTGGCCTCGGCCCAGGCCACGGCCTGCCGGGATCGGCGCGCCAGGAGCACCGCGGTGACGCCCGCGCCCACGCCGGCCAGCAGAGACACGGCCCTACGCAACACTGCGGCCTCCGAGGATCCGAATCCGATTCAGCATCAACGTACATGCGACCTTTATCTGCTTTAGCCTTATTACGGACATAGCACCCACCGACTCGCCGTTCAAGGGAGCCGACGTGGCGACAGTGATGGTCGTCGACGACGTGGCCGCCAACCGGGAGATCGTGCGCATGCTGCTCGGTTTCCGGGGTCACGACGTCATCGAGGCGCACGACGGCGCCGACGCGCTGCGACTCGCGCACACCCACCATCCGGACGTGGTGGTATCGGACGTCCTGATGCCCGGCATCGACGGCCTCGAACTGGTCCACCGGCTGCGTGCCGACCCGGACCGGGAGGCCGCCCAGGCACCGGTGATCTTCTACACCGCCAACTATCTGGAGCCGGAGACCCGGCCGATCGCCGAGGCCTGCGGGGTCAGCCAGGTGGTGCTGCGATCCCAGGACCCGGACGCGCTGCTCGACGCGATCGACGTCGCGCTGGCCGGCGGCCCGGTCGACATCAGCGCGACCCCCGACGACGACTTCGCCCAGGCGCACCTGCAGACGGTCAACGCCAAGCTGATCGAGAAGGTGCGGGCCCTGCACGACACCGAGCGGCTCTTCGAGACGATGGCGGTCGCCTCCCCGGTCGGGATCGGGATCATCAACCGGCAGGGCAGCGCCGACTATGTGAACCCGCGCCTCGCCGAGATCCTCCAGGTCTCGCTGCCCGGGATCGTCGAGAACGGCTGGCAGGGCGCCCTCGGCCTGGCCGACCGTGACTTCGAGGCCGTCCTCGAGGTGCTGCGCGGCGACGGTGACGACACCGAGCTGCGGTTCAGCCACCGGATCACCTGGCCCGACGGCGACGTCCGCTTCCTGCGGGTCCACCTGCGGCAGACCCGCGACGAGGACGAGGGGCTGACCGGGGGCGTCCTCATGGTCGACGACGTCACCGACGTCGCCCAGGCCGAGGAACGGCTGCGCGAGGAGAGCCAGCGCCGCCAGGACGACGCCCGGCACCGTGACGCCGAGCGCCTGGACAGCCTGCGCCGGATGGCCGGGGGCACGGCGCACGATTTCAACAACATCCTGGGCGCGATCCTCGGCTACACCAACCTCGCCATCGAGACGATCACCGACGGCCGCGAGGACGGTGGCATCCCGGCCGAGACCGCCGAGTCGCTGCTCGTCGACCTGGCTCAGGTGGTCAAAGGTGGCGAGCGTGCCAAGGCCCTGACCCAGCACATGCTCGCCTTCGGTCGCCGGGAGGTCAACCAGCCGGTCATCGTCAAGATCAACAGCTTGATCGAGCAGCACCGGGAGGCGCTGCGCGTGGCCGCCGGACCGGCCTGCGAGGTGCGCCTGGTGCTGCGGGCGGGCCTGCCCGAGATCAAGGCCGACCCGGTGCAACTGGCGAGGGCGCTCGACAACCTGGTCCGCAACTGCGGCGAGGCGATGCCGGAGGGCGGCTCGATCACGATCACCACGACGGCCGCCGGCGGGAACGTGACCATCGAGGTACGCGACACCGGCCCCGGCATGAGCCCGGACGTGCTGGACCGCGCCTGCGAGCCGTTCTTCAGCACCAAGTCGGCGAACGGAACGGTCGGGCTCGGCCTCTCCACCGTGCACGGCATCGTCAGCCAGGCCGGCGGGCAGCTCGACCTGCGCTCCGTGCCGGGCACGGGCACGTCGGTGACCATCACGCTGCCCGCCGTCGCCGGCGCCGTCCCCGCGCCGCCGCCCCCGCCGAAGAGCGCGCCCCGCCCCGACGGCGGAGGGGAGACCCTGCTGCTCGTCGACGACGAGGAGGCGGTGCTCCAGGTGACCGCCCGGATGCTCGGCGGTGCCGGATACCGGGTGCTGACCGCACCGGACGCGGCCGAGGCGCTGCGCCTGCTGGAACGGCACGGCGGCGAGATCGCGGCCCTGGTCACCGACGTGGTGATGCCGGGTATGGACGGGCGTCAACTGGCCCGGATCGCGTCCGGCCGGCGGCCCGACCTGTGCGTCGTCTTCGTCTCCGGGTACGCCGATTCGCTCTTCGACGAGAACGGCAACAACCTCGAGCCGGGATCCACCATCCTGGCCAAGCCGTTCGACCGGGAAAGGCTGGTGAGCACCGTACGAACGGCCCTTTCTCTGACTCAGCGGAGCTGACCGTCTACCGGTCACGTGTCCGCGATCGATTAGGATTCCTGGCTCACCGCCCCTCGACCCCCAAGGAGGCACGGTGACCGCCGCCAGTGACCGGCAACCCACCGTACGGCTGCCGCAGCAGGCCTCGCCCACACACGACGACCTCGCAGGCCCGCCCGCGCAGGCGCCCACCCCACCGGCACCGCGCCGCGGCCGCCGGGCCCTGATCGCCGGGCTCGCCGCCGTGGCCCTCGCCGCCGCGGCCGGTGGCGCCGCCCGATACGCGCTGACCGGTGACGTCCCCCGTGGCGTGACCGTGCTCGGCGTCGACCTCGGCGGCCTGGCCCGCGCCGAGGCCGCCACCGCGCTGCGCGCCCACCTGGCCGCCGACCCGAGGGTCACCGCCGCCGTCCCGGTGCGGGTCGAGGGCAAAGAGGCCACCCTGCGACCGGCCGACATCGGGCTGGTCGTCGACGTGGACGCGACCGTCGACGCCGCCGCGCAGGGCAGTCCGTCACTGCTGCGCGACCGGGCCGTCGCGCCGGTGATCGCCGTCGACGCCGACCTGCTCGACGTCGCCCTGCGCAAAGCGGTCGGCAAGGTCGGCACCCCCATGAAGGCGCCGGCCGTCACCTTCACCGGCCTCACCCCGAAGGCAGTGCACCCACGACCGGGCCACGGCCTCGACCCGCAGCGCTCGGCCGACGCGGTCAAGGCCGGCTGGCTCACCGGCGTCCCGGTCGACGTCCCGCTGGTCGACCTGCACGCCGCCACCACCGCCGAGCAGGTGGACCGACTGGTCGAGACGGTCGCCGAGCCGGCCGTCGCCGCGCCGCTGACCGTCACGTCCGAGCGGGGCACCCTGACCATCCCACCGGCCGCGATCGCGAAGAGCCTGGTGCTGACCGCCGACAAGGCCGGGCTGATCGAGCCGCGGATCGATCCCGGGAAGCTGCGGGCCGCGGTCGCGCCCGCGCTCGCGAAGATCGAGGTAGCCGCCGCGGACGCCAGGTTCACCTTCGCCGGCGGCAAACCGAGGATCGTCGCCGGCACCGACGGGCGGGGCCTCGACCTGACCGCGCTCGCCCCGCAGCTGCTGACCGCGGCGACCAGCGCGGACGCCCGTACCGTCGAAGCCTCCCTGACCACCGCCGCGCCCGCCACCTCCGTCGCCGACCTGGAGAAGCTGGGCGTGAAGGAGAAGGTCTCGACCTTCACCACCAAGTTCACCGGAGGGCTGTCGTCGTCGCGCAGCCAGAACATCGTGACCGCGGCCAAGCAGGTCCGCGGCGCGCTGGTCCTGCCCGGCAAGACGTTCTCACTGAACAAGCACACCGGGGAACGGAGCTACGCGCAGGGCTACAAGGACGCGCCGGTGATCGTCGGCGGGCACCTGCAGCCGGGTGTCGGCGGGGGCGTCTCGCAGTTCACCACGACCCTCTTCAACGCCAGCTACTACGCCGGTCTCGAAGACGTCGAGCACAAGCCGCACTCGTACTACTTCGACCGCTACCCGGCGGTCATCGAGTCCACCATCTTCTGGCCCGACCTGGACTTCAAGTTCAAGAACGACAGCCCGTACGGGGTGCTCATCGACACCGCCTGGACCAGCGGCTCGATCACCGTGTCGATGTGGAGCACCAGGGTGTGGGACAAGGTGACCACCGAGTGGAGCGCCCGGCGCAACGTCACCTCCCCGCCGACGATCACCAAGCCGGACGGGCCCGACTGCATCGCCACGAGCGGCCTGATCGGCTTCACCCAGGACGCGTGGCGGCTGTTCCACAAAGAGGGCAAGGTCGCCAAGCGGGAGAAGTTCACCTGGAAGTACGACCCCGAGCCGCGCTTCATCTGCGAAGGCGCCACCGACTGACCGTGGTGTGCACCGTGAGCCGATCACGGTGCACACAGAGCACGGTGGCCCGGACCGGGTGGCCGATAGGTTCGGGCCGTCATGGCTCTCCTGGGACGGGCCGGGGAGTGCGCGGCGCTGCGGGAGTTCCTGACGGCGGCGCACGGAGACCCCGGCGGCACGCTGGTGGTGGCGGGTGCGCCCGGCGCCGGGAAGACCACCCTGGTCGATCACGTCGTCGCGGCCGGGGCACTCCGGGTGGCCGGGTTCGAGGCCGAGGCCGGTTTCGCGTACGCCGCCCTGCACCGACTGCTCATCCCCGTCCTCGGCGCCGCCCCGCACCTGCCCGCCGGCCATCGGGACACCCTGCGGGTGGCCTGCGGACTGGCCGACGGGCCACCGGCCGGGCCGGACCGCGTCGTCGCCGCCGCGTCGTCGCTGCTCGCGGCGGCCGGGCCGATCCTGTGCGTCGTCGACGACACCCAGTGGATCGACGTCGCGTCCCGGACCGCGATCGTCGGCTGCGCCGGGACCCCCGGCCTCGGCCTGATCCTGGTGACCCGCGAGCCCGGCCCGCTGACAGACGCCCTGTCGCGCCCGCGCCCGTCCGCCTCCCTCGCGAGGCCGTCGGCCCCGGTGTGGCCGGTGCCGCCGGAGCCGGTGGCGCCGCTGGTGCCGGTGGTGCGGGTGGTGCGGGTGGTGCCCGTGGTGCCGGTGGTGCCGGTGCCGCGGGCGCCGGCCGGTCTGCCGTGTTTCCCCTGCTCGAAGTCGGCGGGCTCGGCGTGGACGACGGGGTCGGCCTGCTGCGGTCGGTGGTCGCCGGGCCGATCGACCATCAGGTGGCCACCCGGCTGGTGGCGGCGACCGGCGGGAACCCGCTCGCCCTCACCGGTCTCGGCCGCGAGCTGAGCGCCGACCAGATGGCCGGGGCACGGTCGCTGCCCGACCCGCTGCCGGTCGGCGGGCGGCTCGTCGACCCCCGCCTGCGGGAGCTGCCCGCCCCGGCCCGGACCCGGTTGCTGCTCGCCGCCGCCGAACCCGATGGCGACCCCGGATACGTCGAGGCGGCCGCGCGCCGGCTCGGCCTCGGGCGGGAGGAATCCGGCGAGGTGCCGGCCGCGGGTCCTCCGGGCCGCCCCGACGACGGGACACCGCCGGCGGTGGGTCTTCCGGTCCCGCTCCTACGGTCGGCGGTTTACAGCGGCGCGACCCGGGCCCAGCGGCGGGCGGCGCATGCGGCCCTCGCCGCGGTCACCGACCGGCCGGGCCACGAGGGCCGGCGGGCCCGGCATCTGGCCGCGGCCAGCGCCGGCCCGGACGAGACGGTGGCCGCCGTGCTGGTCCGGGCCGCTGCGACCGGTGACTGGGCGGGCCGGGCCGACCTGCTGCTCCGCGCCGCCGAGCTGACCCGGGACGCCGGTGCCCGTGCGGAGCGCCTGCTGGACGCCGCCGAGGCCGCGGTGCACGCCGGGGCGCCCGTGCAGGCGCGACATCTGGCCGAGGCGGCGGTGCGCACGGCCGACGGCATGCTCACCGTGCACGGCCGGGCCTTGACGGTACGAGCGAACGCCCTGGCCATGTCGGGCGCCGACGACGCGTACACCCGAGGACCCGCGCTCTGCCTGCGGGCCGCGATCGCTCTCGCCTGGTCGTCCCCCGACCCGGAGCCCGCGTCCGCCCTCGCCGCGCTGCCATCGCCGCCCGCCCTCGCCGACCCGGTCGCCGGGTCGCAGGCCGTGTCCGCTCTTTCCGCGCCCGCCCTCGCCGACCCGGTCGCCGGGTCGCGGTCTGTGTCCGCCCTCGGCGGGCCGGCGGCTCGCCTGGCCCGGGTCGCCCTGCTGACGGCCGCCGAGCATGCCGTGCGCGCGGGGGAGCCGGGCTCCGGAATCGGTTCCGCGGAGATCGCCGAAGCCGTCGTGACCCTGGCGCCCGGCAGTGGTGACGAGGTGACCGAGCAGCAGTTGCGGGCGTTCGCCGCGCAGGTCGCCGGTGACCCCGGCCCGGCGGTCCGTGAGGTCCGGCGGGCCGCCGGGTCGCTGCTGGATCCGGCCGTACCGGACGACGTGGTGCTGAGCCACCACCTGACCACGGCCGTCGCGAGCACCCTGCTGTGGGATCCGGAACTGCAGCGGGCGATCTGGCGCCGGGCCGCCGACGCCGCCCGCCGCACCGGGGCGCTGGGCCGCCTGGTCACCACGCTGTACTGCGCGACGACCGTGGAGGTGCAGCTCGGCGACCTGGACCGGGCCGCCGAGCTGCTCGCCGAGGCGGACCGCGCACGGGCCCGGATCGGGGCCGCCGACCGGGGCGTGATCGACCGCCGGCCCGATCTGGTCGCCTGGCGGTCCGGGCCGGACGACCCGGAGGACGGGCTGCGCCAGGCCCTCGCGACGGCCGGCCGGCTGGGATCCGGGTCGATGCGCGGCCTGGTCCAAGCGGGTCTGGTCGTCCTCGCGCTGTCGCGCGGCGACTACGCGGGGGCCAGGGTGATCGGGCGGGAGGCGGTCGACGCCGACGTGCTGTCCGTGCACACCCGGGTGCTGCCCGACCTGGTGGAGGCGGCGGCCCGCAGCGGCGACCGGCCGCTCGCGACCCGGGCCGTGGCCACGTTCTCCGGTTGGGCGTCGGCCGCCGGCACCGGGTGGGCGCTCGGTGTGCTGACCCGTAGCCGGGCGCTGCTGGCCGGGCCGGCCGTGGCCGAGGCGCAGTATCGGCGAGCGATCGGCCTGCTCGGCGATGTCGGGGCCCGCGGCGACCTGGCCCGCGCCCACCTGCTCTACGGGGAGTGGCTGCGCCGCCGCAGGCGCCGCCGTGACGCGGCCGCCGAGTTGCGCACCGCCCGTGACATGTTCGAGGCGATGGGCGCGGCCGGATTCGCGGCCCGGGCGGCGATGGAGCTCACCGCCACGACCCCGGCCGCCGGGCGGGGCGGCCTCACCCCGCGCGAGCTGGCGATCGCGGGCCTGGCGGCAGGCGGCGCCACCAACAGCGAGATCGCCGCGCAGCTGTTCCTGAGCGCCAACACCGTCGACCACCATCTGCGGCAGGTGTTCCGCAAACTCGACATCCGCTCCCGGCGGCACCTGTCGTCGGCACTGCCCGATTGACAGCCGGGAAGCCCCCTCCGGAAGGTCCGGAGTCAGTGCCGGCCGGACAGTGGCTTCAGGGTCCGGGCCAGGAAGTCGAGGCTCTCCTGGACCAGGGGCCCCAGATCGGCGCCGACGAAGCAGTGGTCGGCGCCCGGCACGGTCCGCAACTCGACCGGCGCACCCAGAGCATGGAGACGCTCGTACAGCTCCCGGCTCTGCCCCACGGGCACGATCCGGTCCTGTTCGCCGTGGACGAGGAGCAGTGGCGGCGCATCCGGCGTGACGTAGTTGACGGGGCTGGCGGCCGCCGACTCCTTCGGCATCTGTTGCACCGGGCCGCCGACCAGACGGCTCTCCGGGGAGTCCGGGGCGTCGTGGTCCTGCAGTCCCTCGGGATGGTTCTGGGCGGCCATGGTCAGCAGGTTGCTCGGCGCGTACCAGATCACCCCGGCCCGGACCGCGTCCGAGACGCCCTGGACTCCGCCGTCGCCCGCGCCGACCGGGTCGTCGCCGCTCAGCGCCACGAGAGAGGCCAGATGGCCGCCGGCCGACTCGCCCCACATCGCGAACCGGCCCTGGTCGAGCCCCAGCTCCCCGGAGCGGCGCCGCAACCACCGCACGGCCGCTTTCACGTCGTGCAGCGGGGCCGGGAAGGTCGCCTCGGCGCTGAGCCGGTACGTGACCCGGGCCAGCGCGTATCCGGCGTCGAGGATCCGGTCGCCGATCCGGGCCGGGGCGAGCTGCGGGCCGTCCTGCTTGTTGCTGCCGAACCGCCACGCCCCGCCGTGCACCCAGATCACCAGCGGGTACGGCGGCCCACCGCGCTCGGGACGGAACAGGTCGAGGGTCAGCGGCCGGTAGCCGGGATGCTCGGCGACGATCGCGTCGATGACGGGTTGCGATGCGGGCACAGTTCTGCGGTGCCCGCCTCCGGGGGAGCGAAACCTCGCCGGATGCGCTAGGCAGGAGGGATGAGTGGCTTCCGGCTCAACCGCAGACTTCTGCTGACCGCGGGTTCGGGTGTGTTCGGCATAACCGTCCTCAACACGCTCACCGGCTGCAGCACACCGGAGAAGAACGACCCAGCCGGGCCCGGCGCGGCGGCGAGCAGCGCCCCGCCGGGGCCGGGGGTCGACTGGCATCGTGTCGATCTCGACTTCGTCGCCGTCTACCTGCTGGTCCGTAACGGTGAGGTGGCCGTCGTCGACACCGGCACGGCCGGTTCGGCCTCCGCCGTCGAGGCCGGCCTCAAGGCCGCCGGGCTGACCTGGGCGTCGGTCAAGCACGTGATCCTCACCCACCAGCACCCGGACCACGCGGGCGGGCTCGCCGAGATGGCGCCGAAGCTCTCGGCCACCCTCTACGCGGGGACCGACGACGTCGCCGCGATCGACGCGGCCGGCAAGCAGATCCAGGCGATCAAGGACGGTGACGACGTCTTCGGGCTGCAGATGATCGGCACTCCGGGGCACACTCTGGGCCACGTGTCGGTCTTCGAGCCGGGCACCGGTGTGCTCGTGGCCGGCGACGCGCTGCGCAACCAGAACGTGCTGGAGGGCTCGGCCCCGCAGTACACGGCGGACGCGGCCCAGGCGGCGGCCTCGGTGAAGAAGCTGGCCGGCCTCGACGTGCGGGCCATCCTGCCCGGCCACGGCCAGCCGATCACCAGCGGCGCGAAGGAGGCGCTGCAGAAGCTGGCAGCCACAATCCGGTAGCGCCCGTCCAGCAACCGTTCCGCACTCTCCCCGGGCGACCGTGGTCCGGTGGGCTCGTCGACGGATCGCAATCGTGGCTGGTACAGGCTGCTGCTCATGGGCGCGCTACCGGTGATCATGGCCCCGCTGCTCGGGGACACCGAGCGTCAGGTGGCGTACGTCGTGGTGGCCGGCACCGCGCTGGTCGCCGTCCGCAACGGGGTCCGCCGGCACCACCTGTCCCGTCGTCGCGCCTGGTGGCCGCTGGCCGCCGCGATGCTGTGCTGCGCGGTCGCGAACGGGATCTGGGGCGCCGGGATGGCCGCGGGACAGCCGGCGCCGAGCGGCCTGACCCTGGTCGACGTCGTCTATCTGGCGATGTATCCACTGCTGGCGGCCGGTCTGCTCAGTCTCGCCCAGGGGCGGGGCGGCTCGCCGTGGGCCGGGATGACCGAGGCCGGCATCGTGCTGTGCACCGGCACCGCGCTGATCTGGGTGATGCTCTACGACCCGTTCGTGATGGACCGGGGGCACTGGCCCGGCGCGGAGGGCGCGCTGGCGTACCCCGCCCTCGATCTGCTCGTGCTCGCCGCCGCCACCCGGATGATCGTGGTGCACGGGCGGCTGACCTGGCCGGACCGGCTGCTGCTGGCCGCGGTGTGCCTGCTCACCGTGGCCGACATCCTCTACTTCCTGGCCACCGTCGACGGCGGCGCCTGGGCCGGGCCGGGCTGGAGCGCGGCCGGGTGGCTGCTGGCGTTCCTGCTGATCGGCGCGGCGGCCCGGCACCCGGAGGCCGGTGAGCCGGTCGAACGGGACACCGCGCCGACGCCCGGCCGGGCCCGCACCGCCCTGGTCGGCAACATCGTGCTGGTCATGGTCGGCCCGGCCGCGACCGGACACCTGATGCTCACCGAGGACCACCGCGCCGACCTGGTGGTCCCGGTGATCGCGACCGCGCTGACGTCCCTGCTGCTGGTGCTGCGCCTCACCCACACCACGCGGCTGTCCGACCGGCGTGCCGCGAGCCTCCGGGACGCCCTCGGCGAGCAGGCCGACCTCCAGGAGACGCTGCGCCACCAGGCCCGCCACGACACGCTGACCGGCCTGCCCAACCGCGCCCTGTTGGAGGAGTTGCTGGCCGATCCGGCCGGTGGCGCCCTGATCCTGGTTGACCTGGACGGCTTCAAGGACGTCAACGAGCGGTTCGGCCACCCCACCGGCGACGACCTGCTGGCCTCCGTGGCCGGGCGGCTGCGCGGCATGATCACCGGCGGTGAGGTCGTGGCACGGCTCGGCGGCGACGAGTTCGCGCTGCTGCTGCCGGGCACCGGCCCGGACGGGGCGGCCGATCGGGGTGACGCCGTGCTGGCGGCGCTGCGGGAGCCGGTCCCGGCCGGGGGCCAGCCGCTGCACGTCACGGCGAGCGCCGGCATTCGCGTCTTCGACGCGACCGCCGACCCGGTGCAGGTGCTCAGCGACGCCGACCTGGCGCTCTACGCGGCCAAGGCGGCCGGCAAGGACCAGGCCGTCGTCTTCGACGTGGCCATGCGGCAGGAGCAGGCCGACCGGATCCGGCTGCTGGAGCGGCTGCGGGCGGCCGTCGACGCCGACGAGTTCGCCGTGTACTACCAGCCGATCGTGCGGCTCGGCGACGCCCACCCGGTGGCGGTGGAGGCGCTGGTCCGCTGGCTGCCGCCGGGCCGCTCGCCGATCGGGCCGGACCTGTTCATCCCGGCCGCCGAGGACAGCGGCCTGATCGTGGCGCTCGGTGAGTGGGTGCTGCGCCGGGCGTGCGCCGACGCCGTCGAGTGGCATCGCCGCTGGGGGACCACGGTCACCGTCAACGTCTCGCCGCGGCAGCTCGTCGACCCGCACTTCACCGTGAAGGCGCTGGCGGCGCTGCGGGCGAGCGGCCTGCCGGCCGCGGCGCTGACCCTGGAGATCACCGAGGGCGTGCTGGTCCGTTCCGGCGCACACGCGGCGCAGGCGTTGCTGCACCTCTCGGCCTTGAGAGCAGAGGGGGTACGGGTGGCGATCGACGATTTCGGCACGGGCTACTCGTCGCTCGCGTACCTACGGGACCTCCCGATCGACGTGCTGAAGATCGACCGCTCCTTCATGCCGGCCGACGGCGCCGACATCCAGCAGGCCGTGCTGGTCCGGGCGATCGTCGACCTGGCCACCGGGCTGGGCCTGACCACCGTCGCCGAGGGTGTGGAGACCGGGGACCAGGCCGCTCTGCTCCGCGCGCTGGGTTGTCAGCGGGCGCAGGGCTATCACTTCGCCCGCCCGGTCCCGGCCGTGGTCGCGGGTGAGTTCCTCGCTGTGGCCGGGAATGTTCAGATCGACCCGATTACTGCCGAACAGCACGGTGACGCCGGACGCGGAGTGAGTGTCAAGTGACGGAAACAGGGCTGACCGGCCTCGAATTGGTCGACGAGCTCGGGCGCGGCGCGTTCACGATGGTCCACCGGGCCCTTCGCGGCGACCGCTCGTACGCGGTGAAGCGCCCGCTCGCCGACGGGAGCGCCTACCCGGAGATCAGGACCGATTTCAGCCGCGAGGCCGCGCTGCTGGCCTGCATCGACGACCCCGGTGTGGTCCGGGTGCACGCCGTCGGCGACCTCGACGGCGTCCCGGCCATGGTGCTCGACCACCTGACCGGCGGCTCGCTCGCCGACCAGCTAGGTGGCACGCTCAGCGAGGAGTGGGTGGTCGCGATGGCCGCCCGGCTGACGCGGGGCCTGGCCGCCGCGCACCGCCTCGGCCTGGTGCACCGGGACATCAAACCGGGCAACATCATGGTCGGCCCGGACCAGCCGGCCACTCTGATCGACTTCGGCCTGGCCCAGATCGGCGCCGAACGCGGCGACACCGACGAGGCGGTCGGCACCTTCCTCTACAGCTCGCCCGAGCAGTCCGGGATGCTCAAACGGCCGGTCGACGGGCGCTCCGACCTGTACTCGCTCGGCGTGGTGCTGTTCGAGTGCCTGGCCGGGCGGCTGCCGTTCGAGGCCGACGACGTCGGTGAGCTGCTGCGCCTGCACCTGGCCGCCCCGGTGCCCGACCTGGCCGAGCTGCGGCCCGGCATCGACCCGGCCCTGCACGCCGTGGTGAACCGGCTGCTCGCCAAGGACCCCGACGACCGTTACCCGGACGCCGCCGCGCTCCTGGCCGACCTGCGCGGCTGTCCCGGAGGCGCGGCCGCCGACCAGGTCGCCGTCACCAGCTGGCCGATGCGTGGCCGGGCCGAGGAGGTCGACCGGCTCAGCCGTCGCTGGGAGCGGGTTCGTGCCGGACAGGGCGGGATCGCGGTCGTCCGCGGTGCCGCCGGCGCCGGCCGGACCCGGCTCGCCCAGGAGCTCGCCGCCGAGGTCACGGCCGAGGGGCTCCCGGTGCTCTGGGCGACCTGCCGTCCCGACGAGGCCTCCCCGCTGGCCGCCGCCCGCGAGGCGGTCGCCTCCTGGCAGGCCGGGATCCGCCGGTTGTCGCCGGAGCTGCGTGCCGCCGCCGACGCACAGATCGCCGGCGCGTCCGCGGCCGCCGGCCCGGCCCTGCTCGCCCGCCTCTTCGGCGACCTGGTCCCGCTGATCGCCGGTGAGCCCGCAGCCGGTGGCGACGAGCACGTGCTCGGCGCCGGTGTGGTCTTCCTCGGCGAGCTGGCCACCCGGTCCGGCGGTCTGCTGCTGGTCATCGACGACGCCCAGCACCTCGACTCCGGCACCCGCCAGCTGATCGAGAAACTCGCCGCGGAACTGGCCGGACTGCCGGTCCTCGTGCTGCTCACCGCACCGGACTCCGCCGACGACCCGGCCGCCGCCCTGGAGAGCGCCGGCATCCTCGAGGTGTCCTGCGCCCCCCTGCCCGCCCCGGCGGTCGCCGACATGATCGCGTCCCGCCTGCCCGGCGCCGAAGTCGGGGTCGAGCTGGTCCGGCACGTGACCGCCCGCACCGACGGCACACCGCTCGCCGTCGTCAGCTACCTTCTGCGGCTACTCGACAACGGCCTGCTCAGCCCGGTCTGGGGCGCCTGGCGGCTGGACATCCCGGGCGCCGACGCGCTGCCGCCGGCCGCCGACGTCCGCGACCTGATCGCGGCCCGGCTCACCGTGCTGTCCGCCGAGACCCTGGACTGCCTGACCGTGGCCGCCGCGGCCGGCACCCGGTTCCGCCCCGAGCTGCTCTTCCAGATCGGTGAGGCCGACCGGGTGCTGGCAGCCCTGGCCGCGGCCGGCGACCGGCACGTCCTGGAGGCGCGGCCCGGCGGCTGGTACGCCTTCGTCCACCCGCAACTGCGCGACGTCCTGCTCGAGCGGGTCGACGAGTCCGAGCTGCGGCGACTCCACGCCGACCTGGCCGCGGCGCTGGACCGGCTGCCCGAGGACCTGCGGGACGAGGGCCACGCCTACGCCGTCGCCCGTCACCACCGCCTCGCCGGTGACGCCGCCCCGCCCGAGGACCGCCGTCGCAGCGCCGCCGAGGCCGGCCGCCGGGCCCTCGCCGACCAGTCCCCGGCCGAGGCCATCGACTACCTGACCGACGCGGTCGCCGGGGACGCCGCCCCGGACAGCCGGCTCCTGCACGTGCTGGCCCAGGCCCACCTGGCGGCCGGGCAGCTCGACGAGTGCGACGCCGTCCTCGACCGGGCGCTCGCCGGCGAGACGGACCGGCTGCAGTGGGCCCGGCTCCTCACCACCCGCATCGAGCTGCACCACACCGTCTGGGACGACGGCAAGGCGCTGGAGACCGCCCGCATCGCGCTCGCCGAACTGCGGCGGCCACTGCCCGGGGCCGGTCTGCTCGCCCTGGTGCAGACCCTCTTCATCGCGTTCGCCGGTGGGCTCGTACGGCGTACCAAGATAGGTTTCGGAACCGCCCGGGGCGGTGACCGGGAGACCCAGGCCGTCCTCGCCGCGGTCCTCGACGCCGGTGGCTACGCCGCCGGTCTCGGCCTCCGCCTGCGGGAGGCAGGCACTCTCGGAATGCGCGCCATGTACGCGGTGAACCGGCTCGGCCCCTGCCCGGAGTACGTCCGGGTCTACGCCTTGCTCGGCTACGTGGCCGCGGTCGTCAGGCTGCGCGGCACCAGCGAACGCTGCCTGAAACGTGCCGCTGAGGTGGCCGCCGGGCTCGGTGACCCCGGCCTGGTCGCTTACGTCGAGTGGATGAGCGGCTGCGCGCTGCTGTTCAGCGGCGCCGACGACGGCAGCGCCTGGGAGAAGACGATCACCCGGAACTCCCGGTGGTACGTTCCCGCCCAGCTCATCCCCGGCTACGCCACCCTGGGTCTGCGCTTCCTGCTGCGCGGCTACGTCGACGAGGCGGCCCGCGAGTACGAGCGCGGCATGCAGCGGCTCGGCGACCAGGACTTCGCGCTCGGCACCTCCCTCGGCATGCTCAGCGTGATGGTCCCGGCTGCGCAGAGCCGTTTCGGTGACGCCGCCGCCGCGCTGAAGCACCTGCGCGAGGTGTTCCCGCCCGGCGCCGGCACCCGCGTGCAGCGGGCCAACATGCTCACCGCGGCCGCCTGCACCCTGATCGAGCAGGGCGACGTCGGGCCGCAGCTGGAGGAGGTCTTCGCCGAGTTCCACGGTCTCGGCCTGCGCCGCAGCGAGCTGATGCCGCAGCACCGGTGGATCTACGTCTACATGGCGCACGCCCGGCTGATCCAGTACCGCTTCGCCTCCGATGCCGACCGTCCGGGCCAGCTCGCCGTCGCGGCCGGGGCGATCAAGGAGCTCGGCCGGGTCGGCGGCACCCCGTTGCTGCGCAGCGTCTACCTCACCACCAAGGCGTCGCTGCATCTGGCGTCGGGCGATCCGCAGAAATGCCTCAAGGCCGCCGACGAGGCCGAACGCCGGCTCCGCACACTCGACGCCCCGTTCGTCCAGTACGAGGTGTTCCGCATCCGGGCCCGCGCCCTGCGTGCCATGGGACTCGCCAACGAGGCCGACCGGCAGGCCCGCTTCGCGCTCGGCATGGCCGTCTTCCACGGCTGGGAGCAGCGGCGCCGGCAGACCCGTACCGAGTTCGGGGTCGACGAGGGCGCCGGAACGCATCGCCGGACCGTCGCCGAACGCCGGCCCGCCTCCGGCCGCAACCGCCACCTGGAGGCGCTGCAGCAGGTCGGCACCGCGGCCGCCACCATCCTCGACCCGCAGCAGCTCGCCAGCGTCGCCCTCGACGAGATGCTGCGCATCCTCGGCGCCGAACGGGCCCTGTTCTTCCTGCTCGACGAGGCCGGCGAACCGGTCCGCTACGCCGGCCGCGATTCCACCGGCGACCTCACCGAGACCGGCGAGTACGGCCGGAGCCTGGTCCGCCGGGTCGCCGAGAGCGGCGAGCCGCTCGTCGTCACCGGCACCGAACAGGGCGCCGCGCTCGGCTCCCGCAGCGCCGTCGTGCACGGCCTGCGCAGCATCCTGATCGCCCCGGTCCAGTTCAAGGGGCGCATGGTGGCGGTCGTCTACCTGGACAGCCGGCTCGCCCGCGGCATCTTCACCGACGAGGACGTCGCCGTGCTGACCGCCGTCAGCAGCCACGTCGCCGTCTCGCTGGAGACGGCCCGGGCCGCCCAGCTGCACTCGGCCGTCCAGGTCGCCCGCCAGCAGCAGGCGCTCGCCGAGATGCTGCGCGCCAGCCTCGCCGAGATGACCGCCATCCTCGAACCCGACAAACTGCTGCGCCACCTCTGCGGCACCCTGCGGACCCAGCTCGGCGGCTCGGCGGCCTGCCTGATCGGCGTCACCGGCGAGGTCCTGCACGTCGACGGCGCCGCGCCGCCCGACACCATCGCGACGCCGGTGCAGCTCACCGCGGACGACGCACCCGAGCTCCTCGATCCTTCGGAGACCGCGGGGGTACGGGAGAGGCTGCTCGCCGGCGCACCCGGAGCCCTCGTGGTGCCCCTGATCGGGCGCGACGGCCCGGTGGCCACGGTGCTCATCGGCGGCTCCGCGCTCGACGACACCAGCCGTCAGGTGGCGGCCGCGCTGTCCACCCAGGGCATGGCCGCCTACGAGAACGCGCGCCTGTTCAGCCGGGTCCAGGAGCTGGCCACCACCGACGAGTTGACCGGGCAGCACAACCGGCGGCACTTCTACGCCATCGCCGGGGCGCTCGTGCAGGCGGCGGCTCGCAACGGCCGGCAGTTGGCGGCGGTCATGCTGGACATCGACAAGTTCAAGGCGATCAACGACACGTACGGGCACGGGGTGGGGGACGAGGTCATCCGTACCGTCGCCGCCCGGATCCGCGGCCGCCTGCGCCACTCCGACGTCCTCGGCCGGTACGGCGGTGAGGAGTTTGCCGCGGTCCTGCCGGACCACGAGGGCCACGCCGCCGACCTGGCCGAACGCGTCCGCCTGGCCGTCTCGTCGGAGCCGGTGCCCACCCAGGCCGGCCCCATTCCGGTCACCATCAGTGTCGGCCTCACCAGCCTGTGCGACCACGACGGCACCCTGGACGAGTTGCTCGCCCGGGCTGATCACGCCCTTTACCGGGCAAAAGAGTCCGGACGGAACCGTGTGATGATCGACTGACACCCTTGCCCGTACGGCTTACGCTCTGTCGTCATGCAGATGCTTTCGGTCGGAAGTGCGGGCGAGGAGCGCAGAACAGCGGTCCTCGTCGGCCTGTTCTCCGGCCTGATCGGGCTCGGGGTCGCCGCCTTCGGGTTCTTCTTCGCGCGTTCGTTCTACCCGCGCGACTGGTTCCCGCGCAGCCTCTTCACCGAGGACCCCGGCGGCTGGGAGCCGGCCGATGCCGGGGACACCGGCATCGGCTCCGATCCTTTCGGGGGCTCCGACTCCTACGACGGCTCCGATCCTTTCGGCGGCGGCTCGGGTGGCGCCGATCTGATCTTCGTCGTCGGTGGCGTGTTGTTCCTGGTCATCGGCCTGTTGTGGGCGCTGTCGTTCGCCGTCGCGATCGTGCGGGCCTTCCGGGCCGCCGCCTGGCTCGACGGCACCCGCATCCACGTGCGGGGCGCGTTCCGCACCCGGAGCATCGACCTGGCCACCGCCTACGTCCACCAGGGCGCCGTCACCACACGCATCGGCCACCGGGTCGTCTCCACCCCGACTCTGGAGGCCCGTGACCAGGCGACCGGCGAGAGACTCAGCATCCCGCTCGCGAGCCTCGGCTCCGGCCGCCTCCCACCGAACGAGCTGCGCGCCCTGGCCGACGCGATGTCCCGGGGCCGCGGCCACTCCGCCGACGACCGGGACGTGCTCGCCCTCGCCGAGACGTTACGCGCCGCCAACCTTTGACATCCTCTCCGCCCTAAAGGACGGAGATCCCTCCACGCTGCGCGTGGAATACGCAGCGTCCGGGTGGGTTACCGCTTCGCCGCGCGGTGCCGGAACAAGTCCCGGTCTTACCTGCGCTCCACGGTCGTTGAAGTCCGCCTGTCCAGCGGCCTTGACGTTCTTCGCGGCGTTCACGTCCCGGTCGTGGTGACTGCCGCACGGGCAGTCCCACGATCGGACGTTGAGCGCCATCTTGTCGTTGATGCGTGCGCAGTCGGAGCACATCCGGGTGGACGGGAAGAACCGATCCACCCGGCCGAACGTGCGCCCGTACCTCGCGGCCTTGTACTCCAACATGCTGGTGAAGCCGGCCCAGCCCGCATCGTGCACTGACTTGGCGAGCCGGGTCCGGCCGAGACCGGTCACGCACAGGTCCTCGACGTACACCGCTTGGTTCTCGCGGATGATCGTCGTGGACAGCTTGTGCTGCCAGTCCCGCCGGGTGTCGGCCACCCGGGCGTGAGCCCTGGCGACCTTCACGATGGCCTTCTTGCGGTTCTGACTCCCGCGCTGCTTGCGCGAGAGGGCTTGTTGCAGCCGCTTGAGCTTGCGGGCCGCACGGCGCAGGAACTTCGGCGCGGCAACCTTCGCACCGTCCGACAGCACCGCGAAGTGGGTCAGGCCCAGGTCGATCCCGACCTCGGACTCGACCGGCGGCAACGCCTCGTCGGTGCTCTGAACGACGAACGAGGCGAAGTACCGCCCGGCCGCGTCCCGGATGATCGCCACGGACGACGGGTCCGACGGCAGGCTCCGCGACCATCGCACGTCCAGGTCGCCGATCTTCGGCAGCCGCAGGCGGCCGTTGTCCAGCACCTTGAACCGGGAGTTCTTGGTGAACCGGATGGCCTGCCGGTTGTCCTTGCGCGACCGGAAGCGGGGCGGGGCCACCTTGCGGCCCTTGCGCTTGCCGGTGACCGAGGCGAAGAAGTTGCGGTAGGCCGTGTTCAGGTCGGCAAGGGCCTGCTGCAAGACCACGGCCGAAACCTCGCCCAGCCAGGCGCGGGCCTCGGTCTTCTTCGCTTGCGTGATGATCTGCCTGGACAGTTCGGCGTCCGAGACGTACGGCAAGCCCTGCTCGTGGGCCTGCTGGCGCAGCCCGAGCCCGTCGTTGAACACCACCCGTGCGCATCCGAACGCCCGAGCCAGCTTGATCTGCTGGCCGGGCGTCGGGTAGACGCGGAACTGGTAACGGAGCTGCACGGCAGGCACCGTACCATGTTGGTTTATGGCTGAACTTGCAGGCATTCGCACTGGCAGACACTGTGTTTTCGCGATGCACGTCCACTTGGTTTTCGTGACGAAGTTTCGGCACAAGGTGTTCACCGACCGGCACCTCACCCGCATGGAGCAGGTCATGCGCGACGTATGCGCCGACTTCGAGACCGAACTGGTCGAGTTCAACGGCGAGAACAACCACGTCCACCTGCTCGTCAACTTCCCGCCCAAGGTGGCCGTGGCCCGGCTGGTCAACTCCCTCAAGGGCGTCTCCTCGCGCCGCCTCCGGCAGGAGTTCCCCGACCTCGTGCGGCACTACTACCAGGCCAACAAGCTCTGGTCAGGCTCGTATTTCGCGGGCTCCGTCGGCGGCGCACCGCTGAGCGTCGTGAAGCAGTACATCGAGCAGCAGAACCGTCCCGGTTAAGGCACTGCTCGGGCCTGGCGGCCCTCCCAGCGCGGGCCCTCACCTCCGGCCTGAAGGCCGGAGCACTGGCCCGCATTCCGGTAGCAGCGCCCAGACCACCTTGCCGGTCGGCGTCGGCTCGGCGCCCCATCCGGTAGTGGCGGCCTGCACCACCTGCAGGCCCCGGCCCCGCTCGTCGAGTGGCCGGCCCCGCCGCACCGGCGCCGGCGGCCGCAGCCGCGGAAGCCGCGGATCCCCGTCGGACACCGCGAGACACAACCCGTCCCCACGGCGGGTGAGCGTCACCCGCATGTCGGTCCGCGCGTGCTCGGCCGCATTGCGGACCAGTTCAGACAGCACCCGCCGGGCCGGATGCAGCAGCCCCGGCAGCCGCCAGGCGTGACAGACGTCGGCGACCAGCACCCCGGCCAGGCTCGCCGCATCCGGATCCGGCGCCAGCACCACCGTCAGCGTCTCCGTCATGCCCGAACGCTAAGCGCCCCCACCACCCGAACCATTACCGCCACTAATCACCATCCACCCACCTTCGTCTTCCCTTTTCTGCCGCGCCCTGCCCGCCCTCCCGTCGATCAAGATCGGTGAGGGCGGCGCCCAGCAGATGTCGCTGTACATGCGCCTCAGCGGATGCCGGCTCGGGCTGCGAGGCCTCGCACGCGGCCGTCCCGGCCGTATCGAGGGCGGGACAGCAGCGTCCGCAACGCTTCGCGGGCGCCGTCCGACGCACACACCTGCTGCGGAGCGATCATCTCGGCCCGGTAGAGGGCGGCCGCCGCCGCGTCCTCACGGCCCCGCCCCTGCAACAGGGCCCGCGCCAGATCGATGAAGTAGGTGGCCCGCCGCTGCGCCGACGGCAGGGCGTCGGGCCGGAACCCGGACGGCGGAGTACGTGCGGCGAGCCCGTCCCCGAGAGCCACCAGGACCGCGAGCCGCCACATCTCCACGTTCGTCGGCCCGAAGCTGAACCAGTCGTCCGGCCGTTCCCCGGTATGCCCGGCGACCGCCTCCGCCTCATCGAGATGAGCCGCCGCCACCAAGGTCATCCCCGCCCGTGCCGCCATCTCCGCCCTGATCAGATGGTGCATGCCGTAGACCCCGGCGGTCACCGGATCGCTGCCCGCGTGCGGGCCGAGCCGCTCGATGCCCTCGTCGGCGATCCGTTCCACCCCGGCGACGGCGCCGACCGCCCGGATCCGCGCATAGTTGGCCAGCCCCAGATAGGCGGGCTCACCGAGCGCCTCGGCCGCCCGCACCGCCACCCCAGCCGGGGCCAGCGCCAGATCCGGGTGCCCGAGCTGCACACAGGTGGCCACGGTGGTCGCGCACACCTTCACCACGCTGCGCAGATGACCCACGCCGCCCGCCTGACCCACGCCGCCCGCCTGAGCCACGCCGCCCGCCTGAGCCACGCCGCCCGGATGAGCCCGAGCGATTGATCGCGCCGCGAGGGTGACAAGCGCCCCGGCGAGCGCGGGCACCAGCAGGTCGTATCGGCACGCGGCGTAGTGCCGGACGAGCAGCGTCGTGTCGACGCCCGCCGAAGGCGGCTCGTCACCGCCGCTGACCAGGGGCTGCTCACCGCCGCTGACCGTCTGCGCGTCACCGCCGCGGAACCCCGGCATGGACAGCGCCACGATCCCGGCTCGCAGACCGGCGATCGCCGTGGCGCCCACCGGTGACGTGGGCGTGCTGTCCTCGGGCCGTCCGGTCAGCTCGCCGACCGAGATCTGGAGGGCCCGGGCCAGAGCCTCCCGTGCGGCCCGCCGTTCGAGCGGGGCGGCCCCGTTCTCGATCTGCGCCACATACCCCTGGCTGAACCCGGCCAACTCGGCGAGCACCCGCTGACTGAGTCCCCGCCGAACCCGCCAGCGCCGTAGCCGCGCCCCCACCTGTTCCATGTCTTGATCACCCACACTCAGCAAACAGCTTCGCGCGCGCCGGGCCAACGGACACCATGTCCGTCGATCCGCCGCCGGTCCGTCCGGCTCGCAGCGGTGTCTCGGACGTCTGGGCCATTCATGAAGTCAGAGGTTGCCGGGTCGAGTTGGGAAGAGTCGTCGTTCGGCATGGCGGCCCCCGATCGGCAGGCGAGAACGTGGACCCTGATTCCCGAGGGCCTCCAGAGACACCGCCGTTGAGGCGGACAGCGATCCCGGTGGGTGATCAGGCGCGGCTTTTCCGGCGAAACAGGGGGTTCGGGGTGAGTCTGGGATGCTGTGAGAAGATCCTTGCCCGCGCTGATCTGCGCGACCCTGCTCGCCACTCCGGCGCCCGTCTCAGCCTCGCCCCCGGCGCCTCTTTCAGCCCCGCCCCCGGCGCTCCTCTCCACCCTGTCCACGGCACCGCTTTCGGCCCTGTCCACGGCGCCGCTTTCGGCGCCTCCGGCCTCGGCCTATGTCATCCGGCCCCGCGACACCCTTTCCTCGATCTCCGAGAGGTACGACGTACGCGTAGCCGACCTGCGGAAATGGAACGGTATCGTCCGTGGGGAGCCGCTGCGTGTGGATGGCCTGCTGCGCTTGACCGCCCCGGAGTCGCCGCTGCCGGACTGGCGTACACGGGTGGTGACGGTGACCGCCGCCGAGGCCAACGGTGACCCGGCCAAGAAGTGTCCGGTCCCGGCGGCCGACCTGCGCAAGATCTGGGTCCGCTACCTGGGTTTCGACGGCCGTTCCCACGACGGCTACGTGATCATGCATCGCACGCTGGCGCCGGGGATCCAGCGTGCGTTCGGCCGGCTGTATCGCTGGCGGTTCCCGATCATGGCGATGCCGCCGATGGTGGTCGAGGACAAGACGGTGCTGACGCTCGGGTACGAGTGCCGGTTCGTGGCGGGCACCACGAGGTGGTCTCAGCACTCCTACGGCCTGGCGATCGACATCAACCCGCGCCAGAATCCGATGATCCGCGGCGACTACCTGGATCCGCCGAACAGCCGCACGTGGCTGGATCGCAGCCGCTATTGGCCTGGGATGATGCACGAGGGCGGGGCGGTTCCGGCGTTCACGGCCGAGGGCTTCTACTGGGGTGGTCGCTGGAAGACTCTCCTCGACTATATGCATTTCAGCACAAATGACCGGTGAAGACCCGGTTCAAGATCTCGGATCAGGGGGTACGAGGACGGTGACCGTATCCGCCGGAAAGAGGAGATCAGATGAGTGCCGTCGCCAACCCGGCCACCGTCGCCGAGTGCCTGCGTGTCGGGGCCGGGTTCTCGCAGGGTGACCGGAACTGGATCGTCGAGCAGTTCAGCAACCTGGACGCCCGGCTGGCCGCGTTCCATGCCGACTCCACCGAGCTCGAGATCTCGGTCAAGGACCGTGAGGCGCGTGGCCAGAAGGTCACCCTGGAGTGCTGGGTCAGCGGGGGCGACAAGATCGTCACCACCTCGCTGGAGGAGGACCTGCACGCCGCGATCATGGATGTCCGCGACGACCTGCGCCGCCGGCTGAACGACGCGAAGACGAAGCAGGAGCCCCGTCACAACCGTCACCTGCGTGAGGTTCCTCAGCCCGCCGATCTCGAGGTGTGAGCCCGGCGTGGCCCCCGGCCGTGGCGTGACGTGGCCCGGCCGGGGGTCGTGTGCCATTCCGTAGAATGGCGTCGCGAATCCGGAGAGTGATGGTCGAACGTGCCGCCCCGAATCGGCCGTGCGCCCATCACTTTTGTTTCTCCAGGATTACGGAAAATGAATGGTAGGCGTTGCGGCCGATCGATGAACTCGCAGGTGATCAATGCCACCTGAGTCGGCGAGCCTCTGGACAGCCTTCGTGAAAATACCGCGAAAAGGTCAGTCGGAACGATTCGTCAATGGTTGACGAAGCAGGTTCACGGTGCGGGTGGCCGTACCGGATGAGGGTGTGAAAAAGGCCCGCCCCCGCCTGTCGAAAGGGGAGGACGGGCCCGTTGTCAGGCCTGCGCGGGTCTGATGTCCGGCGGCGCAGCCGTTGCGGAGGGCGCCGGACCGGCGGGTTCAGCGCCCGTGGACGACGGCGACGCGGCGACCGGGGGCGGAGATGCCGGTGGCGCGTCCCCGGGCGGCTCCGACGGGCCGCCCACCGGCGGTGTCGTGTCGGCGAGCTGCTCGCGGAGGTAGATCCAGAGGACGGCGATCATCGCGGCGACCGGGACGGCGAGCAGGGCGCCGACGATGCCGTAGAGGCTGCTGCCGAGGGTGACCGCCAGCAGGACCACGCCGGCGTGCAGGCCGAGGCCGCGGCTCTGGACCATCGGCTGGAAGACGTTTCCCTCCAGCTGCTGGACCACGATGATGATGGCGAGCACGATCAGCGCGTCGGTCCAGCCGTCGGTGACGAAGGTGATCACGACCGCGACGAACCCGGCGAAGAGCGCGCCGACGATCGGGATGAAGGCGGTCACGAAGGTGAGCACCGCCAGCGGCAGGGCGAGATCGACGCCGAGGACGACCAGGCCGATGCCGATGAGCACCGCGTCGAGCAGGCCGACCAGGGCCTGCGAGCGGACGAACGAGCCCAGCACCTCCCAGCAGCGGCTCGCGACCGCGGGCAGATCGGTGGAGAGCCGGCCGGGCACCTGGCGGCTGAGCCAGGGCAGGAACCGCGGCCCGTCCTTGAGGAAGAAGAACATCAGGAACAGCGCCAGGACCGTGTTGATCAGGCCGTTGAAGACCGAGCTGACCCCGCTGAGCGTCGCCGTCGCGATGCTGCCGACGCTGGCCTGGAGCTTCTGGGTGGCGGTGTCGAGGTATCCGGTGATGTCCTCGTCGCTGATCCGCAGCGGGGGGCCGGCGGCCCAGTCCTGCAGCTCCTTGATGCCGGCGCTGACCTGGTCGGCCAGCTCGGGGGCCTTGGCCGCCACCGGGGCCGCGATGCCGACGAACGTGCCGATCGCGACCACCACGAAGAGCAGCGTCACCAGGGCTGCGGCGAGAGCGGGCGGCCACTTGTGCTTGCGCAGGAACCGGACCGGCGGCCAGGTCAGGGTGGTCAGGAGCAGCGCGATCACGATCGGCCAGATCACCGACCAGGCGCCGCCCAGCATCCGCCACGCGACCCAGCCGCCCAGCAGGACCAGAAGCAGCTGCAGCGAGATGCTCGCCGATGTGCGCAGCGCGCTCCGCGTCTTTCTCGAATTCAAGCCGGTGCCCATGTGATCACCCTAGAAGCACCGGCCACGGGCTGCGCGCCGGGACGCGCAGCCCGTACCCCTCAAAGATTCAGGACGGGTCTGAACACCGGCATGGCGTCACCAATGATCTTCACCCCAGATGTCCACGCCGGCGTAGAAGATGGTCGCCGCCTCGCGGCACTCGTTGTAGTTGGCCGCACGCCTAGAACAGAGCTGCAGCATGTCGAAGAGCATGGTGCGGTCGATGTGCTCGCGCTGTCCCCACCAGCCGTGGTTCCCGTAGCCGAAGTCGTGCCGCTGACACGCCATGTTGAAGAAGCTCGGGTTGTAGATCCGGTGCACCGCGATCGGCGACGAACACCCGTTGTCGCTCCAGTCGAACTTGTACTCGGGGTACGCGCGCCGGGCCTTGGCGATCTCCCAGTGCGCCTGATCAGCCACGCTCGGGTACGTCAGGTGGCTGTAGAGCGCGGGCTTGGTCAACAGGGCGTCGAATCGCTCGACGGCGCTGAACGACGAGCCGGACATGTTGATCGCTTCGATCTTGACCTCGTACGTGGAGCCTCCGCCCCAGAACTGCGAGGTGTTGACCGTGTCCGGCCCGCGATAGGCCTCTTCCCAGCCCCGCTTGTAGGTGACGTTGCGGTAGTGGATCTGGTAGATCGCCGTGTTGGTGTTCGTGCTCCCGTTCCAGTCGACCTTGGCGTAGGCGATCTCCTGGTGCTGCTCGTGCAGCCAGGTGGAGATCTTCAGGTTCGTCGGCGCGTTCGGCTTCGGCGGCATCGGCTTGGCCGAGTCGACATTGGTGAACGCGCTGTTGCCCGACATGTTCGAGGCCATGACCCGGAAGTCGTACTGGACCCCGTTGGTCAGATAGCCGGCGACGAAGGTGCAGCATCCGAGGTACGGGTCCTTGAGCCGGGTCCACATGGGGGAGCCCGTCGGCTTGTACTCCACCCAGTAGCCCACCCCCGACGTCGGGCTCTTCGTCCACTTCAGCGTCACCTTGCCGTCGCCCGCGGTGGCGGACAGGCCGGACGGCGCCTGCGGCTTCGGCGGCATCGGCTTGGCCGAGTCGACGTTGGTGGCCGAGCTGCTGCCGGCCTCGTTGGTGGCCCGCACCCGGAACTCGTAGGTCTGCCCGTTGCTCAGGTAACCGGCGACGAAGCTGCAGCACGACGAGATCGGATCCCGGACCGTGCTCCACGACGAGGCGCCGGACTTGCGGTAGTCGACCTCGTAGAAGACGTTGGGTGTCGAGCTCTTCGACCAGCTCAGGCTCACCTTGCCGTCGCCGGGGGAGGCACTCAGCCCGGACGGCGCCTGCGGCTTCGGCGGAAGCGGCGTGGCGCGCTCGACGTTGGTGGTCCCGGACTGTCCGCCGGAGTTGGCCGCCGCGACCTTGAACTCGTAGTCGTGACCGTTGACCAGGTAGCCCGCGGTCATCGAGCAGCAGGAGGTGACCGGGAGGTCGAGCTCCCGCCAGGACTGCCCGGTGGTCGTGTCGCGCAGCCACACCACGTAGTAGACGTCCGCAGTCGGGCTCTTCGTCCAGCTCAGCACCACCTTCGCGTCGCCCGCGCTGACCGTCAGCCCGGACGGCGCCGCCGGCCGCGGCTTGAACGGGGTGGTTCCGACGGCGACGGTCGGGGCCGACTCGCCGGCTCCGTTGAGCGCCGCGATCCGGAACTCGTAGGTGTCACCGTTGGTGAGGTATCCGGCGGTGAAGGTGCAGCAGGTGGTGACCGGCAGATCCACCTTCTGCCAGGACTGTCCCTTGCTGACGTTGCGCAGGTAGACCTGGTACCAGGCACCGGCGGTCGGGCTGGCCTGCCAGGTCAGCGTGGCCTTCGCGTCCCCGGCCGTGACCTGCGGCGAGGTCGGCGGCTGCGGGACGCCGCCGCGCGCCGTCACCTGGACGGTGGCGGACGCCGGACCCTCGCCGGACTGGTTCACCGCGGTCACCTTGAACTCGTACACGTGACCGTCGGCGAGGAAGCCCCGGGTGGCGGAGTTGGTGTCGTTCGGCCAGTCGGCCTTCGTGAACGCCTCACCGGCGGTGACGTCGCGCTGGTAGACCCAGTACATCAGGCCGGGGGCGGGCGCGTCCCAGGCCAGTGAGATGTTGCCCGGCCCGGCGGTCTGCCCGCGCAGGTTCGTCGGGGCGGCCGGCTTCGCCAGCGCGCTGGTCGCCGTGACGACGTTCCCGGTGGGGCCTTCGCCGCCGGATCCGTTCAGTGCCGCGACCTTGTACTCGTACCGGTGGCCGTTGGCCAGGTAGCCCGCGATCATCGAGCAGCAGGTGGTGACCGGCGCCGCGAGCTTGGTGAACCCGGCCTCACCGGCGGTGACGTCCCGCTGGTAGACCTGGTACCAGTTGCCCGTCGCGGCATCGGACCAGGTCAGCTTGATGGTGCCGTCGGCCTGTGCCGCGGCGGTCAGCCCGGTCGGAGCGGCCGGCGGCGGGCTCAGTGGTGTGGCCGTGACGACGTTGCTCGGCGCACTCTCCCCGCCGGTGCCGACGGCGGCCACCTTGAACTCGTACCGGTGGCCGTTGGTGAGGTAGCCCGCTGTCATCGTGCAGCAGGTGGTCACCGGAGCGGCGAGCTTGGTGAACCCGCTCTCGCCCGCGGTCACGTCGCGCATCATCACGACGTGCCAGTTGTCGGCGCTGCCGTCCCAGGTCAGCACGACCTCGCCGCTGCCGGCGGTGGCCCGCAGGCTGGTCGGAGCGGCCGGAGCCGGCAGGTCGGCGACCGCGGTGGCCTCGGCGGAGACCGCCGACTCACCGGAGTTCGTCAACGAGCTGACCACGTACGCGTACGTGTGTCCCTCGACCAGCCCGCCGGCCGTCATCGTGCAGCACTCCGTGACCGGCCAGGCCAGCTTGGTGAACTCGGTCTCGCCCGCGGTGACGTCCCGTTGGTGGACGTAGTACCAGGCGCCCTGCTGGGTGTCCTGCCAGGTGAGCTTGATGGTGCCGTCGGACTGGGCGGCCGCGGTCAGGTTCGTCGGAACGGCCGGGCGCGGGTACGCGGCGGTCGCCGACACCGTCGTCGAGAGGGCCGACTCGCCGCCCCGGTTGTTGGCGGTCACCCGGTACTCGTAGGTCTGCCCGTCGGCGAGTCCACCGGCGGTCATCGTGCAGCACTCCATGACCGGCCACAACAGCTTGGTGAACTGGTCCTCGCCGACGGTGACGTTGCGCTGGTAGACCGAGAAGTAGGTGTCCGTTCCGGTGTGCGCCCAGGTCAGCTTGATCGAGCCGTCCTGCTGCGCGGTCGCGGTCAGACCGGTCACCGCCGCGGGCGCGGCGTGGAAGGCGGTCGCGGTCGCCGTCGCCGAGGCGGGGGACTCACCGCCGCCGTGCACCGCGACGACGTGGAAGGCGTACTGGTGGCCGTTCTCCAGGCCGGTCACCGTGTGGGTGGTGTCGTGCGGGACCGAGTCCCATTCGCGGACGGCCTCGGTTTCGCCCGCGGTGAGGTCGCGGCGGAACACCTCGTAGCGCCAGATGTCCGGGACGGCGGACCAGTCGAGCTTGACGGTTCCGCCGTCGGCGGCGACCGCGGTCAGGCCGGTCGGCGCCACCGGGGCGGCGATGGTGACCGTCGTGGCGGCCGTGGCCGACTGCGGTCCGGTTCCCGTCGCGTTCACCGCGGCGACCTTGAACTCGTAGCGATGGCCGTCACGGTAGAAGCTGTTGAGCTCGTGCGTGGTGCCGGTGACACCGGTGGCCACCCGTGCGAGGTGGGTCTGGCCGGCGGTCACGTCCCGCTGGAAGATCGAGTACGTCAGGCCGCTGCCGGCCGGGGCCTGCCAGCCGAGGTGGATGAAGCCGCTGCCGTCGGCGCGGGCGACCGGGTTCGTCGGGGCTGCCGGCAGTTGCGCCGCGTCGGGAACGGGCCGGGGCCAGTCCACCTCGACGAAGCGCGGCCGGTAGCGGGTGACGTCCTGGAACACCGCGCCGGGCTCGAGGCTGTTGACGTTGTACGAGACCAGCAGCTTGCCCGACGGCGCGAGCTCCTGGTGCAGGCGGGAGTCGTAGACGATGGACCCCGCGACGTTCGCCGGCTCCGGCGCGGTGAACAGCGGAACCGGGCCGGTGAAGGGCCCGGTGGGCGACGTGGCCGTGTAGGCGACGAAGTCCGGCGAGAAGGTCAGGTTCGCCTCCTGCGTCACCAGGACGTAGCTGCCGTCGACCTTGTGGACCCCGAACCCGGCGCCGACTCCGGACATGACGCGCGCCGACGCGGCGGCGGAGTCGCTCCAGCCGGTGCCGGTCCAGAACTGCCAGGCGCCGGCCAGGCCACCTGCCGGAACCCGGGCGAGGTGGGCGAACCGCAGCGGCCCGGCATCCTCGGCCCCGTAGATGTAGGTGTAGGCGCCGTCCTCGACGACCGCCGAACCCCAGGCGACCTTGTTGCCGTAGCCGCGGTCGGTGACACTGCGGACGGTCAGCGCCGGCAGGTCGAAGGTGACGACCGCGCTGTCGAGCAGGGCGAAGTCCAGCGGACCGGCGCCGGTGCCACGCATGCGCTGGTAGACCACGCGCAGGGTGCTGCCCTCGACGGTGCCGTCACCGACCCAGTATTTGTCGCTGCTGCCGTCCGCCGGTTGCACGAGCGACTTCGGCGCCGCCGCGGTGCCGCCGTGCCGGGTGTCGACCAGCCGGCTGCCGTCCTGCACCACCAGCGAGTTGTTGATCATCGGTGTGTTCTCCGGCAGGGTGCCGCCGGCGCCGACCGCACCGATCAGCGTGTCGGAGAAGAGCCACGCGTTGCGGCCGTCCGGCAGGGGGATCGACACGGTGCTGTCACCGCTCGTCCACTCGCCGCCGGTGTTGCCGTACGCGTTGAATGCCTGATCGAGTGCCGCAGCCGACATCGCCGACGGAGCCGCGGCGGCGGCCGCGGGTGACGCCATCGGTATGAGCGCGGTGGAGAGTGTTATCGGAATCAGCGCCCGTGCGACCCGCGCACGAAGCGTTGCATGATCGAACAACTGGATTGCCCCCGGTCTCAGCTGGAAGAAGAGATAGTGGGCAATACAGTGGCATCGAAGATCGCGAAGATCAACGACTTTCCCTGCATGAATACGGCCCGGCCGGAATGGCCGGGCCGTAAGCGGGTGTGCAGGCGTTTTACGAGGTCTTGGGGACGATCTTTCCGACCGTTATGTCCCGGGTGCACAGGCGAACGCCCGGGTCGTGAATGGTCAACTGCACCGCGTCGCCGGCGCCCTGCAACTTGAAGTAGATCTGGTTCAGCCCGCGCCGTACGTCGAAGTCGTGCGATCCCTCGCCCAGCCGCAGTGTCACCGTCGAGTCGCCCGAGCTCAGATATCCGACGTAGACCCACCACGGCCAGTCCGGGGCGGGCGCCTGCAGCGGGATCCGGGTGGCGACGCCGAATCCGGCCTGGTGGCCACAGCCGTCGGCGGGGGCGGGGAGGATGTCGATGCCGTCCACCGTCGCCGGGCGGATCCGGCCGGCCTCGTCGAACATCGACGGCGACTCGGTCTCCGTCACGAAGACCGGCTGCAGCGGGGCGGCACGGAAGAAGTGCGACTGCAGGTTGTACGGATGGAAGTAGCCGGCGACGACCTGGTACGGCACGGTGTCCTCGACCAGGGTCGTGCCGGGCGGCGCCGTGGCGAGTGCCGCCTGTGCCGTCTCCAGATAGGCCTTGCCGTGCTTGGTCTGCCAGTTGTCGTTGAACCGGGCGATGCTCGTCAACGTGCCCATCACCAGCGCGGCCACGGCGATGACCGCGGCGACCAGCCCCACCGCGTAGGCGCCCGGCTCCCGCAGCGGCGGCGGCACGGGCCACGCCGCGTCGTCCGGCCGAGCCCGGTCGCGGAGTCCCAGCAGCGCGACGCCGACACACAGCGCCGCGACCACCACCACCTCGGCCACATACCGGGGGACCAGGGCGCCCAGGGTGCCGAGCGCGCCGCCGAGGCGGGTCACCACGAACAGGGTGGTGACCATGGCGACGTACGAGAACAGCAGCAGCCACGCCCGGCCGGCCGAGGCGCGGGCCCGCACGGTCATCACGACCAGGGTCACCAGCGCCGCCCAGGCCAGCCACACACCCAGATCGGGCGGGTCGACCAGGGGCGGGCCGTCGCCGGCATACTCCCAGACCCAGGGGCCGCCGAACAGTCCAGGAACGAGGGTGGTCCCGATCAGATCGACCACGAAGGTCACCACGCCGCTGGGCGACCCGGGCTGCTGCAGCTGCGGCCGGGGCAGCGACATGTAGTACGGGACGTAGGCGCCGGCCACCGCGGCCAGCGCCAGCCAGCCGGGCCAGAACCGGCGGATCGCCGACCAGATGCTCGCCCAGGTGCGCCCGGTGCTCAGCAGGAAGACGGTCAGCAGGAAGACGAGCGGGATGATCAGCAGCGCCTTGGTGTCGAAGGCGAGTCCGAACAGGATCGCCAGCGTCAGGCTGATCGCGTGCCGGTGGCGGCCGGTCCGCGCATACCGCACCTGCGCCCCGATGGCGAGGATCATCGCCAGCTGCACCGGGATCATCAGCAGGCCGACCATCCACAGTGAGCTGACCTCCAGGGTCAGCGGGCTGAGCAGGAACATGCACAGTGGTGCCAGCAGCGCCCAGCCCGGGCGCAGCATCGAGCGCAGCAGCCGGTAGAACGCCACGCTCACCGCGGCCTGCGCGACGACGAGCAGTAGCAGCCAGGGCCATCCCTCGAGTCCGTCGACCCGGACGAGCAGCCAGGCCACCAGGAGAACGCCCGGCATCAGGTGGTCGTTGAAGACGCCGAGCAGGAAGTCGGGCGTCAGTCCGGTGTCGACGGCCTGGTTCGCGATCACGAACTCGTCCTGTGAGAACCATCCCCGGTCGGCGATGGCGGCCCGCCAGGCCACCGACACCACGATCAGCGCGATCGCCACCGACCGGACCGGGTCCGACCTGACCCAGCGCGCGAGCCGGCCCGGCTCCTCCGAGACCGGGGCTTCGGGGGAACGTTCGACCACATCGGTCTCTGCCTTGGACATGATCGATAGAGTGCCACACCTCGATGACCAGCAGTGACCCGAGCCGGGGGTCGTTCGGATGATGCCCAGAGACGCGGAACGGCCCGCGCTGCGAGCGCGGGCCGTTCCTGGTAAGCATTCGATCTATATCGGACAACAGTTGTCTGTTCGGGGCTCGCCATCGGCGATGGTCGACCAACTGATACGGAAAGACCCGCATTCCCATCAATGGGGAATGCGGGTCTCCGGTCGATCGGAATCGGTCAGTTGGTGGTCTTGTCCACGCTGACCGGCTCGGTGATCTCCTCGTGCTTGCCACCCGCCGCGTGCTTGGCCGGCACGGTCCGGCGGGCGGTGGTGACCATCCACAGGCCGATGATCAGCAGGAGCGCGCCCAGCACCGCGGCGCCGATCGGCAGGTAACGGCTGATCAGCAGCACCTTCGACTTGTTGGCGCTAGCCGACTCGACGCTGTTGGTGACGGTCTCGTCGGTGTACGAGAACGCGCCGTCGAGCAGCGCGGTCGGCTGGCCGACGTTGGGCACCAGCTTCTTGCTCTGCTGCTCCTGGACCTTCACGAACGTGCCGCTGACCGGCTCCACCCAGATGGTGCGGGTGTTGGAGTAGACGACCTGGCCGCTGGTGGCGTCCGGGGTCGCGAACGCGCTGAGCAGCGACTTGATCCGGTCCGCCGAGAACGCCAGCGGAGTCTCGGGGACGACCTGCTCGAACTTGTAGGTCTCCAGCCCCTGGATCTCTTCGGTCCCCTTGTACTCGATCGGGAGCGCCTTCTTCACGTCACGGTCGAAGTACTGGTACGTGGTCTGCTCGGTCCCGAACGGGAACTTGTAGAGCTGACCGGTGAAGGTCACGGGCTCGGGCGCCGACGCCGTGCTGCCCTCGACCTTGGCCACGTCGTCCAGCTCCTGACCGGGCCAGGCGACCGCACCCGCGGTCTTGCGGTCGAGGGCCAGACGCGCCTCGTACGCGCTGATGACCTTGTTCTGCTCTACCCAGGCGCCCGTGCCGTTCGCCCGCCAGATGACGGTGTTGTCATCGATGGTCCCGCTCTTGATCTCTTCGTCGGTGGTTTTCGTGAGAGTGTTGATCTCCGTGGTCGACCGGAGAGTCCCCGTCTCGATCTTGACGACCGGGTTGGCGCCACCCTCGGTGTAGAGGAACCGTGCGTTCTTCGCCTCGGCCACGCTCGGCTTCTGGCAGTCCTCGATGATCTCCTTGGTGCATCCCCGGAGGTCATAGGGCAACCGGGCCGCCTTTGGCGCCACGTAGAACGCCACTCCCGCGGCCAGTACCACCGCGAAGAAGCCGATGCCGAACAGCACGGCACCCAGACGAGCTTTCACTGATCCTCCCATTCAGACGGCCGACTGCTATCCCTTAAGAGTGAGCCCGTCGCCGATAATGACCGGAGGTTACTCGTCGGTTACATGGTTACGGAACCCTTGGACGGCACATGTCTGCACCGATTTCAACGCCCACCCTGCACCGTGTCCCGGCACTCGACGCGGTGCGTGTCATCGGCTCGGTGGCGGTTGTCGGCCATCATGTCGGGTTCGCCACCGGCATCAACACGGGCGGCGGCGTGTGGGGTGGTTGGCTCTCCCGCCTGGACGCCGGTGTGGCGGTGTTCTTCGTGCTCTCCGGCTTCCTGCTGTTCCGTCCGTGGGTCCATGCGAAGACGACCGGGAAGGCAGCCCCGGACCCCCTGACGTACCTGTGGCGGCGAGCCATGCGGATCCTCCCGGCCTACTGGGTGACCGTGGTGGTCTGCCTGCTCGTCCTGCCGCGCAACGCGAACGTCACCAACGCCGACTGGATCCGGCACCTCACCCTCACCCAGATCTACGAGGCCGGAAATCTCAAGCACGGCCTCAGCCAGACCTGGAGCCTCGCCACCGAAGTGGTCTTCTACCTGCTGCTCCCGGTGCTCGGGGTGTACCTGACGTCCGGTCGGCACCGGTCCGGCCGCCCGTGGGCGATCATCGGCTTCTCCGTGCTGATCACCGGCGTGTGGGTCGCTCTCATCGCCGGTGGGGTGCTCACTCCCACCCCGCACACCATGTGGCTGCCCGCCTATGCCCTGTGGTTCGGCGCGGGCATGCTGCTCGCCGCGGTGCAGGTCGGCCTGCGTGACGGCCGGATGGCGCGCTGGGGTTTCCTGGACGGCATGGCCGCGGCCCCGCTGGCCTGCTGGGCGGCGGCGTTGGCGGTCTTCGCCATCGCCACCACCCCGGTCGGCGGCCCGCACGGCCTGACCGAGCCGTCCGCCGGTGAGCTCGCCGTCAAGCTCGTGCTCTACATGCTGCTCGCGGTCCTGATCGTGGTGCCGCTCGCCTTCGGCCCGGAGACCCGGACCAAGCTGGCGCTCAGCGGCGGCACGGTCAAGTGGCTCGGCGCGGTCTCCTACGGCCTGTTCCTGTGGCACCCCTTCGTGATCGAGTCGATCTACTGGGTCACCGGCCGGCCCGAGTTCACCGGGTCGTTCGGCGTGACCTTCGCCCTCACCGTCGCCGGTGGCCTGGTGCTCGCCGCCCTCTGCTATTACCTGATCGAGAGCCCCTGTCAGCGTTTGAGCCACCGCTGGCCGCGCACACCCCGGCCGACCAGCACCGACAGCCAGAGGAGCACCGCACAGGCCAGCGCGGTCAGCTGAGGCAGCGCCGCGGTGTGCCCGCCGATGGTCAGCGCCAGCCAGCCCGCCAGGGCGAAGAGGGCCACCGGGAGCAGCCAGCCGGCGAGCAGGCTCCACCGGCTGAGTCGCCTGCGGTCGTACGCCCCGAAGTACGGCCGCAGCACCCTCAGCATCAGCACGGCCGCCCCCATGATCAGTGCCAGCCCGGCCGCGGCGGTGCCACCGACCAGCAGCAGCGCCACCCCGCCGAACAGCCCGGACACGAGCCGGTGGCGCCGGCCGCGTGTCCCGGACGGCCCCGCCCCGGCGGGCGCGCCGGGGCCGGGCAGCCGGCTGGACCCGGCCAGCGCGGCCACCACGGCGACCCCGAGCAGCAGCAGCGCGCCGCCGCTCATGGTGGCCGTGTAGATCCGGTCCGGCCCGAACCGGAGCACCACCTCACCGGAGGTGCCGGCCGGCACGATCCACGCCTGCTGCCAGCCGTCGACCTTGACGACCGGCAGCTCCTCGCCGTCGATGGTGGCCGACCAGCCGGCGTTGGCGTTCTCCCGCAGCGCCAGGACCCGCTGGCCCACGTACATGCCCAGATGCAGCCGCCGCAGGGTGGCGCCCCACGCGTCGACCCGGACCGGCACCCGGACCGACGTCGTCGTGGCGAAGCCGACCGGCTTGAGCTGCTGTTTCGTGCCCGGTGTGGCGCTGCGCGGGGTGAGGGTCACCTGCGCCGGCACGGCCACGGCCGACGCGGTCGCCACCACGTGGGTCTCGCCCGTGTCGATCCGCAGCGTCTTCTTGGCGTCGGGGCCGCAGACGAGCGCGTCCACCTCGCGCAGCTGGAGCAGGTCGCGCCGGCTGGCGATCAGTGAGGTCTGCCGGATCGACCCGGCGACGGTGACCCGCGGCCCGCTGCCGCAGCCCAGGTCGACCTTGGCGGCCGCCACGTTCAGATCCGGCGCGGTGTCCGGGAGCGCGGTGAGCTCACTGACCGCGACCGGCAGGGTGCGCTGGGAGTTCCGGTACGGGTCGTAGCTCGCCGCCGGCACCGACTCGGAGATCAGCACCGTGAGCTCGTCGGTGTTCATCGGCGGCGAGAAGGCGAGAACACCCTCGGAGTCGAGGGAGCCGGTCCGGATGTCGCCGTCACCGATCACGGTCACCTTCCACGGCTGCGCCGCGGCCGTGCCCGGGGTGAGGGCCAGCCGGATCCCGGAGACCTGCCGCCGGGCCGGCCAGACCAGTCGCAGCCAGGGCTCCCGGTCCTCGTCACCGGCATACCACGCGGTGCCGGGATCGCCGTCGGTGACCGCTCCGGGCCGGCCGGCCGGTTCGATCACCCCGACGCTGGACGCGGTGACGGTGGGCCGGATCCGGCGGGCGACCGAGGCCTTGCCACCCGTGTCGAGCAGCGCGTTGAGCGCCGAACCGGGGCGGGGCCGGGCCCGGACGGTCAGGTCGTAGTCGGCCGCGACCGGCTGGACGGTGGCGCGGTTGATCTCGGTGCCGTCCTCCGAGGCGCGGGCCAGATCGGAGTTGCAGGCGGCCTGGCCGCTGTCGGAGAAGTAGCAGGCGGGCACGCCGGGCGCCGCGGTGAACACCATGCTCGGCGCCGTGCCGGTGAGTGGTGAGGCCGGTGTCCGCAGGGTCCGCTCCGCGGACACGCCGGGGAATCCCAGCTCGGTGATGCCGACCCCGCCGAAGCCGATCCGCCGGTCGAGCACCTCGTCGAAGGTGATCCGGACCCGGTCGGTGGGCCGGGTGGCGCCCAGCGGCACCGTGGTCGCGGTGCTGTTGTCGCCGACGGCCCGGCTGACCGGCGGGTGATCGCCCGCGGTCACGGTGATCCGGGTCGGCAGCGAGTCGGTGCCATCGTCGAAGCGCAGGCTCACCGAGCTGATCACCCGGGCGGTGTTGAACCGCACCTCGAGCCATTGGTCGGTCGCGACGGTGCCGGGCGCCGACCGCCAGGAGGTGGTGTTGTCGCCGTCCATCGCCGCGTACGGCTGGTAGCCGGGCCGTGCCCCGCTCAGCGGCTGGGCGTCGGAGAAGGCGCTGGAGGCGGTGATCGACTTGATGCCCCGGTACTCGGCGACCGTCTCGTTGCCCTCGGCCCACTCCGGCAGGTAGTCGCGGGCCGGTGCGCCCAGCCGGGCCTGGTCGGTCGCCTGCATGGTGGCCGAGGCGCTGTCGTGCGAGCGGCCGAAGGCGATCTCCCTGCGGCGCAGGCCGTCGGTCACGATGACCGGCCCCTCCGGGGTCGCCTCGGTCCGGTCACCGGCGAGCACCGTCGGGCCCTCCGGCAGCACCCCCGCGGTCGCGGCGTCCAGCAACGACTCCGGTCCGCCGACGACGGTGGTCAGGCCGGCCGCGTCGTACGCCACCACCGGCTCGGTCTCATCCTCGACGGCCCAGACCTCCAGGGTCCGCACTTTGACGTCGAGGCCGTTGTCGATGTAGATGCCGGGCAACTGGCCGCCGCCCACGTACGGCCCGAAGGCCGTCACCTGGCGCAGGCCGGGCGACCGGGACAGCGCCTGCTTGACGATGACGGGCTGGGTGGCACCGGACCGCCCGTAGGCGAGGTCGGAGCGCAGCAGCAGGTAGCGCACCCCGGAGCGGCGCAGGTACTCGGCCAGCCCGGACGAGCCGGAGCCGCTGTTGAGGGTCTGCTCGATGGTGTCCAGCACCCGGATGGTCTCCGGCGGGGTCAGTGGGATCGAGCTGCGCACGCCCCACCGCTTGTCCAGCAGCGGCTGGGTGATCTCGTCGCTCGGGCTGCCCCACAGGTAGCGGGGGAACCGTGAGCCGGGCACCACGAGCACATGCTCCTGGTCCAGGTTGTCGTCGAGCCAGTCGGCCGCCTCCCGCCAGTAGCCGGGGACCTCCTTGAAGCTGCCCTGGGCGGCCAGCCCGCCACCGAGCGCCGGCGCGGCGACCGCGGCGATGGCCAGCAGGGCGATGCCGCCGACCCCGGCCGCGCGCAGCTGGGCGAGCCGCAGCCGCGGGCGGGGCGCGGTGGCCACCGCCCGGCTGAAGACGGTCAGCAGGTGGGCCAGGCCGAGGATCAGGGGCAGCCGCACCACGACATCGAACTTGTGCACGTTGCGCAGCGGGGCGCCGGCCGCGTCCAGAAATGCCTGCTGCGTTTCCGAAAAGAGCCCGGCCACGCTGCCGATGTGTCCCAGACCGACGAGGGCGAGCCCGCACAGCAGACCGGTGATCAGAAACCACCGGTGCGGCATGCCACGACGGGCCAGGCCGGCCACACCCAGACCGGCGACGAGCAGGGTGGCCAGGATCAGGCCCTGCTCGGTGGCGATCCGCCAGCCCGCCGTCCACGGCGGCCCGAACGAGCTGGAGAGGTAGGCGTGCCAGTGCGACGCTCCGCGCAGCACCGAGACCATGTCGGTCGGCGCCGTCGTCACGCTCGCGGTCTCGATGTAGTCCAGGAACGGCGGGCTGTAGCGGCCCAGCACGAGCAGCGGGCCCAGCCACCAGGCGGTGGCGCAGGCGACCGCCAGTCCCCAGGCCAGCAGCGCCTTGACGCGCAGGCTGAACGGCCGCAGCCCGAGCAGCCACAGGCCGGCGAGTGGCACGACGGCCAGCACGGCGGTCGCGTTGACACCGCCGGCGCAGGCCACGGCGAGCGCGGAGCGGGCGACCGAGCGGGCCACCGACCGGCCGTGCGCGAGCCCGACCAGGGGGATCAGCACCCAGGGGGCGACGGCGCTGGGCCACGCCTCGACGGAGATGGGGCCGAGCTCGGTGAGCATCCGCGGGGAGAGCGCGAAGGCCACACCGGCGACGAGCCGCGTCCACGGCGAGCCGATGCCGAGTCGCTCGGCCAGCTTCACCACGCCGATGCAGGCGACCGTCATGACGATCGACCACCACAGCCGCTGGATCACCCAGGCCGGCAGCGCGATCGACTTGCCCGCCAGGAAGAAGGCCCCCATCGGCCACAGGTAGCCGTACGCCTGGTTCTGCAGTTGCCCGAAGGTTCCGTTCGGGTCCCAGACGTTCAGGGCCCGGCCCAGCCAGCCGGCCGGATCGACCACGAGATCGACCTTGGTGTCGATGACGATCTGGCCCGGGTCCTGCAGGAACGCCAGCGCGGTGAGACCGAGACAGACCGCGATCAGGCGCATCCGCCAGACCGCGGCTGATGGGACACCGCCCACCGGAGCCGGTGCGGACTCTGCCCGTGGGTGGCGCATTTTTCTCCCTGTTCCGCCATTGCGGAGTTACTGGACAGCCCCATAGTGTGACGCGACCCGCGAATATTACTCGCTAGTAGAGGTGACAGTGGACATACCGGCCGCCGGAAATCGGCACGTTCTGTTCCTCAACTGGCGGGACACTCGCAACCCCCACGGTGGCGGATCAGAAGTCTACGTGGAGAAGATCGCCGCCGAACTGATCCGTCGGGGCACCGGGCCACGCTCTTCTGCGCAGCTCACAGCGAGGGTCCCGCAGATGAGGTGACCGAGGCCGGGCTTCGGGTCGTGCGCCGCGGCGGACGCCACACGGTCTATCTTCAGGCCGCGTTGCTCTACCTGATCGGCGTTCTCGGCTTCGGGCCGCTGAGCCGGCGCCACGGCGGGCGTCCCGACGTGATCGTCGACGTCGGCAACGGTTTGCCATTCCTTTCTCCCCTCTGGGCGTTCTGTCCGGTCATCGCCCTTGTGCACCACGTGCACCGGGAGCAGTGGCCCGTGGTGCTGACTCCGAGGCTCGCCCGTATCGGCTGGTGGATCGAGTCGTGGCTGGCGCCCCGGGTGTACCGCCGCTGCCGTTACGTGACGGTCTCCGCGGCGTCCCGCGACGAGATGGCGGTGCTCGGCATCGACCCGGAGCGGGTCACGATCATCCACAACGGGACGCCCGAGATGAAGCCCACGGCACCGGTGGCCCGTACCCCGGAGCCGTCCCTCGTCGTGGTCGGCCGGCTGGTGCCGCACAAGCGGGTCGAGATGGCGCTGGACGCGGTCGCCGGCCTCGCCGGCGAGTTCCCCGGCCTCACCCTCACCGTGGCCGGGCAGGGCTGGTGGGAGGACGAGCTGCGGGAGTACGCCGTCACGCTGGGCATCGCCGAGCGGGTGCGGTTCGCGGGCTTCGTCAGCGACGAGGAGAAGCGGGTCCTGATGAGCCAGGCGTGGGTCGCGCTGACCCCGTCGCTCAAGGAGGGCTGGGGCCTGACCATCGTCGAGGCCGGCGCGGTGGGGACACCCAACATCGCGTTCCGGGGAGCCGGTGGTGTGGAGGAGTCCCTGGTCGACGGACGGACCGGGCTGCTGGCCGAGGACCCGGCCGACTTCACCGCCAAGGTGCGGCTGCTACTGGCCGACGATGCTCTGCGCGCCGAGATGGGCAGCGCGGCACGGGTGCACGCGGATCACTTCACGTGGCCGTCGGCGGGGGAGAAGTTCGCCGCGCTCGTGGTGCGGCCGGTGATGGTCCCGGCGACAGCGCCGGGACCACGCACTCACCTGGTGCCGTAGACGCCCGTCGTCAGGGACGCCTCGTCGACGCTGGCCGCGGCCTCGGTCGGCGAGCTGATGACGCTCGCCGCGAGAGCGGCCGTGCCGAGGATCCCCAGCGCCAGGGCCGCGACCCCGGCGAGGACGAGCGGTAGGGTCTTGCGCATTCGTGACTCCTCCTGTGGACCATGTGCTCTGCGTGCGCGGGACGCTACCACGTAGTAACTTCCCTGCGAAGGGTGTTCTCGTACAGATCCAGGTCGGTCCCGTCGTGCACCAACCGTAAACCGGTCAGAGAGGCGCTCGTGTTCGCGGGAGTCCCCACGACACGCTGCACCACCACCCATCGCACTCCCAGATCGGCCAGCGGAGCACCGGTCGTGAGGGCTTGCCGGATCGCGGCCGCCCGGCGGTCCTCGCCGCCGACCACGATCCGCCCGACCAGCAACCGGTCGTCGGTCAGCACGTCGGCGTCGAGGTAGCGAGGCAGCGGATCGAGCACGGTCCGGCCGTGGTTCCAGGGGTAGCTGTGGTAGGCGGCGAGCGGCAGCGACACCACCGGGCCGGGGTCGGCGGCCACCAGCCGGGCCACCACCGCGAAGTCCGCCGGATAGGCCACCGGCCGCAACCGGTTCCCGGCGCCGAACGCCAGATCCGGCTGCAGGGCCACCGGCAGCAACAGGACGGCGCCGAGCACCACCCGGCCGGCCGTGCGGTCGGCGATGCGGGACGCGGCACGTTCGGCGCCGAGCGCCACCAGGAGACAGAGCAGAAGGGTGTACGGCATGACGAACTTCTGGCCGTCCCGGAGCAGGCCGGCACCGGGCATCGTCCCGACCAGCCACGCCAGCAGGTCACGCAGGCCGGGGACGACCCCGAGCAGCGCGACCGCGAAGCCACCCGCGGCCAGCGCCGTCAGCCGTGTGGCGGCCCCGGACGGCCAGCGCCGCCACAGCTCGCGCAGGCCGTACCCGGCGAGGGCCAGCAGAGCCAGCGTCCCCACCGGGGCCAGCACCGACGTCCGGCTCGGCAGGACGGTCTGCGCGTTCCACGTCCCGCCGGTGCCGAGCAGCGCACCCAGCGTGCCGGTCCAGTCGTTGCCGCGGGCGGCGAACGCGGCCACCCCGTCCGGGTCGCTGCGCGCGTCCGCCTCGGTCAGCGCCACGGCAAGCAGCCACGGCGTGTTGACCAGCAGCGCCACCCCGGCCGCGAGCCGGGACGACGCCAGCGCCACGACCGTGGCCAGCGCGATGAGCCCACCGGTCGGCGTGATCGCGGCGAGCGCGGCCCAGCCCGCCAGCGGCAGCAGCGCGCGGCGGTCCCCGGCGCGGACCCGCAGGGCGGCGGCGGCCAGCCAGGGCAGCGCGGCATACGCCAGCAGCAGACCCCACTGCCCGAGCAGCAGCCGCTCGGCCAGGTACGGCGTCCATGCGTAGGCGACCGCCGCCACCAGCCGGGCGCCGGTCCGCGCCTCCGGGAGCAGGCGGCCGGCGCCGATCGCGGCGAGCATCAGGATCGACGCCAGTGCCAGTCGTTGCAGCAGCCAGCCCGGCACGACCTGGCTGGCCAGCGAGACCAGCGCGTCGAGGGGAACCGCCCGGGGCAGCGTGGCCGACGGCAGGACCAGGTCCCACCGCAGCGGCTGCCGCGGCACGAACACCATGTCGTAGGAGAGCACGTAACCGGGCGCGGCCAGCGGCGCCAGCACGAGCATCGTGACGATCAGCGCCGTGACCGGCAGAGCGAGCCGTCGCAGGGCGGACCTCCTCATCTCGGTCGCTCCCATAGTGTGATCCACGCACCGGGGCTCCCTTTCTCAAGGGGCCCGGCCATCTCTCGAGAAACGGAAGCCCGGGGCACGATGAGGCAGGGACGAGCATGGCGAAGCTGAGCGGTATCGGCACGGCGGGACTGGCGGTCACCGTCGCCGGTGTGCTCGCCAACGGGCTGGCGTACGTCGTGCCCGTGATCGGCGCGCGCCGCCTGACCGCGGCCGATCTCAGCGTCCTCGCCACGCTGCTCGCGATGACGGCGATCGTCGGGGTGGCCAGCACCGGCCTGCAGATCGCGGTGGCCGTGCACCGGGCCCGCAACGGCCCGTCGCCGGCCGGCCGGTCGGCCCTGTTCACGGTGCTGGCGGCGGCCGGCGCGCTGCTCCTGGTGCTGCCGGTCGCGGTGGTCGTGCTGCGGCTGCCGGTGCCGGCGACGCTGCTGGCGGCGGCGTCCACGGTCGGCGTGGTGGCGGCCGGGCGGTGGCTGGGCGAGATGCAGGGCGACGAGCGTTTCCTGCCGCTCGCCGCGGGGCTGGCCGTGGTGGCCGGCGGCCGGTACGGCGGGGTCGTGCTGGGCCTGGCCGCGGGCGCGGGCCTGACCACCTCCCTGCTGATCGGCGCGGCGACGGCGGTCCTCGCCCTGCCCGTGCTGCACCTGCTGGCCCGGCGGCCCGGGACGGCGGCGACCGGCGAGCCGCTGGCCCTGCGCGCGGTCTTCACGGCGGGCGCCGCCACCCTCGCGACACTCGTCGTGTCGTACGCCGACCTGCTCCTGTCCCGTCGTTTCCTCCCGCCCGACGTGTCCGGCGCCTACGCGGTCGGCACCGTTCTGACCAAGGGCGCGCTCTGGGCGCCGCAGGTGGTGACGGTGCTGGCACTGCCCCGGCTGGCGCAGGGCGACCGGCGTACGCTGCGGCTCGGTCTGCTGCTCGTCGGCGCCTGCGGCGCGTTCCTGGTGACCGCCGCCGCGCTCGCCGGCGGCCTGGCGTTCCGTCTCGCCGGCGGGCCGGACTACGAGGGCCTGGGCCGCTACGCGCCGATCTTCGCGGCCACCGGCGCCTGCTACGGGTTGGTGTTCATGCTGGTCAACGCGCAGGTTGCGGCTGGGGCACGGTGGCCGTCCGCGCCGTTGTGGGCGGTCACTACGCTGCTGGTGGCGGCGGTGTGGCTGATCGTCCCGCACACACTGGCGGGCGTGGCCTGGGCCGCTTTCGGGGCGGCCGTCGCCGCCCTGTCGGTGACGAGCGTGCTGGTAACGGTACGACTCCGGACATCCGTTACCGAAAGGCGATCTGAGGGTGCGATTCTCTCCGTCGAATGACAGCGGACGGGGGTCTGGGCATTGCGTACGGTGACGCGTCGCGTCCTCATCGGTGGCGTGGCCGCCGCACTGGCCGCCGGAGCACTGGTGACAGCCGTGGGCTGGTCCGCCGACTCCGGCGACGAGGAGGGGAAGTTCGCGGCGGATGCCCTGACCGCGATGTTCCAGGAGTACGGCGACAGCTCCGGCACCTGGCTGGGCGCCGACCGGACCGCCTCGGTGCCGCTGTCCGGCGACCGCACCCTCTGGCTCTTCTCGGACACCTTCCTCGGCCGCCCCGGCGAGGGCGGTACCCGGCCCCGTGACTCCGGGCTGATCAACAACTCGGCGATCATCCAGGAGGACGGGCGGCTGGGCCGGTTCTACTACGGCGGGCAGCCGTCCGCTCCGTCCGCCCTGGTGCCCACCCCCGAGCAGGAGGAGTTCAACTGGATCGGTGACGCGGTGACCGCCGGTGGCCGGGTGCAGGTGCTCGCCAACTCGTACCGCCGGTCCGGCGCAGGCCCCCTGGACCACAAGCTCACCGGAACCATGCTGGCCGACTTCACCGAGAGCAGCCTGACCCCCGGCCCGGTCCGGAAGCTGCCGCTCGGCGACCGCATCTCGTGGGGCTCCGAGGTGCTGACCGGGGGCGGCCGCCTCTACGTCTACGGCACCGAGGGTGTGGGCTCCATGAAGTTCGCGCACGTGGCCCGCACGGCCGGCCTCGACCTGGCCGGGGCCTGGGAGTTCTGGACCGGCAGCGGCTGGTCCGCCACGGAGTCCGACTCGGCGCGACTGCTCAGCGGGGTCGGCACCAACTACGGCGTACGCCGCGTGGGCGACCAGTACGTGCTGGTCACCCACGAGAACAACATGATCTTCAGTGCCGACGTCGTGGCGTACACCGCGGACTCCCCGACCGGGCCGTTCAACGGGCCGCACTATCTGTTCCGCGCCCCCGAGGTCGCCGAGGGGCACATCGTGTACGACGCCGACCTGCACCAGGAGCTGTCGCGCAAGGGCCGGCTGCTGGTGTCGTACAACGTCAACAACCTGGACGAGGCGGTCACCTACGCCGACGCGAGCGTCTACCGCCCCCGGTTCGTCGAGGTCAAGTGGCCGCCCGCCGGCAGCGCGAAGGGCCCCGCGGCGCCCGGCGGGCTCACCGCCGTCGCCGACGGCGCCGGCACGGCGAGCGTGACCTGGCAGCCGGTCACCGGATCGGACATCTCCTACCGGGTCTACCGGCGCGACGTCACCGCGGGACAGACCCATTTCGTACGCCTGCCCGGTGACGGCCCCGGCGCGAACACGACGTTCCGCTCCGACTTCCTGACCAACGGCCACGACTACGAGTTCGCCGTGACGGCAGTCTCGCCCCGGGGCGAGAGCACGCTCTCCGAGGCCGCCGCGATGCGGGCGACCGTGCCGCCGCCGGACGCCCCGGGCACGGTCGAGGTCCGCGCGCTGTCCGACGGCCGGGTCACCGTGCACTGGGGGCAGATCCCGTTCGTCCAGCTCGTCAAGGTCTTCTACCGGGACGTGACCGACGGGCAGAGCAAGCCCGAGGCGGCCGGCACGTTCCCCGGGGTGAGCGCCACGATCGGCCCGCTGCGGCACGGCCACGAGTACGAGATCACCGTGGTCGCCGTCGGCGGTGGCGGGGACAGCCCGCCATCGCGTGGGGTGCGCGTCACGCCACGGGTGACCCCGCCGGCGGCGCCCGCCCTGCCCACCGCCGAGGCCCGCCCCGACGGCTCCGTCCACGTGACCTGGCCCGCCGTGGCGCCGGGGCTGTCCTACCAGGTGTTCACCCGCGAGGTCGGCAGCAGCGACTGGGGTGTTCCCGGCCTCACCGGCCGGACCGCCTTCGACACCGTGCCCCTGCGGCACGGCCGGGAGTACGAGGTCGCCGTCGCCGCCGTCAACTCCGGCGGGGTGGGCGAGAAGTCGCTGCCGATCCGGGTCCGGGCGGTGGTGGCCGCGCCCACCGCGGCGCCGGCGCGGCTCGAGGTCGAGGTCGAGGCCGAGCAGGGCGTCGTCGAGCTGACGTGGAAGTCCACCGGTGCCGAGTGGCATAAGGTCTCGCGCCGCGACCTCACCGCCGGGGAGACGGAGCTCGTCGAGGACGGGATCGCCGTGAAGGGCACCAGGACGGTCGTGCGCGGGCTCGCCGACGGCCACGAGTACGAGTTCGTGGTCGCCGCGGTCAACGACGGCGGCTCCGGCCCGCGCTCCACGCCGGTCAAGGTCCGGCTGCCCTCCGTGGCACCGACCGAGGTCAGCGCCCGCAGCGACGAGCCCGGCACGGTCACCGTCGCCTGGACCGAGATCCGGCGCGGACTGACCTACCGGGTGCAGTTGCGGGACACGACGGCGGGGGAGCAGTGGCGGACCGACCCGTACCCGGTCACCGGAGACCGCTACCGGACCAGTCTGCTGGCCGGCGGTCACCGCTACGAGTTCCGGCTCCAACTGCCGGACGGCACGATGTCGGTGACGGCCAGCACGACGGTACGGTGACGCCCGCCACTCACAACGCCCGGCCGGAGGAGGTGACCTTCGGGTAATCGTCGACGCACCTTCAAGTGACCACGTGGAAACCGGGGCTTTCTAGGGTTGACGTGCGAGCTGAACTCGAAGGGGTGTCCGTGGCTGCCGATGTCACCCAGGTGAGAACCGTGTGCGGGTACTGCGGCGTCGGCTGCGGGATGGTGCTCGACGTCGCGCGCCAGGACGGCGGCCCGCTGAAGGTGATCAGGGCGAGCGGCGACCGGGACCACCCGGCCAACGCGGGACGCCTCTGCACCAAGGGCGCCACCAGCGCCGAGCTCCTCGCCGCGCCCGGCCGGCTGGACACCGCGCTGGTCCGTCCGGCGCGCGGGGCCGCCCCCGCACCGCAGGGTGTGGACGCCGCGATCAGCGAGACCGCACGCCGGCTGCGCGCGATCGTCGACGAGCACGGCCCGGACGCCTTCGCCATGTACGTCTCCGGCCAGATGACCCTGGAAGCTCAATACCTGGCGAACAAGCTGGTCAAGGGCTTCATTGGGACCAACAACATCGAGTCCAACTCGCGGCTGTGCATGGCCAGCGCGGGCACCGGCTACAAGCTGTCGCTCGGCGCCGACGGGCCGCCCGGCTCCTACGACGACCTCGACCACGCCGACGTGTTCCTGGTGATCGGCTCGAACATGGCTGACTGCCACCCGATCCTCTTCCTGCGGATGATGGAGCGGGTCAAAGCCGGCGCCAAGCTGATCGTCGTCGACCCGAGGCGCACCGCCACCGCCGACAAGGCCGACCTGTTCCTGCAGATCCGGCCGGGCGCCGACCTCGCGCTGCTCAACGGCCTGCTGGGGTTGATCACGCCGGACCTGGACTTCATCGCGTCGTGGACCGAGGGCTGGGAGGCGATGCCGGAGCTCCTGGCCGACTACCCACCGGACCGGGTCGCCGAGCTGACCGGGCTGGCCGAGGCCGACATCCGGACGGCTGCCGAGTGGATCGGCGCGGCCGCGAACTGGGTCAGCCTCTGGACCATGGGCCTCAACCAGAGCACCCACGGCACCTGGAACACCAACGCCCTGATCAACCTGCACCTGGCGACCGGCGCGATCGCCCGTACCGGCAGCGGCCCGTTCTCGCTCACCGGCCAGCCCAACGCGATGGGCGGCCGCGAGATGGGCTACATGGGGCCGGGGCTGCCCGGCCAGCGGTCCGTGCTGGTCCCGGCCGACCGCGAGTTCACCGAGCAGGTCTGGGGCGTACCGGCGGGCACATTGCGCACCGAGGTCGGCAAGGGCACCGTCGACATGTTCGAGCAGATGGCCGCCGGGAGGATCAAGGCCTGCTGGATCATCTGCACCAACCCGGTCGCCTCGGTCGGCAACCGGCGCACCGTCATCGCCGGTCTCGAGGCCGCCGAGCTGGTCGTCACCCAGGACGCGTTCGCCGAGACCGAGACCAACGCCTACGCCGACATCGCGCTGCCCGCCGCCATGTGGTCCGAGGCCGACGGCATCATGATCAATTCGGAGCGTTGCCTCACCCTCGTGCACCCGGTGGTCCCGGCGCCGGGCGAGGCACTGCCCGACTGGCAGATCATCGCCCGCGTCGCGGCCGAGATGGGCTACCGCGAGGCCTTCACCTACGGCTCGGCCGAGGAGATCCTCGAGGAGATCAAGAGCTTTGCCAACCCACAGACGGGGTACGACCTGCGCGGCGTCACCTACGAGAGGCTCGCCCGCGGACCGGTCCAGTGGCCCGCCGCCCCCGGGGGCCCCGACCGGAACCCGATCCGCTATCGCGCCGCCGACGGTGGCCTGCTCTTCGCCACGCCCAGCGGCAGAGCCGTCTTCCACGCCCGCCCGCACACCGACCCGGCCGAGATGCCCGACGACGACTACCCGTTCGTCCTCAACACCGGCCGCCTCCAGCACCAGTGGCACACCATGACCAAGACCGGGAAGATCGCCAAGCTCAACCGGCTCAACCCGAAACCGTTCCTCGAGATCAACGCCATCGACGCCGAGTGGTACGAGATCGCGGCCGGCGACCTGGTGGAGATCGCCTCCCGCCGCGGCCGGGCCGTCCTGCCGGCCGTCGTCACCGACCGCGTCCAGCCCGGTGCCTGCTTCGCCCCGATCCACTGGAACGACCTGTTCGGCGAGTACGTCAGCGTCAACGCCGTCACCAGCGACGCCGTCGACCCGATCTCCTTCCAGCCCGAGCTCAAGGTGTGCGCGGTCGCCCTCACCCGCGTCTCCGCGGCCCCGCCCCCGGCCACTCCCGGCGGGCGCTCCATCGCCGAGGCGGCCCTCTCCGTCGAGGCGAACGCCCTGCTCGCCCGGCTCGGGCTCGACCCGGCCCCACCCGTGCTCGACGAGGGGCAGCGGCGCTACCTCGCCGGGTTCCTCGCCGGCGCCACGCTGCGGCCCGAACCGGCGGCGCTCCCGGCGAGCGCCCCGTTCGACCCGGCCACGGCCATGTGGGTCAACGGGCTGCTCGCGGGAGTGCTGTCGCCCGTACCATCGCCGGGTCCTGATCGTGAAGCGAAGCCCGCGGAGGGCCGCCTGCAGGTGTTGTGGGCATCGCAGACCGGCACCGCCGAGGACTTCGCGCGGACCGTGGCCGGGCGCCTCGCCGAGACCGGGCGGCAGGTGAGCGTCCTCGGCATGGACGGCCCGGCCCCCGACCTGCTCGATCCCGGCGCTGACGTGCTCGTCGTGACCAGCACCTTCGGCGACGGCGACGCGCCCGACAACGGAAGCACCTTCTGGGACTCGCTGACCGGCGACAGCGCACCCCGGCTCGACGGGCAGCGTTACGCGGTCCTCGCCTTCGGCGACTCGAACTACGACGACTTCTGCGGGTACGGGCGGCGCCTCGACGAACGGCTCGCCGAGCTCGGCGCCGTCCGGCTGGCCCCGCGCGCCGACTGCGAGCCGGACTACGAGGAAACCGCCGACGGCTGGCTCACCGCCGTGCTCGCCGCTCTGACCTCTCCCTCCGGCCCTGCCGCCCCCGCCTCCCCGTCCGCCTCGGCCTCGCCTTCCGTCTCCGCCTCGTCTTCGGCCTCAGCCTCGCGTCCGGCTTCCGTCTCGTCGTCGGCTTCCGCCTCCGTCGTCGTCGCGGCGGCCAAGGTGGCGCCGGTGACCGCGGCGCTGGTCGGCAACCGGCTGCTCAGCCGGCCCGGCTCGGCCAAGGAGGTCCGGCAGTTCACCCTCGACACCGGCGGGCTCATCGACTACCGGGCCGGCGACGCGCTCGGCGTCTGGCCGGTCAACGGCGCGGACCTGGTCACCGAATGGCTGCACGTGACCGGTCTGGCCGCGAACACCACGATCACCCTCGACCGGGCCGGTGACGTGGCACTGGCCGACGCGCTCACCCGGCATCTCGACATCACCCGGGTCACCACCGACCTGCTGCGGTTCGTCGCCGAACGCAGCGGCTCCGGCCACCTGAAGACCCTGCTGCGCGCCGACAACAAGGGTGAGCTCGCCAAATGGACCTGGGGCCGGCAGGCGGTCGACGTCCTCGCCGAGCACCCGATCGACGCCTCCGCCCAGGAGCTCGCCGGCGTCCTGAAGAAGCTGCAGCCCCGCCACTACTCGATCAGCTCCACACCCGTCACCGATCCGGGTCTCGTCAGCCTCACCGTCTCGGTGGTCCGTTTCGACAACCATCGTGGTCGCTCCCGCAAGGGCGTCTGCTCCACCCACCTCGCCGACGCCCCGGCCGGAGCCCCAGTCCCGGTCTTCGTGCAGCGGGCCCCCCATTTCCGGATCCCCGCCGACCCCAACACGCCGATGATCATGGTGGGTCCCGGCACCGGGGTCGCCCCGTTCCTCGGCTTCCTGCACGAGCGCCAGGTCACCGGCGCCCCCGGCGGCAACTGGCTCTTCTTCGGCGAACAGCGCAGCGCCACCGACTTCTACTACGCCGAGGAGCTGGAGGCCCTCCGCGCCGACGGCATCCTCAGCCGCTTCGACGTGGCGTTCTCCCGAGACCAGCGCTCGAAGGTCTACGTACAGGACCGGATGCGCGAGAAGGGCGCCATGCTGTGGGCGTGGCTCCAGGCCGGCGCCCACTTCTACGTCTGCGGCGACGCCAGCCGCATGGCCCGCGACGTGGACCGGGCCCTCCACGACATCGCCGTCAACCACGGCCGCCTGACCGGTGAGGACGCCACCGCCTACCTGAAGCAGCTGGCAACCGAGAAGCGCTACGTCCGAGACGTCTACTGACGGATCCCGCAGTTCCGGCCGTCCGTGCATTTCCTGCCCGTTCGTGCTGTTCCAGGCCGTCCGTGCCGCTGCCCGCCCCTGGTTCTGTGGGGCCGGGCGGCCGATACGTGCTTCGGCGGGCCGGATCGGGCTGCCGGTCATGTCATGCGGGTGATGGCGGCTCGGAGGCGGGCCAGGTCGCGGCGGCGCTGTTCCATGGTGGTGGCGATGCCGACCAGGAGCAGGCCGCCGACCGCCAGCGGCACCCAGCGCGGCAGCAGGTCCCAGAACTGGATGAGCTCGTGCAGGGCCACGAGCAGCAGCGTCCCGCCGCCGGTGACGACCGGGGCCTGCAGGCGGGCCCGTGCCCCGACGAGCAGCACGAGCAACGCCCCCACACCGAGCAGCAGCCGGCGCAGGTAGTGCGGCTCGTTGGCGGTGCTGCCGGCGATGACCGCGAGCGTCGGCAGGAATGCGGCACCGAGCGCGGCGCCGTAGGCGCTCCACGACGGCAGTTCGGGCCGCCCACGTCGGGCGAACCACCCGGCGACGACCGCGAGCGCGGCGGCCGGCAGGGTGTAGACCTCGGTGGTCCTGACATCCCGCGACGACAGCAGCAGCCACCAGCCGACCAGCGCCACCACACCCGCGGCGACGCCGTACCCGAACCGTCCCCGCCGGGTCTCGCCCGGCCGCAGCGCGCGAACCGTGAGCACCAGCGCCCACAGTTTGCACACCAGAGCGGCCCATCCCAGAGTCTCCGTCAGGACGACCGCGAGCAGTGCGGACGCATGCCCCACGACGAGCGGCGCCCACGCTTCCCGGGGGCGGCGCGACGCGAGGACCGCCTCCACACCCACCACCAGCGCCCCGGCGGCGAGCACGAACAGCGGCGGCCCGGCGATCCCCACCGCGGTCAGATCAGCAACGGTGTACGCGACGACGACCACCGCAACGGCCCCACCGAGCCACCCCGCGACCCGATCGGACTCCACCCGCCCGAGCAGCCCCGCGGCCACACCCGCGGCGAGGACCAGGACGAACGCCGCGATGGTGGCTTCGTGCCCCGCCGTCGAGCCGGCCACTCCGGCCGCCGCCAGCGCCCCGAACAGCGCCGCCGTCAAACCGTGCACCGGTCGCCGCCCCGGCGTCAGTGCCAGGGTGAGCAGCCCGGCCAGGCCGGTGACCAGTCCCGCGATCGGCACCGCCGGCCAGGCCGGCCCACCGGCCGCGAAGACGAGCGGCACGAGCACGGCAGCGAACGGCACCGCAGCCCACCCCGCCGCCCGCCACGCCGAAACCCCGGCCCGGGCCCCGTCGTGTGCCCGCCGTGCCGGACCCGCGACCCCGGCCGCCCCCGGCTGCGCGGTCTCGCCGGGGGTCTGCGCCGGTGTCGTGGCCCCGTCGTGTGCCCGCCGTGCCGGACCCGCGACCCCGGCCGCCTCCGGCTGCGCGGTCTCGCCGGGGGTCTGCGCCGGTGTCGTGGCGCCGTCCGGTCCCGAGGTCCGGCCGGGAGCCTGCTCGCCGGGTGTGGAGTGGATGGTCGCGGAGTCCGAAGTGGCCCCGGCGACGACGCCGAACGCACCCGACCGGACGAGCACCGCGCCGGCGGCCGAGGCGGCGAGCCCGGCCGTGGCGATGGCGACGACACTCGACCAGGCGACCGGTGACTGCTGCGGCGGGATGCCCGACCAGACGTTCGCCAGGGCGGTCCACGGTTCGAGGAGCACGACCGCCAGGTCGGTGACGGTGAACGCGAGCAGCGCCAGCACGGGCTGCACGGCCGCGACGGCTCCGGCCGTGGACCGGGCCTGCGGGATCGGCAGCAGCGCGACGATGAGCAGGAGCGCCGCGGCCGCGTACAGCGCGAGCGGATCCTCGCCGGCCGCCGCCCACAACGGCGTGAACCCCGCCATGACCAGCGCGACGCCGAGGGCCTGCCACCGGTAGACGGGAATCCGCCGGTGGATCGTGTGCGCCACGAGACAGAGCAGCACCGCCACCCCGAGCGACACGCGCACCCGCCACGTGACCGGAACGTCCGCGGCGTGCAGCGCCGTCCACACGGTGGCGGGCACCGCGAGCAGCCCGGCGATCATCGCCCCGGCGCCGACGTCGACGCTGCGCGGGGCGTTCCGCAGGCCGAGAGCGGCGCCCACCCCGAGCACCGTGATCACCCCGCAGACGACGGCGATGACCTCGGCGCTCCCGAACCCGGTGATCACCGCATGCATCACGCCGGCCACACCGAAGGCACTCCGGTAGCCGGTGTCCTCGATCGTCCGCGACCGTCCCGCGAGCACGAGCGCGACCGCCGCGACGATCAGCCCGGCGACCGTCGCGGCCCACCATGCCAGCCCGAGGGCGCCCGGAATGATCAAGCCCACCGCGGCGAGGGCGGTCAGGCCCAGGTTGGTGTGGGCTCGGCGGGGCAGCATCAGCGCGTACGCGAAAGCCGTCACGACCGCGGCGATCAGCAGATCGGGTCCCGCCCCGGAGACGGCTCCGCCGAGCGGGGCGCCGAACACCGGCCGTGCCGCCTCGACGCTGCGGATCGCGCCCGCCACCGAGCCGAACAGCACGATGATGCCCGGAGCCACGCCTACGAGCAGCGCCCCGGCCCACGCCCCGAACCCGATCTCCGCCGGCACCCACCGCCGCAGCCACGCGGCCCCGGCCGCCTCCCCGAGCCGCCGCCCACCGCCTCCCGCCCCACCCGGCAGAGGAATTGCCGAGAAAGAAGAGGCAGAGGACGAGGCGGCCGCGGAAGAAGAGGCAGAGGACGACGCGGGCGCGGAAGGAGTGGTCGAGGACGACGCGGTCGAGGGAGAAGAGGTCGAGGACGCGGCGGCGGAGGGAGAGGTCGACGGAGAGGCGGCGGACGGCGAGGTAGAGGAAGGGGAAGCCGAAGGAGAGGTGGGCGTGGGCGCAGCGGACGGTGAGGCTGCGGAAGAGGTCGCGGGCGGCGACGGGAGGGTGGAGGGGCCGGGGGTGGACGGCGTGCGGACGGGCGCGGCGTCGGCGACCGGGCGGGCTCGGGGGAGCAGGGCGGCCACCGCGGCGAGGGCGAGGGACACGACGGCGAGGCGGGCGGCCGGGCCGTCGCCGCCCGGGAGGCTCAGGGGCAGGGTCCAGGCCCAGCGGGCGCCCGCCAGTCCGGCAGCGACGACCAGCACGCCCGCCGCCAACGACCGCTCGAACGGCTTCCGGACCAGGATCGTCCAGGTGAGCAGCAGGATCGGGGGCAGCAGCAGCGCTGCCCCGGCGATCGCGGCCGGGGCCGGGGTGGTGGCGACGGCGACCGCGCGGAGGGCGAGGAGAGCGCCGGCGCCGCCGGTGGCGCCGGCGCACAGGTAGGCGAGGACGCCGCCCCGGTCGGCGGTGAAGCGGGCGGCCCGCATCCGGAGGGCGGCGAGGTCCAGGGCGGCCGTGCCGGTGAACGCCAGGGACCATCCGACGAGCCCGGCGTCGCCGGCGGCGGCCAGGAGCGGGAGCACCGGCTGGGCCATGAGCAGCCCGGCGATCCGTGGCCCGCGGAGTCTCGTCATCGACGAGTACCCGAGGGCGATCGCCGCGGCGACGGCGAGGACCGCGGCGGCGTACCCCCGGGGGTCCCAGAGCCACACCCCCAGGAAGTCGACCGCCCACGCCGCGAAACCATCGAGAAGGATCATGAGCAGGCCGACGGCTGCGAGGGTCTCCGCCGCGGCGGTGAGGCCGCGCCGGACCGCGAACGGCGGCACCGCGAGGATCGCGACGGTGGCGCCGGCGAGCAGCAGCGCCCGCCCGGTGACGCCGACCTGCGCCCACGCGACGGCGGTGAAGACGGCCGCCGCGACCACCAGCAGCAACCCGCCGAGCGTGAAGAGGACGTTCTGCACGGTCAGCGTGCTGAGGCGGGGCTCAACGGGCGCCGCCGAGAGCCCCGGAGCGGGCGCCGGCGAGAGCCGCGGAGCGAGCGCCGGGAAGACCGCGGGCGCGGGAGAAGGCGCGGGCACGGGTGTACGGCGGGCGACGACCCGGGCAGCGGCCTGATTGCGGGTGGCCCTTGCGTCGTGCAGCCGCCGGTCGAGCGCCGTGACGTGAGCGCGGGCGTCGTGGAGTTGCCGGGTGAGGTCGGCGATCTCGCCGTCGAGCCGGATGACTTCGGCGGCGTCGGGGTCCGGGCCGGCGCCGCAGCCGGGGCAGCCGTCCGGAAGGGCCGCGGCGGCGCCGCACCGAGGGCAGGGGTACGAGGTGGTCACGGCCGTCCCGGGGAAGTGCGAGCTGGGAAGGACAGCTTCGCGCATCGATGCAAGTCCGGTGGGCCGTCGTGGCTCCGAGTGAACCGGCTCGTGCCGGTGCCGGTACTCCACGACGAGAACCGCCGAACGGAGGAGGCCCACACGTGAGCGCCGCCGACCTGATCCTGATGGCCGACCGGATCCACACCCTGTCCGGTGACCGGGCCCCGACCGCGATCGCGACGGCCGGCGGCGTGATCACCGCGCTCGGCGACCGTGCCGACGCCCGCGACTGGCGCGGCCCGCACACCGAGGTGATCGACCTGGGTGACGCCACGATCACCCCGGGCCTGGTGGACGGGCACTTCCACCCCGTCATGGGCATCGGCCTCACGCGTGGTGTGGACCTGTCGTCCGTCCGTACCCTCGCGGAATTGAGATCGGCCTTGCGGGGCGCCGACGTGGCGCCGGGCGGATGGCTGGAGGGCTGGGGTCTCGATCCGAACGCCTTCGAGGGCGCCCCCCTCACCCACGCGCCCCTGGTCGAGGCTGTCGGCCCGGACGTCCCGGTGTTCCTGCTGCTCTTCGACGCGCATGCGGCTCTGGTCAGCCCGAAGGCGCTCGCCATGGCCGGGGTCGACGGCCCGCGCGCCTTCGTGTCCGGCGCGAGCGTGGTCTGCGGTGCCGACGGCGTCCCGACCGGTCATCTGCTGGAGATGGAGGCCCTCGCGCTGGTCCGCACGCTGCTGCCGGCCGACGATCCGGCCGAGCGCCGGGCCCGGCTGGCCGATCTGCTGCGGCGGATGGCGGCGTGCGGCCTGACCGCGGCGAACGGGATGGATTTCGAGGCCGATTCGCTGCGGTTGTTCCGGGCCCTGGAGGACGACGGGGAGTTGCCGGTGCGCTGGCGGTTCGCGCCGTTCGTGATGCCGGGGACCGGCCGTGACGGGCTGGACGCGGTGATCGCGCAGCAGCGGCTCGCCGGTCGCCGCTGGCGGGTCGAGGGCGCCAAGTTCATGATCGACGGAACGATCGACGGCGGCACCGCCTGGCTCGACGAACCGGACACGCACGGCGAGTCGACCGCCTGCTTCTGGCCGGACCCGCGCGACTACACGGCTGCCGCGCACCTCCTGGCCGGGCACGGGATCCCGCTGGTCACGCACGCCATCGGCGACGCCGGGATCCGGTACGTCCTGGACACCTACGCCGGGCTGCCCGCCTCCGGGGTGCCGCATCGGATCGAGCATCTGGAGACCATGCCGTCGGAGCTGGTCGGGCGGTTCGCCGCGCTGGACGTGACGGCGAGCATGCAGCCCACCCACTGCAGTGGTTACATCCGCGCCGACCACAGCGACAACTGGTCGATCCGCCTCGGCAAACGTCGCGCCGACCGTGCCTTCCGGGCCCGTGACCTGCGCGATCGGGGCGCCCGTCTGGCGCTCGGCTCGGACTGGCCGATCGCGCCGTTCGACCCGCGCGCGATCGTCGCGGCGGCCCGGCTGCGCCGTCCCGCGGGGGAGCCGGGCGTCGAGCCGGTGCTGCCGGAACAGGCGCTCACCGCCCGGATGGCGCTGGAGGGCTACACCAGCGAGGCGGCCGCGGCGGCCGGACTGACCGGCGAGGCGGGCCGGCTCCGTCCCGGCTTCCGCGCCGATCTGACGGTCTTCGGTCTCGACCCGCTGGCCGCCCGTCCGGACGAGTTCGCCGAGGCCCCGGTCCCGCTGACCGTGGTCGACGGAGTGATCGCTCACCGTACCCGGTGACCGGCCGCCCCGCTCGTCGCGGCGGAGGCGGCCGTCCTGGAAATCGTCACTATTACGTCGTAGCGCACAAATGATATCTAGCCTGTAAGAATGGCTCTCATAACACATAGAAGGTTCACGTATCCTGCCGTCCTCGCTCTTTGTGCGGGGCTCGGCGTCACCACGGTCGCGGGGGTGCCCTCGCCGGCGAGCGCCGGGGCGCCGGTGATCGCGGGCGTACCCGAGCCGCCCGATCGGCAGAGACGACTGGAGAAGGCGCTCCTCACCGAGCGCGACGTGCCCGCCGGGTACGTCAAGCAGGACCTGGGCGGCACGGAGACGATCCTGGCCGAGGTGCTCTCCTCGCAGGAGCCGGGTGCCAGCCCCTGCGACATGGCCGACGAGCTCTCCGCCCTGTCGGTCACCGACACCGACACGTCGACCACCAACGCTCTGTCGGTCTCCGGCCCGACGATTCCCGCTGCGGAGGAGCCGGCCACGTCCGCACCCGCTCCCGCGGATCCGGTCAAGGGCAGCCCGCCCGTGGCCGACCCGGTCAAGGCCGGCCCGCCCTCGGCGCCGGTGGCCGAGCCCGACGTCCCGGTGACCGCCGGTGTCGTCTTCCTCAATGAGCAGACCAACGCGGTGGCGATCGAGGCGCTGGCCGTGATCGGTGAGGACGCCGCGCTCACGACGATCGACCAGATCCAGGAAGTCCTGGACGAGTGCCCGCTGATCGAGGTCGAGACCGTCAAGGTCACGACCGCGCCCCTGGCCTGGAACCCGCCGCTGGGCGACGAGTCGATCACCGGAACCGTGCTCGTGGAGGCCAAGTACTTCGGCATCGAGTTCTCGGCGAAGATCAAGTTCGCGCAGGTTGCCTACCGCGACGTGGCCCTGACGGTGGCTCTCGTCGGCGCGGACGACCCGAGGGACCACGATTTCAAGAAGCTCGCCCGGACCGCCGTGCGCAAGCTGGTCACCACGTCGGGCATCACCACCGGGTCCTGACCCGAGAAACCGGAGGCGGGCGCCCCGGCACCGCGCGATCCGCGCGGCGCGGGGCGCCCGTTCCGTATCCGGTTCACCCGTCCCCGGCACCCCAGTCGAAGACGTAACGGTTCGTGGCACGGTCGTAGGACTCGCCGATCACGCGCGGCGTCAGCCCGAACTCCTCCTCGGCCCATCGGCACATGGCGACGGCGAGTCCCTCCGGCTGGAAGTCGACCTCGACCAGGGCGACATCCGACACGATGACGGTGAGCGGCCCCGGCAGCCCGGCGGCCACCGCGGCGAGCCCACGGCGCAGCTCCTCCCGCTCGCCCTCCAGCAACGTGGCGGCGGACCCCACACACGCCAGCCGAACCGGCAGACCGGGCGACACCACGACACCGCCCGGCAGTTCCCCGGCCTCCGCCCGCGCCGTCAGGTTGATCCAGATCCCCCAGGATGTCCGCAGCAGCCGATATCGGTACGTCCGCATCCGGCTCCGCCCCTCTGAAAGGTATCCGTACTAAAACCCTCCGTGACCTGCGCCGACGCCGTCGCGACACGATGAATGTGATCGCTCTCACTTTGGTGGCGTCGATGCCCTGCACCGCGGCCTGCCGCCCCGCCGCGCCGAGCCGGACGGCATCACCGAGCGCCGGTTCTACGCCAAGATACTGCGCGACGGTCGATCGGCCACCGTCGAATCGAGCGGGAGGAAACCGCGTGGAGGGGCGTGACAGCGGGCAGCCGGTGGAACCGGCGTCCGGGGAGCGGCGCAAGCCCTCACGAGCGGACAGCCTGCGGCTCACCCGCATGCCGCAGATCCCGCGGGACACCCCGATTCCCGGCCGGGGCGGTGGTCCAGCCGGTTCGCCGGCTCCCGCTCCACCCCCTCGCCAGCCGGGGGGACACCCCTTTCACCACCCGACGCGGTACGCGTTTCGCCACTCGACGCGGTACGCCCTTCACCGCCCGAGGGCATACGCCCTTCACCGCCCGAGGGGGTACGCGCGAAGCGTCCCGCCATCCGCCGCCGGCTCGTGATCGCCGCCGGGGTCGTGCTGCTGCTCGCGGTGCCGATCGCCCTGGTCGTCGCCGACCGCTTCCGCACCCGGGCCCCCGCCGAGGCGGCAGCGCCCCTGCCCGGGGAGTCCACACCCGAGGCGGCGGCCTCCGAGCCGTTCCAGCCCGTTCCCGTCGTCACCGATGCGGCCGCCGCGCCGTCGTCCGCCGCGCCCGCCGCGCCGTCGTCCGCCCTGCCGTCGCCGTCGTCGTCGGCGAGTGCTCCGGCGGCGGGCGCCCCCTCCCCGAAACCCGGCGTGACCGGCCGTCCGAACCCGTCCGGCGCCAACCTGGCATTGCAGGGCACAGCGACGGCGTCCGCCTCCGAGGGTGACCCGTGGCTACCGGCGAACGCCATCGACGGCGACCGGTCGAGCCGCTGGTCTAGCGGCTTCTCCGATCCCCAGTGGATCCGCGTCGACCTGGGCCGCGACTGGCAGATCTCCGAGGTGGTCCTGGTCTGGGAACACGCCTACGGAACCGCCTATCGGGTGGAGACCTCGACCGACGGCAGGTCGTGGAGCCGCGTTTACGCGACCACCACGGGAACCGGCGGCACGGTGAAGATCAGCGAGAAAACCGTCGCCCGTCACCTTCGCGTGTACGGCACGGAGCGAGTCGGCAGCTACGGATACTCCCTCCTGGAAATCGAGATCCGCTGACCGGGCCACCGCCACCGTAGCTCGCGCGACGATCACCCGCCCAGGTGACCGTGCGTAGTGGACAGTCCGAGAGGGTGTGCGTCCACCCTGCGTGACCATCGACGGATCACCCTCCAGGGGTGCTCCGGAATATTTTTTCGGGCACTTCGTACACGTACTCTGAGCTGCGATTTTGATGCTTCTCGGAGGGGTGATTCGGGATGCTTCCGGCATGAGTCGTTGAACCCCTCGGCGCCCGCCGCCCGTATGGCCCCCGACCGACGGCATGGACGTTCAACGACGAGGAGTGATTATGAGGGCGCGCTCGTACCGACGTAACAGCCCGGACAACCGGCGCAAGACGATCGGCGCGGCTGTGGTCGCCGGCGTGCTCGTGGTGAGCGGCGTGGTCGGTGTCCAACTGGCCAACGCCAGCACCGAGAAGGCCGGCGCCGGCGCGAAGGCCGCCGACGTGATCACCGTGAACGGCCAGCAGTTCGACGTCTCCCAGTGCGCCGAGCTCCAGGTCGACGGCGTGAACGTGATCTGCGACGGCGAGGAGCTCGCTCCGGTCGAGCAGCAGGCTCCCGGTGAGGCCGCCGCCGACGCGGCCGTCGCCCTCGAGGCGGCGTGCGACACCTTCGCCGCCGACGTGGCCGCTGCCGCCGGTGAGGCCGGAGCCGAGGACGCCGCCGAGGCCGCCGAGCAGGCCGCCGAGGACCCGGCCGCCGCCAAGGCCGAGAACCGGGCGCTCGCCAAGAAGTACACCAAGATCCTCAAGGCGGCCAAGAAGGAGGCCGCCGGCAAGAAGGGCAAGAACAACGGCAACGCCAAGGGCAACGGCAACGGCAAGGGCGCTGCCGAGGAGCAGGGCGCTGCCGAAGAGGGCGCCGCTGAGGAAGGCGCTGCCGAGGAGCAGGGCGCTGCCGGCCAGGCCGACGCTGCCGCCGCTGTGACCTCCGCCCAGCAGGCGTTCCTGCAGTCCTGCCTGGCCCTGGTCGACGCCAAGGCGGTAGCCGCCGCGGCGGGCGCCGGTGACGCGGGCGCCGACGAGCAGGGTGCCGAGGAAGGCGCCGCTGAGCAGGGCGCCGGCGAGCAGGGCGCTGACGAGCAGGGTGCGGCTGACGAGGGCGCGGCCGAGCAGGGTGCGGCTGAGGAGGCTGCCGGCCACAAGGCGGGCACCAAGCGGGGCTGACCCCGCGGCAATCCCCATACCGTGACGGTGGTCCGGGCGACGAGGCGGCGCCCGAACCACCGTCACACCTGTTGGTGCGGGTGGTGACGGCGGAGCCGGTGACCAGCGGCTTCAGCCCGGCGCCCGCGGATCGGCCCGGTGCCGCGCCTGCCTCGCGGGGACAGCCACGGTTCTCTGGTGGCCCGTACCGAATGGGAGTCGGTCGGCCTGATCTTTTCCTGGGTCTGGCTTTTGCGGTGTGCTGGCATCTAACATTTCAGTTGTGGAGAGCATCGGACGGCACCTGCTGAGGGATGCCGCCTACGGGCGGCTGCGAGGCGCGATCGTCGACGGCACACTGGCGCCGGGGACCGCGCTGCGCCCGGACGACCTGGCCGCGCGGCTGGGGCTGTCGCGGGCGCCGATCCGTGACGCGATAGCGCGCCTGACCAGCGAAGGGCTCGTCGAGACCAAGCCGCAGAGCTACACCCGGGTGACCGAGGTGGTGGCCAAGGATGTCGAGGACGCGGCGGCCGTGCTCGGCGCGATGCACGATCTCGCGGTGCGCCACGTCGCCGCGACGATCGGCGGAGACCTGGTGGCGGCGATGCGGGAGGCCAACGCCCGGTTCGCCGCCGCGGTCGCCGAGGGCGACGTCGAGGGGGCCCTCGACGCCGACGACGAGGTGCATGCGATTCCGCTCGCCGCTTACGGCAACGCCGCGGCTTCGGGCACGGTCGACAGGTACACCTCTCTGGTACGCCGTGCCGAGCGTCTCCTCTTCACGTCTCCACAGGCGGGCCGTTCCGTCCGTCTGCACGACGACCTGATCTCCGCGCTGGCCGCGCACGACGTGGCCCGTGCCACCGCGGTCAACGCGGAGATCTGGAGCCACCTTCACCCGCTGACCGAGGGGCGTTCATGAGTGTTTCCGATTTCCCGCGCCATCCGCTGCTGTTCGGTCCGTCGCCGGTGCACCGGCTCGACCGCCTGACCCGTCACCTGGGCGGAGCCGAGATCTGGGCGAAGCGGGAGGACTGCAACTCCGGTATCGCCTACGGCGGCAACAAGACCCGCAAGCTGGAATATCTGGTGGCCGACGCGATCGCGCAGGGCGCCGACACGCTGGTGTCGATCGGCGGGGTGCAGTCCAACCACACCCGGCAGGTCGCCGCGGTCGCCGCCGCCACTGGCCTCAAGTGCGTGCTCGTGCAGGAGAGCTGGGTCGACTGGCCGGACAGCGTCTACGACAAGGTCGGCAACATCCTGATCAGCCGGCTCGCGGGCGCGGACGTGCGGCTGGTCAAGGCCGGGTTCGGCATCGGCTTCAAAGAGAGCTGGGAGGCCGCGCTCGCCGACGTCGTCGCCTCCGGCGGCACGCCCTACGCGATTCCGGCGGGCGCGTCCGATCACCGTCTCGGCGGGCTGGGGTTCGCCAATTGGGCGTACGAGGTGATCGCGCAGGAGGAGCAGCTCGGAGTCTTCTTCGACACGATCATCGTGTGCTCGGTGACGGGGAGCACGCAGGCCGGCATGATCGCCGGGTTCGCCGCGGCCGGGGGACGCCCGCGGCGGGTGATCGGGATCGACGGCTCAGCCAAGCCGGCCGAGACCCACGAGCAGGTGGCCCGGATCGCCCGCGACACGGCCGCGCTGGTTGGGGCCCGCGAGCTGACCGACGACGAGATCATCCTGGACGATCGGTATCACGCCGGCACCTACGGCATCCCGGACGAGACGACACTGGACGCGATGCGGCTGGCCGCCCGCACCGAGGGCATGGTCACCGACCCGGTGTACGAGGGCAAGTCGATGGCCGGGCTGATCGACCTGGTCAGCCGGGGTGAGATCGCCCGCGACTCGAAGGTGCTCTACGCGCATCTCGGCGGTCAGCCGGCCCTCAACGGATACGCCGCCCTCTTCTCCTGAGCCCCGTTCCCGTCGGCGGCGGCCGGTCGCATCCTCCGGCGGCGGCCGGTCGCGTTCGTCGGCCCGCGGCCGGTCGCTTTCGCCCGTTTCGGCTTGGTCCTTTTGGGTCGGTCGCTTTCGCCCGTTGCTTTCGCCCGTTGCTTTCGCCCGTTGCTTTCCCCTCGCCGTGGCTCGGTCGTTCGGTGCCGGTCGTCGCTATCTTGGCGGGATGCCGGTTCGTCATGCGGTTCCCGGGGATGCCGCCGCTCTCGCGAAGGTGCACGTCCGTACGTGGCAGTCGGCCTATGCCGGGCTGATCCCGCAGGACCATCTGGACTCGCTCGACCCGGCGCAGCGCGAGCCGGGATGGGGGCGGTGGCTGGAGGGGCTACGGCCGCCCGCCGCCATCCTGGTCTGGGCCGAGGCAGCGGCGGCAGCGCCGGCCGGCTTCGTGGCGATCCAGCCGAGCCGTGATCCCGGCGCGGACACGGCGACGGGGGAGATCACCGCGATCTACCTGCTGCCGGCCCACCAGGGCACCGGTGCCGGGCGGGAGCTGATGGCGGCGGCGGTGGAGCACCTGACGGCGGCCGGGTTCCGGCGGGCGACGCTGTGGGTGCTGGAGACCAACGCCACGGCGCGGCGGTTCTACGAGGCGGCGGGCTGGGTGGCCGACGGCGCGTCGAAGGTGGACTCGTCGCGGGGGTTTCCGCTGGACGAGGTGCGCTATGGCCGTACCCTCGACGGGTCTTGAAAGGTCTTGATCGTGACGGTCAGGGCTTGCGGCCGACCGCTCCGTAGATCGCGACCTGCTCCGCCGGGGGTCGCTGGTGGGCCGGGACCTCGGGAAGCCACTCGGAGACCGGAACGATGCCCGGCCCGATCAGGCCCAGCCCGGTGAAGAACTCGGCGAACTCGGCGCGGGTGCGCGGATGCGCGTCGGACCGGCCCTGGGCGATCATCTGGCGGGCCACCGCCGCCGTCTCCGGACTGCTGTGGTCGAGCGTGAAGTTCGACGCGGCCAGATAGCTGCCGGACGGCAGGGCGGACATCAGCTCCCGGACGACGTCGCGGGCCTGCGCGTGGTCGGCGATGAAGTGCAGCACCGCGATCAGGATCAACGCGACCGGCCGGCCCAGATCGAGGGCCTCCTTGAGCTGCGGATGGCCGAGGATCGCCCGCGGATCGCGCAGGTCGCCCTCCAGGTAGCGGGTGACACCCTCCGCGCTGCTCGACAGCAGGGCGCGGGCGTGCACGCCGACCATCGGATCGTTGTCGACGTAGACGATCCGGGCGTGCGGGACCCGGCGCTGAGCGACCTCGTGGGTGTTGTCGGCGGTCGGCAGGCCGGTGCCGATGTCGAGGAACTGGTCGACCCGCGCCTCCTCGGCGAGGAAACGCACCGCACGCTGCAGGAACGAGCGATTCTCCCGGGCCGACAGCCGAACCGTGGGATGGGCCAGCTCGATCATGTCGCCCGACTCGCGATCGGCGGCGAAGTTGTCCTTGCCACCCAGCCAGTAGTTGTACCGGCGGGCCGGATGCGCCGTCGACGTGTCCAGCCCGGGCGGAGCCGTCTCGTCCACCACAGGTCCCCCCTGATCCGTGTCGATGTCTCGCGACTTTACCGTAGATCCATTTTGGAGCGAAGGTTTCTTTCGCGTTGCAAGCCGGTGAATTCCGGCCTACTGTGCCGGTATCCCCTTTGTTCGACGGTCATCGATCCCCCGGCTGGTCGTCGAAGCGCTTCGACATCCCCGAGGAGCACCCGTGCGCAGACTCCGTGTCACCCTGTCCCTGCTGCTCGCCGCCGTCCTGCTGCTGCTCGGGCAGGCGCCCGCGCAAGCCGCCGTGTGGTCGTCGTCCGGCCAGTGGGGCAACTGGTCCAGCGGTGGCTACACGCTCTACAACAACATCTGGGGCAGTGGCGCCGGCCCGCAGACCATCTGGGCCAACTCGACGAGCAACTGGGGCGTCTGGGCCAACCACCCCAACACCGGCGGCATCAAGTCGTATCCCAACGCCAGCCGTGCCGTGGGCATCCGGCTCAGCGCCCTGCGCAGCGCCACGAGTAGCTTCAACGTGACCGTGCCGTCCAGTGGGGCGTACACGACGGCCTACGACATCTGGGCCGACGGAACCAGGTACGAGATCATGCTCTGGATGAACAAGACCGGCGCCGTCGGCCCGCTCGGCTCGTTCCAGACCGCCGCCACGGTCGGCGGCCACAGCTGGAACGTGTACTCCGGCTCCAACGGCGCCAACCAGGTGTTCTCCTTCGTCCGGACCGGCAACACGAACGCCGGCACCGTCGACATCCGCGCCGTCCTCAACTGGATCCGCTCCCGAGGCTGGTACGGCGACGTCACCCTCAGCACGATCCAGTTCGGCTACGAGATCACCTCGGCGAGCGGCGGCAAGGACTTCGTGACCAACAGCTACTCGGCCTCCGCCAGCTGAAGCACAGTTCATCCATAGCCTCCGGTGTTTGCATGGTGGCGTAACACCCACCGAGCGGCATATCGGAGGAAGAATGACCCAAGAGCATCAGCCGGCCTATCAGGGGCGTCCACTCCCGAATCCCGACGAAGAGGTCTTCGACCAGGGCCTCGGCTTCGACCTGGACACCCTGATGGGCCGGCGGCAGATCCTGCGAGCCTTCGGCATCGGCGTGACCGGTCTGGGTCTGGCCGCCTGCACCTCACCGTCCTCGTCCTCGTCCTCCGGCACGTCGTCGGGTTCATCGGCCTCGTCGGGTTCGGCGGCTTCGGCGGCTTCGGCGGCTTCGTCGGCCGAGATCCCGGACGAGACGGCCGGCCCCTATCCCGGTGACGGCTCCAACGGTCCTGACGTCCTCGAACAGAGCGGCATCATCCGCAGCGACATCCGCTCCAGCTTCGGCGGACCCTCCGGAACCGCGGAGGGCGTGCCGATGACCCTCGAACTGACGATCAAGGACCTGGCCGGCGGCGGCGCCGCGTTCGCCGGGGTAGCCGTCTACGTCTGGCACTGCGACCGGGCCGGCCTCTACTCGATGTACTCCGAAGGCGTCACCGAGGAGAATTACCTCCGCGGCGTCCAGATCGCCGACGCGTCCGGAAAGGTGAAGTTCACCAGCATCTTCCCGGCCTGCTACACCGGACGCTGGCCGCACATCCACTTCGAGGTCTACCCCGACGAGGCCGCCATCACCGACTCCACGAAGGCCATCGCAACATCGCAGGTCGCCATCCCGAAGGAATACTGCGACATCGTCTACAAGGAGAAGGGCTACGAGGCATCGGTCACCAACCTGGCCCAGCTGACCCTCCAAACCGACAACGTCTTCAGCGACGACGCAGGCGTCCGACAGTTGGCCACCGTCACCGGTGACGTCAGCAGCGGTTATGCCCTGTCCCTCACCGCCGGCGTGGACACCACCACCACGCCGGCCGCCGGAGCCGTCCCACCGGGCGGTGGCGGCCAGGGCCAACCTGGTGGCACCCCGCCAAGCGGCGCCCCCGGCGGCCCGGGCGGCGGTGCGGGTGGTACCCCGCCCAGCGGTGGTCCGGGTGGCACGCCGCCGTCGGGCCCGCCTCCCGCCTGAATCCCCGGACGGCCCGGACTCGTCCCACGCCGCTCCGCCAGCCGGATGGTCGCCCGTCTCGGCTTCCGTGGGCAGGCGGCTCTCCATCCCGGCCTCTGCGGGTGGGTGGCTTCGTGTCCTGGTCGTCCGTGGGCAGGCGGCTCTCCGTCCCGGCCCCTGTGGGCAGGCGGTTCTGTCCCGGCCAGCCTGTGGGCAGGCGGCTCGGTCCCGGCCATCCTGTGGGCAGGCGGCTCGGTCCCGGCCATCCTGTGGGCAGGCGGCTCGGTCCCGGCCATCCTGTGGGCAGGCGGTTCTGTCCCGGCCAGCCTGTGGGCAGGCGGCTCGGTCCCGGCCATCCTGTGGGTAGGCGGCTCGGTCCCGGCCATCCTGTGGGCACGCGGCTTCTTCCCGGCCAGCCTGTGGGTTGGCCGGCTTTCGGCCCAGCTGATCCGCGGGCGGAAGGCTCTTTCTCCCGGCCGATCGACAAAGGCGGGCCGTCCATCCCCGGGCGGCCCGCTTTGGGCCGCTCGTCCTACCGCCGTGGCCGCATTCCTCTCCTGGAAGGCCAGCCCCGGCGTTGCGCCCTTTCGCCGCGCCGGCTCGGTGCCGCATTCCAGTCCAGCCGGGCTCCCACCTCTTGATGACCTTGGGTGATCCATGCTCGTCGACGGGTTTGGCCCGCTGGTTATCCCGCGAAACCGGACAGCCACTCCCGCCCAGTGCGCACGAAATCGCGGCTGATCGTCGTGTTCGGCGCCCAGGCCTCGAACCCGTGTGGCGCCCCGGGAACGGCGTGGAAGGTGGCGGGGACACCGGCCGCCCGCAACCGATCCGCATATGCCACGTCCTCGTCGTGGAACAGGTCCACATCACCGACTCCGATCCATGCCGGTGGCAGGCCGGTCAGGTCCTCACGGCGGGCCGGCACCGCATAGCGTGGCGGCTCCCTGCCCTCGCGATCCCTGCCCTCGCGATCCCTGCCCTCGCGATCCCTGCCTCCTGGCTTTTCGTCGTCAGGCTCTGGTCCCTTCGCTCTCTCCCGGCCCGGCTCGGCCCCGAGATAGGCGCCCCAGCCGTATCTGTTGTGCCGGTTGTTCCAGATCCGATGCCCGATCCCGTCCAACTCGCGTCGCGCTGCGGTGCGGTCGTCGAGCATCGGGCAGAAGAGCCACTGCGCGACCGGCTGGACTCCACCCTCGTCGCACAGCCGCTGTGCCAGCGCCGCCGCCAGACCGCCCCCGGCACTCTGACCGCCGACGATCACCCGGCTCGGGTCGACACCCAGCCGGGCCGCATTGCGCAGCAACCAGGTCCATGCGGTGTGGCAGTCGTCCAGCGGAGTCAGGAACGGGAAATCGGGCGCCAGCCGATAATCCGCCGCCACCACGACCATGCCGAGCTCGGCCGCGGTGGCGCCGCACATCCGGTCATCCTGCTTGGCCGCGCCCATCACCAGCCCGCCGCCGTGGATCCACAGCAGGGCGGCCCGGGACCTGATCTCTGCCGGCCGGTGGACCCGGACTCCCGGCGCTCCCGGAACGGCCTGCTCGATCAGCACACCCGGCGTCACGGGCGACCTCATCAGGGGCAGGGCGAGCCGGCTCAGTCGCCGGAACAACCCCGACTCCACCGGTATGGCCGGGAAACGCCGCACCGGCTTACGCAACTCCGGCGCGATCCGCGACAGCTCCATCCCTGCCTCACTCTCCGGTCGGTGGCCAGGACTCAACCCGTCCAGCATGGTCGCGTCGGGGGGCCCTCCTGCGGAAGGAGCGGCTCCAGCCGACCGCCTCGCTGTGTAGACAAGGATGCCACTTATTCGGAGTGGCGACTAGTTGATTTTCCGACTAGTGTCGTCGGCAACGAGGAGGTGCCATGGCAGCCGAGAAACCAGAGCCGGCAGGAGAGCCGGAGCCGGAGGCGGGGTGGGTGCGAGCCACTCTCGAGATGGCCGTGCTCGCCGCTCTCACCGAGGGCGACCAGCATGGCTATGCCCTGGTGCAGCGCCTCGGCGAGGAGGGGCTGGGCAGGGTTCGGGGCGGAGTGCTCTATCCGGTGCTCAACCGCATGGAGGCTGACACCGTGGTGGAGTCGAGCTGGCATGCGGGCCAGGGTGGCCCGGGTCGGAAGGTCTATGCGATCACCGGTGCGGGCCGTGCCCGGCTGGCCGGGCAGCGGGAGGCGTGGAGCCGGTTCGCGGGCACGCTTAGTCGATTTCTCGAGCAGACGACGGAGGCGAGATGACGGCGTTCGACAGGTGGGAGGCCTCGGCCCGGATCGCGCTCGCGGAGCGGGGGATCGGCTATCACGAGGCGACGCCATTGATCGAGGAGGCTCGCCAGCACTGCGCCGAGAGCGGAGAGAGCCCCTGGCGGTCCATCGGGGCGCCGGCCGAGTTCGCGGCGGACGTTGCCGGCTCCGGGTCGGCCGAGTCGGCGGAGCGCGACACGCGCGGCAAGACCCCGCGCGACTATCTCAGCGACGCGATGTTCGGGCTGGCCGCGCTCGGTGTTCCGGTCGCGGTGGCCGGCTCGGTGGCTGCCGGCAGTCTCATCATTCCGGTCACGGCCGCCGGGCTGGTCGGTTCCCTGGTCACTTGCGTCGCCGCTGTGGTCGCCTGGGCCGGGCCGGGCGCGCTGCGGGCTTCCGGGTATCCACGACTTGCTCCCTGGTCGTTCGGTCTGTGCGCTGTTCTGGGGGCGCTCGCGGGTCTGGCCTTCATGGAGGTGCCCAAGACCAGGATCGGCGGTCTCCCCGCGTTGGCCCTGATCGCGGTCAGCGTCGGGGTGTGCTGGCTCCTGACCCGTCCCCGTCGACGGGTCGCATCAGCCGGCGGAGACGGCGACGACGGTCCCGCCGAGTCCGGGGCCTGGTTCGCTCGTCTGAACGCCCTGTTGGTGGGCCGGTTCGACGTCGCGCCCGCACGGGCGGCCGAGATGGTCGCCGAGACACGTGCCCATGTGGCGGCCGCCGGTGTGCGGCCCCGGGACGAGTTCCCGTCAATCGCCGGCTACGCCCGAGACCTGGCCGAGGCTGAGCCGGTTCGTCCGGGCCCATGGTGGCGCAGCCCCAATGCGGGCCTTCTGGCCACACTCGGTGTCGGCTTCGTGCTCGGTGTGCAGACGGTGGAAGCCGCCCTGAACGGCCCATGGTGGCTCATGATCTGCGGCATCTTCGCCATGGTCATGATCGCTAACGACGTGCGTGGCCGCCTACGGTCCCGTAGGTCCCGCCGATCCCGCCCAGCAACCTCGTCCTGATCGAGTCCGGAGCACCCCGCGCCCCGCCCGACGAGCATGCCCGCCCGACCTACCTCGCCTCGGTGGCCAACCCACCACGGCTCGGTTCGGCGCGCTTCGATGGTTCGACCCACTTCTGGCCGCCCGGCTCGCCTCAGCCTCGCGTCGCTCGTCTCGCCTCGGCCTGGCGGCTCGGCCTGGCCTGGCGGCTCGGCCTGGCCTGGCGGCTCGGCCTGGCCTGGCGGCTCGTCTCGGCCGGGTGTCGGCTTGGCTCGGCCTGGCCTGGCCCTGCGGCTCGGCTTGGCTTGGCTCGGCCTGGCCCAGCGGCTCGGCTCGGCCTCCCGTGGCTTTGCTTGACCAGGTTCGGCTCGGCTTTGTCCTGATGGTCTTTGGCGGCTCGTTTGGGTGACTGAGCCTGGCAGCTTTCGCTCCGCCTAACCGGGCCTGGATCGGCTTGTTCGATCCGGTTCGATTCGATGGCGCTGGCTAGTTGCCGCTGGTGATGGGGCTGGACAGCTGCGGAGGGGTGGGTCCGAGGCCGAGCGCGCGGGTGCGGCGGGTGGTGGGTGCGGCGGGTGGTGGCTGCGGTGTGGGTGGTGGGTACGGCGGGTGGTGGGTGTGGTGGTAGTGGGTGCCGCGAGTGGTGGCGAGGTGTGGGTGGCGGGTGCGTGTGTTGGTGGGTGGCTGGGGCTGTGGGGTGGGTGGTCAGAGGACCTTGGTGCCGTACATCTCGCCCAAGGGGTCGGCTATCAGTTCGATTCGGGCGCCGTCCGGGTCCTGGAAGTAGACGGAGACATCGCTGTGGACCGCATGTTCGACGGATGCGTCGGTGAGGCGCTGGACTATCGCGGCCCAGTGGCCGGGCTCCACCGAGATGGCCAAGTGGTGCAGGCCGCCGAGGACTTCGGCGTAGGGGCCCAGGTCGAGCCCGGGCAGGTCGAAGAAGGCGAGGAGGTTGCCGTTGCCGATGTCGAAGAAGAAGTGCGACGAGCCGGGGTAGTCGCGGTTCTCGATCAGCTCGGTCAAGGGGAAGCCGAGCAGGTCCTGGTAGAAGCGAACGGTCTTCTCCACGTCGCTGCTGATCAGGGCGGTGTGGTGGAGGCCCCGGGCGGTGGACGGCGGGCGCTCGGTGGGAGGGCGCAGGTGTTCCTCGCGGATGCGGTGGCGTGTGGCCTCGAGCGCGGCGATGTCGGTAAGTGGGTCACCCATCCCTGGATCTTGCCTCGTCGAGGGCCCGCCGCTCCCGGCAACGTCCGACTTGGGCGGCACGTGGCAATAACGACCACGTGCGGTTCCGGAAATCGTTCAGAACCTTGACAGAGGATCGGCGTCGATGGATGAATGTGTTCGACCCTGTGTAAGCCCGTTCGGTCTTGCTGGGTTCCGGTTGTCCTCCCGGTTCTGTTCGTCCGTCCTCAGCCTCCGATGTCCGGCATGTCCGCCGTGAGCAGACGGTTCATGTTCGTGGAACTCGGTGTGCCCGTTCCCCTGAGGAGTCCGATGCGCCGATTCGTCGCCCGTACCTCTGCGGTGCTTGTCATGCTCGCCGCCGGCCTGGCCGGTGTCGCCGCACCCGCGGTGGCCGTCGTTCCGAAGACGCCGCCGCTCACCACGCCCTGGACCAGTCAGGTCTCCACCACCAACCCGCTGCCGGAGTATCCGCGGCCGCAGATGACACGGCCGGACTGGCAGTCGCTGAACGGCGAATGGCAGTTCCTGAACCCGGCGACCGACGCCGCGGGCAACGTCAACCGCTATGCGGCGCCCCCGCTCGGGCAGACGCTGCCGGAGCGGATCCTCGTGCCGTATCCGGTGGAGTCGGCGCTGTCCGGGATCATGCGCAACGACAACCGCGACCTGATGTTCTACCGGCGGACCTTCACCGTTCCGTCGGGCTGGGCGGGCCGGCGCGTGCAGCTGCACTTCGGCGCCGTCGACTACGAGGCCACCGTGTGGGTCAACGGCGTGCAGGTGACCACCCACAAGGGCGGCTACGACCGGTTCGAGGTCGACGTCACGCCGCAGCTCAACGGCGGGACCAACGAGATCGTCGTCCGCGTCTACGACCCCACCAACGGGCGGGGCGAGGAGCAGCCGTCCGGTAAGCAGGTCAACAATCCGAGTGGCATCTTCTACACGCCCACGTCGGGCATCTGGCAGACCGTCTGGCTGGAGCCCACCCCCGTCTCGTCGATCTACTCGGTCGACGTCTATCCGAACATCACGGCCAACACCGTTCGGGTGCGCGTGTTCACCCGGGGGAACGTCACCGGGCACAGCGTGTTCGCCGAATCGCTCGCCGGAACCACGGTCGTGGGCAGCGCGGGCGGCGGGTTCACCGACTTCACCGTTCCGGTGCCCAACGCCCGGCGGTGGTCGCCCGACGACCCCTACCTCTACAACCTGCGGGTCAGCCTGCGAAACGCCGGTGGATCGACCGTCGACCAGGTGACCAGCTACTTCGGTATGCGCGAGGTGGGCACGAAGCTGGTCAACGGCGTGCTGCGGCCGACGCTGAACGGTGAGTTCGTCTTCCAGGCCGGCACCCTCGACCAGGGATTCTGGCCGGACGGGCTGTACACGGCACCGACCGACGCGGCGCTCGCCTTCGACCTGCAGAAGCACAAGGACCTGGGCTTCAACATGGTGCGCAAGCACATCAAAGTGGAGCCCGCCCGCTGGTATTACCACGCGGACCGGCTCGGCCTGCTCGTCTGGCAGGACATACCGTCCGGCGGTGACGACACCAAGTCGGCGGCGCAGGTCGCGCAGTTCGAGACCGAGGCCCGCGAGATCGTCGACGAGCATCGCTTCTCGCCCTCGGTCGTCACCTACGTGCCGTTCAACGAGGGCTGGGGCGAGTGGAACCTCGCCGAGACCCAGCGGATCACCCGGGACCTGAAAAGCTACGACCCGACCCGGCTGATGAACGCGCACTCCGGTTTCAACTGCTGCGCCTCCAAGGGCGACCCCGGCACCGGCGACATCATCGACTGGCACGTCTACACCGGACCGGACGCGCCGCTGCCGTCGTCGACGCGAGTGTCGATCCTCGGGGAGTTCGGTGGGCTCGGCCTGCGTACGCCGGGTCACGAGTACAGCCCGAACGGGCAGTTCTTCGCCTACGAGCAGATGTCCAGCAACGCGCAGCTCAACGACCGGTTCACCGGGATGATCCGGGACTCCGAGCGGCTGATGACCAGCAAGGGGCTCTCGGGCTTCGTCTACACCGAGATCACCGACGTCGAAGGGGAGTACAACGGGCTGCTCACCTACGACCGTCAGGTGCAGAAGGTGGACACCAACCAGGTGCGCGCCGCGATGACCAGCCTCATCCGGGCATCGAGGAATCAGAACTCGGCGTCGCCGTTGAGTCTCGGGCACGTGCGGTCGTTCCAGGTCACCACACCCGGCTACACCGATCGTCATCTCCGGCATGCGAACTCGGTCGCCCGGACCGATGTGATCAGTGGTGACGGGGCGCGGCAGGACGCGTCGTTCCGTACCGTGGCCGGGTTGTCCGACCCCCGGTGCTTCTCCTTCGAGTCGGTGAATCTCCCGGGCCGCTACCTTCGGCACGCCAACAGCCTGGTGCGGGTCGACGCGGACACCGGTGGGACGTTCGCGGCCGATGCGACGTGGTGCAGCCGTCCGGGGCTGGCCGCCGGCGGGATCTCGTTCGAGGCGGCCAACCAGCCCGGGCGCTACCTGCGGCATGCCAGTGACCAGGTGCGTATCGACGCGGACACCGGTGGTTCGTTCGCCGCCGACGCGACCTGGAACCTGTCGAATCCGGCGCTGTGGCGAAGCTCGGTGCTTCTCCCGTTCGATGTGCGGCGATCGCTGCAGGTCACCACGTGGGGCTACACCGACCGGTATCTGCGGCATGCCGACAGTCTCGGCTGGACCGAAGCGGTCAACTCCGGCAGCAGCGCGTTGCTCAAGGCCGATGCCACGTTCACGCTGCGCCGTGGGCTGGCCGACTCGTCCTGCTACACCTTCGAGTCGGCCAACTATCCGGGGCAGTATCTGCGTCACGCGGCCAGCCGGATCCGGCTGGCGGCCAATGACGGGTCGGCGTTGTTCGCGGCTGATGCCACGTTCTGTGCTCGACCCGGGCTCGGCGGGGTCGGTGTGACCTTCGAGTCGATCAACTTCCCGGGCCGGTACCTCCGGCACTTCGATTCGCAGGCCTGGACGGCCTCCGGCACCGGATCCGGATTCGACCGTCCGCTCACCCTGAGCGCCGACAGCAGCTGGAACGTCGTCAACCCCTGGGCGCCGTAGCCGCGCTCATTCCCTGAACGGCCGTCCGCGCATGTCGCGGGCGGCCGTTCGGCGTCTCCGAAACCAGGAAGGTTGTGGGCTGGCCGACAGGCGGGAAGGCTGTGGGCTGGCCGACGGGCAAGGAAGCTGTGCGGCGCCGACGGGCAAGGTAGGCGTGCGGTGCCGACGGGGAGGGTGGGCGGCCGCGTGGCGAGAGGTGTGCGCCGTACCCAATAAGAATCTTTTCGGCCTGGTCCCACGAAGGTGTCGAAGCGGTAAAATAACCGACCATGGGAGCGCTCCCAAACATGCTCCCACGCCGCCGGCGAGCCCGCCGAGTGGCTTCGTCGGCGACGGGGGAGGACCTGTTGCGCTACGGGCATTTCGACGATGAGCAGCGCGAGTACGTCATCGAGAGGCCGGACACGCCGCTTCCGTGGATCAATTACCTCGGTACGGACGCCTACTTCGGGATCGTGTCCAATACGGCGGGTGGCTACTCGTTCTACCGAGACGCCCGTCTGCGGCGGCTGACCCGTTACCGCTACAACAACGCGCCACTCGATGTGGGCGGCCGGTACGTCTACGTGCGCGATGACGTCAGCGGCGACTACTGGTCACCGTCGTGGCAGCCGACTCCGGAGCGGGAGTTGGACGACTACGAGTGCCGGCACGGGCTGTCGTACACGAAGATCGGCTCGTCCCGGAGGGGTATCCGGGCGGAGACCCTGTACTTCGCTCCGCTGGGGGAGACGCTGGAGGTCTGGCGGGTACGGGTCACCAACGACCGTACCGAGGTGGCTGATCTGTCGCTCTTCTCGTCGGTGGAGTTCTGCCTGTGGGATGCGCAGGACGACGCCACGAACTACCAGCGGAACTTCAACACCGGCCAGGTCGAGGTCGTCGACGGGGTGATCTACCACAAGACGGAGTATCGGGAGCGGCGCAACCACTTCGCCTATTTCGCCTGTTCGGAGCCGCTCGCCGGGTTCGACACGCAGCGTGAGGCGTTCCTCGGCGCCTACCGGGGCTGGGATCGGCCGGCCGTCGTGGAGAGCGGTTCCTCGAAGGACTCGGTGGCGCACGGATGGCAGCCGATCGGCAGCCACCACGTGACACTGCGGCTCGAGCCGGGCGAGACGCGCGAGGTCGTCTTCGTCCTCGGCTACGCCGAGAATCCCAAGGACGACAAGTTCGACCCGCCGGGATCGCAGACGATCAACAAGACCCGGGTGCGGCCGGTCATCTCACGGTGGCTGCGGCCCGAGGTCGTCGAGCAGGGGTACGCCGACCTGCGTGCCTATTGGGACAGGTTGCTCGGTGGCCTGATCGTGGACACGCCGGACGGCGACACGAACCGCATGGTCAACGTGTGGAACGCCTACCAGTGCCTGGTCACCTTCAACATGAGCCGGTCGACGTCGCTCTACGAGTCCGGCATCGGCCGTGGGATGGGCTTCCGCGACTCGAACCAGGACCTGCTCGGTTTCGTGCACATGATCCCGGAGCGGGCGCGCGAGCGGATCCTGGACATCGCCGCGACCCAGAAACCGGACGGTGGCGCCTACCACCAGTACCAGCCCCTGACCAAGAGGGGTAACAACGACATCGGCGACGGCTTCAACGACGACCCGCTGTGGCTGATCCTCGGTGTGGCGGCGTATCTGAAGGAGACCGGCGACCACGCGTTCCTGGACGAGCCGGTGCCGTTCGACAATGTGCCGGGCAGCGAGGCTCCGCTGTACGAGCACCTCCGCCGCTCCCTGAAGTACACCCTGGACCGGCTGGGCCCGCACGGTCTGCCGCTGATCGGCCGCGCCGACTGGAACGACTGCCTCAACCTGAACTGTTTCTCCGACACTCCGGGGGAGCCGTTCCAGACGACCGAGAACGCGTCCGGTGGGGTCGCCGAGTCGGTGTTCATCGCCGGTCTGTTCGTGCTCGCGGCCAAGGAGCTGGCGGTGATCGCGGGGCTGCGCGGGCAGGACGGCGAGGAGGTCGTCTACCGGGCGGCGGCCGAGAAAATGGCGGGCACGGTCACCGAGCACGGCTGGGACGGGGCCTGGTTCCGCCGGGCGTACGACTTCCACGGCAACGTGATCGGCTCGGGCGAGAACGACGAGGGCCAGATCTTCGTCGAGCCGCAGGGCATGTGCGTGCTCGGCGGGGTCGGTCTCGAGGACGGCCTGGCCGTGAAGGCGCTGGACAGCGTGGCCGACCGGCTGGCCACCCCGCACGGGATCGTGCTGCAGCAGCCGGCCTATTCGAGCTACCGGATCGAGCTGGGTGAGATCTCGTCGTACCCGCCGGGGTACAAGGAGAACGCCGGCATCTTCTGCCACACCAACCCGTGGATCATGATCGCCGAGACGATGGTGGGCAACGGGGACCGGGCGTTCGACTACTACCGGCGGCTCAACCCGTCGGCCCGTGAGGACATCAGCGAGACGCACCGCTGCGAGCCGTACGTCTACGCCCAGATGATCGCCGGCCGGGACGCGCCGACACACGGCGAGGCCAAGAACTCGTGGCTGACCGGCACCGCGGCCTGGAACTTCGTGGCGATCAGCCAGTGGATCCTGGGTATCCGGCCGGACTTCGAGGGTCTGCGAATCGATCCGGTGCTGCCTTCCGGATGGCCGGGCTTCACGGCGACCCGCGGGTTCCGTGGCGCCACCTACGAGATCAGCGTGACCGGCAGCGGGCGGGTCACCCATCTGCTCGTCGACGGGGAGCGGGTCGAGGGCAATCTCGTCGCTCCGGCCACGCCGGGTTCGGTGGTGCGGGTGGAGGCGGTCCTGGGCTGAGAACCCACGCCGGACCGTTACCTTCGTGGCGGTCGAACGGCGTGTCGCGAGCCGGATGCGCACCGTACCGTGTGGAGGGTCGGACAGTGCCGTCGGCGGGTATGGAGGGCACCCGGCTCGCGGAGGAACCAGTGAACGAGTGGTCGAGGAACGTCCCGAGCAGCCCGATCCCGGCCCGGTTGCGCAGCCGCCGCCGGCCAGTGATCTGGCTGTTCGTCGGTGTGCTGCTGCTGGTCGGCGCGACCCGGCTGATCGGCGAGCACAAGCCGGCCACCGCGGGCGTGCTGGGGTTCGCCGGTGGGGTGACGATCCTGGTCCAGACGGGGAAGCTGATCTCGCGTACCCGGACGCTGCGGGGCCGTCCCCGGCTGGCAGCCCGTCGCGGGTGGACCTATCGCGCGGAGGATGCGGTGCTGCCGGCGTCGACCCGGCTCGAGCAGTTCCTGCACCACGCGCCGCCCGCGTTCGCGGTGCTCACCGGCACCGCGAACGGGGTGGAGTTCGTCGTCTTCGACCAGCACCACGACATCGGCGGCCACGACACCTTCTACCTGGCCAGGCTTCCACGGCCGCTGCCCGTCGGGCGGGTGTCGATCGCGGGTGGGCAGCTGGTCGGCGGTGACACCGGCACGCCCGAGGTGACGGCCCTGTTCACCCCGGCGCTGCTGCGGCGGATCGAGGAGGCGCTGCCGGGCTGCGGTTACGTGGTGACCGGCGAGTGGGTCAACACGCCGGTCGCGGCCCTGCTCAGCCCCGCCCGCGGGAGATCGAGCAGCGGATCGACGCGATGACCACGGTCGCCGCGATCCTGTCCGACGCCGCGGACGAGCTGACGTCGGCGGGCTGACCCCCGGCATCACGAGAGGTACGACGCGGTCGCCGCCGACGAGTACATCGAGGTGTACGACGAGCGCCTCACCAGCTACGACAGGCGGCCTCGCGATTCGGCTCAACTAAAGCTCAAGACGGGGCCGGCGCCGCCGAAGAACACCGGTGTGCGTCGGCTGGGGGAACTCCTGACCGGCCGGGGCGACGATGTGCCCCGGCCGTCGTCGGTGCGCGCCGGGCGTACCGTATCGATCGGTTTCGCGCTCGCGGCCGTGGGTTTCGCGCTCGGATACGTGTATGGCGGGCCGCCGGTCCGCACCGGCCTCATGCTGCTCTCCGGCATGGTCGCCGCCGTGGCGATCGCGGTCGGCATGCGCCTGCACCGGGTGACCGATCAGCGCCCGTGGGTTCTCGTGATCATCGCGTTGCTGCTGCTCACCATGTCGAACGCGGCCTGGTTCCACGTGACGCTGCACGGAAGGGTCAAGCCGCCGGATCTGCTGGTCGTGCCGCCCCAGCTCGGCGGCTATGTGTTCATGCTGGCCGCCAGCCTGCTGATCGTGCTCCGGCACGCGCCCCGCGACGCGAGCGGCACGATCGACGCCGCGGTGTGGGGGATCTCCCTGGCCGCGCCGTTGTGGGAGTTCGCGTTCCGGCCGCACATGCTGCGTTCCGGGATCGGCACGGCCGGGCTGTTCCTGGTGCTCACCCAGCTGCTGGTGCTGCTCGGCATCTGCGGCGCGCTGCTGCGGGTGGCCCGGACCAGCGAGTCCGGCCGGGCCTGCCTGAACTTCCTGTTCGCGTCGCTGGGCTGCACGATCCTCGGCATCGCGGTGGTCAACATGGGGCCGGTCACGGGGGAGAACGCATCGCTGCCGGCCCTGTTCTTCGCGGTCGGCTACCTCGCCCTCGGCGCGGCGGGCCTGCACCCGAGCGTGAAACAGCTCAGCGAGCCGGCCGCGAACCTGGCGCCGCCCACCCTGAAACTGCAGCTCGGCGTGCTCGGGGCGGCACTGCTGCTGATTCCGCTGTGCGGTGGTCTCGGCCAGTTGCTCGGTCAGCCGGCCGACGGGCTGCTGCTGACGCTCGCGCCGCTGCTCAGCATCCCGCTCGTGCTGGTGAGGATCAGCCGGCTCAAGCACGCCCTGGTTCATCAGGCGACCCATGACGAGCTGACCGGGCTGGTGAACCGGCGGCAGTTGTTCACCGAGATGCACCAGGCGATCGCCGCACACGCCGGTGGCGCGCCCGGCGACCTGGCGCTGATCTACTGCGATCTGAACGGGTTCAAGCCGGTCAACGACGAGCACGGACACGAGGCCGGCGACGCGATCCTGAGGGCCACCGCCCGGCGCATCACCGACGCGGTCCGCGCCGGGGACGTGGTGGCCCGGATCGGCGGCGACGAGTTCCTGATCTTCTGCGTGGACGCGGACGACGCGACGGCCCGGTCGCTCGGTGACCGGATCGCGCGCTCGATCGCCGTTCCGGTGCCGTGGGGCGGCCGCGACCTCACCGTCACGGCCGCCGTCGGCGCGGTCACCTGGACCGAGCGCCGGATCGTCGCGCCGGACGAGCTTCTCGCGGCCGCCGACGAGCGGATGTACGTCGACAAGCGCGGCTCAGCGCAGGGCCGGCAGCACCTTCGCCCCGAACGCCTCGATGAACGGCCCCAGGTCCTGCCCCACGTGGTGCAGGTAGATCCGGTCGAAGCCGAGAGCCGCGTAGCCTCGTAGCCACTCGACGTGCCGTTCCAGGTCGGGCGAGATGTTCACGACCTTGGCGACCTGCTCGACGGTGACGTTCTCGGACACCACGTCGAACTCCTCGGCGGTGGCCAGATCCCAGCAGACGGGCGGGACGAAGATGTTGCTGCGCCACTGGTCGTGGGCGATCGTCTCGGCCTCCTGCTGCGAACCCGCCCAGCTCAGGTGCACCTGGAGGCAGATCGGGCCGCGGCCGCCGGCGTCCCGGTAGGCGGCGATCATCGCGCGCAGTTGCTCCTCCGGCGCGTTGACGGTGACCAGCCCGTCGGCCCACTCGGCGCACCAGGCGGCGGTGGCCGTGCTCACCGCGGCGCCGATCAGCGGCGGGGTCGACTCCGGCCGGGTCCAGAGCCGGGCCCGGTCGACGGTGATCAGCCCGTCGCGGGAGACCTCCTCCCCGGCGAGCAGGTCACGGATGATGTCGACGGACTCGCGCAGGCGCGCGTTGCGGACCTCCTTGCGCGGCCATGCGGCCCCGGTGATGTGCTCGTTGCTGAACTCGCCGGAGCCCAGCGCGGCCCAGAACCGGCCCGGGAACATGCTCCCCAGGGTGCCGATCGCCTGGGCGATGATCGCCGGGTGATAGCGCTGGCCGGGCGCGTTGACCACCCCGAACGACAGGTTCGTGGCCTGCAGCGCGGCGCCGAGCCAGGACCAGGCAAAACCCGATTGTCCCTGGCGGGCGCTCCACGGCGAGAAGTGGTCGGAACACATCGCGGCGTCGAACCCGGCGCGCTCGGCCGCGATCATCGCGTCCAGAAGCGCGCCGGGTGGGATCTGCTCGTGGGAGGCGTGGATGCCGTACTCGGTCATGGACGCCCTACATACCCACTACTGCGGCCCGACGACCAGGATTCCCAGGCACATCTCGTCGCTCGTGCCCTCGCCCCACACCACGTACCGTGCGGGCAGTCTCTGCAGTTGCGGCAGCTGCTTGCGCAGCGTCGCGTCGTGGGTGCAGGTCACCCGGACGGTGTCACCCTTGGCGACCTTGATGGGCTTCGCCAGGGGTACGAGCGCCTGGTTGTCGAAGTTGTACTGCGGGACGTCCAGCAGAGTCTGTGCCTTCGCCGTCCCCGGGTTGAGCTCGACCTTGATCGACCGTCCCAGCAGGTGCATGTGACCGGCCGCCATGTAGACCGTGCCGCTCTGCTCGATCGGCTGGTCACAGCTCTGCGTGTCGCCCGATTTCGGCGCCGCGCCGCCGTTGCACCACTGGTTGAGCTGTTTGACCGTCTCCGCGGACTCGGCGCCGAACCGGGTGCCGACGTCGGCGACCGCGGTGTCCCGGTCGCAGAGAGCGCCGGTCTCCCCGGGCGCGCACGGAAGCTCGATCGGGGCCATCACCAGCCCGGTCTCCAGCGGCTTCAACCCGGTCGCGGAGGAGAGGCGCATCTGCATGCCGGACGCGTCGGTGCCGGGGCCGCCGTCGCCCGAGCCGAGCAGGTTGTAGTGCACCTGCATGACGAGCTTGCTGCCGGGCGGCATGGTGAACCCGAACCCGGACGGCATCAGCGTCTCGCCCGCGCCCGGCGCCCAGTGCGCCACCCAGGCCGTCTGACCCTCGACGCCGCTGTCGCCGAAGCAGGTCCAGCCCTCACCGGGCGTGCCGGCGTCCACCCGCGCGGCGGATGTCGCCTGCTCGGGGCTGAGTCGGTAGAAGATCGCGTGGTGCACGATCGCCGCGTTCTGCGGCTGGAACCGGCTGCCGGTCAGGTACGCCGCCTCGGTCAGCCCCGGATCGACGAGGAAGCACCGGTACTCGTCGGTGCCGCCGTTCGGCGCGGCCGGGGTGTACGGCGTCTTCAGACCCACCTCGACGAAGCGCTCGCCCTCGCGAAGCGGGCTTGCCGGTGGTGCCGAGCCGGAGCTGCTGTGGCCGGTGTGCGGGCTGGCCGGCGGCGCGACCGCGGCCGGCTCGGGATCGTTGGTGCCGCACGCGGCCAGAAGCAGTGTGGCGGCGAGTGCGGCGGCGGTGGCGGGACGGGCGAACCTCATTGCGGGCCTCCCCATGGCCGGATGACGAGAGTCAGCCTCATCCTTTCAACCACCACCCTCGCCCGCATATCCGTGGTAACCCGGACGAGACCCTACTAATGGATCATCAGGGTGGTTTCAGGGTCCTACACTCGGCGGCGCCTCTGCTGTCTGCTGGGCCGGTGGGACCGGTCGCTCCGCGGGACCTTCGTCGGTGCGCGCCAGAGTGAGCGCCGCGAAGCAGAAGAAGATCACCACGAGCGCGGTCACCACGCCGATCACCACCCACAACGCGGTCCGCGAGGCGGGGCGGTGCGGTGGTGCCGCGGGCATCGGCGGCGCGGTGGGGAACGGGGCCGGCGCGGTGATCCGGGGCAGGTCGGTCTGGGTGTCGGCGGCGGCCACGATGCTCTCCGGGTCGCCGAGTCGCTCCAGGATCGTCCGGACCTCGGCCTCCGACTCGGCGCCCGACTCGGCCCGCGCGATCTCGATGTGCTCGCGAAGGTCGCCGAGCAGCTCCTCGCGGCGCCCGGCCGGCAGGCGGCTCGCAGCCCGTTCCACCCGCGCCAGATAGGCGGTGACCAGCTCGTCGGTCTGGGTCATCTCAACTCTCCGTTCCCAGGATGCGGTCCACACCGCTGCGGAAGGTGACCCACTCGGTCCGGAAGTGGGTGAGAGCCGCTTCGCCGTCCGCCGTGAGGGTGTAATAGCGCCGTGGTGGGCCGGCCGGAGCCTCCCGCCAGGTGGTCGCGATCCGTCCGTTGCGCCGCAGCCGCGACAACAGCGGATACATCGTCCCCTCGCTGGTGGTCATGCCGAGACCGGTGCTGAGCTGCTGCACCAGCTCGACACCGTAGAGCTCGCGCTTGTCGAGAAGCGCGAGCACGCAGTACTCGATGGTGCCCCGGCGCAGTGCCGTGGTCAGTGCCGCTTCGTCAGTCACGGACACAAGGTACCTTGCGCCGCAAGGTATGGGCAACCGAGAGAGGGGCCGCCGCGGCGGCCCCTCTCTCGTCGTGTGCCGGTCAGCTGGTGATGCGGAACGTGGCGTCGGCCTTCTCAGTGGTGGTGCTGATCGGGTCGATGCGCAGCAGGTAGTCGTAGTGCCGCAGGTAGCGCGTCGGGTAGTTGTACGACTGGAACGACGCCCAGGAGCTGTCGGCCAGCCCGGCCACCTGCTTGAACGTGGCGTCCGCGGCGAACGTCGCGGTGCCGTCGTCGGCGGCGAGCTGCCCGTCGTAGGCGTAGTGCCGCAGGTAGTGGCCGGGGTAGTTGACCGACTCGAACGACACGTAGCCCGAGCTGTTGGCCAGGCCGGGGACGATCCGGAACTGGGAGTCGCGCAGCGGGCTCACGTTCGCGTCGATCCGCACGTCGAAGTTGGAGTGCCGGACGTAGCGGGTCTGGTTGTTGTACGACTGGATCCGCTTCAGCGTCGTGGTGCTCGCGCCCCACTTGGCCAGCACCCGGGTCTCCTCGGCGGCGGTCAGGTTCAGGATCGAGCCGTGCCGCTTCTTGGTGGTGCCGAGGCTGTAGTCGCTACGGGTCGCGAAGTTCGCGGTGCTGCCCAGGTTGGTGGACCGCACCGGCATGTAGCCACGCCCGGTCGCGTACTGGTCGACCCAGAGATGCCACTCGTTGACGCCGTTGGTCTGCGCCCACATCGGGCCCTCGACCACGTTGCCGCCGGTCGCGCCGTTGGAGATGCCGAGGCGTTGCAGGTCGCCGATCTTCGTCCAGGTGCCGAGGATCGAGTTGCCGCCCTCGATGGTGATCTGCCCGTCGGCCGACGCCCGGTAGTAGCGGTAGCCACCGAGGCTGTTCGCCACCTCGACGATCTGGGTGTCGATGATGCCCTGGCCGGATCCCCGGTCGATGTAGAGCTGCGGGGCCGTCACGGTACGGAAGTCGCTGGTCCGGACATACCAGATGCGGTGCTTGGTGACACCGTTGAGCAGGGAGTTGGTGGCCCAGTAGATCACGTAGTCGTTGGTCGCCGGGTTCCAGATGGCCTCCGGGGCCCAGGCGTCACCGGCGCCGGAGATGCCACCGGCCACGTTGATCAGCCGGGGTACCGACCAGTTGACCAGGTCCCTGGACTCCCAGACGACCAGGCTCTTGCTGCCCTTGGTGGAGGCGTCGCCCCACGAGGTGCCGGCGGCGATCCGCAGGTCGGTCGCGATGATCCAGTACTTGTCGCCGGCGGGGGAGCGGACGATGGCGGGGTCACGGACGCCCTTGGTGCCGACCGTGGACAGCAGCACCGGGCCGCCGGCGTTGAGGTCGGTCCAGTTGCGACCGTCCTTGCTGTGGGCCAGGTAGATCTGCTCGCCCTGGCTGGACTCCCCGATGAAGTGGGCCATCAGGTAACCGGTGAACGGGTCGAGGGCGCTGGCGGGGGCGGCCAGGCCCGCGACGAACAGGACGAAGGTGGCTAGGAACGCGCTGATGCGGCTGAAAACTCGGGGCATCGAGAACTCCGATTGTTAGCGCTAACGCACGGGGGAATGTCCCGAAGTGTTGACGCCCGTAACCTGCTTGTCAAGAACTCGTTCGCCGGAGGAAACGTGGTCAGCACTCGGTGACGTTGACGGCCAGCCCGCCGCGTGCGGTCTCCTTGTACTTGTCCTTCATGTCGGCGCCGGTCTCCTTCATGGTCTTGATGACCTTGTCGAGGGAGACGTGGTGGCGGCCGTCGCCGCGCAGCGCCATCTTCGCGGCGGTGACGGCTTTGACTGCGGCCATGCCGTTGCGCTCGATGCACGGGATCTGCACCAGGCCGCCGACCGGGTCGCAGGTCAGGCCCAGGTTGTGCTCCATGCCGATCTCGGCGGCGTTCTCCACCTGCTCCGGGGTGCCGCCGAGCACCTCGGCGAGCCCGGCCGCGGCCATCGCGCACGCCGACCCGACCTCACCCTGGCAGCCCACCTCCGCCCCGGAGATGCTGGCATTGCGTTTGAAGAGCATGCCGATCGCCCCGGCCGTCAACAGGTAGCGGACCACCCCCTCCTTGTCGGCGCCGGGCACGAAATCCAGGTAGTAGCGCAGCACTGCCGGGATGATCCCGGCGGCCCCGTTGGTCGGTGCGGTCACCACCCGGCCGCCCGCCGCGTTCTCCTCGTTCACCGCCATGGCGTAGACGGTCAGCCACTCCATCGCCAGTTCGGCCCGGTCACCGGCCACCCGCAGCTGACGGGCCGTGGCCCCGGCCCGGCGGCGCACCCGCAGACCGCCGGGCAGGACACCCTCGGCGTACAGGCCGGCGTCGACGCAGTCGCTCATCACCTGCCAGATGTCCAGCAGGCCGGAGCGGATCTCCGATTCGGTACGCCGTACGCCCTCGTTCGCCAGCATCAGCCGGGAGATCGACAACCCGGTGGCGCCGGCGTGCCCGAGCAGCTCAGCGGCCGTGCCGAAGGCGTAGGGCAGGCGACCGGGCTCCGGCCGTACCCCCGTGGTCCGGTCATCGACGACGAACCCGCCGCCGACCGAGAAGTAGGTCCTGCGCAGAAGCTCCGTGCCGTCGGTGCGCAGCGCCGTGAAGAGCATCCCGTTGGGATGCCCCGGGAGCGTCCTGCGGCGGTGCAGGACCAGGTCGACGTCCACCTCGCGCTCGCGCAGCAGCCGCAGCCGGCCGTCCGCCCGGATGCGCGCGGCGCGCGCATCCGCCGTGATCACGTCCACCGTCTCCGGTGTGTCGCCTTCGAGCCCGAGGAGTACGGCCTTCGGTGTGCCGTGCCCGTGCCCGGTGGCCCCGAGTGATCCGAACATCTCGGCACGAACCATGGTGACCTGATCGTTTCCGGTCAAGTGTGCGGCGAAGAGGCGCGCCGCCCGCATCGGGCCCACGGTGTGTGAGCTGGACGGGCCGATACCCACGGAGAACAGGTCGAAGACGGAGATGTGCTGCTCAGGGCTCACGATGCACTCCTTTGTGCGCCGACGGCCGGGGGAAGCCGACGGAGTTGGTTACGTGAGCGGGGGTGTCCGCGGTTCAGTGACTTGACCCTATGTAGAGTTACGATAGAGTGGCCGGATGCGGATCACGATACCGACGGCCCGGATTCTCGCGGCGCTGCTCGCCGAGCCCGGCGCGGACCGGTACGGCCTCGAGCTGATGCAGGCGACCGGCCTGGCCAGCGGAAGCCTCTACCCGATCCTGCACCGCCTCCAGGGCGCCGGATGGGTCGAGGCCCGCTGGGAGGACGTCGACCCGGCCGTGCAGGGCCGGCCCGCCCGCCGCTTCTACCGCCTCACCGCGGACGGTGTCGTCAACGCCCGGCAGGCGCTCGCCGAGCTACGCGCCCAGACCAGCGTCCCGGGTGCGTCCACCCAGGTCAAACCGGCTTAGACCCGATCGCAGGCGCTGGACATCGGGTTCTTGCGGGCGAGCGCTGGGGGCAGCTCGTGCCGCCGGTGGTGGTCGGTGTGCAGCCAGCGCATCATCGGATACATCGCCAGCAGGAACCGGGCGGTCATCCAGGCGCGGGCGTACGATCCCCGCCGCACCCGGCCGATGTGCTGGGCGTACCCGCGCTCGGTCATCAGCAGGTAGTGCCGGAACCCGGCGAAGTCACCCTTCACTCGGCGTGACGACGTGCCGGCCACCAGCCCCCGGGCGTAGCGCACCGAGAAGCCGCCCGCCCGCAGGTGCATGCCGAGGTCCAGGTCCTCGTGGAACCGCTCGTCGGCGCAGAGCGTCGCCGCCACCGCGTGCCAGATCGGCCGGCGGATCGCCATGTTCGCCCCGAAGATCCAGTCGAGGCGCCCGTTCGGGACCGTCCACAGCCCGCGGACGATCGCGTCGCCCCGCGCCGCCACCCGTGGCAGCGTCACGTCGTAATAGCGGACCGGGCCGGTCGCCGCGTCCACCGACGGATCGCCGAACGTCGCCTCCACCTCGGCCAGATGGCCGGCCGGCAGCCGGGTGTCCGCGTCGATCCGCACGATCACGTCACCGGTCGCCGCGTTCAGGCCCCGATTACGGGCGTGCTGGACACCCTGCCGCTCCTCGCCGAGAACGATCACCCGATCCCGGAAGTCGTGCAGGATCTCCGCCGTGCGGTCGGTCGAGTTGTTGTCGACGACGATCACCTCGTCGGCGGCCCGGGACTGCGCCAGAACAGCGTCCAGGCAGGCGCCGATCATGAACTCTTCGTTGTACGCGGGAATGACGACAGAGATGCGCAGCCGCGACATCGATCCTCCGATGCTCGTATTGGCGAGCATGATTCCGCGCAGCTCATGGACGGTACAACTGCCGTCGGGATACGGGCGGATGGCGGATCGATGAGCAGGTGGAGACCGGGCTGCGCCGATCACGGCGCGGCCCCGGAAAGGGATCAGAGGTCGCCTGCGGTCAGGCGGTGATCGGCGTCCACGTCGCGAACTTCGGCAGGCGGTCGTCGCCCGACGAGCGGCCACGGAGCCGCCGGTTGATCCACGGCAGGACGTGCTCGCCGTAGTAGCGCGCCTCACCCAGGACGCGGAACGCGGGCGCCGGGCCCGGGTCGAGCGTGTGCGGCGGCGCGGGGTGGCCGAGGGCGCCGAGCACCAGCGAGGCCACCCGGCGATGACCGGCGGCGTTGAGGTGCAGACGGTCGGCCGACCAATACACCCGGCGGCGCAGCTCGACGTCACGGAAACAGTCGACGAACGTCACGTCGTAGCGCGGAAGCAGCTCGGACACCGCGGCCGTGAGGGTCTCGCCGCGCTGCCGGAAGGTGCTGCCGAACGGCAGGTGGTCGGACGGGTCGGCGCCGCTCAGGACGACCAGGCGCACACCGGCCTCGGCACAGCGCCGCACGGCGTGCTCGGTCAGCTCGACCAGGCGCTCCAGGGAGACGCCCCGGCGCAGCATGTCGTTGCCACCGCCGTTGAAGGTGATCAGCGTCGGCGCGGGGGAGAGGGCGAGGGCCGCCTCGAGTTGGTCGGCGACGATCGGCTCGAGCAGGCGGCCGCGGATGGCGAGATTCGCATACTCCACCGGACCGTCGGCGATCTCGGACAGGCCGGCGGCGACCAGATCGGCCCAGCCGCGCTCGGTGCCGTCGGGCAGGGTGTCGCCCAATCCCTCGGTGAAACTGTCGCCGATCGCCACGTACCGCCTCATGGCTGGGACGCTATACGACCGAACGGTCGCAAAGCTAACCATCGCGACGGCGACCTGCGTCACGAATGCCACAGGCCGCCGCCGGAAGATCAGGCGGGCCAGTCCACGCTCAGGTATTGCGTCTCCTGGAACTCGCGCAGCCCCTCCCGGGCGCCCTCGCGGCCCAGGCCGCTCTGCTTGACGCCGCCGAACGGCGCCGACGGATCGGAGACCAGGCCACGGTTGACGCCGACCATGCCGGCGTCGACAGCCTCACCGAGGCGCAGGGCGCGGGCCAGGTCACCGGAGAAGACGTACGCGGCCAGGCCGTACTCACTGTCGTTGACCAGCTCCAGCAGCTCCTCCTCGTCCGACCAGGTGGTGATCGCCGCGACCGGCCCGAAGATCTCCTCCCGCAGGATCGCCGCGTCGGCCGGCACGTCGACCAGCACGGTCGGCGGATAGAAGTGGCCGGGCGCGTCCGGCAGCGTCGCCTGGTGACTGATCCGCGCGCCGGCCGCGATCGCCTCGTCCACGGTCCGGGTCACCCGGCGCAGTGCGGCCGCGCTGATCAGCGGCCCGATCGCGGCCCCGTCGGCGGCCGGTCCGACGGTCAGCCTCTCCACTGCCGCACCGAGGCGGGCCACGAAGGCGGTCGCGATCGACCGGTGCACGTAGAACCGGTTCGCCGCGGTGCAGGCCTGCCCGCCGTTGCGGAACTTCGCGATCATCGCCCCCGCGACGGCCGCTTCCAGGTCGGCGTCCCCGGCGACGATGAACGGCGCGTTCCCGCCCAGCTCCATCGACGAGTTGACGACCCGCTCGGCGGCGTGCCGCAGCAGCACCCGGCCCACGGCGGTGCTGCCGGTGAACGAGATCTTCCGGACCCGCTCGTCGTTCAGCCACGCGCCGACCACGCCGGCCGAGTCGGTCGTGGTGACCACCGTGATCACGCCGTCCGGCAGGCCGGCCTCGGTCAGCAGTGCCGCGATGGCCAGGGCGGTCAGCGGGGTCTCGGCGGCCGGCTTGACCACGGCGGTGCAGCCGGCGGCGAGCGCCGGGCCGATCTTGCGGGTGATCATCGCGGCCGGGAAGTTCCACGGCGTGACCAGCGCGGCGACACCGACGGGGCGATGCGTGACGAGGGTACGGGTCCCGCCCGCCGGTGACTCGCCGAAGTCCCCTCCGGGCCGCACCGCCTCCTCGGCGAACCAGCGGAAGAACTCCGCCGCGTACGTCACCTCGCCGGTCGCGTCCGACAGCGACTTGCCGTTCTCCCGGCTGATCAGCGTGGCCAGTTCATCGCGATCGCGGATCATCAGCTCGAACGTCCTGTGCAGGATCTCCGACCGGCGGCGGGGCGGTGTCCTCGACCACGACCGGAACGCGGCGGCCGCCGCATCCACCGCCTCGACAGCGCCCGGGACGCCGGTGTCCTCCACCGCCCCGATCACCGCGAGCGTCGCCGGATCGACCACCTCGAACGTCATCGGATCTCCTCGAGGGCGGCGGCGATCACGTCGAACGCGTCGTCGAGCAGGGCATCGCTGATCGTCAGCGGGGGCAGGAAACGCAGCACATTGCCGTACGTGCCGCAGGTCAGCACGATCACGCCCCGGCTGTGCGCGGCCTTCGCGACGTCCCGCGCCAGCCGGGGATCCGGTTCCGAGCCGCCGGAACGGACGAGCTCCACGGCCAGCATGGCGCCTCTGCCCCGTACCTCCCCGATCCTGTCGTCCTTCTCCTGGATCGCCGTCAGGCGGCCCTTGACCAGCGTCTCGATCTCGCGCGCCCGGGCGGTCAGGCCGTCCTCCTCGATCGCCGCGATCGCGGCCAGCGCCGCGGCGCAGGCGATCGGGTTGCCGCCGTAGGTGCCGCCCAGGCCGCCCTCGTGCGGCGCCGACATGATCTCGGCCCGCCCGGTGACCGCCGACAGCGGCAGCCCACCGGCGATGCCCTTGGCCGTGACGATCAGGTCCGGCACGACGCCCTCACGCTCGCAGGCGAACAGGTCGCCGGTCCGGGCGAACCCGGTCTGCACCTCGTCGGCCACGAACACCACGCCGCCGGCCCGGCACCAGGCCGCGAGCGCGGGCAGGAACCCGGGCGCCGGCTCGATGAACCCGCCCTCGCCCTGGATCGGCTCGACGACCAGCGCGGCCAGGTTCTCCACACCGATCTGCTTCTCGATCTGGTCGACGGCCCGCGCCGCGGCGGCCGCCCCGTCGACGGCGCCGTCCCGGTACGGATACGACCCGCCGACCCGGTAGACCTCCGGCGCGAACGGACCGAACGTGTGCTTGTACGGCTTGTTCTTCGCGGTCATCGCCAGGGTCAGGTTGGTCCGCCCGTGATAGGCGTGGTCGAACACCACGACCGCGTCCCGGCCGGTCCACGCCCGTGCGATCTTCACGGCGTTCTCGACCGCCTCGGCACCGGAGTTGAACAGTGCCGTCCGCTTGTCGTGGTCGCCCGGGGTGAGCCGGTTCAGGGCCTCGGCGACGGCCACGTACCCGTCGTACGGCGTCACCATGAAGCAGGTGTGGGTGAACGCCGCGACCTGCTCGGTCACCGCGGCCACCACGCGCGGGTCGGCCGCCCCCACCGTGGTCACGGCGATGCCGGAGCCGAGGTCGACGAGGTGGTTGCCGTCGACGTCGACGACGATGCCCCCGCCGGCCGCGGCGGCGAAGACCGGCATCGTGGTGCCCACGCCGCCGGCGACCGCCGACGTCTTGCGGGCCATCAGCTCCCGGGATCGTGGGCCGGGCAGTTCGGTGACCAGCCGGCGCTGTTGCTCAATGCTCACGCGGTTCAGTGTCGGGCCACCGGCCATGCCCGTCCATTACCGTGATGGCAGCCCGACTATGCCTGGGAGGCATGATGGAGTTGCGTCACCTCCGATACTTCGTCGCCACCGCCGAAGCGGGGACGGTCAGTGGCGCGGCCGCCCGCCTGCACCTCACCCAACCCGGCCTGTCCCGCCAGCTCCGCCAGCTGGAGAAGGACCTCGGCGTGCCGCTCTTCGACCGGTCGACCAGCCGGCTGGAGCTGTCGACGACCGGTCGGGCGCTCCTACCGCAAGCCCGTGACCTGCTGCAACGCGCTGACGCTCTGAAGGTGGCCGCGTCCTTCCACGCCCTCGGCCGGCTGGAACGGCTGACCATCGGCGCGCCCACCGTGACACTGACCGACGTTGTCGCCCCGTTCATCGCCACCCTGGCGCCGGACGACCCCACGACCGACGTGCTCGGCGCCGACGGCCTGACCCCCGCCGAGACGCTGCGGCTCGGCGCTGACCTGGCCATCGGCACCATCCCGGCCCCGCCGCCGCTGCACGGGACGGCCCTCGCGGTCCTGCCGGTCTGGGCGTACGTCCCCGCCGGCCATCCGTGGGCCGGCCGCGACCGGATCGCCCTCGCCGACCTGCTGAACGAGCCGCTGATCCTGCTCCCGCCCGCGTTCACGGCCCGCCAGTCCTGGGAGGCCGCCGTCGCCGGAGCCCCGCACCAGCGCATCGAAGCCGCCAACGGGACCGTCGCCCAGGCCCTCGCCGCCGCGGGCCGGGGCATCGCGATCGCCTCCGACGACCCCCGCTACGGCCTGATCCCCCTGGCCGTCGAGACGGACGGCCGCCTGCTCTCCATCCGGCTGCGCGCGGTCTGGGACTCCCGGCACGCCGCCGCCACCACCATCGAGGACTTCGCCGCCCGCCTGGGCCGCTTCATCCGCGACCGCTACGACGCCCCCGTCACCTGACCCGGTGACCTCAGGTTCGGCCCTGGGGTGCCGATTCGGGGCGTCATGGATCGCGTCTTCAGCTCTGACCTGGACGGCCGTTGGTTCGGCACGGGACACAGCACGCTGACCGACCCGGCCGCGGCCGGGAACGAAGCGGCTGCCGCAGCGTTCGAGGGGCGTACACCCGTGGTGGTGTTCGTGTTCTGTTCGGTCGGCTATCACGTGCCGGAGTTGTTCGACGGCATCCGGGCACGGGTCGGCGCCGACACCGTGATCGTCGGCTGCACCACGTCGGGACAGATCGGGGGTGGCGCCGTCAGCCGGGACGGGGTGTCGGTCACCGCCTGGGGTGGGGACGGGTTCACCGTACGCACCCATGTCTCGCGCAACGTCTCGGGCCGGCTGCGTGACGCCGGGGTGGAGGCCGCGTCCTGCCTCGGTGCCGTCGACCAGTCGCATCGCGCGCTGATGATGCTCTGCGACGGGCTGACCGGCAACCAGCACGAGATCGTGCGCGGCGCCTTCTCGGTGGCCGGCGCCGTCGTGCCGCTCGTCGGCGGCTGCGCCGGTGACCATCTCACCTACGTCCGCACCTACCAGTTCCACGGCGACCGCGACGGCGTCGAGATCCTCTCCGACGCGGTGATCGGCGTCGCCGTCGGCTCGGACGCGCCGCTCGGCGTCGGCATCGCGCACGGCTGGCGCAAGCAGGGCGAAGCGATGATCGTGACCAGCAGCCGGGAGGGCCGCATCCACGAGCTGGACGGCGAGCCGGCCCTCGACGTGTTCCTGCGGCGGCTCGGGGCCGACGACACGCTCCTCGACGACGAGGAGGCGTTCCGGCAGGCGGCGTTCCTGCATCCGCTCGGGCTGTCCCGGCGCAGCGGTGAGGACATCCGCGTCATCCACTCCGGAAACCGGGCCGACCGGTCGCTGGTCTGCCTGGCCGACGTGCCGCAGGGCGCCCTCGCCTGGGTGATGGAGAGCGACACCGGCGCGCTCGTCGAGGCCGCCGGGCAGGCCGCCGAGCAGGCCGCCGGCGCTCTCGGGGGCCGGCAGGCGATCGGCACGATGGTCTTCGACTGCGCCGCCCGGCGGATCGCGATCGGTGAGGACGGCGTCGGGCCGGAACACGACATCATCGCCAAGGCGATCCCGAACGTGCCGTTCGGCGGCTTCTACAGCACCGGCGAGATCGCCCGGGTCCGCGGCGCGCTGGGCATGCACCACTTCACCGTGGTCACGCTCGCGCTGGCCTGAAGGGGGTCGATGTGAACCACTGGTCCACGCATCAGCTCACCGAGTTCTTCGCCGCCGTCTGCGAGTCCCAGGACGAGCGCGCCGCCATCACCCTCGCCGTGGAGCGCGCCGCCGAGGTGCTGGAGGCCGAGGTCGGCGCGGTGCTCCGTGGCGACCGGGTCGAGGTGGCCCGCGGGGTAGACCGTGACCTGCTCGACGGGGCGCTGCCGGCCGGCCCGGTGGCCCTGCTGTCGCTGCCGGGGCTCGACGACCTCAACGTCTGGACCGCGCGGTTCGGCGCCGAACCGCGCGGATCCCTGATGGTCGCCCGCGCCGGTGACCCGCTCGACCCGGAGGAACGGCAGCTCCTGCAGGCCATGGCCCAGACGCTGGGCCTGGCGCTGTCCAACATCGCCCTGCTCACCGCCGAGCGCCGGCTGCGCGAGGAACGCGAACGCGAGGCCGCCGAACGGCTGGCCCTCGTGCAGTCGCTGCGCGAGGCGCGGCACGACTCGCTGACCGGCCTGCCAACGCGGGTGCTGTTCCTGGAGATCCTCGCCGAGAAGCTGCACCAGGACGTCCCCACCAGCGTCCTCTTCATCGACCTGGACCGGTTCAAGGCGGTCAACGACAGCCTCGGCCACCGGGCCGGCGACGACCTGCTCGGCCACGTGGCCGCCCGGATCCGGGACTGTCTGCGGCCGGTCGACACCGGCGCCCGGATCGGCGGCGACGAGTTCGCGGTGCTGCTCGACGACACTGGCCCGGAGGCCGCGGTCCCGGTCGCGTGGCGGATCATCGAGGCGCTGCGCCGCCCGTTCCGGATCGCCGGCCGGGACGTCTTCATCGGCGCCAGCATCGGCATCGCCACCGGCGCCTCCGGGTTCGACGCCGACGACCTGCTCGGCAACGCCGACGTCGCGATGTACCGGGCCAAGAAGGACGGGCCGGGCAAGGTCGTCGTCTTCGAGCCGGCCATGCACGCCGAGGCCCTGGCCCGCCTCACCCTCACCGCCGACCTGCGGCACGCGCTCGCCGCCGACCAGTTCCGGCTCCTCTACCAGCCGCTGATCCGGCTCGACAGCGGGCGGGCCACCGGGGTCGAGGCGCTGATCCGCTGGAACCGGCCCGGTACGGGCAACGTGCCCCCGGCCGGGTTCCTGCCGCTCGCCGAGGAGAACGGCATGATCGCCGACATCGGCCGCTGGGTGCTCCGGACAGCCGGCGAGCAGGCCGCACGGTGGCGGCGGACCATCCCCGAGCTCACCCTCAACGTCAACGTGTCCGGGCGCGAGCTCGTCGACCCGCGGTTCGCCGCCGACGTCGAACGGACCCTCGCCGAGTGCGGGCTGCCGGCCGCCTCGGTCACCCTGGAACTGACCGAGTCGGTGCTGATGACCGATCCGCGTACCGCCATCGCCTGCCTCACCGACCTGCGTGACCTGGGTGTCGGCCTGGCCATCGACGACTTCGGCACCGGCTACTCGTCGCTGTCCTACCTGCAGCGGCTGCCCGTCGACGAGCTGAAGATCGACCGGGCGTTCATCAGCCGGGCCGAGCCGACCACCGCCGACCTGGCCGTCATCCGCACCGTCGTGGAACTGGCCCGCACGCTGAAGCTGCGGACCGTCGTCGAGGGCGTCGAGACGGAGGAGCAGCATCTGGCGATGCGGCAGCTGGGCTGCGACTACGGGCAGGGCTACCACCTGTGCCGGCCGATCGAGCGGGAGAGTGTCCCGGCCGCCTTCCAAGGCGCGCTCACGGGCTGAGGCGGCGACGGGAGCGGCCCGGCGGCATCCTGAAACGGCGCTTGAACGCGAACTCGGAGCCGTAGCCGACCTGTCCGGCGACGGTACGGCGGACCGTCCGTGATCCACGAGGACGAGGTCGAACCACCCGTCCCCGGCACCGGCGAAGTCCTGCTGCGGGTGGCCGCCACCACGTTCAACCCGTCCGAAACCGGTCTGCGCCGTGGCCTGCTCCGGTCGATCGTCCCGGTCGAGTTGCCGTACACGGGACCGGCGCGATCGGCCGCTTCGCCGCGCAGCTGGCCCGGCACGCGGGCGCGCACGTCACCGTCGTCGCGCGGTCGAACGGCGAGGCGGCGGTCGGGCCGGTCGACGCCTACCTCCACCTGGTCCCGGCCGCTCCCGGGCACACCGGGCTGATCCGGCCCGGCGGTGTGCTGGTCTCCGTGACGACCCCGGCCGATCAGCTGCCGGACGGCGACTTCCGGTCCGTGCACTTCATCGTCCGCAACGACACCGCCGATCTGGCCGCGATGCTGGATCTGGTCGCGGCCGGCACGATCCACATCGACATCGACATCGCCGGGCGACGGCCGCTGACCGATCTCGCCGCAGTCCACGAGGAGGCCGAGAGCGGCCGCCTGCCCGGGAAGACGTTGCTCCTGCCTACCCGAGATCCCAGTTGAGCTGCCGGGGGTCCCGGCGGCCGGTGGCGATGGCGATCGCCTCGGTCACCCGCTGAGCGGTCGCCGGCTCACCGGCGAGCACGGCATCGGCCCCCGGGTCGGCCGGCTGTCCGCCGGCGAGGCGCGCGGCCAGGGCTACCAGCTGCCGGTCCCGTTCCGGCACGTCGGCGGCCGCCGCGAACTCCACCACCGCCGCCCAGTCGGAGACCTGGCCCATCCGCACCGTGTCGTTCATGTCCCACACCAGGTCCATGAGCCCGACCAGCTCGCCGAAGCCCGGCCGGTCCGGAACCGCGGTGAAGCTCAGCAGGTACACGGCGGCCGCCCGGCCCGGCGAGGCGCCGGTGAAGACGTCGGTGCGCAGGACCGCCCGGATCCCGTCACCGTCGTAGGAGGCGGCGGTGGTGGGCCGGGGTGGGCGCAGATGCAGCCGCGGAGCCGTCCCGGGGTCGTCCAGCAGCTCCGCCGCCCGCGTGCACTCGGCACAGGGCGGCAGTTCGGCGATGTCGGTGTAGGTGTCGACGAGGTGCATCTCGTACCTGCCGTGGATCGCCCACTGGTCCTGAGCCCAGACCGGACGCTCCGGCGAGGAGCACAGGGTGTAGCCCTCGCTCCCGCCGTCCCCGCCGGCGGCGTCGTCGAGGTCCACGGACAGGTGTCGTAGGGTGCCGTCCGTACAGGGCCGAGGTGTCATCGGATCCTCCTGCCACCTTCAGGGGTAACCCCGTGACCACGAAGCGTATCCATGCCCCGCAACGGGCCGGTCAGCTGAGAGTGGCGGCCTGGAGGTCGATGTTTCCGCAGGACGGGTGGTAGGAGGCGGTGGCCGTCCAGGTGACGGTCACCTCGGCGCCTGCGGGGGCCCGGTAGCGGATCTCGAAGCGGTTCGTGCTGATGCCGTCGCGGTTCTCCAGCGTCCGCGTGGCGGTGGCGCCCGGGACGCTGACCGTCAGGCGGCCGGCGGCCATCCACACACCGGCGTAGACGCGCAGCGTGCGGACGGACGGACCGGCCGGGGCGCGCAGGCTCATGGTTGCGCCCTGGCCGCAGCTGTAGACCCCGGTCGGCGTGCCGGTGGCCGTGCCGGCCGGGCTGCCGCCGGTCCACGTGAAGCGCTGTGGATTGTTGTCGTAGCGGCCGCGGGGTGTGCCACCCAGGTCCTCGATGGCGCCGGCCCCGCGGCGGCGGTTCAGCGACGTGGCGTCGGCCAGACCCCAGTGCGCCCAGTCCTGGCGGCCCTCGGCGCTCAGGTCGACCACCGCGGGAACGGGTGCGGCCGTGACGGACACCGTCGGCGTCACCGGCGCGGCGGAGGAACGCGACGGCGAGGCGGGCGGGTCCTGGTCGGCGACCGGAACCGAAGCGATCTCCGACGGCGAGGGGGAGGGGAGTGGGGCGATCGACACCGGACGGTTCGGCGGCGGCGTCCAGGGGGCGCCGGTCCACAACGGCAGCTCCGCCTCGGGGACGGCCGCTTCCGGGCCGCCGGCCCCGGCGATCTGCATGATGGTGACCACGGCTGTCACGGCGACGGCGGCCGCCGCGGCCAGACGCCACCAGCGGTGACCGGCGCGGTGCCGCCCGGTGATGGCGACGGGACCCGTGCCGTCCTCTCCCTGCACCGCGGCGAACCCCTCACGTCGTCCGGACCGGGAACGCCGATTAACATACGGCCTGCGCCCGCATCTGTCGATCAGACGTCGACGACGATCGCTCTGCTGGCTTCACCTGGGAAAATACGGTGTCGTGGTGGGAATCTCCCGGCCCTCGCGGCGGTCGCGTTCCGTCATGTCGGCACCGAGACGATGCCCACCGGCATCCTGACGCTCCTCGGGCGGAGACCTCGGCGCCTCTCCACCGGCGGCCGGGCTTCTGATCATGCTGGCCGCGCTCGCCCTCTTCCTGGCCGAACCGCTGCTCACCGGGCGTACCCCCGAGGTCATCCGCAGGTGATCGCCCTGGCAAGCTTCGGCAGGTGGAAGCATTGCGGCTGATTCTTCTCTTCATTCACCTGGTCGGCTTCGCCCTGTTGCTCGGCGGCGCCGTCACTCAGTTCGTGTCCGGGCGATTCCGGATCAACCCGGCGATCCTCTGGGGCTCGATCATCCAGCTCGCCAGCGGCATCGCGCTGTCGGCGCCGCTGCGCGGAGGCGAGGACGCCGAGCCCAGCCCGGTCAAGCTCGGCGTGAAACTGCTCTTCGCCGTGCTGATCTTCATCATGGTGTTCATCCCGCGTAAGCGCGAGGAGGTCAACAAGGGCCACTTCATCGGCATCATCACGCTGACCGTGGTGAACGCCGCGGTGGCCGTCTTCTGGCACTGAGCCGGAGACCCTAGGGGCAGTACTCTGCCGCGCCCGCAGCGAAACCCCGGTCGAAACCGAGGTCGAAGCCGCGGGTGTAGTCGGTGGCCTCGTAGGTCTGCGCCCGGATCGGCTTGGCACAGTCGGTCCGGGCGGCACCCAGTCCCTGGTCGAAACCGTCCTGGTAGCCCTGCTTGAACTGGCGGCCGTCGGCCGGGATGGCGAGAGCGGGCGCCGGTGCGACCGGGCCCAGAGCCGCCGTGACCAGCAGCAGCGCGATGCCGAATCGTCTCGCTTTCATGGCCTTCAGAATCTACGCGGCCCGCTCGCCCTCTGTGCGGCGAACGGAAGAACCCGCGGATAGGTGTGATGCGGACGGCGTGGACGTGCGCGTCGCGGCGGGCGCCGGTAGTCTCGGTCGGATTCTTACGGGTAGGAGGCCCGTACGATCACGCCCACGGCAGGGGCACAGGGCCGTTGCGTAGGATTTCTGGCCGCACGACCCAACCGAGGGAACCGAGGAGCACGATGCCGCTCACTCCAGCAGACATTCACAACGTGGCGTTCAAGAAGCCGCCGATCGGGAAGCGCGGATACGACGAGGAGGAGGTCGACGCCTTCCTCGACGAGGTCGAGACCGAGCTGACCCGTCTCCTGGAGGAGAACGGCGCCCTCAAGGACACGCTCCAGCGTGGCGGCGGCGGAGGCGGCGGCGGCAACCCGGCCGCGACGATGGTCCTCAACAACGAGTTCGCCGACCTGGCCGCCCAGTTGGAGCGGCTGCAGGAGGCGCGGGCCCGGGCCGAGCAGAACGCCCGCAACGTGCAGGAGCAGCTCCAGCGTGCCCGCAGCCAGGCGCCGTCGGGGGCGCTGCCGGCGCTCAACGCCGCCGACGACGACCGCAACTCGCGGGTGCTGATGATGGCCCAGCGGACCGCCGACGAGCACATGCGTGACGCGCAGCGTGAGTCCGAGACGCTGATCACCGGCGCCCAGGGCAAAGCCGACCAGCTGGTCAGTGAGGCCCAGATCAAGGCCTCGACCATCGAGGCGGACGCCCGGCGCAACCACACCGAGGCGATGGACAGCCTGGTCGAGAAGCGGGCCGCGGCGCTGGACGAGATCGAGCGGCTGGGCCAGCTCGCCTCCAGCTACCAGGAGGCGCTGACCAACCACGTCCAGCAGCAGTTGATGGACCTGACCGCGGCGCCCGAGCCGGGCGGCCGCGACATCTGACGCCCATGCCGGAAGGAGGCCCGTCCCGTCGCCGGGGCGGGCCTCCTTCGTCAGGTCAGGCTTCCGGGTGGTGCGGCTCGTGGCCGCCGTCACCGGTGTTGAACGTGCCCTGCGGACCGGCCGGGGCCGGCAGCCTGATCGGCTTGCCGGGGACCGGCTTACCCTTCACGCCGTTCACCGACTCGGTCGAGTAGGCGAAGGTGAGCTGGGCGAACGCGATCAGGTCGCTGTTCACTTCGAGGGCCTTGACGTCGAGGTTGGTGATGGTGTCACCGGCCTCGTGGTAATTCGGGTCGAACGACGCTCCCGCCGTGCCGCCCCAGATCGCCGCCTGCTGCTCGGTCTTGACCACCTCGGCGCCGGTGAAGAGACCGCCGGACGGGATGCCCGCCTCGATGAACGCCTGATAGTCACTGCGCCCGGAGAACTCGGCGTCGTCGTACGGCAGCTTCTTCCAGGTGTAGTACGACTCGAACAGGTCCTCGAGCGCGGTCGAGCCCTCCGGCACCACGACCGGCGCCGGGAACGACGACTCGTCCGCGTCGTAGACCTGGAAGATGTAGTTCGGCGAGCCGACCATGTCGTAGTTCAGGTAGAGCGCGATCTTGTCCTTCTCCGCCTGGGACAGCTCCGCGACGTACGCCGCCGAGCCCAGCAGGCCCTCCTCCTCGGCACCCCACCAGGCGAACCGGATGGTGTTCTGCGGCTTCGTCTTCGCCAGGGTCAGCGCCGTCTCCAGGATGGCCGCCGAACCCGAGCCGTTGTCGTTGATGCCCGGGCCCGCGGTCACACTGTCCAGGTGCGAACCGGCCATCACCACGTTGTTGCGGTTCTTGCCGGGCAGCTCGGCGATCACGTTGACGTCGGTCCGGGTCTCGGTCGGCAGCACCCGCACGTGCGCGGTCGAGCCGGCCGCCGCCAGGGCGGAGCCGTCGGCGAAGCTGGCGCCCACCACCGGGATCGTGATGGCCGGGTTGTCACCCAGCGTGCCGACGATCAGGGCCTCACGGGTCGGGTCGTTGCCCTGGTTGAAGATGACCACGGCCTCGGCGCCGGCAGCCTCGGCGTTACCGGCCTTGACCACGAAGTCGCAGCTGCCCCGCTGGATCAGGGCGATGTCGGTGGCGCCGCTGAAGTCCAGGCCGGTGAAGTCGGCCGCCTCGCAGCCACTGGTGCTGGCCCGGTCACCGGTCAGGTTGACGTCGACCGGGACCACCTTGCCGGTGACGTCGCCGGCCGGGCTGTTGGTGAAGGCGCCGGTCTCGTACGACGCGGCCGCCGGGGTGATCTGGTCGAGCACGGCCGGGAACGCGAACTGGAACTCGAACGGGTCCAGGGTGACCTTGTAGCCGGCCTTGCGCAGCAGACCGGACACGTACTTGACGCTGTCCGCATACCCCTTCGTGCCGGCCGCCCGGCTACCCGGGTAGATCGGGTCGGTGCTCCGGTCCGCGATCCTCTGGAACTGCTTGAGGTGCTTGAGCACCCCGTCCACGGTCACGCACTTGAGGACTTCTGCATAGGTGTCGTTGACCTGTTTGGCGCACTTGTCATACCCGTGTCCGTGTCCGTGGCCGCCGGCTGAAGCGGTGGTGGCCGGGGCGACGGTCAGCACGGTGGCGATCGCCGCCGCACTCAGGACACGGATCGAACGGCGCCGGGTTGGCGCCACGTCGTCGTGACTCATCTACGGAATCTCCTGTCCATTTCGGAGCTCGCATCACCGTATGAGAAGGCGGGTGTCGATGGCCACCGGCTGAAATCGGTCCGTCATGAGCGATAAGCGGCGGACCGGAAACGCCCGCGCCACCCAACTGTACGATTCCGGACAGCCCACGAGCGTCCGGATGAACGTCGTCCCCGACCGCACCGCCTGCCCGGAGGCCGGCCCGCTCGTTCGCGGGGCGGCGCTGAGAGGCGGCTGAGAAGTACCGCGACTGCGGTACCCGCGGTGCCCACGCTGGGAGGACGACGGGGCGACGGTTCGGCGAGCAGGCTGAGCAGCGTGACGTCGATCCTGGAGAGCACCGCCCGTGGGAGGCCCGGGGTCAGCCGCCGATGGCTGCGGGTGGCGCTGTTCCCGCTCGCCGGAGTGGCGGCCGTGGTCGCGCTGCGAGGGCGGCTGCCGGATCTCGGGGCGGTCGCCGGGATCCTGCTCGGGGCCGGCCCGTGGTGGACGGCGGTGGCCGGCGGGGCGGCCCTGCTGTCGCAGGCGGCGTTCGCGGTGCAGCAGCGGCGGCTCCTCGGCGGGCTCGGGGTGGAACTGCCCCACGGGCGGGCGCTGGCGCTGACCGTCAGCCGGTCCGCGATGAGCATGACGCTGCCGGCCGGGTCGGCGGTGTCGGCGGCGTTCGCGTTCCGCGTCTACCGGCGGCACGGGGCGAGCGGCGCCGTCGCGGCGGTCGTCACGGCGGTGTCCGGACTGCTGTCGGTGGCCGCGCTCGGCCTGCTCTACGGAGCGGGCTGGCTCGTGGCGAACCCCGGGAACGCCGGTCCTGTGGTCGTGGGCGGTGCTCTGGGCGTACCCCTGCTGGGTTGGATTCTCCGGAGTCAGCGGGACAGGATCGCCTCGCCGGCCCGGCGGATCGCTTCCCGGTGGCCGGCCTTCGGGCTCGCCGCGCGCGGCCTGCGTGATCTGCCGCGGCGCAGTTGGCTCGGGGCCCTCCGTGCGGCCGTGGTGAACTGGCTCCTCGACATGCTGTGCCTGGCCGCGGCGGCCGCGGCCTGTGGAGCGGACCTCGGCTGGGGCCGGCTGGCGTTGATCTACCTGGCCGTGCAGGTGGTCCGGCAGGTGCCGCTCACACCCGGCGGCGTCGGGCTGATCGAGGCGAGCATGCTGGCCGGTCTCACCGCGGCCGGTATGCCCGATGCGACGGCGGCGGCGGTGGTGCTGCTGTACCGCCTGGTCTCGTTCTGGCTGATGCTGCCGCTCGGCCTGGTCGGATGGCTGCGGTTGCGCCGCGAGGACGGCACGCTCCGCGAGAGCCGAGCCCTCTCCGGGGGTTGAGTTCTCCCCGGGGCTGCGAGGGTTGAGTCCCGGGGCTGGTTGCCGTCCCGGTGGAGGATCGATCATCATGTTGCGTCATGACGGCCGTCGCCTCCACGTTGATCGCGCTGATCTTCGCGTTCCTTCTGGTGAACACCGTGCAGGGGGTGCGGAGACGGCGGCAGGTCCTGGCGGTGCTGGCTCAGCGGCGGGCCCGGTTCTTCCGCAACAGCATCGCCGGCATGGTCGTTCTCGTCCTCGCCGGAGCGGTCGCCGTGGCGGCCCACCCGGATCTGACCGCGGCCGACGTCGGCTGGCGGCTTCCGGGAGGCTACTGGACGGACTACCTGTACACCGGGTATCTCCTGGTCCTGCTGATCGTCGTCCACCGCCGGTCGCGGACGGGGCCGCTGTCCCCGGCGACCGCCGCGCTGCTGCCCACGACGACCCGGGAGCGCCGGCTGGCCGGGGGTACGGCGGTCGCGTTCGGGGTGGGGGAGGAGTTCCTGTACCGGGGCCTGCTGATCGCCGTCGGCACCGAGCTGCTGGGGCTGCCGCTGTGGGTGGCGGCCGTGCTGGGGTGGGTGCTGTTCGTGGCGGCGCACGCCTACCAGGGCGGGCGCGGGATGATCACGGTCGGCCTGCTCGGGCTGATCTTCACCATGCTCTACCTGAGCTCGATGAGCCTGCTGCTCCCCATGCTGATGCACACCCTCTGGGACGCGGTGCTCCTGCTGCTGATCCGTCCGCGGCGGGCTGCCGGGGAGCAGGTCGCGGCCGAGACGCCGGTCATCGTCGAGCCGCCGGTCCCGGTCGACGAGCCGCCGGTCCCGGTCTTCGAGCCGCTGCGTCTCCGCTCGGCCGCGCCCGATTAGAGCCGCCCGGGGGTGAGCGCCGCGCCGAAGTGGGAACAGAAACCGGAACCGGAACGTCCGGAATGGTTCCTAGCATCGGTGGCATGGCTATCGCACGTTTCCCCACCATCGTCATCGACTGCCCCGACCCGGCCGCCCTCGCCAAGTTCTACGGCGAGATGCTCGACTGGAAGGCCGAGCCCACCGAGAACTGGGTCGACCTCAAGGCCGACTACGGGCAGTGCATCTCGTTCCAGCAGGTCGAGAACTACACGGCACCGGTCTGGCCGGAGCAGGAGGTGCCGCAGCAGATGCACCTCGACGTGGTCGTCGACGATCTCGACACGGCCGAGGCCGCGGTGATCGCCCTGGGCGCGACCAGGCACCCCACTCAGCCGGGCACCACGTTCCGGGTGCTCCTCGATCCGGCCGGGCACCCGTTCTGCCTCTGTCTCAGCTGAGCGAACGAGTGCCCTGGCTGGGGCACCCGTTCTGCCTCTGTCTCAACTGAGCGAACGGGTGCCCGGGCTGGGGCACCCGTTCTGCCTCTGTCTCAACTGAGCGAACGGGTGCCCGGGCTGCCGGGTCAGTGCTTGCGGACGAGCGTGACCCGGTAGGTCGTACGGGCGGAACCGTCCTCACTGGTGGTGACGACGGTGCGGGTGCTGCCGGAGCCGGTGACCGTGACCGTCGCGTACGGGTCGGTGGTCACCGCGGTCACCTCGACGCACGACAGGTCGCGCACCGGGGCCTTCCAGGTGGTGACGGCGGGATCGAACTTCGGGATCGGCACGCCGTCGACCAGGATCGACGTGACGGACGCGTCGGTGCCACGGCCGGGCGCTCTCGCGTACACCTGAAGCTCGGCGACGGTCAGGTAGCCGTCCGGCGTCGGGGTGAGCTGGAGGCAGAACGCACCGGTGGTGCCGGGGGTGAGCGGGATGTCGACGACGGCCGAGGTGACCTTGATCGGCGAGCCGGTGACCTGGCATCCGCCGGAGGCGGCCGGCGTGCCGCCCTGAACGGTGGCGGCGATGCCGCCGCCGGACGAGTTGTCGGGGTAGAAGTGGAGCACCGCCCGGTTCGCCGCGCCTCCGGCGGGCAGGGTCGCGGTCAGTGTCTCGACCGGGTTGCGGCCGGATCCCTTCCAGTTGGACCACGCCTTGTCGGTGAGGTTGCCGTTGGTGAGCCCGGCCGTGGAGTAGCCGGGTTCGGTGTAGGAGGCGCTCACCGTGGCGCCGTCGAGCAGCCCCTCGGACGGGGCGGTGACCTGCACGCGCACGCTCGCCGGCAGTGTCTGGCCGGGAACGGTCGTCGCGGTGCCGGCCACCGTCACCGCGCCGAGCCTGCTGTAGTCGCCGGTTCCCCAGGTGGCGGGCACGGTGGCGCGTCCGCCGTTCTGACCGATCGCGGTCACGGTGGCGGGCATCGCCGGGATGCCGCCGACGAAGGTCTTGGCCCGGGCCGGCTCGGTCGACGTCCACACGTCCACGGTCACCTTGGCGGTCGCCGCGATCGTCTTGCCGAGCACGTCGGTCGCGGTTCCCTTGACCAGCACCACGCCGGGTTTGCGCCACTTCGAGGCGGTCGGCAGGGTCCAGGTGACCGGCAGGGCGCGGCTTTCGCCGCTGGGCAGGACGGTGGTCACCGTCGCGGGCAGCGCCGGCGCCAGTCCGGGCACGGTGTGAGCCAGAGCGATCTCGGTACGGCCGACCGTCTCGTCCTTGAGCGTCCACCGCTGGTTCGCCCCGGAGGTGGGCACGTAGGTGCCGACCCGTGACCCGTCGGTCGTCGCCTCACCGTTCACGTCGAGCAGCCGTCGCGCCCCCACGTTGATCATCGTGTACGTCCCGTCGCCGGTGGTCGACAGGGTCCACAGCGCGGCGTCGTCGACTACGCCGGCGGCTTCGGCGACCGCGTTGCCCTCGCGGACCGCCAGCCGCTGCCCGGTGCCGGCGTTGATCAGCTGGTACTGCTCGTGCCCGGCGGCCGGCTGCACGGTCCACAGCTGGTCGGCGGCGGTGGTGCTGTTGGTGCGGATCACGATGCCGGTTCCGGACGGGGTCAGCGACCGCCGGCTGGGCACGCCCTCGAGCCGGTAGGTGTGGTCGGCCCGCAGGTGCGACGCGCCGGGGTCGGTGGCCGAGCTGACCAGGAAGGTCGTCACGGACTGTGCCGGGACGGTGAGGGTGGCCCGCTTGTCGCCGACCCGTACGGCGGCGCCCTTGACGAGCTTGCCGCTCGCGCTGGTGACGACGGGGGTGACCGTGGAGCGCTTGCCGATGTCGAGCTTCGACAGGTCGAGGGTCACGGTCTCGGCGGTGGCGGCCGGGTTGGAGTGGACGACGGTCAGGCCGTTCCTGGAGAGCGCCGCGACGCTCCGGGTGCCGTCGACCTTCACCAGGTGGTCGCCGGGGCGGATGTAGTGGGTGAAGTTCCGGATCGTGTCGAACTTGGTGTTCGTCTGGATCGGGCAGGTGGCGAGGGTGTCCTTCTTGCCGCAGTCGAACGGGATGTGGATGGCGCCCCACTGGAGGTTGCCCTCGGCGATCATGTTCTTGGCGTCCTCGACCGGCTGCCACAGCACCCAGGCCGACGGCTCCAGCTCACGCAAGTCGTCGATGATCCGCTGGGCCATGCCGAGGCCGGAGTCCATGCTGGTGAAGTCCTTGCCCCAGCTGCCCTCGACCTCGCTCATCCACAGCGGCTTCTGCTCGGCCTTGGCGATGTCGCGCACGCTGGTCCGGCCGCCGGTGCCGTAGGTGTGCACGTTGATCCGGTCGACCGCGTCCCGGGCGGCCGGCGTCATCCCGTACCAGTCGGTGACCAGGGTCCCCGGGTTGGTCTCGTCCGGCGCCGCGATGGCGCGGTCCGGCGCTACGCGGTTCAGTGCCTCGATCACCGCGGCCTGCGAGGCGGGTCCGGCGTGGGCGCCCTCCTGGCGGCCTCCGGTGGGCCGGCCGTCGGCACCGAGGGTGGTACGCCAGTAGTTCGTGTTCGGCTCGTTGAGCGGCTCGATGGTGTCGACCGTGATCCTGTGCTTCTTCTCCAGGAACTCGGTGACCCGGGTGAGGTAGGTCGCGAAGTCGTCGAGGGTCTCGGGCCGGATCTGGTCGGTGTTCGGGTCGAAGCCGCCGCTGACGTACCCGCTGACGGTCTGGAACCAGGGCGGCGAGTTGCTGAACGTCTCCCAGTGGTCGACCCGCTTCTTGATCTTGTCGACCCACCAGCGCTGGTTGGCGTCGGCCTGCCAGTTCCAGTGCTGCGGGTTGTCCGGGTCCCACCAGTCCTTGTCGGCCGGCGTGTACGTGGCCGGCGCCTTCCACCAGCCCGGCACGGCGCCGCCGGGCCGCAGGTAGGGCTTGACCGTCGGCGCGTTGCCGCCGCCGATGTTGTAACGGGCGATGTTGAGGTTCAGCCCGTTCGGGCCGTAGAGCATGTCGGCCAGCCTGTTGCGGATCTCGTCGGGGTAGCCGCCGGTGACGTCGGCGAACCAGGCGAGGCTGGTGCCCCAGCCCTCCCACTCCGGCCCGTGGTAACTCGGGTCGATGGTGACGGTCGTGGCCGCGGTGGTGGCCTCGGCGGCGTGGGCCGCCGGTGGTATGGCCAGAGGCGAGACGGCCAGCACCGTGGCCGCGAGGAGCGCTCGAATCTTCATGGCTGTCCTTGAAGTCGATGGATGGTTACGTAAACATTTGGCGATGTGGATGTCAACGGGGAGCGGGCCGAGGGTCCCCCCGGCCCGCTCCCGCCGCGTCAGGCGACGATGCCGCCGCCGTCCAGGCTGGTGTCGGTCACCTCGTGGACGACCTTGCCGGTACGGGTGTTCCAGATCCGGATCAGGATCGAGTCCCGCCGGCCGTCGACGACCGTGATCAGGACGCTGAAGCCGGACACGCCGTTGACCGTCCCGCTGCCCAGGAGCAACCCGCCCGGCCCGCAGACCAGTGCCGGAGTCAGGTTCGACGACTCGAAGGCGCCCTTCGGCGTGGTGATCCACGCCTTGCCGGTGCTCCTGCCGGACCGGGCCACGAACGCGAAGTCCGTCGCCCCGCTCCAGCCGCTGCCCGCCACGTGACCGGCCTTCGGCTGGTACACCGTCACGAACGGCAGCACGCCGCCCACCGTCGCCCCGTCGTCGTCGCTGACCGTCACGGACGGCCGGTACAGGCCGGCGGCCGTGTACTGGTGACGCACCGTGCAGACGCCCGCGGCCACCGTTCCCTTCGAGGTGGATCCGTCGCCCCAGGTGGCCGTACAACCGAGGGTGTCCGCGCCGGGGTCGCGCACCGGAAGGTTCCGGACGATCTCGGTCTTCGTGGCGATCGGCGCGTCGGGCGCCGGGTGACCGCCCGGGACCGTGACCGTCGGCGCCGCGTTGACCACCGTGATCGTCGCCGAGTCGCTGCTGCCGCCCGTGGTCAGCGTGACCGTGTAGGTGCCGTTGTCGGCGCAGGTCAGCGTGGTCGCGGCAGCGTGCGGATCGGCGAAGGCGCAGCCGGTCCCGTTCACCGTCCACGTCGGCCGGTTGGCGCTGTTGGAGACCGTGCCGGCCAGGGCGATGGCGCTGCCCTCGGGCCCGCCGGTGTCCGGCCCGGCCCCGGCCACGGTGACCGGGGCGATGCTCTCCAGCGTCGGCACGACCGGCTTGATCGCCCCGTCCGCCGCGAACTCCAGTTGATCGATGGTGGTCTCCCGGTGCGTGCCGTCACCGCCGGGGATCGCGAACCGGTGATAGGCCGTGTACCAGTCGTCCGATCCCGGGACCCGGACCACCGAGTGGTGACCGGTGCCGAGGATGCCCAGCGACGCGTCCTTCGACAGGATCACGCCGACGCGGTCGCTCCACGGCCCGAGCGGGGACGAGCCCGTCGCGTACGCCACCTGGTAGTCGGCGCTGCGGGTGTCGTTCTCCGACCACATGAAGTAGTAGACGCCGCCCCGCTTGATGACGAAGCCGCCCTCGTTGTAGTTCGTGGGCTTGTACGTCTTCACCAGCGCGGGGTCGAACGAGACCATGTCGTCGTTCAGCGGCACCTGGTACGAGTTGCCGTTGCCCCAGTACAGGTACGACCTGCCGTCGTCGTCGGTGAACACCGCCGGGTCGATCATCTGGCCCGGGTAGGTGCCGCCCGCGACCAGCGGCTTGCCGAGCGCGTCGGTGAACGGCCCGGCCGGGGAGTCGGCGACCGCCACGCCCAGGTGCTTGGCCGTGTTGCCGGTGGCCAGGCCGCCGGAGAAGTAGAAGTAGTACTTGCCGTTGCGCTGCGCGATCGTCGGCGCCCACGCGCTGTCGTCGGCCCAGCTCACGTCCGGCCCGAGATCCAGGATCACCCCGTGGTCGGTCCAGTTCACCAGGTCCTTCGACGACCAGGCCTTGAACCGGGTGCCGGACCAGCCGGCGAACCCGTCGGTGGTCGCGTGGATCCAGAAGGTGTCGCCGAAGACCGAGATGTTCGGGTCGGCGTTCAGCCCCGGGAGGATCGGCGACTTCATGACGAGAGCGCTGACCTGCCATGCCCTTCTCGTCCCGTCAGCGGCTGTCACCGTATAGGTCACCGGCTTCGTGAAGTCCTGCCTCGTCACCGGGTCGATGGTGCTGCCCCGGGCGAGGGTGAAGGACGGCGCCAGTGACCGGACGTCCGTGCCCGGCTTGACCGGCAGCTTCACCGTGCCGTTGGTGTCGTCGATGATCGCGTCGGCCTTCAGCTCCGGCAGCGTGACTCCGCCGATGCTCGTCGTGCGGCCCGCCAGCTCCAGGATCTCCGAGGCCGACAGGGCGACGTCGTAGATCCGGAAGTCGTCGACCTCACCGGCGTAGTACGGGTCGGCCGCATAGAGGGACCGTCCGATGTAACCGCTGTAGTTCTTCGATGCGTCATACAGGTCGGAGGGCTTCACGGTCACACCGGTCGCGCTCGCGATCCGCGTCCCGTTCAAGTACATTGCCGCGTTCGACCCGTCGATCGTCACCGCGATGTGCTGCCAGCTCCCACCCGGCAGGGCGGCGCTGTGCGACAGCTTCGACTCCGCCGACCACGAGCCGGTGGTGATCGCCGAGAAGAGCACGTTGCCGCCGTTGCGCGGGCTCGTGAACAGGTATCTGTTGCTGTCCGGGCCGAGCGAGTAGATCCACTGGTTGACCGTCGTCGACGCGGTCCACTTCGCCCACACCGACACGGTGGCCGCCTGCGCGCCCTTGAGCACGCCGTTCGGGATCGTGACGTACGGCGAGCTCGTGCCACCGGACATCTTGAAGGAGCCGTCCTGGACCCCGGTGCCCCAGGCGGGCGTCCGCTCGTAGGTGCCGTTGAAGTCGTTGCCGGAGGTGTCCCGGGCGACCGTGCCGCTCGTCTCGTCGAACTGGTAGCGCAGGCGCAGGCCCACGGCCGGGGTCGGCGGCTCCTCGTACTTCGCCGAGATCCGGTCGTACTCGGCCTTCGTGACCGGCAGGACCGTGCCGTGGCGCGGGCGCTTCGGCAGGCTGTAGGTCGGCTCCGGCGTCCACACCCCCGAATTCAGGTCGGTGGTCGAGAACGGGACGTAGCCGCGCCCGCCGAACTCGTCGATGAACAGGTACCACTTGTTCTCGGTGTTCGACTTGAACACCAGTGGACCTTCGCCCTGATTGATCACGCCCGAGCCGATGCACTCGGCCTGGAAGTCCCAGTTCGTGCTCAGCAGGTCGGCCGACTTCTCCTGGATCAGGAACTTGCTGCACGGCGTGTTCGACGAGTTGTTCCGCTCGTCCTTGGTGATCCGGTGGTAGACGCCGTTGTTCTCGATGACCGTGGAGTCGATCACCGAGTAGCCGGGGTCCTTCCACACCTTCGGCTCGCTGAACGTGCGGAAGTCGCGCGTCGTCGCGTACATCATCTTGTTGTAGGTGTTGCCGGTGTGGTTCGGGTCGTTCTCGGCGTAGAGCTTCGACGCCCAGAAGACCACGTACGCGCCCAGCTCCTTCGAGTAGAACGCCTCCGGCGCCCACGTGTTGCCGGCCGTGTCGGGCGAGACCTTCACGAGGCGCTGGTCGGTCCAGTCGACCAGGTCGGTGGACTCCCACACCATGATCGACTTGCTGCCGGTGCGCTGCGACGCGTCCCAGTCTCCGTTGCCGTAGATCTTGAGATCCGTGGCGATCTGGTAGAACTTGTCGCCCTCCGGCGAGCGGATGATGAACGGGTCACGCAGGCCCTGCGTGCCCAGCGTCGACGTCAGCACCGGGTTCCCGTTGTTGATCTCACGCCAGCTCAGCGGGTCGTCGCCGTTGCTCAGCGCGTTGTAGACCTGCTCGCCGTTCGAGGAGCCCTCGCCGGTGAAGTAGCTGAACAGGTAGCCCTCGTACTTCGCCGCCGCCGGAAGCGGCCGGACCGTCGCGGTGAAGTCACGGGTCGCGGTGGCCGTGCCGACCGTGACGGTGGCGGTCAGCGTGACCTTCCTCGCCGCCTGGCCGGTGGCGGGGCGGTGCACCACGCCGTCCGGCGCGATCGTCGCCGGGTCACTGGACGCCCAGCTCGCTGACGTGGGCAGCGTCAGGTTTCCCCGTACGTCGTCGAGGTCGTGGATCGTCAAAGCCCCGACCGCGGCCTCCGCTTTGGCGGCGTCGTCGAGCGCGGCCTCGACCGTCACCGCGAAGGTCTTGGTGTCGCTGCGGTCGCCGCGCCGCAGCGTCGCGGTCAGCACGGCGTGCGCGTCCGGCCCACCGGCGGGCGGCCGGGTGATCTTCCCGGCGTCGCTGATCACGCCGGCGTCGCTGGAGGTCCAGGAGACCTTCGAGCCGTACGGGGCGGTCGCCGGCAGACTCAGATCAGCGGTCAGGCCGCTCGTGTCGCCGAGATCGAGCGCCGCGACGTCGGCCGCCACCGCCTCGATGTTCGCGGCCGACGCCAGGGTCTCCACCTCGCCGGCGCTCAGCGCCCGGTCGTAGACCCGCACGTCGCGCAGGCGGCCCTTGAGCAGCCGGTCGCCGGAGTAGTTCGACTTGCCGAAGTAGTTGGCCGTCGTCGTGCCGCCGCCGATCGCGCTCGGCAGCACGCTGACCGCGGTGTTGGCGGCCACCGCGACGCCGTCCTCGTAGAGGGTGCCGGTCGTGCCGGTCTGCGTGTACGTGACCGTCTTCCACGTGCCGCGCGCCAGGTTGTGGCCGTCGGCGGGCCGGGTGTTCTGCTCGCCCGTCCAGTTGCCCAGCGAGATCGCGTTGCGGTAGCCGTTTCCGGTGGCGAACAGGTACCCGTTGCCGTTGCCGGTGGTCGCGTCGGTGTTGCCGAACCCGTAGAGGAAGTACGGGGTGCTCTGCGAGGCGTCGATCCGCACGTCGAACGAGACGCTCACCGAGTCCAGCGACTTCAGCAGATCGTTCGGCGCCTTGATGTACGTGTCCGAGCCGTTCAGCCCCAGACCCTGGCCGGACTCCCAGGCCGGTGTGCCGACGACGGCGCCGTCCCGCCCGTTGCCGGAGGAGTCCACGGCCACCGAGCCGGACGCCTGGTCGAGTTTGTACCAGAGAACCAGCCCGTCGGCGGCGGCGGCGGCCGGGGACGGGACGGTGACGGAGCCGGCCACGACGGCCAGAGCTGTCAGGGACGTTAACAAAGAGGATCTGCGGCGCCCGGAGCGCCTGCTCATCTGCATGTTTCTCCCAGCCGAGGACGACCTCGCCCGACGAGGGAAGATCGACGGGCAGGTAACGGGGGTGTTGCCAGAGTGTTAGCGCTCACAGCCACGGCGTCAAGAACTTGTCAGGCGCTTTGTGTCTCCACTGTGATGCGTCAGCTCCCGAGGCCCGCCCAGCGACGCCACCGGTGGATGCACGGCAGCAACTCCTCCTCGCGGGCGTCGGCCATCATCCGGACCCACATCGACTGGTAGGCCACGTCGAGGGCCGGTGCCGTCAGATCCACCTCGAACAGCATGCGGGTGGCGGCCGTGGCCTGGCTCGCCATCGCCATGTCACGGGCGCCGCGCAGGGCTCGCGGATCATCGAGGTCGTCGAACGGGAACGTCACGATCAGCGCGATCAGCTCGTAGTAGTCGCCGAACGCGAGCATCCCGGTGGCCGTGGTCAGGTAGCGAACATGGGTGGCCTCCGTGACGTCCGGCGGCTCGGCGCACAACACCCCGGCGGCCCGGCGGCGCATCCGGTCGGCGTGACGCAGCTGAGTGGAGCGCAGCGCGTGGCCCGCCGTGGTGGTGGCCAGCCGGGTCGCGTCCGGACGGTCCACCGAGCGCAGTTGCAGCAGGTGCAGCTCGGTCAGGTCGTCGACGAACAGGGCGGCGATGCGGGCGATCTCGGCATCCGCCGGGGCGAGCGTCGCGGGGAGTGCCACCTCCCGGCCGGCGATCGCGGTCCGCAGCTCGGTGAGCGCCTCGGCCCGGCCCTCCGGCCCCGCCTCGGTCAGCAGGTTCTGCAGGCTACGGCTGATCCACAGCGCCATTTCCCTACGATACCGGCCGAACCGTCCGATTTCGAGATCCGTCTATGTATCGACGGCGCGGTGATCAGCACCCGGGTTCGGCCTTATCCTCGAAGGTTGTGGCGGTGAATGACAACTCGGCAAAACTGGCCGTACTGATCGACGCGGACAACGCGCAGGCGTCGATCGTCGACGGGCTGCTCGCCGAGGTGGCGAAATACGGGACGGCGCACGTCAAGCGGGCCTACGGCGACTGGACCGGCACCAGTCTGCGCGGGTGGAAGGACCAGCTGCTGGCCCAGTCCATCCAGCCGATACAGCAGTTCTCCTACACGACCGGCAAGAACGCCACCGACGCGGCGATGATCATCGACGCCATGGATCTGCTGTACACGGGCCGGTTCGACGGTTTCTGCATCGTCTCCAGCGACAGCGACTTCACCCGGCTGGCGTCCCGGATCCGTGAGTCCGGCCTGACCGTGTACGGGTTCGGCGAGCGCAAGACCCCGAAACCGTTCGTGGCCGCCTGCGACAAGTTCATCTACACCGAGAACCTGTCCGAGCCGGAGGACGTGCCCGCGCCCCCGCCGAGCCCCGTGTCGGCGTCCGCCCAGCTCCGCGGCGACACCAGCCTGATGAACCTGATCCGCTCCGCGGTCGAGGCCGCCTCCGGTGACGACGGCTGGGCGCCGCTCGCCGCCGTCGGGCACATCATCACCAAGCAACGGTCCGACTTCGACCCGCGCAGCTACGGATACCCGAAGCTGGGCGGGCTGGTCACCGCGATCGGGCTGTTCGAGATCGACCGGCGCGACTCCGGCGACGGCAAGCCGGCGATCATCTGGATCCGTGACAAGCGGCGCTCGGGGAAGAAGGCGGCCGAGTGACCACGCGGGGCCGGCGGCGCGACGCCGAGGAGAACCGGGACCGGATCCTGCGGGCGGCGCGGACCCTGCTCGCCCGGCAGCCCGCCGCCAGCATGGACGACCTGGCGCAGGCGGCCGGGGTCGTCCGGCGGACGGTCTACGCCCACTTCCCGAACCGGGACGAATTGCTGGCCGGGCTGGCCGACAAGTGCTCGGCGGACCTGCTGGAGGCGCTCAGTCGTACCGACCGCTCCGGTCTCGACCCCGAGGTCGCGATGGCCGATTTCGCGCTCACGCTGTGGACCGCGGGGGAGCAGTACCGCCTGCTCATCTCCCTGGCGGAGAGCAACCTCGGCATGGCCGGGCTGCGGGAGCTGCTGCATCCGATCGCGGCGCAGAGCTTCGCGCTGCTGGAGCGGGCCCGCGCCGACGGCCGGTTCGCCACCCACCTGCCGCTGCCGGTGCTGAGCGCGGCACTGCAGGCGATGACGCTGGCCATGATGCAGGCGGCGAACGACGAGCTGTGGGCCGACGACGGCACCCGGGCGGCGGCCGCGGTGCTGGTCGCGGCCGGCCTGCCGGTGACCGCCGCGGAGGAGGCGATCCGGCGAGCCATGTCACAGGATGTTGCACACGAGTGAGCACGAAAACTAACCTGCTGGGGTGAACACCGTGCTGGCGGGCATCGTCATCGTCTTCTTCGGCGTGCAGGGCATCGCCCGGCTGAGCGCCTCCCCGGAGGATCAGCGCGCTGCGGCGTACCACTTCGGGGTCTCCCTCACCGAGTACCGCAAGGTCTCCGGCCTGCTGATCCTCGGCGGTCTAGGGCTCGCGGCCGGCCTGATCGTGCCGCCACTCGGCGTCGCCGCGGCCGTCGTGCTCATCGCCCTCATGATGATCGTCGCCGGGCTGCGCGTGCTCTCCCAGGACGGCGCGCTACGGGTCGCCCTGCCGCTCACCGCGGCCGCCCTCACCGTCGGCACCCTGGTCTGGTGAGAATTGTCGATGGCGGCTCGGTGAACGCCATTGCGTCCAGTGGAGACGGCCGGTAGTCACTTCAGAAATGAAGCGTCTTCTCTTCACCGCGCTCCTCGGGGCGTCGCTGGTCTCTGTTGCGGCGCCGGCTCAGGCACACTCGCCCGAGGTCCGTTTCGCGACATACAACCTGTCCCTGAACAGGCCCTCCCAGGGTCTGCTCCGCGAGCACCTGGCCGCCCCCGGCGTCGACGACGTCTACCGTCGCCAGGCCGAGAACGTCGCCGAGGTGATCCAGCGGTCCGCGCCCGACGTGGTGCTGCTCAACGAGTTCGACTACGACCCCGAGGCCGCTCGGCTCTTCGCCGACAACTTCCTCGCCGTCTCCCAGAACGGCGCGCCCGCCCAGAAGTACCGGTACCGCTACGTCGCCCCGTCGAACACCGGCATCCCGTCCGGTTTCGACCTCAACAACAACGGCGTCATCGACACCACGCCCGGTGACGGCGCCTACGGCGACGACTCGTACGGCTTCGGCCTCTTCCCCGGCCAGTACGGCATGGTCGTCTACTCGAAGTACCCCATCGACCACCGGGCGATCCGCACCTTCCAGCTGTTCAAGTGGAAGGACATGCCCGGCAACCTGATCCCCACCGACTTCTACTCGGCCGAGGAGCAGGCGGCGCTGCGCCTGTCGTCGAAGAGCCACTGGGACGTGCCGATCAGGATCGGCCGGGAGACCGTGCACTTCCTGACGTCACACCCGACACCGCCCACCTTCGACGGAGCCGAGGACCGCAACGGCCGCCGCAACCACGACGAGATCCGGTTCTGGGCCGACTACATCACGCCCGGCCGCACGTCGAAGTACATCTACGACGACCGCGGCCACCGTGGCGGGCTGCGCGCCGGAGAGAAGTTCGTGATCGCCGGCGACCAGAACGCCGACCCCGACGACGGCGACTCCACCGGTGACGCCATCGAGCAGCTCCTCGACCACCCGTTGATCAACACCCGCGTCACCCCGGCCAGCGCGGGCGCCGCCGAGGCGGCCACGCTGCAGGGCGGCGCCAACCTCACCCACACCGGCAACCCGGCGTACGACACCGCCGACTTCGCCGACACCGCACCCGGCAACCTGCGCGCCGACTACGTGCTGCCGCGCGCCGGCATCAAAGTTCGCGGCGCGGGCGTGTTCTGGCCGGTCAAGGCCGACCCGCTGTCCCGGCTCAGCGGCGTCTACGGTCCGGAGTGGGCACCGGTCAACGGCTTCCCGACCTCCGACCACCGTCTCGTCTGGGCTGACCTGAAGATCCGGCGCTGACTGTCCGGTTGTCGGCACTACGATCCGATGACGGTCGATGAAGGGGATTCTGGATCGTCATGGACGTACTTGTGGTGGGTGGTGGCATCGCCGGCCTGGCCCTGGCGCGGGCGCTGCGCCGCCGCGACGTTCCGGTGACCGTCGCCGAGCGCAGCGACGACGACAGCGGCGGACTCGCGATCAACCTGCCCGGCAACGCGGTCGCCGCCTTCGCCGCGCTCGGTCTCACCGACGGCCTCAACAAGATCGGCCGTCCGACCGGGCGCCGTGAATACCGGTCCAGCCGCGACCGCGTTCTCTTCCAGGTCGACGAGGACGCCTTCTGGGGGCCCGAGGCGCGGCCACGATGCGTGCGCCGCGCCGACCTCCTGGCGCTGCTGGCCGACGGCCTCGACGCCGGCATCCGCCGCTCACTGCCGGTCACCGCGGTGCGCCCCGTGGCCGGCGGCGCCGACGTCGAGTTCGGCGACGACACCGGCCAGCGGTTCGGTTTCGTCGCCGGCGCCGACGGCGTCCGCTCGGTCGTCCGCGCCACCGCGATCGGCGCCACCACCACACAGGCATCCCTGCTCAGCGCCGCCAGCTGGCGTTTCATGGCCCCGAACCCGGGCGTCGACTGCTGGACCGTGTGGTCCGGCCCGGGCGGCGCGTTCCTGCTCATCCCCGTCGACGACCACCAGGTGTACGGCTACGCCTCAGCCACCGGGGGCGGACAGGTCAGCGCCGACGCGTCGTGGTTGCACACGTCGTTCCGGGACTATCCTCCGACCGTCCGCCGCGCCGTCGACAGCGTCACCGAGCTCTACCACTCACCCATCGAAGAGGTCCGCACCCGATCCTGGTCCGCCGGCCGCTGCGTCCTCGTCGGCGATGCCGCCCACGCCACCGCACCCGTCTGGGCCCAGGGCGCCGCCCTCGCCGTCGAAGACGGCCTCGTCCTCGCCGACCTGCTCGCCACCACCGACTGGGACGACGCGGGCGCCCACTACGAACGCCTCCGCCGCGACCGCGTCACCCACGTCCAGGAGGCCACCGACCGCTTCGCCCGCGCCGCGGCCCTCCCACCGTGGCTGCGTCACATGCTGCTGCAGATGATCGGTCCGCGCGGTTACCGCGACACCTACAACCCGTTGCGCCACCCTTTTCCGACTCCCTGACCAGCGCTCCAGCGGGCCGTGCTCCCGGCGGGTTCCGGTTCGGTCCGGCTCCGAGTCGGTTCCGGCTTCGAGTCGGTTCCGGTTCTGGGTCGGTTCCGGTTCGGTCCGGCTCTGAGTCGGTTCGGTTCTGGGTCGGTTCCGGTTCCGGGTCGTTCCGGGTTCGATTCCGATTCCGATTCCGATTCCGGCTCCGGCTCCGGCTCCGGCTCCGGCTCCGTGGGGACTGCGCGGACCTTGGCGGTACGGGGCCCCTCAGCCGGCAACGAGTCGGTGTTCCACCCTCAATAAACCGCTTTGGGCGGGGTGCCCAATGCGGGTCTGAGTCGCCGAACTTGGTCGGGTGGCGGGTGTATCCGGTGCGGGTTGGGTCGGTTTGTAGCCCTTGGTCGGGGCGGTGGGTGTGCCCGGTGCGGGTTTGGGCAGGTTTGTAGCCCTTGGTCGGTGCGATGGGTGTGCCGGTGCAGGTTTGGGCCGGTTTGTCGCCCTCGGTTGGGGCGGCGGGCGTGCCCGGTGTCGGGTCCGGGTTCGATTGCCGCCTGTAGAGAGCCGCAACGGCAACCGGCGCCGGCATGGGGAACGTCCACCACCCCAGCCGGGCCCCGCAGGTTGCAGGGTGGGGCCGCGTGCCTCGCATGGACAGGCCGCGTGGTTTGAAAATGACGGGTCGGTGGGGTCGCGCGGACCGGAGGACCAGGTCAGTTGGGGGTGAAGAGGCCCTGGACGCCGACGATGATCGCGATGATCCCGAAGACCGCGACCAGCAGCGCGGGGCCGGACAGATCGGCCGGATCGGGCGCCCGGGAAGGGGCCGTCGCGGGCTCGTGTGAGGTGGCGCCGGGTGCGGTGGAGGCCGGGACCGGCGTGGCGGGGGCCAGTGGCCGCCGGCCGGTGAGCCGCTCCCAGGCGAGGATGACGCCGACCGCGATGCCGACGACCTCGAAGTGGAACAGGTGCGGGCCGGAGATCAGGTGGACGATCAGGAAGTAGCCGCCGGCCACGAGCGCGACGATGCCGATCAGCCAGCGCCACGGGGCGATCCGGGCGGTCAGCCGGGCGATCACCGGGAAGCGGCCGAGCAGGGGAATGGCGAGCAGCAAGCCGCCGATGATGTTGGCGGCGTCGAGCAGCAGGGCCATCAGCATGGGTGTCCGTCCTTCGGTCAGCGTCCCGCCCCAAGACTAACTTGGAGCGCTCCCATCCGCATCGCGGTGGATGCGCCACAGGTCAGAGAAGGCCGCGTCCCCGCGAGCCGACGGCGAGGTGCGGCCAGGGACGACCGCGCGGGTAGCTGTGAGGACGCGATGGCGGTGAGGGCGCGGTGATGGCGGGGGCGGCTGGCGCCGAGGAGGCCGGCTGGTTCAGGCACGGCGAGAGTGCTGGCGGCGGCGACCGGGCGGCGACTGTGAGGGCGCGGTGGCGGTGAGGGTGGCGCTGGGAGGGCCGCCGGTTCAGGTGGGTGGTGGAGGAGGTGTGAGCAACGGGCGGGTCAGTCGGGTGGCCACGAGGGCTACCACGCACAGGACTGCCAGGCTCAGGAAGCCCGCCCGGAACGAGCCGGTGGCGTCCTTGACGGCGCCCAGGGCGTACACGAAGGCGAAGCTGCCCAGGTTGGCGCAGAAGTTGCCGAATCCGCTGATCAGGCCGGCGTTGCGGTCGCCGAGGACCTGGAGGGGGAGGGCGAACAGCGGCCCGAAGTAGACCTGGACGGCCAGCGAGATCAGCGCTACCACACCGAGCACTCCGATCATGCCGGGTACGTAGGTGAGCAGCGTCAACCCGACGGTCAGGACGGTGAGGGAGCCGCCGATGACCAGGAGCGGACGGTTGATCCGGTCGGAGAGCCAGCCGCCGAGGTAGTTGACCGGGGCGCTGATCGCCGACGCGGTCGCCGCGACGAGACCGGCCGTCGTCAGGGACTGGCCGCGGTCGACGACCAGATAGGTGGGCAGCCAGAAGGTGAAGCCCTGCGCCACGGCCAGACGGGTGAACTGGATCACGCCGGTGAGCTGCACGATCCGCTTCCGGACGAGGCGGGGCAGTTCGGTGAACCGTACCGCCGAGGAAGTGGGCCTTGTCGAGGCCGGACCGGCCAGCAACCGGTAGAGGACCAGCGACAGCAGGCCGAAACCGGCGAACAGCAGGAACAACAGCCGCCAGCCCAGCGGTCCGACCAGCAGTGGCCCCACCGCGCTGAGCAGGATGTTCGACGAGAAACCGCCGACCACGTAGAGGCCCATGGCGGTGGCACGCCGGCCGGGTGGGAACAGCGCGGTCATCAGCAGCATGCCGGGGGTGAAGACCAGGGCCCGGAAGAATCCGGCGAGGGCCTGATCGATCAGGAGCAGGGGGTACGAGTCGAGCACCGCGAACAGCATGGCCAGCAGGTTCATGCCGAACAGCCCGATCATGAACAGCCGCCGGGGCGTGAACCGGTCGGCGAGGTAGCCGGACGGGACCTGCATGAGCGCGTACGTCAGGTTGCTCGCGGCGGCGAGGGTGCCCGCCTGGGTGAACGTGAGGTCCAGGTCGGTGCGGATGAGCGGCAGGAACAGCCCGATCCCACCGAAGATCAGGCCGATGCTGCTCTGGCAGACGACCAGAATGGTGATGACCGGCCGCCGGGGCCGGGTGTCGCTGATCGTCACCCGTGGATCGTATGCGGCTAGCGTGTCGGCATGCCCGACACCATCGACGTCCCCGGCTATCTCGCCCGGCTGGGCCTGCCCGAGTTGGCCGGTCACGAGCCGTCCGTTCCGGCGTTGCGGGCGCTGCACCGGGCGCACGCCGAGCGGGTGCCCTACGAGTGCCTGGAGATCCACCTGGGCCGGCCGACGACGGTCTGCCCGTCCGCTTCCGTTCGCCGCATCGTGGCCGGTCGCGGCGGCTACTGCTTTCATCTGAACGGGGCGTTCTCGGCGCTGCTGCGGGCGCTCGGCTACCGTGTCACCAGGCATCTCGGCGGTGTGCAGGGGCACGCCGATCCGGTGGGCGGGGCCACCGGCAACCATCTGGTGCTCACCGTCTCCGGTCTGCCGTCGGCCGAGTCGCCCGAGGGCGTCTGGCTGGCCGATCTCGGCATGGGCGACGGCGTTCACGGTCCGCTTCCGCTGGTCGAGGGCACCTACACCGACGGGCCTTTCCGGTACGGGCTACGCCCGTCCGTGGTGGAGCCGGGCGGGTGGCGGTTCGACCATGACGCGCGGGGGAGCTTCCTCGGGATGGATTTCCGGTCCCAACCCGCCCGCATGTCGGATTTCCGGGAGAAGCACGAGGAGTTGACGACCTCGCCGGAGTCGGGCTTCGTCCGGGTGGCGATGGCCGCGCGCCGGGACGCGACCGGTTTCGACGTCCTGCGGGGCCTGATCCTGACCCGGGTCGGCGATTCTCCGTCCCGGACGGTGCTGTCCGACCAGGTCGCCTATTTCCATGCGCTGGCCGACATTTTCGGCATCGTTCTACCCGGTTCGGATCGCGCTCTTCTGTGGCCGCGGGTCGCCGAGACGCACCGGCGCTGGGAGCGGGAGCAGTCTGATTTGCCAATACGAATGGACCTCTGATTAGGTAAGGCTTACCTTATCAAGTTAACGGAGGTTCAGGCGTGGGGGCACGCGTGATCAAAATGTCTGAAAATACTAGTTCGGTCGTCCTTACCGAGAAGGTCGACATCGATGAGCTCGCCGCGGTGTATCGACGGGTTCACGCCGCCGATCTCCACCTGACCGACCACAGCGAACCGTCGGTTGAGGACCGTCTGCGATGGACCGCCGAGGCGCCCGGATTCCAGGCCGCACTCGGCTACGTGGACGGTGCCCTCGTCGGGGCCGTCATGGGCTGTCCACTGCCTCCGGAGACCCTCTGGTGGCGCGACATGACCGATGTGAACGATCCCGATCTGGTCGCCGAATGGGACGGTCGCACGTTCGCCGTCTGTGAGGCGTTCGTCGATCCGGCACAGCAACGGCACCGGCTGGGCGTACGGATGGTGGCCGAGCTGCTGGACCACCGCAAGGAGGAGCGTGTCTCGCTGGCGGTCGCGGAGACCAACACCCGGGTGTGGCACGCCCTGCAGCGCCTGAGGTTCGAGCACGTCGGGGACCTGATCCCGTTCCCCGGCTGGCGTCCGCACCGGATGCTGGTGCGCGCGCTGCCGCTCAGCTCCTCACGCTGACCGGCGAGGGTCCGGTGGGTTCGCCGACAGCGCCCGGGTGATCAGCACCAGATCCTCGGGCGGGAACCCGCCGGGCCGCCGGGGTGACGACTCGGCGTCACAGATCAGCGCGCCGTCCTCCGTCGACCAGCGGGCCGAGCGGTCGAGCAGTTGCCGGGCCGTCTCCCGTGCCTCGACGGGTGTCGCGGTCGGGGCGCAGACCGCGATCAGCGCGTCGGCGAGCAGGTCGGCGGCGGTGGGAGGGGCGCCGCGGTCACTGATCGCCGGGTGCAGCAGGACCAGCCGCTGCGCGGGGGTGCCGAGCCGTCCACGGTCCACCAGCCGGAGAGCCTCCGGCCAGGAGAGGCCGGGGCCCCAGCCGTGCCCCTCGACCGAGGCGATGCTCAGGCACCGGCCCGTGCCGGCCGGCAGGACCACATAGTCGAGGCCGCCCTCGTGGTCGTGGCCGTGCCACTCGATCATCGCGAGATCCGACTCGCCGGCACCGAACCTCAGCACCGGCCAGCGGCCCGGGCCGGCCGGCTCGTCCCGCGACTCGACCGGCTCCGTGCAGGCGTCGAACACCGAGGCGACCAGGTCGGTGTCGGCGAAGCCGTCGAGCATCCGGGCCCAGAGCTGCGGCCGCTCCAGCAGCCGGGCGCCGTCGTACAGCACGCTCGGATCCACGTCGGCGTAGCGGCCGGTGTAATCGGCGGCTTGATCAGGATCCAGCATCGGGCGAGCGTAGCCGGGCGCCCGGGCCGGGCCGGGGCTGGATCTCCCGCTGCTTCTCGACGAGGTGCCCGTCGGCGCAGGTGACGGCGATGTGCAGCTCGGCGCCGCACTCGCGGTGGGCGTACTGGATCGGTGGGCCCTCGGGGTCGGCCAGGTAGCGGTTGCCCCACTCGGCGAGCGCGATCATCACCGGGTAGAGGTCGAAGCCCCGGTCGGTGAGCCGGTATTCGTGGCGGACCCGGGAACCGGGCTCGCGGTACGGCTCGCGGCGCAGCACCCCGTTCTCGACCAGCTTGTTGAGGCGGTTGGTGAGCACCTGCCGGGGGATGCCGGTGCGCACCCGCATGTCGTCGAAGCGCCGGATCCCGGTGAACACCTCGCGCAGCACGACGAGGGACCACTTCTCGCCGAGGATGCCCATGGCGCGTTCGACGGTGCAGTTGTCGACGGACCATTTCAGGGCGGGGGGAGCGGTCATGTGAGGAAGGCTAAGTCTCGTTGACAGACTCATCAAGCCTCTGGAAGCCTGCATCCATGACGCAGACCCAGGAAGCCGCCCGCACCCGGACCTTCGGCTGGAGCGATCCGGTCGAGCACGCGAGCCAGATCGGCCGCCGCAGCGGGCTGGAGCTCCTCCGGGCCATGTCGGCCGGTGACTTCCCGGCGCCGCCGATCATGCACCTGATCGACGTGGTGGGCATGCGGGTCGAGGAGGGCAGCGTCACCGTCGAGCTCGACCCGCAGGAGTTCCACTACAACCCGCTCGGCACGGTGCACGGCGGCGTCCTCTCCACCCTGCTCGACACCGCGGCCGCCTGCTCGGTCCACAGCACGCTGCCGGCCGGGGTCGGCTACACGAGCATGGACCTCAACGTGAAGTTCCTGCGCCCGGCCACCATCGCCTCCGGCCGGCTCACCTGCACCGGCGGCGTGCTGCAGCGCGGCCGGCGGACCGCGCTCGCCGAGGCCCGGATCACCGACCCGGCCGGCCGTCTCATCGCCCACGCCACGTCCAGCTGCATGATCTTCGAGATCCCCGGCGCCTGACCTACTCCGGCGGGTCCTCCCCGGTCAGGCCGTCGATCGACTCCCGGATCAGGTCGGCGTGACCGGTGTGCCGGGCGTACTCCTCGATCATGTCGATCATCATCCGGCGCAGGCTCGGCGTCCGCCCGTCCGGCCAGGTGAAGTCGGCCGGCGTGTCCAGCCCGCCCGCGCCGATCGCCTCGGTGATGTTCGCGCGCGAGCGTTCCACGCACTCCCGCCACAGCGCGTAGAGGAACTCCGGGCTGTCGTCGGCCGCGCTCCGCCACTCCCAGTCCGCCTCGTCGTCCCAGTCGACGTCCCGCCACAGCGCCGCCGGCTGCCGCCCGAGCCGGATCGAGAAGTACATGTCCTCACACAGCGCCAAGTGCTTGAGCAGCCCGCCGAGCGTGATCGTGCTGGCCGCGGCGGTGGCCCGCAGGCCGTCGGCGTCGAGCCCGCCGGTCTTCCAGGCGAAGATGCGCCGCTGCCGCTCCAACGACCCGACCAACGTCTCCACCTCGGTGCCCGCAGCGGGCGGTCCCATCGGAATCATGCCCGCACGTTAACCGCGGTTCCGGACGATAGGCTTCCGGAACCGGCGACCGGCACCCGGAACCGTCTGCCGTCGGACCCTCCGCGAAGCTGGTCGCTTCTGGCGGTCCGGCCGCCGGTGGCGAAGGGCCGCTGGGGCGAAGGACTGCCGGTGGAGAAGGACTGCCGGTGGAGAAGGACTGCCGGTGGAGAAGGACTGCCGGGGTGAAGGCGGCGCTTGTGATGAAGGCGGCGCTGGTTGTGAAGGCGGCGTGACGGAAGCGAGGGTGGACTGGTGGAGAGCCCGACCGCGCGGGCGCTGATGGCGTTCGAGGCCGTGCAGGGCAGCCCCGGCATCACCGCCGACCGGCTGGCCGAGCGCCTCGGCGGCATCTCCGAGCGGGCCGCACGCCGCTACATCGCCATCCTCCGCGAAGCGGGCATCCCGATCGAGTCGGTCCGCGGGCCGTACGGTGGTTATCGCGTCGGCCGCGGCGCCCGCCCCGCGCCGCTGATCTTCACGCAGGCGGAGGCACTCGGCCTGGTCATGGCGGTCCTCGACGGCCATCACGCGGCCGGCGACACCAGCAATCCGGTCGGCAGCGCCCTCGGCAAGATCGTCCGGGTGCTGCCGGAGACGCTCGGCGCCCAGGTCGAGGCGGTCCGCCGGACCGCGGCGCCCGCGCCCGACCGCGGGGCGGCGCGGCCCGACCCCGAGACGACGTCACGGTTGGTGCAGGCTTGCGCTCAGAATCAGACGGTACGGGTGAGCTACCGCTCCGAGGCCGGCAACGAGTGGACGACCGACGCCGACCCGTGGGCGATCGTGGTCCGGCACGGCCGGTGGTATCTGCTGTGTCACGCCCACCGTCCCGCGGCCCGCCGCGCCTACCGCATCGACCGCGTCACCCGGGTCGACATCCTGACCACCGTGTTCGTCCCGCCGGCGCTCGCCGACCCGATCGCCGTGCTCGACGAGCACCTGGCCACCGGCTGGGAGTACCACGCCGAGGTGCTGATCGACGCCGACCCGGATCAGGTCGCGACGAGCGCCGGCACCGCCCTGGGCACGCTGGCCCCCGGCTCCCGGCCCGGGACCACCCTGCTCACCGGCACCACCAGCTCCCCGTACTGGTATGTCCGGCAGCTCACCGCGATCCCCGTTCCGTACCGAATCCTCGGTGGCCCCGAGATCCTCGTCGCCGCCCGAGACATCGCGACCCGCATGCTCGCCGCCATCGACCCGCCGCCGCCCCCGCCCGCGTAGCCGTCGTAGCCGCCGTCCCTGTCGCCGCTTCGTCCCCGTATCTCCATCGCCGCTCCGTTCCCGTCGCCGTTGTCGTCGCGCTGGCCGGTCGCCCGCCGTAGACGGTCGGCGGGCGGTCGATGGGCCGCCGGAGGGCTCCGGCTGAGGGGATCACGGCGTTCGAGCGGGGGAACGGTGGGCCGAGAGCTCAGGCCCGGGAGCCTCACCGCATTCGTCGGCGGTTTCCGTCGGCGGAAAGGCGTCGCGGCGAGGTTTGGGGCGGGGCGTGTCACGGTGTTCGCCGGCTTGCGCGGGTCGTGGGGAGGCGGCGGACCGGGGTCTCCGTTGCGGCACGTCACGGCGTTCGGCGGCCGGTGCTGGTGCCTGTGCCTGTGGCGGCGGGGCGGCGGCCCCGGGCGGCCCGGATGGCGGGGGAGCTCGTCTCGGAGCGGGCGGGGTCGGGTGAGTGAGCAGCCGGTTCAGGTCGGTGGGGATGGTGGCTACCGGCTGGCGTGCCCCGCGAACGGGACGGCGGTCGGCGACCGGGGCGCCCGGCGTGGCCAGCCGGCCGCTGAACCAGGCGCTGAAGGCGGCGGCGGCCAGGCCGGCGAACTCGACCGTGAGCAGGCTCGCCGAGATGGCGCGGTGCGGGTCGCGGACGCGCATGAGGGTGAGGACGGCGAAGACGATCAGGACACCGACGTCGAGGAGCAGCGCCGAGACGAAGAGGCGGGCGGTGGCGGGGGTGGTCGCCGCGATGGCGTCGGCGACGGAGGCCAAGGTGGCGAGCAGGCCGCCGCCCAGGCCGGCGACCAGGTTCCAGAAGGCGACGGTGCCCAGCAGGGTGGGTGCCCCGAGCAGGGTGGCCAGGTCGAAGACGAACGCCATCCAGAAGAGGCCGAGCGGGAACATCAGCAGCATCGGCTGCATCCCGTGGCCCGCGATGCGGAGCCGGCTCTGCATGCGAGGTCCCCCTGCCGTGCTCGCCTGTGTCACCGGACCTACCCAGCCTCTGCGGAAACCTTCGGAAACGTGCGGTCTCGTGTGGGTGATTCGCTGTCCGGGCGGGTGATCCCAGCACCGCGCGGAGGACGGCGGCTGCAAAAGGCGCGCAGTGGGCGGCGGCTGGTCCAAGGCGCGCAGAGAGCGGCGGCTGTCAAAGGCGCGAGGGCGTGAGACGGGAAGCCTCAAGGGGAGCGCGGGCCCGCCGATGGTGGCGGGGTCGAGTTCAACCAGGGAGGTGCCGCGTCGTGAAGCGCGAATCCCTGGGCACGGTCGAGCGGTCGCGGCGGCAGTCGCTGCGGGCGTCGACGGCCTACGGGGCGGTTCCGGCGGTGCTGGCGGCGGCCTACGCGGTCGGCACCTGGGGCGAGCCGCACCGGGTGTCGATGCTGGTGGTCGCGCTGGCGATGGTGGGGCTCGCGGTGGTGGGCTGGACGGCGTCCAGCCGGATCGCCCGGACGCGGTGGTGGATCTGGAGCCAGCTGACCGCGGCGGCCGTCAACCTGGCCGGGTCGGCGGCGCTGGGGATCATCGACGGGGGCGTGGCCGGGCCACTGGGCACGTTCATCCCACTGTCGGTGCTGCTGCTGGCGATCGTGGTCCCGCCACGGGCGTTCCTCGTGACCGGTGGGCTCGGCCTTTCGGCGTACACCGGTGTCCTGGTCCTGGGTGACCCACCGCCGCCGGGGTATCCGCTGGTGCATGGCCTGGCTTTCGGCTGCGTCGCGTATCTGTGCCTGCGTCATTCGGCGGTGCTCGCGTCGTTGCGGCGGCGGCTGGCCGACAATTCGCGCACCGATCCGCTGACCGGTTGCCTGAACCGGCGCGGGTTCGACGAGCGGGTGGCGGCCGAGCTGGCCGACGCCGAGCGAAGTGGCAGTCCGGTGACTCTGGTGCTGCTGGACCTGGACCGTTTCAAGGAGGTCAACGACACGCACGGCCACCGGGCCGGTGACGAGTTGCTGGCCTGGACCGGTCAGGAGCTGCGGGCGGATCTGCGCGCCCACGACGTGGTGGGCCGGCAGGGCGGCGACGAGTTCGCGTTGCTGCTGCCGGGCACCGACACGGCGGACGCGGAGGTCGTGGTGGAGCGGCTGCGGCAGCGGTTGCGGGGGTGCGCGCCGGGCAGCCTGGGGCACGCCTCGTTCCCGGGTGACGCGACCGACTTCGCCGGACTGCTGCTGGTCGCCGACGAGCGGCTCTACCAGGACAAGGCGGCCCGGGTGCGGCGTGCGCCGACCGCTGCGGCGGTGGCCGGGGCGAGGTCGGGGATCCGTCCGTCGGGGCCGGTCGCGGCGGTGGAGGCGCGGGAGCGGCGGCGGCATTCGATCGCCGACCCGGGCTGGATGTCGATCACGCAGACGGTGGTGGCGCTGGTCTACATGGGGCTGGTCGCCAACGATCACCCGCATCGCACCGGGATGGTGATGCTGTCGCTGTGGGGTCTGCTCACCGGTCTCGCGGTCGTGGTGGGTGCCGACTGGCTGAGCCGGTCGCGTCTGGCCCGGCCGCTGATGCTGGCGTTCGCGTTCAGTGCGTTCGTGAGTTGTGCGGCGATCGCCACCCTGGACGGCGGGGTGGATCAGCCGCTCGGCATCGGCGTGCTGCTCTCGATTCCGCTGTTGATGCTGGGCATGCGGCCGGAGGTGGCCGGGCCGGTGGCGTTGGCCGCCGGTGGGCTCTACCTGCTGGTGGGGCTGCGGGTCGGTGACGTCGACGGCTGGTATCTGGCGGTGCATCTGCTGGAGACGGCGGCCGCGGCGACGGCGTGCGCGTTGCAGGGCCGGGCGGCGGCCCGCCAGCGTCGGCTGCTGACCCGGCTGTCGCGGGTGGACGTGCTGACCGATGTGCTGAACCGGCGCGGGTTCGCGGAGCGGTTCGCGGCCGAGATGGCGCACAGCCGGCGGACCGGCCGCGAGGCCGCGCTGCTGGTCCTGGACCTGGACGGGTTCAAGCTGCTCAACGACAGGCATGGGCATGCGGCGGGTGACGAGCTGCTGCGCTGGGTGGCGACGACGCTGCGCGAGCAGGTGCATCCGCACGACATCGTGGGCCGGCTCGGTGGCGACGAGTTCGTGGTCCTGTTGACCGACGATGACGCGTCGGAGGCGGCCGGACGACTGCGGACGGTGCTGGGCGCGCGGACCGGCGTGAGTATCGGCGCCGCGGTCCTCGACGTGGACGGTGACGACTTCGACGGCCTCTACGCGGTCGCCGACGCCCGCCTCTACGAGCAGAAGCGAAATCCCACGCAGAGGTACGCCCACAACTGACCGCAACCGGCCCGCACCCGGCGTCCACCCGGGACGGCACCTGTGGCGATCACAGAATGGGGCCTCCCTTCGATCGATCGGACCCCCGTATGAAGCGCGTACTGCTCCTGCTCGCCGCGGTGTCGACGCTGGTCGCGGCCCAGCCCGGGGTGGCTCTGGCGGCTGCCGGCAGCGCGAAGGCCTATGCCTTCATGAGCCAGTCGCACGGCAGCCGGCTGGTCGCCCGGTGGAACCCGTGCGGCGGCGTCATCGACTACCGGGTCAATCTGGACCGTGCGCCGAAGGACTCGCTGGCCGAGGTGAAGACGACGTTCAGCCGGATCGCCGCGGCCACCGGGCTGACGTTCCGCTATGCCGGGACGACCGGCGTGATCCCGCAGGCGAAGTCCGGCTACGACGGCACGTACCCGGCGGGCACCGAGATCGTGATCGCCTGGGTGACGCCGGGCAGGCACAGCAAGTGGCTGCCGTCGGGGAGCCGGGTGCTGGGCATGGGTGGCGGCTCGTGGCAGACGGCGTACACCGCGGACGGTGGTGACGCGCTGATGATGCTGTCCGGTGCGGTGGTGCTGAACGCGTCGTCGGTGAAGTCGCTGTCGCGTGGTTTCGGGGCGTCGGGCAACGGCACGACCGGCGCGGTGCTGATGCACGAGATCGGCCACGCGATCGGCCTGGCGCACCCGGAGCAGGACGACCGGAACCAGATCATGTACCACACGATCACGTCGAAGAAGGCGGTGTGGGGCGCCGGCGACCTGACCGGTCTGCGCAAGCTGGGGAAGTCGTCGGGCTGTCTGTACACCCAGCGCCCGGCATGACGGGAAAGGCCCCATGAGTCGCTGTTCCCACAGGTGTTGCAGATTGTGAACAAGTGATTACCGTCGATACATGCGGGCCTTCTTCCTGGCACTTCTGCTGGCGGTCGCGGGTTTCGCGACGCCGGCGCGACCGGCCTCCGCCGCCGCACCCACCGACACCCACGGTCGCGAGATCGTCCTGCGCGGCTTCAACGTCTCGGGCAGCACCAAGCTGTACGAGAACGGCCTCCTCCCGTTTCGCAGCACCGCCGACGCGGCGACCGCGGCCACCCGGATGCGCGAGCTCACCGGCGCCAACGCGATCCGCTTCCTGATCAGCTGGGAGGGGGTGCAGCCGGCCCGCGACCGGATCGACACCGCCTACCTGGACCGGGCCGCCGACCAGATCCGCCAGTTCACCGACCGCGGCATCCGGGTGCTGCTCGACTGGCACCAGGACCTGTACTCGGCCCACCTGTTCGACCCGGACAGCTGGTACACCGGCGACGGCGCCCCGAAGTGGGTGATCGACGCCGGCACCTATCCGGACGAGTCGTGTGGCATCTGCCTGCTGTGGGGGCAGAACATGATGAACAACGGCGCGGTACGCGCGGCGATGTACGACTTCTGGCGCAACCGCTACGGCGTGCAGGACGCCTATCTCACGCAGGCCCGCGCCGCCCTCACCCACCTGCGGTCCCGCGTCGACTACCCGATGATGCTGGGCGTCGACCCGTTCAACGAGCCCTTCGACGGCGGGCTGGACGGCGGCTCCGGGACCACCTGGGAGACCACCTATCTGCTGCCGTTCTACCAGCGGTTCCGGGCCGTGATGGACGCGACGGGCTGGTCGTCGCTGCCGCTCTACGCCGAGCCGCTGGTCTTCTGGAACACCGGGTTCTTCGAGCAGGGCGGCCTGTCCACGGCCGGGCGGCTGGGCCCGCGCTACGTGTTCAACAGCCACTACTACGACGGCGGGCGGATGACCCTGGACCCGTCGGCGGCCGGTGACGGGACGTACAGCGCCGCGATGAACCGGATCCGGGACCGGGCCACCGCGCTCGGGACCACGGCGTTCGTCTCCGAGTTCGGCAACGCCATGTCCGGCACGAGCAGCAGCTCCCGTACCCCGTGGATGATCCGTTCGATGTATCAGGGCCTCGACTCGCGGCTGTCCGGCGCCTCGTTCTGGAACGGCGCGGCGGGCTCCGGGCAGGTGCTGTCGTCGACCCAGTGGCACTGGGACGACTACAGCGGCAGGCACCGGGAGCTGATGAACTTCAACCCGGACAAGGTGCAGACCGCCGGGGACGCGTGGAACGGCGAGGACCACTCGGTGATCGCCGGCGGGGTGCCGCGGCTGGACCGGCGGGTGCTGGACCGGCTCTTCCCGAGTGCGGTGGCCGGAACCACGATCGCGTTCGCCTACGAGGACCTGGCGCGCGACGGGTTCGCCGGCGCGGGACGTCAGCAGGCGTGGCTGACCGTGCCGTCCCGTCTGCCCGCGATCGCCGGGCTGGTCGCCGGCCGCCAGTACGGCGTACTGGTCTGGCGGGAGCCGTCGGCGCCACTCGCTGCACCGACCGAGCTGCATCTGCCCGGGTCGTTCCCGTCGGCGCGTACCGTCGTGGTCTCCGATCTCGGTGTCGTCGCCGGGGTGCCGGCGACCGGACCGGTCGCGGTGACCACCGAGGCCGGAGCGACGACCGCCCGTCGGCTGCTGCTCGACGCGACCGGGTCGGCGCCGGGCCGGGTGCACGTGGCGCTGGTGGTCAACGCCTCCGACGTGGCGTCGGTGCCGGCCGCGACGCTGACCGCCGCCCGCACCGAGTTGCTGGCCTGGGCGGCCGCATCGTGACTCCGGCTCGCCTATGACATGACTTCTGCGACTGTGGGCGCACCCCGGGAGGCTGGGATCCTGGTTCGATGAACGTCCAGGTCCTGCCGATCACGTCCGCGGACGTGTCCCGGGTCGCTCAATTCCTGCACGCCCATCTGAACACCCGGCTCAGCGTCGACATGTGGGCCCGTGCGCTCACCCCGCCGTGGAAGTCGCCGGCGCCCAACCACGGCTTCATGCTTCTCGCCGCGGGTCTGGTCGTCGGCGTCTACCTGGCCTTCTACGCCGAGCGCACGGTCGGCGGGACACGGCAGCGGTTCTGCAACCTGGGCGGCTGGTGTGTGCTCCCGCGGTACCGGCTGCTCAGTGTCAAGCTGCTGCGGGCCCTGCTCAGGCAGGAGGGCTACCACTTCACCGACCTCACCCCGAGCGGCAACGTGATCGGGATGAACGAGCGTCTCGGCTTCCGGCACCTGGAGAGCGAGTTGCTGGCCGTACCCCATCTGCCGTTGTCCGTGCCGTTGCCCGGGCGGGTGGTCACCTCGGATCCGCACCGCATCGAGGACCTGCTGGCCGGTGATGATCTGCAGCTCTATCTGGACCATCGGGAGGCGCCGGCGGCCCGGCACGTGGTCCTCGCCGACCGGTTCGGGGTCTGTCACGTGGTGTTCCGGCACGACCGTCCGAAGAACCTGCCGCTGTTCGCCTCGCTGGTGCACGTCAGCGATCCGGTGGTGTTCCGCCGGATGTTCCGGGCGTTCACCGGCCATCTGCTCACCCGATACCGGCTTCCGGTGACCCTTCTGGAACCGCGGGTGGCCGGTTTCCGGCCGCGCGGCGCGATCAGGGTGCCCACCGATCGCAGACGGATGTTCCGCAGCGACACTCTGCAACCGCATCAGATCGATCTTCTTTACAGTGAGCTCGTCTGCGTTCCGTTCTGAGGTGCGCCATTGTTGGCTCGGTCACGGTGTCATCGGGATTTCGGCTGCCGGACACATTTTGCGAGTACGACTTCAGGTATGACCGACCCACGGTACGAGATCGAGCGAACCAACCACCGGACCGGATCCACCATCCGGCTGCACCTGATCGGCGCCTTCGACCGGGATGCCCATCGGGTCCTTCGCGCCGGGATGCGGGACGCGTTCGCCTCCGGCCGCCGCGGTCACCGGGTGATCATCGACATGGCGCGGGCGGAGACGATCGGCAGCGAGTGCATAGAGTTGCTGCTGATCGGCTACACCCGCGCCATGCGTGGCGGCCACGGCTACGACATCGTCAACGCGGCCGGCCATGTGCGGCAGGCTCTGGCCCTCACCGGTCTCTGCGAGCCGGAGGCCGTCTACAGCACCGTGACCGTGCCGGTGTCCAGGTCGTAACGGGCGCCGACCACCCGCGCTCCACTGTGGGCGACGATCTCACTGCGGGTGACCAGCGCTGACACCTGGGCGCGGACGTTTGCGGAGACCGCCTTGTCCACGCCGTCCGGGTCGTCGACGAACGGGGTGACGATCGGGCGCAGCGCGTCCACGATGGCGGCGATGTGACCGGGGGCCTCGCCCCCGGTCCTGATGGCGTTGAGGGTGGCCGAGACCGCGCCGCAGCGCTCGTGCCCGAGCACGACGATCAGCGGCGGGGCGAACTCCTCGACCGCGTACTCGATGCTGCCGAGCAGCAGGTCGTCGATGATGTTGCCGGCGACCCGGTTGTCGAAGAGGTCGCCGACGCCCTGGTCGAAGAGGATCTCCGGGGCGACCCGGGAGTCGGCGCAGCCCAGGATGACCGCGAACGGGTGCTGACCGGCGGCGATCTCCCGGATCCGGGCCGGGGACTGGTGGGGGTGCCGGCCGTGGCCCGTGACGAACCGGCGGTTGCCGGCCAGGAGCTGCTCCAGCGGGGTGCCGGCGTGGTGGGCGGCGTGGGCGGCCGGAGCGAGGGCGACGGATCCGGCGAGTGCACCGCCGACGGCGAAGAGTGACCGACGGCGAAGCGTTGAGTCCAGCATCTTGTGCTCCAAAGAGAGAGGGACGGGCTCATCTTGCTCCTGGAGATCAATTACGCCCAGCAACTATGACAATCAAGACATGCAGATACTGCAATAGTCGGCAAATCGGGCGCATGGTGCATTCTCCAGAAGATTTCGCGGTCATTCCCTCGGACGCGTGACGCGGGAAAGAGCCGACGTGACTTATGTTCTTTCAGCGGTCCCGGCGGCCGCCGCCCGGTCGCGTCCTGACGCTTGCGCCGGGCTGTCTCGCGTACCCGGAAGCGATTCTCGGAATGGTATTTGTCGCCGATCCGACCGTTGTTCGAGAGAAACGAAATCGAAACAACTCACCGGAAAGCGGGAATCAGCGAGATCGACTTGAATAGTTCGCCGACGTTCGCGATATGGTCGGGCCGCTCCATTCTTGGAGTCGAATTCCCTCATTGCTGAAAGGCGACGACCTTGGCTGCCGCCGTCATGATCCTTATTTCCCTCGTGCTCGCCACGTTCGCGGCGGTGACTCTCTGGTGGACGATGCACGCGTGGCGAACCCCGGAGACGCTTGCCGCGACCCGCTTCGCGGAGCCGGACGGTGACCACCGGCTGACCTTCTCCCTGCTGCTGCCGGCGCGGCACGAGCAGGCCGTGCTGGAGCACACCATCCAGCGCCTGCTCCGCTCCACCCACCAGGGCTACGAGATCATCGTGATCGTCGGCCACGACGACCCGGACACCGCGGCGGTGGCCCACGCCGCGGCCGCGGGAGCGCCGGGCCGGGTGCTGGTCGTCACCGACCACAACGAGGTGAAGAACAAGCCACGTGCCCTGAACACCGCGCTGCCGTTCGTCCGCGGCGACGTGGTCGGTGTCTTCGACGCCGAGGACCAGGTGCACCCACACCTGCTGGAGCACGTCGACCACGCGTTCCGGTCGACCGGCGCCGACGTCGTGCAGGGTGGCGTGCAGCTGATCAACTTCCACTCCAGCTGGTTCAGCCTGCACAACTGCCTGGAGTACTTCTTCTGGTTCCGCAGCCGCCTGCACCTGCACGCCGACAAGGGCTTCATCCCGCTCGGCGGCAACACCGTCTTCGTCCGCACCGACGTGCTGCGCACCGCCAACGGCTGGGACGGCACCTGCCTGGCCGAGGACTGCGACCTCGGGGTGCGGCTGTCCAGCCGGGGCGCCAAGGTGACCGTCGCGTACGAGGCGTCCCTGGTCACCCGCGAGGAGACCCCGGACACCGTCGGCAGCCTGCTCAAGCAGCGCACCCGCTGGAACCAGGGCTTCCTGCAGGTGCTGCGCAAGGGCGAGTGGCGGCGGCTGCCGCTGCGCCAGCGGGTGCTGGCCCGATACACCCTGACCGGCCCGTTCCTTCAGGCGTTCTCCGGTGTCGCCATCCCGATCGGCATCGCCGTCGGGGTCCTGGCCGAGCTGCCGGTCGGGATCGCGCTGGCGACCTTCGTCCCGTTCGTGCCGATGGCCGCCAACATCGTCTTCCAGGCCATCGGCCTGCGGGACTTCGGCAAGCAGTACCGCCTCCGGATCAGGCCGCTGCACTACGCCTGGCTGCTGTTCGGCGCGTTCCCCTACGCGTTGCTGCTCAGCGTCGCCGCGCTGCGTGCCGTCTGGCGCGAGTACAGCGGGCGCCGCGACTGGGAGCTGACCACCCACGTCGGCGCCCACCTCCAGAACGCCAACGCCGAGGCCGGTGCCGCATGACGACGACCAGTGAACCTCAGCAGACCACCACGACCGCGCTCATTCCGAAGGCGCGGGGCTCGATCGTCGAGACGACCCGGCCGCGGGTTCCGGCGCCCGATCACCCTCAGAAGCCCACGGGGGTACGGCGACGCGCGATCGCCGGCGGCGAAGGACTCCTCGCCGGTGCCCTGACCACGCTGGTGCTCACCGTCCTGGGCGTCAACATCAGCGGGTACCCGATGGTCAACGACGACGAGGGCACCTACCTCGCACAGGCGTGGGCGGTCGCCAACGGGCACGGCCTGGCCCACTACACCTACTGGTACGACCACCCACCGCTGGCCTGGATCCAGCTCGCCGGTCTCTCCTGGATCCCCGGCCTGTTCGGGACCGAGGGCTCGACGGTCGCCACCACCGGCCGGATCGCCATGCTCCCGGTGATCGCGGCGGTCGTGCTGCTGGTCTACGTGATCTGCCGGCGCCTCGGCATGGCCGTGTGGTCGTCCGCCGCCGCCCTGCTCGCCTTCGGCCTGTCACCGATCACCGTCGTCATGTACCGGGGCGTCTACCTGGACACGTTCGCCGTGGTGTGGATGCTCGCCGCACTGGCCCTGGTGCTGTCGCCACGCCGGAACCTGTGGCACTTCACCGCCGCCGGCGCGGCCACCGCGATCGGGGTGCTGAGCAAGGAGACCATGCTGGTGACACTGCCCGCGGTCGTGCTCGGGCTCTGGCAGCACACCGCGCGCAGCACCACCCGCTCCTGGGCGGTCGGCGGCTACACCAGCGGGTTGGTCCTGGTCGGTGCGTTCTACCCGCTGTACGCGCTACTGCGTGGCGAGCTCTTCCCCGGCGCCGACCACGTGTCGCTGATCGGCGCCTGGCAGTTCCAGCTGGGCTCACGGGCCGGCAGCGGCAGCGTCTTCACCGAGGGGTCGATCGCGGCGAAGCTGGTCGCGTCCTGGCTCGACCACGACCCGTACCTGCTGGCCGGTGGTCTGGTCGCGACCGTCGTGTGCCTGTTCGTGCGCCGCCTGCGCCCGCCCGCGGTGGCCGGCGCCATCCTCGTGCTGATCGCCTGTCGTCCCAGCGGCCACCTGCCGGTCATGTACGTGGTACAGCTCCTGCCGTTCTTCGCCATCGCCGTCGGCGGCGTGCTCGACCTGGCGGTCCGGGTGATGCCGGCCCGGCAGCGGCTGGCGCGCCTGGCGTTGCCGGCCGTCCTCGTGCTGCTCGCCGCGACGGTCGTCGCCCCGCGCTGGTGGGCCGGCAACCGGCTGGCACTGACCGCCGACTACCACGACGGATACGTGTCCGCCGCCCGCTATCTGCGCGAGCGGGTGCCGGACCGGGCGAACACCACGATCGTGCTCGACGACGTGCTCTGGCTCGAATGCGTCGACGCCGGTTACCAACCGGACCGGACCATCTGGTTCTACAAGCTCGACCTGGACCCGGCCGTCGCGGCCCGGCTGCCGAACGGCTGGCGCGACGTCGACTACCTGGTCTCGACACCCGCGCTGCGGGGTGACTCCAAGTCACTGCCCGCGGTGAACACCCTGCTGACGAACTCGACGGTGGCCGCCGGCTTCGGCGAGGGCGAAGGCCGCATCGAGATCCGCCGGATCGACAAGGAGAACCCATGACCACCCAGGCACATGGCCGGGCGGCCGTCGGAATGCCGCACCAGGCCACCGTCACGCCCGGTGAGAAGACCCTGTCACTGGAGCGGTACCGCAGCTCCGGGCGTACCCGGGCGGTGCTGCCCGGCGAGATCGGGGTGGGCCCGCTGCCCTCCACGCTGCTGCAGAGCGTCATCGTGCCCACCTACAACGAGCGCGACAACATCCGCGCTCTCCTGGAACGGCTCGCCGCCACGCTGCCGCACGACGACACCGAGATCGTGTTCGTCGACGACAGCACCGACGACACCCCGGCCGTGATCGAGCAGGCCGCCCGGAACTTCCCGATGGCGATCACCATCCACCACCGGGAGAAGGGCGAGGGTGGGCTCGGTGGCGCCGTGGTCGAGGGCATGCGCCTGGCCCGTGGTGAGTGGATCGTCGTGATGGACGCCGACCTGCAACACCCGCCGGAGATCGTGCCCGACCTGATCGCGGCCGGCCTGCGCGACGGCGCCGACCTGGTCGTCGGCAGCCGGTACGCGCACGGCGGCGACACCGGTGGTCTGGCCGGCGGCTACCGCAGGATGGTGTCCCGCGGCTCGACGCTCCTGGTCAAGACGCTGTTCCGGAACAGCCTGCTGTCGGTCAGCGACCCGATGAGCGGCCTGTTCGCGATCCGGGCCAGCTCGCTGGACGCCGGCGAGCTCCGGCCGCTCGGCTACAAGATCCTGCTCGAGTTGATCGTCCGCAACCGGCCCGGCCGGATCGTCGAGGTGCCCTACGGCTTCCAGGCCCGCCACGCCGGAGAGTCGAAGTCGACCGCCGCCGAGGGCATCCGCTTCCTGAAGCACCTCGCCAGCTTGCGGATCGGCCCCGGCCGGCTGCGGATGCTCGCGTTCGCACTGATCGGGATCTCCGGTCTGCTGCCCAACCAGGCCGTGCTCTGGGCACTGCTGCACCTCACCGAGGTCCACTACACGGCCGCCGCGGTGATGGCCAATGTCGTCGCCGTGATCTGGAACTTCGTCCTCACCGACGCGCTGCTCTACCGCAAGCACCGCAACCGGGGCCCGCTCAGCCGGTTCAGCCGGTTCTTCCTCATGGGCAACGCCGACCTGGTGCTGCGCATCCCACTGCTGACGGTGCTGGTCAGCGTCCTGAATCTGGGCGTCCTGGTCGGCAATCTGCTGACTCTGGTCGCGTCCTTCGTCCTCCGTTTCCTGATCTCCGACAGGCTGATCTACCTCGCCGGGAAGAAGTCATGACCCCGTCACGTCCCCTGATGAGCCGGCGTAACCGGCTCCACCTGGCCCAGCTGCTGGTGCTGTCCCTGCTGCTGTTCCTGGCCCTGCCGGAACGGCCGGCCACGGCCGGCGCCAACCTGATCGCCAACCCGGGTCTGGAGTCGATGGCCCCGGACGGCTTCCCGGTCTGCTGGGAGAAGTCCGGTTACGGCAACAACGGCCACACCTTCGAGATCAGCAGCGACGCGCACAGCGGCGCCCGGTCGATGGCGGTGACCCTGACCAACGCCGGCGAGGGCGACCGCAAGGCGATGATGCTCGAGGACACCTCGTGCGCGCCCAACGTCACGCCGGGCCACCAGTACGACCTGTCGGTCTGGTACAAGACGACCACCCCGAACACGGTGATGACCGTGTTCCGGCACGACGTCGCGCAGGGCTGGGTGTACTGGACCGACCTGGCCACGCTGCCGGTCACCGGCACGTGGACCAGGCAGACCGTGCGGACCCCGCAGATCCCGGCGAACACCGACCAGATCGTCTGGGGCGTCACCGTCTACGGCAACGGCACCCTGAAGACCGACGACTACACCATGGTGGACGCCACCCAGACGGCGCCGGGCACGTCGTGCAGCGCCGGTGACAAGTGCGTCAAGGGCGACTGGCAGGTCATGCCGTTCGAGTCGACGGTCCGCGCCATCCACGCCGTGGTCCTGCGCAACGGCGACGTGCTGCTGATCGCCGGTTCCGGCAACGACCCGGAGGCGTTCGCCGCCAAGTCGTTCAAGACCGCGATCTACCGCCCCGGCTCCGGCACGTTCACCGCCGTGCCCACCCCCGAGGACCTGTTCTGCGCCGGTCACGTGCAGCTCAAGGACGGCCGGATCCTGGTGATGGGCGGCAACAAGGAGTACTCGGCCGCGGACGGCAGCCACGGCTACAAGGGACTGAAGAACTCGTATGTCTTCGATCCGGTCGCACGGTCCTATCAGCGGGTCAACGACATGACGGGCGGCAGCTGGTACCCGTCGGCGACGATCATGGGCAACGGTGACGTGGTCAGTCTCGGCGGCCTCGGTGAGGACTCCAGTGGCACCGTGCTCACCCAGTACTTCGACGAGTCGGAGGGCCGCTGGCTCGGCGTCGGCGAGGCGAAGCAGACCTGGAGCTTCTGGGGCCTCTACCCGTCGATGATCCTGATGCAGGACGGACGGCTCTTCTACACCGGCAGCCACGTCTTCGGCAACGGCCTGTCCGGCTCCGGCGCCTCGATCTACGACTACGACAGCGCGACCATCACGCCGGTCAACGGCCTGCGCAAGAAGGACGAGCGTGACCAGTCGATGAGTGTGCTGTTGCCGCCGGCCCAGGACCAGAAGGTCCTCACCATGGGCGGGGGCAACAACGAGACCAACCCGGACGCCCATCGGCTCACCGACATCATCGACCTCAAGAAGCCGTCGCCGGTCTACACCGCCGGGCCGCAGATCCCGCCGGGCACGATGACCGGCGGCGTCGCCCAGACCGCTGACCAGGGCAAGATGTACGTCTCCGCGGTCCTGCTCCCGGACGGCAAGGTCTTCGAGACCGGCGGCGCGCTGCACAACCGGGCCGACCCCGTCTACGAGGCGTCCATGTACGACCCGGCCACCAACACGTTCACCGCCGGGATGGCCACCGACCCGGTGCCGCGCGGCTATCACTCGTCGGCGTTCCTGCTGCCCGACGGCCGGGTGATGGCGGTCGGCGACAACCCCGGCAACGGCACGTTCGACATGCGGGTGTCGGTCTACTCGCCGCCCTACCTGTTCAAGGGCGCCCGGCCCCAGATCACCGGACTGTCCACGCCGAACTGGGCCTACGGCAGCTCGAACACGATCACCGTCGACGGGCCGGTCCTGAAGGCCGAGCTGATCCGCCCGGCCGCCGTGACCCACTCCAGTGACCCGAACCAGCGGTTCGTCGACCTGCCGATGACGGTCGCCGGCAACTCGATCAGCCTCAACCTGACCAGCAATCCCAATCTGGCGCCCCCTGGCTGGTACATGCTGTTCGTGGTCGGCACCAACGGCGTCCCGTCGGTTGCGAAGTGGGTGAAGGTCGGATGACCCGGACACGTATCGCCGCACTGAGCCTGGCCGCGGTCGCCCTGGTGGGCGGCACCACGTGGGCGCTCACCACGGACGGGGAGCCGGCCCGGTTCGGTGCGACCGAGGTGGTCGCACAGCAGGCGCCGCCGGTCAGCCCGTCCGCTGTCCCGGCCGCGTCCACGGCGGCCGCGGAGAAGAAGGCCCGGGCGCGGCAGACCGAGGCCACGGGCGCGCCCGCCAAGCCCGGCAAGCACGCCACCCCGGCGCCGTTCGTGCAGACCTTCGCCGCCCAGCCGGGCGTCACCCGGCAGAAGGCGAAACGAAAGCCGACGGCTCCGGTCAAGGTGGCCCCGACGGTCGACGGCTGCGACCGCAACTACGGCACCATCGCGCAGTGCATCCCGGTGCGGTTCCCGCGGGGCGTCACCGACAAATGCGCCTGGCTGCGCGAACGCGGCTACGAGAACATCCGGGTCGCCGCCCGGGACCGGCAGGGACTGGACGCCGACCGCAACGGCGTCATCTGCGACGAGTGAGCAGGGTGCGGGGTACGTCGTGCCCCGCACCCCGTTATTGCGTCGCACGTCCCGAGGTGCTGTGTGATCGTGGGCGGATGCCGCAACCCGTCCTGCGTACCGAGCGGATGCTCATGATCCCGCTCGGCGACGAGCACCTGGAACTGGAGGTCGAGCTCGACGCCGACGCCGAGGTGCTGCGATACCTCGACGGCCGGCCCCGTACCCGGGAGGAGGTCACCGAGTTCCACGCCAGGCGGATGGAACTGGGCCGCCGGGTGGACGGCCTCGGCTACTGGGCGGCGTTCGGCGAGGGTGACGACTTCATCGGCATCATGATGCTTCCACCGGCCGCGGGGGAGTCGGTCGCCGAGCTGGGCTACCGTCTGGCGCGGCGGCACTGGCGCCGGGGCTTGGCCACCGAGGCGTCCCGGGAGCTGCTGCGGCACGGCTTCGAGACGGCCGGGCAGAGCCGGATCATCGCACAGACCATGACCGTCAACGCCGGTTCGCGGGCGGTGATGGCCAAGGCCGGGTTGCGGTACCAGCGCACGTTCTTCCCGGACTACCCGCCGATCCCGGGATCCGAGGAGGGTGAGGTGGAGTATGCGATCACCCGCGACGAATGGCTCGCTCTCACCCGTACGCCCGAGGCCGGTGTGGCCTGATCTTCTGGGACACTACGTCTCCGTGTGAACGGGCGAAGTCGGTACGGGGTGGCGATGGCAGCGGTCGAGGTGCATTTCGATCTGCCGCGTGACGGTGACGACTGGCCGCCGGTCGAGGTGGAGAGCCTCTGGGCCGAGACGGTCGGCGACGGCGTGGTGCGGCTGACCAACGTGCCCTGGTTCGTGCGCGGCGTGGCCAGCGGCGACCTGGTCCGGGTCGAGGCCGACGAGAGCGGCGTGCTGTGGGCCGCCGAGCACCTCGAACGGTCCGGCAGTTGCACGATCCGGGTCGTGCCGTCCCGCAGCGGCCCCTTGCACGGATCCCACCAGCGGGTGCTGGACACGTTCGAGCCGTTCGGCGTGACCGGCGAGGGCATCCAGGAGTACGGCCTGGTCGCCCTGGAGGTGCCGCCGGTCGCCGACCTGGCCGGGGTCCAGCGGGTGCTCCGGGCCGGCGCACGTGACGGCTGGTGGGAGTACGAGGAGAGCTGCGTCAGCGAGGCGTGGACCGCTGCCGCCCGGAGCCGATAGTCCGGCAGGCGTCGCGTGGGCTGTCGGCCGCGCTCACAAAACCGGTTCAGTGAATCGGTGTAGGGCAGTCGCATCCAGGGAACCCATGTATGCATGTCGATTGATCGTGAGGACCCGGTGAACTGTCCCGCCCGTGTCACACTCGACGCGGCACAGTTGGCCTTCTTCGATGCGCTGCCGGCCGAGGCGCCGAGCGTGCAGTCCGAGCTGGGCTGCGAGCTGGAGCTGGGCCACGAAGGCTCGCACGCCGCTCTCGGCCAGCAGGTCGACGCGACGATGTGGTGGATCCAGTGGACGCTCAGCGCTTCGGAGGTCAACCCGTACACCTGGTGTCCGGGCCGCCAGGCCGCTGCCGTCGTCAACCGCGACGAACTGGACTGCTCCCTGTTCATGGGGCATCCCGGCGACCACTCGGTCCGGCGCCCCCGGGAGGGCAGCCACGCGTCCTGAAGCGATTCAGTTCAGGACGCCGGCGCTCCGGCGCTGTCCCGCCCGCCGTCACTCGGACGCTGTTCCGGTTGCCGTCGTCGTGCTCTGTCGGGTCGCCGTCGCTCGGCCGCCTTTCGGTGCCCTCGTGACCGCGCTGAGGTCGGCTGACGGGCTCGGCCGTGCCGCAGCGTGGTCATGAGGGCGGGAATCGCGGGCCGGGCGACGGCCGTGCCGCAGTGCGGTCACGAGGCGGGAATCGCGGGCCGAGTCACGGCCGCCGGGGTCAGCGGCGGGCGAAGAACTCGGCGAACGGCTCGACGATGCGCGGGGTCGCCCGGGCCAGGCCGTCGTGCTGGCTGCCCGGGAGCTCCATGGTGCGGGCGTTCGGTATCGCCCCGGCGAGCGCCCGATGGATCTTCGGGTAGTAGGGCGGGCCCTTCGCCCCGCACACCAGCAGCACCTCGGCGGTGATGCCGGCCCACCGGGTGGCCGGGCCGCAGTGCTCGTCGATCGCCGCCGACTCGTCCAGGGTCATGGCCACCAGCTCGCCCATCGTCCGCCCGATCGGCGTGCGCAGGAACATCTTCGTGATCGCCACCTGCATGCGGACCGGCAATCTGCCCGCCGAGGACTGGGTGTTGAGCCCGGCGCCGGTCAGCGCCAGGGCGAGGGCCGTGTCGCCCGCCTGTGCCGCCGCCCGTGCCGCGGGGAGCCAGCCGACCGGGAACAGGCCGTCGACCTGCACCGGCGCGTCGTAGACCGCGAGCCGCTCCATCGGCACCTGCTGCCGGGCCGCCTCGAGCGCGACGACCGCGCCGCCACTGTGCCCGAGCACGTTGACCGCCCCGATGTGCGCCAGCACCTCGCGCAGGTCGTCGACGTCCTCCTGCATCGAGTAGGGCACACTGCGCGGCGGGGCGTCGGCCCGGCCCCGGCGGTTGTAGAGGTGGACGGTGAACCGGTCGGCGAGCCTCGATGCCAGCCGCCGGTAGATGTCGATGGTCACGCCGCCGCCGTGCACCACCACGAGATCCGGCCCGCTGCCGACGGTGTGCAGCGGAATCCTCGCCCCGTCTCTCATCTCGATCATCTCGGTACCCTCCGTCAATAAACCGCGAACACTGTTCGCAGTTTACAGTAGTGCACGTGAGCGACGCACCTCCGATTTGGTCGAGACCGGAACGCGGCAGCCGTGGACCGCAGCCGGGTCACAGCCGCGACGAGATCGTGGCGGCGGCCGTCACACTGGCCGACACCGACGGGCTGCCCGCGGTCTCGATGCGGGCGGTCGCCGGTGCGCTCGGCACCGGCGCGGGCAGCCTCTACCGCTACCTGTCGTCGCGGGACGACCTGCTCGACCTGATGACCGACCGAGTGATCGGCGAGCTGCGGCCCTATCCCGAGCCGCTGACGGACCCGATGGACGCGCTGCTCGAACTGGCCGGCCGGCAACTCGGCCTCTACCGGCGGCACCCCTGGCTGGTCGACCTGCTCACCCGGCCCAGCGGCATCGGGCCGGAGGGACTGGCCTGGTTCGACCACTGCCTGCGCGTCCTCGAGCCGGTCCGGTGCGCGAGCGCCGCCAAGTTCGAGGCGCTCGCGATGATGACCGGGGTCGTGACGCTCTTCGTCCGCCAGGAACGCGCCGCTCCACCTCCGGCCTTCAGCGGGCTCGACCTCACGGCGTACCCCCATCTGATCGCCGCCTTCGCCGACCCGGGCGTGCCCCGCAGCGACCTCTTCGAGCGGGCCCTGCGGGGTCTTCTCGGCGCGCTGCTCGGCTAGGCACTCCCGACGTCAGAGGCATGCCTGTGCCCGGACCCGGTTTCGGGTGCGGCCGGCGCCGCGGTCGCGGGGCGCGTGGGGCCGCTGGGGCGCGGCTCATCCGTTCGGCTGACTGGCGGCTCGGTGCGGAGCGCCGGATACGGGGTCGGTAGGTTGATCCCATGAGTGATCTAGCGGAGGGGCCGGTGACCGCGGCACGCGTGGAGTGGACCGGCGCGCGGTATCGGATACATCTGGTGCGGGGTGGCGGTGGCGGGATCAGCGTCGTCGACGGCGGGGCCCGCCCGGCCGAGGCGATGGCGGCGCTGACCGCCCGCGGTGTGTCGGCGGAGGACGCGGAGCATTGCATCCGCGAGGTGGAGCCGGGCTTCCGGGCCGCCGGGCCGGTCTCGTGAGGACCGGCCCGCGGGGCCTCAGGAGTCGAAGGAGAAGCCGAAGGCGTTCGCTGCCTTCAGGATGAGACCGTCCCGGCCGCCGTTGCGGTCGGAGCGGGCGATCGCGTTGCGGATCACCTGCACGGCCGGGTAGAGGACCGGCTCCGGCGGGATCGGCAGCGGCTTCCTCTTGGCCATCTTCACCCGGGTACGAACGGTGTCCTTCCCGTCCAGCAGGTCCAGCATGACGGTCGCCCCGTAGCGGGTGGCGGCCACGCCCAGCCCGGTGAACCCGCTGCTGTAGGCGACCTTGCCGCCCATGGCCCGGCCCTGGAACGCGGCCAGCTGGGTGCACATGTCGATCATGCCGCCCCAGGCGTGGCTGAACTTCACGTCGCCGAGCTGCGGGAACGTCCGCAGGAAGTGGTCGGCGAGCCGGGTGAACGTCTCCGGGTTCTGGTCGTGCTCGGGCCGGATCGCGCCGCCCTTGTGGTAGACCGCGTCATAGCCGCCCCACAGGATCCTGTTGTCCGAGGTCATCCGGTAGTAATGGAACTGCCGCGAGGTGTCCGAGATGCCGAACCGCCTGGTCCAGCCGATCTCCTCGACCTGCGCGGCGGTCAGCGGCTCGGTCATCAGCACGTAGTCGTAGATCGGCACGGTCAGCAGCCGGTTGCGCTTGAGCAGCGACGGGAAGCCGTTCGTGGCCAGCGCGACCTTACGGGCCCGGACACTCCCGGCCCAGGTCGCCGCCCGTACCGTCGCGCCCTGGTCCTTGATGTCGGTGACCGGGGTGTTCTCGAAGATCCGCACGCCCAGGCGCAGGCAGGCCGCCTTGAGGCCCCAGGCCAGCTTGGCCGGGTGCACCAGCGCGGCGCCCTCGTGCTGCATCAGCCCGGCCCGGTAGAGCGGCGACTTCACCAGCGCGCTCAGCTCGTCGCGCTCGTAGAAGGTGGTGCTTGCGGTGACCGCCTCGCGCAGCTCGTCGACCTGGTGCGGCTCGGTGGCGACGGCGAGGACGCCCTCCTTCTGGAACTCGGCGTCGATGCCGTGCCGGGTCAGCGTGGCCTCGAAGCCGGCGAAGTTCTCCGCGGCCAGCGCGTCCAGGATCGGCAGCTCGTCGGCGAAGTGCCGGCGCCCGTTCTCGGTGCCGTGGGTGAGGCTGGCCTCGACGAAGCCGCCGTTGCGCCCGCTGGCGGCCCACGCGATCTCGTTGCCCTCGACCAGCACCACGTCCAGCGACGGGTCGGCCTCCTTGGCGATCAGTGCCGTCCACAGCCCGCAGTAACCGCCGCCGACGACCAGGAGGTCGGCCTCGGTGGAGCCGTTCAGCGCCGGCTGGGGGGCCGGCCGACCCGGGTCCTCCAGCCAGAACGGGGTACGAGCGGCGCCGTCCAGGGCCTTGCGGATGCGCTGCTCGTCGGTGCGGAGTGCCAGATCGTAAGCGGGGGTGTCGCCGCCATGGTGAGTCCCTTCAACTCTCTCGAGATCTCCCGGGTGTCGGCCGATTGGAGATCTCGTGAACAGATGAAACCGCCCCCCGCATGCTTATGTCAATGCGTTGACATAAGAGGAGTCTAGGGTGGTGGGGTGCCTGGAGTGGAACGTGTGCGCAGCGTGGGGGCCCGACGCCGGAAGACCCGCACCGGTGTCGTGCTGACCGCGGACATGATCGTCGACACAGCCCTGCGCCTGATCGACGCGCCCGGCGGCGACAAGTTGAGCGTCCGCCGCCTCGGTGCCGAGCTGGGCGCCGACCCGACCGCCGTCTACCGCTACTTCCGCGACATGGACGCGTTGCTGCTCGCCCTCGCCGACCGGCTGATCGGTGACGCGTTCGCCGAGTTCGTGCCGCGCGAGCACTGGGCCGACTCGCTGCGCGACCTGGCCGCCTCACTGCGCCGTTCGATGCGGCTGCACCCGAGGCTCGCGCATCTGCGGGCGATCCGTGTCACCGCCGGGCCGCACGAGATGCGGGTCGTCGACACCGGCATCGGGATCATGCTGAGCGCCGGGTTCGCGCCCGCCGACGCGGTCCGCCACTACCGCGACTTCGTCGACACCGTGCTGGCCGTGGCCGCGGTCGACGCCGCCGAGCTCACCGAGGAGCAGGAGGCGGCCGAGCAGGAGGCGTGGTCCCGGGTCTACACCTCGCTGCCCGCCGACGGTTACCCCAACGTCCACCTCGTTCGCGAGCACCTGCCGTCGATGTACAACTCGGCCTTTCCGGGCACTATCGACAAGCTGATCGACGCGTTGATCCAGGCCGCGCCGACCGCTTCCGATCAGCCTTCTGGACCGCATGGCGATGGCCGTCCCTGATCAGGGCGCTCACTGGTAGCCGAACATCTTCGCCGCCAGGTCGGTCATGATCTCGGTGGCGCCCGCGCCGATGCCGAGGATCCGGGTGTCCCGGTAGTTGCGTTCGACCTCGGACTCACGCATGTAGCCCATCCCGCCGTGCAGCTGGACGGCCTCGTCGACGACGTGCTTGCAGGCTTCGACCGCGGCGTTCTTGGCGAGGCAGACCTCGCCGATCATCGCCTCACCGGCCGCGTGGCGCTCGGCCACCCAGCGGGTGTACCTGCGGGAGTGGTCGATCCGCATCCGCATGTCGATCAGCTTGTGCCGGACCACCTGGCGGCTGATCAACGGCCGGCCGAAGGTCTCCCGGGTCCGGGCGTACGCCAGGGTGAGGTCGAGCGAGCGCTGGGCCACCGAGTAGGCGTGCACCGCCGCGATGATCCGCTCCGACACGAACGCCTGGCCGATCAGCGCGAACCCGAAGTTCTCCGGGCCGACCAGGTTGGCCACCGGCACCCGGCAGTCCTCGAACGACAGCTCCGCGGTGTCCGAGCAGAGCCAGCCCATCTTGTCGAGCTTGCGTGACACCGTGAAACCGGGTGTGCCCCTCTCGATCACCAGCATGCTGATGCCGGACGCGCCGGGCCCGCCGGTACGCACCGCGGTGGTGACGAAGTCGGCCCGGACCCCGGAGGTGATGAACATCTTGGCGCCGTTCACCACGTACACGTCGCCGTCGCGCACCGCGGTCGTGCGCAGCGAGCCCACGTCCGACCCGGCCTCCGGCTCGGTGATGCCGAGCGCCCCGATCATCTCCCCGGCCAGGGTCGGCCGGACGAACCGGTCGATCAGGCTCTCGTCGCCGGACGCGATGATGTGCGGCAGCGCGATCCCGTGCGTGAAGATCGAGGCGTGCGCGCCGGACGAGCCGCCCGCCTCCAGGAACGCCTCGGTCGCGATGACCGTGTCGACGCTGTCGCCACCGTCGCCGCCGTGCTCCTCGGCGAACCCGATCCCGTAGAGACCGGCCTTGGCAAGGCGGGCGTGCACGTCACGGGGGATCTCGCCGGCCCGCTCCCAGTCGCCCAGGTGCGGGTGGATCTCGCGGGACACGAACTGCTTCATCGCGTCGGCGAGCGCGAGGCGTTCCGGGGTGTCGGACATCAACTCTCCTTTGAGCGGGCACGTTCGACGAGGGTGGACGGATCGCGGCGGCCGAGGAGGATCGCGGCCGCGCGTTTCCAGCGGCGGATGAGCAGCTCCCGGCGGCCCAGGTCGCCGCTGACGATGCCGGTCATGGCGAGCCCGGTCAGCACCTCGTAGCTGAACTCGACCACGGTCGGCACGCGGGGATCGCCGGGCGAGCTCTCGCTGAGCAGCGTACGGGCCCGGTCGTGCAGGACGGCGAAGATCTCCTTCTCGACCGGCAGCAGCGCGGTGCGCACCTCGGCGTCGGTGCGAGCCGCGTTCCACAACTCCAGCGCCGCCCAGAACAGCGGGGACGAGAAGTGCCGCCAGATGATGTCGATCAGCGCGTCCAGCCGGTCGGCGTCGGGCGGGATCGCCGTGAGCTCGGCGGTGAGCGCCTCGACGCGGCGGCCCGCAACATACTGCACCGCGCCGACCAGCAGATCCGCCTTGGTCGGGAAGTGGTGCAGCAGGGTGCCGCGGGGCACGTCGGCGCGGGCCAGCACCTCGGCCGTGGTGGTTTCGGCGTAGCCGCGCTCGACCAGGCACTGCACGGTGGCCTCCAGGATCCTGCCCCGGGTCGCCTCACTGCGCTGTGCCTGCGTTCGTTTCACGGCACTTACCGTACGGCTTGACTGTTAGTTGCGTCCATACAGGTTGTTCTCAGTGATCGGCAGGCTATTGCCGTGACCCAGGTCACCCCCTTACCGTCACGTCAGACTGTTAGGGGAGCGTCGATGCCCGCTGTTGTCCCACCCCGGCTCCTGGCCGGGCTCGCCGTCGTGCGCGCCGCCGCCGGGAGCCTGCTGAGCCGGGCCCGCCCCGAACCGGCCGCGCCGCCGGCGGCGGTCGAACCACCCCGCCGGTTCGCTCACCCGTGCAGCGTCCAGGTCACCGTCGCGGCCGGGCCGGAGCGGGTGTTCGCGGTGCTCGCCGACCCGGCCCGGATGCCGGACTGGGTGCTCCAGCACGCCGGATGGATCGACGGGCCGCCCGCCGCGTTCGCCGAGGGGGAGCGGTTCCGGCAGCGGATCAGGCTGATGGGGGTGCCGAGCGAGGTCCGCTGGACGGTCGTCGGCGTGGTACCGGGACGGGCCGTCTGGTTCGAGGGCACGGCGCCGATGGGCATCACGGTCGGGTTCTACCTGTCGGTGACGCCGGCCGCCGGCCGGTCGGTGGTGCGGTTCGACGGCGGGCTCGAAGGCGGGTCGGCGGAGGGTCCGCTGGGAGCGATGGTCGCCCGCAATCTCGGGGACGCCATGCGCAAGTCACTGGAGGAGCTCGGACTCGTCGCCGAGGCGGGGGCGTCGTCCGGTCGTGCCACCGCGGGGTCCTCGAGCGCATCGCAGCCCGGCCCCGCGGAGGCCGCGTCCCGGCCCGGCTCCCCGGCGGGCGCGTCGCGCGCCGCCGCCGGTCCACCGCCCGGGCCCAAGCCCGCGCCGATCGTCTTCGGTCGCACCGGCGAGGAGATCGACGCCTGGACGCCGGTGATCGTCGGGGTCGGGCAGGTCTCCGACAGATCCACCGAGCCCGCGGGCGGCGACCCGGTCTCCCTCGCCGTGCGGGCGCTGCGGCTCGCCGCCGACGACAGCAGGACCCCGGAGATCCTTCGAAGAGCAGACCTCGTGGGGTACGTCGCCAGCGTCTCGTGGCAATACCCGGACGGCGCCGCGCTGATCGCGGGGGCGGTCGGCGCCACCCCGAGACGGACCGCGCAGACCACCATCTTCGGCGGCGACGGCTCGCTGCGACTGCTCAACGACGTGGCCGCCACGATCGCTTCCGGTCACGCGTCGATCGCCCTGGTCGGCGGCGCCGAGGCTGCCTCGACCGCGGCGGCCGCCGAGCGGGCCGGCCGGGACCTGGACTGGCCCCGGCAGCCGGACGGCACCGAACCGGGCCGGACCGTCGGCAGCGACGCCCCGGCCAACAACGACCCGGAGACCGCGGCCGGCCTGGTCGCCCCGATCCACCTCTACGCCCTGATCGAGTCGGCGGTCCGCGCGCGGCTCGGGCTCAGCCCGGCCGACCATCGGGAGCGGATCACCCGCCTCTGGGCCGGCTACTCCGAGATCGCCGCGGGCAACCCGCACGCCTGGCAACCGGTCGTGCACACCGCCGCCGAACTGGCCGAGCCGACCGCCGCCAACCGGATGATCTCCGCGCCCTACCCGAAGCTGCTCACCGCGAACGTGCAGGTCAACCAGGGAACCGGCATCATCGTGTGCAGTGCGGCGGCCGCGCAGGAGGCCGGGATCGACCAGGACCGGTGGGTGTTCCTGCACGCCGGTGCGCACGCCACCGACGAGTGGTATGTCACCGAGCGTGCCGATCTCGCCGCCTCTCCCGCGATCAAGGCGATCGGTGCGGCCGTCCTCGGGCATGCCGGGGTCGGGATCGACGACGTCGAGCACATCGACCTGTACGCCTGTTTCCCGTCCGCCGTGCAGATCGCCGCCCTCGAGCTCGGGCTCCCGGTCGACGACCCGGCGCGGCCCCTGACCGTGACCGGCGGGCTGACCTTCGCGGGTGGTCCGGGCAACAACTACTCCAGTCACGCGATCGCCAACCTGGTGCCCCTACTGCGATCCGATCCGGACAGTTTCGGCCTGGCCACCGCCCTCGGCTGGTATCTGACCAAGCACGCCGCGACCGTCCTGTCGGCCCGCCCGCCGCGCTCGGAGTACCGCGACATCGACGTCGACCATCGGCTGTCACGGCCGCCGGCGCGCCGGGCGCTGGGCTCCTGGACCGGGCCGGCGGTCCTGGAGGCCTACACCGTCCCCTACCGCCGCGACGGCACGCCCGAGGCGACGATCATCACCGCGCTCACCCCGGACGGCGACCGCGTCGTGCTCCGCCTCACCGACGACCCCTTCCTCCGCGCCGGCGACGAGGCTGCCCCCGTTCCCGAGATCGCGGACCTGGTGGGTCGCTGGGTGGACCTCGCCGGTACGGCCCTCGTCCTCGCCGACGCCTCCGACGCCTCCCGGGCCGAGCTGCCGGCGCCGCCCGAGCCGCCGCTGATCGTCCAGTGGCACGGGCCGGTCACCGTCCTCCGGCTCAACCGGCCGCGGGTCCGCAACGCGATCGACCTGGCCACCGCTCGTGCTCTGGAGAAGGCGATCGACGCGTTCGAGGCCGACCCGGACGCGCGGGTGGCGATCCTGACCGGCTCGGACACCGTGTTCAGCGCCGGCATGGACCTCAGGGCCGCCGCCCGCGGCGAGTACCCGGTGACCGAGGGCCGCGGCCTGCTCGGCATCACCGCCAAGCCGCCCGCCAAGCCCCTGATCGCCGCCGTCGAGGGTGCCGCCCTGGCAGGCGGGTGCGAGCTGGCGCTGGCCGCCGATCTGATCGTCGCCGCGGAGGACGCCGTCTTCGGTATCCCCGAGGTCAAGCGCGGCCTGGTCGCCGCAGCCGGCGGGGTGCTCCGGCTCGCCCGGAGCCTGCCCCGCAGCACCGCCCTGGAACTGGCCCTGACCGGTGAGCCGATGCCCGCGCGCCGGCTGCACGAACTGGGGCTGATCAACCGCGTCACGTCACCGGGCGCAGCGTTCGACACCGCGCTGCGGCTCGCCCGGGACATCGCCGCGAACGCGCCCCTGGCTGTACTGCTCTCGAAACGCATCGTCGACGAACACCGCGACTGGGGCGCCGCGGAGGCCTTCGACCGTCTCTCCGACATCGCCGGCGAGGTGATCGGCTCCGCGGACGCTCAGGAGGGCATCCGCGCGTACGCCGAGAACCGACCCCCTCAATGGAAGGGCTGAAGTGTGAGCACGCTGCGAGCGGTTCTGCGGATGCACCAGATAGGGATCGTCAACCTCCTGCGCCCGGACCGCCTGATCAAGGCGGCCGGCAACAACGCCAGACTGGGCCCGCAGGCGGCCCTCACCGAGAAGGCCGCCACCGAGCACCCGGGCCGGCCCGCGATCACCGACGAGCGGGGCACCTGGACGTATCTGCAGTACTTCCAGCGTTCCAACGCCCTCGCGCACGCGTTGCGCAAGGTCGACCTTCCCGAGAAGTCGATCATCGGAGTGCTCGCCCGTGACCACCGCGGCCTCGCGCTGGCCATCGCCGGCACCGCCCGCGCCGGGTTGCGGCTGGCGATGCTCAACACCGGCCTCGCCGCGTCCCAGCTGGCCGAGGTGATCAAGCGGGAGAACGTCCGCTTCCTGATGTACGACAGCGAGTTCGCCGACCTGGTCGACGGCCTGCCGGACGACCTGCCCCGTTATCTGAGCTGGGAGGACGACGGCTACCTCCGTCCACCCGGGTTGCTGTCGGTGGAGGAGCTCATCGCCGCCGAGCCGACGTCCGTCCCGCTGCCGATCCCGGAGAAGCCGGGCGGTTTCATCATCCTGACCAGCGGCACCACCGGCCTGCCCAAGGGTGCGCCACGGACCAAGGTGTCGCCGCTGGCCAGCGCCGTGATCGCGGACCGGATCGACTTCCCCCGGCAGGGCACCGCGGTGATCGCGTCCCCGCTCTTCCACGCGACCGGGTTCGGTGCCTGGACTGTCGGGCTGTCCCTGGCCAACCACGCCGTGCTGCTGCGCCGCATCGACGCCGAGCGGATCCTGGCCGCCATCGCGGAGCACCGGGCGCACATGCTGGTCGCCGTCCCGACGATGCTCAACCGGATCCTCGCCCTCGGACCGGACGTCATCGCCAAGTACGACACCTCCTCGCTGAAGACCGTCTTCCTCGCCGGATCCGCGCTCCCGCCCGACCTGTGTGTGCGGTTCCAGGACGCGTTCGGCGACGTGCTCTACAACGTCTACGGCTCCACCGAGGTCGCTGTCGCCTCGGTCGCGCAGCCCCATGAACTGCGCCGATCCCCGGGTACCGTCGGAAGGCCCCCGGTCACGGTTCGTGTCGCTCTCTACGACGCCGACGACAAGCCGATCACCGAGGTGGGGGCCAAGGGCCGCGTCTTCGTCCGTACCGGCATCCCGTTCGAGGGCTACACCGACGGACAGCACAAGCAGGTCATCGACGGCCACATGGCCACCGGCGACCAGGGGCACTTCGACGCCGACGGCCTGCTCTACATCGACGGCCGCGACGACGACATGATCATTTCCGGTGGTGAGAACGTCTACCCGCTCGAGGTGGAGAACCTGCTCGCCGAGCGGGAGGACGTGATGGACGCCGCGGTCATCGGCGTCGACGACGCGGACTTCGGCACCCGGCTGCGCGCCTTCATCGTGCCGAGCGAGGGCTCCACCCGCGATCCGCAGGAGATCCGCGAGTTCGTCCGCGCCAACCTGGCCCGCTACAAGGTGCCGCGGGACGTCGTCTTCGTCGACGATCTGCCCCGCAATCCCACCGGAAAGCTCCTGCGCCGGGAGTTGCCGACCGGCCCGATCGACGGCGCCTGAGACCCGCTCGCACCGGCAGGGGCGGGTCAGGCAACCGGAAGAGGGGCCATCTCGCTACAGTTCCGGGTCATGGCCAGGTGGATGCTTCCCGTGCTGCTCGTCGCGGGCCAGCTCCTCTACTGGCCGGGCCTGCCCCTGCTCGACCACGACGACGTCGGCGTGCCGGCCGCGATCGTGGTGGCCGGCGCATGCCTGCTCGCCGGCGTCGCCCTCGGCTGGCGCCGGGAGCGGCCGCTGTCCGCGCTGACCGCGGTGCTGGCCTGCAACGTGATCGCGGTCCTCGCCGCGCCCGCCGGCCCGCAGTGGATCGAGACCGGCGACGCCACCGTGATCCTCGCGACCTTCTCGTACGTCGCCCTGTTCAGCGTCGCCGTCCACGCCCCGGGCCGGCTGCTGCCCGTGGCCTTCGCCGGTGCGGTCGCCGAGCAGGTCCTCGCCTCCGTGGTGCAGGACGGCGAGCCCGGCGTCGACTGGGCCTATCAGGCGCAGGCGCTGGCCGCCGCGGCCGTCGTCTACGGTCTGGTCGTCCTCTTCGGCCGGCGCCGCCGCCGCTTCCACGCCGAGCGCGCCGCGGCCGCCCGCCGGCTCGACGCCGCACGACAGGCCGGGCTCGGCGCCGCCGACACCGAGCGCCGCCGTCTCGCCCGCGAGCTGCACGACGTCACCGCACACCACCTGACCTCGATCGTGGTGAACTCGTCGGCGGCGGAGATGCTCGGCGACCAGCGTCCGGAGCTGCGGGCCGAGGCGCTGGACTTCGCGGCCCGCACCGGCCGCGAGACGCTGGACGCGCTGCGCCGGCTGGTGGCGATCCTGCCGGCGACCGCGGGACGCGACGACACCCCGTCACTCGGCGACCTGACCGACGGCTTCCGGGCGCTCGGGCAGCGGATCACCGTCGAGCTGCCCGACGGCGATCCGCCACCGGACCGGGCCGCGGCGGTCTACGGCATCGTCCGGGAGGCGCTCACCAACACCCTGCGGTACGCGCCCGGCGGTCACGTGCTGGTCCGGTACACCACGACGGAGCTGCTGGTCGAGGACGACGGCGGCGGCGCGCAGGTCACCGGGCTCGGCGGCGGGCGGGGCGTCGACGGGATGCGGGAGCGGGCGCGGTCACTCGGCGGGGAGTGCACGGCCGGGCCCCGTGACGGCGGCGGCTGGCGGGTGCGGGCCGACCTGCCGGGGGCCGACGGGACCGTGCGGACGGCGTACCCCTGGCTCGGTGGCCCGATGGCGGCCTCCGCCGCGCTGGTCGTCCTCCTGGTGCTGGTGCAGGCGAGCATCATGGCCACCGACGAGGACAGCCTGCCCCGGACGGCGGCCGCGCTGATCCTGCTCGCCCAGATCGCGCACGCCGTGCCGCTGCTGTGGCGGCGGCGGTCGGCCTGGTGGTCGTTCGCGGCCGTCGTGCTGACCGGTCTGCTCGGCCCGCTGCTGGTCCAGCCCGGCCCGGTGCCCGCCCGGTACGGCTACCTGTTCCTCTTCAGCTGGGTCGTCGACCTGGCGGCGGTCCACGCGGTCGCCGTCCGTGGCGCCCGGCCCGGCCTGACCTGGCTCACCGTTCCGGCCGCCGCCGGGTCGATGGGGTTCGTGACCGCCGTACTGCTGGCCCTCGACGACTCCGACCCCGAGCTCACGCTGAATGGGATGGCCGAGCGGATGGCGTTCATCGCCGTCATGACGCCGTTGATCGCGATCCTGTTCGCCATCCCGGCGGTGGCCTGCTGGGGTGTGGGCTTCGCCGGCCGGCGGCGCCGGGACCGGCTGCGGGCGCGCGAGGCGGACGGTCTGGCCAACGAGCTGGAACAGGCCGCCTTCCACGCGCTGCTGGAGCGGCGCCGGATCGCCGCGGGGCTGCACGAGGACGTGCTCCGGCACGCCGCCGAGGTCCCGGACGCGGCAGGGCGCGGCGACCTGGCCGGGGTCCTCGCCGCCGCCCGGCGTGCCCTCACCGCCATGCGGGCGCTGCTGGACGGCCTCGGTGGCCGCCCCGAGACGGCGCCCACCCCGCTCCCCGCCACCACCCCGGCGTCCGTTCCGGCCCCCCGCCCGGCGCCTCTTCCCGGGCCGCTTTCCGCTTCCGGCCCGGGCCCGGGGCCGCTCGAGGTGCGGGATTCCACTGTTCGGGAGGTGCCGTCATCGCGGTCCGAGTGATGGTCGTGGACGACCAGGTGATGGTGCGGGCCGGACTGGCCGCGATCGTCGGCTCGCAGCCGGATCTCGACGTGGTGGGCGAGGCCGGCGACGGGGCGGCCGCGGTCGAGCTGGCCGCCACGCTGCGGCCCGACGTGATCCTGATGGACATCCGGATGCCCGGAGTCGACGGGCTCACCGCGACCGCCCGGCTCACCGCCGGCCCGAACCCGCCGCGGGTGCTGGTGCTCACCACGTTCCACCACGACGCGTACGTCTTCCACGCGCTGCGGGCCGGAGCCTCCGGGTTCCTGCTGAAGGACTCCGAGCCGGCCGAGCTGGTGGCCGCCGTCCGTACCGTCGCGGCCGGTGAGGCCATGCTGAGCCCGGCGGTGACCCGCAGTCTGATCGACGCCTTCGCCGCGGGCACGGTGTCCGCCGCGCCGGAGGCCGACCCGCGCATCGACGCGCTCACCCCACGCGAGCGGGACGTGCTGATCGCGATCGCGCAGGGTCTGTCCAACGCGGAGATCGGCGCCCGGTTCGGCATCACCACCGGCACGGTGAAGGTGCACGTCAACGCCCTGCTCGGCAAGATCGGCGCGCGGGACCGGGTGCAGGCGACCATCGTGGCGTACGACACCGGGCTGGTCAGTCCCGGTCCCCGCCACCAGGGTGGTGGCCCCGGCGTTTGACCGGGTGTGAGGTTCTGCCGCCGGATCCTGGTGATCGTCCTGCTGATCACGCTGCCGACCACCGTCGCGCTGACCGTGCGCCGGTCGGGGCGTACGGCTCCCGCGGTCTGGGTGACGCCGAGCGCGCCGCCGCCCGTGACGATCGCCCGGTACGGCTTCGAGGACCCGAGCCCGTGGGGTGACCTCACCCCGTTCACCGGCAACGACGCCCGGCTCCGGCGTGTGCCGCACGGCGGTGGGCGGGCCGTCCGCTTCCCCGCGCCGTGCGATCGGGAGCCGTGCCCGCGGATGATCCTGCGGGCGCTGAGCCGGCCCGCCCTCAACCCGGGCCGTGCCCTGTTCAGCTTCGGCGCGACGGTGCGCCTGTCCGCGCGGAACACCACCGACGGCCAGAACGTGCTGCAGAAGGGCTATGCGGCCGAGGGCAGCCAGTACAAACTGCAGATCGACGGCGTGGCCGGGCACCCCAGCTGCGTGCTGGTCGGGGAGGACTCGCGGGCCATCCACGTGGTCCTCGCCGACGTGGGGGTGGCCGACGGCGCCTGGCATGCGATCACCTGCCGGCGCGGCCGGGACACCCTGACGATCCTGGTGGACGGGGCGCCCCGGGCCGCCGTCCGGATCCCGGCGGAGCTGCGCATCGACAACGCCATGTCGCTCAACCTGGGTGGCAAGAGCGCCCACGCCGACAACGACCAGTTCCACGGCGCGGTCGACGACGTCTGGATCAGCCGGCCCTGATCGGGGCGGCCGGACCGGTCCCGGTCAGGGTTTCTTGAGCAGCGCGTCGACCAGGTCGCGCAGCGGCGGCACCAGATCCTCGGCGGTGGCCGAGGCCAACGGCTCCAACCCCGATTTGGTACGCAACAGCGCGATCCCGGTGGCGGCGGCCAGCACGATCTGGGCGCGCAGCAGCATGTCCTCGTCGTCCTCGGGCCACCCGGCGGCGACGGCGAGCCTCTGACCGTACGACCGGAGCAGGTCCAGCCGGATCCGGTCGGCGGACTCGTCGCCGGACGAGCGCAGCAGCAGCACGAGGTGGTGGGGGAGGCCCTCGGTGCACGGGCCGGCGATCTGCCGGGCGATCGCCTCCGGGGTGCGGCTCAGCGGGGTGTCGCCGGTGGTCCGCCGGACCTCGTCGACGCTGCTGGTGAGGCAGGCCTCGAAGAGTCCCTCCTTGGACTTGAAGTATCGGCTGATCAGCGCCACGTTGACGCCCGCGTCGTCGGCGATGTCGCGGACCGTGGTCGCGGCATATCCGTCCCGTGTGAACCGCTGCAGGGCCGCCTCCAGCAACAACTGCCGGGTCTTGGTGGCGTCCCTGCGGCGCGGTGAAGTCGCTGCCACAGCCCTCCTTCCGCTCTGTTGTGCCAGCTTATCCGGCATGTCGATGTGACGTAAACGTCCGTTGACCGGATATGCCGTACGCCGGTACGGTTTTTAAGTCAACATCTGTTTACCGCAGGGACCGCGCATGACCACCCTCGTCGAGAAGGCTCCACCGCGCCGGATGCGCCGGGCCGCCGGGGTGACCGTCGCGGCCGTCCTCGGCACCGAGCTCGTCCTCGGCTGGGACTCCCTCGCCGCCGCCGTCGCCCAGCTGCGCGCGCCGCATCTCGGCTGGCTGGCCGCCGCGCTCCTCGTCGAGACCGCCGCCATGCAGGCCTACGCGCGGATGCAGCGCCACCTGCTGCGCTCGGCCGGGGTGCGGGTCCCGCTGCGGCGGCACGTGGCGCTCGCCTACGCCGCCCACTCGCTCAGCGTCACCCTGCCCGGCGGCCCGGCGTTCTCCACCGCCCTCAACTACCGGCAGATGCGCCGCTTCGGGGCCTCACCCGCGGTCGCCTCCTGGTGCATCGCGCTCTCCGGGATCCTGTCCGCGGCCGCGCTCGCCGCCATCACGGCGTTCAGCGCGATCACCGCCAACGGCGCCCCCGACTGGCACACCTTCGCCGCCCTGGCCGTCGCCGCGCTGCTCGCCACCATCGGCGTGCGCCGGCTCACCCGGCGCCCGGGCAGCGTCGCGGTCCTCACCCGGCCGGTGCTGATGCTGGTCAACCGGCTGCGGCACCGGCCCGCCGACCACGGGCAGGACCGCGTCCAGGGTTTCCTGGACCAACTGCGGGCCGCCCGGCTCACCCCCGGCCACGGCGCCGCGGCGGTCGTCTTCGCCCTGCTCAACTGGCTGCTCGACGCGGCCTGCCTGTGGTTCTGCTGCATCGCCGTCGGCGGCGGCACGATCAGCGCCGGGCAGTTGCTGCTCGCCTTCTGCGCGGGCATGGCCGCCGGGACGATCACCATCGTTCCCGGCGGCCTGGGCATCATCGACGGCGCCCTGATCCTCGGCCTGATCGCCGGCGGCATCGGCGCCGAGATCGCCATCGCGGTCGTGGTCCTCTACCGGCTGATCACCCTCGGCTTCATCATCGGCGTCGGCTGGCTGTCCTACCTGGTCATCCGCCCGTCCGAGATCGCCGGCCGGTCCGAGTCTGCCGGTCGGTCCGAAAGCGCCGGTCGGTCCGACCCTGCCGGCCGGTCCGAAAGCGCCGGTCGGTCCGAAAGCGCCGGTCGGTCCGACCCTGCCGGTCGGTCCGACCCTGCCGGTCGGTCCGAGTCTGCCGGTCGGTCCGAGTCTGCCGGCCGGTCCGAGATCGCCGGCCGGGCCGAATCCGTGGGTTAGACGAAGTCGCGGTACTTCAGCTTCGCCCGGCGGCCGTCCGGGTGGTGCCAGACGATGCCCTCCTGCTTCGGGTGCGCGAGCAGCCACGCGCGCAGCCCGGCCAGGTCCCGGGGGACGTCCAGCCGCTCCGCCTCGGCATGGGCGACCAGCGCGTGTCCCCGTACCTCCTCGGGATTGCCGTTGATCTTCTCCCCGATGAGCTCGTAGGTGCCGGGCTGCCGGGCCTGCGGCGACCCGGCGACCGCCTCGGCGTGGTAGCGGGCATAGCTGGACTGCTCGATCGGCTCCCAGCCCACGGTCTTGCCGGTGTTCTCGTCGGTCATCACCGGCCGGTAGCCGGGCGGCCGGGTACGCCCCGGCCGGACCTCGCGCCGCGCCCACCAGATACCGTCGTCGTCGAGCAGCACGCAGGTGCCGTCGTATTTGCGGGTGGCGATCCCCTCGCCGTCGAGGACCCACTGGCAGGCGGGGTTGGCCTCGGGCAGCACGCGCTTGCGGTCGTTCGGGTCGCGCTGGAACAGCGTGGGAATCTTCTGCATGAACGTCATCTTCGCAGCGAGACAAAACGGATTTCAGCTGCCGTTCATCTATGATCATCGATAATGTGGCGCATGCGAACCCTCTCCCTCCGCATTCTGGTGACCACCGTCGCCGCCGCTCTCGTCACCGGTGCCGCCGCCACCCCGGCCGTCGCCGCCGCACTCCCGTCCCGCGCCACCTGGCTCGCCGACGTCCAGGCCGTCACCGACCAGGCCGCCGCCTACCTCGACACGCGGCTCCCGGCCTCCGGCATCCGGGCGGCGATCGTCCTCGACATCGACAACACCGCGTTGCAGAGCAGATACAAGCCGTACGACGCCACGCCCAGCGTCCTCGCGCTCGCCCGCCAGGCCCGCGCCGACGGAGCGGCCGTGTTCTTCGTCACCGCCCGCCCGGAGATCATCGAAGCCGCCACCGAGCTCAACCTGAGTGTCGTCGGATACCGGTGGACCGACCTCTACACCCGGCCCACCTTCGACTTCTCCGACAACCAGACCCTCAAGACCACCGCCCGCACCGACATCGAGAAGCGCGGCTACACCATCGTCGCCAACGTCGGAAACAGCGCCACCGACCTCGGCGGCGGCCACGCCGAGCGCACCTTCAAACTGCCCGACTACGACGGCCAACTCGACTAACCCCCTCAGCTCGGGCCCGGCGGAGGTCCCCCGCCGGGCCCGAGCACCCCCGGTTATCGTGCGCGGATGACCGAGATCCACGGCCAGACGCTGCGCCAGCTCGGCCCCACCGTCTATCTGCCGTCCGCGGTCTACTCCACCGGCATCGGCGCGGTCGCCCCGGTGATCGTCCTGACCGCCACCGGCCTCGGCGCCTCCCCGGCGGCCGCCGCCGTCGTGGCCGGGCTGCTCGGGCTCGGCCAGATCAGCGGCTCCCTCCCGGCCGGTGTGCTGATCTCCCGGGTCGGCGAGCGGCGCACCATGCTCGCCGCGTCCGCGTTCGCCGTACCCGCCCTCCTGGCCTGCATGCTCGCCCCGAACCTGCTGCTCCTGGGCGCCGCCGTGGCGGTCCTCGGCGTGTGCGGTTCGGCGTGGGCGCTGTCCCGGCACGCCTACCTGACCGAGGCGGTCCGCCCCGAGCTCCGCGCCCGCGCCATGTCCACCCTCGGCGGCGTCGGCCGGATCGGCACGTTCACCGGCCCGTTCCTCGGCGCCGGCGCCATGCACGTGGCCGGACTCGACGGCGCCTACCTGGTCGCCATCGCCGGCGTCGGCCTGGCCACCGTGGTCCTGGTCGTGCTGCCCCCGGTCCCACACGACCGCGCCGTGCCGCCCGGCGCCGAACGCCCCAACCTCTGGCAGGTCATCCGCGCCAACCGGCGCACCCTCCGCACCCTCGGCTCCGGCGTCCTGCTGGTCGGCGCCCTCCGCGCCTCCCGCCAGACCATCCTGCCGCTGTGGGGCGTCGCCCTGGGCCTGCCCCCGGCCACGATCGGCCTGATCTACGGCGTCTCCGGCGGCATCGACATGCTGCTGTTCTATCCCGCCGGCAAGCTGATGGACCGCTACGGCCGCCGGGCCGCCGCCGTCCCCGCCATGACCCTCCTCGGCGTGGCCCACGCCCTCCTGCCACTGGCCGGCGGCGTCGTCGGACTGACCCTGGTGGGGCTGCTCATGGGCCTCGGCAACGGCCTCAGCGCCGGCCTGGTGATGACCCTCGGCGCGGACGCGTCACCGTCGTCCGGCCGGGCCGAGTTCCTCGGCGCATGGCGCCTCTGCTCCGACCTCGGCCAGGGCGGCGGCCCGCTGCTGATCGGCGCCATCACGGCCGCCGCAACCCTCTCCGCAGCGGCCATCACCGTCGGCGGTTCCGGTCTCCTGGCCGCCTACCTGTTGCATCGGTGGATCAAACCCCAGCGCTCGTACGGCTAGAGACCTTTCGGGATCAGGGTCTGCGCCGACGTCGGCTGGCCGTAGCTCAGCCAGGTCATGACGTCGCCGGAAGCCCGTTCAGGCCGCGGTTCACGGACTGGTCGCCGAGACGTCCGCTGCCCTTGCCCGGGGGCTGGCCGCCAAGACGTCTCCGGCCCATTGCCCCGAGGGACTGGTCGCCGAGACGTCCGCTGCCCTTGCCCGGGGGACTCGTCACCAGGACGTTCCCTGCCTTCGCCGAGGCCTTCGCCGAGGACGAGCACGACTACCAGCGCACACGTACATCGATCGTGCGCCCCCAGTCACGCCTCCACGACTACCAGCGCACACGAACACCGATCGTGCGACCCCAGCCACGCCACCACGACCACCAGCGCACACGAAACCCCGATCGTGGGCTTTCACCAACGCCAGGGCGACGACCAGCGCACACGCAACCGTTACGTGTGCGCCCATCACCGCCGGCGGCCACGGAGAAGATCGACTACACGGACTACTGACACGCGGGGGCCGGGTCGTCGACGCTGGTACGGACTGCGGGTACGCGTGGGCTGGGTCGTCGACGCCGGTGTCGCGCCGCAGTCGCACCCGAGCAGCGGTTCGGGTGGGCACAAGGCCCATCGCCGGGGCGTCCGGTGCATCCGGTAGGGGACCGGGCTCGGTCACCGACCGTAGACGGCGGCGAGAACACCCGAACCCGGCAGGTAGGCCGGCCGGGGCGGCGGTGACCTGGCACAGACCCTGACCTCGGAAGCTCCCTAGACGCCTCCCACGGCCAGGGTCTGAAGCAAGCCCGTGGGCTGCTTGGCCGGGGCGGGGAGCGCCGACGTCGGGTCGGTGGCGGCATCCGGTCGGTGTTCCGGGTTGGTGGGGCGTTCTCGGCCGGGGCCGATCCGGGGTCGAGTGCGATCCCCGCCTGTAGAGGGGCGAGTCGGACGCCTCCGGATCGATGTAGGCGAGACGGCCCTGAATCCTGTCGAGCCGTGCCTGAGCGGCGATCGGCCCGGATGTGGAGCCGTGACCGAGTCTTCAGGGGGTGATCAGCAGGCCGTCACCGATCAGCCGGACGTCGGGGACACGGTCGTCAGGGGTGTAGGGGACCACCTTGAGCGACGTGGCGCCGTCGACGCGCAACTCCCGGCCCGGGTCGAGGACGTGACCGTCTGCGAGCATCCCGGCCAGCTGGTTGAGGATTCCGGCGGCTTCGCCGATCCGGGCCTCCGGAACGCCCATGATCAGGTCCGGGCGGCCGAACTTGAGCATCCCGCGAGTGTGCACCGCGTGCCCGAATCCGGGGGAGGCGTCGCTCTCGGCCACCACACTGATCTCCCGCAGCACCGTGAACGGGCGGTGCGGGTCGAGGTCGGCGATCGACGGGGCGGGCGACCAGTCGTGGGCGAACACGTCGAGCACCGCGACCGCCCCGGACCGGGCCGCCGCCGCGGCGACCGCCCAGGCCAGCTGCAGGTGGGTCAGGTCGGCCGGGTCGGGCACCCGCACCTGGATCGAGTAGCAGCAGGTCGCCTCGTCGAGCAGGCGCGGGTCGGGCAGTTCACGCTCGGCCAGGTTCCGCAGCGGACCGCTGCGGAACCCGTCGACCCATTCCGGGTTCTCCGAGTGCCGGTGCAGGCGTACGTCCAGGGCGTCCACCGGAGCCGCCGCCGGGACCACGCCGGTCAGGTCGAGCCCGGTCAGCACCTCGTCGGAGGCGTAGGCGACCAGGAGCACGGCCGCTTCCCGGCCGGAGCGACGATGGGCGGGCCGCCGCCAGGGCTCGACACGAAGATCCACCCGCCCATCCTGACAGCCGCCCCCGTCGCCGGCCGCCCCACCCGCGGTCGGCGCCGCTTCCGTCGCCGGTCCCCGTGCCGCCGGCCCCCACCTGCGGTCAGTGCCGGTCCCGTGCCGGGCGGCCCCACTCGCGGTCAGCGCTGGTAGGTGATGCCGCCGGCGAAGCGCAAGGCCTCGTCCCGGCTCAGGCGGAACCGCTGCGGATCCCACGTGACGGTGAGCAGACGGCCGGCGCCCAGATCGACGGCCACAGAACCGGCGTCGAGACGCAGTTCGGCGTCGTGCCCGCCCACGGTCACCCGCTCGCCGTCCCCGCCGGGGTGAACGCCTCCGCGGAGACGAGAACGCACAACCCGTCGGGCTGGCGCTGCTGCGGACGCGTCTCCTCGACCAGGCACACCTGGTCGGGACTCTGATACTGGGTGGTCACGCGGGGTGGCAGGACGCCGAACATGAACGGGGACCGGCTCGCCCCCATGATCGGACCTGTGCCGGGGTCCAGCCCGCGGGCGAATCGCAGCACCTCGGCCTCGGTGTGCCGGCCGAAACTGGTCACCTGCACCCAGTCGCCGGGCGACGGCATCCTCCAGCGGACGGCCACATACCGGTCGCCGGGCTTCGCGCCGTCGTAGCTGTCGGCGGTTCGCACGGTCGCCCGGATGCCGTTCACGTCGGCGGTGTGCTCCTCGGGCGTCTCGACCTCCGAGCCCGGGTCGGCCGTACCGACCTCGGCCGTGAGCACGGCACCGTCCTTCTCGTACCGAAGAAGCTCGTTATGCCCCATCTGGAACACCTCGGGCCTGGTGCCGAGGTCGGCGGGCACCCAGGCCGGCCGTAGGGAGAAGAGCGGGACCGGCGTCCACATCGTGCGCTCCCAGCCGGCCGGGAGCGGGGGAGACACGGCCGGGCGCGGGGGAGACGCGGCCGGGGCCGGTTGCGGTCGCGGTGGGTCGGCGTCGTGACGCATCAGGGGTACGGCCAGAGCCGTCACCAGCACAGCCACGGCCGTCCCGCCGGCCATCGACCTGCGGCGGCGCACGTCACGGCGTACCCCTTGGTCACTTCGGTCAGGAGGTCGTCGGCCGGCGGTGTCGCCGCGGCGGCCCGGTCGTGGAGAGCGACCCGCAGGTCCTCTTCGAGGGTCATGGCCTCACCTCTTCGATCGTGGCCGTCACGAGGTCGGCCCGCAGTCGGGCCAGGGCGCGGGCGGCGTGCACCCGCACCGTGCTGGGCGAGCAGCGGAGCACGTCGCCGATCTGCCGGTCGTCGAGGTCCTCGTAGTAGCGCAGCACCATGACGGCCCGCTGGGTACGGGTGAGCCCGCCGAGCCGGGTCCACAGCTCGTCGCGCAGGGCCTGCCCCTCGGCGAAGTCGTCGGCGGCGGGCTCGTCGGGCACGGTTCCGGGGCGTTCGGAGTTGGAGCGGCGGCGCAGCCACGACACGTGGGAGCGGACCAGCGCCGTGCGGATGTAGCGGTCGGGCTGGCCGGCGTCGATCCGTGACCACCGGCGGTACGCCTTGACCAGCACCTCCTGCACGAGGTCCTCGCCGAGGTGCCGGTCGCCGCAGATCAGATAGGCGAATCGGCGCAGTGAGTCCCCCGGGCCCGCACATAGTCCTCGAAACCGCTGTGCACTGACTCTCCCGCCGCCGGTCGCCTCCGTCACCCATAGGACGCCGCGGCGAGCCGGATCCGCTTACCTACCCGGCCGGTGTGGTCGCCACGGCGTCGCCGAGCTGGGCATGGCCGCCCACGATCGGTCCCTCCGGTCAGGACTGATCGGTCCACGGGCTGATCGCGACCTTGCCCGTGTTGCCGGCGTCCACGTTCAGGGCGAGCACGTGCCGCGGCTGCCCGGTGGTCTCGGCGACGCTCACGAACTCGCCGACCGCCACGGTCTCCGCGTCGGTGGTCAGGTTGCGCCACACCAGCAGGGCGGTGACCGACTCGCCGGGCGCGACCGTCAGCCGTTTCGGCTCGACCTGCCACGGCGGCAGGGCGGTGACCTCGCCGACGCCGTGCAGGACCCGCAGATCGAGCGGCTTCCGGTCCTCGTCGAGGACACCGAGATCCGGATAACCCATGATCTGGTACGGCTTCGTGCCGCAGTTGCGCAGCTGGATCCCCACGGCGCGCAGCCCGGACGCCGCGTCGCCCTCGCCGACGGAGATCTCCCGCCCGTCGACGCACCGCGGAACGGGATCGGGGGCACGGGCCGGGGACGCCGACGGCGCGGGCCGGGCCGCGGTGGACCGGCCGGTCTCCGGAACGGGCACGGTGCCGGGCGCCGCACAACCGCTGAGCAGCATCGACACGATCAACAGCGGCAGGGCACGGGAGAGGGAGATATTCATGGGTACGGGGAGGATAGCCCGGCTAGGGTGTCCGCCGTGGCCCTGAACGACGACGTGGGTGCCGGGTGAGCCAGCAGCGCGTCTACTACCTGTTGACCACGGTCTCCGGCTTCCTGTGGACCTTCGCCTTCACGCTGCTGCTCGTCTTCCACGTGCAGGTGGCGCATCTGTCGCCGGTGCAGCTGGTACTGGTCGGCACCGTCATGGAGATCACCTGCTTCCTCGGTGAGGTGCCTACAGGAGTGCTCGCGGACGCACGGTCGCGGACTCTGTCCGTACAGATCGGGCTGATCCTGATCGGTCTCTCCCTGCTTCTGCAGGGTGGTCTTCCGGTGTTCGGCTGGATCCTCGCGGCGCAGGTCGTCTGGGGGATCGGGTACACGTTCACGTCCGGGGCGATCGAGGCGTGGATCGCCGACGAGGTGGGCGAGGACCGGCTCACCCACGTCCTCCTGCGCGGGCAGCGGTTCGAGCTGGGCGCGATGATCCTCGGGTCGGTCGCCGCCGGAGCGGTGGGCCTGCTCGACCTGCGGCTGCCGATGCTGATCGCCGGCGCCGGGAACATCGTCCTCGCCGTCGTCCTCGTCATGCTGATGCGGGAGCCCCGTTTCACGCCGGCCGCCGCGGGCGGGCGGCTCACGTTCGCGACGATGCGGGCCACCTTCACGGCCGGGGTGCGGCAGGCCCGGCAACGGCCGCTGGTTCGCGCGTTCCTGCTGGTCAGCCTCCTCGTCGGGCTGTCCGGGGAGGCGTTCGACCGGCTGTGGACGGCGCATCTGCTGGACGTCTTCGACCTTCCGCCGGTGCTCGGCGTGACGTCGGCCGCGGTCTGGTTCGCCGGGCTGGCCATCGTCGGCCAGCTGATCGGGCTGGGCGCCAACTACGCGGTCGAACGCGCCGGACTGACCGAATCCGGTCACCTTCCCCGCCTGCTGACGATCCTCACGCTCGTGCAGGTCGCCGGGATGATCGGGTTCGCCGTCGCCGGGGCGCTGTGGGCGGCGTTCGCCGCGCTGTGGGCCCGCAACGCGGCGGGGGCGCTCTCCGGGCCACTGCGGTCCGCCTGGCTGAACCGGGGCATCGACTCGTCGTCGCGGGCCACCGTCCTGTCGGTCGACAGCCAGTTCGACGCGATCGGGCAGGTCGTGGGCGGGCCACCGCTGGGCGCTCTGGCCGGGCGGACCTCCATCCCGGTCGCGTTGCTGGTGTCGGCCGGGCTGCTGGCTCCCGCCGCGTGGATCTTCGCCCGCCTGGGGCGGCGGTCCGCGGACACGACGTTAGCCCGGCCTTAACGTTCGCACAGCGCGCCCATAGTGATCTTCCCGCGATCGTTCCCCCTGTCCGGAACACCGGACGAACCGCCGAAGGGGAGAACGATGAAGATCAAGAAGAACCTGGCCGCCGTGATGCTCACGGCCGGCCTGCTGGCGGCGCTGGGCTTCGGGGGAGCGGCGCTCGCCGACGGTCGCTCCGACGACAACCGGCTGCGAGCGTCGGCGAGCCCGTCCGCCGAGCCCAGCCCGTCCTCGGGTCCGTCCTCGAGTCCGTCCTCGGGTCCGTCCTCGGGTCCGTCCTTGAGTCCGTCCTCGAGTCTGTCCTGGAGCCCGTCCTGGAGCACGGACGATTCGGTGAGTCCCGGTCCGTCTTGGAGTGCGGGCGACTCGGTGGGTCCCGGTCCGTCGGCGAGTGCGGACGACTCGGCGGGCGCCGGTCCGTCGTCGAGTGGCTCGCCGTCGGACAGGAGGGCGGTCTCGGCCGCGCGGGCCGAGGCGATCGCGGTCCGGGCGGCCGGTGGGGGGCGGGTCGAGTCCGTCGAACGGGAGACCGAGCACGGCCGTCTGGTCTGGGACGTCGACGTGATCGTCGACGGCGTCGAGCACGACGTCGACGTCGACGCCGCCACCGGCGAGGTGACCCGCCACCGCACCGACGGCGATCGCGGCCGCGAGGACCGGGGCCGGGGCCGTGACGACAAGAGCAGCGACGACCGGGGCCGTGACGACAAGAGCAGCGACGACCGGGGCCGTGACGACAAGGGCCGTGACGACCGGGGCCGAGGCAGCGATGACAGCGGCCGTGACGAGGGTGGGCGCGACGACGACGGTGGCCACCGTGGGCGCGGCAGCGATGACAAGGGCGGCGACGACAAGGGCGGCAAGCGGGGTCGCAACGACTGACCTATCCCAGGACCCGGGCGGCCGATCCGCGCGGGTGATCTCACATGGCGGTGTCATCGGCGGTCGTCGGCCGGTGCCACCGCCGTATCGCTTGCACGGCCCGGATCGCGTCGGGTCCGTCAGTGGGATTGTTCGGGCGTACCCGAAAGCTCCAGGCGGACGACCGCACCGCCGGACCCGGGCGGGCTGATCTCGAAGGAGCTTGCCACCTGGCGGGCGATGTCCAGACCGAGCCCGGTGGATCCGCCGCCGGAGGTCCCGCGGCGCGCGACGTCGTCGCCGGAGGCCGGCGAGGGGGGTGTGGCGGGCGAGGGGGGTGTGGCGGGCGAGGGGGTGTGGCGGGCAAGGGGGGTGTGGCGGTCCCGGGCGGGGCGGCGGGCAAGGGGGGCGAGGGCGGCGCGGCGGGCGAGGGCGGCGCGGCAGGCAAGGGGGGTGTGGCCGGCGAGGGCGGCGCGGCGGGTGAAGGCGAGGGCGGTGCGGCCGGCGAGGGCGGTGCGGCGGACGGGGAGACAGCGGTGGGTGAGGACAGTGCGGCCGGCGGGGAGAGTGTGGCGGGCGGGGAGAGAGCGGCCGGTGAGGCCGCGGATGGGGCGCCGGTGGCTGACGGGAGAGGCGGCGCGGCCGGGAAACCGGGACCGTCGTCGGCGACGGTGAGGGTGGCGCCGCCGCCCGGATGGGCGGTGAGGGTGACCGACAGGGCCGTCCCGTCCGGTGTGTGGGCGAAGACGTTGCCGAGCAGCGCGTCCAGCGCCGCCGCGAGGTCGTCGGCGGGCACCGTGACCGGGGCCGGGCCGGACGGCAGCTCCTGTAGGAGGGGACGGCCGGTGTCCTCGGCGAGGACCGCCCAGAACGCGACCCGTGCCGCGACCACCGCCGTCGCGTCGCAGCCGGTGGCCGTCGTCGAGGGGGTGCCGGCCCGGCGGGTCTGCTCGATGACCGCTGTGACGGCACGGGCCAGCTGGTCGGCGGCGGCCGCGACCCGGGCCGACTCGTCCGGGTCGCGTAGTGACTCGGCCTCCAGCCGGAGCGCGGTGAGCGGGGTGCGCAGGCGGTGGGAGAGGTCGGCGACGCGTTCGCGTTCGGCGGCGAGCAGGTCCTGGATGCGGCCGGCCAACAGGTTGAGCGCACCGGCGACCTCACGTAGCTCGGCCGGGCCGGACTCCTCGGCGCGGGCGGTGAGCTCGGCACCGGCCAGGCGGTGCGAGACGGCGGACAGCTCGCTGATCGGGCGGATGATGGCGCGGGCCAGACGGTCGGCGACGAACAGGCCGAGCAGCACCAGGGCGACGCCGAGCGCGGCGAGGGTGGCCCGGGCGCGGGTGACGCCGCGGGTCAGCTCGGCCTCGGTGACGAGCGCGCGGATCACCACTGTGGTGCCGCCCGCGCCGACGACCGGCACGACCAGCTCCTGACCGGCGTCGGTGGTGACGGTCAGCGAGCCGTGCCGGGCCGCCGCCAGCCGCACCGCGGGAGTCCGCACGGCGGGGGTGCCGAGGACACCGCCGTCCGGCAGGAAGACCGTGACCGGCACACTCTGCGCCTCCACCGACAGCCGCAGCGCCGTGGTGTCCCCGGTGGCGGCCAGCGGGACGATCGACTGCACCACGTCGTCGGCCCGCCCCAGCGCCCGGTCCTGCGCGACCTGCCGGAGCAGCACCGCGAGCGGCACCAGGAACGCCAGCAGCATGAGCACCGTCGTCGCCGCGACCAGCAGCGTCAGCCGGGCTCTCACGCCGGCCCGCTGAGTTTGACGCCGACACCACGGACGGTGTGCAGATAGCGGGGCGCCTGCGCGGTCTCGCCGAGTTTGCGGCGCAGCCATGACAGGTGCACGTCGACGGTCTTGTCGGCTCCGCCGTACGGCACCTGCCACACCTCGCTGAGCAGTTCCCGTTTGGTGACCACCTGCCCGGCCCGCAGCGCCAGATGATGCAGCAGGTCGAACTCGCGCGGGGTCAGCTCGACCCCGGTCCCGTCCAGGGTGACCGTGCGGGCGGCCGGGTCGATGCGCAGCCCGCCCACCTCCAGGACCGGCGTGACGTCGCGGTCGCCGCCGCCGCGTCGCAGCACCGCCCGGATCCGCGCGTCGAGCTGGGCTGCGGTGAACGGTTTCACCACGTAGTCGTCGGCGCCCGTGTCGAGCAGCCGGACCATCTCGGTCTCCTCGTCGCGGGCGGTCGCCACGATCACCGGGATCCGGCTGACCGCCCGCAACATGCGCAGCAACTCGCGGCCGTCGAGGTCGGGCAGGCCCAGGTCGAGCACGATCAGGTCGGGCCGTTCGGCGAGGGCGGTCTGCAGGCCCTCCATCGCCGCGGCGGCCGCCGCCACGGCGTGCCCGCGTTCCCGTAGTGCGCGCAGCAGGGTGGTACGGATCGCCGGGTCGTCCTCGATGAGCAGGAGTCTCGCCACGGCTGCACGGTAGCCCCCTGGGCGCGGCGGATCCGGCGTTCTTAACCTTCCCTTAGCGGTGTCCGGTGCCCGGCTTAGCGTCCGGCGGCGGATAGTGGCCGGGTGCGACTCATCGACCGGCTGGGCCGGCTACCCCTGGTCATCGTCCTCGGCTGGATCGTCGCGGCGTTCCTCGCGGTGATGGTCGGCGTGGTCGGGATCGGCCTGGTCGGCTCGGGGCTGCTGACGTCCCGGCAGGGCGCCGCGGTCAGCGAGGACGAGGTACGGCAGGCCCTGGAGGAGACGTCCGCGGAACCGCCGGCGTCACCGTCGGCAGCGCCGTCCCGGTCCCCGGCGCAGAGCCCGCCCAGGTCCTTCCCCACGGAGGGCGGGACGGTGGTGGCCGAGTGCGGGCGGATCCTGTCGATGTCGCCGGCTCAGGGGTTCGAGGTGCACGAGCAGGACGACGACGAGGGCGAGTTCCGGGCGGTCCGCGGACGGGACCGGGTCAAGGTGGAGCTGACCGGCTGCGACCAGGGCACGCCGCGGCTGCGGATCCGGCTCGACGACTGATCACCCGTGGGGCAGCCATGAGGTGTCCGGCTCGGGGCCGAGGGCGATCTCGTCGATCATCCGGGTCAGCTCGTCGCGGGTCACGTCGTACCCCCGCCGGATCTTGACCCTGAGCAACCGGCCGTCGTCGAGGTCCACCCTGGCGAAGGCGGAGAAGTCCGGGCACCGTGAGACGGTGTCCGGTAGGTCGGGGCATCCGCTGCCGGGCTCGCCGAGGTAGAGCCAGCCGGGCCGGCCACGCAGGGTCGTCGGTGTTCCCTTCGAGGTGGACACCTCCCGGACCAGCTCGGCCTCGACCACGGCGAGCGGGGCGCCCACCCGCAGGCTCTCCCGCCACCGGCCGGCCGTCCCGCTCAATTCGGCGACCACCGGCCCGGAGAACCGTTCCGGAAGCCGGCCGAACGACAGCGACACCGCCACCACCGCGTCCGGATCCGGCTCGATCGATGCGGCCACCTGCCGCGCCACCTGGCCGTCCGGGTCGGAGCGGGTCACCGACACGCTGACGATCAGGTCGCCGTCCACCTCCACCCAGACCTTTCCCGGGCCCGGAGTGACCCAGGCCGGGCGCCCGCCCAGCGTGGCGGAGCCGAACCCGGCGGGGTCGAACGACGACCGGGGGAGCAGGGACACGATGATCATGTCGTCCGGGCCGGCGCCCCGCCGCCATGATCGCGTCTGCGACACCGGGCCGCTGCCGGGTGCCGTGCCGCTCCGGCTGACCTCGGCGAACCCGGCCGGCAACCAGCCGGGCCGGTAGCTGAGCGGGGTGCGGGCGCCGCCGGGTGGAGGGGCCGTGCCCGAGGGGCGGCCGGCGGGCGGCTCCGGTTCCGGGACGGACGCCGGCGGTCGCGGCCAGGCGGTCACCGCCACACCCACCCCGGTGACCACGGCGGCCGACGTGACCAGCAGCGCGCGGCGCTGCCGGTGAGCCCGGGCCCGCGCCGCGATCCGGGCCGCGACCGGCCCCGGATCGTGGGCCCGGCCGGCGATCGTGGACAGCACGTCCCGCAGCGTCTCGTCGTCGGTCATCGGATCTCGGCCTCCAGCCGCAGCTTGGCCAGGGCGGTCGAGGCCTGTGCCCGTACCGTCGACGCCCGGCTTCCCATCAACTCGGCGATCTCGTCGAACGTGTGGCCCTCGAAATACCGCAGCACGATCACCGCGCGCTGGCGGGCGGGCAGCGCACCCACCCGGCGGACCAGCTCGTCGCGGTCCTGCCGTTCGGTGAGCGGGTCGACGGCGGTGGCCCGGTCGGCCAGCTGCTCGTGGCTCATCGGGACGACCCGCCCCCACCGGCGCCGCAGGGACAGGAACTCGTTCAGGATCATGCGTTTCACGTACGCCTCGGGCTGGTCCATCGCGGCGATCCGCCGCCACCGTGCGGAGACCCGGACCATCACCTCGCCGACGATGTCGTCGGCCTGATGCGGGTCACAGGTGAGCACGGTGGCGTAGCGCAACAGGACGCCCAGCCGTGCCGCGACGAACTCGCCCACCGAACCGTTCTCGACGTGGCGGGGCACGGCCTCCCCTCCGGAGACCGGCAACCTCGCGCCCTCGGGCTCGATGCCAGGTTGGAAACGGTTCGATGCCATGCCCCTACAACGCTCCCGTCGGCCGAAGTGCTTAGCGGACAATCGGAGAATGCTGCGTGTGGATCACGGTGTCGTCTCCGGCACCTTCAGCCTGGACGGCCAGACCTTCGACGTCGACAACAACATCTGGGTGGTCGGCGACGACGATGAATGTGTGGTGATCGACGCCCCGCACGACGTGGACGCGATCCTCGAGGTGGTCGGCGATCGCCGGCTGGTGGCGATCGTCTGCACCCACGCCCACGACGATCACGTCCGGGTGGCGCCGGAGCTGCGGGAGCGGACCGGGGCGCCGATCCTGCTGCACCCGGCGGAGTGGCCGTTGTGGGAGCTGACCCACGGCTCGGGCGTGTGGTGGAACATCGATCTCGCCGACGGGGCCCGGATCGAGGTGGGCGGGTCGGTGCTGGAGGTGCTGCACACGCCGGGTCACGCGCCGGGCGCCGTCTGCCTCTACTCGGCCGAGCTGGGCCGGGTGTTCACCGGTGACACCCTGTTCAACGGCGGTCCGGGCGCGACCGGCCGGTCGTACTCGGACGCCGATCTGATCGTCGACTCGATCCGGAAGCGGCTGTTCCCCCTGCCGCCGTCGACCGTGGTGCACACCGGGCACGGCGACGACACGACCATCGAAGCGGAGGCGTCCCGGCTGTAGCCGACCGATCCCCTACCCGCGACGCGGGCGGTTGGTCCCGCCCGTCACCGCGCCTCACGGGCGAGTGCCGGTGGTCGCGTTTCGGTCGTGAGGCGGGGCCGCGTCGCGGGGCGGCTTCGATCGGGTTCGCGTGGCCGTACCGATGGAAGGGAAGTAAGGGTGAGAGACACGCCCACCTGACGTCGACGGTGCCGGAGCTGCGGGTTAGGCTGCCCTAACCTCTTAAGGGGCGGGTGGACATGGCGCAGCCGGAATCGCTGGCGGAGTTGCTGAACGGGCGGCGGGCCGCGGTCGACGCCTCGCTGCCCGCGATCGGGTTCGTGGCCGGCTGGCTGGCCTTCGGGGAGTCGATCTGGGCCGGCGCGATCGCCGCGGTGATCGCCGCGATCGGGCTGTCGGCCTGGCGGCTCCGCAAAGGCGACAAGCCGCGCGCCGTGCTGATCGGTCTGCTGGTGGTCTGCGTGGCCGCGCTGATCGCCCTCTACACCGGCAAGGCGGAGGACTTCTTCCTGCTGCAGCTGCTCAGCAACGGTGCCAGCGCCCTCGTCTGGATCATCAGCATCGTCGTCCGGTGGCCGCTGCTCGGCATCGTCGTCGGCACGGCCCTCGGCCAGCGGACCCGGTGGCGGCGTGACCCCGCGCTGCTCAAGGCCTACTCGCGGGGCAGCTGGGTGTGGGTCGCGCAGTATGTGATCCGGGTGGCCGTCTTCCTGCCGCTCTACCAGGCCGGATTCCTGGCCGCTCTGGTCACCGCGCGGTTGGTGTTGTCCGGCCCGCTGGTCGCGGCGTGCCTGGCGGTGAGCTGGTGGGTGATCCGCCGCAACCTGCCGGCGGATCACCCGGGCCTGCGTCACCCCGTCGTCGACGAGCCGGCCGGGAAGGCCGCTTCGTAGACGTCCGGGTCAGAAGGCCTTCTCGTAGAGCTCGCGCAGGCCGATCGAGTCCGCCTCGCCGCTGTAACCGCAGATCATCACGCTGCCGTCGGCCGCCGACACCAGGTAGTTCCGGCCGGTCTCGAACCTGCCGCTGCCGAGCATCTGCTCGGACGTCTCGCCCGCCTGGGCCACCGTGACGACGCTGGCCGCCTCGCCCCGGAAGACGTGGGAGACGGTCAAGCGGGCCTGACCGTTCTCGATCTTGTCAACCGTGCCCTCGAAAGCGAAGTCGGCGGACTCGGCGAGAAGCTGCGGCTCCGGCTCCCGGCACTTGGCCTGCACGGCCGTCGCGGTGAGGGCGACGACGCGTCCCGGCACCGGGGCCGGAGTCGACGGCGGGGTGGGCGCGTCTGGCCCCGTGGTGACCGCCCAGGCGGCGCCACCAGCGATCAGCACCAGCGCGGCGGCGACGGGCAGCGCCCACTTCCGGGTGTTGCGGGACATGGCTTCCTCCACGAGATGCGCGACCTGTGCGGGGGACGCCGGCTCCAGCGACGCGGCCGGGTCGGCACGCCGCAGTCGGGCCCGCAGATCGTCGTCGTCGGTCACGGCCGGCTCCCCTCTGTCGACTCCTCATGTCCGGAAGCGGTCATAGTCTTTCGGAGTTTCTCCTTGGCCCGGTGCAGCCGGATCGAGGCGGCGTTCGCGGTGATCCCGAGGGCGACGGCGATCCCGGCCGGAGCCAGGTCCTCCCACGCCCACAGCCGCAGGATCTCGGCCTCCTCCGGCCGGAGCCGGCGCAGCGCCGCGGTCAGGTCGTCGTCGGCCGGACCGGGCCCGTCCATGTGGACCGGCGGTGGGTCGAGCCGGGAGATGCGCGCGAGCAGCCGGAACTGGCGGCGCTGCCCGCGTTCGGCGTTGGCCAGGCAGAGGCGGGCCACGCCGTACGCCCAGGGCAGGAGCTCGGCCGGCATCTCGTCGAACCGGCGCCAGCAGATCAGCAGCGTCTCGGAGAGCACGTCGTCGGCGGTCGCCGGGTCGGTGCGCCGGGCCAGATAGCGCCGAACGGCGTCGATCACCGCCGGCGCCAGGGTCTCGAACCGCGCCCGGCGCGAGTCGACGTTCACGAGGTCCACCCTGTCTCATGTCCGGGAGCGGACGTGTTCTTTCACGGCGAGTGCCCGGCGGTGGGCGTGTTCTTTCACGGCGAGTGTGCGGCAGCGGGATGTTTTTTCACGAGGAGTGCAGGATACTGGCCGGTAACCCAGCGTTGGGAGAGAGTGATGCGGACCGCGTACCGGACATGCCCGTTCTGTGAGGCCGCCTGCGGTCTCGAGCTGACCGTCGACGGCGACCGGGTGACCGCCGCCCGCGGTGACCGTGAGCACGTCTTCAGCCAGGGCTTCGTCTGCCCCAAGGGCGCGACGTTCGCCCAGCTCACCCACGATCCGGACAGGTTGCGGCAGCCGTTGGTCGGCGGCCGCGAGGCCTCCTGGGACGAGGCCTTCGACGCGGTCCGGGCGGGCCTGCGGCCGATCCTGGAGCGGTACGGGCCCCACGCGCTCGCCGTCTACCTGGGCAACCCGAACGCGCACACCATGTCGGGCGGCCTCTACGTCTCCCCGCTGCTGCGTGCGCTCGGCAGCCGCAACGTCTACTCGGCGAGCACCGTCGACCAGATGCCGAAACACGTGTCGTGCGGCTACCTGTTCGGCAATCCGCTGATCATCCCGGTGCCCGACGTGGACCGTACCGATCTCCTGCTGATCCTCGGCGCCAACCCGTGGGAGTCGAACGGCAGCCTGGCCACCGCGGCCGACTTCCCCGGGCGGCTCAAGGCGCTGCAGGCCCGGGGCGGCAGGTTCGTGGTCGTCGACCCGCGGCGTACGGTGACCGCCTCGCACGCCGACGAGCACCTGTTCATCCGGCCCGGCGCCGACGCGTTCCTGCTGTTCGGCATCGTGCACACGCTGTTCGCCGAGGGCCTGACCGACCTGGGCGACGTCGCCGGGCACGTCACCGGGGTCGCGGCCGTGCGTGACCTCGCTGCCGACTTCGCCCCGGAGGCCGTCGCCGACGCGTGCGGGATCCCGGCCGAGCGGATCCGCGGTCTCGCCCGCGAGCTGGCCGCCGCGCCGACCGCCGCCGTCTACGGCCGGATCGGCACGTGCACCGTCGAGTTCGGCACCATCGCGAGCTGGCTCATCGACGTGATCAACATTCTGACCGGCAACCTGGACCGGCCCGGCGGTGTGATGTTCCCGCTCGCCCCGCACCTCGCCGAGCAGGCGAAACGGGGCACCGGCTTCCGGACGGGGCGCTGGCACAGCCGGGTCCGTCACCTGCCCGAGGTGAAGGGCGAGCTTCCGGTCGCCACCCTCGCCGACGAGATCGAGACACCCGGGGACGAGCAGGTCCGGGCGCTGATCACGATCGCCGGCAATCCGGTGCTGTCCACCCCGAACAGCGGGCGCCTGGACCGTGCGCTGGGCGGGCTCGACTTCATGGTCAGCATCGACCCGTACCTCAACGAGACCACCCGGCACGCCGACGTGGTGCTCCCGCCGACCGACGCCGCCCGTAAAGGTCACTACGACTTCTCGTTCCTGGCGCTGGCGGTGCGCAACTTCGCGGCGTACTCCCCGCCGGTGCTGCCGCCCGACCCGGCGGTGCCCGACGAGTGCGACATCCTCGCCCGGCTCACCCTGATGCTCTCCGGGCAGCCCGACACCGATCCGGCGCCGCTGCACGACCTCCTGCTCCAGCAGGCGCTGCGGAAGGCACCCGCCGAGATCCACGACCAGATCACCGGCGACCACCCGGCCGAGCGCCTCCTGGACGTGGCTCTGCGCACCGGGGCGTACGGGCTCAGCCTGCAGCGACTCCTCGACAACCCGCACGGCATCGACCTGGGGCCGTTGCAGCCCCGGATCCCGGCGGTGCTGCGTACCCCGTCCGGCGCCGTCGAGCTGGTCGTGCCGCCGCTGGTCGAGGAGACGGCCCGGCTGCGCGCCGCCCTCACCCGCCGCCACGACGGGATCGTCCTCGTCGGCCGTCGCCATCTGCGCTCCAACAACAGCTGGATGCACAACGTGCCGGCGCTCATCAAGGGCCGGGACCGCTGCACCCTGCAGGTCAGCCCGGCCGACGCCGACCGGCTGTCGCTCGTCGACGGCGGGCCCGCCCAGGTCACCTCCCGGGCCGGGACCCTCACCGTCCCCGTGGAGATCACCGACCGGGTCATGCCCGGCGTCGTCAGCCTCCCGCACGGCTGGGGTCACGACGTGCCCGGCACACGCCTGTCCGTCGCCGCCACCGTGCCGGGCGTCAACTCCAACATCCTCACCGACGAGCTGGTCGTCGACCCGCTCTCCGGCAACAGCGTCCTGAACGGCATCCCGGTCGAGCTGAAACCCGCTTGAAAGGCCGGGCCGGACGCCCGGTTGATGGGCCGGGCCGGACGCCCGGTTGATGGGCCGGGCCGGACGCCCGGTTGAAGGGCCGGGCCGGACGCCCGGTTGAAACGCCGAGCCGGACGCCCGCTGGAGAAGAGGGTCAGATCCAGCCCATGCGCTGCGCCTGGTGGATCGCGGTCAGCCGGTTGGGCGCCCCCAGCTTCGTGATCGCGCTCGACAGGTAGTTGCGGACGGTGCCCTCGGTGAGGTGCAGACGGGTCGCGATGTCGGCCACCGAGGCGCCCGACGCGGCGAGTGAGAGGGCGTCCCGTTCGCGCTCGGTGAGCGGGCTCTCGCCGGCCATCATGGCCGAGGCGGCCAGCTCCGGGTCGAGGTAGCGGCCACCGGCGTGGATCCGGCGGATGGCCTCGGCGAGCTCGGCGCTGGAGGCGTCCTTCGGGATGAACCCGCGGACACCGGCGGCGATGGCGCGGCGCAGATATCCGGGCCGGGCGAACGTGCTGAGGATGAGCATGGCGCGGCCGGGAAGCCGCTCGGCGACGCTGAGACCGTCGAGACCGGGCATCTCGATGTCGAGGACGATCACGTCCGGGTCGTGGACGGTGACGGCCGGCAGCACCTCGTCACCGCGGCCGCACTGGGCGACCACCGTGAGGTCCTCCTCGAAGTCGAGCATCATGGCCAGCGCCTCCCGGATGAGGTGCTGGTCGTCGGCGAGCAGAACGCGGATCATGCGACTTCCCAGGGCGAGGAGGCGGCGGGTGGAACGGCGGCCGGGACCGCGGACGGCCCGACGGCGGGGGCGGTGGCCCGGACCACGAAACGGCCGTCACCGGTGGGCTGCGCGGTGAGGGTGCCACCGACGGCGGCGAGACGCTCGGCGAGCCCGGCCAGCCCGGTGCCGGCCTGGTCGACGGCCGCGGTCGCGCCGTCGTTGACCACTTCGAGCACCGCGGAGCCGTCGACCGCCCACAGGGTCACCGTGCACCAGGTGGCCGTACTGTGCCGCAGGATGTTCGTGGCGCACTCCCGGACCACCCAGGCGAACGGGCCGGCCGCACCCGGGTCGACGGCGCCGTCCGGCATGTCCACCTTGCAGCGGATGCCGCCGGCCTCCAGGATGGCCCGCACGCTGGCGACCTCGGAGGCCAGGTCGAGGATCCGGTATCCGCGGACCGCCGACCGGATCTGCCGCAGGCTGTCCTGGGCCAGGGTCCGCACCTCGGCCATCTGCCCGGCGGCCCGCCCGGCGTCGATGGCCGTGAGCTTGCCGGCCAGTTCGCTCTTCACGGCGATCACCGACAGGCTGTGCCCGACCAGGTCGTGCAGGTCACGGGCGAACCGCAACCGCTCCTCGGTGACGGCCAGCCGGGCTTCGGCGTCCTTGCTGTGGTGCGCCTGCTCGGTCAGGTCGAGGATCCAGATCCAGAGCCTGTTCGCGTACGGCACGGTCAGGCACAGCACGCCGTAGATGACCAGGGTGGCCTCGAGGCTCAGCGGCTGGGCGCCCGGGTTGACCGTGTTGATCGTGGCGCCGCCGGCGACCGTGCCGAGGATCAGCAGGAGCGTCACGAGCCGCCCGGTCCGGACCGTGGCCAGGCTGATCCAGGCGACCGCGATCATGCCCCAGGCAGCCGGGTTGGCGTCCTGCACGAGCAGCACCGTCAGGGCGGCGGCCCCGGAGATCGCGGACTCGATGTGGCTGCGGCGGGCCTGCCGCGGCCAGAACACCGACACCGCCCGGATCAGGCGGACCGCCGACCAGCTGAAGACCACCAGCGCCACCACGGCGACGGCCAGCCGTGGCGGCGACTCCCGGTTCTCGGAGACGGCGATGCCGACGCCGCTCGCGAACCCGAACCAGGCCAGGAGCAGGCTGAAGCCGAGGCTCCACATGGTGATCCGCTGGGCCCGCTGGACAGCGCCGGTCATGCCGTCACCCTACTTTCAGCCGCGCCGCGGGTCCCAGCGGAAGAACCGCCGGGCCAGCAGCGCCGCCACGGCCACCCACGCCGCCAGCAGGCCCAGGGACGACCAGTCGAAGGCGGCGCCGTATCCGGCCCGGACCAGGTCGGCGACCGCTGTCAGCGGCAGATAGTCGGCGACCTGCTGGAGCCGCTCGGGGAAGGCGCCGGGCGGCACGATCACGGGGGAGAGGACCAGGCAGACCAGCATCACCGGTACGGTCGCCAACTGCGCCAGCTCACCGGACGAGCTGACCCCGGAGATCGCCATCGACAGCAGCGCGAACACCGCGGCCCCGCCGAGCGCCGCGATCAGCACGAGCAGCGGATTGCCGGGCAGCCCGAAGCCCATGACCGCGGTCGCGACCCCGACGGCGAGCGCCTGGAGCAGGTAGACCGCGGTGGCGCCGGCCGCGCTGCCACCGAGGATCGCGGTCGCCGACGCGGGCCCGCCGAGCAGCCGCTTCAGCACGAGCTCCTCCCGGCGGCTGGTGTAGAAGCCGGCCAGGTTCACCAGTGGCGCGAACATCAGCAGCCCGGCGATCTGGCCGGTCAGCACGAACTCGACGTTGTCCCGCCCGCCCTGATCGGCGGTGAACACCAGGAACGCGGCGACGGCCAGGGGCATGAGGACGGCGTTGGTCAGCGCCGACCGGTTGCGGAAGATCAGGGCCAGGTCGAGCCGGGCCAGCCGGTAGATGTGCGCGAGGTCGGTCTTCACCGGGACTCCACGATGCTCAGGAAAACGTCTTCGAGGGATGCGGGGCGGACCGACAGCCGGTCCAGGACGACGTCGCGCTCGGCCGCCCAGGCCAGCAGCGCCGCGACCGAGCGGTGGGCGCGGCCGTCCGGGTCGCCGCCGCCGACCGTCCAGCGGGCGGTGGGGAAGCCGTCGGTGACGGCCATCTCCGGCGGCAGCCCGTCGAGCAGGGGCAGGGCGTCGATCGGGGTGTGCGCCGGCACGCGGAAGGCGATCCGGTCGCCGTGACCGGAGACCACCTCGGGTACGGTCCCCGCGATCCGGATCTCCCCCCGATGCATGATCGCGATCCGGTCGGCGAGCCGCTCCGCCTCCTCCAGGTAGTGGGTGGTGAGCAGCACCGTCGTGCCGCCCGCCACCAGCTCCTGGATCAGCCGCCACGTGCCGATCCGGGCCTCCGGGTCCATGCCGGTGGTCGGCTCGTCGAGGAAGAGCACCTCGGGCCGGCCGATGATCGCGAGCGCCAGGTCGAGGCGGCGCTTCTGCCCGCCGGACAGCTGCCGTACCGCCGTGCCCGACCTGTCGGTCAGATCGACCTTCTTCAGAGCCTCGTCCGCCGGCAGCGGATCGGTGTGCAGGTCGCGCCAGAGCCCGACGGTCTCGGCCACCGTGAGATCACCGATCAGGCCGCTCTCCTGCAGCATGATCCCCACTCGGGGCCGCAGCGCCCGCCGGTCCCGGTACGGATCCGCGCCCAGCAGCCGCACACTCCCCGAAGCCGCCGGCCGGAACCCCTCGAGGACCTCCATCGTGGTGGTCTTGCCGGCTCCGTTCGTGCCGAGCAGAGCGAACAACTGACCGCCGCCGACGCTGAAGTCGATGCCCCGGACGGCCTCGAAATCCCCGTACCGCTGGCGGAGGCCGTCGACCTCGATCGTCTGTGTGCTCATGCGTCAATGGTTCGCGTTCGCGGCCCCGGCGGGCAGTCGCCGTAGTCAGCGATCATCCATGACAGATGTCATGTGCATGGTGGCGGCGACCTTGTGCAGCAGATCGCCGCCGGTGAACGGCTTCTCGATGAACGCGATCTCCTCGTCGAGCACGTGTGTCGTGCCGAGCAGCCCGTTGCTGTAGCCGGACATGAACAGCACCGGCGTGTCCGGTCGCTCCCGGCGGGCCAGCTCGGCCAGCTTCGGCCCCGTCATCTCCGGCATGATCACGTCGGTGAGCAGCAGATCGCAGCCGTGCTCCTGGAAGACCCGCAGCCCCTCGGCCCCGTTGTTCGCGGTCCGGACCCGATAGCCGCCGTTGGTCAGGATCCGGGTGATGATGCGGGCCAGCGCCAGCTCGTCCTCGACCACGAGCACGGTCTGCCCGTCCCCGTGCGGCGGGCTGCCCGCCGAGGCCACCGCCGGTGCCGGCCCGGTGGCCGCCGAGATCGGCAGGTAGATCCGGAACGTGGTGCCCACACCCAGCTCGGAGTAGACGTTGATGCTGCCGCCCGCCTCGGCGACGATCCCGTAGACGGTGGCCAGGCCCAGACCGGTGCCGCGGCCTCGCGGTTTCGTGGTGAAGAACGGCTCGAAGATCCGGGCCGCGGTCTCCGGCGCCATGCCCTCACCGGTGTCGCTGACCAGCAGCCGCGCGTAGGTCCCGGCGGGCAGCGGCGGCTGCATGTTCAGCTCGTCGCCGCCCAGGGTGGCCACGTTCGCCTCGAGCACCACGGTGCCGCCGTCCGGCATCGCGTCCCGCGCGTTGATGGCCAGGTTGAGCAGGATCTGATGCACCTGACCGGGGTCGGCGTGCACGCGCACCGGCTCCGGCGCCGGCACCGCGATCAGCGTGATGTGCTCGCCGATCGTGCGGTCCAGCACGGCGTGCACCTCGGCGATCGACGCGTTCAGGTCGACGTCGCGCAGCTGGACGGCGTCGCCGCGGGTGAACGTGAGCAACTGCCGGGTCAGGCTGGTGGCCCGGTCCACCGCGGTCCGTACGTGGGCCAGGTCGGCCTGCACGTGCGGCAGTTCCCGGGTCTCCTCGATCACGAAGTCCGTGTAGTTGGCGATGATCGCCAGGATGTTGTTGAAGTCGTGCGCCACCCCACCGGCCAGGTTTCCCAGACTCTCCATCCGCTTCGCCTGGTCACTGCGCTCCTGCACGACCCGCTGACGTTCCGCGGCCTCCTTCTCGGCCGACACGTCACGGGCGATCACCGACACCCCGAGCACACCGCCCGCCGGATCGGTGACCGGGGTGACGGTGAACGCCACGTCGACCGGGCTGCCGTCCTTGCGGAGGCGGCGTCCCTCGTACGAGAAGCTGCCCTCCCCGGCCCGCATCCGCGCCAGCATGTCCGCCTGCTGCCCGGCGCCGTCCGCACCGGCGAGGAGCGAGGCCGGGCGTGCCAGAGCCTCCGCGGCCGGCCAGCCGAAGATCCGCTCCGCGCCGCCGTTCCACGCGTTGATCGTGCCGTCCGGAGTGAGCCCGATGATCGCGTCGGCGCTGTCCTCGACGATCGTGGCGAGCGTCGCCCGGTGCGCCTCGGCCAGATCCCGGGCCGCCCGCTCCCGCGCGTCCGCCTCGTCCAGCCGCCGCTGCCCCCACGGATCGATGTAGATCGCGCCCTTCTGGAGCAGCACCCCGTACCCCCGCCGCAGTGACCAGTAGTAGATGCCGACCGCCGCCGTGCACGCGTCCCAGACCGCCGACGCCGACGACCATCCCGGTCCGGTGCCGTGCGCGTGCACCCGGTCCAGCGCCATCAGCATCTGCCAGGCCATCACCGCATGGAAGCCGTGCCCCACGGCGCAACTGAAGAAGATCATCGCGGTCGCGGTGGCCAGCTTGTTCGATCCCAGTTGTCCGGCCCGGTGTACAGGCACCACGATCGACACCATGATCGCTGCGTAGGCGACCATGATGACGAGGTTGGCCAGCAGGAACAATTGCGGCACGTCCTCACGATCGGACACTCGCCAGACGAACTGAGGGTTGCATCCGTCGATAGGCTCATGATCATGACGCTGACCGATCTGCTGCTCCGAGCCGCGACCGTCGTACCAGGTCAGGGCATCGTTCACGCGGACCGTTTCGTCAGCTACGCCGAGCTTCTCGCCGACGCGCTGCGCATCGGCGGCGGCCTGCGCGAGGCGGGACTCGCACCCGGCGATCCCCTCCCGATCGTGGCCGACGACGGCGGGGACTTCCTCGGGCTCTTCTGGGGCGCGGTCGTGGCGGGCGCCGTACCCGTGCCCCTGCCGCCGGAGCCGCACCGCCTCGCCGCCGTCTGGCGTCACCTCGACGGCCCGCCCCTGGCGGGCGACACCGCGACGCCCGGCGGCACCCTGCTGTCCGTTCGCGACCTGCGGTCCGCGCTGCCGTTGACGACCCCTCATCCGGTACGGCCGGACGACCTCGCCTTCCTGCAGTTCTCCTCCGGCAGCACCGGAACCCCGAAAGGGGTGGAGCTGACACACGCCAACGTCGTGGCCAACCTCTCCCAGGCCGCCGAGGCCGGTGCCCTGAGCAGCGACGACGTGATCGTGACGTGGATGCCCTACTTCCACGACATGGGCCTGATCGGCACGCACCTAGCCCCGTTGTACGCCCACTGCCGCCAGGTCCGGATCAGCCCCCTGGCCTTCGCCAAACGCCCCGAACTGTGGCTACGCGCCGCCGCCGAGCACCGGGCCACCGTCCTGTCCGCCGCCAACTTCGCCCTGGCCCTGGTCAATCGCCGTGTCCCCGAGGATGTCCTGGACTCCCTGGACCTGACGAGCGTCCGCCTGCTGATGGTCGGCGCCGAGCCCATCTCCCCCTCGGTCTGGCAGACCTTCGCGGCCCGGCTCCGGTCCACCGGCCTGCGACCGGGCGCGATGCAGCCGGTCTACGGCCTGGCCGAGGCGACCGTCGCCGTGGCCTGCCCACCCCTCGGCGAACCCGCCACCCCGGTCACGCTGAGCCGGGCCGCCCTGGCCCGGGGCGTCGCCCTCCCCGCGCCCCGTCCCGTCGACGCGGCCGCCCCGGGCGACCCGCGGGCGGTCCTGCTGATGGACGTCGGCCATCCGGTTCCCGGCTGCGAGCTGCGCATCGTCGACGACGAGGGAACCGTGCTGGAGGACGGCCTCGTCGGCCACGTCCAGGTCCGGGGCCCGAACGTCACCCGCGGCTACCACCGGGACCCGGCGGCGACGGCCGCGGCCTTCGACGGCGAATGGCTCCGGACCGGCGACATCGGCTTCCTCCGCGAGGGCCGCCTGGTGATCACCGGGCGGCACAAGGACGTCCTGTTCATCAACGGCCGCAACTTCCACGCCGCCGACCTGGAGGAGGTGGCCGCGGCGACCACCGGTCTCGGCCCCGGCCCGGTGGCGGTGGTCGGCGCCACCGACCCGGCCACCGGCCACGAGCGGGTCGCCGTCTTCCTCTCCACGCGGGCGGTCCGTCACGCCCCCGCGCAGCTCTCCGCCCTGGTCCGAGCCCGCGTCGCCGAGGCCCTGGCCCACGACGACGTCCACGTCGAGATCGTCCCGACCACCGCCTTCACCCGGACCACCAGCGGCAAACTGCGCCGCCACCCCCTGCGCGAGCGCCTGCTGACGGCCCTCACCGCACCTGAAGCGCCCGCCGGCCCTGCCTCCCCGGAGCCCGCCTCACCGTCGGGGCCTTCTTCCAGCGGTGTGGTGCCGGGGGCTTCGGGAGGCGTGGTGCCGGGGGCTTCCAGCGGTGTGGTGCCGGGCACGAGAGCGCCGATGCGGCGAGCCGCCGTGGAAGGGACCGTGCGGGAGATCTGGGCGCGGGTGCTCCAGACACCCGCCGACACGATCGGACCGGAGGACCGTTTCCTGGCGATCGGCGGATCCTCACTGAAGGCCATGGAGGTGCTGGCGGATCTGGAGGACACGTTCGGCCGTACCCTCGATCCGGCGATGCTCCGGGACTGCGCAACCGTCCCGGCCCTCGCGGACCGGCTGCTGGAGACCGTCCAGGATCAGCACGGCGCGCAATCCTCGACCGGCACGGCGGAGCCGACTGGCAGAGCGGATCCAGCCGGCACGGCCAAGCCGACCGGCGTAGTGAACACGGGTGGCAGCGGGCCGGGGGTGCTGGCGGTCGTCGGGATGGCGTGTCGATTTCCCGGAGCGGACACGCCGGAGGAGTTCTGGGCCGACCTCGTGGCCGGGCGGGACAGCGTCACCCGGGTGAGCCGGTGGCCCGGCGGCGGGCACGGGTCCTTCCTGGACGATCCGGCCGCCTTCGACGCCGGATACTTCGGAATCGGGGACGACGAGGCGCGCCTGATCGACCCGCATGCACGGATCTTCCTGGAGCTGGCCCACGAGGCGCTGGAACGCGCCGGCTACGCCGGGCCCCGTCGCAGGACCCGCAAGATCGGTGTCTTCGCAGCGGTCGGGGAGAGCGGCTACCCCGAGATCGTGGCGGGAACCGGCGCGGAGGCCCCCACCCGGGCAGCGGGCTCGATCCCGTCGCAGGCGGGCGCCGCCGCGCTCACCGGCGGCCTGCGGAACCTGATCGCGGCCCGCGTGGCACATCTCCTGGACCTGCGGGGACCCGCGATCGCCGTGGACACCGCCTGCTCGTCGGCGCTGGTCGCGTTGCATCTGGCCCGGCGCAGCCTCGCCGCGGGGGACTGCGACGTCGCCGTCGTCGGCGGGGTCAACCTCAACCTGACCGCCACCGGGGAGACCCTGCTCACCGCCGCCCGGGCGCTGTCCCCGACCGGCCGGTGCCGGGCGTTCGACGCCGACGCGGACGGGTTCGTGCCCGGTGAGGGCGGGGCGGCGCTGGTCCTCACCCGGCTGGCCGATGCCGGCGACGACCGGGTGCTCGCGGTGGTACGCGGCAGCGCCGTCAACAACGACGGCCGCTCGTTGAGCCTGATGGCGCCGAATCCGCTGCTCCAGCGTGAGGTTATCGCCGACGCGTACCGGGAATGCGGTGTCGATCCGGCCGACGTCACCTATGTGGAGGCGCACGGCACCGGAACGGCGGTCGGCGACCCGATCGAGGCGCGATCCCTGGCGTACGCGTTCCCGCCCCGCGCCGACGGCCGTGCCCGGATGCTCGGTTCGGTGAAGACGAACATCGGCCACCTGCTCAACGTGGCCGGCCTTCCCGCGCTGGTGAAGGTGATCCTGGCCCTGCAGCACCGGGAGCTGCCGCCGTCCCTGCACCACGACCGCCCGTCGCCGCGGTTCGACCTGGCGGCGGCCGGGTTCGAGGTGGTCACCACACGACGCCCGTGGCTCGGCCCGCTGGTCGCCGGCGTCAACGGTTTCGGCTTCGGCGGAACCAACGCCCACGTGATCCTCACGGCCGCCGACCCCTCCGCCGAGTCCGCTGCCGACGGGGTCGCCGGCCATCCCGCCGATCCGGTCTCGGACACGGCCCCGGAGCGGGACGGGCCGCATCTGTTGACGCTGTCGGCGCGTTCCGGGGCCGGGCTCCGGGCTGCGGCCGCTCAACTGGCCCGCCACCTGCGCGAGCATCCCGGGCTGCCACCGGCCGACGTGTGTGCGACCGCGTCGACCGCGCGCGACGACGGCCCGTACCGCCTGACCGTGGTGACCCACGACGATCTGGCCGAACGTCTGGCCACCGCCGAACCGCGACCGGTCCCGCCGCGCCCCGCGCGCGTGGTGTTCCTCTTCGGCGGTCAGGGTTCGCAGCGCCCCGGCCAGGGCGCTCGCCTGTACGCCACCGCCCCTGTCTTCCGCACCGTCCTCGACGAGGTGTCCGCCGCGATCGGCCCGGTGGCCGGCCGTTCCCTGGTGGCGTGGTGCACCGACCCGGACGTCCCGGTGTCCGAGCTGGCCCGTACCGAGGTCACCCAGCCGCTCGTGGTCGCCTTCGGGGTGGCGCAGGCCGCCCAGCTCATGGCCTGCGGAGTCCACCCGGCCGCGGTCGCCGGGCACAGCATCGGGGAGTTGGCGGCCGCCGCCACGGCGGGCCGGTTGACCGCGGTCGACGCCGTCCGGCTTGCCGCCGAACGGGGTCGCCGGACCGCCGCTCTCGCCGCACCGGGCGCCATGCTCGCGGTGACGGCCTCCGCCGCGCAGATCGACGCGGACCGCCACGCCCTGGACGGTGTCGTCGTCGCCGCGGTGAACGCGCCGAACCGGGTGGTCCTCGCCGGTTCGCACGAGGCGATCGACCGGGCGGAGGCGCACCTGGCACGGAACGGCCACGCCACCCGGCGGCTCGCGGTGTCGCACGCCTTCCACTCCCCGGCGATGGCGCCGGTCGCCGAGGCGCTGGCCGGGTCGACACCTCCCCGGGCCGCCGGCTCGATTCCGCAGCTCAGCACGGTGACGACGGAGTGGGATCCGCCGTTCGACGGCGCCTACCTGGCGGCGCACGCGGTCGGTCCGGTCCGTTTCGCCGACGCCGTAGCCCGGCTGCGCGCGGACGGCTTCGACACGATGGTCGAGGTCGGCGCGACGGTCACCCTGGCTCCTCTGGTACGCGACACGACCGTCCTGTCCGCGGGTGACGACGCCGCCGCGATTCTGGAGACGGTCGGGGCGTTGTGGCTCCGGGGCGCCCCGCTGGACCGTACCCACCTGGACGCCGGCACCCGCCGCATGGAGCTGCCGACCTACCCCTTCCAGCGCCGGCGGTACTGGGTGACCGACCCGCCCCGGCCGGTGCTGTCCACGCCCACCTGGGTCCCGTGCCCCCTGCCGGCGCCGTCGTCCGCGACCGGCACGACGGTGGTGATCGCCGGCTCGCCGGATCCCGGCGACGCCTTGACAGCGATCACCGCCACGCCCCGGGACGGCTTCCTGCTGCTGGTCACCCGTGACCTCTTCGCCGTCGGCGACGACCGGCCGAACCCCCGGCACGCGATCTGGTCCGGCTTGGCGATGGCTTTCGCCGACGAGAACCCCCATGCCAGGGTACGAATCCTCGACCTCGGCTCCGCCGACTCGCAAGAGGCCCACCGGGCAGCCGTGGAAGAGGAGGCCGCCCACCCACCGGCCCCCGGCCCCGCCGAGATCGTCGCGCGCCGCGACACCCGCCGCCTGACCCGCACCTTCACTCCTCTCGCAGCGCCCCCCACCCCGGACGGCCAGGCAGTCGACGCGACCGCGGAGGTCGTGCCGGTGGGTGCTCTCGCGGCGGCGAACCCGGTTCCGGGTGGCCCGTCCGGTGCGGTGGTCGGGGCTCCGCCGGAGGGTGGCTCCGCGGTGGGTGGCCCGGCTGCGGGAGCCCCGGGGGCCGTCGGGGTGCCGGCGGACGGCAGTTATCTGATCGTCGGCGGCGCCGGGGCGATCGGCGCGGAGATCGCCCGGCATCTGGCCCGTCGTGGCCGTCCTCGGCTGCTGCTCGCCGGGCGCTCCACCGTACCGGCCGCCCTCCTGGCCGAGCTTCGTGCCCTGGGCGCGACCGTGGACTACCGGGTCGCCGACGTGACCGTCGAGGAGGACGTCGCCGCCCTGCTGGCGGGCCACGACTTCGATGTCGTGATCCAGGCCGCCGGGGTCGCCCGCCCGGGAAGCCTGCGTGCCAAGTCGGCGGCGGAGATCACCGCGGGCCTGGCCGCGAAGGTGCGGGGAACGACCCTGCTCAGCCGGGCACTGCGCGCACGGCCCCCGCTGGTGATCGCGCTGTCCTCGATCTCCTCGGTCGTCCCCGGCTTGGCAGGTGCGGTCGGCGACTACGTCGCGGGCAACGCGTTCCTGGACGCGTTCGCAGCCGCGGAACGATCCGCCGGCCGCCCGTTCGTAGCGGTCAACCTGCCCGCGATCACCGGCGGCGGCCTCGCCACAGCGCACGGTCTCACCCCGGCAGGCGGAGCCCTGCCGGTCGGGCAGGTCCCGGAGGCGCTGTGGGCGGCGGCCGCCCTCGGCGTCGCGCAGGTGCTGGTCACCCCTGCGGCGCCCGCTGTCGGTGCCGCCCAGGTGGCGGTTGCTCCCGTGGCGCCCGCTGTCGACGCCGCCCAGGTGGCGGTCATCCCCGCGGCGCCCGCTGTCGGTGCTGGCCGGGTGGCGGTTTCTCCCGTGGTGCCCGCTGTCGGTGCTGGCCGGGTGGGGCGGGACCGGCTGGTGGCCACAGTGCGGGAGCTGCTGGCCGGGCCGCTCGGGCGGGAAGCCGGGAGCATCGGGGTCGACGAGCCGTTCCTGGCTTTGGGGCTCGACTCCCTCACCGCCGTGGACCTGGTCAAAGAGCTGGAGAAACGGCTCGGCCGGACGCTGTCGACGACGTTGTTCTTCGAGTACCGGACGATCGGTGAGCTGGCCGGTCACCTCACGGGTCCGGTGGAGTTCCCGTTCAGTCCGGTGCAGCGGGCGTTCGTGACCACCGGGCGGCTCCATCCCGAGGCGCCGGCCTACGTGTACGTGCGGCAGACCCTGGCCGGGCCGGTCGACGCCGAGCGGCTGGCCCAGGCGTTCGCCGAGCTGGAACGGCGCCACCCGATGCTGCGGGTCCGGTTCGGGCCGGACGGCCAGCACTTCGCCGACCCGGGCAGTGACCGGCCGGCCTGGTTCAGTGTCGTAGCGGAGGATCGGGCGGCTCCCGGATCCGGCTTCGGCAGCCCGGGACGGCAGCGGGAGCCGGCCGGGGAGATGGAGCTGCGGAACCGGCCCTTCGACCTGGGACGGGAGGGGCCGATCCGGGCGGTGCTGGTGACCGGGCAGGGGCATGCGCGGCTGATCGTGGTGGCGCATCACGCGGCGGTCGACGGCTACAGCCTTGCGGTGCTCGGCGACGAACTGTGGGCGCTCTACGGCGGTGGGCGGTTGTCTCCCGCTCCGGTGGCCACGTTCGCCGAGCATGAGGCGATCCGAACGGAACCCCTTGCGACCGATATTGATTACTGGCGTACGGAGCTCTCAGGGTTCCCGCGCCTGGCTCTGCCGTTCGACGGGAATGCCTTGGAGGAGCCACGGGGGCCGTACGCCGTACATCAGAAAGCTCTTGATCCGGAAGTGACCCGGCAGTTGACCGCGGCCGCGAGGGACGCCGGGGTTTCGCTCTTCCATCTCCTGCTCGCTGGATATGTTCGCTGCCTGGCGCGTTGGAGTGGACAGGACGCCGTGCCCGTGACGGTGGCGCGGGCGGGCCGTCAGGCGCGGCTGGCCGGTGTCGACCGGATGGTCGGGCCGTTCGCCGACACGCTGCCGGTGCTCGTGGAGATCCGGCCGGGGGAGTCGGCCGCCGCGCTGGCCGGGCGAATCCGGGAGCTGTGGCTGACGGCGGAGCAGCATGGCTCGGTGTCCACTATTGATCTGGCTCGAGCGCTTGCCGCGGACGGCACCGGGCCACGGACGGCGAGCCCGGCGAGTTTCAGTTTCGCCCGTTTCCCGAGCGCCGGGGCGACCGCAGCGGGTGTCCTCGCCACGACCGCGGGCACGGCGTCCGCGGCGACCCGGCTCGGCCTGGTGTGCTTCGAGGCGCACGGCACGCTGCACTTCTCGTGGAATCATCCGGTGGCGCTGTTCAGCGAGGCGACCGTGGCCCGGTTCGCCGAGGAGCACCTCGCCGAGATCGCCGCCCTCGCCGAGCCTGATGCCGGGGTGGTGGAGCGGATCCGTGAGCAGTGTCGCCGCACCCCCGACGGGGTCGCCGTCCTGACCGACGGCGTGCCGCTCACCTATCGCGAGCTCGACGCGGCGTCGGACCGTCTCGCCGCGCGCCTCGCGGCCGGCGGATCATCCCGGATCGGTCTGCTGACCAGCCCGGGAGCGAGCACCGTGATCGGTGTCGTCGGCATCCTCAAGGCCGGTGCCGCGTGGGTGCCGATGGACGCCGCGCATCCGCCGGCCCGGCTGACGAGCCTGCTCACCCGGTCGGGCGTGTCGGAGGTCGTCCACGACGCCGGCACGCGGTCGGCCGCGGCGGCGCTCGGGCCGGGATTCACCCCCGTGGACGCCGACGCACCCGGCGGGCACCCGACGGTGGACGCCGACGCGCGGGGCGACTGCCCGCCGGAGAACACCGGGGCGGGCGGTACGGCGTACGTCATCTTCACGTCGGGGTCGACCGGGCGGCCGAAGGGCGTCGCTGTCGGTCACCGTGCGATGGCCGGCTATCTGGATTGGGCGATCACCACCTTCGGTTACCGGCCCGGCGATCGGCTCGCGCAGACCGCGTCGATTTGTTTCGATGCATCGGTACGCCAGATCCTGGCCCCGCTACTGGCCGGAGCAACCGTCGTGTCCTGGGATCGGGACACGGTTCGCGATCCGGAGCTGTTGGTCGAGCGTCTTGTCCGTGACCGGGTGACGGTGTGGAGCTCGGTGCCGACCCTGTGGGAGCGTCTGCTGACGGCCGCCGAGAAGAGCCGCGCCGACCTGTCCCGGTTACGCTGGGTGCACGTCGGTGGGGAGGAGTTGTCCCCGGCGCACGTGCGGCGATGGTTCGATCTGCTCGGCCCCGGCCAGCGGATCACCAACCTGTACGGGCCCACCGAGACCACGATCAACGCGACCTGGCATCTGATCACCGAGCGTCCCGCCGACGACGTGAGCCGCCTGCCGATCGGCCGCCCGGTCGGCGGGGCCGTGATCGACATCGTGGGCCCGGAAGGGGAGATCTGGATCGGTGGAGCCGGGCTCGCCGACGGTTACCTCGACGACCCGGAGCAGACCGCGGCGGCGTTCGTGGAGCGGAACGGGCAGCGCTGGTATCGCAGCGGCGACCGGGGCGAGCGGGACACCGACGGGGTCCTGTGGTTCCGTGGGCGCCTCGACGATCAGGTGAAGCTGCACGGGCATCGGATCGAGCCGGGAGAGATCGAGGCGGTGCTGCGGGGACATCCGGCGGTGGAACGGGTCGCCGTCGTCCTCGACGGGGACGGCTGACCGCCCGGGTGCAGTCGTCCTCGGTGGACGGGGCGGCGCTGCGGGCGTACTTGCGGGAGCGGCTGCCGGACTACCTGGTGCCGGCCCGGTTCGAGGTGGTGGGTGAGTTGCCGCTGACCGTGACCGGGAAGATCGACCGGTCGCGGGCGGTGGCCGATGACACCGAGCGGCTGCTGGCGCGGCTGTGGTCGCGGGTGCTCGGGGTGGAGTCGGTCGGCCCGGAGGACGACTTCTTCGCCCTCGGCGGGGACTCGATCGGGGTACTGGAGTTGTTCACCGCTCTCGCCCCGCATCGGGCCGCGCTGCCCCGCCCGACGGTCCTCTACCGGCACCGGACGCTGGCCGAGCTGGCCGCCGTGATCGACGCGACCCCGCAACCCGCGATCCCGGCCGACTCCGCCGCATCCGATCCGAGGGCGTCCGATTTTTCGGCGGCCGGGGCTGGGGCGTCCGGCGCTGGGGCATCCGGCTCCGCGGGGCCGGGTTTCGTTGCGCCGGTTCTCCCGGCGACGGGGGACTTCCCGGTGACGCTCACCCAGCGGGGGTTCTTGCTGGCCGACGCGATCGGCGTCCCGTCGACCTGGCTGGCCGCCCCGCGACTGCACGGCCCGCTGGATCTCGGCCGGTTCCGCCGGGCGGTCGGCCTCCTGGTCGCCCGGCATCCGATGCTGCGGACCGTCTTTCCCCGCGATGCGCGTCCGCCGGTGCAGCGGGAGATCCCGTCGGTGACGCCGGAGGTCGGGTACGAGCCGGCGCCGCGACCACTCGACCAGGAGCTGGCCGCCGAACGGGAGCACCGGTTCGACCCGGCGGTGTGGCCGCTCGTGCGCTTGCGCCTGCTTCGCTACGGGCCGGACGAGCACGTCCTCCTGATCCACGCACACCACCTGGTCGGCGACGGCTACAGCGTGGCGTTGCTGATGCGAGAGTTGTCGGCTGTCCACGACGGCGCCGTATTGGAGCCACTTCGGGCGACATTCCGGGAGTATGTGTCCCACCTGGAGGGCATCCCCACGGAGATCGCCTCACCTGACGGCGGCCCGATACGCCTCGGTGGGGCTATCGCCACGGCCGGGTTCACGGTGGGCGCGGCGGCCGCCACCGCGCTGCGGGAACGAGCCATGGCCGCTGGGACGACGCCGTTCGCGCCGGTGCTGGCCGCCTACCACTCGGCGCTCGCGTCGGTGACCGGCCGTCCCGACCCGATGATCGGCGTCGCGGTGACCGGTCGTGATCACTCCATGCCCGGCCTGGGGCGGATCTTCGGGCCCTGCGCGACCGCCGTGGCCGTCCGTCCCGGGCCCGGCGCCGGCGCGGCCGAGGTGGCCGCGGCCGTCACCGAGGCCCGCACCAGGTCTTTCACGGCGCCGCAGGGCTGGCGGCACTTCTTCACCTACCTGGACTTCGGCGCGCCGGCCGCCCCGGACGGCGCGACGCTGCGGCTGTCCTGGGACGACGCGGACGCCGAACTGGCCGTCCCGCCGGGCACCGAGGTCCTGCTGGCGGTCCGCCCGGTCGACGACGGACTCCGGCTCACCCTGCGGACCCGGCTTCCGCAGCCGGTCGCCGATCGCCTGGCCGCCGCCCTCGCGGACGCCCTCCACGGCGGGCCGTCCCGCTCGGCGCTGACCGCCGCGCTCGTCGGGTACCTTCCGGCTCCGGAGCATCTGGCCGCACTCGCCGGGGCGCTGCCGGACGAGGTCCGGCGGCTGGCGACCGGACTCGACCGGGAGACGATCCGCCGGATCGTCTTCCCGGACGGCGGGCCGCGACTGCTGGAGATCGCGGACACCCCACTCGGCCGTTCCGGTTTCATCGCCGTGCCGCGCTTCGCAGACGAGCTGAGCCGGTCCGCGACCGGCCGGCTGTCGGAAGGGCGAAGCCTGGCCGAGGACGTGGCCGCGGCGGTCGACCTGGCCGCGGAGCACGGCGCGCGAACGGTCTCCCTGGCGGGGATGATCCCGGCGAACACGGGTTACGGGGCGGCCGTTCGCCCGTACCGGAGAAGCGACGCCCACCTGACCACCGGCCATGCGGTGACCGCCGCCGCGGTGGTCCGCACCGTGATGGCGGCCCTGGCCGCCCGTGACCGCAAGCTGCCGGACTGCGTCGTGGCCGTCCTCGGGGTGGGTTCGATCGGCACGGCGTCGCTGAGCCTGCTGCTGGCCCGGGCGGAGGCCCCGGCGAGCGTGATCCTCTGTGATCTGCCGGCCGCCGCGTCCCGGCTGCTGACGCTGGCCGCGTCCCTGGACGTCCCGGCCGAGGTGGCGACCGGCGTGGACGCGATCTATCGCGCGGACGTGATCGTGGCCGCCACCAGCAGCGGCCCCCGGACCCTGGACGTGGACCGCCTGCGCCCCGGCACGATCCTGGTCGACGACTCGTTCCCGCACTGTTTCGACGTCTCCCGCGCCCTGGCCCGGATGCGCGCCGACGGCGACGTCCTGATCGCCGGCGGGGGCCTGCTGGACTGCGGCGAGACGGTGCACGAGTCCGCGGCCGGCCTGCCCGCGTTCGAGCATCACCTGCCGGGGTCGATGGCGTCCTGCCGGCTGGAGTCGCTGCTGCACGCCGCCGTGCCCGGGTTGCCGCTGGTGGGCGGGCCGGTGACGCCGGAGCAGGCGGCCGCCTACTGGGATGCGCTGGACACCGCGGGGATCGGGGCGGCGCCCCTGCACCTATTGAACGAGCGGCTCGACACCGAACGCGACGTCTAACCGGTAGCGGTCACCGGCATACCGGGACTCGCTCAGCTCGAGGGGCCGCTCGTTCTGGTCGAGGATCAGTCGCTCCTCGATGAGCAGCGCCGAGCCGGCGGGGACGCCCAGCTCGTGGGCGTCCTCCTCGGTGGCGGCCTCGGCGCGGATCGTCGACGTGCCGTGCACCGGGGTGTGCCCGAGCTTGACGAGCGCCTCGTGCACCGACCGGGACAGGTCGGCGGTGAGCAGGTCGCCGACGGTCGCGGGATACATGGCCCGCTCGAAGGCGATCGGCTCGTCGTCGGCGAACCGGACCCGGTGGATCGCGAACACGTCGCCCTTGCGCAGGCGCAGCCGGGTGGCCTCGATGGCGGTGGGGGGTCGCAGCTCGGCGACGACCACTTTGGCCCATGGTCGTTTGCCCTGCTTGCGGATCTCTTCGCTGAGCCGGATCAGATGGTCGGCGCGGCGCGGCCCGCTGGGCACGGCGACGAACGTGCCGCGGCCGGGTGCCCGGTAGACGAGACCGTCGTTGACCAGCTGTGTCACGGCCGCGCGGGCGGTCATCCGGCTGACGCCGTGCTCGCGGGCGAGCTCCGGTTCGGACGGCAGCGGGTCGTGTGGCCGGGACGTCGCGATCTGTGCGCGCAGCGCCTGCTCGATGCGGAAGTAGCGCGGTGCGAAATCGGGATCCCCGGACATGTGGCACACCCTACCGAGTCCCCTGGACTGTCTAGACAACCACCTGTCTATACAGCTACCGTCCTGCCATGAACTTCACCGTGCCGCAGATCGCGAAGATGATCGACCACTCCATCCTCCGGCCCGAGTTCACCCTGGAAGACCTGCGCGAAGGCTGCGCGATCGCCAAGAAGTACGACGTGGCCTCGGTCTGCGTCCGCCCCTGTGACGTGACGGTCGCGGTCGATCTGCTGCGCGGCACCAACGTCATGGTCGGCACGGTCGTCGGCTTCCCGCACGGCGACACCCCCACCTCGGTCAAGATCGCGGAGACCGAGCTGGCGGTGCACCAGGGCGCCAAGGAGATCGACATGGTGCTCAACATCGGCTGGCTCCGCTCCGGCGACATCGCCGCCGTCGAGCACGAGATCGGCCTCATCGTGAAGGCCGCCGGCAGCGCGCACGTGAAGGTCATCCTCGAGACGGCATACCTCACCGACGAGCAGAAGCTCGCCGCCTGCTGGGCCGCCGAGCGAGCCGGCGCCGCGTTCGTCAAGACGTCCACCGGCTTCGCCCCCAAGGGCGCCACCATCGACGACCTCGCGCTGATGCGCTCAGCCGTCTCCCCGAAGGTGCAGGTCAAGGCCTCCGGCGGGGTGCGGAGCCTGGACGCGATGATCGCGATGGCCGGCGTCGGCGTCACGCGCTTCGGCACGTCCGCCACGAGCGAGATCCTGCAGGACCTGGCCCGCCGCCAGGTCTCGGTCCCCGGCGGCCGGGCCTAATTCCTTCAGGGGTACGGCTACCGCGCCCCTTTCCACGCAAGAGGCAGCCGCGCAGTCCCGCCTATCACGCAGCGTCCACCCGGCCCCGCCGTCTTCGCCGGCCCGCGCGCTCTTCGCCGGCCTGCGCCGTCTTCGCTGGTCCGCGCGGTCTTCGTCCGTCCGCGCGGTTCGCTGGTCCGCGCGGTCTTCGCCGGTCCGCGCCGTCTTCGCTGGTCCGTGCGGTGTTCGCTGGTCCGCGCGGTCTTCGCTCGCCCGCGCCGTCTTCAGCGGGATACACGCTGGGCCGGTCCCGCCCGGTGCCGGGCCGGCCCGGCATCCTCCGCCGGTAGGCTGAGCCGATGCTTCAGCGGTACGACGAGCGCAACGCCGGCATCCAGTACTGGGTCAACGGGAGTCTGCTGCACCGTGACCAGCCCGGCCTCTCCCCGTTCGACTCGGTGGTCCAGGGCGGTGACGCGGTCTGGGAGGGCCTGCGTCTCTACCGTGGGGCGATCTTCGGGCTGACCGAGCACCTGGCCCGGCTGCGGCGTTCCGCGCGGGCGCTGGGGTTCACCGACATCCCGGCCGACGACACGATCATCGAGGCGATCACCGCCACGCTGCGAGCCAACGAGATGGTCGACGGGGTGCACATCCGGCTCACCCTGACCCGCGGGGTGAAGGTGACCAGCGGCATGGACCCGCGGCTCAACCGGGCCGGCCCGACGCTGATCGTGCTGGCCGAGCACAAGCCCCCGGTCTACGACACCGGCGGCCTCACCCTGGCCACGTCAAGCATCCGCCGCCCGTCACCGGACGTGCTGGACCCGAAGATCCACCACAACAACCTGATCAACTCGATCCTCGCGAAGATCGAGGCGAACGCCTCCGGCGCCGACGACGCCCTCATGCTCGACCAGCGCGGTTTCGTCGCCGAGACCAACGCCACCCACCTGTTCGCGGTGATCGACGGCGGCCTTGTCACCCCCACGACGGCCGCCTGCCCCGAGGGCATCACCCGCCAGACGGTCCTCGACCTGGCCGCCCGCCACGACATCCCGGCCGTGGTCCGCGACGTGTCGCTCACCGAGATGTACGCGTCCGACGAAGTCTTCTGCACCGGCACGATGGGCGAGATCGCCGCGGTGACGGCGATCGACGGCCGCCGCATCGGCGACGGTTCGGTGGGCCCGCTGACCGCCCGGGTCGCCAAGATCTACCAGGAGCACGCGGCCGCGAACGGCGTCCGCCTACTCGACGCCTGACGGTCGCCTCACCGCCGCCGGTGGCGAGGCCCCTCCACGGCCCCGGTTGTGATGCCTTTCCATGGGCCCGGTTGCGAGGCCTTTCCACGGGCCCGCTGGCGCCGGTCAGCACCCGGGGCGGTGTGCATCCCGGGCCGGGAACGTGTCGTTGCGGGCGGGCATCACCCACCCGATGTCCCGCCGTTCGTGGCGGCCCCGCGGCCCCGCGGCCCCGTGTTGCGCCCGCGGCACCGTGTTGCGCCCGCGGCACCGTGTTGCGCCCGGGCCCCACGGCCCCGGGGCTCCGTGTTGCGCCCAGGCCCCGCGGCCCCAGGCCGCGTGTTTTGCCAGAACGCCTCGTCGGCGGTGAATCGAGGCGGACGGTGCTCCCGCCGCGACGGCCCGCTCGATCAACGGACGGCCCTGCCGCGGGTCGGTAGCGGACTGCACCTCCTCGGGCGTGGCCGGTGTCATCGGCGATCGCCGAGATGGTCGGCCGGGTGGCCGCGAAGGCCGTCACGAGCCGGGTGCGGATCCCGGCACATGCTGTAATTCCCCGCACATCACGCGAAGCCCACCCGACCCGGGTCGCCCGCCGATACCGGCGTCGGCGGCGCGCTGGAACGCCGTACCGGATGGAAGATCGCTGCGCATGCCGTCCGACGTGTACCGATCGCGGTGCGGCGGCCGCTGCACTCGAGACGTCGCCCGCCACGCCGCGGCCCGGCCCCCACGGGGCGCTGGGGAGGCGCGCGACGAGGATCTTCGATACGGTGCCTCTCGCATCGATGATGACGGGGGAACGATCGATGGTGATTTCAGCAGGTGGACCGTGCCCGGAGCCGTGGTGCCGATGCCCGGGCGACCGGCATCGTGACCGCCGGCGACGGCCCACGGCCTGCCGGGACGTGCCCGCCTCCGGTGTCGCGGTGACCCGCGGGCGGAGGACCTTCGCGCCGGCCGGGCGCGATCCGGACCGGCTCCTGACCCACCCCACCTGACCGGCGCTCCCGAAGGCCACCCCCCGCTATCCGACCGGCGCGCGGCTCACCGGCCGCGTCGCTGTGCCCTGCCCACCTCGCCGTCCGGCGGATAGATCACCGGCCGACGCGTCCACCTTCGACGAAGGACTGCTGTGACAGGAAGACAACAACCCGTGCGCCGGCGGCTGGCGATCGCCGTCGGTGCCACCCTGGCGCTGTTCGCGCCACTGGTCTACCCGGGCAGCCCGGCGCTGGCCGTCGACGTCCTGGAGTACCGCGACACCGCCGTCGAGGACCTGATCGACGGTGGTCCCTCGGTGCGCCGCGCCGCCGAAGCCGCCCTCGTCGGATCCGACAACGCCGTGCGCGAGTACGTCGATTCCGGCCGGGCGGCTGCCCAGGCGGCCGACGAGCGCGCAGCGGCGCAGGTGCTCGCCGGCATGGACGGCCCGGCCATGCACAACGCTGCCGTGCAGGCCATGAGCGGGTCCCGCGCGGACGTGCAGGCCTTCGTCAACGGCGGCTGGCAGTCGTCATGGGACGCCGACGAGCGTCTGCGTGTCTACCGCACGTCCGAGTCGAGCGGCGCGACGGTCAAGGCAGCCGCCGCGGCGGCCCTGAACGGCGGCACCGCCGCCATCGATCAGTTCCTCTCCACCGGGCTGGAGTCCGCACAGCTGGCCGACGACCGGCTGGCCGCCACCCGGATGCTGACCGGAGGCCCCAACAGCAGCGGTCCGGTGCTGAACGCGGCGGCGGCGGACGCCCTGGCCGGCAGTTCCGAGCAGCTGCGGGAGTTCCTGGCGTACGGCCAGCGGGTCGCCCGGGCCCGGGATCAGGAGCTGGCGTCCATCGGCAGCCTCACCGAACAGGCCAAGCAGGCCGGCGATCTGGCCGCGCGGGAGACCCTCGCGGCGACGCAGGCCTCCACCCGTGCCGTCAACGCCGCGGCCGAGGCCAAGAAGGCGGCCGAGAAGGCCGCGGAGGAGTCCCGCCTGGCCGGGGGATCGGCGGCGAAGGCCTCGGCCGCCGCGGGTCGTGCCGCCGACGCGGCGAAGGGTGCGGCGGACGCCGCACGCGACGCGATCGGTGCTTCCAACGCCGCCCAGCGTGCCGCCCGCATCGCCTCGGACGCGGCGCGCAAGGCCACTGCCGCCGCCTCACTGACCGCGCAGGCCGCGTCACGGGCACAGCAGGCCGCCGCCGCCGCGCGTACCGATGCGGGGAAGGCCTCGGCCGCCCGCCAGGCCGCCGAGGCTGCCCGGGATGCCGCCCGCAGCATTCGCGAGCTCGACCAGGTCAAGGCCGAGCGGGATCGGGCACTGGCCGAGGCGGAGCAGGCCGCCGGCGCCGCCAAGAGCGCGAGCGGTAACGCGGACGCCGCCGCCGCGGCGGCCGAGGAGGCAGCCGGGCACTCCGGTGTCTCGGCCGCCGAGGCCGCGCGCGCCCGCAAGGCCGCCGAGCGGGCCCGGCAGCAGGCCGCGATCGCGGCCCGTGCCGCCGATCGTGCCCTCAAACTGGCACGGGCCGCCGCCAAGGCCTCGGACGAGGCGTTCACCTTCGCCGCGCAGGCCGCCACGCACGCCGAGCGTGCCGCGGCCGCGGCCATCGAGGCCGCGGACGCGGCCGGCCGGGCCGAGACCGCCGCGGTCGAGTCGACCCGGCACGCGGCCGCGGCCGTCGAGGCCGCGAACACCGCGGTGGCCGCCTCGAACAAGGCCATCGAACTGGAGGCCCTGGCCCGTCAGGAGGACATCGACCGGCTCGACGAGGCCACCGCCCAGGGTGTGCTGGCCGCGCGGGAGGCCGCGGCGACCGAGGCGGAGGCCAAGGCCGCGGGTGGCGAGATCGCCGCCTGGAACCGCAAGCTGACCCGGGACACGGCCGAGGAGGACCGCGTCGACGCGGGCACCCGGCAGCTCCTGGACGAGGCCGCCGCCTCGACCGCCACCACCGAGGTCGTTCTCGATCGGGGCCGCCGGGCGGCCGCCGCACTCGTGGTGACCGGCGGTGACTGGACCAAGCTGCAAGCGCAGGAAGCGCTGGCCGGCGACGAGACCCAGTTGCGGGCCTGGCTGACCGACGGGCGACTGCGGGCGGTGGGCCAGGACGACCGGGCCCGGGTCTGGCTGCTCGTCGACACATTGCCGGACGGACCCGAGAAGACCGCGGCGAAGAACGCACTCAACGGAGCCGACGCGGCGGTCGCGACCTTCCTGCGGACGCGTAGCTACTCCGGCAAGGTGGCCACCGACAGGCGTGCGATCTACAGCATCCTGGCCGCGCCGGGAATCGGCCCGAACCTGACCAACGCCGCCAACGCGGCGCTCGGCGGCTCCGGTGCCGACATGCACCGCTTCCTGACCGTCGGCCAGCACTCCGCCCGGACGGCGGACGAGCGGCTCGAGGTCTACCGCACCATGGAGTCCGGTGGCGCGGAGGTGAAGGCGGCCGGCACTGTCGCGCTGGCCGGCCCGCCGTCGTACATCTCGTACTTCCTGACCGCCGGTCGCTATCAGGCCGCCCAGCGTGACGCGGAGCAGGCCGCGCACGTCGCCAAGGTGCACGCCCTGATCCAGGAGTCCCAGGGGTACGCCGAACGGGCCGTGGCCGACTCGGCCGAGGCCAACCGGGTCGCCGCGGTGGCGCGCAAAGCCTCGGCCGAGGCCACCACCTGGGCCAACAAGGCCACCGCCTCGGCGCAGAAGGCGACCGAGTACGCCAACCAGGCCCGTCAGTCGGCGGCACAGGCCAAGGCGTCCGCCGACCAGGCCGCCCAGTCCGCCGCCACCGCCCGCAATGCCGCGAACACCGCCCAGAAGGCGGCCGAGGACGCGGCCCGGTCGGCCACGGTGGCGACGTCCGCGTCACGCCGGGCGGCGGCTGCCGCGGCCAACGCGGCGGAGTACGCCTCCGAGGCCCGCGAGTCGGCGAAGGCCGCGGGTCAGGACGCGCGGGCGGCCGAGAGCGCGGCCAAGGAAGCCTCCGACATCTACGACACCAAGCTCAAGGAGTTCGAGGAGGCGCAGCGCAACGCGGCGGCGGGCAGTGGCCCCGGCGGCACCGGGACGGCTCTGGAGAACCACAAGGGCTGGAACTGTCTCTCCGACGCGTCGGCGATCTCCAAGGAGTGCCTGTCGGTCTACAAGGACTTCGCCGGGGCCCTGATCGATCCGGCGAAGTGCAGCACGCCCGCGAACAGCGGGACCTCCGGCTGCGCCATGCTGTCCGAGCTCAAGCAGTTCGTCGACCAGAACCCCGACCTGATCATGGACATGCTGCAGCTCGTCCTGGGCATGTGCGGTCTGATCCCCGGTGTCGGCGAGGCCTGCGACGCGGTGGACGCCGCGATCTCCTTCAAGCGGGGCGACTGGGTCGGTGGCCTGCTGTCGGTGGGCGCGTCGGTGCCGGTCATCGGCTGGCTGGGCAGCGCTGCCAAGGGGCTGAAGAACTCCGACAAGCTGCGCAACATCAAGAACATCGTCCAGAAGCTGATCAAGGGCGGTTGCCCCAACAGTTTCGCGGCGGACACCGAGGTCCTGCTGGCCGACGGCGGTCGCAAGCCGATCGACCGGATCCGTCCGGCCGACCGGGTGCTGGCCACCGATCCGCTCACCGGTCGCACCGGGGGACGGCCAGTCGCCGGGGTGATCGTGGGATCCGGCCTCAAGTCACTGGTGGACGTCACCGTCGACGGTGATCACGGCGGTACGGTCACGGCCACCGCCGAGCACCCGTTCTGGCTCGCGAAGGAGCGGGTCTGGGCGGACGCGGAGGTGCTGCAACCCGGCCAGTGGCTGCGTACGTCGGCGGGCACCTGGGCGCAGATCGACGCGGTCGAGGCCCGGTCCGCGGAGCAGCGGGTCTACAACCTCAGCGTCGCCGATTTCCGGACCTTCTACGTCGTCGCGGGCGACACGCCGGTTCTGGTCCACAACTGCCCCACCGGTGAGGACCTCGCCAAGACCTACCGCGACAACGCGAACAACGGAGTCGGCGCCAAGCGCAACGTGGCGGTGACCCAGTACGAGCTCAACGGCACCAAGGGCACCGACTACAACGTCAGCGGCGAGCACCGTAACCCGGGGACCATCAAGAAGCCGACGTCACGTCAGTTCACCGGGGCCAACAACTACCGGCCCTGGGACAGCGAGACCGTCATCCTGGAGAACTACGCGTCGCAGCTGACGCCGACGTCGACCGGAAAGATCGACCTGTACACGGAGATGAAGCCCTGCACCGGCTGTGGCAACGTCATCGACCAGTTCCGGACCAAGTTCCCCAACGTGGAGCTCAACGTCAAGTGGACCTGGGAGACGGTCGACGACATGATCGCGGCGAAGAAGCCCAACCCGCCCCAGCCCTGACAGCAGGGTGAGCAGACGCCCCGCGGCATCCCCGCCGCGGGGCGTCCTGTTGTCTCTCAGGCAGACCGGGACACCTGCCATGCCTCGATCAGCTCTATCGCGAGCCAGTGGCCGTACTCGCGGGCCAGGTCGAGCGGGGTGGCACCGCGGTCGTTCCGCGCGTGCGGGTCGGCGCCGCGCAGCAGCAGCAACGCCGTGACGTCGACATGGGCCTGCGACCCGGACTGCAACGCGCCGTCGCCCTCGATGTCGACCGCGTGGTGCAGCAGCGTCATGCCCTCGGCGTCCGGGTCGTCGACGTCCGCCCCTCCGTCGAGCAGTTCCCGCAACCGTTGCAGATCCTCCGCCTCGACCGCCAGGTGCGCAGGCGACGGCACAGTGTCCGGGGTGGTCCACGAGGATCCGGATGGCATGGTGGTCATCGTCGGATGGTAATCGGCGGACGCGCCCGTCATCTGATGCCCGCCGTCAGTCTTCGCTGGCGCCCGCTGTCAGCCTTCGCTGATGCCCAGGGCGGCCAGCAGCCCGGCGAAGGTCTCCTCGGCGAAGGTGTTCTCGGCGTTCAGCGCGGCTCGGACCGTCTCCGGGTCCGCGTCGAGACCGGCCTCCGCGGACCAGGCCACGGCCAGGTCGACCATCTCGTCCAGCGAGTGCGGCAGCGCCGGGGCGCCGAATGCCTCCGCATTGTCGGGGTGCAGGTAGGCAGCCCAGGCGACACCGGCCGGACTGAGCGCCTGGACGTGCGCCATGTCGCTGTCCAGCACCACGGCCATCAGCGCGGGCGCCCCGGTGGCGGTCACCACCTCCGGCAGGGTGGAACTCTCCGGGAAACCGTCGAGCTGTAGTTCGTACCAGCCGTCGGGAAAGCTCTTCTCCCAGAGAACCGTCAGTTCGCTCAGTGCCGTCGGCCGCTCGGCCTTCGCCACGTAGATGCCCCCGCTGTAGCCCATGCTCGTCTCCTCGATCGATGGATGCGGAATCATCGCACAGCGAGATCGCCGGCCCGGCCGGAATGTGGGGCGGGTTCGCCGGCCCGGCCGGAATGTGGGGCGGGTTCGCCGGCCCGGCCGGAATGTGGGGCGGGTTCGCCGGCCCGGCCGGAATGTGGGGCGGGTTCGCCGGCCCGGCCGGAATGTGGGGCGGGTTCGCCGGCCCGGCCGGGAACGCGGGAGGGGAGAGCCCGGCAGGCTACAGGCGGTGGGCGGCGAGCTCGTCGTAGTAGGGGCGGGCGGCCTCGACGAGTGGGCGGAGGCGGTCCGGGACCTCGGCGGGGGCCGGGGCGTAAGGTGCGAAACCCGTCGAGGCGTGCACCGCGGCGTACCAATGCGGCGCCCACACGCCGTCCTCCGGTCGCGGGCCCGGCGCCCAGGAGAGCATCGCCGGGTCGAAGGCGAAGCCGAGGCCCTCGCAAAGGAGCCGCAGCGTGCGCCGCGGGTCGCGGAGCACGTCGGCGGAGTCGACGACCGGCCCGCCGAAGGTGCGGAAGATCTCCACCTGCTGCGGGTAGCCGAGGTCGTCGAGGGTCGGCTCGCCGCGCACCTTCGCATACGACGCCACCACGTGCGAGGGGTCGCGGATCAGGAACGCGTGGGTGAGTTTGCCCAGCCAGTCCCGCCCGATCCGGGGGAGCAGATGGTGGGTCATGTGCTTCTGGTAGAAGACGGCCGGGTCGCCGGGGACCGGCCCGGTCAGCGTGTCGGCGACGTCCTCCCACCGCTGTGGCTGGGCGGCGAGGATCTCGTCACGGCCGGGATGGTCGAGGCCGGTGGCTGCCAGGTAGTGCGCATACAGCGGCTCGTCGGACACGACGGTGTCGGCGCGCGAGCCGAAGCTGCGCATCATCGCCGTGGAGATGTTGCGGGGACCTGACCACATCGCGACCCGAATCGTCATGCCCCCATGGTCACACCTGTTACAGGTGTTGTGACTCCGATGAGCCGATCGCCCCGGGGCCGGCCCACTTCAGGTCGTAGATGCCTCCCGGGTGGTGCCGGAGATCACCACGACGGGCTCGTTTCTCCGGGTACGGGCTCTCCTCTCGGCGGAGCTCAGCACCCGGGCGGCGACGTGAGGCGACCGCTGATGGAACGGATGGTGCTCGCTCATGCCCGCATCTTGAGTCGTCAACCCCGTACATGTCAATGAGATCCTATCGGTTTACTAGGATATGGGAAGGCGGTTGACGCGCAGGTCATGGGGGAGCAACGTCGGTGGTGCCGACTCGGCGGTGCGTGACCTCGGGCATCACGCGGCCGGTGCAGTCGGCGCGCCGAACGATGAAGCGACACCCAGGAGGCCCGTCATGACCCTGCAAGCCGTCCCCGCCGCCACTGTGGACCCCGACCTCTTCCGGCAGCTACTGAGACAGCACGCTGCGGCCGTCGTGGTGATCACCGCTCCCGGCGAACCGGCCACCGGTTTCACCGCGACCTCCTTCACATCGGTCTCGCTGGACCCGCCGCTGGTCTCCTTCTGCCTGGCCAAGTCGGCCTCGGCCTGGCCCGCCGTGGAAGCCGCCGACACTGTTGCGGTGCACGTGCTCGGACAGGAGCAGGAGCACGTCGCGCGTACCTTCTCGACCCGGGGGATCGACCGGCTGGCCGAGCACGGTGACTGGCAGCCCGGCCCCGACGGGGTGCCGCTGCTCGGCGGCGTGCTGGCCCGCCTGGTCTGCCGGGTGGTCGACCGGGTCGTGGCCGGCGACCACACGATCGTCCTGGCCAGCCCGCTCACCGGTGAGCACGGCCTGGGCGAGGCGTCCGCCCCGCTCGTCTATCACTCCGGCCGCTACGTGGCCCTCAATCAGGCCGAATGACGCGATCATGACGAACAGTGCCGGTCAGGATCTCGCCGGCGCGGTGGCCACGCCGTCGACCGAGACCCGGCGGGGCCGAGCAGCAGCGCCAAGTCGATCCTGCCGTCCTGGAGTGTGGTCCGTAGCCGGGCGCCCCGCCCGATCCGGAAAGCGGATGCATCGGTGATACCTCCAAGTCGTCTTCAAGGACTGGGAAACCCTGGGTCCGAAGGGTGTTCAGGGGGTGCCGGCGTCGTGCCATAGATAGGCGGCGAGGCCGAGGGCGGCCAGGGCGATGACGATTCGCAGCGGGCGTTCCGGGGTGCGGCGGACCAGGGCCGGGCCGATCCAGCTGCCGATCAGGCAACCGACGCCGAGCAGAGCGGCGGCGGCCCAGTGAACCGGGGCGACAACGGCGTACAGGACCGCGGCAGCGGCGTTCGATGCGGCCAGGACCACGCTTTTCACGGCGTTGGTCACCGCCAGCGGCTCGACCATCGACATCGACATGACCGCCAGCATCAGCACTCCGGCGGCCGCCCCGAAGTAGCCGCCGTAGATGCCGATCAGGAAGATCGCCAGGCCGAGCGGTGGCTGCGCGAACCGTCCCTTCGGCCGGGTGTACCAGCCTCGTAACCGGTCGCGCATCAACAGGACCACCGCGGCCAGGGCGATCAGCACCGGCACGATCCGCTCGAACACCGCCGATGTCGTGTTCAGCAGCAGGATCGCGCCGGTGGTGCCGCCGATCAGTGCGAACACGCTCTGCCGGAGGATTCGCGGACCCTGTCCCCGCAGTTCCAGTCGCGACCCGGCAGCCGAACCGGCGCCGCTCGCCAGCAGGCCGACCGAGTTCGTCACGTTGGCGGCGATCGGCGGAAGACCGACGGCGAGCAACGTCGGATAGCTGATGAGCGAGGCCAGTCCCGCCATCGAACCGGTCAGCCCGGATCCGATACCCCCGGCCACGAGCAGAGCGGCTTGATCGAATTGCACCTTCAGAGTCTCGTGCGTAACACCCCGTCGATCCGCCGCGGGATGCTGTCGAATTCGTCACGCAGCTCCGCCGGGAGTAGCTCGGCCGGAGCGTTCTGCCAGGTCACCGGGCGGAGGAACCGGCGGATCGCGGTGGTGCCGACCGACGTGTGCTGCGTGTTGGTGGCCGGCCAGGGCCCGCCGTGCTGTTGAGCCCAGGCGACCGCGACCCCGGTGGGATAGCCGTCGTAGACGAGCCGCCCGGCCCGCGCCCGGAACCGCCGGGTCAACTCGGCCGGCAGGCCCGTCTCGCCGGGCCCCCGGTGCAGGGTCGCCGTCAGCGACGGTGGCAGCCGGTCGAGCGCCGCGAACAACTCCTCCTCGTCGGCCCAACGGGCCACGACCGTGACCGGCCCGAAGCATTCCTCGGTGGCCTCGGGCGGCAGCGCCGAGGCGGACGCCGTGAAAACCGATGGCGTGGCCCTCGTCGGTGACGCCGCCGAAGTGGGCGCCGCGGGGTCCGATGGGGTGGGCGCCGCGGGGTCCGATGGGGTGGTTGTCGTGGATGGCAGCGCGGAGGTGGGCGCTGCGGGGTCCGATGGGGTGGTTGTCGTGGATGGCAGCGCGGAGGTGGGCGCTGCGGGGTCCGATGGGGTGGCTGTCGTGGACGGCAGCGCGGAGGTGGGCGCTGCGGGGTCCGATGGGGTGGCCGTCGTCGGCTCGTCCCCGGTCGTGGTCGGCGTGCCGGTTGCCGTCCGAAGTGCGGACGTGCCGCGCTGGTAGGCGTCGGCGATGCCGGCGTTGAGCATCACCATCGGGTCGAGGTCGGCGACAGCCTGCTGGACGGCGGTGACGAGGCGGTCGCCGGCCGGGCCGGTGGGGACGAACAGCAGGCCGGGCTTGGTGCAGAACTGGCCGGCCCCGAGAGTGAACGACGCTGCGAACTCGGCACCGATCTTCTCGGCGCGGTCGGCGGCGGCCGAGGGCGTGACGACGACCGGGTTGAGACTGCTGAGCTCGCCGTAGAACGGAATCGGCTCGGGGCGCCCCTCGATGATCGCGAGCAGGGCCCGGCCGCCGGTGAGCGACCCGGTGAAGCCGACCGCGCGGATCGCCGGATGGGCGACCAGATCGCCGCCGGCCCGCAGACCGTGCACGATGCCGAACGTGCCGTCGGGAGCGCCCGCCTTGCGCGCCGCCTCGGCGAGGACCTCGTAGCAGAGCTGCGACGTCGCCGGATGAGAATGGTGGGCCTTGACCACGACCGGGCTGCCCGCGGCGATGGCCGACGCGGTGTCACCGCCGGGGACCGAGAAGGCGAGCGGGAAGTTGCCGGCTCCGAACACGGCGACCGGCCCGATCGGCACGAGCATCCGCCGTAGGTCGGGGCGTGGCCCCATCGGGGTGTCTCCCGGGCGGTCGATGGTGGCTTCCAGATAACCGCCGTCGCGCAGCACCTCGCCGAAGAGCCGCAGCTGGTAGCAGGTCCGGCCGAGTTCTCCGGTGAGCCGAACCGTACCGAGGGCGGTCTCCCGATCGGCGACCTCGACGATGCGGTCGCGGTGCGCCTCGAGCGCCGCCGCCAACTCGTCGAGCAGAGCGGCCCGCCCGTCGCGGCCCAGGTCCTCGAGCGGTCCGGCAGCGGCGAGCGCGGCCGCGCAGATCGCATCCACCTGCTCGGTCGTGGTCTCCTCGGCGACGATCTCCACGGTGGCGCCGCTGCGCGGATCGATGCTGGGAACGCCGGTCATGCTGTGCCCTCCACGGGATCGCAGTCGCCGGGCCGGTGGCCCGGACACATCGGAGTTTCCGTAGTGCATCCCAGCACCGTCGGGATGCACCGCCGTGCGGTGAGCGAACGTCTCATCATCGCTCGTCGAGGGCGGCAGCGCCGGTCAGCCGGGCGATACGCGCTCGCGGACCGCCCCACGCCGTGCGGGATCTCCACCGCGGCGGTCACGCGGCGGCTCCCAGGTCGGCCCGGTCGACCGTCCACTTGCGGGCCTGGTCGCTGATGGTGACGCCGAGGCCGGGGCGGTCGGAGAGGTGGATACGGCCGTCGCGGATCTCCAAGCGCTCGTCGAAGAGGGGGTGCAACCAGTCGAAGTGCTCGATCCACGGCTCGTGCGGGTAGGCCGCCGCCAGATGGGCGTGGATCTCCATGGCGAAGTGCGGTGCCATGATCAGGTTGGCGTGCTCGGCCAGGCCGGCCAACCGCAGGAACTGGGTGATGCCCCCGATCCGGGGCGCGTCGGGCTGGATGATGTCGACGGCGCCGTGCCGGATCAGCTCGTGGTGTTCGGCCACGCTGGTCAGCATCTCACCGGAGGCGATCGCCGTGTCCAGGCTGCGGGCGAGCGCCGCATGGCCCTCCGCGTCATACGCATCCAGGGGCTCCTCGATCCAGACGAGCCCGAACTCCTCCAGAGCCCGCCCGATCCGCTGGGCAGTCGGCCGGTCCCACTGCTGATTGGCGTCGACCATGAGCGGCGTCTCGTCGCCGATGTGCTCGCGAACCGCCCGCACCCGGCCCAGATCGACGGCCGCCGACGGATGCCCGACCTTGATCTTGATGCCGCCGATCCCCGACTCGAGGGACGCCGTGGCGTTTGCCAGCACCTGCTCGATCGGCTCGTGCAGGAACCCACCGGACGTGTCATAGCACCGCACCGATCCGCGATGGGCGCCGAGGAGCTTGGCCAGCGGCAACCCGGCCCGTTTCGCCTTGAGGTCCCACAACGCCACGTCGATCGCCGCGATCGCCTGGGTGGACGCCCCGCTGCGGCCGACCGAGGCGCCGGCCCACACGAGTTTGGTCCACAGGCGCTGGATGTCGTTGGGGTCCTCGCCGATCAGATCGGGCGCCACCTCACGCGCATGCGCGAACTGCGCCAGCCCGCCGGCCCGCTTGCTGTAGCTGAAGCCCACACCCTCCAGGCCGGATTCGGTACGGATCTCGGCGAACAGGAACGCCACCTCGGTCATGGGCCGTTGCCGTCCGGTGAGCACCTTGGCATCGCTGATCGCATGTTTCAGCGGCAGCGTGACGGAGGAGAGCGTGATGCCAGTGATTCGGTCGGTCATGGGTCACCGCACCAGACAGGGGCGCTTGGGGTCGAAGCGCCAACCGGGTAGGAGGTACTGCATGGCCGTGGCGTCGTCGCGCCCGCCGGGACCGTGCTCGCGATAGAGCTCGTGCGCGGCGGCGAGGGCGTCACGGTCCAGCTCGACACCGAGGCCGGGCGCGGACGGCACGCTGATGGCGCCGTCGCGGATCGGGAGGGGCTCACGGGTGAGCCGCTGACCGTCCTGCCAGATCCAGTGGGTGTCCAGCGCGGTGATCTCGCCGGGAGCGGCCGCTCCGACGTGCGTGAACATCGCCAGGGAGATGTCGAAGTGGTTGTTGGAGTGCGAGCCCCAGGTGAGCCCGAAGTCGTGGCAGAGCTGCGCGACGCGAACCGAACCCCGCATGGTCCAGAAGTGCGGGTCGGCGAGGGGGATGTCGACGGCGTGCGCGCGCACCGCGTGGGCCATCTGCCGCCAGTCGGTGGCGATCATGTTGGTCGCCGTCCGTAACCCGGTGGCGCGCCGGAACTCGGCCATCGTCTCCCTCCCGGACAGGTCGCCCTCGGCGCCGACCGGGTCCTCGGCGTAGGCCAGCACGCCGTGCAGGTCACGGCAGAGCGCGACGGCGTCCTTCAGGAGCCAGCCACCGTTCGGGTCGAGGGTGATCCGGGCGTCGGGGAACCGCTCGGCCAGGGCGTGCACCGCCTCGATCTCCGACTCGCCGGCGAACACGCCGCCCTTGAGCTTGAAGTCGTGGAACCCATATCGGGACTGCGCGGCCTCGGCCAGCGCGACGATCGACGACGGGGTCAGAGCGGGCGCGCGGCGCAGCCGCTCCCAGTCGTCGGCCGGGCCGCTCTCGTGCCGGTAGGGCAGGTCGGTGCGGGAGGTGTCGCCGACGTAGAAGAGGTATCCGAGCACGGGCACGCTGTCTCGCTGCATGCCCTCGCCGAGCAACTCCGCGACCGGCACCCCGAGATGCTGGCCGAGCAGGTCGAGCAGCGCCGACTCCAGAGCGGTCACCGCGTGGACCGTGACGCGCAGATCGTACGTCTGAAGGCCCCGGCCCCCGGAGTCCTGGCCGGCGTGGATCTCGGCGAAGCTGCGCAGCAGCGAGGCGAACTCGGCGACCGGCCGGCCGAGCAGCACCTCACCGGCGGTCTCGAGAGTGCGGCGGATCGCCTCGCTCCCGGGCGCCTCGCCGAGGCCGGTGCGGCCCTCGCTGTCGGTGAGGACCACGACGGTACGGCTGAAGAACGGCCCATGAGCACCGCTGAGGTTGAGCAGCATGCTGTCGTGACCGGCGACCGGCACCACCTCGATGCGCTCGACGGTGGGCTTCATGACCGGACCTTGTCGATCAACCGCCCGAGATCGGATCGCTCGTCCGCGGTGAGGTCTGTCAGGGGTGGCCGCACCCGGCCGCCGTCACGCCCGACCGCTGTCAGCCCGGCCTTGATGATCGACACGGCGTAGCCGCGTGCCCGGTCGCGGATGTCGAGGTAAGGGATCACGAAGTCGTTGAGCATTCCGTAGACGGCGACCCGGTCCTGGGCGCGCACCGCCGCGTAGAAACGCAGCGCGAACTCGGGCAGGAAGTTGTAGAGCGCCGACGAATAGGTGTTGACCCCGAGTTGCAGCAGCGGCAGCGCGAACGTCTCGGCCGTCGGCAGCCCGCCGATGTAGGTAAGCCGGTCACCGACCTTGGCGTAGGTGCGGGTCATCCGCTCGATGTCACCGACACCGTCCTTGAGGCCGATGAGCGTCGGATTGCGGTCGGCGAGCTCGGCGACGGTGACGTCCTCGAGGACGGCGTTGGCCCGGCTGTAGACGATCACCCCCAGCCCGGTGGCGCGGCAGACCGCCTCCACGTGCGCGATCAGGCCCGCTTGGCTGGCCTCGGTCAGGTAGGGCGGGAACAGCAGCAGTCCCGCGGCGCCGGCTGCCTCGGCGGCCCGCGCGTGGGCGACCGCCTGCGCGGTGCTGCCGGTGGCCGGGGCTATCACCGGCACACGCGACCCGACCTCGTCCACCGCGGCCCGGACCACGGAGTCGATCTCGGCGCTGGTCAGGGAGAAGCCCTCGCCGGTGCCGCCGGCGGCGAACAGGCCGGCGATGCCGAAGCTCGCCTGCCACGCCAGGTGTTCGCGGTAGCGGGTCTCGTCGAAGGCGAGGCGGTCGTCGAAGTGGGTGACGGGGAACGACAGCAGGCCCGAAGCCAGCCGGGCGGCCAGGTCGAGAGGGGGAATCGCGTTCACGAAGCAACCGTAGGAAGCGACGACGATGCCTGTCCAAGAGTGTTTCGGCATCGATTGATACTGTCAGTGCATCATGAAGCTGAGGGCTGAGATCGCTCTCGGCAACGCCGGGTTGTCGGACTTCCGCGGCCAGAGCACGTGCAGCTCGACCGGCTCGGGGATGGGTGTGTCGATCCGCAGGTACTCGACGTTCGGCACCCCGATCATGCCCGCGGACTCGGGCACGAACGCCACGCCCCGGCCACGGGACACCAGCCACAGCATGGTCATCACCTGGCTCACGGTGTGGATGATCCGCTCCTGGGCCAGCGGCACCATGCTGACGACCAGGTCGTAGAAGTACCGCGCCTTCTGCTGGGAGTGGAAGATCAGCGGCTCACGGACCAGGTCGGCCGGAACCACGGCACGGCGCAGATCGGCCAGAGGGTGATCCGTGTGCACGGCCAGGAGCAGAGCCTCCCGATGCAGCAGCCGGGACTCGAAGAGCTCCGGGTCGAACGGGGGCCGGGCCAGCCCGAGGTCGATGTCGCCGGCGGTCAGCGCGTCGATCTGCTCCCGGGTGACCATCTCGAACAGCTCGATGTGCACCTCCGGTAGCTCCAGATTCAGATAGTCGAGGATCCGGCCCAGATGACCGAACGTCGAGGCCGAGGTGAAGCCCATCTTGATCACGCCGCGCATGCCCGACGAGACGCGCTGGGCCAGGGCGGGAGCCGCCTCGGCGATCGTGAGGATGCGCCGGGCCTCGTTGAGGAACACATGGCCGGCCGGGGTGAGCCGGACCCGCCGGTTGTCCCGCTCCAGGAGCTGAACCCCGACCGCGGCCTCCAATTTCTGAATCTGCCTGCTCAGAGGTGGCTGGGTCATCCGCAGCCGGATTGCGGCGCGACCGAAGTGGAGCTCCTCGGCGACCGCGATGAAACCCCGGAGTTGCTCGAGGGAGTAAGTCATGCCGTCAAGGTATCAATCGATGCACTAATTGGCTTGGACATGCATTACTGCACGGTCATAGGCTCGCGGCACCAGTGACCCCCCTCACAAGCGGGAGATTCCCGATGAAAATAACGCTCCCCGTGCTCGGCCTAACCGGCCTGCTCGTCCTCGCCGGCTGCGGCGGCAACCTCGGCTCCGACGGCGACAGCGGCTCCACCGCCGCCTACCCCGAACGTGCCGTCACCCTGCTCATCGGCCAGGACGCCGGCGGCAGCACCGACCTCATCGGCCGCGCCCTGGCCGACCCCGCGAGCAAGGACCTCGGGCAGGCCGTCACCGTCCAGAACAGGCCCGGCGCCAACGGCGCGGTCGCGGCGAAGGAGTTGGCCGCCGCCAAACCCGACGGCTACACGGTCATGGTCTTCGTCGGCTCACTCGCCTACATCACGCCCCTGGCCGTGCCCGCCGACCAGGCCGTCGACGTCAACAACTACGAGGTCGTCACCGGCATCTCGCAGGACGACTTCGTGCTCATCGCCAACCCGCAGACCGGCTTCAAGACCGTCCAGGACATCGTCGCCGCCAAGCGTCCGGTCAAGTTCGCCACCACCGGTGTCGGCACCGGCAGCCAGCTCACCCAGACCCTGCTCTTCGCCCAGGCCGGCGTGGACGCCACCGCCGTGCCGTTCAACGGCGGCGCGCCGGCCCTGACCGCGGTTCTCGGCGGGCAGGTCGACGTCGCGGCGGTGCAACTCGGCGAGGCCAAGGAGCAGATCGAAGCGGGCAAGGCGGTTCCGCTCGTCACCTTCGCCACCCAGAGGCCCAGCTACATGCCGGACACGCCGACCGCCACCGAAGCCGGCTTCAACGTGCCGGTCCAGCAGTCCCGGGCGATCGTCGCGCCGAAGGGCACCCCCAAGGAGGTGGTGGACCGGCTGCGGACCGCCTTCCAGAAGGGCTTCGCGGATCAGGCGTACAAGGACTTCAACGCCAAGCGGCTGCTGACCGCGAACGAGGTGGACGGGACCGCCCTGCTCCAGCAATGGAACGGCTCGCTCCAGACATATCGCGACCTGGTGGCCCAGCACAAGGTCGATCTGAGCGCCAAATGACCACCGAGCCCGCTGACGACCGGCCGCCCGCAGCCCGTCCGTCCGCCAACCTGATCGCTGCCGTCGCCGTGCTGGCCCTCGGCGGCGCGGCGGTCGCCGGAGCCGCCGGCCTCGGCCCCGGTCCCGGCACCTGGCCGATGGTCGTCGGTGTCGCGCTCGTCGTCCTCGGCCTGGTCCTCGCCGTGCAGGCCCGCCGGGCCGAGCCACCAGAGCAGTTCACCCGCAGCAGCCTCCTTGTCGTCGCCGCCGTGGCCAGCATGATCGCCTACGTCGCGGTCATCGCCACCGTCGGTTTCGAGATCCCGACCGCGCTGCTCGCCTTCGTCTGGCTGCGGTTCCTCGGCCGGGAGAGCTGGCGGACGTCCATCGCCGTCAGCGTCGGCATCGTCGTCGTCTTCTACGCGCTGTTCGTCGGTGCGCTCGACGTCACCATCCCCCACCTGTTCTGATCCCCTGGAGGACCGTTGTCCTCGGTCATCGACGGCTTCGCGGTCGTCCTCGAACCGGCGAACCTGCTCTACTGCCTCGTCGGCGTCGTCATCGGCATGCTCATCGGCGTCCTGCCCGGCCTCGGCCCGGCCGCCACCATCGCGATCCTGCTCCCCGTCACCTTCGGCCTGGAACCGGTCACGGCTGTGATCATGCTGGCCGGCATCTTCTACGGCGCCCAGTACGGCGGCACCATCACCTCGGTCCTCCTCCGCCTACCCGGTGAGGCGTCCTCCGTCGTCACCGTCTTCGACGGCCACGCCCTCGCCCGCCAGGGCCGAGCCGGCGCCGCTCTCGGCATCGCCGCCATCGGGTCGTTCGTCGGCGGCACCCTCTCGATCGTCGCCCTCACGTTCGTCGCCCCGGTCGTCGCCGGGTTCGCCCTCGACTTCGGCCCACCCGAGTACACGGTGCTCGCGCTGCTCGGCATCATGCTGGTCAGCACGATCAGCACCGGTGGCCGGATCCGGGCGCTCACCGCCGCCGCGATCGGCCTGCTGCTCGCCACGGTCGGCCGCGACGACTTCACCAGCGCGGAGCGCTTCACCTTCGGCAACCTGTCCCTGGCCGACGGCATCGACTTCGTACCCATCGCGATGGGCCTCTTCGGTCTCGGCGAGATCCTCTACAACCTCGAGGAGCGCCATCGCGCCGTGCAGGCGCCCACCAAGGTCACCAACGTCTGGCCGAGCCGCGCCGACCTCAGGCAGTCGTCCGGCGCGATCGGGCGCGGCTCGATCATCGGTTTCGTCCTCGGCATCCTTCCCGGCGGTGGCGCCGTCCTCTCCTCAATGGCCGCCTACGCGCTGGAGAAGCGCCGCGCCAAACACCCGGAGCGCTTCGGTCGGGGCGCCATCGAGGGCGTCGCCGCGCCGGAGACCGCCAACAACGCGGCAGCCACCTCGTCGTTCATCCCGTTGCTGTCGCTCGGCATCCCGGCCAACGCGACCATGGCGGTGATCTTCGGGGCGCTGCTCATCCAGGGTGTCACTCCCGGCCCGCAGCTGGTCACCGAGCACCCGGAGCTCTTCTGGGGCGTGGTCAACTCGATGTACCTCGGCAACGTCCTGCTGCTGATCATGAGCATCCCGCTGCTCGGCGTCTTCGTCCGCATCCTGCGGGTCCGCGCCGCCGTCCTGGCGCCGATCACCGTGCTGATCACGCTGGTCGGGGCGTACACGGTCAACAACAGTGTCTTCGACATCGGTCTGGTGATCGGGTTCGGCGTCCTCGGCTACCTGATGAAGAAGGCCGGCTTCGACCCCGGGCCGATGGTGCTGGCCTTCGTGCTGGGCAGCCTGCTGGAGACGTCACTGCGCCGCTCACTGCTCCTCTTCGACGGCAACCTCACCGGCTTCCTGACCCGGCCGATCTCGGGCGTGCTCGCCGCCGCGTTCCTCGCCGTGATCCTGCTCCCGGCGGCACGGGCGCTCCTTCGGCGGCGCCACCCCGGCACCGCCCTGCCCTCGGTGCCGGCCGGCGACCATGCGCCGGCTGCAGGCCGTGATGGAGAAGAGTCGGTCGCCGCAGAGCCGTCGTATGCCGTCCACGCGGGGCACGACGCCCCGAAGACGGCGGCCGCCGGTGAGTCGGACGGTGATTTCGCGGGTCACGGCTCCGCGAGGACGGCGGTTGCCGGTGAGCCGGACGATGACTTCGCGAGGCGCGCCACCCCAAGAAGGGCGGGCGCCGCAGACCCGGACGCGACGGACCTCGCGAAAGGCAGGCCGGGGCGTGCCGGTGGACCCGTCACACAGCCCGTCTGCCGTGATGTCAACAATGAGGAGCCGGAATGACCGTCCTGGTGGGATATCTCCCTACGCCGGAAGGGAGGGCCGCGTTCGATGCCGCCCTCGATGAGGCGGCCCGCCGAGCCGAGACGATCCTCCTGATCAACTCCCCACGCGGCGGTGCGCCGATCAGTGCCGACGTTGCCGCTCCCGACGACCTCGCCGCGCTGCGGGCCAAGGCTGCCGACGCCGGAGTGCGCCTGGAGATCCGCCAGACCGCGCACACCGGTGAGCTCTCCGAGGCTCTGCTGGCCACCGCCGACGATGCCGGAGCCTCGGTGATCGTCATCGGCCTCCGTCGGCGAAGCCCGGTGGGCAAGTTGTTCCTCGGCAGCACGGCGCAAAAGATTCTGCTCGACGCCGATCGGCCGGTGCTGGCGGTCAAGCCACCACATCGCTGATCGCTTGGTCCCATCAGGATCGGACAAGAAGCATGCACCCGAGACGGCACACCCACATTTGATCCGGTACGGCAAAGAGATGTCACCGACCGCGAGCAGCCCGCTTGCGGTGCCGGGATGCTCGTGAAGTTCAGCATGCGTCGATGTGATCGTCGCGCCGGACGCGGCATGGGAAATCGGGCGTCGGTACACGGTCGTCGTGAACGCATTACGAAAACTGGTCCGTCACATCGGAACCGAAGCGATTAAGCCGATGTGAACAATGGAGAGACGGTCAATATCGATAGGGATAGAGGCACTTCTCGAAGCCGTACGAGGGGCTGCCATGGGTTGAGCAGCCAGAAACACGGGGACCGCATCTTGCCGCGATTCGGTGCGGGAACGGGTGACGGACGGCTCTTTCGAGAGCACTGGAACGTTCCCCGAGCGTTCGGATGGCCGACGGGAGAGTCAGCACTCGGACGCGCCGAATGAAGGGTTGCCGCAAGACGTCATAGGAGCCGACGAAGAGAGCCACCGAGGGCGGATTGGCGAAGGGAGGGCTCACGAGGGGTGGGTTGGTGAGGGAGAGGGCCACCGAGGGTGGGTTGGTGAGGGAGGGCTGGTGTGGGAGGGCTGACGAAGGGTGGATCGGTGAGGGAGAGCTGAGAAAGGGTGGGTTGGCGATGGGAGGTTGGCGAAGAGGGGGCTGAGAAAGCCCGCCCGACGGTGCCGGACGGGCTCTCGATGACGGCTGTCGTCAGGGGAGGAACAGGGGCATCGCCTTGGTGAGCATGCCGCGCCAGTCCTGGAGGGGCGCCACACCGGTGCCGGCCCAGCGTGAGTGGCCGAGCACGCTGTAGGCGGGACGCCGAGCGGGCCGCGGGAACCGGTCGCTCGTGGTGGGGCGGACACGGTCCGGGTCGAGGCCGGCTTCGAGGAAAACGGCGCGGGCCAGGCCGAACCAGCTGGTCGAGCCGGCCGCGGTGCCATGGTAGGCGCCCGGGGCGGCCCGTCCGGACAGCGATGCGTGCGACAGGTCGACCAGCAACTGGGCCAGCGCGTAGGACCACGTGGGTGGGCCCACCTGGTCGTCGACGACGTCGAGAGTCTCGCGGTCCTCGGCCAGTCGCAGCATGGTGCGGACGAAGTTCGGGCCGTGTTCGCCGTAGAGCCAGGCGGTGCGGACGATGTAGCCGCCCGTGGACAGGACGGCCTGTTCGCCGAGCGCCTTGCCGCGGCCGTAGGCGTTGAGGGGGGCGTGCGGGGTGTCCTCGGGGTACGGCGTGGTCGCGGTTCCGTCGAAGACGTAATCGGTGGAGACGTGGATCAGGCGGCTGCCCGCCTCGGTGGCGAGCAGGCGCACGGCTTCGCCGTTGATGGCGGTGGCCGCCTCCTCATCGGTCTCGGCGCCGTCGACGTTCGTCCAGGCGGCGGCGTTCAGGACGATGTCGGCGCCGGCGACCGCGTCCCGGACCTGTGACGGCGAGGTGATGTCGAGGTCGCTGTGGGTGGCGGCGACCACGTTCGTCTCACCGTGCTCGGCGAGGACCCGTTGCAGGTCCCGGCCCAGCATGCCGCCGGCCCCCGTGATGAGCCAGCGCAGCTTCCCGCCCGCCGACGAGAAGGAAGCAGCGCCGACGACGGACGAAACCGGCGGCGAGGAACCCGACAGGGAGGAGGCGGCGGGAAGGGAATCCGACGGCGAGGCAGCCGACGATGAGGCGGGTGATGGCGAGGCGGGTGATGGCGAGGAACCCGACAGGGAGGAGGCAGCGGGAAGGGAATCCGACGGCGAGGCGGGCGAAGGGGACAAGGCCGATGAAGAGGAATCCGACGGCGAGGCGGGAGGGGAGGCCGACGGAAGGGAAGGCGACAGGGAAAGGGCCGACGGAGGGGACGGCGACAGGGGAGAGGCCGACGGAGAGGAAGGCGCGGGGGAGGTAGACGGCGAGGGGGAGGCCATCAGAGGCCGGCCCGGGACTTGAGCGGCTCCCACCAGGCGCGGTTGTCGCGGTACCACGCGACGGTGGACGCGAGGCCCTCTTCGAGGGTGACCTGCGGCGCGTACCCGAGCTCCTCGCTGATCTTGGTGATGTCGAGCGAGTAGCGGCGATCGTGGCCCTTGCGGTCGGTGACCGGACGCACCATGTCCCAGCCGGCGCCGCACGCTTCGAGGAGGCGTTCGGTCAAGGAACGGTTGGTGAGCTCGGTCCCGCCGCCGATGTTGTAGACCTCGCCGGCCCGGCCCTTCTCGAGGACCGCCTGGATGCCGCGGCAGTGGTCGGACACGTGCAGCCAGTCACGGATGTTGCCGCCGTCGCCGTAGAGCGGGATCTGCTTGCCGTCCATCAGGTTCGTCACGAAGAGGGGGATCACCTTCTCCGGGAACTGGTACGGACCGTAGTTGTTGGAGCACCGGGTGACGACGACGTCCATGCCGTGGGTGCGGTGCGCGGCCAGCGCCATCAGGTCGGAGCCGGCCTTGGAGGCGGCGTACGGCGAGTTCGGCGCGAGGGGCCACGTCTCGGTCCACGAGCCCTCGTCGATGGAGCCGTACACCTCGTCGGTGGAGACGTGCACGAACCGTCCGACACCGGCGGAGCGGGACGCGTCGAGGAGCGCCTGGGTGCCCAGGACATTCGTTGTGACGAACGGCATAGCGCCCGAAATAGACCGGTCCACGTGTGATTCGGCCGCGAAATGCACCACGACGTCGTGTCCGGGAAGTAGTTCCCGCAACAGGTCGGAATCGGAAATGTCGCCCTGCACGAATCGTAGTCGGGGATCGGACACCGGGAGGTTGTCGCGATTCCCTGAATAGGACAACAGATCCAGAACGGTCACCGATGCACCCACCGCACCTGCGTACTCGTCCTGCAAGAGGGCCCTGACGTAGGCCGATCCGATGAAGCCGGCACCACCGGTTACGAAAATCTGCACGGGTGGCGAGTGTAGACGTAGGCGGCGACTGTTTAGGGTCAGCCGGTGCGCGGAATTCTGCTCGCCGGTGGTACCGGTTCAAGGCTCTGGCCGATCACCATGGCCATGTCCAAACAGCTCATGCCCATCTTCGACAAGCCCATGGTCTACTACCCGTTGACCACGCTGGTGTCCGCCGGGATCAGGGAGATCCTGGTGATCACGACACCCGAGGATCAACCTCACTTCGAGCGACTGCTCGGTGACGGAAGCCGGTTCGGGCTAGATCTTCAGTACGCGGTGCAGCCTAAACCGGACGGAATCGCCCAGGCGTTCCAGATCGGCGCCGACTTCATCGGTGATGAGCCTGTTGCCCTGATCCTCGGCGACAACATCTTCCACGGGGTGGGTCTGGGCCGGCAGCTCGCGCGGTTCGGCGACCTGGACGGCGGGCGGGTGTTCGCGTACCCGGTGGCCGACCCGGAGCGGTACGGCGTCGTCGAATTCGACGAATCGGGCAAAGTGCTCTCGATCGAGGAGAAGCCGGAGCATCCCAAGTCGACGTACGTGGTCCCCGGTCTGTACTTCTATGATGCCGACGTGGTGAAGATCGCCGAGAATCTCGAGCCCAGCGCTCGCGGCGAACTGGAGATCACCGCGGTGAACGAGGAGTATCGACGCCAGGGACGGCTCGAGGTGACGGTTCTCGACCGGGGAACCGTCTGGCTGGACACCGGGACCTTCCAGTCCATGGTCCAGGCCTCGGAGTACGTCCGGGTGATCGAGGAGCGGCAGGGTTTGAAGATCGGATGTGTGGAGGAAGCGGCCTGGCGGCTCGGCTTCATCTCCGACGACGAGTTGCGCGAGGTGGCGCAGCCGTTGTTGAAGAGCGGTTACGGGCAGTATCTGGTTCGGCTGCTGGACGGTGGTCTCCGGTGAAGATCCGTCCGCTGAGCATCGAGGGCGCCTTCGAGGTGACCCCGGTGCAGCACGGTGACAGCCGGGGCCGGTTCCTGGAGTGGTACAGGTTCGACGCCCTGGCCGAGGCGGTCGGGCACAGGCTCGACCTGGCGCAGGCCAACCTGTCGACGTCGGCCAAGGGCGTGGTGCGGGGCATTCATTTCGCCGACGTTCCGCCGGGGCAGGCCAAGTACGTGACATGTGTCTCGGGCGCGGTGCTCGACGTGATCGTGGACCTCCGGGTCGGCTCGGCCACGTTCGGCACGTGGGAGGCGGTGCGCCTGGACGACGAGGACCGCAGGGCCGTCTACCTGGCCGAAGGGCTGGGGCACGGGTTCTGTGCTCTGACCGAGGGCGCGACCGTGGCGTACCTCTGCTCCTCGACCTATCGACCCGGTCATGAACACGGAGTGCATCCGCTCGACCCCGAACTCGGCATTGCATGGCCGGTATCAGACCCCGTACTGTCCGGCAAGGATGCCGAGGCCCCGAGCCTCGCCGACGCCGGCGCTAAAGGTTTGCTGCCGCGTTACGACGCTGTTCACAGCTTTGTTAAATCGCTGCGTCAGATTGGCGACAGTCGATAAAGCGGGTGCCCCGGCGGTCCTACTTGGACACTCTCGCGATCCTGGTTCCGGCATCATCCGAATCGCCATGGCTGTCGAACGGAAAGATGTAGCGCGATCGGGGTCGTATTGACAGTCTGTCTTCTGTGTCCCGGTGGTTTCCGGCATGGGGCGTTCGTGGTCGGGTGTGTCCGAGCACACCATAGATCTGGATCATCATGAGTCGGTCGCAGCCGATGTTGTTGGGGGCGTGGCGTGCAGACAATTGAATCCGTGGAGACCGTTGACCTGGCGGCGACGGCCGCGCAGCTCAAGGCGCGCTCCCGGGCGACGAAGGCGCGAGCGGGCTGGCAGAGCCGCTATGCGCTGACGCTCTATCTTCTAGACTTCGTGGTCGCTCTCAGTGCCGCCTCGTGGGCGCTGCTGATCCGGTTCGGCAGCGAGGGCATCGCGCCGTACCAGCGTGACTACCTTCTGCTCACCGTGCTGTTGCCGATCGCCTGGATCGCCTGCCTCGCGTTCAACCGAGCGTATGAGCCTCGTCACCTCTTCGTGGGCACCGAGGAGTACGCGCGCGTATTCCGTGCCGGATTGGCGCTGACCGCGGCCATCGCCATCGTCTCGTTCGCCTTCGACCTGCGTCTGGCCCGCGGTTACGTCAGTATCGCGATGCCGCTGGCGATCGCCGTCGACCTCGGCGCGCGCTTCTTCTACCGGCAGCGACTGCACCGTGCCTGGGCCCGGGGGCAGCGCCTGCACCGGGTGGTCCTGGTCGGTCACGAGCGGGCCGTCCTCGACATGACCCGCCGGCTCAGCCGTGAGCGCTACCACGGCCTCGGGGTCATCGGCGCGTGCCTGCCGCCCGGCATGGTCCGCAGCCACGCCGTCACCGGCATGCCACCGATCTACGGCACCTTCGACGACGTGGCCACCGCGGTCGCCCGCTCCGACGCCGACACCGTGATCGTGCTCTCCTGCCCGGAGATCGACGGCCCGGCCGTGCGCCGCCTGGCCTGGCAGCTCGAACGCGACGACATCGACCTGATCGTGGCGAGCACCCTGGTCGACGTGGCGGGCGACCGCACCACCATCCGCCCGGTCGACGGCCTGCCGATGCTGCACGTCGAGCACCCGAAACTCAAGGGCAGCGCCCGCGTGGTCAAGGAGATCTTCGACCGGGTCGGTGCGATCCTGCTCATCCTGCTCATGTCGCCGCTGCTCGCGGTGGTCGCGCTGCTGGTCAGGTTCGGCAAGGGCGGCCGCGGTCCGGCGATCTTCACGCAGGAGCGGGTCGGCCGGGACGGCAAGCCGTTCACGCTCTACAAGTTCCGGACCATGGCGGTCGACGCCGAAGCCCGGCTCTTCGAGCTCGGCAAGCTCAACGAGACCGACGGCGCGCTGTTCAAGATGCGCGAGGACCCGCGGATCACCCCGGTCGGCAAGTGGCTGCGCCGCCTCAGCATCGACGAGCTTCCCCAGCTCATCAACGTGGTCAAGGGCGACATGTCGCTGGTCGGCCCGCGCCCGCCGCTGGCCAAGGAGGTCGCCGACTACCCGGCCGACATGCTGCGCCGGCTGGTCGTCAAGCCGGGCCTGACCGGTCTGTGGCAGGTCTCCGGCCGCTCCGACCTGTCCTGGGAGGAGTCGATCCGCCTCGACCTCACCTACGTCGAGAACTGGTCACTCGCCATGGACCTGGCCATCCTCTTCCGCACGGTCAGCGCCGTCGTCCGCAGCTCGGGCGCCTACTGACCCTCCTTCTCACCGGTGACCCAGGGACGTCTCCCCGGGTCACCGTTCGTTTTCCGCTTCCTCTTCGAACCTTGCTTCGGTACGGCCACTCCTTCCCACTCGACCGGGAGCGGGCCGGCCGCTCGAATACTCGCCACAGCCCCCCAGCTCGCCCGTTCGAGTGCCACCATCGGCGCCCACGGAGGGGTCCTGAGAAGTTCCCGCAAGACAATCTGTGGGGCGCTCACCGCTGTTTTGAGAACCCACCGGTCCCGGCCCGGCGGCGGGGAGACGGAACCGGCCCGGCACCCGCGGGGAGACGGAACCGGCCCGGCACCCGCGGGGAGACGGAACCGGCCCGGCACCCGCGGGGAGCGGGGCCGGGCCGGTGAGGGGGACGGTGCGTCTACTACTTCTCGGTCGGGTGGTGCAGTGAACGGCCGTCCGAGGTGATGCCCACACCCCGCAGGACCGGGCTGTCACCGCCGGAGGCGCGGGTCAGCTCGGCGCGGTACTGGACGTAGCGGGAACCGCCCGGCACCTTGCCGTTCTGGGTGACCGCGGTCCACGCGGACCAGGTGCCGTCCGGCGTGGCGGTGCTGCCGGTCCGCACGTACACCTTGAGCGTCGCCCCCGAGGGCACACCACTCTGGTAGGTGAGCCGGTCCCAGCGGACCATCTGCTGGGCGTCCATCACCCGGGAGACCAGGTTGCCGCTGCGGGCGGTGCCGGTGAGCCGGACCCCGTCGTCGGTGACGGTGACCCCGGACTCCACACCGGTCCGCTGCTGCGGCGCGGTGTAGTCGGCGACACCGACCGCGGACGACACGAACGTCGCCGCCGGCCGGTTCAGCGCCGGCCAGGTGGAGACGTTGCCTGCCGCGTCGACACTGCGTACCCGGTAGTAGTAGGTGGTCCGGGGCTCCAGGCCCGTCACGACGGCGCTGAGCCGGGTTCCGTCCTGGGTTCCGGGCCACTTCGCCAGCGAGTTCGCCGAGGTTCCGACGAGCAGGGTGGCGTCCGTGGACTCGGCGGCCTTCCACGTCACCTGGGCGGTGCCGTCCGGGCGTGCGGTGACCGTGACCCCGGAGGTGGCGGGCCCGGTGCGGTCCAGCGCGCGGGTGGTGACCTTCTGCAGCGGGCCGGTGGTGGTCCGGCCGTCCGGGGTGGTGACCTTCGCCCGGTACCAGTACGTGGTGGCGGGCGCGAGTCCGGACAGTGTGACGGTCCGCCTACTGGCCTGCGAGCCGTCGACCGCCTTTTGCGTGAGCTCGGTCGGTTGTGGCCCGTACTCGATGATGGTCTTTGCGGCGCTGCTCGTCGCGACCGTGACCGATGCGCTGGTCCCACCGGCCTCGGCCGCGGCCGACGTGGTGAGCGTCGCGGTGGCCGCGGTCCCGTATCCGGCCGTGTAGGCCCCGGAGGCGGCCGTGAACATCGCGTACTCGACGCCCTTGATCGTGGTCCGGGTGAACGGGACCGCGGTCCCGGCCCGGGTCAGGGTGGACAGCGTCCGCCCGCCCGGTCCGGCGGTCGGCACCATGCCGGTGAGGCCGTTCGCGCCGGTGCCGACGTTGACCGAGAAGGTCAGGTCGTTCCCGGTCCAGGCGATGTTCGAGTACGACGAGGCGTTGCGCCCGTCCAGCCAGGTGAGCAGCTGGTGCCCGCTGATGACCGGTACGTTGTGCCGCTGCGCCGACGCCAGCACCTGGTCGCTGTCGTAGGTGGTCGCCTGGTCGGTGTGCATGTTGGCGGTGAACGCCCCGTAGTAGCCCAGCGACCCGAGAGCCGCATTGAGCAGCGTGTCCGGGGTGTACGGGTAGCTCTGCCCCGACTCGTCGGTCATCTGGGTGGCCGCCTGGTAGATGTCGATGAGCCCGCCACCGGTGTCGGCGAACCGCATCGGCATGCCGGAGCCGGTCATGAAGCCCGGCCGGTCGGCGACCCACACGTCCGGCCAGTAGTAGTAGTTGGTGTCGAGCCGGATCCCGTTGGCGGTCTGCAGGCTGGCCTGCGTCGACCAGTCGGACCAGACGATGCAGTGGGTCCGGTTGGTGTCCGGGGCGCGCACCGAGCCGTACTTGGCGCGGAACGCCGCGAGCTGGTCGGTGAGGTTGGCACCGAGCGACGTCGGGGTCCAGTCGGTGCACCCGGTGTTCAGGTGCAGCCCGACCTCGAACCCACGGTTCTGGTAGGTGCTCGCCTGGCTGTTGGTCAACGGCGTGTTCGGGAAGATGTACGAGGTGAACCGCGGGCACTGCCAGTCGTCCACCACACATCCGGTGGGGCTGTTGGCCAGGTACTGGTCGAAGCGTCCCGCGGTGCCGCCGGTGGCGTGGTCGTCACCGGTGGCGACGACGACCGCCTTGAGGCTGCGCGGGAAATACCAGAACCTCGGCAGCGGCTTGCGGTCGGCGTTCATCGCCCCGATCAGGTTGGCGAGCAGGCGCTGCTGCTCGTCGGCCTGCGGGACGGCGACCTTGGTGAGATCGACCCAGTCGGTGGCGCCGCCGCCGAAGTACAGGTCGTCGGAGCGGATCGGCGCGCGGCCGTCCCGGTCCTGCTTCTCCCAGGCCGGGTTGCCCTGCCGGGTGTAGACCAGCGACCGCGGCAGGTCGAAGGTGAACGCGGCCGCCTGACCGCCGGCCGTGCCGACGTCGGCGAGCGACACCGCCGGGTTGACGGTGGCCGTGGTGCCGGAGGAGTACAACGCCGCCACCGAGCGCGCGCCGGAGAGCGTGTAGCGGTCGGCGGTGCTGTGGTACTGGATGGTCTGCCCGGTGATGCCGGCGCCCGGCGACGTCGACGTGTCGACGCGCAGGTAGCCCTCGGACAGGGTGCCGGTGGTGGCGGTCAGGCCGAGCAGGCTCGCGAGCTGCTTGTCCGGCCGGAACGCGATCAGGTTGCCACCGCCGGTGACCCAGGTGGTGAACGTGCCGACCTGCGCCGCGGTGAGCGGGGTGGAGCCGAGCAGGACCACGTCGTACTGGGCGAGCAGCGCCGGGGTGACGGCGGACAGGTCCACGGTGGCGAACTCGTTGAGGCCCTCGGCGCGCAGCACCTCGGCCGCGAACGACGTGAACCCGCTGGCGCCGGAGACCGCCGACTTCACCACCAGGACCGGACCGCCGGGGCCCTGGTCCGGCGGCGGCGGAGGCGGCGCCGACGTGGTGAACGACCAGGTCACCGGCGTCATCAGGTTGCCCGCCGCGTCCCGGGCCCCGCTCACCGTGGCGGTGTACGAGGTGGAGTGGGCGAGCGCCGCGGACGGGGTGAGGATCGCCGTGGCGGTGGTCGTGTCGTAGGTGGTGGCGCCGGCGACGGTCCCGGACGGGCCGGTCAGCACGATCGAGGCCGCGGTGACCGGCTCGGTGAACGCCGCGGTGACGGCGGTCGTGGCGGCCACACCGGACGCTCCGGGTGCCGGGGCGCGACTGCTCAGGGCCGGGGCGAGGGTGTCGGCCGCGGTGGTGTCGAAGACGACGTCGACCCAGTAGTTGGTGGCCTGGTAGGTGCTGTTGGGGAAGCCGCTCGCGCCGTACCGGTAGACGCCGTTGCCGCCCTCGGCGCCGTTGGCCAGGGCGGTCAGCGGGCCCCGGCTGACCGCCGAGGAGAGCCCGTTGCCCGTCACCGAGTAATAGCCGATGTCGGTGTGGTACGACGCCACGTAGGTGGTGTTGGCGCTGACCGCGACCGGAGCCGCGAGCGTGACGGTCTGCCAGCCGAACGTGCTCTCGCCGGTGAAGGTCACGTTCGCGAGCCGGGTGCCGGTGCTCGACCAGAGCGAGCCGGAGTGGGTGCCGGTGTTCTGGCTGCCCTTGTAGAACTTGAGCCCGGTGATGTAGCCGGCCGATGTGCTGCGGAACTTCACCCCCAGCTCGACGGACGAGTTGTCGTTGACCGTGCCGGTGGCCGGCGCGGCGGTGGTGGGCCAGATCGAGCAGGGACACCCGGATCCGCCCGCGGCCGCGGTGGTGAACGACCAGGAGAACGGGCTCATCAGGTTTCCCGCAGTGTCCCGTGCCCCGGAGACGGTGGCCGTGTAGCTAGTGGACGCGGCGAGCGCCCCCGGCGTGAACGTCACCGTCCGGGTGGAGGCGTTGTAGGCGGTCGTGCCGGTGACCCCGGCGACGGTGAGGGCCGGGGTGCCGGTCTGCACCGCCTCGCTGAGGACCGCGGCGACCGTCGAGGTGGTGGCCACCCCGGTCGCGCCGGCGGCCGGGCTGGTGCTGGTCACCGTCGGCGGCGTGGTGTCGGTGACGCCGGTGGTGAAGACGACGTCGACCCAGTAGTTCGCGCCCTGCCAGGTGCTGTTCGGGAAGCCGCCGCCGGTGCCGTACCGGTAGACGCCGTTGCCGCCGTCCTGGCCGTCACGCAGCGCGTGCAGCGGCGCGTTGTCGACGCCGGCCGACAGGGCGCCGCTGTCGCCGGCGTACCGGCCGTTCGGTGCGTAGTAGGAGGCGACGTACGTGGTGTCGGCGTTGATCGTGATCGGGCTGGCGAACGTGGCGGTCTGCCAGCCGGACGCGGTCTCGTTGGTGAAGGTGACGGTGCCCAGGTTGCCGCCGGAGGCGCTCCACAGGTTGCCGACGTGTGTCCCGGTGTTCGCGGTGCCCTTGTAGAAGCGGACGCCGGTGATCTGCCCGGCGACGTCGGACCGGAACTTGACTCCCACCTCGACCGCGTTCGGGTCGGAGTCGGACGCGGTGCCCGGTGTCGCCGTCGCGGCGAAGATGGAACACGGACAGGTCGCGGCCGCGGCCGGAGCCGCGGGCGCGACGATGAGCGCGGTCGCCGCCAGTGCCAGGCACAGGAGGAACGACCGGAGTCTCGGTAAGGTCAAAACGCGCTCCTAGCTTGCCGGGGTGAACACGACGTCCACCCAGTAGTTGCTCGACTGCCAGCTGTCGGTGGGGAAGACCCCGCCGGTCCCGTAGCGGTAGACGCCGTTGAGCCCGTCCACGCCGTTGCGCAGCGCGTGCAGTGGGCCGTTGTCGACACCGGCCGACGCGAAGAACCCGCCGTCGAAGGCGTACCGGCCGTTCGGTGCGTGGTACGACACGACGTATGTCGTGCCCGCGCTGATCGTGACCGGGGTGGCGAGCGTGGCCTGCTGCCAGCCGGTCGCGGACTCGCCGCCGAAGGTCACGCTGCCCAGCAGGGTCCCGGTCGACGACCAGAGCCGTCCGACGTGGGTGCCGCTGTTGCCGCTGCCCTTGTAGAACCGGATCCCGGTGACCTGCCCGGCGACGTCCGAGCGGAACTTCATGCCCAGCTCGACCGCGGCGGTCTCCGAGTCGGCGGGCGAGCCGGGTGTCGCCGAGGCCGGCCACACCGAGCACGGGCAGTTCGGCCCGGTCGGCGCCGCGGCCGTGGTGAATGTCCACGACGTGCCGGTCATGGTGTTGCCGGCGGCGTCGCGGGCCCCGCTGACCGTGGCGGTGTAGGTGGTCGACGCGGCCAGGGCGGCCGACGGGGTGAAGGTCACGCTGCTCGAACCGGCGGCGGTGCTGCCGGCCACCGCACCGGACGGGCCGGTCACGGTGACGGCGGCCGACGTGACGGCCTCGCTGAACGTCGCCGACACCGTGGTCGCGGCGGCCACCCCGGTCGCCCCGGAGGCGGGGGAGCGGGTGGTGACGGTCGGCGCCGTGGTGTCCGGGCCGGTGGCGTCGGGGGTGAAGACGACGTCGACCCAGTAGTTGGCGGACTCCCACGACAGCGTCGGGAACCCGGCGCCGAAGCGGTAGACGCCGTTGGCGCCCTCGACCCCGTCCCGCAGCGCGTGCAGCGGGCCGCTGTCCACGCCGGTGTCGGCGAAGTAGCCGACGTCCCCGGCGTACCGGCCGTTCGGGGCGTAGTAGGAGGCGATGTAGGTGGCACCGGCGGTCAGCGAGACCGGGGTGGCGAAGGTGGCGGTCTGCCAGCCGGTGCTGGTCTCGCCGGTGAAGGTGACCGAGCCGAGCTGGGTGCCGGACGCGGTCCAGAGCTTGCCGACGTGCGTACCGCTGTTGCCGGCGCCCTTGTAGAAGCGGATGGCGCTGACCTTGCCGGCCACGTCGGCGCGGAACTTCACGCCGATCTCGGTGGCGCTGCCGTCCGGGTCGCTCGGGGTGGCCGGCACGTCGTCGAGGGTCCACAGACTGCACGGGCAGGCCCGTTGGCCGACCGTGATGGACCGGCTGACGGCGGCGCCGATCCGGCCGCTGTCGTCGATCGCCCGGGCCCGGATGTCGACCGTGCCCGCGCCGGTGGTGGTGAACGCGTACGTCCAGGCGCCCCGTCCGGTCGCCGGTTTCCAGCTGGTGCCGCCGTCGACGGAGACCTCGACGCCGCCGACCACACCGCCGGTGTCGGTGGCGGTGCCGGAGACGGTGACCCGGGTGCCGGCCGGGACCGTGGTGCCCGCGGCGGGCGCGGTGATGACCGCGGCCGGGGCGACGGTGTCGGTGGAGGCGGTGGCCGCGGTCAAGCCGGACTGGATGGTGGCCGGCTGCGCGCCCATGTCGGCGAACAGGTTGACGGTGGCCTGCTTCATCGGCGTGCTGGCCGCGCCCGAACCGCGGTCGTGGTTGCTGTCCAGGCCCCACGACCACTGCACGGTGCCGGCGCCGAAGACCAGCGCGCCACCGGCCGTCCGGTACATGGTCAGGTTGTGGGTGGCTGTTCCGGAGGTGTAGCTGGAGCCCTGGTCGGTGAGGATCTCGACGCCGCTCGCGGTGGTGCTGGAGAGCCGGATGAGCCCCTGCGGGCGGGCCGCGTTGACCAGGTCCTCGTCCCACTCGTACCCGACGGTGCCGGTGCCGAGGGTGGCGGTGGCGTTGGACGCCTGGGCGGCCACGGTGGTGCCACGCCACAGCCGCATCTTCCCGTCGGCCGCCGGGACCTGGAGGTTGACCGTGCCCGAGTTGACCTCGAAGGAGGTGCCGGTGAGGTTGTTCTCCGGGCGGCCGCCGTTCTTCGGCGGGCTGAACCGTGGGTCACGCCACGTGCCGGTCCACTCGGAGGTCGGGTCGATGGCCGCGTTGGCGTGCGTCTCCTTGTAGCAGACCAGGGTGCGGTACGGCGTGCCCGAGCCGTCCACGCTGGTCTCCCAGCGGGTCTTCCAGAACACCTCGTTGCCGCTGAAGAACGCCAGGTGCAGGCCGGCGTCGCGGGCCGACTCGATGTTGGCGCGCTGCTGCCCGGACCAGTACTCGTCGTGCCCGACCGACAGGAACGCCTTGTGGTTGCGCAGCAGCGAGCCGCGCCGGTCGGTGTCGATGCCGGAGATGTAGCTGACGTCGTACCCGTTGGCCTCCAGGAAGCGGACCATCGGGTACTCGGCGTTGAAGACGAAGTCCTCGGCCCCGGTGCCGCGCGTGGTGATCGGCCGGTTGTAGGACACCTTGTACGCGCGCCCGGCCGGCGACCCGACGTAGAAGCTGTTGCCCCCGTACGTGTTGTACGCCTGCCACGTCGTGTCGGAGGTCTGGAAGACCAGGTCGGAGCGGCCGGCGTCGTCGCGGACCACGAACATGACGTGGCTGGCCCCGGCCGTGCCGTCGGTGCGCACGAGCCGCGCGAAGTAGATGCCGGACACCGCGGTCGCCGGCACCGGCCAGGACGCGGAGACCGCCCAGTTGCCGCAGTCGACGAGCCCGGTGGCGGGCGCCGAGATGCAGGACGGCTGGGTCTGCCGCCCGACCGGGTTCACCGTGGTGATGAACCGGGCGCCGTTGCCGCCGTAGTAGCCCATCCGGTAGATGTCGAGCCGGTACGACGTGGCCGTGGAATTGATCTTGAAGTTGACCGTCTCACCGACGTTGACACTCATCTCGGTGGTGAAGCCCTGCAGCGCCGCGCTGCCGGACCCGCTGACGTCCCACGTGGCCTTCGGGGTGCCGGCCCTGGTGTTCTCACAGGCGATCGGATTGACCACCGGAGCGCACGGGTCGGCCGCGTTCGCCGGGCCGGCGGACGGCAGGAACAGTGCCGCCGCGACGAGGGTGAGGACCAGCAGCGCCCGCTGCCGGAAGAGTCTGGGATATCGCAAAGGGAATCGCCTCCCCGCCGCGCGCCCTGCGCTACGGCCGTCGACAAAAAGAGCCGGCCCCGGCCGGCGGAGCTTGGAGTTGATCCTCTAGATAGAGGGCTGAACATATCTATCGATTTGCCGACACCGAAGGGCCAGGAGGCGCAATCGATCCTGTCGGCGGATGACCTCCAGCACCTACCTGTTTCGACTGCTCACCGAACGGGTCGAAGGGTCCGGCCATTTGGGCAGAGGGGTCCGGCCGGGGCGTACCGGGATGACGGATTCCGACACTCGCGATGGCCGACCGGCGGTACCGGCGTTTTCGCCCGGACGGCAGGATGATCGGCGTCCGGAAGACCTGGGGAGGACAAGTTGGACAGCACGCCCGAATCTGTGGCGGTGGTTGCGGTCACGTACAACAGCGAGCGATTGATCCCTGATCTGATCGCCTCGCTCGGACCGGGCCTGGAGGGCGTCGACTGGCAGTTGATCGTCGCGGACAACGCGTCCGCGGACGACTCGGTGGGCACGGTGCGGCGGCTCGCGCCGGACGCCACCGTGGTCGAGATGGGACGTAACGCGGGCTATGCCGCGGGCATCAACGCGGCCGTGGCCAAGGCCGGGCCGTTCACCGCGGTCCTGGTGCTCAACCCGGACGTGCGGCTCACCCCCGGCTGTGTGCGCACCCTGCTCGGGGTGCTGCGTACCGAGGGGACCGGCATCGCGGTGCCGCTGCTGGAGGACGGTGACGGCGAGCTCATCCACACGATGCGCCGTGAGCCGTCGGTCCGGCGGGTCATCGGGGACGCGCTGATGGGCGCGGTCCGGGCCGGCCGCTACCCGGCGTTCGGCGAGATGGTGACCGACGAGCGGCTCTACACCGCCGAGCGGGTCGCCGACTGGGCCGAGGGCTCGACCGTTCTGATCAGCGCCGAGTGCTGGGACCGGATCGCGCCGTGGGACGAGTCGTTCTTCCTCTACTCGGAGGAGACCGACTTCGCGCTGCGGGCCGGTGACGCGGGCCTGGCAACCCGGTTCACACCGGCGGCCAAGGCGGTGCACCTGGAGGGCGACTCGAAGGTGTCACCGGCGTTGTGGACGCTGCTCACGCTGAACAAGGTGCGGCTCTACCGGCGGCGGCACAACGCGCTGCTCGGGGCCGCGTTCTGGGCGGCGCTGGTGGCGCGGGAGGGCAGCCGGGCCGTGCTCGGCAAGGGTCCGAGCAAGCTCGCGGTGCGGGCCCTGCTCAGCCCGTCGAGGCTGCGGGAGACGCCGGGGCCGGACACCGTCCGGCGCGACGCCTCCCGCTGAGCCTCAGCGGATTCGCTTGACGACTCCGACCGCCTCCAGCTTGAGGCGGGTCAGCGCGCCGGGGCCCACCAGGGCCTCGGCGCGCAGTCCGTCCACGGTGTCCTCGCGGCGCAGGCTGTAGCGGGGCTGCAGCCAGTCCTCGGACCGGGCCCGGCGGCGGTCGCTGGTGAAGACCCGCCGGTAGCCGAGTTTGCGCATCCGGGAGAGCAGCTGGCGGTCGTACCGGCCGAGCGGGCAGGCCGCCTGGTCCACCGGCACGCCGACGGCCTCGGCGATCCGCTGCCGGGCCGTCTCCAGCTCGTCCCGGCTCGTCTCGGCGTCCATGCCGCGCCACGGCCGGTGCCACATGCCGTGCGTGCCGATCGTCATGCCCGCGCCGTGCAGCTTGCGGACGTCGGACTCGCTGAGACTGCCGGGCTTTCCGAACCGGGCCGCCAGCACGTAGAACTCCGCGGTCAGGCCGCGCTCGAGCAGCGCCGGCAGCCCGATCTCCAGGTCCGAGGCGTTGCCGTCGTCGAAGCTGATCCGGACCGACGGCCAGGTGCGGATCTCGTCGAGCACCGCGTGGAACAGCTCGACGCTGATCCAGTAGCGGTCCTCGCCGAGCTCCAGCTCACGCTGCGGCGTGCCGATGCCGTGGAAGCAGATGTTGATGACGTCGCTCATGACTTCCTATCGCTGTGCCGCGGACTCGTTGTCGGCGATCCGGGATGACTCGTCGCGTCCCCAGGCGGCGCCGCCGTCGCCGGCCCGTCTGGCGGCCAGCGCGGCCCACACGGTGATGCCGACGTAGCAGGCCGCCGCGGGGGCCAGCCACGGCCGGGGGAGGACCACGTCCCGCAGCCAGGAGCTGCGGGCGGCCGGGCGTACCGGAACGGTGACCTCGCCACGGGCCGCGGCGGCCCGCATGGCGGCGTTGCCGCCGCGGACCCGGATCAGGCGGCGGATCAGGTCACCGGTGCGCCGTGGGGTGGCGACCTTCGCGGCGTACGCGTTCACGTGCGCCTTCTCCTCGGCGGCGAACTGCGAGTCGAGGAACAGGTCGTCGGCGACCAGCTCGGGGAACCGCCCGAACCGCGCCCGCCCCTCTTCCGACAGCGCCACCACGCCCCGCCCGAACAACCCGTCGCGCATCACCGGCAGTCGCCCGTGCACCGCGAAGTAGGCCCGGACCAGCAGCGGCCGCCCGGTGACGTCGAGCTCGCGCCCGACCGTCGCCGACGGCGTCCCGGACTCCAGCACCTCGGTGAGGGCCCGGACCGCCGCGGTGCTCAGCACGATGTCGGCGTCCAGATAGATGCGCGGAAAACCCACCGCGGCGTCGTCACCCGCGTTGAGGGCGCCGGATTTGCCCGGCGTGGGCAGATCCAGCACGCGTACGCCCGGACGCGCCCCGGCGACCTGGACGGTGTCGTCGGTGCACCCGTTGGCGACCACCGTCACGTCGAGCTCACCGGGCCGCGCGTCGGCGAGCAGTGCGTCGAGGCACCGCCCGATGACCGCGGCCTCGTTGTGGGCCGCGATGACGATGCTGGTCACGGCTGGTCCACCCGGGTAGCCGAGTCGGAACCGGTCCGCTGGCGGGGGATGAAGGGCGTCTGCGGGGGCAGGCGCTTGGCCAGCAGTCGCTGGAAGACCGAGGCGTACGGCCCGGCCTGGTGCTCCCAGGAGAGCATGCTCAGGAACCGGTCGCGGCCCAGCTTGCGCATCTGCTGCCGCCGCGCCGGGTCGTCGAGCAGCTCGTCGATGACCGCGGCGAACTCCTCCGGGGCGCCGGTCGGCACGTAGGCGCCGGCCTCGTCCAGGGTGCGCCGGGTCTCGATGCCGTCGGCGGCGACGACCGGCAGGCCCCGGCCCACGTACTCGACCGTCTTGGCCATCGTGGACAGCTGGTTCATCCGGGTCGGCAGGTCGGGCTGGATCGCGATGGTGGCCGAGCGCAGCACCTCGTCGACCTGTGCGCCGTTGAGCCAGCCGGTGAGCTCCACCACGTCCCCGAGGTTCTTCTCGGCGACCAGGGCGCGAACCGACGGCATGCTCTCGCCGTCGCCGGCCAGCACGATCTTCCAGCCGTCGCGCCCACGCCGCTTGATCAGCTCGTCGGCGGCGTGGACCACGCCCTCGACGTTGTCCTGCGGGCCGAAGACGCCGAGGTAGACGATCCGGTGCAGGCCGTCGGCCGCGACCGGCTCCTGCGGGTCGCCGTCGACCGCGATCTCCTTGAGGGACGGGCCGTTGCGGACCACGGTCACCTTCTCCGGGCGGACGCCCTTGCGGACCGCGTTGTCCTTGAACGACTGGTTGGTGGCGACCACCTCGGTGGCGGTGCGCAGGGTCAGCCACTCGAGGGCGTTGAGCACGCGCAGCACCCACTTGTTGGGTTCGCCGTCGCCGCGGGAGATGTAGACCTCGGGGCACAGGTCGTGGTGGTCGAAGACCCACGGCCGGCCGATGGCGCGCAGCAGCAGGGCGAGCGGCCAGTACACGTCGGGCGGGTTGCAGACCTGCACGGCGTGGGCGCGGCCGGCGAGGATCTCGCCGATCAGGCGGATCGCGATGCAGAGGAAGGACCAGCCGAACTCGACCGCGAAGGTGAGCAGGCCACTGCCGTAGACCTTGACGGGGTACGGCTTGAGCCGGGTGTTGCGGCTGCCGGGGAGGATCTTCAGGGTCTTGTCGCCTCGCGGCGCGATGACCGTGACCTCGAAGCCCTTCTCCTCCAGCGTGAGGCATTCCCGGATGACGCGGCGGTCACGCTCGGCCGGCAAGTTGGCGATGAGGATGGTGACATGGGTGTTACGGGCCATCGTTGCGGTCCGTCTCCTTCGGTTACTCCGGACCGTGAAGACACTGTCGGATGACATGACCTGACAGCAACCGGCCATTAGGGCACCGTAAGGGTCATCCGTTCAATCCAGAGCCGTAAATGTGATGAATACGTGATAGATGGCGTTTGACGCATTCACCCGCATCGAGAGGTATGTCCGGGCAAGTTGAGGTGATCTTGGGCCTATAGTCCATTTTGTTCTTCCGATAGAACGGACACGCACCCGGGCGGAACTGCATGTCGGTTTTATGACAGGCTCTGCGAAGCCACGCGATTCTGTCCGGACGGCCGGATGCCTAAGATCGATGGCGGATGGACGGCTCGCGACGAGTCGTGAAGGGTCGTGCACCGACCCGTTTCAACGAGAGGGAAATCGTGGATCTCTGGGACCTGACCAGGCTGCTTCTGCGCCGGTGGTACTTCGCCGTGCCGATGCTGGTGGCCACGGTTGCGGTCGTGTTCCTGGCGGCTCAGTCGGTGTCCCCCGACTACAAGGCCATGGGATACGTCCAGATGATCCCCGCTCCGAGTTCCGGCAAGGTCCCGGAGCCGAACGCCAAGCCCCGCCCGCAGAACCCGTGGCTGGACCTCGGCTACTCCGCTCTGGGTAACGCGGTCTCCCTGACCGTGACCGAGCCCACCGCTCTGGAGAAGCTGGCCGCCCAGGGCTACTCGGACAGCGTCGTGGTGCTGCTCAACGAGCGCACCCCGCTCTTCGAGATCGAGGTCGTCGGCGACACCAGGGAGCAGGCCTCGAGCACCGTGAAGAAGGTGATCGAGCTGCTCAAGGCCGACATGGCCGCCAAGCAGGAGCAGTACGGTCCGCAGAAGCAGGACATCATCACCACGTTCGTGATCAACGACGGCAGCAACCCGGTGCAGGACGGCGGCACCCGTAAGCGGGTCCTGATCGTCGCCGGCGGCCTGGGTGTGCTGCTCACCACGGCGTGCACGATCGCCCTCGACTACTGGCTGCGCCGCCGGGCCCGGCTCAAGGACGGCGGCGACGACAAGCCCTCCGGCAAGGCGGCCGGCTCGGCGGTGCCCGGCCTGGTCCCGTCGGCGATGCCCGACCCGACCGAGCAGACGCAGGTGCTGCGCCCGCAGCCGACGTCGCCGGCGGCCAACGGCAAGTCCTACAACGGTGACGGCAACCGCCGGCCCGACCAGCCGCAGGACCGCCGCACCCGGCCGGTGAGCGGCGCGTCGCCCCGTGGTGACGCCCCGGTCGACGCCACCGTCGTGCTGCCGTCGCCCAACTTCCAGACGCGCCGCCCGCAGGGCCGATCGCAATGACCTCGCCGGCGTCCTCGCCGGTGCATCCGGTCGATCTCGAACCGTCGCTGATCGCGCCGCAGACGTACGCCACCCGACGGACCAACCTCCGCCTCGATGTCGCCCTGGTGGTCGGCATCATGATCTGCCTGCTCTACATGCTGCCGGCCCGGCTGATCGTGCCGAACATGACGTTCGCCGGGCGGCCCGCGCTGCTCGTCGCGTTCGGGCTGTTCGCCTGGTGGCTGGTGGCCCGGCTCAGCCCGCGGCTGCTGGTGGTCGGCCCGCAGCCGCTGCGCTGGGCCTGCCTGTTCTACCTGCTCTCGATCATCGGCTCCTACCTCGCGGGGATGCTGCGCGGCCTGCCGTCGATGGAGGCCAACCAGCAGAACTTCACGGTGCTGATCACGTTCCAGTTCCTGGGTGTGATCCTGATGACCGCGGACGGCCTGGCCAACTGGGAGCGCGTGCGCTGGGTGCTGCGGGTCTTCGTGGTGGCGGCCGGGTTCATGGCGATCGTCGGCCTGATCCAGTCGACCTTCAAGTACGACATCGCCCGCCTGCTGGTGATCCCCGGCCTGGAGCTGAAGATCGACCTGGCCGACTTCCAGCCGCGCGGTGAGGGCGGCCTGTTCCGGGTGCCGTCCACGGCGGTGCACTACATCGAGTTCAGCACGGTCATGGCGATGGCGGTGCCGTACGCGCTGCACCTGGCCAGGTATTGCTCCACCACGAACCGCCGGTTCTTCTTCGGGATCCTGACCGCGCTGATCGCGGCCTCGGTCCCGGTGGCCATCTCGCGGACCGGCGTGCTCGCCCTGGCGATCGTCTTCATCTCCATGTTCATCTTCGGGTGGAACTGGCGGACCCGCTTCAACCTCGCCATTCTCGGTGTCGGGCTGACCGCCCTGCTGGTGGTGGCGCGGCCCGGCCTGATCGGCACGCTGAGCGCGATGTTCCTGAGTGTCAACGAGGACACCAGCATCTCCGGCCGGACCGACGACTACGAGATCGTCGAAGCATGGTTCTCGCAGCGCCCGTGGCTCGGCCGCGGCCCGGGAACCCTGATTCCCGATCTCTACATCATCCTCGACAACCAGTGGCTGCTGACGCTGGTCACCGGCGGGATCATCGGTGTCCTGGCCCTCGCGGCACTGCACATCACCACCATCGTGCTGGGCTGGACGGCGATGCGCCGGGCCGCGACCGAGGAGGACCGGCACCTGTGCGCGGCGTTGTTGTCGTCACAGTTCGTCGCGATTGTGGTGGCCGGCACATTCGATTCCTTCAGCTTCACGACATTCTCGTTCACGTTGGCGTTGACTATGGGACTCGCGGGCGCCGCATGGCGTTTGACACATCCGTCCCGAGTCATTCGGACGTCCACCGTCAACCGGCTGTTTGAATGAATCCCGATCGACATATCGCCGTTCTTCGCCACCCGGCCGGAGCGGCATCATGGACGTCAATGGGGGTTGTTGGCGCGTTTCTTCCACAAGAGTGGCAGAGGTTGCCAGTGCCCTGTGAGCTTGCGGAAGGAACCCGCCCCAGTGACTCTCCACGTCGCGCCCATCACGACGGCCGACATCCCGGCGGTGGCCCGGTTCCTGCACGAGCATCTGAACGACCGGGTCACGGCTGAGGCCTGGGAGCGGGCGGTGCAGGTCCCGTGGAAGGTGTCCGCGCCCAATCACGGCTTCCTGCTCCGGGACGCCGAGACCGGTGCGGTGGCCGGGGCGTACCTCGCGTTCTACTCCGAGCGCGACGGCCGCCGGTTCTGCAACCTGGGCGCCTGGTGCGTGCTCCCGCAGCACCGGTTCCACAGCCTGAAGCTGCTCAAGGCACTTCTCGCGCAAGAGGGACACATCTTCACCGACCTCTCGCCGAGTGGCAACGTGGTGCCGATGAACACCCGGCTCGGTTTCGAGTTCCTGGACACCTCCGCCGTCGTCGCGCCGAACCTGCCCTGGCTGCCCGTGCGGGGCAGGCTCAGCGTCGACCCGGCGGTGCTGGAGAGCACCCTGCGCGGCGACGACCTGCAGATCTACCGCGATCACGCGAGCACCGCGGCGGCACAGCACGTGCTGCTGCGCCGCGGCGACCGGTACTCCTACGTGATCTACCGGACCGACCGCCGCAAGGGCCTGCCGATCTTCGCCTCGCTGCTGTATGTCAGCGACCCGGAGCTGTTCCGCGTGATGCGGCGCCGCTTCCAGAGCCATCTGCTGCTGCGGCACGGCATCCTCGCGCTGCTGACCGAGATACGGGTGGCCGGCCACCGGCCACGGCTGTCGCGGATGCTGCCGGACACGCGCCGCAAGATGTACCGCGGCGACGTGGCCGCACAGGACGTCGACTACCTCTACAGCGAGCTGACCTGCCTGAGCTGGTGACCGTTGTTCGATACCGGAAGAGGTTCCACCGAAATGCGCATCCGACTGCACGACCTGCTGGCCGGGGCGGCCGGCCGGGCAGGCGACTCACCGGCTCTCACCTTTCGTGACGACACCGTCTCCTACGGGGAGCTGTGGCGTGACGTCCAGGCCAAGGGCGCCGGCCTGCGGAAGCTGATCTCCCGCGGCGAGCGGGTCGCCGTCTACCTGGACAAGCGGATCGAAACGGTCTCCGCGATCTTCGCGACCTCGGCCGCCGGCGGCGCGTTCGTGCCGGTCAACCCGGTGCTGCGGGCCAAGCAGGTGGCCTACATCCTGGCCGACTGCGACGTCCGGGTGCTGGTCACCACGGCCGAGCGGCTCGAATCGCTCCAGGAGGAGCTGGAGCAGGTCAAGTCGCTGCGCCACGTCGTCCTGGTCGGCGGCGGTACCGCCGAGTCGACGTCGTTCGAGGTCAGCTCCTGGGCGAGCCTGGACGAGGCCGGGCCGCTGCCGGCAGGCCCCGGCATCGACGTCGACATGGCCGCGATCCTCTACACCTCGGGCAGCACCGGCAAGCCCAAGGGTGTGGTCCTGTCGCACCGCAATCTGCTGACCGGTGCCGAGAGCGTCAGCACCTACCTGGAGATGACGGCCGAGGACGTCGTCCTGGCGGCCCTGCCGCTCAGCTTCGACGCCGGGTTCAGCCAGCTCACCACGTCGTTCGCGGTCGGCGCGCACGTCGTGCTGGTCAATTACCTGCTGCCGCGCGACGTGGTCAAGCTCTGCACCAGGCACGGCGTCACCGGCCTGACCTGCGTGCCACCGCTGTGGCTGCAGATCGCCGACCAGACCTGGCCGGAGGAGACCGGGCGCAAGCTGCGCTATTTCGCCAACACCGGCGGGCGCATGCCCAAGACCACCCTGGACCGGTTGCGGTCGATCTTCCCCGATGCCAAGCCCTTCCTGATGTACGGGCTGACCGAGGCGTTCCGGTCGACCTACCTCGACCCGTCCCAGGTCGACGCGCGTCCCGACTCGATCGGCAAGGCCATCCCGAACGCGGAGATCCTGGTGGTCCGCCCGGACGGCAGTGTCTGCGACGCCGGCGAGGAGGGCGAGCTGGTGCACCGGGGCGCCCTGGTGGCCCTGGGCTACTGGAACGACCCGGCCCGTACCGCCGAGCGCTTCAAACCGCTGCCCGGCGCCGAGGGCGCGCTCAACCCGGAGCTGGCCGTCTGGTCCGGTGACTCGGTGGTCCGTGACGAGGAGGGCTTCCTCTACTTCGTGGGCCGCACCGACGACATGATCAAGACCTCGGGGTACCGGGTGAGCCCGACCGAGATCGAGGAGATCGTCTACGGCACCGGCCTGGTCCGCGACGCGGTCGCGCTCGGCCTGCCCGACCCCAAGCTGGGCCAGAAGATCGTGCTGATCGTCAGCCCGGCCGGCGACGAGCTCGACGTCGACGCCCTGCGTGCGGCGCTCAAGAAGGACCTGCCGCTCTACATGCTGCCCAAGGACGTGCTGGTGCGGCCGGAGCTGCCGCGCTCGCCGAACGGCAAGTTCGACCGCAACCTGATCCGCCAGGAGGTGTCCGCATGAGCGAGCTCGCGAGCGAATCATCAAGCAACGTCTGTAGGTCATGCCGACGCCGGAGCGCAGCGGAGGTAGCGGCATGAGCCGCGGTTTCGATCAGATCGACGGTCAGCTCGCCGTCGGCGGCGTTCCGGTCGGGCGGCTCACCGAGCGGGTCGGTAGTACCCCGTACTTCGCCTACGACCGGCGGCTGCTCACCGAGCGGGTCGCCCTGCTCCGGCGGCACCTGCCCGAGGACCTCCAGCTCAGCTACGCGATCAAGGCGAACCCGATGCCGGCGCTCGTGCAGCACATGAGCGGCCTGGTCGACTCGTTCGACGTGGCGTCGGCACTGGAGATGCGCACCGCGCTGGACACCACGATGCCGGCGAACCGGATGAGCTTCGCCGGGCCCGGCAAGACCGACGCCGAGCTGCGGCAGGCGGTCGCGGCCGGCGTGACGATCGAGCTCGAGTCGGACAACGAGGCGGCCCGGGTCGCCGGCATCGGGTCGGCGCTGGGCATCCGGCCCCGCGTCGCGGTGCGGGTCAACCCGGACTTCTCGGTCAAGGGCTCGGGCATGCGGATGGGCGGTGGCCCACAGCAGTTCGGGGTCGACGCGGAGAAGGTGCCGGCGCTGCTCAAGGAACTGGCCGCCACCGATCTGGAGGTGCTCGGCTTCCACTGCTTCGCAGGGTCGCAGAACCTCAAGGCGGACATCATCGCCGAGGCGCAACAGCGCACCGTCGAGCTGCTGCTACGGCTCGCCGAGGACGCGACGGCACCGGTCCGATACCTCAACCTCGGTGGTGGGTTCGGTATCCCGTACACCGAGAAGGACGTCGCTCTTGATCTTGAACTGATCGGCGCTAACCTCAGCTCGCTGATGCGCGACGAGGTCCGCCCCCGCCTGCCGGAGGCGCGGGTGGTGATCGAGCTTGGCCGGTTCCTCGTCGGCGAGGCCGGGGTGTATGTGACCCGCGTGGTCGACCGTAAGGAGTCGCGCGGCAAGACCTACCTGGTCGTCGACGGCGGCATGCACCACCAGCTGGCCGCCTCCGGCAACCTCGGCCAGGTGATCCGCCGCAACTATCCGATCGCCGTCGCCAACCGGATCGCCGGCGAGCCGTCCGAGCAGGTCACCGTGGTCGGCAGCCTGTGCACCCCGCTCGATCTGCTGGGCGACAACGTCACGCTGCCCCAGGCCGGTGTCGGGGATCTGATCGTGCTCTTCCAGGCCGGCGCATACGGTCTGACGGCCAGTCCCACCGCATTCCTCAGCCACCCGGCGCCCGCCGAGGTGCTGTTGTGAACCACCATGTCAGGAAGGTAAGTCCATGGCTCTGACCGGTACGACCATCGACGACGTCAAGGCGGTGCTGGTGTCCACTCTGGGCATCCAGGACCGGGCGGCGACGATCGACGCCGACACCCAGCTCCTCGGCAACCTGCCGGAGCTGGACTCGATGGCGGTGCTGGAGCTGATCGCCGCGATCGAGGAGAAGTTCGGCATCAGCGTCGACGACGACGAGGTCACCGCGGAGGTCTTCGACACTCTCGGGACCCTCGCCGCTCTGGTCGACAGCAAGCGTTCCTGAGGTAAAGGGTCGATGAGGGGTTTTGTTGCGCTGTCCCGGGCGCCGGGTCGTGAGACCGGGCGCCGGGATCCGGACCCGCACGTTCTGGCCTGTCTGGACGCCCCCGGCGGGATCCGGACACAGATCGACGAGAACGGGTGGGTGGCCGTCGCGGCGGACCGAGCCGACGAGGTCGTGCCGCCGCTGACCGGAGCGTTCACCGTGCCCCTCGGCCGGATGGCGCGCACCCGCCAGGGTGACGTCAGCCCGGAGACGCTGGGCGGCATGATCGAGCGCCGCGAGGATCTCGCGGCGCTCCTGCCGCCGTTCGCGGCGCTGCACCGGGGCGGTCCCGGCGAGCCGCTGGCCGTGGCCGGCGACTGGCTGGGCTTCCACCAGCTCTTCTGGTGGCGGGGCGACGGTGTCGCCGCCGTCTCGACCAGCGCCCGCGCCCTCGCCGCGCTCGCCGGTGAGGGGCTCGACGCGGTCGGCGTGGGCGTGCTCGGCCTGGTCGGCTGGCAGATCGGCGACACCACGCCGTTCCGCTCGGTGCGGGCGGTCCCGCCCGGCACCGTCGCCGTCCTGCGCGGCGGTGGGGTGACCCTGGAGCGGTACACGTCGGACGCCGCCGCTCCCGCGCCCGCGCAGCCGCCGGCCCTGGACGACGCGGTCGCCGAGATGGCCGACATCCTGCGCGCCTGGCAGACCGGCTACATGGAGGACCACCCGGACACGGTCATCCAGCTCACCGGGGGCCACGACTCCCGGATCCTGCTGGCCGCCGTCCCGGACAAGCTGAAAGCGGGCATGCGCGCCCTGACGCTCGGCGAGCCGTCCGCTCCCGACGTCGTCATCGCGGCCCGGCTCGCCGCCCGCTACGGCATGAAGCACGAGGTCTACCGGACCGACCTGCAGACCGACCCGACCCCGGAACGGGCGTGGCAGCTGACCCTCCAGGCCGCCCGCGAGCTGGAGTGCCAGGCCAGCCCGCTCGCCCTGGCCCCGCTGCTGGTGGCCGAGGGCGAGCTGGAGCAGGGTCACCGGCTGGGCGGTCTCGGCGGCGAGGTGGCCCGCGGCTTCTACTACGCCGGACAGACGGGCGCCGCGAACACCTCGGCCGAGCTGGTGCACCGGCTGGCCCGGTGGCGGCTGTTCAGCAACGAGGCGGTCGAGGCCGACGCGGTGGACCCGGAGTTCCTGCAGACCGCCCGCGACGAGACGCTGGCTCTGCTGGAGGGCCTCTTCCCGGCCGGCGACTGGCTGCGCGCCACCGACGACTTCTACCTGTGGCACCGCATGCACCGGTGGGCCGGCTCGCACGGCACCGTCGCCGCGGTCAAACGTCACTACGTGAACCCGATGTTCGACCAGCGGTTCGTGCAGCTGGCCCTGGCCGTCGCACCCGACGACAAGCGTGACTCGCTGCTGCTCGGGCGTCTGATGACCAGGCTCGACCCCGGTCTGGCGGCGATTCCGCTCGACTCCGGCCTCACCCCGGCCCGTCTGGCGAACCGCTCGTTCGGCACGCGGCTGGCCGCCAAGAGCGTGATCGCCCGCAAGGCGGTCCGCAAGGTCCGCCAGCGGGTCGCCGGCGGCCGCCGCCCCCAGTTGGGCGCCGGCGGGATGAGCCAGTTGGTGCTCACCCACTGGCGGGCCCACCCGGACGTGGTCGCGGGACTCCGCGACCTGCCCCAGGTCCGTCGCGAATGGCTCGACGGCGTGCTGTCCGGCGAGCGCACGGCCGAACCGACGACCATCGCCTTCCTGGTCAATCTGCTGGTCGCCAGCGGAAAGGAACAGTCGTGAGCGCCCGTGTCACCCCCCGGCCGCTCACCACGCGGCCGACGGTGTCGGTCTTCATCCCCTGCTACAACTACGGCCACTTCCTGCGGCAGTGCGTCGGCAGCGTCCTCTCCCAGGAGGGCGTCGACGTCGACGTGCTGATCATCGACGACGCCTCGCCGGACGGCAGCGTCGCGGTGGCCCGCGAGCTGGCCGCCGAGGACTCCCGGGTACGGGTGATCGAGAACGAGGTCAACAAGGGGCACATCGCCACCTACAACCTCGGTCTCGGCGCGGCCACCGGCGACTACCTGGTGCTGCTCTCCGCCGACGACCTGCTCGCCCCCGGTTCACTGGGCCGGGCGTGCGCGCTGCTGGAGGCGCACCCCGAGGTGTCGTTCGTCTACGGCTACGTCCCCGATTTCAACACCGAGCCGCCGCCGGCGAAGACCGAGGTGCGCGACTGGTCGGTCTGGACCGGGCCGGAGTGGCTGGAGCTGATCGGCCGGCGCGCCCACAACGTGGTGTCCTGCCCCGAGGTGGTGATGCGCACGTCGGTCTACCGCGACCTGGGCAGCTACGAGCCGCGGCTGCCGCACTCGGCCGACTTCTACCTCTGGATGGCCGCCGCCACGCGCGGCTCGGTGGGCCGGATCAACGGTGCCGACCAGGCGTTCTACCGGGTGCACGGCAACAACATGCACCTGGAGAAGTTCGCCGGGGTCTACACCGACCTGCGGGAGCGGCGTAAGGCGTACGAGCTGCTCTTCGCCGAGCACGGCGACCGGATGCCGGACCCGGCCGGGCTGGAGGCGCTGGTGCGCCGGTCGATGGCCAGAGACGCGCTGCAGCTGACCTGCCGCGCCTACGACCGGTCGGACGAGGCGCTGCTCTCCCGGGCCACCGAGCTGATGGAGTTCGCCGCCGAGACCGACCCGACGGTCCGCGACACCCCGCTGTGGCGGGCCTGCGCGGAGCGGGTCGACCGGTACAAGAACGGGCAGCGTCCCGGCTCACGGCACCGTGCCGTGGCGGTCGCGGACGACCTGCGGGGCCGGGTGCGGTGGCGCCGGTGGAGGCGGACCGGAATATGAGTGACACCACGGCCACCAGTGGCCTCGGCCGGAAACTGGCGGGCGCCGCGTTCTGGAGCGCGGCCAACACCGCCCTGCTGCGCCTCGGCCAGCTCGGCATCAGCATCGTCATCGCGCGCCTGGTCGCGCCCGACGAGTTCGGCACGTTCGTGGTGGCGCTGGTCGCGTACCAGATCATCATCAGCGTCAGCGAGATCGGCGTCAGCAGCGCGCTGGTCCGGGAGGTCGACAACGCCGACCGGATCGCGCCGACCGTCGCCACCATCGCGATCGCCAGCAGCAGCGTCCTGGCACTGCTGATGTTCCTGGCCGCGCCGGCGTTCGCGTCGGCACTCGGCGCCCCGGCGGCGACCGACGCGGTCCGGGTGCTGGCCATCCCGCTGCTGCTCGCCGGCCCGACCGCGGTGCCGGCCGCCCTGCTGACCCGGGACTTCAAACAGGGCCGGAAGATGATCACCGACGTCAGCAGCTTCGTCGTCGCGAACGGCCTGCTGCTGGTACTGGCCCTGCAGGGGCACGGCGTGATGGCGCTGGCCTGGTCGCGGGTCGCCGGTCAGGTGGTCTCCGCGATCATGATCTTCATCGTCTCCACGCACCGCTACCGGCCCGGCTTCGACCGGCGCGAGGCCAAGCGCCTGCTGCGTTTCGGCATGCCGCTGGCCGGCGCCAACGTCGCCGGCTTCACCCTCAACGACCTGGACTTCATGGTGGTCGGCAAGCTGGCCGGGGCGACCCAGCTCGGCTACTACAACTTGGCCTTCACCGTCTCCAGCTGGCCGCCGAACATCTTCACGGTGATCCTCTACAGCGTCACCCTGCCGGCGCTGTCCCGGGTCACCGGCGGTGTGAAGGAGATGGTCCGGCACATCTCGGCGGCCCTGTCGGCGGTCTGTTCGGCCTCGTTCCCGATCACCACCGCCTGTGTCGTGCTGTCCACGCCGCTCGTCACGTTCGTCTACGGCGAGCGCTGGGCCCCGCCGCGGCGATCCTGGCCATCCTGGCCGTCTTCGGATCGGTCAAGGTGATCATCTCGCTCTTCTCCGACGTGCTGGTCGCCCTGGGCATGACCAAACGCCTGTTCCAGCTGCAGCTGCTCTGGCTGGGCCTGCTCATCCCGGCGATGATCGGCGGCGTGCACTGGAACAACGGCATCGGCGCGGGCGTGGCCCACGTCGCCGTGGCGCTGCTGGGCGTGGTCCCGATCTACCTCACGGTGCTGGTCCGCCAGGCCGGTTTCCCGCTCGCGCCGCTGGTCCGGCCGGCCGTGACCCCGCTGCTGGCGGCGGTTGTCGCGGGCATCGCCGCGCACTACGCCGCGGCCACTGTCGACGGGGCGCTGCCGCAGCTCGCCGTCGGCCTGGCCACCCTGATGGTCGTATATCTACTGGTCCTCGGTCGTTCGCTGCTGCGCCTCAAAGCGGAGCTGGTCGGCCTGTACGGACGTCGCCCGGAGCCCACCGAGGAACCGGCTGCCGAGAAGGAGAAGGAGTTGCTGTGACCAACAACCGGCTGGTACCCATGTCGGTGGTGACCGCACCGGTGCCGACGCCTCCCGCGGACCGCCGCCCCCTGGTGTCGGTGATCATCCCCTGCTACAACTACGCCCGGTTCCTGCCGGAGAGCGTCGGCAGCAGCCTGTCGCAGCAGGACGTCGACGTCGAGGTGATCGTCGTCGACGACGCGTCGAAGGACGACTCGGCCGAGGTGGCGTCCGCCTTCGCCGCCCGGGACTCCCGGGTGCGGCTGGTACGGCACACCACCAACACCGGGCACGTGGTGGCCTTCAACGACGGGTACGCCGAGGCGACCGGCGAGTTCATCGTCCGCCTCGACGCCGACGACCTGCTCACGCCGGGCTCCCTGTCGCGGGCCGTGGCCCTGTTCGACGCCTACCCGTCGGTCGGTCTCGTCTACGGCCACCCGAACCACTTCGAGACCGAGACGCCCCCCGAGCCGACGCTCGACCTGCGCGGCTGGACGATCTGGTCCGGTGCCGACTGGATCGCCGAGCGCTGCCGCAAGGGGTTCAACTGCATCACCACGCCGGAGGCGATCATCCGCGGCTCGGTGATGAAGAGCATCGGCGGCCTGGACACCCGGCTGCGGTTCGCGCAGGACATGGAGATGTGGCTGCGGACCGCGGCCGTGTCGGACGTCGGTCACGTCGACGGGCCCGACCAGGCCCTGCACCGCGATCACGCGACGAGCATGAGCGTCACCGACGGCGCCGGCGAGCTGACCGACATGACCGAGCGGCGAACGGTGTTCGAGGTGCTCTTCGAGGGGCCCGGCGGCAAGCTGCCCGGTGCCGCGCACATGCTGGAGACGGTCCGCAAGCAGATCGCGAGCGAGGCCATCACCCGGGCATACCACGCGTACGACCGGGGGCAGGCGCAGCAGCGGGAGAAGGACATCGAGATCTTCATCGCGTTCGCGCGGGAGACCTACGCCAAGGTGGAGGAGCTGCCGGCGTGGCGGGCCCTGCAGTGGCGGCAGCGGGTGGGGCCGCGGCTGTCCCCGCTGACGCCGCCGTTCGTGGCCAGCGCGGTGCTGCGCCGCCTGAAGCGCGACGCCGACTACCGCGACTGGGTCCGTACCGGAGTCTGATCCGGAAAGGGCGGGCCACCGTGAGGTGGCCTCCGTCGGCGCATCCCCGACGTAGATGCTCGCCCCGGCATGATCTCCGTTGATCATGTCGGGGCGTCGCTGCCTCCGAGGGGCCTGTGTGAGGTCCCGGAACCGGCTGCCCGGACCGCGTTCCCGTCCGGGACTGCCGCGATGCGGGTACGGGACCCTCCTGGGCCCGACCGAGCTCTTCCCCTTCGCGGGGCAGACCGGCGCTACGCGGATCACGGAGAGTCGACGAGAACGGGTTCCCGTGGATGCCTTCGGCAAACCGTTGCCCGGTGGACCAGCTGCTGCTCGATGACGCCCCTTACCTGCGCGAAGCCCTCTGTGTCACCTACGCCAGCGGCTTGGACGTGCCGGGCCTGATCCGGGCGTTCGGCGGTGATCCGACAGCGACCATGTCGAGGCACGACCTCGGCGACCTCCTCCGCCGGTACCACCACACCGAGGTCCCGGTTGCACTTCTGATCGCCGAGATCGGCACCTGGCAGATCGGGTTCGAGGTGAACGGCTACCAGGGCAGCCGGACCGAGGTGCTCCGGCGGGCCGCTGCCGGCGGAAAGGCGCTGAGCGTCCATTGAACGTCAACGCCCTGAGGTACGCGGTCGGCGGCCGTACGCGTTTGGGCTCGACATGCTGCGACCCGAGGACAGAAGCGGTCCTGATGCTGCCGACATCGACGCCTACCTCGCGGGTTTGCCATTGGGGCACGGGCACGGGCACGCCGGCGACACTGATTGGCGCGCGGCTGGACTCGCGTTGGCCGAGCGCGTCACCGGGGTACGCCTGCCGGCCGGCTTCCCTGCCTGGGACATGCCGGGCGTCCTGCTCGACGAGGTACCCGAAGACCTCATACCGGAGAGCAGCGAAGACGACGCGGCGCTACACGACACCTTCATCCACTAGGCCGTGTCGCCAAAGGGTCATAGCCACTGCAGCAGTGCGGCGATGGTGACGGTGGCCTGGAAAGAGGTGCTGGTCTTGTCATAGCGGGTGGCCACCGATCGGCATTGCTTGAGCCTGTTGAAGCAACGTTCCACGACGTTGCGGTGCCGGTAGATCAGCTTGTTGAAGGTCGGTGGGCGGCCGCCGCGAGGCCCGCGGTTGCGGCGGTGTTTCTGCTGGTCCGAGCGTTCCGGGATGGTGTGAGCGATGCCGCGGCGGCGCAGGTAGCGGCGGATCGCGCGGCTGCTGTAACCCTTGTCGGCGATGACGTGATCGGGGCGTGTGCGTGGCCTGCCCGGCCCGATCCGGTCGACGCGGATGGCGTTCATGACCTGCTCGAAGCGGGTGCAGTCGTTGACGTTGCCGCCGGAGAGCACGAAGGCCAGGACCCGGCCGGCGCCGTCGCACGCCAGGTGGATCTTGGTGGTCAGCCCGCCACGGGATCGTCCGAGGGCGTGATCCGGTTTGCCCGTTTCCGGCTGCCCCTTTTTGCGCCCGCCGCGTGCTGATGGGCGCGCACGATGGTGGAGTCGACCGAGACCAGCCAGTCGATGTCGGCGTTCGCGTCCGCTGCGGCCTGGGCGGCGGCGAGCATCTTGGCGAGCGTGCCGTTCAACGCCCACCTGCGGAAACGGGTGTAGATCGATTTCCAGGAGCCGTATCGGGCGGGCACGTCGCGCCAGGGTGCGCCGGAGCGGATCTTCCACACGATGCCGTTGAGTACCCGGCGGTCGTCCTCGCGCGGACGGCCGCCGGTGATCACCGATGGCAGGTGTGGTGACAGCGATTCCCACTCGGCGTCGGTCAGCTCATAGCGGCGGATCACGCCGTACATCATCCATGGTCATGATCCTTTGAAGACACGGCCTAGGTCGTCGCCGCCCCGACTCTCGACAAGATCCCTGCCATCGCCGCATTCCAAGCCAAGCTCATCGCTCAGGATGCCGACCTCGCCGAAGAGCCGGTGGTCAGGGAGGCGATGGATTCTCTGGCCCTCGGGCAGCTGCCCGACCTTCGCGCCGACCTGACGGCTCTCCGCGACAACTATTCCCAGCGAAGCGGGACGATGGCGGGCCGGCCCAGCGCGGACCTGTTCCGACGAGGGCACGCCGTCAACGACTTCATCGACGCCGCATTCAACCGGGCCACCTCTCGCGGCGGCTACCTTTTCCGAAATGCAAATCTCGAACGACAGGCCGACGTGCTGAGCCGATACGCGTCCCGCGCGGCGAGCGACGCGCGACAACGCTCCTGATCGCGCCCCAAGAGCATTCTTGATGCCGACACACGACGTCGTACTCATCCGCCGAAGAGAGTGCGGCAAGTGATTTACCGTGAGCAGCCATCCCGGTCGTCGCATCAGTTGCTACTCGTAGACTCGGGCTGTGAACTAACGGTCCCATATCCCGCCACCGCTACTGCCACCGCGGAGAGAGTCTCATCGCGTATGGGTCCCTGCACCTTCATCGCGATCCGCTCCGCCGCTAGAAAGCGTGAAAATTCCAGAGGCTGTAAGAAATAAGATCTCAGATGAGCGGAAGAATTTTCCTGCGTCCGGATAAAGGTGCCCGCAATATAGGCAGTCGCCACGCCCACAACTCCGGATAGTGTGCCAGCGATGATTCCTCCAGCGCCGCGTTCAGCGGTCACGCCAAACCAGGCAAGAGCAAGCACGATGACGAATCCAATAATCATTGCTGTCTGCGCCCTAGCGAAGCTGGTCTCCGCTTGAGTGGTTGCCAGGTTATGATAGTAGTCGAGTCGGCGTTGGGTTAAGCTCCAGAGCGACTCCAACGTGGGCGACTCGTTAGAAGGTTCTCCTTGCTCGGCCTCGGCCTTTTGTAGTGCGGCCCGCTGAGCCTCAACCAAGCGCCGGTCACGGAACAACCCTCGATACAGTGAGGCGCGTTGACGCCAAAAGCGATAAATCAAGAAATAAGTTAGACCAAGAGAAATCGAGATGAAAAAGTAAGCCTACATCCAGGAGAATTCGTCAATCTCGCGGGTGCAACACCCGTCAATTTGTTCGGCTAACCACGGTGCTACGCGCCACATTGCCATATAGAGAGAAAGCGCGGCGACGCCGAGAATCGTCACTCCCTCACGATTTAGCGCTCTTCGTTCGGCGGAGCGTTGCCACTCGATCCTCCCCTCAGCGATTTGAACATCGTCAGGTTGGCGCGATTCAGATTTGGAAGAATTTTCGCCACCTTGGCTTTTATTAGGAAGTTCGGAGCGCATCGCGACATTTTGACAGAGCGACCCAACTTTGGCAATGCGCATAAGCCTTCCCGTATCGCAGATTTTACGGTTAGTGTCAGGATATGACGCGCACCGAACTGTTTTTGGTCATCTTACTAACATGCCGCGATCCGGTGCGTGAGGCTCAATCCGTAGAGTTGTACGACCAGGCGATGGCGACATCCGGCTTCATCTGTAACCAGAGCGTCGAGGCCGGCGAGCTGTCTGGAAAATCGACCCTCAGCAACTCGCGGCCTTTGAGGTGCTCGGCGCTGGCGGTACGCACGCCTTGAAGATCCAGGTCGATCACCTTGATGCCGGCGGCATGGAGTCGTAGGCGTACGAGCTGATGGCCCGGCTCGATGTCCAGTTCGATGTCGTACCCGGCTCGCGTGGTGCGGAACGGGGCCGACGTATAGGCCCATGGTTCGCCGTCATGACGCCGAACCGGCTCGCTCTCAAACAAGCAGACCAGATCGTCGTAGCTCGGCACGGGCTCCATGACCATCCGAACATGATCACACGCGTATCCCAAGTCACCTCGGCATCCTCATCGTAGCCGCGATCCGCGCTCGGCCGGCGCCACGATCACGGCCGGTGGTCGACGGTGCGGACCGGCGTCTTGTCGTGCCGAATTGAGTGCGAATATGCCGACGGCCCTCGCGGGCGCATAGCGCCCCGGATCTAGGATCATTCATGTGGTGAGGATTCTTGGTAAGGCCGTCCCTGACTGGCGCACCGAAATGGCACGTTGGTCGACCGATGGTGTCGTCGAGCCGCTCAATGACGCCACTATAAGTAACTGGCAGGTGAGTGCCGAATCTCGAGTGCTCCTCTCGGAAGTTGGCCTGCCAGCATTCGGAGCTATCTTCACTCGTTGTCCTCAAGATTCAGGGGAGCCTTTAGCTCCTCCCTACTACATCCTGGGGGTGGAAGCTGTCGGAAAGCATCCGCACATGCTCTCCACGGACGCTGCTTGTGGGTGTGGATACTTCGGAGTCAGTGCCGCTGATGGCAGCGTCTCTCAACTTTTCCCTGACGGCCAGATACTTCCGGTAAACTCGAATCTGCCCCTTTTTTACTATTTTCTTCATAAAGTGGGCGGGTCCTGGCCCCGAAGCGATAGCGAGATCCCCGAGCGAATCGCTGTACGGCGGGCCGAGGCGGTAATGCGACGCCTAGTCAAAAGAGATCCCATACTGACGAGCGGGGTTGACTCCTTCTGGGGTTATCTTTTTGAGCGCCCGTGGGGTTGAGTGAGCCTCAGCAACGTACTGATTTGCCGCGTTGCGTGAGCTGAACAGGTGGGGCGCTCAGCGAACGCCGGTGCGGCTGTGTGGTGCCAACTCGCGGAATGCCATCCGAGGGTCGGAGGCGAACCAGACCGGTGGCGCTGCCGGTCCGAAGCAGTGCTTCGCCAGCACGTCCAGAAGGGCGCGCTGGTTCTTGCTGAGCGCCTCGGGAACCGGCATGCCGTCCGGGAATGCTTTCGTGCGCAGACACGTCCCCCAGTCGCCGGCATAGGTGCCTTCAGGCGGAGCCGCCAGAATCGTTTCGAGTGCCGAAGCAGCTCGTCCAAGGCCGACCGGTCGATTGCTGTGGGTAGCAGCTTGAACGGGAAGATTCGCCCGAAGTGCGGGAAGACCTGCTGGCACCATGCGGCATCGGCCGGCGACGCTAGCACCTCAAGTAACGCGCTGGTGGCTTCCGGGTCGGTCGCGTGTGCTGGGGACAAGGCGGCAGCTGCCCGAACCACTCGATCCGGGTCACGCAAAGCTGTCGTGCTGTCGTGGCCCCAGCACGACAGCATCAGAGCCGCGAGAACCCGTATCCGCCGGTCAGACAGGGACATCGCATGGTTATTCAGCCATGCGGCGACGGGGGACCGGAAATGCTGTAGCTCCGGGGCATCAAGTACGCAGGCAATCGTGCCGAGCGAAGCCGAAACCACCGCCGAATCGGGATCGGCCAGCATGCCGTGCGCTGCCAGATAGACCTGCCCTCTTGCTGCTCGGCACGCTTCAACGTCGACGGGCTCCCCGGAGAGTTCGCCTCGGGCGGACTCGGCTGCGGCTTCCATGACGGAGGTCAGCCAGTTCAGCAACGCGGCACGCAAGGGTTCTTCACCCGGACTGTCGAAGCCTCTCGGCACGGGAGTAAGTGTGCGTGGGTCATCGAGTATCTCGACAACGTAGCGCACCGCCGGTGGCGTCGCGCTGTAGATGGTGTCCTGGTGGTGAACGACGCCGTACAGATCTCCGAGGGCCTCGGCCTGGAGTGCGGCCTCTTCGCTCAACAACGCCTTGAGAATTTCCGGGGTCTTTCGCACATCGGCCGATCGGGCATAGGCATGCTCAACAGCCGACCAGTCGACCAGGGCCAGGATATCTTCGTGTGGCACTCCGAAAGTATGGTTCAACGCAATCATCCTGTGACAGCGACAGAGCCGCCCGCGCCCGCTGCGGCGCAGGATCTGACCGCACTGTCATGCCGCCGACAGCGCGTTGCTTCAAACCGTGGAGCGACTGCCGGTTGACGGGCTGAACAGAGGATGAGGTCGGTAGCTCGCCCTTGAACCGGCTCAGGGCAGAATGCTCACATGGACATGGGCGGATTCGGCATGGATTGGAAGATCGTCGGTACCGGATCAGCCAACCTCACTTGGGCCGTTGGCGAGGAGCTGCTGGAGCTTCGTACGACCTACGTCGGCGACGGCTTGCAGAGCCTTCTCCAGGCTGCGCTCGATCTCCGTATCGGATCGAGTGCCACACTTGCCTGGCTGCCCACCGAACCTGGTGCTCACGTCTTTGTCTTCGGCGGAGCGGCCGAAGAGGTCAATGTCCAGATCCTCTTCCTTCGAGACGAGTATGCGAAGGATCCGTGGCAGGGAGCGCGGCGGCGCTGGGTCGGCAGGATCCGGGTGGACGCCTTTACAGCGGCGACGGCGAAGATGGCGCAGACGGTGCTGGAGCAGCATGGTGAGGTTGGATATCGGCGGGCGTGGGGCGACATACCGTTCCCGAGTCAGCAGCTAACCCTGCTCCAGCAGGCCATCACGAGCAGCTCAAACTGACGAGCGACTCTCAGCATGGCTTTCACCGGTCGAGCCATGCACTCTATTGCCGCAGACAAGACGAGGAGCGTACTTGTGTGCTGGTGGCGCGTTTCCCGTCGGTTGTCGTGGCGGCACCCGTGTAGGAGCACCTCGACGCTGACGAGATCAGCACTCAGCCGTCGCTGAGGTCGCTGCGGCAGAGGGAGCCGTCACCGGTCTTTGGGCGTGACCGGTCCATGCACGATGATCTGCGGCAGCGTGTGCGGTCCGGAAATGGGCCGGCGCCGCACCGTGCTGTCAGCGATTCGGGGTGCGCAGCACGGTGTCAAGCTTCCCGTCGTGGTCGGTGTCGAGGTAGGTGAGGTCGGGCACCCCGTCACCGTCGAGGTCGAGCTGCACCACGTCGGCGATGCCGTCACCGTCAAGGTCGGTGACCACCTCAATCGATCCGTCCGGGCGCCGACTGACAATCGAGTTAGCGGCGGTGGCGACCCGGCCTGCCGGTCCGGGGATGGGCGGCGATCCAGGCGCGGAGGCTGGTAGCGGGCCGGGCCGGCTGGCGTACGCCCCAACCGGGCCGTCGGTGCCGGCCGGATCGATCTCCTCTTCAGAAGGGTAGACATCGCCGTGCAAGGCCGGATCAGGATAGGTACTCATCTCCTTAAGATTCCCTGACGGAGCCAGCGGTAACCGTCGGCGCAGGAAGAAGCACAGCACCGCACCAAGCGCGGCAGCCGGCGGTGAGCAAGTCACGCGGCGTGACGCTCGCCGGAGGGGCCCGAGGCGCGCTCGTGCCGAGAAGAGGGCGTTAAAGGCGGGTTGATCCGTCGTGTCATTGCCGGCTTCGGACCGAATCTGCTGGGCTGGCGGGGCGTGTGAGCCCGGCCGGTTAGGTTGTGGCGGTGGTTCTCACCGCTGGCGCTGCGCGGGGCTGGCGCATCGCCCGCCGCTACGCGGTGCCCGCCCCGATGATCCGCCGGGCGACGGAGCGTCGCCTCGCCGGCGATTGGCGGGGCGCCTGCGCCGCCGCCGACGTCGCGGTTGATTTCAACCTTTCCCTGGGTACGGCCACCACCGACCGCATCGAGGAGGATCTCCGGCACCTCGCCCCCGAACTGCTGCGCTGGCATCTGCCTCGACGCCCGAGTACCGGCCACACCGCGTTGACGCCGAGGCGCCTGTCGGTGCTCGCCCGCTACGACGACGACCTGGTCCTCGCGGTCGGCAGCCCGCGCACCGGCTACGGCCGTCAGCAGCTACGCCTGGTCCTGACGTCCGGGCCTCCGCGGACGTCCGGCCCGCCGATGGTCTATCGCGGCGACGCCGACCACGAGCCCTGCACGTGGCACAGGTACGTGGACCCCGACCTGCCCCGCCACGTGTGGGACACCCGCCACACCGGCGAGCTGCTGACCTGGTACGGCCTGGGCCCGGCCCCACATGACCATCTGATCTGGGACCTGCACGACACCGACCGTTTCCGGCAGGCGTGGGCGGACCTGGGAGCCGATGTCCCCGAGCAGCATCTGCAGGTCAATCGAAGGCTGGTCGCCGGCTACTGGTACCGGCTGCCGGAGATCGTGCACGCGGTCCGCGAAACCGCCGCGACCACCTCCGGCCGGATCGCCGCCGGCCCGAATCTGGCGTTCACCCCGGCCGGGGACGGGCGGTTCGCCGTGGACTTCCGGGACTACCCCGGCCCGCCGTATATCTGCCTCTGAACCGTCTCGGGCTGCCGCTCGACGCCGTACTGATCGGTCTCGGACTGCTCGACCCGGACCATCTGCATCCCCTGATCCACGCGGCGCTGTTCCCGTCCGCGACCGAACCACCGGCCGGCCCACCGCGTCCCGCTCCCCCGGCGGCGCGACCGGTCCGGGTGCGCTGCGGCGGGGTGTGGCACGAGGTCCGCTGGCGGGACGGACGGGTCCACATTCCGCACACCGAGCAGGAGGAACAGCGCGAGGCCACACTGGCCGCCCTCGGTGGCGGCCGGAGTGGCTGCTTCGCCGCCAAGGTCGCCATGGAGAACGGTCCCGCTGGGCGGCCCCCTCGGTCGCGGGACCACATCACCTTCGACGACCCGTGGGCACCGGTGCCCACGGCACCGGTCGTGGCCCCGGCCCCGGCCGCCCGTCAGGCCCGGCTACCGCGACGCCTGCACGAGCAGCGCCGCGAACTGATGCGGCTCGCCTTGCACGGCGACACCGAGGGTGTGGTGTCGCTGCTCGACGCCGGTGTCTCCGCACACACCCGCGACCATCGGGGCCGCACCCTCCTGCACTTCCTGGCCCACCTGCGTGATCTCACCCTGCTGCAACGGCTGCTCGCCGAGGGCCTCGACATCGACGGCGCCGACGTGGCTGGGGTGACCCCGCTGGTCGCCGCCGCCTACGGGATGGGCGACATCGAGTTGATCCGAGCCCTGATCACGGCCGGCGCCCGCCTGGACGCGACGTTGGAACGCACTCGCGAACCGATCACGGCCTGGCTGGAGAAGGCCCGGCCGGACGTCTTCGCCGCGATCAGCGACCTGGAGGACACCGCAGCGATCACGGCCCGTCTCGGCTGGCGGCGCCTCTGGGAGCAGTGGCCCCGCGAGCAGGCCGAATTAGACGGCCGCAACCCTTAACCGGTTGTCCCCAGGTGATCACCTTGATCTGATGACGACGATGTCCTCCACACCCCGTGCCGCGATGTCACCGTCACTGCGCACGCCTCGCCTGAACCTGCACACCTTCACCGCCGACGACACCGGCGAGCTGCATGCCCTCTTCGCCGACCCGGAGACGAACACCGTCGGGGCCGGGCCCTTCGCCGCCCGTCGAGCAACCGAGCGCTGGATTGCCCATCGGGTTGCCGCAGAGCGGGACCACGGCCTGTGCTGGTACGCGTTGCGGTGCTCCAGGACCGGCCTGCTGATCGGCAACTGCGGAATGTTCAAGGGCCGAACCGGTGCGGAGGAGCCCGAGATCGGTTACATGATCCGGGCTGCGCAGAGAGGCCGCGGTTACGCCGCCGAGGCAGCCGCCGCGGTGCTGCAGGAGGGCCGCGCGGCCGGTCTGCGTCGTGTGTGGGCCACCATCCGCCAGCACAACATCGCATCCCGCCACATCGTCACCCGGTTGGGTATGCATGTAGACCACACGGAAAACGACGAGAAGGGCGAGCTGCTCTTCTATCTCATCGACGTGCGCACCCGCTGACATCGCCTCCGCCTTCCAGACGGTGTGATGGATGTCAGTTGTTCTTCGTCAACGAAGTCCGTCCACGCCAGCGAAGAACGTGCGACGTGAGGTTGCCGCCAGAGAACGCCGTCCGTCGCGGGGCCGCAGAGGTCCGCGCAGAGCGCAAGCCGGCACCACAGACCTGCTCTGAGTACATGCTGGCCGTGCCGCCGCCCTCACATGCCGAGTTGAGTGCAACGGCTCCGTAGGCTCAGCACCCGCTGAACCTGACGCGTTTGGGGCGAAACTTGCTCTGCTGACGGCTACGTTGCAGCAGTGAGTCCCGGAACTGTAGTGCTCTATGGCGATGTCTTCACCGCCTACGGCCAGATCTACGTCAACAGGGCGGACGGCTCGGATATCGGCGCCTACCTCGGCGGACCCGACGGTACGGGCTTGATCGGTGCAGTCGGCAATGGGGCAGTCCTCGGCACCAGCCTGCACACCGGATACGTGCTGCTGACAGTGACCATGGACCGGCGAGATCCCGGTCCGGCGTCAAGCGACTTCGAGGACATCGCCGAGATCAGCATGACGACCGAAAATGAGCGGTTCATGCTGTTCTGCTGGGGCGGCGAGGAAAGCCACAACCTCTCGCCGCTACCGATGGGCGCGGCGACCTACCGCCTTCGTTACCACGCTCGCGGCATGGACCGCGCATCGAAGGAGAGCGGGCGCAGCATTGATGACCCGCCGCTCGACGAATATCTCCTCCAAGTCTGGCCCGCCCCGTACGAACCGCCGGCCCTTCCCAAGCTGACCAGCCGAGCGGCGCAGGCCCAGCAGAGCATGTGGCGGCGTTGAGCATCCGATTCTGCCGCGATCCGCGCTCGCGCCGGGCGCCGCCGGCACGGCTGGCAGCTGCTGTGCCGGGCCTGGCGTCTTGTCTTGTCTATGAGTGCGAACCGGGTCTTGTTGAGTTTGAAAACGTCGGTGCGGGTTCCATGTGCCCGGCCCTCGCCGTCGCTGACCGCCATGCTGGTGGCGTTCTCGATCTCGTGATGGTGTCGGACTGTAGGCCGAATTCCTGCGGTTCGACGTCGATCCGGCGTGCCACAGCGGCGCGGATCGTCCCGGCGTCGTCCCCGAACGGCCCCGAGTACTCGTGGTACAGCGCGCCCAGTCGCCACTCATAGTCTGGGTCCGAGTCGGTGTGAATCCGGCGGATCACGGCCGCGAGATCCGGCAGGCCGAGGTACTCGGCGCCGGCAGCCCCCGCTGCGACCAACTGCGGGGGCTGGTCCAAACGGACCCAGTCAACGCCGCCGGACATCACCGCGTTATGCAGCAGCGTGAGATTGCCGAGGTGGCGCAGCCCCGCCGGCCCGCCTTCAACGCCCGCCAGCACCAGCTCGTAGGCCTTGTCGATCGCCTCCTCGACGACATCACCAAGTCGCTCATGCAGTGGGTCATCGCGCCACTCCGGCAGCTTTCGCCACGCACTTACCGCTTGCAGCCGCTCCACGTCACCCACGCTCCGCAGTGCCTCGAGACCATGCCCACGAGGCAGCACAGCGCCGCGTGGCATGGCAACCCGCGCGCCCCGCATCGTCACGACCACATCGCCGTCCACACCGGGCTGAACAAGAAACTGGCTCGGTCCCCGCTTGCGCAGGACGACCAAGCATCGGTCCTCACCGATGATCGACACGACGACCCCCACATACGGCAGGGCCTCCGATCGGCGCTCCCAGCGAAACACACTGTCCGGACCGGCCTCCGGCGAGTTGTAGACGGTCTCAAGTTCGTCCATGCGCAGAAATCGTTGCCGCCCGGGGTTGCCGAGCGGACGGAAGGTGAACGATGAACTTCCGCCTGACATGCAGCACAGCTTTCCACTCGGCATCCTCATTTGTCGCTGAGACCCGCTCGGTCCGCCGTCATGCGGGTGCCGCGATGGTAAGTCAGTGGGGAGGCCATTCCTTGTAGATCCGACGGTGCCACCAAGGCAGCGGTTCGCCTGCCCAGCTCGTCCTGGAGACGGGGTCAGCAAGTGTGCGGCGTCGAAAGTCGGCGTCGAGGCGGTTGAGTAGCTGGCGCATCTCGGCGCGGGCCGGCGGCGGCAAGGACCGGGTGACCGCCTCCAAGGCGTCTCGCACCTCGGCTACGTCCTCATATTGACAGCCAGGACACGCGGGGCAGCCCGACGCTTCGAGGCGAAGCTGCCGTCCGGGTTGGCGTAGGAACTTTCGATATTCCAGAAGGAAGGCGGCAGTACGCCCGGGCCGGACGTGTTCATGGAACGGGTCAGGGTCGTAGCACTCTGCGCTACGGTGATGCCGACCGAGATTGCCGCTGTGTTCGACGGCTCGGACAACCGCGGTTGTAGCGGGAGAGAGACGGTCAATCGGCTCTCCGCCCTCACGGAGCCACTGGCGGACGGTGTGGCCGGCGGCGTGCTGAGTGGCGCGGATAGCGCCTGGCCGGTTACGCGGCATGAGCCTTTCTGTTGATCATCATGGCGCCATGCTGGCATTTCCGCGTCGGCCGCGCAAGGAGTCGGCCGTGACGGTACGTGGCCATCACTTACGGCGTACTGTTCTGCTGCGATCCGATCGTCGCCGTCATCGGCGCGGCTGTCAGCCGCCGGACGGCGACCGCTTGTGCCGATGACAGTGCACGCGCTCGGGCCGTCGGTGATGCGCCATGATCATGCCCGTCACACGGGGTAAACGCGGTACCGCAGCTCTTCGTCGTACTGGAGACCGGTGACTGCTGTGATGATCGACCAGAGGAAGTCCTCGTCTGGGCCCCAGGACGGCAGGGCGATCTCGGCCTCGACCGGTAGCGGCGTTCCCTCGTCCTCGACGGCCACACCATCGGCGTAGACGTAATGCCGGGTTCGTTCGCCATTCGTGAACAGCGTGAAGCCGTATGTGCTCGAAACGCTGCTGAAGAAGACCACCAGAGCGTCGGCCGGGTCGGTCGGCTCCCAGCCCATGACCACATCCATCATCGGGTTCCAGACCTGCACCCAGCCACCGGACTCGGCGGCATAGAGGGCGTCGGGCTTGAGGCCGCTTGTGGCCTGGTCGGCTCCGACCAGTTCGCCGCTGAAATCCGTGATGGCGAGGTCGTCCACAGCCTCGTCCGCCGTCACGCCCTGACGGAAGAGCACCGAGGTGTTCCAACCCATGATCGAACCTTTCCTTGTACGGCGGGGCCGCCGCCCATTGTTCACGACCGCAAACCGGCGCCCTCACATGCCGCCGATTGCGGTTTGGCGCTGACGGAGGCTCGAACGAGCAGCCGGGTGACGGACTTGCCGATTCGCGTGTGTCTTCACCGGGCAGTGTCGGGTGGAGTTGTCGGCGTGCTCCGAGCGGATGGCCGAAGCGCGATGCCGAAAAGAGTGATCCACAGCGGGATGAAGGCCATCAACCACGTCCAGGACAGGCGCGAGCTCACCACCACGGTGACCTCCATGGCCTTGGTGGCGCTGGAATCGGCGGACAAGGGCGCGACCGCGGCGTCGATGATCGGGGCGACCATGATGCAGAGGAGCAACGCGCCGACCGCGGCTACCGAGGCCGCCTCGTAGAGGGCGTCACGCCAGTTGATCGAGGGCGGAATGCGGTAGAAGGAGATGAGCAGAATGGCTAGGACGACGCCGGAGATGGCATCGAAAGGCTCGTAGCGACCCTCGGCTGAGCTGATCGCGATGATTCCCGCGACGGCTACGCCGGCCAACGCGACCAGGTCGGTTCTTCGGCTCATGGACATAAGTTACTGGCCATCATCGATTGGCTGCTCCCGTGGCACGCTCGGGCTCGGCTGAGGACCAAGCTGGAGGGGCTCGTCCGCCCCGTCGCCAAAGACGACGGGGCGGATTCGCCGGGCGAGGCCACCGAGAGGTGGCCGTGCCGGTGTCAGCCGTAGACCTCGTTCTCGATGGTCTCCAGCGTGACCCGCTGGGCGGTTCCCCACGGGGTCTGGCGGATGCTCGCGGCGATCGAAGCCGGTGCCGGGCCGCCGGTCACCGCCGCCGACAGGGCGTCGGCCAGGGCGATCGGGGTCGGGCGCGTCCACTGGATGTACGGGTTGTCGATGCTCGCCTGCGCGTGTTCGGACTCGCCGACGATCGGGATGACACCGCACGCCAGCATCTCGTCGGGCACCAGCGACAGGTTCGTGAACGACATCGCCAGGCCGGCGGCGCATTCGTTGTACATCTCGCTGAGCTGCGCGGGGCGTACCGTGCCGTGGTTGGTGGCCGGGAACGGCGCCCGCACCGTGGCGTCGCCGAACAGGTGGATCTCGTGGTCCGGGTGGCGCCGGTGGAACTCGCGCAGCGCGACCAGCCCGAGCGCGAAGCCACGACGGGCGTAGTCGCGCTTGGTGTAGAAGACCACGCCGCGCCGCTTCTCCTGGTTGGTCAGCTGGTAGACGGCGGTGTCCACCCCGAACTCGGCGACCGCGCATGCCGTGCCGTACTTGTCGCCGAGCAGGTCGGCGAGCATCGGGCCGACCGTGATGGTGCGGAAGCCGAAGCGGTAGGTGTCCTCGGCGAGCACGTACTGCGAGCCGGCCGGGTAGAACCAGGGCTCGTAGTCCTGCACGAAGTACAGCCGGCGGGTCGGCAGGTCCGGGTAGCAGGCGAGGACGTGCGCCGACTCCCAGCCGGACGCCACGTACGCGTCCAGCGGCCCCAGACCGTCGGAGACCGACCGGATCTCGGCCTTCATGCCCGGCCAGCCCTCCCGGATGACGGCCTCGTGCCGGGCCAGCTCACCATGGAAGACGTCGTGGATGTAGAGCACACACTTGTGCCCGGCCGCTTCGAGGCCCTCCACCATCCGGAACAGGGTGGTGTGGCCGCCCGAGCCGGGTCGCGGCGGGGTGCACAGCCAGCCGACGGTGAGTGGGGTGCCGCGGGCCGGCCGCTGGGCGGGTGCGGTGAGCCGCAGGCCCTGCGAGTCGGCGATGTGGTCGAAGTCGAGCGGCGCTTCCAGGTCGGACGCGCTCAGCCGGTGGTAGGCGACGCGCACCATCCGCTGGGCGAGACCGCGGGGGCCGGCTTCGCGCAGCACCTTGAGGGCTTCGCGCTGCCGTGCCGATCCGAGCAGATTCATGACTTCCCCGCCGTCCTTCTCAGTTCGCCGACTCGACGAGCTTGCCGTCGTCCCACTTGTTGTTCGCCCAGCGGTTGCCGGGCTTGGCCGGGTCGAAGCTGGTCACCGGCCCGTACTGCCCGCACTTGGAGTTCTTGCCCCGCTGGATGACATTGCCGGTGAAGACGATGTCGCGGACCCCGCTGACGTGTTCCTTGTCCGACGTGGACCCGCCGTAGACGCAGTACGAGATGTCCTCGTTCGCCCCGAGCAGGTTGTCGGTGACCGTGATGTTGGAGACCGGCCCGAAGTCGGGGAACAGGTTGACGTTGCCGGAGCAGCCGCCGCCCGCCGAGTTGGACGGACTGTCGCAGACGATCGTGTTGTGGTCGAGGACGACCTTGGTGGTGCCGTCGGCGCCGGTGTCGTTGGCCAGGAAGCCGCCGAGGTGCCAGTCGGAGCCGGCGGGGAGCTCCTGGCCGTGCAGCCAGGAGTCCCGGATCGTGCAGTTGTACGAGCAGACGACCGCGGTCTGACCGCCCTGGATGTCCGAGCGCAGGATCGTCATGTTGGTGCTGCCGACGGCCGCGCCCTGGTAGACCCCGGCGTTCACCTCGGAGTCGGTGAGCGTGTACGAGTAGTTCGACTTCTCGGTGGTGACCAGCCGGCCGTTGATGCGGCTGTTGCTGATCTTCACGTCGGTGGCGCGGATCTCCAGGGCGTCACAGCCGACGATCTTGCCGTCGATGACCGTCCCGCTCTTGGAGATGGTGCACGGCCCCTTGTAGGTGGCGAGGGTGACACCGGACGGGACGCCCGTGTTGCCGGCGTTGGGGTGGCCGCCGCTGCGCCTCGGGGTCTCCGGCTTCTTGGACGCCGACGGTGACGGCGAGGGCGCCGACGCCGACGGGCTCACCGGCAGGCTGGCCGACGGCAGCACCGACCCGGACGGGGCGGGCGCCGGGAGCGTCGCGCTCTCCGGTGTCGCGGAGGCGGTGCCGGCGACGGCTTCGGCGTCAGGTGACGTCCGGTAGGCATTGATCAGGTATCCGGCGGCGGCGAGCGTGGCCACACCCAGGACGGCAATCACTGCCACACGGGCACGCCGGGGCGCTTTCCGGTGGGTGGTGATGGGACCCGTACTCGGATCGGTCAACGTTCTTGCCCTTCTACTAAGGAGGCCCAGGTCTACCAAGGAGGCTCAGGGACGGACGATTGCGGGCGACCAGGCGTCGCGGATGAGGATCCGCGGTTGCCCGGTGCCGTCGGCGGGGACCTGCCACACGTCACTGGAGGCCGAACCGGCGGTCTCCCGCGGCAGGCCGTAGACGATGGTGTCGTCGTCGAGCCATTCGACCTGGTCGTCGACGCTGTTGGTCTCGGCGAGCAGGGTCTCGGCGCCGGTCTTCAGGTCGTGGACCGCGAGCCGCCACCTGCCGGAGGGCAGATCTCCGTGCTTCTTGAAAGCGACGCGTGTGCCGTCCGGGGAGAGGGACGGACACTCGACGTCACCGCGCAGCGCGGTCACAGTACGCGCGGACAGACTACCGCGGACCAGCCAGGTCCTACCGCCCGAGGCGGCGGTGGCGTAGAACCCGTCGTCATCGACGAAAGTGACTCCCCACATGTTCTTGTCGGAGGCCGTGACCACCTTGCCCTCGACGGTGAGGGTGAACTTCTCGATGTCGCCGATCACCTCGCCGGTGGTCCGCGACACCACGGTCCGGGTGGAGAACTGGCCGGGGTTGGCATACGAGTCGCCGAAGACGAACGTGGTGGTGGCCACCAGCGTGCCGTCCCGGGACAGCCGGGTGCGGCTGGGCAGGCCGGTCAGCGGCAGCTCGTTCGTCCGGTTCCACGAGGCGTCCAGCAGCAGCGCCTGGTAGGTGGTGACGAGGCCCCGGCTCGCGGCCAGGCAGATGGCGTCGGTGGCGGTGGCGTGGACACGGTCGCAGGAGGCCGGGGTGAACGCCCGGGGGCCGTCCGGCGCGGACAGCGGAACCACGGCCACACGGCCGTACTCGGCGCCCAGGGCGGTGCTGCGGAAGACGACGTGCGGCTGGTTGCGCAGTCCGGCCAGGTCACCGGCGGTGGCCACCGGGACGGCCTCGGCGATCGTACGGGCCTGGCTCGCCCGGGTCTGCCAGACGTATCCACCGGCGCCCAGCACGGCGACGAGGAGGATCACGACGAGCGCGATCACGCGTGACCGCAGGGTCACGGGGCGACCTCCGCCCGGTCGATGCCGCGCAGCAGCAGCCCGGCCACGGGGATGGCCACGGCCAGCACCGCCGCGAAGATGACGAGCGACGTGCCCGGCCCCTGCAGCGTCCACAACACGCCGAACATCAGCGACGACGCGAACCGGGTCAGGGCCACGGCGGTCTGCGCGGCGGCGATCCCGCTGCCCCGCGCCTCGGCCGGGACCAGACGGCTGATCAGCGCGGGCAGCACGCCGTCGGTCGCCGCGTAGAAGACGCCGAGCAGCAGCAGCGTGCCGACGGTCAGGCCGAGCCCGCCGGCCGGCAGAGCCGCCAGCAGATAGCAGGTGAGCAGCGCGCCGTGCCCGGCGATCAGGACCCGGCCGCGGCCGACCCGGTCGGCGAGCCGGCCCAGCGGCACGGCGAGCAGGAGGTACGCGACGTTGGTGCCGACGTACAGCAGGGGGAACCAGGTGGCCGCGAAGTCGTCGCGCTCCTGCAGAGCCAGGTAGACGAAGCCGTCCCCGACGGTCAGCAGGCCCAGGACCGACGCCGCCAGCAGCGGCTTGCGCAGCCGTTTCCCACTGATCTCCCGGAACATCCGGCGCAGCCCGATCCGGGCCTTCCCGGCGCTCGACTTGAGGTTGGGGACGAACAGGACGAGCACCGCCACGCCGACGATCGCGAACGCGAACGACACCACGAAGATCGAGTCGTAGCTGCCGGGCACCGCGGCGAGCAGCGCGAACGCGACCAGCGGGCCGATCGCGGCGCCGATCGTGTCGAGGGTGCGGTGTACGCCGTACGCCCGCCCCAGGTCTGCGGGGTCGGACGCCTCGGCGATCAGCGCGTCCCGGGGCGCGGTGCGCAGCCCCTTGCCGAGCCGGTCGGCCGTCACCACCGCGGAGATCGCCGCGAACCCGGCCGCCGGAAGCATGGCCAGCCGGCTGAGGGCCGACGCGCCGTACCCGGCCACGGCCACCCACTTGGGGTGGCCGCCGCGGTCGCCGGCATAACCGCCGGCGATCCGCACGAACGCGCTGACGCCCTGGTAGAGCCCGTCCATGAAGCCGTACGCCACCGGACTGAGCCCGACCACGGCGGTCAGGTAGAGCGGAAGGATCGACGCCACGCTCTCCGACGAGATGTCGGTGAGCATGCTGACCACTCCCAGGAGCACCACCGTCGACGAGATCCGCCGGGTGGCGCGCCCCCGCCCCGGAGCCGAGCCGGCTCCGGGGCGGTCACGTAACGACACGTACACGTGCTGCCTTTCAGCCTGCCGGGGTGAAGTAGACGTCGACCCAGTAGTTCGCCGTCGACGTCCCCTGCGGGAACCCGCCGCCGTACTGGTACCGGGCGCCGCCCGCGACCGTCCGCAGCGGCGAGTTCTCCGTCGCCGAGGCCAGACCGCCGCCGGTGACCGCGTAGTGGCCGTGCGGCGCGTAGTAGGAGACCACGTACTCGGTGCCCGCGGTGATGGTGACCGGCGAGTCGAAGACCAGGGTCTGCCAGCCCTCGGTGGTCTCGTTCACGAACGTTCCGGTACGCATGACTGACCCATCGGCCGACCAGAGCGTTCCGGTATGGGTTCCGGTGTTGCCGCTGCCCTTGTAGAAGCGGACACCGTGCACCTTGCCGGCCACATCCGAGCTGAACCGGGCGCCGACCTCGACGCCGTTGCTGTCGTCCCAGCTCGCGTGGGCCGGGACCGGAGCGCCCGGGAACAGGTTCACGGTGTTCGCCGGCAGTTGAGGGGTCTGCGGCTCCTCGGGCGCTTCGGCGGTGCTCGCGAAGAGCGGGTCGACCCAGTAGTTGCCACTGGACCAGGAGCTCTGCGGGAAGCCCTCGGCACCGTACAGGAAGACGCCGTTGTTGCCGGCCGGCGCGGTCAGCAGGCCGCGCTGACGTTCGGCCGAGAAGTAGCTGCCGGTCACCGCGTAGTCGCCCTGGGGCGCGTGGTACGAGACGGTGTAGGTGGTGCCCGCGGTCACGGTCAGCGCCTCCGAGAAGTAGACGTACTGCCAGCCGGTAGCAGTCTCGTTCACGAAGGTGGCGTTCCGCAGCCGGGAACCCGACGCCGACCAGACCGAGCCGGTGTGCGTGCCGGTGTTGCCCGGGCCCTTGAAGAACCGCATGCCGACCACCTTGCCGTCGGCCTGCGGCACGAACTTGACACCCAGGTTGACCGCGGCCGGCTCGTCGACCGCGGCGACCGCCGGGAGGTCGGTCTCGCCGAACAGGGTGTGCATCTCGACGTTGCCCGGGTTGGTGGTGAACGACCACGTGTACGGGCTGGCCATGGCGTTGCCGTTGGGGTCGGCGGCGGTCACCGCGACGGTGATCCGCTTTCCGGCCGGCAGTGCCGACGACGGGGTGAAGGTCGCCCGGCGGGTGTCGGCGTCGTAGTCGGCCGTGCCCGCGGCCGTGCCACCGGTCCAGGTCACGTCGAAGTCGACCGAGTCCGGGTCGACCGCCTTGTTGAAGGTGACCGCGGGCTTGGTGGAGGTCACCTGGTAGGCGGCGTTCGGCAGCGGGGCCATCGCGGTGACCGAGGGCGGGGTCACGTTGCCCACGTTGAAGAGCACGTCGACGTAGTAGTTGGTCGAGCTGTGCGACTTGGTGGGGAAGTGACCGGCGATCTCGTACACCCCGTTGCCGCCGGCCTCGTGGGTGCTCGGCGCGACCAGCGGGTCCGCCTCGTGCGGGCCGTAGATGAACGCCCACTTGTCACCGGCGTAGTGCCCGTTGGGGGCGGTGTACGACGCGATGTAGGTGACGTCCGCGGTGACCGGGACGGGCGAGGCGAAGACCAGCTCCTGCCAGCCGGTCGGGGTCTCGTCCTGGAACGTGCCGCGGGCCAGGACGTCGCCGTCGGCCGACCACAGCGTGCCGACGTGGGTGCCGGTGTTGCCCTCGCCCTTGTAGAAGCGGACGCCCTTGATGAAGCCGCTGGTCTGCGGGATCACCTTGACGCCCAGCTCGACGGCGTCGGAGTCGCTGATCGACGGGTTCTCCGGGACGGTCTTGCCGAACAGCGAGGTGGAGCCGCTCAGGGTCAGCACCCGCGACTTGACGGCGCCGATGTTGACGCTGTCGTCGGTGGCGCGCACCTTGATCGTCGCGGTCCCGTTGCCGGTCACCGCGCCCTTGTACGACCACTCGTCGGTGCCCTCGGCGGGGTGCCAGGTCTTGCCGCCGTTGAGCGACACCTCGACGCCGGCGACCCGGCCGCCGTCGTTGTCCTCGGCGGTGCCGGAGACGGTCACCAGCTTGCCGTTGGCGACCGTGCTGTCGGCGGCCGGCGTGGTGATGGTGGTGGTCGGCCCGACGGTGTCGGTCGACTTCGAGGCCGGCTCCAGCGTGCCCATCAGGGTGGCCGGCTGGACGCCCATGTCGGCGAGCAGGTTCACGGTCGCCTGCTGGAGCTGCTTGTCGGCGGGCTCCTGGGCGAACTCGGTGTCGTGCTCGGCGTCCAGGCCCCACCCGTACTGCACGGTGCCGGCGCCGAAGACCAGCGCGCCGCTCGCCGCCTTGTAGAGGGTGAGGTGGTGGGTGGTGGTGCCGGGGGAGACGGTGTTGCCGAAGTCGCGCACGTACTCGGGGGTCTCGCCGACGGTCGTCGACAGGCGGATCAGGCCGGCCGGGCGGAAGCCGTTGTCGAGGTCCTCGTCGGACTCGTAGCCGACGGTGTGCGGCGACAGCGTCATCTTGGTGCCGGCGGCCTGCCCAGCCACGTCGGAGTTGCGCCAGAAGCGGTTCCTACCCTGCGCCGCCGGAACCTGGATGGCCAGGTCGTCGTGGTTGGCCATGAAGATCGTGCCGGTCAGCGCGTTCTCCGGCTTACCACCGTCGGACGGCGGCGAGAAGCGCGGGTCGCGCCAGGTGCCGGTCCATTCGTCGGACGGGTCGCTCTTGTCGTTGTCCCAGGTCTCCTTGTAGCAGACCAGGGTCCGGTGCGAGGTGTTCGAGCCGTCCTGGCTGGTCTCCCAGCGGGTCTTCCAGTAGACCTCGTTGCCGCTGAGGAAGGCGAGGCTGGTGCCGGCGTCCCGGGCCGCCTCGACGGCGGCGCGCTGCGGGCCGGACCAGTACTCGTCGTGGCCGACGGAGAGGAACACGTCGTGGTTCTTCAGCAGCGCGCCGTTGCGGTCGGCGTCGACGTCGGTGGTGTACGTGACGTCGTAGCCGTTGCGCTCCATGAAGCGGATCGTCGGGTACTCGTTGCTGAACAGGAAGTCACGCCCGTTGTTCCAGCCGCGGGTGGCGAACGGCCGGTTGTAGCTCAGCTTCGTGGCGCGCCCGTTGGGGCCGTCGTTGTAGAAGTCGGCGCCACCGTAGACGTTGTACGCCTGCCAGGTCGCATCCGAGGTCTTGAAGATCACGTCGGAGTGGCTGGAGTCCTTGCGCACGATGAACGTGACGTGGCTCTTGCCGCCGGTGTCGGTCCGCTTGAGCAGCGCGAAGTAGACGCCGGAGACCGCGGTGGCGGGCACCTCCCAGCTCGCCGACTGCGCCCAGGTGCCGCAGTCGTAGATGAGCGTGCTGGAGTCGGTGACGCAGGCGGTGTCCTGGTTCTGGGCGGGGAAGGTGCCTTCCAGCGACTGGATCTTGCGGGCGCCGTCGCCGTCGTAATAGCCGAGACGGTAGATGTCGATGGTGTACGCGTGCTCGGCCCGCACCTTGAACTTGACGGTCTCGCCCACGTCGACGCTCATGTCGGTGGCGAAGCCCTGCACGGTCTCGTCGCCGGCCTTGTAGATGTCCCACTCGCCGGACGGGCTGCCGTCCAGAGCGTTCTCGCACACGACCGGGTTCGGCTGGCAGTCGGCGACGGCGGCGTCCGACGAGTAGAGCGACCCGACGAGAGCGGCGGCGATCAGGATGCCGGCTGACCCGGCCGAGGTGATGATCCGCGTCTTCCGGTCACGGAAGCGCGGCAGGAATGCGAGCGCCCGTCGTCTGTCCATCTGGTGCAGGTGCCTCTCCGCCAAGAGTGATGTGCCCTCCAGGGACGAGGGCATCCGAGATCATCTGTGACTTTGCGCCGGACGTTAACGAAACGGGGGCGTCCTGTCCATCCACTGTCGAAATCATCTCGCCGACCGACCGAACGATGCGAATCAGCCGTTCAGGGGAATGGTGATCGCCCTGTTACGCAGGGCATATGTGCCCGCCCACAGTTTGCGTGGACGGGCACATTGAACAATTCGAGGAATTCGATTTAATTGATCAGCCGAGTGCGTCGGTAAGGGCCCGGACGACCCTTTCCTGCTGGTCCGGCGTGATCTGCGGGTAGATAGGGAGGGATAGGATCTCCGGCGCGGTGGCCTCCGCGTTCGGGAACGATCCGCCGAGCGACGCGAACGCGCCCGTCCGGTGCACCGGGATCGGGTAGTGGATGGCCGCACCGACACCCGCGGCGTTCAGCTTCGCCAGCACCTCGTCCCGGTTCGGCACCCGGACGCAGTAGATGTGCCACACGTGCACGTTGCCGTCCAGCGTCACCGGGCGCACCACCCGCTCCAGACCGGCCAGCAGCTCGTGGTAGCGGGCGGCGGCGGCGCGGCGCTGCTCGTTCCAGCCGGCCAGGCGGGCCAGCTTGGCGCGCAGCACGACCGCCTGCAGGCCGTCCAGGCGGCTGTTCACACCGACCAGGTCGTGGTGGTACTTGCGCAGACCACCGTGGCTGCCCAGGGTGCGGACCGTGGTCGCCCACTCCTCGACGGCGGTGGTCACGGCGCCGGCGTCACCATAGGCCCCCAGGTTCTTGCCCGGGTAGAAGCTGGTCGCGGCGATGCCGTCCACGCCGGAGCCGAGCCCGTGCCGGGTGGCGCCCTGCGACTGCGCGGCGTCCTCGACGATCACGATGTCCCGCCCGGCGAGACCGGCCTTCAGCTGGTCGACCGGGGCGAGCTGGCCGTACAGGTGGACCGGCGCGATGGCGCGGGTGCGCGGCGTGATCGCGGCGAGCGCGGCGTCCACGTCGATCAGGTACGTGCTCGGGTCGCAGTCCACCAGGACGACCTGCGCCCCGGTCCGGGCGACCGCCTCGGCCGTGGCGATGAACGTGTTGGCCGGCAGGATCACCTCGGTGCCCGGCCCCACGCCGACGGCCCGGAACGCCAGCTCCAGGGCGTCGGTGCCGTTGGCCACGCCGATCGCGTGCGGCAGCCCGGAGAACGCGGCGTACTCGCTCTCGAACGCGGCCACCTCCGCCCCGCCGATGAAGGCCGTGTCGGCGATGATGCGCTTGAAGCCGGCCTCGACCTCCTCGGCCACCTCCGCGTGGGCGGCGGCGAGGTCGACGAGCGGGATGCGGGTCATGAGGACTGCCTTTCCGGGACGGAAGCGTTACGCAGGAAGCGGGCCGGACTCCCGGCCCAGATCTCGCCGGGCGGGACGTCGTGCAGGACGACCGAGCCCATGCCGACCAGCGCCCAGGCGCCGACCGTGACGCCCTCGCGGATCAGGGCGCCGGAGCCGACGTACGCGCCGGTCTCGAGGATCGCCCCGCCGCCGAGCCGGACCCCGGAGGCGACGGTGGCGTAGGAGCCCACCAGGTCGTCGTGGGTGAGCACGACGTGCGGCATGACCGCCACGTGGGCGCCCACGGTCACGTCGGCGGTCAGCACGGTGCCGGCCAGCAGCACGGTGCCCTCGCCGACGGTGCTGCCCGCGCCGATCGACACCGACGGGTGCAGCACCGTGGCGTACCGGGCGGGGTCGAGGCCCAGCCGCTCCACGATCTGCTGCCGCACGGTGTAGTTACGCGGATTGCCCACGCAGACCACGACGTCGGCGTCCAGCCCGATGACACTGTCCACCGGGCCGAGGACGGGCAGGCCGGAGCGGACGGTTCCGTGCAGGTCCGGGTTGTCGTCGACGAACCCGAGGACCCGCCGGCCGCCCGCGAGCGCGGCCGAGGCCGTCTCCCGGGCGAACCCGCCCGCCCCGACGATGACCAGGTCTCTCACCGGATGGCCAGCTCGCGCAACACGCCGACGATGTGGTCCTGGTCTGCTTCGGTGAGCTTGTGGTGCAGCGGCAGGATCAGCGACTCCCGCGTGATCCGCTCGGTGACCGGCAGCGGTCCGGCCGCCATGTCCGCGTAGGCCGGCTCCAGGTGGGCCGCCATGATGCCGCGCCGCGCCGAGACGCCCTTCGCCGCGAGGGTGGAGAGCACCTCGTCCCGGCTGACCGGGAAGCCGTCGAGCAGCACCCAGAACGACTGGTAGTTCGTCTGCCCGTAGGCCGGGTCGCGAACCGGGACCAGCCCGTCGATGTCCGACAGCAGCTCCTGATAGCGGGCTGCGAACTGGCGGCGCTGGGCCACCAGACCCGCGAGCTTGCCGAGCTGCACCAGGCCGACAGCCGCCTGGATGTCGGTCATCCGGTAGTTGTAGGCCGTCTCCAGATAGGCCTCCAGCACCGGCTGCTTCGAAGCGTGCCGGTCGGCGGCGGAGACGTTCATGCCGTGCTCGCGGAGCCGCTTGAGGCGGGTGGCGGCCTCGACCGAGTCCACCGTCACCATGCCGCCCTCACCGGTGGTGATGAGCTTGCGCGGGTGGAACGACCACGCGGCCACCCGGGCCCCGGTGCCGGCCGGCGCGCCGTAGGCGGTCGAGCCGGCCGCGCACGCGGCGTCCTCGACCAGCCCGATGCCCCAGCCGTCGGTCGCCTTGCGCAGCGCCGCGGTGTCGAACGGCACGCCGCCCTGGTGCACCGCGATGACCGCGCGGGTCCGCTCGGTGCGCACCGCGTCGACCGTCTCCACCGTGACGTTGCCGGTGGCCAGCTCGACGTCGGCGAAGACGGGCGTGGCGCCCACGTAGCGAACGGCGTTGGCGGTGGCGATGAACGACAGCGACGGCACGACGACCTCGTCACCGGGCTTGATGTCGAGCAGCACCAGCGCCAGGTGCAGGCCGGTCGTGCAGGACGACACGGCGACACCGTGCCCGGCGCCGACGGCGGCCGCGAACTCCTGCTCGAACCGCGCCACCCGCGGACCCTGGGCGACCCAGCCGGAGCGGATCGCGTCGGCCGCGGCCTGGGCCTCCTCTTCCCCGAGGTCGGGGATCATCACCGGGATCACTGGGACGACCGCCACCAGTCGACGAGGCCCTGCAGGCCCTCGTGCAGGCTGAGCTGCGGCTTCCAGCCGAGCTTCTGCTCCGCCTGGGAGATGTCGGCCAGGCGCCGGGTGACACCGTTGACCGCGCGGGCCGGGCCGTGCTCCGGGACGAGGTCCGACTTCATCACGGCGCTGAGCGCGGCGGCCAGGTCCTTGAGGCTGGTCTCCTCGCTGGCGGCGATGTTGAAGACCTCGTCGGTGACGTCCGCCCGGGCCGCCAGGATGTTGGCGCGGGCGATGTCGGCCACGTGCACGAAGTCCATGGTGGCCAGGCCGTCACCGAGGATCAGCGGGGGAGTGCCCGACTCGATGCGCTCCATCCAGCGGATCAGCACCTCGGTGTAGAGGCCGTGGATGTCCATCCGCGGGCCGTACACGTTGAAGTAGCGCAGGGCGACGTAGTCCAGGTCCTTCATCGCCTTGAAGCTGCGCAGGGTGGCCTCGTTGAACGCCTTGGCCGCACCGTAGAACGTGTCGTTGTTGTACGGGTGGTGACGCTCGGTGGTCGGGAACTCCTCGGCCAGGCCGTAGACCGACGCCGACGACGACGCGATCACCTTCTTCACACCGGCCTCGGCGGCCGCCTCGACCACGTTGAAGGTGCCGTCGACCAGCACCTCGTTGGCCAGCCGGGGCTCCTCCGCGCACTGCGTGATGCGGATCGCCGCCAGGTGGAAGACCAGGTCCTTGCCCTCGGTGACGGAGCGGACCAGCTCCCGGTCGCGGATGTCGCCCTCGACGAGCTTCACCGTGGCGCCCTGCGACAGCGCCCAGGCCAGGTTCTCGCGCCGGCCGCGGACGAAGTTGTCGAGTACGACGATCTCCGCGGCCCCGCCACGGACGAGCTCGTCGACGACGTGCGAGCCGATCGTGCCCGCCCCGCCGGTGACCAGGGCTTTCGAGCCCTCGATCGATACGCCAGTCACGCCGTGTGCCCTTCGTTCAGCTTGATCATGGTCCCGCCCTCGGCGAGGCTACGCGAGGCGGCCTGGAGGATCTCCAGCACCCGAAGGCCGGAACGACCGTCGGTGAGGGCCGGAGTACCCGTGGTGATGGCCCGTGCGTACTCGTCGACCATGGTCCGCAGCGCCTCACGCTCGGTGAGAGCCGGGGAGACCACGTCACCGGACCGGTACGACACCAGGATGTCGCGCCGCTGCTCGTCGCCGAGCTCCTCCGGGGAGGCCACGTCGACACCGCGGTCGTAGATCGACAGGCGCTGGCTCGGGTTCAGGTCGTCCCACACCAGGGTCCGCTTCGACCCGCCGAAGATAGCGGTCCGCACCTTCACCGGGGAGAGCCAGTTGACATGGATGTGGGCGATCGCACCGGTGTTCAGCTGCAGCGTGAGATAGGCCACGCAGGCCCGGCCCGCGCCGATGCCGTCGGCCCCGTGGGCGGCGACCGCGACCGGGCGCACCGACGGCGGCAGCACGAAGTCCAGGATCGACAGGTCGTGCGGCGCCAGGTCCCAGATCACGTCGATGTCCCGCTGGACCAGGCCCAGGTTGATCCGTACCGAGTCCAGGAAGTGCAGCTCGCCCAGCTCGCCCGCCGCGAGCAGGTCGCGGATCCGCAGCACCGCCGGGGTGTAGCAGTAGGTGTGGTCGCACATCAGCGTCAGGCCGCGCTTGTCGGCCTCCTCGACCAGCTGCAGGCCCTCCTCGTGGGTGGCCGCGAGGGGCTTCTCGACCAGCACGTGCTTGCCGGCGCGCAGCGCGGCCATCGCGACCGGCAGGTGCGTGCCGGCTGGTGTGGCGATCGCCACGGCGTCGACCGACGGGTCGGCGAGGACCTCCTCGAGGTCGGCCGTGACCTGGACCGTCGAGTAGCCGCCGAGGACCCGCTGGGCCCGCTCGACGTCGAGGTCGCAGAGCCAGCGCAACCGGAAGTTGGGGCTGCTCTGGAAGTTGCGGACGAGGTTGGGGCCCCAGTAACCGGCGCCGACGACGGCCACACCGATGGGAGCGGGGAGCGGAGAAGTCACGAGCATCCGTTTCGTCGGAGATTGGGCGGGAACGCGTCCGCGCAGAGTGGACGGACGGTGCCGACGCAGTCCGTCGGGAAAGCTATCGATCCGCCGCAACCGAGCGCCAGTCGGCGACCGGATTTCCGACGGAGCTGCGGGGTCATCGCGTCCCTTCGGCTGATCGGGGTACGCCTGTCGGTCAGCGATCACGCAACCCAACGGTCAGTTCGGCCGGGAACGTCGTTTTGCTGACATCGGTTCGGACTCCCGGAGGCTAGCCTGTGCCCGGTTCTCGCCGATCTTCCGGAAGGCTCCACATGACCGTCAATGTCGCCCCGACCGCCGATGTGGACGAGCGGGCCTCCATCGGCGCCGGCACGCGTATCTGGCATCTCGCCCAGATCCGCGAGAATGCCACACTCGGCACGGACTGCAACGTCGGCCGCGGCGCGTACGTCGGTCCCGGCGTGGTCATCGGCGACAACGTCAAGCTGCAGAACCACGCGCTCGTCTACGAGCCGGCCCGCCTCGGCGACGGCGTCTTCATCGGCCCGGCCGCCGTGCTCACCAACGACGAGTACCCGCGCGCCGTCACCCCCGACGGCCGCCTCAAGACCGGCGACGACTGGACCGCCGTCGGCGTCACCATCGGTGACGGCGCCGCGATCGGCGCCCGCGCCGTCTGCGTCGCGCCGGTCACCGTCGGCCGGTGGGCCCTGGTCGCCGCCGGCGCCGTCGTCACCAAGGACGTCCCCGACTTCGCCCTGGTGGTCGGCGTCCCGGCCCGCCGCGTCGGCTGGGTCGGCCGGGCCGGCCGACCGTTGGTCGCCAAGGACGGAAACCTCTGGGTCTGCCCCGAGACGTCCGCCGAATACGTCGAGGAAGACGGCATCCTCACCGAACGCTGATCGGGTACGGCTACGCGGAGTCCCGTTCCCTACCCCGCGACGCAGCCGTCACTCCCGGCCGCACCGCGGGCGCCGGGCTGAATGCGGTGGTCCCGACCTCGGCCGGCCCCCGACGCTGCCTCCCCGCCCGTGGATACGACACGGGGCGCCGGCCCGGAGCTACTGGTGGGCCAGGCGGCGGGCCAGCACCCGTTCGGTGAGGGCGACCAGGACCGTCTTCACCGAATCGCGGTGGCGGGCGTCGCACTCCAGCAACGGCATGCCCTCCGCGACCCCCAGCGCGTCGCGGATCTCCGCCGGGTCGAAGCGGCGCGCCCCCTCGAAGGCGTTGATCCCGATGATGAACGGGATGTCGTGCTCCTCGAAGTAGTCGATCGCCGGGAAGCAGTCCTCGATCCGGCGGGTGTCGACCAGCACGATCGCGCCGAGCGCCCCGTGCACCAGGTCGTCCCAGAGGAACGCGAACCGGTCCTGCCCCGGCGTGCCGAACAGGTAGAGCAGCAGCGACTCGTCGAGGGTGATCCGGCCGAAGTCGAGGGCGACCGTGGTGGTGGTCTTCCCGGCGACCGCCGACGTGTCGTCCACCCCGATCGACCGCTCGGTCATCTCGGCCTCGGTCACCAGCGGCTCGATCTCCGAGATCGCGCCGACGAAGGTGGTCTTGCCCACCCCGAACCCACCGCTGATCACGATCTTGACGGCGACCGGTGACGGCGCCGCCACCGTGTTAGAGCGCCCGAACACGATCCCTGATCCTCTCGATCAACGCGGTGGTCAGCTCGCCGGGCATCTCGCCGGCTTGCAACAAGCCCTGCGTCATCAGGTCCGCGACGATCACCCGGACGACGCCCAGCGGAGCGTGCAACGCCGACGACAGATCGGCCATCGACATCGGGCGCTGGCAGAGCTCGACGATCCGGCGGGCCTCGAACCGCAGTGGCGCGGACAGGGCGGCCGGTGCGGCGTACAACTGGGTCTCGATCCGCAGCCCGTCCTGCAGTGGCTGGGTGCGCCCGTTGGTGAGCATGAACGGGCGGACCACCGGCTCCTCGGCGTCGTGGCTCATGACCGGGGCAGGTGCTGCCGCGATTCGGCGATCAGGGCCGGGGTCAGCAGGTCACCGAACCGTTCGGCGAGCATCGAGATCTCGTATCCGACCAGGCCCAGGTCGCTGTCGCCGGAGGCCACCACGCCCAGGCAGCTGCCGCCCGGGATCACCGAGATCACCAGGAAGCCCCGCAGCATCTCGATCATGATGAGTTTGAGGCCGTCGAAGTCGTACCGGCGGGAGGCGCTGCGGGCCAGGCTGGCCATGCTGGAGACGATCGCCCCGAGCTGGTCGGCCTCGGCACGGGCCAGTCCGTCGGACGCGGCGATCAGCAGGCCGTCGGAGGAGACCGCCACCGCGTCGCGTACACCGTCGGCCTGATGGACGAAGTTGCCGAGCAGCCAGTTGAACTGGTGCCGATCGGCCGGGGCCTCGACGCTCACAGGATCTCCTCACTGATGAAACTGCGTTCACGACGGCGAGGCAGGCTCGCGCCACCGGACTCGCCGTCGGGCGCAGAGGGGTTGACCGCGTGCCGGCCATTGCCGGTTCCACGCTGGATGCCCGCGCGCAGAGCGGTCAGGCGGTCGCGGACCGCCTCGGGCGACGTGGCGATCGGGACGGTCGGCTCGTTCGTGACGGCCGGGAGCGGCGCCGTCGTCTCGGACCGGTTCCGCTGCGACCGGGGGGTGCGCCGGCGCAGGCCGTTGACGGTGTGCTCGGCCGGCGGGAGCGCGGCCTCGGCCGGCCGTCGCGGCGCGGGCACGGACGGTTGCTCGCCCAGCACCACGTAGTCGATCTGCAGCGGTTGTGACGGGGGCTCCGGCGGTTGCAACGAGGGCAGCTCGACCGGTTCCGGCCCGGCGACGGCCGGGACGCCGCGCACCTCGGGGACGATCCTGGCCGGGGAGCCGGCGGGCGGGCCGTCGAGGGAGACGGCCGGGGGCGCGAGCATCTCGGTGGGCAGGCTGACCCGGGCGGTCACCCCGGTCACCGGCGAGCGGGCCAGCTGCACGCCGACGCCCATGTCGGCGGCGAGCCGGCCGACCACGTAGTGGCCGAGGAACCGGGCCGGCGCGGTGAGGAAGTCGCCCTCGCCCCGCAGCCGCCGGTTGGCCACCTCCAGCTCCTCCTCGCTCATCCCGACGCCCTGGTCGCAGACCGCGATCAGGTAGCCGTCGTCGACGATCCGCCCGTGCAACTCCACGTCGAGGTCCGGCGGGGAGAAGGCGAGTCCGTTCTCGATCAGCTCGGCGAGCATGTGGGCCAGGCCGCTGGCCGTGGAGCCGGACACCAGGGCCTCGTCGAGCCGGCGCAGTGACACCCGCCGGTACTCCTCGACCTCGGAGACCGCGGCCCGGATCACGTCGGTCAGCGGCAGCGGCCGGGACCACTGCCGGGGGCTGGCCGCGCCGACGAGCACCAGCAGGCTCTCCGCATTACGGCGCATGCGGGTGGCCAGGTGGTCCAGCTCGAACAGGTTGGCCAGGCCGGTGGGACTCGACTCCTCCTGTTCCAGCCGGGTGATGAAGCCGAGCTGGCGGCGCAGCAGGTTCTGGTTGCGGCGGCCCAGGTTGGCCAGCGACTCGGCGCCCGCCCGGCGCAGCTCGGCCTGCTCGGTGGCCAGCGCGTACGCGGTCGCCTGCACCCGGTCGAACGCGTCCGCCACGAGCCGCACCTCGGAACTGGCCGTCTCGGCCACCCGCACCGACCCCGGCGGCCCGGTCGCGTCTCCGGCCACCGCCCGCTGGACGGCCTCCGGCAGTCGCTCGCCGGCCAGCCGGTTCGCCTCGGCGGCGAGGTCGGATAGCGGGCTCGCGATCGAGCGGGCGGCGATCGTACCCAGGTAGACGGCGATGCCGATGCAGGCCGCGACCACCGCGCCGAGCCCGGCGAGCCGCAGGTTCGCCTCGTCGAGCAGCACCTTGGCGCGGGCCTGCAGGCTCGCGCCGATCGTCTGGGCCAGTGCCGACATGTCGTCGAGCACCGGCCCGGTCGAGGTCCACCAGAGCTGCGCGTCGGCCCGCAGCGCCTTGCCGTCGCCGGAGCGCAGCGCCCGGTTCTCCAGCTGCTGAGCGCGTTTGGCGGGGGCGCTCGCCAGGATCTGGTCGCGGGCGGCGAGGGCCTCCGGCGTCGCGTACTCCTCGAACTCGGCGTAGGCGGCGTTCAGGTCGGCGCGCAGCTGGACGTACCGCAGGAACTCGCCGTCGGCGAACCCGCCGGCCGAGAAGACGCCGTTGAGGAAGGCCCGCTGCCGTGCGGTGGCCTCCTTGGCCAGGTTGAGCATCGCCAGCGACTCCGAGCCCAGGCGCATGGTGGCGTCGGCGGCGTTGTCCAGCGCGAAGTAGACCTCGCCGAGCTCCGCGACGACCTCGTTGTACTCCTCGAAGACCTCGGTCCGGTCGGCTCCGCCGCCGTCAACCTCACCCCGGATCGACGCGAGCGCCTCCGCCTGCTCGAGCGCCTCGCCGACCTGCCCGTCCAGGTCGCCGCGCTCGTCGACCACCTGCTCGACGGCGGCGCGCCGGGTGTCGGTGCGCTGCCGCGCCGGTGCGATCTCGGCGGCGAAGTCCTGGTTGCCGGCGAGCAGGCCGACGGTGACGCCACGCTCGGTCTGCACCTCCTGGGCCAGCCCCTGCACGGCCAGGTCGAGGGTGATGGCGTGCCCGGTCCGGGAGGCCAGCCGATACTCGGCGAACTCCTCGGTGACGACCACCGCGAGCAGCAGCATCATGGCCGCGACCGGCAGCGCCAGCATGCGGACGATGCGGCTGCGGATGGTCCGGCTCCGGTCGGTGCGCCCGTCCCGCCCCATCAGGTCTCCTCTGCTCTCGCGACGCGGGACCTCAGCTCTCGCGACGCGGGACAGAATTGACGGACGCAAAGATGGCGGTCAACACCTCTATCGGGCGACAGGACCGCAGTGGGCTCCTCACCTCCGGTTCGAGCCGGGGCCGGAGCGCGACGTCCTACGAACGGGTGGTCAGGCGGTGAGCGTGGTGATCGCGCGATCGAGGAGCTCGGTCAGCTGCCGGCGCTCGGTGTCGGTGAACGCGGCGGCGAGTGAGCGCTCGATCCGGACGGCGGCCGCGTCGGCGCCGGTGAGGAGTGCGGCGCCGGCCGGGGTGACCCGGTTGACCACGACCTTCTGATGCAGCGGGGACTGGTCGCGCTCGATCAGGCCCTTGGCCTCCAGGTTGGTCAGCACGGTGGCCATCGTCTGCGGGGTTACCAGCGACTCCCGGGCCAGCTGGGCGGCGGACATGCCGTCGCCGCCGGAGAGCAGCAGGAGCGCCGCGTACTGCGGGACGGTCAGGCCGAACTCGCGCAGCGCGGCGGTCTTGCGGGCGATCAGGGCCTGCTCGGCGCGTTTGATGACGAGGCCCAGCCGGTCTTCGATCCCGCTCATGGGTCGCATTCTGCCACGGCCCGGGGTTGTGTGAGACCTCTGGTTTATGCCAGAGTGCTGTCACATGAGCATCATTCCGGACAGTCACATCGATCTGCTGGAGCGGCCCCTCTTCGGGCACCTCGGCACCGTGCGCGACGACGGCGAGCCGCAGGTCAACCCGATGTGGTTCGCGTTCGACGGCGAGTTCCTGCGGTTCACCAACACGACCACGCGCCGTAAGTACCGCAACGTGGTCGGGGAGCCGCGGATCAGCCTGTCGATCAACGATCCCGATCAGCCGTACCGCTATCTCGAGGTGCGCGGCACGGTCGAGCGGATCGAGCCGGACACCGAGGGCGTGTTCTTCGCCGAGCTCGCCGCGCGGTACCGGCTCGACATGCCGCTGCCGCCCGGCGACGTGGCGCACCGGGTCGTCTACGTGGTGCGCCCGACGGCGGTCAGCCATCAATGACGATTGTCCTCGATAAATATTGACCATAGTCTTTCTCGCATGATGATCGTCATCCCGACCGGGACGGATGATCTCTTTCAGCGAGGGGGAGTCTTGGACACACCAGGCCGGAATTCTTCACTGAGCCGACGGCGGATGCTGACGATCGCCCTGGGCGGCGCGGCCGGGGTCGCCCTGCCCGCGCCCGCCTGGGCGGTCGGCGACCGGCGGCCGGGGGCGCTGCGCCCACCGGCCCTGACCCCCGGCGACGAGCGCGTCGCGGCGCGGGTCTCGGCCGAGCGCGCGCTGCACCACCTGCGGGTGCTGTCCCAGGGCATCGGCCCGCGGATCGGCGGCACCGGCTCCGAGCACCGGGCCGCCGACTACCTCTCCGGCGTGCTGGACCATTACGGGTACGCCGTGACCAGGCAGCCGTTCACCGTGGGCGACAAGTTCCTGGCCCAGCTCTCGGGCCGTCCCGGCCTACCGCGTGACCTGTGCTGGCAGGCCGGGGCCTCGGCGCACGCCGCCCTGGACACGAAGGTCCGTGGTGACGTGGTGGACGTCCACGCCGGCACGGTCGCCGACTACCCGGCCGACGCGACCGGCAGGATCGTGCTCATCGACTACGTGGCCGCCGACCGGGAGGCCCTGGTCGCCACCGCCGTCGCGCGCGGCGCCGCGGCCGTGATCTTCCTGCCCGCCGACCTGGTCGAGCCGCGTCGCGCCGCGGCGTTCAGCCCCACCCTGCCCGGCTCGGCGACCACTCCCGTGCCGATCCCGGTGGTGGGCGTGGCCCAGGCGCAGAAGCACCGGCTGCGGGAGCGGCTCGCCGCGGGCCGGCTCCGGCTGACCGTCTCCACCACCGCGCACCGGGGCCTGACCTCGCACAACGTGCTCGCCGAGCGGCGCCGCGGCAGCACCGGCGGACCGGTCGTGATGGTGAGCGCCCACTACGACACGGTGATCGGCGCGCCCGGCGCCAACGACGACGGCTCGGGCACGGTCCTCTGTCTGGAGCTGGCCCGGGTGCTGCGCAAGCTGCCCACCGAGGCGACCGTGCGGTTCGCCCTGTGGGGCTCCGAGGAGCAGGGGCTGCTCGGCTCCCGCTACCACGTGGCCCAGCTCCCGCAGGCCGAGCGCGACCGGATCGTGGCCGTCTTCCAGAACGACATGGTCGCCACCAGCTGGGACCCGGCCACCCGGTACTGGCTGCTCTCCTTCACCGGCCTGGCCAACCGAGCCACCGACGAGGTCACGGCGGCCGCCACCCGGCTCGGCTACGACCCCCGGATCTCCCCGGTCACCCTGCGCGGCTCCAGCGACCACCAGTCGTTCCAGGAGGTGGGCATCGCCGCCGCCAACTTCTCCTGGCGCGGCGAGGCGAGCCCGGCCCTGCTGGAGCCGCCCTACCACAGCCCGGAGGACACCATCGCCAAGAACATCAGCCTGGAGCGCCTCCAGGTCTCGATGGAGCTGATCGGCTCGGCCGCGTACGCCACCGCCGGCCCCGCCTGATCACGCCCTGAGGGGACGCCGGCCGTCCCCGCGTCCCCTCAGGGCACCAGCCCCTCGGCGCGCAGCCACGCCCCGGTGCGCGCCATGCCCTCCTCGAGGTCCACCCTCGGCTGGTAGCCGAGCAGACGCCGCGCCTTCGCGATCGAGTAGGTGCCGGTGCGTGCGAAGTAGCGCATCGAGACGGCGTTGACCTCGGTCCGCGCCCCGGTCAGCCGGATCAGCCGGCCCGCCACGCGAGCCACGCCGACCGCCACCGGAGTGGGGGCGACGATCGGCCCGCGCCGCCCGAGCATCCGGTAGTAGTGGCCGAAGAACTCCCGGCAGGGCACGCCCACTCCGCCGGTGAGCGTGAAGGCCTGCCCGGCGCCGGCCGGTGACGACGCGGCCAGGATCAGCCCGTCGACCAGGTCGTCGACGTAGACGGGGCTGAAGACGCCGTGACCCATGGCCGGCAGCAGGAACTGGTACCGCTTGATCAGCCGCACCGGCAGGACCGTCCACGGCCGGGAGCCCGGCCCGTAGACGTCACCGGGCCGCACCACGGTCACCGCGATCCGGCCCTCGGCGTGTGCCTGCAGCGCCACCTGCTCACCGGCGATCTTCGTGTCCACGTACGGGTTGCCGTCCGGTCGTACCGGATGGTCCTCGGTCACCCCGTCCGGGAAGCCCAGGTCGGAGAAGGCACGGATCGACGACAACTGCACGAACCGGCCGGCTCCACCGCGTACCGCCGCGTCGAGGACCTTGTGGGTGCCGGCCACGTTGACCCGCCACTGGCCGTCCAGCCCCACCGCGTTGGACACCACGGCCGCCGTGTGGATCACCACGTCGGCGCCGGCCACCAGGTCCTGCCACGGGCCGTCCGCGGTGATGTCGCCGGCGACCACCCCGGCCGGCTCGTCGGCGCGCAGGTCCACGCCGTACACCTGATGTCCCTGTTCCCGCAGCCGGGCGGCGGTGGCGCGGGCGATGAAACCGCTGGCGCCGGTCAGAAAGACGCGCATCCATGGACGGTACCGCCCTATACCGAAAGGTAGAGGCGCCGTCCGCTTCCGGGTGGATCTCAGCGTTGCGCGGTGATGGCAGGCTCTCAACGGCCCCGGGCGATCCCCGGGCGCCGGTGGCCGAATCGGGGGAGGGCGACGTGGCGCGCAAGCGTGCCGAAATGCTGGAGAGACAGCGATGGGATTGGCGTCGCCGGGTGCCGATGGCGTTCGGCCTGCTCTACGCCGTCGTCGGGGCCCTGGGGATCCTGGCCGCCGTGGGCACCGTCGGCAAGGAGCTGGCCGGTGACGCCTCCCTGTGGACCGGGTTGCCCGCGATGACCTCGGCCGCCGGCGGCGTGCTCTACCTGATCGTCGCGCGTGGCCTGAGCCGCCGCGAGCACACCGCCTGGGTGTGGCTGGTGTCGCTGCTGACCCTCCAGATCGTCCTGGCCGCCGCCGGCATCGTGACCGATACGGCACACCCGATGCGGCACGGCGCCACTCTGCGGATCGGTGTCAGCGCGCTGCTGCTGGCCGTGGCCGTGGCCGCCGGGTCGGAGTTCACCACCGGGCGGCGACGGCCGCGCCGGTCGACGACCGTGCTGCTGGTGTCGCTCGTGCTGGTCGGGCCGCTGGCGAGCTGGCTGATGCTGACCGTGTTCAGCCCGGGCACCTCCGGCGGCGTCCGCCGTGCGCTCTGCGGCGCCTGGTTCCTGGTGCGCTGGCTGGTCGGGGTCCGTCAGCCGCACTTCGACGCGGCCCCGCCGGCGTGGATCCCGTTCACCGTGGGCCTGGCCGGTGCGTCCGCCGTCGTTCTCGCCGCGTGGCTGAGCCTGCGCCCCAGCCGCCGGGTCACCGACGGCGACAGCGAGGGCGAGGGGACGGCCCGGGTACGGGAGCTGCTCGCGGCCCACGGCGACCAGGACTCGCTCGGCTACTTCGCGCTGCGGCCGGACAAGGCGGCGGTCTTCTCCGCCAGCGGCAAGGCGGCCGTCTGCTACCGGCTGGTCAACGGGGTGAGCCTGGCCGCCGGTGACCCGATCGGCGCCTCGTCGGAGTGGCCGGGCGCCATCGCGGCGTGGCTCGACGAGGCGAAGGCACACGGCTGGACCCCGGCGGTGCTGGGCGCGGGCCCGGCCGGCGCACGCGCCTTCTCACGGGCCGGTCTGCGGGTGCTGGAGATCGGTGACGAGGCGATCCTGAACGCCGGTGAGTTCTCCCTGGACGGCCGGCCGATGCGGACCGTGCGGCAGGCGGTGCAGCGGGTCCGGCGGGCCGGCTACCAGGTGCGCGTCCACCGGGTCGGCGACGTCGCCCCGAGCACCATGGAGACGCTGGCGGGGTATGCCGAGCAGTGGCGCGACGGGCGTACCGAGCGGGGCTTCTCGATGGCTCTCGGCCGGTTCGCGCACCCGGACGACCTGGAGTACGTGGTGGTCGAGGCCCGCGACGCACAGGACCGGACGGTGGCCGTCCTCGGTTTCGTGCCGTGGGGCTCCGACGGTCTCTCGCTCGACCTGATGCGCCGTGACCCGGACGGGCCGAACGGCCTGATCGAGTTCATGATCGTCGAGCTGCTGGCGGCGTCCGCGACGATGGGCGTGCAGCGTCTGTCACTGAACTTCGCGATGTTCCGGTCGGTCTTCGCCCGCGGTGAGCGACTCGGCGCCGGTCCACTGCTGCGCTGGTGGTACGGCCTGCTCAAGCTCCTGTCCCGCTGGTGGCAGCTGGAGTCGCTGTACCGGGCGAACCAGAAGTACCAGCCGACGTGGCAGCCCCGCTTCATCTGCTACCCGCGCGGCCGGTCGTTCCCGAAGGTGGCGGTCGCCGCGGCCGTGGCCGAGGGCTTCGTGGCGACGCCGGGCCGCCGCCGGGCCGTGCCGTCGCCGCGCCGGCCGGTGACGAGCCTGGACACCGCTCCCGCGCCGGTCGGTACGCCCCGGTGAGCGGCATCGTCATCACCAGCGGCTGGGTGGTCGGCCTGCTGATCGGGCTGACCGTGGCGACGGCCGTGGCCACCGCCGCGTTCTGGGACCGGGGCCGGTTCCGCGTCGTGCACCGCGCGGCCGGGCTGATTCTCGTCCAGCTGCTGCTCCTGCTCAGCCTGGCCGCGGTGGTCAACAAGCAGGCCAACTTCTACGTCACGCTCGGTGAGCTGTTCGGGCAGGGCAGCGACACCTACGCCCAGACGATCCCGGCCGGCTCGCCGAGACTGTCCGCCGACGGCGGCGGGCAGGAGGACCTCGGCCGCTGGCTCGCCGAGCACCCCGCAGCTCCGGGCCGGGGTGTCCTGGTCCCGGCGACGCTGGCCGGCGCCGCCACCGGCTATGCGCTGCCGGCGCAGATCTACCTGCCCGCGGGTTACCGGGCGGACGGCCGGGAGCTTCCGGTGGTGATGTTCCTGGCCGGCTACCCCGGCACCGTGCACAGCTGGCCGGAGAGCGTGGGTGTCGTCACGGCGCTGGACGAGGCGATCGGCGCCGGGCGGCTCCCTCCGCTGATCGCCGTCATGGCCGAGCAGGACCCGGTCCGCGGCCGCGACAGCGAGTGCGTCGACTCGGTCCACGGCGTCCGGGCCGACACCTACCTGGCCGCGGACCTCCCGGAGATCATCCACCGGCATTTCCAGGCGGCCACGGGCCGGCAGAACTGGGCGCTGGTGGGCTACTCCACGGGCGGCTTCTGCGCGGTCAACCTGGCGTTGCGCCACCCGGACCGGTTCGCCGGCGCGGCATCGTTGTCCGGCTACTTCCGCCCGCTGATCGACCGCTCGACCGGCGACCTCTACCAGGGCGATCTGGAGCTGCGCCGGGCCAACGACCCGCGGATCCTGATCGGAGGCGCGAGGCCGGCCCCGCTGCGGCTGTTCCTCACCGCCGGGCTCGACGACCGGACGGCGCTGCGAGACCTCAAGGCCTTCGCGCCGCTGGTGCACGCGCCGGACACGGCCCGCATCGTCGCCGACCGGCCGGGCGGCCACAACTTCAAGACCTGGAACGCGGTCCTGCCCGACCTGTTCGCGTGGCTCGGCGAGCAGTTCGAGGCGACCTCCGGCACGGCGGCCTGACCTCAGGCACGGCGGCCGCTTTTCAGGCGCGGCGGCCCCGTCTCGAGCACGGTGGCCCGACCTCAGGCCGCCGCGGTCTGCGGGCCGCGGATCGCCCGCACGATGCTGCGGCCGTCGCCGAACACCGGCAGGAGGAAGATCAGGTGGGCGAGGTACCACCAGGTGACGGGGGAGCCGGCGGCCAGCAGCGCGAGACCGGCGAGGGCGCAGAGGCCGGGGCCGGCCAGGGCGGTCAGGATGCCCTCGGCGCGGGTGATCGAGCCGTGCGGGACGACCGAGAAGCGCAGCAGCCCGCTCCGGACCTCGATGTCGTGCACGCCGGAGCAGCCGCTGAGGACCAGCACGTGACCACTCTCGTGCAGCAGGTACGACCCGGTGGCGCCGCCCACGACGTGTGCCACGAGCAGCCACGACAGGGTCAGCAGCCCGCTCTCGCCGGAGACCAGGCGGTGGGTCGCGCCCGCCGCCAGCATGACGGCCACCGGGACGAGCGCCCACGAGAACCCGATCAGGACGCGGCGGGCGACCCGGGCGAGTGCCCGGGCCGCCCGGAGGGGCGCCTCAGCCACGCTTGGACGTCTCGAGGAGACGCTGCTTGTAGCCCTTGAGCCACGAGTAGGTCAGGTAGGTGGCGAACAGGGCGAGCGTCAGGACCGCCCAGAAGACGATCAGCGGGACCCAGTTGTCCAGGCCCGCCTCGACCGACAGCGAGCCGTCCGCATTCTTCACCGACTCGAACGACACGGCGCCGAACATGGCGGTCTTGCTGACCACCTCGGAGTCGCTGGAGAACATCATGTAGAGCAGGTTGAGGGTGGCCGCGCCGAGTGTCACCAGCGCCGTGATCAGCGAGCAGTTAAGCAGGGCGAACAGCAGCCGACGCATGACGTGCCTTTCGTTGGAGGGACCGGATCCCGAGAATCGAGTAGAAGACGGCGAGCACGTGCACGATGGCGACCGCGGCCCACAGCGCGGGGGCGGGCAGCTGCAGGACGGTGACCATGATGCCGAGCGAGACGATCAGCAGGACGCACACCGCGTAGCTGACGAACGCGGAGAACGGGTTGTCCCGGTCGTGCGGGAACAGGATGCCGACCAGGGTGGTGAGGATGATGGCGCTGACGCACGCCGCCATCACCTTGCCGGCGTCGGCGAGTGTCTCCGGGCGGGCCGCGACGAGGGCGAGGACCGGCAGCGCCGAGACGGCCAGCTGGATCGCCTGGGCCGACAGCAACAGCGTCACCTCCGAGCCGGCGGACCGGCGGAAACCCGGCAGCCGTCGCAGGGCGTCGGTCGCCGAGTACGCGTAGATGCCCTGGGTGACCAGTAGTCCGAGCGCGAAGAGGAAGGTGCCGCCGTCGCCGCGCACGAAGAACATGCCGGCGCAGACGTACGCCACCGCGACCGTCACCCAGTTCTCCCAACGGCGTGACAGGGCCGCGAGGTACGGCCAGACCGGCAGGTGGAAGCCGGGGATCGGGGTCCGGGTGAACTTGTGGACCTCGGGGTAGCGGTGCGGCGAGGAGGCCACCACGAGCGCCAGCAGCAGTGCGCCGACCCCGAGGAAGGCCAGCCACATGACCGGCTGGCCCCAGCGCGCCGAGAGGTACACGAAGGAGTCGACGTAGTGGTTGCTCACCCTGTCGGCGAGGTAGTCCTCACTGATGTCGCGGACCAGCGCGGTGAAGTTCGCGTTGTAGACGAAGATGCTCAGGGCCATCATCACCGCGGTGATCAGGTGCGCCTGCCGGCCGAGGCCGATCCGCAGCAGCGCCGACATGACGACGTTGAACGCCGTCGACGCCAGCAGGTAGGTGAGCACGGCCGGGATCGCGAGGCCGGTGGCCAGGTGCGGGATGCTGGCGATGCCGAGCAGGGCGACCAGCGCGCTGGAGAACGGCAGGAAGAGCACCCCGATGACGCTGAGCACCATCACCGCCTCGTAGATCATCAGAGCGGCGGTGCGTTCCCGGTGACTGGCCGGCAGTTGCAGGGTGAACTGGAGCAGCCGGTCCGCCTTCATGAACAGGATCTTGATGAAGAGGAAGGCGATCAGCGTCCAGAAGATCGTCGACACGGTGCTGAGCCGGGCCAGCAGCTCCAGCGACTCCGGGCCGATCAGCGAGTCGAGGAACTGGTAGGCCACCAGGAACATGCCGACCCCGGTCGCCGCGGCCAGCGCGATCAGGCCGAACAGCGCGGCGGGGTTGCGCAGCGGGCCGTACGAGAGCACCCGCCGGAAGAAGTAGACCAGGAACATCCGGGCCAGGGCGATGACATGCGACAGTCGCATCTAGTGTCCCCCGTAGACGAGCCGGTCGACGACGTCGCCGAGACGTTGGCCCTCATCGCGTAGCGCGGGTACGTCCAGACAGTCGAGCATCTCACCCCGCGCGAGCACCAGTACCCGGTCGGCGACGTCCTCCAGGAAGCTGAAGTCGTGCGTGCAGACCAGGTACGCCGGCCCGTCCTCGCGGTGGTCGAGCATCTGCATCTTGCAGGCCTTGACCGCGTCGAGGTCGATGCCGTTGAGCGTCTCGTCGATCACCGTGATCGGCCGGCGCAGCAGGAACGCCAGCATGAGCTGGACCTTCTTGCGCATGCCGTGCGAGTAGTCCTCGATCAGGTCGCGGGAGCGGCCGCGCATGCCGAACGTCTCGAACCGCGACTCGATGTCGTCGGCGGACGGGCGCGGAGCGCCGTACAGCTTGGTCACGAGCTCGACGTACTCCCGCCCGGACAGGAACTCGGGCAGGTAGTCGTCGCTCGGCAGGTAGAGGGCGTCCTGCTTCGCCGCGTGCGAGCGATGATCATTACCGGACACGCCGATCATGCCCGACTTGAGTTCGAGAAGGTCGAAGACGAGCTTGATGAGCGTCGACTTTCCCGAGCCGTTCGGGCCGACCAGGCCGACGATCTCACCGGGATCGACGTGAAGGTCGACGCCGTCGAGAGCAACATTGCCGACACCGTAGGAAAAGGTCACACCAGTGACCGACAGAACGGGAGAGAAAGGCGCTGTCATCAATTTCGCTCCTGGGGAGGAAGCCGGGCGGCCAGTGGCCGCCCGGCCTCAGTTCAATGCCGGACTATCGGCACTCGAGGTTGACCTTCAGGCCGAAGTTCTTGAACGAGAAGCTGCCGGTGAAGGAGCCGTGGCCCCGGGTGATGCACCAGACGGCGGCACCGAGCACCACGGTGGCGCCGAGGGCCAGGATGACCGCGGTGAACACCAGGAACCAGGCGTCGTAGCGCATCACGGCGGCGTCGAAACGCGACTTCGCGACCATCAGGTACGGCGCCACACCGGTCCGCATCGCCAGATCGTTCATCATTTTAGATCCTCCCCCAAAAAGGGCTATGTGGAATATTCCCTTACTCGCGAGGAGCGCTGCAGTGCTCCCTCGGACGAATAATTCAGCGGCCGCGAGTCGCCATTTTCCGTCCTTCTTGGAAATCAATCTATGCGAGCTGGGGGAGGATCCATATCGGACCTTGGTCTGCTGGAATGCGTCCCTTGGTCGGTGCTCTCCGCCGCTGATGCGACGAAAGGACGTCACACGCCGATGCCGCCGGTGAGAGGCAGGGCCGGGCCGCAGCCGGGGACCGTGACGCGGCACAGCCGGAGAGTCGCCGGGTTGACGACGGCGACGGTGTACTTGAAGGCGAAGCTCGCCGGCGTGGACCCGCAAGCCTGCGGCGAGTCGGTGGAGTGGGCCCCGGCGGTGAACCGGACGACGTAGCAGTCGGCCGATCCGCCGGCGCTGACCGTGCCGGTGACGGTGTAGGTGCGGCCGATCCCGAGTGGCTGCTGGACGACCGTGTAGTTGCCGGAGGCCTTGCCCTGCAGCCAGGTCAGCGTCCACGGACGCGGGACGGCCGAGGCTGCCGCCGGGGCGCCCATGGTCAGGGCCCCGACGGCGACCGCCGACACCACGGAAATGCACTGGGCGTGCAATTTCATTTCTGTCCTCCCGTGTTTGATATCCCCGGTTTACTGTCGCTCCGGGAAAGAGAAGGTCCAGAATGGCACGCTTGGTACACGACTGTGGATAAGACCAAAGTCGTAGTCCGCGAAGACGAATCGAGCTCATTTCTCGCTTTGATGTCGGGCAGGCGACACTCAGTCGGCGCTCGCGCGATGCGCCATGGCGACCAGGCCCGCCTGCAGGCGTGACTCCACCTCGAGTTTGGTGAGAATGCGGCCGACGTGGGCCTTGATGGTGCGCTCGGCCAGGTCGAGCTGGCTGGCGATGGCGTGGTTCGACAGGCCGTCGCCGATCAGGCCGAGCACCTCACGCTCGCGCACGCTGAGCAGAACGATCCGCTCGATCGCCCCGCGCCACAGTCGCAGCCCCACCCGGAGGCCGACCTCGGCGGACAGCGAAGCGGCCGCCACGGGCTGGCCATCGGTCCACTTGACCAGCACGGATGCGTCCACGATGACCGCGTCCAGATCGCCCAGCGCGAATTTCAGGTCGCCGTCGTCCAGGTCGGCGGCCTCCTCGATGATCGTGACCTCGGCGCTGGCCAGGGCGGCTGACAGGCCGGCCCGGACGAGTGCGCGAGGTGCCACGATCCCCAGCCGGATCACGACCGCGTGGCGGCGGTAGCGGGCTGGTGGGGAGTGGTCCGGCCCGCGACGGCGATGCCGCTGGGGGCCGATCTCATTCGGTGATTGCAGTTAATGTGCAACATTCGTGTCCCCCGTACTCGAAATGATCTTTCGCAGTTCTGGTGGATTGACGCCTCCGCGTCACGTCGACAACCGTGTATGTCGCGTCACACTATCAAAGATCAGCCATTGCACAGGTGCCGGAACTTGACAGCAAACTCCCGGCAACCTAACGGCCTTTTGGCGCGTCCCCCGGTCCGATATTTGCGGACGGGAAAATCAAGAGAGCGCGTACAGTTCGACGAGCAACTCCGACAGGGCGGCCGGATCAGCGGCTCCCATCGGGGTCCGCCGCTCCCGCTGCCAGTGGTCCGACCAGGTGTCGTCCACCCAGATCTCGGTGATCCGCTGTTCACCGGCCGGGGTCGGGTATGCCGACGTCGGCACTCCCGGGTCCAGTTCGGCCAGCAGCGTCAAGCCGCCCGGCATCCCGTGCCGCAGTTGGGTGTGCGTGCTGTTCGATGTCTCGTACCCGTTGCCGTGCCACCGCCCGCGCAGCAGCCCCTCGATCGCGTCCGGGGCCACCGGCCCGAACCCGGCCAGGCCCGTCGCCACCCGCTGCTCCGCGGTGAGCGCCACCGCCGGCCGGTTCACCTGCGCGAACGGCTGCAGGATCTCGTAGTCGGTGATGATCTGCGCCCACCCGGCCAGCTCGTCGCCCAGCTCGGCCGGGTGCACGATCCCCAGCGGCGTGTTCCCGGAGACCGCGACGGTCGTGTCGTGGACGTCGGCGAGACTGCCGTCCTCCGCCACCCGCAGCGCCCGGACCAGGCGGTTCGCCGTGTCGTACTCGCCCCACAGCAGCCGCCGCGCGATCGGCCCCAGGATCGGATGCGGCAGCAGCACCCCGGCGAGGTCGCGGGCCGGGCGCGTCCGGTGCGTGTGCATCTCCCGTTCCAGCCGTGCCGTCTGCGCCGCCGCGGTCGCCCGCAGATCCTTCTTGAACTGCAGGAACCACTGGTACGCGCCGGCGTCGGTGTCCTTCACGCCAGGCTTCGGCGGCCGCGTCAGGATCCGCCCGTCCGGGCCGGCCACGTGCGCCGTCAGATGCTCGTCGACGACCACCGGGAACCGGCGCGGCCCGTAGTCGACGGCGAGCCCCGTGTCGAGTCCGTGCGTGATCGCCAGCCGGTCGGCCAACTGCGTCACCGACAGCCCGCGCAGGGCCGCCGCCTGTGTCAGATAGTCGGCGGCCCGGTCGTTCGTCGACCCGCCCGACATGTTCGCCTCGATCGCCAGCAGATGCCGCAACGACACGTCCGAGCCCACCGTGGCCAGCACCGCGAAACCGTCTATCGCCCGCGCGTACCGGCTCTTCGCCGGCCACGACCGGACCAGCGGCCCCAGCTGATCCATCGTGGCGTCGTCACCGACGTGCGCCTGCGCGACCAGCGCCCACGACTCGGCCGCGGGCATCCCGTCGGCCAGCCACGCGTCCAGGAGCGCCCGCCCGAACGCCGCCAGGCTCTCGCGATCACAGCCCGCCAGCAGCCGGGCCGCCCGGTCGTCGAGGGCGGCCACCAGCGGCTGGGTGGCCGCCGACGACTCGACGACCACCGGCCGCGGACGATCCGGGTCACCGGGCGCCGGCTCCGGCGGATCGGCCGGACACGACCGCGTCAGCGCCTCCACCACCGCGGCTGTCTCGTCACCGGAGAGCACGCCGCCGCCGGCCCGGCGCAACGCCGGCAACACCTCGGGGCGCGCCCATCGCGGTGCTCCCGCCTTCCGGGCGGGTTGCGGCAGGGACGAACCCATGGGGGTACGAGTGTCAGCTGCTCGTTCACTGCGACGTCCAGCCCGAGGAGGTCCACCACCACGGCGAGCGCCCCGTGGCCGTACCCCTCCGCGGTTTTGTGGATCAACGCCCGGTGACCGCTCGCGGCGAGGTGGCGCAGTGCGTCTCCCGCGTTCTGCCGGGTCTTGCCCGGTCGCCCCACGGCGGCCGGGATCAGCGCCCGCGCCGCGGCCTCGGCGTGCCGGCTCAGCCAGAGCCGCGCCCACAGCCGTGCCGATCCGAGGTGCCGTAACCAGCCCGCGACCAGGGCCGCCGCCTGCGCAGCGCGGATCGGCAGCACCAGCAGGCCGAGGGAATCGGCGCTCTGACCGGCCTCGCTGAGCGCGAACGCGATCGCGTCCTTCTCGAACCGGGCGACCGCCACCCGGCCGAGATCGATCCGCTGCCGGTGGCGCAGCATCGGCGGATCGGCGAGCAGCGCCCGGGCCGGACCGTCCGGACCCTTCGCGATCAGCCACGAGATCTGCGGCGGCGCCAGGTCGGACAGCCGGTCGGCACCGGTCACCGCCAGTGGCCAGTCGGGCTGCTCCCGGCCGTGGTCGAGGGCGGCGGCCCGGGCCGCCCACCGCTCGCGCTCGCCGTCCGCCCACACCAGGAGCGGCTCGTCCGTGCAGAACAGGCCGTCGATCACGATCGGCCTGTTCCCGCTGCCCGCCGCCATCGTTGCGCCTCCCCGTCGACCCGCCCGACCGTATCGGAGCAGCGACGGCCGGCCCAATCGCAACCGTGGAGTCACCGTGCGTAGCCATCCACTTGCTATCGTCGACCGATGCGCGGGATGCGGGTGCTCGTCCTCACCGCACTCACCGTGCTCGGTGCCGCGGTCGTCGCCGGCGAGGCCGTCCAGCGTCCGGCCGCGACCCCCGCTCCCACGCCGTCGGCCGTCACCCCGTCGGTCACCGTCCCGCCGATGTCCGCCATGGACCGTCTCGCCGGCCCGGCCCGGGTCGCCGACCTGGAGGTGATGAGCTTCAACCTGCGGTTCGCGAGCATCACCCCACCGCACTCGTGGGGTCAGCGACGCCCGGTGACACGCGCCCTGCTGGCGGCCGAGCGGCCGGATCTGATCGGCACCCAGGAGGGCCTGGCCATCCAGTTGCGCGACATCGAGAGCGACCTGGGCCCCGACTACGACCGCATCGGCACCGGCCGCGACCCCGGCGGGCTCGGCGAGCACATGGAGATCTTCTACAACCGGACCAGGCTGCGCCCGCGCGGGCACGGCCACTTCTGGCTCTCCGAGACACCCGACGTCCCCGGGTCGACGAGCTGGCAGTCACATCGCGTACGCATGGTCACGTGGGTGCTGTTCGCCGACGAGCGGACCGGCGGCCGTTTCTACGCCGTCAACACCCACCTCGACAACGTCAGCGAGACCGCTCGCCGCCACTCCGCCCGCCTGATCACGGACCGCCTGGCCGGTCTGGCCCCGCTGCCGATCGTGCTGACCGGCGACTTCAACAGCCCCGCCGAACCGTCCGGCGAGGTCTACCGCGTCCTCACCGTCGAGGCCGGCCTCCGCGACAGCTGGACCGCGCCCGTCCGCGGCCCGGCCTGGGGCACGATCCACAACTACGACCCCCTGATCCCGGACGGCGAACGCGACGACTGGATCCTGACCAGCCCCGGCGTCACCGTGCGGGCCGCCCTGATGAACACCCACCAGCAGGGCGGCCAGTACCCGAGCGATCACCTGCCGATCCAGGCCCGCCTTCGCCTCCCGTCCTGATCAGCCGTCGATCACCAGGCGACGACGCCCTGCGTGGCCGGCTGCAGACTGCCGATCTGCAGCGACTTCATGGTGATGCCGCTCTTCTCGGCCGCCGGGAACCCGTCCAGCTTCGCCGCCGGCCCGGTGGCCGCTTTGGTCAGGTTGAAGCGGATCGTGTTGCCGACGTTGCACGCCGCATCGCTCTTGTCGCAGGCCGTCCACTTGATCCCGGCGAACGCGGTGGTGCCCGGCTTGAGCGTGACGTCCACGTCCGGGCCCGGCTCCTCGACCGTCTCCGTCGGCACGTCGACCGGTTGGTCCGCCGCGTTCACCAGCGTGATCGTCAGCCAGCCGCGGACCGTGCAGGACTGCTTCGCCGTGTTGGTGACGGCGACCAGCCCGCGCTGCACCCGGGGATCGTCGCCCGGCTGCGCCGTGATCGTGACCGCCACGTCCTTGGTGGTGCACTTCGCCTTCCCGCCGGTCTTCGGTGCGCCCGTGCTCGTCGCCGGCGCGGCGGACGTGGTCCCGCCCGCCGGCTGAGCTCCGGCCGAGGCCGACGTCCCGGTGCCGGCCGGGGCGGCCCTGGTCGTGTCATCGCCGGAATCGCCGCAGGCGGCCAGGGCGGTGAGCAGTACCAGGCCGGGAAGGGCCGTCTTCAGGACTCGCATGGTCTTCCTGTCTCCGAGGGGTCGCGAAGGATCAACGTGTCCCACCGTGCCCGATGCGGTGCGCGGCATGACGGCCAGGGCCGGAGCTGGCACGAACGCGGTAGGGCGGCAATGTCCGATTCGGGATGGTCGGGCGGGTTTTGCGACTGCGGGGACGAGGGCGGCGGGCAGCCCGGCCGGGCACGCTGGGCGCGTGGACGACGAGCAGCGTGGGATGGACCGCCGCCGGGTGCTGAGCCTGATGGCGATGGCGGCGCCGGCCGCGGTGCTGACCGCCGCCGTGGCCCACCCGGCCGAGGCGGCGACGACGTGGGGCGGCCCGGTCCGCTTCCGGCCGGGTAGGGCGATGCTCGGGTCGTACCTGTCGCTGCGCGGCCGGACGCTCACCGAGAGCCTGGCGTTGCGCCGCCGTCAGCTCGGCCGGGAGCAGCGGATCGTGCACCGTTACTACCCGTGGACGGGGTATGCGCCGGTCAGCGAGCCGGAGGTGCCGTCCGGCGCGGTGCTCATGGTGTCCTGGGACGGCACCTTCCACAAGCGGATCACCAGCGGGAAGTCGGACCGCGACATCGCCCTCATGGCGACCCGGCTGGCCGGCATGCAGCGTCCGATCATGCTGCGCTGGGGCTGGGAGATGAACGGCAACTGGTTCGACTGGGACGGCGCCCACAACGGGAGGAAGCCGGCCGGGTACATCAAGTCGTGGCGGCGGATGCACCGCATCTTCCGGGACGAGGGCGCCTCCAACGTCGCCTGGGTGTGGGGTCCCAACTGGAACTCCGGCCCCGACGTGTCCTGGAACAGGTTCCAGCGCTACTACCCGGGGGACGCCTACGTCGACTGGGTGGGGGTGTCCGGCTACAACTTCTCCAAGGAGTCGCCGAGGACCCTGTTCACGCCGATAGTCGACGCCTACGGCAAGCGCAAGCCGATCGTCCTGGCCGAGACGGCGGCGATCGGCCACGGGCGGAACACGAAGGCCCCGTGGATCCGCAGGCTGTCCGCCTACGTGGACGCGACGCCGTCGATCGGGGCGGTGGTCTGGTTCGACACCGACCAGCAGAAGGGCACCTCCCGCAACTTCCGGCCGGACACCGACGCCGAGGCGCTGGCCGCGTACCGCAAGATGGCCCGCAAGAGCCGCTTCTCCGGCTGAGAACCGGCAGCAATGGGAATATTTGCATGCATCGACTAAGACGGAGTGCATGCGTAGATCTCTGGCCGCCGCCGTCGCGGCGAGCACCCTGCTGCTGGGAGCGCCGGCGCCCGCTTCGGCGGATCCCCCGAGACCCGTGCCGAGCGTGCTGCCGCACGGCTGGTCGTTCGGCACCGGATCGCTGACCTGGACCAGCGAGGACGTGATCCCACCCGGTGACGCCCGGGTCGAGTTCTGGTCCGGTGACCGGCTGCTCGGCCACGCCCGTCAGAGCGCCGACCTGCGCACGTTCGTCCTGCCGGGCGGTGCGCGCGGGCGGCTGACCGATCTGCAGGTCCGGATCGGCGGTGACCGGGTCGACGCGGCCGCGCCGAAGGGCGGGCAGCGCCGGGCCGCCACCACACCCGCGACCCCACCCGCGTTGCCGGCCGCCGCGATCGACCCCGGTGTCAAGGGGCCGTACGCGACGACCACCGGCGAGTACACGCTGCCCGGCGTGAGACTGTCGACCTACCCGTCCCCGGTGGAGATGCAGGCCGTCGTGGTGGCGCCCAAGGGAGCGCCGGGCGCCCGGCCGCTCGCGGTGTTCCTGCACGGCCGCCACTGGACCTGCTTCGCCGGTGACGACCTCGATTCGATCAGCCTCCAGTGGCCGTGCCCGGCCGGTTCGGAGCCGGTGCCCAGTCACCGGGGCTACCTGGAGGCGCAGCGGCTGCTCGCCTCGCAGGGCTACGTCACCGTGTCGATCTCGGCCAACGGCGTCAACGCCCAGGACCTCGCCGACTCCGACGGTGGCGCGCAGGCCCGCTCGTCGCTGGTCCGGATGCATTTGGCCCGCTGGGCCGACTGGTCCGGCAGCGGCCGTGCCAAGGCACCCGCGATCGTCCGCGCGGCGCCGCGGGCCGACCTGTCCCGGGTCTTCCTGATGGGCCACTCGCGTGGTGGCGAAGGGGTCAACCGGGCCGCCGTCGACAGCCTCAACCCGCCCGCGAGCGACGACTACCGGGGCCGGGTCCGCTGGACGATCCGCGGACTGCTGCTGGTCGGGCCGACCCTCTTCGGCCAGAACCCGCAGCCCGACGTGCCGTCGGCGACGATCCTGCCCGGCTGCGACGGTGACGTGTCGGACCTGCAGGGGCAGATGTTCGTCGACGCCACCCGGGGGGTCAGCTCCGGCCGGGCGCTGCACAGCGCGCTCTACATGGTCGGCGCGAACCACAACTACTTCAACACCGAGTGGACGCCAGGGCAGGCGGTCGGGCCGGCGTTCGACGACTTCCAGGGCGAGGACGACCCGCTGTGCACCTCCGGGGTGGCCGCGGCCCGGCTCACCCCGCAGCAACAGCAGACCGCCGGGGCCACCTACATCGCGGCGGCGGCCCGGCTGTTCGCGGCCGGCGACGACCGGGCCCGGCCGTTGCTGGACGGCACCGGGGTGCGCGCCCCGTCAGCCGGCCCGGCCCGGGTGCTGAGCCACGCGATCGGGGCGAACCGCACGGCTGCCGTCGTCCCGGACGCGACGCTGACCGTACGGAATGCCCGTCTTTGTGACCAGGTGCCGGCGACGCCGGAGGAAGCCTGCCTCAGCGCGGACGATCCGGCGGCGGGATCGCCGCACTTCGTGCCGTTCGCGGTGCCCGAGCCCGACCGGAAGATGGTCGCGATCGACGGTCCCGCCACCGCCACGCTGGAACCGGCGAAGGCGCTTCCGGTGGCCGGCTCCCAGGCGCTCGCGATGCGCCTCATCGTGCCCCCGAACGCTCCGGCCACCGGGTTCGCCGTCGCGGTCACCGACGACCGGGGCCGGCGCACCGACCTCGGCACCGCCACCGTGACCGGACTGCCCGGCAGCGACTGGACCCGGTCGCACTGGGCGCAGGAGGTCCGGCTGCCGCTGCCGGCCGGCATCCGCTCGGTGGCCCGCCTCGACATCACCCCGCGGGGCGACGGGCCGGCCTGGCTGATCGACGCCTGGGGCTGGCGGCCCGGCACCCCCGCGCCACGACCGGCCGCACTCGACCGCGTCGACGTCGGCGAGATCGCCGTCGACGAGGGCGACTCCGGCACGGCCACCTACACGGTGCAGGTCACGTCGAAGGGGCCGCGCACGGCCACGATCCGGCTGTTCGTCATCGACGGGCGGACCTACCAGACGACGAGCTGGACGGCCGAGGTGAAACCGGGGACCACCCGGATCCCGGTGCCGGTCTCGGTGCCGGGCAACACCACCTACGGCGGTGACCGGCGCTGGACGGTGGCGGCGAAGGCACTGCGGAACGCGGTGGTCGGCGACTACGACGGCGGTGTCGCGGTACGGGAGGACGAGCCCGCGCCGGACGCCACGATCACACCGTCCGCCACGGCCGCCGAGGGGTCCCCGCTGAACTGGACGGTCACCCTGTCCACGCCGGTCGACGACTTCACGTACCTGATCTTCCTGCCGCAACCGCCGGCGGCCGGGCCCGAGCTGTCGTCGACCGACCTCGATCCGCAGTGGTTCGCCGACAACAGCGGGGAGGATCCCGAGCCGTCCCGGCCGCTGACGGCCACCAACCTCCAGCCGTTCGTGGAGATCCCGGCGGACACGACGTCGGTGCAGCTGAGCGTGCCGACCGTGGCCGACGGCGAGGCCGAGGGCACCGAGCACACCCGGTTGGAGGGCCTGCTGTTCCTGCCCGGAGCATGGGACCCGGTCTTCCTGCCGCCCGTCGACGGCGCCGTGACCGACTGACGACGCCGAGTGCCCGGGGCCACACGGTCCCGGGCACTTTGCGATCATGCTGCGGTGCGGGTTGTGGTGCTGGGACCGGTGACGGCCACATCGGACGACGGCGTGCCGGTGGACGTGCCCGGCGCCCGGCTGCGGATGCTGCTGGCCCGGCTCGCGCTGGCCGCCGGCCGCCCGGTGCAGGCCGACACCCTCATCGACGACCTGTGGGGTGAGCACCCGCCGGCCGGCGCCTCCGCCGCGCTGCAGGGCCTGGTCTCCCGGCTCCGGCGGGTCCTGGGCGCCACCGCGACCGTCGACTTCGCGGCCGGCGGCTACCGTCTGCCGATCCGCCCCGACGACGTCGACGCCCACCGGTTCGAGCAGCTGGCCACGCGGGGCCGCCGGGAGCTCGCGGCCGGACGCATCGAGGAGGCCGCCGCCACGCTCGGCGCGGCCGCCGGCCTCTGGCAGTCGTCGGCACTCTCCGACATCCTCGACGCCCCGTTCGCCCGCAACACCGCCGCCCGCCTCGACGAGCTGCGGACCGGCGCCGCCGACGACCGCTTCGAGGCCGAGCTGGCTCTGGGCCGGCACCTGCCGATCCTGGCCGACCTGAGCGCCGCCGCCGTCCACCGGCCGCTCAGTGAACGGCTCGCCATGCTGCGCATGCGCGCGCTGTCGGCGGCCGGCCGGCAGTCCGACGCACTCGCCGTCTACGAGCGGATCCGTGCCCGGCTCAGCGACGAGCTCGGCGTCGACCCGGCGCCGGAGCTGCGCGAACTGCATCTGTCCCTGCTGCGCGGCCAGCTCGAACGGCCCGCCGCCCCGGCCGCCTCGGTCACCCCGAGCCGCCTCCCGGCCGCCGTCACCAGCTTCGTCGGCCGCGAGGACGAGCTGGCCCGGATCGCCGCGCTGGCGGGCTCGGCCCGGCTCGTCACCGTCGTCGGGCCCGGCGGCGCCGGCAAGACCCGGCTGTCGCTGGAGGCGGCCCGCCGGGACCCGGCCCACGATCCGGGCCGGGTGTGGTTCGTGCCGCTGGCCTCGATCGGCGACGCCGCGCAGCTCACCGACGCCGTTCTCGGTGTGGTCGGCTCGTCGCACGGCCGGCTCTACGACAGCGGACAGCCGGCCGCGGCGATCGACCGGCTCACCGAGCTGCTCGATGTCGGCGACGCCCTGCTCATCCTGGACAACTGCGAGCATCTCGTGGACGCGGCCGCGCGACTGGCCGACGACCTGCTCGGCCGCCTCGCCCGGCTGCGGATCCTGGCGACCAGCCGGGAGCCGCTCGCCATCACCGGGGAGGCGCTGTGTCACCTCGGGCCACTGGCGCTGCCCACCGGCGAACCGGACCTCGCCACCGCCGCCGGCGCCGCCGCGGTACGCCTGTTCGCCGACCGGGCCGCCGTCGTCCGGCCCGGTTTCACCCTGGACGAGCAGACCGTCGACGCGGTGGTGGAGATCTGCTGGCGGCTCGACGGGATGCCACTGGCGCTGGAGTTGGCCGCGGTGAAGCTGCGGTCGATGCCGGTGGAGCGGATCGTCCGCGGCCTCGACGACCGGTTCCGGCTGCTGACCTCGGGCAGCCGCACCGCGATGCCACGCCAGCGCACCCTGCTGGCGATGGTCGAGTGGAGCTGGGACCTGCTCGACGAGGCGGAACGGACCCTGGCCCGCCGGCTGTCGATCTTCCCCGGTGGGGCCCGACCGGCCGCGCTGGAAGCGGTCTGCGCCGACGAGAGCCTCCCGGCCGACGACGTGCTCTACGTGCTGGACTCGCTGGTGGAGAAGTCGATCGTGCAGCAGTCCGGCGGGCGCTACCGGATGCTGGAGACGGTCCGGGCATACGGCGCGCAGCAACTGGCCGCGTCCTCCGACGACCTGACGGCCCGGTTCGCCGACCATCACCTGGAGCTGGCCGAGGAGCAGGAGCCACTGCTGCGCACCCGCGATCAGCTGACCGCGCTCGCCGTCCTCGACGCCGAGCACGACAATCTGACGGCCGCGCTGGGGGCCGCTCTGGACTCCGGGGACGCCGTCCGCGCGTACCGCTTCATCAAGGCCCTGTTCTGGTACTGGGCGAACCGGGGCCTCAACACCCGGCTGGAGACCCACCTCGCCGCGTTGTGCGACCTCGGCGACATCGCGCCGGACGGCGCCCGTCAAGCCCTTCAGTTGGTACGGTCCACGCTGCGCACCCGCGAGGTCCACCCCGCCCGTCTGCTGTGGATCTCCCAGCAGGCGTTCTCCCCCGAGTCGGGGCTGCGCGCGGCCCTGACCTCCGAGGATCCGTGGGTGCGGGCCAGCGCCCACTGGGCCCACAACTTCACCCTCGTCGAACAGGGCGACCTGGACGGCGGCGCCCGCGCCCGGGAGGAGGCGGTCCGTGGTTTCGAGGCGGCCGGCGACCGGTGGGGCCTGGTGATGAGCCTGCTCGCCATCGGTCGGCTCCCGTCGTTGCGCGGCGACTACGCCACCTCGATCGCCGCGTTCGAGCGGGCCGTCGCGATCAGCGCCGAACTCGGCACCGAAGACTTCCTGTACTGGTCACGCAACCGGCTGGCCCGCGAGCGCATGCGCGGCGGCGACCTCGACGGCGCCCACCGCGACCTGCGGGCCATGCAGCAGCGCGCCGGGCGACTCGGCCGGCGGCGGGAGGCGGCCCTGCTGTTCGGCGTCGCGGGCTGGCAGCGCCGTGCCGGTGACCTCGACGCGGCCGAGCGCACCCTCGACACGCTGCGGAGACGGGCGCACGATCTGCCGTACCCCGAAGAGATGGCCCATGATCTGATCGACGGCACCCGGATGATGAACCGGCTCGCCGCCCGCGACGCCGCCAGCGCCCGGGAGCTGCTGCCGCGGGCCGTGCGGCCCAACATCGCCCGCAACCAGAGCAACGGCCTGGCGTGGGTGGCCGAGCAGGTCGGCGAGTTGCTCGCCCTGGAGGACCGGCCGGACGACGCCGCGACCGCGCTGGGCTGGAGCCAGGCGATCCGCGGCGCCTTCGACCAGGGCGAACCGGTGCTGCGTGACCTGGTCGCCGGTCTGGTCACGGCTCTCGGTGACCAGACCTACCGGGCGGCGTACGGGACGGGCGCGCGACTGCCCCGCGAGGAGGCCCTGCGGCGGCTCACCGCAGCGATCTGAGCACCTCGTCCAGACGGGGCAGGCGCAGGCCCAGCTCGTCGACCGGGATCCCCGCCGCGTCCAGCCGCCGGACCAGCGCCGACACCAGCATCACGTCCCCGGCCGGCACGGTGAGCCGGCCCGTGCCGGAGTCCCGGTCCGGGACCGTCCCGGTCAGCTCGTGCAGGATCCGGCCCACCGCGTCGCCGTCGGCCGCGACCGTCGCCCGCACATGCAGCACCTGACCGCCGATCCGCCGTCGCAGCTCCCCGGCCCGGCCCGCGGCGACCACCCGGCCCCGGTCGAGGGCGGTGATCCGGTCGGCGAGCTGCACCGCCTCCTCCGGAAACCGGGTCGTCACCACCGCCGTAGCCCCGTCCCCGACCAGCCGGCGAATCTCCTCCCACCGCTCGTCCCTGGCCCGCGGGCCCAGCCCGGCGGTGGGCTCGTCGAACAACAGCACTTGCGGTCCGCCTCTTTCCGGCCCGTCTGCCGTTGGTCTGCCTTTTTCAGGCCCGCCTGCCGTCGGTCCGTCTCTTTCGGGCCCGCCTTCCGCCGGTCTGCCCATTTCCGGCGCGCGTTGCCTCGGCTCGTCTTTCTCCGGCTCGCCTTGCCTCAGCTTGCGTTGCCTCGGCTCGCCCTGCCCCGGGCCGCCTTTCTCCGGCTCGCCCTTCGCCGGCACGGTCCGGCTCTCCCCGATGATCGTGACCCGTCCCTCATCGGGGCTGGTCAGCCCGGCCAAGATGCGGATCAGGGTGGTCTTGCCCGCGCCGGGTGGGCCCAGCACCCCGGCGACACTGCCGGCCGGCACCCACAGGTCGACACCGTCCAGCGCGACCGTCTCTCCGTAGCGTTTGACCAGCCCCTCGACGTGGATCGCATACGCGGCGCCCACCCGGGCTCAGAGGCTGTGGGCGACGATGTCGCCGTACGAGCTGGTCGCGTGGATCTCCAACTCAGCCGTGCCGTCGTTCTTCAAACGGTTGTCGACCCGCCCGTACGAGACCCCCGCGTTCAGCACCGCCGGCACTCCCGCCGCCGCGCCGACCTCGATCGCCCCCGCCTGCACACGCAGCACGACCGTGCCCCGAACCGCCTCGGCGATCCGGATGTCTCCCTTGCTGACGCTGATCTCCGCGGGCCCGGTGAGCCGCCCGATCGTCACGTCCCCGGCGGCCACCCCGATCCGGGCGCCCCCGGTCTCGTCGATGTGGACGGGTCCCTGAGCGGTGTCGAAGGCGACGTCACCGAACCGGCCGGAACCCCGGAACTCGGCGGCCGCCGCCCGGCCCTCGACCCGTGACCCGGCGGGCACCCGGACCGTCACGTCGACGGACCCCGAGTTGCCGAAGATCATGTTCTTCGCCGACGAGGCCTCGATCCGCAGCACACCGTCGTCGTACGCGGTCGTGATCTGCTCCGCAGCCTTGACGTCACGCCCTTTCGAGGCGTCCGCCGGCCGAACCTCCACCGTGGCCCCGGCCTGATCCGCGCCGTTGACCGCGATCCGGCCGGCCGGAATGTCGAGGACGACGGTGATCGGGCCGGCGATGTCGAACGTCTGCATCATGCTCTCCCTGCTGTGTGCGCTGCTGACCCACAGACCTTGACCGCCGCCACTGACACGGCTCCGACAGCGCGCTGACACGCGCCCGCGATCCCGGTCGGCGCGTGTCAGGCCTGGCCCGCGGTCCCCGGCCTGGCCCGCGGTCGCTGGTTGGCGCGTGTCGGCCCGGCCCGCGGTCCGGTCGGCGCGTGTCAGGCCCGGCCCGCGAGCGCGCCGTGGGGCGGGTCGTGTCAGGTGCGCAGGAACTTCACGACCGCCAGGACACGGCGGTGGTCGGAGTCGGCGGCGGGTAGGTCGAGCTTGGTGAAGATGCTGCTGATGTATTTCTCGACGGCGCTGTGGCTGACCTTGAGGGTGTCGACGATGCCGTTGTTGGACCGGCCCTCGGCCATCAGCCGCAGCACTTCCGACTCTCGCGGGGTCAGCCGTCCCAGCGGGTCGGGACGATGCCGCACGATCAGCTGGGCGACGACCTCCGGGTCGAGCGCGGTGCCGCCGGCGGCCACCCGGCGTAGCGCGTCGAGGAAGTCGGTGACGTGCGCGACCCGGTCCTTCAGCAGGTATCCGATCCCACTGGTCCGCACGGACAGCAGGTCGGTGGCGTAGCGCTCCTCGACATACTGCGACAGGACGACCACGGCGACCGCCGGGAACTGGTGCCGGATGACGAGCGCGGCCCGGATGCCCTCGTCGGTATGGGTGGGTGGCATCCGCACGTCGACCAGCGCCACGTCGGGGCGATGCTCGTCGACCGCGCGGAGTAGATGATCAGCGTCGGCAACGGCCTCGACGACATCGAAACCGCCGTCGCCGAGCAGCCGGGTCAGGCCGGCCCGCAGCAGCACCGAGTCCTCGGCGATCACAATGCGCACGGCAGCTCCTCGGTGATCACGATGCACATGGCAGCTCCTCGGTGATCACGATGCACATGGCAGCTCCACGGTGATCACGATGCACACGGCAGCTCCACGGTGATCACGATGCACACGGCAAGGCCCGGTGATCATGATGCGCACGACAGCTCCAGGGTGATCACGATGCGCATGGCAGCTCCTCGGCGATCATGATGCGCACGGTAGCTCCACGGTGATCGTCGTCGGGCCGCCGGCCGGGCTGTGCAGGGCGAACGTGCCGTCGACCGAGGCGGCGCGCTGAGCCAGGCCGCGTAGCCCGGTGCCGTCGCCGTCGACCGTGGCGCCGCCCCGGCCGTCGTCGGTGACGACGATGCGCAGCCGGTCGGCCGCACGATTGACGGTGACCTCGGCCCCGGTGGCGCTCGCATGCTTGGTGATGTTGGTGAGGGCCTCAGAGACGACGAAGTAGGCGATCGCCTCGATCACCGGCGAGCACCGGGCCGGCACGGTGACGGTCAGGCGCACCGGTAGGGGGACGCGGGCGGTGATCCCGGACAGGGCCGCGTCGAGGCCCCGGTCGTCGAGCACGGCCGGATGCAGGCCGCGGACGAACTCACGCAGCTCGGCGAGCGCCTGGGTGGCCTCGTCGTGGGCGGCCTCGATGGCCTGCATGGCCGGTCCGGGCGCATCGGTGAGGGAGGCGCGGGCCATGCCCAGGTTCATCGCAAGTGAGACCAGCCGCTGCTGGGCGCCGTCGTGCAGGTCGCGCTCGATCCGGCGGCGCTCGGCGTCGGTGGCGGCGACGACGTCGGCCCGGCTCCGGGCCAGGGACTCCACCCGCAGCGACAGCTCCTCGTTGCGGCTCGGGCCGAGCAGCGCCCGTGCCGCAGCCGTGTCGGTGTGGGCCACGCCCCGGGCCACCCACGGCGCCGCCAGCAGTGCCGCCAACCCGAGAGCGCCGGTCGGCGCGGTGACCGCCCACGGTCCCTCGGCCGCCCACAGACCCAGGGCCTGCAGCGGAAGGAGCACAACGACGCCGATCCCGGCCGACCAGAGAGCGGCTGTCAGGGCAGCCCCGCCCACGCCGATGAACAACGCGAGCACGTGGTAACCGATCTGCCGCCACGTGCCGGGCGCCCGCGCCGCACGGGCGAGACGGGCCGGCCACGAGCCGTCGTAGGCGGAGCGCGGCAGGGGTGGGATCTCGACGCCCAGCACCACCCGGAAACGTCGGCGCTGGAGTGCGGTCAGGCCGGGCACGGACCACAGCGCGACCGGGGGAGTGACCAGCGTGAGCAGCACGAACGTGACGGTCGATGCCCAGTCGCCGGCGGGGGCGTAGAGCAGGCTCCACGCCGCGCAGTAGGCGGCCGCGACCGGCAGGCCACAGATGATCGCGAACGCCACCACGCCGATCGGCAGCCCCGCGATCGCGTGGACGGTGGCACGCCGGGAGCGGGCCGCCCACAGGGTCGCCGGCGCCGCACGAAGTCTCACCACTGATGCCGAGGTCACGTGATCAAGGTAAACACCGCGCAGCTCAGCAGCCATGGGGCTACCCCTCCGTCGAGGGTGCGGATAACCGCACCCTCAACCGGCGGCTGGCCCCACCGACAATGCGGCCCGCTTCCGGCAGCGTTGTCCCGGAGCGGCCCGCGGGCCGCAATCGATCCGCCACGAGACCGAGAGAGATCAAATGATCAAGAGCTTCCCCGCTGCGGTACGGCCACTGCGCCGCCGCACGCTGCTGACGGCTGCCCTGGCCTCGGGTCTCGGGCTGGCCGCTGCCGCACCCGCGGTCGCGCACCGTCGGTTCACCGGTGGATACGCCCTGCCCGCGCCGACCGGCCCGGAGTGCCTCGGCACCGTCGCGCTGCACCTGAGGGACACCACGCGCATCGATCCGTGGGTGCCTTCCCACCCGGTCCGCGAGATCATGGTCCAGGTCTGGTATCCGGCGCGGAGCACCCGTGGCCACCTGCCGGCGCCCTGGTTGTCGCCCGGAGCGGTGCCGCACTTCTCCGAGGTCTTCGGTCTGCCCGCCGATCGGGTCCGCACCACCGCCACGCACGGGCGGGTGGGCGCGCCGGTCGCCCGGAAGGCGGGCGGTCACCCGGTCCTGCTGTATTCACCCGGTCTCGGCGGCGACCGCGGCACCAGCACCGTCCTCGCCGAGGATCTGGCCGCTCATGGGTTCATCGTCGTCACCGTCGATCACACTCACGACGCGTCCGAGGTGGAGTTCCCCGACGGGCGGGTCGAGGTCGCCGCCCTCCCGCCGGAGCTCGACGACGAGGTCATCGCCCGGGTCGCCGACGTCCGCGCCGCCGACATCAGGTTCGTCCTCGACCAGCTGGCCGCCCTCGACGCCGGGCGCAACCCCGATGCCGGGCGCCGCCCGCTGCCCGACGGTCTGCGCGGCGCGTTCGACCTGGACCGGGTCGGCATGTTCGGCCACTCCCTGGGCGGGAGCACCGCCGCCGCCGTGATGCACGCCGACCGGCGTCTGAAGGCCGGTGTCAACCTCGACGGCACCCTCGTCGGCGCCCACGCGGTCGCCGGCTCGGACCGGCCGTTCCTGCTGCTCAGCAGCGACCACGGCCCGGGCGCCGAGGACCCGACCTGGAATACCTTCTGGGCCAGTCAGCGTGGCTGGAAACGCGAGCTGAGACTGAGTGGGGCGGTTCACGGGTCGTTCAACGACGGCGTCGTCCTCTATCCCCAGGCCGCCGCGGAGCTCGGGCTCACTCCGGAGCAGCTGGCCGAGATGGTCGGCACTCTCGAGCCGCAACGGTCCGTCGCCGTCCAGCGCGCCTACCTGCGGGCCTTCTTCGACCAGCACCTGCGCCGGCGGGACGGCCACCTGATGCGCGCGCCGCACCCGCGATACCCCGAGATCGAGTTCGTCCGGTGACGCGGACCCGGCTGCGGCGCCCCAGCGGGCCGCCGCAGCCTTCGCCGAGCCGGTCAGCGGGCGCAGGTCAGCTGGAATGCCAGCTCCGGCACCTCGCGGGCCCACTCCTCCGCGGTGAGGCCCCGGCCGGTGATCGTGCAGCCGAACGCGCCCGGATCGGTGCGGAGAGCGTTGAGATCGGTGAGATCCCAGAGCGCGATCCGCCCGTCCCAGCCGTAATCGGTACCGACGGCCAGGGTGCCGCCGTCGGAGCTGAACGCCATGTCGACCGGCCTGTGGTATTGATCGAGCTTCATCCGGGCCAGCTGCACCGGCTTGGACGGCTGCGAGACGTCCCACAGGATCGCCCACGAGCCGTCCTCGGCGGTCGCCACCGTGGCGCCGTCGGAGCTGAACGCCACCGCGCCCACCTTGTAATCGTGGCCGGTCAGGGTGGTCAGCCGGCGTGGTTTGGCCGGGTCCTTGACGTCCCAGAGGATCGCCGTGTGGTCGTAACTGCCGGTCATCACGGTCGTGCCGTCCGGGCTGAACTTCACCGTCAGCACCGTGTTGCCGTGACCGGCCAGCTCGGACAGCTGCTTCGGCTTCGCCCGGTCGCTGACGTCCCACAGGCTGACCGTCGTGATGGCGGTGACGGCCATCGTGTGCCCGTCCGGGCCGAACACCACGTCACCGACCGAGGAGATGGTGAAGGTCAGGGTGGTGATCCGGGTGATGCCGGTCGTGCCGGCCAGATCCCACAACTCCACCTTGCCGTCGCCGCCGATGGCGAAGGTTCGCCCGTCCGGGCTGAACGACAGCACGCTCGGCGACTCCACGGCCGACCGCAGCGTGACCGGCGCCGACGGGTTCGCCGGGTCGGTGACGTCGGTCAGCGCCACCACGTTGTCCTCGGCGCCCGCGCCGGCGATGCGGCGGCCGTCGGGGCTGATCGCGGCCCGGCCCCAGCCGCCGTGCCCGGGGACCGGCAGACTGACCCGCTGGGTGGGCCGCTGCCGGTCGGTGGTGTCCCAGAACACCGCGAGGCCGTCCGCTCCGATCGTGGTCATCGACTTGCCGTCGCCGCCGTAGGACAACGCGAGCAGCTGGTCGGTGTGTGCGGCCGTCTCGGAGAGCTTGCGCGGCGCGGCGAACTCGGTGGTGTTCCACAGCACCGCGGTGTCGGCGCTGTCGGCCGTCACGAGCGTCCGCCCGTCGCCGCTGAAGCTCAGCGACTCGACGCCGCCGGTGCCGGTCACCTCGGCGATCTCGCGCGGGTAGGCGCCCATCTGCCAGAGCTTGGCCCGCCCGTCGTGGTCACCGGACGCCAGGACGCTGCCGTCGGCGCTGAACGCCAGGGAGAGCATCAGGGTCGTGGCGTCGTACTGCAGCCGCGCGGTCCGGACCGGCTCGGCGGTGTCCGTCAGGTCGTAGAGGTCGAGCTCGCCGAGGCTGTTGCCGATCGCCAGCAGCGGCGCGGTCGGGCTGAGCGCGATCGCGAACACGGTGCCGGTCTCGGGGATCGTGGCCCGCTCGACCGGTTCGGCCGGGGTGCTGATGTCCCAGATGTGGGTGTCGCCAATGCTGTCCACCAGAGTCTTGCCGTCGGCGCTGAACACGAAGTCGTCACCGGAGAAGATGTTGCTGGTCAGGGTCGACAGCTCCCTCGGCCGGGTCCGGTCGGCCACGTCCCAGAGCGTGGCGTAGCCGTCCGGGCCGGTGCGGTCACCGGTGACCAGGATGCGGCCGTCCGGGCTGAAAACGGCCGAGTGGTAGTAGCGGTCGTCGGGCAGCGCGGCGATCAGGGCGGGGCTCGCCGGGGTGCTGACGTCCCACAGTCGCGCGACGCCGTCCCGTACCACCACCAGGGCTTTTCCGTCGTCGGTCAGAGACATCTGGTTGTTCAGCGGGCCGGGCGTGCCGATCGTGGCGAGCAGCGCCGCGTCGGCCCGGGTGGCCGTGTCCCACAGCGACACCACGCCGACCTCGTTGAGGGTGACGAGCAGCGTGCCCGGGCCGTGCTCTACCGCGGTCACGTCGTCGATGGCGCCGGCGTACCGGGTCGACGCGATGAGGCTGGCGACCGCGCGGCGGGTCTCCGCCTCCGGGTGGATCCGCTGCGCCGCGATGCCCATCCGCAACGCCGTCTGCGGCTCGTCCTGCAGGGTGGCCTTGGCCTCGTTGATCAGCCGCCGGCTGATGGCGATCCGCTGTTGCTGATCGGCGTTGGCCTTCTCGCGTTCGGCGTTGGCCCTCTCCCGCTCGGCGTTCGCCTTCTCCCGTTCGGCGTTCGCCTTCTCCTGCTCCGCGTTGGCCTTCTCGCGTTCGGCGTTCGCCTTCTCGCGTTCGGCGTCGGCTTTCGCGGCCTCGGCACGCTGCTCCTGCTCGCGGGCGATCTTCTCCTGCTTGCGGGCTTCTGTGGCGGCCTCGACGGCGAGCTTCTCCTGCTCCCCGGCGAGCCTCTCCTGCCGGCGGGCCTCGGCGCCGGCCTCCTTGGCCAGCTTCTCCTGCCGCTCGGCGATTCTCTGTTGCTTGCGCGCCTCCGTGGTCGCCGTGCCCGCCAGCCTCTGCTGCGCCCGGGCGATCTGCGCCTGCTCCTCGGCCCGCTCCTGCTGACGGCGCATCTCCCGCGCCGACTCGCGGGCCAGAGCGTTCTGCCGTTCAGCGAGCCGCTGCTGCTCGGCCGCCCGGGCCGCCGCGCTGTCCGCCCGGCTCAACTGCCGTTGCGCCTCGTCGGCCGCGTCCCGAGCCCGTGCCTCCTGACGCTCGGCCATCTCCTGCTGCCGCTGCGCCTCACCGGCGAACTTCGCCGCGCTCCCGCGCTGCACCGTCGCCTCCTGCTGCTGGCGGACCGCTTCCATCGCCGACGCGTTGGCCTGGTCCGCGTTGTGTACCGCGAACACACCGGTCACCGACGCCAGCAGGGCCAGCAGCGCCAGCGACGTGACCGCGGCCCATCGCAGCCGGCCGGCGCGACGATGCTGCCGTACGTCCTCGCCCTCGAGATCGTCCTTGGTGACCCCGTGCATCGGGGCGGCGAGCTGTGCGATCGCGTCCCGGAACCGGGAGTGCCGCAGGGTCAGATGCCGATCGTCACGGGCCCAGCGCAGGTCCAGATGCAGCGGTTCCTCGTCGAAGACACCGCGCAGAGCCGGCGGCACCGCCGTCGACGACTCGTCGAAGTCCCGCGTGTCGCGGTCCCACCGCCACTCGCCGTCGGTCACCACCGGCAGGATCCGGGCCGCCGACTTGGTCGCCACCCAGTGCTCGATCTCCCGGTTGACCCACGGGGATTGCGCCGCCTCGGGCGAGGCCATCAGCACGAACCAGTCGGAGCCGTCTATCGCCCGCTGGATCGACGACCACAGCGCGGGCGTGACCGACAGCCCGGTCTGATCTCGGAAGATCCACAGTGCCCGGCGGCGGTTCCACGGTCGCGCCAGGTGATGCAGGCCCCGCTGTACGGCCGGCGCCAGCCGCCCGTCTGCCGCATGGCTGTACGAGATGAAGCCGTTGTAGGACACGGTCGTCGATTGTGCACGATCGATGCCCGGACGGACCGGTGTAGTACTTACACCGTTTTCAAGAACGCGCTCAATCGGGCCCGCACCTGCGGGTGCACCTCCACGAACAGCATCCGCACGTCACCCGGCTCGTCGCCCCCGCCGCCGACCTGGCAGCTGACGTCCACCGGCCCGTCCGGCAGCAGGAACTCGACGCTCACCCGCTCACCCCGCGTCAGATCCTCGGCCAGGGTCATCAGAGCGTCGTCGCCCACCTCGTCCAGATCGACGACGACGTGCGCGCCGCCGACCGACAGGTTCATCGTCCGCCCGGGGAAGAGATGGCCGGACGGCAGCGCCACCACGACCGGCACGTGCACATCGACCCGCTCGGAGCGCCGCCGCTCGATGCCGCCCGCGGTCTCGTCCACCCGCAGATACACGCCGGGGATGCTGTTCGCCGGCTCCGGCACGACGGTGCCCTCGATGCTGAAGCCGCGGCCGTTCTGCGTCCAGAGCAGGGTGGCGTCGACACCGACCATGGCGAAACTCGTGATTCCCAGGCGCAGGGTGCCGTTGGGCTCCCGGGTGACCCGGCAGGTCTGCGCCGGGCCGCCGCCGATGGAGACGGTCACGGTCGGGACAGCCCACGGCTGCGGCTTCTCAGAGGTGCTGATCATGAATCGTCGGCTCTTTCCGTGCGGGCTCTTCCCTTGCTGACGTTATCGGCACGGTGGGTCCGCAGATGTAGGATCACCGCGACAGATCGGACAGCTTGCCGCGGACGTCGGCGGTTTCGGCGTGGTCCAGGTCGTCGAGGATCGCCAGCGCCCGTGACCACGACCCTGCCCGCACCGGCTGACCGGGCGTCTCCTGGCACAGCACGCCGAGGTGGGCTTCGGTCCCCGGTTCGACGCCGAGGCCCCCGCACGACACGGCCGCGGACCTCCGCGAAGTGCCGCAGCGCGTCGGCCGCCGCCCCGACCCGGCCGGCGCCGTCACAACCCCGGGCGTGCAGCCCTCGTGCAACGGCCCGGCGGGGCTCAAGGGGCCGAGCCGGCGGATCGCCGCGTCATGGCGCCGCAGCCCGATCGCCGGATCGGCGAAGGCCGGCGTCGCGGCCGGTGACGCGGGGGCTCATGGGCCCCGGCGGTCACGTCAGCCGAGACGCCTGATGTCGCCGTAGGCCCGGTAGAAACCACCGCGCGACGCCTCACGGATGCCGGTGACCACGTAGCGGGTGCCGCTCTCCCGGATGCCCTTGGGGAACTGAACCTGCCAGTCGCGGTGGTAACCGGAGCTGACCACGCGGATCCGGAGGCGGCCGGACTCCTCGACGCACTCGACGACCACGCCGTCGGCCGGGTCGTGGACGATCTCGACAGTGGTGGAGGGCGCGACCTCGGCCATCCGCGGCGCCTTGACGTCCATCACCTGTGGAACCGTGCCGTCGACCGCCGACCGGACGGCCTGCTCGCTGGCGTCGATGCAGGCCAGCGAGCCGTCGGTGGTGACGATGTAGAGCCGCTCGTCGTGATACTGCATGGAGTAGGCGGACCCGCACCCGGTGGCGAGCTTCCACAACCGGTTCCCGGAGGCGTCGAAGCAGTACACCGACGAGGCGCTGTCACCGGCGAAGACATACCGGCCGTCCTCGGCGGCGGCGCAGGAGAAGACGGCGGCGTCACACCGGTAGGCCTGCCGGTGCGTGCCGTCCTTGCCGAGCTCCACGACCTGCCGGTCGGCCGTGCCGGCGTAGACGGTGTCGCGCTCCTGCCAGCCGAAGAGGACCGCCCCACGAGTGCCGGTGTGCCACAGCTCCCGCCCGGTACGCCAGTCGTAGCTGGTGACACCGGCGCTGTGCCCGTGGTGCACGGCGTTGTCGTCGCAGCGCACCATCCAGGCCGACGAGCCCCGGCCGGGCCGCTGCCACAGGAACTCGTCCTCGTGGTCGATGGCCGAGATGCCCCCGTTGGCGTCGGAGACACCCAGCACGCCGTCGTGGATGTCCAGCCAGTAGATGTCGATCTCCGGAGCGATCCGGTAGGCCAGGCGGGGCACCTTGCCGGACAGGTCGTACACGTTGCCGTCGTCGCACCCGGCGTAGATCCACCGGTCGTCGGCGACGATGCACTTCACCCCGTCGGGAAGCCGGAACTGCTGCTGCACCTCGGCCCGATGATCGAGCGTCGTGATGAGCCCGGCCTCGTTGCCCACCATGCAGACGTCGTCGTCGACGAACACCCCGAAGGCCGGGCTGCCGCTGCGGTAGCGCCACAGCACCGGAGCACGCTTGGCGGTGGAGCGGGTGCTGACGATCTGCCGGCGGGTGACCGAGCGCGGCTGGCGCTGCCCGATGACGGCGGGCGCATACCCCTTGCGAACCTTGTCGCCGATCTTCTTGGCCGCCTCGGACCGGGCCTTGTCCGCGCTGGTGTACGAGGACTGCTTCACCTGCCCCCGATCCCCGATCCGCCCATACCGGACGGTGAGATCGACGCCGTCGACGGTCACCTCGTAGAACTTGTGCGAGCTGCCGCTGTCTTCGGAGAGCTCGAGGTACGTCGTTTCGGCCGGCATCCGGGCCACCTTTCGGCAGAGGGAGGAACGCCGATGAAGATAGACCGGGGGTACGACATCCCCGAGCCGTCGTCCGGGTGTCGCGGGTCGGGTGGTTGGCATCGGCTCGCCGGGCGGGGAAAGTGACTTCATGACGTGCATCGTGGGGATCACGGATGGGCGGACCGTCACCGTCGGCGGTGACTCGGCGGGGAGCGACGGGTGGCACGTGGCGGTGCGGTCGGACTCCAAGGTGTTCCAGGTGGGGCCGTACGTTATGGGCTTCACGACCAGCTACCGGATGGGTCAGCTCCTGCGCTACTCGCTGACCGTCGGTGAGCCCGACACCTGGGATGTCGACCGGTTCATGGCCACCACGTTCATCGATGCAGTCCGCGACTGTCTCTCCACGGGCGGCTACGCGCGGACCGAGGACGGCCAGGAGCAGGGTGGACAGTTCCTGGTGGGCATCCACGGCCGCCTCTACGTCGTCGGCGACGACTACCAGATCGGGCACACGATCTCGGGTTATGCCGCGGTGGGGTCCGGCTATCTCGTCGCCCTGGGGTCGCTACACTCCACCGCCAGGTCACCCGCCGGTAGCCGGGACCGTGCGGTGATGGCCCTGGAGGCGGCGGCCGAGCTCACCGAGGGCGTGCGGCCGCCTTTCACGGTCGTGGAGTCCGACTGACGCCCGGTCCGTCGATGGGGTAGTCCTCGGACCCTCCCCGGGCCGAAGGTGACAGGCGCGGCGATGCGGAGGACCGGACATGGACGATGAGCACCTCGACGTGATGCCCGGCGAGCGCCGATCCGGCCGCGGGGTCGTCGCCGGCGGAACGGTCCTCCTCGGGTTCGCCGCCCTGGCGGTCCTGATCGCGCTGCTGGTGGTGAGCCCGGCTGCGTTCGTCAGTCTGCTGCCGGAGTGGCTCACGAAGGACCATCCCGCGGGGACGGTCGCGTGGCTCGTCGCCGGTCTCAGCGCCGGCCTCGCCGCGGTCGTCGCCGTTCGCCGCGGTCCTGTGCAGTGGTTCCGCGGCGCGGTGATCACGGTCCTGGTCACGGTGGCGGCGTTGTGCGCGATCTATGCGCTCACGAGCGACTCCGCACGGAGAGACCCGGCCCCGGAGAGTACGTGCGTGGCCTACAGCGGGGGTCGCCACACCTGCCCCGGCGGCTGAGCCGTCAGCCCCGCCGCGACGGTGCGGGCGGGTCGCCGCGGAGGTCGTCCAGCTCGGCGAGATACATCGCCTGCATCCGGTCGTAGTGCCGGGCCAGCAGCGTGATCTCCTCGACGCTGTAGCCGTGGACGAGCCGCCCCGCCCGCTCGGCGAACCGCGCGTAGGGTCGCTCCAACTCGGCGGCGCGCTCCGGCCGCAGGGTGACGATCACCCGTCGCCGGTCCGCCGGATCGCGCTCGGCCGTGACCCAGCCGGCCTGCTGGAGCCGGCGGAGCATGCTGGTCACGGCCCCGGTGGTGACGTTGGCCCGCTCGGCGATCTGCCCCGCGGTGGCGGATCCGACGTCGGCCAGGAAGTCCAGGCACTCCAGGTCGCTCACGGCGAGGCCCAGCCGGTCCGCGATGGCATACCGGAACACCGTCGACAGCCGGGTGGTCTCCCGCCCGGCGCGCATCAGGTCGGCGATCGCGGACGCACGGGCCGGCTCGTCGGACATGCAGGCAATCATGCCTCCGGTACGGTGACCCGGTGCAGCCGAGGTAGAACCCGTGTCAGCACCCAGTGCGGCGCGACGGCGTCACCGGTGAGGCGGCGCATCAGCCCGGCGGCGGTGTCGACGGCGCGGAACGCGTACGGCACCATCTCGTCCTCGTAGGCGGCGATCGCCTCCTCCACCGGGGTGTCGCTCACCCAGGCGTCGACGATCCTGCGGCCGAGCAGGGCGGCGTCGCGGAGCGCGGTGTTGCCGCCCTGCGCTCCGAACGGCGGCATGACGTGCACGGCGTCACCCATCATCGTCGCCCGGGGCACCGCCCACTGTTGCGGGCGCCGGCCGGTGGCGAACGGGTTGAGCACCGTGGTGTCCAGCTCGCCGGTGCCGACCAGTCGCCGGATCAGCGGATGGAAGTCGGCGCTCATCCGGACGGCCAGATCCCGCAGCGCCAGCAGATCCCCACGGGCCGCAGCGGGCACCTCCTCCCGCCGCAGCAGGAGCCCCCACATGACGTAGTCGTCGCTGGTCGGCGCATAGCTGCCCGGGGCCACCCGGGCGAACGCCGCCCGTGGACTCTCGCCGAACCGCATCGAGGTGAAGAAGAACGCCCGGCCCGGCCGGTCGGCGATGGACAGGACCCCGCTGGTCCGCAGCGCCTCGGGGATGATGCTCACGCCCTTGTACGTCAGGGGCGAGCGGGCGTAGATGCCCACCATCGGGGCACTCGCCGGGTCGGTGTCCGGAATGAGCTGCGCGCGCAGCGCCGAGCCGACACCGTCCGCGCCCACCACGACCGACGCCGCGACGGCCCCGCCGTCGGCGAACCGCAGCCGCAGCCCGGCCGGACCGCCCTTGTCGACCGCGACGGCCGCCCGCCCGTAGTGGATGCGCCCGTCCAGCCCGGTCATCAGGATCGACCGCAGGGTGGCCCGGTCGACCTGGCGCGTCGCGTCCGGCTCGTCCTTGAAGGTGATGGTGAAGGCGTCCCGCAGCCGGCTGTCGGTGAATCGCAGGCGCCCGCCGGGCTCGTCGCCGGTGGCCAGCGCCAGGCGGTACAGCGGGCGGGGCAGGCTCTCACGCAGCGCCTCCAGCCCGTACCGGTCGAGGATGATCCGATAGCCCTGCTGCCGGACGAAGGGACTCTGATCCCGCTCGTAGACGTGCACGTCGATGCCGGCGCGCGTCAGGTACTGGGCGAGACAGAGGCCGGAGAGCCCGGCGCCGGCGATCGCCACGGAGAAGTCGGTCGATATGGCCATGCGATTACCTTAATGACTAAGATAATTTGAGCAAGGCCGTCGACGTGCCATGGTCGGCCCTACCGTGCTTGGAGACTCGTGATGCCGCGCTGCCAAGCCGCGTCGAGATCGGCGCTGTGGCCGCGGTCGCCGTCGTCGCCGGCGGCTGCATCCGAGCTCTTATCAATTGTTACTCATCGATGTACGGTGGGAGCGCTCCCGGAATTCCCCCACCACTCTGTTGAGGAGCCGAAGATGGTGCGATGGCGCTGTCCCACCGCCGCCATGACGGCCGGCCTGGTCGCTCTCGTCTCGTCCGCGCTGCTGTCCGCCTCCGGGCCGGCGGCCGGTGCCGCCACGCCAGGCGGGTCCGGTGCCGCCCCGGTGCCACTCACCGAGCTGACCGTGGTGTCCGAGCAGGTGGCCTTCGGCCTGCAGCGTCCCATCGCGATCACCGGGCTGCCCGACGGCCGGATGCTGATCGCGGAGAAGGACGGCACCGTCCGCTCCTATCGTCCCGACACCGGGCTGGCAGCCGAGCCGGTGCTCGACCTGACCGCCCGGATCGACACCTCGGACAACGAGCGGGGCCTTCTCGGCATCACGCCCGCGCCGGACTTCGTACGGACCGGCATGCTCTATGTGTCCTACACGAGCCTGCCGGCCGGGGCGCTGACCCTGGCGCGACTGCCGATCGGCGCCCCGGACCGGCTACAGGTGCTGCTCACCCAGGAGCATGCCGAGTACGGCAACCACAACGGCGGGCAGGTGGCGTTCGGCCGCGACGGCTACCTCTACTGGTCCACCGGCGACGGCGGCCACGCGAACGACCCGTTCAAAGCCGGTCAGGACCTCGGCACCCTGCTGGGCAAGATCGTGCGGATCGACGTCGGCCGGGCCTGCGGGTCCAAGCCCTACTGCGTGCCCGCGGGCAACCCGTTCGTCCGTAAGCCCGGCGCCCGGCCCGAGATCTGGCTCTACGGGCTGCGCAACCCGTGGCGGTTCTCCGTCGACGTCGACAACTCCCTGTGGATCGGCGACGTGGGCCAGGGCCTGGTCGAGGAGGTCAACCACGTCCGCCCGTGGCAGGGCGGCGCCAATCTCGGCTGGTCCTGCAAGGAGGGCACCCCGGTGTTCGACCCGGACCAGTGCCGCCCGGGCGTGCGGTATGTCGACCCCGTCTTCGAGTACGAGCACTTCATGACCGACGGCTGCTCGGTCACCGGCGGCGTGGTGTACCGAGGATCGCGAACCCCCGAGGCGCGGGGCGTCTACCTCGCCAGCGACTACTGCTCGACCCTCGCGTTCGCCGTACGTCCCAAGGCCGGCGGCGGTTACGAGTCCGCCACCATCGGCGACCTCCCCACCCAGCCGACCGCCTTCGGCGTGGACGTGCACGGGGAGTTGTACGTGCTCAGCGACCTGCCGGGCTACCTGAGCACGGTGCGCTTCGAGCGCGTGCCACCGACCGCCGGCGGTGTGGCGGTGCCGTAGTGACCGGGCAGGCCGGAAGCCGGCTCCGCACAGATCGATGAATGTGGTTGCTTTTGGTCCCGTCGAGCGATGAGAGTATGTGGACGGTAGAGCCAGTCGCTCGACGGGGGGACGAGTGGGGAAGAGCCGAGGCATCAGCCGGTTCCCCCACCGTTGCGATTGATCCGCCGGGCATCGCATCGAGGGGGAGATGCTGCCGTGACGTCCTTGTTCGTGCGCCTGACAGCAGCGGCGGTCACGGTCGGCGTGGTCGTGGCGGGCACAGCCGTACCATCAGCGGCTTCCGGTATGCAGCACGACGGCGGCTATGCGGCTCTGATTCGCCGTGCCTCCTACGGTGTCCCGCACATCACCGCCGCCGACTTCGGGAGCCTCGGCTTCGGCACCGGGTATGTGCAGGCCGAGGACAACATCTGCGTCATCGCCGAGAGTGTGGTGACGGCCAACGGCGAGCGGTCGCGGTGGTTCGGTGCGGCCGGGCCGGACGACGCCAACGTGCGCAGCGACCTCTTCTACCGCAAGGCGATCGACGACCGCGTCGCCGAGCGACTGCTCGAGGGCCGCCGCGACGGTGTGCAGTCGCCGTCCGACGACGTCCGTGACCAGATCCGCGGCTTCGTCGCCGGCTACAACCACTTCCTGCGGCGCACCGGCGTACAACGCCTGACCGACCCGGCGTGCCGCGGCAAGGCCTGGGTGCGCCCGCTCTCCGAGATCGACTTCTGGCGTACCTCGTGGGACAGCATGGTCCGGGCCGGTTCCCGGGCACTGCTCGACGGCATCGTCACCGCAATGCCACCGACAGCAGCCGGGCCCGCGGAGTCCCCGGAGACTCCCGACGCCGCCGCGGTCGTCGCCGCCCTCGACGGGGCGAGCGCGGGCATCGGCAGCAACGCCTACGGCCTCGGCGGACAGGCCACCACCGACGGCAGCGGCATGCTGCTGGCCAACCCCCACTTCCCGTGGCAGGGCGCCGAGCGCTTCTACCGGATGCATCTCAAGGTGCCCGGCCGCTACGACGTCGAGGGCGCGGCGCTGATCGGCGACCCGATCGTCGAGATCGGCCACAACCGCACCCTCGCCTGGAGCCACACGGTCTCCACCGCACGCCGGTTCGTGTGGCACCGTCTGAGTCTCGTTCCGGGCGATCCCACCTCCTACTACGTCGATGGCCGGCCCGAGAGGATGCGCACCCGCACGGTCACCGTGCAGACCGGCAGCGGCCTCGTCAGCCGCACCTTCCACGACACCCGCTACGGCCCGGTGGTCGTGGTGCCGGGCGCCTTCGACTGGACGTCGGCCACCGCGTACGCCATCACCGACGTCAACGCGGGCAACAACCGCGCCTTCGACGGATGGTTGCGGATGGGCCAGGCCAAGGATGTCCGGGCGCTCAAGGCGGTCCTCGACCGGCACCAGTTCCTCCCCTGGGTCAACGTGATCGCGGCCGACGCGCGCGGCGAGGCGCTCTACGGCGATCATTCGGTCGTGCCCCGGGTGACCGATGCGCTCGCGGCCGCCTGCATCCCGGCGCCGTTCCAGCCGCTCTACGCCTCCAGTGGCCAGGCGGTCCTGGACGGCTCCCGGTCGGACTGCGCGCTCGGCGCCGACCCCGACGCCGCGGTCCCGGGCATCCTCGGCCCGGCCGACCTGCCGCTGCGGTTCCGCGACGATTACGTCACCAACTCCAACGACAGTCACTGGCTGGCCAGCCCGGCCGCGCCGCTGGAGGGCTTCCCGCGGATCCTCGGCAACGAACGCACCCAGCGCAGCCTGCGTACCCGGCTGGGGCTCGACCAGATCCGGCAGCGCCTCGCCGGCACCGACGGCCTGCCCGGCAGGGGCTTCACCACCGCCCGTCTCTGGAACGTCATGTTCGGCAACCGGGTGTACGGCGCCGAGCTCGTCCGCGACGACCTCGTCGCGCTCTGCCGGCGGCAGCCGACCGCGACCGCCTCGAACGGCGCGACCGTCGAGCTCACCCCGGCCTGCGAGGCGCTGTCCCGCTTCGACCAGCATGTCGACCTGGACAGCCGGGGCGCACACCTGTTCGCCGAGTTCGCCCTATCGGGCGGCATCAGGTTCGCCGACACCTTCGACGCCACCGATCCGGTGCGCACCCCACGCCGTCTCGACACCACAGATCCACGGGTACGGACAGCGCTCGCCGACGCCGTGCAACGGCTAGCCGGCATCCCGCTCGACGCGAAACTGGGTGACATCCACACCGACCGCCGCGGCGAACAGCGCATCCCCATCCACGGCGGCCGCGGTGAGGCCGGCGCCTTCAACGTGATCACCAACCCGCTCGTACCGGGCGTGGGGTACCCGCAGGTCGTACACGGAACGTCGTTCGTGATGGCCGTCGAGCTCGGCCGCCACGGCCCGTCGGGACGGCAGATCCTGACCTATGCGCAGTCGACGAACCCGAACTCACCCTGGTACGCCGACCAGACCCGGCTCTACTCACGCAAGGGCTGGGACACCATCAAGTACACCGAGGCGCAGATCACGGCCGACCCCCACCTGCGTACCTACCGGGTGGCGCAACGGGGACGCTGACGCATCTCACCCGGCCCGCCGGCATCACAGCACCCGATCGCTCAATGCGACAGCGCCGTCAAGGTCGTGCGGCATCGTGGTCATATGATCTTCGGCCTTCCTGATGGGGCGAAGACAGGCGACAATCTGTGGTCGCCGAACGTCTTTGATCGCCAGGGGACCAGTAGTGACCTTCAACGGTTTCATTTCGTACAGCCATGCCGCGGACGGCCGGCTGGCTCCCGCCGTGCAACGGGGCCTGCACCGCCTGGCCAAACCCTGGCATCGCCGGCGCGCCCTGTGGATCTTCCGGGATCAGACCGGACTGGCGGTGACCCCGGGGCTGTGGTCCTCCATCCAGACCGCGTTGGACGGCTCGGAGTACTTCGTGCTGCTCGCCTCGCCCGAGGCCGCGCAATCGCGGTGGGTGAACCGGGAGATCGAGCACTGGATCGCCACCAAGTCGGCCAATCGGATCCTTCCCGTGGTGACCGACGGGGAGTGGGCGTGGGACCAGGAACGTCACGACTTCACCGAGGACTCGACGGCGGTGCCCGCGACACTGCGGGGTGTGTTCGCCGAGGAGCCGCTTTTCCTGGATCTGCGGTGGGCGCGGGGCAGCGAGCATCTCAGCCTGCAGCATTCCCGCTTCCGGGACGGGATCGCCCAACTGGCCGCCCCGATGCACGGGGTGAGCAAGGACGAACTGGAGGGTGAGGACGTCCGGCACCATCGCCGGGCACGCCGGCTCGGGTCCGGGGCGCTGGCGACGCTGGTGGTGCTGACCCTGTGGGCGGTGCTGACCAGCGTGTCGTCGGTGCGCAACGCGGACCGGGCGACCGCCGCGGCAGCCGAGGCGTTGCATCAGCAAGAGGTGGCGGAGGTGCAACGCGGCAGCGCCGAGCGGTTCGCGCAGGAGGCGACCCGGCAGCAGGAGGTGGCGAAGGAGCAGCAGGCCCTGGCGGTGTCCGCGGCGACTGAGGCGAGGCGGTCGGAGCAGTCGGCGCAAGAGAAGCAATGGCTGGCGGATCAGGCGACCGCCGAGGCCCGGCGGCAGCAGCGGATCGCCGATCAGGCGGCGAAGCGGACCCGGACACTGCAGCGGCTGTCGAAGGAGGCCGGCCAGCGGACGCAGCAGCTGGAGCAGGAGGCGCAGCAGCTGGAGGCGGAGGCGCGGCGGTTGACGAAGATCGCCGAGGAGAAGCAGCAGGAGGCCGCAGCGGCGACTGCGGAAGCCACCAGGCAACAGGCCAAAGCGGACCAGCAGCAGCGGATCGCGATCAGTCGACGGCTGACGACTCAGAGCAAGGCGACGATCAGCAGCGATCCGAAGACGGCCCTGATGCTGGGGGCCGCAGCCCAGGAACTGCTGCCCGACGCCGTGACGCTCAGCGAAGTAACCGGTGTCGTCACCACGACGAAGTACGCCGGCACGATCAGCGACGTGACATCGGCCGTCTACGGGCCGGACGGCGTCTTGGCGGCTCTCGGCACCGACGGCAAGGTGTCGCTGTGGGACACGACCGACCGTGTGAATCCGACCCGGATCACCACACTCAACGGCCCGGTCGCGGCCGACACCCCGCTGGTGTTCAGCTCGGACGGGCGGACCCTGGTCGTTGTCGACCGGGAGGGCGCCGCGGTCCTGTGGGATGTGACCGACCGGTCCCGGCCGGCCCGGCTCGCCACGGTGGATCCCGACGGCTACGTGCAAGCGGTGGCATTCAGCGGGGACGGGATCACTCTCGCCACGGGCGACGGACGCGGGATCACGACCCTTTGGGACATGGCCGACCGATCCCAGCCCCGGGAACTCGCCACGATGGACAATTGGGTGCCCTATACGGCGGTCGATCTCGCGTTCAGCCCGGACGGCGCCACCCTTGTCGTGAACAAGACCCGATTCGTCGGGGCCTTCGACCTGAGCGATCGGACCGATCCCGTCTTCCTCCGCGCGATGGAGAGCTTCAGCGTCGAGTCGATGGCGTTCGATCCGACCGGCTCGACACTGGCCGCTGGGGCCTTCGACGGCGTGGTGAATCTGTACGACATGAAGCGTACGGCCACCGCCCAGGCCGAGCAGGACCGGATTGCGCCGCCGCCCATGCCACCCGAGGAGCCGGACACCGATCCGTACCGCCGCATGACCGGCCTTGCGGGTGCCGTCGACGCGATCTCCTACAGCGCGGACGGACACTATCTGGCCGCCGGTGACGGGCAGGGCACAGCGATGGTGTGGGACATGACGTACGCGGAGGGGCCCAGGCCGGTCATCACCGTGCGGGCCAGCGGCGCGATCACCGCAGTCTCCTTCGACCCGGACGCGCAAACACTGATCACCACCGACACCTCGGAGACGGCAACCCTCTGGAACGTCAGGCGGATCGGAGTTCCGGACCCGCTCGCCGCGCTCACCGTCCAGGGCGGGCAGATCCAGGCGGCGGCGTTCCGGCCGGACGGACGTTCCCTGATCGCCGCCGGCCCCGACGGCACGGCGAGCTCCTGGGACGTGACCGACCCCTCCCGGCCCGTCCCAGGCGCCGACCTGTCCATCCGCAGCGCACAGGTGCGGGCGGTGGCATTCAGCCCCGACGGCCGTACGGCGGCGGCCGTCGGGCGCCAGGACGGACAGGTGACGCTGACCGATGTGGCCCACCCGGACCAGCCGGTCGCGCTCCCGGGCCCGACCGAGCCCGCGTCAGAGACCAACGCGATGGTGTTCAGCCCGGACGGGCGCACCCTCGCCGTCGTCGCCGGCCCCACCCGACTGCTGCTGTGGAACGTCGCCGACCGGACCCGCCCCGCCCTGCTGGCCGAGCTGAACGGCGTCACCTTCGGGGCGGCGGTGGCCTTCAGTCCGGACGGGCGCACGCTGGCCACCGGCGGCGGCGATCGCGGCTTGACGCTGTGGGACGTGACCGACCGCACCACCCCCGTACGGCTCGGCACGCTGGCCGGCCACAACGGGCTGGTGGTCACCGTGGCCTTCAGCCCGGACGGGCACACCGTTGTCAGCGGCGGCTCCGACGGCCTGGCGTTGCTGTGGGACATCACCGACCGAGCCCGTCCGCTCCGGCTCGCCACGCTGACCGGCCACAAGGGCGAGGTGGCCACGGCGGCCTTCAGCCCCGACGGGCGCACCCTGGTAACCGGGGACGAAGACTACGAAGCGTTCCTGTGGGACACCGCCAACCCTGCCGGACCGATCCGGCTCGTCTCGATGCGTGGCCTCGGTGGCAAGGCGAAGGCGGTGCTGTTCAAGGGCGACGGGCGCACCCTGGCCGTCGCCGCCCAGTCCAGCAGCAAAGGGGCGACCGTCACGCTGTGGAACTACACGAAGCTGACCAAGCTCCGCGCTGACCCGGCCGTACACGCCTGCGCCATCACCGGCCGCGGCCTCGGTGCCGACGAATGGGCCCGCTTCATTCCCGAGCTTCCGTACCGGCGTACGTGCACCGGCTGACGGCTCGCCGCGAGTGCGCCGACCACGAACGCTCGCCGGGTCATGGTGCAGGCGGCGTGCAGGCGAAGGCGTCCCTCCTGATCGCCGGAGCTCCGAGGCGCGGCGGTGACACCGCGTTCGGAAATTCGGGCCGTGAACTGTCGGACCTTCCCGGTATGGTGAACGCCGCTCAGACATCGACGGGGAGAAACGTATGAGTTTGCAACGGTTGGCCGCCGCAATGATGGCGCTTACCGCCGCCATCGCGATCGGTGGCTGCACGACCGGCTCGGCCGGGTCTGGAGCGACCGGGCCCGGACGTACCGGGCCCGCACCGATCATCTCGGCTACTCCGACCGCCGACCCGCTCGACGAGTTCGTCGCCGCGACGGAAGCGCTCCAGAAGGAGTCGATGAAGGTCTCCATGTCGATGGCCTCCGTGCTGGAGGCGAGCGGGTCGTTCGACATGCCGGGCGGCAAGGCCGACATGACCATGCGTATGACGTCCGGCGGCGACACCGAGGAGTTCTCGATCCGCCTCGTCGGCAAGAAGCTCTACATGAAGATGGAGGAGATCTCGGGGCCGGACTGGATGTCCCTCGACGTGTCGGCGCTGCCGGCCGGCAACTCGCTGAATCCGAAGAACATGGTCAACACGCAGCTCTACGTCGACGCCGCCGTCGACGTGACCCGCACCGGCGACTCGTTCCAGGGCAAACTCGACCTCTCCAAGGCGCCGGACAGCGCCGACGCCGGGTTGCGAGCGCTGGGCAAGAAGGGGACCGTCGTTCCGTTCACCGCCGAGGTCGACGACAAGGGCCGGCTCACCGAGATCTCCCTCGACCTGACCGTGCTGCATGCGCAGGCGGGCAAGATGATCGCGAAGTACTCCGACTTCGGCACCGAGGTCAAGGTGGCCGCACCGCCCGCGGCCGAGGTGGCCCCCATGCCGAAGGAGATGCTCAAGATGCTGGCCGCCGAGGGGCAGACAGCCACGGCGTGATCGCCGGACTGATACCCGGATGGCGTGCACTCTTCTGGCGCCCCTCTGTGTCGAGAGACGAGGAGGAGCGGTGCTCTGAGGTGGCCTTCGGCGGGTCCGGGAAAGCGCCGGTCGTGTCCGGTGGCGGCTCGAGTCAGAGCAGCACCAGCTCCTGGGCGAGGGTGTCGGTCCACGTACGGCGGACGAAGTTGCAGCCGGAATGTTCGGCGAACTGCCGGGGTGTGCGCACCGTGCCGATGCCGAGCCGTTCGACGGGTGGGGTGTGCAGCATGTAGAGCACCCTCCGGCGGCTCAGTTCCTCGAGCCGGGCGCAGTCCTCGGCGGCATGGTCGCTCCAGTGCCGCGGCTTGTCCTCGCGAATGTAGTAGTGCCAGGTCAGGACCTCGGTCGGGTGGAACAGGTCGTAGCCCCAGGTGAAGGCCCGCAGCGCCAGGGTGATCTCCTCGCCGTGGAAGTAGATGTTCGGGTCGTAGGGCACCTCGACGGCGAACGAGCCCGGCGCGAAGAGGAAACCGGCGGCCAGGAAGTTCGCCGGCTTGGGCGGTACGCCCGGCGCGGCGCCCTCGATCAGGCGCTGACCGAACATGGGTATGCCGAAAGCCGTCCAGTCGTTGACGATGATCTCGGCCGGCTGCCCCTCGCCGGTGAACTCCTGATCCGGCTCGTAACTGGCCGGATACGCGGTGAGGACGGGTTTCGCCGCGCCGGTCTCGGCCGCCATCCGGAGCATCCGCGCGTCCCAGCCCGGGGCGAACCGGGTGTGGCTGTCCACCTGCAGCAGCCAGTCCTCGCCGCGGTACTGCTGGAACGTCTTGTCGCGGGCCCAGCAGGCGCCCCGGCTCTCCCTGGCGTCGTACTCCTCGATGTCGACCTGGGGTAGATCCCGGATCGCGGAGATGTCCTCGTCGCCGAGGTGCTGCCAGCAGACCGCGATGCGGATCTCGTCCGGCCTCGCCGCCTTGGCGATGCAGTCCAGCACCGTCGGGACCAGTTCCGGGTCGCGGTACGACGCGATGGCCACGAAGATCGTCACGGCACCGCCACCATCGCGTGCGACTGGAACAGCACCGCCAGGGCGCGATGCTCGTCGGCGGGGTCGGTCACCGGAAGCAGCCGGCCCCGCGACCGGATGTGCTCGGTGAGCTCCGGCTGCGGCGCCAGACCGTACTCCCGGGCGTAGTAGGCGACCGACTCGGGCCACAGCCACCGGCCGTCGGTGCGATAGGTCATCGGGACGACCGGGCCGCGATCCGGTCGCATCACGTCGGTCGTACGGGACGTGGTGGCCAGCACCGGGGCACCCGCGTCCAGGTAGGCCACCACCCGCGCGAGCTCCTCGCCGGACAGTCGCTCGCGCCCGTCGGTGAAACGTGCCCCGGCATCGTCCACGACGTCGAAGACCCGGGCGACCCGAAGCGGTTCGGTGTCCCGGTCGGCCCACAGCAGAGCGCTGGAGTTGCGGGCCGCGGCCTGGTACGGCGGCAACTTGTCACCGGTGACGTACGCCTCGACCAGGGGCGCCGTGATCCCGGCCGTGAGCAGCGCGCGCATCACCATGGCCGCCGCCGTGGCCGGTGAGCCCGACGTCTCGAGGACGTAGACCGGGGCGGGCGGGATCACCTGCGACGCCCAGTCCGGGGCGATCCGCCAGCTGCGCCACAGGGCCACCGCCCCGGGCAGGTCCGCGACGGTCCGTACCGCGACCTGGTCGGGCCCCTCCATCAGGCCGGCCCGGCCGATCAGATCGATCAGAGGCGGCGCCTGCCCGCCGAAGGCACGTTTGCCCGGCTGGGAGACGGTGAACGTGAACGCCAGTTCGAGAGTGCTCTCCGGCTCGGGAAGCGCGACCGTGCCGGTGTCGGCCAGTCGCAGCCTGGCCTCGGCCAGCATCGCGTCGGGGACCCGGCCGCCGAGGTTCAGCAAGGCGGTATGGAGCTGGTCCTGGTCGGTCATCCCGGCATTCGACCACGCCGGTCCGCGACCGTGCGGACCCGGGCGCAGCGCCGTGCCCCAACGGACCGCAAGCGGTCCCGTTCGTACCCGGCCTGCCCGGGCGCGGCGCCGTAACGGACCGCAAGCGGTCCGCCCTACCCCGCCTCGGCCTCTCGCGAGGAAGGGTGCGGGAGGGGAGGCGGGAGCGGGAGAGGAAGGGGAAGCGGCAGAGGAGGAGGGGGCGGGAGAGGGAGAAGAGGGCTAGGGCCCGGGCGTGGTCAGCGCGACCATGGCGCGGTGCTCGGCGACCGGAGACGGCTCGGTGAAGACGTGGTCGCGTTCGCGGATGTGCGCGAGCAGGTCCTCGTCGGGGCTGAGCGCGTAGGCGTTCAGATAGTGGATGACCGCGTCCGTCCAGATCCACGTGCCGTCGGTGCGGAAGCTCATCGGGATCACACCACCGGCGCCGGGATCGAACACGTCCGGCTCGGTGACGGCGGTGGCCGTCAGTACCCGCCCCTGCCGCAGGTAGTTCAGCACCCGGACCATCTCGTCACCGGCGCCCAGCAGCGGATGGCCGGCGTCGAAACGGCCGCCCGCAGCCGGATCCCAGGAATCGAAGACCCGTGCCACGGTCACCGGCCGCACCGGCTCGGCGGCCCACAGCAGGGCCGAGCGGCCCAGAGCCAGGCGCTGGTACGGCGGCAGGTCGACGCCGGGACCCCACACCTCGACCTGCGGGTCGGTGACGCCCGCCCGGGCCAGTTCGCCCTGCACCCAGTCGGCCGCGCCGGGCAGGCTCGCGGCGTCCGCACCGGCGTGTACCAGATAGACCGGGACGTCACGGCCCCCGGTGGTGGACCGCCAGGAACGCCACAGGCCGAGGGGACGGGTCACCTGGCCGAGCGCCTCCCGCGCGGCGCGATCCGCGCGACTGACCGTGTCGGCGGCGCTCAGGTCCAGAACCGTCGGCGTGGTCCGGGCGGGAGCGAGCACCGGCGCGAACAGGTAGGCCGGGCGCTGCGTCCCGTCCGCCGGCACAGCCCCGGCGAGCAGCGCGATCTCCGGCACGTCCGGCAGCATCCGGGCGAGCAGCCCGGCGTCCTCGGGACGGATCGGGATCCGGTCGGCGAGCACCACACCCAGCAGCGTGCGGGCGACCTCGGAGAGCCGGCCCTCGGCGAGCCGGGCACGCAGCAGGCAGACGACGTCGTCGGAGGTCCAGCCCGCCACCCGGAGCAGAAGCAGATGCAGGCGCGGCAGGACCCGGTCGCCGGGGGACATCAGGTGACCACTCCGGCACGCACCAGCGAGGCCAGCGCCCGGTGGACGGCGACGGCGTCCGCCGGGTCGTGCGGTTCGCGCAGGCGGGACCGCAAATGACTCAGTAGATCAGGATCGGTCAGCGCGGCCTCTTCGAGCACCCGGTCGGCCGCCGACGCCGGCCAGACCCACTCGCCGTCGGTGTGCAGGCCGGGCACCACGGCGGGCGCCGACCGCAAATAGGTGACCAGCGGCAGGACGTCGTCGTCGTCCACCGGCACGGAGGCCGGGCCGTCGGTGGCCAGCCGCACCTCACCGGCCGGCCACGGGGCCCAGATCAGGGCGGCCCGGGACCGCGCCGCCCACTGGTAGGACGGGAGCGGCAGACCGGGCTGGAAGACCTCGACCGGCGCGGCGTGACCGGCGGCCGCGAGCGCCCGCTGTCCCCGGACGGCGACCGTCGGCAGTTCCTCGACGGACTCCATCGTCTCGACCAGGTAGACCCGGACCGCGCTCGCCTCGTCGCCCGGCCCGACGGTGATCCGCCAGCAGCGCCACACTCCCGTCGTACGCCGGAGGTCCAGCACGTCGAGCAGGGCGTGGTCGAGGTCGTCGACCACACCGCCCGCCGTCTCGTCGACGACCGTGGGAGCCGACATCGTGTAGTACGGCAGGTCGGCCGGGGGGAACGGGATGAAGGGTGTCGCCACGGCGGCGTCCAGGTCGTCGTCGGCGGCCGGCGCGGGCAGCGGCGTACCGGGTGGCAGCAGCCCGGCCAGCGCGGTGATCTCCTCGGCCGCCTGCGGGAAGGCCCCGAGGAGACGGGCGGCACAGGTCACCTCGTCACCGTCGGCGACCAGCTCGCGCAGCTCGGCCAGCTCGTCGTCGGGGATCCGGCCGGCGGCGCGCAGGCAGAGCAGGTGCAGCATTCCGGCGCTCATCCGGCCGTCTCCCGCAGGAAGTCCACGGTCAGCCGGGCCGGGGCCGGTCCGCCCGGGTTGAACAGCGCGTCGTACCCCTCCCCGGCGGTGAGGGCGAGCAGCTGATCGAGGTCGGTCAGCCGCCAGTCCGGCGCGGCCACCCGCGATCGGTGCGGCGCACTGGTCGCCACGATCACGCAGCGCACGTCGTCGGGGGAGCGGTCCACCAGGGGATTACCGTCCCCGTTCATCGCCAGCTCGAACGTCGAGTCACGCAGCACGGTCCGCAGGCGCGTCATCTCCGTGTCACCGTCCAGGGCGAGCCGCAGCATCGCGTCGATCGGATCGGACGGGGACTCCTCGAAGTGCGGGAAGTACTCCGGGTTGCTGCGGAACCGGCCGGTCGTACCGTCCGGGCCGACCGGCCACATCCCGACGACCGCCTCGAACGGCGGCTCGGCGCCGTCCTCGTCGCTCTCCCACTCCGGGTCGACCAGCAGCACGACGTCGCCGGTCGGGGAGTCACCGGTCAGAGACTCCACGGCACCACCTCCAGGCGCTGGTCGCTCAACGACTCGCGGACCGTCCGGTACGCCTCGGTGATCTCCTCGTCGCTCATCAGCAGCGCCTCCCGGACGAAGTCGCCGATCAGCCGGAACGGCACCGCGCTGCCCGGGTTGAACAGCACGTCCACCCGGTCCGGCAGCAGCGACACCAACTCGGTCAGATCGATCCGGCGCCACTGCGGCGCGGTGGCCTGCTCCCGGCGGGGGCCGCTGGTGGCGATCACCATGCACGGAACGTCGTCCGGCGAACGCATGATCAGCGGACGGCCGTCGCCGTTGAGAGCCACCTCGAACAGCGAGTCGCGCAGGACCAGCTGAATCTGCTCGGCCCCGGCCCGCCCCTGAACAGCCAGCCGGAACAGCGCGTCGAGCGGGTCGGCGACGGCGTCGGCGTCGCGCGGAAGATAGTCCGGGTTGCCGCGGAACGAGCCGACGGTGCCGTCCCCGGCCACCGGCCAGACCCCGATGACCGCCTCGAACGCCGGGATCGTCGACGGCCCGTCCGGCGCCCAGTCCGGATCCATCAGGAGGAAGTAGTTCTCCGTGCTCATCGGGTGCCCATCTCCCAGGGGACGACCGCGACGCCCTCGGAGTCCCGGAACACCTCCTGCAACTCGGCGACCTGCTCGTCGCTGAGCTGTGCGGTGTGCCGCAGGAAGTCGCCGGTGAGACGGACCGGCGCGGGGCCGTTCGGGTTGATCATGACGTCGATGCCGTCCGCGAGCCGCTCGACGAGCGTCTCCAGCTCGATCCGGTGCCACTCCGGCGCGAACACCCGCTGCTGGTGCTGCCCCGACGTGGCGATGACCACGCACGGCACGTCGTCGGGGGAGCGGACCACCAGGGGGCGGCCGTCACCGTTCATCGCCAGGTCGATCAGGGTGTCCCGCAGCACCAGTTGCACCTGCTCCATCCGGGCGTCACCGCGCATCGCCAGGCGCAGCAGCGCGTCGATCGGGTCGGTCGGCGACTCCGGGCGCAGCGGAACGTACTCCGGGTTGCTGCGGAACCGGCCCATCGAGCCGTCCGCGTGCATCGGCCACAGGCCGACGACCGACCGCATCGGCGGCGTCTCGTCACCCTCCCGCCGCTCCCACTCCGGATCCATCAGCAGGAAATACGACTCTTCCGGCTGGTCAGTCATGATTCTCCGATCAGCCGCGCGTCAGCAGCAGGGCGAGCGCGCGGTGCTCCGCGGCCGCGTCCACGTCGACGGCGGCGTATTCGTTGGCGCGGATGTGGCCGAGGAGCTCGCGGTCCGGGGCCAGCGAGTATTCCCGCAGGTAGTAGGTGACGGTCTCGGTCCAGATCCATCGACCATCGGTGCGGAAGCTCAAGGGTACGACCGTGCCCCGCTCCGGTGAGACGACGTCGGTGGCACTCCTCGTGGTGACCAGAACCGGCTCACCGCCCTCCAGGTAAGCGGCGACCCGGTCCTTCTCGATCACGGACAGCCGCTCGTGGCCGGGGTCGAACCCCACTCCGGCGGCGCCACCCCGGTCGAAGACCCGTGCCAGCCGCAGCGGCGGCCGTTCATCACGGGTCCAGATCAGGGCGGAGGCCCCGCGCGCGGCGTGCTGATAAGGCGGCAGATCACCACCGATGGGGTACGTCTCCACCTGCGGCGCGGTGAGTCCCGCGTCGCGCAGGGCGGTCATCACCGTCGCGGTCAGCCTCGGCAGCGTGGCCTCGGCGGCTCCCGCTTCGAGGACGTAGACCCGGACCGGCGGGGCGGCCGGTGTCGGCATCCGCCACGCCCGCCACAACGCGCGTGCCGCGGGTTCGCCGGCGGCGGCGTCCGCGGCGGCCCGGTCCACCGGATCCAGGTCAGCGGCGGACAGGTCCAGCAGCGCGGGACCGCCCGGGTCGATCGAGGCGGCGAACGACCACGGGGTGACCACCGACTCCCGCAGGTCCGGGAGCGCCCCTTCGGCCAGCCGGAACCGGGCGGTGGCCAGCACCTCGTCCGGCACCCGGCCGGCGAGCCCGAGAAGCGCCCGATGGGCCCGCGCCACGGCGTCATCGTGGTCGACCATCGTTCTCCTCACCGCTTCGCCTGACCCGTCGGAAACGTATTCGACCACACCGGGGTCACCGAGCCGGTCGCTCACCGCGGGCTCTTGCCCGTACGGCACGCCTTCCTACCTCCTTGTCCCTCGCGGCGGCGCGGGCTCCTTCGCGAGGCGTACGAACTTGCCGTCCTGGATGCGCAGCCAGTTCTCCGGGTGCCGCGACGACGGCTTGAACCGCAGATCACCGGTCGGACCGTAGACCGTGCCGAGATGGCCCAGCTCCCGCAGCCGCCGGATGAACCGCCGCGCCGGGGCGCCCGGGTCGTCGTCACCGTGCCCGGCGTTGCCGACGAGCAGCACGATCGGCTTGCGCCGGTAGTCGGCGACCAGCTCCGGGACGGTGTTGACGAGCAGGTCGGCGACCTGGGTGCCGCTCGCCGCGTTGGCCACCACGTCCATGTCGGGGTCGCTGTCGCGCAGCATGTTCCGAGTGTCCACCCAGAACGGCCGGGTCGCGTTCCGGCCGGCCCACGGGACCACCCGGGACGTGGTCATCTGCCCGCGCCGGTCCAGACGGGCATACGTCTGGGGCCTCTCGCTGTCGATCCTGCCGACCTCGTCGCCGATCTGTGCGGCGTCGCGGTCGCCGTAGGGCATGCCGAAGCCGTACGCCCGGCCGTGCCGGTCGACCACCCGCACGACCTGATGCTGGGGCGCCGGGGGAGCGACGGGCTCCGGCGCGCTCGCCGCGGGCGGGGCGTCGTCGTCATCGGTCTCGTCGTCGCTGTCCTCGACCTCGACGATGATCTCGTCGTCCGCGGGCGGAGCAGGCTGCGGAACCGGGTTGTAGCTGATCGACTGAGCGGGAGGTTCGTCCGGGAAGACGGGCGGGGCCGTGGGTCCGCCGGCGCCGCTCGCCGCATCCTCCTGGCTGTCCTCGGTGTGGCTGTCCTCGGGGTCGCTGTCCTCGGCCTCGCTCTGCTCCGCCTCGTCGTCGGATCCGGGCTCGCTGTCGTCGGCGGGGGTGGCGGGCCGGGGTGGCGGGTTGTAGTTGATCGACTGGGCCGGTGGCTCGTCCGGGAAGCTCGACTCGGCCGCGGGCTCGTCGTCGCTCTCGTCGTCGGAGGCGGACTCGTCGTCGGACGGCTCCGGGGTGTACACCGGCGTGGGCCGGTACGCGGCATCCGGACGCCACGGATAGTCCTGCTCCTCCGCGTCGTGGTCGGCCGTCTCGACCGGCGGCATCATCACCGCTTCCGGTCCGGGGACCGCCTCGTCGCCCGGCGGTCGCCCGTACGCCCGCATCCGTCCGCCGTCGTTGAGCGCCGCACCGGTCTCGCTCATCTTCAGGGCGGTGCCGGGGCCGAAGACCTGTCCCCGGTGGCCGCCCTCGCGCAGGGCGTCGCCGAGCTCCCGGATCGGCCCGGAGTCCGGGTCGGCGCCGGCCAGCGAGGTCCAGACCACGAACGGCGTGTACGCGGTGACGCCGGGCATCCGGAACAGGCCACCCTCGACCAGAACCGCGCCCAGCTGAGCCCGGGGGATCTCGATGATCCCGTCCCGGCGGTGCAGCACCCGGACGCCGGAGCCGGTCCGCAGGGGTGGCACGAACAGCGAGAAGTGCGGCTGCTGCCCGGCCCACGGAACCGGGCGGACGACCGGCGAGCCCTCGTCGAAGCGTCCCGGGAAGGACCGGTAGGTCGATGCGCCCGCCCCCTCGGAGAGGGTCCGGAACCGTTGCGCCATGTCGTCACCGATCGGGAACCCGAGGGCGTTGACCCGTCCGGCGTCGTCCAGATACTCGATGACCCGCAGATCGGCCAGAGTGAGACCGTCGCGCCACCGTATGCCCGGCATCTGTCCGTTCTGGTTGTCCGGTGCCGGGCCGAGCCGCTTCACCGGCGGCAGCACCGGGAGGATGCCCGGCTGCGCCGGATCGGTCGGGTGCACCACACCGGCGGGCGGGAACGCCGAGTACTTGCCGTCGCGGTAGACGCCCAGGGTGCCGCGGACGAAGCCCATCGACACGGTGTCGCTGCCGGCCGTGATGCTGCGCTTGTCGCCCAGCTCGTGCAGGCGCCGCCCGAAGGCCGCGGCGGGGCCGTCGGGCCACGGCTGGTTGCCGACGTGGCAGACCACGCCCAGGTATCCCCGGAACTTGTCCGGCGAGAACCGGGCCAGGTAGCGGCCGTTGTTCAGCAGGTCGGCGAGCACGTCGCCGTTGACCCCGAACCGGTCGGGTTTACGCCCGTTGCGCATCTGGATCCAGAACGCGGCCTTCATGCCGTGCGTCAGGATCAGCGCGTCCCACTTCTCGTCCTTGCGGCGCAGGTCGTACTCGGGTGCGCCGACGCTGCTGTCGCCGATGTAGCTGGTGTACGTCAGCGGTCCGCCGGGGCGGGTGTTGTAGACGAACTGCCGGTCCAGCGCGGGGTCGTCCAGCGTCGCGGGCAGCGAGACGCCGGCGAGCTGCCCGCCCGCGTAGTACAGCGGCCGCATCTCGACGTCGCGCGGCATCAGCGGTGCCGGCTGGTCGGTGCGGATCCAGCTCGGCGGGGTGAGCCGGCCCCATTCGGTCATCCGGGAGCCGACGACGGTGTGGACCGTACGGTAGAGGCCGTGCCGCCGCAGGTCGTCGCGCACACTGTCGGCCACCTGGTTCGCGCTGGTCTCGGAGAAGCCGGCCGGGAGCAGCACCAGCACCTGCCGGAGGTTCGCACCGGTGGCCGAAGCGCTGGTGATCAGGTGCCCGTTGTTCTCCGCCGCGGCGTCGAGGAACGCCTTGGAGGCCAGGGCCAGCCGGCCGGCGTCGGCGGCGGCGACCGTGATGCTTGTGCCGAGACCGTCCTCGTCGCGCACCAGAATGGTCTGGTCGTCGGCCGAGCCGAACCGGACCACGGCGGGCAGCGCGTTGCCCCACGGTGTCTTGTTCGACGAGGCGAACCCGGCCTCGTCCGCCCAGACGTCCATGGAGTAGTCGGTGACGTTCGCCAGCCACTTGTCCGTCTCGGTCGGCAGGATGATGTGGTACTCGTCCGGTGTCGGGAAGAACGCGCCCACCGGGCCGGTGTAGGACTGCCCGCTGACCAGGGGAATGGACCGGACCTCCTCGAACCGGACCTCGGCCACCCGCGGTGCCGGTCCGGAGACCGGCAGGACGCCGGAGGTGGCGGTGACCGTGACGGGGCCGCCCGGCGCCTTCAGCCCGATCGCGAAGTCGTAGCCGGTGTATCCCCGTTCGTTGCGGGCGCCGGCCAGCGGCGAGACCAGACGGATGCCTCCGGAGGGCGGCCGGCTCAGGGCCTGGGACAGCGCGGGGTGACCGGCCACGGCCTCGGCGAAGGCGTCGCCGTCCAGCTCGACGCGGCGTCCTCCGTTCCCGGTGGCCGCCCAGATCCGGTGACCGTCACCGGCCACGCCCACCAGGAAGGCCCCGCCCTGTGCCGAGGCGGAGGCGGACCGTACCGCGGGAGCCACGTCGGCGGGGTCACCGGGCAGCGGCAGCACGATGCCCCGTCCGCCGGGCAGCGTCTCCACGGTGAGGTCCTCCGGGCGCGGGCCGCGGGCCATCCGGTATTCGCCGCTCTCCAGGTAGAGATGGCTGGCGCTGTGGTGCTTCTGCAGGTACGCCGTACCGGTCGGGTAGTAGACCTTGCGGTATCCGCTGACGGCGATCATGCCGTCCAGGAACTCCTCGGCGACCTGCCGGGGAGCGGGGGCGCCCAGGGCACCGACGAGGACCAGGACGATCGGCCGGTTGAACGGCCCGGCGTCGACCTTCTGCCAGTCCGGGTTACGGGCCAGCTCGCGCGCCAGCTCACGCGGTGCCAGCAGGTCGTCGGTGCCGTCCCGCCGGGGGATCTGGAAGTCCTGGCTCAGGTAGCCGTTGCGCACGAAGACGAAGAGTGGCCGGTCGCCCTCACGGGGTGAGTTTCGGGCCCAGGGCGCCAGGACGGCCTTGTCCTTGCTGTTGTCGGCCGCGCGCACCGTGTCGAGCGCGTAGTAGCTGGTGTCCTGTGCGAACAGGCGCAGTTTGTCGCGGTCTTCGCCCGGGTGAGCAGGGAGATGCCGAAGACCTCGCCGAGCGGGTCGAGGACGGGCCGGGCCTCCACCATCGAGGAGGACGGCGGTGCCGGGTGGCCGCCCTGGAGCGGATGCTGGAAGTCCGCCGACGTGTACAGCGGCGGGTCGTAGTGGCGCTCCTCGTCCAGGATCTCCAGGCCGGCGCGGAGGTCGGCCTCCTCGTCGGCGCGGGGTTTCGGCTCGGGCTTCGGTTCCGGCACGTCGTCGGTGCCGGACGATTCCGGCGAGAAGCCCGGCGGGGCCGCGAAGAAGTGGGCGAAGTCGCCGCCGAAGTCCAGCGCCAGCCGGCCGCCGGTGAACGACGGGGCGGTCTGCGCGGCGTACAGGTCACCGCGGTAGTCGTAGACGCGCTGCGCCGCCGCCATCAGGTCGTAGCCCAGGTTGCCCGGCTCGGGGTGCGAGCCCGGGAAAGCGGACAGCAGGACCAGGGACGTGGCCGGCGCGGCGCCCCGTACGTCGAGCAGACCGGTGCCGTTGACCAGTTTGATGACGTCCTCGCCGCGGAGCGCGCGCCGGCCGCCACCGGCGGTGGGCACCGAGGCCTCGACGCCGTCCGAGCGGTCGAAGTGGACGACGAACGGCTTGCGTCCGCGGCTCGGCGCCCAGCCCGCCGTGCCGCGCTCCGGGGCGCCCCGGCCGGCGGTGGCCTCGTAGGTGTCGACAGTCCCGTGGGACTCCAGCGGCTTGCTGCTCGCCCACGCCGTGACCGGCCCGCTGTTCTTCGCGTAGCTCACCCCGAAGACGCGGCCGGTGGAGTCACGCAGTTCGATCGGCGGAAGGATCTCGCCCGGGGTGCTGTCCGGCGCGGCGGGTTCGGGCGCGGGGGCCGGTACGGGTGCCGGGGCGCTGCCGTCGACCGGGACCGGCGCCAGATCGGCGTCGTCCTCCAGGTGGCCGTGCTCGTTCCAGACGACCGGCCCGGGCAGGCCGAGCACCTGATGGTGGGCGGGATCCAACCCCAGGCCCCGACCGAAGTCGCGGCCCAGACCGGCCCGTGCCGAATCCGGTGAGGCGAGCAGGACACGCAGACCGGGATCGTCGGCGAGCGCCTGGCGCAGTGCCGGGTGCCGCGCGACGACCCGGCCGAGCGCCGCACCGGTCAGCTCCAGCTTGCGGTTGCCGAAGGTCATCGCCCAGACCCTGTCGCCGTCACCGTTGACCGCGACCACGAACGGCGCGCTTCCCCGCCCGGAGCCGGACACCATGGCCGGCGGGACCAGGTCGCCGGGGTGTCGGTGCAGGGGCATCGCCAGCCCCCGGCCGCCGGGCAGCCGGCGCATGTCCAGGTCGGGCAGCCCGGGCTCGGCGAGTAGGGCGAACTCGCCGCCGGTCACGGTCAGCGACGATTCCCCGGCCGAGGACGCCAGCGTGATGCGTGCCCGGTCGCCGGTGGTCGCATAGAACGGGCGGTAGCCCTCGTCGAGCAGGCCGTCACTGATCTCGGCGGCCTCCCGGTCACCGACGCCGGCCGGGGAACCGAGCACGACCAGCAGGATCGGCGCGGCCCACTCCGGGTCGTCGATCGACGGGAACCCGGTCTCCCGGTTCAGATACCGCATCAGGTCGTTCGGCCGGACCCGCCGCGGAGTGCCGTCGGAGCCGGGGATCAGGAAGTCCCGCCCGTTCGGCGCGCGCTCGACGAAGACGGTGATCGGGCGGGCGCCCGGCCGGTCCGTGTCCGCCGCCCACGGCGTGCCGGCGGGCAGAAGCGAGCTCAGCCCGCCGGGGCGCAGCCGGGAGGCGAACTCCGCGACCTCCGCGTGCCGCTCGGCGGTGACCGCCGAGTAGCCGAACGTGGAGCCGGCCCGGTCACGGAGCCGGCGGGCACCGAGCGGGACGACGGCGGGCGGGTCACCGGCCGGGGCCGGCGGGGACACCGGGGGCGGCGGCACGGACGAGGACGGCCGGGAGTCGAAGTCCGTCGTACCGCTGCCGTTGCCGAACCGTCCCGCGGCCACCCGGACCGGGCGGGCGTCACCGGTGACGTCGAGACGGCCGTCGGCGCGCCACCGTACGTCACCCGGAACCGCCCAGACCGCGCGGATCTCCGGGTCGATCGGCAGCGCGTCGGCCACGTCACGGCCCACGTTGCCGGGCAGGTCCACGCGGCCCGCCCGCGGCGAGAGGACGACGAGACCGGTGTCCGGCTCGGTCGCCATGATGCGGTCGACCGCCGGGTGAGCGGCCAGCACCCGGCCCAGCTCGGATCCGGTCAGCTCGACCGGACGGCCCCGCGGCGGTTTGGTCCACACCCGGGTGCCGTCGCCGTTCACCGCGATGCCGAAGTCCCGCTCGCCGCGCGGCCCGGGGTGCACCAGCGCGCCGGCCGTGACATCACCCGGTTGACCGGTGGGCAGCACGAGGCCCCGGTCGCCGGGCATCGCGGAGATCTCGAAGTCGTCCAGCAGCGGAGGCCGTACCAGGGCGAACGCGCCTTCGCTGAGGGTCAGAACGGTGCCGTCGGAGGGCCGTACGCCCACGCGCACCGTCACCTCGGCGCCGCGCGGGTAGAAGATCCGCCGGTAACCGCCGGTCTCGATCTGGCCCTCGAGGATCTGCTCGGCCTCGGTGTCGGTCAGCCCGCCGTTGCGGCCGAGCACCACCAGCACCAGCGGCCGGTTGAAGGTGGAGGCGTCAAGGGTCCGGAAACCGGGATCGCCGGCCAGATGCCGGGCCAGGTCCCGGGGCCGGACCGTCCGAGACGTGCCGTCCGGGGAACCGACCGAGAAGCCGGTGCCGTCCGCCGACCGTTGCAGGAACACCGTGACCGGGCGCCCGGCCTCGCGATGCGCCTCGGCACCCCACGGTGAGCCGAGCATCTGCCGGTCGACCTGCCCGCCGCCCAGTGACGTCTCCAGGACGATGTGCCGCATCCCCGGATCCCGCAGGTCCCCGGCGAACGCGGTGACCTCGCGCGACAGTTGCGGGTCGGTGACGGCCGAGAAGACCGCCGGGTTCCCGTCCGGGCCGGACAGCACGCGGGACGGCGGCGTCGGCTCGACCGGGGCCTCCGGGACGATCGTGTCGTCGCTGGGCGAGTCGGACACGACGCTGGTCGCGGTGACGCTCTCGATCTCGAGATCGAACGCGGCCGGGCGGTAGCGCTGGAACGAGCCGCCCTGCGGCAGCACCACGCCGGCGAAACCGGTGAAGTCCGTCATCGTGTCCGGCGCGAAGACCGGCGCCTCGTGGCCGGCCTGCTCGTACACGTACTGGGCGAAGTCGTTAGCGAGGCCGCCCGGAAAGTGGTCGCGGCCCTGGAATCCACCCCACAGAACGACTGACGCGTCGGCGCCGTCCGGTCCGTCGTAGAGTCCCGCCTCGACCGCCAGCCGGGCCAGGGTGGCACCGCCGACCTGCACCAGACGGCCACTGTGGAGACGGATGACGGCGAAGCCGGAGCCGGAGCTGACCGCGTTCACCGTCCGGGGTGGCACGGTGAAGCCGGCCCAGGGCACCGTGACCCGGTCGTAGGTGCCCGGGTAGTACGGGTTCGGGACGTGGTAGACGTCGGCGTACGCATAGCCGGCGGCCCGCCGCATCCATCGATCGGTCGGCACGTCCAGGGGGAAGAACAGGCCGAAGGTGTCGCCGTACCGGTCGCGCCGGCTGTCGTGGATGACATCCTGGATCGACACGTTGTCGACGACCGGCAGGCGCGGATCCGGCGGTATCGACGGCCGGGCCCGATCGGTCCAGACGTCCTCGGCGGGGTCGGCGGACCTGGCCGTCCGGGGAGCCTCGGCGGCGAATCCGACCCGTCGGCGCGGGGCGTCGCCGAACCGGACGAAACGGCCACCGTCGCCGACGGCCAGGTGCACCTGGCCCTGCCCGACCGGGTTGGTGTATGTGCGGGTGGTGGACGCGTACGTCTCGCCCAGGTGACTCTCCCGCAGCTGTTCCCGGAAGTCGAAGGCGGCGCCGCCCTGTTCCTGGAGCGCGGCCACGTCGCAGGAGAGCAGCACGACGGGCGACCTGGTGCCGTTGCGGGCGTAGCGCAGCGACGTGGTCTGCGCCGCGAGCCGGGCGAACTGCGTGCCGGAGAGGCTGAGCTCGCGCCCGTCCCGGAGCGTGACCGCGAAGCCGCGCTGATCACCGTGCACGTCGAAGTAGACCGGCCGGCCCGTCCACGGGGTCGCCTCGTCGGTGTGCCCGGACTCCGGCCCCTCCTCGAAGCGGCGATACGTTCCCAGGTCGGCGTCGTCCACCGCGGCCGCGAACCGGGGCATGGTCGTGGTGTCGCCGTCGCGACTGGGGAAGCCGTGCCCGACCAGCTCACCGCGCGCGTTGATCAGCGGGACGGTCACCACGTCGTCGATGCTCAGCGCGGCGGGCAGCTCCGGGTCGTCCGGTCCGGCCACCGCGGCCTCGTGCGCCCGGTACGCCTCCCACCAGGCCCGCTCGGCCTCCCGGTACGCCTGTTCGGCCTCGGTCGGCGTCTCGGCGCGCGAGGTGACGGCGTCGAGTCTCGCGGCCGCCTCGGTCCAGGTCTTGCCCGCGGCGGCCACCGCGGCCGCCGTGGCGCGCACGGCCGGGGGCACCTCCCGGCCGGTACGGGCGGTGGCGGACGCCTCGTCCATCCGGATCACGTAGCCACCCGGGACCCGCACCTCGGTGCCGGCGCGATGCCTGCCGGCCCGGTCCCGGGAGCGGGCGACGAAGCGGAACTCCACCCCGTACTCCAGGGCCTGGGTCAGGTCGTTGTCGTCGTCCGTACGCTCGCCGGGCTGCTGTGTGGCCTTGGCCGTATCGAGCTTGCCCTCGTCCTTGACCACCGAGGCCGCGTCGGTGCGGTAGAGAGGCTGCTCGACGAAGGTGGTGCCGCTGACCGCGTTGAAGGTCTCCCGCTCACCGACCCGGCTGGCGCCGCCCGGGTGGTTGGCGCCGGCGGTGACCATCGGCCCGGTCATCCGCAGCGTGAACGAGTGCCCGGCGGTGTTCTCGAACTTGTCGTCGCGGACACGTTTCGCCGTGCCACCGATCTTCACGTCGGCGTCGGTGCGGAGCACCTTCGGCCGCGCGACCAGCCGGGCGTCGAGGAAGAGATCACGGCCCAGCGACGCCGGCATCGGCACGTGCAGGACACCGCCCTGCATTGCAGGCAGGGCCTTGGCCTGGGTGACGGTCAGGCCGTTACGGATGGCGGCGCGGATCTCGTCGTTCACCCGTACGCCCGAGGCGGCCAGCGCCTGTGCGGCGGCCTCATGCAGGTCGGGCAGGTCGACCAGCACGTCCTCGACCGCGAAACGGCCGGGCTCGGGCAGCCGGTCGAAGCCGTGGGCCTCGCGCCACATCCGCCGGGCCGGGTCGGAGGTCTGCGCCACCGGGATCGACGTGACCGGGTCGGACACCGCGAGCGGACGGCCCTCGGACGCCGACAGCGAGGTGACCTCGTGGACGTCCTGAACCGACACGCCCTCCGGTGGCAGGCCCGGGCCCTCGACGGTCAGGGTGAAGCGCATGCCGCCCTGGTAGGTCGGCACCGGCCCGGTGACGGTCAGCGACTGCTCGACGGTGCGCTCGTGTCCACGGATCTGTTTGGTGGCACGCTCGTCCAGGTTGGCGGTGCCGGTCAGACCACCCCCGATCGTGACGCTGGTCGGGCCGTGCCCGGTGGTGTTCGCGGCGTCACCGTCGACCCGGTCGGTCTCGGCGCCCTGCGCGCGGACGCCCACCGTCACCGACCCCACGGTCCGGGATCCGGATGCGGTGTCCGACTCGCCGATCGTGGTGCGGTCGGTGATCGACAGCTCGTCGACCAGCGTGATGCCGGTGAACCGGGGCTCGTGCACCGGCTCGGCGGTCAGCGTCACCCGGTAGGTCGCCCCGCGGAAGCGCCGTTCCATCCGGACCGTCTGAGTCCGGCCGCCGTTGAGGGCGCTGCCCAGGTGCAGGTTCGCGGCGCCGATGAAGCTGGCGGCGGTCAGGCCGCGGACGTTGTCGTACGCGCTGCGCCCCAGCTCGACGGGGAAGAGCGCGTTGGCCAGGTCCTCGGTGGAGGCCTCGGCCAGCCGGCGCCGCAGCCGGGGGATACGGCCACTGAGGTCGACCGGGGTGACGACACCGCCGATGCCCAGCGACCGTTGCGGTCCCGGCCGGAACTCCGGCTGGACCGCCTCGGCCGGGACGTCCGCGGCGGCCGCTTCGCTGACCCGCTGTTGCCGTTCTCGCGCCCGGCGGACCAGGTCACGTTCGCCCTGCTGGTGGGCGGCGAGGACATCGCGCTCCCGCGCCTGTGCCTCGTACAGGCGCTGGGTGGCCTCGGTGTGCTCGGCGGTCAGCCGGGTCAGTTCCTGCCGGTGCCGGGCGGGCAGGTCGGTGCCCCCGGCGTGCCCCATGGCGTCGTTGGCCTCGGCGCGCTGGCGCCGGAGCAGGTTGCGGCGCTCACGGGTCTGGGCCTCGGACAGGCGCGTGCGCTGCTCGTGGTGCCCGGCGCGTTGAGCCTCCGCCCGCTCCGCGTGCTGGAGTTGCCGGCGCACGTCGGACATCTGTTGGTCTCGTAGCCGGTCGTGGTCCTGCAGCGCGGTCAACTCGGCGGTGGTCATCGGGATGATCGCCGAACGGGTCAGGGTGAGCCGGCGACCGGCCCGGCGGGTCGGCGAGGCAGGCCACAGCCGCAGCGGCATGTTGCTGTCGTGTCGCGCCTCGACGACGATCTCGGCGTCCACGTCGACCTGTACCAGCAGCTCACGCTCCGGCCGGCCGGTGACGCGCAGCTTGGAGACACCGGCGAGGCTCTGCTCACGGACCGTGCCCCAGACCCGTCGCCACGGGGTGACCGCGAGCGTGACGACGGCGCCGGGGGTGCCGGTGCTGCCGCCGTGGTCCAGGGGGCCGCCTCGCGCCACGGCCGTCCCGGACAGCGAGGCGCTGAGCTCGATCGACCGCCCGTGCCTGCTCTTGCTGGACGAGCCGCTGGCGAAGGTCCGCTTGATCCGGGCGAACTCGGTCTCGTCCAGCACCGTGGGCCTGGTCGGCGTCAGCCGTATCCGCACCTCGGCGCCGGCGTCCTCGGCCCGGCGCCCGTGCCACAGGTTGCTGAGCGTCAGTGGACGGCTGAACAGCTCGGCGTCGCCGGTCAGGCGCTCCGGCGACAGCTCGTCGGCGATGACGGTGGAGATCCGGCCGTCCTCGAACGTGTAGATCGGATCCTCGCTCGCCTCGGCGAGCGCCTCGATCACGGCGTCCTGCAGATGGCCGGCGCCGAGGAACGACACCACCCGGCGGTTGTCGAGGCGGTGTGGATAGCCGCCGGTCAGCAGGCCGATCGGCGGGGGGTGCTCGATGCGCTCCGCCTCCCGCCAGGCCGACGCGGGCCGGGCAGCCGGTGGGCGCCGGGAGACCTGGCTCTCCGGAACGAGCATGCGGACGTCGAGCCGCCGGGTTCGCGGCGCCTGCCGCATGCTGCCGATGGTGGAGGGCACTCCACGGCCGTACGAGCCGACGGAGAGCAACCGGCCGGTCTGGTTGGCCCGGGCGAAGGTGTGCGTCGTGATGGTGATGTCGAGACTGCCGGCGAACTCGCGGAGCTGGATGCCGGTGGGCCGGCCCTTGTCGTCCAGTGCCGGGCCGTGGCCGCTCTCCGTCGCGTACCCGCCGGTGAGCCCGTGCTCGTCGGTGTCACCCCAGCTGACACCGGCACGGGGTCCGCCGAGCAGCGTCGAGGCGGCCCGGCCGAGCGGGCCGAGCACGCGTGCCTCCAGGCTCAGCTCCACCGAACGGCTGGTGTCCACGGCGCCGGTGACGGTGGACCTGCTGCGCTTCTTGTCGGACATCCCGGCCGTGCCACGATCGATCACGTCACCGTCGGAAAGGCTGGTCAGCTGACCCTGGATGGTGACCACGGTGGTGTGGTCGACGAACGTGCCGGTACGGATCAGCGGGATCTTCAGTCCGGGGCCGACGATGCGGTTCGCCAGATGACGAAGCTGGTCGGGGGAGAGCTGGGTACGGGTCTCCGCGTCCCGGGCCAGTGCCGTCTGCACCTCCGGACTCAGTCCGCGGGCGAACTCCGGGTCGTCGAAGTGGCGCAGCAGCTCGTCCGGGCTGGGCAGCCGGAAGCCACCGGTGCCGGGCTGCGACCGTACGGCGTCCACGACGGCGTCGTAGAGCCCGCCGTCACCGAGCCGGGTGATGAACGCGCCCCCGAACGACTCGCCCCGCTCGATGCGGGCGGGCGCGTAGTGGGTGCGGTTCTCTCCGGTCCGTCCGTGCCACGCCTCGGCCCGCCGGCGCACGTCCGGGTCGAGGGCGGTGTCGCGCAGCCTGTCCCGGGTGGTCCACTGGAACGTCTCCACCACGCCCGACAGCATTCTCGGCCGGCGGCCGAGGACGCGCACCTGCACGCCGTACCGGCCCCGGTAGCGCACGCCGGGGGCGGTGGCCGTCAGGGTCTGCTTCGCGCCGGTCTGCTCGACGATCGACTGGGTGAAACCGCGCTCGTGGCTGCCGGCCAGCCGTGGGGCGATGACGAGGCTGAGCGGGGGCACGTCGGTGCCGCCGCCGACACTGCCCCACAGATTCCACAGGCGCTTGGCGGCGTTGGTGTCGGTGCTCTCCCCGGACAGCGCGGAGGTGTCGGTGTGCGAGGCGTCGTCGGTGCCCTGCACCTCGTCCAGGCTGCGGGCGACCAGCCGTACCTCGATCTGCTGGCTTCGTCCCGGGAAGTACCGTTTCCAGCCCTTCTCCGCGGCCCGCGGCAGCGCACCGGAGCGCACCCAGCCGCCGTGCCGGTCGCCCGGATCGGTCACCACCATCTTCGGCAGGTTGCCCGAGAAGCCTGCCGCGCTGAACAGCTGCTGGATCGCCGGGCGGCCGGGCGCGCCGATGCGGACGAGGTCGCCCATGCCGTCCGCGATGAGCAGCGCCTCCACCTGGTCGAAGAATGTCTCGCCGGGCAGGCTGTGACGGCTCTGCACGCTTTCCACGCCGAACTGCGCCGGGACCGGCGCGCTCAGCGCCGCGGTGTGATCGGGCAGGTCGTCCGGCGGCGGGTTCGTCAACGCCGACGGCACGCCGAGAGCGACGGTGCCGGTGGCCTCGACCGGATCGGACACCGGCTGTCCCGGCACCGACAACCGCGCGACGAAACGGACCGGCACCTCGACCTCGGCCAGGTCGGCGACCTTGACCGTGGTGGTGGACGTGTACCTGCTCTTGTGGGCGGTGGAGTGGTCGACCGACGGCGCGAGCGGCACCGCCCCACCCACCCCGATGACCAGGCCGGGGGCGGCGCTGACGATCGCCTTCGGTTCGAGCCGTCGGTCACGGTTGTGCTTGAGCGTGTGGGTGACGGTCTCCTGGACCTTGGAGCTCAACTTGCCGGGTTTGTCCCGCAGTCGGTCGACGCTCATGGCGTCGAAGTCCAGGACGGCCGTCACCCGTAGTTCGGCCGGGCGGCCGTCGACGGTGACCGGATAGGGCCGGCCCTCGCCGAGGAACTGGTCCACGTCGTCGACGGCGTCGTTCTGCACGTCGCGGACCACGTCGTCGGGCAGGCGGGCGCCGAGGGTGCGCAGCGCGGCGTCCAGGGCCAGGTTCCCGGTGGCGCGCAGTTGCTCGGCGATGCCGAGGGTGTGGCTGTCGAGCAGATACCGCGGCAGTTTCTCGCGGATCCCGGCCGGTGTGGGGAGGGTGGTGTCCTTCTCCGCGGCCTTCTGCGGGGCTGCCGCGGGTGCCGGCGTGGACTCCGGGGCGGTCTCCGGCTGCGGGGCCGGTGCCGGCGGGCGGGCGTCCAGATCGGCCAGCCGGTCGGCGGCGTCCTCGATACGGTGGACCGCGCGCTCATAGGCGCCGATGGCCGCGGACTCGCGCTCCACGGTGCCGGTGACCACGGCGCGGGTGTCCCCCAGTTGGTCGGCGATGGTGTCCGCCGCCCCGGCGAGCGGTCCGTGCCGGAACTGCACGGCGAGCGCCACCGCCTCGTCGCGAGCCTGGCGGGCGGAGGCCGCGGCGAAATTGGACCGTGCGAACGCCTCGGCCATGGTCAGGTGCAGCAGGGCACGCTGCTGCGTCCGGTCGGCCGCGGTGGAGGTGAGCTCCCGGCGCGCCTGCTGCGCGGTGCGGGCGGCCTCGGCGGCCTGTGCCGCATACCGGCGGCTCTGGGTCAGCAGATGGCTGAACCGCTGGCTGACCTCACCGAGCGACTCCAGCACGCCGAGCGTCCGTGCGGTCATGGTCCGGGCCTGGACGGCGCTGTCCCGGAAGCCGCCGACCACGTCGCGCTCGTGGCGTGCCTCGGCGAGGAACCGCTGGACCGTCCGGTCCCGGCGGGCGTTGCCGGGCCGGTCGATGCCGGTGATGGCGGTGCCGATGTCCGAGAGCATCGTCTCGGCCGACGCGGCGATCTCGGTCGCCTCGCCATGCCACTGCCGGGCGTTCTCGGTCAACGGCAGGACCGGGCCGATGCGGTCCACGATCCGCTGGGCGTCCGGCGAGAGCTCGTCCAGGTCGGCGACGGTCAGAGCGGCGTACTCGTCGATCACCGCGGTGAGACCGTCCGGGTCCGGCTCACCGATCTCGGTGGCCGGGCTCAGCACCTGGCCGAGCTCGGTGACCGTCACCCCGGTGCCCGGGCCGGCGCCGGCGACCAGTGACAGCCATCGGCTGTCCGCGGTGACCGCACCCGGTGCCGGCAGGCCGAACTCGTCGTAGGTGTCGGGGTCCGAGACCACCACGTGGCCACCGGCGCCGGCGAAGGCGGTGCCTCGCGGCGCGACGATCCGGGTGCCCGGAAGCTGTCTCGCCAGCCGTGCCGCGAAGCCGTCCCGTACGTCCACACCGGTGTCGCAGGCGACCAGGACGACCGGCTGCCCGCGCCAGTCCGGGCTCGCCCGGATCATCGCGGCGAGCTGTTCCGGGCTCACCCGTTCGGCGCCGACGTGCAGGCTGGTGCTGTCGGCGTGCGCGAAGACGTGGAAGCGGTCCGGGGTGGCCGGGAACTTCGCGGCGATCGTCGGCGTGGCGGTGTCGTCCGGGCCGGCCAGCAGCAGGCCGGCGCCGACCCGCCGTGGCGAGACCTCTGCGGGCGTCTCGGTGGCCGGGCCCGGCGCGAACCGGTACCGGCTGGGATCCGGGCTCGGTACGGCAGAAACCGGCGCGTAGGAGACCCGGCCCTGTACGTCGATCGTGCGCTCGAGCTCAAGGCCACCCAGCGGCCGTGCGCCCTTGACCGGGTACGTCCGTGGCGGGTTGCCGCTGCCGTCGTGGATGGTGAGCTGGATCCTGGTGCCGGTGGCGGCGGCCAGTTCGACGACGTCGTGTGCGGCGGCGATCCGGGCGATCTCGGCCGCGTCGAGGGGGCCGGCGCGCCGGTTGTCCACCGGCACGTCCGGCGTCAGGGCCGCTTTGACGAAGTGCGCGTTGTCGTACGGGGCGGTCTGCCGCATCTCGACAGCGGTCTCCAACGGCATCCGGTCGCGGCCGGCGGTGATCGTGTCGGTGCGCAGGACGGCCGGATCGGTGCCGGGCCGGACGGTCGCGATGGCGTGGTACAGCGAGCCCGGTTGCAGGCTGAGCCCACCACGGCCGTTCATCACCGCCGCCGCGTCGAACTCCTGCTGGATCGTGCCGGAGTCGTTGGAGGTGGCGACCAGGTGCGCGGCGACCAGTCGCTGGCTGTCCGGCACACCGATCGTCCGGGCGGGCTTCGCCGGATCCAGGTTCGGATCGACGGTGAAACCCTTCTTCCGCGGCTCGCTGGCGGCGGGCTCGGTGGCGGGCTGCGAGACGGTCCGCAGCATCCGGTTGTGCGGTTGCGCGCCGAGCTGCTTGAGCTGACGTTCCGACAGCGACCGCTGCCACGTCCGGGAGTCGCTCGCGGGCGTGGTGAACGGGGTGGCGGGCGCTTTCCGTGGATTGCGCAGCTCGGCCTTGTACTCCTTGAATCCGGTGCCCTCGGTGTTGAAGAGCTGCCGGTTGACGGTGGTGGGTACGGCGTGTGATTGGGGCAGGAAGTTGCCGGCGGCGAAGTCGGCGGCGAGGCGGGACAGGTCGGTGGGGGTGGCGGCGCCGACGAAGTCGGTGAGGAAGGCCTGGTCGCGGTCGGGATGCCGGTTGTTCTGCGAGTCGACCTGGACCTCGGTGCCGAGCACGTCGTCGTTCAGGTCGGCCAGGGTCGGCACCCCGTGCGCGTTGGCGAGTTCGAGACCGTACGTGTCCTGCAGGGTCTCGCTGAGCATGAGGAACTCGGCCCCGGCATCGCCGAAGCGGATGTTCGGGCGGCCGAGGGTGAGCAGGCCGTCGATGAAGAGGTTCGGTTCCGGTGAGTAGGGCAGCATCGGGTGGACGGTGGCCTGCCGGTCGCGGGAGCGCATGTCCTCGTCGACGGCGGTGCTGAAGTCCCGGACGAACTGTTGCCGTCCGGCGTCGGTGGCCAGCTTCTCGATGCCCTTCTCGACACCGCGCAGCTTCTGCCGCTCGACGTCCAGTTCGACGGTGGCGTCGCCCCGGTCCGCCAGCTCGGCGATCACGGCCTCGTGTTCACCCCGCCGCTGTTCCAAACGCTCCCGGGTGCGGTGGACCAGACCGTCGGGGTCGCCGACGCGGTAGCCGCCGGAGATCATCATCGGCCGGGCGGGGGAGTCGGCGACCCCGCGGGTCCTGGTCGCCAGGTGGTCGAAGACGTGGGTGCCGTTGTGGAGGGTACGGGCGCCGGTGTCGAAGTCCTGGATGGAGAGGTACGGGTAGGTGCCGTCGGCGGCGAGTCCTTGGATGACGGCGGTGGTGTCGGGGTCGCGCAGGACCTGGTTGCGCGTACGGCCGTAGGGGAATTTGCCGTTCTTGGTGCCGACGGCGTAGCCGTTGATCGCGATGGGGACGTCGAGATCCTGGATGAGCCGGGTGGCTTCGGCGATCCTGTCCTGGAAGTCCGGGTCCGGTGTCTCGGCGGTGGTGTTGATGCCGAAGACGAAGGCGACCTTGGTGTTGTCGTCGAGGCCGTCGGTGATCGACCTGATCACTTCGGGGATCTGGTCGATGTCGGTGGCGGGCATCATCGAGTTGACGACGAAGGCCAGTGGGGCGCCGTCGTTCTTGAGCTCGATGGTCGTCTGGCGGTAGTTGGCCGGGGTGACCTCGCGGGACTGCCGGGTCAGCGCGTCGAACGCGGCGTTACGGCCGCCCTCCACCCGTACCGGCTGGAAGGTCGCCCACCGGTGCGCGAAATGCATGTCCGGGGTCAGCGACCGATCCGCGGTCGCGCCCGACAGGTAGGGGCCGCTCCGCTTCCCGTCGACCCCCGTCTCCACCGGTGACCGGTAGGTGCGCCACGTTCCGGTCGGCGGCAGCTGTGGCGGTTTCGGCCGTCCGTCGGGCCCGTAGGCCGACACCGCGCTGACGAAGGCCTCGCCGCTGCGGGTCGTCCAGACCGGCCCGTCGGGAGCGTGGACGTCGGTGCCGGGCAGCAGATCGGCGAGCTGCTGTGCCAGGCCACCCGGGACACCGGAGTCGCAGATGATCAGAGTGATCGGCTGCCCCATGTACTGGGGATCGTGGCGGATCTGATCGGCCAGGTCCTGCGCCGTGATCGGCCGGCCGTCGTCGAGTGTGTCGTGCGAGACGACGGTGAAATGGCCGGGCGGCGCGGTCACGGTGGTCGCGGCGGCGGCGTCCGCCGAAGACCCGGGGACGAGGGTACGGATCACCGTCGGCCCGGCCACCGGAGCCGGCGCGGGCGCGGGGGCGACGAGGGCCGGCCGGTCGTCGGCGGGCATGTCGAGTCCGGCCCGGCGCACCTCGTCGTAGAGCTGCCCGGCCGAGGTGATCTCGGCGGCCGGGGTCTCGGTGAGCTGGACTCCGGCGATCTCGGCGCCCCGGAGAACCTCGTAGAGCGAGTGGTTGTCGGCGGCCAGCATCCAGCCGGTGGCGGCGGCGAGGAAGTCCCGCTCCGTCACCCCGGGGACGTTGAGCATCCGGAACATGGTGAGCAGGCGGGCCGACGTCAGCGAGGTCCCGGACGTCACCGGGATCTCGCGGTCCCCGTTGACCTCCTGGAACCAGGCACTGTCCGGGTCGAGGCGGTAGAAGGCCCGGCCGCTCACCCAGGGCAGCGGCAGCTCGGGGCCCTGCTCGTCCGGGCCGAGCCAGGATCTCCACGGCTCCGGGTGTTTCGCGGTGCCGAAGACCTCCCGGGTCACCCGGCGCACGGACGGGCGGCCGTTGACCTCGGGCCCGAACTCGACGGTCACCGCGGCGGTGTTCCTGGCGCCCAGCGCGGCAGTCAGGTCCGGCCTGCCGTCCGGGCCGTAGGTGACCTGGTCGAGCGGCACGTCCTCGGTGCTCATCGTGTCGACCGTGAACGGGCCGGCGGACTTGCTCCGCAGGAACGCGGTCTCGAAGGCGCCGAGCTCCGTGCCCGCCAGCCGCAGCTGCCGGGGCGTGACCGCGTACGGGCCGCGTACCTGGTCCCGGGAGCCGCGCGCGGTCCGCCCGCTCTCGTTCTGCTCCCGGACCGCCAGGTCGGCCTTGCGCCGGTCCCCCGAGCGGGCGATCAGATTGAACGCCCGGAACGGGTCGTCGTCCCCGTCGAACTCCCGCTCCGCCGGCAGCTCCTGCTTGACGGCTTGACGCAGCGGGTTGTCCAGGAACTCGGCGTACGCCTTCAGCTCTGCGGTGTCGAGGCCGAGCCGATCCGACCGCGCCCAGTCCCGGTTCCGGATGATGTCCAGCGCCAGCAGCTTGAACGTGGTCTCACCCGGGCCCGGCTTCTTGTTGTAGTAGGCGGCGTTGTAGAGCGCCGTCATGACCTCACGCAGGTTGCCGTCCCGCAGCAGTGACGCGATCTCGGCGTCCTTCAGGCCGGTGCCGGCCTGACCGGCGCTGTCGGCCTTGCGCTGGACGAACGCCTTGCCGGGGGCGCCGGTCGGCGACGGCTTGGCCTTGGCGCCGTTCAGGACCTCGTTGAGCCGGGCGGCGACCTTGACCGCGGTGTCCCGGACCTGTGGGGACCGGGACAGGTGGGCGCCGAGTCGTCGCTCGAACTGTTCGTTCGACTCCTGCGGGTCCTTCGGGCGCAGCGGGGCGGGCGGCTCCGGCGCCGTCCCGAACGGGACCAGCCGGCCCCGGTCATCGGTCTCCACGAGCAGGTCGGCGGGTGGCTCCAGATCCGAGTCGGAGTCGTCGAGCGTCGTCTCCACGAGCAGGTCGGCGGGTGGCTCCAGGTCGGAGTCCGGGTCCGTCCCGATCGGATCCGGTGACACACCCAACCGGTCGGCCGCGTCGTAGACGTCGGTGAGCAGCTGCTCCGACGCGGTCAGCGAGTCGTGGGCGGCCTCCATGTGCGCCACCGACGCGGCATGGGCGGCCTGGGCCCGCGGCTGCTGGAACGTCACCTCCGCCACCCGGTCGGCCGCGTCCTGGGCGTCGGCGCGGATGTCACGGACCGCCGTCGGTAGATCGCCGAGCATGCCCAGTTCGGAGAGGACCCGCTGGGTCTCGGTGAGCCGCTCCGACGTGCCGTTCAGCGCCGGGTAGGCCCGTAGCAGCGCATCCGCCAGCGCGACGTCCCGCTGGGGGCCGGGTGGCAGCTTGAGCGCGGCGTCGGCGTCGGCGGCCGCCTGAGTCGCCCGATCGGCCCGGTCGCGTGCCTCGGTGGCGAGAGTGGTGAGCCGGTCGTGGGCCGACTGCAGGTATTGGAGGTCCTCGGCCGCGCGGCCCGCCGTCGCCTCGGCCCGGGCGGCGTCGTCACGGAAGTCGCGTACGGTGACGGCCTCGCGTGCCGCACCGGTGAGCGACCGACGTACCGGTCCGGCCTGATCGCGGACCCGGTTCTGGGCCTCGGTGGCGATCCGGCGAAGGTGCCGTGCGTCCGGCGAGTCTCCTGCCCGGTTGCCCGCATCGACGCCGGCCTGTGCCAGCTTCGGCGCCTGATCCGCGCGCTGTTCGAGGTCGAGCCGGTTGGTCGCGAGGTCGGTGTGGTCGGCCTGCGCGTCCCGGCTGATGTCGCGTGCGGTCTGGTGCACCGACGCGGCGGTGGGCACGTCCGCCAGGGCCGGGGCGATCGTGTCGACTGCCGGCTGCACATCGGTCGCCAGCCGGTTGGCATCCGACTGGGCCCACCTCGCGAGCTGGTCGATGGCCCGGGCCATCCGGTCGGGGTCGACGTCGCCGGGGGTCGCGTTCGAGTCCAGGACGTGCCCCAGGTCGGTGACCGTGAGCTGCGCCGGGTCGGTGGCCGACGCCTCGAACCGCACGAAGTGATGGCCCTGCTCGGGCGGGGTGATCGGCTCGCCGTCCGGTCCGCGCAACTCCGACGCGGTGACGACGGCGTGGCCGGTCGGGCCGGCCCAGACCACACCGTTGGGCGCGATGATCGGTGTGCCGGGCAGTTCCCTGGCCAGCTGGGCGGCGAAGCCGTTCTGCCGGTCGATGCCGCTGTCACACACGATCAGGACGATCGGCCGGCCGGCCCAGCGCGTACCGTCGGCCCGGATCTGCGCCGCCAGCTCGGCCGGGCTGACCCGGGCGGTGCCGACCCGCAGCGCCTGCTGCTCCCCGTGCGCGAACACGTGGTAGCGGTCCGACCGGTCGGGGTACGCCTCGGCGACCGACCGGGTGGCGTCATCGTCCGGCGTGGCGAGGACCAGACCGGAACCGACCGGCTCGGCCGTGGGCGCGGGCACCGTTGCGCTGGTGGTGGCGGTGTCGTCGGCCGGGGCGAACGACCCGAAGACGTCCAGGCCGTCGCGGTCGCTGTCGGAGTCCTCATCACCGAACATGCCGAAGCCGGGGCCGTCGTCCTCGGAGTCGCTGTCGGCTGCCGGTGTGACCGGCGGCGTGTACGGGGCGTAGGTGGCGTGACCGTGGGCGTCGACGGTGCGCTTGAGCTCCAGCCGGCCCAGCGGCCGGGAGCCCTGAACCGGGTACGTCCGTGGTGGGTTGCCGCTGTCGTCGTGGATGGTGAGCTGGATCTTGGTGCCGGTGGCGGCGGCCAGTTCGACCACGTCGTGTGCGGCGGCGATCCGGGCGATCTCGGTCGCGTCGAGCGGATCGGGGCGCCGGTTGTTCGCCGGGACGTCGGGTGCCAGGGCTGCCCGGACGATGTGCGCGTTGTCGTACGGGCCGGTCCGCCGCATCTCGGCCGCGGTGTCGAGGTTGACGCGGTCACGGCCGGCCCGGAGGGTGGCCGCGCGGTTGCCGTCCGGGCCGGTGTCCGGCAGGGCTTCGGCGATGGCGTGGTAGAGCGAGCCCGGCTGCAGGCTGAGCCCACCACGGTCGGCCATCATCGCGGCGGCGGCGAACTGCTGCTGGATCGTGCCGGAGTCGTTGGAGGTGGCGACCAGGTGCGCGGCGACCAGCCGCTGACTGTCCGGCACACCGATCGTCCGGGCCTCCTCGGTCGACTCCACCCGCGGATCGACCCCGGTGAACGTCTCCTTGTCCGCCGGCGGCTGCGGCACCGGCCCGGCGTCCGGTGCGGGCAGCGAGATCGCCGTGACCAGCTGGTTGTGCGGCTGCGCGCCGAGCTGCTTCAGTTGGCGCTCGGAGAGTGTCTGCTGCCAGGTCCGCGTGTCGCCGCCGGACGTGTGGTCGATCGGGGCGGCGAACGGCCTGCCGTCGGCGAGCTCCGGATTGCGCAGGTCGGCCTTGTACTCCTTGAATCCGGTGCCGACGGTGTTGAACAGCTGCCGGTTGACGGTGGTGGGTACGGCGTGCGACTGCGGGAGGAAGTTGGTGGCGGCGAAGTCGGCGGCGAGGCGGGACAGGTCGGTGGGGGTGGCGGCGCCGACGAAGTCGGTGCGGAAGGCCTGGTCGCGGTCGGGGTGCCGGTTGTTCTGCGAGTCGACCTGCACGGCGGACGGCGCCTCGGCCCCGTGCGCGGTCGTCAGCTCCTCGCCGTACGTCTGGTGCAGGGTCTCGCTGAGCATGAGGAATTCGGCGCCGGCGTCACCGAAGCGGATGTTCGGGCGGCCGAGGGTGAGCAGGCCGTCGATGAACAGGTTCGGTTCGGGTGAGTAGGGCAGCATCGGGTGGACGGTGGCCTGCCGGTCGCGGGAGCGCATGTCCTCGTCGACGGCGGTGCTGAAGTCCCGGACGAACTGTTGCCGTCCGGCGTCGGTGGCCAGCTTCTCGATGCCCTTCTCGACACCGCGCAGCTTCTGCCGCTCGACGGTGAGTTCCTTGCGGGACTCCGGATCGTCCTTCGCCTCCAGGTCCGCGATCGTCGTCTCATGATCGAGAACCCGTTTCTCCAGGCGTTGGCGGGTGCGTTCGACGAGGGTGTCGGGATCGCCGACGCGGTAGCCGCCGGAGATCATCAGGGGGCGGGCGGGGGAGTCGGTGTCGCCGCGGGTGGTGGTGTCGAGGTGGTCGAAGATGTGGGTGCCGTTGTGGAGGGTGCGGGCGCCGGTGTCGAAGTCCTGGATGGAGAGGTACGGGTAGGTGCCGTCGGCGGCGAGTCCTTGGATGACGGCGGTGGTGTCGGGGTCGCGCAGGACCTGGTTGCGCGTACGGCCGTAGGGGAATTTGCCGTTCTTGGTGCCGACGGCGTAGCCGTTGATCGCGATGGGGACGTCGAGATCCTGGATGAGCCGGGTGGCTTCGGCGATCCTGTCCTGGAAGTCCGGGTCCGGTGTCTCGGCGGTGGTGTTGATGCCGAAGACGAAGGCGACCTTGGTGTTGTCGTCGAGGCCGTCGGTGATCGACCTGATCACTTCGGGGATCTGGTCGATGTCGGTGGCGGGCATCATCGAGTTGACGACGAAGGCCAGTGGGGCGCCGTCGTTCTTGAGCTCGATGGTCGTCTGGCGGTAGTTGGCCGGGGTGACCTCGCGGGACTGCCGGGTCAGCGCGTCGAACGCGGCGTTCCGGCCACCCTCCACCCGCACCGGCGTGAACGGCGGGATGTCCACCGCGGTGACCGGCGCCGGCGCCGGTGGAGGCGGAGCCGCCGAGGGGGTGTGCGGGTTGGCGGCCAGCGCGGAGTGCGTCGCCCCAGCCACCTGGATGAGCGTCCTGGTCCCCGAGCCACGGTTGTTCTTCAGCTCGGTGGCGATGTTCTGCTGCGTGGTGGGGCTGATCGGAGTGACGCTCTTGAACGCGAGCTGAGTCAGGCCCTCGACCTGGTTCGCGTCCATGTCCGGGTAGAACGTCTGGATGTAGTTCTGGACCTGCTTCTTCCAGGTCTCGCGGTCGGCGTGGCTCTGCGGGATGCCGTCCGGGTTGCTCGGGTCGTAGTTCTGCAGCAGCCGCCCGGCCTGGGTCTGCAGTGAGACGTTCGGGTCGAAGGCACCGAACGCCACCGGGTCCATGCCTTGGAAGAGGCGTTGCTGGGCGGCGGATTGGGCGAGTCCGCGGCCTTCTTTGGAGGTGTATTTGGGGTCGCTGTGGGGGTCGTTGCGGACGCCGAAGGTGATGTCGGTTTCGAGGCTGCGGTTGTCGACGCGCAGGAAGGTGTTGGGTTCGGGCATGTAGACCGAGCGGGGATCCACCCCGGCCATCGCCTTACGGACTTCCTGATCCCGGCGATTGGCCTGCTCCGCCGCCGGAGAGGGGGCGCTGTCCAAGGTGTAGCCGCCGCTGATGATCTGGATGTCGGGGCGGTTGGTGATGGCGGTGTCGGCGTTGTTGAACAGGTTGGTCATGGAGGCGACGTCGGCGTCGCCGGTGTGGATGAAGGTGGGGTTGTCGCCGGCTTGGTCCTGCAGGTTCTGTAGTTGTTGTTCGGCGTGGGGGTGGCGGACGAGGGTTTCGCGGATGGCGGCGTACGGGATGGTGTCCTGGCCGGGGTTGTCGCCGGGTGCGATGCGGGTGTTGTTCCAGGAGAAGCCGATGACGGTGACCGGGAACGGTGGGTTGAGGTTGCGGACCTGGTCGATGGTGTTCTGGATGTCGGTGTCGGGGTAGTTGCGGGTGAAGCCGTTGACGCCGATGACGAGCCCGAATCGGCCGTCGGCGGTGCCGGGGCGGAAACCTTGGGCGTACGTGTTGATCAGGTTTTGGATGTTGTCGTTCGGGGTGACCGGGACCGTGGCGAGGTAGGCCGGCTTGTCGGCGGTCTCGGCGTTACGCGGGCCGAGTCGTCCGATCGTGACAGGCTCGCCGACCTGCTTGAACTGGTAGGTGTTCTGCGCGTTCTGGAACGCGCGACTGCCCCGACCGCCCAGCATCGGCGCCCTCGACTTGGGTGCCGGCGAATCCGTGTGCGCGTCGCCACGGGGTGCCGGGTCCACGGCGGCCGGGGCGGGAGCCGTCCGCGGGACCGGCCCGGCGGTCTCCGACACGTTCTCGATGAGCTGCAGATCGTGGTCGTTCAGATAGGTCGTGGGCCTGCCCGGATCGGCGGCCGCCTCCTCCGTGGTCGACGGCAGGTCGTAGACCTCGGTGCCCATGACACCCGGCCGGTCCTGAGTGTTGAACAGGTGATGATCGGCGTGGTAGCCCTCTTTGGCGCCGAGGTAGTGCATGACCTCGTGCACCAGGACGGCCGCGTTGTTGTTGATGTTCCAGCGGTGCTGCTGGGTGGTGTTGCCGTCGTTGCTGTGGTCGTCCGGCCGGGCTGGATCCGGCAGCGGCTCGGAGGTGACCTGCACCGGAGGGCGGCCACCCTGCCGGTCCTGCCAGGTGTCCATCAGATCGGCTGACCACGGAACGGTGTCGACGGTCAGCTGCACGTGCAACTCCCGGCCGTTGGGCAGGGTGTGCTTGCCGTTGACCATCTGATCGATGGTGTTCTGGACCGTGTCCGCGACCTGCCGGAGCTGATCCGGGGTCATCTGATCGTTCTTCGAGGTCAGGTCCAGCTTCACCTCGAACGACCGGTAGTCCTTGCCGTTCACGGTGAAGTCACGGCTGGTGAAGTCGATGGTGGTGATCTCGCCGCGGAGCAGGTGGGTGCCGGGGACGATGGTGTCCTTCGACGGGTTGTAGCGCTCGGTCCGGAGCTGCTTCTGCTCGGCGTTGTCGTAGGCCGCGCGCCACTCGGGACTCTTCGTGGCCGGCGGGCCGCTCGGGGGCAGGTCCACCCCGGTGGTGACGGCGCCCGGGTTCGGTGGCGGTGACTGCGACGTGGTGTGCGGATTGCCGGACAGCGCGGTGTGGGTCGCCCCGGCGACCTGGATCAGCGTCTTCGCGCCGTTCGGCAGGTCAGCCTTGAAATCGTTGAGGATGCTCTTCTGCGTGGTGGGGCTGACCGGCTCCACACTCTTGAAGGCCAGCCGGGTGAGACCGTCGGCCTTGTTCGCGTCGATGCCGGGGTAGAACGTCTGGATGTAGTTCTGGACCTGCTTCTTCCAGGTCTCGCGGTCGGCGTGGCTCTGCGGGATGCCGTCCGGGTTGCTCGGGTCGTAGTTCTGGAGCAGCCGCTCGGCCTGGGTCTGCAGTGAGACGTTCGGGTCGAAGGCGCCGAACGCCAGCGGGTCCATGCCTTGGAAGAGGCGTTGCTGGGCGGCGGATTGGGCGAGTCCGCGGCCTTCTTTGGAGGTGTATTTGGGGTCGCTGTGGGGGTCGTTGCGGACGCCGAAGGTGATGTCGGTTTCGAGGCTGGGGTTGTCGACGCGGAGGAAGGTGTTGGGTTCGGGCATGTAGACCGAGCGGGGGTCTACGTCGGCCATGGCTTTGCGGACCTGGCGGTCGCGGTGGTTGGCCTGGATGGCTGTGGTGGGTGCGGTGTCGAAGGTGTAGCCGCCGCTGATGATCTGGATGTCGGGGCGGTTGGTGATGGCGGTGTCGGCGTTGTTGAACAGGTTGGTCATGGAGGCGACGTCGGCGTCGCCGGTGTGGATGAAGGTGGGGTTGCCGTCGGCTTGGTCCTGCAGGTCCTGGAGTAGTTGTTCGGATTGTGGGTGCCGGACGAGGGTTTCGCGGATGGCGGCGTACGGGATGGTGTCCTGGCCGGGGTTGTCGCCGGGTGCGATGCGGGTGTTGTTCCAGGAGAAGCCGATGACGGTGACCGGGAACGGTGGGTTGAGGTTGCGGATCTGGTCGATGGTGTTCTGGATGTCGGTGTCGGGGTAGTTGCGGGTGAAGCCGTTGACGCCGATGACGAGCCCGAATCGGCCGTCGGCGGTGCCGGGGCGGAAACCTTGGGCGTACGTGTTGATCAGGTTTTGGATGTTGTCGTTCGGGGTGACCGGGACCGTGGCGAGGTAGGCCGGCTTGTCGGCGGTCTCGGCGTTACGCGGACCGAGTCGTCCGATCGTGACAGGCTCGCCGACCTGCTTGAACTGGAACTGGTTCTGCGCATTCTGGAACGGCTGGCCGCCCCGGTTTCCCAGAACCTCACGCATCGGCCGGGTCGCGGGACGCGAACCCGACGGAACCGGGGCGGCGCGCCGGGGCGCCTGCGACGGCGTGTGCACCCCGACCGGCGGTAGGGCGGCCGGTACGGGGTCGGATTTGACCTCGGTGCCGGTCTCGGTCGCGTCGTCCTCGAACAGGGACTCGGTTTCGGAATCGACGTCGGAATCCGCCCGGCTGAAGATCGAATCGGTGTCGCTGTCCTCGCTGAAGACCGAGTCGGTGTCGCTGTCGAAGTCCGGGCCCGCGACCTCGACAATGATGGGTTCCGCTGCCCCGGGATAGGTCGCCGCGGGGATGCCGGGCGGAGGGGTCTGAGCGGTGGACCTCTCCGGATTGCCGGGGGTTGCGGTGGGGGTCTGGGCCGGCGGATTGCCGGGCGTTGCGGTGGGGGTCTGGGCCGGCGGGATCTGCGTGGCGGGGGACTGCGTCGCCGGTACGGCGGGCGGCGCGAACGCCGTGTTCGTCGTGGGCGTGTCCGCGAGAGGGACATCGACGGTGATGCCGCTAATCGGACCCTGCGCCGAAGGCGGCACCGAACGATCGGCCGCCGTCGCCGGCGAGGTCTGGGCCTGGGATTGCTGTGTGCCCGGCTGCTGTGTGCCGGGCGGAGGCGACGGTGTCTGAGGGCTCGGGGATGACGCGATCGGGGCCTGCGTGGTCGGCGTCTGGACGCTCGGCGCTTGAGCGCCGGGAACCTGGACGCCGGGCGTCTGAGTCGTCTGGCCCGGCCCGGACGGGGTCGGGGATGTGGAGGGCTCGACGTTCGGCGACGGGATCTGCGTGGTCGACATCTGCGTCACGGGGGACGGCACCGCCGTCGGCGTCGAGCCCGTGACATCGGTGGTCGGAGGGGCCGGCTGGGCCGTCACCGGCGTGTTCGCCGACGGAGTCCCGGTGGAGGGAGCGTTCGTCGAGGGCGTGCCGGCCGTCGGCGTGCCGACGGGTGTGTCGGTGGTCGGCGTGCCGGTGGTGGGTGTGTTGGCGGGGGGAGCGTTCGTCGAGGGCGTTGCTGCCGCTGGCGTGCCCGTGGCGGGTGTGTTGGTGGTGGGTGTGTTGGTGGTCGGCGTACCGGTCGCGGGTCCGCTGGTTGCCGGAGCGTTTGTCGAAGGGGAAGCGGTTACCGGTGCGTTCGTCGCGGGCGTGCCCGTCGACGGTGTGTCCGTTGACGGCGTGCCCGTTGAGGTAGTACCGGGAGTCGGGCTGGTGGAGGGCTGTGCCGAAGGCGAGCCGCCGGGAGACGAAGTCTCGAAACCGGGCAGGCCGCCGTCCTGGGGAACGGCAACGCCGGTGGAACTTCCCGCGGCCGGCGCACTTCCGGTTGCCGGGGTGCCGGTCTGGGTTCCGGCTCCCGGTTGGATGCCGGCTCCTGGTTGTGTTTCGCTGCCGATCTGGGTCCCGGGGCCGATTTCAGTCTGGTTGCCGGTGGCGGCCGGGATTCCGGTGCCGGTCTGAGGGCCTGCGCCCGTCGGGTTGCCTGTGCCGGTCGGATTTCCGGCCCCTGTGTCGATACCTGAACCGGTCGCGCCGCCCACGCCGGTCGCGCCGCCCACGCCGGTCGCGCCGCCCACGCCGGTCGCGCCGCCCACGCCGGTCGCGCCGCCCACGCCGGTCGCGCCGCCCACGCCGGTCGCGCCGCCCACGCCGGTCGCGCCGCCCACGCCGGTACCGACGCCCGTGCTCGTGCCCACGCCGGTGCCTACACCGGTTCCGGTTCCAACGCCGGTCCCGGTGCCGACGCCGCTTCCGGTGCCGGGACCAGTGTTGGTACCAATGCCCGTTCCGGTATCAACGCCTGTCTCGGTGCCGACGCCCGTTCCGGTTCCCGTGCCGACGCCTGCGCCCGTGCCGGTTCCGGGCCCGTCGCTCACACCCTCGCCGGTGTCTCCGGTGTTGCCGCCGGTCTGGCCGCCGCCTCCGGCCCCCGGTCCGGTGGATGAACCGCCTCCGGTCTGGGGACCACCGCCCTGAACTCCGGGCCCAGTCTGCGGCCCCCCGCCTCCGGCGCCCGCGTCGACCGGTGAGCCGCCGCCCGTCGGGATGTCCGGTCCGTCCACTCCGACCGATGGGGGTGTGTTGACGGTGGGAGTATCGAGGGGGTTGCCGGTGCCGGGTGGCGGCAGTTGGTTGGCACCGGGGCCGTAACTGTTGCCGATCTCTGTCGCGTAATGATGGGCGAATCCGCCGATCAGCGACGAGCTCATGGTGGCCCACGGATTGAAGCCGCCGCCGCCCACCATCATGGTGAACAGGCCTTCCAAAAACGTTTCGGCGGCTGCCGACAGGGTTTCCCGGGAGATCACATTGGTATTGATCTTCGGGAAGAACTTTCCACCGATCATCTGGAAGCCGCTGACGCCGCCGCCGATGAAGGCGCCGCCGGCGAAAGAGAGCAGCAGTTCCTTGTATTTCAGGGTGTCGGTGTTGCCCTCGGCGATCTGGGTCAGGCCGGCGGCGGCGCTCTGCCACAGTTCTTCGAGGCCTTCCTGGAATGCTTCCCAGGCGAGCCGCATCAGCATGTTCTGCAAACGCTGACGCAGGAAATCGATCAGCGTCTGAACGATTTCCTGTCCGATCTTGATCAGGGCGGGAACGGCGGCCGCACCGAAGCCCGAGGCCATCGCGATGGCGATCTCCACGACCTGCGTGAAGGCCGCGATGATGATGTTGTACTGGGTGTTCTCGGAGTCGAGCGCGAAGTTGTAGGCCGACCCGCCCAGAGCCAGCGAGATGTTGCCGCCCGCCGGGACGTTCTTGGTGATGCCGACCTGGAACTGCTGGAACGCGTCCATCGCCGGTCCCTGCAGGCTGCCGGCCAGCCCGTACCCGAGGTTGGCGGTGGCGCCCATCCCGTTCAGGATGGTGCTGCTGAGCTGGTACAGCTCGTCGCCCATGGCCCGCAGGGCGGCGGGGTCGGCCTTCGGGAACTCCCCGCCGGTGGTGACGAGGATCAGGTCGTACGCCCACTGCCACTGCGGGTCGTTGGGGATGTGGAAGTCGGGCATGTCCGGCCGGGGTGGGTCAGTGGCTCAGAAGCCGGGAATGAGCGGGGTGGGCGTGCCGTCGGGGGCGTAGCTCAGCACCAGCGGTTCGTAGCCGGGTGCCGTCGGGTCGACGTTCGGGTTCTCCTTGACGACGAAGAACTGGCCGCGGCCCGGGTCGATGACGGTGCCCTCCGGGGTGGTGACGGTCGTCCCGGCCAGCGGGGTGACCGAGTCGTAGAGGTTCGCGTCGACCCGGGTGCTGCCGTCCTCGAACGTGTTCAGGGAGATCAGCTGGTAGCCCGCGGGGAGTGCCTGGCCGCCGACGTACGCCGTCGTGTACTCGGGCTTCATGAACATCGACGAGATGGCCGGCATGGCCGGTTGCGCGGGGCTCGTCGCGTACGCCCGGGCCGGGACGGTCTCGGAGGCGGCCCGTTCGTGGACGGTCATCGCCCGCATGGCCAGAGGCTTGCCCGGCTCGATCTCGGGATCGGCGACTCTTGCCCGGACCGCGTGCTGCTTGGCCAGGCGGGCGGGCTGGAGCGGGGTCGTCGTGCCCTCGGTGGCGGCGGCCGCGTACAACGGTTGCCCGAGGGTCTCGAAGTTCTTGGCCATCTTGTGCCCGACCTCGGCGGCGGCCTCGTCGGCTTCCCGGTACGCGAGGGCGCTCTGGGTCAGGCCCTGAGCGGTGTACGCCAGTGTGCCCTTGACCCCGCCGATGATCGCTTCGAGGTTGTCCATGCCTTCGAGGAACTTGGTGGAGAACTGCTCGCCCATGTCGTCGTCACCCCACGCGTTGGCGTACCGGGAGCGCAGGGCGGTCAGCTGGGCCAGGTACGTGTCGTACAGCTCGACGTGCCCCTGGTAGGCCTGGCCGAGCCCCTCGACGCCGTCCGGATCGACCCAGAGCCGGCCGCCGGGATTGTTGTTGATCATAGTTCGCTCGTCCCTCGGGTGAGGAGCTCCCGGACGCTGGTCACCATGCGGGGCTGTTCGGGCAGGAACGCGTCGGCGCCGGCCTGACCGCGGACGAGCTTGTGGGCGTCGAGACCGTCGGGCAGCATCGGCGCGAGCACCGCGGCGGCCTGGTTCATCACCTGTTCCTTGGCCTCCGCGTACGTCTCCATGATCATTTTTGTGAGGTCTGCGGTGGTCAGCCGTTTGTGCGCGGAAGACGGGAACTGGATGTCGGTCAGCACGCCGTTCTGGCCCACGGTGACGCTGACCTCACGGCGCGGGGAAACGGCGGTGGCCGAGAGGGCGCCCATCTTCGCCTGCATCTCGGTGAGGCTGCTGCGCTGCTTCTCGTATTCCTGGAACAGGCTCTCGATGCGTTCGCTGTAGTTCAACCCGGACCACTCCTTCGACGTCGCCGTCTGAAAGACGCCGGGTCCAGTGAAGATCCTCGCGAGGGTCATCGGAACCGTGCCCGTCCCTTCGTGCCTGAAAGTGCAACCGGTCTTCCCGGCTTTCGGCGCGTGGCCGCGGGAGCGGGGCGCTGCCGTGCAATGTTCGGCGACGTTCGGACATCGAGGCCGAAACGGAGTTGTCGGCGGGTACGTCCTTCGATCAACTCTTCACTGCCAAGTTCGCGACGTGAGGAGTCCGGCCGTGTCGATGCCTGCCGTTAGTACTACCGAACCGGGTATGCAGAGGGCTGCCCAGGAGTTTTCCGACAAGGCGACCCTGTTCACCGGTGACCTGCGCGCGGTGAACGGCCAGATGGCCATCCTGCTCGCCTCCTGGACCGGTGACGCGTCCAGGGGCTTCAACCAGGCGATGGACAACTGGGAGCGCTCGTTCCAGCAGGTCATCAACGAGCTCCTCAAGATGCTCGAGGTCATGGGTGTCACCACCAAGGGCTACCAGGCCGCCGAGGACGAGGCCGCCAGCGTGGCGCAGTCGTTCGGTGCCGCCCTGCCCGGCTTCTGAGCCGGCGAAGTCAGACTCCCCGACATCCCGAAAGGACTGACATGTCCAACTACACCTTCGACTTCGTGCAGGCAGACGCCGTTCTGACCGACATGAACAATATCAACAAGAAGATCCAGACCTCCATCGACGAGATGGAGGCGACGGTCGAGGCCAGCCTCAAGGACTGGACCGGTGCGGCGCGGGACCAGTACGCCGTCTCGAAGCTCGCCTGGAACAACGCGGCCGACAACATGGTCCTCTACCTCGAGCAGGCGCGGCAGACGCTGCTGACCATCTCGGACAACTACGGCACCACCGAGCAGCGCCACGCGATGATCTGGAACGACGTCCGCGGCGGCTGAGCCACGTCGCGTGGCTGCCGCGCCTATCGGGCGCGGCAGCCCCAGCTGTCCGACTCCGGCCCGGTGAGCTCGACGACCCGGGCCGCTGGGCTTTCCCGCCTCTGATCAGTACGCCGAAGAGCGAGTGGAGTGAACGTCATGGCAAGTATCGACTGGGGTTACCCGAACCAAGAAGCAATCACCGCGATGCACGCCTATTCCACACACGATGAGGCCAAGGGCTATCCGGCCGGCACCACGCAGGCGGCGTACGACTCCTGGATGGCGTACTACAACAAGCACTCGAACAGCCGCACCGGTGTCGACTACGACAAGTGGAAGGACTCGGTCCGGGCCGAGCATCCGGAGTGGGTCGAGGCCCGCGACTGGTACACCTCGAACATCACCGACACCAACGGTTGGAAGAAGCTGGTCAGCGACTACAAGGGGCAGATCACCGACCCCTCGAACGTGAAGCCGCCGGCCTTCAACTCGCAGGGCGACTGGATCGACGAGACCAAGACCCCCACGGGCTCGGGCTTCAAGCCGCCCACCATCGACGGCTTCAAGGGTGACGCCGCCGCGACCAAGGGCGTGGCCGTCAACACCGCCGCGCTGGAGTGGTTCGCCAAGGAGGTGCTCCAGAAGATCACCGGACCGGGCAACGTCCTGCTCTCGACAGTGGACCAGCTCAACCTGGTGGACCCGAAGCCGGGTGGCTTCGCGCGGGCCGAGGTGCTGCGCCAGGCGATCGTCGGGGCGACGGCCCAGGACGGCGGGGTCAAGGGCGACATGAAGGACATGCTGGTCAACATGAACACGTCCCTCATCGCGGTGGCCGACGCCCTGCTGAAGATGGCCGGTGACTACAAGAACCTCGAGGAGCTCAACAAGCTCACCAACGACAAGCTCAACGAGATCATGGGCGAGTCGTTCAAGGGCCTCGACGGCCTCGGCACCTACGGAACGAAGACCGTCAAGACCGACGGCAACTAGCGGCGTCGTACGGTCGCAGGGGTTTTCCGGGCGCTCGAAGCCGCTTGGGTAGTGCTCGCATTGAGGACAGGTAATGGGCAACGGTCTCGGTGACAGCAAGCTCGACGGGTGGAACGACCCGTCGGAGTCGGCATCCACATTCCCGCCGAAGGTGATCCCGGTCGGGGATCTGTACGACTACAAGACCTGGGCGACCGAGACCCGCGGGTGGCGGAAGCTCGAGGCCGCCATCAACGGCGGTGCGGCGCTCACGACCGAGGCGGGGGCGAACTACGCGGCCGGCCGGGTCAGCGTGGCGTCCGTCGTCGAGGCCGCGCGTGCCTTCCAGGCGACGCAGGACCTGTTGATCTGGCTGGAGCAGACCATCCGGTCCGCGACGAAGTCGATGATCGGCGAGGACAAGGCCTGGAAGGGCCCGGCCGCCACCGCCTTCCAGGACAAGATGAACTTCTACGCCGATCTGCTGGGCAAGCAGGCCGAGCACCTGGCCGGCGGGTCGATCCCACACTCCGACACACCCGCCAACGCCATCAACTCCTCGACCAACCTCAACTCGTTGCCGTCGCAGCTCTACGATGCCGCCAACTATCTGTCGTGGGCGCAGCAGACGATCTCCTATCTGGACCGGGCCTGGGCGACGATCGCCTCCCAGAACGGCGTCGGTGACAATCCCGGGCCGGTTCCGATCAGCGGCACCGAGTACGAGAAGCCGATGGCCCAGCAGATGGCGCAGGTCGTCGACACGGTGGCCACCCAGTACAAGATGACCACCGACAAGGCGGCGACCTCCGGGGTGACCATGCCCACGTCGGCCATCACCACGCCGACCAAGCCGAACATGACGACGCCCAACCTGACCACCGTCGCCTTCACCACCCAGTCGCTGACGACTCCGGTGTTCACGACGCCCAACATCAGCGGGGTCACCACACCGAACATCACGACGCCGAACCTCAAGAGCGTCACGACGCCGAACCTGAACAGCATCACCACCCCCAACCTGAACAGCGTCACGACGCCCAACCTGAACAGCGTCACCACCCCGAATCTGGCCGGCATCACGACGCCGGGTCTCAACGGCGGGCCGGGCGGCGGCATCACCGCACCCGTGTTCAAGGGCCCGGGGGAGATCGGTGGCTCCCCGAATGGCGGTACGGGAGGCGGGACCGGAACCGGCCTCCCCGGTTTCGAGGCGCCGGCCATCAACGGCCCGGGCGGCTCCGGCGGGGGCCTCGGCAACGCAGCGGTCGTCCCGCCGGTCATCAAGCCGCCCTCGAACGGCAACAGCGGCGGTACCGGCGGCAATGCGGTGAAGGCACCGACCATCACCGGTCCGGGCGAGGTCGGTGGCTTGACTCCCGGTGGTGGGGCCACCGGCGGCGGTGGCCCCGGGTTCAACGCGCCGAGCATCCCTGGCTTCAACTCTCCGGGGGGCGGTGGCACGGGCGGCAGCGGCGGCGGTGTCGGCCTCCCCGAGACCCCGGACTCCAACGGACTGCTCGGTGGCGACGAGGACTTCAAACCCGGCGGGATCGCCGGAGTGGACATCCCCGCCTCGCCCGGTGGTGCCTCGCCGGGTGTGGGTGGTGGTTTGCAGCCGCCGATGATGCCGGGTATGCCGGGTGGGGGTCCGGCGGGTGGCGGTGCTGGTGGTGGTTCGGGTGTTCCTGAGGCGCCGGACTCGAAGGGTCTGGTGGAGGGGGATGCCTCGGATTGGAAGCCGCCGTCGTTCGGTGGTGTGGAGGGTCCGGGTTCGTCGTCGGGTGCTTCGCCGGGTGTGGGTGGTGGTTTGCAGCCGCCGATGATGCCGGGTATGCCGGGTGGGGGTCCGGCGGGTGGCGGTGCTGGTGGTGGTTCGGGTGTTCCTGAGGCGCCGGACTCGAAGGGTCTGGTGGAGGGGGATGCCTCGGATTGGAAGCCGCCGTCGTTCGGTGGTGTGGAGGGTCCGGGTTCGTCGTCGGGTGCTTCGCCGGGTGTGGGTGGTGGTTTGCAGCCGCCGATGATGCCGGGTATGCCGGGTGGGGGTCCGGCGGGTGGCGGTGCTGGTGGTGGTTCGGGTGTTCCCGAGGCGCCGGACTCGAAGGGTCTGGTCCAGAGTGACGGCTCCGACTGGAAGCCGTCCGTACCCGAGGTGGGCCTTCCGGACGGTCTCGGCGGTGCGGTACCCGGTGGTGACGGCTTCGCGGGAGTCACCGCTCCGGGCGGCTCGGATCTCCCGTCCGCCGGTTTCGTGCCGGAGGTGGAGACCTCCCCCGGCACGACCACGCCGGCCGCCGGTACACCAGGGGCGGGACTGCCGGGTGCGGGGATGCCGGGTGCGGGGATGCCGGGCTCGCCGGGCGGAGGTACGCCGGGTGGCGGGGTTCCGGAATCACCGGAGTCCTCGGGGCTGATCGGCGCGGACGCCGGTGACTGGAAGCCGTCCGGTGGTTCGGGATCGGGGATGCCGGAGGCGCCGGCGGGCGCGGGTGCGGGCGGTGCGGGGCTGGAAGCGCCGGGCTGGTCCGCCGGCGGCGACGGGCCGACGGGGGCGGACGCTTCCGTCGAGGTGCCGGCCACCGTTGACGTGCCCTCGTGGGAGAGCCCGGTGGCCGATGCCGGGGCGCCCGCCTCGGCCCCCGCCGGGGTCGGAGGCATGCCGCCCATGCCCGGCCTTCCGGGCAGCAATGCGCCGGGTGACGCCACGCCACCCGGCGCGACCGACGCGTCCGCCCTCGTGGAACAGGATGGGACGGACTGGTCGCGGCCCAGCCCCGTGGACGGGACACCGGGAGCCGCCGGCGGTACCGCGGCCGGTGGTGCGGGCCTGGACGGCCCTGCCCCGACGGTCCCGGACCTGAGCGTGCCGGTGGACTACAGCGCGGTCCTCGGTGTGCCTGATATCGGCGCACCGAACATTCCGGTCGCCGTGCAGCCGGAGCCGGTCGCATCGATGGTGGACACGCCAGTCGTGGGAAACCCGGAGGGCGGAGGGAACGCCGAGGTCATCGCGCCCGAGGCGACCGTTCCGGAGATCACCGTTCCGGAGACCGCTATTCCGGAGACCACCGTGCCGGTGGTGCCGGTGGCCGAGCCCGAGACGATCGTCCCGGATGTGGCGGTTCCGGACGTGACAGCGCCCGGGGTGCCGGTACCGGATGTGCCCGTTCCCGAAGCGACGATTCCCGAGGCCATGGCGCCACCGGAGACTGTCGCGCCACCGGTGGATCTTCCGCCGCCGCCCGTGGCGGTCGATCTTCCGACCACCGTGGATCTTCCGGGTGCGCCCGTCGTGGAGGCACCGGCCGGCGAGGCAGCCGTGGGCGGTGCCCCTCCGATCGCTCCGGTCATCATCGGTGCTCCGGGCCCGGCCGGCACGTCCGGCCCCGTCGGCCAAATGGCGCCGCCGGGCACGCCCGCGCCATCGGGCCAGTCCGGCTCGGCAGCCCCGTCCGGTTCGGCGGCTCCGTCGGGCCCGGCAGCCCAGTCCGGCGCGCCCGGACAGCCGGGACAGGCCGGTCCGGCCGGTCAGCCGTCCGGCGGGAGCATGGCCGACACGATCCCGAAGAAGCCCGGTGTCGTCGCGATGGCCGAGACGGAGGAGGAGGTGGTCGTCGTGGTGCCCGGTGTGGCCGCCGGCGGGGTGGCGGGAGTCGGACTCGCCGCCGGTCTCGGCAGAGCGGGTGCCTCTCTCACCGGCGAGGATCGGAACGGTACAGTCCCCCGGCGATCCGATCGAGACGGCGACCGCGAGACAGAGGACCGCCCGAACTACGCCGAGTTGCTGCACGCGGACGGTGCCGCCTGGGGTGACGACGGCAATCCGCGTCCGCGACCGGTGGGCGACGACCATGTTCCGCTCGTCCGCCCGGATGACGAACCCGACGACATGTCGGGATGGGACGACGTCAGCGACTCGGATTGGCTGATCGGTGACAAGCCGTCCGACGACGGCACGGAGAGGTGACCATGTCCGAGACCCCGCAACCCCCACGGGCCGTGTGGCGGAGGGTCGCTCCGCCGAAGGCGCCCGCGCCGGCGGCCGGTGGCGTGCCCGATTTCTTCAGCGCCGACCGGGACAGGATGCGCGTCTGTGGCGAGGAGGGGGTCAGCGACGCCGAGTTCATGACGTCGCTGGCGAAGGCCGAGGAGGAGCAGTCCGAGCGGGCGAGGGCGTACTGGGCCGAGCAGGAGCGTCTCCGCACGGAGGAGGAAGAGGCCCGGAAGAAGGAGGAGAAGCGGGCGGCCGAGGAGGACGACGACGTCAAGGTGGCCGAGCGGTACCGCAACGACCGCTACTCGGTGAAGCTGCTGCGCCAGGAGAACACCGCCTGGGGCGGTAGCGGCGACGACTCGGGGATGCTCGGATGAGCACCGTCACGGTCAAGCGTCCGCCCCGCGCGGCCGGTCCCGAGGCGCCGGAGGGCTCTGTCGAGTTGCAGGAGCCGCCGCTGATGGCGGAGGAGGCCCCTCTCGACTTCCGCTCGTTCGCGATGGTTGTGCCGATGGGCCTCGGCATGGGCGCGATGCTCGCCATGTTCGGCCTCTACAACCGGACCCCGGTGATGTACGTCATGGGTGGTGCCATGGCCGGTGGCATGCTGCTCATGGGCGTCATGCAGATCGGCCGGGCGGCTGCCGAGCGCAAGCGCAAGATGCGTGGCGAGCGCCGGGACTTTCTCCGCTACATCGGACAGCTGCGCAAGCAGGCCCGGGAGGCGGCCGATCAGCAGCGCCGGTTCGTGCTGTGGAACAACCCACAGCCCAGCTGGCTCTGGTCGATCGCCATGGGCAGCCGGCTCTGGGAGCGCAGGCCCAGCCACGACGACTTCGGCCGGGTCCGGATCGGCCTGGGCCGGCAGAAGGCGATGCTGAAGTTCAACCCGCCGTCTACCAAGCCGATCGAGGACCTGGAGCCGCTGTCCTCGATCTCGCTGCGGCGCTTCTCCGAGGCGTACCAGACGGTCTCCGGCATTCCCACCTCGGTCGGCTTGACCAGTTTCACCAGCATCGAGTTCGAGGGCGCGATCGACCCGGCCATCGATCTGGCCCGCGCCATGGTGGCCCAGCTGGCGACCTTCCACGCCCCCGACGAGCTGCGGATCGCGGTGCTGGCCGCCGAGGTCCACCGTGGCCCCTGGGAGTGGATCAAGTGGTTGCCGCACAACGCGCACCCGACGGCGTTCGACGCGGCCGGGCCGGTGCGGATGTTCGCCGGCACCCACGACGCGCTGATGGACATGCTCGGAACCGATGTCACCGACCGCGGCGACCACGACAAGAACGTACGGCCGACGGCCACCGAGCCGCTCGTCGTGATCATCGCCCACCTGGTCGACCTGCCGGACAGCTCCCGGCTGCTCGGCGCCGGCATCCGTAACGTGGTGCTTCTCGACCTCACCGGTGCGATGCCCGGCGGCCCCAAGGTGCTGCGGCTCACCGTCAAGGACGACGTGGTCGAGTTCCCGGCCGGCGCCACCACCGGTTCGGCGCAGCGGGACAGCCTGGACGACGTCCAGTGCGAGACCCTGGCCCGGATCATCGCGCCGAAACGGACCAGCGGCACCCTGGAGGTCTCCGACGAACCGCTGGAGACGAGCTTCGAGCTGACCACTCTGCTCGGGATCCGCGACGCGAAGACCTTCGACGTCCAGGCGCTCTGGCGTACCCGGACGTCGCAGCGCAACCGCCTGACGGTGCCGATCGGTGTCACCGAGGAGCGCGAGGTCATCGAACTCGACCTCAAGGAGTCGGCGCAGGGCGGCATGGGACCGCACGGCCTGCTGATCGGTGCCACCGGCTCCGGCAAGTCGGAGCTGCTCCGTACGCTCGTCTGCGGTCTGGCCGCGACGCACAGCTCGGAGATCCTCAACCTGGTGCTGGTCGACTTCAAGGGCGGCGCCACCTTCATCGGCATGGAGAAGCTGCCGCACACCTCGGCGGTCATCACCAACCTCGCCGATGAGCTGCCGCTGGTCGACCGCATGCAGGACGCGCTCAACGGTGAGATGACCCGGCGCCAGGAGATGCTGCGGGCCAGCGGGTACGCATCACTGTTCGACTACGAGAAGGCCCGTGGCAGCGGCGCTCAACTGGTGCCCTTCCCGGTGCTGCTGATCATCGTCGACGAGTTCAGTGAGCTGCTCTCCAGCAAGGCCGAGTTCATGGACCTGTTCGTCTCCATCGGACGCCTGGGCCGGTCGCTCGGCGTACACCTGCTGCTCGCCTCCCAGCGTCTCGACGAGGGCCGGATCAACCGGGTCGAGGGGCACCTCTCCTACCGGCTGGCCTTGCGGACCTTCTCGTCGATGGAGTCGCGTTCGGTCATCGGCGTGGGTGCGGCCTACGAGCTGCCGCCCGAGCCCGGCAACGGCTACCTCAAGATCGACACCACCAACCTGGTGCGGTTCAAGGCGGCGTACGTGTCCGGTTCGTACACCGGCAGCGGCCGGGACAGCGGCAGCGTGGAGACCGCCGACGACCTGCCCGCCGACGTGGTCCCGTTCACCACCCGGCAGGTCGCGGTCCGTCACGATCCGGGCCAGGAGCGCCCGGCGCCGGCCGAGCAGGAGACGTCCGCGAACGCCAACGGGCCCAGTCTGGTCGAGGTGCTGCTGGACCGGCTCGCGGGTTCCGGCCCGCCGGCCCGTCAGGTCTGGTTGCCGCCGCTGTCCAACGCGCCCAGTCTGGACTCGCTGCTGCCGAGCGTGGTGCCCGATCCGGATCGTGGCATGACCCTCGACGACCCGTACCTCCGTGGTGGTCTCAAGGTCCCGGTCGGCATCGTCGACCGGCCCGCCGAGCAACTGAGGGAACTGCTGGTCGTCGATCTGAGCGGCGCGGACGGGCACGTCGGCATCGCGGGCGCGCCGCAGAGCGGCAAGTCGACCCTGCTGCGCAGCCTCATCCTGGCGCTGTCGCTGGCCAACACCCCGCGGGAGGTCCAGTTCTACGGGCTGGACTTCGGCGGTGGTGGTCTCTCGTCGATCTCCGGTCTGCCGCACGTCGGGTCGGTTGCGACGCGGATGGAACGCGATCGCGTGGTCCGTACCGTCGAAGAGGTCCTTCAGGTCATGGAGAGGCGTGAGGCGGAGTTCGCCGCCCACGGGCTCGATTCGATGGCCACCTACCTGGCCCGGGTGGCCGAGGGCGTGATCGAGGACAACTTCGGCCACGTCTTCCTGGTCATCGACGGCTGGTACACGATGAAGCAGGACTTCCAGGACCTGGAGCAGAAGTTCCAGGAGCTCGCCTCGCGCGGCCTGTCGTTCGGTGTGCACGTCATCGTCACCGCCACCCGCTGGTCGGAGATGCGCACCTGGATGCGGGACCTGCTCGGCACCAAGCTGGAGTTGCGGCTCGGTGACTCGATGGAGTCCGAACACGGCAACCGCAAGGCCCAGACCGTGCCCAACCAGGTCGGCCGCGGCCTGACCGACGGCGCTCTGCACTTCCTCTCCGCGCTGCCGCGGATGGACGGCAGCTCCGAGGTCACCGACCTGGCCGAGGCGACCAAGTCGGTGGTCGAGGAGATCGGCACCTTCTGGCCCGGCCCGGCGGCGCCGCCGGTACGGATGTTGCCCGCTCACCTGATGGCCGACCGTTTGCCGGCGCCGGAGCCGGAGTTCAAAATGGTCGTCGGCCTGGACGAGCAGCGGCTCGCCCCGGTCTGGCACGACTTCATGGCCACCCCGCACATGCTGGTCTTCGGGGACAGTGAGACCGGCAAGACCAACATGCTCCGCCTCGTGCTGCGGGCCATCCAGCAGCGCTACCAACCGGATCAGGCCAAGGTGGTGCTCGGCGACTCCCGCCGGGACCTGGACACCGCGATCGACGCCGCCTATCAGGTGGGCTTCGCCTTCACCGGCGACAAGATGTACGAGCTGGCCGGCCAGACCTCGGTCTCGATGAACAAGCGGATGCCCGGCGCGGACATCTCCTCCGAGCGGATGCGTAAACGGGACTGGTGGGAGGGCCCGGAGCTCTTCGTCATCGTCGACGACTACGACCTGATGTCGAAGGGCACCGGCATGGGCTCGGCGCTCGACCCGGTGCTCCCGCTGCTGGCCCAGGGCATGTACATCGGCCTGCACCTGATCATCGCGCGGAGCACCTCCGGCGCGATGCGGGCGATGATGGACCCGGTGATCCGGCGGATGTGGGAACTCGGCACCCCCGCGATGCTCTTCTCCTACCCCAAGGAGGAGGGCAAGTTCCTCGGTGAGGCGAAACCCCGGCAGTTGCCGCCGGGCCGGGCGCAGCTGGTCACCCGCCGCGGTGTGCGCCTGATGCAGACCGGTTTCGTATCGGACACGGCCCCGTGAGAGCCGGACACGGTCCCATGAGAAAGGCTCGCTGGTGAGTACAGCGTTGAACGAGCAACTGTGCCGCATCACCGTGATCGGGCCGGAACGCAAGGTCGATCTGGCCGTGCCGATGCGGATGCCGGTCGGCAACCTGATGCCGATGCTGGTGCGGCACACCACCGATCTCGGCCGGGTCCCGGACGGTGACGTCGCCGACGAGTCGTGGGTGCTGCAACGCCTCGGGCAGACGCCGTTCGAGCTGTCCGGCACGCCGGAGAGCCTGGACTGGCTGGAGGGCGAGGAACTGCACCTGCGCCCCACCCAGGACCCGCTACCGGAACTCGCCTTCGACGACCTCGCCGAGGGCGTCGCCACGATGGTCAACCGGCGTGGGGACCGATGGCAGCCGGAATACCGCCGGGTGCTGTTCCTGGTGCTGTCCATGGTGGCGATGGGAGCGCTCGCGGCCGTCCTGGTCGACCGGGGCCCGGTGCTGCCGCAGGTGATCGGTGGCGGCGTGCTCGCTGTCGGCCTGCTCGTCGCCGCGCTGGTCAGCGCGCTGCGGCAGAGCGACGGCGCGTTCCCGCTGCTGTTCGGTTGCGGTGCGGCGTTCTTCGCCGCGGTCGGTGCGTCCAGCGCCTCCGACGGCAACCCGGACGGTGTCTCGCTGAACGGCCCGGCCCTGCTGTCGGCTGCGGTCGCCGTCACCGCGGTGTTCGCGTTCCTGCTGGTCGCGCAGCGCACCTTCGCACCCGTCATGCCGTTCCCGCCGCTGCTGATCGGCGGCGTGACGGCGGTGATGGCGGTCCTCGTCCTGCTGACCCGGGGCATCGCCGAGATGACCGTTCCGTCGGTCTCGGCCACGGCCGTCGCCGTGATCCTGACGCTGATCGTGCTCGCCCCGCGGATGGCGGTGAAGTTCTCCCGGCTGCGCGGGCCGCAGTTGCCCAAGACCGGCGCCGACATGTCGTACGACATCGAACCGGAGGATTCCGACCTGGTACGGACGCGGGCCAACGACGCGGACACCTACCTGACCGTCTGCATGGTCTCGTCCGCGTCGGTGCTGCCGTTCCTGATGTACTTCACCATGGCGGTTCCGGGCTGGTCCGGCTGGACTCTGGTGCTGGTGACCTCAAGTGCAATCCTGCTGCGCTCGCGTACCTTCTTCGGCCTCTGGCAGCGGATCGCGCTCGTGGTGGCCGGTACCGTCGGCTACCTCATGGTGGTCCTCGAATTCTCCGACATGTTCGGCCCGGCCGGCCGCTACGTGCTGCTCGGCGGTCTCGCCGCGCTGCTGATCCCGCTGGTGACGGCGGCGCTACGGCCGTGGCCGCGGCGCATGCTGCCGTTCTGGGAGTACACGGCCACCGGTCTGGACGTCGCGACCGGCCTGGCCGTGCTCCCGGTGCTCGCGCAGGTGCTCGGGCTCTACGCCTGGGCCCGAGGACTGTTCGGGTAGGCGCCGGTGCAGACTCAGCGCGACCACGTACACGCCCATCAGTTCATGATGGGCCGGTTGAGTTCCGCCCTCGTGCAGGGTGACCCGTCGACCGCGGAGATCCCGGGCCGGCGCGCCCTCACCGGACTGTCCTTCGGCGTACTGATCAGCGTCCTGGTGGTGGCCGGGTTCGCCGTCTACGGCTGGATCGTCCCCGGTGGCAGCAAGGCGTACACCCAGCCCGGGATGATCCTGGTGGAGAAGGAGAGCGGCACACGTTTCGTGTTCCTGAACGGCATGCTGCGGCCGACACCGAATCTCACCTCGGCCATGCTGATCCAGGGGCCGTCCGGCACCGTGAAGCTGATCTCCAAGGAATCGCTCAAGGATGTGCCGCGCGGCCCGTCGATCGGGATCGAGGGCGCACCGCAGTCCATCGCGACCGACTCGATGGTCACCGGCCCCTGGCTGACCTGCCTGCCCGGTTCGGTGTCGGACTCCCCCGGTGACCGGCTCGGCCTGAACCTGGACCCTCGGATCACCGGCACCCCGGTGCCGGCCGACGGCTTCGTCGTGGTCCGGGGACCCCAGGCGGCCACCTACCTGGTGACCGCCGACCGGAAATACCGGGTGAGCGATCCGGCGGTGCTCGTCGCGCTCGGCGCCAGCACGGCGCGGGAGGTGCGGGCCCCGCAGGCCTGGCTGGATTTCCTGCCGGACGGCCCCGCGCTGGCCCCCGCCAAGATTCCCGGCGCCGGTGAGCCCGGGACGGTGGGGCCGGCGAGTCATCCGGTCGGCACGCTGTTCCGGCAGCAGCCGGACGCCGGTGTGGAGCAGCTGTTCGTCCTGCGGCGCGACGGCCTGGCGGCGATCAGCCGGACCGAGTTCCTGTTCGCGACCGCGACCAGCGACCGGAAACCGGTCGAGCTGGACGCGGCCGACCTGGTCTCGGCCCGCAAGTCCGACGACCGCTCGCTGCTCACCCGGCTGCCCGACCTGACCGGCCTGACTCCGCGGGAGCCGGGACCAGAGGTGCTCTGCCTGCGGCAGGCGCCGGTGGGCGAGCAGCAGTTCACCAGCGGCGCGGTGTTCGTGCCGCCGGCCCGGTCCGGCGTGGACCCGTCCGGGCGGACGTCGGTGCTCACCGCCCCCGGCTCGGGCATGGCGGTCATCCCCGCGCCGTACCAGGCCGGCTACAGCAAACCCCTGCCCACCTACATCGCGGACGACGGAAAGGCCTACCCGATCGGTGACCCGGATTCCGCAGCGGCGCTGAAGCTCGACAAGGTCGCGACCGTCCCCTTCCCGAAGAACCTGCTCGCGTTGCTGCCCACGGGCCCGACGCTGAGCGTGAGGGCCATCGCGGCCGCAGAAGTAAGGTGAGTCGATCTCATGGCATCCCGGTTTCGTGACCTGCTCGGTGGTGGCAAGGACCGGCCCGACGGCGGCATCGTGCAGCACACCGTCGGCAACGCCCTGGTGGTCCACTCCGCGGACGCGATCAGCTCCGAGGCGCAGTCGCTGGCACTGTCGATGATCGAGGATGCCGAGAACGACGTCGTCGTACTCGACCTCGGCGACGGCATGCCGATCACCGCGTGGGAGTCGGTGGCGGTGGTGCTGCCTCGCCGTCGTCGTGGCATCCGGCTGGTGGCCTGCGGCCGGCACCACAACTCCGCCGCCATGGCCGGGCAGTGGCTCTCCGAGCGTCTGAACCGTACGGTGATCGCCCCCGACGGTGAACTGGTACGCGGCTCGGCCGGTGCGCTGTTCGTGCACTCCGTGCCGGGTAGCGGCTGGGTGCGGTTCCGGCCCGGCCGGCCGCCGACCTGGGATGCCAAGCGATACCCCACCCCGTTGTGGGATAGGGCCTCGATCGAGACGCGGGCCTCCAGCGCGACCGGTGAGATCGAACCGATCCCGGCCGGCGTGTGGATCCACAGCACCCGCAACCCGGAGGTGGTCGAGCAGCACCGGCAGCGGCTGACCGCGTACGTGCCGTGCAACCCGGACACCATGACGGTGCTGCTGGGCTGCCCCGGGACCCCGGCGCTCTCCCTCGACGACGTGGTGCGCTTCTGGCGCGGCCTGGACGAGGAGAACCGGCAGCGAGTGCGGTTCGCGCAGTTCGGCGATGTGCGCATGCCCGAGGGCGAGGCCTTCGGGCAGGCACTGGCCGACCTGCTGAACACCAGTGTGGTCTGCTACACCGGCATGCCGATCGGCAGCCCGCAGAAACACGAGATCCGTACGGTGCTGCCCGACGGCACGCTCGGCTGGGCGCCGTTCTCTCTCGAACTGGTCTACACACCCCGCGCGCATCCGAACTCCCGGGCCCGCCGCCCCACCGTGCTGACCCACCGCCCGCCGCTGCCGACGGCCGAGGAGATCTCGCCGCGTGTCTACTGGTTCGCCCCGGGGCCGTGGTCGAGGTCGTGCAGACCGGCCTCTGGGTACGGTCGGCGGAGGAGCCGAAGAACGCCGAGCAGGTTCGCGCCGCGATGCTCGACGCCGAGGGCGGTGTCCTCGTCTTCGACGACACCATCCACTCCGCCACCGGCCGGATGCGCGAGCTCGCGGTCGACCTGGCCGCCCGGGTCAGCGGCATGGAGGGCAGCGGCAGCGCGCTGATGCCGGCCTCCGTGCTGGTGCCGGGCGCGAAGCCGGCCAGCCGGGCGCAGGCGGTCATCGACCTGGAGGAGGAGACTCGCAAGGTCTCCTCGGTGGCACCCATCCCGGTGTACGTGGAGGTGGCCCCGCCCGCCCCGGGGGCGGCGGAGAACATGGTCATCGCCGAGGTGTCCCTGCCGTCGCGGCTGGCGGTCGACGCGCCGGGCGAGGAGGAGCAGATCCAGCTGCCCGGCGCCCGGCAGCAGGTGCGGGCGGAACCGGCGGGGCACCGGCGCCCGTGCCACCCGTGCCGGCGGTGGCCCCGGCGCCCATGCCACCCGCGCCGGTCGTCTCGGCCCCGGCGGCGCCCCGGATCCTGGTGGAACCGGCCCTCGCTCCAGCTGCCGGACCGGCCATCACGTCGGTCCCGGGGTTTGTCGCGAGACCCGTTGTGCCCCCGGCCGCCGTGCCGGTCCCGTCGTCGGCGGCGGAGCCCGTACCATCGGCCCGGTCTTCGGCTCCGGCTCCGATCGCTGAGCCGGTCGTGGTGGCTCCCGTCGCACCGGAAAACCCGGGCCCGTCACCGGCGGTCGTGCACGCCACACCGGAACCGGTCGCTCCGCGGGCTCCCGAACCGCCGGCGATGCCGGCCGGGTTCGCCGAGCCCGGCCCCTCCGCCGTGCCGGAGCCACCGACCGCGCCCGAGCCGTCGACGATGCCCGAGCCCCCGACCATGCCCGAGCCCCCGACCATGCCGGCGGGCTTCGGCGGCTCCCTCGGCACGGACACGTCGCTGCCGATGGCACCCGTCGTCGAGCCCACCGTCGTCGCGGCGCCGCCCGCCCCACCGGCTCCCGCCCCACCGGCTCCCGCCACGAAACCGGTTATCGCCGTCCCCGCGGCCCCGGAGCCGGTGGTGGCCGACCGCGCACCCGAGGCGACGCCGGCCCCGCCGCGGTCCGGCGTCCAGTGGCAGCCGGTGCCGGCCGCCGGTGCGAGCGCGCTGCTCCGGGAGAAGGGACTGGGCGACGAACGAGCCTGGCTGCGCCGTACTCTCAGCCGCGAGTTCGACGTGATGGCCAGCTCGGTCTCCCGGACCATGTCCGAGCACCCCGGCATGCAGGGCTCCGGTCTGTCCACCGAGGACGTGCTCACCGATTCGGTGGCGCTGCGGCTCTACCTCACCGCCCGTGGCCCGGGTGTCGATGCCGGTCTGCGGTCCGGGCGCAACGGCCCACACGTGCCGTTCGCCCGCTGTGTGGTCTCCGGGCTGTCCCGGATGTCGTCGTTCCGTGGGACGACGATCTACCGAATCACGCCGACCGCGGACGAATGGGACCTCTACCAGCAGCGCAAGCTCGTCACCGACTGGGGTTTCGTCAACGCCCTGACCCAGCCGTGCTCCAGCCAGGACGGTGACACCGACGTGCTGATCTGGTCGATGACGGCTCGGCGTACCACCGTGCTGGAGCCGGAGGGGGACGAGGCGGTCGAGGACCGGGTGCTGTTTCTGCCGGGCACCAACTTCAAGATCCTGGAACTGCGCCGGCCCTCCGTGGGGGAGCGTGGCGCGGTCCTGATCCGGGAGATCGGCACCAACGAGATCGACGACAACGGCAAGGTCGACGCCAACCGGGTCTCGCTCGACGAGCTGGCGGTGACCTCACTGCGGCGCAGCGTCGACCGGTGGGCCACCGCCGAGCCGCGCCGGCGGACCGGCGTCAAGGCCGGTGGGCGTAATCGGACACTGCCCGGACTGGAACGGAACACGCAGCCCGGATCGGAGCGGAAGGGATGACGCCATGAGTCGGCAGGTTCTCGTGGTCGGTGACCGGAAGCCGGGTTCCTACCCGACGATCGGTGCGGCGCTGTCCCGGGCGGAGCCGGGCGCGACCATCAGCGTCCACCCGGGCAGGTATGTCGAGAAGCTGGTCGTCGGCAACCGGGTGACGATCAGCGCGGCCGACCCCGGCACCGTCGAGGTGCACGTCGAGGAGGGCAGCGTTCTCGTCGTGCACGGTGAGGGCGCCCAACTGCGCGGTGTCGCGCTGAGCAGCGACGATCCGAAGCTGGCCGCTGTCGACGTGTACGCCGGTGAGGTCGCCCTGGACGACTGCCGGGTCCGCGGTGCCTCGTGGGTCACCCTGCTGGCGCGCATGCAGGGTTCCGTCGCCCTGCGCGGCTGTGACATCACCAACTCGGTCGGCGCCGGGGTCGTGGTGATGTCGGTCGGTTCCAGCACGATCGAGGACACCGTCATCCACGATGTCGCGACCACCGGTGTGGTGGTCGGCGAGAAGAGCGCCCTGACGCTGCGCCGCTGCCGTGTCACCACCGCCCAGGCCAACAGCGTCTGCGCGGGCGGCGACTCGCGGCTCACGGTCGAACAGTGCGAGATCACCGGCTCCGGCAAGCCCGCATTGGTGATCGAGCAGCGGGCCTGGGCCCGGGTGCGTGCCTTGACCGTCACCGAGAGCGGCAACGTCGACGTGTTCGTGCGCGGCGAGGCCGACGTGCAGATCAGTGACTCCACCTTCACCGGGGCGGCCGTACAGTCGGTGCACCTCACCGAGGGTGGCTCGCCAGCCTTCAGGAACTGCGTCTTCAAGGGCGCCAAGCACACCGCGGTGCAGGTGCTCAGCGATGCGAAGCCGACCTTCACCGACTGCACCGTCAGCGACGTCCCGATCGGGATCAGCACCGGCAGTAACGCCACACCCCGGTTCATCGGCCTGACCGTTCGCGGAACCGGCGACAACGTCGCGGTGATCGGCGGTGACTCGGCCGTCACGATGCACCGGCTCCGGGCCGTGGTGGCCAAGGGCGCCGGTCTACTGGTGCAGGAGAGCGCCTCGTTCGAGGGCGCCGACCTGGTGGTGGACTCCGGTGGCGCGGTGGGCCTGGCCCTGAGCGGTCCGGCGCGGGGAACGGTCCGCGAAAGCCGGCTCACCGGTACGGGCGCCGCCGGCGTACAGGTGGGCCCGGGCGCCGATCTGACCCTGGAGTCGTGCGTTCTGCGCGGTACCGGCCTCGTCGTCGAGGGCGCCGTGCAGGTGCGCGACAGCGAGGTGGTCGACGCGGCGCGGGACGGTCTGCGGATCAAGGGCTCGGTGACCGCCACCCAGACCCGCGTGCGTACCGCCGGAGCCGACGGGATCAGCCTGGAAGCCGGCTCGTCGGGTTCCTTCGTCGACTGCGAGGTCCTCGACAGCGCCGCGGTGGGGGTGAACGTGGACACCACCGAGCCCGTGTCGCTGACCCGGTGCGTGGTGCGCGACAGCGGCAACGACGACGTCCGACGGGCTCCCGGCGCCAAGGTGACCACCGACGCGCTGACCGTCGGGCGACGTCCACAACCGGCCGCGCCCGCCGGTGTCTCGCAGGTGTCGTCCGATCCGGTTCCCGCCCCGCTTCCCGATCAGTCCGGTGACAGCGCGACGAGCGGCAAGGACGAGCTCAGCGAGCCGTTGCGTGAGCTGAACAGCCTGATCGGCCTGCGCGGGGTGAAGCAGGAGGTCACCGCGCTCATCAACCTGATCAAGATGTCGCAGGTCCGGCTCCAGATGGGCCTGCCGATGCCGCCGATGAGCCGGCACCTGGTCTTCGCCGGCCCGCCCGGAACGGGCAAGACCACCGTCGCCCGGCTCTACGGCTCGGTACTCAAGGAGCTTGGCATCCTCTCCAAGGGACACATGATCGAGGCGGCCCGGGCCGATCTGGTGGGCCAGTACATCGGGTCGACCGCGATCAAGACCACCGAGCTGGTCACCAAGGCGATCGGCGGCGTGCTCTTCATCGACGAGGCCTACACCCTGTCGGCGGGTTCCGGAGGTTCCGGGCCGGACTTCGGCCAGGAGGCCATCGACGCCCTGATGAAGATGATGGAGGACCACCGCGACGAGCTCGTGGTGATCGTCGCCGGGTACTCCGAGCTGATGGAACAGTTCCTCGCCTCCAACCCCGGCATGGCCTCCCGGTTCACGCGCACCGTCGAGTTCCCGAACTACTCGGTGGAGGAACTGGTCACGATCACCTCGAACCTGGTCAGCAAGCACTACTACGAGCTGACCGACGACGCGACCGACGCCCTGACCGAGTACTTCACCAGAGTCCCGAAGAACTCCACCTTCGGTAACGGCCGTGTCGCCCGCAAGCTGTTCGAGGCGCTGATCAACAACCAGGCGTCCCGTCTGGCGATGATGCCCCCGACCAGGGACAACGAACTCAACAGGCTCACCGCGGCCGACGTCGAGCCCGAGCTGGCGCAGCTGGAGGACCTGCCGGTCGAGCGGACCGCCCAGCCGGACGCGGCGACCGATCCGACCGGAGCCATCAACGCCGCCCGCAGCTGGAAGCGAGTCTGTGAGCTGGTCGGCGGCCGTGCGGTGAAGGAGGCGGCCGGGCAGACCCTGCTGCAGCTCTGCGAGGGACGCAACCGCCGTCGTGGCCCCGGTAAGACCGGCAACGTGCTGATCAGCGGGCGCCCCGGTAGCGGTCGCGGAGAGTACGGCCGCCTTTACGCGGCCGGTCTGTCCGAGCTCGGTCTCGTGCCGGTCGGTCAGTTGGTACGGGTGAGCACCGGTGTGGAACTGGCTCCGCAGTGGCCCGGTCAAGCGCGCAGCCTGGTGGCCGCCGCGCTCGACGACGCCGCTGGTGGCGTGCTGCAGATCGGCTGGTCGGACGACGGTAGCGGCTCGGCCCAGGAGATCGGCGAGGCGCTGGCCGACCAGATCCGCTCCCGCCTGGGTGACCCGGTGGTCGTGCTGATCGGCGAGGAGGCGGTCCTCGCGAGTCTGCGTGCGTCCGTACCGGCCATCGGTGAGGTGTTCGGCCAGCAGTGGTCGGTGCCGGAGCTCAGCACCGACGAACTGGCCGCGATCGTGGTCCGGCACCTGGTGCGTCGGGGGCACGAGATCCCCGAGGACGTACGGGCGGCGTTGACGGCCCTGGCCGAGCAGCTGCCCGAGCGCACCGTTCGTGCCGCCCACCAGTTCTCCCTGGCTCTGGCCCGGCGCACCGGATCTCGTACCATCGCGCTGGCCGATCTGGCCCTGCCGCCCTCTGCCGCCGTGGGCGGTCAGCCGGTCGGTCTGGCCGCGGTCGGCTGACCGTCCCCCGTCAGAAAGGCACCGCCGTGCAACCCTCCTCCTCACCCGTCCCGCCCACTTTCCAGGAGTTCATGGAGAACGCCCAGCGGCTCGAGGAGCGGATGCGCCGAGGCCAGGCGGAGCTCGAGAAGACGGTCGTCACCGGCCGCTCGCAGGACGGGACGGTCGTCGCCGTCTCCACCGGTCTGGGCAGGCTCCAGGCCGTCCGGGTGGATCCCCGGGTCTACGAGCAGCGCGACGTCGCATCATTGCAGAGAGCAATCATGGAGGCGATGCGGGCGGCCGGGGAGAACGCCGCGACCCTGGCCGCGGAGAAGATGGGGCCCGTCGAGATCAACCTCCATTGAGAGGCCTCTGAGCTGGCAATGTAGAAACCTTCATGGACCCTTCAATTCCGTTGAGGGTGCCGTGGAGATTTTTTGAAGAACGTTTAAAGACACTCCTTCCGCCCACATCGAGTGACGGAGGTGTCTGTGGAGAAGGTCGATGTCGCGGTGCACGCGCCGGACCCGTTGACCCATGCGGGGCTGGTCAGTCATCTTCGGACCCGGTCCGACATCACCGTGCTGCCCGCCGAGGAGCGGTCCCGGGCAGATGTGCTGATCGTCGCCGCCGAGCGGCTCACCACCGATGTCATCGCCATGCTGCGGCTCGCGGCCGGTGAGGTCGGCGCCCCCGTGGTGCTGGTCGCCGGCGAGATCAGCGAGCAGGAACTGCTGATCGCGGTGGAGTGCCGGGTGGTGGCCATCCTCCCGCGTGCCGTGGTCACCGCCGAGCGTCTGCTGCACAGCGTCCTCGCCGCAGCCTCGGGTGGCGGGGTCCTGCCTCCGAACCTGGTCGGCGAGTTGCTCAAGCACGTCGAGCGTCTGCAACGTGACGTGCTCACCCCCAACGGGTTGAACGCCTCCGGCCTCACCTCCCGTGAGATCGACGTGCTCCGCCTGATGGCCGACGGCCTCGACACCAACGAGATCGCCGACGAGCTGTGCTATTCCGAGCGGACGGTGAAGAACGTCATCTACGGCCTCAACCACCGGCTGAAACTCCGGAACCGCTCGCACGCGGTGGCTTACGCCGTGCGTTCCGGCGTGATCTGAGGCGTTCGTGCCGGGTTCAGCCGTGATCGCGCGGCATACCGTCGGTAGCGCGCTGGTGCTGCACGCCCGCGAGCAGATCAGCGCGGAGGCCCGGTCGATGGCACTGTCGGTGCAGGGCGATCCCGACAACGACATCGTCATCCTCGACCTGCACCACGAACTGCCGTTCGACATCTGGGACTCGGTGGCGGCCGCGCTGCACCGCCGGGGCCGGGGTATCCGATTGATGGTCTGCGGCGCGCACCCGGAGACCGGGGCACTCGCCGGTCAGTGGCTGTCCGACCGGCTGGGCCGTCCGGTGATCGCTCCGTTCGGCCGGCTGATCCCGGGAGCGTCGGGTCTGCTGTTCGTGCACGCGGCGGACCTGGGCGGCTGGGTCTGCTACCGACAGGGCAGGACGCCGGTCTGGCAGTCCAAGCGCTATCCGGTGCCGGCCTGGGACGGCGCGGCCGTCGACTACCTGTCGATCAGTTCCACCGCAGCGGCGGAACCGCTTCCCGGCGGTGTATGGCTGCGCGAGAGCCGGGACGAGGCGGCGATAGCCGAGCACTGGCACCGTCTCATGGCGACGATGCCCTGCCAGCCGCATGCGATGTCGGTCGTCCTGGGATGCCCGGGCACCGCCCCGCTGAGCCTCGACGACATCGCCCGGTTCTGGCGCGCCCTGGCGCCCCAGGGCCGCAGCCACGCTCGTTTCGTTCACTACGGCCCGGTCGCCCTGCGCTCGGGCGAGACGGTCGGCCAGGCCCTGGCCGACCTGCTGGAGAGCCCGGTGGTTCTCTTCGGCGGAGTACCCGCAGGCAAGCCGTCGGAGCCGTCCCTTTTCACGGTGGGCTCCGACGGCCGGCCCGGGTGGCAGGTCTTCGCCCGGGAACTGGTCTATCAGCCCCGCGACAGCCCGGGGGCCGCGCCGAAGACCCCGCGCATCCTCGAGCACCGCGCCCCGGAACTGCTGGGTGAGCCGCTCGGCTCGCTCGCCTACCGGTACACCGACGACGCGGTCGTCGAGGTGATCCCCTCCGGCCTCTGGATACGGGGTGAGAGGCCACCCCGGTACGCCGACCGGGTTCGCGCCCTCCCGGCGGATCCGGACAGCATGCGTATCGTCGTGGACGATGCCGCGCCGGGCCTCGTGGACCGCTACCGCGAACTCGCCGGCGACCTGGCCGGCCGGCTCGACCAGGCCACCCGTGACCGGGCGACCACTGCGCTGTCCTCGGCGGCAGTCCAGGCCGGCCCGCGTACCCCCGGCCAGGCGCATGGAGTGGTGACCGCCCCGCACGATTTCCCGGACCGCCCGGTTCCGGCGTCTGCGCCGGAACGGCTCGTGCCGGAGCCCGCCGTCGCCCCGCCCGGTCTCACGGTGGCCGGGCCCACGGCCGTGGCCGGACCCACGGCGCCGGTCCCGGCGGAAGCCGCGGTGGGCCCGTCGTCCACCACGCCGCCCACGCCGTTGCCGGCCCGGCCGTCGTGGGCCGCCGGCCCGACCATGGCGCTGCCGCTGCGGCGTCCGGATCATCCCGCGGACCCGCAGAAGCCCGCCCCGTCATGGGCCGCCCGCACCCTCGAGATCCCGACGGCTGCTGCCCCGACGGCTGTTCCGGCGTCGAGTGCCGCGCCGCCGTCGGACGTTCCCTTGCCGGCTGTCGTCCGGGAATCCGCCGAGGCCGGCGAATCCGGCTACTTCCAGCAGACTCCGGGCGACGAGGTACGCGGCTACCGTCCCGACCTCGACCCGGCAGCGGAACGGGCCTGGCTGCGCCGTGCCTTCAGCCGGGAGTTCGAGGCCGCCTCCGGTGGCATTTCCCGGATCCTCGCCGAACACGCCATCCTGCAGAGTGGCCCCGAGGCTATGGAGCACGCGGTCGCCGTCCGGCTCTACCTCTCCGTCTGGGGCGACAGCGTCGACAAGATGCTGCGCCTGGCCGAACCGGGCGTACACGTCTCCTTCGCCCGGTGTGTGGCCACCGGTCTGAGCCGGCTGCCTTCGCATCGCGGCGTCACCTACGCGGCAGCCGATCTGACCCCGGACGAGATGCGGCATCTCGCCCGCCGCGAGACGCTGACCGACTGGGGGTTCACCAACGCGCTCATCGAACGGCCCGCCGGCCTGCCGGGGAACGTCGAGGTCATGCTCTGGTCCACCACGGCGCGGCGTACCCGGCTGCTGGAGCCGGAGGGTGACGCGGGCCTGCCGGGACGGGTCATCTTCCTGCCGGGAGCATCGTTCAAGGTGCTCGAGTTGCGCCGGCCCACCGACGGCGCACGCGGGTTGCTGATGCTTCGTGAACTGGTCCGCGGCGAGGCCGGGTTCGGCCGGAGAGTTCCGCTCGACGACCTGGCGCACGCTGCTCTGCGCCGGAGTGTCGAGCGTGACGTCGGCGCCGGTCCGCCGATGCCGGTGACAGTCGCCAGCCGGTTCGTCGGCGTCCCCGGGATGATCTGAACCGGTCAGGTCGCTCCGGAGGGTGGTGACGGCCGCCGTGCACCGGCCCGGCCGGACGCGAGCTCGGACAGGGCCGACTCCAGCGACTCCCGTTGCGACGTGGTGCAGCGGCCATCGGCCAGTACCCGGCCGATCAGGTCCCCGGCCGGGTCGGGCGACTCCCGTACCAGCTCGGCACCGTGTGCGGCGACCCAGCCCACCACCCAGGCGTCGACCTCGGGCGTACCCAGGACCAGGTGTTCGGCGACGCGGGCGGCGGTGCCGCCGTTGGCTGCCAGCACCTGCGCGGCGTGCCGGTGCAGGGTCGGTCGCAGTGCGGCCGGGACGCACTCGACCAGGGCCTGCCGCAGCACCGGGGCCGGAACGTCAGCGTGCCTCCGCTGTCCACGACGACGTTCGTCTCCCGTAGATCTGTCTCGACGGTCGGCGCGGCGCGCCCGGTGAACGCCGCCACGTCCGCGACGGTGAACTCGGTGCCGAGCAGGGCGGCGTGGCGCAGCGTCTCCCACCGGTCCGGGTGGAGATGGGCGAGGGTCTCCCGCACGGTGTCGAGCAGTAACCGCGGAACCTCCGACGCATGCTCGTCCACCTCGGCGAACCCGTCCACCACCCGGACGGCCTGCTGCTGCATCAGGCCATGGGCCAGCTCGCGGGCGTACAGCGGGTTGCCGCCGGTCAGCTCGGTCAGCGATCGAAGGGTGGGGCCGGGTTCCGCGCCCGCCACGGCACCGACTATCCGCTCGGTGTCGCTGCGGTCCAGTGGCCCGAGAACCATGACGTGTCCGTCGTGAGCCACCACCAGGTCGCGAAGGCGGGCCGACTCGCGGCCGTTCGATTCGGGCCGGGTCGCGGAGACCAGGAGGAGCGGCAGCGAGCGGGTCAGCTCGATCAGTCGCTCCCAGACCAGCATGCCGATCTCGTCGATCCACTGCATGCCGTCGACGGCCAATGCCAGCGGTCCGTCGGCGCACAGGTCACGGACGTATCCGACGATCCGCTCGACGCCCGGGGGTCGGCGGTCAGAGAGAAGGCCAGCGCTGCACGTGGCGTGTCGGCGGCGGTGGTCTCCAGGCCCAGCGCGCGCATGACCGCCCGCAGCGGGACCCGCCTGCTGAGCTCGTCGGCGAAACCCCGGGCGACCCGGCACCCGAGCCGCTCGGCCTCGTTCAGGACGACGCCCATCAGCTCGGATTTGCCGATCCCCGGTTCGCCCTCGATCCAGAGGGCCGCTCCGTGGCCGCCGGCCACCCGGCCGGCCAGGTGGAGCAGCAGCTCTACCTCGGTGTCCCTGCCGACCAGGGGAGGAACCGGCGTCCGGATGGCGGTCGGCGCGAACGGTGGCGCGTGCCGCGCGGTCGGCGGCGTCGTGGGTGGCTCATGCGGCGTCGTGGGTGGCTCATGCGGAGTCGTGGGTGGCTCATGCGGCGTCGTGGGTGGCTCATCGGACCCGGCCAGAATCCGCCGCTGCAACGCGCGGATCGACAGGCCCGGTTCGACGCCGAGCTCGTGGACGAGAGTTCGCCGGGCCGTCCGGAACGCCTCGAGCGCCTCGGTGACACGTCCCGCCTGATGCAGTGCGGACATCAGGAGCTCATGGAACGGCTCGTGCAGAGGATGCCGCCGGACCAGGGTGGTGAGGTCGGCGATCAGGCCGTCGTCACCGCCGCCCGCCAGGATCAGCCGGGCCCGCTGCTCCGCCACGGCGATCCGCGACTTCTCCAGCCGGTAGCGGTCCAACTCGACGAAACGGCCGGTCAGGTTCGCGTAGGCATCGCCCTGCCAGAGCGCGAGCGCCTCGTCTAGGCCGGCCACCGCCTCGTCGGTCCGACCCGCGGCGGCCGCCGCCGTGGCCGATTCGTGGAGGCGGTGGAACCGGTCGGCGTCCAGGGCGTCCGGGGCGAGCCGCAGGGTGTAGCCGGCCGCCCCGGAGACCAACGGTCCGTCGTTGCGGCCGGGTTCGCGGTGCGGTTCCAGGCTTCGCCGCAGCCCGGAGACGTACGTGTAGACGTTGCCCACCGCGGTCGTCGGCGGGAAGTCCCCCCACAGGGCCACGATCAGCTCGTTGCGGCTGACCACCCGGTTCGCGTTGGCCGCCAGTACCGCGAACAGCGCGCGCCGGCGAGCCGTGCCCAGGTCGATCTCCCGGCCACTGCGCCAGGCGCGTACCGGTCCGAGAACGTTGACGCAGAGCCCGGTCATCGGACGATGGAGTACTCGTCCGGGGCCGCCGGCCGTCCGGGGCCGGCCACATCGAGCAGGCCGGCCCGGAGCAGGGACCGCCTCAGCCGTGCGGCGAGCAGCTCACGGGAGGGCGGGGACAGGCTGGGGGAGGAGACGGCGTGCCGCAGTACGGCGATCGCGGAGGCCGGTACCGTGACGCTCAACTGCTCGACGTTGGCCGTCAGCCACTGTTCCACCCACGCGTCGATCGGTACCGGCCCGGCCAGGAGCTGACCTGCGACGCGATGGAGATCGCCACCGGCCTCGGCGATCCGCTGGGCGAATTGCCGGTGCATGGTGACCCGGAGAGCGGTCGGGATCGCACCGCGCAGTACCTGGCGGACCACCGGGTGACGGAACCGCACACGGTCGCCGTCCTCGACCAGCACCCCGGCGATCATCGCCTGCTCCACGAACGGCACCAGAGCGGGAAGTGGCTTTCCGGTCACTGCCGCCAGGTCGGCTATCCGGTGGTTGTTGCCCAGGAAGGCGACCGCGTGCAGCAGTTGTCGGGTGTCGTCGGTCAGCGGCCGCAGATGCCGGTGGACGGCCTCGATCAGTTCGGGTGTCGGCGTGTTGGCGCTGAGCCTCTGCCGTTCGGTGATGACCAGGTGGCGCAGGTAGAAAGGGTTGCCGCCGGCGGCAGCGACCATCGAGCGGACCGCTCCCGGCTCGATGTCCGCCCGTAGCGTCCAGCAACGCACCAACTCGGTCGCCGTCGGGTCGTCCAGCGGGCCGAGGTCGATCAGGGTGGTGCCGTTGCGGGGCAGCAGGCGGCGCAGCAGGCGCATCTCGTGTCCGGTGGGCAGCGGCCGGGAGGCCGAGACGAGCAGGAGCGGCAGCCGGTCGGTGAGTTCGTGCAGCGCGTGCCAGACCAACAGCGACGTGTCGTCGGCCCACTGCATGTCGTCCAGGACGAGCAGGACGGGGCTCTCGGCGCACCGGACGACCACGAACGCCTTGACCGCGTCGATCACGGCCATGGTCGGCGGCATCATGCCGTGAGCGGCGTACAAGGGCGCGAGCAGATCGTTCGCCGTCTCCCGGGGGAGGAACTCCGGCAGTAGGCTCAGCGGCGCGCCCTGGTCGGGCTCGTCTCCGACACCCCAGCCGACCTGCACCTCGGTGGTGACGACATCGCGCAGACCCTCGGCCAGCAGAGCGGACTTGCCGATGCCCGCCTCACCACTGATCCAGAGGCTGCCGCCGCGGCCTCCGTCGGCCAGCGCAGCGACCGCCTGCCGGAGCCGGGAGACCGTTGCGATCCGCCCTCGAAAACCGGGGTGCCGGGGAGGTACCGGCGAGCGGGGCCGGGACGGGCGGGCGGCGTCGCCGGCCAGTTGGGCGTGTATTCGGATGACGGCGGCTCCGGGCTCGGTGCCTGACTCCGTCGCCAGGCGGTCCCGCAGGTCGGTGTAGAGCGCGATCGCCTCGTCGACGCGGTCCCCGGCGGCGAGAGCCAGCATGGTCACCGCGTGCAGGCTCTCTCGCGTGGGGTGGCGCGCGGCGAGGGGCAGCAGACGGTCGACGACCTCGGCGGCCCGGCCGAACCCGAGCATCAATTCGGCATGGCGTTCGGCGGACGCCAGGTAGAGCTCACCCAGCCGGACGCGCTGGTCCTCGGCATGCGGCCCGGGAACCCCGGCCAAGGGCTCGCCACCCTGCCACTCGGCGAGTGCGGCTTCGAGGGCGGCCAGTTCGCCACGGGCGTCTCCGGACGCGCGGAACGACCTGCTCCGCTCGCGTGCCCTCTCGAAGCGGTGGACGTCCACCTCCTCGGGCTGCACGTGCAGGCGGTAGGCGCCACCCCGCGAGGTGAGGACCGTGTTGGAGGACCAGCGGTCGCGGCCCGGTTCGAGGACGCTGCGCAGCGCTGAGACGTAGGTGTAGAGGTTGCCCATGGCGCTGGACGGGGGGTCCTCACCCCAGACCGCTGCGATCAACTCCGCACGGGGTACGGCCCGGCCGGAGTTCAGGACGAGGGCGGCGAAGACGGCTTGGCGGCGAGCGGGGCCCAGTGCGACTTCCCGTCCCGTGAGTGTCACGTGGGGTGTGTCCAGCAGACGGATGTCGAAGTTGATGGGCACTGCCGTCATACGCGGTCCTCGCGAGATCCCCTGCTTGCTCAATCAACTATTCGGCCGAAATATTATCCGAAAGATGGATGAGGGCAACCGTTGGTGGGACGACACCGACGGAATCGGCCGTCCATTGTCGCCACCGACGGCGAAGACGGGCATCGTGCCTAGCAGAGCTGGGCACTGTCTGTCCCGTCGCGCTGACAATTCATCGTCCGGGGTGATGAACTCGTAACCGTTTTCCTCCCGGCGAGATGCCGGAACGACACGTTTTGGGGGCCGGATTGAGCGACGAATTCGCGGGCGAGATCTTCCTCACCCTGGCGAACGAGGGCCGGTTGGTCGTCGCCTCGGAGGAGGCCGATTCCCTCATCGCGGGCCTGGAGGAGACCATCGCCATCCTGAACGAGCGATTGAATGTGCTCGACCTCTGGCGGCGGGCCCCGCGCCTCGACGGGAGGCCCTCGGCGGTCTCCGGTGCGGTGGTGGACACCGTCTTCGCCGATCAACTGTGCCCGGGGCGCATTGAGCGTGCCGCCCGGGAGCTCCCGAAGTATGTTGCGGCACTTCGCCTGGCCCGTCGGGAACTCGCCGTCGACTGAGTCAGCCCGCCCCTCCGGGCGGTGACAGCGAGGCCGAGTGCCGTCGCCGCAGGTATGACACGAGAAGCACCGTCACGAGCATGGTCAACCCGATCGCGACCCCGATCAGCACGGTTCCCAGCGTGCCGAGACCGGTCCGGGGAGCCGGCGCCGGCGCCGCGGCAGCCACCGGTTCGGCGGCCGTCGGCGTGGTGACCGCAGCGACCGGGTCGACCACCCCGTCGACCACCGTGTCGAGCACCCGCCGGGTCACCTGTGCGGCGGACATCCCGGGGTCGGCCGAGCGGACCAGAGCGATCGTGCCGGCCACGAACGCGGCGGCATACTCGGGACCGGTGCCGGCGCGGCCGATGCTCGCCACCTCGGCGCCGGGGGCCAGCAGATCCGCCGCGGTGCCGTCGGACGGGCGGCCGTTCCGGTCTGCCGCACCGACCCGGAGCAGGCCGTCCGCCGCCGGGGCCGCGGCTGTCGCGGGGATCACCACCACCACGTCGCGGGCGATCACCTCGCTGATGGCGGCTCTCACCCGCGGGTTCGCGGCATCGACGGCGGTGCCGACGAGCAGCACTCCGGCACCGGAGGAGGCCGCTACCTCGATGGCGGTCGCCGCGAGGCCCGGCGCCGGCTTCGTGACTCCGGCCTTGACCGGTATCACCTTGGCGCCCGGCGCCACGCCGAACGTCCGTCCCTCGGCGCCGTCGTCGCCGGCCACGATGCCGGCCAGGGCGGTTCCGGATCCGCTGCAACTGTCGTCGCCGCGGCCGGTACCGGTGGCGACGTCCGTGCCACCCAAGACCCGCCCGGCAAGCGCGGGGGCCGAACCGTCCACGCCGGAGCCCACGATCGCCACCTTCACGCCGGAGCCGTCCGTCACCGTCCATGCCTCGCTCGGCGTGAGCAGAGACTGACCCCACGACGCGGCTCCCGGCACGGTGGTGTTCCACCGGCACTTCGACGGACGGGCACCGCTGACCGGCAGCGGGCCGTGCTGAACCTCCGCGCCGACCGCGTCCCAGGGCAGCACGAGATGCCAGCCCGGGGAGAGATCGTCGAGGTTGGTGAGCCGGCCGCCGTCGGGTTGAACCCGGCCCGCGTTCAGTTCGAGGATCTCACCGGCCCGCTGCGGGTCACCGAGGAAACGCTCCGCGATCTCCCGCAGGTTCTCCGGCGTGCCCTGAGGGCCGCGGCCGACCGTGTAGTAGTACCGGTTCCGCGCGGCGTCCGCGGGGGGCTCCGCCCGGGCCGGCAGGGCGGCCCCGGCGAGTGTCGTCACGACCGCGGCGAGGACCAGCGCCACCGGACGCCGTGTCGTGGCCGGCATCGCCCTCACCATTCGGACTTCTCCACGAGCGCCCACTCGTGATCGTCGTTCGCCTTGCACGGGAACAGGGCCAGCCGGGTGTCGGGGCCGCCGTTGGCGTCGCCGTCCACGTCGAGACACATGTCGGAGGCCGTGTTGCGCAGCCAGTAGTAGGCGAAGCCGCCGGAGGTCGTCCTCGGCTCCAGCCGGAAGTACTGGTTGTCGTCGTCGAAACAGTTCGACTCGTTGAGCGGCGTCCTCTCCGCCACCGCGCCGTTGCCCGGCGGGTCGATGCAGTAACCGTCGTCGACGTTGCGGATCCAGTAGAGCTGGTACCCGCCCGCATCGACCCTCCGCGGCTCGAACGTCCACTCCTGGTTGTCGTCACCGTTCTTGGCGCACGGGAACTGGTTGACCGGGCCGTCCACGGAGCCTGCCTGGTAGTTGGGCACGTCGATGCACATCCCGGTGGCGAGATTCAGGACGAAGTACGGGCCGGAGGCCGTGCCCGAAGCGCCGGCTCCCTTGACGGCCGGCTGATTGGTCCGGCCCGGGGCCGCCGTCGTGGGGCTGGTCGTCCGGCTGGGCTGAGAGGAGGCGGCGACCGGAGCGGACGCCGGGGCCGACGGCTTCTTGACGGGTTGGAGCCGGGCGTCCCTGGCGTACTGGGTCTGCGCGGTGGACACCCTCTGGGCCAGGTCGGTCACGGTCGCGGCCCGGTCGCCGCGGGTGAACGCAGCCAGCGCGAAGGTGTAGCCGCCGTTCTTCTCGATCAGCTTGCACATCGTGCGGCCGAGTGCCGGGATCGCCACCGCCGGATCCCAGGGAGACCGGCCGGGCGCCGCTGTGCCGGTGCTCGCCCACACCCGTGGCGGGAACTGCGCGATGCCCTGCTCGCCGGCCGGGCCCAGCTTGTTCGGGTCGAAGCCGGAGGTGGCCATGATCTGTGCCGCGATCCGGGCGGGCGGCATGTCCGGGCAACTCTTGGCGGCTGCAGCGATCGCCGGCAGGTACGCCGCCGGGACCGGAACCACCGCATCCCCGGCGGGGCGGACGGGCGTCGGCGCCGGTGACACGGCGCGGCCGGCGAAAGCGGGTTGCAGGGCGTACCAGTTCGCGTACCGCTCGACGGTGTCCACATAGTCGTCCGCGTCGCCGGGAACGCCACCGGCCGCGATCACCGGCTCCATGCCCAGCCGGTGCGCCGCCAGTGCCACCCGCCACGGATCCTCGTCCAGGTTCACCGTGCGGGCCTGGCCGACGAGCCGGCACATGTGGTGGGCCAGAGCGGTCACGGCCGCCTCGCGGTCGGTGATCTGCGCGCCTTCCCACGGCACATTCTCCTGCCACTGTGCCGGGGTGAGCGCCGCCACCCCCGCCGCGCCGCCGCCGCTCATCGCCGCCACCGGCTGATCACCGAAATTCGAGGCGACCATGATCTGCCCGGCCAGCCGGGGAGCGGTGAGTGCGGCACAGGAGGACGCAGCGCCGACGAGGATCCGTACGTCCTGGGCGGAGATCCGGTCTGCCGCCTCCACCTCGTCGGCACCGGCGGCACGCCGGGCGGCCAGGCCCCCGACTCCGGTCAGAACCGCTAGCGCCAGCACGACGCCGAGGGCCACCGGACGGCCCAGGCGTGATCTCCGGGACGGAGCCGGCGGCAGGGACGTGGTGATCAGTTCGGTGGGCTTGTCGGTGTCCTGGCCGGTGCCGGGCGTCCCGGTGAGAGCCGTCGCCGAGGGCTCGGCGGGCTGTCCCGCGCGATCATCGACGGTCTCCTCGGCCACAGCCGGCGCGACGCTGGTGACGGTGGTCTCCTCCTCCCACCGCAGGGTGCCGACGACCGCGTCGAACATCAGAACCACGGCCTGGACCGTTTCGGCCTCGACGTCGCCGTCGCTGACCGCGGTGAAGGTGACCAGACCGTAGGCCCCGGGCACCCGGGGATGGGCGATGTAGTACTTGACCTGGCGGGACGGCATCCTGCTCTCGGCCGGTCCGCTGCTGGACACGGCGGACACCCGGACGGCCTGGGAGCCGCCGATCTCCAGGTAGGTCCCGTCCGTTCCGGCTCCGGCGAGAACCGACGCGAACAGTTGCTCCGGGGCGGTGCCCTCCTCGACGTCCTCCACCACGGCGACGAACAGGTGACCGGGCAGCCGTACGCCGTCGAAGTCCCCGATCGGCAGTAGCACCGTGCGCGCCTGATGACGGCTCGCCTCGTCCACCGCGGTGGCTATTTCCCGCCGCAACGCCCGCTGCCACGAGCCGGCCCTCTCGGCATCCGTGGGCGAGTGCCGGCGGACGAGGTCGTCGATGATCCGGGCGCGATCACCGGCGCTGGTCGAGCCGGCCGGGATCTGCGCCCAGCCATCCGGGACGATCAACTCCAAGTCGATCACGATGGTCCCCCCGGCGGCGGATCGGGATGTACAAAGCGGCGGTAACCATAGCGCAGTCGACTTCGCCGAAGGTGTCCGGCTTTCGGCGTCACGATGGCGGACCCCGCCGCGGAGACGACGGCCACCGCGCCGAGCCTGCGTTGGACGTCATCGAACACTCGCCGAGACGGTGATCAATGCTTCGATGCTGCTCCCGGAGCCGCAGCCGCCGTCCCTCCGGCATCGACAGTGCCCGTACGAATACTTCCGGGCATCGGCCGACCCGGCCGACTGGATCGCCTACGAACGAGCCTGCGCGCGGACCGACCTGAACCGTGATACGCACCGATTCTGGCCGCAGCATGCCGGTCACCCCGGGAGATCGGCGCGATCGCACCCAGCGGTCGGCACCTTGCGGCGTGCAGTGCCGACACCCTGCTTGCGGTCGAGCGCAACCACGCCATGGCGGCGCACTTGACCACTACCAGGCCCTGGCTGGAGATTATCGGGGGCGACTCGATGAATCGTTCTCCACCGCGACGTACCGGACGGTGTGGCGGAACCTTCCTCCGGCTCGCCGGTACGTATGCAGGAGATCGGCGACCCTGGGCATGCCTCCGGTGGTTCAGGTTGGCGCCTGAGGGCCTTGCGTCTACCTGGGACGTGTCCCTGCCTCGCCAGCGGTGTCGGCGGCGCGTAGCAGCATGTCGTGAACGCGGGTGAGGGTGTCGGCGGCGTCGGTGAGGTCCGTGGCGGCTTGAGGCTGAATGGCCGGGTTGAGCGCTGCGGCGCGGCGGACCTTGTCGAGTGTGGCGCGGGTTTGCAGGGCGGCAGCGAGCAGTTGGTTGACGATGTCTTGTTTGTCGTGGTGCGTGGTCATCGCTGGTGGTGGATACATGGTTGTCCTAGCGGGTCTGGCTGACTGGTGGCGCTGGCGTTGCCCGGACGCTTGATGCTCGGGTCGGACTGTGCTCGAGACCGCGGCGCCCGGGTGCTTGCTCTCGTGCTCCCGATCCGTATCCCCGGACTGGGTGCCGTTCGGCGCGGTGAAGTCATCAGCGCCCGTCAGGTGGCGCGGTGTGCGGTGGGGTGCGGTGTCCGGCGAGGATGCGCATGGTTTCGGTGGCGCCGGCGGTCAGGACGGTGATGTCGCCGTCAGTGAAGGTGCGGGGCTTGGTGTCGATGACGCAGTGGGCGCCGAGGATGTGGCCGCTGTCGTCGGTCAGGGGTACGCCGGCGTAGCTGCGGATCGGAGTCATTGCCAGCAGGGGGTTGTCGGCGTGGACGGGGTCGGTGGTGCCGTCGGCGATGCAGTACGGCTCGCCGGCGAGGACGGTGTGGCTGCACAGCGCCCATTCGGCGGGGGTGCCCTGTACTTCGCTGATCCAGCCGGGTACGCCGTGCTGGCCGATGATGAACTGGGAGCTGTCGAGCACGACCGACACCATGGACACTGGGGCGTGCAGCAGGCCGGCGGTGTGGGCGGCGACGGCGTCGAGCTGGGCTTGCAGGGTGGGGTCGAAGACATCGTACTGGGCGATCTGATGCATGCGGGCGGGCGCGCCGAGACGGTCGAACATCTCGGTGTGGGCGATGGTGGTCATGCGGGGCTCCTGGTCATGCTGTCGTGCGCGGCGGACAGGTGCGTGTGTGACGTCAGGCGGATGCGCAGGGCTTGTGCGCAGAGCCGGCTGACGGGGTCGAGACCGGCCATCGCGGTGAGCAGTCGTTGCAGGGCCTCGTCGCTGGTGTCGGTGCCCGACACCCCGGCGGCCTGCAACAGCCGTTCCCAGGTGGAGCGGCCGGAATATCCGTGTACGCGGTGCATCGCCTCGCGGGCGTCGGACATGGTGGGGCGGTGCAGCCCGTATGCGCCGGGAGCGTTGTCGCCGGGTGTGGCCGGCATGATTGCCTCCTGAGGCGGTAGCAAGCCTGTGGGCCGGCTCCGGTCGTCCGTTGTGCCGGGTGGCACAGCGGGGCTGGTCAGTGGCGGAAGCTGCCGACCAGGTTGGTGAGGTCGCTGGCCAGGCGGGTCAGCTCGCCGGCGGCCTGCTGGGTGGCTTTGGCGCTGTCGGCGGCGGCGTTGGCGACCTCGGCCACCCCGGAGACGGTGCGGGCGACTTCGGCGCTGCTGGTCGCGGCCTCGGCCACCGACCGGCTCATCTCCCCGGTGGTGGCGGTCTGTTCCTCCACCGCGGACGCGATGGTGGTGGTGTAGTCCCCGACCTGCCGGATCACGTCGGTGATCTCCCCGATCGCCGTGGCCGCGGTATCGCTGGAGCTCTGGATGTTGCCGATCCGGGCGGTGATCTCCTCGGTCGCCTTCGCGGTCTGCTGCGCCAGTTCCTTGACCTCGCCGGCGACGACCGCGAACCCTTTGCCGAGTTCCCCGGCGCGGGCGGCCTCGATGGTGGCGTTGAGGGCGAGCAGGTTGGTCTGCTCGGCGATGCTGGTGATCAGCCGGACCACGTCGCCGATCTCCGCGCTGGCCGCACCGAGGGCGGCGACCTGACTGGTGGTGCGCTCGGCGACCGCCATGCCGTTCAGTGACACCTCGGCGGCTTTGCTGGCGTTCGACGCGATCTCAGCGATCGAGGCGCTCATCTCCTCGGCGCCCGCGGCGATCGACTGCACCCCGGCGTTGACCTCTTCACTCGACGACGTCGCCGTGGTCGCCCGCTGCGCCGCATCAGCGGCACCGGCCTGCAGTTGGGTGCTGACCGCGGACAGTTCCTCCGACGCGCCGGCGAGCGTCACCGCTGACCCTCCGATGCTGGTCACCGCCTGACGCAGCACACCGACCGCGGTGTCCAGCGCCCGGCCCATCAGCCCCGGCTCGTCACGGGAGGTCAAGCCGGTGGTGCGGGTCAGATCGTTGCCGGCCAGGGCGTCGCACACCGCCTTGACCGTGTTCAGCGAACGCACGATGGAACGGGCGACGAACACGCCGAGCCCCAGGGCGAGCGCCAGCCCCACGACGAGCAGCACGATCGACTGGATACGGCTGGACTCATAGCCCGACTGCGCTCCCGCCGCGCTACGGGCGGCGTCGGTGTCCTCGGCCCCGGTCAACGCGGCGAGGTCCTTGTTCATCTGGACGATCAACGGCACGATCTCGGTGTTGCGGGTCGCCGCCCAGCCGGCGATGTCCTTGCGTTGCCCGGCCGGCAGCTGTTTCGTCTCCACCACCTGCACGTAGGCCTGCCATTGCGACTCCAGGTCGGCGATCACCGCCGGGTCACCGCTGGGGTTGCTGGCCTTGTAGGCGGCCAACGCCGTACCGAACGTCTCCTGGTCCGCAGCGAATGCGTCAGCGAACTTCTGGGTGTCGGCGGGCTTCTGCGAGATCAACTGGAACGCGGTGTCCAGCCGGGCCTGCACCACCGCCTTGTCCAGGACCCCGATCGCTTTGACGGACGCGACGTTGCTGCGATAGATCTGCTGCGCGGCGCTGCTGGCGTCGCCCAGCGCTGACAGCCCCAGCACGCCGACCACCAGCGCGACGAGCGCTGCGAGCGTCACCGCCGCCAGGATCTTGACGTTCACGCTCAGATCAGCGAACGATCGCCGCCCTGCAGCCACACGAGGCACGGGTGCGGCACCGACATAGGTGGTGTTCATATGTCTCTCCTCGGCGCGTGACAAAGCTCCATCGATGCTCGGCTGGTCACTTCCACGGTCAGCTCCGCCAGCCGCATTACTCCCGATCGGCAACCGACGGCACCCGCTGAGCCCACCGCCGGGCACAACGGGGACAACCTCGTCATGTCGAGCACATGGATGGATCTGAGTGTGCAGTCGCGAACGACGCGTCAGGCACGGGTGCGTGCGCTGTGGAACCGAGTGGTTCAAGGTTCGTTCTGGTGGCCCAGCAGGCTGGGCCGTCGCCGACCTGCTGCTGGGCGTCGCCAACCCGTCCGGGCGTCTCGCCGAGACTTTGCCCGTACGGCTGCAGGACATTCCGTCCTACCTGAACTTCCCCTCACCGCCTCCGTCACCGGCGGTCCGGAGAACGGCGATCTGAGCGTGACTTTCACCTGCACCGTGGCCGGCACCGGTGACCGGCCTGGCAAGGAAGTCGTCCAGCTCTACGTCAGCGCTCCGGGTGTCCAGGCGTCCCGGCCGGCGCCGGCTGCTGGAGGACGGCCCCCATCAGGTCGGCGTCGGTGCGTCGTCACGCGACCTGCGGTTGATCGTGCCGGTCCGGGTCCCGGCCACACCGGTGGCGGCGCCGCTTACCCCCGGGGCCACGCTGGGGGAATGGCTCACCGATCCGCACGGTGCCGCGGCCCTGCGCGCGGCCGTCGGTATCGGCGCCGACGGACGGCCCCAAGGCATCCTCAGCGACAGCGAATCGATGACAGTACTGGGCGACTTCCCACGGACCACCCTGACCGCCTTCCCCAGACTCGGCATTGATCGGACTGATCTTCCCCGGTTCCGCGGAGTCGGCATGCGTGATCTCCCATGCTCGGTCGCTCCTGGAGGAGATCCGTGCTGAGAAGCCATCCACCCGGGTTCCGTCGTAAGGTCCTCGACCTGCTCTGTGCTGCCGCGTGCTGGACGTGTCGGTGTCCGGCTATCACGCCTGGCGCAGCCGTCCACCATCAGCCCCGCTCGCTGCGCCATGCCGGGCTCACCGAGCAGATCCGCGCAGTCCATGCGGCTTCGCGCGGTACCTACGGCGCAGGCAGGGTCCACGCCGAACTCCGGCTCGGCCACGGCATCATCGTCGGACACAAGGCGGTCGAGATGCTGATGCGCCGCGCCGGGATCAAGGGCCTGCCAACGCACCGGTACGGCCATCAGCAACCGCCGGCCCGCCGCCACCGTGATCCACTCCGACCACGGCGTGCAATTCACCTCCGGGGCCTTCACCGAACGCTCCCGCGCCTGCCAGGCACCGACTTCCCGCTCGGTTCACCCCACGCCGCCGACATCCCGCTCAAGTTCGCCAACACCGGTGCCGACCGGCCGGCCGGCGAGCGGGCGACCGCCCGGCACATGAGCGCGCTGTGGGCGGGCTTCGCCCGCGACGGCCGCCCGAACGCGCCGCAGGTCCCACGTTGGCCCGCCTACACGCTGACCAACCGCGCCACGATGTGGATCGACACCCAATGCAAGATCGTCAGCGACCCCGACCGAGCGGAACGACTCTTCTGGGAGAACCGCGAGCCGAAACGGTCCTGAAACTGCGCCTACGTCAGGTCAGGCGAGGTTCTTGGTGAAAAACTCGTCGAGCCGGTCGAAGGGGATGAGGTCCTTGCGGTCATACAGGTCGACGTGGTCCGCGCCAGGGACGATGACCAGGTCGACGGTGCCGGGAGCCATTGCCTGGACGTCCTCGGAGTAGTAGCGGGAGTGCGCGTCGGCACCGGCCACCAGCAGGGCCTTGCGCGTCGCCAGCAGGTCGATGTTCGACATCAGCGGAAAGGCGAAGAACGACATCGGCGTGGTCGCGGTCCACGCCGTGTTGGAGTTGATCGAGCGCGGGTGGTAGCCGCGCTCGGTGCGGTAGTAGTCAAAGAAACTCGCAAGGACCGGGTCCGCGTTCGCCGGGAGGGTCTTGGGCAGAACCCGGTTGCTGGGGGCCACATTGCCGTCGGCGTCGAACGGGACCTCGTGGGACAGCCGCGCGTAGGTGCCCTTCTCCGCGTCGATCCAGCGCTGCCGGCTGAGGTGGTCCACGACCTTCTGCCGCTGCTCACGCGTGTAGAAGTCCTCGTGACCGCGCGACATGCTGCGCGACATGTCATACATCGACGCCGTGGCGACCGCCTTGATCCGGCTGTCCGCGGCCGCCGCGGTGAGCGCCATCCCACTCAGGCCGCAGACGGCCTGCGCGCCGATCCGCTCACGGTCGACGATCCGCTGCAGGCCGAGAAAGTCCACCGCGCGCTGAAGTCCTCGGTGTAGATGTCGGGCGACGCCACGTCGCGTACCGGGCCGCTGCTCTCCCCGGTGAAGGACGGGTCGAAGGCGAGAGTGACGTAGCCGCGGCGGGCGAACTCGTTGGCGTAAAGACCGGAGGACTGTTCCTTGACCGCGCCGAACGGGCCGCTCAGCACCAGGGCGGGCAGCTTGCCCCGGGCGTTCTTCGGTACGTAGAGATCGCCGGCGGCCGTGAGGCCGTAGCGGTTCTTGAACCGCACCGAGGTTCGTTTGACGTTCTTGTCCAGCGCGAAGGTGTAGCCGCCCGTGGCCGGGGCCCTGCCCGGTCCGGCGGGAACCGTGGTGCGGCCGGTCTCCGCACCGAAGGCGGGCAGAGCCGGGAAGGCGGCGGCCGCGCCGGTGGCGGCGATCAGTCCGAGTGCTTTGCGACGTTCCATGGAAGTGAACCTCACCTTTCGATTGGTGGGAATGGCGCAGACATCGGCGCCGTGTCGATTCCCCTGAGTTCGTAGAGACGTTGTCCTGCAGTGCGGCTCCGATGACCGACCGGTGCGGCCACGCGCTCGCTGGATGCTGTTCCTCCGGCGTGCCGGGCGGTCCGAACGAGCTGGTTCGGCTCGTCCCGGCTCCGGAGGTCCGGAGCGGCTGGTGTGATGGCGCCTCAGCCGAACTGCCTTGTGCGCCAGCCGGGACAACGTGTGGCCAGAAGGTCGCGTCCTCCTGACCGGTTGGCCATGCGTCGAGCGTAGGCCGTACGACAGCGGGGAGGGATTCCCTGTCGGTACACCCATCAACAAGGACTTCTTCGTCCTCGGGCGGGCACGTTGACTAGGTGCCGTGGACCCCTATGGGGTCGCTCCCGGTCGAAGTGAACGGAGCACGCCACGATGCTTCCGGTTGTCATGTACAAGCCCATGGACCACCGCATCGCCACCAAGGTCCTTCTCGCCTTCTGACGCGATGCCTCACCCGATACGGGGAGATGCCATGCCCACCTCACGCACCACCGCCCGCGTGGCGCTGTCGGCGATCCTCGGCCTGGCTCTCGCCGCCTGCGGCGGCAACGGCCAGGCCGGTGCCACGCCCGATGCAACGTCCACGACATCGCCCGGCAGCGCCAGCAGGGCGACGGCACCACCGAGCGACACGGCCGCGCCCCGGGAGGAACAGATGAATATTCAGATCACCATCAACGGTCAGCGCTTGCAGGCCACGATCTTCGACAGCGCCGCCGGCCGTGACCTGCTCAACCAACTGCCGCTGACCGTCGACATGACCGACCACGGCGCGGTGGAGAAGACCGGCCCGCTGCCGACACCGCTGTCACTGGACGGCCAGCCCGACGGTGCGGACCCCGATATCGGCGATGTTGGCTACTACGCTCCCGGAAATGACCTCGTCTTCTACTACGGCGACCAGTCCTACTACCCCGGCATCGTGATCCTCGGCCGCCTCGACGGCGACGCCGCCAGCCGCATCGCCGACATGGACGGCGCCGTCACCGCGACCGTCGAGACCCGCGCCGCCTGAACCCACCACGCCCGACCTCAACGGGAAACGTCAGCGGCGCCCTCATGTGTCACAGGACGCCGCAAGCCGGCTCCCGCCCAGCTCCGCGGACACCGTCCGCATCAACCGATGCCGTCAAAGGACGTGACATGACCAGTGCTGGCTCCACCCGCGAACAGATGTTCACCGGCAAGGTCGCCTTCGTCACCGGCGCCGCCGGTGGGATCGGCAAGGCCACCGCGCGAGCGTTCGCCGCCGCCGGTGCGACGGTTGCCCTGGCCGACCTCGACCAGGCCGGCGCGCACGCCGTCGCCGCCCAGATCCAGGCTGACGGAGGCACCGCCATGGCGTTCGGCCTCGACGTCACCGACAGCGACGCGGTCAAGGCCACCCTCGACCAGGTCGTCGCCGTCTACGGCCGCCTCGACCTCGCCTTCAACAACGCCGGCATCGAGCAAAGCCACACCACCACCGCTGACACGACCGAGGCGGACTTCGACAGGCTGATGACGGTCAACGTGCGCAGCGTGTTCCTCTGTCTCAAACATCAGATCCCGCTCATGCTCGCCGGTGGAGGCGGCGCGATCGTCAACACCTCCTCCGGCGCTGGTGTCATGGGCATCGCCCAGCAAGCCACCTACGCCGCGACCAAGCACGCCGTCATCGGTCTCACCAAGTCCGCCGCGCTTGAGTACGCTGCCCACGGCGTACGCATCAACGCCATCTGCCCCGGCATCATCGACACCAAGATGATCGAGCGCGTCAGCGGCGGAACCGACGATGGGTACGCCCAGATGATCGCCCAGGAACCCATCGGCCGCCTCGGACGACCAGAAGAAATCGCCTCCGCGGTGCTCTGGCTGTGTTCACCCACCGCCGCCTTCACCATCGGACATGCCCTGGTCGTCGACGGCGGCCAAACCGTCTAGGCGAGTGGCTCCCTCACGGCCTGCTTCGCAGCCGGCGCCAACCATGGCCTGCCGAGCGGCCTGTCCGGCGCTCGGATCGGCATTACCGTGAGCCTGTCCGAACGCCGGAGACGGCCTCTTCTTCTGTCACGCGCCGATGGCTGACAGCCCGCGGCCGGTGGACAGCGTCACCGGGACGCTCAGCCCGGTCGCCAGCGCCGTCTGGACGCGGTTGTGCCAGGCCGCCAGCTCCGCGCACGTCGTCCGCGTGACCGGCGAGGTCGAAGTGGTGGAGCCGCAGGTCGCGGCCTGAGCTGGCGGCCGGGTGATCAGCGGCCGACGAGCGACATGTGCTGCTCGTTGTAGCGGTTGCCCTGCACGCCTACACGGGCGGCGAGTTCGTTGAGATCGGCGAGTTCGTCGGCGGACAGCGGTACCCGCACCGCGGCGGCGTTCTCCTCGATCCGTTCCAGACGCCGGGTGCCGGGGATGGGCACGATCCCGGAGTGCTGGGCGAGCAGCCAGGCCAGGGCGACCTGCCCCGGGGTGGCGTCCTTCGCGCGGGCCAGTCCCGTGATGTGCTCGACCAGTGCCTGGTTAGCGGCGCGGTTGTCGCCGGTGAACCGCGGGATGCTCGCGCGGATGTCGCCGGCGGTGAATTCGGTGGCGGCGGTGACGGTGCCGGTGAGGAAGCCCTTGCCGAGCGGGCTGAACGGCACGAATCCGATACCCAGCTCGGCGCACGTCGGCAGTACTTCGGGTTCGGGGTCGCGGGTCCACAGCGAGTACTCGCTCTGCACGGCCGTTACCGGGTGCACGGCGTGGGCGCGGCGGATCGTGTCCGCGGCGGCTTCGGAAAGGCCGAAGTGGCGGACCTTGCCGGCCTTGACGAGTTCGCCGACGGTGCCGGCGACGTCCTCGATCGGCACGTCCGGGTCGACGCGGTGCTGGTAGAACAGGTCGAGCGCGTCGACCCGCAGCCGGCGTAACGACGCGTCAGCGACCCGCTTGATCTGCTCAGGCCGGCTGTCGAGCCCCACTGACTTGCCGCCTTCGATGCGCCAGCCGAACTTCGTGGCGATCACGACCTGGTCGCGCAGCGGCGCGAGGGCCTCGCCGACGAGTTCCTCGTTGACGTACGGACCGTAGACCTCGGCGGTGTCGAAGAAGGTGACGCCGCGTTCGACCGCGCCGCGCAGAACGCCGATCATCGCGTCGCGGTCGCCGGGGTTGGGTCCGTAGCTTTGAGACATACCCATGGCACCCAGGCCGATGGCCGAGACCCGCAGGCCCTGGCCGAGGGTTCGTGTGTGCATCGATGCTCCAGTCGTTGTGTCGAGGGGACGGGCCCCAGAGTGGTCCGGTCAATGTCGCGGGTACCCGGAGGCCCCCGAGTACCCGCGAGACTTGTTGCCGCGGTATTGCGGCAGAACTCAGCTCAGCTTGGCCCACTCGTCGACGGCGGCATGCTCATACGGGCAATCGGTTGTGGACGTCGTCGAGGTGCTGTCCGGCTCGATGATCAGGATCAGTGCGGATCCCGCATCCGGTACGTCAGCGCGTGTGGCCTCGTCGATGCCGACGGTGAACAGCGCTGCGGCGGCGAGGAACAGTGCCGCCGTTACCACGGTCGGTCGCATGTCACACCTGCAGCAGGGTCTTGATGGCGCGGCGTTCGTCCATTGCTTTGTAGCCTTCGGCGGCTTGCTCGAGCGGCAGCGTGAGGTCGAAGACCTTGCCCGGGTCGATGGCGCGGTCACCGATCAGCCGCATCAGGTCAGGGAGGAAGCGGCGCACCGGTGCGGGCCCGCCGTGCAGGTGCACCAGGGCGTTGAACATGTCCATGCCGGGCAGGCTGACGTCGTGGGTGACGCCGACGAAGCCGACGTGCCCGCCGGAGCGGGTGGAGTGCACGGCCTGCATCATCGACTCCTGGGTGCCGACGGCCTCGACGACCGAGTGCGCGCCGAGCCCGCCGGTCATGTCCTTGATCCGGGCGATGCCCTCGTCGCCGCGTTCGGTGACGATGTCAGTGGCGCCGAATTCGCGGGCGAGGTTCTGCCGCGGTTCGTGGCGGCTCATCGCGATGATGCGTTCGGCACCGAGTTGCTTGGCGGCGAGGACGGCGAGCAGCCCGACCGCGCCGTCACCGACGACGGCGACGGTCTTGCCGGGGCCGGCCTCGGCGGCGACCGCGGCGAACCAGCCGGTGCCGAGCACATCGGAGGCGGCCAGGTAGCTGGGGATCATATCGGCCGGTGGCAGCTCGGGCGTGGCGACGAGGGTGCCGTCGGCCAGAGGTACGCGCAGGTATTCGGCCTGGGAGCCGATGGTGCCCATCAGTACGCGGTGCACGCAAGCGCTCTGGTAGCCGGCCCGGCAGATGTCGCAGGTGTTGTCGGACGCCCAGAACGAGCCGACGACGAACTGCCCTTTCCTGACGCTGGTGACAGCGCTGCCGACCTCTTCGACGATGCCCACGTACTCGTGGCCCATCCGGGTCGGCCCCTGTTGCTTCTCGATGCCGCGGTACGGCCACAGGTCGAACCGCAGACGCAGGCCGCCGACAGCCGGATGATGGCATCGGTCGGCTCCTCGATCCGCGGATCGTCAAGTGTCTCGACGCGGACGTCGCCGGGGCCGTACATGATTGCACCGCGCATGATTCCTCCTCAGTAATGGTCACTGCAATAGTGCTGCGAATTCCCGGCCGATACGTTTCCATGCCAGCTGAAGGATGCCCTGTCAGTACCTGTTCCGTCGCGGCGATACGCTCACGCCGCGGATTGCCGCAGCCGATATCCGCGACCCACGATCGTTTCGATGGATCCCGGTCCGAGCTTGCGGCGCAGGGTGCCGACGGTGACCCGTACGGTCTGGGTAAAGGGGTCAGCGTGGGCGTCCCAGACGTGTTCGAGTAGTTGCTCGGCCGAGACGACCTCGCCGGGCCGGGTCATGAGGTATCGCAGGATCCCGAACTCCTTGCGGGTCAGGCTCAACGCTGCGCCGCCGCGGCTGACCTGGTGACGGGCCGTGTCCAGTTCGATGTCGCCGGCGACGAGCGTCGCGGTCGAGTGGCGGTTCTCCCGCCGGAGCAGCGCGCGCAGCCGTGCCAGTAGTTCGGGCAGGTGGAACGGCTTGACCAGGTAATCGTCGGCGCCGCCGTCCAAGCCCCGGACCCGATCGTCCAGGCCACCACGGGCGGTGAGGATCAACACCCGCAGCTCCGCCGCACCGGCGACCGGAATACGGTCCTGACGTAGATCACGACAGAGAGTGAAGCCGTCGCCGTCGGGCAGATTGACGTCGAGCAGCATCACGTCGTACTCGTTGACCGTCAGCCGTTCGTAGGCGCCGGCCACGTCCAGCGCGACATCGACCGCGTAGCCGTCACGGGTCAGGCCGATGCGCAGGCCCTCGGCCAGATCGGGCTCGTCCTCGACCACCAGCACTCGCATTTCCGCAACGCTATGGGTAGCGGTCACCGGCTGGAAGTCATTGTTAAGGGGTGTATCAACAGGGAACCCCTGATGGGTTGACTTCATCCGGAATCCGTATCTCGAACCCACCCGCCACTGCGGCCGGTTACTTTCGGATTATTTTCGGGCCGTGCTGATCTGCTTCTCAGGTCTCGACGTCGGCCAATGCCATCAAAACCGTGAGGATGGGAAACATGTCCGAAGACTTACCGGAAGGATCCGTGTCACGGCGAACCCTGCTCGCCAGCACGGCCAGTCTCACCGGCGTAGCAGCCACCAACGGCCTGGTACCGGAGGCCGTCTCGGCGAGTCCTTCGCTGGCAGTCGACGCGGAAACGTCAGGCCAGGTGTCGCTGCGGATCAACGGCGACCGGCACACCCTCGCGGTCGACAACCGCACGTCACTGCTCGACCTGCTGCGCGAGCAGCTCGGGCTGACCGGAACGAAGAAGGGCTGCGACGCGGGCGCCTGCGGCGCCTGCACGGTGCTCGTCGACGGCCGCCGGGTCAACGGTTGCCTGACCCTCGCCAGGCGCCTCGACGGCGCGGAGGTCACCACCATCGAGGGCCTGGCCGACGGCGACGAGCTGCACCCGTTGCAGCAGGCGTTCATCGACCACGACGCCTTCCAATGCGGGTTCTGCACGCCGGGACAGATCGTCTCCGGGACCGCCTGCATCGCCGAGGGACACACCGGGTCGGCAGCGGAGGTCCGGGAGTGGATGAGCGGCAACATCTGCCGCTGCGGCGCGTACCCCAAAATCGTGACAGCGGTGCAACAGGCCGCCGGGAGGCGATGACCGATGTTCCCCTTCACCTACACCCGGCCCGCCAGCACGCGGGCGGCCCTGGCTGCCGGCGCGAGCGGCGGCCGGTACATCGCCGGCGGCACCACCCTGGTCGACCTCATGCGGGAAACCGTCGAGCGGCCGGACAGCGTGGTCGACATCGCCGGGCTCCCGCTGGGCGGCATCACCGCGACCCGCGGCGGCGGCCTGCGCATCGGGGCACTGGTGAGCATGACCGACGCCGCCCGGCACCGGCTTGTCCGCACGGCGTACCCGGTCATCTCTCAAGCCCTGGAACTGAGCGCGTCGCCGCAGCTGCGCAACATGGCCAGCATCGGCGGCAACATCCTGCAACGCACCCGATGCACCTACTTCCGTGACGCCAGCGCCGCCTGCAACAAACGCGAGCCTGGCTCCGGCTGCGCGGCACGCGAAGGCTGGAACCGTACGCACGCCATCCTCGGCACCTCCGAGGCGTGTGTGGCCACCCACCCGTCCGACCTCGCCGTGGCCCTGACCGCGTTGGACGCCACCGTGCACCTGATCGGTTCTGCCGGGACACGCCAGGTCGCTGTCGGCGACTTCCTGCTGCAGCCCGGCGCGACCCCGCACCGCGAGAATGCCCTGCGGCCGGGTGAGCTGATCACCGCTGTCGAGATCCCGGCACATCCGCGCCCGCTGTCCTCCGGATACCTCAAGGTCCGCGACCGGCAGTCGTACGAGTTCGCCCTCACCTCCGCCGCGGTGGCCCTGCACGTCGACGGCGGCGTCATCCGGACCGCAAAGGTCGCCGCCGGTGGCGTCGGCACCGTCCCGTGGCGGCTGCGTGCTGTTGAGCTGCAGCTGGTCGGCCGGCGCCCGTCACCGCAACTGTGGGCCCGGGCCGCACAGCACGCTGCGGACGGCGCCCGCCCGCTTGCCCACAACCGTTTCAAGCTCGGCCTACTGGAACGTACCGTCGAGCGTCAGCTGCGCGTCGTAGGAGGAACCCGATGACCCAGCCTCGTAACGCCGTAGGGGTCGGGCACGCCCGGGTCGAGGGCCGCCTCAAAGTCACCGGCCGGGCCGGCTACGCCGCCGACCAGAACGTCGAGGGCATGCTGCACGCCGTCATCGTCGATGCCACCGTCGGCCGGGGCCGCATCACCGGCATCGACACCACCCGCGCGCAGGCTCAGCCCGGTGTCGTCGCGGTGATCAGCCACCTGAACGCCACCCGGCTCACGTATCGGGAGAACCCCGACTCCAACCACCCGCCGGGCGAACGGTTGCAGGCGTTGCAGGACGATCGGGTGCGGTTCTTCGGTCAGCCGGTAGCGGTTGCCGTCGCCGCCACCCTGCAGCAGGCACAGCACGCCGCGAGCCTGGTCACCGTCACCTACGACGCCGAGCAACCAGCGCTCGGGCTCGACGAGGGCACCCCCAATGCCGCCCAGAACTACGCGCGCGGCGATACCGCCGACGCCCTCGCCGCCGCCGACGTGCGGATGACCATGGCGTACGCCCCCGCACGCACTCATCACAACCCGATGGAACCGCACGCCACCGTCGCGCAGTGGGACGGCGACCGGATCACCGTGTGGGACAAGACCCAATGGATCAACGCCACCCAGGCCGAACTGGCATCGGTGTTCGACATCCCGCGATCCCAGGTGCGGGTCGTCAACCCGTACGTCGGTGGTGCCTTCGGCAGTGCGCTGCGGCCCTGGCCGCATGTGATCATCGCGGCGCTGGCGGCGCGGATGACGCGGCGCCCGGTCAAGCTGGTCCTCACCCGCCGGCAGATGTACTTCGGCACTGGGTACCGGCCCGCCTACGACTACCGGATCACCCTGGGCGCTGACCGCCGCGGCCGCCTGACCGCGATGGAACACACCATCCGGGCCGAGACGTCCTCCTACGAGGACTTCCGCGAGGCCGTCACCGCGGCCGGGGAATCGCTGTACAGCATGCCGAACGTCCGCATCGACTACCGGTCGGTCGCCCTGGACGTCAACACCCCGATCTGGAAACGCGGTCCCGGACCCGCCACCGCCGCGTTCGCCATCGAGGTGGCGCTGGACGAACTCGCGCACCGCGTCGGCGTCGACCCGGTTGACCTGCGGTTGCGTAACGAGCCCGAGAAGGACGAAGGTAGCGGGCTGCCGTTCTCCACCCGACGCCTGCGCGAATGCCTGTCCACCGGCGCCCGCGAGATCGGCTGGCAGCGCCGGGCCCGGCGACCCGGAACCCGCCGCGACGGCGACTGGCTCATCGGCCTCGGCATGGCCGCCGGCAACTACCACACCGTCTCCGCACCGGCGCAGGCCCGCGTCCGGTTGAACGCCGACGGCACCGCGTTCGTCGAAACGGCCAGCAGCGACATGGGCCCCGGCACCTACACGTCGATGACCCAGGTCGCCGCCGACGCGCTCGGGTTGACCCTGGAAACCGTTCAGATGCGGCTCGGCGACTCGCTGTACCCGCCGACCCCTCCGCACGGCGGCTCGATGACCATGGCCAGCATCGGTACGGCCGTCCTCAACGGCGGCGACACCGTGCGCCGCCAGGCCATCGATCTCGCGGTCAACGACCGGAATTCTCCGCTGTACGGTGCGGCGCCGGACAAGGTCGTGGTCCGCGACGGCCGGCTCACCGTGCGGGATCAGCCGGCCCGGGCCGAGACCTACCGGCGGCTGCTGGCCCGCAACGACCGTGACCACCTCGAGGCTGTCGGGTCGTACACCCCCAACGACGCCGGTCAGCGGTTCTCGATGAGCGCCTACGCGGCCACCTTCGCCGAGGTCGCCGTCGACGCCACCCTCGGCCTGATCCGCATCCGCAAGCTCGTCGGGGTCTATGACGCCGGCCGGATCGTGAACCCGCGGCTGGCTGAGAGCCAGGCGATCGGTGGCATGGTCGGTGGCATCGGTGCCGCCCTGCTGGAACACACCGTCACCGACGACCGCGACGGCCGCATCGTTAACGCCAACCTGGCCGACTACCTGGTGCCGGTCAACGCCGACATCCCTGAGCTGAAAGCCGTCTACCTCAACGGTGAGGATCCGCACATGGTGTCCCTCGGTGTGAAGGGCCTCGGCGAGGTGGTGCACGTCGGCGTGGCCCCGGCGATCGCCAACGCGGTGTTCAACGCCACGGGCCGCCGCGTCCGCTCCCTGCCGATCACCGTGGAGGCGTTGCAGTGAGCGAGCTGCGCGAGGTGTGGCCGTTCGTGGACGCGCATCACCGGGCGGGCCGGCCTGTCGTGCTGGCCCGCCTGGTCGGGCGCGACGGCCCCGGCGCCCGGCCGATCGGCGCGGTCATGGCCGTGGCCGCAGACGGCACGTGGCGCGGCTCGCTGTCCGGCGGCTGCGTTGAGGGCATCGTCATCGAGCATGCCCGCGCGGTTCTGGGCGGCGCACCGGCATGCCTGATCCCGGTGTCGCCGGGCGGCGAGCTGCTGCCGTGGGAACCGGCTCCGGCCTGTGCCGGCGAACTGCGGGTGTTGATCACCCCGGCGCCGCCGCCCGCGGTCCACGCGGCGATCACCGCGGCGCTGGCCACGGACGAGGCCCTGGATGTCGGCACGGCGCTGGAGTCCCCGCACGACTGGCGGCTCAGCGCGGCCATGGGCGCCTTCGTCGAGCGGCTGCGCCCGCGCCGGCGTCTCGTGCTCATCGGCGCCACCGATCTGGCCGCCACGATCGCCGACATGGCTCAGGGTCTCGACCGGTGGGTCGTCATCGTCGACCCGCGGGCCGGGCACCTCGGCTCCGGGGCGTTCCCGGCGAGCGCTGCGCTCGTGCGCTCCTGGCCGGACGAGTGGCTGCGACATCACCCGCTCGACCAGAACGATGCCGTGATCACGCTGAGCCACGACCCTCGCATCGACGACCGTGCCCTTCGCGCCGCTTTACCGGGACCGGCTCGCTATGTCGCCGCTCTGGGCAGCCGCGCTACCCACCGGCAGCGCCTGGGCCGTCTCGACGGTACGCCCGGGCTTGCCCGGCTGCGCGGCCCAGCCGGCCTTGACCTCGGCGGCGCCCGCATCGGTGAGACGGCCCTGTCGATCCTGGCCGAGCTCGTCGCCCTCGACCACGGCCGCACCGGGCAGCCCCTGAACACCGGGCAACTGCCTATCCGAGCCGGGGGGCTGTCCCGTGCGAGTTCGGACGGACTACTGACGGCTCGGTAGCGCCGACGATCTGTCAGTTCGAGACGGTGGGGGAGCCTTTCGCCGGCCGGGCGAGGACCAGGCCACCCAGGGACAGCACCATGCAGGCGATCATGAGCAGCGCCATCGGTACGGCGGTGTGCTCCCCGCCGAGACCGGCGATCGGCGCGATGACACCCGCGGCCACCCAGGTGACGAAGCCGAGCAGCGCCGACCCGGTGCCCGGATGCTCGGGCACCTCCGCCGATGCCAGGGCGCCGCCGTTGGGGCCGATCAGGCCCTGTGCCGTCATCAGCACGAAGAAGCAGACGATCACCAGCAGCAGTGGCGTGCTGAACCACAGCGCGCCTGCCAGCATCGCCACACCGGCAGCCAGCGCGGCGACCTGGCCGACGAGAATGACTTTGCGGGTGGCGACCCGGCCGGCGAGCCGGGCAGCGACCAGCGCGGCGAGGGTCATGCCGGCAGCGTTGGCGGCGAAGTCGATCGAGTACGCCACCGGCGACAAGCCGTTCATCGACTGCAACACGAACGCCGACGTCGCCACGTACGCGAAGATCGCACCCATTCCCGAACCGCTGACCAGCACGTATCCGACGTATCGGCGCCGGGCGAGGACCTGACGGCCGGCGATCGCGAACGCTCGCAGGCCGCCGCCGTGCCGGCGCTGCGGTGGCAGCGACTCGGGTACCGCGATCAGCACCGCCAGCACCATCGCCACGCCCAGTCCGGCGACAGCCCAGAACGACATCCGCCAGCCCGACAGCTGCAGGACGGCGGCACCCAGCAGCGGACCGGCGATCGGCGCGATTCCGCCGACGCCGGCGATAACGTTCAGCACCCGGACGAGCTGGGCGCCGCGCGCCAGGTCGACGATCACGGCCCGGCCGATCACCATCGCCCAGCCGCCGGCGAAGCCCTGCACGAACCGGGCGGCCATCATGACGCCGATCGACGGCGTCAGGGCGCACACCACCGACGCCACCGCCATCACGGCTACCGAGGCGATCAGCAGCCGGCGCCGGCCGTACTGGTCGGAGACCGGCCCGCCGATCAGCTGACCCAGTGCCATGCCGACGAAGAACGTGGTCAGCGTCAGCTGCACCTGCGTGGCCGTCGACGACAGGTCACCGGCGACATCTGGGAACGCGGGGACGTACATGTCGGTGGCCAGCGGCGCGATCGCGGTCAGGAAGATCACCGTGGCGATCAAGGTGGTGGTCAGCTGTGCCTGGCGCCGTACCCGGCCAGGCGCCGGCTGTTCGACGAGAACTGCACTCATGCTTCAAGAACACCCGGCCCGAGCGGTGGGAGGAAGTCACCGACGATGGGTGTACCAGCAGTACATTCCAGGTCAGCGGGCCGCGTCGTACCGTCGAAGACATGAACAATCGAGCCGAGGTCCACGACTTCCTCACCACGCGCCGCGCGAAGATCACCCCGGAACAGGCGGGGCTGCCCGCCGCGGGGCAGCGCCGGGTGCCCGGTCTGCGGCGCAGTGAGGTCGCCGCGCTGGCCGGCATGAGCGTCGAGTACTACGCCAAGCTGGAACGCGGATCGCTGGCCGGTGTCTCCGCCGGGGTGCTCGAGGCGATCGCCCGTGCCCTGCAACTCGACGAGGCGGAACGCGCCCATCTCATGCGCCTGGCGCAGGAGGCCAGCGGCACCAGCGCGCTGGTGCGGCCCACCCGCCGGCCCAAGCAGTGGACCGTACGACCGAGCCTGCAATGGACGCTGGACACGATCACCGCTCCGGCGATCGTGGTGAACAACCGGCAGGACCTGCTCGCCGCCAACCTGCTCGGCCGTGCCATGTACAGCGACGTCTACATCAAAGCCAACGGCGTGCCGAACTTCGGGCGGTTCACGTTCCTCGACAGCACCGCCCACCGCTTCTACCCCGACTGGAACCTCGCCGCCGACATGACCGTGGCGAACCTGCGTACCGCCGCAGGCAAGGACCCGCACGACAAGGGCCTGCACGACCTGGTCGGTGAACTGTCCACCCGCAGCGAGGACTTCCGCCGCCGCTGGAGCGCGCACAACGTCCGCACCCACGGCACCGGCACCAAGACCTTCCACCACCAGGTCGTCGGCAACCTCGAACTGGCCTACGAGACGATGGATCTGCGCGCCGAGGACGGAGCCGGGATGACCATCTACGCCGCCGAACCGGCCTCGCCCACTGCACAGGCCCTCAAACTGCTCGCGTCGTGGGCCGCCACCAACGAAAGCACCCCTGCCACATCGCAGCGATAGACGGCCTGGTCCTCGGCAGCCGCCCCGCACACACGAAGAGAAACAGGACCATGGCTCGCGTCTTCATCACCGGCTCGGCCGAGGGATTAGGCCGAGCCACCGCGGACACCCTTCTCCACGAAGGGCATGAGGTCATCGTGCATACGCGCAGCATCGAGCGGCTGGCCGCGGTGAAAGATCTCGTCGATCGCGGCGCTTCGGCAGTCGTCGGCGATCTGGCCGAGGTGGAGCAGACGCGTGACGTGGCCGTCCAGGTCAACCGGCTGGGCTCCACCGATGTGGTCATCCACAACGCGGGGGTTTACAGCGGCGCGCAGGTCCTGCCGGTCAACGTCGTCGCGCCGTACCTGCTCACCGCGCTGATCCGGCGGCCGCGACGACTGATCTATCTCAGCAGCGGCATGCACCACGGCGGACGCGACACCCTGGCTCGGCTGGACTGGACCGATACCCGGTCGACGGGCTCGTACTCCGACAGCAAGCTGTTCGTCACCGCCCTCGCCCTCGCGGTGGCGGGCCTCTGGCCCGATGTGCACAGCAACGCCGTCGACCCGGGCTGGGTACCCACCCGGATGGGCGGGCCCGGCGCCCCTGATGATCTGCGGCTGGGCCACCTCACGCAGGAGTGGCTGGCCACCAGCGACGAGCCGGCGGCGTTGACCAGCGGTGGCTACTGGCACCACCAGCAACGCCGCGAACCGCATACTGCGGCTCGCGACGTCACCTTTCAGGCCGGGCTTCTCGATGCGCTGGCCGACTACACGGCGACAACGTTGAAGTGAAACGGGTGGCTCTGCCCTTGCCGTACCGGTATCCGGCTCGTCCTACCGGCCGCCGGTCGAACAGGGGGCGATGTCGACTCGCTGGTCCGGATCGCCGTTGACCGTCGGGTTGATGGGCGCTTGCGCGGCGGTGCGCCAAGGCAATGCCGGCCACCACGGCTGTTGTGCGGCCACCGCATCGTCGGTCGGCTCGGTCGGCACCCCGGGTACGAGTGCCAGGTAGCGCTGCCCGCGGCATGCCGCTTCGGCTCGTACCCGTTCGACCGGTTCGGTCCAGCTGTGCGGGGCGAGGCTGAACCGTCCCCAGTGCACCGGGATCATCAGCTCACCGCGCACCAGGGCGTTCGCTTCGACGGCGAGTTCCGGGCTCAGGTGGGTGTCCGGCCATTTCGGGTCGTACTGCCCGGAGTCGATCAGCGTCACGTCGAACGGGCCGAGACGTTGCCCGATCTGCGCGAGCTCGGCGAAGTACCCGGTGTCGCCGGAATACCAGAGGCGGTGCTGCGGGCCTCGCAACGCCCACCCCGACCACAGGGTTTCGCTGCTGCGCAGCGGGTCCCGGGCGGACGAGTGCCGAGCCGGTGTGGCAACCAGCTCCACGGAACCGACAGTGGCACTGTCCCACCAGTCGAGCTCACGGATCCGGTCCGCCGGGATGCCCCATCGCTCCAGGTGAGCCCCGATTCCGAGTGGCACCACGAACGTGGTGGCTGACCAGCCTGCCATGGCCCTGATGGTCGGATGGTCGAGGTGATCCCAGTGGTCATGCGAGATGAGCACGACGTCCATCCGACCGAGATCGGCGAGTGCCGCCGGCGGCGGATAGAACGCCTTGGCACCCAACAGGCCGGACGGCCCGGCCTGTCCTCCCCATACCGGGTCGATCAGCACCCGCAGACCGTCGATCTCCACCAGCGTCGAGGAGTGACCGAACCAGGTGACACGCATTCCATGCGTCGGCGCGACAGCGAGCCGGCCGGTATCGGTCGCCGCGATGCTGAGGGGCTGATCCGGGCTGCTCGTGGCGCTGTCACCGCCGGGAATCGATGCGGTGGGCGACAGCCACTGCGGCCAAGGATCGGCGAACTCGCCGTCTTTCCACTGCGGTGACTGTTCGATTCTTGCCAGCCGGTCGCCTGACGGGGACGCGCCGAACGGTGCGGTGCGCACATAGATCAGACCACCGACCACGGCGATCACCATGAGCGCGCCGATGACGGCCAGGGCCCGGCGTACCCAGCGCCGTCGACGTCGGGGGAGGGCAGGTGCAGCCTTATCCTGGGTGTCTCCAGAGATGATGGCGACGTCAGTGCCGTCGCCGCGATCCGGTCGTGCCGTCATACGGGGATCCTCCTGTGGGAGCAGGCGTGCGCCCGCTTGGCGTCAGCCAGATGTTCGAAGTACTCAGCAGGCGTGGGTTCGGATCCTGGCCTCGCGGCATCGGCCTGCACTCGGTGGCCCGAAGTGCCCGCCAGCACCCCCGGGCCGCCGCGCGGGATCAGCGGGTGCGTAGGACCTCGTCGAGGATCCGGCCGGCGTTGTCGGCCTGCCGGGTGCCTACTTCGTTGCCCAGGACCTGCACCAGACCACGTAGCTGGCCTTCGGTCAGGCCGGTGTTGAGCCCGATGGCGAAGTGCGACCGCAGTTGTGATTCCGTGCCCTTCAGCGTGGCCAGAGCCGCGATGGTCGCCACCTCGCGGCTGCGCCAGTCGAGGTTGTCGCGGCTGAAGATGTCGCCGAACAAGTGCGTCTTGAGGAACTCGTCGATCGCGGGTGCGAAGTCGAACATCGGACCGGTGACCGGGGCTCCAGTCAGCTTCGTCTGGTTGTCGGTGCCGAGCTCCAGGATGTCCGTACCCTCGGGCAGCGGCGCCGGTTCCGGACCGGTCTCGTCGGTGATGCCCTTGGCCTTGCGCTGTTCGAGCACGGTCATGAAGGTGCTGATGGCGTTGAGGCTGCGGGGGAAGCCGGCGTAGGCGTACATCTGCACCAGAACTTCCTTGACCTGGTTGACCGTCACCCCGGCGTCCAGGCCTTTGTTCAGCGCGGTGGTCAGCCGGGGCAGGTCGCCACTCGCGCTGAACGCGCCGATCATGGCTACCGTTGCGTGCTGTTCGCTGAGTTCCCCGGTCTGCTCCTGGTCGCCGGCGACGTGCCCGTGGTACTGCTGGTCGGAGACGTGTTCCATCCAGGTCACGTTCTGCCCGTCACGCACGCTGGTCAGGGCCATGTGGGTCATGACGCTGTCCGGGGCGGCGCCGTGCCAATGCTTCACGCCGGGCGGGCACCACACCACGTCCCCGGCGCGGATCTCCTCGATCGGGCCGCCCCATTGCTGGGTGCGGCCCACGCCCTCGGTCACCACGAGGCGTTGCCCGGCCGGGTGGGTGTGCCATGCCGATCGGGCGCCGGGCTGGAACGTCACGTACGCGCCCGAATACGGCGCGGTTTCACTCGCGGGAAACAGGGTGTCGACGCGTACCTCGCCGGTGAAGGTGTCCGGCGAGCCGGCGGTGGAGGTCTGGTCCTGGCTGCGGGTGATCGTCTGCTTCTTCCTGCGGTCGTCCTTGTCCGCGGCGGCCGCTGGAGTTCCGGCCAGAATCAGCAGTGGCAAGGCGAGTACTGCGAGTGCTCTTCTCATGGGCTGCCTCCCTGGCGTGCGGGATGTGCTCGTGGTTTTGCGCGGGTCTCGGGCGCGGGGTGTCGGCGAGGGGGAAACCGCAGACCTGCGGTGGGCCGCGGCTTGGTCGCTCCAGCTCGCCGCGTCGGTGACTGCTGCGGTGGTGTTACTTCGCGAGGTTCTTGGCGAAGAAGGTGTCCAGAGCGTCGAAGGGGATCAGGTCCGTGCGGTCGTAGAGGTCGATGTGGCGGGCGCCGGGGACGACGAGCAGTTCCTTGGGGCCGGTGGCCTTGGCGTGCACGGCGTCGCTGAACCACTTGGAGTGCGCCTGATCGCCGGTGACGAGCAGGATCGGCCGGGGCGCGATGTCGGCGAGGTGGCGCAGTTCGCCGAAGTTGATGTGCGCGGCGTCGCTGGTGATGGTGAACCCGCCGATCGAGCGGGGGTGGTGGCCGCGGTCGGCGACGTAGTACTCGAAGAACTCCGCCGTGATCGGGTCGAGGCCGGCGGCCGGGATTTCGGCCGGGAAGGTCGGGCTCAGGGTGGGCGTGCCGGCGTCGACGTCGGCCCAGCGCTGCTCGGCGATACCCGCGAGGGTGTTCTGCCGGTCCTCGGCGGTGCCGCTGTCGAGCCAGCCGTTGCGCTTGACGCCGCTGATGTCGTACATCGCCGTGGTGGCGACGGCCTTGATCCGCGGGTCGGCGGAGGCCGCGCTCAGCGCGAAGCCGCCGCTGCCGCAGATGCCGATCGCGCCGATGCGTTCGCGGTCGACGTAGCTGAGGGTGCCGAGGAAGTCGACGCCGGCGCTGAAGTCCTCGGCGAAGATCTCGGGGGAGGTGATGTGGCGCGGTTCGCCGCTGCTCTCGCCGTTGTAGGACGGGTCGAAGCCGATGACGACGAAGCCGCGGCGGGCGAGCTCCTGGGCGTACACGCCGGGGCCCTGCTCCTTGACGCCGCCGTGCGGCGGGCCGACGACCAGAGCCGCGTGCGTGACGGACTCGTCGAGGTCGGCGGCCCGATACAGGTCGGCGGCGATCTCGATGCCGTACCGGTTGCGGTAACGCACGGGTGTACGGGTCACGCCGTCCGCCAGGACGAAGGTGTAACCATCAGACTGCAGAGGCATGAGGGAGACTCCTTTCAGCGACTCATGTCGTTCGGTTCGTATTCAGTCAACGCCCACGCTGACGAACGAAGAAGTCACTCTCGAAAGGTGTACTGACAGGGCACCCCACCACGGATGCCGATGCGAATGATGTGACTGTCGGGAGACGAATTCCAGGACTACTGCCGCATCGGGAAGAAACCATCCCGCTCTTTCACCGACTGGCATGGCCTTTCCGGAAAACCGTCATGGTCAGCGCTGCTCCTTCTTTCTGTCGGCTTTCGCCGGCAGATGATGCTGTCAATGCTGGACCCGACGCCGTGATCGCGAACGGGCCGTAGCGACCGAGGAGAGACACTGATGATGCGTCGACGACGGACCTTGCTGGCAGCTGTTCTGGCGGTGACCACCGTCGCCGGTTGCGGTGTCGGCGGATCTGGATCTGCCTCCAGCGGGCCGGCGGCTGCCGTCGCGACCAGCCCCGCCGCCAGTGCTGCCACCGGCAGTCCCGACCTCGACGCTGCCGAGGTTATGGCTGCGGGCTTGGAGGTGCCGTGGGGTCTGGCGTTCCTGCCTGGCGGGGACGCGTTGATCACCGAACGCGACTCCGGCCGGGTGCTGCGGCTGGCAGCGGGCTCGGGCCAGGCCCGGCCGGTGTTCCAAGTGCCCGGGGTGGCCGCCGTCGGCGAAGGCGGGTTGCTCGGGGTCGCGGTCTCCCCGGACTTCGCCCGCGACAACCTGGTGTACGTGTACTTCACCGCCGAGCAGGACAACCGCATCGGACGGTTCCGGCTCGACGGCGGCGACTTCGAAGTCGTCTTCGAAGGCATCGCCAACGCGAGTTACCACAACGGCGGGCGCATCGCGTTCGGCCCCGACGGTCTGCTCTACGTCGGCACCGGGGACGCCGGCGACACCGCCAGTTCGCAGGACCCGGCCAGCCCGAACGGCAAGATCCTGCGCCTGACCGCGGACGGCGATCCCGCGCCCGGCAACCCCACCGCCGGGTCGCCGGTCTACAGCCTGGGCCACCGCAACGTGCAAGGGCTGGCCTGGGATGCGGCCGGCAGGTTGTTCGCCACCGAGTTCGGCCAGAACGACCTCGACGAGGTGAACCTCATCGAAATCGGCCGCAACTACGGTTGGCCGCAGGTCGAGGGGGAAGGCGACACTGGTGGCGGACGATTCACGGATCCCCTCGTGACCTGGCAGGTTCGTGACGCGTCGCCGTCCGGCATGGCGATCTCCGGGAACACCGCCTACGTTGCCGCGTTGCGCGGGGAACGCCTGTGGACGTTGCCGCTGGACGGCACGAGCGTCGGGGAGCCGGTCGCTCGGCTGCAGCAGTACGGGCGGCTGCGGACCGCGCAGATCGCCCCGGACGGCGCCCTGTGGGTGACCACATCCAACACCGACGGGCGTGGTGACGTGCGCGACGGCGACGACCGGATCCTGCGCTTCGCCGCCCGCTGACGGCTGGAATGCCTGGGTCATTGCCACCCTTGCCATCGGGGGAGCGGGGCAACTGCTTCCGGTAACAGAACTCAGGCCAGGTCGCGTTCGACCTGACCTGGTTCCACTGTGTGGTCAGAGCGTTGCGGCGGCCGGTTCGTCAGCGGCCGCAGAACCGGAACTGCCGCTTTTCTCGGGACAGTCCCACTCGCCCGTGGACGCAGTACCACCGTCGCCCTGCGGCACCGCCGGGCTCACTTCGGCAACGACCGGCACCGACGTTTCGGTCTGTGCCGCGGCCAGCGCCGTTCCACCGACGCTGGCCGCGACGGCGGCGGCACCGGCCGCGACGGCCAGCCCAATGACAGTTCTTGTGCGCATTTCTCGCTCCTGACTATTCCGCTATCGGATGCCACCAGCCGACCAGCCGGCCCCGAAAATCCTTCGAAGATCGAGGAGGGCGTAGCTTCGCTCGGCTTTCGGTACCGGTTGCTGTCATGAAAGTCCGGGGCGGGCGCTCGGTGCATTCCCCCCAGCCCGGGCGTTCGCCCTGCGATCTCTGCCGCAAGCCATCAGAGGAGACTCATGACAACCATCGCACCAGACACCGACGTGCGTCTGCTGGAGCAGACACTGTTCGAGGTCAAGAAGGTCATCGTCGGGCAGGACCGGCTCGTCGAGCGGCTGATGACAGCACTGCTCGCCGGCGGGCACTGCCTGCTCGAAGGTGTGCCGGGTGTGGCAAAGACCCTCGCCGCGGAGACCCTGGCCGTCGCGGTAGGCGGCGTCTTCCACCGCATCCAGTTCACCCCCGACCTGGTGCCGTCCGACATCCTCGGCACCCGCATCTACCGGCCCAGCCAGGAGAGCTTCGACGTCGAACTCGGCCCGATCATGGCGAACCTGGTGCTCGCCGACGAGATCAACCGGGCCCCGGCCAAGGTGCAGTCGGCACTGCTGGAGGTGATGGCCGAAGGCCACATCTCCATCGGCGGCCACACCCACCCGGTGCCCAGGCCGTTCCTGGTGCTGGCCACCCAGAACCCGATCGAGAGCGAGGGTGTCTACCAGCTGCCGGAGGCGCAACGCGACCGGTTCCTGATGCGCGTCGTGGTCGGCTATCCCAGCGACGAGGACGAGCTGGGCATCCTCTACCGCATGGGCGGTCGGCGGCCCACCGCCCGGCCGGTCCTGGACACCGCTCGGCTGGAGTCGTTGCAGCAGCGGGCCCGTGACGTGTTCGTGCATCACGCGCTGGCCGAGTACGTGGTCCGGCTGGTGGTCGCCACCCGCGATCCGGCGCGGTTCGGGGTGCCGGAGGCGGCTACCCAGCTCGCGTACGGTGCCAGCCCACGCGCCACCCTCGGCCTGGTCGCCGCCGCCCGCGCGCTCGCGCTGCTGCGCGGCCGCGACTACGTGCTGCCCGGCGACGTGATCGACATCGCACCCGATGTGCTGGCCCACCGGCTGGTGCTCGCCTTCGACGCGGTCGCCGACGGTGTGCAGCCCGAGACGATCGTGCACCGCCTGCTTGAGGCGGTGCCGCCACCGGTGATCGCCCCGGCCCAGCAGAACACCGGTTTCGGCCTCGGAGCCGCCGCATGAACACCGGCGCGTCGATCAACGAACTCGCACCGGAACGCCGGCTGCGGCGCCTCGAACTCGTCGTCACCCGCCGCCTCGACGGCCTGCTGCACGGCTCCCATCTGGGACTGCTACCCGGACTGGGCAGCGAACCGGCCGGCAGCCGCGAATACCGGGCCGGCGAGGACGAGGTGCGGCGCATGGACTGGGCGGTCACCGCCCGGACCACCGTGCCGCACGTGCGCACCGTCGACGCCGACCGGGAACTGTCCACCTGGGTGCTCGTCGACGCCACCGCCAGCATGGACTTCGGCACCGCCGAATACGAGAAACGCGAACTGGCCGTCGCCGCGGTCGCCGCCGTCGGGTTCCTCACCACCGGTGGCGGCAACCGGCTCGGCGCGCATCTGCTCACCGCCGACGGTGTCCGGCGGCATCCGGCACGCGTCGGGCGTACCCCGCTGCTCGGGATGCTGCGCACCCTGCTGGCCGCGCCCCGCGCCGCCGAGGCCACCGTTCAGATCCCGCTGGCCGACGCGATCGACGGCCTGTCGCGGGCCGTGCCGCGCCGCGGCCTGATGGTGGTCGTCTCCGACTTCCTCGACGGCCTCGACGAGGACGGGCTCGGCCCCGGCGCGCCGGACTGGGAACGTCCGCTACGCCGGCTGGCGGGCCGGCACCAGGTGCTCGCTGTGCAGGTCACCGACCCGCGCGAACAGGAGCTCCCCGATGTGGGCCTGCTGGCCCTCGTCGATCCGGAAAGCGGACGGCGCCGCGAGGTGCACACCGCCAGCCGCAAACTGCGCCAGCGGTACGCCGAAGCCGCCAGCCGCCAGCAGCAGAGCGTCACCGACGGGATCCGCCGGGCCGGTGCCGCCCATCTGGCCCTGAGCACCGACCGGGACTGGATCGCCGACATCGTCCGCCACGTGTACGCCCAGCGCCGCCTCGCCCGCGGCGCCCACCGACCCATGACCCCACCAGGAGCGTCCGCATGACCTGGCTCTCCCCGGAACGGCTGTGGCTGCTCGCCGCCGTCGCCGCGCTCGCCGTCGCCTACGTGATCGCCCAGCGCCGCCGCAGCCGCTACGCCGTCCGCTTCACCAACCTCAAACTGCTCGACCGGGTCGCACCGAAGCGGCCGGGCTGGCGCCGGCACGTCCCCGCCGGGCTGTTCCTGGCCATGCTCGGCCTGCTCGTCGTAGGTTTCGCCCGCCCGCAGGCCGAAGTGCAGGTACCCCGCGAACGGGCCACCGTCCTGGTCGCCGTGGACGTGTCCCGCTCCATGCTCGCCGACGACGTCGCCCCCGACCGGCTCACCGCAGCCAAGGACGCCGCCCGCCAGTTCGTCGCCGAACTACCCGAGCAGTTCAACGTCGGCCTGGTCGGGTTCGCCGGCTCCGCGTCGGTGCTCGTGCCGCCGACCACGGACCGGTCCACCGTGAACGCCGGTGTCGACCGGCTCGCCGAAGGCGCCTCCGGGCCGGCGGGTACCGCGATCGGCGATGCTATCGCCACCTGCCTGGACGCGATCCGCACGCTGGACGCGCGGGCCGGGGAGGACGTGCCACCGGCGCGGGTGGTCGTGCTCTCCGACGGCGCCAACACCGCCGGCCGGAACCCGGACGAGGCGGCCCGGCTCGCCACCGAACTCGGCGTGCCGGTCGACTCGATCTCCTTCGGCACCGCCGCCGGGACGATCGAGGGCGGGCAAGCCGTGCCCGTCGACGGTCAGACGCTGCAGGCCGTCGCGGAGACCACCGGCGGCAACTACTTCGAGGCCGGCAGCGCCGATGAGCTGCGCGCCGCCTACGCCGACATCGGCAGCTCGGTCGGCTACCAGACCGAGGTCGAAGACGTGTCGGCCCGCTTCATCGGCATCGGCCTGGTCCTCGCGGTTCTGGCCGCCCTGGCCTCCCTGTTCTGGTTCGCCCGCCTGCCGTAGAAAGGCAAACCATCATGATCAACAACGGATTGGGTACGGCACCTCGCGGCCCCGAATTCCTGTCTCCCGCTCTGTCCTCCACGCCGGCGGCTGCCGCGCCGGCGCCGTCAATCTCTGCCTCCCAGCCTCCCGTGCCTTCTGCCGTGCCCGGGCAGCGACCGCCCGGTGAGCCGGCTCCCGACCCGCACCCCGTCCACGCCCCAGCCGGCCGACGCTGGACACGGGTGCTTGCCGGCGGCCTCGCGGTCATCGCCGTCTCGGCCGGCACCGGCGGCGTCGCCGGCTACGCCGCCGGCCGGGACGAGCCCATCGAGGCGCCCCCGTACGCGGCCCCGGCACCCGCTCCCGCCGGGGTGCCCGCCGACCTGGTCGCCGCCGCGGCCCGCGCCCTGCCCGGCGTCGTCTCGGTACAGGTCCGCACCGGCTCCGGCGGAGCGTCCGGATCCGGGTTCGTCTTCGACGACCGCGGGCACATCGTCACCAACGCCCACGTCGTCGACGGCGGCCGCGGCGGCGGCGCGGTGAGCATCGTGGGCGCCGACGGACGCCGGATCACCGCCGAGATCATCGGCACCGACGCCGGCAACGACATCGCGGTCCTGCGGGTACCCAGCGCGGCAGCACCGAACCGGCTGGAGCTCGCTGACCCGCGCACTCTGCAGGTCGGCCAGCCGGTCCTGGCCGTCGGCTCCCCGCTGGGCCTGTCCGGCACCGTCACCGCCGGCATCGTCAGCGCCACCGACCGGCCGGTACGCCTCGGCGGTAGGACCCGGCAGACCGCGGTGCAGACCGACGCCTCCATCAACCCCGGCAACTCCGGCGGTCCGCTGGTCAACGCCCGCGGCGAGGTGATCGGCGTGAACACCGCGATCGCCACCCTCGAAGGCGGCGGCAACATCGGCATCGGCTTCGCCGTACCGATCGAACGGGCCCGGCAGGTGGCCGCCACCCTGATCAGCCGTGGATAGTCGACAGATGCGCCTACTCGTCGTGGAAGACGAAGAAGACCTGGCCGAAGGCCTGCGCGTCGGGCTCACCCGCACCGGCTACGCCGTCGACGTCGCCGCCGACACCGCCCAGGCCTACGACCATCTGACCCTCAACGAGTACGACCTCATGCTGCTCGACATCAACCTGCCCGACGGCGACGGCTTCACCCTGTGCCGGCAGTTACGCGACGGTGAGGTGGACACCCCCGGCAACGGCGACCTGCGGGTACTCATGCTCACCGCCCGCAGCGGCCTCGACGACCGGGTCCGCGGCCTCGACGGCGGCGCCGACGACTACCTCGTCAAACCGTTCCACCTCGCCGAACTGCTGGCCCGGGTACGGGCGCTGCTGCGCCGTGACACCACCGGCGCCACCGCAACCGTCAGCGTTCGGGGACTCGTGCTCGACACCGCCCGCCACACGGTCACGCTCGACGGCGCACCGCTGGCGCTGACGCTCAAGGAGTTCGGGGTCCTGCAATACCTGATGACCCGCCCCGGCCATGTGGTGTCTAGCGAGGAACTACTCGAACACGTGTGGGACGCCAACACCGACCCCTTCACCCAGACCGTCCGGGTCACCGTCGGCACCCTGCGCCGCAAACTCGGCGACGGCTGGATCGACACCGTCGTCGGCCGCGGCTACCGGCTCGCGCAGGAGGCACCGTGAAACGCCCCGAAGTGTTTCGGTCCATCCGGTTCCGGCTCACCGTCGTCTACTCCACCCTGCTGTTTGCGCTGGCCGCGCTCACCCTCGCCGTCATCTACCTCGCGGTCGCGCAGTCGACCGCACCGCAGCAGATCACCGAACAGACCGCGAAGGTCTACAACGACAACCGGCAGTACGTCGGCACCATGACCGTCGCCGACATCAGCCAGATCGAGGCCGCGGTCAACTACAACACGCTGCAGACCCTGCGCACCTACTCGATGATCGCCCTCGGCGGGCTGTTCCTCGCCAGCCTCGGCATCGGCTGGGTGCTGTCCGGGCGTGTCCTGCGACCGGTCGGAGCGATCGCCCGCACCGCCCGCGACATCCAAGCCACCGACCTGACCCGCCGCATCCGCCTACGGGGCCCGCACGACGAACTGCGCGACCTCGCCGACACCCTCGACTCCATGCTCGACCGCCTCGATCAGGCGTTCCGCGCCCAACGCCAACTCATCGACGACGCCTCCCACGAACTACGCAGCCCACTCGCGATCATCCGCACCCACCTCGACGCCACCCTGACCACCCCGGACGCCACCACCGAGGAACGCCACCGCGCCGTCGCCATCATCGACCGGGCCACCACCCGCATGTCGAGGCTCGTCGAAGACCTGCTCGCCACCGCCCGCCGCGACGCCGGCGCACTCAACGAGACCGAACTCGACCTCACCACGATCGCCCACGAAGCCGGCGAAGAATCACCCCTGCCGGACCGGCCACTGCACCTGCGCTACCAGACCACCCGCGGACTGCGGATGATCGGTGACAACGACGCACTGCGCCGCGCGGCCGGCAACCTGCTCTCCAACGCCGTACGCCTGGCACCCACCGACTCCACCATCACCATCGCGACCGGCCGCAGCGGATCCTGGCTGTGGCTCGCCGTCGCCGACCAAGGCCCCGGAATCGCCCCCGACGACCTCACCCGGGTCTTCGACCGATTCTGGCGCGGCCCCCACGGCAACGGCACATCCCAGCAACGGCGCACCGGCCTTGGCCTGGCCATCGTCCGGCAGATCGTCGAATCCCACGGCGGCCACATCGCCGCCTTCTCCGAGATCGGACTGGGCAGCACCTTCGTGCTCTGGCTGCCCGCAGCCGACCCCACCGCAGCGACTCCGCCACCCACCGGCAACCCCCTGCGGTAAACACAGCACACCACCGGAGCACGCGAACTCACCGGGTATACCGATCCGGTGGTGCACTGACATTTCCGGCGCGGCAACTTCCACGCCGCGTCAGCGGTGAGATCCGCGAAGACCGCGGGTCAGAACTCGATGAAGGGCTTCGAGGACTTCGCGGCCGCCCATGACCCGGGTGGACCGCGGAGACATCGTCAAGGCGACAGCGCCGTCGACAACGTTCGGCAGCAGCCCGGCGATGCAGGCCCCCACGGGCGCCAGGCCGCCGTCGAGGGTGAGGTCGCCGCCGAACAGGCCGGCGAAGCTGACGGACGCCTGCTCGTATCGGTGTGCGCCGCCGCGGCTGGTTACACCGCGCCCACGGATGATGCCGACGGCCTGATCGAGGCATGCGGTGCCCCGACCGCTTCCAGCCCTGGAAGGCCCGCCGCCGGTGAGTTCGCGCACGAGGGCGACACGACCTCCGCGGCTCCCGATCCAGGCTGGCGCGACAGACAGGGGTGCCCTGCCAGTACACCCACCATCAGAAACTCCCCGCCCGCCGGTTGAGGCGGTTTGCTGATAACCAGCGGGCGGCACGGCCACCAGCCGCAAGCGCAGGCCCAGCAGTTGCCCGCCACACCCCCGGTAAAAGAGAAGGAATCAACGAGCAATGGCAACGAAACTCAAGATCGCCCCGCGCACGCTGGTGCTTCCCCTCGTCCTCGCCGTAACGCTCCTGGTGGCCGCATTCTCGTTCGCCCAGCCGAGCCAAGCCCACCGCGACACGTCGCCCCTGGTGGGCGGATGGCGCATGACCTCCTTGGAGGCCGGCACCCCGGGCAACCTGCGACCCGTGCCGTACTCCGGCCAGATCATCTTCACCAGGTCCGGCACCATGTCGGTGCAGGCCATGAACCCCGACGCGAGCGCTGCGGACACTCCGTACACGATCAACGGATACGAAGCCTTCTACGGGACTGTCGCCGTCAACAAGGCCGCCGGTACGTTCGTCGTGACCGTCGAGTCATCAGCGGTGCGCAACCTCATCGGGCAGCGCCTGACGCGCGTCTTCAAGGTCTCGGGTGACCGGCTGGTTCTGACGCCGACGGACCCGGCAGAGGGCTGGCGCGTCACCTACAAGCGCTTCTGATCGCAGCAGGGTGGTGCCACACCGCCCAGCGAGCGTGATCGCAGAGGGCCCCGCACGAGCGCGGGGCCCTCTGTCACCCAGCGATGGCTGACAGATCTGCGCACACCGCAGTGCAGCGGGCGGTGCTGTGGCTGTGCAGCGATCGGTTATGTCACTGGGAAGCGCTCCCGGTCGACACCGGCTACGTCGCCTGATCTCGAGACGATCGGCGAGCAACGAAGGAGCCCTGACCCCGCATGACTGAAATGACCAGACGCACACTCCTGCGCTCCGCGACCGCGCTCGGCGCGGGACTTCTGGCCGCCTGCACCAGCCCTCGGGCACGCGAGGACACACCGACCCCTGCCCACGTCCAGACCGACCGCAGTCCCGCTGCGCCCCAGGGCGACGTGTACGGGGCGAATATCTACAACACGCAACAGGTCGCGGACGAGCTGCGCTACATCGAGCAGAACATCCAGCCGCTCACCGGCAACGATCCCAAACGGATCCTCATCACCGGTTCCACCGCCGGTGTCGGCCAACTCGCCGCCGCATACTTCCTGCGGCGCGGGCACACCGTGGTCGCGCACGCACGAAACGCGCAGCGTGAGGCGGACATCCGGCGCGATCTCCCCGCTCTGGAGGCCGTCGTCGTCGGCGACCTGCTGAATCTGCAGCAGACCCGCGCGCTGACCGAGCAGATCAACGCGCTGGGAACCTTCGACGTCATCATCCACAACGCCGGCGAGTACGGCCTGCCCAATCAGGACATCCTCAACGCCAACTCGCTGTCGCCGTACCTGCTGACCGCTCTGGTCGACGCTCCCCACGAGCAGATGATGTACCTCAGCTCCGATCTGCACCTGAGCGGCGACCTCAAACTCGACGAGCTGCGCTCCGGCGGAACGAACGTCACCTACGACGACAGCAAACTGCACCTGGCCACCCTTGCCACGGGGTTGGCCCGGCGGCGTCCCGAGCTGCGCGTCAACGCGGTCGCCCCCGGCTGGGTACCCACGCTCATGGGAGTTCACAACGGCCCTCACGCCCCGACAACCTCCGCGAGAGCTACATGACCCAGGTTCTTCTGACCGAAGACACCTACCCGGGAGGCCAGGTCACCGGGCAATTCCTCTTCCAGAGAAAACCGGAGGACCGCGTTCACCCCACCGTGTACGACGAGGCGGCGCAGGACGCCCTGGTCTCCGCCTTCACCGAACGCACGGGGGTACCGCTCAGCTGAGCGCGATCCAACCCCTGCAGAAGAAGACGTCCCTGTCCGGCCTCTGCCGCATGGACTCCTGTTCCCCAGCGAGATGGGGTCCGCGGCTGCGGATTCCCCGAACCTTCCCGAGAGGATCGACTTCACATGCGCTCCACCACACGCACCCGCCTCGGCAGGCTGGCGGCGGCGTCCCTCGCCGTCGCTGTGACGCTCATCGTGGCCCCCGCGACTCCCGCGCAGGCCCACCACGGATTCGACGACTTCGACACCGACCGCCTCTACTACATCTCGGGCACCGTCTCGGAGGTCCGCTGGGGCGACCCACATTCCTTCTTCAATCTCACTCTGGAAAGCGACCGCCCCGCGGACACGCCCGAACTGGCTCTGCCCGAGCAGCTTCAGGCCCCCGAAGACAGCGGCCCGATCAACGATGCCCCGTCGTACAGCGGCTCCCATGACGAGCTGGAGGTCGTCATCGCACCGCCGGCCTACACGGGACGGTGGGGTCTCGACCGCCCGCTCGCCGACGGCGAACGGGTCGAAGCGGTCGGCTACATCGGCAGGAGTCACGACGACGAGTTCCGTCCCGTCGTCTTCTGGTACGGCAACGGACAGCCGGTCAACCAGGTGCTCGGCAGCGAACTGCCGGCGCGGCCGCTGCCGGTCCCGTACCCCGACAGCGACGCGTCGACAGCCGACCGGAACCAGGATGCGACAGCTGCTGGGGAGAACTCCGACGGTACGTCGCCGATTCTGGTGTGGGGCACAGCCGGCATCGTCCTGCTGCTCGGCGTGGTGGGCGGAACGCTGTACCTGCGCTCACGCTCGCGCCGAGCGTGAGAGCGCTAGTCATGGACGACGTCTTCTCCTGGCTCCAGGATGGCCCGCTCGCCGAAGCCATCCGTGGCACGGCGTACCTGTATCCGGTGCTCGGGAGCCTCCACATCCTGGGTATCGCCCTGCTCATCGGCCCGGCTGCGGCCTTCGACCTTCGGCTGCTGGGGCTCGGGCAGCAGAAGTTGCCGGTGACTACCGTGGCCGGCTATCTCCTCCCGCTGTCCCGCTTCGGATTTGTGATAGCGGCCGTCACCGGCGTACTCATGTTCCTGCCAGGCGCGAGCGTCATGGCGGAACGTGGCAGCGCTCCGTTCAAGCTCGGCCTCCTGCTGATCGCCGGTCTGAACGTCCTGATCTTCCACCGGCGCACCTTCCGCAGTGTGTTCGACTGGGACCTGGGCAAGCCATCGCCTGCGGCCGCCCGAACCGCCGCGGTCGTCTCCCTGACGTCGTGGGCGGGTGTCACGGTCGCTGGCAGCCTTCTGGCCTACACATAACCGCGGCGCCCCGTGGCCCGGCACGAACCTGAAGTAAGAAGTCCTGGGCTTCGAAGGCGCCATCCCCCGACCACACCGAAGGCAAGTCCAGCCAATGACGCTGCGCGCGATCAGGACGCCGCTCTATCGGCCACACCACGTCTCCTGGCACACACGACGGATTCTCGACAGGACGAGCACCCCGCAACGCGAACAAATCAATAGCCCGATACGGTGCTCAACAACATCCTGGCCGAAAGGTACAACTCCATCGTGGCCACAGCGCACGACACCAGTGGCCTCGCCCGATGGCTCCAAGACCAGCCCAACCCTCGCCGCCGCGGCCTCAAGACGCCCCCGCCAGCACAAAGACGTCTACGGTTCGCCTTCTACGGCCGCGTTTCCACCGCCAACCACCAAGATCCCGTCGCCTCACACCAGTGGCAGCGCGAGGCCGCCACCCAGGCCATCGGCACCGCCGGCGTCATCGTGTGCGACTACTTCGACATCGGCTGTTCCCGTAGCCTCCCCTGGCACGACCGCCCTCAGGCCAGCCGCCTACTCGATGCCATCCGCAACCCGGAGCGCGAGTTCGACGCGATCATCGTCGGAGAATCCGACCGCGCCTTCAGCGGCAACCAACTTCAGCAACTCCTCCCCACCCTGACCCATAGCAACATCACACTCTGGCTCCCGGAACTCGGAGGCCCTCTCGACCCCGGCAACCCCACCCACAGAGCGCTCATCGCCCTCCTCGGCAACGACGCCCGCCGCGAGGTCCTGCGCGCCCGGCACCGAACCCTCACAGCGATGCGCGCTCTCGCCCGCGACGAAGGCCGGTTCCTCGGTGGCCGTCCGCCCTACGGCTACCACCTGGCCGACGCGGACCGCACCCCAACCCGGCACACGCCCGCTGGGGACGACGCCTCCAGCGCCTCGAACCCGACCCGGCCACCGCCCCGCACGTCCGCTGGATCTTCACCCAGCGCCTCGCCGGGAACAGCCCCGCCACGATCGCGGCCATGCTCACCCACCGCGGCGTCGCCTGCCCCTCCGCAGCCGACCCGGCCGTAACCCGCATCGCAACGGCAAGAGCTGGGCGACACGGGCGGTGGACGGCATCCTGGCAAATCCGCGCTACACCGGACGGCAGGTGTGGGACCGGCAGAAGATCCTCCACCATGAGACCCGGCCCGGCGGCGGTGACACCGGCGGAACGACCACCCGGCGGGCCAGCACCAAGGATCAGTGGGTGATCTCCGGTGTACTGGCACATCCGGCCCTGATCGACGAGGCGACTTTCGTCGCGGCACAACAGATCTCCTCCCTCGCTGTGCCAGCCGACGGGCAGGAACGTCACTACCTGATAACCGGTCTCATCATCTGCGATGTCTGCGAGCGCCGAGCGGAACCGCTGTGGGTACACGGCAAAGCCGCGTACCGCTGCCGGCACGGCTACCGAACCGCTCGTCCCGCCAACTCGCCACTGCCGTTCTACGCGCGCGAAGATGCACTGTTGGCCGCGGCCGCCAGCGAATTGGAGAGGGTGACCGGTGATGCCCAGACGCTATGGGACCGTGTGGCCTTGTCCGGCTTCCTGCGGGCACGGCAGGTGACATTGCGCTGTTCACGCGACATTGTCGCGCTGGTCGGACCTTTGCCTGAAAACGTACAGCTCGTCATTCCGGACGTCATCGGAATCAGCAGCGCAGATCTGGCAGGCGTGACAGGGGATGCGGGAGGCAACCCGATAGGCTTTGGTCGCATCCCGCCACCGAGAATAGGCCGCCCGACAAAAAGAAGACCTCGCCGTATAACGGCGAGGTCGTTCACTAAAAGAAATTTATAACCCCGTAGGGGTTAACGTGTCCGAGGGGGACTTGAACCCCCACGCCCGATAAAGGGCACTAGCACCTCAAGCTAGCGCGTCTGCCATTCCGCCACCCGGACCTGCTCCGTACAGCTTAGCGGGACCGTAACCCTGGCTTTCACCTGGGTTTTGGCTGCCCTCTCAGCGGCACGGACAGAACTATATACGGCCCCCGACCCGGGTCGAAGCGGGGGCCGGTCGTTACCGGGGGTGTGGCGCCGAGCGGGGGAAACAGGGAGCATGGCGGACGTGTCTCGGTCCCCTCTCACCCCCGCCATCGAACGTGCGCGTGCCCTGATCGCGTCCGGTGAGCTGGAGCCGGCTCAGGTGCTGCTGGAGCGGGCCGTCGAGCTGGGGCGGGAAAACCTGGGGGAGGACGAACCGGACGTTCTCACCGCTCAGCGGGAGCTCGCGGGGGTCTTCCTGCGGTCGGACGATCCGATGGCGGCCCGGCGCATGCTGGAGGACGCGTACGCGGCGGGGCAGTGGCGGCTCGGCGACGGCGATCCGCTCATGCTGCACATCTCTTACGATCTCGGGGTCGTCGCGCAGGAGCTGGGCAACCGGCACGAGGCGCGGAAGGCGTTCGGCCGGGTGGCCGCCAACGGGCCTGCGGCCCTCGGCGAGGGCCATGAGTTCGTGGTCCGGGCGCGGTCCTACCTGGGTGAGGATCCTTCCGGAGCTACCGTACGGCCGGAGCCCTCGCCCATCCAGCCGACGCCGACTCCCCGCGTGGTGACCACGCCGCCGCCGGTGACCCCGGTCGCTGATCCGCCGCCCGTGGCCCCCGTGCCTTCGCCCCTGCCGCCGGTCGCCGACGTGCCTCCGCCGGTGAGTCCGGTAGTAGACGTCATGCCGGTCGTCGCGCAGGACACCGGAATCGGCCCGGTGCTGAATCCGGTGCCGCAAGGGTCGGCTGTCGAGGCGGGCGCCCGGGCTGCTCTGGAGCTGCCGACCGATGTGCTTCCGGTCACCCGGCCGGCTCCGGTGCAGCGTGCTGAGACGACGTTCGTCGCGCAGCCGGAGGTGACGCAGCAGCGGTCCGGCGGTCCGTGGGACGCCGCCCCCGCGTTGCCGGAGCAGCGACCGGCCCTCGTCGAGCGGCAGGCCCTCCCGTCTCAGCCCGACCACCAGGGGCACACCCGGACCCACGGTGCCGCGCAGACCGGCTATCCGCCCGTTCAGCAAGGCGCGCAAACCGGCTATCCGCCCGTTCAGCAAGGCGCGCAAACCGGCTATCCGCCCGTTCAGCAAGGCGCGCAAACCGGCTATCCGCCCGTTCAGCAAGGCGGGGAGACCGGCTATCCGCCCGTTCAGCACAGTGGGCAGGACGGCTATCCGCCTGTCCAGGACGTGGGTTACGGGGCCGGGCAGAGCGCCTATCAGGGCGGATACGGCACTGTGGATAACCCGCACGCCGCCCACCAGGGTGAATATCCGCCACCGCACCACGGGACCGGGCACAGCACCGGGTGGCCGACGTCACCTCAGAGGGAATCGGGGGCGGGTGAACCGTACCGAAGGAAGGGTCGTGGTCCTGCCGTTGGTCTGACCGTTGTCGCGACGCTGGTCGCGCTGGTCGCGGTGGCCGCCCTCGTGGTGGTGCTGATCGGCCGGGAGGGTGACAAGCCGCCGACGCCGGTGGCCACCGCCTCGGCGAACGTGCCGCAGCTGGCGGGGGATCCGCCGACCGGGGTGAAGCTGAAGGATCGGGGCGCGTCGATCGATCTGAGCTGGCGTGACCCGAGTGACGGCAAGGCGCCATTCATGATCACGATGGCCCGCGACGGACAGCAGCACAAACCGGTCGCGCAGGTCGGCCTGGGCCGGACCAAGACGACCGTGTCGGGGCTGAATCCCAAGCTGGAGTACTGTTTCGCAGTCGTGGCCGTCTATTCGTCCGACAGGTATGCGAGCTCGAACCAGGTGTGCCTCGGACGGGGCTGACTTATCCACAGGCCGCGGGACACGGGTATCGACGGGGACCCCCGTTTCGCTATGGTGGCCAGCGTCCTTGAGGCGCCGACACGGGGAGGGCAGCCACAGTGACCAGCACTGACGCCACGACACCGGGGCGTAGGGGGCGGATGCCCAGCCGCGGCCAGATGGTGACGATGGCTACGGTGGCCGCGCTCGTGGCGGGTCTCGGGCTCACCGTTCGCGGCCTCGGCGCCGCCGACGACGCGCTGGCCAGCTTCGACGCCGCGTCCTGGGTGTGGAGCAAGGGGGCCGGCGAGCTGGCCCGGCTCAACGGGGTGAGCGCCCGCATCGACACCCGGGCCGACGTGCCACAGGCGCTACGGCATCAGGTGCAGGTCAGTCAGAGCGACCGATTCGTGCTGCTGCGTGACGTCAACACCGGCTCCATCGCCTCGATGGACCTCACCGACCTGCGGGTCTTCTGGAACGCGCCGTCCCAGCCGGGCATCGGGGTGAGCGTCGCCCTGCACGGCGACGACGCGTTCGTGGTGGATGCGGTGCAGGGCAAGGTTCAGCAGGTCGACCCGGCGAGCGTGCAGCCGGTGGGGGAGCCGTTGCAGTTCCCGCCGGGCATCAGCGGTGGCGTCTTCGACGGCGCGGGCCGACTATGGATCGCCGTGCCCAGCGAGGGCACCGTGACCGCGATCCAGGCCGCTGAGGCCGGGGCGTCGCGGCTGCGCACCGATCCGGTCGCCGCGCCCAGCCACGACCTCGCGGTCACCGCTCTGGACAAGGGCATCGCGGTGCTCGACCGGACGACGAACGCGCTGGTCCGGGTGGACGAGAAGGGCGCGGGCCAGCCGACCACGCTGCCGCTGAGCTCGCCGGGTGAGCTGCCGCCGCGCTCCGAGGGCGACGTGATCGCGGTGACCGTGCCGGACGAGCGGCGCGTCTACACCGTCACCGCCACCGGCGTGCGTGACGTCACCATCCCCGATGCGGGGGGCGAGCTTCGGCCGGCGGTCACCTACGACGGCTATCTGTATGTGCCGGAGAACGACGGCACGGTGCACGTCTTCGACGCCGAGGGCCGGCAGAAGCAGCCGATCGACATCGACCGGCCCGGCGGTGACCTGGAGCTGGAGGTGCGGGAGAACCGGCTGTTCATCAACGCGCCGGGCTCCTCGACCGCGCGGGTCGTCGACGACAACCACGAGGTCCACAGCGTCGACAAGTATGACGACAACGTCCTCGGTGGGGATCCGCCGCCGGTCAAGGCGCCGCCCGCCCCGCCAAAACAGGAGAAGCCGAAGAAGCCGCAGGCCGACAAGCCGGGCGCCCCGCGCAGTGTGCGGGCCGCGGCCGGGAACGCCGAGGTCCGGGTCTCCTGGCAGTCGGCGCCGGACAACGGCGCCGCGATCGGCAAGTACGTGGTGGCCGGCGCGGGCCGCACCTTCCAGGTCGGCGCCGACCAGCGGTCACTGGTGGTCGACGGGCTGACCAACGGCGAGAAATACCGGTTCGAGGTGCACGCGGTCAACCGCAAGGGTGACGGGCCGGGCCGCAGCAGCAACGAGGTCATGCCGACGGCCGAGGTCCCGGACCCGGCGGGCACGCCGGTGGCCGAGGCGAAACCGGACGGGACGATCGCGCTCACCTGGCCGGCCGCGAACGGGCAGGGCCACGACATCGCGCGGTACGCGGTGACGGCCGTGACCGAGGGCGGCACCTCCCCGATCGGTGAGGCGACCGGCACCGAGCTGACCATCGCCGCCAACCAGGTCGAGTTCGGCAAGGCGTATGCGTTCACGGTCGTCGCGATCAACGACATCGGCGCCGGGTCGAAGGCGTCGGCGGTCAGCAACAGCGTCGTTCCGTTCGCCGCCCCGGGCGCCCCGGAGAACCTGGCGGCGGCGACCGTCGCCGGGCAGGCCGGTGCGGTCTCCGTGACGTGGACGGCGCCGCCGGACAACGGGCGGCCGATCACGAAGTACGTGGTGAAGTCCGGCGACAAGGAGACCGAGGTCACCGCGACCGCGACCACTCTCACCGGGCTCGGCAACGGCGCGACGGTGCAGGTCACGGTGACGGCTGTCAACGAGGCCGGTCCCGGGACGGCGGCGACCGCGACGGCGCGCACCGTGGCGGCTCCCACGGTGACCGTCACCGGGGTGGACCCGACCTACAACACGGCGAAGGTGACGTTCACGGTCAACAACGGGGGTGGCACGACCACGTGCACGCTCGCCGTGTCCGGCGGCGGCAAGGGCTCCACCGGCAGCTGTTCGTCGCTGAACGCGACCGGGCTGAAGCCGAGCACGAGCTACACGTTCACGGTCACCGCCAAGAACGCGGCCGGCACCGTCTCCAAGCCGACGGCTAAGGCGACCGACGCCCTCTACGGCACCGCCACCTGTATCAACGGTGACGACGGCGACCAGAAGACGTACTGCAACAAAGACGTCGACGGTCGTAACGGCAACGAGATCTTCAAGGTCACCCGGCAGGACGACGGTCAGCAGGCCGGCTGGGTGAAGAACGGCACGAGGCTGAAGACGTATTGCAAGAAGACCGGTGAAGAGGTCTTCGCGTTCGTCTACAACAAGAACAAGAAGAGCACGTGGTGGATCCAGGTGGATTACGAGGGCAAGACGTACATCCCGTGGGCGTGGCTGAACCTCGACGGCGGGGACGACCTGGCGGACCTGTCGACGTGCTGACTCCCGCCCACATCCAGGGTTTCGCCGACGTGGCCGGCGAGCTCGCCGCCCGCATCGGCACCGTCGTGCTCGGCAAGCCCGAGGTCGTCCGGCTGACGCTGACCGCCATGTTCGCCCAGGGGCACGTGCTGCTCGAGGACGTGCCCGGAGTCGGCAAGACCACCCTGGCCCGCGCGTTGGCGGCGTCCATCCGCGGGCAGTGGCGGCGCATCCAGTTCACTCCCGACCTGCTGCCCTCCGACGTGTCCGGGGTGACCGTCTTCAACCAGGCCAACCGCGGGTTCGAGTTCCATCCGGGGCCGGTCTTCGCCAACCTGGTGATCGCCGACGAGATCAACCGGGCGTCGCCGAAGACCCAGTCGGCGCTGCTCGAGGTGATGGAGGAACGCCGCGTCACCGTGGACGGCGTGCCGCACCCGGTGCCGCAGCCGTTCCTCGTCGTCGCCACCCAGAACCCGGTCGAGATGGACGGCACCTACCGTCTGCCCGAGGCGCAGCTCGACCGCTTCCTGGTCAAACTGTCCGTCGGCTATCCGTCCGAGGACGTCGAGATCGAGGTGCTGCGCGGTGCGGCGGTCCGGTCACCGGACACCCTCGAACCGGTCACCGACACCGCCATGATCGGCGAGATGACACGGATGGTCGCGGCCGTTCACATCGCCGATCCCCTCTACGCGTACGCCGTGCGCCTGGCCGCCGCCACCCGCAACCACCCGCAGGTCCGTGTCGGGGTCAGCCCCCGCGGCGTGATCGCGCTGACCCGGGCCGTCTCGGCGTACGCGCTGATCAACGGCCGTGGCTACGTCCTGCCGGAGGACTTCAAGGACCTGGTCGAGCCGGTCTTCGCCCACCGCGTGCTGCTCTCCGCCGACGCTCAGCTCCGTGGCGTGACCCCGGCCGAGGTCCTCGCCGACGCGCTGCGCTCGGTGCCCGTCCCGCTGCCCGACCAGCACGTCCCGGCCTGATCCGGTGCGCCGCCCCGCCACCACACGTTCCGGGCTCACCGGCCGCGGTATCGGCCTGATCGCCGCGGCGGTCCTGCTCCTCGGCGGCGGTTTCCGGTACGGGTATCCGGATCTGGCGCTGCTCGGAGCGGCCGCGGGCATCGCGGTTCTCGCCGCGGTGGTGTTCGCGTTGTGGCGGCCGCGTCTCGGCGTCACTCGCGTGGCCGATCCGGATCGGGTCGCCCGTGGCGAGCCGGCGAACGTCACGCTCACGATCAGCAACACCAGCCGGATGCGGGCGGCCACCCTGGTCGCCACCGACCGGTGCGGTTCGGCCTCGGTCGAGGTGCCGCTGCTGCGGTTGCGGGCCGGCCACGACACCGTCGAGAGCTATCCGGTGCCCACCCACCGGCGCGGGCTCGTGCCGATCGGGCCGCTGCACGTCACCCGTCGTGACCCGCTCGGGCTGATCACCCTGGCCCGCGGCTACGGCGAGACGATCGTCGTGCGGGTCCACCCGAAGGTGCATCCGCTGCGTGCCACCCCGGCCGGGCTCACCCGTAGTCTGGACGGCAACGTCGACAAGGTGCCCCACGGGTCGGTCGCCTTCGACACGCTGCGTGAATACGTGCCGGGTGACGAGCTGCGGCGGGTGCACTGGCGCAGCAGCGCCAAAGTGGGCGAGCTGATGGTGCGCGAGCAGCTCGACACCGCGGAGCCGACGATCGTGGTGCTCCTCGACGACCGGGCCGCCGCCCATCACGGCGACAGCTTCGAGGACGCCTGTGAGGCCGCCGCGTCGATCGTGGTCGCGGCCGTCCGTGAGGATCTGCCGGTCAGCCTGCACCTCGTCGGGGGCAGCGCGACCGGGCCGCACCTCGACGTGCTCACCGAGGCGGCACTCGGCGACGGGGATCTCGCGGCCACCCTGCGCCGGCTGCGTGCGCAGAAGATCGGGGACACTCTGATCTTCCTGACCGGGCCCGGTGGGCGTGACGACCTCGGCGCCGTCAGTGGGCTGCGTAGCGCGTACCCCATCGCTCTCGCCGGGATCCTCGGCGACCGTGACTCGTCGCCGGCTGCGGCCACCGACCGCCTGCTGGTGATCGAGGCCGCCGACGGCGCCGAGTTCGCCGCCGCGTGGGACGGGATGCGCGGATGGTGACCCTGGACTCGTTGCCCGGTCACCGCACCGGCGGGGGTGCGTCATGGGCGTGACCGCATCGGTGCGCCGGGCCGTCGTCCCGGTGGCGCTCGCCGGGATGCTGGTGCTGGCCGGGGCCGTTCTCGGGCGCATCTACGCGGACGATCTGATGTTCCGGCTCGCGGCGGGCGCGGCGGCCGGGTCGGTCGGCGCCGGGGTCGCGATGCGGCGCCTGCCGTCGTGGGCCGTCGCGCCGATCTCCACCGTGCTCCTCGGCGGCTATCTGACGCTCGCCCTGCACCTCGCCGCCGGGCCCGCCGGACTGTCCGTCACGGTGGCCCGCGACGCCCTCGGCAACGGGATCCCACGCCTGCTCACCGCCATGATCCCGGTCGAGACCGCACCGGACACCGTGGTCGTCGCGGTCGCCGCGATCTGGATCGCCGGGCTCGCCGCCACCGAGGTCGCGGTGCGCAGCGGGCGGGTGCTGCTCGGCTGCGTGCCACCGGTGGCGGTGTATGCCGCGGCGCTCTACGTCGTCGGGCCCAACGCGTCGGCGGCGACCACGTTCACGCTGGCCCTCGCCGGGCTGGTGGTGGCCGCTCTCGCCGCGGCCTCCGGAACCGGTGCGGGCACGCCCGCGGTCGTGCGGGCGCGGGCGGTGGGTGGCGCCGTCGCCGGCCTGGTGGTGCTGCTCGCCGTGATCGCGGCGGCCGGACCATGGATCGGCGGTCGCGTCACCACGACACCGGTCGACCCTCGGCGGTACGTGCAGCCGCCCCGCGTGGACAGCCTGGACGAGAGCCCGCTGAACCGGATCTCCGGATGGGCCCTCGATCCGAGACAGCCGCTCCTGGAGTTCCACCCCGGCGACCCCGCAGCCGTCCCCACACCGGCCCCCTCGGCTTCCGCGTCGGGAAGACCCGCACCGGGGAAATCCGCGCCGGCGGGACCCGCCGCATCGGTGCCGAGCGTGCGGCTGCGCCTCGCGGTCCTCTCCGACTACGACGGGGTCACCTGGAAGGTCGGCGGCGTCTACCGCAACGCCGGCCGGGTGCTGCCGTCGCCCGATGTGCCCGCCGGAACCCGCGTCACCGAGGCCCAGCAGCAGATCACCATCACCGGGCTGACCGGGCGGCTGCTTCCGGCCGTGCCCACGCCGACACGGATCACCGGGGCACGGGTCGCCTTCGACGCGGCCAGCGGCACCCTGATCCGGCCCGAGGGACTCGCCGAAGGACTGCACTACACGGCCGTGTCCCAGGTGCAGAACCCGGATCTCAACCAGCTGCCGATCGCCAACGTGCCGTCCGGTGACGCGGTCCAGCGCTTTCTGGCGATCACCGCCGACACCCCCGACCAGGTGGAGAAACTCGCCGAGCATCTCTCCGAGGGCAACGGCGCGCCGTACGACCGGGCCGTCGCCATCGAGACGTTCCTCGCCGAGCACTACCAGCACGTCGCCGACGCCCCCAGCGGGCACGCCTATCCCAACCTGCGGCACTTCCTGTTCGGCCGGCGGGACATCGGCGGGCAGAAGGGCACGTCGGAGCAGTTCGCGGCGGCCTACGCGGTGCTCGCCCGGCTGACCGGCCTGCCCAGCCGGGTCGTCGTCGGCTTCACCGCGCCCGCCGCCGGTGGCGCGGTCACCGGCGGGGACGCGCTCGCCTGGCCGGAGGTCTACTTCGACGGGCTCGGCTGGGTGGCGTTCGACCCGATGCCCAAGACCGATGAGGTGCGCCCGGTCGAGGAGGACTTCACCCCGCCCACACCGAGCCCGCCGCCGTCGCAGTCCGAGCCGCCACCACCCACCGCCACCGACTCGGAGTCGGCGGCGGCGCAGATCGCGGCGCCACCCGCGCAGGCCGGGCCGTCGGCGGTGGTCGTCGCCTCGGGCACGTCCGGTGGGGTGCTGCTGCTGCTCCTCGGAGTGGCGGGGGCCGTGGCCGGGATGCGGGGTGGCCAGCGCAGACGACGGCTCACCGCCGGGAGCCCGGGGCAGCGGATCACGGGGGCGTGGCTGGAGTTCACCGACGCGTTGCGGCTGGCCGGGCGGCCGGTTCCGGCGCACCTGTCGGCGACCGAGGCGGTACGCCACGCGGCCGTCCTGCCACGGCCGGTGCAGCGTGCCGGCCTGCTGCGACGGGCGGTTCCGGCGGACACGCCGGCCGAGGACGAGGCGCCGCTGCCGGGGCTGGACGGGCTGGTGGACGCCGTCAACACGGCCGGGTTCGCGCCGGAGGCCGCCGATGCGGGGCAGGCGCAGCGGGCGGGGGACGAGGTGGTCGCCTACGCGGCGGCGCTACGGGAGCGGCGGTCGTGGTGGCGGCGGCTGTGGTGGTCCGTGCACCCGGGGCCGTTGCGGTGGAACCGGCGACCCGGCGCCGACCCACGACGCTGAGACCCGCGGCCGGCCGCGGCGATCAGGGCAGGGCGGCGGGCGTGATGCGGGCCTGGCCGAGCTCCGGCCCGACCGCCAGACGGGCTCCGGGTTTGCGGCCGCGTCCCCATCCGATCTCCCGTCGGTAGCTGCCGAGCATCCCGGACGCGGCCAGGTGGGCCTCGTCCCGCAGCGGCGAGTCCTCGGGTGCCGGATGGGTGAGCGGCGCCACGAACAGCGCGTCGGCCGGGCAGTGCGCCTCGCACATGAAGCAGGTCTGGCAGTCACCCTGGCGGGCGATCACCGGGATCCCGCCGGGCCCGGGGTCGAAGACGTTGGTGGGGCAGACCGCGATGCACACGTCGCAGGTGACGCAGCGTGACCCGGAGACCAGCTCGATCATCAGGCGGCCACCAGGTCACGGCCGGTGACGGCCTCGGGCCGGGTCCAGGGCTGGTCCAGGCCACCGACGGCGATGCGGTGGTACTGGTTCGGGTCCAGGTCCGGATACTCCTCGCGACGGGCCATACCCCGGCTCTCGGTACGGGCGATCGCGCTCGTGTACATCCACCGTGCGTGCGCGACCATGGCCGCCGCCTGCCGCAGTCCCGGAAGGTCGCCGCCGTGCGCGATCGCCCCGCCGCTCAGTCCCGCCCACACCGCGTCGAGGTGCGCGAGCGCCGGCCGTAGCCGCGACCCGTGGCGCAGATAGTTCTTGTCGTAGGGGTGCACCTGACGGCGGATCACGTCGAGCGCCTCGTCCCGCCCGGCGTGCGGTGTCCCGCCGGCCGGACGGATCCCCACCCGGCCGACCCCGGTGAGCTTTCGCCGCGCCGCCGAGGTCCCGAGCCCGCCGGCGAACGCCGCCGCCCCGCGCCCCGCGAACGTCCCCGACGACATCGCCCACGCCGAGTTGTGGCTGCCCCCGCCGGTGAACGCGCCACAGACCAGCTCGCGGGTGGCGGCGTCGCCGGCCGCGTACAGCCCCGGAACGGTGGTGGCGCAGTCGTCGGCGATGATCCGGATGCCGCCGGTGCCGCGGACCGTGCCTTCGAGCAGCAGCGTGACCGGGAACAGGTCGGTGAACGGGTCGACGCCGAGCCGGTCGAACGGCAGGAAGAAGTTCGGCTGCCCGAGCCGCATCTGCGCCTGCTGCTCCGGGGTGGCCTGGTCGATGCGGCACAGCACGGTCCCACTGCGCAGCAGCTCGCGGGCGATCAGCGTCCGGCCGCCCTGGCTGCCGGCGCCTTCCAGCGGCGTGCCGTCACCGTGGAAGAACGTCGCGAAGTTGTAGTACGCCGTCTTGGTCACGCTCGTGAACGCGGGCGCGATGCCGTACGCGTTGGAGAACTCCATGCCGGACATCTCGGCGCCCGCCTCGGCGGCGAACAGCGCGCCGTCCCCGGTCGCCACGTCACAGCCGAGCGCCTTGCTCAGGAACGCGCACCCGCCGGTCGCGAGCACCACCGCCCCGGCCCGTACCCGGTAGTCGGTGCCGTGCTGGCGCCGGTGCCCGCGGACCCCGGCGACCGTGCCGGTACCGTCGACGAGCAACTCGGTGACCGGACTGTGGTCGAGGATCCGCACTCCGGCCCGCTTGATCCACGAGCGCATCCGGCGCATGTACTCCGGACCCTGCACACCCCGCTTGTGCGGTGTGCCGTCGACGATCGGGAACGGGTAGCGGGCCTCGGCTTCGAGACGGTTCATGTTCTCGTACGTCTGGTCCAGCACCCTGGCCATCCATCGCCGGTCCTGCAGGAATCCGCCGAGCGCCTCCCGGCTGGCCATCGCCTTCTCCCGCTCGGCCGGGTCGGGCTGCACATACCAGACTCCGGTGCCGCCGGCCGCGGTCGGGCCGCTGGTCCCGCAGTATCCCTTGTCGAGCAGGATCACGTCGGCGCCGGACTCGGCGGCGGTCAGCGCGGCCCAGGTCCCGGCGGGCCCGCCGCCGACCACGACCACATCGGCGGTCAGGTCGAGAGGGACGAGGTCATATGAGGGCATGCCCTCAGCGTTAACCCTCAAATCCTATCTGTCAACTGGGGTATCAGAGAGCGGGAAGCTGCCGCGCGGCCGAAATCGCTCACCTCGAAGTCGCGGATCGTCACCGAGCCGCCCGCGCCCCGGGACGTCAGCGCGCTGTGCGCCCAAGACGGCCGGAGTCGCCGCCGGCAACAGGTGCGCCCGGAATATCGCGCCCGGGCCGGGGATTGGCAGGGACATGACCGACTCATCGTTCGACCCTCGTCAATTGATAGCGGACAGCAGGATCGGTGTGCTGGCCACGATCAAGGCCAACGGGTTGCCGCAGCTCTCCCCGGTGACACCGTGGTATGACCGGACCACCGAGACCATCTACGTGTCGATCACCGCGAACCGCGCGAAGACCGCCAACCTGCGCCGTGACCCGCGCGCCGCCTTCGAGGTGACGAGCCCCGACGGCTGGGCCTGGGCGACGGCGGAGGGCTCGGTGACGCTGATCGGCCCGGGCGACGACCCGGACGGCCCCGAGGTGCAGGCGCTGGTCGACTACTACCGGGCCGCGGCCGGGGAGCACCCCGACTGGGCCGAGTACCGGCAGGTGATGGTCGACGACCGGCGGGTCCTCATGGCGCTGAAGGTCGAGCACGTCTACGGCACCAAGTTGCGCTGACGATGCGAGAATCGCAGGCGTGCGGCTGGAGATCGAGGAAACCTCGGCGCTCACCTTCGACGACGGCACGCCGGTGCGGGCCGCTTCGGCGATCGCCCCGTTCGGTGACGGATGGCTGGTGGCCCAGGACGACGCCACCCACGCGGCCTGGCTGAGGCCCGTGTCCGGTGTGAGGCCGGGCCCCGGCGACCGGCCGGAGTCGATCACCCCGGTCCGGGTGATCGACCCGGTCGACGGGTGGGAGACCTTCAGTTCCGCCGCCGGCACCAAGCACCTCAAACCCGACTTCGAGGCGGCGTGCCCGATGCCCGGCGGCGAGGTCCTGCTGCTGGGCTCGGGCTCCTCGCCGGCCCGGATGCGCGCCTCGCTGGTCGGCGCCGGGGGCTTCACGGTCGCCGACCTGCGCCCGCTCTACCTGGCCGTGGCCGCTGCGCTCGGCCTGCACGAGGAGCAGCTCAACCTGGAGGGCGCCTGCCTGGCCGGCGGCCGGCTGCGCTGGTTCCAGCGCGCCAACCTGAAGGCCGGCGCGGCGACGGCATCGGCCGACATCGAGGTCTCCGCGCTGCTCGCGGCGGTGCGGGGCGAGGCTCACCCCGACACCGTCACGATCCATGGGGTACGCCGCTACGACCTCGGAACAGTCCGGGGAGTGGCACTGGCCGTGACCGACGCGGTCACGCTCGCCGACGGCCGGGTGCTGGTCAGCGCCGCCGCCGAGGACACGCCGAACGCGATCGACGACGGCCCCGTGGTGGCGTCCGGTCTGGCTCTGCTCGGGGCGGACGGCGAGCCACCGGCCTTCGCCGAGATCCCCGGCGCGGAGAAGGTGGAGGGGCTGGCGCTGCGGGAGACGACCGCCGACGGCGCCCGGCTGCTGGCCGTGATCGACGCCGACGACCACGAGATCCCGTCCCGCCGCCTCGCCCTCCGGTTGTACCGGTAAATGCGTTGCCCGCCGGCCGAATCGCGCTGAAGAATGGCGATCGGCCCCGGCGGTTGCAGAAGAAAGCGCGTAAGCAGCGGGCGCACAGGCGATCAAACCAGGCTTGTCCGCTGTCATCATCCGCGACCGATCCTTCCCATCGGAACCGCTACGGGGCCTCCCTTTCTTTCGGTATGAACGCATGTGAAAAACGTAATGAGGTGTACCCGATGACCGACGAGGTGATCGTTCGCAGCGGTTTCCGTGGCCTGCGCTATGTCGACGGCCGATTCGATCAGGTGCTGGAGCCGGGCCGCTACGAGCTGCCGCGGCGCCGCCTGCTGGGCGGCCGGGTGGCGACGGTCGACGTCGTCCAGGTCGACCTGCGCGAGCGTGAGCTCAACATCAAGGGCCAGGAGATCCTGACCGCCGACAAGGTGGCCGTCCGGGTCAACATCATCACGCACTTCCGGGTCACCGATCCGGTGGCCGCCGTCGAGCGCGTGTCCGACTACAGCGATCGTGTCTACAGCGATGTGCAGCTCGCCGCCCGCCGCTCGCTCGCGTCGATGAACCTGGAGGCCATCCTCACCAACCGCAACCAGCTCTCCGAGGACATCCTGCGGGACGTCGAGGGCGTGTCGGCGGGCTACGGCGTGCAGATCATCCGTGCCGACGTGAAGGACCTGGTGTTCCCGGGCAACCTGCAGGACGTGATGAACCGGGTGCTGACCGCCCAGCGGCTGGCCGAGGCGCAGATGGTCGAGGCCCGTACCAAAGCCGACCGGGAGCTGCTGGAGGCGACCTCCCGCGCCGACGCCGCACGTCTCGCGGCCGAGGCGGACGCCGAGGCCAAGCGCATCCGTGCCGACGCCGAGGTCGACGCGCTGCGCCGGCTCGCCGAGGCGGCCGAGGCGTACGCACAGCACCCGGCCCTGCTGCGGCTGCGTGAGCTGGAGACCCTGGGCGCGCTGGGCGCCAACGCGTCGGCCCGCCTGTACATCGGCTTCGACAAGCACGTGAACGAGTAGCAGGCAAGAGAACGACCAGGAAACCTCATCCGGGCGATGGCGCGGCCGATCTGACTGGTCGCGCCATTACCGGCGCCCGGACAGCGGAGGCCGACCCCGTGAGCGCCGACCACCCGGATGTGGGCAGCATGAGCCTGACCGACGATCCACCCCTGGCCGTCGTCATCGATCTCGACGACACCCTGTTCCCGCAGAGCAGTCATCTCTACGGCGCGGCTCGTGCCGTGGGACGCGCCGGTATGGCGGCCGGACTCGACCCGGTCCGGCTGAGCCGTGCGCTGCGCCGTCAGCTCCTGACCGGCTCGGACCGGGGCGGCACCATCGATCGCGCGCTGGCGGCCTACGGCATCGCCCCCGATCTCGCCGCCGACCTGATCCCGGCGCTGGTCGATGCGTTCACCGGCTACCGCCCGCGCCGCCTGCCCCGCTATCCGGGCGCGTGGGACGCGCTGCGGGCGATCAGCTCCCGCTATCCGGTGGCGTGCCTGACCGACGGCAACCCGGCGATCCAGCGGGCGAAACTGGCTGCCACCGGCCTGGCCGAAGCCTTCACCACGATCGTCATCACCGACGAGCTGGGCGGCCGCACGCTGCGCAAACCACACCCCGAGGGCCTGCGGCAGGCCGCCGAGACGCTGGGTGTCCGCCCGTCCGACCTGGTGATGATCGGTGACCGCCCGGCCAGGGACATGGCGGTGGCGGCAGCCTTGGGCGCACGCTCCATCCGGGTCCGCACCGGCGAATACGCGGACGTCCCCGACGGTCCGGCCCCCACCGCCGACGTCCCCGACCTCGCCTCGGCCGCGGCCCTCCTCGGCGTCTGACGAGCACCGAGGACCCACGCGCAAGCACCGAGGGCCCGTCTCCGGGCGACGACTGCGGGACCGTTTCTGATCAGCGGGGCAGCGAAGCGGCCTCCAGTCCGATCAGGGACGCGTGGCCCGTACCTCATCGGGTTGCAGGTCCAGAAGGGACGCGGCCAGGTCTCGCGCCGGCGACAGCGAGGCGGCTTCCAGGTCGCGGAAGAGGCTCTGCGCCCGCACCGCGGGCCAGCCGGGCGGCAGATGCTCGACCGGCAGCCGCGGATCGCGCCGGATGGCGCCGAGCCACTCGGCGACGAGGCTGAGCCGGGCCGCGAGCGGATCATCGAACGGCGGCCGGCCCTCCCACCGGGCGAGGAACGCGTGATAGCGCCCCGCGAGCTCCTCGAGGTCGTAGGCGTCGCGCACCATCGCGCCGACGTCGGTGAGCTCGGCCGCCCGGGCGTGGAACACCCGCGCGTGGGCGGCCAGTCCCAGCCCGGTGACGATCGACTGGGCCGGCACCCGGCCCGGCGCGATCCACAGCCCGCCCTGCAACGGCCCGAACCCCGACCATGCCAGCTGGACCCGCAGATCGTGGCGTTGCCGCTGCCACGACTCGGGAAGCGAGAAGCAGAGCAGCGTCCACGTCCCGTCCCAGTCGTCGTTGACGGCACCGGTCTCCCAGATCCGGGACCGGCCGTCGTGGAGGATCGCCGCGGCCCGGCCGGTGAGGCCGAAGTACATCTTGCGGCCGTGCCGCTGCCGGCGCAGAAGTCCGCGATTGACCATGCGGGCCAGTGTGGAGCGGGTCGCGTGGGAGGAGACGCCGAGCCGGCCGAGGACGTCGATGGCGCTGCCGGAGAACACGCACACGTCCCGGTCCAGCACGAAGTCACCGAGCAGCATGAGCAGCAGGGTCGAGGGATTCGGCGGCATGCGCTAGATGTTAGGCACATTCTTGACGGCCGTTGAAGACAGAGCCTAACTTCGATGAACCTCAGCGAGGAGGTTCCTCATGCGCAGAACCGGGCCGCTCCTGCTGGCCCTCACCCTGGCCCTGACCGCCTGCGGCAACGAGACAGCCGACGGCGACGACCCGATCCGGGTCGGGCAGATCGTCTCGCTCACCGGTAACTACTCGCCGCTCGGCACCGAGAACCAGAAGTCCGTGGCCCTGGCCGTCGACAAGATCAACGCCGCCGGAGGGATCGGGGGCCGGCGCATCGAACTGTCCGTCCGCGACGACAAGAGCCTTCCCGACCAGGCCGTTCTGGCGTTCAACGAGCTGAAGGACGACTCCGACGCCATCATCGGGTCGCCGTTCAGCAACTCGGCGCTCGCCACCATCCCGCTGGTGGACCGGGAGGAGATCCCCTATGTCTCCCTCACCCCGGCCGACGAGCAGGTCAACCCCATCCATCCGTACGTCTTCGTCGTCCCCGCCCTGTCCGGCACCTACGCCGAGGCCGCCCTGCAGTACCTCCAGTCGGCGAAGCTGACCAGGATCGCCGTCGCCTACGACACCAAGAGCAGCTACGCGGTCGCCGGCTTCAAGGGCATGCAGGCCAAGGCCGCTCAGTACGGCGTGACCCTCGACCCGGTCGAGGAGTTCCAGACCACGGCCACCGAGTTCAGCGCGATCTTCACGCACGTCCGCTCGTCGGGCGCGCAGGCGCTGATGCTGTGGGGGACCGGCGCCCCGGCCGTCGCGATCACCAAGGGCTACGCCGCGTCCGGCCTGACCATTCCGCTGGTGCTGACCGGCTCGCAGGCCAGCAAGCTGTTCCTGGACCCGGCCGGCCCGGCCGCCGAGGGCGCGATCATCGCGAGCTCGGTCGGTGTGGTCGGCGAGCACCTGCCGGCCGGTCCGCTGAAGACCGCCGTCGACGAGCTGACCACCTCGTTCACCACCAAGTACGGATACCCGCCACCGCAGTTCGCCCAGGACGGCTGGAGTGGCGTCCACCTGCTGGCCGCCGCGATCGAGAAGGCCGGCGGCCCCGACCGCAAGAAGATCCGTGACGCCCTGGAGGGCCTGACCCTGACCACCCCGAACGGCGCCTACGCCTATTCGGCGACCGACCACTCCGGCCTGACCACCGACTTCATCGCGGTCAACAGGATCGAGGGCGGCAAGTTCGTGCCCACCGACTTCACCAAGGGCCGATTCAAGTGACCGTGGAGCTGGCCGTCGACGGTGTCTCCCGCGCGTTCGGTGGCGTCTACGCCGTCCGCGACGTGAGCCTGACGGTCCCCGCCGGCGAGCTGAGGGCTGTCATCGGCCCGAACGGCGCCGGCAAATCCACCCTGTTCGCCCTGATCGGCGGCCAGCTGGCGGTCGATTCCGGCACCGTGGCGCTCGACGGCATGCGCGTCGAGCGCCGCCCCGCCCACCGGCGGCACATCGGCGTCGTCTTCCAGTCGGCCCGCGTCTTCCACGGCATGACCGTCCAGGAGAACGTCATGGTCGGCGCGCACGCCATCACCCGGGCCGGTTTCCTCGCCGCCGCGCTGCGGCTGCCACGGCATCACCGCGACGAACGCCGCATCCACGAACGCGCCATGACCTGCCTCGACCGGGTCGGCATCGCCGACTGGGCGGACCGTCCCGCCGAGGAGCTGCCGCTCGGTCGCCAGCGGTCGCTGCAACTGGCCCGCGCGCTCTGCGGCGAGCCCCGCCTGCTGCTGCTCGACGAGCCGGCCTCCGGCCTCCGCGCCGCCGAACGCGAGCACCTCGCCGATCTGATCACCCGCCTGCGCGCCGAGGGCCTCACGATCCTGCTGGTGGAGCACGACGTCGCGTTCGTCATGCGCCTCGCCGACCGGATCACCGTCCTGGACCTCGGCCGCGTCATCGCCGACGGCACCCCCGCCGAGGTCCGGGCAAACCCCAAGGTCAAATCCGCATATCTGGGAGTACGCCCGAACGAGCCCCACCCCGACGCAAAAGGCGTCGTCGCGTGACCGGTGCCGTCGAAATCCGCAACCTGACCGTCCGGTATGCCGGCGCCACCGCTCTGGACGACGTGAGCCTGACCGTGCCGCCCCACGGGCTGACCGCCCTGATCGGGGCCAACGGGGCGGGCAAGTCCACCCTGGTCAAAGCCCTGTGCGGCCTGATCCGCCCGGACCGCGGCACGATCACCGTGGGCGGTCGGATCGCCCACGTCCCCGAGGGCCGCGAGATGTTCGGGGACATGACCGTCGACGACAACCTGCGTCTCGGCGCCTGGCGCAGCCGCCGCCGCGACACCGCCGCCGTGTACGACCTGTTTCCCGATCTGACCGCCCTCCGCGCCCGCCGGGCCGGAAACCTCTCCGGCGGCCAGCAGCAGATGGTCGCGATCGGCCGTGCCCTGATGGCCGACCCCGACATCCTCGTCATCGACGAGCTGAGCCTCGGCCTGGCCCCATGATCGTCACATCGCTGGTCGACCACCTCGTGCACCTGCACACCACACGGGACCTGTCGGTGCTGCTCATCGAACAGAACGCCCGCCTGGCCCTGGACCTGTGCCACCACGCCTACGTCCTGGAGTCCGGCCGGATCGCCCTGCAGGGCCCGGCCGGCATCCTGGCCCGCGACCCCCGCGTGACCGCCGCCTACCTGGGCGGCCACGTGGAGGTGACCCCATGAGTGACCTGATCGGATACCTGCTGACCGGGCTCGGCATCGGAGCCGGGTTCGCGCTCGTCGGCAGCGGCCTGGTCGCCATCCACCGGGTTACCCGGGTCGTCAACTTCGCGCAGGGCGGGTTCGCGGTCCTCGCCGCCCTGCTCACCTCCACCCTGCTCGGCGCGGGGCTCCCGCACGGCGTGGCCGAGCTCGGCGGCGTGGCCCTGGGCGCGCTCGCCGGCCTGGTCGTCGGCGTCATCGCGATCGGCCGCCCCGGCACCAGCCCCGGCACCTCGTTGATCATCACTCTCGGGCTCGGCGTCCTGGCGTACGCCGTCGAGGTCCTGATCTGGGGCGACCAGCCCCGCTCCTTCCGGGCGTGCCCGGGGTCGCCGAGGTCGGAGGCGCCCGCGTTCCCGCCCACTACCTGCTGATCCTCGCCGTGACCGCCGTGGTCTTCGCGCTGATGGCGTGGTTCTTCGCCCGCACCGACCCGGGCCGTGCGCTGACCGCGTGCGCCTCCAACCGCTACGCCGCGCAGGTCGTCGGCATCGACGTGCGCCGGATGGGCCTGCTCGCGTTCACTCTCGGCGGTGCGCTCGGTGGCCTGGCCGGCGTCCTCACCACCCCGGTCCAGCAGGTCACCTTCGACAGCGACGTCACCCTGATCGTCAACGGGTTCGCCGCGGCGATCCTCGGCGGCCTGTCCCGCCCGATGGTCACCCTGGCCGGCGGTCTGCTGCTCGGCGTCACCCAGACCGTCGTCGCGGGTTACGGCGGCGGCGCGTACCAGATGGAGGTCGCCCTGGTGCTGATGCTCACCGTCATGATCGTCCAGGCCGCCCGCACCGGCCCGGTCCCGGAGCCGGCCCGATGAGCCGGCCCCAGGAGCCGGCCCCGGTGAGCGAGCCCCCAGGATCCGGCCGGGTGAGCGAGCCTTCCGGCGCCGGCCGGGTGAGCGAGTCCTCCGGCGCCGGCTCGGAGAGCCAGCCTTCCGGCGCCGGCTCGGTCATCGAGCCGGCCGGCTCGCGGGGAGTGGGATCCCTCGCGATGCCGGGACGCGGTGGCGCGAGGAGCCGGTGGCTGCTCGCCGGGGTCGCCGTGGTCACGCTGGCGCTGCCGCCGCTCCTGCCGGAGCGCCATCTCGCGACGTTCGTGCTGCTCCTGCTGGCCGCCACGGTCACCGTCGGCGTCTCGCTGCTGATGGGGTACGCCGGACAGGTCTCGCTGGGACAGGCGTCCTTCTACGCGATCGGCGCGTACGCGGCGGCGCTGCCCGCGGTCCACGGCCTGCCCACGCTGCTCGGCCTGGCCCTGGCCCCGGTGGCGGCGGCCGTCGCGGCGGTGCTGCTCGGCGCCCCGCTGCTGCGGCTGCGCGGACACCACCTGGCGTTCGCGACGCTGGCCGTCCAGTTGATCCTGCTGTCGCTGCTGGCCCAGGCCGACTGGGCGGGCGGCGCCATCGGGCTCCAGGCCATCCCACGGCTCACGATCCTCGGTGTCGAGCTCCGCGATGTCGGATACGCGTACACCGCCTGGCTGGTCCTGGCCGCCGCCCTGCTGATCGCGCGCAACGTCGTCGACTCCCGCCCCGGCCGCGCCCTCCGCGCCGCCGCGACCAGCGAGACCGCGGCCGCCGCCAGCGGTGTGGCGGTCGGCCGGCACCGCCTCGCCGTCTTCACCCTGTCCGCCGCGATGGCCGGCCTCGCCGGTGGCGTCTACGCCTTCTACCTGGGCTATCTCTCCCCGGGCTCGTTTCCGGTCCTGCTCTCCATCGAGTTCGTGGTGATGGCCGTGGTCGGCGGCCTGGCCACGATCGCCGGCCCGGTCGTGGGCGCCACCGTGATCGTCCTGCTGGTCCAGCTCCTGAACACTCTCGGCACCCGACCGGGCATGCCGGACTACGCCCCGAGCGTCCTCTCCTACGCCGTCTACGCCGTGCTCCTGATCGTCTGCGTCCTCTACCTGCCCCGAGGCCTCGCTCCCGCCCTCCGCCTCACCAGCGGTGACGGCCGGCGGGCGCCTCACCAGCGGTGACGGTGGGCGGGCGCCTCATCGGCGGTGACGGCCGGCCAGCGGCTCGCCGCGGATGAGGACCTCGACGTACGCGCCGAGCTCGTGCTGGACCGCGTACGCCAGATCGAGCAGCCGCCGGTCGAGGCGGGCATCCTCGGCCCGGGTCTCGTCGGTCTCGGGCTCTCCGCGGACCACATGACCCGACGCGGCCTCCTGGTCGTCCAGCCAGGCCTCCAGCCGACGGGCCAGGGCCGGGGACAGGCCGAGGCCGGCCGGCGGCAGGCAGACGACCGCGTCGATGCCCGGTGAGCGGTCGACCAGGGCCGACTCGTAGCAGTGGTCCCACTCCAGCGAGATCACCGTCGGCCGTGGCACGGGCTCAGCCGGCGAGGACCTGGCGCAGGGTGGCGGCGAACGGGACCGGGTCGCCGTGCTGGCCGTACTCGCCGCCCAGGAAACCGGCGTGGTTGCTCGGGAAGACGGTGGGGGACAGGCCCAGCCGCTCGGCGACTCCCCGGCCGCTGCGGTGGGCCAGCTCGTCCTCCGACTCGGCGCCGACCCCGACGACGATCCGGGTCGGTGCGGCACGCAGGGCGTCGAAGTCGGGCTCGAACAGGCAGCACGTCACCAGGTTCTGGCCGAGCAGCCCGTCGTCGCGGGCGCCGTCGTCCTCGGCGGGCAGGCCGAACGCGGCCGGGTCGGGGCCGGGCTCGTCGGCGAACCCGGGTGGGACCGGGCCCTTCAACGAGACGATCTGGATGAACTTCACCATCGCCGGACCGAGGCCGACCCGCTCGTACAGCGCACGGATGCCCAGCACGGCGGCCTCCGCCTCCTTGTGGTCGGGCGTGAACCGGACCGCCGGCGGCTCGTGGGCGACCAGCGTGCGCACCAGGCCGGGATGGGTGGCGACCAGGGCCAGCGCGTTGACCGCCCCGCCGCTGCTGGCGAACAGGTCGACCGGCCCGCCCACCGCCTCGATCACCCGGCGGACGTCGTCGGCGTGCTGCCCGGGCGTGGTCTCCGGGGCCGGGTCGGTGCGCTCGCTGCGGCCGATGCCCCGCGGGTCGTAGGTGATCACGGTCCGGTCGGCGAGGTGGCCGGCCAGAGTGACGAAACCAGTGGCGTCCATCGGTGAGCCGATCAGCATCAGCGGCGCCTCGGTGGACGGCGCCGACGCCGGGCGCACGTCGTAGGTGACGACGGCCCCGGGAACGTCCAGGGTGCGGGTCTCCGGCTGGGTCATGAACCACCCTAACCCGGTGCGCGGGGCCCGGTGGGCCCCGCGCGGTCTCAGCTCTCGGCGGGCCGGGTGGCGGGCCAGCTCAGCACGTCGTCGGGGATGGTGGTACGCCGCAGCGCACGCTCGTCCCGGCCGGGGATCCCGCGGCCGTGCGCCACCACGAGACGGGCCAGCTCGATCGCCCCGTGCGCCTGGAAGTGCGTGTTGTCCTGCACGCCGTCCGGGTAGTTCGGCGACTCGCCGGCGGCCAGCCACAGGAACTCGTCCTTGGTGGCCTCCGGGCCGAGCGCGCTCCACCGCTCGAACGACAGCGCTGTCAGATCGATCAGCGGAGTCCGGGTCTCGGCAGCCAGGGCCCGCATCGCGTCGGGGTATTCACCGTGCGACGCATAGGCCGTGCCGTCCGCGGTGAACCGCCGCCGCTCGACCGGCGTGACCAGGATCGGCCGGGCCCGGGCGGCACGTGCCCCGTCCAGGTAGAGCCGCAGGTAATCCTGGAAGGTGGTCCACGGGAGAGTGCCGCGGGCCGGGTCGGTGGTCTTCTCGTCGTTGTGGCCGAACGACACGAGGAGCACGTCGCCGGGCCGGATCGCGGCGAGGATCCGGTCGAGGCGGCCCAGGTCGGCGAAGCTCTTGGAGCTGGCCCCGGACAGCGCCTCGTTGACCACCCGCACGTGGTGGCGCAGGAAGACGTGCAGGGCCTGTCCCCAGCCGGCCCGGGGATGGTCGGCGACCGCGTAGGTGGCGGCGGTCGAGTCCCCGGCGACGAAGACGGTGGGCCGGCGCCCGCCGGCGAGGGCGGGCTCGGTGACGGCCAGGGCTCCGGCGATCGCCCCGCCGGCGGTCGCGCGGAGCAACGTTCTCCGTTGAATCTGCATGACGACACATTGAATCAAGCAACATCGATGTAGGCAAGCGCTTTCCTGCTGGTGGAATGCGATCCGTCAGACGTCGTCCAAAGAGAGCCGCGAGGGGATCGAATCATGTAACACGAACGATGTAGGTTACGGTCGCCGAGAACGAGTCAGAGGAGTGGTAAACGTGACGACATCCGTGGAACGGGCACGGCCCACGGAGGACGCGGGGGCGTCGTTCACCGCACGCGAGCGATGGGTGCTACTGGTCGCCAGCGCATGGCTCGTCATCGGGCTGCAGCTCGATGCGTATGCGCACGCCACCACACCCGAGCTGGAGACGTTCTGGACCCCGTGGCACGGCGTCCTCTACTCCGGCATCGCCGCCTCCGGGTTCACCCTGCTCTGGATCATGCGGTCGAGGCTGCCCGGCATCCCGACCTACCGCTCCGTGCTCGCCCTGCCCAACGCTCTGCGGCTGCCCCTGGCCGGCATGGCGTTCCTGCTGGTCGGCGGCGGTGTCGACACGCTGTGGCACAACATCTGGGGCATCGAGCGCGACATGGAGATCTTCGTCAGCCCCAGCCACGAGTTCATCATCCTGGGCATGGCCCTGGTCGCGATGGGCCCGACGCTGATGCTCGCCGCCGTCCCCGGTGAGCGCCTCGGCGTGAGCGGCGGCTTCCTGGTCGGCGTCTCCACCCTGTTCGCCGTGCTGCCGGTGCACATCTACTCGCTGCACGCCTCGTCGATCGGCTTCCGTCACCTGGGCAGCGGCAACGAGGAGATCCCGATCTTCTCGCCGGACGCCCAGCTCGTCCACGGCTACATCGTCAGCACGATCCTGCTGCTCCTGCCGTTCATCGTGATCGGCCGCCGCTGGCCTCTGCCGCTCGGCCTGCCGTCCGTCCTCGTCGCGATCATCGCCGTGCTCATGCACCTGATGTTCGACTCCCGCGACGACTGGTGGCCGGCCCTGACCCTGGCCGCCGTCTCCTTCGCCATCGAGGCCGTCTGGCGCCTGGTCACCCCGCTGCTGAAGCTGCCCGCCAACGGCCGCTGGGTCCTCTTCGGACTGCTCACCCCGCCCGTCGCCTGGGGCACGGTGCTGCTGGTCGGCAAGATCCAGACGGGCAGCACTGGCTTCAACATCCACATGACCTCCGGCCTGCTGACCCTGACCGCCCTGACCGGCGTCGCCACCGTGCTCGTCGCCCGCAGCGTCCAGCACCTCCCCAGGTGACCCGTCTCCTCCCGCGCCGCCCTACCCCGGCCGCCGGCCGCCCTACCCCGGCCGCCGGCCGCCCCACGCCGATCGCCGGCCGCCCCACGCCGGTCGGTCGCCGTTCCGCCCCGGCGGGCGGCGGTTCCGCGCTGGCCGGCCTCTGCTTCGCCGGGGCCCGCCTCCGTTTCGTCCTGGAGGGTCGTCGCCTCCTCCGGGTCGGCGGGCGGGCCGTTCGGCTGCTGTCGCTGCTCGTCGTCGTCGCCGGGGCGCTCGCCGTCACCGGTGGGCCGGCGGCGGCGCACGCCGGAGGCCTGACGGCCACCGACGCACGGGGGCGGGTGGTGGCGGTGACTCCGGCGGTTCCCGGTCTGGAGATCACCGCGATCGAGGACGGCGCCCGGTTGCGGTTGCGCAACGGCACATCGGGTCCGGTGACGATCAAACCCGGTGGGGGTACGCCCACACCCGCCGTGATCCCGCCGGGCGGCGAGCTGACCTGGATCGACGAACGTGCCACCCCTGACGGCCGGTCGATCGCCGCCGGTGAGACCGTCCCGTGGACGATCCCCCTGGACGTCGGCGGAACGGACGTGGCCGTCACCGGCACCCTGATCGGCGAGCAACGCCCGCCCGCGGCGCTGTGGTGGGCGGCCGCCGCCGTCACCGGCCTGCTGATCGTCACGGCCGCCCGACGGGTCCGGCGGGCCGACCTGCTCCTGGCCGCCGCCGGAGCGATCGCGGCCGCCGCCTCGGTAGCGCACGTCATCGGCTCCACCCTGGCCGTCGAGTCCGCCCCGCCAGTGGGCACGTTTCTCAGCGCCGCCGGCATCAACCTGCTCGCGTGGCCGCTGATCGCCGGGGGAGCGGTGACCGCCTTCCGCGGCCGGGCGGCCGGTGTCCTCGCCGTCTGCGGCGGAGCGGCCCTCACCGCCGTCTTCGTACTGCCCGACGTCACGTCGTTCCACCGGGCGGTCCTCCCGTTCGAGGGTCCGGCCGTCCTCGAGCGCATCCTGGTCGTCCTGGCCCTCGGCCTGGGCGCGGGCGTGGCGGTGGCCGGCGCCGGAGTTCTCCGTGACCTGGCACAGAAGGCGACGGCCGCCGGTGACGGCGCTCGGGAGCAGCCGCCCACGGCCGGTGCGGCATGACGCTCCCGGCGCTGCGGGAGGGGTGGTTGCGGTGGGGGACGGCCGACGGCGTACCCCCTCGTGGGTTGTGAGAGAGGCTGACCGTGACCGGACCGGCGGCGTCGCTCGCGCATGGGGTGGGAAGCGCCGAAGGGCTGCCGCTGCCGCTCGATCTGGTGTTGCAGGCCGGCGCCGCGACCGTCGTGATGTCGTTTCTGATCGCCGCGTTCCGGTGGCGGACGCCGCGTCTGAAGCCGTCCGAGCCGCGCCGGTCCGGTGTGGCCCGATGGCTGCGCTACCCGGTGCTGGCCCTGGCGTTGTATGTCACGGGGTTTGCTCTGGTCGGCCCGCGCAACGAGAACCCGGCAGCTCACGCCCTCTTCGTCTGGCTCTGGGTCGGACTGATTCCGATCAGTGTCGTCTTCGGGCCGGTGTGGCGGGCGGTCAACCCGCTGCGCACGATTTTCACGCTGCTGGAGCTGCCCCGCCATGGTTTGCGCCCGCTTCCCGCCGGCCGTCCGCGGTCGTCGTGGCCGGCGGCGGCGTTCCTGCTGGCGTTCGTCTGGTTCGAGCTGCTGGCGCCTCATCGCGGCGATCCTGTCGCGATCGGTCTCTGGATCCTGGGGTATGCGCTCAGCCAGATGATCTTCGCGCTCTACCGTGGCGAGGAGTGGTTCGCGCGCGGTGACTGTTTCGAGGTCTACTCCGCTCTGGCGGGGCGCCTGAGCCCGCTCCGTCATCGTCGGCTGCTCTCCGGTCTGGCCGCCGACCCGGTCCCGGCGCTCTCGCCCGCCCTCGGTATCCCAGCCCCCGTCGGAGCTTTCCCGGTGCCGGGTGCCGCGGCGGCCGCAGGTCAGGGGCGCGCACGTCCGCCGCTGACCAGCGTCGGGGTTGCCGGCTTCATCGCGGTCTGGTGGGGTTCGACCGTCTTCGACAGTGTCTCGTCGTCGCCGTTCTGGACCGGCTTCACCGAGCGCGCCGGCCATTCCCCGCTACCGGGTTCGGTCGCCCTGATCCTGCTCTGCGTCCTCGTCTTCCTGGCCCTCCGCTGGACCATGGGCACCGTCGACGTGACCCTTTCGCTGATCCCGATCGCGGTCGGCTACACGCTCGCCCACTACCTGTCCCTGCTGATCGTCGAGGCCCCGCGCGGCGTCCTGCTGCTGGCCGGCGCAGCCGCCGGGGGCTGGGATCCGCGGCCGGCGCCCGTCGCGATTGCCACGGCGCAGATCGCCCTGATCCTGATCGGACATGCGATCGGGGTGGTCGTCGCTCACGACCACTCCCTGAGGTCCGCGGGGCAGCGCCCGGCGCTGGCGGTGCTCGCCGACGAGTTGCCGCTGGTCCTGTTCATGATCGCCTGTACCTGGGCCGGCCTGTTCCTGCTGTTCGTCCGCTGATCGCGGCGAGATCGTCAGTGACTTCTCATTGACAGTCATCTTGAGAAGAAAGCTTTGCATAGATATCTTCTCACTCATGCGTCGCAACCTGACCGACATCGACTCGCTGAAGGCGCTCGCGCACCCGCTGAGGCAGCAGATGTTCACCCATCTCAATCGCTTCGGCCCGGCCACCTCCGCCGACCTCGCCGCCCGGTTCGACGCCGACCGCGGCGCGACCAGCTACCACCTGCGCCAACTGGAGCGGTTCGGCTTCATCGAGGAGGACACCGACCGGTCCGCCGGCCGCCGCCGCTACTGGAAGGCGATCCCGCTCGACCTGCGCCTGCCGTACGAGTCGGACGATCCGGTGATCGCCGCCGCCGCCGACGCCATCGGGCGGCAGTGGATGGACCAGGCCCAGCGGGACCTGCACACCTACCTGGCCGACCGGGAGTCGTTCGGCGCCTTCGGCGAGGCGGCGATGCACTCGTTCAGCAACACCACCCTCACCGCCGACGAACTGGCGCAATTCTCCGAGGAGTACGTCGCTTTCATGAGCCGCTGGCATCGCTACCCGGCCGAGGCCTCCGAGGGGGCCCGCCCGATCACCGTCCTGTTCAACGCCTTCCCCACGCCGTCATGACCTCGCTCTGGCGCAACCGCGACTTCACCGTGCTCTGGAGTGGCCAGGTCATCTCCAGCCTGGGCGCCGCGATCAGCAGCACGGCCACACCGCTGCTGGTCCTGGCCACCACCGGCTCCCCACTCGACGCGGGCCTGGTCGGCGCCGCGGGCACCCTGCCGCACCTGATCGCCAACCTGCCCGCCGGCCCGCTCGTCGACCGGTGGAACCGCCGCCTCATCCTGCTGATCAGCGAGCTCGTCGCCGCCGTGGCGCTGCTGAGCGTCCCGCTGGCGATCTGGTCCGGCGTGTTCACGATCGCCCAGTTGTGTGTGGTCGCGTTCGTCCAGGGCCTGTGCTTCGTCTTCTTCGGCCTCGCCCAGGACGCCGCCCTGCCGATCGTCGTCCCGGCGGCGCAACTCGCGACGGCGATCGCCGCCAACGAGGCCCGCGGCCGGGGCGCGACGCTGGCCGGTCCACCGATCGGCGGTCTGCTGTTCGGCCTCGACCGGGCCGCCCCGTTCCTCATCGACGGCATCTCCTATCTGATCGCCGCCGTCGGCCTGCTGTTTCTCCGCCGCGACCTGCAGAAACCGGTGGAGGGCCCGGCCGAGTCGCTGTGGCGGTCCGCCGTCACCGGCATCCGCTACGTGTGGAGCCAGCCCCTGATCCGGGTGTCGATGCTGTTGATCGCGGTCAGCAACCTGGTCTTCCAGGCGCTGATCCTGGTTCTCGTCGTGCTGGCCGGCGATCAGGGCGCCACGTCGTCCGGCATCGGGTTGATGCTCGGGCTGTACAGCGCCGGCGGTCTGCTGGGCGCGCTGGTGGCGGGCCGACTCCACCGGCGACTGTCGTTCCGCACGGTCCTGGTCGGCATCAACTGGGTGTGGGCCGTCCTGCTACCCCTGAACCTGCTGGCCACCGACCCGTTGCAGATCGGCGTGATCGGCGCGCTCTGCGCCTTCGTCGGCCCGCTGTGGAACGTGGTGATCTTCACCTACGCCGGCGTGATGGTCCCCAACGAGCTGCTCGGCCGCGTGATGAGCGCCGCCGGCACCCTGACCTGGGGCGTCATGCCGATCGCGTCCCTGGCGGCCGGATTCATGCTGACCTGGACCGGCACGACCGGATCACTGTGGTCCCTGTCCGCGATCATGTTGGCCGCCGCGATCGCGGCGACCCTCAGCCCTTCGGTACGCCGTGCGCCCACCCTCCCGGAGGCGGCCGGCCAGTCGAGTGGCGCTCTCACCGAGGGTGCAGATCGACCGAGTGGCGCTGAAACGTCCACGGTCCCTCGGTGATCGTCTCCGGCCACGGATCGACGTTGCCCAGCCGCACGCCCCACGTGTACATCGGATCGAACACGATCCGGTGACCGTGATCGAGGACCAACTCGACGGCGCGCACGACACCCCGATCCGGATCCGACTCCTCATTGGTCACGTACTCCACCCGGACACAGCGGGTCTCCCACGACTCGCCCATGAAGTGGCTGCCGACCCGGACCGGCACGACGACGTCGCCCGGGAACTCGTCGCGAAAGGTCTGCAGATCGATGGTCGCGACGTGCTCGGCGAGGAGGCCGCCGTGACTGTTCACCGAGGACAGCTTCAGGAATCCGTCGTCGAGCCGCAGGTAGATCTCACCCATCATGGCCGCGGGTTCCGCCGGATCCGCGGCATCCTGGATCGCCACGACGACGATGTCGTGGATCCGTTCCCGGCCGAGCAGGTCAAGGGTCCGAGACCAGGACTGGGACATGTGTCCGCTCCTCCATAGGAGAACTCGCTACCGGCTTCGTGCCAGCCGTCGCGCCGGGCCGATCAAGGGCCCGGCAGCTTCGGAAGAGTAGCCACCATGACACGGAACAGCCCGCGCTCCCTCGCCCTCCGGACGTTCATGGCCCTCACCCCGGCCCTGCTCGTCACCGGCGTAGCCGTCGCACTCGTCGGCGGCACCCGCGCCACCGAGGCCGCCGCGGACGCCGTGTCCACCGGCCCCTCCGCGAGCGCGGTGTCCGCCGACCCGGCCGCGAGCGCGGGGCCTGCCGAACCCGCCGCGAGCGCCGTGCCCGACGGCGGGTCGAGCCCGGCCTGCCTCACCGACGACCTGGCCGGAACCGTCACCGGCCGGTCCGGCTCCGGGGCGCGGCAGGCCGTACTCAGCCTCACCAACACCTCCGGACACGCCTGCGAGATCCGGGGCTGGGCCGACGTAGCCCTGGTCACCCCGCCCGGCGAGGTCGTCCACGTACCCACCCTCAAGATCGGTTCCGCCGGCCCGGCGATCGTCCTGGCACCGGACGCCACCGCCTGGTCCGTCCTGCAGTGGGACGTCTGCGAAGCGGCCCGCACCGGTTGCGGCGTCGGAGTGGGCCTCCAGTACATCGCCGACCCCGACTCCACCGGCATCGCAGCCGACCTGGCCGAGCTCCCCGAGGCCGACCGGAGCGGCATCACCATGAAGGCCCTGCGCGTCGGCCCGTACCAGTCCACCCGGGCCGCCGCCCTCGCCTGAGCAGCCGATCGATGCGGCCCCTGACTCCGAAAGCTCACCAATAGCCGCTCGGAATCAGGGCGTACGGCCCCCTACCCGAGTCTCGTAGACGTCGGGTGATGACGTCGGTTCGCGGCCTTGGCGGCGGGGGCGGCTGAGGCGGCGAGTCGCGGCTGAGGCGGAGGTGGGCGGCCGCCGCGTACCTCGGGCTCTGGCTTCACAAGTGCTTAGAAAGCTTTCGGAATCAGGGTCTGCGCCGGCGTCGGCTGGCCATAGCTCAGCCAGGTCATGACGTGGCCGGAAGCCTGTTCACGCCGCGGTTCACGGACTGGTCGCCGAGACGTCCGCTGCCCTCGGCCCTCGGGACTGGCCACCAGGACGTCTCCGGCCCATTGCCCCGAGGGACTGGTCGCCGAGGCGTCCGCTGCCCTTGCCCCGGGGGACTCGTCACCAGGACGTTCCCTGCCTTCGCCGAGGCCTTCGCCGAGCACGAGCACGAGGACAGGCGCACACGTACGCCGATCGTGCGACCCCAGCCACGCCCCCACGACCACCAGCGCACACGAAACCCCGATCGTGGGCTCTCACCAACGCCAGGGCGACGACCAGCGCACACGCAACCGTTACGTGTGCGCCCATCACCGCCGGCGACCACAGAGAAGATCGACTACACGGACTACCGACACGCGTGGGCCGGGTCGCCGATGCTGGTACGGACTACCGACACGCGGGGGCCGGGTCGCCGACGCTGGTGTCGCGCCGCAGTCGCATCCGAGCAGCGGTTCGGGTGGGCACGAGGCCCATCGCCGGAGCCGTCCGGTGCACCCGGTAGGGGAAACCCGGGCTCGGTCACCGACCGTAGACGGCGGCGAGAACACCCGAACCCGGCAGGTGGGCCGGCCGGGGCGGCGGTGACCTGGCACAGACCCTGACCTCGGAAGCTCCCTAGCGGTGGTTTGTCGGCTAGACGATGGCGGGGCCGAAGGTGTCGGACATGGCCGCCACGCCCAGGCAGAGCAACGGACCGGGGAACGCGTCGTCGACGTCCGTCAGGTCGTGCCACTGCTGGATCACCGGGTCCAGGGAATGCCGGCGCAGGGAGCGGAGTCCGGGGTCGGGCACCTGGTGGCCGGCGGTGCGGAGCATTCCGGCGACCGTGTCCAGCAGGCGGCGGACGGCGGCCGCGATGTTGCCGGGGGCCGTGTCGGGCGCGGGCAGGGCGTGTTCGGTTACCCAGGCCGCGAGTTCGGGGCCGGAGACGATGTGGCCGGCGGCGCGGACGCCGAAGGTGCGGCCGTAGACGATCAGGGACGTCGTCTGTACGAGGACCTGGTGCACCGGGACCCGCCGGGGCAGGGTGATCACGGGGTGTGTCGGGGCGAGCAGGATGGCGGCGCGCCGGGTGGCGACCAGCCAGGAACCGGTGTCACCCGCCGCGACCTGGTCCGCGTACTCCCAGATGGTCGGCATCGGATGATCTTGGCTAGTGGTGGGCCGAAGGGCATCGGTCGTCGGGCCGGGCCGGGCGTCCCCCGAACGTGCGGTTTCCCGCTCACGATTAGTACATCTGATCTAATCATGGGGTAAGGTGCGGCAATGAGCATCGACAGCGGTGCAGGTCATCCCCGTCCGCCCCTCACCGGCCGGCAGTTGCGCATCCTCGCGGTGATCGAGGAGTGGATCCGGGAGCGGGGCTACCCACCGACGGTTCGGGAGATCGGCGCGGCGGTCGGGCTCGTCTCGCCGTCGTCCGTTTCCTATCAGCTCGGTGTGCTGGAGAAACATGGTCTGATCCGCCGGCAGCCCAACAACTCGCGGGCCGTCGAGCTGTGCAAGCCGCCGCCCGGTCCGGAGGTCGACGAGGCGCGGCTGGTGAGGATTCCGCTGCTGGGCGCCATCGCCGCCGGCGCGCCGATCCTGGCCGAGGAGCACGTCGAGGACCATCTGACCCTCTCGGCCGCCATGGTCGGTGGGGGCACGCTGTTCGCCCTCAGCGTCAAGGGTGACTCGATGATCGACGCCGCGATCTGTGACGGCGACATCGTCGTGATCCGGCAGCAGCCGGTCGCCGAGACCGGGGAGATCGTCGCCGCGATGATCGGTGACGAGGCCACGGTCAAGGTCTTCCGCCGGCGCGACGGTCACACCGAGCTGGTTCCCCGCAACCCGGCCTACCAGCCGATCCCAGCCGACGACGCGGTCATCCTGGGCAAGGTCGTCAACGTCTTCCGCCGGCTCTGACGACCGTCTCCCGGAGCCGGTCCGGCACCGCGGGGTCCGCTCGTCCGCACCACCGAAGGACCGCGAACCCGGCCGATGGGAGCCCTGTTCGCGGCGGCGGTGGCTGGTGTGGGTGGGGGCGGGTGGGGCGGTGACCGTCGCATCTGCCCGGCGCCCGCGCTGCGACCGGGAGTCGAGACTGCGTCGCGGTGTAGGGGACGGTTCCCGGCGTGGCCGTACCGCATAGGGGTCAGCGAGGGTGAGGCCACGCGCTGTGGAAGGCGCCGACGCAGCCGGTCGACGGGCGGACCTCGATGCCGGAGGCGTCCGCGGTGACCGACGGGATGGTGGTGATCTTGCGAATCTCCTCGAGGTAGGCCTCGAAGGTGAGCCGGAAAGCCGCCGGGCCGCCGGCGAACGAGGCGGTGAACGAAGCCGCGTCGGAGGCGGTGAACGGTCCGGCAGGCGAAGCCGTGTGCGAGGCGGTGAATGGACCAGCGCTGGAGGCGGTGAAGGAGCCGGCGGTCGGCGCCGCGTGTGAGGCGGCGGGTGAAGCCGAGCGGGAGGTGGGCGAGGCGGGGGACGAGGTGGCTGGTCCGGGCGAGGGTGCGGCGGAGGTGGTCGCGAAGCGGGCCTGTATGGACTCCCAGGTGAAGTGGCGGGCGTCGTCGAGGGACGTGCCGATGGAGGTCAGCCACGCGTAGATGTCGAGGGCCGTGCACGAGTGGCGGCTCAGGATGCGGACGATCTCGCTGTCGAGGGGGATCCAGCGCAGCGCCGACTTGGCGAACTCGGCGTCCAGGGTGATCGCCGGTGGGCGGGAGGTGGAGTCGAGCAGGCCGTGGCTTCGGTGGTTTCGGCTGGCGATGAGGGTTCCGGCGGTGCCGGGGTGTTCGCCGATCCAGCCGTGGCGCAGAGTGCGCTGGAGTTGACCCTCGAGCTCGGTGAACCAGCCGCCGCGGACGGTCTGCTCGGAGAGGGAGCCGAGGCCGGCCAGGAAGGCGTAGACGCGGTGCGGGTGCAGGGTGATCGTGCGGGTGCGGCAGCGGAACGCCTCGGTGCACAGGAACATCACCAGGTGGCGGCCGAGCAGGCCGTACGGGATGCCCGCCCAGCGACTGAACTCGCCCTCGCCGGGGCCGGACCGCCAGCTGCCGAGCCCGGCCCGGTAGTGCAGCTCGACGTCGCCGGGGTCGGTGACGGGCAGGACCAGGTCGGCGTGCGCCGGCGGGTAGAGGATCGTCTCACCTCCGGACGGGCCGGCCGCCGGACGGCAGGCGCTCGGCCCGTCCGCCGCGTCGACGGTGATGTGCACGGCCACGTCGCCGTGCCGGAACGAGAAACTCACGTCGACAGCAACGACTGATCATGAAGAATGTGTCAGGCCGTCAGCATGCTGTGGTCGTAGCGCATCCAGGTGCCCTTGCCGTCGTGCTTGGCCGCGTACATGGCGGTGTCGGCGGCGTGCAGCAGCGTGCGCAGGTCGTCGTCGGCCTCGCAGCTGGCGACGCCGATGCTGGCGTTGGCGCACACCGGAGACCCGTCGATCATGATGGGTACGGTCATCGCCTGCAGGATCCGCTGGGCGGTGCGATCGGCGTCCCGGGTGTCGCAGCCGCGCAGCAGCACCGCGAACTCGTCACCGCCGAGCCGGGCCGGCAGGTCCTCGGCGCGGACCGAGGCGCGCAGCTTGTCGGCCACCCCGGCGAGCAGGGCGTCACCGGCCGCGTGCCCGAGCGTGTCGTTCACGCCCTTGAACCCGTCCAGGTCGATGAGCAGCACCGACACGGTGCCGGGTTCGGCGTCGGCGAGGACCGCGTCGACCTCCTCGCGGAAGTGGGTGCGGTTGGCCAGTCCGGTCAGGTCGTCGAAGAGCGCCTGCTGCCGGAGCCGGGTCTCGTGTTCGCGCAGTTCGCTGAGGGTGGTGTCGAGCTGCCCGATGAGCGTCTTGTTGTCGTGGAAGGCGAGCAGCTGCCGGGCCACGACGAGGCCGACGATGACGCCGAGGCCGCCGACGGTGCCCCACAGGCGGGCGTCCTTCTGATCGTGTTGCGACAGCATGATGAGCAGGGCGGAGAAGACGACCGCGATCGACCCGTACGGCAGGAGGCTGTACGGCTTGCGGCGCCGGGACCCGAAGGCGGACTCGTCGAACTGGGCGAGTATCTCCTGGACGCGGGGTCCGACGGCGATGAACAGCGACGGCAGGAATCGGATGGCGTACGCGTAGGCCGGTAGTGACCCGTCGGCCTCGGGGGCGGCGAACAGGCCGCCCGCGTTGACGACCGCGGCGAGGATCAGCGGGATGGCGGCGTTGCGGTGCATCGGCGCGTTGCCGCTGAGGATCATCTTGACGGCGGCGAACGCCGAGGTGAGCACGAGCGCGGCGCCGGCCAGAGCGCCGATCAGGTTGGCCCGGCTGTCCTCCGAGTTGATCGCGAAGCACCAGGCGACGACGGCGCCGCCGACCAGGACGGTCGCCGAGTCGAGCCAGAACGCCAGCCGGTCCTTGCCGCTGCGGCCGGCGTGCGGGTGGATCAGCATGCCGATGACGATCAGGCCGATGCCGATGCCGAAACAGGTCGACTGGACGGTGCCGCCGGCGGTCGACCACTGGCCGCCCTCCCAGAACGACTGGACGACCTGAACCGTGTCCCCTGCCGTGAAGAGCGTGCCCGCGATGGTCATGAACCGCCAGAAGCGCCGGGTCGCGCCGGTGGCGATGCGGAAGACCCGCCACGAGGAGTACGCCAGCAGCAGATCCAAGGGTGGCTGGAAGGCCCAGTACACGTTGACCTGAGCGTCGGAGTGGCCCTGCAGGACGAAGAACAGCGCGGTCCCCAGAAGTGTCCACGCCGTGGCCACGGCGAGCACCGGGTCGTGCCGTATCGATCCGTTCCCCATCACTCTGGGACTATCGGCTCTCGGCCCGCGAGGCTGAGGAAACCACTCGGAGCCACGTGACCTTCGTCCTTGGCTACGCTACGTGGTCTTGACAGTTTCACCTCCTCCCCGTCAGAGTGCCAGCCTGACCTGCTGTTTTCGCTCTCCGGGAAGGGGTTGCCGCACATGGAGCTGCATCCAGACGATCACGAAGAGTTACTGAACGGTGGCTCGGTGGTGGAGGAGTGGCGGCGCAGCGACCACGCCTTCGCGGTGGCCGAGGAGCTGATGCGGATGCACGGCGGCACGGTCCCGATGAGCGACCTGCTCTGGCTGGGCGCCGAGTCGTTCCTGCCCCGCCCGTGGAAGGCCGGTCGCGTACCGGAGCCGGTGGAGGCCGCCGTTGAGGTCTACAACCGCTGGCGCCGGCTGGAGCAGCTGCGGCTGAAGCGCCGTCAGCGGGCCGGCGAGGACGCGGCGTAACCGAGCGCCGCGGCGGCGGTCGCCTCGGCGGCCCGGCAGGCTTCCGGCAGGTCCTGGGCCGGAACCGGTGGCGCGAGCACGAACCCCTGCGCGTAGTCACAGGTCATCCCGGCCAGGTGGATCAGCGTCGCGACGTCCTCCACGCCCTCGGCCACCACCTCGAGGCCCAGGTTGTGCCCCAGGTCGATCGAGCTGCGGACCATCACCTCGTCGGGCGTTCCCGGCGTCAGGTTCCCGAGGAAGATCCGGTCGATCTTCAGCTCGTCGGCCGGCACGTCCCGCAGCTGCACCAGCGAGCTGAACCCGGTGCCGAAGTCGTCGACGGACACGGTCACGCCGGACTGGCTGATGCGCCGCAGCGTCTCCGGGGCGGCGCCGGAGTCGGCCATGATGCCGGTCTCGGACAGCTCCAGGCGCAGCATCCAGGGCGGCATCCCGGCCGCGCTGATCGTGGCGAGCACGTTCTCGGCGAATCTCTCGTCGTCGAGCGCGCCGGGTGACACGTTGAACGACACCCGGCCCTGCCAGCCGCCGGCCAGCCAGCCCGCGGCCTGGCGGGCCACCACCGCCAGCAGGTGATAGGTGAGCGTGGTCTCCAGGCCGCCGCGCTCGGCGATCGGCAGCAGGCCGGCCGGCATGACCAGTCCGTGGACCGGGTGGTGCCAGCGGACCAGAGCCTCGACCCCGGTGACCCGCCCGTCGCGCAGGCGCACCTGCGGCTGGTAGTACAGCTGGATCTGGCCGTGCGGGTCGCCGGTCTCCAACAGCAGCCGCAGGTCGGCGAAGAGCTGCATCCGGTCGTCCGGCTGGTCGGCGTCGGCGGTGGGGTCGTACACCGTGACGCCGCCACCGTGCCGTTTCGCCCGGTACATCGCGGCGTCGGCATGCCGGAACAGCTCGTCGGCGTCCCGGGGGCCCTCCTCCGGGCTGAGCGCCACGCCGAGGCTGCCGCTGATCGCGGCCGGCCGCTCGTCCAGCACGAAATCCCGGTTGAGCTCGGCGACGAGCCGGTCCGCCAGCGTGGTCGCCTCGGCCAGGCCGGACACCTGGGGCAGCAGGACCGCGAACTCGTCACCGCCGAGCCGGGCCACCACGGCGGGCGCCTGGACGTGCGCGGCCAGCCGCTGCCCGGACTCGATCAGCACCTGGTCGCCGGCGTGGTGGCCGATCGTGTCGTTGACGGCCTTGAACCCGTCCAGGTCGATGATCATGAGGGCGGTCCGGCCGTCGCGGGCCAGCGCCTTCTGCAGGTCCTGCTGGAAGAGCGCCCGGTTCGGCAGACCCGTCAGCGGGTCGTGCAGGGCCTGGTGGCGGCTGTCGGCGGCCTGCGTGACGAGCCGGCGCTGGTAGCCGAGGACCATCCGCATGATCATGGCGACCAGGGTCAGGCCGACGGCGAACCCCAGCGCGGTGCCGACCAGCAGCCGCCCCTGGCGCTTGCCGAGCTCGATCACCTGCTGCTGGGCGTATTCGTGGTAGGCCCGGGACACGTCGTCCACGTCGTTCTGCAACGAGTAGAACGACGGTGTCACCTCGAGGCGGTCGAACGACATGAAGTCCGGGTCGCTGTCGGCCACCTTCGCGATCAGGTCGTCGGCCAGCTTCCGGTAGGCGATCTGGCCCGCGAGCAGGCGCTCCGCGTCCTGACGGGCACGCGCGGACGTCTTGGCGATGTCCGCGAGGTTCCGCTCCGCCTCGACGGCCACCTGGTCGAAACGCGCCCGTACGGCCACCGACGGCTCGACCTGGTAGTGGCGCAGGTTCACCTCCTGCATGGCCACGGCGATCCGCGCCTCGGTGAACTTCATGTCCACGATCAGGGCGTCGCTCTGCATCTCGGTCGCCCGGGTCGTGTTGACCATCGCTTGCAGCACGAAACCGGCGAGCGCCAGCAGGACGACGGCCAGCGCCGCCGTCATCAGCAAGCTGCGGCCCCGGCCTCGTATCTGCCCCAACACATCCTGTCTGTCGGCAGCCGGATCGGGTGTTCAAGGAAACCCGTTCAGGTTTGGCGCGTCGACGTCGATCGGACCGTAGAGACCACCGAACGGAGCCGCTCGTGTCACGCCCCGCAAGTGCCGCTTTACTGACCGCTCTCCTGCTGCTGGCCGGCCTGTCCGGCTGCGGCGAAGAGGACGCCACACCGCAGGCCGGCGGGGGGTCCTCGGCGGCGGCCGGTGAAACCATCCGGCTCGGCAGCCTCGCGCCCATCAGTGGCCGTAACAGTTCCTCCGGCGAGGCGATGATCAACGCCGCGAAACTCGCGGTCGCCGAGGTCAACGCGGCCGGCGGGGTGCTCGGCCGGCAGGTCGAGCTGGTGGCCGAGGACGACGCCTGTGACCCCGGTACCGCCGTCACCGCCGCCCAGACCGTGGTCAAGAAGGACGTGGCGGCCTTCGCCGGCGGCTACTGCAGCAGCGCCATGGTGCCCACTCTGAAGATCTTCCACGACGCCGGCATCCCGATGATCATCGCGCTGGCCAACTCCACCGACCTGCTGGAACCCGGCTACAACGGCCTGTTCCTGATCTGTGGCACGGTCATCGCCGAGGCCGAGTTCGCGGTCGACTGGATGAAGAAGCTCGGCGGGACCCGACTGTCGGTGGTCCACGACGGCACCAGCTTCCCGCTCACGCTGGCCGACTCCACCGCCGAGTACGCCCGCAAGACCGGCAAGCTGAAGATGGCCGGCGAGCTGAAGCTGAGCCAGGGCGCCGGCGACTACCGGCGCACCGCGCTGTCGATCATCGGCAGCAAGGCCGACATCGTCTACTACACCGGCTACTACGGCGAGGCCAACCAGCTGATCAAGGACCTGCGGGGCCAGGGCTTCACCGGGAAGATCGTCGTCGGCGACGGCGCCACCGACGGGCCGCTGCTGGAGAACCTGACCGCGGCCGAGAGCAAGGAGGTCTACGGGACCGCGCTGCTCGTGCCTCAGTTCATGCCGGAGCTGAAGGAATGGGCGCAGCGGTACAAGGCGGCCTACGGCGCCGACCCCGGCCCGTCGACCGCGGAGTCCTACGACGCCGTGATGGTGGCGGTGGAGGCGATCAAACGGGCCGGGAGCACCGACCACGAGGCGATCCGCACCGCGCTCGGCGACACCGACTACACCGGGCTGTCCGGCCCGATGACCTTCAACGACGACGGCACCCGCAAGATCCCGAAGTTCCTGCTGCTCAAGGCCGACGGCAAGGACCTCAAGCTGGTGTCGTAGACAGCGGGTACGGCAGGGTGCCGGGCACGAGCACCGCCGGGGCGCTCCGCAGCGCCGTCGCCGTGCCGAGCGGGTTGCGCCGGTAGAGGCGGCCACCGAACCGGAACCAGCCCACCGAGCCGTCCGGGTCGCGCACGAAGTCGCCCCGGCTGTAGGTGTCGGCGCCGTCCGGAGTCCACGCCAGCACCCGGTCACGGCGGTAGAACGGCAGCACCAGCGCCTCCTGCCCGCCGGCCCGCGCGCTCAGCCGCCCACCGGCGCCGACCAGCTCCAACTCCACCGACACCAGCGTCCCGTCGGTGCCGACCTGCTGCCCGGCGTAGCGCCCCTCATACGGCGCCAGCTCCGCCGGGGTCAGTGCCCGCGGCCGGGCCGGCAGATTGTGCAGCCCGGCGAAACGGCTCAGTGCCCAGTCGTCGGCGAACAGCTCGGACAGCAGCTGCGGGCCGCCCTCCGAGTTGGTCAGCACCGTCAGCGCGAAGTCCCGCTCCGGCACGAACAAGAAACCGGAATGCTGTCCGCCCAGGTCACCGCCGTGCTGCACGATCCGCGGCCCCTCGGCGCTCGGCCGCAGCATCCACGTCACCCCGGCCCCGTCGATCTCCACGAACAGCACGCCGGCCGGCCCGGGCCGCCAGCGCATCGCCCGCACCGACCGCCGCTGCAACAGCGGCGAGCCGTCACCGAGGTGGAAACGCGCCCACCGCAGCTGATCCCGTGCGCTGGAGAACAACCCACCGAAGGAGTGCAGGCTGCGCGGGATGGCCAGCGCCTCCGGCACGGCCACGACCTTACCTTCAAGATCAAATCCATGGGGTACGGCCACGCGCGCGCCCGGAACGCCCTGAGGCGCGAACGCGCTCTGCCGCAAGCTCAGCGGGTCGAGCACCAGTGACCGCAGGGCCTCCTCGTAGACCCGCCCGGTCGCCACCTCCAGGATCCGCCCCGCCACGCCGATCGCTGCGTTGTTGTAGGCGAACACCCGCCCCGGCTCGGTGAGCTGCGGCAGCGTGGCCATCGCCGCCACATACCGCTCCAGCGCGTCGTCGCCGTCGCCGGTGTCCACGAACGAGTCACCGAGCCACCCCGGGCTGTGGTTCAGCGCCTGTCGCAGGGTGACCCGCCGCGACGCCGCCTCGTCCGCCGTCCGGAAGCCGGGCAGATAGCTGCGCACCGTCCGGTCCAGATCCAGGCGGCCCCGCTCGACCAGGCGCATCACCGCCGTACCCGTGAAGGTCTTGGTGGTCGAGGCGATCCGGAAGAGGGTGTCGCCGTCGACCGGCGCCGGGGCGGACACATCGGTCACCCCGAAGCCGCCCACATGATCCCGGCCGCGGTGGCGGAGCCCGTAGGACACACCCGGGATCCCGTAGGCGGCCATCCCGGCCCGGATCTTCTCCTCCAGCTCCCGCACGAGGCGGGGCACCGGCCCGCCGGCGGCGGTGGCCGGCGATCCGGCGGCGGTCGCCGTCACACCGGCCGCCACCCCTCCCGCCGCGCCGAGCAGCAGGGACCTTCGCGTTACCGGCTCGCTCATCGCTCCACTGTATCCATCGCCGTCACTCGTCCGAAGATTTCGTTGACGTTGCCCGATGCCTGCCCTAACGTGCTGAGGAAAGCGCTTTCCCCCAGCGCAATCCCCCTCGTCAGGTAGGAGAGTGGTATGCGTCGGCGTACCTTCCTCGGTATGTCCTCAGGCCTCGGCATCGTGGCCACCGGCCTGGTGCCCGCGCCCGCCTCCGCCGGCGGCCGGCGACCGGATCTGATCGTGGCGGCGGCCGGCGGCGGTGACCACACCGGGATCCAGGCCGCCATCGACGCCGCACCCACCGCCGCGACCGAGCCGTTCGTCATCGGCGTGCGGCCCGGCACCTATCTCGGCCAGGTGATCGTCCCGTCCAGCAAGCCACTGATCGAGCTGCGCGGGCTGGGCCGTCGCCCGGACGACGTGGTGATCGCCGATGACCGGGCCAACGGCACGCCCAAGCCCGGCGGTGGCACCTGGGGCACCTCGGGCAGCGCGTCGGTGACCGTCGACGGCGCCGGCTTCCGCGCGTCGAACCTGACCTTCGCCAACCTCTTCGACGAGGCCGCCCACCCGGAGATCACCAACCGGCAGGCGGTCGCCGTGCTCACCCGGGCCGACCGGCTGGTCTTCGACCGGGTGCGGTTCCTGGCCAACCAGGACACCCTCTACGTCAACAGCAGCGCCGCCGGCGTGATCGCCCGGGTCTACCTGCGCGACTGCCATGTGGAGGGTGACGTCGACTTCATCTTCGGCCGGGCCAGCGCCGTCTTCGACCGCTGCCGGATCCACTCGCTGAACCGGGGGAGCACCCCGAACGGGTACGTCACCGCCCCGAGCACCGACATCACCAACCCGCACGGGCTGCTCTTCGACCACTGCCGGTTCACCTCGGACGCCCCGGCCGGGACGGTGTTCCTGGGCCGGCCGTGGCATCCGAGCAACGATCCGAACGCGATCGGGCAGACGGTGATCCGGCAGTCGTGGATCGGCACGCACATCCCCGACCTCGCCTGGAGCGACTTCGGCACGTGGCCGTGGGAGGAGGCCCGGTTCGCCGAGTACCGCAACTTCGGCCCCGGTGCGCTGGTCTCCGAGAACCGTCCACAGCTGACCGCCGAGCAGGCCGCATCCAGCACCGTCGAGGCGTTCCTGCGCGGCTCGGACGGGTGGCGACCCGAGCGCTGTTAGAAAGCGGATAGACGCCCGTGCGGGTGACGACGGGAGGATCGGGCCGGGAACGCCACATATTCTCGGCCCGTGCCGGTCTCTCGTAAACGCAAGAAGTCCGCCAAGTCCACCTCCGCGGCCCGGGCCGAGCGCCGGCGCGCGCACACCCGGCAGGTGCGGCTGGCGCGATCACTCGCGGACGTCGCCGCGGGTTACGAGCAGGGCCAGGCGATGCGCCTCGAGTCGGCCCGCCCGCACGCCCTGGCGCTGGCCGCCGACCTGATGACGTCCCCGAGGGCCGGCACCGCCCTGGAGGACGAGCTGTGCGCCCGGCTCGGGCCGCTGCTCGCCGACCTGGACGAGCGGCCCCTCGAAGAGTATGTGGGGCCCGACCACCTGGTCGTCGCGCTCGCGGGAGTGTTGCACGACGCCGGCGACGACGAGCCGGCCCGGCGGGTGTCGGCCGCGCTGGCCGCGATCCTGCCGTCGCCGCTGCGGGACCGCACCGGACTCGACTCACCCGACCCGGAGGTGGCCGGCGAGGTCCGCTGGACCCGCGACCGGTACGGCAGCCGGTTCGCCGTGGCCGCCCCGTTCGCCACGCCGGAGGGCCCGGTCCGCTGGTACCTGTGGGACATCGACGCGTGCGCCTTCGTCCCGCTTCCGGTGCACGCCGGCTTCTACGCCTCGCCCGAGGAGGCGCTGGCCGCGTGGCAGGTCGGGGTGGGCCCGTTCGCGGCCGGTGGCACGTCGTGGCGCCGGGTCGACGACTCGGGCCTGCTCGCCGATCTGCTGCCGAAGCCGGAGGAGATCTCCGCGCTGGGCGGTGAGTCGGCCGAGCAGTTCACCGAGTACCACCGGTGCCGCCGCCTGGCCGAGGTGGTCCTGGACCTGCCGCCGGTGCTGAGACTCGACGTCAAGGAGACGGCACTGGATCTGGGCCCGGACCGGTTCGTCTCGTGGTGGCGCGGGCGTGCCGAGGGCCCCGAGCCGGGCAATCTGGAGGCGCTGGCCGAGGAGATGTTCGACTCCTGGCCGATGATCGCCCCCGCACTGTTCGACACCTGCTCCCCGCACCGGGTCGAGTCGGTGTCGCACCAGATCCGCGACGAGTACCGCAAGGACGCCGACGAACTGCTCGCCCTGCTGCCGGCCTGGGTGACCTGGCTGTCCGAGCGCACCGGGCTCCCGTCGGAGCTGCGCGAACGCGCCCTGGCCCGGACTGGCGCCGCCACCGTGCCCGACGACAGGCTGATGCAGCGCGTCGCCGAGTAGGCCGGCTCGTCACCGGGCCCCGGCAGCCGGGCGGACCCGGCTGCCACCGGGAACCGGCGTGGTCAGCCTGTCACCGGGGCCCGGCAGCCGCCGGGAACCGGCGTGGTCAGCCCATCACCGGGCCGAAGAGGCGCTGCGCCTGCTCGGCCCGCAGTGCCACGAACACCCCGGTCGCCTCGACGAGCACCCGGCCGGGCTCGTCGGCGGTGGTGATCGTGCCGGTCGCGGTGACCCTCCGCCCGTCGATCCCGGCCACCCGGCCGATGAGCCGCAGCGGCGTGTAGAGCGGCACCGGCCCGCGGTAGCCCGTGTCGAGGCGGACGGTCATGCCCGGATGGCCGGACATGCCGCACGCGTAGCCGAGCATCTGGTCGAGCAGCATCGCGCTGACCCCGCCGTGCGCGAAGCTGGGCGGTCCCTCGAAGGCCCGGCCGAGCGTGCACGAGCCGACCGCGACGTCACCGTCGCGACGGATCTCCAACGGCGGGGCGAACGCGCTGCCGCCGCCGGTCACCGGGTTGTAGAGGCGCACCCCGCCGAGCAGGTCGTCGGCGGACGCGGTCTCGAAGCGGCCCCGCACCCGCTCGCCCAGGGGCCTGCCGCCCGCCGGATCAGCTCGGCGGCCCGGAGCAGCTCAGCGGCCGGCGCCTCGGTGGCCGTCGCCTGCTCGACCAGCAGCCGCAGCGCGTCGCCCAGCTCGGCGATGGCGTCCCGGCGGTGCTGGAGTCCATGGCCGTTCTCGATCTCGCTCACAGCAACAGGCTGCTATACGCCGCGCCATCGGACCTAGTGAATCTCATCACACTGCTATAACCTGTTCTAGTTGTTGCGGAGGGGTAAACGACACGGCGGATGGGGATGCCATGGCGGTCACCGTGGAGTACGACGTGGTCGTGGTGGGTGCCGGCGCCGCCGGCATGACAGCCGCGCTCACTACGGCCCGCTCCGGGCTGAACACGGTTCTCATCGAAAAAGCGTCCGTCTACGGTGGATCGTCGGCCCGCTCCGGCGCCGGGATCTGGGTGCCGAACAACGACGTGCTGCTCGCCGCCGGAGTCCCCGACACGCCCGGCAAGGCCGACACCTACCTGGCCGCCGTGGTCGGACCCGAGGTGCCCGCCGCCCGCCGTCAGGCCTTCCTCACCTACGGCCCGCGCGCCATCGCCTACCTGCAGAAGTGGACACCACTGCGGTTCGCGTGGATGGAGGGCTACCCGGACTACTATCCCGAGCTGCCCGGCGGCATGCCCAAGGGCCGCTCGATCGAGCCGAAGGCCCTCGACGCCAACGTCCTCGGCGACGAGCTGGCCCACCTCAACGGCCCCTACCAGGCGAGCCCGGCCGGCACCGTGGTCTACACGGTCGACTACCGGTGGCTGTCGCTGATCGCCCGGCACCCACGCGGCCTGGTCGTCGCCTCCGAGATCGTCTGGCGCTACCTGCAGGCGGCCGCGCAGGGACAGAAGCCGGTCACCATGGGCCAGGCGCTGGCCGGCGGTCTGCGGGCCGGGCTGATCGCGGCTGGCGTGCCGGTCTGGCTGGACACCCCGCTGCTCGACCTGCACGTGGAGAACGGCCGGGTCGCCGGAGTGCTGGCCCGCCACGACGGCGCCGAGACGCTGATCCGGGCCCGGCGCGGCGTGGTCGTGGCCAGCGGCGGGTTCGAGCACAACGAGCGGATGCGCAAACAGTTCCAGGCCGCGCCGATCGGCACCGACTGGACGATCGGCGCCGACTCCAACACCGGTGACGGCATCGAGGCGGGGGAGCGGGCCGGCGCCGCCCTCGGCCTGATGGACGACGCGTGGTGGGGGCCGATGATCCCGCTGCCCGGCGAGCCGTGGTTCTGCCTGTCCGAGCGCACCCTGCCCGGCACCATCTTCGTGAACCAGGCCGGGAAACGGTTCGTCAACGAGGCGGCGCCCTACAGCGACGTGGTGCACACCATGTACAACAAGGGCCACGTGCCCTGCTGGATGATCACCGACCAGGACTACCGCAACCGGTACCTGTTCAAGGACCTGGCCCCGCTGCTGCCCTACCCCGACGACTGGTACTCGTCCGGCGCGCTGGTCAAGGACTGGACGATCAGCGGGCTGGCCGCGAAGATCGGCGTGCCGGCGGCGGCCCTGAGCGCGACGATCAGCCGGTTCAACTCCCAGGCGCGAGCCGGCCGTGACCCGGACTTCCACCGTGGTGACAGCGTGTACGACGCCTACTTCGCCGACCCGACCAACCTGCCGAGCCCGTGCCTCGCGCCGATCTGGCTGCCGCCGTACTACGCCTTCAAGATCGTCCCCGGTGACCTGGGCACCAAGGGCGGCCTCGTCACCGACGCCCGTGCCCGGGTGGTGCGGCCGGACGGCGCGGTCATCCCCGGCCTGTACGCGGCCGGCAACGCCAGCGCCGCCGTCATGGGCCACAGCTATGCCGGCGCCGGATCCACCCTCGGACCGGCGATGACCTTCGGACACGTGGCCGGCCTCGACCTCGCGGCCGGCTGACGAACGAGAAGCGCGTGACCGGCCTTCGCCCCGCGGCCACGCCCTGATCAGGAGGAGACAACATGCCCAAGGTGAGCGTCTCGGCGAACTCCCCGGCCGAGCCCGACAAGGTGTGGCAGGTCGTCACCGACCTGCCCCGGACCCCCGAGTGGAACAGCATGCACCAGGGCTTCACCGGTGACCTGCCGGCGGCGGTGACGGAGGGCGCCACGTACAAGCAGAAGGTGAAGCTCATGGGCATGCCCGCCGAGATGGCATGGAAGGTCGTCTCGGCCGACGCCCCGAACCGTCTGGAGATGGCCGGTGACGGCCCGATGGGTGTGAAGGCCAAGAACCGCTTCATCATCGAGCCCGACGGCGCCGGCTCGCGGATCACCTACGAGATGGAGTTCGCCGGGCCCGCCCTCAACGGCCCGATGGCCGCCATGCTGGAGAAGCAGGCCGGCCCCGCCGCCAAGCAGGCCCTGGAGAAGCTGACCGCCCTCGTCGCGTGACCCCGTGCGGTGACCTGCGGTGCGATGCGCGCCGCAGGTCACCACGCGATGCGCATCGCACCGGCACGTGCGGTCAGTGCAGCAGCAGGCGGGTGGCCAGCTCCAGGTGGTTGACGACGTCGTTGGCGGAGGCGCGACGGGTCACCCAGGCCACCAGGTTGGACAGCCACACGTCGCCGATCACCCGTGCCTTCGCCCGGTCGTCGGCCGTCGGCTCGACGTCGCCGTCGGCGTGCATGGCCCGGGTGAACATCTCCTCCATCAGCCGCGCCACCGCGTTGACCTCGGCCGAAGCCGACGGGTCGGCGAACATGAAGGCCCTCGTCATGGCCTCGGCGAGCAGCGGCTCCCGCTGCATGGCGCGGGTCATCCGGCCCAGGACGAAGATCATCCGATCATACGGAGTGTCGCCCGGAATGGGTTTGCGCCCGAGCTTCTCCTGGATCGTCTCGAACTCGGAGGCGAGTGCCGACACGAGCAGGTGGATCTTCGACGGGAAGTAGCGGTAGAGCGTACCCAGGGCGACCCCGGCCCGCTCCGCGACCGTGCGCATCTGCACGGCGTCGTAACCGCCCTTGGAGGCCAGCGCGAGCGTCGCCTCGAGGATCCGCCGCCGTCGATCGCGCTGTGCGGCCGAACCCTGCTCGACGTCAGTGCCCGCAAGAGCACTGCGCGTAGTGGTACTCGTTCTCGCTGCTGCCATGGCCACTCCTTCCCGGTGAATCAAGCCTAGCAACGGCACGTTGCGTCGCTGTGTCACCCGGTGGTGGCGGGTCCAAACTGAAACGTGTTCTAATCAGTCTCATGGATTTCCGGCTGGACGAGACGCACGACGCGATCGCCCGTCTGGCGGCCGAGGTGCTGGCCGGGAGCGACAAGCCGTGGACCGATCTCGGCCGGGCCGGGCTCCTCACTCTCGCCGTCCCGGAGCGTCTCGGCGGGGCCGGTCTCGGTGCCCTGGAGACCGCTCTCGTGCTCACCGAGATCGGCCGCCGCGCCGTCGACGTCCCCGCCCTGCAGCACCTGGCGCTCGGTGTCCTGACCGTCGCCCGCTGGGGCACCGAGGCGCAGCAGGACGAGTTGCTGACCGGCCGCACGCTCGGCGCCGCGATCGCCGAGCCGGGCGACCCGCTGCCGGCCGCACCCCGCACCGCGATCACCGCCGGCGGCACGGTCACCGGCGTCAAGACCGGTGTCATCGCCGCCGACCGCCTGCTGGTCACGGTCGCCGGCCCGGCCGTCGTGATCATCGACCCGGCCGGTCCGGGCGCCACCCTGACCAACGGCATCCTCTACCTGAACGAGGCCCCGTCACGGCTCCTGGGCGGCGGCGCGGCGGTGGACGGGGCGGGGGGCGCCGACTGCCATGCCGGCCTGCTGCGGTTCGCGATCGCCGGAGCCTGTGCGCTCGGGGACGGGGCGCTGGCCGGCGCCCTCGCACTGACCGCCGAGCACGTGCGGACCCGGCAGCAGTTCGGGAGGCCACTGGCCACCTTCCAGGCCGTCGCGCAGCAGGTCGCCGACGTCTACGTGGCGAGTCGCACCCTGCATCTGGTGGTGACCAGCGCGGTCTGGCGACTCGGCACCGGCCGGAACGCCGGCGACGACCTCGACATCGCCGCGCAGTGGTTGACCGCCGAGGCCCCTCCGGCCGCCCGCACCTGCCACCACCTGCACGGCGGGCTCGGCCTGTCGATCGACTACCCGCTGCACCGGCACACGGCGCTGATCCGGGACCTGGTCCGGTTCCTCGGCGGCGGCGAGCACCGGCTGACCGTCCTGGGGGAGCGCGTGTGCTCATCGAACTGACCGACGGCCAGCGGGAGCTGCGCGACGAGCTCCGGGCGTACCTCCGCGAGGTCTTGACGCCCGCGGAGCGTGGGGTGCTGCTGCGGGAACGGCATGGCGCCGCGTTCCGCGACCTGGTGGCCCGCCTCGGCCGCGACGGGTGGCTGGGGCTCGGATTCCCTCGGGAGTACGGCGGACGCGGCCTCGGCCATGCCGAGCAGCAGATCTTCGTCGACGAGGCGGCCCGCGCCGACGTGCCGCTGCCCGCCGTGACCCTGCAGACCGTGGCGCCGACGCTGCTCGCGCACGGGTCGCCGGAGCAGCGGCGCGAGTTCCTGCCCCGGATCCTGGCCGGGGAGCTGCATTTCGCGATCGGCTACACCGAGCCGGAGGCGGGCACCGATCTCGCCGCGCTGCGGACCCGGGCCTTCCGTGACGGTGACGACTATGTCGTGGACGGCCAGAAGACGTTCACCACCGGGGCGCACGAGGCCGACTTCCTGTGGCTGGCCTGCCGGACCGACCCGTCGGCGCAACGGCACCGGGGCCTGTCGATCCTGATCGTGGACACGCGCGACCCGGGCTATTCGTGGACGCCGATCATCACCTGCGACGGGACGCACCACGTCAATGCGACCTATCTCAGCGGGGTACGGGTGCCGGTGGCGCGCCGGGTCGGTGGTGAGGGCGACGGGTGGCGGCTGATCACCACGCAGCTCAACCACGAGCGCGTCATGCTGGGGCCGGCCGGGCGGATGGGCGCCCTGTTCGATCGGGTGCGCGATTGGGCGTACGCCGCGGGGGTGGAGAAGAACGCGGACGTCCGTCGCGCCCTGGCCCGCACCCACGCCGCACGCCGCGTGAACGAGCTGCTCAACTGGCAGGTGGCCGGGGAGGCGCCGGGCCCGGCGGACGCCTCGGCGACCAAGGTCTTCTCCTCGGAGCGGCTGCTGCGGCTCGGGCAGGAGCTGTCCGAGGTCGTCGCGCGCCACGGCGATCCGGGTAATCCGGCGACCGCCGAGCTGCTCGACTGGCTCGACGTGCACGAGCGGCGGGATCTGGTGCTGACGTTCGGCGGCGGGGTCAACGAGATCCAGCGGGAGATCATCGCGAGCGCGGGCCTGGGCCTGCCGAGAGTCCCGAGGTAGGTGCGGATGATCACGGAAGCGGCGCGACGGCTGATCGAGGCGGGGGAGACGCCGGCGAAGCCCGGGCGGGATCCGGTCAACCTGCCGATGATCCGGTCCTGGCTGGAGGCGATGGGTGACCCGAATCCGGTCTACGAGAGCACCGGGACCGCGCCGCCCGCAATGATCCAGGTCTGGACGATGCGCGGTCTGGCGCCCGCGTCTCTCGACGATCCGTTGCAGGCGGTGTCCGAGTTGTGCGAGCAATCGGGGTTCAGTGCCGTGGTGGCCACCGACTCCGCGCAGACGTATCACCGGTACCTGCGCGTCGGCGAGGAGGTGACCGTTCGCAGCCGCCTCGAATCCGTTGCCGGACCCAAGCGGACCGCGCTCGGGGAGGGCTGGTTCATCACGACCGCGACCACGTGGCTGGTCGGCGAGGAGCCGGTCGCCGAGATGACGTTCCGGATCCTGCGTTACCGGCCGGAGCCGCGACCGGAAGCACCGCCGGCCGAGCCCCTCCAGCCGGTGATCACCGCGGACAACGCCTTCTTCTGGGACGGCGTCACCGGCGGCGAGCTGCGGATCCAGCGCTGCGGCGAGTGCCACGCGCTGCGCCATCCGCCCGGCCCGGCCTGCCCCGCCTGCGGCTCCTTCAAGCAGGAGCACACCGTGGCCACGGGCGCCGGCACGATCCACAGCTACACCGTGCATCATCATCCGCCGGTTCCGGGGCGGCGGGCGCCGTACACCGTCGGGCTCGTCGATCTGGCCGAAGGCGTCCGGATGGTCGCCGAGTATCGTGGCCCGCGCCCGGCGATCGGCGACCCGGTGCGCGTCACGTTCGACGGGGGCCTGCCGGTCTGGCGCCCCGACGTGCCCACCCTCGACCCGTGGGAGCTGCACGTCACCCCCACGCTGATCGTCAGCACCGCGCTGGCGACCCGCGACTTCCAGAACGTCCACCACGACCGGGACGCGGCCGTCCGCCTCGGCGGCACGGACATCTTCGTCAACATCCTCACCACGACCGGCATGGTCCAGCGCTTCGTCACCGACCGGCTCGGCCCGACGACCACGATCAAGGGCATCAGGATCCGCTTGGGTACGCCGTGCCTCGCCTACGACACGCTGACCTTCACCGGCCAGGTCTTCGGTGACCGGGTCGACGTGATCGGCCGCACCGCCACCGGTGTGCACGTCACCGGAACCGTGGAGGTGGCCTCGTGACCGCCGCGATCACCGGGATCGTGGCGGTGGCCTCGTGACCGCCGCGATCGCCGGGATCGGCGCCACCGAGTTCTCCAAGGACTCCGGCCGCAGCGAGCTGCGCCTGGCCGTCGAGGCCATCCGCGCCGCCCTGGACGACGCCGGCCTGCGCCCCGCCGACGTCTCCGGCCTGGTCACCTTCACCATGGACAACAGCAGCGAGATCGCCGTCGCCCGCGAGCTGGGCCTGGCCGAGCTGACGTTCCTGACCCGGATCGGGTATGGCGGAGGCGCCGCGTGCGCGGTCGTCCAGCAGGCCGTCCTCGCCGTCGACGCGGGCCTGGCCGACGTGGTGGTCTGCTACCGCGCGCTCAACGAGCGGTCCGGCCGCCGGTTCGGGCGGGCCTACGCGTCCCCCGATCCGGACACCGGCTGGCACGCGCCGATGGGCCTGGCCACCCCGGCCGCGCAGGTCGCCATGATCGCCCAGCGCTACCTGCACGACTCGGGGGCGAGCGCCGACGACTTCGGCCGGGTCACGGTCGCGGCGCGGCGGCATGCGGCGACCAACCCGTACGCGTGGTTCCACGGCCGCCCGATCACCCTCGACGACCATCGTGCGTCCCGGTGGATCGCCGAGCCGCTGCGGCTCCTCGACTGCTGCCAGGAGAGCGACGGGGCGGTGGCCGTCGTCGTCACGTCCGTCGAGCGCGCGCGCGACCTGGCCCGGCCGCCCGCCGTGGTGGCCGCGTCGGCGCAGGGCAGCGGCCCCGGCCAGTACGTGATGACCAGCTACTACCGGCCGGAGATGGGCGCGCTGCCGGAGATGGGCGTGGTGGCCCGGCAACTGTGGCGGCGATCCGGCTACCGGCCGGGCGACATCCGCACCGCCGTGCTCTACGACCACTTCACCCCGTACGTCCTCATGCAGCTGGAGGAGCTCGGTTTCTGTGACCGTGGTGAGGCCCGGCACCTGATCGCCGACGGCGGGATCGAGCTGGGCGGGCGGCTGCCGGTGAACCCGCACGGCGGGCAGCTGGGGGAGGCCTACATCCACGGTATGAACGGCATCGCCGAGGCGGTCCGCCAGATCCGCGGCACCGCCGTCAACCAGGTGCCCGGGGACGGCCCGGTGCTGGTCACCGCGGGCACCGGCGTCCCGACGAGCGGTCTGGTCCTCGCCCCCTGAGATGGGCTCCCCCGCGGAGTGCGGAGGAGCCCATCGCCGTTAGGCGGGACCCGCGGCCTGAAGGAGGTCGAAGTCGAAGCGGGCGACCACCTCGTCCGACGCCACGAATCCGGACAGGCTCTCACTGAACGAGAACCCGTCGACGACCGTCGGCTCCCGCATGGCGCTCGCGACCTCGTCCCGGACGAAGCGCCAGGGCTGGAGATCGTCCAGTGAGCGGATCTCCGGAACCGGCGTGTCCCGCGAGCGGGCCAGGCCCTGACCCCAGACGATGCCGTGGGGCGTCACGTTGAGCACGAAATCGAACCCACGGAACACCGGAAGGTGGAAGGCCAGGGCCCGTGAGCCCTCGAATCCGGCGGTCTCCGGCGGGTGGAACTCGTACAGGGGATCGCCCAGCATCGCGGCCTCGACGGTCACCCGGTGACCCGCCTGGAACAGGCCGGCTTCCCGGGCGGCCACAAGTGCCTGTTTCGCGTCGTCCTCGCCGGCCTCCAGTTCCGTCAGCGCCTCGTCCCGGCGCGGGGACGGCGGCATGGTGGCGAGCATGTGGAGCTGGAACTCCCTGATCCCGAACGAAGGCATCATCACCCTTACCGTGTCCGCACGTTCTTGACCGTGATGCCGTTGGCGTCCACGCCGAACTCGGCTTTGCCCGCCTTGACGGCACCGGCGGCGTCCACTACGAGAATCGGCGCGTTCGGGTTGAGCATGGCAGGCAGCACGACGATCCGGCCGTCGTCCAGCCTGTGCAGTCCACCGGTGCCGCCGAACGCGGCCTCGGCTGCGGCATTGGCCGCCGTCGCGGCGTCCTCCTGGCTGAGTCCCTTGGCGGTGATCCGGCTCGTGATGGCGTCCGTCCGGCCGCTCGGCAGCGCGCGAACCTCCGCGCCCAGATCCGATCCGAACTTCGCCGGGTCACAGTTGTGGACCAGGATCGGCGTCCGTTCGGCCAGCACGTAGTAGGTGTGGAAGCCGGCGACGGTGAGGTTGTACGCCCGGGTCACCTCGGTGCGCTCGGTGATCCGGTTGACCCGTACCGCGTCGCCCTCGTCGTCGACCAGTTCGGTGCCGGCGGTCAGGTCCCCGGCGGGAATCCACGCTCGGCGCGCGGGAACCCAGAACGGGTGGCCCTCGGTGGCCGAGACGGTCGCCGTGCCGCTGTCGTCGCCTACCTCGATGTCGACGATGTGCTTGGTCCCGGAACCGGCGATGGTGGCGGTCACCGCACGGGCGCCGGTGCGGCCCCGAACCGGATCGGTGGCCAGAACGGAGTCGCCCACCTCCAGATCCTCGATCTTCTCGCTGCGACCGTCGGCGAGGAGGACCCGGGTGCCGGGAACGAAGCTGTTGGGGCACCTGCCCTTCCGGATCTTGTCGATGAACTGCTTGATGCTGCGCAGCTTGTCGGAGTTCTTCCAGGCCTTGGCGCCGGTGGTGAGGTAGCCGAGCCCCGGGACCGCGGAGCCGAGCGAGAGCAGGCCACCGGCCCAGTCGCCCCGGCTGAACGAGATGCCCGCGTCGATGCCGTCGCAGGCCTCGCCGGCCACCGGCACCAGGCCGCAGGCCATCAGGACGAACTGGAGCATGTCCAGCATGACCTCGTCGTTCTCGCCGACGAACTGCTTGAGGTCGGCGAGCATCCGGCAGCCCGGCGTGTTCTGGTTGGCCGGGGTCGCGCACTTCGGCTGGTCGATCAGGGCGCCGGCGAAGTCCTTGTAGACCTTGAGGCACTCCATCGAGACCGCCGACGGGTCGAGCTCCAGGCAACCCCACGTCTTGTGGTCGTCGGCGGCGCTGCCCGTACCACCGATGTCCACCCCGGTGCCCGGCGCCGTGTTGCGCTGCTGCGCCTCGTATTCCTTCAGCTTCGTGGTGTAGATGGCGGCGGCTTCCTTGGCCGCGGCATCGGCGGCGGCCGCGTCCTTGCCGGCCGCGTTGGCCGCGTTGCGCGCGTCCCGCTTGGCGGCGTAGGCGTTGTTGGCGTCGGACCGCGCCTGCCGGGCCGCGGCGGACGCGGTGGCGGCGGACTGTGCGGCACTGTTCGCGCTGGCCTGAGCCGAGGCAGCGGCCTGCTTGGCCTTGGTCGCCGACTGTGCCGCGCTGTCGGCCGAGGCCTTCGCCGCGACGGCGGAGGCACGGGCGTCACCGGCGTAACCGGCCGCCTTGTTCGCGGCGGCGGCGGCGTCAGCGGCCGCCTTGTTCGCCTCGGCCACCTTGCCCCACGCGTCATAGGCGGCCTTGTTCGCGGTGGCCGCGTCGGCGAGCGCCTTCTGCGCGTACTCCTGTGTCTGCGCGACAAGAGCCCGAGCGACCTGCACGTGCGCGGCCTGTTCCTGATCGCGCTGCATCGCCTGGAACTGCGACGTGGTCAGGAAGTAGGTGAGGTACGACTTCGGGCCGGCGAGCGCCACCTGTGCGGCGGCTTTGACCTCCGGGCCACCGGTCTCCATGATCCGGTAGACCTCGATACGGTCGTCCGCCGCCCGAGCGGTGTGCTGACCCTCGCGCAGGAACTTGTGCATGTCCGCGGTCGTACCGGCCAGCGCGGCGTTGGCGGCGTTCTTGACGTTCGGGCCGGGGCTCGCGTCCAGGATCGCGTAGATCTTCGTGCGGTCCTGAGCCGTCTTCCCCGCGTAGTTGCGCGTCTGCAGGAACCTCTCGACCGCGGCGTCGTCACCGGCCAGCGCGGTCTTCGCGGCGGTCTTCTCGGCACCGTCGGGCAGCGTGTCGGTCAGCCGCCACACCTTCGCCCGGTCGTCCTGGCCGACCGCCATCCGCCTGCCGTCGGCGAGCCAGGACCGCATCTCCGTCTCGCCGCCGGCGAGGGCTTCCGCCGCGGCGGCCTTGGTCCACTCGCTGCCGGTGGTCAGCAGCGTGATCGCGGCCTTGCGGCCCTTCTGGAGCATCACCTCGGTGGAGACACCCGTGGCCGCCGCTTCGGTCAGCAACTGACGCGTGGTCGGGTCGACCCGGCCCTCCTCGGCGGTGTCCCAGAGCAGCTTGCTGTTCCAGGCGAGCGCCTCACCGCCCGCGGCCTTCTCCTCGGTCTCCAGCCGCATCGCGTCCTGGGCGCGCAGGACACCCTGCTCGGTGGCCTCGGCCAACCGGGTGACGTCGTCCTCGCGGGCCAGCCTCTCCAGGTTCGCCGCCTGCTCGGCCGTGGCGACGGCCATGTTCGCCGCCGTGACCGCCGCGGCGGCGTGGTTGGACGCCTCGGTCGCCGACTTCTCACCCCGTTCCGCGGCGGCCGCGGCGGCCTCCGCGGCGGCTGCGGCCCGTTCGGCGTGGGCGGCGGCCTGCCGGGCGTACTCGAACGCCTGGTCCGACGCGACCGCGGCCTTGCGGGCGAACGCGACCGCCCGCTCCGCGGCACGCGCCGACGCGGCAGCCGCACGCCGCGCGTCCTCGGCCGCTTTCCGCGCCCGAGCCGCCTCCGACTCGGACACACCGGCCTGCGCACCCGCGTCGTCCGCGGCAGCGGCCGCCGCGTCCGCGTCCGAGCTGGCGCCCTTGGCCGCGTTCGCGGCCTTCTCCGCCTCGGCCAGCGCCCGGTCACGCTGCGCCCGCACCAGGTCCAGGTCCTTCGCCGCTGCGGCGGCGTCCCGGGCTGCCTGCGCAGCGATCCGGGCGGCCCGGGCATCGCCGGCGCCGGTCCGCGCGTTCGCCGCCGCCTGCTGCGCACGTGCCGCGGCCTGTGCCGTCGCCGACGCGGCAGCGGTCGCCTTCCGCGCCGCGTCCGAGGCGATCCGGGCCGCGCGCATCGCCGCGTTGGACGCGCCCACCGCGTCCCTGGCCGCTGCGGCGGCGCCCTTGGCCGCGTCGGCTGCCCGGCCGGCCGCCGCGTCGGCCTTCTTCGCCGCTCCGCCGGCGGCCCGGGTCTCCTCGGCCGCGGTCTGCGCCGCCTTCTTCGCCTCCGCCGCGGCGTTGGCCGCGCGGGTCGACGCGGCCGTCGCCGCCAGGGCTTCCCGGGCCGTGGTCTCGGACGCCTGCTTGGCCTGCTCCGTCAAGCTCCGCAGGGAAGCGAGCTCCTGGTCCCGGGCCCGCGCCACGAGCTGGCCGTAGCTCAGGAACTCCTCGAGCTCCTCCGGGGTGCCGGCCAGCGCCTCCTGGGCCGCGGTGTTGAGCACCGGGCCGCTGTTGTTCGGCCCTCCGGTCAGCATCCGCGTCGCGGCGATCCGATCATCGGCGTACGTGGCCTTCGCGTACCCGCTCGCCAGGAAGTTCTCCAGCTCCTCCGCGGAACCGCCGAGAGCGGCAGCCGCCGCGGCTCGCGCCGTCGGGCCGCCGGACTCGAGGATCCGGTTCGCGCGGATCCGCTCGTCAGCGCTCCAGCTGGAGACCCACCCCTCGTTCACGAAGGCCTCGGTCGCCGCCGGCGACGTCGCGATCGCCTGCAGGGCCGCCGCGCGCATCGTGGGCCCGTCCATACTGGCCAGGACCTGCGCCGCCGCGATCTGGTCGGCCGCGTGCGCCTCGCGGTAGGCGGTGCTGAAGTACTGCTGGAGATCGGCCTCGGAGCCGGTCAGGGCGGCGTGCGCGGCCCGGCGTACCGAGGGGCCGCCGTCGACCAGGTGCGCGACCGCGGTGGCACGGTCCACCGCCAGGGTCTCGGCTGCCGCCGGTGTGCTGGGGTAGAGGAACGTGGTGGTGAGAAGCATGCTGAGCGCGGCGGCTCGGCCACGTCCGGGTCTGGATAGTCGAAACACCGATTCTCCTTCACGCGTGAGGGTTCTCGCCGCCCGATGAAGTCTTGAGCTCATCAAGTCGCCGCTGTTTCCGTCCGCAATCGACAGGTCGGAATCGGGAGGTGGCGGAAAGCGTGAAGAATGAAGTGCGTCGGCTGATCCGGTTTTGACAACGACGTTGCCCTGGACGGCCGATGCGGCCGCCCAGTGTGCTTTCGTCAAATGCCCCCGCCGAAAGCTGGTCCCCGTTCCGGCATAGACACTAGCCGATGCAAGCGGATCCCAAGGTTGTGAGCGTCGTCACTGTGCAGCGGTGCCGGGGATCCGCTCCGGCCACGACTTCCGCCGTACTAGTGTGCAATTATGAGGTTAGTCCCTTTTGCGGAGCCGGCGCTGGCGCTGGTGCTGCTCGCCGGATGCACCTCCGGTGAGCAGAGCACCCCGGAGCCCACGCCGTCCGCGTCGCCGTCGGCGTCCGCCGGCCGGCCGGCGGACGCGCTGCCGGAGGCGGAGGCGCCGGGCGGCAACCTCGCGAGCGCCGGCAAGGACGCCGACTGGGACACGTTCGTCCTGCCCTGCGAGGACAAGACGCAGGAGGCCGTCGTCCAGCAGGTGGTGACCGGCGACGTGAGCGGTGACGGCGTCGCCGACGCACTCGTCGTCCGCAGCTGCGACAACGTCGGGACGGTCGAGGTGTTCGACGGCTCCTCCCCGGCGCAGCGCCCGTGGCGGATCGATCAACCACTGCTCGGCGGACCCCCGGCCGAACTACGGCGGCCGTGGATCACCGGCGTGGAGGTGACCTCGGGAGAGATCGTCATCAAGGCCAACGGCCACGCCATCGACTCCGGCAGCAAGACGTGCCCCAAGGACCGGCTCGTGTTCGCCTTCAAGCTCGTCGGCACCGACTTCACCCAGCTCCGGCTGGAGACCGACCCGGCCGGCAGCTGCCTGCCGGCCGGGTGACTCCGCGTCAGTCCTGGATCCTGCCCTCGACGGCCGGGTGCTCGCCGTTGACCTTGGTGCCGCCCAGCCGGGCCAGCAGGCCGGTCAGGTCGATACCGGTCAGGTCGGTGCCGATCTGCAGACCCTGCGCCACGTTGCCGGCCACCGACTTGGTCAGCGACGTGGCCCCGTCGGTGGAGATGACGGTCAGCTTGTCGACGTTGGCGAGCGGGGCGCTGGCCGCCTCGACGACCTGCGGCAGGACCTTCACCAGCAGGTCGATGACGGCCGCGTCGCCGTACGCCGCGAAAGCCTCGGCCTTCTTGGCCATCGCCTCCGCCTCGGCCTGACCCTTCGCCAGGATCGCCGCGGCCTCGGCCGTGCCCTCCCGCTCGATCGCCTCGGCGATGGCGGTACGCCGCCGCTGCTCCGCCTCACCCTCCTTGGCACCCTCGATCGCGTGCGCCTCAGCCAGCGCGGCACGCCTCGCCCGCTCGCCCTCACCGGTCAGGCGGGCCTGCTCGGCCTGCGCCTGCGCGCCGGCGATGGTGGCCTGCCGCTGCGCGTCCGCGTGCAGAACGGCGGCGCTGCGGGCCGCCTCGGCCTCCTGCTCCACCCGGTACCGGGCGGCGTCGGCCGGCTTGCGCACCTCGGTGTCCAGCTGGCGCTGCTTGAGCTCGGCGTTCTGCTCGGCGACCTTCTGCTGCTCGGCCAGGATCTTCTGGTCCCGCTCGGCCTGGGCGAGAGGGCCGGCCGCCGCCGACTGGGCCTTCGCCGCGTCGATCTCGGCCTGGATGCCGGCCTGCTTCAGCGACAGGTTCCGGTTCGCCTCGGCGATCGCCTCCTCGGCCAGCAGTCGCTCCTGCTCGGCGGCCTGCCGCGCCCGGGCCTCGGCGATGGCCGCATCCTTGAGCACCCGTGCCGCCTCCGGGCGACCGAGGTCCTGCAGGTACGACCCCTCGGCCAGGATGTCCTGCAGCTGGAACGTGTCGAGCACCAGACCCTGGTTGGTCATCGAGTGCTCGGCCTCCTCGGCGACCGCGCTGGCGAACGCCGCCCGGTCCCGGATGATCTCCTCGATTGTGAGCCGGCCGACGATCGACCGCAACGCGCCGGCCAGCACCTCACGGGTGAAGTCCTCGATCTCCGACTGCTGGTGCAGGAACCGCTGGGCGGCCGCGCGGATCGCGTCCTCGGTGCCGCCGACCTTCACGATCGCCACACCGTGCAGCTCGGCGCGGATGCCCTGCTTCGACACCGCGCCCTTGATGCCGACGTCGATCCGGCGGCTGGACAGGTCGAGTGACTGCAGCTTCTGCACGACCGGCAGCACGAACACCGACGCGCCCATGACGACCTTCTGCCCCGACATGTCGGTGCTGCTGGTGCCGTCCAGGCCCTGCGTCGTCTTGCCCTTGCGGCCGGTGATGATGAACGCCTCGTTGGGCCCGGCCACCTTGATCCGGGACAGGATGAACACCACGAGCAGCACGACCAGCAGCACACCGCCGCCGATCGCGATCAACAATCCAGACATTCGAGCCTTCCCTATGGTGTCTCTTCGACGATTACGCTCGTGTCGCTCGGCGCCTCGATCACGAAGACCTCGGCGCCCGCGGGGATGGCACGGTCGGCGCGTGCGTTGAGTTTCACCGGCTGCCCGCCCAGCCGGACCCGCACCTCGCCGTAACCCGTGCCGGCCGGGACCGGCGTGACGACCACGCCGATCGAACCGACCAGATGCTGCCGTTGCGGTGTCGCGTCGGTGCGCATGTCGCGCGCCGCCCGCGACAGCCGCCACGCGAGCCAGGCGGCGGGCACGGCGGCCAGCGCGCCCACGGCCGCTGCGATGACGATCATGGCGAGGGTACGGGCGTCGAGCAGCTCTGCCGCGGCGGCGCCGGCGAACCCGAACGCCCCCAGGAAGCCGGCCGCCACCTCGGTCGACACCGGCCCGCCCGCCTCCGGGTGACCGAAGTGCAGGAGCTCGCCGCCGACGAGCGCCAGCGCCAGCACCACCAGGGCCACGCCGCCGATCACCAGGAACACCACAGTCGCCGTCAGCACGATTCTTCCTGGCCTTTGCTCAGGCCCCTTCCCGGGCCGGTCCGATCAGCGTAGAACAGGCCGTCGACCTGCACTGTCGTCATTTCCGGTAGACCGGTGCCGGTGGATCCGCCGGGCCGAGGCGCTCCGCGAGCCACTTGTCGTAGATGTCCGTCCAGGTGCCGTCGGCGCGCATCCTCTCCAGGACCCCGTTGACGAACCGGGTCATGTCCTCGTGCTCCTGGGGGATGCCGATCCCGGCCGGCTCGTCGGACACCGCCCGCCCGGTGACCTCGGTCGTCGGGTCCTGCGCGGCCAGGCCGGCCAGCAGGATGTCGATCGTCGAGACCGCGTCCACCTGACCCTGCTGGAGCAGCACCAGACAGTCCAGGGTGCTGTCGGTGCTGACCGGGATCAGTCCGTACGGCTGCGCGGCGATCGTGACGATGCTGGTGCTGCCCCGGGTCGCGCACACCTTCCTGCCCCGCAGATCGGGGAAGTCCTTGATCTTGTCGGCCTTGCGCACCAGGAGCCGCTGCCGTGACGGGATGTACTCGGTGGAGAACTTCACCTGCTGCCAGCGCTCACAGGTCATCGACATGGTCCGGATGACCAGATCGACCTTCTTGTCCTGCAGCATCGGGATGCGCTCGGCCGTCGTGATCGCCCGGAACTGCACCTTCGCGGGGTCGCCGAAGAGCGCCCGCGCGATCTCCCGGGCGAAGTCGATCTCGAAGCCCACCAGCTCGCCGCTGCCCGGGTCACGGAACCCGAAGAGGTACGCGTTCTGGTCGATGCCGACGACCAGCCGGCCGTTCTCCACGATCCCGGCCATCGTGCTGCCGGCCGGCATGGCGCCCGGTTTCGGCATCGACGCCGGTGGCCGCAGGCTGGCGCGCGGATCGCAGGTCGGCGCCGGCCCCGCGGTCGGGATCTCCGCGGGGTCCTGCACGTTCAGCGGCCGTGGCACCGCCGCCGTGGCGTTCGCCGACACCGGCCGCGGCGGCCCGTCCGTGCCGCACCCGGCGGCGGCCACGGCGACCGTCAACAGGGCCGCGGCGGCCTTCATCCTCTTCGCCACCGGCACTCCCGCGATCCGCGACTGAGGCTTCGTCTTCACCGGTACTCCCCGATCCGTGGGCGGAATCCCAGTCCTACGGCGATCATCAGACCGATCGTGAGCAGCGCGAACCCGGCGATCAGCCCGGTCAGGGCGCTCGCCGCGCGGTCGGTCTGCCGGTCCACCTGCTGATTGCCCGCCGCCAGTGCGCCGGTCAGCGCCTCGTCCAGCCGGGCGAACACCGCGGGCAGCGCCTGGTCGCCGGTCGCCGTCGCCAGCTCCACCGCCCGGTTCCAGTCGCCGCCGTTGTCCGCCGCGCGCACCTCCTGGTGCAGCGTGCGCCACCGGTTGGCCTCGGTGCGGGCCTGGTCGAGGAGCGCCCGGTCGGCGTCACCCGCCCGGGCCCGCGCCTCGGCGAGCAGGCCACCGTGCCCGTCCACGCCGATCAGCTCGTCCATCGTGGCGGTGAACACGGTCTCGAACCCGGCCCCGCCGCCCCGGGCCACCAGCGTCAGTGACTCGTTGGCCCGCGCCTGCAGCGCCGCGCGCCCCGAGTCGGCCAGCAGCGACACCTGCTCGGCCGGGCTGCCCCGCCCGGTCTCCAGCCGGTCGGTCGAGGCGCCGAGCGCGACCACCGACCAGAGCAGCGCCAGCGCGGTGATCCCGCTCGCCGCCACCAGCCCCAGGTTGAACGTGCGCCGGCTGCGGCGGGCCACCAGCACCTGCGCCCACAGCAGCGCCCCGGCGAGCAGCACCACGAAGAACGCGGTCAGCCAGGGGAACCCGTCGGCCTCCTCCTGCTCGCCGACCAGCCGCCGGTGAGTGCTGTCGAAGACGCCCGCCGCGGCCGGAAGGATCGTCTGCTGCATCAGCCCGGACGCCTCCCGCAGATAGGCACCGCCCAGCGGCACCCCGTGACGCTGGTTGGCCCGGGCCGTCTCGATCAGCCCGGTGTAGACCGGCAGTTGCCCCGCGACCACCTGCAGCCGGGCCGTCTCGTCGTCGTCGGCGTCCCGCAGCGCGATCGTCAGGGCCGCGCCGGCCTGGGCGATACGGTCGAGATACCGGGTCCGCAGGGCGGCCGACTCGCCACCGGTGGACAGGAACGCCGCCGCGGCGGTCGCGTCGGCGTCGGCCAGCGACCGGTACAACGTCTGCGCGTCGACGCTGATCGGTGCCTTGACCTCGGAGACGTCGGTCAGCAGTGCGGACCGCTGCCGCACGTCGGACACCGCGGCCGTGCCGGTGATCAGCGCCAGCACCACCAGCCCGATGGCGACCAGCCAGTACAACCGGGGTGTTGACCACCGGTCGTTCCCGGGCGGCGCGAGCTGTCTTGCAGGCGCGAGTTGGGTCGGCACGCACACCCCCGATTGATCCATGTGGGACGGCCACGATACGGCGACACCGCCACGGTAGGGAACCGCGTCCACACAGGGCGGGACCAGGGGCTAGCTCGCGGCCAGATCGAGGGCGGCCAGGTAGCCGAACGTCATCGCCGGGCCCAGTGTGGCGCCGGCGCCCGCATAGCCCCGGCCCATCACCGAGGCACTCGTGTTGCCGGCCGCGTACAGGCCGGGAATCGGCGTGCCGTCGCCGCGCAGCACCCGGGCGCGCTCGTCGGTGCGCAATCCGCCCTTGGTCCCCAGATCGCCCGGCACCAGCGAGAACGCCAGGAACGGCGGTCGCAGCAGCGGGCCCAGGCACGGGTTCGGCCGCTGGCGCGGGTCGCCGTAGTAGCGGTCGTACGCCGAGTCGCCCCGCCCGAAGTCCTCGTCCCGCCCGTTCGCCGCGAACCCGTTGAACCGCTCGACCGTCGCCCGCAGGGCCTCGGCCGGCACACCGATGCGCCCGGCCAGCCCGTCCAGGGTGTCCGCCCGGTGCGCGATCCCGGCGTCGAACCAGCGCCGGGGCAGCGGGGCCCGTGGCGCCCGGCCGGCGAACAGGTACCGGTCCCGGTACGACCGGTCGGTCACCAGCCACGCCGGCAGGTGCGGCCCGCTGCCGGTGCGGCCCAGCATGGCGTGGACCACGTCGACGTAAGGCGCGGCCTCGTTCACGAACCTGCGCCCGGTCCCGTCGACGATCAGGCCGCCCGGCAGGTTGCGCTCGGCCAGGCAGAAGTACGCCCCACCGGTCAACGGCAGCGACGGCCCCCACCACGCCTCGTCCATCAGGTCCAGCGCCGCGCCCAGCCGCTGGCCCTCCTCGATCCCGAGCCCGGTGTTGCCGGCCGCGCCGACGGTCCACGCGACGCCCAGATCCTGATGCTCCCGGCGCATCCGCTCGTTGTGGTCGAACCCGCCGCACGCCAGCACCACCCCGCGCCGGGCCCGCAGCAGCCCGTCCGGCGTGCGGACACCGGCGACCCGGCCGTCGTCCGTCACGTGCAGGGCGGCCATCGGCGTACCCAGGCGCACCGGAACCCCCGCCGACCGCAACCCGGCCCGCAGCCCCGCCGCGAGCGCCTGCCCCATGGTGAGCCGCCGCCCGCGGAACCGGCCGGCCGCCAGCTTGACCGCGGTCAGCGCCGACCGTGGATGCCGCAGTCCGAGCGAGAGCCACCGGTAGTCGACCGCGGTCACCGCCATCCCGTTGGGCGCCGCACGATACGGCGGGGCGAGCGCGCCGACGTCCGCGGCGACCCGGCGCACGTCCAGTGGGCGCGGCTCCAGCGTGCGGCCCTCGGCCAGCCCGCCCGGCGCCTCCGGGTGGTAGTCGGGATAGCCCGGCACCCGCGCGAACTCCAGCGGGGTGTGCCGGGTCACGAACGCGAGCACCTCAGGCCCGTGAGCGAGCAGCGCGTCCCGCCGGACCGATGGCACCTCATCGCCTGCAACGTGTTTCAGGTAGGTGGCCGCTTCCGGTCCGGGTAGCCACAGTCCTCCACCGGAGCGGGCGGTCGAACCGCCGTACACCTCTGCACTGTCCATGACGACAACGCTGAGCCCATGGTGCGCGGCGGCGAGCGCAGCGGTCATCCCGGCTGCGCCGCTCCCCACCACGACGACATCGAATTCCTCTTCGCGCAACACTAGAACAGGTTATAGTTATCCGGTTGCCGACGCCATTCCTCCGGAGGCCCGCATGCTCGTCGTGGTGGTGGGCTTCGGCGCGGCGGGCGCCTGCGCCGCCATCGAGGCCGCCGAGTCCGGCGCCGACGTCCTCGTGATCGACCGCTTCACCGGCGGGGGCGCCACCGCCGTCTCCGGGGGCATCGTCTACGCCGGCGGCGGCACCCGGCAGCAGCGGGCCGCGGGCGTCACCGACACCCCGGAGGCGATGTACGAATACCTGCGCCACGAGGTCCGCGACGCCGTCTCACCGGCCACTCTGCGCCGCTTCTGCGCCGGGTCCGCCGACATGCTGGCCTGGCTGGAGGAGCACGGTGTCCCGTTCGACGCGGGCCTGTGCCCGTACAAGACCTCGTACCCCACCGACCGCCACTACCTCTACCAGTCGGGCAGCGAGCACGCCCATCCGGCGCCCGCTCCACGCGGCCACCGCACCCACGCCCCCGGAACCTCCGGCGGCACCCTCCACGCCCGCCTGGCGGCAGCCGCCGCGGCGCGCCGGGTCCGCCTCCTCCCGCAGTCCCGGGCCGTCACCCTTCTCGTCGCCCCGCGATCCCATCCCGGCAGTGGTACGTCCACCCCTCCCCGACCGCATCCCACGACTTCCGCCGTGCCGGCTGATCCCGCGTCCCACGACCCTCGTGACGAGCCCGCGGGGCGGGAGCGGGTCGTCGGGCTGGTCTGCCGGACGCTGGGTGAGGCGCCGGGCTGGGCTCGGCTCACGCATCGGTGGCTGCACCGGTGGTCGGTCAAGCCCGGTGTCTACCTGCCGGGGTTCGGGCGGGCGCTGCACCGGGCGGTGGCCCGGATCGAGGAGCGCTACGGTCGGGAGCTGCGGATTCGCGCCGACGCGGTCATTCTGGCGGCGGGTGGGTTCGTCTTCGACCGGGAGATGATGCGGGAGCACGCGCCCGGGTATCGCGGTCTGCGACTGGGGACGCCGGGGGACGACGGGTCCGGAATCAGGCTCGGGACCTCGGTGGGGGCGGGCACCCGGCACCTCGACCGGGTCACGCTGTGGCGGTTCCTCACGCCGCCGTCGGCGCTGCTCGGTGGCGTCCTGGTCGACCGGGACGGGCGGAGGGTCTGCGACGAGTCGCTCTACGGCGCGGCCGTCGGTGACGCCGTGCGCGCCCGCCCCGGTGGGAGGGCCTGGCTCGTCGTCGACGCGGACGTGCTCGGCGAGGCGCGGCGGCAGCTCTCCTCGCAGACCCTGTGGTTCCAGCGCTGGCAGAGCCGGTGGCTCTTCACCGCGCGCCGCACGTCCGCGCGGACCCTCGCCGAGTTGGCCCGCCGCGCGGGTATCGACGAGACCGCCCTGGCCGCGACCGTGGCCGCCAACAACGCCGCCGCCTCGGGCTTCGCGCGGGACGTCGCCGGTAAGCCGATGGAGTTGGTGCGGCCGCTGGTCAGGGCGCCGTTCTCGCTCATCGACGTGTCGCTGCGCGCGGTCCCGGCGCCGATGCTCACCCTCGGCGGCCTGACCGTCGACGAGGAGACCGGCCAGGTGCTGACCCCCGCCGGCGCCGCGATCCCCGGTCTCTACGCGGCCGGCCGGACGGCCGTCGGTATCTGCTCAGGCTCCTACGTCAGCGGCCTCTCGCTGGCCGACTGCGTCTTCTCCGGTCGACGAGCGGGCCGTCATGCCGCCACCACGGGCTCCGCAGCCGCGCCGCCGGCCGCCACCGCCGTCTCCGTGGCCGCGGAGACGGCCGCGCCGCCGGCCGCCGTCCCCACCGATGTCGCGCCGCCGGCCGCCGTCCTTCCTGCCGCCGCCGCGCCCGCCGAGCCGGGAGAGGATCATGATCGACGAGACTGAGCTGTGGATCGTCGCCGACCGCCTTCGGGACGCGGAACGGGATCGGGTCCCGATTCCCCCGCTCGTCCTGGAGCATCCGGGGCTCACCGCCGACGACGCCTATGCCATTCAGCTGATCAACATTCGGCGGCGCAGTGCCGGGATCGTGGGGCACAAGGTGGGGCTCTCGTCGAAGGCGATGCAGGAGATGATGGGCGTCGACGAGCCGGACTACGGACATCTGCTGGCCGACATGCGGTTGTCCGAGGACGAGCCGGTCGACGCCGCACGGTTCTGCCGTCCGCGGGTGGAGATCGAGGTGGCGTTCCTGCTCGGGGACGACCTGCCCGGTGAGGAATGCACCGAGGAGGACGTTCTCGCTGCCACGGCGGCGTTCGCGCCCTCGATCGAGCTCATCGACAGCCGGATCGCCGATTGGCGGATCAGTCTGGCCGACACCATCGCCGACAATGCCTCTTCCGCCGGTTTCGTGGTGGGCGCTTCACGCGTACCACCGAAAGAAGTCGATCCTCGCGGCATCGCCGCCGTTCTGTGGCGTGGCGACGAGAAGGTGGCGGCCGGGCGGTCGGATGCCGTGCTCGGGAATCCGGTGACCGCGGTCGCCTGGCTGGCGCGGAAGGTGGCGAAGTTCGGGGTCCGGCTCGAGGCGGGACATCTGATTCTGCCGGGCGCCTGCGCACGTGCCGTCGACGCGCGGCCGGGTGACGAGTTCCGCGCCGAGTTCAGCGGCCTCGGCGATGTGCGATTGACGTTTGCCGATGCAAAAGAGGGGGGTCGGGAATGACGCTCAGCGCGGCGATCGTCGGATCCGGGAACATCGGGACGGATCTGATGTACAAACTGCTGCGATCGCCGGCCGTCGAGCCGCGGTGGATGGTCGGCGTCGATCCGGAGAGCGCCGGACTGCGGCGGGCGGCGAAGGCGGGGCTGGCCGTCAGCAGCGACGGGGTGGACTGGCTGTTGCGCCGGGAACCGCGGCCCGACCTGGTGTTCGAGGCGACGTCGGCGGCCGTGCACCGGGCGAACGCGCCGCGGTATGCGGAGGCGGGGATCCGGGCGATCGACCTGACCCCGGCGGCGGCCGGGCCCGCGGTCGTGCCCGAGGTCAACCTCGGCGAGCACCGGGACGCGGCGAACCTCAACCTGATCACCTGTGGTGGGCAGGCGACGATCCCGATGGTGCACGCCGTGTCGCGGGTGACGCCGGTCGGCTACGCCGAGATCGTGGCGACCGTCGCGTCCCGCTCGGCCGGGCCCGGCACCCGGGCGAACATCGACGAGTTCACCCGGACCACGAGTCGAGGGCTGGAGACGATCGGGGGAGCGGCGCGGGGCAAGGCGATCATCGTGCTGAACCCGGCGGAACCACCGTTGATCATGCGCGACACGATCTTCTGCGCGGTCGGGCCGGACGCCGACCAGGCCGCGATCAGCAGGTCGATCGTGGACGTCGTGGCCGCGGTGTCGGCGTACGTGCCCGGCTACCGGCTGCTCGACGAGCCGCAGTTCGACGTGATCGGCGACCGGGTACGCGTGGGGATCTTCATCGAGGTCGAGGGCGCGGGCGACTTCATGCCGCCGTACGCCGGGAACCTGGACATCATGACCGCGGCGGCAACCAGGGTGGGTGAGGAACTTGCTCGATCTCAGGATCACTGACTCGTCGTTGCGGGACGGGTCGCACGCGAAACGCCACCGGTTCACCGTCGCCGAGGTGACCGCGATCGTGGCGGCCCTCGACGACGCCGGCGTACCCGTCATCGAGGTCACCCACGGTGACGGCCTGGGTGGGTCGTCGTTCACCTACGGGTTCAGCCACACCCCCGAGCAGGAGTTGATCAGCGCGGCCGTGCGTACCGCCACCCGCGCGAGGATCGCCTTCCTGATGCTGCCCGGAGTCGGGGTGTTCGACGACATCCGGGCCGCGGCCGGCAACGGGGCCACGGTCTGCCGGATCGCCACCCACTGCACCGAGGCCGACATCGCCGTTCAGCATTTCGGCATCGCCCGTGAACTGGGCCTGGAGACCGTCGGGTTCCTGATGATGGCGCACTCGTCCCCGCCGGAACGGCTCGCGGAACAGGCCCGGATCATGGTGGACGCCGGCTGCCAGTGCGTCTACGTCGTCGACTCGGCGGGAGCGCTCGTCCTCGACCAGGTCGGTGACCGGGTCGCCGCGCTCGTCGCCGAGCTGGGCGGGGACGCGCAGGTCGGGTTCCACGGGCACGAGAACCTGGGGCTCGGCGTCGCGAACTCGGTGCTCGCCTACCGGGCGGGGGCGAAGCAGATCGACGGCAGCACGCGGCGTTTCGGGGCGGGGGCCGGGAACACCCCGGTCGAGGCGTTCGTCGGCGTCTGCGACAAGCTGGGCATCCGGACCGGCGTCGACTTCTTCAAGATCGTCGACGCGGCCGAGGACGTGGTCCGCCCGGCGATGGCCGACGAGTGCAAGCTGGACCGGATGGCGCTGATCATGGGGTACGCCGGGGTCTACTCCAGTTTCCTCATGCACGCCTACGAGCAGGCCGAGCGGTACGGGGTGTCCGGCGCGGAGATCCTGGTGAAAGCGGGGGAGCGGCGTCTCGTCGGCGGCCAGGAGGACCAGTTGATCACGATCGCCCGGGAGCTGTCGGCGCGATGAGAGGCGCCCGGTGGCAGTGGCCCGGGATGGGCCACTTCACCCGGCGTGGTGGCGGACCCGCCCGGCCCGCGCACGCGGAGTGTCGTTCCGGTCAGTAGTAGGTGACCGAGACGTGGTCGGTGACCGGAACCGCCTGGCAGGCGAGGATGTAGCCCTCGGCGAAGTCCTCCTCCTCGAGGATCTCGTTGTCGACCAGTGTGACCTCGCCGCTGACCAGACGGACCGCGCACGCACCGCACTGGCCCTGCCGGCACGAGTAGGGCGGGTTGAGGCCCGCGTCGATGATCACGTCGAGGAGCCGTTTGCCCGGCGCCCACGGCAGCACGTGCGTCTGCCCGTCGATCGCCACCTCGGCCGTCGACGCCCGGCTCTCGACCGGTGGGAGCTCGAATCGTTCCACCCGGATCCGGTCGGCAGCCATGCCGGCCGACAGCAGCGCCTTCTCGGCGACGGCGACGAACGCCTCCGGGCCGCAGAGGAAGGCCTCCCTTGCGAGGTACGGCGTGAGCAGCTCTCGGAGGGAGTCGGCGGTCGGAACGCCCCGCTCGCTGTCCAGCCAGTGGACGACCGGCAGCATCGCGTCGAGCCGGTCCCGGAAGATGATCGACGCGGCGTCGCGGTTGGCGTAGACGAGGACCGGGTCGCCCCGCAGCGCCCCCAGAATCCCCATGATCGGCGTGATGCCGGAGCCGGCGGCCAGGAACAGCAGGTCGTCGTCGAGCGAGGCGGGAGTGAACGCCCCGGCCGGACCGGCCACGTCGAGGGTGTCGCCGGCGCGGACATGGTCGCAGATCCAGTTCGACACCTGGCCGCCCGGCACCCGTTTCACCGTCACCGCCGGCGAGTCGTCGACCCCCGGCGTGGTGGACAGCGAATAGCACCGCGCCCCCACCGGGGTCCGCACCGTCAGGTATTGACCGGGCAGGTAGTCGAAGGTGGTGTCGAGAACCAGGGAACGGGCGTCCGCGGTCTCCGGGACCACCGCGGCGATCCGGACAGGGCGGAACTGCGGCATCAGCTCACCTCCAGACGACCCTCGCGAACCGCCCGATCGATGCTGGCCCGCAGCTCGGGGCAGGTGGGGACGAGCGCGGTGGGCCGCCCGGCAGCGGCGGCGGCCTCGCTCAGCCGATCGCACGCCGGTCCGGACCACTGCACGCTGGTCTGCATCGCGCTGCGCTTCCCGGCCCGCACCGGAAGCCCGCAAGCCTCGCACCGCACCTCGGCGAGCCCTCCGGCCAGATATTCCTGTCGCTCATCGCGCTGTTGCCGGCCGTCGTGTGCGGCCAGGTCGTGGCCGGTGACCGTCATGAGGCGCCGGCCCGGGCCTGGTTGGCGGCGACCTCGGCCTCCCACGTCTCGACGGCCCGTGTGGTGTCCACCTCGAACTCGTAGCGCGCCACCATGTCGTCGGTGACGTCCTCCACGTCGACGTAGAACTGCTCATACCACCGGCGGAGCTGGTAGACGGGCCCGTCCTCGGCGCAGAGCAGCGGGTTGTCGATGCGTGTCTTGTTCTTCCAGATCTCCACGTCCTGCAGGAACCCGACGCCGATGCCCTTGGCGAACTTGGCCGCCGCCTTGGCCGCCTGCTCGGTGCTGAGCCCGGGCAGCCGTTTCATGCTCAGGCCCCACTGGAGGACGAACGAGTCGGGGCTGACCGGGTAGTGGCAGTTGATCAGCACCGACTCGATGTTCACGCCGTGCCAGTCGTTGTACAGATAGTCGATCATGTAGGCCGGCCCGTAGTAGGCCGCCTCCGACCGCAGCGTGGCGTCACCGGACTGGCTCGACGAGGCCGGCACGTCCGGGCGCGGCCGGGTCTTCAGGAACTGCGCCGCCACGTGCCCCTCCATCACGTTCTTGAAGAACGTCGGGAAGGCGAAGTGGATGTAGAAGAAGTGCGCCATGTCGACGACGTTGTCGATGATCTCGCGGCAGTTGGCGCCCTCGATGAGCACCGAGTCCCACGTCCAGTCGCTCCACTCGTCGGAGAACGCGCCCTCGATGCGGGGGATCGCCACCTCGGGCGGCGGGGGATTGCCCTGCGGATCGTTCCAGACGAACAACTGCCTGTTCTGCTCACAGGTCGTCCACGCCCGGGTCCGCGCGCGCATCGGGATCCGGTGTGCGTAGGGCACCTCGACGCAGCGGCCCTCCCCGTTCCACCGCCAGTCGTGGAACGGGCAGGCGATGGTGTCACCCTTGATCGTGCCCTGGGTGAGGTCGCCGCCCATGTGCCGGCAGTAGCCGTCGAGCACGTTGATCCGGCCCTGGGAATCGGCGAACACCACGAGCTTCGTGCCGAACGCCTGGATCGCGTGCGGCTGCCCGTCGCGGAACGTGTCGGCGAGCCCCAGGCAGTGCCACCCCCGGGCGAACCTCGCCGGTGGTCTCCCGGCATCGATGGTGCGCGGTTCCTGGCTGATGCTCATGTCCCACTCCTGGTCCCTAGGTAGAACGTGTTCTAGTATAGAGGTCGCTCGACACGTGGCCAACCAGCCTGGAGGGATCTCATGGAAGCGGTCCTCGCCGGAGTTCGAGAACTGTTACCTGTTCTGCGGGAGCGCGCCCAAGAGACCGAGGACCGGCGCTCCCTCGCCCCGGAGACGGTCAAGGCCCTCGCCGAGACCGGCTTCTTCCGCCTGCTCCAACCGGCCCGCTTCGGTGGCCACGAGGCGCACCCGCTCGACTTCCTCACCTGCGTGCGTGACATCGCCTCGGCCTGTGGCTCGACCGGCTGGGTCGCCTCCGTGGTCGGGGTGCACGCCTGGCAGCTCGGCCTCTTCCCGGACCGCGCCCAGCAGGACGTCTGGGGCGCCGACCCCGGCACCCGGATGTCGTCCTCCTACGCCCCGACCGGAAAGATCACCAGGGTCGACGGCGGTTACCGGGTCGACGGCCGCTGGAGCTTCTCCTCCGGCTGTGATCACGCCACCTGGGTGCTGCTCGGGGGCATCGTCCCGCCCGGCGACGACGGCACACCCGCCGACTTCTGCACCTTCCTGCTGCCGGCGGCGGACTACACCGTCGAGGACGTCTGGCACACCGTCGGGCTGCGCGGCACCGGCAGCAACGACATCGTCGTCGACGGCGCTTTCGTCCCGTCGTACCGTGCGCTCAGCTTCAACGACACCGCACGCTGCGTCTGCCCCGGCCAGGAGCAGAATCCGGGACCGCTCTACCGGATCCCCTACGCCTCGATCTTCACCTACGCCATCACCACGCCGATCATCGGCATGGCGACCGGGGCCTACCGCGCCCACGTCGACTACACCCGCGAGCGGGTCCGTGCGGCCTACGCCGGTGTCAAAGCGGCCGAGGACCCGCACGCGCAGGTGCGCGTCGCCGAGGCCGCGGCCGACATCGACTCCGCCTGGTATGCCGTCGAGGCCAACATGCGCGAGCTCATGGACCTCACCACCGCCGGGACCAGACTCCCGATGCCACTGCGGCTGCGGATCCGCCGCGACCAGGTCCGCGGGACCGCCCTGGCGATCCGCGCTGTCGACCGGCTCTTCGAGAGCTCCGGCGGCCGGGCGCTCGCGATCGGCACCCCGATCCAGCGCTTCTGGCGCGACGCCCACTCCGGCCGCGTCCACGCGATCAACGACCCGGAACGGGCCCTGTCCATGTACGGCCGCGGCGAGTTCGGCCTGCCCCTCAACGACGCGATGGTGTGAGATGACACTGGCCTTTCGCCGCGACGGCGCCGGATCACCGGTGGTCCTTCTCCACGGGGGCGGTCCCGGCGCGTCCGCCGAGAGCAACTTCGGGCGTACGATCCCCGCGCTCGCCCCGCATTTCGACGTCCTCGCGGTCGATCAGCCCGGATACGGCGGCTCGCTGGGCGACCCGATCACCGGGCAGTACTTCACGCACGCCGCCACCGAGCTGGCCGCCCTGCTCGACAAACTCGGCATCGAGCGGGTCGACCTGATCGGCAACTCGCTCGGCGGCGGGACGGCCGTCCGCTTCGCCCTGATGCACCCGGGGCGCGCCCGGCGGCTGCTCCTGATGGGACCCGGCGGACTGTCACTGAACGTCTTCTCCGCGGACCCCACCGAAGGGGTCAAACGACTCGGCGCGTTCGGCCGGGACCCCAGTCGCGCGAGGCTGGCGGCATTCCTCCGCACCCTCGTCTTCGATCCGTCCCTGATCACCGACGAGCTGATCGAAGAGCGTTTCCGGGCGGCCGTCGACCCCGCCGCGATGCGGGCCATGCGCGAGATGGGCGCCTCCTTCAGCAACCCGGAGACATACGAGGAAGGGCTGCTCTGGCGCGACGCCCACCGGCTGCGCCACGAGACCCTGCTGGTCTGGGGCCGTGAGGACCGGGTCAACCCGCTCGACGGCGCGCTGGTCGCCCTCAAGGTGCTGCGCAACGCGCGCCTGCACGTCTTCGGCGGCTGTGGCCACTGGGCCCACCTGGAGAAGTTCGACGAGTTCAACCGCCTGGCCATCGATTTCCTCACCCCCTGATCTGCCCTTCACCTCACCTATCGCGCCCACCTCGACTTCTGGTTCTGTGAGAGGGGACACCGCCCGTGAGCAACCTCATCCGATCCCTCGGCTACCTGCGCGTCGAAGCCACCGACCTGCCCGCCTGGCGTGACTTCGGCGTCAAGGTGCTCGGCATGACCGAGGGCCGCGGCCCCGACCCGCAGGCCGTCTACCTGCGCATGGACGAGCTGCCGGCGCGCATCGTGGTGGTGCCCGGCGAGCGGGACCGGCTCGCCGCGTCCGGCTGGGAGCTCGCCGACCCGGCCGCCCTCACCCGGCTCGCCGGTGTCCTCGACGAAGCCGGCATCGCCGTCAAACCGGCCGGCGCCGACGAGCTCGCCGACCGCCGCGTCTCCCACCTGATCAGTGTCGACGATCCGGCCGGCAACCGGCTCGAGTTCTTCTGCGGCGCCGCCCTCGACGGCCGGCCGTCGCTGAGCAGCTACGGAACGAGGTTCGTCACCGGCGGGCAGGGCATGGGGCACGTCGTCCTGCCGGCCCGCGACGACGCCGCGTCGCTGCGGTTCTGGAGCGAGGTCCTCGGGTTCCGGCTGCGCGACTCGATGCGCCTCGTGCCGGAGCACCTGGGGCTCCCGCCGAGCGACACGCCGCTGTGGATGCGGTTCCTCGGCTGCGGGCCCCGCCACCACAGCGTCGCCCTCGCCCCGATTCCGGCGCCGACCGGACTCGTACACCTGATGATCGAGACCGAGACCCTCGACGACGTCGGCCGGGCCATCGACCGGTGCGCCCGCAACAAGGCCCCCATGATCTCCACCCTGGGCCGGCACGCCAACGACGAGATGGTCTCCTTCTACGTCCGCACCCCGAGCGGATTCGACATCGAGTACGGCTACGGCGGCCTCACCGTCGACGACGAGACGTGGGTCGCCCGCCAGACCACCGCGCACAGCATCTGGGGACACCGCTTCTCCGGCGGTGGCGGGCATTGACCACCCACCCGTCCGTGCCGGTGTCGCCGGCCGCCGGTTTCCGGAGAGTCCTCGGCCACTTCGGAACCGGCGTCACCGTCGTCACCACGGCCGACTCCGACGGGCCGGCCGGATTCGCGTGCCAGGCGTTCGCGCCGCTCTCCCTCGACCCGCCCCTGGTGCTCTTCTGCCCGCAGAACGGATCGGACACGTGGCGTCGCATCCGCGCCTCCGGGACCTTCTGCGTCAACATCCTGGCCGCCGACCAGCGGGACGTCTCCCGGCTCTTCGGCACCCGCGGCGCGGACCGGTTCGCCGCCCTCGACTGGACGCCGGCCCCGTCCGGCGCGCCCGTCCTGGACGGCGTCCTGACCTGGGCCGACTGCCGGGTGGAGGCGGTGCACCCGGGCGGTGACCACGCCATCGTCACCGGCCTGGTCACCGCGCTCGGCCCGTGCCGTGACGTCACGCCGCTGCTCTTCCACCGCAGCCGTTACACCACGACCACGCCGACCTCGCCGTACGAGCCACCCGAGGTCGTCGACACCCTGCTGTCCTGGCCCCGCCACACCGACTGGATCTGAACGCCGTAGCCGGGCGGCCGACCGCAGACCGACCGATCGGCCACCATGGATGGTTTGCGCAGGTCTTGTTAGGACGGTCGCGCGGGCGAAAGGATCGCGGTGGATCGTCTCCGCACGGGGAGCCCGCAGGGGCGCGCGGGGCGACGGGGGAGGCCACGTCATGTGGACAGTCGTTCTCGAAATGCTCACCCCAGCCGGCTCACGAGCCCGCTGGGCCGCCCTGTTGGTGCTGGCCGTGGCGGTGAACGGCCTGGTGGTGACCGCCGCCGAGCGGCCCGGCCCGGACCGGTCGGCCACCGTGGCACTGGCCGCGGCCGAGAGCGCACCGGCCACGACCCGGCTGGGCCGCTGCCAGGCCGCCCGGATGCTGCACGCGGGCGGCCCCGCGCTGAAGGCCGCAGCGACCGGGGTCCTGGCCGGACCGGACGCCGATCTGGCCGCCGCCGGAGAACCGGGCAGCGCCGTGTACGCGCGGCTCCTGGGCGCCTACCGGACCGACGACGAGACCGTCCAGGCGTACCGCGACGCCCGCTGGGCCCGGCAGGCGGCCTGGCGTGACCAGCTTCAGCCGTACGGGGTGTTCGACGCGGCACCGGAGGCCGACGCCTCGGTCGCACAGTTCATGTTCGGCCGCCAGGACATCGCCTACCGGACGCTGCACGGCGAGCCCGACCACCCGAAAGCCGGGCCGGAGGCGCTGAACCGGGTCTCGGCGATCATGGCGGAGAGGCCGGACGACCTCACCCTGCAGATCGTGGGACAGCTGGTCCTGGCCACCGGAACCGCGGACGACGTGCGTCGCTTCCTGCTGCACGGCGGCTATCTCTCCGCACCGCCCGCACCGGGCTCGGTGGAGTCCCGCCACGAGGTGGAAGCACTCAAGATCCGCTGGGCCTCCTGCGACACCGCCGACCCGCGCCCCTACTCGAGCGATCCCGACAACCCACTCAGGGACGTGACGGCCACCGCGGCCGCCGAGTGGAACGCGGAACTGGCCGCGCAGGCCGGTCCGCGCAACGACATCGTGACCGCCGAGGCCGACGCCGCCGAGCAGGTCCGCCGCGCCTCCGAGACCATGTTCGAGGCCATCGGGCAGGCCTGGGTGGCGGAGCGGATCCTCGCCGTGCAGAAGCGCTGGACGGACTGCCCCACCTGCACACCGGTGCCGAGCGCGGCCCTGAAAGCGCGTGCCGTGTCCGACCTCGCCGCGATCCGGAGCACGGTGGCCGGGCTGGTCACCACGGCGCAGACGGCGGTCACCGCGGCCGAGCGCGCCGCCGGGAGAGCGGACACGGCCAAGACGCAGGCGGCGCAGATCGCCGTCCGGGACCACACGCCGTACGGGCGAGGTCTGGGCTACGCACAACAGTCCGCCCAGGTCACCAGAGCCTCAGCGGCGGCCGCGGTGGCGGCGAAGAGGGCCACCGAGACCGCGTTGCGCGCCGTGCAGGCCACCGCCGCCGACAGCGCCGCGCTGCTGTCGCTGGCGCAGACCCAGTCCCTGGCGCTGGGGGCGGAGTTCAGACGGGTGGCCGCCCAGGAAGCGGCCGCGCAGGCCAGGGCCGCCGCCGTCACCGCTGACGCGCAGGCCACCGAGGCGGGCCGGGCCGCCGCACGGGCCGCCGCCGACCGGGCCGTCGCCGAGCAGGCCGAGGGCGCCGCCCGGGCCGCCGCGCAGTCCGCACACGACAAGCGGGCCGTGGCCGACCGCGAACGCGACACCGCCGCCGCGCAACGAGCCGCCGCCGAAGCGGAACGGGCGACCGCGCAGCAGGCCGAGACACGAGCCCGGGAGCAGCAGTCGGCCGCCGCCGACGCCCGCGGCCGCGCCGAGACGGCCGGAGAGACCGCGAGGCGGAACAGGGATGCCGCGCTGAACGCCGAACGCAAGGCGGTTCAAGCCCGCGACGACGCGGTGCGCGCCGAACGACACCGGGAGGCGCTCGTCGCGAAGGCCGCCGCGCTGCGCGCCGTGGCCGCGGCCTCCGAGGGGGAGGCCGGCGCCGATCAGGCCCGCGCCGCCGCCGACGAGGCGCAGGCCGCGGCGGACACGGCCACCGGGGCGGCCACCGCCGCACGGGCCGCCGCCGACGAGGCGACCGCTGCCGCCGTCGCCGCCCGGGAGGCCGCCACCCGGGCCACCGCCGCCGCCGAACGAGCCCGGGCCGCCGCCGACGGGGCCTGGGCCGACGCGACGGTCAGCCAGTCCGCCGCGGCCACGGCGCACGCCGCCGCAGCCGACGCCATCGTCGCCTCCGAACAGGCCGCGAGGAACGCCGAGACCGCCGAACAGCAGGCCGAACTGGCCTCGAACGCGGCGGCCGCGGCCGCCGCGGACGCCGCCGCGGCCCGGGAGCTGGCGGACGCGGCGCTGGCAGAGTCCGCCCGCACCGCCGGGCACGCCTACGCGGCGGCCGCGGCGGCCACCGCTGCCGGCGACGCCGCCCGCGCCGTGACGGACCCGGCCAACGAGGCGATCACACTGGGCACGCCGTTCGGCGAGAAGGACTCCTCGGCCGGCATGGCCGTCCTCGTCGGCCAGAGCGCGAAGACTCTGGCCGAACAGCACGCCTCGGCCGCCGGGGCGAAGGCGGCCGAGGCCGCCCTGGCCGCCGAGGCCGCCCGGCAGGCCGCCGCCCGGGCCGTCGGGGACGCCAAAGCCGCCGCCGAGGCCGCCGCGGCGGCAGCGGCCGACGCGGCCTCCGCCGCCCAGTCGCTGGAGCGCGCCCGCCGATTCGCGGCCGAGGCCACCCGGGACGCCGAGGCCGCCCGGCAGGCCGGCGCCCGCGCCGCCACCCACGCCCAGCAGGCGCTCGGCGACGCCCTTCAGGCCGGATGGTCGGCCGACAGCGCCGAGGCGGACGCCACGGCGGCCCGCAACGCCGCCACCGCCGCCGAACAGGACGCCGCCTCCGCCCGCGGCGCCGCCGACCGGGCCGAATCGGACGCCTCCGCCGCCCGGGACGTCGCGACCCGCGCCGACCGGGACGCCACCACCGCCGAACAGGCCGCGGCCAGGGCCCGGGAGGCCGCGCAGGAGGCCCAGGCCGCCGCCCAGCGGGCCGAGGCCGCCGCGAAAGCGCGGGAGGAGGCAGCCGCCCTCGGCCCGGACGCACCCAGCGGCATGGAGAACGTGATCATCCAGCCGATCAACGTCCGGGACGAGGTCCCGCAGACGGTGGACTGCATCCAGATCGATCCCCTGCACTGCACGGCGACGATCACGCACCACCTCACCGGCCAGTTGGCGGTGTATCTCCGGACCTGCCCCGACCCCGACACCACGGACTGCCCCGGCGAGTACGTCGACGACTACCTGGGCACGATGCCGCTCGACACCCGTGTCACCAGGACCTACACCATCAACTTCCTGGACATCACCAGAGAGCTCTGGCTGAACCTCGGGAAAGCCATGGTCCAGGACTACGTCGACTGCTACCACGGCGCGCTCGACAAGTGCGCCCTCGCCGCCGGAGAGCTCGCACTCGACGTGGTCACCGCCAAGGCGGCCACCACCCTCATCACGCTCCGGCGGATCGCCAAGGCGCGGGCCCTGTCGACCGCGACGGACGGCGCGATCTTCTGGTCCGGAACCGTCAACGGCTCCAGTGTGCAGCCGCTGGCCGAGGAGCTCGCCCGCACGCGCGGCGGTGCGACGCTGGAGATGCTGTTGTCGCAGCGGGGCGTCACGATGCCTGGCTGGACCGCCCGCGACCCGGCCTCCGTCCAGATGTGGAAGGAGGCGTCCGAGGCCTTCGCCGGCACCGCGCGGGGAGAGATCCGGGCTCTGGTGGGCGACACCGTCCCGCCGAACGGCGTCTGGAGGAGAATCGAGCTGCCCGCTCTCCGGCAGAATCCGAACGTGACGAGGATTATCGAGGTCAATGCCGTCACCGGCCAGGAGACCGTCATCTTCACGCGGTGATCGCTTCGGCGAGGGGGGCAGAGGTGCACGACGACAGGCTGAGCCGGGCCGTCACGGTTTTCGTCTGGGGCGACCCGCCCCGGTCCTGGCCGTCCTCCGACCCGGCCGCCGTCACCCGCCTGTTCGGAGACGGCGCCGCCGGCCTCCTCCAGCACATCGATGCGCTGGTCGCCGAGCTGAACCAGATCCCACCCGACGACGACCTGATCGTCTACGGCGACCGGATCGAGCAGGCCCTGGAGCGCGGCCATCCCGAGCTCGACAAGGCGGCGCGCGAGGCGCTGGCGAACAGATACACCTTCGCCTGGCGCTGAGCCCGGCGGATCGGCATCCTCCTGTCATACGACAGCTAGGTTGCCGACCACTCTTCTAGCGCCTATAGTCATGAGCAAGGCTCGTCGGGGTCGACTGCCGCTGAGGAGGTATCCGCATGGGTAAGCTGCGGGAACGGGAAATCGTCCGCAGAGGGGGTCGTTCCATGAGCGCCGAGTCAGCGTTCCAGTGGCAGCGGCCGCCCGCGGAAGGATTCACCGCCGATGACCTCGATAAGATTCCCGATCTCCCGTCGCACGCCGAGCTCATCGACGGGAGCCTCATTCTCGTGAGCCCGCAAAAGATTTTTCATACTCTGATGCTCGACCTCTTGACGCAATCTTTGCGTTCGAGTGCACCTCGATCGAAGTATCTGGTTCGGCGAGACATGTCTGTGGTGCTGAGCAAGAGGCAGCGGCCCGAACCGGACGTGATCGTCGTTCGAGCGGATGCTGAGCCCGACCTCTCCGGGACGTGGTATCCGGCTGAGGCGGTCGTTCTGGCGATCGAGGTCGTGTCGCCGGAGTCGGAGATCCGTGACAGGCACCGCAAGCCGCAGCTCTATGCCGAGGCCGGAATTCCCTACCACTGGCGTGTGGAGAATCGCGAGGGCAAACCGGTCGTCTACGCCTACGAGCTCGACCCGGTCATCAAGGCATATACGCCGATCACCATCTTCCGTGACCGGGTGCAGCTGCCCGACCCGTTCGTGATCGACATCGACCTCACCGAGCTCGAGCGGATGTGACGGCTCAGCCGCAGTGGGAGAAGTCGCTCGTGAAAGACAAACCGCCGATCGAGCCGCTCCACTTGACGCACGTCTTCGAGGCCGTGGCGGTCACCGGCCCGGCGTAATACTGGAACGTTCCCGAGTCGGCGACCGGCGCGCTGCCCTGGACCTCCAGCTTCGCGGACATCGAGGTCTTCTCGTCGAGCGTGTCGGCCTTGATGGTGACCACGCAGTTCTTGCCACCGGACGCCCGGTAGAGCAGATAGACCGTGCCGCGCAGCACCCCGGCCGAGGTCGCCAGCTTCTTCGAGTCGATCACCTGGTACCCGTTGCCGCAGATGCCGACCGGATCGCTGTGAGGGTTCGTCGCCGGTTCGGTGGCGTCCGGGTCGCGGGGCTCGTCCGGGTCGGTGCTGGCGTGCTGACCGGTGTCGGTCGGGCCGGCGACCGGATCGTCGACCGCGGGCGCGGTGTTCCCGGTCGTAGCGCCGCCCTTCGGTGACGACTTCGGGCGGCCGGTGCCCTGGCCGCGTGGCTTGTCGGTTCCGGTGACCGCCGAAGGTGGGGCGTCCTGGCCGCCGAGGCTCTGCGAGCCGGTCACCAGGTTCGGTTCGTCCGGCTGGTTGCCGAGGATGATGCCGACACCGGCCAGCACCGCCACGACCGCGGCCGCCGCCAGCGCCACGGTGACGTTGCGCCGCCGCGCCGAGGACGCCGCAGTGACATCCCCCGCCGTGGAGCCGTGCCCGCCGGTCGACGTTCCACTCGCGCCGACCAGGGCGGAACCCGCCACGAACCCGTGCGGAGCCGCCCCATCGGCGGCCCCGCGCCCGGCGGAGAAGGAGCCGGTAGCCGTCCCACGGGGGAAAGCGCCGCTCGCCGGCCGGGCAGGAAAGGCGCCGCTGGGCGCCGGCCCGCCACCGAAGCCACCGCGAGGCGCGGTCCCCGGCATCTGACCGCCGGCAACGGACGGCCCGCGGCGAGACAGGGCGGCAGCCGCGCCCCGGGCGGCCGCCGCCAGCGCCGCGGCGCTGGGAAACCGCTGACCAGGGTCCTTGGCGAGTGCCCGCATCACCACTCCGGCGACCGGAGCGGGCACGTCCGGCGGCAGGACCGGCGGCTGCCCGTGCACCAGTTGGGCGAGGACGGCGAGCGGATTGTCACCGACGTACGGCGGGCGCCCGGTGAGGCAGCAGAACGCGACCGCGCCGACCGCGTACATGTCGGTGGCGGCGGTGACCGGGCGGCCCTCGGCCTGTTCCGGGGCCATGTAGTGCGCGCTGCCCAGAACGACGTTGGTGCTGGTGATCCCGGTGACCCCGGTGGACCGCGCCACTCCGAAGTCGACCAGGACGATGGCGCCGGCCGGGCGTACCAGAAGATTGGCGGGTTTGACGTCGCGGTGGATGATGCCGGCGTCGTGGGCGGCCTGGAGGGCGTCGGCGACCTGGGCGACCGCCTCCATCGTGTCGGCCGGGGACAGGCGCCCGGCCCGCTGGATCCGCGCCGACAGCGGGGTGCCGTCGATGTACTCCATCACCAGGTAGTCGAGCCGGTGTGCGCCGACCTGCGCGTTCTCGCCGTAGTCGTAGACCTGCACGATCCCGGGGTGCCGCAGCGCCGCCATCATCCGGGCCTCGGAGCGGAACCGCGTGATGAAGTCCGAATCGGCCATCAGTGCCGGGAGCAGCACCTTCACCGCGATCTTCCGGTGCAGCAGCAGGTCGTCGCCGCGCCACACCTCGCCCATGCCGCCCGCCGCGATCCGCTGGGTCAGCCGATAGCGGCCGTTGAGCACGTCTCCCGGTGAAAGCACCGGATCATGTTAGTCGGCAGAGGACAGCAGCGCGGGGGTGAGCCGCGCGACATGGGACTCCGGCGAACCGAACATCTGCGCCGTGGTCCACGCCCGACGCAGGTACCGGTGGGCGTCGTGTTCCCAGGTGATCGCGATGCCGCCGTGCATCTGCACCATCTCGGCGGCGACCGCCCGCACCGTCTCCGAGCAGGTCACCTTCGCCGCCGCGGCGAGCAGTGGGGCGTCGGCCGAGCCGTCGACGACGGCCTGCACGGCGGTCTCGGCGGCGGACCGGGCGGCCTGCACCCGAACGTACGCCTCGGCGAGCCGATGCTGCAGCACCTGGAACGACCCGATCGGCCTCCCGAACTGATGCCGTTGCCGTACGTGGGCGACGGTCAGTTCGAGGGCGCGTTCGGCGGTGCCGAGCTGTTCGGCGGCGAGCGAGACGCAGGCGAGGTCGAGCAGTTCGGGCGCCGCGCCGGCCAGCCGCCGCCCCGCGACGCCGTCCAGCCGCAGTGTGCCGAACCGCCGGGTGAGGTCCAGCGTCGCCGCGATCTCGATGCCCCCGTCCACCTCGTAGAGGGCGCCGTCGATCACGACGAGCACGACGTCGGCCGCGGGGACGTCCCGGAAGACGCCGCTGACCAGTCCATCCGCCGAGACGGTCCCGGATCCCCGCCAGGCGACGCTCACGGTCCGCTCGCCCGAGCAGAGGCCGGGCAGCAGCCGGGCGCGGGCGTCGTCGTCGCCCGATCCGAGCAGCGCGTGCGCCGCCAGGACGGTCCCCGGCATCGGCGCCGGGCTCAGCACCCGCCCGAGCTCCTCCAGCACGACGGCCGCCTCACCGAGGGTGGCTCCCGAACCGCCGTACTCCTCCGGGACGGTGAGTCCCGCCACGCCGATCTCCTTGCACAGCCGCGCCCACAGGCCGTCCGCCGCGATCTGCCCGCCGAGCAGTCCGCGCACCGCCTCGCGCAGCGCCGCACGCTCCTCAATCATCAAGATCAACCCCTTCCTTCGCGGTACGGTCCACACCCGCCCCCGCCGAGCCCACCCCGTCCCGCGGCCACCCCGCGACGCTCTCCCGGCGCAGGGCCGCAACGCGACCGCCGGGCTGAGGCCTTCGGTCACCGCCACCGTTCCCGCCGTCCGGCACGGTGTTCGCCTCGCGGGGTCCGCCGGCCGTGCCGGTGAGCTCGCCGAGGATCCGCCGGCGATGCCAGCCCGGGGTGCCCCAGGACAGATGCAAGGCGCGGACCCGGGTCAGGTAGCGCCCGAGCGGGTGCTCCCGCGTATACCCGATCGCGCCGTGCACCTGCAGCGCTGTCCGTGCCGCGAGCAGCGCCGCCTCGCTGCAGGCCACCTTCGCCGCCGACACGTCCCGGGGCGCGCTGGTCAGCCCGGCCGTCCCGGGGGAGGGGCAGGTGCGGACGTGCACGGAGAGGGCGACCGCGGCCGCGTAGAGCAACGGGCGGGCAAAGGCGAGCGCCACCGCCACGTCGGCGAGCTGGTGACGGACCGCCTGGAACGAGCCGATCGGCCGGCCGAACTGGGTGCGGTTCTTCGCGTGCTCGACGGCCATCGACAGCAGGGTGTGCCCGGCGCCGAGCAGCTGGGCGGCGCAGGCCAGCGTTCCGAGGTCGAGGGCCCGCTCGATCGGGGCGCCACTCTCGACTACCTCGCCCGGGGTCACCTCCGCGAGCCGGCGGGACGGGTCGAGGGACCGGTGGAGCGAAGCGGGGCCCGCCCGCCGTACCGCCTGGTCGTCGACGGCCAGGAGGAGATCGGCCACGTCGCCGTCGGCGGCGAACGGCAACCGAGGTGGCGCGGACACCGAGGCGACGATCCGCCCGTCGGCGAGCTCCGGCAGCCACCGTCCGGAGGACAGCAGCGCGGGCGCCGCCGCGACGGACTCGGCGACCGGCCCGGGCACGGCGTGCCGCCCGAGCACTTCGCAGGCGACGATCAGGTCGTCGACTCCGGCTCCGAGCCCGCCGAACCGTTCCGGCACGAGCAGCCCGGTCACCCCGGCGCCGGCGATCGACTCCCACAGCCGGCGCCACGGCCCGGCATCCCCCGCGGCCCTTGCCTGCGCCACCGCGGCCGGATCCGCCCTGGTCAGCATCGTGTCGAGGACCTCGGCGAAGCGGCGCTGCTCCGCGGACGGCGCGAGTCTCACCGCGGCATCCCGAGTTCGCGCTGGGCGAGGATGTCCCGCTGGATCTCGTTGGTCCCGGCGTAGATCGGCCCGGCCAGCGAGAACAGGTAGGCGCCGGTCCACCCGGTGTCGATCTCCGCGAGCGGCCCGAGCACGTCGAGGGCCGTCTCGTGCAGCGTCACGTCCAGGGTGGACCAGAACAGTTTCGTGGCGCTGGGCGCCACCGGCTCGTCGAGCGACGCATACGCCTGCATCCGATAGGCCCGCGCCCCGATCCAGGCGTCCACGACCCGATCGCCGAGCCCGTCGCCGAGCCCGCCGTCGCCGTGCAGGGCGACCAGCCGGGACGCCGCCGCCGTGAAGCGGCCGGGCCCGCGCAGCGTCAGCCCCCGCTCGTGCCCGGCGGTGCCCATGGCGATCCGCCATCCGTCCCCGGGCGACCCGATCACGTCCTCGTCCGGCACGAACACGTCGTCCAGGAAGATCTCCGCGAACCCGGCCGTCCCGTCGAGCTGCCGGATCGGCCGGACCGTCACCCCGGGCGCCCGCAGGTCGAACATCAGATAGGTCAGCCCGCGGTGCCGTTCCCCGGCGGAGCTGCGGAACAGCCCGAATGCCCGGTCCGCGACGACGGCCCGCGAGCTCCACGTCTTCTGCCCGTTCAGGATCCATCCGCCGTCGACGGCACGGGCCCGCGCCCGAAGAGACGCGAGGTCGCTCCCGGCGGACGGCTCCGACCACGCCTGCGCCCACACCTGCTCGCCGCGGGCCATCGGCGGCAGGACCCGCGCGCACTGCTCGGCGGTCCCGTGCGCGAGCAGGGTCGGCGCCAGCAGGAACAGCCCGTTCTGCCCGATCCGCACCGGCGCCCCGGCCGCGAAGTACTCCTCGTCGAACAGCAGCGCATGCAGTGGTGGAGCGGCCCGGCCACCGTATGCGGCCGGCCACGACACGGCCGCCAGCCCGGCGTCCGCGAGCCGCGCCTCCCACGCGCGGTGAGCGGCGCTCCCGGCCGGGGTGTCCGGCGCCGGCAGTGGCGTCTTCGGCACGTTGCCGGCGAGCCACTCCCGCACCGAGTCCCGGAACGCGACCGCCGGCGGATCCAGGTCGAGGTTCATCCGGCGGCCCTCTTCATGGCGCGCGCGTCCAGCCCGGCCAGCGGATCGGCGCTGACCTCGGCGTTGTGCGAGTGCGCCACGTGATGCAGCCCGAACACGCCGTCCATCCCGGCGCGCATGCCCATCTGGTCCTCGCACAGGTTGACCGCCCGTTTCGCCAGCGCCAGCCCGAACGGCGGCATCTCGGCGATCCGCGCGGCCAGGGCGAGGGTCTCGGTCTCCAGCGCGGCGCGCGGCACGATCCGGTTGACCATGCCCATCTCGTACGCCCTGCGCGCCCCGAACCGATCCCCGGTGAACAGCACCTCCCGTGCGAAACGCGGCCCGAGCATCCAGGGGTGGGCGAAGTACTCGACGCCGGGGATGCCCATCCGCAGCACCGGGTCGGCGAAGAACGCGTCCTCGGCGGCGACGATCAGGTCGCACACCCAGGCGAGCATCAGCCCGCCGGCCACGCAGGCCCCCTGCACCATGGCCACGGCCGGTTTCGGGATGTCCCGCCAGCGCCGGCACATGCCCAGGTAGACCTCGGTCTCCCGGGCGTACCGCCGGTCCGCCCCGGCTTTGGACGTGTGGTCCCACCAGGTGACCGCCCGCCGTGGGAAGGGCGTGTCGGCGTCCCGCGCAGGCGTGCCGATGTCGTGCCCGGCGGAGAAGTGGTCCCCGGCTCCGGCGAGCACGATCACGGCCACCTCGTCGTCGTCGACGGCCCGGGTGAAGGCGTCGTCGAGCGCGTAGGTCATCGCCGAGTTCTGGGCGTTGCGGTAGCGGGGCCGGTTCATGGTGACGAGCGCGACCGGCCCGCGCCGCTCGTAGAGGACGACGTCGTCGCTCATGAACCCTCCCGCAGCACGTGTTTGAGGACCTTGCCGCTCGCGTTGTGCGGCAGCTCGGCCCGGATCTCGACGGACTTCGGGGCCTTGTAGCCGGCGAGCCGCTCCCGGCACCAGCCGATCACCGCGTCAGGGTCGAGCGCGTGGCCGGGACGGGTCACCACATAGGCCCGCCCGACCTCACCGAGCCGCTCGTCCGGCACCCCGATCACGGCTGCCTCGGCGATCCCGGCCAGCCCGGCGAGCACCCGTTCCACCTCGGCCGGGTAGACGTTGAAGCCTCCGCAGATGTACATGTCCTTGAGCCGGTCGGTGATGGTCAGGTTGCCGTTGTCGTCCAGCCGTCCCACGTCACCGGTGTGCAGCCAGCCGTCCGGGTCGACCGCCGCCGCCGTGGCCGCCGGGTCGTCGAGGTAGCCGAGCATCACGTTCGGCCCGCGCAGCAGCACCTCGCCGTCGGCCTCGGCGATCCGCACCTCGAACCCGGCCGCGGCGCGCCCACTGGTGCTCGCGACGGTCCGGGTGTCGTCGCCGGGCCGGCACATGGTCGCGACGACGGCCTCGGTCAGCCCGTACGCGGTGAGCACGGTCGTGATCCCGAGCTCGTCGCGGATCCGGTCGATCAGCACCGGCGGCACGGTCGCGGCCCCGGTGACGGCGAGCCGCAGCGAGCCCCGGGCGATCCGCCCCGGATGGTCGAGCAGCCCGATGTAGAGGGTCGGCGGTCCGGGCAGCACCGTGATGTGCTCGTGCTCGATCAGCTCCCGGGCCCGCGGCACGTCGAACACGGCCTGCGGCACGATGGTCGCCCCGCTGGTCAGGCAGGCGAGCAGCCCGGCCTTCAGCCCGAAGCTGTTGAAGAACGGGTTGATCACCAGGTAGCGGTCGTGGACGCCGACGCCGCCGATCTCGGACCAGGCCCGGGCCACGCCGAGCGACTGCCGGTGCGCACTCATCACGCCTTTGCTGGTCCCGGTCGTGCCGGAGGTGAACAGGATGTCGCTGACGTCGTCCGGGCGGACCGCCGAGGCTCTCTCCTCGGCCGCCTCCGCGGCGATCCCGCCGGCCCGGTCGAGGAACGCGTCCCAGTGCGGCAGCGGCAGCACGAACCGCGGCAGCGCGGAGGGCGGCAGCGACGCCAGACGATCGGCGCCGAGGAACGGCCCGGTGACGATCAGGCCCTTCGCGCCGCTGCGGGTGATGATGTCGGCGGCCTCCGGGCCGGTGAACCGGGTGTTGACCGGCACCAGCGTGGCCCCGGCACCCCAGACGCCGAGCGCGGCCAGCACCCAGCGGGCGCTGTTGGGCGCCCAGAGCGCGACCCGGTCGCCGGGCTCGATGCCGGACGCGATCAGCGCCCGGGCCACGGTCTGCGCCTCGTCGTGCAGCTCGGCGAAATTCCACCGGCGCTGATGCGGGTCGACCAGGGCGGGCGCCCGGCCGAACTCGCGCGCCGCGTGCGCCGTCACCGCCGGAACGGTCTCCATCAGACCTCCCCTTTACCAAGCAAGTGCTTGGTAGGTAGCGTGAGCCTACGCGTGATCGGGGAGGCGACGCCAGTGACCGACGACGATGCGTTCCGGCGGGAGATCCGTGAGTGGCTGGCGGGCGAGCTCACCGACGAGGTGCGTGGCGCCGGCGGCGTCGGCCGGGAGAACGAGGCCTTCGAGCAGCGGCTCGCCTTCACCCGGCGGCTCGCCGCCGCCGGATGGAGCACGCTGGCCTGGCCGGTGGCGCACGGCGGGCGGGGCGCGTCACTGTCGCGGCAGGTCATCTTCCATGAGGAGTACGCGAGAGCCGGCGCCCCGAGCCGGGTCGACCACATCGGCACCACCATGGTCGGGCCGACGCTCATCGACCTGGGCACGCCTGCGCAGCAGCGCCGTTTCCTGCCGAGGCTGGCCGCGGTCGACGAGTTGTGGTGCCAGGGCTATTCGGAGCCCGGCGCCGGTTCCGACCTGGCCGGCGTCACCACCCGCGCCCGGCTCGTCGGCGACCGCTGGGTGATCACCGGGCAGAAGGTGTGGACGTCGCTGGCCCACGTGGCCGACTGGTGTTTCGTCCTGGCCCGCACCGCGCCCGCGCCCGCCGGCGGCCCTCGCTCGGCGGGACTGTCCTACCTGCTCGTGCCGATGCGGCAGCCCGGGATCACGGTGCGCCCGATCCGGCAGCTCACCGGCGACAGCGAGTTCAACGAGGTGTTCCTCGACGACGCGGTCACCGAGGCGGGGCTGGTCGTCGGCGAGCCCGGGCAGGGGTGGAGGGTCGCGATGGCCACCCTGGCGTACGAGCGGGGCGCGGCCACCGTCGGCCAGCAGATCGGGTTCCAGCGCGACCTCGACGACCTGGTCGCGGTGGCCCGGAGCACCGGCGCCGCGGCCGATCCCCTGCTGCGCGAACGGCTCACCCGCGCCTGGATCGACCTGACCGTGCTCCGCGCCCACACGTTGCGGGTGCTGCGGGAGCCGCCGCCGGCCGCGTCCTCGGTCATCAAGCTGCTGTGGACCCGGTGGCGGCAGGGTCTCGGCGAGCTTGCCATGGACGTGCTGGCCCGCGGTGACGCCGACCCGGCCGCGGTCGCGCGCTGGCAGACGTACTTCCTGTTCAGCCGCGCCGACACCATCTACGGCGGGTCCAACGAGATCCAGCGCGGCATCGTCGCCGAACGGGTGCTCGGTCTGCCCCGTCAGGCCCGCGGATGACCGGCCCGTCCGGCTCTCCGCCCGGTCCGCCCGGGCGGGCGCTGCTGGACGGCAAGGTGGTGGTGGTCACCGCGGCGGCCGGGGCCGGGATCGGGTCGGCGGTGGCCCGGCGCTGTCTCGACGAGGGTGCCCGGGTGGTGCTCGGCGACAGCCACGAGCGACGGCTCGGCGAGACCCGTGACCTGCTGTCGGCGGCGTTTCCGGGCCGGGTGTGGGCGGTGCCCTGCGACGTCACCGACGAGGCCGCGGTCCGGCGGCTGATCGGCGGGGCCGTCACCCGGTACGGCCGCCTCGACGTCCTGGTCAACAACGCCGGCCTGGGCGGGAACCGGCCCGTCACCGAGCTCGACGACGACGAGTGGCACCGGGTCCTCGACGTGACGCTGACCGGCACGTTCCGGTGCACCCGGGCGGCGCTGCGCCAGATGATCGCGCAGGGTCGGGGAGGGGCGGTCGTCAACAACGCGTCGGTGCTGGGCTGGCGCGCGCAGGCCGGCCAGGCCCATTACGCGGCGGCGAAGGCCGGGGTGATGGCGTTCACCCGGTGCACCGCCCTGGACGCTGCCGCGCACGGGATCCGGGTCAACGCGGTCGCCCCGAGCCTGGCCGCGCATCCGTTCCTGGCCAGGGTGATGAGCCCGGCCGAGCTCGACGTGCTGGCGCAGCGGGAGGCGTTCGGCCGGGCCGCCGAGCCGTGGGAGGTGGCGACCGTGGTGGCGTTCCTCGCCAGTGACTACGCGTCCTACCTGACCGGCGAGGTCATCTCGGTGAGCAGTCAGCACCCGTAACCCTTTCCATCGATGTTACGGGGCAGTAGATTGTAACGCGTTCTAGTTTCTGGGCGGGCTCCACGCGGGAGGACGCGATGCGGCGGATCACCGGCACGGCACTGTTCGGCCTCGGCATACTCTGTCTGCTCTTCGCGATGGCCCTGGCCTGGGTCATCGTGCCGTCCCAGCGGAAGGTGCCGCTCGATCTGGTGCCGCCCGATGTCGTCGTGGAGACCGCGGACGCGTCGTTCGTGCAGGCCAAGATGCTGCCCAACGGCACTCCGCAGGTGGTCGTGGAAAATGCCGGGCTGCGCTCGATCACCGGCATCAAGCCCGACTTCGCGGCGGCCGCCGGACTCGACGGCGAGACCCTGGTCTGGAACGTGTATCACTCGACGCGGCGGGCCGACACCGACGAGGTGATCAACAGTGCCGAGAGCCGGGTCGCCCTCGACCGCTCCACCGGTGAGGCCGTCCCCTGGGAGGGGCAGTGCCACGTCGAGGAGAAGGCGCCCTGTGTCGCGGGCGATGTCGCCTTCTCCGGTCACCTCTACCTGTTCCCGTTCGGCACCGAGAAGAAGACCTACCTCTACTGGGACTCCACGCTGGGCAAGGCGCTGCCGCTGGAGTACCAGGCCGAGGAGGAGTTCAACGACCTGCCCACGTACCGGTTCCAGCAGGTCGTGCCCGAGCAGCCGGCCGGGATGGACGCGGACAGCCTCAGCGGGCTGCTCTCCTTCCTCGCACCCGGCGCCACCAGCGGGACCATCTCCTACCGGGCCACCCGGACGCTCTGGATCGAGCCGCAGACCGGGGCCATCGTCGGATACCGCGAGCAGCAGCACCGCGAGCTGGTGCCGGACACCGGGGCGCGGGTCGTCATCTTCGACGCCGACCTGCAGTACGACCAGGCCACCCTGGACGCGGTCGGCGACCAGGCGAGGGACGGGCGTAACCAGCTCAACCTGCTCGGCTTCTGGGTGCCGATCGGGCTTGCGGCCCTCGGTCTCCTGCTGATCCTCGTCGGGCTGCTGCTCGCCGCCGGCGGCTCCTCCCCGCGCGACGGTCACCCGGCCGCCGACACGACCCGGCCGCTGCCCGCCCCCGTGCCGTAGCACCGGGTGCGGCCCGCCGTTGTCCGCTTCGATCGTCAGCGCGTGGCCGTACCTCCTCCGGGCTTGAGAAGAACGTCTCTCCCGCACGAGCGGGAGAGACGTTCGGCGCCGGAGAACGGCCTATCGGGTCCCGTAGAACTCGGGCGGGACCAAGGGGTCGTTGCCGCTGACGCTGCCGGCCACCTCGGTGGCGGACGGGTTGAGCGAGGCCATCACGGCGGTGACGCCGATGGCCGCCAGTACGGCCGCGAGGACCGCGCTGAGCAGGAGATATCTGAACGGGACCACGGTCGCTCCTCTACAGGCGTTCGATGATCGTCGCGGTCGACATCGCCCCGCCGGCGCACATGGTGATCAGCGCCGTCGTCGAGTCCGACCGTTCCAGCTCGTGCAGTGCGGTGGTCAGCAGCCGCGCACCGGTGCTGCCGACCGGATGGCCCAGGGCGATCGCCCCGCCGTTGACGTCGACCCGGTCCGGATCGGCGCGGTGCACGGCGAGCCAGGACAGGACCACGCTGGCGAACGCCTCGTTCACCTCGCAGCGGTCCAGGTCGTCGATCTTCATGCCGGCCCGGGCCAGCACCCGGTCGGTGGCCGCGATCGGCCCGTCCAGGTGGTAGTAGGGCTCGGCCCCGACCAGGCACTGCGCCACGATCCGGGCCCGCGGCCGCAGCCCCAGCGAGCGGGCCCGGTCGGCGTCCATGAGCAGCACCGCCGCCGCCCCGTCGGAGATCTGCGACGAGGTGCCCGCCGTGTGCCGGCCGTCCGGCAGCACCGGTTTCAGCCCCGACAGCCCCTCGAAGGTCGTCTCCCGCAGCCCCTGGTCGCGGGTGATGTCGCCGACCGGGACGATCTCGCGGTCGAACCGGCCCTCGGCCCACGCCCGCGCCGCGTTCGCCTGCGACCGCACGCCGAACCGGTCCAGGTCGGCGCGGGTCAGGCCGCGCCGGTCGGCGATCCGCTCGGCCGCGACATACTGGTTGGGCAGGTCGATGCTCCACGAGTCGGGTCGGGGCAGACCGGCGTCGCCGAGGTTGGCCCGCAGCGGCACCCGGCTCATCGCCTCGACCCCGCAGGCCACGCCCACGCTGATCGCGTCGGTGGCGATCAGGCCGGCGATCAGGTGCGCGGCCTGCTGTGCCGAGCCGCACTGGGCGTCGATCGTGGTGCAGCCGGTGGCGTGCGGCAGCCCCGCGTGCAGCCAGGCGGTACGGGTGATGTTGTTGGACTGCTCGCCGCCCTGGGTCACGCAGCCGCCGATGGCCTGCTCGACCTCGACGTGCGCCGCGATCCGGGTCAGCACCGTGCCCAGCAGCTCGGCCGGGTGCAGTCCCGACAGCCATCCGCCGCGTCGACCGATCGGGGTTCGCGCCGCATCGACGATCACCGGTGTGCCCACCGCGGCCTCCAGCCGGGACGAGAAGCTAGAACGTGTTCTCGATTCAACCTACCAAATGTCTCAGGCAACGTGCTTGAATCGGTAGAACTTGTTGCTGTAGGAGGAGCTGTGGCCGAGCCGCGCACCCGCATCGACCCCACCGATCCGGACATCTACCTGCATGGCATCCCGCATGCCGAGTTCGCCGGGATGCGCCGCGACGAGCCGGTCTGCTGGATCCCGCAGGCCCGCGGCAGCGCCGGATTCGACGACGAGGGCTACTGGGCGGTCACCAGGCATGCCGACGTGATGGCCGTGTCCCGCAACAGCGAGACCTTCTCCAGCCGGGAGAACACGGCGATCGCCCGGTTCCAGCCGGACATGACCCGCGAAGGCATCGAGATGCAGCAGGCCATCCTGCTCAACATGGACCCGCCGCAGCACACCGCGCAGCGGGCCATCGTCTCCCGGGGCTTCACCCCGCGCGCCATCAACAGCCTGCGGTCCGCGCTGCAGTCCCGGGCCTCACAGATCGTCGCCTCCGTCGACGGCGAGTCCGGGGACTTCGTCACCGACATCGCCTGCGAACTGCCCCTGCAGGCCATCGCCGAGTTGCTGGGCGTGCCACAGGAGGACCGCCGCAACGTCTTCGAGTGGTCCAATTCGATGATCGGGTACGACGACCCCGAGTTCAGTGGCGCCGACCCGATGGAGTCCGCCATGGGGCTGCTCGGGTACGCCATGCAGATGGCCGACGAACGCCAGACCTGCCCGCGCGACGACATCGTCACCACCCTGGTCAAGGCGGAGATCGCCGGGGAGAACCTGTCGGTCGACGAGTTCGGGTTCTTCGTGCTGATGCTCGCCGTCGCCGGCAACGAGACGACCCGCAACGCCATCTCGCACGGGATGCACGCGCTGCTGTCCAACCCGGACCAGTGGGAGCTGTTCAAATCCACCCGGCCGCGGACCGCCGTCGACGAGTTCGTCCGGTGGGGCAGCCCGATCAACGTCTTCCAGCGCACCACCACCCACGACACGGTGCTGGCCGGGGTGCCGCTCGCCAAGGGGCAGCGGGTCGCCATGTTCTACGGCTCGGCCAACTACGACGACACTGTGTTCGCCGACCCGTACACGTTCGACATCACCCGCAGCCCCAACCCGCACCTGGGGTTCGGCGGCAGTGGCGCGCACTTCTGCCTGGGCGCCAACCTGGCCCGCCTGGAGATCGACCTGATCTTCAACGCCATCGCCGACCTGATACCGGACATCAGCCTCACCGGGCCGGCGCAGCGGCTCCGCTCGGGCTGGATCAACGGGATCAAGCACCTCCCGGTCCGCTACCGCTGACTGATCGGGCGTTTCCACTGTTCAGGGTCGGAATTGTGCCTACCGTGAAGTGGTGCGCAACATCATCGGAGCGGTACTGGCCGGCACGGTCGCGGCGATTGTGGTCCTGACGGCGCCCGCGGTGGCCTCACCGTCGTTCGAGCAGATGCGCAAGGCGCTGCTGACGGCCGGGGAACTGCCCGCCGGCCTGAAGTTGATCGAGGACAGGCAGGAGACGACCGGTGACAATGATTTCGCCGCCTGGGACCGCTGCGACCACGAGACGGCGAGGCGCGCCGACGACGTGCGGATGATCTCGATGGACTACGCGACCGATACGGCGGGCGGCGCCCGGGTCTCCCTGTTCCTGGGTGCCCCCGGCGCCGAGGAGGCGCAATCGATCGTCTCGTCGCTGGTCGACGCGGCACGGCGGTGCCCGGAGGAGATCCTCGGCACCGTCGCGGACCCTTCGCCGGTGACGCAGTGGGTGCATCCCCGGCTCGGTGACACGTCGCTGGTCTTCGGCCACGGCGCCGTCATCGCCCAGGGAGACGTCCTGCTGTACTTCTCGACCGACGGGCTGGACGACGCCGGGTTCACCACGTTGGTCGAGGCGGCGGCGCGGAAGCTGGCGAAGCACTTCCCGAGCGCGACGGTCAGGTGATCGGGTGGCCGAACTCGGCCGCCAGCGGCGCCAGATCGGGCTCGCCGAAGCGCTCCACCAGTGACGCGAAGCGCTCGACCTTGTCGTCGCCGAACCGGCTCACCCGTGCCGAGAACGTGGCCGCCGTCAGAAAGCGCGGTGGCGTGCTCTTGCTGTGGAACTTGTCGGCATACATGACGAGCTCCTCCTCGGCGGTCTCGGCGAGGAAGTCGCAGTCCGGCAGGGGAAGCCGCTGCCGGCGCACGTCGTCACGGGTGATGCCCACACCGGTGTGGTGCGAGCAGAACCGGCGCAGCGTCTCCGGCAGGCCCACCTCGCCGAGCATCTCGTAGCCGAGCAGCCCGTGCCGCACATACGGGTCGGCCGGCGCGAGCCGGTGGACGCCGATGTCGTGCAGCAGGCACCCGGCACGCACCAGGTCCATGTCGAGGCCGTCGGCGCCCACGGCCTGCTCGGCGATCCGGCTGACGATCAGACAGTGCGTCCAGACCAGCTCGAAAGCCTCCGGCGTGGGGGCGAACCGCTCGTGCAGCGCCCGGATCTCGAGATCGGTCGGAATACGCATCACTCCTACCGTATATCGGGCTTTGACGGTTCCGGTGGGCGGGCCGCGACGGCCGGTTGGGGTTCGCATGGCTCCGGTGGGCGGGCCGTGGCGGCCGGTTCGGGTTTGCCCGGTTCCGGTGGGCGGGCCGTGACGGCCGGTTCGGGTTCTCGGAGCTCCGGTGTGCGGGCCGCGATCGCCGCCACCGCCGCGACGCACAGCAGGCCGCCGCTGACCAGTGCCGCCGTGGCCGAGCTCCCGGCCGCGACCAGGCCGCCGCGCAGGTTGCCGACATCCGGGCCGGCCTGGCCGACGATCTGCTCCGCGGCCGCCGCCCGGCCCAGGAACGCGTCCGGCGTGTGCCGCTGCACGACGGTGCTGCGGGAGACCACGGCGACCGTGTCGGCGGCCCCGGCCACCGCGAGCAGCGCCAGCCCGGCCCACGCGTTCGGCGTGACACCGAACAGGGCGAGCGCGACTCCCCAGGTCAGCGAGCCGGCGACCATGACCGCACCGGGCCGGCGGGAGCGGGTGAACGTGCCGGACAGCGCCGACGCCACCACTCCGCCGGCCGCGATCGCGGTGAGGAACAGCCCCAGCGTGCGCGGATCGTCGCCGAACCGTTCCGCGTTGACCACCGGGAACAGGCTGATCGGCATGGCGAGCACGGTGGCTGCGAGGTCGGTGAGCAGCGCGCCCCGGACCGGCCGGTTGCCGCCTAGGAACCGTAGCCCGGCCAGCACACCGGTGAGCCCGGTGGGGGTGGCGGGCATCGGTGGCAGCAGGATCGCCGTCCACAGGGCCACCGCGAACGTGACGGTGTGGATCAGGAAGCAGCCGCCGACACCCACTTCGCTGATGACCAGGCCGCCGAGTGCGGGCCCGGCCAGCATCGCGCCCTGGAACGAGATCCGGTTGAGGGCCAGCCCGGCGCCGAGCTGCTCCGGCGGCAGGAGCCGGGACAGGAAGGTCCGTGAGGCCGGCCCGCCTCCGGCGACGAACAGCGACTGCACGGCCACCAGGCACAACACCAGCGGCGCGGACCCGCCCGTGAACGCCTGCACGGTCAGCAGCACCGCGCAGGCCGCCTGCCCGACCTTGGTGATCAGGTAGAAGCGGCGGCGGTCGGCCCGGTCGACGAGCGCCCCGGCGAACAGCCCGAAGACGATGATCGGCAGCGCCTGGGCGAGGCCTGCCGCACCGGTCCAGATCGTGCTGCGGGTCGACTCCCACACCTGGTAGAGCACCGCCACCACGGCCATCTGCCCGCCCAGGCCGGAGAGCAGGCCGCCGATCCACAGCCGGCGGTAGTGCGGCGAGGTCCGCAGGGGTGTCACATCGAGCAGCGCCCGGCTCACTCCCATGCCGGGTCCCCGGCCAGACGCTCGGTGATCCGCGCGTGCAGGCTGCGCCGCTCCAGCACCGCCTCGATGTCACGGACCACCCGGCTCAGCGGATAGGGGATCTCCGCCTCGATCTCGGCGATCGCGGCCTCGGTGGCCCGCCACTCGGCGCCCAGCCGGCGAACCACGGCCTCGGCCCGGGCGGTCAGCTCCACCCTCTTGCTGCGGGCGTCGGGCCCGGCGACGGTACGCACCCACCCTGCCACCCGCATGGCCGCCACCTTCTGGCTCATCCCGGAGTGGGTGATCTGCACCGACTCGGCCAGTTCGGTGATCGTCATGGGACCACGGTGGTGCAGCCGGAGCAGCTCCATCACCCAGGTCGGTTTCAGCCCGTCGATCCGCGCGTCGGCGTAGACCCGCGCGATCTCGGCGTCCATCGCCGCCTGCAGCAGTCGCCACGGCCGCCACACGCTCTCCTCGGTCGGATCGGCCAGCCAGTCATCGGTCACCGGCCGACTGTAACAGCACTTATATAAGCACTGTTACGATTTTGCCCGCCCAGCGAGGTAAGTGGATGGCGCGGCTCTGGCGTAATACCAGCGTGGGACAACAACGGGCGGAGTTCGCCGCCTTCTACGAGAGCGCCCGGGACGACTGCCTCCGCGCGGTGATGGCCTCGGTCGGCAACCGGCAGGTCGCCGAGGACGCGGTCGCGGAGGCGTTCGCCCGGGCCTGGGCCTCCTGGTCCACGGTCGCCCGGCACCCGTCGCCGCGCGCCTGGGTGGTCCGTACCGCCCTCAACACGCACATCTCCTGGTGGCGTCGCCGTCGCCGGGAGGTGCCCGAACCGGCCTCGCCGGACACCGGCCGCGACGACACCGGTGACCTGATGCCCGACCCGCGGGTGATGACGGCGTTGCGGTCGCTGCCCACCCGCCAGCGCGAGGTGTTCGTGCTGCGCGTCTTCCTCGACCTGGACAGCGAGACCACCGCGCGGACCCTGGGCATCGCCGCCGGGACGGTCACCGCCCACCTCGCCCGCGCCACCCGGGCCCTCCGGGAGCACCTGACGCCCGTTCTCGAACAGGAGCAGAGACTGTGATCGACCACGACGACGACCTGTACGCCCGGGTCCGCACCGAGTTCGGCCAGGTGCACATGGGCGACAGCCTCGACGACATCACCAGCCGTGGCCGGGGCCTGCGCCGCCGTCGCCGAATGGCCACCGCCCTCGGTGTAGCGGTCCTGGCCGCCGGGCTCACCGCCGGTCTGACCCTGAGTCGTCCCGCCGAGCCGGAGCACGGCCTGACCCAGGTGGCGGCCTGGACCGTCGACTCCCGTCAGGAGGACACGGTCGTCTTCTCCATCCGCCAGCTGGTCGACGCCGACGAGCTCGGCGCCGCCCTGAAGAAGGCCGGCGTCCCCGCTCTGGTCGAGTTCATCAAGGTGCCCCGGGAGCAGAAGGTGGCCGGCTGTCAGGACGCCCGCGACGGGCTACCGGGCCTCTGGGACGTCATGCCGCACAGCAACACCCCCGCCGGGCCCGACGAGAGCACCTACGCGATCCGGCGTGACCTGATGCCGCCCGGTTCCACCCTGCACTTCATCATCTTCGAGGAGACGAACCGCATCGACGGCACCACCCAGCGGACGGTGCGGACGGGCCTGATCGACGGTGACCCGGTGCCGTGCCGGCTCTTCCCGCCGGACTACACGATCCCGGAGTGAGAGCCACACCGAACGGGGGTCGCCCGCCTCGCCGGGAACGGCGGGGCGGGCGACGGTGTTCGGACGGCGCGGGCGGGTCAGAGCGAGACGGCGACCCCGCCGATGGTCACGGCCAGCCGGCCGTCGGAGGCGTACGACCAGGCCAGAGCCCCGCTGTACGAGGAGCACCGCGAGCCGTTCGTCCCCGACCAGAACTGGTTGGTCGAGTCCGAGTTGCCGATGATCCGGTCGTTGGTGCCGCTGGAGGACCGGCACGACGTGTTGTTGCGGAAGACCGACGTACCGGCGTCGAAGTTGAAGTTGCGCTCGGCGTTGTCGATGCTCAGGTTGTTGCTGATGGCCAGCGAGCCCGGGTTGCTGTTGTAGGTGAACCCGTGCTTGCCGTTGCGGTAGGCGATGGTCCGCCGCACGATGTGGTTGACCGCGATGTCCTCGCCGCCGAGCTTGAACCCGTTGCGGTCGCCGTTGCCGGCCTGTGAGCCGTCGCTGAGCGTGCCGTTGCCGTAGGCCAGCGAGTCCTCGATCGTCACCACGCCGATCGGGCCGGTGTCGGTCTTGGTGTACAGGTCCCAGCCGTCGTCGATGTTGTTGTGCGACACCGCGTACCGGAACACGTTGCCCGAGCCGACCGTCAGCTTGGCGGCGAAACCGTCCGCGTCCTCACCGTCGGAGTCGGCGTTGTCGTGCGACTCGGCGCTGAGGATCAGGTTGTTCGCCGGCCACTGCGAGCTGGGGGTGGTCGACAGGATCCGGGACAGCTGCAGGCCGGTGTCCCGGTTGTAGCGGGTGATCGTCCGCTCCAGGATGTTGTTGCTGCCGCCGACGAAGATGCCGTTGTCGCCGGCCCGCTCGACGGTCAGGCCGTAGATCCTCCAGTAGTTGCCGTTGACGGCCAGACCGCGGTTGGCCGGGTCCTCGGCCTGTGCGGAGAAGTTCAGCACCGGCTTCTCACCGGGGTACGCCGAGATCGTCTTCAGCGCGCCGGACGACCCGTTGTTGCCGGCCGGGACGGTGACCGTCGCCGAGTGCGCGTAGGTGCCACCGCGCAGGTAGATCGTGCCGCCCGCGGCGATCCGCGTGATCGCCGAGGTCAGCGTGGTCGGCGCGGAGATGGTGCCGGCCGCGCTGTCCGTCCCGCCGGGGCCACGTAGAGGGCGCTTGAGGACGGCGGCGGGCTGGAGGAGGTGGACGGACTGCTCGACGGCGAGGACGACGGCGAGGACGACGGCGAAGAGGGGGCGTGGACACCCCGTCGTCGACCACGACGTCGTCGAAACGGCCGGCCGCGTTCTCGGTGAGCAGCCCGATCCGCCCGGCGGCGATGGTGCTGTCGGTGACCGAGCCGACGCCGGCCCCGTTCACCGAGCCGCTGATCGTGGTCCCGCTGAACGACAGCTTCAGCGTGTAGTACGTGCCGGGCGAGATGGTCTGGGCGAGGCTGCCGAGGACCGTCACGGCGCTGCCGTTCATGGTCTCCAGTTGCACCCGGTTGGCGCCGGTCAGCGACAGCCGGTACATCTTCGTGGAGCCGGCCGCCCGCCCGGTCAGCGCGACCACACCGGCGCTGGACCCGAAAGCGGTGGCCTTGACGCGCGCCTGCACCGAGTAGTTGGTCCAGGAGGTGTTTCCGGCGAACTGACGGGCCCGCTCGCTACCGGTGTCCGACTGCGCCAGAACCGACGTTCCGTCGCTCACCACCGACCATGTTCCGCCCGATTTCGACCAGCCGCTGGTGCTGCCGGATTCAAAGTCCGCGCCGAACAGGGTGGCTGCTTCGGCCGTACCGATGGAGAGTAAGAGGCCGGCCGCCACCAGGCCGGAGAGGCCGGCGGCGCCGAGGGATCGGCGCAGCGTGCGGCCCCGAAGGGATGCTGACATGGGGGATGGGCTCCTTGTCGCAAATGGATCCGCCGGACACGCCGCACCGACCGCGGAACGTATTTACGAACCGCGGCACAATGCAGCGTTGGGGATGGTCCGGCGGACTGCCAAGGGAAATCGTTCCGAGATGGAATCTGCCACCGGGCATATCGGCGAGTCAACGGAATCCATTTGCAGGTTTGTTGCAGGAATGGGTCACGCCGATGACGCGAGGAACACGTCCAGACAGCGCTCGGCGTTCGCGGTGATGGTGATCGCCGGGTTGGCCAGGCACGCCGTCCCGGGCAGCAGGGCACCGTCCACACAGAACAGGTTCTGATATCCGGCGACCTTTCCACCGAAGTCGGTGGCCTTGCCCATCACCAGGCCACCCAGCGGGTGGTACGTGTTGCGCGACCCCAGCCCCATCCCGGTGCCCCGGTCGTAGGACGGCAGCCCGGTCAGCAGTGAGCCCTTGGACCCCTCGGTCGCCCACCACAGCCGGGTCGCCAGGTCCCGCCCGGCCTTGTCCGACGACGTCTGCATCTCCGCGTACGGCCAGTAGACCTTCCCGGTCCCGGTGGCCGCGTCGTACCGGATCTCCCCGCGCTCGGGAGCCAGGCTGGTGATCAGGTGCGCCGAGGTGCCCGGCAGCCACGACGGGATCGGTGCCGCCTCCCAGGCCATAGCCGCCTTGGCGTACGGGTTCGAGTCGTCGTAGAACCGCACGTTCCCCGGCCCGCCCTGCGCCGTCCCGACGGTCTTGCGCAGGTTGAGCCGTGCCACCAGGAAGTCCCCGTTGTTGCCCCAGCCCTTGCCGATCTCGGTGCTGGTCAGCTTCGGCAGCTTCCCGGAAGCCCGGGACTTGAGCAGCAGCGACGTACTGCCCAGCGACCCGGCCGCCAGGAACACGTAGTCCGCGGTGAACACCGGGTTCGACAGCACGCCGCCGGTGTCGTCGATCTGCCGGCAGGCCACCTCGAACACCGTCGACCCGGACACCTCACGGATCTCGGTGACCTCGTGCAACGGCAGGATGCGGGCGTTACCGGTCGCCACGGCCCACTTCAGGTAGGTCTTGTCGACGCTGTTCTTGGCGCCGGAGTTGCTGCCGAACGGCCCCTCGCCGATGGTGTGGCAGGCCGGCACGCGACCGGCCAGCTCGTCGCGGATGACGTCCCAGTTCACGCCGAAGGGGACCGGCACCGGCGTCTTGCCGAACTCGCCGATGTACTGCAGCCAGGAGCGCGCTCCCGCGTACGCCGCATGACTCTGAATGTCCGCGGGGATCGTCGCGGTGCCGATGTTCTGCCGGGCGCGCGGCCAGTAGGTGTTCTCGAAGGCGGTGTACGACAGCTGCGCGGGGTAGGCGCTCTCCCAGTCGGCGCGGCGCGGCTGGGGCATGAACATGCCGATGACCAGCGAGCCGCCGCCCACCCCGGAGCCGCACATCACCTGGATGCCGTCGCCGACGTGCTTCTGGATCAGCCCGGCCCCGCGGGTGATGCTCTTGCTGACGTCCAGGCCGAGCGGCGGGTTGTCGGCGAACCACGCGCACCGCCAGTCCGGGTTGCTGATCGTGCAGAACGTGGTTCCCGAGCTGTTGAGATCCCAGCGCCGGCCGCGTTCAAGAACGGTCACGCTCATGCCGGCCTGTGCGAGCCGCCACGCCGCGACCGCACCACCGAACCCGCTGCCGATGACGATCGCGGTCCGGCCTTGCAACTCCGGCAGGCGCACCATGGGCGCGAGCGCCGCCACGGAACCTGCCAGCAGGGTTCGACGTTTCATTGAGGATTCCTCCCGACCACCCACATGGAGAAGAACTGAGATCCGCCCCCGTAGGCGTGGCCGAGCGCCGTCGACGCTCCCGCCACCTGGTGATCCCCGGCCCGGCCCATCACCTGCATGGCGGCCTCGGCGAACCTCAGGAGCCCGGAGGCGCCGATCGGGTTCGAGCAGAGGACGCCCCCGCTGGGGTTGATCGGCAGAGCGCCACCGAGCGCGGTTTCACCCGATTCAACAAGCTTCCAACCTTGCCCTTGACCAACGAACCCGACATTTTCCAGCCACATGGGCTCGAACCAGGAGAAGGGCACGTACAGTTCGGCGACGTCCACCTCGTCGAGCGGGTCCTTGATCCCGGCCGCGGCCCAGAGAGCGGCCGCCGCCGTGGCGCCCGCCCGCGGGTTGACGTGGTCCTTGCCCGAGTAGAACGTGGGCTCGGTCCGCATGGACGTCGCCCGGATCCACGCCACCTGATGATCCGTTGCGGACGCGGCCGCCTCGTCCCCGATGACGATGGCGCACGCCCCGTCGGAGGAGGGACACGTCTCGTCGTACCGGATCGGGTCCCACAGCATCGTGGACGCCTGCACCGACTCCCGGGTGATCTCCGGTTGCCGCAGGTGGGCGTAGGGATTGAGCGCCCCGTTGCGCCGGTCCTTGACCGCGACCAGCGCGCCGATGTGCCCCGGCGCGCCGGACCGGCGGATGTACGACCGGATGTGCGGAGCGAAATACCCGCCCGCGCCGGCCGTGATCGGCGCCGAGAACGGCGGCTGGATCGACAGCGCCCACATCGCGTTCGACTCCGACTGCTTCTCGAACGCCACCGCCAGCACCCGCCGATGCGCCCCGGCACGCACCAGACTCGTCGCGACGATCGCCGTCGCCCCGCCCACCGACCCGGCCGTGTGCACCCGGAGCAGGGGTTTCCCGGCCGCCCCGAGCGCCGACGCGAGGAACAGCTCGGGCATCATCACGCCCTCGAACAGGTCCGGCGCCTTGCCGAGCACCACCGCGTCGATCTGCTCCCAGCCGACCCCCGCGTCGGCCAGCGCCCGGTCGATCGCCTCCCGGCACAGCCCGGCCATCGACACGTCGGTGCGCCGCGTCCGATGGTGCGTCTGCCCGGTCCCCAGAACGGCCGCCCGCCTCATGATCCACTCCTCAGCACGCAGACGAGGTTCTGTTGCAGCAACGGCCCGGCCGTCGCATGGGCGGCCGCCACCGACGCCCGTCCCGACATGACCTCCCCGGCCGCCGCGCCGATCCGCGACAGTCCGGCCGAGAACATCGGATCGCTGCCGAACGCCACGCTCCGCACCGAGCCGGGCAGCCCGAGCGCCCGGCGCAGCAGCAGCTCCTGATGGGTGAACGGGGCGTGCAACGCCACCACCTGCACGTCGCCGAGCCCGCCCGCGTCCACGGCGGCGGCCGACGCGGACGGCACGACGGTCAGGTCCCGCTCCCCGAACCCCTGCGGATCGACGCGATGCCCGATCCCGGAGATCCACGCGGCGCGCCTCCCGCCGACCCGGTCGCCCGCGGCGAGGACGACGGCCGACGCCCCGTCCGCGACGCGCGCGACGTCGTGCTCCCTCAACGGCATGCGGACGTACGGCCGATCGAGCAACGCCTCCACGGAAGAGGCGTCCTCGCGCCCCGCCGCCACGGCGGCCATGTCCCGCTCACTGAACAGCCCGGCGTCGAGCCCGAGCCGTGCCTGCAGCGCCGCCACACTGATCGCGTCCGGCCACAGCGGGGCCACCGTGTACGGGTCGAGCTGCAGAGCGAGCACCCGGGCGAGATCACCGGCCGTGCCCTTGCCGAAGCCGTACACCAGCGCGGTCGACGCCTCCCCGGCCAGGATCTTGATGTACGCCTCGTACAGGGCCCACGCCGCGTCCATCTCCACGTGCGACTCGGCGATCGGTGGCACCGCCCCGATCGCGTCCACCGCGTTGACGAACGAGAACGCCCGCCCGGCGAGGTAGTCGGACGAGCCCGAGCACCAGAAGTCGACGTCCCGGCGCTCCAGCCCGGCCTGCCCGAGTGCCGCCTCGAAGACCGGCACGAGCGTCTCCACCCCGCTCGTGGTGACACTCGTGTCCGAGCGGGCGAAGCCGATGACCGCGACGTCGTTCACAGGTGCTCCGCAAAGGTCTCGTAGGGCGCGTCCGCCTCACCGGTCGGCTCGAAGTGGTCGATGTTCTCCGGCGTCGTCGACCAGTCGGCCCGGTCCCGCCACACCGCCGCCACCCGCAGCCCCATCCGCACGTCCGCGGCCGGAACCCCGAGAACCAGATGCGGGACCGGGATGTCCGCCCCGTCCAGCAGCACCTGCGCCACCACGTAGGGCGGAGTGAGCCGCTGCCCGGCGAACGGCACGTTGACCACGCAGAACGTGGTGACCGTCCCGCGGTCGGCCACCTCCACGGTCTCGACCGTGGCCACTCCGCAGGCCGGGCACACCCGCGGCGGCACGTACACCTTCCGGCAGGACGGGCACCGCCGCCCCACGATCCGCCCCTCGGCGAGCCCGCGCAGGTAGCCGCTCTCCTCCACCGAGGTGCTGTGCCGGTAGTGCAGCCGGATCGGCGTCGTCATGATGGTGACGGGCTCCGTCTCCGGGGCCCCGCCGCTGGGCTCGGCGGTTCCCGGCTCGAAGCACTCGATGTCGCGGATGTGGCCGGCCGGCGACGGCGCCCAGCGGATCCGCACCCGCATGCCGGTGCTCATGGCGTCGGCCGAGCCCGCGTCGACGGCGTGCAGCAGGGGGGTGTCGGCGCCGTCGAGACGGATCAGCGCCCACCCGAACGGCCGGTCCAGCGGCTGGCCCTCCATCGGCCGGTCCATCCAGGTCCAGCCGGTCACGATCCCGGTGGGGGCGACCTCGACCAGCTCGGTGACCGGCTCGTGGGTGGCGGGGTCGTACTCCAGTGGCGGCACGTGCACCCGCCCGTCCGCCGTGCGCCCGCCCAGCACCCGCCGCTCGCGCAGCCCCGCCATGAACCGGCCCAGGACCGGCCCGAGCGAGCGGGTGTAGTCGAAGGCGATGGTCAGCGGTGCCGACAGCGTATCCACGAGACTGAGTGAAACACGTTCCAACTTTGCCGGGCAAGAACGCGGTGGTAGCGGCTTTTGCATCGATGGAACGAGTTATAGAGTTCTGGCATGACCGGGATCGGGACGTGGACCATCGCGGCGGAGCGCCCACAGCACACGGCCATCGTGGAGCCGGGTGGCCGCACCGTCACCTACGGCGAGCTGGCCGGCGAGGCCGACCGGATCGCACGCGGGCTGCGCGCGGCGGGGCTGGGCGCCGGCGACACCGTGGCCCTGCTGATGCCCAACGGCGCCGACATCCTCGTCGCCTACTTCGCGGCGGTCCAGATCGGACTGCACGTGGTGCCGATGAACTGGCATCTCACCGCGGCCGAGCTCGGCTACATCCTGCGCGACTCCGGCGCCCGCGCCTTCCTCGCGCACCACCGGTTCGCCGACGCGGCCCGCCTCGCCGCCGACGACGCCGGCCTTCCGGCCGAGGGCCGCTACGCGGTGGGCGACATCCCCGGCTTCCGGTCGCTGGCCGCGCTCGGCGCCGGCGGTTCGGGACGACCCTCTCCGCGTACGGTCGGCGCGCTCATGGTCTACACGTCCGGCACGTCCGGTCGCCCCAAGGGGGTCCGGCGCCCCCTGCCCGGCCTCGACCCGGACCAGGTGCCGCCGGTGTCACTGTGGTTCTTCGGCCTGTTCGGCCTGCACCCGTTCGACGACCACGTGCATCTGTGCTGCTCGCCGCTGTATCACACGGCCGTGATGAACTTCGCCGTCATCTCGCTCCAGTTCGGGCACACGGTCGTCGTGATGGACCACTGGGACGCCGGGTCGTTCCTGCGGCTGGTCCAGCAGCACCGGGCCACCCACAGCCACATGGTCCCCACCCAGTTCCGCCGTCTGCTCGCCCTGCCCGTCTCGGTCCGCACGAGCTTCGACGTGTCCTCGATGCGTGCCATGATCCACGGGGCCGCGCCCTGCCCGCAGCCGGTGAAACGCCAGATGCTCGACTGGTTCGGGCCGGTCGTCATCGAGTACTACGCGGCCTCCGAGGGCGGCGGCGCCCTGATCACCGCGGCCGAGTGGCTGCAGCGCCCCGGCTCGGTCGGCCGGCCCTGGCCCGGCTCCCGCATCCGGGTGCTCGACGACGACGGCAAGGACTGCGCGCCCGGCGAGGCCGGGAAGGTCTACCTGCAGATGGGCGACGCCACGTTCGAGTATCACGGTGACGCGGAGAAGACCCGTGCCTCCTGGCGGGACCGGATGTTCACCGTCGGCGACATCGGCTACCTCGACGACGACGGCTACCTCTACCTCTGCGACCGGGCTGCCGACGTGATCATCACCGGTGGTGTGAACGTCTACCCGGCCGAGATCGAGAACGAGCTGAGCGTGCACCCGGCGGTCGCCGACGCGGCGGTCTTCGGCATCCCGCACGACGAGTGGGGCGAGGAGATCAAGGCCGTCGTGCAGCCCGCTCCCGGTGTCACGGCCGGCGCCGCCCTCACCACCGAGCTGCAGGCGTTCCTGTCCGGCCGGCTTGCCCGGTTCAAGCTGCCGCGCACCATCGACTACGTGGACGCCCTGCCCCGTGACCCCAACGGCAAGCTCTACAAACGGCACCTGCGCGACCCGTACTGGTCCGGCCGCGACCGCGCGATCTGACCCGCTTCAGCGAATCGACCGCAACCGATGGTGGGCGCCCCGCCCGGGGTGACGGTGCGATCCGGGTCACCTGGTGCGGGGCGGCGGCAGCGCGGCATCCACGCCTATGGTGGCGCGATGAAAATCCATCCCTACCTGGCCGGGCTCGCCGCCCTCGCCTGCTTGGCCGGTTGTTCCGGCGAGCCGGTGGCGGCGCCCGCGGCCCAGCAGCAGGCCCCGGCCGCTGCCGTGGCCGAGCCGGCCGAGCAAGCGGTGACGACGGACGTGGAGCTGGTCGCGGCCGCGACCAAGGCCAAGTACGTCTTCCCGGTCAAGGCGAAGAACGTCTCGTACCACAAGACCCACTCCGGCTACCCGGCGACGGACATCTTCGCCGCCTGCGGCAAGCCGTTCCTGGCCACCACCGGCGGTGTCGTGCTGGAGGTCAGCCGGGTCGACAGATACAAGAAGGGCAAGCCGGACGGGCCGTACAACGGCGGCAAGTTCGTCTCCATCCTCGGTGACGACGGTGTGCGCTACTACGGCTCGCACCTGAGCGTGGTCGGCACGGGCATCACGAAGGGCGTCCGCGTCAAGGCCGGCCAGCAGGTCGGCAAGGTCGGCAAGACCGGCAACTCCAGCGGCGTCTGCCACGTGCACTACGGCATCTCCCCGGCGTGCAAGAAGACCGGCGACTGGAAGGTCCGCCGCGGCGTCGTGTGGCCCGCGTCCTACCTCACCTCGTGGCGCAAGGGCGGGGCCAAGAGCCCGGCCGCCGCGGTGAAGTCGTGGAACGCCAAGCACAAGTGCAAGCCCTGACCTGACCCGGTGATCCCGTGCGCCGGCGTGGGCCGGCGCACGGGAGAGCCCGGTTCGGGGGTCGAGGTCGACCCATCGCCCCCAGCCCGGCGGCCGCGGTGCGGTCCGGGCCCCGCGCCCGCGCCGCGTGGTGGATGCCGGGACTGTCCCGATTCTCCGGGCCTGGGTGGCCGTACCGTCAGAGGCCCTTGAACTGGGGTCGTCTCTTCTCGATGAACGCTCTCGGGCCCTCTTTGGCGTCGTCCGAGGTGAAGACCTGCATGCCGATGCGGGATTCGATGGCGAAGGCGTCGTTTTCGGGCAGGCCCTCGGTTTCGCGGATGGTGCGCAGGATCGCCTGGACGGCCAGGGGGCCGTTCGCGGCGATCGTCTCGCCGATCTCCAGGGCCCTCGTGAGCGCCTGGCCGTCGGGGACGACGTGGCCGATCAGGCCCATCCCGAGAGCTTCGGCGGCGGTGATGTGCCGGCCGGTGAGCAGGAGCTCCGCGGCGACCGTGTAGGGGAGCTGGCGCGGGAGGCGGACCGCCGAGCCGCCGAGCGGGAACAGCCCCCAGCGCGCCTCGGAGACGCCGAACCGCGCGCTCTCGCCCGCGATGCGCACATCGGTGGCCTGCAGGATCTCGGTGCCGCCGGCGACGGCCGGGCCCTCCACCGCGGCGATCAGCGGCTTCGTCAGGCGGCGGCCCTTGAGCAGGGCGTCGATGCGCGACAGGTCGACGCCGCCGTTGCGGAAGCCGTCGCCCGGGTGGTCGCCGGTCATGGCACGCAGGTCGGCGCCGGCACAGAACGCGCCGCCCGCGCCGGTGAGGATCGCGACCCGGATGCCGGGGTCGGTGTCGACGCGGTCCCAGGCGTCACGCATCACGGCCATCATCTCGGTGGAGAGCGCGTTGCGGACCGCGGGCCGGTTCATCGTGACGATCAGGATCGGTCCACGCTGTTCGACGAGAGCGTCCACCCGGTTCTCCTTCTTCTGTACAGCCCTTGCCTCGGAACGATAACAGGTTCTACTTTGCGTTGATGGCGGCCAATATTGCGGACCTTTTCGAGCACGCGGTCGACGCCTTCGCCGATCGCGTCGCGGTGGCCTGCGGCGAGCGTGAGATCACCTACGCCGAGCTGGAGGAGACCGCCAACCGTTTGGCCCATTTCCTGCAGAGTCGAGGAGTGGGCAAGGGCGCCCACGTCGGGCTGTACGCGGGCAACTCGATCGAGGCCGTAGTGGCCATGATCGCCGTGTACAAACTGCGTGCCGTGGTCGTCAACGTCAACTATCGATACGTCGAGAACGAGTTACAGTATCTCTTTTCGGACGCTTCCCTCGTCGCACTCATTCACGACCGCCGGTTCTCGCCTCGGGTGCAGGCGGTAACGACCGACATGCGGGCGATCGTGGCACTGCCCGACGGCTCCTCGCCGGAGATCCCGGACATCTCGTATGCGGATGCGCTGACCGCCGGATCCTCGAAACGCGACTTCGAGGAACGGTCCGGTGACGACCTCTACCTGCTCTACACCGGCGGGACCACCGGCTATCCCAAGGGCGTGATCTGGCGTCACGAGGACGTCTGGCGGGTCCTCGGCGGCGGCATCGACTTCATGTCCGGCATCCCCCTGGAGGACGAGTGGGCACAGAGCCGCCGCGGTGACGAGATGCCGCCGATGACCCGGTTCTGCCTGGCACCGCTCATCCACGGCAACGCCCAGTGGGCCGCCCTGGCCGCCCTCTTCGCCGGCGACACCGTGGTCTTCCTGCCACACTTCGACGCCGACGAGGTGTGGCGCACCGTCGAACGCCGCAAGGTGAACGTGATCGTCCTGATCGGCGACGCGATGGCCCGGCCCATCATCGAGGCCTACCTGGCCGGCGACCACGACGGATCGACGCTGATGGCGATCTCGTCGAGCGCGGCGCTGTTCTCCCCGTCGGTGAAACGCCAGTACCTGCAGGCGCTGCCGGACGTCATGGTCACCGACGCCGTCGGGTCGTCGGAGACGGGGTTCGCCGGCATCGGCATCGTGGCCGACGTGGACGGTGGCGCGGTCGACGGCCCGCGCGTCATGCCCGGCCCGGACACCATCGTCATCGACGAGCACGGCCGGCGCGCCGGACCGGGCGTGATCGGCCGGCTGGCCCGCGGCGGGCACGTGCCACTCGGGTACTACAAGGACCCGGAGAAGACGGCGGCGCTGCTCACCGAGGTCGACGGCGTCCGCTACGCGATCCCGGGCGACCTGGCCCGGCTCGAGGACGACGGCACCATCACGCTGCTGGGCCGGGGCAACACGTGCATCAACACCGGCGGCGAGAAGGTCTTCCCGGAAGAGGTCGAGGGCGCGCTCAAGGCCCACCCCGACGTGTTCGACGCCCTCGTCATCGGCGCCGCCGACGACCTGCTCGGCCAGCGGGTCGTCGCGCTCGTCCAGCCGAGGCCCGGCACGGCGCCCGACCTCGGCGAGCTCGACACCCACGTACGGCAGCGGATCGCCGGCTACAAAGCGCCCCGCGGCGTGTGGCTCGTCGACCGGATCAACCGCACCATCAGCGGCAAGGCCGACTACCGCTGGGCCCACTCCCACGTGAAGGAGCACGATGCGGACTGACCTCTGCGACACGCTCGGCATCGAGCACCCGATCGTCGGGTTCAGCCCGTCCGAGCACGTCGTCGCCGCGATCAGCCGGGCCGGTGGGCTCGGCGTGCTCGGCTGCGTACGGTTCAACGACGCGGCCGAGCTGGACGCGGTGCTCACCTGGCTGGACGAGGCGACGGACGGCCGGCCGTACGGTGTGGACGTGGTCATGCCCGGTCGTGAACCCACCGAGGGCGCCGTCACCGACCTCACCCAGATGATCCCTTCCGGACACCGCGACTTCGTCGAACAGACCCTGCTCCGGCTCGGCGTGCCGCCGCTCGAGGCCGCGTCGAGCCGGCCCGGTGTGCTCGGCTGGCTGCACTCGGTCGCCCGCAGCCACGTCGAGGTCGCCCTCCGGCACCCGGTCCGGCTGATCGCCAACGCGCTCGGCCCGCCACCGGCCGACGTCATCGCCCAGGCCCACGACCGAGGTCTGCTCGTCGCCGCGCTCGCCGGCCGGGCCGACCACGCCCGCAGCCACGTCGCCGGCGGTGTCGACATCGTGGTCGCCCAGGGCTACGAGGCCGGCGGCCACACCGGCGAGATCGCCGGCATGGTGCTGATCCCGGAGGTCGTCGACGCCGTCGACGTGCCCGTCCTGGCCGCCGGCGGCATCGGGAGTGGCCGCCAGATCGCCGCCGCGCTCGCCCTCGGCGCCCGCGGCGTGTGGATGGGCTCGGTCTGGCTCGGCACCAGTGAATACCGCAGCAGCCCGGGACTGCGGGAGGCGCTGCTGCGGGCCACCTCCGGCGACACCGTCCGCAGCCGCATCTACTCCGGTAAGCCGGCCCGCCTGCTGCGCAACCGCTGGACCGAGGCGTGGGCGGCCGAGGACGCCCCGGCCGCGCTGCCGATGCCGCTGCAGAATCTGCTGGTCTCCGAGGCCCACGACCGATTGATGGCCTCGGACGATCCGACGGTGGTGCCGATGCCGGTCGGCCAGATAGTCGGCCGGATGAATGCGGTCCGCCCGGTCGCCGAAGTGGTCGCCGACCTGGTGACCGAAACCGACGAGACCTTGACGAGAATTCATAAACTGCTGTGACGGTACGGGCCGCCGACTCACTTCATGATCTTGTGAGTCGCCGCTCAGCCGAGTGGTCGCCGTCGCGTTCCGAATGAATCTCAGTGCGGCGCCGACCACTGCGGGTCGCGGCCGATGAAAGCGATCAGGCGGGTCTGCGGGTCGGCGCCGTCCGGGACCGGTACGGCGGGCCCGTACTGCCCGGAGGCCCTCAGCATCTCGTCCATCGGCTCCATGCCGGCCACCAGGGTCGCGCACATCTCCGTCTCCAGGGCCTCGTCCTGCCCGGTGGCGCGGGCGAGGTCCCAGGTGTGCATGAAGACGTCGGTGGTGTAGAAGCGGTCGATCGCCTGGTCGAGCGGCAGCGTGCCGAGGTGGGGGTTGGTGAGCTCGCGGCCGGCCGGGTCGTCGAGCAGCCCCTGCACCGCGGTGGCGTGCACCTGCCAGGCGCGGACCGGGTCGGCGTCGACGCCGGGGCCGGCGGGCAGGGTCACTCCGGCGCCTGACGACAGCAGGCCCGGAAGCCACTCGACCAGGTGACGGACCACGTCCCGCGCGGTCCAGCCCTCGACCGGCGCGGGGGCGTCCCAGTCCTTGGCGCCCACGACACGGGCGGTGAATCCGGCGGCAATCCGGCGGTGGCGTTCGGCGGCGGACAGGTCGGTCAGCGACATCGGCGGCATCCTTCCCTAGCTTTAAACTCCTGAGTTTAAAGCAAGGAGCCGTCGGCCGCGATGGAACCGGGCGCAAACGGAAAGAGCGTGTGACAGCCCGAACCGGACAGTCACACGCTCTCGCTTTCCGCGCCGGTGAAACCTCGCCCACCAGCGGAAACGGGCAGTCGACGAGACGACAGCCCGCGATTATCCGCCGTGGCGAAAGATCAAGTGGCGAAAGATCAGATCGTGCGGATGTTCTCCGCCTGCGGGCCCTTCGCGCCCTGCGAAACCTCGAACTCGACCCGCTGGTTCTCCTCGAGGGACCGGAATCCGCTCGACGCGATGGCGGAGAAGTGGGCGAACACGTCAGGACCGCCGCCATCCTGGGTGATGAAGCCGAAGCCCTTGTCGCTGTTGAACCACTTAACGACACCGGTGGCCATAAAAAATCTCCTTGCCGACCATGAGGAACGCCGCACCGTGCGGCATTCCGCGCCGCCGCGTTGATACCCCCGGAACCCGGGTAGAAGACGAGAAAGGCCTGTTGGGTGTACATAAACCCATCAGGCGCAGGAACCACGTCTGCTTCAAGAAAATTCTTGGAAATCAAAACTGCAACACGCCCAACCTAACACACGAATCGGGGAACCGGCGGGGTGAAGCCTCCACCGGAGCGTAGGGTCGAATTCCGCTGTATCGGTCGTTGGAGGTGGCATGTTCGTCATCCGCGGGCTTCTGGCCGCGGCGATGGTGGTCATCGTGGGCGCGACCGCGGCGCCGGCCGCCCGGGCCGACGGCATTCCCGACGAGGCCATGCTGCAGGCGGCCGACCTGGGCGGAGTCGCGCCCCATGCCGCCGACGCCGACGACTGGCCCCGGCTGCGGCCGCCCCGTCCGTGCGACGCCGACATGCCGGCGCCGGTCACCGACCGGGCCGTCGCCGCGGTCATCGACGTCGACGGAGCCCCCGAGTCGATCATGGAGTATGTGGCGGTGCACCGTGACGCCGGCCGCTACCTCCGCAAGCTGCGCAAAGCACTGCGCGACTGCCCGGACTGGCGGCTCGAGGGCAGCCGGGAGAACGGGCTCACGCTGCGCTGGACCCAGCGGTGGGAGCACGTCGGCGAGGAGATCACCCATCAGACGTACGTGGCGGTGGCCCGCGCCGGCCGGGCCGTCGTCGTGGTCGCCGACTCCGGCTGGGAGACCTCCGACGGCGACCCGGCCGTGGCCGAGCGCCTGCTGGTCAGCGCGGCCCGGCGGGCGTCGTCGCTTCGCTGAACTGCGTACGGTACAACTCCCCGTAGCGCCCGCCCGCGGCCAGCAGCTCGGGATGGGTGCCGCGTTCCACGACCCGTCCGTCCTCGACCACCAGGATCTGGTCGGCGGCCCGGATCGTCGACAGGCGGTGCGCGATCACCACGGCGGTCCGCCCGTTCAGCGCCTCACCGAGCGCGGCCTGCACCGCCTGCTCCGACGTCGAGTCCAGATGCGCCGTCGCCTCGTCGAGCACCACCACCCGTGGCCGCGCGAGCAGCAGCCGGGCGATGGTGAGCCGCTGCCGTTCCCCGCCGGACAGCCGGTACCCGCGTTCGCCGACGACGGTGTCCAGCCCGTCCGGCAGCGACTCGATCAGGTCGGCGACATGGGCACGGCGCAGCACGTCCCACAGCTCCTCGTCGGTGGCGTCCGGCCGGGCGAGCAGCAGGTTGGCCCGGACCGACTCGTGGAACAGGTGCCCGTCCTGCGTGACCATGCCGAGCGTGCGCCGCAGCGACGCCGCGCTCAGGTCGCGCACGTCGACCCCGCCGAGCCGGACCGCGCCCGTGCCCGTGTCGTACAGCCGCGGCAGCAGGCTCGCCATCGTCGACTTGCCGGCGCCGGACGACCCGACCAGGGCCACCATCTGCCCCGGCGACGCGGTGAACGACACCCCGCGCAGCACCTCCTCGCCACCCCGCGTGTCGAGGGTCGCCACCTCCTCCAGCGACGCCAGCGACACCTTGTCAGCAGACGGATAGGCGAACCGCACGTCGTCGAACTCCACCGACACCGGCCCGTCCGGAACCGGCCGCGCATCCGGCTTCTCCTCGATCAGCGGCTCCAGATCGAGCACCTCGAACACCCGCTCGAAGCTGACCAGCGCGCTCATCACCTCGACGCGGGCGCTCGCCAGGGACGTCAACGGCGCGTACAGCCGGGTCAGCAGGATCGCCAGAGCCACCACGGCGCCCGGATCCATCCGGCCCTGCAGCGCGTAGAAGCCGCCGAGCCCGTAGACCAGCGCGATCGCCACCGCCGAGACGCTGGTCAGCGCGGTCAGGAACGTCCACTGCGCCATCGCGGTGCGCACACCGATGTCGCGCACCCGCCGGGCGCGGGCCGCGAACTCGGCCGACTCGGCGGCGGGATCGCCGTACAGCTTGACCAGCGTCGCGCCGGGCGCCGAGAACCGCTCGGTCATCTGCGTGTTCATCGCCGCGTCGTGGTCGGCCGCCTCCCGCTGCAGTCCGGCCAGCCGGCCGCCCATCCGGCGGGCCGGCAGCACGAACACCGGCAGCAGCAACAGCGCCAGCACGGTGATCTGCCACGAGATGCCGATCATCACGATCAGCGTCAGGATCAGGGCCACCACGTTGCCGACCACACCGGACAGTGTGTCGCTGAACGCCCGCTGCGCCCCGATCACATCGTTGTTGAGCCGGCTGACCAGCGCGCCGGTCCGGGTGCGGGTGAAGAAGGCCACCGGCATCCGCTGCACGTGATCGAACACCCGGGTCCGCAGCTCCAGGATCAGCCCCTCGCCGATCCCCGCCGACAGCCGCCGCTGCACCAGGCCGAGCCCCGCCTCGCTGAGCGCGATGACCGCGATCCCGATCGCCAGCGTGATCACGAGCCGGGCCTCCCGGGCCTCGACGATCGCGTTCACCACCTGCCCGGCCAGCACCGGCGTCGCCACCGCGAGGATCGCCGTCACCACGCTGAGCAGCAGGAACGCGGCCAGCACCCGGCGTTGTGGCCGGGCCAGCGCAAGTATGCGGCGTAACGTCGCCCGCGAGAACGGCCGCTCGTCGTCCCGTCGGTTCATGGCGTGCCACATCGAGTTCCAGGCCGCGACTTCCATACTCATGGCCCGACGGTCCCACTTCACGTCGGGTTGAGGTCAAGGCGATTCCGGCGGTACGGCCCACACCTCCCCGACCGCACCCCACCGGTGCCCTCCGCTACCCCGCGACGCGGTCCCGGGCGGGCGCCCCGGCGCGCCCGCCGGGCTGCTGCCCACTCGGCGCCTACCGCCGCATCACCGGGATCATGGTCATCAGCCCGTCCACCGTGAAGTGTGGGGCGTCCCCCACCTCCCACCAGCTGCGCAGCGCGGTCGTGGTGTGCGCGGCACCGGTGCGCCGGTCGGTGTAGGTGAGCTCCTTCTCGCCGCTCATCCTCGTGACGACGCGACCGCGTTTGACGCCGGCCGGGTAGTCGTTCCAGTTCACGCCGGCCTCCGACCACAGCAGCTCCTGCATGCCGCCGCTGTGCACGCCCTGCAGGCGCCGGTGCGGGAAGTGCGCCTGCGCGGCCATCGCGATCGAGTTGCGGACCGCATCGCGCTGGCGCCAGACGAAGTAGTTTGCGACGTCGCCCGGGTCGGCGACGGTGAACACGCGCGCGTCGAAGCCGGCGGGCCGGGCGGGTCGGCGCACGCAGAGGGCGGCGGTGGCGAGCGCCGCCACCGCCGAGACGATCTTCTGCACCTCGCCGCCGAACCAGGGTTGCGTATTGCGCCCGCTGAAGTCGGTGAGCAGCAGACTGATCTCGTCCGACTGGGTGTACGCGAACACCGTCCCGGCCACCTCGGCGCACAACTCGCGGGCCACGTGGTCCATGTCGGCGACGAAGTCGAGGTCGAACGGTTTGACCGAGTCCCGCAGATAGGTGTGGAAGGCCCGCCCGTCGACCCGGATCAGCGTGTGGGTGCGTGGCGGCAGAACGGTGCGGGTGACCCGCTCATAGGCTTTCATCCGGTTGCCGAGGGAGTCGTCGACGGGCATCGCGCGAGCCTGGCACACCGTCGGTACACGCCGGAAGCCGATTTCGCCGGCTCGAAGGACCTCGGCGTATGGCTTGCACCGCTGTGTCCGGGGGCTCCGGGCGGCGGTGCAAGCCGTACGGATCGCGGTCTCAGCCCAGGTCCGGGCCGGCGACCAGGTCGACGGTGTGGGTGGTCGCGGCCTTGAGCTCGAGCACGACGATCTCGTTGCGGCCGGGCCGCAGCACCGGCCCGGGGACGAACAGCGTCCGCTGCGGGCCCCGCCCCGAGTAGCGGCCCAGCGCGAAGCCGTTCACCCAGGCCATCCCCTGCTCCCACCCGGGCAGGGACAGGAACGTGTCGGCCGGGGCCTCGACGGTGAACGAGCCACGGCGGAACGCCGGACCGGACGGCGGCCGGCCACCCGCGGCAGCGAAGGCGAGCCCGGTGAGGTCACGCAGCGGCAGCGCGGTCTGGGTCCAGCCGGTCAGGGGCTTGCCGTCGACCAGGACCGGGCCGAGCAGACCCTTCGGGTCGTTCATGTGGACGCCGTAGTTGACGCGCCCGGCATTCTCCACGAGCACGCTCAGCACGGCGCCCGGCCGCCCGGCCGCGATCGTCAGGGCCCGTTCGAGCCGGCTGCGCTCCAGCATCCCGGCCGGCGCCCCGTCGACGAAGATCTGCGCCCGGTCGGCGAACGCGTCGATAGCCAGCACCGCGGGCCCGGCCAGGGGCAGCGTCGTCTCGTAGAGCACGAACCCGTCGTACTCGCCGAGCTGTTCCATGCTCAGCGGCGCCTCCGAGGTCACCGCCGTCCCGAGGGCGGGCGCGGCGGAGAAGAGGTCGATCGCCTCGTCCAGCGGGATGCCGGCCCGCTCGAACCGGGCCGGCGGGACGGGGAGCGGCTCGTCCGGCACGGGCGCGTGACGGGCGATCACGTCACGCATCAGCCGGTACTTCTCGGTGACGTCGCCGGCCTCGCTCAACGGGGCGTCGTAGTCGTACGACGTGATGGTGGGCAGATAGACGTGCTTGAAGTCGGCGCCGTTGGTGGTGCCGAAGTTGGTGCCGCCGTGGAACATGTACAGGCTGACCGAGGCGCCGGCCGCCAGCACCGTCTCGAGATCCGCCGCCGCGTCGGCCGCGTCACGGGTGTGGTGCGGGCCGCCCCAGTGGTCGAACCAGCCGTCCCAGAACTCGGCGCACATCAGCGGCCCGGTCGGCTGGTGCTGCCGCAGCTTCTCCAGCGCCCCGTCGGCGTGCTCGAAGGTCACGGTACGCAGGATCCCGTCCAGCCCACCGCGGCGCAGCATGTCGTCCTCGGCCTGGTCACAGGTGAACAGCAGTTCGGTGACCCCGCGCCGGCGCAGCCCGTCCGCCAGGTGACGCAGGTAGTCCGGATCCTCCGGCCCGTACGCGCCGAACTCGTTCTCCACCTGCACCGCGATGATCGGGCCGCCGTTGCCGCCGAGGAACGGCGCGACCACGGGCAGCAGCCGGTCGAACCACGCGTCGACCGCCTCCAGGTACGCCGGGTCGCTGCTGCGCAACCGCACGCCCGAGGTGCTGAGCCACGCGGGCAGGCCGCCACCGTCCCACTCGGCGCAGATGTAGGGCCCCGGACGCAGCACCACGTGGAGCCCGGCCCGGTCGATGAGCTCCAGGTAGCGGGGCAGGTCGAGGATGCCGTCGAGGACGACCTCGCCGGGCCGGGGCTGATGCGCGTTCCACGGCACGTAGACGTCGATGGAGTTGAGCCCCATGAGCCGGGCCTTGTCGATCCGGTCGGCCCACTGATCAGGGTGGATGCGGAAGTAGTGCATCGCCCCGGCGATGAGCTGGAACGGCTCGTCATTGAGCAGGAAGCCGTGGTCAGCCGCCGTGAGAACTCGTGCCCCGTGCAAGTCGGCGCTCCTCTGCATGATCAATGTTTACCTAAACATTGTCATGGGCGGAGTGCCCCACGGCAACCCTCCACAACGGATCTCAGCCCCTCCGGGCGCGCCGATGATGAGCGATGCCGGTCGATGTGGCGGCGCTATCGTGCTCTCATGCCACCACCCGGACCCCGCAAACGCACGACGGTGCACGACATCGCGGCGGCCGCGGGCGTGTCCCGCGGCACCGTCAGCCGAGTGCTCAACGGTGGTTACGTCTCCGTCGAGGCCCGCGCCGCCATCGAAGCGGCGATCACCACGATCGGGTTCGTCCCGAACACCGCCGCGCGTGCGCTGAAGACGCGCCGTTCACAGGCGGTCGCGTTCGTCGCGCTGGGGCAGCACACGGGCTCCTTCGCCGATCCCAACATCGGCGCGGTCATGCGGGCCGCCAACGCCGTGCTCTCACTCGCCGACCATCAGATGGTCAACCTCGTCCTGGACTCGGCGCGCGACACCGAGCGTGTGGGCCGCTACCTCAGTGGCGGCTTCGTCGACGGGGTGATCGTCGTGTCGGCCCGTGCCGGTGACCCGATCATCGGGGTGATCCGCGACCTGCGGCTGCCCGCCGCGGTGGTCGGTCATCCGCCCGACCTGGACGGCGCCGTTCCATTCGTCGGCATCGACAATGTGGGTGCGGCACACGAGATCGTCTCCCGGCTGCTCACCACCGGTCGCCGCCGGGTCGGGATGATCGCGGCGGCGCAGGACCGGGACTCGTGCACCGACCGGCTGACGGGATTCCGGTCGGCGCTGGGGCCGGCGTTCGACGAGCGTCTGGTCGTCCGGGTCCCGGAGCACGACTACCGGTCCGGCGTCCTGGGGATGCGGCTCCTGCTGGAGCTCGAGCCCGCGGCCGACGGGGTGTTCGCGGCGTCGGACGTGATCGCCGCCGGCGCTCTCGAAGCGCTTCGGGAGGCGGGGCGCAGCGTGCCGGGCGACGTCGGGGTGGTGGGCTTCGACGACAGCGCCTGGGCGGTGTGGTCACAGCCGCGGCTGTCGACGGTGCGCCAGCCGATCGACGAGATCGGGACCGTCGCCGCGCGGCTCGTCCTGCGGCAGCTCCGGGGCGAGCCCGTCGATCCGGGCGGCCGGATCCTCCCGACCACGACGGTGTGGCGTGACTCCGCCTGACGCCCGGCGTGCCGGTGCTCAGTGGCGGGTGGCGGGTGGCGGACCACGACGGTGTGGCGTGACTCCGCCTGACGCCCGGCGTGCCGGTGCTCAGTGGCGGGTGGCGGAGGGCGCCCGATCCGTGGAGGTGTCGACGGTGTCGTACTCGACGTGGAACATGGGCCGGTTCTGCAGGGTGCGATGGATCCGCGCCACGTACTCCCCGAGGAGGCCGAGGCAGATCAGCTGGACCGCTGCGAACAGGAGGACGGCCAGGAACAGCGAGCTCCACCCGGGGACGGTGCTTCCGCGCGCCCACTCGGACAGGGCGAAGGCCATCGAGATCAGGCACGCGAGAAGGGCCGCTGAGCCGAGCCAGGTGGCCAGGCGTAACGGCGCCGCGGTGAAATCGGCGGTGCTGTCCCAGGCCAGCCGCACCATCTTGCGCAGCGGGTATTTCGTCTGCCCGGCCGCGCGGCGCTCCCGCGCGTAGTGGATCACGCCGGACGGGAAGCCGAGGGAGGGGATGAGCAGCCGGTAGACCGGGACCCGCTCCGGCATGCGGCGCAACACGTTCACCACCTCGCGGCGGACCAGCCGGAAGTCACCCGCGTGCGGGCGCAGGCCGGCGCCGACGACGCGACGCATCAGCCGGTAGTACAGCGCCGCGGTGTGCCGCTTGAACCGGGTGTCGGTGCTGCGGTCGCGGCGTACGCCGTACACCACGTCGAGATTCTCAGCCTCCGCCAGTCGCAGCATCTCCGCGATGGCCTCCGGCGGATCCTGCAGGTCGGCGTCGATGCTCACGATCCAGGTCCCGGCCGCCCGGTGCAGCCCGGCCGTCAAGGCGGCTTGATGGCCGCTGTTGCGCCGCAGCCTGATGACGCGCAGCTCCGGCCAGGAGGCCCGGAGGCGATCGAGGACCGCGGCGGTCGCGTCGATGCTGCCGTCGTCCACGGCGACGAACTCGTAGGGGACGCCGAGAGAGTCGAGCACGAGCCGCAGGCGGGCGACGAGAGCGGGGATCACGGCTTCTTCGTTGTACATCGGAGAAACCACCGACAGGTATGGCGGAGCGGTCATCGGGCGCCCTTCGGTGTCGACCAAAATGGTGGTGACATTTCCCCGAAGCCGTGTGGCGTCATCGATTTAAGCTACCGATGTGCCCCGCGCGGGCGTTCGGGAAAACTTTCCACGGCTTGGCTCGAATATCACGCTAAGGGTGTGCGGTCGGCGTGGTCAATTGGAGATCATCACAGTCCTGGCCTGGCCTGACGCCGTGCACCAGCGGCAGCGTAGGCGGCGTCGGCGACCATTTCGGCACTCCTCCAGCCGACATTCACCGGTCGAGTTGTAACTTTCCACTACGCCCCTCGATGGTCATGCGGGAAATCTGACTGTAACTTTTAACAATTGACAGTCATAGATTAACCGCCATAGCGTTCCTGGCGTCGCCGGAGCATGACACGAGTTCTGTCGTCACGACCTGGGGAGGAATCCGTGCACGAGAACAGAAGGATGCGTCATGCGCTCCGGGGATGACGTGGTGATCGTCGGCGCCGGGTTCACCGGGCTCGCCGCGGCGCTCGAACTGACCGCCCGGGGTGTCTCCTGCCGGATCCTCGAATCCGAGTCGGTCATCGGAGGCCTCGCGGCCGGCTTCGAGGTCGGGGGCGGGCGACTGGAACGCTTCTACCACCACTGGTTCGCCTCGGACCGGGAGATGTTCGATCTGTGCGCGGAGGTCGGGCTCGGCGACCGGGTGATGCAGCATCTCTCGCGCACCGGCCTCTACTACGCCAACGCGATGTTCCGGCTCACCGAGCCGATCGACGTGCTGCGATTCACGCCGCTGCCGTTCGCCGACCGGATCCGCCTCGGCCTGCTGGCGGTACGTGCCCGACGAGTCCGTGACTGGCGTTCCCTGGAGTCGAGGACGGCAGAACAGTGGCTGGTCGAACTGGGTGGCCGGCGCGTCTACGAGGTGGTGTGGCGGCCGCTGCTGGAAGGGAAGTTCGGCGAGTACGCGGGCCGGGTCGGGGCCACCTGGATGTGGACCAAGCTCGCCCTCCGCGGTGGCAGCCGGACCCGCGGTGGACGCGAGACGCTGTCCTATGTCCGCGGAGGCTGCGACGTGCTGCTGGACGCGCTGCGGGACCGGCTGCTCGCCGCCGGTGTGCGCATCCACACCGGCACCGCTGCCGAGGAGGTCGTCAGCGACGAGTACGGGGTACAGGGCGTCCGCGCCGGCGGGCGGTTCTTCCCCGCACGCCGGGTGCTGCTCACCGTCGCGTCGCCGGTGGCCGCCGGGCTGCTCGGCGACAGCGCGACCGGCCACCCGGCCGTGCCGGGACTGCGGCGCCGGCTGAACAGCATCACCTACCTGGCCAACGTCTGCCTGGTGCTGCAGAACCGCCGGCCGCTCTCGGAGACCTACTGGATCAACGTCAACGATCCGTCCTTCCCGTACGTCGGGGTCATCGAGCACACCAACCTGGAGGACCCGGCCCGGTACGGCGGACGGCACATCGTCTACCTCTCCAAGTACCTCCCGGCCGACGCCCCCCTGTACCGGATGTCCGACGAGGAGGTGTTCGAGCACAGCCTGCCCCATCTCAAGAGGATGTTCCCCGCCTTCGACCGGGACTGGGTGGCGGGATACCACGTGTGGCGCGCGCCGTACGCCCAGCCGGTGGTCACCCCGCACTACGCCCGGGCTCTCCCGGGCTTCGCCAGCCGGGTGCCGGGCCTCTACCTGGCCGGCATGGCCCACGTCTTCCCGGAGGACCGGGGCACCAACTACGCGGTCCGCGACGGGCGCCGGGTGGCCCGGATGATGGCCGACGCCCGGGCCTCCGACCACGAACGCGACCTGCCACAACCGATGTCGCCGAACGGAGGCCGTCATGGCTGAGCTGTTGTCGGTCACGGACTGTGAGAGCCTTTCCATCGACCGGGTGCACGAGCTGTACCGGGAGCACGTGAGCCGTAGCCAGGTCTCCCTGATCGGGTCGTTCGGGTTCGGCCGGGACCAGGTCTCGCACGCCGAGGGCGTTTGGATCCACCTCCGGGACGGCAGCCGGGTCCTCGACTTCACCGGCGGGGTCGGCGTGCTCAGCCACGGGCACAACCATCCGCGCATCCTGGCCGTCCGCGAACGCTTCCAGCGCGAGCGCCGGATGGAGGTGCACAAGAACTACTTCTCGCCGTACGTCGCCGGGCTCTCGCACAACCTGGCCGCGCTGCTCCCCGGTGACCTGAACGTCGCCTACTTCCCTAACTCGGGCGCCGAGGCGGTCGAGGGCGCCGTCAAACTCGCCTTCAAGTACCACGGCGGCCGCCGTGGGTCCGTGCTGCACAGCGACATCGCCTTCCACGGCAAGCTGCTCGGTGCGGCCAGCCTCAACGGCTCCCCGGAGGCGAGCTTCCCGTTTCCCGAGATTCCCGGCAGCGACGCGTATCGCTACGGCGACATCGAGTCCTTCCGGCTGGCGGTCGAGCGGCACCGCGGCCCGGACGGCCGGAGCGACGTCTACGCGGTGCTCGTCGAGCCGTTCAGCGCGTCGAGTCTGCAGGAGTGCTCCGAGGAGTTCCTCCGGGAGGTGCGGCGTATTTGCACCGAGCTCGACATCGTTCTCGTCTTCGACGAGGTCTACACCGGGTGGGGCAAGACCGGCTCGCTGTTCCACTTCATGCGCCACCCTGGGCTGGTGCCCGACGTGGTGACGATGAGCAAGTCGTTCGGCGGTGGCAAGGCCTCCATCTCCGGATACGTCAGCCGGACGCCGATCTTCCGCAAGGCCTACGACAACCTGTCGGACGCCACGCTGCACAGCACCACCTACTACGGGTTCGGCGAGGAGACCGTCACGGCGATCGAGGCCGTCGCCATCGCCGTCGAGGAGGACTTCCCGGCCCGGGCACGCCGTCTGGGCGACCGGCTCGCCGCCGGTCTCGCCGCCATCGCGCGTGACCATCCGCGTCTGGTCGACGGGATCGCCGGCGCGGGGGCGCTGCACGGCGTGTTCCTCAACCGCGGTCCGGAGATCCCCGACGGGCTGCGCCGGCTCCTGCCCTCGTCGTTCGCCCGGGACCCGCAGGCCGCGGCGAAGCTGCTGACCGGCGCGGTCGTCGCCGACCTGTACCGGGAACACCGGGTGCTCACCTTCTTCGGCTCCAACCGCCGGATCGCTCTCATCGCGTCGCCACCGCTGGTCGCCGGGGACGCCGAGGTCGACCTCTTCCTCGATGCCCTGCGGACGACGCTGGCGAAGGGGGCGGTACGGCTCCTGGCCGGTTTCGTGAAGGGGAAGGTGACCGCCTGATGGACCGGGCACTGCTCCCCTCGCTGCAACGCAGCGGTCTGCCCGGTTACTGGGGCCGCCACTACGACTGCCTGCGCACGCCGGGCCGGGCCGATGCCGCGGCGGAGCACGTGAGCGCCACGATCGGCACTCTTCCCCGCGGTTATCGGCTCGGCTTCCGGCTGGGCTTCCTGGCGCTGCGTGTCGCCTGCCGTCTCGGTGCCGGGAACGCGGCGGCGCGGCTGCCGGGCTTCGCCACGGTCGTGCGTGTGACGACCGCGCTGGCTCTGCAGGGCGCCCTGGACGGCGTACCGAAGCGGGAGGCGCGGTGAGCGTGCGCGGCGGCGCGTCACGACGGGTGACCGTCGTCGACTGCGACGTGCTGGTGATCGGATCCGGGGCCGGGGGGAGTGTCGCGGCACGCGAGCTAGCCGCCGCGGGCCGTGACGTGACCGTCGTCGAGGAGGGCCCCCGCGTCACCACCGCCGAGATCGCCGCGCGCCCTCCGGCGGAGAACCTGCGGTGCCTGTATCGCAACGGCGGGCTGACACCGATCTTCGGCAAGCCGATGATCGCGTACGGCGAGGGGCGGTGCGTCGGCGGCACCACCGTGGTGAACGGCGGCCTGCTGTGGGCGCCGCCGGCCGATCTCCTCGACCGGTGGGCCGCCGAGTCCGGGATCGGCGGCTACCGTGCCGAACACCTGACGACGCATCTGGACACGATCGCCGGGCGTCTGGGCGCCACCATGCAGACCGATGGCGACGGCAACCGGGACTCCGGTCTGCTCGCCGACGGCGCTGACCGGCTGGGGTGGCGCTGGCAGTACGCCCGCCGAGCGATCCGCGGGTGCCGGCACAGCAACCGGTGCACCACGGGCTGCCCCACCGGCGCGAAACAGAGCATGGCGCAGACGTACCTGCCCGATGCCGAGGCGTTCGGCGCCCGCGTGGTGGCCGACCGCCGGGTCACGCGGATGCGCCACGCCGGAGGACTCGTCCGGGAGGTGCACGCCGTTGATCACGACGGGCGCCGCTGGGCCTACCGCCCCCGAGACGTCTTCCTCGCCGCGGGGCCGGTCAACAGCGCCGTACTCCTGCAGCGCAGCGGGATCCAGCGGCGCAGCGCGGCCGGGCGGATGGCCTTCCACGTCAACATGCGGACCATCGCCGAGTTTTCGGACCGGGTGGACGCGACGGACGGCACCATCTTCACCCGTCAGGTGCACCACTTCGCCCGGGACCGGGTCCTGATCATGCCGTCCAACGTCACGGCCGGCGGCCTGGGCGCGGCCGTCGCGGCCAAACCGTACGCCACCGCGGAGTCGCTGATCTCCGGCCTGGACCGGATCGGCGTCTACACCACTCAGGTGGCCATGAGCGGTACGGTCCGCATCCACAGTGGGCGGCTGGGCGTCGTGCTGCGGCACCGGATGACCGCTGCTGATCACGCTGGGCTGCGCCGTGCCTTCGCGAGCACCGCACGGGTGCTCTTCGCCGCGGGAGCGCGGCGCCTGCACGCGCCGGTCCCGGCGGCGCCGCCGCTGTCCGGCGTGCCCGAGGCGGAACAGGTCGCGTCGGCCGTCGCCGACGGCGCGTGGGAGCTGATCTCGGTGCACGGGATGGCCTCCTGCCGGATGGGCCGTCCCGAGCGTGGCGGTGTCTGCGACGACCGGGGCCGGCCGTACGGCATGCGGAATCTACGGCTGTGCGACGCAAGTGTCCTTCCCGGCGTCACCGGCATCAGCCCGCAAGGGGCGGTGATGGCCTTCTCGCACGAGATCGTCAGTCGATTTCTGGCCGGCTGAGGAATGCCGGACGTACGCCACAACCGAGGGGTCCGCATGAGTGACGTCACGGAAGTCAACCACGAGCAGACCAGCGACCGGCCACTCTTCACGCCTGTCGCCGTGGTCGCGTCATGCGTGGGATTCGTACTGATCGGTGCTCTGCAATCGTTGTACGGGCCGGCCATCCCCGAGTTGCGGGCCGAGTTCGGCTTGGCGCCGTCAGGAGCGGGACTGGCGCTGAGCGCCCATTTCATCGGCGGCGTGGCCGGGGTGCTCATTTTCAACCGGATTCACGGCAGGGTCAGCAACCGTACCCTTCTGGGCCTTTCTTACGCGCTCATGGCGATTGGCTGCGTGGGCTTCGCGACTAGTCCCGCATGGCCTGTCTCATTACTTGCGGCACTGATCACCGGACTGGGATTCGGGGGTGTCGACTACGGTCTGAATCAGCTTTTCGCCGTTGGTTTCGGCCGGCGCAGCGGCGCATATCTGAATATCCTCAACGCGCACTTCGGTATCGGCGCCATCGCCGGTCCGGCCCTGATCGGCCTCTTCGGCGGCGCCAATTACCCGGCCCTGTTCCTGGCCTTCGCCGTGCTCTCCGCGGTGCTCCTGCTCTTCCTGCGGGGAGTGGCCCGGCACGACGCCGCGGCGACGACGGAGGACACGCCGGGACGCGCCGAGCGCTCCGGTCTCCGGGCCGCCGCACCCGTTCTGACGGCTTTCATCGTCCTCTATGTCCTGCACGTCGGCGTGGAGGCCGGTATCGGGGGATGGGAGCCGACGCATCTGGAGGCCGCCGGCTACAGCGCCACCTTCGCGGCCTCGGCGACCTCGGCCTACTGGCTCTTCTTCACCGCCGGGCGATTCCTGGTCGCGCCGCTGACACTGCGGGTCCCGGAGTCGAGGATCATCCTGGTCAGCTGTGTGGGGATGGCGGTCTGCCTGGCCGCGGCGGTGGTCCCGGCGCTCGCGCCGTACGCCTATGCCGGAGCTGGGCTGTTCATGGCCCCGATCTTCCCGACCGGGCTGCCGTGGCTGAACCGGGTGGTGCCGGCGGCTCGCCGGGCGGGCGCGTTCGTCATCGCCGCCTCCATGATCGGTGGCGTGATCGCGGGTCCGGCGCTGGGCGGCGCGTTCGAGCACCTCGGCGTCCAAGCCGTGCCGCTGGTGCTCCTGGCCCTGACCCTCGGATGCCTGGCGGCGACCGTTTGGCTGACCCGGCGAGTGCGCTCTTGACCTCGGCCGAGCGCCCCGGGGAGCCGGTGTTCACAGGTGTCACACAGGTCGAACCAGACTTTTCGTAACCGCTGTCGAGTGATAGCCTCGAATCGTTGTTAACGTTACCATCTCGGGAACGAAACATCCACTAACGGGGATCGCAGGTGGAATTCATGAGGCGCGATCGAATCGTCCTGGGTAAATGCAAATCAGTAGCGCCACGGATTGTCGCCGACAAACCGGAACCATCTCTGGGCGGCCGGCCGTCACGGCGAGGTGCATGAGAATTCATGGCCGCGACACGTCAGAAGGTAATCGCGGAAGCCGTCCGCCGAAAACTCTCGGAGTTCAAGAGCGATCTGGTGGTGGAGGTCGTATCCGAAACGGAGAACGCGCCGATAGCGTCCAGGGACCGATGGGCGCACCTGTTCCTCGCGGTGAGCCGGGCACTGGACACCGTCATCGACTCGCTCGGCGACGTGACACGCCTGGACTGCTCGTTCGCCGACACATGCCTGGAGCAGGGGCTGGAAGCAGATTCGCTGCTCACCGCGTTGCGCATTCTCAGCGTCCGGGCCCGCGAGCGACTGATCCAGGCGATGGGCGAGGACGAGGAGGTGGCCCTGCTCATCGCCGACCAGTTCTTCGCGGCGTTCCGTCGTCTCGAGGCGGCCGTCCAGCCCGTCGCCACGCCGGCGAACCAGGTGCACCCCAACCTGGAAGCCCGCGCCCTCATCGCCCGTGACCTGCTGCACGGCCGCGGCAGCACCCGTCCCGACCACGAGAGGTACGCCCACCCCCGCGCCACCTACCTGGTCATGGCCGTCCATCACGGTTCGGTGCCGCCCGATCGGCTCGCCGCCGGCGTCCGCCGAGCCGCCGAGACCAGCGACGGCCAGGATCTGCTGCCGCTCCTCGACGTGGTCGAGCCACTGCTGCTCGCCTCCGTCGAACTGCGCCCGCCCCAGCAGCAGGATCTCAAGATCGCGGCGACGAGCCTGCTCAAGGCGCTGGAGCTGGAGGAGACACCGTTGGTCGGCGTGGCGGTCGCGGTCGGCCCCGGTTCGGTGGCTGGCGCCGCCGCGGAGGCCACTCTGTCCGTCCGGGCCGCCTATGACCTCGCCCGGCGTCACGACGTCTACACGGTCGACGACATCTGGCGCCCCGCTCTCCTCGACCGGGCGCCGGAGCTCACCCGGGTGCTTGCCCAGCGGATGGCGCCGTTGAGCGCCGGTGACGGCTACCTGCTGGAGACCCTGCGGATGTACCTCGACGGCGGGGGCCGCCGTTCGCAGACCGCGACGGCGCTGCACATCCACCCCAACACGCTGGACTACCGCCTGCGCAAGATCCAGGAGATCACCGGCCTGAACCCGCAGTTCCCGCAGGACCTGGAGACACTCAGCATGGCGCTCGCGGCGTGGATGCTGCGGGACGCCCGCAGATCCAGCGGGATCCGGTGACTCGCGGCCGTTCGGGCGGGGCGGCCGTGCCCGGCTCGGCACGGCCGCCCGGGACACCTCAATCCGCGGGGGCACCTGCCGGAGCCGATCGACCAGCGCGCCCGCCGCGCCTGTGTAGGCGGCTGGATCACACCATCCGGCCAGCTGCGCCGGCGTGACGAGCCGGCGCAGATCCGCGTTCTCGGCCAGGACGTCATCGAAAGCGCGCCCGGTCGCCGCGGCCGTCGCGGCGGCCGTCACGACCAGCCTCTTGGCCGCGGCCCGGCCCAGCAGAGGCGTGAGTACGGCGACCAGCCGCTCCGAGGTCACCAGGCCGCGGGTGAGGTCCAGGTTGTGCCGCATCCGCTCGGGATCCACGTGGAGGCCCGCCACCAGCTCGCGCGCCGTATGGGAGCTCCCGCCGGTCAAGCGCAGGCACTCCCGCAGCAGCGACCACTCCGCCTGCCAGCCACCGGCCGACCGCTCGTCCTCGGCCAGCAGGCTCTGGGTCAGGGCGGCGGCCATCGCGGGCACCTGCAGGGCTGCCGACCGCACCAGCGTAGCCAGCACCGGATTGCGCTTCTGCGGCATGGCCGAGGACACCCCACGGCTGTCCGCGCCCGGCTCCCCGAGCTCGCCGATCTCGGTGCGAGCGAGAGTCAGCACATCCACGGCGATCTTGCCGAGAGCCCCGGAGGTCATCGCCAGCGCGGCGGCGAGGTCGGCCATCGGGGTGCGCAGGGTGTGCCAGGGCAGCTCCGGGCGGCCGAGCCCGGTCTCCTCCGCGTACGCGTCGATCAGCCGATCGTGATAGCCGTCGGCGGCGTCCGCGTAGGCCAGATAGCCGGCCAGCGTGCCCGCCGCCCCGCCCAGCGACACGGGCAGGCCACCGCCGGTCAGCCGGGCCAGGCGCTCGTCGGCGTCGAGCACCAGGCGGCGCCAGCCGGCCGCCTTGAGCCCGAACGTGGTCGGTACGGCGTGCAGCGCCAGCGTTCGCCCGGCCATCGCGGTGTCCCGATGCCGAACGGCCAGGTCACCGAGCGTCACACCGATCGCGGCCAGATCGGCGCGGATCACGGTCAGCCCGCGTCGGGCCAGCAGCATGAGGCCGGTGTCGAGCACGTCCTGACTGGTAGAGCCGAGATGGACGTACCCCGCTGCCTCCGGGTCTGCCGCGGCGACGACCGCGGTGAGCGCTCCGACCAGGGCGACCACCGGATTGGCGGTCTCCCGCGCGGCCAGGGCGACCGACCGCGGGTCCAGGCGCCCGGCCCGGGCCGCGTCGCCGATGACGCCGGCCACGGCCGGGGGTATCGAGCCGAGTTCCGCCTGCGCCCGGGCAAGGGCCGCCTCGGCGTCGAGCATCGCCTGCAGCCAGGCGTGATCGCTCACCACGGCCTCGATCGGTGTCCCGGCGCGAACCGGAGCGAACAGGCCGGCGTCCACCAGGGCCTCGGCCGGTACGTCAGCCGCCGTCATACCAGCACTCCGGTGAGGTCGGTCTCGGCCCGCGGCAGCCGTACCGGAACCGGCACCTCGGCCACCGGTGGCATGCCGAGCATCGTCCGGGCGATCGCGTCCGAGTCGGCGAGCGTCACCGAGTCCACGCCGGGCCGGATGCCGGCCGCGGTCACCCAGTGCACCGACTCGGTCGGAACGCTGAACGCGAACCGGCGGGGATGGGGCCGTCCGCGGGCGTCCAGCAGGTGATACGGGCGTTCGGTGACGGCCAGGCCGCCGGTCTCGTACTGGCTGCCCGCCGATGTGGCGATCCGGTACGGCGCACACTGCTCGGTTTCCAGCAGGTGCCGCAGCAGCGGGTCGTCGGTGCGGCGCAGATCCGGCTCCGGCAGTCGCGCCTCGATGAGAGCCCTGGCGGCGACCGGTGGTCCGGGCACGGCGGCACAGCGTGCGACGAACGCCGGGGCGCTGGTGTCGACTCGTACCTCGGCCGACGGGCCCAGCAGGTCGAGTACGCCCGCCTCGATCAGCGCGATCATCTCCTCGATCCGTGACGCCGGCGGGCCGATCGACAGGAAGGCGTTCAGCGGCGTGTACCAGCCCTCCAGGTCGTCGCGATGGGAGTCGCCGTCGAGGCCGCTGTGATCGACGGCGATCCGGATCTCGTTACGCAGGTCACGTAGCACGTCCAGCGCCGCCTTCAGCGGACTGCTCAGGTTGCCGCGATCGGCCTCCGCGACGTCCCGGGCCAGGTATTCCAGCAGCCATGCCCGGAAACTCGCGTGGTCGGCAAAAGTGCGGTCGCCGAACGGCTTGACCAGCGTCTCCCACCGCCATCGGTCGGCGGGCTCGACACCGTGACGATCCAGGAGAGCGTCGAGCCCGGTCGCGTCGGTGGTCAGGTACTCGGTGACCAGACGGTCGCGGTCCACGTCACCACGGCCGGCGAGCAGCACCCCGTAGTAGGCGCTCTCCACCTCCCGGGAGATCAGTGGCCAGAGATCACGGGTGAAGTTCAGCGGCTCCGTGCGGTCCGATCGCATCGACGCCAGGCGTTCGGCGGTCAGGAGGCGTGGCTCGTACCGGCCGAAGGCGCCCTTCTCGTTGCGTCCCCGGGCGTGGTAGGGCACGCCGCGGCGGGAGAAGGCGTACATGCGCGGCTCGGCTCCCGAGGCGTGGTAGGTGAGGCGGCCGGTGGCGGGATCCCGCCGGAACGATCCACCCCGGCCGGCCGAGAGCAGCGCCATGTAGTCGAAGAAGTTCAGGCCGAGCCCGCGCAGCAGCACCGGACGGCCCGGTTCGATCGCGCTGAGGTCCACGTCAGCGGGGTTGGCCGGCGTCACGTAGGTCAGGTAGTGGATGCGGGCCAGGCTGGCGGTCCGCGCTTCCCGTGGAGTCAGCCGGACCGCAACGTGCCCCTGCGCCATGACGATGGCGTGTAGCTCGTTGAGCCGGGTGCCGTCCTCCAGCCGAACCCCCTGGGGGCCGCCCGGCACGCCGTGGGTGTCGGCCATCGCGACGGCCCGGGACCGGTGCACCCGAACCGTGATCGTCTCCGGCGCCTCGCGTACCACCCTCTCGAAACAGGCTTCGAGGTAGTGGCCGTACAGGGCCCGTGTCGGATACGAGTCCGGTCCGAGGCCCTCCGCGCGGTCATCGGCCGTCGCCCACTCGTACAGGCTGGGGCCGGGCTCGATCGGGCCCGCGATCGAGACGCTGTCGTCGGTGTACAGGGTGATCTGCGAGGCGACGGTGTTCATCAGGAGGTTGTGTGACTGATCGGAGCGCCATACCGCGCCGGCGCCCGGTGCCCACGGATCGACGACGTGGACCGTGACCGGCCGTCCGTTGCGGGCCGCCCGCTCGTTGGCGCACAGCCGCTCCAGAACCGACAGCCCGCGCGGCCCGGCGCCGACGATGCAGATCTGGATGCCGGCGTCCGTGCCCATCACGCGCCGCTCCGGGCGGCCACCAGCCGTGCCAGCTCCAGCCTCTTGATCTTGGTCGTCGACGTCTGCGGGAGGTCCCCGTGGCGCCACTGCACCGGCTCGGCCATCGGCGGCAGATCCGCGGTCGCGGTCCGCCACGAGAGCAGATCCAGGGGCGTGTCGTTCCGGGTGCAGACCACCGGCACGGCCCGGCCGTCCGGTCCGGGGATGATGACCACCTCGGTGAGGTCTCCGATCCGGCCGAAGAGCGCGTCCTCGACCGCCAGCGTGCTGCCGAAGCCCTCGATCACGTCGACCTCTCGATCGAGCAGGTGGACGCAGCCCCAGCGGCCGCGGTAGCCGACATCGCCCATGCGCCACCAGCCGCCGTTCGAGATCTGGTGCTGGTAGCGATCCTCCTCGCCGAGGTACGTGACGATCCGCCCGTTGCTGCGGATCTCGATGTAGCCGGGGGTGTCCCTGGACGGCTTGCGGCCACCTCGGCTCACCACCCTCGCGCCGGTCATGCCGGGGAACGGGATGCCGACACAGCGCAGGTCGTCCTCGCGGCTGCGGCCCAGGTGATAACTGCGGATCGTGGTGGGCCCGATCTCGCTCTGCCCGTACATCTGGACGAAGCGCGGCCGCCGGCGCCGGCTGCCCTCGAGCATCCGCTGCACCGTACGCGGGTGGATCGCATCGAAGGTGCTGCTGAACGTCTGCATGTCGGCCAGCGGCCCACGAGGGTCGTCGGCCAGTTCCTCCCACGCCATGAAGGTGTTCGGATGGGCCTCGATGATGGTGGGGCGCTGCGCGGCGAACGTGTCGGCCACACGGGCCGGATCGTCGTCGGCCAGCACCATGATCTCGAAGCCGCGCAGCAGTGGGATCGACAGGGCGGTGAACATCCGGGAGTGCACGAACGACACGTGGATCGCGATGGTCTGGCGGCCTCGCACGAACAGCCGGGCCGCCGCGTCCTGCGGCCGGAAGCGGGACTGCAGCGTGAATCCGGTGTGTACGGCCAGCTTCGGCAACCCGGTGGTGCCGGAGGTGTGGGTGATCAGCGCCGGATCGTACGGGGCGGCCGGATGCGCGGCGACCGGTGGCGAGCCGGCGAGCTTCTGCAGCTCGACCGCGCCGTTGAACCGCCCGGTGGCCAACAGCACGCCCCGGGTCTGCTCGAACACGGTCGGCGGCAGCTCCTCTTCCAGTTTGCGCTGGTCAGTGAGCAGATACGGCCGGTCGACCCGGCGGATGAGCGCGTCTACCGTCGCGCCGTCGAGTTTCGGCGACAGCAGCACCGGCACGGCGCCGACCCGGGCGATGGCGCACGCCAGCAGCGTGATGTCGAAGCCGTGCGATTTGTGCAGGACGACCCGCTGGCCGGGGCCGACTCCGGCGGCGGCCAGGCGCGCGGAGAGGTCGGCGACCAGCTCGGCGAAGGCGGCGTAGCTCGCCCGGCGCGGGAAGCCGGGCGCGACGTCGAGATCGTGATCGAGTGAGAGCGTCCGGGCGGGATGCCGCGCGGCGGCTCGCTCGAAGAGCGTGCCCAATCGGATTCCCCGATTCCCGATCCTTTGCAGAATCATGGAGGTAGCCCCTTTTCGCTTGATGCGGCGCCATTGGCCTGCCCGGAAGACTCTCGGCTGAGCCGAGTTCCGTCAAAGGTCGCGCCGATCGTCTGTCAGGTTCGTGCCGCATAGGCGAACAATGGCTCGGACTTCACGGACCGTGATTCGTGAGAACTCACAATGGAATGGCTGTTTCTTGTGGATCGTCACAATCGGAACGGTGGGCGATGATGAGTTCTCACGGCATTCCGCTGCCACCATGCCGCTGGTGGCATGATCGTCCATAATGGTCGCTAGATGCGTTCATGATCTCGGCATACCCTCTATGAGCTGCAAACTCGTACCGGCATGGCAGAGATTCGGCGTGCGCCGGCAGGCAAATCGGGGGAGACTCATGCGACAGGAGAACGAGCGCGGTCATGGCGATTTCGGGTTCCGTCCGGGCGCCCGTAATCACTACGAAAGTGCAGCTGAGCGGTTATGTGCCGAGCTGTTCCGCACGCTGCGGCGCCGGGATCAGCGGGAAAAGGCGCACATATATGTGACCGGCCTGCTCACCACGCCGGGGCGCAAGTCCGTACGCAACATCGCGCAGTCGTTCCACGGATCCGGCGCAGAACAGAGTCTGCACCATTTCATCAACGACTCCAGTTGGGATTGGATGCCGGTGCGCCGGGCGCTGGTCGAGCATGCGCGCTCACACCGGCCGGTGCGGGCCTGGGTGGTGGAGCCCATGGTGGTGCCCAAGACCGGCGAGCACTCGGTCGGGGTCGCGCCGTCCTTCTTCGGTGAACGCGGGCGGCCCCAGAACGTGCAGCTGTCGTTCGGGATCTGGGCGGCGTCGGAGTACGGCAGCCTCCCGGTGGCATGGTGGCTGCACGTCCCGCGGGAGTGGCTCGCCGACGACGAACGCCGCCTGCGTGCCGTCATCCCCACCGACCTGCGGCCCAGCACCGTGGAGAGCGGGGTCGTGGACGCGGTCCGGGATATCGTCCCGGACGACGGGCTCCCGCTCGTGCTGGACGCCAACCGGCTCGACGCCCTCGCCGCGGCGCGGCGCCTGACCCTGACCGGTACGCCGTTCCTGCTGCTCGTCGCCCCCGGCACGCCGCTGGTCGTGAACGATCCGAACCTCCTCGGCCGGCTCGGTACGTTGATGACGGCGGAACGGATCGCGTGGGCGAGCCACTCCATGCGGCGCCCGGTGTCCTGGTCCGGGCCGGGCGAGAGTGGCGCCGTCCACATCAGCGCCGTCGCCGACGTGCCGGTCCAGCTGCCCGCCGTCCCGGCCCGGCCCGCCCGGGAGGCCGGGTCCGCTGACGGATTGCGGCTGTTGTGCATCGGGGGCGCCCGGCACGGCCGTGCCCCGCACACCTGGCTGACCAATCTGCCCCGTCACCGGCTGCCGGAGACGCTGTACGCGGCCAGCCTCGTGCAGCGGATCCGGCTGGAGGAGTCCGGAACCGCCGAGCGTGTCGGCATCCGCGACTACGCCGGGCGCACGTTCACCGGCTGGCACCGTCACGCCACCCTCGTCTCGGTGGCGCACGCCGTGATGTCCGGGCACACCGATCGCCGGCGCGAACAGCTACGGGTCAGCTGACCCGTACTCGAGAAAGGGAGCCGACCGCCATGCCGCCACCCGTATTGAGTGTCATCGTCCCCATGTACGACGTCGAGCCGTACGTCGCCGCCTGTCTCGACTCCCTGGTCGGCCAGGAGCTCCGCGACCTGGAGATCGTCGTCGTCGACGACGGGTCCACCGACGGCAGCCGGGCGCTCGCCGACGCCGTCGTGCGCCGTGACTCCCGCGTCCGGGTGGTCGAGCAGCCCAACGCCGGGCTGAGCGCCGCCCGCAATACCGGCGTACGCGTGGCCCGCGGCCGCTACCTCGCGTTCTGCGACAGCGACGACATCGTGCCGCCGTCCGCCTACGCCGCGCTCGTCGGGTCGCTCGAGGCGAGCGGATCCGACCTGGCCAGCGGCGACGTCCGTAGGTTCAGCAGCACCGAGACCCGGGCCCACCACGGATACAAGGACACTTTCGAGCACGATCTGCGGCGTACGCACATCCGCCGTCGCGCCGCCCTGGTGCGTGACCGGATGGTGTGGAACAAGGTGTTCCGCCGTGCCTTCTGGGACGAGCGGCGCCTCGAGTTCTCCCTGCCCGCCTTCGAGGACGCCCCCGTGATGATGCGCGCGCACCTCGAAGCCTCGGCGGTCGACGTCCTCGCGCAGGTCGTCTATCTGTGGCGGGTCCGGGAGGGCGGCGTCCCGTCCATCACCCAGCGGAAGTACGAGCCGGCCGTCTTCGCCGCCCGCATGACCATGGTCCTCGACACCTACGACGTCATCGCGGCGGCGGCCCCGGAACTGGTCGATCTGTATGCCGACGACATGTGCCGCGGCGACATCAAGGACGCGCTGCGGGCACTGAAGTCGTACGACGACGACAGCCTCAGCCACCCGCTCGCCCTCGCGCGAACCTTCGTCGAACGGGTGCCGCCTCGGGTCGTCGACGGGCTGCCCGCCACCGAACGGCAACTCTTGGAGCTTCTGGCCCAGGCGGACACGAGCCGGCTGCGTCAGCTGGTGAAGGAAGCGATCTGACATGAGCACGGAACGGCCACGCCGGTTCACGTCCGCCTGCGTCTTCGCGGTGCTGACCATCGACTCGTTGACGAACGGCCTGTTCATCCCGCTGTCGCTGCTGTATCTGACCGGGAGCACCGGCGCGCCGCTCGCGCAGATCGGCCTGCTGCTGACCCTGTCGAGTCTGCTGGCCCTGCCGGTTCCGCTGCTGGTGGGACGGCTCGTCGACCGGTGGGGCGCCAAGTCCGTGGTCCTGGTCGCGCAGGTTCTGCAGGGCGCCGGCTTCCTCGGGTACGTTCTCGTGTCGGGCTCGGCCTCGGTGCTCGCCGTCGCGACGATCGCCTCGGTCGGCCGCCTGTCCTTCTGGGCGTCGATCTATACGCTGATCAGCGGCTTGACCGACGGCGACGCCGACCCACGCGCCAGGGACCGGTGGTACGGCATCTCGGGAGCCCTGCGGGCGGCCGGCTACGGTGTCGGCGCTGCGCTCGCCGGGTTCGCTCTGACGGCCGGCTCGATGTCCGTCTACCGCTGGCTCATCGCGGGCAACGCGATCCTGCTGGCCGTCGCCGCCCTGCTGGTGCTCGCCGGTGTGCCCGCGGCCCGGGCCCGCTCGGTGACGCCGGACGAGCCGCGCGGCTACCGGGTTCTGCTGCGTGATCGTCCTTACCTCGGCCTGATCGCCCTCAACACCGTGTTCGCGCTCTGCAACGTGCTGCTCAGCGTCGGCTTCCCGCCGTTCGTGGCCGGCGAGATGCCCGGCGTGGAATGGGCCGTGGGCCCCCTGTTGGTGATGAACACGGTCGTCCAGGCGGTCATGCAGCCGGCCGTGGTCCGCTGGACCCGGCGCCTGCCCCGGCAGATCTCGCTCGCCGCGGCCGGTGTGCTCTGGGCGTGCTGGGCGGCGGGCATCCTGGGCGCGCGGCATGTGCCGGACGGCTGGGCCGTGCCGGTGTGCACCGTGGCGATCCTCTGCTACGCGGCAGCCCAGATGCTGCACTCGCCGTCGTCGACCGCGATGGCCACGGACGCTGCTCCGGCCGACGTCCGCGGCCGCTATCTCGCGTCGTTCCAGTACTCGTTCTTCATCGCGAGCATGATCACGCCGGTGATGTTCTCCACGTTGCTCACGGTCGGGCCGGACGTCCCGTGGGCGGTGATCGCGGCCGCCGCTCTCGGCACCGTCCCACTGCTGACGATGCTCGCGCCGCGGCTGCCCTCGGCGGCGCTGACGGGTGTGCACAGTCCCGCCCGTCAGGGGTCCGACAGCCAGACGTAGACGACCAGCGCGCGATCGTGCCCGGCACGATCGCGCGCTGGTCCACCGTCACCCGTGTGCGGACCGGATCACGTGGTCCACGGTCTCGGCGAGGACGTCGATGCCGTCCCGGCTGAGGATCGACTCCGGATGGAATTGCAACGAGGCGAAGGTGGGGGCACGCAGGGCGTACACCTCCCCGGTGACCGGGTCGCGGCCGATCTCCACCACGTCGCCGCCCGGTATCTCGATCTTGTCGGCGGTGCTGTAGACGGCGAACGCGTTGTAGAAGCCCACGGTGCGTCGGCGGCCGAACAGGTCGACCGTGAGCTGGACGCCCTGGTGGGGCTGCGGCCGGCGGCGGACCGGGAGACCGAGCAGCGTGCTGAGCACCTGGTGGCTGAGGCAGACCGCCAGGAAGGGGCGGCGCCGCCGGATCAGGTCCCGGGCCAGCCCGCGCAGCCGGCCGATCCTGGCCGAGGCCGGATCGTCGGGGGCGCCCGGGCCGGGCCCCAGCACCACGAGGTCGTACCGGCCGGGGTCGAGCCGCTCGTCGTGCCGGCGCACGTCCACCTGCCAGCCGAGTGAGCGCAGTTGGTGGCCGAGCATCCAGGTGAAGGTGTCCTCGGCGTCCACCACCAGCACCCGTCCACTGCTCGCGTCCACGGGGCCGTCCTGGTCGTGGTCGGTGAACCAGTACCGTGCCGCGTCGTTGTTGCGCCGGGCCAGCGCCAGTTGCACCCGGCTGTCGCCGTGCAGCCGGGGCGGCGTGGGCGACGGTCCAGGCGGGTGGGACCGGCCGGTGTGCAGGGCCGCGAGGAGCGTCTCCAGCTTCGCCTCGGTCTCGGCGGCCTCGGCGCGGGCGTCGGAGTGCCGCACCAGGGTCGCGCCGGCGCTGATCCGCAGGCGGCCGGCGTCGCTGATCTCGGCGGTACGGATGAGAATCGCCGCATCGACGTCGCGGCCGCTGCCGCCGTTGTCGTGGTCGATCAGCGCCGCCACCCCGCTGTAGTAGCCGCGCCCGGCCGTCTCGTGCCGGGCGATGACCCGGCACGCGTTCTCCAGGGGGCTGCCGACGACGGTGGGCGCGAACATCGTCTCCCGCAGGATCTCGCGGGGATCGAGGTCGGTACGCCCGGCGATGAAGTACTCGGTGTGCGCGAGCCGGGCCATCTCCCGCAGGAACGGGCCGAAGACCCGGCCGCCCCGGGCGCAGATCCGCCCCATCACCTTGAGCTCCTCGTCGAGGACCATGGAGAGCTCGTCGCGTTCCTTGCCGTCGGCCAGGAAGCCCAGCACGCCGTCGGCCGTGGCGCCGCCCGGCGGATAACGGTAGGTCCCGCTGATCGGGTTCATCACGGCGACACCGTCGTCGACGCTGATGTGCCGTTCCGGGGTGGCGCCGACGAGAGTGCGTGTGCCTGTGTGGATGACGAACGTCCAGTACGCCCCCGACTCGCTCAGCAGCAGGCGCCGGAACAACGCGAGAGCCTGTGCGGGCGAGTAGTCCACCAGCTCGCCGGTCCAGGAGCGGCGGATCACGAAGTTCGCGCCCTCACCGGCCGCGATCTCGTCGTCGATGACGCCACGCACCGTGCCGGCGTAGGCGGTCTCGTCCTGGTCGAACCCGCCACCGTCGGCCAGCGCCGGAGCGCGGGCCGGCAGAGTCGCCAGCACCCGGTCGATGCCGGCCGAGTCCTGCTCCCGGACGACGAGCGCCAGCAGCGGCTCGCGGTCGTCGATGCAGGCGTAGCCCCGCTCGGTGACCTGGCGGTACGGAACGACCGCCAGCACGTCGTGGGGGCCGTCCCCAGGGCCGTCGCGTAACGGGATCTCGGCCACCGAGGCAACGGTGTGCACCTCGCCGGCGAGGACCTCCACGCGACCGGGATCGCCGGTGTGCGGCCGGTGCACCAGCGCGAACGCCGGCACCTCGCCGCGGGCCACCCGGGTCAGCAGGTCCTCGCTCATCGCCCGGTCTCCTTCGTGCCGGTGACCAGCGCCGCGTCCAGCGCGGCCAGCAGGCGGTCGGTGGGCTGGACCACCGCGCAGGTACGGGCGGCGTGGTCGAGCGCCGTCCGGTGACGCTCGGCGGAGAAGTCGGCGACGCCATCGGCCACCATGAACACCTGGATGTCGTTGGTGTACGCCTCCAGCGCGCTGGACAGCACACCGACGTGCGCGTACACGCCGCAGACGATGAGCTGATCGCGGCCGGCGGCGCGGATCCGGTCGAGCAGGTCGCTGCGGAAGAAGGCGCTGTAACGCCATTTGGTCAGCAGCCAGTCGCCGGGCGCCGGTGTCAGCGGGGCCACGACGTTCCGGTCGTCCGGCGTGGCCCGCATGCCGGCGCCCCAGAAGTCGGCGAGCAGCCCGCGATCGGCCTCGGTCATCCGGCCCGGCTGGGCGGTGTACGCGATCGGCACGCCCAGCTCGGCGCATCGCTCGCGTATCCGGGTGATGTTCTCGACCAGCTCCCGGCGTGGTGAGCGGGCCGCGTCGAACGGCCGCAGAAAGTACTCCTGCATGTCGTGGATGAGCAGGACGGCGCGGCGCGCGTCGGCCCGCCACGGCGGGATGGCAGTGGGCAGGTCGGCCTCGACCGGCATCGGGTATGACGGGACAGGGGGAATTCCGGACATCACATGCCTCTTTCCGGCGGCGATGGGCGAGGGACCGGTTCTGCTCACACGCCGAGCGCCGCGCCGCCGTCGACGGTCAGGTGGTGCATCGTGATGTGGCCGGCGCGGTCCGAGAGCAGGAAGGACACCGCGTCGGCGATCTCGGCCGGGGTGGCGATCTTGCGGAGCGGGATGCCGACCCGGTAGGCGCCGGCGTCGCCGTCGAGGGTGGCGCTCGGGCCGCTCTCGTCGGTCCACATGCCACGGAGCATCGCGGTGTCGGTGGAGCCGGGGGCGACCACGTTGCAGCGGATCCCGTACCGGGCGACCTCGAGGGCCAGACATTTGGTGTACGCCGTGGCGGCGGCCTTGGAGGCGGAATAGGCGGCCATGCCCTGCCGTGGCACGAAGGCCGCGTTGGAGGCGACGGTGACCACGGAGCCACGCCGGCGGGGGATCATCCGCTTCACCACCGCCCGGCAGACGTGGACGACACCGAGCGTGTTGACGGCCAGGGTGGCGTACCAGTCCTCGTCGCCGAGCTCGACCGCCGTGCCGGTGCGCAGCACACCCGCCGCATTGACGAGCAGATCGACCGGCCCGAGCAGCCGTTCCACCGCCGCCACGGTGGATTCGACCCGTCCGGGAGCGGCGACGTCGGTGGGGAACGCCGTGACGTCGAGTCCCTCGGCCCGGAGCTTGGCGACCTCGGTGTCGAGCTGCTCGGTGGCGGCGTCGAGTGCGGCCACCCGGGCGCCCTGCCGGGCGAGCGCGCCGGCCGTGGCGGCGCCGATGCCCCCGGCCGCACCGGTCACGAGAGCGATCCTGTCCTCCATCACGATCCTCCTCACTGCTGGGCCGGTCAGGCGTTCCAGGCGTCGACGACGCGGAGCGCCTGATCGGGGTTGAGTCGCGGGTCGCAGAGCGTCGTGTACTTGTCGCCGACCCGGTCCACGTCGCCGGGGCCGGAGACGCATTCGGTGACGTCGTCCGCGGTGGCCTCCAGATGCAGTCCACCGTCGGCGCCACCGTTGCCGCGCACGGCGCACTGGAAGTCGCGGACCTCCCGGAGCACCGTCTCCAGGTAGCGGGTCTTGATCCCCGCCGCGGTCACGACGGTGTTGCCGTGCATCGGATCGGTGAGCCAGATGACCGGGTGGCCGGCCTGGCGAACCGCGCGGACCATCCCGGGCAGTCGTGCGGCGGTGTGCTCGGTGCCGAGCCGGGCGATCAGCGTGAGCCGGCCGGGCTCGCGCCGGGGGTCGAGCCGATCGCAGAGGGCGACGAGATCGCCGGTGCTCATCAGCGGGCCGACCTTGCAGGCCACCGGGTTCTCGATGGCGGCCAGCAGTGCGATGTGCGCCTCGTCCAGGTGCCGGGTACGGTCGCCGACCCACGGCCAGTGCGTCGAGGCGAGGAAGATCCGCCCGTCCGGGGTGGACCGCAGCTGCGGCAGCTCGTAGTCCAGGACCAGCGCCTCGTGGCTGGTCCAGACGGGTGCGTCGCCGTCCGTACGGCCGAGGGCGCGCATGACGCGGCGAGCGGCGTCGTGGCCGTGGACGAGACGGCGGGGGTCCGGCCGGCGGACGCCGGGATCGGGTTCCGGGCCGTTGACGAGGTGGCCGCGGTAGGCCGGCAGCTCACGGCCGCCGACGGTCTCGGTGTCCCGGGTTCGCGGCTTCGCGAACTGCCCGGCGATCCGCCCGGCGCGCAGCACCGGGCGCCTGGTTCGCAGCTGCATCCGCCCGGCCAGGAGGTCGAGCAGGCCGGTCTTGCCGCGGACGTCGTGCACGCCGCACTCGGCCGGGTCCTCGGCGCAGTCGCCGGCCTGGACCACGTGTGCCTCGCCGGCGGCGACCCGGGCCAGGGCCCGTCCCAGGGCCGCCACCTCGGCGAGACTCACCAGCGGCGCCCGTGCCCGCAGCTCGTCGCGGGCGGCGGCCAGCCCGTCGGCGCCCGCCCAGCCGGGCTGCTGCCGGGCCGGTCGCCGGCTGATGTCCCGCACGACATCCCGCAGCACCGCGGTCACCGTCGCACGGCTTTCGGCATCGATTCGGCAGAATGGTGGGCAGCAGGGTTGCCGGTCATTGCCAAGCACTCCTAGATTGCATTTTCGCCACTATTGCAATCCATTCTTGGAAGGGCGCCCGAGTCTCGGCAACGAGTGGCGAATGAGTGTGTCAGGTGCGGGGCCGGACCTGACAGACATCGGGCGGAGACCCCGGCGGGAAAGATCGTGGCTGCCATAGTGTCGAGTCATGCGTGCCGCTTACATCCAAGAGCTCGGCCCGCCGGGCAACATCCGATTCGGCGAACTGCCCGCGCCGGTGCCCGGGCCGGACGACGTGCTCGTCGACGTCGTCGTCGCGACGGTCAACCACGTGGACACCTTCGTTCGGTCCGGCGCCTGGCGTACTCCGCTGGAGTTCCCGTTCGTCGTCGGGCGCGATCTGGCCGGCACGGTCGCGGCGGCCGGGCCGGGTGTCGCCGGCTTCCGGCCCGGTGACCGGGTGTGGTCGAGCAGCCTGGGTCATGCCGGACGGCAGGGCGCGGCCGCCGAGCAGGCGGTGGTCCCGGTCGACCGGCTCTATCACCTGCCCGGCGGAGTCCGGCCGGAGGACGCGGTCGCCGTCGCGCACCCCGCGTCGACGGCTTACCTGGCGCTGTTCACCCACGGCCGGCTGCGGGCGGGTGAGACCGTGGTCGTCGTCGGTGCGGGCGGCAACGTGGGAGCGGCGACGGTCGTGCTGGCGGTAGCCGCCGGCGCGCGGGTGGTCGCGACCGCGAGCGCCGCCGATGCGGACTACTGCCGGTCGATCGGCGCGGCCGAGGTGCTCGACTATCGTGACCCGGATCTCGCCGGGCGTCTCCATGCGGCCTGTCCGGAGGGGGTGGACCTGTACGTCGACACGGCCGGGGCGAACGACGTCGAGGGCGCGGTGGAGCTGCTGGCCCGCCGCGGACGACTGGTGCTCCTGGCCGGCCTGCGCACCCGTAGGACGCTGCCGGTGGGTGCCCTCTATCTGAAGGACTGCACGATTGCCGGGTTCGCGATCTCCCAGGCCGGAGTCGGGGAACTGGCCGAGGCCGCGGTCGCCGTCAACCGGATGCTCGCCGAGGGGCGGCTGCGCCCGCGGTCCGTGGAGATCCTGTCGTTGAGCGCGATGGCCGAGGCGCACCGGCGGGTCGAGGCGGGCGAGGCGCACGGCCGGCGGCTGGTCCTGTGCACCGGTCGGTGAACGACTGCCGGGGAACGCTGACCTGACGAACCCTGGAAACGTTCTTTGACCCACTCCGGTCGGCTGACGACGATGGATTCATGACTGAGTCGATCATCGATAAATCGCCGGTGTTCGCTGTGCGCGCGCAGATCACGGTAAAGGCCTCGGTGGATGAGGTGTATGCCGTTGTCAGCGATTTGCCGCGCAGTAGGGAATGGAGTCCCGAATGCACCGGAGGGGAGTGGATCTCCGGTGAGCCGGCCACCGTGGGCGCGGTATTCCGCGGCGAGAACCTGCGCGCCGACGACGTCGTCGGCTGGGCGCCGCTGGTCCGCGGAGTGTGGTACACCCAGGCGCGGATCACCGCCGCCGAGCCGGGCCGAACATTCCGCTGGGCCATGCTGACGCATGTCGGTGAGAACCAGCAGAGCGTCTGGGGCTTCGACATCGAGCCGGCCGCGGAGGGATCCGTCCTCACCCACCACTTCCGGATGGACCGGCCCACCGAGGGCATCTACAAGATCGTCGCCGACATGGACGAGGAGCAGCGCCGGCGATTCTTCCGGGAGTGGTCGGAGAAGCTGGAACAGGACGTCGCCCGGACCCTGGAGAGCCTCAAGGCCGTCATCGAGTCGTGACGGTGCGGCGGGCGCCGCCGGCCCGGTCGCGATTCCCGCGACCGGGCCGGCCCGGTCCTCTCAGCCGCGGAACGTGCCGTTGCCGCGGCCAGCGCGCAGGGTGTGAGCCCACCATCCGAGCTGGTTGAGCATGTCGTCCGCGGCGGCCTCGGTCTTCCCGGGATCGAGGAGCCGGCCGTCCTCGCCGAACAGCGAGTGGACCCCGTGGAGGCTCACCGCCGTCCGGACCGTGACGGCGTGCAGCTCGGCGAAGACGGGCCGAAGCTGCTCGACCGAGCGCAGCCCGCCCGCCACGCCGCCGTAGGCCACGAAGGCGACCGGTTTGGCCAGCCACTCCTCCTTGGCGGTGTCGATCGCGATCTTCAGGCTGCCGGGGTAGCCGTGGTTGTACTCCGGGGTCACGACGACGAACGCGTCGGCCCGGTCGAGGTGGGCCAGGTATTCGGCGGTGTGGCCGCCGCCGTCCAGGCGCGCCGGCAGGTCGAAGTCGGCGAGGTCGATGAGGTCGACCTCGAACTCGTGCCGCTCCTTGAGCCGCGACAGCAGCCAGTCCGCGACGGTGGGCCCGACGCGGCCCTCCCGCACACTGCCGATGATCACGCCGAGGCGCAGGGGGGAGTCTGACACGGTGATTCCTCCGGAGGTGGGCGGCGAATCCAGCATGGACGTACATATACCTCATGTTCGCTGCCTTTCCTCCCACACCTGACAGACCCGCTCGGCATGACGTGTGCTGACGGGCCCCCGCACCGACAGTTGTCGATGAGGCCGGATCGACGTGAGGGGAGAGCGACATGGGCAGGTTCCTGTGGGCGTGCTACGACGGTGGCGGCAACATGCCGTACGGTCTCGGCGTCGCCCGGGCCCTGACGAGGCTGGGTCACAGCGTGGTGTTCGCCGGGCGGCCGGAGATGACGGCCAAGCTGCGGGGCACCGAGTTCAGAGCCGTCGAGCTCCACCAGGCGTACGCGAACGCCGACCGCTACCAGGACGATCCCCGCGGCCGCACGCTGGCGTACCTCACCTCGCCCGCGGTCGCCGAGGAGTTGTTGACGCTCGCCGGGTCGGAGCGCCCGGACGCGGTCGTGATCGACTCGAACTTCGGCGGCGCGCTGGCCGCGGCCCCCCGCTTCGGCGTGCCGACCGCGGTGATCCTGCACTCCTTCCTGCGGCGGACCCTGCCCAGCTGGCACGAGATGATGCGGCATCAGAGCCGGACCCGGACCGCGCAGGGCTTCGAGCCGCTGCCCGGCCTGGACGAGCTGTTCGGCGGCCGGGACCTGTTCATGGTCAACACGATTGACGGCTTCGACGGCGCCGGTGAGCGCCCGTGGCCCAACGTCCGTTACGGCGGCCCGATCCTTGAGGACGACACCCAGGCCCGCCCGTACGATCTGCCCTGGCCCGCCGACGATCCGACCCCGCTGGTGCTGGTCAGCTTCACCACCGACGCCATCCAGAACTCGGTCGCCAAGCTGCAGCGCGCACTGGACGCGCTGGCTACGCTTCCGGTCCACGTGCTGGCCACGACCGGGACCGTCGACCCGGACCGGATCGTCGTTCCCGGCAATGCCCGCGTCGTGGCGTTCGCGACCCACGGTCCGGTCATGCGCCGGGCGTCGTTCGTGGTCAACCACGCCGGCTACGGAACGGTGATGCGTGCGCTCACCCACGGCATCGGCGTCCTGTGTCTCACCGGCGAGGCGGAGGACCAGCGGGTCGCCGCCTTCGACCAGCCCCGGACGGCGGATTTCGTGGTGGAGCACGGCGTCGGGCTGAGCCTGCCGGGCACGGCGGCCGTCGAGGACATCCGTGCCGCCGCCCGGAGGATGCTCGACGACCATGCCGTGCGGGCCAACGCCCGGCGTCTGGGGGAGCTGGTCCGCCGGAGCGGGGGAGCGGAGGCCGCGGCCCGGCGGCTCGCGGCGCTGGCCGATCGGGTGGCCGCCGGGACGTGACGGACTCGGACGTCCATGGTCCCGTCCGGGCCCGATGTCGATATACAACTTGGCGGAATCACCAGCTACCAGGCATGGAGGCACGAATGCCGAAGATCAAGCCGATCGATCTCGTTGGCGTCGTCCGCAGCGCGCGCACGGAGGGCGAGGAGCGGCTGAGGAAGCCCTATTGGGGCGACGTCGTGTCACGGATCGAGCTGGATCCGGAGGTGTTCGAGCCGAGCGCCACGACCGGGCTGAGCGATTTCTCGCACGTCGAGGTGGTCTACTCGTTCCACCTGGCCGACCGGGTGTGTCGCAGCGCTCAACATCCGCGGGGGAACCGGGCGTGGCCCGCGGTCGGCATCCTGGCCCAGCGTGACCCGGCGCGGCCCAACCACATCGGCATCTCCGTCTGCGAGCTGGTGTCGGCCGACGGCCTGACGATCACCGTCCGGGGCCTGGACGCCGTGGACGGCACACCGGTGCTCGACGTCAAGCCGTACCGGCAGGGGTTCGCCCCGCGTGGATCCGTCCGCGAGCCACAGTGGTCGCTGGAGCTGATGAACGGCTACTTCTGACGCGAAAGGCCGCGGCGCGGCGGCCGTGGGGCCGCCGCGCCGCTGGTGGGGGAACGGGTCGGGTCAGGTGGCGGTGCAGGAGACGCTCGGCCAGTTCCAGTTGCCGTTGGGCTGGACGGTGAGGCCGAAGTTGTTGCCGCTGCCGTTCGGCTTGGCGACCATCTGCTGGGCGGACGGCCAGGTGGCCGTGGTGTTCCAGCTGTTGATGACCTTGGCGGGGGACGGCAGGTTGAGGGTCACGGTCCAGTTGGTGGAACCGGTGACGGCGACGTTGAGGTTGTAACGGTCGCCCCACGACTGCCCGGCGGAGAGCGTTGCGGTGCAGGTAGCGCTCCCGCCGCCACCGCCACCTCCACCGGAGCCGTCGGGGGCGACCGCCCGTCCCGTGGCCGGCGAGATCATGCCGGCGCACAGGCCGCGTGCGGACAGGCCCTGGGCGATGCGCGGGATGGCGGCGACCGTGTTGGCCGGCCAGTCGTGCATCAGGATGACCTGGCCGTTGGTGAGCCGGGCCGCGGCGGCGACGATCGCGTCCGTGCTCGCGTTGTTCCAGTCGGCCGAGTCGACATCCCAGATGATCTCGGTGAGGCCGTATCGCTGCTCGACCGAGCGCAGGGTCGCGTTGGTCTCGCCGTAGGGCGGCCGGAACAGTTTCGGGGTGCCGCCGCCGCCCGCCGCGATCGCCGACTGGGTCCGCGAGATCTCCGACTCCATGGAGGACTGGCTGAGCTGGGTCATGTGCGGATGGGTGTAGCTGTGGTTGGCGACCCACATGCCCGCGTCGACCTGGGCCTTGACCAGGGCGGGGTTGGCCGCGGCGTACTGACCCTGGTTGAACATGGTGGCCCGCAGCCCGTTGTTGCGCAGGGCGGTCAGCAGGTTGCGGGTGTTGCTCGTGGACGGGCCGTCGTCGAAGGTCAGGCCGACGTAGCCGTTGCAGGCGGCGGCTCGGGACGGGCGTGCGGCCGGGTCGGCGAGTACGAGCCCGACGGCGGCCACTCCGACGGTCAGCGCGATGGCCATGAAACGTCGCCACAGAGTGGCGGTGGGGACTCTGGACATGGAATTCGTCCTTCTGACGACCTGATGACGCCTGGCGGGGAACCCAGGCCTGGGGTCGAGGGGATCGACGGGAAGCGATCCCCCTCGCCAGCGAGTATTAGGTCGGTCACGCCACAGTGTCAACAACTTTCGGAAACGTACCGGAAGCAATGACGATCGTTTATCTCGCGTAATCCCAGCTAGAAAACGTTTCAATGAACTTCGCAGAAAGGGTCACCGATAATGTTACGGACCACAATTCCGAAACTTACGAGGAGAACGCCGAGGACACATCGGCCGGAGTGAGCCCGAAGGCGGCCAGGTCATAGGTGTGCGCCGGGCTGGGCGTACCCCGCGTGCTCGCCTCGAGGACCGCGGTCCGGGCCGGTCCGCTCAACCGTGCCCCCAGCCGCTCGTAGATCATGTCGACGGCGCCCATCGGATCGGCGACCAGGTCGGCGTGCCGCACGTCGATGAACCGCGACGGATCGTGGCGGGCGCGGTCGGCGTGGAAGCGCCGCAGCCCCCGGGACCACAGCGAGAGTTGCGCCCGCCCGACGACCGGCCCGGTGAAGACCGTGGACCAGCCGGCCGAGGCGCGCTCGTTGAGGCTGCACACCGACGCGATGACGGTGCCGGGATCGCGGTGCGTCTGGACGACGACGGCGTCCGGGTAGGTCGCGAAGAGGGCGTCGAGCGCGAACAGGTGGCTCGGGTTCTTCAGCACCCAGCGCCGGCCCTGATCGTGCAGGCCGATGAGCTGCAGGTTGCGGCGGTGCCGGGCGTAGGCCGCGGTCCAGTCGTGCGCGTTCAGCCAGGACGAGTAGCCGGGAACGTACGCCGTGCACTCGAACGACACCGACGTCATCGACTGGCACAGCAGCCGCCAGCACTCCTCGACCTGCTCCGGCCGCATGTGGTGCACGCCGTCGAGGCCGATCCCCTGATAAGCCTCACGCAGCGCGACGAAGACCGGGTGCGACGCCCACTCGGCGCGCGGCGGGCGCGGTTGCGGGATCTCGGTCAGCCACAGCTCCGGCCCCTGGTGCGCGGGGTCGGCGGTGAGCAGGCGGTGCAGGGCGGTCGTGCCGGTGCGCGGCAGTCCGGTGACGAACACCGGGCGCTCGATCGCCACCCCGGCGTGCTGCGGGAACTCCCGCCAGGCGGCCTCGGCGAGCAGGCGCGAGACCAGAGCGCCGCGCAACAGGCCGCGGGTCCGCTTGCTGCCGGCGGGCGTCAGGGCGGCCTCGTCGGCGTACGACCGGAGCAGCACCCGGAGCCCGTCCGCGTAGTCGTCACCGCCCCCGAAGTCGTCCAGCCCGGTGAGCCGGCTCGCCGACGCGTGCAGGTCGTCGAAGCTCCCGACATCGGTCCGCGCAGACGTGGTCACCAGTGGAACTCCCCGCAGTTCACGTCGAGGCACGCGCCGGTGACGCCGCGTGCCATGTCCGAGGCGAGGAACAGGGCGGCGTCGGCGACCTCGTCCGGCTCGGGCAGGCGGCGCAGATCCGTGGTCGCGGCGACCTCGTCGTAGATCTGCCGGGAGGGCACCCCGCGCTGTGCCGCCTGGAACTCGAACCAGCCACGCAACTGGTCGGCCCAGATCCAGCCGGGCGCGATCGAGTTCACCCGTACCCCCTTGGGTCCGAGCTCGCTCGCCAGATTCTGCGTCGCCGCCAGCAGGGCGGCCTTGGTCAGCCGGTAGGGGCCGAAGGGTCGCCGCGAGTGCCGCAGCACCGCCGAGTTGACCACCACGATCGCGCCCCGCGACGCGATCAGTGCGGGCGTGACGTGCCGGATCGTGCGCAGCGCGGCGAGGACGTTGACCTCGAACGACGTCCCCAAGTCGGCCAGGTCGACCTTGCCGAGACTCTGCATCGGCGGCATCGCGAACGCGTTGTGCACCAGCACGTCGATCCGCCCGAACCGGCTCGTCGCCGCGTCGGTCAGCCTCTGCACGGCCGCGTCGTCGGTCAGGTCGGTGGGCACCGCGAGCCCTCCGGTCTTCGCGGCGAGATCATGCAGGATCTCCGGGGTACGCGCGGCGAGCACCACCGAGGCACCCTGCCCGGCGGCCCGCACCGCGATCGACGTGCCGAGCCCCGGGCCGACCCCGGCGACGATCACCACCTTGCCGTCGAGCAGCACCGGCTCAGCCCAGCATCCGGGCCGCGACCGCGGCCTGCCGTGCGGCGATCCGCTCGCGCCACGCCTCCGGCCCGATCCGTGTGTGGAACGGCAGGAGTTTCGGCAGGTCGTCGACGGCCACCACGTCAACCTTCGGCCCGTCTTCGGGGGTCAGCTCTCGGGACAGCCGCTGCCAGCGCAACTGCACGTAGCCCCGGCGGTGCCCGGTGCGCTCGAGCCAGTTCGCGACGCCCGGGTTCCTCTCGCTGATCACGTACCGGATCATGCCGTCCGGGTCGATCCGTGCCTGGTCGCGCGTGAGGCTGGTCTGGTGGTTGATGTAGTCGAGCGACACATACCACATGCTGCCGAGCTGAATGCCCTGGTAGGGGGCGTCGCTGACCGGCACCGTCACGATCATCGCCTGGTCGTCGTCGAGGTCGTAGTGCCCGACCGAGGAGAACTGCGTGGTCAGCCCGCCCGGGGTGGACCGCGGTTCGGTGAGCGTGTTCACCGGCAGGCCGAGGTAGAACCGCTCGGCGAAGGCGAGGAACGTGCGCAGCCGGCTGATCAGGATCTTTCCGGCCACGCCATACCGCTTGGTCAGCGCATCCAGCGTGGGGGGAGGTGGGGCCGCACCGGTCCGGTCCGCACGCTGGATGCGCAGCATTCCGGGCCGCTCGGCGGCCCAGTCACTGAAGACCTCCCGGACCACCAGCATCCCGGCGCTCCTCAGGCCGGGACCGAGGAACATCCGGTACGAGCCGTCCGGCCCGATCTCGATCTCCCGATCGTCGAAGGCGGCGAGACTGCCCGGCACCCGGATCGGCGAGTAGTCGCCGTCGAGGATCTGGAAGCTCAGGTCCACGGTGCTGCCGCGCTCGCCGGTGATCACGTACTCGGCGTCGTCGCGCAGCCACGCGTGGAAATACAGGGTGTCCGGATTGTCCAGGCCCATCTTCGTGTACGGGCCGGTGGACCGGACGAAGTAGGGGAAGTCCCGCTGGTACGCCCACGCCATCTGCACCGACGCGCGGATGCTGCCGGCCAGATAGTCGTAGCCCTCGACGAGATCGAGCTCGTCGCGCACGTGCGGGGCACCGGTGATGACCCGCTCGGCCTCCTGGATCGCTTCCGCGAACGGTGTGGTGAGCACGCCCTGACAATAGAACTCGTTCTAGTTTCTGGTCAATCTCTCCTTGACCCGCTGCGATAACAGGTTCCACTCTGGAGGGCGTGCTGGCGTATCGGATGACAGGCTGGGGCGAGCCCCCACGCACGGTCGAGGTGCCGGATCCCTCGCCCGGCCCCGGCGAGACCCTGGTGCGGGTGGCCGGCTGCGGGCTGTGCCGCTCCGACCTCACCATGCGGCACCTACCCGCCGCCGTCGGGCAGCAGCTCGGCTGGTCGATGCCGTTCACCCTCGGCCACGAGACGGCCGGCTGGATCGCCGACACCGGCGAGCCGGTCGCCCTGGTCTCGCCGACCTCCTGCGGAACCTGCCGGCACTGCGTCCGCGGACAGGACAGCGGATGCCCGTACGGGCGGGCCGGCCGCGGTTACGGGCGCGACGGCGGACTCGCCGCCTACGTGCTGGTCCGTGATCGGCGGGCATTGCTGCCGCTGGGCGACCTGGACCCCCGGCACGCCGGGCCGCTCACCGACGCCGGAGCAACGGCCTACCACGCGGTACGCCGTGCGCTGCCCCGCATCCCCGCCGGTGGCACGGTCGTGGTGATCGGCGCCGGCGGCCTCGGTGCGTTCGCCATCCAGTTCGTGCGTGTGCTGACGGCCGCACGGGTCGTCGCCGTGGATCCGCTGCCCGCCCGTCTCGACTACGCCGCGGAGATCGGGGCGCACGCCGGTGAGGCGACCGTGCCCGGCGCAGCCGACGTCGTCCTCGACTTCGTGGGGACCGACGAGACGATCGCCGCCGGGATCGGGGCGGTCCGCACCGGCGGCGCCTACGGCCTGATCGGCTCGGCCGGCGGCAGGCTGCGCGGCCCCTGGTTCTCCAGCCTGCCCCGCGACGGCGAGGTGTTCACCTTCCAGGGCTCCTCGATCGCCGATGCCCAGGAGGTGATCGCCCTGGCCCGGGCCGGCCTGATCCGCAACCAGGTGGAGGAGTTCGGCTTCGCCGAGATCGACGGGGCCTACGCGAAACTGGCGGCCGGCGCCCTCACCGGCCGCGCCGTCATCGTCCTCTGAACGGCCGTCACCGACATGCCGGGGAGAACGGCACGTCGGGGACGTGCCGTCGCCAGAGCGCCGGGGACAGCGACCCGACCCGGTCGCACAGCGCCTCCTCGGGCGCCAGCAGAGCGTCGATGTCCCACTGCCGTACCGTCCGGTCGCCGCTCGCGGTGGTCAGGGTCTGCCCGTCGGGGTGGAACGCCAGGCCGTAGATCGGGGCCGTGTGCCCGATCAGGGGCGCCCCGACCGGGTTGCCGGTGGTCACGTCCCACAGCCTCGCCGTCGTGTTCTCGCTCCCCACGGCGAGCATCCTGCTGTCCGAGGCGAACGCCACCGTCCACACCGTCGTCTCGTTGCGGCGGTCCGTCAGGTCGCGTACCGGCCGGCCGGAGTCGGCCTCCCACAGCCGGGCCCGGCCGTCCTGCCCTCCGCTGGCCAGCAACTTCCGGTCGGGGCTGAACGCCAGGGTGTAGACGGGACCGGTATGGCCGGTGATCGGCTCACCCACGGGCGTGCCGTTCCCGGCGTCCCACCGCCGGATGGTGCCGTCGGCGCCGCCCGTGACCAGGTGCCGGCCGTCCGGGTGGAAGCGCACCGCGCGCACCGCGCCGACATGCCCTGTCATGGGCTCCCCGATCGGGGAGCGGGTGGCCGGATCCCACCGTCGTACGGTCCCGTCCTGCCCTCCGGTGGCGATCATCCTGCCGTCCGGACTGAAGGCCACGGCCCAGACCGGTCCAGCGTGTCCGGTCAACGGCTTGCCGAGTCGCTCGCCGGTGGCCACGTTCCACAGCCGGACCGCTCCGCCGTCGTCCGCGGTCGCCAGAAGCTCCTCGCCCCGGAACGCGAGCGCCCGCATCGGATCGGTGCCCCGAGCGATCGGCGGACCCGCCGGGAGTCCGGTCGCGGGGTCCCGGAGGCGGACCGTGCCGTCCGTGCTCGCCGTGGCCATCCGGCTGCCGGCCGGGCTGTACACCACCGCGTTCACCGGCTGGGCATGATCGGTGGACGATGTGCGGGCCGTATCCCACAGCCGCACGGTGTCGTCGCCGGATCCGGTGATCAGCACCCTGCTGTCGAGCTCGAACCGCAGACGCCAGATCGGCCCGCCGTGCCCGGTCAGCGGCCTGCCCACCGCCCGGCCGGTGGCCGTGTCCCAGATCCGGGCCGTCATGTCGTCACCGGCCGTGACCAGCAGATCCCCGTTCGAGCTGAATCGCAGGACGTGCACCTTGCCGATGTGGCCACGTAGCGGGGCACCCTTCGGCTCCATGGTGCCCGCATCCCACAGGCGTACGGTGCCGTCCTCGTCGGAGGTGGCGAGCGTCATGTCGGCCGGCGCGTTCGGCCTGGGCGGAGGAAAGGCGAGGGAGACCACCCTGGAGGTGTGCCCGGTCAGGAGCTTCCCGGACCGGATCCCGGTGGCCGTCGACCACACCCGGATGGCGTCGTCGCCGGTGGCGGCGGCCAGCAGCGTCCCGTCCGGGCTGAAGCCGGTCGCGCTCACCGTCGCCGGGTCGACCGGACTCGACTTGCCCCGCTGCCGTCCCGTCTCCACATCCCACAGCCGTAGGGTTCCGTCAGCGCCGACGGTGACCATGGATTTCGCGTCCGGACCGAACTGCGCGGTCTGCACCGGCCCCTCGTGCCCGGTCAGTGGCCGGAGCGGTGTGAGAGTGCGCGTGTCCCACAGCCGCACCACGCCATCCCCGCCGCAGGTGGCCAGTATCAGTCCACGCGGCCCGAGGACGATCCTCTGCACCTCGCCCGTCTGATCGGAGGTCAATGCGCCGATCTGCCGCCCGGTCCGCGGATCCCAGAACCGGATCCCGGGTTCGGCGTCGGCGTGCGTCACGACGGTGCCCGTCGCGCTGACCCGGATGTCCTTCAGCCCGGTGATCCCGGTCAGCGGTTCGTCGGCCGGGAGCCCCGTCCGCGGATTCCAGAACCAGACCGTGTCCACACCCATGGTGGCCATCAGCGTGCCGTCCGGTCCGCCGACCTCCACGGTTCCCCTCAGGCTGGGCAGCACCCTGGGCGCGTCGGCCAGCAGCACACCGGCGGCGCTCAGAGCCTCGGGGGTGGCGGCGGCCTCGAGCGCCGCCGCGGCGAGCTGCTCCGCCGTGCCGCGGTCGACGTCGCCGACCCGGCTGGCGGACGCGAGTGTCATGGACAGCGATTCCCGCCGATGCCTCTCGCTGTCGCCGCTCCGGCTGCGGAGAAGCTGGGCGCTGCCGCCGGTGACCGCGAGCAGCACGACCACGGCGGCGGCCACGGCCCTGTGGACCCGCCTGCGGGAACGGCGTGCGCGATCGTGGCTCACCCGCAGGAACTCCTCGGCCGTCGCGTCCAGAGGGAGCTGACGGGTGAGATCGCCGGCCCACCGGGCGGCGGCGTCGTCGGCCGCCTGGAGGCGCCGGCCGGCGTAGAGGTACGACGGATCGCGGTCGTGGCTCTGCCAGTCCCGGACGTCCTCGGTGAGACTGCGGTGCAGTGCCTGGTCGGCTAGGTCGGGCCGCAGCCATTCGTGGAGCCGTGTCCAGCAGCGCAGAAGCTCCTCGTGCGCGATGGTGACCAGCTCGTCCGTGACGGTGATCAACCGGGGCGCGGCGAACGCCTCGATGACCTCGAGGACCCGGTCGTCGCCGGCGACGGCGCGCAGCTCGTCACGAGTGCTCGGGCGGCGGGTGAGCCTGCCGTCGGTCAGCGCGGTCAACTGCAGGAACACCCGGCGGGCCACCTCCCGTCCGCGGTCGTCGAGCGCGTCGTACACGCGCTCGGCGCTGGTGCGGACGATGTCGGCCACGCCGCCGCTGCGGCGGTAGTTCTCCAGGGTCAGGCCGGCGGCCTCCCCGGACTGCCACATCACGAACATGACCTGGGACAGCAGCGGCAGGGCGCCACTGTCGAAACCGACCGGCAGGCTGCGCTCGCGAAGATCGTCGAGGATCGCGGTGCAGACGTCGTCCGGTACCCGTACGCCGGCTTCGGCGGCCGGGCCGGTGATCGCCTCGCGCAGTTCGGATTCGCACATCGCCCCGACCGGGAACACGCCGGCCTCGACGGACTCACGGATCTCCGGGAAGGCCAGCGCCTGGTCGATGAAGTCACCGCGGATGCTCGCGACCACCAGAGCGCCGCCCTCGGACGCCAGGCTGTGCAGCGCGGTCAGGAAACGTCCCTGTTCACCGGTGTTCGAGCTGAGCGTGAACAGCTCCTCCAACTGGTCGACCACCAGAACCAGGCGCGCGGGGCCGGCCCCGGCCAAGGTCTGCCGGGCCAGCAGATGCGCCTGCGCGGGTTCGGCCAGCAGCGCGCGGTGCACCGAGATGGCGTCGGTCCGGGCGAGCTCGGCCAAACACACGGCCAGTTCGAGCAGTGGTTCGGAGGTGGGGGTGAACACGCGCCGCGGCCACTGCTCGCACCCCGGAGCCAGGGCGCCCTGGGCGAGCGACCCCATCAACCCGGCCCGTAGCAGTGACGACTTCCCGGCCCCGGACGGGCCCAATGCCAGCAGCGGACCGGCACCGGGTGGCAGGTCCCGCAGACGCTGGAGCAGATGGTCGGTGAGTGCTCGCCGCCCGTAGAACACCCGGGCGTGACGCTCCTCGAACGGTGCGAGCCCCAGGTAGGGGCAGCCTTCCCAGCCGGTCCGCTGCGGCCGCCGGAGCTCCGCGGCCCGCTGGGCGGAGCGGTCCGCCCCGGTTCCCTCGGCGAGGAACCGGATCCGTGCCTGCTCCGGTTCGGTGGCCCGCAGCGCCCGCGCGATCCGTACCGCCACGTCCGCGCCGGGAGCGGTCTTGCCCGCGAAGATCTCACTGAGGTGTCCCACCGACACGCCGCACGCGCCGTTCATCTTGCGCAGCGACGGGTCGCCCGCCCGGCTTCGCAGTTCGAGGAGCAGGTCGTGCAGCCGGCGATGGTCGCCGACCAGCAGGGCCCGATCACCCTCAGTCGTCACACGAGCAGCCTAACTTTCCGGCCCGCCGGTGTTCGCCCTGTTCACCAGGCCTGGCTGAACGGCTGAGGTGCAGTACGAGGCGACGCATGGTGACGGCCGGAAAGTGTTCACCGCGCGACGGTGAACACCCGCGTCCGGGGGTCTGCTGATGTCACCGCCAAGGACCGGAGGAGACGCGATGTCCACCCTGATCGCCGACGACCACGAAGCCGAGCTGCGAGCCCTGATGATGATGGCCTCGCACGACCTGAAGTCACCGCTCGCCACCGTCAGTGCCCACGTTCAGATGCTTCACGACGAGTACGCCGACGAGCTGGGCGACGGGTTCCGCCGTGATCTCGCCGCCATGGAACGTGCTCTGGGCCGCATGAGCCGGCTGACGCAGGACCTCCTCGACTACGCCCGCGCCGACCACACCCTGAATCGGGCACCCGTCGCACTGCGCGAGATCGTCGGTGAGGTGATCACCGACCACATCGCCGAGCCCGACGACGCCCTGGTGTCCCTCACCGGCACGTGGCCGGTCGTGACCGGTGACGCCGGGCTGCTGCGGCACGTGCTGGACAACCTGATCGGCAACGCCGTCAAGTACACGCCGGCCGGTGTCGCGCCGCGGATCGCGATCGAGGCACGGGCTCTGCCCGGCGGCGGGATCCGCGTGGAGATCGCCGACCACGGCATCGGCATCCCCGCCGAGGACCGGCCGAAGGTCTTCGACGCCTTCCACCGCTGCGCGAACACCGGCGGACGGCCGGGCACCGGACTCGGCCTGGCCATCTGCCGCCGCATCGTCGAGCGTCACGGCGGCACCATCGGGGTGGAGGAGAACGCCGGCGGGGGAAGCCGGTTCTGGTTCAGCCTGCCGGCCCGCTGAGACCCGCTACACGCCGCCGACGCCGTTCGCCCACCAGAAGCTCTTCAGGTAGCCGTACTCCATGTCGCCCCAGAACCAGCCCCACTCGTTGAACCGGCTCACGTACGGGCCCAGCTCGTCGAAGACGACCTTCGCCTCCTTGCGGCGGCCGATCAGGCTGTAGTAGACCGCCATCCACTGCCGGACCTGCGACAGCTGCTCCGAGGTGGGCGGCGCCGAGCGGAACTTGGCGATCCAGGCGTCACAGTCGCGCTGCACCTCGGCCTGGCGGAAATACCGGCGGACCGCCTTCTGTGACTCCTTGCTCCGGTCGTCCCAGGCGAATTCGCGCATCGCATACTCGAAGTGGGCGAACAGCGGCAACAGCGTCGTCCGGTGGCCGGGCGGCGCCGCCTCGGCCGCCGAGTGGGCGACGGCGAACATGCGCTCGTGGGAGCCGTACCACTTCGCGCACGTCAGCATGACCGCCAGCTCGTGCATGTCGAAGTTGTGCGGATCGCGGCGTTGCGCCTCGGCGTAGAGCTCGTTGAGCTGTCCCGCCCCGGCGGCGAAACACGACGAGATCAGCCGGATCATCGGGTTGGGATCCCGCGGATCGGCCAGCTCCAGCGCCCGCATGCTCGCCTCGGCGGCCTTCTCCGACAGCGCGTGGAAACTCTCGAACTGCTCCCGCGACGTCTTCGCCGCCGACGCTCCACCCCGGGCCTCGCTCGCCCGCCCGGCGAGCACCTTCGCCCAGATCAGCGCGGCCGACGGATCCGACGGCTCGGCGCGCATCCACGCGTCGAACCAGGTGTCGTCGTCGCCGGCCAGCCCGGCGAACACCCCCAACCGGTAGCCGCGCAGCGCCCAGTCCGTACCGGCCGCCTCGATCGCCTGTTTCGCGGCCCGCCAGTCGCCGTCGCGCAGCACCCGCTGTCGCGCCTCCCGCAACACCGCGTCCTTGATCCTCAGGTCCTCGTCGGCGTCGAACTCGGGGGTCGGCGGCAGTGGGCCACCGATGATGCGGCGGATGACGTAACGGGCGACGAAGAACATCGCAAGATCGTACGGTCGACCCCGCCCGCCCGGACACCCCACTCGCGACCCGGGCCCGGCAAGGCACGCGACCGTCCTCCTCGCCGTCGCGGCCCCGGGAGCCTGGGCTCAGCTGACCACGCGGTCACGACCCTCGCGTTTGGCGGTGTAGAGACGGCGGTCGGCCTCGGCCAGCAACTGCGCCTGGTCGCGGTTGGCCTGGCCGGTGCCGACCGCGCCCACGCTGACCGTCACCGGCAGTTCCCCGGTCACCGGCTGCCAGCGGTGGCCGGCGATGCGCAGACGGACGCCGTCGAGGCGCTCGGCCGCCTCGGCGGCGGTCACGCCGGGCAGCACCATGAGGAACTCCTCGCCGCCCATCCGGGCCACGAAACCGTCGGCGGCGATGCGGTCCTGCTCGTCGGCGAGCAGCTCGGCGACCGCGATCAGCACCCGGTCGCCGGTGTCGTGCGACAGCGTGTCGTTGATCCGTTTGAAATGGTCGATGTCGATCACGGACAGGATGACCGGCCGGCCCGACGCGGCGGCGCCCGCGAGGGTCTGCGGCAGGTGCTCGTCGACGAACCGGCGGTTCCACAGACCGGTCAGCGGATCACGGCGGGCCTGCTCCCGGTAGCGTTCGGCGTCGCGGCGTGCCTCGGCCGTCTCGAACATCACCTGCCGGGCGCGGGCCTTCGCCTCCTGCTGGGCCGAGCGCAACTGCTCGCTGGCGATGTGGAAGCGCTTGTACTCGTCGAACGCGGCACGGTGGTCACCGGCGGCGGCGTACAGCTCGGCCTGCTCGGCCATGGCCCGTACCCCGACCGAGTTCAGCTGATGCTCCGCGCACAGTTGCCGGCAGTGGTCGAGGCTCGCCTGGGCGCGGTCCAGGGCGTCGCGGTGCCGCTGGGCGAGCGCGAGGGTCAGCGCGGCCTCCGCGGCGTCGTGCGCCTCGAACCACGGCGGTGCCTCCCACACGTTCTGCAGGACCCGTTCCGCCTCGTCGTAGCGGCCCTCGCTGATGTGGATGTTCGCGACCGTGTCCCGCTCGATGATCAGCAGGTCCCGGCCGATGGCGCGGGCGGCGTGATACATCCGCTCGACCGCGGCGAGCGCGGTCGCCGGGTTGCCGGCCTCCAGTTCGGTGTACGCCAGGTTGTTCAGCACCAGCAGTTGCCGGGCCCGGTCGCCGATGTCGGCGGCGATCCGTTCGGCCTGCTGGTAGCGGACCCGCGCCGCCTCGGTGGACCCGTTCTCGGCCAGCGAGTTCGCCAGCCGGACCAGGTGGATGACACGCACGCCGCCCGGAGTGTCGTCGTCGAGCAGGTCGACGGCGTTGAGCGCGTGATCGAGGCTGGTCGCGTGGTCGCCCAGGTAGTGGAAGGTGAGCGCCAGGTGGAAGTGGCTGCGGGCCAGCAGCGGCCGGCAGTCGTTGCGTTCCGCCCAGCGGTGCGTGGCCAGGAAGACACGGGCCGCGTGGTCGACGTCGCCCTGCCGGCGGCGCATGTCGGCCTGCACCAGCCGCGCCCGGTGGCCCAGCACGACGTCGCCGAGGCGCTGCGCCTCGTCCACCGCGGCGGTCGCCCGCGCGAGGAGGGCCGAGACGTCGTGTCCCTCATGGTTCTCGAGGTCGTCGACTTCGGCGGCGAGGTCCAGCATCACGGCCGCCACATCGGCGCGAGCGGCCGGAACTGAAGAAAACGAATCCGGAAGGAAAGCTCAGGGTTTCCCGGGTCGCGCCGATGACTCGCCACCGTACGGCAACCGGAACGCTACGGAGGACGCGATGAAGCGTACGAGAAAAGCCCTGCGCACCGCGGTCGCGGCGGTTCTGCCGCTCGCCCTGGTCGGGGGCAGTGCGCTGAGTGCGCCCGGCACCGCCTCGGCGGCGCCGTCCGGAGGCGGATGGGCCGGGCGCTGGCTCACCGCTACCACCGGGACCAGCACGGGGACGACCCTCAAGGACGTACGGGCGATCATCGGCGCGGACACCGGGGCCGCGGCCGGACTGACCGGGGCCGGGGTGGGGGTCGCGCTGCTCGACACCGGGATCGCGCCGGTGGCCGGGTTGCCGCCGAACCGGGTGGTCAACGGCCCCGACCTGTCGTTCGAGTCGCAGGCCGACAATCTGCGCTATCTCGACTCGTACGGCCACGGCACCCACATGGCGGGCATCATCGTCGGCAACGACACCGCCACCGGCACCCGTGGCATCGCGCCCGGCGCCCAGCTCACGTCGGTGAAACTGGGAACCGCGAACGGCGCCGTGGACGTGTCGCAGGTGATCGCCGCGATCGACTGGGTGGTGGAGCACCGCACCGACGACCCGGCCAACCCGATCCGGGTGCTCAACCTCTCCTACGGCAGCGGGGGCGACCCGTCCGCCGCCAGCGACCCCCTCCAGTACGCCGTCGAACGCGCCTGGAAAGCCGGCATCGTCGTGGTCGTCGCCGCCGGGAACGACGGCAACGCCGAGACCCGGCTGACGAATCCGGCCACCGATCCGTACGTGCTGGCCGTCGGTGCCGCCGCCACCCGGGGCACCGTCTCCACCGCCGACGACGACCTGGCCGCCTTCACCAACAGCGGCAGCACGGGCAAGCCGATCGACGTGCTGGCGCCCGGCGAGTCGATCCTGTCGCTACGGGATCCGGGGTCGAGCATCGACGCGGCCTACCCGGCGGCGCGCAGCGGGACCACCCTGTTCCGTGGCAGCGGCACCTCACAGGCCACCGCGGTGACGTCGGCGGCCGTCGCGCTGCTGTTGCAGGCCCGGCCGTCGCTCACCCCCGACCAGGTCAAGGACCTGCTCAAGCGGGGCACGGCGCTGACCACCGGCCGGGCCGGGGCGATGCGGCTGCGGCAGGTCAACGTGAACACGGCACTCGCGTCGACCCCGGCCGCCACCGGCCAGGGATTCCCGCTGTCGGCGGGTGACGGACGGCTCGACGACGCCCGCGGCGACAGCCGGGTGGTCAGCAACAACGTGCCGCTGGCCGGGGAGTTCACCGTGTTCGGGCCGTTCCACAGCGCCAACTGGGCGGCCATGTCGGCGGCCGGGCGCTCGTGGATCGGCGGCACCTGGATGGGCGCGCCGATCGCAGGCGACGGCTGGACCGGCACGTCGTTCGCGTCGCGGACGTGGGGCGCGGCGGTGTGGCAGAGCATCCCGTGGAGCGGCAACCGGACCTGGACCGACCCGAGCTGGAGCGGTCGCGCGTGGAGCGGGCGTGCCTGGTCCACCCAGGACTGGACGGGCGCCCGCTACGCCTCCACCGAGGACTGGAGCACCGCCCTCTGGGGGTGACCGGGACCGGCCACCTCAGCCCGGCGGCCGCCGGGCCGCCGGGACGCCCGGTCTGCCTCGCGGGGTAGGCCCGGTTCGCGTCAGATGCGGTTGCCCGGCCACGGAGCGCGTACCAGATCAAGGGTGATGAACGTGTCCGGCGGACGCGAAGCCGGGGCAGGCCCGTCCTGGATCGTCCACCGCTCGCCGGCCAGCTCGGTGGCCACCGCCGACCAGAACTCCTGGACGCCGGGGTTGTACCGCTGGAAGCCGATCACCCAGCGGCCCGGGACCATCCGGATCACCTCCAGCGCGGCGATCCGGCCGACACCGGTCCGGCGCAGGGCGCGGACCACGAAGAACGCCGAGATAGTACGCCCACCGCCGGGATCCGCGGCGGTGAGGACGAATCCTCCGGTACGGCCCGCGGCGGTGATCAGCCAGCCGCGGGCCTCCGGGGCGGCCCCGGCCAGGAACAGGTCGACGGACCGGTCGTTGAACGAGCCGTCGTCGTTGGGCAGATGCCGGTAGAACTCGGACAGGTCGTGCCGGAACAGCTGACCGAGATTGGTCAGCACGGCGCGATCGGCGCGCCCGACCGGGTGCAGCTCGACGGGTCGTGACGGCGGCTTCGGCGGCGTGATCAAGACCGCCAGACCTCGAAGCTCTGCTGGAGCCGCCACGTCCCGTCCGGGAGGCGGGCCTCGTTGCGCCAGCGGAACCGGTCGGGCTCCAGGCCGGAGAAGGTCCAGCGGAGGTCGCCGCCGTCGAGCACGATGTCGTCGCCGGACGCCGCGGCCAGGAACGTGTGCACCCGTCGGCGGCCCGGCCCGACCCACGTGGAACGCCAGACGCCCGGCCCGGCCGACGGGTCCGGGAAGCGGACGCTGACGCCGTGCTCGACACCCGGCAGGATCCAGACGTCGGTGGTCGCGTGGCCGCCCAGCGCATAGCCGAAATGCCACTCGCCGCGCCGGACCGTCGTCGAGCCGTCCGCCTCGTGCTCGGTGCAGTCGAGTGCCCACGAGCCGGTGAACCGGCCGAACAGGCTCAGGTCGGCGCCGGGCGCCGGGCCGTCGGCGAGAAAGGGCACAGGGGTCACGCCGTCGAGGCTAGCGGCTCGATGAAGCGGTCGGCGAAGCGGCGCAGCGCGTCGCGTTTCTCCGGGAGGGTGGCGTCGAAGCGGCGCCACGGGACGACGATGGCATCGGTCACGCCGATCTCCGCCTGCTGCCGGAAACCGTCGAGGCCGGGCCGGTCGATGCAGACCGCCTGGATCTCGAACGGCAGGTGATCACGGCCGTGCTCGGCGCGCAGCTGTGCCAGCCGGGCGATCGTGGAGCGCAGGTCGTCGAAACCGATCATCGCCGACGACCAGCCGTCGCCGATGCGGGCGGCGCGGCGCAGCGCCGGCTCCGAGTGCCCGCCGACGTAGAACGGCACCGGTTCGGTCGGTGCCGGGCTCATCTGCAGCTTCTCGAACGCGAAGTGCTTCCCGTGGAACGACACCATGCCGCCGCCCAGCACCCTCCGCAGGACCTCGATCGCCTCGTCGGCACGCCTGCCGCGGTCTTTGAAGGGCTGCCCGCACCAGTACGACTCCTCCGGGGACCAGCCCAGCCCCACCCCGAGCCCGAACCGGTTGCCGGTCAGCACCGCCACCGACCCGACCTGCCGGGCCAGCAGCAGCGGATTGCGCGGGTCGAGCTTGAGGACCTGGGTGTAGAAGCGGATCGTCGACGTGACGGCGCCCATCGCCCCGGCCGCCACCATCGGGTCCGGCCACGGGGTGTCGGCGTTCCAGAAACGGCTGCCGTCCGGCGTGTAGGGATAGGCGGCGGAGACGTGCTCCGAATAGAACAGCGAGTCCGGCAGGGCGATGGAGGCGAAACCACATTCCTCAGCGGTACGGGCGAGCTCGGTCAGCTGATCGAGCGGGCTCAGCGCGATCCCCAGCGTGAATCTCATGACAGCACCTCGGCCAGGTCGAGAAGTCGGGCGGTCGCGCCGCCGAGCAGGAACTCGTGATGCTCGGCGGCCAGGAAGTACCGGTGCAGCGGATAGTCCATGTCGATGCCGACGCCGCCGTGCACGTGGACGGCCGTGTGCAGCACCCGGTGCCCGGCCTCGGCCGCCCAGAAGCCGGCGGTCGCCACCTCGGCCGGCTCGGGACGGCAGGCCGCCTGCCACACGGCCAGCCGCAGCGCCTCCACGTCGATCCACGCGTCGGCCAGCCGCTGCGAGACGGCCTGGAACGCGCCGATCGGCCGGCCGAACTGGACTCTCGTGCGGGCGTACTCGGCGGTCATCTCCAGGGCGCGTTCGACGACGCCCAGTTGCTGCGCGGCGGTGCCCAGGATCAGCCGTCTCCTCGCGATCGCCGGCGCGATCCCGGGATCGGACAGGACCGACTCGCCCCGGCCGGCCGGGGCGGCCAGCGTCTCGACCTGCTCGTCGGTGCCGAACTCGGCGATCGTCGAGGCCGCCACCACGATCGACGTCAGGTACGGGACATCGGCCGCGTGCCGGCCCAGCTCGATCAGGATCGCGCACTGCTCGACCAGGCCGTAGCCCTCGCCGCCGGCCCGTTTCGGCAGGGCCGCCGCGAGGATCCCGGCCTCGGCCAGCGCCGGCCACAACGGGCGCCCCGACGAGGCCAGGTCACGGGTCAGCCCGGCCAGCTCCCGGGCCTCGGTGCTCAACTCGAAGTCCATGGTGGCTCCTAACGCCGGACCGGGAGGCCGAGCGCGGCGGCCGCGATGATGTCGCGCTGCACCTCGTTCGTGCCGCCGCCGAACGTGAGGATCAGCGACGACCGGTACATCCGCTCGATCCGGCCGGACAGCACCGCGCCCGGCTCGTCCTCCCGGATCGTCGCGGCCGGGCCGATCACCTCCATCAGCAGCCGGTACGCCTCGATCGCCAGCTCGGTGCCGTAGACCTTGCCGGCCGACGCCCGGTGCGCCGCCGGTGCGCCGTCGGAGACGCAGGCCCGCCAGTTGAACAGCTTCAGCGCCTCGGTCTGGGCGTGCACCCTCGCCAGGTGCAGCCGCACCCACTCGTGGTCGAGCCGGCCGGTGGCCCGCGCCCAGTCCCGGACCTCCCGCAGCGCGCGTTGCAGAGGGGCGGCCGAGGTGAGGGCGACCCGCTCGTGGTTGAGCTGGTCGGTGATCAGGCGCCACCCCTGGTTCTCCTCGCCGACCAGGGCGGAGGCCGGGACGCGCACGTCGTCGTAGTAGGTGGCGCTGGTGGACGGCCCGGCCACGGTCCGTACCGGCGTCCACGAGAACCCGGGCGCATCGGTCGGCACCATGATGATCGACAGGCCCCTGTGTCGCGGCGCCTCGGGATCGGTGCGGCAGGCCAGCCAGACGTAGTCCGCGTACTGGATCAGGCTGGTCCACATCTTCTGGCCGTTGATCACGTAGTGGTCGCCGTCGCGGACCGCCCGGGTGGTCAGAGCGGCCAGGTCGGTGCCGGCGCCCGGCTCGGAGTAGCCGATCGAGAAGTGCACGTCACCGGCCTCGATCCGGGGGACGAGCCGCTCCTTCTGCTCGGCCGTGCCGTGCCGGGCGATCGTCGGGCCGACCGTGTAGAGGGTGAGGAACGGGACCGGCACGCCGGCCAGTGCCGCCTCGTCGGCGAAGATCAGCTGCTCCAGGCGGGACCGGCCGCCCATCGTCAGCCAGCCGTCGCGGCCCAGCCGGCGGACCACCTCACGGTAGGCGGCGCCGTCGCCGTACTCACCGTCTCCGCTGGTCAGACCGGTCTGTAGGTCGGGGGTCATCAGGACGGCGAAGTACTCCCGCAGCGAGGCCCGCAGCTTCTCCTGCTCGGGCGTGTATCCGACGTGCATGGGCCACCCCGATCCCGGTAAGTTAGAACACGTTCTACTCGCTGAAGTGGGAGGGCGTCAACAATGGAGGCTTATCTGGTCGGCGCGGCGCGTACCCCGGTCGGACGCCGTGGGGGTCTCCTGTCCGGGGTCCATCCAGCTGATATGGCCGCGGCGGTGATCAGTGCCGTCGTCGGTGAGATCGATCCGGGAGCGGTCGACGACGTCGTCCTCGGGTGCGTCGACACGGTCGGTCCGCAATCGGGGGACATCGCGCGTACGGCGTGGCTCGCCGCCGGCCTTCCAGAACACGTTCCCGGGGTGACCGTGGACCGGCAGTGCGGGTCGTCGCAGCAGGCGGTGCACTTCGCGGCGCAGGCGGTGATGAGCGGGACGGCCGATCTCGTGGTGGCCGGGGGAGTGCAGAGCATGAGCCAGGTCCCGATCAGTAGCGCGATGGCGCCCGCGGGGCCCTATGCCGGGAGCGCGGGCTGGGCCGCTCGCTATGGCGGCCGGGAGGTGTCCCAGTTCCGCAGCGCCGACGAGATCGCCGCCAAGTGGTCGATCGGCCGCGAGGAGATGGAGCGCTACGCGCTGAGAAGTCACGAGAGATCGGTCGCCGCGATCGATGCCGGGCTGTTCCTGCCCGAGATCGTCAGCGGCGGCGGCCCCGCCTCCCGGGCCGACGAGTGCCCTCGCCGGGACACCAGCGCGGACAGGATGGCCGCGCTGAAGCCGCTCCGCGAGGGCGGGGTCACCACCGCCGCCATGGCCGGCCAGATCGCCGACGGAGCCGCCGCGCTGCTGGTCGCGAGCGAACGGGCGGTTCGTGAGCACGGGCTGCACCCGCGAGCGCGCATCCACCACCTCTCCGCACGTGGCGACGATCCGGTGCTGATGCTCACCGCACCCATCCCGGCGACCGCGCACGCGCTCCGCAAGACCGGACTGAGCATCGACGACATCGATCGTTTCGAGGTGAACGAGGCGTTCGCGAGCGTCGTCCTGGCGTGGCTGAAGGAGACCGGCGCCGACCCCGGCCGGGTCAACGTGAACGGCGGCGCGATCGCTCTCGGACATCCACTCGGCGCGACCGGCGCCCGGCTCATGGTGGGCATGCTGCACGAGCTCGAACGGTCCGGTGGGCGCTACGGCCTGCAGACCATGTGCGAGGGCGGCGGCCAGGCCAACGTGACCATCATCGAAAGGCTGTGAGCCGCCCCAGAGCGTCGTCGGCCTCCTTCATGATCCGCGCGATCAGCTCGGCACACGACGGCAGGTCGCCGATCAGCCCCGCGACCTGCCCGGCCGACATCACCCCGAACTCCGGCCGGCCCTCCACCATCGCCGTGCGCAGCAGCACCGGCGTGCCCGCGGCCATCAGCGTCTGCGCCCAGCTCAGCTCGCGCCCGTGCCGCGCCGCACGCCCGGCGCGCACCACCTGCGGCCAGGTCATCCCGGCGAGACGCCGGAACGCGACAGCGTGCCGGGCCGCCCTGAGCAGCGCGGTCACCCTTCCCGACCTCTCCAGCCCCTGGATGTACGGCGTACGCAGCACCCGATGAGGCACCCCGTCCACCCGCGTGGTGACGACGGTGCCGGTCACGTCCGCGTCGAGGTAGAGCCGCTTCACCCGCGACGCGACCGGGCTGTCCGACGTGAGCAGGAACCTCGTGCCCATCGCCACCCCGGCCGCCCCGTAGGCCAGTGCGGCGAGCAGCCCCCGCCCGTCGAAGAAGCCACCGGCCGCCACCACCGGGATGTCCACGGCGTCCACCACCTGCGGCAGCAGCAGCGTCGTCGGCACCGGCCCGGTGTGCCCGCCACCCTCGCCGCCCTGCACCAGCACGGCGTCCACACCCCAGGCCGCGACCTTCTCGGCGTGCCGTCGCGCGCCCACCGACGGCATGGTCAGCACCCCGCCGTCGGCGCACCGGCGGATCAGGTCGCGGTTCGGCGCCAGCGCGAACGACGCGAGCCTCACCCGTTCACGGATCAGCAGGTCGATGCGCTCGGTGGCGTCGGGGGCGTCCGCCCGGACATTGACGCCGAAGGGCTCGCCGGTCCTGCCCTTGATCTCCTGGATCGTGGCGCGGAGCTGATCGAGGCTCATGGTCGCGGAGGCCACGATGCCGAACCCGCCCGCCTCGGCCACCGCCGAGACCAGGCCGGCCCCGGCGACATAGCCCATGCCGGTCTGCACGATCGGGTGCCGGCAGCCGAGCAGCTCGGTCAGCGCCGTCCTCACCGGACCTCCCGCTCGCGCAAGCCGTCCGGATCGAGATGCTCGCGGATGAGCCGGCGCTCGTCATCGGTGGGCTCACGGGTCTGCGGCACCTGATCGGGAACGGTCAGATCGAACCCGGTGGCGGCCACCACCTCGTCGACCGTGACACCGGGGTGCACCGACCGCAGCCGCATCGAACGGTCCGGGGTGGTGAAGTCGAGGACCGCGAGGTTCGTGACGACCCGCCGGATCTCGTGCGCGCCCCGATCGTGACCGATCCCGGAGACCATGTCGACGTGCTCGACGAACACCCGCGGCGAGTGCCGTGGCACCCAGTAGCTGACCGGGTGGTTCACCGTGTTGCCGGGAGCCCCGCGCACGCACAGCAACTGCGACGTCGGCCGCTCCCACGGGCCGACGCAGGAGATGTTCTGATTGCCGAACCGGTCCAGCTGGCTCGCACCCATCATCACGTGCCTGGTGCCGGCCGCGACGATCGAGAAGACCTGGCGGTACGGCAGCCAGCCCTCCACCCGGCCGTCCCGCAGCAGGGTCGCCTCCCCATCGGTGACCAGCAGCTCCGGCGCGAACGTGAGCTGCGCCAGGCGGGCCCCCAGCCCCGGGACCAGCCCCGCCGAGCTCGCCAGGATCGCGCCGTCACCCCGCCACGCCTCGGCGCACGCCACCACACACGTCTCCGCCCGGCTCACCGTCGCACCGCCCGCTGATAGTCGTCCTCGTCGCCGTCCAGGTAGCGGGCACGGAACGTGTCCCAGCCGGTCGTCGCGTACTCCCTCTGGAACGCCTCGTCACGGCCGTAGTCGGGAGCGCAGCTGGTGAAATGGGCGCCGTGCGGGGTCTCCACCACGCCGTCCACCATCGACCGGTTGACCAGCAGCGTCTGTGGCGGGCCGCTCTTCTGCAGGTCGTCGGCGCTCACGACCCGCTCACAGGAGAGGAACCGTCTCCTCGCGGCCAGGCAGAACAGGTCGTCGAAATACGGGTCCGGGCCCAGATAGCGGCCGTTGCCCGTGGCGTCCGCGCGGTTCAGGTGGATGAACGCGACGTCCACGGTGATCGCCGGCATCGCGACCAGCTCGGTGGCGTCGGCGTAGGGGGAGCGGACCGTTCGCAACTGCGGGTTGACCCGCATCACGTCGGAGCCGAGGCCCGCCCGGATCGGCAGGAACGGCAGGCGGTTCGCGGCCGCCAGCAGGCCCCAGTAGAGCATCCCCTCGTCGTATTCGGTCAGCTCGATCGTGCCCGCACTGCGGGCGGCCCGGAAGTGCGGTTCCAGCGGAATGCTGTCCAGCGAGACGAAACCGGTGACGACGCGGCGTACGCGGCCCGCGGCCACGAGCAGGCCCACGTCCGGGCCGCCGTAACTGACGAGCGTCAGGTCCTTCCGGCCGGAGCGCAGGAGCGCTCGTACCATCGCCATCGGTTTCCGCCGGGATCCCCACCCACCGATGCCGACCGTCATCCCGTCCCGGACCTCACCGACCGCGTCCTCGATGCTGACGAGCTTGTCCACGCCTGACCCGCCCTCCACCTCATCGGCCGTTTGTCTCATCAGCCGTCCGTAACATCGGCCGTCCGTCTCATCAGCGGTCCGTCTCGGCCGTCCGTCTCATCGGCCGTCCACGAACCTCTGGCGGGCCCGGTCTCCGGCGCCGTTCAGATTGAGCTCGAACGTGAACCCCTGCTCGAACCGGTAGGAGCGCTTCACGTCGATCGGGTCGATCCCGTTGAGTGACTCCTTCGCGCGCCGGATGACCAGAGGATCCTTCGCCGCGATCTCCTCGGCCACCCGGTGCGCGGCCCGGCGCAGCCCGGCGGGCGGCACCACCTCCAGCACCGTCCCGAACCGGTGCAGCTCCCACGCGGTCACCGGCCGGCAGGTGTAGACCATCGTCCGCATCAGCTGGTGCGGAACCAGCCGTGCCAGATGCGTCGCCGCACCGAGCGCGCCCCGGTCCACCTCCGGCAGCCCGAACGTGGCGTCGTCGGCGGCGACCACCAGATCGGCGTTCCCCACGAGGCCCACCCCGCCGCCCAGGCAGAACCCGTTCACCGCGGCGATCACCGGAACCGGGCAGTCGTAGACGGCCGCGAACGCCGCCGCGCAGCCCCGGTTCGCCGCCAGTAGCGCCCCGTGTCCCGGGGTCCGCTGCATCTCCTTGATGTCCACGCCCGCACAGAACCCGCGGCCCTCGGCTGCCAGCACCACCACCCGCGTCCGCTCATCGGCCCCGGCCGCGACGACCGCGTCGGCGAGGGCATGCCAGCCGTCCGCCGGCAACGCGTTGACCGGCGGAAAATCGACGATCACCTCAGCAACCGCGCCGCGATGCAGCTCAATCCCCACGGCGGTCAGGCTAACCTAGCGCTTGCTTGGGTGGCTAGCATCGATGTCCATGGACCCTCTCGACTTCACCGGCCGCGCCGTGGTGGTCACCGGCGGCACCCGGGGCATAGGCGCCGCCATCGCCGCCGCCTTCCGGGCCGCCGGCGCCGACGTCCTGATCTGCGGCCGCACCCCACCCGTCACGCCCACTGCCGCGGCCCCTGCGGCGCCGACGCCGGTTGTTCCGCCTTCGCCGGCTGTGCCTACCTCCTCCGCGTCCTCCTCCTCTGCTTCCGGCCCCTCACCGGCCGTTCCGGCGCCCGGGGTGGAGTTCTTCCAGGCCGATGTGCGCGACCCGGTGCAGGCCGCAGCCCTGATCGACGCGGCGGTCACTCGTTTCGGGCGCGTCGACGTTCTGATCAACAACGCGGGCGGCGGTCCCGAGGTCCCTGCTGGAACGGCCTCGCCCCGCCTGCACGCCAAGATCATCGAGCTCAATCTCATCGCGCCACTCCACGTCGCGCAGGCCGCCTGCGCGGTCATGCGCGAACAGGACACCGGCGGCGTGATCCTCATGATCGGCAGCGTCAGCGGCACCCGGCCGTCTCCGGGCACCGCCGCCTACGGCGCGGCCAAGGCAGGCCTGCACCACCTGGCCACCAGCCTGGCCGCCGAGTGGGCGCCGAAGATCCGGGTGAACACCCTCGTGGTCGGCCCGATCGAGCCCGAGCCGTCTCCCGGGCCCGCCGCCACCGCACCGTTCGCTTCTCCGGCGGCCTGTGCGCCTCCCCCTTCCGCGGCCGCCTCTCTTGGTTCCGTGGCTGCCTCCTCCGGGCCGGCGGCCGGCGGTGGACCCGCCTCCGGTGTCGGGGGCGGCGCGGCGGCGTCGACGGTGGCGAGGGCTGTGCCGATGGGGCGGGGCGCCCGCGCCGGGGAGGTGGCGAGCGCCTGCCTGCTGCTGGCGTCCCCGCTTGCGGGCTACATCAGTGGCGCCTCGCTGGCCGTGCACGGTGGTGGTGAGTGGCCGGCGTATCTGGCGGACCTCCGGGACACGGCGTACCGTGCCGAGAAGTAGAACCTGTTTCAATTCTTGCGCCCGGAGGTCGGTATGGTGCTCTCGATCAAGGCCAAACGCGACGAGGTCGGCCTGGCCGGCGGAGAACTGCTGATCGACGGCGGCTGGCGTCCCGCCGCCGACGGCGCCACCTGGACCCACCTGCATCCGGCCACCGCCGAGGAGGTCGGCACGTTCGCCATCGGCACGGCGTCCGACGTGGACGCGGCGGTACGCGCCGCCCGCACCGCGTTCGACGAGGGCACGTGGCCGCGTACCCGGGCGAAGGAGAGGATCAGGGTCCTGCGCCGCATCGCCGACGCCATCCGGGAGAACGCTGAGGAGTTGCAGACGCTGGTCGCCCTCGACAACGGGGTGCCGGTGAGTTTCGGCGAGACGTATGCGATGTCCGTCGAGTGTGTCGCCGACATCTTCGACCACCATGCCGGCTGGGTGGACAAGCTGGCCGGTGAGACGCTGCCCGGCTATCAGGGCGGCGACCATCTGGTCCTCACGCTGCGCGAACCGGTCGGCGTGGTCGCCGCGATCATCCCGTGGAACGGCCCTCTGCTGCTGGCCGCCCAGAAGATCGCGCCCGCCCTGGCCGCCGGCTGCACCGTGGTCCTGAAGCCGTCCGAGTACGCGACGTTCTCCGCGCTGCGCCTGGCCCGGATCATCGAGGAGGCCGGCCTGCCGGCGGGCGTCCTCAACGTGGTCACCGGACCCGGCGAGACCACCGGCGACGCGCTGATCAACCACCCTCAGGTTGACAAGATCAGCTTCACCGGGAGCCGCGGCGTCGGCCGTAAGGTCCTGGCCGCCGCCGCGAACGGCATCAAGCGAACCAGTCTGGAGCTGGGCGGCAAGAGCCCGTCACTGGTCTTCCCGGACGCCGATGTGTACGCCGCGGCCGCCACCACCATGGGAACGGTGACGATGGGCCTCTCCGGCCAGGCCTGCGTCGCCCACACCCGGGCGCTGGTGCACCGCGACGTCTACGACGAGTTCCTGGCGATCGCCGAGGCGATGGCCGCCCTGGTCACCTACGGGGACCCGTTCCACCCGGAGACCACCGCGTCCCCGCTGATCAACGAGCGCCAGCTGAACCGGGTCCTCGGCTACATCGAGTCCGGCCGGGCCGAGGGCGCCCGCCTGGTGACCGGTGGGGGTCGCCCCGACGGCGAGCTGGCCGCCGGCAACTTCGTCCAGCCGACCCTGTTCGCCGATGTCGCCAACGACGCCACGATCGCCCGTGAGGAGATCTTCGGCCCGGTGCTGGCGGTCGTCCCGTTCACCGAGGAGTACGAGGCGCTGCGCCTGGCCAACGACACCACGTACGGCCTGGCCGCCACGGTCTGGACCTCGGACGTGAAGCGGGCCTTCCGCCTGACGAAGTCCCTGCGGGCCGGCACCGTGGGCATCAACGGCTACCAGTTGGAGCCGCACGTCGCGTTCGGCGGTTACGGCCAGTCCGGCCTGAACCGGGAGGGCGGGCGCACGTCGATCGAGGCCTACACCGAGCTGAAGACCGTCCTGATCCCCACCACCGAGGAGATGATGTAGCACGGTCCACCTCCGCCTCCACGGGTATGCCGCCGGAGTCTTGTCCTCCGGCTCCCGGGCGACTTCGCGAATCATTGGTGAACGGGTCGCGTTCCCGATATTGTCTTGTTCCTAGACGATATTCGTCTAGGAAAGGGGCTCGGGGATGAACGTGCAGCAGGCTTCCTGGCGTGCCAAGACGTTGCCGCCGGTGGAGAGGCTGGCCGGTGGGCTGGTGTCGGTTCCGGTGCCGATCCCGGACAACCCCCTGCGATACACCTTGAGCTATCTGGTTCCGGGGGACGACGGGCTCGTCGTCGTCGACCCGGGGTGGGCGAGTGACGCCGGCTGGGCGGCGCTGACCGCCGGGCTGGCCGAGGCCGGGGCGACCGCCGCTGACGTGACGGGTGTCGTGCTCACCCACGTGCACCCGGACCACCACGGGCTGACCGCCCGGCTCCGGGACGCCTCCGGGGCGTGGGTGGCGATGCACCCCGCCGAACACGCGACGATGCTGCGCGACCGGGAGACCGCGCCGAGCGCGGCGCTGGCGGCATGGATGCGTGACCTGCACGTTCCGGCCGAGGAGATCGACGGGCTGATCGGGAGGTTCGGGGCCGCGGTGGACCTGCACTTCGCGCCACTCGCCGACGCCGACGTGATGCTGAACGACGGCGACCTGGTCCCGCTGGCCGGCCGCCGGTTGCGGGCCGTCTGGACTCCCGGCCACACGCCGGGCCACCTGTGCCTGCTGGAGCCGGATGCGCAGGTGCTGCTCACCGGCGACCACGTGCTGCCACGGATCAGTCCCAACATCGGCCTGCAGCTCAGCGGCGAGGATCCGCTCGGGCTCTACCTGGAGTCGCTGGGGAAGGTCGCCGCCTACGACGAGTGCGAGGCGCTGCCCGGCCACGAGTACCGCTTCCGGGGTATCGCCGCCCGAGCCGCCGAACTGGACTCCCACCACCGCGACCGCTGCCGCGAGATCCTGACGACCGTCGAACGGCTGGGCGCGGCCACCATCTGGCAGCTGGCGTCCCGGCTGACCTGGTCCCGCCCGTGGGACGAGATCGGCCCGATGCTGGTCGGCGCGGTCGCTGAGACCGCCGCCCACGTGGAGCTGCTGATCCGCTCCGGCGACCTGACCCGCGACGGCGACCGCCTCCGCGCGACGGCGCTAGCCGGTAGTGGTCACTGAGGCCAGGACGAAGTCGACGAGCTCTTCGGCGTAGCGGTCGGCTCCGGCGGCCACCTTCGCCCGGGAGCGGGACGGTGTCGTCAGGGCGTGGTTGAGGGCGCCGCCGCTGATCGTGTTGAGCAGCAGGGTGACGCTGATGTCGCGGCGTAGCTGGCCGCGGTCGATGCCGCGGTGGACGATGGCCCTCGCCGCGGTCGCCTGGGACTGCAGGAAGCGGTCCAGATGCTCCTGGCCCGCGGGGATGCTCTCCGCCTCCAGCATCAGCCGCAGCACCGCGCCGCCGGACTCGTCGAGGAACGCGTGCAGCACCTGGCGGGCCAGCGCCACCAGATCGTCGCGGAGGCTGCCGGTGTCGATGTCGCGGACGCCGGACAGGCGCGAGGCGAACACCGCGACGAGCAGCGCCTCCTTGTTGGGCCAGCGCAGATAGATGGACGCCTTGCCGACGCCGGCGCGCCGGGCCACGGCGTCGACCGAGAACCGGGCCCAGCCCTCGGTGCCGAACACCTCGGCCGCGGCCCGGGTGATGCGGTCGTCCACCTCGGGATCGCGGGGCCGGCCCACCGTCGCACCGACTGACATGCGCCCTCCCACCCCGATCCGGCCGGCGGTCAGTCTATGCGCAGGCCGGGCCGGACGGTCAGGTCAGCAGCCGGCGATGGTCCCAGCTGGTGATCCGGACCGGTTCGACGACGTAGGCGGTGCGTTTGCGGGCGGCGTGGGTGACGTACGCGTCGAGGGCGTCGGCCGGGATGTCGGGCATCCGGGCCGCGATCGACCGGCCCACCTCGGTCACGCCCGGCAGGTCGGCGATCACCGTCACCGTGCCGTTGACCTGGACGCCGCGCAGCTCGAAGTAGTCCTCACCGTCCTCGACGAGGCACGTCAGGCGCGGGTCACGGGCCAGGTTGCGGGCCTTCTGCGAGGTCCGGTAGGTCCAGAACGCGATCCGGCCTCCGGCCACCGCGAAGAACATGGTCACCAGATGCGGCGTGCCGTCCGGGTTGATCGTCGCTATCTGGACCTTCCTGCGGTACGCCAGGAGCGCCCCCACCTCGTCATCGGTCATCGTGACCGCGTCCCGTTGCTTCACGGCGCCTGCCCGAACGTCGACTCGGCCAGTGGCAGCGTCTCCTCGCAGACGTAGCCGGGGTGCGGCGGGTCGGCGGCGAACTCGGTGCTCAGGGCGGCGTCCAGCTCGGCGGCCGTCCACTGCCCGGTGGCGGCGTGGAAGACGGCCCGCACCGTCGGCGGCCCGAGAAGCGCCACGACGTCGCCGTGCACCACGAACACCTCGCCGGTGATCCGCTCGCCGGACGGCCCGGCCAGATGCACGACCAGCGGCGCGACCCGCTCGGGGGCCATCGGGTCGGGCCCGTCCGGAGCGGCTCCCATCAACTGGCCGGTCATGGAGGTTCTTGCGCGCGGACAGATCGCGTTCGCTCGTACCCCATGCTTGAGACAACCTCGCGCCGTGGCCAGGGTGAGCGAGACGATCCCGCCCTTGGCCGCCGCGTAGTTGGGCTGGCCGGCCGAGCCGAGCAGATACGCCTCGGAGGCGGTGTTGACGATCCGGGCGTAGCCCGGCCGGCCGGTCGTCCTGGCCCGGCCCCGCCAGTACGCGGTGGCGAACCGCGTGGTGACGAAATGGCCGCGCAGGTGGACCCGGATGACGGTGTCCCACTCCTGTTCGGACATCGTGAAGACCATCCGGTCGCGCAGCACACCCGCGTTGTTGACCAGCACGTCCAGTCCACCGAACGTGTCCACGGCCGTCTTGACCAGGGCCTCGCCGGTCGCCCATTCGGCCACGTCGCCGGAGCACGCGACCGCCTGGCCGCCGTCGGCCCGGATCTGCTCCACGACGTCGTCGAGGGCCGCGCCGGGCAGGTCGTTGAGGACCATCCGGGCGCCGGCCGCGGCGAGCGCCCGCGCCTCGGCCGCGCCGAGCCCCTGCCCGGCCCCGGTGACGATCGCGACCCGCCCGTCGAGGGTCGCCATCTCAGTACCCCGGTCCGCTGAGCAGGCCGCCGTCGGCGAGGAACTCGGCGCCGGTGGTGTACGACGCCTCGTCGGAGGCGAGGAACGCGACCAGGCGGGAGATCTCCACCGGCTCGGCGAAGCGGGCGATCGGCAGGCCCTTGAGGAACCCGCCGCCGTCCACGTCCGTCATCGTCTGCGCGGCGGCCAGCGCCATCGACGTCATCACGCCGCCCGGGTGCACCGAGTTGACCCGGATGCCGAGCGGCCCGAGCTCCTGCGCGGCCGACCGGGTCAGGCCGCGGACGCCGAACTTGCTGGCGCTGTACGCCGACAGGCCGGACGCCCCGGCGAACCCCTCGATCGACGAGATGTTCACGATCGACCCGCCGCCCGCGTCGATCATCGCCGGGACGACCTGCCGGATGCCCAGCCACGTGCCGATCAGGTTGACCTCGATGACCTGCCGGAACTCGGCCGGGTCCATCTCGGCGACCGGCGCGTGCCGCAGGATGCCCGCGTTGTTGACCAGCACGTCGACCCGCCCGAACGCGTCGATCGTGGTGCCGACCGCGGCGGCCCAGTCGTCGGGGCTGGTCACGTCGTGATGCACGTACCGGCAGCGGTCGCCGCCGAGGCCGTCGGCGACGCGCTGCCCCTTCTCGTCGAGCACGTCGCCGATCACGACGCGTGCCCCCTCGGCGGCGAAGTGCCGGGCGTGGGCCTTGCCCATGCCGCGCGCGCCGCCGGTGATCAGTGCAACCTTGCCGTCCAGTCGCCCCATCCAAACCTCCCAAGCGCTTGCTTGGGAGGCTACGCCCGGATGCCGTCGAACAGAAGGCGGAGAAGTCCGTCGATGATCTGCCCGGTGTCCCACGTCGCCGACGAGCGCCACGAGGTGGGCAGCCAGAGGATGTCGCGCAGCAGCCGGTACGTGAGGCGGGTGTCCAGGTCGGCCCGGAACTGCCCGGTCTGCTTCCCCCGCTCGAGCTGCTCGATCCAGGTCTGCTCGATCTCCTTCATGGCGGTACGCAGATACGCGAACCGGGGCTGCCCGCTGAAGTAGTTCCAGTCGTTCTGCAGCATGGTGAGCGCGGCCCGGTGCCGGCTGAGGTTGGCGGTGCTCGACCGTACGATCTGCTCGATCGCCGTCCGCGGGTCGGCCGTGTCCCGGACCGCCTCGCGGTAACCGGCCAGGACGTCCTCGAGGAAGGCGCTGAGGATCTCGTCGCCGATCGACTCCTTGGAGTCGAAGTGGTGGTAGAGGCTGCCGGAGAGGATCCCGGCGGCGTCGGCGATCTCGCGCACCGTCGTCGCCCGGAAGCCCTTCTCGGCGAAGAGGTCACCGGCCAGCCGGACGAGATGCGCGCGCCGCTCGGACGGGCTCTTGGATTGCGTCACCGGCCGATTATCGCCCTTGACCGAACGCTTGCTTGGTACCAGGCTCGTCGATAGCGTAGAACGCGTTCTACTTTTCGAGGGGGTGCCGGGATGCGCGCGGCCGTGCTGCACACGATCGGGGACGACAAACTCGACTTCCGTGACGACGTGACGGTCCTCGGGCCCGGGCCGGGCGAGGTGCGCCTGCGGGTCCGGGCCGCCGGCGTCTGTCACTCCGACCTGTCCGCCCTGCGGGGCGGCCTGCCCCAGCCGGTGCCCGCGGTCCTCGGCCACGAGGCGGCCGGTGACGTCATCGAGGTCGGTGACGGCGTCGACGACCTGGCCCCCGGCGACCGGGTCGCGGTCAACTGGCTGCCCGCCTGCGGTGTCTGCACCCACTGCCGCCGCGGCGAGACCCACCTGTGCATGACGCACGTGATGGCCGGCTACGTCATCCCCCGGTTCGCCGCCGGTGACCTGGAGATCTTCGGGATGGCCGGGTGCGGTTCGTTCGCCGAGGAGATGGTGGTGCCCCGGGCCGGCGCCGTGAAGATCGACGACGACGTGCCGTACGAGGTGGCCGCCCTGGTCGGCTGCGGCGTCACCACCGGCGTCGGCGCGGTGATCAACACGGCGAGGGTGCGTCCCGGCGACACCGTCGTCGTGATCGGCTGCGGCGGCGTCGGCATCGCCGCCATCCAGGGCGCCCGCCTCGCCGGGGCCGCGCAGATCATGGCCGTCGACACGGTGCCCGCGCGGCACGAGGCGGCCCGCCGGTTCGGCGCCACCCACACCGCCACCCCCGACGAGCTGGGCGACCTGCAGGCCGAGGTGGCGCCGGAGGGCTACGACCACGCCTTCGACGTGGTCGCCGTGCCACAGACGCTGCGGACCGCGTGGACCGCCACCCGGCGCGGTGGCCAGGTCGTCGTCGTGGGCGCCGGCCGGGCCGAGGACACCGTCGGGTTCAGTCCGTTCGAGCTGCTCTTCGAGGGCAAGACGATCGTCCCGTCCCTGTACGGCTCGGCCGACCCGCACCGCGACTTCCCCCGCCTGCTGGCCCTGTGGCGCGCCGGGCGCCTCGACATCGAGGGCATGATCAGCCGCCGCCTGCGCCTCGACCAGGTCGGCGACGCGCTCGCCGCCTTGGGCAGCGGCGACGTGATCCGCCAAGTGATCGTCAACGACTGATGCGGCTCGGGATCCAGCTCGGCTACAGCGGCGAGGGCTTCGCCGACGCGGTCGACGAGGTGGTCGAGTTCGAGGAGGCCGGCGCGGACCTGGTGGTGGTCCCTGAGGCGTACAGCTTCGACGCCGTCAGCCAACTGGGCTACCTCGCCGCTCGCACCCGTGCGATGGATCTGGCGTCCGGTGTGATGCAGCTCTACACTCGCACTCCTACGCTGACCGCGATGACCGCCGCCGGACTCGACTACGTGTCCGGCGGCCGGTTCAACCTCGGCCTCGGCGCGTCCGGACCCCAGGTCATCGAGGGTTTCCACGGGGTCCGCTACGACGCCCCGGTCGCCCGCACCCGCGAGATCGTCGAGATCTGCCGCCGCGTCTGGCGCCGCGAGACCCTCACCTTCGACGGCGACCACTACACGATCCCGCTCACCGGCGACTACGCGAAACCCCTCAAACTGATCAATCATCCGGTACGGCCACGCGTCCCGATCCTGCTGGCCGCCATGGGGCCCCGCAACGTGGCGCTGGCCGCCGAGATCGCCGAGGGCTGGCAGGCACTCTGGCTCGACCCCGGATCCGCCGAGCGGGTCTTCGGCGAGTCCCTGGCCGACGGACGCTCCCGCCGCGACCCTTCACTGCCACCGCTGGACGTGAGCGTGCCGGTGCCGTTCGCCGTCGGCGACCCCCACCCGGACCTGCTCGCCCGGCACCGTGCCCAGCTCGCGCTCTACCTCGGCGGCATGGGCGCCCGCGGCCGCAACTTCTCCAACGACCTGGTCCGCCGCTACGGCTACGCCGACGAGGCCGCCCGCATCCAGGACCTCTACCTGTCCGGCCGCCGCGCCGAAGCCGTCGCCGCCGTCCCGGACGACCTGGTCACCGCCACGTCCCTGGTGGGCCGACCCGACGACCTCCGCCGCGGCCTCGACGCCCTCGCCGCGGCCGGTGTCACCACCCTGCTGGCGTCTCCACTGGCCACCACGCGCGCGGAGCGGGTCAAACAGATAGCCGAGCTCCGCAGCCTGCTGCCGTGAGCCGGTCTCGTCCCGCCGTGGGCCGGACCTCGCGCGGTCATGGGCCGGACCTCGTCTGGCCGTGAGCCGGTCTTCGCCCAGCGGGAATCCGGGCTTCGCCGACGGTGAACCCGGTCAAGACCATCGGCGTAGACCCCGGTAGGAGAGGGGGTCGATTCCGTTGCTCGACGTCGATGTACCAGGCCTGCAGAGCGCAGCCGCCGAGGTCCGTACCACGTCCGCCGGCCTTCGCGACGCCACCGCGACGGCCGAGGGCCGGATGGCGCCGCCCGGCCTTCCCGGCTCGGACGCGGCCACCGCCGCCCGCGCCGCCGCCACCATCTGGCAGGCCGAGCTTCGCCGCCTGACCACCGAGCTCGACTCCTTCGGCGCGGCCCTCGGCACGGCGGTGCAGGAGATCGTCGCGGCCGACCGGGTCTCCGGAGACGACCTACGGCAGCCGGTGCCGCGATGAGCGCGCTCACCCTGCGGCAGTTGCTCGCCACCGACGTCACCCCCTGGCATACCGCAGCCGAGACCTGGCAGAAGCTGGCCCAGGGCCTCGACGACGCCGCCGAACGGCTCATCCGCGGCACCCGCGACCTGGCGCACGTGTGGCCGTCCGGCGCCGGGGCCACGGCCGGTCACGAACGGGCCGCCCGCCTGCGCACCGAGCTGAGCAACGTCTACAACCCGGCGAGGCGCATCTTCGACGCGATGGACCAGCATGCGTACGGCATGAGCACCCTCCGCCGCCAGGCCGAGGAGATCCTCGCCGCCGCCCGGCAGTCCGGCTTCACCGTCGACACCGCCACCCTCGACATCACCGCCCCCGCCGGGCTCTACCAGGGCGGCATGCTCGATCAGACCGCCCGCGCGATCGGCGGTCTCGCCGGCGACCTGCGGTCCGTCGTCGAACAGGCCCGCGCCCTCGACGACTCCACCGCCAACACCGTCACCGTCAACGTCCCCACCGCGGGCACGGCGTTCGGCCTGTCCCGGATGGACCCGATCACCGCCGACGACCTGCGGGCGCAGGCCGGCCGTACCCCCGAGCAGGTGAATGGCTGGTGGCGGGTGCTCACGCCCGAACAGCAGGAACAGGCGATCCGCGACCACCCCGACCTGGTCGGCTGGCTCGACGGCATACCCGCCGGCGACCGCGACCTCGCCAACCGCGCGATCCTGGACCGCGAGACGGCGGCCCTGACCGGCCGTCTGGGCCAGGTGGACGCCCGGATCGCCTACCTGCAGAGCATGCTCGACCAGGGCCGCCTCTACGAGGTCTACCCCCACGAGATCGACCCGCGCAGCGCCGCCGACCGCGAACTGCTGAACCTCGGCGCCGAACGCGAACCCCTGTCCGGCAAGGTCGACGGCCTGACCGCGATCCGTGACCGCCTGGCGAACCCGCAGCCCCCGGCGTTCCTGCTGGGCCTCTCCACCGCCGACGACGGCCGGGCCATCGTCTCGGTCAACAACCCGGACACCGCGAACAACGTCCTCACCTACGTCCCCGGCACCACGGCCGACCTGGCCGGATCACGCGGCGACATCGACCGGGCCGACAAGATGGCCGCGGACGCGGGCCACACCGACCCGGCCGCCACCACCGCGTCGATCTACTGGCTCGGCTACGACGCTCCGGACCTGATTCCGAACGCAGCCTCGGACTCGTATGCCGAGAAGGGCGCGACAGAGCTCAGCGGCTTCCAGAGCGGCCTCCGAGCGACCCACGAGGGGGATGTGCCCTCGCGCAACACCGTGCTCGGGCACAGCTACGGGAGTACGGTGATGGGCCACTCGGCGATGCAATCCGGGTTCGAGGCCGACGCGGCGATCTTCGTCGGATCGCCCGGCGTGGACGTCAACCATGTGTCGGAGTTGCCGGGTCTGCCGTCGAACGAGATCTACGCAACGCGGGCCGAGCACGACATGATCAAGTGGATCCCGGACCTGGATGCCGCGCACGGCAACGATCCGGTCCGATCCGATTTCGGCGCCTGGGTCTTTCCCAGCGATCCCGGCGACGCTGTCCGCCAGGACCTCACCCACTCCGCTTACTGGGAGAACGGAAACATCGCACGGAAGAACATCGCAAGAATCGTCACCGGCGGCTTGTAGCGAGGATTCGACTTGAGATCACGACGGATCACCAGTGTTCTGGCAACGGCGACGATCATTCTCACGATCGCCGCTTGCACGGGAAGGAGCGAGGAGATGCAGCCGACCGAGACCAAAGACCAGGCCGCCGAGCGTGTCGAGGCCCTGGTCAGGGAAGCCTTCACGCAGGTGCCTACCGGTGCGACGCTGAAATTCAGCGACGGCAGCGACATCGGCTCGTGCGACGATGCCGAGAGCGGCGCTCCGCGTGGTCGTATCTTCGCCGAGAGACGCTACAACCTCATTCCGGATGCCGCCGGCTCCTGGCCCGCAGAGCAGACGATCCCCGCCCTGGTCGCCTTCTGGGAACAGCAGGGCTACCGCGTCCACGACGACCGCCGTAGCGAACGACCGCCCCGATTCGTGGTGCGAACCCCGGACGACTACTCGGTTGTCGTCGATGCCTGGGACCGCGACGGCTACTACGACTACACGCTCAGCGCCAGCTCGCCGTGCATCTGGGAGAACGGCACGCCCGATCCGAAGTAGCGACCGTCCATATAGTGGGGACCGTGTCCCGAGGTCTGACCTACACCGACGCCGTCAAGCTGCTCGGCGGCTCCGGGCCGCTGATGAAGGCCGCCGACAACCTGCTCGGCGGTGCGCTCGCCGTCGCCACGGCGGGCGGCAGCGAGGCCGCCATCAGCCTTTTCGACGCCAAGACGGAGGCGATCCGGCTCGGGCATCTGGTGGCCGAGAAGATCACCGATGTGGTACGCGACCAGACCCGCTACAACCGCGGCCAACGCCTGCACGCCGCGCACGGTGTCCTGGTCGTCCAGTCATTCTTCGTATCGCTGGACGACTGCCTGGAGACCGCCGGACTCGCGAACCCGGACTTCACCCGCGACGACCAGCTCCGTTTCGTGGCCGCCGCCCGCTCCGACGGCTCCTGGCAGTCCCGTCTGCTCGACGCCGACATCCCCGCCCCCGGGCCGGACCGCACCGGTGACCGTCTGCTGGCGGAGCTCACCGACTGGTTCGCGACCCGTGCGCGGCAGATGACCGATCACCTCACCGGCCTCGCCGCCTGGGACGCCGCAGACGACCGGGCGCGCCGCGCGGCAGGCGCCCTACTGGCCGAGCGCCTGCCGGGACTGGCCGCCGAAGGCTACGAGACGACCGTTCGTCGCCTGGTCCAGGACGTGCCCGAATTCGGGATCTGGCTGGCCCGGCTTGAGTCGCGAGCGGTGTCCCGCGGTCTGGAGGGCTTGGAGGCCGCCCTGCTCCGGGTGACCTCACACCGCGATCCGGCTCGCCATCGTCTTGCCCTGGCACGCATCCACCGCGCCGATCTGGACGAGCCGATCCTCGGTGGCGACGCCGGTGACCTGAGCATGCCGAGCCTGGCCGCCGCCTACCTGGATCCGCGGTTCCGGGTGAGACCGGGCAGCCCCGGCCTGCGCCCCGCCGACGAGGACTGGTGGAACGAGGCCGACGCCCGCACCGACTTCGACACGTTCCTCGCCACCTATCTGACCACCCCGCAGGCGGCCACCGTCCCGCTGGTGCTGCTGGGCCAGCCCGGTGGCGGCAAGTCGTCGCTGACCAGGATCCTCGCCGCACGTCTGCCCGCCGCCGACTACCTGGTCGTCCGGGTGGCGCTGCGCGAGGTCCGGGCCGAGGCGTCCATCCAGGACCAGATCGAGCAGGCGCTGCGCGGCGCCATCGGTGAGACCGTCGCCTGGGCCGAACTGGCCGAGTCGGCGGACGCCGCGATGCCGGTGATCCTGCTCGACGGCCTGGACGAGCTGTTGCAGGCGACCGGCGTGCACCAGTCCGACTATCTGGAGCGGGTGGCCGCGTTCCAGCAGCGCGAGAGTCGGCTGGACCGTCCCGCCGCGGTGATCGTGACGAGCCGCGTCGCGGTCGCCGACCGGGCCCGCATCCCGGCCGGCGGCCTGGTCGTGCGCCTGGAGCCGTTCGACGAGCCGCAGGTCGACCGCTGGCTGGACTTCTGGAACACGGCCAACGCCCGCTACTGGTCCGGAACCGGGCGGCGGCCGCTCACCCGCGAGGTGGTGCTGCGCTTCCCCGACCTGGCCGCACAGCCGCTTCTGCTGCTCATGCTGGCCCTCTACGACGCCGGCGCGAACGCCCTCCAGGACGCCGACGACATCGACACCGGCGAGCTCTACGAGCGCCTGCTGATCGATTTCGCCGAGCGCGAGGTCCGCCGAGTCCACGGCACCCACCTGCCGGAACCCGAGCGGCTGGAGCTGATCCGCGACGAGCTGGAGCGCCTGTCGGTGGTGGCGTTCGCGATGTTCCATCGGCTGCGCCTGTGGGCGACCACCGACGAGCTCGACGCCGACCTGACCGGCCTCGGCCTGCGCCCGTCCGGCGCCCCGAGGACCGAGGGCTTCCAGCGCGCCTTCAGCGCGGGCGAGGAGATGGTGGGGCGGTTCTTCTTCATCCAGCGCAGCCAGGCGGTCCAGGAGGATCAGACCAGGCAGACGTACGAGTTCCTGCACGCCACTTTCGGCGAGTACCTGGTGGCCCGTCTCGTGGCCCAGGCGGTCCGCGACGGTGTGGCCCTGTCCCGGGCCCGAACCGTCCGTCTCGGCCAGACCGAGGATGACACTCTGCTGCAGTCGCTGCTCGGCTTCACCCCGCTGTGCGCCCGCAGCACGGTCGTCCCGTTCCTCCGCAAGCTGCTGACACCCGACTCCCGCGACTGGCTCCTGGAGAAGCTACGGGTGGCCGTGACGAGGCCGTCCTACACGCCGAGCACCTACCGGCCGGTCGACAAACGCATCGACCATTGGATGGCCACCTACTCCTTCAACCTGATGCTGTTGACGCTCGCGTGCGGCGGCCACGTCCGGGCGTCAGATCTCTATCTGCATGCCCAGGACCCGGCGGGCTGGCTGCGGGACACTGGTCTGCAATGGCGGGCGGCGGTGCCCGGCGGCATGCTTCTCGACGGCTTGGCCCTGGTCCAGGTGACCCGCACATGGGCCGAGGACGAGCGCAGGGACCTCGTCCTGGAGTTCGCCGAGGACGTGACGGCTGGAGCAGTCGATCCGCTGTGGTCGAATCGATTCGCTCCGGGACCGAAGGTCTCCGGTTCCGGAGTCGTCAGCGGCTTCAGCGTGGACTTCCCACTCGTTCCGGCTCTGGCCACGTTGAATCTCTCCGGAGCGTTCAGCGACGACGTGTTACGCCACGTCGCCGAGCCGATCTTGAGCGAGTTGCTGTGGCCGTCGATGGCCACCTTCATCGAGCACGACTCCGGAGACGTCGAGTCGGTTGCGTTCAGCTTGGTGCGGCTTCTGCTGACGGATCGATCGGAAGACGCCGACCTGCAGGCTCTGATGGCAGCTCATCGACGTGCGGCGCACGCGTTGACACGCTGGATGCAGAACGAGAGGCCGTCGCCCTCGCTGCATCGCTGCCTCAACCTCTTCCAGCAGACCCTGGAGTCCGACGCGCCGCGCCTGCCTCTCGTCGAGGTCATGGACCTTCTCACGGTCCGGGGGGCGAGCGTCGTCGTGCCGTTGCGAGTCGGCGGGGTGGCGCCCTCCCCGGGGAACAGGGGTCGGGGGAGGACGCCGTGATGGGGGACGGGGCTACAGGCTGATGCGGCCGGCGCCCGCGTTCGCGGTGACGATCGACTTCACGTTGGCCGGGGCGTCGGGTGTGTACGAGTACGGGATCGACGCCACCGAACCGCCGGTCTGGCCGCTGCCCGAGTTGACCAGCAGGTTGTTGCGGGCCACCAGCGTTCCGGGACCGGACGAGGCTTCACCGAGGTGGAACGGGTCGCTGACGTTCTCGAACGAGTTGGCCTCGACGAGGACCCCGGCGCCTTCGGTGCTGGCTACGCCGTACCCCGAATTGCTGTTGTAGTAGTTGTTGTAGACGTGCACCGGGTTGCCGAACCGGACCCGCGGGTGCCGCTGCGTCGACGCGTCGAACCAGTTGTGGTGGTAGGTGACGCGCAGGTGGCCGACGTCCTGGCTCGCGTTGCTGTCGCTGTGCCCGAGCAGCATCGACTTGTCGTGGTTGAATACCCGGTTCCACGAGACGGTGATGAAATCGGAGCCGCGTTTGATGTCGACCGCGCCGTCGTATCCGTTGCTGAAACTGTTGTGGTCGACCCAGATGTTGGTGGCCGATTCCTGGACGTTGATCGCGTCGTCGTTCCAGTTCCGGAAGGAGAGATTGCGGATGATGACGTTGCGGTCGCCGTTGATGTTGAATCCGCAGCCGACGATTGCCGCGCCCGAGTTGCCGATGATCGTCTTGTTGGACCGGACCCGCAGCATGCCGGAGCAGGAGATGGTCCCGGAGACCCGGATGTTGGCCGCGGACGTCGACGCCAAGGCTGTGGTGAGGGCGGAGGCGCTGTTCACCGTGGTGGTGGCGGCGCTGCCGCCGCCGGTGGTGCCACCGTTCTGGGTGGCCCATCCGACGAGGTCGGTGATCGCCGCGGAGGCCGGAGTGGGCACGGCGAGGGTGGCGCCGATGAGGGCGAGGGGAATGGCGCCCTGCATGAGCCGATGGATTCGGCGCATTTCTGTGCTCCTTTTCAGGTAGCGAGAAATCCGCGATCGGGCGCGAACGTGGGGATCGTTCGTATCGTGGCGCCCGTCGCGAATCTTGGGGGATAGGGGAGCGCTCCCGAGCCCCAGAAAAGCACAGCCTCGGCGAGATGTGAAGACAAATCCGTTTGCAGGATTTCTGCAACAAGAAGGCGGCAAGGACGAGAACGCCCCGACTCGTCCGTATCGGGGACGAGCCGGGGCGTGCCCGGAAAACGCGGAGGACCGCCGGTCAGCGAGGCGTGAGCGTGACCGTGACCTGCCCGTGCCCGCGCTTGCGATCGGGCTTCGGCACGGCGTTGCGGATCGCCCCGGTGGCGGCCTTGAGCGTGTCCTGGATCGACTTGATCGTCCGGGTCGCCTGGGGCAGGTACTTCTCGTAGATGGTGTTCAGGCACGCGGTGGTATACACGACGACGGTCGGCCCCGCGGTACGCAGGGCGGCCAGCACGTCCTGGCTCGCGCCCGCCACGGTGTCGGTGCGCTGCAGCACGCACGAGCCGAACTGGAACAGGTCGGCGATGCTGCGGCCGGAGTCGGTCAGGCCGGCGGCGCGCAGCAGGCTCTGCACGGCGGGCGCGCCGACGTCACCGGCGGCGAGCGCGTCGCGGGCCGCGGGCCCGTGCTCGGGGTGGGCGAGCAGCAGCGCCTCGGCGGTCCGCGGGCGCAGCGCCCGGCTGTCGGGCAGCAGCAGGTCGAGCTGGCGGAGGCCGGCCTCCAGGGCGACCACCGACCAGTCGAGGCGGCCGGTGAGCTGGACTGGGCCGGGGGCGCCGGGCCGCAGCTCCAGCGTGACGGTCTGCCCGCCGCCGACCGCGACGGCACCGGTCAGGTAGGTGAGCAGGGTGTCCCGCATGCCGTCGAGCGCGTCCGGGCTGTCGGCGGTGACCTGGGTGTCGACGACCGGACGGACCCGGCCGTCCGCCGGCAGGTCGAGGAGCAGCGGGAACGGCAGCCGGTTGCGCACCCGGATCCGCTGCGAGCCGGTGCCGGTGAGCACGCACGCGTCGAACCGGCCGGCCGGCGTGGAGGCCACCTTGACCGTCGTGTCGGTGGCCTTGGGCTCGCACGACAGCTCCTCCGGCGGCCCGGCGAGGTGCTCGACGGCGTCGGTCAGGGAGGTGACCGCGGCGGCCCTCGCGTAGGCCCAGAAGGTCCGGTCGGTGCCGGCCTTGACCGGCAGCACCACACCCGCGTGCGTGGTGACGGAGTCGCCGGTCGCGTCGGTGGTGAGCCGCCAGGTGCCGATCACGAAGCTGTCGAACAGGATGGTGTCGCCGGCGACGGTGCGATCGACCGCGTCGGTGACCGAGCCGGTCAGCGGCACCCAGCCACCGAGGTCGGCGGACCAGCCGAAGAGGTTGAGCATCTCCGGGCGGACACCGGCCGGCAACTCGGCGTAGTCGACGGCGATGCGGCCCCTGGTGAGCTCGCCCTGCGCCTCCATGGTGACCATGTCGCCGACCGTGATGATGCCGGTTGGTGCCGGACGGTCGGCGGGCAGCGGCTCCACGCCGAAACGGACCCGGATGTCGCCCCGCCCGCCGTCGTCGGGCACGCTGAACCGGACGAGACCGTCCAAAGCGGACTTGGAGTCTCCTCCCGGCTCGACCAGCTTCGACTCGGGCACACCGATCGGCCCGCATGCCGCGAGCCCGGCACCGATGGTGATGCCCAGAATGCCCGCAAGCATCCCCCGTACGAGTTTCATGTGTCCTCCCCGGCGGAGGAGGATAACCGGCGAACATGAAATCCGGTCATCGGCCGCAACGTGTCAACCGTCGCAGTCCCGGGGACGGGCGGCGACGCCGTACCCGTATCGTAGCGTCGTTGTCGAGCCCGCACCGCCCCGTGCGGCCGGACCAGCCGATCGGTGTGGCCCCGGCGAGGCCCTCGACGAGCAGATGCGCAGTTCGGGTGATATGACTCATCGGTGCGATCACCCTGGCGGCATCCGGCCCGAATCGTGCCGCTCGCGTTTCTCGGCATGATCATCATCGGCACCGGCCTGATGATGCTGCCGGCCGCCCGCGCCGATCCCGGGAACGCGCCGTTCGTCACCGCGCTGTTCACCGCGGCGTCCGCGGTCTGCGTCACCGGCCTCGCCGTGGTCGACACCCCGACCTACTGGTCCACCTTCGGCCACGTGCTGCTGACCGTGCTGTCGCAGATCGGCGGCTTCGGCATCATGACCCTGGCCACCCTGCTCAGCCTGCTGGTCTCGCGCCGGCTCGGCCTCCGCGGCCGCCTGCTGGCGCAGGCCGAGAGCGCCGGCCTCACCGGCGGCAACATGGTCGGCGTCCTGGTCCGGGTGGCGGTGGTCATGGCGGTCGCGGAGAGCCTCATCGCCGTCGTGGTCACGATCCGCCTCTGGACGGGGTACGACTACACGTTCGGCCGGGCGGTGTGGGAAGCCGTGTTCCATGCCGTGCAGGCGTTCAACAACGCCGGGTTCGCCCTGCACTCCGACAGTCTGATCCGGTTCGTCACGGACCCGTGGATCTGCCTGCCCCTGGCGTTCGGTGTGCTGGCCGGGGCGATCGGCTTCCCGGTCCTGTTCGAGTTGGCGCGCGAGTGGCGTACCCCCGGAACCTGGTCGACCCACACGTTCCTGACGGTGTCCGGAAGCCTGTTGCTGTCGGTCGTCGGTTTCGTGGTCTTCCTGACCTTCGAATGGCGCAACCCGGGCACCCTCGGCGCGCTCAGCACCCCGGGAAAGGTGCTGGCCGCCTTCACGCAGGACGTGATGACCCGGTCCGGTGGCTTCAACAGCATCGACCTCGGGAAGATGAACAGCGAGACGATCGCCGTCACCAACGGGCTGATGTTCATCGGCGGCGGCAGCGCCAGCACCGCCGGCGGCATCAAACTGACCACGTTCATGCTGCTCGGCTACGTGATCTGGGCGGAGATGCGGGGCGAGCCGGACGTGGTGATCCGCAAACGCCGGATCGCCGAGGAGACCCAGCGGCAGGCCGTCACGGTGGCCCTGATGGGTGTCGCGCTGGTCGCCACCGGTACCGTGGCGCTGGACGCGCTGACCGAGGACGTCCCGTTCGACCGGGCGCTGTTCGAGGTCACCTCGGCCTTCGCGACGGTCGGCCTGAGCACCGGCATCACCCCGAGCCTGCCGCCGTCCGCGCAGGTCGTCCTGGTCGTGTTGATGTATGTCGGTCGCGTCGGCACCATCGCGGTCGGCACGGCGATCGCGCTGAACACCCGGCGCCGCCACTACCGCTACCCGGAGGAGAGACCCCTCGTTGGCTGACGAGAAACTGCCCGCAGGCTCCCACGTCGCGGTGATCGGCCTGGGCCGGTTCGGTGGGTCCGTCGCCGAGTCGCTGATCGAGCTCGGCTACGAGGTGCTCGGCATCGACTCCGACCCGCGGATCGTCCAGGACTGGTCGGACCGGCTCACCCAGGTCGCCGAGGCCGACTCCACCGACGAGGAGGCGCTGCGCCAGCTCGGGGTGCACGAGTTCGGCCGGGCCGTGGTCGGCATCGGCACCAACCTCGAGACCAGCGTCCTCACCGTGCTCACCCTCACCGAGATCGGCGTGCCGGAGATCTGGGCCAAGGCCACCAGCGTCAAGCACGGCAAGATCCTGGCGTCGGTCGGCGCCGACCACGTCGTCTTCCCCGAGACCGAGATGGGCGAGCGGGTCGGCCACCTGATCTCCGGCCGGATGCTCGACTACATCGAGTTCGACGACGGCTTCGCCATCGCCAAGGTCCGGGCGCCGCGCGGTGCCGCCGGGCGCACCCTCGCCGACCTCGGGCTGCGGACCAGGTGGGGCGTCACAGTGGTGGGCACCAAACGGCCGGGCGAGGATTTCGTGTACGCCCGACCCGAGACCGTCGTCCCGGAGAACGCCGTCCTGATCGTCGCCGGCGACACCGCCAAGGTCGAGGCCTACGCCGCCGAGAACTGACGTCACCCGACCTCGGCGAGCTTGTTCACCGACGCGTTCACGAACTCGAGGAACTCCGCCTGGTCGGACTCGTCGCCGTCGGACATCTCGAAGACCGCCAGCAGGTCGCCGTCGGCCACCGCGACGGCCGCCCCACGGCTCTGCCCGTCGCCCGTCCCGGTCGTCCAGAACCCGGCCGCGGCGTTCCCGAGAGACGGCAGGACCAACCGCGTGTTCGTCGTGGCGTCGTCGCCCTCCCCCTCGGTCGGGCAGCGGGTGATCGTGTTCTCCACCGCCCGGACGAACGCCAGGGCGTTGGAGGCGTCGGGCGCGGCGACGCCCACGGCGAAGCCGGTCCCGTCCTCCTCCGCGAAATAGGCCACCACCGCGGTGGTCTCGGACTCGTCCCCGGACGGCTGGTCGTCCTCGCACACGCTCCGGTTCCGGGGGATGGGCAGCTGCGCGTTCGACGGGTCGCCCAGCGAGTGGAAACCGGTGGGTGCCTCGGCCTCGGTCAACAGCGCGTTGCGCAGGTCGCCGAGGGTCGGTGGCCCCGCCCACGCGGGACCGGCGGGTACGGTGACGGCTGCGGTCGCGGCGACCGCCAGAATGATCTCTCGCATGCCGCCGAGCCTAGGAATCCGGGGCGCCCGGCCGATGCCCGATCGCCGGAGAACCGCCGTTCCGGGCGAGCTTGCCGGCACCTGCGGTCACGAAGTCGCCGTTCCGGCCCCGGCCCGGCCCGATCCCGTCATCCTGTCCACGGACGATGCCCGGGGATCCTGTCCGGCTCGCACCGCCGCCTCAGCACGACGGCGACACGGTGAGAGCCGTATCGAACGCCGAAGGCCGCCCGATTTGGGGTGGGTGGACGCGACGCGGCAGGATCGTGTCGTGAGTGGGGACTCAGATCGGCTGCGGGTCGGGCTGCTCGGCGCGCTGCGGGTCACCCGCGGTGGCGTCGACCTGCCGATTCCCGGGGCCAGGCTGCGCGGGCTGCTGGTCCGGCTCGCCGTGGCCGGCGGGCGGCCGGTCGCGCCGGGACGACTCGCCGAGGCACTCTGGCCAGGGGAGCAGCCCACCGACCCGGCCAACGCTCTGCAGTCGCTGATCTCGCGGCTCCGGCGGCTGCTCGGCGGCGGCGACACCGTCACGCAGGCCGAGGGCGGCTACCGGCTGTCCGTCCGGCCGGACGACGTCGACGTCCTCCGGTTCGAGCGGCTCGCCGCGGTCGGGCGCGAGCGCCTGCGGGCCGGGGATCCGGCGGGCGCGGCGGGGCCGCTCGGCGAGGCGGTCGCCCTGACCACGGGAGTGCCGCCGCCCGCGACGGCCGCCGGCATGCCCACCCCGAGTGGTGTCGTGGCGGGGACCGCTCCGGGCGGTGTCGCGGCGGGGACCGGTCCCGGCAGTGTCGTGGCGGGGACCGCTCAGGGCGGTGACGTGGCGGGGACCGCTACGGGCGGTGTGGCGGCCGGGGGTGTCGCGCCCGAGCTGAGCGAGGTCGCGCCGGCCCAGGCGGTGCGGCTCGGGCAGATCCTCGTCGAGGCGGTCGCTGATCTGGCCGAGGCGGAGACCGGCCTCGGGGCGGGCGAGCGGGCCGCGGCACGGCTGACCGGGCTGCTCGCCGAGCACCCGCTGAACGAGCGGATCGCGGCGCTGCTCATCGATGCTCTCACCGCGCTGGGGCGGCAGGCCGACGCGCTCGCCGTCTACGAGCGGGTGCGGGCGGCGCTCGGCGATCAGCTCGGCACCGACCCGGGAGCGGCGCTACGGGAACGTCACCTGCTGCTGTTGCGCGGGACACCGCCTCTTGCGCCGGTGCGGGGCGCGACGACCGTACCGGAAGGGGGATCCGACCCGCCGCCGACCAACCTGCCGGAACCGCTCACGAGTTTCGTGGGGCGGGCCGACGACCTGGCGCGGATCGACGCGCTGCTCGCCGGAGGGCGGCTGGTGACCGTGCTCGGGCCCGGCGGCGCCGGGAAGACGCGGCTCGCGGTGGAGGCCGCGCGCCGGCGTGCCGGAGGGTTCCGAGACGGCGTCTGGCTGGTGGATCTCGCGTCGGTGACCGAGCCGGCGAAGGTCGGCGCGGCCGTGGTCGCGGCGGCCGGGCTGCGTGGCTCGGCGCTGTTCGAGACGGCGAACCGGGTGTGGGCCGACGGGCGCGGTGACGTCGACGTGCTGGCCGATCGGCTGTACGGGCGGCGGATCCTGCTCGTCGTCGACAACTGCGAGCACCTGATCGACGCGGTCGCGCACCTGGTCAGTGCCCTGCTCGTGCGCTGCCCGCAGCTGCGCGTGCTGACCACCAGCCGGGAGCCGCTGGCCGTCGACGGTGAGTCGCTGGTGCCGCTGGGCCCGCTCGGCCTGCCCGCCGCGGGCGCCGACCCCGGCGATGCCGTCCGTGCTCCGGCGGTGCGACTGTTCACCGAGCGGGCCGCCGCGGTCCGGCCCGGCTTCGCCGTCGACGCCGGCACCGTCGGCGACGTGGTGCGGATCGTCCGTGGACTGGACGGCCTGCCGCTCGCGCTGGAGCTGGCCGCGGCCCGGCTGCGTACCCTCGGGCTGGCCGAGCTGGCCGACGGCCTCTCCGACCGGTTCCGTCTGCTGACCAGCGGCAGCCGCACCGCGCAGCCCCGGCATCGCACGCTGCGCGCGGTGATCGCCTGGAGCTGGAACCTGCTGGCCGACGACGAGCGGGCCCTCGCCGAGCGGGTCGCCGTGCTGCCCGGCGGCGTCACGGTCGCCTCCGCCGCCGTGCTCGCCGCCGGCTCGGCGACCGTCGCCGACCTGCTCGCCGCCCTCGTCGACCGGTCGTTGCTGCAGCTCGCGCCGGGTGGTCGCTACCGGATGCTGGAGACGATCCGGGAGTACGGCATCGAGCGTCTCGCCGAGCAGGGTGCCCTCGACGGCGTCCGGGGCCTCGCCGCCCGGCACCTGGCCGGCCTGGTCGCCGGGTATGACGCGATGCTGCGTACCGCCGCGCAGATGGAGGCGCTGCGGATGATGCGCGCGGAGTACGACAACACACTCGCCGCCCTGCGCCACTTCTGCGACGCGGGGGACGCCCCGGCGGCGGTGTCGCTGGCCCTCGACCTGTGCTGGTACTGGCAGATGTTCGGCCGGCACGCGGACGCCGCCTTCTGGCTGTCGGCGGCCCTGGCCGTGCCCGGCGACGTCGACCCCGTGGCCGCCGACTGCGCCGAAGCCGTCCTCGTCCTCAACCGCACCGGCACCGAGCCGGGCCTGTTGACCGAGACCGCCGCTCAGCGCCGTGACCGGGTCCGGGCGCTCGCCGACCGGCTCGCCGCCCATCCGGAGCTGCCCGGTCCGGCCGGGGCGATCGCCGCTTTCATCCTCTACTTCGCCGGCGACAACGACCTCGCCGAGGAGCGCGTCAACCGCCTCGTCGACGGGCCGGACCGCTGGTTGTCGGCGATGGCGCACATGATGCGCGCCCAGATCGCCGAGAACAACGGCGACGTCGCCCGGATGGGGCGCGCCGCGGCCATCGCGCTGGACGGCTTCCGGGCCATCGGCGACCGGTGGGGGCAGGCCACGGTGCTGCCGCTGCGGGCGTTGATCCGGCAGTACGACGGCGACCTCGACGGGGCCTTCGCCGATCTGCGGGCGGCCCGCGCCTTCGCCGCCGAGTTCGGCTCCCTCGACATCGCCGACGAGATCTTCATCGACCTGCGCTGGGCCGACCTGCACATGCGGCGCGGCGAACCGGACGAGGCCCGGGCCGCTCTCGCGCAGGCCCGGGCGCGGGCCGACCGCTCCGACTCCACCGAGATGCGGCTGCTCGTCGACGCGCTGGAGGCCGGGATGATGCTCTGGCTCGGCGATCTCGACCGGGCGACCGAGCTGATCGACCGGGCCGCCGCCGGGATCGGTCTCGGCGGTGACAGCAGCGACGACGTGCGGCTGCTGCTCGGTGGCGACCACGGGTGCGCCATCGTCGGTGCCGTCCGGGCCTCCCTCGCGGTCCGGCAGGACGACCCGGAAACGGCGGAGAAAGCGCTGGCCGTGGCCTACCCGGCGGCCGTGCAGACCCAGGACATGCCGATCCTCGCGCTGGTCGCGGTCGCCGCCGGCGGGCTGGCCGTGCAGCGCGGGCTGCCCCGTGAGGCGGCGGCGCTGCTCGGTGCGGCGGCCCGGCTGCGGGGCGCCCACGACCACACCGCCCTCGACGTGGTCATGGTGGCCACGCGGGCGCGGGCGGCATTGGGCGAGGAGGGGTACGGGGAGGCGTACGCCGCCGGCTGGAACCTGGAGACGGCGGCCGCGCAGAGTCTCATTGACCCGGCGCGGCTCGCCATCGAGTCCGGCCCGTCCGTCGTCTCAGGCCCGCCGGGCGTAGGCGCGTAGCGCGAGCGGGACGAAGATCACCAGTAGTCCGGCCATGTAGAGCAGCGTCGTCGACACGGGACCGGCCACCGGCCCACCGACCAGCAGCCCGCGGATCGCCTTGACCAACGGCGTGATCGGGTTGACCGCGACGAACGCCTGGAGCCAGCCCGGCAGCGTGTCGGTCGGCACGAACACCGGCGACCCGAACGTCAGCGGCAGCACCAGCAGGAACATCACGCCCTGCACGGCGCCCGAGGTGCGGACCATCATCCCCACCCACACCGAGATCCAGCAGAAGCACAGGCCGAACCCGATCGACAGCGCCACCGCGGCGACCGCCGGCCAGAACCCGGTCTCCACCCGGAAGCCCATGATCGTGCCGAAGAGCAGCATCACCACGCACACGCTCAGGTAGCGGACCACGTCGGCCAGCACCGCGCCGACCAGTGGCGCCGCCCGGGAGATCGGCAGTGACCGGAACCGGTCGAACACGCCCTTCTCGATGTCCGCGTTCAGGTTCTGCCCGAGCGCCACGCCGCCCATCGCCAGTGACTGCGCGAGCATGCCGGGCAGCAGGAACTGCAGGTACGTGTGCCGGTTCCCGTCCGCGATCGCGCCGCCGAACAGATAGGTGAACAGCAGCAGGAAGATCACCGGCTGGATGGTGACGTCGATCAGCGCCTCCGGCGTGCGCATCGTCTTGATCAGGCTGCGCTTGGCCAGGGCCGCGCTGTGCCGGATGGTCCGCGTGAACCCCGAACCGGCCGGGCGGGTCAGGGGTGGTGTCATCGTCGTCATACCAGCTCCTCCGCCTTGGTGCGCCCGGTCAGCGCGTGGAACACCTCGTCCAGGCTCGGCAGGTGCAGCGCCAGCTCGGTCACCTCGACCCCTTCGCCGCGCAGCGCCGGAATCAGCTTGTCCAGCGCCTCGTCGCTCGTCACCGGCGCCGACGCCGCGCCCGGCCGCGACCCGGCGGCCTCGTCCAGGCTCGCCGACGTGCCCGGCGCGGCGACCAGGTCCAGCAGCCGCACCACGTCCGGCAACCGCCCCGGATCGGATGGCCGGACCCGCAGCGTCTGCCCACCGACCTTGCGCTTCAGCCCGTCCGGGGTGTCGTGCGCGATCACCCTGCCGTGGTCGACGACCACGATCTCGTCGGCGAGCGCGTCGGCCTCCTCCAGGTACTGCGTGGTCAGCAGCACGCTCGCGCCGCTCGCGACCTGGGTGCGGACCACGCCCCACATGTCCTCGCGCTTCGCCGGGTCCAGCCCGGTCGTCGGCTCGTCCAGGAAGATCACCTCAGGCCGGCCGACCAGGCTCGCCGCGAGGTCGAGACGGCGGCGCATGCCACCCGAGTACGTCTTCGCCGGCCGCCGAGCGGCCTCCGCCAGATCGAACCACGCCAGCAGCTCGTCGGCCCGGCGCCGCGCGTCCCTCCCGCTCAGATCCAGGAGACGACCGATGAGCACCAGATTCTGTACGCCCGTCAGGTCCTCGTCCACGGAGGCGTACTGGCCGGTGAGCCCCACCTTGCGGCGTACCTCGTGCGGGTTCTTCAACACGTCGACCCCGGCCACGAACGCGGTCCCCTCGTCGGGGCGCAGCAGCGTCGCCAGCACCCGTACCGCCGTCGTCTTCCCGGCGCCGTTCGGCCCCAACACGCCCAGCACGGTGCCCCGCCGCATCCGCAGGTCCACCCCGTCGAGAGCCTGCGTGCTCCCGAACCGTTTACGCAGCCCTTCGGCGCGCACCACCAGATCTTCCGTTCCCATGCCGACGAGCCTGACGGCCGTGCCTGGCACGGCGCGCACACCGGCCTGGCACGGCCCGCACATCCCGCTGTCTCAGCGGGGACAGGTCGCCTGGTACGGCGCCTCCGGGACGTAGGCCGCCCACTCGTCCGGTGTGAAGCCGCCACCAGCGACGGCGCAGGCGGCCTGGGACGGCGCCGCCCGTAGAGCGTTCAGGGCCGAGTAGTCCCAGAGCACGGCCCGTGTCCCGCTCTTGTCCATGCCGGCGGTGACCAGCGTGTGCCCGTCCGGATGGAAGAGGAGCGCCCGCGACCTGAGCTCGGCCCGCTTCAGACCGCTGACACGCTGGGGGGTGGACGGCTCGGCCACGTCCCAGAGCGTCAGCACGGAATCCCTCGTGCCGGTAGCGAGGGTGCGGCCGTCCGGGGCGAAGGACACCGCGTCGACGATCGTGGTGTTGCCGGTCAGGATCGCCTCCCGGCGGCGGACCGGGCCGGCGACGTTCCACAGCGCCGCCGTCTTGTCCGAGCTGCCGGTCGCCAGGGTCCGCCCGTCCGGGCTGAACGCCATGGAGCTCACGAAGGCGGAGTGTCCCTTGAGCCGCCCAGCCCGAACCGGGTTCGACCGGTCGGCCAGGCTCCACAGACTGACCGTCTCGTCCTCGGCGACGGCGACGGCGCCACCGTCGGGGCTGAAGGCGATGGGCCCGACCAGAGCGTCGCCCACCAGATCGGGGAGCTGCTCCGGGTTCCGGGGGTCGGTGAGATCCCACAGCCGCACGTTGAATCCCTCGCCGACGGCCAGGGTCCGGCCATCCGGACCGAACGCCAGCGTTGAGCTGTAGGGCCCGACGGGCACCTTGCCGAGGGGCGCCGGCGCGCTCGGATCACTGAGATCGGTCAACGTCACGAAGTCGTCCGACCCCCAGCCGAGGGCGGCGAGGACACCGCCGGGGCTGACCGCCGCCGCATTGAGGAGGTTGGGGACGGCACGTACGGTGGTGAGCTCGACCGGGCGGGCGGGGTTCGACAGGTCCCAGATGCTCGCCGTCCCGTCGGAGTGCGCCGTGGTCAGGCGCCGGCCGTCCGAGCTGAGAGCGGCCATCACCCCGCTCCGGGTCTCGCCGGCGGCCCGGCCGAGGGCCTTCGGTGCGCCGTGTGCCTCGACGGTCCACAGGCTCAGCGTGCCGTCGACCGCGAGGGTGGACAGAAGCCGGCCGTCCGGGCTGAACGCCATCGCCAGCGCGGCGCCGTCGTTGCTCTCCACATCGGCGAGGTTGACCGGCGTGTCCCCGGCCATGTCCCACAGGCGCGCCGTCCCGTCCCGGTCGCTGGTGGCCATGGTCAGGCCGTCGCTGCTGAACGTCACGTCGGCGGCCCGGACCGCCTCCGTGTACAGCTTCTTCGGCTTGGCCGGGTCGCCCATGTCCCAGGTTGACAGGTTTCCGGCGGGGTCATGGGTGGCCAGGAGCGGCCGCACCGGGTTGAAGACGGCCCTCCGGACCTTGCCGTCCAGCGTGGCCAGCTCGGTCGGGTGCAGGCGATCAGTGATGTCCCAGACCGTCCCGGTGGTGCGGGAGAAGCCGGCGGCCACGATGGTACGGCTGTCCGGGCTGAACGTGATCGGTGTCAGGCTGTCGCCCATGACCTGGCCGAGCCGGGCGGGGCTCTCCCTGTCGGACAGGTCCCAGAGGGTCCACAGCCCGTCGAAGTCGCCGGCGGCGAGCGTCCGCCCGTCCGGGCTGAGGACGGCCTGGACGGCGTCCGTCGTGGGGACCGTGCTGATCGTGACCGGCTTGGCCGGGTCGGAGACGTCGATCAGGACCGGCTGGAGGTCCCAGCCGCCGACGATGGTGAGGGTCTTGCCGTCGCGGCCGAAGGACAGGAAGGAGAAGACCGGGAAGTCGTCGAACGTGACGAGGCGGACGGGCACGGCCGGGTCGGCCACGCTCCACAGTGACAAGGTGTAGTCCGCGCCGATGACGGCGATGATGTCGTTCGCCCCGTAGGCCATGGCCAGCACCTCGTCGGTCGCGCCGACCTTGCGGGTGGAGGTGACGAGGCCGGCGAGCTCGGCCCGGGTCTCGGCGCCGGGCTGGATTTTCTCCGCGGCGATCCCGAGCCGGAGCGCCATCGCCGGGTCGTTGCCGACACTGGCAGTGGCCCGGTTGATCAGCCGCCGGACGAGTGTGATCCGCTTCTGCTCCGCGGCCTTCTCCTCCTGGCGGCGGGCTTCCTCGGCGGCCTCCTTCGCCTTTCGTTCGTTCTCCCGGGCGACGGCCTCCTGGCGGCGGGCCTCCGCCGCGGACTCCTCGGCGATCCACTGCTGGCGCCGCGCGATGGTCCGCTGCTTCTCGGCCTCGGCGGTGGCCTGCGCGGCGAGGAGTTGCTGCTGCTCCGCGAGCATCCGCTGGCGCTCGGTCGCCCGCGCCGACTGCCCGGCCAGTTCACGCTGCTCCTGGGCCACCGTCCGCTGCTCCTCGGCCAGAGCCCGCGACCGGCTCGCCAGCTCCTGCTGCTTACGCGCGTTCTCCTGCTGCCGGCGTGCCTCGGCCGCCGCCTGTTCGGCCGCCTCTCGCTGTTCCCGCGCGAGCTTCTCCTGCGACTTCGTCTCCACGGCGGCGGCGTGTGCCCGGGCCTCCTGCGCGCGGGCGTTCTCCTGCTGGCGCCGTGCCTCCTCCGCGAACCGCCCGGCATTGCCGCGTTCCTGCGAGGCGAGCTCCTGTTGCCGCTGGGCCTCGGCACTGGCGGAGGTGGCCCGGTCGGCGTTGTGTCCCGCGACCACGGCGGTCAGCGACGCCACAGCGGTCAGCAACGCCAGCGCCGCCACGGCCCCCCGGCGCAGCCGCCTGGCCCGGCGGTGCTGCCGGACGTCCTCGCCCTCCAACTCGTCCTTGCTGAGGCCGTGCATCGGGGCGGCCAACTGTGCGATGGCGTCGCGGAACCGGGCATCGTTCAGGCTGAGGCCGGGGTCGTCGCGGGTCCAGCGCAGGTCGAGGAAGAGCGGCTCCTCGGCGAACACCCCGCGCAACGCGTCCGGCACGGCCGTCGAGTCCGCGGACAGGTCGCCGCGCTCCGGGTCCCACCGCCACTCCCCGTCGGTCAGCACGGGCAGGATTCGGCCAGCCGGTTTCGTCGCGATCCAGTGCTCGATCTCGCGGTTGACCCACGGCGACTGTGCCGCCTCCGGTGAGGCGAGCAGCACGAACCAGTCCGAGCCGTCCAGCGCCTCCTGGATCGAGGACCACAACGCCGGGGTCACCGACAGGCCGGTCTGATCCCGGAATATCCACAGCGCGCGACGGCGGTTCCACGGCTTCGCCAGCCGGTGCAACCCGCGCTGGACGGCCGGTGCCAACCGCCCGTCTGCGGCGTGACTGTACGAGATGAAGCCATTGAAAGTCATGCAGTGCCCCCGCGTTCGATCGTCGGCGCCGACCGATTCTCCACGCAGGTGCCGTCATGGGGAAATCGGCGCCCGGAATCGAGCGCCACCAGTAGCCACCCGGCCCGCCTCCCCGCCCGACGCCTGACTGGATCGACCGCCTTGGATGGATTGCTTCGCATGCGACGAGTCACCCCGTCGCGTCGGGCGACGGGGTGACGGGGTGACGGCTCGGATGTTCCAGGAGGATCCGGTCACTCCGGTGCTCGGCCGGGGCGACCGGGGTGGTCAGGCGGCGGCCGGTGTGGTGGCCGGAACGCCGTGGTCGTCGTCGAGCATGGTCTGCTCGTCGAAGGGGTCGTTGCCGGACAGGACCAGGCCGGCCCGCTCGCGGTCGAACTCCTTGGTCCAGACGCCGATCAGGACGGTGGCCACCGCGTTTCCGGCGAAGTTGGTCAGGGCCCGCGCCTCGGACATGAAGCGGTCGATGCCGACGATCAGGCCGACGCCGTCGACCAGGTCGGGGCGGTGGCTCTGCAGGCCGCCGGCGAGGGTGGCCAGGCCGGCGCCGGTGACGCCGGCGGCGCCCTTCGAGGCGATGATCATGAACAGGAGCAGGGAGATCTGCTCGCTCACCGACAGTGGGTCACCCATCGCCTGGGCGACGAAGAGCGACGCCATGGTCAGGTAGATGGCGGTGCCGTCGAGGTTGAAGGAGTAGCCGGTCGGGACGGTGATGCCGACGACCGGGCGGCTGACGCCGACGTGCTCCATCTTGGCGATCAGGCGGGGCAGCGCCGACTCCGACGACGACGTGGACAGGATCAGCAGGAACTCGCGGCCCAGGTACTTCAGCAGGCTGAAGATGTTGATCCGGGCGACCGTCCAGAGCAGGGTGCCGAGGACCACGAAGACGAACAGCGCACAGGTGACGTAGAAGCCGAGCATGATCTGGGCCAGGCTGATCAGGGCGTCCACACCGGTGGCGCCGACGACCGCGGCGATCGCGCCGAACGCGCCGATCGGGGCGAGCCACATGAGCATGGCCAGGATGCGGAAGACGAGGCGCTGGAACAGGCCGATGGCGCGCAGCACCGGCTCGGACCGCTCGCCGAGGCTCTGCAGGGCGAAACCGGCGAGAAGGGCCACGAGCAGTGTCTGCAGCACGTTGCCGGAGGCGAACGGGGAGAGCAGGCTGTCCGGGATGATGCCGAGCAGGAAGTCGGCGGTGCTCTTGGCCGGTTCGGTGCCGATCGCCTTCTGCCCGGCCGCGGCGGTCGAGGCGTCCAGGTGCATGCCCGAACCGGGGTGGATGATGTTGCCGACGACCAGGCCGATGGCGAGCGCGACCGTCGACATCGTCAGGAAGTAGCCGAGCGCCAGGCCGCCGACCTTGCCCACCTTGGCCGCCTGCCGGATCGAGCCGACGCCGAGGACGATGGTGCAGAAGATGACCGGCGCGATCATCATCTTGATCAGATCGACGAAGCCGGTGCCTATCGGTTTCAGCTCGACCGCGGTGTCCGGCCAGAGCAGGCCGACGCCGATGCCGAGCAGGACGGCCGCGATGACCGCCAGGTACAGGTAGTGTGTGCGGTCGCGTTTGACCGGCGGGGTAGCGGTTGTCATGACAGGAATGTGGCCTGGGTCTCAGACGCTTTCACCGTTACGTTCATTCTGTTCATCCGAACGAAACGAATCGAGGCGCGGTTTGGCACGACGGTGGAGCATCGCCAGGCAGCTTTTCGCCCTCCAGGTGCTGGTGGTGACGCTGCTGGTGGCCATCGGGACGACCGGTGCGGTGCTTCTCGCCAGCCGGGACGCGCAGGCCACCGCGGAGGCCGAGGTCATCGCCGTGGCCGAGACCATGGCGAACTCGCCGGCGGTGGTCGGTGCGTTGCGGGCCGCCGACCCGGCCGCGGCGCTGCGCCCGTTCACCGAGGCCACCCGCAAAGCCACCGACACCGACTTCATCGTGGTGATGGCCCCGGACCGGACCCGCTACAGCCATCCGACGGAGAGCCTGATCGGTCAGCCGTTCGCCGGTTCCGTCGACGAGGCGCTGCGGGGCGGCCGGGTGGTCGAGGAGTACCGGGGGAGTCTCGGCGACTCGGTCCGCACCGTCGTGCCGGTCCGTGATCCGGGCAGCGGCGCCATCATCGGGTTGGTCTCGGTCGGCATCAAGACCGACGAGATCAACCGCGAGCTGGTCGCCCAGCTGCCGGTCGTCGGCCTCGCCACCGCGATCGCCCTGCTCCTGGCCGCTTCCGGGTCGTGGCTGCTCAGCCGACGCCTGCGCCGGCAGACGCACGGGCTCGGACCGGCCGAGATGACCCGGATGTACGAGTACTACGATGCCGTCCTGCACGCCGTCCGCGAAGGTCTCGTGGTCGTGGACGGGGACGGCCGGGTGACGTTGATCAACGACGAGGGCCGCCGCCTGCTGGGGGTGGAGGCCGACGGGCCCACCGACGTCCCGGACGAGGTGGCCGGCCTGATCGCCGAGCGCCGCCCCACCGTCGACGAGCCGGTGCTGATCGGCGACCGGGTGCTGGTGGCCAGCCGCCGGGAGACCAGGTTCGACGGGCGGGTTCTCGGCACCGTGCTGACCCTGCGCGACCACACCGAGCTGCGCGCGCTGACCGGGGAGCTGGATTCGGTGCGCGGCCTGACCGAGGCTCTGCGGGCGCAGGCGCACGAGGCGGCGAACCGGCTGCACACCGTCCTCACCATGGTCGAGCTCGGTCGTACCGACGAGGCGATCCAGCTGGCGACGGCCGAGCTGGCGGTCGCCCAGCAGCTCACCGACCAGGTCGTCGGCGCGGTCGAGGAGCCGGCCCTGGCAGCGTTGCTGCTCGGCAAGTCGGCGCAGGCCGTGGAACGCGGTGTCGAGCTGACCATCGACTCCGAGTCGCGGCTCACCGGCTCGCTGCTGCGTGGCCGTGACCTGATCACCGTGGTCGGCAACCTGATCGACAACGCCCTGGAGGCGGTCGCCGAGACCCCGCTGCCACGCCGGGTGGGTGTGCTGGTCCGGGAGGAGGGCGGCGAGGTGCTGGTCCGGGTCCGCGACAACGGTCCGGGCCTGACCCCGGCGCAGGCGGCGAGCGCCTTCCGGCGCGGCTGGTCGACCAAGGGGGACGGTCATGGCATCGGCTTGTCGCTGGTCCGGCAGGTCGCGGAGAGGTACGGCGGAGACTACGACATCCACACCGCCCCCGACGGTGGAGCGGTGATCAGCGTCCGGTTGCCGGTGCCGGCATGAGCGCCCGGCCGCCCATCCAGGTCCTGGTGGTCGACGACGAGCCGCTGATCGCGGAGGCGCACCGTGCGTACACCGAGAAGGTCGCGGGTTTTGTGGTCGTCGGTGTGGCGCACACCGCGAGAGAGGCGATGACCCGGCTCCGCGCCCACCCGGTCGATCTGGTGCTGCTGGATCTGAACCTGCCGGACAAGCACGGCCTGGAGGTCGCGCGGGCGCTGCGGGCGGCCGGCAGCGGCACCGACGTGCTGGCCGTGACCTCCAACCGGGACATCGCCATGATCCGTCAGGCGGTCGCTCTCGGTGTGACCCACTACCTGCTGAAGCCGTTCACGTTCGCGGCGTTCCGCGACAAGCTGGACCGGTACGCCCAGTACCGCCGCCAGCTCGCCGAGTCGGCCGAGGTGGCCGCCCAGCACGAGGTGGACCGGGTGTTCGCGACCCTGCGTGGCGCCCCGCCGGACTCCCTCCCCAAGGGACTGGACCCGAGGACGTTCGACCTGATCCTCACCGCGCTGCGGGCCGTCGCCCCGGCCGGTCTGTCGGCGGCCGAGGTCGGCACGCGCACCGGCACGTCCCGGGTGACCGCCCGCCGCTACCTGGAGCATCTCGCCGACGCCGGCCGGGTGGTGCGCAGCCCGCGGTACGGCGGACCGGGCCGTCCCGAGGTCGAGTACCGTCCGGCCTCCGCGGGTACCCACGGTCCATGACGGACCAGACCCTGATCATCCTGGGCGCGAGCGGCGACCTGACCGCCCGGCTGCTGTTGCCGGGCCTCGGCGCACTGCTCACCGCCGGGCACGTGCCCGGCCTGACACTGATCGGCGCGGCCACCGACGACTGGGACGACGCGCGGTGGCGGCAGCGCGTCCACGACTCGTTCGGCGCGCACGGCGCGAAGGCCGCAGCCGAGTCGTCCGGCCAGGAGACGCCCGCGACCGACACCGCCCCGGCGGCCTCGGCGGTCGCCGACCGGGCCCGCTGGGTGCGCACCGACGTGACGAACACCGACGACCTCCGCCGGCTGCTGGACGAGGCGAAGGCGCACGGCCCGGCGGTGATCTTCTTCGCGCTGCCGCCGGCGGTCGCGGCGAGGGCCTGCGAGGCGCTGCTCGACGTGGAGCTGCCGCCCGGCACCCGGCTGGTGCTGGAGAAGCCGTTCGGCACCGGCAGCGCCGCCGCCGCCGAGCTGAACGCGCTGCTCAGCCGCCTCGTCCCGGAGGAGCAGGTGCACCGGGTCGACCACTTCCTCGGCAAGTCGACGGTGCTCAACATCCTCGGCCTGCGGTTCGCCAACCGGATCTTCGAGCCGGTCCTCGACTCCACCCATGTCGAGTCGGTCGAGATCGTCTTCGACGAGAACCTCGCCCTGGAGGGCCGCGCCGGCTACTACGACAAGGCCGGCGCGCTGGCCGACATGATCCAGAGCCACCTGCTGCAGATCCTCGCGCTGCTCACCATGGAGGCGCCGTTCACGCTGGCCGCCGCCGAGTTCCGGGACCGCAAGGCCGACGTGCTGCGCGCCACCCGGCTGTGGGGCGACCCGGCCACCAGCAGCCTGCGTGCCCGTTACACCGCCGGTGACCTGGACGGACGTAAGCTGCCGGACTACATCGACGAACCGGGCGTCGAGGCGTCCCGTGGCACCGAGACCCTCGCCGAGATCCTCCTGGCCGTCGACACGTGGCGCTGGGCGGGCGTGCCGTTCCGGCTGCGCTCCGGCAAGGCGATCGGCGCGAGCCGCAAGGAAGCGGTGATCACCTTCAAGCGGCCGCCGCGCGTCCCGGACGGCCTGCGCGGCCACGACCAGCCCGACCGCCTGCGGATCGGGTTCGGCCCGGACCACGTGGCCATCGACCTCAACATCAACGGCCCGGGTGACCCGTTCGAGCTCGACGCGGTCACGCTGGCGGCCGATTTCGGTCAGGGCGATCTCCCACCGTACGGCGAGGTGCTGCGCGGTGTCTTCCAGGACGACCCGACCCTGTCGGTACGGGCGGACACCGCCGAGCAGTGCTGGCGCATCGTCGAGCCGATCCAGGAGGCGTGGCGCTCGGGCGAGGTGCCGCTACTGGAGTACCCGGCCGGGACGGAGGGCCCCAGCCTGCCCCTGTAACCGACCACGGTCCACGGCGGCCCGGGGAGCGGATCCGGGGTGGGTCTCGCGTTCGCGATCCTGGTGGACGTCACCCGCGGTTCTCACCGCCGGATCGCCGTGACCGCGATCGTCGTGTACGGCATGGTGAAGCGCTCGCCCGTCACCTCGCCCAGGCCGTCGATCACGGCGGCCAGCTCGGCCGGCGGCAGCAGGTGGTGGCCGCCGGCGGTCGGCACCAGGTCGAGCCACTCGTCGCGGGTGTACTCGTGCTCCCACTCGTACCGCCACACCTCCGGCGCGCCGAACTCCGGTCCGATGCCGGCGATCGTCTTCTCGGCGACGGTGGCGTACGGGTCGGCCGCCTGCCAGATGGCGAACGGCAGGCTCGGCGCGGCTCGCCGGTAGACCTCACCGAAGGCCGCGGCCAGCTCGGGCGGCGGCTGGTAGGCGTTCCAGAACAGGGCCAGCCGGCCGCCGGGGCGCAGCGCGCGGGCCGCGGCCGCCGAGCCCGCGGCCGGGTCGACCCAGTGCCAGGTCTGCCCGGCGACGATCGTGTCGAACGTGCGCCCGCCCGGCTGCCAGTCCTCGAAGCGGGACTCCTCCACGGTGAAGCCGTGCGCGCGGGCGGCCTCGGCCATCCGCGGGTCGGGCTCGACGCCGAGCACGTGACAGCCGGCGTCGCGCAGCTGGCGGGCCACGATGCCGGTGCCGATGCCGACGTCGAGCACCTCGTGGCCGTCGGCGGCGAGACGGGTGATCAGGTCGGCCGGGTAGCGCGGCCGGGCGCGGTCGTACCGCTCGGCGTCACGGCCGAACGATTCGGCGATCCGTCGGGGGTCAGGGTTAGTGGGCATGCGCCCACTATAAGTGGGCGCATGCCCACTCGGCTAGATTCCTTCTGTGCCGACCGGTGTGGCCCTGCGAGACGTGCGGGAGCAGCTCTTCGACGCCGCCGACCGGATCCTGCTGGCCTCCGGTCCCGAGGCGCTCACCAGCCGTGCCGTCACCGACGGCGCCGGCTGCGCCAAGGGCGTCCTGCACCGGCACTTCACCGACTTCGACGACTTCCTCGCGGAGTACGTGCTGGACCGCTCCACCCGGATGGACGCGCGGACGGCCGCCCTGCGCGCCGGCGAGGGCACCGTCACCGACAACGTCGCCGAGGCGCTGACCTCGCTGTTCGGCTCGGTCGCGGTCGCCATCGTGGCGCTCGTGACCTTCCGTGACGGGCTGCGTGCCCGGCTGCGGGAGACCTGGCCGGCCGGTGTCCCGGTGCTCACCGGGGCCGCCGAGCTGCTCGCCGACTACCTGGAGGACGAACGGTCCCGCGGGCGGATAGCGGCCGGCGCCGACACCGCCACGCTCGGGGCCATCCTGATCGGAACCGGGCACCTGCTCTTCGCCGACCGCACCGGCCCGCGACCCGCGCCGGAGGATGTGCGGCGGGCCGTCGCGGCGATCATCCCCGTCGTCGCCACCTGATCACGAGACCGGCGTAGGAGACCGCGACCACCACGGCGATCAGCAGCCGCACCTCGTCGAGGTAGCGCTCCGGATACATCACCCCGGTCAGGTACGTGTCGATGAACCCCCGGGCCAGACCGGACTGGCCCGCCCGCCCCCGCGCCCAGTCCTCGACATGCGTCAGCGGGCAGTTCAGAGCGAACACCACGATGCACAGGCCCCAGGCGGCGGCGGCCAGGTGCAGCCAGACCACTCGCGGCCAGCGCCAGGCCAGAAATCCACCGAGCACCACGAACGCGATGAACAGGAAGTGCACCACCATCGTGGCCTCGGCCAGCACCCGGTAGATCATGCTCTTCATTTTCCCCGATTAATTCGTTGGACGGGTGCCGCGGGGCCGCCTATGTTTGTCATCAACACCGACCCAGCCGGGACGCGAAACACAGAGAGGGGGAGACGATGTCCGCCACGATGCAGGCCATGCCGAGTCTCCCCGTCCGAGGTCTCGGCCGACTTCTGGGCCGGTGGCGCAGCTAGCGAGCAGCTAGCCCTCCCGCGCCGCCCTTCCTCACCGGAACCGGGCGGCTTTTTCGTTGTGTCCCTCTGCGGGCCGTGCCTTTCTTTGACAATTCCACAGCGAACGACAATGTCTCCGTAGCTCAGCGGAAAGAGCACCGGATTACGGATCCGGGTGTCGGGAGTTCGAATCTCTCCGGGGACGCGTATTGACATGTGGCTGTAGCTCAGTTCGGTAGAGCGCCGTCTCGCCATGGCGGAGGTCCCGGGTTCGAGACCCGGTAGCCACTCATCGCCCTCGTGGCCCAACAGGCAGAGGCACCAGGCCGAGGACCTGGACGGTGCGCGTTCGACTCGCGCCGAGGGCACGTGACAGATCAGGCCCGGGTAGCCCAACGGAAGAGGCGCCGCATTCAGAGTGCGGAGGATGGGGGTTCGAATCCCTCTCCGGGTACGCAGGAGGCAGTGCAAGGGCTCGTAGCTCATCAGGTAGAGCGTCCGTCTTGCAAGCGGAAGGTGGCCGGTTCGAGTCCGGCCGGGTCCACGCAGTTCGAGTGGGACGGTGGAGAGCTGGCCGAGTGGCCCAAGGCACCGGATTGCTAATCCGGAGCAGGGGTGGTGAGCCCCTGCCGGGAGTTCGAATCTCCCGCTCTCCGCTCCTGTCGCCGTAGCTCAGTGGCCAGAGCGCCGCCCTCATAAGGCGGAGGCCGGTGGTTCGAGACCACCCGGCGACACTGTTTCAACGGGTCGTGGCGCAGCTTGGTCAGCGCGCTCGCCTTGGGAGCGAGAGGACGCGGGTTCGAATCCCGCCGACCCGACTGCACGACGAGCGCCGTTAGCTCAATGGGTAGAGCAGCCGCCTCTTAAGCGGCGGGTTCGGGGTTCGAGTCCCCGGCGGCGCACTCGCAGGGTGGAGGAGCGAATCCAGCTCGGAACACCACAGCCCCCGCTCCGTGGGGGACGGCCGTGCCACCGCACAGCCGTCCTCCCCACGGGGCGGGGGCCTCTCGTCGTTGCTCGCCGGCCGGCCGAGTGCACCGCGCGGAGGCCTGCGCGCGGAGTCCTCACCTGGGCGAATGCGCAGATGAATGGCTTGCGTGAACCGCTCCGAGGGGGAAACCTGCGAGGTAGGGATGCGCGTGAGGAGGCCTGCCATGGGCAAGGTCGTCGCTGCCCTGTCCATGTCGCTGGACGGGTTCGTCGCCGATGAGTACGACGGTGTGGCCGAGCTGTTCGGGTGGTATCAGAACGGCGACGTCGAGGTGCCGGGCGCTGATCCGAGCTGGAGGTTCCACGTGACCGAGGCGAGCGCCGGGTTCCTGCGGCCGGCGCTGGACGAGACGGGCGCGCTGATCTGCGGGCGCCGGCTCTTCGAGAACACCGACGGCTGGGGCGGGCGGCATCCGGCCGGATGCCCGGTGTTCGTGGTGAGCCACTCGGTGCCGGGCGGGTGGCCGCGCGACGACTCGGAGACGTCGTTCTGGACCGATGCGATCGCGGCGCTGGAGGCCGCCCAGAAGACGGCGGGGGAGCGGGCCGTGTCGGTGTCGACGCCGACGCTCACCCAGCAGTACCTGGACGCCGGACTGCTCGACGAGATCACCGTGTCACTGGTGCCGGTGCTGCTCGGCGCCGGCACCAGCTTCTTCGGTGATCAGGTGGTGACGCCGGTCCGCCTCAGCGATCCGCGGGTGATCGAGGGCCGGGGCGTCACCCACCTCACCTACCGCGTTCTGCGTTAGGCAGCTTCCTCAGGAAACGGCTCAGGTGCGGGTCGAACAGCGCCGGATCGGACTTGACGATCTCGTCACGGCTCCACCACCGGACGCTGTGGAACTCGTCGGCGTCCGGCCGCAACGGCTGGTCGCGGCCGATCACGACCGTGTACCACAGGCTCACGTCGACATGTCCCGCGTCGATGCCGACGGTCTCGGTGACGGTCAGGAAGAGCGGGGCAGGGGAGACCGGAGCGGTGACCCCGAGCTCCTCCTCGATCTCGCGGGCCGCCGTCTCGTACGGGTCCTCGTCCACCTCCACGTGCCCGCCCGGAGGCAGCCACCGGCCCGCGTTGACGTGCTCGACCAGCAGCAGGCTCCCGTCCGCCGGATCCACCGGGACCACGTAGGACACCAGATGCCGGGACGGCTCGGCCGGCTTGACCCGGCGGAACACGTCGTCGGTGCTCCGCAGCCAGCCGAGGGCGTGCCCCCGGTGCTCACCCTCGAGATTGTCGGCCGGTTCGAGCCTGGTCACCACGTCGTGCACTGCCGCCACCGTTGAACGCATCCGAAAATGATGGCACCCCTTTGTGCCAACCAGGTGACAATGCGTCGCATGACCACACGCATCACCACCCTCACCGACCCCACCGGCGGCAACCCCGTCTGGATCGCCGAGGGCGACGACGGCCGCCCGCTCGGCAGCGCCCGGGTGTACCTCCCGTCCGGGGGCGGGTCCGCCGACCTGCGGATCACCGTGCATCCCGCGGAACGCCGGGCCGGTGTCGGCACCCGGCTGCTGCGGGCCGCCGTCGAGTCGGCCACCGGGCGTGGACTGCCGGCGCTGCTCGGGCCGGCGGTCGAGGAGGGCTCCGCGGGGGAGTCGTTCTGTGTGGCGGCCGGAATGCGGCGGGTGCTGGCTCTCACGTACACCCGGCTCGATCTCGGCTCCTTCTCCGGCGAAGCCGGATCGGTCGACGGCTATCGGATCGTGCACTGGGAGGGCGCGGTGACCGACGAGCTGGCCGGGACGTTCGCGCGGTCGCGGCGGGCCATGGACGACATGCCGATGGACGACGCCGCCTGGGAGCCGGACGTGTGGGACGTGAAACGGCTGCACACGGTCGCCGCGGCGGTGGCCGGGCGCGGTGAGATCCTGCTGACCACGGCCGTGATCGCGCCGGACGGGGAGATCGCCGGGTTCACCGAGGTCGTGGTGGCCGGGGACGGCACCGGGGACGGGCAGCACTACGGGACCGGGGTGCTGCCCGAGCATCGCGGGCGAGGACTGGCCCGGTGGCTGAAGGTCGCGCAGATCGAGGAGGTCCGGGCGCGGTTCCCGAAGCTGAGCGGGCTGCTCGCCGACACCGCCGACAGCAACGTCGTGATGCGCCGGGTCAACGACGCGCTCGGCTACCGGCCCACCCACCGCAGCCTGCTCTACCAGATCGACCTGCGGAGCTGACCGTGATCAGCCTCATCACGGTGGAAGGCGTCCTGGCCGACGCCCTCGCCGAGTTCGCCGCCGGCCGCGACGTGGAGTTCCGGCATGTCCGGCTGGAGCGGGGCAGGCAGCGTTCGCAGCCCATGCTGGTGGCGCCCGGCGGAGCGGCTGTCATCCGCCGGTGGACCGAGGAGATCGAACGGTCCGGCCGGCGCTGGCTGCGGCCGATGCGGACCCGCACTCTGGCGCCGGCAGACGAGGCACGGACGGACGAGCGGAGCTTCGAGCACCACATCGAGCTGCGGTCGGAGCCGTCCCGGGTGGCCGGGATGCTCGCGCTCGCCGACCTGCTCGAGGTCAGCGGGGCCGGACTGTGCCGTGACCCGCGCCCGATCATCGTTCAGCGCTGCGCGGACGCCGATCCCGACGCCGCCCTGGCGAGCCTCGCCACCCTGTCGGCGGCCCTGCGTGGACTGGGTCTGGAATTCGTGTCGATACGGCGGTGGGTGATCCGGCACGACAGCAATCCCGGATGGGACACCGGCTGGCTGACGCCGGGCCGAGCGCTGGAGAACCCGCGGCGGGTCGTCGGTGGGATCGTCCGGCAGGGCATGCCGGCCACCTTCCGGCCGGTTCCGGGTGGCCGTGAGGTCGAGCAGCTGCTCGCCTTCGACCCCGCGCTCAAGCAGTTCGACAACGCCTACCGGCCGGGTGAGCCGATCTTCGCCGACCCGATGCTCGGCCGGCGCTGGCGCGCGGCCCGGGAGACGGCGATGAACGACCTGCTCTCCGTGCTCGGCGGCAGCCGGTGGGCGCAGCATCTGGTGCTGCGCGGCAGCGCCGTCATGCGGGCCTGGTTCGGCGACGACGCCCGGCGGCCCGGTGACCTCGACTTCGTCGTCACGCCGGTGGACGTCACCAGCGACAGCGCGGAGGCACGGGAACTGCTCGACGGGATCAAGGCGGCGGCGTCCCGGGCCGGCCTGCGGCCCGACGAGGCGGGCGAATCGGCGATCTGGACGTACGAACGTGCCGACGGCCGCCGTCTCGTCATCCCGTACTCCGCGCCGGGCGTGCCCGACGGCAGCGTCCAGATCGACGTGGTGTTCGGCGAGCGCCTGCCGATCGAGCCGGAGCCCGTCGCCCTGCCCGGGGTGAGGGTCCCCGTGCCGGCGGCGACGGCCGAGCTCTCACTGGCGTGGAAGCTGCTGTGGCTGACCACCGACCGCTACCCGCAGGGCAAGGACCTGTACGACGCCACGCTGCTGGCCGAGCACACCACCGTCGACGTCGAGCTGGTCCGCGAGCTGTTGCTGCCGGAGCTCGGCGACGAGGCGCACACGTTCTCCGCCGCCACCCCGCTGACCTGGCACGACGTGGACTGGGACAACTTTGCCGGCGAGTACCCGGGAGTGCCCGGTGACGCCGTGCACTGGCAGCGGCGGCTGGCCCTGGCCCTCGACCGGCAGTGAGACGGGCCCGGGGGAGGACCCCGGGCCCGCCCGTCACTCACGCCGCCGGGCGGTAGCCGGCCGGACGGCTGGTGAACGTGCCCCGGCCGTGGGTGCGGCTGCGCAGCCGGGTCGCGTACCCGAACAGCTCGGCCAGCGGAACCGTGGCGGTCACCGTGCGCACCGAGGAGTCGGTCACCTGGGCGCGTCGGGCGGCGAGGTCGCCGAGGACCGCGCCGATCGTGTCCGACGGCGCGCTGACCGTCACCTCGGCGACCGGTTCGAGCAGCGTGAGCGTGCAGGCGAGCAGCGCCTGACGCAGCCCGAACCGGCCCGCCGCCCGGAACGCCATCTCCGACGAGTCCTTGACGTGCGTCTGACCGTCGGTGAGCGTCACTCGCAGCCCCACCACCGGGTGCTCACCGTCGGCGAGCGCCTCCCGGCAGCCCGCCTCGACCGCCCGGGCGAACTCGGCCGGCACCCGGCCCCCCGTCACCGTCGAGGCGAACTCGAAGCCGGTCCCGTCGATCGGCGTGACGTCCAGGACGACGTGCGCGAACTGGCCGGAGCCACCGTCCTGTTTGACGTGCCGGTGGACGAACCCGGTGACGCCGCCGGTCACCGCCAGCCGGTAGGCGACCTGCGGGCGGCCGGTGGTCAGTGCCAGGCCGGTCGCCTGCCGCAGCTTCTCCACGGCCACCTCCAGATGCAGCTCACCCAGGCCGGACAGCACCGTCTGACCGGTTTCGGCGTCCGTGCGTACCGTCAGCGAGGGGTCTTCCCCGGCCAGCGCCGCGAGAGCGCCCGGCAGACGTTGCGCGTCGGCTCGCGTGCGGGCCTCCACCGCGACCGAGACCAGCGGCTCGGTCACCCGCGGCGCCTCCAGCACGACCGGGTTGGCCCTGGTCGAGAGGGTGGCGCCGGTGCGGACGGCCTTCAGCCCGGTGACGGCGACGATGTCGCCGGCGACCGCCCGGTCGATGTCGGTGTGCCGGTCGGCCTGGACCCGGAGGATGCGCGAAACTCTTTCGGTACGGCCGTCGCGCGCGTCCCACATGACATCCCCCTTCGTGATCGTTCCGTCGTAGACGCGCAGGTAGCTGAGCCGGTCCCGTTTCTTGAAGACCAGCGCCACCGGATCCTTCGTGCTGTCGCCGGCCGGTGCGGGCAGGTAGTCCACGACGGCGTCGAGCAGTTGTTCCACACCGATGTCCCGGTAGGCGGAGCCACACAGAACGGGTACCGCCTGTCCGCTTCTGACCAGGTCTCGTATCGCCCTCTTCAGTGTCGGGTCGGACATGTCGTCCAGTTCGTCCAGCGCGTCGGGATGCAGCTCGGCGACCGCCTCCTCCAGCGCCCTCCGTGCCCCGGCGACCGACGGCGGCGGCTGATCGACGAGGTCGATCACCCCGGTGAGGTCGCCCTCCCGGCCGGCGGGCACCTGCACCACCAGCGGAATCACCTCGAGCCGGTCACGGATCGAGGCCACCGCGGCGTCCAGATCGGCACCGGCCCGGTCGAGCTTGTTGACGAACGCGATCCGGGGCACGCGGTAGCGGTCGGCGGTGCGCCACACCGTCTCCGACTGCGGCTCCACACCGGCCACCCCGTCGAAGACGGCGACCGCGCCGTCCAGGACACGCAGCGACCGCTCCACCTCGTCGGAGAAGTCGACGTGGCCGGGCGTGTCGATCAGGTTGATCCGGTGACCGGCCCAGTCGCAGCTCACGGCCGCGGCGAAGATGGTGATGCCCCGGTCGCGCTCCTGTGGATCGAAATCGGTCACGGTGTTGCCGTCGTCGACCCGTCCGGTTCGGTGGGTCGTACCGGTGGCGAACAGGATCCGCTCGGTGAGGGTGGTCTTGCCGGCGTCGACGTGCGCAAGGATGCCGATATTACGGACATGCATGATCGTGGATTCTTTCGAGTCTGATCGGAAGGCGGACTGCGCCTGTTACAGGCGGCGACCGGCCCCGGTGGCGCAGCCGGAGCCGGCCGCACCAGACACGAGGATCAGCTCGAAACGCGACACGGGGATGACGACGGCGGTGCGGTAGCGCATGGCCGTGTCTCCTCTCCGGTCGCGGTGATGGCGCAACGGTACGAGAGCGGGCCACGCGGCGTCGAGCGATTAAGGTGGCGGTCATGCTGATCGATCCGGGCCTCGCCCGGGACCTCGCCAGCCGATGACGATCGCCGTCGTCCTACTGATCATGGCGGCGGTCCGCGTCGGGAACCGCCTCGGCCCGGCCCGGGCCCAGCCCTTCATCGGGCCACTCGCCGCGGCGTTGCTGGTCACGGTCTCCGGGGTCACCCTTCCCCTCCAGGGCTGGGGGTACGCACTGGGCGCGGCCCTCGCCATGACGGCCGGGTACGGGATCGTGCTCCTCGTCCCCGCCGGGCGCCGTGCCCTCGCCGCCCGCTCCTACGATCACCCGGTCCGCCGGGCCCTGATCGGGGTGCCGCTCTCGACCGTGGTCTTCGAGGAGGTGGCGTTCCGCGGAGTGCTGTGGGGACTGCTCGCCGGCGACCTCGGAGTGGGCTGGGCGACCGCGATCACGGCGGTGCTCTTCGGGCTCTGGCATCTTCCGGACAGAGGGGAAGTGGCGTTCACCACCCTGGCGGGGGTTCTTCTCAGCTTTCTCCGCGCCGCCTCGGGTGGCCTCATCGCGCCGTTCGTCCTCCACTGGACCGCCAATGGCCTGGGAATACTCGCTTCGGCATGGGTGCGCCGATCCGGCCCGACGGATTCCGGCGGCCCTGATAAATCCTGAGAACCGTGTCGTACCCCGTCACTAAGCTCCGGAATGCCGTCCTACCTGTGGAGATGTTGTGAGCAGTCAGACCTCGGCGCCGGCGAAACTGGACGGCGCCGTACTCAAGATCGCCGGGGTTGTAGTCCTCGGCGCCATCATGTCGATCCTCGACGTCACCGTGGTCAGCGTGGCGATCCCGACGTTCCAGGAGCAGTTCGGCGCGACGTACGCCGAGGTCGCCTGGACCATGACCGGCTACACCCTCGCTCTCGCCACGGTCATCCCGCTGACTGGCTGGGCCGCCGACCGATTCGGCACCAAGCGCCTCTACATGACCGCGCTGCTGCTGTTCACCCTCGGCTCGGTGCTCTGCGCCACCGCCGACAACATCGGGCAGCTCGTGGCCTACCGGGTGCTCCAGGGCCTCGGCGGCGGCATGCTGATGCCGCTCGGCATGACGATCATGACCAGGGCGGCCGGCCCCGAGCGCATCGGCCGGCTCATGGCGGTCCTCGGCATCCCGATGCTGCTCGGCCCGATCAGCGGCCCCATCCTCGGCGGCTGGCTCATCGACTCGTACAGCTGGCACTGGATCTTCCTGATCAACCTGCCGATCGGCATCGGCGCGCTGATCTACGCCCAGATCGTGCTGCCCAAGGACACCCCGGAGCCGTCCGAGTCGTTCGACTTCATCGGCATGCTGATGCTGTCGCCCGGTCTCGCGCTCTTCCTCTACGGCGTCTCCACGCTGCCCGAGGAGCAGACGATCAGCGCCACCAAGGTGTGGGTCCCGATGCTCGTCGGCGCCCTGCTGGTGATCGGGTTCGTCTTCTACTCGTTCAAGCCGAGGCACCCGCTGCTCGACCTGCGCCTGCTGCGCAACCGCAACCTGACCGTCGCGTCGGTCACCCTGGCCGTCTTCACGGTCGCGTTCATGGGCGCCGGCCTGCTGTTCCCCAGTTACTTCCTGCAGATCCACGGTGAGTCGACGCTGCACGCCGGTCTGCTGATGGCCCCGCAGGGCATCGGCGCCATGGTCACCATGCCGATCGCCGGCATGCTCGCCGACAAGATCCCGGTCGGCCGGACCGTCCCGTTCGCGCTGCTCCTGATCGCGGCCGGCTTCTTCGCGTTCACTCAGGTCGACGCCGACACGTCGTATGTGCTGTTGTGCGGCTCGCTGTTCGTCATGGGCCTCGGCATGGGCGGCACCATGATGCCGATCATGACGTCCGCGCTGCGCACGCTCACCAGTCACGAGGTGGCCCGCGGCTCGACCCTGCTCAACATCCTGCAGCAGATCGCCGGCTCGGTCGGTGGCGCCGTGATGTCGGTGATCCTCACCTCCGAGCTCAACGACTCGCCGGCCGTCCCCGGCATCCCCGTCCCGCCGGGCTCCGACCCGGTCACCGAGGCCGGCCTCGCCATCGCCGGCCAGATGAAGCCCGAGGCCGTGGCCGGCTTCCCCGACCAGGCCCTGCTGGAGCGGGGTCTGGACTTCGCGGCCGACGCGTTCGCAACCACCTTCACGGTGGCTTTCGTGCTCACCCTGGTCACCCTGATCCCGGCGCTGTTCCTGCCCCGCAAGAAGGAGGAGTCCCACCTCCTCGACCAGGAGAAGGGCGCCACCCCGGTCGTCCTGCACTGATCGTCGGTCGTCCCGCACTGATCGTCGTCGCCGCCCGGTCGCCCCGTTTCGTGGCGGCCGGGCGGCCTTCCACCGCGGCGGTACCGTGACCGGCATGAGTCTTCTCGGCTCCGGGCGTGAGGCGGACGTCTATGCGATCGACGAGGGTCGGGTGCTGCGGCGCTACCGCCGGGGCGACGACGCGACGGCCGAGGCCCGGCTGATGACCTACCTGGCCGGGCACGGATATCCGGTGCCGCACGTCCACTCGGCGAGCGGCGCCGACATGATCCTGGAGAGGCTCGACTGGCCGACCATGACGGACGCGTTCACCGCCGGAGACCTCGGTGTCGACGACGGTGCCGCGATCCTCGTTCGTCTCCACGACAGCCTGCACCGGTTGCCCTCTCGATCCGGCCGGGGCAGCATCCTGCACCGCGACCTTCACCCCGAGAACGTCATGCTGACCGCGCGCGGCCCGGTCGTGATCGACTGGCACAACGCCGCCGAGGGCCGGCCCGCCGTCGACGTGTGCCTCACCGCGATCATCATGGCGCAGGTCGCCGCCGACTCCGGCCACCCGCACACCGCCGCGGCCACCGCGTTCCTCACCGCCTTCCTGACACGTGCCGGCGGCGACCCGCTCGACGGCCTCGGCGAGGCGCTGGAGATCCGCCGGGCCGATCCCGCGCTCACCGCCACCGAAGCCGGCGGCCTCGCCGCCACCGTGACCCCGCTCATCCACGACGCGCTCTCCTGATCCGCCGACCCGTCCGCCGCCGTCCGCCGTCCGCCGCCGTCCGCCGTCCGCCGTCCGTCCGTCCGCCGCCGTCCGTCCGGCCGCCCGCTGGTTCGTCTGCCCGCCCGCCGATCCGCCCGCTCGCTGATCCGCCCACGGCGCTGGTCGTGACCTGCCGCGTGTCGCCGTTGCCGGGCTTTCGGTCCGGTCGCGAGCCGTCGCTCAGGTGCCTGTCCGCCGGTCGATGACCGGGGGTGAGCGACGGCTCGCGAGCTCGTCACCGCCAGGACCGCCCCCCGTTTCCCGCAGCGGTGCCGCGGGTGAGCCGCCCTGGCGGCGGGTTCGTGCCGGCTCAGGACGGTGGTGCCGTGGGTGGGCCGTCCTGGCCGCGGGTTCGTGCCGTCTCAGCCGAGGCGGACCACGCGCGCCCAGGACGGGGGCAGGTTCAGGTCGAAGTCGGGATCGTCCTCGTCGACGCGGCGCGACCGTGGGAACAGGCCGATCACCGTGCGGCAGGCCGGCTTCCGGGACGGCCACGGGGTCTGGCCGTCGGTCAGCACCACGATCACGTCCGGGGCCGGGCCGTTGGTCAGGGCCTTGGCGAAGCCCTCGCGCAGGTCGGTGCCGCCGCCACCGATCAGGGGGATGCCCTCGGATTCGCAGATCTCGCCGGTCACGTGTGCGGCGGCGTCGCAGGAGACGACGTGCACCAGGTCTCGGCGCCCGCCCACGGCCCGGGTGATCGCGGCCACCTCGAGGAGGGCGGTGCCGAGTTCGCTGTCACTGACCGAACCCGACGTGTCGATGACCACGGTGACCCGGGGCGGGCGGCGGCGCAGGCTCGGCAGGATCACGCCGGGCAGGCTCGACGACCGGCGGGACGGGCGGTGGTAGACGTAGTCCTCGCCGACGCCCGGCGCCGAGACGGCCGAGCGGACCGCGTTGCCCAGCAGCCGACGCCACGGCTGCGGCGGGTGCACCACCTTCGTCGCCCAGCGCTGCCAGCCGCCGGGGGTGTCACCGCGGCCGAGCATCCCCTGCGCCACCCGGTAGCGGACCAGCGCCCGTTCCTGCTCGTCGAGGCCCGCCGCGCCGTCCGGGCCGAGCTCCCACGGCCGGTCCGAACCGTCGGCGCCGCCACCGCAATCCAGCCACGAGAGCTCCCGGCAGTACAGGCCCATCGCGATCATCGGCAGGTACTCCTCCATGAGCTTGCCGGGCTCCAGCCCCAACAGCTCAGGGCCGATCGCGCCGTGGGGGCGGGGCAGGCCGTCCCCGTACACGTCGTCGTTGATCTCGAAATCGGCGGCGATGTTCATCCGCAGGCGGTCGCCCGGGCCGGTCAGGTCCTTCTCGGTGGCCAGCCGCTCCCCGCGTCCGTGATGGTCGCGCAGCAGGTGGGAGACCTCGTGCACCCAGACGCCGGCCAGCTCGTCGACGGGTGTGGCGGCCACGAAGGCGGGGGAGACGTAGCAGCGCCAGTACCGGTCGACGGCCATCGTCGGCACCGTCCACGACAGGATCGGCTTCAGCGCGTACAACGCGGTCGCCAGGTACGGCCGTGCCTCGGCGGCGAACAGCCTGGCGGCGTACAACTTCTCGGTCTCCTCCCGGGTGAAGACGGCCCGCACCGGTCTGCCACCGGGTGGGTGGTGAGGTGTCGCATGCGGGCCACGACCGCGGGGGGTACGGACCGGTGGGCCGGCTGGAACATCGTGGACACCGGCGACGGGGGCGTTCATCGGGCGGCCGCCACCCGCCGCCGCAGGGTCACCACCGGGGCCAGGCGCTCCATCTCCATCGGCACCGGCCATTCGTCGCGGCGCAGCGCGGCCAGTGTGGACGCCGGCACCACCACCAGATCCGGCGCGCCGGTCTCCAGAGCCCGGACCAGCACGGCCCACGCCGCGTCCCAGCGGGACCGTTCCGGCCGCTTGCGGACCGCCTCCACCACGCCGTCGAGGGTCGCCTGCCGCAGGTCACCGCGCTGCGGGAGGACGGCGGCGGCCGGGTCGGCGAGCAGCGTCTCCGGGTCGGGCAGGTCGAGCCGGTCGATGAAGGCCAGCAGTTCCAGGCCGGGACCGTCGCCGACCGTGCCGCGGACCAGCATCGACAGCACCTCACGGGACACACCGGCCGCCGTGGCGAACGCGACCAGCCGCAACGCCATGTCCCAGCTGCGCGGCGACGGCCACGGACCACCCCGGCGGGCTTCGCTGTCCGGCAGCCGGTGCACCAGCGTCGGCCGCGCGTCCAGGAACCCGCACACCGCTCGCCGGGCTCGCGTCACCGCGTCGGGCAGCAGGTCCGGGTCGAGTCGGGGCAGCACCGCCCGTGGCCACGTGCCGCCCAGGCCACGCACCACGACCTCGTGCTCGTACGCCCATTGCAGGTGGACGAACCGGTTGGCCAGCGGCGGGCTCAGCTCCCACCCGTCGGCGGCCGAGGAGCGCGGGTTGGCGGCCGCCACGATCCGCACGCCCGGTGGCAGCCGCAGCGCCCCGACCCGCCGTTCCAGGACGACCCGCAGCAGGGCCGCCTGTACGGCGGGCGGGGCGGTCGACAGCTCGTCCAGGAACAGCAGGCCCTTGCCGGCGCGGACCAGCCGAACCGCCCAGTCCGGCGGGGCCATCGGCACACCCTGCGTCGCCGGGTCGTCGCCGACGACCGGCAGCCCGGCGAAGTCGGAGGGCTCGTGCACGCTGGCGATCACCGTGGTCAGGGGCAGTCCGAGGCCGTCGGCGAGCTGATGGAGGGTGGCCGTCTTGCCGATGCCGGGCTCGCCCCACAGCAGCACCGGCAGGTCGGCGGCCACGGCCAGGGTGAGGGCCTCGAGCTGGTTGTCCGGTCGGGACTCGGTGCCGGTCGCGGTGAGCAGCGCGATCAGGTCGTCGGCGACAGGGAGATTCGGGTCAGAAAGCATCATATCGATCACCTTTGGGGAGAGGGGTGGCCAGTCGCGGCCACCAGGGGTAGCTCGGTGCGGGTCAGCGGAGGGCGGCCACCAGCGGTGGCCCGGAGCCGGTCAAGGGAGGGCGGCCACCAGGGGTGGCCCGGTGCGGGGTCAGCGGAGGACGGCTGCCCTCTTCGGGAGCCGGTGGTGCCGGCCGCGACGGCCGGCGTGGCCCTCGCGTGGCCCGACCGGCGCGGTCACCCCGGCCGGGACCCGCGCGGCCAGCCCGGCCCGGTAGAGACCGTGCTCGATCAGGCCCTCGTGGGCATCGGTGAACGCCTCGCGCAGCGCGCCGTCCGGCTCGATCTCCGGCCCCAGGATCCCGGCGACGAGCGCGGCCGCACCGGCGTGGTCGCCGTGGTCCAGCCGGGCACGCACCTCGTCGAGGCACTCCGGCTGCCGGGCGGCGGCGGTGACGGCCCGCAGGCAGGGCAGCGGCGGCCCGCCGAGGATCGCGAGCAACTCCTCCCGGCGCAACTCGTCGTCACCGTGGTCGAGGGGTGTGAGCCGGCCGTCCACCAGCTCCAGTCGATGCGTCTCCCCGCAGCACTCCACCAGCCGGGGCCGGCCCGCCACCGGATCACCGCCGTCCCCCGCCGATGCCGGCTTCCGGGCGCTGCCGGCCGGTGCCAGCGCCTCGGCGACCAGCGGGTGCAACAGCTCGACGGTGATCATCCCGGCCTGGAGGAGTTCCAGGTCGGGCGGCATCCACGTGGCGGCATGGGGGAGGACCGGCTCGCCGTTTCCGCCGCGGACGACCGTGCCGCCGCGCGCCGACAGCAGGAGCCGCCGCCCGTTCCCGAGCCGAACGGCGACCGGCCCGTCGTGCCCGTCGGCCGCCCGCAGGATCGCCGCCTCGGCCGTCCATCGGCGCACCGCGAACCCGCGCCCACCCGGCACGTCACCCATCCAGCCCGCTTCGTCGTTCCGCGCGCGATCGGTGCCCAGCGGGCCGCAGCCGTCGGGTGGTTCAAGGCCCGCTTCGTCGTCTGGCGCCGGATCGGTGCCGGGCAGGCCGCAGCGGTCGCGCAGTTCGAGGGCGCGATCGGCGGCCCAGAGGTGGGGATGGAGGTCGAGCCGAAAGCGGCGGTCCGGCCGTGGCCGGGGGTGCGGCCCGACATCCGGTTCGGCGGGGTCCCACAACGCGAGGCTGATCCGCTGCCCGGCATCGGCCCAGCTGGGCGCGGTCCGTGCCACGAGGTGCACGTCGTGGTCGTCCCGGGCGTACCGGGCCAGCGACATGGTCAGCCCCGGCCGCAGCAGACCGCCGGAGACGGCCCGCGGCAGATGCCAGCGCAGCAGGTCGGGAGCGAGCCGCCGCAGATCGGCACGAACCAGCGCCGCGAGATCACGCCCCTGTCCGGACGCCACGGCACGAAGGTCGAGATCCACATCGACGTGCGCCGCGGCACACGCCCCGGCCCAGTCGCCGGCAGCCCGGCGAGCGGTAGCGGTTTCGATCATCAAGGTCGGCACGGCGAACTCCCGCACGCGCCGCCAACTGAGAAGACGGGCCCTCCCGTCCGCGATCAAGGAGCGCATCAGCACTCACCTGGCGCGAACGAGACCCCCGATCCACAAACGAAGGTGTCCATTGCCGGGCAGCGTACATGCTCACCCCAACCCCGCCAACCCCAAACCTAATGCCGCTTTTGTACGCCTTCGACCCTCCTCAACCGCACCATTCCCGTCCCGTCCGTCCCCCGCGACGCCGCCGCAGCGTCCCGGCCGACCCGCGGCCGCCGGGCTGGATGCGACCCGCACCGGCTGTGGCCGACCCGCGCCGGTTGTAGCCGAGCCGCCCCGGTTGTGGCCGAGCCGCCCCGGTTGTGGCCGAGCCGCCCCGGCTGTGGCCGACCCGCCCCGGTTGTGGCCGACCCGCCCCGATGGCGGTGCCGTGGCGGTGTCCGGGTGACGTCTGGCGGGTGGCTGCCGCATTCAGCCCGGCGGCCGCGGTGCGGTCCGGCGTCCCGCGGACGTCGCGGGGCTCGGCGGGACGGTGTGGGTTGCGGTGGTGGACGCCGTGGCCCGTACCAAATGAGAAGAGTGCGCGAAATGCCCGGAATGGGCACCGGAGCCGTGACCTGATGACGCTGTCACCCGGTGGGAGGAATGGGTAATCCTTTTCGGACGCGTGAGATCCGCTCGGTTTCCCGGTCGATCATGAATGGCGTGGATAACGGTTCGGCCGCGGAGAGGGAATCGTGTCCACTATCAGGTGATCGGAATGGCGAAAATCGATCATTTCGCGGTACGTTTGGTCCAGAAATGGCAGGAAAGCTCCTAAGTTTCTCTTCGATGAATGCTCCATGTCCTGGTCATTTCGGCCCCCAGATTCGTTGATCCGGCATACCTGACTCGTTCGATCGGCTATGGGCAGGTGCGCAGAGTGCCCCGGCCCGTTACGTTAAGTATGTGGCCAATGGTGATCTCCATTGGCACGAAATGCCTGTGAACTGGGAGGACGACCGTTTTCCCGGATCAATGGAAGATCTGTCGCCCCGCGGTCCGCCGAATGGACACGGGGCGCTAGAAAGGTACGTGCATCCTGCGTTCCTGACAGGTCGACAACCGGCCGGCGCCGGGCGTCCATCGACGAGGGTGGTGTGATGATCCGGGTGGTTGTGGTCAGAGACGAGGGATATTTCGGTGTCCCGGTGCGTGCGTTCCTCGAGACCGAACCGGACATGCATTACGTCGACACCCTGCCGCTCGGCGGTGACCTGGCCCAGCGCGCCGCCCAGTTGTGGCCGGCGGTCGTGGTGATCGACACGCAGTACATGGTGAGCCAGGTCCTGCCGGTCGCCGATCAGCTGCACACCGCGATCCCGTCGTGCTCGATGCTGCTGCTCTGCGACCCCTCGAAACGGGGCATGCTGCCGCCCCGGCGATGGAACGGCGGGCTGAACTTCCTGATCAAGGACGCGTCGCCGGCGATGCTGGCGGACACGGTGCGGCGCCTGGCCCGTGGTGAGCGGGTGGTGTCGCCGATGCTGCAGGCCGCCTCGCTCAACACCGACCGCGGCCTGAGCACCCGTGAGCTGGAGGTGCTGGGCCTGGCCGCGGAGGGCGAGTCGGTGAAGGAGATCGCCGGCCGCCTCTATCTATCGGGCGGCACCGTTCGCAATTACCTTTCCGCGGTCATTTCCAAGACCGGTGCGCGTAACCGGCTGGACGCCATCCGCATCGCTCGCAAGCAGGGTTGGCTGCGCTGAGCCGAGCGTGGGCCGGGTAGCGTGGGAACAGATGCTGATCCACCGGCTTGACATTCCCGCGCTGCCCGTTCTTTTGCCCCTGGGCATCCTTTTGATGGTCGTTTCCGTGGTGGTGCTCCACCGGCGCGGTGAGCTCGTTCTCGTGCGCGTGGCGGTGTTCTGGCTGGCCGGGTGGTATGCGGTGGCCGTGCTCGGCGCCACGATGCTGCCGATGAGCCTGGCGTGGGGGCCGGGCGCGGCGCCTCCGGACCTGTCCCGGATCCTGTGGGTGCCGATCATCGACATGCGCAAGCGTGACTTCGTCCTGAACACGCTGATGACGGTGCCGTTGGCGACGGTGCTCTATCTGGTGTTCGGGGTGCGCGAGTGGGGCCGCGTGGTGCGGATCGGCTTCGTGCTCAGCCTGGCCGTCGAGCTGACCCAGCTGATCCTGCTGCTCACGTTGAACGGCCGGCGCTGGGCGGATCTGCACGACGTCGTGTCGAACACGTTCGGGGCCGCGTTCGGCTACGTGGTGCTCTGGCGTCTCATGCGTTTCGCACGTTTCCGCCGGGTCGTGGAAAGCTGCTCCTCCGCCCGAAGCGACCGAGCCGGCCGGGGGCCCCGATCCGGCCGGAAGCCCCGGATCGGCCGGCGGCCCCGATCCGGCCGGAGGTCGCGAACCGGCCCCGATGCCACGGCGGCGGCCCGATGAAGCGGCGCACCGGCCGGGCGGCGACCTGCTCGTAGAGTCGCCGGACCGCGTCGGCCAGGTGGGTGGCGTCGTACCGCTCTCCCGCTGACCGGGCCGGCAGCCGGTCGCCGCGCCGCTCGGCCAGGCACAGCAGCTCGGCGCGCAGGGCCCGGGGCAGCGACTCGCGGTCCTGGGAGAGCCGGTGGGTGCCGTCGACCGGAGTCCGTGCGGCGGCTCGCTCCTCCAGCGGCACGCACGAGCCGTAGACGGCCGGCAGGCCGGCGGCCACCGCCTCCAGTGTGGCCAGCCCGAACGTGGACTGGTCGGGGGAGGCGAAGACGTCGAGGGCGCAGAGCGTCTCGCGCGGGTGGCCGACCGCGCCGGCGAACCGGACCCGCCCGGCGACGCCCACGATCTCGGCGAGGCGTTCCAGGTCGGCGCGGGCGGGCCCGTCCCCGGCCAGCAGCAGCACCGCGTCCGGCACCTCGGCGATCGCCCGGATCAGCAGGTCCACCCGCCGGTCGGGGGCGAGCCGGCCGACGCTGCCGATGACCGGCTGCCCGGCGTCGATGCCGAGGCGGGCGCGGGCGGCGGCTCGCAGGATCGGGTCGAACCGGAACTCGGCCGGGTCGATGGCCTTGGGGATGGTGACGATCCGCCGGTCCGGCACGCCCCACGAGCGCAGCCGCCCGGCGGCCGCCGGTGACGGGGCGATGGTGACCTGGCCGAGTCGCTCACCGAGGCGGTAGAGGGCGGACGACGGGTCGTCGAGGTGGTGCTCGGTCGCGACGATGTGCGGCACGCCGGCCAGCCGTGCGGCGATCCGGCCCTGCACACACGCCCGGTGCAGGTGGGTGTGCACCAGGTCGTACCGGCCGTCGCGCATGAGCCGCCGCAGCCTCCGGACGGCTCCCGGATCGTGGTCGCGCCCGCTCGGTATCCGGTGCACCGGCACGTCGAGCCGAGCTGCCGCGCCGAGCGTGACGACCTCGCTGTCGTAGGGCGTCCGGCGCACCAGCAACCGCAATTGGCTTTCGGCCCCACCCGGTTCCAGCGTGCTGATGACGTGCAGCACCCTCATCCTTTGTCCCCCGGTCGCATTCTCGACAGAACGCTTGCACACCCGCCCTGAAGACGCTGCCGGAAACTGCGCTGCAACGGAAGTCGCAGATGTCACGCCTAAGGCGAGAGCTTCTCATCGTAGATATGACATCCTCCGCCGAATGGCCATGCCGGAGCGCCCGTACGTATCGGTGAAAAATGCTGATCAGTGAAAGTGAGATTTCCTCGCGTAGCCTATGACAATTGCTACTGTAATCCGCCCCCTGAAGGCTGCAACGCTAATTTCACTAAAAGGGAGCCACGGCGGCATTTCATGTCCGGAAATGCATTTGCGCCGGCTCGCTTTTCCTTGTTCGGGCGACGAAGGATCCGCGGCCGGCATCGTACGAGGGGGATTCCATGCAGGTACGGCGACGAGCGTCCGGCGGCAGCAGCGCCGACGCGACTCCCGGCGACTGGCGCGGTCCGGGCCCACACCCGGTTCCGTGGTACCGCCGAGCCCTGCCCGGCCGTGCGGCACGCGCGGCCGTCGACGCGGTGGCCCTGGGCGCCGCGCTGCTGATCGCGACGTTGCTGCGCCACGACGGCCACATCGGTGAGGTCGACCTCTCCGGTCTGGTGGTGCTGTCCGCGGTCGCCGCGGTCGTGCACACCGCGGCCGGCATCCATTTCGGGCTCTACACCGGACGCTGGGCGTACGGCTGTTTCGACGAGATCGCCGCCCTGGTCCGCACCGCCGTGGTGACCACTCCGGCGCTGCTCGTCCTGGACACCCTGTTGGGCCGTCTCGTGCCCCGCTCGGCGATCATCGCGGCCGGCCTGTTCACGCTGGTCCTGGCCGCGGGCGTGCGCTACATCGTCCGCTCGCTGCAGGACAGCCGCCTGCGCCCGTCGCCGGAGCGCGGCGGCCGGGTCGTGGTGATGGGCGCCGGCGAGGGCGCCACCCAGGTGATCCGGGCGATGCTGCGCAGCCCGCGCAGCCGGTACGTCCCGGTGGCCCTGCTCGACGACGACCCGGCCAAGCGCAGTCTCCGGGTGATGGGCGTGCCGGTCTGCGGCACCCGCGACGACATGGCCGACGTGGTCCGCCGGTTCAAGGCCGATGCCGTGGTCATCGCGATCCCCAGCGCGAGCGCCGACCTGATCCGGGCGCTGACCGAGCTGGCGCAGCCGCTCAACGTGGACCTCAAGGTCGTCCCGCCGGTGGTGGAGCTGTTCGGGCGTACCGTCCGGGTCGAGGACATCCGCCCGGTCAGTCACGAGGACCTGCTCGGCCGCCGCGAGGTCGGCATCGACCTGGCCGCCGTCGCCGGCTACCTGGAGGGCCGCCGGGTGCTCGTCACCGGGGCGGGCGGCTCGATCGGCTCGGAGCTGTGCCGCCAGCTGGCCCGCTTCCACCCGGCGAAGCTGGTGATGCTGGACCGTGACGAGTCGGGGCTGCACGCCGTACAACTCTCGATCGACGGCCGTGGGCAGTTGGACGACCGCAACCTGGTCGTCGCCGACATCCGTGACCAGCAGCGCCTCGACGAGGTGTTCGCCGAGCACAAGCCGCAGGTCGTCTTCCACGCCGCGGCCCTCAAGCACCTGCCGCTGCTGGAGATGCACCCGTCCGAGGCGCTCAAGACGAACATCATCGGCACGTACCAGATCCTGCAGACCGCGATGCGCCACAACGTGGACCGCCTCGTCAACATCTCCACCGACAAGGCCGCGGATCCGTGCAGTGTCCTCGGCTACTCGAAGCGGATCACCGAGCGGCTCACCGCGGCCGCCGACGCCGCCGCGACCGGCACCTACTGCAGCGTCCGGTTCGGCAACGTGCTCGGCTCGCGCGGCTCGGTGCTCACCGCGTTCGCCGCCCAGGTCGAGGCGGGCGGACCGATCACCGTCACCCACCCGGACGTTACCCGCTACTTCATGACCGTCCAGGAGGCGGTGCGCCTGGTCATCCAGGCCGGCGCGCTGGAGAGCAAGGGCGAGGTGCTGATCCTCGACATGGGCGAGCCGGTACGCATCGCCGACGTCGCCAAGCGCATCGCCGACGCCGCCGACCAGCACATCCAGATCGTCTACACCGGACTGCGGCCGGCCGAGAAGCTCGCCGAGGTGCTGCTCGGGCCGAACGAGACCGACCACCGCCCCAACCACCCGCTGATCTCGCAGGCGCCGGTGCCCCCGCTGGACGGTGCGGTGCTGTCGCTGCTCGACCCGTCGTCGCCGCGCGAGGACCTGATCGCCGTCCTGCACTGGCTGGCCGACAGTCCCGCCCTGCCCAAGTCGCCGCACCCGGTCTTCGCCGGCAAGCAGCGCCGCGCCGAGTCGGCCGCGGCCGTCCCGTTCGGCACGCGTCCATGAGCCGCAGGCGCAAGACCCGGCACGCCAAACCATCCACGAAGGAGAACACGCTTATGCGGGTCGTCATCGCCGGTCAGGGCTACGTGGGGCTGCCGCTCGCGGTCCGCGCCGCCGAGGTCGGGCACACCGTCGTCGGCTTCGACGTCGACGACGATCGGATCAAGCGGCTCGCCGCCGGCGAGTCCTACGTCGACGACGTCTCCTCGGCCGACCTGCAGCGGGTGCTGGCGACCGGCTCGTTCCACCCGTCGTCGGACCCGCGCGCCTGCGCCGGCTTCGACATCGCCGTGATCGCGGTGCCGACCCCGCTGCGCGACGGCAGCCCGGACCTCACCTACATCGAGGACTCGGCCCGTACCCTGGCCCGCTACCTGCGGCCGGGCGCCACCGTAGCCCTGGAGTCGACCACCTACCCCGGCACCACGTCCGAGCTGGTGGCGCCCCTGCTGGAGGAGGGCTCCGGCCTGATCGCGGGCGTCGACTTCCACCTCGGTTACAGCCCCGAGCGCATCGACCCGGGCAACCGGGAGTGGAATCTGGTCACCACGCCGAAGGTGGTGTCCGGCATCGACCCGGCGTCGCTGGCCATGGTGCAGGCCTTCTACGCGTCGGTGGTGGAGACGACCGTGCCGGTCTCCGACCCGAAGGTCGCCGAGCTGGCCAAGCTGCTCGAGAACACCTTCCGGCACGTCAACATCGCCCTGGTCAACGAGCTGGCGGTGTACGCCCACGACCTCGGCATCGACGTCTGGGAGGCGATCGGCGCCGCCAGCTCGAAACCGTTCGGCTACATGCGGTTCGTGCCCGGCCCCGGCGTCGGCGGCCACTGCCTGCCGATCGACCCGTCCTACCTGTCGTGGCGGGTGCAGCGGACCCTCGGCCAGAGCTTCCGCTTCGTCGAGCTGGCCAACGACATCAACAACCACATGCCCGACTACGTGGTACGCCGCCTGGTCGCCGCCCTCAACCAGCGGCGCAAGGCGGTCAACGGGTCGCGGGTCCTGCTGCTCGGCCTGGCCTACAAGAAGAACAGCGGCGACGCCCGGGAGTCGCCCGCCCGCCGGGTCGCCTCCCTGCTGCTGGACATGGGCGCCGAGGTCAGCGCCGCCGACCCGCATGTGATCGAGGACGCCCACGTCGACAGCCGGGTCCGGATGGTGCCGCTCACCGCCGAGCAGGTCGCCGCCTCCGACGCCGTGGTGCTGCTCGCCGACCACGACGACTTCGACCTGGACCTGGTGCTGGAACACGCGCCGTACGTGCTCGACACCCGCCACCGCCTGACCGGCCCGGCCGTCGAGTCGCTGTGAAGCCGTAGGAGAAGAGGAAACCGTGCGCCTGATCTGGAACGCCGTCAACCGGCTGACCGCCCTCGGAATGCTCGTCCTGCTCGCCCCGGTGATCCTCGCGATCGCCGCCTGGATCCGGATCGCCGACGGTAGGGGCGTCCTCTTCGTCCAGGACCGGGCCGGCAAGGACGGCGTCCCGTTCCGGATGCTGAAGTTCCGCTCGATGGTCCACAACTCCGTCGCGATGAGCGCCCAGCTCGGCATCGACGACCCGTTCGGCCTGGTCGAGAACGACCCGCGGATCACCCGCTGCGGCCGGTTCCTGCGGCGGACCAGCCTCGACGAGCTGCCGCAGCTGATCAACGTGCTGCGCGGCCAGATGAACCTGGTCGGCCCCCGCCCGGACGTGCTGCCGCAGGTCGCCCGCTACTCGCCGCAGGACGCCCGCCGTCTCGAGGTGAGACCCGGCATCACCGGCTGGGCACAGGTCAACGGCCGCGACGACATCGACTGGGACCAGCGGTTCGTCCTGGACCGGTGGTATGTCGACAACTGGTCGCCCGCCCTCGACCTGAAGATCCTGTGGCGCACCGCGGTCACCCTGAACCGCGACGAGCCGCCGGTCCACGTCGACCAGATCAACATCGCCCGCCAGAAGACCGTCACCGACTCCGCTTCCGTCACCGATGGTGAAGTCAGCCGTGCCGCCTGAGATCGGCTCGGAGTTCCACTTCGACCCGGCCGCCCTGCTCGATCCGGAGCAGGGCGGTCTGCCCCGATGGCTCCCCGGCCACGAGCTGTTCGCCACCGCGAGTGGCGCGCTCGGCACTCTGCTGCACCACCTGGCCCCGGCCGGGCGCCTGCACGTGCCCGGCTACTTCTGCATGGGCGTCGCCGAGCTCCTCGCCCGGCAGATCCCGGTCACCTTCTACCGGCACCTGCCGAACGAGGGCCCGCGCTGGGAGACGCTGCGGGCCGCCGAAGGCGACGTCGTGCTCGCCCAGAACCTGTTCGGCCGCGAGGAGGGCACCGCCTGGCACAACTGGGCCCGGGCGCACCCCCGCGTCACCGTGATCGAGGACCACTCGCACGACCCGTTCAGCGACTGGGCGCGCACCAGCACCGCCGCCTACGCGGTCGCCTCGCTGCGCAAGACCCTGCCCCTGCCCGACGGCGGCCTGCTCTGGTCGCCGTCCGGCCGCGACCTGCCGCGACCCTCCGGGACCGGGCCGCAGCGGGCCGCCGGCCTCAAACTCGCGGCGATGCTGCTCAAGACCGCGTGGCTCGACGGGCGGCCGATCCCGAAGGACCGCTTCCGCGCCCTGCAGCAGCAGGGCGAACAGGAGATCCTCGGCAGTGCGGCGGAGACGTCGGCGGTCACCGCGGCGTTGCTGCCCTTCCTGGACATCGAGGGGATACGGTCGTCGAGCTCGCGGAACGCGCAAGAGGTGGCCACGGGGCTGGGGGAGCGGGTGCTGGGCGCCGGAGGTTTCCGGGTGCAACTCGTGCTCGCCTCCGAGAAGGAACGGGACGGTCTGCTGGCGTACCTCGCGGGGGTCGGGATCTTCGCCCCGGTGCACTGGCGGCAGGACCGCGACGGGTTCTGGAGCGGCGACGAGGAGGCCGCCGACCTGGCCGACCGGATGCTGACGCTGCCGGTCGACCACCGCTGCGGGCCGGCCGATCTGCAGCGCCTCGTGGAGTCCGTCGAGGGATTCGCTCGCATGGATCTTTCCGGAGTCATATGATCCGAGAGTGACTTGCCGGTCCACGCTGGGTGATCAAGGCGGAGGTGGTCGATGACCTCCATGAGCTGGTTCGCGCTGGGGATGGCCGTCTTCGGCGCCTTCAGTTACGCGACCGGGTCGATCCTGCAGGCGATCGGCGCCAAACGCAGCCACAGCACGGCCAGCACCCTCGGTCATCCGCTCTACCTGATCGGCATCGTCTTCGACATCGTCGCGTGGATCGGCGCGATCGTCGCCCTGCAGCATCTGGCCGTCTACGTCGTCGAGTCGGTCCTCGCCTCCTCGCTGGCCGTGACCGCCGTCGCCGCCTGGCTGTTCCTCGGCTCCAAGCTGCGCGGCCGTGACGTCGCCGCCATCGTCTGCACCACCGGCGCCCTCGGTGTCCTGGCCCTCTCCGCCGGTCAGCAGCACGAGATGCTGCCGTCCACACAGGTCCGCGTCGGCCTGGTGTCGGCGCTGCTGCTGCTCTGGATCCTCGGCTACGGCGCCACGAGAACCGGCCGCCCCGGCCTGATCGCCATGATCGGCGGTTTCTCCCTCGGCGGCGCCGCCATCTCCGGCCGCGCCCTGCAGTTCCCCGAGGAGGAGATGCGCCAGTTCACCACCGGCGCCGTCGCCGTCGTCACCGAGCCGGTCACCTGGACGATGATCGGTTTCGCCCTGACCGGCATGCTGCTGTATGCGAGCGCCCTCCAGGGCGGCGAGGTCGGCCGGGTCACCGCCGTCCACTGGACCGGTGAGGTGGTCCTCCCGTCGATCATCGCCCTGACCCTGATCGGCGACACCGTCCGCTCCGGCTGGGAGCTGCCGGCCCTGGCCGCCGGCCTGGTCACCGTGGGGTCCGCCATAGTCCTGGCCTCCGCCCCCGCAGCCGTCGCCCCCGCCGGCGACGACCCGGTCCCCGCCCACCTGCAGAGCGGCGGCGTGGTCGTGCCGCCCCCGAGAGCCGGAGCCCTGCTGCCCGCCGAGGCGTGGCGCCTGTCCATCCCCGCCGAAGCCCACTGGCCCGCCCTGCAGCCCCCACTGGTCCGTGGTTACGGAAGTTTCCGCTGGTGGGGCTCGCCCGCCGCCCCTCAGCCGCTGTGGGTCCCACCCGACCGTACCCTGACCCCACCCGACGCCATCCCCGCCTGGGCCGGCCCGCAGCTCCCCGAGTCCCGTACCGCCACCGCCACCGGCGCCCAGCCCACCCTGCACCACTCCCGCCGCCTGTCCACCCCACGCCACGCCGCCCTACCCCAGCCCCGCAGCTCCGGCCGCCCCGCCGCCTGACCCTCCCCCGGCCCGCGCCGGGTGGCCTGCCCGGCTCGCGTTCCCGGCTTGCGCCGGGTGGCCTGCCTGGCTCGCGTTCCCGCCTTGCGCCGGGTGGCCTGCCCGGCTCGCGTTCCCGGCTTGCGCCGGGTGGCCTGCCTGGCCCGCGTTCCCGGCCCGCGTTCCCGGCCCGCGTTCCCGGCCCGCGCCGCGTGGCCTGCCCCGCCCGTGTCGCGTGGCTTTCCCGGCCCGCATCCCCGGTCCGTGTCGCGCCGCCTGGCCTTCCCGATTCGGCGGCCGGTCCGAGTCGTGGCCTTCCCGGTTCGGACCACGCGGCATTGCCCTCTGGTTCGCTCCGCGTGGCCGTCCCGGCTCACGGCGGGCGGCCCTCCCGGTCCGCGCCGCAGTGGCTGGGGAGGGTGCCAATTTAGGCGTGAGTGTGCCGAAAACAGCCGGCCGAACTTGCCCCCGCAGTAGCATCGGTGGCACCCGAATGCCATGGTGGTGGTCGATATGGGTCGGTATTGGTGGTCGATCGAGATTCTTGACGGGCCCTACGCGTCCGCCGCTCGATGGCGTGATGCGCACCAGGAGACCATGGTGTCCGCAGCTGTCTCGTACGGCGCCCGAGAGTGGTCCTGGCATCAGTTCGGGTGGGGTGTCGTCTTCGAGATCGCCTACGACTCCGAGGATGCATGGCCCGGGTTCCTCGCGTTTCCGGCCGTTCGCGCCGCACTCGACGCGGCCCCCGACCCGGTCAACGGATTGCTGATCTACCGCGGCCGAGGCGGTAGCGCCGGCCGCGTTCAACCCCGGCGGCCACGACCGACCGCGGGTGCGGGCGCCGTCCCGGTGCCGCGCGAGGAGGCACCCAGCCGTGTCACCCTCGCCACCGCCGAGCCGGCCCCCACCACGGCCGGTGTCACCGTCTGACCTGAGCCTCCATCCGGGTGCCCAGCGCTGTCCAACGAACCTCGGGACAACGCGGGGCACCGTCGGTGTTCTCTGCCGGGTCGTCACAGACGCCTCACGGTCGATGAGATGTCGGCGGTTGTCACACGTCAGACAGGCGGCGGGCGATCAATCAGGCCTGGGCCCGGCCTGGTCAGGGGAGACGGTGGGCGATCACTCAGGCCTGGGCCCGGCCCGGTCAGGGGAGACGGTGGGCGATCATGTAGGCGTGGGGGCGTCCCGGTCGTGACTGGGGTTCGTATACGGACGTCAGCATGGGGCGGAAACCGGCTTCGGTCAGGAGCTCGGTGACGGTCTCCGGGCGGCGGCGATGGATGGTCAGCTCCACGTCGTGATCCCAGGCCCGCATGAAGTGCTTCGGCTCGTCGCCGGACTGGAATGCCAGCAGCAGCGGGGCGCCCGGCTTCAGGACCCGGTGGAACTCACGGTAGACGGCCGGAAGCTCCGCCGTCGGGAAGTGGATCGTGGAGTAGAAGGCGTTCAGGCCGGACAGGCTCTCCGAAGGCTGATCCATAGCGGTCATCGAGCCGATCTCGAAGCGCAGGTCCGGATAGGTGGCACGGGCCTGGGCGATCATTCCGGGGGAGAGGTCCACGCCGAAGACGTCCAGACCGCGCTGACGCAGGAACGCGGTCACATGGCCCGGCCCGCAACCGACGTCGGCGACCGGGCCGCGCCCCGCGGGAACGATCGTTGATCCGCCTGCCGGATCGGGGGCGAGCGCCGCTCCGGGCTCGGTCACCAGGTCGGCGAAGAGCGTGAGGACGCTGCGCAGGACCGGTTCGTCGGCGAGCTCGTCGTCGAAGAGGGTGGCGTAGTGGGCGGCGACATGGTCGTAGGACGACCGGACCGCATCGAGGAAACCGGATTCGCGCACGCGCCGGAGCCTATCGTCGCCGAACCGGAAGGCATCCCCGCGTCGGCTTCAGACGGCGACATCCGGTGACATCAAGGCTGCTGCCGGCCCCACCCGGAACCGCGGCGGGAGGCGGGAACGGCCGCCGCCGAGAGGGGAGATGGTGGCGGGAGGCGGGAGGCGGGAACGGCCGCCGCCGAGAGAGGAGGAGGCGGCGGCCGTTCGATCCTGCGGAGGACCACCGGCGCCACGGGGGTCAGAGACCACAGGGGGCCAGGGGCCGCGGAAGCCGGAGGGCCTACGGAACCGTGATAGTCAGGTCGGCGACGTAGCCGGCCGAGACGGAGCCGGTCACCGTGGCCATCTGGGTGGCGGCCAGGTCGTCGCCGAACACCATGTCGCCGGCCAGGGTGATCCGGCTCATGTTGGTGACGCTCTGCGCGTATCCGGTGGCGCCGGTGTAGACGGCCCGGGAGACCGACTCGGGCAGCGCGATCTGCGATGTCTTACGGATCAGCCCGGAGGCGCTGGTGGCGGCGGCCAGCGACGAGTACACCTCGAAGTGGATGTGCGGCCACCGGCCCGCATAGCAGCCGGGATAGATGCTGGTAAACGTCACCTTGCCGGACGAGTTGGTCACCTGGATGCCGCGCAGGTAGTTCTGGTTGGTAACGCCCGAGGAGTAGAGCGAGTACCGTCCGGCCCGGTCGCAGTGCCACGCGTAGATCGCCGCGCCCACGGTCGGCGTGCACGCCGAGTTGAGCACGGTGAGCGAGAACTGCAGCGGAACACCGGGCGCGGTGGTCGTCGACGTGCCGAACGACGACCGGATGTCGCTGCGCACGATTCCGGACAGCACCCGCACGTTCGGCCCGTTGGAGCCGTCGGCCGGGTACGGTCCGGCGGTCTCCGAGTCGACCTCGGCAGCACACGCCGCCAGCGCCGGGTCGGCCGAGCCGCCGAGCAGCGCGCCGCCGGCCACGGCCAGTGCCCCGGCGCCGCCGGCGACGGTGAGCATCCGCCGCCGGGTCATCACCGGAAGGTCGTAGGCCAGCCCTTTGTCGTGCACCTCGCGCACGAACGCTTCGTTGTCCTGCATGGGTTCCTCCTTCTGCCGTTGGGGGAGACCGCAGCAAAACATCGAAGTCTATGAATGACCTGTGGTTGATCTCGCCCTCGTCATACCGGCTGGGTCATCCCGGGCCCGCCCAGAACCGCCCGGCATGAGGTGCGATCGCCGTCTCGGCGCGACCCGTCGTGGAGTGCGGAGTCGCGGGCCCGACTCGGCGGTGGGCGTGCCCGGGGCACGAGCGCCTACCGGTAGGGCGGGAACCGGCCGGACATCATCTCCTCGGTCGGCGTGCCGCACAGCTTCTCGACGGCCAGCGGGTCGGTGATCACCCGCCAGGTGTGGAAGTCCTGCCGCCCGGCCGCGAACGCCGCCTTGTAGCGGAACAGCGAGTCGTCGGCGCCGCCCACCCCGCCGCCGATGTGGTGGACCAGGTGGCCACGGGCGCGGCCCCACAGGCGTACCTCGTGGTAGAGCAGTTTGTCGGCCCACCAGATCGGGCCGTCCCGGGTGGACTGCAGGTGGGTCTGCATGATCCCGTGGTGGGCGAAGAACAGGTTGCCGCCGAGCACCTCGCCGTCGCGTACCGCCACCGCCAGATGAACCCGGTCGCCGAGGGCGGCGAGTAGCCGCCGGAAGTGGCCGAGGTCGAAGAAGTAGAAGTCCGTCGCGCCGACCCGCCGCATCGTCGCGTGATAGGTCGACACCCACTCCTCGAGGAGATCCCAGTCGTCGACGACGACCCGTACCCCGGCCCGTCCCGCCTTGTTGATCTGATTGCGGTGGGTGCGATGGGTGTCGTGCCACAGCTGTTCCGGGGTGAGGGTGAGGTCGGCGGACACCGTCTCGCCGTGGTGCACCACGGTCCCGGCGCCGGGCAGGGCCGTGGCCAGGGTGGTGACCGGCGCCGGGAGCAGCGGGTGCAACCGGGCGAAGACGGTGATCACGTCATGGGTGCGCAGCAGTCCCGCCATGTGCCGGGCGGCGCGCGTCCAGAAGCCGGTGTCGGAGGGTGGGACGTCGCTGACCGGGCCGGGGTAGCCGTACGGGGAGACCGCGTCCCGCAGCCCGGTGCCGGGGACCGTCCGCAGCACCAGTGGCAGCAGCAGAACCTGGCCCATCTCGTCGTAGCGGAACGCGACGGGTGTGCCCCCGGACAGCCGGGCGTCGAGAGTCACGTACCCCGGAAGGTGGTAGACGTCGTGGTGGACGCGCCGCAACGCGTCCGCCCACGCCGGATCGCCGGGTTCCAGCAGCGCGCCTTCGGCCATCGGTCGTCCCCTCGTCGGTGCTATGCGGTGTTGGGCAGGATCGTGTGCCCGGTGGTGACCTGGCCGGTGTCGGTCCGGCGGCGGGCGCGGCTCCACCGGCGGGCGCTGAGCGTCCACCGGAGCAGGGTGCGCGGGATCGACGTCTGTGTCGCCATGTGCAGCAGGTAACGCCAGGTCGGGTATTCGCCGCGGCGGTTCGAAAGGGCGTACGAGAATCGGCCGGCCGGCAGGTGGGCGTACTCCGGCATCCTCTCGAACCAGGCGGTGCTGGCCCGCGCCGCACGCTGCAGCGGCGCCATCGCCGCTTTGCGCCGGTGCTCGTACCGTTCCAGGGCCACCGCCAGATCGTCGCCGGAGGAGACCGCGTCCGCCAGGGCCATCGCGTCCTGCAGGGCCAGTTTGGTGCCGGAGCCGATCGCGAAGTGGGTGGTGTGCGCGGCGTCGCCCATCAGCACCACGTTGCCGTGGTCCCAGCGCTGCGCGGTGACCCGGTGGAAGCTCTGCCAGCCGGTCCGCCCGACCTCGGCCCGATGGTCGATGAGCGCCGCACCGTCCAGATGCGACGCGAAGATCTGCCGCAGCCGCTCGGCGCCGTCGCGCGCGTCGAGGGTGTCGAAGCCCAGCTCGGACCAGGTCTGCGGGGTGCACTCGGCGATGAAGGTGCTGGTCTCGTCGTTGAACGGGTAGGCGTGGAACCAGATCCAGCCGGCCGGGGTCTGCTCGAACCCGAAGGTGAACGTGTCGAACACCTTGGGCGTGCCCAGCCAGATGTACTTGTTGCGGGCGACCTCCACCTCGGCGCCGAAGTGCTCGGCGTGTTCCTGCCGGATCCGGCTGCGCGCCCCGTCACAGGCCACCACCAGGTCGGACGGCGGCAGGTCGGTCAGGTCGCTCAGCTCGTCGGCCCAGGTGATGTTCACACCCAGCTCGACCGCCCGCGCGGAGAGGATCTCCAGCAGCTTGTGCCGGCCCAGGCTGAACCCGTACCCGGCCAGGTGGGTGGTGGGTTTGCCGGTGGCGCGGACCTCGTACTCGTCCCACTTCCGGGCGGCCGCCCAGATCCGTTCGGCGCTGACCGGGTCGTACCGGAACAGGTCGTCGAGCAGGTCGTCCCAGAACACCACCCCCAGCCCCAGGTGACACCGGCCGGATTGCGCTCCAGCACGGTGACCTCGTGGCCGGGGTCGGCCAGTTTCGCGAGGGTCGCGAAGTAGAGTCCGGCCGGCCCTCCGCCGACACAGGTGATCCGCATGACGGGGGCTCCTATCGGTAGGCCGGGAAGGTGACGGTGAGGTCGGCCGGGTCGGCGTCCGGCCGCCGGTCGCGGACCAGCCGCTCGTAGGCGACCGGGTCGGCGACCACCCGCCAGGTGTGGAAGTCGTGCCGGCCCGGCGAGAACCCGGCCTTGTACGAGAACAGCGAGTCGTTCGCCCCTCCCTTGCCGCCACCGAGGTGGAACACGCGGTCGCCGCGGGCCTTGCACCACCGGCGCACCGAGTCGTAGAGCAGCTCGTCGGCGTACCGTTTCGGGGCACGACGGGTCGACGACACGTATCCGGTGGCGATCCCGTCGTACGTGAAGAAGGTGTTGCCCCCGACGACCTCGCCGTCCTCCAGCGCCACCACCAGGTGCATCCGGTCGCCGACGGCGTCGTGCAGCGCCGACAGGTGCTCAGCAGTGAAGAAGTAGTACGAGGTGGCGCCGACCCGCCGCATGTTGTCGTGGTAGACCTCGACCCACTCGCCGAGCCGGTTCCAGTCGTCGAACACGATCTCGGTGCCGGCCCGTCTGGCCCGGTTGATGTGGTTGCGGTGGTCGGCGCGGGTCTGCTTCCACATCTCGTCCTCGGAGACCGTCAGGTCCATCGACACGGTCTCGCCGTGGTGGACCAGGGTGCCGTGGGAGGACAGGATCGGCGCGTCGAGGAGCGGATGGAGACGGATGAAGGCCGAGACGACGCCCGCGTCGCGCAGGGTGTCCACCAGCGACGTGCAGGCCGCCTCCCAGAAGACGCGGTCCCTGGTCGAGCCGACGGGACCCGGGTAGCCGTACGGTGAGATCGCGTCCCTGAGGTCGCTGCCCGGGATGTCGCGCAGGATGAGCGGGATCAGCACCCGCCTCCCGTGGCTCTCGTAGTGGAACGCGGCGGGCACTCCGCCGTAGAGCCGGGCGTCGAGGACGACGTAGTCCGGCACGTGGTACATGTCGTGGCTGACGTGCTGGAGCGTCTCCTTCCACTCGCGTGCCGCCGGTTCCAGCAGCGATGCCGTCATCTCAGGTTGTCCCTTCCGGTGCTCAGGCCCGCAGCAGGCGGGCGTTGAGCGCCATGTTCGCGGCGAACTGATCGTTCACCACCTGGTGTCTCTCCAGCCGCAGTTGCACGGCCGGGTCGTAGCGGCCCAGCTTCACGAAGCCGTCGGACCACCAGCCGTTGTCGGTCCCGGTCCCGTCCACATAGGCGTGGTAGGTCGTTCCGCCCGGCCAGATCACCCTGGTGAGCAGGGAGGAGAACGCCGCCACGTCGGCCGCCGACCAGCCCTGGTGGCGGTCGCGGGCCTCGACGACGTACGTGACCACCCCGTTGCCGTGGCCGACGTCCTGGCCGGGCCGTTTCGCCGAGTCCCACTCGTCGCTCCAGAACCAGGCCGTCGGCTCGGCCGGGTTGCGGCGCAACTGGCCGCGCAACTGGGAGCTGATGTGGTCGACGACGGTGTTGCAGTGGGCCTTGCGCGTCTGGTCGGCGGTGAGGTGCGCGATGTTCATCGCGATCAGCGCCCAGTGCGCGGCCATGTGCGTGCGCTCACGGTAGATGTAGTCCCTGGTCCCGCGGCTGAACCACTTGTCGAACACGTCGCTCTCGGCGAACGCCAGCAGCCGCTGGTAGCGGGCCCGGTAGCCGGTGTCGGGGAGGTCCTTCATGGCCACGAGCAGGTTGGTGCCGTACCGCCACAGGTACGACTCGTAGAGCGGCACCTCGTCCCCGCCCCGCCGGCCCGGCTCGACCCCCACCCCCGGTACCGGTCGCGGAACGAGCTCCTCGCCAGCGACGTCGACGGTGCCGAGGCGGCGACCACGTTCTCCATCCACGTCAGGCCACGGTCCAGGTAGCGGTGCTGGCCGGTGGCCCGGAACATCGCGGTGCAGGCGTCGACGTCGTACGCCAGGTCGTAGTGGTCGCGGCTGTCCTTGGACCGGCTCAGCGGGGTCGCGTTCCCGTGGGCGAAGTCCCAGCTCTTCATGAAGATCCCGGTCCAGTACGCCACCGTCTTGATCTTCGACACGTCCTCGACCGCGGGGGGGCTCGCCGGCACCGGCTCGCGCACCTCGGGCACGTCGTCGCCGGAGTCGCCACGGACCAGGTGCAGCCCGGTCGCGCCGGCGACCAGCGCCCCACCGAGCCCGGCGGCCAGGATCGTGCGCCGCTTCACGAGACCACCGCCGGCGTCCGCGACGGCGACGGCGCGACCGACGCCGGAACGAGGGCCGCGGCCGCGGCGAGGCCCGCGAACATCCAGGCCAGCCGGGAGTCGTAGTAGTCGCCGGAGAACAGGCCGGACAGTGCCACGAAGACGGTCGCCGCCACGGCCAGGCCGGTCAGCTGGGGCCGGGCGCCGCCGCCCCGGACGATCCGGGTCCACAGCACGATCGAGGCGGTGAGCAGGCCGAGCCCGGCCGTCCCACCCTCGGCGGCGACCGCCAGCACGTAGTTGTGTGGATACTCGACGGCCTGGTTGACGCCGACGAGCCCGTAGAAGCCGTCCACCCCCGATCCGGCGAGGGGGTGATCGATGAACATGTCGACGGCGGCCATCCAGATGTCGGTCCGCCCGGAGAGATATTGTTCCTGCACGGTCTGTTCAACGAACCGCTCCTGGAACAGCTCGGTGAACTCCGGTGGGGCGAGAGCCCAAATGGCGCCGACCGCGACCACCGCCACCAGCCCGGCCGCCGCGATCGCCCCGCCGCTCAACCGGTGCCGCAGCTTGAGCAGCGCCGCGAACCCGACGACAGCACCGGCCACCAGCGTGCCCCGTGACCCGGACAGCACCGTGGCCAGCAGGAACAACGGGATCACCAGCAGCGGCAGGATCCGGCCGGTCAGCATGAACAGGGCGACCGCGCTGATCACCCCCAGCACCTCGATCCGGGCGAACACGTTCGGCCCGCCCCGAACGCCGAGTAGCGGCCCTGCTCGCCGGGCCCGCTGATGAAGATGGCGGCCAGCGCGTAGACGACCGCGGCGACGAAGAACAACTGGAAGGTGAATCTGACGACGGTCTCCGGGTCGCCCAGCGAGTACCGGTAGAACGCCACCGTCAGCACACCCAGCAGCACCAGGTCCACGGCCTGCGGGCCGACCCGGGCGGCGGGGGGCGCCCACAGCGCCGAGGCGATCTGGAAGAGGAAGAACAGCAGGGCGGCGACCAGCCAGCCCTCCGGTCTCGTCCTCTCGATCGGGTGCCGGCCCGACGCGGAGAGGGCCAGGACCACCAGCGCCACGATCAGGCCGATCACGCGCAGATCCACCCACGCCAACTCCAGCAGCCCGGCACGGTCCAGGGTGTACCGGCCGCCGATCGCGACGAGGATCAGCAGCAGACCGGGCGCGAGGAAGGCCTTCTTCACCGTCGGCCCACGATCCGGCTCGCCGCCATCGCGAACACCAGGCACGCGCCGTAGCCGGCGAGCGAGCCGTAGGCCGCGCCCAGGATCCCGAGGCGGGGGATCAGCAGCAGGTAGGCGGCGAAGCTCACCACGAACCCGGCGATCTCGGCGGCCGACACGAGACCGCCGTGCCCCTTGGCGATGAGCAGGCCCAGGCTGATCCGGGAGACCGCGTACAGGCCGGCCGCCGCCACCAGCGGCAGCACGATCACCTTGGCGTCCGCGTACTCGTGCCCGAACAACGGCTCGACCAGCAGATACAGGCCACCGGCCACCAGCGGGACCACCACCAGCACGTAGACCGCGGCGGCGGCCACGATCGGCGTCGCCTTCAGGTCGCCGTCGTTGTGCGAGGCCCGCCACTTGCCGAGACGCGAGTCGGCGTACGCCCGGATCGGCCACGCCAGCAGCTCGGTCATGGTCGCCACCGACGTGTAGTGGCCGAGTGCCGCGGTCGACGCGAGCGCCGGGATGACCAGGCGGTCGACCCGCAGCATGGCCATGTTGGACAGCGCGGCCGGGAACAGCGCCAGCCCCTCCCGCCGGACCTGCCGGTTCTGCTCCGGGAGGACCGGGCCGGCGCCGGCGACGATCGGCAGCCGCAGCCAGATCACCAGGTAGACGACGGTCGGTGTGGCCCCGGCGATCAGGTAGGCCAGGAACCACCACTCCGGGTGGCTGGCATGTCCCACGTAGAGGCCGACCAGCATGGTGAACAGCAGCAGCGCCTCGACCACCCGGGCCACCAGGAAGTCCCGGACCCGGCCCACCGCGATGGCGATCGACCGGGTGGCCAGGCTGGTCGCCTCGATCAGGGCGAACCAGGCGAGCATCGCGACGATCAGCGGGCCCGGCGTGAGCCGCGCGGGCGCGACGATCTGCCAGATCACCGCACCACCGAGAAACAGCAGGCAGGGTACGGCGAGCAGGCGCGCGTAGGCACGAACGGCGGGAGCGGGCGACACGTTGTGGTAGGCGGCCACGAAGCTGCGCTCGGTGCCGAGCAGCAGCAACTGGGTGGCCAGGTAGACCACCTGCAGCAGCAGCGCCACCTCACCCCGGTTGGCCGGGCTCAGCGACCGGACCATCAGGATGTTCGCGGCCATCGCCACCGCGCCGGTCAGCACCTGCGACGCGAGCAGCTGGACGGAGGGCTCGCGCAGCACCTTCCCGGCGAGGGCGATCGGGCCGGCCTCCCGGATCCCGATCCGTAGATCACTCACTGCGCTGCTGCTCCTCGTCGGCGTCGTCGTCGGCGGCGCTGCGCTGGGCCGGCACCTCAGGGGACTGCTCGTCGTCGGTGTCGGTCACCTTCGCCCGGCCGCGCGCGGTCCCGACCACCGGCAGCGACACGAACGTGTCGTCGAGTCGCGGCGACTGTGTCGGGTCCAGCCCGAAGACCAGGTCGGGGGTGTCCACCCCGGTGCTCACCTCGGCCGGGCCGTGCCACGAGCCGTTCACCGGCAGCTTGCGTGGCAGCGCGTTGAGCACCGCGCCGGCCAGCCGGGCCCCGACGCGCTGGAGCAGGTCGATCGACTTCTCCACGTCCGCGGTCCGGGTCCGCCCGGCTCGCACCACCAGCAGCGCGCTGTCGGTGACCTGCCCGATCACGGTCGCGTCGGCCACACCCTGCAAGGCGGGGGCGTCCACGAGCACGATGTCGTAGCGCTCGGTCAGCGTCCGTACGGTCGCGCCCAGCCGCGGCGAGGCCAGCAGCTCACCCGGGTCGGGTGCGTGCTCACCGGCCGGCAGCACGGTCACCCGGCCGCCGAGCGAGTCCTGCAGCACGTCCGGCACCCGCGCCGTGCCGGCCAGCACCTCGGCCAGGCCGGGCGAGGCGTCCAGCGACAGGTAGCGGCCGATCCCCGGCGTACGCATGTTGGCGTCGACAAGCACGACCCGCGCTCCCGTCTCGGCCATCGCTATGGCCAGGCCGCAGGTGACCGCGGTGGTGCCCTCCTTACGACTGGCGCCGGTCATCAGCAGCGAACGGCCCCGCGCCGGTACCGCTGGAGCCGGCGGCTCGGCCAGCACCGGCAGCAGGCTGCGCAACCGGCGGAACGCCTCGGCGAGCGCCTGATCCGGATGGCCGTCGCGGGAGCGGCCGCCGATCGAGATCGTCCCGACCGCGTCGAGGCCGAGACGGCGCAGGTCGTCCTCCTCGGCGACGGTCCGGCCGGTGGCCTCCTTCGCGGCGACCGCGGCCGCCCCGATCAGCAGGCCCAGCACGGCGGCGAACCCGGCGTCACGGGCCAGGTCGCCGGGCTCCTCGACGGTGACGGCGTCCTGCACGATGGACACCTGGGTGGCCGGGCCGGCGTCCTCGTCGGCCGGGGCGCCGATCTGCCGGGCCAGGCCCACCAGGACCGACGCAGCCGTCGTCACGATCTGCTCGCTGCGTTCGGCGTCCGGGTCGACGGCCGCGATCTCGAGCAGGTCGGTGCCCTCCCGGATCTGCGCGGACAGGCTCTTCTGCACCTGGTCGACGGTGACGTCCGGCCCGATCCGGTCGACCACGGCCTGCGCCACCCGGGGGCCGGTCAGCAGAGCGATGTACGAGTTGAGCCGCCGCGCCCCCGAGTCCGGGTCGGCGTTGCCCGAGCTGACGTACAGCACCATCGACGACCGGTGGCCCGGCGCACCGGCCAGGGTCAGCCCGGCGGCGGTGCCGGCCGCGACCAGCACCGGCACCAGCAGCCAGAGCCATCGGCGCCGGCAGGCCCGGACGTACGCACGCAGTTCCACGGTGGTTCCCCCGCAATCACTTCAGGAATGGGCCGGCTCGGTGTCCCACCGGGCCGAACGGTTGAGCACGGCCTCGAACTTCTCGAAGAGCAGGTCGCGGGAGAACTGCTCCACGGCCAGCCGGTGCGCGGCGTCCCTGGCCTGCTTCAGCCACAGTTCGTCACGCAGGTGCCGGGCCAACTCGGCGCCGGCGGACTCGGTGTCGACCGGATCCAGCACCAGGCCGGCCCCGGTCTGCCGGAGCAGGTCGGCCTGCCAGCCGCCGTAGTTGACGGCGATCGGCCGGGACGCGGCCAGCGCGTCGAAGAACTTGTTGGCCGAGTTGTCCCAGAGGCCGCGGATCGGGCGGACCGTGCTGCTGGACATGGTGGCCGCGCCGAGGATCACCGGCAGCTGCGACTTCGGCACCTTCTCCCACATGTGCACGACCCGGCCGAGCAGCCCCAACTCGGCGGCGAGCGTCTTGGTCGGCTCCCACTCCTTGCCGTGGCCGACGATCAGGAACCGCAGGTCCGGGTCCACCCTGGTGGCCGTGTGCATCGCCCGGACCAGGTACTCCACGCCGTTCACCGCACCCAGGGCACCGGTGTAGACGATCAGCGGGCGGTCGCCGAGCCAGTCGTGGGCGGCGCGGAACCGACGTACCTCCTCGGGGTCGACCCGGAACAGGTCGAGATCCGCGGCGTTCGGGATGACCGTGGTGGGGGTGCCGGGCCGGCGGGCCGTGACGCCCGCGGCCATGCCGGGGGAGAGGGCGATGACCTCGCGGGCGTTGCGGTAGGCGAAGCTCGCCAGTCCGCCGGCCATGGTGCGCAGCACCGGGTTGCGCAGCGCGCCCATCTCGATCGGCACCTCGGGCCACAGGTCGCGGACCTCGAAGACGAACGGCACCCGGCGCAGCTTCGCGGCGATCACCCCGGGCACGGCCACGGTCAGCGGCGTGCTGGTGGCGAAGACCAGGTCGGCGCGCAGTTTCGCGGCCTTCACGGCGGCCAGCACCATGAACTCGGCGAAGGCGCGCAGGCGGCGGGCATACGACATGTCGTTGTGGTACGGCACGCGGAACCAGTGGACCGTCACGCCGTCCTCCACGGTCGTGGTCCAGCCGAGCTTGCGTGCCCCCGGGGTGATGTCGGTGGTGATCACGTCGACGGTGTGCCCGCGCGCCACCAGCCGGCGGGCCTGCTCGTAGGAGCGGATCCCCCGGCCATCTGCGGATTGCAGTAGTACTGGTGGATGTAGACGATGTGCATGGCGTCTCAGCCCTCCCGAACCGCGTCGACGACGCGTCCCCGGTCGTGGTCGGTCAGAGCGGATCCACTGGGCAGGCACACCCCGCGGCGGAACAGGTCGGCGCACACCCCGCCACCGCGCGTCACGCAGTCCTGGAAGACCGGCTGCAGGTGCATCGGCTTCCAGGCCGGCCGGGCCTCGATGTCGCGGCTGTCGAGCGCGGCCAGCAGCCGGTCCCGGTGGGCCTCGTCCTCGGTGAGCACGCAGGTGAGCCAGTAGTTGGGCTCGCCGTAGCCGGCGATCGGCATGAACGTCAGCCCGGGCAGCCGGTCGCGGTAGAACGCGAAGGTCGCCTTGCGGGCCGCGATCATCTGATCCAGCCGTTGCACCTGGCCCCGGCCCACCGCGGCGAGCAGGTTGCTGAGCCGGTAGTTGTAGCCGACGGCCCGGTGCTCGTAGTGCGCGACCGGCTCGCGGGCCTGGGTGGCCAGGTGCCGGGCCTGCTTGGCGACGCGGCCGTCGTCGGTCACGAGCATCCCGCCGCCACCGGTGGTGATGATCTTGTTGCCGTTGAACGAGAGCACCCCGGCCAGCCCGAACGACCCGGCCGCCCTCCCGCGATAGGTCGCGCCGAGGGCTTCGGCGGCATCCTCGATCAGGGGTACGCCGTACCGGTCGCAGGCCTCCAGAAGGGGGTCGTAGTCGGCGCACTGGCCGTACATGTCGACCGCGATCACGGCCCGTGGCAGGTTCCCGCGCTCGGCCCGGGCCCGCAGCTCCTCGGCCACCAGCGCCGGGTCGACGTTCCAGCTGTCCGGTGTGGAGTCCACGAAGACCGGCCGGGCGCCCAGGTAGACCACGGCGTTCGCGGTCGCGGCGAAGGTGAACGACGGCACCAGCACGGTGTCGCCGCGCCGGACCCCGGCCGCGATCAGGGCCAGGTGCAGCGCGGCCGTGCCGCTGCTCAGCGCCACCGCGTGCCGCACGCCGACACGATCGGCCACCTGCTCCTCGAAGGCGTCCAGGTCGGGTCCGACCGGGGCCACCCAGTTCGAGTCGAAGGCGTCCAGCAGCAGCTTGCGCTCCAGGTCGGTGACGTCCGGCGGGGACAGGTAGATGCGGGCGCCGGTCTCGGTGTCAGTCATGGACGCGGGTCCTCACGGCCAGGATCGGCCAGGCCGGGTGCAGGCCCTGACGGCGGATGCACATCGGGGAGTCGCCGGCGTGCATGGCCGGGCGCAGGGTGCTGGAGAAGCTGCGGTACCCGGCCCGCCGGGCGACGGCCACGTCTCGCTCGCGGTAGTCGACGGCGGGATGGCCGTACGGCGCCGCGAAGTCTTTGATCTCGGTCCCGAGCTCGTCCTCGATCTCCCGTTTCGAGTCGACGATCTCCCGGGCCGCGGTCTCGTCGTCCTGGTCGGCCAGCCGGTGATGGGTGACCGTGTGCGAGCCGAAGTCGAACCCGGAGGCCGCCAGGTTCCGGCAGTCGTCCCAGCTCAGGTTCCCCGGCTGCCCGACCATGCCGGAGGTGAGGAAGAACATCGCCGGGACCCTCATCTCCAGCAGCACCGGCGCGGCCACGTCCCGCCAGGTCAGGTGGGCGTCGTCGAAGGACAGGCAGAACACCGGCCCGGTCAGCGGTTGCGTGCCGGTCAGGATGCGCATCGCCTCGTCCCACCCGACCATCGGGCCGATCCGCTGCAGGGCCCGCAGGTGGTTGCGCAGGTCCTTGGCGTACTCGGCGGGAACGTCGTGATAGAAGGGGAAGTAGAGGCCGGGGGTGCTGGGGAGCCGGCGCCGCAGCCCGGCGGGGGCCATGATCCGTCCCTGCAGCCGTGGCCGTGCCCGCAGGCGACTGCGCAGCCCCAGCTCGTTCAGGCGTCGTCTGATCGCCGTCTGCATGCGATCGGCACCCTCCCGCTCGTTCGACAGGTCGCGGCCACGAAGACGTCGTCCCGCGGCTCACACCCACCTTCGCAAATGCGTGCGGGCGAGCATCAGTAGCAATTGTCACCATGAACGCGAGTATTATTCGCGTCAATTAGGAATAGCCCGATCGGCTCCTTGCGGAATGGACATGTGGTTGAGCATCATCAGGCCCGCCGGACAATGATTCGATCGGGGACCCCTCATGTTGCGACTGCACCGGGTGCAGCCTGACGCCGCCCTCTGGGCCGACCGGGCGACCTACCCGGATCGGCTGATCTTCCACACTCCCGAGTGGCTCCGGTTCGTCGCCGAGTGCCAGAACGCCGAGCCGCTGCTCGCCACCGTCACCGATGGGGGTCAGCCGGTCGGGCATTTCACCGGGCTTCTGAGCAGGCGTTTCGGCATGCGCATCCTGGGCAGCCCGATGGCCGGCTGGACCACGTCGTACCTCGGATTCACCCTCCGGCCGGACGTCCCCCGCCGGGCCGCGCTCAGCGCGCTCATGCCGTTCGCCTTCGGTGAGGCCGGCGCCGCGCACCTGGAGATCCGCGACCGGGGTCTCACGCCGGCCGATCTGACCGGCCTCGGCCTGCGCTGGGACTCCGCGCCCACCGCGGTGATCGATTTGAATCCCGACTCCGACGCGTTGTTCGGCGCGATGGCGAGCGCATGCCGCAGAAACATCCGCAAGGCCGCGAAGTCGGGTGTCACCGTCGAGGAGGTGGACGCCGATCCCGCATTCGCCGACGAATTCTACGATCAATTGCGGGACGTATTCGCCAAACAGAATCTGGTACCCACCTATTCGGTGGAAAGGGTTCGGTCGTTGATCCGTCACCTGGGCCCGGCCGGGCGGGTCCTGCTGCTGCGCGCCCGGGATCCGGAGGGCCGCAGCATCGCCACCGCGGTCCTGCCGTGGCATCACCGCGCCATGTACTTCTGGGGCGGCGCCAGTTACCGCTCCGGACAGCACCTGCGGCCCAACGAGACGCTGATCTGGCACGCGTTGCGGTGGGCCAAGGCGCGCGGGGTCACCGAGTTCGACTTCGTGGGCGGCAACACGTACAAGGAGAAGTACGGCACCACCGAGGTCGCCGTCCCGTGGGCCCGACGCTCCCGCTCGCCGCTGGTCGCCCATCTGCGTGACGCGGCCAAGCAGGGTTTCGCCCTCAAGCAGCGCACGATGGCCCGTCTGACCGCCGCCCGCTGAGCAACGGCTGGCGTCCGGGCCCGGGCCCGGATAGGTTCCTGGGTGACTTCGCCGAGAGGGTGACTTCGCCGAGAGGGTGACTTCGCCGAGGGCGACTTCGCCGAGGGCGACTTCACCGACAGGGCGACTTCACCGGGAGTGGGACGAGGGAATGTCCGGCCCATCGGTCACAGCCGTGGTGGACGACGAGACCTGGATCGTCGAGCTCACCGTGCGCGGGGTCTGGGAGCGGGCCCTGTGGCTCACCACCTTCGGCCTGCTCAACAAGTGCCTGTCCCACCATCCGGCCGGGCTGCTGCTGGATCTGCGTGACCTGCACGACCCGGGGGCGATCAGCGCGCCGCTCTGGCTCACCGCCGCCGTCCACGGGGAGCGCATGGAGCCGGTGGTTCAGGTCGCCGCCTGCCTGCCCGACCGTACCGACCTGTCCGCCCGGCTCGGCACCGTCGTCGCCGCCCGGCTGGTGCCCACCTTCCCGACGGTCCGGCTGGCCCGGTCCTACCTCTCCGTCAGCCGCCCGCGGACGGAACGGGTCCGGCTGCACCTGCCCGCCGACGAGGCGGCCGCCGCCCGGGCCCGGCACATGGTGACCGCCGCCTGTGAGGAGTGGGGGATGGCGCCGCTCGTGACCCGGGCCCGTCTGGTCGTGTCCGAGCTGGTCGTCAACGCGGCCGAGCACGCCGGCACCCCGATCGACGTGCTGATCTCCCGTCGCGACGCGGGCCGCCTCCTGCACCTGGCCGTCGTCGACGGCTCGCCGGCCCTGCCGTCGATCCGGCTGGAGATGGAGAACCCCTTGACCGAGCGGGGGTACGGCCTGCGCATCGTCGACGCGGCGGTCAACGGATGGGGCGCGCTGCCCACGCGGACCGGCAAGATCGTGTGGGCGCTCCTCAAGTCCTGACGACAAGCCCTGACGACCGGCCCGTCACGTCCGGCAGCCCGCCGATCAGATCCCGAAGAAGCCGGCCGGGACGTAGAGGCCCTGCCGATCGGCGCGGACCGCCGCCGCGGTGCGTGACTCCGCCCCCAGCTTCAGCATGATGTGCTCCAGGTGCCCGACCGCCGTCCGGGCGGTGATCCGCAGGGCGCCCGCGATCCCCGCGTTGCTGCGGCCCTCCACCAGCAGCCCGAGCACCTGCAGCTCGCGGGGGGTCAGGCCGTACGTCTCCGGCGGCGGCCCGATCAGCACCATGGCCCGGTGGTGTCCGGGCGGCTCCGGCGGGCAGGCCAGCACCGTCACCTGGAGCAGGGTGCCGCGCCCGGACGGGTCCTCGCCCGGCACCAGGAACCGCGCCCACGCGCGGCCCGGCGTCAGCAGCGATCCGACCAGGAGCAGCGTCGCCGAGTCCACACCGAGCTCGGCCACGCCCGGCAGTCCCGGCAGCTCCTCGGTGCGCCCCGCGCGGGTCAGCACCACGCCGGCCCGCGCGTCGGACACCATCCCGGCCAGTGTGGTCAGCGTGCGCAGCGGGTCGACCACGTGCGCGATCAGCGGCGTGAGCGCGACCAGGAGATCCAGCGACTCGTCGCTCAGCGGCTCCGCCGACTCGGTGTGCGAGCCGAGCAGACCCAGATAGCGGCCGTCGGCGGTGACGATCGGGATCGACACGCCCTCGGCCAGCCCCGACGGCTCGAAGTAGTCGACCCACACCGGTAGCTCGGAGACGTGCACCGGAGAGTCGACCACCCGGATCGGGCGCCGGCCCCGGTGCATGCCGACCCGCTCCACCTCGGTCATGAACGCGGGCGACGCCAGATAGCCGCCCACCCGGTGCGGGTAGCCGACCGTGGTGACCGGCTGCTGCAGCCACCGCTCCGGATCGAGCAGGCTGACCCAGGCCGCGTCGTGTCGCAGCACCGGGCGCAGCGCCTCGATCAGCGCCTCGGCCCGCTGCCGTACGCCGGCCCGTGTCGCCGCGATCCCGAGGATCTCGGCCGTGATCCGCCCACCGGCGGGAGGTAGGCCCACCCGTCCATCATGTGTCGCCCGGCCGGCCCCGGACAGGCTCCCCCGGGGTCGGCCGATCAGCCGGTGCGCGTCGCCGCACCGGCCGGGTGCCCGAGGAACGTGGTGATGCCGCAGAGCCGCAGGATGACGTCGACCGACGGGTGGGCGGCCACGATCCGTACCCGATCGGGGCCGGCGGCCACCTCGAGCGCGTGCAGGGCCCGCAGCCCCGCGTGGTCACAGAACTCGATCCCGGACAGGTTGAGCCGCAGCATCTCGAACTCGTCCTCGCCCAGCAGGCCGCCGATCGTGCGCAGCATCGGCGAGGCGGTCCGGATGTCCAGCTCACCGGAGACCCCGACGAGCAGCTCGCCGCGGCCGGTCCGTTCCACGGTCACGGTGAGGTCCACCATGTGGTCTTGCACGCGCCCTCCCCACCCCGTTGTTGCCCTGCCGGCGACGCTACCGAGAGCGACCGGCCCGGTACATCGGAAGAAACTCCCATCCACCACCGGTCGCACGGCGCGCGCGAGCGCCGTCAGGAGGAGGTCGCCCGGCGGCCACCCGATGCCGCCGGGCGCTGTTTCCGGAGCGGCGGCACGTACCCCGCTTGCCGGTGGGTAAGACCATAGGACGAGCGAGTCCGCGAGGTGAGGAGAGACCGGTGTTCCTGTTGTTCGGATTGCGAAGCAAGGACCATCCGATGGGTGCCCGGGTGATGAACTGCGAGATCTGCGGCTGGCAGGCGCCCCAGCACCTGCTGCGCCGGACCACGAGGTTCACCCTGTTCTTCATCCCGCTGTTCCCGGTGAAGCCGGCGAGCTACTACATGGTCTGCGGCCACTGCCAGGGCTTCCGCAAGGCCGACCCGCGCCTGGTCGCCGCCTGACCCGCGGCCGGCGGGCATATTCACGGGCCGGGCGGGTAGCCGGGTGTCAACCGAACGCACCCACCTCCGGGGAGGCAACCGTGACGAGCCCGCAGAACGGCGGGGACGTGATCGACGTCCTCGTCAACGACCACCGTGATGTCACCGCCCTGATCGGCGAGATCTGGGCGGTGGCCGACCCGATGATCCGGCGTGATCTCACCGACACCGCGATCAGCGAGTTGGTGCGCCACGCCGTGGCCGAGGAGATGTACGTCTACCCGGTGATGCGCAAGTACCTCGACGACGGTGACAAGGCCGTCGAGCACGACATCGAGGAGCACAAGGAGCTCGAGGAGACGATGAAGCGGCTGGAGGACCTGGACGTCTCCGGCCTCGAGTTCGACCTCGCGCTGCGCAAGCTCGAGGAGCTGCTGACCGACCACGTGCACGACGAGGAGGACGAGCAGTTCCCCAAGCTGCGCCGTGTGGTGCCGCACGAGGAGCTGGTCGAGCTGGCCGGCAAGGTGCAGACCGCCAAGAAGCTGGCGCCGACCCGTCCGCATCCGGGCGCGCCGAACAGCGAGCTCTTCCACAAGCTGGTCGGCCCCGGGGTGGGCCTGGTGGACCGGCTGCGCGACAAGCTGAGCGGCCGCGCCACCAAGTGACCGGTCAGGCCGGCTGAATCCAGTCGAAGGTGCGCTCCACCGCGCGGCGCCAGTTGGCGTACTCGGTGGAGCGCACCGCCGGGTCCATGGCCGGCATCCACTGGCCGGCGATGTGCCAGTTGCGGCGCAGGCCGTCGAGGTCGGGCCAGTAGCCGACGGCCAGGCCGGCCGCGTAGGCGGCGCCCAGCGACACCGTCTCCACGGCGAGCGGGCGGACCAGCGGCACGTCCAGCACGTCGGCGATCATCTGCATGAGCAGGTTGTCGGCGGTCATCCCGCCGTCCACCTTCAGCGTCGTCAGGGTGAGGCCGGAGTTGGCGTTCATCGCGTCGACCACCTCGCGGGTCTGCCAGGCGGTCGCCTCCAGCACCGCGCGGGCCAGGTGACCCTTGGTGATGTACGAGGTCAGGCCCACGATGACACCACGCGCCTCACTGCGCCAGTAGGGGGCGTAGAGCCCGGAGAACGCCGGGACGATGTAGCAGCCGCCGTTGTCGGCCACGGTCCGCGCCAGGGTCTCGATCTCGGGCGCGCTGGAGATCAGCTCCAGCTGGTCGCGGAACCACTGGACCAGCGAGCCGGTGATCGCGATCGAGCCCTCCAGCGCGTAGACGGCCCGTTCGCCGGCGATCTGGTAGGCGACCGTGCTGAGCAGCCCGTTGTCGGAGCGGACGAGGTCGGTGCCGGTGTTCAGGAGCAGGAAGCTGCCGGTGCCGTACGTGCACTTGGCCTCGCCCGGGGTGAAGCAGGTCTGCCCGAAGAGGGCCGCCTGCTGGTCGCCGAGGGCGGCGCCGATCCGTACCCCCGGGAATCCCTCCGACGCGGTGCCGAAGCCGCCGATGGACGGCCGCACCGCCGGCAGCATCGCGCGGGGGATGCCGAAGAAGTCGAGCGCCCGCGGGGACCAGTCGAGGGACCGCACGTCCAGGAGCATGGTGCGGCTGGCATTGGTGACGTCGGTGACGTGCTGGGTGCGGCCGGTCAGGTTCCAGATCAGCCAGGTCTCCATCGTGCCGCAGAGCACCTCGCCGCGTTCGGCACGGTCCTGGAGCCCGGGGGTGTGGTCGAGCATCCACCGCAACCGTGGACCGGAGAAGTACGTCGCCAACGGCAGGCCCGAGATCGCGGAGATCTCCGAGGACCCGGGGGTGTCGATCAGCGTGTGCACCAGACCGTCGGTCCGAGTGTCCTGCCAGATGATGGCCCGGCCCACCGGAGCCCCGGTGAGGCGATCCCAGATGACCGTCGTCTCGCGCTGATTGGCGATGCCGACCGCGGCCACCTGATCGAGGCTGATCCCGGCCCGTGAGAGGACCCGGGGCGCGAGGCGCTCCACATTGCGCCAGATCTCCATGGCGTCGTGCTCCACCCAGCCCGGCCGGGGAAAATACTGCTTGTGCTCCTGCTGGGCGAGCGAGACGAGCTGCCCGCGACGGTCGAAGACGATGCACCGGGTGGACGTGGTGCCCTGGTCGATGGCGACGACGTATCTGTCGGTCATCGGGACACCTCCAGGGAGGTCATCGGGACACCTTCAGGGAGGTCATGGGGACACCTTCAGGGAGGTCATCTGGTGGCCCCCAGGTCGCGGGAGATCGCGCGGGCGGCGTCGCGGACGAAGCCGACGAGGTGCGGCCGGGGCCGGTAGCGGCTGTCGCAGACCCGGTCGACCGGGCCGGAGATGCCGATCGCGCCGACCACCAGCCCCCGTAGCCACGGATCGGCGCCGCCACGGCCGCCTGCCCGAGCAGGAGCTCCTCGACCTCACCGGCCCAGCCGGCGTCGCGTACCCCCTCGAGGGCGGTGGCGAGCGCACGCGGATCGGTGAGGGTGAGCCGGGTGAAGGTCTCCAGGTCGGGCACCGGGCCACCGGCCCGGTAGGCCAGCAGGACCTTGCCGAGCGCGGTGGCGTGCAGCGGCAGCAGGGCGCCCACATCGAGGGTCTGGAACGTGTCGTCGGGCCGGAACACGTGGTGCACGACGAGGACCCGGCCCTCCAGGACGGTGCCGATCCGGACGGCCTCCCCGCTGCGGGCGGCGAGCGGGTCGGCCCAGTTGATCGAACGGGAACGCAGCTCGTTGATGTCGAGGTAGCTGGTGCCCAGGTGCAGCAGGGCGCCACCGAGCTGGTACCGCCCGGAGACCCGGTCCTGCTCGACGAACCCGACCAGCTGCAGGGTGCGCAGGATGCCGTGGGTGGTGCCCTTGGCCAGGTCCAGCGTGCGGGCGATCTCGGTGAGCCCGAGACGGCCCGGGCCACCGGCGAGCGTCCGCAGGATCGCGGCCGCTCGCTCGATGGACTGCACCGTCCCGGGCATGTTTCGGACTCTATGCCACTGTGTGACGACTCGCAGTGGTCGATGTTCGACAATGCCGACCGGTGTTCATTGCCCCCTCCCGGACCCCTTCATAGCGTCCAGGGCATCTAGCAGAGGAGGGAGCATGGCTACACGATTCAAGACTCCAGGACTCGCCGGGGAGCTCGCGGCGGAGTTCGCCGGCACCATGATTCTCATTCTTTTCGGCGTGGGGGTGGTGGCGCAGGTCGCCGCCGCCGGCATCGGGGACCACGACAGCATCGCCTGGGCCTGGGGCCTGGGCGTGACACTCGGCGTCTACGTCGCGGCGCGGATCAGCGGCGCGCATCTGAACCCGGCGGTGACCATCGCGCTCGCCGTCTTCAAGGGCTTCTCCTGGCGGAAGGTGGCGCCCTACGCGATCGCACAGACTCTCGGCGCGTTCGTGGCCGCGCTGCTGGTGCGCTGGAACTACACCGAGGTGCTGCGCGCCGCCGACCCGGACCTGACGATCAAGACGCAGGGCGTCTTCTCGACGCTTCCCGGCAACGGGACGCTCCCGGTGAGCGAATGGGGCGCTTTCCGGGACCAGATCATCGGTACGGCCATCCTGCTCTTCGTCATCCTGGCGCTGTCCGACATGGCCAACAATCCACCGGCCGCCAACCTGGGCCCGGTCGTGGTCGGCCTGCTCGTGGTCGCGATCGGCATGGCCTGGGGCACCAACGCCGGCTACGCGATCAACCCGGCCCGTGACTTCGGCCCACGACTCGCCAGCTTCCTGACCGGCTACGGGGGCGCGTTCCGCGACCAGACGGGGTATCTCTACTTCTGGATCCCGATCGTCGGGCCGATCGTCGGTGGCATCGTGGGCGCCGGGCTGTACCAGACTCTGATCGGACGCTTCCTGCCGTCGGCCGAGCCGCCGGAGGTGGGACGTGCCCCGACACCGAGAGACGAGGCAGAAGTGGAGGCGACCCGTGGCTGACTTCGTGGGCGCAGTGGACCAGGGGACCACCAGCACCCGATTCATGATCTTCGACCATGGCGGCAACGAGGTGGCCCGGCACCAGTTGGAGCACGAGCAGATCCTGCCGCGGGCCGGCTGGGTCGAGCACAACCCGATCGAGATCTGGGACCGGACCGTCACCGTCGTGCGGACGGCGATGCAGAAGGCCAACCTGTCGGCGAGTGACCTGGCCGCGGTCGGGATCACCAACCAGCGGGAGACCACGGTCGTCTGGGACCGGCGGACCGGCCGGCCCTACTACAACGCGATCGTGTGGCAGGACACCCGTACCGACCGGATCGCCTCCGCTCTTGATCGTGATGAGCGTGGCCAGACCATCCGGCGCAAGGCGGGGCTGCCGCCGGCCACCTACTTCTCCGGCGGCAAGATCCAGTGGATTCTGGAGAACGTCGACGGGGTCCGCGAGGCGGCCGAGCGCGGTGACGCCCTCTTCGGCAACACCGACAGCTGGCTGCTGTGGAACATCACCGGCGGCAAGGAGGGCGGCAACCACGTCACCGACGTGACCAACGCCAGCCGGACGATGCTGATGAACCTGGAGACCCTCGACTGGGACGACGAGTTGCTGTCGTTCTTCGACATCCCGAGGCGGATGCTTCCGGAGATTCGGCCGTCGTCGGACCCGAACGGCTACGGCACCGCGCACATCAGCGGCCCGATCGGCGGCGACGTCCCGCTCACCGGCGACCTCGGCGACCAGCAGGCGGCCACCGTCGGGCAGGTGTGCTTCAGCCCCGGCGAGGCCAAGAACACCTACGGCACCGGCAACTTCATGCTCCTCAACACCGGGACCAACCTGGTGCGCTCGGAGAACGGGCTGCTCACCACGGTCTGCTACAAGTTCGGCGACGCGGCGCCGGTCTACGCCCTGGAGGGCTCGATCGCGGTCACCGGCTCGGCCGTGCAGTGGCTGCGCGACCAGTTGCACATCATCAACTCGGCGGCGGAGAGCGAGTCCCTGGCCGCCCGGGTCGAGGACAACGGGGGCGTCTACTTCGTCCCGGCGTTCTCCGGCCTGTTCGCGCCCTACTGGCGCTCGGACGCCCGCGGCGCGATCGTCGGCCTGTCCCGGTTCAACACCGACGCGCACATCGCCCGGGCCACCCTGGAGTCGATCTGCTACCAGACCCGGGACGTCGTCGACGCGATGGCCCAGGACTCCGGTGTCACCCTGGACGTGCTGAAGGTCGACGGCGGCATCACCGTCAACAACCTGTGCATGCAGATCCAGGCCGATGTGCTCGGTGTGCCGGTCAGCCGGCCGGTCGTCGCCGAGACCACCGCCCTGGGCGCGGCCTACGCCGCCGGTCTCGCGGTCGGCTTCTGGAAGAACACCGACGAGCTGCGGGAGAACTGGAACGAGTCGCAGCGCTGGCAGCCCACCTGGTCGGGGGAACAGCGCGAAGACGGTTACGGGAAGTGGAAGAAGGCGGTGCAGCGGACCCTCGACTGGGTGGACGTGGACTGATCATGACTGCTCTTTCGCCTGCCTACCGGGACGCCGCCCTCGAAGCGCTGTCCGCGACCGAGGTCGACGTGCTGGTGATCGGCGGGGGAGTGGTGGGGGCGGGGTGCGCGCTCGACGCGGTCACACGGGGACTGACCGTGGGGCTCGTCGAGGCGCGCGACCTCGCCTCCGGCACGTCCAGCCGGTCCAGCAAACTCATCCACGGGGGTCTGCGCTATCTGGAGATGCTGGACTTCGGGCTGGTGCGCGAGGCGCTGCGGGAACGGGGGCTCATCCTGCAGCGGCTCGCGCCGCACCTGGCCCGGCCGGTCCGGTTCCTCTACCCGCTCAAGCACCGCGCCTGGGAGCGGGTCTACGCGGGCGCCGGCGTCACCCTCTACGACACGATGGCCCTGTCCGGATCGCTTCCCCGGCACCGGCATCTCACCCGTCGCGGTGCGCTGCGCGCCTGCCCCGCGCTGCGCCGGGACTCGCTGGTCGGGGCCCTGCAGTACTACGACGCGCAGGTGGACGACGCCCGGCACACCATGTTCCTGGCCAGGACCGCGGCCTCCCACGGAGCCCACGTCGCGACGCGGGCCGAGGTGGTCGGTTTCCTCCGGGAGGGCGAGAGGGTCACGGGGGTACGGGTACACGACCTCGAACACGACCGGACGTACGAGATCCGCGCCCACCAGGTGATCAACGCGACCGGGGTGTGGACCGACGACACCCAGTCCCTGGTCGGGTCGCGCGGCCAGTTCCACGTCCGCGCCTCCAAGGGCATCCACCTGGTCGTGCCCCGGGACCGCATCCACTCGTCGACCGGCCTGATCCTGCGGACCGAGCGCAGCGTGCTGTTCGTGATCCCGTGGGGCCGGCACTGGATCGTCGGCACCACCGACACCGACTGGTCCCTGGACAAGGCACATCCGGCCGCGTCCGCGAAGGACATCGACTACCTGCTCACCGAGGTCAACAAGGTGCTGGCCCGGCCGTTGGAGCGGGCCGACGTGGAGGGCGTCTACGCGGGTCTGCGGCCGCTGCTGTCCGGCGAGTCCGAGTCGACGTCGAAACTGTCCCGGGAGCATTCGGTCAGCAGCCCGGTCCCGGGGCTCGTCGTGGTGGCCGGGGGCAAGTACACCACGTACCGGGTGATGGCGAAGGACGCCGTCGACGCGTGTGTGCACAGCCTGGCCCGCAGTGTGCCGCGCTCGGTCACCGACCGGGTGCCGCTGGTCGGCGCCGACGGCTACCCGGCACTGTGGAACCGCCGGGGCCTGCTGGCCGCCGAGTCGGGCCTGCACGTGGCCCGGGTCGAGCACCTGCTCGGCCGGTACGGCTCGCTGATCCACGAGCTGCTCGACCTGATCCGCGACGATCCCGATCTGGGCCGCCCGATCGAGGGCGCCGACGACTACCTGCGGGCCGAGTTCGTCTACGCGGCCGCCGCCGAGGGCGCCCGGCACCTGGTGGACGTGCTGACCAGGCGTACCCGGATCTCGATCGAGACGTTCGACCGGGGCGTGGTGGCCGCCCCGCACGCCGCCGAGCTGATGGGCCGGGTCCTCGGCTGGACGGAGTCCCAGCGGGAGCGCGAGGTGGAGAACTACCGCCTGCGGGTGGAGGCGGAGCGCGCCTCCCAGGAGCAGCAGGACGACGAGACGGCCGACGCCGCCCGTCTCGGAGCCCCCGATGTGGTCCCGGTCCGCGTCGTCTGACGTTTGGAGGTTGTCTCAACCGTGGTCGGTCCGGGCCGATCACTCAGGGCGCAAGCGTGTTTCCTACCACGGATGGGCCCCGAGATGACGACTCAGTTCAACCCCACCACCCCGTACCCGCAGCAGCCGGCCGGCGCCTACCCGCCCCCGCCGCAGGCGTACCCGTCGGTGCCGCAGTTCAAGGTACCGGGAGTCGGGCCGGTCGTCGCGTTCACCGCGATCTTCGGGTTGTTCGGTGCGATCTCGGCGGCCCGCCGTTCCAGCAAGGCCAGGAATGCCGGATTCCCCACCAACAAGTACTGGGTCACGTTCGGCATCACACTCGCGGTGGTGTGGGCGGTCGGCGGCATCATCGGGGCCATGACCTCGATGGGCGCGGCGAAGTCCGCCACCCAGCCGGTCACCGCCGCCCCGGCCGCGGCCGCGAGCGCTCCGGCGGCGAGCGCCCCGGCCGTGCCGGCCAAGGAGGTGGTGGCCGTCGTCGAGCCCACCGAGGAGTCCGCCGTTGAGGTGGACGCGCTCGACGCGGCGTGGCTGCAGGAGAGCATCACCGAGAGCGGCAACTTCCGGAACGCCGACGGCTCGGACGCCGAGGTCGACTCGGCCACCTGCTCGGCCGTCGACGTCGACGAGGCGGGCGCCGGTTCCTACCAGTGCGTCATCGACTTCGTCTCCGGCGAGCGGCAGAGTCAGAACATCATCGTGGACCCGTCGGGGGCCTGGGTCACCAACGCCTGACCCGTCGGCTCGCCCTCGCTCAGGCCAGCAACTGGTGGACCGTACCGGCCGGGTCTCCGCTCCAATCGGCGAGGGTGCCGAGCGGGCCGCGCAGGGCCTGGCCGGCATGGTCGAGCGCACCGGAGGCGGCGAGCACGAGCGTCAGGCGCTCCAGGGTGCCGCCGAGCCGCCGCCGGTCGGGGTCCGCTTCGAGCAGCATGATCTCGGCCTCGCCGAGGTCCCGGTGCGCCTTGGCGGCGGTCTCGTCGGGCAGCGGCAGGACGGCCAGGACGTCGCGGATCCGGTGGAGCTCGGCCACCAGCCAGCCGGTCGTCCGGATGTGCTGGTTCGTAGCGTTCGACATGCTTCTCCTCATTTCGTCCGTCCGGCCGGTCCGCGCCCAGTATATGGACAAAACGGGCGAAAGGCGGCCGTTCGCCGGTTCCCGGAAGTGAAGAGGCTCCGGCCCATGAGAAAGCCCCGGCGGAGAACCGCCGGGGCTTCGTCGGGTGTGGCCGTCAGAGGGTGGCCAGTCTCCTGTGGAACGTCCTGGTCGTGGTCCAGAGCTTGAAGACCAGCAGCGACTCGAACGCCAGCAGCAGCACGCCGGACACGATGGTCACCACCACGATCTGGTTGATCAGCGGGCCCACGATGAAGACGAACATCATGAACTCGATGCCGCTGAAGACGTGCACCCGGATGCGCTGGCGCAGCAGGAAGTTGCGAATCTGCAGAAAAAGGCCGAACTGCTTGCGGAAGTCACCGTGCACGTCGACCCGGGCCTTCTCCGGGTCGTCCTGCTCCACGACCTCGTCGTCGGTCTCCTCCACGTAGTCGGTCGCCACCACGCCGGTGGCCTCCAGCAGCTTCTCCTTCATGGTCAGCTTCACCTTCTGCATCTGCAGCGCGTTCAGGTAGCGGAACATGTCCAGGAAGATCACCGCGGTGGCCAGCCACAGGTAGACGGTGTTGCCCGTCAGGTGCCACTGCCCGCCGAACATGGCCAGCGCGCACGTCATCACCCGCAGCCGGTCGAAGACGTAGTCCAGCCAACTGCCGAAGATCGAGCCGGTCCCGTTCAGCCGGGCGATCTTGCCGTCCATGCAGTCGAGCACGAAAGCCAGATGGAAGAGGACCGCGCCGGCCACCAGCCACGGGTACTCACCCTGCCAGAAGCAGGCCGCGGCACCCAGGCCCACCACGAACGCCGCCAGCGACAGGAAGTTCGGCGTAGCCCATTTCCACGGCGCCACCAGCCGCACCAGCGGACCGGCCAGTGGATCCACCAGCCACACGGTCCACCAGGCATCCCGGCGTTTATAGGTGCGCTCGCGGACTTCCGCGAGCGATGGGCGCTGCGCCATCGTTATAACTCCTCGAGGTGTAACAGCGCGGGGGTGTGCCGGTGAATGACACATGCACGTAAGGGGGCCCCCGCCTTGCCCGGAATTCAACACCGGGACGTCAAGGATCACCAGTCCTCAAGCCTCGCGGCGGCAGAAGATCACTGCCGCGATGGTCACCACCGCTGCCGCCCAGACCGGTGCGGGCGGCAGCGCGACCTCCGGCAGGTGGGCGCGGACCAGGGGCACGACCATCTCGTACGCCGTGAGCACGACAGCCGTGGCTCCCACCGGATGCCGCATGATCGTCCCCACACCCGCCGCCAGCAGCAGATCCACCAACAGCCCGCCGGTCGCGCCGGCCTCGCCCGCCAGCAGCGCCGCGCCGAGGACCGCCAAGCCACCCACCGGCACCAGCGCGACGATCTTCGCCACCACCAGCAGCGGCCGTCGCGGCACGGCCAGCAGCGTCGCCCGAATCTGCCCGCCACCCTGATACTCGTGACCGGCCGCCAGCACCCCCAGGATCAACACACCCACCTGGGCGTACGGGACCACGCCGCGAGCCGGGTCGGCCAGCCGCACCAGCGCGGTGACCGCCCACGTCAGCGCCACGGTGAGGGCCAGGGACGGCAGAGTGGCCAGCTTGACCACCTCGGCCCGCGCCGCCCCGATCACGATCCGCTTTGTGTCGGTCATGATCCGCTTGTCTCGCTTTGTGTCGGTCACGGCTCGCTTTGTGTCGGTCACGGCTCGCGCCGCTCGAAGATCCACGCGCCCAGTCCGAGTAGCGCGGCCACCCAGGCGGTCATCACCACGCCGGCGGTGAGCGGGGCGATGCGCACGTCACCCACCTCGTTGAGGAACATGTGCGCCCCCACGATGTCCGGCAGGTACGCGGCGAGCGGCGTCACCTTCGTCAGCAGGTAGGACACCGACACCACCGAGATGTTCACGATCAGCACGGTGAGCGTGATGATCCCGTTCCGGAAGATCAGCGTCAGGGCGTACGCGAGCAGGCCCATCAGCACCCAGTAGAGAACCGCGGCCGCGGCCCGGCCCGGTGAGGGGGAGGGCACCAGATCGCCGAGCACCACCCGGGTCAGAGCCAGGGTCGCCACCGCGGTGATCGCCCCCTGCACCGCCACGAGCAGGCTCAGAGCCACGGCCTTCGCCGCGACCAGACGCCCCCGGCGGGGCATCGCCGCCAGGGTGGCCTGCAGCTGCCGGGCCCCCGGCGAGTCCTCCCCGGTCGACGTGTACTCGCTGCTCACCACCACCACACCGAGGATCAGCGCGCCGAGCAGGCCGATGCCCAACGGCTGGAACACCGCGTCCGACGGATCCGCATGGAACCCCTCCTGAATCGCCTTCCGGGTTCCGCGGGCGCTCAGGAGCGCGAGCGCCGGCGCCGCCACGAGCCCCAGCACGAGGCCCACCCAGGCGGTCGGCAGACTCAGCAACTTGCCCAGTTCCGCCCGTACCTGCCTCACCACGCCACCCCCTCGTCGGCGGTCCGGGCCGGTCGTGCCCGCCTCACCACGCCACCCCTTCGTCGGCGGTCCGGGCCAGGAAGGCGTCCTCCAGCGTCGCGTGCTCGCCGACCACCTCGGCCAGCGTCCCATCGGCCACCACCACGCCGTGATCGATGATCACCACGTCGTCGGCGGTCTCGGCCAGCTCACCCATCAGGTGGCTGGAGAGCAGCACGGTCCGCCCGTCGGCGGCGCTGTCGCGCAGGAACGCCCGCATCCACCGGATCCCGGCCGGGTCGAGACCGTTCACCGGCTCGTCCAGGATCAGCACCGGCGGATCCCCGAGCAGTGCGGCGGCCAGCCCCAGCCTGCGGCTCATGCCCAGCGAGTACCGCCCGGCCCGCTTCCCGGCCTCCCCGGCCAGCCCGACCAGCTCCAGAACCTCGTCCACCCGGCCCTTGGGCAGCCCGTTGCTCGCCGCCATCCAGCGCAGATGCGCCCGGGCCGTCCGCGACCGGTGCGCCCCGCTGCCGTCCAGCAGCGCCCCCACCACGGTGAGCGGGCGCGCCAACTCGGCGTACCGCCGACCGTCGACCAGGGCCCGCCCACCCTGCGGCCGGTCCAGCCCGAGCAGCACCCGCAGCGTGGACGTCTTGCCGGCCCCGTTCGGCCCGAGAAACCCGGTGACCCGCCCCGGCCGCGCCGTGAAACTCACCTCATGCAGGATCCGGGCCCGCCCTCGAACCCGGCTCACACCCTCGATCGTGATCATCGCCCCAGTCAAGCCGCGCCCGCCCTGGAACACATCGGACCGTGCTCCGGCTTTCCCGCCCGCCCCTACGACCCAGGTCCGAGCCCCCCGCTTCGCCCTCGTCCCCGGTCAACGCGCTCATCGCAAGGCCTCCGGCGCCTTGCGTCCGGCGCCTTGCGTCCGGCGCCTTGCGTTCGGCGTCTTGCGTTCGGCGTCTTGCGTTCGGCCCTTGCGCCAGGCCTCTTGCGCCCGGCGCCTTGCGCCCGGCGCCTTGCGCCCGGCCCTTGTCTCTTACCCCTCCGGCCCTCGCGCGCGGGCCCTCAACGTCCGGCCCTCGCGCGCGGGCCCTCAACGTCCGGCCCTCGCGCGCGGGCCCCCAACGTCCGGCCCTCGCGCGCGGGCCCCCAACGTCCGGCCCTTGCGTACGGCCTTCGTGTTCCGCTCTTGCATTCGCCATTGCGTCGGACCTTTCGCGTTCGGTCTTCGCGTTCGGTCTTCGGCTGTATGTCTGCCACCGCCGCGCCTCGTCCTGCGCGGCTGACGGACGTCCGTCACGGTGGGTGGTCGGGTCTACGACCCTGGTCGGAGAATTACAGTCTTAGCGGTGAACGTGTTCGAGCGGCCGGCCTGGCGTAGCCGGGCGGTTCCGGTCGTCCTGGTGGTCGTCGCCGTCGTGATCATGGCGATGTGCACGGTCGGTGCGGAGGGGCCGGCGGCCCGTGTGATTCCGGTGCTGATCGGTGGTGGGGCGATCACCGCAGCGGTCTGGGCGGTGCGCCGGTGGCGGGCCGACCGCACGGAGTACGAACGCCGCCTCACCGAGTGGGCGGCCACCGAGGCGGTCCTCGCTGAGCGCCTGCGGATCGCCCGTGACCTGCACGATCTGGTGTCGCACGGACTCGGGTTGATCACCGTGCGGGTGGCCGCCACCCGCTTCGAGCCGGAGCCCGATCAGATGCGGGCGGCGCTCGACGACATCGAGGCCGCCAGCCGGGAGACCACTGCCGAGTTGCGCCGGATGCTGACCGTTCTGCGTGATCCGGCCGCGCCCGGGCCGCGCGCGCCGGTCGAGGGACTGGAAGCGCTGCCGGAGATCGTCCGGTCCGCGCGTGCCACGGGGCTGCGGGTCGATCTCACCAGCGGCGGCCTGGGCGAGGTGACTCCGGGTGTGCAGGTGGCGGTGTGCCGCACGGTCCGTGAAGGACTCGCCAACGCGGCCCGTCACGCGGGACCGGCCGACGTGGGGGTTCGAGTGCGCCGGGACGGCCCTTACGTCGTGGTGAGCGTTTCCGACAGCGGCCCCGTCAGCGGCTGGCGGGCGACTCCGGGCGCGGGTCACGGTCTGGCCGGCCTCCGCGAGCGGGTCGGCAGCCTCGGCGGCACGCTCACCACCGAACGTGTCGACGGCGGTTTCCATCTGGTCGCCCGCATCCCCGACGAGCCCACGTGACGACGCCGCACGCTCTGTGGCGGGCCTCGGGACCGTCGGAACGGGCGCCAGGCAGACCGGAGAGCCCGCCGCGGTCTTGCGCTTGGGGCGGCGTGGTGGAGTGGTGAAGGGGCGTTGCGTGGCATGGGTGGGGTGATGGTGGGCGGTAGCGGCGAAGCCGGGGGCGGCGAGGATGCGGTCGAGGGAGCGGTGGCCGTACCCCTGAGGGTTCTTCTTGTCGACGATCAGCCGCTGCTGCGGCGCAGTCTCGCGGTCGTCATCGGACATCAGCCCGATCTTGAAGTTGTCGGGCAGGCCGGGGACGGCGCCGAGGCGGTGGTGCGGGCCCGGGCCACCCGCCCCGATGTGGTGTTGATGGACGTGCGGATGCCCGGCCTGGACGGGCTGACCGCGACCCGCCGGATCTGCGCCGACCCGATGCTGACCGGCACCCGTGTGCTGGTGCTGAGCATGTTCGAGCTGGACGAGTACGTGTATGAGGCGCTGCAGGCCGGCGCGTCCGGGTTCCTGCTGAAGGACGCCCGCCCGGAGGACCTGGTCGACGCGGTGCGGCGGACGTGCCGGGGGAGTCGCTGTTCGCGCCGTCGATCCTGACGCGGCTGGTCGCCCACTATGTGGCCGCGCCCCGGCCGGAACGTCCGGCCGGGGCGCTGCGACGGCTCACTCCGCGCGAGGTGGAGGTTCTCGCGCTGATCGGAAACGGTCTCGCCAATGATGAGATCGCTGCCGCCCTGGTGATCTCGGTGAAGACGGTGAAGACGCACATCACGCATCTGCTCGCGAAACTGTCCGCCCGCGATCGTGCTCAGCTGGTGATCGCCGCCTTCAACGCCGGACTGGTTCGTCCGCGCTGAGAGGTCCTACGGGCATTGCTGCCAGACGACCCGATAGATGGTGTCGAGATTGAGGTCGGACGAGTCCATCGTGATGAAACTGGTGGTGGTCTTGTTCGACCAGCCGCGGTTGACCTTCAGTTCGGTGTTGATGTTCAGATAGCGCGAGGAACCGCACGGCAGCCAGGTGACCGCCTCCACCTCCACCTCGTCGGTGACCTGCCACGAGTCGTCCATGAATCCGTTGAACTGGTACTTGCTGACGCCGGTCTTGGACATGCCCTGGAAGTAGTAGAACGCCGTCTCGGACGCGGTGGCGCCCTCCTCCAGCCGGGCGTATCCGCGGTAGTCGGCGCGCGCGATCCCGTAGGTGTAGCCGTTGGGGATCCTCACGTTCAGCGCGATCTGGCACTGTTTGCGGTAGTCGAGCGGGCCGGACTGCGGGCCGACCTGGGCGACGAACTTGCTGTACGAGACGGTGAACGCCTTGTTGTCGGGGGAGACGTCGACCGTGGCGCTGCCCTTGGGACAGCCGGATCCGTTCGTCGACACCACCGAGATGGTCATGTCCTCGTCCGGCGGGGAGACGGTATGCGTTGCGGCGGCGGGCGCGCCCAGGGTCGAGAGCAGCATGGTTCCGGCGGCGATCGCGTTCAGCATCGGGTGCCTCCTGAAATGGTGCGCGGGAATGGGTACGGAAATGCGCGCCGCGGACAGACTTCCGTCCGCCGGATGCGCTTGAAGAAACGTACGATTCGCCAGTTGGACAGCGCAGGAGTTAGCACGAGGGAAACGCCTGCCGGTGGGGGTCGGAACGCCTAATCTGCCCGTCCGGGCGCACGCGGCCCGGCTTTCTGGGCAGACTTTGGCAAACCCGGCACGGATCGATCGGATCAATGCTAGGAGCCTCGACAGCGGACCGTGCCGATGTCACGGTGAGGGCATGACTGACATCGACCCCGCGGAAGAGAACAAGAGACGGTTCCTCGATGCGTTCGGCCGGTTCGCGGCCGGGGAGATCGAGGTGCTCCGGGAGATCATCCGAGAGGATTTCGTCTCGCACACCGTCGGCGCCCCACCCGGGCGGGACGCCTGGATCGAGTTCATCGTCAACTCGCCGATCGCGAGCGCGCAGATCGAGATCCAGCACGTCATCGCGGACGCCGAGTTCGTGGTGGCGCACTACACCCTGATTCCGGCCGAGGGGCCGAACGAGGACGTCGTCGACATCTGGCGCTTCGTGGACGGCCTGATCGTGGAGCACTGGGACGTGAGCCGGCCGGTCGCCTGACGGGTGGCGGGCCCCACCCGGGGCCCGTCCCCTATATATCCTATGTGTTTGATGGGTTATGATGACCGCATCAACGATGGGAGACATCATGACGACCGTGCATGACCTGCGGCGGGTCGACGGCGAGGCGTTCCGGCAGCTTCTCGACCGCAACGCGATCTGGAAGCGGATGGTGACGGTGGGCGACCGGCTGCCGATCCAGCCGCTCTACGAGGTCGACCTCGGGCCGATCCACCTCGACCGGCTCCTCGACACCGGCCCCCTGGTGCTGGTGTTCATCCGCTACGCCGGTTCGGCCTGGTGCGAGGACCTGCTCCGGTCCTACGCGACCGACCTGGAGCCCGCCCTCACCGACCTCGGCGCTCATCTCATCGCGGTCAGCCCGCAGGCCCCCGGCCGCCTCGCCGCCCTCAAGCACCGCGACGAGCTGCCGTTCCTCGTCGCCGCCGACCCGCGTCACGTGCTCATCGACGCGCTGCGGATCGGCTTCACCAGCCCCGGCGCCGACAAGCCGCTCGGCACCGGCCGGTCGGTGCTGCCGTTCGCCTCGACGATCGTCGTCGACCGGGCCGGCCTGGTCCGCTTCGCCGAGGTCCGCCCCAACTGGCTCGACCCGCTGCCGGCCGCCCGGGTCGCCGAGGCGGTTCGCGCGCTCGGGGTCGCATCGACCGCGCCTTCGCCGACGGGCGGCCGGCGCTAAATCGGTCGCGCTGATCGACGACGGGTCCTAGATTCGACGACATGTTCACGCCCGGTCTGCAGCTGCCCCCCGCGGTGGCTCCCGTGCGTGCCGATTCGCGACTCTGACCCCTTCCCGTAAGCAGCAGAACCCAGGGGAGGGGTCGCTGCTCCATGCGTGGTTCTGGCGCTGCCCGGCTGGCATCGGGCTCGCGCGTCACCTATCTGCCTCGCATCCAGTGAGGAAAACCCACCATGGCCAAGAGCCAGTTCGTCCGTGACAAGCCGCACCTCAACATCGGCACGATGGGTCACGTCGACCACGGCAAGACGACCCTGACCGCCGCGATCACCAAGGTCCTCGCCGACCGCGACCCGGCCTCCAACCGGTACGTCGCGTTCGAGGGGATCGACAAGGCGCCGGAGGAGGCGCTGCGCGGCATCACCATCACCATCTCCCACGTCGAGTACGAGACCGCGTCCCGCCACTACGCCCACGTCGACATGCCCGGCCACGCCGACTACGTGAAGAACATGATCACCGGTGCGGCGCAGGTGGACGGCGCGATCCTCGTCGTGTCGGCCCAGGACGGGTCGATGCCGCAGACCCGGGAGCACGTGCTGCTGGCCCGGCGGGTCGGTGTGCCGTACCTCGTGGTGGCTCTCAACTTCAGCGACGCCGTCGACGACCCGGAGCTGCTCGACCTGGTCGAGCTGGAGGTCCGTGAGCTGCTGTCGGGCTACGGTTTCCCCGGCGACGAGGTGCCCGTGGTGCGCGTGAGCGCGCTCAAGGCCCTCGAGGGCGACCCGCGCTGGGTCGACTCGATCGCCGAGCTGCTCGACGCGGTGGACGGTTACGTGCCGATCCCGCCGCGGGAGCTGGGCGAGCCGTTCCTGATGCCGATCGAGAACGTGTTGTCGATCAGCGGCCGGGGCACGGTCGTCACCGGCAAGGTCGAGCGTGGTGAGCTTCGCGTGGGCGACCCGGTCGAGGTGGTCGGCCTCGGTGCGGGAGTCGCCAGCGTCGCCACCGGCCTGGAGACGTTCGGCAGGATCCTGGAGTCGGCGCAGGCCGGCGACAACGCCGCCGTCCTGCTCCGCGGGGTCAAGCGCGAGCAGGTGCAGCGCGGCCAGGTCCTTGCCGCGCCGTCCAGCGTGCGGCCCCACCGGGTCTTCACGGCACGGGTGTACGCGCTGACGAGCGCCGAGGGTGGCCGGCACACGCCGTTCGCCGCCGACTACCGTCCGCAGTTCTACTTCCACACGACCGATGTGTCCGGAGGGATGGACCTGGGCGGCCTCGACCTCGTCATGCCCGGCGACACGCTCGACGAGGTGACCGTCACCCTGGGCAAGCCGATCGCCCTGGAGGCCGGCATGGGCTTCGCCGTCCGTGAGGGCAACCGCACGGTCGCGGCCGGCACGGTGCTCGCCGTCCTCGACTGAGCCGGCGCTGAAAGGGTGTGCCCGATCCAGGGCGCACCCTTTCGGGCCGCGGCCGGGCGGTCCGGCGCTCGCGTCGGCATCGGGTGCCCCCTCCGCTCAGCGGACCCCGTGCCGGTCGGTCACCTGCTGGTCGAGCACGGCCCGGACGGCGTGCATGGCGAAGAACAGGTCGGACTTGACCTTCGCGATCGGCACGCCCCGGTCGGCCGCGAGGTCTTCCAGGGAGGCGCCGCCGTAGAAGGTCTGCACGATGAGATCCCGGTTGTCCGGCGTCAGCTCCCGCATCGCCGCGACGATCGTGGTGGCGGGCGGCGGGTCCGCCGGGGGCCGGTCGTCGTGCCCGGCGGGGGCGCGCCGTTCCCCGTCGCGCAGCACGTTACGGGCGGTCAGCATCAGCCACGGCCGGACGCCCAGCGCCCGCCGCGGATGACGTGCCCGCTCGTGGGCCGCCCGGAACAGCGTCTCGTCGACGATCAGGTGGGCGGCCGCCTCGTCGCCACCGGTGTGCCGCAGCACGTAGGCGCGCAGCGCGGGCAGGTGCGGCTCGACCAGCCGCTCGAACGCCTCCGCACGGTGTGGCGCGGCCGTACCGGGCGCCGGCGTGAACAGGTCGGCGTGCCGTGGAAGCCGGCGTCCTGCCGGGTCTCCCCGGAAGCCGGGGCCGGAGCCGGGCGCCGTCCGGTCGGCGGCGTGGCGGCCCATGCCGGACTCCTTTGCGATCGAGGACGCGTGCAGCCGCCCATGATGCTCGACCGGGCTCCTCCGCGAACACGGGGAAAGTACCCGGATCACTACGTGGATCTCACCGGCCGACCCAACTACCGTGCCTCTATGGGTACCGCCACGTCCGCGCGCGGCAGGGCCGGGAACCTCCCCGCCGAGTTGACCAGCTTCGTCGGCCGGCGGCAGGAGGTGACCGGGATCCGGCGCATGCTGTCCACCAGCCGGCTGGTCACGCTGACCGGCCCCGGCGGAGTCGGCAAGACGCGGCTCGCCCAGCGGGTCGGCGCCGACCTGCGCCGCGCCTTCCCCGACGGGGTCTGGTTCGTCGGGCTGGCCGAGCTGCGCGACCCGGACCTCGTCGCGGTCACCGTGGGGGAGACGCTGGGCCTGCACGAGGACATGACCGGCCTGGACCCGGCCGGGCTCGCGCGTTTCCTGGCCGACCGGCAGATGCTGCTGATCCTGGACAACTGCGAGCACCTGGTCGCCGCCTGCGCCGCACTGGCCGAGACACTGCTGCGGTCCTGCCCCGAGCTGCGCGTCATGGTCACCAGCCGGGAGGCGCTGCGCGTCGACGGCGAGGCCAACCTGGCCGTGCAACCCCTGTCGGTGCCCGGCCCCACGGACGCCTGCAACCCCGGTGACCTGCAAAAATACGAGTCAGCGGGGCTTTTCGTCGACCGGGCCACCGCGATTCTGCCCGAGTTCCGGGTCACCGAGGACAACTGCGCCACGATCGTACGGCTGTGCCGGGCCCTCGAAGGCGTGCCGCTGGCGATCGAGCTGGCCGTGGCCCGTCTGCGGGTGCTGTCGCTGGAGCAGATCCTCGATCGGCTGACCGACCGGTACCGGCTGCTCACCACCGGCGCCCGGACCGCGCCCCCGCGGCAGCAGACCCTGCGCGCCCTCATCGACTGGAGCTGGGACCTCTGCTCCGAGGCCGAGCGCATCCTCTGGGCCCGGGTGTCGGTGTTCTCCGGCGGCTTCGAGCTCGACGCCGTCGAGGCGGTCTGCGCCGACGGCCGGCTGCCGGTCGACACGGTCCTGGACGTGCTGGGCTCGCTGGTGGAGAAGTCGGTGCTGATCCGGGCCGGGAACGGCACGGCCCGCTACCGGATCCTCGAGGTGACCCGCGAGTACGGTGCCGCCGAGCTGGTCACGGCCGGTGAGCAGGAGGAGATGGCCCGCCGACACTGCCGCTGGTTCGCCGACCTCGCGGCGCACGCGGACCGGATCTGGGTCGGCCCGCAGCAGACCGCCGTGATGGAGCGGCTGCGCCACGAGCGCGCCAACCTGCGGGTGGCGCTGGAGCACGCGACCACGCAGGGCCCGCCGGAGACCGCGCTGAGGTTCGCCGCCGACCTGCAGAACCACTGGTTCGTCCGGGGCTACTTCTCCGAGGGCCGGCACTGGCTCGATCGGGCCCTGGCGATGCCGGCGCCCCGGCACTGGACGCGGGTGAAGGCTCTGCGGGTCGCCGCGTGGATCGCCGGCATCCAGGGCGACGCGGACCGGGCCGGCCCGCTGCTGGCCGAGGCCGTAGCGCTGGCGGACACCCTGCCGGCGTCGCCGGAGCGGGCGTACCTGCCGCTGATCGAGGGCGTCTTCAAGCTGTGGCCCGGCGACTACGAGCAGGCGCTGCCGCTGCTGGAGCGGGCCCTCGTCGCGTTCCGTGAGCTGAACATCCGCAACGGCGAGCTGTGGACGCTGATCGTCCTGGGCCTGTGCCGGGGTCTCGCCGATGAGCCGTCCAGCGGCTATCCGGATCTGATCGCGGCGATGGATCTGGGCGCGGCCACCGGTGAGGTGTGGTGGCAGTCGTTCGGCCTGTGGGCGCTGAGCGTGCTGCGCTGGCGCGACGGTGACCAGGCGGGCGCCACCGCGGCGGCCAAGGAGTGCCTGGCGGTCGGCAAGGCCGTCGACGGCGAGCAGTTCGCCGTCGGCCTGGGCGTGGAGTCGCTGGCCTGGATCGCCGCCCGCCAGCACCGGGACCAGCGGGCCGCCACGCTGCTCGGGGTCTCCCGGCGGATGTGGCAGGAGATGCACACGTCGCTGGCGCCGTTCCGGGTCCTGCAGACCTGGCACGACGAGGTGGTGGAGCAGGTCCGGTCGCGGCTCGGCACGGACGCGTTCTCGGCGGCCGTCCGGCGCGGCTCCGAGCTCTCCACCGCCGAGGCGATCGCGACGGCGGTGGAGAGACAGCCGCGGGACCGGGCGCCGGAGCCGCAGACCGACGTCGCCGCCGGTCTCCGGCTCACCAGGCGGGAGCGCGAGGTCGCCGGGTTGATCGCCGAGGGGCTGAGCAACCGGGACATCGCGACCCGCCTGGTGGTGGCGCAGCGCACCGCCGAGGGGCACGTGGAGAACCTGCTGAGCAAGCTCGGGTTCACCTCACGGACGCAGGTGGCCGGCTGGCTGGCCGGGCAGAGGCAGTCGCCCCCGGACTGACGGCTCAGCGCAGGCCGGGCACGTCGATGACGATCAACTCGGTGTCGTCGGCACGGCCCGGGATGCGGCCGTCGTTGCCGGGGAAGTTGTTGTCGTTGGCGACCAGCACCCGGTTGCCGCCGAGCGGCAGCACCGACTCGACCGACTGCAGCGGGAACGAGAACAGCTCGCCCACGCCGTACTCGCCGGGCCGGGCCGGGGTGGAGACGCCCTTCGGGTCGGCGATGCGCATCAGGTCGACGGCGGTACGCCGGGGCAGCGTCCCGTCCGTGGCGGCGGAGTCCAGGTCCGTGACGACCAGGCGCTTCACCACCGACTGCGGTCCCATTCCGTTGTCGCGCTCGATCAGCAGCAGCCGCCTGCCGTCGAGCACGGCCGCGTCCCCGACCAGCAGCGACGGGTCGTCGACCAGGAACGTCCAGGTGCGGCCGGTGTAGCGGTTGGCGCGCACGTCGAACTCGTAGACGATCCGGCGGCGCTGGTTCGTGTCGTCGGTGCGGGCGCCCTCCAGGATCGGGTAGAGCGTCCGGCCGTCCCGGCTCGCGGCGAGGGCCTCGAAGCCACGGCTGGCCGGCACGGTCGCGGTCTCGCCGGCGGCCAGGTCCGGCGACTGCGGCGACTTCCCGCCGTCGGGCAGCGGGATCGGCGCCTGCAGCACCTTCCCGGTCCGGTCCACCTTGATCAGGTACGGCCCGAACTCGTCCCCGATCCACAGGTCGCCCCGCGCGTCCCGGGCCAGCGACTCGATGTCGAAGTCGGCGCCGGTCAGCAGCCGGTCCGCCGTGTTCTGGTTGACGATCGGGAACGGCACCTTGCGGTCCGGGTCCCGGAAGCTGATGAACCCGTTGACCTTCACCGTGTGACGCCGGTAGCCGGGCGTGATGTCGTAGGCGCGGAGCAGGAAGTCCGCCGAGTTGTTCTTGGCGCCGAACCCGTTGTCCGGCATGGCGAGCAGCCGGTCGCCGGAGAGCGGCAGCACCGCCGAGAAGCCGGGGACGGGCTGCCCCGGGAACGGCGCGGCGATCCCGTTGACCGGCGTGGTCGACAGCTGGGTGCCGGAGACCGGCCCCGGCTGGTAGGCGGTCGCCGACAGGATGGCCCGGCTCTGCAGGGTCGCCTCGGGCCGGATCGTCACGGCGAGCGTGTAAAGGCGGGTGATCTGGGTGGCGCTGCCGTTGTCGTCGGAGAGCAGGCGCAGCACCCGGCGGCCACCGGGCAGCGTGCCGCCGAGCGTGGCGGCCTCGATGTTGTCGAGCAGCGGGTTCGGCTGCGGCTGCTTGGCGGTGGCACCGGCGGACGGGCAGTTCGCGATGTCGGCGATCAGCCGTTTGCCCAGCCAGGTGCGCGGGTCGGTGACCGTCGACAGCGACGTCACGCCGGTGACGTCCGGGGCGCCGGTCGCCGACACCTGGTAGATCCGGACGGTGTTGCCGACGCCCGCGGTGAAGCCCCGCTCCACCGACAGCAGCCGGTCGCCGCCGAGGGCCACCAGCTCGACCAGGCCGAGGCCCGGGTCGGTGCGGTAGGCGAGCTGCTCAGCGACCGTGTAGGCGCGACCGGCCCGGCCGGTGTACCGGATGATCCGGTTGTTGCCGGCGCCGTCGGCGGAGAGCGCGCCCTCCATGCCCGCGAAGATCACCCGGTGGTCGGGTGTCGCGGTCAGCGCCTCGAAGGTCTGGTTGACGGCGGCCTCACCGGCCGGGGTGACCTGGAACCGGGACGGCACGGGCAGCGCGGCGATCTCCCGTCCGTCGCTGAGCCGGAACCGCCGGATCGAGGGCTCCCTCTCTGAGCTCGCCAGGACGGTCCGGCCGCCCGGTTCGGCGATCAGACCCTCACCGTCGAAATCACTTCCGGTGTACGGCGTACCGTCGGCCCGGGTCAGCAGGGTGATGCCGGTGACCGCGGGTTCGGCCAGGTCGAGCGAGTAGACCCGGGCCGGTGTGGTCCCGATGTTGTCGACCAGCGCCAGTGCGCGGTCGCGGCCGGTGGACGCCAGCGCCGACAGCCCGGCCACCGGGGTGCCCGCGAAGGTCGTCTTGTCGAGCGCGTCGGAGAAGCCGAGCAGCGACGCCTCGGTGGAACAGGCCCGGTCAGGGGAAGGGGGAGTCGCGTGTGCCGGAGCCGCCGGAACCAGGAGGATCACGGCGGCCGCGGACGCGAGAATCGCTTTGTCAGCCACGATCCGCACCATGCGATGCCGGTCCGAACAGGACATGAACACCACGCCGGGCCCGGACGTCGGTTCAGCGAACCGGGTGAACGCGGGTGATCTGCGCCATAACCGCTTGTCCGGGCCGAGTGGCGGCCCGAAGAGTGCGGACATGCCGCAGCCCGCCCCACTCGTCCTCGTGTCGTCCGCCATGGGCATCGGCTCCCGCTACTACCGGCCGCTCGTCGAGGCGTTCGTGGCCCGCGGCTGGTCGGCGCGAGCCCTGCCCCGGCGCGGGTTCGAGCCGGAGGGCGCCCGCGCGTCCCGGGAGCACGACTGGTCGTACGCCGACGAGGTCGCCGTGATCGCCGGCGCCGTGGCCGCCGCCCGCGCCGAAGCCCCGGACCGGCCGGTGATCCTTCTCGGGCACAGCCTGGGCGCGCAGCTCGCCGCCGGGCACCAGCTCAACCACCCGCCCGCCGACGGACTGGTGTCGGTCGGCGGCTGCCTGCCCCACCACCGTGACTACCCCATGGCCGGCCTGCCCCTGCTGATCCAGGCCGGCGTGATCATCCCGGTGCTGACCGCGATCTTCGGCCACCTGCCGAAACCGGCCTTCGGCGGCCCCGGCGCCCGCACCCAGATGCGCGAGTGGGCGCGGATGGCGCTGACCGGCCGCACCCCGTTCCCCGCCGACGACCTGATTCGCACCCCGGCCCTGGTGGTGGCCCTGGAGGGGGACCGGCTCGCCCCGGAGAAGCCGGTCCGCAGCTTCGCCGCCCGGCTGTTCGCGCCGGAGTCGGTGACGGTGTGGCGGTACGGTCGCGCCGACGTGCCCGCCGGGGCCAGCAACGACCACACCGGCTGGGCCCGGACACCCGAGCCGGTGGTCGACCGCATCGTCGCGTGGTGGGCCACCGTCGAGAACAGGTTTGAGGAGAAGGCCGCTCCGGACACCATGCGGGGATGACCTTCGCGGACGGGCGCGCCGGGATCGACGCGGCGCTGGTACGACGGCTGATCCGGGCGCAGTTCCCGCAGTGGGCCGATCTGCCGGTGACACCGGTCGAGCTGGACGGGTGGGACAACCGCACGTACCGGCTCGGCGACGACATGACGGTGCGCCTGCCCACCGGACCCGGCTACGTTCCGGCCGTCGCCAAGGAGAACGAGTGGCTGCCCCGGCTGGCCCCGCAACTGCCGGTGGCGGTGCCGGCGGTCCTGGCGGCCGGTGAGCCGGGGGAGGGCTACCCGTTCCCGTGGTCGGTGCGCGGCTGGCTGCCGGGCGAGTCCGCGTTGCGTGCTCCGATCGCGGACCTGAACCGGTTCGCCGGCTCGGTGGCCGGATTCGTCGGCGCGCTGCAGGGGTGCGACACCGAGGGCGGCCCCGCGGCCGGCGACCACAGCTGGCACCGGGGCAGCCCGCCGATCTTCTACGACGACGAGACCCGGCACTGCCTGCGGCTGCTGGAGGGCCGGATCGACACCGTCCGCGCGGCCGAGACGTGGGGCGCCGCGCTCGTGATGGAGCACCGCGGCGACCCGGTGTGGTTCCACGGTGACATCGCGGCCGGAAACCTGCTGGTCCTCGACGGCGAGTTGGCCGCGGTGATCGACTTCGGCACGTCCGGCGTCGGCGATCCGGCCTGCGACCTGGTGATCGCCTGGACCATGTTCACCGGCCCGGCTCGCGCGGCGTTCCGGCAGGCGGTCGACCAGGACGAGGGCACGTGGGCCCGGGCTCGCGGCTGGGCGCTGTGGAAGGCGATGCTGATCCTCGTCGGCGCGATCGACAAGGGCGACCGGCCCGGCGCCGCCGAGCAGGAGCGGGTGATCAGCGAGGTCCTCACCGACCACGACCGGCGCGGACCGTGGTCCGGCGCCGGTACCGCGGGGGCCGGCTGATCAGGCCGGGCCGTGGATGGGGGCGGTCATCCCGGTGAGCGGGGCGCCCGAACCGCCCCAGGACAGGGCGACGACCTCGGCGGCGATGGCGACCGCGGTCTCCTCCGGGGTCCGGGCGCCCAGGTCCAGCCCGATCGGGGCGCGCAGCCGGGCCAGCGCCTCCTCGCCGACTCCCGCCTCACGGAGCCGCCGGATCCGGTCCTCGCAGGTCCGCCGGCTACCCATCGCGCCGACGTAGCGGGCCGGGCTGCGCAGCGCCACTTCGAGCAGCGGGATGTCGAACTTCGGGTCGTGGGTGAGCACGCACAGCACGGTCCGCTCGTCGACGGCCGTCGACGACAGGTAGCGGTGCGGCCAGTCGACCACGACCTCGTCGGCCTCCGGGAAACGGGCCGGGGTGGCGAACACACCGCGCGCGTCGCAGACGGTCACCTGGTAGCCGAGGAACTTCCCGATCCGCGCGACCGCCGCCGCGAAGTCGATCGCCCCGAAGACGATCATGCGGGCGGGCGCGGCCCAGGACTGGACGAAGACCTCACGCTCGCAGGCGGTGACGATGGCGCTGCGGCCGTGCGCGAGCAGACCGCGCGCCTGCTCCCCGGCGATCCGGTCCAGCTCGTCGTCGCCGAGGGTGCCCTCGACCCGGTCCGGCCAGACGACGAGCTGCGCGTCGGGCAGGGACACCGTGGCGACCGGGCGGCCGGCGGCGATCGTGGCCAGCAACGCGTCGAGCGAGGCCAGCGCGACATCCGGCTGGATCATGACTTCGATGGTTCCACCGCAGGTCAGGCCGACCTCGAGCGCATCGCCGTCGCTCACCCCGTACGTGTGCGTCTGGGCCTTCTGGAAAGCGATGACCTCCTGCGCGGCCGCGTAGACGGCGCCCTCGACGCAGCCCCCGGAGACGCTGCCGATGACCTCGCCGTGCTCGCTGACGGCCATCGCCGCGCCCGGCTGCCGGGGCGCCGACCGCCAGGTGTGCACCACCGTCGCCACGGCGAAGGACGTGCCGGCGGCCCGCCAGGCCAGCAGGCCGTCCACGATCTCGCGCATCCCAGCACCTTCCGTGATCCGCATCGGGAACGTCAACGGTGAGTTAAGACATCCCTTAGGTCGCTGTTGACATTGGACCCTGACGGCGGGAGGGTCTGCGCGACTTCACGGGAGGTGCAGGGTGCAGGTGCCGGCTCCATTCGAGTACGAACGTGCCACGAGCGTGGATCAAGCCATCGGACTGCTGGAACGACTGGGCAGCTCGGCGCGGCTGGTGGCCGGGGGCCACAGCCTGCTGCCGATGATGAAGCTCCGGCTCGCCAACTTCGAATATCTCATCGACATCAACGATCTGCACGCGGAGCTCGGCTACATCAGGCTCAGCGACGACGAGGTGCGGATCGGGGCCATGACCCGGCATCGGGAGCTTCTCGAGTCGGACGTGCTGGCCGGGGTCTTCCCGATCTTCGCCGACGCCGAGAAGGTGATCGCCGACCCGATCGTCCGCAACCGCGGCACGCTGGGCGGATCGCTGTGCCAGGCGGACCCGTCGGAGGACCTCTCGGCGGTGTGCACGACCCTCGACGCGAGCTGCGTCATCCGCGGCCCGGGCGGCTCGGAGCGGGTCGTCACCATGGAGGAGTTCCACGTCGGGCCGTACGAGACGGCCGTCGCCGACGACGAGATCCTCACCGAGATCCGGATCCCCCGGAAGAGCTTCAAGGTCGGCAGCGCGTACGCCAAGGTCGAGCGCCGTGCCGGTGACTGGGCCGTGGTGTCCGCCGGCGCCGCGGTGTGGCTGGACGAGGGCCGCATCGTCGACGCCCGGGTGGGCCTGGCCGCGGTCGGTCCCAACACCACGGGCATCCCGGAGATCTCGGCGGCGCTGCGCGGGCACGAGCCCGACGAGAGCCTGTACGAGCTGGCCGGCGCGATTGCGGCGCGCAGCTGTGACCCGGTCACCGACACCCGCGGCAGCGCGGACTACAAGCGCCACCTGGCGGACGAGCTGACCCGGCGCACCCTGCGCAAGGCTGTGGAACGGGCGAGGAGCTGACATGCAGGTGACGATGACGGTCAACGGGACCGAGTACACCCGTGAGATCGAGGGCCGCATGCTGCTCGTGCACTTCCTCCGGGACGTGCTCGGCCTGACCGGCACCCACTGGGGCTGCGACACCAGCAACTGCGGCGTCTGCGTGGTGTGGCTGGACGGCGAGCCCGTCAAGTCGTGCACCGTGCTCGCGGCCATGGCGGGGGGCCACGAGGTCCGTACCGTCGAGGGCCTCGCCAACGGCGCCGAGCTGGATCCGATCCAGGAGGGCTTCCGGCAGTGCCACGGCCTGCAGTGCGGTTTCTGCACCCCGGGCATGCTGATGACCTGCCGGGCGCTGCTCGACAAGAACCCGGACCCGACCGAGGGCGAGATCCGCGAGGCCATCTCCGGCCAGATCTGCCGCTGCACCGGTTACTCCTCGATCATCCGCTCGGTCCGCTGGGCGGCCGTGCACGAGGCTTCGTCGACTCAGGAGGAGGTGGCGGCCCAGTGACGACCACCCAGGACACCAAGCTGACCGAGTTCGAGGACAACGACCAGAAACCCGTCGGTTTCGGCCGGATGCTGCGCAAGGAGGACGCGCGCCTGCTCCGCGGCCGGGGCCGGTTCGTCGACGACGTCCAGCTGCCCGGCATGCTGCACCTGGCGATCCTGCGGTCGCCGTTCGCGCACGCGAACATCGTCAGCATCGACACGTCCGCCGCCGAGGCGTCGCCCGGGGTGAAGGCGGTCGTCACTGGTGAGACCCTCAAGGGCCTCGGACTGGCCTGGATGCCGACCCTCTCCAACGACGTGCAGGCCGTGCTCGCCACCGACCGGGTGCGCTTCCAGGGCCAGGAGGTGGCGTTCGTCGTCGCCGAGGACCGCTACCAGGCCCGCGACGCGCTCGAACTGATCGACGTCGAGTACGACGTCCTCGAACCGGTCGTCGACGTGCGCAAGGCGCTGTCCCCGGACGCCCCGGTCATCCGCACCGACCTCGAAGGCAAGACCGACAACCACGTCTTCGACTGGGAGACCGGTGACGAGGAGGAGACCGCCCGGGTCTTCGCCTCGGCCGACGTGATCGTCAAGGAGGACATCGTCTACCCGCGCGTGCACCCGGCGCCGATGGAGACGTGCGGCTCGGTCGCCGACTTCGACCCGGTCGAGGGCAAGCTGCGTCTCTGGTCCACCACCCAGGCCCCGCACGCGCACCGCACCCTCTACGCGATCGTCGCCGGGATCCCGGAACACAAGATCCAGGTGATCGCGCCGGACATCGGCGGCGGCTTCGGCAACAAGGTGCCGATCTACCCCGGCTACGTCCACTCGATCGTCGGCTCGATCGTCACCGGCAAGCCGGTGAAGTGGATGGAGGACCGATCGGAGAACCTGATCAGCACCGGCTTCGCGCGGGACTACATCATGCGCGCGGAGATCGCCGCGACGAGCGAGGGCAGGATCCTCGCCATCCGTACGAACGTGCTGGCCGACCACGGCGCCTTCAACGGCACTGCCGCCCCCGTGAAGTACCCGGCCGGCTTCTTCGGCGTCTTCACCGGCAGTTACGACATCCAGGCGGCGCACTGCAAGATGACCGCCGTCTACACCAACAAGGCGCCGGGCGGTGTCGCGTACGCCTGCTCGTTCCGCATCACCGAGGCCGTCTACCTGGTCGAGCGGATCGTCGACGCGCTCGCCTACGAGCTGCGGATGGACCCGGCCGAGCTGCGGCTGAAGAACTTCATCCAGCCCGAGCAGTTCCCGTACACCACCAAGACCGGCTGGGTGTACGACTCCGGGAACTACGAGCCCACCATGCGCCTGGCCATGGAGATGGCCGGCTACGAGGAACTGCGCAAGGAGCAGGAGCTCAAGCGGGCCAGGGGCGAGCTGATGGGCATCGGCATCGCGTTCTTCACCGAGGCGGTCGGCGCCGGCCCGCGCAAGAACATGGACATCCTCGGCCTGGGCATGGCCGACGGCTGTGAGCTGCGGGTCCACCCGACGGGCAAGGCCGTCGTCCGGCTCTCGGTGAAGACCCAGGGCCAGGGGCACGAGACCACGTTCGCACAGATCATCGCCGAGGAGCTGGGCATCCCGCCGGCCGACATCGACGTTCTGCACGGCGACACCGACAACACCCCGTTCGGCCTGGGCACCTACGGGAGCCGGTCCACGCCGGTCTCCGGCGCGGCTGCCGCGCTCGTGGCCCGCAAGGTGCGCGACAAGGCCAAGCTGATCGCCTCGGCGATGCTCGAGGTGTCGGTCGCCGACCTCGACTGGGTCAAGGGCGCGTTCCAGGTCAAGGGCGACCCGGGCCGCTCGGTGACGATCCAGGAGATCGCGTTCCGGGCACACGGCGCGGGCGACCTGCCGGACGGCGTCGAGGGCGGTCTCGAAGCGCAGATCTGCTACAACCCGTCGAACCTGACCTACCCGCACGGGGCGTACATCTGCGTCGTCGACATCGACCCGGGCACCGCCGAGGTCAAGGTCCGCCGGTTCATCGCGGTCGACGACTGCGGCACCCGGATCAACCCGATGATCATCGAGGGGCAGGTGCACGGCGGCCTCACCGACGGCGTCGGCATGGCCCTGATGGAGATGATCAGCTTCGACGAGGACGGCAACTGCCTCGGTGCCTCGCTGATGGACTACCTGATCCCCACCGCCCTCGAAGTGCCCGACTGGGAGACCGGCTTCACCGTCACCCCGTCGCCGCACCACCCGATCGGCGCCAAGGGCATCGGCGAGTCCGCCACCGTCGGCTCGCCGCCGGCGATCGTCAACGCGGTCGTCGACGCGCTCAAGCCGTTCGGCATCCGGCACGCCGACATGCCGCTCACCCCCAGCCGGGTGTGGGACGCCATGCGGGGCCAGGCCACCCCGCCGATCTGACCCACCCGCAAGACCCCTGGGGAGTACGTGATGACGACGAGCACCGCCGAGCGGGCCCGCGAGCTGACCGCCGCACGCCGGCCCTTCGTGCACGCCACCGTGGTCCGGGCGCAGGAACCCACCTCCGCCCGGGCCGGCGACGACGCGGTGATCCTGGCCGACGGGTCCATCGAGGGCTTCGTCGGCGGGGTCTGCGCCGAGACGTCGGTGCGTGCCGCGGCCATGGACACGCTGCGCAACGGTGACTCCGTGCTGCTGCGGGTGCTGCCCGAGGACTCCGCCGAGTTCCCCGAGACGCCCGGCGCGCGCGTCGTCGTCAACCCCTGCCACTCGGGCGGGGCGATCGAGATCTTCCTCCGGCCGGTACTGCCGAAACCGCTGATCACGGTCGTGGGGGAGAGCCCGATCGGCCGGGCCGCCACCGAGCTCGCCGGTTTCCTCGACTTCGAGGTGACCGGCTCGTTCGCCGGCGTCTCGGCGGTCGTCGTGGCCGGGCTGGGCCGCGACGAGGAACGCGCCATCCGGGCCGCCCTCGACGCCGGTGTGGGGTTGATCGCGCTCGTGGCCAGCCACACGCGCTCGGCGATCCTGCTCGACGCCATGGACCTGACCGTGGACGAGCGCGCCCGGATTCGTCCGCATGCCGGCATCGACATCGGCGCCCGTACCCCCAAGGAGATCGCTCTGTCGGTCCTGGCCGAGATCGTCCGCGAGATGCGGGCGGGCGGCCTCACCGCTGCCACCTCCCCGGCGGCTCCGGCCGGGTCTCCCTCCTCGGCCGCGTCGGCGGCCGGGCCTTCCTCCTCGGCCGCGTCGGCGGCCGGGTCTCCCTCCTCGGCCGCGTCGGCGGCCGGGTCTCCCTCCTCGGCCGCGTCGGCGGCCGGGCCTTCCTCCTCGGCCGCGTCGGCGGCCGTGTCCTCAGCCTCGGCCGCGTCCCCGGTCGCGGCTTCGGCGCCGGCCGTGCCCTCGGCCGCCTCGCATGCCGAAGCCGCCGCCTTCGCGCAGGCCGAACCCGAGTTCGTGGCCGGCCCGGCCCTGCCCGTCGGGCCGGCCACGTTCACTCCGGAGACGCCCGCCGCCACCGCGATCGACCCGATCTGCGGCATGACCGTCGTCATCGGCCCGGACTCCCACCACGCCGTCGTCGACGGCCAGGACTTCTGGTATTGCTGCCCGGGCTGCCTGAAGAAGCACACCCGCGGCCGGAACTCATGACGGAACCCCGCTGGCACGCCGTTCCAGCCGCCTCGCCCGCCTTCCCTGCCGTCGCCTTCCCTGCCGTCGCCTTCCCGGCCCCCGCCTCGCCGGTGTTCCCGGCCGCCGCCTCGCCCATGTTCCCGGCCCTCGCCTCGCCCGTGTTCCCGGGCCCGGCCTCGCCGCGGCGCGGCCGGTCATGACGGTGACGGGCCTGGTGCTCGCCGCGGGCGGCTCGCGGCGGCTCGGTGAGGCGAAGCAGCTGCTGCCGTTCCGCGGTCGCACCCTGCTCGACGCCACGCTCGACATGGCCCGGTCCTGCCACCTCGACGACCTGGTGGTCACCCTCGGCGGATCGGCCGCGGAGATCCGCGACAAGGTCGACCTCACCGGGGTACGGGTGATCGAGAACCCCGCGTTCGCCGACGGATGCGGGTCGTCGATCCGGTCGGCGATCCCGCACATCGACACCGACCGGCTGATCCTGCTCCTCGGCGACCAGCCGCTGGTCTCACCGTTCGACGTGCGCCGGGTCGCCCTGGTCGACGCCCCCATCGGGGTGTGCCGGTACGCGGACGGGCTCGGGCATCCGCTCGTGTTCCGCCGGCCGGTGTACGACGACCTGTCCACTCTGCACGGCGACAAAGCGGTGTGGAGACTGCTGCATTCGGGGAAGCACCCGGTCAGCGAGATCGCCACCGCCGGCACCGTGCCGGTCGACGTGGACACTCCGGACGACTACGAGCGGCTGCTGGCGAATGAAGAGTCCTGAAGAGGTCGTCCAGCGCCTGGACGCCGTCGACTACCTGGCCGACGAGGGCCTCGCCATGGCCGTCTTCCTGGCCCTGCGCCTGGGAAAGCCGCTGCTGCTCGAGGGCGAGCCCGGAGTCGGCAAGACCGCCGCCGCGAAAGCACTGGCCCAGGCCCTGGACACGCCGTTCATCCGCCTGCAGTGCTACGAGGGCCTGACCGCCGGCGAAGCCCTGTACGAGTGGAACTACCAGCGTCAGCTGCTGCACATCCGGCTCGGTCAGGCCTCCGACGACGCCTCCCTGTTCACCGACGACTTCCTGCTGGAACGGCCGATCCTGCGCGCCGTCCGGTACGACGGACCCACCCCGCCGGTGCTGCTCATCGACGAGATCGACCGTGCCGACGACGAGTTCGAGGCGCTGCTGTTCGAGTTCCTCGGCGAGGCCGCCGTCACCGTCCCCGAGCTGGGCACCTTCGCCGCCACCCGCCCGCCGGTCGTGGTGCTCACCTCCAACCGCAGCCGTGACCTGCACGACGCCCTGCGCCGCCGGTGCCTCTACCACTGGATCGAGTTCCCGCCGCCGGCCCAGGCCGCCGCGATCGTGCGCCGCGCCGTGCCGGGCGCCTCGGCACCCCTCATCCGTGACGCCACCGAGTTCATCGGCCGGGTCCGCGGCCTCGACCTGGACAAGGCCCCCGGCCTGGCCGAAACCATCGACTGGGTCTCCGCCCTGGCCGCGCTCGGCGCCACCGACCTGGTCGCCGGCGACACCCTGCGCACCCTCGGCACCATCGCCAAGACCCCCGACGACCGTCTCACGATCGCCGCGGCCGCAACCCAGGAGAGCCACCCATGAAGATCACCAACGAGTTCACGGTGCAGATCCCGGTCGACGAGGCCTGGAAGGTGCTGACCGACCTCGAGGGCATCGCCCCGTGCATGCCCGGCGCCCGGCTGACCGGCGTCGAGGGCGACGTCTACCAGGGCAAGGTGAAGGTCAAGGTGGGCCCGGTGATCTCCGAGTTCGCCGGGACCGCCCGGTTCACCGCCAAGGACGACAGCGCGTACCGGGCGGTGATCGACGCCAAGGGCCGCGACGCCCGTTCCGCGGGCAACGCCTCGGCCACCGTGAGCGCCTCCCTGACTCCCGAGGGCCCGACCGCGACGAAGGTCTCCGTCGACACCGACCTGAAGATCAGCGGGAAGCTGGCCCAGTTCGGGAGCGGCATGATCAAGGAGGTGTCGTCCAAGCTGCTGGCCCAGTTCGTCGCGAACCTGGAGTCCAAGCTGGCCACCGACACCTCCACCCCGGTTGCTGGCACTCCTGCCCCGGCCGCCGGTACCTCCCCGTCGGCCGCTGGCTCCTCTGCCCCGGCCGTCGGCACCTCCGTGCCGGCCGCTGGTACCTCTGCCCCGGCGGCTGATTCCTCTGACCCGGCCGCCGCTGACGCCGCTCCGGCGGGTACCGCCGACGCCGAGGCCGCGCCTGTCACCTCCCCGTCCACCGCTTCCGAGGCGGCGGTCGCCACCGCCCCGGATTCGGCGGTGGCGCTCGGTGACGTCGCGCCGGCCGGACCCGCGAACGACGACGCCGCAGCGCCCGCTGTCGCCCCGGACCCCTCGGCCGGCGAGATCGAGCCGGCCGCCGGCCGTCTCGAGACGGCCGAGGGCACGCCGGAGCCGGTCGCTCCGCTGCGCGTCCCCGGCGCCGACCTCTCCGCCGCCGCCCCGGCCCCGGCTCCTGCGTCTGGCGCTTCGGCGTCTGCCGTTCCCGTGTCGGCCGTTCCCGCGTCTGGCACTCCCGTGTCGGCCGCTCCTTCGTCGGCCGCTCCTGCGTCTGGCGCTCCCGTGTCTGCCACCGAGCGGACTCTGCAGTCGGAGGAACCGGAGGCGATCGACCTGCTCGCCGTCGCCGGTAGTTCCCTCTACAAGCGAATCGTCCCGGTCGCGGTCGGCGCCGTCGTGGCCGCCGCCGTGATCGTCTGGTTCGTTGCCCGCGGCTGAACCCACCCCGGTGCTGCTGCGCGGCACGGACCGGGCCGCGTTCGCCGTCGCGTTCGTGGCCCGTCTGCGCCGCGCCGGCCTGCGGGTCGGCATCACCGAGACCCACGACCTGGTCCGTGCGCTCGCCGCCAGCCCGCCGACGTCCCGGACCGTCCTCTACTGGACGGCCCGGGTGACGCTGGTCCGCCGCCACGACGACCTCGCCGTCTTCGACCGGGTGTTCACCACGGTGTTCGACGACGGCCCGCCGCTGCCGTTGAGCCGTTCGGCCGTACCCCCGAAACGCCGTGACGACAGCGTGCACGTCACCGTTCCCGGAACGGGCAGCGAGGCCACAGCCGGAGGCGAAGGCCTGCCCTGGGCGACCCTGCCCGCCCCCGTGGCCACCGGTGACGACCTCGGCGGCGAGGGCATCGACCTGCCCGATCTGCGCCCCAGCGCGCTGGCGGCCGTCGCCGAGATGCCTTTCGAGGAACTCGACCGAGCCCAGACCGAGGCCCTCGGCGCAACGCTGAGGACCGCCCTCACCCACTGGCCGCAGCGCCGTGGCCGCCGTCATCGCGCCGACCCGGGCGGTCGCCGGGTGGCCCTGCGCGCCACGATCGCCCGTGCCCGCCGCACCGGCTGGGAGGCGATCACCGTGGTCCGGGAACGCCCGCTCCCGAAGCCCCGCCGGGTCGTGATGCTCTGCGACGTCAGCGAGTCGATGCGTGCCCAGGCCGCGGCCTATCTGCAGCTGATGCGCGCCTTCACAACGGTCGCCGACGCCGAGGTCTTCGCCTTCGCCACCCGGCTGACCAGGTTGACCGTCCCGTTACGGGACACCTCGCCCCGAGAGGCGATCGACCGGGCGGGCGCCGCCGTCGACGACCGTTTCGGCGGCACCCGGATCGCCGCCAACATCGCCGCACTTCTCGACTCCCATCACGGCGACACCGTCCGTGGCGGCGTGGTCGTCATCGCCTCCGACGGCTGGGACAGCGATCCACCTGAGGTGATGGCCGCCGTGATGGCCCGCCTACGACGCCGCGCGTACCGCATCCTCTGGTTGAATCCCCGGGCCGGCGCCCCCGGCTGGGCCCCCGAGGTGGGCGGCATGGCCGCCGCTCTGCCTTTTATTGACCGATTGCTGCCCGCCGCGACCCCGGCCGATCTCATCGCAGCCGTTCACCACCTACGCGATATGGCCTTGACCGGCTCCGCGCACAGGCCGTCTACTGGCTCGTATATCTGACGGCCGGTGGCGACGGAAATCGCGAGGACCGCCATGTCCAGTAATGATGATCGGCTAGCCTCCCGCCTGTCCAGCGCTTATGACCGGCGCCGCCCGGATCTGGTTTTCGATGCGCTATCCGACATTATCGGATCGACGCCGATCGAGGATCTTCGTGCTTTCTGGCATCCATTGGGCTTCTTCCGGGTCGATCTTTTCGCCGATGACGAGGGCCGGCGGTTCGTGGTGCACTGCTGGCCGCGTGAGTTCCGGTCCACCCAGGATCCGGCGTGGACCGTGCACTGCCACGCGTGGCCGGTGGAGAGCATGATCCTGACCGGCCGGCTGAGGGACACCCAGTTCGTGCACGAGGCCGCCGACGAGCGCATCCCGCCGGGTGTGCTCTACCTGGCCGGATCGGCGCCGGACGGCATGTCGGAGCTGAAACGCACCGGCGAGGCCGTGCGCCTGGCCGGCTCGGTGGACGCGTACCGGGAGGAGCGGGAGTTCTACGAGATCGGCCTCGACGCGTTCCACGAGAGTGTCGTGGGGGCGCGGGGACACTGCATGACACTCGCGCGGATCGGGCGGCGGAAGGTGCAGCCGGCCCGGGTGGTGGGGGAGCCGGGCGCCCCGGCCCTGTTGCGGTACCACCACGAGGCGGTCGCGCGGCAGTTGCTGCGCGACGAGTTCCGGGCGGCGGGCCTGACGACGTGACGGCCTACCCGTACCGGGATGGCCTGGCAGTCCTGTCCGCGTCGGACGTCAAGGTGAGAACCGCGCGTGAGCTGGCATTTCTCGGCGATCCGGCCGTCGTCGCGGACCTGGGCTGCGGTGACGGCGTCCTGACCGCTGCCCTGGCTGCCCGGCTGCCCGGCGTGGCCTCGTGGCTGCTGCTCGATCGCGATACCGACCTGGTGGCCCGGGCCCGGCAGGCGGTCGCCGCGGCCACCGGGGCACCGGTGCTGGCCGTGACCGGGGACCTGGCCCACGCACCGTTGAGTCGTCGGCTGCCCGGCCCGGCGTTGGTGGTGCTCGCCCATTCGCTGTACTACGTGCCCGGCTGGGCGGGGGTGCTCGACCGGCTGCTGACGGCGCCGCTGCCCGGTGGTTCGGTGATCGCGGTGGTCCTGCGCACCACGGAGTCGGCGTCCTACCGGTTGCGCGCCGCGGTGCGCGCCGCCCGTGGCCAGCCGACGTCGGCGATGGTGACCGGCGAGATGGTGGAGGAGTGGCTGACCCGGCGAGACGTGCCGTTCCGGACGGCCACGATACGGTCGCGAGTGGGCCGCCCCCTCGCATTCCGGGATCAGGCCGGCCTCATCCGGCTGCTGGCCGACGACGACGATCTGCGAAATGTTCTGACATTGCTGTGCCATGCCGACCCATGGACGCTCGGCTACTCCCTGTTCGCCGCCCTCTCTGGCATGATGCACGATGGCGTGCTCAATCTGAGCCTGGTTGATCGCGTAATCGTCATCCCGTACCGGAACCAGGAGGAGACGTGCCCCATCTGGACGTGAAATACAAACCCGACGTGGTGCGCATCGAAGATCTGGCGGAACTCGCCGACACACTCACAAAAATCGTGGGCACCCATTTCAACGAGAATCCCGACTTCGTTTCCCTGGAAATGATTCCGCAGGGTTCCGTCGTGCGTAACCGCAAGGACGTCGACCTGGAGCTCGACTCGGCCCCCGACCCGGAGGGCCTGCGCGCCCGAGTGGCCGGCGCCCTGTCGCAGGCGCTGTCGGAGACCGTCGGCGAGCACCTCAAGAGCCGTGGCTACGAGAATCTGGAGATCAGCGGCTGGGTGCGGATCTTCGACACCGCGGTCTACCACTATCACCGAGCCTGAGCGCTGGACGCTCGTCGCCGGGCAGGCGTGGGCGTCCTACCTGGCGGGCGGCCGCGGCGTCGGAGCCGTCGCGGCCGACGCCGGCGTCGTCTGCGCGGTGGCGGGCAACGCCGACTCGCCGGACGGGTCCGGGCTCCGGCATGCCGAGATCGAGGCGATCTCCCGGTTGTCCCGGGAGACCGTCCGGCGGGTGACCCTCTACACGTCCCTGGAGCCGTGCGTGCTGTGCCTCGGCGCGCTCACCTTCAGCCGAGTGCCCCGGGTGGTGTTCGCCGCCCGGGACTTCTCGTTCAGCGCCGGCCATCGAGCCCTGGCCGGCGCGCCGGTGCTGGGCGCGCGGGTGCCCGCCTTCACCGGCCCCCTGGGCGGACGGCTCGGTGCCTTCTGCCGTCTCGTGCCGATCGTCGCCGACCTGCACAACTACCACGGCTCCGGCCGGCTGGGTCTGGAGGAACGCCTCACACCCGGCCTGGTTCGCCTGGCCCGAGACTTCACGAGGGCCGCCGACGAGGACTGGCCCGACGTGCTGAACCGCCTCGGCCCCGATCTCGACGAGGTCGCCAACGAGTTGTCACACGCCGAGACGAGACTCAGCCGGCTCGGCTTCTTTTAGCTCGTACCCCCGGGGCCCTTGAACTCACGGTGTCCGGCCTGGTTGCCGCTGGGCTTGGTTGCCATTCGGCTTGCGGTGTCCGGCCTGGTTGCCGCTGGGCTCGCCGTGTTGGGCGTGGTTGCCGCTCAGCTTGCGGTGTTCGGCTCGGTCGCTGCTCGGCTTGCCGTGCTCGGCTCGGTCGCTGCTCGGCTGGTGGTGGCCACCTGCGGTGCTCGGCTCGCGGTACTCGGCTGGCGGTGGCCACCTGCGGTGGTCAGCTCGCGGTGCTCGGCTGGTGGTGGCCATCCGCGGTGCTCGGCTGGCGGTGGCCACCCGCGGTTCTCGGCTCGCGGTGCTCGGCTGGTGGTGGCCATCCGCGGTGCTCGGCTGGCGGTGGCCACCCGCGGTGGTCAGCTCGCCGTGCTCAGCCCGCCGTCGAGAACCAGCGTGGCGCCGGTGACGAACGGGTTGGCGACCAGGCTCACCACGGCGCCCGCCACTTCGCCGACGGTCCCGAGCCGTCCCAGTGGGGTCTGACCCTCGACGTAGGAGATGTAGCCGTCGCCGGCCCGGCGCGTCATCGCGGTGTCCACATTGCCCGGCGCGATCGCGTTCACCGTGATGCCGTCCTTGCCGAGCTCGAAGGCGAGCGCCTTCGTCACCGCGTCGAGCGCCGCCTTCGACATCGAGTAGGACAGGACGGCCGCCGCGGCCCGATCACCGTAGATGGACGAGATGTTGACGATCCGGCCCCACCCGCGCTCGCGCATGCCCTTGACGCTCGCCTTGGAGGTGAACACCGCGGCCGCCGCGTTCGTCAGGAACGCGTCGGTCAGCGTGGCACTGCTCTCCGCCTCCCAGCCGGCGCTGTTCGGGATGACGCCGGCATTGTTCACCACGATCTGCACCGGCGCGCCGGACAGTCGCGCGGCCTCGTCGATCAGGAACTGCGCGGCTTCCGGGTCACGGACGTCGGCGCCCACCGCGAAGGCCCGCCCACCCGCGGCCGTGATCTCTCCGACCGCCGTGGTGGCCCCCGCCTCGTCCTCCAGATAGTCGAGAACGACGGTCACACCGAGAGCGGCCAACTCCACGGCGATGCCCTTACCGATGCCACGGGAAGCGCCCGTGACCACCGCGGTCTTGTTCACGAGAGATTGCGTGTCCAAAGGCATGACAGCTCCTCATTGATTTCGGTGCGGAAGCAGAGCGTCGCATTGCTCGGAGATCGGAGCCCTCAGGTTACCCTCGCCCTCCTCCAGTCTGCGTTTGCGATCCGTGGCGACGGCTGCCGGGTGTGAACGGAAGGTGTCCGTCATGGTGACGGCGACACCATTTCGAGTATCTGGCGAAAGAGCTTGCAAGACGTCATTGCAGGACGTGAAGACCTCATCGGCCAGATAGGGGCTGAACCGCACGGCCGCGATCAGAGCCATTCCCAATTGTGAACCGGCCTCGACCGTCGAATCGGCGTCCGGCTCGACCGTCCCGCCGTCACCGAGCAGGTGCGTGGCCAGCGCCAGACGGGCCGCCGCCTCGACGTCGGCGAACCCGCTCGCCGTCGCCGCGGCCAGCGTCTCGGTGAACCGGGCGAGCGGGTCCGGCACGGTGCCGAGCCGCACTCCCAGAACCGACGCGTTCAGGTGCGCGAGGACCCGCCCGTGCCGGTTCTGCGCCGACACGAGCACCCGCTCCGCCTCCTCCAGCACCGGCACGGCCCGTGCATCGCCGAGCCTCTGACAGGCGTCGGCGAGGTAGAGCAGGGCCATACCCAGCGAGTACGGCTCCCGCACCCGTTCCCGCTCCAGTGCCACGGCCGCCTCCAACTCGTGCAGCCCCTCGGTGGTGCGGCCCATGCCCAGGTAGGTCCGCCCACGCCGGTAGCGGGTGATGGCGAGATAGACGTAGCCCTCGGTGGCCTCGAGACGTCTCCCGGCCTCGTCGAACCAGCGCAGCGCCTCCTCGGGGCGGGCCGATTGGCGGTACAGCTCGCCCAGGTTCATCGACACCATGCCCGCGTTGTATTCGTCGTCGATCTGCTCGAAATAGCGGAACGCGCGCCGCCCGGCCGCCAATCCGGCCGCGGTCTGGCCGGTCAGCCAGCCCAACCAGGCGACCGACGACTCGGCCTGGGCCACGCCGAACTCGTACTCGGCCCTTTTCCACCGCTGAATGGCAGTGCTGAGGTGCACCTGCGCCTCCGCGTAGCGCCCCGCGAACGCGAGCATGTAAACGAGGACCAGTGATATCTGGCCGGCCACAAGATTGTCGGTCACCGGTTCGATCCTGCTCACCGCGGTTCGGTAATACTGATCCGACTCGGCCCCGTAACCCAGCACCCCGTACATTTCCGCGAGCCGGGCGGCGAACATCGCGGCGTGGTCGTCGCGCTCGGCGGTGATCGCCCGGTCGTACCCCTCCATGGCACCTTGCAGGGCCGCCTCGGTGTTGCCGATGCGATGGTGGATCTCGATGAGGTTGGCCACGGCCGACAGCTGCAAGGTGGGTGACGCCGCCGGATCGTCGGCGACCGAGCGATAGCAGTCACGCGCCGAGGCGAGGCCGCCGGATGCGCGGGCGTCCTCGCCGGTGAGGTAGCGCAGCCGCGGGTCCTTCATGGCCACGGGATCGGCGGAGAGCACCGCCAGAGCGCCCGCGCACGGCACCCGCCACACCTGCGCGGGAAGCTTGCCGACCAACTCGGTCAACTGCTGGACAGCCAGAGCCGGGTCGTAGCCGGCGGTGTGCCGCATGCCCTCCAGGAAGTCCGTCTGCCAGGCCGGCGAGAAGAGCACGCTCCGCTCCACCGCGCCGTGGTAGTGCTGTGCGGCCCGCTCGTGCAGCCCGCGCAGTCTGATCGGCGACTGCTGGCGCACGATCTCGATCACCGACTCCCGGACCACCTCCTTCACCGCGAACCGGCCGTCCGGATGCTGGGTGATGAACGAATACCTGGTCAGATCCTCGACCTCGGTGGTGGTGGGCTGGTCGACGAGAGAGGCCAGCGCCTCCAGGTTGAAGGCCTCCAGCACACAGGCGGCCTCGATGAACTCCCGCAGGCGGCCGTGGCTCTCGGTGTGCCCGAGGAACCGGCGCACCACCATGGAGCGAACCTCGTGCAGTGTCGCCGGTGTGTCGCCGAGCCGGGCCGCGGAGTCGATCGCCTCAACGCTCAACTCGAGCGCCCATGGCAGGCCACTGGTGAACTCCTTCAACTTCTGCCGTGTCTCCGGATCGTCGATGCCCGACCGGTCGAGATACTCCTCGGCCTCGCTCTCCACGAACGGTCGCAGCTCGCGCGAGCGAAGGATGGGCTGGAACGCGGTCCACTCCCGGTTGACCCTGTCCAAGCTCTCGCGGCCGGCCAGCACCAGGACGGATTCCGTGGACAACTCCGACTCCAGGCAGTGCCGCATCCACTCGTCCAGCTCCTGTGTCACCGCCTCGTAGTAGTCGAGGAACAGGAACACCCGTCCGGATCCGGCGACCTCGTTGACACCCTCGATGAACGCGGCGGTGATCCGGCCCGGACCGTCGATGTAGTTGACCGTCTCGCGGCCACTGAGCACCTTGGACAGGAATGCTCGCAACCGGTCCTCGCCGATCGCCCCGGCGACGAATGCGCCGACCACGCCGCTCTCGCCGAGTGCTTTCAGCGCGCCCTCCGACACCGAGCCCGCAGCGTTGTGCACTTTCGACGCGACCGTCGTGTATCGGCGGACCTCCTTGTCGAATTTCTTGAACGCGCTGGAGTTGAACGCTCCGCGCCATGCCCGCATCAGCTCCAGCGAGGAGTGGGAGGTCTCCAACGTCGCGAAGGCGACGTTGGGCGACGCCAGCCGGGCGAGCCCGGTCAGCTCGGCGAGCAGTGCCGACTTGCCGATGCCGCCGACGCCGGTGAACATCAGTAGGTTGTATCGGGGAGAGTGCGGGCGCACCGCGGAGTCCATGAAGAGCTCGATCTCGGCGGCCCGGCCGACGAATCGTTGTTGCCGCTGATGACGGAGACGTCCGCCGAGAGTGCCACCGGGACCGGTCAAGGCTCCCTCCTGTGTGTTCGGTCATACGACCGAGATCGATGCTAACCCGGTCGGAACCCGGATGGTGGACGCGACTCCAGAGGGTGACGTGGGTCGGTGATTCCGATCTTCCGCCCTCCTCGTATCGCCTCCTCGACGTCGCCGGGTGACGAGCGGGCCGCGCCGTGGCCTCAAAGCGTGCGGAAGAAGTCGCGCACATCGTCGCTGAAGAGGTCAGGCTGCTCCGCCGAGAGGAAGTTGCCGCCCGCCGGCATCTCCGTCCAGTGGGTGACCGGTGCGTCGCGCTCGGCGTAACGCCGGATCGTGACGTCGGTGACGCCGAGCGCGACGCCCAGGGGAACCGTCGATTTCGGTTTCGGCGCCCACGCCGTCGGGTCGTGCGCCATCTCCCAGTAGAGGTTGGCCGACGAGCCCGCCGTCCCGGTGAACCAGTACAGGCTGACGTTGGTGAGCAGGAGGTCACGGCCGACGGCGTCCTCGGGGAGGGCTGCGGCCGGGTCGGTCCACTCCTGGAACTTCTCGACGATCCAGGCGAGCTGGCCCGCGGGGGAGTCGTGCAGACCGAACGCCAGGGTCTGCGGCCGGGTCGACTGGATGGCGTTGAAGCCCATCTTGTCGTCGCGGAACTCCTGCAGGCGGCCCAGCCGGGCCTGCTCGCCCTCGGTGAGGTCGGCGAAGTCGGCAGGGTCGTCGGACGGGAAGGTGATGTGACCGTTGACGTGCACACCGATCACCTTGCCGGGCTCCTGCCGGCCCATCTCGACGGCGGTCGCGGCGCCCCCGCCGGTGCCCTGAACGCCATACCTCTCGTAGCCCAGCCGCGTCATCACCTCGTGGAACGCCGAGGCTGTCCGCGCCGTCGTCCAGCCCGGCGTGGTGAGGGGCCCGGACCAGGCGATGCCGGGGTTGCTCATGAGCACGAGATGGAAGTGCTCGCGCAGAGCCTCCACCACGGGCAGGTAGACGGCGAACGAGGCGGGCCAGTCGTGGGTGATCAGCAGCGGGACCGCTGCCGGGTCGGTGGAGCGGACGTGCGCGAAGTGCAGGGTCTGCCCGTCGACCTCGGTGAGGAACTGAGGCAGCACGTTGAGCCGGGCCTCCGCTGCCCGCCAGTCGAACTCACCCGCCCAGTAGTCGGCCAGACCCCGTAGGTAGTCGACGGGGACGCCGCGCTGCCAGCCCTGGCCGGGGATCTCCGGTGTCCAGCGGGTCCGGGTCAGACGGTCACGCAGATCCTGGAGGTCGGAGTCGGAGACGTCGATACGGAAGGGGCGGATCGCGGTCATGCCGGGTCCTCTCTATTGTTGGAACGGAATGATTCGTTCCGCATTGAACGTAGCAGACCTTCGGTCGTAGCGGAACAGAGCATTCCGGTCCGCTATACTTCCCGGCATGACGAGCCCGACGTCCGGCCGCGCCCGCCAGGCCGCACGCAACGACGTGACGATCCTGGCGGCGGCGAAAGAGGTCTTCCTGGCGGACAAGCGCGCGCCGGTGGCCGCCGTCGCCGAGCGTGCCGGCGTCGGCATCAGCGCCCTCTACCGGCGCTACGCCGGTAAGGAGGAACTGCTGCGCAAGCTGTGCCACGACGGGCTGCTGACCTTCATCGAGCAGGCCGAGCGCGCCTCGACCGCGACCGACGACTGGGTCGCTTTCGAGACGTTCGTGCACGGCGTCGTCGAGGCCGACGTCCACTCGCTCACCGTGCACCTGGCCGGCACGTTCACCCCCACCGAGGAGATGAGCGCCGACGCGGTCCGGGCCGACGAGCTGGCCACCGCACTCTTCGAGCGGGCCCGCCACCAGATGCGTGCGGAGGCCGTTCCCGCCGATCTGACGATGCTGCTGGAGATGTGTGCGGCCGTTCGGGTGCCCGACCAGGCTCGCACCTCGTCGCTACGCCGGCGCTATCTGGCGATGCTGCTCGACGGGCTGCGGGCCGGGATGAGCCTCCCCGGTCCGGCGCCCACCTGGGCCGAGCTCAGCTGGCGCTGGATGCCGAGGCCGGATGATCCCGACGTCAGCTCCAGAGGGTGACATGGATCGACGGCTTGAAGCGGGCGACGTTGACCCCGCTGCCACGCATCATCGCCTGGATGGCGCGTGGCGTCGACGCGAAACGGGCCAGTTCGGCGGCGGCCGACGGCTTGCCGGTTTCGGCCAGCGTCAGCGAGTGCCACACCTCCTCCAGCGCCGCGTGCGGTCCGCAGAATTGGAGGAGGTGGCCTTTGCGCACCTCCGGAGCGACGGTGAAGGACAGCGCCGCCGCCACGCCACGGCCGCGTTTGGCCTCTTCCAGGGCGGCCGCATGACTCTGGAAGATCTGCTGACGGTCGTCGGGCACCCCGAGCCGCCGCAGCAGCGTCGGGATGGCCCCCCGGTCGGCGGCGGCCGACGGGCCGAGCAGCCACGTCTGGTCGCGCAGCTGCCGCGGCGACGGCTGCGTCCCGGCCAGCGGATGATCAGGCCCGGCCACGACGACGACCTTGTAATACATGACCGGCCGGCACCGCACCGCCGGATCGGGGAGCGCCGGCGCCGGCCCGATCGCGATGTCGATGCTGCGTTCGATCAGCGCCTCGGCGAAGGAGCCGGGGTTGCGCACGCTCAACTCGACGTCCAGGTCGGCGGCCCGGCTGGCGAAGAGCTCGATCAGCCCCGGGGCGGCGTGCTCGGCGAAAAGCGACGACGCGCCCACACGCAGCAGCCGCCGCCCATGCCCGGCCGCGCTCACCTCGAGGACCGTGATGTCCTGCAGCCCGAGCAGCTCGGTGGCCCGACTGGCGAGCCGCAGACCACCCGGAGTGAAGGTCAAGCCGTTCGCCGTTCGCGAGAAGAGCTGGTCACCCAGTTCTCTGCGGAGTTGTCCGATGTGCAGGGACACCGCGGACTCGGACACCTCGAGCTGCGCCGCCGCCTGCTTCACCGAGCCGCATCGGACGACCGCGGAGTAGGCACGCAACTGTGTGGGGGTCACAGCCCGCAATGTATCGCGATCAACATCGTTAGTGCTCCCCGCGTCGCACATGGTGACCACACCGGCGATCTCACCGATACCGCAAGCGCGTTCCGCACATACGCTGTCGTGCGCCCGAGCCCAACTGGAGAGGAATCCGCCGATGCCGACCTTCGAGGCCACTGACGGCGTGGAGATCTACTGGGAGCAATGGGAGGGCGACTCCGACCTGCCACCCGTGCTCCTGCACCACGGTTTCATCGCCAACGGCCAGACCAACTGGGTGCTGCCCGGCATCGTCGGGGCCCTGACCGCGACCGGCCGGCGGGTCATCGCCATCGACGCCCGCGGTCACGGCCGCTCCGGTAAGCCGCACGACCCTGCGGTCTATGGCGAGACCCGGATGGCGCAGGACGTCATCACGCTGCTCGACCTGCTGAAAGTCGAGCTGGTCGATGTGGCCGGCTACTCGATGGGTGCGATCGTCTCCCTCATCCTCGCCACCCGTGATCCCCGCCTGCGTCGCCTCGTCATCGGCGGCATCGGCTCCGCCGTCGTCGAGCTGGGCGGTGTCGACACCCGGGTCGTCCCCGCCGAGGCGTTCCGTGAGGCCTTCCACACCGACGACCCGTCCACCATCACGCATCCGGCCGCGGCCGGGTTCCGCGCTTTCGTGGACGCGGTGGGCGGCGATCGTGCCGCCCTGGCCGCCCAGGCCGCCGCGATCCACGCCAGTCCCCTCCCGCTCGACACGATCGCCGTGCCCACTCTGTTGATCACCGGCCGCGACGACGTCCTGGCCACCCGACCAGAGCTTCTGGCCAAGGCCATCCCCGACGCCCGCCTGACCGTCATCGACGGCGATCACCTCGGGGCCGTCCGCCAGCCGGCTTTCGCCGACGAGCTGGTGACCTTCCTCAACACCCGCTGACCCTGATCGGGCTCCCCGATCCAAATAAGTTGAGCACGATTGTCAACAATCACCTCGGCGGCGAGCGGCGGACGGCGGGCGGACGGCGAGCGGCTAGCGGCGAGCGGACGGCGGGCGGACGGCGGGCGGACGGCGGGCGGACGGCGGGCGGACGGCGGGCGGCGGCGGGCGGACGGCGGGCGGCGGCGGGCGGCGGCGGGCGGACGGCGGGCGGGCGAGCGGCGAGGCCAGGAAAGCCATGGCTAGGAGGACGGCGGGCAGGAAGACGACGGCTAGGAGGACTGCGGCCAGGAAGACGACGATGTACGTGATCGCGAGCGGCGTGTGGACACCGAGCTGGTAGACGCCGACGGCGGTGAGGCGAACCAGATCGCGGCCTCCGGGACGGCGCCGAAACAGTCGGCGAACCGGCTGGCGACGAGCATGCCGACGATGCCGCCCAGGTTGATCACGATGAGGAAGGCGAGCGACGAGCCGAGGTCGTAGCCTTCGGCCCGCGCGGTATCGTTCTCGCACCGAAGGCCTGGACGACAGCACCGGAGGCTGGACGAGAGCATCGGGAGGCTGGACGACAGCATCGGGAGGCTGGACGACAGCATCGGGAGGCTGAACGACCGCACCGGGAGGCTGAACGACAGCACCGGAAGGCTGAACGACAGCACCGGAAGGCCTGGACGACAGCAGTCCGACGGCAATGGACGACGGGATCACATGTCTGCGGAGAAAGACCTCACCAGCGTGCGACGGGCACGGGACACCGGCGAGGGCGGGGACAAGGCGACCGCGCGTGACGAGTTGCGCACGGCCATTCTGTCGGGGGAGTACATGCCCGGCGAGCGCCTGGTCGAGGCGCAGCTGATCGAGCGGTTCGGGGTGAGCCGGTTCAACATCCGGCTGGCCCTGCAGGATCTCTCCGGTGAGGGCCTGGTGGAGATCCAGCGTAACCGGGGCGCCCAGGTCCGGAAGATCTCGCTGGCCGAGACCATCGAGATCACCCAGGTGCGGATGGTCTTGGAGGGCCTGGTCGCCGCGCAGGCCGCCGAGCGGGTGACCGACCCCCAGGCCAGCGAGCTCGACGAGATCGGCCTGCTGATGCGCCGGGCCGTCGAGTCCGGCGAGTTCCGCCGCTACAGCGACCTCAACCAGCGCCTGCACGGCCTGATCCGGACGGTCGCCGGCCACGCCACGGCCGACCGGCTGATCGGCACGCTGCGCGCCCAGCTTGCCCGTCACCAGTTCATGCTGTCCCTGCTGCCGGGCCGGCCGCAGACGTCGCTGCCGCAGCACGAGCGGATCATCACGGCGATCCGTGAGCGTGACCCGGCCGCCGCCGAGACGGCGATGCGTGAGCACATCGCCAGCGTCATCGAGGTCCTGCGCTCACTGGAGGAGAGCGGCGGCCACCCCTGAAAAGCCTCAACCCACCGGCGGCGTCCCGTGGGTGTGGAACGACGCGATCGTCTGGAGACCCCACGCCTGTCCCTTGGCGCGCTCGGCCTCGGTCCAGGTGACCACCTCGTGGTCGGGGGCGAGCAGCAGCCGCGCGCCGGCGTTGCAGAGTTCGATGCGGTTGCCGCCGGGCTCCCACACGTACAGGAAGAAGGTCTGTTGAATGGCGTGTTTGTGGGGTCCGGTCTCGATGTGCACGCCTGCTTCGAGGAACACATCGGCGGCCCGCAGGATGTCCTCGCGGGTGTCGGTCGCGAACGCTACGTGGTGTAGGCGCCCCTCGGAGCCGGTCCAGTCGCGGGTGTAGACGAGGTCGTAGGACTTGTCGGTGAACGTGTACCAGACCGCGGCCTTGGTCCCGTCGTTCAGCACGATCTGCTCGCTGGCCCGCCCGGTCAGCGGCCCGGCCAGGAAATCCTCGTTGCGTGGCACGTCCTGGGCGAGGTAGTTGACGTGGTCGAGCCGCCGCACGTTGGCCCCGCGCCCCGGGAAACGCGCGGCCTGGTTCTTCAATGAGGGCCGGGTCGCGTCCGACGCCACATACCGCTTCGTCTCGTAGTACAGACCGAACGAGTGCCCGTCCGGGTCGGTGAAGTGGAAGACCGGACCGTACCCCGGCTCGTCGGAGCTCCAACCCTGCCCGAGGCCGGCGGCCTCGATGTCGCGGACCCGCCGCTCCAGGGCCTCGGGGCTGCGGGCCCGCAGCCAGGTCCGGCCGATGCCGGACGTGCCCGCTCCCGTGACCTTGACGGTGAAATGCTCGTAGTCGTCCCAGGCGTGCAGGTAGGCGCTGTCGCCGCGGCGCTCGACGACCTCCATGGCCATCTGGTCGGTGAAGAACCGGACCGTGTCGTCGAGGACGGGCGTCCGGAGCTCCACCGCGGAGACGTGCGCGATGTCGCGGATCTTCTCAGCCATTGTTCTGGGCCCTCTCCTCAACCATGGACGATGGCTCCTTCCCTGTCGCGGCGGGGGTGGACCCGCCCCTCCAGGATCAGGCGGGCGGTGCTGACGATCGCCGAGCGGCCGGCGTCGAGGTCGATGACCACGTCGGTGAAACCGGTCGGATGCTCCAGGCGGAACGTTCCGGCGGCCCCGGTGTGCGCGACGCTGCCGGGCATGGCCGCCGCGGTGCCGACGGTCACGGCGGCGAGGACGCCGATCGAGGCATGGACGCGATGGGGGATGAACATGCGCGTCGCGAGGCTGCCACCGCTTTCCGGCGGCGAGATCAGACACATCTTCGGTACGGTCGTCGTGCTCACATCTCCCAGTTGCATCATCGTGCCCGCGAGTATTCGCAACTGCTCCACCCGTCGGCACAGACGCGTGTCCGCCTCCAGTTCGGCCGGGGTCTCGCGCCCCGTGACACCGAGCGACTTCGCGGACATCAGCACGACCGGCATCCCGTTGTCGATGAGCGTGGCCGGCACCCCGTCGAGGTCGTCGAGGACGCGCCCGGTCGGCAGCAGCCCCGGCGCGACCGACCCGGCGGTGTCCCGGAACTCCACCTCGATCCGCGCCGCCGCCCCCGGCACCCCGCTCAGCGCCGTGTCCCCGGCGTAGGTGACCGCACCGTCCGGGGTGGACACCGAGACCACGGCCAGCGCTCCGGTGTTGACCATGCGCACGCGGACCGGGGTGACGTCACCGGCGACCGGGACCAGCCCGCGCTCGATCGCGAACGGCCCGACGCCGGCCAGGATGTTCCCGCACGGCTGCTCGGCGCTGACCAGCGGCCGGTCCACCTGCACCTGCAGGAACAGGTAGTCCACGTCGGCGGCCGGGTCGTCGGACCGGCTGACCACGGCGACCTTGCTGGTCAGCGGATGCCCGCCGCCGATCCCGTCGATCTGCCGAGGATCGGGCGAGCCCATCACCGACAGCAGCAGCGCGTCGCGTTCGTCCGGGTCGACCGGCAGGTCGGAGGCCAGGAAGTAGGCGCCCTTCGACGTCCCGCCCCGCATGATCACGACCGGGACGCTCACGGCTCGTCCACGTAGACGACGCCCAGCTCGGCGAGCAGCGGCCGCAGCCGGTACATGTCCAGGCCCAGCTCACCGTCGGTCAGCCGGGCCCGTTTCGACGCCTCGTTGGCGATCCGGTCCCGGGCCGCCTCCAGCACCTGCCCGGCCCGCTCGTGCGGCACGACCACGACACCGTCGTCGTCGGCCACGATCGCGTCACCCGGCCGGATCACCTGCCCGCCGACCACGATCGGGACGTTGACGGAGCCCGGGCTCGCCTTGACCGTCCCCTGCGTGCCGACCGCCCGTGACCACACCGGGAAGCCCATCTCCCGCAGGTCGGCCACGTCCCGTACGCCCGCGTCCAGGACCACCCCGATCGCGCCGCGCGCCCGTAACGACGTGGCGAGCAGATCGCCCAGCATCGCGTCGGTCGACGGCGACGTGGTCGTCACGACCACGACGTCGCCGGGCCGTACCTGCTCCACCGCCGCGTGGATCATCAGGTTGTCCCCGGGATGGCAGGACACCGTCACCGCGCTCCCGGCGATCCGGGCCCCGGTCTGGATCGGCCTGAGCTGCGGGGCGACCGCGCCGCGCCGCCCGTCGGCCTCGTGCACGGTCGACGCGCCCGCCTCGGCCAGCCCGGCCAGCACGTCCGCCGGCACCCGCTTCGAGGTCCGGACCACCATGTGCCGCGCCGTCACGACAGCTCCCGGGTGACCTGCGGGTAGAGCCGCATGTACGCCTCCGCATAGGTGTCGTCGGGCAGTCCGAGGTTCGGCCCCGAGTTGCGGGACGCCTGCAGACCACGCCGGCTGCCCAGCTCGGTGTAGTAGGTGTGCAGGTGCTTCTGCGCGGCCAGGATCCGCATCGCCTCCCGCTTGGCCTCCCACACCGGTGTGATGTCGAGCAGCACGTTCGGTATGAAGCCGCACTGCTCCGGCTGGTGCGGCTCGAAGCTGAAGACCGGCGGCGCGCCGATCACCTCGCCCGGCCCCTCGACACCGGGCGCCTGCGCCAGGATGCGGGACTTCAGCGCGATGGCGTGCGCGAACGCGTGGTCGCCGTTGTACGGGTCGGCCGCCGCGTGGGTGAGCACCACCCCCGGCTGCACCTCCCGGTACAGGTCGATCAGCCCCCGCAGCAGTGCCGGCGTCTCGACCAGTGGGTAGTCGTCGGCGTCGAAGAACCGGATCTCCGCGCCCAGCACCGCCGCCGCCTGCTCGGCCTCGGCCCGCCGATGGTCCTTGACCTGCTGCAGCGTGTATCCCTTGCGCCAGAGCGAGGCCGATTCGCCGCGCTCGCCGAAGCTCATGCAGCCGATCACCACGCGCCGACCACGGGAGGCCGCCAGGGCGATCGCGCCGCCGGCACGCCAGACGAAGTCACCGGGGTGGGCGGTGAGCACCAGGGTCGCATCGGTCATCGCATATTCCCGTCGATTACCAGCATTATTGTCAACAATCCGCGCGTCAGTTGATCCACGGGGGCGCGGGCACCCGACCGAGCCTAGGCGACAGGGTTCGTCGAAACAATTGTTGACAATCCTGTCGCCCGATGGGAACACTCGCGGCATACTCACGTCCCCGCTGGAACGTCAGGAGACCCGCCATGACCGTCCCCGCCAGCCGGCCCGTCATCGCCGTCCTCGGGCTCGGCGAGGCAGGCAGCCTGATCGCCGCCGACCTGGCCGCGGCGGGCGCGATCGTGCGGGGCTACGACCCGAAGGTGCCGGCGCCGGCCGGCGTAGGGGCCGCGGACAGTGACGCGGCCGCGGTCTCCGGAGCGTCGATCGTGCTGAGCGTCAACAGCGCCGCCGACGCGGTGGACGCGTTGCGTGACTCGTTGCCGGGCCTGCCCACCGGCACGATCTGGGCCGACCTCAACACCGCGACGCCCGGCCTCAAGGAACGTCTCGCGGCGCTCGGCGGCCGAACGGTACGGGTCGTCGACGTCGCCCTGATGTCCCCGGTTCCCGGCCGTGGCCTGCGCACGCCGATGACCGCCAGCGGTCCGGCCGCCCCCGAGCTGGCCGTGGTGCTGGGCGGATACGGCGCGTCGGTGGAGGTGCTGGACGGCCCGGTCGGCGCGGCCGCCACCCGCAAACTGCTGCGCAGCGTCTTCTACAAGGGCCTGGCCGCCGCCGTGACCGAGTCCCTGGAAGCGGCACGGGCCGCCGGGCTGGAGGAGTGGCTGCGCGGCAACATCCGCGAGGAGCTGATCCGTGGCGACGCCTCCACCCTGGACCGCCTGGTCGACGGCTCGCGCAGGCACGCCGTCCGTCGCCGCGAGGAGATGGCCGCCGCCACCGAGCTGCTCACCGATCTGGGTGTCCCGCCCCGCATCGCCCCCGCCGCCCGCGACGTCCTCGACGCTCTGATCGAGCAGCGGCCGACGCCCTGACCCGCCGGGCGGCTGACGGCGCTCCTACCGGCCGTGCCGCTCGCGGTTCTGGAGGCTCTCGGCGGCCAGTTCCAGCAGCGTCTCGAACGCGGATCCGGGGTTCGCCGGAGGCGGAATCGGGAGCGGGTCGGCGCAGCGGGCCAGTAGCAGGTCGACCAGGGCGGCCCGGTTGATGATCTCGTCGGCGTCGATAGCCCCCGGCAGGATGCGGATCTCCACCGTGTCGCGGATCGGCGTGTCGGTGAGCACCTGCGTCAGGTTGACGTCGAAGAACTTCGTGAGCCCGCCGTCGGAGGCCGCCTTGCGCAGTTCGCCGGTGGTCGGGTCGCCGGCGGCCGCGGTGACCAGCGGCGCCGGGAGCGGAGCCAGGCGCCGGCAGGCCGGGTTGGTGGCCAGCAGCTCCCGCAGTGCCTCCCGGTAGTGGGCGAACAACCGCACCACGTTGGCCAGCGCCTCCGGTGCGCGGAACGGCGCACCGTCGACGTGCAGGTGCACGGCCGCCTCGTGCGGGACGGTGAAGCCGAGGGCGCTGGCCGGTTCGAGCAGCTCGGCCAGCGCGGCGTGATGGTCGGCGGCGATCGGCGGGGTGACGATCTCGCAGGGGCGCTCGCGTTCGCCGCCGGCGGGGGAGGCCAGGGCCACCGTCGCGCCGGACGGGTCGTCGAGCCGGAAGATCCGGCCGTGCTGCTGAACCTCGGTGCCCCACAGGTGGGCCGCCGGCGCCAGGACCTCCGGCAGGTGGGCGCCCGGGTCGCACTGCAGCGCGAGCAGGCGTAGCAGCCGGGTGTCGTCGGTGAGGATCCGGTGCCAGCCGGGAATGGCGGGTGCCCGCGGATCCAGGCCGTGCATCAGGGTGACGTCGTCGACGAGCGTGCACAGCGGCTCCCCGCCTGGCCGCCGCACCTCGAAACCTTGCGTGAGATGCAGGAACCGCCCCAGGCCGGGGACCAGGGACGGCTCGCTGTCGTGGTGCCATACCGGCCGGACGCTGCCCCCGCAGCGTCCGGCCAGGTCCATGGCGAGGGTCCGCCGGCTGACCCCCGGAGGGGCCATCAGCTCGATCTCGAAACCGATGCGCCGGCGCAGACCCGGGGTCACGGCTGGATCGGCAGCGTCTCGCCGGCCTTCAGCCGACGTCCGGCCTCGACCTTCGCCGAGTACGTGTCGTCCAGCTTCCAGAGCTTGGCCAGTTTCTGGGCGTCCTCGCTGTCGTAGCCGGCCTCCCAGAAGGCGTTCGCCAGGCGGGCCTGCTTGCCCTCCTCGACCTGCTTCGGGTCCGGCTTGACGCCACCCGGGAGCGACTCCCCGGCGAGCAGCCGCCTGCCGGCCTCGGCCTTGGCGTCGCCCGGGTCGGCGATGCTCCACAGCTTGGCCAGGATGACCGCGTCGTCATAGTCGTAGCCCTGCAGGAAGAACTCCTCCACCTGCTTGGACAGCTCCGGGTCCTCCGGCTCCTCGGTCGCCGGTTCGGTGGGGTTGGGCTTGGCGGTGACCGGGAGGGTCTCCCCGGCCAGCAGCTTCTGCCCGGCGACCGCCTTGACCTGGCCGATCTTGTCAGCCGCGAGGTTCCAGAGCTTGGCCAGCTCGACCGCGTTGTCGTAGCCGAAACCGGCCTTGAAGTACGCGGCGATGCCCGCCTCGGTCTGCTCCTCGGTGAGTGCCGCGGAGGGGTCGAGGGTCTCGATCGGGGCGGCGACCTGGAAGGCCGGCGCGTTGCTCGGGGCCGGGGAGGCGGGCAGGATCGCCGGCAGCTGGGTGATGCCCGCGATCAGGCCGGCGCTCAGCGCCACCCCGCCCGCGGCCTGCGCACCGAACCGGCGCCACTTGTATTTCTTCGCCAGCTCCTCGACGCGGGCGTAGACCGCTGCGGGGTCCGGCGTCTCGGTCTCGTGCTTGGTGAAGGCTTCGCGCAGCCGGTCTCCGTGCTCGTTCACGACCTCTCCTCGGCGTGGACTCGTAGCTCCGACTGCTGATCGAGCCGGAGAATCTGCAGTGCCCTCGACGCGTGGCTGCGCACCGTTGCGGGCGCGCAACCCAGCAGGTCGGCGATCGTGTCGTCGTCCAGCTGTTCGTAGTAGCGCAACACCAGCACCGCCCGCTGCTTGCGCCCGAGGGCGGCAAGCCGGTGCCAGAGCGCGTCGGCCTCGACCACACCGTCCGCGTGGTCGCGGATCCCGCCGCGGGCGTCGTCGAGCTCGATCAACCGTTCCCCGGCCGCGTGGATGTGCCGCACCGCCCAGCTGCGCCGCCACGACAGGTACTCGTTGAGCACCATGCGCCGTACGTACGCCTCCGGTGAGTCGGCGTCACTGATGCGTTTCCAGCGGACCTGGGCGCGTGCCAGCACCTCCTGCACGACGTCCTGCGCCAGATCCCGGTCGCCGGTGAGGACGACCGCGTACCGGAGCAGGCTGGGCAGCCGGGCCAGCGCGAATTGCTCGAAGGTCACACCCCATCGACGCATCCCGGGGCCGAGTTGTGCAGTCGATTCCCAAGATTTTTCTTCGGGAACTCAAGTGATCTCAAACATTTACATGTCTAACTGTGACCGTCCGGTTACCCGCGCGTCTCATGTGGACCTGAGGATCCCTGTCACACATGCTCGACGCACGGGGGATTTTCATGCGCAAACAGCTCAGAAGAGCGCTCCTGGGAGTGCTGTCCGTGGTGATGGCCGCGGCAGGCCTCACGGTCACGGCCGGGCCGGCACAGGCGGCGCCCATCGGCGATCACGTCATCTTCTGGAACAAAGTCCTGCTCAAGACGTACCGGACGGTCGGCGGAGCGCCGGGGCCGCTGGCACGTTCCGGGGCGATGATGCACAACGCCATGTTCAACGCCGTCAACACCATCAACTGCTACAAAACGGGTACGTACGACGACTTCAACTGCCTGGCGATCGACTACACCGGCACCAACCCGATCACGAACTGGGCGAACCCGGATGTGGAGACGGCGATCGACTACGCCGCGCACACCGTGCTGACCAGCCTCTACCCGAACGTCGGCTTCAACGCTGACCTGACGGCCGCCCAGGACGGCATCGCCGTGGACGCCTCCCAGCAGCAGGGCCGTACGGTCGGTGTCAAGGCCGGGCAGAACATGATCTCCCGACGAGACCCCAACTCCGACCTGTCGGGGCTCAACACCACGTACACACTGATCAACGAGCCCGGCTACTGGCGGCCGACCGGATCAGGCAACGCCGCCACCCCCGGCTGGGGCCAGGTGGTGCCGTTCTCCCGGTTCAGCGATCAGTACAAACTGGCGACTCTCCGGCCCCCGCTTCCCGGCGGCTACTCGACCATGTCGTCCCTGCTGGCGAGTTCGGCGTACGCGGCCCAGGTCAACGATGTCAAGAGCCTCGGCCGGGCGACGGGCTCGACGCGTACCGCGGATCAGACGCAGGCCGCCTGGTTCTGGGCCAACGACCTCGACGGCACCTACAAGCCGCCGGGCCAGCACTTCGCGCACACCCAGACCGTGTCGGCGGCCCGTGGTCTCGACCAGATGGCCAACCTGCGGCTCTTCGCCCTGGTCAGCGCTGCCATGGCCGACGCCGCGGTGGTGGCCTGGGACGCCAAGTACCTGACACCGATCGACCTGTGGCGCCCGGAGTCGGCGATCCAGCTGGCCGGGACCGACAACAACGCCGCCACCACCGCTGACGCGGCGTGGAAGCCGCTGTCGGCCGACCGCAACGGGGTCAACTTCAGCCCCGCCTTCCCGGCCTGGATCTCCGGGCACGCCACCTTCGGCGGAGCCTGGGCCAAGACGATGGAACGCTACTTCGGCACCGACAACGTCACCTTCACCGGCGGCACCGACGACCCGCACGCGGTCGGCGTGACACGGACCTTCACCAGTTTCAGCGCGGCCGCGCTGGAGGACGCCCGCAGCCGGATCTATCTGGGCGTGCACTACGGCTGGGACGGGACGCAGGGCAACACGGCCGGCGCGAAGGTCGGCAACTACGTCGCCGACAAGCTGTTCCAGAAGGTGATCGGCGGCGGCACCTACGCCACCGCCCAGGTGTGTGACGAGACCGGTGACGACGCGGTCTACGCCAACCGGATCTACAGCGCCTACTACTGCCGGCAGGAGGGCTCCGGCTGGCGGCTCGTCTACTTCCCCTGGCCCTGACAGGTGGCCCGGGGCGGCTGTCGAACGTGACGGCCGTCCCGGCTCCCCGGGATGTTCACGTACGGACTCGGGCTGCCGATCAGAGAGGCCGACCCGACCAGTGGTGAACCCGGGTGTCCCGGAGAGGTGAATGATGAGCAACAGCGCAGCTGGAGTCATGTCGGTCCCAGGGGCCGGAGGTCTGGCCGACGTCGAGCTGCCGGCGATCGGTGACCCCGTCTTCCTGGTTCTCGGTGACGGCGTGAACCTTCGTTCCAAGCTCGAGTCCATCGACGGCGACACGTTCAGTGTGGCCGCCCCGCTGGAGACGACCGGCCTCGCGATGTTCGAGCCCGGTCAGGAGTTCGAGGTCTTCTGGGCACCGCCGCGCACCCGCGTGGTCCTGCCCTGCCGCCTCGTCGTGGTGTCCGGCAGCGCCCCGCTGCGCTGGATCCTCACCCCGTCGGGCCCCGCCCGGCACGACAACCGCCGCGAGTTCGTCCGCGGTGGCGCCGGCGCCGTGGTCCACCTGAACGCCGAGGTCAGCGGTCAGCCGGCCGAGGGTGTCCTGCTGGACATCAGCGAGGGCGGCCTGCGGTGCTGGATCGACGAGGCCACCTCCCTGACCCAGGGTGACCGGGTCGAGGCCACGGTCTGGCTGGGCACCGCCGAGGCGAAGCTGTGCGGCGTCGTCCACAACGTGCGGGACGCCCCTCACGGCGACCCCGGCCAGCACCTGATCCTCGTCTTCGACACGAAGGAGGAGCTGGCCCGTACCATCCGCCAATACATCATGGCCTGGGAGATCGGCGAGCGCCGCCGTAACAAGCGCACCGCCTGATTGTGCGGGCCCGCCGCCGATCCTGGTCGATCGGCCGCCGGAAACGGTGGTGAATCGACCAGGATCGGGAAGCCGGCGCGGGTCAGCGGCGGCGGCGCAGGGCTGCTCCGATGACGAGGAGCGCGGCCAGCCCGAGCAGTTGCCCACCCGCGACGATCCGGTTGACGTTCAGAGCCGGCCGCCAGTGGGCGTCCCCGTCGCGGATCACGAACACCCCGGCCGGGCGGGCCGAGAAGCCGAAGCCACCGCCGGACCCTTCGCCTTCGAGCTTCTCGCCGTCCTCGGGCGAGCCGCTCCCGGCGCCGGCCCCGCCCCCGCCGCGGATGACGGCGACCGGAACCACCGTGACCCCGTCGCGTTCGATGGGCTCGCCGAAGACACGCCCCGCGGCGGAGGCCCCGCTCCGGGCACGCTCGAGGATCTCGGTGGAACTGGGCTTGGACGGCATGGCAACACCCTTCGTGTGGGAGGTCTCCACCCAGGGTCCGCCTCTCAGCCGCTCGGCGCAGCCCCGCTCACGACAGAACCTGCGCCATGCTCCCACCCCGCGCGGCGCCGCTCACGATGAAGGCGGCCCCGCCCGGCGCGGCGTCGGTCATGAGCGGGCCGGTCCCGTGCTCCCCCGGATCACCAGCCGGGTGGCGACCAGATCGGTGCCGGCCCCCCGCGGCTCGTCGTGGATCTGCCGCAGCAGGGCGTCCACGCAGCGCCGCCCGACCTCGGCGAAGTCCTGGTGCACGGTGGTGAGCGGCGGCAGATACGACCCGGCGTCCGCGATGTCGTCGAACCCGACGACGCTGACGTCGGCCGGCACCCGATGCCCGTGCTCGTGAAGCGCGCGCAGCACCCCGAGGGCCATCTGATCGTTGGCCGCGAAGATCGCCGTGCAGTCCGGCTCCGCGGCGAGGCGCAGACCGGCATGGTAGCCGGAGTCGGCCGACCAGTCTCCGCGCTCCGGCGGCGGCACGGGGCGCCCGGCCTCTTCGAGGACCCGGCGCCAGGCGCCGGCGCGGCGCTCGGCGGCGAAGGACTCGACGGGCCCCGCGACATGCCAGACGCTGCGGTGCCCGAGCTCGAGAAGGTGCCGGACCGCCTGCCGCGCGCCGTCGGTCTGATCGGTGTCGACGACCGGGTAGCGCTCTCCGGCGTCGGAGTCGACGACCACCACGTGCACTCCGGGCGGGATGGCGACGGCGGACGCGTCGAGCAGGTGCACCTCGATGATGAGGATGACCCCGTCGACGGCGAGCTCGCCCATCCTGGTGAAGGCGCCCATGACGTTGTCCTGGGTGGGGGCGCCGACCGGGATGAGGGTTATCGCGTAGCCCTCGGCGGCGGCGTGGGTGGCGATCGCCTCGACGGTGCGGCTGTTGCCGATGGACGAGAGCCCGAACAGGATGACGCCGATGGTGTTGAAGCGCCCGTAGCGCAGGGACCGGGCCGCGCTGTTGGGCCGGTAGCCGAGCTCGCTCATGGCGGCGAGCACCTGCTCACGGGTGGTCCCGACGACACCGGCCGCGCCGTTGGCGACGCGGGAGACGGTCTGTGAGGAGACTCCGGCGAGGCGGGCCACGTCGGCCATGGAGACGCGTTGTTTGCGTCGGCCGCCGGGGACGTCCGAGGCGGCACGGAGCCGGGGCGGTTCGATGGTGATCATCTCCTTGACCGTGATTTGTGGCCCGTGCCACTATACGGCAGTCATGTTTACGTAAACATGACGTTCATGTTTACGTAAACACCCTCGGGAGGGGGCAGGCGTGACCCGTCGTTCATGGATCGGTTGGCAGTTCACCGGTCCATTTCTCGCGGTCTTCGGGCTGGTCTTCCTGGCGCCCATCGGGTACTCGGCATATCTCAGTGTCTTCCGCACCAGACTGGTCGGTGGCACCAGCTTCGTCGGCTTCGACAACTACACCAAGGCGTTCAGCGACCCGCAGTTCTGGGAGGCGCTCACCCGCGTCTCGCTGTTCCTGCTGATCCAGGTGCCGATCATGCTGGGGCTGGCGTTGCTGGTCGCGCTGGCCATCGACAGCGGGCGGCTCTACGGCACCGGCTTCTTCCGGATCTCGATCTTCCTGCCGTACGCGGTGCCGGCCGTCGTCGCGACCATGATGTCGAGCTTCCTGTACGGCGTCCGGTTCGGTCTCGTCGGCTCGCTGAACGAGACGTTCGGCCTGAACCTGCCGGACCTGCTCGCGCCGGACTGGATCCTCGGCACCATCGGCCACATCGTGACGTGGGAGTACGTCGGCTACAACATGCTCATCCTGTACTCCGGGCTGCGGGTCGTGGACACCGCGCTCTACGAGGCCGCGGCCATCGACGGCGCGAGCGAGTGGCGGATCATCCGGGCGATCAAGTTGCCGGCGCTGCGCGGGCCGCTGGTCGTGGCGACGATCTTCTCGATCATCGGCAGCTTCCAGCTCTTCAACGAGCCGCAGGTGCTGGACAGCCTGGCGCCCAACTCGATCACCACCTACTTCACCCCGAACATCTACGCCTACCAGCTCTCGTTCGCCGGGCAGCAGATCAACTACTCGGCCACCATCGCGCTGATCATGGGTGTGACCACGATGGTGGTGGCGTACCTCTTCCAGAGCCGTTCCATGAAGGGGGCGGCCTGATGACCGCCACGTCCACCATCCGGCCCGCGGCGCGTCGCCGGAAGCGCCCTCCGGTGGTACGTCGTGGGCGCGAGAAGACCAAGCGCAGCGTCGTCCTCACCGTCGCCACCGGTGTGATGGTGGTCTACGCGCTGCTCCCGCTGGTGTGGCTGGTGATCAGCGCGACCAAGAGCCAGGAGGACCTGCTCGGCACGTTCGGCCTCTGGTTCGGCCGGGACTTCGCCCTCTTCGACAACATCGCCGACACCTTCACCTATCAGGGCGGCATCTTCGGCCGCTGGGTCCTCAACACGCTGCTGTACGTGGTGGTGGGCGCCGGGGGAGCGACCCTGCTGGCGACTCTGGCCGGGTACGGTCTGGCCAAGTTCGACTTCGCCGGGCGCCGGGCGGTGTTCGCCGTTGTCCTCGGTGGCATCGCGGTGCCGCCCACCGCGCTGGCCGTGCCGACGTTCCTGATGTTCGCGAAGATGGGGCTCACCGACACCCCGTGGGCGGTGATCGTCCCGACGCTGGTGTCGCCGTTCGGCCTCTACCTGATGTGGACCTACTCGACCGACGCGGTGCCGAACGAGATCCTCGAGTCGGCGCGCGTCGACGGGGCGGGCGAGTTCCGTACCTTCTTCAAGCTGGCGTTGCCGCTGCTCGCGCCGGGCCTCGTCACCGTCCTGTTGTTCAACCTCGTGATCACCTGGAACAACTTCTTCCTGCCGCTGATCATGCTGAAGGACACCGAGCTCTACCCGCTCACCCTCGGCATCTACTCCTGGAGCACCCAGGCCAACACGGTCAACGGGGACGTCGTCTTCAACCTCGTCATCACCGGATCCCTGCTCACCATCGTGCCTCTCACCGTCGCCTTCCTCCTGCTGCAGCGCTACTGGCAGTCGGGGCTGGCGGCGGGGAGCGTCAAACAGTGAACCTTTCTCCGAAGGGATGGAACATGTCGATCACTCGGCGGCGTGCGCTTCTGGGCGCGGCCATGTCGATAACGCTACTGGCCGCCGGCTGTGGTGGCTCCGATGAGGGCGACAAGGGCGGCACGGCCGCGGCCGGGGTCTCCGAGGCGGACGTGAAGGCCGCGCTGGAGACCGGCGGTGAGCTGACCGTCTGGGCGTGGGACAGCACGATCGCCCCGGTGGCCGCCGACTTCCAGGCCAAGTACCCCAAGGTCAAGGTGAAGGTGGTCAACGCCGGCACCAACAAGGACGAGTACATCGCGCTGCAGAACGCGGTCCAGGCCGGCTCGGGCGTGCCGGACGTGGTGCAGCTGGAGTACTACGCGTTGCCGCAGTTCGCCCTGGCCAAGTCGGTCGCCGACCTGACCGCGTTCGGGGCGGGCTCGCTGCAGAGCACGTTCACCCCGGGCACCTGGAACTCGGTGCGATCGGGAACGGGCGTCTACGGCCTCCCGATCGACTCCGGCCCGATGGCCCTCTTCTACAACAAGGAGGTCTTCGACAAGCACGGCATCGCGGTGCCGACCACCTGGGAGGAGTTCGCGGCGGCCGGCGACAAGCTGCACAAGGCGGACCCGAAGGCCTACATCACCGCGGACAGCGGCGAGGCCGGGTTCACCACCAGCATGATCTGGCAGGCGGGCGGCAAGCCGTACACCGTGAACGGCACCGACGTGAAGGTCGACTTCGGTGATGCCGGCAGCCAGAAGTTCGCCACGCTCTGGCAGCAGATGCTCGATCAGAAGCTGCTCTCGCCGGTGGTGTCCTGGACCGACGAGTGGTTCAAGGGCCTCGGCGACGGCACCATCGCCAGCCTGGTGATCGGCGCGTGGATGCCGACCAACCTGGAGAACGGCGCGGCGGCGGCCAAGGGCAAGTGGCGGGTCGCGCCCATGCCGCAGTGGGAGGCCGGGGGCAAGGCCAGCTCGGAGAACGGTGGCAGCTCCCTGGCGATCACCGAGGCCAGCACGAAGAAGGCCCTCTCGTACGCGTTCCTCAAGTACATCGCCGTCGAGGACGGCGCGCAGGCCCGTACCGACAAGGGTGCCTTCCCGGCGACCACGGCTCAGCTCAACGCTGACGCCTTCAAGAACAAGGAGTTCCCCTACTTCGGTGGCCAGAAGGTCAACGAGGTGCTCGCCGAGTCCGCGTCCCAGGTCGTGACCGGCTGGACGTACCTGCCCTTCCAGGTGTACGCCAACAACATCTACGGCGACACCGTGGGCAAGGCCTACATCGGCCAGGGCAAGCTGCCCGACGGCCTGAAGGCCTGGCAGGACGCGTCGATCAAGTACGGCCAGGAACAGGGCTTCACGGTTAAATGACGCAGAGCAACGAGACGACCCGGCGCTGGCTTCGCCGCGCCGGGTCGGCGCGTCTGGAGTTCGGCGCGGACTACAACCCCGACCAGTGGCCCCGCGAGGTCTGGGACGATGACGTACGGGCCATGCGGGCCGCCGGCGTCACCGTCGTCAGTCTGGCGATCTTCTCCTGGGCCCGGCTGGAGCCGCGGGACGGCGTGTACGACTTCGCCTGGCTCGACGAGGTGATGGACCTGCTGCACGCCGGTGGCATCGCGGTCGACCTGGCCACCGCCACCGCCTCCCCACCGCCGTGGCTGACCCGCAAGCACCCGGAGATCCTGCCGGTGACGCGGACCGGCGAGACCCTGTGGCCGGGCGGCCGTCAGCACTGGCGGCCCACGTCACCGGTCTTCCGTGAACACGCTCTCCGGCTGGTCCGGGAGCTGGCCACCCGGTACGCGGACCATCCGGCGCTGGTGGCCTGGCACGTCAACAACGAGCTGGGCTGCCACAACGTCTACGACTTCTCCGACGACGCGGCGGCCGCCTTCCGCCGGTGGCTGCGGGCCCGCTACGGCACCGTCGAAGCGCTCAACCGGGCGTGGGCGACCGCGTTCTGGGCACAGCGCTACGACGACTTCGAGGAGGTGCTGCCGCCCCGGCTGGCCGCCTCGTACCCGAACCCGACCCAGCAGCTGGACTTCAAGCGGTTCTCCTCGGACGCGCTCAAGGACCACCTGATCGCCGAGCGGGACCTGCTCCGGCGGTTCACCCCGGACGTGCCGGTCACCACGAACTTCATGGTGATGGGCGAGACGAAGGGGATGAACTTCGCCGACTGGGCGGCCGAGATCGACTTCGTGTCCAACGACCACTACGTGCTGCCCGGCCCGCAGGCCCGCGACGAGCTGTCCTTCTCGGCCAACCTGACCGGCAACATCGCCGGCGGGCGCCCGTGGTTCCTGATGGAGCACTCGACCAGCGCGGTCAACTGGCAGCCGGTCAACGTCGCGAAGAAGCCGGGCGAGCTGGAGCGGGACTCGCTCACGCACGTCGCGCACGGCGCCGACGCGGTCTGCTTCTTCCAGTGGCGGCAGTCGCGGGCCGGCGCCGAGAAGTACCACTCGGCGATGCTGCCGCACGCCGGCACCGACAGTGATCTCTTCCGGAACGTGACCCGGCTGGGGGAGCGGCTGCGTGAGCTGGCGCCCGTCGCCGGCTCACACCGCACCCGGGCGGCCGTCGGCATCGTCTTCGACTGGGAGTCGTGGTGGGTGTCCGAGCACGACTCCCACCCGACCGAGCGGCTGCGCTACCGGCAGGAGGCGCTGGACTGGTACACGGCGCTGCTCGACGCCGGGATCCGCGCCGACGTGCTGCCGGCGGGCGGGCCGCTCGAGGAGTACCGGGTCCTGATCGCCCCGATCCTGCACGTCGTCCCGGCCGCGCTGGCCGACCGGCTGCGGGACTGGGTGACCGGCGGTGGGCACCTGGTCACCACGTACTTCTCCGGGATCGTCGACGAGAACGACCACGTTTGGCTGGGCGGTTATCCGGGGGCGCTGCGTGAGCTGCTGGGCATCCGGATCGAGGAGTTCGGGCCGCTGCTCGACCACGAGAGCGCCGAGCTGGACAACGGCACCACCGGGACGATCTGGACCGACCGGATCGACGTGGCCGGCGACGACGTCGAGGTGCTGGCCCGCTACAAGACCGGTGACCAGGCGGAACGGGCGGCGGTGACGCGGCGTCGGGCAGGCGCAGGGTCGGCGGCGTACGTCTCCACCCGTCTCGGCCCGGAGGGGATCGGCGTGCTGCTGCCCGGTCTGCTCGGCCCCGCCGGGGTGCGCGGCGAGCTGCCCGCGGAGCTGGGCGGCCGGGTCGAGCTGGCGGTCCGCGGGGAGCACTGGTTCCTGATCAACCGCACCGACGAGCCGGTGGACCTCGGCGCCCTGCCGGGCGCCGGGATCCTTCCGCCGCGTGGGGTGACCGTCATCAGTAGGGAGTGAGGGGCCTGACCGGCCCCGGCCGGATGGGCCGGCCGGGGTCGGTCAGAGCGCGTTCCGCGGTGTGAGGGCCGTGGCCCTCTCCGCGGTCGTCTGGACGATCTTCAGCCAGTCGCCGTCGGCGACCACGAAGTGACGCGGATAATTCGTCGACCGGAGCACCAGAGCGGCGCCCCCTCGAATCGTCACGGGACAGAAAGTCGCGTCCTGGCGAAATAGCGCCGAGCCGTCGTTCCTGTCTAGCCGTATTTCAAAATTTCGATGGCGAAGATAATATCCGGGAAAGTTTACAGATTCCAGCGAGACGCAGCTCCGGTCACCGAGTCCGGAGCGCACCCGGAACGCTGAGTCGGCGCGTTCCCCGGCGCTGCTCGACGCGCTGATCGCATCCAGCCGCCCCCGGTGGTCGCGGTGCCGGACCCGGTCACCGGGCCGGTCGGCCGCCTCCAGCCCGACGGTCGATCCGACGCTCAGCCGGACCGGCGCGGGGGTCGTGGGCCGCGTCGTGGGCCTCGTCGTCGCGGGTGGTCTCGTGGTGGTTCGTGTCGCGACCGCCGACGTCCCCGGCGGTGGGTAGTGCGTGGCCGAGGTGCCCGGCGGCACCGTCTCAGTGAGTGACGGCTGCACGCTGACCGGCACATCTTCCGAGCCCAGGGGTGGCGGGAAGGTCGGCAGCGGCTGCCCCGGCGCGGCCGGGAAGGTGAACTCGGCGGCGACCCGCTCGGGGCCCCGGGAGGCGTCCAGCACCACGGCTATCGCCGCGGTCGCCGCGCAGGCGAGACAGAGGGCGGCGGCGAGGACGAGGCGGGGCCGCATCGTCGACTCGCCGCGGAAGCGGGAGAGAGGGTAGCGGGGGGCGTGGGCGTCGGCGTGGGGGCGTGCGGTGGGCCGGATCGGCCCGGCGGGACCGCCGCCGGGGGAATAGGGCGGAATCCAGCCGCCGACCCGTAGACCGTTACGGGCGTCGTCTTCCGGCATCAATTTCGCTTCCGTGGGGGATCGTTCACAGAGAATCACTTAAGGATTCGATAAGGATCTACACGCTCGGGGCATCTGAGGGCAAGAGGTAACGATGTCCTAATTTGTTGGGAGCGCTCCAATCGAACCGAACGGGGCTCGCATCCGTATCACCGGCGTGGAGTCCTGCCGTGCGTCTCGAGGAGAGCTTCGTGGACAGTCCTGCCGTCCCTGACACCGACCGCCCGGCCGACGACGACCCAGCGGTCATCGAACTGGTCATCACCAGTCCCGCCGAGAGCACCCCGGGCCTGCCCGACATCTCGGAGTTCTGGCCCGACGCCCCGCACCGGGTGGGACCGCCCGCGGACCACTACGAGCCGGAAGGGGCCGACGCCGTCCGCACCGAGCCGGCCTGGATGCCCCGCGCCTCGCAGCGCCCCACCATGTCGCAGGTGTCCACCACCTCGCAGCGCGCCACCACCTCGCAGGGGCCCGCGTCGCCGGGGTCGACCACGTCGCAGGGGTCCATCACGGAGCGTCCCACGATCGAGCGTCCCACGATCGAGCTCCACCTCGCCGAGAGCCGGGCGCGCACCGCCTCCCGCAAGCCGATCGCCGCCCTGGCCGCGGCGATCCTGGTGGCCGGCGGGCTGGCCTGGTATGCGATCCGCCCCACCGAACCGACCGCCGGCCCGGTGCTGACCGTCCCCACCGCCACCGAACCGGCCGGCGAGGTCCCCGCGAACCCGCCGGTCTCCATCGGGACCAGCGCGCCCGCCGCACCGGCCCCGGACGCGGCCACCTTCGAGCTGGCCGACGGAACCACCGCCCTCGACGTGCGGATCGGCGACACCGGCGACGACTGGTTCCGGGTGAGCAGCCCGGTCGGCAGCGGCATCACCACCCGCACCGAGGTACAGGGCGAACGGGTCCGCGTCTTCGTCGACGACAGCACCGACCCGGGCACCGCCGAGGTCGACGTGGTGCTCAGCCCGGACGTCACCTGGTCGGTGCTGATGCTCGGAGGCGTGCGTACCGCCGCGATCGATCTCACCGGCGCGAAGGTGGGCCGGGTGGACCTGATCGGCGGCGCGGCCGAGATCGACCTGGCGCTGCCCCGGCAGGACGCGGTGGTGCCGATCGCGATGACCGGTGGCGTACGCGACTGGCGCGTCAGCACCGGCGGCCGCTCGCCGGTCCGGGCCGTCCTGGAGCGCGGTGCCGGCGCCGTCGACCTCTACGGCGACCGGAAGCGGGGCGTCAACCGGGGCAGCCGGTTCACCGCGGGCTCCGGCGACGGTGGCATCGACCTGGTCGCGGAGAACGGCGTCGGCACCCTGACCGTGGCCGAGGGCCGGGCCGGGGGCACAATCGCCGAGTGACACGAGCAGCAGGCGACGCGGCGCCACCCGAGACCTCGGTCTCCCTGGACCACTTCATCGGGCTCTACGAGGCCAAGGACGACCCGTGGGACGTCGCCACCAAGTGGCACGACCGCCGCAAGTTCGCGGTCACCGTGGCCTGCCTGCCGCGCGAGCGCTACCGCCGCTGCTACGAGCCGGGCGCCTCGATCGGCACGCTCAGCCGGATGCTCGCCGAGCGCTGCGACGAGGTGCTCACCACCGACAGCGTTCCCGAGGCCGTCGAGCTGGCCCGGCAGAACACCGCCGACCTGCCGAACGTGCGGGTCGAGCGGGCCGAGTTGCCGGCCGACCTGCCGGACGGCGTGTTCGACCTGGTCGTCATCGGGGACCTGCTCTACTACCTCTCCGGTGACGACCTGACCGCCACGCTGGACGGCCTGACCGCTCGGCTGGAGCCGGGCGGCGACCTGGTCTCGGTGCACTTCCGCAACCGCGACGGCGACAGCTACGACGGCTTCAACGCGCACACCGTCCTGCTCGCCACCGCCGGCCTGGAGCACGTGGTGCACCACGAGGACGAGTGGTTCGTGCTGGACGTGATGCGCCGCGCGGACGGCGAGTGAGAAAGCCACCGCGCCGCGCGGACGGCGGGTGAGGACGACGCGCCGCTCAGACGACGTGGCGTAGGGCGGTCAGGCCGGCCACGGCCACCTCGCCGGAGCGGGCGCCGGTGGCGGCGTCCAGCCACGTGACCCGGCCCGTCCCGCCGGCGTAGACGCGACCACCGTCCCGGCTCATGGCCAGCCCGCGGACCGGGTCCGTCAGCTCCCAATGGCCGGTGCGCCGCCCGGAGGCCCGGTCCAGCACGGTGACCCCGCCCGCGCCGACCAGCACGCGGCCGTCCGCGGTCAGCGCCAGCGCCGCCGCCGAACCGGGCACGGCCGGCACGTCCACCACCCGCTCGATCGTCAGCGACGAGGGGCTCGCGTAGGCCAGCTTCCCGGCGTTCAGGTCGGCCACGAACAGGGTGCGCCCGTCCGCGGCCAGGGCGTGCCCGGCGGCCGGTCCCGCACCGAACGGATGCGGGAGGTCCAGGCAGTACGCCCACCGCTCGACCAGGTGCAGCACGTGCACGAACGCGTGCGCGTCGCCCGGCCGCCCGGAGAGCAGGTCGCGGGTGTGCCGGTGACCGGGCTGGTGGGTGTAGAGCGTGAACAGCATGGCCCGGTCGGCCGACAGCACCGCCTGCCGCCCGTCGCCGCGCATCTCCTCCTCGGCGCCGGCCGGCAGCGGCGTCTTGTCGCGGGCGTTGAGTGGCTGCACCTCGCCGGTCGCCAGGTCGAGCAGCCGCACCCGGTAGTGGTCCGGGGCGGCCGCGGGCAGCCACTCCAGCACGAACAGGCCGGTCCCGTCGCTGGTGAACGCGTCCGGCTCGATCACACCGGCCAGGTCCCGCTCGGCGGTCCCGTCCGGCCCGGCGATCAGGAGGGTGGTCCGGGCGCGCGCGGCGGGCCGGTCGGAGGCCCCCGTCCGGCTCAGCGCGCACACCCGGCCGTCGGCGGAGACGACCCGCGGGATCCAGCCGCCGGCCAGCTCCGTGTTGCGCAGGGCGGTCCCGGTGGCCGGGTCGACCCGGTCCAGCGCGCCGGGCCGGGCCGCGTACAGGTGGCTGCCGTCGTGGGCGGCCGCGGCCGGGCCGAGCACCTGCTCCCCGCCCGGCGCGAGTCGCAGCATCCCGCGGTCGGACTCGGCGAGCAGCACGTCGGGCGCCGCGGCCGGGCGGGTGGTCTCCCGGCAGCCCCCGAGCACGAGGGCGGATCCGGCGAGCAGCAGAAGGTTCCGGCGGGTCGTCATGCCCAGGTGACACCGCCCGGCCGCGCGAGGTTCCCCACGGGAACCCCGCCACGGTGGGCGGTGTCTCTAGGGTGTGTCAGCGGAGGGGATGGCCATCGACATCGACGAGGCGACCGCGGTGGCCCGGGCCCGGGCCGGCGACCTGGACGCGTACGAGGTCCTGGTCACGCGGTTCACCGCGCCCGCGCACCGGGCGGCCGTGCTGCTCGGCGCCGGGGCGGACGCGGACGACGTGGTGCAGGAGGCGTTCGTGAAGGCGTACCGGCAGTTGGGCCGGTTCCGGGGCGAGGCCGGGTTCAAGGCGTGGCTGCTGGCGATCGTGGCGAACGAGACCCGCAACCTGGTGCGGTCCCGGCGCCGCCGGGAGGGGCTGTGGCTGCGGGCCGCGGTGCGCGAGGATCCGCTGCGGTTCGAGCCCGACCCGGCCGAGTCGGCGATGGCCCGCGAGCGGCGGCGCCTGCTCGTCGACCAGTTGCGGGCCCTCGACGACCGGGACCGGGAGGTGCTGCTCTGCCGCTATCTGCTCGACCTGTCCGAGGCGGAGACCGCGGTCACCCTGGGCCTGCCGAAGGGGACGGTGAAGTCACGGACCTCGCGGGCGCTGGCGCGACTGCGGGACCGGCTGCCGCAGGGGGTGACCGGTGTCTGAGCACGAGGACCTGATCGCCGAGTTGCGTGAGCTGGGGACCCGTCTGGCCGTACCCCCGGCGGTCGATCAGAGGACCGCCCTGCGGGAGCGCCTCGCCACGCCGGCGCCCCGGCCGCGTCGCGCCCGTCGGTGGTGGGCCGCCGCGGCTGCCGCGCTGATCGCGACGGTCGCGGCGGTCGCCCCGGCGCGGGCCGCGGTGGTCGAGGTGGTCGGTGACCTGCTGCGTGTCGCCGGTGTGGAGGTACGCCGTGAGCAGCCCCGCACCACCCTGCCCGGCACGCCCGCTCCGCTGCCGTCGGCCACCGCGTCCGCCGCGTTCCCGGTCGGCGTCCCGGCCGCGCTGGGTGAGCCTGAGGAGGTGCTGCGCTCCGACCCGGACGACGCCGGGCGCCCGCGCGTGGTCACGCTGATCTACCGCGGTGGCGCGGTGCGGATGGACGTGTTCGACGGCCGCCTGGACACCACGTTCTTCAAGACCGCCCCGGACGCGCGTTTCGTGGACCTGCCGGGCAGCATCGGCGCGGCCTGGCTGCCGGGCCCGCATCCGGTGACCTATGTGGGCCGTGACGGCGTGGAGCGGACCGGGACGGCGCGCCTGGCCGGGCCGACGCTGGTCTGGGCGACGGACACGGTCACCTACCGGTTGGAGGGAATCGGGACACTCGAAGAGGCGATTGCGGTGGCACGGTCGGTGCGCTGAGCCACGATCGGGTATGCGCGGTCGGTACCGTTCGTCCGGATGAGAAAGCTTGCTGCGCTCGGCTGCCTGGCGACGATCGTCGTTCTCGGCGGCTGCACCCCCGCCCCGCCCGACCCCGCGCCGGACCCGTCGCCCGGTCCGTCCGCGTCCGGCTCGCCCACGTTCTACGTGGAGCCGGACGCCCCGGCCCTGCGGCAGGTGCGGGCCTGGGAGGCTCAGGGCCGCACCGGGGACGCGGCGGCGCTGCGGCGGATCGCCGACGAGCCGAACGCGGTCTGGTTCGCCGACGCCAACCCCGGCTATCAGAACCGGGTGCGGCGGCTGATCACCGCGGCCCGGACGGCCGGGCGGACCGCGGTGCTGGTGCCCTACTGGGTGCCGCAGCGTGACTGCGGCGGCCACTCCGGCGGCGGGGCGCCCGACGCCGGGGCGTACCGGGCGTGGATCGCCGAGCTGGCCACCATCGTGGGCGGGGGCCCGGCGATCGTCGTCCTGGAGCCGGACGCGGTCCCGCACGTGCTGGACGGCTGCGTCACCGGGGAGGCCGCCCGGGAGCGGCTCACCCTGCTGCGCGAGGCGATCACGGCGTTCAAGCGGGGCGACCGGGTCCGCGTCTACCTGGACGCCGGCCATCCGGGATGGATCTCCGACGTCGACCGGGTGGCCGCGGCGCTCGGCGAGGCCGGGGTGCACGACGCCGACGGGTTCAGTCTGAACGTGTCCAACTTCGAGACCACCGAGGCCAACGTCACGTACGGCTACGCGATCTCCGACCGGCTCGGGGGCAAGCCGTTCGTCATCGACACCAGCCGCAACGGCAACGGGCCGGCGCCGGTCGACGAGCGCGACACCGAGGGGCACTGGTGCAATCCGCCGGGTCGCGCGCTCGGGCCGGCGCCGACCGAGGACACCGGCAGGCCGCGCGTCGACGCCTACCTGTGGGTGAAACGGCCCGGCGAGTCCGACGGGGCGTGCCTTCCGGACGCCCCGCCGGCCGGTCAGTGGTGGCCCGAGTACGCTCTCGGGCTCGCCACCAACTGAGGGGGCTACTCGACCCGGACCCAGCGGGCCGTGGACGGCCGGGCCTCGCCGTCGACGAGGAACAGCATGTACCAGCCGGACGGGACGAGACCGGGCTCGTCCGGGACGGACACCGTCACCCCGCCGGGCGTACGCCGTACGCCCAGCTCGATCGAACGCTGGTCCACGTCGGTGCCGTGGGTGACCGCGCTCGGCCGGACCAGCCGGGCGCCGGTGATCCGGTCGGCGTCCCTCGTCGCGTAGGCGGCGCTGCGCCCCCGTTTGACCGTCCGCGGCCCGCCGCCGACCACCGGCCGTTCGCCCTGGAAGAGGTACGGCGGACTGTAGATCTCGATCCGCTGCTCGAACGTGCCCGGGTTCGTGCCGGTGGTGTCGTAGATCGGGTCGCTGCCGAGGGTGACCACCCGGCCGTCCGGCAGCAACAGCGCCTCGGAGTGGTAGTTGCGGCCCACGGTCGGCGCCGCCGCCTCGTGGAACACCTCCCGTCGCGGGTCGTAGATCTGCGCGGTCAGCAGGTCGCTGCGGTTCCTCCCCTGGTACGGCCCACCCCGGTACCCGGACGAGCCGCCGCTGGTGAACACGGTGTCGTCCGGCAGCACCACGGTGCTCAGGTACCGGGTCGGCGCCGGCAGGTCCGGGCCGGGCCGGTAGCGGGGCTCCTTCTCGTCGAGGTCGGTGATCGCGGTCCGGGCCGTGGACACCGGTGAGTCGCCGACCCCGCCCCCGCCCATGATCATGACCCGTTGGTCCTGGGCCGGTGGCAGCAGCACGGACGCGCTGGTCTCGGTCATCTGCGGGTCCTCCAGGCCGGGCACGGTCTGGAACCTGTTCTTCTCCACGTCCCACAGCCCGGGCGCGCGGCCCTCGGTGTCCGAGCCGTAGCCGGCGTTCGAGCCCGAGAAGAACAGCCGCTCGTCCCGCGTCAGGAACAGCGCCGGATAGGTGGGGAACACCCGCTGCAACTCGGGCGCGGCCACCCAGCGGCGCTGGGCCACCTTGTAGCGCTCGTTCACCCCGGGCAGCATCCGGCCGAACTCGTCCAGCCCGGACACCGCCAGGATGTCGCCGTTGGGCATCGTCGACAGGGTCGGGTACCAGCGGTGCTCGGTCATGTCGCCGGTACGGACGTAGCGCTCCGCGATCGGGTCGAACTCGTACGACGTCTTGTCCCCGCCGTACTCCTGCTTCTCCCGGGTGATCTTGTCGGAGATGCCGTACAGGTTGCGGCTGTCGTCACCGGTCAGGCCGGCGATCGCGTATTGGGCGGGCTGCGCCACGGTCCCCACGTCGCCCGCGTCGGCCGCGTCCACCCACACCTCGACCTCGCCGGCGTGCACCATCGTGGTGCCGCCGTGCGACATCTTGGCTGCGGCCGGCACGGTCACCTCGGCCCGGGTCAGGTAGGCGCGGCCGTTGCCGCCGAGCAGCCGGGTGCCCTTCGGGAAGGTGCGCGGGCCGTTGTCCGGCGACTCGTTCTTGATCTTCATGACGCCGGCGGCGCTCCTGATGTCCGCCTCCAGCACCTCGTACGACTTGGTGCCGCCGGCCACCAGCAGATTGCCGTTGGGCAGGAACGTGTGCCCGGCGCAGAACAGGTCGGTCGGGGTCGGGACGTCCTTGAACGCGTCGGTGCGCGGATCCCACAGGATCGTGCGGAACGTGCCCGCCTCGAAGTCGTCGCGGTTGTTGCCGGACCCGGCGACGATCAGGACCTTCCCGGTCCGCAGCAGCGCGGCGTGGATGGCGTTGATCCGGAACTTCGCCGGCACGTCCAGGGAGGACCAGTGGCCGTACTGCTGTTTGTAGGACGGCCGGTTGATGCTGAACTCGTGGAACCGCTCGGCGGCGAACACCACGATCGGCCTGTTCACCACGGCGACACCCGCCATCAGCGGCAGGGTCACCGCCATCGTGAACAGCCGGCGTGCCAGGGTGGGGCGTCGTCGCGTACTCATGCGGCGATCTCGATCATCACGGGGTCCTTGTCGTCTTCGGTGACGGCTGGGGGAGTGCGGCCGAGCGCCTGCAGCGCCCAGATCGCCGGCGGGGTCAGGCAGAGGGCCAGGTTGAGCGACGGCCACAGCCACATGAACCCGTGCGCGTGGCCGGTCACCGCGGCCACGGCCAGCAGGGCGGCGTAGAAGGCCGCCCACCGCAGATGGGTACGGAAGGTGAGCAGCCGGTCCGGGCTGGCCGAGTCACCCTTCGGCGTCACCACGAACCCGGCCCGCCTGCGGAGCACGGCCTGCAGGAACGAGGTGACGTAGATCGGCGCGCACAGCGTGGACAGCAGCATCCCGGTGAGACCGGACGATCCGGCCTCCTCGTGCGGGCTGACGTTGTGCCGCCGGTTCCACAGATAGAGGCCGACCTGGAAGAGGGCGGCGTCCACGTAGAGCATCAGCCACACCTGCTGCGGCACCTGCACGCCCCGCACGCCGAACACCACGTGCAGGGTGGCGGTGGCGGCGCCGAGCAGCCAGGCCAGGGCGGTCAGCGGGTAGTACGCCATGAGCAGCGAGTAGTGCAGGGTGCGCAGCACACCGAGCCGCGGGACCATCCGTGCGAACCCGGCCACGAAGACCTCGTCGGTCCCCCGTGACCAGCGGTGCTGCTGGCTGAAGTAGTCGGTCCACGACGACGGGCCCTCACCGACGGCCAGCACGTCCGGTGTGTAGACGGACCGCCAGCGCCGCCCGGTCGCCGGATTGCGGCGCGCGTGCTGGGCGAGGCTGGTGGCCATGTCCTCGGTGATCGAGTCCTGCAGGCCGCCGATCGACCGGAGCGCGCTGATGCGCACCGCGTTGTTGGTGCCGACCAGCATCGGGATGCCGAGCCGGTTGCCGGCCCGCTGCAGCAGCGAATGGAAGAGGTACTGCTGCGACTCGGCCCAGCGGGTGATCACGTTGTCGTAGTTGCCGTAGATCTGCGGTCCGATCACGAACGCCACGTCCGGGTCGCGGAAATAGCCGAGGAGCCGCTCGCAGAAGTTCTCCAGCGGCACGTGATCCGGGTCGACCGAGACGAACACGTCGTACCGGTCGCCGTGCCGGTCCATCCAGGAGTTGTAGTTGCCGTGCTTGGTCTTCGCCTTGAACGCGCCGGCCAGAGTGTTCCAGTCGGCGACGCCCCTGCGGGAGAAGTGGTACGCGCCCACTCGCCGGCACATCGCCTTGACCTCGGGGTCGTCGCCCTCGTCGAGCAGCCACACGTCGAAGCGGCCGGGATGCCGGATCCGCATGGCCGCCCGCAGGGTCCTCTCGACCATCTCGATCGGCTCCTTACCGGGCACGATCGTGGTCAGGAACGCCACCCGCAGCCGCTCGTCCGGCGGCACCGGCACCGGGTCGCGGGCCTGCAATGTGGCCAGACACAGGGTGACCACGTTGACCAGGCGGAACAGCTCGATCAGGGCGATCGCGCCGATCATGAACCCGGTGGTCAGGAACAACCCGGTCTGCATCCGCCGGTCCGGGAGCTCGACCGAGGCGAGCAGCCATCCGAAGAAGGTGGCCTCGAAGGCGAACGCGAAGACCGCGATCAGGACCGAGCGGACCGGGCGGCGACGCGACAGTGGACGCAACCCGACGCGGTAGCCGTCGCCGTCCGGGACGGGTTCGGCGTCACCGGCGAGCCGACTGAAGCCGAGATAATCCGGCATACGGGATACAGCACTCTTTCCGGGCACCAGGGCAAGATAGCGAGAATTCGTAAATTCCGGGCATACCTCGTACCTCGTTCGTGTCGTGTCATGGCGATTCCGGACCCGGAACTTCGTTGCGGTCAGTGACAGAAATCGTCGAACCGACACGCCCTGTGATCCGTTCTCTCTGTCAGGCGGGGCACGAACGCCCCGCGAAGACCCGACAAGGCGGTGGCGATGCTGATCCTGTCCCTGCTCATCCTGGTCCTGGCCGCCGCCTGCGTGCTCGCGGTGCGCGGGGTGCGTGCGGACGCGTCTGCCGAGGTGGACCCGCTGACCATTCCCGATGCGCTCTTCGCTCCGCAGAGCCTCGAAGGAGTGCTCTGCGCCCAGCTCATGGACGGGGAGATCACCCGGCGGCAGTACGTGCGCTCGATGGCCGGCATCGCCGCCCGTGACGAGGAGCGGCACCCGCTCACCGTCCCCGGTTACGACGACTGACCTTCGGCGCGAATCGCCCGGCCCGTACGGGGCCGGGCTCCGCCGCTCCGGTCGGCGTATCGGGTAGATCACTGCGAAGCGGGTTCAGCCCTGGTTACTCGTGGGTAATATAGCGGCATGATCAAGGGTCTCCCCGCCTCTCTCGCCGAAGTGCTCGACGGCCGGTGGGCGCACATCCGGCAGGCCGTGCGCGACCGGCTCGGCGCCGAGTTCGTCACCGTTCCCGGCCTGGCCGGCGACGAGGCCCGGGAACGGGTCAGCCGGCTGATCCGGGAGCTGCCCACCGAGGTGGGGGTGGCCGCCGCGTTCCCAGCCGGATACGGCGGCTCCGACGATCCCGGCGGCTCCACCGTCGCCGCCGAGATGCTCGCCCAGGTCGACCTGTCGCTGATGGTCAAGGCCGGGGTGCAGTGGGGACTGTTCGGTGGGGCGGTGGTCGCCCTCGGAACCGCCCGGCACCACGACGCCTACCTGCGCGACATCATCTCCGCGGACCTGATGGGCTGCTTCGCGATGACCGAGACCGGCCACGGGTCGGATGTCCAGCAGCTGCGGACGACCTGTGTCTTCGATCAGGATGCCGGGCATTTCGTGCTGAACACCCCGCACGAGGCGGCCCGCAAGGACTACATCGGCAACGCCGCCCGCGACGGCCGGATGGCTGTCGTCTTCGCCCAGCTCATCACCGGCGGCAAGTCGTACGGCGTGCACGCATGGCTGGTGCCGATCCGCGACGGGCACGGCAACCCGATGCCCGGCGTGACCATCGGCGACGCCGGACCGAAAGCCGGGCTGCTCGGCGTCGACAACGGACGGCTGTCGTTCGACCACGTGATCGTGCCACGGGACATGCTGCTCGACCGGTACGGGCAGGTCGCCCCGGACGGCACGTACACCAGCACCATCGAGAACGACACCCGCCGCTTCTTCACCATGCTCGGCACCCTCGTCCGCGGCCGGGTGACCGTCGGCGCCGCCGCCTCCGCGGCCACCCGTAACGCCCTCACCATCGCCGTGCGTTACGGCGAGAGTCGGCGACAGTTCACCGCACCCGGCGCCGAACGCGAGATCGCCCTCAACGACTACCTCGCCCATCAGCGCAAACTACTGCCGGCGGTGGCTCGGGCGTACGCCTACGCCTTCGCCCAGGAAGAGCTCACCGTCACCATGAGCGAGGTCTTCGCCCTCACCGAGCCGGACGAGCACCGTCAGCGCGAGCTCGAGTCCCGGGCGGCCGGCCTCAAGGCGATGCAGACCTGGAACACCACCCGCACCATCCAGATGTGCCGGGAGGCGTGCGGCGGCGCCGGATACCTGGCCGAGAACCGGATCGCCGGCCTCAAGGCCGACACCGACGTCTTCACCACCTTCGAGGGCGACAACACGGTGCTGCTCCAGCTCGTCGCCAAAGGGCTCCTCACCGGATATCGCGACGCGTTCGGCTCTCTCGACGGCTGGGGCCGGGCTACGTTCGTCGCCGAGCAGGTCAGAGAGATGGTTCTGGAGCGTACGGCTGCCCGCTCGCTGATCCAGCGGCTGGTCAGCGCCGTCCCCGGCCGGGACGAGGAGGTCGCCGTCACCGACCGCGGCTGGCACCTGGCCGTCTTCGAGGACCGGGAGAAGCACATCCTGGAAGGCGTGATCCGCCGCTTGCGGGGCGGCGCCGCCACCAAGAAGGACCGCCCGTTCGACATCTTCAACGACGTCCAGGACCACGTGCTGGCCACCGCGACCGCCCACATCGACCGGATCACCCTGGAGGCGTTCGTCGCCGGCATCGAACGGGCCACCGACCCGGAAGCCCGCGAGCTGCTCTCGAAGGTCTGCGACCTCTACGCCCTGACCACGATCGAGGCCGACAAGGCCTGGTTCCTGGAACACGGCCGGTTGACGCCGGCCCGTTCCAAGGCCGTCACCGCGGTCGTCAACGACCTGCTCCGCGAGCTGCGCCCGCACATGCGCACCCTGGTCGACGCCTTCGCCATCCCGGACGAGTGGCTGAACGCGGCGATCCTGCGAGAGGAGCCGCCCCGCCAGGACGCGATGGCCAAGGAGGACGACGCCGTCCGCGCGACGCTCGCCACCTGACCTCAGCGTGATGCCGACGGTGGCCCGGGGGCGGGTGCCCCCGGACCACCGGGTGACTTACTTGCCCAGGCTGGCCTGGTCGATGACCTGGTCGGCGGCCGGAGCCTTGATGTCGGCGTCGAACTTCTCGCCGAACTTGCTGAACGTGACACCCTCGCCGGTGGCGGAGGAGCCGATGCGCACCGGGTACGGCTCGCCGGTCGTGGCCACGAAGACCTGGGAGTCGGCGTCGCTCGCGTCCTTCAGGGTGATCACCGGCTGCTCGCCGACCTTGGTCGCCTCACCCTTGGACAGGGCGCCACCCGGCTTGAGCAGCTCGTTCACGTCGGCGGCGGCGAACAGGCCGCTGATCTGGTCCTTCGCCGGGACCAGAACCCACTTGCCGCCGGTCGCCTTGACCATGGTCTTGGCCTGCTCGGCGCCCGCGATCATCGCCCAGAAGCCCTCGCTCGGCTTCATGTACTGCTTGCCGCCGACGGACAGGATCTCGACCTCGGCGTCCTTGCCCATCGACATCTTGCCGGCGAAGTCCTTGCCGGAGACCTTGAAGTCCAGCGACATGGTCTCGCCGTCGGTCGTCGCCGCGCCGGCCATGTGGAACGAGCCGGCCTTGGTCAGCGCGTCCTTGGCCTTGGTCAGGATCTCCTCGGCGGCCAGCGCCGCCACCCCGTTGTCGGCCGGCGCCTGCGAGGCCGCGGTCGTCGCCGTCCCGCCCTTCGGCTCGGCGCTGTCGGATCCGCCGCAGCCGGAGAGCAGCATGGAGGCGGTGGCCACGGCAGCGAGGCCGGCCCGGAAGGCAATCTTCGTCATCGATCTTCTCTCATCACCGCGGCGTGGACCCCCGCGCCGCGCGGAATCATTACTGAGCTGCGCAAATCTATCGGCTCAGGACAACGAATCGATTACCTTTACGCGGCGAATACGAGCCATGTCACACCGTCAGTGGAGCGCTACACACGGTGGCTGATGCTGCGCGGCCCGCGGAGGCGTCAGTACTCCCTGAGGAGGGCGCCGGCGCCGTACACCTTGTCCTTGATGTCGTTGTCGCGCAGCGCCATCCACCAGGTCGCCGCGTTGACGGCGATCACCGGCTTGCCGAGCCAGCGCTCGGCCTCGTCGGCCAGGCGGATCATGGAGAGGTTGGTGCCGCACTGGACGACGGCGTCCACGTCGGGCGTGTTCACGGTGAGGATCGCGGCGCGCAGCTCGTCCTCGGTGACGTGGGCGGTCGACACCGCGGTCGGGCACCCGAGGCCCTCGATGGCGGCCACCTCGAAGCCGATCTCGCCGAAGAAGCGGACCACGTCGGCGTCCCCAGCCGGCTGGTACGGGGTGATGACGCCGATCCTCCGGGCTCCGTAGACCTTCAGTGCGCGCTCGCAGGCCTCGGCGCCGGTCGCCACATCGAGTCCGGTGAACTGCTTGATCTGGGCCACGAGCTCCCGGTCGCCCTCGACGCCGCCCCGGAGCGTCTCCGTCGACATGCCCATCACCATGTAGTCGGGTTCGCAGCTGAGGACCCGCTCGCAGGCGGAGCCGATCTCGGCGCGGAGCTGGGCGGGCAGGTTGTCGGGCCCGGCGTCGGCGGACGGGTCCTGGTCACGTAGGTGAATGCGGGAGAAGTGCGAGGTCACTCCCGGTACGGCCATCGCGTAGAAGTCGGGTTCGACGATCGTGTTGGTGGACGGGGCGAGGACGCCGAATTTGCGGCGCCAGCCGAGGGCGTCGGTCATCGAGATGCTCCTATCGGATGGGCCGGGCGAGGGAAGGGCGAGTCGTTCCCGCTAGTGAAACGGCGTTTCCCAAAAATACACTCGAGCTCGGGGTTGCAACAGGGGTTTATCTCGATGACAAAGATATTGTCGAAGAGAACAGAGTGCTAGTCCACGTCGTTGTGATGAAGTCATCGGGCGCCGTGCGGGGTCGTCCACGCCCGTCAGGTGCGTTCATGTCTGCAGGTTCCCGGGGACGTAGCGGGCGTCGGGGGCCCCGTCCCGGTCGACGAGGGCGGTGAAGGCCGCCCACGGCATCCGGTCGACGGGTTCGGCGGTGCCGGTGTCGGCGATGGCGCGGTAGGCGAGCGACGCCGCCCGGACGGCGGCCAGCAGCGCCGCCACCGGGTGCAGGACCAGGCGGACGCCGACGGCGGCGAGGTCGGCGTCGGACAGGGCAGGCCGTGCACCGGCGGCCTCACTGCGATCGATCACCAGGGGTACGCCCGGAAGCGCCGCGTGGACCAGCCCGAGGTCGTCGAGGCCGTCCACCCCTCCGGGGAAGACCGCATCCGCCCCGGCCTCGGCGTAGGCGCGGCACCGCACGATCGTCTCGTCGAGACCGCGGACCGCGTACGCGTCGGTCCGCGCGATCATCACGATGTGCGGGACCTGATCGGCCAGCGCGGTGATCCTCGCGGCCGCCTCGCCGATGTCGATGATCTCCTTCCCGGCCGGGTGCCCGCTCTGTCGCGGGCCGGCCCGGTCGTCCAGGTGCAGCCCCGCGATTCCGGCCCGCGCGTAGGCGAGGGCCGTCCACACCGCATGCGCCGCAGTGGCGTAGCCGGTGTCCGCGTCAGCGATCAGCGGGACGTCGCCGAGCGCCGGGACCAGGGTGGACGCCCGGTCGGCGATCTGCGTGCCGTGCACGAACCCGAGGTCGGGCCGGCGCAGCATGACCGCCGAGACGGCCGCCCCGGACAGGTGCACGGCCCGGTGACCGGCCGCCGCCGCGAGCGCCGCGGTGATCGGGTCGTAGACGCCGGGCACGTGGGTGACCCGGTCGGAGGCGAGGATCGCTCGCAATGCGGAAGCAGTCATGACCGGCTGTGTAGCGCGAAACCGCGCTCGGCGCCAGCGCACACGGATCAGTGCGGAACAGGGGAGTCGCGGCGGGCCTCCTCGGAGCATCCGGAGACGCCCTCGCGGAGTGGTACGCCGTTCCGCTGTGCGAAATGGAAAGCTAGAGTGCGGCGGGGTCTGTTCCGTACCTGTGCCATGGGGGTCTCGCTGTGCCAACGCCGTCGGCTCCCGAGGAAGAGAGCCAGTCCCGCTCCATCGCCGCCGTCGAGCGTGCCATGGACGTGCTGCTCTACTTCGGCCGCGCCGACCAGCCCGACCTCGGCGTCACCGAGATCGCCACCGCGCTGGGGCTCACCAAGGCCGCCGTGCACCGCATCCTCACCGCCCTGCGCAGCCGCGAGCTGATCACCGTCGATCCGGTGACCCGCCGCTACGCCCTCGGCCCCGCCGCGGTCGCGCTGGGCCGCGCCTACCTGGCCCGCACCGATGTGCGCGCGCTGGCCGCGCCGGAGCTCAAGCAGCTCTCCGGGCGCGCCCGCGAGACGGCGACGCTCTCGCTGCGGCGCGGCGACACCCGCCTCTACGTCGACCAGGTCGTCCCCGACCAGGAGCTGCGCCTCGAGGTGAGCCTCGGCATCCCGTTCCCGCTCAACGCCGGCGCGTCGTCCAAGGCGTTCCTCGCGTTCCTGCCCGACCTCGAGGTGGACGCCTACCTCTCCCGGCACCCGCTCGAGGCGGTCACCGACAGGACCATCGTCGACCCGGCGGGGCTGCGCAAGGATCTGGCCGCCATTCGCAAGAGGGGGTACGCGACGTCGCTCGGCGAGCGTCAGCCCGGCGCCGCGTCGATCGCCGCCCCGATCCTCGACCACGACGGTCAGGTGGTCGCCGTGATCAGCCTGGCCGGGCCGGCGCTGCGCTTCACGCCGGACACCGAGGAGGTCGTCGCCGACCTGCTCGCCGCAGCCGGCCGGATCTCCGCCCAGCTCGGCCACCGGGACGCCTGAGGTCCGGGGTCCGGCGGTTCGGCGGTTCGGCGGACGGTCGGCCCCGCCGTGGCCCGCGAGGCACGTGCCGTCGCGGCGATGGCCGGTGGCAGACTGCCGGAGTGACGTTCCGCGGCTGGCCGAGCGAGGCCCTGGAGTTCTACGAGGGTCTCGTCGCCGACAACTCGAAGACGTACTGGACCGCCCACCTGCCGGTCTACGAGGAGCGCGTCAAAGCGCCCGCGCTGGCCCTGCTCGCCGACCTGGAGCCGGAGTTCGGCCCCGGCAAGATCTTCCGGCCGTACCGTGACGTGCGGTTCAGTCACGACAAGACGCCCTACAAGGACCACCTCGGCATCTGGCTGGAGTCCGGCGGCTACATCCAGCTCGGCGCCGACGGTCTCGCGGCCGGCTGCGGTATGTACCAGATGGCCCCCGACCAGCTCGAACGCTACCGCCGGACGATCGTCGACGAGCACCTCGGGCCGTCGCTGGTGACACTGATCGCGAGCATCGAGAAGGCCGGCGTCGGCGTCCACGGCCACGGCACCCTGAAAACGGCGCCGCGCGGCTTCCCGAAGGACCATCCCCGCATCGAGCTGCTCCGCCACAAGGGCCTGACCACCTGGCAGGAGTGGGAGCCCGCCCCGTGGATGGGCACGCCCGCGGCCCGTGACCGCATCGTCGACTTCCTCCGGACCAGTCGCCCGCTGCGCGAGTGGCTCGACCACCACGTCGGCCCGTCCGGCCGCTGAGTCCCGGGCGGTGCCGGTGATCGCGGGCCGGCCGGCCGGCCCGCGATGGAGCCAAAGACCGTCGCCATCGAATAGAGTGATCGCCTCAGGACCCTGGGTGACGTCCCTCCGTGGGGGTGCGCGTGGATTCCGATGTCCCTCTATGTCGTGACGCTGTCCTCCTGATCCCCGGGATCATGGGCAGCGAACTGATCGACCGATCGAGCGGCGACGTCCTCTGGGGAATGTCGCCACTCGACTACGCCCGTCTGTGGACGTCGAACCGGGCGATCACCCGCCTTCATCTGACCGACGCCGAACGCGCGGGGGACCACCGCCGCGTCCATGCCACCCGGCTGCTGCGGACGCCGGCGGCGACGCCCGGGCTCGGCGGTTTCGAGCCGTACCGGGCCATGGCGGCGCGCCTGCGGGAACGGGTCGCCGACCCGTCGGCGGTCGAGGAGTTCCCCTACGACTGGCGGCTCGCCGTTCCGGTCAACGCCGCCTATCTCGCCGAGGCCGCCGCCGAGCATCTGCGGCGCTGGCGCCGGCATCCGAGGGGAAGCCGGGACGCCCGGCTGGTGCTGGTCGCCCACTCGATGGGCGGCCTGGTCGCCGGCTACTTCACCGAACGGCTCGGGGGCCGCGATCTGGTCCGCCTCACGGTCACGCTCGGCACACCCTTCTACGGCTCGGTCAAGGCCGCCCATCTGCTCAACGCCGGTCGCGGCAGCCCGGTGCCGCTGCCGCGGGCGCGACTGAGGAAACTCGCGGTGACGCTGCCGGGCGTGCACGATCTCCTCCCGTCCTATCGCTGTCGCGAGGAGAACGGCGTGGTGCACCGGCTGACCCCGGCGGACGTCGCATCCCTGGGTGGTGACCCGGAACTCGCCCGCGACTCGCTCCGTCTGCACGAGGTCTTCGCCGAGCCGGACTCCTCGCGCTTGCGGCCCGTGATCGGCGTGGAGCAACCCACCATGCAGAGCATGCGCCTGGAGGCCGGTGTGGTGGTGCCGCAGTGGCACATCCCGGACGGCGGGCGCGAGATCGACCATGCCGGCGACGGCACGGTCTACCTGGAGGCGGCCCTCGGCGGCGTCCATCCGATAGCCGCACTGCCGCAAAGCCACGGTGGGATCGCCCGGACCAGGGAAGCGCTGGCGGCCGTCACCGTCGCGCTGACCAACGATCGTCTGACCCCCTCCATGGGTGCCGCAGGCCCGGGCATCGATGTGCCCGACACCGTCGTCACGGGTGAGCTCGTCGACATCACCATCACCTCGGACCGTCTCGTCCCACCCGGCTGTCGGGTCTTCGACCTGGAGACGAACGCGTTGGTGGACCGGCCACGGCCACGCCGGCACAACGGCGGCTGGGCCGCCGCCCTGCGGCTGCGCCATACCGGCGCCTACCGGATCGAGGTCAAGGACGGCGGATTCGCCCCCGTCACCGAGGTCGTGCTGGCACTCCCTGCTGAGGAGATGGCGCTCGCCGAGGTGGCGGGGTGACCACGCCGCTGTTCGACATCACCGCCATCGCGGTCGATCGGTATGAGAACTTTCCGCCGCTCGACGGAGTCATCGCCGACGCGGAGGCGATCGCTGAGCTGCTGGGCCAGGTCGGCGGAGTCCGGTCCACCCATGCGAAGAACGAGACGTGGCACGAAGCCGCGGTCAAGGCACGGCTGCGCGCCTGGACCCAACGGGACACGCCCAGTTCCTTGTTGATCTGGCTGGGCCACGGTGACAGCAATGGTGACAAGGCGAGTCTGGCCTGCTACGACACCGTCGATCCGGTGGTCGCCAACGGGTTCAACGCCCTGTCGATGGCCGACCAGCTCGACGTCGACTGGGGCCGCCGTCAGGAGCACGATGCAGCCTGGGCGCTGGTCATCGTCGAGGCTTGCAGCTCCGGCGACTACGTGAAGCGGGTCGCTGCCATGGTGCGTGACGACGTCCGGCAGCTCTACCTGATCGGTGTGTCCGGGGACGCCGGCGCCTACGTCGGCGAACTGCGGCAGGCCTTCGGTCGTGCGCTCGCCCGGCTGACTCCCAACGACGAGCACGTGGTGCTCGACGACCTGATACACGAGTTGCTGTCAGCGCTGCCCGACGCGCGTCCCGAGCCTCGTCAGTGGCGCCGGGTTCTGCTGCCTCGCGCACGACCGGTGGCTGCTGCGGTCAGCGCGCCGCTGGACGTGTACGAGGAGCTCATGGCGCTCCTGGCCACCGTGCCGGACGACCAGCGCAACCACTTCTTCCCGAAGTTCTGGGCCACCGAACGCGTCGACACCGGCCTGCACTTCGTCGGCCGGACGGAGGAGGCCCGCGACATCCGTGCCTGGCTGCGTAGTGCCGACCGCGGGATGCTGGTGATCACCGGCCGCCCCGGAAGTGGCAAGTCAGCGCTGCTCGGCAGTGTGCTGATCCGTAGCAGCCCGCTGTGGCAGCCGATCCTCGCCCGGTTCGGCTGGACCGGGGAACCGTGGGACGACGCCGGCCCCTTCGATACGGCACTCAACCTGTCCGGGCTGTCCATCGCCGAGATCGTCGAGCGGCTCACCGAGTCGTTCGGGCTGAAACCCGCAGCCGAGGGTGCCGGTTGGTCGGGCGCTGACGTCGATCATCTGATCGACGGTCTCACCGGTCGACGGTTCACCATCCTGGTCGACGGCCTCGACGAGGCGACCGATCCGGTCGCGGTGGCCGGGTCGGTCCTTCGCCGCCTGGCCGCCCAGCCGCACGGGAGGGTGCTGGTGGGCACCCGGGCCTCGGTGGACGACCAGGTCGACGGACCGCCTCCGGTCCGCCCGGAGCTGATCACAGCGCTCGGCCCGGCCCATCTTCGGCGGCTGGGACGGGACAGGGCCGCGCTGGCGGCGTACGTGCTGCGCCGTCTCACCCACCTTCCCCACGGCCAACGCCCGGAGCTGACCGACGACGAGATCGGCCGGGTCGCTGACCTGATCACCCGGGGCCGGGACGACATGGGGTTCCTCTTCGCACGGCTCGTCGTCCACGAGGTGCTCGCCGATCCGGGGCTCGTGCGGTCGCAACGGCTGACGGAGCTGGTGTCAGGGGATCACCGTGCCGTCTTCCGGCACGCGCTGAGCCGGCTGGATCGTACGACCCCACATGCGCGGGCGCTGCTACGCGTGCTCGCCTTCACCGTCGGCCCGGGCATGCCCCGTAGTGAGAACCTGTGGGCCGGTCTGGCCGGCGCCTTCACCGACGGCCACCAGGTCACCGAGGCCGACATCGACCTTCTGCTGGAGCGGGCCGCTCCCTATGTCACCGTCGACGCCGAGTACGGCATCTCGGTCTATCGCCTGGCACACCAGACCTATCGAGCCGCGTTGGAGGCGGACGAGCGATGACGGACGCTGAGGATCTTCACCAGTCGTTGGAGGAACTCCGAAGGACCGTCGCCGACAACAGTGACCTCCTGAAGGACCACGAGGCAGTGCTGGGCGCCGTCTCGGCCCAGGTGGCCCAGACCCATCGGGACATCGCCGACCAGCTCAGCCGGATGTCACATCAGCAGGCGGGTCTGGTCGATCAGGTCGACCGGATCCGCGCCGATCTCGGCACGTTCATCGAGGACAACGGCCGGGACATGCGGCGTCTCATCGCCTACGGGCAGCTCGCCGATGTCCAGCGTCAGCTCGACGTGAAGTACGGGCCCTACAAGCAGGTCCGCGACAACGTGCTCGGCATCCTGGAGGGTATGGATCACGGGCTGGTCCAGGAGTCGACGATGCAGCTGATCGCCGAGTTCCGGTCGGTGGACGTCCCGGACTACTGGCTGGCGTCCATGCTGAACGCGACGGTCGCCTGGATCCGCGACGAGCGGCCGGCCACGGAGCGGGCCCTGATGAACGCCATGCGGCTCGACCGCACCCGCTCAGCCTTGTTCGCGGCGCTGCTCTCTGCTCGCTACGGCCGATTCGACACGGCCAACGAGTGGCTGCACACCTACCTGAGCAGTCAGCAACCTGAACGGCTGGCCGACGACTTCGTCGTTCTGCTCGATGCCACGGTGAGCGGGGCGCTGGGCGCGCCCGCACGGCAACAGATCAACGACAGATGTCAGAGCTGGTTCCAGCAGCTGGCCAGGGATCCGCAGTTGGCCGACCGGCAGTTGAACCGGTGGCGGAAGGTGCTGGACACGCACACTCCCGCCGCGCCCGATGCCATTATCTGGCAGGAGTGGCCCGCACTGACCGCGGTCGGTGCGCCGTGGCATCGGTTGACCGATCAGCTCGGTGCCGCCCGCGCCTTCGACAGGCTCCACCGCACCTTCCGGCAGCGCAGCGTCGAAGACGCCGACTCCGGTCCGGACCGCACCGCCCAGGTGAAGCGGGTGGATCGGATGCTGCGGCAGATGGTCGATCTGCCGGAGCCGGAGGAGCGCCGGCTCCGGTTGCAGGAAATGCAGCTCAAGCGTCTTGCCGGGCTGGACGACGGCCATGACGAACCCCACGACCAGCAGGTGAGCCAGAATCCGGAGGAGACCCACGTCGACTTTCTCACCCTGTTGAGCAATCTCGGCGCCCGCCGGCGTCCCTTCCCGCAGGCCGGGCGCGGTACGGTCCGCCTGGCCTCGTGGCTGTGCCGCCGGTGGGCGATCGGCGCGGTGGAGGAGGCCGCCGACCGGATCTCCACCACCGTCGACCAGGGCCTGCCGGTCGCCGTAGGGCCGTGGCAGGGCCGGATCTCCGTCGAATCGGTCACCGACGACCTCGTCGACGAGCTGTCCGTGGCCTTCGATCGCCACACCCGGCAGGAGGTTCGACGGGAGCGACTCGGCGGCTGGTTGGTCGTCACGGGCACCCTGGCCGTCCTGGGAGCGGCCGTCTTCGCCTCCACACTGGTCGCCGGCTGGCGGTTCGGCTCCGCTCCCGCCTTCGGCCTGTTTGTCCTGACCCTCGCCGCTGCCCTGTTCGCCCTGATGATTCACGTCACCGCCCCGGCCGGGAGCAGGCGGCCCAGGAGCGCCTTACCGCGGAGAAGGAGACGGCGATCCTCCGGCTGCGCGCCGCTGTCGACGAGTACCGCGAGCTTCATGCCATGTGCCAGGTCCGGCTGGAACCGGCGCGGGAGCTGACGGAATACCTCCGGGCCCTGCCGCCGCCGGTGATCGAGGAGGAGGAGCAGCTGATGACGACGCCGATCTCCGATGACCAGAGATCAGCGCTCGGACTGCCGCAATGGGATCTGCGGCTCACCGCCGGCTGACGGCGCGACCATCCGGGGGTCGAGGGCGGTGACGAGCACGCCGCGACCGGTACGCACGATCATGTGACCGCTGTCGAGCGACAGGCCCAGAGCCTGTTGGCCGAGCGGCAACAGCACCGTGCGCAAGAGCCTCTCCCCCGAGAGATCATGGATCAGCACCTGCCCGGACCGGTTGCCGGCCACGAGAAGCCAGCGGCCGTCGACGAGCCCGGCAGCCAGAGACGACAGCTGTCCGGCCCCGGCCAGCCGGCGGACGGCGAGCCGCTCGGACAGGTCACTGCCGCTCCGGAGCTCCACTGTGCCGTCCTCGGTGCCGATCGCCAGCACGTCGCCCGCGACGGCCATCGCCACATCGGGCGACGACAGCGACAGGTCGACCGGCTCGTATCGGTCGGGTGCGATCTCGCGCCAGACCCGAAGCACCCGCGACCGGCATCCGGCTATCAGCCGGTCGGCGCCGTCGCTGTCGGGCACCGGCACCAGCTCCCGGACGTGACCGGCGTGCCCGGTCAAGGGTGAGCCGACCGCCCGGCCCGTGTCGGCGTCCCACACCCGCACCACACTGTCCACACCGCCGGAGGCGAATCGCCTTCTCCGGGCGCGGGACCGGAAGAACACGAGAGTGAACACCCGGCCCCGGTGCTTATGCAAGCGGTCCCACCTGGAGCGGGCCTCTCCGGGCACGGACATCCGTACGAACCCGTCAGTTCCGCCGGTGGCCAGGACATGCCCGTCCCACGCCAGGGCCCGTACGCCACTCTGCTGTCGTAGCGTCTGGCCGTCCGGCTGACCCGACGCCAAGTCCCACCAGCGGATCCGTCCCCGGTCAGTTCCGGTGACCAGCGCTGCGCCGTCGGAGGCACAGGCGAGGATCAGTCCGTCGCCGGACGTCGGATCCGGCGTCTCGTCCCGTGCGTGCCACAGCCGTAGCGTGGTGTCGTCACCGCCGGTGAGCAGCATGTGCCGTCCGTCGGGGAGTATCAGCGGACTGATCGCCCGCACCGGATCGTGGTGGCCGACCATCTGGGCGGTCTCCGTCCAGGTCTCGCCGCTTCGGCTCCAGATGCGGACCGCTTCGCGGTCAGCCACCGCCAGAAGCGCGGCACCCGTCTCCGGGCGGCTCAGGACCGCGGCGAGCACGGGACCCGGCGAGGTGAAGGGAACGAGCTGACGAACACCTCGGGGAAAGCCGTCACTGTCGAACGTCACCGTGTCCAGGCCACCGTTCTCGGCGGCGACCAGCAACCGCGGGGTCGTACCCGTGGCCACCAGAGTGGTGATCGATCCCCGTGGATGGCGGACGGAGCCGGCCGGTGCGCCCGTCGCGATGTCCCAGAGTCGGATGTGGGCGTCATACCCCCGGTGACCAACCTGGTCGGGCCGTCCTCGTCGCGCAGCACCGTGAGCGCCCGAACGGCCCCGGGGACCCGGATGACGCCGACCCGCCCGAGCCGTGGCGCCACCTCCCATAGCGTGACCTCGGCACCCTGCCGGGCGGCGGAGCACAGCAACTCGCCACCACCCGGCTGTGGCAGCGCCGCCAGCAGCCCGGACCCCGTGGCCGGGGTTTCCGTCGTCGCGTCGATACGTTCCCCGGTCCGCCATCGCCACAACGTGATCCGCCCGCCCGGCTCCGTCGAGGCCAGCAAGCCGCCGTCCTCCGTGCCGAGGCCGGCCAGCGCGGTTATCCGCGTGTCACCGGTCGGTATCGGATCACCGGCCGGACGCCCGGTGACCAGGTCCCAGACCCGGATCGTCGCGTCCCGTGCCCAGCTGGCGACGAGCGCTCCTTCGGCCGCCCGCAGCGCGGTGATCGCTAGCACCGGTGCCTGGTGGCCGACCAGAGCGACATGCGCCGGCTCGCGGTGATCGATGTGCGCCCAGGCGGGAAGCGGCTGTTCACCTCGATCCCAGCCGCAGGCGGCGGCCAGCCAGCGCGTCATCAGGCGATCCGGCGGCTCGAGCACGTTGAGCAGGTGGCGAGCCGACAGCGCGGCCGCGATCGGTGGCGGGAGCGTTCGGCGGCCGTAGGCGCTGCGAAGCACCGCAGCGGCCACCGAATCCGGATCGAGGTGGTCCAGAAGGTAAGGGCGTTCGGCCAGATCACTCCAGATGCCGGCGTACCCGACGTGGTCGGCGAGCCGGGCCACCACGTACGGGCTGGGTTCGCGGTCGGCGGGCTCCCGCATCATCGCGTCGGCAATGAGGGCGTGACCTCGGCGGACACTGTCGGCAGAGGGGGGCGGTGGGCCGGTGCTCATCTCACCTCGCCGTCACGCGGGAGATCCTTTACCTCTACGAATCGTAACGGCGGAGTCCGGGGCGGACATCCGGATGAACACCCGATACCGCCCCGGACTCCCTGTCAGGTGGCGGTCCAGAGCAGGGCGCGAGCGTACTGGGCGTACAGGCCCTTCGGGTGGGCGCGGAAGAGGGGCTCGGTGCCGAAGAGCACCGCGTGGCCACCGCCGGCCGTGGTGCCGGAGACGACAGCGGGCTGACCGGCGGCCTGGGCCGGGCCGTTGGTTCCGGCGTCCGTCGGCAGCCAGTGCCCGGCGACCAGCGGCGACGTGCCGTAACGCTGCTCGACGGTCACGCCCGTGCCGGTGAACCAGATCGGGGAGTAGGCGAAGGAGTGCGCGGGCGAGCCGGCGCCGACGATGCCACCGGTGTTCGTCACCCTGACCACGCCGTTGGCGTCACCCCGGCCGGCCGTCGCGGTGACCGGGAGGACCTTGGCGGCGGCGTTGAAGGCGACGCCGGTGGCGCCACGGGTGAGGACACCGCCACCGCGTGCCAGGTAGGCGTCGACGGAAGCGCGGGCGGCGGCGGTCAGGGCCGTGTACGACAGACCGGAGGAGACGATGAGAGTGTCGACGGACGACAGGTCGAAACCGGCGTTGAGGATCGCCGTCGAGACGGGCCGCACCGCGAAGCCCATCTCCCTCAGAGCGAGCAGCTCGTCGGCGGAGACGGCCGCTGCGATGACCGGCTGTTCGATCACGACGCCTTTGGCGCGACCGGGGGCGGCGGTGAAACGTACCCCCAGGGAGGTGGCGAGAGAGACGGCCTCGGGTCGCGCCTCCGCCGGGACGATGACGGTGGCCGCGTCCGTGCGCCGCAGCTTGACACCCCGGGTGAGCAGCTCGTTGACGGCACGCACATCGTTGCCGTCGCGCAGCGACAGGCTGAGGTCGTACCCACGCGGGGCGTCGACGGACCCGGTCGGCGCCGCCCTGGTGACCCTGCGGAGCGGGACGCGTGGCAGCGACCGGAGGCTGCTGTCGACCGTGGCGCCCCACAGCAGCCCGTGACTCCAGCCGGAGATGTCGTACATCTGCGGGACCAGCCCGGAGATGTCCCGCCCCGCCTCCAGCAGGACGTTGGCCAGGCCGCGTTTCGGCTGGTGCATGTCGACGACGTAGGTGCCCGCGGCATAGTGGCGCCCGCCGGAGCGGAAACCGGTCCGGGCCGCCGTGACCCGCACGTCATGGGAGATCAGGTGATTGACGAGACGCGCCGCGGCGGGCGTGCCGGCCGGGATGACGTAGGCCCGCGGGAACGTGGTCGAGTAGCGGTCCTCCGGGCCGAACCCGTCGACGAAACCGTCCGGAACGACCGGCGACGGCTCACCGGCCCACCCGCGGCGGAACTGCTCGATCTGATCGGCGAGCAGGGCGCCCCGGTTCGTGTCGGCGTAGGTGAGCGCGGCCTGGATCGTCGCCGCGGCCACGTCGGTGTTGATCCTGGCCCGGCGCTGCAGCTCCTCGACCGGCAGGGTGTTGTAGGCGGCATTGTTGACCTGCAGCGGGATCTCCACGGTGTGCCCGACCGCGCCCTGGTAGATCGCGTACATCGGGGTGAAGATCGGCGGCCAGTCGTCCCAGTCGCCGGGGGCATAGTCGCGGAACGGGATGTCGGCGCGGGTCGTCTCCGGGTGTCCGAGCTGCTGGATGGCCTTCTCCATGCCCAGCGCGTTCGGCAGCGCGTGCTTGATGTACAGGTCGTACTCGTAGTTCTGCCCATGCGGCGGCGTGGCCGGCTCGATCAGCGTCGTCCCGGTGTAGCCGTGCTCGTCGAGCATCAGGAACGGCTGCGTGGCGATCACCACGTCCCGGACGGCCCGCGACTCCGGCTGCGAGCTGGTGGCATGGTCCCGGTTGATGTCGAAACCGGCGCCGTTCGCCCGGGTTCCCGCGACCCGCCCGTCCGGGTTGTTGGTGACCGTCACGTACACCCGGCTCCGCTTCAGGAAGTCCCGGGTCGCCGCGTCGGTGGCGGTGGCCAGGCGCTCGATGACACGCAGCGCGCCGTCGGTGCCCTCCCACTCGTTGCCGTGGATGTTCGCGTTGATCCAGACCGGCGTCTTGTAGCCGGCCTTCAGGCCCCGGTCGCGCTTGGCGGCGCGCGGATCCTCCTCGATCAGCTCACGCCACCGATCCTGCTGCGCCGCCTCCGCTGCCGACTCCGGAGCGGTCACCGTGACGAGGTAGAGATCCCGCCCGCCGGCCGACTTCCCGACGATCTCCGCGGAGACGCGGTCCGAGGCCTGCTGCAGGGCGTTGAGCTTCGGAGCGATCGAGTGGTAGGGGACGAGCCCGAGCTTGATCGACCGATCCTCCGGGTTGACCGGCCAGACCGGCAGCTCGTTCTGCCGCGGGAAACCTCTGCGCCGCGTGATCGTCCACGCGGCCGCCGGCTCCCCGGCGGCCAGGGTGAGTGCCGACGGCGTGGCTTCACCGAGGGCGGCGATCTCGTTGCGTTCGGGCCCGTTGCCGAAGTCACGGGTGGATGGGGTGTCGCCGGGTGTCGCCGCCGTCGCCGGGTCGACGAGCAGGGCGGTGGCGAGCAACGCGGCGCCGATGCCGGCCAGCGTTCGTGACAGGTCCACAAAGCACCTCCGTTGGGATGCCCCGACCCTCCCCGTTTCATCGATGAATGCGCAATGATCGATTGCGCGTATCGCCATACCGTTAAGGTCATCCCCGCCGCCGACGGTTCGATATCCTGTCCCGCCGTCCACCGAAAGGCGCGACTCCTTGAGTGCCGACCTGCCGCACTTCTCCCGGCTCACCTGGAGTGACATCGACCCTGCCGGACGTCCCGGTCTCGACCCGGCGGGCGTGGCCGGCCTGGTGCGGTCGTTGCCCCCGGCGGCCGAGGTTCCGCCGGCCGGTACCGACTGGCGGCTCACCGGCGTCTGGCTGGACCGGATGACGATGGCGCTCGTCGAACGGCTCGGCGCGTGGGCGGTGGGCTGGAGGCACACGGTGGTGCTGGAGGATCACCAGGGTCGCGGCGTCATTCCGATCTGGCTGATCGCCGACCCGCCGATCACCACACCGGCCGAGACCCTGGACCGGATCGCCCGGGGCCTGGTGGCCTGGCACGAGTTGACCGTGGAGCTCGCCACCGACGCCCGCGGCCGGTTCGCCGCGATGGCGCCGCCCATCACCGACAGCACCGGCGAGCCGGTGGCCTGGCGGGCGGTGAAGGCGCCCGGGATCAGCCGCCTCGATTTCGGGACATTCGAGCGGAAAATCCCGCTTCCCTGGGACCTGAGCTGGGCCGACGTGGACCCGCGGAGGCGTGACTTCGATCCGGCAACGGTTCCCGCAATGACCGCCGCGCTCGTCGCGGCCTCCGCTCCGCCGGCCGAGGAGGCGGACTGGCGTCTGCAGGACCTGTGGCTGGAGAGCATGTCGATCGGGCTCACCGAACGGTACGGGGCGTGGGTGGCCGGCTGGCGATGGTCCACCGGTGAGGGTGATCTCGACGGCGGGCCGATCGGCAACTGGTGCTGTTTCCGGGATTCGGCCGGGACGCCGGAGGCGGCCGCCGCCGCCATCGCCGCCGCGCTGGTCGAGTGGCACGACTGGCTGGCCGACATCGCCGACCGGTTCGACCGGCTTCTTCCGCTGGCCGCAGGCGACCTCGATGGCTGGGAACGTGCGGTCGCCCACCTGGTGACCGCGGTGGGCGACAGCACCGGCTACGACTCCGGCTGGTACGGCTGCTGCCGGACCGTTCTCGGCTGGTTCCTGGAAGCGGCCGGTGTCGCGAGCGCCGACCACGGGAGCCTGCTCGACCACGCGATAGGCGGCCGGTTCGAGAGCTGGATCGAGCCGGAGAGGCAGGTCGTCGAGTCGGTGGCCGAGCGCCTGGCCGGCGAGGTGGCGGCCGCCGGCTCCGACACCTGACCGTCGGGCGCCGGCCCCGCCACCTGGACCGGCAGGCGGCGGGTCGGGCGTCAGCGGGGTCGGGTGGCGGCGTGGGACTCCCAGGTGGCGTACATGGTGGCGTAGCGGCCACCGGCGGCCAGTAGCTGCTCGTGGGTTCCCTGTTCGATGATGTCGCCGTCGTCGACGACGATCACCCGGTCGGCTCGGCGGGCCGTGGACAGGCGGTGCGCCACCAGGATCGCGGTCCGGCCCTCCAGCAGGCGCTGGATCGCGGCCTCCACACGCAGTTCCGAGCGCAGGTCCAGACTCGACGTCGCCTCGTCCAGGACGACCACTCTCGGTTCGGCGACGAAGACGCGGGCCAGGGCGATCAGCTGGCGTTCGCCGGAGGACACCGACTGGCCGCGCTCGTGCAGGATCGTCCGGAGGCCGTCGGGGGAGCGGTCGACCAGGTCGCGCAGGCCGACCGCGTCGACGGCGGCGTCGACGACCTCGTCGGGGACGTCCGGGCGGGCGAAGGCGATGTTGTCGCGCAGTGTCCCGGCGAACAGGAACGGCTCCTGCGGGACCACGCCGACCTGCCGGTGCAGCGAGTCCAGGGTGACGTCGCGCAGGTCGTGACCGTCGATGAGGATTGTTCCGGCGTCCGGGTCGTAGAGGCGGGACACCAGTTTGGCCAAGGTGGACTTGCCGGCGCCGGTGGGGCCGACGCAGGCGATCGTCTCGCCGGGCGCGATCCGCAGATTCACTCCGCGTAGCACGGGGCGCTCGGGGTCGTACCCGAAGGTGATCTCACGCAGCTCGATCTCGCCGGACGCCGGCGGCAGCGGCTGGGCGCCGGGTCTCTCCCGGACCGCGGGGACCGTGCCGAGCAGGCCGCGGAGTTTGCCGAGGGCGGCGCGGGCCTGCTGATAGTTGGTGTAGAGCTGCACGAGTTGCTGCACGGGCTGGAAGAACGCGTTCAGGTAGAGGACGAACGCGGTCAGCTCACCGATCGTCAGGGTGCCGGCCAGGACCTTGCGGCCGCCGATGAGCAGCAGCGCGGCCAGGCCGAGCAGGCCGATCACCGACGTCCCGGGACCGTAGACCGCGTTGATCCGGCCGGTGTGGTCGTTGGCGTCGCGGTAGGCGCCGACCACCTCCCGGTGGGCGATCACGTTGCGGTCCTGCTGGTTGTGGGCGGTGATGACGCGTACGCCGTTCAGGCTCTCGGCCAGGTGGGAGAAGAGCCCGGCGATCGTGTCGCGCTGCCGGTTGTAGCCGACGTCGGCCGCTCTCCGGAACCAGAGCGTGAGCAGCAGCAGGGGCGGCACCACCAGGAGCAGCGTGATCGCGGCGAGCCCGGCGTCGTAGTGGATCAGGACGGCGGTGACCACGACCATGGTGATCCCGTGGATGAGGAACTGCGCGAACCCCTCCTGCAGCAGCTGCTGGAGCGCCTCCACGTCGGAGGTCATCCGGGTCATGGTGACGCCGGCCTTCTCCGTCGTGTAGTGGTCGAGGCTGAGCCGCTGCAACTGGGTGAACACGCGAACCCGCAGGTCACGGGTGCTGTAGGCGGCGAGTCGCCCGCTGGTGCGGATGCGCACGGCGGTGGCGAGGGCGGTCAGCGCGACCGAGGCGAGGAACGCGACGGCGGCGATCACCAGGACCGGCACGTCGCGGGCGACGATGCCGTGGTCGATGCCGACCTGCACGAGGTACGGCCCGGACTGCAGCAGCAGCGCCTCGACCGCCACGGCGACGGCCGCGGTCACGAGCAGCGCACGCCGCCCGGACAGCAGCGCCCACAGGGTGATCCGGCCGCTGTCGGGGGCGTGGCTGAACGGCTCGGCCGGGTCGGGATGCGCCGGCTCGCTCGCCTCCAGGAGGGTGACGCCGGCCGCGAGCTCGGGCGGCACCCCGGCGAACGGCGTGTTCCCCTGGCGGCGGGTGCCGGTGCCGCCCATCCCGGCGATCGCCCCGGACCCGGGACCGCCGCCGGGACCGCCGAACCCGCCTCCGAACATGCTCACGCGTGGACCTCCGTGGCCAGGACCCGCCCGTAGCGGGGCTCGGTCGCCAACAGCTCGGCATGGGTGCCGGTCGCCACGGCCTGCCCGTTCTCGATCAGCACGACGCGGTCGGCGAGGCCGATGGTGGCCAGCCGGTGCGCGACCATGATCGTGGTGCGGTCGCGCATCAGGTCGCGCAGCGCCTCGTGGATCTCGTGCTCGACCCGCACGTCGACGGCGCTGGTGGCGTCGTCGAGGATCAGCACCGGCGGGTTGACCAGCAGCGCACGGGCGATCGCGACGCGTTGCCGCTGGCCGCCGGAGAGGGTGTAGCCGCGTTCGCCGACGACCGCGTCGTACCCCTCGGGAAGCTCCCGGATGAAACCGTCGGCGCCGGCCGCGACGGCGGCGGCGACCACCTGCTCGCGGGTCGCCCCGGGCCGTCCGAAAGCGATGTTGTCGTGCAGGGACAGGGAGAACAGGAACGGCTCGTCGGGCACGATCCCGACCCGGTCGCGCAGCGTCTCCAGGGGATAATCGCGCACCTCGACGCCGTCGATCAGCACCCGCCCCGCGTCGGCGTCGTAGAAACGCGCGGCCAGCCGGGCCACGGTGCTCTTACCGCTGCCGGTCGCGCCGACCAGCGCCACCGTCTCACCCGGCCGGACGTGCAGGTCGAGACCGTCGAGGCCGAGGGTCCCATCGGGGTACGCGAACCGCACGCCCTCGAATCGCACGTCGCCCCGGGGCTGCGGGACCACCGGCTCGGCCGGGTCGGTCAGCTCGGTCGGCGTGTCCAGGATGTCGTAGATGCGCTGGGCGGACGCGGCGGCCCGCTGCCCCATCATGATGATCATGCCGAGCATCCGGAACGGCGGCTGCAGCATCAGCACGTAGGAGTTGAACGCCACGATCGTGCCGACGGTCGCGTGGCCGTCGAGCACCATCAGACCACCGACGAGCAGCACCATCGCCAGGCCGAGCCGCGGCAGGTTGTCCATCACCGGCATCCAGCGGCTGCGGATCCGGGCGTCGGTCGTGTACGCCCACCGCACCCCGTCGGCCGCCCGTGCCAGCGTGTCGATCTGCCGTCTCTCGGCCGCGAACGCCTTGACGATCCGGACGCCCTGGATGTTCTCGTCGACCACGGTCGCGACCCCGGCCAGCCGCGACTGGATCAGCCACGACACCGGGAAGATCGCCTTGCGCATCCGGACGCCGAGCACCGCGATCACCGGCATGGTGAGCATCGCGACCACGGCCAGGGGCGCGTTGATCGACACCATCAGGGCGAACGCGATGACCGCGATCGTGCACTGGACCAGGATCGACGGGCCGAATGCCAGGTACATCTGGACGGCCCGGATGTCGCTCGTGGCGCGGGAGATCAGCTCGCCGGACTGGACCCGGTCGTAGAAGCCGTACGACATCCGCATCAGGTGGCCGAAGACGAGGTTGCGCAGGTCGTACTCCATCTCGTACGCCGTGCGCAGCAGGTAGAGCCGGGCCAGGAAGTTGACGACACCCTGGACGATCGCGAGCCCGGCGATCAGCCAGACGTACTTCGTCAGGCCCTCGGCCCGGTCGACGAGTGCCCTGTCGATGCCGATCCGCACCAGGTCGGGAATCTGCACCTGGACGATCAGGCCGATGAACGACAGCGTCAGCGAGGTGATCAGCAACGCGCGGTGGGCACGGACGATGGGCCAGGCGCGGCGTAACCAGCTCTTCGTGGGATCCGGGTGGATGCCGGCCCTGGGGCCCGGCGTGGGGCGGCGGTCAAGCGGTACTCCTCACGAGCGATAGTGCTTAGCCTAGCTAACTATCAGGTCTTCTCAACCCCGCGTCCCTGCTGTCGATGGAAACGGCATGTCTCGTCGCCTGGCCGCTCTCGCCGCCGTCACCACGCTGACCGCCACCGGTCTCGCGACCCCCGCGCAGGCGGCGACCACCGCCTGCCGCGCGGAATCGGGCAGCCCCAGCTGCCAGGTGTGGACCGGCAAGGTCGACTGGGCGCCCGACGGTGACACGATCCGCGTCGACCTCGCCGGGGACGGCACGAAGAACCTGGTCTCGGTACGCATCCTGGGCATCCAGGCGATGGAGATGAAGACCTACTCGCACTACCCGGAGCGGCGTAGGGGCGACTGCCACGCGATCGCCGCCAACACCCGCCTCGAGGAGCTGCTCGCGGCCGGCGGCAACACGGTGCGGCTCACCTCGCTCAAGGCGTCCAGCAAGAGCGAGGGCCGCCCGCTGCGCTCGGTCGCCGTCAAGATCGACGGGCAGTGGCGCGACGTCGGGGAGCAGATGGTCCGCGAGGGCTACACGCTCTGGCAGGCCTGGCCCGGCGAATGGGCGATGGACGAGGCCTACCACCGGGCCGCTCTGGAGGCGGCGGCCGCCGGCCGGGAGCTCTACGACACCGACAGCTGCAAGCCCGGCCCGGCCCAGAACAGCGGCCTGACCCTGACCGTCAACGCGGACGCCGACGGCCTCGACGACCAGAACCTCAACGGCGAATGGTTCAAGGTCCACAACCCGTCGGCGGCGGCCGTGCCGATCGCGGGCTGGTGGGTGCGCGACTCCGGGCTGCGCCGGTACACGTTCCCGGCCGGCACCGTGGTCCCGGCCGGCGGCGACGTCTACGTCCACATCGGCAAGGGGAAGAACACCGCGACCCACAAGTACTGGGGTCTCACCAAGCCGATCTTCACCAACGTCGACCCGGCCAACCACGCCGTCGGCGACGGCGGCTACCTCTTCGACGGCCACGGCGACCTGCGCGCCTGGATGATCTACCCCCAGGTGGAGGCCTAGGCGGGCCCGGCGTCGCCGTCGCGCCAGTGGCGGCGGCACAGCACCCGGTACGTGACCTCGGCCGCGTCCGACGTGTCGCCGACCGCCACCTGCGCGCCGGAGCGGGCCACCCGGCCGTCCTCGATCCGCGCGTTCTGCCGGCCCGGCCGCCCGCACCAGCAGGTCACCTCGACCTGCAGCGACACGATGTTGTCGGCCAGCTCCAGCAGCCGCTGCGCGCCCGGGAACAGATGCGACATGAAGTCGGTCGAGATCGCGTAGCAGTCCACGTCGACGCAGAGCTCGTCGACCGCCCAGGCCAGCTGCTCCACCTGATCCGGCCGGAGGAACTGCGCCTCGTCGACGATCACGAAACCGCCGGTCGGCACCTCGTCGGCGATCAGCGCGGTCAGCTCGGTGCCGTCGGTGACCTCGATCGCGTCCGCCTCCACCCCGAGGCGCGACGACATCACCCCGGCGCCGGCCCGGTCCATGCTGGTCAGCAGCACCCCGGGCCGGCCCGCCTGCCGCCGGTTGTACGCGTTCTGCAGTGCGAGCGTCGACTTGCCCGCGCCCATGCTGCCGTGGAAGAGAGTCAGCTCGTGAAAGACCGGGGCGAGGGTCCTGGCGCGGGACACGACGGGGGTGCTGACGGTGACCGGGACCAAGGTGAGCCTTCCTCAGGACTTTCGTGGGCCGCTACACGCTACCCGACCTGGTCCGCCTCCTCGGAAGCCCGCCGCCACGGGTCGCCATAGGCCCGGATCGCCTGGCGGGCGAACGCCTGCTGCTGGGTGGCGACCCGCTCCGAACGGCCCCGGCCGAGGAAGCTGACGAACCAGTGCAGCACCGCGGTCAACCGGTTCTTGAAGCCGACCAGGTAGAACAGGTGCACCGCCACCCACACGACCCAGGCCGGGAAGCCGGCCAGATGCACCTTCCCGATGCTCGCCACCGCCGAGAAGCGGGAGATCGTCGCCAGGCTGCCCTTGTCGAAATACCGGAACGGCTGACCCGTCTCCTTACCGGCCAGGCGGCGTTTGATCTGGTCGGCGGCGTGCCGGCCGCTCTGGATGGCCACCTGCGCCACCCCGGGCAGCGGCTTGCCGTCCGCACCGGCCAGGTTCATCATGTCGCCGAGCGCGAAGATCTCCGGGTGGCCCGGCAGGCTGGTGTCCGGCTCGACCAGGATCCGGCCCGCCCGGTCGGTCTTCGCGCCGGTCGCCGCGGCCAGTTTCGCGGCCAGCGGCGGCGCCGCCACACCGGCCGCCCACACCTTCGTCATCGTCGGGATGCGCTCGCGCTCACCGTTCGACTCGACCTCGATGCTGTTCGCGTCGACGCCGACCACCATCGTGTTGGTACGCACCTCGACGCCGAGCTTGTCGAGCTGCTTCTCCGCCTTGGCCGAGAGCTGGTCGCCGAACGTGTTCAGCACCGCGCCGACCGCGTCGACCAGCAGGATCCGCGCCTTACGGGAGTCGATGTGCCGGAACTGCCCGACCAGGTTGCGGTGCGCCAGCTCGGCGATCTGCCCGGCCATCTCGGTGCCGGTCGGGCCCGCGCCGACGACCACGAACGTCAGCCACCGCTCGATCGTCTCCGGGTCGGTGTGCAGGTCGGCGACCTCGAACGCGCCGAAGATCCGGGCCCGCAGCTCCAGCGCGTCGTCGATGCTCTTCATGCCGGGCGCGTGGTCGGCGAACTGGTCGTTGCCGAAATAGGACTGTGAGGCGCCGGCCGCGACGATCAGCGTGTCGTACGGCACCGTGTAGTCGATGCCCGGCCCGGACACCGACACGACCTTGGCCTCCACGTCGACGTCCTGCACCCAGCCGAGGCGAACGTCCACGTTCTTCTGCCGGCGCAGCACCTCACGGATCGGCGGCGCCACCTCGCCCTCCGACAGGATGCCGGTCGCGACCTGGTAGAGCAGCGGCTGGAAGAGGTGGTACGCCGTACCGTTGATCAGGGTGATCTCGACGTCTGCACGGCGCAGCGCCTTGATCGCGAAGAGGCCGCCGAAGCCCGCCCCCACGACTACCACTCGATGGCTCATCAGTACTCCTCGCTCCAGGGCACCTGGCACCCACCTTGGTATGCCCCGGCTCCGAACGGAAGTACCGTCAGCTCAGACGCTGTGTGATATGTCCCAGCCAACGGGCCACCACGGCCAGCTCCGCGTCGGTGAAACCGTCGGAGATCTCGGCGTTCAGCTCCTTCACGACACCCTTGGCCGCCGCCACCGCCTCCCGGCCGGCCGGGGTGAGACGCAGCCGCACCGCCCGGGCGTCCGCCGCGTCCGGCGCCTTGACCAGGAAGCCGGCCTTCTCCAGGCGGCTGACCAGGCCGCTGATCCCGGACGGCGACGCGCACAGGGCCGCGCTGACGTCGCCGACCAGAGCATTGTCGTTACCGGCCAGATGGAACAGCACACCCGCCCCGGCCGCGCCGAGACCGCTGTCGCCGGAGCGCGCGTCGATCCATCGCCGGACCGCGCGCTCGGCGATCATCATCTCGAAGACGAGGCGGTGGCCGCTCATCGGGACGCGCCGGCGATCTGCTTCTGCAACCAGGTCAGCAGCTCGGGCCAGAGGGTGTCACGGGCGGTGCGTCGCATGAGCCCATGGTGGCCGATGCGGGGGAGCCCCGCATCGGCCGGGGTGTGGGTGCGCCGCTCCACCACCGCGTTCGGAAGCCGCGCGGCCAGCGCGTCGACCTGCGCCGGCGTCGCCCACGGGTCGTCGCTCGACCCGATCGCCAGCACCGGCTGGGTGACGGCGGCGGCCCGCTCGGCGGCCCGCATCGCCGGATCGTCGAACAGGTAGCCGCGCAGCGCGCCCCAGGCGGCCCACTGCCGCACGGCGGCCACCGAGATGTCCTCACCGAGACCCAGGCGGCGGGCCGGGACATAACCGAGCACGGCGGCGAGCGCCGGTCCGAGCAGGGACAACACGAGGCGTACGCGAAAGCGCTCGGCCCGGTCGGGAATGGCGGCGATGGACGCCACGTGGGAGGCGACCAGGACGAATGCCGTCAGGCCGGGGCCACCCCGCCCCAGGGCGAGCGCGTGCCCGCCGACGCTGTGCCCCACCGCGAGCTGTGGCAGCCCCGGGAACCGCTGCGCCGCCCACGCGGTCACCGCCGGCACGTCCTGCTCGATCCAGTCGCGCATGCCCACGTCCCGGTGATCGCGCGGCGACCCGGACCGCCCGGTGCCCCGGTAGTCGTAGGTGATCGCGGCGATCCCGTGCTCGGCCAGGAACGACGCGAACCCGGTGTAGAACCCGGCCGGTGTCGCCGTGGCCGAATGCACCACCAGCACCGCGACCGGCTCGGTGTCCGGCTCGAACAGCGTGCCGGCGAGCCCGCCCACCTGGATCGAAGTATTTCGCATGCGACATAAATTAGCACGGGGCGGTCCCGTTCCCGCGACGTGCCGATGGATTGAAACGTTACGGCCGGGGCGGCAGGATGGCCGTCATGACCCACGTGTGCTTCACCCTGCAGGTCGACCCGTCGAAGCTCGACGCCTACCGGAAGGCGCACGCCGCCGTCTGGCCGGAGATGCTCCAGGCGCTCGCCGCGACCGGCTGGCGCGACTACCGGCTCTTCCTGCGCCCCGACGGCCTGCTGGTCGGCACGCTGCAGACCGACGACTTCGCCGCCGCGCAGGAGGCGATGGCCCGGACCGAGGTGAACGCCCGCTGGCAGGCCGCCATGGCCGAGTTCTTCCCGGCCCTGGGCGAGGCCCGCCCGGACGAGGGCATGCTCGTCCTCGACCAGGTCTTCCACCTGGAGGAGCAGCTCGGCCGCCTCTGACGGATCACCCCCGCCAGGCCACCACCTGCTCGCCCGCGGCCGCCGCGTCGTGCAGCCCCGCCCACGCCCTGTCGGTGTGGACGCCGGGCAGCCCGTCCGCGTACTCCAGCGCCTTCAGTGGCTGCTCGGCGGCCAGCCGCCGCAGCTCGGCGACGGCCTCCGGCCCGGTCTGCCGGAAGTAGGTGATCACACTCATCGACGCATTGTGCCGACCGCCCCGCGAATCAGGAAACGGACAGCGAACACACAGGTCAGGGGTGGAACGGGCGGCCTACCCTGGAATCCGGACGGCTCGCGGGGTCGCGGGCCGGGCAGTGGAGGAGACGCTCGGTGGGGTTCGTCAAAAGGTTCGTGCTCTCGATGGTCGCGTCGAGGCTTCAGCGGATGTCCTACAAGCGGCACAACCCGATCGCCGACGGCATGCTCCGCGAGGTCAACCGCAAGCTGTACGGCCACGGGCATCCTGGCGCGCACGGGCACCCCGGCGCCTACGGGCACCCGGGGCGTATGGGCACCCCGGCGCGTACGGGCACCACGGCCACTATCGGCACCACGGGCACTACCGCCACCACGGCCACTACCGGCGCCGCTGGTTCTGACCCGCGTGGGGCGGCCGCCGTGGCAACGGGCGGTGCGGAACAGGTCAATTGTCGCGTCCGGGTGCCGATAGGTGGTAGGTGGGGAGCGAACGCGAGCGTGAGCGTGTCGCGGTCCTGCGTGAGTATCACCTGCTCGACACCCCGCCCGCCGCCGAGCTCGAGGCCGTGGTCCGGGTCGCCGCGACGGTCGCCGAGGTGCCGACCGCGACGCTGAACCTGCTCGACGACGTGAAGCAGTACCAGTTCACCACGGTCGGCTTCACCGGGCGGCAGTGCGCCCGGAAGGACTCGATGTGTGCGGTGCGCCTGGACCGCGGCGCTTTCGTGCACCTGCCGGACGCCCGGGAGGAGCCGGATTACCGGGACAACCCGTGGGTGACCGGGCGGCTGGGCCGGATCGTGTTCTACGCGTCGGCGCCGCTGATCAGCGCGGACGGCTACGTGATGGGCACGCTGTGCGTCTTCGACCGGCGGGCACGGCGGCTCAGCCCGGAACAGATCGGCCGGTTACGGGACCTGGCCGGCATCGTGGTGGCGTTCTTCGAGCGGCGCCGGCTCGCCCGCCTGGCGGCCGGCCTGAAGGAGACCATCCAGGCCCGGGATCGGTGGGCCCGCACGATGCTGGACAGCATCGACGAGGCGGTGATCGCGGTCGAGCCGGGCGGCCGGGTCACCGTGATCAACCGGGCCGCCCACGCCCTGCATCCGGACGCCGACCCGGCGGCGGGCGCGGCCGGGTCGGCGGCCCGCTACCGGTTGTACGAGCCGGACGGTCGCACCCCGGTCCCCGACGACGAGGTGCCGCTCGTGGTGGTGATGCGCGAGGGCTTCCCGGTCAAGGGGCGCGAGCTCGTCATCCGGACACCGGGCCGGGAACCGCGGTCGGTGGTGGCGAACGCGGCGCCGCTGCGGTCGGCCGACGGCACGGTGAACGGCGCGGTCGTCGCGTTGCACGACGTGACCGCGGAGCACGCCCGGCGACGGATCATCGAGGAGGCCCGCGAGCGGCTCGCCGCGGCCAACGCCGAGTTGCGCCGCTCCAACGCCGACCTGACCAACTTCGCCGGGGCGGTCAGTCACGACCTGGTCGCGCCGCTGGCCGCGGTGGGGGATACCTGGAGCTGCTCGGCGACCCGGACGAGACGGCCGGGCATCCGCGGGTGGCCGGCTGGGTCACGTCGGCGGCGCAGGCGGTGGCCCGGATGCGGGACCTGATCGACGCGCTGCTCGGCTACGCGAGGGCCGGCAGTGCCCCGGTGCGGGCTCTGACCGTACCCCTCGATGCCGTGGTCGAGGAGGTGCTGAACGACCTGGACCCGCAGATCGTGGCGGCCGGCGCACGCGTTCGCGTGGCCGGGCCGCTGCCCGTGGTGATCGGCGACCCGGTGCTGCTGCGGCAGTTGCTGCAGAACCTGATCGGCAACGCCGTGAAGTACCGGGACCCGGACCGGCAGGCCCGCGTCGAGATCGTCGCCGACGGCCCGGCGGTGCGGATCGTCGACCACGGCCTCGGCATCCCGCCGGAGCGCCGCGAGGAGGGTTTCGGGATGTTCGCCCGGGTCGACGGGGCCGTGGCGGCGGGGCACGGCATCGGCCTGTCGAGCTGCCTGCGGATCGTGGAGCGGCACGGTGGGACGATCGCGATCGAGGACACGCCGGGCGGCGGCGCGACGGTGACGGTCACGCTGCCGGGGAAAGAGTCAGGTCCCGGGTAGGGGTGCCGATCGGACAGAGGTGGATCTGGCTGAACGGTTGTCGGAGCGCGAGCGCCTGCGGCTCGCCGCCCTGCACGAGTACCGTCTGCTGGACGCGCCGGCCGGGGACGAGCTGGAGGCCGTGGTACGGGTCGCCGCCACCGTGGCCCGGGTGCCGCACGCCACGCTGAACCTGATCGACGAGAACCGGCAGTGCCAGCTCACCACGGTCGGCTTCGACGGGGCCGACTCGGACCGCGCCGACTCGATGTGTGCCGTCCGGTTCGAGTCCGGCCACTTCACCTACCTGCCGGACGCCCGGCTCGACCCGGACTACCGGAACAACCCGTGGGTCACCGGGGTCCTGTCCGACGTGCGGTTCTACGCGTCGTTTCCGCTGGTCACCCCGGAGGGGCACGCGCTCGGGTCGTTGTGTGTCTTCGACACCGAGCCCGGCGAGCTGGACGACGTTCAGATCGAGCGGCTCAAGGACCTGGCGCAGATCATCCTGGCACTGTTCGAGCGGCGGCGGCAGGCGCGGATCAACGCCGAGCTGGCGGCGCTGGCCGAGGAGCGGCAGCGGTGGACCGACACGCTGCTGGAGACCATCGACGTGGCGGTGGTGGCGGCCGACCAGAACGGGCAGGTGACCCTGTTCAACCGGGCGGCGCGCGAGTGGCACGGGCTGGACGACGCGGTCGGGCGGTACGAGCTGTTCGAGACCGACGGGCGTACCCCGCTGCCCCCGGAGCGGACGCCGCTGCGGCGCGCCCTGCGGGAGGGCACGGTCAAGGACGTCGAGATGATCATCAAGCGGCCGGGCCGGGAGCCGTTGCAGGTCAGCGTCAGCGGCCGGTCGCTGATCGGGCCGGGCGGCGTCGCGCAGGGCGCCGTCGTCGCGATGAACGACGTGACCAGTGCCCGTGCCCAGCAGCGGGTGATCGAGGAGGCCCGCCGGGAGCTGGCCGCCGCCAACGCCGACCTGCGCCGCTCCAACGCCGACCTGAGCAATTTCGCGGGGGCGGTCAGTCACGACCTGGTCGCGCCGCTGACCTCGGTCGGCGGCTACCTGGAGCTGATCGGCGACGAGGTGGACGGGCGGCCGGCGCAGTGGGCCGAGTCGGCGTCGCGGGCGGTCACCCGGATGCGTGACCTGATCCGGTCGCTGCTCGGGTACGCCCAGGCCGGCAGCGCGCCGGTACGCCGGGTCACCGCCGACCTGGCCGAGCTGTTCGAGCAGGTCCGCGTCGACCTGCGCCCGGCCGCCGAGGCCGCCGGCGCGACCGTCGAGGCGGGTGGCCCGCTGCCGTGCGTGGACGGCGACCCGGTGCTGATCCGGCAGCTGCTGCAGAACCTGATCGGCAACGCCGTCAAGTACCGCGACCCGTCCCGCGCCTGCCGGGTGACGGTCACGGCCGAGCACGGCCCGGCCGGCTGGACCGTTGCGGTCGCCGACAACGGGCTGGGCATCCCGCCCGAGCAGCGGCACCGGGTGTTCGAGATGTTCACCCGGCTGGGCATCGGGGCCGCGGGCGGGCACGGCATCGGGCTCTCCACCTGCTGGCGGATCGTGGAACGGCACGGCGGCGACATCCGGGTCGACGAGTCGCCCGGCGGCGGCACCACCGTGCTGTTCACACTGCCCGAGCGGGACCGGTCAGAACAGGGGTGACCGGGCCTTGTATCCGGTGCTGATCCGCAGCCCGCCGCGGAAGCCCTTGCCGGTGCCGGGGTAGAGCATCAGGTAGCCGGTGGACGCCTGGACGGCGGCCAGGTCGGTGAACCCGTCGCGGTCGAAGTCGCCGACGCCCAGCAGGTCACGCAGCCCGCTCGCGGTGCCGACCTTCACGGCCGCCTTGAAACCGCCGCTCTTGCCGGGGTAGAGGTACAACCCTCCGGTGCTGTTCAGCTTGACCAGCAGGTCCTGGAAGCCGTCCCGGTTGAAGTCACCGACCCCGGCGAACTCGCTGCGGTTGTTCCAGTCGCCGTACGCCAGCGCCACCCGCTTGCCGAACTTGGCGCCCTTCTGCCCGGGGTAGAGGTAGACGTTGCCGTTGCTGGTCTGCGACGCGAGCAGGTCGGGGTAGCCGTCCCGGTTGAAGTCGCCGATCGCGGTCAGCTCCCGCAGATGGCTCATGTTCTTGTACAGCTGCTTGCGGGTGCCGAACTTCCCGCTGCTCAGGCCGGGGTAGAAGTAGACCGCGCCGGCCTTGGTGCGGACGATCAGGTCGGTGAGCCCGTCCCGGTTGAGGTCCATCCGCAGCAGCGCGTTCGCCGACTTGTAGGTGCCGACGTGCCTGCGGTCGCCCTCGGAGACGAAGCTGCCGTTGCCCGGATATCCGAACAGGTTGCCGGTCGACGTGGTCCGCGCCATCACGTCCGACCAGCCGTTGCGGTTCCAGTCGGACAGCTTCGCGGCGGGCAGCCGGGCGAAGTCCAGGTAGTCGTTGTCGATGTTGATGGTGACGCCGCCCCAGGTCTCCTGGTGGCCGCCGCGGTACTGCTTCATCCGCCGCTTCGGTGTCCAGTAGCTCGCCGGGATCACCTTGTCGGTGACGGTGACGACCTGGTCCCAGCGGGCGAAGTCGACGTAGTCGGGCCGCACGTACCCCGGCTTGTCGTAGACCGCGACCTGGTCGGCGATCCCGGAGGCGGCGCTGCTGTAGTAGCCGGAGAAGTAGCCGAAGTCGTGCAGGCGGGCGGTCCACGCGTTCATGAACGCGAGCACACCGTCGCGGCACACGGTGTTCTTGCTGTCGTACGACTCCATGTCGTAGATCAGCACGCTCTCCGGGGACAGTCCGAGCGCGGTGGCCTGGCGGACGGCGTCCTCGGCGGCGGCCCGGCCCTGCGCGCCGGCCCGGGTGTCGTCGATCAGGTTCTTCCTGGTGACCGTGGTGCAGCTGGCCTGCGGGCCGACGTAGAGCGGGATCAGCCGCCAGCCGCGGGTGACCTGCTCGCGTACCCACTCCGGGGTCAGGTTGGCCTGGGTGCAGCCGCGGTTGTTGCCGCCGAAGTAGATGCCGGCCGCCCGGTACGGCGAGGACGCGAGCCACGCGGCCATCGCGTCGCTGGACGGAGCGGTGCAGGCGTCGAATCCGTACCCGGTGAAGTTGCCCGGCTGCGGCGCGAGCGCGGCGGCAGCCGTGGCGTTGCCGTTGATCAGCGCCAACGGGGCGACGGAGAGTGTCACGACCACTGCGGCGAGTAGCCGCCTCCGGTATCTGACGATGCCGGCGGTGACTTTTCGCAACATGGGAGCTCGCTTCATCGATACGGAGGGCCCATAGAGGGAAACAGACGCATCGGGATTCGCAAATTGCCTGTTCGGCTGATTCTGGTCAGCGGCCCCGTGAACCCCACAGTTCACCCGATGTCCATGCCGCGTTGTGCCGGGTGAACACGAGGCCGCGCCTATCGTGGGCACACGCCTGAACGCAGGGTTAACGAAGGGCGAGTGCGATGCACGGCTCGGTTCTCGAGGTCAGCACGAGCGCCGACGGCAGTGTGGTGATCCAGCCGCACGGCTCGGTCGGCCCGGACGAGGCGGTGGAGCTGCGGCAGCTCCTGGTGCACACGGTGCGCCGCGTGCGGCCGTTGCGCCTGATCGTCGATCTGACGCACGTCCGCGAGCTCGACCCGATCAATCTCGGATCGGTGGCCGCCGCGTGCGGTCTCGGCGACGACCACCAGGTGGCCGTCTTCGTCGACAATCCCAGCGCCGCGCTCGCTGCGCAGTTGGCCGCGGCGGGGGTGCCGGCCCCGAGGTTGCGCGCGGGTTGACGGTTTCCGACAGCGGTCATCGTTCGTCCATCCGCCGTTAACCTGCGCGGACGTAGCATCCTGCGATGACCGCTGTTCTCGCTCCCACCCGCGCCTTTCTGGCCCGGTCCGTCGCCGAGTCCCTGATCGGTGACAGCGGCAACCGGTGGCGGCACACGGCCGGGGTGGCCGAGCGCGCGGCGGAGCTCGCCGACCGTCTCGGCCTCGACCCGGACGTTCTGGTGGCCGCCGCGTGGCTGCACGACATCGGCTATGCGGCGTCCATCGCGCTGACCGGATTCCATCCCCTCGACGGCGCCGTGCACCTGAGCGCCGAGGGCTGGCCGGCCCGGATCGCCGGTCTGGTCGCCTTCCACTCCGGCGCCCGTTTCGTGGGCGCGGCCCGCGGCTTCGGCGAGCAGATGGCGGCCTTCCCCGACGAGCGCAGCCTGATGGCCGACGCCCTCACCTACGCCGATCAGACGGTCGGCCCGGCCGGCGCGCGGGTCGACACCGAGACGCGCTACGCCGAGATGCTGCACCGGCAGGGCCCCTGCTCGTGGAACGCGAAGGTCGGCGCCGACCGCCGCCCCCACCTGCGGGCCGTCGCCGCCCGTGTCGAGCACCTTCTGGCCGTCCCGGCCTTCTAGGAGAGACCTTTCAAGAACGATTCGAGCGCTCGGCGGTACGGCGTGAGCGTGCGCAGGTCGACATACTCCTCCGGCCCGTGCTGCCCGTCGCCACCCGGCCCGAAGATGACCGCGGGCACGCCCTCCGCCGAGTAGAAGCGCCCGTCCGCCGCCCCGTGCTTTCGCAGCAGCGACCCGTCGAACCCGACGTCACGCGCCGCCGCCTGCAGACGGAGCACGTCGGCGCCGCCCGGATCGGCGAAGTGCGGAGCGCCCAGCGCCTCGACCGTCGCCGTCAGCCCGGTGACCGACCCGAGGAACGCGGCCACCTCGTCCGGTGTGCGCCCGGCCAGGTCGGTGTCGGAGGGCGGGAACCGGATGTCCAGCAGCGCCTCCGCCCGGGCCGGGACCACGTTGGCGGCCTGGTTGGGCGTGTCGACGCGGGCCACGTTGACGGTCGTCACCCACGCCTCGGCGGCCGGGACCGGATAGCGGTCCAGCAGCCGGCGCACGCCCTCGGTGACGGCGGTCAGCGCGTTCGACCCGAGCCACGGGTAGGCGGCGTGCGCGGTCCGGCCGGACGCGGAGAGCCGGGCCCGGATGATCCCCTTCGACTCGGTGACCACCCGTAGCCCGCTCTGCTCGCCGATGATCACGAAATCGGCCCGGACGCCCTGGGCGACCTGGTGCCCGGTGCCGTCGAAGCCGCCCACCTCCTCATCGGTGACCAGCTGCAACGCCAGGCCGTAGGACAGCGTGGCGGCCAGATCGCGGAACACCCGGGTCATCACCAGGGCGGCCGCCTTCATGTCGTGGGCGCCCCGGCCGTACAGACGGTCGCCGTCGAGCCGTGGGACGAACTGGTGCGGCTCGCCGGGCACCACGTCCAGGTGCGCGTTGAGGATCACCCGCGGTGGCCCGGCCCGCCCGGGGACGGTCAGCAGCGCGCTCGGCCTGCCACGGGACTCGAACCGGCGGACCCCGAAGCCGGGACCGGCGACCGTGAGCAGCAGGTCGAGCGCACGCCGCAGCTCGTCCGGGCGATCCGCGGTCGAGCGGATCGCGATCAGGTCCGCGAGCTCCTCCATGGAGGGACCCTACGCCGGGATCCTCTCGCCCGCCTCGATCGCGACCGGCAGCCTGTTGCCGGCCGGGGGCAGCGGGCAGGTCGCGAAGTCGACGTACGCGCACGGCAGGTTCGTCGCCCGGTTGAAGTCGAGCGTGACCGTGCCGTCCTCGGCGGGCGCGGCGACGGCCAGGCTCCGGTTGGCCGCGTAGGTGGTCAGCCCCGAGGTCGCGTCGGTGAACAGCACGGACAGCGACCCGGGAGCGGTCCCGTTGAACGCGATGAGCGACAGCTGCTCGCCGCCCACCTCGAACTCGACCCGGCCCGGCGACTCGTAGACGTGCTCGATGCCCTCGGCCACCGAGCCCACCGTGGTCGGCTGTGGCTCGTCGAACCGCACGAACCGCCCGGTCACGACCCACTTCTCGTCGGCCGGGTAGGCGGGCGTGCCGGTGTAGGCGGTGAGCAGCGGGCTCCTCGGGCTCCGCGGCCGCACCACGTCGTGACCACCGCGCCGGGCGATCTCGATGTGCACGTCGCCGTGCTCCACGATCACGTCGCCGCGTTCCTCGATCGGCTCGAACGTGTGCGTGCCGGTGATCGTGCCGGTGGCGGTGGTCAGGGACTCACCCTCGGCCAGGGCGACGGTGACCCCGGACGGCCCGGTGCTCCACGCGCCGGGGGCGTCGTCGAAGCTCTGCGGCGTCTCGGTGAGCCAGTGCAGGCCGGTGATCGCGAGGAAGCCGTGCGGATCGGCGCGCCGCTTCTCGTGCCCGGTGTGCCATTGGTCCCACTGCTGCTGGAACGAGGTCGTCATGCACACGACTCTATTCCCTACTCGTCGCGTGGGAAATGGACGGTGGACGTGACATCTGCTAATTTCGGCTGCAGGTCATGAGTGCCAGCGCGTAGCCCCGGCTTGCTGGCCGGCAACCCTTCCGTTCGCGACGGGGTGCCCCGGGTGAGGACCGGGCCGTCTGTCGACCGACAGCGGCAAACGGCGAACCCGTGGAGGCGCGGTCATGCCATCTTCCCCACTCGACGTCATCGGTGCCGACGATGAGCTCGATTTCGTGCACCTCGACTACGCGGCGTCGGCCCCCTGCGTGCGGGCGGCCGCCGACGCGGTGCAGGACCTGCTTCCGCGGTACGGCAGCGTGCACCGTGGCACCGGAGTGCGCTCGCAGGCGTCCACCCTCGCCTACGAGCTGGCCCGCGACGTGGTGGCCGAGTTCACCGGCGCCCGCCCCGGCGACACGGTGATCTTCACCCGCAACACCACCGACGCCCTCAACCTGCTGGCCCGGGCCCTGCCCGCGGGCGCCACCACCGTGCAGTTCGACGGCGAGCACCACGCCAACCTGCTGCCCTGGCCGAACCCGCTTCGCCTGCCCGCCCCCGCCTCGCCGGACGAGGCGGTCACGGCGCTCAAATCGGCGCTCGACGGGCTGACCGGGCCGGTGGTGTTCACCGTCACCGGGGCGAGCAACGTGACCGGCGAGGTGTGGCCGGTGCGTGAGCTCGCCGACGTGGCGCACTCGTACGGCGCCCGGGTCGTCGTCGACGCCGCCCAGCTCGCCCCGCACGTGCCCGTCGACCTCGACGACCTGGGCGCCGACTACCTCGCCTTCTCCGGCCACAAGCTGTACGCGCCGTTCGGTGCCGGGGTGCTGGTGGGCCGCTCCGACTGGCTGGACGCGGCTGAGCCGTACCTCGCCGGTGGGGGCGCGAGCGCCGCGGTCGGTGACCGTCCCGGTGACCTGGCCTGGGCGACCGGGCCCGCCCGGCACGAGGGCGGCACCCCGAACCTGCTCGGCGCGGTGTCGCTGGCCGCGGTCTGCGAGGCGCTCACCGCGGCCGGCCGGGCGACGCTGCACGAGCACGAGCAGCGGCTCCTGGCCCGGCTGCGGGCCGGGCTGGCCGGCGTGCCCGGGGCGATCGAGGTGAGCCTGTTCGGCCCGGACCACCCGCGGGTCGGCATCGTGTCGCTGGCGCTGCCCGGCCACGATCCGGCCGCGGTGGCCCGGAGGCTGAGCCGCGAGCACGGCATCGGCGTACGGGCCGGCCAGTTCTGCGCCCACCCACTGGTCCGCCGCCTGACCGGGTCGTACCGGACCGGTGCGTGCGGCGACGGCGTGCCCGGCCTGCTGCGGATCAGCTTCGGCCTGGGCAGCACCGGCGAGGACGTCGACCGGGCGGTCGCGGCGCTGGCCGCGGTGGTCGGGACGGTTCGCACCTGAGCTACAACCGGCGGGTCCTGTGACCGGACCCCCATCCGGCCGATGCTCCGTTCGTGGCGACGTGGATGGCGAGGCTCCGCGACCGGCTTCCGGCCGGCGGGAGGCTCAACGACGAGGACTGGGCGGGCCGGCACCGGCTGCTGACGGTGCTGCTTGCCCTGTGCATGGTGTTCTTCACCGTGTTCGGTGTGCTCAGGGGCGCCGGCGCGGAGGAGCTGCTGGTCACCGACGGGCTGGTGCTGACCGGCCTGATGATCGCGACCCTGCTGAAGAACCGGCGGGTGCGGTCGCTCGCCGTGGCGCTCGGTTACGTGGCCGCCTGCGGTGGCTTCGTGATCGTCTGCGACGGGCTCACCGAGGCGCACTTCACGTTCTTCATCCTGATCCCGGCGCTCGCCCTCTACCGGGACTGGGCGCCGTTCGGTGGCTTCCTGGTCGGCACCACCCTGCATCACGCCGGTTTCGGCGTGATCGAGGCGGACCACACCTTCGGCCACCACTCGGCGCAGCAGCACCCGCTGGTCTGGGCGCTGCTGCACGGCGCCGCGGTGCTCTGTGCCGCCTCGTTCCAGCTGGTCGCATGGCGGTTCAACGAGATCGAGGAGCAGCGCGCCGAGGAGCACCTGAGCGAGAGTCAGGCCCAGCTCAGCGTGGCCTTCGACGAGACGCCGGTGCCGATGGCCATGTTCGCCACCGACGGCCGTCTGCTGCGCACCAACGCCGCCTACCGGAGCTGGCTGGCCCTGCCCGCCGAACTGCCCGACGACTTCACGGTCCGTAACCTGCCGCTGCGCCCGATGATGCCGGACGAGCCGCGATACGCCCAGCTGCTCACCGAGACCCGAGAGCCGATCACGATGACCCGGCAGTACCAGCGCACCGACACCGGTGCGCTGATCTGGGTGCAGACCCACGCCACCGGCCTCTACGACCGCGACGGCGGCCTCCGGCTGATCTTCGTGCACTGCAACGACGTCACCGCCGTCCGCGACCACGAGGCCGAGCTGCGCTACCAGGTGCGGCACGACTCGCTGACCGGCCTGCTGTCCCGCAAGGCGTTCGAGCAGGACCTGACCGAGATGCTCGAGGTCTCCACCGAGCCGGTCAGCGTCATCTACCTGGACGTGGACCGCTTCAAGTCGATCAACGACGGCGCCGGGCACACCACCGGCGACGACGTGCTGCGCGCCCTCGCGGTCCGGCTGAACCACGTGATCCCGGCCGGCGCCCTGCTCGCCCGGCTCGGTGGCGACGAGTTCATCGTGGCGCTGACCGGGCCGGCCGGCTCCGGCGTGGCGGTCGCCGACCGCATCCTCGCGGCGCTGACCGAGCCGCTCGTGGTCGGCGGCCACGAGCTGCCCGTCGCCTGCAGCATCGGCGTCACCACGGCGTCCGGGGGAGTCTCCACCGACGACGTGGTGCTGGCCGCCGACACCGCGATGTACGCGGCCAAGCGTGCCGGCGGCAACCGTCTGCAAGTCTTCACCGACGAGCTGCGTGTGCCCGTACAGGAGAAGATAGCGGCCGAGGCCCGGGTCCGCCGGGCGCTGGCCGCCGACCCGCGGCTCACCCTGCCGCTCTGGTTCCAGCCGGTGGTCTCCACCGTCACCGGCCGGATCTCCGGCGCCGAGGCGCTGGTCCGGATGCGGACCCCGGACGGCGAGATCCTCAGCCCGTTCCACTTCATCGGCGCGGCCGAGGAGACCGGCCTGATCGTGCCGCTGGGCGAGCACGTGCTGCGTTCGGCCGTCCAGCACCTGCTGCACTGGCGGGATCGGCTCGGCTACGTCTCGGTCAACGTCAGCCCCCGTCAGCTGGCCGAGCCCGACTTCGTGCCGATGGTCGCCGGTGTGCTGGCCGGGATGCCCGGCTTCGACCCGTCCCGGATCGTCCTGGAGATCACCGAGACCGCTCTGCTCTCCTCCACGGTCGACGTCAGCGAGCGCCTCGCCTCGCTCAAGCAGCTGGGTGTACGCATCGCGCTGGACGACTTCGGCACCGGCTACAGCTCGCTGACCTGGCTCAAGTCGCTGCCCGCGGACATCGTCAAGCTGGACCGCTCGTTCGTGGCCGGCCTCGCCGAGGACCAGCGCAAGGCGTCGATCATCCAGGCCGTGCTGTGGCTGGCCCAGTCGCTGGGCATGTCCAGCATCGCCGAGGGAGTCGAGGAGCTCGCCGACTGGGAGGCGCTGCGCGCCGCCGGATGCCCGGCCGTGCAGGGCTACTTCTTCAGCAAGCCGCTGCCCGCCGCCGAGTTCGACGTCATGCTGCACCAGGCCCACGAAAGGGCCACCTTCGAGGGAGTTCACCTGCGCGAAACCATGGGGACAGCGCTGGCCGGTTAGAGTCCGGCCATCCTTGACAACGTTGATCCCTTCATCGGCACAGCGGCCACCGACCTGCCCCGGGCACACGGTCTGGCCGCCACCTGGTGGTGGCCGAAACCGCAGGTGGGCAACACCCACCCCGGGGCCACCTCCCCCCTCGGCATGGTCTCGGCCTGCGCGTACTCGGGGGCGTACCCGACCGGTTACGGCCGGTACGCCAAGAACACCGAGGGCGTGCCGGAGGAGATGTTCGACCGGCACGAGGCCTCCGGGTTCACGCACTTCCAGCAGTCCGGTACCGGGGCCATCCGCAAGTACTACAACTACGTGCGGGTCACCCCGATGGTCCAGCCGCTCGACGACCTCGGCCAGTCGTGGCCGCTGGAGGACGAGCGGGCCGAGGCCGGGTACTACGCGGCCAACCTGGACACCGGGGTGCGCTGCGAGATCACGGTGGGGGAGAAGGTCGCGGTCCACCGCTACACGTTCCCCGACCATCACAGCTCCCGGGTCGTCATCGACCTGTCCTGCGGCGGGCTGGCCATAGACCTCGGGCGGACCGTGCCGTTGCGCGCGCAGGCCGAGAGCATGGGCCACGGCCGCGCCCAGGGCACCGTGGTCATGGAGGGCATCCCGCTCTCCGTCCACATCGAGGTGGACAGCCCCGGCTGGCGGCAGATGCTCTGGTACGACCGGCGGCTCATCCCGGGTGGCACCCGGCTCGACTTCGACAGCATCCGGCACACCACGCTGCGCCCGTTCGGGATGCTCTTCATGGGACCGTCCCGGGCCGGGCAGACCATCGAGGTCCGGATGGGCTTCTCGCTGCGCGGCTGCGACCAGGCCCGGCAGAACCTGGAACGCGAGTGCGGCACCGGTGCGCCCGCGTTCGAGACGGTGCGCGAGACCACCCGGGCCCGCTGGCGCGACCACCTCGGCCGGGTTCGCGTCGACGGCGGCACCCAGGCCCGGCGCACCGTGATGGGCACCGCGCTCTACCACTCGCTGATCAAGCCGTGCATCGCCGACGACGAGAGCCCCAACTGGCCCGACCCCGGCCCGTACGCGTTCGACATCTGCACCATGTGGGACATCTACAAGACCCAGATGCCGCTGCTGTCGGCGATCGCGCCGGACCGCTACACCGACATGCTGGAGTCGCTGATCCGGGTCTGCGAGGAGGAGGGCAACTTCCCGATCGGCTACCGGATGGCACGCGGCGCCGACCGTTTCTTCCGGCAGGCCAGCGCGCTCGCCCACACGGCGCTGGCCGACATGCAGGCGCTGAAACGGCCCGGTATCGACTGGACGTGGGCGCTCGTGCACATGGTCGACGATCTGCGGCGGCTCTACGGCGAGGACTTCTGGGAGCACGGCGTGGTGCACCCGATCACGCACACCCTCGACCTGTCGTACGCCCACCACTGCACCGCCAAGGTGGCCCGCGCCCTCAACGACCACCGTCTCGCCGCCGACCTGGAACGGCGCAGCCGCGACTGGGTGAACGCGTTCGACCCGAAGACCGGCCTGCTGCGTGACTCGGAGTTCTACGAGGGTGGCAAGTGGAACTACTCGTTCCGCCTGATGCACGACATGGCCGGGCGGATCGCGCTGGCCGGTGGCGACGCCGCGTTCAGCTTTATGCTGGACCGGTTCTTCGGCTACGGCGCGGCCCCGGTCAAGCAGCCCGGCCGCTGCCCCGACCCGGCCGAGATGGCCAGTGGCTACGCCTTGAACCGGTTCGAGGGCCTCAACAACGAGCCCGACATGGAGGTGCCCTGGGCGTACCACTACTCGGGGCGCCCGGACCGTACCGCCGAGATCGTCAACTCGGCCCTGACCTGGCAGTTCGGCACCGGCCCCGGCGGCCTGCCGGGCAACGACGACTCGGGTGGCCTGAGCGCCTGGTACGTGTGGGCGTCGCTGGGCCTGTTCCCGGTCGCCGGCCAGAACCTGTTCCTGGTCAACGCCCCGGCCTTCGAGCGCGCCGCCCTCGAGGTCGAGGGCGGGGAGTTCGTCATCGAGACCTCGGGACATCGAGATTCACCGATCGGCGTCGACGGCATCGACCGCGACCCGGCGCCCCAGTACGTTCAGTCCGCGACCCTCAACGGGAGGCCCCTGCACGCCACCCACCTGAACGCCGCCGACGTCCATCAGGGCGGACGGCTGCACCTGCGGCTCGGCCCCGAGCCCTCGACCTGGGGGCACGGGATCCGGCCGCCATCCCTCTCAGATTCCCACCCTAAGGAACAGCGATGAGCCGACCGACCCGCCGCCTCGTCATCGCGGTACGCGCCGATCCGGTCATCTGCGGGCACTCCGGCGAGGCCCGCAACCTCGCCGAGGTGGCCCTCACCCGGGGCTTCGACGACGTGCGGTTGCTCACCTGGCCGATCCCCGCGCTGCAGGCGGCCGGACTTCCCCTCAAGCCCCTCGACCGGCTCCTGCCGTACAGCCCCGGCATCACCGTCGAGCGCCCCGAGGCGGTCGGCGACTATCGGGTGCCGGACGGCCGCCACCTGGCCGGGCTCACCGGCCGCCTGGTCGAGCTGCTCTCCGAGCCGGTGCCCACCGTGTGCCTGTCGATGTACCTGGTGCCCCACACCCAGGTGATCAACGACGCGGTCATCGCGGCGCGGGCCGCCGGGTTCGCCCCCGACGTGCGCACCATCGCCAAGGCGGTCGGCTCCGACGTCACCAACGTCATCCGCTCGTGTCTGCGCGAGGGCCGCTTCGGCGCGGCCACCGTCCTGCTCACCACGTTCCTCGCCAGCGACGAGGTGGTGGCGGTGTCGGAGTACACCCGCGACGAGATCATCTCCTCCGCCGAGGAGGTCGACGCGCACTGCGGCACCACGTTCGCCCAGCAGTGCCGGGACCGCGTCACCGTCAGCTATCCGCCGATCGACTCGTCGGCCTTCGTCGACCTCGACCCGGCGGCCGTCGACGCGGCGCTCGAACGGCGCGGCCTCAAACGCGATCGCTACGTCCTCTTCCTGTCCCGGGTGGCCCGCGCCAAAGGCATTTACGACCTGGTCATCGCGTACGGCCAGATGCGCTGCCGGGACGACGTGAAGCTGGTCGTCGCCGGGACCGGGCCGGCGCTCGAGCACGTGCGGGCGATGGCCAAGGAGGACGAGCGGATCATCTTCCTCAGCGACGTGGACGACGACGAGAAACCGCTGCTGATGGCCGGCTGTGCGGCGTACGCCCTGCCCACCAAACCGGAGCCGGACTTCGTCGAGACCTTCGGCATCGCCCTGGCCGAGAAGGGCCTCGCCGGAGGCGGGCCGATCATCACCACCACGACCGGTGGTGTCCTCGAAGCGGTCGGCGACGCGGCCGTCATCGTCGACGCCGGTGACATCGCGGGCCTGGCCGACGCGGTGGACCGGGTCGTTCTGGACATGTCCGCCGAAGAACGGCGAGACCTGGAGATCCGGGCGCGCGAGCATGCCATGACCTTCGATCGGGCCGCCGTCTTCGACCAGCTCTTCGCGGCAAAACCCCTTTAATCGGTACGGGGCGCATCCGTCGATCGAATGCGCCCCGTCCCCGCTGTTCACTGTGACGACGATCTCCGATATGGTCTCCTCCGCTGTGGAGGTGTCGTATCGGGGGATGAGCATGTTCAAGTGGATCAGTGCCTGGTTCAACGAGCGTGTCGACCCTGCCCCCAACCCGCTGCGGATGACCGTCGCCGACGTCGACGCCGAGCTCGCCACTCTGCGCGGTGTGCCCGGCTGGGACCGGGACCGCTTCGCCCGTGAGAGGGCCGATCAGCTCCTCGACGTCCGGGCCGTGCTCGCCCGGCACGAGGCGGAGGACGCCGCTCAGACGCGGCCCTCGGCGGCCAGCCGCTCCAGCTTGGCATACCCCTCGTTGACGCCGACCTCCATGCCGCTCCTGAGCCAGGCGTCCCGGCCCTCGAAGCTGTCCACCAGCGACTGAGCGTGCAGCCGGGTCCGGCCGTCGCCGAGATCCTCGAACCACAGGGTCTCCAGGGAGACCCCGTCGGGCTGGCCCTCCCAGGTGAAGGTCTGCACGATCCGGTCCGGCCCGACGTGGTGGAACGAGCCGTGGAACGCGAACTCCTCGCCGTTACGGCTCGCGACGTAGCGCCACCGGCCACCGGTGCGGGCGTCCCAGTAGTCGACCTTGTTGGTGAGTGACTCCGGCCCGCACCAGAGCGCGAAGATCTCCGGATCGGTGTGCGCCCGGAACAGCTGCTCCGGAGTCGCCGCGAAGTCGCGGGTGATCCGGATGATCGGCAGTCTCGGGTCGGCCTCGATGGTGGCCTCGGTGATCGTGGTCATGGCTGGTCCTCTCCCTCGGTCTTCACGGTGCTCTCGGTTTCCTCGTTCATCACTGCGCTTCCGGTGTTCTCGGTCATCGCCGCCAGCACGGCGTCGAGCCTCGAGTAACGCTCCTCGGCCCGTCGGCGATATCGCTCGATCCACGCTTCCATCCGGTCGAACGCCTCCGTCTCCAGACGCACCACGCGGGGCTGCGGGCCGGCCGGACGGCTCACCAGGCCGGCGTCCTCCAGCACCCGCAGATGCTTGTAGACCGCCTGCAGTGACATCCGGTACGGCTCGGCCAGCTGGTTGACCGTGGCGTCGCCGCCGGCCAGCCGGGCCACCATGTCGAGCCGCGTCGGGTCGGCGAGAGCGCCGAAGACCCGTTCCATCGTGTCCGCCGACATCAGCCCCTCATTTCAACTCTCCGGTTGAAAGCTAACCTAGACGGTGATGACGGATGCTGTCAACCAAGCGGTTGAAAGTGCTGTTCAAGGCCGGTTTGGGAGTCCTGTCCCAAAACCTAAGAGGGATGGTCCGGAAAACGATCCGTAAACGTACTCTCGACAGATGGTTACCGAAGTGTGCCTCTCGGTGTCACCTCGGAACCTACGATCGATCTCACTCGCCGCGTCGCGGGGCACGCAGTCCGGACAGGCGTCGCCCGGCGGCCCACCCGCAACGGGAGGGATGTCCACGTGCACGACGAGATGCTGACGCTGCTCGACGACTGCATCGCCCGGATGCTCCAGCTCCGCGCCAACCTGGGCGCGGCCCGTCGCGTCCATCCGGGCGAGCGCCACGCCACCGTGGTCAGCGCCATCGAGGTCGCCAGCCACTTCGCCTCCGAGGCGGCGCGTGCCGTCACCCCGGTCGCTCCATCGGCGCCCTCACCGGTTCCCGCACTCGTCCCACCGCCGCCGGTCGGGGTGTCTGCTGGGTTGGCGGGGGGTTCGCCGGTTGGGGTGTCTGCTGGGTTGGCGGCGGGTTCGCCCGTCGGGGTGTCTGGTGGGTTGGCGGGGGCTTCGCCGGTTGGGGTGTCTGCCGCGTTGGCGGGTCGTGAGCCCGCGGCACTGCCCTCCGTGTCGCCGGTGGAGGCTGCCGGCTCGTCTGTTGCCGCCCCTGTCCCATTGTCGGGTGCTTCGGCGGCCGGGATGCCGCCCCACCCCGGCGAAACGGCTGCCACGGCGCATCCATTCGCGGCCCGGCGGGAAGCCGTCGCGGCCCGCTGACGACTCCTCCGGCCGACGAGACGATGACCGCCGACCGGCGCCATCAGGATGCGCGATGACGAGGAGCGGCAACGTGGGCCGTCACTTCTCGTCTTCAGGATGCGCGATGACGACGAGTGGCGGCGGGGGCCGTCACTTCTCGTCATCAGGATGCGCGATGACGACGAGTGGCACCGCGGGCCGTCACTCCTCGTCATTGGGATGCGCGACGACGGGTGGCACCGCGGGCCGTCACTCCTCGTCATCAGGGCGCGGGACGACGAGGAGTGGCAGCCGGTGCGGTCACGCCTGGGCGGCTACCCCGTCCAGGATGTCGTCGGCGGGGCAGCGGCTGCGGTAAACGTACCTCTCGGTGAAGTCCGCGACCGCGTCACGCAACTCGCGGGAGACGCCCTGGCGGGAAAGGGCAGCGTAAGCGGCCAGGAAGCAGTCGCGTGCGGCCGCGGCCAGCACCGGGTCGGTGAGCGCGTCGCGTGCCGCCCGCTTCCACAGCGCGGGCTCGCCGGCCAGGTGGGCGGTCGCCGCAGCGGCCTCCTCGGCGGCGCGCGGATCGTCCAGCAGCACCGCGGTCACCGCGGCCGGGACACGCCACCCGCTGCCCGGCTGCCGGTCGGCGGCGTCGATCTCGAGATGGCCGCGAGCGGCCACCGGCGGGCGCAATGCGGCCACGTGCCGGTCCAGGTCGGCGGTGGTCAGCCGGCCCCCGGACCGCAGCGCCTGCCGCGGCGTGGTCCCCGCGCCACCGGGAGTGTCCATGACGTACGCCGCCCAAGCCTCCCGCGGCTCCCCGCGCGCCGGAAGAACCGGCAGGTCACGGCGGAGTGCCTGACGTACGCTGCGCCATCCGGCCGGTCGTCCGTGCCGCAACGGCGAGTTCGCGAACGCGGCCGCCAGAACCGGGGCCAGCGTGTGCGCCAGATCCCACCGGCGGGGCAGCCCGAGCGGTCCGCCTCCGTCGAGCCCGGCCTCCAGACCGACCCGGATGCCCGCGGTCGCCGTGCCGAGCGCATGCGCCGGCCCCTCCGGGTGTGCCGTGCCGGTGGCCTGCGACAGAACGGTCAGCCGATGCTGATCGACGATCCGGCTCGACGCGGCCAGATCGTCGCCCATCCGGCGCAGCGCCACCTCGATCCCCGGCGACGGCGGCCCGCTGACCACGAGGACCCGCGGCGACCGGGCGTCCAGGAACCCGTGCCGCAGGGCCCGCCGCCCGGCCGGCGCCCACGCCGGATCGACCAGCAGATCGACCGCGATCCCGACGAATCCGGGCAGGCCAGGCGAGAACGCCCGCGTCGCGATGAACTCCTCGGCTGCCTGCTCGTCAAGGGTGCCCACGGCCCGCCTCACTCCTTCTCACCGGGAAGCGCCGAGCATAGCATTCCTATCTGGCTAATAGGAGAACCCGAAACGCGGAACGAGGCTGCCCTGAAAGGTCTCCCGGTGTCAGTGTCCGCAGCAGGGTGGCGGTCGCTCGAATCGCGCCCGCACAACTGTCGTAAGCGACGGCTCGCGATCCCGGATCGGCGCGGTCGCCCGCCCGTTCCTTCAGGCTTCCTGGCCCGACCCGACCCGACCCGACCCGACCTGCTTGGCCGACCCGACCTGCCCGACCCGACCCGACCTGCTTGCCCGACCCGACCTGCCAGACCCGACTCGACCCGACCTGCCCGACCCACCCGGCCTGCTTGCCCGGCCCGGCCTGCTTGCCCGGCCCGGCCTGCTTGCCCGGCTTCTGGTCTGGCTGGGCTTTCGGTCTGGCCGGGCTTTCGGTCTGGCCTCCTGCCTCGGCCTCCAGGCCTCATCTCAATCCGCGACTTGTCGCACCACCCGCCCATGCCGATTCAGGATGGGTTCCTAGGATGCCTTAGGGGTTGTGCGGAGTGGTTCTGGGGGTGGAATCCGGGGAAGCGCCGGAATCACGGATTTGCCGTGCGGCCGTACGGTCAGGCCATGCCATCGAGTCAGGTCAGAGCATCGGACAGCGCGGCACTGCTCGAACCCATCACGCCTCGAGGCGGCGTCACCGCGGCGCATCGGCCCGGCGGCGTCGCGGCGGCGCATCGGCCCGGCGGGGCGACCGCGGCGCATGGGACCGACGGGGGAACCGCGGCGCATCCGAACGACGGGGAAACCGCGGCGTATCGGACCGAGGGGGGAACCGCGGCGCATCCGACCGGCGAGGCGACCGCGGCGCGCCGGATCGATGGTGTCGCGATGTCGTACCCGGCCGGGGGCGCCGTGGTCTCCGGGGGCGCGCTGGCGGTCACGGTGCGGCACGCCGCCGTGGACGCGCCGATCCTCCTGCTGGCGTACGGCCTCTTGCGTCTGATCGACGGGCTCGGTGGCCCGTACCCCCGAGGTCTTGCCTGGGATCTCGCGCACCTGGCCCTGTTCGCGGCGATGGTGTTGTTCGGGGTGCTCGCCGTGGCGGTGCGGCCGCTGGTTCCGTCCGGCGCCCACTGGCTGGCGGCGCTGGCCGCCGCGATGACCGTCGCCGGTACCGCCTGCGTCCTCTGGGGCGCCGCCGGGCTTCTCGCGCCCGAGTTCGGTGCCGCGTCGCCGCTGCCCGAGCCGCTGCGCATCGCCGGTCCGCTGCTGTTCGCGCTGGGCATGCTCACCCTGCTCGGCCTGCTGGTCGCGGCGAGGAGCGCCCCCGCCTGGAGCCCGCTGTTGTTCGGTGCGGGCATCGCCGCGATGATCATCGATGCTGACCTCCTGCTTCCGGCGGCGATCATCCTGCTCGCCGCTCTGGCTCCGCTGGCCCGTCCCCGGAGCGGCGGGCGCTGACGGTGATCTCGGCGGTCACCAGGCCGGCGGTGCCCGTCCCGACCTGGGCGACGACTGCACCGGACGGGGCGATCACGCCGGTCGGCCCGTACCCGCCGCGCTCACCGGTGACGTCGGCCGACACCACCCACCTGCCGGTCTCGCGGGCGCGGCGCGGATCCTGTTGTGCAGTGGCCGCCGGTGTTCGGCGGCGGGCCGGCGCATCGTGTTCTGGGACGGCACGAGAAGCACCCGCCCGCCCCGCGCGGCGACCGCGGCCGTGTTGAACCGGTCCAGCTCGTGCCGTTCGACGAGGCCGATGACCAGGACCGGCCGGATCGGCGCGAGGCGGGCCAGGAGCGTAGTGGGCCCGGTCGGGCATGATGCCTGTGTGATGTTGCTGGTGCCCTCCGACGTGATGCGCCCCCGCCGCCCCGACGAGCATTTCGCCGACGAGGCGCGGGCCGCCCGGGATGCGGGGATCGAGGTGGCGCTCGTCGACCACGACGCCCTGGCGGGCGGTGACGCCGACGGCGGGGTGGCCCGGGTTCCGGCCGGTGCCGGGGCCGTCTACCGGGGCTGGATGCTCGGCGCCGACCGTTACGCGGCGATGGCGCGGGCCCTGGCCGCCCGCGGGGTGACGCTGCGCACCGGGGCCGAGGAGTACCGGCGGGCGCACGAGCTGCCCGGCTGGTATGCGGCGGTCGCCGCGTCCACCCCGGAGTCGGTGTGGACGACCGGCGACGGGCGGGAGGGGTTCCGGCGGGCGTGCGCGGAGCTGGGCGGCGGGCCGGCGGTGCTGCGTGACTTCACGAAGTCGATGAAGCACTACTGGCACGAGGCGGCCTACATTCCGGACGTGGCCGACAGCGCTGCCGCGTGGGCGGTGGCGAGCCGGTTCCGGGAGTTGCGTGGTGACGGCTTCACCGGCGGTTTCGTGGTGCGGCGGTTCGAGTCGTTCACCGGGGCCGAGGTGCGCACGTGGTGGGTCGGCGGCGTGTGCAGGCTGGTGACGGCCCATCCGGACTCGTCCGGCGAGCTGCCGCCGGACGACGTCGAGCTGCCCGGGCTCGGCGGTGTGGACCTTCCCTTCGTGACCGTCGATCTGGCTCGCCGTGCCGACGGCCGCTGGCGGATCATCGAGATCGGCGACGGCCAGGTCAGCGACCGGCCCCGCAGCACGCCTCCGGAGGAGCTGATCGGCGCCTTGTACGCGGCCGGCGGTCCCTCTGATCTCTAGGCGTCTGCGGTCGGCGGGCCGAGGAGGGCGGCGCGTTTGGTGGCGTACTCCTCGTCGGTGAGCACGCCGGCGGTGTGGAGTGCGGCCAGGTTGTTCAGGAGAGCCGTGTTGTCGGGTGTGGCTGTCATCCGGGCGCGGATCAGGGCGGCGAGGTAGGCGGCGGCGCGCTTGTCGGTGCTGAACGACAGCGTGTTGCCGCCGGTGGTGATCTCCAGCGAGGCGCGGATCAGACGATCACGGGCGGTCACGCTGTCGATGGCGGTGAGGGCGACCTGTTCGCGGCCGGCGCCGGTGCGCATCAGGCCGCCGGTGCCGGCGAGCTCGAGCCGGTCGGGGTAGATGATGAGGTAGAGGTCGGTGCCGCTGGCCCGGGTGTGGGCGACGGCCAGGGCTCCGGTGGTGTCGACGCTGTGGCGCCGGGCGCGTTCGAGGGCCTGAACACAGTGATCGGGAACCGTCATGCCGTCGTCGAGGCTCACGACGAGTCACCGTATCGCATCGAATGGTGCCCATCGGTGGTGTGGGTTCTCCGCCCCGGAGCGACGGGGAGGTGGTACTCGATGAGCTCGGGGTGCGGCGGGAAGTCGTCCGGCGCCGAGCGTCCGGTCGCCTGCCAGCCCATCTTCTCGTAGAAGCGGCGCGCCCGATGGTTGTCGGCGAGCACCCACAGACGGCCTGTCCCACCGAGCAGCTCGATGATCTCGGCGTGCGCGGCCACGGCCAGTCCGGTGCCCCAGGTGCTGGTGGCCGTACCGAAATGCAGCAGTTGATCGTCTTTGAGAGCGACGTATCCGGTGACCTGCTCGTCGAGAAGGATCACCAGGACCCGCACCGACGGATCCGCGATCTCCTCGGCCCAGCGCGCCGTCAGCTCCGCCCGCGGAAACGGGTACGCGTCCTGCGGGAAGATCCCGGACAGCGCGCGGATCGAGCCCTCCTGCTGAACGTCCATGATCGCTTCGATGTCGGCGGGGGTCGCCGGCCGCAGAATGCTCACCGAACCCCGCGAGACGAGCACATGATCCGCATGATCCCAGTGTGCAGCAGCACCCGCCGACCGTCGGACAGATCGACGTCCATCGCTCCAGTCCGGCATTTCAGGGGTACGTGCCACACCTCCCCACCCGCACGAGCCTCCTCCCCGGCTGCGCCGCTACCGCCCCGGCCTCCCGCCCCGTCCGCACCGATGGCCCCGCCTCGGTCCGATGGGAGGGACGGGTGATGTCCGGCGCTTGTGGACGGATCGTGTCGGCGGGACGGTCGGCAGGCGTACCCGGAAGGTGCATTTCGTAGTGGACGAATGCCGCCTACCGTCGGTGATGTGCACATCACTGATCTACGGGCGGCGATCACTGACAGGCCGTTTCTGTCCGCTGTCGTGCCCACGGGCTGCGAGAACAGGCGGCGTCTCGGCTGTGGAGGGCTGACGTGACCGATCACGATCGGTATCAGGACGACTGGGATCAGGACGCGCTGTTCTACGGCGTACCGTCGCATGCCGACCGTCCGCCGAGACAGTCCGTGGAGCCGGCCCCCGTCAGGCCGGCCGGCCCTGCCGCGCCTCCGGTGCAGCCGGCCGTGACCGCATCGTCTGATGAGCAGCCCACGCGAGCGGTGGGGACGTCGGAGGACCACTTCGATCCGACGACGATGCCGATGACCGGGCGCGCTGAGCCGACCGTCCCGTTCGATCCGACGACCATGGCCATGACCGGCCCGGCCGCGGCACAACCGCCTGAACACCACGGGAACGTGGAGACCAGCGCGTTCGCGCCGGAGGACGGCCTGCGCAGGCCGCCGCCGGTGGAATCGAAGGCCGGACGATACGGGCCGCCGGTCGGGCCGGGCGATGCGCCTGATCGGCTGGAACCGGTTCCCGAGCCCAAGGGGTACGGACGGCTGCCGCTCATCGTCGCCGCGCTGGCTGTTCTGCTGATCGCCGGGGCCGTCGGCGGAGTCGCGCTGACGCGGTCGTCCGGGCGGGACGATGCCGGTGGCCCGGTCACCGAATCGGCGCCGCAGGCCACGCCCACCGAGACCCTGCCCACGGAGACCGAGGGCACGCCGACCGAGACCGCCACGACCGGGTTCGCGTCCGGCGTGTCACCCGGTGGATATGCGTCGACCGGGGCCACGGCCACCGCCGACCCGCAGGAGGAGGCGCTGGCTCAGCTGGAGGCCATCCGGCAGGAGGACCTGGGGACCGTGTCGTTCGACGGTCAGTTCGTCGCCCAGATCGCGTCGAAGTATCCGGGAGTCAACGATCCGTATCAGAGCGCGGCGGACGGGACCCACACGTTCCAGGTCAGCGACATCCTCGCCGAGCATCAGCGCCTCCGGGCCGAGCACGGCGACGCCGAGCACCCGGTGATCCTGCTCAGGAGCACCGACTACGGGAAGCGGCAGCTGGTCGGTGGGCAGCCGCTGTGGGTGACGTTCGTGGTCGGTGGCTTCCCGGACAAGGAGTCCGTGTTGACCTGGTGTTCCAGCCACTTCGGGAACCTGTCGGCCACCGAGCTGAAGAACCACTGCGACTCCCGCAATCTGCGCCCGGCCGCATGACCGGCCCGCTACCGTCGGCGGGGCGGCCGGTGTCCGGGGTCGTCGCCGGTCAGGTACGCGTCACCGCCGCGACCGTGCCCAGTGGTTCCGCCCCGGGCCTGGTCGCCGTCTCGGCAGCCGCCCTGATCTGTGTCGCCGCCTGGACCGGCCGGGCCCTGACCGGTGACGTCGGCGCCGGTCTCCTCACGGCCGGGATCGTCATCCCGCTGCTGCTGGTGGCCGCGGTGGCGGTCGCCCACCGGCGTCGCCCGGCCGGGGTCGCCGACGCCGTCTGGGAGTTCACGGTTCGGATCGCCGACGGCTCGAAGGCGCCGGTCCTGCTGCGGACCGACGCGCCACGAGGGTCGCTGGGCCCGCGTGACCCGGTACGGCTGATCCCGGCACGTTCCGGACGTCGCGGCGCGGTGCAGGCGGTCGAGGTGCTGGCCGCCCCGGACGGTCCGGTGCTGCGCCGGATCACCGCGAGCCCCACCCTGTCCCCGGTGCAGCTGGCCGGCCTCGTGCTGGCCGCGATCCTGCTGGCCGCGACCGCCGCCATCCTCCTCACCGCCTGACGCGGGACGGTGCCCCAGTGAGCGGCCTTTCCGTGCGGCGCCGGGTGCCGATTCGGTGAATCGTGGAGTTCAGCGGCCGGCCTTGTGGCGCCGGGTACCGGGCCGGCGAATCGTGAAGTTCAGCGGCCGGCCTTGTGGCGCTGGGGGCCGAGCCGGTGAATCGCGGGCTTCAGCGACCGGCCTCATGGCTGGACGGTGGTGAGGATCAGGCCGATGGGGTGCAGGTTCGGGGGCAACCCGTCGAGGACGATGGCGGCGTTCTCCTCCGGGTGCGCCACCTCGGCATCCTGACGCCCGCAGACCCGCAGGAATCGCCGCACCTCGACGGTGATGCCGGGGCCGTCCGTCCCGGTCGACCACAGCGTGTCGCCGCGCCTGATCGGGCCACCCCTCACCCGGCCGGTGACCGCTGTCCCGCCCGCCGGGTCCGGGAACACGTCCTCGATCCGCAACTCCGCCACCGCCCGAACCTACGCCCCACCCACAGGCGAGGGCGGTCGGACCGAAACCCATTCTGCGAGGGCGAGGCGGGGTCAGGTGCCGGGGCCCGGTCACCCTGAGGATCTCGGCGCGGTGTGATCGTGGGCCATCCAGCCCTTACGCTGGACCTCGAGATCTTCGGCGGCCGCCGGAACGCCGGTGTCGCGGCCGGTCGACGGGTCGGTCTGTCCGAGGCTGTCGGCGGATGCGTCCGGCGGCGGGAGGCTCTCGCGCAGCCGTGCGTGGAGCATCTCGGCGGGGCAGCGCGGGGAGTGCCACGGCGGGGCGGTCGGAGCGGGTTCGCGGAGGCGGTGTGGCCCTGAGCGGCCATGGTATACACGTTGGTGCACCGCAAGCCTCCGGGCGGGATTGAAATGTTTCAAGCGTCGTGCTTACCATCAGGACGCCCGCCCCGCCACGGTCAGAAAGGCCCAGGTGTTGACTCAGCAGCCCCGCAACGGTCGAGCCCCCTCGGTCAAGGACGTCGCCGCCGCCGCGGGCGTCTCCCTGGGCACCGTCTCCAACGTGCTCAACCGGCCCGCGGTGGTCAGCGCCACCACCCGGGAGCGTGTCGAGCGGGCGATGGCCGAGCTCGGGTTCGTGCGTAACGAGTCGGCCCGTCAGTTGCGTGCCGGCACCAGTCGCGCGCTGGCCTACGTGATGCTCGACGGCGGCAACCCGTTCTTCCATGACGTCGCCGAGGGCATCGAGACCGCCGCCGAGGACGCTGATCTGTCACTGTTCGTCTGCAACAGCAGCGGGCGTTCCGAGCGCGAGGCCAAACACCTCGACCGGCTTCTCCAGCAGCGCGTCCAGGGCATCCTGATCACCCCGGTCGACCCGGACGCCCCGCATCTGGCCGACCTCGCCCAGCGTGGGCTGCCGTTCGTCATGGTCGACCGGTTCAGCCGGGCCGGCGGGCACTGCTCGGTCGCCGTCGATGACGTCCTCGGCGGCCGGATCGCCGTCGAGCATCTGATCGATCGCGGACATCGGCGCGTCGCGTTCGTTGGGGGGCCGTCCAGTATCGGGCAGGTCCGTGAGCGGCTGCAGGGTGCGCGGGCGGTGTGGGCCGAGTTCGGGATGCCCGAGGACGACCTGATCCACCTGCCGACCGAGGCGCTGACCGTCAACGAGGGCCGTTCGGCCGGCGAACGGCTGGCCGGCCTGCCCACCCGGCGGCGGCCGACCGCGGCGTTCTGCGCCAACGACCTGCTCGCCCTCGGGCTGCTGCAGCACGCCGTGACGGCCGGGCTGCGGGTGCCCGACGACCTGGCGATCGTCGGGTTCGACGACATCGACTTCGCGGCCGCTGCGGCGGTGCCGCTCACCTCCGTCCGGCAGCCCCGGCAGGAGCTGGGGCGTACCGCGGCGCGCCTGGTCCTGGACGAGGCGACCAACCCGGATCACGTCCACGAACAGGCCACCTTCGTGCCGGCGCTGGTGGCACGCGCCTCCACGGGAACCGTGCGGCGCTGAGACCCCGCCCCGGAAGCCGGCGTCCGCCGGCGCCGGGCATACGCGCCGGCGGTGCGCGGCGGCGGCCCACCGGCCGGGCGAGACGCGGCGGCGGCCGGGCGAGACGCGGTGGCGGCAGCGCAACCGAGCGGGCCGCGGTGGTGACGGGGCAGCCGGGCGGGGCGCGGAGCGACAGGGCAACCGGCAGGGCGTGAGGTGACCGGCTGATCGCGGGCGGTGGCGCGGCTGGTACCGTCCGGCCGGTGATTCACGGGCTCTACGACGTCATTCACCGCCGCCGGGACGTTCGGGCGGAGTTCACCGGGCAGCCCGTCGACGCCGAGGTCCTCGACCGGATCCTCACCGCCGCGCACGCCGCGCCCAGCGTCGGCCTCTCCCAGCCGTGGGACTTCGTGCTGATCCGCTCGGACGCGGTGCGCAAGGCCTTCCACGAGCACGTCCGCACCGAGCGCGACGTCTTCGCCGCGACGCTGAGCGGGGCGGCCGCCGAGCGGTTCGCCCGCATCAAGATCGACGGGGTGCTGGAGGCCGGCCTGTCGATCGTGGTCACCTACGATCCGGCGCGCGGTGGGCCCGCGGTCCTCGGCCGGCACGCCATCGCCGACGCCGGCCTGTACTCGGTCTGCCTGGCCATCCAGAACCTGTGGCTGGCCGCGACAGCGGAGGGCCTCGGCGTGGGCTGGGTGTCGTTCTACCGTGAGGACTTCCTGCGTGACCTGCTCGGCATCCCGGCCGGGATCCGGCCGGTCGCCTGGCTCTGCGTCGGTCCGGTCAGCCATCTCGAACAGGTTCCGGACCTGGAACGGCACGGTTGGCGGCAGCGGCGCCCTCTCGATCTCGCCGTGCACGCGGACCGGTGGGAGGCGCGGTGAGGTTGCATGTCGGCTGCGCCATGTGGAGCCTGAAGTCGTGGCAGGGCCGGTTCCTCCCGGCGTCCGGTGCTGATCGTCTTCGGTCGTATGCCGGGTGGTGCAACGCGGTCGAGGGCAACACGACGTTCTACGCGACGCCGACGCTCGCCACCGTTTCCGGGTGGGCGGCGCAGGCGCCCGCCGACTTCCGGTTCGTGTTGAAGTTGCCGCGCGAGGTCACGCACGGCGGATCGCTCGCCGACATCTCCGCGCTGTCGGAGTTCCTGCGGGTGATCGAGCCGCTCGGCGACCGCGTCCACGCCCTGTGGGCGCAACTGCCGGGCTCCTTCGGACCCGGCGATCTTCCGGCTCTCGCACGGTTCCTGCGGGGGCTGCCGGATTCCTTCCGGTACGCCGTGGAGGTCCGCGATCCGGCCTTCTTCCACGAGCCGCGCCGTCTGGAGGAGCTGCTCGCCTCCGCCGGGGCCGAGTGGGTGCCGTTCGACACGACCGAGTTCTTCCGCACGCCCCCGACCAGTGACGCCGAACGCGACGCGTGGCTCAAGAAGCCCCGGATGCCGCTGCGCACCGAGGCTCTCACCGAGCGGCCGATCGTCCGCTACCTGGGCCGTGACGCCACCGACCGTACCGTCGAAGGATGGCGGCGGTGGGTGCCGATCGTCGCGGGATGGCTGCGCGAGGGCCGGTCGCCGACGTTCTTCGTCCATACTCCGGACAACTCCGACGCGCCCGCCCTGTGCCGTCGCTTCCACGGCGAGGTCCGGGCGCTGGTCCCGGAGCTGGAGCCGCTGCCGGCCCCGCCACCGCTGCCGTCGCCGGAGCCGGAGGGCCCGCCCACCCTGTTCTGACGTCTCGTGTCGTCGAGGGGCCGTTCGTGCTGTTCTCTGTGGAGGGTTGTTGTAGGTTCCCCTCCATGACCAAGACGCGGCTGCTGGGCGGGACGCAGTTCCTGCTGCTCGCTCTGTACCTGCTCGGCGGGTTCGGCGTGCTGGTGCTGGCGGTGGTGCGCAGCGGTGACTGGAGTGCCCTGCCGGCCCCGGGGCTGGATCGGCTCGGTGACCCGAAGGACGTGATCCCGTTCGGAGGGGACTCGATCGCCAACCCGTTCGTCTGGATCTTCGGGATCGCCCGGCTCACCGCGATGCTGGTCGTGCCGGTGGCGACGCTCGGCGTGCTTCTCGGCGGCTTCACGGTGGCGGCCGCCCGCCGTGACGGTGACGGCCGGCGGCTGCGGTGGGCGCTCCTGGCGATCGGTGTGTGGCTCGTGCTGGCGGCGGTGGCGTTCACCCCGTACGGCGGGGATCTGCACACCTGGCTCGCCGACTGACAGGCCGGCCGGTGACGGCGCGTGGCCGATGAGCGTCTCTACTGCTGGACGTGCCTCCGAGGAGGACCAGGCTGACGGGCCGGGTCCTCCTCGTCGGGGTCGTCAGGAGTGCGGGCAGGTGGCCCGGTACTCCTCGATGGCGGTGCCGGACGGCGCCGGGCACAGGAACTGGTCGTAGCGGGTGTCGTTGTCGATGAAGCGCTTCAGCCAGGAGAGGCTGTACTTGGCGACGGTGACGCTGCCGCCCGAGGTGGGCGCGGAGTGCCCGGCGTTGTTGAGCTCCAGGTACGCCTTGTCGGGAGCGGCCGACAGGCTGGTGTAGAACGGTTCGGCGTGCGACGACACCGGGGCGGTGGTGTCGTTCTCGGCGCCGATGATCATCGTGGGGACGCGTACGGTGGTCCAGCTCTTCGTGCCGTGCCACGGGGTCATCGGGACCGCGGCCTGCAGTGCGGGCCGGGTGCGGGCCGCGGCCAGGCTGCCGCCGCCGCCCATCGAGTGGCCCATCACGCCCAGGCGGGTGGCATCGATGCGGGTGCGCACCGAACTGGTGTTGGTCAGGTAGTCGAGGGCGCCCAGCAGCTGGGTGCCGCGGCTGTCCGGCTGGTCGAGGGTGCTGCGGGTGTCGATGGTGATCACCACGAAGCCCTGCGAGGCGAGACGCGGGCCGAGCCAGGCGATGCTCGACTGCGACGCGGTGAAGCCGGGGGAGATGGCCACCGCGCCGAATGTGCCGGCGCTGGTGTCGGTCGGGTAGTAGATGGTTCCGCCGCCGAACGTGGACACGCTCGACCGAGCCACGGTGACCTGGGCGATCGCGAACGTGCCGCGGGTCGCTTCGATGCTGGCGTTGGTGGGGGCCGGGCCGCGCTCGTACGGGTTGGCCGCGGTGGCCGGCAGTGCGGGCGACGCCAGGACGAAGGCGGCGCACAGGGCGGTCAGCAGGGAAGCCTTCCGAGGGGCCGAAAGGCGGGCGGGAACGGGCATGGGAACTCCCTGGGATATTGGGGCTCCGGAGGATCGATGGATGTCAATAAGTTAACCCGTCGGTAACAAAGGCGGTAATCCCAGCCCGTACCTGCCGCCGCGGTATGTCAGGAGTGGATACGGCCGGCCGGATCGAAAATCGGTTGCCGTCACCACGCGGGTCCGATTGGGTGGACCGCATGACGTACTGAGGCCTTCCCCGGCGCACCCCTGTCGCGGCGCTCGTCGCCGCCTCCTCCGGCACCGCCCTCGTCGGCGTGCCGTGAACAGTGCCCTCAGCCCGGCGCCCCCGCCTCCGCGGGCCGCGCCCCACCGTCATGGGAAGAAGCATCTTGTCTCCACAGCAGTCCACGCGTGCCACCGTCGAGATCTTCGCCGCGCCCGCCAGCTGGATCGAGTCCGGCGCCGTCGACCAGTGCCACCAGGTCGCCGCCCTGGACGGGATGATCCACGTCGCCGGGATGCCCGACCTGCACCCCGGGAAGGGCGCCCCGATCGGCGCCGCCATGCTCTCGTCGGTGCTCTACCCGTTCCTGGTCGGCTCCGACATCGGCTGCGGCATCGCCGTCTACCCGTTCAAGCTCAGGAAGGTCGTCCCGGAACGGCTGGCCGGCCGCTTCCCCGACCTGGACGTCCCCGCCGACCCGTCCGGCCTCGACATCCCGGCCGGATACACCGACCAGCTCGGCACGGTCGGCCGCGGCAACCATTTCGTCGAGCTGGCCCGGGTCGACGCCGTTCTCGACGGCGCTCACGCCGAACGGCTCGGCCTGGCCGCCGGCGACACCGTCCTGATCGTGCACAGCGGCTCCCGCGGTCTCGGCGAGCGGATCCTGCGCGCCCACACCGAGGTGCACGGCGCGGGCCCGGCCCCCGACCCCGCGGCCTATCTGGCGGCGCACGACGACGCCGTCCGGTGGGGGCACGTCAACCGGCGGATCATGGCCGAACGGGTCGCCGACGCGCTCGGCGCCGACCTCGGCGCACCCGTCACCGACGTCTGTCACAACTCCGTCGAGATCCGCGACGGGCTCTACCTGCACCGCAAGGGCGCCGCGCCCGGCGACGGCGCCGACGTGCTGATCGCCGGCACCCGCGGCACCCACTCCTTCCTGGTGGCCGGGCACGCCGGCCCGCAGGCCGGGCACTCGGTGGCGCACGGCGCCGGGCGCAAGATGTCCCGGACCGACGCGCTGCGGCGCGGCAGGGTCAAACACACGATCGAGGAACTTCGGCGTACGGCCGTCGGCTCGATCGTGGTCTGCGGCGACCGGCAACTGCTCTTCGAGGAGGCCCCGACCGCCTACAAGCGGATCGAGCAGGTGATCGGTGACCTGGTCACGCACCGGCTCGCCACCCCGGTCGTCAGCACGATCCCGCTGGTCACCTACAAGACGGCCGATCTCGTGCCGCGGAAGGGAGGCCGTCGGTGAGCACGTCCGCATCGTCCGGCGCGGCGTCCGCCGGAGCCACGTCCCCCGGAACGGCGGCGCTGCGCGCGGTGACCGGCTGCGTGCCGGTGCTGCGGTGGCGGCGGTTCGCCGACCGTCCACCACGGCCGCTCTTCTTCACCCGGCCGCCCCGGCGTGGTGGATCGCGGCACACCACCGGAGGTGAGGTCCGGTGATCGGCTGGTGGAAGCGAGCCCCTCACCCGGCCCCCGCCACGGGACGGCTGTGCCGCCCGATCTTCACCGGGCCGGAGCCACGGCACGGGGCGGGATCGGACGACGGCTGCCGCGGGGTGCCGTCACGTCCGCCGGGCACCGGCCGGATCGCGCCGTTCCGCAGGTGGGCGTGATGTCCGGCTCTTCGGCGGCGCACGTGCTGTTCGGCGGGGTGAGGGCGGTCGTGATCGCTGATCCATCGGGGGCGGCCGGTCGCACACCTTCGGGAATGGGGGCGCGATGGCCGTACATCTGATGGTCTCTGCCGGCCGCGGACCGCAAGAGTGCTCGTGGGCGCTGGCGCGGCTGGTTCGCCGGCTGGAGGCCGATGCCGCGAAGCGGGAGATCGTGACCCGGCGGGTGGAGACCGTGGCGGGGGAGCGGGCCGGGACGTTCCGGTCGGTGCTGCTGGAGATCCGCGGGGACGGGGAGGCGGCGTTCGCGGCCTCGTGGACCGGGACGCTGTGCTGGCAGGCGCCGAGTCCCTATCGGGCCGGGCCGGGGCGCAAGAACTGGTATGTGACCTCGCAACCGTGCTCGATGGACGAGCAACGGACCGTCTTCGACGAGGCGGATGTGGAGATCGTGCCCACCCGCACCGGTGGGCCCGGTGGGCAGCACCGCAACAAGGCCAGCACCGCGGTCCGGGCCACCCATCGGCCGAGCGGGATCGTGGTGGTCGCCGACACCGAGCGCCAGTTCAGCCTCAACCGGAGCACGGCGCTGCGGCTGATCCGGGAGCGCCTCGAAGCCGGTGACGCCGCCGCCGCGCAGGCCGCCGGGACCGTTCGGTGGCGCATCCACGACGAACTGGTCCGCGGCGACCCGACCCGCGTCGAACGGCCCTGATCGGTGTCCCCGCGATCTCGTGGCGGCTCCACGACGAGATCGCGGGGCACGGGGTGCTCACATGCGGGTGGTCACCGCGCCGAGCTGTTTCACGTGCCGCAGCAGCGGTGACGACTCGACGCGGTCGACGCCGGCCAGGCCGCTGATCCGCTCGGTCAGGTAGCGGTAGAAGGCCGCCATGTCGGTGCAGATGACCGTCGCCACCAGGTTCGTCGCGCCGGTCGTGGCGGCGGCGAACACCACCTCCTCGTGCTCGGCGAGCGCGGCCCCGACAGCGGCCAGACGGGCCGGCGCCACCGTCACCCAGAGCAGCACCGGGGCATGGAAGCCGAACACCCGCGGCTGCACCTCGACGTCGTAGTAGAGCGCCCCGGAGCGCCGGAGCTCCCGCATCCGGCGGCGGACCGTCGACTCCGGCCAGCCGGTCGCCGCCGCCAGCTCGGCATAGCCGGCCCGGCCGTCACGCGACAGCACCTCCAGAAGCGTGTCGTCGCCGTCGGCCAGCCGCACCGGCGAGACGTCGGCCGGCGGCCCCGCCGTGGCCGGACCGGCCAGAGTGAACGGTGGCGGTGGCGGTGACGGCACCCCGTCGGGGGTGAGAGCGGCCATCTGCTCGGGGGTCAGGGCGGCGTCACGCAGGTCCGGGCCCACCGCCCCGCCGACGAAGTGGTGGATCAGGCAGTGCGCGGTCACCGACACCAGCCGGGGCGTACGAGGCAGCTTGTGCAGCAGCGACTCGCGGTCGGCGTGTGCGGCCAGCCGTGCCAGGCAGGAGATCTCGGTGCCGCCGGAGAACACGCTCACCCAGGCGGTGTCGGGGCGGCGGGCCAGCGCGTCGGCCAGCGGCGCCGCCATGTCGGGTGTGGTGTGCAGGCGCAGCATCCACGACTCGTAGCCCAGCCGGATCGGGTTGGGCATGCCGACCACCCGCACCCCGGCGCTCTCGCGCAGCCGCCGGTAGCGCCGGGCCACCGTCTGGTCGGAGACACCGAGGACCGCACCGATCTCCCGGTAGCCGGCCCGGCCGTCGACGCGCAGCGCGTGCACGATCTGCCGATCCAGCATGTCGATTTCCATCCCGTCAATCTAGGCGGATGTCGAGATCCGCCGCCTCTACTGGATTACGTGGCATGTTCGGGCGTCCGAGCGGCAAAGTACGGCGCATGCGAAAGTGGCTACCCCTGATCGCCGTCTGTCTCGGCACGTTCCTGCTGCTCGTCGACGTCACCATCGTGATCGTCGCGCTGCCCAGCATCGCCGCCCACCTCGACGCCGGCCCGAACGACCTGGCCTGGGTCCTCGACGGCTACGCCCTGGCGCTCGCCGCACTCCTGCTGGGCGCCGGAGCGCTCGCCGACCGGTACGGCCGTCGTCGCACGTACCTCATCGGGTTGTCGATCTTCGGGGTGTCCTCGCTGCTCTGCGCCGTCGCGCCGACCGTGAACACGCTGGTCGCCGCCCGGGCCCTGCAGGGTGTCGGCGGCGCCGCGATGTTCGCCACCACGGTGGCCATCCTCAACGTCACCTACCGTGGCCGCGATCGCGGGGTCGCGTTCGGCGTGTGGGGCGCGGTCAACGGCGCCGCCACCGCGGCCGGCCCCCTGGCCGGCGGACTCCTCACCGAGCACCTGGACTGGCGCTGGATCTTCCTGGTCAACCTGCCGATCGTCGTGGTCGCGGTCTGGTTCACCCTGCGTACGGTCACCGAGTCCCGCTCCGACCGGGCCGGCCGTTTCGACATCCCCGGCACGATCACCTTCACCCTGGCCGCCACCGCCGTCGTCTACGGGCTGATCCGCGCCACCGACGACGGCTGGACCTCGCCGGCCGTCCTCGGCCCGCTCGCCCTCGGGCTGGCCGGAACCGCGGTGTTCATCGCCGTGGAACGCCGGTCCGCCGCGCCGATGCTCGACCTCGACCTGTTCCGGCGGCCCGCGTTCACCGGCCTGATCGTCGCCGCGTTCCTGTGCCAGGCCGCCGCGTTCGCCTACCTGCCGTACACGACGATCTGGCTGCAGCGGGCGCTCGGGCACGGACCGGTCGACGCCGGGCTGCTCGGGGCGCTGCCGCTGAGCGGGGCCGCGCTGCTGGTCGGCGCGCTGGCCGGACGCTTCCTGCAGCAGGCGCGGCCATGGCTCCCGATCGGGCTGGGCCTGCTGCTGATCGCGGCCGGTGACCTCGCGCAGTCGGTCGTCGGCGCCGACAGCGGGGCGGCCGTGCTGATCCCGGGCCTGATCCTGGTCGGGCTGGGTGCCGGGGTGGTGCTGCCGGTGCTGTCGTCGGCGGTGCTGGCCGAGGTCCCGCACGAGCGCAGCGGCATGGCCGGCGGGGCGCTCAACACGTTCCGGCAGCTCGGGTTCGCGTTCGGTGTTGCGATCTTCGGCACAGTCTTCGCCGACGTCTCCCCACAGCAGAGCGCGTACGCCGACCGGCTGAGTGACACGGTTCTCCTGGCCGCCGGATTCGCCCTGGTCGCGGCCCTTGTGGTGGTCCTCCTGACGCGGCCACGGGTGGAACGGACGGTGAAAATCGGGTGACAGGCCCCGGCGGCGGTGCGGCAGCATGGCCCTCGTGGTGGATACGCGCGGACCCGTCCGATATCTGTGGTGGCTGGCACGACAGGTGAAAGGGTGGGTGGCGCGCGGGGCGATGTACGGCACGCTCTGGTTCGTCAGTCTGGCCATCACGCCGTACCTCATCTCCCAGGCCATCGACCGCGGCCTCGCGCCGCGCCGCGCCGACGTCCTGTTCGCCTGGGCCGCGGTGGTCCTGCTCGTCGGCGCCGCCAGCGCCGGCCTCGGCATGATGCGGCACCGCAGTATGACGAAACTGCGGATGGCCGCCGCGCTGAAGACCGCCGACCTGGTGATGACACACGCCACCCGGCTGGGTGCCGCCCTGCCCCGCCGGGTCACCGCCGGCGAGGTGGTCACCATCGGCGTCTCCGACGTGTGGACCGTCGGCCGTGCCATGAACGCCGGTGGTGTCGGGGTGGCCTCGATCATCGCGTTCTGCGTGGTCGCGGTCCTGCTGGAGCAGATCTCCGGCCTGCTCGCCGCCGTCGTCCTGATCGGCGTGCCGGTGCTGGCGCTGATCATCGCCCCGCTGCTGCGCCGCACCCAGCGCGCCGCCGGCCGGTACCGCCACCACCAGGGCGAGCTCAACGGCCGGCTGGTCGACGTGATCGGCGGGCTGCGCATCCTCAACGGGCTCGGCGGCAAACAGGCCCACCTCGAGCGGTACCGCCGCGAATCGGCGAGACTGCGCGACCAGGGTTACCGGGTCGGCGGGCCGTCCAGCTGGATCGGCGCGCTCGGCGACGGCCTGCCGGTGGTGTTCCTCGCCGTGGTGATCTGGCTGGCCGCCCGGCTCGCCGTCGACGGCGACCTCACCCCCGGCCAGCTCGTCGCGGTGTACGGCTACACCGCCATGCTGGTCATCCCGGTCAACGTGATGATCTTCGTCGGGTTCGACGTCACCCGAGGCGTGGTCTCGGCCCGCCGCATCACCGACTTCCTGCGACTGCCCGAGGACGACCCGTCCGGCGAGCCCGCACCGCCCGCCCCGGCACCCCTGCGCGACCCCGCCTCCGGAGTGTGCGCCGAGCCCGGCCGGTTCACGGCGCTGGCCGGCGACCGGCCCGCCGACGCCGCCGAGATCCTCGACCGGCTCGGCCGCTACCTGCCCAGCGACGCCACCTGGGGCGACCGGCCACTCGCCGGGATCGCCCAGCCCGACATCCGCTCCCGCATCCTCGTCGCCACCCACGACGCCGACCTGTTCGCCGGGCCGCTGCGCGCGGTCGTCGCCGGCACCGCCGACCCCGACGACGACCGGGTCCGGCAGGCCCTGGACACCGCCGTCGCCCACGACGTCGGCGACGACCTGGACCGGCCCGTCGACTGGGGCGGGCGCAACCTGTCCGGCGGCCAGCGGCAGCGGGTCCGCCTGGCCCGGGCCGTCTACGCCGACCCGGAGATGCTGCTCGCGGCCGAACCCACCTCGGCCGTCGACGCGCACACCGAAGCCGCCATCGCCGACCGGCTCAGCGCCGCACGGGCCGGCCGGGGCACCGTCCTGGCCACCACCTCGCCGGTGCTGCTCGACCGTGCCGACACCGTTCACTACCTGGTCGGCGGCCGGGTCGCCGCCACCGGCACCCACCGGGAGCTGCTCGCCGCCGTCCCCGGTTACCGCGCCCTCGTGGCCCGCGCGTTCGGAGACGACGCATGAACACCCTCCTCCCCGTCGCCAGCCCCCGCGACGTCGTCCTCGCCGCCCGCCGGCTGATCGCCGCCGACGGGCGCGCCGTCACCGGCATGCTGACCCTCAGCTCGCTGGCCGCCCTCGCCGGGCTCGGCGGTCCCTGGCTGCTCGGCCGGATCATCGACACCGTCGCGGCCGGCGCCACGATCACCGACGTCGACCGGCTCGCCGCGGCCGTCCTGGTCTGCGCGGTCGCCCAGACCCTGCTGTCGCGGTACGCGCTGGCCGCCGCCTACCGGTTCGGCGAACGCACCGCCGCCCGCATCCGCGAGACCTTCCTCGACCGGGTGCTGCACCTGCCCGCCTCCGTCGTCGAACGCACCCCCGCCGGTGACCTCGCCGCCCGCGGCAGCACCGACGTCGACGGCGTCGCCACCGCCCTGCGCGACTTCCTGCCGCCGATCTTCGTCGGGCTCGTGCAGATGGTGTTCCTCATCGTCGCCGTGATCGTCCTCGACCCGCTGCTCGGCATCGTCGGCGTCATCGGCTTCTCCGGCATCTGGTTCGTCACCCGCTGGTACGTCCGCCGCGCCCGCAACGCCTACCTCACCGAGGGCGCGGCCACGTCCCGGCTCGCCGACGAGATCGCCGCCACCACCGACGGCGCCCGCACCATCGAGGCGTTCGGCCTGCACGAACGGCGCCTCACCGCCGGCGACGCCGCCCTGGCCGAGACCCGGCGCACCCGGCTGCTGACCCTCAGGCTGCGCAACGTGTTCTTCCCGATCGCCGAGACGTCGTACGCCGTCCCCGCCGTCCTCGCCCTCGTCATCGGCGGGCTGCTGCACATCGACGGCCGGGTCACCGTCGGCACCGTCGCCGCGGCCGTCCTCTACCTCCGGCAACTCGTCAGCCCCCTGGACACCATCCTGATCTTCCTCGACCAGCTGCAGGCCGGCGGCGCCTCCTTCGCCCGCGTCGAAGGTCTCGGCAGCGTCCCGGCCCCGGTCCTGGTCACCGACCGTGAACCCACCGACGAGCACATCGAGGTACGGGGAGTGCGGTACGCCTACGAGGAGGGCCGCGACGTGCTCCACGACATCGACCTGACCGTCCGCCCCGGCGAGCGCCTCGCCATCGTCGGGCTCTCCGGCGCCGGCAAGTCCACCCTCGGCCGGCTCGTCGCCGGCGTCGAACGACCCACCGCCGGCAGCGTCACCGTCGGGGGCGTGCCCATCGCCGAACTGCCGCCCGACCAGCTGCGCCGGCACGTCGTCCTGGTCACCCAGGAACACCACGTGTTCCGCGAGACACTCCGCGAGAACCTGATGGTCGCCGCCCCCGACGCCGAGCTCCGGTCGGCGCTGCACACCGTGGGCGCCGACTGGGCCGACGACCTCGACCTCGACCTGGGCGAACACCCCCTCGACGGCGCGCAGGCCCAGCAGCTCGCCCTGGCCCGGGTGGTCCTCGCCGACCCGCACACGGTCATCCTCGACGAGGCGACCGCGCTCCTCGACCCCACCGCGGCCCGCACTGCCGAACGGTCACTGGCGGCGGTGCTCCACTCGCGTACCGTCATCGCCATCGCCCACCGGCTGCAGACCGCCCACGACGCCGACCGCGTCGCCGTCATGGACGGCGGCCGCATCATCGAACTCGGCACCCACGACGAGCTGGTCGCCGCCGCCGGCCCGTATGCGGCGTTGTGGCGCTCCTGGCACGGCGGCGAGAGCCTGCCCGCCACCGCCTGACCCACGTCCCGTCCGGCCTCCGCCTGCGCTTCGCTCGGCGCCGGGCCTCCGCCTGGTGTTCGCTTGGCGTCCGGCCTCTGCCCGGTCTTCGCTTGGCGTCCGGCCTCTGCCTGGCTTTCGCTTGGCGTCGGGCCTCCGCCTGGCCTTCGCTTGGCGCCGGCCGCCACCGTGAGGGTGGGATCTGGCGGCGGGCAGCCCAGGGCGACGTGGCCGACGATCTTGCCGTCGCGTTCGGCCGCCCACGCCGTCTTCTCATGGCCGGACCGGAGGAGACCGAGCGGATAGCTCGGTGCCAGATGCAGTGGGTAGCCGTCCCTGGCATGCACCCGGGTCAGCAGGCCGAGGCAGGCGGCCGTGTCGTCGTCGGTCTACGCCCGGATCACCGGAGTTGCGGTCGCCATCGCCGGTTCGTAGGTCGACCGGCCAGTTGAGGAGCGGACGAGGTGGTCGGTGAGGAAGCGGAACGCGGCGGGGGAGGAGGGCGGCGGGTGGAGGTGTGTGGCGGCCGGGGGTGCCGGCTCGGAGGTGGGGAAGCGGGGCGGTTTGGCCTTGACCCGGGTGAGCGGCCGCACGTAATCTACCCGTAACTCTGAAACGTTTCACGCTGTGAACGCCGAACACGACGAATGAAGAGCGGATCCCCCATGACCAACCCCGTAGTCTCCGAGCTCATCACCCGCTCGAACCGCCTCGGTGCGGATCCGCGGACGACCAACTACGCCGGCGGCAACACCTCGGCCAAGGGTGCCGACACCGACCCGGTGACCGGTGAGCCGGTCGACCTGGTGTGGGTCAAGGGCTCCGGCGGCGACCTCGGCACCCTCACCGAGAAGGGGCTGGCCGTGCTCCGCCTGGACCGGCTGCGCGCGCTGGCCGGCGTCTACCCGGGTGTGGAGCGCGAGGACGAGATGGTCGCCGCCTTCGACTACTGCCTGCACGGGCGCGGCGGGGCGGCCCCGAGCATCGACACGGCGATGCACGGGCTGGTGGACGCGCCGCACGTCGACCACCTGCACCCGGACGCCGGCATCGCGATCGCGACGGCCGCCGACGGGCCGGCGCTGACCAAGGAGATCTTCGGCGACAGGGTGCTCTGGGTGGACTGGCGACGGCCGGGCTTCCAGCTGGGCCTGGACATCGCCGCCGCGTACCGGGCCAACCCGCAGGCGATCGGCGTCATCCTGGGCGGGCACGGGATCACCGCGTGGGGCGCGACCAGCGACGAGTGCGAGGCCAACTCCAACGAGATCATCGACACCGCCGCGGCGTACATCGCCGAGCACGGGCGTAGCGAGCCGTTCGGGGCGGCCGTCACCGCGGCGCTCGGCGAAGAGGAGAGACGAGCACGCGCCGCCGCCCTCTTCCCGGTGATCCGCGGTCTCGCCTCCACCGACCGCCCGCAGGTGGGCCACTACAACGACAGCGACGTGGTCCTGGAGTTCGTCGGCAGCGAGCGTCTCGCCGAGCTGGGGGCCCTCGGGACCTCCTGCCCGGACCACTTCCTGCGCACCAAGGTGAAGCCGCTGGTCCTGGACACCGCCCCGGACGCCCCGCTGGACGAGGTGACCGCCCGCCTCAGGGAGCTGCACGAGGCGTACCGGGCGGACTACCGCGGCTACTACGAGCGGCACGCGACGGCGGACAGCCCGGCGATCCGTGGCGCCGACCCGGCGATCGTGCTGGTCCCGGGCGTGGGCATGTTCTCCTTCGGGGCCAACAAGCAGACCGCCCGGGTGGCCGGCGAGTTCTACGTCAACGCCATCAACGTGATGCGCGGCGCCGAGGCGATCTCCCGGTATGCGCCGATCGACGAGTCGGAGAAGTTCCGCATCGAGTACTGGGCGCTCGAGGAGGCGAAACTCCGGCGCATGCCGAAGCCGAAGGCCCTCGCGACCCGGATCGCCCTGGTCACCGGCGCGGGTTCGGGCATCGGCCGGGCGATCGCGCTGCGGCTGGCCGCCGAGGGCGCGTGCGTCGTGGTCAGCGATCGGGACACCGAGGCGGCCGCGACCGTGGCCGCGGAGATCGGCGGCGCCGACGTGGCCGTGGCGGTGAGCCTCGACGTCACCGACGAGGATGCGGTGGCTGCTGCCGTACAACAGGCTGTCCTGGCCTTCGGTGGGGTTGATCTCGTCGTCAACAACGCCGGCCTGTCGCTGTCGAAGTCGCTGCTGGACACCACGGCCCGCGACTGGGACCTGCAGCACGACGTGATGGCGAAGGGCTCGTTCCTGGTGTCGCGGGAGACCGCGCGGGTGCTGATCGCGCAGGGCCTGGGCGGCGACATCATCTACATCTCCAGCAAGAACTCGATCTTCGCGGGGCCCAACAACGTCGCCTACGGCGCCGCCAAAGCCGACCAGGCCCACCAGGTCCGCCTGCTCGCCGCCGAGCTCGGCCCGCACGGCATCAGGGTCAACGGCATCAACCCCGACGGAGTGGTACGCGGCTCCGGCATCTTCGCCGGGGGATGGGGCGCCGACCGTGCGGCCGTCTACGGGGTGCCGGAGGAGAAGCTGGGCGAGTTCTACGCGCAGCGCACCCTGCTCAAGCGGGAGGTGCTGCCGGAGCACATCGCCAACGCGGTCTTCGCGATCACCGGCGGCGACCTGACCCACACCACCGGCCTGCACGTCCCCGTCGACGCGGGTGTCGCCGCGGCGTTCCTGCGATGAGCGAGGCGTTCGCCGCCGTTGATCTGGGCGCGTCCAGTGGGCGCGTCGTGGTCGGCCGTTTCCACGACGGCACCCTGGACCTGGAGGTGGTGCACCGGTTCCCGAACGAGCCGGTGCGCGTCGGCGGCACCCTGCACTGGGACATCCTGTCGCTGTACCGGGGAGTGCTCGACGGGCTGGCCAAGGCCGGTCCGGTCCGCAGCATCGGCATCGACTCGTGGGCCGTCGACTACGGGCTGATCGACGCAGACGGGGCGCTGCTGGGCAATCCGGTCCACTACCGGGACTCGCGCACCGACGGGATCGCCGACCGGATCGGGGACCTCTACGGCATCTGCGGGCTGCAGCGACTGCCGTTCAACACGGTCTACCAGCTGGTCGCGGCCGAGCCGACGGCACAGTACGCGGCGGCGCACCGGCTGCTGATGATCCCGGACCTGCTGGCCTACTGGCTGACCGGGGAGATCGGCGCGGAGTACACCAACGCGTCGACGACCGGGCTGCTCGATGTCCGTACCCGCGAATGGTCCTTGCCGTTGATCTCCCAATTGGGGTTGCGGGCCGGGTTGTTGCCGCCGGTGCGGCACCCGGGCGACCGGATCGGCGACTTCGAGGGGACGCCGGTGATCGCGGTCGGGTCGCACGACACGGCCAGCGCCGTGGTGGCCGTCCCGGCCGAGGGCGACGACTTCGCCTACATCTCGTGCGGCACCTGGTCGCTCGTCGGCCTGGAACTGGACGAGCCGGTGCTCAGCGAGGCCTCGCGGGCGGCGAACTTCACCAACGAGGGCGGCGTCGACTCGACGATCCGCTACCTGCGCAACGTGATGGGCCTGTGGCCGCTGCAGGAGTGCCTGCGCGAGTGGGGCTCACCCGACCTGCCCGCGCTGCTGGCCGCGGCCGCCGCCGAACCGGGCCTGGCCCACGTCGTCGACCTCGACGACCCGGTCTTCCTGCCGCCCGGCGACATGGCGGGCCGGCTGCGGAAACTGGCCGGGCTACCCGCCGACGCCGGCCGCGCCACCATCGTGCGCTGCATCCTGGACAGTCTGGCGCTCGCGCAACGGCGCGCGCTGCGCCAGGCCCGGGAGCTCGCCGGCCGGGAGATCTCCGTGGTGCACCTGGTCGGTGGGGGAGCGCTGAACGGGCTGCTCTGCCAGCTGACCGCCGACGCCTGCGGGCTGCCGGTGCTGGCCGGTCCGGTCGAGGCCACCGCCATCGGCAACCTGCTCGTCCAGGCCCGTGCCGCCGGAGTCGTCGAAGGTGGACTGGATGCGCTGCGGGCGCTGGTGCGCGAGACTCAACGCATCGTGCGCTACACACCGGCAGGCCCGGACTCGGACTGGGACGCCGCGGCCGCACGAGTGGGGAGGTGACCGTGCGGATCGCGCTCTTCGCCACCTGCCTGGCCGACACGCTCTTCCCGGAGGCGGCCAAGGCCACCGTGCGGCTGCTCGAACGGCTCGGTCACGAGGTGGTGTTCCCCTCCGAGCAGACCTGCTGCGGCCAGATGCACATCAACACCGGGTACCAGAGACAGGCGTTACCGCTGGTCAAACGGTACGCCTCGGTGTTCGACCCGTATGACGTGATCGTGGTGCCGTCGGGCTCGTGCGTCGGGTCGATCCGGCACCAGCACGGCATGGTCGCCACCGCCCACGGCGACGCGGGGCTCGCCTCGCGCAGCGCATCGGTGGCGGCCCGCACCTACGAGCTGTCCGAGCTGCTCATCGATGTGCTCGGGGTCGAGGACGTGGGGGCGTACTACCCGCACCGGGTCACCTACCACCCGACCTGCCACAGCCTGCGGATGACCCGGGTCGGCGACAAGCCGCTGCGACTGTTGCGGCAGGTCCGCGGGCTCGACCTGGTCGAGCTGCCCGCCGCCGAGCAGTGCTGCGGGTTCGGCGGCACGTTCTCCATCAAGAACCCGGAGACGTCGACGGCGATGCTGGCCGACAAGATGACCCACATCGTCTCCACCGGCGCCGACGTCTGCACCGCCGGCGACTCCTCCTGCCTGATGCACATCGGCGGCGGGCTGTCCCGGCTCCAGACCGGCGTGCGGACCGTCCATCTCGCCGAGATCCTGGCCTCGACGGAGTACGCATGAGCACCTTCCTGGGCATGCCGGCGACCGCGCCACGGGGTGTCGGCCATCTACGCGGCGACCAGCCGTTCCCGGTCGCCGCCCGTGAGGCGCTGGGCAACTCGCAGCTGCGGCGCAACCTGCGGCACGCGACGACGACGATCCGCGGCAAGTCCGGCCGGGTCATCGCCGAGCTGCCGGACTGGCAGCTGCTGCGGGACGCCGGCTCGGCGATCAAGGCCGACGTGATGTCCCGGCTCCCCGAGCTGCTCGAGGAGTTGGAGGCCCGGGTGACGGCGGCGGGTGGCGTCGTGCACTGGGCCGCCGACGCCAACGAGGCCAACACCATCGTCACGGAGCTGGTGAAGGCGACCGGCTCGGAACGGGTCATCAAGGTCAAGTCGATGGCCACCCAGGAGATCGGGCTCAACGAGGCACTGGAAGCGGCCGGGATCACGCCGGTCGAGACCGACCTGGCCGAGCTGATCGTGCAGCTCGGCGACGACAAGCCCAGTCACATCCTGGTGCCTGCCATCCACCGGAACCGGTCGGAGATCCGGGAGATCTTCCTGCGGGCCATGCCCGGCGTGGATCCTCTGTTGACGGATGACCCGCCCGTCCTCGCCGCAGCCGCCCGGCGGTACCTGCGGGAGACGTTCCTGTCCACCAAGGTGGCGGTCTCCGGGGCCAACTTCGCGATCGCGGCGACCGGCACGCTCGGCGTCGTCGAGTCCGAGGGCAACGGGCGGATGTGCCTCACCCTGCCCGACACCCTGATCACCGTGATGGGCATCGAGAAGGTGCTGCCGACCTGGCGTGACCTGGAAGTCTTCCTGCAACTGCTGCCGCGGGCGTCGACCGGGGAGCGGATGAACCCGTACACCACCATGTGGACCGGGGTCACCCCGGGGACGGGCCGCAGAGCTTCCACCTCGTGCTGCTCGACAACGGGCGCAGCGCCGTCCTCGCCGACACCGTCGGACGGTCCGCGCTGCACTGCATCCGCTGCTCGGCCTGCCTCAACGTGTGCCCCGTCTACGAGCGGACGGGCGGGCACTCGTACGGCTCGGTCTACCCCGGCCCCATCGGCGCGGTCCTGTCGCCGCAGCTCACCGGGATCGCCGACAACGCCTCGCTGCCGTTCGCGTCGTCCCTCTGCGGCGCCTGCTTCGACGCCTGCCCCGTGAAGATCGACATCCCGTCGCTGCTGGTCCATCTACGTGACAAGGCACCCCATGCGGCGGCCGAGAAAGCGGCCATGGCGGCCGCCGCACGGATCATGGACCGGCCCCGGTTGTACGCCTCCGCGCAGCGCGCCGCCAAGATGGCCCGCATCGTGGGCCGGCGAGGTCGTGGCCTGCCGCCGCCGCTGTCCGGGTGGACGGCCGGGCGGGACCTGCCCGAGTTCCCGAAACAGACCTTCCGCGACTGGTGGGCCCAGCGTCCGGCCGGCACTTCCGGCGGGCCCTCCCCGATACCCACCGGTTCCGTCGCGCCGGGTGGTTCCGCTGGGTCCGGGGGGTCCGGTGGGTCAGGCGGGTCCGCTGGGCCCGATGGCTCGGCTACGCCGGGTGGTTCGGATGCGCCGGGTGCGCCGGGTGCGCCTGGTGGTTCGGATGCGCCGGGTGGTTCGGGTGCGCCGGGTGATTCGGCCGGGCCCGGTGGTTCGGCGGCGGCTGGTGGCTCTGCTGAGAATCAGGAGGGGTGATGAGCTCTCGGGAACTCGTTCTCGCGCGGGTTCGGGCCGCGCTTCGGGACGCGCCCGTGGTGCCCGAGGTGCCGCGGGACTACCGGCCCGCCGGGACGAACACGCCTGACATCGAGGTGCTCGTCGACCGGCTCGTCGACTACAAGGCCGAGGTGTACCGGGTGACGTCGGCCGAGGTGGCCGCGACCGTGTCCGGGCTGGTCGGGGAGGGCGGGACGGTGCTCGTACCCCCTGGTCTGCCTGATGAGTGGCGCCCGGAGGGTGCCTTCGCCGACGACGACCTGACGCCGGACCGCATCGCCGCCGCCGACGCCGTGCTCACCGCCGCGGCCGTGGCGGTCGCCGAGACCGGGACCATCGTGCTGGACGCCTCACCCGACCAGGGGCGGCGCATCATCACGCTGCTCCCGGACGTGCACGTCATCGTGCTGCGGCCGGCGCAGGTGGTCGCGTCGGTGCCGGACGCGGTCGCCCGCCTCGACGCGACGCGCCCGCTGACCTGGATCAGTGGGCCGTCCGCCACCAGCGACATCGAGCTCAACCGGGTCGAGGGCGTCCACGGCCCCCGCAACCTGCGCGTTCTCCTGCTCACCGACTGACCGCCCCGGTCGGCCGTCCTGCGGTGGCCTGATTCATGGGCGTTCAGTGGCGTCGGCCGGCGATCAGGGCCGGGAGGGCGGCGTGGGCGTTCAGTGGCGCCGGCCGGCGATCAGGGCCGGTAGGGCGGCGTGGGCGTTCAGCGGCGCCGGGCGGCGATCAGGGCCAGGAGGGTGGCGTGGGTGTCCGGGTCCGCCGCGGCGACCAGACCGCCCCGGCCGGTGTGCAGCGGTTGGCCGTCGAGGCCGGTCACCACACAGCCGGCCGCCTGGCACAGGGCGATCCCGGCGGCGAAGTGCACGCTGTCACGCAGGTGGCCGTCGGTGACGTAGGCCGCCCGCCGCCCGGCCGCGACCCACGCCACGGCGAGTGTCGTGGAGACGACCCGGGGCCGGAACCGCTCGATGAAGACGTCGTCGGACAGCAGCGCCGCCGCGAGGAAGTCCGGCCGGTTCGGGAACGGCGGATCCAGGTTGAGATCCACCAGGCGCGAGGCGGCCGACGGGACGAGCGGCCGGTCCTCGCCACGGTGTCGGGCGAAGGCGCCGGCACCGCCGGTCCAGAAGACCTCGTCGTTGAACGGGTCGGCGGACGCCGCCACCGTCACCCGGTCACCGACCCGCAGAGCGACGTTGACCGAGGCCGGCATGGTGTCGACCGCGTAGTTGAGAGTGCCGCAGAGCGGGTCGACCAGCCACATCCGGTCGCCGTCGCCGTCACCTGTGCGGCCGCTCTCCTCGCCGAGCACCTGGTCACCGGGCCGGGCGTCACGCAGGATCGCCAGGATCGCCCGCTCGGCCTCGATGTCGGCGACGGTCGCGAAGTCGTCGCCGTCCTTCGCGAAGCGCGCAAGCGACGACCCGTAGTGGGACCGCACGACGACGGCCCCGGCCTCGGCCGCGGCGATGACCAGATCCAGGTCGCTGATCGACATACGTGCACTCTATGGACCTGCCGGTCTTGACGTCCGTCCGGTCACCGCGGGGCCGGCAGGCGCACCCGGTGCCGGATCCGGGCGCGCTTGCGGCCCTTCGGTGAGCACCGGCCGCCTCGCCCTCGGCCGAGGGCGGCGAGTCGACCCGAATCGCCGATCGGGTGCCGCCACGAGCGGACATCGAAGCTTGCCGTCCCCGGCCGAACGGTTCCCGGGGTTGAAGTTGGTTGCTCGTGTGCGTAATACTCGTGGACGAGTAATCGGCGGCGACAGTTCGGAGCGGGGTCATGGGCAAGCGGCGCAAGGTGGGCAACCTGCTCGGGTTGCACATCCTGGCGACGCTGTCCATCCAGCCCATGCATCCCTACGAGATCGCCGCTCAGCTGCGGGCCTTCGGCAAGGATCAAGACATCAAGATCCAGTGGGGCTCGCTCTACACGGTCGTGCAGAACCTGGAGAAGCACGGGTTCATCGTGGCGGCGGAGACGGTCCGGGAAGGCCGTCGGCCCGAGCGCACGGTGTATCGGCTCACCGATGCCGGCCGGCACGAGATGACCGACTGGCTCCGGGAGTTGATCGGCCGGCCGGAACAGGACTATCCGAAGCTGCGGTCGGCTCTGTCGGTCGCCGGGGTGCTTTCACCGGACGAGATGATCGAGCTGCTGGGGCAGCGGCTCGAGATCCTCACGGCGGAGAACCGGGCGGCTCGGGCCGCTCTGGCCGCCGCCCGGCGGGAGGTGCCGCGACTCTTCCTCATCGAGGCGGAGTATGCGCTGGCCGTGCGGGTCGCCGAGGAGGCCTGGGTGTCCGGCCTCCACCGGGAGCTGCTCGACGGATCGGTCCCCGGGATCGCCGCCTGGCGGCGCGCCCACGAGACCGGGGCCATCCCCGACATCAGCGCACTGATGGGAGATGGCCCACCGCCCGAGTGAGAAGGGCTCCGACCGGTGCGGGACGCGCCGGGAGGGCCTGGCAAACCGAATGTAGAAGGGCCCCGGCCGGTGCGGGAACACCGGGCGGGGCCGCCACCTCACCACCGACCGCGGGAACGGTCCGGGCATCCGAGGCGTGTAGCAGCAACAAGGATATCCGGACACGGCCGTGGAGATCTGGAGTGATCACCATGAGTCATGCCGTGACGGCTGACGAACTACGCAAGTCCTATCCCGGCGGCGTGAAAGCGCTCGACGGGCTCAGCCTCGACGTCCGGGCGGCGAGGTGTTCGGCCTGCTCGGGCCGAACGGCGCCGGGAAGTCCACCACCGTCAAGATCCTGACCACCCTGGCCCGGCCCGACTCCGGCCGTGCCATGGTCGCCGGTCATGACGTCCTGCGGCATCCGGAGCGGGTGCGACGGGACATCGGCGTGGTCGCCCAGCGGTCCGCGCTCGACCCGATGGCGAGCGGCCGTGAGAACCTCACACTTCAAGGGCGCCTTTTCGGGGTACGGGGCACCGCCCTCCGCCGTCGAGTCGGCGAGTTGCTCGACCGCTTCGACCTGACCGGCGCTGCCGACCGGGTGGTCCGCGGCTGGTCCGGTGGCATGCAGCGGCGCCTCGACGTGGCGCTGGCTCTGGTGCACCGGCCTGTCGTGCTGTTCCTCGACGAGCCGACCACGGGGCTGGACCCGGAAGGGCGCGCGGCCATGTGGGCGGAGATCGGGCGGCTCGCCGCCGACGAGTCGATGGCGATCCTGCTCACCACGCACTACCTGGACGAGGCGGACCGGCTGGCGGCGCGTCTCGCCATCGTCGACGGTGGGCGGGTCGTCGCCCACGGGACTCCGGAGCACCTCAAGGGGGAATTGCGCGGGGACGCCGTACATCTGGAATTGCGGCAACCGCCGGATGAGCCGACGGCGCGGCAGGTGATCGCGCTGGTGGGCGGCTTGCGGGAGGTCGCCCTCGACGGGCGGCGGCTCAGTGCCCGGGCCGACGACGGCGCCGCGGCGGTTCCGGCGGCCCTGGCCGCGCTGGAGTCGGCGGGCATCGGTGTCGCGGCCGTCACCGTCGCACGGCCGTCGCTGGACGACGTGTACCTGCGGCACGCCGGACGGAGGTTCGCGGCATGAGCGCCCGCACCGGTGCGCCGGTCCTCGGAACGCTCGCGGCGCACACCTGGTGGATGACCGGGCGGCGGCTGAAGGTGCTGGTCAAGCAGCCGGCGTTCGTGGTGATCCTGCTGGTGCAGCCGGCGATCTGGCTGCTTCTGTTCGGTAATCTGTTCCGCCGGGTGGTGGAGCTGCCGGGGTTCGGGGCGGGTGACTATCTCGACTACATCGTGCCCGGGGTGGTGGTGATGACCGCGGTCTCGTCGAATATGTGGGCCGGGATGGGCATCCTCGAGGAGATCGAGCGCGGCACCATGAACCGGCTGCTCACCACACCCGTGTCCCGGTCGGCGATCATGAACGCGCTCGTCGTCGAGCAGGGGATCAGCACCACCGTGCAGGTTCTGGCGATCATCCTGCTGGGGCTGGCGGCCGGGGCCGGCTATCCGGGCGGTGTGGCGGGGCTCGCCGTGCTGCTGGTAGCGGCGCTGCTGCTCGGCACGGTGTTCAGCGCACTGTCCAACACGATCGGGATGCTGGTCCGGCAGCGGGAGACCATCATCGGCGTCAACACGCTGCTGTTGTTGCCGCTGACGTTCCTGTCGTCGGCGTTCATGGCGGAGTCGCTGATGCCGTCGTGGATGCGGACGGTCGCCGACGGCAACCCGGTCAACTGGGCGCTCGACGCGGCCCGGGCGGCGATGAGCGCGCAATCGGACTGGGGCCTGGTCGCCGTCCGATGCGGGTGGCTGGCGGTGGCGGCGGCCGCGATGGTGTTGCTGTCGACCCGGACGTTCCGGGCGTACCAGAAGTCGGTGTAGGACGCCTGATCCGGACCCCGCCGCGGTGGGGTCCGGATCACCGGGTCAGGGCCTCGACGCGGCGGACCAGGTCCTGGGCGGTGAACGGCTTGGACAGGTAGTCGTCGGCGCCGGCGTCGAAGGCGGCGGCCACCTCCAGCCATCGGCCGCGCTCGGTGAGCAGGAGGATCGGGACGTCGGCGGTGTCCTCGGCGGCGCGCAGGGCCTGGCAGAGGGCGGTGGCCGTCATGTCGTGGCCGGCGTCGAGCACCGCGCAGTCCGGCCGGTGGGCGTGGGCGGCGCGCAGGGCGGCCTGCCCGGTGTTGCGGGACGACACCTGCAGGCCCGCCGACGTCAGGACCGTCTCGATGATGCGCAGCAGTGTCGGATCGTCGTCGACCACGAGAACCGAAGTCACCCTCACCCCCTGCTGATGCAAAGCGTCCCCGGCGCCGTTGATCACTCCATACAGTAAGGGCCGTGCCGGATTTCGGGGACCGGATCTGGAGCGTCAGCCGGCTGCTGCGCGCCGGGGTGCTGCTCACGCTCACGGCGGTCGTCGCGGTCGCGGCGACCGGGTTCCTGCGTAACGACGAGAGCCTTCAGGCCCACGCCGAGCTGCGGCGATCCGGCGAGATCATGAACAGCATCGTGGCGCTGCGGGCCGCTGTGGAGGCGCTGGCGGCGCCTGCACCGGCCCCGACGCCGCCGGTGGCTCCCCCGGGTGATCCGGGTGAGGCCGGCGCGCTGGAGCCGATGGATCCCGCGGACGTGGCCGATCCGGCCGGCGCGGCGGCGGTCCAGCCGGCCGCCCCGGACGCCGACCCGTTCAGCCCGCCGGCCGTCGTCGCCACCGCGCCGGCGGACCTCGTGCGGCTGCGCGCGGACGAGGTGGGCCGTCTGGCCGGCGACGACCCGGTGACCCGCGGGCTTCTCGCGCGGATCGACCCGGCAGCCGACATCGCCACGCTGCGTGCCGCCACCGACGGCATGCTGAGCCATGAGCAGGTCCGGCTGGACCGGCGGATCGGCGACGTCGGCGCGGTCGCCCGCAACAGCCGCTGGCTGATCGTCTGGGTGGCGGTGCTGGCCGGGATCGTGGTGCTGATCGGCGGCCGCGTGGTGAGGCGCCGCCTGACCAGTACCGCGGACCAGCTGGCGGCGGCCGTGCGGCGGGCCCGCGAGGGCGATCTCACCCCGGTGGAGGTGCGGGGCCCGCGTGAGCTGGCCGGTCTGGCGGTCACGTTCAACGAGGCGATGGCGGAGCTGGGCCGGGCCCGCGACCGGGCGACCGCGGCGAACGCGGCCGGCTCGGCGTTCCTGGACGCGATGAGCCACGAGGTACGCGCGCCGATGACCGCGGTGACCGGGATGACCGGGATGCTGCTGGAGACGGAGCTCGACGAGCGGCAGCGGGAGCTCGCCACCACCGTCCACGACAGCGGCACCACCCTGCTCTGCGTCATCGACGACCTGCTGGACCTGGCCCGGGTCGAGAGCGGCGATCTGCCGCTGGACCGGCGGCCGTTCTCGCTGCGTGGCTGTGTGCGCCGGGCGATGGATCCGGTGACGGCCGCCGCCGAGGCGAAGGGCCTGCACCTGGCCGCACATCTGGCCGCGGGCTGCCCGGAACGTGTCCGCGGCGACGACGTGCGGGTGCGCCGGATCCTGACCGCGCTGCTGCGCCAGGCGGTCGCCACCACCGAGCACGGGGCGGTCACGGTCAGCGTCTCGGCACACACCCGGGCCGAGGGTCTGGAGGTGCGCTTCTCGATCCGCGACACGGGGCTCGGCGTCCCGGCGGAGCACCGGTCCGACCCGGGGATCCGGCTGGCCCGTCGGCTCGCCGCCTCGATGGACGGCGGCGTCACCACCGAGACGAGACCCGGCCGGGGTACGACGGTGACCGTCACGGTGCTGCTGGACGAGGCGCGACAGCCGGACCGGTTCGGCCGTACCCCCGTCGAGGGCCGCAAACAGCAGTTGCTCGTGCTGGTGGCCGAGGACGATCCGGTGGACCAGCGGCTGACCCGGCGCCAGTTGGAGCGCCGCGGGCATCGGGTGCTCACGGTCGCCGACGGGGAGGCGGCGGTCGAGGCGATCCAGCGGGACCGGTACGACCTGGTCCTGCTCGGCTCCGGCCTGCTGGTCCTGGACGGCCCGTCGGCGGCCCGGCTGATGCACGCCGACCCGCCGCTGCACGGGGTGCCGCGGATCGTCGCGATCTGCTCGGACGCCGAGGAGCGGGAGGACTTCGTGACGGCCGGTGTGGACGGGGTGCTGCCGCGCCCGGTGGACTCCGGTGATCTCGACGTCATTCTGGCGACGGCTGCCGCGTACGCGGATGTCCGTCTGGCCGGCGCGGGACCGCTGCCCGGCCCGGACGACGGTGAGCCGGAGACGATCCGGGCCTGTGTCGACGTGATCGCCGGACCGGACGCCGAGCCCGAGGACCGTCGCCGGCTCGCCGAGATCCTGCACAACTTCGCCGACCGGCTGCCCGGCCTGCTGGAACGCATGGACGAGGCGGCAGCCGGCGGCGACACCCGTAATCTGGCCCGTCTCGCGCACAGCCTGAAGGCGTCCTCGGCGACGCTCGGCGCGAACCGGTTCGCCGCCCTCTGCGCGGATCTCGAAGACCGCGCGCTGCATGATCCGGCGACCGGCGACGTGCTGCACGACCTGCACGAGCGGGCCCGGGAGATCAGCGACACGATGGAGACGATCTCCCGCCAGCTGACCCGGGCATCGTGACCGGTGTTGGAGAATCCCGGCCGCCGTCTCGGTCGAAACAGCAACAATCACGTTCGTGAGCGATACAACGGGGCAGAACGCGAGTAAAGGGCGCATTCGGTTGATCGGGGCCGTGATCGTCGTCGGCGGGGCGGTGGCCGGGGGCGTGATCGGGGCCCTCAGCCGGGACGGCGGCGACAAGCCGGCCGCGATCGTCGTCGCCGTCGTCGACCGGGGCGCCGTCACTCTGGATGTGGCGACCACCGGCGCGGTCGAACCGGCCACCACCCGCAGTCTGGGTTTCTCGGTGGCCGGATCCGTCGAGTCGGTTCTGGTCCGTCCGGGCAATCGGGTCAGCAAGGGCCAGAAACTCGCCGTGCTGGACGACACCGGGGCCGCCGACGACCTCAGCGACGCCCGGAGCAGCCTCACCGAGGCCCGGGCCAGGCTCGGCGAGGCGACGACCGTCGCGGCGAGGGCCACCGCGAGCGCCACCGCCTGCGCCCGGCCGGGGCAGACCGTGGTGCCGGCGGGCGCGGCCGGGATCCGGGGCGCCATCGCGGCGAGAGCCGCCGGCCCGTGTGCGACCCGGGGCTACCCGGACGCCGGCGGCGACCAGGTGCTCACCGCGCAACAGCAGGTCAACCGGGCGGCCCGTGCGGTCGAGGCGGCGCAGCGCGCGCTCGACGGCACGGTCGTCACCGCGCCGATCGCCGGCACCGTGGTGGCTGTCGAGGGCAAGGTCGGCGACCGGGTCCGGAGTGGGGCGACGTTCATCAGCCTGGCCGACACGTACGCCATGCAGGTGCGCGCCGACTTCCCGGAGGCGGACGCGGGCGCCCTGGTCCCCGGGCAGACCGCCACGGTGAGCCTGGCCGACTCCGAGGACCTCTACACGGCCGAGGTGGCGCAGGTCGATCCGGCCGGCACCTCGGACGGCACGCTCGTGCGTTTCGGGGTGGTGCTGGCCTTCGCCGACGCGCCGGACGGGCTGCTCGTCGGGCAGAGCGCCCAGATCAAGGTGCGCACCGGTGAGGCCACCGACGTGCTGCGGGTGCCGTCGACGGCGGTGCACGACGTGTCCGGCGGATCGGGCACCGTGCTGCTCCACGTCGCCAACCGGTCGGAGGAGCGCGTTGTGACCGTCGGGCTCCGAGGGGACCGATACACCGAGATAACCGGCGGACTGGAGCAGGGCGACCAGGTGGTGCGTTCCTGGTAGCGACGGGAATGCCGGAACACAGCACGCCACGAACCGGCCGGAAGGCATGATGACGGTGTGAATGCGCTGCGTCGTCCCAGCACGGCCGTCAACGCCCTGCTGGCTCTCCTGATCGTCGGTGCCGGATTCTGGGGCCGGGCCCTGCTGCGGGACACCTCGGAGACGACCCGCGCCAGCGCGTCCGGCGTACGGACGGTCACCGCCACCCAGGGCACCGTGACCCGGACCGTCTCCGCCGGCGGGTCGGTGGCCAGCGCGTCCACGGCGACCGCCACGTTCACCACGTCGGGCACGGTCACCGCGATCCCGGTGAAGGTCGGTCAGACGGTCAAGTCCGGCGCCCTGCTGGCCCGGGTCGACGACACCGACGCCAAACGGGATCTGGAGCTGGCGCGGGCCGACCTGGAGGCGGCGCAGGACGCGCTGGACCGGGCGCAGGACGCCGGCACCGACACCGGCAGCGCGTCGAACGCGGTCACCGAGGCGAGGCTGGCGGTCGACGAGGCGGAGGCGAAGGTCGCCGGCACCCGCCTGACCGCCCCGATGGCCGGCACCGTGACCGCTGTCAACGGGACCCTCGGCAGCTCGTCGGCGAGCAGCGGCTCGTCGTCGGACGGCGGGTCGGCGAGCGGGTTCGTGGACCTCGCGGACCTCACGAAACTGCAGGTCACGGCTGCGTTCTCGGAGGCCGACGCGACCGAGCTCAAGGCCGGCCAGAGCGCGACCATCGTCTGGAACGCGCTGCAGAACGCCGAGACGACCGGTGAGGTGGTGGCCATCGACCCGACCGCCACCAGCAAGGACAGCGTCGTCACGTACGGGGTGACGGTCAGCCTGCCGAACCCGCCGGACGGCGCGAAACCCGGCCAGACCGTCACGGTCGCGGTGGTCACCGGCAGCGTCGAGAACGCCGTCATGGTCAACTCGGCCGCGGTCACCACGGTCGGCAACCGGCACACCATGACCGTCCTGGACAGCGCCGGCCGGCAGGAGGTCCGTCAGGTGCAGGTCGGCCTGGAGGGCGACGACGCCACCCAGGTCACCTCGGGACTGGCCTCCGGCGAACGGGTCGTGGTCCCGGTCGGCACGACGGCCGGCACGACCACCACCAACCTGCGCGGCGGTGGCGGCGGCTTCCCCGGTGGCGGTGCGCCCCCGGGCGGCGGCGGGAACGGCGGTCGCTGATGGGGCGGCCGGTTCTCGACGTACGGGAGATCACCAAGGTCTACGGCGAGGGTGACACCGAGATCCGGGCCCTCGACGGGGTGACCCTGGCGGTGGAGCGCGGCGAGTACGTGGCGGTCATGGGCTCCTCCGGCTCCGGCAAGTCGACGCTGATGAACATCCTGGGCTGCCTCGACGTCCCGACCACGGGCACCTACCTGCTGGACGGGGTGGACGTCGGCTCGCTCAGCGACGCCCAGCTCGCGCTGGCCCGGAACCGGCTGATCGGGTTCGTCTTCCAGGCGTTCAACCTGATCCCGCGGACCAGCGCCGTCGCCAATGTCGAGCTGCCCCTCGCGTACTCCGGCATGAGGGCCGCCGAACGGCGCCGCCGGGCGATGTTCTCGCTGGACCTGGTGGGTCTCGCCGACCGGGCCGAACACGAGCCGAGCCGGCTCTCCGGCGGCCAGCAGCAGCGGGTCGCGGTGGCTCGCGCGCTGGTCACCGAGCCGGCGCTGCTGCTGGCCGACGAGCCGACCGGCAACCTGGACAGCCACGCCACCGAGGATCTGCTCGCCGTGTTCGACGAGCTCAACGCGGCGGGCCGCACGATCGTGCTGATCACGCACGAGGACGAGGTGGGAGCGCGCGCCGACCGGCTGATCAAGCTCCTCGACGGCCGGATCACCAGCGACGACCGGCAGGAGCCGTCCGGACGACACGCAGCTGCGGGGGTCTAGGGTGAATTATACGGAGATTTTACGATTCGCTTTGCGGGGCATCGGAGCCAACAAGCTCCGCTCGATGCTCACCATGCTCGGCATCCTGATCGGCGTCGCCGCCGTCATCCTGCTCGTCGCCGTCGGCAACGGCTCGGCACAGGCGATCGCCTCCCGCATCGAGGCGCTCGGCACCAACACGCTGACCGTGATGAGCACCAGCCGGGCCGGCGGCGGCCTCACCATGCGGATCGCCGAATCCCTCGACGACGGGGAGGTCGCCCCCGACGTGCGGTCGGTGTCGCCCGTGGTCAGCACCTCCGCCACCCTCACCTTCGAGGGCGCCGAGCACGAGATCGCCTCATTCGTCGGCACCACGCCCAGCTGGTTCGCCGCCTCCAACTTCCCGGTCGCGACCGGCGCGATCTTCACCGCCGACGACGAGGCGCAGGCCCGCCGGGTCGTGGTGATCGGGCAGACCGTGGCCGAGGAGCTGTTCCCCGGTGTCGACCCGGTCGGGCAGCAGGTCACCGTCGGCGGCGCGCTCTTCACCGTCACCGGCGTGCTCCAGCAGAAGAGCTCGGCCGGCTTCCAGGACTTCAACGACACCGCGGTCGCCCCGATCAGTGCCGTCCGTCAGGTGCTCGCCGGCTACGGCTCGCTCAGCTCGGTGCTGGTGGAGGCGGAGAGCCCGGCGAAGGTCGACACCGTCCAGTCCGAGATCAGCACGATCCTCGACCGTCGGCTGGACGCCGGCTCGTACCGGGTGCAGAACGCCTCCCAGCTGCTGGCGACCCAGACCGAGACCGCCGGCACCTTCACCGCACTGCTCGGGGCGGTCGCCGCGATCAGCCTGCTCGTCGGCGGCATCGGCATCACCAACATCATGCTGGTGACGGTCACCGAGCGGACCCGGGAGATCGGCATCCGCAAGGCGCTGGGCGCGCCCCGCCGGGTGATCCTCTCCCAGTTCCTCATCGAGGCCACCCTGCTCAGTGTCATCGGTGGAGGTCTGGGCGTCGCCGTCGCCGTGATCGGCAGCCGCTTCCCGATCGTCGGGGTGCAGCCCGTCATCCTGCCCAGCTCGGTCGCCCTCGCCCTGGGCGTCTCGGTCCTGATCGGGCTGTTCTTCGGCGGCCTGCCCGCCGCCCGCGCCGCCCGCCTGCGCCCGATCGACGCCCTCCGCTATGAGTGAGCCTACTGATGAGGAACGCCCCGTGACGCCTGCGAACCACGACACCGAGGTCCTGTCCCGCCCTTCCGGCACCCACCCGGAGCTGAACGAGGCGCTCGCCGCGGCCGCCCCGCGCCGCTGGTGGAACCGCACCACGCTGGCGCTGCTCGGGGCGGTGCTGCTGGCCGGCGGCTTCCTCGGCGGCGTCCAGGCCCACGAGCGCTGGGGCGCCGAGGACGCCCCGGCCGGCTTGCCGAACGGCGCCGGCATGCCCAGCGGAGTCGGCGGCTCCCGCGGCCCCGACAGCCGGCCCAGCGGCGGGCCCGGTGGTGTGTCCGGCGGCGGCGCCCAGCCGGCCGTCGCGGGCGGCACCGTCGGCACGGTCAAACTGGTCGACGGCACCACCCTCTACGTGCAGACCCCCGACGGGGAGACGATCACGGTACGCACCGGCGAGAGCACCCTCGTGAAGGTCAGCCAGACCGCCACCCTGGAGAGCATCACCTCCGGCGTGCCGGTGACCGTCGAGGGCGTCCCCGACGCCGAGGGCATCGTCACGGCGACCACCGTGACCGCGGGCTGAGCCCTCCGGCGGTTTCCGTGCGGTAGCGAATCCGGTGGCCGGAAGTCACAGGATCGCCGGCTCGCCGCCGATGTCTGCGGCCATGATCAGTGGTGTCACCGCTTCCACCGGCGCGTACTCGTACCGATGGATCCCGTCCACCGAGCGCCGGGAGAACCCGATGGCCAGGCTCGCCGCGGCGCTCGGCCTCCCCGCCGACGAGCTTCGGGCGCGACTCGACACGGGCCGCAGTCTCAACGACGTCGCGGCCGAGCGGGGCGTCGCGCACGAGGACCTGATCACCGCGATCAAGTCCGGGCTGACGCCGGAGACGGCCGCGACCGCCCATGTCGACGACATCGCCGAGCGGATCGCCGGGAAGACCCATCCCGACCGGGACACGTCACTGCCGCCCCTGCCCGGCGGTCCGCTCGGAGAGAACGCGGGACTGCGCGACGAGACCAAGCTCGCCGGGTTGAGCCGGCTGCTCGGCATGAGCGCCGCGGACGTCACGGCGGCCGCCACCGGACCGTACCGTCTGATCGGTCTGCTGGAGTCGAAAGGCGTCCGCCTCGACGCCCTGCGCGGCGTCCTGACCAGCGGCGACCTCGTCGACGTCGTCGCGTGACCCGGCCCGGCCGGGAGGCCGACGAGAGCGGTCAGCGGCGCCGGTGGCGGCGCACCAGTTCGACGACGAGACCGGCCAGGAACAGGTCGACCACGACGACCAGCCCCGCCCAGCCGAACAGCAGCATCGCCGGTGGGACGAGGATGAAGAGGGCGGCACACAGCACCGCGACCGCGGGAAACGGAACCTCTGCCGGCGTGCCGGCCATCCGCGCGGCGAACTCGGGATCGCTCATGTGGAAACGGCGATCGAGCTCCGCGATCGTTCGCCGGTCGTCATCGTTCAGCATCGATGTCCCTCCCGGAGAGTGGAGGCAGGACTGATACCCGGAGATCCGCGAGTCTAAACGAGTCGTTGGAGGGAAATCTGTACCCATGACGAAAGAGCCGACGAAAGACCCGACCGATCAGCCGTCCGAGACGCCCGCGGAGGAGGTGGCGCACCTGCCCCGCCATCCCGCGGCCCGGCCCCGCGGCATCGCCGAAGCCGACCGCGAGCTGGTGCCACCCGACGCCGACCTCGGCGAGCCCACCGGCAAGGATCCCACGATCAGGCGGTGAGCAGGGCGGCGAGCAGGGCGGTGCGCTCGGCGATGCCGCCGGCCGACACCCATTCGGTACGGGCATGGGCGCCCCCACCGTACGGCGCCAGCCCGTCGATCGTCGGCAGCCCCAGCGCGCCCGTCGTGTTGGTGTCGGCGGCGCCGTCCGCGGGCCGCCCGTCGATGCTCTGCCCGATCCCGGCGGCGACCGCCCGGATCCTGTCCAGCAGCTCGGTGCCGGCCGGACCGGGCCGCCAGGTGGGCCGGTGCGACAGCAGTCGCGCCGCCACCACGGCCCTGTCCCGGACCGGGCGCAGGCCCCGGAGCTCGCCGAGCACCGCCTCCTCGTCGTCCGGGTCGGAGAAGCGCAGGCCCAGATCGGCGTGGGCCCGCCCGGCGACCACGTTGGTGCGCCCGCCGCCCGCGATCGTCCCGGTGTTGAGCAGCACCGGGCGGGACGCGACCACCGAGCGCACCCGCAGGAGCTGGTCGACCAGCTCGTCGATGGCGCTGACGCCGGCGTCCGGGTCGAGGGCCGCATGCGCCTCCACCCCGGTCACCTCGACACGGGCCCGGGTGCTGCCGCGACGCCCGGTCTTCAGGTCGCCGCCCGGGTGTGGCGGCTCCAGGCCGAGCACCGCCCGTGACCGGGCCGCCTCGGCGCGGACCAGGTCACCGGCGGTCGGCGAGCCGATCTCCTCGTCGGCGACGACGATCACCCGTACCTCCGGATGGTCCTGATCCTTGATCTCACCCGCCGCCGAGAGGAGGGCGGCGAGGCCCGCCTTGGTGTCGTAGACGCCCGGCCCGCGGATCACGTCGCCGTCGGCCGACCACGGCATCTCGGCCAGTGTGCCGACCGGCCACACCGTGTCGTAGTGGCTGAGCAGCAGGATCGGATCGCCACCGGCGCCGCGGGCGGGCAGGCTCCAGATCAGGTGGTCGCCGGTCGGGTGCGTCTCGCGGGCGGTGTGGAAGCCCGCCGCGGCCGCGTCGGCGTCGAGGACCTCGGCCAGGGCGGCCAGCGCCCGGGCGTCTCCGGTGGGCGACTCGCACCGGGTGTAACGATGCAGCGCTTCGAGCGTGGCTGAGGGCATATGCGAAAGCTAAATTGCCCGCGGGTCGTTGTCAAAGAGCGGTGATGTTGCCAGGATGGTGAACATACGAGACGTATCTTTGAAGCGGAGGCTGTCATGGACGTTGTCGTGCGAGAGCTGGACGGGCCGGCCGAGCTCACCGCGGCGTCCCGCCTCTACCGGTCCGTCTTCGGCTACGACCAGCCGGAGTATGCGGTGAGTCCACGCCTGCTCGCCGCCCTCCGGGAGAACTCCGGCTCGGTCATCGGCGCTCTCGACGGCACCGGCACGATGATCGGCTTCTGCTACGGCTTCGCCGCCGTCGACGGCGGCGAGCTCTACCACTACTCGCAGGCCACGGTGGTCGCGGCAGAGGCGCAGGGCCTCGGCGTCGGACGGCGCCTCAAACAGGCCCAGGCCGAGACCGCCCGCGGCACCGGGGCACGGACCATGCGGTGGACCTTCGATCCGTACGCGGTACGCAACGCCCACTTCAACCTCAACGTGCTGGGCGCGACCGGGGTCCGGTTCCTGCCCGACTACTACGGGGGCGGCACCGACCGTGTCCTGGTCAGCTGGGATCTGTGGCACGCGCGCAAACCCGGCGTCCCGGCCGGCGCGGTGCGATCCCCGGCCGGCGACCGGGTGGTGCTGCGCGCCGGCCTGGAGCGGCACTTCGCCGCCGGAGCCCGCTGGACCGGCGTGACCCGCGAGGGCGACCGGGTGACCTGCACGTTCGAGAATGTCCGATCATGACGACGCCCTCCTCTCCTCCGGCCCCGGCTTCTCGCTCGACGCCCTCTGAACGGTTCGACCGCAACGTCCAGCGCCGTTCCGCGCAGGTCCTCAAGCAGCGGGTCCTCGATCAGCAGCGCGAGGAGTTCGAGAAGGCCCTGGCCTGGGCGGCCGAACAGGACGCCATCGAGCGCGCCGCCGCCGTCATCGTCTCGGCCCGGCGACGCTACCTTCTGGGGTACGGCAAATCGCTCGCCTACGCGTCGATGCTGGCCACCGACCTGAGCGCCGGGCTGTCCGGGGTGCACCTGGTCGGTGACGGCTCCCTGCGCGCACTCGACGTGCTCAGTGACATCCGCCAGGGTGACCTGCTCGTCGCCGTGTCGATGTCCCGGTACCGTCGCGAGACCGTCGACGTCGCCGCCACCTACGTGCGCCGCGGCGGTGACCTGGTCCTCATCACCGACGCCGACGACGCCCCGCTCGCGGCCGTCGCCACCACGAGCATCGTGATCGGCGCGGGCAGCGCCTCCTACGCCAACTCGCCGACCTCGGTCGCGCTCGCCCTGCACCTGCTCGCCACCCTGACCATCGCCAGCTCGAAGGGCGCCGGCCGCCGCCTGCACCTGCGCGACGAGCTGGCGGCCGAGCTCGGACTGTATGCGGAGCATGATGATCAAGGTTGACCGCGTGGAGCTGCGCCGCGTCCGGCTCCCGCTCGTCCACGAGTTCCGGACCAGCTCGCACGCCAAACGCGACCTCGAGCACATCATCGTCACCCTGACCAGCACCGACGGGGCCGTCGGCTGGGGCGAGATCGCGTCACCCTCCGGTCCGTACTTCTCCGCCGAGACCGTCGACAGCTGCTGGGCGGTGGCCGGCTCGTTCCTCGCGCCGATCGTCCTCGGCGCCGGCTGGGAGCATCCGTCCGAGCTCGCGACCGCCATGAGCAGGGTGCGCGGCAACCATTTCGCCCGCGCCGGCTTCGACATGGCCGCCTGGGCGCTGTGGTCGCAGATGTCGGGGGTGCCGCTCGCGAAAGCACTCGGCGGCGACCGGGCCCGCGTCCCGGCCGGCGTGTCCCTCGGCATCGAGCCGACCGTCGACGACCTGCTCGAACAGGTCGCGCTGCGGGTCGGTGACGGCTACCGCCGGGTCAAACTGAAGATCGCCCCCGGCTGGGACGTCACCCCCGTCCGCGCCGTCCGTGCCGCGTTCCCCGACCTGCCCGTGCACGTCGACGCCAACGGCGCCTACCCCGTCGACGAGGTCGCCGTCTTCCGGCAGCTCGACCACCTGGGACTGCTGATGATCGAGCAGCCGTACGCGCCACGCGCCCTCGTCGGCCACGCCGCCCTCCAGGCCGCCCTCGCCACCCCGATCTGCCTCGACGAATCGGTGGAGGAGGTGGACGACCTGGAGACCGCCCTGCGCCTGCGGGCCGGCCGGATCCTCAACATCAAGGTCTCCCGGATGGGCGGGCTCACCCCGGCGGTCCGCGCGCACGACCTGGCTCGCGACCACGGCATACCGGTGTGGTGCGGTGGCATGCACGAGTTCGGCATCGGCCGGGCCGCCAACGTGGCGCTCAGCTCGCTGCCCGGCTTCACGCTGCCCTCGGACGTGTCGGGCTCCGCCAAGTACTACGCCCGCGACATCACCACCGCCCCCGTCGTCTGCACCGACGGCTGGGTCGACGTCCCCACGACGCCGGGCCTCGGGTTCGCCCCCGACCTGCCCTTCGTCGCCGCCACCACGGTCGCCCACGATCACTTCGGAGACGACCGGCCGGTTTGAGGTGCGGGAGCGGCGCCTTATGGATCGGCTACGCGAGCGGCGCCCGCCGGGCTCTGGTCACGGAGCGGCGCCGGCTCGGCTACGCGAGCGGCGCCCGCCGGCTCTGCTCAGGGCCCGCCGGTTTCCGGTGCGTTCGGCCGTGATCAGGGGCCGAAGGTGGACTCCACCTCGGCGGAGGTCAGGCCCCGGGCCCGGTAACCGGTGGTGCCGGTCTCCAGGAGCTCGCGGGCGGCGTCGCGGAGAGCGCCGTAGGCCGCCCACGCGAGCGATCCACCGGTCGACACCCGGCGCACACCGAGGGCCGCCAGCTCGGGGACGCTCGGCGTGCCGCGCAGTGCCAGGACGTTGACCGGGGCCCGCACCGCCTCGACGACCCGGGCGATCTCCTCCGGCGTGGTCAGACCCGGTGCGAACAGCACCTCGGCGCCGGCGTCGCGGTAGGCGATCAGTCGGGCGATCGTGTCGTCGAGGTCGGTGTGGCCGTACAGCAGGTTCTCGGCCCTCGCGGTCAGCACCAGACCGTGACGCCGCGCCGCCTCGGCTGCCGCACCCACCCGCTCGGCGCTGACGGCCCGCGGCTGCACACTTTCGCTGACCGGGTGGTAGTCCTCGATGGAGAGGCCGGCCGCGCCCGCCGCCGCCAGCAGGCCGACGGTCTCGGCGATCCCCTCGGCGGTCTCGGCGAACAGCCACTCCGAGTCCACACTCACCGGCACGTCGACAGCCGCCGCCACCGCTGCCACGTGGGCGACCAACTCGTCCCGGGTCACCTGCTGGTCCAGCTTGCCCAGACTCGCCGCCAGCCCCGACGACGTGGTGGCCAGCGCGGCGAAACCGGCCTGCCGCACCACCCGGGCCGAGCCCACGTCCCACGCGTTCGGCATCACGAACGTCCCGGCCTCGTGCAACTCCCGAAAGCGTTTCCGCACCGCGTCCATGGCCCCACCCTGCCACACCGGCCGCGCCGGGCATCGCCGCCTGGAAGCGGGTCTCTAGGGTTTCGGGAGTGGCTGTCTCTGAATACATCAAGCGCCTACGTGGCGTGATCGGGCACGACCTGCTGATGCTGCCCGGAGCGAGCGCCGTGGTCCTCGACGACCGGGGCCGGGTGCTGCTGGCCCGGCGGTCCGACAACGGGCGCTGGTCGGTGCCGGCCGGGGTGGTCGACCCCGGCGAGCAGCCCGCGGACACCGCGGTGCGGGAGGTCTTCGAGGAGACGGGGGTGCGCGCGGAGATCGTGCGGCTCGCCGGGGTGGCGTCGCATCCGGTGGTCTATCCGAACGGCGACCGCTGCGAGTACCTGAACGTGTGGTTCCGCTGCCGGGCCGTCGGCGGCGAGGCCGGAGCGGCCGACGACGAGTCCCTGGAGGTGGGCTGGTTCGCGCCGGACGCCCTGCCGGAGCTCGACGAATGGTCGCGGCTACGGATCGGCAGCGCCCTCGACCCGCAGGGCCCGGCCTGGTTCGCGACGGCGGACGAGAGACACCCCGCCCTGAACCGGCCGGACGCCCTCTGAGGCGCTCGGTGGGCTTCAGTCGAAGACGGAGATGCGGGTGCGGTGGTGCCGCGGGGTCTCGATCTCGTCGATCACCGCCACCGCCAGGTCGGCGTAGGAGAGGGTGAAACCGCCACCGGTCTCGCCGCCGGTGCGGTAGGCGCCCAGCCGCGGCGCCTCCAGGAGCTGCGCCGGCGGGGTCAGCACCAGCCAGTCGACGGGCGTCTCGGCGGCCCGTAGCCGCTCCAGGCCGGCCGTGTGGGCGACCGCGAAGTCCCGGAATTTGGCCGGCAGCACCGCCGGGTCGTCGTAGAGCGGACTGCCGGCGGCGTCGACCAGGTTGGCGAAGAGCCCGATCACGATCAGGCGGGGTACGCCCGACGCGGCGAGCCCGTCGAGGAGGTTGTCGGTGGCGCTGACGTAGATCTCGCCGTCGAGGGCACCGAGCCTCTCCAGCGCTTCCGGGCCGGAGGCGGGCGACACCGCGTTCACGGCGGCGTCGTGGCCGGCGACGAGAGTGGCCACCGAGCCGGCGTCGAGGACGTCGCCCCGCACGACCCGGCCCGTCAGCCGGTGCCCGGCGGGGTCGCGGACGACGGACGTCACCTGGATGCCGCGGCGTTCGGCCTCGGCGGACACGGCCCGGCCGGCGCGGCCACCGGCTCCGAAGATCACGATGCTGGTCATGCGGCGGACGCTAGCCGACAGGGGTCTGGTTACCGCAACGAAACCGGCGCTAGCTTGGGCGTATGGAGACCCTGGATCCGCAGATGTTCGCGCCGGAGTGCCCGACTCGGCAGGTGCCGGTGCAGGTCGGTGACAAGTGGACGGCCATGGTCGTGATCTGTCTGGAGGGCGGGCCACGCCGGTTCGGTGAGCTGCTGGTCCCGCTGCGGTCGATCACGAAGAAGGTGCTGGCCGAGACGTTGCGGGCGATGGAACGCGATGGCATGGTCACGCGTACGGAGTTTCCGGCGAACCCACCCCACGTGGAGTATGAGCTGACCCCGCTCGGCCGCAGCCTGCTCACCCTGATCGACGCCGCCCGCGACTGGTGCCACGAGAACCTGCCGGACCTCATCGAGGCCCGGCGGGCTCACTCCCGGCCGTGAGACACGACCGTCAGGCCAGCTCCTTCAACGCGGCGTCGAAGATCTCGTGATGGCGCGCCACGTCGGCGAGTGACGTCTCCGGGCACATCAGCGCCATGTTGTGGAAGGGGGTCAGCAGCACACCACGGTTCGCGAGGTAGAGGTGCAGGAAGTCCTCCAGCTCGGCGTTCGCGCCGGCGGCCGACTCGGTGCCGTTGCGCGGGGCGGGACTCGCGAACCGGTACTCGACCCGGGCGCCCAGGCGGGAGACGGACCACGGCAGCCCGTACCCCTCGATGATCTTCTCGATGCCGTCGGCGAACGCCGTGGCCGTCTCGATCATGGTGGCGAACGCGGCGTCGGTCAGCACCTCCTGCAGGGTGGCGCGGGTCGCGGCCATCGACACCGGGTTGCCGGCGAGCGTCCCGCCGACGCCGCCCATGTCGACCAGATCCAGGTCGCCGCGGCCGGTCAGCGCGTCCGCCAGCTCGGCACTCAGGCCGTACGCGCCCACCGGTACCCCGCCGCCGATGGCCTTGCCGATCGTCAGCACGTCCGGTTCGAGCCCCCAGAACGCGGTCGCCCCGCCCGGCCCGGCCGAGAACGTGTGCGTCTCGTCGTTGATCAGATACGTCCCGTGGCGCCGGGTCAGCTCCCGCACCCCGGCCAGGTAGCCGTCCTCCGGCAGCACGATCCCGATGTTCGTCAGCGCCGGCTCCATCAGCACCGCCGCCACGTCACCGTGCGCCAGCTCCCGCTCCAGGCCCTCCAGGTCGTTGAACTCGGCGACCCGGCTCGTCATCGTCACGTCCACCGGCGCGCCGACGTTGCCCTCCCGGCTCGCGCCCCGCCCGTCCGGGCCGACCACGATCAGCGACTCATCCACCGAACCGTGGTAGCAGTAGCTGTTGACCAGGATCTTCGGCCGGCCGGTGACCGCGCGCAGCAGACGGATCGCCCACCGGTTCGCGTCCGTGGCGGTCAGCGCGAAACTCCACGACGGCAGGCCGAACCGGCGGGCCAGCTCGGCGCCGGCGATCGCCGCGTCCTCGGTCGGCATCATGGTGGCCAGACCACGCTGAACACGGTCGGTGACCGCGGCGACGACCGCGGCGGGGGAGTGCCCGGCCATCGCGCCGGTGTCCCGAGCGCGAAGTCGACGAACTCGTTGCCGTCGACGTCGACGATCCGGTTACCTCGGGCACTGTCCAGGTAGACGGGGAAGTCTCCGGCGGCCTTGTTCATCCACGTCATCGGCACGCGGCCGAAGAGATGATCCGACCTCCGGTACGCGGCCCGCGAACCCGGATGACGGTCGGCGAAGGTGGCACGCTCCCGCGCGAGGAGCGACGTTAAACGGGAATCCGTCGACATGGCGCGACGCTACCAGGGAATCATCACTCCTCGGTCGTTCTCAGCACGGTAACCGTCTTTCCTTGGCCGTCCGTCACGTACAGCCGGCGGCCGTCCGGGGAGATCGCGTTCACCCGCGGACTGTCACCGACCCCGACCGTCGACACCACCCTGCCGTCACCGAGCGCGATCACCGACAGGTTGTCGGAGCCCTCGTTGACGATGTACGCGTGCCTGCCGTCCGCGGAGATCATCACCGCCTGCGGCTCCCTGCCCACATCGACCTTGTGGATCAGCCGCTGGTCGCCGGTGTCGTACACCTCGACCGTGTCCTGGTCGTAGTTCGTCACCACCAGCCGCTCCCCGTCCGGGGTGACCGCCAGCGCGTGCGGCGACCGGCCGACCTTGAAGTTCTTCCGCACCAGCCGGTCCGACGCGTTCACCACCGAGATCTGGCTCGACTCGTGGTTCGCCGTGAACGCCGTCGTCCCGTCCGGGGTGAACACGATCCAGTGCGGATTCGGCGGAACCGAGATCCGCGCCGTCTCGGTCAACGACTGCGGATCGTAGATCTCCACCCGCGCCCCGTTGTGAATCGGCACCCACACCGTCCCGTCCGGCGCCACCGCCGGCTCGAACGGCCGCGGCCCCGTCCGGATCGTCTTCACCAACTCGCGTTTCGCCGTGTCGATCACCGCGAGGCCGTTCCCGGTGAAGTTGTTCTCGAACAGCGTCACGTACAGCCGTCCACCGTCCGCCGACAACGCCAGGAACCGCGGCGTGTTCGGCACCTTCACCACGTCGACCTTCTTCGACGCCACATCGACGACGTGCACGTCCTTCGAGTTCTGATCCGCCACGTAGATCGTCTTGTTGTCCGGCGAGACCGTCACACCCTCCGGCTCCTGCCCCAGGTTGATCCGGTCCACCACCACCGGCTTCGCCAGACTCGGCGGCGCCGGAGCCCCGGTCCCCGCCGGATCCGTCGCCGGCACACTCGCCTCACCGCCCGGCTGCGCGCCGGTCTGCCCCGGCGTCACCGTCCGCTCCGGCGCCGCCTCCGTCTGCTCACCCCTGGCCAGCGCCAGCCGAACACCCACATACGACCCACCGGCGAGCAGCATGACCACCACGACAGCCGCGGCGATCAGCGCGCCTCTCCGCCGCGGTTTCTTCTCCCGGGGGTACGGGTCACCGCCCGTCCCCGGCGGATATCCCGTCCCACCCCCGCCGGAGTCGTGGCCGCCCCCGACGGGCCCACCCGACCCACCCGGCGCGCCGGGATATTCACCCTGGTAACCGACCGGATACCCGGCCCGCGGCGATTGCCCGCCCCCGGCATAGCCGCCTCGCCCGCCGCTCTGCCCGCCACCGGGGTAGCCGCCGCTTTGCGCGCCGCCTTGCCCGCCCCTCGTTCCGCCACTCGGGTAGCTGCCGCCTTGCCCGCCGCTCTGCGCGCCGCCTTGCTCGCCGCCGGGGTAATTGCCGCCCGGCTGACCGCTGATCGGCTGACCCGGATGTGTCGTGCCCGGACCATAGGCGGCTCCGGCCGGAGCCGCGGCCGTCCAGGCGTCCGTCCCCGGCCAAGGCGATGCGGGCGACGTCGGCCAGCCACTGGTCGGCGCGACCGTCTCCGCCGGGGCCGGAGGCGACACCGGCCACGGCACACCCGAGGTCGGAGCCACGTTCTGTTCATCAGGCCAGGCCGCGCCGGCCGAACCCGGACCGGGCTGCCCGCCCCGGCCTTCCGAGCTCACCGGCGACGTGCCCCAAGGATTCGTCGAGACGCCCTGCGGCTGCTCAGCGCCAGGCCATCCCCGGCCCGTGACTGAGCCGGGCCCCGCCTCAGTGCCCCCTGTAGGTTCCGACTGCCCGGACGTCGCCTGTGCCGATGTGGGCTGAGCCGCCCCCGCTTGCGCCGGTTCTCTCAGCCACGGCGCATTCTCGTCCGCGGGCTGCCGCGGTCCCGGAATCGACGACCCGTTACCCGGAGGCCCGGCCGCCGTCTCGGTCCGCGGCAGGCCAGAAGTCCCACTCCCGAACCCGGCCGCCGCTCCAGCGCTCAGCCCTTCACCAGCGGCCGGTCCAGGACCACCCGCCCCAACGCCGGCCGTCCCCGGACGAGAGTCCTCCCGCTCAGCGGGCACCGGGCCGGTCGTCCCATGGCTGGCCGCTCCATGGCTGGCCGCCTCATGGTCGGTCGTCCCGTGTCGGGTCGTGCCGTGGCCGGTTGTTCCCTGGCCGGTCGTTTCGCCGTCCGGATTCTCTTTGATCGGCGTCATGCTCTCCGGCGTCTTGCCGTCCGGCGTTTCGGTGCGGCCGGCGGTGTCGGCGGTCGACGTCCCGCCGGCCGCCACCTCACCGTCGGGCTGTCCGCTGCCGGGTTGTCCGCTGCCCGGCTGCCCGCCAGCGGCAGAACGCGTGTGATCCTGGCGGTCGTCCCCCGATCGCTCCGCCTGTGTGCCCGGCGCGGATGCCTTCGCCCCAGCGACCTCTTCGGGTGCCGCGGCCAGCCCGGGCCTCCGCCCCGCCGCAGGCCAGATCCCGTCCGGGTCGGACCGTCCCCACGTGCCAGAGTTCCCACCCGGCCACGCCACAGTCCCGGAACCCGAACCCCCTGCGCCTCCCGCAGTCGCCCCCCAGCGACCGCCCGACCCGGCCGATTCGCTCACCGGCCGCACCGGATCTTTCGCCGTCCCCGTCGTGTCGTCGGGGCTTCGTTCCGAGGCCTCGTTCGCGCCAGGGGATTCGCGCATCGGTTGCACCGGCTCTGTTGCTGTCCCCGTCGTGTCGTCGGGGGTTCGTTCCGAGGCGTCGTTTGCGTCCGGGGATTCGCGCGTCGGTTGCGCCGGCTCTGTTGCTGTCCCCGTCGTGTCGTAGGCCGCTCGCCCTGAAGCGTCCCTTCCGCCCGGCGCTTCGCCGTCGTGACCGGAATCAGCGAAACTCGCCGACGAACCCGAGCCGTCGCCGAGGCGCGCGGCCGAGCCGTCCGGACCGGGCGGGATACCGGTGCTCCTGTCTACGCCGTCGGCTCCGTCGGTGCGGCCGACAGCCCACATGGGAAGTGCATCGTTGGCGGCATCCTGGCTGACGCTTGAGCGCCTCAACTCATTGGCCGCGGTGTCGTCCCCGTCCTCGGAGCGACTGTCGGTGGTGGCGTTCCGGCTTCCCGGGTAGCGGTCAGTGGTGTCGTCTGGGCTTGCCGGGTAGCGGTCGGTGTCGTCTGGGCTTGCCGTGTCGCGGTCGGTGGCGGCATCCAGGCTTACCGGGTAGCGGTCAGTGGTGGCGTTTCGGCTTCCCGGGTCGCGGTCGGTGGTGACGTCCGGGTCGCGGCTGGCGGTGATGTCCGGGCCCGCCGGATCGGTGTTCGTGTGAGCGGCTCGGCCCGTCGGACCGTCATCGGTGGACGGGGCCGAGCCGGCTTCCGGCACTTCGGCGGTGCGGGCCGGCAGACCCGGTTCGCCGGGGGTGCTCACTCCGGCGCCGAAGTCGAGGTTTGTAGTGCTCGGCGAGGGCTCCTGGTGGGGAGCGTCCGCCGGCAGGCTCGTGTCGGTGCCCGAGGGGACGCCAATGCCTGCGTCCACGGAGGCAGAGGCCGGTTCGGGCCACGCGTCGGTCGGTGTCGGCGCCTCCGGCCGAACGACTGGTGTCCGCCCGCCCTCGGCGCCTGGGCGGTCGGCGCCGGCGGGCTGGGCAGCGGCGCTCTCGACGCGGTAGGCGGCCGAGCCGGATACGACGTCACCGGCGGACTCCGGAGCCGCCGAGCGATCCACCGGCGGAGGATCCTCACGGGGCACGGCGGGAGTCTCCGACGAGGCCGCCACGGGGAACGAACCTCGAACCGTCGCCCTCGGAGCGATGAGCGGCGCATCCTCGGGCGTGGCCTCCACGGAGTCGCCCGCACGCGACCCGATGGAGTCGCCAAGACCGGCGTCGCCGATGGTTCTCGCCGGGTCCGGCCGGTGAGCGCGCGCAGCGAGCCCGTCGGCGGCGTCGCCAGACCCCGGCCCGAGGTCGGAGGAGGAGGCCGGTCGGCCGGGATGAACCGGTGTGCTGTCCGCGCCTGTCGTGTCCGAGGCGGAGATAGGTGTCGGCGTAGCGAGCGTCGTGTCCGCGGCGGAGGCGGGCGTCGGCGTAGCGAGCGTCGTATCCAAGGCGAAGGTAGGCGTCGGCGCAGCGACTGCAGTGTCCGGGGCGGAGGCAGATGTCGGCGCAGCGAGCATCGTGTCCGGCTCGAAGGTAGGCGTCGGAGCAACGAGCGCCGTACCCGAATCGAAGGAGGGCGTGGGTACGACGGGTGCCGTACCCGAACCGGAGGACGGTGTGGCGGGTGCCGTACCCCCACCGGAAGTGGGTGTGACGGGTGTCGTTTCCGCGCGGGGTGGGGGTGTAGCGGCCGAGGAGGCGGTGGACGGTGAGGGCGCCGGCGTCTCACGGGCCGGGGATGCGCTCGGCGTGCCCCACTCGGGCGGGACGTCGGGACGACTGCCCGCCGGCCGCCGTGCCCAGGTGCCCGACGACGGGGGTCCACTGATCGGGGCCCACGGCGAGACCCGCGCACAGCCCCGGACGCGGGTGGCCCGCTCGCCGGAGTGGGACCCGCGCCGGCGTCGGCTGGATCGGGTGCTGGTCCGGCCGTACCGAATGAAGGGTTTGAAGGGGAGACGGAATCGCCTGCCGGGACCGGCGGACCTGAGACCGGGCCCTGCCGTGAGGCGTCCTGCCACCCGCCGCCCAGCGCCTCACCAGGCCAGGCCGCCGCGGGCGTCTCGCCGGGCCAGGCGCCGCCCGAGTCCTCGCCGCCCCAGGCAGACTCCCGGGCCAGGCCGTTTCGGGGTCGGGCATCGTCCAGTTGGCGGCCCATCCGACCGTCCCGCCGGCGGGCGGCCCGGACGGAACTCCCGCCGGCGACCCGGGCGGCCCGGCCCCCACGGAAGACCCCGGCGCCCCCACGGCCGAACCCGGCAAAACCGACGGGGAGCCCGGAGGAAGCGCGGGGGAGCCCGGCGGAAGCGCGGGGGAGCCCGGCGGAAGCGCGGGGGAGCCTGGCGGAAGCGCGCCCGCCGTGCCGTTGCCGCCGGTCGGCACCCACGCGCCGGTGGCGACGTCGGAGTCCTCGGAGACCTCCCCGGTGACGGCGAGCCGCGCCGAGCCCGCCGGTCCTTCGAGGGTGACCGCCCCGTCGAGCCGGCCGACCGTCGGGAACCACGACACCCGCAGCAGGTTGCCTTCGAGGCGGGCATGGAGGCCCTCGACCGTGCTGGACACGACGGAGGCGGCGGCCAGCGGCGGTCCCTGAACGGCGACCTCGGCGCCGAGCTGGCGTGTGCCGGGGGCGACGCGGCCGAAGTCGAGGGACGGTTCGGCGATGCGGATCGAGGTGCGGCGCAGGGCGGCGGTCGCGGCGGCGGCGACCCGGCCCTCACCGGTGGCGAGGCGGCGCAGGGCTTCGCGGGCTTCGACGGCGCGGGACAGGTCGTTGCCGGCGGCGGCGACGGCGAGTTGCGCGATCAGGGCCATCTGGTCGCTGCCGGGCCGGCGGACCCGGGCCAGCCACGGCTGCCGCCCGGAGCCGAACACCCACTGCCGGACGCTGGGATCACGTTCGCGCAGGTGGTCGTAGAGCTCGCCGATGCCGATCCAGCCGTCGCGGTCACGGTCGGCGGCGCCACCGCTGACACCTTCGGCGATCAGGCCGGCGAAGGTGGGCGGCTCGGGGCGGGGGGTGGCGGCGATGACGACGCGGCTCTGCCATTCGGCGTTGCGGGCGGCCCGGAAGTGGTGCCCGGCGTCGACCGGCCCGCCGGTACGGCCGTCGAGCAGCACCACGACCTGCCCCGCACGGCTGCGCTGCAGGAGCGCGGCGATCTGGGCGACGTCGACGGCGGTGTCCGCGGGCCGCCCCATCACGGTGTCGGCGGCGGCCAGATAGAGCCCGCCGCCGGGCCCGGTCAGCATCACGCCGCGGAAGTAGAGGAGGACACAATCCTCCTGATCACGCCCCTCGAACAGCGCTTTGACCCGCCCGTAGGCCTCACGAGCCCCCGGATCCCGCAGATACGCCGTCTCGAACCCGCCGAGCGCCGGATCCGCGAGCACCTCCACGAATGCCGGAACATCAGCCGACGGCACGGAGAATCGGCGCAACACGGGATCTTCGTGCTGCTCGACGCTGATGACTACCGCAAGTCGCCCGTTCATCGAATGCATCACCCGCCATCCATGGTGCGATGCCGAGGCCGGACACGAAACCCCGAGAAGATTACGAACCGCGATTTCTCCACCGCGGAGCGCTTTTGATCTCGCTTTCCGGTGACGCATTCATGATCTTTTACTGGCGCCGGCAGGTATCGATCCACCTGCGATGATGTTGCTCTCTCGCTGCGGGAGTGGGCCGTCTTTCCATGGTGATCCGGGCCCGCCGCGCAGTCACGAAAATTTTCCGGAATTCACCGGATCCGGTGCCCCTGCGTGGGCGAACGTCAATGTGACGGAAAGGCGTCACGGCGAAAACCTTGCGTCACTAGCGGCCCGCATTTATGTCCGAGTCAGATCAAACCCATGCGGCGGTACGGTCCACACCCGCCACCACCGCAACCATCACGTCCCCGGGCTACCCCGCAAGCCAGGCCCACCCTCACGACCCCAGTGCGCCCGCCGGGCTGAAGCCGTCCCCCACCGGCTGTCCCGCTCCGCTGACCGCATCAGATCACCGATCCCCTGGCGTGTGTCGGGACCTGAGGACGAGACCCTGCTTGCCGCGGGCTCAACTGGAGGCGCGGCTCGTCGCGGATCCAGGCGGCCCACCGCGCGTCGCGGGTTCAGGTGGGGACGTCGGGCTGTTTGCCGCGGGGTTCGGTGGGGCACCGCGTGTCGCGGGTTCAGGTGGGGATGTCGGGCGTCAGGGACGCTGTTTGCCGCGGGGTTCGGTGGGGCGCGCTGTCACCGGGTCAGGTTGGGGGCACCGCGTTTCGCGGGTTCAGGTGGGAAGCCGCGAAACGCGGGTGGAGACGGGACGCCGTGTTTCGCGGGTTCAGGCGAAGACGTCGAGGAAGCGGCCGCTGCGCCGGAAGTCGGCCACCTCGCCCGCGTGGGCAGCCTCGATCCGGGCCACCTCGGCCTCGGCACGGACGACCGCGGCCCGGTCGGCCGTGACGACGGAGGGCATCGCGGCGCACGGCATCTGGTCCGTGGTGAGCTTGGCCCGGGCACTCTGCAACCGTCCGTAGGCGGCCGAACTGTCGTAGTTGAAGGACGTGGCGGCGTTGACCTTCATCCTGGCTCCTCCGTTGCACTCCGGTTGCGATCTCTCGCGACAGCCGGATACATCGTCCGGTCCGCTCCCGTCCTGCAACTTTCCGGAGTGACCTGAGCAACAACCGCCCTGCAACCCGCCGCGCGGTCCGGTCATCGTCTCCGCGCGCCGACCCAGTCGCGCGGGCCGGTGGTCGTCTCCGCACGCCGATCAGCCGTACGGGCTGGTGATTGTCTTCGTTCTCTGGGTGGTCGCCCGGGCGGGTCGTTGTCCTCGTTCTGAGGGTGGCCAGGCGGGCTGGTGGTTGTCCTCGTTGGGGGTGGCCGCGTGGGCTGGTGGTCGTCTCCGCTCTCCGGCCTCAGTCGTGTCGGCCGGTGGTTGTCTCCGCGCGCCGATCGGCCGCGCGGGCTGGTGGTTGTCCTCGTTCTCAGGGGCCGCGTGGGCTAGTTCTGGGGGTGGCGCGTGGGCGGGTGGTTGTCCTCGTTCTCTTTGTGGCCGCCGCGTGGGCCGGTGGTCGTTTCCGCCTCCGGTCAGCCGCGTGGGCTGGTGGTGGTCGTCTCCGCGACGCGGCCGGCCACAAGGGCAGGTTGGATGCGGAGACGACGAAGGGCGCGACCCGGTGCCTCTCGGTGCACCGGGTCACGCCCTGTCCGTGCGGTGGGCACTCAGTGCGGGCCCACCGGGGTGTCAGCTCTTGACGCCGACCAGTTCGCGGGCGCGTCCCGGCCAGGTGGCGAGGCTCGCGGAGCCACGCATCCCGGCCGCGTTGATCGCCTGCTTGAGGCTGATGACGTCGGAGTCGGCCAGCTTCGCGAAGGTGGTGATGCCGGCCGCGGCCAGGGCGATCGCCACCTTGGGCCCGATGCCAGGGATCTTCGTGAGATCGTCGGGCTCGGCGACCGGCGCGGGCGTGCCCACGAGGTCCGGCTCAGCGGTGATGACGGCCTGCGCCGGAATGACCGGCTCCGGCGCGGCGACGGGCTCGGGCGCGGCAACCGGCTCGGGCGCGGCGACGGGCTCGGCAGCAGCGACCGGCTCGGGCGCGGCGACAGGCTCGGCGGCGGCGACAGGCTCGGCGGCGGCGACCGGCTCGGGCGCGGCGACCGGCTCAGCGAAGGCGACGGCGACGGGCTCCGATACGGCGACCGGCTTCGGCTCGGCAGCGGGCTCCACGGCGACGGGCTCACCGGCGGCAACCGGCTCGTCGACGGGGGCCGGTTCGCCGGCCGCGAAGGGCTCGGAGGCGATGACCGCGGTGCTCTCGTCGACCGGAGCGGACCCGTACTGGGCGGCCCTTCCGTTCGACAGCTTCACGGTCGGCTCGTCGGCGTCGGAAGGGCTCTCCGCGACCGTCTCGGCGTTCGGCTCCGTGGCCGGCTCGTCAACGGCAACCGCGGTGGCCGGCTCGGCATCGACTGACGTGCCGGCAGCCGAAGCGCCGGCAGCCGAAGCGCCGGGAACCGACGTGTCGGCAACCGGCTCGTCAACGGCTACGGCGGCAACCGGCTCCTCAACGGCAGCGGCAGCCGGCTCGGTCTCGACCGACGTGCCGGCAACCGGCTCGGCGGTGTCGGAGACGCTGGTGGCAGTGGAGGAAGAGGCGGAGCTGTCCGGCGCGGCGAGGCCGACCGTCTCCGACTCCAGGCTCTCGGCCTTCTCCGTGGAGGCCCCCGGAGCCCGCGTCTCCGCCGCCCCGATGGCATCGGCGTCAACCGCGGCATCCGCGGAGGAAGCGGTGTCCGTGGAGGAAGCGGTGTCCGTGGAGGAAGCGCTGTCCGCGGAGGAGGTGCCGACGGCGGCGTCCGTGGGGGCGGCGTCCTTGGAGGAGCTGCCGACCGCGGTGCTCGCGGAGGAGATGGGGGCCGCCGCGGCGTCGTTGTCGTCGGCGGTGGAGGTGGTGGGGCTCTCGGCGACGGCCGGGGCGGCGACGACCGCCGGAGCGGCCGTGGTGGTCGCGGTGGCGCCGGTGCGGCGTCCCCAGACCAGCCAGCCGCCTATCGCGCCGATCACGAGCCCGGCAACAAGGTAGAGGAATGATGCCATATCGGGCCTCCGGACAGGAGAGGAGGGTGCTTGTGGTAGCGGGCAGCTTTGCACATCCCGATGAGCTGTCATGACGTGGGTGTCGACCAACGTCGAACAGTTACCACCTGCGACGTCCGGGGGTTTTACACCAAACGCAACACCGAGGGCACGGGACAACCGTCAAACGACCGGTCATCCGATCAGGTACGGGAGATCGCCCCAGGAATGAACCGGTTGGACAGGTAGGTGATGAGCCACAGTGCGACCCCGATGAGCAGCAGCACCCCGGCCACCCGGTAGTCGGCCGCGGCCCGGCCGGACAGTGGGCTGGCCAGGAACGCGCAGGCGACGGCCCCGATGACCGGGATGACTGTCGGCGCCCGGAAGTGCTTGTGCGACACCGGGTCCCGCCGGAGCACGAGAACGGCCACGTTGACCACGGTGAAGACGCAGAGCAGCAGCAGGGCCGTGGTCCCGCCGAGGGCGGTGAGGTCGGCGAACCAGATCAGCCCGAACGCGATGACCGTGGTGAACACGATGCCGACCCACGGGGTGCGGCGGGTGCGGTGGACCTTGCCGAGGATGGTGGGGAGAACCCGTTCGTTGGCCATCCCGTAGAGGAGCCGGCTCGCCATCATCATGTTGATCAGGGCCGAGTTGGCGACCGCGAACATCGTGATGAACGCGAAGATCGACAGCGGGAAGCCGGGCGCCCCGGCCGAGACGACCTTGAGCAGCGGGGTGTCGCCGGATCCGAGGTCGGCGGGCGAGACGAGGGCGACCGCGGAGACGGCGACGAGCACGTAGATCAACCCGGTGAAGCAGAGGCCGATGAGCATGACCTTGGGGAAGATCCGTACCGGATCGCGGGTCTCCTCGGCCATGTTGACCGAGTCCTCGAAGCCGACCATGGCGAAGAAGGCGAGGGCCGTCCCGGCGGTGACCGACAGCAGCACGCTCTCGCCGGGCGGCGTGTTGAACTCGGTGAGCCGGGACAGGTCGCCGTTCCCACCGCCGAGCGCCCACGCCCCGATGCCGATCACGATGAGCAGACCGGTCAGCTCGACGCAGGTGAGCACCACGTTGGCTTTGACGCTCTCGCCGACACCCCGGAAGTTGATCAGCGCGACCAGGACGATGAACCCGAGGGCCACCGCGGTGAGGGCGATCCCGTCCCCCAGTGAGAGGTCGAAGGCGGACGCGAAGTTGCCGGCGAACGCCTTGGACGCGCTGGACGCCGAGGTGAGCCCGGAGCACATCACCGCGAACGTCACCATGAACGTGAGGAAGTGCAGCCCGAACGCCTTGTGGGTGTAGAGCGCCGCTCCAGCCGCCCGCGGATACTTGGTGACCAGCTCCAGATAGCTGAACGCGGTGAGCAGCGCGACCACGAACGCGAGCAGGAACGGCAGCCACACCGCGCCGCCGACCTCGTTGGCGACTTTGCCGGTGAGCGCGTACACCCCGGTGCCGAGAATGTCGCCGACCACGAAGAGCAGGAGCAACGCCGGGCCGATGACCCGGTTGAGCTCCGGCTCCTTGGAGGCCGGCGAAGACGAAGAGGGCGACGCCACATCCGCCATGAGTGCTCCCTCGAAAAAGGTCCACTGCGGATAAGTGACGTTACGCGTACCTTCAGTGACATGCATATCGTGCTCGCCGCAAATCCTGAGACGGACCAGCCGTGGGTGACCGATGCGGTCGCCGATCTCGTCCGGCAGACCGGCGCGTCGGTCGCGGTGGTCGCGGTGGACGAGCTGGAGACCGAGCACCTGGCGCCGCTGCCACGCAGCGTCTACACCGAGCGGGCGGAGAAGGCGGCGGCGGCCGCGGCGGCGCGTCTGGCGGCGGCCGGCATCGAGGCGACGCGGACGGTCCTGCCGGGCCGCCCAGCCGAGCAGATCATCCGGTTCGCGCAGGAGCAGCGGGCCGACCTGATCGTGGTCGGTTCGAGCGTGCGCCCGGCGGTGGCGCAGCGGCTGCTGGGAAGTGTGCCGTTGACCCTGATCGAGAAGGCGGGCCGTCCGGTGCTGGTGGTCACCCGCCCCGTAGACGGGTGACCACCAGCGCGTATTACGGGACTGCGGGGTAGTTCGTCACGAAGACCGGCTGCCCGACCTTCGTGGTGTCCGCTGCCTCACCGACGCCGTTGACCACGTGGTCGATGATGCCGGCGCTGAGGTTGACGGTCATGATGTGCTTCAGCTTCACACCGGGCGTGTTCGGCACCTCGAACCCGTTGGCCGTGTGGATCGCCGGGTTGTTCTGGTTGAAGACGTAGACGCCTCCGCCGTACAGCTGGTGCTTCTTGACCTTGTTTCCGACCTTGTAACCGGCGTAGCCCTGGACCTTGCCGTTCATCCAGTCGGCCTGCGTCGGCGGGTCGTAGGGCAGTTCGTTCTGGTAGAGCACGGTGGTGCCGCGCTCGCCGTTCCAGACGGTGTTGTACTTCTGGAAGTGCTCGACGAACAGGCCGGTCGCGGTGACGTCGTCACCGTTGATGACCGCGCCGTACCGTCCGGTGTTGGTCTTCCACCGGTCGGTGTCGCCGTTCACGCCGTTGGTGAAGCCCTCGACGCCGTGGTCGCCGCGCCACACCCAGGTGTGGTCGATCAGCACGTCGTCGCTGTTGACCTCGAGCGCGATGTTCGCCTTGCCGATGTGCGGGCCGCCGACGCGGAAGTACACGTCGTTCAGCGTGGTCGGGTTGCTCGCCGAGCTGTAGCCGAAGCCGTGCTGACGGCCGACGCGCAGCAGGACGGGCGACTCCTTGGTGCCGGCGTCGATGGTGACGCCGGCGACGATCACGCCGGGGACGTCGGCGACGTCCAGCGGGATCGAGCCGTTGACCGCGGTGAGCGTGGCGTGGCCGAGGCCGAGCACCACGGTGTTCGGGCGGAACACGTGGATGCTCTGGGCGATGTCGTAGACGCCCGGGGTGAGCAGCAGGTTCTTGCCGAGGGCCAGCTGCAGGTTGATCTTCGCGACCGAGTCACCGGGCTTCGCGACGTAGAAGTCGGAGAGCGGGACGGTGCGGCCGGACTTGTCGTCCCACGAGGAGCCGACGCTGTTGCGCTTGGCCGCGGGCACACGGACCTGGTACTTGCCCTTGGCGTCGACGAACAGGAACGGCTTCTCCCGGCTGACCGGGGTGGCCGCGAGGGTGGTGTACGGCGGGTTCGGGAACGCCGAGTCGTCGGGCGCCCCGGTCACGCCGGCGAAGACCTGGTTCCACACGGCGTTGGACCAGCTCGCCACCTCGCTGTTGCGGGTGAGCCACTGCTGCTGCGAGCCGTTGACCGTGGTCGGCAGCTTCGAGTCGGCGATGAAGCCGCCCGAGGCGTACTGCGGGCCGGCGGTGCAGTAGTCCATCAGCGACAGCGTGCCGCCGTTGAACTGGGTGCGGCGCAGCGAGACGGCCTGCGACACGGCCCAGAAGTTGGCCGTCTGGCGGCAGCCGTCCTGGCCCGTGCCGTTGATGTTGACGGTCAGGTTGGACAGGGTGCGCCAGAAGTTGACGAGCGCGATGCAGTTCGGGTTGGCCGGGTCGGAGCCGAGGCAGCGGTTGTACGCCTCGACCTTGCCGTTGATCACCACGTCCCCGGGGTTGGCCCCGAGACCGCTGATCTCCGTGTAGTAGCCGACCTTGATCTGCAGCGGCTGCTCGGCGGTGCCGTAGGTGCCCGGCTTGAACAGGTACGCGTACCGTGCCGTACCCATCTCGTTGTCGACCTGCTTGGCGTAGGTCGCGTCGAGAGTGGCCTGGATCTCGCTGACCGGCGTGCTCGGGTCGAAGACCGTGACGCTGGGGCCGAGGTTCGGTACGCCGGCGGCCCCGCCGGTGTGCGCGGACGCCGGCAGAGCCGGCGCGATGGTGAGGGCGAGCCCGAGGGTGAGCGCCATCGCGGCGCTGCGGGTCGGGCGAGGTCTCGTCATGCGGAGGGGTTCCTTCCGAAACAAGATCGCAATGATGCCCGTCACAGAATCAATCGCTGAAGCTCCATGTCAAGCAGGCTGAACCGGCATACCGCAGAGATCGGTACGAACCTGGCGGGTTCCGGAACTCAACTGACCGAAAAGGGGGCTGGAACCGGTCCCGGAAGCGGTTTCGAGGCGGTGTGGACCCCTCACCGGAACGCGTCGGCGAACACCACCACGTTGCTCCGGTAGCTGCCCTCGCTCCGGTCGAACGCGCCCCCGCACGTGATCAACCGCAGTCCCGGCCGGTCGATCGGCGCATACACCTCCGCCGTGGGGAAGTCCCGTTTCGCGTAGAGGGCCACCCGGGACACCCGGAACATCGCCACGGAGCCGTCGTCACGCCGTACCACGATCTCGTCTCCGGTCTTGAGCTCGCGCAACCGGAAGAAGACCGCCGGGCCGTCCCGCGCGGTGTCCACATGCCCCGCGAGCACCGACGCGCCGGTCTCGCCCGGCGTCGGTGAGTCGCGGTACCAGCCGGCCGGCGCATCGCCGCGCAGCGGCGGCACCTCGAGGGATCCGTCGCGCTGCAGCCCCAGCTCCATGATCGCGGTGTCCACGCCGATCGCCGGAATCCGCAGCCGCACCGGCGCCGCCCGTTTCAGGACCCGCGCCGGCGCGACGCCGGGCGGGGACGACGGTGCCTTCACGGCCGCCGGAACCGGTGACGCCTGCGCCGCCGCGGGAAGCGGCGGCAGGCCGTCCTCGGTGCGCAGCCCGAGAGCGAGGGTCGCGCCGCCGAGCAGCGCGAGGACGACGGCGAACGCCGCCGCCCGCCGATCACGGATCCGCGGCGAGGTCACGGTCAACGGTGGTGCAGAGGGCGACGGAGGGAGTACGCGCCGGCCGCCACCGCCGAGACCATGAGGAATCCACCGGTCACCAGCAGAGCGAGACGGCGGCCGTCGGTCTGGCCGCCCCCGCCGGCGTCCACACCTCCCTCGGGAGTGGACGGCTGTTCCGGATCGTCGTCGGACGGCTCGGTGGCGGGGTCCTCGGTGGCGACGTCGTCGGTGGGCGTGGTCCCGTCGCTTCCGCCGGGCAGAGGCGCCGCCTCAGGCCCCGCACCGGAGGAGCCCGGACCGGGGGAGCCCGAGCCCGGACCGGGGGAGCCCGAGCCGGGACCGGGGGAGATCGTCCAGGACGCGCCCGCGCTGGGCACGGGATCCGCGGTCGTCGACGATGGATCGTCCGGGCGTGTGCAGTACGCCAGCAGCGCGAACAGCAGGATCAGCAGCAGTAGCACTCCCGCCCCGGCCGCGATCAGCCGGTTGCGCTGCACGGAGCTCCGCGCGCGGTGTGCTGGGGAACCGTTTCCGGACATGCGGTCCTTCCGCCGAGGGGCTGGGACTGATCGGCACGCTAGTCCTCCCGCTCCGTGATCGCATCCGCCGGACCCGGTAGGGCTCTCCGCGGTGCCCCGCGAGGGCGAGAGCCATAGGGAGTGATCAAACGGTTACCCTCCGAGCCTTGACAGAGACCGGGAGAATACCCGCCATGATCGAGATCCGGGATCTGACGAAGACCTACGGAAAGGTGGACGCGGTCCGTGACGTGACGTTCACCGCCGCGCCCGGCCGGGTCACCGGCCTGCTCGGGCTCAACGGCTCCGGCAAGAGCACCACGTTGCGGGTCCTGCTCGGCCTGGCCCGCCCGACCAAGGGCGCCGCGCTCATCAACGGCCGCCGGTACCGGGAGCTCGACCACCCGGTCCGGCACGTCGGCGCGGTCATCGAGCAGGGCCTCAGCCATCCGGGACAGTCCGGATACGCGCACCTGAACACCCAGGCCATTCTCGGTGGATTCCCGCGCGAGCGGGTCGGCCGGCTGCTGGAGTACGTGGGCCTGGAGGACGCGGCCACCAAGCGGACCGGCGACTACTCGCTCGGCATGAAGCAGCGGCTGGCGGTGGCGACGGCCCTGCTCGGCGAGCCGTCGGTGCTGGTGCTCGACGAGCCGGCGAACGGCCTGGACCCGCCCGGCATGGCCTGGCTGCGGGAGTTGCTGCTGGCGCACACGGCGGGCGGGGGCACCGTGCTGATCTCCAGTCATCTGCTCGCCGAGCTGGAGCACTTCGTCGACGACGTGGTGATCATCGGCCAGGGCCGGATCCTGGCGTCCGGGACGCTGGCCGAGCTGACGGGCACGGCCCGCCTGCGGGTGCGCGGCGGTGACCCGGAACGGCTCGCCAAGGCGTTCGAGCACAACGGCGCGACGGTGACGGCGGACGGTCCGGTGCTGTTCGTCTCCGGGCTGAGCCAGGAAGAGGCCGGCGACATCGCGCTCACCGCCCAGGTCGCGATCTACGAGCTGGTGGCCGAGGCCCAGAATCTGGAGGACATCTTCATGAGCGTGTCGGAGGCCCGATGATCGCCGTCGTCCGCAGCGAGCTGTACCGCAGCGTCAGCATCATCTCGTCATGGCTGGCGCTGATCGGGTTCGCGTTCGTGGCCGCGCTGGTCGGCTGGTTCAGCAAGGAGGCCTGGTCGCTCTTCGCGGGTATCGGGGCCTTCGGCATCGCGGTGACCGTGACCGCCCAGCACTATCAGCACCGGACCATGGTGCTGGTGCTGCTCAACCACCCGCACCGGTGGCGGGTCCTGGTCGCCCAGTGCGTGTCGGCGGCGGTGCTCGGCACGGTGCTGGCGGCCGTCAGCGGGGTGGCCGTGCTGCTCGACGATAACGCCGCCCACTACCGGTCGACGGTGCTGGTGGCACCGGTGATGGCGGTGTTCGGCACGCTGTGCACGGCGGTGGTCAAGCATCCCATGTGGTTGCTCGGTGGGGTCTTCGCCTGGCTGCTCTTCGCCGAGGGGCTGATCAACCGGATGGAGATCGGGCTGCCGTTCGCCTCGTTCGCGATGGCCTCCGCCGGCAACGTCAAGGCCCTGCTGTTCCTGCTGGCCTGGACGGGCGCGGCGATCCCGGTCGCGGTGTGGTCGGTCTATCGGGACGTCACCAGCGACTGAACGAGCCGGGGGCCCGCAGGCGTGCCGGGTGACGGCCGGTGGTTGGAGGGCCGGACGGAGCTGCAGCTTGGGGCGTGAACCCCGTCCGGCGTGGACACAGGATGGCCGACGTCGCTCTCGAAACGCTCTCGGACCACTCCCGCGCCGGGCCCGGGGCGGTCAGCCGAGCAGGATGATGGCGACCAGGGCGAGGACGATCGCGGCGATCACCGCGAGGGCGACCGGCCCGGCGTAGCGCCACCACCCGCCCGGAACGGGCTGCGGAGCGGCGGGCGCGGGCGGGGCGAGGCCGGGCCGCTCACCGACCGCGTCGACCGGCGGCATGGTGTACGGCGCGGTCGGCACCTCGGGGTGCGGCGGGGGAGCGGCGGGCCGCGACTCGGAGACGGTCGGCAGGCCACGGTGCTGGAATCCGGCCGGCTGGGTCGCGTACAGCGGGGTCTGCTCGGGGTTCTCCGGCGCGACGGTGTGCTCGCCGGGCGCCGCCGGGCCGCTCGGCGGGACCGGCGGGAAGTATCCGTTGGGCGGCGGCATCGGCGTGCCACCGGGCTGGACGTGGTCGGTCCACTGCCGGCCGTCCCACCAGCGTCGCGCCGGCAGGCCGCTCGGATCGGCATACCATCCGGCGGGCTGCGTCATGGTCGGTGCTCCTTCTCGGGCCGGGGCGGACACTGAGGTTCCTGATCGGCCGGGAGCTTCGGAAGCTGAGGGGTTCCGCCCGCCGGTCGATCCGGCGGGCGGAACCGGGCTCACGAGCGGGTGATCACGAGGTTGTCCACGGCCGCCTCGACCAGTGACGCGGTGCCGGCGTCGGCCGCCTCGACCTGGATACGGATCGTCTGCCCGGCGTACGCCGAGAGGTTGGCCGTCGCCGTCGTCCAGGCCGCCGCCTTGTTCGCCGCCGCCGCGGTCTGGGTGAGCACCGTCGTCGTGGTCGTCCCCGACACCACCCGGATGCGCAGGTAGTCGGCGCTGGTGGCGTTGTTCAGGTACGCCAGGTACCAGGACAGGCCGAGCGTCAGGGTGCCGGTCGGCAGGGTGATCGCCGGGGAGGTGATCGTGGTGATCCCGCCGTCCAGGTCGTTGGCGCCCGCGCTGGCCCCGGCGGTGGCCCCGGTGACCAGGGCGAAGCTGCCCTCGGCCGCGGCGTTCAGCTGGGTGGCGACGCCGGAGCTGGTGGTCGCCTCCGGGTTGCCGCGCTCCAGCCGGCCCGCCGTGGCGGTGTCGGTCGTGCCCTGGGTCCAGCCGGTCGCGGTCTCCAGGCCGTCGGACCAGACCGTGGTGCCGGGCGGTGTGGTGGTGCCGCCGTCGGCGAGCGTCCACACCGAGTACGCGATGGCGTCGCTGTTGCGGTCGAGCGCGGTGTCGTTGATGTTCGCCGTGGTGTCACATGACGCGTGGTAGCAGGGGTCGAAACGGCCGGTGGTGCCACCCCAGAGGCTGACCTGCGCGGACGTCTTGGTGCCCTCGGCGCCGGTGAAGATGCCGCCGGCCGGGATGCCGTTGGCGATGAACGGGCCGTAGTCGCTGCGCCCGTCGAAGTCGGTGCCCCGGGTCGGCACGCCGATCGAGGTGAAGTACGCGGCGAGGGTGGCCTCGATCTGCGCCGAGCCGGCCGGGCCGGGGCCGCTGCCGGTGCCGTCGGAGTTGTCGCCGTCGTAGAGGAAGTACCCCGGGTTCGGTGAGCCGATCATGTCGAAGTTCAGGTACCCGGTGATCGCCGCCTTCTGGGCCGAGCTCAGCGAGTTGACGTACGCCGTCGAGCCTCGCAGCCCCAGCTCCTCCGCGCCCCACCAGGCGAAACGCAGGTGCCGATCGGGCTGGAAGCCGGACCGCGACACCTGCAGCGCCACCTCGAGGATGCCCGCCGAGCCGGACCCGTTGTCGTTGATGCCGGGGCCCGCGGTGACGCTGTCCAGGTGGCCGCCGATCATCAGCGTGTCGGACGTGTCGCCGCCCGGCCAGTCGGCGATGAGGTTGTAGCCGGTCGCCCCGTTGTAGGTGAAGGACTGCTGCGTGGTCGTGAATCCGGCCGAGTCGAGCAGGTTCTTCACGTAGGTGACCGACGCCAGGTAGCCGGGCCGGCCGTGGGCGCGGTTGCCGCCGTTGGCGGTCGCGATGCTCTGGAGCTGGGTGAGGTGAGCCTTGACGTTGGCGACCGGGATGTCCGGCGCAGCCGCGGCGGCCTGTGCCGGGGTGGCGACGGCGAGGCCTGCGGCGATCAGCCCGGCCACGCCCACGATGGAGAATGCTCGCACGGGGTGGTCCTCCGTGTACTGAGGGGAACGGTCAGAGCCCGAAGCATCGCATCGGAGAGCGCTCGCGCTTTCATATCATTCGATACCTACCGTGACATGAACTCATGCCCATGTCTGTATGTGGGCGCATCTCCATGGCTGGATGGTTAGGCTGCGGGAACCGCCCCGGCGTGATCAGCCGCGACGGCGGTACGACAACGGAAGGCAAGGGATGCGGAAAATCCTGGCGGCCACCATCGCCGCCTCCGTCGGTCTCCTGATCGGCGCCGGCGCGATCCCTGTCGCGGCGTCGGCTACGGCCAAGACCGGCGGCTACACCCCGCCGGCCATCGACTGGGGCACCTGCACGCGCCCCAGTCTCCAGGCGCGTGGGGCGCAGTGCGGGTTCCTGGTGGTGCCTCTCGACTACGCCAAGCCGAACGGCACCAAGATCAAGATTGCGGTGTCGCGGATCAAGCACAAGTCCGCCGACGCCGCCTACCAGGGCGTCATGCTCACCAACCCCGGCGGTCCCGGCGGCTCCGGGCTCGGCCTGCCGGTGCTCGGTGAGTACGTGCCGAACGGCGCGGGCGAGCTCTACGACTGGATCGGCTTCGACCCGCGCGGCGTCGGCTCGAGCGTTCCGGCCCTGACCTGCGACCCGAACTACGCCGGCTACAACCGGCCGTTCTACGTCCCGGTCACCCGGCAGCTGGAGAAGACCTGGCAGGCCAAGGCCAAGGGGTACGCGAAGGCGTGCGACGTGGCCGGCGGAGCCCTGCTCGACCACCTCAAGACCACCGACACGGTCGCCGACATGGAGAGCCTGCGCAAGGCCCTCGGCGCCTCGAAGATCAACTACTACGGCTTCTCGTACGGCACCTACCTGGGCCAGGTCTACGCGACGCTGCACCCGGAGCGGGTCCGCCGGTTCGTCTTCGACGGCGTGGTCAACCCCGAGCGCGTCTGGTACGACGCGAACCTCGACCAGGACATCCAGTTCGACAAGAACATGGACGTCTTCTTCGGCTGGGTCGCGAAGAACGACGCCACCTACCACCTCGGCACGACCGCCAAGGTGGTGAAGCAGAAGTACTACTCGACGCTCTACTCGCTGATCAAGAACCCGGCCGCCGGCAAGATCGGCCCGGACGAGTGGAACGACATCTTCGTCTCGGCCGGCTACTACGTCTTCGGCTGGCAGGACGTCGCCTCGGCGTTCGCCGCGTGGGTGAACGACAAGGACCCGGCGCCGCTGCTCGACCAGTACGCCGAGCCCGGCGCGGCCGGTTCCGACAACGGCTACGCCGTCTACCTGGGCGTCCAGTGCACCGATGTGAAGTGGCCGACGAACTGGTCGAAGTGGCAGCGGGACAACTGGAAGATCTACGCCAAGCACCCGTTCATCACCTGGAACAACGCCTGGTACAACGCGCCCTGCATCAACTGGGGCGCCAAGGCCGGCAAGCCCGTCGACATCAACGGCAAGAAGGTCCCGCCGATCCTGCTGATCGCCGAGACCAACGACGCCGCCACCCCGTACTCGGGGGCCATCGAGGTGCGTAAGCGCTTCCCGCGCTCGGTCCTGATCGAGGGCGTCGGCGGCACCACCCACTCGGGTTCGCTGAACGGGATCGCCTGCACCGACGACACCATCGCCACCTACCTGGCCACCGGCGAACTGCCGGACCGGGTCCGCGGAAACCGTTCCGACAAGAAGTGCGACCCGATCCCGCAGCCGGATCCGGCCGCCGTCTCCACCTTCGGTTTCAGTGCCGCGGACGATGTGCGGGCTGAGGTCCGCGACGCGATCGGCGTTCGCTGACGACACCTCTTATGACAATGAAGAGCCCGGTCATCCGTACGAGATGACCGGGCTCTTTGTTTTGCGGTCCTATCGTCCGGCGTTCTTCTTGGCCGCCTGGATCTGCTCGTAGACGCGGGTGCGCAGCTCGATGAACCGGGGGTCGGCCCGTGTCGTCAGCTGGTCACGCGTCTCCGGCAGGTCGATGATCAGCTCGTCCTGCACCACGGTCGGCGACGACGACAGCATCACCACCCGCTGACCCAGGTACACCGACTCGTCGATGTCGTGGGTGACGAACAGGATGGTCACGCCGAGCCGCTTCCACAACTGGCGGACCAGGTCCTCCAGATCGGCGCGGGTCTGCGCGTCGACCGCCGCGAACGGCTCGTCCATGAGCAGCGTCTGCGGCTCGTAGGCGACCGCCCGGGCGATGGCGACCCGCTGCTGCATGCCGCCGGAGAGCTGCCACGGGTACGCCGACTCGGAGCCGGACAGGCCGACCGCGTCCAGTGACTGCTCCACCAGCTCGAGGCGGCGCTTCTTCTCCACCTTCTTCTGCTTGAGCGGCAGCTCCACGTTGTCGCGCACGCTCATCCAGGGGAACAGGCTGCGCCCGTACTCCTGGAAGACCACCGCCATGCCCTTCGGCGGCCCGTCGACCGCCTGGCCGTCGACGCGGACGTCCCCGGCGGTCGGGTCGAGCAGGCCGGAGATGCAGCGCAGCAGCGTCGTCTTGCCGCACCCGGACGGGCCGACCAGACAGACAAGGTCGCCGCTCTCCACCGTGAACGTGAGGTCGCGTAGCGCCTCCACCTCACGGCTGCCGGATCTGTAGACCTTCCGCAGGCCCTTCACTTCGAGCATCGTCGCCCCCTAGCCGGCGCGCTGCGCCGCGCGCAGGCCCTCGTACCACCGCAACAGCCGCCGCTCGGCGAGCCGGAACAGCACCGACAACACGAAGCCGAGCAGGCCGAGCAGGATGATCCCGCTCCACATCTCGGGGATCGCGAAGCTGCGCTGGAACTGCACGATGGTGAAACCGAGACCGTTGCTGGCCGCGAACATCTCGCTGATCACCATCAGGATGATCGCGATGGACAGCGCCTGGCGCAGTCCGGCCGCGATCTGTGGGCTCGCCGAGGGCAGCACCACCCGGGTGAGCCGGGCGGGCCCGTTCACCCCGTACGAGCGTGCGGTGTCGAGGACCACGCTGTCCACCGCGCGGACGCCCTCCACCGTGTTGAGCAGGATCGGCCAGATGCAGCCGAACACGATGACGGTGATCTTCATGCCGTTCCCGATCCCGGCGAACAGCATGATCACCGGCACCAGCACCGGCGGCGGGATGGCCCGGAAGAACTCCAGGACCGGCTCCACCGTGGCCCGCAGCCGCCGGTTGAGGCCGACCGCCACGCCCAGGCCGATGCCGATCAGCGCGGCCAGCAGGTAGCCGGCGAACAGGCGCACCAGGCTCGGCGCCACGTCCGCCTTCAGCCGCTCGGTCTGCCAGGTGTCGCCGAACGCGGTCAGGATCTTGGACAGCGGCGGGGCGTAGAAGTTCGTGCTGCCGGCGCTGAACACGTACCAGCCCACGAACAGGACCAGCGGCAACGCGACCGCCAGCCCGATCCTCTTGGCGATGTCACCCGGGTTCATATGGCCACTTCTCCCCGTACCGACTGGTGCCAGGCGAGCAGGCGGCGCTCGCCGGTACGAGCCAGCAGGTTGATCAGGACACCGAGGAGGCCGGTGACGACGACCAGGGCGTACATGGTGGGGACGGCGTCCGACGACTGGGCGACGGCGATCTCCTTGCCCAGGCCGGGCGAGCCGATCACCAGCTCGGCGGTGATCGCCAGGACCAGGGCCACCGAGGCGGCCAGCCGGATGCCGGTGAACACGTACGGCAGCGCGGTCGGCCACAGCACGTGCCGGACCCGGGCCCACGCGGAGAACCGGAAGCTCCTGGCTGTCTCGAAGGCGACCGGGTCCACGTCGGCCACCCCGTACAGCACCTGCATCAGGACCTGCCAGAACGACGCGTAGCAGACCAGCAGCAGGGTCGAGCCGAGGTCGGTGCCGTACATCAGCACCGCGAGGGGGATGAGCGCGACCGACGGGATCGGCCGCAGGAACTCGACCGTCGACGCGGTCAGCGCCCGCAGCACCGGCACCGACCCGATCACCAGGCCCGCCAGCACCCCGGCCCCGACCGCGATGGCCAGGCCGATCGCCCACGCGACCATGGTGTCGGACAGCGCCGTCCAGAACGTGGCGTTCGACGCTTCGTCGACAAGGGCGCCCGCGATCGTGCTGGCCGGCGGCAGGAACCGCTCGTCGACCAGCCCGGTCCGCGGCGCCAGTTCGATGACGAGGAGCAACCCGGCCAGGCCGGCAACCCCGAGCAGAGCGGGGTTGCCGGACCGGACCGGGTTGGCCGGGCGGGCCGTCGTCACGGCAGCAGCTTCGCCAGGTCCGGAGTGCCGGTGAAGATGCCGTCCTTCTCGCCGAGGCCGGCGAGGGTCTGCACCGACGCCTCGTTGATCTGGGTCGGCCACTTCGGCAGCACCAGCGACGCGCGGAGCTTCTCGTCGATCTTGGTGTAGGTGCCCAGGACCGCGCGGACCTCGTCCGGGTGCGCGTCGGCGTAGGTCAGCGACTCGTTGATCGCCTCGGTGAAGCGCTTGACCAGGTCGGCGTTCTCCGAGATCAGCTTCTGCGAGGTGAAGTACGCGGCGACGGTCAGGTTCGGGGCGGCGTCGACGAAGGTCGAGGCGATCTCCCGGCCACCGGCGGCCTTGATCGTGGACAGCTGCGGCTCGACCACCCAGGCGGCGTCGACCTCGCCTTTCTCCAGGGCGGCGGGCATGGTCGGGAACGCCATCTCGACGAAGTTCAGGGTCTTGTCGTCGCCACCGGCCTTGCGCACCGACTCGCGGGTGACGGTGTCGCCGATGTTCTTGAGGGTGTTCACCGAGATCTTCTTGCCGGCGAGGTCCTTGGCCGTCTTGATCGGGCTGTCCGCCTTCACGACCACGGCGCCGAAGTCCTTGCCGGCCTCACCGGTCGACGAGACACCGGCGGCGACCGCCTTGATCGGCAGGCCCTTGGTCTGGGCGATCATCAGGGAGGTCAGGTTGGAGAAGCCGAACTGGGTCTGGTTGTTGACCACACCCGGCACGATCGCGGCGCCGCCCTGACCGGCCTCGAGGGTGAGCTCGATGTTCCGGTTCTTGAAGAAGCCCTTCTGCTGGCCCAGGTAGATCGGGGCCACGTCGACGATCGGGATGACGCCGACCTTGACCTGGTCGACACCGCCCTCGGTCTTCGTGCCACCGCCGGAATCGGAACCGCAGGCCACCAGGGAGCCGGCGAGCGCAGCCGCCGCGAGCCCCGCGAGAAGACGCCGCATATTTACTCCTTAGAAAAGTGTGCGCATGACGAACGTGAGTTCTCATGGAGAACGCTATGATGTGCCCCGTGTCACGTCAACGACGGGGTTCGATCATCTGATGCCGCGCGAACCGTACTACGTTCAGTCGCTGGAACGGGGTCTCGCAGTGATCCGCGCGTTCGACGCACAGCACTCCGAACTCACGCTCAGTGACGTCGCCCGGGTCTGCGGCCTCACCCGTGCCGCCGCCCGCCGGTTCCTGCTGACCCTGACCGACCTCGGGTACGTCCGCACCGACGGCCGACTGTTCTCCCTGGCACCGCGGGTCCTCGAGCTCGGGTACTCGTACCTCTCCAGCATCTCGCTGCCCGAGGTCGCCGAACCCCACCTCGAACGCCTCGTCGCCGAGGTCCGCGAATCGTCCTCGATGTCCGTGCTCGACGGTGACGATATCGTCTATGTGGCCCGTGTCCCGACAAGTAGGATCATGCGGGTCGCGATCAACGTCGGCACCCGATTCCCGGCGTACGCCACGTCGATGGGCCGCGTGATCCTCGCCGGCCTCCCGTCGACCGAGCTCGAGGCCTACCTCGGGCGGGCCCGGCTCGAGCCGCTCACCGACCGCACCATCTGCACCCCGGACGCGCTGCGCGCCGAGCTGGCCCAGGTCCGCAGGCAGGGCCACGCCATCGTCGACCAGGAGCTGGAAGAGGGGCTGAGGGCGATCGCCGCCCCCATCCGGGACCGTTCCGGCGCCGTCACGGGCGCCGTCAACGTCTCCATCCACGCCGCCCGGGCCACCGTCGACGACATCCGTGAGCGCATCCTGCCCCCGCTGCTGGCCGCCACCGCCGCCATCGAGGCCGACCTCAAGATCGCCTCCCGTCGTTCCCGGGGCTGACGGGCCGGGCACTCAACTTCGGGTGGACCCGACCGAATGTGACCAGCGTGCCGAGACTCATGCGTGTCCCCGGGTGGCTGGCCTGGCTGATGTGCGGGCTGGGCGCGACGGTGGCGTACACCGCGATGCCCTATGGATGGGCCTCCCTCGCCGTCTCCACCGTCATCTCGGCCGGGTCGTGCGCGATCATGGTGGCCGGCATCCGCCGGAACCGCCCGGCCGCGCCGGGAAACTGGTACCTGTTCGCCGCCGCGGTCGCCACCTGGATCCTGGGTGACATCGTCTACGCCGTCCAGATCCTGGTCGATGGCGAGCCCGCCTTCCCCTCCTGGGCGGACGCCCTCTACCTCGGCGCCTACCCGATGCTCACGGTCGCCCTCTTCCGCCTCACCCGGGAACGTCTCGCCGGCGGCGGCTACCTGCGTGGCAACCTCATCGACTCCGCGATCATCGGCGTCGGCGTGGGCATCGTCTACTGGACCTTCATGATCGAGCCGATCGTCACCGACTCCTCGGTTCCGGTCCTCACGCGCGTCGCCACCGCCGGATACCCGACCGTCGGCGTTCTGCTCTGCGCCGTCGTCACCCCGATCCTGCTGCGCCGCGGCCCCCGCAGCCCCAGTCTGTGGCTGCTCACCGCCGGCAGTGCCATCACGCTCGCCGGCAACATCTCCTACACCCTGCTGCCTCACGCGGTCGAACCCGTCTACCTCTACGCCGGATACCTCACCGCCTACGCCTGCTGGGCCGCCGCCGCCGCCCACCCGTCGATGGCCCGGCCGGTCACCGGCGACCGTGACGGCCTGGGCCGCAGCCGTCTGCTCGTGCTCACCGCCTCCACCCTCCTCGTCCCGGCCGTCCTGCTCGTGCAGGGCGAACACGGCGGCGGCCGGGTCAGCTGGGCCGCCGTGGCCGTCGGCTCGATGGCCCTCTTCGTCCTCGTCGCCACACGGATGAGCGGCTACATCTCCCGCGTCGACTCCCAGGCCCGCCAGCTGCGCGACCTGGCCATGCGCGACGACCTCACCGGCCTGCCCAACCGCCGCGACTTCGAGCAGCGGGCCGCCCACGCCGTCGCCGCCGCCCCCTGCCACATGATCATGATCGATCTGGCCGGCTTCAAACACGTCAACGACCGTCTCGGCCGGGCCGCCGGTGACCAGGCCCTCATCGCCGTCGCCGACCTGCTCCGCCTCAGCATCCGCGACGGGGACGTGGTCGCTCGCATGGGCGCCGACGAATTCGCCGTCCTCGTCCACGACACGCTGCCCGACGACGGCCAGGCCGTGGCCGGCCGTCTCACCGAGGTGCTGCGCCACCCGATCCACGCCGGCGAGCACGAACTGCTCCTCAACGCCCGCCTCGGCGTCGCTTCCTCCACCCTCCCGGGCTCGTCCCTGACCTCCACCCCTTCCGGCGTGGCCTCGTCCGGCGTGGCCTCGTCCGGCGTGGCCTCGTCCGGCGTGGCCTCGTCCGGCGTGGCCTCGTCCGGCGTCGCCGCTTCCGGCGTCGCCGCTTCCGGCAAGGCCGCTTCGTCTGGCGTGGCCTCTTCCCTCGCGGCCTCGTCCGGCGTCGCCTCTCCTGCTGTGTCGGGTGTCGCTCTAGACGGTGCGGCCGAGCTGATCCGCCGGGCCGACACGGCCCGCTACGCGGCCAAGGCCAGCGGCGGCCAACTCGTCGAATACACCCCCGAGCTGGACGAACGCGCCGAAGCCGCCGAGCGGCTCGGCGCGGACCTGCGGCACAGCCTCGACGACGGCGACTTCCAGGTGGTCTACCAGCCGATCATCGACCTCCGCGACGATCGCCCGGTCGCCGTCGAGGCACTGGTGCGATGGACCCATCCGGTACGGGGCCCGGTCAGCCCCGTAGCGTTCATCCCCGTCGCCGAGGACAACGGGCTCATCGTCGAGCTCGGCGAGTGGATCATGCGAACCGCGTGCCGGCAGCTCGCCGCCTGGCGTAGCGCCCTGGGTGCGGAAGCCCCGCTCTACATCAGCGTCAACGTCTCCCCGAGACAGCTCAGCGAACCCGGATTCCCGGCCGTGGTCCTCGGGATCCTGGCCGACACCGGGCTCGAACCGGCCGCCCTCCTGGTCGAGGTCACCGAGACCGCCATCTTCGGCGGCGGCACCGCCATCGAAGCCGTCGAGACCCTGCACCGGGCCGGCATCCGCATAGCCCTCGACGACTTCGGCACCGGCCACTCGTCGCTGGGCCTGCTCCGCACCGTCCCGGTAGACGTTCTGAAGATCGACAAGTCGTTCGTCGACGAGATCCTCGAACCGGGCCGCCGGGCGGTCATCGTCGACGCCCTCATCCACGTCTGCACCGGTCTCGACCTACGAGCGGTCGCCGAGGGCGTGGAAACCGCCGAACAGGCCGACTACCTGCGCGAACTCGGATACCACTACGCCCAGGGCTACCACTTCGGCCGCCCGGCCCCGGACCCGATCACCCCGGTCGCGGACACCCTCACGGTCTGACCCCACCGGGCATGTCGTGGCGAAGGAAGAGATGGCCCACGCTGAGGACCCTCGCCCAGTCGGTTTCCTATTACTCCGCCTGGGTGGACGAGGTGGTCAGCCCTTCCGAATAGTGGGGCGACAGGGAAAACGCGGGACGGCCCTTGATGTGGGCGATCAGATTCTCGTCGTCGACCGCCACGATGTCGCCGGTCGCCGGAGCAGCAATGATCATGCTTCCGGTGATGAATGCAGACCCGAAGGTCGCCGGGAACGATTCGGCGAACGCGCGTAGTCGGCTCGCGTCCACGAAGTGCGGACCATATTGAAGTTCGTAGCTGGCGTCATTGACGACGATGACGGGGCCGGCCAGATGAGAACACTCTGCCAATAGGTCGTTGAGAACCTCGTCGTCTTCTCGCTCCTCGATGTCGAAGGGTCGCCAGATTTCGTGAGGCGTCGGGGCGAGCCCGTTGATCGTAAAGGTCTCCGATCCCGGAAAAATGACCCTGAGAAGATGCTCAGCGAAATCCCAATTTGCATTTCTAGTCATTTTGAACTATCTCCTCGGGAGTCGCTCACGATACTTCACGAAGACCTTCTCCGCGGTTCTCCATCGGCTTTCCAGGCCACGCTCCGGTTCTCGCAGGAGCATGAGCTTGACATGCGGACCTTCCCCCGTGTTCGGATGGCCTTTCATGTTGACTTCGATTTTCTGCCACTCGCCGTCGGGGTTCTGTCCCACGTAGTAATCCTTGCCTATGTACTTGTATCCCAGCACCAACCCGTCGGTCAGGAAATCGGCGACATCCCACAGGCCGTCGACATCGTCGATGTAATTGCGTATGACGCGCTTACCGTGTTCGTCGGTCGTCACCTTGGAGGTGATCTCGATGGGACAGCCGTCGTACCGAGGGTTCGTCACCTCGCTGCCGATAGGAAGTTGCAGGAGAGGGTTGTCGTCAGCCGGGTCCAGGTCCGGGTCCGAAACGTCCGGTGCCTGCCGTCTTCCCTTCCCCTTGCCGGCCGGATCCTCGGAGATGAACGGGCCGTCGTTGGCGGTCATCGGGGAGATTTCGGCCTGGCCGTCCACTACCAGGGCGTCCATGCGGACGACGTCGCCGGGGACGTCCAAGCCGGAATGGCTCTGGATGGGGAACGTGCTCACCTGGCGGGTCTGCGGGTCCAGGTAGAGGATGGTGCCGTTCTGGTTCACGGCGGCGAAAGCGTGTGTTCGGCCCGCCTGGTCCTGGGTCTCGATGAAGGCGAACGCGCCGTGGCCCAGCGACGTCAAATGGGCTCGCAGGTTGATCTCGGCCATTTTGACCTGGACGCGGGCGTCGTCCGGGTTCAGGGTGCTCGCGTCGGTCAGGCCCTCGAACCGGCCGCCGACCGTGTCCTCGATGCGGGCGGTCACACCGTCCTCGGCGCCGATCGGGCGGGACGGGTCGCCGTTGTGGTAACCGTCGAACGTACGTGGGGCCGACACCCTCGGGCGGGCGTGCATGTACGTCTCGAACAGGGACAGCACGTTGTCGCCGCAGTTGTTCGAGCGGGTCGGGTCGAGTTCGGGGCCGCCGTCGTTCTGCAGACCGAACCAATCGCCGTCGCGAGGGTCGGCGTGACGGATGACGTCGCCGTTCCGGTCGCGGGGCATGGCGCGTTCCAGGTCGGTCTGGTGGGTCTTCAACGGGGGCCGCAGACCACCGCGCCGGTTGTAGGGGCGGGTCCGGTCGGCCGACGGAGGGCGATCGTTTCCGGTCAGGGCGGATGTGTCGTCGGTTTCGATCGGGCCGGGAGCCAGATCGCTGGCGCTGTCGTTGACGATCTCCCAGTCGTTGCCGGTGAGCAGGACGTCGTCCATCGGGGCGTCGCCCTCGACGGCACGCGCCTGGTCGAAGAGGTCGTCGGCCTCCGCCTGCAGCCGGGCGGCCTCGATCTCGGCGGTGGCCACATCCACGAGGTCGCCGCCTGTGATCGCCCGCCGACGATCCTCTGCGTCCAGGGCCCTATCGCGGGCCTGTTTCCGCAGCTCCTGAGCTGTTTCCTGCCGATGGGCGTCGGCGAAACGCCGGCGTCGCTGGTGGCCCTCGTAGAGATAGTTCTCCCGGGCCTGCGCGTCTGCCGACTCCCGATCGTGCGTCACGGGCGGTGCAGGCGTCGGATCCGGTGCGGGTGACGTCTGCGCCAGCTCGGCATCCTGATGCGGATCAAGAACGGACAGCGGGTCCTTGTTGACCGGTCCATTCATGGACTCCGGATCCAACACCGCGAGAGGATCAAAGACCGGGCGATTCGGCGCGGCGTCCGTCGAGGGAGACGATTCCGATTCGGTACGTCCGAAGTCGTCCACAACCGGAGCGGGCACAGGCGGCGCCGCATCCGTGCGAACGGTCGACTCCTCCGGCCGATCGCCGTTGAAGTCCGGTGCCGTGTCCGTGCGGGTGGTGAGCTCGTCGGGCCGAACGTCGTTGAAGTCCGGTGCCGTGTCCGTGCGGGTGGTGAGCTCGTCGGGCCGAACGTCGTTGAAGTCCGGTGCCGTGTCCGTGCGGGTGGTGAGCTCGTCGGGCCGAACGTCATTGAAGTCCGGCTGTACCGGAGCGGGCGCCGGCGTGGGAGCGGGGTCGGGGGCAGGTGCAGGCGTAGGCGCCGGGGTGGGAGCCGGGCCGGGGGTCGGCGCCGGGGGCGGCGGTGGCGGCGGGGGCAGTGGCGACGGCTGCGTGCTGACCGGCGGCGCGGGTGACGGCTGCTGCTGGAGCGCCTGCTGCTGCAACTGGTAGGCCAGCGGCGGCGGGGGCGGTGTGGACCGGTTGCTGTAGAACGGCGCCGGCGGGGTGTTCGGGACCGCCATCGGGTTGCCGCTGCCGTCGACCATCAGGGAGTTCAGGGCGACGACGTTGCCGGGGTTCAGGGTGCCGTCGTGACCGTAGAGGGTGCGGTTCTGGGCCGGCGAGAAGTTCGACGAATCGGCGTGGCGGCCGCTCTGCGGGTCGACGAACAGGATCGTGCCGTTGTGGTTGACGGCGTTCCAGGCGTGGGCGCTGCCGTCTCCCCACACGTTGATGATCACAGCGGTGGAGCCGTGGCCACCCATCGCGAGCGTGTCGATGATCTGCTGAAAACCGTGGTCGACCGCGGCCTTCACCACGGCGGGCGGCCGCGGATCGTTCGCGACGTCACCGTAGAACGGCGCGAGTTGGGTGAAGCCGCTACCGGTCGCCTGCTCGGCCCGCAGGTGTCCGTTGAACTCGCCGACGTGCTTGTCGATCTCGCCGATGCCGTAGGTGTCGATCGTCCGCGGGGCGGAGACGGTCGGACGGCCGTGCAGATACGTCTCCAGGAACGACAGGGAACAGTCGAGGCAGTTGACGCCACGGGTCGGGTCCGCGGACGGCCCGCCGTCGTTGACCAGCTGCAACCAGGGGCGGCGCGGATCCGGATTGCGTTCCGGACGGAGGCCGGCGTCGCGGGGGATCGCACGCTCCAGGTCCGCCTGATGAATCTTCAGGGGTACGCGGAGCCCGCCCCCTTTTCGGTACGGCCGGGACTGCCGCGAGTTCGGCCGCTGGCCCGCGCCCGGGATCGCCGACTGGTCGTTGCTCCAGATCGGGTCGCCGGAGAGGTCGCCCCGGTCGGTGTTCGCGGGACGGAAGGCCGACGAGCTCTTCAGGTTCCACTGTCCGGCCAGGGCCTTTTCCGGATCCTTGACCAGGATGTCGAGTCGGGCGGCGGCGTCCCGGGCGGCCTTGCGATGGCCGGCCTCCTCCGTGAGCGAGTCCCGAACTCCGCGGAAGTCGAGGTTTCGCGCCGCCCTCAGAGCGTTGCGCCGTGCGTCCTCCGCGTCGGCGCGTTCCTGGGCGATCTCCGCGGTCAGCGCCTGGCGCCGTAGGTGGGTCATGTCCCGGATGAAGCTCTGCTTGTTCCGGCCGAGCTCCGCGAAATAGTCCCGCTCCCGCTGGTGGTCCTGAGCGGTCCGCGGCGGAATCTGGAACGGCACCGGAAAAGGTGAGGTCCCGGCCGGCGACGGATCGGTACGCGCCGGGCCCGGCTGGACGGCAGCCGAGGCCGACGGCCCGCTCTTGTCACCTGGACTCACCGGCCCGGGCTGCGCCGGAACAGCGGTATCCGTCCGCCCGGGCGACACCGTCCCCGGCGCGGCCCCGTTCGTCGTGGCCGTGCCGACGGGAGACGCGACGCTGGTCGATGCCGTCGCGCCGGTGGCAGGCGTGTTGCCGACCGGCGGCGTGGTGCCGGTGATGGGCGCGCTGGTGGTAGGCGTGTTGCCGACCGGCGGCGTGTTGCCGATGGACGGCGCCGGAGCGGGAGAGGTCGTCGGAGACGGCGAGACCGGCGGATGGTGCGGAGATGCGCCGTTCGTGGACGGACTCGTGAGGTTGGGACCGCCGGTAGGAGTACCGACGGCAGGGTTCGTAGTAGTGGGGCCACCACCGGCGAGCGACACGTTCGAGTGGGACGACCCCGTCGACGGTGCGAAGGCGACCGGCGCGTTGCTCTGGGGGGAGGCCGCCGGCGTGGCCGCGACCGAGGCGGGCGCGGCTGACGACGGCACACCGGCGCTGGTGGCGGCGGCCGCGGGAGCTTCGACCGGCGGCGCGACCGACGACAGGGTGACGTTGCCTGCCGACGACGTGACGTGGTCGGCCGCAACGGTGGTCGCCTGCACGGTCTCGGTCGCCGCCGGCGAGCCCACGGTCTCGGTCGCCGTCGGCGAGCCGGTGTGGGCGGACGCGGAAGCTGCGACATGACCGGACGACGAAGCCGCCGCCGAGGCGTCGGAGAAGCCGGACGAGGAGGAAGGAGAGGGGGAGGAGGGAGAGGGGGAGTAGGAGGAGGAAGGCGACGACGAATGGCCGGCGACCGAGCCGCCACCGTCGGAGAAGGAGGGCAGCGAGGAGGAAGAAGGCGAGGACGATAAGGAGGAAGGCGAAGACGAGAAGGAGGAAGAAGGCGGCGAGGACGAAGAGGAGAAGGCGGACGGCGGGGAAGAGGAGGACGAGAAGGAGGACGGTGAGGAAGACGACGAGGAGGAGTCGGTGGACAGGCCGGATGTCGGCGAGCTTCCACCCGTACCGAATGAGGAGGAGACCGGGACCGGCGACGAGCCCGCCGCCGAACCGTCCATCTTGAGCCCGCCCGCGCCGTCGAGGCTCGAACCGAAATCGCTGAACGCCTGCCGGGTGTTGCCGACCGCCGACCCGGCGGCGCCGGAGGTGCCCGCCTTGGCGAGATCCTCGAACGACGGCAGCTGACCACCGGCCGCGGAGCCGCCGAGCTCGCCGAAGACCTCACCCGCCGCGCCGCGGAACATCCCGCTCCTGTTGCCGGCGCCGATCATGGCCCCGTGTGCGGAAGCCCCACCCGCGGCGCCGGCGAGTGTGGAACGGCCCAGGTCACCGAGGTCGATGCCGTCGGAATGCCCGACCCCCGCCTGGTACGCCTGGACGCCGAGGTTGGTGAGGAACTCCTCCCGGGCCTCCTGGCGACCCTCCTTGAGCGCCTTCTTGCCGAGGTTCTGCAGGCCCTTCTTGGTGAGCAGATCCTTACCGGCGCGTTTCGCGGTCTCCTTGACAGCCGCCTTGATCGCCTTCTTGGAGAGCTGCGCGATCAGCCGTTTGAAGATCTGCTGGATCGCCATCCGGGTCGCCGCGATCAGTCCGCCGGCCACGGGTGAGGCGGCGCCGAGGGTGAGCGCCACGGTGACCGCCAGGCCGATCAGCTCGATGACGAACAGGCCCAGCTCGATCCACGCCTCGAGTTTGGCGGCCTCGATGTCCTGGGCGCACTCGTCGACGACCTTGCCCATCTCGGCGGCGAACGCGACGAGGGCGTTGAGCGGGGCCTCCTCGCCCTCGGCGACCTCTTTCCAGGCGGTGACGAACGCGTCGATCGTGGTGCCGCCGCCGCCGTACGCCGCGATGAACTGCCCGGCCGCGTCGGCGGCGTCCTGGCGGGGCGCGGCCATGGCGTCGACCAGGTCGTACCACTGGTCGGCGAGGTCCCAGGTGGTCTTCTCGTTGCCCTCGGGCCAGTCGAAGCCGACGACCCATTCGAGCGCTTCGTAGGCCCATCCGGGCAGGTCCCAGGGGGAGTAGTCGAGCGGGTGCGGGATCGGGCTGGGCAGGATCGTCATGCGGTCAGGCCGGGTACGACTTGGCGACGACGGACGCGGCCCGTGAGTCGGCGGCCTCGTTGTCGGCGACGGTCTGCACCGCGGCCTCGCCGATGCCCTCGACGTAGCCGGCGACCTTGCCGAACGCCTCGACGAACTTCTGCACCATCGGCCCGTAGTCCTTCTGGAAGGCGGCGCCGATCTCGTCGCGGCCCCAGGGCTGGCCGGCGCTCCCGGCGGCGATCTCGGCGACGTGGCCGTTGCTCATGCCGACCAGCTGGGAGCCCGCCGCGGAGAGGTCGCGGCCGCTCGCGGTGGCGCGGGGCGCGTCCAGGTGGAGCTGCTCACCGGCCATCGTCGTCACCGGCCTCGCGCATGATCCGGTCCTGGCGGGCGAGCAGGTTGCCGAAGTTGCCGTCGCGCAGGAACCCGGCGGCGGCCGAGCCGGGCGGAAGGTAATCCCCGACCATCTCCTGCACCCGGTCGCCGGTCCGGGCGACGGCCTTCTCGACGGTACGCAGGATCGTGCGCGCCAGCTCGTCCGGATCGCCCTGGCGGTAGATCTCCCGGCTGAGCCGCAGGTCGATCAGCTGGCCGCGGGCGCCGACGGTGGCCCGCACCGTGCCGTCGGCCGACTCCTCGGTGACGGACAGCGTGGCGAGGCGCTCCTGGATGTCGTCCAGGCCCAGGCGCAGGCGCTGGTACTGCGACACGACGTCGTCGAACCTGGCCCGCAGAGCGTGGTTGACGTCCCGATCGGCCTGTCTGCTCACGGCTGTCTCCCCGAGGACTCGCGAATTGACTGCAAGAACCTACCAGCCGCGATCGATCCCGGGGCTCCGCCGAGTGACCGTTCGGCGATGGCTCTAAGCTCGCAGTCCGGGGACCGAAGGGGGCGGGCCAGGATGATCACACGGACCGAGGCGGAGCACATCGCCGTCGGCTGGGCTCGCCGGCAGTCGCTCCGGCGTGGCTATCCGTGTGCGCCGTTCGTCGAGGAGCTGTCCCTCGGCTGGGCGGTGTCGATGGTGCTCCCACCCGAGGTGCGCAGCGAGCCGGGCGCCGACGTGACCACCGTCATCGACCGGGAGACGGGCCGTCTGTCGCACTGGCCGCCGTCGGCCGGCTCCGATCTCGACCGGATCTACACCGAGTGCCGGGACGCCGCGGTCGGCGCGCACCAGACCGCCGATCCGCTCGCCGAGTTGCGGCGTGAGGCGTACCGCCGGGTCAGCCCGTCGGTGGCGGCGCATCTCACGCTCGGTGGCCGGCTCTTCCGGGCGAGGGGCGCCAAGGGCGATCAGGAGCTGCGTCATCACCCGATCGTCGCCGCGCTGCTCGCCGCGATCCCGCCGGAAGGCACGGTCCGTGGCGCGGCCCGGCACGCCGAGCTGCTGGTCGTGTCGGACGTGCTCCACGAGGCCGACAAGGTCCGCGCCGCGTCCGGCATCACCCCGCTCACCCTCGACGAGGCCCGCACCCTGCTCGCGCCGGGCCGGTTCGAGACGTTCCACATCCGGGAGAGCGGCGACCGGGCCGGCGGCAGGCCCACCGTGTTCTGCCAGACCTGCGCCGCCGTGCTCGTCGATCTGCGAGTCGTCACCGACGCCGAGCGGGCGCATCCCCGGCTGGGAGCGCTGACCTCCGGGACCGATCCGGAGCCCGGCCGTTTCCCCGAGGACATCGCCTGGGAGCTGGCCGCCGGCGACTGGCGCAGCGAGCCGGAGTGGACCGACCGGCGCGGCGCCGGGCTCGCCGAGCGGATCGAGAAGTCCCACGGCCAGGAGCACGCGCTGTCCCGTCTGCCGGTGGCGGAGGCGGCGTTGCGCGAGTTCACCGACGTCGCGTGTTTCCGCAACGGCCCGGGCGCCGCCCAGTGGATCCGTTGGTTCCATCTCGGCAGCGGCAACCTGTTGTTCCTGGCCGATCCGCTGCACGAGTTCGGCACGGTCGTCGGCGCCCGGATGTTCCCGATCGGGCGGGAGGCCTCCGAGGAGGCGATTCTGGCCATCGACGAGCACGGACGGGTGTTCTCCCTGGATCAGGGCGGTGAGTGGTTCATCGCCGACACCCTCGACCGGGCGATCGTCGCGCTGGCCACGGGCCTGCCGGCCGCCCGCGTCCGCGACGACGGCACCTGGCGGGAGCAGTCATGATCACTCGTGCGGACGCCGATGCGGTCGCGGCGGCCTGGGCCCGGTCCGAGTCGCTGGCCACCGGGCGGGAGCACCGGGCGAGCGTGGAGGAGTTCGACCTCGGGTTCGCGGTGAAGACGCCGCCGGTCGTGCCGGAGCTGTCGCCGTCCGGGGTCGGCACCGGTGTCCGGGTCGTCGACCGGGCGACGGGCCGGGTCTCCACCTGGCCGAACTGGCCGGTCGCCACGTTGCGGGAGGTCTACCGGGAGCAGCGCGGCGAGATCGTGGATCCGCCGAGGACGGCCGACCCGGAGGTCCAGCTCCGTCGGGAGATCCACCGGCGGCCCGCGCCCGGCGTCGCGGCGCACGCCACCGTGCAGGGCCGTGTCTACATCGCCCGCGGCGCCAAGGGCGATCAGAAGCTCGACCATCACCGGCTGGTGCTGGACCGGCTGGCCGAGCAGTCGCCGCGGGAGACGGTGCGCGGCTGCGAGCGGCACGCCGAGCTGCTCGTCTGCTCGGACGCGCTGCACGACGTGGACCGGCGGCGCGGGCTCGACGGCCTCCCGCCGCTCACCCTGGACGAGGCACGGGGGGTGCTCGGCGAGTCGCTCCTGGAGACCTTCCTGATCCTGGAGCCGGGCGCCGACGGCGCGGGTGAGCCGAACACGCCGTGCGCGACCTGCTCGTACGTGCTGACCCAGCTGGCCCTGCTGCCGTGGAGCGCGACCGCCGCCCTCGAAGAGGTCATCGCCCCGCAGCGGCCCAACCCCGATCCGGCCCGCTTCTCCGACGTGACCGCGTCGGAGCTGCTCGACGGGCGGTGGAGACCGGAGACCCCCTCCCGGATCCGGTACGGCATGGCCGAGGTGATGGCCGAGGACGTCGTGGCGACCCCGGGCGGCGGGTTCCACCACGAGCCGTTCCCCGCGGTGTACGAGGCGTTCGCCCTGACCGGCAAGCTTCTCGTCAAGCGGCGGGCGCCGGGTGTGGAGCAGCGGGTCCAGCTGTTCGAGATCTGGTCGATGCCGGTCCGGCACACCGCCGGCGTGCTGCACGAGCTCGGGCGGGTGATCGGGGCGCGGCTGTTCCCGCTGGGCCGGGTCGGCTTCGAGTCGGTGCTGGCCATCGACGAGCACGGCCGGGTCTTCCACCTCGACCAGGCCGGTGAGTGGTTCGTCGCGGACACCTACACCGAGGCTCTGGAGACGCTGGTCCAGGGCCGGCGGACCCATCGGGTACGCGACGACGGCACCTGGGGGTAGGGCCGGGCGGACGATGGCCGGCACGTCGGCGTCCGTCGATACTTCACGGGTGGATCAGCCGAACCGCCGGATCGCCGTGACCCTGTTCTTCGCGGTCAACGCGCTCCTGGTGCTGCCCTGCCTCGTGCTGGTGCGCCCGTGGCAGCGGTACGGCGTACCGGTGACCGTGACGGTCCTGGTGATCGGGGTCGGACTGGTCGGCGTGTTCTGTGCCCTGCTCTACCGCAGCGCCGAGAACCGTCCGGACTGGAACCACGCCCGGGTGGCGACGGAGCTGACCGCACGGGGGACCGTCGTCGTGACGATCACCTGCACCGACCTGATTCCGCGGGGGACGTTCCGGGCGTTCGCGCGGGACCTCCGCACCGCCCTCGACCAGCCCGGACACGACGGGATCGTGCTGCGTGTCGAGCCGCTCGCGGGGCGGGAGCACGTGCTGCACCTCGAGTCGGCCCCGGAGGACCTGGAGGAGGCGACGCGGATCCTGCGGGACGCGTGCGGCCGCAACGGCATCGCCCGGGTGGGCCCGTCAGCGAGCCCGTGACGGGATCAGGGCGGCCCGGTTGCTGCCGAGACCGTCAGCCCTTCACGAGCGGCAGCAGCTGATCGCCCTGCCGGCGGATCTCCGGGAGGTACGGGGTGTCCGACAGCACGAAGTGCGTCACGCCGAGGCTCTGGTAGCGGCGCAGCGACTTCGCCACGTCCTCGGCCGACCCGACCAGCCAGGTCGTGGCCGCGCCGCCACCACCGTACTTCCCGGGTGTGGTGTAAAGGTTGTCGTCCAGCACCTCGCCGCGGGAGGTCAGGTCGAGAAGCCGCTGCTGACCGACCGCCTCACGCCGTTGCAGGTCGCGCGCCGAGCCCTGGTTGCGGGCCATCTCGGCGACCTTGGCCTCGGCGTCGGCCCACGCCTGCTCGGTGGTGTCGCGGACCAGCGTGGTGATACGCAATCCGAACTCCAGCGGCGCGTGCTCCCGGCCGAGTTCCGCGCCGAGCCGATTGAGCCGGTCGATGCGCTCGCCGACGCCGTCGAGCGGCTCACCCCAGAAGAGCTGCACGTCGGCCTCGGAGGCGGCGACTCGCTCGGCGGCCTCGGAGGCGCCACCGAAGTAGAGCCGTGGCGGCTTCGCCACGGGTGGCGTGACGGTCGAGCCGGTGACCCGGAAGTGCTCGCCGGTGAACGTGACGTTCTCCTCGGTCCACAGGCGGCGGACCAGCCGGAGGAACTCGCGCGTGCGCCCGTACCGGTCGGCCTGGTCCTTCTCGCCGTCTCCGTACGCACCGGGGTCGTCCTTGCCGGAGACGATGTTGACCAGCACGCGGCCGCCGGAGAGATGCTGCAGTGTGGCGGCCGCGGAGGCGAAGTTCGCCGGCCGCCAGTAACCCGGCCGGATCGCGATGAGCGGCTGGAACGTGGTGGTCCGGGCGGCGAGTGCGGTGGCCACGGTGAACGTGTCGGGCCGCCCCCAGCCGGTGCCGAGCAGGGCGCCGCCCCAGCCGTGGTCCTCCAGAGCGCGGGCCTGCTCGGTCAGGGTGTCGAGGCTGTTGTGACCCTCGACGATGTCGTCGCCACGGTGGCCGGGCGTGACCTGGTTGGGGATGTACCAGAGATATTCGCTGCTCACGTGGGGCCTCCCGGGTCATCGTCAATCAACGGCCGCTGCTTCGATCACTGCCCATATCCTATAGGCTATAGGGGTAATTTGGGTGAGTGTCGTGCGTCCCCCGTTCGACGGCACGGCCAACGCGCAGCCGGGGCTCCTGTCCCCAGGAAGGCTGAAGCCCAGCGCCGAGGAAACGTTCCGGCTCGAGGAAGAACATCGGCGCCGGTGTCCGTGGGGGCCGTGCAACCGGGCGGGACCGGTCGGGCAACCGTCCCGCAACCGGTGGATGGCATCGTCGCAGCGTGACCGGAGCCCGTACCCCCGCATCCCGCCTCGTGAAAGCCGGCCTGGCGGTGGCCGCCGTGGTGCTCGGCACCGGCGTCGCGCCGTTGCCGGCGAGCGCCGACGGGCCCGGTTACGGTGGCAACGCCGACGCTCTCACCGTCATCTGGGAGATCAACGCCCAGCGTCGTGGCCTGGCGGTGTACGCCGTCGGGTTCCGGGGCGGCTCGTCGGTCCGGGTCCGCGTCGGGTCGGATCCGGAGCGGACGGTCATCGCGGACCCCTATGGGGCGGTCGATCTGCTGTTCATCGCGGCGATCGCCACCAGCACCTCCAAGGTCAAGGGCACCTGGAAACTCGCCGCCGCCACGACACCACTCGCCGCCACGACACAGACCGGCGGCGCCACGACCCTCGCCGACGGCTCGACGGACGGCGGAACCTCGGCGGTCACCGCGGCCACCGGAGCCAGCGTGCTGGTCAGCGGGCACACGCCGGCGGGCGAGCTGCGGACGCTGATCGGCGCGGTCCCCCCGGAGATGACCGACCGGGGCGCCGCCGAGCTCATCCCGTGGGTGGTCGCCCTGGCCGGATCGCTGCTGGCCGGCCTGTGGCTGCGCCGCCGCTACGGCTACGCCTTCTCCGGCAACGTGCGCCGCTACCGCCACCCGGCCCGTCACCGGGCCTGATCGCGTCCCTGCGCTCCCGCCACCCCGCCCGTCCGGGCTTGATCGCATCCGCGCCGCCGCCGTCACCGACCTTTGGTCGCCCCGGTCTCAACCTGTCGACCGCCCGGCTGCTCGACTCGGCGTGGCGGCCGGTTCGGGCGTGCACCCATCGCCTCTGGCGGGAGACGTCAGGTTTCACCAGAGGGAACCGGCGCGGGCGCCCGCTCCTTCCGGGAGTTCGCTAGTGTCCTGAGTCGTTGATTCGTCGGCGAATTGCAGGCATCGGTGATGCCGGGTCGGGTTGCTGCTGTTGTCGTGTTGTCCGAGCTGAACGGGCGCAGTTGCTGGCGTGGGCGAGGCGCAGGAAGACGGCCAGTGGGCTGGCGATGCGGTGTCGGATCGTGCTGGCGGCGGCGGAGGGTCTGACCAACACGGCGATCGCTGGTGAGCTGGGTATCACCGACGACACCGTCGGTAAGTGGCGTAACCGGTTCGTGGCCGGCCGGCTGGCCGCGTTGGCCGATGAGCCGCGGCCGGGCCGACCACGCACGATCGCCGATGCCGGCGTGGAACGGGTGATCACCGCGACCCTGGAGACGACGCCGAAGGACGCCACGCACTGGCCGACGCGTTCGCTCGCCGCCGAGGTGGGCTGAGCCAGGCGGCGGTGTCACGGATCTGGCGGGCGTTCGGGCTGCAGCCACACCGCCAGGACACCTGGAAACTGTCGAAGGATCCATTGTTCATCGACAAGGTCCGACATCGTTGGGCTGTATCTGGACCCGCCGGAACGCGCCGTGGTGTTGTGCGTGGACGAGAAGTCCCAGATCCAGGCCCTCGACCGCATCGCCCCGATACTGCCGATGCTGCCCGGTACCCCGGCCCGCGCCACCCACGACTACGTACGGGCCGGCACGTCGAGCCTGTACGCCGCACTGGACCTGGCCACCGGCAAGGTGATCGGCTCCCCACACGCCCGGCACCGGGCCATCGAGTTCAAGAAGTTCCTCGTCAAACTCGACCGCGAAGTCCCCGCCGACCTCGACGTGCATGTCGTTCTGGACAACGCCTCGACCCACAAGACCCCGACGATCCGCCGGTGGCTACTGGCCCACCCCCGCTTCGTACTGCACTTCACCCCGACCAGCAGCTCATGGCTCAACCTCGTCGAACGCTGGTTCGGTGAACTGACCACGAAGAAGCTCCAGCGCGGCATCCACGCCCTCAACACCGACATCCGCGCATGGATCGAATCCTGGAACGACAACCCGCGACCCCTACGTCTGGACCAAGACCGCCGACCAGATCCTCGAATCCATCGCCCGAGACTGCAGACGAATTGACGACTCAAGACACTAGAGAGCTTTCGGAATCAGGGTCTGCGCCGGCGTCGGCCGGCCATAGCTCAGCCAGGTCATGACGTGGCCGGAAGCCTGTTCACGCCGCGGTTCACGGACTGGTCGCCGAGACGTCCGCTGCCGTCGGCCCGGGGGACTGGCCACCGAGACGTCTCCGGCCCATTGCGCCGAAGGGCTGGTCGCCGAGGCGTCCGCTGCCCTTGCCCCGGGGGACTCGTCACCAGGACGTTCCCTGCCTTCGCCGAGGCCTTCGCCGAGGACGAGCACGAGGACAGGCGCACACGTACGCCGATCGTGCGACCCCAGCCACGCCCCCACGACCACCAGCGCACACGAAACCCCGATCGTGGGCTCTCACCAACGCCAGGGCGACGACCAGCGCACACGCAACCGTTACGTGTGCGCCCATCACCGCCGGCGACCACAGAGAAGATCGACTACACGGACTACTGACACGCGTGGGACGGCATCCCGGACACCGGTCACCCCCACAGCAGGCCTTCTACGCGCAGCAGAAGCCCTGACTCCAGAAAGTTCCTGGAGAGCGGCCGCAATCGGAGGCCTGGCGGGACCCGCCGTGGATCGGAGGGGCCGGGTCGTCGACGCTGGTGTCGCGCCGCGGTCGCATCCGAGCAGCGGTTCGGGTGGGCACAAGGCCCATCGCCGGAGCCGTCCGGTGCACCTGGTAGGGGAACCCGGGCTCGGTCACCGACCGTAGACGGCGGCGAGAACACCCGAGCCCGGCAGGTAGGCCGGCCCGGGGCGGCGGCGACCTGGCACAGACCCTGACCTCGGAAGCTCCCTAGCTCTCGTTGAGGTAGGCGGCCATCGCGATCGCCGCGGCGGCCGCGGCCTGATCCACCTCGGACACGGCGGCGGCCAGGACGCCGGCGTCGACGGGGGTGGCGGCGAGCCGTTCCACGCGGGCGCAGGCGTCGGCCAGGGGCTGGGCGCCGAGCAGCGCGCTGGAGGACTTCAGGGTGTGCGCCACCGCGGCCAGCCGGTCGTTGCCGCCGGTGGCGAGGGCGGTGGCCATGGCCTCCCGTCGCCCGCCCAGCTCGGCCAGGAACATGTTGACGGTCATCGCCACCAGTTCGCGGCCTTCCAGTTGAGCTTCGAGGTCCAGCAACTGCGCCCGGGACAGCACCTCCGACTCGGCGGGGGCCGGCGGCTCCTCCGGTGCGGCCACCGCGACCGGGGCGGCCGGCGCGGTCAGGTACGGCTCCAGCGCCCGGCGCAGCTCCGGCAGGGTGATCGGTTTCGCCAGGTGGCCGTCCATCCCGGCGTCCAGGCAGCGGTCCTGGTCCTCGGCGAGAGTGGTCGCGGTCAGGGCGAGGATCGGCACACGGCAACCCGCCGCCCGCGCCGCCCTGGTCGCCTCGGGGCCGCCCATCGCCGGCATCTTCATGTCGAGAAGCGCCAGGTGGTAGCGGGTCTCACCGAGCAGCGCCGTCACGGCGGCCGCGCCGTCGGGCACGGTGTCGCACTCCACGCCGAGCACGTTGATCATTCGCTGCAGGACGGTGCGGTTGACCTCGTCGTCCTCGGCGAGCAGCACCCGTCCCGGGGGGAGCGGCTCCAGCGTCGACGGAGTGGCCCGCGGCCCGGCCTGGTGGCGTCGCAGTTCGGTGGCGAGCCGGTCGACCGTCACCGGGGTGGTCAGTGTTCCGGCCCGGGTGGGCGCCTGACCGGCCGTACCGCCGGAGGTGATCGTGATCGTTCCACCGGCTGCCGGATTTCGCGTGTCCTCACACCGGACCACGAGACCGGCCCCGTGCTCGTCACCGGTGACCCCCTCGGGGCCTACTCGGACCGGTTCCGCGCCGGTCGCCGCGACCAGCCAGGACAGTGCCAGCCGGGAGCGCCCGGTCGGCGCGGCGACGGCGACCCGCCCTCGAACCGCCGGAACCGGCGGAATCGACGCGGCCTGGTCCGGCAGGGGACGCAGCGGCAGGCGGACACTCCACCGGAACCCTCCACCGGCCTCCGTCACCACGGCCGTGTCGCCGCCCGCCGGCGTTGCCTCCATCGCAGTGTCGCCTCCCGGACGAGCGACGCCGTGGGCGGCGCTGGTGCCGTGGGCAGCCGGTCTGCCGCCGGCCGCGGTGGGGCCGCCCGGCGAGATGGTCCCGGCGGACCGGGTGATGTGGCCGGCCGCCGTGGTGCCGTGAGCTGCGGCCACGCCGGCGACTGTGGTGACCCCCGGAGCCGCGGTGCTGTCGGTGATCGTGGCGCCGCCCAGGGCGGTGGCCAGCCGGGCCGCCAGAGCGAGCCCGGCACGGTCGTCCGGAGCGGGGGCCGGCTGCGGCTCGCCGGCGGAGGTGACGTCGATGCGATAGGCGTCCGCGCCGTCGGGCTCGGCGGTGACGACGACCTCGCCGGCTCCGGGCTGCCGGACGGCGTGGCCCACGGCCGCGGTGAGGATGCGGCGCAGCACCCCGGCGTCGCCCCCGGTCACCGCGGGCAGACCCGGCGCCGGGGCGGCGAGCAGCAGGACCCCGCGCTCCCGGCACTCCGGGCTCATCGACTCGGCGACATCCTCCAGCACCCGCCGGAGCACCACCGGACCGTCTTGCGGAACCGGTGTCCCCGTCTCGAGGAGGGTGAGCGCCGACAGGTCGTCCGCCAGCGACTCCAGGCCCTGGGCGGTCCGCTGGATGTCGTCGATCGTCTCCTGGGCGGCGGCGGGCAGAGCCTGCGCACGCAGCAGCTCGATGGCCGCGGCCACCGCGGCGGCCGGGGTCCGGATCTCCGGCCCGAGCAGGCCGAGGAGCCGGTCACGGGAACCCCCGCCGGCGCTCTCGACGGTGATCAGGCGGCGTTGCGCCCCGCACGTGCTCTCCAGCCCGGTGACCCGCATCGTGGCGTCGGCCCCCGGATCGCAGTGGCACGGCCGCACGACCTCCGAGCCGGTACGCGTGTCGCGTACCAGATCCGGAAGGCTGCTGTGCGACGGGCAGTCATCCCGGGGTGTGCAGCGCCGCCACGGCTCGTTGGCGACGAGGACCCGGCCGTCGTCGTCGGCGATCGCGGCCGGGTACGGCAGTGCGTCGGCCAGGCTCCGTGCTGCGAAACTCATGCTCTGACCCCTTGCAGAACCGGCGTACGGCGTGTCCAGGCCCGGCCCTCGACGACCGCGATCAGCAGCAGCGTGGGCAGCAGCGCGGCGGCCGAGCAGGCGGCGATCTGGGCGGCCGAGCCGTGCCACAGCTGGATCAGGGCGATCTCGAGGACTGCTCCGGCCCAGGGGACCAGTGTCATCCAGGAACGGCGGGCGAGTGCGGCGTTCGTCAGGACGGTCACCAGAGAGGTGAAACCGGCGACACCGCTGAGCACCTGGACGAGCGTGGCCGCGCCGGCGTACCCGTCGCCGTAGAGGATGCTCAGCACCAGCGCCGGCACGATCGCCACGACCGCCGCGCCGAGCAGTGCCGGGCCGGCGACGGCGGCCGAGGCGCTGAGCAGCGTGCGGACCCGGCCGGGCCGCCCGTGGGCGGCGACCAGGCGGGGGAAGACGACAGCCATCACCGCCGCGGGCAGCGCCAGGACGGTCTTGGCCACGGTCGCCGCGGCCACGTAGGCGCCGGACTCGGCGCCGGCCAGGTGGTGCCGGGCGAGGAACAGGTCGACCGTGGAGAAGAGGAACAGGCCGGTCACCGCGACCGCCGCGCCGCCCACCGCCCCGAGCCGCATCGTGGTCCCGGATCCCGGTTCGCGCTCGCGGACCAGGACCCGGACGGCGGCCGCCAGGGCGGCCACCTCACTGAGCAGGGTGGCGACGAGAGCGCCGGCTATGCCGAAGGGCACGGCCAGACCGACCCCGAGGATCAGGCGTACGGCCGTCGCCACCAGATAGGTGCCGGCCACCGCGGTGGTCCGCCGGGCGCCGAGGAGCAGCCCGCGCGCGGTGGCGAGAAGAGCGGCGACGATGAGGTACGGGGCGAGCTGTGCCGCCCCGGCGATCCCGTCGAGGTGGAACCAGCCGCTGAGCAGGGGCGCGCAGAGGAGGGTGACGGCGCCGGCCGGCAGGCTCCAGAGCGTCACCGCACGCAGTGTGCCGGTGGTGGTGGCCCGTCCGGCCCCGTGGGTGGCCGCGTGCGCCGAGGCAGCGGTCTGCAGGGCGCCGAGTGGGATGGCGAGCATCACCATCGCCGCGAGCAGGGCGCCGAGCGCTCCGTAGGCGGCCGGGTCGAGGAGCCGCCCGACGAGGGCGTGGAAGGCGAGGTTGCCGGCGCTCTGCACGGCCACCGCCACCGCGATCGGCCCGGCGGCCCGGAGGAGCGCGCCGCCGGCACGCCTGTGGTCGAACTGCACGTGATCCGTATCGGCCGGGCGGCCCGGAAGCTGCTGATTTAGTGGAGGCGGCCACGATTCTCCCGAAGGTTCCTCGCATCGGCGCGCTACGGGCGTACTTATAAGAATATGTCCGGGAAAATGGTTTCTGAGTCGATGAGCCGTCGTGTCGCCGGTCGCGCCGAGGTGATGGACACGGTCACGGCCGTCCTCGATGACGCCGGAGCGGACTGGGCCTGGCAGGGGAGCACCGGAGCGCCGGAGCGGTGGGCGGCCGACAACGGGCCCGCCGACCTGGACGTCTGGTGCGCGGCCGGCCGGCAGTCGCCCGGCCCGGTGGCCGCGCTCACCCGGGCGTACCCCTGCGCCGTGATCGCCGACGCCGCGGACCCGCGACGGCTGCGGCACACCGGTGTCGCGGTGGTCACCGCCACCGGCCTTGCCGTCGTCGACTTCACCCACGGTGACCTGCGGGTCGGCCCGGTCCTGCTGGTCCCGGCGGCGGAGGTCACCGTCGACCGGGCCGCTCACCGGCTCACCGGCGCGGCCGCCGTCGCCGACCTGCTGGTCCGGCCGGTGCTGCGCGGGCGGATCCCCGATCCGGATCGGCTCGCCGAGGCCCGCGAGGCCTGGGCGGCGGCCGACCCGGGCCCGCGAGCCGCGCTGGCCCGGCGTCTCACCGGACAACTCGGCGCGGCGGTCGCCGCCGACCTGATCGCGACAGCCGGAGGGGCCCGGCCCGATCCGGGACTTCCCCACCGCGCCCGTCTGCGGCTGGCGGCCCGCAGCCTGGCGCCGGGCGCTCTCGGCGCGACGTGGGCGCAGCGGCGCAGCATCATGCCGGCCGGTCCGTCCGCCGGGCCTCTCGGCCTACGAGCCCGCGGCGTGGTCGTCGCGCTGGTCGGCACGGACGGCGCCGGCAAGTCCACGGTCGCCGCGATGCTCGGCGACCGGCTGCGGGGCCGGGGGTTCGCGACGTCGCAGGCCTACTTCGGCATGGCCCGCGGCAACCTTCCGGGTGTGGCGCTGGCCCGCCGCCTCCTGAACGTCGGCTCCACCGCCCCGACCCCTCCGGTGTCCTCGCCGGAGGCCGGCCCGAGATCGGCGGTGTCCTCGCCGGAGGCCGGCCCGAGATCGGCGGCGTCGTCGGCAGAGGCTGCTGGACGGGCGCCAGAAGGGATTCGGGCTTTAACGCCCGAAACACCCCCGACGTGGCCGAAAGGGACGGTGTCCGGAATCGGGGGAGGACCTGGAACCGAGTCCGGGCAGGGAGGGCCGGTGTCGGGTCGCGGGGAAGGACCTGAAACCGACTCCGGGCGGGGAGGGACGGTGTCCGGTCGCGGGGAGCGGCCGGACCCGAGTCCGGGCCGGAGGACGGCGTGGACCGGTGCAGTGGCCTTGATCATGGCCGGTTGCGCCGGGTGGCCGCCTGGTACTACGCGGGCGAGTACGGCTGGCGTTACCTGCGTGACGTTCTTCCCGCGCTGGTCCGCGGCCGGGTGGTGATCGCCGACCGGTGGGTCTACGACCTGCGGGAGTCGCCGTGGCCGGGTTCGGCGGCGGCCCGGGTGGCCGAGCTGCTGGTGCCCGCCCCGGACCTGCTGGTGCTGCCCGACGCGCCGGTCGACGTCATCCACGGCCGCAAACCGGAGCGGAGCCTCGCCGACCAGCGCGAACAGCAGGAACGCTTCCACCGGCTGCTCGCCGAGCGCCCGGCCCGCTGCGCCGAGATGGTGATCGACACGTCCCGCTCAGCGCCCGGCGATGACATCGCCGAGCTGGTCGCGGCCGTGGTCGAGGCGGCACACACCCCCCGGAGCCTGCGCAGGGGGACACCTTCCGGGGACCGGCAGGGCCGGGGTCAGGGCTCGAAGCGGTAGCCGACCCCGCGGAGGGTACGGATGTGGCGCGGCGCGGACGCGGACTCGCCGAGTTTGCGTCGTAGGTTACCGACGTGCACGTCGATGATGTGGTCATCGCCGAAGAAGTTGTCGCCCCACACATGTTCCAGCAGTTGGGGGCGGGTGAAGGTGCGGCGGGGCGCGGACGACAGCAGGTCCAGCAGGTCGAACTCGATCTTCGTCAGCTCGATGATCGCGCCGGTGCGGGCGACCTCCCGTACTTCCAGGTCGATGCGCAGCTCGCCGTATTCGCGGACGGCCTCGCGCCGGGCCTGGACGCTGGCCCGCGGGCGCCGTCGCATCGCCTGGATGCGGGCGGCCAGCTCACGCGGGGAGAACGGCTTGGTGACGTAGTCGTCGGCGCCGACCGAGAGGCCGACCACCTTGTCCAGCTCGTCGGTGCGGCCGGTCACCATGATGATGTACGCGTCGGTGAACTGCCGGATCTGCCGGCACACTTCGATGCCGTCGAAATCGGGCAGGCCGAGGTCGAGGATGGCGAGCTCGGGCCGCTGCTTCTGGGCCTGCGCCACGGCCTCCTGGCCGTCACCGGCGGGCACGACCTCGAAGCCCTCCTTCTCCAGCAGATGACGGCAGATCATCATGAACTCGGGCGAGTCCTCGACGACGAGCGCTCGTGGCGTGGTCACGGCACCTCCTGGGGACGATGGAACGGTGGGCAGATCTCTCATCGGCTGTGGGGCGGACGATCCAAGGGTGTGCGGGACTCGATCCGGTGGGATCTCAGGCACTCACCGGAAAACGCTCGCGAGCCTGGTGCAGAAGCTCGACGAAGCCGTACGCGTCGATCTCGGCGGCGGCCTCCACGTCGAGGACGGCGATCCAGCGGCCGGTGGCCACCAGGTTGTCGGAGAAGAGCGTCGCGTCGATGTCGGCCTCGTCGGCGCGCACGAACCGGGTCAGGGGCAGGCCGTTGACCTCGTCGGCGGCGAGCGCGGCGGCATCGGCGACTCCCAGCACCTCGAAGCTGATGCACTGGGCGTACAGGGCCTCGGACAACCGCTCGACGACGGTACGGACGGCGGCGGCGGGACCGTGGACCGGGAGGATGAGGGTCAGGTCGACCCCGGACCGGCCGAGGCCCGGAACGACGGCGGTGGTGGCGGCGGGGGCGGTGAGCTGCGAGTTCGTCATGCATCAAAGGATGGCGGCCGAACCTCAACCCCGGCTCATCCCGATGTCAAGCGGTGGGCAAGTCCGCCGGTGAGCGCCCGGTAGGCGGCGGCGGCCCGGTCGGTCGCCTGTTCCCAGCCCATGTGGTCGCGGGCCGACTCCCGGCCGGCGACCGCGTACCGGCGCCAGGCCACCTCGTCGGTGAGCAGCTCGATCAGGGCGCGCGCCAGCGCCGGTGGGTCGGCGGGCGGCACGGACAGGCCGTTCACGCCGGGCTCCAGGACCGCGCGGACGCAGGCGACGTCGGTGCCGACCACCGGCAGGCCCACCGCCATCGCCTCGACCAGCGCCATCGCGGGCGGCGAGGTGGTGTAGTCGAACTTGAACGGCCAGGTGCCGACCTGGGCCGCGGCGAACTCACCGAGCAGGTCGGGGACCGGTTCGGTGACCACGTCGATCGCCTCGCCGGCCGACCCGGCGCGGGCCAGGATGGCGGGCAGCTCGGGGCGCGGGATCAGGAGCAGGCGCAGCCGTACGCCGGGGACCCGCTCCCGGACCGTGCCGAACGCGTCGAGCAGGGTGTCGAGGCCGCGTACCGTCTCGGCCCGGCCGGCGAAGACGATCACCGGGGACTCGCGGTCGAACCGGGCGCGGCGCTCGTCGTCGGGGGCGCCGCACGCGTACCGCACGATCTCGGGTCCGCCCGGGCGGCCGAGCCGCTCCTCGACCCGCGGATCGGGGGTGAGGATCGTGGTGACGCCGGCCCGGCGCAGCGCCGCGGCGGCAAGCGGCGGCGGCAGCACGGTGGTGGCCGCGACCCGGGGCCGCAGCACGTTGGACGACCACATCTCACGCAGCGTGCCGCGGCGCAGGGCGCGGGGGCCGGGCAGGGTGGGCCAGGCGTAGACGGTCAGCAGTTTCGGGTACGGTCGCAGCGCCGGATGCAGGACCAGCAGGGGCCCGAGCGCGCCGGCGTGGACGTGCACCAGGTCGGGGCGCATCCCGGCGAGCACCCCGGCCAGCTCCGCCGCCCGGCCCATGGGGAACGTCTCGAGCGAGCCGCCGAGCTCGTGCGTCCCGGCGAAGACGTGACCACCGTCGACGACGTGCGTGGTGACCAGGTGATGCTCTCCGGGGACCCGCTGGACGGTCTCGGTGACGGTACGCCCCATCGCCTCCCGCCCGGAGAACTCGGAGATGACGTGGGCGACCCTCATGCCGGCACCGCCCGGCCGGCAGGGCGGAGACGGCGCAGCACGTGGCCGAGCGCCCCGAAGCCGAACTCGCTGATCTTCATGAGCCACATGCCGAGGTAGAGCAGTGGGTGGGTGCGCAGGTATCGGATGTTGCGCAGGTAGAGGACGAACCGGTGCAGGATGTTGATCTGCCAGCGGAACGCCTCGGGGTGCTCCTGGGCGAACACGTCAGCCGTTCCGACGTACCCCAGCTTCTTCTTGAGGGTCCTGGAGAGCCGCAGCGGGCCCTCGTTGTGGAAGAGGAAGCCCCTGGTCCGGCCGACGCGGCAGCCGGCGGCCCGGACCCGCAGGTCGAGGTCCTTGTCCTCGGAGAAGATCATCCGCTCGTCGTGGCCGCCGAGCTTCTCGTAGACGTCACGGCGCAGGCAGCGCAGCGACTCGATCTGCTCGACGCCGTCGTAGCACTTCTTCTCCAGCCATTTGCACCGCGCCCAGAAGGTGGTGCCGAACGACTCCTCCGGGATGACCAGGGCGTCGTACCGCTCGGTCAGGAGCTCGGCGCACTCGCCGAGAAGGCCCGGCGTGACCGTCATGTCGGTGTCGAGGTGCAGCAGGATGTCGCCGGACGCCTCGGCGGCGCCGCGACGGCGGCCCTGCGCCATCGACCGGTTCTCCCGCAGGTAGCGGACGCTCAGACCGCGGTCGCGGTACTCGGTCACCACCTGGAGGGTGTCGTCGGAGGACCGGACGTCGTCGTTCACGACGATCTCGAAGTCACGGAAGTCGGAGGCCAGGAACGAGGTCAGGAACTCGCGGAGCAGAGCGGCACTGTTGTAGGCCGGCACGATGACCGAGAGCGTCGGCGGACGGGTCATGACCCAGTATGGCCATATTTCACCCGTCTTAGTGGCCGGTATGACCACGGTGGGCCGGGGCTCCACGAGCCCCGGCCCACCACGGTGCTGTCCGGCCTAGCGGGTGACGGCCAGCGCCAGCGCCCAGTAGGACAGCGTGGCCGCCTGGATCGGCGTGAGCGTCGGCTTGGCGCCGTTCGTCATCGCGGTCACCCTGGCGATGTACGCCACGTAGCGCCCGGCGTTCAGGTCGTTCTCCAGCTGCTGGAGAGTGCCCGACGACGCCTTGCCCCCGTACTTGCGGGTCAGGTCGACCAGCCACGGGACGGTCAGCTTCACGCTGTAGGTGATCTGCGCCGGCGTGGTGGCGTTGCCCGCCTTGTCGACGGCGCCGGAGCACTTCACCGTGTACGTGCCCCGGCTCTCCGTACGGCTGAGCACCGCCGCGGTTGCCACGCCGGACACCTGGTCGGTGGTGGCGCAGGACAGGACCGGGTTGAAGTCCGGGCCGTACACGGCGCCGTCGGTGGCGCCGACGACGGTGACGGTGGGCGCGGTGCGGTCGACCTTGGCCGTCACCGTGGCGCCGGCGGTGTTGCCGGCGTTGTCGGTGGCGGTGCCGGTGACGACCTTGGCGGCGCCGTCGCCGGCCACGGTGGTGTCGGCCGGGCACGACGCGGTGCCGGACGTGTCGTCGGCGCACGTGTACCGCACGGTGGGCGCGGTGCGGTACCAGCCGGCGGCGTTGGGCGTGCCGACCAGGTCGGCGGTGACGCGCGGCGCGGTGCCGTCGACGTTCAGGACGTAGGAGGCTTCGGCGGTGTTGCCGGCCCGGTCGACGGCGGTGCCGGTGACGACCTGCCGGGCGCCGTCGGTGCCGACGACGACGTCAGCCGGGCAGCTGTCGATGCCGGAGGTGGCATCGGTGCAGGTGAAGTGCACGGTGGGCGGGGTGCGGTACCAGCCGGCGGCGTTGGGTGCGCCGATCAGGTCCGCGGTGATGCGCGGCGCGGTGCGGTCGACGGCGACGGTGACCGAGGTGGCGGCGGTGTTGCCGGCCCGGTCGATGACCGTGCCGGTGACGACCTGGTCCGCGCCGTCGGTGGAGACCGTGGGGTCCGACGGGCAGACCCGGACGCCCGAGCCGGTGTCGGCGCAGGTGTAGCGCACGGTGGGGGCGGTACGGTACCAGCCCGCGCTGTTCGGGGCCTGGTCGATCGTGGCGCCGACCTCCGGGACGGTGGTGTCGATGTCGACGGTCAGCCGGGCGGTCGCGGTGTTGCCGGCCCGGTCGACGGCGGTGCCGGTGACCACCTGCTCGGGGCCCTCGGTGGTGACCGGGGTGTCCGCCGGGCAGCTGGCGATCAGGGAACCGGTGTCGCTGCAGACGTAGTGGATCGTCGGGACCGAGGTGTGCCAGCCGGAGGCGCCGGGCGTGTCCACCACGGTCGCGGTGATGTGCGGCGCCTTCTGGTCGATGTTGAGGGTGACGGTGGTCGTGGTGGTGTTCCCGGCCGCGTCCTTCGCCGTGCCCGAGAACTGCTGGTCCGCGCCGTCGGTGTCGGCGAGCACCGGCTCGGGACAGTCGACCGCCCCGCTGTCGTCGGAGCAGGTGAACCCGATGGTGACCGGGCCACGGAACCAGTCGTCCACCGGCTGCTGGGACAGCGTCGCGGTGATCTTCGGGGGAGTCCGGTCCGAGGGCTGCGGGGCGACGGTGGGCTCCGGCGCGGGATCGGACGGCGCCGCGCTGGTGGGGGCTTCGCTGGACGGCGCCGCGCTGGTGGGAGCCTCGCTCGACGGCGCCGCGCTGGTGGGAGCCTCGCTGGAGGGCGCCGTGCTGGACGGCGTCTCGCTGGAGGGTGCCGTGCCGGTGGGGGTCTCGCTGGACGGCGCCGCGCTGGACGGCGTCTCGCTGGACGGCTGTGCGGAGGACGGGACGGAGGGCGGCGCCGGGTTCGACGGGGTGGTGGGCACCTCCACCGGAGTGGGGGGCACCTCGACGGGCGCGGACGTGGCCGGGATGGCCCCGGAGACCGCGTTGCTGCCGCCGTTCTCGTTGTACGCCTTCAACTCCACGATCCACGGCTTGTCGGCCGGCAGCGCGAGCGTGCTGGACCGGGCCGAAGCGTCGACCCGCACCAGGCGGCTGATCGTCTCCGTGCCGTAGCCGATCTGGTAGTACGTCGGCGCGGGATTGCCGACGGGCGCCTTCCACGCCAGCTCCACCGAGTCGGGCTGGTCGGCGCGCCGCTTCACGACCAGGTCGGTCGGCTCGGCCGGCCGGAAGCGGTCCACCAGCGACTTCGTGGTCACGCAGGCGCCGTACGCGTTCATGGTGGTCAGCGACAGGGTGTAGGCGCGCTCCGGGCTGGCGCCGGAGAAGCGGAACGCCGTCTCCGTGCCGGTCCGGTCGGCCAGCACCACGTTGTCGACCATCCGGGTGAAGACCGTGCGGTACCCGGTCAGCGGCGAGTAGCCGGTCCAGGCCGGCGCCTTCCAGCCGGCCGTGGCGGTGCCGCCCTCGTCGGCGCGGCCGGTCGACATGCCGGTCACCGCGCTCGGGGTCAGCGCCTTCAGCGTGTAGTAGCCGGTGTTGGCGACGGCACCGGAGGTGTCGACCGCGCCGATCCGCACCTTGTACGTCGTGCACGGGTTCGGCGCGTCGATCGTGTACTCGGTCGTGGCGCCCGGCAGATCGATCACGGTCTGCACGTCACCCGCCACGATGTCGGCCGTGTAGTGGTCGGCGCCGGGGACCGCCTTCCACACCACCCGCAGTTTGTACACGTCGTCGGCGGTTCGGGTCACCGCCAGCGTTCCGGGCGCCGCGAGGGCGGCCTGGGCGCTCGACGGGACGGCGACCGTGGAGGTCACCAACCCGAGCGCCCCAGCGCCCACCGCGACGAGTAGTCGCCTCAAGTCCATCAGGACCTCGTTCTGTCGTTGGGGGATTGCGGGGGGATCGGCCGGCGCGGCATCTCAGACCGTGGTGTGGTCGAGATCGAGTTCGGGGAGCACCGCGTGCGGCTCACCGGCCGTGGGGGCCGGCGGCAGGGTGAACCAGATCCGTGCGCCACCGCGGTGACGGGGGTCGGCGCCGATGGCACCGCCCATCCGCTGCACGATGCGACGGCAGATGGGCAGGCCGAGACCATTGCCGGGGTACGCCTCCGGGTGGGCCCGGTGCAGTTCCTCGAAGATGGCCTCGTGCTGGCCGTCCTGGATTCCGATCCCGTGGTCGGTGATCTCGATTCGGACCATGTCGCCCTCAATCGCCTGCGCGGAGACGTGCACCCGGGCGGCTTCGCCGAGGGGCACGTACTTGATCGCGTTGCCGAGCAGGTTCTCGAGCAGCCGCCGCACCATGCTGTGGTCGCCGTGTACGGCCGGCAGGGTGTCGCGGGTGATCAGAGGCGTCGGGCGGATCAGACCGCTCGCGTCCGCGGCCAGGTCGTCGACCAGGGCGGACAGGTCGATAGGGGCCAGGCGCAGGGTGCTGTCGCTGGTCGCCGAGTAGGCGAGCACGTCGTCGATGAGCCGTCGCATCCGGTCGGCGCTGCGGTTGATCTCCGAGACGAACTCGTCGTACCCGGCCGGGCGGGCGAACCCGAAGTCGAGGTGCTCCAGCAGCTGGGCGTACCCGAGGATGCCGGCCAGCGGGGCCTTCAGGTCGTGGCTGACGTCGCGCGCGAAGTTCCGCAGCTCCGTCACCGAGCGGCGCAGGCCGTCCATCGTGGCCTGCAGCTCCGCGTTGTGGTGGCGCTCCCGCTCCAGTTCGGTGCGGAGACCGGCGAGTTCGATGTTGACCAGTGCGGCGCTGTCGGACACCGTGGGCCTTTCCTGGTGGCGGGTCATCGGGCCATCACCCGGGCGGGAGCGTCGTCGATCTGGATACGGGAGACCGGCCGGCCGGCGTTCTCGTCGGCGTCGCCGTCACCGGGCGGAGCGGCCGTCCCGGGATGGAGATAGGGCGCCAGCGCGGCCCGCAGCTCGGGAAGGGTGATCGGCTTGCTCAGCCGTCCGTCCATGCCGGCCGCCAGGCAGCGGTCCCGGTCGGCCGGAGCGGTCGCGGTCAGGGCCAGGATCGGGGTACGGCACCCGGCCGCCCGGATCAGCCGAGTCGCCTCCAGCCCGTCGGTGCGCGGCATCTGCACGTCCATCAGCACCACGTCGTAACCCGGTCCGCCGAGCGCCGCCCGGGCCGCCTCCTCGCCGTCGACGACGGTGTCGCAGGTGACGCCCATCAGTTCGATCATGCGGCGGAAGACGGTGCGGTTGACCTCGTTGTCCTCGGCCAGCAGGACCCGCCCGCCGGACAGCGGGGGCACCGTGACCGGGGCGCCGCGCACGCCGGTCCGCTCCTGATTGAGGGCGGCCACCACGCGGCTGAGCACGAGCGGGGCGGTCAGCACGCCGGGGCGGCGGACGACGCCGGTACGCGGATCGGTGCTGCTGATCATCAGGCCCTGGCCGTCCGGCCCGACCGCGCGCCCCACCGTGTCGGCGCGGTGCCCGGCCTCGGCATCGTGCGCGTCGTCGCACCACACCACCGTGTCGATGTCCGCCATCGGCCGGATGACCTGGTCGAACTCCGCCGCCACCGGCTCGGCCCCGGCACCGGCCAGCAGCCACGCCAGTGCCCGGGTGGACCGCGGGGTCGGGGCCACCACGGCGATCCGGCGGCGGGCGAGGAGCTTGGGCTCGCTCTCCTCGGGCGACGGCGCGACCAGCAGCGGCAGGCGGATCCGGAACAGCGCGCCCGCGCCGGGCGCGGACTCCACCTCGATGTCGCCGCCCATCCGGGCGACCAGCCGGGAGGCGAGCGCCAGGCCGAGCCCGGCGCCCTCGTGCCGGCGGGCGCTGGAGGAGTCGGCCTGGGTGAACGGCTGGAAGATCCGGGCCCGCTGCGGCTCGGTGATACCGGGGCCGGTGTCCGACACCGTCATCATCCAGGTCCCGTCGCCGGGCGCCTCGGCCAGCACCACGACCTCGCCGTCGGCGGTGAACTTGACGGCGTTGCCGACCACCGCGTCGAGCACCTGACGCAAGCGCTGGGGGTCACCCAGCACCACCGGCGGAAGATCCGGCGACGGGGCGGTGAGCAGCAGGATGCCCTTGCTGCGCGACTCCCGCTGCAGCGGCTCGACCACGCCCTCCAGCAGCGCCCGCACGGTCACCGGCTCCTGTGCCAGGCGCAGCCGCCCGGTCTCCAGCTTGCCCAGGTCGAGCAGGTTGTCGGTGAGCGTCTCCAGGGCCCGGGCGGAGTAGTAGACGTTGTCCACGATCTCCCGTACGCCCTGCTCCAGCGTCTGCGCCCGGAGCAGCTCGACCGCCGCCACGACGGTGGTCACCGGGGTGCGCGCCTCGTGGCTCAGCAGCGCCAGGAACTCGGCCCTGGTGTCCGGGCCCGGCTCCTCGGACAGGATCGTGACCAGGCACTGCCGTTCGCCGTCGCCGGCGTCCAGGGCGCTCACCTGCCACGTGCGCTCGGCGGTGTCGTCGCACCGGCAGTCCAGCCGGGCCGGCGGGCCGGCGGGCGTCATGTGCCACACCGCCTCGAGCACACCGCGGTGCCCGCCGCACGGGCCGGGCGAGGTGCTGAGGAACCCGCCCTCGGCCGGCTGGAGCTCCGTGTCGCGGCCCGGCGCCGACCAACGCTCGTTGGCGACGAGCACACGACCGTCGAGGTCCAGGATCGCCGCCGGAGCGGGGATCGCCTCGACGAGGGTGCGCGCTGCATATCCCATGCCAGACCTTTCGCGTGGGAGCGAGCCGGGCGGGGGGAGCCCGGGCTTTCATGCTGTGCTCCCTCGGGAGCGGGGCGAGGTGACGTCGCGGTGCTGATCGGTTTCAGACGGCGCCCCTTGAGGCCGGGGCACGGTGAAGTTGGGGTGCCGATCGGTTTCAGGTGACGCCGGTTGAGGCCGGAGCGTGCTGAAGTCGCGGTGCTGATCGGTTCGGGACCGCACCGCTTTAGGCCGGGGCGCGGTGAAGCCGTGGGTCTGATCGGGTTCAGGTCGTGCCCCTCGGGAGCGAATCGGGTGGGGGTGGTGCCGAGCGGTTCAGGCGGCGTGGCCGCGGCGGTATCGACTCGGCGCGACGGTTCAGGCGGCGCGACGGTTCAGGCGGCGTGCCGGCGGCGGTACCCGCTCGGCGCGGCGCCGGCCTCGGCCCGGCCCCGGCGGCTCAGCCAGAAGCCCAGCGGCAGCAGGGCCAGAGCGGCCGCGCCGAGGGCCCAGGGGAGCAGGTCGACCGGGCCGCGCGCGGCCGCCCGCGGCGGGATCGCCGAGATCAGGATGCGGGAGGTGCCGGAGACCGAGCGGCCGGCCAGGACGATGCTGGCGCCGGACATCCCGGCGGCCAGCAGCGTCTCCGGCACGCTGATCTCGATGCGGCCGTTGTCGTCGCCGCGGGTCTGCTGGATGGGGTTGCTGCCGAGCCGCACCTCGACCAGGTCGCGGGCGCGGTAGCCGACCCCGGTGACCTGCAGGCGGTTGCCGTCCTCGGCCCAGGTGAGCACCAGGCGGTCGCTGCTCGCCGCGGCGCCGGCCGGCTTCGCGTCGAGCGCCAGGGCCGTGCCGCAGACCGCCAGGACGATCATCAGAACGGTGACGGCGCGGCGGGCGGCGGAGGCGGTGAGGAACGGCATGTGACGAGCTTGCGGTACGGGCCACCGCCGGCGGAACGGTGTCGAGCCAACCATGACCGCCTCCTGAGCAGCCCTTGAGCCAACCGCACGCCGTGCCCGTGAACCGCGCCCACCGGGGCCACGCCGGGACACACCGGCTCAGTCATCGCGCCCAGGCGCCGATCGGTAACGCGAGGGCAGATGTCCGGAGGTTCGCCGTGGCGCTCGATCTTGCCCGGCCGGGGGTTCAGGACCGGGCGGAGCCGTCGCCGGAGCCGGTTCGGCCCGTGCGCCGGGAGGCCGCCCGGCACCGTCGCCGTCGCCGTGACCTGAGAGCCCGAGCCGAACGGCTGTGGCGTCCGGCGATCGCGGGGGCGGTCGTGCTGTTCGCCGCGAGTGGACCGGCGCACGCGTTCGGCCGTACCACCGTGGTCTTTTGGATGATCTTGATCGGCCTCGTGCTCGCCGCGGCGGCCGTGCCCCTCGGGCTCCTCTCGCTCCGTGGCCGGACCCGGCCGATGTCGGATCTGCCGCGCCGCGCGGCGCTGGTGGCCGCCCGGCCGTATCTGATCGTGCTGGCGCTGGACGTGCTGATCGTCAGCCGCTGGTTCCGGACCGGGACGTTCATCGCCGGCGGGGACATGGGCGCGTTCATCCGCCGCGGCTGGGAACCGGAGATGACCTGGTCGTGGAACCACCAGATCACCGGAGCCGGGTCGGCCGCCTACACGATGGCGCGCGCCTTCGAGTTCGTCCTGATCCGGCTCTGCCGGCTGGCCGGGCTGACCGAGTACTCGGCCCAGTGGCTCTATTACACGTGCATCTACGGCCTGGTCGGGTTCGGGGTGGCGTATCTGGCCGGCGCGTTCGTGCGCAGCCAGACCGGCATCGTGGTGGCGGGCGCCTTCGGCATGCTCAACGGCTTCTTCCTGACCCGGCTGCCGAACCCGCTCAATGTCATCTCGGTGGGCTCGGTCGCGCTGATCACCGGCGTGGCGATGCGGGTCGCGCTGGGCCGCCGGGTGCCCGCCCCGATCGCCGGGTTCGCGCTGATGCCGACGTCGTTCCTCAGCTTCAATCCGCCGATGCTCGTGGTCGCGTACGCCTGGGCGATCGGCGGCACCCCGCTGCTGGCCGCGCTCCTGCTCGGCCGCCGGGCGGCGTGGCGGCTGTTGCGCTGGTTCGTCGCGGCGACACCGTGGGCGCTCGGCCTGAACGCGTGGTGGCTGCTGCCGCTGGCGCAGAGCTTCACCGGCGGTGGCGGGGCGACCGCGAACGCCACCTTCACCGACCCGACGAACTGGTCCTGGTCGCAGGTGAACAACGTGCCGCCGAACATCCTGACCATGGTGGCGAACTGGGCCTGGTTCCTGCCGCAGTACCTGCCGTTCGCCACCGACCTGGACCGCCCGTGGTGGATCTGGATCCGCTACCTGCTGCCGGCCCTGGTCTTCGTGGCGCCGCTGGTCGCGTCCCGGCGGCTGCGCCGGGTCACGCTGGGCCTGCTCGTGATGATCCTGGTGTTCGTGTTCCTGGCCAAGGGCCTGCGCCCGCCCCTCGCCAAGATCAACATGTTCCTGTATCTGCACGCCCCCGGCTTCTGGCTGTTCCGCGAGCCGATGAGCAAGCTCGGTCAGCTGCTCATCTCGTTCTTCGGGGTGATGCTCGCCGCCACGGTCGAGGGACTACTGCTCCGGCTGCGCCTGCTTCCCCGGCGGCGACGACCCTACGGCCGGGCCGTCGCCGCCGTCCCGGTCGTGCTGGCGCTGGCCTACCCGTACCCGCTCTATACCGGCGGGGTGATGCCCGACGAGCGCCCGACCCAGCCCTCGATGCACGTCCGGGTGGCCCAGGAGTGGTGGGACGTCGCCGAGCACATCGACGCCGACCCGCGACCCGGCAAGGTCTTCGTGCTGCCCCTCGACGACTACTACCAGATGCCGACGACCTGGGGCTTCTTCGGCGCGGACAGCATCGCGAACCTGCTGATCAGACATCCCGTGGTGCAGCCCAAGCCGGACGGCTACTTCGGCGACGTGCCCGGCTTCGCGGCCGCGCTGCGCCTGGTCGAGGCCGCGCTGCTCGCCGGTGACCTGGAGCCGGTGCCGCGCCTGCTGCACTCGATCGGGGCGAGCCGGGTGATCGTCCGGCACGACCTGGTCCGCGGCCTGCCCAACCGCTACTTCGCCGACGACCGGGTGCTGGCGGCCGCGATGGCCCGGGTGCCCGGGGCCACCCTGGAGGTGGACGGCCTGCTGCAGGTGTGGCGGCTCGGCGACGGCTCCAGTCCGACCGTCCGGACGTACGACCGCGTGCTCGACGCCCCGCCCCGCCCGGACGCGGGCGCCGCGGTGCTCGGCACGGTCGGCGCGTCCACGGCGATCGCGGCCCGCCCGGACACCACGGCCGTCGCCACCAGCCCGCAGGTCGACGACACCGCCGCCGTCACGCCGGACATCGTGCACTGGCCGGTCCCGGCGGTGGACGAGGGATCCCCGCGGACGACGGTGGACGTGCCCGCCGGCCGCTACACGGTGGCCCAGCGGGCCCGCGCGGCGCCGACACTGATCCCGCGCGTCGAGGACGGCGAGCTGCTGCTGGAGGACCGGACGGTGGTGAAGGTCGACGGACGGACGGTGTCGCGCCGGCCCGCCGTACGGGTGCCGCTGCCCGACGACCGGGAGATCCTCGCCGTCAAACCCGCCGGCACCCGCCGGGTGGTGTCCCTCGACGTCGACGAGCCGGCGGCGGTGCCGGTCGGCGCGGCCACCCGGCTGACCCTGCTGGCCGCCGACCCGACACCGGCGAAGGTGAGCGGGTTCAGCCCGGTCTTCGACTGCAACAACTATGAGCCGCGGCCGTGGCGCGAGCTGGGCCTGTCCGCCGAGATGACCGACACCAGGCACGGTGAAGCGGTCCGGCTGCAGGCCTCCGACCACGCCGCCTGCACCCGGGTCGTGGTCAGCGGCGCCCCGCCCGGCCAGATCTACCGGGTACGGCTGCAGTACCGGCACGTCTCCGGGCCCCGGCCGCAGATCTGCCTGTGGCAGTCCGGCGCCGCCGGGTGCGAGCTGTCCTCCCGGCCCGCCCTCAGCGACGAGTGGACCGCCTTCGAGGGCGTGGTGACGATGGACGCCGGCGGCCTGCTACAGATCATCCTGCACGCCGACGTGGGCCGGCGCCTCGCCTCGCCGACCGTGGTCGAGTACCGCGGCGTGCAGGTGCAGGCGCTGGAGGAGGTGGGCAGCCACGAGGTGTGGCCGCCGGTCGTGCCGGAGACCACCGTCGAGCTCACCGCGGGCGAGCACGAGCTGCGCGTCGACGGCGGGCTGTCCGGCTCGATCCTGACCCCGTTCGAGCCACTGGAGGACTGCTACCGGTACGACGACCAGACCGCCGACCAGGCGGGGCTGGCCGCCGAGTCGGCGGTCGGCGGGGACGGCGAGACGACGTACACGCTCAAGGCGGTCAGCCATCTGGCCTGCATCGGCGCGAGCGCGGACGACTTCGGCGGCGCCTCCCTGTACGAGCTGTCGATGGAGGCCCGCAGCGTCGCCCTGCGCAATCCCAAGTTCTGCCTCTACCTACGCGGGCCCGACCTGTGCCGCAAGCTGCCGACGGTCGCGGTGTACAACGGCTGGACGTCGTACGAGGCGCTCATCCCACCCGACCCGAACACCGTCGAGGCCCGCCTCTACCTGTACGGGCTCCGCGACCTGGAGGGCCGTCAGCAGTCCCAGGTGGAGTACCGGGGCGTACGGATCCGCCCGGTCGCGTCGACGTCGGCGGTGGTCCTGATCCGGCAGGACGATCCCGGCCCGGAGTCGGCGGTGGACTTCCAGCGGGAGAACCCGGCCCAGTTCTCCGGCACGGTCACCGGCTCCGGCCCGGCCGTGGTGGCCCTGGCCGAGAGCGCGGCCCCGGGCTGGCAGCTGAGCGGCATCGCCGGTGCCGAGAAGGTGACGCTGCAGGGCTGGATGGCCGGCTGGACGCTGCCGGCCGGCGGTGACTTCACGGTCCGCTACGGCCCGGCCGCCCTCGCCCGGTACGCCTTCTACCTGCTGCCGGTGACCGTGGCGCTGTCGATCGGCTTCATGTACGCGGTACGCCTGCCCGCCGGCCGTCCGGGCGACTGGCCGGCGCGGCACCGGCGGAGACGCAAGTGGCCGCGGATGCCCCGGTGGCGCCGATGACCGGTCTCGTCCGGCGGCTGCTCGGCCAACGGTCCGGGCGGCGGATGCGCTGGGCCCGCCGCCACCTGATCCTCTGGACCTCGGCGGCGATGGTCGTCGCGCTGGTGGCGATCCTGCTGTGGCCGGCCGGCCGACGGTTCATCATCGCCCCTCGGTGGTGACCGTGGCGGCCGCCGGCGACATGGCCTGCGACCCGGCCGACCCGGACCTCAAACCGCCCGGCGAGCCGCCCGGTGACCGCTGCCGCCAGCAGTCGGTCTCCGACATCGCGGTCGCCCTCGAACCCGACTACCTGGTGGCTCTCGGCGACGTCCAGTACGAGGTGCCGACCGGCGAGGCGTTCCGCACCGTCTACGGCCCCTCGTTCGGCCGCCTGCGGGACCGCACCGTGCCGGTCTTCGGCAACCAGGAGTACAAGGTGCAGGACGCGTCGTCGTTCACCGCCTACTTCGGCGAACGGGTCCGCGATCCGCGCGGCTTCTGGTCCGAGGAGATCGGCCAGTGGCACCTGGTGGTGCTGAACTCCAACTGCTCCGGGGTGTCCGGCGGCTGCGGGCCCGGCTCGCCGCAGCAGGCCTGGCTGGCCGCGGACCTGGCCGCCGCCGGCGACCGCTGCGTGATCGCCGCCTGGCACCATCCGCGCTGGTCGAGCGGGATAGCCGGGTCCGACGTGCGGACCGCCGACCTGTTCCGGACGCTCTACGAGCACCAGGTCGAGCTGGTGCTCTCCGGCCACGACGCGCACTACGAGCGGTTCCGCCCGGCGAACCCCGACGGCCGGCCCGACGACAAGGGGGTACGGCAGTTCGTCGTCGGCACCGGTGGCCAGGCGCACTACCGCCCCGAGGTCGCGCCGGCCGCCGGGGCGGTGATCGGTGAGTACGCCGACTACGACCATCACGGCGTGCTCGAGCTGACGCTGCGCCCGGACTCCTACCGGTGGGCGTTCCACCCGCTGGAGGCCGAGGACAGCGTCGAGGACATCGGCGAGGCCCGCTGCCACTAGCGGTCAGGCGGCCACCCGCATCGGGCCGCGCGGCACACGGGCGTGTTGCCGGACGGACGCCAGCAGGGTGTCGGCGACCGTGTCCCAGGAGTGCGCGCCGCCGTACGGCAGGGGCTCGGGCGCCCGCCGCTGCCAGCCGGGCAGCAACTCGGCCAGCCGGGCGGCCATCTCCTCGGGCCGGGGCGGCACGACGACCCCGCCGGCCGCCGTCGTCGAGTCCCGCAGGCCCGGCACGTCGTAGGCGACGGTCGGGGTGCCCAGCGCGGCCGCCTCGGTGACGACCAGGCCCCAGCCCTCCCGGACGCTGGCCGCCAGATGGACGTGCGCCCGCGCCATCAGGTCGTGCTTCCCCTCCTCGGAGACCCGCCCGTGGAAGGTGACGTGCGCGGGCGCCGTCGCGGCCAGCCGGTCCAGCAGCGGGCCGCCGCCGATCATCCACAGCCGCAGGCCGGGGATCCGCTCGCGGGCCAGGTCCACGGCCCGGATCACGTCGCCGGGCCGCTTGTAGCTCACCATCCGGCCGCAGAACACGGCGGTCGGCTGCTCCTCCTTGACCGGGCGTGGCAGCGGGTGGGGCGGCTCGTAGCCCTCCGGGACCACCGTCACGTCGTACGCCCCGAAGCGGGACAGCGCCTCGCGCGTCGACGCGGACACCGCCAGGATCGGGCTGTGGCCGAGTCGCCGCAGCCAGTTCGGCTCCAGCCGGTGCCGCCCGAGGTGCGCCAGGACCGGCGGCGCGTTGATGTGCCAGATCTCCTCGCAGGTCTGGTGCACCAGGGCGATGGTCCGGGCACCGTCGTCGACCCACTCGTGCGCGTGGAACGGCACCGTGTTCGTCTCGTCGATCACCACGTCGAAGCGGCCCCGGCCACGGCTCTGCCACCAGCGGCGGGCCTCGCGGTAGACGGTGAACCGGCTGCCGGCCCGGATGATCCGGTAGCCGTCGCGGATCTCGTGCCCGGGCCGTCCGGGCACCGCGGCGGCGAACAGGGTGACCTGGTGGCCGGCCGCCGCCCAGCGGCGCAGCACCTGCTCGGTGTAGACCTCGGCCCCGCCCGCTGCCGGGTGGCTCAGGTCTCGCCAGTTCAGGATCAGGATGCGCATGGCCGGGAAGATCGGTCGTCGCGGGCCCAGGTTGAGAAACGTTGCCGGATATCGCCTCCGACGTCTCCACGCAGCCGCAATACTGGGTCGAATGACCGAGGACCGCCGAAACCGGGCCGGGCGGCATCGGCGGCGGCACGCCTACCCGGCCATAGCCGGGTCCCGTGCCCTGACGGCGGAGTCCGTGCTCCTCGGCCTGGTCACCGGTGTGCTGGTGGTCGCGCCATGGACACGCCCCGGCTATCTGCTGCTGCTCGACTGGGTGTCCGGACCGCATCAGGCGCTGACCCCCGGTCTGTACGGGCTGGACCCGGCGGCGCTCGACGCCCTGCCGTACCGGCTGGCCACCCACGGCATCCGGCAGGTGCTCGGCGCCGGCGCGACCAGCTGGCTGATGATCCTGGCGTACTTCCCGATCGTCGCCGGCGGGGTCTCCGCGCTGGCCGGTGGCAGCCGGTGGCGGCGGCACGCGGCGGCGCTGTTCGCCTGCCTGAACCCGTTCGTGGTGGAGCGGATCCAGGCCGGGCACGTGCCGTTCCTGCTGGCGGTGGCGCTGCTGGCCCCGATGGCGGCGTCCGCGCTGCACGCCCGGCGCCGTGGACGGTGGATCGCCGTGCGCCCGGCCGGCTGGTACGCCCTGGCCATCTCGGTCGGCGCGCACGCCGCGTGGCTCGGCGCGGCGTTGCTGGTGGCGGTCGCCGTGCTGCCCCGGCCACGATGGCGCGACGCGGTCCGCACGGTGGTCGTCATCGTGTCGGCGGGCTGCGTCTACGCGTACGCCGCGGTCGTCGTCGCCAACGCGATCCTCACCGTCCGCGTCGGTGACCAGGACCTCGACGTCTACGCGACGTATCCGGGCTCGAACGGGCTCGCGACCGCGGTGATCACCCTGCGCGGGTTCTGGCGCGGCGCCTCCGACAGCAGCCCGGAGGCGGCCCTGGGACTGGTCCCGGGCACGGTGCTGGTGGTGGCCGCGGTCGTGGGCCTGGCGCGGATGTGCCGCAGCGAGCCGGTCGCGGGAGTGCCGCTGGCCGCCGTCACGGTCACCGGGCTGCTGCTCGGCGCCGGTGTCGACGGCCCGCTCGGCACCGGGTACCGGATCGCGTTCGAGGTCCTCCCACTCTTCGAGGCCATGCGCGAGCAGCAGAAATGGGTGGCGCTGGCGATGCTCGGGTACGCGGTGGGCATCGGCGCCACGGTGGAGGCGGTGATGACGAGCCTCCGGTCGAGCCGGGCCCTGGTTCCGCAGGCGGTCGCGATCACCGGTGCGCCCGCGCTGATCGGCATGTACCTCTCGCTCGGTGCCTCCCTGGTCTGGGGACTCGGCGGCAGTGTCCGGGTGAGCCACTATCCGGCCGCGTGGTACGCCGCCGACCGGATCATGGGAGCCGGTGACGAGTCGGTGCTGTTCCTGCCCTGGCATCAGTACCAGCCGTTCACGTTCACCGAGGTCCGCAGTGTGGCGACACCGGCCGCGGCGTTCTTCCGCCGGCCGGTGCTCAGCAGTGACGCCGCGGAGCTGGGCCAGGTGCGGTCCAACTCGGCCTCACGGCGGATGGCCTATCTGGACCAGTTGGTGGCGAAGGGAGGCGGTGGCCAGTTCGGGCAGTTGATCGCGCCGCTCGGTGTCCGATATGTAGCGCTGGCCAGGGACCGTGAGAGTGACGTCTACGCCTGGGTGGGCCGGCAGCGGGATCTGGCGCCGGTGTTGCGTACCGCGGAGCTCGACCTCTACCGGGTCACGGTGGACGGTACGGGCCGGGTGGTGAGCGCTCGTGACGGGGATGTCGCCGCCGCCCTGCGCTGGTCGGCCGAGGGGCGACTGGGGACGGAGACGTTGCTCTCCGGGGCCGGTGACGGTGCGGTTCCCTCCACCGCGTCGGGTGGCCTCCGCCGCGACGGGACGACGCAGTGGGAGGTCTCGGAGGGAAGGGCCGGCTGGGTGGTGCTGCCCGAGGAGTGGTCGGCGAAGTGGACGGCCGGTGATCAGGTCACGCGGCCCACCGTGGCGGGGACGGTGGCGGTCCGGGCCGGCTCCGGGGCCTTCACGGTGCGATACACGCCGTGGAAGTGGCTGCGGCTGGGTCTGGGGGTGTCGCTGTTCTCGCTGGCGGCGCTGCTGGTCACCGGGGTGATCGAGCACCGGCGCGAGTGGCTCAGGCGGCGGCCTGACGGTAGTGGCCGGACAGGTGACGGCGGTGGATCGTGACGGTGTCGCGCAGCGTGCGGACGATCGTGTCGGTGGTGACGGTGCTGCCGTTGGCGCCGGTGTTGAGAGCGACCGGTGCGGCGTGCATGTTGCCGATGCCGGCGGCCTTGGCGGCGACGAAGAACTCCAGGTCGAAGGCGAATCGCTGCTCCCGCAGGTGGGGCAGGAGCTGGGCGAGCGCGTCGCGGCGGATGATCTTGCAGCCGGTCTGGGTGTCCTTGACCTTGAGCAGGAAGAGCAGCGCGACCAGGGTGGAGTAGACGATCGAGATGATCTTGCGCAGCTTCGACGCGCCGCTGATCGAGCCGGAGTGACGCTTGTCGGCGTAGACGGCGGCGTGGTCGCCACCCCGGGCCAGCATCAGGTAGGTGGCCAGGTGGTGCGGGGCGATGTCGCCGTCGGCGTCGATGAACCCGACCCAGGCGCCCCGCGCCGCGGCGAAACCCTGGTGCAGCGCGTTGCCCTTACCCGAGTTGGTGCGGTTGTCGATCAGCCGGACGCCGGGGATGCCGAAGACGTGGTGCTGCGAGCCGTCGGTGCTGCCGTCGTTGACCGCGATGATCTCGTACCCGACGCCGGCGGCGGTGAGCGTGGCGGCGATGTCGCGGATCGTCCGGGCCACCACCGGCCCGCAGTTGTAGAAGGGGACCACGACGGTCAGCTCGATGCCCGCGGTGGCCGGGGCCCACAGGTTCGGCGTGGCGGCCGGCGCCAGGGTGGTGACAGCGGCGACGGTGGCGCGGGTGGCGGCTCGCTGGGCGGTGGCGGTTGCGTTCATGGCCCAAACGTTGGAGCCGCAACCTCAAGCGTTCCTCTAGCCCGATTCAGGCTTGCGACAAGCCGACGACCAGGGGTAATCCAGAGCCCGGCCTGAACCGTCCTTGAGAATGCGCCTCCACGATTCGAGCATGACTTCGCAGACGGCTACGAGCCCGGCCACGATCGAGATCCTGCAGGCGGTCCTGCGCTCCGAGGCGATCGAGCCGATGTTCCAGCCGGTGATGCGCCTGTCCGACGGCGCTGTCATCGCGTACGAGGCGCTCGCCCGCTTCCACAAGGACACCGCCCTGAACCCCGACATCGCGTTCGCCGCCGCGAACGAGGCGGGTCTCGGGGTGGAGCTGGAGCTGCTGGCCATGCGGCGGGCCTTCGCCTCGCTGGACGAGGTGCCGGCCGGCGCGTACCTGAGCACGAACCTGTCGGTGGAGGCGATCCTCGACCCGCGCGTGCAGGAGACGCTGCTGGCCAACGCGCACCGCCGGATCGCGGTCGAGCTCACCGAGCACACCCAGGTCTTCGACTACCCGGGTCTGGTGGCCGTCACCGAGCAGCTCCGCGCGTACGGGATCCGGATCGCGGTCGACGACGCCGGCGCCGGGTTCGCCAGCCTCAGCCACATCCTGCAGCTGCGCCCGGACATCATCAAGCTCGACATCACGCTGACCAGCGGCATCGACATGGACCCGGTCCGGATGGCTCTGGCCCGCTGCCTGGCCGGCTTCGCCTCGGACATCGGCGCCATGCTGGTCGCCGAGGGCATCGAGACCGAGGCCGAGCGGGAGAAGCTGCTGGAGCTGGGCATCCGCCTCGGTCAGGGCTACCTGCTGGGCCGCCCGGCCCCGCTTCCGCTGCAGGACCGGGCGATCTGAGTCAGGCGATCCGCGTCAGGGAAGCCACTTCTCCCAGACGGTACGGTGCGTGTCCGCCCACTTCTTGGCGGCGTCCTCGGCCGACAGTCCGTTCTGGACCATGTCCTTGGCCACCTGGTTCTGGTCGGCGTTGGTCCACTGCCAGTTCTTGATGAAGGTCGCCGCCGGGTTCCCGGAGTCGACGAACGCCTTGCGCCCGATCTTGTCCAGGTCGTACGGCTGGTAGTCGCAGGCCACCTTCTCCGGCTCGGAGTCGCAGCCGGGTGTGTAGTTGGGCAGCGGGATGTGCACCAGTTTCACGTCCGACAGGAACCACTGCGGCTCGTAGAAGTAGCCGAGCAGCGGCGTCTTGTCCGCCTGCGCCTTGCGGAACGCCGCGATGAGCTTGTCCTCGCTGCCCGCGTACACCAGGGTGAAGTCCAGCTTGAGGTTCTCGATGAGCGCGGCGTCGTTGGAGACGAACGACGGGTCACCCGCCAGGAACTGGCCTTTGGCGCCGGACTTCGCCGTCTTGAACAGTGGGGCGTACTCGTTGAGGTTCTTCCAGTCGGTGATGTCCGGGTAGGTCTTGGCCATCCACGGCGGCACATACCAGCCGAGGACGCCCTTGTTACCGGTCAGGCCGAGCTCGACCGCGACCTTCTGCCGGTCGATGTACTTCTTCTTGAGGTCGTCGTGGCCCCAGTTCTCCAGGATCACGTCGATGCTGCCGTCGTTGAGACCGGCCCAGGAAGCCGTCTCGCTCAGCTCCGCGGTCTCCACCCGGCAGCCCAGCTCCGACTTCAGCAGATAGCTGACCACGGCGACGTTCGCGGCGTACCCGGACCAGGGGTTGACCGCGATGTTGACGGTCCCGCACCGGGTCGTCTCCGGCACGCCGGGCGGTGGGCTGATCGCCGCCTCGGTGCTCGCGCAGCCGGCCAGCGCCACCACCCCGATCGCCGCGAGCATCCGGGGCAGGAACCGGCTCACCACGTCGACGCCCGTTCCCGCGTCGCCCGCTTCGCCAGGACCTCCTCGGTGAGCGCCACCAGCACGCTCTTCACCGACTCGCGGTCGCGGGCGTCGCACTCGACCAGTGGCAGGCCGGGGCCGACGCCGAGGGCGTCGCGGACCTCCTCCGGGTGGAAGCGCTGCCCGCCGCTGAAACGGTTGATGCCGATGATGAACGGGATCTCGTGCTCCTCGAAGTAGTCGATCGCCGGGAACGAGTCCTCGATCCGCCGGGTGTCGACCAGCACGATGGCGCCGAGCGCGCCGTCGACCAGGTCGTCCCAGAGGAAGGCGAAGCGGTCCTGCCCGGGCGTGCCGAACAGATAGAGCAGCAGCGCGTCGTCGAGGGTGATCCGGCCGAAGTCGAGGGCTACGGTCGTGGTGGTCTTGCCGGACACCGCGGAGGTGTCGTCGATGCCGATCGACTTCTCGGTCATCTCGGCCTCGGTGACAAGCGGCTCGATCTCGGAGATGGCTCCCACGAACGTGGTCTTGCCGACGCCGAAGCCTCCGCTGATGACGATCTTGACAGCGACGGGGTGCGCTGCCGAAGGCTCCCTAGAGCGCCCGGACACGGTCCCTGATCCTTTCGATCAAACTGGTGGAGAGCTCGCCGACCGACTCCTGCACGGTCAGATAGCCCTGCGTGATCAGGTCGGCCACGATCACCCGGACCACGCCGAGCGGCGCGCGCAGCGCCACCGACAGGTCGGCGATCGACATCGGCGACTGCGCCAGCTCGACGATGCGCCGGGACTCGAAGCGCAACGGCGCCGACAGAGCGGCCGGAGCCGCGTACAACAGCGTCTCGATCCGCAGCCCGTCCTGCAGGGGCTGGGTCCGTCCGTTCGTGAGCATGAACGGACGGATCACCGGATCCTCGTCCGGGTCGGTGGAGTACAGCCCGGAGGACGGCCGGTGGGAGCCGGCGTACGGGATCATCTCGGGCTCGGAGCCCCACGACGGGCCGGTCATCGCGGTAGGTGTTGCCGGGACTCAGCGATCAGGGCTGGGGTGAGCAGGTCGCCGAACCGGTCGGCGAGCAGCGAGATCTCGTAGCCGACCAGGCCCAGATCGCACTCGCTGCCGGACACCACGCCGAGGACGCTGCCCCGCGGATGACCGAGACCAGCAGGAAACCCCGGTGCATCTCGATCATGATGAGCTTGAGGCCGTCGAAGTCGTACCGCCGGGAGGCACTGCGCGCGAGACTGGCCAGGCTGGAGACGATGGCGGCCAGCTGGTCCGCCTCGGCTCGGTTCAGCCCGTCCGAGCTGGCGATCAGCAGGCCGTCGGAGGACACCGCCACGGCGTCACGCACGCCGTCCGTCTGGTGCACGAAGTTGCCGAGCAGCCAATTGAATTGGTGCCGATCCGCCGACGTGTCTACGCTCATCATTCTTCTTTCCAGGTTGCTGCCAAGGGGCCATTTCGGAATAGCAGTCACGACAACCCCGCTGTTTCGGCATTACCACGCTGGATGCCGCCACGCAGCGCGTTGAGCCGATCACGCACCGACTCGGGCGAGTCGTTGATCAGGCTCGACTTCTCGATGGTCGCGGCGGCGGCCTCGGCCTTGCGTGGCTGGCCGCGCTGCGCGCGGGGGGTGCGCTTACGCAGGCCGTTCGCGGTCCGGGGCGCGCTGTCGTCGGTCAGCGCGAAGCTCTCCATGGACACCGGCGCCGGCGGCGGCGCCGGTGTGGCGGTCCTCTGGTCGTCCACCACCACGTACTCGATCGCCGTCGACTGCAGCGGCCGGATCGGGGCCGTCTCCATGGTCGGCAGCGGTGCGGGCATGACCACCGTGGGCGCCTCGATGGTCGCGGTGATCTGGCGGGCGGCCTGCGGGGCGGGCCGTGCGGCGGGCCGGGGCCCCGCGCTGACCGGCGGCGCGCTGGCCAGGATGTCGGCGGGCAGCGTGATCCGGGCCGTCACACCGGTCACCGGCGACGGCGTGAGCTGCACCTCGATGCCCATCTGCATGGCCAGGCGGCCGACCACGTAGTGGCCGAGGAACCGGGCCGGGGCGGTGATGAAGTCGCCCTCGCCGCGCAGGCGCTCGTTGGCCCGCGCCATGTCGGCGGCGGTCATGCCGATGCCCTGGTCGCTGACGGCGATCAGGTAGTTGTCCCCGATCCGGCGGCCGTGGATCTCCACGTCCACGTCCGGCGGGGAGAAGGCGAGACCGTTCTCGATCAGCTCGGCGAGCATGTGCGCGATGCCGCTGACCGTGGAGCCGGTGACCATCGTGTCGTCCACCCGGCGCAGCGTGACCCGGCGGTACTCCTCGACCTCGGAGACCGCGGCCCGGATCACGTCGGTGACGTTGAGCGGCTCGGACAGCTGCCGCGGGCTGGACGCGCCGACGAGGATCAGCAGGCTCTCCGCGTTCCGCCGCATGCGGGTGGCGAGGTGGTCGAGCTCGAACAGGTTGGCCAGGCCGGTCGGGTTGGACTCCTCCCGCTCCAGCTTGGTGATGAAGCCGAGCTGGCGGCGCAGCAGGTTCTGGTTGCGGCGGCCCAGGTTGGCCAGCGACTCGGCGGTGGTACGCCGCAGCACCGCCTGCTCGGTGGCCAGCTCGTACGCGGTGGCCTGGATCCGGTCGAACGCGTCGGCCACCAGCCGGACCTCGATGCTGGCGCCGCGGGGCACGAGCACCGGCAGCGGTGGTGCGGTGCTGTCACCGGTCGACGCCCGCTGGACGGCCTCCGGCAGCTGCTGGACGGCCAGCCGGTTCGCCTCGCCGGCCAGCACGGTCAGCGGCCGGGCCACCGACTGCGAGGCGACGGTGGCGAGCCAGATCGAGCCGGCCAGGCAGAGCAGCACGGCGCCGAGCAACACGCCCATCCGGACCGAGGCCTCGTCCTCCAGGACGTTGGCGCGGGCCGAGATGACCGATCCGACGTGACGTTCCAGCTGCAGCATGTCGTCGAGCAGAGTGGTGTGCGCCGACCACCACGCCTGCGGGTTGACCTGCAGGTAGCGGCCGTCACCGGAGAGCAGGGCGACCTGCTCGAAGTAGGCCGCCTCGCGGGCCGGGCCGGTGTCGAAGAGGTACTGCCGGGACGCCCGCTCGGTGTCGTTGGCGTAGCGGTCGAAGGCGGTGAGCGCCGCGTCCTTGGTGGACCGCTGCGTGACGAACTGCAGGAACTCGCCCTGCTTGAAGCCGCCGGCGGAGAAGACGCCGTTGAGGAAGGCGCGCTCCTGGGCGATGGCCTCCTTGGCGTCGCTGAGCGACTCCAGCGCGGCCGCGCCGCGGCGCAGCTCCTCGTCGCCGGTGCTGTCCAGGTCGAAGTCGAGGTTGCCGAGGTCGGCGATGCGTGCGGTGTAGAACGCGAAGGTGGCGTCGCGCTTGCCGGAGCCGGTGTCGGTGCCGGCGCGGACCCCGGTGAGCCCGTCCAACTGCCGAGCCGCGGCGGCCGTCCGGTCCTCGACGTCGCCGCCGTCGGCGATCAGGAACTCGAGCTGGCTCCGGCTGAGGTCGACCGCGTCGCGGGCCGGCAGCATCTCGTCGCGGAAGCCCTCGTTGCCGCCGAGGTAGCCGGCGGTCAGGCCACGCTCGGTCTGCAGATCCTGGACCAGCTCCTGAACGGCGACGTTGATGGTCACGGCCCGGGCGGTGGCGGATGCCTCGCGGTAGTTGGCGACCTCGCCGACGGCCACGATGGTGAGCAGCACCAGGGTGGTCGCGACCGGCAGGGCCAGTGTGCGGATCACCCGCCGCCGGATCGTGCCACCGGTCCGATGGCTCAGGACCTGCTTGCCACCTGCGTGGGCGCCGGGGGCCGGTGTGGTGTCACCGGCCGGCTCGGACAGCTCGGCGCCCTCGACATGGACGGACAAGCGATCAGCTCCTCTGTCGACGGCCGGCGTGGCCCCGTCCTGGCCGGCACGCGAGTCGATTCACGACAATGAATCGTTAAAGTTTGTTAAGCAAAGTGGATCCGAAGCAGCGCGAGGCGGCGGTCACGAAGTCGGATATCCGATCTTCCGTGATCGCCGGACAAGAATCTTCTTTTCCTTCTTGATGGTCAACACCGCGGACCGAAATTTACGATGGTGCAACCTCTTTGCGCATTGCGACCATTACGGGCGGTGAGATGGGAGCGCTCTCAGTGACCGGCGGTGAGTTCCGGGCTCGCGTCGAGAATCCAGGCCGCCAGATGCGCGGCGAACGACGACCGCACCAGAACCCGGAAACCCGATTCACGGCGCTGTAACACCACGGGCGTATGAGCGAGAACGGTCTGCGCGCAGTCGCCGACCGCGAAGACGCGCGGGTGCAGATCGATCGAGCAACCGAATGCCAGAAGCTCCCGGACGCCGGGACCGCTCAGATCGAGCGCGGTCCGTTGCGCCGAGACGTCCACGACGGACACCCCCGGTCCGTCGAACGCCGCGATCAACCGGTCCTCCGACCCGGGCGGCCCGACGACGAGGAACTCGTCCGGTCCCAGGGGGAGCACGTCCACGTCGCCGGGGCGCGCCAGCGCGAGGGCGTCGGTCCGCACGTTGATCTGCGCCAGGAAGGGCGTCTCGGCGACGGTGACAGCGCCGCCCGTCGCGGCGAGACGGTCACGGAGGCCGTGCAGGGGAGACCTCCGGAAGTTCCGATCAGCCGTCACGGCGGGTTCCTTCCGGGTCGAAGAGCACGGCACCGGTGACGGTCACCGGCGCGAGACCGTCGTCGAGAGTGGCCCAGACCGTCTGTCCGATCAGGTCACGGCCACCGCGGATCAGGGCGAGCGCGAAGGTACGGCCCAGGGCCGCGCTGTGGTACGAGGAGGTGACGTGCCCGAGCACCCGCTGCGGCGCGCCGGTGACCAGGTGCGCGCCCTCCGGCAGCAGCTCGCCGCCGTCGGGGAGCAGGCCGACGAAGTGCTTGCGGTCGGGGCGCGCGGTGTCCGTACGCGTGAAGGACCGCTTGCCGATGAAGTCGGCCTTCTTCTTCGACACCGCCCAGCCCAGCCCCAGGTCGTGCGGGGTGACGGTGCCGTCGGTGTCCTGGCCGATGATCGGGTAGCCCTTCTCGGCCCGCAGCACGTGCATGGTCTCGGTGCCGTAGGGCGTGATGCCGTGCGCTGCTCCCGCCTCGGCGAGCGCCTCCCACAGCGCGAGCGCGTCCCACCAGCTCACGTTGATCTCGTAGGCCAGCTCGCCGGAGAAGCTGATCCGGCACACCCGGGCGCTCAGGCCCGCGACCTCGGTGTCGCGCCAGGTCATGAAGCCGAACCCGTCCCGGCTGACGTCCAGGCCGGGCGCGAGCGAGGCGAGCACCGCGCGCGACTGCGGGCCGACGAGCGCGACGGTCGCCCACTGCTCGGTGACCGAGGTGCAGCGCACCCGCAGCTCGGGCCACTCGGTCTGCAGCCACTCCTCCATCCAGTCGAGGACGGCGGCGGCGTTGCCGGTGGTCGTGGTGACCAGGAACCGCTCCTCGGCCAGCCGGATGACGGTCCCGTCGTCGAAGACCATCCCGTCCGGTCTGCACATCACGCCGTACCGGATCGCGCCGGGCTTCAGCGTGCTGATCATGTTGGTGTAGAGCCGGTCCAGGAACGCGGCGGCGTCCGGCCCCTGCACGTCGATCTTGCCGAGGGTGGAGGCGTCCATCATCGCCACGCCCTCGCGGGCCGCCCGGCACTCGCGCAGCACGGCGGCGGTCATGTCCTCGCCGTCGCGGGGGTAGTACCAGGGCCGCTTCCACTGGCCGACGTTCTCGAACAGCGCGCCGTGCGACTCGTGCCACCCGTGCAGCGCGGTCACCCGGACCGGGTCGAAGAGCATGCCCCGGTCCCGGCCGGCCAGCGCCGCGAAACTCACCGGCGCGTACGGCGGCCGGAACGTCGTGGTGCCCAGCGCGCCCACCTCCACACCGAGCAACTCGGCGACGACTCCGCTGGTCAGCGTGCCACCGGTCTTGCCCTGGTCGTGGGCGGTGCCGGCGGTGGTGTACCGCTTCACGTGCTCGGCCGAGCGCATCCCGGTGCCTGTCGCGCGGGCCAGATCGGCGACCGTCACGTCCCGCTGCAGATCCACGAGCTGCGTCGCCGGGTCACCGCCGGGCAGCGTCCAGACCGCCACCGGCGGCGTCCCGGCCGGGCTCGAAGCCTCCGGCAGGGCGATCCCGCGGGCGGCGAATCCGGCGGCGTCCGCGGCGCGCTCACCCATGGCGGCGCCTTCGGCGAGACAGACCCCCATATCGTACGAGCCACCCGCGGCCCCGGCCACGAAGAGGTTCTGACGGCAGCCCCCGGTGGGTCGGAACGCGCCCAGCTCCGGGTCGTAGGCGAGGCGCCCCCCGGCCTGGCTGTAGAGCGCGCCGACGGGGTTCCAGCCGCCGGACACCAGCAGCAGGTCGGCGTCGAACCGCCGCTCCGGGCCGCCGTCCTTCCCGAGAACGACCGAGGACACCCGTTCCGCACCGCTCACACCGGTGACCGCCCAGCCCGGCAGCACCTCGATCCCGTCCGCGCCGGGCCCTCCACCGGGCCGCAGGTCGGCGATCGCCGCGATCTCCACCCCGGCCGCGGCCAGGTCCCGGGCCGCCGCGTAGGCGCTGTCGTTGGTGGTCAGCACGACGGCCCGGCGGCCGGGCAGTACGCCGTACCGGTTGACGTAGGTGCGCGCCGCCCCGGCCAGCATCACACCCGGCCGGTCGTTGTCGGCGAACGCCAGCGACCGCTCGTGCGCACCGGTCGCCAGCACCACCTGCTTCGCCCGGATCCGCCAGATCCGCTCCCGCGACAGGTGCGCCGGGGCCGGTGCGCCCAGGTGGTTGGTGCGCCGCTCGACCGCGATCACGTGGTTGTCGTCGTAGTAGCCGAACGCCGTGGTCCGCGTCAGCACCCGGGTCTCGTCCGCGGCCGCCAGTTCGGCGGCGACCGTGTCCACCCAGTCCAGCAGCTCACCCGTGCCGAGCAGGCTGCCACCGAGACGGGGCTGGTCGTCGAGCAGGATCACCCGGGCGCCCGACGACGAGGCGGTCGCGGCGGCGGCGAGACCGGCCGGGCCGGCGCCGATGACCAGCACGTCGCAGTGCGCGTGCGTCGAGTCGTACCGGGCCGGGTCCGGGTCGCCGGCGAGCCGCCCATGGCCCCGCAGCGACCGGGCGACCAGACCGCCGTACAGCTCGATCGTGGTGGCCGTCAGCATCGGCTCCGGGAACGGCTCCTCGATCTGCACGATCGCGTTGGGCTCCTCGATCCCCGCCGAGAAGATGCCGCGCGGCCGCCCGAGCCGCAGGCTGTCGGCCACCCGCAGCACCCCGTTGGCCAGCAGCGCCGACGCGAGCGTGTCACCCCGGAACCCCTGATACTCGCGGCCGTCGAACCGGAAGCTCAGCGGCGCCTCCCGGTCGACCAGCCCGCCCTGCGCGAGACGGAACGCCTGGGTCATGAGAGCACCTCGTTGGTCACCGTGTCGCGGACCAGGCTGAACCAGCGACGGCAGCCCGCGCTGTGGCTCCACCGCTCCCGGAACGGGCCCTTCGGGTTGTCCCGGAAGAACAGGTACCTCGCCCACTCCTCATCGGACAGGGCGGCCGGGTCGGCGGGGTAGGCGACACCGGCCTGCCCGCCGTAGTGGAACTCGGACTCGTCGCGGGGCCCGCACCACGGGCAGGGGATGAGCATCATGCGGATTCCTCGTGTTTCAGTGTGCGACCGCGGCGGCGCCGTGCTCGTCGACGAGAGCGCCGGTGACGAAGCGCTCGAGGCGGAACGGCGCGTTCAGCGGGTGGGGCTCACCGTGCGCGACCGTGTGCGCGTAACACCAGCCCACGCCGGGGGTCGCCTTGAACCCGCCGGTGCCCCACCCGCAGTTCAGGTAGAGGTTCTCCACCGGCGACAGGCCGACGATCGGGGAGGCGTCCGGGGTGACGTCGACGATGCCGCCCCAGGTACGCAGCACGTGCGCCCGCGCGAAGACCGGGAACAGCTCCAGCGCCGCCGACATCTGCCGCTCGATGATGTGGAAGGCGCCGCGCTGGCCGTACCCGTTCCACGTGTCGATGCCGGCGCCCATCACCAGCTCGCCCTTGTGCGCCTGGCTGACGTAGACGTGCACGGCGTTCGACATGACGACCGTCGGGTGGACCGGCTCCAGCAGCTCGGAGACGAGAGCCTGCAACGGGTGGCTCTGCAACGGCAGGTCGATCCCGGCGGTGGCGGCCACCACCGAGGTGTGCCCGGCCGCGCTCAGCGCCACCTTCCCGGCGCCGATCGTGCCCAGGCCGGTGTGCACGCCGGTGACCCGCCCGTTGCTGATCTGCAGTCCCTGCACCTCGCAGTGCTGGATCAGATCGACCCCGAGCGCGTCCGCGGCGCGGGCGTAACCCCACGCCACGTAGTCGTGCTTGGCGATGCCCGCGCGCGGCTGGTAGGTCGCGCCGTGCACCGGGTAGCGCACGTCCGGCGAGATGTTGACGATCGGGCAGACCTCGCGCACCTGCGAAGGGGTGAGCCACTCGGCGTCGACCCCGTTGAGCCGGTTGGCGTGCACCCGCCGCACGCTGTCGCGGACGTCCTGGAGGCTGTGCGCCAGGTTGAGCACACCGCGCTGGCTGAACAGGATCGGGTAGTCCAGCTCCTGCTCCAGGCTCTCCCACAGCTTCAGGGAGTGCTCGTAGATGCCGGCGCTCTCGTCCCACAGGTAGTTGGACCGGATGATCGTGGTGTTGCGGGCCATGTTGCCGCCCGCGAGCCAGCCGCGCTCCAGCACCGCCACGTTCGTGATGCCGTGGTTCTTGGCCAGGTAGTAGGCGGTGGCCAGGCCGTGCCCGCCGCCTCCTACGACGATGACGTCGTAGGAGGCTTTGGGCTCCGGGTTGCGCCACAGCCGGTCGGGGTGCTCCGGCAGGTCGCCGCCCGGGGCGGGGCGGGTCCCTACTGGGCCAGCCACGCCTTCACCTTGTCCGGGTTGGCCTCGACCCACTTCTTGGCGGCGTCGTCGGCGGTCAGCTTGTCCTCGGAGATGTACTTGGCGACCAGGTTCTGGTCGTCGTTGGTCCAGTTGAACGCCTTGACCAGCTTGTAGGCCGGTCCGTTGGCGTCGGCGAACTTCTTGCTGACGATCTTGTCGAGGATGTACTCGGGGTAGTCGCAGGCGACCTTCGCCGTGTCGGCGTCACAGCCGGCCTCGTACTTCGGCAGGTTGATCTTGACGAGCTTGAGCTCGGACAGGAACCACTGCGGGTCGTAGAAGTAGCCGATGAGCGGCGTCTTCTTGGCCTCGGCCTGGCGGAACGCGGTGATCAGGGCGGCCTCGCTGCCGGCGTACACCACCTTGTAGTTCAGCTTCAGGTTCTTGACCAGGGCCTCGTCGTTGGTGACGAACGACGGGTCGCCGTCGAGAAGCTGGCCCTTGTCACCGGACTCCGAGGTCTTGAACTGGTCGGCGTACTTGTTGAGGTTGTTCCAGTCGGTGATGTCCGGGTACTGGGCGGCCATCCACGGCGGTACGTACCACCCGATGACACCCTTGTTACCGGTCTCGCCCGCCAGCGCCGCGGTCTTCTGCTCGTCGATGTACTTCTTCTTCAGGTCGTCGTGGCCCCAGTTCTCCACGATCGCGTCGACCTCACCGGTGCCGAAGCCCTGCCAGGCGATCTCCTCCTTGAGATCCTTCTTGGTGACCTTGCAGCCCAGGTTCTTCTCCGCGACGTACGCGATGACCGCCGCGTTGGCCTCATAGCCGACCCACGGGTTGACCGCCAGGTTGAAGGTGCCGCAGGCGGCCGCTCCGGACGACGACCCGCCGGCCGGGGTCTCGCCGATCTTCTCGCCGCCGCATGCGGTCAGCGCCAGTGCCGTGACAGCGGCGGTCGCCGTGAGGCGCAATAGCTTCATGGTCAGTTACTACCTTTCGAGGGGGGAGTGGCCCGGGCGATACGGTCGAGCATGATCCCGAGCAACACGATGGCGGCGCCGGCCGCGAGGCCCTTGCCGTAGAGCTGTCCCTGGGAGAAGCCGGCGACCACGTCGTAGCCGAGCGCACCGGCTCCGACCAGGCCACCGACCACGACCATGGACAGGACATAGATGAGGCCCTGGTTGGCCGCGAGGGTGAGCGACGACCGGGCCATGGGGAGCTGAACCTTCGTGATCATCTGCCAGGTGCTGGACCCGGCGGCGGTCGCGGCCTCGGCGGTGGCGGCCGGGATGGCGCGCACTCCGTCGGCCACGATCTTGATGGCGACCGGGGCGGCGAACACCACGGCGGCCACGATCGCGGTGAACCGGGTGGCCGAGAAGAGCGCCAGGAACGGCACCAGGTAGACGAAGGCGGGCATCGTCTGGCCGGCGTCCAGGACCGGGCGGATGATCCGGTCGGCGAGCCGGTTGCGGCCCATCCACACGCCGAACAGCACGCCGAACAGCATCACCATGACCGTCGCGACGATCGTCATGGCCAGCGTCGTCATGCTGTCCTGCCACAGACCGGTGCCGATCAGCAGCGCCACGCAGACCGCCGTGGTGACCGCCGCCCGCACTCCGCCGAGCAGCACGGCCAGCAGCACCACGACCGCGCCGACCAGCCACCACGGCGACTGGACGAGCAGTGACTCGAGCGGGTTCAGCAGGGCGTAGGTGACCGCGTTCTTGAGGGCCTCGGTGGCCGTCGACAGGTCCTCCTGCGCCCACCGCGCCACCGCGTCGGCGCCCTTGGACAGGTTGCTGCCGATGCTGACGTCGTCGGGGAACTCGGCGGCCCAGAAGTAGGTGTACGACAGGTAGCAGCAGACGCCCGCGACCACTCCGGAGACGGCCAGCAGCGGCTTGCGGAGGCGCGGTGCCCGGCCGGTCCGCCGTGCCCGGTCGCCGGCCGCCGTGGTGACCCGGTCCAGCACGACGGCCATCACCACGATCGCCAGGCCGGCGTTGAACGCGGTGCCCACGTCGAGCGTCTGCAGCGCCTTGATCACGGTCTTGCCGAGGCCGGGCGCGTCGATCAGGGCCGCGATGGTGACCATCGACAGCGCCGCCATGATGGTCTGGTTGACGCCCAGGACGATGGTGCGCTTGGAGAGCGGCAGCAGCACCCCGGTGAGCTTCTGCCATCCGGTGGCGCCGAGCGACTCGGTCGCCTCGACCGCCGAGCGCGGCACCGAGCGGATGCCGTGCGCGGTGAGCCGGATGGCCGGTGGCATCGCGTAGATCAGGGTGGCGATCGTCGCGGACGCCGGGCCGATCAGGAACAGCAGCGTGAGCGGGGCCAGGTAGACGAAGGTCGGCATCGTCTGCATGAAGTCGAGGACCGGTGTCACCACCTTGTGGAAACGGTCCGACAGCCCGGCCCAGATGCCCAGCGGGATGCCGATGAGCAGCGCGATGAACACGGCGCCCAGGGTGAGGGCGAGCGTGTCCATGCTCTCCTCCCACAGCCCCTGCAACCCGAAGAAGACGAAACCGGCGGCGGCGAGCAGGGCCGGCTTCCATCCGGCGAAGGCCCAGGAGACGTACGCGACGACGGCCACCACACCGAGCCAGCCGAGCACCGGAACCGGCCGCCCGTACGACGGCTGGGCGATCAGGTCCTGCAGGAACGTCACCAGGCTGTCGATGGCGGCCCGGATCTCGTTGAAGAAGTACAGGAAGAACGGGCTGCTGTTGCGGTTCGCCCCGACCGTGTCGTTGACGTCGTTGAGCCAGTGGTGCAGCGGCGTCAGGTCGGCGGGGGAGAGGCCGAGGGTGTGCAGACCCGCGTCGGGATCCAGATCAGCACCCAGGCGGCCAGGACCGCGGCGACCAGCACGGGCCGGTTCAGCCGGCGCCGGTCTTTCACGAGGGAGGACATCAGGCGGCGGCTTCCACATCGGTCACGACGGTGAGGATCTCCTCGGCGGTGACGACGCCCAGCAGCGTCCCGTCGTGGACCACCCGGACCGGCCGGTCGGCGGCGAGCACGGTCCGCACGGCGTCGCGCACGACCACGTCCGGGCCCAGCTCCGGGCCGTCGAGCGTGTCGTCCGGCCGGGGCGCGCGCATCACCCAGCGCAGCGTCAGCACCGAGGCCCGCGGCACGTCCCGGACGAAGTCGCGCACGTAGTCGTCGGCCGGCGCGCCGACCAGCTCGTCACCGGTGCCGCACTGGACCTGCTTCCCGTCCCGCATGATCAGGATCCGGTCGCCGAGCCGCAGAGCCTCGGACAGGTCGTGGGTGATGAAGACCATCGTCTTGCCGACCTCGCGGTGCAGGCGGATGACCTCGTTCTGCATGTCGCGGCGGATCAGCGGGTCGAGGGCGGAGAACGGCTCGTCGAAGTAGAGGACGTCCGGGTCCACGGCCAGCGCCCGGGCCAGGCCGACACGCTGCTGCATGCCTCCGGACAGCTGGTCGGGGTAGCTGTGCTCGTACCCCTCCAGGCCGACCAGCTCGATCACCTCGCGGGCCCGTCGCAGCCGCTGCGTCTTCGTGGCGCCGCGGATCTCCAGCCCGTACGCCACGTTGTCGATGACCTGGCGGTACGGCAGCAGCCCGAAATTCTGGAACACCATGGAGAACTTGTGGCGGCGCAGCTCCCGCAGCCGTCGCTTCCCGGCGCCCAGGATGTCCTCGCCCTCGAAGACCACCTGCCCGGCGGTCGGCTCGATCAGCCGGGTGAGGCAGCGGACCAGGGTGGACTTGCCGGATCCGGACAGGCCCATCACGACGAAGACCTCGCCCGGCGCGACGTCGAACGACACGTCCCGGACCGCGGCCGTGCAGCCGGTCCGCTCGATCAGCTCGCGCCGGGACAGTGCCTTCAGCTCGTCCGAGCGCGGCACCAGGTCCGCCTTGTGCCCGAACACCTTCCACAGGTCCCGGACCGAGATGACGCTCTCGGTGGTCATCGTGACTCCAAAGTCTCTTAGGGACGGAACCAGTGCTGCGGGCGGGGGTCGATGTTCTGCCAGACGTGCTTGGTCTCGCGGTACTCGTCGAGTCCACGGGGGCCCAGCTCGCGGCCGATGCCGGACTGCTTGAATCCGCCCCACTCGGCCTGTGGCACGTACGGGTGGTAGTCGTTGATCCAGACGGTGCCGTGCCGCAGCCGCTGCGCGACCCGCTGGGCCTTCCCGGCGTCGGTGGTCCACACCGCCCCGGCCAGCCCGTAGTCGGTGTCGTTGGCGATCCGTACCGCCTCGTCCTCGCCGGTGAACGTCTCCACGGTCAGCACCGGCCCGAACGACTCGTCGCGGACCACGGTCATCCCGGACCGGCAGCCGTCCAGCACCGTCGGCAGGTAGTAGAAGCCGCCGGCCAGCGCCGGGTCGTCCGGCCGCCGCCCGCCGCAGCGCAGCACGGCGCCCTCGGCGAGACCCGCGGCCACGTACTCCTCGACCTTGGCCAGATGCTGAGCGGAGATCAGCGGCCCGGTCTCGGCTCCCGCGTCGAACGGGCCGCCCAGCCGGATCCGCCGCGCACGCTCCACGACCGCGTCCACGAAGACGTCGTGGATGGACTCCTCGACGACCAGCCGCGCACCGGCCGAGCAGACCTGGCCGGAGTGCAGGAACACCGCGGTCAGCGCGAAGTCGACCGCCGTGTCGAGGTCGGCGTCGGCGAAGACCACGTTCGGGTTCTTGCCACCCAGCTCCAGCGCCACCCGTTTCACCGTGGCGGCGGCCGCGGCCATCAGCGTGCGCCCGGTTCGCAGGCTGCCGGTGAACGACACCAGGTCGACGTCCGGGTGCTCGGCCAGCGGCGCGCCGGCCTCGGGCCCGGTGCCGAGCACCAGGTTCGCCACCCCGTCCGGCAGCCCCGCCTCGGCCAGCAGCCGGATCAGGATGATCGCGGTCGACGGGGTCAGCTCGCTCGGCTTGAGGATGAACGTGTTGCCCGCGGCCAGCGCCGGAGCGACCTTCCACGACGTCTGGAGCAGCGGATAGTTCCACGGGGTGATCAGCCCGCACACGCCGATCGGCTCGTGGGTGATCCGGCTGATGGCGTCGGTGCGGCCGGTCTCGATGACCCGCCCCGCGTCGGTGGCGGCGATTCCCGCGTAGTAGCGGAACGCCTTCGCCACGTCCTGCATGTCGTACTCGGCCTCGACGAGGCGCTTGCCGGTGTCCAGCGATTCGGCCCGGGCCAGCTCGGCGGCGTCCCGGTCGATCAGGTCGGCGACCCGGAACAGCAGCGTGCCGCGCTCGATCGCCGGGGTACGCGGCCACGGGCCCTCGTCGAACGCCCGCCGGGCCGTGGCGATCGCCGCGACGGTGTCGTCCCGGGACCCGTCGGTGACCGTGGTGACGAGGCTGCCGTCGGCCGGGCAGCGGATCTCCCGTTTCCCGGTCACCTGGTGCCGCCCTGCCGGTGGAACGGCACCTCGAGAGGGGCGAGCGGGGTGTTGCCGAGGATCAGGTCGGCGGCCTTCTCGGCGATCATCATCACCGGGGCGTAGATGTTGCCGTTCGTCACGTACGGCATCACCGAGGCGTCCACGACGCGGAGTCCCTCGACACCGTGCACCCGCATGCTCCCCGGATGGACCACCGACATCTCGTCGACCCCCATCCGGGCCGTGCACGACGGGTGCAGCGCGGTCTCGCCCTCACGTCGCACCCAGTCGAGGATCTCCTCGTCGGTCTCGACGGCGGCGCCCGGTGACGTCTCGCCGCCGTTGAACGGATCGAGCGCCGGCTGGTTGAGGATGGTGCGGGCCACGCGCACCGCCTCCACCCACTCCCGGCGGTCCTGATCGGTGGAGAGGTAGTTGAAGCGCAGCGCCGGATGCTCCCGCGGGTCCCGGCTCCGGATCTTCACGCTGCCGCGGGCGTCGGAGTACATCGGGCCGACGTGCACCTGGTAGCCGTGCCCGCCGGCCGGGGACGAGCCGTCGTAGCGGACCGCGATCGGCAGGAAGTGGAACATCAGGTTCGGGTACGCGACGTCGTCGTTGCTGCGGACGAACCCGCCCGCCTCGAAGTGGTTGGTGGCCGCCGGGCCGCTGCGCAGGAACAGCCACTGCGCGCCGATCCACGGCCGGTGCCGCCATTTCAGGTACGGCTGCATCGACACCGGCTGGGTCGACGCGTACTGGATGTACACCTCCAGGTGGTCCTGCAGGTTCTCGCCGACACCGGGCAGGTGGTGGACCGGGGTGACACCGAGGGCGGACAGCTCCGCGGCGTTGCCGATGCCGGACAGCTGGAGCAGCTGCGGAGTGTTGATGGCGCCGCCGCAGAGGATTACCTCACTCGCGTACACGCGGTGCGGCGCGCCGCCCCGGCTCGTCGTGTACTCGACGCCTGTCGCCCGGTTCCCGTCGAAGAGCACTCTCGACACGAGCGCTCTGGTCCGTACCGTCAGATTGGGTCTCTTCATCGCCGGGTGCAGATAGGCGCCCGCCGCGGAGAGACGCCGGCCCCGCTGGATGTTGCGGTCGAAGAGGGCGAAGCCCTCCTGGCGCTCGCCGTTGACGTCGCTCGTCGGCGGGTGACCGGCCTGCTCGCTCGCGGCCAGCATGGCCTGGAACAGCGGGTTCGTGCCCGGCCCGCGCTCCAGCACCAGCGGCCCGTCGTGCCCGCGGTACGGGTCGTCCGGGTCGGCCGCCAGGCAGTTCTCCATCCGCTTGAAATAGGGCAGGCAGTGCGCGTAGTCCCACTGCTCCATGCCCGGATCGGCGGCCCAGCGCTCGTAGTCGAGCGGGTTGCCGCGCTGGAAGATCATCCCGTTGATGCTGCTGGAGCCGCCGAGGACCTTGCCGCGGGCGTGATAGATGCGCCGCCCGTTCATGTGCGGCTCGGGCTCGGACTCGTACTTCCAGTCGTAGAAGCGGCTGCCGATCGGGAAGGTCAGCGCCGCCGGCATGTGGATGAACACGTCCCACGGGTAGTCGGGACGGCCCGCCTCCAGCACCAGCACCTTGTTGAGCGGGTCGGCGGAGAGCCGGGCGGCCAGCGCCGAGCCGGCCGAGCCGCCGCCGACGATCACGAAGTCGTACTTGGTCATGGCTTGGCTCCGGGTGGCAGGTTCGGTGGTTCCTTGGAGAGCTCGACGTGCACGACGCCGTCGGTCACCTCGACCCGGTGCGCGCGGACCGGCAGCTTCGCCGGGGGCGCGTCGACCCGGCCGGTGCGCAGGTCGAACTTCGAGGCGTGCAGCGGGCACTCCACCTCGCAGCCCTCCAGCCAGCCGTCGGCCAGCGACGCGTCCTGGTGGGTGCAGGTGTCGTCGATCGCGAACACCTCACCGTCCTCGGTGTGGAAGATCGCCACCGGCGGGTCGGTCGCCCACCGGTACGCCTCCCCGGGCGGTATCTCGCTGAGCGGGCAGACGGGTTGCAACATCAGGCCTCCTGGGAAACAGAGCGCAGCTGACGGCGCCACCGGGTGAACAATCGGGGTTGACTGAGGCCGAGCACCGCGGACGGCTGCCCGTCCCTCTCGTAGACGGCGAGGAAACTGCGCTGCTCCGGGTCGCCTTCGACGATCCGGACCGTGTCGCCCGGCTGCCGGTGGCCGGCGAACTGGATCATCACGCCGTACTGGTCGGACCAGAAGTACGGCGGCTTCGCGGCGGGCGGCTCGGCGCCGAGCAGGGCCGCCACGGCGATCGCCGGGTGCTCCAGGGCGTACGTCCAGTGTTGGGAGCCGGTCACGTCGCCGGTGGCCACCACGCCGGGGACGCTCGTCGCGCCGGCCAGGCCGCCCGCTTCGGCGAGCCATTCCACATTGGGGATCGCGCCGATCCCGGCCACCACCAGGTCGGCCGGGATACGGGTGCCGTCGGCCAGCTCGACCGCCTCGATCCGATCGGTTCCGGTCAGGCCGTTCACCGGGACGCCCGTCAGTAGCCGTACGCCGTGGTCGCCGTGCAGCCGGGAGACGATCTCGCCCATCTCCGTGCCGAGCTGCCCGGACAGGGGCGTGGGCAGCGACTCGACGACGGTGACGTCCCAGCCCAGCCTCCGCGCGCTGGACGCCACCTCGGCCCCGATGAAACCGGCCCCGATGACGACCAGCCGGCCGGTCTGCCTCAGCGCCTCCCGCAGGGTCAGCGCGTCGTCCAGGGTGCGCAGCGTGTGGACGCCGATGTGCTCGATCGGCCGGGCCCGCGCGCCGGTGGCGATCACCACCGCGTCGGCGCGGAGCACCTCACCGGTGTCCAGCCGCACGCCTCGGGTATGTGGATCGAAACCGGTCGCCGTGACGCCCAGCTGCCAGTCCGCGCCGAGGTCCTCGTCGTCGCGGGTCAGCGCCAGGTCGGCGACGGTCGCCGCGCCGGTCAGGAAGTCCTTGGAGAGCGGCGGGCGGTCGTACGGCAGATGGAGCTCGGTGCCGACGACGACGATCTCGCCCGCGAAGGACTGTCGGCGCAGCGCACGGACGGCGGCAAGACCGGCCAGGGACGCCCCGACAATCGCGACTTTCTCCACGCAAACGACCGCCATTCGTTGTGCAAAACGAAACAGCTCGTGAGATCCGCAACAGACTGCCCGGGACCTTGATCGATAGTCAAGAGTGCGACACCGAGCCGTCACGTCTTGCAACTTCCCGGTAATCGCAGCCCTGTCGCTGTCTTATCGTTGCGCCATGAGCAACGAACGCGAGACCGGTCCGGCGCTCGTCCAGTCCGTCGATCGGGCATTGAGCATCCTCGAAATCTTGGCACGGCGGCGTGCGGCCGGTGTCACCGAGATCGGCAAGGAGCTCGGCGTGCACAAGTCCACCGCGTTCCGCCTGCTCGCGGCCCTGGAGGCGCGGGGCTTCGTGGAGCAGGCCCAGGAGCGCGGCACCTACCGGCTCGGCCTCGGCGTGGTGCGTCTCGCGGGAGCGGTCACCGCGCAGCTCGATCTCAGCCGCCAGGGTCACGAGGCGTGCGACCGGCTCGCGGCCGACCTCGGCGAGACCGTCAACATCGCCATCCTCGACAGCAATCGCGCCGTCAACATCACCCAGAGCCGCGGCGCCGCCTCGGTGACCAGCCACAACTGGGTCGGCCGCCAGACGCCGCTGCACGCCACCTCCAGCGGCAAGGTCCTGCTCGCCCACGCGCCGGGCGCGGTGCGGGCGGCGGTCCTGGCCGAGCCGCCGGAGCGGTTCACCGACGCGACCGTCACCGGCGAGGCCGAGTTGGCCGCCGAGCTCGATCAGGCGCGCGCATCCGGCTGGGCCTTCACCGCCGAGGAGTACGAGGTGGGCCTCAACGCCGTGGCCGCGCCGATCCGGGGCGCCGACGGCACGGTGATCGCCGCCATCAGCGTCTCCGGTCCGGCCTACCGTCTGGACCGGGACGCCTTTCCGGTGATCGCCAAGCGGGTGATCGCCGCGGCAGACGAGGTGAGCGCCAGGATGGGCTGGATTCCCTAGCTTTAACAATCGATGCCTTGACGCCGGTCCCGCCGTTCGTCGAAGCTGTTGCGTATTCCAAGCGGTGTTGCGCTCTGTGAAACGCAAGGACTGCCATGAACCCTCGTGTAGTGATCATCGGCGCCGGCGTCGTCGGCAGCGCCCTCGCGGACGAACTGACCGAACGCGGCTGGACCGACGTCACCGTGGTGGACCAGGGCCCGCTCTTCACCCCCGGCGGGTCCAGCTCACACGCCCCCGGCCTGGTCTTCCAGACGAACCCGTCGAAGACCATGACCGAGCTGGCCGCCTACACCGTCGCCAAGCTGAGCGCCCTCACGCTCGACGGGCAGTGGTGCTTCCGCCAGGTCGGCGGCCTCGAGGTCGCCACCACCGAGGCCCGCTGGCACGACCTCCACCGCAAGCACGGACTGGCCACGTCCTGGGGCGTCGAGGGCTCACTGCTCAGCTCCGCCGAGTGCGCCGCCCTGCACCCCCTCCTCGATCCGGCGAAGATCCTCGGCGGCTTCCACGTGCCCACCGACGGGCTGGCCAAGGCGGTCCGCGCCGTCGAGGCGCAGGCCCGGCGGGCGATCGGGCGCGGCGCCCGCTTCCTCGGCGAGCACACCGTCACCGGCGTCGGGCGGCACGACGGGCGGGTCACCGGCGTCGAGACCGATCAGGGCTTCATCCCGGCCGACGTGGTGGTCTGCGCGGCGGGTTTCTGGGGCCCGGGAATCGGGGAGATGGTCGGCCTGACCATCCCGCTGCTACCGCTGGCCCATCAGTACGCCAAGACCGGCCCCGTCCCCGCCATGGCCGGCGTGAACGACCTGGTCCTGGAGGCGAGCAGGCCCATCCTCCGCCACCAGGACCAGGATCTCTACTACCGGGAACACGGCGACCGCCTCGGCATCGGCTACTACGGGCACCGGCCCATGCCCGCCTCGTCCTTCGGGACGGCGCCGATGCCGAGCGTCCTGCCGTTCACCCCCGACGACTTCGCGCCCGCCTGGCGCGAGAGCGTCGCGCTCCTGCCCGGCCTGGCGAGCACCGAGGTCGAGGAGGGGATGAACGGCATCTTCTCGTTCACGGCCGACGGGTTCCCGCTCATCGGCGAGCACCGTGAGCTGGCCGGGTTCTGGGTCGCCGAGGCCGTCTGGGTCACCCACTCGGCAGGCGTCGCCCGGGCCCTCGCCCAGTGGCTCGTCGACGGGCAGCCCGCGATCGACCTGCACGAGGCCGACCTGCACCGGTTCGAGCAGGTGCAGCTGGCGCCCGCCTACGTCGAGGAGAGGGCGAGTCAGAACTTCATCGAGGTGTACGACATAGTGCACCCGTTGCAGCCGATGGAACGCCCGCGTCCCCTGCGGACGAGCCCGTTCCACCCCCGGCAGGTGTCGCTCGGCGCGGTGTTCCTCGAAGGCGGCGGCTGGGAACGGCCCCACTGGTACACGTCCAACCCGCCCGCGCCGGTGCCGGAGCGGGACGACTGGTCGGCGCGGTACTGGTCGCCGATCGCCGCCACCGAGGCCCGGATCACCCGGGAGCGGGTGGCCATGTTCGACATGACGCCCCTCAAGCGACTCGAGGTGTCCGGGCCCGGGGCGCTGGCGTTCCTGCAGCGGCTGACGACCAACAACCTGGATAAATCGGTCGGCTCCGTCACGTACACCCTGATGCTCGGTTTCGACGGCGGGATCCGCAGTGACCTGACCGTGGCGCGTCTCGGGCCGCAGGTCTTCCAGGTGGGCGCCAACGGGCCGCTCGACGAGGACTGGATGCGGCAGCACGCCCCCGACTCCGTTCACATTCGTGACATCACCGGCGGGACCTGCTGCATCGGGCTGTGGGGGCCGCTCGCCCGGCACGTGCTGCAGCCGCTCACCCGCACCGACTTCTCCAACGACGCCCTCAAGTACTTCCGGGCACAGCGGGCGTTCATCGGCGAGGTGCCGGTCACCGCGATGCGCCTGTCCTACGTCGGCGAGCTCGGCTGGGAGATCTACACCAGTGCTGAGCTGGGCCTACGGCTGTGGGACACGCTGTGGGTGGCCGGGCTGGAGCACGGGATCGCCGCGGCCGGGCGCAGCGCCTTCAACAGTCTGCGGCTGGAGAAGGGCTACCGGGCCTGGGGGACCGACATGACGACCGAGCACGATCCGGTGTCGGCCGGCCTGGAGTTCGCGGTGCGGATGGACAAGGGCGATTTCATCGGCCGTTCATCGTTGGCCGCCCGCACGAGCGATCGGCGGCTCACCTGCCTGACCCTCGACGATCCGGCCGCGATCGTGCTGGGCAAGGAGCCGGTGTACGCCGCCGGCGCCCCGGTCGGCTACGTCACCAGCGCCTCCTACGGCTACACCATCGGCCGCACCGTCGCGTACGCATGGCTCCCCGTCGGGTTGTCAGTGCCGGGCACCCCGGTCGCCGTCGAGTACTTCGGCGCGCGGCTCCCGGCGACCGTGGCGGCCGAGCCGCTGTTCGACCCCAAGATGGAACGCATCCGCCGATAGAGGTGTCCCGTGACCGCCAGTCTCATCCCCACCCTCCCCGGCCACTACTACACCGACCCCACGATCTTCGCCCTCGAACAGTCGCGGATCTTCGAGCAGATGTGGTTCTGCGCGGCCCGCGCCGCCGACCTGCCCCGACCCGGCAGCTTCAAGTCGGTGGAGATCGGCCGGGAGAGCGTCCTCATCGTCCGCGGACGCGACGGCTCGCTGCGCGCGTTCCTCAACATCTGCCGGCACCGGGGCGCGAGACTGTGCACCGAGGAGAGCGGCGAGGTGAAACGGGCCTTCCAGTGCCCCTACCACGCGTGGACGTACGGCCTCGACGGCAAACTCGTCGCCGCCCCCAACCTGACGAAGATGCCGGACATCGACCGTGTCGAGTACGGGCTGGTCAACGTGCACCTGCGGGAGTGGATCGGGTATGTGTGGGTGTGCCTCGCCGACGAGCCGCCGTCGTTCGAGGACGACGTGACGGGCGCCGTCACCGAACGGCTCGGGGCGCTGTCGGCGATCGACGCGTACGAGATCGACACCCTCCAGGTGGGCCGGCGCATCACCTACGACGTGAAGGCCAACTGGAAGCTGATCGTCGAGAACTTCATGGAGTGCTACCACTGCGCCACCATCCACCCCGAGCTGGTGGAGGTGCTGCCCGAGTTCGCCGACGGCTACGCCGCCCAGTACTACGTGGGTCACGGCGCCGAGTTCGGCAGCGGCATCGAGGGTTTCACCGTCGACGGCTCGGAGGGTTTCGGCAAGCTCCCCGGAGTGACCGACGACCAGGACCGGCGCTACTACGCCATCACCATCAAGCCGCAGGTCTTCGTCAACCTGGTCCCCGACCACATCATCCTGCACCGTATGTACCCGGTCGCCGCCGACCGCACCATCGTCGAATGCGACTGGCTCTACTCCAACGAGGTGGTCTCCTCAGGCCGTGACGTGTCCCGCTCGGTCGAGCTGTTCCACCGCGTCAACGTCCAGGACTTCGACGCCTGCGAACGCTGCCAGCCGGCGATGAGCTCCCGCGCCTACGCCCGCGGCGGTGTCCTCGTCCCCTCCGAACACCACATCGGCGCCTTCCACGACTGGGTCACCACCCGGCTCGGCGTGTGACCGCGGACCTCCCCTCCGCGGTCCCTCAGCCCGCCCCCGCGCCGTTCCGCCCCTCCGCGTCGCGTCGCCCCGCCGCTCCAGCGACGATCAGCTGAAAGCGGCGGCGGCGCGACGGCCCTCGATCAACACGGCCACGCCGTCCAGCCACCGGGCGAGCCGCAGATCGGCATCCGGGAGAGAAGGCGGCGCGGAAGGCGAAGGTGGGCCGGCCACCGAGGGGAGAGTGGGGCCGGGCGCGGAAGGCGAAGGCGGGTCATCGGCGACGGGCGCTTCGGCTGCGGCGAGGAGCCATGGCCGTACCCGCAGAGTCTGATTTTGATCGGGGAGCGGCTCCGGCAGGCCCGCCGCGAAGGCGGTGCCGCCCCGCCGCACGATCCCGGCCAGGAAGGTCAGCGAGCGCGGCCGCACGCCGAGCCGTTCGGCCTGCAGCGCGGCCGGCACCAGTGCGTCGGCGAACCGGCCCGCGGCCAGCAGCACGGCCACGTCGTCATGTGCGGCCTCCTCGTCGGTGCGGATCCGCATCAGCCCGTCCGCTCCGGGAGGCGCACCGATATCGGCATGCCCGGCAGGCCGGGGTCGCCGTGGCTGATGTCGCCGTCGGCGAAGGCGTCCGAGGAGATCCAGTAGGTGTAACCCCACGGGTTGTAGATCTGCAGCACATCCCCCTGGTGACCGATAATCATCATCTGATGGGCGCGACCGTCCTCCCGCGTGGTGACCGGCACCGGGTAGCCGTCGTCGACCGCCGCCTCGATCCGCGGCAGCAGGCCGGATCGCCCGTCCACGCTCTGCACCTCGACGTTGTGGTAGCTCGTCCCGGTACGCGCGCCGATCTGCTCGTTCGCGATCGTCGTGGACTGCCCGGACGTCATCCCGTCACTGCCGCGGATCTTCTGGAACAGGTCGCGCCCGTCGTCGTACACCTGCGATTGCTCGGCCCGCCACCGCTCCCGGAAGGCGGCCGGGTTGTCGTGTGCCGGATCGTCCGGCCGGCCACCGGTGGTGAGCCGCAGCGCGTAGACCGGGTCGACGGCGGCGCGTGCGGCCACCGTCGACGCGGCCACACACGTCGGGAGCTGCTCCTGCGACCACTCCGGGCCGGTGGCCGGGACCGGGCCGGAGTCCAGCGCGAACGGCCCGAGCCTCGCGGCCAGCCACGGACCGTCGTCGCCGTGCGCCGCGATCAGGCTGCCGAAGCCGGCCACCTCGTCGACCGGATAGCCCGCGGCCAGCGCCTTCATCAGGTAGGCGCGCTGCTCGGGCGAGACCGCCGAGCGCAGCAGCCCGATCATGGCGCGCCGGTCGGCGTCGCCGAGCCCGTGCAGGGCCGCGGCCGCCCGCTCGGCCTGCGCCGGGGACAGGATGCCGAGGTCCGGCGACTGCCAGTCGCTGCCGGCCTCGGCGAGCACGACGGCGTCGAGCGCGCTCAGTGACGGGCCGTCCATCCGCCGCCCACGCGCCTGCGCGGCCTGATCGCGCAGGTGCGAGGCGAGGTCGCGGCCGGCCTCGGCGACCTCGCGGTGCCCGGCCACCCGATCGTCGATCGCCCGGACGGCCCGCTGGTGCAGCGCCGACATCCGCTCGGCGTCGTAGGTGGACGGGTTCGGAAGGTGACCCAACGTGGTCATTCGCGCGGCGTGCGCCGCGACGTCGTGCAGGTGGTCGACAGCGGCCAGGTCGGCGGCCCGCCGGCGTTCGACGATCACGGCGTACGCGTCGACGCGCGCCGGAATCGAGCCGAGCGTGTCCAGCAGCCCGTGGACACCGGAGTGCAGCGCCTCGACCGCCTCGGCCGCCTCCACCTGGGTGTCACCGGCCCATCCCACGGCGACCCCGCGTTCTCGCAGGTCAGCGATGGTCTCCGCGGCCCGCGCGGCGATTCGGCGCACCTCGTCGAGGTTGCGGGCGATGTCCTCGAGGGTGCCCGGGTCGCCGCCGAAGCCGTCCACCCGCGCCCCCGCCCGGCAGCCGGCGGAGAGATCATCGGCGCCCCACGGGCCGTACGCCGCCCGGATGTTGCCCTGCTCGTGCCGCAGTCTCCGCAGGTCGTCGTCGGTCACCCCCGGTCACCGCTCAGCCGGTGTGCCGCCCGGTCGTCGGCCCGCTGGTAGTCGCCCGCGGTCTGCTCCAGCGCGTCGGCCAGCTCGCGGGCGGCCCGTTCGAGCACCCGGAGCTCATGCTCCAGCGCGGCGGCGAGGGCGCGATAGGGGGCTGCGGTGGTGTAGCGGTCGAAAGCGGCCTCGACACCGAACTGGCGTTCCGGCACCCGCACCCGGTCGGCGGCTCTCCGGAGGCCCTCCGCGGTGTCGTCCCGCAACGCCCGCGCCGCGACCCGCAACTCGTCCACATCGACCTGCACGGCACGGATCGTAGCGCCCGAACGCATCGACAGGGTTGATAGCGGTTCGGTGGCGCTCACCGAGGGGGCCGTCCGCGGTCGCGGCGAAACGGGATCGTCCCAACGTAGACGTATTGGCGTGCGCGCCCTACAGTGTGCGCACCGATCGAACGAGGGGGTCCCGTGTCCGAGCCACCGGAGCAACGAAAACCGTCGGAAGCCGTGCCGGCCGCGGAGCCGCCGCAGCTTCTGGTCATGCCGTCGACCGACGCGATCCCGTCGATCGTCTGGCCGGGGGCGGACGGCGTGCCCGCATGGGCGATCCCGGTGCAGATCCCTTCCGGCACGCGGGGGTACGCGCTGTTCGTACCCATGGTGCCGGTGGCGTCGCCGCCGGACGGTGACGCGGCCACGGCAGCGCCGGCCGTCGCGATGAAGGCGCCCCCGGCCACCTCGCCGGCCGCGCCGTCACCCACCGTCAAGCCCGCCCCGGCGGCCCCGGCGAAGGCCGCCGACGTCGGACCGAAGGACGAACCGCGGGCTTCGGGCGAGGTGACCTCTGGCCCGGCCGACACGGGAGCGGCCGACCCGGGCGCCCCCGCCCGCTCCGGTCCGTCGGCCACGACCGAGCCGGCTCCGACCGACCCGACCACGACCGACCCGACCACGACCGAGCCGGCCACCACACCGAAGAGTGCCTCCGGGAACGCCGCCCCGCCCGCGTCGGGCGAGGCCACGCCCCCACCCGCGGACCGCCCCATCCCGGTCACCCGGATGGCGCCGCACCCGTTCGGGTCATACGAGCCGCTCCCGCCCTCCCGCTGGAAGCAGTTCCGGGAGAAGCACTGGCCCGGCCCGAAACCGGCCCGCGGTCGCGCCGTCCCCGCGGGCGTCCTGGCCGGCGCGGCCGGGTTCGTCGCGTTCCTGCCGCTGGGCCGGGTCGGCATCGGCTGGTTCCTGGCGGCGCTGACGCTGACCGCCGGTGTGGTCGTCGCGGTCCGGCGGGCGGGCGACATGTCCCGCACGGACCGGTGGACCCGGATCGTCTGGGCGGCCGCGGCGCTGGCGCTGCTGCTGGTCCCGGCGTTCCGGAACGCCTGGTGGCTGGTGACGTTCAGCGTGATCGGCGCCCTGGGTTGCGCCGCTCTGGCGATCGTCGGCGGCAGACAGGTCCGGTCGATCCTGTTCAGCCTGTTCGCGGCACCCTATGCGGCGCTGCGCGGTCTGCCCTGGGTGCGCGATCACCTGCAGGGGAGCAACCGCAACCCCGGAATGGCCCGGCGGGTGATCTTCTCGACGGCTCTGACGATCGTGATCCTGCTGGTCTTCGGTGGTCTCCTCTCCTCGGCGGACGTCGCGTTCTCCACGTTGCTCGACGGTCTGGTGCCGGACTTCGAGGGCGGCTCGATCTTCGAGTGGGTCTTCCTGGCCGCTCTCGGTGGGCTGCTGGCGGTCTCCGGCATCTACACCCTGTCGGCGCCTCCGGTGACGTCCGGCCTGGACACTCCGGGCCGGGGCCGGTTCGGGCTGGTCGAGTGGGCGCCCGCGTGTCTCGCGCTGGTGCTGCTGTTCGCCGGTTTCGTGGGTGTCCAGTTCACGGTTCTGTTCGGCGGGGCCGTGCACGTGCTGAAGACGTCCGGCCTGAGCTACGCCGAGTACGCCCGGAGCGGTTTCTGGCAGCTGGTGGCGGTCACGCTGCTGTCGCTGGCGGTGCTGGCCGCCCTGGCGCGCTGGGCCAGGCGTGAGGTCAAGGTGGAGCGGGTCGTGCTGCGGGTGCTGCTCGGCCTGCTGTGTGCCCTGAGCGTGGTGATCGTGGCGTCGGCGCTGTCGCGGATGTGGGCGTACCAGCGGGTCTACAGCTTCACCGGCGAGCGGATCTTCGTGATGTCGCTGGAGCTGCTGCTGGGTACGGTCTTCGTGATGATCGCCCTGGCCGGCATCCGCTGGCGTGGCCGGTGGATCCCGCAGACCACCGTGGGCCTGGCCGTCCTGATGCTGCTGGGCCTGGCGGTCCTCGACCCGGAGGGCTACGTGGCGAGCCGTAACGCGAAGCGCTACGAGGCGACCGGCAAGATCGACGCCTGGTATCTGCGGGCGCTGTCCGCCGACGCGACCCCGGCGCTGACCCGTCTGCCCGACCCGGTGCGCCGCTGCACCCTGAGCTGGATCGCCGACGAGCTGGAGCAGCCGGACCCCTGGTACGCGTGGAACCTGGGCCGGTCCCGGGCGCGTGCGGCCCTGAAGAGCCTGGGTCCGGGCGCGATCGGCAATCAGAAGGACTGCCGTCGCGCCGACCAGTTCGATCTGCCGAAGACACGCAACTGAACCCGGCGCGGGTCCGGCCCCGTCACGACGACGGGGCCGGACTCCGCCGGACGAGGCCGGCGGCCCACCGGTAGAAGCGGTCGGGCAGGAACACCGCGTCGTTGAGGACCATCACCGCGGAGAAGACCGGCAGGGCCATCAGGACCGCGATGCCGATGTGCATGCCGATCAGGACGGGCAGCAGGACGTACTTGAGCTTGCTGAACACGCTGAACGGGAAGGCGACCTGCACCAGCACGGTCAGATAGCAGGCGATCATGAGGAACGCCTGGTGGCCGTCGAGGAAGTCGGAGACGGCGGGCCACGGCCGGAACAGATCCTGTTTCAGTACGTAGTGCAGGGCCGTCCCGTCGCCCCATGTCTCGCCCTGCACCTTGTAGAGGCCGGCCGCCCCGTACAGGATGCACATCTGCGCCATGATCACGAACATCGCGCAGTTGTGCAGGACCGTGACCGTGAACTCGCGGAAGCCGCGGGCCGGGGCGTGCGTCCGGGCCCGGCGCGCGTCGAGGGACCACCGCCGCCCGCACGCCGTGAACACCAGGTACACGGCGATCAGGGCCATCAGGTTGTCGCCGCCGTTGCTCATCAGCACGTTGCGGGAGTAGAACGAGATCACCGCGACGGCGAACAGGACGGACAGCACCCGGGTCCGCCAGCCGAGCATGAAGAGCACGCCGACCAGGAAGAGCACGGCGTAGCAGAGCTCGAAGTAGGCGGGGTCGTCGGAGAGCGTGAAGACGCTGAACCAGCCGATCTCGTCGAACATCCGGCGCGCCAGGTCGGGTGTCCACGGCGCCTGGGGACCCCAGATCAGGTGCCGGTTCGGGAACTCGCGTACCAGGGTGACGAGGAAGAAGAACGCGTTGCCGATACGCAGGAACGCGGCGGCGTACAACGACAGGGGTTGCTCGGTCAGTCGCCGGTAGACCTCGTCGAAGAGCCGCCCGGCCGTCGCCCGCACCGGCTCGGTCTCCGGCGCCTGCGGCGGGCGGAGGGTCTGGTCAACTGCCATCGGAGGTCACATTCCACCAGGGCAGGAGCCTGGTATAGGGCTCGTCTTCGTCGGTCCGGGGCGTCCCGCCCGGCGCCGGGATCGGTTCCAGCACCACCCTCAGCCGGATCACCTGGAAGGGCTGCGGGCTGAGCTCGGCGAGCCGCCGCGCGGCGATGTTGCGCAGGTTCTCGGCGCGCAGCAGGGAGAACTCGTCGACCGAGACCTCGTCGTCGCCGTGCGCCGCCGCGTAGGCGTTCCAGGCGCGGTGCAGCATGCTCTGGTTCGTCCGGCTGGGGAAGGCGTTGTGGGTGACCGCGGCGTTGTCGACGGCGGTGATGTCGATCCAGTCGCTCGTCTCCCGCTCGCCGGCCGCGTTGGTCCACCCGCTGCGCGCGAAGATCTGCGTCCGGTGCGCCTCCGGGTTGGGGGCGAAGAGCAGCCAGTTCTGCTCGAAGTACGGGGTGATCCACGCGCCGATCTGGGCCTGGTAGCGCTGGGAGACCGGGTTCGGCGGGGCCACGTGCAGGAACAGCATCAGCACGTGGGTGAGGGCCGCGGCGGCGCACAGGCCGACGACGGCGCCCCTGATCACACGCTGCGGCTTCTCGCCGAGTTCTCCGTACCGTTGCCGCACGCCGGACTCCGCCTTCCAGACGAATTGGTGATTCGTCCTTATAACGGCGTGTCGGTCATTCGGTCGCGCTGCTCGCGGGAGGGAAGGCGCCGTGCTCGCCGGAGGGCGCCCGCCGCGCCTGCGGCAGCGAACACGCCGCGGTGCCGCCGGGCATCATGTGGCGGTGCTCGGACACCCAGCGGTAGACCGGCCAGGCCGCCAGCCGCACCGGCGCCCAGCCCAGCGCGGCCCCGGCCACCCGCCACAGGCGCCCGGCGTCCTTCAGGAGCAGCGCGAACGCGTCCGGCCCGGCCGCGCGGCGGTCGCCGACCCACTGCACCGCCTGCTCGCACTGCTCCGACGTGAGCTCGAGGGCGCCCAGATCGGCGAACTGCCACGGGACCAGCCGGGCGCGAGTGGGGATCCGGCGCTCGATGAACCGGGCGCAACTGCTGCAGAAGGCGCAGTCTCCGTCGTACACGAAGGTCGGCATGGTCATGATGGGAAGTTTATCCCTTTAGGAGGTGAATAAGGTACGTCCGGAGGGCGCGTGACGTCCGGCCGTACGGCGTACCCCTGGAGGAGCAGGCGCGCCCCCGGACGATCACCACGCCTTACAGTCACCGCATGGGCGAGCGGAGCGCGGCGATCATCGGCGGCGGCATCGGCGGGCTGGCGGCCGCGGTGGCACTGCGGCGTACCGGCTGGCACGTGACCGTGTACGAGCAGGCGCCCGCGTTCACCGAGGTCGGCGCCGGCATCTCGCTGTGGCCGAACGCGCTGCACGCCCTCGACCGCCTGGGCCTGCTCGGCGAGGTGCTGAGCCGGGCCGAGAAGGAGACCGCCGGTGGCGCGAAGGACCGGCACGGCCGCTGGCTGACCCGGGTTACCTCGGACGAGCTGGAACGGCGGTTCGGCCTCCCGGTCGTGGTCCTGCACCGGAGCCGGCTGCTGGAGGCGCTGCTCAGCGCCCTCCCGGCGGACGTGTTGCGCCCCGGCGAGCAGGTGACCGACGTGCCGGAAGCCGATCTGGTGGTCGCCGCCGACGGCCTGCGCAGCACCGTCCGTGCCCGGTTCTGGCCCGGCGTACGCCCGCGCTATGCCGGTCACACCGCCTGGCGGATGGTGACCCGGCCGCTGCCGACGCTGCCCGAGGGCGCGGTGGTGTGGGGTCGCGGCGAGCGTTTCGGGTACGCGCCGATGCCGGGCGGCACGGTCTACTGCTTCGGCACCGCGACCGTGCCCGAGGGCGGATCGTCCGGTGACGAGCACGCCGAGGTGCTGCGCCGCTTCCGGAGCTGGCCGGAGCCGGTGCCGGCGCTGCTGGACGCCGTCGCGCCGGAGGCGGTGCTGCGCCACGACCTCTACGACCTGCCACCGCTGCCGTCGTTCGTCCACGGCCGGACGGTTCTGCTCGGCGACGCCGCGCACGCCATGACCCCCAGCCTCGGCCAGGGCGGATGCCAGGCGCTGGAGGACGCGGTGGTGCTGGCCGACTGCCTGACCGAAGCCGGGCTTGCCACCCGCGGCGAGCCCGCAACGCGCGGCGAGCCCGCAACCCGCGCCGGGGCGGCGGCCGGGGACCGTGGTGTGGCGGCCGGGCTCGCCCGTTACGACGCTCTGCGCCGCCCCCGCACACAGGCGATCGTCACCCGCTCGGCCAGGCTCAACACGATCGGGCAGATCGCCTGGCCGCCCGCCGCCGCGGCGCGTGATCTGCTGGTCCGCCTGGTGCCGGCCGCGGTGGTGCTGAGGGGCATGACATCGGTGATCGGCTTCCGCGTGTGATCATGTCCGCGTGCCGGACTGGACGTATCACCCCCTGCGCCCGATCACCGCGCGTCTGCTGGGCCCCCGCCGATCCGAGCGTGCGGCGTTGCGCCTGCTGGCCACCCTGACGTCCGGCCCGGCCGGGGCACGGGCGGTGGCGGCCACGTTCGCCCATCCGGTGGCGCCGCCCGAGCTGGCGGGCCGACTGGGCGCCACGGTCCCGGTCCGGCACGCCCGCGACGCGGTTCGGGCACTGCCCGTACAGGGCGCCGGGTTGATCGAGGTCGGCCCGGTGACCATGGCGGACGTCCCGGCCGTGCGGGACGCCGCGACGGGACGCCGGTGCCCGGTGTGGGCCCGGACCGCCGATCCCGAGGTGGCCACCGCGCTCGCGCCGTACGTCGACCGGGTCGTCACCGCGGACGACGGCATCATTCGGCTCACCGACCCGGACATCGAGGTGGCGCGGCGTGCCCTGGCCGGCCGGGACGTCGTGGTCCTGGCCGCCCCGGCGGTCCTGGTCGCGGCCGGGCCGGGCTGGTTCCAGCGGGTCATCGAGGCGGAGACGCCGACCGGGCCGGTGCCCGGTCCGCGTGACGCCGGCTCCGACCCGCGCCGCTGGCCGGCATGGGTGTGGGGCCTGCTCGTCGGGCTGGGGATGATCGGTGGCGGCACCGGCGCCGCCCTGATCACGCTGGGGCCGGTGCTGCTCTGGTACGACAACGCCTACCTGGGCATGCGACGCGAGCAACTGGCGGCGCTGAACGAGCGCCTGGTCCCGTTCCTGCAGCACGACCGGATCACCATGGCCGGCACGATGATCGCGATCGGGATCCTGTACACGGGGCTGGCCTGGGGCGGTCTCCGGCAGAACTGGCCGTGGGCCCGCCGATCGCTGCTGGTGTCCGGCGCGGTCGGCTTCCCCAGCATCCTGTATTTCCTGGGCACGGGTGGTTTCGTCGAGCCGCTGCACGCCGCGGTCACGATCGTGCTGGCCCCGATGTTCGTGCTGGCGGTGGCCCGGCCGCCGGGCACCCCTCGATGGAGACTGCTCCCGGACGGGCCCGAGCCGGAGCGCCGCCGGGCCCTCACCGGCCAGCTCCTGATGATCGTGACCGGGGTGGGCCTGCTGACCGGTGGCGTGGTCGTGTCGACGGTCGGCTTCACCGACGTCTTCGTCGCCACGGATCTGGGCTTTCTCCGTACGCACGCCGGGCACCTGATCGAGGCGAACCCGCGCCTGCTGCCGTTCGTGGCTCACGACCGCGCCGGTTTCGGCGGCGCGCTGATCTCGGCGGCGCTGGCCATCACCACCCTGAGCATGTGGGGCTGGCGGCGGGGCAGCCGCTGGGTGTGGTGGACGCTGGCCGGTTCCGCCGCGGCCGGTTTCCTGCCCGCCGTGGCGGTGCACATGGTGATCGGCTACACCGACGCCGTGCACCTGGCCCCGGTCTACATCGGGATCGCCCTGACCGTCGCGGCGCTCACCCTGTCGCGCCGTTACCTGTGCGCGAGGCCGGGAGTGGGATCGTCGTAGCCGCTACGCAGCATCGGCGGTGTGACCGTGGTGGGCTCGGTCGCGCCGAGGGCCGCCGACACCCGGCGGGCCGCGGCGATCACCTCGCCGGCACTCGCCTCCAGGCCGGCCATGTCCATGTCGAGCGCCAGGGTGGAGACGGAGATGCCGCCGAGGACCTGCCCGGTGTGGTCGAAGACGGCGGCGCCCACACAGCGGATGCCCGGCTCGTTCTCCTCGTCGTCGATCGCGTAGCCGAGCGCCCGCACCCGGGCCAGGTGGGTGAGCAGGTCCTCCTCACTGGTCAGCGTGTTGGGCGTGCGCTGCGGCAGCCCGGTGCGGCGGCTGATCGCCTGCACCTCGGAGTCGCCGAGCTCGGCCAGGATCGCCTTGCCGATGGCGGTCGTGTGCAGGGTGAGGCTCATTCCGACGCGGGACGGCATCTGGTACGGACGGCGCCCCTCCTGCTTGTCGACATAGACCGCCTCGTCGACGCTGCGGATCGCGAAGTGGGTGGTGAAGCCGGTGGCCTCGCACAGGGCACGCAGCGCGCCGGACGCCTGCCGGGCCGGGTCGAACCGGTGCATGACCCGTCCGGCCAGGGTGAGGATCCGCGGCCCGGGCTCGTAGCTGCCCAGCCCGTCGGGGCGGGCGAAGCCCCAGGTGACCAGGGACTGCAGGATGCGGTGCACGGTCGACTTGGAGACACCGGTCGCCGCGGCGATGTCGGTGACGCGGTGATGCTCGGCCAGCGCCTCGAGCACCGCCAGTGTCTTGTCGATGGAACTGCCTTCCCTGACCACCGGCTCAGCCTACTGGGCGCTATCGGGCCAGCCAGCCGCCGTCGACGGCCAGGACGTGCCCGTTGACGTAGTCGGCGGCGGGGGAGGCGAGGAAGACGACCGCGCCGGCCACGTCGTCGGGCCGGCCCCAGCGCCCGGCCGGGATCCGCGACCTGATCTCCGGTTCGCGGACCGGGTCGGCGCGCAGCGGCGCGGTGTTCTCGGTGGCGATGTATCCCGGGGCGACCGCGTTGACCTGCACCCCACCGGCGGCCCACTCACAGGCCAGCGCCCTGGTCAGCCCGGCGACGCCGTGTTTCGCCGCGGTGTAGCCGGGCACCTGCACGCCGCCCTGGAAGGAGAGCATCGACGCCACCGAGATGATCTTCCCGTGACCGCGGGCCAGCATCCGCACGCCGAGCACGCGGCTGAGCTGGAACACCGCGTCCAGGTCGACGCCGAGGACCGCGCGCCAGTCGTCGAACGGGTGCTCGGCGGCCGGGGCGCGTCTGATGATCCCGGCGTTGTTGACCAGGATGTCCACCTCCGGCAGCCCGGCTGCGGCGGCCGGGATCGCGGCGGTGTCGGCCAGATCGCACACCCAGCGCGTCACACCGGCGCCGGCCCTGCGGACCTCCTTCTCGACGTCGTCGAGGTCGTCGGTGCGGCCGTGCAGCACCAGGTCGGCGCCGGCCCGCGCCAGCGCCACCGCGACGGCCCGCCCGATGCCGCCGCGCGATCCGGTCACCAGGGCGGTCCGCCCGGCAAGCGAGGTCACCGCAGCTCGCCGATCGCCACGGGCTCCATGTCGTCGTACGCCTGGTTCTCGCCACCCATCGCCCACACGAAGGCGTAACTGCGCGTGCCGAAACCGCAGTGCACCGACCAGTAGGGGGAGATGACCGCCTGCTCCGGCGCGACGATCAGGTTGCGGGTCGCGTCCGGGCGTCCCATCAGGTGCACCACCCGGTCGGTCGCCGGCAGGCCGAAGTAGAAGTACACCTCGGTGCGCCGCTCGTGGGTGTGGCACGGCATGGTGTTCCACATGCTGCCCGGTTCGAGCACGGTGACGCCGAGCACCAGCTGGCAGCTCTGGATGCCCTTGAGGTGGATGAACTTGTAGATCGTCCGCTCGTTGGAGCCCTCGGGCGAGCCGAGCCGCACCGGCTCCGCGTCGTCCAGCGTCGCCTTGACCGTGGGGTGTTCGGTGTGCGCCGGGGTCGAGACCAGGTAGAACCGGCCGTCGAAGCTCACCTGCCGGGCACCGCGCCCGACGTAGAGCACCTCCTTGGCGGCCAGCTCGTGCCGTGTCCCGTCCACGGTGACGGTGCCGGGGCCGCCGATGTTGACCACGCCCAGCTCCCGGCGCTCCAGGAAGAACTCCGATCGCAGCGGGTCGGGACAGGGCAGATCGGCCGTCCCTGCCACGCCACCGATCACGAGCCGGTCCTCGTGGGAGTAGGTCAGCCGTACCTCTCCCGGGTTGAAGAGGTCCTCCACCAGGAACCGTCCGCGCAGCCGGTCGGTGTCCATGCTCGCCACCTGGTCGGGGGCGGTGGCGGGTCGTGAGTCCATCAGCGTTCCTCTCTGTCGGGCGGCCGGGTCCGGCCGGGGTGAGCGGCGAGGCGCCAGGCCTCGCCGCTCAATCGCCGGTCACGCCGCCGAGACCCGTTTCGGCTCCTCGGCGGGGTCGGTCTCGAGTGAGTCGATGAGGGTGTCGCGATCGGCCGTGCGCTCCGGCTTGAGCAGGCCGATCGCCACGTACAGCACGAGCGACGTGACCAGCGGGACGCCGACGACCATGGTCTGGCTGGTCTCCTCCAGGATCCACTTGACCACCACCCAGACGCCGAGACCGGCCGCCCAGGAGACGATCGCGGCGGTCGGGCCGCTGCGCCGGAACCACGGGAGCAGGCCCAGCATCAGCGGGATCGAGATCGGGCCCATGGTCGCGGCGACCAGGTCGACCACGATCTTCAGGACCACTCCCTGCCCTTCGGTGCTGATCGCGATGACCATGCTGATCACCACGAAGGTGAACGTGGTGACCCGGGCGAATGTCAGCTCGGCCCGTTCGCTGAGGTTGCGCACCGCCCGGACCAGCACCGGCGCGATGTCCCGGGTGACCACCGACGAGATCACGTTGGCGTCCGAGGAGACCATCGCCATGGTGTGCGAGAAGAATCCGGCCAGCACCAGGCCGATCACGCCGGGCGGCAGCAGGGTCTTGGCCAGCTCGACGTACGCCTGCTCGGCGTTGGCCAGGCCGGGCACGATCAGCGGCGCCGCGAACATCGGCATGAACAGGATCAGCGGCCAGATCAGCCACAGCCCGCTGGACAGCAGGGCGGACCGTTTCGCCGCCGAGCCGGAGGGCGCGGCCATGTAGCGCTGCGCCAGGTTCCACATGCCGCCGTTGTACTCGAACGTCTTGATGAAGAGCAGGGCCAGGAAGAATGTCGTGGTGTACGGCCCGCTGAACGGATCGCCGCGTCCCGCCGGCAGGTCGTCCCACATGGTCCACAGTGCCGGGATCCCGCCGAGGTGGCTCAGGAACGCGATGAACATGGCGATCCCGGCGAAGGCCTGGATGACGAACTGCCCGAAGTCGGTGAGCACGTCGGCCCAGAGCCCGCCGAGCGTGATGTAGGCCAGCGTGACGACGCCGGTGATCAGGATGCCCCAGATGATCGGCACGCCGGCGAACCCGCGCAGCAGGATCGAGATGGCCACCCACTTGGCGGCGATGTCGACCACCTTGAGCAGGGCGCCGCTGTAGGCGAGCGCCTGCTGGGTGGGGACGTTGTAGCGGCGGGCCAGGTACTCCAGCGGGGACGCCACCCCGTGCTTGGAGCGCAGCCGGTTCCATCGGGCCGCGAAGACGAAGGCGCCGATGCCCACGCCGATGCCGATCGTGAGGGCCCACCAGACGTACATGGCGAGGCCGTAGTTGTAGGCGACGGCTGCGAAGGCCACGAACATGACAGCGCTGTAGCCGGACATGTGATGCGAGATGCCGGCCAGCCACCAGGGGATCCGGCCCCGTGCGGTGAAGAAGTCGGCGACGTTGTGGACGCGGCTCTTGGCCCACAGGCCGATACCGACCATCACCAGGAAGTATCCGCTGAGTATTGCCCAGTCGAGCGCGGTCACGTGAGCTCCCCTCCGGTGCATGACACGCGTTACAGGGATGTTTCGAGGGATGTTCTGCTACACGGAACGGCTTGTCAATACATGGAACACAATGAGGGCAGTCTATGCGAGAAGCCTTGACGGCGTTCCGTGTAACGGGACAATGTTCCTGTCTACGGAATCGAGGAGGGTTCATGCCCAACATCACCGTCGAACTGCTGTCCGGTCGCACCCTCGACCAGCGGCGCGAGTTCGCCGAGGCCGTCACCGCCGCGGCGGTCGACATCCTCAAGGCCAAGCGGGCCTCGGTGCGCATCCGCTTCGACGAGATCGAGCGGGCGGACGTGGCCAACGGCGGCGTGCTGGAGTCGGACCGGGGTGCTTGAGGAGATTTAAGGTTCCGGAACCGAGGGATTCTTGTCCGTCGATAGTAAGACTGGTTATCTGTTAACCGTCTTGCCGATTCCCCCGACGGTAACGAGGTCATCCCCATGCGACGACGCACCGTACTAGCCATCTCCCTGTCCACCGCCGCGGCGGGCGCTCTCGGCGCCCTCGGCATCGGCAGCGCCTCCGCCGCGGCGCTGGACCCGGCCCTGCCTCCGGGCGGCAACTTCGACCTGTCGGTCTGGTCGCTGCAGCTGCCCACCGGCTCGCCGGGCAGCCCCGACACGATCCCCCGGCGCAGCTCAAGGGCGCGAACGGCTACTCGAACCCGTCGTTCTTCTGGACCGACAAGAACGACGGGTCGATGACGTTCTGGGCGCCGGAGAAGGGCGTCACCACACCCAACTCGAAGTACGCGCGGTCCGAGCTGCGCGAGATGAACCCCAACGGCAGCGCCGCGAACTGGACGCTGGCCGGCAACCACACACTCAGCGCCCAGCTGCGGATCGTCTCGGTGACGAAGAACGTCGCCGTCGGGCAGGTCAAGCTCGGCACCGGCGGCACGTCCACCAAGCCCCTCGCCGAGCTCTACTACCGCCCGAACGGTGACATCTACCTCGGCACCCAGAACTCACCCGACGCCAGCGGCCAGACCCTGCACAAGGTCGGCACCGTGGCGCTCGGCGTGAAATGGACCTACGTCATCAACGTCAACGGCAACCGGATCAACCTCACCATCAACGGTACGACCACCTCGTACACGATCCCGTCGGCGTTCAACCCGTACCGCCAGTACTTCAAGGCCGGCTCGTACAACCAGTCGTCCTCGGAGAGCACCAGCAACGGGGCGAAGGTGAAGTTCTACAGCCTCACCGTGAAGCACAACTGACCCGGCGGCCGGCGCCGGGGCGCCCCGCTCAGGGGAGGACCTCGGTGCCGGCCATCAGATCGGCGAACGCGGCGGCCGCCAGCGGCGAGCGGAACAGGCGATCGAGGCGGGCCAGGGCCAGCTTGCGGCGGAACGGGCCGGACCGCGAGTCGTCGCCCGCGTCGTGGACCATCTCGGCATACCACCGGGAGAACTCCTGGTAGTCCCACGTGCGCCGCAGGCAGACGTCGGAGTACTCGTCGAGCCCGTCACCGTCGATGATCGCCCGGGCCAGCACGTACGCGTCGGCGATCGCCAGGTTCATCCCCTTGGCGCCCATCGGGGTGATGATGTGCGCGGCGTCGCCGACCAGGAACATCCGGCCGTACGACATCGGCTCGGCCACGAAGCTGCGCATCTCCACCACCTCGCGGCCGGTGATCGCGCCCGCCGGCAGGTCCTCGTCGCCGAGGCGCTGTCGCAATTGGCTCCACGTGTGCTCGTCCGGCCACTGCCGGGGGTCCTCGCCCGGCTGGTACTGCAGGTAGAACCGGCTGGCCCGCGGCCCTCGGGCGAACTGGGCGGCGAACCCGTGCCGGCTGACGGCCATCAACGGGTACTGCGGCGGCGGTGAGTCGGCGAGCACCGTGTACCACCCGATGCCGTGGTCGAGGGAGTAGGTGGTCAGCGCCCCGTCCGGGATGCTGCGCCGGCTCACCCCGTGGAAGCCGTCGCAACCGGCCACATACTCACCGGTCAGCTCGTGCTCGCCGCCGTCGGCGTCCCGGTAGGTGACCCGCGGCCGGTCGCCGTCGAGGTCGTGCGGGGTCACGTCGAGCGCCCCGAACCGCAGGTCGCCGCCGCCGCCGAGGAACGTGCCGATCAGGCGCTGGACCAGCATCTGCTGCGGGACCAGGCGGCTCGGGCGGCCGCCCGCCAACGCCGGGACGTCGAGCAGCCGGGGCACACCGTCGATGCGGATCTCCAGAAGCGTCTCGACCGGCCCGCCGCCGGAGACCGGGCCGTCGAGGCCGAACTCGGCGAAGATCTCGCCGGCGCGATGATCGATGACGCCGGCCCGTTGACGCCCCTCGACGTACGCCCGGTCGCGCGCCTCCAGGACCACGCAGCCCACGCCGCGCCGCTGCAGGAAGTTGGCCAGCGACATCCCTGCGGGCCCCGCCCCGATGATCACGACCGTGGTGTCCGCCGGCATCGCGCCTCCTCGTCTGCGGTCGGAATCCTCGGTGGACGATCCTAGAGGCGGATGCCAGCGGACAGATCGTCCTACTGGACCGGGTTCCAGCCGTCCGCACCCGCTAGGTACTTCTGCGCGGTGTGGTTGGCGGCCGTGGACGCGCTCATCTGCGGGCGATCCGAGGTGCCGGTGCTCGCGCCCGCACCCGTGTTGGCGTACTCGTTGAACCGGCACGTCTTCCACGACCAGCCGCTCATGTCCTGCCAGGCGCCGGCCTGGCGGACGTGCGCGCCGATCGTCGACTCGCGCACGAGCACCTGCCCGATCGCGTCGGACGCGTTCCCGGCGTGCCAGCAGCGGCCCAGCGCCACGGTCCGGGCGGCGGCCGAGCTCTTCAGGGTCGAGCGGGTGATCAGGATCCCGTACGGGTTGCCGTCGTCGGTGGCGGCTGCCGTGATGTAGCCGTTGTTCGAGGTGCTGCCGATGTTGAGCGACTCGATGGTCGTGCTGTCGATGACCACCGCGCCGTTGCCGTAGATGAAGTCGACCGCGCCGGAGATGTAGGACTTGTAGACGTACTGCCGGATCTGGGACGAGCCGGTGCCGCCCCACGACAGGAACGTGTCCTGGTAGCCCTTCATCTGCACGTTGCGGTAGACCTGCCGGTCGCCGGCGGCGTAGAGAGCCAGGGCCTGACTGCCCGCGCCGTACGTGTTCTGCATGGTCAGGCCCTTGATCGTGCTGTTCGGGGCGAGATTGTGGACGGTGGCGCTGCCCGCGGTCCCGGCGGTCGACTGCGGCTTGTTCCCGGTGATGATCACGTCGCCGGAGTTGCCGGTCGCCCCCTGCAGGGTGATGCCGGACTTGCTCGCCGGGATCTGCACCTGCCCCTGGTAGGTGCCGGCCTTGATGGTGATCACCCCACCGGCCGACGACGCGGCGACCGCGGCCTGGATCGTGGTGTAGTTCCCGGACCCGTCGGCGGCGACGGTGAACGAGGTGGCGGCGCCGGCCGGCTCGGGGACCGCGATCAGCGCCGCCGCGAGAGCCACGGCGGCAGTGACGGAGCGTTGCATGGGGGACGTCCTTTCCTCACCAGGTCGTTACATGGGGGATACGACCTGTAGGTAAGCGCTTTCCTGCCTGACCCGTCCGAAGCTAGGCCCGACATAGTCGAGTGTCAATGAAGAGGAAGCAGGGGCAGGACGTCGCCGCGGCGGCTCTCGGTCAGAAGGCGACCCAGCCGGCCATCGTCGTCGCGGAGCGGGCTGCCCTCCTGCCGGGTGAAATAGCGCTCCAGGAAGTCCGCGACGATCGCGCTCCGGATCCGGTCCGCGGACGGGCTGACCGCCTCGTCCACCTCGACCACCAGGAGCAGCAGGCCACCGAGACGGCCCGCGCCCGGAGCCAGCTCGGGCATCAGATAGGGAAGCGGCAGGCGGCGCGCACCGAACCCGGCATAGAGTCGCAGCCGCGCGTCGTCATCACCGAAGTCGCCGCCCTCCGGCCCACCGCTGCCGCCGTCGGAAGCCGTGCCCCCGGTGCCGGCCGCGCGGTCATGAGGGTCCGTGTCTCCGGCGACCGGTTCGCCGTCGTGGGGGTTCGTGCCTTCGGTGCCCGCCTCGCGACCGTGGGAGTTCGTGCCTTCGGCCCCTGGTTCGTGACCGTGGGAATCCGGGTCGCCCGCCTCGCGACCGTGGGGGTTCGTGCCTTCGGCCCCTGGTTCGTGACCGTGGGAATCCGGGTCGCCGGCCTCGGCGAAGACCACGTGCGGCCGCAACTCGGCGCGCCATCGCGGTGCGGCCTCGGCGATGAGCCGTCGTCCGATCCCGCTGCCGCGCAGATCGGGCCGGACGGCGAAATAGCAGAGCAGCGCGGCCCGAATGTCGGCGAACCACTCCAGGAACAGCGCGCCCACCGGTTCCCCGTCCGGCGTGACCGCGATCGCCCCGCGCAGTTCGTCGGCGGCCAGCACCCGCCGCAGCCGAGCCGGCGGCTCCCGTTCGGCGGCCACGAAACCAGGAGCGATAACCGTGTCGTACAACCTGGTCAGCGTCTTGTCGTCCGATTCACCGTCGAGAAATCGGATCGAGACCTCTGCCACGATGAGTCGCCTCCCCGGCCGTCGCTGAAGATCGACTCTACAGTGGATCGTCAAGCGGCCTGAGCTGGTTCCAGCTCAGAGAGCCGGCGCCTCCCCGGTGGGTGAGGTGGGTCAGGTCGACTCCGCCCGGGCGGCCCTGTTCAGTGCCTGTTCCAGGACCAGGAGGAGCGCGTCCCGTACCGAGGCGCGTTTGCGGGCGTCGAAGGTGGCGATCGGCACCCGGTCGTTGACGGCCAGGGCCCAGCGCACCTCGGTCAGGTCGTGGGCGACGTGTCCGTGGAACTCGTTGACCGCTACGGCGAACGGCAATCCGGCCCGCTCGAAGTAGTCGACCGCCTGGAAGCAGTCGTCGAGCCGGGAGCTGTCCACCACCACGAGCGCGCCCAGGGCGCCGCGGACCATGCTGTCCCACATGAAGCCGAAGCGGTCCTGGCCGGGTGTGCCGAAAAGGTAGAGCTTGAGGCTCCGGTCGATGGTGACGCAGCCGAAGTCCATGGCGACCGTGGTGGTCGTCTTGGTGCTCTGGTCGCGGGGCCGGTCGACGCCGATGGCCACCGCGGTCATCTCGGCCTCGGTGGTCAGCGGGGCGATCTCCGAGATCGAGCCGACCGTGGTCGTCTTGCCGACGCCGAAGCCGCCGGCCACGATGATCTTGACGGGGATCGGCGGGCCCTCCCGGGCCGGGCCGTTCGTCGCCGGTACGTCAGGAAAGTGCGCGTAGTCCATGCATCACTCGCAGGATGGTGTCGGAGGACAGCGGGCTCAGGGTGTCCGTGATGTGCACGTCGAGGTATCCGGCGGCGCGCAGATCGGCGACCAGGATCTTGGTGACGCCCAGGTGCAGGCCCAGCCGTGCCGAGATCTCGGCGACCGAGATCGGCTCGACGCACAGCTCGACCATCGCCTGCATCTCCGGCCCGAGCGAGGCCAACGGCGGCCGGCCCGCGCGTGGGTCGTACGGCCGGAGGGTCACCTGGGTCTCGACGTCGATCTCGTGGTCGACCGCGTTGACCCGGCCGGACGTCAGGACGAACGGCCGCAGGGAGGCGGAGTGGCCGGCCGCGGGCCGGCTCGGGGACCCGGTCGGCGCGGCGCCGGGCGGGTTGGCCCGCAGGTAGGGCGGGATCCTCCCGAACGGCTCGGGACCCGGTGTGCCGCGCGGGTCGTCGTTCAACTCTGGGCTGCGCTTTTCAGTTCGGCGATCAACCCCGGCGTGAGCGACGCGCCGGCCCGGGCCCCGAAGAGGGTCATCTCGTAGGCCACCGTGCCGAGGTTCGCCGACCGGCTCGCGACGACGCCCAGCTGCGATCCCCGGCTGATGGTGGTGATCACCAGGTAGCCCTCGGCGATGTCGACCACGACCCGGTTCAGCGCGCCGAGCCGGTACCACTCGGAGGCGCCCGCCGCGAGACTGGCCATCCCGGAGACCACCGCCGCGAGACGGTCGGAGTCGGCCCGTTCCCGTTTCGACGACCGGGCCATGAGCAGCCCGTCCGAGGAGACCACGACGGCCTCCTGCACCCCGGACGTACGGGTGGCGAACGAGCCGAGGAGCCAGTTGAAGGTCTTCACCTCGGCGCTGAGATCCGTGGTGCCGTGGTGCGTACGGATGGTGTCCATGGTGGTGCCTTCTTCACTGTCGGTGGGGGGTTGTGGTGTCGTGGAGCGCCCGGGCCACGCCCGACTCGAGCTGTTCGACGAGGAGGCGGGCAGCGTCCGCGTCGGTGTCGGTCAGTCGCGCGGCGATGGCGGGCCGGTCGACGGGCTCCACGGACAGGTGCGACCCCGGTATCCGCCGCCGCAGGCCGTTCGGCGAAGCCGGCGCCGGTGGGGCCACCTCGGGCGGCGGGCCGGCCGGCAGCTGGCGGGCCACGTCGAACCCGTTCCAGGTGTGCGGATCGGTCATCACGTCGCTGACCCGCGAGATCGCCTCGCGGACATGGGACCGCCGGGAACCGTCGCCGTGCGGCACGGGCTCGGGCCGGTATGCGGCCGGAACGGTCACCGGGGCGGCGGTCTGTGGCGGCGCCCATTCGACCGCGACCGGCGTCCGCGGCGGAACCGGCTCGCCGACCAGTAGGTCACCGGCGAGCAGCATGCTGCCGAGGCTCACCCGGACGGTGACACCGCCGCCGGGGGTGTGCGACAGCTCGACGGTCAGGCCGTGCCGCCGGGCCAGCCGTCCCACCACGAACAGTCCCAGGACCTGGGTCGGGACCAGGTCGAGACGTTCGCGGTGGGCGATCCGGGCGTTCTCCTCGGCGAGCCGCTCGTCGGGCATGCCGATGCCGTGGTCGGCGATGGTCAGCCGGGCGCCGCTGGGCCCGCCCCGGGCGCTGACCGTCACCCGTGTGTGCGGCGGGGAGAAGCTCGTGGCGTTCTCCAGCAGCTCGCCGCAGATCAGCACCATGTCGCTGACCAGGGACGGCGCCACCAGCAGATCGAGCGGCACGTCCACGTCGACGCGGGTGTACTCCTCGATCTCGGCGAGGGCCAGGCGCACCGTGTCGACCAGCCGGACCGGTGTGGAGTGGCTCTCCTCCCGGTCGGCGCCGGAGATCACCACGAGACTGTCGGCGCTGCGGCGCAGCCGGTTGGAGATGTGGTCCAGCCGGTACAGCTTGGCCAGCCGGTCCGGGTCGGTCTCCTCGTTCTCCAACTCGTCGATCAGGTCGACCTGGCCGCCGACCAGGTTCTGGGTACGCCGTCCGATGTGGCCGAACATCTCCGCGACGTTGCGCCGGCTGAGCACCTGCCGCTCGACCAGCTGCGACGCGGTGCGCTGCACCCGGGCGAAGACCCGTGCCAGGTCACCGATCTCGTCCTGCGAGTCCAGGTCGAGCACTTCGAGCCGGACCGGTTCGGCGGTCTCGGCCTCGTCGTCGGCGATCCGCTGCAGCTCGGTCTCGCCGGCCTCGGCCACCCGCTCGGCCGCACGGCTGAGCCGGGTCAGCGGCACGGCCACCGCCCGGGCGACCGTGGCGACCAGCGCCAGCACCGCGAGCAGCACCAGGAGCACGAGGACGCCCATGCCGTACGCGATGGTCAGCTGTTCCCGCCGCTGCTCGGCGACCGCCGCGGTGACGTCGTCGACCACCCGTTTCTTGGCGAAGCCGCCGAGGACGCTGAACGACCGGAGCATCGGGAACAGCGTGGCGAGCGGCAGCCGGGCCATCGCGGCGGCCGGATCCTGCTGGAACCGGGCGTCGAAGTCGGCGCCGACCCGGTCCTGGAACGCGACCGCCACCAGGTCGTACAGTTCGCGCTGGCGCGGGGTGGCGAAGGCGGTGAAGCGGTCGACGTAGGTTCGCAGCCGCGCGCCCTCCTCGCGGTACTCGACGGCGTTGCGTGCGACGTCGCCGGCGGCCATCAGCGCGAGCAGCATGTTGCCGTCGTTGGTCGACTCGTCGATGCGCAGCAGGGCGTCCAGCGCGATCAGCTGTCGGCCGGTGTCGGTGCCGGCGTCGGCGCCCTCCGCCAGCGCGAGGGAGTCGATCATGCCGTCCAGCACGACGTCGAAGCCCTCGATCACATCGTCCGGCCGTGCCGTCCGGTCACGTACCCCCTGTCGGAGGTCCTCCAGCCCGGCGACCCGGCCCAGCTCGGCGCGCACCTCGTCCGGCAGGCTGTCGCCCAGGTCGCGCTGCACCTCACGGACCCGGTCGGTCACCGCGGCGGTCTGCAGGGCGAGGTCGTCGGCGTCCACCACCTCGAGCAGGAAGCCGACCGAGAGCAGCCGTTCGCGCTGCACGTCCTCCAGCAGGGGGCCGACCCGCCCGGCCACGGTGGCGACGGTGTCGATCTCGGTGGCCTTCGCGGCGTCGCTGACCAGGCCACGGATCGTCGGGACGACCAGTGCGACCATCGCCAGCAGCGGGATGATCACCAGTAGCGTCAGCTTGCCGCGGATACGGAGCCTGCTAAGGAACACTGATCCGCCTCCGTAGTGCGTGCTCCGGGTCGGCTGCCGCATGCGGCTCCGGCCACGGTGGCGCCGCTCGTCCGGGCCCCCGCGGCGGCCGGCCCGCGCGCAGCCGGGCCGTCAGGGCCAGCCCCGCGGGCGCGAGCGCCAGGAGCACCGAGATCACGAAGATCCCGACCGCGAGCAGGCGGCGCTGGTCGAGCGACGAGATCCGGTCGCTGAGCCCGAGGTCGATCTGGGTGAGCAGCGCCGCGGAGAGATCGGCCGCGGCGGCCTGCAACTCGTCGCGCCCCTGACCGACCTGCCCGGGGTCGACGCTGCCGCGCCCGGACAGCAGTGGTGTCACCAGCGGCAGCAGGTTGTCGACGGAGCGGTTGAAGCGGTCGAGCCGGCTCAGCAGTGCGCTGCCGAGGCTCTGACTGCCGGTGCCCTCGACCGCGAGCCGCACGTCGTCGGAGAGGTCCCGCGCGTTGCCGGCCAGGGCGGAGGCCGCCGTGTTGATGTCGATGAGCGTCGAGGCCCGGTCGGTCGCGGACAGCCCGGGCAGGACCACCAGCAGGTTGGTGTACTCGGCGGCCGCCACGATGCTCTCCGGCAGCTCCTGGGCGGCGCCGTCGCCGAGGTAGTAGAGATCGGCGGTCGGGTCACGGACCAGTTTGGAGCTGTTACGGACCTTGTCCATCAGGGCCAGCAGCAGGTCGCTGACCGTGCCGTACGCCGCGATGGTCTCCGGACCGCCGCCGCCGTCGGCCGGCAGGGACTCGATCTTGGCTCGCAGGCCGGCCCAGCGGTCCTGAGTGCTCAGCCGCTCGCCGAGCTCCCGGTCGACGGCGGCGACGGCGGCGACCGCCCTGCTCAGCTCCTCCGGTGGTGCGTCCTTGCCACCGACCGCGGCCGATCCCGCGTTGGTGAGTGCGATCTCCAGCGGGCCGAGCGCCTGGATGTACCGGACGCCGTCGCGTTCCAGGGCGGCGAACTCGGACTGCTCGTCGACCGACTGCCACACCATGACGAACAGCGCCGTCACCGACATGGCCAGGAGGATCGGAAGGAACAGCCGGATCGCGGCGCCGAACGGCCGGCCGCGCTGATGCTGGTGTGCCCTGACGGTCATCGTCACTCGCTTCCGGCCCGAGGAGGCCACCACAGGTTCGTCGAGAGAACGTACGACTGTGGGAGCGCGCGGAGTGACGGCGACTCGACCGATTGTCACGGCGCATCGGCCGATAGATGAAAACGTTCGGTTGCCAGTGAGGTTTGTCACTTTTCAAAAGATCATGGGAGGCGTACGGTGGCGCACCCGTCCCGCGGTCACGCGTGCCCGCGGTCAGACCCGGACGCCACGCCTGCCGGCCGCTGCCCCGGCGATGTCGGAGAACTCGTGCCGGAGGCGTCGCGGCGAGGCGGGAAGCGACCGGCTTGCCCGACCCCTGAGTGCGGCTTGAGGTTGCGCAGAGACGGCGGGGCCATCCTTCTCACATGACTTCTTCTCAGCTCAGCAACCCCGCCGCCGGTACCGCCGAGACGATGCCCGAGCCGGACATCCGGGCCCTGTGGGAGCCGCTTCTCCAGCTGCTCAACAGCTCCCCGGCCCAGGTCCCGGCGAAGGCCCCCGTCCGGCCCGTCCACCGGCCGACCCGCTGAACGCCTGCGGATGACCGCTTCCGGGTGCTCAGTGAGCGACGCTGGAGGCACGGGCGTCGGCCAGCGCCTCGGCCGGGACGTGCGTCTCCAGGAAGCGCCGCGCCAGCCGGGTCGACGGGTGGATCGCGACGGTGGCCGCCACGATGATCCCGGCGATCAGCAGCCAGCCGGTGGCTCCCCAGTTCATCGCCAGGAAGGTGTAGACCGCCGGCGCCCACACCTTGCCGAGCGTGCCGCTGAAGTTGGCCGTCCCCTGGTAGGCGCCCCGCTGCCGCGGGTCCATGAGCTCGGCCTCGAACGTCCAGTCGGCGGCGTTGAGGTAGAGCTCGGCCCCGGTCACCGTGACGTGCCCCAGCCACACCAGCGCGATCGTGATCCAGCCGACCGTGTCATGGGTGGCCAGCGTGATCAGGCAGGAGATCACGAAGAAGGCCGAGGAGATCCGGACCGCCCGTAGCGCGGAGGGCAGGCCGACGACGCCGCGCGCCGCCGCCATCGGCAGGAAGATGCACATCACCGTGTTCGTGCCGAACAGGAAGGCCAGCAGCACCCGCGGGGCGTCGGTCCGCTCCACCAGCCACAGCGGGATCACCGTGTTGAGCAGCACCTGGTTGGTCCAGAACACCCCGGCGAAGAAACTCGTGAGCAGCCAGCCCGGATTACGCAGCGGCCCGGGCCCGGGGATCCTGGTCCGGCGTTGCGCCGGTGTGCGGTTGTCGTGCGCGGCTCGCGGCAGCCGGATGATGGCGGCCGCGTTGATCCCGAAGACCACCGTGGTGAACCAGGGCAGGGCGTGCAGGACGTCATTGGACTGGAAGGCCAGCGCGATGCCGCCGCTGAGGGAGCCGAGGGTGAAACCGAGGTTGAGCGCCGAGTACATGTAGGCCCGCGACTTCACCCGCTCGTCGGGCGGCAGGACGTCGATCGTGTACGCGCCGTACGCCGCCTGGCCCAGCGCGCCGATCACCTCCATCCCGGCGGCCATCACGACGAACCCGCGGAAGTCGGTGATGAACGGCCACAGGGAGAACATCGCCGCCTGACCCGCCGCGCTGACCGCCCACATCCGCTTCGGCCCGAACCGGTCGACCAGCTTGCCCATCGGCAGCGCGGCCAGGAACGAGGCGATCCCGGCGAGGGTCAGACCGAGGCCGACCTGCGCCGCGGACAGCCCCACGACCTGCGTGAAGAACACCGCCGACCCGGTCATGAACGCGCCCTCCCCGAGCGCGAACAGCAGTGACTGCGCGGAGAGCCGCCCGGCCAGTGGTGACGGGGGACGCAGGTGGCGACGGACAGCGGCGAGACTCACCCGGCAAGTCTCCGGACCCCGCGGGCCGATGTCGCGCCATTTTCGCGAGGTCCGGAGCGGCGGATGGATCAGTCGTTGTCGTTGGCGAGGAGCTCGTAGCCGTCGGGGGACACCTCACCGTCGACCTGCGCCGGGGGAGCCTGCACACCGGTCCGGCCGTAGTCCGAGATCCGGATGGTCAGCGGCGCCTCCGGCTCGACGGGGCCGGCCGGCTGCGAGGCCATCCGCTGTTCCGGCATCGTGACGACGAATTCGGTGAGCCGGCCCTGGTCGTCGAGGGTCGCCCGGAACGGGAGTGTCCGGGCGCCGACCCCGTACAGATAGGTCGGGTCGGAGATCAGCTGCTCGAGGGCCGGATCCTTCCGGGTGCCGTCGAGTGTCCCGGTGATGACGTCGCCGGAGCGCTGGGCGCTCGTCACCGCGCCGACCAGGGCGACGGCCCCGGTGGCGTCGGGCTGGGTGGTCGTGGGCAGCGTCGCCATCATCTCCAGGTGGCTCAACGACTCGTCCGCGGCGGCGGCGGTCACCTTCCTCTCGTCGGCGCGCACCCACTTCCTGCCGTCCAGTTGAGCGAAGACCTTGGTGAACGCCTGGCCCTCGGCCCCGCTGACATGCTGCTGGAAGTAGGTGCGGAACTGCTCGTTCAGCTCGGGGCTCCCGTAGATCAGGTAACGCATGTAGAAGTCGGGCCCGGTACGCAGCACCATGTAGGTGTCGGTGTGCTCGATCAGCACACTGTCCGGCAGGTGGACCGCGGCACGGCGGATGTCGGCGACCATGTCGGCGCCGGTACGGCTGAAGGTGTAGTCGCCGTCGGCCAGTCCGGCCAGCGAGTTCTGCAGCATCTGTTGCGCGTCGCCGGTGGCGGCTGGCGGGTGCTCGTTCCGGTTCCGGTCGGGAGTCAGCAGAGCGACCCCGGTCGTCACCAGCACGACCGCCGCCGCCGTCACCGCGGCGCCCAGCATCCGGCGGTGCCTGCGAACGCGGTGGGCGGCCTGCAGCACGACCGCGGGGGGCAACGGCTCGGTGGATCGGGCCATCTCGTTCATAGCTGTCCTCAGGTGATCGGGAGTGGGCATCAGTGGCTCCATCGGGCGGTGATCGGTCCGGCGCTGCCGTCCTCCGGGGACGGCGTCTCGTCGGTGAGGACGACTCTCAGCTTGCGGAGAGCGCGCGAGCAGGTGGACTTGACGGTGCCGAGGCTGACCCCGAGGGCCTCGGCGGTGTCCCGTTCCGAGCAGTCGTCCAGGTAGCGCAGCACGACCATGGTCCGCTCCCGGCTGGTGAGCCGATCGAGAGCGGCGAGCAGCGCCCGGCGGTCCTCGACGGTGTTCTCTCGCGTGGCGGGCTGGTCGGGCACGTCGGCGACCGGCTGCTCGTGGCGTTGATGGGCGGTGCGCCACCAGTCGGTCACCGCGTTGGTCACCGCGCGGTGCACGTATCCGTACGGGTCGTCGTGCTCGATGTGCCGCCATCGCTGGTACGCGCGGACGAGCACCGTCTGGACGATGTCCCGGGCCTGCTCGTGATGACCGCAGAGCAGTTCCGCGTGTGCGATCAGCCGCCCGGAGCGCTGCGCCACGAACTCGATGAACGTCTCGTCGCTGTGACGGCGGCGTCTGATCTTCATGCTCGGTAGACGTAGCCGGCGGCACAAAGGTTGAGGACGCCGGTCGACGCCTTCCGCCGAGGGCTCCGGTGCCGGGCGCCTACCGGACGGACCGGCCGAGCTCGGCGGCCCGCTGCAGGTGGGCGGCCCGGTCCGGCCCGCCGAGCACCACGAACTCCGACGACTCGGCCCGCGCCCCGATCCGGTCGTCGATCATCACGGCCCGCATGGCCTCGTAGTGGCCACTGGCCCGCAGTTCGGCCACGGTGTATCCGGCGGTGCACAGCACGATCGCGCGCTTCGCCGGACGTACCACCATGGGTTTGTAGGCCCATCCGACGGTCCATACCCGGTCGAACCACCCCTTGAGTATCGCCGGGCAGTCCGCCCACCACACCGGGTACACGAACGCCCACACGTCCGCCGCGGCCAGGCGCTGCTGCTCGGCCGCCACATCGGCCGGGACCGGATCACCGGGCGCCCGCGCATACTCCCGCGCGCTCATGACGGCCGGGAAACCCATCAGGCAGAGATCCGAGAGGGTGTACGACGGGAGCGCGCCCACGAACGAGTCGAGTACCGCACGGGTCAGACCTGCCGGCGACGGATGGGCGTACACGACATGGACGCTGCTCACCCGCCGATCCTCGCATCCCGTGCCGCGGCCGGTGATGATGCACTCACGTATCGAGGAGGTGTGATGAGACTGGTCCGATCGGTCGATGCCTGATGATCTCCGAAGCGAGGAATGTCGATCCCATGGCTGAGGTCGTTCCGAAGTGGCGTGCCGTCCTCCTCGACTTCATCGAGCGCGCCGGCTGGTCGGCCGGTCAGGTGTTCTTCGCGACACTGCTGGCCGGCGGCGTCGGGTCGGTGATCGACCTGCCGTGGGGATACTCGCTGACCCTGGCCGTCAGCGCGTTCGTGTCGTCGCTGATCCTCACCGCCGTGCAGTACCTGTCGAAGCTGACGAACCTGGCGTTCTGGCCCGACCTGCTGACCCGGCTGGCCAAGACGTTCCTGGCCTCGCTGTCCGGCTCGATGGTGGCCGGTGCCTTCGACATCACCACGTTCGACTGGGAGAGCGCCCTCAACGTGGCGTTCCTGGCGACGGTGGCGTCACTGGCCAAGGGCCTGCTGGCGCGCGAGCCCGCCGCGCCGAACGGGCAGGTCCCGCCCGGCGCGAGCCCGTCCACGCTGCCGATGGGCACCTATCGGGAGGCGGTCGACCATGCGCCGCCGCCACCGACCGTCGCCGCGACGAACCCGCCGGACGGCACCGCCGGCTCAGTAGCCGATGGGCAGTCCGGCGTAGTTCTCGGCGAGACCGGTGGCGCCCGCCCGGCTGCCGGCGACCCACCGTAGCTGCGACAGCTGGAGCTCGGCGTCGAACCCGTCGCCCGAGGTGTGCAGCATCGTCGTCATCCACCAGGAGAAGTGCGTGCACCGCCAGACCCGGCGCTGCGCGTCGTCGGAGTACGCGTCGGCGTACCGCTGATCGTTGTCCCTGATCTTCGAGATCAGTGCCCTGCTGAGCAGGGCCACGTCGGCGATCGCCAGGTTGAGGCCCTTGGCGCCGGTCGGCGGGACGATGTGCGCGGCGTCGCCGGCCAGGTACAGGTCGCCGTGCCGCATCGGTGTCTGCACGTAACTGCGCATCGGCAGCACGCTCTTGTCGGTGATCGGGCCGGGGTTGAGCTTCCAGCCGTCCTGTCCGTGCCCGAGCCGCTTCGACAGCTCCGCCCAGATCCGGTCGTCGGACCACGACTGCGGGTCGGTGCCGTTGGGAACCTGCAGGTAGAGGCGGCTGACGCTCGCCGAGCGCATCGAGTGCAGGGCGAAGCCGTCCGGATGCCAGGCGTAGATCAGCTCGTCGGTGGAGGGCGCCACGTCGGCGAGGATCCCGAACCAGGAGTACGGGTAGACCCTCTCGTGGATCTCGGCGGCGGGAACGGCGGCGCGGCTGGGGCCGAAGGAGCCGTCGCACCCGGCGATGACCGCGGCGTCGATCCGTCTCGCGGCGCCCGAGGCGTCGGTGAAGGTTACGTAGGGCCGGTCCTCCAGGGAGTGCAGGGCCACGTCGGAGACCTCGTAGTGGATCTCCTGGCCGTCCGCCCTCCGCGCCGCGATCAGGTCCTTCTGCACCTCGGTCTGGCCGTAGACCCACACGCTGCGCCCGGTCAGATCGACGAAGTCCAGGTGGTGCCGCTCGCCCGGCCACTGCAGGTAGATGCCCCGGTGCTCGTCGCCCTCGGCCCGGATCCGCGCGCCGAGCCCGGCCGCCTCCAGCAACTCGACGCTGGAGTGCTCGAGGATGCCGGCCCGGATGCGGGCCGCGACGTACTCCTCCGAGCGGGTCTCCAGCACGACGGACTCGACGCCGCCCTGAGCGAGGAGATGGGAGAGAAGCAGGCCGGCGGGGCCGGCGCCGATGATGGCGACCTGGGTACGCATGCCCTCAGCGTTCAGTCCCGGGCCCTCGGGACACAAGACCCTGTTTCCACTGGACGGAAGGACCGGCCAGGGTCCGGCTGATCCCGTGCGCCGCCACCTGCAGCGCCGACACCAGGCGGGGGAGCTGCCGGCGCAGGTCGGGCACCACCATGCCGAGCGCCGCCACCACGGCGTCGCCGTTGCGCACCGGCACCGCCACCGAGCAGGCGCCCAGGCTCATCTCCTCACCGGTGGTGGCGTAGCCCTCGGCCCGGACCCGGCGCAGCTGCTCCAGCAGGCGCGCCGGCTGCGTCACGGTGTACGCCGTGATCCTGGTCAGGTTCTGCAGGACCTCCGCGCGCACGTCCTCCGGCGCGTACGCGAGCAGCACCTTCCCCACCCCGGTGGCGTGCATCGGCAGGCGGGAGCCGACCCGGCTGACCACGGGCACCGACACGTGACCGGCCAGCCGTTCCACATACAGCACCTCGAGCCCGTCGCGGACGGCCAGGTGGACCGTGGCCAGCGTCGTCCCGTACAAATCGTGCAAAAATGGCGAAGCGGCCTGGCGCAGGCCGCTCTGCACCGGGGCGAGCAGGCCCAGCTGCCAGATCCGGCGGCCGATCACATACTCCCCGCTCGGCTCCCGGGCCAGCGCGCCCCACCGGTGCAGCTCGCCGACCAGCCGATGCGCGGTGGCCAGCGGCAGCCCGGCGCGACGGGCCAGGTCGGTCAGCGAGAGACTGCGGTTGTCGCCGTCGAAGGCGCCGAGGATGTCCAGCGCACGAGAGGTGACCGTGACGCCCACCGCCAAGCTCCTTCCGCTCAGTGGAAGAACTTTATCGCCGAACCGGGGACGACCGCCTAGCGTCCGGAGCGTGAACATGGAGTCGTCACAAGCTGACATCAACCGGGAGATCGCGGCCGCGGCCCAGCAGCCGGGCGGGTCACAGCCGAAGACCGACTACGCCCCGTACCGCAGCAGCGTCCTGCGGCACCCGAAGCAGCCGGCCCACCTGGTCGACCCGGAGTCGGTCGAGCTGTGGGCGCCGGTCTTCGGCCACCGTGACGTCGCCGACGACGAGGCCGACCTGACCATCCAGCACGCCGGCACCCCGCTCGGCGAGCGGATCGTGGTCACCGGCCGCGTCCTCGACGGCGACGGCCGCCCGGTCGCCGGCCAGCTCGTCGAGGTGTGGCAGGCCAACGCCGCCGGCCGCTACCGGCACCAGCGCGACCAGCATCCGGCGCCGCACGACCCCAACTTCACCGGCGTCGGCCGGATGCTCACCGGCCCGGACGGCACCTACCGCTTCCAGACGATCAAGCCGGGGCCGTACCCGTGGCGCAACCACGTCAACGCGTGGCGGCCCGCCCACATCCACTTCTCGATCTTCGGCACCGACTTCACCCAGCGCCTGATCACCCAGATGTACTTCCCCGGCGACCCGCTCTTCCCGCTCGACCCGATCTACCAGTCGATCACCGACCCGAAAGCCCGGGACCTGCTGATCGCCCAGTACGACCACGACGTGACCACCCCCGAGTGGAGCACCGGCTACCGCTGGGACGTCGTGCTCACCGGCACCCACCGCACCCCGCTCGAATCCGATGTCACCGGCATCTCCGACGAGGAAGAGAACGCATGAGCGCCGTCCCCGGCCAGACCGTCGGCCCGTTCTTCCACCTGGGCCTGGAATACGACGGCATGAACGAGCTGGTCCCGCCCGGCCACCCGAAGGCGGTCCGCCTGCACGGCCACGTCTACGACGGCCACGGCGACCCGGTGCCCGACGCGATGATCGAGATCTGGCAGGCCGATCCGCAGGGGCACATCCCGCGGCAGCCCGGCTCGCTGCGCCGCGACGGCTGGACCTTCACCGGCTGGGGCCGCGCCGCCACCGACCCGGACGGCCACTACCAGTTCACCACCCTCGAACCGGGCGCCACCGAAGCCGGCCGAGCCCCGTTCTTCGCCGTCACCGTCTTCGCCCGCGGCCTGCTCGACCGGCTCTTCACCCGCGCCTACGTGCCCGGAGACGCGGCGACGCCGGCCACGGACCCGCTGCTCAGCGCGGTCGACCCGGCACGGCGCCCGACCCTGATGGCCACCCGCGAGCCGAACGGCCTGATATTCGACGTCCACCTCCAGGGCGAAGGCGAGACCGTCTTCCTGACGTACCCCCGCCTCCAGGAGGCATGGTCCTGACCCCGCTCCGCCACCGGAGTGCTGCGGTCGCTGCTCCGCCGCCAGTGCCTCACCACCCCACCGCGATCTCGCGGTGGGCGAGGCGGACGACGACCTCGGAGGTACGCCGTGAGTGATCTGTTGTGGCCCGGTGACGATCGTGCCGGTGACCTGTTCACCGACACGGCCGTTCTCGCCGCGATGGTGCGTGCCGAAGCCGCCTGGCTGGACGCGCTGGTCAGGCACGGCGTGGCTCCGGCCGGGGCCCGCGACGACCTGGCCGGCCTGATCGGCGCCGACGACGTGCCCCTGGTGGCGGCCGGCGCCGAGTCCGGCGGCAATCCGCTCATCCCGCTGCTCAAGCTGCTCCGCACCCGGCTGGAGCCCCGCAACGCCGCCGCCGCCCGGTGGCTGCACAGGGGACTGACCAGCCAGGACGTGATCGACACCGGCCTGGTCCTGTGCCTCCGCGACGTCACCGCCCGGATCCGTGACGACCTCGCCGCCCAGGTCGCGGCGCTGGTCCGGCTCGCCGACGGGCACCGGGACACGCCGATGCCCGGCCGGACGCTGACGCAGTACGCCGTACCGATCACCTTCGGACTGAAAGCAGCGACCTGGCTCACCGGAGTCCTGGACGCCCGGGACCGCCTCGCCGGGGCCGCCACCCTGCCGGCGCAGGTCGGCGGCGCCGCCGGCAGTCTCGCCGCGCCGGTCGCCCTGGCCGGCTCGCCGAGCGTCGTCCGCGACCTGATCGAGTCCACCGCCGAGGCGCTCGGCCTGCCGGTCCGCCACCCATGGCACACCGCCCGCGCGCCGCTCACCGGCCTCGCCGACGCCCTGGTCACCTGCACCGACGCGTGGGGCCGGATCGCCAACGACGTCCTCGTCGGGGCCCGTCCGGAGGTACACGAGCTCGCCGAGGGCGCGGTCGCCGGCCGGGGTGGCTCGTCGGCGATGCCGAACAAGCAGAACCCGGTCCTGTCGATCCTGATCCGCCGGGCCGCCCTGGCCGCCCCGTTCCTGGCCGCGACCGTCCACGCGGGCGCCGCGGCCGCCGTCGACGAGCGTCCCGACGGCGGCTGGCACGTCGAATGGTCCACGCTGCGGACCCTGGCACGGCGCACCGTGACGGCCGGCGCCCAGACCGCCGAACTGCTGGTCGGCCTGCAGGTGCAGACGTCGTCGATGACCGCGAACCTGACCGCCGCCCGGCCCGGCATCGACGCCGAACAGCGCTCGATCACCCCCGGCGCGCTTGCCGGCGACCCGTACCAGGGCGCCACCGACCAGATCATCGAGGCCGCCCTGGCCCGGGCCAGGGACACCCCGCCGTGACCGGAGCGCCAGGAGGCGATGTGCTGACCGCGACCACCTTCACCGAAGCGCCCGGCAGGCCGTTGCTCCTGCTCGGCCCGTCTGTCGGGACCAGCGCCGCGACCCTGTGGGGGAGTGCGCCGACCGGCTGTACGGCCGCTATCACGTGATCGGCTGGGACCTGCCCGGTCACGGTGTCAGCGCCCCCGCGACCGGCCCGTTCACCATCGCCGACCTGGCCCGTGAGGTGCTGGCGCTGGCCGGCCGGATCCGGCCGGGGGAGACGTTCCTCTACGCCGGTGACTCGATCGGCGGCGCGGTCGGCCTGCAGTTGCTGCTGGACGCCCCGGCCCGGGTCACCGCGGCCGCGCTGCTCTGCACCGGCGCGCGGATCGGCGAGCCGGCGATGTGGCACGACCGTGCCGCCCTGGTCCGGGCCGAGGGCGTCGAGTCGGTGGTGGCCGGTGCCCGGGAGCGCTGGTTCGCGCCCGGTTCCCCGCCCCCGGCGGCGGAGTCGCTGGTCGCCGCGTTGCGGGCGACAGACGCGGAGAGCTACGCCCGGGCGTGTGAGGCGCTCGCCGAGTTCGACGTCCGGGACCGGCTGCCCGAGATCGCCGCCCCGGTCCTGGCGGTGGCCGGGGAGCACGACAGGCCGACCCCGCCGGACAGCCTCCGGGCGATCGCCGACGGCGTGCTGCACGGCCGGCTGGTCGTCCTCGGCGGCGTCGCCCACCTGGCCCCGGCCGAGAACCCGGAGGTCGTGGCGTTCCTGCTGGACCAGCACTTCGACGAGCAGCGCGCGGCCGGCACCGCGGTCCGCCGGGAGGTGCTCGGGCCGGGACACGTGGACCGGGCCGCCGCCGCGACCACCGCGTTCACCCGCGACTTCCAGGACATGATCACCCGGTACGCCTGGGCCGACATCTGGACCCGCCCCGGCCTGGCCCGCCGTGACCGTTCCCTGATCACGCTCACCGCCCTGATCGCTCTCGGACACCACGAGGAGCTGGCGATGCACGTACGGGCGGCGCGCACCAACGGCCTCTCCGACGACGAGATCAAGGAGCTGATCCTGCAGACCGCCGTCTACTGCGGTGTCCCGGCCGCCAACACGGCGTTCCGCATCGCCCAGAAGGTGCTGACGGAGCTGGACGCCGAACCCTGAGCACCCGCGCCCTCGACGGTGGACGCCCTCGGGCCCGAACCGTAGTCCTCAGTCGCGGGTCCTCGTGCGGCGGGCGTAGGAGCGGGTGGCCACGGCGAGCGCCGCGACCCAGACCGCGAACTGGGCGATGCCGTAGACGCCGGTCCACGGGCTGAAGATCGCCTCCGGGGAGCTCCACTGGGCGACGGACAGCACCACCGCGAGCGCCGCATACGCTCCGAGGGCGGCGGCCAGCGCGTATCCCGGGACGATGAGCAGCATCCGGGGGACCCGGCGCCCGGCCCAGGGTGTCCAGGCGGGGAACACGAGCCCCCAGGGGCGGATCAGCGCGAAGGAGTGAACGGCCGGCAGGACGGCGAGCGCCGTGAGGAACCACAGGTAGGGGCCGCCGCCGTCCGCGTGCCAGACGTGGAAACGCTCCTCGTCCGCGAACAGTGGGATCCCCGCGGCCCACACCGCGTGCAGTGGCATGAACCCGGCCGTGGCGGCCAGCGCCGCGATCCGCCCGGCCAGCACCGCACGCCGTTCCGGCGGCGGCGCCTCGGGTCCTCCGGTGACGGCGGCGGCGTTCCTGATCTCCCCGTGATCGGTCATGAATCCATTCTCGTGGATCCGCTGGCCCGAGACCGTGCCTGCACTCAGCCGCGTCTCAGCGGGACCGTCTCGGAGGTCGCTGACTGCGACACGGGATGGGGACACGGCGGGGCAGCGGCACCGGGGTCGGTGCCGCTGCCTTCGCGCTCGGCCTCGGCGGGGACCGGGGCCGGGAGGGCGGGGATCGAGGTGGGGCTGCCTCGCTCCCCGGTGGAGAGGCACTGCGTGGACGGAGCCGTACCACGCGGGGGTTATCTGCCTCCGTTCTGCGGTGGGGGACGGAGTGGGATCGATGGGAGCGCTCCCACTTCATCGCACTGTAACAAAGATGAATCGATGACGGGAGATGTCAGGTCGTGGCAGCGCAGGTGATCGACGGCGTTGCCGCGGTTCCCGAGCCGAGGAACCCGAAGGTCGTGCTGCCTCCGGCCGCGACACCACCGTTGTACGACACGTTCGTCGCCTGGACCGTGTTGCCGTTCGTGGTCAGGGTCGCGTTCCAGGCCTGGGCGATCGGTGCCGTGCCGGGATAGGTGAGGGTCACCGTCCAGCTCTTGATCGCGGCACTGCCCGCGGTCACCTTGATCTCGCCCTGGTAGCCGCCGGACCACTGCGACGTCACCGCGTGGGTGGCCGCGCAGGAGCCGGTGACCGGCGGGTTCGAGGTGCTGGGCGAGACCGAGGTGGACGGCGACGGGGAGGACGGGTTGGAGGGTGACGGGGAGGAGGGGGAGGGGGACGACGGGTTCGACGGCGACGGGTTGGTGGTGCCGCCGAAGTTCACGTCGCTGCAGAAGTAGTACGACTGGTCCGCGTGGCTGGCCTGCCAGATCGTGTAGACCATGGCCCGCCCGGAACGCCCGGACACGCTCGCCGGGATGTCTATCTGCACGCCGTTGGACAGCTGCTGCGTCCACTGTGCGGCCGGCGTGTTCGGCACGGACTTGATCAGCTCCAGGTCGGACCACTTGAGCGGGGTCGTCACCGGGTTGTATCCGGCCCGGGTCACGTAGACCCGGATGTAGTCGGCGCCGTGCCGTGCCCCGTCGAACAGCGACAGGGTGAACGAGTTGCCGATCGAGGCGGCCTTCCAGTCGCCGGGCACGTCCATGGCGTTGTAGCGACCGCTCTCGGTGTGCCCGCCGCTGCACAGCTGACCGTCGGGGATGACGGTCTCGTGCCGGCCGGCCACGCCCTCACGGAACAGGCCGTTCCAGTTCCACATGGCGTTCGGATTGGCCTGCCACGCCTGCCAGCACATCGGGTCCTCGGTGGCCATCGCCGGGTCCTGGAACCGCGATCCCCAGCGCTCGAAGCAGCCGTAGTTGCGGGAGGCGGGACCGACCACGTTGCCGTGGGCGGCGGCCGGGCCGCTGTGCACGGCGAGGACGGCGAACGTCGCGGCCAGCGCGGCGACCACAGCGGAGATCAACAATTTGATGCGTACGGGTTTGAGCATCTGAACTCGGCACTCCTGAGCTCGGGGCCGTCGCGTCGACGGCCCGCCTGCGGGGATGTGCGCGGAAGCTGCCCAGGCTTGCGCGCGCCGCGTGGCTCCGGCGGCAGTGCTGGGCACAGCGTGGACCATCGATCGAGTTAAGTCAATGTGAAAATCGGGTGCCCCGGACCGGGGGCGTGCCTACGGTGTGGGGATGTCCGTTGAAGCCGCGCACGCCGCCGGCCTGCTGATGCTGCTGTCCCACCCGATCCGCTGCCGGGCCTTCGCCGAGCTGGCGCGACACGGTAAGGACGGCGTCACCATCTTCGAGATGTCGATCCACCTGGACGTGCCCCAGTCCGAGGCCGCCGAGCTGCTCGGCCGTCTGGTGGGCGCCGGGGTGGCGACCGGCACCGGCAACGGCTATTACCGGGTGCGTGACGGTGTGCTGCGCGAAGCCGCCCAGGCTCTCGACCGGACCCAGCCGATCGCGTCGCTCCTCTCCGAGTATCCGCAGCTCAGGTCCTATTTTGCGCACGGCCGTCTATCGAGTCTGCCGCCCACGCTGAGCGACCGGGCGCAGCAGATGGCCGAGCTGTTCGCCCGCTTCGTCGCGGTGGACGGCGTGCTCACCGAGGCCGAGGTCAACGGCCGCATCGCCGGGGCCGCCGACGATGTGGCCGCGGTCCGGCGGATGCTCGTCGAGTCCGGCTGGCTGGAGCGTGACCGCGCCGGCACCTCCTACGGCTCGGGCCGGCGCCTCCCCGACGACGCCATGACCCTGACCTGATGACGGCGCCCCATCGAGTACGCCACGGTGGCTCCGCACAGCACCGGGTTCGGCCGGGAGGCCTCATACCGGGGGCGGGACGCGTGGCCGTACCCGGAGAAGCACGCGGTCCGGAACCGGGCAGACCGGAACCGGACCGCCTGCGCCATCAGTCGTGGGTGACGTCGAGCGGGCCCGCGGTGCGCGGGACGATGGCGAGCGACGCGACGGCGAGGAGCGCCGTGAGGATGCCGAGGACCCCGAGTGCCGGGCGGAGGCCGCCGAAGGCGCCGGCGAGGCCGGTGATCAGGATCGGCGAGAGGAACTGGCCGACGAAGAGGGTGCCGGTCCAGAGGCCGGTGCCGCGGCCGCGTTCGGCGAAGGTCAGGCCGTTGGTGGCCCAGGTGACCAGGACCGGGAGCAGCAGGCCGGTGCCGGCGCCGGTGAGGACCGCGCCCGCCGTGATCACCGGGACCGAGCCGCTCGACCAGATGACCAGCAGGCCGGCGGCGGCGAGCCCGAACGCGACCGGCAGGAGCTGGCGCGGGGTGCGGCCGGAGAGCTTGGCGAACGAGCCGGCGGCGATCGCGGTGGCGAGCGACATCAGGGCGCTGAGCGCGCCGATCGTGGCGGTGGCGGTGACGCCGGCCTCGTCGAGGACGAACGACAGCTCGACGATGAGAGCGTAGAAGACGACACCGCCGGCGAGCGTGACCAGGCACGGGACCCGCAGTCGCCGCCACGGGATCGGCGGCAGCCCGCCTTCTCTCTCCGGGGCGGCCGGCTGCCAGATCAACATCGCCATGGGTACGGCCAGTAGCGCCGCCGCGCAGTAGAGCCAGAACGGCGTACGCCACCCGGACGAGCCGAGCGCTCCGCCCACGCCGAGGAAGACCGTCGCCGAGACGGACGCGAGCAGGGTCTGCAGGCCGAGGTAGCGGCTGCGTTGCGGTCCGGACCAGTAGTCGGCGATCAGCGTCGTGCAGCACGTCATGATCGCGGCCTCGCAGAGCCCGACGAGGACCCGGCTGCCGATGATCGCCCCGAGCGTGTCGAGGTAGAGCGGCGCGGTCCCGAAGATCGTGTAACCGACCATCGCGATGATCAGCACCCGCTTGCGGTCGACGCGGTCGGCGATGAACCCGGCGAACGGCGCGGTCAGGCCGATGAGCAGGGCCGGGACGGTGAGCACGATCGGCACCAGCACGTCGGCGCCGGGCACGTGCGCGAAGTGGTCGGTCATCTGCGGCAGCACGGGCGCGATGAGGACGGCGCCGAGAACGGACAGGCAGCTGCCGGCGAGTAGCAGGACGAGCTGCGGGAGTCCGGCTCGTCGCTCCAGAACAGCGGGCATGGAGGGCCCTTCATGAGAATGAGTCGGGGTTGCCGGTGGTCCAGGTCACACGCGGTGGCCCTGACTATCGGTGGGCGCCCGCCATCAGCGGAAGACGGATCCGCTGATGGTGCTCATAAGTCAGGCTGATGGGCGTAGTTCGGAGGCCGCCGAGAGAAGCACGTCGCGCAGCCACATGTGCGCCGGATCGTTGCGGTGGATCGGGTTCCACCAGAACGCCTCGGCCACCGGGACCACCTCGAACGGGCAGTCCAGGAGCCGGACCCCGGCGACCGGGGCGACCAGTCGTGCCAGGCGCTCCTGCAACAGCGCGACCCGGCGGGTGCCGGCGACCAGGAACGGCATCTGTGCGAACCCGTCGACGACCACCTCGATGCGGGCCTCGATGCCGAGCATCCGCAGCTGGCGGGCGGCCGGGGCGAACGCGGTGGGCCGGTCGAAGATCACCACCCAGGGCAGCTCGGCCAACAGCTCGAGGGTCAGCGTGTCGCCGACGCCGGGATGCTCGTCGGACACCACGCACACCCAGCGGTCGGTGTAGAGGTCCAGATAGGGCAGTCCGGTTACGAACCCGTGCGGGATGATCAGCCCGTCGGCGGTACGCAGGGTGTCGGCGGCGTGGTCCACCGCGTACGGCGTGGTCTGCTGCAGCCGTAGCCGCGCCTTCGGGGCCTGGTCCGCGATCCGCCGCGCGATCAGCGGCCCGAGGACGGTGGCCGCGTAGTCGGAGCTGACGATCGTGAACTCCCGGTCCAGCCCGGACGGGTCGAACTCGGCGGTGGCGTCGAAGACCCGGCGGACCCCGGCCAGCGCGGGCCCGGTGAGCGTGGCGACCCGGGTGGCGAGCGGGGTCAGGTCGTACCGGTTGCCGACCCGGACCAGCAGCTGATCGCCGAAGTGCCGCCGCAGCCGGCTCAGCGCGCCGCTCACGGCCGGCTGGCTGACCCCGAGCCGCTCGGCGGTGCGCGTCACGTTCCGCTCGCGGAGCAGGGTGTCGAGGGTGACGAGCAGATTGAGGTCGAGGTTCGCCAGCACCCGGTCGACGGCCATCCCAGCACTATAAGCCCGGCCTATGGCTGCGATCACCAACTTGAGCTTCCCTGATGAACCGCCGCCACGGGACAGTGGTCCCAGTCACAGGGGTAACAGAAGGGAAACCGCCGTGCCGGCAGTTCGTAATGTTCTGGTCGTCGGTGGTGGCGCCGCGGGCGCCGCCGTGGCGATCCTGCTCGCCGAGGGCGGCGTCTCGGTCGACCTGGTCGACGTCAAACCCGATGTGGCCGCGCTCGGCTCCGGCATCACCCTGCAGGGCAACGCGCTGCGCGTGCTGCGACAGCTCGGCGTCTGGGAGAGGATCAAGGCCGAGGGGTACGCGTTCGACACGCTCGGCCTGCGCGCCCCGGACCCGGCCGGCACCCTGATCGCCGAGCTCACCGACATCCGCACCGGTGGCGAGGACCTGCCCGCCACGCTCGGCATGTACCGGCCCACCCTGGCGGCGATTCTGATCGAGCGGGCCTCGTCGGCAGGCGCCAGGATCCGTTTCGGCGTCACGCCGACCGCTCTGGACGGCACCACGGTCACCTTCGACGACGGGTCGACGGCCACCTACGACCTGGTCGTCGGCGCGGACGGGCTCCGCTCCTGGACCCGCCGGCAGCTGGGCATCGACGTCGAGCCACAGCCGGTCGGCATGGGCATCTGGCGCACGTTCACCACACGGCCGGCGAGCGTGACCCGGACCGACCTGTTCTACGGCGGGCCCGCCTACATCGCCGGGTACTGCCCGACCGGCGCGGACACGCTCTACGCGTACCTGGTGGAGGACGTGCAGGACCGGTCCGGCCTGTCGCCGGAGCAGGCGCTCGCCACCATGCGGGAGCTGGCCGGCGCCTACCACGGGCCCTGGGACGAGATCCGGGACACCCTGACCGATCCGGCCCGCGTCAACTACACGGCCTTCGAGAGCCACGTCATCGACGGCCCGTGGAACCGCGGCGAGGTCGTCCTGATCGGCGACGCCGCCCACAGCTGCCCGCCCACCCTCGCCCAGGGTGCCGCCCAGGCCCTCGAAGACGCGTCCGTGCTGGCTGAGCTGCTGCTCCGCGAGGACGCCATCACCGACGGGCTCTGGCAGGAGCTCACCGCCCGTCGCCTCGACCGCGCGAAGACGGTCGTCGAGGCCTCCCTGCAACTGACCCGCTGGCAGCTCGCCCACGAGCGCGGCGACGTCCCCGGTCTGATGGCCCGCGTCGCCCACCTCGTCGCCACGCCCGCGTGAAAGGAAAGTCGATGAACGACGAACGACTCATCACCCACCTGCGCCACGTCGATCTGGCCGTGCCCGACTACGACCGGCAGCTCGAGTTCTACACGTCCATGTGGGGCCTGGACGCCGAGACCACCGACGAGGGCATCGCCTTCCTGGCCGCCGCCGGATCACCGGAGCAGTACTCGGTGCGGCTGCGCAAGGCCACGGAGAAGCGGCTCGACCTGGTCGCCTTCGGCGCGGCGGACCGGGCCGACGTCGACGCGCTCGCCGAACGTCTCGGCCGCTCCGGCGTGACCCTGATCAACGAGCCGGATCTACTGCAGACCCCGGGCGGGGGGTACGGCTTCCGCTTCTTCGACATCGACGGCCGTACCGTCGAGGTGTCCTCCGACGTGGCCGTCCGGCAGCACCGCAAGGTGGAGGAGGGCGAGTCCGTCCCGGTCAAGCTCTCGCACGTGGTGATCAACTCGCCGAATCCGGAGGCGACCGTCGCCTTCTACGACGAGCACCTGAGCTTCGCGCTCTCCGACACCCTGATGCACCCGCGGATGGGCTCGATGATGTGGTTCCTGCGCACCAACCGCTGGCACCACAGCCTCGCGATCGCCCGGGGCCCGCACGTCGCCCTGCACCACGCGTCGTTCGAGATGCGGGGCATCGACGAGTACATGCGCGGCACCGGCCGGCTGCTGCGCGGCGGTGTCGAGAAGGTGTGGGGGCCGGGCCGGCACATGGCCGGGAACAACACGTTCAGCTACTTCCTCGACCCGCACGGGAACACCATCGAGTACACCACCGAGCTGGAGGAGCTCGACGAGGACACCTGGCACCCGCACCTCTACGACTTCTCCGACCCCGCCGTGAGCGACCAGTGGGGGACCGCGAACCCGATGAACGAGTTCGTCGCCAAGCAGTCGTTCAACGACGTCGACCGCGGCATCTTCGTCGCTCCGCCGGTATGAGGCTGGCATCCTTCCGGCACGACGGCCGGGACCGGACGGGACGGATCGACGGCGACCGGGTGCTGCCGTTCCGCGGCGATCCCACGATGCTGGAGATCATCGCCGGCCGTCCGGTGGAGACCGGCGATCCGGTCGCCGTGGCCGCCGTGCGCCTGCTGGCGCCACTGCAGCCCACGACACTTCGCGACTTCGTCACGTTCGAGGAGCACGTCGAGGGCGTCCGGCGCAGCATCGACGGCTCCGGGGGAGTCCCCGAGGCGTGGTACGACGCGCCGACGTTCTACTTCACCAACCCGCACCGGATCTACGGGCCGGACGACGAGGTCCCGTTTCCGGTCCGGTCGGTGAACCGTGACTTCGAGCTGGAGGTCGCCGCGGTCGCCGGGCCGGACGGGTCGATCTTCGGCTACACGATCCTCAACGACTGGTCTGCCCGTGACCTGCAAAAACGTGAGATGCAGGTGAACCTGGGGCCGGCCAAGGGCAAAGACTTCGCGAGCAGCCTCGGCCCCTGGATCGTCACCGCCGACGAGCTGGAGCCGTACCGGCGGGACGGGTTCCTCGACCTGTGGTGCTCGGTCGAGGTGAACGGCGCCGAAGTCGGCCGTGACCTGCTCGGCAACATGGGCTGGACCTTCGAGACCATGATCGCCTACGCCGCCCGGGACAGCCGGATCGTGGCCGGCGACGTGTTCGGCTCCGGGACTGTCGGCAACGGCGGCTGCCTGGCCGAGCTCTGGGGCCGCAACGGCCGGCAGGAGCCACCCCCGCTACGCGACGGCGACGTGGTGACCCTGACGGTCGAGGGCATCGGCAGCCTCACCAACCGGGTGACCTCCGGCGCCCCCACTGAAGATCTTCCGCGCGCCCGCCGCCGTGACCAGGCACGGGCGCGAGCAGAGAGGCGGCACTGAATGTTCGAGTACTTCCCCGGCAACTACGTCTGGAACCTGGGCGTCGTCGCCACCCTGAACAGCGGCGGCCTGATCGACGAGGTGGACCGCGCGTGCCGCCCGATCAAGGAACTGGCCGCGCGGGGCGCCGACGTCGGCACCAGGCAGTTCATGGCGTCGTGGGCCGCGGTGGCCGAGGACCTGGCGTCGCAGGCGGCGGCGGACGAGGCGGCCGGGCACACCCGCACCGCCGGCCAGAAGTATCAGCGGGCCACCAACTACCTGGCCCAGGCCGAGCGGATGCAGAGCGCCAAGTCGCCCGATCGAAGGGCGTTCTACCAGCGGCTTCTCGACCTGCAGCAGAAGGCGTTCGACCTGATCGACCCGGACACCACACGGGTGGAGATCCCGTTCGAGGGGGCGCTGCTGCCGGCGTACTTCAAGAAGGCCTCCGACTCGCCGGCTCCCACGATCATCCTGTGGAACGGGCTCGACTCGACCAAGGAGCACATGTACGCGTCCGGCTTCGCGCACGAACTGGCCGCACGGGGCGTCAACACGCTGATGGTCGACTGCCCGGGCAGTGGGGAGGCGCTGCGGTTCCTCGGGCTGACCGCCCGCGTCGAGACCGAGGACTGGGCCGCGGCCTGCGTCGACTACCTGCTCACCCGCGACGACGTCGTTCCCGCGAAGATCGGGCTGGTGGGCTGGTCCCTGGGCGGCTACTACGCGCCCCGGGCCGCCGCGTTCGAGAAGCGGCTCGCGCTCTGCGTCGCGTGGGGCGCCAACCACGACTGGGGAGCCGTGCAGAAACGGCGTCTCGAACGCGAGGGGGAGAACCCGGTTCCGCACTACTGGGACCACGTGCTGTGGGTGTGGGGCGAGAGCGACCTCGACACGTTCGTCAAGAAGGCGGAGGCGGTCAACCTCGACGGGGTGGTGGAGAGGATCACCGTGCCGTTCCTGATCTGCCACGGCGAGAACGACCGGCAGATCCCCCTGGAGTACGCGCACCGCTCCTACCGGCAGGCCGTCAACTCGCCACGGCGTGACCTGCGGATCTTCACCCCGGCCGAGGGCGGGGCGGAGCACATCGGGCTCGACCACTTCGCGCACGTCCAGACGTACATCGGCGATTGGATCCTCGATGTTCTCCAGGACTGACCCGGAGGGCTCGATCGCGGCGGCGGCGAAACGGTGCTCCAACTGGGGGCGGTGGGGCGCTGACGACGTACGCGGCACGATGAACTTCCTGACCCCGGAGAAGCGTGTGCAGGCGGCGTCGCTGGTGCGCCGTGGGGTGTCGTTCTCGCTGTCGCAGTCGTTCGACGCGAACGGCCCGCAGAAGGGCTGGCGGCGCCGGACCAACCCGGTGCACACCATGCTCGACACCGGCACCGACGCGGCCGCCGGGGTGCAGGGCTTCCCGCACGGCATCGGGGGCGCCGACGACGTCATCGCCATGCCGCTGCAGTGCTCGACCCAGTGGGACGGCCTCGGCCACATCTTCGACCACGGCTACGCCTGGAACGGCCGTCGCGCCGCCGACGTGGTGACCAGCCTCGGCGACGCGTACACCGGCATCGAGACCGTCGCCGACGTGATCACCGGGCGCGGGGTGCTGCTCGACTTCGGCGACCTGCCGGACGGCTTCGCCATCACCGCCGACCACCTGGCGGCGACCGCGCAGAGTCAGGGCGTCGAGATCGGGAGGGGCGACATCGTGCTGGTACGCACCGGCCAGCTCGCCCGGGCCCGCCGGGACGGCTGGGGCGACTACGCCGGAGGGCCCGCCCCCGGTCTGTCGTTCACCACCGCCGACTGGCTGCACCACACGGAGATCGCCGCGATCGCCACCGACACCTGGGGTTTCGAGGTGCGGCCCAACGAGTTCGACGACGCCTTCCAGCCGCTGCACCAGGTGGCGATCCCGCACATCGGCCTCTTCATCGGGGAGATGTGGGACCTGGACGCTCTCGCCGCGGACTGCGCCGCCGACGGTGTCCACGAGTTCTGGCTCACGGCCGCCCCACTGCCGATCACCGGCGCGGTCGGCTCACCGGTCAACCCGATAGCGGTCAAGTGAGGTGACGTGTGGGGGCGCGTCGATCGACACGCCCCCACCGCCGGCGGAGCTCAGGCGGTGGCGGCCACCGGCTCCGCCGCCGGGCGGCGCTTGGCCACCCAGCGCTCGAAGATCAGGGTGGTGAGCGGCGGGATCGAGGCGGCCAGGCCGAACAGCACCCGCCACAGCGACCAGCGCTCGGCCCGGGCCACCCAGAGCGTCGCGAACAGGTAGGCGACGAACAGGGCGCCGTGCACGGGACCGAACAGCCGCACCCCGGCCTCGGTGGTCTCCGTGACGTGTTTCAGGAACATGCCGACGAGCAGGCCGGTCCACGAGAACGCCTCGGCGATCGCGGTGATCCGGAAGATCCGGAACGGTTGCACCCTTGGTCTCCCCTCACATGGTTCCACCGCAGCGTACGGCGGGGAAGATGTACGTTTCCTGAAGGATGATCCGTCCGTTTTCGGGTATTGCGCCCCTTGTTCACTGAGAGATCGAGGGGGAGTCGTGCCCGACATTGTGGAGATCATCAAGGAGCAGCACCGCCAGGTCGAGGAGCTGCTGACCCGCGCCGAGAAGGGCGACGGCGACAGCGCCGCCCTCATGCAGGAGGTGGCGCGACTGCTGCTGCCGCACTCCGAGGCCGAGGAGGCGTTCGTCTACCCCACCATCCGCGACCTGGCCACCGAGGCCGGCGACGAGGTCAAGGACGGCGCCGTCGAGCACCACCAGGTCGAGGAGATGCTGCAGAACCTGCTGCGCGGCGACAGCGACGACCCGGGCTACGACGGCACCGTCGCGGCGATCGCCGGCGAGCTGCGCCACCACGTCCGGGAAGAGGAGGAGGAGCTGCTCCCGATCCTCACCGAGCGCCTCGACGACACTGCGCGCGAGGAGATGGGCCGCCGCTTCATCGAGGCCACCACCGGCGAGGACCTGCCTTCCGGAGGCGACCACGAGGCCACCCGCCGCGAGCTGTACGACAAGGCCCGCGACCAGGAGATCCCCGGCCGCTCCCGGATGAACAAGCAGGAGCTGGCCGACGCGGTCGGCGAATCCTGACCGGTACGCCGATACTGGTCATGTGGGTGAGTCGATGCCGGAGCGGATGCGCCCGTGCCGTCGCTGTGGGCATCCCACGCGGGTGGACCGCATGGTGCAGGGGTACGGGCGCAACTGCGCGGCTCTGCTCGGGCTGATCGGCGGCACGGTGGACACCGGGCATTCCGGGCCGGACCTGTTCGATCTGCTCGAGGTGGAGCCGGAGGACAGTTGTGACGGCTACGACCGGCCGGCCGATGCCGGGATCGCTATCTCTCGGCGACGCCGGCCAGGGTCAGGAATCCTTCCGCGCCGGTGACCGGGTCGTCGGGGCGCCACCGCGGGCCGTGCACCAGGCCGGGCTCGACCATGGTCCAGCCGTCGAAGAAGCGGGACACCCGGGCGGCGTCGCGCAGCACCAGAGGGGTGCCGGTGCGGCTGTAGAGCTCGGCCAGCCGGTCGGTCAGCTGGGGGTCGCTGCTGGACGTGGCATGGGAGATCGCCAGCAGGCTGCCCGGCGCCGTGGCCTCCCGGTAACCGAGCAGCGCCGCGTCGAGGTCCGGCCCGTCCGGTAGGAAGTGCAGCACCGCGACCATCAGTACGCCGACCGGCCGGCTGAGGTCGAGCAGGTCGCGGGCCTCCGGCGTGTCCAGGATCGCGGCCGGGTCCCGCAGGTCGCTCTGCAAGATCGCGGTCTGGTCGTCGCCGTCGAGCATGTGCCGGGAGTAGAGGACCGCGGTCGGGTCCCGGTCGACGTAGACGACGGTCGCGTCCGGGGCCTCCTCGCGGGCCACCTCGTGCACGTTGCGCTCGGTGGGGATGCCGGAGCCGAGATCCAGGAACTGACGGATGCCGCGGCGGGTCGCGTACCGGACCGCCCGTTGCAGGAACGCCCGGTTGGCGCGGGCGATCGACGGGATCTCGGGCAGGAGCTCGGCGGCCCGGGCGGCCACGGCACGGTCGGCGGCGAAGTTGTGCGTGCCGCCGAGGAAGGCGTCGTAGATGCGGGCGGCGCTGGGACGATTCGGGTCGATCGGCGGCGGTACGGTACTCACGACGCCAGCTTTTCCCTAAAATAGCAAGCTCATACCGAAATATCATGATCGAAGTATCTTTGGGGTGGGAGGCATCGGTGGAGTCAACCGGCATCCCGGGGCTCCTGCTCGATGCCGCCCCGGACGCGATCATCGTGAGCCGCGCGGACGGCACGATCACCATGGCCAACCGCCGCGCCCACGACATGTTCGGCTGGCCGGGGGAGCACCTGGTCGGGCGCTCCGTCGACGACCTGGTGCCGGAGGAGGCCCGCGACCGGCACCCACGCCACCGGCTCGCGTACCTCTCCGGCGCCCACCAGCCGCTGCGGCGGCTGCCCCTGCGCGGCCTGCGCCGTGACGGCAGCGTCTTCCCGGTGGAGATCTCGCTGGCAGCGGTGGCCGGGCCGGACGGGGAGACGTACGTGACCGCGGTGCTCCGCGACGACACGAGGCAGCGTGAGGCGGCCCGGACCCGTGCGCTGCTCGCCTCGATCGTGCAGTCGTCGCACGACGCGATCGTCACCACCGACCTGGACGGCCGGGTCCTGTCGTGGAACCCGGGCGCCGAGGCGCTCTACGGCCACCCGGTCTCCGACGTGATCGGCCACTCGATCGACCTGATCATCCCGGCGGAGCGCCGCAGCGACGAGGAGCAGGTCCGGCTGATGGTGCGCCTGGGCGGCCGGGTGGACCGCTACCGCAGCGCCCGCCGCACCGCCAAGGACGAGGTCATCGCCGTCTCCACGCTGGTGTCCCCGCTGCTCGACGAGGACGGCACGATCATCGGCACGACCAGCATCACCCGTGACATCAGCGACCGGGAGCGGGCCGAGGCACGGGTGCAGGCGATCCTCGACGCCGCCCCGGACGCGGTCCTCGGTGTCGCCGAGTCGGGTGATGTGGTGCTGGTGAACGCCGAGGCCGAGCGGCTGTTCGGCCATCCCCGCCACGACCTGCTGCACATGCCGGTGAGGCTGCTGCTGCCGGACGGGTTGCCGGCGGTGTCGGCGGTGCTGCGGACCGGCGGTGACAGCACCCCGCTGGACACCGAACGGCCCGTGGAGGATCCCGGCCAGCGCTGGGCCACCCGGCGTGCGGTTCGGCGCGGCGGGATCGAGGTCCCGGTCGACATCGCGTGCAGCGCCCTGCGCACCGACAGCGGCGCGGTGATCGTCGCGGTGGTGCGGGACATCTCCGGCCGGCTGGCCGACGAGGAGGAGCGCCGCCGGCTGCGCGAGGAGGCCGACCGGCAGCGCCTCGAGTCCCGCATGCAGCAGGCACAGCGGCTGGAGAGCCTCGGCCAGCTGGCCGGCGGGATCGCCCACGACTTCAACAACCTGCTCGCGGTGATCCTCAACTACGCGTCGTTCATCGTCGAGGACGCGGCCGGCACGCCACCGGCCGTCGACGCGGAGCAGATCGCCCGGGCCGCCCGCCGCGGCAGCGACCTCACCCATCAGCTGCTCGCCTTCGCCCGCCGCGAGGTGATCCGCCCGCGCCCGCTCAACCTGAACACCGTGGTGACCGAGGTGCATCAGATGCTGGAGCGGTCGCTGGGCGAGCACATCGCCCTGACCGTGCGCACCACGGCCGGCCTGCCGTCGGTGATGGCCGATCCCGGTCAGCTGGAGCAGGTGCTGGTCAACCTGGCCGTGAACGCCCGCGACGCGATGCCCACCGGCGGTCGCCTGACCATCGACACCGCCCTGGTCGACGTCGACTTCGAGCACGCCGCCGCCCGCGCCGGTCTGTCCACCGGCCGGTATGTCCGGCTGCGGGTCTCCGACACCGGCACCGGCATGCCACGGGAGGTGATCGACAAGGCGTTCGAGCCGTTCTTCACCACCAAGCCCAGCGGGCAGGGCACCGGGCTCGGCCTGGCCACCGTCTACGGCATCATCACGCAGGCCGGCGGGACCGTGCAGATCTACTCCGAGCCGGACATCGGGACCACGTTCACCATCCTGCTGCCGGCCACCGACGTCGAAGCCCGTGAGGAGGCCGCGGAGGACTCGGTGGCGGGGCTGGCCGGGCACGGCGCGACGGTCCTGGTGGTCGAGGACGAGAGCGCGCTGCGCGAGGTGACCTGCCGGATCCTGCGGCGCGGCGGCTACACGGTGCTGGCCGCCGACGGCGGCGAGGAGGCGCTGCGCCTGGCCGCCGAGAACAGCGTCGACGTCCTGCTGACCGACGTGATCATGCCCAACATGCTGGGCAAGGACCTGGCCGATGCGGTCCGGTCCCGATGGCCGGACACCAGGGTCCTCTTCATGTCGGGGTACGCCCAGCCGGTCCTCACCACGCACGGCACCCTGGCCGCCGACGTCCATCTGCTGGAGAAGCCGTTCACCAGCGCCGAGCTGATGCGCGCCCTGCACGACGAGCTCCGCGCCAAACCGTGATCCACCCCCTCCGGCGTACGGCGTCAACCGTTGACGAACAGCCCGATGCAGGCGCAGATCGCCAGGGTGGCGGCGGCCAGCAGCAACGTGAGAGCGGCGACCGCCCCCGGATAGCGCTGCGGCGGCACGCCCAGGGCCCCGCGCAGGAACGACAGCATCGGCGCCCGGTACTCCAGCTCCAGGGTCCGCCCCGGCACCACCAGCACGGTGGTGTCCGCGGCGCCGAGCCGGGAGCGGGGCAGGGAGGGCACGTGGACGTGCACGTGGTGCTCGCCGAGCGCCACCGACTGCACCACCCGCCCCCAGTACGCCGGAACGCCCTGCCCGTCGATCTCCAGCACCGGCGCGTAGAGCCGGAGCAGGAAGGCGAGCGGCGCGTGGCGCAGGGTGACCGCGATCGCCGAGTCGTCGTCGCGGCGTGACGAGTCGACCGGCGGGAACCCCGGTGAGGAGGGCCGATAGGGCGGCGCGATGGTGGCCATGGCCCGCGCAGAATATGCCGGGCGACGGCTTCCGGAAAACCCCGTGACGATCCGGTGTGGAGCGGCGGCCGGTCACTCGGTTCGGCGGAATGCCGCGGCAGGCCCGCCGACCTGCCCCGTGACCTTGCACGATGGTCGTACCGTCGGGTGTGGAAGTGCATCCGACCAGCACTTTCCCAGCGTTCGTACAGCGGGCGTTGCTAGGTTTCACCAGGCACGTAATCGAAGCGGGAGAACATCGTGGTCTTCAAGAAGTTGCTCGGTGCCCTGGGAGTCGGTGGGCCGAGCGTCGACACTGTGCTGTCGAACCCGAGCACCTACCCGGGTGCTCCGCTGACCGGCAACGTCAACCTCGTCGGTGGCACACAGGACGCGGACATCGAGCACATCACCCTCGGTCTGGTCACCCGGATGGAGGTGGAGGGCGGCGGCGGCGACTACTCGGCGGTCAGCGACTTCCTGCGGATCCCGGTGACCGGCCCGATGCGCCTGGCGGCCGGCCAGCAGCTGTCCATCCCGTTCCGCATCGACATGCCGTGGGAGACGCCGATCACCACGGTCTACGGGCAGACGCTGCGCGGCATGGTGATGGGCGTGCGCACCGAGCTGGCCATCGCCCGGGCGATCGACAAGGGCGACCTGGACGCGGTGCACGTGCACCCGCTGCCGATCCACCAGCGCATCCTCGACGCGTTCGCGCAGCTCGGCTTCCGGTTCAAGTCGGCCGACCTGGAGTATGGGCAGATCTACGGTGTCCACCAGACGCTGCCGTTCTACCAGGAGATCGAGTATTTCCCGCCCCAGCAGTACGCGCACGCCATCAACGAGGTCGAGCTGACCTTCGTCACCAGCCCGCACCAGGTCGAGGTGGTGCTGGAGTTCGACAAGCGCGGCGGGCTGTTCACGCAGGGCCACGACACGTACGGGCGTTACACGGTGTCGCACGCCGACGCCGACACGACCGACTGGCGTCAGGTCGTCGACGGCTGGGTCCGCCAGTCGGTCGACCGTCGTAAGTCGATGCCGGGCTTCGGCGCCCCGCAGCCGGGTTACGGCGCCCCTCAGCCCGGTTACGGGCACCCGCAGGCCGGTTACGGTCATCCGCAGCCGGGATACGGGCACGGCCACCACGGTCACTACCGTCAGCAGGGCCACCACGGTCACTACCGCGGGCACGGCCGCCACGGCTCGGGCATGGGCGGTATGGCGATGGGTGTCGCCGGTGGTCTCGCCGCGGGTTACGTGGCGGGCGAGGCGTTCGACGAGATCGGCGACGCCTTCGAGGGCGGCGACGAGTAGGGATTCGGCGAAAGGGGCGGGAGCTACGGCTCTCGCCCCTTTTTCCTGCCCCAATCTCTACTCACTCTATGGGAAAAGTATGTGGGCTGGGTCACAAAGTGGCTGACGTGGAGTGTTCGGAGCCTTACGTTTCTGAAATCGCCCTTGGAACGCCGACAGCCGCTCGCGGCCCGCCGGTCGATGACACGCGCACCCTCCCTGAAGGAGCCCCTGATGACAACCCGCAGATCCGCCCTCGCCGCCGCCCTGACCGGTGTCCTCGCCGTCTCCGGCCTCGCCGCCTGCGGCGGATCCGACGCGGCCGCCGCGGCGGGCGAACAGGTCAAGGAGCTGCGCTACCAGGGCAGCGTGGGCGCCGTGACCCTGCCCGAGCTGGCCGCCGACCTCGGCTACCTCGGCGATCTGAAGCTCAACTGGATCGGCAACACGATCAGCGGCCCCCAGGACATCCAGGCCGCCACCACCGGCGACACCGACTTCGGCGGCGCCTTCAACGGCGCGATCGTCAAGCTCGCCTCGTCCGGCGCCCCGATCACCGCGGTCATCGGCTACTACGGCGTCGACGACGTCACCTTCAACGGCTTCTACGTCCTCGACGACAGCCCCATCAAGTCGGCCCGCGACCTGATCGGCAAGAAGATCGGCGTCAACACGCTCGGCGCCCACTCCGAGGCGATCACCAAGACCTACCTGACCAAGGCCGGTCTCACCGACGACGAGATCAAACAGGTCGAGCTGATCGTGGTGCCGCCGGTCAACACCGAGCAGTCGCTGCGCGCCAAGCAGATCGACGTGGCCGCCCTCGGTGGCACCCTGCGCGACAAGGCCCTCGACCGGGGCGGCATCCACGCCCTCTACACCGACTACGACCTGCTCGGGAAGTTCACGGCGGGCAGCTACATCTTCCGCGACGACTTCCTCAAGAAGAACCCGGACACCGTCAAGACGTTCGTCTCCGGCGTCGGCAAGGCCGTCGAATGGTCCCGCACCACCCCGCGCGACCAGGTCATCGTCAAGCTCAAGGAGATCATCGCCAAGCGCGGCCGCCAGGAGGACGACAGCCAGATCCAGTTCTGGAAGAGCTACGGGGTCAACGGCAAGGGCGGCGTCATCGAGGAGCGCGAGTTCACCACCTGGATCGAGTGGCTGGACCGGGCCGGCGAGCTGAAGAAGGACATCAAGGCCGGCGACATCTACAGCAACGACTACAACGCGTACGCCACCGGCGGTGCCGCATGACCGCGAAAATCGTCTTCGAGAACGTCGGCAAGACCTTCACCGCCCGCGGCAAGACGATCACCGCCCTTCAGGACATCAACCTGGCGGTACGCGACGGCGAGTTCCTGGTCATCGTCGGCCCCAGCGGCTGCGGCAAGTCCACGCTGCTCGACCTGCTCGGCGGCCTCACCGAGATCTCCAGCGGCCGGATCCTCGTCGACGGCAGGCCGGTGACCGGCCCCGGCCTGGACCGCGGCATCGTCTTCCAGCAGTACGCGCTGCTCCCGTGGCGCACCGCCCAGGGCAACATCGAGTTCGGCCTCGAAGCCAAGGGCGTCGGCCGTAGGGAACGTGCCGAGAAGGCCCGCGAATACCTCGACCTGGTCGGCCTGACCGGCTTCCACGACCGCTACCCGCACGAGCTGTCCGGCGGCATGAAACAGCGCGTCGCGATCGCCCGCAGCCTCGCCTTCGACCCCGATGTGCTCCTGATGGACGAGCCGTTCGCCGCACTCGACGCGCAGACCCGTGACGGCCTGCAGGACGAGTTGCTGCGCATCTGGGAGAAGACCGGCAAGACCATCGTCTTCATCACCCACGGCATCGAGGAGGCCGTCTACCTCGGGCAGCGGGTCGCCGTCCTCACCTCCCGGCCCGGTCGGATCAAAGCGGTCGTGGACGTGCCGATCGACGCCCGGTCGGCCAGCGAGGACCTGCGCTCCGACCCGGAGTTCGCGCACCACCGCCACGAGATCTGGACCCTGCTGCGCGACGAGGTCGACCGAGCCCGCAACGAGGAGTTGAAGGTCAATGTCTAGCATCGAGCTGCAGAACGCGACGGTCGCCCAGCTGCTGGTCAACCAGGCCGAGCCGCGGACCGACCCGGTCGCGGCCGTCCGTGGGCCCGGCCTCGCCCGGCGAGCGGGCAGCCTTCTCGGGGCGGTCCTCACCCGTACCATCGCGATCGGTCTTCTCGCCGCGGTGTGGGAGATCTTCCCGCGCCTCGGCCTGGTCGACGCGACCTTCCTGCCGCCGCTGTCCGAGGTGCTCGCCGCCTGGTGGGACCTACTCGTCTCCGGCCAGTTGTGGAGCCACACCGAGGCCAGCCTGATCCGCTCGGCCGCCGGATTCGGCCTGGCGATCCTCATCGCCGTCCCGCTCGGCCTGCTGATCGGCTGGTACAGCCCGGTCGCCAACCTGCTGAACCCGCTGCTCGAAGTGTTCCGCAACACCGCGGCCCTGGCCATCCTGCCGGTCTTCGTGCTGATCCTGGGCCTCGGCGAGACCTCCAAGATCTCGATCATCCTGTACGGCTGCACCTGGCCGATCCTGCTGAACACGGTCAGCGGCGTCCGTACCGTCGACCCGCTCCTGATCAAATCGGCCCGGTCACTGGGCCTGGGACCTCTCCGGCTCTTCCAGAAGGTCGTCCTTCCCGCGGCCGTGCCGACGATCTTCACCGGCATCCGGCTGGCCGGCGCCGCCTCGATCCTCATCCTGATCGCCGCCGAGATGGTCGGCGCCAAGGCCGGCCTGGGCTACCTCATCAACTACGCCCAGTACAACTTCGCGGTCCCCGACATGTACGCCGGGATCATCACGATCTCCGCCATCGGCCTGCTGGTCAACCAGCTCCTCATCGTCACCGAGCGCCGGTTCTCCACCTGGCGCACCAACTAGTCCGTTTCCGGAAAGGACCGAGAATGAGCATCGACATCACGCGCATCGGTGGCCGGATCGGCGCCGAGATCTCCGGCGTCGACCTGAAACTCCCGATCGAGCCCGGTGACGCCGGCGCGATCCACGACGCCCTGGTCGAGCACAAGGTGCTGGTCTTCCGCGGGCAGCACCTCGACGACGAGCAACACCAGCGGTTCGCCTCGATCTTCGGTGAGCTGACCCTCGCCCACCCGACCGTCCCGTCCGTCGACGGCCAGGCCAACGTCCTCGAAGTAGCCGGTGGCGAGGGCGCCCGTGCCAACGCCTGGCACACCGACGTGACGTTCGTCGTCGCCCCGCCCAAGGCCACCACCCTGCGCAGCCTCGTCATCCCGCCCTACGGCGGCGACACGCTGTTCTCCAACACCGCCGCCGCCTACGCCGACCTGCCCGAGCACCTGCGCCTGCTGGCCGACCGGCTCTGGGCCGAGCACTCCAACGAGTACGACTACGCCGAGCACCCGCAGTTCCGCTCGACCGAGGTCGAGGAGTACCAGAAGGTCTTCGTCTCCACCCGCTACCGCACCGCCCACCCGGTCGTGCGCGTCAACCCCGACTCGGGTGTGCCCAACCTGTTCATCGGCAACTTCGTCACCGGGATCATCGGCCTGTCCAAGACCGAGGGCCGTGACATCCTGCGCCTGCTCCAGCACTACGTGACCCGCCCGGAGAACACCCTGCGCCACAAGTGGCAGGTCGGCGACATCGTCGTCTGGGACAACCGCAGCACCCAGCACTACGCCGCCGACGACTACGGCGACCTGGCCCGCAAGCTGCACCGCGTCACCGTGGCCGGCGACGTCCCGGTCGGCGTCAACGGTGAGAAGTCGCGGATCCTCGAAGGCGACGAGGCCACCCACTACACCCCGCAGGTGCAGTGATGACCCGTCCCGGCCAGTTGCACCTCAACGCCTTCCTGATGAGCGTCGGCCACCACGAGGCCTCCTGGCGGCTGCCGGAGAGCGACCCGTACGCCGACCTCGACGTCGAGCACTTCAAGAACCTCGCCCGGATCGCCGAGCGCGGCCGCCTCGACTCGCTGTTCCTGGCCGACGGCCCGGTCCTCTGGGACCAGGTCGGCCGCCGCCCGTCCGGCGTCCTCGAACCGACCGTGCTGCTCACCGCCCTTGCCGGGGCCACCCAGCACATCGGCCTGATCGCCACCGCGTCCACCACCTACAACGAGCCCTACAACCTGGCCCGCCGGTTCGCCTCCCTCGACATCGTGTCCGGCGGCCGGGCCGGCTGGAACATCGTCACCACCGCCGGGCTCGACGCCGCCCGCAACTTCAACCTCGACGAGCTGCCCGCCCACAGGGAGCGCTACGAGCGGGCCGCCGAGTTCGTCGACGTCTCCCTCAAACTCTGGGACTCCTGGGACGACGACGTCATCGTCGCCGACAAGGAGACCGGCGTCTGGGGCGACGACACCAAGATCTACCCGCCGTCGCATCGCGGGCGCTACTACTCGGTCGCCGGAGCGCTCAACGTCCCACGATCGGCACAGGGACACCCGGTGCTCGTCCAGGCCGGATCGTCGGAGAACGGCCGCAACTTCGCCGCTCGTTATGCCGAAGCGGTCTTCACCGCACACCAGACGCTCGCCGACGCGCAGGAGTTCTACGACGACCTGAAACGCCGCACTTTCGAGTTCGGCCGCGATCCCGACCACATCAAGATCCTGCCCGGCATCGTCCCGATCATCGGCCGCACCCAGGCCGAAGCCGACGCCCTCGAAGCCGAGCTCGAACGCCTGATCCGCCCCGAGTACGCGCTCGCCCAGCTGGCCGGGCTCCTCGGCATCGACGCGTCCGAACTGTCCCTCGACGCGCCGCTGCCGGCGAACCTGCCGGAGGAGGAGCAGATCGAGGGCGCCAAGAGCCGGCGCACCCTGGTCGTCAACCTCGGCCGCCGGGAGAACCTCACCGTCCGCGAGCTGATCGGCCGGCTCGGCGGCGGCCGGGGCCACCTCACCTTCACCGGCACGGCCGTCCAGGTCGCCGACAAGATCGAGCACTGGTACTCCCACGGCGCCGCCGACGGCTTCAACATCATGGCCCCGGTCCTGCCGTCGGGACTCGAGGCCTTCGTCGACCAGGTCGTGCCGATCCTGCAGGAACGCGGTCGCTTCCGCACCGAGTACACCGGCCGCACGCTGCGCGACCACTACGGTCTGCCACGCCCGGCCAACCGCAACACGACGGCCGCCCGGACCGTCACCTCCGACACGGGCGCGCTCACCCGATAACAGCAGCGCGCCCGCCCAACGGCCTGGCGGCGGACGGCCCCTCCTGCCGTCCGTCGCCCGCCCAACGGCCCGGCGGCGGGCGGCCCCTCCTGTCCGTCCGGCGCCGTCCGCCCGTGGGTGGAGCAGCCGCGACAGGTCCGCGGGACACGACGAACGTGGGGCAGGGCGGGACCGGGTGGCTGCGTCTCGGGCGTGGTGAACCGTACGACATGAGGGGTTCCGATCTTTTGAAACGCGCCGCCACGGCCGCGCTGGGCGGCCTCTGCCTCGCCACCGCCGCGTATTCGGTCCTGCAGTCGCTGGTCGTGCCCGCGCTCGGCGTGTTCCAGCGCGAGCTCGGCACCACACCGTCCGGTGCCGCCTGGCTGCTCACGGCCTTCCTGCTCAGCGCCTCGATCTCCACACCGGTCCTCGGCCGGCTCGCCGACGCCTATGGCAAACGCCGCATCCTCCTCGTCGCCCTGACCGCGATGAGCCTGGGCGCTCTGACCTCAGCCCTCGCCACCGATCTGCCCGTCATGGTCGCCGGCCGCGTGGTCCAAGGCCTCGGCGGCGCGGTCTTCCCGCTCTGTTTCGCCCTGGTCAGAGACCATCTACCAGCGGCCGACCGCCCGCGCGCCTTCGTCAAGATATCGACGGTCATGAGCGTCGGAGGCGCCGCCGGAACCATCACCGCCGGCCCGATCCTCGCGCTGCTCTCCTCGCGCTGGCTGTTTCTGATCCCCGCCCTGGTCTCCGCGCTCGCGATGATCCCGGTGGCCCTGCTACTGCCGCGCTCCCGACCGCCGACTTCCCGAACCCGCCTCGATTGGTACGGCGCAGCGCTCCTCTCCACCTGGCTCGGCCTACTGCTGTTCGCGATCAGCCGCTTCCCGGATCCGGGCTGGCCCTGGTCCCTCGCCGCGGCGGCGGTGGTCGCCCCGCTCTGGTGGCGCAGCCAGCGCCGCCCCGATTCGCCCGCCCGGGTCTCCCGTCCGCCGCGCCGCGCCGTGCCGCGGTTCGGGGGCGCGGGTTCGCCTCGCCGGCTGTCGCTGCGTTCCGGCTCCCGGCGGCGGGTCGAGCCGCTCATCGATCTGGCCACCCTCGCGCTGCCCACGGTGCGTGCCACGAACGCCGCAACCCTCCTGCTCGGGTTCGGCATGTTCGGCTCATGGATGGTGATCCCGCTGCTGATCGTCGACCGGTTCGCGGTCGGCCCCACCGTCGTCGGCCTGGCCATGCTCCCCACCGCGGTCGGCAACCTCCTGATCATGCCGGTCCACCGCCGGCTCACCGCCGGTCAGGGGCCGCGCGCCGCCCTCGCCGCCGGGATCGCCGCGGCCGGACTGTCCTACCTGGCGCTCGCCGTCCGGCATGACACCCTCCCCCAGGTCCTCCTCGGCATCCTGGTCATGGGCGCAGGCATCGGATTGGCGTTCAGCGCGGTCGGGGCTCTCGTGGTCGAAGCCGTCCCCGCCGAACAGACCGGCGTCTCCGCGGCCGTCAACACGGTCATGCGCACCGTCGGCGGAAGCCTCGGCACCGCCGTCGGCGGCTCGGTCCTCACCTGGTCGGCGGGGGAGTCGTCCTACGTGACCGTCCTCCTGCTCTACGCCGCCGCCCTGGCCGGCGCGCTGATCTGCGCGATCCAGGTGCCCCGTCCGGCCCTGGGCGCGACCGCCGCCTCCATCGAATCGCCGGCCTGATCCCGCACGCTACGAAGCGGCTGCCGGGCCGGTCCGGCTCGGCCAGTCCGGTGCCCGCAACAGGGGAAACCGCTGCTCGATCGTGAACGCCTCCGCGGTCGTCGTGGTGTGGACGATCTCCGAGATGGTGAACTCGCCGCTCAGCGAACTGCCGCGCAACGCCTCCCAGCACTCCGGGCCACGGCTCGACGTGCGCGGATGCACGATTGTCGCGTGGGGCGGGAAGCCGGAGGTCAGGCCGGGCGCCTGTCCCAGGATCCGGTGGCGGAGATGCGCCCACGCGCCGTCGACGTCCTGGACGGCCACGAACACACCGCCTTGCCCCTCGTCGAGGGTGATGATCGCCCCCAACCTCAGCCGGAACGGCGCCGTCCCGGCGATCGGCTCTTCGACCTGCCGAGGCTCCAGGACCCGTTCCTGCGCCGGCCTCCCGTCGCGGATCTCCGGGCGCGGCGTCGGGCCGGCCGGTTGCCGGATCAGAGCCTCCTCGGGGTAGAGCAGCGTCACGTGCGCGGGAACGACCGCCGCCATGACCGGATCCCACGTTTGTCGCCGGCTCTCCAGGAGCGTGGCCGGCGGCCCGGCCAACAGGATCGTCAGGTGGCGTCTCATCCGCGGTCCCCGTGCATGAGCCGGCCGATCAGAGCTCGGCCGGAGCGGACTGGCGGCGTGCCTCGGTCACGTCGGCCATCAACTCGTCCCAGCGTGGGTCGGGACGGAACCGGGCCAGCGGAACCGTCGCCGCGGCTCGTGCCGAGGTGTACTCCCACCACGCGGCCACCCGGACCGGCCACAGGCCGACCCGCATCGCGCCGGCTATGAAGCAGCGGTGCGCCAGGATCGTCGCGCCGAGCATCTCCGGGTCGAGCTCCACGGCCGGGTCGTCGATCGCCTTGCCGAGCGCGCGGACGTCACGGTGCATCTCCGAGTAGGCGATCATGCCGGGCATCGCC
>NZ_CP191846.1:8512500-10831336 GCF_050956125.1 Actinoplanes sp. CA-252034
CCGTGCAGCAGGGCGGACGACGGGACCACAGCCTCGCCGTCGGTGATGCGCTCGTTGTTGAGGTAGGCGCCGCCCTCGGTGATCGTCCGGCGGCCCTCGTTGGCCGAAGCCACGAGACCGGACTCCTTGAGCAGCACTCCCACGGCCGGTAGCTCACCCCGTACCGAAAGAAGGCCTGCCTCGGACAACGCGGCGCGCAACGTCTCCGCGGACAGCTCGTCCAGCGAGCCTCGCCCGAAGAGGGCCTGGCTGGCGGCGATGGCCTGCCGGGCCTCCTCGGGACCGTGCACGAGTGCGGTCAGCTCCTCGGCGAGGGCTCGCTGCGCGAGCCGGGCCTGGGGCCGCTCGGCGGTCGCCTTCTCCAGCTCCTCCAGCTCCTCGCGGGACTTGAAGCTGAAGTAGCGCAGGTACTGGTTGACGTCGCGGTCGTCGCTGTTGATCCAGAACTGGTAGAAGCTGTACGGCGTGGTCATGCTCGGGTCGAGCCAGACGGCGCCGCCCTCGGTCTTGCCGAACTTGGTGCCGTCGGCCTTGAGCACGAGCGGGGTGACGAAGGCGTTGACCGGGCCGGCGCCGCGACGCCGGACGAAGTCGACGCCGGCGGTGATGTTGCCCCACTGGTCGGAGCCGCCGAACTGCAGCTGGCAGCCGTGCTGGACGTGCAGCTGGTAGAAGTCGTTGGACTGGAGCAGCTGGTAGCTGAACTCGGTGAAGCTGATGCCGCTCTCGAGCCGGTTGCGGACGACGTCGCGGGCCAGCATCTTGTTGACCGGGAAGTGCTTGCCGACGTCACGCAGGAAGTCGACGACCGACATCGGGCCGGTCCAGTCGAGGTTGTTGACCAACGTCGCACCATGGGAGCCGTCGTAGGTGACGAACGGCGCGAGCTGTGAACGGATGCGCTGCACCCAGCTTTCGACCACCTCGGGCGGGTTGAGGCTGCGCTCGCTGGACTCGCGGGGGTCGCCGATCTGGCCGGTGGCGCCGCCGACGAGCAGCAGCGGGCGGTGGCCGGCGAGCTGGAGGCGGCGGGCGGTGCACACCTGCATGAGGTGACCGACGTGCAGCGAGGCGGCGGTGGGGTCGAAGCCGACATAGAACGTGATCGAGTCGCCGTCGAGCTTCTTGCGGAGCTCGTCGGGGTCGGTCGAGTCCTGGATCAGTCCGCGCCACAACAGGTCGTCTACGAGAGTCACACCCGGATTCTCCCGCACCGGCTGGTGCGAATCACAACGGGATTGGGGATGCTGGGCGGATGGGTCATCTGGGTAGCGCCAATCCCCCGTCGGAGATCTCGAAGAAGAAGGCCGAGGCGAGGCTGGAGGCGGCGCAGCAGCGACTGCTGCGGCTGCGGCTTCTGCTCGGCGGTCAGATCGGCGAGAAGAGGATCGGTCCGCCGCTGTGCGTGGTCTTCGAGGGGTGGGACGCGTCGGGCAAGGGCGGGGCGATCAAGCGCCTGGTGGAGCCGCTCGACCCCCGGCATGTGCGGGTGGCGCAGTTCGCCGCTCCGACCTACGACGAGAAGCGGCACCACTTCCTGCAGAGGTTCTGGACCGTGTTGCCCGGCAAGGGTGGGATGGCGGTGCTGGACCGCTCCTGGTACGGGCGGGTCCTGGTGGAGCGGGTCGAGGGTTTCGCGACCGAGGAGCAGTGGAAGCGGGCGTACCAGGAGATCGTCGAGTTCGAGCGGACGCTGACGGCGGAGGGCACGATCCTGCTCAAGTTCTGGATGCACGTGTCGGAGGCCGAGCAGCTGAAGCGGTTCGAGAGCCGTCGTGACGATCCGTTGCGGCAGTGGAAGCTGACCGACGAGGACTGGCGCAACCGGGACAAGCGTGGGGCGTACGAGGCCGCGGTCGAGGAGATGATCGACCGGACGGATCAGCCGAGGGCGCGCTGGCACGTGATCCCGGGGAACGAGAAGCCGTATGCGCGGTTCGCGGTGGTGGAGCGGGTGTGTCACGTCCTGGAGACGAAACTGGCTAAACGGGGCTACGACTTGGGCGCGTTTTGACAGGATAAGGGGTTGTCTGCCCGTTACCGTGTGTAGATGATCATAAGCAGGAAGTATCCGCGCGCCGTGGCCCCGCTGCTCGGTCTCGCCGGGGTCGTGGCGGGCGCCGCGGGGGCGGCCTCGGCGGCGCCGGACTCCGGGGCGGTCCGGGTGTCGGTCGAGCGCACCCGTGGTGAGCGCAACCTGTCGATCTTCCAGGTGTCCGGCGGGATCCGGGAGGCGGGTGAGGTGCTGCGGCTGGTGTCCAGTCCGGCGTTCCGCGGCCTCCGGTCGCGCTATGTGCCCGCCGACAGGAGTGGCCGCTACCGGTACGAGGTGACGGTGCACTACCGCAACGACGAGGACAAGAGGGTCGTCACGTATTCGGACACCGAGAGCGCGCCGCCGCTGCTGTTCGAGGTGATCCGCAAGGTCGAGACGTTCCCGACCCCGGTGTTCCCGCCCGGCTTCCCGTTCAGCTGACGACGGGGGGCCTCCCCGCCAGGAGGCCCTCGTCGTCAGGCCGCGACCTTGCGGGCCTCGAACGCGTCCGGCGCGGCCACGGCCAGTTCGGCGAGCCGGCGGCAGTCCGCCTCGGTGCGCGCGGCGAGCGCCGCCCGGACCGGGCCGATCGCCCGGGGCGACATCGACAGGCTGGTCACACCGAGCCCGACCAGCACCGGGGCGAGCAGGGGATCGGCCGCGGCCTCCCCGCACACGCCCACCGGTTTGCCGGCCAGACGGCCGGCCTCCCCACACACGCCGATCAGCTGGAGCAGCGCCGGCTGCCACGGGTCGAGCAGGTCGGCCAGGTCGCCGCACATCCGGTCGGCGGCGAACGTGTACTGGCTCAGGTCGTTCGTGCCGATGCTCAGGAAGTCGACCACCTCCAGCAGGTCGGCGGCCCGGAGCGCGGCGGCCGGCACCTCGATCATCACGCCGGCCCTGGGCAGGCCGGCGTTGCGCACGGCGGCCGCGAACCCGGTCGCCTCGGCCAGGGTGGACACCATCGGCGCCATCACCCACACGTCGGCGCCGGTCTGCGACCGGGCCTGGGCGATCGCGGCGAGCTGCGTGGTCAGCACGTCCGGGCGCTGCCGGGCCACGCGCAGGCCACGAACCCCCAGCGCGGGATTGGGCTCACCGTCCTGGTCGAGGAACGGCAGCGGCTTGTCGGCGCCGGCATCGAGGGTACGGATGACGACGCGCCGCCCGGCCATCGCGGTGAACACGTCACGATAGGCGGCGACCTGCTCGTCCAGGCTGGGTTCCCGGGCGCGGTCGAGGAAGAGCAGCTCGGTGCGGAACAGGCCGATGCCCTCGGCGTGCGCCTCGTCCGCGGCGGGGACGTTCTTGACCGATCCGACGTTGGCGAGGAGCTTCACCCCGTACCCGTCGGAGGTCGTGCCGGGACCGGTCGACGTGGACGCCGCGGCAGCCGCCTGGGCGGCCTGCTCGGTCGCGGCCGTCGCCTCGGCCTCCGAGACCTCCGTCCGTACGGTTCCGGAGGCGCCGTCGAGCAGCACCAGGGTGCCGTCCGGCACGGCCAGCACGCCGGGGCAGGCGACCACCGCGGGCAGGCCGAGCGCGCGGGCCAGGATCGCGGTGTGGCTGGTCGGTCCGCCGACCTCGGTGACCAGGCCGATCACCTGGTCGGGGTCGAGATCGGCGGTGTCGGCGGGCGCCAGGTCGCGGGCCGCGAGGACGTAGGGGTGGCCGGGTGCGGGCACCCCCGGCATCGGCAGGCCGAGCAGGACCGCCACCGCACGGTCGCGGAGGTCGTCGAGGTCGGCGACCCGTTCGGCGAGATAGCCGCCGGCGGCGGCGAAGGCCTCCCGGAAGCCGGCGAACGCGCCGTCGATCGCATGCGGCGCGTCGTGGCCCTCGTCGATCAGCTCGCGTACGCCGTCGCGCAGCTCCTCGTCGTCGGCCATCAGCGCCTCGGCCCGCAGCACCTCGGCGACCGTGGCGTCGCCGGCCCGGTCGGCGCGCCGGCCCAGCTCGGCGACGACCTCGGCGAGCGCGGCCTCGGCCCGGGCGTACTCGGCCTCGGCGTCGGTGACCGGGACGGGGGCGGAGAGCGCCGGGGCGGCCGCGATCCGCAGCAGCGGACCGGCGGCGATCCCGGCGCACACCCCGATGCCGGTGAGCACCTCAGGCATCGGCGTCCAGATCTTTCGCCAGCAGCTCGGCCAGGGTGTCCAGGGCTTCGTCGGCGCCCTCCCCCTCGGCCTCCAGGATCACCTCGGTGCCCTGCCTGGCGCCGAGGGCGAGCACCGACAGCATGCTCTTGGCGGGCACCGGCTTACGGTCGCCGGATCGGATCGTGACCTTGACCGGGGCCTTCGCGGCCGCCTCGACGAAGATCTTCGCGGGGCGGGCGTGCAGGCCGCTGCTGGAACCGACGGTCACCGTGCGCGTGGGCATGGAGATCTCCTAACTAGGGCTCGATGGTGACCTTGATGGCCTCGCCGCGGGCGACGATGCCGAAGGCGTCGATCGCGCTCTCCAGCGGGAGGCGGTGGGTGATCAGGTCGGCGACCGGCACGGCGCCGGTGGCGACCAGGTTGAGGGCCTCGGCGTTGTGCGCCGGGCTGGACCCGTTGGCGCCGACGATCATCAGCTCCCGGTAGTGCACCAGGTTGGAGTCGCAGGTGATGGTCGGGTTGTCCTTGGGCAGGCCGCCGAAGAAGCTGATCCGGCCCTGCCGGGCGGCCATCTGGATGGCCTGCTCCTGTGCCTTGCCGGAGGCGGCGGCCGTGATGATCACGTCGGCGCCGCGGCCGTCGGTGAGCTTGAGGATCTCCTCGACCGGGTCGACCTCGCCGGCGCAGATCGCGGCGTCCGGCTTGACCAGGTTGGCGGCCATCTCCAGACGCTGGCGGCTGAGCTCCACCAGGAAGACACGGGCGGCGCCGCGGGCGCGGGCCAGCCGGACGTGCAGGCAGCCGATCGGGCCGGAGCCGATCACGACGACGTCGTCGCCCTCGCCGACCCGGGCCAGGTTCTGCGCGTTCAGGGCGCAGGCCAGCGGCTCGGCCACGGAGGCCTCGGCGAACGAGACGCCCTCCGGGATGCGGTTCAGGCCGTCGACCTTCAGAACCTCCTTGGGCACCACCATGAACTGGGCGAAGCCGCCCTCGAAGTGGTAGCCCATCGAGACCTGGTTGGGGCAGATGGTCATCCGGCCGCGCTCGCACTCGGCACATTCGCCGCACGGGATGGCGGCGATGACCTGCACCCGGTCGCCGGCCGACCAGCCGTCGACACCTTCGCCGACCTGCACGATCTCGCCGGCGATCTCGTGTCCCATCACCCGCGGCGGGTGGATGTGGTGGTGGCCGAACTTCGAGATCTTCACGTCGGTGCCGCAGGTGGAGCAGTTCCGGACCCGGATCTTGACCTCACCGGGGCCGGCCTCGGGCTCCGGCGCGTCCTCGAAACGGACGTCCCCGGGGGCGTGGAATCGTACGACCTTCATTGTTTCGCTTCCTCCTGGATGCTCCCGAGCAGCCGGATCACGGTCTCGGGTTCGGTGGCCTCGCGCAGCTCGCGGGCCTGGTCCTCGTCGAGCAGGACCTCGGCGAGAGCGGCGAGGAGCTCGACGTGTCCGTTGCCCTGGGCGGCGATGGCCACGCAGAGGGTGACCGGCTCGCCGTCCCAGTCGACCGTCTCCGGGAAGCGCAGCACCGCGAGGGCGTCACGTTTGACCAGGTCCTTACCGGCGAGGGTGCCGTGCGGGATGGCGACCCCCTCGCCGACATAGGTGGAGATCGACTGCTCCCGGGCCAGCATCGTGTCGATGTAGCCCGGCTCCGCGGCGCCGATCTCGACCAGGACCTCGCCGCAGAGACGGATCGCGTCGTCGCGGCTCGCGGCCGACTCCCCGAGCCGGATGGCCCAAGGATCGAGCAGCTGGTCAGACATCGAGATCGGTCCCCTGCTGGATGGCCTTGACCACGCGGGTCACGGCCGGGTCGCCGAGGAAGATCTGGAACCCGACGATCGGCTTGTCCGGCGCGACCAGGCGGGCGCGGGCGGCCAGGCCGCTGTGGCAGACCACCACGTCGGCATCGGCCGGGATCGAGTTCACCGGGGTGTGCTCGACCGTTACCCCGCTCTTGCCGAGCTGCTTGCGCAGGGTGCTGGCCAGCATCACGCTGCTGCCCATTCCCGCGTCGCAGGCGACGACGAGCTTGCGGATGTCCTTGCCGTTGATGGTTGCCATCACTTCTCTCCTGTGGTGGTTACGCGTTTTCCTTGCGGCTGACCTCTTCGTCAGCCGGGGTGTCCTCCGGCTCCTGGTCGGACTTGAGCTTGCCGAAGCCGAGCAGCAGGGAGGCGACTCCGAAGGTGACCGCGGCGGCGATGACGACGCCGAGGATCATTCCGACGTGGCTGCCCTTCGCGGTGACGGCGAAGAAGGCGAAGATGCTGCCGGGGGCGGGCGAGGCGACGGTGCCGGCACCGGTGATCATGAAGGTGGCGACGCCGGCCATGCCACCGGCCATCATGGCCAGGATCAGGCGGGGCTTCATCAGCACGTACGGGAAGTAGATCTCGTGGATGCCGCCGAAGAAGTGGATGATCATCGCGGCCGGGGTGGTCGGGCGCAGCGACCGCGGTCCGAAGAAGAAGTACGCGAGGAGCAGGCCCAGACCGGGGCCGGGGTTCGACTCGATCATGAACAGGATCGACTTGCCGTGCTCCGCGACCTGCTGCACACCGAGCGGGCTGAACACGCCGTGGTTGATGGCGTTGTTGAGGAACAGCACCTTGGCGGGCTCGACGAGGATCGATACCAGCGGCATGAGGCTGTGGTCGAGCAGCCAGTCGACGCCGTTGCCGGCCGCGGTGGTGAGCGAGTTGACGACCGGGCCGATGCCGAGCTTGCCGAGGATCGCGAAGCCCGCACCGATGATGCCGGCCGAGAAGTTGTCGACGAGCATCTCGAAGCCGGGGCGGATCTTGCCCTCGATCGCGTTGTCGAACAGCTTCAGCACGTACGCGGTGAGCGGGGCGATGATCATCGCGCCGAGGAACATCGGGACGTCCGCGCCGACGATGACACCCATCGTGGCGGTGGCGCCGACGACCGCGCCGCGCTGGCCGTGGACCATCCGGCCGCCGGTGTAGCCGATCAGGATCGGGAGAAGGTAGGTGATCATCGGGCCGACCAGCTCGGCCAGACTCTCGTTCGGCAGCCAGCCGACCGGGATGAACAGCGCCGTGATCAGACCCCAGGCGATGATCGCCCCGATGTTGGGCATCACCATCCCGGCGAGGTAGCCGCCGAGCTTCTGGACGCGGGCCCGGAATCCGGAACCGCTGACCTCGGGTGTGTACGAAGAGGCCATGAGGATCTCCATTTCAGTGTGGAGAGTTGATTGAGGGGGTTTGTCCGATCGGCGCTGACGAGGTGCCGGCCGGGGCTCAGGAGTGGAGGGGACGGGACGGGTCGGGGTCCGGGGTGACGCGCACGTGCGTACGGTCGAGGTCTGACGGGGTCGGCATCCGGCTGCCGGGGAGGGAGACCGCGGCCGCGCCCCACGCGAGTCCCTCGGTGAGCGCCGCGGCGCCGCTCGCGCCGGCCGCGAGGAATCCGGCGAGCAGCGCGTCGCCGGCGCCGACCGTGCTGCGCGGCACGCTGACCGGGGAGATCCCGGCCCAGACGCCGTCCGCGTCGACCAGGACCGCGCCGTCGGCGCCGAGGCTGGCCAGGACCGCGCCGGCGCCCGCCGCGCGCAGCCGGCGGCAGGCCTCGATCACGTCGCCGAGGGTGGCCGGCTCCGCGCCGACCGCCTCGGCCAGCTCCTCACGGTTGGGTTTGACCAGGGCCGCTCCGGCCGCGACGCCGGCCAGCAGGGCCGGTCCGCTGCTGTCGACGGCCAGCCGGCTGCCCGCGCCGACCAGCCGGGAGCACAGGTCGGTGAAGGCGCCGATGCTCGGGCCGGGCGGCAGGCTGCCGCAGATGACCACCCAGTCGGCGTGCGCCGCGGCGTCCAGGACGGCCTTGCTGACCTGGGCGAACTCGGTGTCGGAGAGGACCGGGCCGGCTTCGTTGATCTTGGTGACCGTGCCGTCCGGCTCGGCCAGGGTGATGTTGGAACGGGTCCGCCCGGCGATCGGAACGGACAGCAGGTCGACACCCTCGGCGTTGAGCAGGTCGACGAGTTGTTCGCCCTCGGCGCCACCGGTGGGCACGACGGCGGTGGAGCGGACCCCGTTGGCGAGCAGCGCGCGGGAGACGTTGACGCCCTTGCCGCCCGGGTCGATGTGGGAGTCGGCGGCCCGCAGCACCTCGCCGCGGACCAGGACGTCGACCTCGAGAGCCCGGTCGACGCTGGGGTTGAGGGTGACGGTGAGGATCATGCCTTCACCACCCGGATGCCGGTGGCCTCGACCTCGGCGGCGAGGTCGTGGTCGAGCCCGTTGTCGGTGATCAGCAGGTCGAGGTCGGTGAGAGCGCCGAACTTGGCCAGGTAGTCATTGCCGATCTTGGTGTGATCGGCGAGCAGCACCACCCGGCGGGCCGCGGCGATCATCGCCCGCTTGACCGCCGCCTCGGCCGGGTCGGGGGTGGTCATGCCACGTTCGACGGTGCACCCGTTGGTGCCCATGAACGCGACGTCGACGTACATCTCGGCGAGCGGGCGCAGCGCCCAGTCGTCCACCGTGGCCAGCGTCTTGCCCCGGACCCGGCCGCCGAGCAGCAGGACCGTCAGGTTCGGCTTGACGCCGAGCGCGGCGGCCAGCACCGGCGAGTTCACCACGACGGTGAGCTCACGGTCGGCCGGCAGCAGCTGGGACAGCCGGGCCGTCGTGGTCCCCGCGTCCAGGATGATCGCCCCGTCCTCCGGGACCTCGGCGAGCGCGGCCTTGGCGATCCGCTCCTTCTCGCTGATCAGGACCGCGTCGCGGGCGGCCAGAGCCGGCTCGAAGCCGAGCCGCTCGACCGGGATCGCCCCACCGTGCACCCGGCGGAGAACACCGGAGCGCTCGAGGACCGTCAGGTCGCGGCGGATCGTCTCGGCCGTCACCCCGAAGGTCTCGGCCAGCGCCACGACGTCCACCCGGCCCTCGGCACGGGCCCGCCGGACTATCTCCTGCTGGCGTTCCTCCGCGTACATCCTTGCTCACCCGCCTGGTTCGTTTTGGCTTTGTCTTTGTTTACGCCCGGTTCTGCCCGAGCGCAATATGTCGAAGAGATTTCGGTCTCTTAAATTCGCTGGACGTTTCCTTGCAAAAGCGGCGCAAATAGGAAAGTCCGGTTGTGTTGGTTTCCTGAAATCAGATGAGGTGACGCTCGACGGCCACGACCCTCGACGGGGTGCCGTGCAGGACGAGCAGACCGCCCGGCGGGATCGCCGCGTCCACCACGGCCGGCGACAGGAGCCGCGACAGCTCCCGGAGAGCGGCGAGCCCGGCCCACAGCGCCGCCGGACGGCCCGTCGCGAACGACTCCTCGGCGATCCGCCGTGCGCTCTCCGGATCGCCGACCGGGCACGGATCGCCGGCGCCGTACGCGACGATGACCGGGCGTGCCGGGATCGGCACGTCGCGCAGCAGGAGAACACTGCTCGTGCTGGCTCGCGCCCGGTTCTGCAACTCTCCGAGAATGCGTACGTCATCGGGCCGGCTCAACGCGTCGGCGGCCTGATGCGGCGCCAGCCAGAGAATGTCGTCCACTTCGCCCGCGGGCCGGAAGGCGCAGGTCAGGGCCGGTTGCACCTCGGCCGCGAAATAGTCGACGTGTTCCGGCCAGCCCTGTTCGAGGTAATCGGTGCAACCGAGCCACGGCCCCGGCCGCACGGACAGGCCGGCCCGCTCGGAGACCACCCGGACCGCGGCCGACACGATGTGCTCGCCCGGCCCCGTGCGCCCTTTCGGAAAGCACCATTCACCGCGCCGCAGACGCACCACGGCGACCTCGCGCGCATTTCCCGCGCCACGCCACAGAACCACTCCGGCGGCGGCGACGGGCGCGGAGAACGACGGACCGAGATGCACCGCATCACGGTAGATCCGCGCCCGTCTTGATCGGATTGCCCTATTCGAGGGAGGCCTGGTTCGAGGGAGGGTCCGGCCTCCCGGCCTATGCGGAGGAGTCCTTCATGCGGCGAGAAGTCCGATGTCCTCGGCGAGGTCGCGTTCGACATACCCGATCACATCGTGTGGGGTGAGAGTCACCCCGCGCATGTCAGCCGCGGTGGGCGGGTAGGCCGAGGGTCTTCCGGATGGCTTGCTGCACCTCTTCGACCGGTGGGCGACCGTCCACGTCGTGCACGACCTCCTTGCGCCGGAACAGCTCCAGCACCGGCCGGGTCTTCTCGTGATAATCGGTCAGCCGGGCCTCCAGCGCCTCCGGGGTGTCGTCGGTCCGGGTGATCAGCTCGTGCCCGCAGATGTCGCAGCGCCCCTCCTGCTCCGGGCGGTCGGCGATCAGGTTGTAGTCCATGCCGCAGTTGGGGCAGAGCCGGCGGCTGAGCACCCGGCGGCGGACCTCGTCGTCGGGCAGCTCCAGGTGGATGACGGCGTCGATGTCGTAGCTCTCCATGAAGAACGCGGCCTGCCGCCCGTTGCGCGGGAACCCGTCGATGATGAACCCGTAGTTCCAGTCGTGGATGCCCATCCGGCGGCGCACCACCTCCTCGACGAGGTCGTCGCTGACCAGCTCGCCGGCCGCCATGATCCGCTTGACCTGGGCGCCCATCTTGGTGTGCTGGCGCACGTGCCAGCGGAAGATGTCACCCACGCTGATGTGCACGAGGTCGAGGTCCTCCCGCAGCATCTTGGCCTGGGTGCCCTTGCCGCTGCCCTGGACGCCCATGATCACGTACTTGCGCATGTCGCCTCCGTCATTCGCTAGCGCCGAGGCGCAGGGGGCCGGGCGCGCGCCCGGACAACGTGGTCGGATCGATGCTCCAGGCGCCGGCCACCCGGAACACGTCACGCTCGGCGACCAGCACCGACGTCTCCTCGTCGAGCTCGCCGGGCAGCCCGGCGGCCCGCTCGGCCGCGTCCGGCTCGCCGAACCAGGACGTGATCTCACCGGTCTGCCCCACATACCCGAAGGTGCGGAGCAGGTCACCCGAGTCGGCGCGCTGCCACCGGTGCAGCTCGGTGACCCGGTGGGTGGCGAAGAACTGCACCTCGGCGCCGAGCTGCGCGGAGAGCGCCACCACGTCCGGGCCCGGGGTCATCAGCGCGCGGCCGACGGCCAGCACCCACGTCCCCCGGGCACCGGGCAGCGGCGGCGTCACCGCGACCCGGTCGTCGGTGAGATGCGCCAGGTCGAGCCCGTCGCGCCACGGGACGGGACCGAGATCGCGCAGGCCGAGCGCCTTGAGCACCGCGCCGGGATCATCGCCGGCGACGGCCAGCCACGCCTGCTTGCCACCGAAACCGGTCATGACGTCATTCATGGTCCAACGCTATCCGGCCCTACAGCCAGCCGTAGTCGCGGCGCAGGATCGCCGTGATCCGGTCGAAACGGGGGCGGTCCAGGATCGCACCCTCCCGGCGGATGCCGTCCTCGCCGACCTCGATCACCCGGTCCAGGCGCACCCAGCTGGGCCGGGAGTCCCGGTCCCACTCGCCGGGGCCCAGCGCCATCCAGTGCCGCTGGCCGTCGCGCTCGCTCTGGCTGGAGAGCATCAGCCCGAGCAGTGTGCGGGCGTCCCGGCCCACCACCAGGACCGGCCGGTCCTTGCCCTGCGCCGGATCGTCCTCATAGGGCACCCAGGTCCAGACGATCTCGCCGGGATCGGCGTCGCCGTCCAGGTCGGGCGCGTAGGCGAGGTGCCGGCCCTGCTTCGGCGCGGCCTGCTTGACCACCGCGGACCTCGGCGCGGCGGCCTTCGGCGCGGCGGGCTTCGGCGCGGCGGGTCGCGGCGCGGCATCGGCCGGGGGCGCGGCGGGCTTCGGCGCCGCCGGCTTCGGAGCGATCTTCTTGGGTACGCCCGGAGCGCTCCGCCTCGACGCGGGCGGGGCGGATTGTCCTGATTGTCCGAGAAGTCGCCGGAAAAAGGCTTTCAGCATTTCGAGCACCCGGCCACCCTACGGCCGAGCAGCCCGCCCCGACAGAGCCGAGATCCCCTGACGCGCGGCCCGCCCCGATCTCGTGCAACGCGACCGAAGACGGTGTCAGCCGACGAAGTCCTGCGTCATCCAGGTGATGCCCTTGGAGTCGCGGACGATGCTCAGCCCGATCCGGGTGAACGAGGAGTTGAGCAGGTTCTTGCGGTGGCCGTCGTTCGGCGGCACCTCGGCCAGCATGGAGTCGGTGAGACCGTTGGCGGCCTGCACCTTCGCGGCGTCGCTGCTGCCGCTGGAGCCGAAGCCGATGTTCTCGCCGGCGGAACGCCAGGAGACCCCCTGGGCGGTGAACCGGTCGCCCAGGTCCGCCTCGCCGGAGCACCGGTGCGACAGCCCGCATCCGTCGATCATCAGCTGCGTGTGCAGGGCCGCGGCCCGGGAGAGCTCGGCGTCCAGGGTGAGCGCCTTGAGCCCCTCGGCGATCCGGGCCTCGTTGATGTGCGCGAGCACCTGCTCGGCAACGGTGCCGGAGGTGGCCGGCGCGGTCGTCTTCCTGCTCGCCGTACCCGCGGTCGCCTTCCTGCTCGCCGACGGGCTGGTCGTCTTCTTGACGGTGACCTTCGGGACGGCCGACCGCGACGGTGACGGCGACGCAGGCGCGCTCACACTGGGCGATCCGGCCGGTCCGGTGGCGGCAGGATCGGCCAGGAGGTCGTCGGCGCTCCCGGCGGTGGACGGCGCGGCGGCCGCGAGGGGCGCGTCGACCGAGCTGGGGGTGGGGGCTTCGGCGCCGTCGCGGGAGAGTCCCACCATCATGAACCCGGCGCCGATGACGACGGCTGTCGACCCCGCTGCCAGGGTGTAACGGAATCGGGCAGCGGTGGAGAGCGACACGGATATTCACCTCGGTGAGCAGGGGCAGGACGACGCCCCATCACTATGGGTGAGAGCCCGGCCGCCGGCAGCGCCGGAAAGGATTCCTTAAGGCTCGGCTCACCGACTCCTAAAGGTCGAACTCGCCGTCGCGCACTCCGGCGAGGAACACGGCCCACTCGGCCCGCGTGAAGACCAGCGTGGCGCCGCCGGGATCCTTGGTGTCGCGGATCGCCACGATGCCGGGGAGATTGACCGCGACCTCCACACAGTCGCCGCCGTTGCCTCCGCTGCGAGTGCTCTTGTGCCAGTCGGCACCCGTCAGGTCAGCCATCGCTCTCCTCGATGATCGCGCGGATGAGGTCGTCGGAGGCGGGCTGGTCGAGCGCGACCGCCTCGAGCTCACCCCAGATCGACTCGTACGTCTCCACCTCCGCGAGCTTATCCAGGTAGAGGGCGCCGGTGAGGCTCTCGCAGTAGATGGTGGTGGGCTCGGGGGACGCGGTCCCGACGGCCGGGAACTCGAGGATCGTGAACTGCCCGGACCCGGCGCCCTTGTGCGGGCCGGCGGCGAACGGGATCACCCGCACCCCGATGGTGCGCCGGGTCGACATGTTGACCAGGTGGGCCAGCTGTTTCTGCATGCCGAGGGTGTCGGGGATGGCCCGGCGCAGGACACCCTCGTCGACGATCACGTCGAGCCGGGGCGCCGCGGGCAGGCGCCGGCTGAGCAGCGACTGACGCTCCAGCCGGACGGCCACCGCGCTGGCGGCCGCGTCCGGGTCGGCGTGCCAGCTGCGGAACACCGACTCCGCGTACTCCCTGGTCTGCAGCAGTCCGGGGATCACGCTCGGCGCGTAGGAGCGCAGGCGGGAGGCGGCCTGCTCCATGCCGACGTAGAGCTCGAACCAGGCCGGGACGACGTCGCCGTACGCGTGCCACCAGCCTTTCGCCTTGGACTCGGCGGCCAGCCCGATGAGCACCTCGGTCATGTGGCCGGGCGCGCCGTAGACGCCGCACATGGCGATCACGTCGTGCTTGCGGACCGGGACCTCGCCGTTCTCGATCCGGTACATCCGGGCGCGGGAGAACTCCAGCTCGCCGGCCGCGGCCATCAGCGAGATGCCGGCCTGCTCCCGCAACTGACGCAACAGGCGGCCGACCTGCCGTCGTGGAACGGTGGATCCCGTCTCGTTCATGCCTGTCGTCCCCCGCGCTGTGTCCCCACTGTCCGGTCGTATCGAACGAGACGATCCGATCGCCCCGCACGAGACACCGGGAATCCATTTCTGGGATTCTCGCCATTCCGGCTTGAGACCGAGCCTAAGGCACGCAAGGCTCCACTGTGTAGTCGACGAATCGCACATGGTGAGGGTGGCATGCTGGTACCGCGGACCGAGCACGTCGGCGAGCGCCCGTCCTGGGACTGCCGGGTCTGCGGCGGGCCGTGGCCGTGCGCCACCGCCAAGGTCGAGTTGGCCGAGCAGTATCGGAGCTTCCCGCACGGCCTCGCGATCTTCCTCGGCTCGTGCATGCTGGAGGCGATCGACGATCTGGCCGCGCGCACCGGCGGACCACCCGCCGACCTCTACGAGCGGTTCCTCGGCTGGGCGGACTCCGGGGCCCGCTGACGCCTCAGCCCTCGACGCGCTTGCGCAGCAGGTCGTACAACTGCCGGTCCTGGACCGCGCTGAACAGCGTGTCACCGGCGCTGCCGAGGATCACGAACGGACACGCCCTGTCGCCGCCGGTCAGCGTCCGCTCGGTCACCTTGCGATGGCTGGCCACCTCGTAGACGGTCAGCCGGTAGTTTCCCTCGACCAGCGGCAACGACCGCGAGCCGGCCTTGCAGTCCCGGATCGGGCCGCCCGGGCCGGTCAGGTCCAGGCAGGCCACCAGCTGGGCTCGGGACGGCTCCGGCGCCCACGCCCGGCGCTGCGCCGTGGAACCGGCGAACGCCGCCTGATTGAGGGTGCGGGTCGTCCGGTAGTCGACCTCGGCGCCGCCGTCCTCACTGATCAGAATCGGATGTGGGGTGTCGCCGCGCAGTTTCGGAGCGGACGGATAGAACCGGTCCTGGCAGACCTGATGCAGGTCGTCCTCCGCGCGGACCCCCTGATCGACCGGCCGCGGACCGGCGGCGCCCGGAGCGGAGGCGGCGGGGAACGGCTTGCGGGGAGGCGGCACCGCCGCCGGTGACGTGCCGCCGACGTTGACGAACAGATAGGCGGCGGTGCCGAAGAAACCAGCACGGCCACCACGACACCGGCGGAGATCAGGCGGGTCCGGCGCCGCGCGGCCACCTCGTCCTCGACGGTACGCACGACGGGCGCGCCGGCCGGAGCAGAGGCGCCCACGGGGCCGGACGGGACGGCGTCGAACGCCCCCAGCTCGAGCCCGCCCAGTGCGACGAGCCGCGCGCCGAGCCCCGTGTCGTCCGGCCGCTCCGGAGTCTCCCCTGCCTGTCCCATACGACCCGCTCCCCGCCTACCCGGCCCGGAATCCGGCCTGGCTCCCGCCCAAGGCGACGAACTATATCGATGTGAACGGGGATTCGCACGGTCCGGTCAGAACGCGTACGGCCCGAACCGGCCCCAGGCCACGATCGCGGAGAGGACGAACAGGAGCGCGCTCGGCGCGATCGCCGGGATCTCGTTGCGCCGCACGTGCACCACGATCGCGCCGATCATGGTCAGGGCCAGGCCGGTCGCGGCCAGCGGGACCAGCACCGGGAGTACGTCGAGGACGGCCGGGAGGATGAGGCCGATCGCGCCCAGCAACTCCGCGGCGCCGATGGCCTTGACGGCGCCCGCGCTGAAGTCCTCGGTCCAGGCCATCCCGGAGGCGGCCAGCTTCTCCTTGGACTGGCTCAGCTTCATCACGCCGGCGCCCAGGAAGGCGGCGGCGAGCAGGCCGGCGATGACCCACAGGACGATGTTCATAAGTCCTCGACTCACTAGTTCAGTTAAACGCTTGAGCGAACGGTATGCCGATTCACTTAAACATGCAAGTGATCCGAACGGGTAGTATGCGAACGTGGAGACACCTGAGCCACGCTGGCTGACCAGCGACGAACACGCCGCCTGGATGACCCTGATGGGTGTCCTGATGCGCCTGCCCGCCGCCCTCGACGCCCAGTTGCTACGCGACGCGGGCCTCAGCCACTTCGAGTACGGGATCCTCGCCGGCCTCTCCGAGGCGCCCGACCGGACGCTGCGGATGAGCGTCCTCGCCGTACTCGCCGAGGGTTCCCTGGCCCGCCTCTCCCAGGCCGTCGGCCGGCTGGAGAAACGCGGCTGGGTGCGCCGCGCCCCCGACCCCACCGACGGCCGCTACACCCTCGCCAGCCTCACCGACGAGGGCTGGGACAAAATCGTCGCGAGCGCGCCGGGCCATGTGGACAATGTGCGGACCCTGGTCTTCGACACGCTCACCAAGACCCAGGTCCGTCAGCTCCACCAGATCGGCCGCCGGATCCTCTCCGCCACCGATCCGGGCGGCTCCTGTCCCACCCGATAGACCTATTGCCACCCCGCTGACCTGCGGAGATCATCTAGCCCATGTCGACGGAGACGGAAGCCGAACCGCTGGGCTGGTGCGTCGTGGCAGACATCGCGACCGAGACCGCCAACGGTCCGGGCGGCCTCGAGATCAGAGCCGGCGTCCGGCACTTCCCGGCCGGCGCCCGGGTGTGGGTGCTGCCGCCGATGTGGGCCGACGACAGCGACCGGCTGATGACCGTCGGGCACCACCGCGGCCGGGGCCGGCTGATCCGGGTCCCGGTCCTCTGGCGCCACCTCACCGGGTTCCGGGTGCGCATGATCTACAGCCCGGCCGTCATGCGGGCCATCCAGCGGCCCGCGCCCGGTCCACGCCAGCCGTGGCTGTGGCACAGCCGGGCCGAGGCCCAGGAGTACGTCGACCTGTGGAGCCGGGGCAAGCCGTTGGCGGCCCGCCTCGACGGGGCACTATGACCCGGTGACGGATTCCTGGCTGGACCTGCCCGCGGCCCGCGTCGACGAGGCGGCACGGATGCTGCTCGGCCGGCGGCTCACCGCGAACGGTGTGACCGTGCGGCTGACCGAGGTGGAGGCGTACAGCGGGCTCGGCGAGGACCCGGCCAGCCACGCCCACCGCGGCGTCACCGACCGCAACCGGGTGATGTTCGGCCCCGCCGGCCGGCTGTACGTCTACCAGATCTACGGCATGCACTTCTGCGCCAACGTCGTCTGCGGGGAGAGCGGCCGGGCCGCGGCCGTGCTGCTGCGGGCCGGGGCCGTCGTCGACGGGATCGAGGTCGCCCGCGCCCGGCGACCCGCAGCCCGCCGTGACAGCGACCTGGCCGCCGGGCCGGCCAAGCTGATGCAGGTGCTCGACCTGAACCGGTCGGCCGACGACACCTCGGTGCTCGGCGGCGGACCGGCCACGCTGGCCCCTCCGGACGGGCCGGTGGGGCCGGTCTCGGCGGGACCACGGGTCGGCGTGACGTCGGCCCACGACGTGCCGTGGCGGTTCTGGATCACCGGCGACCCGACGGTCAGCGCGTATCGGCGCCACACCCCACGGGCCCGCTGACCCCTGGCCGGCCGTCAGTTGCCGGGGAGGCGCCGTTCTTCGGGGGCGCCGGGAGCCGTCCGGAAGACGGTGAGGCGCTGAGTGGCCCGGGTCAGCGCGACATAGAGGTCGTTGACGCCGCGCGGCGACTCCGCGCGGATCGCCTCCGGGTCGACCAGGATCACGTCGTCGAACTCCAGGCCCTTGCACCGGGTGACGGTCAGCAGCACGGCCGGCTCGTCCAGGTCGTCACCGAGGGCGGGCAGCGCGGCCCGGGCCTCGGCCAGCCGGGCCGCCGGGACGATCACGGCGAGGCTCCCCCGGATCTCCGCGACCAGCGCGGCCAGGTCGGAGGCGGTCCCGGTCACCTCGCGGGGCTCGGCGCCGGAGGAGCGGACCGGATGCGGCAGGTCGATCGGCGGGTCGGCGTCGGCGAGGAGGCGGCCGGCGTACGCCATGATCTCGGCCGGAGTCCGGTAGCTCACGGTCAGCGCCGCGAGACGCCAGCGATCGGCGACGTACGGCGAGAGCACCGCCGACCAGGTGTCCGCCCCGCCCCGCGCCCCGGTCTGGGCCAGGTCGCCCACGATCGTCATGGACCGGCTCGGGCAACGCCGCATCAGCATCCGCCACGCCATCGCGCTCAGCTCCTGCGCCTCGTCCACGATCACGTGCCCGAACGCCCACCGCCGGTCGGTCGCCGCGCGCTCGGCGGCCGACCGCGAGTCCCGGTCCGCGTACCGCTCGGCGAGCACCGCGGCCTCCATCACGTCGGCGGCGTTCGGGATCTCGGCCTCGTCGTCGTCCTCGGCCTCGTACGACATCGAGCCCGCCGAGATGTCCAGCACGCCCTGCGCGTAGTCGAGCCGCCGCCGCAGATCCCGGGCCGCACGGGCGCGCCGCGCCGAGTCGTCCTCCCCGAGCAGTTCGGCCGCCTCGTCGAGCAGCGGCACGTCCGCCGCGCTCCAGCCACCACCGGGCGCCCGCCGCAGCTCGGCCCGGCCGGTCGTCGCCCACAGCTCACGGAGGAACCGCTCCGGGGTGAGGGCCGGCCACAACGCGTCCAGCACCGCCCGCACCCGCGGCAACACGGCCAGGTCGGCACGGATGTCGGCGAGGTCCGCGTCGTCCAGCACGTTCGGCGTCGTCAGGGCGTCGTCCTCGCCGAGCGGGTCGTCCCAGAACGGGTCCGAGCCGATCCGCTCGGCCACCTGCCGGGCCAGGACGTCCAGCACCCCGGCCACGAAGATCGGCCGCGCCAGGTTGTGCGGCAGCCCCGACGCCCGGGCCCGGCGGCGCACCACCTCCGTGTCGTAGCGGTCCAGCCGCAGCACGTGCCGGTCCACCTCGATCTCGACCGGTGACTCCGGGACCCGCTGGCGGGCGGCCACCGCCTCGATCAGGAAGTCCACCATCTCGGGCCGGCCCTTCACCTCGGCGGTCTCCGGCGGCTCCGGCCGCGTCCCGGACACACCCGGGAACAGGTCGCCGGGCGTGGCCAGCAGCACCCCGGTCTCCGCCAGCGACGGGAGCACCTGCGAGATGTAGCGCAGGAACGTCGGGTTCGGTCCGACGATCAGCACGCCGCGGGCACTCAGCTGTTCCCGGTGCGTGTAGAGCAGATACGCCGCCCGGTGCAGGGCCACCGCCGTCTTGCCGGTGCCCGGCCCGCCCTGCACCACCAGCACGCCGCCGGACTCCGACCGGATCACCCGGTCCTGCTCGGCCTGGATCGTCGCCACGATGTCGCGCATCCGGCCGGTGCGGCGCGCGTCCAGGGCGGCGAGCAGCGCGGCCTCGCCGACCAGTGGCCGGCCGTCGGCGGCCGCTTCGACATCGACGTCCAGGACCTCGTCGTCGAGGTCCACGACGGAACGGTCACGGGTACGGATGTGGCGGCGCCGGGCGATGCCGTACGAGGTGACGGCCGTAGCCACGTAGAACGGCCGGGCCGCCGGGGCCCGCCAGTCGACCAGCAGCGGCTCGTCGACGTCGTGGATGCCGATCCGGCCGATGTGCAGCGAGCCGCCGTCGCGCGGATCGAGGCGCCCGAAGCACAGGCCCGCCTCGACCGCGTCGTAGCGGGCCACGCGGTCGGCGTACCCGCGGGCGGTCGCGTCCCGATGCGACCGTGCCTGCGGTGTGCCGCCGGACTGCCGCCACGTGCCTGCGAGGTGATCACGGGCCCGTTCCCGCATCTCGTCCAGCCGGGCGTAGAGCATCGCGACGTACTCCTGCTCCTCGGCGAACGCCGATTCCGTGCCGGAAACGCTTGACAGACTTGACACCCTGACCCCCAAGCCGTAATCTAATGCTGGAACTTTCTGCCGCGCAGACAAAAAACGCGCGAGCGTCCAGCGTACACGCCTTCTCAGGTCAGCAAGACCTTCACGGCCGCGGCATCCGCGCGCCACGCCTCCTCGGCCAGCAGTGGCGGCTCCTCCGCGGGCAGTGGCCCCTCCCCACCCGCGTCGTCCGGATAGCGGGCGGCCACATGGGTGTGCAGATGCGACCCCCGGTCGCCCAGGGTCAGGTAGTTGAGCTTCGCCGGCCGGAAGCAGTCCCGGATCGCGCGGGCCACGGTCAGGACCTCACGGTGGTACAGATCGGACTCGACCGGGCTCAGATCGATCGGCTCGACCACATGCCGGCCGCGCCACACCACTATCGCGTAGCCACGGACGAACGCCCGCCGCGGGACATACGTGTCGGTGACCCGCCCCGACCACACCCGCAGGCCGAACTCGGTCTCGTCCCGCCGGTCACCGCACCAGCGGCACCCGTCATCCCCCGCACCGTCCGCGCGCACCCGAGAACCATAAACGATCCTCGATCTCCGTACGGGACGGAACTACCACGGGTTCACCGAACGCCAGCGTTGAGTGACCGCGCCGGTGCAGTCGCGCAGGCGTACCCTCCCCACGCCGGAGGCGTCCACCGACACCTCGGTGAGGCAGCGGCCCCGCGACCCGCCCGCCTGCAGCGTCGTGGTGTACCACCAGTTCTGGTCCGCCCGGTAGGTGCAGCGGGCCACCACCACCCGGGAGCCTGTGGTGTTCGGCTGGACGCAGTTCTCGCCCTGGGTGAAGTGACCCTCACTGGTCTGGTAGAAGTCCTGGTCCTGGTTCGCCCGGTCGCAGACGGCCGTGTGCAGGACGGTGCCCGCCGGGCCACCGGTGAGACAGCGGCTCGGGCTCTGCTCGGGGACGATCCAGCCCTGATGCAGCGGCGGCGGTGACGGCACCGCGGCCGCGGGCACGGGCACGGCGGACCCGGCGACGACGGCCACCGCGGCGAGCATGGTGAGGACCTGGCTGGTCGGCATCTCCCGATGCTAGGAAGACACCCGCCGCCGCGCTGACGAATCGCCGTAGGGACGGCGCGACCACCGGCGGATAGCGCGAAAAGCACCCCGGCGGGGCAGGTGGGACATTAGCGTCGACGGTGATGTTCTCACGTCGGGGCCTGGTGGGCTTGAGTCTGGTGTGCGGGGCCGGCGTGCTGTGGGCGGCCGCGCTCATCGTCGCGTACGCGTTCGAGGCCCGGCCCGTGATCACACCGGTCGCCGTAGGACTCGCCGCCATCCTGACCGTTCCCGGTTTCGCGGCGGGCATCCTGGCCAACCGCCGCGGCTATCAGACCCGGCAGCCCCGTCGGCTGTGGCGCCTCGCCTCCTGGGTGCCGCCGCACGTGCCGGTGTGGGCGGCGGTCGTGGCGGCGCTGACGTTCTTCGGGTTCTGGCTGGCGGTGGTGCTGGCGTTCGCGGCATTCGACGGCACACCGCAGCGGCGCGGCGGCGAGTACGTGCTGGTCGACCACGATCGGGAGACCGTCGTCGACAAGGCCGCCTACGACCGGCAGCTCGACCACGAGACGCAGATCTCGCTCGCGGTGCTCGGCGCCTTCGCGGTCGGCGGGACGTTCCTCTGCGCGGCCCGGGCCACCGATCACGACGAAGGCTGACGCGGCGAGACCCACCGTGTGGTGGTCGCCGCTGTCTCACGGGCGGTGAGACAGCGGCGACGACCACACGGCGGTCAGCGTCCGGCGAAGAAACGGACGATCTCGGCGGTCGCGTCGAGCGCGGTGGACGGCGGATCGAGGCCGAGGGCCGCGGTGACGGCCGGGTTCGCCGGAGTGGCTCCGGGCCACTGGTGACCGGCGCCGGCGACGCTGATCAGCTCGACCCGGCGACCGCCCGGGCAGGTGGCGATCGACCTGGTCACCGGGCCGTCGACGGTCTCGGCGGGCGCGGCGCACGAGGCGGCCGACCGCCACGCGGCGATCATGTCGGGCACGGCCGGGCCGTCGATGCGGATCGGGACACGGCCGGCGCCGCCGTTGTCGCGTCTCCCCCGGCCGCCCGCCCACGGCACGCTCCCGTCGGCGACGCCGTGGATGTGCAGGACCGGGACCGGAGCCGGGTGCGGGCAGTCGCCGATCAGCGTCCCGGCGACCGCGGCGACCGCGGTGAACACGGTGCTGTCGCAGGCCAGCCGGTACGCCATCATCGCCCCGTTGGACATCCCGGTGGCCCGGACCCGGGACGCGTCGACCGGCGCTCCCCGGGACACGGCCGCCACCACGTCCTCGAGGAACGCGACGTCGTCGACACCGTCGCGGGTGGCCGGGCCGCAGCAGCCGGGTCCGGCGTTCCAGGAGCGGCCGACACCGTCGGGGTAGGCGACCAGGAAGCCCTCGCGGTCGGCGGCGGCGTTCCAGCCGTACGCCCGCTCGGCCTGTGTCCCGGAGCCGGCCCCGCCGTGCAGCACCACCACCAGCGGAACCGCCCGCCCCGCCGGCAACGACGGCGGGCGGTAGGTGCGGAAGGTCCGTTCTCCCAGGGTGTGCGCGGAGCTTCCGGGACCGATCGGGTCGTCGTCGCGGGTGCATCCCGCGGGCAGCAGGAGCAGCAGCGTGAGCGCGAGAGGCAGCAACCGGGGCATGGGCGCATCGTCCGCCGTACGTGTACGGATGCGGTACGGGCGTGGTACGGCACGGGGCAGAACGGGCCGGCACCGGATACCGTCGGAGACTCGCGCGCGGGTGGCCGCCGAGGGGGAGGCCACCCGCGCGCCCATCGGCGCAGCGCGGCTGGCGATCGGGATCTACGGTGGGCCGGTGGAGATCCGCCTCTGGTCCGTCGTCGCCGAGAGCGCGGCGCTGGCGGTGGCCGGCCGCGGCGCGCGGGTGCACGAGACCGCGGACGCCGTCTTCGCGGCCGGCCCGGACGGGACCGTCGTGATCGCCACCGGGCTGCGCAACGCCGAGGACCTGCGGGTCGACGGCCCCTTCCCGCGACTGGTCGAGGGCCGGCTCACCGGCGGTGACGGTCCCGCACTGCACACCTTCGCCCGGCTACCGGACGGCTGCCTCGCGCTCGGCACCGCCCGGGTCACCGAGGCGGCCCGACGGCGTGGTCTGCTGAAACGGCTCGACCTGCGGCTGGACACGCCACTGCCGGAGCATCTGCTGACCGTGGCGGGCACCGACGCCACCGGCGGGGCGGACTGGCTGGACCTGCTGCCCGAGGACCCGGTCAAGGCCCTCGAAGGGTTCGTCAACGACTGGTACGGCGACGCCCCGGCCGGTGCGGCGCCACCCGCGGACGGGCAGCCGGAGCCGTTGCGGGCCTTCCACCGGCTGGCCGGCGGGCGGCCGGAGCTCTACGACGGGGCGCTGCAGATCCACCAGCGACCGGGCCCCGGCGACCCACGGGTGTTCGGCGAGTCCGGGGACGGCACGTTCGAGCTGCTGATCGAGGCGGGCGCCGAGGACCCGCACGTCTACTACCGGGGGCTGAGCGACCAGCCTCTGCGCGAGCGGGAGCGACTCTCGGCGTACCTCCTGCTCCTGGCTCTGACCCGGGTGGCGATGGACCGGCCGCCGGAGGGTCTCGCGCCGGGTGGCATGGCCTTCGCCGACCGGGCGCAGGCCCGGCGGATCGTCGCGCCGCTGAAGCGGGTGCCGCTGCGGCCGTTGCGGTGGCCGTGCGCGCGGACGCGGATCTACGCCGGCCCGGACACGGTGGCGCTGGTCGGTGAGGACGACGCCGACTGGTTCGAGGTGTACGTCGGCGCCCGCGACCCGTCCGCGCTGCGCCGGCTGCGCCGCATCGGCCTGGACTGGGCGTCGTTCGAGACCTGATCCGGGAGGGGCGCCGGGCCGGGCCCTCCCCGACGTCCCGCCACTCAGACCGAGGCGATCGTCAATGCCACCTCGTCGACGAGCTCCCGGGCCAGGAAGCCGATCCGGCCGAACCGCGGGGCCAGCCGCTGCCCACTGACCGCGTGGGCGAAGGCGGCCCAGCAGGCGGCCTGAGCCGGTTCGGCGCCGCGGGCCAGCAACCCGGCCACGATCCCGGCGCGGACGTCACCGCTGCCGGAGGTGCCCAGGCCGGCGTCGCCGCTCTCCTCGCGCCAGGCCGAGCCGTCCGGCGCGGCGACGTGGCCGTAGAGGGAGACCACGGCGTCGTGGCGGACGGCCAGCTCGTGGGCGGCCGCGGCCAGCTCGTCGCCGGGGTCGCGGCCCAGCAGATGGCCGGCCTCGACCAGGTTGGGGGTGAGCACCGCCCGGGACTGGCGCAGCAGGCCGGCGTCCTTGCTGAGAGCACCCAGGGCGTACGCGTCGAGCACCACCGCGGTGTCCCGGCCGGCGGCTTCGAGGACCGCTTTCATCAGCCGCGTCGTCCGGTCGACGTCGTCGAGTCCGGGCCCGAGCGCGATCACGTCGGCCGCGGCGGCCATCTCCAGCACCTCGTCGGAGGGGACGCCCTCCGGCGCCAGGCCGACCACTTTGGCCTCCGGGACGCTGATGCTCAGCGGCACCGCCGACTCCTCGGCGACGGCCAGTTGCAGCCGTCCCGCGCCGGCCCGCATCGCCGCGACTCCGGCGAGCAGCACCGCTCCCGGCGTGCAGCGCGCGCCGCCGACCACCAGGACGGTGCCACGGGACGTCTTGTCGCCGGACGGGCTCGGCAACGGCCAGTCGCGCAGCAGCATGGGCGTGACGACACGCTCCTCAGACCGGTTCGGCATTGACATCCTCCTGCCTGGTCGGCGGGGCGTCGTGCCGGTGCAGGTGGTCGACCGCGTTGAACAGCTCCGGTTCGAGTCGGGCGGAGGAGGAGAGCCGCCAGGTGCTGATCGAGCAGTTCGCGATCGCGCTGCCGTGGGCCAGCTCCATCAGCTCGGCCTCGCTCAGCCCCTCGGCCAGGTAGCGCACCATCAGCACGGTCGCCTCGTGGGCGAACAGGACCACCCGGCCACCGGGGTGGTCCTGGCGGATCTCACGCAGCAGGGCGCGCAGCCGCAACAGCACGTCGGCCCAGGACTCGCCGCCCGGCGGGCGGTAGTAGAACTTCCCGAGCCGCTCGCGCCGGCGGGCCTCGTCCGGCAGCCGGGCCTGCACCCCGCGGGCGGTCAGCAGGTCCAGCACGCCGAGCTCACGGTCGCGCAGCCGCTCGTCGACGACGACCGGGACGCCGCTGTCGCCGAGCGCGATCTCCGCGGTCTGCCGGGTCCGCAGGTAGGGCGAGACCACCGCCAGATCGGGTCGATGGTCGGCCAGGAAGCGGCCGACGGCCCCGGCCTGCTCCCGTCCGGCCGGGGCGAGCGGCACGTCGGCGTCCCGCTCCGGGATGTCGATCAGCTCCGCGCCGGACGTCTCGGCGTCCTGGGCGGTGACGTTGCCGGTGCTGAGACCGTGCCGCACCACCGCGAGCCAGTGCAGTTGCTCCATGCCGGGGCCCTTACCCCGGCCGGGCCGCCGCAATCCCGTCAGCGCCGCGGAGCGAACGCCTCCAGGGTGCGGGCCTGGTTGAGCAGCTGGTCGCGGGTGGTGCCCAGCTCCTCGATGGCGGCGCGGAGCGACTCCGTGCCGCAGACATCGCCGGCGACGGTCCGGGTGGCGGTGAGCACCTCCATGGTGGCGGCCATCGTGCCGGCCGCCTCCGACAGCTTGCGGGTCATCTCTTCGCGCAGGAGCAACAGCAGCGGATCCACCAGCGGACACCTCCGGGCGCGGGCGGCCGGGTGGGCCACCGTTCGACTGCTCCAGATCGGCCGGGGACCGATGACCCTGAGGGGACCGGGCGGATGGGATCGGGCAGACATTTCCTACAGCGCGGCAAAGGTGGTCCGATGAACGGAGCATGCACGTCCGGCATCGTCCTGATCTTTCGCTGACCCTGGCCCTCGGCCTGTTCCTCTTCGAGCTCGGCTGGTTCCTCCTCGGCCTGGCGCACACCTGGAGCCATCCGGTGATCGCCTGGCTGGTGCTGCCGGTGATGTCGCTGCTGGTCACCTACGAGTGCCGCCGGACCGCTCGGTGCGCCGAGCTGGACGGACCCACCCGCGCCTTCTGGGCCCGCCTCGGCATCGCCTGCGCGCTGCTCATCCCGGGCTCGCTGAGCAGCATGAACGACGCTCTGGGCGGCCCGGAGCCGTCCCAGCACATCAGTCTCCTCACCCAGCTGATCTTCGGCTGCTCGCTGGCCATGGTGCTCTGGGCGCTACTCCGGCTGCCCACCTGGCAGCGCAACTCCGGCGACTGGGTCCGGTTCGGCCTGGACACCGGCATCATCATGCTCACCACCGGGATGCTGATCTGGCACTGGTCGCTGAGCCGGATCGACTTCACCGCGTCGCCGAATGCCACCGCGCCATCGGTGCTGGTGATCACCCTGGTCGCGACGGTCTCCCTGATCACCTTCGTGAAGGTGGCCTTCGCCGGGGCCGGCCGCCTGGACCGGGGCGCCCTGCACATCCTGTCCATCGGGGTGGCCCTCGCCGCGGCGAGCGGGACGATCGCGCCCTTCATCGTCGACAAGCCGCACCTGCACACCGCCCTGATCGCCTTCCCGATGTCACAGATCACCGCGATCCTCGCGGCCCGGCGGCAGTTCCGCAGACGGCACGTGCAGCCCCCGTCCCGGCCCGTGTCGCGGCGGTTCAGCCTCATCCCGTACCTCGCCGTCGGTCTTCTGCTGGCCGCCGTGCTGCAGGTGGAGATCCCGCAGGGCGGCGAGGAGGCACGGATGGCCATCGCCGCCAGCGTGGTCACCCTGCTCGTGGTGCTGCGGCAGGTGACCACGCTGCGCGACAACGCCCGCCTGCTGGACGCCGTCGACGCGAGCCTCCAACAGCTCGACCACCAGGTGACACACGACTCGCTCACCGGGATCGGGAGCCGGGCGGCGTACACCGCGGAGCTGTCGGCGCGTCTGGCCGGTGGTGAGCCGTTCGTGGTGGCGCTGCTCGACCTCGACGACTTCAAGGAGGTCAACGACCGCTACGGCCACGCCACCGGCGACGCCCTGCTGCAGGCGATCAGCCATCGCCTGCGGGACCGGCTGCGTTCCGAGGACACCGTGGCCCGGCTCGGTGGCGACGAGTTCACCCTGCTGCTGCCCGGGCTGACCGCGGCCGGCGCCGACCGGCTCCTGCACGAGCTGCTGACCGAGGTGCAGACTCCGGTGCTGGCCGAGGGGCGGGAGATGGCGCCGCGGGTCAGCATCGGCGTGACCGCGAGCCGCCCCGACGACACCGCCGGGGAGCTGCTGCGCCGCGCCGACGTGGCGATGTACGCCGCCAAGACGGCCGGCGGCGGCCGGTGGACCTGGTTCGACCCGATCATGGACCGGCTCGCCGACGACGACGCCCGGCTCACCGCCGACCTGCGCCAGGCCATCACCCGTGACGAGCTGTTCCTCGTCTACCAGCCGATCGTCGAGCTGCCGCACGGCCGGCTCGCCGGGGTGGAGGCGCTGGTCCGCTGGCGGCATCCGGAGCACGGGCTGGTCCCGCCGGGCGTGTTCATCCCGCTGGCCGAGCGCAACGGGCAGATCGTCGAGATCGGCCGCTGGATCCTCGAGCAGGCCATCCGGCAGACCGCCCGCTGGGAGCGCGAGCTCGGGGTGGACGCGCCGGCGAAGGTCAGTGTCAACGTGTCGGCCCGGCAGCTGGGCGAGCCCGGCTTCCCGGCGGAGGTGGCGGCCCTGCTGTCGGCCGCCGGTGTCGACCCGTCCCGGCTGACCGTGGAGGTCACCGAGACCGCGGTCCTCGCCACCGGCGTGGCGCTGGAGGTGGTACGGGCGCTGGCCGCCCAGGGGCTGAGCATCGCGCTGGACGACTTCGGCACCGGCCAGTCGTCGCTGAGCCTGCTGGTGGACTGCCCGGTCGACTGGCTGAAGGTGGACAAGTCGTTCGTCGACGGGGTGACCACCGACAGCCCGCAGGCGGTGATCGTGGACGGCCTGATCGGGATCACCGAGGGGCTGCGGATGCAGGCGGTCGCCGAGGGCGTCGAGACGGCGGAGCAGGCCGGACGACTGCACCGGGCCGGATACCGGTACGCGCAGGGGTACCACTTCGCGCGCCCGCTGTCCGACACCGACATCGAGCTGCTGATCTCCGCCCAGAAGACCTTTTCACCTCATCTCCACATGTGAGGAGGTGATCTAAGGCACCGTCGGGGTGGGGGTGGGCATGAACGTACGCCAGAAGCTACTGGGCGGGTATCTACTGGTGGCGTTGCTCGTCGCGGTGACCAGCGGCATCGCCTGGCACTCCGCCACCGCGTCGGCGGAGAAGGCAGCCGCCGACGAGGCCGTGCGGATCGCCCAGGGCATGGCGCTGGACGTCACCCTCGGCCTCCCCGTCGACACCGCCGACGAGATCGTCTCACCGCTCTACTACAGCCCCCGGGCGCTCGACAACTACCTGCAGCGTTTACACGACGTGCAGCACCGCGACGCCGTCGTGGTGGACAGCGGCGAGTACATCCTCGGCGACGTGGTCCGGGAGAACGTCGGCTCGCTCTTCGACCACGACCGCGACGACGAGGTCGGCAGGACGATCGCCGACGGCCGGGCCCGGGTCTTCGTGGAGACCAGCGACGACTACCCGGACGGCATCAAGCAGGTCGTGGTGCCGATGCGGAACAAGGGCGGCAAGACGATCGGCGCGATCATCGTCGAGTACACCCCGATCTACGACCAGATGATGGCCGCCACCCGGCAGGCGCAGTACGTCACCCTGATCAGCTCCGCCACCGTCATCCTGCTGATCCTCGCGCTCGGGTTCGGGTTCTCCGGCTCACTGGTCCGCCGGATCACCTCGCTCACCACCGCGGTCCGCGCCATCCGGACCGGCGACTACACCCTGCGGGTGCCGCACGACGGGAAGGACGAGATCGGCCGTCTGGCACGCGCCTTCAACTCGATGGCCGAACAGCTGGAGCGCTCGGCGCGGGAGATCCTCGCCAAGGAGTACACCGACAGCATCCTGGCCGGCGCCGGGGAGGGCATCTGCGGTGTCGACGCGGCCGGGCGGATCGCGTTCGCCAACGAGGCGGCCGGGCGGATCACCGGCCTCGGCGTGACCGGCCTGCTGCAGCGGGAAGCCGGCGTGCTGCTGCCGGAGGCGACCGAAGGCCTGGTCAGCGGCACCCGCGAAGGCCGCCTCCAACGGCCCGACGGCACCGCGGTACGCGTCGAGTACACGATCAGCGAGCTGGAGAAGGAGGGCCGCCGGATCGGCGCCGTCATCCTGCTGCGCGACGTCACCCGGCAGCGTGACCTGGAACGCGACCTGCGGCACCAGGCCCTGCACGACGGGCTGACCGGCCTGCCCAACCGCAAGCTCCTGCTCGACCGGCTGGACCACGCGCTCGCCCGGTCACGGGCCTCCGGCGAGCGGATCGCCCTGCTCTACCTGGACCTGGACGGCTTCAAACGGGTCAACGACAGTCTCGGGCACAACGCCGGGGACCTGCTGCTGCGGACCGCGGCGGAACGGCTCACCGCGGTGGTGCGCCCCCAGGACTCGGTGGCCCGGCTGGGCGGGGACGAGTTCGCCGTGCTGCTGGAGGGCGCCGACAGCACGGCCGTCGAGTCGGTGGCCGGCGGCTGCCTGGAGGCGCTGGCCCGGCCGTTCGTGGTGCACGGCCGGGAGGCGGTCGTCACGGTCAGCATCGGCGTGGTGCCGGACGCGGGCCGGTTCGCCGACGCCGACGAGGTGGTCCGCAACGCCGACGTGGCCATGTACGCCGCGAAGGACCTCGGCAGGAACCGGTTCATGGTGTTCGAGACCCGGATGCACGAGCAGCTGCTGAGCCGCCTCGACCAGGAGACCCGGCTGCGGGAGGCGGTGCACCGCGGTGAGCTGCGCCTGCACCTGCAGCCGGTGGTCGCGCTGCCGGAGGGCCAGGTGTCCGGGGCGGAGGCCCTGGTCCGCTGGGAGGACCCGGAGCGGGGGCTGCAGCAGCCCGGCTCGTTCATCCCGCTCGCCGAGGAGACCGGGATGATCATCGAGATCGACCGGTGGATCCTGCTCGAGGCGTGCCGGACGATCCGGCGCTGGCAGGAGGAGAGCCCGGCGACCGCGCCCGCGTGGGTCAGCGTCAACCTGTCGGCCATCCACCTGGATCTTCCCGACCTCACCGACCATGTCGCGTACGCGCTGGCCACCACCGGCCTGTCACCGCACTGCCTGGTGCTGGAGCTGACCGAGACGGTGATGATGCGGGATCTGGCGGTGACCTCGGCCCGGCTCGAGGAGCTGCGGCAACTGGGCGTCAAGATCGCGATCGACGACTTCGGGACCGGGTACTCGTCGCTCGGCTACCTGCGGGACATCCCGGTGGACGTGCTCAAGATCGACCGCTCGTTCATCACCGGGCTGGTCGGCAACGGACGGCAGCAGGAGCTGGTCAGCGCGATCATGCAGCTCGGGCACACGCTCGGGCTGCGGGTGGTCGCCGAGGGGATCGAGGACGCCGGGCAGCTCGCCCTGCTCATCGCGATGGGCTGCAAGTACGCGCAGGGATACCACCTGGGCCGGCCCCAGCCACCCGGCGAGCTGCGTGCCGCCCTCACCGTGCCGGTGCTGCACCGCTGAGCGGAGCACCGGACCGGCACAGGGGGTGGAAGGGCCCTGCGCCGGTCCGGGGGACTCAGCTCTGCACGAAGACCGAGACGGTTCGTGCGGGGACGGTCAGCGTTCCGGTGGCCGGCGCGAACGACGCGGTACGCGTCACCGCGTCGGCGGAGGCCTGCTGAACCGGGTGGAGCGTCACCTTCTTACCGGCGAGCCCCGGCACCTTCTGGGTGGCCGTGGTCGTGCCGGCGTTGAAGACGACCGTGATGCTCTTCCACTTCGGGTCGATGCCGCGGGCGTCGACGGTCATGGTGATGACACCCGCGGTCTCGTTCACGCCCGAGAGCGGGAACGCGACACGCTGCTGCACCTGCGAGCCGGTGGCGAGCCCGAAGGCCGGACTCGACTTCCGGATCTTCAGCAGCTCCTGGTACGTGCTGTTCGCCAGGTTGATCGCGGCACAGTCCGGAACCAGCGCCGGGTCGGCCAGCAGCGGCTTGGCGTACGCGTACTTCGACTCGTTGTCCGCCTTGGGAGGCAGGCCGCGACCGAAGCCGTTGCCCTGCGAGCAGTCCCAGATGATCTGGTTGAACCAGTCGCCGGAGTTGAACGAGTTGCGGTCCAGCGACTTGGAGCGCAGCAGCTCGCTGCCGGCCGTGACGAAGCCGGTGCCCTGGCCGAGCACGGTGGTGGCGAGCGCCACCGACTGGGCCCGGGCCCGCTGGGCGGCCGTGGTCGACTGCGGCAGCTTGTAGGCGAACGCGTCGTACAGGATCTCGTTGTCGTGCGCGTCGACGTAGGTGATCGACTCGCCCGGGTTCTTCGTGTAGCCGGCCTGGGCACCGTTGTAGTCGACCTGCGAGCCCTTGACGGTCGTGCCGGCCGACGAGGTGAACGTGTAGTCCGCCAGGTTGCCGGTGAGACCCACCTTGATCAGGTCCTGGTAGTGCAGCAGGCGGGCCTTCTGCTCGGCCTCGGTGCCGTTGACCGCGTCACCGTTGGGGGCGCCGGCCAGACCCGACGCGAAGCCCTGGATGCGCGGGTTGCCGTCGAACGGGCCGCCACCGCGGACCGCGTCGCGCAGCCGGTCGTTGAACGTGCCGATCCCGGTGCCGCCCAACTCGGTCTGGGACGCCTGGATGAAGCGCGCGTTGTTCGCCACCTCCCCGAAGTTCCAGCCCTCGCCGTACACATGGATGCTCTTGCCGTCGACGCCGTCCCTCGCGACCGTGAGCCTGTCGAGGGCCTTGCGCACCGCCAGGATGTTCTCCTTCGGGTGGTGGCCCATCAGGTCGAAGCGGAAGCCGTCCACCTTGTACTGCTTGGCCCACGTGACGATCGAGTCGACCACGAGCTTGCCCATCATCGCGTTCTCCGGCGCGGTGTTGGCGCAGCAGGTGGAGTTGGCGATCGTGCCGTCCTCGAGGAGGCGGTGGTAGTAGCCGGGCACGATCTGGTCGAGCACCGACTTGGCGTCGGTCCCGGCGGCCGAGGTGTGGTTGTAGACGACGTCCATGACCACACGCAGGCCGGCCTGGTTGACCCCGGCGACCATCGACCGGAACTCCCTGGTCCTTTGATCAGGGTCCACGGCGTAGCCGCCCTCGGGAACCGTGTAGTGCAGCGGGTCGTAACCCCAGTTGTAGCCGTCGGTCGCGGCGATCTTCTCGATGCAGGCCTGCTGCTCCTCCGAGTCGGCCGGCAGCGACGCCAGGTCACAGGCCGGCTGCCGCTGGTCGGCGCGCTTCTCCGGGATGGTGGCGAAGTCGAAGGCCGGGAGCAGGTGCAGGTGGGTCACACCGGCCTTGGCTACGTCCCGGAGGTGCGCCATCCCCTGGGAGGTGCCGGTGAAGGCGCTGAACGTGCCCCGGGCGGAGGCCGCCACCGTGGAGTCGGCGATGGAGAAGTCCCGTACCGACAACTCCGAGATCTGGATCTTCGCGGGAGCGACGGCCGCCGGCTTCCTCAGGTTGCTCCAGCCGGCCGGCGCGAGCGCCGGATCGGACAGGCTGACGAAACGGCTGCGGGTGGAATCGGCGGTGAGAGCGACCGAGTAGGGGTCGGTCACCGACGCCGTGACGATCTTCTGCGTGGCCGGCTGCCACGCGGTCACCCGGAACTTGTAGAACCTGCCGGCCCAGTCGCCGCGACCGGACCAGACGCCGGTGCGGTTGTCCCGGGACAGCTCGACCAGAGCCGGGGAGACCTGGTCGGCGGTGTCGTAGACCTCGAGCTCGACACTGCGGGCGGTCGGCGCCCAGACGGCGACACTCGCCTTCCTCCCGCTGACGACCGGGCCGAGGGTCGCGTCGGCCGCGTTGCCGTAGACGTCGTCGAGAACCCCGGCGAGCTGGACGCCGGTGGCCGAGAGCAGCTTGCCGGCGGCGTCGCGCTCGGTGACCACGACCTGCCCACGGAGGACTTCCTGCAGGTTGTCCGCCTTGAGGGAGAACGCGCCGTACTGCCAGAGGTGCGGGAACGCCTCGCGCTGCGACTCGCTCAGGCCGTTCCTTCTCGCGGCGAGCGAGAGGGACTGGTACGTCCCGGTCAGCTCCCCGTCCGTGACCCCGATCCCGCCCGTCGGCGAATACACCAGGTCGTAGACCTTGCCGTCGGTGCCCGCGCCGACCGGCTCCAGGGTGCTCCCGGTCCCGGTCTTCCAGGCGATCGTGCCCCGGTCCAGCCAGACAGCGGCCGACTTGGTGACGTCCGCGACGCCACCCCCGGCACTGGTCTTGACCAGCGGCAGCAGGCGGGTCTCCTGCCCGGCGAACAGCCAGACCTCACGGCTCGCCTTGGCGAAGTCGAGGGACTGGTCGGTCGGCAGGTCCTTCTCGTCACCGCGGTGGATGATGTAGCTCAGCGACGTCGCGCCGGCCGCGAGCGGCACCTCGAAGACCGCGCCGTAGCTGTCGATCCGGGCCGGGAGCAGCGGGGTCGACCAGTCGGTCGGACTGGCCGCGCCGGCCCAGACGTGCAGGCCCCAGCCGTCGTAGTTCCCGTCGGCCCGCTTCCAGTGGAGGATCGCCTTGCTCGGGTCCTGCGCCGGGTCGGGCTGGCCGGTGGCCGCCTGCCGGGTCGGGTACACCGTGGCATCACCCTGCTTGATCCAGATCTCCGGACCGGCCCCGATGTCGATCGTACGATCGGCGTCGGTGTCCTTGGTGCCGTTGTCGTCGACCACGATGAAACCGACACTCTTCGCGCCCGGCTTGAGCTTCACGTAGGCGAAACGCCCGTAGGAGTCCTCGCCGGTGAACTGCTGGCCGTTGGGCCAGGTGGTGGACATCGACGGGTCGATGTCGCCCCACACGTAGAGGTTCTGCTCGTCGTAACCGCCGGCGGGCCGCTGGTAGTGCACGACCGCGTAGCCGGCGGTCGACTCGGCCGCCGGGGTGCCGACGGTGATGTTCGTGGTCGCCGAGGCGAGGCGGCCCTTGCTGTCGCGCACGACCGCCTTGTACCGCACCGGCGTCTTCCCGGCCAGGCCGGTCAGGTCGTGGTAGATGCGGTAGGGAGCGCGGTCGGCGGTGCCGACCAGCTTCCATTCGCCGTTGCCGGCCTGGGCCGCGAAGGTCACCGTCGCGAGCGGGTCACCGACGACGTCGGCGACGATCTCGGTGCGGCCGGCGACCGATGCGCCCGCCTGCGGGCCGCTGAGGGTCAGGGTCGGAGCATTCCCGGGTACGGGCACCGCGTTCTTCGTGGTGAAGACGACGGAGGACAGCGCCGGAACCGTGATGGTGATCCGCCCGTCCGCGTCCGAGTTCGCGCTGGCCGCGCCACCGTAGATCCCGGTGAACACGCTGTTCGGCGTGGCCGTGGCGAACGAGACGGTCTGCGCCGTGGTGGCGTTGTTGACCGCGACCACGTACTCCTTGCGGGTGTTGTCCCGGGCGATCCGGGAGGCGGCGAAGACGCCGGGCCCCTCGGCCGCGTAACGGGTCTGCTGGATGCCGGTGACCAGCGCCGGGTGGGCCTTGCGGAGTCTCGCCAGCTCGGCGATCGTCCGGTAGACCGGGTGCGAGGTGTTGTAGTTGTCGACCGCGTGGGTGCGGTCGGTGCCGATCAGGTCGTCGTCCAGGTAGTCCGCGGACTTGCTGGCGAACAGGTCCTGGCGGGCGTCCTTGTCGCCACCGGGCCCGGTGAAGCCCTGCTCGTCACCGGAGTAGACGACCGGCTGGCCACGGGTGAGGAACATCAGCTCATGGGCGAGCTGGTCGCGCTTGAGCTGGGTGTCCGCGGTCGCGGCGGCGGCGATGAACGAGCCGATCCGGCCCATGTCGTGGTTGCCGAGGAAGGTCGGCAGCCGGTCCGCGCCGGTGTCACGGGCGGTGTAGAGGTCGTCCTTGGCGTACAGGCTGGACAGTGCGTCGGCGCCACTGTTGCCGGTGACGAAACCGCGTGCCGTCTCCTGGAACGAGAAGTCCAGCGTGGCCGGCAGTCCGCCCTGGCGTACGTAGGTCGACTGGATCTCCTGGTCGGCGCTGTACACCTCACCGAACGTGAAGAAGTCCTTCTTGCCGGCCTGCCGGGCGGCCTTCTCGACGGCCGGCTGCCACTGCTGCCAGAACTCCAGGTTGGAGTGCTTGACGGTGTCGAGGCGGTAACCGTCGATCCCGGTGTCCTTGATCCAGTCGCCGTAGATCTTCGACATGCCCCTCACCACCTCGGGACGCTCGGTGAAGAGGTCGTCGAGGCCGACGAAGTCGCCGTACTCGCTGTTCTCACCGGCGAAGGTGGAGTCACCGCGGTTGTGGTACATGTTCACGTCGTTCAGCCACGACGGCTTCTTGACGCTCGCGTCCGCTTTCGATCCGAAGACCGGGGTGTACGGGTACGACGTGGCGTCAGTCTGGGGGAACGTGGACGAGGTCGCGTAGTTGCGGTCCTCGAACGGCTGCCCGTCGGTGTCGGTGTACGGGGAGTCCGCCTTGTCGACGTACGTGTAGGTGTCCTCCGCGTACTTGATGACGTCGGCGGTGTGGTTGACGATGATGTCCAGGTAGATCTTCAAGCCCCGCTGGTGGGCGAGCTTGACCAGCCTCTTCAGGTCGGCGTTGGTGCCGAAGTGCGGGTCCACCTGGGTGAAGTCGGTGATCCAGTACCCGTGGTAGCCGGCGCTCACGTCCGCGCCGGTGCCCTGCACGGGACGGTTCTTGAAGACCGGGGCGAGCCAGATCGCGGTGGTGCCGAGCCCCTGGATGTAGTCCAGCCGGTCGATCACGCCCTTGAGGTCGCCACCGTGATAGAAGCCCTTGTCGGCGGGGTCGTAGCCGGTGGAGAGGCGGTCACCGGAGAGCCCGCCCCTGTCGTTCCTCGTGTCCCCGTTGGCGAACCGGTCCGGGAGGACGAAGTAGAACTGCTCCCCGCTCGTGGGGTTGTCGGAGCCCCACTTGGCGATCACGGAGTCGCTGGGCGCCCGGTCCGCCGCGACGGCCGCGGAGGCGGGCACGGCGAGAAGTGGGAGGAAGAGGCTGAGCAGCGCGGCGCCCAGCCTGAGACGGCGGTGTAAAGGTCTGTTGAGTGCCACTGCGCACCCTTCCGATTCAGTGGTATCGGATTGACAGTTATATGTTTCGTCACGTCACCCCGGCCGCGGAAGCCTCTGGGCGCCCTCGGAGTAGAGTGCTTCGGGACAGGCTCGACGACGCGCCGCGGCAACAAACCGAAAAGCCGTTCAGGACGCGTTCCATCGACTGATCGGACTGTATCGTTCCTGTTGCCGGGACGTTAGCAAGGTCTTGCATGGAATGGAAGACCTTTCAGGACCATGCCGAGCACACTACAGACGACTAGAGTGAGCCCATGCGTGCGCGAATGGCCGATATCGCCAAACAGGCTCAGGTCAGTGAGGCGACGGTGTCGCGTGTCATTAACGACCGCCCCGGTGTCTCTGCTGAAACCCGACAAGCGGTCCTGACGGCACTCGACGTCCTCGGTTACGAACGACCGGAAAGATTGCGCAAACGCAGCGCCGGTCTGGTCGGCCTGGTCGTCCCCGAGCTGGACAACCCGATCTTCCCCGCGTTCGCACAGGTGATCGAGTCGACGCTGGCCCAGCACGGCTACACGCCGGTGCTGTGCACCCAGTCGCCCGGTGGCGTCACCGAGGACGAGTATGTGGAGATGCTGCTCGACCGGCAGGTGTCCGGCATCGTCTTCATCTCCTCGCTGTCCGCCGACACCACCTCCGACCGTTCGCGCTACCAGCGCCTGCTCGACCGGCCGCTGCCGATCGTGCTGGTCAACGGCTACGCCAAGGAGCTGGAGGCGCCGTTCGTCTCGTGTGACGACCGGGTCGCCGGCGACCTCGGGGTCGCCCACCTGGTCGCGCTCGGGCACCGGCGGATCGGCATGATCTCCGGCCCCAACCGGTTCATCAACACCCAGCGCAAGCTGGAGGGCTACCGTGCCGCCATGAAGCGCGAGGTGGGCCTCACCGACACCGAGGTGGACGACCTGGTCTCGCTCACCCTGTTCGGCGTCGAGGGCGGTGAGGTGGCCGCCGAGCGGCTGCTGACCAAGGGCGTGACCGGCATCGTCTGCGCCTCCGACATGATGGCGCTCGGTGCGATCCGGGCCGCCCGACGCCGTGGCCTGCGCGTTCCCGAGGACGTGTCGGTGATCGGCTTCGACGACTCGGCGCTGATCCCGTTCACCGATCCGCCGCTGACCACGCTGCGCCAGCCGGTGACGTCGATGGCGGTGGCCGCGGTGCGGTCACTGGTCGACGAGATCAACGGGCACGGCGCGCCGCACTCCGAATACCTCTTCCACCCCGAGCTGGTGGTCCGCAACTCGACCGCGATCGCGCCGATGCGTGCGGAGATTCCGGTCGCATCTCCCGCCGCCTGACCGAAATCGTACGGATGGTGGCCGGGGCGCCGTCCGTACACCGTGAGAGCGTTCTCTCTTATGCTGAAAAACCACCAGCGCCCGCCGAATCGGTAGGCGCTGGTGGTTTTCCCGAGAAACGATCAGCCCTTCGTGCCGCCGGCGGTAAGACCGGACACGAGATGCTTCTGGGCGAAGAGGAATACGATTCCGGCCGGGATCGTCACCAGGACGGCCGCCGCGGTGAGGTATTCCCACTGCGGATTGAACTGGGGCACGAACTGCTGTAGACCGTACGCCAGGGTGTATTTGTCGTCGGTCTGGATGAACGCCGACGCGTACGCGACCTCGCCCCAGGCGGTGAGGAAGGCGTAGAAACCGGTGACCGCGATGGCCGGCCGGGCCAGCGGCAGGATGACCCGCCAGAAGATCCGGAACGGGCCGCAGCCGTCCAGCGAGGCCGCCTCGTCCAGCGAGGTCGGGATCGAGTCGAAGTAGCCCTTGAGCATCCAGGCGCAGAACGGCACGGCGATCGTCAGATACGCGATGACCAGCGACGGAAGCGTGTTGATCAGGCCGAGGCTCGCCATGATCGCGTAGATCGGGACGATCAGGATCGACACCGGGAACATCTGCGTGATCAGGAAGACCATCATCAGCGAGCGCCGGCCCGGGAAGTTGAACCGGGACAGCGCGTAACCGGTGGTAGCCGAGAAGAAGATGCCGATCAGCATGGTCAGGCTCGCCACGATGACCGAGTTCAGGAACCAGGACGGGAAGTTCGTCTCGAACAGCACGTACTCGTAGTTCGCGAACGTCGGGTCCTTCACCAGGGTGATCTCGGTGCTCTGGACGGCGTACCCCGGCTTGAACGAGGAGAGCACCACCCACAGGATCGGGCCGATCGCGATCAGCGAGGCGAGGATCAGCGTGCCGTGCAGGCCGATCGACGCGCCGACACTGCGACGGCCGCGCCGGGGCTTGTTGACGCGCGCCGGCGCGCCGCCCTGGGGAGCCGCGATCGGTGGGGTCGTGATCATCTGGGCCATGTCACCAAACCTCGCCTTGCTTGCGCAGCACCCGCCGGTAGAACACCGAGAAGATGAGCAGGATCGAGAGGATCAGCACGCCGTACGTGGAGGCGAGCGAGTAGTTCCGGATGCCCTCGAAGGCGGCGCGGAAGGCGCCCGTCACCAGGATCTCGGTCGATCCGGCCGGCTGGCCCTCGGTCACCAGGAAGATGATCGGGAACATGTTGAAGGTCCAGATCGTGCCGAGCAGGATCACCGTCATGCTGACCGGCCGCAGCCCCGGCAGGGTGATGTTGCGGAACCGCTGCCACGGCGTCGCGCCGTCGATCTCGGCCGACTCGTAGAGCTCCTCGGGGATGCTCTGCAAGCCGCCCAGCAGGGCCACCATCATGAACGGCACACCCAGCCAGATGTTCGTGAGCACCGCGACGAACAGCGACGTCCACCTGTCGGCGAACCAGGCGACCGAGTCGATGCCGATCGCGTTGAGCAGCGAGTTGACCAGACCGAGCCGCTCGTTGAAGAGGAACTTCCAGGCGAAGGCGCTGATGAACGCCGGCACCGCCCACGGCAGCACCAGCAGGACCCGGTAGAAGCCGCGGAACCGCATCTCCCGGTGGATCATGACGGCCAGGCCGAGGCCCAGACCGTAGTGGAAGACCACCCCCGCGGCGGTCCAGATCAGCGTGGTCCCGGTCCACTGCCAGAACTCGCCGATCCGGCCGGTGAGGACGTTGACGTAGTTGTCGAGACCCACGAACGACCAGGCGTTCGGGTTCTCCTTGCAGACCTCGCCACCGGTGATCGACTTGGTGCAGATCTCGGTGAGCTGGTTGGCCTCGGTCTGGTCGGTGAAAGTCAGCCAGATGCCGTTGACCAGGGGATAGAAGATCAGAACCGCCAGGACTGCCACGACCGGCACGACCATCGCCCAGGCCGCCCAGTGCTTGTCCCAGCTCCGCCGCAGCGCGGTGCTCCTCGGCGCCGCGTCGGCAGTCACAGTGCTCATCAGCTGTGCTCCAGAGAGGAAGCGAAGCGGGCGCCGGCTCTCCGCGAGCCGGCGCCTGCATTCAGGGACCGTCAGTTGGTGGCGTACGAGGGAACGACCTCGGCCTTGTACTTCTGGGCCACGGCGTCGAGCGAAGCCTTGGCGTCCTTGTTCTGGACCAGGACCTCGGTGGCGAGGGTGTCGAGCGGGCCGAAGAACTGGCCGCCCTCCGGGATCCACGGGCGGTTCACGGCCGACTCGATGACCGGCTGGAAGGCCGAGATGACGGCGTTGCTCTTGACCGACGCGATCTCGTACGCCGACTTGCGGGTCGGCAGCACACCCAGCTTGTCCGCCAGGCTCGCCTGCGACTCGGCGGAGTTCATGAACTTGATGAACGCGACGGCGGCGGCCGCCTTCTCCTGCGGGACACCCGAGTAGACGACGTAGTTGTGGCCACCGACCGGGGCGCCCGCCTTGGCGGAACCGGCCGGAACCGGCGCGATGCCGAGGTTCTCCAGGCCACCGAAGGCCGGGGCGGCCTTCATGTTCGCGACCTCCCACGGGCCGTTGATGATGAAGGCGACCTTCTTCTCCTTGAAGAGGGTCATCATCGTGCCGTACGAGTCGGTCGCCGACGGCTTCACCGACGCGCCGCTGTCGATCAGGTCCTTGGCGACCTTGAGGCCGGCGACGTTCTGCTCCGAGTTGACCACGATCTTCTTGCTCGCGGTGTCGACCAGGTCACCGCCCTCGCCGTAGATGAACGGCAGGGTGAAGTAGCCGGCCGGGTTCACGTAGAGGCCCTCGGCGCCGGTCTTCTGCTTGACGGTCTGGGCGGCGGTCTTCAGCTCGGCCCACGTCTTCGGCACCGAGACGCCGGCCTTCTCGACGAGCTCCTTGTTGTAGAGCAGGGCGAGGCTGTCGGTCACCTGCGGTACGCCGTAGGTCTTGCCGTCGAACTTGTTCGAGGCCAGGGCGGTCGCGTTGTAGTCCGACTCGTCGGCGAGCAGCTCGGAGCCGTCCAGCGAGTAGAGGTAGCCCAGCGACGCGAACTCGGGCACCCAGGCGACCTCGGCGCGCAGGATGTCCGGGGCGCCGGTCTTGGCCGCGGCAGCCGTCTTGAACTTGTTCTGCGCGTCGGCGAACGGCACCGACTGGTAGTTGATCTTGACGTTGGGGTACTTCGCGTTGAACTGCTTGATCAGATCCTGGAAGACCGGACCCTCGTTCTTGGCGTCCGACGTGTCCCACCACGTCAGCTCCGCGGCAAGCGCTGCCGGGTCGGCGGCCTTGTTGTCGCTAGCGGCCGGCTCCTTGTCGCCGCTGCACGCGACGAGGGTGAAGGCGAGGGCCACGGAGGAGAGAGCGGCCAGTCCCTTGGTTATGCGACGCATGATGCGCTCCTTGAAGACCTGCTTGGTGACGACCGGACCGTAGCAAGAAGTTTCGGGGTTAGAAACCCCTTGCGAATCAACTTGCAACACGGCGGGGCGCGAGAACCCGCACGATTCCGGCATCGCGGGCAGGAAAGCGGTCTCCAGCTGCCGTTCTGTTACCTGGCGCCTGTTGTTGCGGCACGTTGGGGACATGCAAGCGTGTTACAGCCACTTGCAGTCCGGGGGGCGACTACGCGTTTTCGGTCTCGACCATGATGCAACTTCTTGCACGATGAACTGAAAACCTATGCCGGATGCCGTCGGGGATTGCGGGGATCACCTTCTCAGATGCGGCTGCAATGTTAAAAGGCGGTGACGGGGCGTCCGCCCGTCACCGCCTTTGCCACCGTCTTGCCCGCGCCGTCCTGCCCGCGCCGCATTGCCCGCGCCGTCCTGCCCGCGCCGCATTGCCCGCGTCGCCATGCCCGCGTCGTCTTGCCCGCGCCGTCTTGTAGGCCTGACCGCGCGCCGCGGCCCCCGCTGTCGCTGTCGCTGTCCTGTTTCGCTCCCGCCGGTCAGTGGCCGACGGTCAGTAGCTCGAGATCGCGGATCACCTCGGAGATCGCCACCGGCTCCAAGTCACCCAGCCTCGCCGTCCGGCCGCTGAGCCTGACCGGGCCGAGCGTCTGCTCCGGGAAGACATCCACGGCGCCGTGCACGATGCCGGGCTCCAGCTCGAGCTCGAGCCCGTCGGCAAGGGCCGGCGCCACGCTCACCTGCGTGCGATCGTCGCGCATGGTCCCACGTCGCCAGCCGCGGCTCTCCAGGCCCAACACGGCGCGGGACGGCACCGTCCGCCCCTGGAAGCGGGTGAGCACACCGCCCGCCGCCTCGGCCTCGGTCAGGGCAGCGGTCTCCCGCCCGACCTGCGGGAACGGTTGCAGGATCCGGTAGTCGGCGAAGATCTCCGACCAGAGCGGCAGCGTCTTATCAAGGTGGATCGGATGGACCACACCGATCACCTCGCCGGCACCGATCGTGACGGCCTCGTCGTGCACGTCGGCGAACGTGCCGTCCTCAGCCACCCGGAAGGCGCCGGCCAGCACACCCTCCGCGTCGTAACGGCCCCAGAGAAGCCGCCGGGCCAGGTGGCGCAGCAGCCGATGCCCGGTCAGGAAACGCCGGAACTCCTCCTCGGGCCAGCGACGGCCGGTGACCATGGCGCGTTCCAGACGGCGGATCTGATCGGCTGCGACCGTCCGAACGTCCTTCTTCAGCGCCGCGAAACGCGCGTAGGCCGCGGCCGCTCGCTCGGCGACGTCCTTCGGCCCCGGCTTCGGCAGGTTCTTGAGAGGCTTTCCGGCAGCGTCCACGACGCACGGTCTCAACTCCTCGTCGAACCGCACGGTGAAGCTCCGGGCCCCGTAGTCGAGCATCAGGCTCCCGTCGTCATCCAGCCCGAAGCCCGGCACCAGGCGGTCGGCGAGCTGCTCGGCCGTGAGCCCCATCTGTGCGGCCACCTGACCGACCTGACGCTGAGCCGCCGTACGCAGACCCGCATACCGGGAACGCTCGGCGATGCGGTTGAGGTGCACCAACGCGACCTCGGTGCCGATCTCGGCAAGGACACCCAGACCGGTGACGGCACGGGCGTGCCCACTCTGCCCCGGCCATTCCATGATCAGTGGGGTGAGCCGTCGCACCACCTCGTCGTCCCCGACCGCACCGAGCACATCCAGCGCCCAGCCCTGCCTGCCGTTGGCGCCGGCGGCCAGCCACGCCTCGAACACCCCCCACGCGAACCGCGCGAGATCCCCCGGCTCACAAGCCGCCTGGACGACCTCCATCCCCGCATACGGCTCGAGCGGCTTGTGCAGAGCGAACACCATCGCCAGCTCACGCAACACCCCCGTCGGAAGAACGAGAGCCGGCCCGCCCGCGGCCGTTTCGGCACCACCCGGCACCGGCTGGGCCGGCGTCGTCTCATGGCCCTTCGCCGAGCCTGCTTGCGCTGCCTCGCCGGTCCTCACCGAACCGGCTGGCCCGATCTCGCCGCCCATCGCCGAACCGGCCTGCGTTATCTCACCGCCCATCGCCGAACCGGCCTGCGCTATCTCACCGCCCATCGCCGAACCGGCCTGCGCTATCTCACCGCCCATCGCCGAAGTGGCCCGAATTGTCTCGTGGTCCCTCACCGAGCCGGCCCGCACTGACTCGTAGGCCCTGGCCGAACCGGCTTGCGCTGACTCATGGTTTCTCGCCGAACCGGCTTGCGCTGGCTCGTGGGCCCTCGCCGAGCCCGCTTGCGCCGTTTCATCAGGGGTCGGCGGTGGGGTCGATGGTCGCCGGAGACGGACCGGCGGCATGGCAGCGGGATCGAACCACTTTGGAATGGCGGGGAGTTTCGTGGGGAGGATCGCCAGCGAATCGGTGACGATCAGCGCCTCGACGGCGGCCGCGGCCTCCGCGCCGTAGGAGGCAGCGACCGCGCGGAGGGTCTCCACATGACCGGCGGCCACCATGTACACCAGCGTGTGCTGCGCCGACCGCCGGACCACGTCGCTGGTACCGAACGCACGGGGAACCAGATAGCGGGTGGCAGCCTCGGGATGCCGCTCCAGCCAGACTCTCGCCACCGAACCGGCCTGTCCCTGATCATGCAGGCGCACCTGCATCCGCCACGGGATGTCGCCGGACGTGAACGGCAGCATCAGCGGCCCGGCCACCGCCGAATCGTGGAAGGCCAGACGCCGCAGAGGCAACAACGCGTCCACCTCGAACCGGGCGACGATCCGCCGCATCCATGACTCGCAGCCCGGCAGGGGCTCCGGATGCCACTCGGCGAGCAGAGGCCGGGCCAGCTCCTCCGGCGCGGCGACGAAGAACGCGGCCGCAGCCCGCGGGTCGACCGGCTCACCACGCCGCAGCCGATCGGCGATGGCGGTCCCGTCAGCCGGGACAGCAGCGGCCCTCTCCCCCGACCCAACGGCAGACGCCGCATCCACCCGACCAGTGGAAGCCACCACACCCGCACCGACGGCCGAGGCCGCGTCCGTCAGAGTGGCGGGAGTGACGGTCGCCCCCGGGGAGGTGCCGGCGGTCTCCTCGGCGGAGCCGGTCGCGGGGGCCCGGGACACTGCGCCCGGCAGGTGGATCGGGGTCGACAGCCATTCCTCGCGCTCGCCGGGCAGCCACTCCACGATGGCCGGTGACTCGGGCGCGTTCAGGTCGAGGATCACCGGGGCCGACCGCCGCCTGCGCCAGGGCGGGTCGGCGAGCAGGGGAGGCAACGCCTCCGGTAGGGCCGGCACGACGGTGGCCACACCGGACAGGTGCTCCCGGATGCGGGCCGCCCGGGCCGTGGTCAGCTCGGCCGCGACCCGCTCGGCGAGCGCCGGGTCGGCGCGCACCCGGGCGGACAACAGGTCGCTCACCGCGGGCTTTCCGGCGGCGACGGACAGCTGCCGTAGCGCCCGCTCCGGGAAGCGGGCGGCGGCGTCGAGCAGGGCCTCGCGCACGTGCCGTTGGCCGAGGCGGTCGACGAGGCCGCGCATCGCCTCGTCGGCCGGTAGCACGGCGATCAGGCTCAGCAGCTCGCGGCGGGTGTCGGCGCGGGTCGCGCGAACACGGTCGAGCCAGTCCAGCAGCAGGTCCGCCGCGAGGGCCGGGCCGAGGCCGTCGACGACGGTGGCGTCGCGGCCGGGCCACCCGATGGCCAGGGCGTCGGCGGCGCGGCGGGCGTCGGCCGCCTGACCGGCGGTGCTGATCGCGGTCAGCAGCATCCCGGCGCGATTGAAGCCGGGCTCGGTGAGGGCGTCGGCCCAGTCCTGCTCCACCCAGTCGGCCCGGGAGGGGACGAGGACCGAGGTGGCACAGCGCGCATGGAGGCCCCGCCCGCGGTAGCCGGCGAGAGCGTCGACGATCTCCGCGTGCACGTCGTCGGGCGCGGCCGCCAGGGCGGCCCGGACCCTCAGCAGCACCAGGAGATCGGGGTCGAAGAAGAGCCCGACCGTGTGCTGCTCGTCATCGGGCCGGCGACGGCGCACGCCGACGGTCTCCGTGCCGTCGCGCCGAAGGGCCCGGCGGGGCGGCCGGTCGCCCTCGGCCACCAGGATCAGCGTGAAGAGCTCCACGGCGGCCTCGGCGGCGAACCGCAGACCCCGCTCGCCGAGCCACAGGTCGGCGAACCACGGGTGCCGGAGGTTTTCCTGCCAGTCCAGTGCCTTCGTCGCGAAGGCGACGACGGCGGCACCCGTGACCGACGCCGGATCCCGGGCCGCCTCGCGCAGCTCCGGGTCGGTGAGCTCGGCGGCGATCACACCGGGCACGAAGCCGGGCAGCTCACGGGTCTGCCCGTCGACGACCTCGCGGGCGCGCGGGTCAGGCTGGACCGGGCGGACACCGGCGCCACCGCGGCGCGGGTGCAGCTGGGACAGCCAGGGCTCGGGCAACTCGAACGACATGCCGGCACGCTATCGGCCACCCCCGACAGAAACGGGAGCGGCCGGGGCCGCTCCCGTCGAACAGTGACGCGCATTACCGCCGGGCGCCGCCCGCCACGGAAGCGGCCGGAGCCACCGCCCGCGAGCGGCGAGACGGATCTACCGGGGTACGACCTTCTCGATCGCCCACTGACGCCAGTTGTCCAGCTTGTGCTGCACGATGGCGAGCTGCTCGGCGACGGGGCCGGGGCCGGTCGAACCCGGTGTCGTACGGGCTGCGAGCGCCGACGACACCGACAGAACCTCGCGCACCGACGGGTCCAGGTGCTCGCTGATCGTCTTCAGGTCGTCGTCGGTCACGTCCTCCAGCTCGCACTCGCGGGCCGAGCAGAGCGCCACCAGCCGACCGGTGATCTCGTGCGCGTCGCGGAACGGCACGCCCTTGCGGACCAGCCAGTCGGCGACCTCGGTGGCCAGCGAGAAGCCCACCGGGGCGGCCGCGGCCAGCCGGTCCACCCGGACCGTCATCGTCGAGACCATGCCGGCCAGCGCGGGCAGCAGCAGTTGCAGGGTGTCGACCGCGTCGAAGGCCGGCTCCTTGTCCTCCTGCATGTCGCGGTCATACGTCAGGGGGAGCCCCTTGAGCATGGTCAGCACCGCGACCAGGCCGCCGACGAGCCGGCCGCTCTTGCCGCGGGCCAGCTCGGCGATGTCCGCGTTCTTCTTCTGCGGCATGATCGACGACCCGGTGGCGAAGGCGTCGTCCAGCTCGACCCAGCCGAACTCGGTCGACGTCCAGAGGACGACCTCCTCGCCGAGGCGGGACAGGTGGACGCCGATCAGCGCGGTCACGAACAGGAACTCGGCCACGAAGTCACGGTCGGCGACGGCGTCCATCGAGTTTTGCGCGGGGGCGGTGAAACCCAGCTCCTTGGCGACCGCCGCCGGGTCCAGCGGCAGCGACGAGCCGGCCAGCGCGCCCGAGCCGAGCGGGCTGATCGCGGTCCGTGCGTCCCAGTCCTTCAGCCGCTCCAGGTCACGCAGCAGCGGCTGCACGTGCGCCAGCAGCCAGTGACCGAAGCTGACCGGCTGCGCGTGCTGCACGTGGGTCATGCCGGGCGCCGGGGTGTCGACGTTGCGGGATGCCTGCTCGGTCAGCGCGTCGGCCAGCTCGATCAGCGCCACGGCCACGCCGCGGGCGTGGTCTCGCAGGTAGAGCCGCAGGTCGGTGGCGACCTGGTCGTTGCGGGAACGGCCGGCACGCAGCTTGCCGCCGAGCGCGCCGAGACGCTCCAGCAGCCCCCGCTCCAGGGCGGTGTGCACGTCTTCGTCCTCGATCGTCGGACGGAACTCGCCGGCCGCGCAGGCCGACGCCAGATCGTCCAGCGCGGCGAGGATCCTCCCCAGCTCGTCGGCGTCGAGCAGGCCCGCGTTGGCCAGCACCCGGGCGTGCGCGCGGGAGGCCAGCAGATCGTACGGCGCGAGCCGCCAGTCGAACTGGACGCTGACGCTCAGCCGGGCGAGCGCCTCCGCCGGACCACCGGCGAAACGGCCACCCCACAGCCTCGTCGGCTCGTCGCTCTCCGACACACCTTCTCCTCGTCCGCTCACGTTTCGTTACCTTCCTGACCCTATCGCTGACCCGTGTGCGCCGGGTCCCGGCCCGGCGCCATCGCGCTGGGTGAGACGCATGGCGCGTCTCCACCGGACACGCCCCGGCGGTCGCGGTGCGGTCGCACCCACCGCTCGCGTCGCGCGGTAGCTCACGGTGCCTCGACCAGCCGTACGCATAAAAATGCCTTGGATCTGATAAGTTTGCAACATGACCAGCCTCGATCTGACCGGTGATGTAGTAGACCTCACTCGGACCATCTGTGACATTCCGTCGGTAAGCGGCGATGAGAAGGCGCTGGCCGATGCCGTGGAGAGTGCGCTGCGTGCCCAGCCGCATCTCGAGGTGCTGCGCGACGGTGACGCGGTGGTGGCGCGGACGTCGCTGGGCCGGCCGACCCGCGTCGTGATCGCCGGGCATCTCGACACCGTGCCGATCGCCGACAATCTGCCGGTCGTCGTCGACGGCGACGTGCTGCGCGGCCGCGGCACCGTCGACATGAAGGCCGGTGTCGCGATGGCCCTGCACCTGGCCGCGACGCTGACGGTGCCGCGCTATGACGTCACCTACGTGTTCTACGACCACGAGGAGGTCGCGGCCCGGCTCAACGGGCTCGGCCGCCTGGTCCGCAACCACCCGGAGTGGCTGACCGGCGACTTCGCGATCCTCGGTGAGCCGTCCGACGGCACCGTCGAGGGCGGCTGCCAGGGCACCATGCGGGTGAAGATCACCGTGCCGGGGGTGGCGGCGCACTCGGCCCGCTCGTGGAAGGGCAGCAACGCCATCCACAGCGCGGGCGCCGTGCTCGACATCCTGCGCGCCTATGTGCCGCGGCAGCCGGTCGTCGACGGTCTGCGATATCACGAGGGGCTCAACGCCGTGAAGATCGAGGGCGGCATCGCCGGCAACGTGATCCCCGACCTGTGCACGGTCCACATCAACCACCGGTTCGCTCCGGACCGTGACGTGGCCGAGGCCGAGGCGCATCTGCGCGAGGTGTTCGCCGGTTTCGAGCTGGAGGTCACCGACGCGGCCCCCGGTTCGCGGCCCGGGCTGGACCGGCCGGCTGCCAAGGAGTTCGTCGAGCTCGTCGGCCGGACGCCACAGGCCAAGCTGGGCTGGACCGACGTGTCGCGGTTCGCCGCTCTGGGCGTCCCGGCGGTCAACTTCGGTCCCGGCGACCCGCTGCAGGCACACACCGACGGTGAGCACGTGCTGGTGCCGGAGATCCGGCAGGCGCTGCACGTGCTCACCACCTGGCTCAGCTGAGCCGGATCACTCGGCCGGCTTCGCGGCCGCGCGCTGGATGGCGCCCGGCACCGAGTACATGTGGGCGAACGCGCGGGCCTGCTCACCGGTCCACAGCGACGAGCCGTGGCCGTAGACGACACCCGAGCGGGTCGCCGCGTCCAGCAGGCTGTGCGGGCTCCTGCTGCCGAGGAGCACGATGTTGCCCTTGTGCAGCAGGACCCGCACGGTGCCGGTGACCCGGGTCTGGCTGGAGTCGAGGAAGGCGCGGAAGTCGTCCATGATCGGGTCGAAGTAGACGGCTTCGTGCAGCAGGTCGCCGTAGGTGTTGCCGAGCGTCGCCTTGGTGGCCTGCTGCCTGTTCGACAGCACCAGCTTCTCCAGCTCACGGTGCGCCGCGATGAGGATCAGCATGCCCGGCGCCTCGAAACCGACACGGGCGAGGTTGCCGACCATGGTGGAGCCCATGTGGATGCCCCGGCCGACGCCGTGCTCGCCGCCGAGCACGTTGAGCGCGGACAGGATGTCGTAGCTGTTCTCGCTGGGCAGCGCGTCGCCGGCCGCGGTCACCGCCGAGACGACCTCGCCCTTCTCGAAGCTGATCAGCAGCTCGACGCCCTTCTCCGGGGCCTCGTCGATCGACTTCGTGTAGGTCCAGGCCGACTCGGGAAGGTATTCCCAGGAGCCGTAGGTCTCCTCGCCACCGATCGACGTGCCGATCAGGCCCTCGTTGATCGAGTAGAGCTTGACCTTCTCGCTGACCTCGTAGCCTCGCGACCGCAGGAACTCGGTCTCACCCTCGCGGGTGAGCCGCTCGTCGCGGATCGGAGTGACGATCTCCAGGTGCGGGGCCAGCGCCCGGATCACCGCGTCGTAGCGGACGTGGTCGGCGCCCGCGCCGGTCGAGCCGTGCGCCACCGCGTCCGCGCCGACCTCCAGCGCGACCTGGACGACCTTCTCCGCCTGGATCAGCCGCTCCGCGCCGACACACGACGGGTAGGCGCCGTTGCGCAGATAGTTCGCCTTGATCGCGTAGGTGATCACCCGGTCGTAGAGCTCCGCGCGGGCGTCGACGACGTGGTGCTCGACGGCGCCCAGCTCCTCGGCACGCGCCCGGACCACGTCGGCCTCACCGCTGTGCAGGCCGCCGGTGTCGATGTTGGCGGTCACCACGTCCCAGCCCTTCTCGCGGAAGTCCACGAGGGCGTACGAGGTGTCCAGACCACCGGAGAAAGCGAGGACGATCTTGCGCTTGGTCATCGGGACAGTTCCTTCTCAAGAATCGGCACATAAGTCTTACCGTCCCGGCGGACGTGACCCGGCGGCAGGACGTAGAACTCACAGCGGCCCGCTTCGATGTCCTTCTGCATGGCCCGCTGGCGGCTGTAGTCGAACGGATCGAGCAGGAACGTCGGCTCGGGCAGCTCTCCCCGGCCGGGAGCGTCAGGTCGCTCTGGTAGACGAACGAGCCCGGCGACGTGTGGAACGGGACGGTCGCGACCAGGATCTTCAGTGCCCCGAACTCGGTGTGCACCTTGAGCGCGCTGTTGTCGTACTGGGTGACGCCGTCCAGTTTCTGCGCCCGGTAGGCCGACAGCGCCAGCGCCTTCGCCGCCTTGCCCAGCCCGACCGCCGGCATCAGCGACCACAGCGACCAGCCCACCCAGCGGCCCGGCTCGGCCGACGGGGCCGCGCAGTAGCCACCCACCGGGACCGGACCCCGGTAGCCGCTGTCGCGCATGTCCTGCTGGACCTTGCGCAGCAGCTGCTTGACGTCGGTGTCGAAACGGAACGTGGACCGCTCGACCATGTCGGCGAACTCGGCCTGCGGCAGACCGGCGATCAGGGCCGCGGCCGGCATCAGGATCAGGTCGACCATCACCCACTGCGGCATCGGGATGCCCCGGTCACCGAACGCGATGCCGTTGATGATGTTGAAGAAGTTCAGGAAGTCACGGATCGACCAGTCCTTCTCCGCCGTGTCGGTGAAGTCGAGCCAGGTCAGCTTGTGACCGTACGGCGTCTCGTTGAGATGCGGCCGCAACGTCTCGTTGGAGGCGAGGAAGAACTCGACGCCGTGCCCGACCAGGCTGTCGGTGTGGTCGGCGAAGTCCGGGAAGCGGGCCTCCACCGCGGGTGTGAACGTCATGACCGGCTCTCCTCGAAATCCGACCTGCTCCAGTTGCTGAGTTTCTCGGCCAGCGCCGCACCCGACGTGGGGCCGCTGTCCCGTGCCACCACGAAGATGGTGTCGTCCCCGGCGATCGTGCCGACCACATCGGCCAGACCGGACCGGTCCAGTGCGCTGGCCAGGAACTGCGCCGCCCCCGGCGGGGTACGCAGCACCGCGATGTTGCCGCTGGAGTCGACCCCGGTGAGCAGCTCGCGCAACAGCCGGATCAGCCGGGCCGGGCCGTGCTCGGTGCTCTCCCGCAGGGGTTTGTGCCCGTCCTCCGGAATGTAGTAGACGCCACTGACCTTGACGGCGTTCAGCTCCTCCAGGTCACGGGAGAGTGTGGCCTGGGTGACGTGGACGCCCTCACGCGCGAGGATCACGGTCAGCTCGGTCTGCGACTTGACCCGGCGGGAACGGATCAGGTCGACGAGCCGGGCGTGCCGGCCCGCTCGGGTCGTCGGATTGTTCATGGCAGGTTGACCGCCAGCAGCCACGCCAGCAGGGCCTTCTGAGCGTGCAGCCGATTCTCCGCCTGGTCGAAGACGGCGCTCTGCGGCCCGTCGATGACCTCGTCGGTGATCTCCTCGTTGCGGTGCGCCGGCAGGCAGTGCAGCACGATCGCCTCCGGATCGGCGGCGGCCAGCAGCTCCTTGTTCACCTGGTACGGCCAGAACGGGGTGAGCCGGTCCTTGCCGTCCTCCTCCTGGCCCATCGACGTCCACGTGTCGGTGGCGATCACGTGCGCGCCGTCGGCCGCCTCCCGCGGGTCGCGCAGCACCTCCACCGAGCCGCCTGTCCACGCCGCGATCTCGCCGGCCCGGCTGACCACCGACGCCGCCGGGTCGAACCCGGACGGGCCGGCCACCCGCACGTTCATCCCGGCCATCGCGCCCGCGATCAGGTACGAGTGGGCCATGTTGTTGGCCGCGTCGCCCACATACGCCAGCGTCCGCCCGGCCGTCGAGCCGAACCGCTCCCGGATCGTCAGCAGGTCGGCGAGCAGCTGACACGGGTGGTAGCCGTCGCTCAGCGCGTTGATCACCGGGACGCGCACACCGGACGCCAACTCGGCGAGCCGCTCGTCGCCGTGCGTGCGGTAGACCATCGCCGACACGTACCGGGCCACCACCCGCCCCGCGTCGGCGAGCGTCTCACCGCGGCCGAAGTGGGTGTTCTGGGTGTCCACGATGATCGGCTGGCCGCCCAGCTCGGCGATGCCGGCCTCGAACGACAGCCGGGTACGCAGGCTGGCCTTGTCGAAGAAGACGGCGACGCTGCGCGGGCCGGCCAGCGGCGTGTAGCCGAACCGGTCGGTCTTCATCTGGGCGGCGAGGTCGAGGACCTCGGCCTGCTCCTGCGGGGTCAGGTCGTCGTCACGGAGGAAGTGGCGGGTGGTCACCGGATACCGTCCAGGGCAGCGATCAGGGCGTCCGCCTGATCGGAGGAGATGATCAGGGGCGGGGCGAGCCGGATGACGTCCGGCTTGGCGGGGTTGACCAGGAAACCGGCGTCACGCAGCTTGGCGGCGACCTCGGCCGAGACCGGCTCGTTGAGGACGATGCCGAGCAGCAGGCCGGCGCCCCGGACATACTTCACCAGCGGGTGATCGAGGCCCTCGATGCCGAGCCGGATCTGCTCGCCGACCCGCTTGACGTGGTCGAGCAGGCCCTCGTTGGCGATCGTGCGGATCACCGCGAGGCCGGCCGCGCAGGAGACCGGGTTACCGCCGAAGGTGGTGCCGTGCGACCCGGGGGTGAGCAGGTCGGCGGCCCGGCCGAAGGCCATGCAGGCGCCCAGCGGCAGGCCACCGCCTAGGCCCTTGGCCAGGGTGACGATGTCGGGCTCGACGCCCTCGCTCTGGTGGTGGAACCAGTGACCGGTGCGTCCGATGCCGGTCTGCACCTCGTCGAGGACCAGCAGCGCGTTGTTGCGCGTGCAGATCTCACGGGCGGCCGTCAGATATCCGGCCGGCGGCACGACCACGCCGTTCTCACCCTGGATCGGCTCCAGGATGACCATGGCGGTCGCGGTGGTCACCGCGGCCTCCAGAGCGGCGACGTCACCGAAGTCCACATGGGTGACGTCGCCCGGCAGCGGCCGGAACGGATCCTGCTTCGCCGGCTGCCCGGTCAGCGCGAGCGCGCCCATGGTCCGGCCGTGGAAGGCGCCGTGCGTCGCGACGACGTGCGTGCGCCCCGTCAGCCGGGAGATCTTGAAGGCGGCCTCATTGGCCTCCGCCCCCGAGTTGCAGAACAGCACCCGCCCGGCCCGGCCGGCCAGCGCCAGCAGCAGGTCGGCCAGCGCCACCGGCGGCTCCGAGATGAACAGGTTGGAGACGTGCCCCAGCTGCTGGATCTGGCTCGTGACGGCGGCGACCACGGCCGGGTGGGCATGACCCAGCGCGTTCACGGCGATGCCGCCGAGGAAGTCGACATACTCCTTGCCGTCCTCGCCGGTCAGCACCGCGCCCCGGCCCTTGACGAGGCCGATCGCCGGGGTGCCGTAGTTGTTCATCATCGACTGCTGCCAGCGCTCCACGAGCGTCATGAGGGGACCACCATCGTTCCGAATCCTTCTTCCGTGAAGACTTCGAGCAGCGTCGAGTGGGCGACCCGGCCGTCGACGACGTGCGCGGCCGGAACCCCGCCGCGGACCGCGCGCAGGCAGGCCTCCATCTTGGGGACCATCCCCGACTCCAGGGAAGGCAGCAGCTTCTCCAGCGCGGCGGCGTCGATCTCGCTGGTCAGCGACGACGTGTCCGGCCAGTTCGTGTAGAGGCCGGGCACGTCGGTGAGCACCACCAGCTTGCGCGCGCCGAGCGCGACCGCCAGCGCGGAGGCGGCGGTGTCGGCGTTCACGTTGTGCAACACGCCCGCCGCGTCCGGCGCGACCGTGGCGATCACCGGGATGCGGCCGGCCGCGATCAGGTCGTCGACGGCCGACGTGTCCACCTGGTCGACGTCGCCGACCTGGCCGATGTCGACCTCCTCGCCGTCGATCAGCGCGCCCCGGCGAACCGCCGTGAACAGCCCGGCGTCCTCACCGGAGAGGCCCACCGCATACGGTCCGTGCTGGTTGATCAGGCCCACCAGCTCCCGCCCGACCTGACCGGTCAGCACCATCCGGACGATCTCCATCGTCTCCGGGGTGGTGACCCGCAGGCCACCGCGGAACTCCGACTCGATGCCGACCCGCTTCAGCATCCGGTTGATCTGCGGGCCGCCGCCGTGCACGACGACCGGCTTGATGCCGACCAGGCGCAGGAACACCATGTCGGCCGCGAACGCCGCCTGAAGCTCCGGGTCGATCATGGCGTTGCCGCCATACTTGATCACAACCGTGGTGCCGTGGAACCGCTCCAGCCACGGCAGGGCCTCGATGAGGATCTCGGCCTTCTTCTGCGCCTTCACGATGAGTACGCGGAGTTCTCGTGGACATACGCATGGGACAGGTCCGTGGTCCAGATCGTCGCGCTCATCTCCCCCTCGCGCAGGTTGATCGTCACGCTCACGTCCCGGCCGGACAGGTCGACCTTGCTGCGGTCCTCCGCGGCGGCCCCGCTCTTGCAGATCCACACCCCGTTGATCGCCACGTCGATGCGGTCCGGCTCGAAGGCCGCGCTCGTCGTGCCGATCGCCGCGAGGATCCGGCCCCAGTTGGGGTCGTTGCCGAAGAACGCCGTCTTCACCAGGTTGTTGCCGGCGACCGTCCGGCCGACCTGCACCGCGTCGGCCTCGCTGGCGGCGCCCTGCACCTCGATCGCGATGTGCTTGGTCGCGCCCTCGGCGTCGGCGATCAGCTGCTGGGCCAGGTCGTGGCAGACCTCGGTGACGGCGGCGGTCAGCTCCTCGAGGGTGGGCTGCCGGTTCGACGCGCCACTGGCCAGCAGCAGCACCGTGTCGTTGGTGGACATGCAGCCGTCCGCGTCGATCCGGTCGAAGGTGACCCGGGTGGCGGCGCGCAACGCGGCGTCGAGCACCTCGTTGTCGGCCGACGCGTCGGTGGTGATCACCACCAGCATGGTGGCGAGCGCCGGGGCCAGCATGCCGGCGCCCTTGGCGATGCCGCCGACCGACCAGCCGTCGCGCTGGGCCACCGCGTTCTTCGCCACCGTGTCGGTCGTCATGATCGCCTCGGCTGCTTTGACCCCACCGTCGGCGGCGAGCGCCTTGGCCGCCGCGCTCACCCCCGGAAGCAGCCTGTCCATCGGCAGCAGCTCGCCGATCAGGCCGGTCGAGCAGACCGCGACGTCACCGGGGCCGATCATCATGCGGTTGGCGCCGCCACGCAGCACCGCGGCGGTGTGCTCGGCAGTCGCGTGCGTGTCGCGGAAGCCCTGCGAGCCGGTGCAGGCGTTGGCGCCACCCGAGTTGAGGATCACGGCACGGACGATCCCGCCCTTGAGCACCTGCTGGCTCCACAGGACCGGCGCCGCCTTGACCCGGTTGCCGGTGAACACGCCGGCCGCCGTGTAGTCGGGACCGTCGTTGACGACCAGGGCGACGTCGGCGTTGCCGCTGGCCTTGAGCCCGGCGGCGACACCGGAGGCGCGGAAGCCCTTGGGATGGGTGACGGTCATGGTGCCACTCCGAAGACGCTCAAGCCCGTGGTCTCGGGCAGGCCGAACATGATGTTGGCGTTTTGCACCGCCTGGCCGGCGGCGCCCTTGCCGAGATTGTCGAGCGCGCTCACCACGATGATGCGGCCCGAGTCGATGTCGACCGTGGCCTGCAGGTGGCAGGAGTTGGAACCCGCGGTGGCGGCCGTGTGCGGCCAGGAGCCCTCCGGCAGCACGTGCACGAACGGCTCGTCCGCATACGCCACCTCGAGTGCCTCACGCGGGTCGCCGCCGTTGAGCCGGCGGGCCGTCACCGTCGCCAGGATGCCGCGGGGCATCGGCGCCAGGATCGGCGTCATCGACAGCGAGGACGCCCCGGTGGCCTGCTTGATCTCGGCGACGTGCTGGTGCGCGCCGACCTTGTAGGGCGACAGGTCACCCATGATCTCGCTGGCCAGCAGGTGCACCTTGGCGTTGCGCCCGGCACCGGAGGTGCCCGAGCTCGCGACGACCACCACATCCTCCGGGTCGGCCACTCCGGAGGCGATCAGCGGCGCCAGCGCCAGCGTGATCGTCGCCGCATAACAACCCGTGTTGGCCACCCGGTCGGACGCGGCGATCGCGGCCCGCGCGCCCGGCAGCTCCGGAAGGCCGTAGGTCCAGGTGCCGGCGTGGCCGCCGCCGTAGTAGCGCGTCCACTGCTCGGCGCTCTCCAGCCGGAAGTCGGCGCCCAGGTCGACCACCTTGACACCGGCGTCGAGCTGCGCCGCGACAGCCGCCGACTGCCCGTGCGGAAGCGCGAGGAACACCAGGTCAGCCCCACTGAGCGAGGCGGCGTCGGTGGAGCCCAGCACCAGGTCGAGCCCGGCCAGCTGCGGGTGCACCGCTGCGACCGGCGAGCCGGCCTGACTGTGCGCGGTCGCCGCGACCAGGTCGAACTCGGGGTGCCCGGCGATCAGGCGCAGCAACTCACCGCCCGCGTAGCCACTGGCTCCCGCCACCGCGACCCTGACTCCCATGCCTACCTCCGTATGACTATGCAGAAGAACGTATCAAATCCCACCCTCCACGGCAACCACGAACGCGCCCTTCCCGCATGCTGAGCGATACGGTCCCGGTCGCCTTCCTCACAAAGAACATCGCGGGGGTACGGGCCGGTCCGCCCCGCAGACCACCCGGTCCCCGCCTACACCGCGACGCGAGCGGCCCGTCCCACCCTCCAAGGCGCCTCACGGGCGTATGCGTCCCTCACCGCCACCTCCGGGACAGCGGGACAGCGGAACAGTGAGGCGGTGGGGCAGCGGAACAGCGGAACAGCGGGACAGCGGGACAGCGGGACAGCGGGACAGCGGGACAGCGGCGCGAGTCAAGCCGGGGCTGGCCTGTCGGCCGGGGCACGACCGACGGGATCACCCGATCGAGTGACCGACTGCCCCTGAGCCGTGGAGCGCACTGAAGGAGCACCCGGGCGAAAAACCGGGCGCCCCCAAGCCGTGGAGCGAAACCGACAGGAGCAGCCGGGCGAAAAACCGGGCGCCCCCAAGCCGTGGAGCGAAACCGACAGGAGCAGCCGGGCGAGAGACCGGGGGTGCCCCCGAGCCGTGGAGTGAAACCGACAGGAGCACCCGATCGGGTGATCGGGTGCTCCTGAGAAGTCATGCGGGAACGGTCGGGTCAGCGTGTGGTGGCCCATGTGTTCCAGGCTGCCAGCCAGTCGTCCTGGGCGGCGGCGATCGCCGTGATCTTGGCGAAGTCGACGGGGCGGAGGCCGCGCTGGCGGTCCCACGCGAGCTGCGCCGGGCGGCTGGGCACGTCCGGGCCGAGCCGGGTGCCGTACAGCAGGGTCTCGGAGATCGCCCGGTCCCGCAGTCCCTGGTCGGCGCGGAACCACCCGGCCTCGCGGTCCAGGCGGGTGAGCTGGTCCAGCATCGCCTGCACGGAACGGCGGGCCGCCTCCTCGGGCTCGCCGGCGAGGTCGGTCTGGCGGCGGACGGCGTTGCGCCAGAGGTCGGTCCAGCTGCGCGGAAGCTGTGGGCGCGGGCCGCCCGACGTCGACCACACGTCGTGTTCCCGGGTAGCCCTGATCACAGCGTGGACCAGCAGTACGTGCGGCTCGCGGCCGGCCTGCACGTCCTCGCCGTCCGGCCGGCCACCGGCGCCACCCGCCTCGCCCCGCGGCGCCCGGTCCTCATCGGCGGCCGGCGCGCCACCGCCGGGCGGTGCACTACCGGCAGGCGGTGCACTACCAGCAGGCAGAGCACTACCGGCGGGCGGTGCACTACCAGCAGGCGCGCCGCCGGCAGGCGATGCGCGACCAGCCGGCGATGCGCCATCGGCAGGTGGCGACCCATCAGCAGGTGGTGGGCCATCGGCAGGCGGTGACCCATCAGCGGGCAAAGCGCCATCAGCAGGCGTTGACCCATCAGCGGGCAGTGGGCCATCAGCAGGTGGCGGCCCATCAGCGGGCAAAGCGCCATCGACGGGCAGAGCGCCATCAGCGGGCGATGGTTGATCGCCGGATGCCGGGACGGCCTCCGGTGACGGCTCGGCGGCCGGCTGGTCGCCGGGCGGTGGAACAGCATCCGCGTGGTCGGACTCCATGCGGGACCCCCTTGGTCGACGCCTCGTGTCACCGTCCCGCGCGGACTCGCGGGACGGCCCCAGACGGTGAGGCGACACCGCTAGGAAAACACGAAGCGTCAACCTTTACAGCGCCTGGGCGAGGGTGATTCCGAACCAGTTGGACGGGTCGGTCCATCGGTGGCGCGTGACGAACCCGGCGGCGGCGAGCTCGGCGGCGAGCCCGTCCGGGCGGAACTTGGCGGAGATCTCGGTACGCATCTCCTCGCCCGCGGTGAACGGGACGTCCAGATCCAGGTCGCCGATGTGGACGACCTGATCACGGGTGGACCGCAGGCGCATCTCGATCCACTCGTGCGCCGGGTCCCAGACGGCGACGTGCTCGAACGTCGGCACGTCGAAGTCGGCGGCCAGCTCACGGTTGATGACGTGCAGGACGTTGCGGTTGAACTCGGCGGTCACCCCGGCGGCGTCGTCGTAGGCGGGCACCAGGACGGCCGGGTCCTTGACCAGGTCGGCGCCGAGCAGCAGCCACTCGCCCTCGTGCAGGACCGAGCGCAGCGACGACAGGAACGTGGCCCGCTCGGCGGGGACCAGGTTGCCGATGGTGCCGCCCAGGAACGCGACGAGACGGTTGTCGCCGTCGGGCAGATGCCGCAGGTGACGGGTCATGTCGCCGACCACGCCGCGGATGCCGAGGCCGGGATAGGCGGCGGTCAGTGAGGCGACGGCCGCGGCCAGGGCCGAGCCGGAGACGTCGAGCGGGACGAACGCGCCGAGCGTGCCGCGGGCGACCAGGGCGTCGAGCAGCAGCCGGGTCTTCTCCGACGAGCCGGACCCGAGCTCGACGAGCGTCTTCGCCTCGGTGATGCGGGCGATCGCGGCGGCGTGCGACTCGAGGAGGGCCCGCTCGGTACGCGTCGGGTAGTACTCCGGAAGCCGGGTGATCTCCTCGAAGAGCTCGCTGCCACGGGCGTCGTAGAACCATTTCGGGGGCATCCACCGGGGGTCGGCGGTGAGCCCGGCGCGCACGTCGGCACGCAACTCACGGGCCAGATCGTCGTCGTCGAGGTGTCTGTCCAGGAGCAATGCGCACACCTTTCTAGAGGGGAGTGATCTCCACCTGGCCGGCGGTGGCGACGACCAGGTGGCCGTCCGGGACGGGTTGCCACGCCGGGCCGGGGTCGAGCGGTTCGGAGCTGATCAGGGTGGAGTCGCGTAGTGATCGCACCGACAGGGCGTGACCGAGCGTGGTCGCGATCAGGCGTTCGCCGTCACCGAGAAGCAGGTTCAGCCGGGATCCGGGTGCGGCGGCTGCGACCTCGGTCACCACGGTGGCGACCGCCTTGGCCGGCGGCTCTCCGGCGCGCAGCCTCACCCGTACCATCGCCCAGAGGGTTGCCGAGTCGGTGGGCGCGTCCAGGGTGAGCAGGTCCTCCACCGGGAGGTCACGGGCTTGCGCGGCGACGGCCGAAGGCCAGCCGCGGACGACGCCGTTGTGGCTGAACAGCCACCGGCCGTCGGTGAAGGGCGCCGCCGCCGTCTCGACCACCGGCATGCCGACGGTGGCCGAGCGGACCGCCGCGAGCACCGCGCCGGCCGACGTCGTGGCCGCGAGCAGCGGCAACGTCGCGTCCGTCCAGATCGGCACGGCGCCGCGGTGCCGGACCGGCGCCGAGACGCCGGCCGGCCACCAGCCGACGCCGAAGCCGTCGGCGTTGATCGTCCCTCCGCCGCGCATGTCGCGAGGCGCCCAGGCTTGCGTGGCCAGGGCGTGCGGTGGATCGAAGATCAGGTCCTTCAGCGGTACGGGCGGGCCGAGATAGCCGAGGTGCCGGCACATCAGGCGTCCCGTGCGCAGCGGAAGCCGCTGAAGATCTGCCGCCGGATCGGATGGTCCCAGTTGCGGAAGGTGCCCCGGCAGGCGGCCGCGTCGGTGCCGAACGACCCGCCGCGCAGCACCCGGTAGTCGCCGCCGAAGAAGACCTCCGAATACTCCTGGTAAGGGAAGGCCGTGAACCCTGGGTAACCGTGGAATCCGGACGAGGTCCACTCCCAGACGTCGCCGATCAACTGGTGCACGCCCTGCGGGGAGGCGCCGTCCGGGTAGGCGCCGGCCGGGGCCGGGCCGAGGTGCCGCTGACCGAGGTTGGCGTGCCGGGCCTCGGGCGCGTCGTCGCCCCACGGGTAACGGCGCGAGCGCCCGGTCGCCGGGTCCCAGCGGGCGGCCTTCTCCCACTCGACCTCGGTGGGCAGGCGCTTCCCCGCCCAGGAGGCGTAGGCCTCGGCCTCGAAGAAGCAGACGTGGACGACCGGCTCGTCCGGTTGCACCGGCTCGATGTGGCCGAACCGGTCGCGCAGCCAGCCGTCGCGGTCGCGGATCCAGTGCAGCGGGCTGTCCAGGCCGGCCTGATTGCGGTGGGCCCAGCCGCGCTCACTCCACCAGCGGGGATCGTCGTAGCCGCCGGCGTCCATGAACGCCAGATAGTCACCGTTGGTGACCGGGGCCGCGTCGATCCAGAAGGCGTCCACGTCGACCGGGTGGGCGGGGCGCTCATTGTCCAGAGCCCAGGGCTCGATGTCCGTACCCATGGTGAACCGCCCTGATGCGATCAGGACCTCGCCGGAGACGCTCCGTGGGGCGCGCGGCGGCGGTGGCGCGGACAGCACCGGGGCGCCGGACCGCAGCTGGTGGGTGGCCAGCATGGTCTCGTCGTGCTGCTGCTCGTGCTGCACGATCATGCCGAACGCGAACCCGCCGTCCAGCAGCCGGCTCTCCGGGGCGAACCGCGCCCGGTCGAGGACGTCGAACACCTTGTCGCGGACCTGCGCGGTGTACGCGCGGGCCTCGGCCGGGTTGAGCAGCGGCAACGCCGTCCGGGCGTGCCGGGCGTGCTTGAACGCGTCGTAGAGCTCGTCGATGTCCTGCCTCAGCGGGTCACGGCCGCCGACGTCCCGGACCAGCCACAACTCCTCCTGGTTGCCGACGTGCGCGAGGTCCCACACCAGCGGGGACATCAGAGGCGAGTGCTGCCGGGTGAGGTCGTCGTCGTCGACGGCGTCGGTGAGCAGCGCCGTCCGGGCCCGGGCGCGCTCAAGCTCGGCGGCGATGGACAGCCGCAGGTCGTCGGTCATACCGAGATGTCCTCTCGTGATCGTCCGGGCACGGCCTCCCGCAGGCGGCGGGAGACGATGCCGGTGACGGTGTCGCGGACCGCCGGGGGCAGGCCGGTCCGGTCGAGGTGGCGGCAGGCCAGGTCGGCCAGGCCGGTGGCGGCCCGGCGCACCGGGCGATCGGCGAGCCCGAAGCGGGCCGCGGCGTGCCAGCGGCCGGCGGCCGGAGCGGCCAGCTCGCGGGCCCGGTCGGTGAGCTCGTCGCCGGAGAGCAGCGCGGTCAGCAGGGCGGCCGGGGCGATCCACTCGTCACCGGGCTGCGTGTCGAGGTAGCGGACCTCGAGGTAGCCGCGTGGCCGTACCGGTGGGAAAAGGGTGTTGAGGTGGTAGTCGAGGTCCTCCACCGTGGGCGGCCGGGTGACCGGGTCGGTGAACAGCGGTGGCCTCTGCCGTCGTGGGCCGATGCGCCGCCCGCCGATCCGGCCGGAGCCGGCCGGGCCGCCCTCGATGCCGCCCGCCTCGATCCAGTCGGCCATCGTCACGCCGAGTGGCACGTCCCATCGGCCGTGATCGCGCCGGACGCACAGGAGCGGGGCCTGCACCGCGTAGTGTGCCCAGCTCACCGCCGGGTCAGCCGATGACGGGACCGGCCCGGACCGGCGGGTGTCGATGCCGTGCCACGTCGCCGTCCGTGCGGACGCCCAGCCGTGCCGTGGTGAGTTGGCGAACAGTGCCAGCATCGCCGGCCCGGCCTCGTGCAGGGCCGCCCAGCGGGCCGCGATCTGGCCGACCTCTCCCGCGTCGAAACACACCTGGAGCCCGGCGGTGGCCCCCATCATGGTGCGGCCGGCGCTGTCGAAAGCGCGGTCCATGGCCGCATAGCGTGGGGTGTCCAGGGTGCGGCGGGGCTCCCGGAAAGGGTCGAGGCCGCGATCGCCGAGCACGATGCCCCGGCTCGCCAGCAGTCCCGCGAGGGTCTCCCGGTCGGCGGTGACCGCGGCGTGCAGCTCGGCGAGCGAGCCGGCCGGTGCCGACGAGATCTCGATCTGCAGGCCCGGCTCGACGGTGACCGTGCCACCGCCGGGGAGCGGCACGGGATGCGGATTGCCGAGAGCGGCGGGCGTGTGCACGCCCAGAGCCTCGACGAGGTCGCCGGCCGTCAGGTAGGCGGACGGGTCGGCGGCCAGGTGTGTGGTCCACTCCAGCTCGACACCGACCTGCCGCGGTGGGCCGGTTTTGAAACATATGCCGGTTATGTGCTCGATCGCCTCGGCGGTTCGTCGCAGAACCCGGTCAGCCGAACCCATGGTCCTCCATCACTCACTATGCGTGATCAATAGACTTCACTGCGTCCGATCCGGTTAGGACCTTACCGGCACCCCCTGACATTCGCGTCCCACAAAGCCTTCCCAGTGGATGAAGTTCCGGAACCGTAGCGGGGTGCCGGAACCGGTTCCGTACGTGGAAGACTCCGAACCGTTCGCGTTCGGTAGACCCATCGGAGAAACTCATGCCCTTGCCATATCAGGACTCCTCGCTCCCGGTGCGAGAGCGTGTCGAGGATCTGCTGGGCCGGATGACTCTTCCCGAGAAGGTCGGCCAGATGCTCCAGCTCGACGCGCGACAGGACATCGGTGAGATCGTCCTGGACAAGCTGGCCGGATCGATCCTGCACACCTCCCCCGCCAAGCTCGTCGAGGCCGCGGAGCTGGTCTCCCGGACCCGGCTGCGGATCCCGCTGATCACCGCCGAGGACTGCATCCACGGGCACGCCTTCTGGCCCGGCGCCACGGTCTTCCCCACACAGCTCGCCATGGCCGCCACCTGGGACTCTACCCTCGTCGAGCAGGTCGCCCGGGCCACCGCAGTGGAGGCCGCCGCCACCGGCGTGCACTGGACCTTCTCGCCGGTGCTGTGCATCGCCCGTGACCTGCGGTGGGGCCGCGTCGACGAGACGTTCGGCGAGGACCCGTACCTGATCTCCGAGCTCGGCGCCGCCATGATCCGCGGCTACCAGGGCGAGGGCCTCACCGACCCGACCGCGATCCTGGCCACCGCCAAGCACTTCGCCGGATACTCCGAGACCCAGGGCGGCCGTGACGCCAGCGAGGCCGACATCAGCCGGCGCAAGCTGCGCTCCTGGTTCCTGCCGCCGTTCGAGCGGGCCGCCGCCGAGGGCTGCCGGGTCTTCATGCTCGGCTACCAGTCGATGGACGGCGTGCCGATCACCGCCAACAAGTGGCTGCTCAACGACGTGCTCAAGGAGGAGTGGGGCTTCACCGGCACCCTCGTCACCGACTGGGACAACGTCGGCCGGATGGTCTGGGAGCAGAAGGTCTGCGCCGACTACGCCGAGGCCGCGGCGGTCGCCGTCAAGGCCGGCAACGACCTGATCATGACGACACCGGCCTTCTTCGAGGGAGCCCAGGAGGCGATCCGGCGCGGCATTCTCGACGAGGACGACATCAACGCCGCGGTACGGCGGATCCTGCGCCTGAAGTTCGAGCTGGGCCTCTTCGAGAACCCGCGTACCCCGGACGCCGAACGGCAGGCCGCGGTGATCGGCAGCCCCGCGCACACGGAGCTCAACCTGGAGATCGCCCGGCGGTCGCTGGTCCTGCTGCGCAACGAGGGGGTCCTGCCCCTCCCCGCCGCCTCGCCGTCCGGCCCGTCGAAGCGCATCGCCCTGCTCGGTCCCAACGCCGACGACGTGTCGACGCAGCTCGGCGACTGGGCCGGCGACTCCGGGCAGGTCGACTGGCTTCCCGACGGCCATCCGCGGGAGCTCACCACCACGGTCCTCGACGGTCTGCGTGATCTGCTGCCGGACGGCTGGACGCTCGACTTCGACCCGGCCGTCGAGATCGAGGAGCTCGTTCCCGACCCCGAGGGCGAGACGTTCCCGGACGGGCAGCCCAGGCCGCCGATCTCGGTGGGTGTGCCCGCCGACCCGGCCCGCGTCGCCGCCGCGGCGGCCACCGCGGCCGCCGCCGACTACGCGATCGTGGTCGTCGGCGACACCGTCAACCTCAACGGCGAGCACAAGTCCACCGCCACCCTGGAGCTCCAGGGCGGCCAGATCGCCCTGCTCGACGCGGTCGCCGCCAGCGGCACCCCGATGATCGTCGTCCTGATCGACGGCAAACCACACGCCCTGCCCGAGTCGGCGCTCGGCGCGGCCGCCATCGTGCAGGCGTTCAACCCGGGCATGCGCGGCGGGCAGGCCATCGCCGAGCTCCTGCTCGGCCTGATCGAGCCGACCGGCCGGATGCCCATCTCGGCGGCCCGGCACGCCGGACAGCAGCCGGTCTTCTACAACCAGACCCGTGGACAGCACGGCTCCCGGTACGCCGACCTCACCCAGGACCCGCTGTTCGCCTTCGGTGAGGGGCTCAGCTACACGACCGTCACCTACGACGGGCTCAGCATCGAGGAGCCGGACGTGGCCGCCGACGGGATCGTCCGAGCCACCGTGCGACTGACCAACACCGGGACGCGGCCGGCGCTGGAGACCGTGCAGGTCTACGTCAGCGACCTCGTCACCAGCGTCACCTGGGCGAGCCGCGAGCTGAAGGCGTACCGGCAGGTCACCGTGCCGGCCGGCGAGAGCGTCACGGTCGCCGTCGAGGTGGCGGCCGCGGACTGCACGCTCGTCGACGCCGACGGGACGCGGGTCGTCGAGGCCGGTGACTTCGAGCTGCTGGTCGGGCCCAACTCACGGCCGTCGGCGCTGCTGGCCGCCAAGTTCCGGATCAGCTGACCCCTCTTCCCGCCGGCCGTTCCCGCGGCCGGGCTCGCTCACGGACGCCGGCCGTTCCCGCGGCCGGGCTCCTTCACGGACGCCGGCCGTTCCCGCGGCCGGGCTCCCTCACGGGCGGGGGACCGCTGCGAAGGCGAACTGTCGGAACCAGGCCGGCAGGGCGCGGCGCAGGTCCTCCGGCCCCTGGAAGGCCAGCTCACCCGAGCGCAGGCCGGACGCCCACGTGCGCTCGCCCCGCCACACGTCGGTCAGGCAGCGCAGGTCGGCGGTCACCAGCACGTCCACGTCGTGGCCGGGGTCGACGTCACAGATGTCGGCCTCGCCCGGCGTGATCACGAGCCACCAGTCCCGTACCCTCGCCGGCGCCGACGGGAACCGGAAATGCAGAACCGTCCGCTTGGCCGGCACCGCGCCGTGATCGACCGACCGGTGCATGTCCCAGAGCAGTAGCTTCGGATCGAGATCACGGTCGCCCAGCTCGGGGATCCAGCGGGTGCCCCACTCGCCGAGCGCCACCACGATCGGCCGCAACTCCAGGCCCGCCTCGGTCAGCTCGTACTCCACCTCGGCGCCCGATTCCCGCCGTCTCACCACACCGGCCGCGCTGAGCTGCTGCAATCGCCGTGACAGCAATGTCGGCGACATGCGCGGCAGCCCTCGCCGCAGATCGTTGAACCGGCGGCCACCGGCGATCAGCTCCCGGATCACCAGCATCGTCCAGCGCTCGTCGAGCAGCTCCATCGCCTTCGCCACCGGACAGAACTGCCCGTAAGACGCTCCCATGGGTGTCTCCTTCCGCCGGTACACATCGTGTACTAGGCCGGGCCCTCCACGGATCCCTACTGTCGGTGACATGACGACAACCGTGAAGACCAAGCACCGTGCCATGTGGGCCTCCGGCGACTATCCAGCGGTCGCCTCCGAACTCGTCGCGCCGCTCGGGCCGGCACTCGTCCAGGCGGCCGGTATCGGGCCCGGCCAGACCGTCCTGGACGTCGGGGCGGGCACCGGCAACGCTGCGATCCCGGCCGCGAAGACCGGCGCCACCGTCACCGCCAGTGATCTCACCCCCGAGCTGCTGGCCGTCGGGGAGAAGAGCTCCCCCGCCGGAGTGACCTGGATCGAAGCCGACGCCGAGGACCTGCCGTTCGAGACCGCCGCCTTCGACACGGTGATCTCCTGCATCGGCGTCATGTTCGCCCCGTTCCACACCGCCGCCGCCGGGGAGCTCCTGCGGGTGTGCCGTCCCGGCGGGACCATCGGCCTCGCCAACTGGACCCCGGAAGGCTTCATCGGGCAGATGTTCGCGACCATGAAGCCGTACGCCGCCCCGCCCCCGCCCGGCGCACAGCCGCCGCCGCTGTGGGGTGACCCGGCCCACCTCGCGTCCCTTTTCGGCGATCATGTCACCGACGTGACCGTGGAACGCCGGTCCCTGCGGGTCGGCCACTTCCGCACGGCCGCCGCGTTCCGCGACTACTTCAAGAGCAACTACGGCCCGACGATCGCCGTCTACCGCAACATCGCCGACGACCCGGCCCGCGTCGCCGCCCTGGACGGCGAGCTCCTCGCCCTGGCTGAGCGCCATGACGCCGGAGACGGCGCGATGGACTGGGAGTACCTGCTCTACGTGGCCCGCCGAGCCGGCTGAGCCCGACCCGCCGAAGGGCTGCGCCGACTCGTCTCTTCGGCCCTCCGGGCGCCGCCCCCGTTGACCGCGCGCCGGCTCGACGCCGCCCGCGCTGATGTCGGCTCGTCCGGCGCGGGCTCGCCGGGTCAGCGGCGGCGGGCGGCGGCCACTCGCCTGGTCGTGAACCCCAGGCCGGTGTAGGTGGCCAGCGCCGCCGTGTTCCAGTAGTCCACCAGCAACGCCACCCGTTCCCGGCCGGCCAGCAGCTCATCGGCGACGAAGGCACAGATGGACCGCCCGAGGCCGCGTCCACGCGCTGACGGGCGGGTGGCCACCCCCGACATGAACCCGATCTCCGGCGTCGACCAGGCCTCGGCGGCGACCGTCAGCAGCCTGCCGTCGGAGTCGCGGATGCCCGCCCATCGCTGCACCCCAGGGTTCCCCGGCCAGGCGTAGGAGTCCGGATAGGCCTCCCGGATCATCGCGGTCACCTCGGGCGAGTCCTCCTCCCCGAGCCAGACCGGTCCGACGCCCCCGACCCACCCGCTCCCGCGCCCATCCGGCCGCGCGACACCGTCCCCGGAGACCTCGCGCCCCTCCGGCGGCGCGACGCCGTTCGCCTGACCGTCCCGCCCATCCGACCGTGCGACGCCGTTCGCCTGACCGTCCGGCCCATCCGACCGTGCGACGCCGTTCGTCTTGTGGTCCCGCCCACCCGGCTCCGCGCCGGCACGCTGGACCGGTTCCGCGCCGGCACGCTTGACGGGCTCCGTCGTCTCCATCCACGCGAACGTGGCGCTGACCTCCAGCTCCGGGATCCGCGCAACGACTTCGGTGACCAGTTCTTCCGTACCGAATGGCCGGAATGTCTCTTCAGTCTCGGTCAAGACCTGCCGCAGGAGCCCGGCCACCGGACCCGGCTCGCCGTTGATCACCAACCGGTCCCAGTGCGACAGGTCGGCGCAGGCCACGACGATCGCTCCCGGCCGCCGCCACACCCGGGCGCCCGGCGCGCGCAACGCCCATCGAACCAACGGATCCCGGTCAGGCGCGATATCGATCATGGCCACATGCTGCCATTGCGTCCTCCCCGGCTCGTTGACGCCGTCTGCCATCCTCGGTCCGATGCGGAAGCGTCGTGTTCTCCCCGGCTGGCTGTTCCCCACCCGTCACCGGCGTCAGACCGATCGGCCCGGAACGGCCGGATCCTCGGTCGGCGACACGCTTCCCGGTCCGCGTGCCACCACCCACAACGCGACGACCCGCGCGGCGATCTCCCGTCTCGGTTCCCTGGCGGCGCGTCTGCGCACGTTCGTCACCTGGCGACGGCTGCGCCGCCTGATGGCGGTGGGCACGGTGAGCGGTGTCGTCGCGGTCGCCGTCGCTCTGGCCTGCGCTCATTGGGTACGCTCCTCCGCCGACGGCCACATCTATGACGTGTCGTCGGTGCCCGAGGCCCCGGTGGCGCTGGTGCTCGGCGCGCAGGTCGGTGACGACGGCCAGCCCTCGGCCTTCCTGGCCGCCCGCTTGGAGATCGCCCGCCAACTCCTGGCCGACGGCAAGGTCAAGGCGATCCTGGTCTCCGGCGATCACGGCCGGTGGACCTACGACGAACCGGGCGCCATGCAGTCCTGGCTGGTGGCCCGCGGTGTCCCCGCCGACCGGGTGGTCCTCGACCACGCCGGATTCGACACCTACGACTCGTGCGTCCGCGCCAACAAGATCTTCGGCGTGAACAAGGCGATCGTCGTGACCCAGGCCTTCCACCTCCCACGAGCCGTGACCCTCTGCCGCGAACAGGGCATCGAAGCCACCGGCGTAGGCGACGACAGCGTCCGCGTCTACGAGGCGATGTGGCTCCGAGGCGAAGTCCGCGAGTACGGCGCCGCCGTCAAAGCAGCAGCCGACGTACTGACGGCCCGCGACCCGATCTTCCTGGGCCCACACGAGACCGGCGTCGAGGACGCCATCAGCCGCAGCTGAAGTCCCGCACCGCACCGCACCGCACCCGCGCACGACACCCGCGCACCGCACCCGCGCACCGCACCGCACCCGCGCACCGCACCCGCGCACGGCACCGCACCGCACCGCACCCGCGCACGGCACCGCACCGCACCGCCCCGCGCACGGCACCGCACCGCCCCGCGCACGGCACCGCACCGCCCCGCGCACGGCACCGCACCGCACCGCGCACGGCACCGCACCGCCCCGCGCACCGCACCCGCGCACCGCACCCGCGCACCGCACCGCACCGCACCGCACCGCACCGCACCGGCATACAACCGCGCACTGCGCCGCGGGCATACAACCGCGCGGCGCCGCGCACCATGCACAGCGGCGCCACGCACCGCGTCCGGCGAGGCCAGGCCGGCCTCAGTCAGGCGGCGCGGCCTGGCCTGGCCTGGCCTGGCCTGGCCTGGCCTGGCCTGGCCTGGCCAGCGTCGGAATTTGACCAGGGGCCCTGCCCCGTCAACCCGGTCAGAGCAGGTCCGCGGCGAGGCTCACCCGTAGGTAGGCGTCGGCCCAGGCGTTCGCCGCGTCGATGCCTGGGTCGGGGCTGAGCCGGGCAGTGACCTGGTCGAGCGCGGAGGCCACCCGGTGCAGCCCGACTCGGGCGAGCGCGTTCCGCGCGTTACGCAGCCGGTCCGCATACGCCGACGGCAGGTGCGCGAGACCGCTGTGGGCAACCTCGGCGAGCACGTCGCGTGCCGCCGCCACAGCGGCCGCCAGCACATCCGTCCCCTCGGCGCCGTCCCACACCTCGACACCGGCCGGCACCCCGGGCTCCCCCGCCTGCGGCTTCGAGCGGTCATCGACCGACCCGCTCGCGCCCGCAACCTCGGGCGGCCGGGAGCCGGCTATGGCACCGGAAGGGCCATCGGCCACCGTCACACCAAACCCACCGGTAGCCGCCGAGACCGCAGAAGAATCCGAGACGCCCGAGACCCCAGAAAGATCCGAGACGCCCGAGACCCCAGAAGGATCCGGGACGCCCGAGACCGCAGAAGGGTCGGAGGACTCTGTGGAGCCGTCGGAGGATTCCGGGGAGCCTCCGGAGGATTCCGGGGCCGCCGTTGCGTTGCCGGGCTCTTGCGCGCCTGTGGCCGTGGTGACCGCGAAGGCCAGGCCGGTCGGGGTTGCGGGGAACGCGTCGGCAGCGGCCAGGTCGGGTATGACCGGCGGGCCGTCCGCGGCGATCGCGTAAGGGTCGATCACCACGCGCCCGCCACTGCGGTGGACGCTGCCGGCCACGTAGCGCGGTTTGCCACGCCGGCCGTCGAGGGCGGCGGCGACAGCGTCCAGGCGGCCGGGGGTGACCGCGGCATGGGTGGCGACGACGGTGGCCTGGTTGCCGTGTTCGTCCCGGATCTCCACGGTGAGCCGCTGGGCGCCGGGCGAGTAGTGGGCGGCACCGACCTCGGCGATCACCAGGACGCGCACGAGTTCGGCGCGGACTCGGGCCCGGACCGGCCGTGGCGGCATCGCGTCCAGGTCGGTGGCGAGGCGGGCGTAGTCGCGGACGAGCAGGCCGTCGGGCAGGGCGTCCCAGGCGCCGTTCGAGGCGGTGACGCTCGACTTCGCGACGCGGCTGGTGCTCAGTCGCACCGCTCGGCTGGCGCTGCGGACCGCGGACTCGGTCACCAGGGTTCCGGCGGCCACGGCGGCGATGGTCGTCCCGGCGATACGCCGACGGGCCAGGGCCGGGCCGTCGTCGGTTGTGGTCCACTGCCGGTGGGAGACGAGGACGACGCCGCTTGCCGGCTGACCGTGGAAGATCTCGATGCGCCGTTCGTCGTCGATCGCGGTGACCCGGGCGCCGAGGCCGTCCAGCCGAACCCGCCGCAGGGGCGTCTCGGCCGCCTCCTCGGAGCCGAGCACCCGGGCCCGGGCCGCGGCGCCGCCGTCGGCCACGGCCGCGCGGTGCCGGGCGAAGAGCTCAGCGAGCAGGTCGGCGAGGAGCTCCGGCGAGTAGCGGGCGCTGCGGTCCCGATAGGCGGTGAGCTGGCCGACGAGTTCGGTGGCGGCGTCGAACGGCCACCGCAACCCGGCACGTTCCAGCGCTCTCAGGTGGCCCGCGGCCGTGGCGGCGAGACCGGCGCCCGAGTGGACGGCGCCACCCCGCAGCACTTCGGCGGCGAACTCCACCAGCGCCTCGAGCCCGGAGCCGGCGGTCGTGCCGGCACCGGAGCCCCCGACGTCGATCACGCAGTCGGCGTCGTCGGGGTGTTGCTCGTCGGCAGCCCGGAAGGCCCACACCGCCAGTGCGATCACGTCGTCTCGGACCCCGGCCCGGGCGTCGGTGTGCACGTAGCCGAGGTCGTTAGGCACCAGGAACCGCACAGTCGCCGCGGACAGCTCGACCACCGGGACCGGCCCGCGCCGGATCCGGGCCGTGTATCCGGCCCGTTCCGCCCGCCGGGCCGCTGTGACGAGGCGGGCCCCGATCCGGGTCGTCACCTCGGCATCGGTGAAGACACCGGGTGACCAGGCGGCCCGCTCCGGTGCGCTCACCGGTCCGGGGGTGGCGCCGGGAATCCGCGCCGGTCCGGAGGAGAAGCCGGTCGGCGACCCGGACAGCTCCTCGCCGGCCCGGCCGGCATCCGCGGAGATGGCGGCGGTCCCGGAAGCGGAGGCCGAGGAGCCGGTAGCAGCGGAGGCAGCGGCCGGAGCGCCCGCAGAAGCTGCAATGACGGCATCGTCCCCGGAGGTGGCAGAGCCCGCAGAGGCCGAAGCGGCGGCGCAGGCAGGGGCCGGAGGGGCAGCGGGGCCCGCCGAAGCGGAAACAGCGGCGGAGCCCACAGTGGAGCCCGCAGTGGAGGACGCGGCAGCGGCAGAGGAATCAGTCGGAACGGCGGCTGCGATCTGGTACGCGAGGATGAGGCCGATCAGGTGACGGCAGACGCCGGTCGCCCCGCACGTGCATCGCCCCTGTTCGAGGCCGCCCTCCGGCAGCGTGGCCCGAATGCCGTCGCTGAACTCGGCGACGATCGCCGACCCGTCGGCGGAGAGAGCCGGTGGTTCCCGTTCGACCTCGCGGCCGGCTCGTTTGACCAGGCCACGGTTGGCGAGCGCGGCCAGCGCGTCAGCGTCGAGGGCGCGCAGGTCGCCCCGGACGGGCAGGGGCCCGGCGCTCATCGACCGACCCGTTCCGCGACGAATCCGGCCAGCTCACCGGGGGTCATGGCACCGACCCACGCACCCACGTCCGCGAGTCTCTGCGCGCAGGCCCGGTCGTACGCGGGATCGGCGTTCTCGTCGAGGGCGGCGAGCCCGAGCACGATGCTCCCCTGCTCGACGAGCTCACGCACGGCCCGCACCAGCCCCGCCTCCGATCCGCCCTCGTAGAAGTCGCTGACCACCGCCACGATCGTGCGCCGCGGCTGCTCGACGAGCTGGGCCGCGTACCGTACGGCGCGCGCGATGTCGGTGCCGCCGCCGAGCTGGGTCTTCATCAGCAGCTCGACCGGGTCGCTGACGTCGGAGGTCAGGTCGACGACCTCGGTGTCGAAGGCGATCAGGTGGGTCCGAACGCCCGGCAGCCCCCACAGGCAGGCCGCGGTGATCGCCGAGTGGATGACCGACGACAGCATGGATCCGGACTGGTCGACGAGCAGGATGACCTGCCACTGGTTGATCTGCCGCCGGGTGCGCGACGCGAAGTAGGGCGTCTGCACATACACCCGCCGCTCGTCGGGCCGGTAGTTGCCGAGGTTCGCCCGGATGGTCCGCCGGGCGTCGAAGTCACGGGCTTGACGGAACCGGCTGGCACGCCGGGACCGGGCGCCGGAGAAGCTCTGCTGCACCTCGGTGGCGAGCCGCCGCATCAGGTCACGCACGACGGCTTCGACCAGCCGCCGGGCGAGCCGGAGCACCTCGGGGTTCATCAGGTGTTTGGTGCGGAGCACGGCCCGCAGCAGGGCCGGGTTGGGCTCGATCCGTTCGAGGACGCCGGGATCGGTGACGATGTCGTCGATCTGGTACCGCTCGACGGCGTCCTGTTGCAGTCGCTCGACCGTCTCCTTCGGGAACAGCTGGGTGATGTCGTCGAGCCAGTCGACGGTGGTGAGCTGGGACGGGCCGGTGCCGCCCGTACGCCGGATGTCGCGGCGGCTCAACTCCTCGTCGCGGCCGTACAACCAGTCGAGGGCCGCGTCGCGCTGGGCGTTGCCGCCGCTGAGACCGCCGAGGCAGCCGCCGGCCGGCGAGCCGAGGATGAGCCGCCATCGTTCCAGGCCGACGTCAGTCATTGGTCCTCCCCACGGTGATCAGCCCGGCCCGGACCAGGCGTTCTTCGACGATCTCGTCCAGGGCCATTCCGGCCGCCACCGTCCGCGGCGCGACGGACATGCGGAGCAGGTCGCGGCCGGACCCGGCGAGGCCGCGCCGGGTCAGCAGCTCTTCGGCGATCGTCTCCCGTTCGCGGGGCGGGAAGTACTCGAAGGCCTGCCGCAGCGCGGGCAGCGCGACCAGGAAGTCGTCGGAGCCGAGCCCGGCGACCAGGTCGTCGAGGAGGGCGAGGATGCCGCCGGGCGCGAGGACGTGCTCGCGGGCCACCCCGAACAGCCCGGCCAGCCAGTCTCCCGCGGTGCCGCCGGTGAACGCGCCGCGCACGGCCTCCCCCGGCTCCGGGAAGAGCCCGGCGGGTTCGTCGTCGCCGAGCAGGGACCGGCCGAGACCGTAGAAGGCGCCCCGCAGGTCGGGCGGCGCGGCGCGGTCGGCGGCGATGCGGCCGGAGATCTCCACAGCGGCGGTACGGTCCACGCCGAGTCCCGCCGCGTGCAGCACCGCGTCCCGTACCGCCACGACAGCCGCGATCCGTTCCCGGTCCGCCGGTGCTCCGGGCGCGTGCCAGCCCTCGGCGAGCCAGAGGATGCGGCGGGCAGCGGCGGCCACGACGACGCCGAGGGCGGCGCTACCGGCCGTGCCGAGGAGCCGGTCGTGCCGCCAGAGGGCGAGGGTGACGGCCAGCACGCGGCCGAGCGTGGGCAGGTCACCGGCGGTCGCGATGCCGCGTTCGAGTCGGGCGGGCACGTCCGATCCGAGGTCGGTGACCCCGCACAGCGCCGCGTCGAACAGCGCGTCCGCGATCCGGCCGAGGTCACCGCCGGCGTCGTCGATCCGCTGGGCGATCAGAGTCGCGGCCGCGGCCTCCAGCGTCGGACCGTATCCGCCGGCCTCGATGAGTGCGGCGAGCCGGTGCGGGTGCCGCTGGACGGTCCACTGCTCCCGCAGCACCGGGTCGATGCCGGTGGCGGGCCCGGAGTCGCGCCGGAACCCGGGAATCTCCAGGACACGCAGCCGGTGCAGAACCCGGCTGACGGTCCGGCCGTGCGGTTCGGTGAGGTCGGCGCTGTGCTCGCCCGGCCGGTCGAGGGCGTATCGCTCGAGTTCCGCGGTGGCGGCGTGGACCAACGGTGGCAGTGGGGTGTCCGGGTGCAGACGGCCGACCCGGTCGCCGCTGAGGGCGGCGGTCATCTCGACGACCGCCGGGTGCTGCCCCGCGGTGACGGCACCCCGCACCGCCCACGGCAGCGGCACGTCGAGCGCCTCGTTGACCAGGGCGGAGGCCAGGCCGTCGAGCACGTCGACCCGGGACGGGCAGTCGTGGCCACGCAGCCGCGCGAGAGCCTCCGCACCCGTCCGGGCGGCGATCAGGTCGGCGGTGGAGACGGGCTGCCCGCGTCGGCGCAGCCGCTCGGCGACCGCGGTGATCAGGTAACGGGCGGCCTCCTGTGGGCCACTCTCCCAGAGCCGCTGGTAGAACTCCGGAGACGGCATCCCGGACTGGTAGCCGGCGAACGCGTCGAGTCGCCGGAACGAGTAGGGAACGAGGTAGCTGCCCGCGGTCGCTCCCGTCGGCGGCTCCGGCACGTCCGGCCACCCGGGCTCCGGGACCGATTCGCCGGCATGCCCGACCGGAGAGTCCGGACCGTCGTGGGGGCCGGCCGTGGGTGCGGCGAGGCGGAGCAGGGCGGGCCGGTGGAAGCCCCCGACCACGGCGACGACCGGCCGGTCCCCCGCCGCCGCCCGGGCGGCGCGGATCCACCGTGCCATGTACGCCTCGCGCGCCGTGTCCGAGGGCCCCGCCGCCGAGTCGCCCCGGATCAGGTCGAAATAGGTCTCCAGCCGCTGCCCGGCCTCCTCGGCCGGCCCCATCTCGATGACGTGATCCCAGAGAGCGTCGCTGTTGTCGACCCCGAACTCGGCGCACAGCCGCTCCACCGCCTCGGCGTAGCGCAACTCGGCGTCGGCATACCGGTTGTCCCGGTCGGCGAACGCCTCGTGCCACGCCGGCAGGTCGATGAACCGCAGCTCGGCGCCACACTCGCGGCCGGCCCGCAGCGCCTCCCACTCGGGTGAGTACTCACAGAACGGCGCCCACGAGCCGTGGCGCCGCTGCTCGTCGAGGTAACTGGTGAAGACCGCCACCGGCAGTTCGTGCCCCAGCAGCAGCTCGCCGATCCGCGCGTTCATGTCGGCCGGGCCCTCGATCAGCACGAAGGCGGGCCGCAGAGCGGCGATCGTCGAGCCGACGAGACGGGCGCAGGCGGGGCTGTGGTGCCGGACCCCGATGACGGTGAGACTCATCCGCCGGGAAGCTCCCGGCGCGCGTCCCGCAGCTCACGCCACTGCGGGCCGGTACGCCACGAGGTGTGCTGCTCCAGGTATCGGCGCAGTTTCGCCAGGTCCTCCGGGCTGTCCTTGGCGGCGGTCCCGGCGAGACAGGACACCAGGTCGGCGGCGCTGCCGGTGTCGCCACGCAGGAACCAGCCGCGCAGACCGACGGCGTGCGCGACCGAGACCGCCTCGGCGGTGCTCATCACCGCGGACAGCCGGTCCATCTCGTCCCCTCGCGCGGTACGCCCGGCCCGCAGCTCCCGGAACGCCGTGACCAGCACCTCCAGCACGTCGCGCCGGGGTGGAGCGGTCACCCCGGACCGGCGCAGCAGCGCACCGGCCTCCGCCTCGACCAGCGACAGCTCGGTGTCGAAGTCGGCGATGGGAAAGACCGTCTCGAAGTTGAAGCGCCGTTTCAGCGCCGAGCTCATGTCGTTGACGCCCCGGTCGCGGGTGTTGGCCGTGGCGATGATGTTGAAGCCCTCCATGGCGAACACCATGCCGCCGTCACCGGGCAGCTCGGGGACGGCGAGCACCCGGTCGGAGAGCGGGGAGAGCAGACAGTCCTGCACCTCGAGCGGGCAGCGGGTGATCTCCTCGAAGCGGACCACCTGCCCCTGGGCCATGCCGCGCAGCAGCGGCGCCGGCACCAGTGACCGCTCGGTGGGCCCCTCGGCGACGAGGAGCGCATAGTTCCACGAATACTTGATCTGGTCCTCGGTGGTGGCCGCGCCGCCCTGGATGGTGAGCGTCGAGTCACCGCTCACGGCGGCTGCGAGCAGCTCGGAGAGCAGCGATTTCGCGGTGCCCGGGTCGCCGACGAGCAGCAGGCCGCGGCTGGTGGCGAGGCTGACCAGGGCCCGGTCGATCAGCGACGGGTCGCCGACGAACTTGCGGGTCACGCCGAGCCGCTCGTCGCCGACGATGAAGGCGCGGGCGGCCCGCAGGCTGAGCGCCCAGCCGGGCGGGGTGGGCGCGTCGTCGGCCGCCCGCAGGCGGGCCAGCTCGTCGGCGAACCGCACCTCGGCGGGCGGGCGCTGCACGTGGGCGGTCGTGGTGGCGGTCATGCGAGCACCTCGGTCAGATCGCGCAGCGCCTCGGCCGCGGTGATGGGGTCGAGCTCACGGAGACGGTCGTCCTGCCCCGGCCGGAACCAGTGGTGGGCACCGGCCGTGGCCACGAAGATCGCCTCGACGGTCTGGTCGCCGAGGACGTCGATCGCGCCGACGGCGATGCCCGGGTCGATGGCGACCACGAGTTGCAGGCCGCCGGGCAGGTCGCGCTCGAACCAGCCCTGCACCCCGGCGTCCTGTGGGCTGCCGCGCCGCCAGCCGCGCCGTTCCAGGCCGAGCAGGGTGGTGCTCGGCGCCCGGCGCCCGACGAGCGCCGCCGCCCGCTCCGAGGTCAGCGGGTCGACCTCACGGCCGAGCTGCGGGAATGGCTGGAGGATCTCGTAGTCGGCGAAGATCTCCGCCCACGCGGCCAGATCGTCGCCGAGGTGTAGTGGGTGGGCGATCCCGACCTGGTCCTCGTCGCCGAGGGTGACGGTCTCGTCGGTGACGTCGGCGAGACTGCCGTCCTCGGCCGGGCGCAGGCCCGCGCCCGGGTGGCCGGCCGCGTCGAAGCGGACCCAGACGAGCCGGCGGACCAGGTGCCGCAGCAGCGGGTGGCCGGCCAGGAACTGGCGGAAGGCGGCGCCGGTCCAGCGGCGGCGGCCGACCATCGCCTGTTCGAGCCGGCGGACCTGGTCGGTCGCGATCGCCCGGACGTCCTTCTTCAGAGCGGTGAACCGCTGGTACGCCTCCGGCGCGAGCACCGGGTCGTCCTGAGCGCCCGGCTTGGGCAGTGCCTTGAGCCGTTTGCCGGTGGCATCGGCCACGAACGGCTTGAGCTGCTCGTCGAAGCCGACCGTGAAGGTGCGCCGCCCGTAGTCGAGGACCAGGCTGCCCGCGGCGTCCAGCCCGAGATCGGGCACCAGACGGTCGGCCAGTTCCTCGGTGGTGAGCCCGAGCTCGGCCGCCAGCTCGGCGATCTTCTCACCGGCCCGTTCCTTGAGCGCCCGGAACTTCACCTCCTGTGCGATGCCGTGGAGATACATCAGAGCGACGTCGGTGCCGATGGCGGCCAGCACGTCGAGCCCGGCGACCGCGCGGGTGTGGCCGCCCTCGCCGGGCCAGGCGCGGATCACCGGCGCCAGCCTGCGAACCGTCTCGTCGTCGCCGAGCAGGCCGAGCGCGTCGAGTGCCCAGTTCTGTTTCGCCGGGTGGCCGGCCTCGCGCCACTCGGTGAACAGCGTCCAGACGAGCTCGGCCAGGTCGGTGGGCTCGCACTCGGCCTCGACCAGGGCGAGCCCCGGGTACGGGCTGTCCAGCCGGGAGACGAGGAGCATGGTGAGCAGATGGCGGATCGACTCGACGGGCAGCCGGCCCCGGCCGCCGGTGAGCAGGACACCGGGCATCGTCGCCGGGCCGGCCCAGTCCGGTAGCGACGGCATGGGTGAGGGCAGGAGGGTCAGCGGGTCGACGGCCAGGATCTCCTCGACCGCGGCGGAGGCCTCCGGCCCGAGGCCGGCTGCGGCGGCGCGCACCTCGCTGTCGTGCCCGGCACCGGCCATGGCGCGCAGCGCGCCCTCGGCGTCGGAGCGCGCCTGACCGGTCCTGCCCACCGCGACCGGCACCAGGGCCCGGGCCGCCGCCGTGGTGTGCCGGGCGAACCAGGTCAGGGCGACCGGGCGGGCGGAGCGCACGCGGGCGAGCCAGCCGGCCATCAGCGACGCGATCTCCGGGCCGGTGACCGGGGCCAGCAGCCGGGCTGCCGTCGCCGGGGCCCGGCGGGCGACGTCGACGAGCGGCGGGACGGCCTCTGCCCCGTAGCGCGCGAGCAACTCCGCACCCCATTCGGCGGCGTCGTAGAGATAGCTCGGCCGCCAGCCCGACACCAGGGGCAGGGTCACGTCGTCCGGCCCGCGGAGGAAGAGATCGATCTCGTCCCAGCCGTTGGAGGCGCTGGTGCCGAGCCGCCGGGCGACGGCGGCCCAGTCGTGTGCGCCGCCGTGCCGTGCGGCCCAGGTGCCGGCGGCCCAGGCTTCGCGCTCGCCCGGCGCCCATGCGACCCGCACCGGGTCGTCACCGGTCAGGCCGGTGACGACCAGCGGCTTGCGGGCCACCGGGGCCAGCCAGGGCGGGGTCACCAGGATCGGCGGCAGCTCCTCGGGAGCGGCGGTGTCGGAGTCCACCGCGAGGAGCACGCCGTGCGCGGCGTCGAAGCGGACGGCGGCCGCCTCGGACAGGCTGGGACGGACCTCGGCGGCCAGCGCCCGGTGGTTGGCGAGGTGCCGTTGCAGGAGCCGGTCGGCGGCCGGCGCCTCGGCGAACAGGCGCAGCGCACGGGCCGGGTCGCGGCCGGCCGCGTCGGAGAGGGCACCCGGCACGTCAGGCTGGTCGGTGCGCTCGATCAAGGCGTTGAACGCCGTGTCACCGCCGACCGCGGCGAGCAGGGCGAGCAGGGCGAGCAGCTTCCGCCGATACTGTGCGTCGTCGGACGTCGCGTCCAGCCACGCGGCCAGTGCCGGGGCGGCGGCCGGGCCCAGCGTGGCGGTGAAGGTGTAGATCCGCTCGTTCTCGGAGAGCGCCGCCCAGGGTGACAGCTGCGCGGCGAGCCCGGACGCGTACGGCTCGGCCGACACGACGGTGAGCAGTAGCCCTTTCAGCGCCTCGCGGCCGCCCAGAGCCGACACGGTGGCGCAGATCTCGTCGGCCCAGGCCGTCTCGTCCGGCGCGATGACCGACACGAGCGCCTGCTGCGACAGCGCCGGCCCGCGCGACCCGGCGAGCGCGGTCACCACCGCCGCATACTCCTCGGCCGGGGCGGCGACGACGGCCCGGCGCAGGTGGTAGCCCATCCGGACGGCGAGCCGCGTGCCCGCGCCGTTGGCGTCCGCATCGGGCAGTGAGCGGGTGATCGCGGTCTCCGAGGGCGAGGAGCCGAGGTGGAACCCGGCCAGCTCGACGGTGGCGGCCGCGGCGAAGGCCAGCCCGTGCCGGGCGCGCCAGAAGTCGGCGAAGGCGGTCGGCTCGTCACGCCGCGACCACGGGAGCGCGCCCGCGACGCCGCGCGCCACCACCGCCGCGCCGAGCGGGGTGACCGACGCTCCGCCCTCAAGGTAACCGTGCCCGGCCCCGGCCAGGTCGCCCGCGATGAGGCGGTGGCGCAGCGCCGTGCGCACGTCGCCGTCGAACGCGGTCAGCAGTTCCTCAGCCGCACGGACATCGGCCGCTCCAGGTTTCGGAGCCGACGGCGCGGCGCCCCGCCGGGGCAGCACGAACCGCTTCCACGCCGACGGCACGACGAACGTGTCGGAGCCCACCACTTCGGTCACCGGCCCACTCCCAGGTCTCGTTCCACGACGACGGGCTGAACCCTAGCGACCCCCACCGACAAAAACCGGCACGGCTCCCGTACGCATAGACGGCGATGGACTTCGTGTCCACGATCGACCAGAGTGAGGGTCGTCGGCGCGGGCCGCGCAGGCGGCCGGCCCGCGCCGATGGCCGTCCTCGACCCGGGGTTGCGCGCTACCGCGGGTTCGTGAAAACCTCGCTGGGCGATCGTGCGACAGAGCACGGTCCCGATGCGCTCGAGAGAAGTGAAGCCTGTGATCGCCGCCCGGCCAGTCGGCCGTCGCTGAGCGTTCTCCGCCAGCGGCGGTCCTGCGTAGTCACGTGTCCCCTCGCAGGGGTTTCCTTGTCATTCTCTCGAAAAGGCTCACTTCACCATGGATCTGCGCATCCAGCGCTCCGTCGTGTCCCATCTGCGTACCCGTCCGAAGGTCATCGAGCTCGGCCCGTTCGTGGCCGGCCTCGACCCGGACACCGAAAGCCCCTACATCAACTACGCCTCGCCACAGCCGGGCGTCCCGATCGCCGCGGCCGACATCGCCGACCTGATCAGCGCGTTCGCCGAGGCGGGCCGCAAACCACGCCTGGAGTACGTGTCCAGTTGCGCCCCTGACCTGGAGGATCTGTTGGTCGCGGCGGGGTTCGCCGTCGAGGAGCGCAACCAGTACCTGATCTGTGCACCGGAGCGGCTGACGGTGTGTCCCCTGCCGGCGGGCCTGGTTCTGGAAGAGCCATCGAGCGACCCGGACCGGGCCGCCGTGGTCGCCGCACAGAACGAGGCCTTCGGTGACCTGCCGGATCAGGAGCCCGAGGCCGCCGTCACCCGGATGCGCCGCAGCCAGGAACGCGGCGGGGTGGCTCTCGGCGCCCGCACCGCCGACGGCGACTGGGTCGGTGGCGGCCAGGCCGCTCCGGCGAACGACGGCGTCAGTGAGGTCGCCGGGATCGCGGTGCGCGAGCCGTTCCGGCGGCGCGGGCTGGGAGCGGCGATCAGCGCCGGTGTGACCCGGCGGCTCTTCGACCGAGGTGTGGAGGTCGCCTGGCTGGAGGCGTCCGGTGACGACTCGTGGCGGGTCTACGAGCGGGTGGGCTATGTCCCAGCCGGTCACCGTCTGTACATCTCACGGGAGATCTGACCGGCGGGTCGCGAAACGGCCGGTCCGTCAGCGGACCGGCCGTGAGCGGCACGGTCGACCCGAACGTCCATTTGGACAGAGCTCTATGTTCGACCTGCTCCGATGCACGGTGGTGCGACGATGTGCCCATGACGGTCGACTACACGGTGCGGCTGCGGTTCTCCGAAGAGTCGCAGGCCGCGGCCACCCACACGAACCTCTCGGCGGTCCGGCTCGACGGCCGGGCGCTCTGGATCGCCGGCGACGAGACCGCGACGATCGAGCGGTTGATCGCCGACAACGCCGAGCAGCCGGCCGAGTTCGGGCAGGAGACACGGTTCCGGCTGGCCGACTTCGTCGATCTGCCCGGCCTCGACGCCGACGAGGAGGCCGACGTGGAGGGGCTCGCCCGCACGAGTCACTTCCTCTGGGCGGTCGGCTCGCACAGCCTGCGCCGCAAGCAGATCAAGGACCGTCACGAGGGGCCGAAGGCGCTGCGCCGGCTGGCCCGGGTCGAGGGGCAGGACAACCGGCAGATCCTCGTCCGGCTGCCGGTCACCGACATCGACGGGGTGCCGACGCCGGTCCGCGAGATCACCGTCGACGGGGTGCGCCACCGGGCCGCCGCGCTGAGTGCCCGCGACGACCTGCGGCGGCTGCTGCGCGACGACGAGCACCTGGCGCCGTTCCTGCCGATCCCGGGCAAGGACAACGGGCTCGACATCGAGGGCATCGCGGTCCGGGACGACCGGGTCTTCCTCGGCCTGCGTGGGCCGGTGCTGCGCGGGTGGGCGTTCGTGCTGGAGCTCCGGCCGTATGTGCTGGCCACCGAGCCGGGACGACTGCGTCTGCACAGGTTCGAGGACGGGTTGCCGTACCGCAAACATGTCCTTGATCTTGAAGGTCTGGGTGTCCGCGACCTCTGCCCGGCCGGAAACGACCTGCTGGTGCTTGCCGGGCCGACGATGGACCTGGACGGGCCGGTGCGCATCTACCGCTGGCACGACGCGTGTGTGGCGGAGGTGCCGACGATCGTGCGGCACGATCTGATCACCCGGGAGCTGGAGCTGACCTACGGCGAGGGCGACGACCACGCCGAGGGTCTGAGCATGGTGGGTACGGATCGGGTGCTGATCGTCTACGACAGCCCGGCGGCGGTTCGGCTGGAGCCGGACGGCGCGGTCATCGCCGACGTCCTCAAACTGCCCTGACGCGACGGGCCACGAAGACCACCGCCGGCACGGCGGACGAAACCGACAAGGGCCACCACCGGCACGGTGGACGAAACCGACAAGGGTCATCCGCCGGGACCGCGTCAGTGGGTGGCCGGGTGGGCGACCTGCTCGGGGGCCAGAAACCGGGTGAGCGCGGCAGCCGCCCCGGTGGCGGGCCCTCGCCAGGCGACGTAGCCGTCGGGGCGCACCAGGACGGCCTCGGTCGTGTCCGCGTCCGCAGTCACCTGGAGAAGGCGTTCCCCGTACCCGGAGAGGGGTTGTGGGGTCAGGAGCACGTGCCGCCCGGAGCGGAGCGCCTCGTAGAGCCGGCCGCCGCCGCGGAGGGTGACGTCCTCGGCCCTCGGCGCGCCCGGATATCCGATGCCGACGCCGGAGATGACGCCGGTGGCACGGCGGACGACCGGAGGAAGGGCGAGGAGCGCCGCGCCGACGGTGTTGCGCAGGCGCCGGGCGGCCGCGGACCGCATCATCGCCATCCGGATGAGGGCGCCGCTGCTGCGCAGCACCAGGCGGCCGACCGGGTGCCGCTCGGTCTCGTAGGAGTCGAGGAGACCGGTGGGCGCCCAGCCCTGGACGGTGGCGGCGAGCTTCCAGGAGAGGTTCGCGGCGTCCTGGAGGCCGGTGTTCATGCCCTGGCCACCGGCGGGTGAGTGAACGTGCGCGGCATCGCCGGCGAGGAACACGCGACCGACCCGGTAACGCGGGGCCTGCCGTTCGTCGCTGTGGAAACGCGACAGCCAGCGGGCCTCGGTGATGCCGAAGTCGGTGCCGTGGACCCGGCGGGTGACCTCGCGCATCTCGTCGAGGGTGACCGGGACGTCGTCGGTGACCTGGTGGCGGCGGTCCCAGGCGAAGATCCGATACCACCCGTCGCCGAACGGGGCGACCATGGCGAACGCGTCGCCGACCGCGTTGACGGCCAGGACGTCCTCGGGCGGGGTGGCTAGGCGAACGTCGGCCAGCATGATCGAGGTGAGCACGGCGCGGCCGGGGAAGGGCAGGCCGAGCGACCGGCGGACCGTGCTGTGGGCTCCGTCGGCGCCGATCACCCAGTCGGCGGTGACGGTGCGGTCGCCGAACTCCAGGACCACGCGCTCGCCGTCCTGTCGCAGGGAGGACAGTCCCGCGCCGCGCTCGATGCGCGCCCCCGCGGCCAGGGCACGTGCTTCGAGGGCCGCCTCCACCCGGTACTGAGGGGTGATCAGCAGGAACGGGTAGCGCGACGGCAGCCCGGTCAGGTCGAGGCTGATCCGGTCGAACAGGCGCAGGCGCTCGACCCTCGCCCCGCCGGCCACGATGCCGTCGGCGAGCCCGCGGGCGTCGAGCACTTCGAGGCTCCTGGCGTGGACGCCGAACGCCCGGGTCAAGTTGGAGGCCTCCGAGCGGCGCTCGAACAGGGTGACCGGTATCCCGGCCAGGGCCAGGTCGCCGGCGAGAAGCAACCCGGTCGGGCCGGCTCCGATGATCGCGACGGTGGTGTGCATGACGGCTCCTCACTCGTTTGCCAACAACTGTTGGCATGACGATAGGCGCCCTCGGAAGATCGAGTCAACAGTTGTTGGCAAACACTTGTTGGCATATGGTGTGACCATGACAGCCCGCCGTTCCGACGCCACCCGGGCCGCCATCCTGGCCGCCGCCCGGGAGCGCTTCGCCGCCGACGGATTCGAGCGCGCCACGATCCGTGCCATCGCCGCCGACGCACACATCGACCCCTCGATGGTGATGCGCTACTACGGCAACAAGGAGGCACTGTTCGCCGCCGCGGCCGATTTCGATCTCCGTCTGCCCGACCTGGGCGACGTTGCCGCCGACCGGGTCGGCGCCTCGCTGGCCCGGCACTTCCTGCATCGCTGGGAGGACGACGAGACACTGATGGCCCTGCTGCGGGCGGCGGTCACCAAGGAGGCCGCGGCCGAGCGGATGCGATCGGTCTTCGCCCGGCAGGTCGGCCCGGTCGCCGCCCGGCTGGCTCCCGATCCCGCCCAGGCCGCCACCCGGGCCGGCCTGATCGCCAGTCAGATGCTGGGCTTCGCCCTCTGCCGCTACATCCTCCGGCTGCCGCCGGTCGTGGATCTGACCGCGGAGGAGGCCACCGCATGGCTCGCCCCGACCATCCAGCGCTACCTCACCGGCGAGGCGCAACCCGGTTGAGAAGAGCCGGCCCGAAGCAAGGCACGAGCAAGGCACGCGGCACGGCACGAGCAAGGCACGCGGCACGGCACGAGGCACGGCATGACGCCGGATCACACCGGCGACGCCCGGACCGGCTGAGGAGAGCAGGACCGAAGCGGGACGAAGGCGGAAGACGAAAGCCGGGCCGGTGGAGATCCACCGGCCCGGCTGACAGCCCGCGAAGCTACGCGCCGCGCAGGGTCGCGCCGAAACGGGAGGAGGTCACGGCGACCGCGGCATCGCGGGCGGCGATGGTCTCCTCCGAGGTGAGGGTCCGGTCCGGAGCACGGAAGGTCAGCTTGTAGGCCAGGGACCGCTTGTCCCCACCCAGCTGCTCCGACTCGTAGACGTCGAAGAGCGACACCGACTCGAGCAGGTCACCCGCCCCCTCGGCGAGAGCCGCCCGCACGTCCGCGGCCGGAACCGTGCGGTCCAGGACCAGGGCGACGTCGATCAGCGCCGGCGGGAAGGTGGAGATCTTCGGGGCGTCGACGACCGGCGCCTCCGGCAGCGCGTCCAGGTCGATCTCGGCGGCCGAGGTCCGCTTGGGCAGCTCGAGGGCGGCCAGTACGGCGGGGTGCAGCTCACCGGCGTGGCCGACGACCTCGCCGTCGACCAGGATCGCGGCGCAGCGGCCGGGATGCCACGGGGCGTGCTCGGCTGCCCGTACCGTGACGCGGTCCTCGGAGATGCCCGACGCGGAGATCGCGACGCGCGCCGCCTCGATGGCGTCCGCCCACGTCGCGGCACGTCCCGCGCCCCACCAGCCGGCCGGCTCGATGTCGCCGGCCAGCACGACGGCCAGGTGCCACGGCTGCTCGGGGACGATCGCGTTGACGGCCGCCCACTCGGCGTTGGTCGGACGACGGTCCACACCCAGGCTGGGCGGGGCGGTCGAGGTCAGGTGCGGCAGGAACACCGTGCCGGCCTCGAAGAGCGCGACGTCCCGGCGGCCGCGGCCCAGGTTTCGCTTGAGGGTGCCGAGCAGCGGGCCGAGCAGCGTCGTACGCAGCAGCGGCTCCTCCTCCGACAGCGGGTTGGTGAGCCGCACCGCGCTACGACGCGGGTCCGCCGGCGGCAGCCCGAGGGCGTCGGCCGTGCCGGGCGAGACGAACGGGTACGACAGCACCTCGACGTATCCGTTCTCGGCGAGCGCACGGCCCACCGACCGGCGCTGTCGCTGCGCCGGTGTGAGACCACGGCTGGCCCCGGCCGGCGGCAGCACGCTGGGGATCTCGTTGTACCCGCCGAGACGCGCCACCTCCTCGATCAGATCGATCGGGGCGACCAGGTCGGGACGCCAGGTCGGCGGCACGACGCTGAGCACCTCGTCACCGGTGACCTCGCAGCCGATCCTGCGCAGCAGGTCCGCCGCCTGCGAACCGGTGTAGGGCAGGCCGATGAGACGGGACGGCGCGTCCGCCGGGAGCGTGAGCGCGACCGGGGGCACGACGTTGTCGATGTCCAGCACGCGAGGATCGACGGTCCCGCCCGCGTGCTCGACGAGGATGTCGACGGCCTTCTGCAGCGCGGCGAGCGGCAGCGACGGGTCGACGCCCCGCTCCCAGCGCTTGGCGGCCTCACTGAACAGCCTGTGACGCCGGGCGGTCCGGCCGACCATGACCGGGTCCCAGTGGGCGGCTTCGAGGAGCACGTCGACGGTGCCCTCCTGCCACTCGCTGGTCTCGCCGCCCATCACGGCGGCGAGCGAGATCGGCCCGGTCTCGTCGCAGATCACCATGTCCTCGGCGTCGAGCGCACGCGCGACCCCGTCCAGGGTGGTCAGCTTCTCCCCGGCACGGGCACGCCGGACGATCAGGCCGCCGCGCAGCCGGTCCAGGTCGAAGACGTGCATCGGCTGGCCGAGTTCGAGCATCAGGTAGTTGGTGATGTCGACGGGCAGCGAGATGGCCCGGATGCCGGCCTGGATCAGGCGCCGCTGCATCCACTCCGGAGACGGCGCGGCGGGGTCGACGCCCCGCACGACGCGGGCCGCGAACCGGTCACAGCCGACGGTGTCCTCGATCGTCACCGGCCAGGGAGCTTCCGGGGTCGCGCCGGGAGAGTCGACCGAGGCGGGATCGGAGAAACCGGCATCGAAGTACGTGGAGAGCTCCCGCGCGATGCCACGGACGCTCATCTCGTAGCCCCGGTCCGGCGTGATCTCGACCTCGATCAGCACGTCGTCCAGGCCCACGATCGACCGCGCGTCGACGCCCGGCGAAGCGGAGTCGGCGGGAAGCACGATGATGCCCGAGTGGTCCCCCGACAGACCGAGCTCGGCGGCCGAGCAGATCATGCCGTTGGAGTTGCGGCCGTAGGTCTTCCGCGCCCCGATCCGGAATCCGCCGGGCAGCTCGCCACCGGGCAGGATGACCACGACGAGGTCGCCCTCGGCGAAGTTGCGCGCCCCGCAGACGATCTCCTGCGGCTCCGGGTTGCCGACGTCGACGGTGCAGAACCGGATCGGCTTCTTGAAACCGGTCAGCTCCTCGATCGTCAGCACCCGGCCGACGACGAGGTCACCGAGGATCGTGCCGGCCTGGTCGACGATGCCCTCGACCTCCATGCCGAGGTTGGTGAGCGCCGCGTCCAGCTCCGAAGCCGTGATCCCCGTGGGCAGCTCGACGTACTCGCGCAGCCACGACAGTGACGTCTTCATCGCTTCAGGACTCCATTCCGAAGTTCGTGGTGAACCGCACGTCGCCCTCGACCATGTCGCGCATGTCGGAGACGCCGTTGCGGAACATCAGGGTCCGCTCGACACCCATGCCGAACGCGAAGCCCGAGTGGACGGCCGGGTCGATGCCGCAGGCGGTGAGGACCCGCGGGTTGACCATGCCGCAGCCGCCCCACTCGACCCAGCGCGGGCCGTCGCGGTGCTGCGGGAACCAGACGTCGAACTCGGCGGACGGCTCGGTGAACGGGAAGTAGTGCGGCCGCCAGCGGGTCTTCGCGTCCGCGCCGAGCATGGCCTTGGCGAAGTGGTCGAGGGTGCCGCGCAGGTGCGCCATGGTGATGCCCCGGTCGATGACCAGGCCCTCGATCTGGTGGAACACCGGGCTGTGCGTGGCGTCCAGCTCGTCGGTCCGGTAGGCGCGGCCGGGGCTGACCACGTAGATCGGCGGCTGCCGGTCGAGCATGGTGCGCACCTGGCCGGGTGACGTGTGGGTGCGCATGACCAGGCCGGGCAGGTCGACGAAGAACGTGTCGGAGGCGCCGCGGACCGGGTTGTCCGGGCCGATGTTGAGCGCGTCGAAGTTGGCCCACTCCAGCTCCAGCTGGGGGCCGTCGACGATCTCGTAGCCCATGCCGATGAACACATCGCTCATGTGCTCCATCAGCGTGGTCAGCGGATGGCGGGCGCCGCGCGGGCGGCGCGACCACGGCAGGGTGACGTCGACCCGCTCCTCGACGAGGACGCGGGCGGCGCGGTCGGCCTCCAGCTCCGTCTGACGGGCGTCGTAGGCGGCCTGCACGGCCTGCCGGGCCACGTTGACGCGCTTGCCGGCGTCGGATTTCGCGGCGGGCGGCAGCGAGCCGATCTCGCGGCGGGCCAGCGACACCGGCGAACGGTCGCCGAGGTGGGCGGGTTTCAGGGCCTGCAGCGCGTCGAGGTCGGCGGCGGCGGCGAACGCCTTCTCGGCCTCCGCCACGGCACCCTCGAGAGACTCGGGGGCGAGCAGGACGGCCTGCTTCGGATCGTACGGATCGTTGCGGTAGGACATGGTCGGGCGAACTCCCTCAACACCGGATTTGCCATCGGGCCGTCGCTACTGGGTGCACCGAGCGCCGCGAGCGCCGCGAAGTAGCGACAATGTTGGCACAGTCGCTACTGAGTGCACCGAGCGCCGCGAGGGCCGCGAAGTGGCGACAAAGCGAGCACAGTCTACGGAGGCGCGGCTGAGCCGCAGCCCGCCGGTCAGGGAGAGCGCAGAAGTGTCAGATCCGGCGCCCGCGACCAGCGGGCCGGATAAAGGAGAGCCGGGGACCTGACATGCCGTCAGCATACCCTCAGCGCTGCGCGCGGGCCGACGCATATAGGCAGACGGCGGCCGCGGCGGCCAGGTTCAGACTCTCGGCGCCACCATAGATGGGTACGCGCACCCGCCGGTCCGCCTCGCGCAAGAGGTCTTCCGGCAGCCCATGGGCCTCGGAGCCGAACAGCCAGGCCGTCGGGGCGGCGAGCTGACCGCCGTCGAGCAGCGAGTCCACGTCGTCCTCGCCGCTGCCGCTGGTGGCGAGCACCTGCAGCCCGCTGTCCTGGAGCAGCTCCACGACGCCGAGCGGGGACCGGACGACGTCCACATGGAACAGTGAGCCGGCGGACGACCGTACACACTTGCCGTTGTAGGGGTCGACGGCGTCGCCGGCGAAGACGACCGCCCCCGCACCCGCCGCATCCGCCGTGCGCAGCACGGTCCCGGCGTTGCCGGGGTCCCGGATCTCGGCGACCACGGCGACCAGCCTCGGGTTCTTGGCCAGGGCCTCGCCGATGGGGACGTCGTTCTGCTCGCAGATCGCGACCAGCCCCTGGGGGTGCACGGTCTCGGCGAGTGCGGCCAGGGCGTCGTCGGTGACCGGCGACAGCTCGGGCGCCTGCGCGGCCAGTTCGGCGTGGCGGTCGAGCGCGGCCGGGGTGCCGAACAGCTCGATCACCACCCCCGCGGCGAGCGCCTCGCGCACGGCTTGCGGGCCTTCGGCCAGGAAGCGCCCGGACTGGTCACGGTCCCGGCGGCGTTGCAGGCGGCGGGCGGCGACGATGCGGGGGGTACGGGGCGTGAACATGATCTCCTCACGAAAGACGCCTCCCGACCGTGATGCTCGGGAGGCGTCCTTGAAAACGTGCTACGCGATAGTGAAGGTCGTTCGCGACGGTGGAGCCCACCGTCGCCGAACAATCTTCGTCAGGCAGCCTGCGCGGCGGCGCCGCCGGTGCCCTCGGCCGCGACGGCCGCACGAGCGATCTCGACGATGGCGGCGAAGGCAGCCCCGTCGTGGACCGCGAGGTCGGCCAGGATCTTGCGGTCGACCTCGACCTCGGCCAGCTTCAGGCCCTGGATCAGCCGGTTGTAGGTCATCCCGTTCGCGCGGGCGGCCGCGTTGATACGGGTGATCCACAGCTGGCGGAAGTCGCCCTTGCGGTCACGACGGTCACGGTACGAGTACTGCATCGAGTGCAGCACCTGCTCCTTGGCCTTGCGGTACAGGCGGGAGCGCTGACCGCGGTAGCCGCTCGCGGTCTCGAGCAGGGTGCGGCGCTTCTTCTGGGCGTTTACCGCCCGCTTGACGCGTGCCATTTCTAGTTACTCCTTCAGGGGAACCGGGTCAGGCGCGCGTCAGCGGCCCAGAAGCTTCTTCACACGCGGAACGTCGACCTTGGCCACCGCAACGGTGCCGGTCATCCGCCGGGTAACGTGGGAGGACTTGCTCTCCATGCGGTGACGCTTGCCAACCTGCTCGACAAGGATCTTGCCCTTGCCGGTCACCTTCACCCGCTTACCCATGCCGGTGTGGCTCTTCATCTTCGGCACTTGACGCCTCTTTCTGGTCTTTCCCCGCAACCGGGGGGATGCGGGGAAAAGCTGGTCCTACTCTGCGGTGGTCTCGGCCGGCTCGCCCGGCACCTCGTCCGTCACCTCGTCGGCACCGTCACCCTCACGCGGCTCACGGGGGGGCTTGGCACCGGCGGCGACGGCGGCGACGGCAGCGGCCTTGGTGGCGCGGTGCGGAGCAAGCACCATGATCATGTTTCGACCGTCCTGCTTCGGACTGGCCTCCACGAAGCCCAGCTCCGAGATCTCCTCGCTGAGCCGGCGGAGAAGCCGGAAGCCCAGCTCGGGGCGGCTCTGCTCACGGCCGCGGAACATGATCGTCACCTTGACCTTGTCGCCCGCCTTGAGGAACCGCACCACGTGACCCTTCTTGGTCGCGTAGTCGTGCGGGTCGATCTTCGGCCGCAGCTTCATTTCCTTGATGACGGTCTGCTGCTGGTTGCGCCGCGCTTCGCGGGCCTTGAGTGCGCTCTCGTACTTGAACTTGCCGAAGTCCATGAGCTTGCACACCGGCGGCCGCGCCATCGGAGCAACCTCGACCAGGTCCAGGTCGACGTCCGCAGCCAGTTGGAGAGCGCGCTCGACCGGCACGATACCGACCTGCTCACCCTCCGGACCGACCAGACGGACCTCACGAGCCCGGATCTGTTCGTTCACGCGTGGTTCGACGCTGATGGGGCCTCCTCAGTTGATACCTCGCCCGGCCGGGTGGGCCGGGCGCTGCCAATGTCGGTCGGCCCCGAGTGTCCCGCTGGCCGCGGGACGCCGGGAAAGTAGAAGGCCCCGCCTGCTCTCCGTGAAGAGAGCATGCCGGGGCCCGCTCGACCGGTCATCGGCGCCCAAACGAGGACGCGCACCCGGCAGGAGAAATCCCCTGCCAGGGAGACCGGACCCGGCCACAGTCAGTGACTCGGGTGGGAACCAGCGGGCTCCTCTTTCGCGCTCACACCTTCACAACGATCGAAGGGTGGACGTGGTCGACTGCCCGCAATCGTATCAGGCGCTCTGAGCAGCCGAATGAAGAGCCCTCAGGGTGCGTACGCCGTCCAGCGCATACTCCTTGTCGACGGCCTGGAGCGCGTGCACCGGCACCTGTTCGTCGTTCTCCAGCTCCAGGTGCGCCCACGCCGAGTTCCGGTCGAACCGGACCGCCCGGATCACCGACCACGGCAGGTCGTAGCCGCCGATCACGTTGCGCACCCGCACACCGTCGTCGTCGGCGGTCACCCGCGGCCGGCAGAACAGCAGGACACCGAGCCCGAGCAGGACACCGAGCCCGATCATCGCGATCTGGTCGCCGCGCTGGAAGCTGGCCTGCGAGTTCTGGAAGCCGGCCGAGCCGGTCAGGCCGAAGCTGAGCACGGTGAACAGCAGCACGAGCCCGGCGGCCAGCGGACCGGCCACCCAGCGGATCTTCTTCGGGCGGTAGAGCACAGCGGTCATCAGAGCCTGCAGTTCGCGATGTCGGTGACGAGGATGGCGCGAGCGCCCAGCTCGTACAGCTCGTCCATCACCCGGTGCACCTCGCTGCGCTGGATCATGGCCTGGACGGCGACCCAGCCCTCCCGGTGCAGCGGGGAGACGGTCGGCGACTCGATCCCGGGGGTCAGGCTGGTGGCCTGCTCCAGCAGGTCGGCGCGCACGTCGTACGCCAGCATCACGAAGTTTCTCGCGACCAGCACCCCCTGCAGCCTCCGCAGCAGCTGGGAGGCGCCCGCCGGCGTCTCCTCCTCACGCCCGATCAGGATCGCCGACGACTGCATGATCGGGTCGCCGATGGTGACCAGGCCCGCCTGACGCAGCGTCGCCCCGGTCTCCACCACGTCGGCGATCAGGTCGGCGACGCCGAGGCGGACCGCATTCTCCACCGCGCCGTCGAGGCGCACCACCTCCGCCTTGAGCTCGTGCTCGGTCAGGTAGCGGCCGACCACACCGGGATAGGCGGTGGCGATACGCCGGCCACCGAGCTCGTCGAGGCTGGTGAGCGTCCCCGCCGGAGCGGCCCAGCGGAAGGTGGCCCGGCCGAAGTTCAGGTCGAGCAGCTCGGTGGCGGGCACTCCGGAGTCGACGAGAAGGTCCCGGCCGGTGATCCCGAGATCCAGATCACCCGAGCCGACGTACGTCGCGATGTCCTTCGGGCGCAGGTAGAAGAACTCGACGTTGTTGGCTTCGTCACGGCAGATCAGGTCTTTGGGGTCGGTGCGCTGGCGGTACCCGGCGTCCCGCAACATCTGTGACGCCGGCGCGGACAGGGTGCCCTTGTTGGGAATGGCGATACGCAGCATGACGTGCTCCTTCGATCGGTGAACGGGTCGGGGGACGCGCGTTCACAGATGTCGGTAGACGTCCTTCAGCTCCAGTCCGGAGGCGAGCATCAGGCACTGGACCTGGTAGAGCAGCTGGGAGATCTCCTCGGCGGTGCGTTCCGGCCCCTCGTGCTCGGCGGCCATCCACGACTCGGCCGCCTCCTCGACGACCTTCTTGCCGATGAAGTGGACTCCGCGTTCGAGCGCCTCGACGGTGCCCGAACCGGGTGTCTTGTCCGCCGCCTTGCTTTGCAACTCGGCAAACAGTTCCTCGAACGTCTTCACGAGGACCGATTGTGGCAGCTCATCACGTCTTGACGACGAACGCCCCCAGCCCATGGGACGTCTTCTAAGCTCCCGGGCATGGTCAGCCGATTCACCCCCGTGGCCCTCGGAGGCGCAGCCCTGCTGCTCGCCGCCGTGTCGGCCTGTGCCCCCGCAGACGAAGACGAGACGACCACCACACCGTCGGCCGCCCCCGCCGCGACGTGTGACCCGGCCTCATTGAAGACCCTGACCGCCGGAAAGCTCACCGTCGGCACCGACACCCCGGCCTACGAGCCCTGGTATGTCGACAACAAGCCGGACAACGGCAAGGGCTTCGAGTCCGCCGTCGCCTACCAGGTGGCCCAGCGTCTCGGTTACCAGCAGTCGGACGTGGTGTGGACCCAGGTCGGGTTCAACAACGCGATCGCGCCGGGCCCGAAGACGTTCGACGTCGACATCAACCAGTTCTCCATCACCGACGAGCGCAAGCAGGCGGTGGACTTCTCGTCGCCGTACTATCTCGTGCGCCAGACGGTGATCACCACCAAGGGCTCGAAGATCGCCGGCGCGAAGACGCTCGCCGAGATCAAGGACGCCAAGCTCGGCGCCCAGGTCGGGACCACCAGCTACCAGGCCATCACCGACGTGATCAAGCCGGCTGGGCAGCCACAGGTGTTCAACAACAACGACGACGCCAAGAAGGCGCTGGAGAACGGCACCGTCGACGGCATCGTGGTGGACCTGCCGACCGCGTTCTACATGACCGCGGCCGAGCTGAAGGACGGCGTCATCGTCGGCCAGTTGAGCCAGGTCGGTGTGCCCGAGCAGTTCGGCATCGTGCTCGACAAGGGCTCGCCGCTGACCGGCTGCGTCAGCAGGGCCGTCGACCAGCTCCGTCAGGACGGCACCCTCGCCGTGCTGGAGAAGACGTGGCTCGCCGACACCGCCGGGGCTCCCGAGCTCCAGTGACGTACCAGCCGAGCACCAGGCAACAGGAACGGATCGCCTACCGTCGCGGACGGGCGGTCCGTTCCGTTCTGCTGGCCGCCGCATCGACGGCCGTCGTCGGCGTCGCGCTCGCCGTCGGTATCACCGGGGCGCCCGGCTGGCAGCGGGTCAAGGAGTCCTTCTTCGACCTCGACACCGCCCGGAAGTACCTCCCGCAGATCCTCGAAGGGCTCTGGCTCAACCTGAAGCTGCTGGTGGTCTGCGCGACCCTGGCGCTGGCGCTGGGGCTGCTCGTCGCGGTGCTGCGGACCCTGCGCGGCCCGGTGTTCTTCCCGGTACGCGCCCTGGCCACCGGATACACGTACTCGTTCCGCGGCCTGCCGCTGATCATCGTGCTCTACCTGTTCGCGTTCGGCATCCCCGGGCTGCGGCTCAAGGGCACACCGGACGTGCTGGTGCTGGGCGCCGCGGCGATCACCGTGACCTATGGCGCCTACCTGGCCGAGGTGTTCCGGGCCGGCATCGAGTCGGTGCACCCGAGCCAGATCGCGGCGGCCCGGTCACTGGGCCTGAGCTACCGGCAGGCGATGCGGCACGTGGTGCTGCCGCAGGCGGTCCGCCGGGTCGCTCCGCCGCTGCTCAACGACACCGTGGCCCTGCAGAAGGACGTCGGCCTGATCTCGCTGGCCGGCCCGATCGACGCCATCCGGGCCGCCCAGATCGGCGTGGCCCAGGACGCCGACTTCACCCCGTACATCGTCGCCGGGGTCTTGTTCGTCCTGCTCGCCCTGCCGCTGATCGCGGTCACCGACTGGGTGACGCTGCGGGCGGCCCGCCGCCAGAACGCGGGGACCTGATGCTGCTCGAGTGCAAGGACGTCCGGAAGGTCTTCGGCGACAACGTCATCCTCGACGGGCTCACGCTCGACGTCGACGAGCACGAGGTGGTGGCCCTGATCGGCGCCTCCGGGTCGGGCAAGTCGACCCTGCTGCGCTGCGTCAACCTGCTCGCCGAGATCGACGACGGCACGATCCACCTGGACGGCGAGGAGATCACCGACCCCAGAGCCGACCCCGACCGGGTACGCCAGAGGATCGGGCTGGTCTTCCAGTCGTACAACCTGTTCCCGCACATGACGGTGCTGGACAACATCACGCTCGCGCCGGTACGCGTACACCGCAAGCCTGTGAAGGAGGCCAGGGAGCAGGCGATGATCTGGCTGGACCGGGTCGGCCTGGCCGACAAGTCGGGGGCCTACCCGGACCGGCTCTCCGGCGGCCAGCAGCAGCGCGTCGCCATCGTCCGCGCCCTGGTCAACAACCCCCGGTTGCTGCTGCTCGACGAGGTCACCTCGGCACTCGACCCGGAGCTGGTCGGCGAGGTGCTGTCGATGATCCGCGACCTCAAGGGCGAGGGCATGACGATGGTGCTGGCCACCCACGAGATGGGCTTCGCCAAGCAGGTCGCCGACCGGGTCGCCTTCCTGGACTCCGGCCGGGTCCTCGAACAGGGGCCACCGGAGCAGGTGCTCGGTGACCCCGTCGAGGCGCGGACCCGTCAGTTCCTGAAGAGGATCATCGAGGCCGGCCGGCTCTAGGCGGTGTTGACCAGGACACCGAGGTGGAGGGTGTTGTCGGAGGTGCCGGCGGTGTAGGACTTGAACACCTTGCCGTTGGTGTCGATCCGCGAGCTGTTGGCCGCCCATACACCATTGGTTCGAGCCCGGACCCAGGTGCCGCTCTTCGGCACCACTACCGCCAGGTGCAGCGTCCCGTCCGCCAGACCGGCCGCCGACACGTCGATCACCGCACCGTTGCTGTCCACTCGCGCCGAGTTCGCCGCCCACACACCATTCGTGCGCGTCCGGACCCACGTGCCACTGTTCGGCACCACCAGCGCCAGATGCAGCGAGTTGTCCGGCAGACCGGCGTACGCCACGTCGGTCACCGCACCGTTGGTGTCGATGTGCGTGCTGTTCGACGCCCACACCCCGGCAGCCGTACGCGACCGCAGCCACGTGCCACTGCCGGGCACCACCACCGCCAGGTTCAGCGTGCCGTCAGCCAGGCCCACCGCGGCGACGTCCGACACCGAGCCGTTCGCGTCCACCCGCGACGAGTTCGACGCCCAGACCCCCGCAGCCGTACGCGACCGGTGCCACACACCACTGCCCGGCACCAACACGAACACATGCAGAGTGCCGTCCGGCAGAGCCGCCGCCGCCACATCGGTGACCGCACCGTTCGTGTCGATCCGCGTCGCGTTGCCCGCCCACGCGCCCGACGCATTCTGCGCCCGCGCCCACGTGCCATTACCCGGCACCACCACGAACGTGTGCAGGGAGCCGTCCGTCGTGCCGGTCGCGGCCGTCGCCGTGACCGCCGCATTCGCATCGATCAGCGACGAATTCGCCGCCCACGTCCCGGCCGAGGTACGCGCCCGGTCGTACAGCGGACCGTGCGGGGCCGGCGGTGTCTCGTCGGCCGTCCACAGCTCGTCGACGATCTTCTGGGCGTCCGCGGCCTGCGGCTGGTACGCGCCGGGAAGGGCCGACTGCTGCACCTCCTGACAGACCGTGCCGATGGCGGTGGTCTTCCACGAGCCGTCCGGGTACTTGTCGAGCATCGAGTCGATGAACGCGTTCGTGGCGTAGACCGGGTCGAGCCGCTGGTCCCGAGTGCCCCACCAGGTCTGCTGCTGGAACAGGCCCAGGCTGGTGTGGTCGTACTCCTGGCTGATGTTCATCAGATCGCTCTCCACGACAGCCGTGGTGATCGCGATGACGGCGGCACGCTCGATCAGGCCGCGCTGGCGGATGGTGTCCACGATCATCCGGGCGCAGGAGACCCGGTAGGCCGTCATGACGTTCGCCAGGTCACCCTGGAGCACATTGTTGAGCCGGCCCGCGGCGGCGGAGTCGGCGCTCGTCGTGCCGTCCGCATCACAGGCCACCGTCTCGTACGCGAGAGCGGCCTGTGCCGGGGCGCCGGCCGCCACGGTCGCTGCACAGATCAGGGCCGCCAGTCCGGCGGTGGTCGAGGTTCGGTTCACGAGGGGTCTCACCTTCTTCGGCGCGCCACGTCCCCACCGGCTCGAACCGGGCCGATGGGGACGTGGCTGGAGGGGATGTCCGATCGCCTCAGGAGGCGGTGTTGACCAGGACGCCGAGGTGCAGCGTGTTGTTGGGAGTGCCGGCGGTGTAGGACTTGAACACCTTGCCGTTGGTGTCGATCCGCGAGCTGTTGGCCGCCCACGCACCCGCCGCCGACCGCGCCCGCACCCACGTGCCACTACCCGGCACGACCACGGCCAGATGCAGCGTGCCGTCAGCCAGACCGGCCGCCGACACATCCACCACCGCACCGTTGCCGTCGACCCGCGAGCTGTTGGCCGCCCACACGCCACCGATACGAGCCCGGACCCAGGTGCCGCTGTTGGGAACCAGAACAGCCAGGTAAAGCGAGTTGTCCGGCAGACCGGCGTACGCCACGTCGGTCACCGCACCGTTGGTGTCGATGTGCGTGCTGTTCGACGCCCACACCCCGGCAGCCGTACGCGACCGCAGCCACGTGCCACTGCCGGGCACCACCACCGCCAGGTTCAGCGTGCCGTCAGCCAGGCCCACCGCGGCGACGTCCGACACCGAGCCGTTCGCGTCCACCCGCGACGAGTTCGACGCCCAGACCCCCGCAGCCGTACGCGACCGGTGCCACACACCACTGCCCGGCACCAACACGAACACATGCAGAGTGCCGTCCGGCAGAGCCGCCGCCGCCACATCGGTGACCGCACCGTTCGTGTCGATCCGCGTCGCGTTGCCCGCCCACGCGCCCGACGCATTCTGCGCCCGCGCCCACGTGCCATTACCCGGCACCACCACGAACGTGTGCAGGGAGCCGTCCGTCGTGCCGGTCGCGGCCGTCGCCGTGACCGCCGCATTCGCATCGATCAGCGACGAATTCGCCGCCCACGTCCCGGCCGAGGTACGCGCCCGGTCGTACAGCGGACCGTGCGGGGCCGGCGGTGCGGTCCATTCCGCCACGGTCTCGCCGCGGAGCACGCTGAGCAGGGCCCGCTTGTTGTCGAAGCTCTCGACTTTGTCCCGGTCCTCGCTCAGGTGAATGTGCCACAGATGCGAATCGTCCGAGCTCGACGCGTAGTCGCCGCGAAAGTCCCAGCCCTCTACGTCGTTGTCGTTGTCGGCCTGGCCGAAGAACTCCTTCCAGCCGTCGAGCCGGGGGTCGGCGGAGTCCTGGCCGGAGGCGAGCAGGCGCTTGGAGTACTTGGCGATCCCGCTGTAGTCGGCGGCGGCGGCCCGGAAGTCCGCGGCGTCGACCACGCCGGCGTATTCGGAGGTGGCCAGTGCGGAAATGTTGGCCGAAGCGCTCTGGGCCTCCGGGAAGGTCCAGTCGTATGCGGCCGCCTTGTCCGACGGCCCGCCCTGGTCCTCGGCGTCCCGTACCGAGTAATTGTCTGAGGAGTTCCCGGCACGAGTGTTGTGGTAGCCGGGTTTGTTGGCGTAAATGCCTCCGCTCTGGGTGCCCGCCTCGAGCTCCAGAAGCTGCTCCATCAGCCATTCCGACGCGTCGGTGACGTAGTCGGCCGCGGCCGCGGGAGTCGCCGGGGCGACAGCGAAACCGGCCAGGAACGCCGCCGAGGCGGCGACAGTGGTCAGTCTCCTCATCAGAATTCGCAAAACAATCCCCATTTTGAATAGCGATTCCAATTACCGAATACTCGGCACGAAATGGATCCCCGTCCATTCCGAGGATCACGCTACACATCAGGACCGCAACAACAGCATCCCTTTATAGGTGAGGAGATTCACAGAAATCGATGGTTGACAGCATTAAAGCGAAAGCGATTCCCCGTGTCCGCCGCGAATTAATGCAACGGCCACGGACCATTATCGGACGCGGGATACAGAAGAGCCCGTCCCCTTTGCGGGGACGGGCTCTTCTCAAATCAGCGCTAGTGCTTGGAGACTTCGCGGATGGCGAGCGCGGCGTCCAGCACGGCGACCGTGCTCTGCCAGCCCTTGTCCTCGATCGAGTCCTCCAGGCCGGCCCGGTCCCGGGCCTGCCCGAGGCTGTGCACGGTGAGCACGCCGTGCGCGACCGGGGTGCCCTCGTCCAGCGCCACCCGGGTCAGGCCCGTGGTGACGGCGTCACACACATACTCGAAGTGCTGGGTCTCACCCTTGATCACGACGCCCAGAGCGACCACCGCGTCGACCTTGCGGGCCAGCGCCTGCGCGACCACCGGCAGCTCCACCGAGCCGGCCACGCGGGTGGTGACCACCTCCGTCACGCCACACGCCTCGGCGGCGGCCACCGCTCGGGCGATCATGTGCTCCACCAGGTCGTTGTGCCACCGTGAGCCGACGATGCCGAGCCGGAGCCCGGCAGCGTCGACGGTCTGCATGTGCGGATCACCGAAGCCGGCCATGTGTGTCCCCCTTCATCGTCATTGTTGCCCCGATCGGGGACTGGTTCAGGCCAACTCCGCGAACAGGTGACCCATCCGGTCCCGCTTGGTACGCAGGTACCGGACGTTCTCCGGGTGCAGGCGGACGGGCAGCTCCTCGCGGCCGATCACGCGTAGCCCGTACCCCTCGAGGCCCGCTCTCTTCGCCGGGTTGTTGGTGAGCAGGCGCATCGAGCGGATGCCGAGGTCGGCGAGGATCTGCGCCCCGGTGCCGTAGTCGCGGGCGTCCGCGGGCAGGCCCAGCTCGAGGTTGGCGTCGACCGTGTCGAAGCCGCGGTCCTGAAGTTGATAGGCCTGCAGTTTGTGCAGCAGGCCGATGCCGCGGCCCTCGTGGCCGCGCATGTAGAGGACCACCCCGCGCCCGGCCGCGGCGACCCGCTCCAGGGCCGCGTCCAGCTGCGGCCCGCAGTCGCAGCGCCGGGAGCCGAAGACATCGCCGGTGAGGCACTCGGAGTGCACCCGGACCAGCACGTCCTCGCCGTCGCCGAGGTCACCGAAGACCAGCGCCACGTGCTCGCCGTCGTCCGCGGCGGTACGGTAGCCGACCGCCGTGAAGACGCCGTGCTCGGTCGGCAGGACCGTCTCGACGACCCGCTCCACCTGGCTGCCCTCACGGAAGCGCAGGTAGGCGATCAGCTCCTCGATGGTGATCAGGGCGAGGTCGTGCTCGGCCGCGAACTTCTCGAGGTCGGGACGGCGCTGCATGGTGCCGTCGTCGTTGACCATCTCGCACAGCACCCCGGCCGGCCGGCAGCCGGCCAGCACCGCCAGGTCGATGGAGGCCTCGGTGTGACCGGCGCGACGCAGGACGCCGCCGGCCTTGGCCCGCAGCGGCACGACGTGGCCCGGCCGGTTGAAGTCGGTGGGCTCGCTGGAGGCCGACGCGAGCAGGCGGATGGTGTGCGCCCGGTCCGCGGCCGAGATGCCGGTGCTGACGCCGTGCTTCGCGTCGACCGTCACCGCGTAGGCGGTGCCCCGCGCGTCCTGGTTGGTGTGGAACATCGGTGGCAGGTCCAGCCGGTCCGCCTCGCTCTCGGGGAGCGGAACGCAGATGTACCCGGACGTATACCGCACCATGAAGGCGACCAGCTCGGGGGTGGCGTGCTCGGCCGCGAAGATGAGGTCGCCCTCGTTCTCCCGGTCCTCGTCGTCCACCACGATCACCGCCCTGCCGGCGGCTATGTCCGCGATCGCGCGCTCGACGTTCTCAAACATTGCGGCCCCCCAGCATCTTCTCCACGTATTTGGCGATCACGTCGACCTCGAGGTTGACCGGATCTCCGATGGCCTTGCTGCCCAGCACGGTCAGCTTCGACGTGGCCGGGATCATCCCGACCGCGAAGCTGTCCTCGTCGACCGACATGACCGTCAGCGACACGCCGTCGACGGTGATCGACCCTTTCTCCACCACGTATCTCGCCAGCTCGGGCGGCAGGGAGAACCGCACCACCTCCCACTGGTCGGCGGGCTCGCGGGCGATGATCCGCGCCACCCCGTCCACGTGGCCCTGCACCAGGTGCCCGCCGAGGCGGCTGCCCAGGGCGGCGGCCCGCTCCAGGTTGACGTTGCCGCCCTCGCGCAGGGCGCCCAGAGAGGTACGCCGCAGGGTCTCGCCCATCACGTCGGCGGTGAACACGCCGTCGACGTTGTCGATGACGGTGAGACAACAGCCGTTGACCGAGATCGAGTCGCCGTGGCGTGCGTCGGAGGTGACCAGCGGGCCACGGACGGCGATCACGGCGGAGTCCTCGGCACCCTCGGTCAGGCGCACGATCTCGCCCAGCTCTTCAACGATTCCGGTGAACATTCAGCTCTCCCTGGGAGGCAGGTGGTTGTCCTCTTGCTGCCGCGGATCGCGGTTCTCTTTGTGCCGCAGGTTCGCGGTGAACCGCAGATCGCCGCCGATCTGTGTGATGTCGGTGAAGTCGAGCTCGACGGCGTCGGCGATGGTGCCGATGCCGGCGTCCATCAGGGCGGCGCGACCGTCGCCGAGCAGTTTCGGCGCCACGTAGCCGACGACGCGGTCGATCAGCCCGGCGGCCAGGAAGCCGCCGGCCAGCGTCGGACCGCCCTCCAGCAGCACGTTGCGCACGCCACGGGCGAACAGTGCGATGAGCAGGGCCGTCAGGTCGACGCGGCCGTCCGGCCCGGCGCCCGCCGCGGCCGTCGTGACGATCCAGGTGGGTGCGGCCGCATCACGGACCCGGGCATTCTCCGGGGTACGCCCGGACGAGTCCACCACCACGCGCAGAGGCTGTTTGATCGCCAGCGTGCCGTCACGCAGGTCGCGCACGGTGAGCTGCGGATCGTCGGCGACCACCGTGCCGACGCCGGCCACGATCGCGTCGACGGTGCTGCGGAGCACATGCACGTCGGCCCGGGACTCGGCCGCCGAGATCCACTGGCTCGTGCCGTCGGCCGCGGCGGACCGCCCGTCGAGGGTGGCCGCGAACTTCCACGTCACGTAGGGCCGGCCCCGGCGCACCGCGGTCAGCCAGGCGATGTTGCCGGCCTCGGCCGCCTCCCGCCGCACCCCGGTGACCACCTCGATGCCGGCCGCCCGCAGCGTCGCCGCGCCACCGGCCGCCACCGGCGTCGGGTCGTCGACCGCGATCACCACCCGCCGCACCCCGGCGTTGACCAGCGCCTCGGCGCACGGACCGGTACGGCCGGTGTGGTTGCACGGCTCCAGCGTCACCACGCAGATCCCGCCGCGCGCCCGCTCACCGGCCTGGGCCAGGGCGACGATCTCGGCGTGCGGGCCTCCCGCATACGCGTGGAAGCCCTCGCCGACCACCTCGCCGCCGGGCCCGAGCAGCAGGCAGCCGACCACCGGGTTGGGACTGGTCGTGCCGAGGCCCCGGGCGGCCAGCGCGACAGCGCGGCGCATCGCCTCGTCCTCGGTCACCATCTGGCGGTCCTCTCACGCGGTGCTGTCACGCGCTGGAGAGGCTCACGGCCTGGGGAGAAACGCCAGGAATCGGACAATAAGGGTACGCTACGCGCACCCCGGACGGATCGCGCCGACGAAGGCACGACCCGCTCCGATCCCGCGCGCTGTCTCCCATCCGGACTGTCTGATCGGCTTCCCAGCCGGTCAACCGTCGGCCCTGGAGTCTCACCAGGTCCACCGTTTGCCTTGGTCAGGCAACCGGGTCGCGGGCTTACCGTCGCTTTCGCGTCGGATCACCGCCGGTTCGGAATTTCACCGAGTCCCGCCAGCGCGTGGTGGGTCACCCCCGAGTCTTGCACTACTTCGGGATTTTGCCACCTCCCTGGCGACCTACCTCACATCCGGCGCCGGTATTCCCACCAAGACACTGGGATATATCACTCGGATTCGCTGCGCCGCCGGTCGATCGCGACATAGGATCCGGGCTGCGATTTCGCGACCTTCTTCATCTCCGAGGCCACCGCGATCACGATGCGCGGATCGGTGAAGCGGCGCCCGTCCTCGGTCGCCTGCGCCACCCCGATCGAGAGCGTGACCAGTGCCGCCTTCTGCTTGTTGCCACGCCGGTCGGGCACCTCGATGTAGCCGCGCTGCGCGTCGCCCGGCTCGTACAGCCGGTCCGCCGCCTTCTCGAAGTCGTTCACCGTCCGCTGGGTCAGTGGCAGCACCTGATCGGGATGACAGATGAACACGAAGTCGTCGCCGCCGATGTGCCCCAGGAAGATCGACGGCTTACCGGTCTGCGAGGCCGCCCGCTGCAGGCTCCGGGCCAGGGCGATGATGAACTCGTCGCCACGGTCGAACCCGTACACGTCGTTGACGCTCTTGAACCGGTCGACGTCGATGTAGCCGACCGAGTAGTCGTCGCCGCCGCGCATCCGCTCGCTGATCTCGCGCCGCACCCGGGCGTTTCCCGGCAGGCCGGTCAGCGGCGACACCTCACGGGCGTCCTTGTGCCGGCGCAGAGTGTTGGTGACCCGGGCGATCAACTCCTCCAGGTCGAAGGGCTTGACCAGGTAGTCGTCGGCGCCCGCCTGCAGACCGTGCACCTTGTCACCGGTCAGGCCCATCGCGGTCAGCATGATCACCGGCAGGGCCGAGGTGAGCGGCTCGGCCCGGAGCTGACGGATCAGCTCGACCCCGTCCATCCGCGGCATCATCCAGTCGATCACCGCAAGGTCCGGCCGGTGCGTCTCCATCAGCTCGAGCGCCTCCTGGCCGTCCCGGGCCCGGATCACCTCGAAACCCCGCAGCTTCAGGTTGAACTCGACGAACCCGGCGATGTCCTGGTCGTCGTCGACCACCAGGATCAGGCTCGGTCCCTCTTCGGAGTCCAGCTCGGGATCGATCTCGGGGAGCGACTCAGCCGTGCTCATCGCGCCACCTCCGCCGCGCTCCGGCGTCGCTCAACAGTGCCGGCTGATTCGCTCGCGAGCTCCCTCATTGCACCTTCCTGCCAGCACCGGGGCGTAAGGCTCGATAATGGTCCCTTCCCGGGTCCTCACGCCAGTCCTCGGCCCACTTCGCGGCGGGTCGATCCGAGCCGCTTCACGCCCCGCTCATCCGGGCGGCGGCCAGAGCCCGCAGCTTGCGGACCGCCTCGGCCGGATCGGCGGCACCATAGACGGCCGTGCCCGCCACGAACGCGTCCGCACCCGCCTCGGCGGCCTGCTCGATGGTGTCGGCCGCGATGCCGCCGTCCACCTCGATACGGATCTCCAGGTCGTTGATCCGGGCCCGGCGGCGCACGTCACGCACCTTCTCCAGCAGCTCCGGCATGAACGACTGCCCACCGAAGCCCGCCTTGATCGTCATGATCAGGACGGTGTCGAGGTAGGGCAGCAGCTCCAGGTAGGGCTCCACCGGAGTGTCCCGGTCGATCGCCAGACCGGCCTTGGACCCGGCCGCCCGCAACGTCTTCGCCAGCGCCACCGGATCGTCACAGGCCTCCGCGTGGAAGGTCACGTTGTAGGCGCCGGCCTCGGCATACGCCGGTGCCCACCGCTGCGGGTCGGTGATCATCAGGTGCACGTCGAACGGGATGGTCGTCGCCTTGCGCAGGCTCTGCACCACCGGCAGGCCGATCGTCAGGTTGGGCACGAAATGGTTGTCCATGACATCCACATGGGCCCAGTCCGCCGCGCCCTCGATCGCCCGCACCTCCTCTGCCAGACGGGAGAAGTCGGAGGCGAGGATGCTCGGCGCGATGATGGGTTCCACGCGACGAAGTCTACGGTCCGGCGACGGGCGAAGGCCGGGCCATCCCGGCCCGGCCTCACTTCCTTCAGACCCTCAGCTCGTACGGCGCAGGACCGCCAGGAACATCGCGTCCGTCCCGTGGCGGTGCGGCCACAGCTGCACCGTCGGGCCCGCGCCCAGCCCCGGCATACCCGGCGGCAGCAGCGGCCGCGCGTCCACGAAGTCGACCTCGACACCGCTGCGCCGAGCGCCCTCGCTGACCGTCACCTGCGTCTCCACCATGTGCGGAGAGCACGTCACGTAGGCCACGACACCACCCGGCCGGACCGCCCGCAGAGCCGCCACCAGCAGCTCCCGCTGCAGACGGGTCAGCGGCGGCAGGTCAGCCGGCTGCCGGCGCCAGCGCGACTCCGGCCGGCGCCGCAGCGAGCCCAGACCGGTGCACGGAGCGTCGACCAGCACCCGGTCGAACCCCTCCTCCGGCAGATCCGGGTCGCGGCCCACCGACCGGCCGTCCATCGGCAGCACCGTCACCGGCATGCCCTCGGTGGCGATGTCCACCAGCCGGGCCCGGTGCTCGGCCACCTCGACCGCGATCACCTCCGCGCCCCGGCCCGCCGCGATCGCGCCCATCAGACCGGTCTTGCCACCGGGACCGGCGCACAGGTCCAGCCACCGGGTGTCCCGGCCCTCGATCGGGGCGGCCAGCAGCGCCGCCGCCACCAACTGTGAGCCCTCGTCCTGGACGTGGGCCCGGCCCGTCCTGATGGCGGCCAGATCACGCGGCGCGCCGCCGTTCAGATACACCGCGTACGGCGAGAACGCGCCCGGCACCCCGTCGACCTCGTCGGCCAGATCGACCGCGTCGGCCCGGCCCGGCCGCGCGCACAGGTGCACCGCGGGCGGCTGATTGTCCTCGATCAGCAGCCGGGCGGTCTCCTCCAGGTCGCCGCCGAGCGCCTCGGCGAACGCCCGGATCACCCACTGCGGGTGGTGGTGCACCACCGACAGGTTCGCGATCGGGTCGTCCTGGTAGGCCGGGGAGACCCGCTCCAGCCACGCCTCCAGTGACGTCTCCGACACCGTGCGCATCACCGCGTTGGCGAACCCGGACGCCCCCGGCGCCACCGAGCGGACCAGGTCGACCGTCTGGTTGACCGCGGCGTGCGACGGCACCCGGGTGTAGAGCAGCTGGTAGACCCCGAGCCGCAACGCGTCCCGGGCCGGCGGGTCGATGCGTGCGACGTCCCGCTCGGCGGCCGCCGCGATGATCAGATCCAGGGTGCCGACGGCGCGCAGCGTCCCGTACGTCAACTCGGTCGCGAACGCCGCGTCCCGTCCGTGCAGGCCCATCCCGCTGAGGATGTCCGCCAGCACCAGGTTCGCGTACGCGTCGTCGCGGTACACGGCGGCGACCGCCTCATAGGCCGCCTGGCGCGCCGGATCCGACGGTGGCCGGCCGGCCCGCGGCGCCCGGCCGCTGCGGTCGTCACGCGGATGGCCGGGACCGCTCGGCCGGCTCGGCCGTCCGCCGTACGGGCGGGACGCCCTGTGCTCCGTCACGCCTGTGTCCTGCTCTCTGAAATCACGAAAACCGTACTCACGCCAGCTTCTCCCCTGCTTCGATCCGCATGCCCCGCGCCCAATCGGTGGCGGACATCGGCTTCTTGCCCGCCGCCCGCACCTCGCCCAGGATCACCGGCGTCGTTGCCGTCCCTGCCAGCACCTGCTTACGCTCCACCAGAAGCTCCCCCGGGCGCAAACCGGCCGGCCCGTTGGCGATCGGCCGCACCGGGCCCAGCTTCAGCCGCTCGTCTCGCAGCGTCGTCCACGCCCCCGGCGCCGGGGTGCACGCGCGGATCCGCCGGTCCACCGCGAACGCCGGATCGTCCCATCGGATGCGGGCGTCGTCGGGCGTCAGCTTCGGCGCGAACGTCACCCCGTCGTGCGGCTGCGGATGCGCCCGGGCGGTGCCCGCCTCGATCGCGTCCAGCACCGCCACCAGCAGGCCCGCACCCTCCACCGCCAGCCGCTCCAGCAGGTGGCCGGAGGTGTCGGTGAACCGGATCTGCTCGGTCAGCGTGCCGAAGACCGGGCCGGTGTCGAGCCCCGCCTCCAGCTCGAACACGCTCGCCCCGGTCACCTCGTCGCCGTGCAGCACCGCATGCTGCACCGGCGCGGCGCCTCGCCAGGCGGGCAGCAACGAGAAGTGCAGGTTGACCCAGCCGTGCTTCGGGATCTCCAGCGCCGACGGGGGGACCAGCGCGCCATATGCCACCACGGGCACACAGTCCGGTGCCAGCTCGCGCAGCCGCTCCTGGAAGTCCGGGTCACGCGGTCTCTCCGGGGTGAGCACCTCGATGCCGCGCTCGTCGGCCCACGCGCCCGCCGGTGAGCGGACCAGGCGGCGGCCACGGCCGGCCGGAGCGTCCGGGCGGGTCACCACGGCGACCAGCTCGTGCCCGGACGCGGCGATGGCATTCAGGCTGGGCACGGCCACGGCCGGGGTGCCGGCGAAGATCAGGCGCATCCGATCACCGGCCCGAGCTGAAGAGGCCGGACCCGAAGACGCTCCGGCCGTGCGGGCTCTCCTTGATCATCGGGGGCTTCGCCGCGTCATACCACTCCGCGGAGCGGATCTGCTTCATCGCGTCCTTGCGGGAGGCGGTGTCCAGCCGGTCCAGGAAGAGCACCCCGTCGAGGTGGTCGGTCTCGTGCTGCACACAGCGGGCCATCAGGCCGGTGCCGACCAGCTGAAGCGGGTCGCCGAACTCGTTGAACCCGTTCGCCACCACGTTCTGCCGGCGTTTGGTGTCGATGTAGACACCCGGGATGGAGAGGCAGCCCTCCGGGCCGTCCTGCTCCTCCTCGTCGGGGAAGGACAGCACCGGGTTGACGATGTGCCCGACCACGTCATCCACGTCGAAGGTGAAGACGCGCAGGCCGACACCGAGCTGGGGAGCGGCCAGGCCGGCACCACCCTCGTCCTGCATGGTCTCGACCAGATCCTTCACCAGCTTGCGCAATTCCTTGTCGAAATCCACGACGGGGTCGGCCGGCGTGCGCAGCACCGGATCGCCGAAGAGACGGATGGGCTGAACGGTCACGCGGTGAGACTCCTGACTCTGGTGGGCAGCACCTGACCAGTCTACGGAGTGACGCGCGCAACGCCGTGGGTGACAGCGGTCGAGCAGCGCCCTCCCCCCACCGGCACCATCAGAACATGTCGGCGGGGTCCACCTGGATGCGGACCGGCAGGGCGGCCTTGCGGGCGCTGCGGACCCCCGCCGCCTCGTGCAGGGCATGCGCCAGGTCGGCGGCCCGCGACCGGGAGACCCGCAGCAGCATGCGCTCCTGCTCGTCGGTGGCCGGGACCGGGCCCAGCACCTCGGCGCCGTCCGGCAGGCGGGCCAGCGACAGCAACTCGGCCACCGCGGTCGCCTGCCCCGTGACGCTGGCCATCCGCGCCGCCGGCGGGAAGCCCAGGTCACGGCGCTCGGCCAGCTCCCTCGCCGCGAACCAGCCGGGATCCCAGCGCAGCAGCGCCTGGACTGGAGCCAGCGACCCGTCGGCCACCACGACCACGCGCCCGCCCTCCTGCGCCGGACGGGCCAGGGCCGCCGCGTTCAGCCAGCGGCGCATCGTCTCCTCGGCGGCCCGCAGGTCGGCACGGCTCAACAGGGCCCACGTGTCGAGCAGCAACACCGCCCCGAACCCGCCCTCGGCCAGCGGCTCGGCGCCCGGCGTGGACACCACGACGGCGGCCTCGCCCGGCACGTCGGCCAGCACCTGCTCCCGCCCGGACGTGCGCACCGGGAACCCCGGAAACGCCCGCCCCAGCTCCTCGGCGGTCCGCTTGGCGCCGATCACGGAGGCCCGCAGGCGGCGGTCCTGGCAGTTCGGGCACTGGTAGTCGGCTGACGCCCGCCCACACCAGTGACAGACCGGGACGTCCCGCGCGCCGTGCAGCCCGAGCGGCCCCGAGCAGTGCGGGCAGCGCGCCGGGGTGCGGCACTCGATGCAGGCCACCGATGGCAGATAGCCGCGCCGGGGCACCTGCACCAGCACCGGGACGCCGGCCTGCAACGCCTGTTTCGCCGCCTGCCACGCGACACTCGGCAGCCGGGCGATCGCCGCACCCGAGTCACGGGCCATCTGCAGGTCGTCACCGGTCGGCGTGACAGCCGGCGACCGGCGGCGCAACACCGCACGGTCGGCGACGATCTCCCGCGCCCAGCCGGTCTCGAGCAGCAACTGCCCCTCACCGGTCCGCGCGAACCCGCCCACCAGCGCCGCACAGTCCGCCAGGCGCGCCCGGGTCAGCAGGACGTCACGCGCATGTGGATAGGGCGCCCGCGGCTCGGCATGCAGGTCGTCGCCGTCGTCCCAGATGACGACCAGCCCCACGTCGGGAACCGGCGCCCACATCGCCGACCGCGTCCCCACCACGACCGGCACCCGGCCCCGGGCCGCCGCCAGGAACCGCCGGTATCGCTCGGAGGGCCCGAGAGCCGCGTGGAGCGCGACGTGCAGCCCGTCACCGAGCACGGAGGTCAGCGCCCGGTCGACCCGATCGAGGTCCCGTGCGTCGGCGACGACGATCACCACGCCGCGCCCGCTCCGCACCGTGGCGGCGGCCGCCTCGGCGATCCGCTCCGGCCAGGCCTCTCCCGGCAGGGCCGACCAGACGGCCCGCGCCGGCCGGGCATCCCGCAACGCCCGCAGATAGGCGGGCCCGGCCGCATAGGAGTCCCACCCACCGGCCACCGGCTCCCGGATCGCGGCAGTCTCCCACCGCCGCCCGGCCGCCGGCGAAGGCCCGACCACAACCGGCTCCCGACCCGCCGAGACAGCCTCCCCCTCGACCGTCTCCGGATCGCCCGAGGCACCCCCCGCCTCGGGCGGGACCGACGTGGGACTCTCCGCCACGGGCGGGACCGACGTAGGGCCTTCCGCCACGGGCGGGACCGACGTGGGGCTCTCCGCATCGGATAGGACCGACGTAGGGCTCTCCGCCGGGGCGGGATCCGGTGCCGTGGTGGGCAGCGGGGACTTCTCGGTCTGGGACTCGACGCGGGCGTGCCGGGGTGGCACCGCGAGCCTGAGCACGTCGGCGAGATTGCCCGCATAACGGTCGGCGACCGCCCGCGCCAGACGGATGATCTCGGGATCGAGGACGCGCTCGGGCGAGACCACCTTCTCCAGGTAGGCCAGTTTGCCGCCGTGGTCGGACGACTCGACACGGGCCAGCAGGAACCCGCCGACCTGTTGACCGGCGAACCGCACCTTGACCCGCACGCCCGGTTGCGCGGCCTCGTCGTCAGCCGTGGAGACCAGATAGTCGAACGGCCGGTCGAGATGAGCGAGCGGCACATCCACACACACCCGCGCGACGGGCAGCCGCTCGGCCGGCTCCCGCTCGCTGCGCGTCCCCTTGGTCCCCATCGCCGAACATTCTGCCCGCACCCCCTGACATTTCCGCCCGCCCGGTCCGGCCACGCCCCTGGCCGGTCGTGCGGGCCGCGCCCCGCGAACCGCCTACCGAGCGGATCCCGTCCGATTCCCCAGCCCGGCGGTGAGGGATCGCGGTAGGAGGATCGCGATCAGTGGGTGAGGCAGGTCACCGTGAGGGCGCGGAGGTCGATCTCGACGATGTCGGGGAAACGGAGGTCGGCCCAGAAGCGGGCCGGATCGGTCGCCAGCTCGTAGCGGCTCGCCATCCACACCGTCGGCGCCAGGCCGTGAGTGCCGATGACGAGGGTGCGGTTCTGCTCGGCGGCGGCGGCCGCGTGGCGTACCACCGCGGCGTCGAACCGCTCGATCACCTGATCGCGCGGCTCCCACCCCTCGGGGCACTCGCCTCGCGCATAGGCCTGCGCCGCCGAGTGGTAGCCCTTCTCCTCGGTGAACCACACGTGCGGCCGATGCACCTCGGCGAGGCCCGGGTCACGGGCTACCCGCTGAGCGCCGGCTATCTCCTGCATGGTCTGCGCGGCCTTCGGCTCGGTGCTGGCCACGTAGTAGGCCGGATGGCAGACGTGCAGCCGCATCAGGCGCGCCGCGACGCGGCTCTCCTGTGCCAGCTGCCACTGCTCCGACGGCACGTCCGGATCGACGGCCGGCATCGCATGCCGCACCACGATCACCCGCTCGCCCTGAACACCCGTCATCACGGAAGCGTAAGCGCCTTCACCACCCCTGACTGTCATGCGAACGAACACGCAAATCAGGCGCCGGCGGATCACCTGGACCGCACACTTTCGCCCTGGACGGCGAAGCGCCCGCCCCGGGAGGGGACGGGCGCTTCGGCGGAACCGGGGAACGGCCGTCAGGAGGCGGCGTTCTTCAGGTCGGCCGCGCGGTCGGTGCTCTCCCACTTCAGCTCCGGCAGCTCACGGCCGAAGTGGCCGTACGCCGCGGTCTGCTGGTAGATCGGGCGCAGCAGGTCGAGGTCGCGGATGATCGCGGCCGGGCGCAGGTCGAAGACCTCCTTGATGGCCTTCTCGATCCGCTCGACCGGCACGTTCTCGGTGCCGAACGTCTCGACGAACAGGCTGACCGGGTGCGCCTTGCCGATGGCGTAGGCGACCTGGATCTCGCAGCGCTCGGCGAGCCCGGCGGCGACGACGTTCTTGGCGACCCAGCGCGTGGCATACGCCGCGGAGCGGTCGACCTTGGACGGGTCCTTGCCGGAGAAGGCGCCGCCACCGTGACGGGCGTAGCCGCCGTAGGTGTCGACGATGATCTTGCGGCCGGTGAGGCCGGCGTCACCCATCGGGCCGCCGATCTCGAAGCGGCCGGTCGGGTTGACCAGCAGCCGGTAGCCCTCGGTGTCGAGGCCGAGGCTCTCCAGCTCGGGCGCGATGACGTGCTCACGGACGTCCGGCGTGAGCAGCGACTCGAGCGAGATGTCGGCGGCGTGCTGCGACGAGACGACGACCGTGTCGAGGCGGACCGGACGGAAACCGTCATACTCGATGGTGACCTGGGTCTTGCCGTCGGGACGCAGGTAGGGGATCGTGCCGTCCTTGCGGGCGGCGGACAGGCGGCGGGCCAGCCGGTGCGCGAGCGCGATCGGCAGCGGCATCAGCTCGGGGGTCTCCGAGCAGGCGAAGCCGAACATCATGCCCTGGTCGCCGGCGCCCTGGCTGTCCAGCGAGTCGCCGGCCTCGCCCTCGCGCTGCTCGATGGCGGTGTCGACACCCTGCGCGATGTCCGGCGACTGGGAGCCGATGGACACGCTGACGCCACAGGACGCGCCGTCGAAGCCCTTCTTCGACGAGTCGTAGCCGATCGCCAGGATCGTGTCGCGAACGATCTTGGGGATGTCGGCGTAGGCCTGCGTGGTGACCTCACCCGCCACGTGCACCTGGCCGGTGGTGATCAGGGTCTCCACCGCGACACGGCTGCGCGGGTCCTGCGCGAGCAGGGCGTCGAGAATCCCGTCGCTGATCTGGTCAGCGATCTTGTCCGGGTGGCCTTCCGTGACCGACTCGGAGGTGAACAGACGGCGTGCCACGGTGCTCCTCAGATTTGTCGAATACAACGTAACGCGGAAGTGTAGTCAGAGCCGCCGAGCGCCCTCGACCTGGGTTTCCAGGCGGGTGGCGACTTGATCGAAAATCATATCGGCCACATCGTCTTTGGGTAGTTCCCCGTGAGTGGCGGTGAAGCCGTCCGCCCCCAGCAGAGTGACCGTGTTGCGGTCCTGGCCGAAGACCAGATCGGGGCCGACCTCGTTGACGACGATCAGGTCGGCGCGCTTGCGGGCGAGTTTGCCGCGCGCGTTCTCCAGAGCGTCGTGGGTCTCGGCCGCGAAGGCGACGAGGATCTGGCCGGGGCGCTTGGCGGCGCCGAGCTCGGCGGCGATGTCCGGGTTCGTGACCAGGGTGATCGGGCCGGGCGTGCCGTCATCGGTCTTCTTGATCTTCTGCTCGGCGACGGTCGCCGGGCGGAAGTCGGCCGGCGCGGCTGCCATCACGACGACGTCGGCCGAGGCGGCCGCCTCCACGGTGGCCTTGCGCAGCTCCTCGGTGGTGCCGACCCGGACGAGATCCACGCCGGCGGGATCGGGCAGCGAGACGTTCGCTGAGACGAGTGTCACTCTCGCGCCGCGGGCGACCGCGGCCCTGGCGAGCGCGTAGCCCTGCTTGCCCGAGGACCGGTTTCCCAGGAAGCGGACCGGGTCGAGCGGCTCACGCGTGCCGCCGGCGGTGACGACCACGTGACGGCCGGCCAGATCGAGATCAAGACCGCGGCGGAGTACGCGCAGAGCCGTCTCGAAGATGGCCGAGGGGTCCGGCAGCCGCCCTTTGCCGGTGTCCTTACCGGTCAGGCGCCCGACGGCGGGCTCGATGACGATCGCCCCCCGGGACCGCAGCGTCACGACGTTGGCCCTGGTAGCCGGGTTCTCCCACATCTCGGTGTGCATGGCCGGCGCGTACACGACCGGGCATGTGGCGGTGAGCAGCGTGTTGGTGAGCAGGTCGTCGGCGATCCCGTGGGCGGCCTTGGCCAGCAGGTCGGCGGTGGCCGGCGCGACGACGACGAGCTCGGCGGCCCGGCCGATCCGCACGTGGGGCACCTCGTGCACGTCGTCCCAGACGCCGGTGGCGACCGGCCGTCCGGACAGCGCCGCCCAGGTGGGCTCACCGACGAATCTCAGCGCAGAGTCGGTCGGGACGACGCGGACGCCGTGGCCGGACTCGGTGAACAGCCGCAGCAGCTCGCACGCCTTGTAGGCGGCGATGCCCCCGCCGACGCCCAGCACGATCTCGGTCACAGTCACCACTTCATCCTCTCGCCGCCGGGTCCACCCGGGGCAACGCCGATCACCCGACCACCGCGACCCGCCGCGATGCGGGGCTCCGGGGGCACGGCCCCCGGAGCAGAAACACGGAGTGCCCCCGGTTCGCGTTTTCCGCGAACAGAGGGCACCCAGGGATTCGCACTACGGGTTGTCGGTCGCCTCGGCGGTCAGCAGCCCGGCGTTGATCTCGCGCATCGCGATGGAGAGCGGCTTCTCCTGAGGAGTGGTCTCGACCAGGGGGCCGACATACTCCAGGAGGCCCTCACCGAGCTGGCTGTAGTAGGCGTTGACCTGGCGGGCGCGCTTGGCCGCGAAGATCACCAGCGAGTACTTCGACGAGGTCTTGTCGAGCAGCTCGTCGATCGGCGGGTTGGTGATGCCTTCGGGGTTCGCGATGGTTCCCACGTGGTAAATCCTTAATGCTCGTGTGCCAGGTATAACGAACCGAGCAATCCTACCAGCTCATCAGCTGCACGCTCGACGAAGTCGTTCACGACGGTGACGTCGAACTCGGCCTCGGCCGCCAATTCCTCGTCGGCGTGCGCGAGGCGGCGCTTGATCGTCTCCTCGTCGTCGGTGCCCCGCCCGATCAGACGGCGCTGGAGCTCCTCGACGCTCGGTGGGGCGAGGAAGACCAGCTGGGCCTTCGGCATCGCCGCCCTGACCTGACGGGCGCCCTGGAGGTCGATCTTCAGCAGAACGGGCCGGCCCTGATGGAGCCAGCCCTCGACCTGCGCGCGGGGCGTGCCGTAGAGGTTGCCCGCGAACTCCGCCCACTCCAGCAGCTGATTTCCGTCGATCAGTCGCTGGAACTCGGACCTGGTCACGAAGTGATAGTGCTCGCCGTCGGTCTCGTAGTCGCGTTTCTTGCGTGTTGTCACCGACACCGAGAGTTTGATCCACGGCGAGCGCAGCCGGATCAGCTCGATCACACTGTCCTTCCCGACCCCTGAGGGGCCGGAAAGAACGGTGAGGCGGGCCTCCGGCTGCGCGTCGTCATCCATGCTCACGGCTCATTCCTACACGAGCCGATGAGTCAGTTCGCAGCGAACTCCCCCAGGAGGGCCTTGCGCTGCTGGTCGCCGAGACCCCGGAGCCGGCGGCTCTCGGCGATCTTCAGCTTCTCCATGATCTGCGTCGCACGGATCTTGCCGATGCCCGGCAGCGCCTGAAGCACCGCCGAGACCTTCAGCTTGCCGACGACCTCGTCGCCTTCCGCGCGCTCGAGCACGGCGGCGAGGGTGGTCTTGCCGGACTTGAGCTGTTCCTTCAGCTCAGCCCGAGCCTTGCGAACTTCCGCGGCCTTCTCCAGCGCAGCAGCACGCTGTTCGGGGCTCAATGACGGGAGCGGCACCAGTTCTCCTCAGGTCCCTGAGCGGCGGTAGTTCAATACCGGCGCTTCTGTGAAACGTGGTGTGCCATGGAACCGAAGGGGCATATGGTTCCCGGCGCCGGGAAAACTAGCGGTCAATCCGGGTTTCGGCAACGTGGGGTACCCCCGCCCCGGCTCATCGCGGGCCTGCTAAGCAGGCCGTTTCACCCGAGCGCGGTCCGCACGCCGGCCAGAACACGGTCGGTTGCTGCCCTCAATTCGCCGATCTCCGGGCCGGCCGCGAGAACTTCGCGTGAGTACGAGGGCAACACGTTGTGAAGGCTCTCACCGAAGACGGCTCGCAGGTCATCAGGGGTTCCGCCCTGCGCTCCGAGGCCCGGAGCGAGCAGCGGGCCGTTGACCTTGGAGAGGTCGTGGCCGGTCTCGCCGATCGTCGCGCCGACGACGAGGCCGAGACTGCCGAGCGGCTTCGCACCCGCGTTGACCTGCGAAATCTCATCGATCACGGTTTGCGCGACGGTTTTTCCGCCGGCCCCGACGGCATGCTGGACGACAGGCCCCTCGGGGTTGGAGGTCAGCGCCAGAACGAAGACACCACCCCCGTGAGTGGCCGCCGAGTCGAACGCCGGCTGCAGAGAACCGACGCCAAGATAGGGACTCACAGTAATCGCATCAGAACAGAGCGTGCTTGCCGGATTCAGGTACGCGTCGGCGTAGGCGGCCATCGTCGAGCCGATGTCGCCACGTTTCACATCCAGGAGGACAAGCGCGCCGGCCTCTCGGGACTGTCGGATAGTTGACTCAAGAACCGCGACACCGCGTGACCCAAATCTCTCAAAAAAAGCCGACTGCGGCTTCAGAACAGCCACCCGATCGGCCAGTGCTTCGACGACCGTATGGGCGAAGCGTTCGAGGCCGGCGATGTCGTCGGAGAGGCCCCAACGGGCCAGGAGCGAGGCGTGCGGATCGATCCCGACGCACAGCGGACCACGCTCCGCAACCGCCGCGTGCAGTCGTTCGCCGAAGGTTTCCATGAACTTCTCCCTCTCCCGTGTCAGCCGGCCGCCACCGCGGCGGCGATTCCGGCGGTAATGCGGGCCACGTCGGCGTCGTCCGTGACGTACGGCGGCATGGTGTAGATCAGATCCCGGAACGGCCGCAGCCAGACTCCCTCGGCCACCGCCGCCGCGGTCGCCCTCGCCATGTCCACCGGCCGGTCCAGCTGCACGACGCCGATGGCGCCGAGGACCCGCACGTCCGCGACTCCGCGCTGTCCGCGAAGCGGCTCCAGACCGCTTCTCAGGCCCGATTCGATGTTTTGTACGGCCGACGCCCACCCGCCCTCACGCAAGAGGCTCAGCGAGGCCAGGGCGACGGAACAGGCGAGCGGGTTTCCCATGAAGGTCGGCCCGTGCGCCAGTCCGCCCCCGTCCCCCGCTGAGATCGCGTCGGCCACCGCCCGCGTGCACAGGGTGGCCGCCAGGGTCAGATATCCCCCGGTCAGCGCCTTGCCCAGGCACATGATGTCCGGGCTGACCCCGGCGTGATCAGCGCCGAAGAACCGCCCGCTGCGCCCGAAGCCGGTCGCGATCTCGTCGAGGATCAGGAAGATCCCGTGAGCGGCCGTCACCTCACGCAGCACCCGCAGGTACTCCGGATGGTGAAACCGCATCCCCCCGGCGCCCTGGACCACCGGTTCGACGATCACCGCGGCGATCTCGTCCGCGTGACGCTCGATCGTGTCGGTCAGCCGCGCCGCGTAGCCTTCGTCCCAGTGGGTGGGAGGCGCCTCGGCGAAGACCTGAGTCGGCAGCACCCCCGTCCAGAGCGAGTGCATGCCGCCGACCGGGTCGCAGACGCTCATCGGGTGAAACGTGTCACCGTGATATCCGCCGCGCCAGGTCGCCAGACGGCTCCGGCCCGGCCGGCCGAGAGCCCGCTGAGCCTGCAGTGCCATCTTGATCGCCACCTCGACGCCGACCGAGCCGGAGTCGCAGAGGAAGACGTGCTCCAGCCCGGCCGGTGTGATCTCCACCAGCTCGGCGGCCAGCCGGATCGCCGGCTCGTGGGTGAGCCCGCCGAACATCACGTGGCTCATCCGGCCGGCCTGCTCGGCCAGCGCCGCGTCCAGGACCGGGTGCCGATAGCCGTGGATCGCCGCCCACCAGGACGACATCCCGTCGACCACCTCACGGCCCCCGGACAGGCGCAGCCGCACCCCCTCGGCGCTCTCCACCAGGTACGGCTCGCTGCGGCCGGGCATCGGGCCGTACGGATGCCAGACGTGCGCCCGATCGAGCGCCAGCAGCGCCGCCGCGCCGCCGTCGTCCGGCCGCGTGGAACCCGGCGCCGTCCCCGCCCCCGCGGAAGCCGGCGCCGAGGTGACGGACGACGGGCCGAGCGCAACGCGGTCGCGCTCGGCCGCGCTCATCGGGCCGCTGCCGCCCGCGACGGGCGGGCGCCCCGGGCGACCTCCAGGACCAGGTCCGGGCCCTTGTAGATGAACCCGGAGTAGAGCTGCACCAGAGCGGCGCCGGCGTCGAGCATCCGGGACGCGTCGTCGGCCGACATGATCCCGCCGACCCCGATGATCGGCAGCTTCCCGCCGCTCTCGGTGTGCACGAACCGGACCACCTCGCGGGACCTGGCGGTCAGCGGCGCCCCGGAGAGCCCGCCCGCCTCGTCCGCCAGATGACTGTCGGCCGGGGCCAGACCGTCGCGGGACAGCGTCGTGTTGGTGGCGATGATCCCGGCCGCGCCGTGGTCCAGGCAGACCCCGAGCAGCTCGGCGATGGCCGGCTCGGTCAGGTCGGGCGCGATCTTGACGAGCACCGGCACCGGGCCGGCCAGCGCCTTGAGCAGCGCCGCGATCGAGTCCCGGTCCTGCAGAGCGCGCAGACCCGGGGTGTTCGGCGACGACACGTTGACGGCGATGTAGTCGGCATACGGGTGCAGCAGCCGGTAGGACGTCAGGTAGTCCTCGACCGCGTCCGGAAGCGGCGTCACCTTCGACTTGCCGAGCGAGACGCCCAGCGGCACGTCGAGGGGGCCCAGCTCGGCCAGGCGGTCGGCCAGGGCGGCCGCGCCGGCGTTGTTGAAGCCCATCCGGTTGACGATGCCCTCGCTGGCCTTCGCCCGGAACAGGCGCGGCTTGTCGTTGCCGGGCTGCGGCTTCGCGGTGACCGTGCCGACCTCGACGAAGCCGAAGCCGAGCGCCGGCCACGCGGGCAGGGCGATCCCGTTCTTGTCGACACCGGCGGCCAGGCCGACCCGGTTCGGGAAGCGGACGCCGAAGACCTCGACCGGGTTGGAGAACCCGTACCAGCGGCGCATCGCGGCCAGCGCGGGCGCGGGCAGCCTGGCGAGCCGGTCGAGCGTCCACTCGTGGGCGTGCTCGGCGTCGCCGCCGCCCAGCCGGAACAGAGCCGGCCGGGCGACGCGCGTGAACAGGCTCACTCGTCACCTCGGAGCAGCTTGTGCAGCTCCTGCAGCGGGCGCACCGACATGTCGCCGGCGCGGAGGGCCTCGATGCCCATCACCGCGGCCGCGGCGCCGGGCACCGTGGTGATGCTCGGGACGTCGGCGGTGACGGCGGCGCTGCGGATCTCGTACCCGTCGCGGCGGGCGCTGGCGCCGGAGCCCTGCGGGGTGTTGATGATCAGCGAGATCTCGCCGGCCAGGATCAGCTCGACGGCGTTGCGCTCGCCCGGCTTCTCGTAGTGCTTCGGGACGATCTCGCAGTCGATGCCGTACCGTCGCAGCACCTCGCCGGTCCCGGCCGTGGTGACGATGGTGAAGCCCAGGTCGGCGAGCCGCTTCACCGGGAAGATCATCGACCGCTTGTCCCGGTTGGCGACCGAGACGAACACCTTGCCGCTGGTCGGCAGCGAACCGTAGGCCGCGGCCTGCGACTTGGCGAACGCGTGGCCGAAGCCGGCGTCGATGCCCATCACCTCACCGGTCGACTTCATCTCCGGGCTGAGCAGGCTGTCCACGTTCTTGCCGGAGAGGGTGCGGAACCGCTTGAACGGCAGCACCGCCTCCTTGATCGCGATCGGCGCGTTCGCCGGCACGTGACCGCCGTCGCCGGTGGGCAGCAGCATGCCCTCGGCCCGCAGCTCGGCGATGGTGGCGCCGAGCATGATCCGGGCGGCCGCCTTGGCCAGCGGCACCGCGGTCGCCTTGGAGACGAACGGCACGGTCCGCGAGGCCCGCGGGTTGGCCTCCAGCACGTAGAGGGCCTCGTCCTTGAGCGCGTACTGCACGTTCATCAGGCCGCGCACGCCGATGCCCCGGGCCAGCGCCTCGGTGTAGCGGCGAACCTCGGCGATGTGCGAGGCGGCCAGGGTGATCGGCGGCAGCGAGCAGGCCGAGTCGCCGGAGTGGATGCCGGCCTCCTCGATGTGCTCCATGACGCCGCCCAGGTAGACCTCACCGGTGGCGTCGCAGAGCGCGTCCACGTCGATCTCGACGGCGTCGTCGAGGAACCGGTCGACCAGCACCGGGTGGTCCGGTGAGATCTCGGTGGCCCGCTCGATGTAGCCCTTCAGGGTCGGCTCGTCGTAGACGATCTCCATGCCCCGGCCGCCCAGCACGTAGGAGGGGCGGACCAGGACCGGGTAGCCGATCGTGTCGGCGATCGCCTTGGCCTCGCCGAAGCTGGTCGCGGTGCCGTGGTCGGGCGAGCGCAGCCCGTTCTCGGCCAGCAGCGCGCCGAACAGGCCGCGGTCCTCGGCCAGGTCGATCGACTCGGGCGTGGTGCCGACGATCGGGATACCGGCCGCCTTGAGCCGGTTCGCCAGGCCGAGCGGGGTCTGCCCGCCCAGCTGCACGATCACGCCGACCACACCGGGCCCGCCGGCGGCCTTGCCGGAGCTGTCCTCGGCGTGGAAGACCTCGAGGACGTCCTCGAAGGTGAGCGGCTCGAAGTAGAGCCGGTCGGCGGTGTCGTAGTCGGTGGAGACCGTCTCCGGGTTGCAGTTGACCATGACGGTCTCGAAGTCGACGCCGCGGAGAGCCTGCACGGCGTGCACGCACGAGTAGTCGAACTCGATGCCCTGCCCGATCCGGTTCGGCCCGGAGCCCAGGATGATCACCTTGGGCCGGTCGCTCGGCACGACCTCGGTCTCCTCGTCGTACGACGAGTAGTGGTAGGGCGTGTTCGCCTCGAACTCGGCCGCGCACGTGTCGACGGTCTTGTAGACCGGCCGGATCCCGAGCCGGTGCCGCAGCGACCGGACGCCGTCCTCCCCGGCCAGCTCCGGCCGCAGCGCAGCGAGCTGCTTGTCGGAGAGCCCGGACCGCTTGGCCCGGCGCAGCAGCTCCTCGTCGAGGTAGGGCGCGGCCAGGATCTCGGCACGCAGGTCGACCAGGGCCTGGATCTCGTCGAGGAACCACGGGTCGATCCGGCCGGAGGCAGCGTGTACCTGCTCGACCGTGGCGCCGAGCCGCAGCGCCGCCTCGACCGTGTAGAGCCGGCCGTCGTGCGGGATCTTCAGCGCCTCCAGGGCCTCGTCGACGTCGGTGAAGGTGGGCGCGGTCCAGAAACCGGCGGCCTTGGTCTCCATCGAGCGCATGGCCTTGTTGAGCGCCTCGGCGAAGTTGCGGCCCAGGCTCATCGCCTCACCGACCGACTTCATCGTGGTGGTGAGCTCCTTGTCGGCGCCCGGGAACTTCTCGAACGCGAACCGCGGGATCTTCACGACCACGTAGTCCAGGGCCGGCTCGAAGGCGGCGGGCGTCTTGAGCGTGATGTCGTTGGGGATCTCGTCGAGCGTGTAGCCGATGGCCAGCTTCGCGGCGATCTTGGCGATCGGGAAGCCGGTGGCCTTCGACGCCAGCGCCGACGAGCGGGACACCCGCGGGTTCATCTCGATCACGATCATCCGGCCGTCGTCCGGGTTGATCGCGAACTGGATGTTGCAGCCGCCGGTGTCCACCCCGACCTCGCGCAGAACGGCGATGCCCAGGTCACGCAGCTTCTGATACTCCCGGTCGGTGAGCGTCATGGCCGGGGCCACGGTCACGCTGTCGCCGGTGTGCACGCCCATCGGGTCGATGTTCTCGATCGAGCAGACGACCACGACGTTGTCGTGCTTGTCGCGCATCAGCTCGAGCTCGTACTCCTTCCAGCCGAGCACGCTCTCCTCGATGAGCACCTCGTGCACCGGGGAGGCGGCCAGGCCGGCGCCGGCGATCTGCTCCAGGTCCTCAGCCGTGTGGGCCATGCCCGAGCCCAGGCCGCCCATCGTGAAGGACGGCCGGATGACGACCGGCAGGCCGATCTCGGCGACCGTCGATCGGACCTCGTCCATCGAGTGACAGACCCGCGACCGCGGGGTCTCGCCACCGGCCAGCGCCACGATGTCCTTGAAGAGCTGCCGGTCCTCGCCCTTGCGGATGGCGTCGACGTTCGCGCCGATCAGCTCGACGCCGTACTTGTCCAGGACGCCGCTCTCGTGCAGGGCGATCGCGGTGTTGAGGGCGGTCTGGCCGCCCAGCGTCGGCAGGATCGCGTCGGGGCGCTCCCTGGCGATGACCAGCTCGACGAACTCGGGTGTGATCGGCTCGACGTAGGTGGCGTCGGCGAACTCCGGGTCGGTCATGATCGTGGCCGGGTTGGAGTTGACCAGCGAGACGCGGATGCCCTCGGCGCGCAGCACCTGGCAGGCCTGGGTGCCGGAGTAGTCGAACTCGCAGGCCTGGCCGATGACGATCGGGCCGGACCCGATCACCATGACGTGCTTGAGATCTTCACGCTTCGGCACGTGCTCAGCCCTTCTTTTCCACAAGGTCGACGAAGCGGTCGAACAGGTAGTCCGCGTCGTGCGGGCCGGCGGCGGCCTCGGGGTGGTACTGGACGGTGAAAGCCGGGACCTCCAGGCCCCGCAGGCCCTCGACCACGTTGTCGTTCAGGCAGACGTGCGAGACCTCGACACCACCGAACTCGGTGTCGATCCGCTCGCCGATCGGGGCGTCCACGGCGAAACCGTGGTTGTGGCTGGTCACCTCGACCTTGCCGGTGGTCCTGTCGAGCACCGGCTGGTTGATGCCGCGGTGGCCGTACCCCAGCTTGTAGGTCCCGAAGCCGAGCGCGCGGCCGAGGATCTGGCTGCCGAAGCAGATGCCGAAGAGCGGCACCTGCCGGCGCATCACCTCCTGCGCGAGCGCGACCGGGCCGTCGGCGGTGGCCGGGTCGCCCGGGCCGGGTGAGAAGAACACCGCGTCCGGGCCGACCGCGAGCAGGTCCTCGATCGACGAGGAGGCCGGGAAGACGTGCGTGGTGACGCCGCGCGCGGCCAGCCGGCGGGAGACGTTGCGCTTGATGCCCAGGTCCAGCGCGGCGACCGTGTAGCGGTGCTCGCCCTCGGCCTGGACGGTGTAGCGCTCCGGCGTGCTGACCTGGGCGGACAGGTCGGCGCCGAGCATCTGCGGCTGGGCCAGGACACGCTGCTGCAGCGCCCGCGGGTCGAGGTCGACCGACGAGATGCCGACCCGCATGGCGCCGCGCTCGCGCAGGTGGCGGGTGAGGGCGCGGGTGTCGACGCCGCTGATGCCGACGACACCCTCGGCCTTGAGCCGGTCGCCGAGATCGCCGGTGGAGCGCCAGTTGGACGGGCGGCGGGCCGGGTCGCGGACCACGTAGCCGGCCACCCAGATGCGGTCCGACTCGTCGTCCTCGTCGTTGACGCCGGTGTTGCCGATCTGCGGGGCGGTCTGCACCACGACCTGCTTGTGGAACGACGGGTCGGTCAGCGTCTCCTGGTAGCCGGTCATGCCGGTGGTGAACACCGCCTCGCCGAACGTCTCACCCACCGCGCCGTACGCGCTGCCGTGGAACGTGCGCCCGTCCTCGAGCACGAGGATCGCCTTGCTCATTTGACTGCCTTCCCGTCCAGTACCGTCGCCTCGCCCCGCAGGAAGGTCGCCACGATGCGACCGGGCAGGGTCATGCCCGCGTACGGCGTGTTGCGGCTGCGGCTCGCCAGCTCCGACGGGTCGACGACCCGGCGCGCGGACGGGTCCACCAGCGTCAGGTTGGCCGGGGAGCCGACGGTGAGGTCACCGCCGTGCCCGGCCAGACCGGCGATCCGGGCCGGGGCCTGCGACATCCGGTCGGCGATCAGGTCCCACTGCGGGCCGTAGATGCTCAGCACGATCGGCAGCGCCGTCTCCAGGCCGAGCATGCCGGGACGCGCGTGCGACCACTCGCATTCCTTGTCCTGCACGGCGTGCGGGGCGTGGTCGGTGGCCACCACGTCGATCACCCCGTCCAGCAGCGCCTGGCGCAGGGCGTCGACGTCCTTGCGCGTACGCAACGGGGGGTTGACCTTGAAGACCGGGTCGTAACCGGCCGCGAGCTCGTCGGTGAGCAGTAGGTGGTGCGGGGTGACCTCGGCCGTCACGCGGACGCCGCGGGCCTTGGCCTGGCGCAGCACCTCGACCGAGCCGGCCGTGGAGACGTGGCAGACGTGCAGGCGGCTACCGACGTGCTCGGCCAGCAGCACGTCGCGGGCGATGATCGCCTCCTCGGCGACCGCGGGCCAGCCGGTCAGCCCGAGCCGGGTGCTGACCTCGCCCTCGTGCATCTGCGCGCCCTCGGTGAGGCGGTGCTCCTCGGCGTGCTGGGCGATGACGCCGTCGAACGCCTTCACGTACTCCAGGGCGCGGCGCATCAGCTTGGGGTCGGCGACGCAGAACCCGTCGTCGGAGAAGATCCGCACGTTCGCCGCCGAGGTGGCCATCGCGCCCAGCTCGGCCATCTGCTTGCCGGCCAGGCCGACCGTGACCGCGCCGATCGGCTGCACGTCGACCAGCCCGGCCTCACGGCCCAGGCGCCAGACCTGCTCGACCACGCCGGCGGTGTCGGCGACCGGCGAGGTGTTGGCCATCGCGCAGACCGCGGTGTAGCCGCCCAGGGCCGCGGCCCGGGAGCCGGTCTCGACGGTCTCGGCGTCCTCCCGGCCGGGCTCGCGCAGGTGGGTGTGCACGTCGACGAGGCCGGGCAGTGCGACCAGCCCGGCCGCGTCGATCACCTCGGCGTTCTCGACCGGAGCCGAGATCACGCCGTCGTTGATGTAGAGATCGGTCGGTTCGGCACCGAGGATCGAGACGCCCTTGAGCAGGTACGCCATCACTTGCCTCCCAGCAGCAGGTAGAGGACGGCCATCCGGACACTGACGCCGTTGGCGACCTGTTCGACGATCGTGGAGCGGGGTGAGTCGGCCACCTCGGGCGCGATCTCCATCCCGCGGTTCATCGGGCCGGGGTGCATCACGATCGCGTGCTCCGGCAGTTTCTTCATCCGGGCCACGTCGAGCCCGTAGCGGCGGCTGTACTCGCGCGCCGAGGGAAAGTACGAGTCCTGCATCCGCTCGGTCTGCACCCGCAGCATCATGACGACGTCGCTGTCCGGCAGCACCGAGTCCAGGTCGTAGGAGACCTGGGTCTTCTCGGCCAGCGCCGCGGCCACGTCGATCGGGATCAGGGTCGGCGGCCCGACCACGGTGACCTGCGCGCCGAGCGTGGTGAGCAGCAGCACGTTGGACCGGGCGACCCGGCTGTGCAGCACGTCGCCGACGATCGCGACCTTCAGCCCGTCGAGACGACCGAGGCGGGACCTCATGGTGTACGCGTCGAGCAGCGCCTGGGTCGGGTGCTCGTGGGTGCCGTCGCCGGCGTTGACCACCGACCCGTCCACCCAGTTGGCCAGCCGGTGCGGGGCGCCACTGGCCGAGTGGCGGATCACCACGGCGTCGGCGCCCATCGCCTGCAGGGTGAGCGCGGTGTCCTTGAGGCTCTCGCCCTTCGACACGCTGGAGCCCTTGGCGGAGAAGTTGATGACGTCCGCGGAGAGCCGCTTGGCGGCCGCCTCGAAGGAGATCCGGGTGCGGGTGGAGTCTTCGTAGAAGAGGTTGACCACGGTGCGGCCGCGCAGCGCGGGCAGCTTCTTCACCTCGCGGCCGGAGAGCGCGGCCATCTCGGCCGCGGTGTCCAGGATCAGCGTGGCGGTGGCGGCGTCCAGGTCGGCCGCGGAGCGCAGGTGCTTGATCACGACAGGCCTCCGAGCAGCTTGACCTCGTCGGCGCCGTCGGTCTCGGTGAGGGTCACCTTGACGCTCTCGCTGAGCGCGGTCGGAATGTTCTTGCCCACGTAGTCGGCGCGGATCGGCAACTGCCGGTGACCACGGTCGACCAGCACCGCGAGTTGCACCGAGCTGGGCCGGCCGATGTCGTTGAGCGCGTCGAGGGCGGCGCGCACCGACCGGCCGGAGAAGAGCACGTCGTCGACGAGGATGACCCGCAGGCCGTCGATCCCACCGGGCGGCAGCTCGGTGCGGCCGAGCGCGCGGGTGGCCTTGAGGCGCAGATCGTCGCGGTAGAGCGTGATGTCCAGCGAGCCGACCGGGACGTCGACACCCTCGAAGGCGTGAATCCGGGCGGCGAGGCGGTGGGCGAGCGGGACGCCCCGGGTCGGGATGCCGAGCAGCACGGTCCCGGTGGCGCCGGAGGTCTTCTCGAGAATCTGATGGGCGATCCGGTCGACGACCCGGTGCAGGTCGGACTCCGCCAGAATGATCTTGCTGGGTGTGTCTGCGCGTGGTTGTGCCACGGCGGACCTCCTTCCCCGCCTCACGGGACGGGTCGTTAAAGGATGTCAGTCGACGCTACGTTACCAGTGGACGCGGCGTTGACCATGGTGACGTGCCTGACTGGAACAGAACGGACAAATCACACCGACTAGGGATACAGCCGGTAACTTTGGTGCGGCCCGCGCGACTCATCGGTAACCAACACTTGACCGGCGGTCGCAAACTCCGTACCGTCACGCAGCGTAGCGATCCGTGAGGAAAGAACCCTCCGGGCCAGCACAGTACCGGGAGTGTCCGTATGCCGTCTGAGTACGCGAAGTCGCTGGGCGCCCGCCTGCGCTCCATCCGTCAGCAGCAGGGCCTGTCCCTGCAGGGTGTCGAAGAGAAGTCCAACGGCCGCTGGAAAGCGGTCGTGGTCGGCTCCTACGAGCGGGGCGACCGAGCCGTCACCGTGTCACGTCTGGCCGAACTGGCCGACTTCTACCGTGTGCCCGTCTCCGAACTGCTGCCCGACGGCAGTGGTATCCGGCTCGAGGCCACCAACAAGATCGTCCTCGACCTGGAGAAGCTGTACGACACCACGGGTGAGGACCTCGCCTACGTGGCGCGGTACGCCCGGGCTATCCAGCAGCAGCGTGGCGACTACAACGGTCGCGTGCTGTCCATCCGAGCCGACGACCTGCGCGCGCTCGCCATCGTCTACGACATCTCGCCGTCCGGCCTCATCGAGCGCCTGACCGAGCAGGGTGTCCTGGTGGCCGACCCGCGCGCGTTCTTCGCCAGCTGAACCGTTGAGCCGGCGTAACTGAACAAAATCAGCAACACCCTGTAGCGCCCCCCGTAAAGCCCGCGTCCCCCCGACGCGGGCTTTCGCCATTCTTGAACCGGATCGTCACCCTGCCCGTACCCCCGGGCATGAAGAAACGGCCCGCATCCGAGGATCCGAGCCGTTCCGTGGCGCGCGAGCCGGGTGGTTCAGCGGGTGGCGAAGGCCGCGATCCGGTCCAGCAACCCGTTCAGGAAACGGGGGCTGTCGTCGGTCGACATCTCCCTGGCCAGCTCGACCGCCTCGGTGATCGCCACCGGATCGTCCACGTCCGGCTCGAAGAGCAGCTCGTAGACCGCGATCCGGGCCAGGTTGCGGTCGACCGCGGGCATCCGGTCGATCGTCCAACCCTCGGCGTAACTGGCGATCAGCTCGTCGATCCGGTCGAGATGCTTGGCCACACCCTCGATGAGCGTCTTCGAGTACTCGAGGTGCTCCGGGTGTGGCTTCGCGATCCGGTCCAGGTACGTCAGGAGCACCTGGCCCGGCGGCAGATTACGCAGGTCAGCCTCGAAGAGGACGTCCAGCGCCCGCTTGCGGGCCTTGCGACGCGCGAGCCGTTCCTTCTTGGGACCTTCGGCCATCAGCTGCGGCCGAGGTAGCGGCCGTCGCGGGTGTCGACCTTGATCTTCTCACCGGTGGTGATGAAGAGCGGAACGTTGACGGTCGCGCCGGTCTCGACCGTGGCGGGCTTGGTGCCGCCGGTCGAGCGGTCGCCCTGCAGGCCCGGCTCGGTGTAGGTGACCTCGAGGAACACGCTGGTCGGCAGCTCGATGTAGAGCGGCACGCCCTCGTGCAACGCGACGGTGACCTCAGCCTCGGCCAACAGGTAGTTGGCGTTGTCACCGACCGTGGTGCCGGTGACGGGAATCTGGTCGTACGTGTCCAGGTCCATGAAGACGAAGTCCTCACCGTCCTTGTACAGGTACTGCATGGTGCGCTTGTCCACGGTCGCGGTCTCGACCTTGGTGCCGGCGTTGAAGGTCTTGTCCACCACCTTGCCGGACAGCACGTGCTTCAGCGTGGTCCGCACGAAGGCCGGACCCTTACCCGGCTTGACGTGCTGGAACTCGACGACGCTCCACAGCTCCTTGTCGAGGTTGAGCACAAGGCCGTTCTTCAGGTCGTTGGTGGAAGCCATGTCCTGCCTTGATCTTGATACGTATCGGTGACCGAACCACCTTACCGGCGGGAAGCTGGCCGGAGCGAATCGGGCCTACCGGGCGATGTGCTCCAGGGCCAGGCGATATCCGTCGAAACCCAGTCCCGCGATCACGCCCGTAGCGACAGCCGAGACGACCGAGTGGTGCCGGAACTCCTCCCGGGCGTGGACGTTGGAGATGTGCACCTCGACCAGCTTGCCGCGCAGCATCGCGCAGGCGTCGCGCACGGCGTAGTTGTAGTGCGTCCAGGCGCCCGGATTGAGCACCACGTCGGCGCCCTCGTCGGCCGCCTTGTACAGCCACTCCAGCATCTCGTGCTCGGCGTTCGTCTGCTTCACCTCGACGGTCACGCCCAGGTCGTCGGCGACGGCCTGGCACATCTCGACCAGGTCCTGGTAGGTCGACGACCCGTAGACGCCGGGCTCACGCAGGCCCAGCCGGCCCAGGTTCGGCCCGTTCAGCACGTAGATCATCGGGCCACCGCCGCATACGCCCGGCGCAGCAGGTCCTCGGCCGGCCCGGCCAGGATGCCCGGCTTCGCCAGGCCGTCCAGGACCACGAACCGCAGGGTGGCCGCCCGCGCCTTCTTGTCAACGCGCATGGCGGGCAGCAGGTCGCTCCAGGCCTCTTCGGCGTACGCCGTGGGTAGCCCCAGCGACTCCAGGATCGTCCGGTGCCGGTCGGCGGTGGCATCGTCCAGCCGCCCGGTGAGCCGGCCCAGCTCGGCCGCGAAGATCAGGCCCACCGCGATGGCGTGCCCGTGCTTCCAGGAGTATTTCTCCCGTCGCTCGATCGCGTGACCCAGCGTGTGCCCGTAGTTGAGGATCTCCCGCAGCCCGGACTCCTTGAGGTCCACCCCGACCACGCCGGCCTTCACCCGGATCTTGCGCTCGACCAGCTCGCGCAGCACGTCGCTGCGCGGGTCGAGAGCGGCGGCGGGATCGGCCTCGACCAGCTCGAGGATCCTCGGGTCGGCGATGAAGCCGCCCTTGACCACCTCGGCCAGGCCGGCCGCGATGTCCTCGGCGGGCAGCGTGTCCAGCGCGTCCAGGTCGCAGATCACCCCGGCGGGCGGATGGAACGCGCCGACCAGGTTCTTGCCGGCGGCGATGTTGACCGCGGTCTTGCCGCCGACGGCGGCGTCGACCATGCCGGCCACCGAGGTGGAGACCGGCACCCAGCGGACCCCGCGGAGCCAGGCCGCCGCGACATAGCCGGCGAGGTCGGTGGTCGCGCCACCCCCGACACCCACCACCACGTCGGTACGGGTGAAGCCCGCGGCCCCCAGCTCGTCCCAGCACCGGGCGGCGACCTCGATCGACTTGCCCCGCTCGGCGTCGGGCACCTCGATCGGCACCACCGTCGCGCCCCCGGCCGACTTCGCGACGGCCTCGGCGCGCTCGCGAAGGGTCGGCGGGTGCAGCACCGCCACCCGGGCCGCGCCCTCGATCATCGGGGGCAGCTCGTCCGCCAGCCCTCGGCCCACGACCACGTCATATGGACGGTCGCCCGCCACCGGAATCCGCGTCACCACGGTCTCCACCCTATTCGTACGCCCGCGGGCCTCCATGGGGTTATATACAGATGACCCCAAGCGGGTTACACATGATGCATGCCGAAAATCAACGTCTACCTCCCCGACGACCTCGCCGACGCGGTTCGCGAGACCGGCCTGCCCGTCTCCCCGATCTGCCAGCGCGCCCTGGAGCACGCGGTCCGCCGCATCACCACCATCCGGCAGGCCGTCCTGACCGACATCGACCCGGCCTGGGTCGCCGAGCGCCTGCCCAGCTTCACCGCCCGCCTGGTCACCGTCCTCAACCTGGCCGCCGCCCGCGCCCGGGAGGCCGGCGCCGCCTCGGTCACCACCGGTGACCTGCTGCACGGCCTGCTCGCCGAGGGACAGAACCTGGCACTGCAGATCCTCACCGCGATGGACGTCGCCCCCGGCTCGCTGACCGCCCCCGGCACCCCGAGCGGCCGGCGACCCCCGGCGCGCTGCGGTTCAGCGCCCCGGCCGCCGTCGCCCTCGAGCTCAGCGTCGGCGAGGCGATCGGTTTCGGACACAACTACGTCGGCTGCGAGCATCTACTGATCGGCCTGGCCGCCGAGCCCGACGGCGCCGCCGGTGACCTGCTGCGCTCCCGGGCCGTCGACGGCAAGGCCGCCCGCCGGACGGTGGCCGCCGCGCTCGCCGGCTACGACCACCTCCGCGCCACCACCTCCGACCAGGCGACTCCCCCCGCTCTGCTGAACGCCGTCCGCGCCGAGCTGGCCCCCCTCGTGCGCCGCATCGAAGCCCTGGAGACCCGGCTGCCGGACGCCGGTTCGCCGCCCGTCCCCTGACCGGCGGAACGAGATCACTCGAACCGCTGAACTTCCCGTTGCGGTCTTCCGATACTCTCGCTGACCGCAACGGGGGAACATGACAATGGGTATCAATCGACGTACGGTCATGCGGCGTGCACTCCTGGCCACCGGCGGGGTGGCCGTCGGCGCCGCCGGGGCGGTCGGTCTGCCCCGGCTGTTCGGCTGGGACCGGCCCCCGCTCAGCGGTGGGTACGCGGCGGCCGCCGACGCGCCCGCCGACCTGCAGAACCCCGGGCTGTCGGTGCGCTACTACGTGCAGACGACCGAGCCGGTGGTGGCGTTCACCTTCGACGACGGGCCGGCGCCGGACTGGACACCGATGGTGCTCGACGCCCTCGACGCGGCCGCGGTCCCGGCGACGTTCTTCATGGTCGGGCGCAACCTGGAGGCCAACGCCGATCTGGTCCGGGACCGGATGGGCCGGCACGAGATCGGCAACCACTCGTGGTCGCACGACGACCTCGCCACCCTGGACCGGGCCGGTGTGACGAGCGAGCTGTCCCGCACCCACGAGATGATCCAGAAGGTGTTCGGGCGGACGCCGACGCTGATGCGCCCGCCCTACGGGCACCTCGGCGGCTCGACCGTGCTGGCCGCCGACTGCATGGGCTACGACATCGTGCTCTGGTCGCACCTGATGCGCGAGCTGTACTTCGAGAAGGACCCGGACGGGCAGGTGCGCGACATCGTCGACAACGTACGCCCGGGGTCGATCGTCCTGGCCCACGACACCGGCAAGCAGCACCGGCTGGTGTCGCTGCGCGGTCTCCCCGCCATGTTCGCCGGACTGAAGGCGCGCGGCTTCCGCTTCGTGACCGTCTCCGAGCTGCTCGCCCTGGAGAACAAGACGACCCCGGCCGCCTAGCGCAGCAGGGCGACGACCTCGGCGGCCACGTCCTGCTCGGCACGGCCGTCGGTGGTGACGGTGTGGGCGGCCACCGACAGGTAGAGCGGACGCCGCTGGTCGAGCAGGTATTTCAGGGTGGCCCGCGGGTTGATCGCCAGCAGGGGACGGCCCGCGCCCAGACCGACCCGCTTGATCGCGTCGGCCAGCTCCACGGACAGGTAGACGACCGTGTGGTCGGTGAGGATCTTCCGCGTACCCTCGTCGAGGATCGCGCCGCCGCCCAGGGCGAGGACGCCGCCGAAGGTCTCCAGGGACTCGGCCACGACCTCGCGCTCGAGGGCGCGGAACGCGGCCTCGCCGTCGTCGACGAAGATCTCCGGGATCGGCTTGCCGGCCCGCTCCTCGATGATCGAGTCGGTGTCGCCGAAAGGCACGCCCAGCTCGGCCGCGACCGCCCGGCCGACGGTGGTCTTGCCGGCGCCCATCACACCGACCAGGACCGCGACCGGCGCCATCAGTGGATGATCAGATTGTCGAGGTACGACTGCAGGTTGCGCCGGATCTCCGCGACCGAGTCACCGCCGAACTTCTCCGTCGCCGCCTCGGCCAGGACCAGGGCGACCATCGCCTCGGCGACGACCGCGCCGGCCGGGACCGCGCAGACGTCGGACCGCTGGTTGATCGCGGTGGCCGCCTCGCCAGTGACCACGTCGACGGTCTGCAGCGCCCGGTTGAGCGACGAGATGGGCTTGAGCGCGGCACGCACGCGCAGCGGCTCGCCGTTGGTGATGCCACCCTCCAGGCCACCGGCCCGGTCGGTCACCCGCTTCACACCGTCGGGCGTCGGCACGATCTCGTCGTGGGCGACCGAGCCGCGCGAGCGGGCCTGGGTGAACCCGTCGCCGATCTCCACACCCTTGACGGACTGGATCGACATGAGCGCCGTGGCCAGACGGGCGTCGAGCTTGCGGTCCCACTGGACGTGCGAGCCGAGACCCGGCGGCACGTTGTAGGCCAGCACCTCGACGATGCCGCCGAGCGTGTCCGCGTCCTGCTTGGCCGCGTCGACCTCGGCCACCATGCGGGCGCTGGCCTCCGGGTCGAGGCAGCGCAACGGGTCCTCATCGATGCGGTCGAAGTCGTCCGGCGTCGGGATCACACCCGGCTTGGCGGCGACCGAGCCCAGCTCGATGACGTGCGAGACGATGTCGATGCCGAGCGCCTGCTTGATCAGCTGCTTGGCGACCACGCCGACGGCGACACGGGCCGCGGTCTCCCGGGCGCTGGCGCGCTCCAGGATCGGGCGGGCGTCGGTGTGCCCGTATTTCTGCATGCCGGCCAGGTCGGCGTGGCCGGGGCGCGGCCGGGTCAACGCCGCGTTACGCGACTGCGACGCCAGCACCTCCGGGTCCACCGGGTCGGCCGCCATGACCGTCTCCCACTTGGGCCACTCGGTGTTGCCGATCCGGATCGCGACCGGCGAGCCCTGCGTCACCCCGTGCCGGATGCCGCCGATGAGCTCCAGCTCGTCCTGCTCGAACTTCATCCGGGCGCCGCGGCCGTAACCCAGGCGGCGGCGCACCAGATCACGGGTGATGTCAGCGCTCGTCACCTCGATCCCGGCGGGGACACCCTCGAGCAGCGCGACGAGCGCCGGTCCATGCGATTCACCTGCAGTCAGCCAGCGCAACACGGCAACAGTCTGGCACGGCGCCGGTCCGTGCCGGCACGTGGCCGTCCGCATCCCGCCCTACGGACACCCGGCCGGCTGTCACCCCCGGGCCGCGACCGCCTCGCCGAGCGCCCTGCGCATCGCCTCCTGCGGCGCCTCCGCCACCCCGGTGAACTGCTCGAACTGACTGAGCGCCTGCGCCAGCAACAGGTCCAGCCCGGAGACCACCGGAATGTCGTGCTTGGTCGCGGAGGCGGCGAGCGGCGTGGGCCACGGGTCGTAGAGGGCGTCGAAATACACACTGCCGGGGCGCCAGGTGACCCGCTCGGCCAGCTCGTCGGCGGCGCCCTTGGGAACGGTGGACAGCACCGCGTCGGCGTCGAAGGCCCCCGCGGCGCCGGCCCAGTCGACACCGTCGACGGTCAGGCCGAGAGCCACCGCCACCGGTGCCAGCTCGTCATGGGCCCCGGGCCGGCGGGTGACCACGGTGACCGTCTCGGCGCCCAGCTCGGCCGCGGCGGCGAGCGCGGCCCGGGCGGTGCCGCCGCCGCCGAGCACGGTGATCCGCGGCGGCGCCTCCTTGACCGCGTGCCGGCCGCGGCTCAGGCCGAGACCCGCCTCCCGCAGCACGTGCACCATGCCGGGGACGTCGGTGTTGTCGGCGTGCCAGGAGCCGTCCGGCTGCCGCACCAGCGTGTTGGCCACACCGGCCGCGATGGCGACCGGGGACGCCGAGGTGGCCAGCCGCAGAGCGGCCTCCTTGAGCGGCATGGTCAGCGACAGACCGGCCCACTCCGGGCCCAGCCCGGCCACCAGGTCCGGCAGCTCGGACTCGGCGCATTCGATCGCCTCATACGTCCAGCCGGTCAGCCCGGCGGCGGCGAACCCGGCATTGTGGATCACCGGGGAGAGCGAGTGTGCGATCGGCTTACCGCACACGGCGGCCTTCCGGCCACCGGCCGGGGTCTCGTCTTGGCTCTGCACCCGGCCCACTTTACGGGGCCGGGGAACAGGCTCACTTCCCGCAGAGGTTGATGCCGTTGGCGCAGGCCTTCTGCACGTTCTTCTGGTGCTCGGCGTCGGTGACGGCGAACGCGGACCGGCCGCTCTTGTCGACCGCCACGAAGAACAGCCACGGCCCGTTCGTCGGCTTCAGCGAGCCGATCAGCGCCGCCTTGCCGGGGTTGTTGATCGGCCCGATCGGCAGGCCCTTGACGATCTCGGTGTTGTACGGGTTCTTCGGGTCGTCCATCTCCTTCTGCAGGAGCTGGCCCGAGTGCTTGGGGTCCTTGCCGTTGAGCTGGAGCCAGTAGTTCGTGGTGACGTCGAACTGCAGGGGCATGTCCTTGACGTACGCCCGGTTGTAGGCGACCCGGGCCACCTTCGGCAGATCCGCGGCGATGCCGGCCTCGGCCTGGGCCAGCGACGCCACGATCAGCGCCTCGTACGGCGACACCTTCCGGTTCTTCTGCACCTCGTCGGCGAAGCTCATGTCGCCGGTGACGGTGAGGAAGTGCTCCACCATGGTCCGCAGCGCCTGCTGGGCGGTCACCTTCGTGTCGAACTCGTAGGTGTCCGGGAAGAGGAAGCCCTCGATGCTCTTGGCCGACGGCTTGCCGTCGCCCCGGTTGAACCACCAGTCCGGCACGCCGAGCGCCACCGGGTCCTTCGCCGCATCCTCGAAGTCCTTGACCGGGATGCCGGTGCCCTTCGCGAGCAGCTCGAAGGTCTGCTTGGTGGTCTTGCCCTCGGGAACCGTCACGCCCTTGCTGAGCCGCGTGTTCGGGTCCAGCAGCTGGGCGAGCGCCTGCTTCGCCGCCATCTGCTTGCGCAGCACATAGGTGCCGGCCTGGATGTTCTTGCTCTTCGGCTCGGCGTCGGCGGCCTCGGTGAACGCCTTCGTGCTCTTCACCACATCGGCTTCGACCAGCTCGTTGCCGATCTCGGTGAGCGACAGGTTCTTCCGGATCGTCACCTCGACCGGCGTGGACCCGGAGCCCTCGTAGTCGGCGGCGACGAAGAAGCTCGCGACCTTGGTGTAGCCGAAGTAGACGCCACCACCCAGGACCGCGAAGAGCAACAGGGTCATGACCAGCGCAATGGCCGACCGACCCCGCCCTTTCTTGGCGCTGCCGCGCCGTGCCCCACTCGACTCGGCGTCCTCTTCAAACGCCACATCCAGTTCGTCGATCATCTCCGTCTGCCTCCGCTGCCCGTCCGGCCGACTCCGGTCAGAACACGACCAGCACTGACGCGCACCATACCCACATCGATGCCTTCGCGCCCACCCCTGCGTTCCTGCCTAACGCGACGTGGCCGACTGGAGCAACCCCGGCCGGCCACAGCACCCGTCAGAGGGTCAGCAGATCGGGATACCGTTCCTGCACGCGATCTGAATGTTGGCGTTGTGCTCGTCGAATGTCTTGCCGTACGCCATGGTGCCCTTCGCGTCGATCGTCACGAAGAAGAAGTAATCGCTCTTAGGCGCCTCGATCGCGCCGGTGAGGGCCACCTCGCCGGGGTTGCTGATCGGCCCGATCGACATGCCCGGCGCGTTGTACCGGTACGGGTTGTCCTCGCCGTGCATCTCGTCGATGGTGAGCTTCTCGGAGGACTTGCCCTGCTTGCCGTTCAGCCGCAGCCAGTAGTTGACCGTGCTGTCCAGCTGGAGGCAGCCGCAGGGGAAGTCACCGGAGTACGCCCGGTTGTAGAGCACCCGCGCCACCGGTCCCATGTCCACCTTCAGCAGCGCCTCCACCTGCGTGATCGAGGCGGCGACCAGCGCCTCGTACGGCGAGATCTTGAGCTTTGCGGCCTTGGCCTCGAAGTCGAGCTTCTTCATCTCGGCGTTGAAGTTCTTGACAAGCAGCTTCAGGATGTCCTCGGCCGTGGCGTTCTTCGGCAGCTCGTAGGTCGCCGGGTAGAGGAAGCCCTCGATGTTGGACTTGTCGACCTTCTTGCCGTCGGTCCGCTTGAGCCAGGCCGCCGTGACACCCAGCTTGGTGATGTCCGAGGCGGCCTTCTCGAAGTCCTCGTACTTGAGTCCGCTGGCCTTCGCGAGCTCGGTGAAGACCTGCATCTTCGTCCACCCCTCGGGGATGGTGACGGCGCCCTCGACGTACTTGTTCTTCAGGTCCAGCAGCGCCAGCACGGCGTCGCTGGCCTTCATCTCCTTGCGGATCTTGTATTGCCCGACCTGGATGCCGGTGCTGTCCGGGTTCTCGTTGGCCGCGTTGACGAACGCCCGGGTGCTCTTGACCACACCCGCGCCGTGCAGGGTCTCGGCGATCGCGGAGGCGCTGTCGTTCTTCTTCACCTCGACGATCACCTCGCCGGTGCCGGGACCGTCGAAGTCGGCGGCCAGGAACCGGCCCGCGAAGCGGTCGTAGCCATACCACCCGCCGGCGCCGAGAGCGCCGACCAGCAGCAGGACCATCACGAACGCGATGACGGAGCGGCCCTTGCCCTCATCACGGCGGTGACGCCACCGCCCGGGGTCCGGGTTGCTCTCGAACCTGAGTTCCATCTCGTCGCTCAATTAAGTCTGCCTCCGCTGCGCGTTCAGCCAGCCCTGCAGGATCTCCACGGCTGCCGCCTGGTCCACCACCGCGCGCTGGCGCTTGCCCTTCACACCGCGCTCGGACAACCGGCGGCTGGCCACGACCGTCGACATCCGCTCGTCGGCCAGCAGCACCGGAACCGGAGCGAGCACCGCGCTCAGCCTCTCCACGTACGCGCGGACGTGGCCCGCCGCCACACCCTCGCGCCCGTTGAGCGCCACCGGCAACCCGACGACCACCTCGGTCGCCTCGTGCTCGGCCACCAGGCGAGCCAGCTCCACCATGTCCTTCGGGGTGCCGTCGTCGCCGGTCTCCTGGTCCCGTGACACGGTCACCACCGGGCTGGCCAGGATCCCGTCCGGGTCGCACTTGGCGACACCGACCCGCACCTGACCAACGTCCACACCCAGGCGAACGCCCCGAGTGAAGCGCATGATCACGCTCCCACCCTGCACCGCAGCAACCCGCATCTCCCGTCCCCGATTACGCACTGATGCGAAGACCTGTGAACGATCCCTTTGATGATCGTCACCGATCGCGACCAAGAGCTTAGCCCCCTCGCTGGCCGCAGCGCCGCCACCCGGGGCAAGGCCTAAAGTTCCGCTAAGAAACGGAGTACCCAAACGACAGAGGACAATCACTCAGCGTGACAGCAAGAACGCCCCGGAAAGTGCTCCGGGGCGCTCTCACCACGTGAGACCTCAGCCCTCGTCGGCGATCGCCTGCTCGATCGCGGCGAGCAGCCGGGGCGCCTCCTCCGCCGGGACACCGCCGCCCTGCGCCAGATCGGCGTTGCCGCCGCCCCGGCCGGACAGCGCCGCCTTCACCAGGTCCTGCGCGGACACGCCGCGGCTCTTCGCCGCGCCGTTGATCGCGACGATCAACGACGCCTTGCCGTTGGACCGGGAGGTCACCGCGACCACCGCGGGACGCGCCGCGTCGATCTTGCCGCGGATCTCCTGCGCCAGCGTGCGCACGTCGTTGCCGGCCGCGCCCTCCGGCGCCTCGGTGCCGACGAACGCCACACCACGCACGTCCTTCGCCTGGCCGGCCAGCGCGGCCGCCCCGCCGAGGACCATCTGCGCCCGCAGCTTCTCCAGCTCCTTCTCCGCGTCGCGCAGCGCCGTGACGGTCTGCTCGACCCGGTCGGCGACCTGCTCGCCGGGCACCCGGAACAGGTCGGCCAGACGGGACACCAGCAGGTGCTCCTTCGCCAGGAAGCTGAACGCGTCGAGGCCCACGAGGGCCTCCACGCGGCGCACGCCGGAGCCGATCGACTGCTCGTTGAGGATCTTCACCAGGCCGAGCTGGCCGGACCGCGCCACGTGGGTGCCACCGCACAGCTCACGGGCGTAGTCACCGACCTCGACCACGCGGACCTCGTCGCCGTACTTCTCGCCGAACAGCGCCATCGCGCCGAGCCGCCGCGCCTCCTCCTGCGAGGTGACGAACGCGTTCACCTCGAGGTCGCGCAGCAGCACCTCGTTGATCTGCTGCTCCACGTCGAACAGCACCGACGGGTTGACCGCGCCCGGGGTGTGGAAGTCGAACCGCAGCCGGCCCGGCGCGTTCAGCGAACCCGCCTGGGTCGCCGACTCGCCGAGGAAGTTACGCATCGTCTGGTGCACCAGGTGCGTCGCGGTGTGCGAGCGGGAGATCGCCTTGCGCCGGTTCACGTCGATCTCGGCCAGCGCCGTCTCGCCCGCGCGCACCTCGCCACGGACCACCCGCGCCTTGTGCACGATCAGGCCGGGGATCGGCTGCTGAACGTCGACGATCTCCAGCCGGCCGTTGCCGACGTTGATCACACCGGTGTCGGCCTGCTGGCCGCCGCCCTCCGCGTAGAAGGGCGTGGTGTCCAGCACCAGCTCGACGAAGTCGCCCTCGCCGGCCACCTCGACCCGGCCCGAGTCACCGATCAGCGCCCGGACCCGGGTCTCCCGGGTGATCTCCTGGTACCCGGTGAACTCGACCGTGCCACCCGCGTCCAGCGCCGACCGGTACGCCGACAGGTCGGCGTGGCCGGTCTTGCGCGCCGCCGCGTCGGCCTTCGCCCGGGACCGCTGGTCGGCCATCAGCCGCCGGAAACCCTCCTGGTCGACCTGCAGGCCCTGCTCCTGCGCGATCTCCAGGGTCAGGTCGATCGGGAAACCGTACGTGTCGTGCAGCTGGAACGCCTTCTCCCCGGAGAGCCGGCCCTTGCCCTTGCTCTTGGACTCGGTGATCGCGGTGTCCAGGATGGTCGTGCCGGCCTTCAGTGTGGAGAGGAACGCCTCCTCCTCCGCGTAGGCGTAGGTGGAGATCCGGCCGAACTCCTTCTCGATCTCCGGGTACGACGGGGACATGCAGTCCCGCGCGATCGGCAGCAGGATCGGCAGCGCCGGCTCCTGCCAGCCGAGCAGGCGGATCGCCCGGATCGCCCGGCGCATGATGCGGCGCAGCACATAGCCGCGGCCCTCGTTGGACGGCACGATGCCGTCACTGATCAACATCAGCGCGGTACGGACGTGGTCCGCGATCACCCGCAGGCGCACGTCGTCCGGGTGGCTCTCCGACGCGGCGTGACCGGACTGCTTGCCGTACTCCCTGCCGGTCATCTCGGCGGCCTTCGCCAGGATCGGCTTGACCTCGTCGATCTCGTACAGGTTGTCGACACCCTGCAGGATCGACGCGATGCGCTCCAGGCCCATACCGGTGTCGATGTTCTGCTTCGGCAGGTCACCGACGATCGTGAACTCTTCCTTCGACTTCACATCGGTGATCTCGTTCTGCATGAAGACCAGGTTCCAGAACTCCAGGTACCGGTCCTCGTCGACCTCCGGGCCGCCCTCCTTGCCGTAGGCCGGCCCCCGGTCGTAGTACAGCTCGGAACACGGGCCCGCCGGACCCGGGATGCCCATCGACCAGAAGTTGTCCTTCTTGCCGCGGCGCACGATCCGCTCCGCGGGCAGACCGGTCCGCTTCCACAGCTCGATGGCCTCGTCGTCGTCCAGGTAGACGGTCGCCCAGATCTTCTCCGGGTCCAGACCGAAACCACCCTCCTCGACCGGCTTGGTGGACAGCTCCCACGCCAGGCGGATCGCATCCGCCTTGAAGTAGTCGCCGAACGAGAAGTTGCCGTTCATCTGGAAGAACGTGCCGTGCCGGCTGGTCTTGCCGACCTCGTCGATGTCCGGCGTCCGGATGCACTTCTGCACACTGGCCGCACGAGAATACGGCGGCGTCTGCTGCCCCAGGAAGAACGGGACGAACTGCACCATGCCGGCGTTGATGAACAGCAGGTTCGGGTCGTCGATGGCCGGCAGCGGGGCACTCGGGACCACCGTGTGCCCGTTCGCCTCGAAATGCGCCAGGAAGCGCCGCTTGACCTCTGCCGTCTTCATCGATTTCCCTCCTGCGAACCGGGCTGCGCGTCGTCACGCAACTCGGCGAATTTGTCCTCGTACAGCTCCCCCGCGGCGAACGCCTCGTGGATCTGCTGCTCCCGCTCGGCCATCCCGTCGCGGACGTCCTCCACGAAGCTACGCAGCGACTCGACGAGGCCGCCAGCGGATTCCGACAGAGACGTGGCGATGCCCGTCGGGGTGAACTCGTTGGCCTTCTGGTTCAGCTTGCGGACGACGAGGGCGCCGACGGCCAAGCCGACGCCGAGCCACAGCAGGCGCTTCATGATGAAGTGATACCTCTCTCGCGGAACAGGCTCAGCGGGCGCCCTTACGGCGCTGCTTGATCGCGGCGCGGACCTCACGCTCGTCCTCGGCCGACCGGCGCGCGTTGGCGGCCTTACGCAGGCCGTACCCGAACGAGGCGACCTTGACCAGCGGGTTCGCCGCGGCCGCGGACACGACGGTGACCAGGTTCGCGATGTTCGCGGACACGTTCTGCGCGTGCTCGGTCATCGTGTCGACCTTGGCGAGCTGCACGTTCACGCCGTCCAAAGAGACCTGGACCTGTCCGAGCGCGACATTGACGTTCTCGACCGTGGTGTTCACGTTCGACAGCAGCGGGCCGGTCCGGTCCACGGTGTCATTGATCGCATGGGTCGTGGCGTCGATCGTGCGCCCGAGCTTGAGGATCGGAACGGCCAGCACGAGAACGAGCATCAGAAAGGCGCCCGCCGCGATCAGACCTGCGATTTCTCCGGCATCCATGTGGCGCTTTCTCCTATTCGGGTGGTCACGGTTCGGCGGGTCGACCAACAGACCCTACCGTCCGTGACCACCGCACGCGTCACGACGCCTCGGGTGTCGGATTCGTCTGCTGGAAGATGGAATCGTCCGTAGGCAGCACCGGATCCGGCTGCACTCCCTGCGGGCCCGGCGCCGGATCCTCGCGACCGCGTTCGTCCTCGATCGCGTTCCACACCTTGATGCTCACCGTCGATCCCACACACGAGGCCGGATCGATCGGCTCCGGAGCCTCCGCCCCCGCCTGCGGATTCTGCTCCGCCGACACCTGGTCGACCGCGCAGCCCGGCAGGCTCACCGACAGATCCAGGGTCAGCTCGTCACGCTGCCAGCAGGTGTAGGTGCCCTCCTCGGCACGGACCGGCGTCTCCGGGCAGCCGGCGACCTTCCGCTCGGCCCACCCGGCATCGGAGAGAGCCTTCGAGTAGACCTTGGTCGTCTCCCCGAACGGCTGATCCGACTCGGACACCCGCTCCCGGAACTCGCACACCCCCAGGCACAGGCTGTTGCCGGTCTCGAAGTCCTTGTCGTTCTTCGACGCCCACTCCGGAACCGCCAGCGCGTCCAGCGACGCCAGCACCGGGTCCTGCGACACCGCACGCACCCCGAAGAACGCCGGAAGGACCAGCAGCACCAGCGCGGCCAGCGACATCAGGGTGACCAGCCGGAGCCGTCGTTGCGTGCGCAGCTTGTGCCGGAGCTCGGCGCTCGCCCCGCGAAGACCGCCTTCCGGCTCGTCCTCACCCGCCGGGCCCGCCTCCGCGCCACGTTCGGTCAGAACATCAGTGGGTACGCCCGGAGCGCTCGCCTTCGCACCGGCCACCACACGGCCGCTCGCGCCACCGACACCGGCCGGCGCCCCGGGACCGCCGCCCGCACCGCCTCGCCCGGCGCTCGTCTTCCCCGCTCCGGCGCCACCCGCGGTGCCGACACTCGCCGTGCCGACGCCTGCCTTGCCCACCGGGCCGGTACCGGCCGTCCCGGGCTCGCGGCCCACCGACGCCCGTCCGGGCGCGCCCACCGAGGCGGCACCCACGGACGCAGCACCCACCGACGCGGCACCCACGGACGCGGCACCGACCGACGCGGCACCCACGGCACCGGTCGTCGAGCCGCCATCGGGACCGGGGCCGCCACGGCCCGGCACCGTCGCGCCGCCACGTGCTCCGCCCTGACCACCGGGACCCATGTTCTGCCCGCCGGCACCCACACCGGGGCCACCGGCCATGCCGTCATCCGGCCCACGGCCGCCACGACCATCCGGCCCACGACCGGCGCCACCCATCGCCCGCGACGGACCGTCGGGACCGTCCGCTCCACGACCGGGAACGCTCGCGCCGCCCAACGCCCGCGACGGACCGTCTCCACCAGCCGGACCACGACCGGGAACGGCAGCACCACCGGCCGCCCGCGCCGGACCGTCAGCGCCCACCGGACCACGACCGGGAACGCTTGCGCCGCCCAACGCCCGCGACGGACCGTCTCCACCAGCCGGACCACGACCGGGGACGACAGCGCCACCGGCGGCTCGCGCCGGACCGTCAGCGCCCACCGGACCACGACCAGGAACGGCAGCACCACCGGCCGCCCGCGACGGACCGTCTCCACCAGCCGGACCACGACCGGGGACGACAGCGCCACCCATGGCGCGCGACGGGCCGTTCGGGCCGCGGCCGGGCAGGCCCGAAGGCTCCCCGTCCGGACCGGCGTGCGCGGCGCCCATGGCCACGGCCTGGTCGCCGTCCGGGCCGCCACGACCGGCGGCTCCGATCGCTCGTGAGGGCCCACCGTCCGGACCACGGCCCGGCTGTCCTGCGGGGCCGCCACCGGGGCCGGACATACCCGGCCGCACGGCATCCGGTCCACCTCTACCGGACCGAGGGCCGTCAGGCCCGCCCACACCGGATCGAGCGCCGTCGGGGCCGCCCATACCGGACCGCGAACCATCCGGGCCACCCATACCAGGCCGCGAACCATCCGCGCCACCCATACCGCGGGACGGCATGCCTGTCGGGCCGCCGTCGGGGTCTGCCGGGCCTCGGCCCGGTGCTCCGCCGGGGCCGGGACGTCCACGGCCGGGCGCGACGGCACCGGCGGCGCCCATCGCGGCGGCGGGCATGCCGTCCGGACCGGCCGGGGGCCGTCCGGGCACCGCCGCGCCGCCCCGTGCCGGGCCCTGACCGCGAGCCGGACCCTGACCCGGTACGCGAGCCCCACCTCGGGGAGGACCGTCGCCGGGACCGGGCGGGCCGACCGCGGCACGGCCGGGTGCGCCCATCGCCGGTGCGGGACCGCCGCCGGGCGGCAGCGCCTGTGCAGGACCGCCGCCGGGCGGCAGTGCCGGTGCGCCCGCCCGCACGGGACCCGTGCTGTCCGATCGGAGCCCGCTGTGACGGCCGGTGTGCTCCTCCGGCTCGGCCGGGACGGCACCCGGAGCGCCTGGAGCGCCCGGTCCGTCGCCGCGGCCACGCCGGCCGGGCCCTGCCTGCTCGGGCACGGCCACGGCACCGGTGCCCCGGTCCTCGCCGGGCTGCGCGCCACGTCCGCCGCGACCGGGACGCTGAATCACGCCGGAGGTGCTGTCCGCCATCGCTCCGGCACGTCCCGGAACGACCGGGGTACGCGCGCCCTGACGACCCGGGACGACCGGCGGCACCACCGCTGCGGCCCGCACCGGCCGTCCGTCGCCCGGCCCGATACGGCGCGGACCGGGGACGTCCGGTGTTCCGGTGAAACCGCCCGCCTCGGGCTCGTCGGGGTCGGCGCCCTGGTGCGCGTTACGCCGGCGGCGCTCCTCGCTCCGCGTGAGGCCCTCGCCCCCAGGCCGTGCCTGCCCTCCACGACGGACGACGTTCTGGGTGCCGGTCTCCCCGCCGGCCTGCACGAGACCGTGGGCGCCGGTGTCGCTTCCCGTCTGCACGAACCCGTGCGACCCCGTCTCGGTGCCGGCCTGCCCGAAACCACGCGAGCCGCCGTCGGAACCGGTCTGCCCGAAACCGCGCGAGTCCTGGTCGGAGCCCGGCCGCGGGTAACCGCGCGGGTCCTGGTCCGGGCCGGTCTGCCCGAAACCGCGCGGGTCCTGGTCGGGGCCGGGTCGCACGTAACCGTGTGAACCCGTGTCGGAGCCGGTCTGCACGAAGGCATGTGAGCCACTGCCGGACCTCAGCGCGCCGTCCGGCGAACCGTGGCGGCCGGGCCGCTCGGCGCCGGGGCCCGCCGGAGCGGCATGCCCGGGACGGTGCCCGGGGCTGCCGTCGGCGGCGTGGCCCGGACGGCGACCGGGGACATCGTCGGCGGCGTGGCCAGGCTGCCCGCCACGACCGGAATGCCGACCCGTCGGTCCCTCCGCCGTCCCCTCGTCAGCCGGCGCTCGCCGGGCCCGTGGCCTATCGGAACGCTCGCCACCCACGCCGGGCACCGAGGCGGCCCCATACGTGCCGGAAGCACCCCGGCCGCCCTGCTCATAGCCGTTCGGGATGGCCCCGGACTGATGCACGGCGTCGTAGCCGGTGGGAATCGCGCCCGATTGATGCACGGCGTCATAGCCGGTGGGAATCGCGCCCGACTGGTGCACTGCGTCGTAGCCGCTCGGCATCGGACCGGGCTGATGCCCACCGTCACGACCGCCAGGAATCGTCCCCGATCGATGCGCACCGTCTCGGGAACCAGGAATCGGGCCGGACTGGTTCACGGCGTCATAGCCACCCGGGATGGGCCCCTGTTGGCGAATGCCGTCACGACCACCCGGGATCGGACCGGACTGATGCCCGCCGTCGCGGCCGCTCGGGATCGGGCCGGACTGATGCACGGCGTCGCGGCCGCTCGGAATTGGGCCGGACTGGTCGTAGACGTTCGGAATCGGACCCGACTGATGCACGGCGTCGCGGCCGCTCGGGATCGGGCCGGACTGGTCGTAGACGTTCGGGATGGGGCCGGACTGGTGCACTGCGTCGTAGCCACTGGAGACCGGGCCGGTGTGGTGGACCCCGTCGGGACGGCCCGGGGACACCGGGTCCGATGGGCGGAAACGGTCACGCGCGGGAGCACCCGGCGACACCGGCCGGACGCCTGGGCCGGCGGACCGTGCGCCCGGGGAGACCGGGCGTGCGCCGGGCGGCACGTTCCGGCTCAGCGGAAGCTCGGGAGCATTGCCCGACTGCGGCACGACCGCACCACCCGCGGGCGGCTGCCCCGGGAACGTCTGACCGGACTGATCCGGGTTGATCGGCCGGCGGCCGCCACCCGTCTCCGGACCGACAGCGGCACGTCCACCCTGTGGGGGACCTCCACGGCGCGCACCGGGCGGAACAGCGCCAGGCGAAGGTGCACCGGGCGGAAAGCCGGGCGTCCCGTCACCAGGCGGAAAACCAGGAGAGCCGTTACCAGGCGGAAAACCAGGAGAGCGGGCCCCGGGCGGAACAGCGCCGGGCGAAGGCGCACCGGGCGGAAACCCCGGTGAGCCGGAACCGGGCGGAACAGCGCCGGGCGCGCCGGCACCAGGCGGTACGGCACCGGGCGGTACGGCACCGGGCGCGCCGGCTCCGGGCGGAACCGAGCCGGGCGGTCGTTGCCCACCCGGACCCTGGCCACGCCGGCCGCGGCCCTGCTGCTGGTCGAACGGAACCTGCCCCGCGGGCACGCCACCCGGCGGCATCTGACCGGGACCGACCGGGCCCGCAGGCATCCGACCAGGGCTGACCGGCCCCGCTGGCATCTGACCGGGCACCCCCGCACCGGGCCCCGCACCGGGCGGAAGCGCACCGGGCGGCACCGGACCGGACTGAGCGGGCCCCGGCGGCATCCCACCGGGACGCTGCCCCGGCCCGGCATTACCGGACGCGGGCCGCGGCCCACCACGGCCGGGCGGCATCTGACCGACGGGCGGAGCACCGGCCGGCGAACCACCGGCCGGAAGACCACCCGGCGGAAGAGCACCCGGCGGTAGACCACCGGAAGGGTGAGCCCCGCTGCGAGGAGCCCCGGACGGCCCCGAGCCGGGCGAAGCAAGACCGGGCGGCACGGCACCGGGCGGAACAGCACCGGGCGGAACAGGGCCCGGCGGCATGGCGCCGGGCGAGGCCTGAGCGGCTCGGGGCACCGGACCGGATCGCTGCCCCGGCGGCACCTGTCGTCCTCCGGGGCCCTCGCCGTCGGCCGGCCCGTCGCCGGGGAAGCCGTCGTCCGGCTCACCGGGGAAGGCGAAGTCGTCGTGGGGCTCTTCATCCGGACCGGGGGCCCTGCGCCCCGACTTGCTGGTCCGCGCTTCGCCGGGACGGACGCCGGGACCGATCGCCGCGGCTTCCTCCTTGGCCGTGCGCAGGTCGTCGAGCCAGCCGGTCTCCTCGCGCGGGACCTCCTGGGGAACGGCCGGCTGCTCGGCACGGCCGCCACCACGCCCGAAGCGCCGACGGCTCTTACCGCCCTGGCCGGCGTCGTCGTCGGGCCGTTCGGCACCCCGCCCTGTCACCGCTGTTCCTTCCCGGCACTGTCGCCGCTGTCGTCACTGCCCTCGGTGTCACCCTCGGCCGGGTCACGCCCGTCCACTCCGGTGACCCCGTCTCCGCTGCCGGCGGCGTCCGCCCCCGGCTCGTCCGCGGCAGCCGGAGCCTCCGCGACCGGGTCGCTCGCGGCAGCGGAAGCGCTCCCACTCGAGCCGGTCCCGGCCCCGGCCGCGACCGGTCCTGAACCCGCCGAAGACTGTGACTCATTCGCGGCCCGAGCACCACCCGCCGCGCGGTCCGCCGTCTCCGCCGAAGCGGTGACCGGCCCATTCGGCTGTTTACGTGTGGGGCCGAGGCCTCGCACGATCCGGCGAAGTCGCGGCACCCGTTCACCGACGGCGCGTTCGGCGCCATGATCGGTCGGCCGATAGTAGTCGGTCCCGACCAGATCGTCGGGAACATACTGCTGGCGGACCACGCCACGCGGGTCGTCGTGGGGGTAGCGGTAGCCCCGGCCGTGACCGAGCCCCCGCGAGCCCGGGTAGTGGGCGTCACGCAGGTGGGGTGGCACCGGGCCGCCCCGGCCGGCGCGGACGTCGGCCATCGCCTCGCCGAGGGCGATGGTGACGCTGTTGGACTTGGGCGCGGTGGCCAGGTGCACGACGGCGTGGGCGAGGTTGAGCCCGGCCTCGGGCAGTCCCACGTTCTGCACGGCCTGGGCGGCGGCGGTCGCCACGAGCAGCGCCTGTGGATCGGCCATGCCGACGTCCTCGCTGGCGAAGATGACGATGCGCCGGGCGATGAACCGTGGGTCCTCGCCGGCGACGAGCATCCGGGCCAGGTAGTGCAGGGCCGCGTCGGGGTCGCTGCCGCGCATGCTCTTGATGAATGCGCTGATCACGTCGTAGTGGGCGTCGCCGTCACGGTCGTAGCGGACGGCGGCCACGTCGACGGCTTTCTCCGCGGTGGCGAGATCGATCTCGGTGACGTCCTGGGCGAGCGCTGATCCGGCCGCCGCTTCGAGGGCGGTCAGGGCTTTGCGGACGTCGCCGCTCGCCAGCCGTACCAAATGGTCCTCGGCCTCTGAAGTAAGAGTGACGGCGCCGCCGAGGCCGCGCTCGTCGGTGGTCGCGCGCCGGAGCAGGTCGCGGACGTGATCCTCGCCGAGGGACTGGAGGGTGAGCAGCACACACCGGGAGAGCAGGGGCGAGATGACCGAGAAGTACGGGTTTTCGGTGGTCGCCGCGAGCAGGGTGACCGTCCGGTCCTCGACGGCGGCGAGCAGCGAGTCCTGTTGGGTCTTGCTGAAACGGTGCACCTCGTCGATGAACAGCACCGTCGGCGGCCCGCCGTAACGCCGCTCGCGCCGTGCCGTGTCGATCACCGCGCGCACGTCCTTGACCCCTGCGGTCAGGGCGGACATGGCGACGAACTTGCGGTCGGTGGCGTTGGCCACCAGGTGTGCGATGGTGGTCTTGCCGGTGCCGGGCGGCCCCCAGAGGATCACCGACATCGGGCTGGCGCCGGTGACCAGCTGGCGCAGTGGCGCACCGGGCGCGAGCAGATGCTCCTGCCCGATCAGCTCGTCGAGGGACGTGGGCCGCATCCGCACCGGCAGCGGCGCGTCACCGGCCGGCCGGCCGAAGCCGGCGGTCGCGGCGCCGGCCGGAGGCGCTGTCGGAGCATCCGGCGGTGCGAGGGAGAAGAGCCCGTCCGTTTCCATCACAACCGACAGTACCGGCCTTCCGGCATCGATCCGAAACACCGGCGACGACCCTGTGGACAACCCTTCGAGCAGCTACGGGTGCCTCACCGAGAGTGCCGGAAAAGGCTCCGGCCCGCCCCGGGGGAAAGGGCGGGCCGGAGTGGCCTGAGGACTCCCGACCACGGGGAGGTCGGGCCGACGTGGCCGGAGGACCTCCCCGTGAGCGGAGAGCGGAGCCGGGTTTGCGGAGGGCCGGCGGCGGTGACCGCGAGGGTCACCGCGGGCCGGCCGGGGTCAGCCGCGGCCGGGACGACGGCCGTAGAAGCGGCGGCCGCTGCCCGTGCCGGAGGACGCGCGGGGCCCGCTGCCGATGCCCGCCAGGTAGAGGGCGAGCAACAGCAGACCCAGCGACGCCATGGTGGAGAAGTTGAACAGGTCGGGTGCGCCGAAGTTGGTGTCGAACAGGTCGGCGAGCAGGTAGATGCCGAAGACTACGGCGGCGGCGATGGCGAGCATCGGTTCCTCCGGGGGGTGTCAGAGAGCCAGTGACTCGCTGGTACCCGAATGGGAGGGCTCCCGAAACACGGTCGCCGATTTCACCAGATAGAGCGGAGCGGCGGCGGTGAGCACCACCGCTCCGACGAGAATGGCCACCGGCGTCCCCGCTCCGGCGGCGACCGCGGTGAGCACGATCGCGCCGATCGAGAAGCCCGGTGCGGCGACCATCGAGTTGAGCGAGAGCAGGCTCGTCCGGTAGTCCCCTTCGGCCTGCCGGTGCAGCAGGCCGGAGTGCACCGGGTTGGCCGCGCCGTGCACGGCGTAGCAGAGCAGGAACGCACCGATCACCCCGATCGGACCGGCGAACAGGCCCATGCCGGCGACCATCAGGCCCTGCGCGATACGCAGCGTGAACCCGGCCCATCGCGCGCCGACACGGCGCACGAGCAGCGGCACGAGGGCGGCGCCGGCCGCGGAGGCGGCCCAGGCCACCGCGTTGACCGGCCCGATCAGCGGGCCCGCGGCGGTGGTGACCTCGTTGAGCCGCACCGGCATCAGCTTCTCGAAGGTGACCATGCCGAAACTCCACAGGAACTCCACGCCGACCAGTGCCTGCACGACCCGGGACCGGCGGGCCAGGGCCAGCGCCCCGCCGATCGCCACCGGCACACCGCGGAGCGAGGCCACGAACGCGGCCTTTCCGCGAGCGGGGCGACCCTCGGCCATCAGCAGCGCCACCGCGATCGTGCTGAGCAGGCTGAGAGCAAGGGCCATCAGCACGGGTACGGTCAACGCGCTCACCTGTCCGAGCGAGCCGAGGCGGACCGGCCCGAGCCAGACCAGGCCGCCGCTGGCCAGCGCCGCTCCGCCGATCGCCAGGCTGCACGCGACCTCACCACGGCTCAGGCCGGTCTCGATGTCGGCGGCCGGGTCGGCGGCCAGGGACTGATCGACGAACCACGACTCCAGCGGCCCCGAGTCCAGCGCCCGGTAGACGCCCTGCAACAGGTAGGACACGGCGAGCAGCAGAACCGAGTCGGCGGCCGCGAACAGCGCCAGCGCGGCCAGGTTGACCACGCCCGCGGCGAGCAGCACCGGTCGCCGTCCGAGCGCGTCGGCGAGCCCGCCGGTCGGCAGCTCCAGCAGCAGGACGACGAAGCCCTGCACGGCGACGGCGGCCCCGATCTGCGCGATGGTGAGACCCCGCTCCATCGGCAGGAGCACGAGGACCGGGATGAGCAACCCGACCGGGACCCAGCGCAGGCACAGCAGGATCAGGTAGCGGGAGCGGATCTGGGCGAGGCTCACCTGACCTCACCGACCCAGGGCATGGCGCCGTAGAAGAGCAGCACCTGACGGGTGCCGGGCTGCGGGTCGGCCAGCGCGCGGGCACGGTGCCGCTCGATCAGCTCCTCCAGGTCGGCCTGCAGGTCACGCAGCTGCTCCGGGGCCATGGCGAGCGAGTAGTCACCCAGGCCGGAGACGTCTCGCCACTGCTGGGTCTCGGACGGCGCGATCAGCCGCCATGCCTCGACCCGCTGGACCATCTGATTCAGCTGGTACGACTCCAGCCAGTCGACGGCCGCGGCCGCGCCGGGGTCGTCCTCGTAGTCGCTGCGCTGCCAGCTGGACAGCTCGTGCAGGGCCCGCCACCAGCGCTGCCGGCCACTGTCGGCCCGGGCCTCCTCGACGACCAGGCCGGCGTCGGCGAGCTGGCGCAGGTGGTAGCTGGTGGCGCCGGTGTTGGTGGCGAGGGCCCCGGCGAGACGGGTGGCGGTCGCCGGGCCGCGGACCCGCAGCTCACCGAGCAGGCGGATCCGCAGGGGGTGGGCGAGCACCCGGATCTGCCGGGCGCTCAGATGCACCTCGGTCATGCGCTCATCGCTCGTCATAGTTGCACAATAACTGTGCACAGTTTCTATGCACAAGTTCTGTGCATGCACGGCACGAAAAAGGCCGGCGACCCGGGTCGCCGGCCTTCCTCGCCGAGCTAGTTGGAGTGCTGGACCGGTGCCGCCTGCCCGTCCGTGCCCGGCGTGCCCGCCGCGGCCTTCGGTTTCGCGTCGATACCGGCCTCCAGGCGCTGCTGCGCGGTGATCGGGGTCGGCGCGGTGGTCAGCGGGTCGAAACCGCCCCGCGTCTTCGGGAAGGCGATCACCTCACGGATCGACTCGTTGCCGCTGAGCAGCATGCACGTGCGGTCCCAGCCGAGCGCGATGCCGGCGTGCGGCGGCGGGCCGTACTTGAAGGCCTCGAGCAGGAAGCCGAACTTGTCGGCGGCCTCCTCCGGCGTGATGCCGAGCAGGTCGAACACCCGGCTCTGCACGTCGCCCCGGTGGATACGGACCGAGCCGCCGCCGATCTCGTTGCCGTTGACCACGATGTCGTACGCATACGCCAGCGCCTTGTCGGGGGCGGACTCGAAGTTGTCGATCCACTCCTCGTTGGGCGAGGTGAACGGGTGGTGCACCGCGGTCCAGCCGCCGTCGTCCGTCTTCTCGAACATCGGGGCGTCGACCACCCAGCAGAACGCCCACGACGACTCGTCGATCAGGCCGGCCCGCTTGGCGATCTCGATCCGGGCCGCACCGAGGAGCTCCTGGGCCTCGCGGCGCTCGGTCGACGCGGCGAAGAAGACCGCGTCACCGGGCTTCGCACCGACCTGGTCGGCCAGACCGGACAGGTGCTCGGGCGACAGGTTCTTCGCGACCGGGCCCTTGGGCTCGCCGGTCTCGGCGTCGAGGACCACGTAGGCCAGGCCACGGGCGCCGCGCGCCTTCGCCCAGTCCTGCCAGCCGTCCAGCTCCTTGCGCGTCTGGGCGGCGCCGCCCGGCATGACGACCGCGCCGACGTAGCCACCGGCGTCGATCGCACCGGCGAACACCCGGAACGCGGTGCCACGGAGGTGGTCGGTCAGCTCGACCAGCTCCACCCCGTACCGCAGGTCGGGCTTGTCGGAACCGTAGCGGTTCATCGCGTCGGTCCAGGTGATCCGCGGGATCGGCAGCTGGACCTGGTAGTCGGCGAGCTCGCTCCACAGCCGGGAGACGATCTCCTCGCCCAGCTCGATGATGTCCTCCTGGGTGACGAAGGACATCTCGATGTCGAGCTGGGTGAACTCGGGCTGCCGGTCGGCGCGGAAGTCCTCGTCGCGGTAGCAGCGGGCGATCTGGTAGTAGCGCTCCATGCCGGCCACCATCAGCAACTGCTTGAACAGCTGCGGGGACTGCGGCAGCGCATACCAGGTGCCGGGTTGGAGGCGGACCGGGACCAGGAAGTCGCGGGCGCCCTCCGGCGTCGAGCGCGTCAGCGTCGGCGTCTCGATCTCGTTGAAGTCGCGGGCGTGCAGGACCTCGCGGGCGATCTGGTTGGCGCGGCTGCGCAGGCGCAGCGCCTTGGCCGGGCCGGAGCGGCGCAGGTCGAGGTAGCGGTACTTCAGGCGCAGGTCATCGGAGGCGGTGATCGTGTCGTCGACCGGCAGCGGCAGCGGAGCCGCCTCGGAGAGGACGATCAGCTCACTGGCGACCACCTCGATCTCGCCGGTCGCCAGATCCGGGTTCTCGTTGCCGGCCGGGCGGGCGTTGACCTCGCCGACGACCTTGACGCAGAACTCGTTGCGCAGCGCGTGCGCGTCCTCCTCGCGGAACACCACCTGGACCACGCCGGAGGCGTCACGGAGGTCGACGAAGATGACACCGCCGTGGTCGCGCCGGCGCGCGACCCACCCGGCCAGCGTCACCGTCGTGCCGGCGTCGCTCGCGCGCAGAGTGCCGGCGTCATGGGTACGGATCACGGAAACGTCTCCTAACAGAATTCGCGACCTGACAGAGTTCGCGGGGCGCACCCGACATTCTGTCAGGAGCGCCCCGCGCCGCGTGCCACGGGCCGGTCACCGGCCTTACGGAACCCGCCAGGATGTGGCACGCAGGCCGGCGGTGCCGGAGCCGCCGACGTCGATGATCTCCACGAGTACGAGCCCGGCCGGCACCGCCGCGGTGAGCACGCAGACGGCGGCACCCTCCTTGACCTCCACCTGCAGCCCGCGGCCGAGCGGACCGGTGCGGATGGCTCGGTCGCAGTCGGCCGCGTCGGCGTCGGCGGTCACCCGGCTGCTCCCGCCGGCCGCCCCCACGCCGAGGCTGAGCTGCGGCGGCCGGGTCCCGCAGCCGCCGTCGTACCGCAGATCGGCGAGCACCTCGGCCGCGTCCGCCCGCGGCTCGTCCAGGTCCATGTGCAGCACGGCGGCACACGCCACCTGCAGGCGGAGCGGCTCCTTGGCGTACGCCACCGGGTACCGCTCGGGCAGCGACGGCCGGTTCCGGACCGGCTCCGCGGCCACCGGCGCCGGAGCGTGCCGCGGCGTCGCGGCCGCCCGGGTCGCCTCCAGCACCCGCCACGAGAACCATCCGGCGGCACCGGACACCAGCAGCGCCGACAGACTGAACAGCACCGCCATGACGACACCGGGCCGGCGGCGCGCGCGCACCGGCGGGGGTGCCACCGGGGTGTCCCGGGCCACGTTCCCCCGGGCCGCCCGCTCCCGCGCCGCCCGCTCCCGGGCCGCCGCCTCCCCGAGCGGGGCCGCGCGCTCCCGGGGCGCCGCCTCGGCGAACGAGGCCGCCCGCTCCCGGGCCACGGCCTCCCCGAGCGGGTCCCGGCTCTCCTCGCCGCCCAGCGGCTCGGTCGGGCCGTCCGGATAGCCGTGCTCAGGGGCGCGCTGGTGCGGCACCCGATGCCCGGGCACCGCGGGACGCGGCGGGACGGGCGGTCGGTGGGCGGGTTCGCCGGCAGATGCGCGGAATACGGACATGGCGGACTCCAGCGGCGCAGTCGGTGAAAGCGCTCGATCAGCGCTCAACCACCGTAAACACCACCGACCCGGTGGGCCATCCCCCGCGAGGGGACGACCATCCATGAGTACGGCGATCCGCCCGCCGATTCACCCGGCCGCCGCAGTCGACGCCGGAAGTCGGTCACGGCGCCTCCTCAGAAGTAGGTGTGCAGCACGTCCACGACCCGCCGATCCTCGTCGACCAGGGGGATGTCGCGCCACTTGTCGAAGGCGGTGCACGGGTGCGACAGCCCGAAGCGGATCAGGTCCCCGGGGGTCAGGGGGACATCCCCGACGGCGAGGTACGTGTGGTGGTCGTTGAGCTTCGTCACCCGTACCCCCCGTGCCGTCTCGGTGTGACCGTCCGCCCGGCGGACGTCGAGCGGCTCCGGTAACCCCTCGTCGAAGGGCGCGTCGCGTTTGCCCATGCCGGCGATGGCCAGGCCGGGCTCGGGTGCCGAGATCACCTGCGCCCACATCTCCATCGCCGCGGTGAGCGGGCCCTCGGTGGGGACCCGGGTGAACGGCGTCCGCTCGCGGTAGAACCCGTCGTCGTGGGTGACGGTGGCGCCGCTGCGCAGGATCAGCCGCGCCCGGTCGTGGAGGCCGCCGAGCCGTGCCGTGACCCGGTCGAACCAGGCGCTGCCTCCACAGGCGACGATTCCGCGGCCGGGCAGCAGACCGGCCGCGGCCAGCCGGTTCACGCCTTCGGCGAGCTGATCGAGGTACGCGTCCACGCCGTCCTGATCACGCAGCTGGCCCTCGTAGCCGGCCACTCCGGCGAGCTCCAGCCCGGGCGCCGCGGCGACCGCGCGTGCGATGGTCTCCAGCTCGCCGAGACCCCGGACGCCGGTACGCCCGCCGTCGTGCCCCAGCTCGACGAGCACCCGCAGCGGCCCCCCGGTGGCGGCCGCGGCGGCGACCCCGGCGAGCGAGTCGACCTGGAAGAACACGTCCCACCCGGCGGCGCTCTCGGCGGCCAGCCAGCGCAGCGCCACCGGGTCGAGGACCTGGTTGGCGATCAGCACCCGCTCGATGCCGAGCCGCCGCAGCACCAGCGCCTGGTTCGGGGTGGCGACGGTCAGCCCCCACGCGCCGGCCCGCATCTGGGCGGCCAGCAGTCCCGGCGCCATCGTGGTCTTGGCGTGTGGGGCCAGGTCGAACCCGTGCCGCCGGGCGTACGCCGCCATGGTCGCGATGTTCGCCTCCACCGCGTCCCGGCGCAGCACCAGCAGCGGCCAGGTGAAACCACCCGCGAAGATGCTCGGCCGCTCAGCGGCGAGCCGCCCGGGATCGACCTCCCCGTCCGGCACCCAGAAGCCCTTGCTCCGCCAGTCGATCGTCATACCGCCCCCCGGTCGTCACACTTCTCACCATGGTCGACATCGCGCATTCGCCCGGATTCCGCCGCAACGTCGAGCAGACCTGGGGCGACACCGGGCGGACGTGGCTCGCGGAGCTGCCCGCCCTGTCCGCCCGGCTGATGACGGACTGGGAGCTGGCCCGGCCGGGCCGCTGCCACTGAGCATGAACTGGGTCGGCCGGGTCCGCCGCGCCGACGGGACCCCGGCCGTGCTGAAGCTGGGCGTGCCGTCGAGCGGCCATCTCGCCGACGAGGCCACGGCTCTGGAGTGTTTCGGCGGGCGCGCGGCGATCACGGTGCTGGCCCGCGACGACGCCCGTGGCGCGCTGCTGCTGGAGGAGGCCCGGCCGGGTACTCCGGCGGCGGCGCTGACCACCCACGACGACCCGGCGGCGACGGCGGTGCTGATCGAGGTGATCAAGCGGCTGCACCGGCCGGCCCGGACGGGGTGGCGCTGCCCGAGCTGTCCGGGCGCATCGCGTCGTTCCGCCGGCACCTGAGCCGGTTCCCCGGCGACGACCCGCTGCCCCGGCGCCTGGTGGAACGGGCCGCCGGCCTCTTCACCGAGCTGTGCGCGAGCGCGACCGAACGGGTGGTGTTGCACGGCGACCTGCATCACGACAACGTGCTGGCCGCGGAGCGGGAGCCGTGGCTGGCGATCGACCCGCACGGGGTGGTCGGCGATCCGGGCTACGAGATCGGGGCGCTGCTCTACAACCCCGACCCGAACGCGCCGCACGAGCCGGTGCTGAACGCCGCCGAGGCCCGCATCGAGCAGCTCGCCGACGGTCTCGGCATGCCGGTCGACCGGGTGGTGGCGTGGGGTTTCGTGCAGGCGGTGCTCTCCGAGGTGTGGACCTTCGAGGGCGACGGCATGGTCACCACCCGGCCGTTGATGCTGGCCCACCGGCTCCTGCCGATGCTGCCCTGACGTCGGCCCCGGCCCGGTCACGCCTGATCCCCGCGCAGGTCGGCGGTCATCTCGTGCAGCTCGGCGAGCCGGTCGGCCAGCTCACGGGGGTGTCCGGGCGCGCCCGGCCGGGCGTCCCCCGGGCGCGGGCCGGTGAGCGGGCGGTAGTTGACGCCCAGCGCGTCCAGCCGTTCCAGGTGCCCGGGCAGGCGTGCGGCGAAGTCGGCGAAGTCCCGCCCGGCCGGCCCCCACACCACCTCGGCCAGGGCGCACAGCCGGGGGAACGCCATGTACTCGACCCGGCGCAGCGACTCCATGTGCTCGGTCCAGATGTTGGCCTGCACCCCGAGGACCAGCGGCGAGTCGGGCGGCTCGTAGGCGTGGACGTCCTCCAGGGTGAGCAGTGTGCCGACCGGGGTGGGCTCGCCCGGGTCGTCGGACTGCCGATAGTCGAGGTAGAGCTTCACGTCCGGGCAGCAGACGACCCGGTGCCCGGCCCGGATCGCGGCCTCGGCCGGTTCGACGCCGCGCCAGGCGGCGACGACGGCCCCGTCCGGGGCGCCACCGGCCAGGATCTCGTCCCACCCGAAGAGGCGGCGGCCCCGCCCGGCCAGGTGCTCGGCCATCCGTGCGGTGAAGTCGGCCTGCAGCTCACGGCCGCCGGGCCACTCGTCGGTGGGGCACTCGTCGCCGCCGATGCCGATCAGCTCGGACGGGAAGACGTCACAGAGGTGGTCGAGGACCCGGCGGCAGAAGTCCAACGTCTCCGGTGACAGGTTGAGGACGTGGGTGGAGATCCCCCAGCCGGTCCGGACCGGGCCGTCGAAACCGTTGCCGAGCCGGGGGTACGCCGCGATCGCCGCCTGCATGTGGCCCGGCATGTCGACCTCGGGCACCACGGTGACGTGCCGTTCCGCCGCATATTCGACGATCTCCCGCAGGTCGTCGGTGGTGTAGAAGCCACCGTGCGGCTGATCGTCGTAACGGCCGTGGACGCGGGAGCCGAGCATGGTCGAGGAGCGCCACGCGCCGACCGAGGTGAGCCGTGGCCATCCCGGCACCTCGATCCGCCAGCCCTGGTCGTCGGTGAGGTGCAGATGCAGCACGTTCAGCCGGTGAAAGGCGATCAGATCAAGGAACCTCAGGACATCGGGTACGGGCATGAAGTGCCGTGCCACGTCGAGCATGACCCCCCGCCACGCGAACCGGGGAGCGTCCTCGACACGGCCGCACGGGGGCGGTGACCCCAGTCGCGCGAGAGTCTGCCGGCCGTAGAACAGCCCGGCCTCGGAGCCGCCGCGCAGCACGACGCCCTCGGGTGCGAGGTCCAGGACATACCCCTCGGGCGGGACGTCCGGGTCGAGGCGCGCGTCGACGGTGGCGCCCGCGGCGGTGCCGGGCTCCACCCGTACCGAATGAGGCTGGGGAATCAATCTTTGACCGCCCCTCCGAGACCCGCGACGAGGCGGCGCCGGACGACAAGGAAGAAGATCAGCACGGGCAGGGTCATCAGCGTCGACGCGGCCATGATCGCGCCCCAGTCGTTCTCGTCGGGCTTGAAGAAGACGAGCAACGCCATCGGCAGGGTCTGCCGGTCGGCTTCGCTGATGATGAAGGTACGCGCGAACAGGAAGTCGTTCCATGCGTGGATGAAGGAGAACACGCTGGTGGCGGCCAGTCCCGGAGCCACCAGTGGGAAGAGGATGCGCCACAGGACGGTGAACCGGCCGGCGCCGTCGAGCTGGGCGGCCTCGTCGAGCTCGTCGGGGATCGCCTGCACGAAGCCGCGCAGCATCCAGATCGCGAACGGCAGGGTGAACGCGGTGTGCACCAGCACGAGCGAGCCCAGCGTGTTCAGGCCGATCCCGGGCACCACCGCGCCGACGTCACGGACCAGGAAGAACAGCGGGATGGTCAGCGCCTCGATCGGCACCATCTGGGCGATCAGGAAGGACACCAGGATGGTGGTGCGGAACCTGAACCGGAAGCGGGTCAGCGCGACCGCGGCGAGGAAGGCGATCAGCCCGGAGACCGCGACCACGACGAGCGCCACGACGAGGCTGTTGAGCAGGTAGCGACCGAAGTCGTTGACCGCGAGCACACGGCGGAAGGCGTCCAGCGAGGGGGCGAGGGTCCACGGCCGCTGGTCCAGCGACTGGATCTCCCCGGCCGGTTTGACCGCGGCGAGGACCATCCAGTAGATCGGGAAGATCGTGACCAGCGCGATCAGCACCGCCACCGAGTCGAGCACACGTCGTCCGGGTCTCACAGCTGTTCTCCCGACCGGCGCAGCGCCCTGAGGTAGACGACGGTGACGGCGAGCAGGATCAGCATCGTCACGACCCCGATCGCGGCGCCGCGGCCGTACTCGCTGGACGCGAAGGCCTGCTGGTAGGCGTACACGTTGAGGGTGAGGTTCTGCCCGGCCAGGCCGCCGCCCCTGGTCATCACGTAGATCTGGGTGAAGACCTTGAAGTCCCAGATGATCGACTGGATGACGACGATGGCCAGCACCGGCCGCAGCATCGGCACCATGATCCGCCAGAAGGTGCGCCACACGCTCGCGCCGTCGAGGGCCGCCGCCTCCATCACCGACTTCGGGATGGCCTCGATGCCGGCGTAGAGGGTGACCATCACGAACGGGAAGGACGCCCACACCACCACGGCGCCGACCAGGCCGAAGGCGGTGTACCTGTCGTACATCCAGTTGAAGCCCTCGATGCCGAGGAGCTGGTTGACGAAGCCCAGATCGGTGTCGAAGAGGAACATCCAGGTCGTCGAGCCGGAGACGGACGGGACGGCCCATGCGGCCATCGCGGCCAGCGACAGCAGCAGGCGCGGGATCCGGCTGACCCGGGTGAGCAGCACGGCCAGGCCGGCGCCGACCGCGAGGGTGGCGAGCACGCACGCGGCGGCGAAGAGCACCGTGGCCAGCAGCACGTCCCAGAACCGGGAGTCGGAGAACAGCCGGGTGTAGTTGTCCCCCCGACGAACCGGGTCGGCTGCCCGCCGCTGACCTGCGCCTGGGTGAAGTCGAGCACCGAGAGCAGGCCGAGCTGGTACATCGGGTAGAGGAAGAGACCGCCGAGCACCACCGCGGCCGGCAGGAGCAGCCACAGTGGCGCCCGGGTGCGTACTCGGCTCACCTGGTCAGGGCTTCGTCGATCAGTTTCGCGGCCTCGGCGGTGGCCTGGTCGACGCTCGCCTTGCCGGTCGCCACCTTCTCGATCATGGTGGGCAGCACGGCGGAGGCGTCGATCCTGCCCCAGCCCGGGTCGAGTGGGACGAACCTCGTACCGGCGTCGATGGTGTCGGTGAACGGCTTGACGAAGGCGTCCTTGGCGACCACCTCGGTGCCGGCCGACTTCAGCGTCGGCAGGTTGCCCATCGCGTCGTACATCTCGGCCTGGTACTTCCTGCCCGCCAGCAGGGTGAGGAAGTCGGCGGCCAGGGCCGGGCGCTGGGCGTTCCGCATGATGCCGAGGTTGTTGCCACCGGCGAAGGCCGGAGCGATCGAGCCCGCGGCGACGCCGGGCAGCGGGACGACGGCGTACTTCCCCTTGGCCGTGCCCGCGTCGACGGCGGCCCGGTTGAAGTTGCCGAGGATGCCCATCGCCGCCTTGCCGCTCGCGAACAACTCGACGGTCTTGCCGCCGGTCAGGTCGGCACAGTTCTGCGGCGGGCAGTTGTCCTCGGCGATCAGGCCGGTGTAGGCCGTCAGCCCGGCCCGGGACTGCGCCGAGTCGATCGAGGTGATGTCGCCGCCGTGGGCCCAGACGAAGGGCAGGGCGCCGAACGTGTACTTGCCGCCGACCGCGACACCGAACATGTCCGGTCTCGCCGCCCGGACGGCCCGCGCCGTGGTGGTCAGCTCGGTCAGCGTGGCCGGCGGCTTGAGCCCCAGCTCGGAGAAGACGTCGGTGCGGTAGTAGAGCGCCCGCACACCCAGATACCACGGGACGCCGAGCAGTGTGCCCTGGTAGGTGGCACTGGCCTTGGCGTCGGCGGCCAGGTCGGCGCCCTCGTGCCAGTTGCCGACGACCGTGCCGAGGTCGGCGAGACCACCGGCGGTGGCGTACTCGGGCAGGTCGGTGTTGCCGTATTCGACCACGTCGGGGGCGCTGGCCGGATCATTGAAGGCGCCCTTGAACCGCTCGCTGCGGGTGTCCACCGCGATGTACTGGACGTCCACCGTGGTGTCCGGGTGCGCGGCGGTGAACTCGGCGATCACCTTCTTGACCACGGCTTCCTTCGGCCCGCGGTTGGGCTCGTCGAAGAGCCACACCTTGAGGGCGCCGGTCCTCGGGCCGCCGTCGGTCGCGCCGGACGACGGCGCCGAGGTGGAGGGGGCACAGGCGGTGATCGTCAGAGCAAGTGCGGCAGCCGCCGCAAGTCGCAGTCTCATCGGCACTCGCAGTCTCATCAGCGAACCAGGTTCGTTAATAGTTCGTATTCGATGCGCCCCAGAGTGCGGCCGCAAGCAGGCCACCGTCAAGACTTGACCGTTCGCGGTTGGTCGGACACGCTACGACGGCAATAACGAACCACTTGGGAACGAGACGGGAACGGCATGATCGGTTTGGTGGTGCACGCCGGGCACCGGGCACGCTTCGCCGACGCGGCACGCACCCTCACCGGTGTCGAGTTCGCCTGGGCCGTCTACGAGCGCGAGGACGAGATCCGCGACCGGGTGTCCGGGCTCCTCCGCGAGCACCGGCTCGACGGGCTACTCCTCGGCCTCGCCCCCTACGCCAGGGCCCGCGACCTGCTCCCCGCCGACCTGCCCGTCACCGTCACCCGCTCGGCCGCCCTCGACCTGGCGCTGGCCTGGGCCCGCGCCCGCGGCAACGGATGGCCCGCCACCCCGGTCAGCATCGACACCTTCACCACCGAGACGATCGACGAGGTGGCCGCCGCCCTCGACCTCGACCGGACGGCGATCTCGGCGCTCCCGTTCGACCCCGACCAGCCGATCGGCGAGGTCGTCGACTTCCACCGCGAGCACCTGGACCGCACCGGCGCGCCCTACGTGATCAGCGTCCGCATGGGCGTGGCGGCGGCTCTCGACGGCCGTACCGCCGTGCTGCACGCCCTCGCTACGCCCGGCACCATCCGCGCCGACCTGCACGAGCTCGCCCTCCGCGTGCACCGCAAACGGGCCGACGGCCAGCGCTTCGCCGCCGCGCTCTTCCTGGTCACCGAGCCCGCGCAGAGCGGCAACCCGGACCGGGCCCGCGCCGGGCTCCAGCACCTGCTACTCAACACACCCGAGCTCGCCGACGCCTGGATCGACAACCGCGGCGCACGCGGGGTGCTGGTCTTCGCGCCGGCGGCCCTGTTCGAGAGCGTCACCCAGCACTGGGTCGGCCTGCCCGTCCTGGCCGAGGCACGCGAGACGCTCGGCGTCCGGGCCGTCGCCGGGTTCGGCATCGGCGCGTCCGCCCGGCTCAGCGTCGCCCTCGCCGAACGTGCCGCGGCCCGCGCCGAACAGGACGCCGACCCCGGCGCCTACCTGTTCACCGGTGACGGGATGACGATCGGCCCGATGGGCGCGACGGCCGCCCCGCTCACCTACACCTACCGCGAACACGGGGAGATCGAGCGCCTCGCCGGCCGCGCCGGGCTCAGCCCCGCCACCCTCTCCCGGCTCGCCGCCATCGAACGCCGGCTCGACGGCCAGCCGCTCTCCCCCGCCGAGTTGGCCCGCACGCTCGGCATCACCGACCCCAGCGGGCGACGGCTGATCCGCAAACTGACCAGCGCCGACCTGGTGATCGAGACGGGCAGTGCGCAGGAGAGCCGCAAGGGCCGCCCCACCCGGTTGTACCGGCTCGCCATCACACCGGCCCTGGAGGCCGCCCGGTGACCTGGGACCTCCTGTTCACCGGCGGCACACCCGGCGACGTGGCCGTCCGGGACGGCCGGATCGCCGCGATCGGCGACCTGCGGCGTACCGCCCGCACCGTCGTCGACGTGACCGGCTGCCTGCTCACCCCGGGCCTGATCGACCTGCACACCCATGTCGGCCCCGGCTACTGGGGCATCGACCCCGACCCGGTCGCCTGGCGCACCGGCGTCACCACCTGGGTCGACGCCGGATCGGCGGGCGCCTACACCGCGGCCGGCCTGCGTGCCGTCGCCCGCAACGCCTCGGTGCGGGTCCACGCGCTGCTCAACATCTCCGCCGTCGGGCTGGCCGGGCGCACCGGCGAGAGCCGGGACCTCGCCAACTGCGACGTGGCCCTGGCCATCGACACCATCCAGGCCGACCGGGAGCTCTTCCACGGGGTCAAGGTGCGCATCGACTCCGAGACGGTCGGCGCCAACGGGGTCGAGCCGCTGCGCCGCGGGCTCGCCGCCGCCGAGACGTGCGGGGTCCCCCTCATGGTCCACATCGGCACAGCGCCGCCCGCCCTCGACGAGGTGCTCGACCTGCTGCGACCCGGTGACCTGGTGACCCACTGCGCCAGCGGGATCGCCGCGCCGCTCGGGCCGGCGGTCCGCGACGCCGCCGCGCGAGGAGTGCTGCTCGACCTCGGACACGGCTCCGGCGGCTTCGCCTTCGACGTCCTGGAGGCGCAACTGGAGGCGGGGCTGCGCCCCTACACGATCTCCACCGACCTGCACGCCCGGTCGCTGCACGGCCCGGTCTTCGACCTGCCCACCACCATGGCCAAACTGCTCGCCTGCGGTGTCACGCTGCCCGAGGTCATCGCGGCGGTCACCGAACACCCGGCCCGGGCGCTGGACCTGCCCGGCGGTTCCCTCACCGTCGGCGGCCCCGCCGATATTGCGATCTTCGAGGTACGGGCGGAGCCGCTCACCGTCGTCGACGCGCACCGGCAGACCCGTGTCTCCCCGGTAAGGCTGGTCAACCGGGCGACGTACGTGTCCGGCCGTCCCCTGCCACCCCGGCTGCCCGACGCCCCGGCGCCGTGGATCCCGCTCACCGGCGCGCAACGGGCCGCCCTGTCCCGCCGCGAACACGACATCCGTGCCCTGCTCGCCACCCCGCTCGTGGACGTGGACGGGCTGGCCGAACAGTTCCCCAGAACCGAACCGAGGAGTTCCTGATGCCCAAGCGCGCTGTGATCACCGACAAGGCGGCCCCGGCCGGTGGCCCGTACTCGCACGCCGTAGTCGCCGGCGACACCATCTACCTGGCCGGCGCGATCCCGGCCCTGCCCGACGGCACCCGGGTGACCGGCAGCTTCGCCGAGCAGGCGCACGCGGCCTTCCGCAACCTGGCCGCCGTCGCCGAGGCGGCCGGGGCGAGCCTCGACGACGCCGTCCGGGTCGGCGTCTACCTGCGCGACTTCGACGACTTCCCGGAGATGAACGAGATCTACCGCGAATACCTCAAAGGCGAGCACCTGCCGGTACGCACCACCCTGCCGGTCCCGCTGGTCGGCTTCGACATCGAGATCGACGCCGTTCTCTACACCGGCCCCTGACACGTCGCGGGTAACCGGGCGCTCTCCTGGGTAGAGGGACATCCATGCCTCACACCGGAGAGTTGCTCGGCGGACGTTACCGGCTCGACGATCGGATCGGCGCCGGTGGCATGGGCGAGGTGTGGCAGGCGACGGACACGGTGCTCGGGCGGGCGGTCGCGGTGAAGACGCTGCTCGCCGACCGGGCCACCGATCCCGGTTTCCAGCGGCGGTTCCGCCACGAGGCGCAGGCCCTCGCGGCACTGCGCCATCCGGGTGTGGTTCCGGTCTACGACTTCGGGAACACCGCGGTCGAGGACGCCTACCTGGTGATGGCCCGGGTCGAGGGGCAGCCGCTGAACCGGATGCTCGCCGAACGCGGGCGCCTGTCCCCCGCAGAGACCATGTCGGTGGTGGCGCAGGCGGCCCAGGCCCTCGAAGCGGCACACGAGGCGGGGATCGTCCACCGGGACGTCAAACCCGGCAACCTGCTCATCGAAGCGGACGGCACGGTGGTGCTCGTCGACTTCGGGGTGGCGCGGTCCGCGCACTCCGCCACGGTCACCGGCGCCGGCGAGGTCGTCGGCACCGCCCTCTACATCGCGCCGGAACAGGTCTCCCAGCATGTGGCCGGGCCACCGGCGGACGTGTACGCGCTGGGCGCCCTCGCCTACCACTGCCTGGCCGGGCATCCGCCGTTCCAGGGCAACAACCCGATCGCGATCGCCCTGCAGCACCTGGAGGACGAGCCGCCGGAACTGCCGGGAGACGTGCCGCCGGCGGTCCGTGACCTCGTCCGTACCGCCCTGTCGAAGCGGCCCGAGGACCGTTTCGCCTCGGCCGGAGTCATGGCCGAGGCGGCGTACTCGGCGGGCGCCTCGGCGGCCGGCGGCACCGGATCGCCGACCGGAACGGCCGTCACCGGATCGCCGGCCGGAACCGGCGCTGTCGGATCGCCGATCGGAGCGGGCACCATCGGATTCCCGGCCGGAGCGGACGCCATCGGCTCGGCGGGCGGAACCGGCGCCATCGGCTCGGCGGCCGGGGCGGACGCCATCGGATCGCCGGCCGGGGCGGGTGAAGACCTCGCCGCCACCCGGGCGGGATCGCCGTGGATCGGTGCCCTCGGGATGCAGCCGCTCGACGAAACCTCGATCAACTACGCGCTGGATCACACCGCGCCGGGCCCGGCCGTCGGGGACGCGACCGAGGCGGACGCCACCGGAATCCCCCGGCAACGGCCGGCACCCTCCGCCGGCGCGACCGGTGCCGGTGTCGCCGCCGGTGGGGCGGGCGCGGCGGGTGCCGCGGGTGCGGCGGGCGTCGCCGCGGGTGCGGCCGGTGCGGCCGGTGTCGCCGCCTCAGCGAACCGGAACGCCGACGCCGCAGCGGCCCTGCCCACGGCGGCCGGTGGCACCGGGACGACGACCCGGCCGGCGGCTCCCGAACGGACCTCGCCCGGCGCGCCGGGCGGTGCCACGACTGACCGCCGCCGTCCCCTGGCGCTGCTCGTGCTGGCCGCGGTCGTCCTGTTGGGCGGCCTGGGGGTGCTGGTGGCGACCGATCCGCTCGGCTGGTTCGCCGACGAGCCGAAGCCGGCCACGGGCGTCCCCGCCGCGCCGGTGAGCTCCGGACCGCGGTCGGCGGGCGCCCCGGCCGGCGGCGGAAACGGCGAGAAGGCGACGACCCGGCCGGAGCGGACCACCGAGACGGACGACGACGACCGTCCGACGAGCGCGGCGGCGACCACCCGGCCGGCCGAAGCGGCAACCACCGCCCCGACCGCGACGGCGACCACCGGCGACACCGCCACGCCGACGCAGACGACCACGACCCCACCGGAGACCGGCGAGCCGGAGGACGACGAGACCGAGCCGGGCGCAAACGACGGCGGTGCGAACGACGGTGGAAACCAGGCCGCCGACAACGAGGCCGCCGGAAACCCGGCCGGCTGACCCGGCGCCGGGGCCGTCATCCCGGCACCGCGCCGCCGAACCCGGGCCGCCGAAAACCAGGCCGGCCGACCCGGCGCCACGCCGCCGAATCAGGCCGCCGAAAACCAGGCCGCCAAAACCGGGCCGGCCGACCCGGCGCCACGCCGCCGAGTCAGGCGAAGACGTCCTGCTGGTAGCGGCCGGCCGCCTCGAGTGAGCGCAACCACGCTTCCGCCTCGACCGCGGTTCCTCCGGTGTGGCGGCGGAAGATGGCGTACAGCTCGTCGCGGACCGCCGGGGCCATCCGGGCGCCGTCGCCGCAGAGGTAGATGTGGCCGCCCTGTTCGAGCAGCTCCCACACGGCGTCGCCCTGTTCGGCGAGGGCCTCCTGGACGAACCGGTGCGGATGGCCCTCGACGGCGGAGAAGGCCAGGTGCAGGTCGGTCACCCCGTCGGCGGCCCACTGCTCCATCTCGGCGCGGTACAGCCAGTCGTGCTCCGGGTGCCGGCAGCCGTAGAACAGCTTGGCGGGGCCACGGCCGGCCGTGCGGGCCCGCTCCTGGAGGAAGCCGCGCAGCGGGGCGAAGCCGGTGCCCGGACCGATCAGGATCATCGGGGTGGCCGGGTCGGCGGGCAGCCGGAACGGCGGTGCGGGGACCCGGACGTGACCGTAGAAGACGTCACCGGGCGACAGCTTGGCCAGGTACTGCGAGCACATGCCGCGGTAGCGCCCGTTGCCGGTCCGGGACGGGCCGTCGACCAGGCCCACGGTGATCGTCACGAGTGACGGGTCGACCGCCGGCGAGGACGAGATCGAGTAGAACCGCGGCTTGATCGTGCCGACCAGCTCGAGGAAGACCGCGAACGGCATCTCGATCGCGGGGAACCGCTCCAGCAGGGACAGCACCGAGACCCGTTTGGCGAGGATCTCGTCGGCGTACAGCTCGGCCGAGGTGGTCCACGTGGTCAGCTGGCGGGTCGTCCACGGGCACTCGGTGTGCTCGGCGAGAACCGCGATCTGGCTGCGGGTGGCCGGCTCCTGCAGCTCGACGAAGTCGGTGAGCAGCAGACCGGCGGTGACCGGCACGCCGATCGGCAGCCCGGTCGGGCGCTCCCCGGTCTGTCCGAGACGGATTACCAGGTCGCGGGAGACGCGCAGGGTGTGCAGCGCCCAGTCGACGAGCTCGGGGTCGTTCTTGGCGTAGACGGCCAGGTGGTCGCCGGCGGAGTAGGAGACGCCGTCGGGAAGCTGGACGGTGATCGCCTTGACGCCGGGCGGGGCGCCTCACGGCTGAAGTCCCAGAGCCCGGCCGGGTCGCCGACCAGCTCCTCCACCGACATGATCATGACCGGGTGCGCCTGGGTGGAGACGACGGCGGGACGGATCTGGTCCTCGCCGAGCACCTCGACGCTGTACCGGGGGCCGGTCTCGGTCTGGGACGCCGCACCGAACTCGGCGGCCAGTGCGCTCCACAGCCCGTTGAGCCAGGCCTGCGCCATGCCGTCGAAGTCACCGGCGGCGTCGGTCTCACCCCGGTCGACGATCGGCCGGGCGCCCGCGGCGGCGAGCTTGTCGAAGACGCGACGGGGGTACGCCTGGTAGGTCGCCCATTGGGTGTTGCCGTTGCCCAGCACCGCGAACCGCACCGAGTCGAGCGCGCCGGCCGGGATGTCGAGGGAGTCGAAGGCCTGCGCGTTGTCCGGCGCCTTGCCGTTGTAGCTGGAGGTGACGACGGTGAGGACGCCCTCGGCCGGCAGGTCGGCGGCCAGGTCGTCGAGCGTCTGCACGGTCACGTCGAACCCGGAGCGCCGTGCCCGGTCGGCGATCTGCTGGGCCAGGTCCTCCGACGTGCCCAGGTTGGACCCGTAGGCGACGCGTAGCCGTACCCCCGAAGCGTGAACCTCGGCCGTCTCGGACGCCGCGGCGACCGGCTCGTCGAAGGAGAGGCGCTCGTGCGGGAGACGGGGACGGACCCGCAACCGGAAGCCGTCGGGCTTGATGGTGAGGGTCTGCTTGATCTGCAGCCGGTGGCCGGCCGGGTCGGCGATGGCGAACCGCTGGAGCAGCATGGCGAGCGCGAGGCGGGCCTCGGTGAGCGCGAACTGACGGCCGATGCAGGCCCGTTCGCCGTTGCCGAACGGCTTGTAGGCGTGCGGGTGGTGCTGGGCCTTGGCCTCCGGCAGCCACCGGTCGATGTCGAACGTCTCCGGGTCGGACCAGGCTTTGGGGTGGGTGTGCAGCGGCTTGAGGATGACCGCGACCTTCTGGTGCGCGGGGATCTCATAGCGGCCGCCCAGCGTGGTCGCCTCCCGTGAGGCCAGGCCGATCGCGGTGATCGGCGAGTGCAGGCGCAGGGTCTCGTCGAGGATCCGCGGGATCACGTCGAGCTTCATGATCAGCTCGTAGGTGGGCACGGTGTCGCCGGGCAGGATCCGGTCGACTTCGGCGTAGGCCTGGGCCAGCACGTGCGGGTTGCGCATCAGGTGGTGCAGGGCGAAGGAGAGGGTGCCGCTGGTGGTCTCGTGGCCGGCGATCAGGAACGTGAGGACCTGGTTGCGGATGTTCTCGTCGGAGAGCCGGGCGCCGGTGAGCGGGTCGGCCGCCTCGAGCATCAGCCCGAGCAGGTCGTTCGCCTTCTCGCCGGAGGCCCGGCGGGCCCGGATCACCTCGTCGACCGTGTCCTGCATAACCGCGATATCCGATTTGTACGCCGCATCGGCCCGCTTCTTCAGCCCGGTGATCATCGGCAGCTGCCGGGTCCGGTTCATCGCCTCGGTCAGCGCGCTGCCCATGGCCTGCAGGAACGGGTGCAGCTCGGCCTGCTCGAAGGAGCGGAACTGCTGCCCGAACCCGGCGAGCGTGATGGTGTCGAGGGCGAGCCGGGTCATGTCGTCGGAGACGTCCACCTCGGAGCGGCCCGACCAGGCGCCGACCAGGTTCTCGGCGATCTCCAGCATCTGCGGGAAATACGCCTTCATCGACCGCTGACTGAAGGCCGGCAGCAGGATGCGGTGCGCCTGGCCCCACACCTCCTCACCTTCACGCGCGGTGAACAGACCGTCACCGGCGAAGTCGCGGACGTGCGCGAGCGGCGGGTCGATCGGCTTGTAGAACCGTGACTCGTCGCAGACCTCGGCGACCAGGTCGGGGTCGTGGACGAACACGACGTGCCGGCCGGCGAGGTTGAGGCGGTAGATGCCGTCGGGGTGCTGTGCGGCCAGGTCGGCGAAGAACCGGTGGGTGCCCTCCACCGGGACCTGCAGTCCATTGCCGACCAGCGGCAGTCCGCGGGGGGTGGGGATCGCGGCGCTCACGGGGGTTCCTCCTCAGCCATACGGTGTATGGCTACTACCATACGGCGTATGGCTGAGATCGTTAAATCTGGTGATCAACGTTTAACAAGGGCCGCAATCCTCCAAGCGGCGCTGAAAATCGTCGACACCGATGGCGTGGACGGGCTGAGCATGCGCAAACTCGCTGGCCAACTGGGTGTGAACCCGATGTCCATCTACCACCACGTGGAGAACAAGGCGGCCCTTCTGGACGGCTTGACCCGACTGGTCACCGATGGCGCACGTCACATCGCGGTCGGGGAGGGAACGTGGCAGCAACAACTACGCAATCTCGCGTACGAGTTCCGCTCGCTCAGCCTCGCCCACCGCCACCTGATCCGGTACGCCTTCACGAGTGACGACTTCATCCAGCGCGACGGCCCGATGTGGCGGACGCTCTGCACGGTGCTGCGCAGCGCCGGCCTGCCCGAGACCGAGGTGGAGCGCACCGGAGCGGTCCTGGCCGTTCTCGTCGGGGGCCTGCTGCACACCGAGGTCAACGGCACGATGCGGCGGCTCGTCGGCTCCGGGCAGGCCGAGGACGCCGGGTTCGCCCTCGCCGTGGACCTCTTGATCGACGGGGTGGCAGCCGCGGTCACGAGGTGACCTCACTATGAAGTCGAGATGAAGGGCCTGTGGAAGACCTGTGTCATGGCAGGTAGGCTCGGCCCCCGTTCCCCCGGCCGGTAACTTCATCTAGGTAGGACATGTCGGTCATCCACGACACTCAGTCTGCTCCTGCTCAGCAGGAGTCGGGCTCGCAGAGCCCTCGACCGCACCTGGGCTTCCGGCCGGACATCGAGGGCATGCGTGCCATCGCGGTGACCCTCGTCGTGCTCTCGCACGCCGGCATCACCAGCCTGGAGGGTGGCTATGTCGGCGTCGACGTCTTCTTCGTCATCTCCGGCTTCCTGATCACCACCCTGCTGCTCAAGGAGCTGAGCCGCACCGGGCGGGTGTCACTGGCCACCTTCTACGCCCGGCGCGCGACCCGGCTGCTGCCCGCCTCGACCGTGGTCCTGCTGGTCACCGTGGCGGCGGCCTGGCTGTGGCTGCCGGCCACCCGGTTCAAGTCGATATCGCTGGACGCGATCTACGCGACCTTCTACGGGATCAACTGGCGCCTGGCGAACGAGGGCGTCCAGTACATGAACGCCAGCGCCGAGCCGTCCCCCCTGCAGCACTTCTGGTCGCTCGCGGTGGAGGAGCAGTTCTACCTGGTCTGGCCGCTCCTGCTGCTCGTGTTCGCGCTTGTCTGGGGCAAGCGCCGGGCACCGGTGATCATCACGTTGGTGCTGGTCGTCGCGGTGTCTCTCACGGTGAGCGTCCTGCAGACCTCGACGTCGGCGCCATGGGCCTACTTCGGAGCCCACACCCGCGCGTGGGAGCTGGCGGTCGGCGCGCTGATCGCGGTCGGCGCGGCCCGCCTGGCCGGACTGCCGCGCGGGATCGCCGCCGCGATGACCTGGGCCGGCATGGTGGCCGTGGTCGTCTCGGCGTTCCTCTACGACGAGGAGACCCCGTTCCCCGGCTCGGCCGCGCTGCTGCCGGTGCTCGGCGCTGCCGCGATCATCGCCGGCGGCTGCTCCGCACCGAGCGGGGGCGCCGTGACACTCCTCCGGACGTGGCCGTTCCAGCAGATCGGCAAGTACTCGTACAGCTGGTACCTCTGGCACTGGCCGGTCCTCATGATCGTCCCGCACATGCTGGACGTCGAGCCGAACGTTCCGCTCAACCTCGGGCTGGCCGCCGGTGCGCTGGTGCTGGCGATCGGGTCGTACCACCTCATCGAGAACCCGGCCCGCAACCAGGCGTGGGTGAAGGCCAAGGCCCGCCGCGGCCTGGCCGTCGGCCTGGCGCTCTCCTGTTTCGCCGCGCTCTTCGCCCAGGCCGGCGCGATGAAGCCGCCGCAGCTGGCCAAGGGCGCCCCGGCGATCGACACCGCGAAGGCGGTCGCCGCCGCCGACGATCCCGAGGCCGAGCTCCAGCGGATCATCGCGGCCTCGGTCGGCACCGGCGAGTTGCCGTCCAACACCACGCCGAAGGTGCAGACCGCCGGGAAGGACAAGCCGGCCTACTACGACGCCGGCTGCCACCTCGACTTCCTGGACGCGGTCATGCCCGGTCAGTGCGTGTTCGGTGACCCGGCCGGCGCCCGCACGGTGGTCCTCTTCGGCGACTCGCACGCCGCGCACTGGTTCCCGGCGGTCGACAAGATCGCCAAGGAGCGCGGCTGGAAGCTGCTGGTCCGCACCAAGAGCGCGTGCAACGCCGCGTCGGTGCTGACCTTCAGTCCCGGGCTCAAGCGGGACTACACCGAATGCCAGACCTGGCGCGCGGAGGTGCTCACCGAGATCAAGCGGGCGCAGCCGTACCTCGTGGTCATCTCCTCCAGCGGCAACGAAGGCAACCCCGTGGTGGACGAAGCCGGCAACCGGCCGTCCGGCCCCGGTCTGGACGCCGAGTGGGTGAAGGGCTGGGAGACCACGTACCGCGCGCTCAAGGGCGGGAAGACCAGGCTGGTGCAGATCCGGGACACTCCGTGGCCCGGCTACAACGTGCCGGAGTGCATCGCCGAGCACTCCGAGAAGGTCGCCCGGTGTGCCGCGCGGCCGGCCACGTCCATCGTGCTGCCGGACCGGTACGAGCTCATCGCCTCGGCCGCGAAGAGCAACGGCGTCCAGATGATCGACGCGCTCTCCTGGTTCTGCACCGCGGACGCCTGCCCCGGCCTGGTCGGCAACGTTCTCGTGTGGCGCGACGACGACCACATCACCACGCGGTACTCCACGATGCTGGCCCCGCTGCTGTCGGCGCGACTGCCGAAGTAAACAGTTCGGAAACGGCCCCGCCACCGGTACGGAAGCACCGGGTGACGGGGCCGTTCCATGTTTTGATCAATCCGGGGTTACACGTCCGAAACTTCCACCTGCGAGCATTCCGTGGCGCGATCAGCAGGAGGTTCCCTTTGTTCCTCAGCCAGCACGAGCAGGAACGGCTGCTCATCCACGTCGCGGCCGACGTCGCCCAGCGGCGCCGCGACCGGGGCCTGCGCCTCAACTATCCGGAGGCCACGGCGATCATCACCGCCTTCCTCCTGGAGGGGGCGCGCGACGGGCGGACGGTGGCCGACCTGATGGACGCCGGCCGGCGTGTGCTCACCCGCGACGACGTCCTCGACGGTGTGCCCGAGATGCTGGCCGAGGTGCAGGTCGAGGCGACGTTCCCGGACGGCACCAAGCTCGTCACCGTGCACGGGCCGATCTCGTGACCGGCTCCGGCATCATCCCCGGCGAGATCCTCTTCGGCGACGGCGACATCGAGATCAACGCCGGGCGGCCGACCGTCGACCTGACCGTCCGCAACACCGGCGACCGGCCCGTGCAGGTCGGCTCACACTTCCACTTCGCCGAGTCCAACGCGGCCCTGGAGTTCGACCGGGCCGCCGCCTGGGGCCACCGGCTCGCCATCCCGGCCGGGACGTCGGTGCGCTTCGAGCCCGGCATCCCCCGCGATGTCACCCTTGTGGCGCTCGCCGGCAACCGCATCGTGCCCGGCCTGCGCGGCCTGGCAGGCGGGCCGCTCGACCAGCCACCGCCGCCGATCGAGCCCGACCCCACCGACATCGAGCCGGCCGGCTCCCTCGACGAGGACACCGGCGAGGGCGAGCACAACGGGAGCCCGCGATGACCTTTCTCGACCGGACTCGCTACGCGTCACTGCTCGGGCCCACCAAGGGTGACCGGATCCGGCTCGCCGACACCAACCTGCTGATCGAGATCGAGGAGGACCGCAGCTCCGGCCCGGTCCCCGGCGACGAGGTCGTCTTCGGTGGCGGCAAGGTGATCCGCGAGTCGATGGGCCAGGGCCGGGCCACCCGCGCCGAGGGCGCCCCCGACACCGTCATCACCGGTGTCGTCGTCCTCGACCACTGGGGCATCGTCAAGGCCGACGTCGGCATCCGCGACGGCCGGATCGTCGCCATCGGCAAGGCCGGCAACCCGGACACCATGGACGGTGTGCACCCCGAGCTGGTCATCGGCCCCGGCACGCAGATCCTCGCCGGCAACGGCAAGATCCTCACGGCCGGCGCGATCGACAGCCACGTGCACCTGATCAGCCCGACCATCCTGGACACCGCGCTGGCCGCCGGCATCACCACCATCATCGGCGGCGGCACCGGCCCGGACGAGGGCACCAAGGCCACCACCGTCACCCCGAACGCCTGGCACCTGGCCCGGATGCTCGAGTCCCTGGACACCTGGCCGATCAACGTGCTGCTGCTCGGCAAGGGCAACACGATGTCCGCCGAGTCCATGTGGGAGCAACTGCGCGGCGGCGCCGGCGGGTTCAAACTGCACGAGGACTGGGGCACCACGCCCGCCGCGATCGACGCCTGCCTCAAGGTGTGCGACGCGTCCGGGGTGCAGGTGGCGATCCACACCGACACCCTGAACGAGGCCGGGTTCGTCGAGGAGACGCTACGGGCGATCGCCGGGCGGTCCATCCACGCCTACCACACCGAGGGCGCCGGGGGCGGGCACGCGCCGGACATCATCACCGTCGCGTCACAACCGAACATCCTGCCGTCGTCGACCAACCCGACCCGGCCGTACACCCGTAACACCCTCAGCGAGCATCTGGACATGCTGATGGTCTGCCACCACCTGAACTCCTCGGTGCCGGAGGACCTGGCGTTCGCCGAGAGCCGGATCCGCCCGTCCACCATGGCCGCCGAGGACTACCTGCACGACCTGGGCGCCATCTCGATGATCGGGTCGGACTCGCAGGCCATGGGGCGGGTGGGCGAGGTGGTCACCCGTACCTGGCAGACCGCGCACGTCATGAAGGCCCGCGTCGGCGCCCTGCCCGGCGACGGCACGGCCGACAACAACCGGGCCAAGCGGTACGTCGCGAAGTACACGATCTGCCCGGCCCGGGCGCACGGCATGGACGCCCAGGTCGGCTCGGTCGAGGCCGGCAAGCTCGCCGACCTGGTCCTCTGGGACCCGGCGTTCTTCGGGGTACGCCCGGCGGTCGTCCTCAAGGGCGGCATGATCGCCTACGCGCAGATGGGCGACGCCAACGCCTCGATCCCGACCCCGCAGCCGATGCTGCCCCGGCCGATGTTCGGCTCCTACGGCGTGGTCCCGGCGCAGACGTCCGTCGCGTTCGTCGCCCCGGCCGCCATCGACGCCCTGCTCAGCGACCGGATCGGGGTGAAGCGGGCGCTGGTGCCGGTCGGCGACACCCGCTCGGTCGGCAAGGCGGACATGCCACTGAACGACGCCATGCCCCGCATCGAGGTCAAGGCCGACACGTTCGAGGTGCGCATCGACGGCCAGGTGATCGAGCCCGACCCGGTCGACGTGCTGCCGATGGCCCAGCGCTACTTCCTCTTCTGACATGCCGCGCCTCCCCCTCCACCTCGTCGCGGCGCGAACGGCGGTGGCGGCATGAGTCTTGCCGCGTTGCTGCTGCTCGCGGACGGACGCCTGCCCTCCGGTGGGCACGCGCACTCCGGTGGTCTCGAACCGCAGATCGCCGCCGGGCGGGTCCGGGACGTCGACGGGCTGGACGGGTTCCTGCGCGGCAGGCTCACCACCAGCGGCCTGGTCGCGGCCACCTTCGCGGCGGCCGCGTGCGCCGACGTGACGCGCGGCGCCGAGCTCGACGCCGGCCTGGACGTCCGGACCCCGTCGCCGGCGCTGCGCAGGGCGTCGCGGGCGCAGGGCCGGGCGCTGCTGCGGGCCGGGCGGGCGATGTGGCCGCTCCCCGTCATCGGCCGGGAACCCCACCAGCCGGTCGCGCTCGGCGTGCTGGCGGCGGCCGCCGGGCTGACACCGGCCGAGGCGGCGGTCGCCGCGGCACACGGCACGACCACCGGCTCGGCGAGCGCGGCGGTCCGGCTGCTCGGCCTCGACCCGTACGCGGTGCACGCCCTCCTGGCACGGCTCGCCCCCGAATGCGACCGGATCGCGGCGGTCGCGGCGGCCCGGTCCGGTGACCCGGTCGACGAGCTGCCGGCCGCGGGCGCACCCCTGCTCGACATCGGCGCCGAGCACCACGCCACGTGGGAGGTCCGCCTCTTCGCCTCCTGATCCCCATCCGCCACCCGCATCCCTGAAGGGCAGGAAGACCATGCATCCTGAACTGCACGAACACGGCCCCGACGAGGTGCCGCACACCCACCCCGAGCCGGGGGTGGACCCGCACGCGCCGCTGCACGGTGGGCCCCGCGCGCTGCGCATCGGCATCGGCGGCCCGGTCGGCTCGGGCAAGACCGCGCTGGTCGCGGCGCTGTGCCGGGCCCTCGGTGACGAGATCCGCCTGGCGGTGGTGACCAACGACATCTACACCACCGAGGACGCCGACTTCCTGCTGCGCAACGGCGTGCTCCCCCAGGAACGGGTCCGTGCCGTGGAGACCGGCTGCTGTCCGCACACCGCGATCCGCGACGACATCTCGGCCAACCTGGACGCCGTCGAGGATCTCGAGGAGAAGCTCGGCCCGCTCGACCTGGTCCTGGTGGAGAGCGGCGGCGACAACCTGACGGCGACGTTCAGCAAGGGGCTGATCGACCAGCAGATCTTCGTGGTCGACGTGGCCGGCGGCGACAAGGTGCCGCGCAAGGGCGGCCCGGGTGTGACCACCGCCGACCTGCTGGTGATCAACAAGACGGATCTGGCCCCACTGGTCGGCGCGGACCTGTCGGTGATGGACCGCGACGCGAAGGCGCGCCGCCACGAGCTGCCCACCGTCTTCCTGTCGCTGGCCGAGGACAAGCAGGCCACCCCGGTCGCCGACTGGATCCGCGGCCTGGTCGCGGCCCGGGTCTGAAGTGCGGGCGGAAGCCGGGATCGTCGCGGAGGACGACGGGCGGGGCGGAACCCGGCTCACCGTGCTCCGCGGCGAGTCGCCGCTGCTGCTGCGCCGGACCGGGCGGCCGGTCGACGGCGGGGTGACGGTTCATCTGGTCGGCGGCGCGGCGGGGCCGCTGCGCGGCGACGACCTGCGGCTCGATGTGGTGGTGGGCCCGGGCGCGCGGCTGGAGATCCTCAGCGTGGCGGCGTCGCTGGCGCTGCCGGGCCGGCCCGCGCCGCCGTCCCGGCTCACCGTCACCGTCTCGGTGGCGGCCGGCGGGACGCTGCGGTGGCTGCCGGAGCCGCTGATCGCGGCGGCGGGCTGCGACCACGACGTGGTGACACGGGTGGACGTGGCCGAGGGCGGGACGCTGCTGTGGCGCGACGATCTGGTCTGCGGGCGGCACCGGGAGGCGTCGGGCGCGGTTCGGGCGGACACCCTGATCCGGTACGCCGGGGTCGCCCTCTACCGCCACGAGCTGAGTGTCGGCCCGGGCGCTCCGGGCTGGGACGGCGCGGCGGTGCTCGGTGGCGGCCGGGCGATCGGCACGCTCGTCGCGGTGGGCGCCGACCTGCCCACGGCGGGCGTGCCCGCGCCGGACGCTGCGGTGATGCCACTGGCCGGGCCGGGTGTGCTCGCCACCGCCGTCGGCGACGACATCCGGGCGGTGCGGGCGGTGCTCGACCCCCTGTGCGCGCCTCGACAGGCCGCGGCCCTGCCCTGACCGGATCCGCCCTCAGCCGGTGACGCCGCCCGCGGCAGGACTGTCGAGGACACGGGGCGGTCCCCACACGTGACGCCGCCGCGGTTGGACCGGCGACCCGGTCCGCCCGCGGCGGGAGCGCGTCAGGCGGCGACCGCGATCGGCACGCCGTGACTGTCGGTCAGTGCCAGCCGTGTGTGCAGGCTGCCCTGCTGGGCCACCTTCGCGAAGTACTCGCTTCGGCGCCGTTGCAGGCAGCCCTTCCGGGTTCGGGGTCCACCCGCGGCCACGGTGAGCAGCTCCGGCGCGAGCGAGCTGTTCAGTCCCTCACGGAGCAGCCGTAGCGCCTCGGTGCGCAGCTGGGAGATCCGTGACTCGGTGACACCGAGCCGGGCCGCCACCTCGCTGAGCGGCTGTTCCTGCAGGAACGACTCCTGCACCACCTGGCGCAGGCGCTCCGGCAGCGCCTGGATGGCCTGGTGGAGGTAGCCGAGGCGCTCACGCTTGAGAAGCAGGTCCTCAGGGCCCTCGGACGTCTCCGGCACCATCTCCTCGGCAGCTCCGGTGGGGAAGCCCTGAAGGCTCAGCAGGGAGGCCTTCTGCACGTCGTCCTCGACGCTGGCCAGCTCGTTGACGCCGATGCCGAGCATCTCGGCCACCTCGGCGTCACTGGGCGTACGGCCGAGCGCGGCGGTGAGCTCCTGGCGGGCGGTGGCGGCACGCCGTGCCCGGGCCCGCACCGATCGGCTGGCCCAGTCCTGTCCGCGTAGCTCGTCGAGGAGCGCGCCCCGGATCCGGACCGCGGCGAAACGATGGAAGGGGATCCCGCGGGTCACGTCGAACGAACGAGCCGCCCCGAGCAGGGCCGCGAAGCCGGCTGACGAGAGGTCATCTGAGTGGACGTGGCCGGGCACCCGGTTGAGCAATTCCCGGACCAGATGGCCAACCATAGGCATGTTCTCGCGGATCAGGTCCTCGATGTCACGCGCGGACGGCGCATCGTGGATCATGCCGATGGTGGCGGGGAGTTCGGTCGTGGTGGTCACGTGGTCCTCCTCGCTGGTACTAACCGGCTGGTGAAACCGGCTTACGAGAAGAACAGTGGCCGTCTACGGGTGCAGCGTCAGGCGAACTTGGTTGCTTTTGTGGAGTTTTTTCATGAAAAACCTCAGGCCTGAGAGGACCACCACGGACCAATCAGGTTTGAACACGGAACCCGGCCGTGAAGCACGGCCGGGTTCGGTAGTTCGCCGACGTCAGTGCAGCACCGGGGCACGCATCGCCGACACCTCGGCCAGCTCCTCGTGAACCCACACCATCCGCTGCACCGCGATCTCCGGATGATCGCCGAACTCCTCCGCCACGCCGGCGGCACAGCCGTCACTGCCATACCGCAGGATCATCGCGGTGATCGCCTGCTCCACCGCCACCCGGGAGGGGCTCTGGGACGGCTGGAGATACGAGACGAAAAGCGCCTCGGCGGCCAGATCCTTCACTGCTGTGCTGATCATTTCTGTCGAACTCCCCGATGTCGACGACCTGCTTGAACTCGGCTGACACCATGACGTACCCGGGCTCTCGCCCATCATCCGCTCGGGTGCCAAACGGGCCGGCAGCCACGCCGTGCCAAAGTGCCGCAATCCGGACTCCCGGATCGGAGCAGAAGCGCCTGTCGGTCTCAGTTCACCGTAACGCGGATGTCGGACCTTCGGCCTCTGGTTTTCCGCCGCCGATCGGGTCTACTCCCCGTCCGTTCCTACGACCCGGTGATCGGGCACACGTCGACTTCGGCGTCGCAGTCGTCGTTCTTCGAGGGCGGCGGGGCGGGTGTGGTCGTGGTCTCGCCCACTCCCGGGTTGTCGGCGCTGGCCGGCGGCGCCGAGGGCGGCGGTGAGGGCGGCGGGGGCGTGGTCGTCGTCTCGGTGGTGCCCGGCGTCGTGGCGCTGGAGCCCGGGCTCGGGTTACCGGGAGGCTTGGCCGTGCCGGTCCGCGACGGCGAGGGATTGATGATCACGTTGCCGCTCGGGCCGATCGAGATCCCCGGCGACACCACCGGGTCACCGAAGCGGACGTCACCGTTGTCCAGGTGCTCGACCGGCAGGGACGGCTTGCCGGGCTCGGCCGACACATACGTCTCGCAGGTCTGGTCGTTGAGCTTGAACACCATCGGGGCCGCGTTGCTCTCGATGTAGCGCCCGGTGATCTGCATGGTGGTGGTGCGCTGCGGCTTGATCGAGGCCTTCGAGGTCACCCGGACCTCCCGGTCCTCCTGGGTGAGGGCGACCTTGCCGTTGCCGGAGAGCGTCTGGTCACCGGGCAGCAGGAACCACAGGTCCCACCGGTCGAGCGAGACCTCCGCACGGTTGGCCAGGGTCACCTGCGCCTTGAACTTGCCGCCGGTGTCCGACCAGACCGCGTAGCTGACCACACAGTCCCCGGTCGCCGGGACGACGGCGGGACCGGGAGTGCCCGCGGCCTGCGGTGTGCCGGTCCGGGGCTGGCCCAGAGCCGTCCACCCGTAGGTGAGCGCGCTCAGCACGGCGACCGTGCCGGCGACCACGACGATCCGCCGGGCCCGCGCCCGGGTGCGGCTCGGCGGCCGGCCGGCGGGTGGGGCCGTCGACGGGCCACCGGCGCCGGGCCGCAACGGCGGAGTCGCCGACGGGGTACGGGCGGGCGGCGCCGAATACGGCTCGGTCCCGGCGGTGGCGAGCTGCTGCACCGGCTCGGGAGCGGTGGCCGCGTCCGTGCCCACGGTGGGCTGCCCACCGGCCGCCATGCTCGCGGCGGCGGCCGCCGGGCCGAACCCGGAGTACGGATACCCGGAAGGCAGGATGAAGGTGTCCTCGCCGTCCTCCCAGGCCGCCTCGAACCCGGAGGTGACCAGTGGCGCGCCGGCGGAGATGGTGGCCAGCACGCCGGCCAGCTCCGCGCTGGACGGCCGGTCGCCGGGGTGCTTCTCCAGGCAGCGGGCGATCAGCGCGTCGACCGACCGGGGCAGGCCGTCGACCGGGGGCAGCGGCTCGGGCTCCACATACTGGTGGGCGCGCAGCAGGGCGGTGGTGGTGCCGACGTCCCACGGCAACTGGCCGATCAGCATCCGGTAGATCAGCAGGCCGACCGCGTAGACGTCGGTGGCCGGGCTGACCTGGCCGCCCTCCAGCCGCTCGGGGGCGAGGTAGGCCGGGGTGCCCATCAGGCTGCCGTCGGGGTCGGTGTCGTTCTCCCCGATCAGGGCCGAGATGCCGAAGTCGACCACCTTGGCGCCGGACGGGGTGAGCATCACGTTGGCCGGGGTCACGTCACGGTGCACGATGCCCCGCGCGTGGGCCGACGCCAGGGCGGCCGCGACCTCGGCGGCGATCCGGGCCGCGGTGGGCCACGGCAGCGTCCGCACCCGGGCCAGGACGGCAGCAAGCGACTCGCCGTCCACGAGCTCCATCACGACGTACGGCACCGGCTCGCCGTCGACGGTGGTGGCCTCGCCGTAGTCGTACACGTTGGTGATGTGCGGATGGGTGAGCCGCGCCGCGGCCTGTGCCTCCGCGCGCAGCCTGCGCCGGAACGACGGGTCGGCGCTGGTCGACGGTGGAAGGACCTTCACCGCGACCTGGCGACCGAGGACTTCGTCGAACCCTCGCCACACCACTGACATCCCGCCGGCGCCGAGGCGCTCGACCAGTCGGTATCGACCGGCGAGCAATCCCGAGCCGGGCAGGTCCGCCGTGCTCATGTGCCCCCACATGCGCGCTTCAAGAGGAAACGCCGGACTGCACCGCCATGCCGTCCGACGCCGGGCGAGTCGGGCCCGACCACCGGACTCCGAGCATCCCCCATCGACGGCGAGGATGTTAGTCCCTAACAGCCGTCAGTTCGAGCCGTCACTACGCGGCCGACCTGCGCGTCATCACCCTCCGTCGGCCTGCATGATGCCCCCTATAGAGGGACGCTACGAGCACAGAGTGACCGACGGGGCACCTAATGTCCGCTTCGTCAGAACTTCCGCTCTCCACCAATCGGGTGAGCACCGGACAGAAGGCCTCACCCGGGGTCAATGGATCACTACCCAGCGAGATCAAGTCTGTCCATGATCTGTCAACCGCGAACGGGTGCTCCGGTGCGCCGCAGTGCCGGATGCCGGGACGGCAGCGCCGCCACGCCGGCCCGCACCGGCATCCCCGGCGCCGGGACCGCTCCCAGCTCGGTCAGGCAGGCCCGCATCGGCGCCCACTTCTCATAGATCACGAGGACCACCTCGCCGGGGACGGCGAGCCGCAGCGCCGCGGTCACGGCGTCGCGGTAGCCGTCCGCCCGGACCGCGGTCAACTGCGGGCGGCGGGCCCGCATCTCGCGTTCCACCAGGCCGGACACCTCGCCCGGCGCGCGGCCCCGCGGGTCGGCGTCGTCGTAGAGCACCACCCGGGTCAGGCCGTCGGCCAGCACCTGCGCCGAGGCGGCCAGCAGGTCGTCGCGACGGTCCCCGGGCAGCGTCACCGCGGCCACGCAGCGCTCCGGGCCCCACAGCCGGTGCAGGGTGCGCAGCGTGGCGGCCAGGGCGGCCGGATTGTGCGCGTAGTCCACGAACAGCGAGACGTCGCCGAGGCGGAACAGGGTGCCACGGCCCGGGTTCGCGACGGCGGGATCGAACTCGGCGAGCCGGTCGGCCAGATTCTCCGGGCGTGCGCCGAGCGCGCGGGCGGCGGCGATCGCGGCGAGCGTGTCGGCCGCCACGTGCAGAGCCGCTCCGCCGTACGCCCCCGGCACCTCGGCCAGCCGCACCAGAGGCATCCGCCGCGCCCCGGTGGCCTGCACCAGCCAGCCGTCGTGCAGAACGTAGGCGGCCCCGCCCCGGGCCATGTGCTCGGTCAGCACAGGGCTCTGCGCGTCCAGCGAGAACCAGATCAGGCGCTTGCGGTCGGCTCGCACCCGGGGACGGCCGGCGATGCTGCGTACCCACGGGTCGTCGGCGTTGAGGACCAGCGTCCCGCCGTCCCGGACCCGCTCGGCCACCACCGCCTTGACGTGCGCGAGGTCCTCCACCGAGTCGAGCCCGTCCTGGCCGAGGTGGTCGGCGGTGATGTTGGTGATCACCCCGACGTCCGACCAGTCGTAGCCGAGACCGCGCCGGAGCAGGCCGCCACGGGCCGTCTCGAGCACCGCCACCTCGACGTGCGGGTCGCCGAGCACCATCTGCGCCGACCGTGGACCGGTGGCGTCGGCGACCTGGACCGTACGCCCGTCGATGACCACCCCGTCGCTGCTGGCCACCCCGGCCCGCATGCCGCTGCCGGAGAGCAGGTGGGCGACCAGCCGGGTGACCGTCGTCTTGCCGTTGGTGCCGGTGACCGCGACCGCCGGGATCCGCCCGTCCGAGCCGCCGGGGAACATCGCCCGCACGATGGCGTCGCCCACGTCCCGGGCCCGGCCGTGCGCGGGCGCCAGGTGCATGCGCAGCCCCGGCACGGCGTTGACCTCGATCACCCCGGCGGTGACCGGCTCGGTCCCGGGCTGCAGCGGGTCGCCGATGTCCGGCAGCCGCAGGTCGATGCCGGCGATGTCCAGGCCGGTGAGGGCGACGATCCGCTGGCACAGCCGGGTCACGTCCGGATGCACCTGGTCGGTGACGTCGCGGCTGGTCCCGCCGGTGGACAGGTTCGCGGTGTCGCGCAGCCACACCGTGGCGCCGTCGGCCGGGACCGACTCTCGGGTCAGCCCGGCCCGCCGCAGCACCCGGTCGGTGACGCCGTCCAGGTCGATCCGGGTCAGCACCCGGGAGTGCCCGGGCCCGCGCCGTGGATCGGCGTTGACCTGTCTCACCAGCTCGGCGACGGTGGCCGTGCCGTCGCCGACGACGTGCGCGGCGACCCGCTCGGCGGCCGCCACCACCTCGCCCGAGACCACCAGCACCCGGTAGTCGCGGCCCTCGAGCTGCTCCTCCACCACGGCCTCGCCACCGACCGCGGCGAACGCCTCGGCCACCTCGTCCGCGGTGGTCAGGTGCAGGGCCACATCGCGGCCCTGGCGGCCGTGCCGGGGCTTCACCACGACCGGCGCGGTCAGCTCGCCGAACAGCCGCAGAGCGTCCTGGACGGTGGCCGCGGCGCCGCCCGGGGCGACCGGGATGCCGGCCTCGTCGAGCAGCCGCCGGGTGACGTGCTTGTCCCCGGCGATGTCCACCCCGACGGCGCTGGTCCGGTCGGTCATCGCGGCCCACGCCAGCCGCCTGCGGTGGCCCCAGCCGAGCCGGATCAGGCTGAGGTCGTCGAACCGCTCCACCGGGATGCCGCGGCGCCGGGCGGCCGCGATGATGGACCGGGTGCTCGGCCCGGTGGCCTCGCGCTCGGCCAGGTCGGCGAGGCCGGTGAGCCGGCGGGTCAGCACGGCGGCGGACGGGCCGACGCCCCCGTGCACCTCGAGGACCAGGTCGATCGCGGCCCGCAACAGCTCACCGGGCACCGGCGACTCGGGGGACTCGTCGACCGGGCACTCCATGATCACGTCGTAGGCGCCCGTCTCCCCGGCGCCGACGGTCCGGCCGAAACTGACGTCCCGCCCGATCAGCTGGGAGAGCTCGATGGCCACGTGCTCGCAGACGTGCCCGAAATAGGTGCCGCCGCGCAGCCGGCTGACGAAGCCGCCGGGCACTCCGGCGGCGCAGTGGTGCTCGGCGAGGCCCGGCATCGCCCGCAGCAGGCGCTCGGTGAACCCGGTGACGTCGGAGGTCTCCACCCCGGCCAGGTCGCCGAGGAGGAGCCGGGCCACCACGGCGGGCCGGGAGAGGTAGACGTTGGGGCCGCGTAGACGGCGCAGGCTTTCGATCTTCATGCGGCTCGTTCCCGTTCTGGGGAAGGCGGGCCGGTGACCGGTCGGCGGCCCGTGAGGTGAAAGGTGCAGCCGGCCGGCAGCACGTGGATCCGGGCTCCGGCGAGCGCGATCGGCCCGGACGGCGGAACCTGGATGTCGGTGGCGGCGCCGGCGTCGACCACCGTCACCGCCCCACTGCCGAGGACCTCGAAACTGTCGCCTCCGGTCAGGATGGCGGTGTCCTCGTCGATGCCCACGCCCAGCTCATGGGGGTAGCGGGCGACCGCGCTGAGCAGCCGGTTGATCCGGCCGCGCTCGGCGAAATGCTGGTCGATCAACACGCACGGCAGGAACTCGAGGCCCGGCCCGGTGCGCACGCTGTCCGCGGCCACTCCCGGCCGGTCCCCACCGGTGATCATGGTGGCGGACATCATCGCCGCGCCCGCGCTGGTCCCGGCCAGCACCACCCGGCCCTCGCCGACCAGCGCGTGCAGGAGGGTGTCCACGGCGGTGCCGCCCAGGGCGGTGATGATGCGCTCCTGGTCCCCGCCGGTGAAGAAGACCCCGGTCGCCTGCCGCAGCACGGCCTCGGCCCCGGGGGCGTTCGCGTCGGCACGGCAGGCGAGTCGCAGGGCACGGACGGCGCCGGCGCCGAGACCCTCGAACCTTTCGCGGTACGCCTTCTCGGTCGTCTCCGGCGATTCACTGGCCGTCGCGATCACGACGATCCGGGCGTCGGCCGACCCGGCCAGCTCGACGAACCGGCCCAGCAGGGCGGGGCCGGCAGCTCCGCCCATGATCAACAGCCGGCTGTTCCCCTCCACACTGCTGAGGTTAATCGGAACAAAACCGAAACATCCGGTCAATACGAATGCGGCTCAGCTTTCGCCGTGCTTCTTCCGCCGCGCCTCGCGCCTCTCCTCGAACCGCGCCGCCTGGGTCTCCAGCTCGCTCATCTGCGCGGCCAGCTCCTCGCGGGCCCGCTCGCCGTCACCGCGCAGATCGGTGCGGTCCCACACGTTCCACTGACGCAACACCGGCGCCAGCACCTCGTCACGGTGCTGGCGCAGGTCGTAGATGCCGGCCAGCGCGATCAGGACCGCCTTGCGGCCGAACCCGGCGATGTTCGCGCCGGGCATCTGGAAGTTCGCCGTCACGTTCGCCACCGCACGCATCGCCTGGTCCGGCGCCAGCTCGAAGGCCGCCGCGAGCAGATTGCGGTAGAAGACCATGTGCAGGTTCTCGTCGGCCGCCACCCGGGCGAGCAGCTGCTCGGCGATCGGGTCCCCGGTCGCCTTGCCGGTGTTGCGGTGCGAGATACGGGTGGCCAGCTCCTGGAACGCCACGTAGGCGAGCGAGTGCATGATCTCGTGGCCGTGGACGTTCACGTACCCGGCCTGCATGTGGTCCATCCGGGCCCGCTCCAGCTCGGCCGGGTCCACACCGCGGGTGACGGTCAGGTAGTCACGGATCGCGATACCGTGCCGCCCCTCCTCCGCCGTCCACCGGTGCACCCACGTGCCCCAGGCCCCGTCCCGGCCGAAGAGCGTGGCGATCTCGTGGTGGTACGAGGGCAGGTTGTCCTCGGTCAGCAGGTTGACGATCAGCGCGGTCCGCGCCACGTCCGGCAGCTTCGAGTCGTCGGTCCGCCACGGCTCCCCGCCGAGCAGCCCGTCGAAGGTGCGCCCCTCGCTCCACGGCACGTACTCGTGCGGGAACCACTCCTTGGCGAGCGCCAGGTGCCGGTCGAGGTTGGTCGCGACGACGGGCTCCAGCTCGATCAGCAGCGCGGTCTGGTCCAGCGGCATCCGCTCACGGTAACCGCCGGACCCGACTTACGCAGCGTCAGCGCGCTGACACGCCCGGATAGAGATCATCGGCCGGCGGCGCCCAGGTCGCCGGGTCCGCCTCCACCTGCTCCCCGGAGCGGATGTCCTTGACCGTGTCCGGCTCCCCGGGGAACCAGACGAACGGGATCCCCGGCGGTCGGCGTACTGGATCTGCTTGCCGAATTTCGCCGCCGTCGGCGCCACCTCGGTCGCGATGCCCCGGCGGCGCAGCGACGACGCGATCCGGTCGCACTCGACCCGCTTGTCGTCACTGGCCAGGGCGATCACGACACACGTCGGCACCGACCGCGAGACGGTCAGCGCGTCCTGGCCGAAGAGCAGGCCGAGCAGCCGCGACACCCCGATCGAGATGCCGACGCCCGGGAAGCGGGTGTTGCCCACCGAGGCCAGGTTGTCGTAACGGCCTCCGGAGGTGATCGAGCCGAACCGCTCGTACCCCTGGAGCATCGTCTCGTAGACCGTGCCGGTGTAGTAGTCCAGCCCGCGCGCGATCTTCAGCTCGGCGCGGACCAGGCCGGGCGCGTGCTCGTTGGCCGTCTCGACGACCTGGAGCAACTCGGCCAGACCCTCGTCGAGCAGCGGGTCGGTGACCCCGAGAGCACGCACCCGGTCGGCGAACGAGCCGTCGGTCGCCGAGATCTCCGCCAGGGCCAGGCACGCGGCGGCCTGGGCGTCGGTGGCGCCGGCCGTCTCGACCAGGGCGGCGGCCACCTTCTCCGGGCCGATCTTGTCGAGCTTGTCGACCGTACGCAGAACCTGCGCCGTGTCGGCGAGGCCGAGGCCCCGGTAGAAGCCCTCGCAGACCTTGCGGTTGTTGACCAGGATCGTCGCGGCCGGGATGGGCAGCGACCTGAAGACGTCACCGATCACCAGCGGCATCTCGGTGTCGAAGTGGAACGGCAGGGTGTCCCGGTTCACCACGTCGATGTCGGCCTGCAGGAACTCGCGATAGCGGCCCTCCTGCGGGCGCTCCCCGCGCCACACCTTCTGGATCTGGTAGCGCTTGAACGGGAACTGCAGCTTCCCGTGGTTCTCACCGACGAACCGTGCGAACGGGACGGTCAGGTCGAAGTGCAGCCCGAGCTGGTCCTCCCGCTTCGCGTTCTCCTCCTCCTGGAGGCGGTGCAGCAGGTAGACCTCTTTGGAGGTCTCGCCCTTGCTGAGCAGGGTCTCCAGCGGCTCGACGGCGCGCGTCTCCAGGGACGCGTAGCCGTACAGCTCGAAGGTGGACCGGATCTTGTCGAGCACCTGCTGCTCGATGATGCGCTGGGACGGCAGCCACTCGGGAAAGCCGGAAATGGGCACTGATGTCTCTTCTCTACAGGAAGCGACCGGGCGCGGCGATCAGGTCCCGCAGGTACGGGTTGGACGCGCGCTCACGGCCGATGGTGGTGGCCGGTCCGTGGCCGGGCAGCACGACGGTGTCGTCGGCCAGCGGCAGGACCTTGTCCCGCAGGCTGGCCATCATCGTCGGGGTGCTGCCACCCGGCAGGTCGGTGCGCCCGATCGAGCCCGCGAAGAGCACGTCCCCGGAGAGACAGAGCTCCTCCGCATCCCACGAGGAGCCCGCGCCCGGCAGGCGGAACAGCACCGACCCGCCGGTATGGCCCGGCGCGTGGTCGACGGTCACCTCGATGCCCGCGATGGTGAGGACCATGCCGTCGGCCAGCTCCGCCACGTCGTCCGGCTCGGTGTAGGGCAGGCGTCCGCCGAACATCGAGGTCAGATCGGCGCTCAGGCCCTTCGCCGGGTCGGCCAGCATCTCCCGGTCGCCGGGGTGCACGTAGGCCGTGATGCCGCGTGCGCCGCAGACCGGCGCCACCGAGAAGGTGTGATCCAGGTGGCCGTGCGTGAGCAGGACCGCCGCCGGCGACAGGCGGTGCTGCGCCAGGGTCTGCTCGAGCTGGTCGAGCACGCCGATGCCCGGGTCGACCACCAGACACTGCTCTCCCGGACCGGCGGCGACCACGTAGCAGTTGGTGCCGAAGGCCTGGGCCGGAAAGCCGGTGACGAGCACGGTGGCAACCTCTCAGCGATCGGGTGCGAATCGTAACGAGAGTAGCCGGGCGGGCGCACGCCACTTTCTCAGGAGGTACCCGTACACTCTTGCGGGCGTGTGGCGTGCCGCACCCCTTGACATACAGAGGTGCTCCTGTGATTCCGGGCAGGCGTTCCTGTGATCCCAGGTAGGGAAGGACAGCGTTCGGTGGCTTCCAGCAAGGACCGGCAGCGCAAGCTCGCGCGGGCCAAATTCGACCGGCAGTCGGCGCGCCGGGCCGAGCGTGAGCGCCGCCGTCGCCGGGTCATGGCGGGCGTCGGCGCGACCCTCGCGGTCCTGCTCATCGCCGCCGGCGGCGCCTGGATCGGCGGGGCCTTCGACGACGAGGCCGGGCCGACCGACCCCGCGGCCCTCGACCAGTGCCTGTGGACGCCGCTGGGCGTGGAGACCAACGCCGAGCTCAAGGACGTCGGCACACCGCCCACTAAGGACCTTCCCGACTCCGGCACCGAGACCATGACGATCACCACCGACAAGGGTGCCCCGATCGTGGTCGACGTCGACGTGACGGCGTCCACGTGTGCCGCCGCCAGCTTCTCGTATCTGGCGGGCAAGAAGTTCTTCGACAACACCGAGTGCCATGAGCTCACCACCGAGGGCGCGCTGCGCTGCGGTGACCCGAGCGGCACCGGGCAGGGCGGGCCCACCTACACCTACTACGACGAGAACCCGCCGCTCGTTCCCACCCCGGAGCCGAGCGCCTCGGCCGCGGCGCCCTCCGTGCTCTACCCCAAGGGCACCGTCGCCGTGCTGGGCAACCCGAAGGGCGTGAACGGCAGCCAGTTCCTGATCTTCCACAAGGACTTCGCCACCGCTGACCCGCAGTACTCGATCCTCGGCAAGGTCACCGGCGGGCTGGACACGCTCGCCGCCATCGCCAAGATCGAGACGGTGGAGAACAGCGCAGGCGACAAGGTCAAGCCCAAGGACAAGATCACCATCAAGACGCTGACCATCGGTACGGCAGCCACCGGCACGGCACCTTCCGCCGCCGCCAGCGCTGCTCCGTCGACAGGCGCCCAGTCGTGAGCGAAGGTAGAGACAGCAGCATGGAGGAGACCGTGTCGTCGACGAAGGACCGGCAGCGCGCGGCGGCGCGGGCCCGGCTCGAGAAGGAGATGGCCGAGCGTGCCTCGGCCGCCCGCAAGCGCCGGCAGCGACAGGCGATCATCGGATCGGCCCTCGCGGTCGTCGTCATCGCGGGCGCGGCCTTCTTCGTCGTCCAGGCGCTGAAGGACGACAAGGGCACCGAGACCGCGGCCGCTCCGGAGGCCTCCAGCAGCACCGGCGCCGACCCCGCGGCCAGCCTGCCACCGGCCGGCCCCGGCACGGTGAACTGCGTCTGGACCCCGGCCGACGCGGCCGGCGGCGGCAAGGTCAAGGACGTCGGCACCCCGCCGTTCAACGTGCCGAACACCGGCAAGTCGACCCTCACGTTCGAGACGAGCCTCGGCGCCATCTCGGCCGACATCGACCTGAGCAAGGCCCCGTGCACCGGCGCGAGCTTCAAGCACCTGGCCGAGAAGAAGTTCCTCGACAACACCAAGTGCCACCGGCTGGTCAACAAGGACGGCTTCAAGGTCCTCCAGTGCGGCGACCCGTTCGCCACCGGTGCGGGCTACCGCGACACCGACGGCACCGGCGGGCCGAGCTACACCATGGTCGAGGAGAACCTGCCGACCAACGCCGAGAAGCCGTACCCGGCGGGCTCGATCGCGATGGCCAACACCGGCGCGCCCGGCAGCACCGGCAGCCAGTTCTTCATCTGCTCCGAGGACACCGTGCTCCCGGCCAACTACACGCTGCTGGGCACGATCAACAAGGGCCTGGACATCGTCCGTAACGTGGTCAAGGCCGGTGACGACGGCGCCTTCGAGCCCTCGCCCGGCGGCGGCCGCCCGAAGACCGAGGTCGTCATCAAGACGATGACGCTCACCGCGGCCTGACCCGATAGAACATCCCGGGCCGGCGCCGAGGTTCACCCCTCGGCGCCGGCCCGGTCGCTTTCCGGCGCCGGCCCGGTCGCTTTCCGGCAATAGAGAAGCGGGCGAGCCTCCGGTGGGAGGCTCGCCCGCTTCTCTTGTGCCGTCAGGCGCCGGACGTCACGCGGTAGGCGTCGAAGACACCGTCCACCTTGCGGACCGCCGCGACCAGGTGACCCAGATGCTTCGGGTCGGCCATCTCGAAGGTGAACCGGCTCACCGCCACCCGGTCGCGGGTGGTCGTGACCGTCGCGGACAGGATGTTCACCCGCTCCTCGGAGAGCACCCGGGTCACGTCGGCCAGCAGTTTGTGCCGGTCGAGCGCCTCGACCTGGATCGCCACCAGGAACGTGGACGCCGATGTCGGTTTCCAGCTGACCTCGACCATCCGCTCGGACTGGTCGCGCAGGTCCTCGGCGTTGGCGCAGTCGTCGCGGTGCACGCTCACCCCACCGGAGCGGGTGACGAACCCGAAGACCGCGTCGCCGGGCACCGGGGTGCAGCAGCGGGCCAGCTTGACCCAGACGTCCGAGACGCCCTTCACCACCACACCCGGGTCCTGTGCCTGACTCCGGTTACGGGGTGGACGGGTCGCGACGGCGGTCTCGGCGATGTCCTCGACCGCGCCCTCCTCGCCGCCGAACCCGGCCACGAGTTTCTGCACCACCGACTGCGCGGAGACCGCGTTCTCGCCGACCGCGGCATACAGTGACGCCACGTCCGGCAGGTGCAGATCGCGGGCGATCGTCATGAGGTTCTCGCTGGTCAGCATGCGCTGCAGGGGCAGGCCCTGCTTGCGCATCGCCTTGACGATCGCCTCCTTGCCGTCCTCGATCGCCTCCTCGCGGCGCTCCTTGTTGAAGTACTGCCTGATCTTCGTCCGGGCGCGCGGGCTCTTCACGAAGCCGAGCCAGTCCTGCGTGGGACCGGCCGTCGCCGACTTGGAGGTGAAGATCTCGATCACGTCGCCGTTGGACAGCGGGGACTCCAGCGGCACCAGCTTGCCGTTGACCCGTGCGCCGATGCACTTGTGCCCGACCTCGGTGTGCACCGCGTAGGCGAAGTCCACCGGGGTCGAGCCGGTCGGCAGCGGGATCACGTCGCCCTTCGGCGTGAAGACGTAGACCTCCTGGCTGGAGAGGTCGAACCGCAACGCGTCCAGGAACTCGGACGGGTCACTCGCCTCCCGCTGCCAGTCGAGCAACTGCCGCAGCCAGGTCATCTCGTCGATGTGCGCCGGCGGGCCGACGATCGTCGCGCCCTTCTGCTCCTTGTACTTCCAGTGCGCGGCGATGCCGAACTCGGCGGTCCGGTGCATCGCGAACGTCCGGATCTGCATCTCGACCGGCTTGCCGGTCGGGCCGATGACCGTCGTGTGCAACGACTGGTACATGTTGAACTTCGGCATCGCGATGTAGTCCTTGAACCGGCCCGGCACCGGCTGCCAGTTCGCGTGGATGACGCCCAGCGCGGCATAGCAGTCGCGGACCGTGTCGACCAGGATGCGAACGCCGACCAGGTCGTAGATGTCGTTGAAGTCGCGGCCCCGCACGATCATCTTCTGATAGATCGAGTAGAGGTGCTTCGGGCGGCCGGTCGTCTCGGCCTTGATCTTCGCCGACTTGAGGTCGAGGCTCACCCGGTTGGTGACCTGGCGCAGCAGCGCCTCACGCTGCGGCTGGTGCTCCCCGATCAGGCGGTTGATCTCCTCGAACCGCTTGGGGAAGAGCGTGCCGAAGGCCAGGTCCTCCAGCTCCCACTTGATCGTGTTCATACCGAGGCGGTGGGCCAGCGGGGCCAGGATCTCCAGCGTCTCCTTGGCCTTCTGCTCCTGCTTGGCGCGGGGCAGGAAGGTCAGGGTGCGCATGTTGTGCAGCCGGTCGGCCAGCTTGATCACCAGGACGCGCGGGTCCTTGGCCATGGCCACGACCATCTTGCGGATCGTCTCCGCTTTCGCCGCGTCGCCGAGCTTGACCCGGTCGAGTTTCGTCACGCCGTCGACCAGCAGCGCCACCTCGGCGCCGAAGTCGTTGCGCATGCTCTCCAGCGAGTAGTCGGTGTCCTCGATGGTGTCGTGCAGCAGCGCCGCGACCAGGGTGGTGGTGTCCATGCCGAGGTTGGCCAGGATCGTCGCGACCGCGAGCGGATGCGTGATGTACGGGTCGCCGGACTTCCGATACTGACCGGAGTGCCACCGGGCCGCGACGTCGAACGCCTTCTGCAGCGCGCGGCCGTCGGCCTTGGGGTGACTGGCGCGATGCGTCGCGATCAGCGGCTCGAGGACCTCGCTGACCTGCGTGCTCTGCCACGGAGCGTTGAACCGGGCGAGACGTGCGCGGACCCGCCGCCCGGTCGGCGCGCTCGCCAGACCGGCGAAGCCGCCACCGGCCTCGTCTGCGGGCGCGGGTGGCTGGGTGGTCTCGGGATCGCCAGTCGGGCTGTCGCCCGAGCTCTGGGTCGGTTGCACCGTGCCCTCCGCCGGAGGGGCGACGTCGCTGGACACCGGCCTCCTCACACGTTCGCCGGGATCATCTGGTCTGTTCGGAACGCCCATCCTACCCGCACCGCCTCACCGAATACCCCGGCCGAACCTACGAACTAAGCAGGGCCGACCGGGCGAATAACATCGAAGACGGATCAAACGGTCAACAGCGCGTGTACCTTACGCGGGCTGAGCCGCTCACGGCCGTCCAGGAAGCCCAACTCCATCAGCACGGTGAAGCCCGCGACCACCCCGCCGGCCCGCTCGACCAGATCCATGGTCGCGCCCGCCGTGCCGCCCGTGGCAAGCACGTCGTCGACCACCAGAACGCGCTGTCCGGGCACGAACGCGCCCTCGCTGACCTCCAGGGTGGCCTCGCCGTACTCCAACCCGTACGACGCGGAGAAGGCGGGCCGTGGCAGCTTGCCGGCCTTGCGGACCGGGACCACGCCGGTGCCGGTCGCATACGCGACCGCCGCCGCCATCACGAAGCCGCGCGCCTCGACCCCGGCCACCACGTCGAACGACCCGGCGCCGTAGTGCGCCACGATGCCGTCGATCACCTTGCGGAACGTCGGCCCGTCGCCGAAGAACGGCATCAGGTCCTTGAAGACGATGCCCGGTTTCGGGAAGTCCGGCACGTCGACGGTGCCTCCGGCGACCAGGGCCGCCATCTCCGGCCCGCTGTCACCGGTCACCAGGGGGATCTCGCTACTCACGGCGGACAGCCTAATGGAACGGCCCGCCACCCCCTGAAGGGCGGCGGGCCGTCGACCCGTACCGAGAGATCAGCGGCGCTTGCCGCCGGGCCGGTTGCCGGCCCCACCCTGGCGCTTGGGCACCGGGCGCGCGCCCGGCCGCGGGGTGGTGCCGCCGGCGAACGCCGGGACCTCGTCCGACGCGGTGCGGTTGCCGAGGCGGGCACGGTCGCCACCGGCCGCCACGTCCTCGGACCGCTGCGCCCGGCGGGCCAGCACCCGGGCGTTGTGGGACTTGATCCGCGGCTCCTGGTCCTTCAGGTAGCTGAGGACCGGGGCGGCGAACACGATCGAGGAGATGACGCCGACACCCATGCCCACGAAGAGCACCAGGCCCAGGTCCTTCAGGGTGCCCGCCTTCAGCAGGCCGGCGCCGATGAAGAGCACGCCACCGACCGGCAGCAGCGCCACCAGACCGGTGTTCAGCGAGCGCATCAGGGTCTGGTTCACCGCGAGGTTGGTGGCCTCGGAGTACGTCCGGGTGCTGCCGCCGGTGATGCCACGGGTGTTCTCCCGGACCTTGTCGAAGACCACGACCACGTCGTAGAGCGCGTAACCGAGGATCGTCAGGAAGCCGATCACCGTGTACGGCGTGACCTCGAACCCGACCAGCGAGTAGACACCGGCGGTGACCATCAGGTCGAGCACCAGCGACGCGAGCGCCGCCACCGCCATCCGCCACTCGAAGCTGACCACCAGGTAGGCGGTCACCAGCACCAGGAAGATGGCCAGGCCGAGCAGCGCCTTGTTGATGACCGCACCACCCCAGGCCGAGGAGACCTGCTGGTCGCTGATGTCGGTCTCGGCCACCCCGAGGTCGGCGGCGATCGCGGCCTTCACCTGGGTCATCTCGGCCGGGGACAGCGCCGCGGAACGGATCTTGAAGTTGGCCTCCGCGCCACTGCCGACCTGCTGGGCCGCGTTGACCTGCGCGTTCGGCTCCACGGCCTGCACCGCGACCTTCACCGCGTCGAAGACCTCGGTCTGGGTGAGGGTCTTCCCGGCCACCTGCGACGGGACCGCGAACTCACTGCCACCGGCGAACTCGATGCCCAGGTGGAAGGACCGGAAGAAGAAGCTGCCGATCGCGATCAGCACGAGGACTCCGGCGATCGTGAACCACATCTTGCGACGGCCCACGATGTTGATGTTCGCCTCCCCCCGGTAGAGGCGGTTGGCGAGACTCGAGGAATTGGCCATGTCAGGCCTCCTTCACGCGCGAGGAGACGGGCTCCTCGGTCTGGCTGCTGCGCAGAACGCGGCCGAGGCCGCTGACCCTGGGCGACAGGAACGCCTTCGTGCTGGCGAGAACCGTCATGATCGGGTGCCGGAACAGGAACACCACGAGCAGGTCGAGCACGGTCGAGAGGCCGAGCGCGAAGGCGAGACCCTGCACCTGGCCGATCGACACGATGTAGAGAACCACGGCACACATGATCGTGATGGCGTTCGCCGAAAGGATCGTGCGCTTGGCCCGCTGCCACGCCCGCGGAACCGCGCTGCGTGGGCTCCGGCCCTCGTGGATCTCGTCCTTGAGTCGCTCGAAGTAGATGACGAACGAGTCCGCCGCCACACCGAGCGAGACGATGAAGCCGACGATGCCCGCCAGCGTCAGGGTGAAGCCGATCGAGCGGCCCAGGAAGACCAGGGCGCCGAAGGTGAGCAGGGCGGAGAGGCCCAGGCTCAGGAAGATCACCAGGCCGAGCAGGCGGTAGTAGAAGAACGCGTAGATCGCCACCAGGCCGAGGCCGATCGCGGCGGCGAGCAGGCCCGCCTCCAGCTGCTGGTCACCGACGGTCGCGGTGATCGTCTGGGCCGGGCCGGCCTCGAAGGTCACCGGGATGGCGCCGAAGTTGAGCTGGTCCGCCAGCTCCTTGGCGCTCACCGCGTCGAAGTCGCCGGTGATCTGCGACTGGCCGGTGAGCACGGCCTGGATCTGCGGGGCGGAGATGACCGTCTTGTCGAGGACCACGGCCACCGAGCAGTGGACCTCGCCGGAGGAGCCGAACGCACTGGCCGCGATGTAGCAGGGCTCGGACGCGCCGGCCGTGAACGCCTTGCGGGTCAGCGCGGCCCACTTGGTCTGGCCCTCGCTCTTGAAGTCGAGCGAGACGACCCACTGGCCGGTGGTGCTGTCCAGCTGCGGGGCGGCCTCGTCGATGTCGTCACCGACCACCTCGGCCTTGTCCAGCATGACCTTGGCGCCCTGGTAGCAGGCGACGACCTCGGAGGTGATGTCGTCGATCGCGCCGTTCGGCCGCTGGTCGAGCTGCTCGCAGCTGATCGTCGGCACGTTGAACTGCATCTTCGGGTCGAGCGCGTTCACCTCGGCGCCGGTCAGCGACGCGAACGCCTTGAACGGCAGGCCCGCGGCCGGGTCGGTGGTCAGCTCCACCGGCGCGGTCAGCTTCTCGGCCGCGGCCCAGGCCGGGCCGACCTTCTTGGCGATCGCCTCGCGCTGCGCCTTGACGTCCGCCGTGACCGGGGCCGGAGCGGCGGCGGACGCCGACGGGGCGGGAGCCTCCGCGGACGGCGCGGCCGACGGGGGAACGCTCGGGGCCGGCGCCTCGGCGCCGCCACCCTGGCCACCGGTCGACGCCGAGTTGGCGACCTCCGGAGCGCCGCTCGCGCCGATCGACGGCTTCACCGACGGTGCCCCGGAGGCGGCGCCGCTCGCCGATCCGCTCGGGACCGGGGCCGCGCTCGGCGGGTTCACCGCGGTCGCGGCGACGTCGCCGGTCACCGCGGTCAGCAGGCGGAACCGCATGTTCGCGGCCTTGCCGAGGCTCTTCAGCTGCTCATTGGCCTCACCGGCGAGCGAGACGACGATGGTGTCGTTGCCCTGGATGACCACCTCGGCCTCGGAGACGCCCAGGGCGTTCACCCGGCCCTCGATGATCTCCCGGGCCTTCTCCATGGCGTCCGGCGCGGGCGTGCCGCCGGCCTGCGACGCGATGTAGGTGGCCTGCGTGCCGCCGATCAGGTCGAGGCCCAGTTTCGGCTCCAGGCGGTCCTTCCAGCTGCCCGACGCGCCGGCGCCGAAGAAGACGAGCAGATAGAGGACTGCGAAGACCAGACCGAGCACGCCGAGTTGGCGTCCAGGATGCATTTGTCCCTGTGGTGGTCGTGCCACGGCGTTTGGTCTCCCTGTGTTCCGGCCGCGCGACGCGGCAGCATCTGTCTGTGACCGGCCGTCGACTGTCGAACGGCGGGCTGACGCACCGGCCCGTCATAACCTCAACGCGGCCGGTGCGTACGGGGAAATGCGGGTCAGTCCTGCTTGCGGGTCTCGGTGACGGGGCTCTCCGGCTCGTCGACGTCGTCCGCGGCGGGCGCGGGAACGTCGGGCTCCGGAATGACCTCGCCGGACTTCTGTACGACCTTGGCGATCGCCGGACGCGCGAATCGCACCTCGACGCCGGGCGAGATCTCCAGAAGGACCTCGCCGTCGGCCACGCCGGTGACGGTGCCGTGCAGGCCGCCGATCGTCACGATCTGGTCGCCCGGACCGAGCGAGTTCTGCATGTCCTGGGCCTCACGGCGCCGCTTGGACTGCGGCCGGATCATGAAGAAGTAGAAGACGGCGAAGAACAGCGCGATGATCAGGAAGAACGAGAAATCACCACCGCCGCCGGCGGCTTGGGCATAACTTGCCTCGAGCACGAAAAAGGCCTTCCGTCAGCCGCCGGCGCAACGAGTGGGCGGGCGCCGCGGCGATATGCGAATCCGGATGGAACGGCGGCGAGTCTAATAGGTCAACCTGGAGATAACGAATGCGGCACACGTCACGTTCACATCACGGGGGATAAGTAACGCGGATCACGCGTCCCGGGCGAACAGGTCACCCTGGAAGACACCATGGCGACCGTCCGTAGGCGGAACCTTGCCCAGATGCGCCCAGCCGGCCTCGGTGGCGACCCGGCCACGCGGGGTTCGAGCCAGCAGACCGGCCCTGACCAGGAACGGTTCACAAACCTCCTCCACCGTGTCGGACTGTTCGCCAACCGCTACAGCGAGTGTCGACAGACCGACCGGGCCGCCCTTGAACGACTCGATCAGCGCACGCAGCACCGCCCGGTCCAGCCGGTCCAGGCCGAGGGCGTCGACGTCGTACACCTGCAGGGCCGCCCTCGACACCTCCTCGGTCACGATGCCGTCGGCCCGCACCTCGGCGAAGTCACGCACCCGGCGCAGCAGCCGGTTGGCGATCCGCGGCGTGCCCCGGGAACGGCGGGCGATCTCGGCCGAGCCCTCCGGGGTGATCTGCACCCCGAGGATCCGCGCCGAACGGTGCAGCAGCGCGTCCAGATCCTCGTGCGAGTAGAAGTCGAGATGGGCGACGAAACCGAACCGGTCACGCATCGGCCCGGACAGCAGGCCCGCCCGCGTCGTCGCGCCGACCAGCGTGAACGGCTCCACGTCCAGCGGGATCGCCGTCGCGCCCGGGCCCTTGCCGACCACCACGTCGACCCGGAAGTCCTCCATGGCGCTGTAGAGCAGCTCCTCGGCCGGCTTGGCGATCCGGTGGATCTCGTCGATGAACAGCACGTCGCCCGGCGCCAGACCGGTCAGGATCGCGGCCAGGTCACCGGACCGCTCGATCACCGGGCCGCTCGTCGTCCGGATGCCGGTGCCCAACTCGGCCGCCACGATGTTGGCCAGGGTCGTCTTGCCGAGGCCGGGCGGCCCCGAGAGCAGGATGTGATCCGGCGGGGTGCCCCGGCCCATCGACGCCTTGAGCAGCAACTCCAGCTGGTCGCGGACCCGGTGCTGGGCGATGAAGTCGGCCAGCCGGCGCGGCCGGACACTGGCCTCCGCGTCGAGATCCTCGTCGAACGGGTCCGGAGAAACGAGCTCGCCGTCGGTCATCGGGTCTTGCCCAGCAGACGGATCGCCTGGCGCAGCAGCACCGGCACGGGCGGGGCCTCACCGTCGATCGTCTCGGTGACCGCGGCCACCGCCTGATCGGCCTGCGACGCCGTCCAGCCGAGCGCCAGCACACCCTGCCGGACCTGCTCCTGCCAGCCGCCGTTCAGCAGCCCGGCCGAACCCGTGCCGATCAGATGGACCGGGCCGATCTTGTCCTTCAGCTCGACGATCATCTTCTCGGCGCCGCGCTTGCCGATACCCGGGACGGCGGTCAGGACCGCGACCTCACCACCGGCGAGCGCACGGCGTACCACATCGGGTTGATGAACCGCGAGAACCGCCTGCGCGATCCGCGGCCCGACCCCGTTGGCCGTCAGGAGCAGCTCGAAGAGCTGTTTCTCGTCCTCGTCGGCGAAGCCGAACAGGGTCAGCGAGTCCTCGCGGACGATGAGCGTCGTCGCGAGCCGCGCCTCGGCGCCGATGCGCAGCCCGGCGAGCGTGCCCGGCGTGCAGAGGACCCGCATGCCGACACCGCCCACCTCGACCACGGCGCTGTCATGGAGGATCGCGGTGACCACACCGCGCACGCTGGCGATCATCGGCTGCTCCTGCGGGCGGCGGCGGCCACCGCCGCGGCTTGTTGAAGAGCGCGGGTGCCCCCGCGCCAGATGTGGCAGATGGCGATGGCGATGGCATCGGCCGCGTCCGCCGGCTTCGGTGGGGCGGACAGTTTCAGCAACCGGGTCACCATAGCGGTGACCTGGGCCTTGTCGGCGGTGCCCGAGCCGGTGACGGCCGCCTTGACCTCACTCGGCGTATACGTCTGGACCGGCAGCCCGGCCCGCGCGCCGGCCAGGATCGCCACCCCGCTGGCCTGCGCCGTGCCCATCACCGTCCGCGCGTTGTGCTGCGAGAACACCCGCTCCACGGCGACGCTCTCCGGCTTGTACTGCTCGACGAGGGTGGCCAGTGTCCGGTCCAGGTGCAGCAGGCGCTCGGCGATGTCGTCGTCCGGATCGCTGCGCACCACGGTGTAGCCGATCAACTTGCCCGGCCGCCCCGGCATCCCCTCGACGACGCCGACGCCGCATCTCGTCAGCCCCGGATCGATGCCGAGCACCCGCACAGACAGCCTCCCCCTCGCGAACGTGTGTTCGACACCCTAATACGCGTTCCACTTGCGGCCTCCGCCGACACGCCTCGACGATGGAGTCCGGGAGGCCGGTCATGCACCTCATTCCGCCGATGGACGACGAGCCGCCAGCCGACTACGTCGCATTCGTCACCCTGCACGCCCCCGGGCTGCGCGCCGAGGCCGCCCGGCTGGTCGGCGGGGCACCGGTGGCCGAGCAGATCTATCTCGCGGTCCTCACCGACCTGGCCGGCCGGTGGCGTCGGCTGCGTCTGCTGGGGCGGACCGAGAGCCACATGCGGCAGCGCCTCACGGCACGGACCGCGCAGTGGCGCGACGATCAGGTCTACGAGGTCGAGGTCCGCGTCCTTCGGCCGCCGGATCCGGTGGTCCCGGTCTTCAGCGCGGGCGGCAGCCTGGCACTGCGCAAATCGAAGATCCTCGGGAGTACGGCCAGAGCCGACCTGGACGCGCTGGCCGACGCCGAGATCGCGTGGGTGCACGCCTACCTGAGGTCCCAGTGGCGCCGCCTGCTCCGCTACGTGATCGGCAGCGTCCTGCTCCTGGCCGCCATCGTCCAGTACGTCACCTGGCTCGGCGTCGACCCCGTCTGAGACGTGTGAAGCCGGTCCCCCACGGAACCGGCCTCACACGACGGCGACGGATCACTCGTCGATGGCCGCCAGGACCTCGTCGGAGATGTCGGCGTTGGAGTAGATGTTCTGGACGTCGTCGCAGTCCTCGAGGACGTCGATCAGCTTGAGCACCTTGCGGGCCGCGTCCTCGTCGAGCGGCACGGTCATCGTCGGCACCAGCGACGACTCGGCCGAGTCGTAGTCGATGCCCGCGCCCTGCAACGCCGTCCGCACCTTGACCAGGTCGGTCGGTTCGCTGACCACCTCGTACGCGTCGCCCAGGTCGTTGATCTCCTCGGCGCCCGCGTCCAGGACGGCGAGCATCACGTCGTCCTCGCTGGAGCCCGCCTTCGGGATGATGATCACACCCTTGCGGTTGAACAGGAACGTCACCGAGCCCGCGTCGGCGAACGAGCCGTGATTGCGGGTGAGCCGGGTACGCACCTCGGTGGCCGCCCGGTTCCGGTTGTCGGTGAGGCACTCGATCAGGATGGCGACACCGTTCGGGCCGTAACCCTCATACATGAACGACTGCCAGTCGGCGCCGCCGGCCTCCGCACCGGAACCCCGCTTGACCGCGTTGGTGATGTTGTCGTTCGGGACCGACGACTTCTTCGCCTTCTGGATGGCGTCGTAGAGCGTGGGGTTACCCGACGGGTCACCGCCGCCGGTCCGGGCCGCGACCTCGATGTTCTTGATCAGTTTGGCGAACATCTTGCCGCGCTTGGCGTCGACGACGGCCTTCTTGTGCTTGGTCGTCGCCCATTTGGAGTGGCCGGACATGCGTAACCTCCGCTGTGATCAAAGGGCCTGGCGGACCATCTCGACGAAGTACCGATGGACACGAAGGTCGCCGGTGAGCTCCGGGTGGAAAGCCGTGGCGAGCAGGTTCCCCTGCCGAACGGCCACAATCCTACCGGCGGTGTCCCCTTCAGCCACGCGCCCCAGCACCCGCACGTCGCGGCCGATCTCCTCGACCCACGGCGCGCGGATGAAGACGGCACGGAACGGGCCGCCCTCGATGTCCTCGATCTCGACCGGCGCCTCGAACGAGTCCACCTGCCGGCCGAACGCGTTACGCCGCACGGTCATGTCGATGCCCTGGAACGACTCCTGGTCCGGACGGCCGTCGAGCACGCTCGCGGCCAGCATGATCATGCCGGCGCAGGAGCCGTACACCGGCATGCCGTCGGCGATCCGCTTGCGGACCGGGTCGAGAAGACCGAAGGAGACCGCGAGGTTGCTGATCGCCGTCGACTCGCCGCCCGGGATCACCAGCCCGTCGACGTCGGCCAGCTCCTCGGGCCGGCGGACCGGCCGGGCCAGCACGTCCGACTCGGCCAGCGCCGACAGATGTTCACGCACGTCGCCCTGAAGGGCCAGCACTCCGATGTTCACCGGCCCACCATATAAAGCAGGCCACCAGCCGTCCGATTGGCTATCGGAACAGGCGGCCCGGCTTCGTAGCATCCGTTACGTCAGCCCGTTCCCGCACTCAACGCCATCCCGCTGTCAACGCCATCCCGCACTAGGAGCCGAACCCACATGTCTGAGAACCAGCCCGCCATCGGAACCGCCCGTGTCAAGCGCGGCATGGCGGAGATGCTCAAGGGCGGCGTGATCATGGACGTGGTCAACGCCGAGCAGGCCAAGATCGCCGAGGACGCGGGCGCCGTCGCGGTCATGGCGCTGGAGCGCGTCCCGGCCGACATCCGGGCGCAGGGCGGCATCTCCCGGATGTCCGACCCCGACATGATCGAGAACATCATCAACACGGTCTCCATCCCGGTGATGGCCAAGGCCCGGATCGGCCACTTCGTCGAGGCCCAGGTGCTGCAGTCACTCGGCGTCGACTACGTCGACGAGTCCGAGGTGCTGTCCCCGCCGACTTCGCCAACCACATCGACAAGTGGCAGTTCACCGTGCCGTTCGTCTGCGGCGCCACCAACCTGGGCGAGGCCCTGCGCCGCATCACCGAGGGCGCCGCCATGATCCGCTCGAAGGGCGAGGCCGGCACCGGCGACGTCTCCAACGCCACCACCCACATGCGCAAGATCCGCGCCGAGCTCCGCCGCCTCCAGACCCTGCCCGAAGACGAGCTCTACGTCGCGGCGAAGGAGCTGCAGGCCCCGTACGAGCTGGTCAAGGAGGTCGCCGAGGCCGGCCGCCTGCCGGTGGTGCTGTTCACCGCGGGCGGCATCGCCACCCCGCCGACGCCGCGATGATGATGCAGCTCGGCGCCGAGGGCGTCTTCGTCGGCTCCGGCATCTTCAAGTCCGGCAACCCGGCCCAGCGCGCCGCCGCGATCGTCAAGGCCACCACGTTCCACGACGACCCCGACGTGATCGCCAAGGTCTCCCGCGGCCTCGGCGAGGCCATGGTCGGCATCAACGTCGACGACGAGCCGGTCCCCCACCGCCTCTCCGAGCGCGGCTGGTAGTCCCACCCCGCGTCACCAATCGCCACCCCTCATCACCATCGTCACCGATCGTCACCCTGAAGGCCCCGCTTCTCGGCGGGGCCTTCGGTCTTCCTCCCCCGCCCCACCTTCGCCTCCGCACCGCGGGCCGTCCTTCACCGCGGACCGCCCTCACCACGGGCCTTCCCTCGCCTCCGATCCCTCCCTCGCCGCGGGCCTCCCCTCGCCGTAGACCCCTTCGCTTCCGGCGACCAGCCGCTTCCAGGTCCCACCCTCATCTTGTGCGAGACGCGACGCCCTCCAAGCGCATGAATCGCCGCCCCGGACTACACCGCGGCCATCTGCCCGCCCACCACCGAAACGCGGGCGCCGGGCTGGTTGCCCACTCACCGCCCGTGACAGGGGCCGTACCGCCTCGAACGCCGCTATCACCTCGCATCGCCATCACGCCGCCTTGTATCCGGCACCGGCCCCTGGTCGGATTCGTCACCGCCCGACCGCCGCACCAATCCAGACCCCGACGCCACCCACCACCCGCCGTCATCACCGGCTGGGCGGCCACCGCGTCGGCGTGAGTTGTGGGAGTTCGTCGCGGCAGACCGCTGAGCATCTCGGTGGGGCGACAAACAGCACCCACTGCGTCCCGTGTATGCGGGCAGCGCCCTTTGGCGGGCGGTAAGCGCATCCAGCGCCGACAATGGGTTGGCGAAGCGCCTCTGCGCCGTCCCGATCAGACCGAAACCGACGATCGGCCCCGCGAACGACGGTAAACGCACCCGATCGGCGAACGGGGTCACGGGCGGGGGGCGGGCACCCGGCCACGAGCACCAGCCACAAACGGCGAAGCCCGCAAGCATCAGCCGCAAACGGCGAAGGCAGGCGAGCACCAGTCATGACGCCGAACCCCCGCAAGCACCAGCCACAAACGGCGGAGGCCGGCGAGCACCGGCCGCAAACGCGGAAACCCCGGCGAGCAAAAGCCGCGAACGTCGAATCCCGCGCGAGCACCAGCCGCGAGCGGCGAAACGCCGCGGGCACCGGCCGCGCATGGGGAGGGGCCGGCGGGTGCCGGCCTTGAGGGGCGCGGGTCAGAGGGCCTTGGCCGGGAGGGCGTCCTCGGGTGGGGCTGTCGGGATCGGGACGGCGACCAGCGGCGGCAGGTCGGGGAGGGCGGGCTCGACGATGTCGAAGTACTCCGGGCGGGGGTAGCTCCGGGCCAGGCGGAGCAGGCGGACGATGAGCCGGCGGCGGGCGCTGAGCGCGTCGCGTACCAGATCGGTGTGCACCTGCCGGGCCAGGACGACGCGGCGGCTGGTGGCGATCAGGGTGCGCACCGCCGGGTCGGACGGTTTGAGGGGTACGGCCTGCAACTGGCGGGTGAGGTCGTTCTCGGCGGACTCGCGTTCGCCGGGTTCGGCGTCGAGGGCGAGCCGGGCGGCGGCGTACAGCTCGACCGTCTCGGCCTGCTCGGCGACGACCGCGGCGGCGGCCGCGCGGCGCATCAGATGCGCGTCGAGCGAACGCTCGGCCGACTGGGCACGCGTGTGCAGGCGCTCCACCCGCTGGGCGGTCCAGCCGATGTACGCCGAGAAGATCGCGGCCAGCACGACGACTCCCACCACCCACCACATGCGGGGCATCGTAGTGCCCAACGTTTACACCGCCAGTGGTCAGGACCACTCGTCGTCGAAAACTCTCCCGTCGGTGGCTTCGATGGCGGTGGCGTAGACCTCGAGCACCCGGTTGGCCACACTCGGCCAGTCGAACGCGCCGACCGCGAGCCGGGCGCACGATGCCAGCTCGGCCCGGCGTGCCGGATCATCCAGCAGCTCACCCAGCAGCCGGGTGAGAGATGCCTGGTCACCATTGGGGAAGAGGGCTCCGGCGCGGCCGCCGTCGAGGACCCGGCGGAACGCGTCGAGGTCGCTGGCGGCGATCGTGGCGCCGGCCGCCATCGCCTCGGTGAGGATCATGCCGAAGCTTTCGCCGCCGGTGTTCGGGGCGACGTAGACGTCGACGCTGCGCAGCATCCGGGCCTTGTCCGGTTCGGAGACGAGGCCGAGGAACTCCACCCGGTCGTGGAGCTCCTTGGGGATGTCGTCGTAGAGGTCGTCGCGGTCGCCCGGCCCGGCCACGAGCAGCCGCAGGCCGGGCCGTTCCCGGGCGAGCGCGACGTACGCCGTACGCAGCAGGGGGAAGCCTTTGCGGGGCTCGGTGAAACGGCCGAGGAAACCGAGGGTGCCGCCGTCGCCGGGCCATCCGGGCAATGGCGCAGCCGAGGCGAACTTGCGGACCGCGACGCCGTTGGGGATCTCGACCGCGCCGCCGCCGAGGTGTTCGACCTGGACCTTGCGGGCGAGCTCGCTGACCGCGATGCGGGCGGTGATCTTCTCCATCACCGGCTGGAGGAAGTTCTGCAGGCCGGCGAGGGCCCGGGAGCGGGTCATCGCGGTGTGGAAGGTGGCGACGACCGGGCCGCGGGCGGAGAGCACGGCCAGGAACGACAGGCTGGGCGAGAACGGCTCGTGCACGTGGAGCACGTCGAACTCGCCGTTCTTGAGCCAGCGCCGGACCCGGGCCGTGGAGATCGGGCCGAACGAGATCCGGGCGACCGACCCGTTGTAGGGCAGCGGCACGGCCCGGCCGGCGGACACCACGTAGGCGGGTAGTTCGGCGTCGTCGTCGGCGGGCGCGAAGACGCTGACCTGGTGACCGAGTTCGATCAGGGCCTCGGCCAGGTCCATGATGTGGTTCTGCACACCGCCGGGGACGTCGAAGGAGTAGGGCGAGACGATCCCGATCCGCACCGGACCTCCTAGAGCCAGAGCTTCTGGAGCATGTGCCAGTCCTGCGGATGGTCGGCGATGCCGGCAGCGTACGCGTCGGCGAGCAGCTGGGTCGTCCTCTTGACCCGCTCGTCGAGGGGTCCGTCGGTGGGCGGGACGACCTCGCGCATCCGGGCCATGGTGCGCTGCTCGTCGAACCACAGGTCGACCGCGTAGAGCGGCGAGCCGGTACGGATGGCGAGGATCGCGGGCCCGGCGGGCATCCGTGTGCGCCCGCCGAAGAACCGCACCTCGACGCCGTTCTTGGACAGGTCACGGTCGCCGAGGAGCGCGACCACCCAGCCTTTCTCGAGGTGTTCGGCGAGCACGTCGAGTGGGGGCCGCTGTCCACCGGTGAGCGGGAGCACCTTCATCCCGAGCTTCTCCCTGTACTCCAGGAAGCGCTCGAACAACGTCTCGGGTTTGAGCCGCTCGGCCACCGTGATCAGCGGCCAGTCGTGTGAGACCACCCAGGCGCCGGCGACGTCCCAGTTCGCCACGTGCGGCAGGGCGAGGATCACGCCACGGCCGTCGGCGGCGCCCTTCTTCAGTTTCTGGTAGCTCTCCGGGACCATGAAGAACCCGTCGAGGAAGTCGGCCCGGCTCTGCGACGGCAGGCGGAACGCCTCCATCCAGTACCGGGCGTACGATCGCAGGCCGTCACGGACCAGTGTGTCCGGCATGTCCTCGCCGACGATCTGGCGCAGGTTGCGGCGCAGGCGCTGGGTGGCCGGCCCGTTCCCCTTGTAGGCACGGTCGGCGGCGGCGCGGAACAGCTTCTTCGCGATCGGCAGCGGTAGCGCGCGCACGATCCCCCACCCGGCCGAGTAGCCGAGGTCGATCAGTCGGTCCTTCACTCGGAGGGCACCTTCGGCTCGGTCCGGGCGGCGTGGATCAGCCGTTGGAAGGCGGTGATCACGGCGAGGGCGGCGAGCACCCACAGCGCCGCCGGCAGGCCCCAGTCCTGGCCGGCCGCGCCGAGCAGGCCGCCGACTCCGACGATGAGCAGCCGTTCCAGGCGCTCGGCGATGCCGACGTCGGCGTTCAGGCCGAGGCTTTCGGCGCGCGCCTTCACATATGACACCACCTGTCCGAAGACCAGGCTGATCAGCGCCGCGACCACCCCGCCGTACGGGTTGCCCTCGGTCGCCAGGTAGTAGACGACGGCACCGAAGACCGCTCCGTCGGCGATGCGGTCCATGGAGGAGTCGAGGAGCGCCCCGAACTTGCCGGAACCGCCCCTCATCCGGGCCATTGTGCCGTCGAGCACGTCGGTGAGCGCGAACGCGGTTACGATCACGGTGCCCCAGAAGAGGTGGCCCTGCGAACCGAAGTACGAGCCGATCAGCACACCGACGGTGCCGGCGACGGTGACCGCGTTGGGCGACACGCCGATCCGGAGCAGGAAACGGGCTAGCGGGTTGACGCCGTACGAGACGACGGCACGGGCCGTTGTTTGAACGATCTTTGCCATGGCTGTCTCACCATAACGGCGCGCGACCAGCGGCGGTACGGCCCGGCCCCGGGTTGGCCGTATCGTCACCATCCGGCACCTTTGGAGGGCTGAGGGTCCTTGCGACCTCTACCGCGCCGGGTGTGGGATTCAGACAACAGCGGCGTAACACAGAGGAAACGACGGGAGCGCTCGGCATGGCGCAGAAATCTTCGGAGAAAGGGCTTGCCGGCGCCGGTGCGCCGGTGGTGACCGAGCCCGGCAGAGTTCGCAACGTGGTGCTGGTGGGCCACTCCGGCTCCGGGAAGACGACCCTGGTCGAGGCGCTGCTCGCGGCGACCGGGACGATCCCGCGGGCCGGTGGTGTGGCGGACGGCACCACGGTGACCGACCACGACCCCGCGGCGATCCGGCAGCAGCGCTCGGTGGCGCTGGCCTGTGCGCCGCTGCTGCACGGCGACGTGAAGATCAACCTTCTGGACACTCCCGGGTACGCCGACTTCGTCGGGGAGCTGCGGGCCGGTCTGCGTGCGGCGGACGCGGCCCTCTTCGTGGTCTCCGCGGTCGACGGTGTGGACGATTCCACCGTCGCGCTGTGGGAGGAGTGCGCCGCGGTCGGCATGCCGCGCGCCGTCGCGATCACCAGGCTCGACCACCCCCGAGCCGACTACGAGGAGGCCCTGCAGGACTGTCAGGAGGCGTTCGGCGACAACGTGCTTCCGGTCTTCCAGCCGATGCTCGGTGACGACGGTCAGTCGGTGGCCGGGCTGCTCGGCCTGGTCACGCTGCGGGTGCTGGACTACTCGGCGGGCTATCCGCCGGTCGCCCGGGAGGCCGAGCGGGAGCATCTCAACCCGATCGCCGACGACCGCAACACGCTGATCGAGGGCATCATCGCCGAGAGCGAGGACGAGACCCTCATGGACCGCTACGTCGGCGGTGAGCTGATCAGCACCGACGCGCTCATCCCGGACCTGGAGAAGGCGGTCGCGCGCGGCAACTTCTACCCCGTCATCCCGGTCTGCGCGCACACCGCCGTCGGTCTGGACGCCCTGCTCGATCTGCTGGTCAGCGGTTTCCCGTCACCGCTGGAGCACGATCTGCCGGTGGTGACCGGGGTGGACGGCTCGCCGCGGTCCCCGCTCACCTGCGACCCGGACGGACCGCTGGTGGCCGAGGTGGTGCGTACCACGATCGACCGGCACGTCGGCCGGGTGTCGCTGGTCCGGGTCTTCTCCGGCACCCTGCGGCCGGACCAGACGCTGCACGTCTCGGGGCACGGCATGGCCCAGCGCGGCCACCCGGACCACGACGCCGACGAGCGGGTCGCGCACGTCTACTCCCCGCTCGGCGCGCAGTTGCGGGAGGTGCCGCAGGCGATCGCCGGTGACATCTGCGCGATCACCAAGTCGGGCAGCGCCGAGACCGGTGACACACTGTCCGGTAAGGACGATCCGCTGCTGATGTCGCCGTGGTCGATGCCGGAGCCGCTGCTGCCGATCGCCGTGGTCGCCAAGACCCGCTCCGATGAGGACGCGCTCGCCAAGAACCTGGCCCGGCTCGTCGCCGGTGACCCGACGCTGCGGCTGGAGCGCAATCCGGAGACCCATCAGCAGGTGCTCTGGACGATGGGCGAGTCGCACGCCGACGTGGTCCTCGACCGGCTCCGTTCCGGTGGGGTGGAGCTGGACACCGAGCCGGTGAAGGTGGCGCTGCGGGAGACGTTCGGCTCGACGGCCAAGGGGCACGGGCGGCACGTCAAGCAGTCCGGCGGTCACGGCCAGTACGCGGTCTGCGACATCGAGATCGAGCCGCTGCCGCGCGGCGAGGGCTTCGTCTTCGTGGACAAGGTGGTCGGTGGCGCGGTGCCGCACAACTACATCCCGTCGGTGGAGAAGGGTGTCCGCGCCCAGCTGGAGAAGGGCATCGCGGCCGGGTATCCGGTGGTGGACCTGAAGGTGACGCTCTACGACGGCAAGGCGCACAGCGTCGACTCGTCGGACGCGGCCTTCCAGACGGCCGGGGCGCTGGCTCTGCGCGCCGCCGCCGAGCAGGGCGCCATCACTCTGCTGGAGCCGGTCGACGAGATCGAGGTCCGGGTGCCGGAGGCCTTCGTCGGCGCGGTGATGAGCGATCTCTCCGGCCGGCGCGGCCGACCGATGGGCAGCGAGTCCGGGGGTACGGGCGAGGCGAGCACGGTCCGGGCCGAGGTCCCGGCGATCGAGCTGGTGCGGTACGTGGTGGAGCTGCGCGCCCTCACGTCGGGCACCGGCACGTTCACCCGCCGGTATGTCCGGCACGAGCCGATGCCCCCGCACCTGGCCGAGGCGGTCCGCAAGGAGCACGCCGCGGCACGGTGATCAGATGGCGATGGCGTTGGCCGCCTCGTGCATCGGTGCGAGGATCCTGTCGATCATCTGCTCCTTGCGCGGGTGGTATTTCAGGGTCCGCATGCCGTAGTTGCGCAACGCGATGCTGAGGCGGCCGCCCGGCACCATGTCCTTGGCCATCTTGCGGCCGAAGGCGAGGTTCTTCTCCGTGTACGGCCGCATCTCGCGCTCGTAGGCGGCGAACCCGCCGGGTGCGCCGAGGTGCTTGCCGAGCACGTACGCCCCGACCAGGGCCAGGCTGGTGCCCTGGCCGGAGGCGGGCGCCGGGCAGTGGGCGGCGTCGCCGAGCAGCGCGACCCGCCCGGACGACCAGCTGGGCAGCTCGACCTGGCTCATCGCGTCGAAGTAGAAGTCGGGGGCGGCGTCCATCGCCGACAGGAAGTCGCCGACCCGCCACCCTTGACCGTCGAACGCCTGCCGGACCAGGTCCTTCTGCGCGGCGACGTCGTGCCGGTCGTAGTCGAGCCGGGGTGCGGCGAAGGTGAGCCCGACCCGGGCGGGCTGGTCGCGGTCCATCGCGTAGGCGAAGACCAGACGGCCGGGCCGCGAATACATGACCTCCTCGCGCTCGATGCCGAGCAGGTTGGGCACGGTGTAGATGGCGATGTAGGCCCCGAGGTGGTTGAGCGGGGTCTCACCCATCACCTTGCGACGGGTCGACGAGTGCAGGCCGTCGGCGCCGACCACGTAGTCGAAGCGGCCATCCGCGCCGGACTCGAAGGTGACGTCGACCCCGTCCGGGCCGTCGTCGAGGGTGGCGATGGCGTCGCCGAACACATACTCCACCCGGTCGGCGGTGGCGTCGTGCAGGATGCGACTCAGGTCCCACCGCATGATCTCGAGGTCGTCGCCGCGGCGGCCCATCAGCAGGTCGGCCGGGAGGGCGGCGATCCGGCCGCCGTCGCTCTTGACGTAGGTGATCTGCCGCATGCCGGTGTCGGCGGCCTGGCAGGCGGCGAGCAGGCCCATCTTGCGCAGCACCTCGGTGGCCGAGCCGCGCACGTCCACCTTGTAGCCGGCCTCCCGCAGCCCGGCGGCCCGCTCCACGACGGTGACCTGGAAGCCCCGCCCGGCCAGCCAGTAGGCGAGGGCCGGTCCGCCGATGCCGGCGCCGGAGATCAGTACCCGGGAGTTCGTCATGCGCTTACTATACAAACGTCTTACACGTTTGTATAGAAGTTAGGATCGCGACCATGGGTCACCGCGAGGAGCTGCTGCGAGGCGCCAAGAAAGCGCTGATGGAGAAGGGGTATGCCCGGACGACGGCTCGCGACGTCGTGGCGCTGTCCGGCACCAACCTGGGCTCCATCGGCTACCACTACGGGTCCACCGAGGCCCTGATGACCGCCGCGATGCTCAGCGCGATCGAGGAGTGGGGTGACGCGCTCGGCCGAGCGCTCGGTACGCCCGATCCGGACGAGGACGACACCGCCGATCCGATGCTGCGGTTCTGGCGGCGGGTGATCCGGTCGATCCAGGCCGACCGGCAGCTCTGGCTGGCCAGCATCGAGGCGATGCTCCAGGCCGAGCACAATCCGGCGCTGCGCGAGCAGATGGCCGGTGGCATGCAGGCCGGCCGGTCCGGCATGGCGGCGCTGCTCACCGGCATCCCCGAGGATCGGATCGACGCGGAGACCGTGCGCTCGCTCGGCTCGGTGCAGATGGCGCTGATGTCCGGGGTGCTCACCCAGTGGCTCACCGACCCGGCGAGCGCCCCGTCGGCGGAGGAGGTGGTCGCCGGGATCCGCGCGCTAGGCGGGCCAGGCTTCGGCCAGCAGGTCGCGGGTGTCGGCGAGTAGTTGCGGCAGCACCTTCGTCAGGCCGATCACCGGCATGAAATTGGCGTCGCCACCCCACCGCGGCACGATGTGCTGGTGCAGGTGGGCGGCGATGCCGGCGCCCGCGATGGCGCCCTGGTTCATCCCCAGGTTGAAACCGTGCGGGCTGCTGACCGTGCGCATCACCCGCATCGCGGTCCGGGTGAAGGCCGCCACCTCGACGGTCTCCTCCTCGGTCAGGTCGGTGTAGTCGGCGACATGCCGGTACGGGCAGACCATCAGGTGACCGGGATTGTACGGATACAGGTTGAGCAGCGCGAACACCAGCTCACCCCGGGCCACCACCAGCGTCTGCGCCTCGGCCAGCGCGGGAGCCAGGCAGAACGGGCAGCCGGTGGGCTTCTCGTAACCGCCCTCGGGCCGGTCCTCCCCCTGCACGTAGGCCAGCCGATACGGCGTCCAGAGTCGCTCCAGCCCATCCGGATCGCCCGCCCGCTCGCTCACGATCGCATCCTATGCGCAGGCGGCCGGTTCCCCATGGCGGGAAACCGGCCGCGGCGAAGATCAGGCGGCGGACGGCCCGATGTTGGTACGGGAGCGGACCACCTCGACCACGTGCGCGACGGCCTCGTCGATCGAGACGCCGTTGCGCTGCGAGCCGTCCCGGTAGCGGAACGACACGGTGCCACCGCTCACGTCGTCGTCGCCGGCGATCGCCATGAACGGGATCTTCTGCTGCTGCGCGGTCCGGATCTTCTTCTGCATCCGGTCGGTGGAGTAGTCCACCTCGGCACGGATGCCGGCCTTCTTGAGCTTGTCGACGAACTCGGCCAGGTAGTCGGCGTGGTCGTCGCGGATCGGGATGCCGACCACCTGCACCGGCGCCAGCCAGGCCGGGAACGCGCCCGCGTAGTGCTCGACCAGCACACCGAAGAACCGCTCGATCGAGCCGAACTTCGCCGAGTGGATCATCACCGGCTCCTGGCGGGTGCCGTCGGCCGCCTGGTACTCCAGACCGAACCCGGCGGGCTGGTTGAAGTCGTACTGGATGGTCGACATCTGCCACGTACGCCCGATCGCGTCCTTGCACTGCACGCTGATCTTCGGGCCGTAGAAGGCCGCGCCGCCCGGGTCCAGGACCAGCTCGAGGCCGGACTCCTCGGCCACGTCCGACAGGACCTTGGTGGCCTTCTCCCACTGCTCGTCGGTGCCGATGAACTTGGAGCTGTCCGGGTCGCGGGTCGACAGCTCCAGGTAGTAGTCGTCCAGGCCGAAGTCGTCGAGCAGCGAGCGCACGAAGTTCAGCAGGTGCTTGATCTCGGCCGGGGCCTGCTCGGCGGTCACGTACGAGTGCGAGTCGTCCTGGGTCAGGCCGCGCACCCGGGTCAGGCCGTGCACCACACCGGACTTCTCGTAGCGGTAGACCGTGCCGAACTCGAACAGGCGCATCGGCAGCTCACGGTAGGACCGCCCGCGCGACCTGAAGATCAGGTTGTGCATCGGGCAGTTCATCGCCTTGAGGTAGTAGTTCGCCCCTTCCAGCTCCATCGGGGGGAACATCGTGTCCTTGTAGTACGGCAGGTGGCCCGAGGTGTGGAACAGGCCCTCCTTGGTGATGTGCGGCGAACCGACGTACTGGAAGCCCTCCTCGATGTGGCGGGCGCGGACGTAGTCCTCCATCTCGCGCTTGATCACGCCACCCTTCGGGTGGAAGACCACCAGACCCGACCCGATCTCATCGGGGAAGGAGAAGAGGTCCAGCTCGGTGCCCAACTTGCGGTGGTCACGGCGCTCGGCCTCGGCAAGACGGGTGAGGTACGCCTTGAGCTCGTCCCGCGACGGCCACGCCGTGCCGTAGACCCGCTGCAGCTGCGGGTTCTTCTCCGAGCCACGCCAGTACGCGGCGGCCGACCGCATCAGCTTGAACGCCGGGATGAGCCGGGTCGACGGCAGGTGCGGGCCGCGGCACAGGTCGCCCCACACCCGGTTGCCGTCCTTATCGAGGTTGTCGTAGTGGGTCAGCTCGCCGGCGCCGACCGCCGCGGCCTCCGGGTCCACGTCACCCTTGATGTCGACCAGCTCGAGCTTGAACGGCTCGTCCTTGAGCTCCGCCTTCGCCTCGTCGAGGGAGGCGTACTCACGCCGGCGGAAGGTCTGACCGGCCTTGACGATCTCCTGCATCCGCTTCTCGAGCTTCGCCAGGTCGTCGGGCTGGAACGGCTTCTCCACATCGAAGTCGTAGTAGAAACCGTCCCGGATCGGCGGGCCGATGCCGAGCTTCGCCTCCGGGAACACGTCCTGCACGGCCTGCGCCAGCACGTGCGCCGCCGAATGGCGCAGCACGTCGAGGCCGTCCGGAGTGTCGATGCCGACCGGGGTCACCTCGGTGTCGGCGGCCGGCGCCCAGGCCAGGTCGCGCAGCCGGCCGTCGGCCTCGCGGACCACGACGACCGCCTTCGGCCCGTGGGCGGGGAGCCCGGCGGCGGCCACCGCGTCGGCCGCCGTAGTCCCGGCCGGGACGACTAGGGGGTCGGCCGCGACGGGTGTACGGGGTGCAGACACGGTGATCTCCATTCAGACGGTGATGAGTCGCCCTGATGCTATCCGCCTGCGGATTGCTCCCCACTCGCGGCGGCAAGCCACGCCGGGAGCGGCTCCCGGTGGGCGATCCAGTCACCCGGGATGCCGTCGATCCCGGTGTACGCCGCCACCACTCCCCCGACGATCGCGGCCGTGGTGTCGACGTCGCCGCCCGCGACCACGCACGCCGCCACGGCCGCGGGGAAGTCGTCCAGGTAGCGGTCGGCGACCCAGAGCGCGAACGGCACGGTGTCCTGCGCGGTCGCCTGGCCGCCGTTGCCGAGCCGCTCGGCCGCCTCCTCGACACCGCCCCGGACGGTCGTGGTGAGCCCGTCACGGACCACACTCGGCGCGGTGTGCGCGGCCGCGGCACGCAGCAACCGGCCCGGGTCGGGACGGTGGCCGTTGAGGCGGGCGGCGGCGGCGTACGCGGCGGCCACCGACACCGCCACGCCACCCGCGATGCCCTCCGGGTGCGCGTGGGTGACCTCGGCTGCGCGTACCCCCTGAATCGCCGCATGGGCCAGGGAGTCCGCATGCCAGGCGCCCAGCGGCGCGGCCCGCATCGCCGCGCCGTTGCCACAGGAGCCCTGCCCGTTGAACGCCGCGGCGGCGGCGATCGGCCAGGGCAGGCCCTCCCGGATCTCCCGGAGCATGACGACCGCGCCCGGCCCGTAGCCGCGGTACGGCTCGAACCGCTGCGCCAGCAGCTCGGCGAAGGCGTCGCGGTCGAAGTCGCCGTCGGCCAGCGTGGCCACCAGGCAACAGGCCTGTTCGGTGTCGTCGGTCCACTCCCAGGGGGCGGCCGGCACCCGGGCGTCGAGGAGGTCGGAGGGCTTGTTGCCGGGCACGAAGTACTGCGCTCCGAGCGCGTCACCGACGCTGAGGCCGGCGAGGCTGTCCAGGGCGAGGGCGAGGCGGGTACCGGGGAAAAGTGTGAATGACATCGGTACTTCGGATCGTATTCCATCACTGAGCGTCATCAAAGACTCTCGTTCGATCACCCTTTAGGTTCTCGTTGCCGGGGACGCTAACGTCTTCGCATGGCCACGGTGTTGCTCGTCGAAGACGACCATGTCGTGCGCGGCGCCATGCTCCGTTCGCTAGCCGACCGGGGGCACGCCGTGCACGCCGTCGGCACCGCCCTGGAAGCGCTCCGGCGGGTCGCCGCCGAGACGCCCGACCTGGTCGTTCTCGATCTCGGGCTGCCCGACCTGGACGGGTCGGACGCATTGCGCATGCTCCGCGGCATCACCGACGTGCCGATCATCATCGCCACCGCGCGCGACGACGAGCAGACCGTCGTGCGCCTGCTGCGGGCCGGCGCCGACGACTACATGGTCAAGCCGTTCACCGGCGCCCATCTGGACGCCCGGATAGCCACGGTGCTACGCCGTGTCGGCCGGGCCAGCCGCGCCGCGCAGCCGGCCGTGCACGAGGTGGGCGAGTTGCGCGTCGACGTCGGCGAGCGCAGCGCCACCCTCGGCGATCAGCCGCTGGCGCTGACCCGCAAGGAGTTCGACCTGCTGGCCTACCTCGCCGCCCGCCCGGGCCGAGTGGTTTCCCGTCGTGAGCTGTTGGAGGAGGTATGGCGACAGCCATCGGTCGGCGAGGACCAGACCATCGACGTGCATTTGTACTGGCTTCGCCGGAAACTGGGCGAGTCCGCGGCGAAGCCCCGCTACCTGCGCACCGTGCGGGGGGTCGGATTCCGGTTGGTGGCGCCGGACTGAGGTTGCGGCTGGCGTACACCACCGCCGCCACGACCGCCGTCGCCGCGCTCGTCTTCCTGGTCCCGCTCGGCTGGGAGCTGCGCAACGACCACCGCGAGGCCGCCCTGGCCGAGGCCGCCCAGCGCACCTCGACGGTGGCCGGCGCGATCGCGGCCGGCGCCGGTGAGAAGGGTGTCGCCGCCGCGGTCGCCGCGGCCGGTGGCTCCCCGGTCGTGCACACTCCGGGCCTGGCCGCCTCCACCGGCGGGCGGGCCGACGCCGGGCTGATCGACCGGGCCGCGGTCGCGCCCGAGCCGACGACCGAGGACGTCGACGGCGGCATGGTCCGGCTCCAGCCGGTGACCGTGGGCTCCAAGACCCTGGTCGTCGAGGCCTTCGTGCCGGACGCGGAGCTCGACCACAACACCGCGCGTGACTGGTGGCTGCTGCTCGGCCTGGCCGTGGTGCTGGTCGGCGGCGCCGTCGTGGTGGTGGACCGGCTGGCCCGCGGCGCCGTGAACTCGGCACGCAACCTGGTCGACGCCGCGCTGGCGGTCGGTGACGGCGACCTGGAGATGCGGATCCAGCCGTCCGGCCCCGGGAACTGGCCGAGGCCGGTTACGCCTTCAACCGGATGGCCGACCGCCTGGTCACCTCCCGGACCGACGAGCGTGAGCTGGTCGCCGACCTGTCGCACCGGCTGCGGACCCCGCTGACCGCGCTGCGACTGGACGCCGAGGCCCTCGACCCGGACGACACCCAGATCATCGATCTCACCGCCGACGAGGTGGACCGGCGCCGCGGCATCCGGCGGATCCGGACCGCCATCGCCACCCTGGAGGACGAGGTCAACCACCTGATCACCACCACCCGGCAGGCCGTCGCGGACCGGGTCGCCGCCGAGCCGGAGGACGGGCTCTGCGACGCCAGCGAGGTGGTCCGCGAGCGGATGATGTTCTGGTCGGCGCTCGCCTCCGACCAGGACCGGCAGTACCGGGTGGTCGGCGCGCACCTGCGCATCCCGGTCCCGGTGGCCCGCGCCGAGCTGGCCGCCGCGCTGGACGCGGTGCTGGGCAACGTGTTCCGTTACACCCCGCAGGGCACCGCCTTCGAGGTGGCGCTCTCGCGCCGTGACGGCTGGGTGGCGCTGCGCATCGACGACGCCGGCCCGGGCATCCCGGACCCTGAGAGAGCGTTGCGCCGCGGCCAGAGCGAGCAGGGTTCCACCGGTCTGGGGCTGGACATCGCCCGCCGGGTGGCTCAGGCTACCGGCGGCTCGTGCAGTCTGGACCGGGCCGCGATGGGTGGGGCGAGCGTGGTGATGCTGCTGGCGGACGCGGACGCCACCCCGAAACAGCCGAGCCGGTTCGGGTTGGTCGGGCGGGGCCGGCCGACACGCGACCGCGATCCGGTACGACGACGCTGGCAACGAGGACGGGAATGAGCAAGGGCTTCCATCGCCACGAGGACCGTGTCCCCCGAAAGACACAGCGCTTGCTTATATCTGCTTTAAGAAGGTTCCCCTTCTCGGCGCAGGCTGGCAATGTTCCGTTCGATCCCATCCGGCCCCCCGGATCGCAACCCACAGCGCGTCCCCATCGCCGCGATCCGCGAGGCCAGCGCGCGGTGGGAGGCGGTCACCCCATGGACCCCTCCCACCGCCAACCCGCTCGACAAGGAGACGCCGTGTCCGCGCATCGCCGGCCGACGTTCCGCGGGTCGCCGTCTGGACGGCGCCGCGCGGCGGGGACCCCGAAGCCGCCGCAGGCACGCTCCGCTACCTTCCGGATGCTTCCGGTAGCCCTCGGCCTGGCGCTGCTCGGCGTCGGCGGGGTGGTCGGCCCCAGCGTGATCAACTACGGGCCGCCGAAGGACGACTACTCGCTGACCGCGCTGCCCACCGACGCTCCCGAGCAGGGACTCGTCTACAGCGGGCTGAAGCTGGCGTCGTCCGGTTCGGTCTGCGCCGGGGCGTACCTGGTGTTCGAGGAGACCTGCACGCACGGTCCCGACCCGGCGCCGGACGGCCTCTCCGTCCGCCGTGCCGTCGCCCCGGTGACCGCGGGCAGCGACGAGGTGACCGTGGTCCGCCGGGAGACCGGTGGCGTGCCCGGCGACGCCGAGATCGCCCGCGACGAGGGCGGCAGCGCGATCACCGCGGACGCGCCGGCCCTGATCCCGGACGCCGCGCCCGGTCAGGCCGACTTCATCCTCGGCCCGGACGACGTGGCCTGCGCCGGCGACGGCCGTACCGGCAAGCGGGTGCAGCTGCTCTACCTGCACGAGTCGGCGTCGGCCAGCCGGTACGGCAGGTTCCTCAACTCGTTCCGTACCTGGGCCGCCGGGGTCGACGCGATCTACGACGCCAGCGCCGGCGAGACCGGGGGCTCGCGCCACATCCGGTACGTGACGACGCCGGAGTGCCGCCCGGACGTGGCCGAGGTCCAGCTGCCGGACGGCTCGCTGCGCTCGTTCGCCTCGACCATCGACGCGCTGCGCAGCCTCGGCTACAACCGCACCGACCGCAAGTATCTGATGTTCGCCGACACGAACCTCTACTGCGGCATCTCCACCTACCTCAACGACACCCGTCCCGGCCGCGGCAACCGCAACAACGGCGGCCCGTCGTACTCCCGGGTCGACTCGGGCTGCTGGAGCGCCGCGATGGCCGCCCACCAGCTGACCCACGCCCTCGGCGCGGTGCTGACCGACTCGCCCAACGCGACCGGCGCGGGCAGCTGCCTCGACGAGTACGACCTGCTCTGCGGTCGGGACCGGACCGGCAAGCCGGTGAAGAACGTGTGCCCGAAGAAGAACGACAACCGCCTCGACTGCGGTCACGACGACTACTTCAGCACCAACCCGGAGCCGGACAGCTACCTGGCGACGCACTGGAACGTGGCGCTCAGCGAGTTCCTGCTGCGCAGCGACGGCGGCGACGACATCCCCGACGTGCCCGGCGCCGCAGTGCCGGCCCAGGAGGCGCCGGCCCCGCAGCCGTCGGTGGCCCCGTCGGCGAGCGGCCCCGCGGCCGGTACCCCGGCGCCCGGCGCGAGCGTCTCCGTCTCCCCGAGCCCGAGCGGCTCGGCGACCGTGCCGGCCATCCCGGACCCGGCCGCCTCGGCGCCAGGCCCGAAGATCGCGGTGACCCCGGTCGCCCAGCAGCGCCCGACCGCCGGTCCTCCCGGCGGCACCGGTGATGGCGGTGTCGGCGCGCCGCCCGGCGTCACCAACGACGGCGCGCAGGCGGTCCTGGAGATCCGGGAGGCGACCAGCGGATCGGTCCGGCTGATCTGGAGCGCCGCCGGCAAGGACACCGACTACGAGGTCATGGTCGACGGTGAGCCGGTGGCCACCACCCGCGCCACCCGGGCCCGCCTGATCGGCCTCAAGCCGGACGCGAAATACCTGGTGCAGGTCCGGAACCGCAAGCTCGACTACCTGGCCAAGGGCACCGCGCAGACGGCGCCGGCGGCCAGCCCCGTGCAGAACTCGTGGTTCGTGCTGACCAACTCGCTGACCGGCGGCGCGGCCGACCTGTACGCGGCCCGCTCCACCGACGGCACGCCGGTCACGCTCGGCAGCGACGAGGGCGGCACCCAGCAGCAGTGGCAGCTGGTGCCGGCCGGCAACAACACGTACTCGCTGGTGTCGAAGGCGAGCAACCGTTGCGTGATACCGCTCGGCGGCGACGTGATCGCCGGGGCGCCGCTGGTGCAGGGCGACTGCAGGTCCGGCACGGCGGCCCGGTGGGCGCTGCGGGCCTCCGCGTACGGCTTCACGATCCGCGCCGCCTCCGGTGACCTGGTGATCGGGGTGGGCGCCCAGCGCTTCGGCACGCAACGCGTGCTGGTACTGCAGAAGGACACCGAGCAGCGGCACCAGAGCTGGACTGCTGTCCCGGACTGACGGGAGAAGAAGCGATGCCCGATGTGCTGAGTAAGCGCGGGACCGAGCCGGACGACAATCCGGCCCGGTTCACCCGGCGGCGACTGGTGAGGTGGCTGACGATCCTCACCATCGGCACCCTGACGATGGTCGCCTGCTGGCAGGATCCCCTCTACCCCTGAGCGGCGGCGTAGGCGTCGATCTCGGCGAGCAGCGCGGCCTTGCCCTCGGGCGAGCGGAAGCTGTGCCGGACGGCGTCGCGGGCGAGGTCCGCGACGCCGGTGGTGTCCAGCTTCAGCAGCCGGGCGGCCGTCGCGTACTCCTGCTCCAGGGTGGTGCCGAACATCGGTGGGTCGTCGGAGTTGACGCTGACCGGGACCCCGGCGGCCACGAGCGTGACGATCGGGTGCTCCTCGATGTCGGCGACGGCCCGGGTCCGCAGGTTGGACGTCGGGCACACCTCGAGCGGGATCCCGTGCTCGGCGAGGTGGGCCATGAGCCGCTCGTCCTGCGCGGCGGCGATGCCGTGGCCGATCCGCTCGGCGCCGAGCTCGCGCAGCGCATCCCAGATGGTCTCCGGGCCGGTGGTCTCGCCGGCGTGCGGGACGCTGTGCAGGCCGGCCGCGCGGGCCTCGTCGAAGTACGGCTTGAACTGCGGCCGCGGCACCCCGATCTCCGGCCCACCCAGTCCGAAGCTGATCAGACCGTCGGGTCGCTCGCCGAGGGCGATCCGCAGGGTGTCCTCGGCCGCCGCCAGACCGGCCTCGCCCGGGATGTCGAAGCACCAGCGCAGGTCGACCCCGAAGTCGCGGGCGGCCCCGGCACGGGCGTCCTCGATCGCCTCGCAGAACGCCTTGGCCGCGATGCCCCGGCGCACGCTGGAGTACGGCGTGACGGTCAGCTCCGCATACCGCACGTTCTGCCGGCTCAGCTCCCGCCCGATCTCGTAGGTGAGCAGCCGGACGTCCTCGTCGTCGCGGATCAGGTCGACGACGCTCAGGTAGATCTCGATGAAGTGCGCGAAGTCCCGGAACTCGAAGTAGTCGGCCAGCAGCGCCGGGTCGGCCGGCACCGGTGAGCTGCCCTCGTGCCGGGCGGCCAGCTCGGCGACGATCCGCGGCGACGCCGAGCCGACGTGGTGGACGTGCAGCTCGGCCTTGGGCAGGCCGGCGATGAACGACGTCAGGTCGGTCAAGAGTGTTCCCCCTACTGAATAGAAGCCACCACGAAGATACGGCGGAACGGGAACGCCACGAGGCCGTGGCGCACCGGATGGTCGGCGATGATCCGGTCGGTCAGCGCGGCGCGGAACGCGGCCCAGGCGTCGTCGTCGAGGGCCGCGCGGACCGGGCGCAGGGCGGTCCCCTCCATCCAGCGCAGCACCGGGTGCTCCGGCCCGTCGGCGGGAAGCAGGTGCAGGTAGGTCGTCTCCCACGCGTCGACTGCCGCCCCGGCCGCGGTGAGGATCTCGGCGTATCCGGCGGCGTCGGAGACCGGGTCGGCCCGCAGCTCGACCGGTGACAGCTCGCGTGCGGCCCGATGGCCGGGGCTGTCGAAGTTGCCCGGCACCTGCATCGCGAGCCACGCCCCGGCCGGCAGCTCGCGTGCCCAGCGGGCGAGCATCTCCTGATGCCCCGGCACCCACTGGAGGGCGGCGTTGGTGACCACGACGTCGACGTCCGGCTCCGGGCGCCAGCCGGCGATGTCACCGAGCCGGAACTCGGCCGGCCCGGGCTCGGCGGCGGCCTTGGCGATCATCTCGGCGGATGAGTCGATCCCGGTGACCCGGGCGCCCGGCCAGCGCTCGGCGAGGGTCCGGGTGAGCTCCCCCGGACCGCAGCCGAGGTCGGCGACGGCCCGGGGCCGGTCCGCGCCGATCCGGGCGACGAGGTCGAAGAACGGGCGGGAGCGCTCGGCGCCGAAACGCCGGTAGACGGCGGGGTCCCACATGGCAGCCTCCTAAACCGTACGTACGTCTTGTTTGAACCTATCAGCTGAGCGGTAGGGTCACGAGGTGGAAAAACGAAGCTTCCGTAGGCTGGGCCGGACCGTCGGCGTCGTGGGACTGGGCGCCTGGCAGCTCGGGGCGGACTGGGGTGACGTCAGCGAGGCCGACGCGCACGCCACCCTGCAGGCCGCCGTCGACGCCGGGGTCACCTTCATCGACACCGCGGATGTGTACGGTGACGGCCGCAGCGAGCAGATCATCGGCTCGTTCCTCTCCGACCACCCGGGCCTGACCGTCTTCACCAAGATGGGCCGCCGGCTGCCCCAGGAGCCCGCCAACTACAGCCTGGACAATTTCCGGGCCTGGACCGACCGCTCCCGGGCCAACCTCGGTGTGGACACGCTGGACCTGGTGCAGCTGCACTGCCCGCCCACTGCGGTGTTCCACTCCGACGAGGTCTACGACGCTCTGGACACCCTGGTCGAGGAGAAGCGGATCGCGGCGTACGGGGTGAGCGTCGAGAAGGTCGACGAGGCCCTCGCCGCGATCGCCCGGCCCGGTGTCGCCAGCGTGCAGATCATCCTCAACGCGTTCCGTCTCAAGCCGCTCGAGCGGGTGCTGCCGGCCGCCGCCGCCGCCGGGGTCGGCGTCATCGCCCGGGTTCCGCTCGCCAGCGGCCTGCTCTCCGGGCGCTACGACGAGAGCACCACGTTCAGCACCGACGACCACCGCAACTACAACCGCCACGGTGAGGCGTTCGACGTCGGCGAGACCTTCTCCGGTGTGGACTTCCGGGTCGGCCTGGAGGCGGTGGGCCGGCTGCGGCCGCTCGTCCCGGCCGGCGCGACGATGGCGCAATTCGCCCTTCGCTGGATCATCGATCAGCCGGGCGTCACCGCCGTGATCCCGGGGGCCCGTAACCCGGAACAGGCGCGGGCGAACGCCGCGGCGGCCGATCTTGCCGCACTCTCGCCGGAAACCCGAGAAATGATCACTGCGGTCTACGATGAGTTGATTCGCCCGCAGGTGCACGACAAATGGTGAACAATGAAACCGAGCCGCCGCAGTTGAGAGGCTGGCTCACCATGGCTCTGGGTCTGGTCGCCCTCGTACTCGGTGGTGTGTGGACGCTTCAGGGTCTGGACTACCTCGACGACAGCCTGATGAGCGGGCAGACGGTATGGGCGGCGATCGGTGGCACGCTGATCGTTGTCGGTCTGCTATTGATCATCTTTGGCATGCGCCGGCGGTCCCGCGGGCAGGGCTGAGCCCGGCGGGTCCGGACCCCTGCACGAAAGAGGCCCCGCAACCTCGTGGAGGGTGCGGGGCCACGGTCGGGCCGGCCTCCGCCAGGCGGCCGGCGAACCGGTCTCACGACCGGCTTAGATAAGGTCTCAGAGCGGGCGAACCTGCTCCGCCTGCGGGCCCTTCTGGCCCTGGGCGATCTCGAACTCGACCCGCTGGTTCTCCTCCAGAGTGCGGTAACCGCTCGTCTGGATGGCCGAGAAGTGGACGAACACGTCAGCACCCCCGCCGTCGACGGTGATGAAGCCGAAGCCCTTGTCTGCGTTGAACCACTTCACGGTTCCTTGCGCCATGCTGAACTCTCCTTCTGAAAATGCCGGCCCGCCCAACCACGGCAGCGCGGGGCCGATGACCGTTTTCGAGCAGCGGTACCGCGAGGCGGCCTTTCAGAGGACGTCCCATCCACACGGCCCTCGTGACACCTGTCGACCCTCCCGGGATGGGGCCGACGTCGCGCGGGCCTAGCAGAAGCTAGCGAACCACGTACGCAAAAACTGGCCACACTGTACCCGAAAAACGGGCCGTAAAGCTGCCCCTCGAAGGAATCCAATAATGGATGACCGATATGGAAAAGGCCCCCCACTTCTACCGAACGAGTCGGGATCGAAGCGAGGGGCCGCCAAGACACTTGTCTATACAACAGATGATCTAGTCGGGCCACGTGCCCGTCAGTTTTTGGGTGGTGATGGCGCCACCACGGTGGACCGCCGCCTTCACGACCGCGAAGATCGCGCCCTGCAACGCGGCCGCGGTGAGGATCTCGCCCCAACTACGATCCGGGTCGCCGGCGTCGGGGGCGTCGTCCTCTCCGGCGACCAGCTTCCACACTTCTTTGAAGAGGAAACCGGCGGCCGCACCGGCGGCGAAACCCATCGCCACGTTGACCGGCTTCAGTGCGACCTTCGACAGTTTGCCCGCCATCAGCGCCTCCCCCGAATGATCAGGATGATCCCGGCCGCCGCCGCCAGACCGGCGATCAGCAGCATCGTCGGCATCGGATTGGAGCGCACCCGCTCCCCGGCCTGCTGAGCCAGCTCCCGCGGCGGTGTCTCGCGGACCCGGTCGGTGGCGCCGGCCGCGGCCTCGCGCACCCGTCCGGTCATCGCGGCGGCCTGCGTCAGCACCCGCTGCTTGGTCTCCTGCACCTGCTCGCGGGCGCGAGCCTTCACATCCGCACGTGCGGCCAGCGCCTGCACCGTCTCACCGAGATCGGCACGGGTCTGTCTGATGTCCTGCCGCAGCGCCACCAGGTCCGGCTTGGCGGCGGACCCGTTCTTCTCACTCATGGCTCTCCGCCTCTCCGGGTTTGAGAACGCTGACAGGTACGGGCGCGGTCGCCCGTCGATCACTCATGCCCTGCCACGCTCCTTGACCGCATGTTTCACTTCGTCGACATCGGCCTTGACACTCTCGATCGCGGACAGCGGCTCCGGCGGAACCGCCCGGCTGATCTGGCTCTTGCCGAGCAGCGCCAGCACGCCCGCGATCACGAAGAGCACCACCGTGACGATCAGCGCGGCCAGCCAGAGCGGCAGAACCAGATCCAGGGCGATGATCCCGGTCGCGATCGCCGCACCCAGCCCGTACATCGCCAGCACGCCCGCGCCGCCGAACAGGCCGGCGCCGATGCCCGCCCGCTTGCCCTTCTCCGCCAGCTCGGCCTTGGCCAGGGCGATCTCGTCCCGGACCAGACGGCTCAGCTGCTCACTGGCCTGTTGCACCAGCTCCGCGGTCGACTTCTGGGCGGTCGGCCGGACGGGAACGCCGTTCACGACATCGGCCATCATGTCCCCCTTTCCGTGTGATCGGGGTATGCCCTGTTCAGAGCTCCCTCAATCCTTGCTCTCGGACGCAACCGGGACGGGCCCCCCGAAGACCACACCACGGGCGTCACCGTCCAGGCCGCCGCTGAAGACGCGGCCCGCCTCGGAGTCGGCGTCCGAGGTCTCGTCCGGGTCGTGCCGCGGCGCCGGCGCGACCGGCGAGGGCGGGGCCTGTCCGACCTCGGCGCGCATCCGGGGCACCGCGGCCCGCTGGTTCTGCCAGATCCAGCCGACCAGCCGCTCGCGGACCAGACACCGCAGGTCCCACAGCGCGCCGGCGTCGTCGGCGCTGACCAGCGCCCGCAGCCGGATCCGGCCGTCGATCGCCTCGGTCACCTGCAACACGCAGACCTTGCCGTTCCACAGGTCCGACTCCTCACAGACCTGTTGCAGCTCGGCCCGTACCGGCTCGACCGGGGTAGCCCAGTCCACGTCGATCTCGGCCGTGCCCAGCACCGCCGACGACGTCCGCGTCCAGTTCTGGAACGGCTTGGTGGTGAAGTACGAGGTCGGGAGGATCAGTCGCCGGTCGTCCCAGATCTGCACGACCACGTAGGTCAGGGTGATCTCCTCGATCCGGCCCCACTCCTGCTCCACCACGACCACGTCGTCGACCCGGATCGCGTCGCTGAAGGCCAGCTGCAGCCCGGCGAACACGTTGCCCAGGGTGCTCTGCGCGGCCAGGGCGGCGACCACGCTGATCAGGCCGGCCGAGGCGAGCACGCTGGCGCCGAGCGCCCGGATGTCCGGAAAGGTCATCAGCATGACGCCGATGGTCAGCACCACGATCGCGGCCACCGTGACCCGGCGCAGCATCACCACCTGGGTCTTGATGCGCCGGCTCTTCAGATTGTCCGGCACGTCGGTGCGCCACCGGGCCAGCGCCATGTCCTCCAGCACCAGCAGGGTGGCGCCGACCAGCCAGGCGGCGGCAGCTATGCAGAGCAGCACGAGCGCGTGCACCACGCCGGATCGGCCGGGGAAGTCACCGGCCCAGATCCGGACGGCCTGCTGGACCGTGGTCAGGGTGACGGTCGCCAGGAACGGCCGGTGCATCGTGCGGGCCAGATCGGCGGCGAGCGCGGACCGGCGCCCGATCCGTTTGACGATCCAGTGGACGATCTCGCAGAACACGATCGCCACCACCGCGGCGCCGGCGACGGCGAGCGGAGCGGTCACAACGCTGGACAATTCGTTTCCTTCCCACGGACGCTGTTACGGCCGGCATCCAGCCTTGCCCGTGGGGCGGACGAGAGACACGGCAGCGGCGGATGTCAGAGATAGCTCACATCCGCCGCCGGGGTTCCGCCAGTGTCAGATCTTGCGGTACTTGGCCTGCGCGAGGCAGTAGACGCCGAAGGCCGCGATACCGGCGGCGATCAGAGCCAGGAGCCAGACGCCCCAGGAGTATCCGGCCAGCGTCTTCAGCGCGGCGTCCAGGCCACGGGCCTTCTCCGGGTCGTAGTTGACGGCGGCGATCACCACGAGGAGACCGGCGATGGCGTAGGCGACGCCCTTGCTGATGTAACCGGCCATGCCCAGGCGGATGATCGTCTGGCGGGAGCCGGCCGGCATCTGCTGGGTGTTCAGGTGGCGGGTGAACTTCTTCTTGTAGCCGTAGTAGGCCATACCGACACCGATGCCGAGGACCACCAGGCCGATCAGACCCACCAGCAGGCGGCCGCTCTGGGAGTCCAGCAGGCCGGAGGCGTTGCTCGAGTTGCTGTCGCCCATCGAGGACTTCGCACCCTGGATCACCTTGATGGCGTTCCAGGCGAGGTAGCCGTAGAGGATCGTGCGGGCGCCGGAGAGGACTCGCTCGGCCATCGCCCGGCGGTCCTGTGGGCCGCTCTCGCCGATCGCGGCCTCGAAGGCCTGCCAGATCGCCATCGCGATCAGGCCGACGGCGATGATGATCAGCAACGTCTTGCCGAACGGCTGCTGAGCGATGGTCTGCAGGGCTCCGGACTGATCACTGTCCTGTCCGGAGCCGCCCATGGCCACCTGGAGCGCGATCCAGGCGAAGAGCAGGTGGATGATGCCGTATCCGATGAAGCCGCCTCGAGCGAGAAGCTCCAGGGGCTTGCTCTCGGCGGCCCGTGACGCGGTGTGCTTGACGTTCGAGGCTGCGGTCATGCCCACCAATGTGACCAGCGGCGACGATCGTCAAACGTAGGGCGTCAGCGGGACACTTCGATCTGAATGTTGTCCTGCGTCACGCTCGACAGCGAGACCTGGAGGCCACCGACGTCGACGGCCTGCTGGCCCTTGGTGAGCTGGATCTGCTCGCCCGCAACGTCCAGGGTCACCGTGTTGTCGTCGGCGGAGACGAACTTGGCCTCCACCCCGAGCACCTCGACGCTGGCGTTGGTCTCGCGGGCGATGGTCACGGTGCACTGGTCGAGGCCACAGCTGACGTCGTCACCACACCCGGTGAGCAGGCCGAGGCCGAGGACGGCCGAGGCGACGGCGGTGGCGATGCGGCGGCGCGGCATAGAGATCAACACCCTTTCACGGTACGGGGTACGAGCAAACCTAAGGTGACAAGAGTGAGCGATTACCTGGTCCGCGACAACAGCGCCGAGCACCGATTCGAACTCGTCGTCGACGGCGAGGTGGGCGCGCTGGCCACCTACCGTCTGCGCGACGGCGTGGTGAACATCCTGCACACCGAGACCGCGCCACCGATGCGCGGCCGTGGCCTGGCCGGCGAGCTGGCCCGGCAGACCCTCGACCAGATCCGCGAACGCGGGGACCGGGTCATCCCATCCTGCCCATTCTTCGCCAAGTGGATCGGCGAGCACCCCGACTACCGGGATCTGGTGGCGACCCGCTGAAGAGAGGTATGGCGCTCACCGGCGTCCCGGGCACGCTGGGACACGGGTGAGCGCCATACCCGGGGATGGGAGGCTCAGGCGGCCACCGGCTGCGGCGCCGGCTCGGGCACGTCCACGCCGGCGATGATCTCGGCAGCGGCCCGGCCCAGCGCGCGCGTCGCGCCATGGGTGGCGATGTGCACGCCGCCGGCGACCGTGACCGGGATGCCCATCTCGACGACGATCGCGTCCGGCCGGACCGCGAGGACGCCGGCCAGCGTCCGCTCGATCCACGGGTGGCGGTGCACGTCACGGACCACCAGGACCAGCGGGCGGTCGCCGGAGCCGGCCAGCACCGGCACCGCCGGGTCGGCCAGCGGCTCCAGGTCGCCGGCCTCGAAACGGACCGCGGTGGTGCCGGGCAGCAGCTCGGCGAGCGGGTCGCCGACACCCCACGGGGTCTCGCTGCCGATCGCGATGTTGCGGGGCGGCGCGAACTCGACCACGTGCGGGATGCCGGAGACCGGCAGAGCGGGGCCGGCGTCCGTGCTGGTCACCCGGACCGCCCGGCGCGCGGCCGCGTAACCGACCGTCGAGCCGAGCTCGGGGACCTCGGCGCCGGGCGCGAAACCGAGCGTCGAGCCGAGCACGGCGACCTGGGCGCTCGCCGCGGCGTCGGCGATCGCGCGGGCGCCGGTCGCGACCTGGGTGCGGGTGGTCCAGGCGGCCAGCCGGCGGACCCGGGCGACGGCGTCGCGCAGCCGCTCCTCGGGAAGCTCCCCGGACCGGACCGCGGCGACGATCGCGTCCCGCAGCCGGACGGCGGTCTGCTCGTCGGCGTGGTCGCCGCCCACACAGATCGCGTCGACCCCGGCGGCGAGCGCGCGGACGGTGGCGCCCTCCAGGCCGTAGCGCCGGCGCACACCCTGCATCTCGATGCCGTCGGTGACGATCAGGCCGTCGAAGCCGAGCTCCTCGCGGAGCAGACCGGTCAGGATGCGCGGGCTGAGGGTGGCCGGCAGCTCCGGGTCCCAGGCCGGGACCAGCAGGTGGCCGGTCATCACGGCCTGCGCGCCGGCCGCGATCGCCGCCCGGAACGGGACCAGCTCGCAGGCGGCCAGCTCGGCCTCGGAGCGGGCGATCACCGGCACGTCGTGGTGCGAGTCGACAGCGGTGTCGCCGTGACCGGGGAAGTGCTTGGCGCAGCCGGCGACCCCGGCGGACTGGAGCCCGCGGATGAAGGCCGAGGTGTGGCGGGCCACCAGTCGAGGCTCGGCGCCGAATGCCCGTACCCCGATGACCGGGTTGTTGGGGTTGCTGTTGACGTCGGCGTCCGGGGCGTAGTCGAGCGTGATGCCGGCGTCGGCCAGCTCCCGGCCCAGATCGCGGGCGACCGCCTCGGTCAGCTCGGCGTCGTCGACCGCCCCGAGCGCCAGATTGCCGGGGCGGGAGCTGCCGTGCCGTGACTCGAACCGGGTGACGTCACCGGCCTCCTCGTCGATGGCAACGATCACATCGGGGTATTCGGAGCGGAGCTGCGCGGTGAGGGCGGCCACCTGTGTGGGTGACTCCACATTGCGGGCGAAGAGGGCGACTCCCCCGAGCCCGGCGCCGAGCCAGCGGCGGACCCAGTCCGGCGCGGTCGTCCCCGCGAAGCCCGGTTGCAGTACTGCAGCTGCCAGTTCCGGCAATTCGCCGTGAATGGACATGAGCCCCCGTACCTCCGATGCGTTCGGTCCCCCGTTACGGGACCTATGGTCACACCCCCCGCAGACTTTAGTCAACAAACCTTTCTATTTGCTGTGACGTCCCGATCGCTAGGATGTGCACGTGCTCACTCCACTCGCCGCAACAGGTGTCGACTGGTCCGAGGTACACGCCGTCCGCCTCCTCGGCATCGCCCTCGCCGTCCTCTTCCTGCTCTGGGCGATCCGCCGCATGTTCGGAGGCAAATAGGGGTACCGGGGCGCCATGCGCATCGGATACTTCCTGTCGAGCGAGGAATACTCGCCCGCCGAGCTCATCGAGCAGGCGAAAGGCGCGGAGCGCGCGGGCTTCCGAAGTCTGTGGATCTCCGACCACTACCACCCATGGGTGGACGCCCAGGGCCAGAGCGCCTTCGTGTGGTCGATGATCGGCGCACTGAGCCAGGCAACGAGCCTGCCGATCACCACGGCGGTCACCTGCCCGACCGTCCGCATCCACCCGGCCGTCATCGCCCAGGCCGCCGCCACCAGCGCGGTCCTCACCGGCGGCCGCTTCCGGCTCGGCGTCGGCACCGGCGAGGCGCTCAACGAGCACATCTTCGGTGACGCGTGGCCCGAGACGGACGTCCGGCTGGAGATGCTGGAGGAGGCCGTCGAGATCATGCGTGGCCTCTGGACCGGGAAGAGCTTCTCCCACCACGGCAAGCACTACACCGTGGAGAACGCCCGGATCTACACGCTGCCGGAGCAGCCGGTCGAGATCCTGGTGTCCGGTTTCGGGCCGAAGGCGATCGAGGTCGCCGGCCGGATCGGTGACGGCTACGTCAGCGTCATGCCCGACGGCGGCATGGTCGAGCAGTTCCGCAAGGCCGGCGGCGGGAGCAAGATCGCGCAGGGCGGCTTCAAGGCGGCGTTCGCCGACACCGCCGAGGAGGGCGCACGGATCGCGTTCGAGAAGTGGCCCAACGCCGGCGTGCCGGGCGAGCTCTCCCAGGTGCTGCCCACCCCCAAGCACTTCGAGCAGGCGTCGCAACTGGTCACCCAGGAGATGGTGGCCGAGACGTTCGTCTGCGGCAACGACCCGGAGAAGCACCTCGAGATGATCGGCCAGTACGCCGACGCCGGCTTCGACGAGATCTACGTCGCCAACTCCGGCCCGCACTACCAGGGCCTTTTCGACCTGTACGCCCGTGAGATCCTCCCGAAGATCGGATAGCCTCCCCTCGATGAAACTGCCGATCTACGGCCCCCGCCTGCGCCGGGTCGCCCGCAACCAGTTCGGCTGGCGCACACTGCGGCCCGGCCAGTTCAAGCCGATGCGCGCCGTGCTGCGCCGCAAGGACGCCCTCGTGGTGCTCCCGACCGGCGCCGGCAAGTCGGCGATCTACCAGATCCCGGCCGTGCTGCTGCCCGGCCCGACGGTGGTGATCTCGCCGCTGCTCGCCCTCCAGCAGGACCAGATCGCCGCCCTCAACGACCGCGGCGACACGAAGGTGCGTGCGGTCCGGGTCAGCTCGCAGGAGACCCCCAACCAGCAGCGCGAGGCGATCGAGGCGGTCCGCCGGGGTGAGGCGGAGTTCCTCTTCATCACCCCGGAGCAGCTCAGCAACCCGGAGCGGCAGGCCGAGGTGCGGGCGCTCAAGCCCGGCCTGGTGGCGGTCGACGAAGCGCACTGCATCTCCGCCTGGGGACACGACTTCCGCCCCGACTATCTCGCGCTCGGCGACATGATCAAGCAGATCGGCCGGCCACCGATCCTGGCGCTCACCGCGACCGCGTCGCCACCCGTCCGCGAGGACATCATCGCCCGGCTGCGCCTGAACAAGCCGGAGATCCACGTCTCGGGCCTGGACCGGCGCAACCTGTTCCTCGAGGTCGCGTACTGCCCGGACGACAACTACCGGTGGCGCAAGCTGACCACGATGCTCGACGAGGAGCAGCGGCCCGGCATCATCTACGTCGCCACCCGCCGCGCCGCCGAGGAGCTCGCCGAGCGTCTCACCTCGTCCGGATACCCGGCCGCCTACTACCACGGCGGTATGGCCTCCGGCCTGCGCGAGCAGCGCCACGAGGAGTTCCAGGACGACAAGGTCGACATCATGGTGGCGACGTCGGCGTTCGGCATGGGCATCGACAAGCCGAACATCCGGTGGGTCGCGCACGTCGCCCTGCCCGACTCCCCGGACAGCTACTTCCAGGAGATCGGCCGGGCCGGCCGCGACGGCGAACAGGCCCGCGCGCTGCTGCTGTGGCGCTCCGAGGACGAGGCGATCCAGCGGTTCTTCCAGGGCGGCTCCCCCGACATCGACGAGCTGCGCGAGCTGGCCGGCGAGCTGCACAAGGGACCGGCCTCCAAGACCGCGCTGCAGAAGGCGACCGGCCTCGGGCCCCGCAAGCTCGCGCAGTACCTCAACCTGCTCGAACAGGTCGGTGCGGTCCGGGCCGGCTCCGGCCACAAGCTGACCGTCCCGGCGCGCGCGCCACTCCCGGCCGCGGCGGCCGAGGCCGCATGTACGGAGTACGAGCGGCAGCAGACGGTCATGCGGTCCCGGACCGACATGATGCGTGGCTTCGCCCAGTCCCGGCAGTGCCGCACCGAGACGCTGCTGGCGTACTTCGGTGAAGACCTGAAGAAGCCGTGTGGCCACTGTGACAACTGCGCCGACGGCACCGCCCAGGAGATCGCCGACGCCGAGCCGGAAGGCCCGTTCCCGGTGCACGCGCGGGTCGTGCACGGCGAATGGGGCGGCGGCATGGTGATGAACTACGAAGAGGACCGGATGACGGTGCTGTTCGACTCCGTCGGCTACAAGACCCTCTCCGTCCCGGTGGTGGTGGAGCAACAACTCCTGACCGTCGAGTAGTCACCGGGCCGGAAGCGCTCCCACCGTGTTGCGCGGGTGTGCCATCATGCGCACGATGCCGGTACGGGGGAGGCGGACATGGCTGCGTCGACCAAACGACGATCGCCGTTGTGGGCTCGGATCTGCGTCGGTGTGGGCGCGGTGGTGCTGCTGGCCGGTGGCGGGGCCCTCGTCGCCGGTCAGGCTCTCGTCGCGAAGTACACCGACAAGGTCACCGACGAGAGCCTGCTCGCCCCGATCGTGGCCAAACCCGCTCAGGCCGCCGAGGCCGCCGAGGTCGAGTCCGACATCGATGGAGCGGTCAACATCCTGCTCGTCGGCATCGACCCGCGTGACGAGCAGACCGCGCCGCTGGCCGACTCGATCGTGATCGCGCACATCCCGCGGGACAGGCACAGCGCGTACCTCTTCTCGATGCCCCGTGACCTGCGGGTGGACATCCCGGCTTTCGCGAAGTCGGGCACCGGCGCCGACCGGACGAAGATCAACGCCGCGATGGCGTACGGCAGCCGCCTCGGCGACGGCAAGTACAGCGCGGCACAGGGCTTCCAGCTGCTCGCGACCACCGTCGGCACGGTGACCGGGATCAAGAAGTTCGACGCCGGCGCCATCGTCAACTTCGGCGGCTTCAAGAAGATCGTCGAGGCCATGGGCGGCGTCGAGATGGTCATCGACATGGACGTCCGGTCCGAGCACCTCAAGCCGGACGGCTCGACCCGCGACCGGATCCCCCGCTGCCGATACGACCACACGTCGGCCGCCTGCATGCGGCCCTACACCGGGCCGCAGAAGATGTACAAGAAGAGCGCCGAGCCGGTGCGGCTGCAGGCGTGGGAGGCGCTCGACTACGTGCGCCAGCGGTACGGCGAGGACATGACCGACTACGACCGGCAGCGGCACCAGCAGCAGTTCATCAAGGCGATGGCGAAGCAGGCGATGAGCCGGGACGTCCTCACCAGCCCGGGCACGCTGCTCGACGTGATGGACGCGGCCGGCGACTCGCTCACCTTCGCCGGCGGCGGCCACACCATCGTGGACTGGGCGTTCGAGCTCAAAGCGCTGAACATCGACGACATGATCACGGTGAAGCTGCCGGGTGAGGGCGTCTACGACGGCGGCTACCTGGGTGAGCGGTTCCTGCCGGGGGTCGACGAGTTCTTCAAGGCGGTCACCGAGGACCGGGTGGCGGCGTTCCTGATGGACCATCCGACGTACATCAACGAGACGAACTGACCCCCCGGGCCCCGCGCGGCCTCCCAGGCGCGGCAGGGGACGGCAGGCGGCCCGCGGTCCTTCAGGTCTCAGCCGGCGACGGCCTTCCGGAAGGCTTCGACGGCCAGGCCGGAGACGGCTCCTCCGTGGCCGAAGACGGCGTGGTCGAACTCCAGCTCGGCCAGGCGGGCCAGGCTCTCACCGGCCCGGACCGGATCAGCCGTCACCGCCCTCGGCGGGGCGGACACCCGGCCCCGGCTGCTGCCCGCGGCGTCGCCGGCGAAGAGGACACCACCGGCCCGGTCCAGAAGGAACGAGACGTGGCCGCGGGTGTGGCCCGGCGTGTGCAGAGCGGTGAACCCGGGCAGCGGCTCGGAGCCGTCGGCGGTGATCAGCTGGTCGACCTTCGTGGGCTGGACCGTGCCGATCAACCGGGCCGCCAGCTTGGCCAGGACGCCTGTCGGCTGCACGGGCGGGATGTGACCGCCGATCCACGGGACCTCGGCGGCGTGCGCGATCACCCGGGCGCCGGTCTGCTCGCGCAGGGCGGCCAGGCTGCCGACATGGTCGGGGTGATGGTGGGTGACCAGGATCGCGGTCACCTCGCCGAGAGAACGCCGGATGCCCTTGAGGCCACGCTCGATCAGCGGTGACCGGCCCGGCAGCCCGGTGTCGATCAGGACCACACCGTCGTCGGTGACGACGACGTGCACGTTGACATAACCCACGCGGAGCTCGAAGACCCCGTCGACCACCTCTCGCACGACGACGATTCTCTCAGCCGTCCCGGGGCTCGCCCAGCCGGGCGGCGGGCAGGAGCCCGAGAGCCCGTGCGCGCCCCACCGCCTCCCGGCGGGTACGGGCCGCCAGTTTCGCCATGACCGCGGCCACGTGGGCGTCGACGGTGCGGACCGAGAGGACCAGGCGGCCGGCGATCTCCGGGTTGCTCAGCCCGTCGGCGAGCAGGCGCAACACCTCGGCCTGACGACCGGTCAGCCCGGCCGGATTGTCACGGGTCGCCGGTTGCGGGCCGCGCGGGATCCGGGCGACGCCACGGTCCCGCAGGTCGGCGCGGATGTGACGGGCCAGCGCGGTGGCGTCCAGCGAGTCGAGGATCCGGATCGCGCCGAGAAGGTCCTCCGGGGCGGGACTGCACCCGAGCGCGACGGCCTGCTCGTACCGGCAGCCGGCCGCACCCCAGCGCGCCGCCGCCGCCCGCGCACCGGCAGCCGCGCGATCAGAGGACGGACGATCGGCCGCCGGTCTATCGGGTGCCAGTAGGTCGTACGGCGCAAGGATGTGGATGTCGGCGCCCAGCCGATGCAGCCAGAAGCTGAACGCGCCGAGCCGCCGCCCGCCCTCGCTGGAGAGCGTCCGCTGGAAGACCGGCGTCAGCCGGTCGGCGACCGACGGATCACCGCGCAGCCAGGCGGCCTCGGCCATCGCCGCGCCCGCCGGGCCGATCCGCTGCGCCTCGCCGATGCCGCGGGCGATCTCCCACGCCTCCGCCAGGCGCGTCTCGGCGCCGGGCAGGCCACGGCGGGCCCGGATCAGGCCGAGCACCACGAGCGCGGGCGCCCGCATCATGGTGGGCGCGTTCTCCTCCCAGCGGGCGTGGCGTTCGGCGTCGTCCCATTCGCTGAGGTGCAGGTGCACCATCGAGCGGGTGATGTGCAGGTAGCGCAGGAACCCGAGGACCTCGGTGCGCTCCGCATACGCCATCCCTTCGTCGAGCAGCTCCCCTGCCTCCCGCAGCCGCAGGTCGTCGATCAGATGCCAGGCCAGGTTGGTGTAGGCGCGGCACGCGTGGTCGGTCTCGCCGGCGGCCCGGGCGACGGCCAGGCTCTCCTCCAGCAGGTCGCGGCCGCGCGGGTCGTCGCGGTCCCAGAGCGCGTAGCCGACGTTGTTCAGCGCGTGCGACAGCACCCCGGTGGAGCCGGTGGCCCGGGCCAGGGCGATGGCCCGCTCCCCCGCGACCACGGCGGCGTCGGTCTGGCCGCCGAGGGCGTGCAGCTGTGACTGGTTGCTGAGACCGAAGGCGAGGGCGGCGTCGTCACCGGCCGTCTCCAGCACCTCGACGGCCTCGGTGGCGGCGGTCTCGGCGGCCGGGCGGTCGCCCCAGTACCAGTTGACGCGGGACAGCCGGCGCAGCGCCAGCCCGAGAGCGACCGGGCCGGGCAGGGCGCGGCGCAGGGCGACCGCCTCCCGCTGGGCGGTGACGGCCGGTTCGGCCTGCCCGAGGGTGTAGCACTCCTCGGCGTAGGCCTCCAGCAGATCCGCCCGCCCGGCCGGCGGGAACGCCGCCCGGTGCTCCAGGACCAGCCGGTAGTGGGCGGCCGCCTCCCGGTGTGAGCCGGCCGCGGACGCCTCCGCCGCGGCGGCCGGTGCATAGTGGACGATCAGGCCGGTGTCGCCGGACTCGGCGGCGTGGTGCACGAGCCGGGACAGGTCGGCGTCACCGTGCTCGCGCAGGGCGGTCAGCACGGCCCGGTTCGCGGCGATCCGGCGGGTGGCCGGCATCGACGCGGCGACCGCGCGGCGCATCAGCTCGTGACGGAACTGCACACGCGCCGGGGTGACCGTGAGCATGCCGCGCTGCTCGGCGGCGGCCAGCACGTCCAGCCCGCCCGGCAGCACGGCGTCGACCAGCCAGCGCTCCACCGCCGACGGGATGACGGCGAGCAGCGACAACGCCTCCCGGCAGGGCTCGTCGAGGGCCTCCAGCCGGGAGTGCACGGCCTCGGTGACGGTCGCCGGGACGCCGTCGGTGTCGCCGGTGCCGAGGACCTCGGTGACGAAGAACGGGTTCCCGGACGTGACCGCGTAGACCCGCTCGGAGTCCAGGCCACGGCCGCCGACGAGACGGCGTACCGCCCCGGCCGACAGCCGGGCCAGCGGCAGCCGGCGCATCGGTGTGCCGGCGGCCAGGCCGAGCAGCCCGCGCAGCGGATGGCCGGCGACGATCTCCTCGTCCCGGTACGTGCCGACCATCACCACCGGCAGCGCCGCGATCCGCCGGATCAGGAACCGCAGCACGTCCAGAGTGGCCTCGTCGGCCCAGTGCAGGTCCTCGACGACGAGCACGGTCGGGTGGCCGGGCCAGTCGAGCTCGGCACGGAACGCCTCGAACACCCGGGACCGGTCGCCGGAGCCGAGCGCCTCGGTCAGGCCCGAGCCGACCTTGCCGACCAGATCCCGCAGCGGCCCCAGCACCCGAGGGGTGGCCAGGTCGTCGCAGTAGCCGACGAGCAGCCGCCCCTCGGCCGGCAGCACCGAGCGGAGCGCGTCGACCAGACTGGACTTGCCGATGCCGGCCTCGCCGGTGATCAGCACGACCGAGCCGTGGCCGTCGAGGGCCCGCCGGGCGACCGCGGCGAGCTCGCTCAGCTCGTGCTCACGCTCCAGCAGCGCCCGGGTCATGCCGCGGAGTCTAGGTGCCGGTCTAGGTATCCCCGGCCGTCGAGCTAGGTAGCCGACACGGATTTCCCGGGCCGCCGCCGCCCCTAGAAAGAACGCATGACAGTCAACGAAGCGAAACTGATGGAGTTCGTGCACAAGTTCGTCGGCGACCTGGGGGCGACGATGGCCGCCGGCGGGATCGTCGTCGGTGACCGGCTCGGCCTCTACCGTGCCCTGGCCGGGTCACCCGCCCTGCCCGAGGAGCTGGCCGAGCGCACCGGGACCGCGGCCCGCTACGTCGAGGAGTGGCTGCGCGGGCAGGCCGCCGGCGGGTATGTCGAGTACGACCCGTCGACCGGCCGCTACTCGCTCACCCCGGAGCAGGCGTTCGCGCTCACCGACCCGGACGGGCCGATCTTCGCGCCCGGCGCGTTCCAGCTGGCGCTGGGCGCGCTCAAGGCCGAGCCCCGGATCACGTCGGCGTTCCGGACCGGCGAGGGCCTCGGCTGGGGCGAGCACGACGAGGACGTGTTCACCGGCTGCGAGCGGTTCTTCCGGCCCGGATACAGCGCCCACCTGATCACCGAGTGGCTGCCCGCCCTCGACGGCGTCGTCGCCCGCCTGGAGGCCGGTGTGCGGGTCGCCGACGTCGGCTGCGGGCACGGGGCGTCGACGACGCTGATGGCGCAGGCCTATCCGCGGTCGGTGTTCACCGGGTCCGACCGGCATCACGGGTCGGTCGACCAGGCCCGCAAACGGGCCGCCGACGCCGGTCTCGACGGTCGGGTCAGCTTCGAGAACGCCGGCGCCCAGGGCTTCGGCGGCGGCCCCTACCAGTTGGTGACCACGTTCGACGCGCTGCACGACATGGGCGATCCGCTCGGCGCGGCCCGGCACGTGCGGTCCCAGCTCACCCCGGACGGCTCCTGGATGATCGTCGAACCGGCGGCCGGCGCGTCCGTCGGCGACAACCTCAACCCGGTCGGGCGGGTCTACTACTCGTTCTCGGCGTTCCTGTGCGTGCCGAGCGCCCTCTCCCAGGAAGGCGGCTATTCGCTGGGCGCGCAGGCCGGTGAGGAACCGGTCCGCCGCCTGGTCACCGACGCCGGTTTCAGCGTTTTCCGGCGCGTCGCCGAAACCCCGTTCAACATCGTCTACGAGGCGAGACCCTGAGGGGGTACGCCGTCCGCCGTCCCCGACCGCACCCGTCGTGTCGCGCCGCCACACCGCGACGGGGCTGCCGGCCACGGCCGAAACGCGACCGCCGGGCTGAGGCCCCGGGTCACCGCCACCCCTGCCCCGTGGCTTCCACCGGCCACACGGGGTCGGGGCGGGACATGCCGGTGATCGTCACAGGATGCAACGACGGCCGAAAGGGGTAGGTAAGAATGCTGACGGCCGCCGACTGCTGCGTGCGGCGGCCGGCCGATGCGAGAAGGGGACAAGCGTGACCGATCGACCGCTCTACGCCGAACTGGGGTTCACCGACGCCGAGTGGGGGCTGCTGACCGGCCTGCCGCAGTCGGTGCTGACCGCCGCCAGCGCCGCCAGCCCGGACAGCGCGCGCAAGACCCGGGCCGAGAGCGCGGCCGGACTGGATCGCATCTCGGACGCCCGGTCGTCGGCGAGCACGCTGGTCGCGGCGGTCGCCACGGCGGCGGTGGCCGAGGCCGGCGACCCGGAGATCGGTGAGGAGCCGCCGGTGATCCAGCCGGGCGACCCCGCGGGCTACGCGGCGGACGTGGTGGCCCGGGCCGGTGAGGTGGCGGCGCTGCTGGCCGCGAAGGCGTCCCCGGCCGACGCCGAGACCTACAAGCACTGGCTCGTGGAGATCGCCGACGAGGTGGTGGGCGCGGCCTCCACCGGCGGGCTCCTCGGCATCGGTGGCGAGACGGTCACCGAGAGCGAGCGCACGTTCCGCGACGAGCTCGCCAAGGCTCTCGCCCGCTGATCGCTCCGTTCACCGTTCACCGGCCGACGGCCGTCGCCGAGCCCGGTTCCGCACCCGCAGAACCGCGCCCCGCGACGCCCGGCGGCCGGCGGCTGGCGGCCCGATCGGCGCCCAGCCATACCGGCCTCACCGCACGACCGCGTCCCGCGACGCCCGGCGGCCCGGCAGTCACCCGGCCACACCGCACGACCGCGTCCCGCGACGCCCGACGGGCCGGCCGTCACCCGGCCACCCCCGCCATACCGGACCACCGCGCTCCGCGACGGCGGGGATGGGGTGACGGTGACCGGCGGCTTCCGCCCGTGAGGCGCGGTGGCGGGCGGGAGTGTCGCCCGCGTCGCGGGGACAGCCACGGGACTCCGCGTGGTCCGTACCGAATCAGTGGGGTTCTCCGCGGTAGGTGCCGAAGCTCCAGAGGTTGCCCTCGGGATCGCGCGCGGTGAAATCGTGGGATCCGTAATCGGTCATGGCGGGCTTCCGGACGATCTCGGCCCCGGCGGCCACCGCGCGGGCGTGCAGCGCCTCGATGTCGTCGGCGACGACGTAGGCGCCGAACGTGCCCGGCTGGAGGTTCCACGGGTCGTCCGGATCGTCGCGGACCGAGCCGAGCATGACGCCCCCGCCGAGGGGCCAGCGGAGCTCGGCATGGGCGACGAGATCGCCCTCGCCGTGCACGGCCGTCGGCACGAAGCCGAAGGCGTCGGTCAGGAAGCGGATCAGGGCGCGGGCGTCGGTCGCCTTGAGCGTCGGCCACACCTGCGGCGGCGGGGTTCTCGTGTCGGTCATGGTCTGATCGTGGCGGGTGGACGGGCGTCAGGCTTGGACGAAACCGAACTCGTCGGCCAGCCAGCGTGACGGCGCGCAGCCGGCGAACGCCCGGAAGTCGCGGACCAGGTGCGACTGGTCGGCGTAGCCGTGTGCGGCGGCGACGTCGGCGAGTCGCACGCCCGGCCGGATCGCGCGGCGGGCCCGGTCGAAACGGGCGATCCGGGCGGCTTCCTTGGGCCGGATGCCGAGCTCGGCGCGGAACCGGTCGGTCAGGTGCCGCCCCGTCCAGCCGACCCGCGCGGCCGCCGCAGCGACCGAAGCACCGCCGTTGACCAGGTGGTACGCCTCCGTGACCGCGGCCGGGCCGGTGGTGTCGCGCAGCCGGCCGCCGAGCGCCCGGTCGACGACCGCGAACCGGGCCGGCCAGTCCGCGGCCTCGGACAGGCGCTCCCGGACCTCGCCGACGAACGGCTCGCCGAGGACGGCTGCGGCGTCCACGTCGAGGTTCGCGACCGCGGCGGCCGGGAGGCCGAGCAGCGCCCGGCAGCCTTCCGGCCGGACCGCCACCTGCACTCCCGACTGGCTGCCGTCGTGGCTGATCAGCGCGGGCGTCAGGTGCAGGCCGCCGAGCAGCGAAGCGTACCGCCCGGGCGCCTGAGCCGGATCGGGGTGGGCCGCGATGACCAGCGGCTCGTCCAGCGTGAAGATCAGGGTCAGGTACGGCGACGGCAGCCCCCGGTGCAGAGCCGGGGCAAGCCCGCGCTGCCGGTAGCCGGAGTAGAACGCGACATGCGGCCGCAGCGCCGGGGCGGGCCGGGCCTGCGCGTACTCGTCCATCCCCCGATTCTGCCCTCAGTCCCGGCGGATCAGGCCCTGCTCGATGGCGGTCGCCACGGCGGCGGCCCGGTCGCGGACGCCGAGTTTGGCGTAGGCGTGCAGCAGGTGCGTCTTGACGGTGGCCTCGCTGATGAAGAGCCGTTTCGCGGTCTCCCGGTTGGAGCAGCCCCGGGCGATGAGCGTGATGACCTCGATCTCGCGCTGGCTGAGCGGCTCCTTGGCGGGCGACCGGAGCCGGCCCATGAGCCGGCCCGCGACCGCCGGGGAGAGGACCGACTCGCCGCGGTGTGCGGCCACGACGGCCCGGAAGAGCTCCTCGCGCGGGGTGTCCTTGAGTAGGTAGCCGGTGGCGCCGGCCTTGATCGCGGGCAGCACGTCGCTGTCGGTGTCGTAGGTGGTCAGCACCAGGACACGGGCGGCGGAGCCCCGGGCCTTGAGCTCGCGGATGGTGGTGACGCCGTCCATGACCGGCATCCGCAGGTCCATCAGGACCACGTCGGGGGTGACCGCCTCGGTGACCGCCAGGGCCTCGCGCCCGTCGCCGGCCTCGCCGAGGACGGTGAACCGGTCGTCGCCGGCGAACATGCCGCGCAGCCCGTCCCGGACCACCGGGTGATCGTCCACGATGACGATCCTGATCATGCGGCTCCCCCTAGGGCCAGTGCCGGTACGCACGCTGAGATGGCGGTGCCTCCGCCGGGTTCGGACTCGACCTCGAGCGTGCCGGCGATCCGGGTGAGGCGTTCCCGCATGGCGTGCAGGCCGTATCCGCCGTCCTCGGTCACCTCCCGCGGGGCGTCCGGGTCGAAGCCGGCGCCGTCGTCGCGGACGTCCAGCGTCACCACGTCCTCCATGTAGGACAGTGTGAGCCCGACCCGGCCGGCGGCGGCGTGCCTGGCGACATTGGCGAGAGCCTCCTGGGCGGTACGCAACAGTGTCGTCTCGATCTCCGGCAGCAGCGGCCGGGCCGTCCCGGTGGTGGTCAGGTCGGCGCGGACGCCGTGCAGCTCGGACCAGCCGTGCAGCACCTCGCCGAGGGCCTCCGGCAGGCGCGCCGCGTCGAGGTGCTGGGGCCGCAGCGCCTGCACCGAGCGGCGGGCCTCGGTGAGGCTCTCCCGGGCGAGACGCTTCGCCGCGGTCAGGTGCCGGTCACGGTCGCCGGGGTGGGCCTCGGCCGCCTCCAGCTGGGTGACGATGCCGGTGAGGCCCTGGGCGAGGACGTCGTGGATCTCGCCGGCCATCCGCTGCCGTTCGTTGTGGACGCCCGCCTCGTGGGCCTGGACGAGGAGCTGGGCGTGCAGTCCGGCATTTTCCTGGAGGGCGGCGGCGAGTTTGGCGTTGGCCTCGGCGAGCTGGTCGATCCGGCGGACCCGGGTGTCGGCCACCCGCCCGTCCCGCAGCGTCACCCACGTCATGGTCCCGGCGATCAGCAGGTTGCAGAGCAGGACCGCCAGGTAGATCACGTATCCGTCGTCCTCGTCGGCGAAGGTGCTCCATCCACCGATCTGGGACATCGCGTTGATCGCGGCGACCGGCACGGTCCCGGCCAGCTGCCAGCGGCCCGGCACCGCATAGCCGAGGAAGATGTAGCCGGTCCAGGTGAAGACACCGAAGAGCGGACTGCACGCGACCAGCGCGGAATTGAGGGCGAGCAGCCCGATCAGGAAGACCAGCATCAGGCCCCGGCGCCGCTGCCAGGCCGGATGCAGGTCCACCCACCAGGCGATCCACGCCGCGGTCACGAGCGTGACCGCGGTGGTCGTGCCGAGGTCACGCTGGGGCAGGTCCTCGACGCCCCGGGTGACCACGGACAGCAGCAGCGAACCGAACAGGGTTCCGTACGACAGCCCGGTGATCCAGAACTCCCGGGATGCGGCCGGCCGCTCCAGCGCCTCGGGCTTCTGCATCGTCACTCCCAGCGGAACAGCTTGACCGCGGCGGCCCCGCAGATCACCAGGTATCCCACCAGAACCGTAATGGAGAGCAGCGCCGGCGACTGTCCCGTGAGGGCGTCGGTCATCAGGTCCTGCCCGGCGGCGAGCGGGGTGAAGTCACCGATCCGCTGCAGGATCTCCGGCATCAACTCGCGGGGCGCCCACAGGCCGGCGAAGAACATCAGCGGGAAGAACAGGAACGTGCCGATCGCGTTGGCGGTCTTGCCGGTCGGCGCGATCGCGGCCAGCAACAGTCCGATGGAGAACGCGCCGGCGCAGTTGAGCAGGACGGCGAGCAGGAACAGGGCCGGGCTCTGCGGGAACGGCACGTCGAAGGCGAGGATCGCCACCGTGTAGACGAGCACCATGGAGACCAGCACGGTGATCAGGTTCATCACCAGCTGGGCGGCGAGCAGGATCGCCGGGCGGGCCGGGGTGGTGGCGAGCCGGCGCAGGATGCCGCGCTCACGGTAGGTGGCCAGCACCGACGGCAGGCCCTGCAACCCGATGATGCCGATGGCCAGGCCGAGCGCGAGTCCGGCGTACAGGTCGATGACCCGGAGACCGCCGAGCTCCGGCGGGGCCTCCTTCATGGTCGGCACGTTACCGAGGATCAGCAGCAGCAGGACCGGGAAGAACAGCGTGAAGAAGCCGTAGAGCGGGTCGCGGAGGGTGAGCCGGAACTCGGTCAGCGTCAGCTTGGTGAAGACGGACATGTCGGTCACTCCTTGCCGGTCAGGTGGACGAAGGCGTCGTCGAGAGTGGACTGCTCGAGAGTCAGCTCGGCGGCCACGACGCCGTTGCGGGCCAGCACGGAGACGACCGCGTGCAGCAGGTTGCCACTGCCGATGATCTCGATCTTGGGCCCCTGGCGGCGCAGCTCACGCACCTCGGGCAGCACGGTCAGCAGCTCGTCCTCGATGGGGGTGGACGGACGGAACCGGATGCGCTGCTCGTTGCCGGTCCGCTCGACCAGCCCGGCCGGGGTGTCCAGAGCCGCCACCGCACCCTTGTCGATCACCACGATCCGGTCGCAGAGGCGCTCGGCCTCCTCCATGAAGTGGGTGACCAGCAGCAGCGTGACACCGCGGTCGCGGATGCCGGAGATCAGCTCCCAGGTCTCCCGGCGCGCCTGCGGGTCCAGGCCGGTGGTCAGCTCGTCCAGGATGGCGATCTCCGGGTTGCCGATCAGGGCGAGCGCGATCGACAGGCGCTGCTTCTGACCGCCGGAGAGCTTGCCGAAGCGGGACCTCAGCTTCGGCGTCAGGCCGAGGTCGTCGGCGAGGGCACGCCAGTCGGCCGGGTCGGGGTAGAAGCTGCTGTAGAGCTCCAGGGCCTCGCGGACGGTGATCTTGTCCTGCAGCTCGCTCTCCTGCAGCTGCACGCCGATGCGGGAGCGCAGGGCCGGATCGGAGGCGGGGCGGCCGAGGACGGTGATCGAGCCGGAGTCGGGGGTGCGCAGGCCGGCGATGCACTCGACGGTGGTGGTCTTCCCGGCGCCGTTCGGGCCCAGGATGCCGAAGATCTCACCGGCTTCGACACTGAAGGACACGTCCCGTACGGCGACGGTCTCGCCGTACCTCTTCGCCAGGTTCTCGACCTCGATGACTGTCATGCATAGAGCGTCACCCGGACGCCCCGTCGCCCGAATCGAACAGCGGGCGACGGATCCGGTCCACCGATCGGTTGATGCCGCCCTACACCGGGTCTTCCACCACGGCGGCCGGGGTACGCCGCAGGCTCGCGTAGACCGAGCCGACCTGCGCCGCCACCCGCTTCCACGAGTACGCCTGACGGGCCCGGTCCAGGGCGGCCGTCGCGTACGTGAACCGCCGCACCTTGTCGTTGACCAGCCGGCGCAGCGCGCCACCCAGCGCCCGCGGATCCCGCTCCGGCACCAGGTCGCCGGTCAGCCCGTCGACCACGGTCTCGGTGAGCGACCCTGCGGCCGGGCCGACGATCGGCACGCCACAGGCCATCGCCTCCAGGGCGGCCTGCTCCTCCCAGGGGGTCGCGACCAGCACGTCGGCGGAGCGGTACCAGCTCGGCAGGTCCCGGTGCGGCACCGAGCCGATCAACCGGAACCGGTCGGCGACGTGGAACTCCTCGGCCATCGACCGGAGCAGCCGGGCGCCCGGGTCACCGGACAGCTGATCGGGGGACGGGCCGCCGACCACCACCACCTCGGCGCCGGGCACATATCGCATCGCCTGGATGACGTCGCCGAAGCCCTTGCGCTCGACCAGCTTGCCGACCGACAGGATGCGCGGGCGCTCCGGGTCGCGCTGGACGGCCGGGCCGTCCGGGGTGAAGGTCTCACTGTCCACGCCGGCCGGGACGACGGTCAGGCTGGCGCGGGGCACGCCGATCCGGACCAGTCCGCGCACCTCCTCCTGGGTCTGCGCGACCACCCGGTCGACCGCGCGGCCGAGCGCCCGCTCGTATCCGGACCGGGACGGACCGTGCGTGGACTCACCGAGCTCACCGAGCTCGTGGAACGACTGCACGACCGGGATGGCGAACTGCTTGGCGGCGGTCACCGCGGCGAGGCCGCTGGTCCAGAAGTGGGCGTGCGCCACGTCCGGTTGCCAGCCGTCGCGCCACTGCTCGCTGAGGATCCGGGCGAACTCGCCCATGTACGGCAGCACCAGATCGGAGGGCAGCGGCCGGGCCGGGCCGGCGGCGATCTGGACAACGTGCACGCCGCTCGGGGTGATGACCACCTCGGCGACGTCCGGGTTCTCGCGGCGTGTGTAGATCCGCACGTCGTGGCCCAGTTCGGCCAGCGCGGCCGACAGGTCGGCGACGTCAGCGTGCTCGGAGATCATCGCAATGTGCACGGGGTCTCCTCCAGCGGGCCGGGGTCAGGTACACGCAGCAGTTGCCCCGCAGCACGAACCGTAAACATGGTCCGCTCGTTACAGACTCTCTGAGCAGGGTAAACCGACACCGTGGCTATCGTGGAGCGAACCGTTCAAGCATCACCCGACCAGGTCTTCGCCGTCCTCGCCGACGGTTGGACATACAGCGACTGGGTGGTCGGCACCGTACACATCCGCGACGTCGAGCCGGCCTGGCCGGCACCCGGCGCGAAGCTCCATCACAAGGCCGGGCCGTGGCCGCTGTCGCTGCACGACTCGTCGACCGTCCTCGCCTGCGAGCCCGGCCGCTCGCTGAAGCTGAACGCCGGGCTGTGGCCGCTCGGCGCGGCCGAGGTCGACATCCGGCTCACCCCGGTCGGCGACGGCGCCACCCGGGTGGAGATCGCGGAGGACTTCACCGAGGGCCCGCTGCTGTGGGCGCGCAACAAGCTCAACGACCTGCTGCTGCACCGGCGCAACGTGGAGAGCCTGCGCCGCCTCGCCGACATCGCCGAACGTCAGCGGCGGGCGGACAACCCGAGGTAGAGGTCGGCGTACCTGTCCAGGATCGGCGTGATCTCGGTGGTGGCGGACGAGGCCAGGATGTCGAAGATCCTGCGGTACGACCGGAGGTCCGACACCACCTCGGCGGTGAACGAGACAGTGTACAGGTCGATCAGCACGTACGCGTCGTCGAGCAGCTCGAAACTGTGCATGAGCGGGAAGGTCAGCGGCACGTCCGCCGGGATGATCGCGATCGTGACGTTGTCCCGCTGGGCGAGCTCGCGGATCTTGCGGATCTGCGCCAGCATGTCCTCGGGGTTGCCCAGCCGGTGGCTGAGGGTCGCCTCGGCCAGGATGAAGTGGAACGACCTGCTCGTGACGGTGAGGATCCGCTGCCGCTGCAGTCGTGCCGCCACGGCGGCGATCAGATCGGCCTCGGCCTCCGGGCCGGAGTCACCGAGCTCCTCGTACCACGGCCGCATCACCGCCTCGGCATAGCCGCTCACCTGGAGCAGGCCGGGGACGATCGACGGCTGGAAGACCCTGATCTCGAGGGCCGCCGATTCGGCCTGCTGGAGTTCCACCTGCTTGCGTGCGACCTCGCTGAAGTGGTCCACGCGCCAGTCGTTCGCGTCGGCGCCGGACCGGGACTCGGTCGCCAGCCGGACCAGCTCCTCCACCTCGCCGGGCGTCATCCGCATCGCCTCGGCGAGCCGGCGGACGTCCTCCGGGTTCGCGGCGGTGTGCCCGGTCTCGATCCGGGACACCTTGGACTGGGTGAGGCCGGCTCGGGAGGCCAGCGTGCTGCCGCTGAGGCGCAGCCTCTCGCGGCGGGCCCGCAGGAGGGCGCCGACGGTCTGCGGCGCGGAACTGGGCCCCTGGTCGTCACTCATGAGCCCAGCCTTTCCCGTACGTCTTCGTGCTCCGGCTCAGGGCTGCTCCACCAGTCGCGCGGTCTCGGCGAACAGCGACAGCGGGATCTCCACCATCTGCTCGCCCTCGGGCATGTCGACCCCCGCGGCCCGCGCCTGCTCGGCCGTGACGGTGTAGCCCTGGATCATGACGGTCCCGCGGTTGGTCGTGTAGGCGGTGGGACAGGTGCCGTTAGCACACGAGAAAGCAATCGTCTCCAGGACAAGGCCTGAAATATCGGTATTCGGCATGCCTCATCCAACCACCGTTGACAGAATTCAATGCAGGGTACCCCGAGCGCATAGCCGGCGGACGCTACGGGCCCGCGAGTCACTTCACTCATCCGTCTATGCATTGCATTGACCATGATGTGCATTGCACCATTGGGTCAGGTCGACCTCACGCCAGCGCTGGCGCATTGCATCCCTCCGCGACAGGAGGCCACCATGCCGACACCCGACCTGTCCCTCGGACTGCACAGCGGCAGTCTCCTCTACCTGATCATCGCGGGAGCCTGCCTGCTCCTGGCCCTTCAGCTCCTCAAGCGCGCCATCGCCCCGATCGGCGCGCTCGTGCAGGCGGCCGCCGCCCTCGCCGCCGTCGGCCTGGCCGTCGGCACCGCGCTGGTCCTCATCGCCGCGGCACTGGTCGGAGGCCTCTGATGATCGTCGCCGTCGTCGCCCTGCTGGTGCTCTTCTTCCTGTTCGTGGAGCTGGTGGCCGCGATCGCCCCGGTTCTGATCATCGTGACGCTCGTGCCCCGCGAGGACCGCCCGGCGCTGGCCCACCTGCTCGCCCAGGTGGACAGCTCCCGGCGGCTGCGGATCTGGCCGGCACTGCGGGCCGCGACCGCTCAGCGCCGCGAGACGCTCAGCGGTAGATCACCCGGTGGGCCGCGCCGATGACGGCCGGATAGAGCGGATTGCCGTCCCTGGCCAGCGCGGCCCGCGCCGCGTTGGCCCCCGGCGCCCCGTGCACCCCGCCGCCCGGATGCGCCGACGAGCTGCCCATGAAGAGCCGGTCGACCGGGGTGTCGGCCCGCCCGAGACCGGGCACCGGCCGCAGGAACAGCTGCTGGAAGGCCGCCGCCGTTCCGCCGCCGAGCGCGCCCCCGACCAGTGACGGATTCTCCCGCTCGATGTCGCCGGGCGCGAACACGTGGCGGGCCACGACCTCGCGCCGGAACCCGGGGGCGTGCTCCTCGACGACCGCCTCCATCCGCTCGACGTGCTCGGCGATGTCGTCGGCCGACCAGGACGCGCGGTGCGGCAGATGGGTGTACGCCCACAACGACTCGGTCCCGTCCGGCGACCGGGTGGCGTCGGTCGTGGTCATCTGCCCGAGCAGCAGGAACGGCTTCGGCGGGATCTCGTCGGACGCCAGGTGTGCGGCGTATCTGGTGAGCCCGTTCATGTCCGCGCCCAGGTGCACGGTGCCCGCGCCGGCGGCGGCCGGGTTCGTCCAGGGCACCTTCGACCGGACCGCCCAGTCGACCTTGACGGTGGCGCCGTCCCACCGGAAGTGGGCCAGGTCCTCGGTGAGCCGCGGTGGCAGCCAGCGCTCGCCGACCAGGTCGAGGTAGAGCGCCGGCGCCGGCACGTCGGCGATCACCGCCCGGCGGGCCCGCCAGTCGCGGCCGTCCGCGGTCCGCACGCCCATCGCCCGGCCGCGGGCCACCAGCACCCGGGTCACCGGCGCGTCGTAGACGATCTCCCCCGGGAAACGGCGGACCAGCGCCGAGGTCAGCTCCTGCGCGCCACCGACCGGGGCCGGCCAGCCGACCTCCTGGCCGAGCATGGCGAGCAGCCAGCCGTACACCCCGCCGCCCGCCTCCTCCGGGGACAGATCGGTGTGCAGGGCGCAGCCGGCCAGCGCCAGCGACGCGCCCTCCCCCGCGAAGAGCTCCGACCCCAGCTCGCGCACCGACAGCACGAGCCGCCGAGCGAGCCGCAGAGCCCCACCCAGCTGCAGCCGGCGGAGCAGCCCGGCGCTGCTGCGGACCGGTGGGAACGGCGTGAACAGGGTGTCCAGCATCGGCCCGGACACGGACCGCCAGTCGTCGTAGGCGTGACGCCACCGCTCACCGTCACCGGGCGCGAACTGCTCCATCGACGCGGCGGTCCGGTCGACGTCCCGGCTGACCGTGGCGGCCCGGCCGTCCGGCAGCAGATGCGTGAACACGTCCGGCGCATGCGTCCAGCGGATGTCGAGGTCCAGCCGTTTCAGCACCGGGGAGGCGTACCCGAGCGGATAGAAGGCACTGAACAGGTCGGAGAGGTAGCCGGGGGCGGTGATGTGCCCGGAGCGGACCGCCCCGCCCGGTTGCGGGGTGGCCTCCAGCACCCGGACCGTCCACCCGGCATCGGCCAGCAGGTTCGCCGCGACGAGGCCGTTGTGCCCGGCCCCGACGACGATCGCGTCCACGTCGTCCACGCTCCGCAAGCTACCCCGTGTTTAGGGCATCCACTCCCGGGCACCCCAGTGATCGTGACAAGCAACTGAAGGGAGAACCTCGTGAGCACGGTCACCGAGTTCGTTGACGTCAACGTCCCGGTTCGCGCCGCCTACAACCAGTGGACCCAGTTCGAGGAGTTCCCCCGGTTCATGGAGGGGGTCAGCGAGATCCGCCAGCTCGACGACACCCACACGCACTGGAAGACGGAGATCGCCGGCATCAAGCGCGAGTTCGACGCCGAGATCACCGAGCAGCTGCCCGACGAGCGGGTGGCCTGGCACTCCACCGACGGCGAGAAGCAGGCCGGCGTGGTGACGTTCCACCGGATCGACGACACCCACACGCGAGTCACCGTGCAGATGGACTTCGACCCGCAGGGATTCGTCGAGACGGCCGGCGACAAGCTCGGCGTCATCGACCGGCGGGTGAAGGGCGACCTGCACCGCTTCAAGGAGTTCATCGAGAGCCGCGGCGGCATCGAGACCGGCGCATGGCGCGGCCAGGTCGACCGGCCCGGCATCTGACACGTCGACTCACCCGGAGACGGCCGCCACGCGGCCGTCTCCGTCGTTTCCGGTGCTTCACGGCGGGTATGCGACGGTCATGACCGATTCACGCGACAACGAGACCTGGCGCGACGAGGAGCGGCTTCCGCTCAGCGAGCTCAACAAGGCGATGGCGACCTGGGACACCGACGGCCAGAACGACGCCACCGACAACGACGCCGGCGCGGAGCCCGTGGTCACCGCGGGCGAACGCCCCAGCACCACCGGACACACCGGACCACACTGATTCGGTACGACTACGCGGGGCCCCCTCCGCTACGACGGCCCGGTGGGCGAGACACCGGGCCGAACCGAGCCGCCGGGCTGATGCGACGGTAACCGTCACGGCCGCCGGCCCGTCACCGCTCCACGGAAGCCACCCCGGTCGTGGTCGTCCTTCACGGCCGCGCCGACCTGCCTGACACCGCCTGTTCACCGGCGGTCATAGCTCGACGGGGCGGGCCACCGGGCGCCGGACCGGGCTCTCCCGTCGTGCCGGCCCGGTCCGGGCGCACGGATGCCGCACGTTTTCCTGGACGGCCGGATGCGCCAACCCGGCCGGGCTCCCGGGCTACCGCGCCCGGGCTCGATCCACCCGGCTCCCGGCTGACGACACCTCCGCTCGGCTTCTGGCCGGCCGTACCCCGGCCCGGCTTCTGACCAGCCGTACTCCGGCCGGGCTTCTGACCCGCCGTACCTCGGCCCGGCTTCTGAGCAGCTACGCCCCGGCTCGGCCCGGCTGATGTCGGGGTCCGGCGGGGATGCACTGGCGTACCGGTCCGGCGCGGCTCCGATCCTCCGCCCCGCGCGTCCGGTGCGGGGTCGGGTCGCCGGACGGTCGGCCCCTCCGCGGCAGATCCCGGGCCCGGCGGCCGGACGACCGCGTTGGGTGCGTCCGCCAAGGGCTCGGCATCCGACGGACGGCGAACCACGAGGGCGCCGATCCCCCCGTCCGCCCGGATCGCATACCGGTCGTGGGCCGGTGGAAACGCCGGTTCCCGGAGGACGGTGCCGGCGGCGGTGCCGTTGTTGGCGATCCAGGGGGTCTCCACCGACCCGGCGCCCTGCGTCAGATGGATCCGGACCGGGGTCCCGCGTCGCACGGACACCACCGCGGTGCCGATCCCGCCGGTGAAGACGATCGGAACCGTGCCGTCGGGTTCCGGCAGCCACACCTCGGCCAGTCCGGCGGCCCCCACCTCGACCCGCTGCACCCGTCCGTCACGCAGGTTCAACTGCTGCTCCCCGGCACCGGCCGGGAGCCGGATGTCCCACCGGACACTGCGGTTCAGGACGATCCGCACCTCGTCCAGCCCGTCCCCGGCGGACTCGTTCAGCCGCAGCGTCACCCGGCCGTCACGGAGGCTGACGACCGGCACGACACCCGCGTCGGAGGCGGTGCTGATCCGGTAGAGCAGGCCCGGGAGGCGCGCGAACCTCACCCGTACCCGCGCCGCGGCATCACCCACAGTGAGCCACGCGGCGGTCCGCCCGTCGAGCGGCCCGGCGACCACCCGCTCGTCGGCCGCCGGGCCGACGGTCGGCGAACGCGGCGCGGGAGGCGCCGGCCAGACCATGACGACGCAGCCCACGGCCAACGCCACAACCCCGGCAGCGACAACAATTGAGCGACGGAGACGCAAGTCGGTGGGCACCATCGGACAACTGAGAATCGGCCGAACGGGTGACGGCGATCCGCACATATCGCGCCAGACTTTCCGAGTGCGATCTATCGGGTTCCTCTCTGAGCGCCAGCGCCGCTTCGCCTGGGTCGGCTTCCTCCTAGCCGCCTTCCAGGCTCCCCTGGCAGCGAAACTGGTCGATGACGCGTCCTGGTTCTTCGCCGTAGTGGTCGCGCTGGTGGTCGCCACCGTGATCATCGCGGATGACGCCGAGCGCCGTCGCCCGGAAACGGTCAGCTACACGGAGTAACCCTCCCGGCTACCGCTCTACACCGGGGCCCTCGCCACGCGGCCCCGTCACCGTTGCTTCCGACGGCCCTCCACCGCCGACGACTTCACGGTCGCGGGCGGCCGGACAAGCTCCCACCCGGCGCCGACCCGCGTCGGGTGGTCTGCGGTCCGCACCGGCATCTCACCGTGGGCACTCCGCGGCTCGGCAGCGTCCGGCCCCGGGCCGGCGCTGCCTTCAGGAGTGCGCTGGCACCACCCGGAGATCCGGACCGCCCGCCTCCGCCTCCCGCCGTCAGCATTTCTGCGTGCTCGGGCGAACCGGATCCGTTCGGCTTTCCTGCCTTCCGGGCGGCTTCTCCCCTGGGCCCTCTCAGCCCCGCAGAGTCTGGGCCCTCTCAGCCCCGCAGAGTCTGGGCCCTCTCAGCCCCGCAGAGTCTGGGCCCTCTCAGCCCGCAGAGTCCCCGGCGTGTCCGGGCCGCGCCTCGTGACCGGGCCGGCCGTGGGTGCGCCGGCGTTCCTTGAGTTCCGCCTCGTAAAGATGCCGCCGCCCACCGGCGAGCCGCATCCGGGCCTCGCGCTCCAGCGCACGGAACTCGGCGTAGTACCCGTCGTCGAACTCCTCGACGATCTGGAACGTCCAGTGCCCCGGAATGACGTTGCGCCCGATCAGCTCCCGCTCGATGCGCTCGGCCATCTCGGTCTGCCCCGCCTGCATGAACAACGAGACCGCCTCGTCCAGCGAGAAGTCCGCTTTCCCGACGAGCTGATGCGCGCTGTACAGATGCCCGCGTACCCGCTCCACCGTCTCCAGCGCCTCGCTGAGCTTCCCGAGAGCCTCGACGGTCACGTCGTCCAGCCCGTCCGGCCGCCGATGCGCCGAATCCGGCCCGCCATCCACCACAGCCGGTTCCGGTTCCGCGCCACCGGCATCCCCTGCTGCACGCCGATCCGCGAGACCCGACTCCGCGCCACCGGCATCCCCCGCCGCACGCCGATCCGCCGAACCCGACTCCGCGCCACCGGCATCCCCCGCCGCTGCGCGCCGATCCGCCACGTCCATCACCGCTCCTTCCGTGCCGTCACCCGGAAACGCTCCGGCGGCTGCTCCTCGCCGTTCGACCACCGGACCGCCCCGGGATCGCCCGGCCGGTCGCCTCCGGGTGGACGAAGGCCCGTGCCACGTCCGTTGGCCACACGGTCCAGCGCAGAGGCAATTTCCCGCGCCCGGCGAGTTCAACCGGCCTGCAACGGTGAGGGACCCGTAGTCAACCCTGGGCTCCTTAACGTTTCGTCTCATGAATGGCCTGTTCAGCAACGCCGCCGCTCGCGCTGCTCAGCGCTCCGCCCACGCTTCGCTCGTCGACCTGACCGCCGCTGTCGGCGTGACCGGTCTCGCCGCCGCCCAGGAGAACCCCGGCCTCATGTCGGTGATCGACCAGCACGCCGCCGGCGTGCGGGACAGCCTCAACGCCGACTCCCGTCCGCTGACCGCGATCCTGCTCGCGGCCTACGCCGAGGGTGTGCGCGACGCCGCCTTCCAGCACGGCTGGACCGCCCCCGAGGGCGACATCGACTGGTCCGACAACGACTGGGTCCTGCGCCGCCTGCTCGCCGTCTGCATGCTGGCCAGCACCCTGCCGGCGCCGCGCTGACCCTTCCCGGACGGAAGCGGTGGTAAAGGATCCCCCGAGATCGGACGCCGGTGTGACCGGCGGCCACCACCCGTGACAGTCCCGGCCGGCTGATTCGGCCGTCCCTTCAGCCCCGAATCCCCGACCACGCGGGCCGGCACCGGAACCCCGGTGCCGGCCCTCCGTCATCCACCCCTCGGCCGCGAACCTTCGACCGTGGGTTCGTCGTCCTCCGGTCCCGCTCGTCCCGGACCCGGCGAGACATTCCCGTCGGCGCCACCCCGCAAAGCCTCCGGCGACGCATCCCGGTCAGCGGCCGGTTCATCCCCGCCCGCAGCCGAAGCACCCACCCGGTCAGCATCCGGCCCGTCGGATTCCCCCACCCGAACCGCCGCACCGCCCACCCGATCAGCACTCGGCACGCCCGGCTCGCCCACCACGGCCGCCGAGGCATCCACCTGATCAACACCCGGCTCGCTCACCTCGGCCGCCGAAGCATCCACACGATCAGCACCGGGCACGCCCGCCTCGCCCACCCCGGCCACCGAGGAACCCACCTGATCAGCGTCCGTAAGCGTGGGGTCGTCCACCCCTGCCCCCAACGCGCCTGGCTGTTGCAGGTTGGGCACAGTGGTGTCGTCCTGTCCCGCCCCCGCGCCTTTCGACCCGTCCACATTCGGAACCGTGCGATCCTCTGCCACGGCCGGAACGTCGGGCAGCGGAACCACCGCCTCGGTCCGAACGTCGACCGGCACGATCCGAGTGCTTTCCTCGTCGATCACCACAGCCGAGTCCGGTCCGGGTGCGGAGATGACGGTCGGGTCCTCGCCGACGTCCGCCCCGCGCGTGATGATCGTGGTGGTCGGTTCCTCCAACCCTGGCACCGAGGCCGTCGGCTCGCCCCCGACCGAAACGAACGTCGTCGGCTCGTCGTCGCCGACGGGATCCACGGTCGCCCCGGATACCGGAGATACCGTCGGTCCATCACCGCCCGACAGACCGGCAGGCAAGAGGAAGGCCGTCGACTCATCACCACCGGGCAGACCGGAAGGCGAAAGGAAAACCGTCGGCTCGTCACCCTCCGGCAGACCGGCGGGCGAAAGGAACACCGTCGACTCAGCACCCTCCGGCTGACCGGCAGGTGATAGGAACACCGTCGACCCATCACCCTCCGGCAGACCGGTAGGCGAAAGGAAAACCGTCGACTCACCACCGCCCGGCAGAGCGGCCAGCGAGATCACGCTCGTCGTCTCGTCGTCGGCCAGAGGTTCGGCAGGCGAAGTCGCGGTCGGCTCATCATCGGCCGGCAGTCCGGCGGGCGAGACCACGGTCGTCGTCTCGTCTCCGCTCGGCAGTTCGGTGGGCGAGAGGAAAACCGTCGGCTCGTCACCGGTCGGTCGGCCGGCATGCGAGAGGGACGCGGTCGGCTCATCATCGCCTGCGGAATCGACGGCCGCCGTGGGTGCCGGAGACGACGTCGAGTCGCCGCTCGGTGATGAGTCCTGGGTTGTGCCGGAAGAAGTCCGCTGAGGGCGCACGCCGGGAGTGAGCAACGCGGTCTCGGCTGATCCGATTCGCACGAAGACCGTGTCGTCCTCGTCGCCGTGACCCGGGTCGGTCGGTGGTTCGTCGTAGCGGTCGAAGCCCGGGATCATGTGGGGCCGATCGTCCCTCGGCGGAACGATGACCTGCGTCTCGTCGCTGTCGTACTCCCGTGCCCGGCGTTCCTCCTCGGCCCATCGGGTCTCCCACGCCCAGTCGTCGGCCTCCTCCGGATATGCCGAGTGGGGCGCCGCGTCAGCATCCGGACCGGGTGCTGGACCGGCCGGACCGCCCGAGCTACCGGCAGAACCACCCGAACTCTCCTGCCCGCCCGCTCCCGCCGAACTGATCGACTCGGCCGACCGCCCCGAGCCGGCCGCCTCCGCACCGGCCAATCCCGTCGGTCTGCCCAGGTCAGCCACTCCGGCGGGCCGTTCCAGACCATCCACTCCGGGAACAGCAGCTCCCGCCGGCCCTGCCGAACCGCCAAGTGCCGAACCAGCCGATCCGGCCGGCCCTGCCGAACCACCGGATCCCGAACCAGCCGACCCCGAACCGGCCGACCCCGAACCGGCCGACCCCGAACCGGCCGACCTGGCCAGGCCCGCCGAACCGCCGGATCCCGAACCACCCGATCCCGAACCGGCCGACATGGCCGGCCCCGCCGAACCGCCGGGTTCCGAACCAACGGACCCCGCTGGCTCTGCTAGATCGGCCGAACCGGAAGATCCTGATGCGGACGACCCCTGCGGTTCAGCGGGCCCACGCCCACCGCCGGATGTGGAACCGCTGGTGAACACCTCGGTGGGCAGACTTTCGAGGTTGGGACGTGACCCGCTGCTCCTCGGAGAGGGAGCAGGAGCAGCCGGAGAGGAAGAATGACCGTCGTCCGCAACAGGTCGCGTCTCGTTCGCCGGGACGTCGTCCGCGGCGGCTTCGACCACGCCGGCCGTTTCGGCCTGATGGTCTACCGAAGCACGTTGCATCTCGGCAGCCAGGTCGGCCTCACCCGCACGGCGCGCCTCGCCCGCACGGCGCCGATCGTCGGCGATCCGTTCCCCCGCGGCGGGCGTCGAGTCGGTCACTCCATTTCCGGTGGGCTCCGGTCTGTCGTCAGCCTTCGCGGCCCCCTGAGCGTCCCCGGCTACGCCTGAAACCGAGTCCGGATCGCCGGAGTCGGCGGGGACCGCCGCTGATTTCGCCGGGGTGGGTGGCCGACTGACAGCAGTGGGCCCGGGCTCGAAATCGGCGGAAGCCGGGCGGGGAGTAGCGGCAACGGCAGAGACGACACCAGGGGGGACGTGGTCCGCGCGACCGTCGCCGGCTGGGCCGGAAGCAGAGCCGGCAGGTTCTTGGGAAGCGCGGCCGGAGGGGGCAAGCCCCGTGGGTTCGGCCGCCGAGAAGTCGTGAGTCTCCGGGTCGGCGGCTACGGATCCGACTGGACTCGAAGCAGCACCGACAACACCGGGAACATGACCACGGCCGGAGTCGGCCGGGCTGGAAGCCGAGCCGGCTGGGCCAGGAGCACCCGGCACTGCGAGTACGGGATCGCCCGGGCCCGATACGGAACGGTCGGGGCTAAAAAGCCCGTGGCCCGCGGAGCCGAGACCAGAGGAGGTGGGGCCCGCAGAGGTGGGGCCCGCAGAGGTGGGGCCCGCGGAAGGCGCGGAAGGCGCGGAAGGCGCGGAGCCCGCGGAAGGCGCGGAAGGCGCGGAAGGCGCGGAAGGCGCGGAGCCCGCGGAAGGCGCGGAAGGCGCGGAAGGCGCGGAGCCCGCGGAAGGCGCGGAAGGCGCGGAGCCCGCAGAGGGCGCGCTCGTCGGGGACGAGCTGGCAGAGCCCGAGCCCGAGCCCGCGGAGGCGGGGCCTGTGGGGGCGTCCGCCGATGGGTCGTGGGGGTGGTCGGTGGCTCGGCGGGAGCGCTGTTCGGCGTAGGCGCGGGCCTGCGAACGGATGACCGCCGACTCGGTGGCCGCGCGGTCGAGCCAGCTCTCCCAGCGTTGTTGCATGGGGCGGATCAGGCCGCCGCCGACACCGACGATGATCACGCCGGCGACCGTGGCGAGGATGGTGATCAGGAGGGGGCGGGTCACCGAGGTGGCGATGCCGATCTGGTCGAGGCCGGCGATCGCTCCGAGGGTGACGATGACGGCTGCGGCCGCCTTGGCGAGGACGGCCCCATACGCCAACCCGCCCAGGACGGCCAGGAGGAGGTCGTGGGCGGCGCGGGCGATGGCCGCGGTGACGACCACGATGACGATGGCGACGAGCACCTGCGGCAGCCACGAGATGAGGGCGGTGATCAGGTCGCTCGCCGGGTTGGGCCCCCAGATGCCGAACGCGGCCTGCAGCGTGAACAGCAGCACCACCACGAACACGAGCCGGGCGCAGACGTCGGTGACGCCCGGCGCGCCGGGTCTCAGGAGACGCCCGGCCGGGCCGCTCTGGACGAGCCGGTCGAAGCCGGCGCGCCGCAGGGCCTTGGCGGTGAGGGTGCGGGCCAGACGGGCCAGCAGGTAGCCGACGATCAGGATCACCACGGACACCAGGACCGTCGGCAGGTAGAGCACCACGGATCGCCACATGTCGTTCAGGCTGCGGGTCAGCCCGTCTCCGGTCATCCGTCCTCCCTGACTCGGCGAGGCGGGACGCCGGACACCGCCTCACCGAAGGAGTACCACGCCCCCCTGACATTCGGGCGCGCCCCTGCGCAAAGCGGCATACCACCCGGCCGATTCGGGCAGTGGCCCAGACCTCGGACCACCAGGGCGGTGGGACACCCTTGAAGTCTGGGCCCGTTTCGGCACGGCTTGCCCGGGGTGGCACCCGATCGGTGGTTCGGGTCGGCTCGGCGCTCTCGGCAAGGGCCGGGGGCGGTTCGCGCACGCGAAGGCGGCACTGGGCCTCGATCACCGCCGGATGGACGGGGCGGCAGAAGTGCCGGATGGACGGGCGGCAGAAGTGCCGGATCCGGCATCGGGTGCGCCCGTACCGGCGGGGCCTCATCGCATACGGGCCACTCACTCACGGTGACCGCAAGCGCGGATCGTCGAAGGCATCCACACCGGAGCAACACCGGGTAACGGTCATTAACCGGACGGACGGCCGGTGGGGCATCGTACAAACGGACCACACGGGATAGGCTTTCCGCATGGTCGGGTCGGGAGGTCTCGGGGCGGGCGGTCTTCATCCGTCCCCGGTCACCACGCTCCCCGTGCAGACCGCCGGTGTGCAGCACGCCGGCCTGGGCTGTTCGGCGCTGGTGCACGCCTTCGACTGGTCGGCCACCTCGCTCGGGCCGATCACGCGGTGGGATCCGGCGGTCCGCGCGGCGGTCGAGTTGGCGCTCTCCTCACCGGTCCCGATGCTGCTCACCGTCGGTGACGATTTCGTGGTCATCTACAACGACGCCTACGCCGAGGTGCTCGACGGGCTGCATCCGGCGGCGCTGGGCCGTCCGGCCGCGTCGGCTTTCGGCGCCGCGTGGGATCAGCCGGGCCTGGGTGACGTGATCCAGCAGGTGCACCGGAGCGGCCGGTCGATTCTCGAGCCGGAGAGTCAGGTGCAGTTCGCGCCGGGCCGCACGGAGCCGGCGTTCTACACCCGGGGTCACTCGGTGGTCCGCACGTCGCGGGGCGCGGTGGCCGGGGTGCTGACGGTGGCGGCGGAGACCACGCACGTGATCCACCGGCTGCAGAGTCTCGGCGAGCTGACCGCGCGGCTCGCCGGCGCGCTCACCATCGATGATGTCACGCGCGTCGTCCTCGCGTACGCCATGGCATCTTTTGATCTTGATCATTGCGTCCTGGCCGTCGACGACGGGCTGACCTACCGCTATGTCCGCCGCATCCGGGGCGAGATGCTCGACGAGGCGGACGAGCGGCTGCCACCGGTGTGGCGGCGCATCAGCGCCGATCCGGAGGCGCCGGCGGTGGCGGCGGCGGAGACGGGACGTGCCACGTTCGTCTCCGACGGCGAGCCACTCGCGGCGGTCGCGTCCGACCGGCATGAGCGGAGGGTGCGAGCGCTGGCCGCGCTGCCGCTGCGGGCGCCGTCGCTGCGGGGTGCGCTGACCGTCGGGTTCCGGCGCGCGCACGTCTGGCTGCCTGCCGAGCGGGCGCTGCTGACGGCCGCGGCGGAGCTGGTGGCGCAGGCGGCGGAGCGGGCGCGGCGGTTCGAGGCCCAGCACGGCACGGCGCAGTTGCTCCAGCGCAGCATGCTTCCCGAGCATCTGCCCGAGTTGGAGAGGTTCCGGATCGCCGCGCGGTATGACGTGGGCGTCGACGGCAACGCCGCGGGCGGCGACTTCTATGACGCGTTCCATCTGCTCGACGGGCGGCTGGCGATGGTGCTCGGTGACGTGGCCGGTCACGATGTGCGGGCCGCCGCGGTGATGGGCCAGGTGCGGGCCGCGCTGCGGGCGCTGGCGCTCACCGATCCGGCGCCGCCGAGCGTGCTCGCCGGGCTGGACAGGCTGGTCGGCTCGCTGGGCGCGGAGTCGCGCAACGAGGAGATCTTCGTGACGGTCGTCTACGGGGTGCTCGACCCGTCGGACGGTTCGATCACGCTGGCCAGCGCGGGCCATCCGCCACCGGTGCTGCGCCGGGCCGGCCGGGCGGTCGGTGAGCAGGCCACCGCCGAGTTGGTGAAGGTGCCGCCGGGCGCGCCGCTGGGCCTGGGCGGCCGCTGGCAGACCGGTGCGGTGCGGCTGGAGCCGGGCGACACGATCCTGATGTTCAGCGACGGCGTGGTGGAGCGCCGCGACCGGCCGCTCAACGACGGGCTGGACGCGCTGGTCAAGGCGGCCGCCGCGTCGCCGAGCGGCGACCCGCGCAACCTGTGCTCGCTGGCGACCGCCGCCGTGGAGGGCACGACCGACGACGACGTGGCGGTGCTGGCGGTGGAGCACGCGCTGGCGATGAGCCGGTCGGCGACGTTGCAGGTGGCGGCCGAGCCGACGAGTCCGAGCCGGGTGCGGCAGTGGATGACGACGCGGCTGCGTGAGTGGAGCGTGCCGGAGACGGTGATCGGTGCGGCGATCCTGTGCACGAGTGAGCTGACGACCAATGCGCTGCTGCACGCGGGCACCCCGGCGCAGGTGCACATCGACCTCAACGCGGAGCGTCTGTTGGTGTCGGTGGCCGACACCGGCACCCGGGGCAGTGTGATCCGGGCGCACGCCGACACGCTGGCCAGCCGGGGTCGAGGCCTGGGGCTGATCGAGGAGCTCAGCGACTCGTGGGGCACCGATCCGACGGTGCGGGGGTCGACGGTGTGGTTCGAGATGCTCTTGGCGGGTAAAGCGCGGGCATGATCTCCCCGGGCATACAGGTGCCCGATTTACTGTTCGCGCTGTTCGGGACGGGCGCTCTGCTCGCCGGGATTCTTCCGCGGGTGCTGGAGCGGCGGCCGCTGTCCATGCCGATGGCCTTCCTCGGGTTGGGCCTGCTGTTGTTCGGGTTGCCGCTGGGCTTGCCGGAGGCCGATCCGCTGGCGCATCCGAAGCTGACCGAGCACCTCACCGAGGTGTGCGTGATCGTGGCGCTGATGGGCGCGGGGCTGAAGATCGACCGGCCGTTCGGGCGCCGGCGGTGGGCGTCGACGTTCCGTCTGCTGATCATCGCGATGCCGGTGACGATCGCGGCGACGGCGCTGCTGGGCTGGTGGTGGGCCGGGCTGGTGCCGGCGTCGGCGCTGCTGCTGGGCGCGGCGATGGCACCGACCGATCCGGTGCTGGCCGCGGATGTGCAGGTGGGCGAGCCGACCGACGAGGAGGACTCGGAGGACGAGGTGCGGTTCGCGCTGACCTCCGAGGCGGGACTGAACGACGGGCTGGCGTTCCCGTTCGTCTACGCGGCGATCGCGATCGCGTTGCACGGCCTCGATCCGGCCGGCTGGCTCGGCGAGTGGGTGCTGGTCGACATCCTCTACAAGGGTGTGGTCGGCCTGGTCGGCGGCATCGCGATCGGGAGGTTCCTCGGCAAACTGTTCTTCCGGGTCAAACGGGACTCACTGCGGCTGGCCCGGCATTCCGAGGGCTTTCAGGCCCTGGCGGCGACCTTTCTGGCGTACGGGCTGGTCGAGGTCGCCGGCGGCTACGGTTTCCTGGCCGTGTTCGTGGCGGCGCGGGCGATCCGGGCGGCCGAGCGCTCGCACGAGTACCACCAGGTGCTGCACGATTTCGCCGAGCAGATCGAGCGGCTGTTGACCGTACTCCTGCTGCTCCTGCTCGGTGGCGCCGTGGTCGGTGGCCTGCTGGCGCCGCTCACCTGGCAGGCGGCCCTCGCCGGCCTCGCGCTGATCTTCGTGGTGCGCCCGCTGGCTGCTTTCGCCGCCCTTCGGGGAGCCCCCGGTCGCCCATCGGAACACTGGGTGATCGCCACGTTCGGTATCCGTGGCGTCGGCACCTTCTATTACCTAGCGTATGCAGTGACACATGCCGATTTTCCGAACGAACCGCTCATCTGGGCGACGGCCGCATTCGTCGTCGTCGTGTCCGTAGTGCTGCACGGCGTAGCCGCGACGCCGGTGATGCGTCACCTGGATCACACACCCGCTTACCAAGAGTAGTTTAAAACTGCTCTAAACCAGACAATGAACCGGCTGGTGGTGACGAAGCGTTATCAGTGCCGTAGAGTACGAAGGTAACTGGGGATGTCCACCATGGAGCGGCTCATGCGGATCAGAGGCTATGCACCCTTGACACCTTGCTGGGTGGAACTGGCGAGTGCGGACCCCGCACGCGCGGCACAGTTCTACGGAGAGTTGTTCGGCTGGGAGTCGGCGGGTGATCGGTTCAAGCTCGGGGGGCGTGCTGTCGCCGGCCTCACCCGCAGTCAGTACGACAGGCCCGACGGCTGGCTCACCCACCTGAGCACACCCGACCTCGAGGAGACGCTCGAACAGGTCGCCCTTTCCGGCGGCCACTGCCTGGTCCACCCGACCGAGGCGCACGGCGGCCGGCGCGCGATCGTCGCCGACCCGAACGGCGCCATCATCGGCCTGTGGCAGGCGTACGACTTCGCCGGCGCGCAGGCCGGCGGCGAGCCGGGCACGATGTCGTGGCCGGAATTGATTACTGATGACCCGGACGGCGCGGCCCGTTTCTACGGCTCGGCGTTCGGCTGGCTGCTCAACCAGCAGTTCGGCTCCGGCGAGTGGCTGAACCAGGCTCACGACGCCGTCGCCGGCCTCGCCCCCGGTTACCGCGGCGCCTGGTGGCGTGCGGCCTTCCAGGTCGAGGACATCCGGATCACGGCCGACCACTGCGAGCGACTCGGCGGCGCGATCATCATGGAGCCGGTGGAGGCCGGGCTGACCGCCCTCGCCGAGCTGCGTGACCCGTTCGGCACCCGGTTCACGGTTGCCGCGCCGGTGCACCACCCGGTCGAGCTGACCGTCTCACTCGGCACGCTGCCCGCCTGGGACTGACCGATACAGATCAGTTGCGTGTTTCTCGGAAGAGGCCGACCCCGAGGGGTCGGCCTCTCCGTGTTCCCCCCGCGGCTCCCCCGTGCGAGGCGTGTGAAACGAGCCCGGACGGGTAATGGCACAGGCGTTCGACACTCGCGACGAGAGGACGGCGTGATGACCGACCAGACGGACGCCGGCAATGCCATCAAGGATCCGCAGGACTGGACCACGGGTGACCAGCCGGCCACCGGGGCGCAGGAGTCCTACCTGCACACTCTCGCCACCGAGGCGCACGAGGACGTTCCCGAGGGGCTGACCAAGGCGGATGCGTCCCGCAAGATCGACGAACTGCAGGAGAAGACCGGCCGCGGCGCCTGATCGCGTACCGGCCGGGCCCTGTGCGGCTCCACCGTCGTCTCGACGGGGAGAGCCGCACAGGGCCTTTTCTTCGCCCGTGTCGTCAACTTCAGTTGACACCACCGGGTTGTCAACGTAAGTTGACGTCATGACCGAAGCTACCGATCTCGCCGCCGCCGCCGGCAGCACCGACCCACGGGTGGGGCTGCGGGCGGTGGTGGCGCTGCGCCGGCTCCTCGAGGGCCTGGAGCGCCTGCAGGTGGCGAATGCCCGGGCCAGGGGCTGGTCCTGGCAGGAGATCGCCGACGCGCTGGAGGTGACCCGCCAGGGCGTCCACAAGAAGCACGCCCGGCTGCTGCCGATGCCGGATCCACGGGAGGACTGAGATGTTCGAGCGATTCACCAAGGCGGCCCGCGAGGTCGTGATCGGGGCGCAGGCGAAGGCCCGGCTGCTCGGGCACGAGACGATCGGCACCGAGCACACGCTGCTGTCGCTGGTCTCCGGGGAGAACGGCGCGGTCCGGGAGGCGCTGCGGGGCGTCGCGGGCGAGGTCGACGAGGCGTATGTCCGGGAGGCGATCATCCGGCACGTCGGCGACCGCAGTGAGACCGCCGTCTTCGCCGACAGGGACGCCGAGGACGCGGCGGCGCTCAAGTCGATCGGCATCGACCTGGATGCGGTGCGGGCCGCGATCGAGGAGAACTTCGGGGCCGGGGCACTGCACCTGCCCCGGCCAGCGCCGAAGCGAAAGGGCATCCTCGGGCGGTTCACGCCGACCGCGGCGACCGGGCACCGGCCGTTCTCGGCGCGCAACAAGAAGGTCCTGGAGCTGTCGCTGCGCGAGGCGATCCGGCTCAAGCACAACTTCATCGCGCCGGAGCACATCGCGCTGGGCATCCTGCGCGAGGGTCAGGGTCTGGCCATGCTGATCCTGGCCGAGCGCGGGGTCGACTTCGACGCCGCCCGCGAGCGGCTCGCCCAGTCGCTGAACACCCCGGCCGCGTAGCGTCGGTCAGCGGGTCGCGGCGTAGAGGAGACGGTCCCGCCACTGCCCGCGGATGTGCAGGTAGTCCTTGAGGCGACCCTCGTACGTCAGGCCCGTCTTCTCCAGGACCCGGCGGGAGCCGGTGTTGGCCGGGTCGCACGTGGCGGCGACCCGGTGCAGGCCGGCACGGTCGAAGGCGAAGGCCAGCACCGCGGCCGCCGCCTCGGTGGCGAGGCCCCGGCCCCAGGCGGAGCGGGCCAGGGCGTAACCGAACTCGCCGCGGGCGTGGATGTGGTTGGTGACGCGGAGCTCCACGGCGCCGACCACATGACCCTCGTGCTCCACGGCGAACAGGTGGACGCCCTCGGCCGGGTCGGCGGCGTCGGCCACGAAGGCCTCGGTCTCGGCGAGCGTGTTCGGGCCCCAGTCCATGTAGCGGACCACCTCGGGGTCGCTCGCGTAGGCGTGCACGGCCGTGACGTCGCCGGGCTCGAAGGGGCGCAGCAGGAGACGGGCGGTCGTCAGTTCGCTCACCGGGTCACGGTAGCCGGGGCGGAGTCCTCGTGGATCGGGCGCGGGTGGCCGTACCGAAGCGGGGTCTCAGAGGCGCATGCGCATCGCGGGGTCGGACGTGCGGGCGAACCCCAGGGATGTGTAGAGCGGCTCGCCGTCCGGCGAGGCCTTCAGGTCCGCGGTGCGCACGCCCTGGTCGCGGAACCATTGCAGGAGCGCCTCCATGCAGGCGCGGGAGTATCCGCGGCGGCGCATGCCGTGGTCGGTGATCACGTTGAAGACGTAGCCGACGCGGCCGTCGGCGCTGTGCGGGTTGCCGAGGTGCTCGTCGATGACGCCGACCGCGCACGCGGCGAGGCCCGGACCGTCGGGATTCTCCACGACGAAGGCGGCCAGCACGGGCTCGGCCGCGCTGAGGCGGCGCAGCAGGGAGGCCCGGGCCGGGGCACGCCAGTCGTCGTTCCAGTCGTCGCGCGGGAACGCCCGCAGCATGATCGCGCGGAGGCGGACGAGCTCGTCGACGTCCTCGGGGGTGGCTTGGCGAATCTTCACGGGAGAAGCCTAACCTTATTTCAGATTTGAAGTTTCAGATTTGAAGGAGTACGGTTCGGGTCATGGCCGAACCGCTGACCGGGACGCAACTGGCGCACTGGCGCACCTTCCTCGAGAGCTCGTGGGCACTGCACACGCGCCTGGAGGACGAGTTGCGCGCCGCCACCGGGTTGAGCATGAACGATTACCACGTGCTGGTCGTCCTCGCCGAATCGCCCGGGCGGCGGATCCGGATGGGCGAGCTGGCCAGCCGACTCGTGCTGTCGCCGAGCCGGATCACCTACCAGATCAACTCCATGGTCAAGCGCGGCCTGGTGCGCAAGGAGAGCTGCCCCGACGACGGGCGCGGTCAGGAGGCCGTCCTCACCGAGGAGGGGCTGACCGTGCTGCGCGACGCCGCGCCGGCACATCTGACGACCGTGCGCGAGAGCTTCATCGATCATCTCGACGACGAGGAGCTGGCCGTGATCGGCCGCGTCTTCGCCAAGATCAGGAAGGTGTGAGACCCATGCCCGCCATCACCGTCGACGACGTCCTCGTCCTGCCCCGCCTGCCGCGACTCGACCCGGTCTCGACCGAGTTCCGTGCGGTCAAGCGGCTGACGACCGCCCCTCAGGGCTACGAGGGCGAGGGCTTCCCGGTCCGCCGGGCCTTCGCCGGGGTCCCGATGTCCGAGCTCGACCCCTTCATCCACCTGGACCAGATGGGTGAGGTCGACTACGCGCCCGGCGAGCCGAAGGGCACCCCCTGGCACCCGCACCGTGGGTTCGAGACGGTCACCTACATGATCGACGGCATCATGGACCACCAGGACTCCCTCGGTGGCGGCGGCTCGATCTCCAACAGCGACACCCAGTGGATGACGGCCGGCTCCGGGATCCTGCACATCGAGGCGCCGCCGGAGCAGCTGGTGGTCAGCGGCGGGCTCTTCCACGGGCTGCAGTTGTGGGTCAACCTGCCGCGGGCGGCCAAGATGATCGACCCGAAATACCAGGACATCAGGGGTACGAAGGCGGGCCTGCTCACCACACCCGACGGCGGTGGGCTGATCCGGGTGATCGCCGGTGAGATCGCCGGGCACCGTGGCCCGGGGTCGACGTTCACACCGATCAACCTGGCCCACATCACCCTGCAGCCGGGTGCGGGGCTCGACCTGCCGTGGCAGACCGACTACAACGCGCTGGTCTACACGCTCTCCGGCGAGGGCTGGGTCGGCACCGACATGCGGCCGGTCCGTCTCGGGCAGCTCGCCACCCACGGGCCGGGCGAGGCGATCCGGGTCGAGGCGAAGACCGAGCTCGACCTGTTCGTGATGGGCGGGCAGCCGATCCGGGAGCCGATCGCCCACTACGGGCCGTTCGTGATGAACACACAGGCCGAGCTCAAGCAGGCGTTCGAGGACTTCCAGAAGGGACGGCTCGGCGTCATCCCGGCGGCGCGCGTACCGCACACCGACTGACTACGCTGAGCGGTATGGACCGCATCGAGCGATTCGCCGACGTCGTGGTCCGGGCCGGCGTCAACGTCCAGCCCGGGCAGGGAGTCATTCTTCGTACGGACACCGCGCACCTGGAGATCGCCCGGGCCGTCGTGGCCGCCGCGTATGCGGCCGGGGCGGCCTGGGTCGAGCCGATCTGGTCGGACGGCCCGATGCGCCGGGCCGCCGTCGATCACGCCAGCCTGGAGTCCCTCTCCGCCAGCCGTGGCTGGGCGCTGCAGCGCATCCGCGAGTGGGCCGAGCAGGGTGTCGCGTCGATCGCCCTGCACGGCGACGCCGACCCGCACCTGCTCGACGGCGCCGACCCGGTGCGCGCCGCCGCCTTCCCGGCCGAAGAGGTGCGGGCCATGCGCGAGCACGTGATGGGCAGGCTCCGCTGGACCATCGTCGGCGCGCCCAACCCGGGCTGGGCGAACCAGGTGTTCGGCGAGCCGGACACCGAGCGGCTGTGGGAGGCGGTGTCGACGGCGATGCGCCTGGACGCCCCGGACCCGGCTCTGGCCTGGCGGGAGCGGGCCGCGACGCTGGCCGATCGTGGAGCGCGGCTCGACGCTCTGGAGCTGACCTCGGTGCGCTATGCCGGGGCCGGCACCGACCTGACCGTCGGCCTGATCCCGGGGTGCCGGTGGACGGGCGGCGGGCTGGTCGACGCCGCCGGAGTGCCGTACATGCCGAACATCCCGACCGAGGAGGTCTTCACCAGCCCCGACCGGCATGCCGCGGACGGGGTGATCCGGGTGACGAAACCGCTCGTGCTCAACGGCAGTCTGGTCCTCGGCCTGCGCCTGGAGCTCTCCGGCGGGCGGATCGTCGACGTCTCCGCGGACTCCGGCGCCGACGTCGTGCGGGCCCAGCTGGAGACCGATCCGGGCGCCCGGTCACTGGGCGAGGTGTCCCTGGTGGACTCGGACAGCCGGATCGCCCGTACCGGGATCGTCTTCCACAACACGCTCTTCGACGAGAACGCCGGCTGTCACGTGGCCTGGGGGTCGAGCTTCCCGTTCGCCGTCCCGGGCGGCACCGCGATGACCGTCGCCCAGCGCGAGGAGCTGGGGCTGAACACCTCGGCGGTGCACACCGACGTGGTCATCGGCGGCGACGGCATCACCGTCACCGGCACCGGGCCCAAGGGCACCGTGGAGATCATCCGCAACGACGAGTGGGTGCTCTGACCCGTCACCAGCGTCCGTGGCGGCGGTCCCGCCACGGACGGCCGTCCGGGTCATAGACCAGGCGGTACGCGGGGAGCGCCCACAACCGCTGATGCCACGGCAGGCGCTCCGTCTCGTGCGGGATCAACCGGCCCGGCGGGCGGGGGCCGACCCGGCCGCCGTCGCGCCAGTCCCGCAAGCGGTCCGCGGCCTCGGTCATCGCCGCCACGGCGCCGGCCGGGTCGAGCAGGTCGGCGTCGTCGCCCTCGGCCCGGCCCAGGTGCTCCCGCATCAGGGCCAGCCGCAGCTCCCGGGGGAACCGCCGGGCGCCGTCACCGAGCCCGGCCGGGTCGCGGGGTTCCCGCTCGTCGCGGGTGTCGTCGAGAACCGCGCAGGAGAGCTCGCTGTCGTGCGTCCACGAACGACGGTTGAAGTTGTCACTGCCGACACTGCACCAGACGTCGTCGATCACGCACATCTTCGCGTGCACGTAGATCGGGGTTCCGGCGTCGTTCTCCAGGTCGAAGACGTGCACCCGGTCGCCGGCGGCCCGTCTGCACAAATCGATGGCCTGCTCGCGGCCCACCTGGTTGGGTGGCAGGGCGAAACCGCCGTCCACGTCCGGGTGGCGCGGCACCACGGCGATCAGGTGCAGCTCCGGCTCGTCGCGCATCTCCTCGGCGAAGAGCTGGGCCACCTCCTTCGACCAGAGGTACTGATCTTCCAGGTAGATCAGGCGGCGGGCCCGTTTGATCGCCTTGGTGTAGCCGCGGGCCACACTGCGCTCGCCGAGCTTCGCGAAACCGTACGGCGGGCGCATCGCCGGGTAGGTCCGCAGCACCTGGACGGTGTGCGGGCCGCACTCCGGCGGGTCGGGCGGCTGCTCGGGCAACGGGTCGGGACTCATGTCCTCGTGGCGCAGGGTGTCGGTGATCGTCGCGATCGGGCCGTTCTGGTCGAGCGGGACCCGGTCACACCACCGCTCGCGGAACGACTGGTCGAGAGTGCCGACCACCGGGCCGCGCAGGGCGAGCTGGATGTCGTGCCAGGGCGGGTTCGGACCGTACGCCGACGCCATCTGGACGGCCTGCGGATCGCCGTGGTGCTCGGCGTCGTCCCGGCGGCTGTGGCACAGGTCGATGCCCCCGGCGAAGGCGATGTCCAGCTCGGGACGGCCCGGATGGCGCAGGACCACGAGCTTCTGGTGGTGTGACCCGCCACGCCGGACCCGCTGGTCGAGCAGCACCTCCCCACCGGCCGCCTCGATGTCGTCGCTGAGGTTCCGGTTCTCCTCCTCGCTGTATGCCAGCTTGTCGAGGTGGGAACGCCACAGCAACCCCTTGACGACCACTCCGCGCGCGGCGGCCGCCGAGAACAGCTCCGCCACGGTCGGGCCGTCGTCGCTGGTGCGCTCGTCGGGGTCGCCGCGCCAGTCGGTGAAGAACAGGTGGTCACCCTGTTTCAGCTGGCTGACCTCGGTCACCAGCCGATCGAAGTAACTCTGCCCGTGAATAAGCGGCTCGACCGTGTTTCCGGTGTTCCATATGGGTATGGAGGTGTCCGGGTTGCCGCGTTCGGCAGCGGAGAGAAGCCATTCCTGCGGCGGCACTACAGCCCCTTCGAGGTCGACGACGCCCTCACGGTAAGCCTCCCGCACGCCGCCCGCATCCGGAGCGCCAACCCCCGACCCCCGCGGAGGACAGGACACATGAGCAGCGAGCCACTGACCACCACGCCCGTCGCCGACGCCACCGACACCGCTGAGAAAGGTCTGCTCATCGCCGTCCTGCTCCTGGTGATCCTCGGCACTACCGCGATGCTGTCGATGCTGTGACCGCGAACATCGTCGGGATCGGCTCGCCGCCCTCGACGAACCCCTCGAACCGCAGGCCCGCCTCCAGGAACGCGGTCAGCAGCCCGGCCAGCGGCCAATGGCTGGCGCCGACCTTGTCCCGGACCCCCGGTCGGTCCAGGACGCCTTCGTCCAATAGCCATCGAGATATCCGGTACGGACGACGACCGCGGCCGGATCGCTGCGGTCGGCGAACCCACCACAGAACGCCGGGTGCACACCGATGTGAACGAACCGCCCGCCCGGGCGCAGGACCCGGCTCACCTCCCGCAACACGGCGGGGTAACCGGGCATGTCGGTGTGCGCCATCACCGTGATCGCCGCGTCCACCGAGCCGGTCCGCAGCGGCAGCCGGGTCGCGTCGGCGCGGGCGATCGGCAGACGGCCGGAGGCGTGCCGCAGCATGCCGGCGGACAGGTCGACACCGACCGGGCTCCAGCCGAGCTCCCGCAACTGGGCGGCGTGGACGCCGGTGCCGCAGCCGACCTCCAGACAGCGGCCGGGGCCGGGGCCGAGCTGCTCGGTGACCGCCCGCCGCACGCCGAGCGGGTCACCGGGCAGGCTGCCCGGCAGGAACTCGGTCTCATACCAGTCCGCGATCTCGTCGTAAGCCGCTCTCATCCGTAGAAAGGTATACCCAGCACTACCCCGGAAGGTGTCCCTGAACGGCTGGGCCGGGTCCCGTGCGGCTGGCTACGGTGAGCCGGTGCTGATCGATGACCTGAAGGACCGCCGCTATCTGATCACGGCCGCGCCGTGGCGGTCGCTGCTGCACCTGGCGGTGACCGCCGTCATCGCGGCGCCGATCGGGTTCGGCTTCTGGATCCTGCTGCTGCCCTGGCTCGTCGTCGGGCAGGAGATCACCGAGGGCCGCGAGCCACGGGCGGCCGGGGTCGTCCTGATGCTCGTGTCGGCGGCCCTCTTCGCCGTCGCCGCGCCGGCGGTGGCGCTGCCGCTCGCCGCGCTGGAGCGGCGCCGGCTGGGGCTGCGCGCCCCGCACCGGCCGCTGACCTCCGGTCCGGTCGCCTGGTTCACGGCCCGCTACCGGGAGGAGTCGACGTGGCGGGCCGTCGCCTACGCGGTGGTGCTGGCTCTGGCCGCTCCCCTGCTGTGGCTCGGCGCCGCCCTGGCCGTCGTCCTGCAGGTGGTGCTGCTGCTGAGTCCATGGATCGCCGAGTGGCAGCTCGGCGACCTGGTGATCCACGGCGGCCCGGCGTCGGTGCCGTTCCAGATGCTCGGGCTGGCCCTGCTCCCGGTGATGCTCTACCTCACCGGCGCCGTGGCGGCGCTGCACACGGCACTGGCCCGGCGGCTGCTCGGCGGCGCCGACGGTCTGCGCCACCAGCTGACCGAGGTGTCGCTGTCCCGGGCCCGGCTGGTCGACGCGTTCGACGCCGAGCGCCGCCGGATCGAGCGTGACCTGCACGACGGTGCCCAGCACCGGCTCACCAGCCTCACCCTCCAGCTCGGCATGGCCCGGCTCGACCTGCCCGGCGACTCACCCGCCGCCGAGCCGCTGGGCCGGGCCCACGACCAGGCCAAGGAGCTGATGGTGGTGCTGCGCGACCTGGTGCACGGCATCCGCCCGCAGACGCTCGCCGACGTGGGGTTGCCGGCCGCGCTGTGGGAGCTGGCGGCGAATTCGCCGGTGCCGGTGACGATCGACGCCGACGGGATCACCGGGCGCCTGCCGGAGCGGGTCGAGACCACCGCCTACTTCGTGGCGGCCGAGGCCCTGACCAATGTGGCCAAGCACGCGCACGCCACATCGGTGCGGCTGGGCCTGGCCCGGGCCGGTGAGACAGTGGTGCTGGAGGTCCTCGACGACGGCCGGGGCGGCGCCGACCCGGCCCGCGGCTCCGGGCTGACCGGGCTGGCCGACCGGGTGTCCGCGGCCGGCGGCAAACTGCTGCTGGCCAGCCCGCCCGGCGGCCCGACCCTGCTGCGGGTCGAGCTGTGACCCGGGTCGTCCTCGCCGAGGACGGGGTGCTGCTGCGCGAGGGCCTGGTCGGGGTGCTGGTCCGGTTCGGGTTCGAGGTGGTCGCCGCCGTCGGTGACGCCGCCGAGCTGATGGCCGCCGTCGAGCGGCACGACCCGGAGCTGGTGGTGACCGACATCAAGATGCCACCGTCCTTCCAGGACGAGGGTCTCCGGGCGGCGGTCCGGCTGCGCAAGGCCCGCCCCGGCCTGCCGGTCGTCGTGCTCAGCCAGTATGTGCAGCAGGACTACGCCGCCGACCTGATCGCCACCGGCGACGGCGTCGGCTATCTGCTCAAGGACCGGGTCGCCGACATCACCGAGTTCGTGACCGCGCTGCGCAACGTGGTCGCCGGCGGCACGGTCGTCGACCCCGATGTGGTCCGCCGCCTGATCAGCCGTCCGCAGGATCCGCTGGCCGGGCTGTCCGGGCGCGAGCGCGAGGTGCTGGCGTTGATCGCCGAGGGCCGGTCCAACTCGTCGATCGCGGCGGCCCTGTTCATCAGCGACCCGGCGGTCGGCAAGCACGTCGGCAACATCCTGGCCAAACTGGGCCTCCCCCCGACCGACGACACGAACCGGCGGGTGCTGGCAGTCCTGGCCTTCCTCCGAGCCCGATGATCCGCTCACCACGGTCCCGCCGCGCGGCTACGCCACCGCGCACCGGCGGGGTCGCGCCGCGGGCAACGCCACCCGCACCACAGCCGGGCTCCCACCGCCGGCATCGCCACCCGCGCCACCAGCCGGGCTCCCACCGCGGGCAACGCCACCGCGCCACCGGCGGGGTCGCGCCGCGGGCAACGCCACCGCGCCACAGTCGGATTCCCACCGCGGGGCATCGCCACCCGCGCCACCAGCCGGGCTCCCAGCGCGGGCGGCGCCACCGCGCCACCGGCGGGTCCGCGCCATCAGCGGGTCCGCGCCACCAGCGGGTCCGCGCCGCGGGGTTACGCCTCCGGGGGTGCGGGGTCTTCCGCGGCGGTGGCCAGTGTCCAGCTGTTCGGGGACCAGATCGGCGTGGCCGGGTCGCCGACCTGCGCGAAACCGATCCGCCACGCACGTATCGGTGGCCGGTTCAGCGACCACCAACGGTCCGACAGGGCCGTGCCCACGGCCACGCACCGCTCCGCCTCCGGCCCCGCGGCGAGGATCGCCCCGTCGGCCAGCACCACCGCGCCGCCCGCCCCGCTGTCGTCGAGCACCGCGAAATAGCTCTGCTCCCGGCCGGGGATCGAGGCGTGACTGACCCGATGATGCCAGGCCGCGGCCGCGAACCAGAGACCGCGATAGGCGTCGACGTCCAGGGCCGGCCGCCAGCGGGCCGGCGACACCTCCTCCAGGTTGTCCAGAGCGACGGCGACCGGCGGGTGGCTGTGCGGATGCCGCGCGCCGAGTGGACCGGCGGCGCCCATGAAGCCGGCCGCGCAGACCACGGTCGCGGTCAGTGGGCCGGGGCGGACGTCGAGGACCGGGTGGATGCCGCCGTGCGCGACCGGGACGATCAGCCGGCCGCCGGGCGCCAGCCGGTCCAGCCAGTGCGGGGAGATCCCGGCGACACCGACGGTCACGATGATGCGGTCGTAGCGGTCGGGCGGGCCTCCGGTGTATCCGTCGGCGGCTTCGACGCGTACCCCCGCTATGCCCGCCCGGGCCAACGCGGACCGTGCGCGGGCCGCGACGTCGGCCTGAACGTCCACGGTGGTCACCACGGCGCCCAGCGAAGCGAGAAGCGCCGCGTTGTAGCCGGTGCCCGCGCCGATCTCGAGAATCCGCATGCCGGGCGCCACGTCGAGCGCCTCGATCATGGCGGCCATCAGCGACGGCTGGCTCGACGAGCTGATCGGGACGTCACCGGCCAACTTGGTGACCAGCACGTCGTCGCTGTAGACGGTCGGAAGGTACTCCGGGTCGGCGGGCACTACCCACTGGCCGTCGCGGCGGTGGAACCCGTCGGGCACGAAGATCTCACGTGGCACCGTCGCGAACGCCTCGGCCAGCGCGGGCGAGAGGTTGCCGCCGCGGATCTGCTCGAGGTAACGCCGCCGGACGTCTTCCATGACTGACACGGTACGGAAAACGCCGCCGGTACGGTGAGACTCGTGAATGCGATGTTCACCGGGAGGCCAGGTCGACAGCGGTCTGAAGGCATCGGCGGACGTCGGTGGCGTGGTATGGCCACTCGGACGGCTCGATCGCGGCCATGAACCCGTCGTAGACGACCGCCTGCCGCAGGAGCTCCACCGGGCGCAGCAGTTCCGCGGCCCGCAGGGCGTCGTGGTCCGGCCAGAGCTTCGCCCACGCGGCCCGCACCTCGGGGTCGCCGGGGATCCGCACGGCGTCGTAGGCCGGATTGCCGATCACCGCGTCTCCCCAGTCCACGATGGTGTGCCGGTCGCCGTCGCTGATCACGTTGCCCATGTGCAGGTCGCCGTGGACCAGGGTGTCCGGGAGGCCGCACTCGTCGACTTCGGCGAGCCGGCGCGGCAGGCCGTCGAGCAGGTCCGCCAGTCCCGGGACGTCCGAGAGGTACGGCCGGGCGATCCGTGGCAACCCTTCCAGCGACAGCGTCGGGACACCGGCCGCTCGTAGCTCGTCCACCCGTCCGGCGAAGCGCCGCTGAACCGGGTGGAGGGCGGCGAGCATCGCGGTGCGCAGGTCCGGCCCCGCCTCGTAGCAGTCCTCGCCTGCCACGTGCGCGATCAGAGCCCGGCCCTCGTCGCCGGCGGCCAGCACATACGGCACCAGGTCCGGCGCGACGTCGCCGACCAGCCGCAGCACGGCCGCCTCGTGCGCGAAGAACGGTGGCACCTGCTTGAGCCAGGCCACCGGCGTGCCGGCCGGGTCGTCGAACCGCCAGATCGCCGACAGGTTCCAGGTGCGCTGCTGCCGGGCGGTCAGGCCGGTCAACCCGGCACGGTCGAGCGCGCCCGCCGCCCAGGCCAGCGACGCGGTCACTCCCGCCGCCTCGGCATAGGCCGCGCGCAGCGGATGCGGGGCCAGGTCGACGTCGGCCGGCAGCAGACCGGCCGGCTTCTCGTGCGTCATCGCCAGATAGGTGACGTGGCCGCCGGGTGGTTCCCGGTCACCGTGCAGCAGCCGCAGCACGGTGACCTCGACGCCGGCGCCGGCCACCACGCCGGCGACGTCCTGCCACCAGGGCGCCGCGACGGTGAAGGGTGGCAACCGGCCGAGAAGCTCGCCCGCCGGATCGACGAGCACGAGAGAGACGGTACGGCTCACCGGCCGAGTCTCGCACGCAGGAAATTCCGGTCGGCCCGCCCCAGCAGCCGGAGCCGGGCCATGCCGCCGTCCGGGAAGATGTCCAGCCGCACCTGTGTCACCCGGGGTGCCTCGAGCAGCGCGAACCGGTGCGGGGTGTCGGGGCGCAGCGCCACCCGGGGCAGCAGGTCGTGGGCGAAACCGTCGCTGTCGAAACCGGTCAGCGTGGCCCAGCCGGGAGCGTTTCCCTTGAAGTGGCTGGTGTCCAGGTCGGCGAAGCGCAGCTCGGCCGGGGCGGCCAGTCGCACCAGCACCCAGTCGTTGCCGTCGTCGCGGCGCCGGGACGTCTCCCAGCCGTCGCCCATGTTGCGGGCCAGGCCGGGCATCAGCATCCGCTGCGGGTTGCCGTAGAACATGTTGCTGCAGTCGACGACCGTGGCGCCGTACTCGGCGGCGGCCACGTCGAAGATCTTCGGCAGCAGCTCCGGGTCGGGCACCACCTCGCCGTGCACGCGCAGGCGGGCCACCCCGCCGTCCGGGAAGATGTTGAGCCGCACGTGCGTGAACCGGCGGCGGTCGTCCACCGGGTACAGGTTGCGGCCGTCGCCCTTCAACCGGGACTTCGGCAGGATCTCCACCCAGTCGGCGGCGGCCAGCTCATCCGGGCCCGGATAGCCGGACAGCTCGACGGCGTCGACCGACGCGTGCGGCGGGAAGTTGCCGGTGAAGAACGCGGTGTCGATGTCGACGCCGTGCACGATGCCGGGCGCGCCGAGCCGGACGATCGCGAAGTCGTGACCCGGCGACCGGCGGCGGCGCGTCTCCCACCCGTCGTAGACCTGTCCCTTGTGGTCGAACGTCCTCGGCGCGTGGCCCGGCACGTCCGGCAGCACCAGGTGGTCGGCGGCGGCGAAGAACTCGTCGTTGGCGTGCACGACGCCTCCGCCGAACGCCCGGGACGCGAGGTCGGGCAGCGCGCTGAAGTCCATCAGATCTCCCTTGCCAGGAACTTTCCGCCGGGCTTGTCGCCGGTCACGACGCCTCCGCGCAGCCAGGTGGTGCGGACCACACCCCTCAGGACCTTTCCGGCGTACGGCGTGACGGGGTTGCGGTGGTGCAGCGCGTGCGCGTCGACGACGAACGTCTCGTCCGGCTCGAACGCCACCAGATCCGCGTCCGCGCCGACCGCGATGCGGCCCTTGTGGCGCAATCCCACCAGATCGGCGGGGCGGCGCGCCATCCACTTCACCACGTCCGCGAGGGTATGCCCCCGCTCGGCGGCCGCGGTCCAGATCACCGGAAGACCCAGCTGCACCGAGGCGATCCCGCCCCACGCGGCCGCGAAGTCGCCGGTGTCCTGCCGTTTCAGGTCGGGCGTGCACGGCGAGTGGTCGCTCACCACGCAGGTGATCAGGCCGTCGGCCAGCGCCTCCCACAGTCTGTCGGCGTTATCGGTGTCACGGATCGGCGGGCAGCACTTGTACTCGGTGGCGCCGTCCGGGATCTCGGCCGCGTCCAGGGTCAGGTAGTGCGGGCAGGTCTCGGCGGTCACGCGTACCCCCTCGATCCTGGCCCGGGCGATCAGCGGGAGGGCGGAGGCGGCGGAGAGGTGCAGGATGTGCGCCCGACGGCCCGCGGCGCGGGCCACCTCGACGGCGGTCGCGACCGCGGCATGCTCGGCGTCCTGCGGGCGAGAGCTCAGGAAGTCGGCGTACGCGGGGGAGCTCGCCGCCTCGCGCAGGTGGTCCGGGTCCTCCGCGTGGATCACGAAGAGAGCGTCGACCGCGTTCATCGCCTCGGCGAGTTGCGTGGCGTCGACCGGCGGGAACTCGGGCACCCCCGAGTCGGCGAGGAACGACTTGAAACCGAAGACACCGGCGGCGTGCAGGCCCGGCAGGTCACCGGCGTTGCCCGGGATCGCGCCGCCCCAGAAGCCGACGTCGACGTGGCACTGACCGGTCGCGGCCGCCTGCTTGATCCTCAGCGCTTCGGCGTGCACGGTCGGCGGCAGGCTGTTGAGCGGCATGTCGATGATCGTGGTGACGCCGCCGGCCGCCGCCGCCCGGGTGGCCGTGGCGAACCCCTCCCACTCGGTGCGGCCCGGCTCGTTGACGTGCACATGCGTGTCCACCAGGCCGGGAAGCAGCGCGGTGTCACCGAGGTCGACCTCCTCGGCCGCCTCGGTCACGGCGTCGTAGGGCAGCACCGCCGTGATCTTCCCGTCCGTCACCACGACCGCCGCCGCCCGCTCCCCGTCCGGCGCCGTCACGCGCCGCGAGCGCACTACAAGATCAGCCATGGGGCGACCCTATCGGCGGTTTGTTTCGGCCGGCGGCGATCCGGTCCGTCAGGGATGCCGTTACGGCGGGTAGCGGAGTACCGTGCCGCTCCATGGTGCGACGATGGAGCGTGGCGGCCCTGGCCGCCCTCTGCGGTGTGCTGATCGCCGCGGCCCGATTCGGCGACGGCGCGCCCGGCACCGCCGCGCTGCTGTTGGCCCTGTTCCTGGTGCTCGCGTTCGTGCTGTCACCGCTCGTGTTTCCGCGCGCCGCGGCCGCGGACGACCGCCCGGTCGTCTACTGGCGGCCGGGCTGCGTCTTCTGCCTGCGGCTACGGGCCCGTCTCGGCCCCGACGCGGACCGGCTGCGCTGGGTCGACATCTGGCAGGACCCGTCCGCGGCCGCCGCGGTCCGGGAGATCACCGGCGGCGACGAGACGGTGCCGACGGTGGTGATCGGCGGCCGGGGCCACGTGAACCCCGACCCGTCCTGGCTGCGCGACCAGATCGTCCCGACGACGCCGTCTCAGGCCTGAATCAGTTGCCCGTCGGTCCACCGCAGGAACCGGTCGAACAGCTCCATCGGCGGCCCCGGTGGCAACTCGGTCATGGCCCGGTCCAGGTGGCCCCACATGTACATGGTCAGCAGCACCCGATCCGCGCCGTCCGACAGCGACACCCGCGCCGGGGTGCACGGCCAGGGGTCGCCGCACGCCCGGCACTTCCACGACGGCCGCTCACAGACATGCTCGATATCACTCTGAGTCACACTATCGATCACTGAACGACACTCCCTCGCGTTGCGCGCGGTCCCGCCTCGTAGTACTCCCCACAAGCATCGAAGGTTCGATCCACACCGGATTTGCCGGTGCCACTATGGTTCGACTCACCGACATCGACCATCACGGAAGGCAACCGGCGTGACGAACCAGCAGCCCGCGATGAACACCGGACCGAACATCCTCCTGCGCGGCGCCGCCGTCGCGGTCCTGGCAGTCGTCGTTCTCGCCTTCGCCACACTGGCGGTCATCGACCCGGCGTCGCTGATCAGCCTCGCGCCCGATTGGTTCGGCGAGCCGGGCGCCGCCTCGATCCTCGCCCGCACCGGTCTCGTCGGGCTGATGGCGGGCGTGCTCTACAAGGCGGTCCGCGAAGGCAATCGCGGCCACGAGGAGATCGCCACCTGGCTGACACTGGCTGCGCTCCTCATCGTCCCGGTCTTCTCGATGGTCTGAACACGGGGGTACGGCCACACCTCCCCCACCGCACCACGGGGAACCCCGCCTCCGGCGGCTACCGCCGGCTTTCCCACCGCGCCCGTCCCCACCGATCGGCGCCCGGTCGGCGGCTCATCCCGGAACCGGCTCGAAGCCGTTCGCGGTGGCAGGGCCCCGATCGTGGATCTCCCCCGCTCCGCTCACCGTGAAGACGTGATTGCGCCGGGTCCGCGCCTCGAATCGCTCCCACTGCCCGCTCCCCCATTCGTCGGGGCATCGCGCGTCGATGTCGCCGTGGTCCGGCCAGACGACCAGCCGGATCACGTGCACGACGTTGTCGCGCACCTCGATCCGCCACCGGTCGTCCTCCTCGTCGCCCTCCGCCGTGATCACCCCGTTGAGCACGTGATCACAGGTGAAGTGCTCGAACACCGCCGGCCGCAACCACGTCGCCGGCAGGTCGCCGCGGATCTCCGCCCCGGGCGCCAGGAACGTCTCCACCAGGTAGGCGAGCCAGATCTCCGCGTCGTAGAACTTCTCCCCGCCGCTCCAGATCAGCGCGTCACCGGCAGCCGTCGGCACCCATTTGCACCAATATCCGGGGTGCTCCGGGCCGGGTTCGCCTCCCCCGTACATCTCACCGGGCTCCAGCCCGTTTCCGCTCACCACGAAGGGGCCCGCAGCCCGCGACTCGTGCCGCGTCTCGGCGAATCGGTCGAGATATTCCACCTCGTGTGGATTCAGCGGCGGAACGATGGTCACCTGTCCCGTGAACTCGGTGTCGTAGCCCACTGTCCGTCCTCCGCCGCTCGTCTCAGGCCAGGGTGGTCAACTGCTCCCGCGGGAACCCGGCGTCGGTCAGAGCCCCGCAGTCCAGGCCGCGCAACAGATAGCCGGCGAGCGCACGGGCGGTGGCCGGCTCGTCGGCGATGCCGCTGTCCTGCCGGTCCAGGTATCGCCGCAGACGTGTGACGGCCGTGTCCCGGCCGTCCCGGAAGAACTCGTAGGTCGCCGCATACCGGGTCGCCAGCTGGGCCGGATGCAGGTCCCAGCCCTGGTAGTAGCCACGTTCCAGAGACCGGCGGACCAGTCGCCGGTGCAGCTCCCAGGCGGCGTGCACGTCGGCGGTGTCCCCGACCGGGAGCACGTTGGTCGACCCGTCGGACAGGCGCACCCCGGTCTGGGCGGCGGCGGCCTGCATCACCGCCTTCGCATAGTCGGCGGCCGGATGCTCCATCGACTGGTAGGCGGCGGCCACCCCGGCGGCGGCGCTGTAGTCGTAGGTGCCGTAGTGCAACCCGGTGCACCGGCCGGCGGCCGCGGTGATCAGGCGCGCGACGGCCGCTGTCCCGTCGGCGGCGAGCACGGCCGACGGCAGTTCGATCTGGATCTCGAACGTCAGGGTGCCGGCGCTCAGGCCGTACGATCGCTCGAGTCTCTCGCAGAGGGTGACCATGGCGGCGACCTGGTCGGAACCGCTGACCTTGGGCAGCGTGATCGTGAAGAGGCCCTGGTAGCTGTCGAGGAACAGGTCGAGCGTGCGCAGCGACCGGCGCCGGGTCGCGGCCTCCAGCGACTTGATCCGCAGCCCGGTGAACGGCGGCCGTGGGCCGTCGGCGAGGATCGCGGCGGCCTTGCGGACGGCCGCGTCCTCCTGGTCGTCGTCGCGGACGCCGTAGCCGTCCTCGAAGTCGACGCGCAGGTCCTCGATCGGCTCGGTGGCGAGTTTGGCGCGGACCGCCGGGTCGGGCCAGGGGAAGTCGTGCCGGTCCATCGTGTCGAGGGCGATGCCACCCCAGTCACGGAATCCGTCGAGGCGGTCGGCCGGGACGTAGACGGTGTGGACCGGCTGCCGGCCGGGCCGCTCACCCGGATAGCGGGCCTGCAGGAACGCGTCGTGTGCGGCGAGTCCGGCGTCGATGTCGGCGTAGTCGTCCTCGTTCAGGCGCAACGGTCGGCCCTTCCTCGCGGGGGTGTGCGGCCGGGCCGGGCCCGGCCGCACCGTGGCTCAGTCGATGGAGTCGTAGGCGGCGGTGGTCAGGAAGTCGGCGAAGTCGTCGGCCAGGGCGACCCGCTCGAAGAGCTTGCGGGCGTCGTCGTAGCGGCCCGCGGTCCAGGCCTCGTCGCCGACGCTCTCGCGGATCTTCGCGAGCTCCTCGTCCTCGATCTGCCCGACCAGCTCGGCGGTGATCGGCGTGCCGTCCTCGAGCTTCACCCCGTTGTGGATCCACTGCCAGACCTGGGAGCGGGAGATCTCCGCGGTGGCGGCGTCCTCCATCAGGTTGTGGATCGCCACCGCGCCGTTGCCGCGCAGCCACGCCTCCAGGTACTGCAGGGCCACGTTGACGTTGTTGTGCAGCCCGGCCCGGGTGACCGCGCCGCCGGTGCCGGCCACGTGCAGCAGGTCGGAGGCGTCGACCGCGACGTCCGGCCGCTTCCTGTCGACCTGGTTGGCCTTGTCGCCGAGCACCCGGTCGAAGATCTCACGGCAGACCGGCACCAGATCGGGGTGGGCCACCCAGGAGCCGTCGAACCCGTCGCCGGCCTCTCGCTCCTTGTCCTCACGAACCTTGGTCAGGGCCACCTCGTTGACCGCCGGGTCGCGACGGCTCGGGATGAACGCGGCCATGCCACCCATGGCGAACGCCCCGCGCTTGTGACAGGTGGAGACGAGCAGTTCCGAGTACGCCCGCATGAACGGCGCGGTCATGGTCACGGCCGCCCGGTCCGGAAGGATCATGTTCGGGTTGTCGCGGAAGTACTTGATGATGCTGAACAGGTAGTCCCAGCGGCCGGCGTTGAGACCGGAGATGTGCGGGCGCAGCGCGTGCAGGATCTCCTCCATCTCGAACGCGGCCGGGATGGTCTCGATCAGGACGGTGGCCCGGATGGTGCCGACCGGGATGCCCCTCTTCTCCTGGGCGTAGGTGAAGACGTCGTTCCACAACTCGGCTTCCTTGTGGGACTCCATCTTCGGCAGGTAGAAGTAGGGGCCACTCCCCCTGCTGATCAGCTCCGCAGCGTTGTGGAAGAAGTAGAGGCCGAAGTCGACCAGGGCGCCGACGGCCGGCTCGCCGTCCACCGGCAGGTGCCGCTCGTCGAGGTGCCAGCCACGCGGGCGCATCACGATCGTCGGGTACGGTCCGCCGTTGAGCTCGTAGGTCTTCTTCCCGGTCTCGAGGGTGATCGTGCGCCGGATCGCGTCGTAGAGGTTCTGCTGCCCGTCGACGACGTTCGACCAGTGCGGGGTGTTCGCGTCCTCGAGGTCGGCCAGCCACACCTTCGCGCCCGAGTTCAGCGCGTTGATCGTCATCTTCCGCTCGGTCGGGCCGGTGATCTCGACCCGCCGGTCCTGCAGGTCGGCGGGTGCGGGCGGGGCGGACCACTCGGCGGCGCGGATGTCCGCCGTCTCGGCCAGGAAGCCCAGCGTGGCCCCGGCCGCGATCTCCGCGCGACGCGTGGCACGCGCCTGGAGGAGCTCGTTACGGCGAGGCCGGAATCGCCGGTTCAGGTCGGCGACGAACGCCACGGCCTCGTCGGACAGGATCTCGGTCATCGTTGACGATTCCTCTCAGTGTGGTTACTCCCCCGTACCGTAATCGAGCATTATTCATGGTCCTTCCCCGTGATCGTCAGGAGGCCGCCATCAGCCTGCGGTGAGCCCGCCGGGCCTCGGCCGTCAACGTGTCCGCGTCCGCGTTGACCAGCTCGCCACGCTCGACGATCGGGCGGCCACCGACCAGGGCCAGCTCCACCCGGGCGGGCGGGCCGAAGACCAGCGCCGCGACCTTGTCGTCGATGCCCTCGTGCCCGAGACCGTCCAGCCGCCACATCACCAGATCGGCCAGCTTGCCCGGCTCCAGCGAGCCGATGTCGTCCTGCCGGCCCAGACAGCGGGCCCCGCCGATGGTGCCGAGCCGCAGCGCCTCCCGCGCGCCGAACGACTTCGGGCCCTGCCGCTGCCGTGCCGTGTAGAGCGCCTGCCGCAGCTCGGCGCCCAGATGCGACACCTCCTGCGAGGCCGCGCCGTCGACGCCCAGACCCACCGGCACACCGTTGTCCAGCAGCTCACGCACCCGGGCCGAGCCGGTGCCGAGTCGCGCGTTCGAGCTCGGGCAGTGTGCCACGCCGGTGCCGGTGGCCCCGAGCTTCGCGATCGCCGAGTCGTCCAGGTGCACGCCGTGGGCCAGCCAGACGTCGTCGCCGAGCCAGCCGACGCGCTCCGCGTACTCCACGGGGGTGCAGCCGAACTGCTTGAGGCAGAACTCCTCCTCGTCGTCGGTCTCGGCGAGATGGGTGTGCAGGCGGACCCCCCTGCGCCGGGCCAGCACCGCCGCCTCCTCCATGAGACGGGTGGTGACCGAGAACGGCGAACAGGGCGCCACCGCGATCTGCAACATCGCATCCGGCGACGGGTCGTGCCAGCGGTCGATCGCCGCCTCGGTGGCCGCGAGCGCCTCGTCGGTGTCCTCGACCACGTGGTCCGGTGGCAGGCCGCCGTCCTTGCGGCTCAGGTCCATCGAGCCGCGGGTCGGATGGAACCGCAGGCCGATCGTCCGGGCCGCCTCGATCTCGGCCGCCAGCACGTCACCGCCGTCACGCGGGAACACGTAGTGGTGGTCCATGCTCGTCGTGCAGCCGGACAGCGCCAGCCAGCCCAGCCCGGCGCCGGCCGCCGCGCCCACGATCCCGGCGTCCAGCCGGCCCCAGATCGGGTAGAGCGTGGTGAGCCAGCCGAACAGCGTCTCGTCCAGCGCCAGGCCACGGGTCGCCCACTGGTAGAGGTGGTGATGTGTGTTCACCAGACCGGGCGTGATCAGGCAGCCGGTGCCGTCCACACGCCGGCCCCGGTGGCTCTCGTCGGCCCGGCCCGCCCCGACCGCGACGATCCGGCCGTCGTCGCCGACCACCACGTGACCGTCGGGGAACTCGGTGCCGGCCGCGTCGACCGTCGCGACGGCCGCGTTCTCGATGATGATCACAGCCACCACTCCGCGGTCGCGGCGGGCGCGTCGTCCCGGATCACACTGCCCTCGATCAACCCGTACGGCCGGTCGCCGGCGATGAACACCTCACCCGGGTTGTCCAGCCCGAACGGCGACAGGTCGGCCAGGTAGTGATGCCTGTTCGGCAGCGCGAGCCGCACCTCGGCGACCTCCGGACGCTCCTCCAGCACCCGCGCGCCCATCGCGTAGAGGGTCTGCTGCAACGAGAGGCTGTAGGTGCCGACGAAAGCCCGCACCAGCGCATCGAGCGCACCCTCGTGCGACGAGGCCCAGTCGGTGTCGTCACCGGCATGCCGCCAGCGGGCTTCCACGGCCGTCGCCAGGATCCGGTCGGTCGTCGGCTTCAGGGTCGTGTAGTCGTCCTCGACGAAACCGTGGAACTCCGAGTCCGCCGAGTTCAGCAGCACCAGCCCGGACACCCCGGACACCACCTGCGCCGTCTCGCGCGTCACCGAGACCACCGTGGTACGCACGTGGTCGCCCCGCTTACGGAACGAGTGCGGGCCCAGCCTGTCCCACGTGAACGACTCGACCGACACCTTCGCGGCGTGCACCTGTGGCTGGGTGCTCACGAAATGCCGGGCCAGGAGCAGGGCGAACACCTCCGGCTCGCCGACACCGTGCTCCTTGGCGAACGCGTACACCGTGTTCTTCATCGTGTCGGTCGGCAGGACACCGGAGTTGTCGCCGGTCAGATGGGTGGCGGTCAGGTCGCCGGAGAGCGCGATGCTGACGTTGAAGTCCACCAGGCCGTGCGAGTCACCGTCACGGTGCACCCGCACCAGACGTGTCTCCGCCTTGCCGTAGCGGTTGGGTCCGAGCACGATGCCCAACGGTCGTCAGCTCCCTCGATAGGTGGTGTAGCCGTACCGGCTGAGCAGCAGCGGCACGTGGTAGTGGCGATTCGGGTCGTGGACGTGGAAAGCGACCGTGATCTCCGGGAAGAAGCAGTCGCCGCCCAGATAGGGCTCGACGTAGAAGAACAGGCGATAGCCGCCGGCCTGCCACTCGTGCAGCGCCACCTCGTAGCGCAGCCGGCCGTCGCCGTCGGTGCGCCCCTCGGAGACGGTGCTCCAGCCGTCCGAGTCGCGGCGCTCCAGCCGCACGTAGACGTCCTTCGCCGGGTCACCGGTCACCGTGTCCAGAATGTGCGTCGAGATGCGGGCGTGGAACGCCGCGGTGACACCGTCAGAGGGCATCGAGCACCCGCTCCAATCGCAGCCGCGCGATCCTGCGCAGCTCATCCGTCACGATCGACCGCTCGGCCGCGTCGTCGTTGCCCAGTCGCTCCCGGGCCGCGGCCAGGATCTCGCTCTGCGACCGGCCGCTCGCGAAGATCAGGAACACGTGCCCGAACCGTTCCTCATACTCCCGGTTCGCCGCGATCAACTCGGCTTTCGCCGTGTCGTCGGCGCTCTGCGCGGCCGTCGACTGCTCAGCGCGCGACCAGGCGGCCTCCTTGGAGTCGCCGGCGGCCCGCTCGCCGATCCGTGGGTGCGCGGCCAGGCCCTGCAGCACCTCCGGCCAGCTCAGCTCACGACTCGCGGCGTCGGCCGCGGCGAGGATGCCGGCCCGGTCCGCGAACGGCCTGCCCGCCGCGACGGCCGTGCCCCAGGCGGGCGCCGCGCAGCAGGCGAGCAGCTCGGCCTCCAGACGCTCCGCGGGCAGAGCGTTGAAGGAATCCACCGCGCCCATCGGTCACCCCCCTCGTCGATGTCGATCAGTCAAGCAGGCCCGAACCGCGACCCGCACCGACGAACCGAAGAATTAACAAGCGCCACCCTGCCACGAATCGCAGCCGGAAATCTCGCCGTCCGTCCAGCGCTGTGGACGACCGCGTGGGTCACCGTCGGCATGGGCCAGACTGGGCGCGTGCTCATCCCCGTAGGCTCCCTGCCCGATCTCCCGGTCCGTCCCGTGCTGCCCGAGGTGACCGCCACCCTCGCCGGCTCTGGGGCCGCCGTCCTGGTCGCGCCGCCCGGCACCGGCAAGACCACGCTGGTCCCGCTCGCTCTGGCCGGGGCGGGGAGCCGGGTGATCGTGGCCGAGCCGCGCCGGGTCGCCGCCCGCGCCGCCGCCCGCCGGATGGCCACGCTGCTGGGCGAGCGGACCGGTCAGCGGGTCGGCTACGCGGTGCGCGGTGAGCGGGAGGTCTCCCGTGACACCGTCGTCGAGGTCGTCACCACCGGTCTGCTGGTCCGCCGGCTGCAGGCCGACCCCGAGCTGGCTGGTGTCACCACGGTGATCCTCGACGAGTGCCACGAGCGGCACCTCGACTCCGACCTGGCCCTGGCCTTCCTCGTCGAGGTGCGGGCCGCGCTCCGGCCCGACCTGCGGGTTCTCGCCACCTCGGCGACCGCCGACGCCGAGCGGCTCGCGACCGTCCTCGGTGAGCCCGGCCGGCCGGCGCCGATCGTCACCGCCCACGCCCGCCACCACCCGGTCGAGGTGATCTGGGCGCCACCGGCCGGGCCGATCGCCCCACCGCTGGGCCTCCGTGTCGACCCGCGCCTTCTCGACCATGTGGCCGCCACGACCCGGCGTGCCCTCGCCGAGGGGGACGGGGACGTGCTCGTCTTCCTTCCCGGCGCGGGCGAGATCGCCACGGTCGCCGCCCGGCTCGGCGGCCTCGACGCCGAGGTGGTGTCCCTGCACGGCCGGCAGACCGGTGCGGCACAGGACGCGGCTCTGCGTGCCGGCCCGCGCCGCCGGGTCGTGCTGGCCACCGCGGTCGCCGAGAGCAGCCTGACGGTTCCGGGCGTACGCGCGGTGGTCGACGCCGGGCTCAGCCGGGTGCCCCGGATGGATCACGGCCGGGGTCTGGGCACCCTGGCCACGGTGCCGGTGTCCCGCTCGTCGGCCGAGCAGCGCGCCGGACGGGCCGGGCGCGAGGCGCCCGGCCGGGTCTACCGCTGCTGGCCGGCGGCCCTGCACGATCGGCTGCCCGCCCAGCCCGAGCCGGAGATCGTCGCCGCCGACCTGACGGGGTTCGCCCTCGACCTGGCGCTGTGGGGGCACCCCGACGGCGACGGCCTCGCCCTGCCCGATCCGCCGCCGTCCGGCGCGCTGCGGGCCGCCGTCGCCACCCTGCACGACCTGGGCGCCGTCGACGCCGGCGGCCGGATCACCGCCCGTGGCCGCGTGCTGGCCGGCGCCGGTCTGCATCCCCGGCTGGCACGCGCCCTCATCGACGGCGCCGTCACCCTCGGAGCGGGCCGCGCCGCCGAGATCGTCGCCGTCCTCGACGACGACCGCACCACCACCGGCGACGTGGTCACCGTCTGGCGGACCGGCCGCGACGAGCCCGGCCGCCGAGCCGAGGTGCGCCGCCTCACCCGTGCCCTGGACCGCTCCCCCGCCCCACCCGTCGACCCCGGCCCCGCCGCCGCACCGACCGCCTCGCCGCCGCCCACACCGACCACCCCGCCGCCGCCCACCGCGGCCGGCCCGCCGAACACAGCGGCCGCCCCGCCGAACACAGCGGCCGTCCGGCCGGACACGAGGGCGCGGTCGGGGAGCAGTCCGGGCAGGACGCGGCCGGCACGGCTCAGCGACGACCTGGCGGCCGGCCTGGTGGTCGGGCTGGCGTATCCCGAACGGGTCGCGCGGGTGCGGGAGCCCGGCGGCCGGGCCTACCTGATGGCCGGAGGCACCGCGGCCGAGTTGCCCACCGGCAGCCCGTTGACGGGAGCGCCGTGGCTCGCCGTGGCGGGCGCGGACCGGGCCGCCGGAGCCCGGGTGGCCCGGATCCGCAGCGCCGCTCCCCTGGACGAGGAGATCGCCCTGGAGGTGGCGGCGCCGATGCTCACCGAGGGCACCGAGATCGGCTGGATCGACGGTGACGTGGTGGCACGGCGGGTTCGCAAGCTCGGGGCGATCACGCTGGTCTCCGCCCGGCTCGCCGACCCCGATCCGGCTCTGCTCCGGGCGGCGCTGGTCACCGGTCTCCAGAAGGAGGGGCTCGGCCTGCTGACCTGGAGCCGGAACGCCGAGGAGCTGCGCAGACGGCTCGCGTTCGCGCATGCGGCGCTGGGAGATCCGTGGCCGGACGTGTCCGACGCCGCGCTGCTGGCGAGCCCCGAGGACTGGCTCGGCCTCGGATCGGCCCGGCGGCGGGCCGACCTGGCGAGAGTCGACGTGGCCGGCGGGCTGCGGCGGCTGCTGCCCTGGTCGGTGGCGGGGCGGCTGGACGATGTGGCGCCGGAGCGGCTTCCGGTGCCGAGCGGATCGCAGGTGCGGATCGACTACAGCGATCCGGCGGCCCCGGTGCTGGCGGTCAAGGTGCAGGAGGCGTTCGGCTGGCGGGCGGCGCCACGGCTGGCCGACGGCCGGATTCCCGTGCTGCTGCACCTGCTCTCCCCAGCCGGGCGGCCGGTCGCCGTCACCGCTGACCTCGCCTCGTTCTGGGTCCAGGGCTATCCCCAGGTGCGCGCCGAGATGCGCGGGCGCTACCCGCGTCACCCGTGGCCGGAGGACCCGGCCACCGCCGAGCCGACTCGCCGCGCCAACCCGCGCTCCCGCTGACCGGCGGACACCCGCCCCGGCGCCGGTGACCGGCGAGACCCTCCCTGCCTGTGACGGCGCCGGTCAGGAAGCCGGTCGGGAAGCCGGTCAGGAAGCCGGTCACGATGCCTGTGACGGCGCCGGTCAGGAAGCCGGTCGGGAAGCGCCGGTCAGGGAGCGGATCCGGGCAGACGGGTAAGGGGCACCGGGGCGCCGTAGAGGTAGCCCTGGCCCTGCGGGCAGCCGAGAGCGGCCATAGCGCCGGCCCGCTCCTCGGTCTCCAGGCCCTCGGCGACCACGGTGATGCCCAGCTCGGCGCAGATGGCCAGCACCGAGCGGCACAGGGCGCCGGCCCGGTCCGGGGAGGTGTCGACGTCGGTCAGGGTGGAGTCGAGTTTGACGATGTCGACCGGGATGGCGTGCAACTGGGCGAGCGCGTTGTAGCCGCTGCCGAAGTCGTCCAGGGCCACCCGTACGCCCAGGGCCCGCAGCCGTTCGACGAGCCCGGCGGCGCAGGGCAGGTCGGGGATCCGCAGCGTCTCGGTGATCTCGATGATCAGGCGGGCCGGGTCGAGACGGTGGCGGGCCAGCGCGGCCCGGACGGCGTCCTCCAGTCCCGGGCCGGCGAGACGGCCCGCCGAGACGTTGACGTGCACGTCGATGGGACGGCCGTAGAGCTCGGCCAGGCGTGCGGTGTCGGCGCAGGCCCGGTCGAGCACGAAGTCGTCGATCGCCGCCACCAGGCCGGTTCGCTCGGCCATCGTGACGAAGACGTCGGGGTGGACGGGGCCGGCTACCGGGTCGGTCCAGCGGGCCAGTGCCTCCACCGCGACGGTCGCGCCGTCACTGAGCCGGACGATCGGCTGGTAGTGCACGTCGAAACCGGCGGACGCGGGACTCCCGCCGGACAGCGCTCCGGCCAGAAGCTTCGGCAGGTCGGCGTGCTGGCCGGAGTCCTTGGGGCCGGTGTAGCGGATCAGCTCGCCCTTGCCCCGGCGCTTCACCGCGTACATGGCGGCGTCGGCTCGGCGCAGCAGCAGGTCGGCGCTCAGGTCGTCGCCGGGTTCGGCGGTGACCAGGCCGATGCTGACGCCGACCCCGACCGAACGGCCGTCGATGACGTACGGCTCGCGGAGGGTCGCCAGCACCCGCTGACCGATGGCTTCGGCCTCGGCTTCCCAGCCCTCGTCGAACTCGGCCGCCCCGTCCGACGAGGAGGACGAGGAGAACGACGAGGGCGAGGGCGAGGAGGACGAGGAGGGCGACGGCGACGGGGAGGCCCCGGCGGACGGCAGAGGACCCGAGGCGCCGGAAGGCAGAACGGACGCCGACGTGGCGACGGCCGGGGCTGCGGAACCGGTCGAGGCGTCCCACGAGGGCGACACGGTGGCGCCCCCGGCGAAGGCGGCTTCGGAGACCCGTACCCCGGCGGCGGAGAGGACGTACCGGCGCTGCCGCAGGACGCCGTCCGCCCGACGTCGCCAGGGCGCGCGGTGGCGGGGTGCCGGAACCGCGACGCCGCCCTGGTCGAGGACGATGGCGAACTCGTCGCCGCCGAGCCGGGCGACGAGGTCACCGGCGCGGACCCCGGCCCGCATCCGCTCGCCGATGGCCTGCAGCACCCGGTCGCCGATGGCATGCCCGAACGTGTCGTTGATGAGCTTGAAGTCGTCGAGGTCGGCGAAGAGCACGGCCACGGGCGTGCCGCGTCTCTGGTGGGCGTCGATGGCGAGGACGAGTCGTTCCCGGAAGAGCGCGCGGTTGGCGAGGCCGGTGAGCGGGTCGTGGTAGGCCTGGTGGTGCAGGCGGCGCTGGGCGGTGGCGACCCGGTCGAAGAGGAGTGTGTTGTCGACGATGGTGATCATCTGGCGGGTGACGACGAGGGCCAGGCCCAGCCAGCCGAGGTAGGCCTCGAACGGGCTGAGCGAGCCTTCGGCGACGGTACGCACGACGAGCACCACCCCGGTGACGACGACCGGCCCGTACGGAAGGAGGAGCCGGAACCAGTCGCGTTCCAGGACCTCGGGGTCGGGCTGTGGCGTCGGGATCCGGTTGGGGCTGAGCGCCGCCATGGCGATGAACGCCGGCCCGAGCAGGTGCCCGAGCCCTTCCAGCCAGGTCGGCCCGCTGCCGAGGAGGCGGACGGTGTCGGCGACGCCGAAGGCGAGCAGCGCCGATCCGACGAGCCGCAGCGGCCGCCGCCCGGCCGGGGAGTCGGGCCGGGTGGTGAGCAGCAGCATCACCATGGTGAACAGCACCAGGTCGGCGATCAGGTAGACCAGGTGGACGACGGTCAGGCCGCGGAGGGCGACCGAGCCGGGCAGCACCGACCAGAAGAGGGCGAGCACCGAGCCGGTGATGAGCAGGCTGTCGATGACGAGGGCGAGCTGGTCGCGCAGCGGTGACGTGGGCACCGGGCGGGGCCGGGTGTGCACCGCGCCGAGCAGCCCGACGAGCATGCAGACCGGCAGCACGAACAGCGCGGCGTCGGTGAGTACGCGCGGCGGCAACCGGTCGGCGCCGGCGACGTCCTGGATCACCCACCAGAGCCGGTTCAGGGACCAGACGACGAGCCCGGCGGCGGAGAGCAGCCGCCAGCGGCGGGGTGTGCCGGCGCGGTCCCGGCCGACGGCCAGGCAGACGGCGGCAGCGACGAGCCCGGCGACCAGTTGCGCCGTGTCGGTGTAGAGGCGGGGCGTGCCGAGGACGAGTTCGCCGAAGGCGACCACACCCAGGGTGAGCGCCAGCGTGCCGAGCAGTCGCGCCGTCGTGATCACCACCAGAGTCCGGGCCGCGAGACGTCGCGGCCGGAGTAAAATACCCGCTCAGTCCCCCGCGGTCACGTCGGCGACGATCACCGTGATGTTGTCCGGCCCACCGCCGCGCAGGGCGAGATCGATGAGCCTCTCCGCGCAGGCCTTCGGATCGGTCACGGTCCGCAGCTCTTCCTCGAGGACCGGGTCGGGCACGACGCCGGTGAGACCGTCGCTGCAGAGCAGCCAGCGGTCGCCGCGCTGCGGCTCGACGATGACGTAGGCCGGGGTGACCGGCTCGCCCTGGAGCACTCGGGTGACGACGGCCCGACGTGGGTGGGCGGCCGCCTCCTCGGGTTTGATCAGGCCCTGGTCGACGAGCATCTGGACGTACGTGTCGTCCTTGGTCAGCTGGTTCAGCCGGCCGGCGCGGAGCAGGTAGGCGCGGGAGTCGCCGACGTGGGCCATGGCCGCCCGCTCGCCGTTGAAGAGCACCGCCGTCAGCGTGGTGCCCATGCCGGCCAGCGTGGGGTCGAGGGCCACCTGCTCGGCGATCCGCCCGTTGGCGAGCTCGAGTGCCCGGTGCAGGGCGTCCATCTGGTGATCGGTGGCGATCGGCATGTCGAGCGCGACCATGGCTTCGATGGCGATCCGGCTGGCCAGATCGCCGGCGGCCATGCCGCCCATGCCGTCCGCGACGACGAGAAGCGAGTCACCGGCGAAGTGACAGTCCTCGTTGTTGCTCCGGACGTGTCCTTGGTCGGTGACGGCCGCCCACCGGAGGTGCAAGGTCATGGCGTGCAGCCTGCCAGGTCGGCGCCAACCTGTCTGCACGTGGTGGGCGGCATGTCGCACATGTCGTTGCTGAAATTACACTCATCCACCGCCTGAGCCCCGATTCAGGGGCCGGCCGAGGCACCGGGGATCGATTTCGGTCACCGGCCGTGTCGGTGCGATCCATTCCAGTGCCGGGGCCTCGATCGGCCAGCCGCGCACCGTGATGCCGCTGGCCGGGTCGTCGGCGGCCTGCGGGCAGAGCGTCTTCGACCGGACCTCGCCGTTGGGGATGAAGGTGACCTCGCCGGTGGCCTGGAGCATCGTGGTGGAGGTGTCGTCGACGGAGATGAGCTGACCACGGACGACCTTCATCGGCTCGCCCCCGGTCTCCACCTCGATGGCGCTGTCCGGCAGGACGGGGGCGCGCAGGAAGACGACGCCGACCATGAAGGGCATGGCGAAGGCGACCGCCACGGCGGGCCAGTGGGTGGCGATGCGCGCCCAGCGTTCCGGGACCGGCCCGGTGAGGACCGGGCCGAAGAGCGGAGGACCCAGCAGGAGTACGGCCGTCGCGTACTCACCGGAGCGGAGGGAGGCGACCACTCCCGGCCAAACGAAGATCCACACGATGATCGCGACGAGCACCGGCACGCCCAGGGTGAGCCAGCGCATCAGCCACGGCTCACCGTGCTCACCCTGCACCGCGGTCAGCCCGAGGATCGCCACGACCAGCATCATCAGCAGCGGGAGCATGCGCAGCTGCCAGGTGAAGGCGGCGATGCCGACGGCGATCACGACGACCCAGCCGGGCATCCGGAACGCCGCCACGGCCAGGAACGACGTCGCCGTCTGGCCCGGGGAGCTGACCAGCGAGATGCCGCCGAGCACCCGGACCAGCAGGATGGCCGCGGGCACCGTCCAGCTCAGCGTGACGAACAGGGCGCCGAGCATGCCGAGCGGGTTGATGTACTGGACGAGCAGCAGCATCGTGGGCAGGTCCTGCCGGCTCAGATACCACAGCCGCAGCACGAGCAGCAGCAGCGGGAAGCCGGGCAGCACGGCCAGCAGCCAGTTCAGCTCGGCGCGGTAGCCGGGGCGGGAGCGGACGCGGCCCTTCGTGACCCGCCCGGTCCGGATGTCGGTCGTCATCCGAGCGGATCCTCCCATGGCATCCAGCCCACCTCCGGCCGCTCGGCGCGGGGCTGCTCGCCGACCGCGATCGCGGTCTTCTTGACCGGGTCGATCTCCACCTGGAGGTTCTGCTCGAAGGCCTTCTCCCAGCGGGTGTCCTTCGGATCCGCCCAGGACCGGTACAGGGTTAGATTGACGAGTTTCTCGAGCGCCGGGTTCTCACCCACGTTGATGCCCCATCGCTCGTTGGACTCCAGCCCCAGATCCCAGTGCTCGTACTTCTCCGGGAACTCGTGTTTCCAGCCGGCCAGGATGGCGGCGTCGGTGCTGATCGCGTCGACTGTGCCGGCGTCGAGTTCGGCGAAGCACTCCTTGACCCGGTTCTTCTGGGTCACGATCGCCTTGGCGTCGGTCAGCGCGTTCGCACTCGTCGACGTGGAGAGTGTGCAGACCCGCTGGTCCTGAAGGTCCTTCAGGGCGACGACCGGCCCGTGCCGGCCCTTGAGGGTGATCACCGATTGCTCGGTGTAGAGGTAGGGCTGGGAGAAGTGGACACCCTCGATCTTCCGCTTCTCGGTGATGCTGTAGCTGGCGATCACCAACTGGACCGGCACCCGGTTGCGATCGGCATCGGTCGCCTGCATGCGCGCCCGGTCCTCGCTCTCCAAGCCGTAGAAACGCACGTCCTCGCGACGAAAACCGAGATCCTCGGCGATCATGTAGGCGATGTCGATGTCGAATCCCGTCCAGATACCCGCTGCGTCGCGGTAGGCCGTCCCGTACTGGTCGTCCTTGACGCCGATGTCCAGCGTCGTCCACGTGTCGACTCCGGACTCGGCCCGCAGCTCGGCGACCGACGGCGGGCCGCCGACCAGCAGACGGCCCAGGGAGACCAGCAGGGTCAGGACGATGAGCACCCCGAGCCCGGCCAGCCGCCACACCTTGAACTGGTTGTCCCGCCGGGTGATCGCCGCGTGCTCCGCCTCGGCCCGGGCCTGCTCCATCGCCGCCTGCGTGGCGATGTCCCGGGAGGCGAGCTCCTCGACGGTCATCTCCTCGACCGGAACGACCGGGACGACCGGAACGACCGGGACGGGCGGTGGTTCCGGCGGGGCGGCGGCGGTCACGAACCGGCGCAGCGCGGCCAGCTGCTTCGGCGGAAGCTGTTGCAGCGTCCGCAGAAGCCAGCTGTCATCCGGCGGAGGCTGGCGTGGCGCAGCGCCGTCGTCGTCGTTGTCGGTGTCGGCCATCGACCCGTCCCTTCGTCCCCAGACGAGTCATCGTGCCCGACATCCTCAGGGAACGGGATCCCCGGTACCGAACGGAACACCCGGACGGCACCGGGCGAGGCGCGCGGCGGTCAGCCGCAGCCCGGCCCGGAGGCCGTGCCGCTCGATGGCGAGCAGCGCATAGGCGCTGCAGGTGGGCTGGTAGCGGCACCGGGTGGGCAGCCTCGGCGACACCTTCCGATAACCGCGGATGGCGGTCGTCACCGCCCGTTCGGCCCGGGAGCCTCCAGGGGTACGGCTGAGCGCCGCGAACAACCGCAGCATCATGCTCAGCGAGAAGCAGTCGCATCCCGGGATGTCACAGTCGCAGTTGGTGTTGGGGTTGCACGAGTCGAGCCAGGAGTGCTTCTTTTTCTTCTTCCGTGATCTTCCGAAACTCACGATCACATGATGGCGGAAGCCCGCACGTCACCGGACCGAGATCACCGCGGCGCTCTCCGGTGGCAGCACGAGCCGGTCCCGTTCGACGACGACGCCGGGCTCGGTGGCCAGCAGCACCGACCGTGGCAGGGCCCGCACACTGACCGTCTGCGGCATGCCGGCGAGGTTGGCGGCCACCACGTTCGGGCCGCGCCGGATGACCACGTGCTGGTCGCCGTGCCACACCTCCACCTGGTGCAGCCACGGGTCGGTGAGACCGGGGGTGCTCCGGCGCAGCGCGATCAGTTTGCGGTACAGGTCGAGGATCTCGGCGTGGCCGGCCTTGCCCAGCTCGGACCAGTCGAGCTTGGAGCGCTCGAAGGTCGCCGGGTCCTGCGGGTCGGGCACGTCGGCCTCGGCCCAGCCGTGACTGGCGAACTCGCGCCGGCGCCCCTGCTGCACGGCGGCGGCCAGGTCGGGCTCGGGGTGCGAGGTGAAATACTGCCACGGGCTGCTGGCCGCCCACTCCTCACCCATGAAGAGCATCGGCGTGAACGGGGAGGTCAGCAGCAGGGTGGCGGCGACCTTGAGCAGGCCGGGCGACAGGGTGGCGGTGAGCCGGTCACCGATCGCCCGGTTGCCGATCTGGTCATGGTTCTGCAGGAACGCGACGAACCGGTGGCCCGGAGTCCGCTGCCGGTCGACCGGGCGGCCGTGCCGGCGGCCACGGAACGACGACCAGGTGCCGGCGTGGAAGAACGCGCCCTCCAGGACGGTACGCAGGCAGTCGAGCGACCCGAAGTCGCCGTAGTAGCCCTGGCGCTCCCCGGTGAGCAGGGTGTGCAGGGCGTGGTGGACGTCGTCGTCCCACTGCGCGTGCAGCCCGTACCCCCCGGCTTCTCGTGGGGTGATCAGTTTGGCGTCGTTGAGGTCGCTCTCGGCGATCAGCGACAGCGGCCGGCGCAGCCCGGTGGAGAGCGTCTCCACCTCGACGGCCATCTGCTCGAGCAGGTGGACGGCGCCCTCGTCGTGCAGCGCGTGCACGGCGTCCAGCCGCAGCCCGTCGACGTGGTAGTCGCGCAGCCACATCAGCACGCTGTCGACGATGTAGCGGCGCACCTGCTCGGAGCCCGGCCCGTCCAGGTTGACCGAGTCGCCCCAGGCGTTGCTGTTGCTGCTGAGGTAGGGGGCGAACATCGGCGCGTACGCCCCGGACGGCCCGAAGTGGTTGTAGACCACGTCGAGCACCACACCGAGGCCCTTGGCGTGGGCCGCGTCGACGAACCGTTTGAGGCCGTCGGGCCCGCCGTACGCCTCGTGCGGCGCGAACCAGCAGACCCCGTCGTAGCCCCAGTTGTAGGTGCCGTTGAAGGCGTTGACCGGCAGCAACTCGACCAGGTCGACACCGAGGTCGACGAGGTGGTCGAGCCGCTCGATCGCGGCGTCGAACGTGCCCGCCGGGGTGAACGTGCCGATGTGCAGCTCGTAGAGGACCGAGCCGGGCAGCTGCCGGCCGGTCCAGCCCTGATCGGTCCACGCGAACGCCGAGTGGTCGTAGACGCGGCTCGGCCCGTGCACGCCCTGCGGTTGCCACGCCGACCGCGGGTCGGGCAGCGGGCTCTCGGCGTCCGGCAGCAGGAAGGCGTAGTCACTGCCGGGCTCGGCCGCGGGCACGTCGAGGTGCCACCAGCCCTCGTCACCGGGCTCCATCGCGCGGTCCTCGCCGGCGACACGAAGACGAACGGGCTTGTCCGGCGCCCACACCGAGAAGAGAGTCATTCTTTCACCAGGAGAGCGACGGGATAGGTGTGCAGCACCTCGGCCACGGCCAGGCGATTGCCACCGTAGCTGGTATTCGTGAAGACTTCCGTCCAACTGTGTCCGTCCAGTGACAGCGTGGTGTCTCCCCAGCCGCCGTGCCGTGACAATCCGACCGGGAGCCGGGTGGCGACCGCCACCACGCCGCCGCGGTCGAAGGCGAGCACGTGCTCCGGGACACGGCCGTCGGCGAAGACCGGACGGTAGCCGGCGAACAGCTCGGGCCGCTGCCGGCGCAGGCGTAGCACCCGGCTGGTGACCAGCAGCTTGGCCGCGCCGGTCTCGTCGACCGGTGGCAGCCAGCCGTCGTCGATCCGGCCGAGCAGCTCACGGCGGTCGGCGAAGTCGACCGGGCGGCGGTTGTCCGGGTCGACGAGCGAGTGGTCCCACAGCTCGGTGCCCTGGTAGACGTCGGGGACGCCGGGCATGGCGAGCTGCACCAGCTTCTGGCCGAGCGAGTTCGACCAGCCGGGCGGGGCGATCGAGGAGGCGAAGTCGGCGACCTCCCGGTGCAGCGCGGGATCGTCGAAGATCCGGTCGACCATCTGCCGCAGGGCCGACTCGAAACCCTCGTCCGGGCTCAGCCAGTTCGTGCCTGTTCCGGCTTCGCGGGCGGCCTTCACGGCGTACGCCTGAAGTCGCTCCCGGGAGATCGGCCACGCGCCGACCGTGACCTGCCAGATCAGATGGGCCAGCGCCGGATCCGGAAGCGGAGCGGAGCGGACCCACCGGCGAACCACCTCGGTCCAGTCGCCCGGCACCTCGGAGAGGACCGCCAGCCTGGCGCGTACGTCCTCGCCGCGTTTGGTGTCGTGGGTGGCCAGCGACGTCATGGTGTCCGGCCAATCGGCGAGACGCTGCTCGGCGGCGTGGTGGAACTCGTCGACGGTGACGCCGAACTTGACCGGGTCGTTGCCGACCTCGTTGCGGGCCACGAACCGGGTCCACCGGTAGAACGCGTTGTCCTCGACGCCCTTGGCCATCACCGCGCCGGTGAACTGCTGGAACCGGATCGCCAGCTCGTCGGCGGGGTTGCGCAGCCGGCCCGTCAGCTGGTCGAGCACGGTGATCATCTGCGGGCGGCGGCGGCCCGCCTCGGCCCGGGCGGTCGCCAGGTCACGGCTGCCGGCCGGCAGGTAGGAGCGGTAGACCGGGAAGCACGCGGCGAGCTCGGCCAGCGCCTTGGGGGCGGCCTCGACCTCGGGTACGAGCGCCGCGAGCCGTGCCAGCTCGGCGGCCAGGACGTTCGTGGCCACGTGCAGCTTGGCGTCGTGCACCAGGTCCTGCCAGGAGGTGGTGGCGCCGGTCAGGTGGTGGTCGAGGGTGTCGAAGAACGCCTCCGTGCCCGGGTCCACGAAGACGCCGTTGACCTCGGCCATCGCGTCGTAGCCGGTGGTGCCGGCGACCGGCCAGGCCGGCATCTTCTCGCCCGGCTCGAGGATCTTCTCCACCACGATCCACGCGTCCGGGGCGGCGTCGCGCAGCCGGTTGAAGTACTCCCCGGGGTTGCGCAGCCCGTCCGGATGGTCGACCCGGATGCCCTGCGCCAGGCCCTCGTTGTACCAGCGGAGGATCTCGGCGTGGGTGGCGGCGAAGACGTCCGGGTCCTCGACGCGCAGGCCGGCCAGGTCGGTGATGGCGAAGAACCGCCGGTAGTTGATCTCGGAGTCCCCGCGGGTCCAGTCGGCCAGCTCGTAGTGCTGCCGGTCGTGCACCTCGCGAGGTGTCCCGTCGCCGGTGCCCTCGGCGATGGGGTAGCGCTTGTCGAAGTAGCGGAGCTCGCCGTCCTCGATCCGCAGGTCGTCGAGCGCGTTCGGGGCGGCGGCCAGGACGGGCAGCAGGATCCTGCCGCGCGACCAGTCGATGTCGTAGTGACCCGAGAACTCCGAGTCCCGGCCGTTCTTCAGGACGTCCCACCACGACGGGTTGGTGTGCGGGACGCCCACTCCCGCGTGGTTGGGCACGATGTCGACGACCAGCCCCAGATTGGCGGACTTCAGGGCGCCGCTGAGCGTGTTCAGGCCCTCCGCCCCACCCAGAGCCGGGCTGACCTGCGAATGATCGACGACGTCGTAGCCGTGCTGCGACTCCGGCGCCGCGGTCAGCAGCGGAGCCGAGTAGAGGTGGCTCACCCCGAGATCGGCCAGGTAGTCGGCTATCTCGGCGGTACTGCTCAGGGGGAACTCGGGGCGGACCTGCACTCGGTAGGTACCGGAAGGAGGCTTCTCATCCTTTTGACGGGCGGCGGCGGGTTGGTTGGATGAGGGCATCAGATCAGACCGTCCTGTCCAGCACGATGAGGGACCGGTCCGGCACCCAGATCTTGTGTCCGGCCTCCACGACGGACGGGCGATCAGGGGACGGCTCGGCGGTTTCGATGACCTTCTCCCACTTCTCCCCGTACTCCGCGGGAGGCGTGGCGAACTCGAGCGGCGCGTCGTGCGCGTTGAAGAACAGCAGGAACGAGCTGTCCACGTGGCGCTGGCCGTACTGGCCGCGCTCGCGGATGCCCTCGCCGTTGACGAAGAGCGCCACCGCCCGGCCGAAGTCGTTGCCCCAGTCGTCGCCGGCCATCGGCCGGCCGTCCGGGGTGAACCACTCCAGGTCGGGCAGCGGGTCGCCGCCGCCACGGGCGGTCACCGGCAGGCCGGTGAAGAACCGGCGACGCTGGAAGACCTGGTGCCGGTGCCGGAACGCGGTCAGCTTGCGGGAGAAATCCAGCAGCTGCTCGTCGGCGTTCTCCCAGTCGATCCAGGCGATCTCGTTGTCCTGGCAGTAGGCGTTGTTGTTGCCCTGCTGGGTACGGCCCATCTCGTCGCCGTGCGAGATCATCGGCACGCCCTGGCTGAGCATCAGCGTGGCCAGGAAGTTGCGGCGCTGACGGGCCCGCAGCGCGAGCACGGCGGAGTCGGTGGCCGGCCCCTCGATGCCACAGTTCCAGGACCGGTTGTGGCTCTCGCCGTCCCGGTTCTCCTCGCCGTTGGCCTCGTTGTGCTTGTCGTTGTACGACACCAGGTCGTTGAGCGTGAACCCGTCGTGCGCCGTCACGAAGTTGATCGAGTGGAAGGGCTTGCGGCCGTCGTCCTGGTAGAGGTCGGCCGAGCCGGTGATCCGGGACGCGAACTCGGCCAGCGTCGCCGGCTCGCCGCGCCAGAAGTCACGGACCGTGTCCCGGTACTTGCCGTTCCACTCGGTCCAGTTCGGCGGGAAGTTGCCGACCTGGTAGCCGCCCGGCCCGACGTCCCACGGCTCGGCGATCAGCTTCACCTGGCCGACGACCGGGTCCTGCTGCACCACCTCGAAGAAGGTGCTGAGCCGGTCCACGTCGTAGAACTCACGGGCCAGCGTGGACGCCAGGTCGAACCGGAAACCGTCGACGTGCATCTCGGTCACCCAGTACCGCAGCGAGTCCATGATCAGCTGGAGGCTCTGCGGGCTGCGCACGTTCAGGCTGTTACCCGTGCCCGTGTAATCCATGTAGAACTGCGGCTGATCGTCCACCAGACGGTAGTAGGTCCGGTTGTCGATGCCCTTCAGCGACAGCGTCGGGCCCAGGTGGTTGCCCTCGGCCGTGTGGTTGTAGACGACGTCGAGGATGACTTCCATGCCGGCCGCGTGCAGCGCCTTGACCATGCCCCGGAATTCCTGGGTCTGCTGGCCGAGCGAGCCCATCGCCGAATAGCCGTGGTACGGCGCGAAGAACCCGAGCGTGTTGTAGCCCCAGTAGTTGTTCAGGCCCAGGTCGTGCAGCCGGTTGTCGTGCACGAACTGGTGAACCGGCATCAACTCGACCGCGGTCACGCCGAGGCTCTTCAGGTGCTCGATGATCGCCGGGTGGCCGATCGCGGAGTAGGTGCCGCGCATGTCCTTCGGGATCTCCGGGTGCCGCTGGGTGAGCCCCTTGACGTGCGTCTCGTAGATCACCGAGTGGTGGTACGGGATGTCCGGCCGGCGGTCGTTGCCCCAGTCGAAGTACGGGTTCACCACCACGGCCTTGGGCATGTACGGCCCCGAGTCCAGCTCCGACATCTGATCCGGGTTGTCGAAGTCGTACGCGTACAGCGACGGGTGCCAGTCGATGTCCGAGTCGACCGCCCGCGCGTACGGGTCGAGCAGGAGCTTGTGGGGATTGCACCGCAGCCCCCGGTGTGGCTCGTACGGGCCGTAGACGCGATAGCCGTACCGCTGCCCCGGCTCCACCCCGGGCAGATAGGCGTGCCAGACGAACGCGTCCTGCTCGTGCAGGAGCACCTTCCGCTCGTTGCCGGCCGGGTCGAACAGGCACAGCTCGACCGCCTCGGCCACCTCGGAGAAGATTGCGAAGTTCGTGCCCGTCCCGTCGTACGTGGCGCCCAATGGGTACCGATGACCAGGCCAGACCTGCATAACCGTGCTCCTACCCCTCGGCCGTGTCCCTGTAGATCGAGGCCGGCGGGCGCTTTCTATGCCCGTCCGTGGGACGGACTAACCTCGCAGGCCGCGTCACCGGCCATTCTGGCGGACTTCACTGCTAACGTCGGCCCGACTGTCCGGTTAGCCGCCGATATCTCCCCGTCCGGGGGTTTGGCGCATATCAGATTGAGCATTCGAGGGACCGTGCCGCGGAATGATCAGTTCGCCTTCGGGCCGCAGGTCTGCGGCTCCCTCTCCGCCGACGCGGGTGGCGGCCGGGAATGGCTGGTCACCGATGGTCTGGGAGGCTACGCGTCGGGCACCGTCAGCGGCCTGCGCACCCGCCGCGAACACGCTCTGCTGACCGTTTACGGCCACGTCGCGCTCGCCTCGCTAGACCTCACTGTGACTCTTCCCTCAGGCGCCAAGGTCCCGCTGTACACGCACGCCTGGGAGTCCGGGTCGGTCGAGCCGTCCGGGCACCGGCACCTGGAGACCTTCACCCTGGAGCAGGGCCTGCCCCGCTGGCGCTGGCGGATCGGCGACGTCGTCATCGAGCGGGAGCTGGCCATGCGGCACGGCCACCCGTCGGTCGCCGTCGTCCACCGCGTGCTGAGCGCGCCCGGGCCGGTCGGACTCGCCGTCGCCGCGATGTGCACCTGGCGGACCGCGCACACCAGCCGCCGCGCCGACGGTCCGGGCCTCGCCGTCGAGCCCGTCGCCGGCGGCGTGATCCTCGACGGCGCGTACCGCCTGCACGGCCCCGGCTGGCAACCCGCCGGATCGTGGCACCTCGGCGTACGCACCGGATCCTCCTCCTCCGCCGGGACCTCCCCCTCCGGCGACCTCGTCGAGGACCTCTGGCACGCCGGCACGTTCTTCCGGCAGGCCGGGCCCGGCGGGGCCTGCGAGATCTCGGCCTGGGCGGGACCGCTCGGCGAGACCCCGCCACCACCCCCCGCGGTCATCGCCGCGGAGCGCGAGCGGGCACACCGGCTGGTCGCCCTCTCCAAGACCGAGGGGTACGCGGAGACGCTCGTCCTCGCCGCGGACCGGTTCGTGGTCCGGACCGCGGACGGGCCCGACGTGGTCGCCGGATATCCGGGACAGGGCCGCTGGCAGAGCGACACGATGATCGCCTACGAGGGGCTGTTCCTCGACACCGGCCGCGTCGACGAAGGCCGTGAACTGCTGATCGCCCGGACCCGTTCGGCCGCCCACGACCTGCGCACCCCGGACGCGCCGTGGCTGCGGCACGACGCCCTCGACGCGCCGCTGTGGCTGGTGCACGCGGTCGACCGGCACGTCACCCGTACCGGCGACAGCGCCCTCGCCGTCAAACTCGCCGCGCCGCTCGGCCGTCTGCTGCGCCACCACCTCGGCGGGTCCGGTCCGCTCAGCATCGACCCGGTCGACGGTCTGGTCCGGCTCGCCTCCCCCGGCCCCGAGACGCCCCGGGTCGGCAAACCCGTCGACCTCAACGCTCTCTGGGTGAACGCGCTGGCCGCCATGTGCGACCTGCTCGGCGAGGGCGGGCACGACGACAGTGAGCCGCGAGCCCGGCACGCCCGGGCGCAGGCGTCGTTCACGTCCCGGTTCCCCGCGCCCGAGGGTTGGCTGTACGACGTGATCGAAGGACCCGCGGCGGCCTACCCGCTCGGCGCCGGCGCCCACCACGACGATCCGTCACTGCGGCCCCATCAACTGCTCGCCTGGTCGCTGCCGCACGCCCCGATGCGCGGCCGCCCGTCCGCCGCCGTGCGCGCCGTCGGCGAGTTCCTGCTCACCCCGCTGGGCCCGCGCACCCTGGCCCCCGGCGAGTACGGCTACCAGTCCCGCCGCCCGGCCGACCCCGACATGGCCCACCACCAGGGCCCGGTGTGGACGTGGCTGATCGGACCGTACGCCGACGCCTGCGCCGCCACCGGCCGCCCGGTCGACGGCCTGCTCGACGCTTTGGACGCCCACCTGTCCGAAGCGGGAGTCGGCTCCCTCGGCGAGACCGCCGACGGCGACGCCCCCCACCACGCCTCCGGCGTCCCGTTCTCCGCCCGCTCGGTGGCCGAGGTTCTACGAGTCAAGCAGAGGTACCTGACGTGAGCCGGATCCTGATGCTGTCGTGGGAGTACCCGCCGCTACTGGTCGGCGGGCTCGGCCGGCACGTGCACGCGCTCGCCACCACCCTGGTCCGGGCCGGGCACGAGGTCACCGTGGTCACCCGGCACGCCCCGGGCGCGCTGCTCGAGGAGTACACCGAGGGTGTCCGGGTGGTCCGTGCACCCGACGACCCACCGGCCTTCGACGTGACCGGCGGCAACCTGCTGGCGTGGGCTGTCGCGTTCAACCACACGCTCACCCGGGCCGCCCTGCACGCCACCCGTACCGGCGGTTTCGACGTGGTGCACGCCCACGACTGGCTGGTCGCGCACACCGCTGTCACGCTGCGCGAACACCTCGACGTCCCGCTGGTCGCCACCATCCACGCCACCGAGTCCGGGCGCCACCAGGGCTACCTGCCGTCCGCCCACAACCGCACCATCGACGACGTCGAACGCTGGCTGGCCGCCGAGGCGGTACGCGTGATCGTCTGCTCCGGCTACATGAGACACGAGATCAGCCGCCTCTTCGACGTGCCGCCGGACCGCGTCGACGTGGTCCCCAACGGGGTCGACGCGCTGCGCTGGCGGGCCCGGCCCCGCGCGGTGGCCGCCGCCCGTTCCCGCTACGCCGGCGACGGCCCGCTGGTCAGCTACGCCGGCCGGCTCGTCTACGAGAAGGGTGTCCAGCACCTGATCGACGCCGTGCCCACGCTCCGCTCCCGGTTCCCCGGCCTGCGACTGGTGATCGCGGGCGACGGGCCCTACCGGCCGGACCTGGAGACCCGCGCCTCCGGTACGCCCGAGGTGAGCTTCACCGGCTTCCTGGGCGGACACGAGCTGACCGCGCTGATGGGTGCCTCCGACTGCTACGTGGTGCCGAGCATCTACGAGCCGTTCGGGATGGTCGCGCTGGAGGCGGCCGCGGCCGGAACCCCGGTGGCCGTAGCCGGCACGGGAGGCCTGGACGAGATCGTCGACCACGGCGTGACCGGCGTGAAGTTCGCCCCCGGCGATCCGGCCGCACTGGCCGAGACGACCGGCTGGGTCCTGGGCGATCGCGACTTCGCCCGTTCCCTGGCCCTGCGCGCCCGCGAACGGGTCCGCTCCGACTTCAACTGGCCGGCCATCGCCGACCGGACGGCCACCGTCTACGACCGGGCCCGGGCCACCGACGCCGACCGCGTGGCTCGTGAGGCCGAGCAGGTCCTGTCCCGCATCCCGTCCCCCACCCGACCGCACCCGGCCAGCTGATCCGCGCGCGCAACCGCACCCCCGGCCCGCACCGCCGGCCACCAGAAACGCCCAACAGCGACCGCACCGCGGCCCGCACGACCGGGCCCGGCCCGCACGACCGGCCACCGCACCCCGGCCCGCACGACCCGCCACCGCACCCCGGCCCGCCCGGCCGGCCACCGGCGGCCGGCCGCACCGCACCGCGGGCCGCACGGCCCGCCACCGCATACGCCCCGGCGGGCGCGCTGGGATCCGGTGTGCCGCCTGCCTCGCGGGTCGGCACGAACAAGGGCTCGCGTAGCCCGTACGAGATCAGAGGTTTGCCGAATAGACCGCCAACCCGGTGTGGGCCGCCGCCAGCAACGGCACGCTGACCTGGTGTTTCGCCGCCTCGGCGACCATGTCGCCGACGATCGCGCCGCCCTCCACCGGCAGACCCTGGACGAGGTCGCGATACATCGACGAGGTCGTCGGCTCGGTCGTCACGATGGTGGCCTCCAGCATCGCCGCCGCCTTGCCGCGGATCGGGTGGCCGGCGGCTTCCGCGACCGCGGTCGTCTCGGCGGCCAGGGCATGCAGGAACTCGCTGCCGCCGGGCGCCTTGTTGATCGCTCCGATCGACCCGCGCAGCAGGGTCGTCGCCGCCCCGAGGGTCGCCAGCAGGACCCATTTGTCCCAGATCTCCTGGACGATGGTCGTCGAGGCCCGCGCGTCGAAGCCGGCGCCGGTCAGCGTGCCGGTGACGGAAGGCAGGCGGTCGTCGGCATCGCCGCCGTCGAGCGGGCCGAAGGCGAGCCGGTGTAGGCCGCTCATCTGATGCACGTCGCCGTCGTCGTCGAGCGTCGCGTGGATCATGCAGACGCCACCCCACGCCCGGTCCGCGCCGAATCGGCGGACCAGCGACTCGATGTGGCGGATGCCGTTGAGCAGCGGGATCACGACGGTCCGCGGGCCGACGGCCGGGGTCAGGCCGGCGAGGGCGGTCTCCAGCGAGTAGCTCTTGACCGCGACGAGCACCAGATCGTAATGCCCGTCCGGCTCGGTGATCGTGCGTGGTCGCAGCACCGTCTCGGCATCGGGGCTCTTGATCCGCAGCCCGCGATCGGCCAGCCGGGCCGCCCGCCCGGGCCGGACCAGGAACGTCACGTCCCGCCCGGCCAGGGCGAGGCGACCACCGAAGTAGCCGCCGGTCGCGCCCGCGCCGACCACCAGGATCCTCATCCGAGCTGCTCGTCCTCGTAGCACCAGCGCCACGACTCGCCCGGCTCGAACGAGCGCATCACCGGGTGGCGCTCGGCGGCGTGGTGCGCCGACATGTGCCGGGCCGGCGACGAGTCACAGCAGGCCACCAGCCCGCAGTTCATACAGAGGCGCAGGTGCACCCAGTTGTGGTTGCCGACAGCGTGGCACTGCGGACAACCGTCCTCGTAGGCGCTCAGCGGCGCCGGCTCGGTCGTCTCCTTGAGATGCTGACAGGTCAATCGTCACTCCGTTGCAGCTGGGACTCTTCCAGGTCTAGCTCACGCTGGGCGCGGACCAGCACCTCCTCGGGGATCCGCCCCTCGTTGCGGGCGATCTTGAAGACGTGCCGTTCCGCTCTGATCATCTCGCGGCGCAGCCGGCCGTACGCAGCCGACGGGGTTTCCCTGTCCTGACTGCCGAGTCGCTCCCAGGCGTTGTTGCCGCGGCTCTCGACCAGGTTACGCAGCCGGTCGACCACGCTCGGGGGCGCGTCGCCGGAGTGCTTCTCCAGCGCTTCGAGGGCGGCCCGGCCGGCGGCGTGCTGGACCCCGGCCTCGGCCAGCGCGTCCTGTGCGCTGTTGTCCTCGCGGACGCCGAGCCGGCGGGCCAGCCACGGCAGCGTGGTGCCCTGCACCAGCAGGGTCAGCACGATGATCGCGAAGGCCACGAAGATCAGCAGCTCGCGGGGATAGTCGGGCACGCCGTTCTCGCCGGGCGGCGGCAGGGTTTGCGCGGCGGCCAGGGTCACCACCCCGCGCATGCCGGCCCAGGCGATCACGGTCGGCACGGTGACCGGTGGTCGTGGCTCGCGGTTGCGGATCCGCGGGACGAGCCGGGCCAGGTAGGTCGCCGGATACATCCACAGGAACCGGATCAGCAGCAGCGCCCCGAACACCACCGCGGTGACCTGCACGGTGGTGGTGACGCTGGTCTCGATGGTGCCGATCACACCGCGCAACTGGAGGCCGACCAGCAGGAAGACGACGCCCTCCAGCAGGAAGTTGATCAGCCGCCAGACCGCTTCCATCTGCAGTCGCGAGGTGGGCGACAGCAGATAGGGGATGCGATGGCCGAGGTAGAGGCCGGCGATCACCACGGCCACCACGCTCGACGTGTGCAGCTTCTCCGCGATGATCACCACGACGAACGGGGTGAGCAGCGCCACCGCGTCGTCCAGCAGCGAGTCCTCGATCTTGCGGTGCAGCCAGGCCACGCCGGCCGCGAACGCCAGGCCGATCAGCAGGCCGCCACCGGCCGTCATCACCACCCGCAGGGCGATGTCTGCGAAGGTGGCCGCCGTCCCGCCCAGCGCGACGACCGCGACCCGCACCATCACCAGGGCGGTCGCGTCGTTGAGCAGGCTCTCGCCCTCCAGGATCGTCACGACACGGCGGGGGAGGCCCACCCGGCGGGCGATGGCGGTCGCGGAGACCGCGTCCGGTGGGGCGACGATCGCACCCAGCGCGATGCACGCGGCGAGCGGCACGCCGGGCAACAGCATGTGCACGAGAAAGCCGATCACCGTCGCGGTCAGCACCACGAGGCCGACCGCGAGCAGCAGGATGGGCCGTAACGCGAGTCGGAACGCGGGCACCGAGGTCTGCAGGGCCGCCACGTAGAGCAGCGGTGGCAGGATCCCGATCAGCACCAACTCGTGATCGAGATGCGCCTCCGGGAACCCGGGGACGTAGGACAGCCCCAACCCGGCGACGAGCAGCACCAACGGCGCGACGAACCCCAGTCGGCGGGCCAGAGCCGCACCGACGACAGCGATCGCGACCAGAACGACGGTGTCGACGATCGTTTCCATGCCGGGAAGCTTAGAGAATCCCTGTGACAAGTCCCTACGTGGTGCTGATTACCCCCGACCGCGCGATCGTCTGGGTGTAGACGCCCTCCAGGCTGAAGTTGTCCCGGGTGAGCACCACGTCGACGACGAAGGTGTACGGCGTCTTCGGGTCCAGCCCGGTGACGGTGGCACTGACGTCCCCACAGGTGGCCGGCGCGCTGCGGGTCCAGCCGACCTCCTTCTGGGCGCCGGTGACCAGGTCCTGGTTGATCGCCGTGACCCGGTAGTCGACGATGTTGCTGCCGCCCGGGTGGTACCAGGTGACCACGGCGCTGGTGCTGCCCGGCGTCACGGCCAGCCCGTCGATCCGCTTGATCCGCTGCATCGGCGTGCAGGTGCTGGTCGGTGTGCCGGACGGCCACGGGCTGCCACTGGGCAGCGGCGGCAGCGTGGTCGAGGGCGTCGGCGACGCCTTGCCGACCGGATCGGTGGGCGAGGGGGTGGGGTCACCCTCCTCCACCACGATCCAGTCGCGGCCGGCCGTGGCCGTCTCCTCCTCGCCCGGCCGGGTCGACGACGAGGACGAGGAGCAGCCCAGGAGCAGCAGCGGCAGCGCGACGGCGGTCAGAGCGACCGCGGACTTCCGAAATCCCAGCACGTCTGGTGCTTCGGGTCGGCGTCGCGGAATCTTAGGCGTTGCGGTAATGCTCCCGCGCACGTTTGGCCAGGTCCTTGGTGGCCGCCGAGTTGACCCAGGTGCCGAGGATGATGCCGGCGCCCGGGACCATCTTGGCGAACAGCCGCCTCGCCGCACGCACCCCGGCCATCTGTGCCAGTTTCACCCCGAGTCTCACCAGCACCCCGGCCAGCGGCCGGCCGGAGTCGCCGGTGAAGATCCGGCTGGCGCGCTCCCGGCCGGCCGCCACACCGAGCGCCGTCCGCGCGGTCTCCGCCACCTTGTGCACCCGCTGCAGCACGAGCAGGTCGGTGGCCCGCTCCGGGGCGGCCGGGTCGGCGCCGTAGGCGGCGGCGACGTGCAGCACGAGACGCGACTGGGTCCAGGCGAGGACGCCGACGTCGACGACCGCGCCGGGCAGGCCGGCCGCGCCGGAGACGGCCCCGGAGACCCGGGCCAGGGTGGTGAAGTGCTTGATCGCGAGGTTGGCGAGACCGTCGGCGTCGAGATCGGGGCGTTCCTGCCGGAGCCGGGCGTGCCAGGCGGCCGCCTCCGGGCCGAGCCGGCGCACCGCGTCGAGGGCGAGGTGCTCCGGCGCATACTGCGGGTCGGCCTTCATCCGGGCCCACAACGTGCTGGACGGGGCGAGGGACTCTGCGGACTGCTGTTGATTCAAAGATCACTCCGGTGGGCGCGGGGAGAAGGATCCGTTCCCATTGTGCGCGGTGCATGCACGTCTCCGCCGCCACGCTCGGTGAGTAATGATGGGAACGTGCCGGAATGAACGCCGGCAGCCGGCTGTTACCGCCGGAAACAGGCCCGCGTCAGCGGGCACCGCTCTCACGGAGGTTCACAGCGTGCTCGACCCCCACGGGCTCTACGAGGTGACCGGTGACCTGCCGGCTCTGGACGGCCCGGTGCTCATCCAGGCGCTCACCGGATTCGTCGATGCGGGCACCGCGATCCAGCTGGCCAGAGAAAATCTGCTGGAGCACCTGGAGAGCGAGATCGTCGCCACGTTCGACCTCGACCAACTGCTCGACTACCGCTCCCGTCGTCCGCCGATGATCTTCGTGGCCGACCACTTCGAGAGCTACGAGGAGCCGAGCCTCGCCCTGCACCTGGTCAAGGACCAGCTGGGCACCCCGTTCCTGCTGCTCGCCGGTCCCGAGCCGGACCTGCAGTGGGAGCGTTTCATCGCCGCGGTGACCGGCCTGATCGACCGTCTCGGCGTCAGCGTCACCGTCGGCCTCAACGCGATCCCGATGGCCGTGCCCCACACCCGCCCGGTCGGCGTCACGGCGCACGCCACCGACAAGCGGCTGCTCGGCGAGCACGAGTCCTGGCTGCAGCGGGTCCAGGTGCCGGCCAGCGTCGGCAACCTCCTGGAGTTCCGGCTCGGCCGGTCCGGGCGCGACGCGCTGGGCTACGCCGCGCACGTCCCGCACTACCTGGCGCAGACCGGCTATCCGGCGGCCGCCGAGGTGCTGCTGGACTCGGTGTCGGAGAGCACCGGCCTGGCCCTGCCGACCGGCAGCCTGCGCGAGTCGGCGAAGTCGGTCCGTGACGAGGTGGACAAGCAGGTCGCCGACGACGAGCAGGCCGGTCGCCTGGTCACCTCGCTGGAGGCGCAGTATGACGCGTTCCTGCGCGGCCGCCAGGGCAACCTGCTAGCCGACCCTGACAATCCGCTGCCCACCGCCGAGGAGCTCGGTGCCGAGCTGGAGCGGTTCCTCGCCGAGCAGAGCCGCGACGACAATTGATCGTCACCTCTTGAGCAGCCAGGCCAGCACCCCCGGCAGATGCCTGTCCCAGAACTCCCAGGTGTGGTCGCCCGGCTCGAAAGCGGCGTCGAGCTCGACCCCGGCGGTCGCGCACGCGGCCACGAACCGGCGGTTCTGCGCGACCAGATGATCGTCGCTGCCGCAGCGCAGCATCAGCCGCGGCAGCGACGACGGGTCGGCGACACGGATCAGGTGCATCAGATCCTCGTCGCCGCCCGCGACGATCCGGTCGGCGAAGACCCTGGCGACCAGGGCACGGATGTACGGGCGACGATCATGCTCCTGGATGTACGCCAGATCGAGCGCCCCGGACAGCGAAGCGGCTGCGGCGAACCGCTCCGGCTCCCGCAGCGCCCACTTGAGCGCGCCGTAGCCACCCATCGACAGACCGGCCACGAAGGTGTCCTGCCGTCGCGCCGACACCCGGAAGAACTGGCCGACCCGCTCCGGCAGCTCCGCCGACAGGAAGTCCCAGAACCTCATCCCGTACGTCTCGTTGGCGTAGAAGCTCCGGTCCACCGACGGCATCACCACCGCCACGCCACGCTCCTCGGCGTAGCGCTCCACCGAACTGAACCGGGTCCACGCGGTGTGGTCGTCGGTCAGCCCGTGCAGCAGGTAGAGCACGGGCGGCGGATCCGTCGCATCCCCGTCGGGCAGGATCACCGTCATCGAGGTGCTCATCTCCAGCGCCTCGGACCAGAAGTCACAGCGGACCAGTGCCATGCCTTCATTCTTCCTCGACGAACTACTCCTCCTCGATGAACTGCCGGAAGTCGTCGAAGGCCGGCTCGAACCGCTCGTCGGGAAGCCGGATCGCGCGGCAGCGCGGGTTTCCGGCCACCGTGCCGCTGCCGCGGATCATCTCCTCACCGGTCGTCGCGCCCTCGACGACCAGCGTGCCGCCGTCGAACGCGCCGGGCAGGACGCTCCAGCCCAGGTTGCGCTCGAAGTAGCGGACGGCGGTCCGGATCGACGGCGCCCAGTCGTCGTCGAGGACGATCAGGCCACCCGGCTTGACGATCTTGCGAAGGTAGTAGAGGTCGACGAAGACCTCGTGGAACCGGTGACTGCCGTCGACGAACGCGGCGTCCGCGACCAGACCCTCGGCCAGCAGCCGCGGAAGCGCCTCCGACGACGGCTCCCGGATCAGCCCGGCGATCCGGTCCAGGCCCGCACGGATCAAGAGATTCCAACCGACATCGTGGTACGCGTCCCGCTGAAACGGGTCGATCACGACGTGTCGTGGCGTCCCGCCGACGCTGAGCAGCGCCTCACCGATCGCCAGCGCCGAACTGCCGTAGGCGAGCCCCACCTCCACGACCGTCTGCGCGCCCTCGGCGACGAGCAGGTCACGGAGCAGGTCACAGTCACGCTCCGGCAGCGTCACGGTCGCGAAGTCCCGCTCGGGCCCCCGCGTCCACTCCGGACCCTCTTCGTTCAGCCGCCGCCGCACGTCCCGCAGTCGTTCCAGCCCTGTGGTCGTCATTGCGCCAGCATGCCTCCCCTTACCGGTCAGGTCGGCGCTGACACTCGCGTCCGTCAGGACAGGCGGTCTCTCGGCTCCAGCCAGGGCCGGATCCGGTCCGCCGAATCCGCTGGCAGGAACAGCTCGAGGAGCACCACACCCGTCAATCCCCAACCGGCTCCCAGAGGAGCATCTGCCGATGGTTGACGAAGCCGTTGCGCAGGTAGAAGTCGACCGCACGGCGGCCGGAGTGGACGGTCACGTGCAGCAGTCCCCGGGTGCGGGCCTCGGCAAGGATCGCGGCCATCATCGCGGCGCCGACACCCCGCCCGCGGTGCTCCTCGCGGACCATGACCGACTGGACGTCGCCGTACCGCCGGCTCATCGACCCGCCGCCGGGCACCCGTTCGGCGACGAACAGGAAGGCACAACCGACCACGCGGCCATCGACCTCGGCGACGAACGGCAGGTGCGTCTCCGCGTGGGCGATCAACCATTCCGCGTACGCGGGGAAGTCGCCCTCTTCGATGCCGCGCAACTCCGCAAGGGCCGTCACATCCGCCGGCCCCGCCATCCGCACGATCATCCGGGAAGTCTAGGAGACCATCCAAGGTCAGGGTGTCCACGTCTCTCCTACGTCAGTCCCGTCCTGCCTTCAATGGCTGTCTGACCCAAGGATCGCCCACCCGGCGATCGGTGATGATCAGTTCGCCGAGTATCACCGAGCCTCGGCCGCGAATGATCCTGACCTCGATGCCCGATCACTCCCGGCTCGCGCCCGCCCGGCCGGCACCGCACGGCGCTCGAAGCCCTGCACGCGGTGCCGACTGATGGCGCCGAAAGACACGCGCGCCATCCAGGCTCCCCCGCGGCACCGGGCACCGCTCGATGCGGCCGTCCGATATGGATCTGCGAGGTGGATCCGGAGACCGAGAGGCTCGTCGGACGAGACCCGGCAGAGGGCTGTTTCCGCGTTGGGAATGTCGTACCCGTCGATTAGAATGTATGTACGAAAGAGGGGACCTGAGCTGCGGATCTTCAGGCCTTCGGAGGCCCCTTGCGGCCTGATTTCCGCAGTGCGAGCGAGGAGACGACGTGACGATCTCGACCACCACCCCCGTGCCCGTGATCCCTCCCTATGCGACGATGCTCGGCTTCACCCGCTACGTGTCTCGCACCGGCCCGGCGAAGGCCACGTTCGTCGGCGGCCTGCGCAAGCAGCGTGAGCGCCGGAGCGGTTTCAACCCGCACGGCCAGCTGGTGAAAGCACTGAAGGCCGACATCGCATTCCGGACCGGCGGCAGCTACCTCGGCGGCGTGGTCGACGTGGTGAAGGACCGTTGGAAGCCGCTCTACGGCGCGCTGCGTGCCGGCGCCCGCACCTATCTGGCCTCGCTCGGCAACCCCGAGCAGGTCAATCTCGCCCAGACCCGCGACGCGATCGCCACCGTCGGCCCGCTGGCAGTGAAGATCAACCCACATTTCGGGCTGCGCTACGACGACGGGCGGCGCGAGGCCGTCCGCCTCCACTTCGACGAGGAGCCGCCGAGCAGCGAGGCCGCGATGGCGATGCTCCACCTGATGGCCCGCCACATGGACCAGATCCTGCCCAACGCCGAGCCGGTCCTGGTCGACCTGCGCCGGGGCGTCGTCCATCGCTTCGACCAGTCGGCCCGCCCGGCCGATGTCGAGAGCTGGCTGGCCGGCGAGGCGGCCGCGTTCACCGCGATGTGGGCCGCGACAGCGTCCCCAGCCGCCTGATCCTTCTCCCCGCTCCGGCCGGGCGCGTGCCACCCCACGCGCCCGGCCCACCCACCCGCGATCCGTCCGGACCAGGCAAGCCTCCACTCGCCACCCACGAACGGCCCTCGGCGCCCAGTCCACGGCGGCGAGGGCTTCAGCCGGCACTTGCGGACGTTGCCAGCACTTGCGGACGTTGCCAGCACTTGCGGACGTTGCCAGCACCTGCGGGCGCTTCGACCAGCAACTGCGGGCATTGGCCAGCGCCGACGCTTGCGGCCATTGGCCTGCACTCGCGCGCTTCGACGAGCACCTGCGGGCGGTGACCGACGCTCGCGGGCGGCTCCTCCGGCCGCCACATGGAGAGGCTGGGCAGCACCGGCACCGCCTCCCCCGGTTCTCGTGCAGGGCGAGCAGATCACGGACCAGCAGCACCGTGGTCGGCGCTCCGGGGCGGTGGCCGGCACTTGCGGAGTCCGACCAACACTTGCGGGCGGTGGGCGGCACTTACGGACTTCGGCCGGCGCTTGCCGGCGGCGGGCGGCGGACCGCTGTGCCGGGACGGCGGGTTCGGGCTCGGTGTGAGGGTGGTCCGGGGCTGGGGCTCGCATCGCCCTGCGGACCTGCCGGGCCGGGGAACGGCTAAGCTGCCTGGCGTGAGTCCCTTTCCCGGCGTTCTTCCGCCGCCGCGCTCCTGACCGGAGCGCCGCCGCGCCGATTCAGCACCGGCTGATCGGCTGCTCTGCCTTGCGCTCCGTCGCCGTTCTCTGACGACTCACTCTTTTTCGGAGCGCACGTGTTCATCTCGTACTTCTCGTCTGTCTTCTCGTCGGCTGCGGCCGGCGCCCGGCTCAGCCTGTTGCAGGTGTCCGCCGCCGGGATCCTCTGGGGCACCGCCGGTGTCGTCGTCCAGGTCGTCGCCGAGCACACCGGGCTCGGGGCCCTGGCGATCGGCTTCTACCGGCTCGCCGTCGCCGCTGTCGTTCTGCTGCTCATCGGGTTGCCGTCACGGCGGCGGATCTGGGCGGCGTTTCGTGGCGCGCCGGTCGCGGTCATCGCGGCGGGTGTCGGGCTCGCCGCCTATCAGGGCCTCTACTTCGTGGCCGTCCGGCTGAGCGGCGTCAGCATCGCCACCGTGGTCAGCCTGGGCATCGCGCCCGTGCTGCTCAGTGCCTGGGAGACGCTACGCACCCGGCAGCGCCCGAGCACTGCGACCCTGATCGCGTCGGCCGCGGCCGTCGGCGGCCTGGTCCTCATCGGCGGCGCCACCGTCGAACCGGGCGCGACCGCCGCCGGCCTCGGGCTGCTGGCCGCCATCGGCTCGGGCGTCGTCTACGCCGCGTCGACCGCGATCAGCCGGCACACCACTCAAGGGGTGGAGCCACTCACCCTGACCACCCTGTCGTGCGCGATCGGGGCGATCGCGATCCTGCCGGTCGCCGCCGTCGAAGGCCTCGCTTTCACCCCGCAGGCCGGCCCGGTCGCCCTGCTGCTCTATGCCGGTGCGATCACGACCGCCCTGGCGTACGCCCTGTTCTACACCGGTCTGCGCCGCATCTCGGGCAGCGTCGCCGTGGTGGTAACCCTCCTCGAACCGCTCACCGCCGCGCTCCTCGCCGTACTCCTCATCGACGAGCCGCTCGGCCTCGCCACGATGATCGGCGGGCTCCTGCTGCTCGGCGCGGTGGCCACCCTGTACCTGGACGCGAGCGATGATCCCGAGCACCCGACGCCCACGCCCTTGCCCGCCGACCCGCTCAGCACGACGGCCGTCACCGGCTCGGCCTCCGCCCGAGAACTGCCCGAAACCGGCCCGGCACCCGGCGCACCGAACCTCTCCCACCAGACATCGACGACCACGACGGCCCGATGCTGATCACCCGGCCGGCGGTGAGGCCACCCGCGACGAACCGTTCGTGGCCCGCCTCACCGCCGGTCGGCGGCCGGCACCCCAGACGGTCGCCCGTCGGCACGGCCCGTCGGCACACAGCCCGTCAGCACCGCCCGCCAGCACAGCCCGTCGGCGCACAGCCCGTCAGCACAGCCCGTCAGCACCGCCCGTCGGCACACAGCCGGTCGCCGGTCGGTACACAGCCGGTCGATGAGGCCGGGTCGATAAGGCCGATAGGGCCACCCATTGCAGCATCGTGAGGACGAGCCGCCCTTGGCACGATGATCGTCGCGGCCCGTTCGTGCATGCGGGTGCGGCTGCCGCCCGCAGGAGGGCGCCGACATCGACCAGACCCGACACCGGGTTCATCAGTGGCTCCAGCTGACTGCGGCCGACCTCAGTCAGTGGGAACCGCACCTCTGGATTCACTACTCGACGGGGCTTCCATGGTCGAGGCCTGCGCTACGCCGGTCCCGGATGTCTGGTTGTGAGATGCGCGGCGGTCCGGCACGCCGCTACACGATCGTGCGGCTGAGCAGGTGTGGCACCCGAGTTCCACGCCGGGTTTGGTGGAGACCGTCGAAGCCGGGGCGTGACACCGGCCGGGTAGCGGCTGACCGGAACGCGACCGGGCGCGTGCCCGACCACCCGGAGCCGCTGATCGGTGCCATGCGACCACGTCGTCGGGCCGATCTTCCTGGTCGGGCCATGGGCCGATAGGGCATCGAGGATGGCTCGGTGGGCATTTTTCGGGTTGCGGTGCGGGAACGGCTCAGGTGCAGAGCGGTTGCGACGATGCCTCCTGTTGTCAGGACGTAGGCGGAACCTCGGGGGGCGTTCGGCCATGGGAAAGCTCGGTCAAGTAGCGGGAAACGTGACGCTGGCGGCTGCGGTGGGCCTGAGCGGATCGCTGATCCTGACCGCGGAGGCGAACGCGACGCCGCCCGCCCCGGCACGGGCGACGGCCGCGGGACCGCCGATGACGGCGACGGATGCGCGGCGACCGGCCCAGTCAACGAAGGCGGCGCCGCGCGAGGCAAACACTGGGCCGCGCGAGGCAAATGCGGGACCGCGAGAGGCGGCGACGGGGCTGCCGCGGGCGGTGGCGTTCGTACGGGACGGCGACGTCTACGTCAGCAGGGGCCTCACGGAACAGCGCCTGACCACCGGGGCGGGCATGCTCGGCCCCGGTGGTCGCCGGACGGGGGCGGATCGCTGTTCTGAACAGGGGGCAGGTCTGGGTCATGAAGGCGGACGGCAGCGGGCAGCGGCGGCTGAGCACCCGGCCGGCGGGTGGGCCTTCGTGGTCGCCGGACGGGAAGTGGGTCGCGTTCGCGTCGCTGTCGTGCACCGGTGGGCAGGGCGTGTACCGGATCTCGACGGCGGCGGCGCCGGCTCGGCCCGAGGTGCTGTTCCCGCGGGACTGCCGTGGTGAGGAGCTGCCCGAGGAGACCACGGCCGGGCCGGTCACGGGGTCGCTGCGGGAGCGCCTGCAGTACGACAACGCGGTGGCCTGGTCCCCGGACGGCGCGCGGGTGGCGTTCCGGGGTGGGGACTGCGAGTCGACGTACGACGCCTGCCTGAGCATGGGAACGGTGGCGACCGGGGAGGAGCAGACCGTCGTGGCCTACGGTGGCGGAGGTACGCAGAACCGGGGCTTCGCGGTGGTGCCGAGCTGGCGTTCGGACGGGGTGAAGCTGTCCTGGACCGCCTACGAGGAGGGTGAGACGGCCGCCGGGAACAAGCCGGTTCACCTGGTCGAGTACGACACGGCGACCGGGGCGCGGCGGACGGTCGGCAACGCGCTGGACCGCGAGTTGTCCTATGTCGACGCGGATCACGCGATCGTCACCAGCCGCAACAACCGCGGCTCGTGGCTGACCGTGCTCCGCCTGGGCGACGGGACGCGGACCCTGCTCCGTTCCGGCTCTCAGCCGAGTGTTCAGCCACTGACCCGCTGACGGCCCGGACTTCGGATCCGCCCGGACGGGAGGGACGTGTCCGCGGGACCGGCCGACGCGGCGGGAGAGGTGAGGATTTCGTCGTGGCCGGGGAGGGGTTCTATCGTTGGCCGCGCCATGAGTGAGACCGAGAGCCCCGCAGCCAGGCCCATCCGCACTTTCCATCCGCGCCGTGGGCGGATGAGCAGCCGCCATTCGGACGCGCATGCGGCGTTGTGGCCGCGGTTCGGGTTGACGGTTCTCGACGGCGATCGGACTCCGCTGGATCTGGTGGAGTTGTTCGGCCGGGACGTTCCGGTGGTTCTGGAGATCGGGTTCGGGATGGGTGACGCGACCGCGGCCATGGCGGCGGCGGATCGCGGGCGGGGCTATCTCGGCGTCGAGGTGCACACGCCGGGCATCGGCAATCTGCTGGCGCTCGCCGGTGAGCTGGGTCTCGACAACGTCCGCGTGGCTCACGGCGATGCGATGCAACTCGTGCACCAGCTCCGGCCGGGCAGCCTGGACGCCGTGCACGTGTTCTTCCCGGATCCGTGGCCGAAGGCCCGCCACCACAAACGGCGGCTCGTCCAGCCGTCGAACGTGGCTCTGCTCCGGGAGCGGCTGCGCCCGGGTGGCGTGCTGCACTGTGCGACCGACTGGCCGGAGTATGCGGAGGCGATGGCGGAGACGCTGGACGCCGACCCGGGCCTGCGGCGCCTTCCGGCCATGCCGCACGGGCGACCGGAGACGAAGTTCGAGCGGCGCGGCGCCGAGGCGGGCCGCCCGATCACCGATCTACGGTACGAACGTCGCTGATCCACCGCACCCGAAGAGCCGCGGGGTGACGGGTCCGGGCGAAACTCCGGCCAAAGGGTCCGGCGATGGTGGCCGACACTGAAGGTTGAGGGGTGGATCGCAGTCACCCCGCCGCGAGGGGCCTTGAACGCGCGCCGCGTCATTTGCCGGTTTTAGCCCTTTCGCGCATCTAGGCTTGAGGTGGAGGTCGGCCATGCGGCGAGAAGGCCCCGGCGATGCCGGGCGGTCCGGACGGACGCACGCGGCGGAAGCCGCGGTTCCCGCACGCACGGCCGCGCCTTACGGGGGGACGGCCGTCGACGAGCATCACGGCTCGCCGGCGGCCGCCCGCTTTTTCGGGTCCTCCCCGCATCGCGGCGTCCTGACCAGCGGATCCGCCGACCAGCTGGCGGCCCTGACGGCCCGGGCGGCGAGCGCGCCCAGTGCCTGTGTCCAGTTCGTCGAGGGCGAGCAGCTTCGCCTGTACGGCAGCTGGGGCGTGGCCGCCGATTGGGACGAGGTGAGCCATGTCGATCTGGAGACGTCGCTCGGCGGGATCGTGGTACGCACCGGGGACACCCTGGCCGTGACGGACGCGCTGATCGACGGGCGGGTGCCGGCGGGGGCGTTACGGGAGCCCGGGGGCGCCTACCTGGGTTATCCGGTGCACGACCGGATGGGCATGGTGCTGGGCGTGTGCTGCGCCTACGACACCCGGCCGCGGGAGTGGACGTCCGAGCAGATCGCCGCGGTGGCGGAGGCGGCCGAGGTGGCGACGCTGCTGATCGGTGAGCAGCTGGCCCGGCACGAGCTGGAGCAGCAGCACCGGTTCCTGGACGCGGTGCTGGACAGCCTGCACGACGGGGTGGCCGCCTGTGACGCCGCCGGCCGGGTGGTGTTCGTCAACGAGCGGATGCGCCGGCTGTGGGGCGACTCGCCGGTGGAGGACGTGACGGGGCTGGCCGACGGGTCGGGGGTGCCGTTGCTGCGCGAGGAGCTGGGGCTGTTCCGGGCGTTGCGGGGCGAGCAGGTCCGCGACGAGCCGATCACCGTGCACGGCCGGAGCCGCCGGACCAGGTTCTTCCTGATGGACGCGCAGCCGATCCGCGGGCGGGACGGCCGGGTGGTGGGCGCCGTGCAGGCGGTGCAGGACGTGACCCGGCAGCGGCGGGCGGAGCGGTTCCGCAGTTGTGAGCTGGCGGTGACCACGGCACTGGCGGGGGCGCCGAGCATCGAGGCGGCGGGGCCGCGGGTGCTGGAGGCGGTGGTCGCGACCCTGGACTGGGTGCACGCCGAGTTGTGGATGGTCGACGACGGGACGATCCGGGCGGCGGCCCGCTGGAGCACGCCGGGCTGGCCGTCGGGGATCCCGGTGCCGGAGCGCCTGGCGTACGGGCAGGGGCTGGCCGGGCGGGCCTGGCAGGTGGACAAGCCGCTGTGGATCCGCGACGTGGGCCGCCCACAGAGCCTGATCTCCCCGGACACGTCGGCGGACCGGCTGCACACGGCGCTGGCGATCCCGGTGCACGACGGGTCGGGGCCGATCGGGGTGCTGACGGTCTTCGCCGACTCGGTGGAGGACCCGGAGGACGAGCTGGTCGCGCTGATGTCGGGGATCGCCGCGCATCTGGGGCAGTTCGTGGAGCGGCGCCGGGTGGAGGATCTCCAGCTGCAGCTGACCCGGAGCAAGAACGAGTATCTGGCGCTGATCGGGCACGAGCTGCGCACCCCGCTGACGTCGATCAGCGCCTACACGGAGCTGCTGCGCGAGGCGGACGAGCCCACGCTTGTCCGGGACGGCCCACGGCTGATCGCGGTGATCGAGCGCAACACGAACCAGCTCCGGGAGATCATCAACGAGCTGCTGGAGCTGTCGGCGCTGGACGCCGGGCACGCGGACGTACGCCGTACCCCCATGGATCTCGCCGAAGTGGTCCGTGACGTGGTGGACCGGGCGCGGGTGGCGATCGACGGGGCGCCCGTGGTGATCGACGCGGACCTGCCGGGTGAGCTGATCGTGCCGGGCGACCGGGACCGGCTGCGGCACATCGTCGAGAAGCTGCTGGGCAGCGCGGTCCGGTTCAGTCCGGACGGCGGGCACGTGGCGGTGTCGCTGCGCAGCACCGGGCGCACGGCCGAGCTGGCGGTGTCGGACGCGGCCGGGGACGTGCCCCATGCCGAGCGGGAGCAGCTGTTCACCGGCCATTTCCGGACCGCCCGCGGTAACGACCGGGTGTTGCCGGGCAGCGGCCTGGGCCTGACCCTGAGCCGCGCCGTGGTGGCGCGGCATCACGGCAGCATCGAGCTGACCGGCGGCGACGCGGGCACGACCGTGCTGGTCAAGCTGCCACTCGAGGTGAGGTAGGCGCCCCTACTCGCCGGGACGGCCGCGGCGCTCGATGTCGCGGTGGACCTCCGGGTCCCACTTGGAGGCGTCCCAGTCGTCGCTCTGCAGGATGCTCCGCCGGCGGCCGCCGAGGTCCGGCCGGCCGGTCTCCCGACGGATCCGGGCACGGGTGGCGACGACCCCGGCGAGCAGGGCGGCACAGGCGCCGATCCGCAGGCCGGCCTGGAGGAGCAGCGTCAGCGGGAGGATGTAGCTGAGGCTGATCGACAGCAGCGCGACGAAGAGCCCGCCGTAGCCGACCGCGCCGGGGCCGGTGGGCGACACCTTGTGGGCGCTGACGATCCAGACGACGGCGGAGGCCAGCAGGCCCACCATGCTGACGAAGGTCACGAACCCGGCGATCGTGACGGTGAGCAGGAGCGGAGCGCTCGACAACAGCGCGGACGGGTCGGCGGCGTTCCGCACGGCCGTCACACTGCCCGCCACGATGCCGGCGAGGAGCAGCAGGACCACCAGGAAGGCGATGCTGAAACGGATCATCCGGCGGGTGGCCAGGCTGAAGGTCTCCAGGTTGCCCTCGTGCGGCGCCATGCTCTCGAAACTCATTGCCCTCCCCGATCGACCGCACCATGATGGCCGACCGATCGGGGAGCCGCAAAACCTCAGCGCGCGGGCCGGACCACTCCGGCGGCTCCGCCACCTCGGCGTACCGGCTCGGCCGAGGCGATGAACCCGCCGCCGCGGGTGAACTCGATGGCGGTGGCCGCGCCGAGCTCCGGGGCGTCGGCGCCGAAGGTGTGGCCGAGCGGGGTGAGCGCCGGGCCGTACCGGAGACGGAACGCGGCCTCGGCCTGGATGCCGGCGCTGTTGCGCTGGGAGGCGCGCGGCGCGGCCATCGCCTCGGGCAGGGTCATGTCCAGTTCGAGGCGGTTGAGCAGCAGCTGGGTGACGGTGGTGATGATGGTGGCGCCGCCGGGCGAGCCGAGCGCGAGGAACGGCCTGCCGTCCTTGAGCACGATCGTCGGCGACATCGAGCTGCGCGGCCGCTTGCCCGGGCCGGGCAGGTTGGGGTCGGGCGCGGAGCCCTGGGTGGGCGCGAAGTTGAAGTCGGTCAGCTCGTTGTTGAGGACGAAGCCGCGGCCCGGCACGACCATGGTGTTCCCGCCGGTGGCCTCGATGGTGAAGGTGTACTCGACGATGTTGCCCCAGCGGTCGGCGACGGTCAGGTTCGTGGTGCTCTGCCCCTCCTCGACCGGCCGCCCGGCCGACGCGACCGCGCAGCCGGAGCCGTTCAGATCACCCGGGGCGACCGGCTTGACCAGCGCTCTCGCGGGGTCGACGAGGCACGCACGCTGCCCGGCCCAGCGATCCGAGATCAACTTCTTCACCACCGACGGCGAGGTGTACGCCCCCACGAACCTGTTCCGGTCGGCGAAGGCCAGAGCGGTCGCTTCGAGGTACCAGTGGAGCTTCTCGGTCTCGGTCGCCGAGGTGGGCAGCCCCGTTTCGAGGATGTTGAGCGCCTCGGCGACCGCGACGCCACCGCTGGACGGCGTGTTCATGCCGTAGACGGTCAGCCCGTGGTAGTCGGAGCGGGTCGGCGCCGGGTGCCGTAGCCGGTAGGCGGCCAGGTCGGCCTTGGTGAGGACACCGGGCCGGATCGGGTACGCCCACGTGCCCCACGGGTCGGCGGCGACCGGCGGGTGCTGGACCGTGTCGACGATGTCGTCGGCGACGGCCCCCCGGTAGAAGACGGCGGTCCCCTTCCGCGCGATCAGCCGGTAGGTGCCGGCCAGGTCGGGGTTGCGCTGGATCGAGCCGACCGCCGGCGGCGCCCCGCCCGGCAGGTAGAGCTCCCGGCTCGACGTGAACTGCCCGAACGCGGCGGCGTTGTCGGCGACCTGCTGACGGAACGTGGCGTCGACGGTGAAGCCGCGGTCGGCGAGGCGGGCGGCCGGCTCCAGCGAGGCCGGCAGCGACCGGGTGCCCCAGCGCCGCAGCGCGGTCTCCCAGGTGGCGAGGGTGCCGGGGACCCCGGTGGAGAGGCCGCTGACCCGGGCCTCGTTGAAGTCGTACGGAAGCCCGTCCGCCGGATCGATGAAGTACCGCTCGGTGGCGGTGGCCGGCGCGGTCTCCCGCCCGTCGATGGTGGAGACCCGCCCGGTACGCGCGTCGTAGTGGACGAAGAAGCCGCCACCGCCGATCCCGGCCGAGAACGGCTCGGTGACGCCGAGGGCCGCCGCGGCAGCGACCGCCGCGTCCACCGCGTTGCCGCCACGGCGCAGCACGTCGAGCCCGATGGCGGTGGCGTCCGCGTCGACCGTGGCGACCGCTCCGCCGTACCCGATGGCGGTCGGCTCTTTGATGATGCCGCCGGCAAGCGCCGGTGGCGAGGCGGCCACGAGTCCCAGGGTGGTGAGTGACAGCGCTGTCAGCGCGGGCAGGAACCGCATCAGTCCTCCAGTTGGACATTGCCGGTCGTCCATATCTGCCTACCGGGTCGTGACCATGAAAGGCAACAGGTCAGCCGACGCCGAACGGTTTGGGCTCGACCGCCGGGCAGGTCGCCCCGTCGGCGGGCAGGGTCAGGTCGAGCAGGTAGCGGTCGACGGCCGCGCTCACGCACTCGCTGTGCCTGTAGGCGACGTGCCCCCAGCCCTGGTAGGTGAGCAGCCGCGCGGACGGCCCGAGCTGCCGGGCCACCTGTTGCGCCCAGGGGTAGGCGGTGGCCGGGTCGTACCGCGAGTTGACGACGAGGACCGGCCCGGCCGCCCGGGGAATCGGCCGTTGCGGGTTGACCGGCGCGGCGGCGCGGCCGAGGCAGCCGGCGACGGCGGTCAGCGCCAGTGGCGAGACCCGCATCTGCGGAGCGTGGGCGGCCAGCGCCCGCAGCCGGTCCCGGTACCCGGTGAACCCGTCGACCGGCAGCCACCAGTCCTGGCAGATGACGGCGGGAAAGCTGTGCGGGGTGAGCTCTTCGAGCAGCGGGACGGCCCGCCGGGCCAGCGCGGAGGGCGCGGCGGGCGCGGGGGTGTACGCCTCCTCGATGTAGTGGGCGAACGAGTACCACTGCGGGTCGTAGAACGCGCTGAACGCCGCCGACACGAGCTCCCACGGGCCGAGCAGGTTGGGCGGATCGTACGGGTCGGGCAGCCGCCCCGCCTCGGCCCGCCGCATCAGCTCGGCCCACATGGCGCGGATGTCGCGACCGCGCAGCGCGCACTTGTCGTCGCGCGCGCACCAGGCGACGAACTGGTCGAACGCCCCCTGCGCGGCCTCCGCGGTCTGGCTGAGGAACGCGTCGATCCCGGCACTGTGGTCCATCACGCTGTCCAGCACCAGGGCCCGGACCCGGTCCGGGTAGCGCTCGGCGTAGACCTGGCCGAGCAGGGTGCCGTAGGAGGCGCCGAAGAAGCTGATCCGCTCCTCACCCAGGGCCAGCCGTACGGCCTCCAGGTCCCGGGCCACACTGACCGTGTCGGCGTGCTCGTACACCGGTCCGCTGCGGCCCCCGCAGTCCTCGGCCAGGCGCCGGTTGTGCTCCTCGGTCCTGCGGTAGTCGGCCTCGGTGGTGAACAGCGGTGACGGTTTCGCATCGACCAGACCCTGATCGCACAGGATGGGCGCGCTGCGGCCGACGCCCCGCGGGTCGACGCCGACGATGTCGAACCGGCGGCGCACCTCGGCGCCGAAGAACGCGTGGTCGAGGGCGAGGTTGACGGCCGACACCCCGGGGCCGCCCGGGTTGACCATGAGCACGCCGAGCTTGGCGGCCGGATCACCGGCCGGGCTGCGGGCCAGTTGCACGTCGATCTGCGGGCCGAGCGGGGCGGTCCAGTCCACCGGCACGCGCATCAGCCCGCACTGCACGCTCTCGTCCTCGGGGCAGGGCGACCAGTTGACCGGCCCGGCGGCGGCGTCGTGGCGCGTGATCCAGGGCGGCGCGCCGACGGACCGGTCGGCCAGGGCCGGTTGTGGCGCGTACCCGAGAAGGGTGGTGAGGGTGAGGATCGCGGCCGTGAGCGGCCGTCCCAAAGCTCGCATCGGGCTCATCTTGGCCCGGATCCTCGCCGTGAATACGGCAAACAACATCATTTACCGCAGACGAGGCATGCCGTTCGGCGATCGTCGTGGCACGGTGGAGGAGTGACCATCACGCGACTCGCCGCGGCAGCCGCCGGTCTGGCCGTTCTGACCGCCTGCTCCTCCGACGGCTCGGCCGCGCCGCCGACCGTCGCCCCGGTTCCGTCGGTGACCGGGGCGGTGACGCCCACGGCCCCGTCACCGGCCGTGACCGGCACACCGGACCTGGGCGCGCCGCAGACCGTGGCGACCGGTGTCGACGTGCCGTGGGGCCTGGCCTTCCGGCCGGACGGCAGCGCGCTCGTCGCGGAGCGCAACACCGGCCGGATCCTGTCGGTCGTGCCGGGCGGCGAGCCGCGCGAGGTGCACCGGGTGGGGGGTGTGGAGTCCGGCGGCGAGGGCGGTCTGCTCGGCCTCGCCGTCCGCGACGACTGGGTGTATGCCTACTTCACCGCGTCCGAGGACAACCGGATCGTCCGGTTCAAGCTCGGCGGCGAGCCGGAGGTGATCTTCGACGGGATCACGCGGGGCTCACGGCACAACGGCGGGCGGATCGCGTTCGGCCCGGACGGCATGCTCTACGTGGGCACCGGCGACGCGAGTGACGAGTCGCGCTCCCAGGACCGCGACGATCCGTCCGGCAAGATCCTGCGGCTGACTCCGGAGGGCAGGCCGGCGCCCGGCAACCCGTGGGCGGGCTCGCCGGTGTGGAGTCTCGGCCACCGCAACGTGCAGGGCCTCGCCTGGGACTCGCAGGGGCGGATGTACGGTATCGAGTTCGGTCAGAACCGCTGGGACGAGGTCAATGTCATCGAGCCGGGGAAGAACTACGGCTGGCCCGAGGTCGAAGGGCGGACCGACGACGACCGGTATGTGAACCCGATCGTTCAGTGGGGCACCGACGAGGCGTCCCCGAGCGGCGCGGCCGTGGCCGGCGACACCCTCTACGTCGCCGCCCTCAAGGGCGAACGACTGTGGACGGTGCCGCTCGGCGGCGGCTCGACGAAGGCGGAGTTCACCGGGCGGTACGGACGGCTGCGCACGGTCGCCGTGGCGCCGGACGGTTCGCTGTGGCTGACCACCTCGAACACCGACGGCCGCGGCGACACACGCGACGGCGACGACCGGATCCTGCGATTCCCGGTGAGATGACCGTTCAGCCGGCGGGCGGTAGTTGAGGCAACGCCGAGATGGCCGTCGCGTACTGGGTCACCTGCCGGTTGTTGGGCACCACACCGTAGACGCGCAGCTGGTCCTGGATGGCCTGCTTGACGACGTCCTCGGATTGGCCGCGATGCGTCTGCATCACCTTGTTGACGACATAATCGACGCGCAGCTGCACCTGCCAGCCGACAGGCCGACGGCCGGCCTCGGTAGCGAGGCCGCTGATTGAGGCGAGGGGTTCCATGCCCCGGTAATCGGTCGGACCGGGGCCCGGGTTGACGATTCACGGGCCCCCTCTAACCCGATCGCAACCCGGGCACACCCGACCCGTAATCAGGCCACGCGGTCTGACTCTTCCTCCGCCGGCTCGGCCGGCTCCGGCGGCGGGTTGAGACGCAGCCAGAGCAGCATCAGCAGGCCCACGGCGAGCATGCCCAGACCCATCCACAGATTGATGCGTACGCCCTGCGCCTTCTCCAGTTCCGAGGGGCCGTCGAGGACGCCGATCAGGGTGACGATCACGCCGTACACCACGAACAGGCCACCGATCACCCGCCGTACGTCGAACAGCCGGGCCAGTTTGCGTTCCGCCATGGTCGTTCCTCCTCTACCAGACGGGGATGTACAGGGCGAGGGCGAGGACCACGGCGATCACACCGAGCAGCACCGGGTTGCGCCACCAGACGCGGTCGGCGGCCAGAGCGTCGCCGGTCGAGCCGCCCAGGCCGTAGACCAGGCCCTGCAGCTCGTCGTCGCGCTTGCCCGGTGTGAACGGGGTGATCAGCAGAGCCACCACGACCGCGGTCACGAAGGCCAGGCCGGCGCCCCAGAAGCTCTGCTCCAGGTCGGAGTTGAACTTCACGATCTCGGTCAGGTGCAGGATGTAGAGCACGAACGCGGCCAGGAAGCCGAGGAACAGCGACCAGAAACCGGCCCACGCCGACATCCGCTTCCAGAACATGCCGACGATGAACGTGGCGAAAAGGGGCGCATTGAACAAAGAGAACAAAGCCTGGATGTAGTTCATGATGTTGTCGAAACCGGCCGCAATGAACGCCGTGCCGATGCCGACCACGATGCCGGCCACCGTCGCGATCCGGCCCACCCGTACGTAATAGGCGTCGTCCCGGTCCTTGCGGACGTAGGTCTGCCAGATGTCGTAGGTGAAGACGGTGTTGAAACCGCTGACGTTCGCCGCCATACCGGCCATGAACGACGCCACCAGACCGGTCACCGCCACCCCGAGCACGCCGTTGGGCAGCAGGTCACGCATCAGCAGCGGGATGGCGTTGTTGTAGACCAGGTCGCCCTCCTCGGCGCCCAGCCCCTGCACGGTGACCAGGGCGATCAGGCCCGGGATCACGGTGACGGCCGGGATCAGCAGCTTCGGGAAGGCGCCGATGATCGGGGTACGCCGGGCCGCGCTCATGTCCTTAGCGCTCAGGGCCCGCTGCACCTCGGCGAAGTTGGTCGTCCAGTAGCCGAACGACAGCACGAAACCGAGGCCGAAGACGATGCCGATCCAGCTGGCGCCGAGCGTGTTGTCGGTGCCGCCGGTGGTCGACCAGGTGTGCAGGCCGGCGTCACCGAGCGCGGAGCTGCGCACCTTCTCGAACAGCCCGTCCACGCCGCCGACCTTGACCAGCCCGATGATCGTGATCGGCAACAGGCCGGCGATGATCACGAAGAACTGCAGGACCTCGTTGTAGATGGCCGCGGAGAGGCCGCCCAGCACGATGTAGGACAGCACGATCACCGCGCCGACCACGATCGAGGTCCACAGCTGCCAGCCCAGCAGCGCCTGCAGGATCAGGGCCAGGGCGTACAGGTTGACGCCGGCGATCAGCACCTGCGCCACCGCGAAACTCACCGCGTTGAACAGGTGGGTGGGCCGGTTGAACCGCAGCCGCAGGAACTCGGGGACGCTGCGCACCTTGGAGCCGTAGTAGAACGGCATCATCACGATGCCGAGGAACACCATGGCCGGCACCGCGCCGATCCAGTAGTAGTGCAGCGTCATGAGGCCGTACTGCGCGCCGTTCGCGGCCATGCCGACGATCTCCAGAGCGCCCAGGTTGGCCGAGATGAAGGCCAGACCGGTCACCCACGCGGGCATCGACCGCCCGGAGAGGAAGAAATCGGCGCTGCTCTTGATCGCCCTGCGGGCGGCGAAGCCCACGCCGAGAACGGTGGCGAAATAGATCGCCAGAATCAGATAGTCGACGAACCCCACGTCGAGCCGGAGTCCCGCCACGGGTCACCTCCATGAGTGTGGCCCGCGACGTACCCCTATCGAAGAAGTTTCACACCAAGCTCACAGGTTTGAAACGACGTCCGGGGTCACCTCGGTGATCGCCTTCACCACCAGGGTCGCCCCGGCCAGCGCGTCCTCGGCGGGCGGGTAGACACCGTGCGGCACGGCGATCACCGTCAGCCCGGCCGCGGCGGCCGAGCGCAACCCGTTGCTGGAGTCCTCGACGGCGGCGCAGACGGCCGGCGTGAGACCCAGCTTCGCGACCGCGGCGAGATAGACGTCCGGCGCCGGCTTGCCACGCGCCACCTCCTCGGTGGAGAGCGTCACCTCGAAGACGTCGGCCAGCCCGGCCGTCGCCAGCACCTGGTCGATCAGGACCCGCGCCGACGAGCTGGCCAGCGCCAGCCGATACCGGGCGGCGAGCGCCCGGACGGTCTCGACCGACCCGGGGATCAACGGCAGGGCTTCCCGATAGCGTCCGGCCATCCGGCCCAGGACGTCCGCGGCGACCTCCTCAGCGGTACGGGCCACGCCGACCTCGTCAGCCAGGTGCGCCGACCACTCCCCGGTGCTCATGCCCATCATCCGATCCTGGGAGTCGGGCAGGAACTCCCGCCCGTGCTCGGCCACATAGCCGCGGCGGACCTCCTCCCACACCTCCTCGGTGTCGATGATCACGCCGTCCAGGTCGAACACGACCGCCTCGATACTCACAGCCCCGCCACCGCCTTCACCATCCGCGCGAACTCCCCGGCCCTCGGCCACGGCTCCCGGACCGGGCCGTGCGTCACCCTCATCCGGAGCCCGGCCGGCTGCGGATGGAGAGGTGCGGGCCGAGTCTCACATCGATCACCCTATCCAATTTCGGTACGGTCGGTGACGGCCCGGCAACGCACACGGGCAGTCACCGGCGGTTCGGTCCGCGCAGATGATCACCATCAACCGATAGGCCAGGGTGCAGCCAGGTTGCGGGCCGGTAGCTTCGGGCCCAGCAACGCCGCCGAGCCGGGAGCCGTATTTCATGCCAGTGCCGCAGTCACCCTCCGTGAGCGTTGTGATTCCCCTGACGTCGGCTTCCCGGCTGCCGCTCCTCTTCGCCGGCCTGCCCGCGGTCAGCGAGATCATCGTGGTCGTCGGCCCCGAGGACGACACCGTCCTGCCGCTGCCCCGGGCCGCCCGGGTGATCCGGCAGACCCGCCACGGCGTCGGCAACGCGATCTCCTGCGGGGTGGCCGCCGCAACCGGCGATGTGGTCGTCACGCTCCCCGGCGACGGCTCCTGCGACCCGGCCGAGTTGCCCCGCCTCGTCGAAGCGCTTGGCACCCCCTTCGACCGGGCCTTCGGCCGCCCCTCCGACCGCGCCGCCAACCGCGCCTCCGACCGCGCCGTGCCTGGCGCCTCCGGCCACACGGTGCCGGGCTCCTCCGGCCGCGCATCCGACCGCGCCGCGCCGGGCGCCTCCGACCCCACCACGCCGGCCGACTCCGGCTTCGTCCTCTCCGGCGCCGGCCGTGCTTCCGGGGTCCGTGCCCCCGGTGTGGGCGGTGCTTCCGGCGCCGGAGCCGACGTTGCGGAGGGGGTCCGGACCGCTCGAACCTCCGACCTGATCCTGCTGTGGTTCATGGGCGTGCTCCTCGGCTGCCGCCCGTCCGGTCCCGGCGCCGGCTTCCGCGCCTTCCGCCGGGACCGCGCCGCCGCCCTGGGCCTGCCCCGGGTGGCCGGCACCGAACCGGACCACGGCGACGGACGGGACGTGGAGGCGCTGCTGGCGGCACGGTGCCGGGACGCCGGGTTGCGGGTCGCCGAGGTGCCCGTGACCTACTACCCGCAGAGCGGCCGCGGCGCCGTCCTCACCGGCCTGGCCGCGATCTTGCGGGAGCGCCTGGCCCGGCGGCGTGTCGCGCAGGCGGGCGGCGAGGAGAGCATCGTGGTGCTGACCGGCGGTCCGTCCCGCCGTGCGGGTGACCCGGGCCGCCCGTCCCTGACCGACCTCTCCCGCCGTGCGCCCGAGAGACCGTCCCGGACGAAAGATCTCCCCCTGCCTGCGCCCGGCGCCGCGTCATGGCCTGCGCCCGGCGCCGCGTCACGCCCGGCGTCCGCCGCCGCATCATGGCCGGCACCCGGCGCCGGGTCACGGCCCGACGCCGGGTCACGGCCCGACGCCGGGTCACGGCCCGACGCCGGGTCACGGCCCGACGCCGGGTCACGGCCCGATGCCGGGTCACGGCCGGCGCTCGGCCCCTACTTCGCCGGGCCGGTCAACACCCCGCGCAAGCCGGCCGCCGATCATCGGCCCACCGATCCGGGTCTGCGCCGCTGGCCGGCCCCGAACCGGATCGCCGCGGCCGCTGCCGATCACCCCAACAGCGCGGGCATCGGCCTGGCCGAGCGTCGCCGTGGCGGCGACCGCCGCGCAGCGGAACGCCGCCGCACCGACACCACACCCGATCGCCGGACGGCCGCGGGCCGGCCGGGCAACGACCGCCCGAACGCCGAGTCCCCGGTCCGGCGCCGCTGGCGCGACGGCCAGACCGACCTGAACCTCGGCCGCCGCCCCGACCTGCGGGTGATCAACGGCGAGGGCACCGGCTCCGGAGGCGGCCGGGGCCACCTCCGCTCGGTGTGACGACCGTCGGCCGTCGCTGAAACCGCATGACCCGGCAGACTCACCGCGGTGAGGGACGGCCGAGACAGCCAACCGCGATGTCGCCGACCGGACGACAACGGCGAGCGACGGCCAACCGCATGGTCGCCGACCGGACCACAACGGCGAGCCACGGCCGAGACAGCCAACCACGGTGCCGCCGACCGGACGACAACCGCGAGCGACAGCGGGCGGCTGGGATCTAGGCGTGGTTGCGCAGCTGCGGGAGGATCTGCTCCGAGTAGAGGCGCAGGAAGCGCTCCTGGTCCGGGCCGGGCGCGTGGAAGACCAGGTGCTTGAAGCCCATGTCGAGGTACTCGGCGACCTTGGCGACGTGCTCGTCGGGGTCGGACGAGACGATCCACCGGGTGGCGGTGCGCTCCACCGACAGCGCGTCGGCGAGGCGCTGCATCTCGATCGGGTCCTCGACGCCGGTCTTCTCCTCCGGCGACAGCGCCAGAGCGCCCCAGTAGTGGGTGTCGTTGCGGGCCCGCTCGATGTCGTCGTCGAAGGACACCTTGACCTCGATCAGCAGGTCCAGGTCGTCGATCTTGCGGCCGGCCTTCTCGGCGCCCTCGGTGACGGCCGGGAGCAGCGTGTCGGTGTAGAGCGCGTGCCCCTTGCCGCTGGTGGTGATGAACCCGTCGGCGATCCGGCCGGCCAGACGGGTGGCGGCCGGACCGGAGGCCCCGATGTAGACGGGGACCGGCTGATCGGGCTTGTCGTAGATGGTGGCGTTCTCGGTCTTGTAGAACTGCCCCTCGTACGTCACCCGGTCCTCGGCCCACAGCTTCTGGATCAGCAGGACCGCCTCCTTGAGCCGGGCGAACCGCTCCTTGCCGTCCGGCCACTGCGTGCCGAGCAGGACCTCGTTGAGGGACTCGCCGGAGCCCACGCCGAGGATCGCACGGCCCGGGGCGAGGCAGCCGAGGGTGGCGAAGGCCTGCGCCACCACGGCCGGGTGGTAGCGGAAGGTCGGGGTCAGCACGCTGGTCCCGATCAGCACCCGCTCGGTACGGGCGGCCAGCGCCCCGAGCCACGGAAGGGCCGCCGGGGCGTGGCCGCCGTCGTGCCGCCACGGTTGCAGGTGGTCGCTGACGAAGACCGAGTCGAAGCCCAGCTCCTCCGCCATGATGCCGTACTTGAGCAGCTCAGCCGGCGCGAACTGCTCCGCCGACGCCTTGTACCCGAACCGAATCATTACCGAAGACTAGCCTCGACCCGGCGGTGGGACCCCGCGTTCAGCCGGAGCGCTCCAGTGTGGATCCGGTCACCCGGCCGCCCGGTACGCCCTCCCGGCCGCCGTCGGGCTGTCGGCGTCGCGGTAGAGCCCGAAGTCGACGCTGTCCCCCACGGCGGGTAGCCCGAAATAGGCGTAGCGCTCGACGTACGACCGTTTCTCCAGCCCCGTCGTGGTGCCCTTGATGAACGCCACCTTCTGCGCGTCGCTCGCGTATTTCGGCGAGCCGCTGAAGTTGATCAGGCCGAACTCGGTGATCCAGATGGGTTTCCGGTACCGCTTGTACACGGCGTCGACGTAGCCGAGGAACTGGTCGACCGAGGCGGCACTGAAGTCGGAGCCGTACCAGTGCAGAGCGATCGCGTCGACTCGCAGCCCCTTCGACTTCGCGCCGGTCATGAAGCGGTCCAGCCAGCCGCCGGCCGTGTCGCCCCCGAACGCGACGGCCGGGCTGACCAGCCTCATCCCGGTCGCCTCCAGCTTCGGCCAGGCGGCCAGGGCGGCCTCGACGGTCATGTTCGACTGCTCGGCCAGGTCGGGCTCGTTGAAGCCGAGCAGCACGTCCCCCTCGGCCTTGACCTCCCGGAGCGTCGCGTCGGTGACGTTGGCGGCGCCCCAGACCATCGGCACGAACTCGACGTCCGCCGGGCCGGGCACCTCGTTGTCATTGGCCGACCAGGAGTAATACCAGGACGCGCCGACGTCGTCGAGCGCCCCCTTCGCGCCGGCGAACTTCCACACCGCGGCGCCCTTCTTGGCCGAGGCGCTCACCACCGGCGGCGCGGCGGGCGCCGAGGAGGACGGACGGGAGGCCGACGGCGACGGCCTGGCCACCGACGGCGTGGGCGAGGGCGCGGCGGCCGACGAGGGCGGTGCTTGCGGTGAGGCGACGGCGGCCGCGGGGGTCAGCGGCTCCGCCGGGGTGTTGTACGACCAGACGGCCGCCCCGCCACCGGCCACGACTCCGGTGGTCAGCAGGCCGGCGAGCACCTTCTGGGCCACGATGCCACCGGTCTTCGCCACGATCGAGGTGGGCGCTGCGGACGCCGCGGTGGAAACGGCGCCGGTGGCCGTACCCCTAGGGTGTTGATTTTGAAAAGCGCGAGGCCCGGTGGCAGGGGGATGAGCGCCATGCCGGCCAGCAACCGCTCCGCCTCGACGAGGTTCTGCCAGGCCGGGGAGCAGAGCCGGCAGTCGCGGGTGTGCCGCGCGATGCGCTTGCGCCAGAGCGCGCTGGGACGACCGTCCCAGCCGGTGAGAACGCCGGCCAGCTCCGCGCAGTGCGGGCCGCGCAGCGCCCGGACCACCGCCCGTGCCGTCTCCAGCTGGGCCTTCATCCGCTGGATGCGGACCGCCGCGTGCTGGCGGCCGAGGCCGCTCGCCTCGACGATCTCGTCCCGCGTGAGCTCGCCGGAGGCCTCCAGCCACCAGAGCGAGAGCAGCTCGCGGTTGTCGTCGTCGAGCCAGCGGGTCGCCTCGGCGGTCTCGCGGCGCTGGCCGGAGAGCTCCAGCCGGGTGATCGCCAGATCGGTGAAGTCGGCGCCCGGATCGCGCAGATCGGGGTCGAGCGGGTCGGCCGGCGGCCGGGCGCGGAAGCGTTCCCGGACCTGGCGCACGGTGATCGCGACCAGCCAGGAGCGGAACGCCGACGGGTCGCGCAGCTCGCCGAGGTTGCGCAGGACCCGGAGCATGACCTCCTGGACCACGTCGTCGACGTCGGCGTGCCCCTCCAGGGCCCGGCCCACGATGGTGTAGACCAGCGGCAGATATCCGGCCACCAGCCGGTCGACCGCCACCGGATCGCCGGCGCGGGCCGCGATGACGGTCGCCGTGTCAGGTTGTCCCACCATGTCTCTCCACTCCGTGTATCCGCTGCACAGGGAGACGGGCGCGGCCCACATGGATAACACGAATCAGTGACCCGGTCATCCGCGTCACGGTTAAGAGGGCGGCCGATCGGGCACAGAAACGTCATGCGCATGTCGGTTCGGCTCAACTTGCCCCGCGAGGTGGACAGTGTCCCCGCCGTGCGCCGGCTGTTGCGGTGCGCCCTGACCATCCTCCGCGTGGACGGTCAGGCCGGCGCCGATCTGGAGATCGCACTCACCGAGGCGTGCGCCAACGTGGTGAAGCACGCCGCCGGTGCTGAGAAGTTCGAGGTCCGCCTGGACGTCGGCGAGGACCGGTGCTCCATCGACGTGATGGACAACGGCGCGGGGTTCGACCCCGAGGTGGACGCCGTCCCGTCGCCGACCAGCGAGCGCGGGCGTGGCCTTCTCCTGATCAAAGCGCTGGGCGAGAACGTTCGCATGCACTCCAGCCCGCGCAGTGGCAGTCTGATCCACTTCGAGAAGTCCTTCGCCTGAGGCCGGTCGCGCCGGGTCGCCCCTGGGTGGGGTGCACCGGCGCGATTTTGGTTGCCGTATAACAAATAACCAGCCGTCGTACCTTGCGCCGGCCGCGGACGCTCGCCGTCCGCCTTCTCGTCGTCCATCGGCGTCTTCCGCCGTGGCCATCGTTCGCTGTCGCTCAGCACGCCGCTTCGTGAGAGGAGTCTGGAATGTCCGATCAGCCGGCACCCCTCGGCTCGCTCCTACGAGCCGCGCCACCCGACCGCCTGCCCGAGGTCGCCGCCGAGCACTTCCGGCAACACTTCGCCGCCGTCGACGTGCAGGTGCTCGTGCCCGATCTCACCGGCACCCGCCTGCACCCGTTGATCGGCGATCCCGAACCCGCCGACGCGACCACCGCCATACGCTGCTTCGGCAGCCAGCGGACGAGCACCGAGCGCGCCCCCGGCGGCCAGGTCCGGCTCCACCTTCCCCTCACCTGCTGGGGCGAGCGGGTCGGCGTGCTCCGCGTCGAACTGCCCACCACACCCGCCGACGACCCGTCCGAGCGGCTCGCCGCCGACAGCGACGACCTGGCCATCGCGCTGCGTGCCGCCGAGACGGCCACCGACCGCTACCACCGCGCCCGCCGCCGCGGCCGGCTCACCATGGCCGCCGAGCTGCAGTGGGACCTGCTGCCCGGCCGGGCACTCGGCGACGACCGGTTCCTGGTCGCCGGTCAGCTCGAGCCGGCGTACGACGTCCGCGGCGACCACTTCGACTGGGCGCTGGAGGGTGACCACCTCACCCTGACCGTGCTCAACGGCCACGGGGACGGGATGGAGGCCGCCCTGCTCACCTCCCTGGCCGTCAACGCCATGCGCAACGCCCGCCGCTTCGGGGCCGACATCGTCGAGCAGGCCGAGCTCGCCTCCGACGCGATCCACGCCCGGTACTCCGGGGCTTACCACGCCGCCACACTGCTCCTCGATGTCGATCTGGTCAGCGGTGGCGTGGCCGCCGTCGACGCCGGCTCGCCGCACTGCCTCATCGCCCGCGGCAGTGGCATCGAACAGGTGACACTGGAGCAGCAACTGCCGCTCGGCATGTTCGGCGAGGCCCACTACGAGATCCAGCGATTCCAGCTCGAACCCGGCGACCGGATGCTGGTGGTCAGCGACGGCGTACACGCCGCCACCCCCACCGGGCTCCCCCACTTCGGCGAATCCGGGCTGCTCAGCGCACTTCGCCGGACACGGTTGCAGCCGGCCACCGAGGCGGTCGGTACGGTGTTGCGGGGTCTGCGCGAATACCACGCCGGCGCCGATCCGGAGGATGACGCCGTCATGGTCTGCCTGGACTGGCGACGCTGATCATGTTTCCAAGGGCGCCCGACCGGGTATAAATGCAGGCTGACGAGCCCGCTGACTTGCGATGACGGGGATACGGGATGGATCGTGCCACCGAGATCGCCGCGGCTGTCGAGTCGTCGGTGGAGGCGCTGGTGGCCGTCCTCGAACGGGCCCGCAACGCCCAGCAGCCCACCGTTCCCCCCGCTCAGCTTCGCGTGCTCACCATCGTCGCCGCCAACCGGCACACGAACATGAGCCGGCTGGCCGAGGCCCTCGACGTGGTGCCGTCATCGGCGAGCCGCCTCTGCGACCGTCTGGAGGCGACCGGCCTGCTACGCCGGGTCGCTGACCCGCGTGACCGTCGCGAGGTGCGGCTGCTGCTCACCTCGGCGTCCCGGCGGCTCCTGGCCGACCTGCGGGAGCGTCGCCGCGCCGCGCTCGCCGAGGTGCTGGAGCGGATGCCGGTGGGCGCTCGACAGGACCTGCTGGGGGCGTTGCAGTCGTTCGAGACCGCCGCCACCCCGGAGGCCCGCGGCCGACAGGACCGGCGGAGCGCCTGACCCCGCCCCGGTAGGCTTCGGCGGTGCGTATCGGCATCGTCATCCTCCCCGACCAGCGCTGGGCCGTCGCCGGCCGCCGCTGGCGCCTCGCCGACGAGTACGGCTTCGACCACGCCTGGACCTACGACCACCTCGGCTGGCGTGACCTGATCGCCGGCCCGTGGTTCGACTCGGTGCCGACCCTGACGGCGGCCGCCACGGTCACCTCCCGGATCAGGCTGGGGACATATGTGGCCACGCCGAACTTCCGGCACCCGGTGCACTTCGCCCGCGAGGCCACCGCCCTCGACGACATCTCGGCCGGCCGGCTCGTCCTCGGCCTCGGTGCCGGCGGCATCGGCTTCGACTCGGCGGTGCTCGGGCAGCCGCAGCTCACCCCCCGCGCCCGGGTGGACCGTTTCGCCGAGTTCCTGGAACTGCTCGACACGATCCTGCGGCAGCCGTCGACCACCTGGTCCGGGGACTGGTTCTCGGCCGTCGACGCCCGCAGCATCCCCGGCCCGATCCAGCAGCCACGGCCTCCGTTCGTCATCGCCGCCAACGGCCCGCGGGCACTGCGCCTCGCCGCCCGGCACGGCGACGGCTGGGTCACCACCGGCCCGCAGGTCGACAGCGCCGAGCTGTGGTGGAAGGAGGTCTCCGTGCTCAACGACCGATTCGCCGCGACGCTGGAAGCGACCGGCCGGCCGCTCGACTCGGTGGACCGCTACCTCAACCTGGACACGTCACCGACCTTCTCGATGAGCAGTGTGGAGGCTTTCACCGACGCGGTCGGGCGCGCCCGCGAGCTCGGGTTCACCGACGTGATCGCGCACTGGCCGCGGGAGTCGAGCTGGTATGCCGGCGACGAGAAGGTGCTGGAGGCGGTGGCCGCCGAACTGCCCCGGCTGCGCCTTTGACGACCGCATCGCCGGTTCGACCGCCCGACGTCACCGGGTTCGCCGCGCTCCCGGCCGGCATTCTGTTGCTGACGGCCGGATCGCGCTTCTGACCGTCGGGCGGTCCTGCGTTGACCGGCCGCTGGACCGCTCGTCGGCCGGTCCTCTGCGGCGCGGTGCCCCGGTCCATGGTCCCCTGCGGCCTGCCTTTCGGGCATCGCGGTTGGACCTTTGCTGACAGCCGCCCGGGCTTTTGCTGCTCGTCGCGCCTTTGGTGCTCGGCGTCCGGAAAGTATTTCCCAGTCCAATTCGGACTGTTAACGATTCAGCGAAGATCGAGTGGGATTTCTCACCCGGGGTGCTCCGAGGGCAGCGGCCACTCGCCGTGCCGGTCCGGCGCCGGCACGGCGACAACGGTGCGAATCAGCGGCCGTGCGCGGCCCGGTAGGCGTTGCTGACCTCCTGCGGAATGCGGCCCCGCTCGGAGATTTTGTGCCCGTTGCTGATCGCCCACTCGCGGATCAACCGGTTCTCGTCACGCGAGCCGGCGGTACGGACCGGGGCAGCACCACGCGACGGGATGCGCCCCGACGTGTTGCGACCCAGGCGAGTGCCCGCGCTGATGAACGGGTCCAGAGCCTTACGCAGCTTTCCGGCATTGGCCTCGGAAAGGTCGATCGTGTAGCTGACGCCGTCGAGACTGAACTCGACAGTCCGATCCGCCTTGTTGCCGTCCAGATCGTCGATCAGGGTGGTGATTACCTGCCGCGCCATAACGACTCCCGAGATGAATAATTCAACCGCGCCCAGTCTGGCGCGGAACCGGGCCGCCGCGCAACTCCTGACCGCGATCCGGCAATTCTTTCCCGTCGGTTATCGGAATGGGACCGGGAATGGGAGCCGAATCCGTCAAAGCCCGGTTGGCCGAGGGCCGGGTTGCCACGTTAGGGTCGGCGCCATGCAGGACGAGCAGGCCGCCTGGCGGGAGCAGCAACGGCGTGCCGTGGCCGTTCGTGCCGCCGCTCTGGAGGCCGACCGGGCCGCGGAGACCCGGCGCGCCGAGGCCCTGCTCGACGACTTCGTCCACCGCGCCGGCGAGCACGGGCTGCGGCCGCACGTGCTGACCGCGCGGAGTCTGGACGGCCGGTCGACCTACAAGACACACGTCCGCGGGTGGTATCTGAAGTCGGACCGCTCGGTCGCCGTCGGTGAGGACGGGGGCTACTACGTCCTCACCGTCGCCCCGTCGCTGCGGGCCCGGTTCGCCGGAGCCGACCTCTCCCCCAGCGCCGCCCGCCTGATCGTGGGTGCGGGCGGCGGTGACGGTGAGACGATCCCCCTGGCCACCCTGCTGGAGCGCCGGTTGACCGCCGGCGACCGCTGGCCGTGAAGACCCTGCCGGCGGCGCTGGCCGCGGTCCTGCTGGCCGTCCCGCTCTCCGGCACGCCGGCCGCCGCCCACCGCACCACCGGCGCCTCACCCGGCACGCCACAGCCCGTCAGCGCATCCGTGGCCCTCGCGCGGGCCGTGACGTCGCACGGCACCACCTCGCAGGCCGTCGCCTCACCCGTGGCCGTCTCGCGGGCCGTCGCCTCACCCGTGGCCGTCTCGCGGGCCGTCGCCTCACCCGTGGCCGTCTCGCGGGCCGTCGCCTCACCCGTGGCCGTCTCGCGGGCCGTCGCCTCACCCGTGGCCGTCTCGCAGGCCATCGCCGAAGTGCCCTGTCCCAAGCCGAAGGTCGCCAAGCCGAGCGCGCCGCCGCGGCCCGTACCACCCGCCGAGGTGGCCGAGGACATGGCGGTCGGCGGCCCGGCCCTCGCGACACACGGCCTGGTCGTGCCGGAGGGCAGTGCCGGCCCGCCCGCGCTCACCGCGACCACCTGGCTGGTCGCCGACCTCGGCACCGGTGAGGTGCTCGGCGCGTGCGGCCCACACGTGCACCAGACCCCCGCCAGCGTGCAGAAGATGCTGCTGGCCGCGACCGCGATCGATCAGCTCGACCCGGCCCGGAAGATGACCGTCACCGACGGCGACCTCGACATCGAGCCGGGCAGTTCGGCCGTCGGCCTGGTGGTCGGCGGCACGTACTCGATCTCGACGCTGTGGCTGGGCCTGATGCTCAACTCCGGCAACGACGCGGCCAACGCGCTCGCCCGTCTGGCCGGTGGCGGCGGCCCCGATGGTCTACAGAAGACGGTCGCCGCGATGAACGCCAGGGCCGCCTCGCTCGGCGCGCGCCAGACGCATGCGGTCACCCCGTCCGGCCTCGACGGTCAAGGGCAGTTCACCAGCGCGTACGATCTGGCGCTCATCGCCCGGGTCTGCTTCGCCAGCGCCGACTTCCGCAAATATGTGCTCACGAAGACGGCGCAGATGCCCGCCCAGAAGAAGCCCAAGGTCGGCGGGTTCCAGTTCCAGAACGAGAACAAGCTGATCTACAACTATCCCGGCGCGCTGGGCGGCAAGACCGGCTTCACCACCCTGGCCCGGCACAGCTACGTCGGCGCCGCCACCCGCAATGGACGGACCCTGGTCGCCACCCTTCTCGGCGCCGAGGCCCGGCCGTTGCGCGGCTGGGAGCAGGGCGCCGCACTCCTCGACTGGGGTTTCGCCCTGCCGGCCGGCACGTCGGTCGGCAAACTGATCACACCGGAGGAGGTGGCGGCGGCCGCCAGAGCGTCGTCGGTCACCACCGAGGCGACCAGCGCGGCCGGGGGCGCCGCCGTCCAGGCAGCCCACCCGAGCGGCCCGACCGGGCTCACCGTGGTGGCGGCCGTCTCGGTGGCAGCCACCTTGATCGCCATCCCGCTGCTGCTCCTGCTGACCCAACGCCGCCAGCGCCGCCAACGGAGTCCAGCCGACCAGCGACCACCGACTCCTGCCGCCTAGCCCCTTTCAAGTCGGGGTCTGCCTCGGCACAGCGTGATCGGGTCGGCGAGCGTCGACGCCCGGTCGGTATGCCACCCGGTCGGCGGTTCGGGTGGGCGCGGCGCTCTTGGCTGGGGGCGGATGGTGTGCCCGGTGGCGGTACCGGGTTCGATCACCGCCGATAGGGGGCGGCAAGAGTGCCCGGACCCGTTACCGGGTGCGCCCGCCGTCTCCGCCCCGACAGGGGCTGCCTGAAACACGGTCGGGCGGCGCCTAGGGCAGTCGGGCGGCGCCTAGGAGAAGGCCAGGCCGAAGAGCCAGAGCACGGCGATCAACAGGGCCGACGCGAGTTCCACCAGGAGGGACAGGCCCACTGCGGCGATCGCCGCGCGGGTGGACGGCCAGGCACGCTCGGAGCCCAGGCGGCGGAGCTCCATCAGCCAGACGCCCAGGATGAAGCCCAGCACCAGGCCGACGACCGGCACCACGAAGAAGCCGATCAGGCCGAGGATGCCGCCGACGGCCACGGACGGGGCCGGGATCCCGGTGTCCTTCAGCTTCTTGCCGGGCCACACGAACTTGACCACCAGCCCGGCTCCGGCGATCAGCGTGGCGATCACGGCGACGAGCAGCCGGGCGCTGCCCGAGCCGCCGCCGAAGATCGCCCAGAGAAGCACCCCGCTCCAGGTCAGCAGCAGTCCGGGCAGGATCGGCAGAAGCACCCCGATCACCCCGGTCAAGATCACCGCGCCGGAGATGAGGGTGACGGCCGCGCTCGTGTCGCTCAGGTCCATGCGGCACACCTTGCCGCACCGGCACGAGAAGTCTCAACCGACCCCCTGGCCCGCCGATGGAAGGCCATCGCGAAACACAGCGAACCGGAACAAGCAGGGCCGCCCGAGCTTCCGACACCGGAAAGGCGGACCAGGCAGGGAAGGCGGGCCAGGCCAGACGGGGCCAGGCCAGACGGGGCCAGGCCAGACGGGGCCAGGCCAGACGGGGCCAGGCCTGACCGGAGGAGGCAGAGGACCGAAGCAGGGCCGGACCGAAGCAGGGCCGGGTCGGAGCAGGGCCGAGGACCTCGGAGGCAGCCCCGGAAGAGCGGGCGGATTTGAAGCAACCGGTAGGCAACTGTCCGTGACCAGAGCGTGCACCCTCCGCGCTTGAAAGTTTCTCCTGTCAGCCGGTGCCCACCCAGCCAGGGGCGCCGACGAGCAACCGGGGGAAACAAACATGACCAGCACCGTGACGACCGCTGCCGACCTCATCGCCGACACCGCTTCCGCCACGCCCGTGCTCACGGTGCGGGAGCAGGAGGACCTGATCCGTACGCACATGCCGCTGGTCGGTCACCTGGTGCGGGACATGCTGAGCCGGATCCCGAACCACATCCACCGCGACGATCTGACCAGCGCCGGCCTGCACGCCCTGGTCACCGCGGCCCGCGGCTGGGACCCGCAGCGTGGTGTCCCGTTCCACCGCTTCGCCGGCACCCGGATCCGCGGCGCCCTGCTCGACGAGCTGCGTGCGCTGGACTGGGCGACCCGTTCGGTGCGGTCGAAGGCCCGCAACACCGACGTCACCCGTCAGCAGCTGACCACCACGCTGGGCCGCACGCCCACCCCGGAGGAGCTGGCGCAGGCGCTCGGCACCACCACGACCGACCTGCACCAGACCGACACCGACGTGCAGCGGGCGACCGTGCTGTCGCTGCAGGGTTTCACCACGAGTAGCGCCGACGACCTGGTCACCGAGCGTGAGCCGGGCCCGGAGGAGATGCTGCTGCGCCGTGAGCAGATCGGCTACCTGCACCACGCCATCGGCTCGCTGCCGGAGCGCCTGCAGACCGTCGTCAACGAGTACTTCCTGCAGGAGCGCCCGATGGCGGACATCGCGGCCGACCTGGGCGTCACCGAGTCGCGGGTCTCACAGCTGCGTGCCGAGGCGCTGTCGCTGCTGCGGGACGGCCTGAACACGCACCTCAACCCGGACATGGCGCCGGTCCCGGACAACCCGGACAGCATCACGGCCCGCCGCCGCGCCACCTACTACGCGAACATCGCCGGCAACACCACGCTGCGCAGCCGCCTCGCGATGACCAACGCGCACGGCCACACGGCGATCGGGCGCGGCTTCAAGCCGGCCTCCGCCGCCTGACGATTCCGGCAACGATGGGCTCGGCGTCCCCGGACGCCGGGCCCATCACCGTCTCTTCAAGATCAAATCCATTCAGCGGTACGGCCACGAGCCCCCAGCCGACATGAGGAGCACAGGCGCCCCGTCGTGATGGCACGAGGACCGCCAATCCACCCAGCGGGGCCGGCCCAACTCGCGGGACGACGGGTCAGCCGAGCTCGAGGGACGTGACCGCGTAGATTCCCGCCCGGTTGATCTCCGGGACGCCGCCGGTGTACATCCGGGCCGTGTCCCAGGCGGGCTTGAGTCCGGCTCGTTCGGCGAGCCGGGTGGCCGCCTGGTTGCCGGCCGGCACGTCGATCATGACCGGCACCTCGTCGCCGTCAGCGGGCACGACGCCGCCGAGCAGGGCGGTGCCGCCACTGATCAGTTGTGCCCCGCTCGGGCCGGGCGGCCGCACCCCCGCGGGCACGCTCAGCGCCGCCAGCAGCGATTCGGCGATCTCCGGTGAGTCGGCGAAGAGCGGCCCGATCCGGTCCACGTCGCCGGCCGGCCGTCGCGCCGCGAAGCCGACGACCGTCCCGCCGCGCCGTGCGACGACGGCCCGCCGCCCGGGCAGGGTGATCCACAGGGCGAGGAAGGCGTCCCGTGCGGCCGGGAAGTGCCGTCGGTCGTACGCGGCGAGGTCGTCGAACCCGACGCTGCGTGCGTCGGTGACCTCGATGGCGGAGTCACGCCGCAGCCCGCTCAGCACACCCTGGTAGCGGGTGGTGGTCCAGGCGTCCCGGAATCCCGACTTGCGATAGTTGTCCTGCTGCGCGACCACCCCGTCGAGTCCGATGTTGCGTCCGGCGAGCCGTTCGACGCCGGCCTGCCAGGTCCGGTATCCGAAGCCCCGCCCGCGGAACTCCGGGACGGTCAGGTAGAGCCCGATGAAGCCGTGCTCCGTCCCGTACCGGATCGCGGAGATCGACGTGATCGGCTGCCCGTCCAGCCGTCCGACGAGGAATCCGCCCGGGTCCGTCGGAAAGAAGGCGCTCTCGTCCCCGTCGCCCGGGTTCCAGCCCTCGGCCACCGCCCATCCGGCGATCACCCTTACATCGTCAGCACTGGCCGCCGACACTCTGAATTCAGCCACGCGGCCACTCTAGTTTCGCATTACGGACAAATACGCCAGCCCCGCCGCAGCGATCCCGGCAACCGGAGCGTGGTGACCCGTGACCCGACGCGCGCCACGGGTCACCACGCGGGGTCAGCCCAGCGAGCCCAGGACCTTCGGGAGGTCGGCGGTGTGCAGGACGCCGAGCCGGCGGGTGGCCCGGGTGACCGCCACGTACAGGTCGGACAGTCCCCGCGGCGACTCGGCGATGATCTCGTCGGGGGCGATCACCAGCACCGAGTCGAACTCGAGCCCCTTCGCCTGGCGGACCGTCATCAGGGCCACGTGGTTGAGCAGGTCGGGCTGCTCGCCGACGGCCGCTCCGGGCACGGCGGCGACCAGGGCCGCCCCGAGCGATTCCTCGAGCCGCTCCGGGACGAGGACACCGAGACGGCCCTCCTCGATGAGGGCGGCCTCCTTGCGTACCTCCGCGATGAGCTCGTCGGTGAGGGTGGGCGGCGTCACCTGCCGCGCCCACGGGCTCACGCCGGCCGACCGCACCGACCGTGGCGGCCGCAGCGCGGGATCGACGGCGGCCAGCACGTCGGCCGCGACCGCCATCACCTCGGCCGGCGTGCGGTAGTTGACGCTGAGCTCGACGATCCGCCAGCGCTGGGCGACGTACGGCTCGAAGACCTGCTCCCAGCTGTTGGTCCCGGCGAGCTCGGACGTCTGGGCGACGTCGCCGACCGCGGTGATGGAGCGGCTCGGGCAGCGGCGCATGAGCAGGCGCCAGGCCATCGGGGACAGCTCCTGCGCCTCGTCGACGATGATGTGACCGAACACCCAGGTACGGTCGGCGGCGGCCCGTTCCGCGGCGGTGCGGGTGTCGATCACCTCGTGCCGCTCGACGAAGGCACCCGCGTCGACCACGTCCAGGGCGGACAGGATCTCGTCCTTCTCGGCGCCCTCGTCCTCGAAGTCCAGCGACCGGGAGCCTTCGACGATCTCGAGGACACCTTCCGCGTACTCGATGGCCGCTCTTCTCTGACGCTGCCGCTCGCGGACCTTGAGGGTGTCGTCGACGCCGAGGAGCTCGGCGAGCTCGTCGAGAAGAGGGACGTCGGCGGGTGCCCAGCCCGCCGACCGGTCGCGCAGCAGCTCGGGCGGCAGCCCGGCCGACTCCAGCCGGCCGACGTCGCTGAGCAGGTCGCGCAACACCTGACGCGGGGTGAGGACCGGCCAGAAGTCGAACAGCGCCTGCTGGACGTCGACGTCCTCGCGCAGCTCGCGCCGGGTCTCGGCGAGGTCGGCCTCGGAGAGCAGGTTGTCGCCGCCGAGCGGGTCGGCGCCGATGCGCTCGGCTATCTGCCGGGACAGCTGGTGGATGGCCTCGGTCACGAAGATCTGCCGGGCCACGTTGTGCGGGCGGCCGGAGCGGCGGGCCGCGGTCCGTGCCGCGAGCAGCACCTCACGCTCGATGCGCAGCGGATATCCGTCGTGGTCGACCTCGACGAAGTCGTCGGGCAGGGTCTGCCGGTCGGCGACCGCGTTCTCCAGGGCGTCGAGCATGTCGACGCCGCCCTTGATCGCGGCGACGGCGGGCGGCTCGGTGGCGCGCGCGCGGACACCGGGGAACATGTCGCCCAGGGTGGCCAGCAGCACACCGGTCTCGGCGAGACCGGGCAGCACCTGGGAGATGTAGCGGAGGAACGTGGGGTTCGGGCCGAGGATCAGCACACCGCTGCGGGTCAGCTGCTCGCGGAACGTGTAGAGCAGGTACGCCGCCCGGTGCAGGGCGACCGCGGTCTTGCCGGTGCCCGGCCCGCCCTGGACGACGAGGACGCCGGGCAGCCCGGACCGGATCACCTCGTCCTGCTCGGACTGGATGGTCTCGACGATGTCGCGCATCCGGCCGGTCCGGTTGGCGGTCAGCGCGGAGAGCAGCGCCGCCTCGCCGGTCACGTCCTCGCGCCCGGTGCCGTCGCCGGCCTCGATGTCGAGGGTCTCGTCGTCGATGCCGGTGAGCACGCGGCCGCGGGTGCGCAGGTGGCGGCGCCGGGTGACGCCCTCCGGGTGCACGGCGGTGGCCAGGTAGAACGGCCGGGCGGCGGGGGCCCGCCAGTCCACCAGGAGCGGGCCGGCGTCGCGGTCCTCGGCGAAGAGCCCGAGTCGGCCGATGTAGCGCGGGCTGTCCGCGGAGAAGTCGAGCCGCCCGAAACAGAGCCCGTTCTCGACGGAATTGAACTGTGCCAGTTGTTCGGCATAGTGGGCGCGGGTGGCCTCCCGCTGCGTGCGGCCCTGCGGGGTGCCGCCCGCCTCCAGGAGGATCGCGCGCAACCGGTTGTCGGCCTGCTCACGCAATTGATCCAGGCGCTGGTAGAGCGTGGTCAAGTACGCCTGCTCAGAATCGATGTCGGCGCTCGAGCTTGACAAAGTCGCCCCTTTTTGTGGTATCATTCCGGCGTTCGGCAGCCATTCTTATGGTTGCCTTTTTGTTTGCCCGTGGAGCATTCGGCAAACGACCAGAATAGCCGAGACGCGGCGGGTTACGGCCGCGGGCGCAAGTGTCCGGAAGTAGTCATCGACACGCCGGGGCCGTTACGCCCGGTGGGCGGTCGCCATTAACCGTGACATGGACAACAGCCACCCGAAGCACCTGCGGCTGGGCGCCGTGGCCCTCGCCGCGATCGCCACCCTCACACTCTCCGCCGCCTGCACCGAGGAGACCCCCGAACCGGCCGGCAACGCCGCCGCCGCCGCGGCCGAAGCCGGTGGCCCCCAGCCGAAGACCCTGGACGGCGCCAAGGCCGCCGCGCAGACCGTGTTCGACCGGTTCAGTGGCGGCGACTTCGCCGGAGCCTGGGACATGTACACGGCGGCCGGCAAGAAGGCGATCAGCAAGGACGACTACGTCAAGCTGAACACCGCCTGCTCCCGCAAGGGCCTGGCGATCCAGCTGACCAGCGCCCGGCTGGAGGGCGCCGACAAGGCCGTGGTGATCGCGAAGCAACTGGTCGCGGCCCAGTCGTACACCATGGTCTACGAGCAGGACGCCTGGAAGCTGGAGCCGGCCAAGGAGGGCCTGAGCCTCTACAAGATGGGCGCCACGAAGGCGATCGCCGCCCAGAAGAAGGCCGGAACCTGCGCCAACGCGTGAATCACGGTGGCCCGCCACGAACCGCGGCGGGCCACTCCCACCCGCGGGGTCTAGGCGGCCACCACCGGCAGGCCGTCCGGGCTCGTCATGGCCAGCCGGGTCCGCAGAGTGCCCCGGCTGGCGATCTTGTCGTAGTACGCGGCCCGCCGCCGGGCCACGCAACCCTCCTTCGGCGGAGTCTGGGCCGCCATCGCCGGGTCCAGGTGGGTGTTCAGCCCGTCCCGGAGCAGCATCAGCGCCTCGGCCCGCAGCTGCGACACCCGGGACTCGCTGACCCCGAGCTCCGCGGCGATCTGGGCCATCGGCCGCTCGCCGTAGAAGTAGCCCTCCACCACGACGCGCAGCCGCTCCGGCAGCGCGTCGACCGCGTGCCGCAGGTAGCCGAAGCGCTCCCGGCGCAACAGCATCTCCTCCGGGCCCAGACCGGGCTCGGTGACGATGTCGTCGGCGGTCGCGGTGGCGAAGCCCTGGAGGCTGAAGACCGTGGCGCGGTGCACGTCGCCCTCGCCGTGCTCGATGTCCTCGACGCTGCAACCGAGCTTGTCGGCGACCTCCTGGATCGTCGGGGTGCGGCCCAGCTCGGCCATCAGCTCCTCGCGGGCCGCATCGGTACGCCGGGCCCGCTGCCGTACCGACCGGCTGGCCCAGTCGAGCCCGCGCAACTCGTCCAGCAGTGCCCCGCGTACCCGTGCCGCCGCGAATCGCGGGAACGGCACCCCTCGCTCGGGATCGAAGCCCCGGGCGGCCGCCACCAGCGCGGCATAGCCGGCCGACAGCAGGTCGTCCCGGTTCACGTGCGAGGGAACCCGGGCCAGCATCTCCCGGACCAGATGACCGACGAGCGGCATGTTCGCCCGGACGATGTCCTCGCCACGCCGCTCCATAGCAGGTGTCTCAACACTCATCGGGGATCTCCTCGGGTACCGGCCGGTCAGGGGGATGTCCGGCGCTGAGGAGAAAGATGGGGCGTGTTGAGTGCGGACAGGTTCGCCAACGGGTGCGAACCGGTTGCAGAGGGTGCCGAGCTAGAATGATCAGTAATCGACCACTCGGAGTTTTCATCTTCATGACTTCCTTCACCGAGCTCGGCGTGCCCGCCGTCCTCAATACGGCGCTCGACCGGCTCGGGATCACCACCCCGTTCCCCATCCAGGCGGCCACCCTGCCCGACACCTTGGCCGGCCGGGATGTGCTGGGCCGGGGGCGTACCGGTTCCGGTAAGACGTACGCCTTCGTGATCCCACTCGTAGCCCGGCTCAGCGCCGCGGCTCGTAAGCCCCAACCGGGCCGGCCCCGGGCGCTGATCCTTGCGCCCACCAGGGAGCTGGCCACCCAGATCGAGGCCACTCTGCGCCCGCTGGCCGAAGCGGCCGGCTTGCGTACCCTCGTCGTCTTCGGCGGCGTCGGCCCCAACCCGCAGATCAAGGCGCTGAAAGCGGGCGTCGATGTGCTGGTGGCGTGCCCCGGTCGCCTCGACGACCACATCCGCAGCGGTCACGCCTCACTCGACGCGGTCGAGGTGACCGTCCTCGACGAGGCCGACCACATGGCCGACCTGGGCTTCCTGCCGGTGGTGCGGCGGCTCATGTCGCAGACCCCACCACGGGGCCAGCGGCTGCTCTTCTCCGCCACCCTCGACAACGGGGTGGACGTGCTGGTGCAGAAGTTCATGCACAAGCCGATCACCCACCATGTCGACTCGGCCGCCCAGGCACCGATCGAGATGGACCACCACGTGCTGCACGTGCGGGACGACGATCGGTTCGGCATCCTCGTCGAGCTGCTCGCCGCGCCCGGCCGGACCGTGGTGTTCACCCGGACCAAGCGGCGCGCCAAGGTGCTGACCCGTCAGCTCAACGCGGCGGGGGTCCCGGCCGTCGAGCTGCACGGCAACCTCGCGCAGAACGCGCGTAACCGCAACCTGTCGGCGTTCTCCGACGGTTCCGCGGGCACGCTCGTCGCCACCGACATCGCCGCCCGTGGCATCCACGTCGACGACGTCAGCCTGGTCATCCACGCCGACCCGCCGGTGGAGCACAAGGCCTACCTGCACCGGTCCGGCCGGACCGCGCGGGCCGGCAACCGCGGCACGGTCATCACGCTGATGACCGACGAGCAGCAGGCCGACGTGCGTGACCTGGCCCGCAAGGCGGGCATCCGCCCGCTCACCAGTCGCACCCGGCCGGGTGACGCGCTGCTGGCCCAGCTGGCTCCGGGCGAGCGCACCTTCGTGGCGCCCGCTCCCGAGCCCGCGCCCGGTAGCGCGGCCGCTGCGTCCCGCTCGGCGTCGACCGCGGACACCGGTGCGGACGGCCGTTCCGGGCGGCCCCGGCGAGGCCGTGGCCGCCCCACAGCGGAGGGGAAGACGGCTGCGGCCGGTACGCCCGCCGCGGGTCAGGGCCGCCAGCGCGCCACCGATCAGGCGGGCCGGCGGCGGACGTCCGCGTCCGGGTCCGGGCAGACCCGTGGCTCGGGTTCGGACCACCGCTCGGGTACGCCGCAGCAGCGCGCCAATCCGGCCGGAGGCAGCACGCGAGCCGCCGCGCCACGGTCCAACTCCACCTCGACGCGCTCCACCTCGCCCTCTTCCGGGGGCGGTGCGGCTGCGTTCTCGGCGCGGGGCGGCGGGCGCCGTACCGGCCGGTGATCACCGTCGGGTGATCGATCACCTGAGTTGATCTCTGTTCGCTGACCGCCGGCCGTTTCTCAACGGCCGGCGGTCGGCTTTCCGCGGCCCGGGCGTGACCGTGGCCGGTCGAGAGCCGGTTGTGCGGCTCCGATTCGACGTGGACCGTCGCCGTGGCCGACCGAGACCGGCGTGCGCCTCCGATTCGACCTGGACCGTCCGCGGTCGGCGAAGCGGTCCGCCGGATCGCGGGCGATCGCCGCGCGGGTCAGGCCTCCGGGACGGTGACGGCGATCTCGTCGCCGAGGGTGAAGCCGGCACAGAGCTCGAGCTCGTCACCGCTCCAGAAGCGACCCGGGTCGTACCAGTTGGCCTTGCGGCCGCGCGGCAGCAGACCCATGTCCTCGTAGGTGACGGCGACGACCTCGGCGCAGTACGCCTTCTCCAGGGTGGCCTCGCTCTCCCGCCGGTCCTGCCAGGGGAGCTTGATCTGCGGGACCCGCCCGCGTGCCCAGCGGCCGGCGAGCTGCGACGTGGACGGGAACGGGGTGCCGTCGAGGCGGGCGACGGTCTTGAGCGCCTTGTCCTCCATTGCCCGGGTGACGCCGGGGTCGAGTTGCCGCAGCCAGCCGCGCTGGCCGTAGCGGCGGGCCCAGACGGTGACGGCGTCGCGCAGATCGTGCAGCTGGACGCCGCGCTGGAACCTGCCGGACCACATGTCCGGGAGCGACCTGCCGAGCTCGGCGTGCCACATCAGCGGCGGCATGTCGTCTATCACCAGGGACATGCCGACGTGGTTCACCGGGCTGTTGGTGAGGGTCTGGATGGCCCGGTCCGGCCCGGATCGTCCCCGGAAGATCCAGATGTCGCCGGTACGGGTCAGGTCGAGGGCCTCGTCGAGGCTGAGTTCTGCTCCCACGTGTCTATTCTCAGCTGATGCGTTGGTGGAAGATAGCGGGACTGGCGGGGCTGGCGGGAGTCGCGGCGACGGGCGTGGTGGTGGCCCGGGCCGAGCGCAAGCGGCGGGCGTATACGCCGGAGGAGATCCGGGGCCGCCTGCACGAGCGGGCGGCCGAGGCAGCGACCAAGCCTGAGCTGGACAAACCCTAGCCCCTGGCCTTGCGGACGAGGTCGGTGTCGCGTAGCAGCGACCAGAGACCGGCGCCGTCGGGGGCCGAGAACCAGGTCTTGCCACCGGACGGCACGACCTCGGCGGCCTCCGACGGGCCGGGGATGGCGCCGGCGAGCACGGCCTGGGCCGGTGACAGCCGGCGGATCGCGACGGCCGCCACGTTCTCCGGATGCTCCCGGGCGAACTCGGAGTAGATCTCCTGGTCGTGCTGGCCGTCGTCGCCGATGAGCAGCCACCGCACGTCGGGGAACTCCTCGGCGAGCCGCTGCAGCGACTTGCGCTTGTGCTCCTGGCCGCTGCGGAACCAGCGGTCCGGGGTGGGGCCCCAGTCGGTGAGCAGGATCGGGCCGGCCGGGTAGAGGTGGCGGCTGAGGAACCGGGTGAGGGTGGGCGCCACGTTCCACGCGCCGGTGGAGAGGTAGACGACCGGCGTGCCGGGGTTGGCGTGGACGAGCCGCTCGTAGAGGACCGCCATGCCGGGGACGGCGGTGCGGGCGTGCTCGTCGAGGACGAACGTGTTCCACGCGGCGAGCAGCGGGCGCGGCAGTGTGGTGACCATCACGGTGTCGTCGATGTCGGAGATCACCCCGAACTTGACGGCGGGGTCGATCACCCGGATCGGCGCGTCCACCGGGACGGTGCCCTCGGTGGAGAGTCTCGCGCAGCCCCAGCCGGGATCGAGGTCGCCCTTGACGATGACGTCGAGATAGCCGCTGCGGTCGGTGCGCGCCTCGGTGATCGTGCCACCGAGCTCGATGCGGACCAGGGCACTGCTCACCGGGGTGGTGGTGAAACTGCGCCAGCCACGGACCTTCTCGCGGCGTTTGCGCACCATCCCGGGCCTGGCCAGCAGCACCCGGCCCATCACGCGGGCCCACCCGGGAGCGCCGTAGCCCGTGTACGCCGTGATGTACGGCTTCCACCCGCGGCCTCGCAGGCGGCGCTCGACGATCTCATGGACGGCGTCCTCGATCAGGGCGGCCCGGTGTATCCGGACCACGGACGAGGAGTCACCCGTGGGAATCATCGTCACCATCGCCTCCTAGCCGATCCGTACCGCCCGCCCGGCCACGGTACCCGGCGGTTGTCACGGTCCGCTGGGAACGGTCGGCGGATCCGGGGTGGACATCAGGCGGCGGCCGGAAGTTCCACGGCTGTCCGGCGCTCGGTGTCCGCGGACGTCCAGTGCTCGGCGTACACCTGCTGCTCGCCGGCCTCGGTGACCGGGCCGTTCAGGCGGGCGGCGGCCGCCTCGGCGCGCAGGCCGCGCAGCGTCTCGGCGGCCGCCTCGGCGCTGCGCCAGGTGGCCCGCTCCTTCTCCACGGCCCGCTGGTACGCGTCGAAGCGGTGTGCCCGGACCGCGTTGACCAGGACCGGCTCCTGCTGGACCGGGTGCAGCCGGGGGTTCCAGCCGCGGTGCGCGTAGACGTCGTTGAGCTGGGCGATCGACAGGTCGTGGGAGCGGCACAGCTCGGTGGCGGCCCGGTGCAGGTAGCGCTGGCGGTCGACGTTCTCGCCGGGCTTGCGGCGGCGGCTCATCAGCGGGAACGCGGTGGTGGCGGCGAGCCGGCGGGCGTCGTCGGAGGCCTGCTCGTAGGCGGCCCACGTCTCGTCGACGGCCTGCTGGGCGGCGAGCCATTCGCTGCGGCGCCGGTCGGCCACCTCGACGGCCTCGACGGCGGCGGCCTCCAGCCGGTCGGCGAGCCGGTTCTCCTCACCGGCCGGCTCGGGCGCGCCGACGCCGCGGGGCAGGGTGGTGACGGCGACCGCGACGGCGAGGCCGAGGGCGAGCAGGATGACGAGCCAGACGGCGGTCGCCTGCGGGACCGCGCGGAGGAAGGTTTGCAGGACGGATTCCATGGAGCACCCCAGTGGTAGGTCGATCTACGGCCGGCGGTGACGGATCCGGGAAGGGACCCGTCAGGCGGCCGGGGGTGCGCGGGGGCCGGTGGCTCCCGGGATCCCGCCACTCGGGACACGAGTGGTGAACGTCACCGTTGACGGGTCTGCGACCGCATTGCCGGGCGTCTGCGGCTCGATCCGCTCCGCCTCGTAGATCTCCGGATCCGGGGCGGCCACGTCGGTGGCAGCGACGGCCGCGGCGGGCGGGGCGGGCGCGGCGGGGGCTGCCGCGGGGGCCGGAAGAGCAGGTCCGGGCAGGCGCAGGGTGACCGCCAGGGCGAGCATCGCCAGCCCGGTCAGGAAACGCAGAATCCGCTGCCCGTCCCAGGGACGGGCAGCCGGCTGCGCCACCGTGATCACGTCCATCAACCTACTGTGCGGCCAAGCGGTGCGCAGCGGACGAACGCGGTCACACCACTCGTACGGGTTGCCCGCACGGTCACCCGGGCGAGGGACGATGGACGGCATGGATCTCGAGATGGTGGAGCAGGTGGCCCGGCTGGACGAGTGGGTCGGCGAGGGTGACGTCGTGGTGCTCAGTGGTGCCGGCCTGTCCACCGACTCCGGGATCCCGGACTATCGCGGCCCCTCCGGCTCGGCCCGGCGGGGCTCGCCGATGACCTATCAGACGTTCACCGGCGATCCGGTGGCCCGGCGGCGCTACTGGGCGCGCAGCCATCTGGGGTGGCGCACTATCGGCGACGCCCGGCCCAACGACGGGCACCGGGCGGTGGCCCGGCTGCAGGAGCGGGGCCTGCTGGCCGGGGTGATCACGCAGAACGTGGACGGGCTGCACCAGGCTGCCGGCGCCCGTGACGTGATCGAGCTGCACGGCAACCTGGCCCGGGTGGTGTGCCTGGGGTGCGGGGCGGTATCGGGGCGCGACGAGCTGGAGGAGCGGCTGTCGGCGGCCAATCCGGGGTTCGCGGCGGTGGCGGCGACGATCAATCCGGACGGTGACGTGGAGTTGGACGACGCCGAGGTGGCCGGGTTCACGGTGGTGGACTGCGCGGCCTGCGGCGGGATGCTCAAGCCGGACGTGGTCTATTTCGGCGAGACCGTGCCGCCGGAGCGGGTGTCGCGATCGTTCGCGCTGGTGACGGGCGCGCGCACGCTGCTCGTTCTGGGTTCGTCGTTGACCGTCATGTCGGGGCGGCGGTTCGTGCTGCGGGCGGTGCGCGACGGGATCCGGGTGGCGATCGTGAACCGCGGCGTCACCCGCGGCGAGCCCTATGCGGATCTCGTGATCGACGCCCCGCTCGGGGTGGTTCTTCCGAATCTTGCCCCACTTACCGTTTAAGACTGTTTACCGAACTCGGTTACCGTCTTGAAATCGAAATAGCTCGCTCGGCCCGTTGACGTGACGGCTCTCACTGAGGTTGACTGCCGAAACCGGTCCCGAAACCGGTTCCGAAACCCCGGGCAATCAACCGGTAGCAACTGAGGGAGCTAGCGTGCCGATCACCATCGCCGACGTGGCGGCCCGGGCCAAGGTCAGTAAGACCACCGTGTCCCGGGTTCTCAACGGCAAGGGTGAGCTGGACGAATCGACCGCCGCGCGGGTCCGTGCGGTGATCGAGGAGCTCGGTTACGTGCCGAGCGCCCGCGCGGTCAACCTGGCCCGCGGCCGCACGCGAGTGGTGGCCATGCTCGTCCCCTCACTGACCTGGCCGTGGATGGGCGAGGTAGTGCAGGGAGCGGTCGACGTCCTCGAGGCCGAGGAGTACGGGCTGCTCCTGTTCACCTGCAATCGCGGCGAGGACTCGATGCGCCAGTTCGGTGCCCAGGTCGCGGCCAAGTCGTTCGACGGGCTGCTGGTCATCGAGCCGGAGGGCACCCTCGACTACATCGCCACCCTGCACGCCCGCGGCCTGCCGATGGTGCTGATCGACGATCGCGACCAGATGTCCGGGCAGATCCCCAGCATCGGGACGACCAATCACATCGGCGCCGGCGCGGCCGCCCGGCACCTGATCGAGGTGGGCCGTCACCGGCCGCTGATGATCACCGGACCGTCCCGGTTCGGTTGCACCCAGCAGCGTGGGGACGGGTTCACCTCGGTCTACGCGGACGCCGGTCACCCGGTCGCCGACGACCGGATCGTGCTCGGCGACTTCACCTTCGAGCGGGGCGCCGAGGCGATCCACCGGGCCACCGCGGCCGGTGTCGAGTTCGACGCCGTCTTCTGCCACAACGACGTCTCCGCCGCCGGCGCCATGCAGGCGCTGAAGGAGCTCGGCCGGCGCATCCCGGAGGACGTGTCGGTCGTCGGCTTCGACGACATCCCGATGGCGGCGCACACCCAGCCGCCGTTGACCACGGTCCACCAGCCCATGCGCGAGATGGGTGAGGCGGCAGCCCGTACGCTGCTGGCCCATTTCGAGGGAACACCGCTCCCGAACCGCCCGACGATAATCCCGGCGACTTTCACCGTCCGAGAGTCAACGGTCAGCTCCTCCTGAACCGACCCACCACCCGATAGCGCATCGACCGGCCGCTGCGACGGCCGGAGATCGGTGGCACCCGGGGCCGGCCGCCGGCCGGTCACGCGATGCCGCACGCCCTCGTGGCACCCCTCTCACCCTGTTTCACCCCTCTCACCCGCAGATGAATCCTCCGAGGAGAATTTCGATGCAGCGACGCAAGCTCTTCGCGGTCGCCCTGGCCGGCGTGCTGGCCGGCGGCGGGCTCGCCGCGTGCAGTGACTCGCCCAACGCCAACAACAACGCGAACAACGCCAAGCAGGCGGAGTTCCTGTCGATCGGCATGCCGAACGGCACGGTGACCGAGAACAACAACCCGTTCATCGGCACCTCGGCGGGCGCCTCGCTCGGCTACCGCTGGATGATCTACGAGCCCCTCGGCCAGTGGAACAACACCAAGCCGGCCGACCCGCTGACCCCGTGGCTGGCCAGCGAGATCAAGTGGTCCGCCGACTACAAGACCGTCGACCTGACCATCCGGGACGGCGCGACCTGGTCCGACGGCAAGCCGCTGACCGCCGAGGACGTCGTCTACACGTACAACCTGGTCAAGAGCAACGAGGCGCTGAACATCTTCGCCATCCCCTTCGACGCGATCACGTCGGAGGGCAACAAGGTGAAGATCACCTTCAAGTCCTCGCAGTTCACCACCCAGCACAAGGTGATCGGGCAGATCCCGATCGTGCCGAAGCACGTCTGGGAGAAGATCGCGGACCCGGCCACCGACCCGATCAAGCAGCCGGTCGGCAGTGGCCCGTACGTCCTGAAGTCGTTCAGCCAGCAGGCGACGATCCTCAGCGTCCGTGAGAGCGGTTACTGGCAGCCGTTGCCGAAGGTCAAGGAGCTGCGCTACACCTCCTACGCCGACAACAACGCGATGTCGACGGCCCTGGCGACCGGTCAGGCCGAGTGGAGCTTCGTCTTCATCCCGAACTACCAGCAGACCTTCGTCGCCAAGGACCCGGAGCACTACAAGGTCTGGGCGCCGGGCGTGCTGGGCATCCACGGCCTCTACATCAACACCACCCAGAAGCCGTTCGACGACCCGGCGCTGCGCCGCGCGATGAACATGGTCATCAACCGCAACGACATCTTCGTGCAGGCCGAGGCCGGCTACTTCCACCCGGAGATCAAGAGCGTCACCGGTCTGCCGGAGGGCGCGGGTGACGCCTACATCGCCGACGAGTTCAAGGGCAAGACCTTCTCGGTCGACGTCGAGGGCGCCAAGAAGCTGCTCACCGAGTCGGGCTACAAGCTGGAGGGCACGACCCTCAAGGACAAGGCCGGCAAGGCCGTGTCCATCAAGCTGAGCGACCCGGCCCCGTGGTCCGACTACCAGACCACGCTCGAGATCATCAAGAGCAACCTGGCCGAGATCGGCATCGAGGCGGTCGTCGAGAAGCCGAACCAGAACGTCTGGGACGCCAACGTCCAGAAGGGCGACTTCGGCGGCACGATGCGCTGGACCAACGGTGGGTCGACGCCGTTCGACATCTACCAGACGGTGATGGACGGCGACCTGATGAAGCCGATCGGCACCGCCGCCCAGCAGGGCAACTTCGGCCGCTTCCAGAGCCCGGAGGCCACCGCCGCGCTGAAGGCGTACTCCAACGCGACCGACGAGACCGCCCGTAAGGCCGCGCTCGCCACGATCCAGAAGATCTTCGTGGAGCAGGCGCCGATGCTGCCGGTCGGCTCGGACAACGTCGGTGGCGCGTACAGCACCAAGAACTGGGTCGGCTGGCCCTCGGACGCGGACTCCTACGCCCCGATGCAGCCCACGCAGGCCGGCGCTCTGACCGTCGTCCTGAAGCTGCAGCCCGCCAACTCCTGATCGCCCGCGGGCGCCCCGGTGCACACCGGGGCGCCCGCCTTCAGCTTGTTAGAAGGACACCGGCATGACGTCGATCCCGGAAGCCAAGGCGCCGGCCGACGAGGTGGTGCTCGAGGCGATCGGCCTGACCAAGCACTTCCCCGTCCGCCGGCGGTTGCGCGACCTGTTCTCCAACCGGCACGACGCGGTGCACGCCGTCGATGATGTGCACCTCACCCTCCGCCGCGGCCAGGTGGTGGCCCTGGTCGGCGAGTCCGGCTCGGGCAAGTCCACCGTCGCCCGCCTGCTGGCCCAGCTCTATCCCCGTACCGACGGCGACATCCGGCTGCACGGGAAGTCGACGAAGGTCAAGTCGGGCTCGGCGTTCCGCGCGTACTGCGCCCGGGTTCAGATGATCTTCCAGGACCCGTTCGCGTCGCTGAACCCCGTGCACACCATCCGGTACCACCTCACCCGGGCGCTGAAGATCCACGGCAACGCCGGGAAGACCGACGCCGACCTCGAGAACGCCCTGTACGAGCTGCTCCAGCGGGTGTCGCTCACCCCGCCCGAGCGCTACCTCGACAAGTTCCCGCACGAGCTGTCCGGCGGTCAGCGGCAACGCGTGGCGATCGCCCGGGCGCTGGGTGCCGAGCCGGAGGCGCTGCTCGCCGACGAGCCGGTCTCCATGCTCGACGTGTCGATCCGGCTCGGCGTCCTGAACCTGCTGCGTGACCTGAAGGAACGCTTCAACCTGGCGATCCTCTACATCACCCATGACATCGCGTCGGCCCGGTACTTCGCCGACCAGACGATGGTCATGTACGCCGGCCGGATGGTCGAGGGCGGCGACAGCGAGACCGTCACACAGACGCCGGCTCACCCGTACACCCGGCTCCTGATCGACTCCGCCCCGGACCCGGACCGGCTCACCGGCGCGTCCGACGTCGAAGACGAGGACCGTGGCAACGGCGAGCCGCCGAGCCTCATCCACCCGCCCTCCGGGTGCCGATTCCACCCGCGCTGCCCGATGGCGATGCCGCGCTGCTCGACCGAGACGCCGGTCCGGCTCGAGATCGGCGACGTGCCCGGGCACTGGGCCGCCTGTTGGCTGTACGACTCCAGCGAGGTGGCGAAGTGAAGTACTTCCTGCAGCGGCTCGCCTTCTACCTGTTCACCGCGTGGGCCGCCATCACCCTGAACTTCTTCATCCCCCGGATGATCCCCGGCGACCCGGTCCAGGCGCTGATCACCAAGTACCAGGGCCAGCTCAGCAGCCAGGCGATCGACTCCCTCTACGTGCTGTTCGGCCTGGACAAGGACGCCAGCCTCTGGTCGGAGTACGTCAGCTACTGGGGGCAGTTGCTCTCCGGCGACCTGGGCCTGTCGTTCACGTTCTTCCCGACGCCGGTCTCCGAGATCCTCGCCAGCAGCCTGCCCTGGACGCTGCTGCTGGTCGGCATCACCACGATCATCAGCTTCTTCCTCGGCACCGGTCTGGGCGTCCTGGCCGGCTGGCGGCGCGGCTCGTGGACCGACGGCCTGCTGCCGGTCACCACGTTCCTCTCCTCGGTGCCCTACTTCTGGCTCGGCATCATCGCGATCTACCTGCTCACCGGCCCGGACAGCTTCTTCCCGTCGTCGGGTGGCTTCGACAACGGCCTGGTGCCGGCCTGGGACCAGTACTTCATCCCGAGCGCCATCCAGCACAGCCTGCTGCCCGCCCTGACCATCCTGATCTCCTCGGTCAGCGGCTGGATCCTGAGCATGCGCAACATGATGGTGACCGTGTCGTCGGAGGACTACATCACCGTGGCGCACGCCAAGGGCCTGTCCGACCGCCGGGTCGCGATGAGCTACGCGGCCCGCAACGCGCTGCTGCCGAACGTCTCCGGGTTCGCGCTGTCGCTCGGCTTCATCGTCGGCGGCACGCTGCTCGTGGAGATCGTCTTCTCGTACCCGGGAGTCGGTTTCCAGCTCTTCCAGGCGCTCGGCGCCTCGGACTATCCGCTCATGCAGGGCGTCTTCCTCATCATCACGATCTCGGTGCTGGTGGCGAACCTGCTGGCCGACATCGCCTACCTGCTCCTCGACCCGCGCACCCGCAAGGAGGGCTGACCGGTGACTGTTCTCATCCACCGAGGTGGCGAGGAGACGCCCGGCCGGGACGCACGGAGGGCCGGCCGGTGACGATCCCCACCTCGAGCATCGAGCAGGTCATCCCCGGCCAGGGCTCGATGGCCCAGCCCCAGCGGGCCAAGCGGCGCAGTTTCCGCTTCGTCGCCAACAAGAAGGCGGCCACCGGCCTGATCATCCTCGGCGTCTACCTGGTGCTGGCGGTCATCGGGCCGTGGATCACCCCGTACGACCCGGGCGCCCGCGGCAACGCCCTGGTCCAGCCGCCGTCGGCCGACCACTGGATGGGCACCACCCACCTGGGCCAGGACGTGTTCAGCCAGCTGCTGGCCGGCACCCGCAGCGTCATCTTCGTCGGCTTCTTCGCCGGCATCGTGGCGTCCGTGCTGTCGGTCGTCATCGGGGTGACCGCCGGTTACGTCGGCGGCAAGACCGACGAGGTCCTGTCCGCTCTCTCCAACGTCTTCCTGGTGATCCCGGCGCTGCCGCTGATCATCATCATCACCTCCACCCTGGAGAACGCCGAGGACTGGCTGATCGCCCTGGTCATCGGCCTCACCTCCTGGTCGTGGAACGCCCGGGTGCTGCGCGCCCAGACGCTGTCGCTGCGACGGCGCGACTTCGTCGAGGCGGCGCGGGCCAGCGGCGAGCGGACCTGGCGGGTGATCGGCTTCGAGCTGCTGCCGAACCTGACCGCCGTGATCGCCTCCGGCTTCGTCGGCACGGTCATCTTCGCGGTGCTGTCCGAGATCACCCTGGCCTTCATCGGCGTCACCTCGGCCACCACGTGGAACTGGGGCACCATCCTGTTCTGGGCGCAGGGCCAGCAGGCGCTGGCGCAGAGCGCCTGGTGGTGGTTCGTGCCGGCCGGTCTGGCCATCGCGCTGCTCGGCACCGCGCTGTCGCTGATCAACTTCGGCATCGACGAGTTCGTCAGCCCCCGTCTGCGCAGCGCCGGCAAAACCAAGATCAAGACCGCTTCCGGGCGTACGGTCCGCATGCGCATCGGCTTCACGCCGGTCCTGAGCAACTCCGCCGAGCCGCACACGCACGCCCGGCCGATCCCCGTGGTCAACACCGGCGCCGCCACGCCGGTGGTGCGTGAGGAGCCCGTCAAATGAGCCAGCCGGTCATCGAGATCCGCAACCTGAACGTCGGGTACGGCCTGGGCGACCAGGGCGTCCGGGCGGTCCGTGACGTCAACCTCACCCTGCACCGCGGCGAGGTGCTCGGCCTGGCCGGGGAGAGCGGATCCGGCAAGTCGACGCTCGCCTACGGCATGACGCGGCTGCTCGCCCCGCCCGGCGTGATCACCGGCGGCGAGGTCATCTACCACCCGGAGCAGGGCGATCCGTACGACGTGCTCTCCCTCTCCGACACCCAGCTGCGCCGGTTCCGGTGGAACGAGACGGCGATCGTGTTCCAGGGCGCGATGAACTCGCTCAACCCGGTTCACAAGATCTCCACCCAACTGACCGACGTGCTCAAGGCCCACGAGCCGAAGATGAGCGAGACCCAGCGCAACGCCCGGGCCCGGGAGATGCTCAAGCTCGTCGGCATCGCCCCGGACCGGATGGAGGCCTACCCGCACCAGCTCTCCGGCGGCATGCGCCAGCGCGTCATGATCGGCATGGCGCTGATCCTCCAGCCGCAGGTCGTGATCATGGACGAGCCGACCACGGCGCTCGACGTGGTCATGCAGCGGCAGATCCTCGGCCAGCTCATCGAGCTGCGCGAGCGGCTGGGATTCTCGGTCATCTTCATCACGCACGACCTGTCGCTGCTGGTGGAGTTCTCCAACCGGATCGCGATCATGTATGGCGGCCGGATCGTGGAGGAGGCGCCGGCCTCGGCCATCTACAAGGACGCGCTCCACCCGTACTCCCAAGGCCTGCTGGGGTCCTTCCCCGCCTTGAAGGGCCCACGCCGTGAGCTGACCGGCATCCCGGGGTCGCCGCCCGACCTCAAGGGCATGCCGACCGGATGCTCGTTCCACCCGCGATGCCCGAAGGCCTTCGACCCGTGCGCCGGCAACATCCCGGTGCTCGGGCGACCCGGCACCGGCGACGGCAGGACCCGCTCGGTGGCGTGCTGGCTGCACCCGACCGAGGAGCCGGTGGGCTGATGGATTTCACCTGGGGTGTGGCCACCTCGGCCTATCAGATCGAGGGCGCGGCCGCCGAGGACGGGCGGACCGCGTCGATCTGGGACACCTTCGCCCGCGACGTCGTCGGCGAGACCGGCGACGTGGCCTGCGACCACTACCACCGGATGCCGTCCGACGTGCGGCTGATCAAGAGCCTGGGGGTGAACGCCTACCGGTTCTCGGTGTCCTGGACCCGGGTGCAGCCCCACGGCCGCGGACCGGCCAACGCCCGGGGGCTCGACTTCTACGACCGACTCGTGGACGAGCTCCAGGCCAACGGGATCGAGCCGTGGCTCACGCTCTACCACTGGGACATGCCGCAGGAGCTCGAGGACGCCGGCGGCTGGCCGAACCGGGACACCGCGTACCGGTTCGCCGAGTTCTCCGAGATGGTCTTCGACCGTTTGAACGACCGCGTCCGCCACTGGGGGACGGTCAACGAACCCTGGTGCGTGGCCTATCTCGGCTACCAGTACGGGGTGTTCGCGCCCGGCCGTCGTGAGCCGGCCGCCGCGGCCGCCGCGACCCACCACCTGCTGCTCGGGCACGGACTGGTGGCCAACTCGATCAAGCGGCCGGACAACGACATCTGCATCCCGCTGAACATCGGCACCGCCACCCCGGCCTCGGACGATCCGCTGGACATCGCGGCGGCACGGCGTGCCGACGGCAACGTGGCACGGATCTTCCTGGACCCGCTCAAGCACGGCCGCTACCCGGTGGACGTGCTGGAGGACCTGGCGGCCCGCGGGATCGAGCTGCCGGTCCGCGACGGGGACCTGGAGATCATCTCCCGGACGCCCGTCGACACGCTCGGCGTGAACTTCTACTTCGGGCAGGACTTCGCCGGACGAGACCTCGACGGCAACACCGTCGACGCGGACGGGCTGCCGGTGGTACGGGAGATCAAGCCGGACGTGCCGCAGACCGACCTGGGCTGGCCGATCACGCCGGACCGGTTCACCACACTGCTGCTGCGCCTGCACCGCGACTACGGGTATCCGCTGGTCGTGACCGAGAACGGGGCGGTCTACCCGGACCACCCGGACGCCGACGGGTTCGTCGAGGACACCGAGCGGACGGCGTACCTGGCCTCCCACGTCGACGCGGTCGCCGCGGCCCGGGCGCAGGGCGCGGACGTGCGCGGATACTTCGCCTGGTCACTGATGGACAACTTCGAGTGGGCCGAGGGATACGCGAAGCGGTTCGGCCTGGTGCACGTCGACTACGAGACCCAGCGGCGTACGCCTAAACGCAGTGCGCTGTGGTTCCGGGATCGCATATCGTCCGCCCCATGACCGACTACCTCGAGATCAACCGGGCGAACTGGGACGAGCGGGCGGCGCCTCACGCGGCGTCGCCCGGCTACCGGGTGCAGAGCTTCGTCGACGACCCGTCCTACATCAGTGACGTGGTCCGATTCGACCTACCACGGCTCGGCGACGTGGCCGGGCTGCGCGGCGTGCATCTCCAGTGCCACATCGGCACCGACACCCTCTCGCTGTCCCGGCTCGGCGCCACCATGACCGGGCTGGACTTCTCCGGGGCCGCCCTGGAGCAGGCCCGGTCCCTCGCGGCCCGGGCCGGCGCCGACATCGAGTATGTCCAGAGTGACCTCTACTCGGCCCGCGAGGCGCTCACCGGCGACTTCGACCTGGTCTTCACCGGGATCGGGGCGATCGGCTGGCTGCCCGACATCAAGCGGTGGGCGCAGACCGTGGCGTCGCTGCTCGCGCCGGGCGGCCGGCTGTTCATCCGGGAGGGACACCCGGTGCTGTGGGCGCTCGACTACTACCGCGCCGACGGGCTGCTCTCCATCACCGAGCCGTACTTCGAGCAGAAGGAACCGCAGGTCTGGGACGAGCCGGGCACCTACGTGGAGTCCGACCACGAGTTCCAGCACAGCCTCACCCACGAGTGGAACCACGGTCTCGGCGAGATCGTCACCGCGATCCTCGAGGCCGGGCTCGTGCTGACCGGGCTCGAGGAGCACCAGAGCGTGCCGTGGGAGGCCCTGCCAGGGCAGATGCGGAAGATCGACAACAAGGAGTGGCAGCTCACCGAGAAACCGGAGCGGCTGCCGCACACTTACACGCTGCAGGCGCGCAAGCCCGCCGTTTAGTGATCGCCTCCGCCGGGGTATGAGCCGCTCAACCCCGGCTTGGAGGCTCTCATGCGTATCGGTGCGGTCATCGTCGTCATCTGGCTCGTCCTCGGCGTTATCGCCGCGTACGAGCGTGGTTACTTCTCCGACAGCGAGGACGCCAGCTGTGCGGAGGCGGGAACGGTCATCGTCACGACCGTGGCCGGCCCGCTCAACTGGATGGGTGTCAACCCGAAGATCACCTGCGATGTGCCGGAGCCCAGCAAGTAGACCGGCTCACCGCAGGAAGCCCCGTTCGTCGATGTGTCGGGTGGGCTCGCCGAAGAACAGCTCAGGATCGGCCGAGCCCACCGCGATGTTCAGGGTGTCCTGCTTGTACTCCCAGCGGCCGCCCTCGATCAGCGGCCACGACATCCGGTAGTTCACCTGCCAGCGCAGCCACTCCCCCGGCGCCAGCCACACGGCCGGTGGACGACGGTCCCGCGAGGGTGCGCCGTGCCGGGCCAGGAGCAGCTCCACACGTACCCCCTTGTCCGCCCGCACCAGCCGCAGACCGGAACGCGCGAGGCTCGGCTCGCGCTCCGGAGGCTCCGCGCCGAACGACTCGATCGGCTGGAAGTCGTTACGTTCGGTGATCATCACCTCGTGGACGACACCGCGCCTCTGCCCGGGCAGGCGGAAGCCCTGCGGCACCGCGCTCCGGCGTGCCGCTCCCGGACCACCCCGGGAGCGCTTGGTCCATTCGGTAGTCACCCACTGCGCCACGACGTCCACCGCTCCCCCTTTCCCGCAGACGCCATCCTCCCTGGTGGAAGCCCGCGGAAGCACGGATTATTCACGTGCTGGACACCTCTGCGCCGACGGCGCGCCGAATCGCGTCAACGACTTGATCTGGAGCGCGCTCCAGGTTCTACGGTCGATTCGGACAGCCGGGAACGAAGAGGAGAACATCATGGAACTGCGAGCCTTCGGCCGACTCGGCCGTGTCAGCGCGCTCACTCTCGGTGGCGGCGGAATCGGCGGGGTCTGGGGCGCCACCGACCGCGCCGAAGCGGTCGCGACGGTCCACGCCGCACTCGACGCCGGCATCACCATGCTCGACCTGGCCCCCAGCTACGGCACCGGCTTCGAGTCCGAGGTCGCCGTCGCCGACGCGCTGCGCGGCCGCTCCTCCGACGTGATGATCACCAGCAAGGTGCAACTGCCCGACGACGACGGCCGCGACTACGCCAAGCGCATCCGGCGCAGCCTGCACGCCAGCCTCACCCGCCTGGAACGCCGCCACCTCGACGTACTCGTCCTGCACACCCAGTTCCGCCGGCCCGGAACCGTCCTCTCCGGAACGGTCGACCCGGACGGCTACCGCGACGAGATCGTCGGAGTCTTCGAGAAGCTGCGCGACGAGGGCCTCATCCGCGCCTGGGGCATCACCGCCGTCGGCGACCCCGCACCCCTGCTCGACGCCTTCGCCACCGGGCCACGGCCGGACACCGCCCAGATCGTCGTCAACGCCCTCGACCAGAACGGCGACCTCTGGATCCACGGCGACACCGCCCACCCCGACAACCCCGGCCTGGTCCGGGCGGCCGCCTCCGCCGGCGTCGCGGTCACCGCCATCCGCGTCGTCGCGGCCGGCTCCCTCACCGACTCCCTCGACCGCGACGTGCCCGCCGACCATCCGGCCGCCGTCGACTTCGCCCGCGCCGCGCCGTTCCGCGACCTGGCCGCCTCGTTCGGCGAGTCACCCGCCTCGCTGGCGCACCGCTACGCCCTCAGCGTCCCCGGCGTCGCCACCGTCATCCTCGGCGTCAAGAACCGCGCCGAACTCGACGAATGCCTGGCCGCCGAGGCCCGCGGGCCGCTCACCCCGGACGAGCTCACGGCGGTCACCGCCCTCACCGACTGACATGCTCCCGGCCGCCGGCGCCCGCCCGGGGCCGGCGGCCGTTTCCGCCTCCTTCGCGGCCCCTCACCCTCGCCTGCCGCGCCTGGCCGGCTCCTCACCCGGCGCCCGCCCCACCTCGCCGGCCCCTCACCCTCGCCTGCCGCGCCTTGCCGGCCGGGCGGCCCGTTTCTCCCAAGCCCGCTTCGGTACGGCCGGACGAGCGCCCTCGATCACCCGCGTCAGCTCACCCAGGGTGGGGTGATGGTGGTGCCGTCCGGCAGGGTCGCCTGGAAGCCGGCGCTGGTGGTGACCCAGGCCGCGGCGGTCTCGACCCCTTCGTTGTCCACGCGGAACTCGGTCCCGGCCGGCACGACCAGCACGTCACCGGCACCGACGCGGCCGGCGACACCGTCCAGGCTGACCGACAGCTCGCCGGCCGACACCATCAGCACCTCTTCGCGCCCCACCCGGTGCGGCACTCCGGTCACCCCGCCCGCGATCTCGACGCGCCAGGCACACAGCTCGCTGCTGCCGGTCGACGGCGACGCGTAGGCGTGGAACACGCTGCCGTGCAACCGGTGAACCACTGCCTCGGTACCACGATGAATCGCCATGACTCTCCTCAACTAGTCAATCTACTTGACCAAATAGTCAAGCAGATTGACCTCCATGTCAAACTGGTCCTGTGCGCGACGATCTCCACGACCTCCCGGTGCTCCTGCTCAGTGCCGCCCGCGCGCTCGTCGACGGGATCGACTCCCGGGTGCGGGCCGACGGCTTCACCGACCTGCGCCCGGCGCACGGCTTCGCCTTCGCACGGCTGTCCGGCGCCGGTGCCACCGTCACCGACCTCGCCGAACACCTGGAGATCACCAAGCAGGCGGCCAGCCAGATGGTCGAGGACCTGATCCGCAAGGGCTACGTCGAGCGCCGCCCCCACCCCACGGATGCCCGCGCCCGCCTACTGGTCCTGACCGAAAGGGGTCACGCCTGCACCCGAGCCGCCGACGAGGCCGCCGCCCAGACCCTGGCCCCCTTGGCAGCGGCCCTGACCCCCGCCCAGGCAGCCGCCCTCAGAACAGCCCTCACCCACCTGGCCACCCCCGGCCGCATCCGCCCCCTCTGGTGACCTCCACAGCACGGCCGGCCCCGGCCGCATCCACCCCCTCTGGCGAACCCCCACAGCACGGCCGGCCCCGGATGCGGTCGCGGCACCGCGGATCCACCTCAAGGAGTGGTCGCCTCTGACGGCGCGGGCGTGGGAGGGTTCTCGGCATGGGTGAGACTCATGCTGAATCAGTCGTCCGAGAGCTGTACCGGGATCTGCTCACCGCCTGGAACGACCGGGACGCCGAACGGTTCGCGAGCCTGTTCGCGGAGGACGGCGTCCTGGTCGGCTTCGACGGCAGCCAGGTGGACGGTCCGGAGATCGCGAAACACCTCGTGCCGATCTTCCAGGACCACCCGACCAGCACCTACGTCGCCAGGCTCCGGGAACTGCGCATCCTCGGCCCGGGCGCCGTCCTGCTCCGATCCATCGCCGGCATGATCCCGCCGGGCGACGGCTCCCTCAATCCAGCTGCCAACGCGGTCCAGACGGTGGTGGCCGAGAGGAGACTCCCGGGCTGGCGAGTCGTCCTGTTCCAGAGCACTCCGGCCCAATACCACGGCCGGCCGGAGGCCACCGCCGCCCACATGGCCGAACTCGCGCCCCAGGCCGCGAACGCCGAGCTCCTGACCTGACCGCACCGACGCCACCCCGGATCGGGACCACCGCACAGCTGCTGACCTGACCGCAACGCCCCGGATCGGGACCACCGCACAGCGGAGACGGCAGCCGGATGAACCGGTGAAACGCATCGCCGGACGGAGTCCTTCCCGTCCGGCGATGCAGAGGAGACGTCAGTCCCGTTCGATCAGATGCCCGATGAGCTGCGGGCCCATGATGACCGGGTTACCCGAGCCGTCACGGCGGGCATCGAGTTCGGGGAGTTCGACCGGGTCGCCGGTGTTGGACGCCCCGACCGGCCGCGGCCCGACCCAGGCGACGGTGAGCCGCGTCTCCCCCTTGAGGAACCGCTGCACCCGGACCCCGCCGGTGGCCCGCCCCTTGGCCGGGTAGGACGCGAACGGCGACACCTTGACCTGGGTCCCCGTGGACGTGACGACCATGGGCTCGCCGTGCGCGCTGTCGGAGGTGACGACGGCGTTGAAGGAGATCACCTCGGCGTCCGGCCCGACGTTGACCCCCGCCATCCCACCGCCCTTGAGGCCCTGTGGCCGCACCAGCTTGGCCGGGAAACGCAGCAGACTGGCGTCGGACGTGACGAAGACGAGAGCCTCGGCGCCGTCGGTGAGCCAGGTCGCCTCCAGGACCTCGTCGCCCTCCTTGAGGGTGATGACCTCGAACTCGTCGGAGCGGACGGGCCATTCCGGCGCGCACACCTTGACGATGCCGAACTTGGTCCCCATCGCGAGACCGGGTGACTCGCTGCCGCCGAGCGGCGCCATGCCGACGACTCGCTCACCCTTGTGCAGGGGCACCAGCTCGGACGCGGACATGCCGCCGCGGAGGGAGACGGTGCCGGACTGCTCGGGCAGGACCGGCAGGGTGAGGACGTCGGTCTTGAAGGCCCGGCCGCGGTTGGTGACGAGCAGGATCCGGCCGCGCGCGGTGGAGTGGATGATCGCCCGGACGGCGTCGTGTTTGACCCGGCCGCTGCGCTTGCGGGCCTCGGTGGCCTCCTCGCTCTCGGCGGCGGTGCGGGCGATGAGCCCGCTCGCGGAGAGGATGACCTGGCAGGGATCATCGGCGACCTCGAGGGGCCCGGCCGGGACCGAGGCGGCGAGGACCTCCTTGAGGTCACCGTCGATGAGGGTGGTACGCCGGGCGGCGCCGAACTCCTTGGCGACCGCGGCGAGCTCGTCGGAGACGACCTTCTTCAGGACGTCCTCGTTGTCGAGGATCCGGCTGAGCTCGGCGATCTCGCCGCGGAGACGGTCCTGCTCGGCTTCCAGCTCGATCCGGTCGAACCGGGTGAGCCGGCGCAACGGCGTGTCGAGGATGTAGGTCGCCTGGATGTCGGAGAGGCCGAACTCGGTCATCAGACCGGCCTTGGCGGCGGCCGCGTCGTCGCTGGCCCGGATCAGCGCGACCACCCGGTCGATGTCGATCAGGGCGATGAGCAGGCCGTCGACGAGGTGCAGGCGGTCCTCGCGCTTGGTCCGCCGGTAGAGCGTCCGACGGGTGACGACGTCGTAGCGGTGCTGGACGAAGACCTCGAGCAGCGCCTTGAGCCCGAGCGTCCGCGGCTGCCCGTCGACGAGCACCAGGTTGTTGATGCCGAAGGAGCTCTCCAGCGGGGTGAGCCGGTAGAGGTCGGCCAGCAGGGCCTGCGGGTTGACACCGATCTTGCACTCGATGACGAGGCGGGTGCCGTGCTCGCGGTCGGTGAGGTCCTTGACGTCGGCGATACCGGTGAGCCGGGCCGCCTGGCGCTGGCCACGCCGCGGGCCGGAGGTGATGACCTTGCCCTTCACCTCATCGGTGATCGCCTCGATGATCTTCTCGGCGCCGACGCCGTAGGGCAGCTCGGTGACGGTGATGGCCTGCCGGCCGCGACCGCCCTCGAGCAGGCCGGTCTCGGCGCGTGCCCGGATCCGGACGACACCACGGCCCGTCTCGTACGCCCGGCGCACCTCGTCGAGCCCGAGCAGCTGCCCGCCGGTGGGCAGGTCGGGCCCGGGAACGAAGCGCATCAGCTCGTCGAGATCGGCCGCCGGCTTCTTGATCAGGTGCCGGGCGGCCGCCACGACCTCGCCGAGGTTGTGCGGGATCATGTTGGTCGCCATGCCGACGGCGATCCCGGACGTGCCGTTGACCAGCAGGTTCGGGAAGGCGGCGGGCAGCACCCGGGGTTCCTGCTCGGAGCCGTCGTAGGTGGGCTTGAAATCGACCGTACCCTCGCCGAGCTCGCCGACCAGCAGCATCGCCTCGCGCGACATGCGGGCCTCGGTGTATCGCGCGGCGGCCGGGCCGTCGTCGGGTGATCCGAAGTTGCCGTGGCCGTCGATGAGCGGCGTGTTGAGCGAGAAGTCCTGGGCGAGCCGGACGAGGGCGTCGTAGATCGCGACGTCGCCGTGCGGGTGGTACTTACCCATCACGTCGCCGACGACGCGCGCCGACTTCACATACGGCCGGTCGGGACGCTGCCCCTGCTCGGACATGGACCAGAGGATCCGCCGGTGCACGGGCTTGAGACCGTCGCGCGCGTCGGGCAGGGCGCGCGAGTGGATGACCGAGTAGGCGTACTCCAGGTAGGAGTCCTCCACCTCGGTGGTGAGCGGGTTGTCGATGACCCGGGCGCCCGCCTGGTCGAACGCGGACAGGTCGACGCGCTTGTCGGATTTGCGGCGTGCCATTGGTAGCGGACCTCTCAGGCGTCGATCGTCTCTTGGTCGATCCGGCCTGCGGCCTCGATCAACCAGTTCTTCCGGGGCTCGACCCGTTCACCCATCAGCAGCTCGAGGGTGGCTTCTGCGCGTTCGGCGTCCTCGATGGTGATCCGCCTGACGGTGCGCTCGGCGGGGTTCATCGTGGTGTCCCACAGCTCGTCGGCGTCCATCTCACCGAGGCCCTTGAACCGGGGCACCGGTTTCTGGACCTGGCGGCCGGCGCGCTCGATGCGGGAGACGGTGCTCTCCATCTCCTGCTGGGTGTACGTATAGAGGGTCTCCGCGTTGCGGCCCTTGGTGACCACCTTGTGCAGCGGCGGCATGGCGGCGAAGAGCCGTCCGTTCTCGATCACCGGCCGCATGTACTTCGCGAAGAGCGTGATCAGCAGGGTCCGGATGTGCGAGCCGTCGACGTCGGCATCCGCCATGATCATGACGCGGCCGTAGCGCATCGAGCCGATGTCGAACGTACGCCCCGAGCCGGCCCCGAGGACCTGGACGATCGCCGAGCACTCGGCGTTGTCGAGGACCTGCTGAAGGCTCGCCTTCTGCACATTGAGGATCTTGCCGCGGATCGGCAGCAACGCCTGGTACTCGGAGGAGCGGGCCATCCGGGCGGTGCCGAGCGCGGAGTCACCCTCGACGATGAACAGCTCGGACCGGTCGATGCCGATGGCCCGGCAGTCGACCAGCTTGGCCGGCATCGACGCGCCCTCGAGGGCGGTCTTGCGGCGGGCCGCGTCCTTCTGCTGTTTCTGGGTGAGCCGGACCCGGGCCGCGTCCACCACCTTCTGCAGGACGGTCCGGGCCTCCGTCTTGGTGCGGCGGCCGTCGACCCACTCTTTCAGGTAGGTCTCGGCGAGGCTCTGCATGACCCGGGCGACACCGGCCGTGGACAGCTCGTCCTTGGTCTGCGAGGTGAACTGCGGCTCCGGCACCCGCACGTGGATGACCGCGGTCATGCCCTCCAGGAAGTCGTCCAGGACGGGCGGCTCCTCCTTGGGCTTGAGCAGCCCGCGGGCGTTGCGGATCGCCTCGGTCAGCGCGCGCACGAGAGCCCGCTCGAAGCCCTTGCGGTGGGTGCCGCCGTGCACGTTGCGGATGGTGTTGGTGAAGCACTCGACGGTGCGCTCGTAGCCGGTGCCCCAGCGGAAGGCGACCTCGACCTGCGCGTGCCTGACGACGTTGGACTGCATCACGCCGTTGGCGTCGGCCGCATTCTCCTTGTAGGTGCCCTCGCCGGTGACCAGCAGCGTGCCGGAGACCGGCTTGTCCGAGGCGGGCGCGAGGAAGTCGACCATGTCGACGAGACCGTTCGGGTAGTGGAACGTCTCGGTCGCCGGCTCCTCGGCGGTCGCGTCGAACAGGGTGTACTGCACGCCGGGGACCAGGAACGCGGTGTTGCGCAGCTTGGTACGGACGGCGTCGACGTCGAGCCGGGCGCCGGTCTCGAAGTAACGGGCGTCGTACCAGTACCGGATCGAGGTGCCGCTGGGCTCGCCCCGCTTCATCCGGCGCACCACCCGCAGGCCGGGCTCGCGGCTGAACGGCGCGTCCGGCCCGGGGCCGTCGAACACCCCGGGCACGCCGCGCTGGAAGGAGATCTCGTGCACCTTGCCGTCGCGCTTGACGGTGACGTCGAAGCGCAGGGCGAGCGCGTTGACCGCGGACGCGCCGACGCCGTGCAGGCCGCCGGAGGTCTTGTAGCCGGAGCCGCCGAACTTGCCACCGGCGTGCAGGCGGGTGAGCACCAACTCGACACCGCTCAGGCCCGACTTGGCGTGCACGTCGGTGGGGATGCCGCGGCCGTCGTCGTCGACCTGGACCGAGCCGTCGCTGTGCAGCGTCACGGCGATGCGGGTGGCGTGGCCGCCGACCCCCTCGTCGGTGCAGTTGTCGATGATCTCGTTCGCGAGGTGGTTGATGCCTCTGCTGTCGGTGGACCCGATGTACATGCCCGGGCGTTTGCGGACAGCGTCGAGCCCTTCCAGGTGCGTGAGGTCGTCAGCCCCGTACAAGGTCTCTGGTTGCGCGGTCACGAGGCGGCACTCCCGGTCAAGCCATGGGTGGTCGAGGACGGCGCGAGCCTACCCGGCGCCTATGACACTTCTGCCCCAGGCGAGGCAGGTCTAGACCAGTCCGTGGCCGAAATGGGGATGATCCACCCCAGAAAGTGCGCTACGCCACAGTCGCCAGAGACACGGTCTGCGGCTGAAGCGCCCGGAAAAGGTCCAGCGGGTACGGCTTGCCCGGAACCGACACCGGCGGCAGCTCCTGGTAGGCGATGAGCTCGTCGGTCACGTCCCGGGTGGCCGGGCACACCACGACGGTGTCGTGCGGTGCGTAGGCCTGGAGACGGGCCGCCGTGCTCACCACGCTGCCGCTGATCATCCCGTATCCGCCGTCGAAGGCGGCCATCGGGTCGACGATCACCTCGCCGGTGGCCAGGCCCACGCGGGTCCGGACGGGGAACCTGCCGGCCAGGAGACGCCCCCTCAACGACTCCTGGACCGACAGGCCCGCCTGGACCGCGGAGGCGGCCGCCCCCGGGCCGAATCCCTCCTCCGCGGCTCCGAACACCGCCATCACCGCGTCCCCCACGTACTTCTCGACGATGCCCCCACAGCCTCGGACCACGGCCGAGACCGCCGAGAAGTAGTCCCTCTGCAGCGCCCGCACCTCCGCGCAGTCCAGCCGGTCCACCAGCGAGGTGAAGCCGACGATGTCGACGAACAGCACGGTTACGGTCTGACGCCGCTCCTGAACGGCACTGATGACGGTGCTCATGTCTTCGCTCCCCCAGGTCACTGCGTTGACCGGGAGTACGGTGCCAGCCAGGGACGCCGACGCGGATCCGCAGAACGACGTATCTCTGACGGCATCGAATTCCGTCGTTTTTGTGACGCAGAACAGTCCGAACCGACGACATAGTGATAGGCCGATACGGATTAGGCTGCCGGACATGGCCAGACAGGGGGACGAGGGGCCGCTTGTCGGGCGCACCGGCACGCTGGCCGACGTTCAGTCCAACCTCCGCAACGTCGGTCCCGGTGGGACGGCCGCGGTGTTCGTGACCGGGGAGAGCGGTGTCGGCAAGAGCCGGCTGCTGCGGGAGACCGCCGAGACCTTGCGCGAGACGGGCTTCTCGGTGCTGTACGGCACCTGCCTCGACATCGGCGACGCCTCACCGCTGCACCCGGTGCTGCAGGCGCTGCGCCGGCTCGACGGCACGGCTCCGGCGGGCGCCGCCGACGACGCCGGTGCGCTGCTCGAGCGGGTGTCGCGAGACCTGCGGGCGATCGCCGGCGAGCAGCAGCTGCTGCTCGTCCTGGACGACCTGCAGTGGGCCGACCGCAGCACCCGCCAGCTGCTGCTCTACCTGCTCGCCGGGCTCGGTGACGTCCGGGTGTCGGTGCTCGCCGCGATCCGGGCCGAGGCGCTGCACGGCACCCACCCGCTGCGCCGCGTGCTGGCCGAGCTTCGCCGCCTGCGCTCGGTCCGGGTGGTCGACCTGGCGCCGCTGAGCCAGGACCACACCCGTGAGCTGGTGACCGCGATCGTCGGCGGCACGGTGGCCCTCGAGGACGCCGACCGGGTCTTCAAGCGCAGCGGCGGCAACCCGTTCGTGGTCGAGGAGCTCTCCCGGGACCTGCGCGACGGCCGGGTCGAGCTGTCCGACACGCTGCGCGAGATCTTCCTGTCCCGGGTCGACGAGCTGCCCCCGCACGCGCACACCGTGGTGCACGCGATCGCCGCCGGTGTCGAGCCGGTCGAGCACGCGGTGCTGGCCGGGGTGGTGCCACTGCCGGAGGAGCAGCTGATCGAGGCGGTCCGGGCAGCGGTCACGCACCGCTTCGTGGCCAGCGACCGGGACGGATACAAGCTGCGGCACCGGCTGGTCGCCGAAGTGCTGGAGCAGGAGGTGCTGCCGGCCGAGGCGGCGTCCCTGCACCGGCGGTACGCCGAGACGCTGGAGTCGGTGGACGGCGAGCCGGACAACGCGCGCCTGGCCTTCCACTGGCAGCGCGCCGGCGAGCCGGACCGGGCGCTGCCCCCGGTGGTGGCCGCGGCCCGCGCGGCCGAGCGGATGTACGGCTTCGCCGAGGCGCACCGCTACTGGACGATCGCGCTGCAACTGGCCGGCGACACCGATCACCGGCGCACCGAGCTGCTCGGCAACGCCGCCGAGTCGGCTCACCAGTGCGGCGAGCATCTGCTGGCACTGGCCCGCCTGGAGGAGCTGGCCGGTCGCCCGGACGCTCCCGGGCAGTCCGAGCTGCACCTGCGGCGGGCTCGTTACCTCGCGGCGGCCGGGCGCTCGGCGACCGCGGAGATCGAGTACCAACGAGCCCTGGAGGCACCGGACTGCACCCCGCGCAGGCGGGCGTCGGCTGCGGCGTACCTCGCTGAGCTGTTGTTGCATCTCGGACGTTATGCCGACGCCAACCAGCACGCCCGGGAGGCGCTCGAGCTGGCCGCGGTGAACGGCGCCACCACCGACCTGGTCCGGGCCAGCGCCGCCCTCGGTTTCAGCGCCGCGTTCCGCGAGGACCCGGACGCCGGTCTCGCGGTCATCCGGCACGCCGTGGAGATCGCCGAGCGGTCCGGCCATCCGGACGACCTGGGTGTCGCCTACCTTCACCTGGCCGAGCTGCTGGCCGGCCCGCTGAACAGCATCGAGGAGGGCGTGCTGGTGGCCCGCCGCGGCGCCGACCTGCTCGCCGCCCGGGGCGTGGGCCGCACCTATCAGACCCGCCTGCTGGCGATCGCCGCGAAGGGCCTGTTCCGCAACGGCCAGTGGTCCGAGGCGTATGCGGTGCTGGAGACCGCGATGCGCAACCACCCGTCCGGCGCCGACGCGGTGGAGTTGCTGCTCGCCCGCTCGCAGCTGTGGGTCGGCTTCGGCGAGGTGGACAACGCCCGCCGCGACCTGGACGCGGTGGCGACCCTGCTGGCCGGTGGCGGGGCACGGCACGTGCTGCCGATGCTGACGCTGCGGGCCGGGCTGGCGATGTGGCAGGGCGAGCACGCCGAGGCGCGGGCCGCGGTGCAGCGTGGCCTGACCGAGACCCGCTCCGACGACCTGGTGCTGCTCGGGGTGCTGGCCTGGCACGGCCTGCGCGCCGAGGCGGAGGCGCACGTGGCCGGCCAGCCGACCGACCCGGGTGCGCTCCGCCGCCTGCGGACGGTGATGGATCGCCTGGTCAAGGGGGTCGGCGACGCCCCGCCGGCGGTCCGTGCGGTGGTCGACGGCTATCTCGATCTGTGCACCGCCGAGCTGAGCCGCGTCGAGGACCGGCAGGATCCCGAGCCGTGGGCACGGGCGGCCGCCATCTGGGACCGGCGCCAGCAGCCGTACCCGGCGGCCTATGCCCGTCTCCGGCACGCCGAGGCGTCCCTGCAGCGCCGGGTCCGGCGGACGTCGGCGGTCACCGGGCTGCGCCAGGCGTACGCGACGGCGACCGCGATGGGCGCCCGACCGTTCGCCAACGAGATCATCGGGGTGGCGCAGCGGTTCCGGGTGACGCTCGGGGACGATGTGCAGATCATTCCGGCCGGTCCGGAGCGCGCCGCCGACGAGCTGTCCACGCTGACCGGGCGGGAGCGGGAGGTGCTGGCCGCGGTGGCCGAGGGGCTGACCAACCGCGAGATCGGTGAGCAGTTGTTCATCAGCGAGCGCACCGTCGGCGTACACCTCGGGCACATCTTCGACAAACTGCAGGTGCGTACCCGCGTACAGGCCAGTCGCGTCTATCTGACAGCAGCCTGACCAGGGCATCGTTATCCGGCCGTGACATACGTACACGGAATACGTCGTTCTACCGATCCGAGGACGGACCCCCGATGGAAGTGTAGGCGCCACGGGGGAGCACCGCCCGGCGACAGGCTTCGCCGGGCGGTGCTGGGGGCCCTCCGTTGCCTTTGCATCACCCACGGAGGAACCCATGACCCAGCCCATCTGGGGCCCCGTCCAGCAGGAGATGTCCGATCTCCTGCAACGGCACCCCGACGACGTCCCAGGAGTTGTCGACCTACTCGCGCAAGTGCAGGTCGCTCTGTGCCGAGTGCCGCCGTTGCTCGATGGCAACCCGCTGGCCGACTTCAACCGGCTCTATCTCACGATCACCGAGAACGTGCTGGAGCGTCTCTACGCCGGCAAGTTCAAGGACCCCGCATTCCTGGCCCGGCTCGATGTCGAATTCGCCGGCCGCTATTTCGACGCCCTCCGCTACTGGACCGAGGGCAGTCCCGCATGCCCGGGCGTGTGGGCCGGCCTGTTCTGCCGGATCCCCGGCCCGGACGCGCGCGCACTGCCGTCGGCGGTCGCCGGGGTCAACGCCCACATCAACTTCGACCTGCCGTTCGCGCTGGTCACGACCTTCGACCACCTGGGCAGCGACCCGGTCGACGGCAGCGACCAGCATCACGACTACCTGCAGGTCAACGACATCTTCGCCGAGGAGATCCCCGGCCTGCGCCGTGGCTACCTGGACCGCTGGCAGCTGCTCATCGACACGATGAACGGCGACCTCGACGACTGGTGGCAGGGCGAGATGGTGGAGTACACCCGAAACGTCGCCTGGCGCAACGCCCAGAAACTGTGGGCGATCCGGCACGACCTGGGCGCGCTCGACAAGGAGCGCCGCCGCCTCGACAACACCGCGACCGGCCTCGGCAAGCTCCTGCTGTCGCCGTTCGGCAGCTTCCTGCAGTAGAGATGCGGCGTCAGCCGACGATGATCAGGCGGGCCGTGGTGGCCGATCCGTCACGGACCCCGCCGACACCGACCTGCACACCGGTCCGGACAGCGCTGCGCTCCACCTTCTTGCGATCCTGTGCCACGCGCAACGGATCACCGAAGGTCCACGTCATCTCGTAGCCGTCGGACGACTTCACGGTGAGCCCCTTGTCGTCCACGGCGGTGACCGCACCCCGCTGCACCACGACGGTGCGCTCCTCGCCGTCGCGGGTCCGCACCACCACCTCGCCGTGCAGCGTGTTCTTGCGCAGCAGCTTGCGAGCGATGCGGGGCCGCACGCCCGCCGCGGTATCCCCCGCGTCGCGGGCGTCTGCGGTAACGCCGGCCTCTCCCGCAACGGCCGCGTCGCCGGCGTCTCCCGCGTCGCCGGCGTCTCCCGCCTCGAAGCCGACCTCCTGGAGAGCCACCATCTCGACGGCGGCGCCGGCGACCTCGGCGGGGGCTTGCGCGCCGCATCCGGTCACCGCGAGAGCAAGAGCGAAGATCAATACCTTCATGGATGTACGGGTCATGCGTCAGATGTTCGACATGAGGCGATCAGACCGTGTCAGCTCCATGTTCGAGTTCCGTAAGAACGCGGGCGGTGATCGAACCCGATCCCGGTACCGAGTGCACCAACCGCACCTGCAGCGGGCCGGACGCCAAGTCGACCCGAACCACCGAGAGGGTTCCGTCCTGGACGGACATCGACACGGACGCAGCGGGCTCGGGGCACGCCTCAGACCGTGAGTGCCGAGGGTGCCTATACGTGCGACGGCTCGCGACCCTGCTGGTAGGGGAGCTCGACGGTGAACATGGCACCGCCCTCCGGGGCGTGGCCCGCGGAGATCCGGCCACCGAGGCGGGTCACCAATCGGGCGGCCAGGGCCAGGCCGAGCCCGCTTCCCACCTTGCGGACCCCGCGGTAGCGCCGGTTCAGCTCGCCCCGCTGGAAGGCGACGGCCAGGTCGTCGTCGGTGAATCCGGGGCCACCGTCGCGTACCTCCAGGATGCCGTGGCCGTCGCCGGCCCGGACAGCCAGGATCAGTGGCGCGCCCGCCGGGACCACCCGCAACGCGTTCTCGCAGAGACCGTCGAGCACCTGCCGAATGCGGCCCGGATCGGTGCCGACGACGACCGGCCGCGCCGGCGTCTCCACCGTCAGCGACGGCCCGCCGTCGGCGCAGCGCGCGGCCCAGGCCTGCCCGGCCTGGCGGACCAGCTCCCCCAGGTCCACCTCGGTCACGTCCAGGGGCAGGTCGGCCGCCTCCAGCCGGGAGAGCACCAGCAGGTCGGAGATGAGCCGGTCGAGGCGCTGGGCCTCGGCGAGCACGGTGGACCCGGCCGCGGTCGTGTCGTCCCCGCCGATCACGCCGTCGGCCAGCGCCTCGGCGTAGCCACGGATCGTGGCGAGCGGGGTACGCAGCTCGTGCGACACCGAGAGCAGGAAGTCGCGTTCCCGGCCCTCGCTGGTCTGCAGGGCGGCCGCCAACTGGTTGATGGCGTCGGCGAGCCGGACCGCCTCGGCCGGGCCGGCGCGGGCGATCCGCACCGAGCGGTCCCCGGCGGAGAGTCTCGCGGCGGCGGCCGCGGCCAGCCCGATCGGCCGGGCCACGAACCGGGCCAGCAGGGCGCCGGCCAGGATGCCGCCGAGCAGTCCGGCGACCAGTGCCACCCAGACGCCACGGAGCAACCGCAACCCGACACCGGAGGCGACGCCGCGCGTGAGGACCACACCGCTGGAGACACCCGCCAGTGGACGCCCGACGACGAACGAGGGCCGGCCGCCGACCTGGGCACGGATGTCGACGGTCTCGCCCGCGGTGATCCGCCGGACCACCCGAGGCGGCAACCCGTCCCGGTCGACGCGACCGTTTCTGATCACGTAGATCTCGATGTCCTGGGCGCGCAGCCGGTCGGCGATCCGCTTCCGGGCGGCCGGCCGCTCGTCGGTGAGCAGCTCGACCGCCAGCACGGTCCGGTCCATCAGCTCGGCACGGATCTGGGTGTTCACCGAGCGGACGGCGATCGGCATGGCGACGAGCGCGGTGACGATCACGGCGACCACCGCGGTCGCGGCGGTGACCAGCACGGCGCGGCCGGTCAGCGTACGGAAGAAGTCACGCATCGGCGGCCTGGCCGACACCACGGAACGCCCGGATCAGGTCACGCATCGGCGGTGTACCCGACCCCGCGGACGGTCCGGATCAGGGCGGCCGACGAGCCCAGCTTGGCCCGGACCTGCGCCACGTGCACGTCCACGGTCCGGGTGCCGGCGTGCGAGGCGTAGCCCCAGACGGCGGCCAGCAGCTCCTCCCGGGTGAACACCCGTCCCGGGCGGCCCAGCAGGTGCGCGAGCAGGTCGAACTCGGTGGCCGTCAGGGTCAGCGCAGCGCCGTCCACGGTGACGGACCGGCGCCCGGGGTCCAGGGTCAGCGGGCCGAGGGACCGGACCCGATCGGCGTCCCCGGCGACCGCCGCACGGCGCAGCAGGGCCTTGACCCGCGTCACCAGCTCGCGCGGGCTGAACGGCTTCGTCACGTAGTCGTCGCCGCCCAGCTCCAGTCCGAGGATCCGGTCGACCTCGTCGTCCCGGGCGGTCAGGAAGATCACCGGGGTCCAGTCGCCGTCGGCACGCAGACGGCGGCAGATCTCGGTGCCGTCCAGGCCGGGCAGGGCGATGTCCAGGATGCAGGCGACCGGGCGCAGCCGGCGCGCGGCGGCCAGTCCACCCTGGCCGTCCCGCTCGACGTGCACACCGAACCCCTCACGGCTCAGGTAGAGCCGGACCAGGTCGGCGATCGGCCGCTCGTCCTCCACCACGAGGACCAGCCCCCGGCCGGAAGTCTCCGTCACCGGCCCATCATCGGCTTCCACGACCGCGCTCACCAGGACATCATGCCGTGGCCGGGCCCCGGCGAACGTTCGAGGAAGGTAAGGACGCCGATGACCCGACCGGGTGACGTGTGCGCATCGCACCCGGTGGTGCGAGATCGCGGTCTCGGTGGCCACGACCAGCAAACGGTCGATACTGGGCACGCTCCCAGAAACAGTGCGGAAGCGCTTTCCCAACGTGCTATAAAAGCGACAGCCAGGGCCGATCGGGTACGACCGCGGCCGGCGTGAGCGGGGCGAGGCGTCGCACACGGGGGGATGCCTCGCCCTTTCCCGCCCCCTACCGGCCGTCCTCTGCTTTCACAGCTCCCCGCGCCTCGCCCCGGCGGCCGCGTTTCGGCCGGGACCCGCGGCTCCTCCCCGCGCGGATGCCACGGGAGGAGTGGCTGCGGTCGGGGGCGGCGGGCGGCGTACCGGAAAACGGGTTTGGGATCTGTGGTTCGCGGAACGATGGGTGGTATGGCCTATGTGAATCCGGCGGGGGAGTTCACCCGCGATCAGCGGTACATCGCCACCCGGATCACCGAGGACGGGCGCGACGGTTTTGCGGTCGAGGCGGGGCGGTATCGGCTCGTGGTGGCGCGGGCGTGCCCCTGGGCCAATCGGGCGATCATCGTGCGGCGATTGCTGGGCTTGGAGGACGCGCTGTCGATGGGCGTCTGCGGGCCGACGCACGACGAACGGAGCTGGACGTTCGATCTCGATCCGGGCGGGCGCGATCCGGTGCTCGGGATCGAACGGCTGCGCGACGCTTTCCTGGCCCGTTTCCCGGATTACGACAAGGGTGTCACCGTTCCCACGATCGTGGACGTGACCAGCGGAAAGGTCGTCACCAACGACTTCGCGCAGATCACCCTCGACCTTTCGCTGGAGTGGACGCGATTCCACCGGCCGGGCGCGCCCGAGCTCTATCCACCACATCTGCGGGACGAGATCGACGCGGTGAACGAGAGCGTCTTCGCCGACGTGAACAACGGCGTCTACCGGGCCGGATTCGCGGGCACCCAGGAGGCATACGAGAAGGCGTACGACCGGTTGTTCGCCCGCCTCGACCAATTGTCGCAGCGCCTTTCCCGCCGGCGTTACCTCGTCGGCGACACGATCACCGAGGCCGACGTCCGCCTGTTCACGACACTGGCCCGATTCGACGCCGTCTACCACGGCCATTTCAAGTGCAACCGGAACAAGCTGAGCGAGATGCCGGTGCTGTGGGCGTACGCGCGGGATCTGTTCCAGACGCCGGGCTTCGGGGACACGATCGATTTCGTGCACATCAAACGCCATTACTACGAGGTGCACCGCGACATCAACCCGAGCGGCGTCGTCCCGGCCGGCCCGGACCTGCGGGGCTGGCTGACCCCGCACGGCCGTGAGTCGCTGGGCGGCCGTCCCTTCGGCGACGGCACTCCCCCACCCCCGCCGGCCCTGGCCGAGACGGTCCCGGCGTCACACTCCGTCGAGCAGGTCGCGCAGTAGGGCGCTCAGCTGTGCGCTCTTCTCCGGGGTGAGGTGGGCCAGGAGACGCTGCTGCTCGGCGAGGCCGGCGGCGACCGCCTCGTCGGCGATGACGTGACCGCGTGGGGTGAGGCGGACCAGGATGCCCCGGCGGTCGTCGGGATCGGGTGAGCGGGCGACCAGGCCGGCCTTCTCCAGGCGGTCGAGCCGGGCCGTGGTGCCGCCGGTGCTGAGCATCATCGAGGCGGCCAGTGCGCCCGGGGAGAGCTGGAACGGCTCACCGGAGCGACGGAGCGTGGCCAGGACGTCGAAGTCGGCGCGCGCTATGCCGAAGCGGGCGTAGGCGCGCTCGGTGGCATCGCCCGCCAGGCGGGATAGGCGGTAGATGCGTCCGAAAACGCCCATGGCGTCGGTGTCCAGGTCGGGGCGTTCGCGGGCCCACTGGGCGAGGATCCGGTCGATGTCGTCGGTCACGTTCCCCATTCTCTTGATGACAAGCTTCTCGGCAAAGTTTATCTTTACGTCGAGATACTTTATGTCGAGGGAGTTGGGTCTGATGCGGATTCTGCTGGTCACCGCCCTCACACCGGTGCTGTGGGGGACGACCTATGCGGTCACCACCGAGTTCCTGCCACCCGGCCGGCCGTTGCTGAGCGGGATGTTGCGGGCGCTACCGGCCGGCCTCGTGCTGCTCGCCCTCACCCGCGAGCTGCCGCGCGGCGCCTGGTGGTGGAAGGCGGCAGTGCTCGGGGCGCTCAACATCGGCTTCTTCTTCGCACTGCTCTTCGTCACGGCCTACCGGCTGCCGGGCGGGATGGCGGCGGTCCTCGGGGCGGTGCAGCCGCTGCTCGTGGCCGGCCTCAGCGTGCTCCTGCTGGGTGAGCGCGTCGCCGGGCGTACCATCGCCGCGGGTCTGATCGGGGTGGCCGGCGTCTCCCTCGCCGTGCTGACCGCTTCCGCCCACCTGGACCCGATCGGAGTGATCGCCGGCCTCGCCGGCGCCGGATCGATGGCGCTCGGCCTCGTCCTCACCAAGCGATGGGGCCGCCCCGGCGTGTCGTTGCTGACGGTGACCGGCTGGCAGCTCACGGCGGGAGGCCTGCTGCTGGTCCCGGTCACCCTCCTGGCGGAGGGCCCGATTCCCTCCCTGTCGGTGACAAACCTCGGGGGGTACGCCTACCTGAGCCTGATCGGGACGGCGCTGGCCTACACGCTCTGGTTCCGCGGGCTGGACCGACTGCCGGCGTCGCGGGTGTCGCTGCTCAGCCTCTTCGCGCCGCTCACCGCCACGGTGGTCGGCTGGGCCGCGCTCGGCCAGACACTGACGCCGGTGCAGCTGGCCGGGATGACGCTCGCCTTCGGCGCCGTCGTCTGGGGCCAGTCAGTGCATGTCCGCCGTCGTCACGACACGCTTGGCGTAACCGCCGCGGGCCGCCCGCAACATGGCACGGCCCACCTCGTCGGTGGAGGTGACGTAGCGCGGCGCGACCCGGCGGACGAGCGGGACCAGCGGCGCGATGATCGTGTAGGCGGTGTCATACCACCCCGTCTTCGACCGGACGCCGTGCGTCGGCTGGATGAAACCGGGACGGAAGGCGAAGCCGTTGCGGAACATCTCCATGATCTCCCGCTCCGTCCGGGCCTTGACCCGCGACCACATCAGACGGCTCTCCGGGTCGGTGCCCTCGCCGGAGACGTAGACGAAGGTGAGATCGTCGCCGAGCGGGGCCAGCGTGCGGGCCGCCGCCATCGGGAGGTCGTAGGACACCCGGGTGTAGGCGGCCTCGTCCATCCCCACCGATGACACGCCCAGGCAGTAGAAGCAGGCGTCGTAGCCGGTCAGCTCACCGGCGATCGGGCTGAGGTCGGCGAGATCGGCCAGGATGACCTCGCGCAGCTTCGGATGCTCGACGCCGGTCGGGCTGCGGGTCACCACCAGGACCCGGGTCACGTCCGGCGCGAGCAGGCACTCCCGCAACACGCCCTGACCCACCATCCCGGTGGCGCCGAACACGATCACCCTCATGTCATCAGTGTGCCGCGTGCGGGGGCGGAAAACGTCGTACCCCGGGCCTAGGGTCGTCGTGTGCCCGTTGAACGATGGTCCGTCGCCCAGGTCGAGGCGCTCGCGCCCGACCCGGCCTCGCTGCGCAACGCGCGCGGAGCCGCCGGCCGGTTCTCCGCCACCGGCCGGACCGGCGACGTCCTGTGGGGACTGTGCCGGGGCTATCAGGTCGCCGCCGACCTGGCCGGGCCGGCCTTCAAGTGCTCCTGCCCGAGTCGCAAGATCCCCTGCAAACATGTTCTCGGCCTGCTGCTGCACTGGTCCGCCTCGGGAGTCTCGTCCGATCCGACCCCCGAGTTCGTCACCGCGTGGCAGAGCGCCCGGGCAGCCCGCACGGCCCGTGCGGTGGCGTCCGCGCCCGATCCGGTGGCCGCGGCCAAACGTGCCCGGGGCCGCGCCGACCGCGTCGCCGGCGGCATGGCCGAGCTGCGGCGGTGGCTCGACGACCAGATCGATCAGGGTCTGGCCGGGGCCGGGCGGGCCGGGCCACAGCCGTTCGAGGCGATGGCGGCCCGGCTCGTCGACGCGCAGGCCCCGGGTGCGGCCGGTGCGGTCCGGCGGCTCGGCGGCTTCGCCGGTGTCGGGCCGCAGTGGGCCGACCGGCTGCTCGGCGAGCTGGCACTGCTACGGCTGCTGGTCAGCGGCCACACCCGGCTCGGCTCGCTCGATCCGGGGCTCGCGGCCACCGTGCGTTCCCGCATCGGCTTCCCCACCCCCGCCGAGGAGGTGCTGGCCGGGCCACGGGTCACCGACCGCTGGCAGATCCTCGGGCGGGTCGAGACCGACGAGGGCTCCCTGACCAGCCGGCGCACCTGGCTGCACGGCGCCGGTGGACGGTTCGCGTTGATCCTGTCCTTCGCGGCGCCCGGCCGGCCGCTTCCCGCCGACCTCGTCCCGGGCACCGAGTTCCGCGGCGACCTGTGCTTCCATCCGGGCGCGGCGCCACTGCGGGCGCTGGTCGCCGAGCAGGTCTCCGCGGCCGAGCCGTTCGGCTCCCCCGACGGCGCCGGCACCATCCGGGAGGGTCTCACCCGGTGGGCGTCCCTCCTGGCCGCCGACCCGTGGCGGTTCGACGCCCCGATGCTCCTCTCCTCGGTGCGTCCCACAGCCGACGGTCACCTCGTCGACGCGGACGGCTCGGCCCTGCCACTCGCGCCGGGCCACCGGGAGCCGTGGTGGCTGCTCGCCGCAGTCGGAGCCATGCCCGCCACCGTCGCCGTCGAGTGGTCCCCGGCCGGCTTGAGGCCCCTCGCGGCCTGGGTCGACGGGCGATTCGTGCCCGCCGCGCCGCCGATGCCGGATTCGTCCGTGCGACGGGTGGCCGAGCTGCCGCCGGAGCTGTTGACGGCCGCCCTGGTCGGCACCGGCCGCCGCCCGTGGTCGGCGGAGTCACTGCAGGTGGGCCCGCTGACGGTGAGCCTCGGCGCCGCCGGCCCGGCCACCCTCAGCGCCGCCGGCCCGGCCACTCGCGGCGCCGCTGGCACGGCCACCCTCGCCGCCTCAACCGCCCTCGGCGGGCCCACTGCTCCTGCCGAGCCGACCGTGCTCGACCAACCCGCGGGCCTCGCCGAGCCGATCGCTCACCCCGAACCCGCCGGCCTCGCGAAACCGATCGGGCTTGCGAGACCCGCCGGCCTGGCCGAGCCGATCTCTCACGCCGAACCCGCCGGCCTTGCGAAGCCGGCCGGGCTCGCCGAGCCGGCCGAGCGTGGCGATTCGTCGATTCCCGGGGTGCCGGGTGCGCGCTCCTTCCCCGAGGACGGCCCCGCGGCGGCTCTTCTGGAGGCGGCGGCGGTGGCGCTGATCTGCCGCCGGGCCGGGACGGAGCCGGAGACGGGCCGGGTTCCGCTGGTGGTCGCGCCACCCGAGACCGACGAACCCCTTCCGCCCGCCGCCGGGGCACGGCTGGCGCGGATCCTGGGCGGTGGCGTGCCCGGTGGCGGCCACCACGAGCAGGAAATACTGGCCCAGTGGCTGACCGCGGCCGCCGCCCGGGGCGGCATCGTGCCGCCGGTGATCCTGCCCGAGTTGCTGGACGCGGGCCGTCGCATCACCGCGGTGCGAGCCGACGTGGCCCGGGTCGCCGGGCGGCGCGGGGCCTGGCTGGCCGGGCAGCGCGCCGACTGGCGCTGGCTGCTGAACGAGGCGGCGCCCGTACTGGCCGGCGACTGGACCACCGCGACCACCACCGAGCGCCTCGGTCACCTGGCGGCGCTGCGCGCAAGCGATCCAGGGCGGGCCCGTGAACTGCTGGAGAGCACCTGGGACGAGGAGTCCTCGGAGAACCGGGCGCGGTTCCTCGGCACGTTCGGACCGGGCCTGTCCCTCGCCGACGAACCCCTGCTGGAACGCGCCCTCGACGACCGGCGCAAGGAGGTTCGGGAGGCCGCGATCGACCTGCTGCGCACACTGCCCGGAGCGGCTCTCGGCCGGCGGATGGCGGCCCGCGCCCTGGCTGCGGTCCGGCTCGACGCATCCGGCCGGCTGATCGTCGACCCACCGGCCGAGCTCGACCGTGACCTGGGGCGTGACGGCGTCGGCGCCACACCGGTGCGCGGGGTCGGCATCGGGGCCTGGCTCCTCGAAGAGGTCGTCGCCGGCACACCCCTCGACACCTGGACTGGGCCTTCCAACGCGGCCGGAGAGTCGGTCGGCGGTTCGGCCACGGCCGGAGACTCGGCCGAGCGGCACGGCGGGCGGCCGGGCAACGCGGACCCGGCCGGAGCCACCGCCGAGCGGCACGACGAACGGCCGGGCAACGCGGACCCAGCCGGAGCCCACACCGAGCGGCACGACAAGCGGCCGGGCAACGCGGACCCAGCCGGAGCCACCGCCGAGCGGCACGACGAACGGCCGGGCATCGCGGACCTGGACGGGGCTCGGCCGGATGGTTCGCGGCCGGCCGGATCGGCCGGGGACGGCCTCGGGCCGGCCGACTGGCTCGCGCTGGCGCGCGGGCATGACTGGGCCAATCCGCTGCTGCACGGGTGGGCCAAGGCGGCCGTCGTGCAGCGGGACTCGCGGTGGGCTTCGGCACTGCTGACCGCGGACAACGGGATTCTGCGGGAGGCCGTTCGGTGGGACCTGCACCTGGTGCTCCCGCCGGACGTGCTGGCCCGGCTGGCGACCGCGGCGCTGCGGTCGGAGGACGGTTCGGCGCAGCGGCTGCTCGGGCTGCATCCGGGTCCGTGGCCGGACGCGCTGACCGTCGCCGTCCTCGAGGCGGTGGAACGACGGGCCCGCACCGACAGGCACACGTGGCAACTCGGCGAGCTCTGCCGGGCGGCGGGACTGGCCATGCCACCCGGATACGCCGACCTGGCCGGGCGACTGGCCGTACGCCTCGATCAGCTGGTCGACCCGACCCGGGTGCGCCCGGTGGCCGAGCTGGCCCGCACCCTCACCTTCCGCCACGAGATGCTTCAGGAGCTGCAATGAACGACGGCACCATCCCGACGGCCGGTGAGCAGGACGTGGCCGCTCAGCAGGACGTGGCCGGTCAGCGCGGCTCGGCGGGTGAGCAGAGCTCGGCCGGTCAGCGCGGCTCGGCGGGTGAGCAGGGCTCGGCCGGTGCGCTGCGGCCGCACGCCGAGGACGAGTATGCCGAAGAGCTGGCTCTGCTCGCGGCGGCCGACGACCGGCCACGGCCGCCCGGCTGGCGGCTGTCACCACAGGCCGTGGTCACCTATCTGCTGGGCGACGGCGCGAAGGTGACCCCGAAATACGTGGGGCCGCGGCGGCTCATGGAGGTGGCCGTCTCCACTCTGGCCACCGACCGGGCGCTGCTGCTGCTCGGGGTTCCGGGCACCGCGAAGACGTGGGTGTCCGAGCATCTGGCGGCGGCGATCTCCGGCGACTCGACACTGCTCGTGCAGGGCACGGCGGGCACGGCCGAGGAGGCGATCCGCTACGGGTGGAACTATGCCCGCCTGCTCGCCGAGGGCCCGACCGATGCGGCGCTGGTGCCGAGCCCGGTCATGCGGGCCATGCGGACCGGTTCGATCGTCCGCATCGAGGAGCTGACCCGGGTGCCGTCCGACGTGCAGGACGCGCTGATCACCGTGCTGTCCGAGAAGGCGCTGCCGGTTCCCGAGCTGAACACCGAGGTCCAGGCGCGGCGCGGTTTCAATCTGATCGCCACCGCCAACGACCGGGACCGCGGGGTCAACGAGCTGTCCAGCGCGCTGCGCCGCCGGTTCAACACGGTCGTGTTGCCGATGCCGGCCAGCGCCGACGACGAGGTGGAGATCGTCGCGCGGCGGGTCGCCCAGCTCGGGAGGGCTCTGGAGCTGCCGGAGGTGCCGGCGGCGCTGGAGGAGATCCGCCGGGTGGTGACGGTCTTCCGGGAGCTGCGGTCCGGGATGACGGAGGACGGGCGTACCACCTTGAAGTCGCCGACCGGGACCCTCTCGACCGCCGAGGCCATCTCGGTGGTGACGAACGGGATGGCGCTCGCCGCCCACTTCGGTGACGGCACGCTGCACCCCGGCGACATGGCGGCCGGCATCGTCGGCGCCGTGATCAAGGATCCGGTGTCCGACGGCGTCGTCTGGCGGGAGTATCTGGAGACGGTGGTCCGGGAGCGACCCGGCTGGCTCGACTTCTACCGGGCCGCCCGCGATGCCTGAGCGGATCTACGGGATCCGGCATCACGGGCCCGGTTCGGCGCGTGCGGTGGTGCGCGAGCTCGACGCGCATCCGCCGGAGGTGCTGCTGATCGAGGGGCCGCCGGAGGCCGACGATCTGGTCCGGTGGGCGTCGGACGGCGGCCTGGAACCGCCGGTCGCGCTGCTCGGCTACGCCGTCGACGACCCGGGGAAGGCGGCGTTCTGGCCGTTCGCGGTCTTCTCACCGGAATGGCAGGCCATCCGGTGGGCGGTCCGGCGCGGCGTCCGCGTCCGTTTCTTCGACCTTCCGTACGGCTACCGCGTCGCGCCTGCAGCGGACACCTCCACGCCTCCCCCACCGTCGCCGGCTCCTCCTCACCCGACGTCTTCCGCGCGGCTGTCCCCGCCGCAGGAAGGAGCGGCGACCGACGGGGCCTCGACCGCGAAGGGGACGGCTCGAAGCCCGGACGAACCAGGGTCGGGAGAGCCGGCCGGGGACGGTGGGCCCGGGGACGGCGGGCCCGGGGACGGTGTGCCCGGGAGCGCCGGTGACCTCGTGCCGGCTGCGGACACGGGGCCGGTGCGGCCGGTGGATCCGATCGCGGAGTTGGCGGCCGCCGCCGGGTACGACGATCCGGAACGCTGGTGGGAGGACGTCGTCGAGCATCGGGGGATGCCGGTGTTCGAGGCGATCGCCGAGGCCATGGCCGCCATCCGGGAGCATGCGCCGGAGGATCCCGACGATCTGGCGCGCGAGGCGTACATGCGATCGGTGCTGCGGGAGGAGCGGCGCAGGCACGAGGACATCGCCGTGGTGTGCGGGGCGTGGCACGTGCCGGCGCTGACCCGGAAGGTGGCGGTCAAGGACGACACCGCGCTGCTCAAGGGGCGGCGTAAGGGCAGGGTGGCGTTCACCTGGGTGCCGTGGACCTACGGGCGGCTCGCGTCGTGGTCCGGGTACGGGGCCGGGGTCCGGTCGCCGGGCTGGTATCACCACCTCTTCACCACCGGGGACGACGTGGTCGCCCGCTGGCTGGTGGACGCGGCCGGCGTGCTGCGGGCCGAGGGGGTGCCCACGTCGTCGGCGCACGTGATCGAGGCCGTACGCCTCGCCGAGGCCCTGGCCACGATGCGCGGGCGACCGCTGGCCGGGCTGGCCGAGGTGACCGAGGCCGCGGAGGCGGTGATGTGTGACGGTGAGCCGCTGCGATCGGAGCTGATCGCCCGCAGGCTGGTCGTCGGGGAGCGTCTCGGCACCGTGCCCGACGACATGCCGGCCGTGCCGCTGGTCCGGGACCTGACCGCGCAGCAGCGGTCGTTGCGGCTCAAGCCGGAGGCCGCCGAGCGAGCCCTCGACCTGGACCTGCGGCAGGACACCGACCTGCGACGGAGCCGCCTGCTGCACCGGCTGACGGTTCTCGCGGTGCCGTGGGGCCGGCGGGCGCCGGGCCGTCGCGGGACCGGGACGTTCCGGGAGGAGTGGCGGCTGGCGTGGCAGCCGGAGTTCGCCGTCCGGCTGGTCGAGGGCAGCATGTGGGGCACGACCGTGGTGGCGGCGGCGACCGCCCGGGTCACCCGGAACGCCCGGGAGGCGTCGACCCTGGCGGAGGTGACGGCGCTGGTGGAGACGTGCCTGCTGGCGGATCTCGCCGGGGCGTACCCTTCGGTGCTCGCCGCTCTGGACACGCGCGCCGCCCTGGACGCCGACGTGCATCACCTGATGGCGGCGATCCCGGCGCTGGCCAGGACGTTGCGGTACGGCGACGTCCGCCGGACCGACGTGGCCGGGCTGGCGACGGTGACCGCGAGTCTGCTGGGCCGGGTGTGTGCGGCGCTGCCGTCGGCGGCCGGTTCGCTCTCCGACGAGGCGGCACGGCAGCTGCGGGACGGCATGGACGGGGTGCATCAGGCGGTCGGGCTGCTCGCCGACGAGTCGTTGCGGGAGCGCTGGCTCGGCACGATCGGGTCGCTGGCGGCCCGGCCGGGGCTGCACGGGCTTCCGGCGGGCCGGCTGACCAGGCTGCTGCTGGACGCCGGGCGGCTGGACGGCGCCGAGGTGCGGCGGAGGCTGCGCCTGCCGTTGACCGTCGGTGCCGCGCCGGCGCACGCGGCGGCCTGGGTGGAGGGCTTCCTGTCCGGCGGCGGCCTGCTGCTGGTCCACGACGAGGCGCTGTTGTCGCTGGTGGACGAGTGGCTGGCGGACATCCCGGCGGACGCGTTCGATGCCGTGCTGCCGCTGTTGCGACGTACGTTCGGCGGGTTCGACCCCGGCGAGCGGCGGGCCATCGGCGAACGGATCGCCGGGGGTCCGACGGCACGGACGGGGCTGGTGGTGGCCCTCGACGCCGAACGGGCGGCGGCACCGCTGGCGACGCTTGGCGCGCTGCTCGGCCGCCGTTTGACGGCAGACCCGGTCGCGGCGCGGTGATCGCGAAACGCGCCGTGGGCGGAAGGGGCGCGGCGACGAACGGCGGTGCGGATCGTGTGGCGGGCCTGGTGGAAGGAGGGGTGGCGGTGGGGGACGTGAGTGAGCGGGACACGGCCGCGGAGCGGCGCCGGCGGTGGCGGCTGGTGCTCGGCGGGGCGGCGGACGAGCCGCTCGGCAGGGCCGAAGGGCGGGACGGGGCGATGGACGCCGCGATGGCCGCGCTCTACGACGCCGGGGACGCCGACGATCGGCAGGCGAGACGGTCGGCGGGGCTTGGCGGCTCGGCGCCCAGGGTGGCGCGCTGGCTCGGCGACATCCGGGAGTACTTTCCGGGCACCGTGGTGCAGGTGATGCAGGCCGACGCGATCGAGCGGCTGGACCTGACCCGGCTGCTGCTCGAACCGGAGATGCTGGCCGCCGTCGAGCCGGACGTGCACCTGGTGGGCACTCTGCTCTCGCTGAACCGGGTGATGCCGGACGCCGCCCGGGAGACGGCGCGACAGGTGGTCCGTACCGTCGTGGAGGAATTGGAGCGCCGCATCGCGCAACCGACCCGCACCGCGGTGACCGGCGCTCTGAGCCGGGCCGCCCGGATCAGCCGGCCGCGGCATGCGGACATCGACTGGGACCGGACGATCCGCGCGAACCTGCGGCACTATCTGCCGGAGCACCGGACGGTGATCCCGGAACGGCTCGTGGGGTACGGGCGGCGCGGCGCCGCGGTGCAGCGGGACGTGGTGCTCTGCGTGGACCAGTCCGGTTCGATGGCCGCGTCGGTGGTGTTCGCCGGGGTGTTCGCGGCGGTGCTGGCGTCGATGCGGTCGCTGCGCACGTCGCTCGTGGTGTTCGACACCGCCGTGGTGGACCTGACCGATCAGCTGGCCGATCCGGTGGAGGTGCTGTTCGGCACGCAGCTGGGCGGCGGCACCGACATCAACCGGGCTATCGCCTACGCGCAGCAGCTGATCACGCGACCACGGGACAGCATCTTCGTGCTGATCAGCGACCTGTACGAGGGCGGGGTCCGGGACGAGATGCTGCGCCGCGTGGCCGAGATGACGGCGGCGGGTGTGCAGGTGGTGGCGCTGCTGGCTCTCTCCGACGAGGGCGCGCCGGCCTATGACCACGAGAACGCGGCTGCTCTGGCGGCGCTGGGGGTTCCGGCGTTCGCGTGCACTCCGGACGCGTTCCCGGATCTGATGGCGGCGGCGATCGAGCGCCGTGACCTGCGGGCCTTCGCCGAACGTCTCGGCACCGCTTGAGCCGGTCGGCAGATGTAACTACCGTAGTGGGTATGAGTGCTTACCTGAAGAACCCTGAGGTGTACCAGGAGAGTTGGGACCGCCAGCAGGAAGCCTTCATGCCGGACCGGGAGGAGCGGTTCGCGGCGATGCTCAACGCCGTCGGCGCGGTCACCGGTGGCGAGCCACCGCGACTGCTCGATCTGGCCGGCGGCACCGGCACGATCTCATTGCGTACGCTGGCGCGCTTCCCCGGTGCGCGGGTCACCCTCGTCGATCAGGACCCGGTGCTGCTGACGATCGCCGGATCGTCGCTGCGGGACCGGGCGACCGTGATCGACGCCGATCTGGGCGAGCCCGGGTGGCGGGCCAAGCTGCCGCCGGAGCCGTTCGACGCGGTGCTGACCGCGACGGCGCTGCACTGGCTGCCGGCCGAGCGGGTCGCCGCACTGTATGCGGAGATCCGGGAGGTGCTGCGGCCGGGTGGACTGTTCGCGAACGCCGACCACATGGAGGACGAGGGCCTGCCGGAGCTGTCCCGGCAACTGCTCGACCACGCCCGGGCCCGGCGGGAGGCACGCTATGCGACCGGTGCGGCCACCTCCTGGCCACAGTGGTGGGCGCTGGCGGCGGCCGACGAGCAGTTGGCATCGAAGGCGGTCGAGCGCGAGCGGATCTACCCGTCCGACCGGCACGGTCAGGAGTGGATTCCGCCGGCGTCCTGGCACGTCGAGACGCTGCGTGCGGCCGGTTTCCGCGAGGCGGGCGTCATCTGGCGCGGCGGCACCGACGCGGCGGTGGCCGGCCTCCGCTGATCAGGGTGCGGCGGGTGGGCGGTCAGTCCAGCGCAGGAAGCGCTCGAAGAGCTCGGAGGCGGGCGTCTGGGGCATGTCCCGGGCGGCCTCCTCCAGGTGATTCCACATGAGGACGGCCAGTTCGACCCGCCCGTTGGCCCCGGCCAGCCGCTCACGCGCCGGGTCGCACGGCCAGGGCCGGCCGCAGGCGAGGCAGTCCCACGACGGCCGGGCGGGTTGGTGATCCGCCTGGTCGCCGGTCACGTGCCGTCACCTCCCGCCTGCGGGGCACGATGAACGGCTCCGGGTCCGCCCGCCCTGGCACCCGTGTCCACACGATGCGCGCGCAGGAGCCCCCGGTCAACCGCTCGACGAGGGCCTCGCCGGTCCGGGTGACGCCCGGCAGAGGCATCGGCACCCGTCGTTCCGGTCCGGTCACCGAGGGTTCCCCCTGGCGGAGGACTTTCCGGGGGTACGACCGGAGCGCTCCGACGAAAGGATGACGCGATGCCGACAGTGCCCGTCGATGAGCCGAAACCCGCCCGATATGTACCTTTCTTTGGGAGCATGGGGCGAGACGACCGGCCCGGGGACGTGACATGGCCTACGACGAGCACCACGACCACGACGAATACCCGGCCTCCGAAGGTGGCCTCTACACCTCCGCGTCAGCGACCGACCCGGATCGTGCGGCACGGCATCGCCGGCGACTCGTGGCCGGGGTCGCCGGAGCCCTGGTGGCACTGGCCGGCGCCGGGTTCCTGGTCACGCAGCTGATGAACGAGCAGCAGCCGAGCCTTCCCGAACCGGCCGCGCTCGCCCCGCAGACCACACCGGTGACGGCCGGATCCACTCCGGAGGAGACGGGGCCGGTCACCCGTACCCCCAAGGTCACCAGGCATGCCGCACCGGTCGAGCGCAGCCCGGCGCCGTCGATCGAAGCGAGCCGTGAGGCGAGCCCCGACGAGGCCGAGGTCCGCGCCTCGGCCGCCCTCGACGAGCTGCGCGAACGTCTGCGCCTCACCGAGCGGACCAAGGTCACCGAGCAGCCGTACGAGGACGGCGCGATGCAGGTCGTCAGCTTCTGGCGGGATGCCACCGGGGGCTCTCTGCTGCAGCGCGCGAAGGACGACGGCACGCCGGCCGGGAACGGGGTCCGCTGCACGACCGAGATCCGCAACGGGCCCGACCGGGATCCGGCCCGGCCGGCGACCCTGATGTGCTGGCGCACGTCGGCGACCCGCAGCGTGGTCGTCGTCTCCTCCGCCACACCGGCGGGCGCGGAAGCCGTCTCCACCGCCGTCTCCCTGATCCAGAGCGAGTGGCCGAGGACGGACTGACCACGCCCCGCCGCCCGATGCCGGCGGCCCGGGCCGGGCCGACCCGCCGCCGAGACCAGCGGCCCGCGCCGAGCTCACCCGCGTGAACGCGAACCGCGGCGGGACCCGAAGGGGTCCCGCCGCGGTCATTCGGAGCGGATCGGTCAGGCGACGAACTCGCCGCTGGTGGCGCCCAGGATCGCGGTGCTCGCCGGAACGACCACGCGGTAGGTCTGGCCCTGCATCAGGCCGGTCAGCGTGGCGCGGGCCGGGGAGACCGGCGCGGTGTACGAGCCGACCTTGCGCCAGACGCCGGCGATCTTCTGCTGGACCTCGGTGGCCCGGCCGGCCGCGCCGGTCAGGGTGAGCTGCGCCTGGCCCCAGCCGCCCGGGACGACGGTGACCGCGGCACGGACCTTCCAGCTGACCTTCGCCGAGGTCGCGGCCTCGTTGGTCGCGGTGGCGGCGGCCTTCAGGACGACCTCGTAGGAGCCCTTGCCGGGACGGTCCACCCGCACGGCGCCGGCGGCGTCGGTGACGGCGTCGGTGCACTGCTGCGCGGCGCCGGCCTCGGTCACGCAGACCGAGACGGACTTGCGGGACCACACCTGGGTGCCGGTCTTGACCGTGAACGTGGTGCTGGTCGCGGTGCCGTGGACGACCTCGCCACCGGTGGTGTCCGCGGTGATGACCGGAACGGCCTTGATCGGAGCGCCGGTGGCCGGCGGGGTGGTGGGAGCGGTCGTCGGGGCCTTGGTCACGGGCGGCGTGGTGGGCGCCGTGGTCGGGGCCTTGGTGGGCGGCGTGGTGGGAGCGGTGGTCGGGGCCTTCGTGGGCGGCGTGGTCGGCGCGGTCGCGGCCGGGGTCAGGGCGTTCAGGGCGGCGAGCGCGTCGATGCGGCCGCTGCCGAAGTCGTTGTCGAACCCGGCGGCGCCCAGGTCGACGGCCGACTTCTTCAGGGTGGCCTCGATCTGGTCCGGCGTCAGCGAGCTCTGGTAGCCCTTGAGCAGCGCGGCCACTGCGGCGACGTGCGGCGACGCCATCGAGGTGCCGCTCATCGTCTTGTACTGGCCGTTCGGGGCCAGGCTGAGGATGTCGGTGCCGGGCGCGGAGACGTCGACGTAGTTGCCGGCGTTCGAGTAGACGCCGACCCGGTCGTTGGTGTCGGTCGCGCCGACCCCGATGACACCGGCGTCCGCGGCCGGGTACGACGTGGGGCTGCCCTGCTGACGGGCGTTGCCGGCGGCGGCGACGACGGTCACGCCCTTGCTGCGGGCGTACGAGATGGCGGTGGTCACCGCGGCGACCTGCTGGGTGCCGCCGAGCGACATGTTGATCACCTGGGCGCCGTGGTCGGCGGCCCACGTGATGCCCTGCGCGGTGTCCGACATGTTGCCGCTGCCGTTGTCGCCCAGCACCTTCACCGGCATGATCTTGACGTCCGGCGCGACACCGGAGACACCGACAGCGTTACCGGTGACGGCGGCGATGGTGCCGGCCACGTGGGTGCCGTGCCCGTGCCGGTCGGTGGTGGTGCCCTCCCGGTCGGTGGTCGCGTCGAAACCGGTGACCATGTTGGCGGCCAGGTCCGGGTGGGTGCCGTCGACACCGCTGTCGATCACCGCGACGATCACGCCGGCGCCGGTCGACTTCTGCCAGGCCTCCACCGTACGGATCTTCGGGATGCCCCACTGCTGCGCGCGCTGCGGGTCCGAGCCGGTGGGGGCGCCGAGGGCGTACACCGGGGCGTCCATCTCCACGCCGACCGCGCCGTCCGTCTGCTGCGCCGCCTCGACCAGCTTGATCGCGGAAGCCTTGTCCGTCGCCTCCTTGACCGTGACGACCGGCCGGCCGTCGGAGTCGATCGTGGTGGAGACGACCCGGGCCGGCTGCGCCTCGGTGACCGTCGCCGGGACGATCGTCTCCGCGGCGGCGGTCAGACCGTAGGTGACCGGGGCCCAGTCCGCCGAGCCGTTCGGAAGCGCGAGAACCCCGACCGCGGCGAGCGCACCCGCAGCGACGGCACCGACGGCGTAGTTACGGATCTGAACCTTCATCAACTGATTCCCCCTGGTTTGGCTGGCTACGAGAACCAGATTCGGCGTCGGGGGTTGCAGAGGCGGTTGACGAGATGTTGCACATCAGGAGCGGCCGCCGGGGCCGCTCCTGATGGGTTCGATCGGTCACCGGCGACCACGCTTGAGCAGTCGCCGGGCGGCGGCTACTCACCAGGCGGCGGTTACGAGGTGGGCGGCGGTTACGAGGTGGGGCGGCCGCCCTTTCCGGCATAGCCGGCGATGCCGAGCGCCCGGGCGGCGTCACGCAGCAACGCACCGTGGCGCTCGATGACGGGGATGGCCCCTCCGCGAGCGCCCGCACCGACGGGTCGTTCGCCTTCTCCCGCTGTTTCTCGAGCATGCGCAGCGTCTCCCGGTGACCGGACAGCTGGGTGGAGACGAAGTACTCGTCGAAGGTGTCCTTCGGCGCCAGCTCATACCGGCGGTGCAGCGCCCTGCCCTCCTCGCTGGTGCCGTCCGGCAGGCGTACGAGGAGGGCGCGCGCCGTCTGGTACACCTCGAAGTCCAGCTTGATGTGGTCCACCATCAGCGCCGCGGCCACCTTCTTCACGGTCGGTGAGGTCGTCTTGGTCCAGGCCAGCCGGCCGGCCGAGATCTCCGCGAGGTTCGCCTGGTGCGCGGCTTTCAGGAAGGTGACGTCCGGTGCCCGTGGTGCGGCGGCTCGAGCCGGCACGGGAGTCAGGAGCAGGGCGCCGATCACCCAGATGACGGCCATGGCTCTACGAAACAGCACGGATTCTCCTCAGTCAGCAGTTTCTACCTTTATGGAGGATATGAGCGATTCCTCATCTTTGTTGATCTTTCGGGCTGAGGTTCACGCCCGGGCTCCCGGGGGTCCGTACCTGGCCTCCCACACAACTCTCAGCTTGTTCTCTCAGGGATTTGACACGTTTTGTCGGGCGCGTTGGAAGCATGGGATTTCGGGTCCGCCTCACGATCCAGCGGACTGAACAGCCGAAACAAGGGGACAGACGATGACCATGCATGACGACGACCGATCCGGCGACGACGGCGCCCGCATGGCCCCGAGGGCGCTCGTCCGCCCGAGGAGATCTCGCCTCAGGACAGTCGCCGGCGTGGCCGGCCTGGCCGTGGTCCTCGGTGGTGGCGCCTTCGCGATCACGAGCGCACTCACCGGCGAGGACGAGGTCGATCCGCGCGACGTGACCGCGATCGACCGGCCTGCCGAAGCACCGCGGGCGAGCGAATCGGCATCCGGAGCCGCACCCATGTCGGCCGGCGTCACGGGAGGGGCAGCGGAGGCGGTGAACCCGCCGGGAGCCGAGCCCACGAAGAGCGCATCGACCGAGCAGCAGATCAAGGAGACCCGGGAGAAGGCCGCCAAGGACGGATTCCCGGTCCGCCGGGCCCGCACCCCCGGGCCCGACGCGGCGACGCCGGTCGGTGAGGTCACCGAGACCAGGGAGGGGCCGTTGAAGGACGGCAGCAACTTCCGCATCGTCTCGGCGAGATACGACCTCACCGGTCAGCGCGAGCTGCTGTGGCTCGGCGACGACGGGCGGAAGGTGGGCGACGCGCGGTGCACGCAGAACTTCCGGTTCAGCAACAACACCGCGGCGAAGGAGAGGCCGACGATGATGGTCTGCTGGCGGACCTCGGCCGGCAAGAGCGTCGTCGTGGTCGCGGTCACGCCGAAGGGCCGGCCCGATGCCGAGGGGACGGTGGCGAAGGTCGACGGGCAATGGGCTGCGATGGGCTGACCGAAAAGGAACAGCGGCCCGGTGCCGAAGCACCGGGCCGCTGTCTCTGCCGTGCGGATGAACCCGAGGATCAGTACTCCGCCACCGTGAAGGTCGCGCCGCTCGAGACCCGCGAGTATTGAGTCGCGGGGTCGAGGGTCGCGTCGGCGATGTCGTTGACCACGACCAGGCTGTAGGCGCCGTCCGGAACGTCGGCGCCCAGAACCAGACCGGCTGCGCTCAGCGTGTTGGCGAGGTCCAGGGTGCAGATCAGCTCGTTGTCGCTGATCACCGTCGGCGAGGTGCACTGGGTGACCAGGCCGCTGTTGAGACCCGAGCCGGCATTGGCCGTGGTGAACCAGGCGTTGTTCACCAGGAACACGTAGGCGCCGGTGGCCGGGGCCACACCGGCGGTCGCGGCCGTGCCCCAGCCCGAGATGCTACTGAAACCGGCACCCATCACGTCGATGGTCGGCGTGGTGTTCGTCGTGGCCGCCGTCGGCGAGATGGTGATGCCGTAGGAGTAGGTGAACTCGTTGGCCGTGCTGGTCTGGGTGCCGGCGGCGGTCGTGACGCTCAGCTTGACGTCACTGGCCGCGTGCGCGGTGGTCCGGCCGCTGATCGACGTGGCGTCGACGACCGCGAGGTTCTCCAGCGGGCTACCACCGAGCGAGGCGGTCAGCACCGCGCCCTCCGCCGTCGGGATACCCGTCAGGCCGGTGATGACGATGTTGGTGCCACCCTGAGCGGGACCGCCACTGGGCGTGATGGTCGGGTTGGCGGCACCCAGCGCCGGCGCCACCGTGTAGGTGGCCGGAGCGGCGATCAGGTTGCCCGCGCTGCTCATGAAGAGGCAGGTGTTCCACGCCGTCGTGGACGCGCCCACGTCGACCACGACACCGACCGGGACCAGGACCGCCACCTTGCTGGTGGAGATCTTGGTGACCGTCACCGCGGGCACGTGGTCACCGTTGACACCCGCGTAGGTGGTCGGGCAGTTGCCCTTGGTGAAGGTCACCGCGGGCGATCCACCGGTGATGACCGCCGTGGGCGTGGTGAGGGTGATGGTGTTGGTGCCGCCGGAGTTGCCGGCTTTGGGGCTCAGCGTCGGCGCGGCCATCGCGGTGTACGACGTCGTGCCGAGCAGAGCGCTGCTGGCGCCCGATCCCGCGTAGATGCACAGGTTGTAGGTGCCGGCGGTCAGGGCTGGAGCGGTGACCGTGGCGACCGTGTTGCCCACGTTCTTCGTCACCGTCGTCGCCGCGGTGGCCGAGGTCGTGGTGTAGGTGGTGGCACAAGCACCGACCGACGCCAGCTTGAACGTGGCGGCAGGTGTGGTCGCGGAGACGAGGTACGCCCCGAGCCCGGTTGCCGTGATCACGGTGCCGGCAGCGGTGGCGCCGACCGACGGGCTCAGCGCCGGCGCGGTGTTGGCTCCGCTCACCACGAGCGTGTCGGTCGAGTTGACGGACAGCGCGGTGGTGCCCGAAACGGCGCCGGACGTGACGCCGTAGATACAGGCCCGGTAGGTGCCGGCGGCGAGCGCGGGAACCGTCAGGGTCGCGGTGTCGGCGTCGTTGACGGCCACAGTGGCGGCGAGGTTGGTGCTCGACGTCGTACCGAACGTGGTCGGGCAAGTGCCGCTGTTGGCGACGAAACGTCCGGAGGCGGCCGTGATCGAGGTGAACGCGCCGACCGACGTCATGATCGTGGTGCTTCCACCACCGATCGGCGCGACGTCCGGATCGATGGTGCCCGCCACCGCATAGGCGGGTGCTGCGGTACCGGCGACGACCGCTGCGGCCGTAGCCACCACAGCGGCACCAGCCCGGAACGGCCGGCTGCCGGTTCTTGTTGCGGACTTGCGCATGCGAGGTCCTCCTACGGTTTCTACGAACCGCGTCGTCGGATGGGTGAGCCCGCACGTGTCGTGACGGCGGGCCGTCTCGCAGGAGCGTAACGTGGCATTTCCGGTGAAATACCCTGAACAAGAGTTTCGCTCGAGATACGCGATGTGGACCGATTTGCCGATCTAATCACGAGCCTTCAGGGCCACGAACAGCCCCAGCCGCGCGTCTCGGGCAACTCTCAGCCGGCGATTGCGGGGATTCAGCACGGTTTGTCGCGTCCGTTGGAACCATGGGAACTTGAGGTCCGCCTCACGACTCGGCGGGCCGGACAGCCGAAACCCAAGGGGCATAGACGACATGACCACACACGACGACGACCGGCCCGGCGACGACGGCACCCACACGGCACCGATGGCCCTCGTACGCCCGCGGCATTCCCGGATCAAACGAGTGGCAGGTGTGGTCGGCCTGGCCGCGGTCCTCGGATCCGGCGCCTATCTCACCACTCTCTCCGTCACCTCGAACAACGATGCCGAGCACCGTGAGGTGACCGCGCTCGGCACCCCGGAGGCAGCGGGCACGGCAGGGCCCGGACCGGACGGACCGTCGAAAGCCCAGGCGCCCGAGCCGACCGGCGGCAACCAGGCGGTGAAGGCGGAACCCTCCTTCGAGGACCCGGCCGAACGTGTACGGAAGGCCCGCGAGGCGGCCGCCAAGGAGGGTGTCAAGATCACGCGCCCGCTGCCCGCCCCGGCGAACCCGGCCGGCGAGGCTGCCGCCGCGGCCGCGAAAGAGGTCACCGTCGGCTCGGCCCAGGAGGGCGGAACGATGCGCATCGTCACCGTCCGCGGGGACCTGGCCGGACAGCGCGAGATCGGCTGGGTGGCCGGCGGGGTGAAGCGGTACGGGCAGGCTCAGTGCTCGCAGCGGTTCAAGCTCTACAACGAGCAGGAGCCCAAGACCCGGCCGAACCTCCTGGTGTGCTGGCAGACCAGCGCCAAGCGCAGCGTCATCGTGGTGGACACGAAGATCGGGGGCCGGCCCTCGGCCGAGAAGAGTCTCGCGGTGATCGAGCGGGAGTGGCGCAAGCTCGGCTGACTCATGTCACGTGAAGACGCCGGCCGCGATGCGCGGCCGGCGTCTCCGCATGCGCCGACGGGATGCCCCGACATGGGACGGTGGCCCGGAGCCGATGCCCCGGGCCACTCGTTGTTGCCGGTGGTACGCCGTCAGAAGGAGGAGACGGTGAAGGTCGAAGCGCTGGAGACGCTGCTCTGCACATAGCTCGGATCGGTGTGCACCGCGTTGAGAACCGCGTTGCTCACGTACTGCAGGTTGTAGGCACCCTCGGGGACAACGGTGTAGCCGCTGCTGATGACCGCGTTCACGGTGCCGATAGCCGTCGCGTTGACGTCAGCCGCGTTGGCCGTGTTGCGGAGGACCGCAACCGCGCCTCCGCTCGTGATCGTGTAGACCTTCGTGCCCGCAGCGGGGATTCCCGTGGCAGCGATGAACTTGCCCGCGTCGGTCGCGCTGGTCAGGACGGGTGAGATGGACGCAAGGTTCATCTCGTTGCCACCTGTGGTGTTGGTTGTCACCGAGACGGTCTTGGTGTCGGTGGAGCCCGCGACCGTGATCGTGGTGTTGTCGTTGGCGCTCACCGTGCCGGCAGCCGGGTTGGACATGATCGCCTCGGTGTCGCTGTACACGGCCGAGATCACCGTTCCCGCCGGGATGAGCGGAGTGGCAGCCGTGTCGATGACAGCCTTGCCGACGTCACTCTGGTCGAAGGTGGTCGCGTTCGCGGTGAGCACACGACTTCCAGTGGTGATCTTGAAGTCGAGCGTCGCACCGTACTTCGGCGCCGCCCGGAGGACTGTCTCGCCGGCCACGTCCAGCCGCTTGGTCAGGTCCAGCCGGCAGACCAGCTCGCTGTCGCTGAGCACGAGCACCTTGCCACAGTCGGCGATCGCCGGGTTCGCCCGGTAGGCCGCGCCGTTGACAGCCGCGCTGCTGTAGCTGCCCTTGACCAGGAAGATGTGCGCCCCGGTCCCGACGGTGTTGCTCCAGGACGCGCTCTCGAAGCCGACACCGTTGACGATCACGTCGATGGCGCGGGTGTTGGGAGCCGTCTTGGGGTTGGCCACCACCGCGCTCGTGTAGGAGAACGCGTTGAGCAGGGTGTGCGATCCGCCCGCGGTGGTGGTCACCAGGGCGACGTTGTTGGCGGGCGCGCGCTGCGGTGTGCGAGCGGTGAACGCCGTGGAGCTGATCGGTGTGATCTCGGTCAGCGGGACACCACCCAGCGTTGCGGTGATGGAGCCAGGTTCAGTGGGGAACGCGGTTCCGGTCACCGTGATCATGCTGCCACCCAGCGAGGAACCGGCCTTGGGTGAGATGCCGAGCGCGGTCTGGACGGTGGTGACCTTGTACGGGTAGCTGGCCACCAGGGCGGAGACCACTCCGGGGGCGCCACCGTCGTCGGTGGAGTTCTGATAGACGCACAGGTTCCAGGGGGCGATGGTGACACCGGGATCGGCCGCACCCACCGGCACGGTGACCGCCAGCCGGTTGTTCGTGACCTTGCGGATCCGGTCGGCGGCAGCCGGGACTTCGGCCGTGTCGTCGTCGTACTCCGCGGGGCATGCGGCAGCGGTGAACAGCACACCCGGCGCATCGATGCCCGCCAGGAACGGCTCCGGCGAGGTGACGTCGATGTTGTTGCCACCACCGTACGGGCCGACGGTCTGGCTGAGCGCGAGTTGGGAGGCGCTGTAGACGGAGCCGGAGACGAAGGCGGAGCTGCTGGCGGCGCCGTTGTAGAAGCACAGGTTGTACTTCGTCGGCACGGCGGTCGTCGATGTCACGCTGGCCGGCACGACGACGCTCGCGGCGGCGTCACCGCTCTTGGTGACCGTGGTCGCGACACCCGCAGCCGGTGTGCCATACGTCGTCGGGCACGGATCGGTCAAGAACTGCCCGCCGATGGTGGCCACGCCGGAGAACACGTTGGTCGAGGTGGTGATCCCGACGGTGTTGCCACCACCGGTCAACCCGACAGCCGGGTTCAGCGCCGGAACCGTTCCCACGTAGTACGTGTAACCGTTCTGGTTACCCTGCCGGGCAGTGGTGTCGTCGTCATAGAAACAGGCGACGTACTTCTTGGCCTGACCATTCGTACCCACCGTGGCACCAGCGGGCGAGTCGAACGACACCGTCTTGGTCGTGTCACTCGAGGCGACACTGGACTGCGTCACAGCCAGCACAGTGGCCGACGCCGTCGGCAGCGTGCCGCTACAGATCGGGGCGGTGGTACCGGGCGCGGTAAGGACGAACACCCGGTTCGCGGAGGCGTTCGAGCCGGTGGTGAGCGTTACCCCGTCAGTGTCGACGACGGTGACCTTCCCCCGACCGCCACCACCGGAGGACTCACCGTGACAGCGGCGAACGCCGCCGACGGAGCCACCAGCAGAGCGGCACCGACCGCCCCCGTGGTCAACCCGGCGGCCGCCGCCACCCGGGCTTTGGAGCGTGACTTGGACTTACGCATGCGAGGTCCTCCTACGGGTCCCCATGGACCACGTCGCTGGATTGCTGGGCCCAGACGCACGGGTGAACCGTCGCGGGCCGTCTCGCCCGAAGCGTAACGATCCGTGGGGATTCAATCCTGCGAAGTACGTAAGATACTCATATGTCAGACAATCCCGTTTGAATGGCTTGCCGGCCCTCGTCACGGAGAAATACAAAAACCGTGCGATGACCCGGAGCGTGCGCTCCGGGCCACCGCACGGGTGACAGGTTGTCGTCAGAAAGCGGCGACCGTGAAGGTGGACGAACTCGAGATCTGGCTCTTCACGTAGTTCGGGTCATTGACCACCGCATTGAGAGCGGCATTGCTCACGTATTGCAGGTTGTAGGCCCCTTCCGGAACCGGAACCGTGGTGCCGATGATGACGGCGGGCGTCGGCGTGGCAGCGTCACCGCCGGACGCGTTACCGCCCATGACGATGTTCGCGCCGGCGCCGGTCGGAGCATTGCTCAAGAGCCTGGCAGTCGTGATGTGACTACCGATGATGTACTTGTTCTGATCGGCGCTGAGGAACGTACCCGAGGCGGCCACCAGGGCGGCGGACGCGCTGCTCGTGGCGGTCACGGTGACGGAACGGGTGATCGGCGACGCGAGCACGGTCTCGGCGCCGGCCGCCGTGACCCCGGTCGCGGCGTTCGACATGATCGCCTTGGTGCTGCTGATCACATCGGTGATGACCGTCCCCACCGGAATGGTGGCGTGCCCCGGCTCGATGACGGACTTGCCGATGTCAGCGGCGGAGAAGGCGGGGCTGCCGTCGCCGGTGAGCAGCCGGCTACCGGCAGCGGTCACGAAGCCGTAACCCGCGGTCGGCGCCACCGCGTTCATGAGGGCGGTGCCGATCGCGTCCAGGCGTGTGGACAGGTCCAGCCGGCAGATCGCCTCGGTGTCGCTGAGGACGAGCACCTTGTTGCAGTCCGCGACCGGCGGGTTGGCCCGGGCGGGGCTGCCGCCGGGGTCGACATCGGTGGAGTTGTAGCTTCCCTTGACCAGGAAGATGTGCGAGCCGCTCGTCAGGGTGTCGCTCCATCCCGCGCTCTCGAAGCCCACGCCCCGGACGACGATCTCGACGACCCGGTTGTTGGGTGCCGTGTTGGGGGTCGCGATCAGCGAGCTGGTGTAGGAGTAGGCGCCGGCCAGAGTGGCCGACCCTCCGGCGGTGGTGACCACCAGTGAGACGTTGTTGGCCGGCGCACGCCGGGGGGTGCGCGCGGTGAACGCGTTACCGCTCAGCGGTGTGATCTCGGTAAGCGGAACACCACCCAGCGTCGCGGTGAGGGCGCCGGGCTCGGTGGGGAACGCCGTTCCGGTGACCGTGACGATGCTGCCACCCAGCGCCGGACCGGCCTTGGGCGAGATACCGGTCACCGTCTGGATCGTCGTCACCTTGTAGGGGTTGGACGCCACGAGGTCGCTGGACGCGGCGTTGTCGCTGTCCGTGGTGCCCGCGTAGATGCACACGTTCCACATGACCGAGGAACCGCTGCCGACAGCGGTGTTCATCGCGTCCTGGTCGGCGTAGAGGTTCGCCGGCACGCTGGTGGCCAACCGGGTGTTGGACAGCTTCCGGATGTAGTCGGACCCGACCACCTTGTCGTTGGTGGCGTCGTCGTCGTCGTAGTCGGTCGGGCAGGCCGCGTCCTTGGTGAACAGCACACCCGGGTCATCGACACCGGCCAGGAACTGGTTGGGCGAGGTGATGTTGATGCTGTTGCCGCCCTGCCACGGGCCCGTGCTCTGGCTGAGCGCGAGCTGGGAGGCGCTGTAGACGGAGCCGGAGAGGAACGCGGAGCCGCTGGCGGCGCCGTTGTAGAAGCACAGGTTGTACTTCGTCGGCGCGGGGGTCGCGGACGTCACACTGGCCGGCAGGACGACGCTCGCGGCGGCGTCACCGCTCTTGGTGACCGTGAGTGCGGAACCGGCGGCCGGAGCGCCGTAGGTGGCGGGGCACACGTCAGTGACGACCTGCCCGCCGATGGTGGCCACGCCGGAGAACACGTTGGTCGAGGTGGTGATCCCGACAGTGTTGCCACCACCGGTCAACCCGACAGCCGGGTTCAGCGCCGGAACCGTTCCCACGTAGTACGTGTAACCGTTCTGGTTACCCTGCCGGGCAGTGGTGTCGTCGTCATAGAAACAGGCGACGTACTTCTTGGCCTGACCATTCGTACCCACCGTGGCACCAGCGGGCGAGTCGAACGACACCGTCTTGGTCGTGTCACTCGAGGCGACACTGGACTGCGTCACAGCCAGCACAGTGGCCGACGCCGTCGGCAGCGTGCCGCTACAGATCGGGGCGGTGGTACCGGGCGCGGTAAGGACGAACACCCGGTTCGCGGAGGCGTTCGAGCCGGTGGTGAGCGTTACCCCGTCAGTGTCGACGACGGTGACCTTCCCCCCGACCGCCACCACCGGAGGACTCACCGTGACAGCGGCGAACGCCGCCGACGGAGCCACCAGCAGAGCGGCACCGACCGCCCCCGTGGTCAACCCGGCGGCCGCCGCCACCCGGGCTTTGGAGCGTGACTTGGACTTACGCATGCGAGGTCCTCCTACGGGTCCCCATGGACCACGTCGCTGGATTGCTGGGCCCAGACGCACGGGTGAACCGTCGCGGGCCGTCTCGCCCGAAGCGTAACGATCCGTGGAGGTTGAGTAGCCTAGAGCAGGAAACATCCTCATATGTCGGACGATTCCCCAAATCCGGATCCAGCATCGGAGTCCGCGATCGGGAACAGCGAACGGCCCGCGTGGTCACGTCGGTGGATCCGCACCGCGATCCCCGTCGAGAACTGATTCGCCGAGAATCGGGGAGACAACACAACCTAAGCTCTTTTTAAGCAAGCCTTGCCTAATCGAATGTCTAATCTCCGAGAAGCCCGCCCTATTTATCCGTTCATTCCCAAGAATGCTGGACGCCCAAGGTGTGCGACTCCCAGAATTGGTTATATTCGCAACGGATGGATTGAACCGCCGACCGAAGGAGAACCGTTGTGACTCAGATGATGGGCATGCCGCGTGTGCAGACCTGCACCGTCACGGACTGCGGGTACAACCACGACGGTTGCACGGCGTTCGCGATCACCATCAGCGAGATGAACTCGGCCTGTGACACGTTCGCGGGGTCCGGCCTCACCGGCGGGATGGGTGTCGCCACCGCACAGGTCGGCGCCTGCAAGCGCGCCGACTGTTCGTACAACAAGGATCTGGAGTGTCAGGCTCCGGCCATCACCGTGGGCGCTTCGGCCGACAAGGCGGACTGTCTCACCTACCAGCACTCCTGACCACAATCGACCGCCGATCCCGCCCCCTTGGACGAGGGGGCGGGATTTTTTGCAGGTTGACACCGGGACCGGCTCACGCTAGGTTCACCTCAGATCGAGTAAGACTCAAGTTGAGAAGCACTCAGAGCGAGAAGGACGAGCGTGATGACGGACGAGGCGAGCTTCCTGGCAAGCTACGACCCGCGGGACTACCCGCCGGTCGCGGTGACCGTGGACGTGGTCGCCCTGACCATCCGCGACGGGCGGCTCTGCGTGCTCCTGGTCGAGCGCGGCGCCCAGCCGTTCGCCGGGCGGCGGGCGCTCCCCGGTGGATTCGCCCGTGACGAGCCGCTCGAGGCTGCGGCGATAAGAGAGCTCGCCGAGGAGACGGGGCTGACGCCGGGAGAGGGTGACCTCGACCGGGTTCACCTGGAGCAGCTCCGGACGTACGGGAATCCCGGCCGAGACCCCCGCATGCGCGTCGTCTCCGTCGCCTACCTGGCGTTCGCCCCCAGCCTGCCCGAGCCGACCGCCGGCAGTGACGCCGCCCGCGCCTACTGGGTGCCCGTCGACGAGGCGAAGGATCTGGCGTTCGACCACGACGAGGTGCTGGCCGACGCCCTGGAGCGGGCCCGGTCGAAGCTGGAGTACACGCCGCTGGCGACGGCGTTCACGGGCCCCGAGTTCACCATCGGCGAGCTGCGGCAGGTGTATGCGGCGGTGTGGGGCGAGGAGCTGCACGCCGGCAACTTCCACCGCAAGGTGCTGTCGGTGCCGGGGTTCGTGGAGAGCACCGGCGGGACCACGGCGAAGGGCGGGGAGCGCGGCGGGCCGAAGGCGAAGCTGTACCGGGCCGGTGACGCCCGCCTGCTGCACCCGGCGCTGCTCCGGCCGACGAGGGAGGACCGGGTGCGATGACGACGATGACATTCGAGGACGCGGTGGCACGGATCATCGCCGCCCGGAGCTTCCAGGACCTGGCGGAGGCGAAGAACGCCGAAACAGGAACGAGCACGGGAAACAGCGCGGGTAGGGCGTACCGCAAATGGGCTAAATTGATCCACCCGGACACGGTGAGCGCGCAGCGGCGCGCCACCGCGACGGACGCCTTCGCGAAGCTCTCCGCCCTCTATGAGAACCGGAAGAAGCGGATCGAGCCCTGGGGCAGCGGCGACATCGCCGAGCTGTTCGCCGACGGCGACCGGCTGATCAAGATGCCGCGCAACCCGGCCGACAACGACCTGATGGAGACCGAGGCGGCCGCGCTGCGCAAGCTGTGGGCCGACGGCGACCCGAGATTCCGGCCGTATGCGCCGCGTCTGATCGAGACGTTCGTCCACGAGGACGAGCAGCGCCGGCGCAGGGTGGTCAACGTGCTGGAGCGGCGGCGCGGCATGGGCACTCTGGCCGAGGTCGAAGGCGATCTGGGGGTACGCGAAGCGGCCTGGATCTGGCGCCGGCTGCTCGTCGCGATCGGCTGGGCGCACCGGGCCGGAGTGACCCACGGGGCGGTTCTGCCCGAGCACGTACTGATCCATCCGGGTCGGCGCGGCCTGGTTCTCGTCGACTGGTGCTATGCGGGACATCGACCTGCGGCGATAGTGAGAGCGAGGGTCGACCACTATCCGCCGGAGGTGCGCGACGACCGGACCGCTGGACCCGCCACCGACATCTACATGGCGACGGTGCTGATGACGCGGCTCATGGGGTCGCGGATGCCAGCCTCGCTGCGGCGGTTCGCCGCCGGCTGCACCTATGACGCGCCGCGGATGCGGCCGCAGGACGCCTGGGCCCTGTTGGGCGAGTTCGACGACATCATTCCCCCGCAGTACCGGAACTGAGGAGCACATCATGGGAAGCGGACACTGGTCGACCGATGTCTACACGGCGGCCGCCGGCTACCGGGCGGCGTCCGGGAAGAGCGCGTTCGACTACAGCGACTCGGGCGCCCGGACGGTGCACCCGGATCTGGACCCGGACGGCGTGTTCATGCGGGAGAGCCGCGACAGCACGGAGCACCCGTTCAGCACGCCGATCGCGGTGCTGTTCGACGTGACCGGCTCGATGGGCAACGTGCCCCGGGTGCTGCAGACGAAGCTGCCGCAGCTGCTGGGCCTGCTGACCCGGAAGAACTACGCGGTGGACCCGCAGATCATGTTCGGGGCGATCGGCGACGCCACCTGTGACCGGGCGCCGCTGCAGGTCGGGCAGTTCGAGTCGGACAACCGGATGGACGAAGTGCTCGCCAAGATCGTCCTGGAGGGCGGCGGCGGAGGCCAGAAACACGAGTCGTACGAGCTGGCCCTCTACTTCATGGCCCGGCACACGATCCTCGACTCGATGGTGAACCGGGGCCGTAAGGGCTACCTCTTCATCATCGGCGACGAGATGCCGTATCCGCGGGTGAAGCCCCGTGAGGTGAAGGCGGTGATCGGTGACGAGCTGAGCGAGCCGATCCCGACCGAGGACATCCTGGCCGAGCTCAAGCGCAAGTACGAGGTGTACTACATCCTGCCGACGGCGGCGCACCACAGCGGCGACAAGGAGGTGCTGACCCGCTGGCGCAAGCTGCTCGGCCAGAACGTCCTGGAGCTCGACGACCTGGACGCGGTGTGCGAGACGATCGCGCTGACGGTCGGCCTGGGCGAGGACGCGATCGACCTGGACGAGGGCATCGCCGACCTGACCGACGTGGGCTCGCGGGCCGGCGGCTCGGTGGGGCGGGCCCTGGCGCCGTTGCAGCGGACCGCGGTGGTGCGCTCGACGTTCGAGATCGCCGGCGGCCCGGGCGGGAACCACCGGCTGTGAACGGGCACGTGGCGGTCGTCGACCTCGGGTACGGCGACGCCGGCAAGGGCACGGTGGTCGACTTCCTCTGTGCCACGTCACCGAGAAGGGCGGTGCTGCGCTTCAACGGGGGTGCGCAGGCGGCACACAACGTGACCACCGAGACCGGGCGGCACCACACGTTCGCGCAGTTCGGGTCGGGCACGCTGCGGGGTGTGCCGACCCACCTCACCCGGTTCATGGTGGTCGACCCACTCGCCCTGGCCGGCGAGGCAGCCGCGCTCGGCAACCCGTTTCACCTGCTCAGCGTGGACGGGAACGCACTGCTCGCCACTCCGTGGCATCGCGCCGCGAACCGGCGGCGGGAGACCCGGCGAGGCGCGGAACGGCACGGTTCGTGCGGCATGGGCGTGGGCGAGACGATGGCGTACGCGCAGACGCATCCCGATGCTCCCCGGGTGGGGGACGTGCTCTCGCCGTCGCGGCTGCGGCAACGGCTCGCGGCGGTGAGGGCCACGCTCGGCGACTGCGGTGTCCCGGTCGACGACGTGGTGGACGCGTTCACCGTGTTCGGCGAGACGGTCCGGATCGTCGGCTCGTCCTACACCGAGCAGTTGCTGGCCGAGGGGCCGTGTGTGTTCGAGGGCGCCCAGGGTGTGCTGCTGGACGAGTGGCGCGGCTGGCATCCGCACACGACGTGGTCGACGACGACGTTCGACAACGCTCGGGAGCTGTGTCCCTCGGTGCGGAGGATCGGCGTGGTTCGCACCTACACCACCCGGCACGGGGCCGGCCCGTTCGTCACCGAGGATCCGAGCCTGTACCTGCCGGAGCGGCACAACGGCCGTGACCCGTGGCAGGGCGCCTTCCGGACCGGCCACTTCGACGCGGTCGCCCACCGGTACGCCGTGGAGGTCGCCGGCGGAGTCGACGCTCTGGCGGTCACCCACCTGGACGTCCCGGAGCGTTGTCCCGATCTGCGGATCGTCGACTCGTACCGGACCGGCGACGAGGTCTGGGACCGGATCGTGCCCGGCCCGCCCCGCGACCTGGACCACCAGGAGGCGCTGGGCGCACGCCTGTCCGTGACCCGCCCCGATCAGACGACCCGGCCGGACGACTGGTGCGCCGCGATCTCGTCCCGGCTGGGCGCCCCGGTCCTGCTGGAGTCCTATGGACCCCTCTCCTCGGACAAGAAGCTCCGCTAGACCAGAGGTATGCGCCGGCTCAGGCAGACCAGGCCCGGACGACGTCGTCGGGTCCCCAGATCAGGTCGACAGCCCCCGAGGGAAGGTCGGATCCGGAACGGCTGACGACGACCAGGCCGCTGGTGCCGGGCTGGAATCCGGGGATCAGCGGAGCGTGCCGGAGCAACTCGTCGAGATGATGCCGGTCGAACGGGCCGTCCTGCCACTTGATGGAACCCGCGAACGCGATGCGGGAGGCGATCGGGGCACGATCGGCTCCGACCAGGTCGACCTCGGGATTCGCTTGCCGGTTCCACCAGCCACCGACCTCCCAGGTGTCGGTCCACGGCAGTTCCCCAGCGCCGGCGGCGATCGCGAGCGCGTCCCGAATGATCGGTTCGACGGCATTACCGCGCCACGTCGACCAGCGTGCTTCGAGCACGGCTCGGGCGGCGGCCGTCCGGTCACGGAGGATCAACTGATGCACATCGCGGAGGATGGCCAGGTACAGGCGCAGGTTGCTGTCGGCGATCCGGTACTGGGCCAGTTTGCTGGGCCTGGTGGACAGTGGCTTGTCGACGGCGAGGATCTTCTTCTCGTCAACGAGCCGGTGAAGCAGAGGGGACAGGGTGCCGGAACTGACCGGCCCACCGCGGTCGCCGGCGGCTGCGGCTATGTTGCTGAAGGTCCTGCTGCCGAGTCCACCGACTGCTTCGAGAACGCGTCGAGCCGTATCCGGGGCGGGGAACTCCGATGCCAGGGACTGCTCAGGGACCGTGAACAACGCTGAGGTCCGGCCGGCGATCTCCGTGCTCAGGAAATCGGCGGGGCGAGATCCCGGCGACCAGTCCAGGCAGATGCCCGGCAGCCCTCCGGTGATCAGGTAGGCGTCGATGGCGTCGGCACCGCTCAACTCGGTCACCGCAGCGGTTTCGGCGAGGTTGAACGGTCCGAGGACCATGGTGGTGGCCCTGCCGTAGAACGGCCGGTCGTACTCGGTGAACCGCTGCATCATGTGCAGGTCGCTGCCGAGCAGCAGCAGCATGACGGGCTTGCTCGAAATCAGCCTGTCCCAGATGACCTGCAGATGCCCGTCGAAGGTCGGGTCCTGCTCCGAGAGCCACGGAAGTTCGTCGAGCACCACGATGCTCGGTGTATCAGGCAGCACGCCGGCGAGAACTCGCAGCATGTCTCCCCAACCGCCCGACGGCGGCTGGGAGGGAAGAAGGTCACGACCGGACGGGGTGAGTAGCGACGAGTCGCGCAGTGCGCCGAGGAACTGACCGACCGCTTCGGTGCTCGATGCGCCTTTGACCGCGGTGTAGAAGCAATATGGCAGGTCCGCCCGGTCGCACAGTTCCTGGACCAGTCGTGACTTCCCGACCTGTCGCCGTCCCCGGATGGCAACGGAACGGCCCTCACCCGTACGTCGTATGCGGTCGAGGTCTTTGTTGAGCAGCTCGAGCTCGGTGCGCCGCCCGACGAACATCGCCGCCCCCGAAGCTAGATTCAATCTTACTTCGGAGCAGTCTACCAAGACTGGAGCCGACGACAGACCTCCCCGCGCCCCAGGAGCGATCATCGATCGCATCCCGGGGCCGGGGTCGCTGTCGGACCGGGATCAGGCCCGGGTCAGCAGGAAGACCGGGATCAGCCGGTCGGTCTTCTTCGTGTACTCGTTGTACTGCGGGAACGCGGCCGCGGCCCGCTCCCACCACAGCTCCCGCTCCTCGCCGGAGAGCTCCCGGGCGACGTAGTCCTGCTTGACCTCACCGTCCTGCAGCTCGACCCGCGGGTTCTTCCGCAGGTTGTAGACCCACACCGGGTTCTTCGGCGCGCCACCCAGCGAACCGACGACGGCATACTCACCGCCGTGTTCGACCCGCATCAATGGGGTCTTCCGGAGTCGGCCGCTCTTCGCGCCGACCGAGGTCAACACGATGATCGGCTTTCCCATGATGTCGTTGGCCTCGGCACCGCCGGTGGCCTCGTACTTCTCTGCCTGCTCGCGCGCCCAGTCGGAAGTGCTGGGGGCGTATTCACCCGTCAACGGCATGATTCCGATCCTACGCACCCGAACCGCACCCCACCGGACCCTGAAACGCACTTCACCGGCCCCACCTTTATCGCCAGGGCCGGCCACGGATGGGTAGGCCCACCTATCGAAGGGTGCTACCAGATGCGGAAGACGGCTCGGCGCAACGTTCTCGCTGGTGGAATCGCGGCGGTCACCGCCGCAGCACTGGGCGCGTTCGCGCTGCCCGCCGGGAGCCAGGCCTTCAGCCCGGTCTCGTACGGCCCGGCCCTCCCGGCGACCGTCTCCGCGACCCAGCCGGTCCGCATCGTGACGACCACCCTGGACGCGACCGGCCGCCCCGTCTTCGCGGTCCGTGAGGCCACCGACCGGACCTCCGCCGAGCGCATCATCTCGTCGGCCCGCAAGGCCACCGGCACGGTCAGCGTCGAGATCGACCGCAAGGTGCACGCCCTCGACGTTGCGGAGGGCGACGACACGTACCGCGAGTACCAGTGGGATCTCGACAAGATGAACGTCCCCGGCGCGTGGGAGCAGAGCACCGGCGCCGACGTGGTGGTCGCGGTCATCGACACCGGCGTCGACGGCAACCACCCCGACCTGGCCGGCAACGTCCTGAGCGGATACGACGCGATCGACGACACCGAGGGCGGCGACTCGGACGGCAACGGGCACGGCACCCACGTGGCCGGCACCGTCGCCGCGGTCACCGGCAACGGCGAGGGCATCGCCGGTGTCGCCCCCGACGCCAAGGTCCTGCCGGTCAAGGTGCTCGACGCCGACGGCAGCGGCTGGAGCTCGGACACCGCCGAGGGCATCGTGTGGGCGACCGACCACGGCGCCCAGGTGATCAACATGTCGCTCGGCTCGAACAGCTCGACCGACGCCGAGAAGGCCGCGGTCGGCTACGCGATCGAGAACGGCGTGACGGTCGTCGCGGCGGCCGGCAACGAGCGCGAGGAGGGCAGCCCGACCAGCTACCCGGCCGCCTACGACGGGGTCATCGCGGTCGCCGCGACCGACGCCGACGACGAGGTCGCCGAGTACTCCAACCGGGGCGACTACGTGGACGTGGCCGCGCCCGGCAGCGGCATCCTCAGCACCTACCCGGCCGACCTGACCGAGGACGGCAGCGAGTACGCGGAGCTCAACGGCACCTCGATGGCGTCGCCGCACGTCGCCGCGGTGGCCGCCCTGATCAAGGCGAGCGCGCCGGACATCACCCCGCAGGGCATCCAGAACGCCCTGGAGGAGTCGGCCGTCGACCTCGGCGAGGACGGCTTCGACCCCGACTTCGGGCACGGGCGGGTCGACGCGGCCGCGGCCGTCGAGGCGGCCGCCGGCGGCGGCGGTGGCGGCGACGAGCTCATCACGCCGGAGTTGGCCGTCGACGGGGGCGGGCTCGTCTCCTACGGCAGCGACACCGAGACCACGTTCCAGGTGAGCGCCGACGGCGAGGCGCTGGCCGGCCTCGAGGGCGAGGCCTGCGTGTCGGTCGCCGGCGGGAAGTGGGACTGCGACACGGTCGAGTCCGACGAGGACGGCGTCTACCTCGTCGAGCACACCGCGACCGGGGCCTTCCAGGTCCGTGTGAGCGTCACCGAGACCGACACCGTGGCGTCGGTGGAGGAGACCGCCGGCTACGCCGTCCGGGCCACCGTGTCGGCGAAGAAGTCGGGCAAGGGCACGCTCACCGTGAAGGCGGCCGGCGCCCCCGGGCAGAAGATGGCCCTGCAGCGCAAGTCCGGCAGCTCGTGGAAGACCGTCAAGACCCTCCCGGTCAAGGCCGGCACCAAGATCTCCGGCCTGCCCGGTGGCAGCTACCGCGTGGTGGTGGCCGGCACGAAGGCGGTCCAGGGCGTGACCAGCGGCACGGTCAAGCTCTGACCTTCCGATACCCGGCGGTCATCCGGGTGGGGTTTACTCGTACCTCATGAGCATCATCTCCCGGGGTTTCGGCGGGCGGCGGCGAGAGCCGTCGCCCGCTCTGCCGCCCGGTCAGTACCTTGCGCACGACTTCCCGGTCCTGTCCGCCGGCCCCACGCCGCGGATCCCACAGGACCGGTGGAAGTTCACGATCGTCACCGAGACCGGTGAGAAGCACACGTGGGACTGGGCGCAGTTCACCGCCCTGCCGGCCGAGGAGATCACGGTCGACATCCACTGCGTCACCAAGTGGTCCAAGCTCGGCACCTCGTGGAAGGGCGTCTCCCTCGACACGCTCTTCGAGGACGTGGAGACCGCCGGCGACTACGTGATGGCGCACAGCCACGGCGGTTACACCACGAACGTCCCCTTCGAGGACGTCCTCGACGGCAAGGCCTGGATCGCGTACGAGTACGACGGCGAGCCCCTGCACCCGGAGCACGGTGGACCGGCCCGGCTGCTCATCCCCCACCTGTACTTCTGGAAGTCGGCGAAGTGGGTGGACGGGCTCCGGATGATGCACGAGGACGAGCCCGGGTTCTGGGAGGACGCCGGCTACCACATGTATGGGGACCCGTGGCGCGAGCAGCGGTATCACGGCGACTGACCTGGCGGGTGGCCACGGTCCGGTCGGCGACCTGGGAGACGGCCTCGGCCCGGACCCTCGCGCTCGACATTCCGGACTGGCCGGGTCACCTGCCGGGTCAGCACATCGACATCCGCCTGACCGCCGAGGACGGCTATCAGGCCCAGCGCAGCTACTCGATCGCCTCGGCCGGGCCGGGCGTGGTCGAGATCAGTGTGCAGCGGCTCGAGGACGGCGAGGTGTCGCCGTACCTCACCGACGTCGTCGAGGCCGGTGACCGGATCGAGCTTCGCGGGCCGATCGGCGGCTGGTTCGTGTGGCGTTCCGAGTCGACGGCTCCGGTGACCCTGGTGGCGGGCGGCTCCGGGATAGTGCCGCTGATGGCGATGATCCGGGCCCGCGGTCTGGCGGCGGGCCGCCAGCCGTTCCGGTTGATCTATTCGGTACGGGCTCCGGGCGACGTGATCTATGCGGAGGAGCTACGCCGTCGCGCGGTCTCCGACCCGGGTCTCGACGTGCGGTTCGTCTACACGCGCGAAGTCCCGGACGGCTGGCCCGCTCCCCCGAAGCGGATCGACGTCGCCACGCTCAACACCCACGGCTGGCCACCGGACTTCGAGCCGGACTGTTTCGTCTGCGGTCCGACCGGCTTCGTCGAGACGGCCGCCGACATCCTGGTCGCCCTCGGCCACGACCCGAAACGCATCCGCACCGAGCGTTTCGGCGGCTGAGCCCGGTGTGGTCGCCACACCGGGCCCGGTCAGGTCAGTTCGAGCAGGAGCGCCTGTTCCGGGGTCAGCAGCGGGGCGGGCAGGCCCACCTCGGCCAGGACCCGGCCGGGGAGCGTCATCGCGCCGGCGGCCATCCACGGGGGTGGGGCGTCCTGCACGGTCCGGGGTGGGACGCCGATCGGCCGGACCGTGTAGGAGCGATCCGGGTCGAGGCCGGGGAAACGGATCGGCGGCGGCAGGGCTGCGGCCGGCGTGCCGAGCGTGACCAGGGCGAACACGGCGTGGCTGCGATCCTGGGCGATCACCCCGTGAAGCAGGTGCGCCGGGTCGGGACTGTCGGCGCGGACCACCCGGCCGGAGTGCAGCAGCGGGCGCAGGCGCTTGTGCTCGGCGATCCACGCGGCGATGTCGGCCTTCTCGGCGGGCGACGCGGCGGTCAGGTTCCACTCGATGCCGGCACTGCCGAACAGGGCGGTGGCCAGCCGGAACCCGAGGGCCGAGGTGCGCCCGGTGACGTGGGCCGTGCCCGCTCCCAGGTGACCACCGAGGTACTCGGGCGGGATCAGCACACCGGTCCACCGCTGGATCGACTGCCGGTCGAGCGGGTCGTTGGTGTCGGAGGTCCAGAACCGGTCGACGAGCGGCAGGATGCCCAGGTCGATGCGGGCCCCGCCGGAGGCGCAGCTCTCGATCTCCACGTGCGGGAAGCCTTCCTCGAGTGCCGCGAGCAGCCGGTAGAGGGCACGGGTCTGCCGGTGCGCGACGCCGGGGGTGAGCAGGTCGCGGTTGTGGTCCCACTTGAGGAACGCGATCGGGTACTCGGTGAGCAGGGCGGTCAGGCGTTCCAGCAGGTGGTCGTAAGCCTTGGTCAGGTCGAGGGCCCGCTGCCAGCGCCAGGTGGGCCCGCTGTCCAGGATCCAGTCGGGGTGCTCGCGGGCCAGGCGGGAGTCGGGGCTGATCATCTCCGGCTCGACCCAGAGGCCGAACTCCATCCCCCGTGAGTGGACGCGGGAGATCAGCGGGTGCAGGCCGTCGGGCCATACGGTGTCGTCGACGAACCAGTCGCCGAGGGCGCGCCTGTCGTCGCGGCGGCCGGTGAACCAGCCGTCGTCCAGGACGAACCGCTCCACCCCGACCTCGGCGGCGTCGTCGGCCAGCTGACCGAGAACGGTCAGGTCGTGGTTGAAGTAGACGGCTTCCCAGGTGTTCAGGACGACCGGGCGGGGCCTGCTCAGCCGCGAGCTCGCCCGGATCCACGGGTGCAGGCGGTCGGAGAGGCCGTCGAGACCGGTGTCGGAGAAGACCGCGACCAGCCACGGCGTCTCGTAGGACTCGCCGGGCGCGAGGCGGATCTCGCCGGGGGCGAGCAGCTCGCCGGCGCCGAGGACGCCGTAGCCGAGGGCGGAGCGTTCGGCCCAGATCCGCTTGTCGCCGCTCCAGGCCAGGTGGACGGCCCACACCCGGCCCCCGCGGAACCCGAAGCCGGGCTCGCCGGCGATCATCAGGAACGCGTCGTCGTGGCCCGGCCGGCCGTGGCGGCTCTCCCGGCTCCAGACGCCGTGCCGGAGCGGTGCACGCTGCGGGCTGCGCTCGTGCGACCAGAGGCCGGTGAAGTCGAGCAGCTCGGAAGCCTCGGCCGGGATCGGGAGCAGGACGTCGAGGCCGGGCAGGGTGAGCTCGTCGTGGCCACGGTTGGTGAAACGGTGCCGCACGCGCAGGACGCCCTGCGGTGTCAACTCCAGCTCCGTGACCACCTCTTGCGTGGCATCGGGGCCGGTGGAGCGTACCGCAATGGTGTGATCTTGAAGGTGAGCCTCGACGGTCCGGAAACCGTGACCGATCTCGATCGCCGGACGCCCGCTCCATCCCTCGGCCAGGGTCGGCAACAGCGACAACCGCAGGGGTACGTCGATCGAGCTCGGTGGCACCGCGGGCCCGAAAGCGTCCTCGGGGTACGTGAACTCCCCAGGTCAGCGCCCCAGTGGGCGACGAAAGCGGTGCCGCGGGTGTCGAGCACGAGGCTGACACCCGCGGCGCGCAGGTGGAACACGGTCACTCGGCGACCGGGATGGACTGGGCCTTCAGGTCCGCGACGGTCTTGGTCTGGGTGGTCTTGAGCACGTCGAGCAGGGTGCCGGTGCCGGAGACGACGCCCTTGAAGCCGTCCGAGGCGGTGGCGTAGGTGCTGGTCATCGTCGGTCCCCAGACGAAGTCGGGCGCGACCTGGGTGGAGGCCGTCGCGAAGACATCGTAGATCTTCTGGCCGCCGTAGAACTCGACTCCCTCGGACAGCGCCGGGAGCTTCGCGCCGGCCTTGGTCGCCGGGTAGAGCTGCGCCTCCTTGTTGAGCGCCGTCAGCGCCTCCTCCGAGGTGTTCAGCCAGAGGGCGAACTTCGCGGCCTCGTACGGGTGCTTCGAGCCCTTGAAGACCGCGGTCGACGAGCCGCCCCAGTTACCCGCGACGGTGCCGCCGGCGGTCCACTGCGGCATCGGGGCGACCGCCCACTTGCCGGAGGTGTCCGGCGCGCCCGACTTGATGGAGTTGGCGCCCCACACCGCGGAGACCCAGGTCCAGGCCTGGCCGGTGTTGTAGGCGTTGTCCCACTCGGTGGTCCACGGCGGAACGGCCGAGACGAGCTTCTTGCTGATCAGGTCCTGCCAGTAGTTCGCGACCTTGGTGGTGCCCTCGTCCTGCAGGTTCACCGTCCACTTGGTGCCGTCGTTGGCGAACCAGCGGCCACCCGCCTGCCAGGACAGACCGGCGAACTGGCTGATGTCGCTCTGCGAGAAGTTGGTGATGTAGCCGCCGGCCGCCTTGACCTTCTCGGCCGCCGCCGCGTACTCCTCCCAGGTCGTGGGGACCGGGATGTTGTTCTTCTCGAACAGGTCCTTGCGGTAGAACAGGCCCATGGGGCCGGTATCCTGCGGGATGCCGTAGACCGCGTTCTGCTCACCGAAGGAGACCTGGCCCCAGGTCCAGTCGACGAACTGGTCCTTGGCCGCGGTCACCTCGGCGCAGTCGGCCAGGTTGGTCAGGCCGTCCTGGACGCGGAAGCTGGGCAGCGCGTCGTACTCGATGTGGCCCAGGTCGGGGGCGTTGCCGGCCTTGAGCTGGTTGAAGAAGTTGGCGTAGGTGCCGCCGTTGCCGTTCGGGCCGGTCTGGACCTTGACCTGGATGTTCGGGTTCTTGTCGTTCCAGAGCTTCACCACGTTGTCGATCCCGGGGATCCAGGTGGTGTAGGTCAGGGTGACCGGGCCGGACGACGGGGCGCAGGCTGCCGCTCCGGTCGTGGTCTCCTCGGAGTCGCCGCCGGAGGAACAGGCGCCGAGTGCAAGGGCGGAAACCAACACGAGGCCGAGTGCTGCTCGCATGATGATCCTTTTCTTTTGGGAGGGATTACTTGATGGCGCCGGAGCCGAGGCCGTTGCGCCAGAAGCGCTGCAGAAGCAGGAAGGCGATCACCAGTGGGACGATCGAGACGAGAGCGCCGGTGAGCACGAGCATCCGCAGCTCGGGGATCTGGTTCACCTGGGTGTTCCAGGAGTAGAGACCGAGCGTGACCGGGAAGAGCCTCTCCTCGCCGAGCATGATCAGCGGGAGCAGGAAGTTGTTCCAGACGGCCACGAAGTGGAACAGGAAGATCGTCACCAGGGCCGGGAACATCAGCTTGGTGGAGACCGTGAAGAAGGTGCGGATCTCGCCCGAGCCGTCCAGGCGGGCGGCTTCGAGGAGCTCGTCCGGGACACTCGCGGTGGCGTAGATCCGGGCCAGGTAGACACCGAACGGGTTCACCAGGCTGGGCAGGAAGACCGACCAGAAGGTGTTCGTCGCCTCGAACTGGCTGAAGATCAGGAACAACGGTAGGGCGAGGGCGGTGGCCGGCACAAGTACCCCGGACAGGACGATGTTGAAGATCGCCTCCCGGCCGGGGAAACGGTACTTGGCCAGGGCGTATCCGCACATGGCGGCCAGCAGGGTGCCGAGCAGCGCGGCGCCGCCGGTGTAGACGACACTGTTCAGCATCCAGCGCAGGAAGACGCCGTCGCGGTAGGCGAGCAGCTCCCTCAGGTTGTCGATCAGCGAGAAGTCGGCGAACCAGAGCGGGGCGGTCGAGGTGAACTGGCTCCGGCTCTTGGAGGCGGCCACCAGCAGCCACCAGATCGGCACCAGGAAGTAGAGGGTCGCGGCGCCCATGACGAGCATGGGTGCGAGCCGGTTGACGTTTTTCACTTGTCGCCTCCCCGCTGGGTCACCTTCAGGAAAGCGAAGGACAGGACGCACGTGGCCAGGGCCAGGACCACCGAGAAGGCCGCCGCCAGGTTGAAGTTCGGGATGGCCGAGGTGGAGTAGACCGTCAGGTTCGGGGTGTACGTGCTGGTCACCGCGGAGCTGAAGCTGCGGAACACGGCCGGCTCGGCGAGCAACTGCAACGTGCCGATGATCGAGAAGACGGTGGTCAGCACGATCGCCGGCATCACCAGCGGGATCTTGATGGACCAGGCGGTACGGATCGCCCCGGCGCCGTCGATCTTCGCCGCCTCGTAGACCTCCTGCGGGATGGCCAGCAGCGAGGAGTAGATGATCAGCATGTTGTAGCCGACGTACACCCAGGTCACGACGTTCGCCATGGACCAGAGCACGAAGTCGGCGGAGAGCAGGTCGATGCTGCCGGTGACCGCGGTGAACGGGGACAGGTTCGGCGAGTAGAGGAAGCCCCACATGATCGCGGCGACGACACCGGGCACGGCGTACGGCACGAAGAACGCCAGCCGGAAGAAGCGCCGCCCCTTGACCAGGCCGGAGTCGAGCAGCAGGGCGAAGATCAGGGCCAGGCCCAGCATCACCGGCACCTGCACGATGCCGAACAGCAGCACCCGCCCGATCGAGTCCCAGAACGGGCCGTCGGAGAGGACCCGCTGGTACTGGTCGAACCCGCCGAACACCTCGGTGGCCTTGCCGAACGTGCCCTGCCGCTCGATCTTGTAGAGCGACTGCTTGATCGCGTACAGGATGGGCGCCAGGTAGAACGCCGCGAACAGCAGCGCGAACGGGAGGATGAAGAAGGTCAGCGCCTTCCACTTGCCTCTCATGGGTTCTCCTCCCGGACGACCGCCACGCCGCCGCCGCGGACTGTCAGCACGCCGTCCACCGTTTCTCCGGTGACCAGGTCCGTGCCGCGGGCGGGGTGGTCGACGGCTTCCGTGCCGTGGTTGATGACGAAGAGGTAGCTGCGGTCGGCTGCGCGGCGACGCACGACCTCAGTGTCCGATTTATCCGACGTGGCGCCCGTTGCTTCGCGGAGAACATTTGACATGTCCGTCTTTGTAGCGATGTACCAAGCGGTTCCGGCACCGTGCTCGTTCCGGGTGATCGCCGGAATCCCGGCCATCGGCCCGTCCTCGTACGTCGCGATCACCGACGCCGTCGTGGTGCGCAACCGCTCGGTCCAGAGCGCCCCGGTGCCGCCGTTGCTCAGCGCGACCTCGGCGCCGGGCAGCAGCGGGGCGAACTCCTCAGCCAGCACACCGAGCACGTCCCGGAACGCGCCCGGGTAGCCGCCGAGCCGGATCCGGTCCCGCTCGTCGACGATCCCACTGAAGTAGGTGACCACCAGCCGGCCGCCGGCGGACACGTAATCGGCGATCGCCTGCGCGTCGGTGTCACTGACCATGTAGAGGCCCGGCACCACGACGACCCGGTAGCGGCTCAGGTCGGCGCCCGGAGGGACCACGTCGGTGGTCACGCCCAGCGCCCGGAGCGCCCCGTGGGCCGAGTGCACCTGGTCGAGGTAGGTGACCGCCTGCGACGGCCGGGCCTCCCCCTCGGCCGACCACCACGACTCCCAGCTGAAGAGCAGCGCGACGTCGGCCTCGACCTCGGTGCCGGCCACCTCGCCGATCCGGTCCAGCGTCGCCGACAGCTCGAGCACCTCACGCCACGCGACCGTGTCGGTGCCGGCGTGCGGCAGCATCGCCGAGTGGAACTTCTCGGCGCCCTGGGCCGAGGCCCGCCACTGGAAGAAGCAGAGCGAGTCGGCGCCGCGGGCCACGTGCGTCAGCGAGTTGCGGATCATCTCGCCGGGCGCCTTGGTGAGGTTGTGCGGCTGCCAGTTGACCGCGCCGGCCGCCTGCTCCATCAGCATCCACGGGCGCCCACCGGCCAGGCCACGGGTCAGGTCGGCGGCGAAGGACAGCTCCGCCACCGGGTCGCCGAGGCGGTGGTCCAGGTAGTGGTCGTTGGCGATCACGTCCATCTCCGGCGCCCAGGACCAGTAGTCCAGGTTGCGGATGTGGGCGGTGACCATGAAGTTCGTGGTGACCGGGACGGTGGAGTGCTTGCGCAGGATCGCCGCCTCGGCCCGGTAGTAGCCGAGCAGCTCGTCGGAGCTGAACCGCTGGAAGTCGACCATCTGGGCCGGATTGCGCAGCGACAACGCGAGACGGGGCGGCTGGATCTCCGGCCAGTCCGAGTAACGCTGACTCCAGAAGGAGGTGCCCCACGCCTCGTTCAGCGTCTCGATCTTGCGGTAGCGGGAGCGCAGCCACGTACGGAACGCCTCGGCGCTGGTCTCGCAGTAGCACAGGGCGTTGTGGCAGCCCAGCTCGTTGGAGACGTGCCAGAGCGCCAGGGCCGGGTGGTTGCCGTACCGGCGGGCGACCCGTCCGACCAGGTCCAGCGCGCGGTCCCGGAAGACCGGCGAGCTGGGGCACCAGGCCTGGCGGCCACCGGGGAAGCGGGTGGTGCCGTCCACGGCCACCGGCAGCGTCTCCGGGTAGCGGCTGCTCAGCCACGGGGGCGGAGACGAGGTGCCGGTGCCGAGGTTGATCTTGATGCCGTGCGCGTGCAGCAGCCCGACGACCTCGTCGAGATCGTCGAACCGGTACTCGCCCGGGCTCGGCTCGAGGTTGGACCAGCCGAAGATGTTGACGGCGACCAGGTCGACCCCGGCCCGCCGCATCAACGCGGCGTCCTCGCGCCAGACGTCCGGCGACCACTGTTCGGGGTTGTAGTCGCAGCCCAGGCTCACGCCCGGGACCGGCATACGCACGCTTTTCATAGAACTCCTGGTCAAGGAATGTGTGCACGTGCACACATTTCCGTGAGCCTAAAGGGCGGTTACGGATGTGTGAACGTGCACACAGTAGGACTGGCCTGCGACGAGGTCAAGAGCCCGGCGGTTACTGTTGACCTCATGTCCCGGCCTCAGCCTCAGAAGCGCGCCACGGTGCACGACATCGCGGCCGCGGCCGGCATGTCCCGGGGCACCGTGAGCCGCGTGCTGAACGGGGGATACGTCTCCGCCGAGGCACGGGCCGCCATCGAGACGGCGATGAGCGACCTCGGCTATGTGCCGAACAATGCGGCCCGCGCTCTGAAGATGCGCAGGTCGCAGGCGGTCGCCTTCGTCGCGCTGGAGCCGCACTCGCTCTTCCTCGACGACCCCAACATCGGCTCCATCATGCTGGGCGCCAACGCCGCGCTGTCGCTCGCCGACCACCAGATGGTCAGCCTGGTCGTCGAGTCGGCCCGCGACACCGAGCGGGTCGCCCGCTACCTGAGCGGCGGTTTCGTCGACGGCGCCATCGTCGTCTCGGCCCGGACGAAGGATCCGATCATCCGGGTGATCAGCGACCTGGCACTGCCGGCCGCGTTCGTCGGTCACCCGCCCGACCTCGATCAGACCATCCCCTTCGTCGGGATAGACAACGTCGGGTCGGCCCGCGCCATCACCGATCACCTGGTCACCAGCGGCCGCCGCCGGATCGGCATGATCGCCGCCGCCCTCGACCGCGACTCCGGCATCGACCGCCTGGCCGGCTTCCGCGCCGCCCTCGGCCCCCTCTTCGACGAGGAGCTGGTCGCCGACGTGCCGCACTACGACTACGGCTCGGGCGTCAAGGGCATGCGTGACCTGCTCGAGCGCGATCCGACCCTGGACGGCGTCTTCGCCGCCTCCGACGCCATCGCGGCCGGCGCACTGGAGACGCTCCGCGAGGCCGGCCGCAGCGTTCCCGGTGATGTCGGCGTCGTCGGCTTCGACGACAGCACGTGGGCGGTCCGCTGCCAGCCGCAGCTCACCACGGTCCACCAGCCGGCCAAGGAGATCGGCTCGTGCGCGGCCCAGCTGATCCTGCGCCAGCTGCGCGGCGAGCACCCCGACCCCGGCGGGCAACTTCTGCCCACCCCCCTGATCATCCGCGACTCGGCCTGACCCGGCCGGGTGCTGCCGGTCAGCCGCGCAGGCCGCGGAAGCGCCGGGTCAGCGACGGCGCCGGAGGCGGCGGGACCCGACGATGGACGGCCGGGGCCTCGGAGCGGCCGATCGGGCGATCGTAATCGGCGGTGGCGATGACCTCGACAGCCTGATCGTCGGTGAAGTCCTCGGAGCCGGGGATCGAGTCGACGAAGCCGACCAGCACACCGTCGCGCATCACCTGCGCCTTGAGGGCGGCGCTGCCGTCGTCGCCCCAGAGCGCCTCGCGGCCGTCGGGCAGCACGACACGGACGGCATAACCGGACCGCCCGGCGCTCGGCAGTTTCAGATGGGCGAACACGTTGCGCGCCCGCAGTGTCTCGACCAGTCGGCGGGCCCGGCTCTCCTGCATGATCCGACGCTAGCTCGCCTGTCTGGAAGCATGCTGAAGATCCGCTTGATGCGTCCGACCGGTTCCGGACAGGGCGGCGCAATGGCGTACACGAAACATGACCTTGCGTGATAGCCCCAGGTCACATCGATGCATGTTACTACTTCTTAACAGGAATTTCACCGGATTCCTTTTCTCGCCCACCCGGCCTACTGTGCGGTAACCGAAGCGCTTCGGTCCCCGGATCCCCACGTGGAGCATCGGAGGCCATCGATGAGAATCGCCAGTGTTCTCGTCACTTCGTCCGTCCTGAGCCTCGTCCTCGCCGCACCCGCCCAGGCGGCGAGCAGCATCGACTACATCGCCCTCGGCGACTCGTACTCCTCCGGCGTCGGCGCGTCCGGCCAGTCCGGCACCTGCCTGCGCAGCAACAACAGCTACGCCCCGAAATGGGCCGCGGCCAACAGTCCCGCGTCCTTCCAGTTCCTCGCCTGCAGCGGCGCCACCACCGACGACGTCCGCGGCAGCCAGATACCGGCGATGAAGGCCGGGGCCGACCTGGTCAGCATCACCATCGGCGGCAACGACGCCGGGTTCGCACCGACCATCGTCACCTGCCTGACCTCGAGCGACTCGGCCTGCGCCAAAAAAGTCGAGCAGGGCAGGGCGTACGTCGCGAACACGCTCCCCGGCAAACTGGACGCCACCTACGCCGCCATCCGGGCGAAGGCCCCCGACGCCCGGGTGGTGGTCCTCGGGTACCCGCTGATCTTCGACACCTCCTCGCCGCTGTGCGAGATGAGCACCGCCAAGCGCCGGTCGATCAACGACGGCGCCCGGGTGCTCAACGAGATGGTCAAGCAGCGGGCCGAGGCGGCCGGGTTCGTCTGGTCCGACGTCCGTGACGAGTTCACCGGCCATGGGGTCTGCTCGTCCCGGACGTGGATCAACGGACTCACCATCATCCCGCCGCAGAACTCCTACCACCCGAACGGCACCGGCTACACCAGCGGATACCTTCCCGCCCTGACCGGCTCGGCAGCCTGATCCACGACCCGGTCCGATCCCGCCGCCACCACCCCGGCGGCGGGCCCGGGCCGGGTCGCCCTGAACCGGGCGCTCCCACCCGGGCCGTCGGCCCGGGCCGGGTCGGCGGCTCGAAGCAACCCAGTGGCACCGTGGGCGGACCGGTGCCGGCCGCCCAGGTCCGCCACCGTAGTCGTCATGGCCCGCCTGAACACGCTGCTCTTCCTCGTCGTCGTCGCGCTCGCCGTGGTGGCCCTGATCGACTGCCTGCTCACCGAGCGGTCACGTGTGCAGGCGTTCCCGCGTGGGGCCTGGACCGTGCTGATCCTGCTGTGCCCCATCTTCGGGCCGGTCGCCTGGTTCCGGGCGGGTCGCGGCGCACCGGCCGCCGACGTCGCCCGGATCCCGGCGGGCCCCGACGACGACCCGGAGTTCCTCCGCCGGCTCGCCGAGTCACTGCGCGACCGATGACCCGGACCGCCCGGTCGTCGCCTCGCCGCCGAGGCTCCCGTCTCAGCGCTGCGGCGCCGGCGGCTGCGGACCGCAGAGCGACCTGATCGCCCCCAGCAGCGTCGACCGGGTGAACGGCTTCTCCAGCAGCATGCTGTTGTCGTCGAGGTGCAGCTGCGGGCCGAGCGACGCCGCCGTGTACCCGGACATGTAGAGCACCGGCAGGTCCGGCTGATGGGTGCGCAGTGCCCCGGCCAGCTCCGGGCCCGTCATCGTCGGCATCACCACGTCGGTGATCAGCAGATCGGGACGGGCGCCCGACGCGACCTGGGTGACGGCCATCAGTGCGTCGGTGGCGACCGCGATCTCGTACCCGGCCGGCTCGATCAGCCGCCGGACCAGCTGCGCCACGTCCGGCTGGTCCTCGACGATCAGCACCCGGCCGATCACCGCGGTCTTCTGCTGCCGCTCCCCCGACGTGCCGGGCCTCTGCTCGGCCGCCGGCAGATAGATGTGTACGGTCGTGCCGATCCGTGGCTGCGACTCCAGTTCGATGTGCCCGCCCAGGTTGTGCACGATCCCGGCGGTCGTCGCCAGGCCCAGGCCGGCCGCCGTCGGACGGGTGGTGAAGAACGGCTCCAGCGCCCGCTTGCGTACCTCGTCGGCCATGCCGGTGCCGGTGTCGGTGACCACCAGATGCACCAGCCTGCCGGTCGGCGCGCCCTCGGCCAGCTGACCCGGCTCCACGGTCTCGTTGGTGGCGGTCACCCGGACCATGCCGCCGTGCAGCATCGCGTCCCGGGCGTTCGCCGCCAGATTGACCAGAGCCTGCTCGAGCGGGCCGCGCTCGGCTTTCACCGGCCACACGTCCGGGCCGAACGCCAGATCCAGGCCGATCCGTTCACCCAGGGTCCGGCTGAACAGCGCCTGCACGTCGGTGAGCAGGTCCGGGATCGGGATCACCTCGGGCCGGTGCCCCTCGCTACGGCCGAACGCCAGCAGCTGGTGGGTGAGGGTACGCCCGGCGCCGACCGCGTCCAGGATGTCCTTCGCGAGCTGGTGGTGCGGCGACTCCTCGTCGGCGGTGCCGAGGATCATGTCCGCCGACCCGGCCACCACGGTCATCAGGTTGTTGAAGTCGTGCGACAGGCCGCCGATCAGATGGCCCAGGCTGTCCAGCCGGCGCAGGTGGTCGAGCTGCCGCTTCAGCCCGCGCGCGTCGATGTGGTCGGTGGTGTCGGTGATCATGCAGAGCACGCCGGCGAACTCGTGGCTCTCGTCCTGGACCGGCATCATGCTGACCCGTACGCTCCGGCGTGACCCGTCGGCGCGCATCAGCCGGGTCGCCCCGACCGTCGACCGGCCGGTCCGGCACTCGTTGATGCGCCGGTCCAGCTCCTTCTGGCCCACGTTGTCGAGGAAGCCGCGCAGCGACACCCCGATCAGCTCGGCTCTCGGCATGCCGAGGACCACACCGATCGGCTCGTTCGCGTAGGTGGCGACCCCGTGCGGGTCCAGTTGCAGCACGCCCTCCGGGATCGTCTCCAGCACCCGGCGGTACCGTTCCTCGGCGTTGCGCAGCCGCTCCAGGGCACGGGACGAGCCCAGCGCCAGCGACAGCTCCCCGGCGATGTCCCGGGCCAGCTCCACCTCCTGGGTGGAGTAGAGGGCGTCCGGCGTGTGCCGGGTCAGGATCAGATAGCCGGCGTACGTGTTGTCGACGATCACCGGGCACAACACTGCCGCGCTCACGCCCAGCTCGGGAGCGGCCAGAGCGGACGCCGAGTCACCGGCCAGCACGACCGGGCGACGGCTCGCCGCCAGGGTGGTCGAGAACTCGTCGTCCGGGGTCTGGCCGACCCGAGACAGGTCCCGGGCCAGCGGAGCCGAACGTTCGTTGTCGAGATGGTGGTAGGAGATCTCCTCGTAGTGCCCGTCTTCACGGAGCAGTTGCACGCCCGCGCCGTCACCGACCATGTCGGCGGCGGCCCGGGCGGCCGTCGACCGCAGATCGGCTGGATCCGAAGCCGCTCGGCTGAGTGCGAGGGCGAGGTCGGCCAGCGCGTACCGGAGGGGGGAAGCCATGACACCCATGAGCATCATGATTCGCGTTTGCCTCGCGGTGTGCGGGCGATTCGGCGTAATTAAGGGCTAACTGAAGAGGGCGCTGACCGACTCGCCGTTGTGTATCCGCCGAATGGCCTCGGCCAGCGCCGGAGCGATCGAGATGACGGTCAGCTTGTCGGTCGCCTTGTGCTTCGGGATCGGCACCGTGTTGGTGCAGACGATCTCCTCGATCTCCTTCTCCGCGGAGAGACGCTGCACCGCGTCGTTGGTGAGCAGGCCGTGCGTGCAGGCGACGCGGACACTGCGCACATTGCGCTCCCGCAGACGGGCCAGCAGCTCGAACACGGTGCTGCCCTTGGCGATCTCGTCGTCCAGCACGATCACGTCCCGGTCGGCGACCTCACCGATCACCGAGCTGATCACCACCTTGTCGTCGGCGAACCGCTGTTTAGCCCCGGCCGCCACCTCGATCCCCAGCATCCGGGCGAACGCCGCGGCCTCCTTGGCGTTGCCCAGGTCCGGCGAGACCACCACCGTGTTACTCAGGTCGTAGCCCTGGAAGTGGTGGGCCAGTTCGCGCAGCGCGTGCAGATGGTCCACCGGGATGCTGAAGAAGCCGTGCACCTGCGGCGAGTGCAGGGTCATGGCCAGCACCCGGTCGGCACCGGCGGTGGTCAGCAGATCGGCGACCAGACGTCCCCCGATCGAGATACGCGGGGCGTCCTTCTTGTCACTGCGGGCGTACGCGTAGTGCGGCAGCACCACGGTGATCCGGGCCGCCGACGCACCCCGCGCCGCGTCCAGCATGAACAGCAGTTCGGCGAGATGCTCCTGGGTCGGCGGGACCAGCGGCTGGATCAGGAAGACGTCACGTTCCCGGCAGTTTCCCTGCAGCTGGACCTCGATGCAGTCGTTGGCGAAGCGGTCGATCCGGGTCGGGAGAAGCTGTACACCGAGGTGCTCGCAGATCTCCTTTGCAAGATCAGGATGGGCGGATCCGGTGAAAACGGCGATGTCGCGCACGGCCCGAGGATAAGAGGCCCCCTGACGGGGTCGAAACGGCGGTCCGGCCTCGGCTACTTTGCAACCATGAATGGGCTCGCCGTCGCCTGCCGTCGTGTCGTCCACATCTATCGGGCCGAGGCCGGTGACGTGGTCGCGCTTGCCGGTGTCGACCTGTCCATCGCCCCCGGTGAGACCCTCGCCCTCGTCGGCCCGTCCGGCTCCGGCAAGTCCACATTGATCGCCCTGCTCTCCGGTCTGATGCGCCCGTCCGCCGGCCGCATCAACATCGGCACCTACGACATGGGCAAACTCTCCGACGGCGAGATCTCCCGGCTGCGCGGCACCGAGATCGGCGTCGTCCTGCAGGGCGCCGCCCGCAACCTGCTGCCGTACGCCACGCTGCACCGCAACATCTGGCTCGCCCAACGCCGGGCCGCGCACACCCGCGGCATCGAGCTCGACGACCCCGACCGCATCCTCGACCTGGTCGGACTCCCCGGTCAGGGCCGCCGCCGGCTCGCCGACCTCACCCCCGGCGGCCGTCAGCGCGCCGCCCTCGCCGTCGGCATCGCCACCGGCCCCGGCCTGCTCCTGGTCGACGAGCCGACCAGCCGCCTCGACACCGCCGGCCGCGACGAGGTCCTGGACGCCCTCGAGACGGTCAACACCGAACGCCAGACCACCATCGTCGTCGTCACCCACGACAACGAGGTCGGCGCCCGCCTTGGCCGGGCGGTCACCATCCGCGACGGCCGGGTCGGCGCCGAAGGCCGCGACGGCCAGGACTTCGCGGTGGTCGCCGGCGACGGGACGGTCCAGCTACCACCGGAGGTGCTGGGCTCCTACCCGCCGGGCACCCTGTTCACGGTCGCGCACATCGACGGCGAGGTGACCCTGGTGCCCTCCGGGCACGAGACCCCTTGAAACCACCCTTCAGAGGTACGCCCGGAGCACCGTCCCACCACCTCCGCAAACGTGGTGCCGTACTTCCCATCGTGTAGGTGAGGGTTCGCACCGACCGCACCCTCACGCCGTCGTCGCCGGGCGGGTCAGGGGCGGGGCCAGGTCGCGGCGCCGTCGGCGAGGTGGATCTCGCGATCGCAGGCGGCGGCCGCCTCCGGGTCGTGGGTGGCGAAGACGACGGTCGCACCCCGCTCCGCCTCGGCGCGCAGCAGATCGAGCACCCTCTGCCGGTTGGCGGCGTCGAGCTCGCTGGTCACCTCGTCGGCGAGCACGATGTCACCCTTCAGGGCGAGGCCCCGGGCCAGGGCGGTGCGTTGCTGCTGGCCTCCGGACAGTTCGTCGATCAACTGGTTCGCCTGGCCGGAGAGGCCGAGCGCCTCCAGCGAATCCGCAGTGCGCCGCCGGGCGTCAGCGGGCGTGCCGCCGGTAGCGATCACCGCCACCGACACGTTCTCAGCGGCGGTCAGGATCGCCGCGAGGCCGTTGTCCTGCGGGATCAGCACCACATTGAGCGATACGGCGTGATCCCGGCCGGTCAGCGCCGCCCCGTCGACCGTCACCGTGCCGGCGCGAGGCGACAGGAGACCCGCCATGGCGTTGAGCAGCGTCGTCTTGCCCGCCCCCGACGTGCCGGTGACCGCGAGCACCTCACCGGGCCGGGCGGTCACGGTCACCCCGGACAGCACGGGGTCGCCGTCGCCATACCCGAACGCGGCCCCCTCGACCGTCAGCGTCCCCATCGTCGTCTCCTCCCCATCTCAGCCCACCCATTCACACGAATCGCCTGAACCGCCGCATCCCAGCGGCACCGCAGCGCCGGTCGAACCCACGCTGCCGCCTCCACACCTGACCGCACCCGCACCGGACCGCACCCACACCTGACCGCGCCGCAGCGTCACCGCCCCGCCGCATCCGCGCCGCAGCCCCGTGCCACCGAAATGTCCGAGATACACCCGTCTTCGCAAACTCCACCATGTCGGATGGACGTCGCGTGAACCTCGATGCCCAACGCGCGGACCTCGACGACGGCAGCATTCGATCCGCACGACGCAGACCGGAAATGCCCGCCCGACGCCGGCCGGAGAAAGCCGCGCAACACGCACCGCAGAAGCCCACACCACACCGGCCGACGAAGACCGCACCCTGCCGGCCGAAGAAGGCCGCGCAACCGGGACCGCAGAAGCCCGCACGACGCCGGCCAAAGGAAGCCGCACAACACGCACCGCAGAAGCCCGCACCACACCGGCCGACGAATCCCGCACCCTGCCGACCGAAGAAAGCCGCACTACCGGGACCGCAGAAGCCCGCACCACGCCGAGCGAAGGATGCCGCACGACAACGGCCGGCGAGGACCGCACGACGCCGGCCGGGGAGGGCGGCGGGATCGGGGTCACCGGGACTCGATCCGGCGGCGGAGGTCGCGGCCACTGAGGATCGCGACCAGGAACTGGACGGCGAGGACCGCCCCGGCCGCCGCCAGCAGTGCCGTGGGCCGGGGCCACGTGGGCAGCGGCAGGTCGGGTGGGGTGAGCCCGGCCAGCGGCAGCGCCCACCCGGTGAGTCGCCACGTCACGGCCGCGACCAGCAGCCCGACGGTGGTCGCGATGACGACCAGCACCGGGTACGTCCAGAGGGTCGCCGATCCGGCCGGGCCGGGCCGGAGTCCCTGGATGCGCAGTGCGGCGAGGTCTTCGGTGCGGCGGGCACGGTCGACGGCGACGGTGAGGGCGAGCGCCCCGGCGCCGAGGAGCCCGGCGAGAACCGCGGCGAGCAGGTGGAACCAGAGAGCGACGGCCGCCCCCTGACGGTCGAGTCCGGCCTTGACCTGGGCGGCGGACGTCTCGGAGACGACCTGGAGGCCCTGCTCGTCGAGGCGGTCGATGATGTCGGCGGGCGCGTCGGCGTTGAGCCAGACCTCGGGTTGCGGCACGAGTTTCGGGGTGACCGAGATGAGGTCGCTGTATTCGAGGTCGATCATCACCCCGGTACGGCCGAGGGCGGGTACGGCCGGCAGGGCGACGGCGGCGGTGATCGGGATGGTGGTGGCGCCGGAGTCGATGATCGTCCCGGCGGCGGGTGGCTTTCCGGAGTACGCGATCGGCAGCGGGTAGGGCGTGGCGACCGGCTGGATCCAGGCGGTGTCGGCGATCGCCCCGGTGACGGTGAGGTCGGCCCGGAGACCGTCGGGCGCCGCGGACAGGCGTGCGGACTGGCTGGACCGCCAGCGGCCGGGGTCGGCGAGCGGGGCGGGCGACGTGGTCCGCATGCCGCGGATCACCATCTCGCCGGTGACCTGGGCGGTGCTGCCGGTCCCGGCGACCCGGACGCCGTTGAGCCGGCACCCGTTCTCGCAGATCGCCACGGTCTGCCGGTAGGTGTGTGTCCCGTTCTTGAGGTCGCCGAGCTCGACCACCTCGACGCCGGGGCCGTCCATCGCCGAGACGGAGATCCCCAGCTGCATGACTCCGGTGGTGGTGGCGGTGATCTCGACCGCGATGTCCTCGTCGGCGAAGAGGACGGGTGGTGGCGGCTCGTCCGGGTGGAGCAGCCGCCCGAGTCCGTCCCGGTCGGGGCCACCGGCCGCCCAGGCGGGGACCGCGGCCAGCGCCCGGGTGTCCACGGCGAGGCCGGGCGGGCTGGTGGAGCTGCCGGGGAGGCGGACGGCGGCCATCGCGAACCGCCCGTCCGGGTCGATGAGGCGGACCTTGGTGAGCAGGTCCTGCCGGGTGACGGACTGGACGACGAGGACCCGCTCGGCACCGGTGCCGAGCGACGCCTCGACGTCGCGGCCGCGGGCGGCGGTGTCGACCGTGCAGGCGGCGTAGCCGGCGACCGCGACGGAGGCGGCCAGCAGGGCGAACAGCCGGCCCGCGCCGGGGCGGCGGGACAGCTGGAGGCCGGCCAGCGCGACGCCGAGCCGCCCGCGGTGCAGGGCGCGGACGGCATACCGGTTGACCAGTGGCAGCAGCAGCCGGGCCGTGAGCAGCCCGAGGGCCAGCACGATCAGCGCGGGAGCGAACAGGCCGACCCCGGTGAGCGGCTCGGCGGAGAGGAAATACTGAACACCGGCGGCGATGGCGAGGACCGCGACGATGGCCTCGGCCGCGGCCAGGCGGCGACGGTCGGCGGGTGGGGTACGCCGTAGCAGCCGGCTGACCGGGCTGATCAACTGTCGTCGCTGGGCTGCCACGGCGGCGACGAGAGCGGCCGCCGCGGCCAGTGGCGCATACCGTAGCGAGGTGAGAGCCGGTGCCGTCCCGACGCCGGGGAAGAGGGCCGCGGCCACGGCGTTGACCAGCAGTTGCCCGGCCAGGCAGCCGGCGACGGCCCCGGCCAGCACGGCGACCAGGCTCTCCCCTGTGGCCAGCCACCAGCGGGTCCACCAGCGGGCGCCGCGGAGTGCCACGACGGCGAGCTCGCTCTGCCGGCCCTCCGCGCCGTAGCCGACGGTCAGGTAGATGGTGAAGCAGGCGAGCAGGACGAGCGGCACGGCCAGCACCGGGACGAGGTCTCGGGCGGCGACCCGGCCCTCGTCGATCCGGTCGAGCAGGCGGGGGATCCCGCTGTCGAACTGCAGCGACTCCTCCAGCTCGGAGGCGGTGGCGTCGAGCCGGGCCATGTCGGCGCGGAGCTGGCCGAGCCGGTCGACGTCGAGGGTGCCGGGCTGGGCGATGCCGTCGATCGCCATGCTCGTGGTGGTCCGCTGCATCGTGTCGAGGGTGCCGGCGGTGGTGAAGACCGGTTCGCCCGTGCCGATGCCGTCGCCCGAGACGAAGTAGCCGTGCAGACCCCAGTAGGCGTCGGTGGGGTCGGTGGCCCGGTAGACCCCGGCCACGGTCAGTCTCTTGGGCGCGCCGTCGGGATCCCAGACGGGCGGGCGGACCAGGCCGTTCATCCGGGCCGCGGTCAGCGTGATCGTGTCGCCGGGGGTCAGCTCGCGCATCCGGGCCGTCTTCTCACCGACCAGCACGTCCCCCTCGCCGGTCAGGCAGCGCCCGGCGGTCAGTTGCACGTGGGCGCAGAGGTCCTGACGGAAGACGAACCGGGTGGGGAAGTCGTTGGACGGCGCGAGCCCGATCGTGGGCACCTCGGCGGAGTGGTAGAAGGTGAACCCGCTCAGCCCGAGCAGCAGCACCCGGCCGACGTCGGGGAACTTGATCCCGGCATTGCGTGACGGCTCCTGGAGGCTGTCGGAGGTGTGGCGGGCCGCCAGGGTGAGCTCGCTGTTCGGCGCGGTCGCGATCTGGCCCTCGGCGACGGCCCGCTCGGCCGCGATCAGGTAGGCCGGCGCGGCGACCGCCGAGGCGACCGCGAGCATCGCCAGCAGGGCCAGGGTGACGGCCTGGCCCCGCCTGTTCCACACCATCGCCAGGACCAGGGAGATCATCGGCCGGCCTCCCGGTCACGCAGGCTTCTCATCAGCGGTTGCAGGGCGATCCGGCCGGTCACGCCGAGGACCGCCAGAGCCGTGGCCACGGCCAGCGCCGTCGCCACCGGCTCGAGCGGGCCGGGCGGCGGCAGCACGGCCCAGCCGTCGGTGAAGGGCGGGACCGTCCGGTCGGTCACGTCGACGGCGAGCAGCGCTGCCAGCACCCCGCCGGTCAGGCCGGCCAGGATCAGGGACGCGGTGCCCGCCCAGCCGATGCTGACGGTGACTCGGCGGGGCAGTCCTTGCAGGCGCAGCGCGGCCAGTTGCTCGGCCAGCGCGCGACGATCCACGGTGGCGGTGACCGCGACGGCGACAGCCGCGAGCAGCAGCGCCGCGACACCGGCGAGCAGCTCGAAGCGGACCAGGACGGCCGGGCCCTGGGCGCCGAGGCGGGCGGCGTGGCCGGCCACGTCGGTGTCGTCGGTCACGGTCAAGCCGGCCGCGGTGAGGGCCTCGACGATGCCGGGCCGGGCATCGGGCGCGAGCCACACCTGGAACTGTCCTCCGGGGTCGTTGTCGGCGGCCAGGCGACGGGTGCTGTCCAGGTCGAGGACCAGGCCGGAGGCGCCGACCGCGGGCAGGGCGGTCACATTCCGGACGACCTGCACCGGGGCGAGCTCCCCATACCCCACGAGGAGCGCCTCGTCGTCCTGCCATCGGTCCGGCACGGGGCCGGCCAGTAGCGCGGGCAGCGGCAGCAGGCGGTCGGACGCCCACGCCTCGGTGCCCACCCGGTCCACCTGGGTGGCGTTGTCGTCGGCGGCCAGCCGGAGCGTCCCGTCGGCCGCGACCAGATCGATGGCGGCGCCCACGGTGCCGACCCGCCAGCGGGTGATGTCGCCGAGCGCGGATCCGTCGAGCACGGCGGCGCCCTGGTCGAGCCGGCGCAGGACGACCGCGGCCCCGGCCCGTGCCGGACGCGTCCGCCCGTCCGCGGTGGGTGGGCCGGTCAGCTCCCAGCGGACGAGCCGGCAGCCGGGCGCCGAGGTACAGCCCTTCACCGGCACGGTGACGGTCTGGTCGCCGGCGCGCAGTGCGCCGAAGGCGACGGTCACCGGCTGCCCGGTCCCCTCGTGCTGCAGGCGGAGGGTGAGCGCCACGGCAGCGTCGCCGTCGCGCCGGACGGTGGCGGTCAGCCGGTCGCCGGTGACCAGTGGCAACGGGGTGAGCGCGGTGGCGGCGACGGCGTCCGGCAGGGCGGTGACCGAGCCGTACTCGGAGCGCCAGGCGGCGACCGCGGCGAGCCGGGAGGTGTCCACCTCGATGATCTGGCCGGTGTCGGTCCGGTTACGCACCACGGCCATCGCCTCACGGCCGTCCGGGTCGGCACCGCGAACGGCGTTGAGCAGGACGGTCCGGTTGGTGGCGCTCACGCTCAGCACCCGGCTCGCACCGAGCTCGGCGTCACTGCGCACGGTCCGGCCGGCGCTTTCGGCGGACCAGCCGCCGGCCGCCGTGACGAACAGCGCGACGGCGACGACGACCAGCACGAAAAGCCGGTCGGAGCCGGGTGACCGGGAGATCCGCACGGCGGTCAAGCCGGCCCGTAGCCGCCCGGCTCGCAGGGCCGCGGCGCCGCCCCGGTCGGCGGCCCGGTTGAGCAGGCGGGCGGCGATCAGGCCCACGGCGAGCGCCACCAGCGCCAGGGCGGCACGGCCCAGGCCGTCGCCGGCCCCGGCCGAACGGACCTGGTAGAGGGCTGCGGCGGAGACCGCGAGCAGGACCACGTCGACGAGCGCGGGCTGCCAGGCGCCGCGCCGGGAGGCGGCCCGCTGCAGCAGCGCGGAGACGGATCGGCCGAGCACGGTGGCCTCGACGGCGGCCAGGACCGCGAGGCCACCGGCCAGCACCGCGGCGACCGCGAGCGCGCTCCAGATCAGGGCGGTTCGCCGGTCCAGCGGGACCGGCACCGGCCCGGCCAGCGCCCAGGCCACCAGATATCCGAGGGGGGCGCCGATCAGCGCGCCGGCGACCATCGGGACGAGGTGCTGCCCGAGGGCCAGCCGCAGGCGCCCGAACCGGCTCACCCCGCGCAGTTTCAGCAGGGCCGCGTCGGCTCGCCGGTCACGCAGCGTGTACCACCCGGCCAGGCCGAGAGCGAACCAGGTGAGGACGAGCAGTTGGGCGCCGGAGGCCGAGATGCCGTTGAGGATGGTGTCGCGGTCGCGGACGATCGCCTGGTGCAGCGGGGTGGCCTGGCTGTTGAGCCGCAGCTGGGACTGGCCGAGCAGACGGTCGGACGCGGCGAGCGCGGCGCCGAGGTCGAAGCCGCCGTCACCGCGCAGAAGAGCCTGGGAGAGCACCACGTCGTACGCCACGGTCGGGCTCCGCAGGTGCGAGTGCTCGAAGGTGGCCGCCACCGTGAACATCGGATCCGGTCCGGTCAGGGGCCGGAACAGGCGGCTGGACCAGTAGGTGCCGGTCGGATCGGATCGGGCGTAGAGGCCGACCACCCGCAGTGTCAGCGGCTCGGGCGAGGACGGGGTGAGGACGGTGAGCTCGTCGCCGGTGGAGACGCCGAACCGCCGGGCGGTGTCGTGGCTGAGGGTCACCTCGCGAGCGGCTGCCGGGCAGGCGCCGTCGATCCGGACCCGGTCACAGAACTCGTCCCGGAAGGCCAGGTCGATGTTGGTGCCGGCCGGGCCGGTCTGCAGGCTGATCGACGCGGAGAGCCCGGTGATCCCGTCCCCGGCCCCGGCGGGCAGACCGGCGCGGACCTGGTCGGCGAACTGCCGCAGAGCGCCGACCGGGTCGCCCCGGGTGTCGACGCGGCTGGTCACCGCGACCGTGCGCTGGCTCGGCGGCGCCGCGTCGAGATAGGCGTCGGCCGCCTCGCCGACGGCGGCGAACCCATACCACGGGCCGGCCGCGGCGACGGCGGCCGCGAGCGCGGTCAGCACCAGAATCGTCAGCACCTGTGCGGCTCGGGTCCGCACCGCGCCGAAGACGAGCGCGAACATTCACCCCTCCCCCGGTTGCCGGGGACGTTACGCGATCAGGGGGCCGCTCGGGGGCCCCTGTGGACAGACGGGCCTTAACCGGTTCACAACCAGCCGCGGCGCTTGAGGTAGAGATACAGCCCGGTTGCCGAGAACACGATGAGCACCGTGCTCAGGACGAAGCCCCACCACTTCTCGAATCCGGGATAGGGAAGGTTCTGTCCGAAATATCCCGTCAGAGCGGTGGGAATCGCGATGATCGCCGCCCACGCCGCCAGCTTGCGGGTGACCACGTTGAGCTCGTTGCTCTGCTCGGCCAGATCGTCGTCGAGCAGTTCGGTGATCCGGATCCGGGAGTGCTCGATCAGGTCCAGGGCGTGCCGGGCATGGTCCTCGACATCGCGGTAGTAGGGAGCGAGATGGTCATCCCGCGCGAAGGAACCGGCGAAGGAGTGGGTCACCTCGGTCATCGGGGCCACCGCCCGGCGCAGGGCGGCCAGGTGCCGGCGCAGGGTGAAGCCACGTCGCCGCACGTCACGGGGCGCCGGGCCGTCGCCGAGCATCCGGTCCTCGACGGAGTCCATCGCCTCGTCGATCCGCTGGGCGATCCGGTACTGGGTGTCGACCACGAGGTCGAGCAGCGCGTACACCAGGAAGTCGACGCCGCCGGGCGGGCGCTCGCCGTCGGCCCACCGGTCCAGCACGGGCTGCATGTCGAACGGCGCCCGGTGCACGGTGATCAGGACCTGCGGGGTGATGAAGGCGCTGATCTCGGTCTTGCGCGGCTCGTCGTCGAACGCGACGGCGTAGACGTTGAGGAACAGGTGGTTCTCGTACCGGTCCAGTTTGGGCCGTTCGTGCTCCTGGAGGGCGTCCTCGACAGCCAGCGGGTGCAGGTCGAAGCGGCTCGCGAGCTCCCTCAACTCGTCGTCGGACGGATCGTCGAGGTCATACCAGAGCACCGCGCCCGGGTCGTCGACGTAAAGACGGGAGGTCACGGCCTAGGATAAGCCGTGACCTGGATCGATCAGTTGCTGACCGCCTTCTACGACGCCAAGTGGCAGGTGACCGACGGTCAGGCCATCTACTGGCGGGAGATCGTCGGCAACGCGTTCGGCCTCGGCTCGGCGCTGTTCGGGTTGCGCCGCAACGCGTGGGCCTGGCCGGTCGGGATCGTCGGCAACGTGCTCCTCTTCACGGTCTTCCTCGGTCAGGCGCTCGGCAACGACCAGGGCACCCCGCTCTACGGCCAAGCCGCCCGGCAGGTGTTCTTCCTGGTCACCAGTGTGTACGGCTGGTGGGCCTGGCAGCGCAACCGCCGGCGGGACCACGGCACGGCCGTGGTCCCGCACTGGGCGAGCCCACGGCAGCGCCTGGTCTTCATCCCGCTCGCCCTGGTCGCGGTGGGCGTCTGTTTCGTCGTGTTCCGCGAGGTCGGGGCCGGCTTCCCGGTCCCGTGGTGGTACTACCTCGCGGACTCGTGGATCTTCGTGGGATCGATGCTGGCCACCTACGCGATGGCGCGGGGCTGGGTCGAGTTCTGGCTCTGCTGGATCGCCGTGGATCTGGTCGGCGTGCCGGAGCTGCTGCACTTCGGCTACTACCCGTCGGCGATCCTCTACGCGGTCTACGCGCTCTTCGTCATCTGGGGCTTCGTGGTCTGGCTGCGGATCTCCCGGGCGGTCTCGTCGTCACCCGCTCCGGCTCCGGCCGCGGCCTGACGGCGCAGCATCCACAGGCTGACCGGCACCCCGGCCGCCACCAGTACCGCGGCCACCACCAGCGAGAACTGGTAGCCGGCCAGGAAGTCGCCGCCGGCGGCCTCGGTCCGGTTGCTCAGGATCGCGCCGAGGACGGTGACACCGAGCAGGCCGAACACCTCGCGGGAGACGTTGAGCATGCCGGAGGCGATGCCGGCCCGCTCCGGCGGCAGCGCGTCGACCACCACGGTGTTCAGCGGGATCAGCAGGCCGCCGCCGACGCCGTAGAGCAGGAACCAGGGCAGCAGGTCGCCGTAGGTGGTGCCCTCGCCGTACCCGGCGATCCCGGCGATCGCCGCGGCCATCACGGCGAGACCGAAAGCGGTCACCCGAGCCACTCCGAATCGGATCTCCAGGCGCGGCGCGAGAACGGCGCCGGCGGCCGTGATGATCGCCATCGGGATGAAGGCGGCGCCCGCCTCGGTCGGCGAGAAACCGAGGATGTTCTGCAGGTAGATGGCCATGTAGAAGTAGATGCCGAAGACGCCGAAGGCCCACAGGCCCATCGCCAGCAGACCGCCGGAGAACATCCGGGACCGGAAGAAACGCAGGTCCATCATGGCGTCGGCGTTGCGGTTCTGCAGCAGCACGAACACCACGGCCGCTACGGCCGCGACCGCGAATGAACCCAGGATGAGCGGCGAGGTCCAGCCCTCCGCGGCCCCCTCGATGAGGGCGTACGTGAGAGCGAACAGCCCCAGTGAGGAGGAGGCGAGCCCGGCCGGGTCGAGCCGTCGCAGCGACCACCCGTCCCGGACCGGCCGGCGGGGCACGCTGACCAGTGTCAGGACGAGCGTGGCGACGCCGATCGGCAGGTTGATCAGGAAGATCCAGCCCCACGAGACGTGTTCGCTGAGCACGCCGCCGGTGAACGGCCCGACCGCGAGAGCGAGCGCGCCCACCCCGCCCCAGACGCCGATGGCGGTGGCCCGCTCCTTCGGGTTCGGGAACAGCTCCTGCAGTAGCGCCAGTGACGCCGGGGCGAGCAGCGCCGCGCCGACACCCTGGACCGCACGTGCCCCGATCAGCAGGCCCTGACCGTCAGCGAGCCCGGCGGCGACCGAGGCGACCGTGAAGATCACCAGTCCGGCGACGAACGCGAGCCGGTTGCCGAGGACGTCCGCGACGCGGCCACCGGCGAGCAGGAGCCCGGCGAAGACCAGGATGTACGCGCTGGTGATCCACTCGAGGCCGGAGATGCTCAGGCCCAGGTCCCGCTGGATCGACGGCAGCGCCACGTTGACGACGTTGTTGTCGAGGTACGTCATGAAGGTGCCGAGCGCTACCGCGACCAGCGCCCACCACCGTCGGTTCTTCTCCATCAGATCCCCCTGTACGACGTACTTGTACGGTGTACATGTACCTCGTACATGAGACCCGTACGTCGTATAGTTGTCAAGTGACCGGTGATCGACTGACCAAGGCCGCCGTGGCCGACCGCGCGCTCCGCCTCGCCGACGAGGAGGGGCTGGAGGCAGTGACGGTCCGTCGCCTCGCCAAGGAGCTGGGCGTCACCCCGATGGCGCTCTACTGGCATTTCAAGAACAAGGAGGAGCTGCTCCTCGGCATGATCGATCATCTGCTCGCCGACGTGCGGGCCGACGCCGACACGGACGCCTCCTGGCAAAAGCGGCTACGTAGAGTCATCGAGACGGTGGTCGGGGTGATGCGTGCACATCCGTCACTCCCGCTCCTTCTGCACGCGGTGGACAAGACGCGGACGGAGAGCTTCAACCGGGCGACGAACGACACACTCGCACTGCTGGGCGACGCCGGGTTCACCGTCGAGGAGGGGTATTGGGTGGCTACGTACCTCTTGAACGGTTGCATGGGCGCCGTAAGCGGCCAGCCGGGGTGCCCGCCGGGCATCCCCGCCGACCAGGAGCCGGAGTGGCGGCGCCAGAGGCGGGTGCAGCTCGAGAGCATGCCCGCCCACCGCTTCCCGATGATGATCCGGCTCGCCGAGTCCTATCGCGACGAGCCCGACACGGACCGCTACTACACGTTCGCCGTCGACCTGCTGATCGCCGGCGTCGAGGCGATGGCCGCAGCCAAGCGATAGACCGACTTCTCTGAAGGGGCGTGCCGGCACGACGCGGCACGCCCCTTCGCGCTGCCCGTCTCAGACACATCGAGACATCTCAGTGCATCTTTTTGCAAGCCGACAGCAGACACTTCCAGAAATTGAAAGAAGTTGCTAACTTCCACGTCACGTGAACGCGGGATTACCAACTCGTTGAGCCCGCGTTTCCCCGTGACACCGCCCGTCCCCCCGAGGTGGTTGGAGGCCCCCGTGTCCCGAATACTCCGCAGAGTGCTGGCCGCGCTCTGCGCCGTACCCCTGCTGCTCCTGACCGAACTGCCCGCCGCGCACGCGGCGACCACGGTGACCGTCTATTACCAGGCGCCCTCGTCCTGGTCAACGGTGAACATCCACTACGCGCCGACCGGCGGCACCTGGACGACCGCGCCCGGCCTCGCGATGAGCGCCTACACCGGGTGTTCCGGCTGGTACAAGAAGGACCTCGACCTCGGCAGCGCCACCGGCATGCAGGTCGTCTTCAACAACGGCTCCGGCACCTGGGACAACAACTCAGGAGCCAACTACAGCGCGGGTACGGGCACCGTCACGATCTCCGGTGGCGCGGTCGGCTCGGCAGCCCCGTGCGGCACCACCGCGGCCAACTCGGCGACCGTCTACTACAGGACCGCCTGGACCACGACGTACCTGCACTACGCACCGACCGGTGGATCCTGGACGACCGCGCCCGGCGTGGTGATGAACGAGGAGGCGTGCACCGGCTGGGTCCGTAGGACCGTCAGCCTCGGCACCGCCACCACGTGGGCCGCCACCTTCAACAACGGCTCCGGGACCTGGGACAACAACGCGAGCAGGAACTACTCGCTGGGCACCGGGACGATCACCGTCAACGGTGGCGTCGTCACCGCCGGCGCCACCAGCCCGTGCGTGACCGCCCCGGCCGACACCACGTCGCCGGCCGCCCCGACCGGGCTGACCGCCACCGCGGCCGGCACCACGGTCACCCTCGGCTGGACCGCTTCCACCGACGACGTCGGCGTGGTCGGCTACCGGATCACCCGCGGCGGCACCGTGCTGAGCAGCTCGACCACCGGATACACCGACCGTGGCCTGAGCGCGAACACGTCCTACACCTACCAGGTGCAGGCGCTCGACGCGGCCGGCAACCTCTCCACCGCGGCATCGAAGACCGTCACCACCGGCGCGGCCGGCCCGGCGCCGGCCGGCGGCGAGATGCTCGGCGGCGACCCGCGCAAGGACAGCATCTACTTCATCCTCACCGCGCGGTTCAACGACGGCGACACCACCAACAACCGCGGCGGCAGCCAGCACACCAAGTCCGGCAACGCGGCGAACGACGACACGATGTTCCGCGGCGACTTCAAGGGCCTCGTCGACAAGCTCGACTACATCAAAGGGCTCGGCTTCTCCGCCATCTGGATCACGCCGGTCGTGCTGAACCGCTCCGACTACGACTTCCACGGCTACCACGGCTACGACTTCTACGAGGTCGACCCGCGGCTGGAGTCGAACGGGGCGTCCTATCAGCAGCTGATCGACGCGGCCCACGCCAAGGGCCTCAAGATCTACCAGGACATCGTCCTCAACCACAGCTCGCGGTGGGGCGCCAACGGCCTTTACACCCCGACCGTGTACGGCGCGCGGAACAATGACTGGAAGTGGTACTACAGCGAGAAGGTCGCCGGCAAGACGTACAACCCGCTCGAAGAGCACCAGGGCAACGACTCCACGATGACCGCGGCACAGAACGCGCTCGCCAAGGGCCGCCCCTACAACGGCGACCTGTGGAGCAGCACCGCGCCGTCCGGCAACACCTGCCCCAACTACGGGGTGGCGACCGGCGGCAAGAGCCCCGAAGGCTTCGCGCTCTACAACTGCCAGTGGCCGCAGCCGACGAACAAGATGTTCCCGTCCACGCTCTTCCACCAATGCTGGATCGGCAACTGGGAGGGCGAGGACGCGCGGTCGTGCTGGCTGCACGAGGACCTCGCCGACTTCAACACCGAGAACGCCGTCGTCCAGGACTACCTGATCGGGGCCTACAAGAAGTACATCGACATGGGCGTGGACGGCTTCCGCATCGACACCGCCGTGCACATCCCCCGCGTCACCTGGAACCGCCGCTTCCTGCCGGCCTTCCAGGAGATCCTCACCCAGAAGTACGGCGCCACCAAGGCCAAGGACTTCTACATCTTCGGTGAGGTCGCGGCGTTCGTGAACGACAAGTGGAACCGTGGCTCGGTCAACCACTCCGCCCAGTTCTTCACCTGGAAGGAACGGTCGGCCTACTCGTCCGACGACGTCACGGCGGCGATCGAACAGTTCAATTACGAGAACAATCTGGGTACGGGCAGCCAGCCGACCAGTACCAACGCGTTCCTGTCGGGCAACAACTATCACGCGCCGGACCACTCGAAGTTCTCCGGCATGAACATCATCGACATGCGCATGCACATGAACTTCGGTGATGCCAACAACGCGTACTGGAACGGCAAGGACTCCGACGACTCGGTCAACGACGCCACGTACAACGTCGTCTACGTCGACTCGCACGACTACGGGCCCAACAAGTCCTCGGTCCGCTACACCGGCGGCACCGACGCGTGGGCCGAGAACATGACGCTCATGTGGACGTTCCGCGGCATCCCGACGCTGTACTACGGCTCGGAGATCGAGTTCCAGGCCGGCAAGCAGATCGACTGCGGCCCGACCTGCCCGCTCGCCACCACCGGCCGTGCCTACTACGGCAACCAGATCGCCGGCAGCGTCACCGCCGCCGACTACGGTGTGATCAGCTCGGCCAGTGGCCAGGTCGCCACGACGCTGTCGCAGCCGCTGGTCAAGCACCTGCAGCGGCTCAACCAGATCCGCCGGGCGGTGCCCGCCCTGCAGATGGGCCAGTACTCCACCGAAGGCGTCACCGGCAACATGGCCTACAAGCGCCGCTACACCGCCAACGGGGTGGACAGCTTCGCGCTGATCGCGGTCTCGAACGGCGCCACCTTCAGCGGCATCCCGAACGGCACCTACGTCGACGCGGTCACCGGCGACACCAAGACCGTGACCGGGGGTTCGCTGACCATCGACCTGAACGCCAAGGGCAACCTGCGCGTCTACGTCCTCTCGACGAGCGCCACCCCGGCGCCGGGCAGGATCGGATCCGCCACCACCTATCTCAAGTAGCCACCCCGCATCCCCACTCACCGCGCCGGCCGGGTCCTCACCCGGTCGGCGCGGCGAGTTCCGGCCTCTCCCGCACACCCCGGCCAAAACCCACTCGGCGCGCGATGAGCTGCCGTCCCTCTCGCACCCGGCCAAACCCACTCGACGCGCCACGAGCTCCCGCCCCTCCCGCGCCGCGGCGGGCCCACTCGGCGCGCGATGAGCTCCCGCCCCTCCCGCGCCGCGGCGGGCCCACTCGGCGCGCGATGAGCTCCCGCCCCTCCCGCGCCGCGGCGGGCCACTCGGCGCGCGATGAGCTGCCATCCCCCGCGCCGCGGCCAGCCCACTCGACGCCTGATGAACTTCATCCCCCTGGCCGCGGCCAGACCCACGCGACGCCCGGTGAGCTTCCATTCCCCGGGCCGCGGCTGGAGACCTTCCGCGGATTCTGGGTCGAGGTCCCTCCCCATCTCATGGACGTCCGGTGGTGACCGGACGTCTGCGTCGCCGTCATCGGCGATACCTCATCCGCCTTGATCGTGCCCAGGGCGCACCCGATGCGGAGTCAAGCCCCCGCGGGTCCGATCGATACGAGATACGAAGCGAGGCTCTACGACGGGTCGCGGCCAAGGCGGCGGACGCACCCAGTACCGGATCTGGGCACCATTGCCCCCTCTACAGGCGGTGACCGAACCGACTCGACATCGGGTACGCCAACCGCCCCTGCTCGATCAGGAAGCCCCGAGTCATACCTCCGACTTTGACTTCACATGATGTCTAGACCCCCTCGGCGGTCTCACACCCCGAGTGTCAGCGGCCCGCACCGGTTAGCCGGCCCGCTTGGGTTCCAACCACTCTCTACTTCCGACAGCCCGCTTCGGTTTCGCGGGCGCCCTTGGGCTCCGCCAGCCGCTCCGGCACAGCCTGGCCGCTCCGGCACAGCCGACCCGCGCTGGCGCAGGCGGGCCGCTCCAGCTCCGCCGACCGCTCTGGCGCAGGCGGCCCGCTCCGGCACAGCCGACCCGCGCTGGCGCAGGCGGGCCGCTCCGGCACAGCCGGGCCGCTCCAGCTCCGCCGACCGCGCTGGCGCAGGCGGCCCGCTCCGGCACAGCCGGGCCGCTCTGGTTCCGGCGGCCCCCTCGCCGCCGGAACCGGAGGGCCGCGCGAATAGCGCGGACCGGGAGGCCGGTCAGGCGCCGATCAGCTCGGCGACCGCCTCCGCCGTCGCAGGATGAGCCGTGAGCAGGCCCACCACCGGCGACATGTCGTCGCCGGGGGCGGCGGCCACCGGCGTCCACTCCCCCGCACAGCCGAGAAGGGCCGCCACCGCATCGGCCGCGGCTGGGTTGTCCGCCAGCAGCGCTGCCGCGGCGGCCGCCGGACCCGCCGGACCCGCCGGCCCGGCCGGGCCGGACTGGCCGGCCCGGATCGCGGACGGCCGGGTGCGGGCCGGAGCGTTCCACGGGGCGGTCCACGTGTCGAGAGCGGCCAGCGAACCCGGGAAGGTGCGTCCCGCCTCCCGTGTCAGTACCGGCACCAGTTCGGCGGCCTGCCGTCTCAGGGTGGTGATCAGGGTCGGCAGCCATGGCAGCAGCACCGGGTCGGGCAGCCGCGCGAACGCCTGGGACAGTGTCTCCACCACGAACGGCGCAAGCCTCGGGACCGGTTCGAGCGCCTGCACGAACCCGCTCACATACTGCGGGAACGACGGCACCACCAGAGGGTTGCCGAGCAGCTCACCGACGCGCACCCGCAGGTCGGCCAGAGGGAGCGCCCCGAGTTGGTGCAGCGCCGCCCAGAGGAGCGCGATCTTGGCTGGGGACTCCGGGTGCGACTGCTGGACCGCGATCTCCAACTGGGTGCGGTCGCAGCCCAGCGACAGGGCCAGGCTCTCCATGCTGAACAGGAAACCCAGCATCGCCCCGACCTGCCGGACGCCGGTGTCCTCGTCGACGAAGGCGGTCGGCAGCAGTGTGCAGTAGTGCGCATACCCTCGATGACGAACCGCCCGCACCACGCCGGCAGCATCGGCGTGGTGGCCCGGTAGTGCCCGAGCAACCGGCGGATCCGCCGCAGCACGTCGGGGGCGTCGTCGACGGTCCGCTCGGCCGACAACAGCTCGATCGCGCGGGCCCCGAGCTCGTCGGTGAGCCGCGGGCTCTCCAGGAAGAGCAGCGAGTTCTCCACGGCCTTGAGCGCGGTCGCGGCGGTCGCCTTCGGATCCCAGGCGTCCCGGCGGAGCCGCTGCTCCAGCACCTGCTCGAGGGTGACGCCCTCGTAGCCGAGCTCGATGACGGCACGCTGGTTGCGGCCGAGATCGAGGTCCCAGCTCTCCTGGATGTGTCTCTCCCCGAGCTTGCGGCTGCCCATGATCGGGCGGACCGCCTGGTCGGGCAGGAGATAGCGCAGCATCCAGAGCACGTGCGAGCAGGCGGCCAGCTCGGGCCGGGCGGACAGGTCGAGCAGAGCCCGCTGGATGCTGCGCTGCTCGAGGTCGAGCCCCAGCGGCGCGAGCCGGTCGTAGACGTCCCGCGCCAGCGGCGGCAGTGCCTCGTAACCGACCTGCCCGATCCGGTCGCCGCCGAGCAGGATCTCGCAGAGGCGCCGCACGTCGCGGCGGCCGGGCACGGTGTCCTTCTCGATGCAGGTGACCGCGGCGTCCTGGAAGTCGTACGGTGTCGGCCGCACCCGCCCGCGCATCCCCGCCAGCAGCACCGACGTCTCGAACACCGCGATCGCGTCGGCCGTGCTGGCCAGGTACCCGTTACGGCGGGCGAGCCGGACGATGTCGACGCACCAGCCCCGCAACTCCTCCTCGTCGAGCCCGTCGAGCACCGGCGGCCCGGCCAGATAGCCGGTCAGGTGGTCGACGACCGGCCCGCTGCCGGCGGCCGGCAGCGGCAGCGCCTTCTTCGCCTTCCGGGCGCCTTTCTGCCCCTCCAGCCGGAACGGTGTGAGCCGCAGTCGTTGCAGCTGCTTCTGCCAGGTGGCGGCCGCGATCGACACCGAGCCGGGGGCCAGTCCGAACTGCGACTCGATCGCCGAGTGACTGGACGGGATCAGCCCGTACAGCCAGGTCGTGCCGGTCCGTGGGGTGATCGCGAAGTCGGGGGTGCCGGGGGCCGAACCCGCCTCCGGCACCCGGCTCGCCGCATGGAACGCCCCACAGATGTAGAGGCAGTCGGCCGGGTCCGTGCCGGACCGCGCGAGGTGCTCGCGGATCCGGGTCCACATGTAGCGCTCCCGGTCCTCGTCGCCGGCATACCGTCGCGTGTCATGCGGCGCCAGCCGCCGGAAAAGGCTGCCGATCAGGACCATGACCTGCCGGTACGTCTCGTGGTCGGCCCCGGCGAGTGGCTGCTCCACATACTGGTCCCACCACTCCGACCAGTGCCGCACCCGGCCGTGGCGGAGCAGGTGCTCCTCCAGCTCGGCGAAGCGGGGCCGCAGGTCGCCGATCTCCACGCCGACCGCGTCGCCGTGCAGGTCGTCCTCCGGCTCGGGGGTGTCCGCCGGTGACGCGACGTCGGGCTGCCACTGGAACACGTGGTCGGTGGACCGGTCGACCAGGACCAGCTCGACGCCGGGAGTGTCCAGGGCGTAGGAGATCGCCTGATACTCGGCGGACGCCTCGGTGATCGGCGCGATCACCGAGAGCGGCGCCGACTCCTTGGCGAAGCCGTCCAGCTCGGAGGCGAAGGCCTGCAACGCGACCGGCAGCCGGCAGTTGCGCAGCTCGGTCAGCAGCGGCTGCAGGTCCTCGCAGAGCTCCAGGTAGACCACCTTGGGTTGTTTGTCCCGGAGCCGCCGCAGCATGGCCAGCGCGGAGGCCGGCGAGTGGTGGCAGACGGGGAAGATCTCCAGCGGTTCGCGCAACGCGTGGTCGACGTCGTCGACGATCCCGGCGAGGATCTCCGGCAGCGCGGCCGGCCCGTCCGCCAGTGACTCGGCCGCGCCCAGCAACTGGTCGCGGAGCGGATCGAAGGGGCTGCTCACGACAGGGTCGCGATCGCCTTGCGGCCGCCGGAGAGGAAGCCGTCCCACTCGCCGCTCTGCTCCCGGCTGCGCGGCTCGATCACGCCATGCCAGTACTTGTTGAGGATCGCCAGGTCTTCCGGGCTGCGCCGGGCGAGCGAGCCGACCAGCGACGACGCGAGGGTCTCCGAGGTGAGGGCGCGGGCGCCGAAGAAGTTGCTGTGCAGGATCGCGTCCTCCAGGACACCGATCTGCTCGGCGGTGGACAGCGCCGACTCCAGGCGCTCGTCGTCGCTGCCGGCCGCGGCGGCTGCGGCCCGCAGGTCGGCGAAGCTCTGCAGCAGCACATCGAGCAGGGTGGGCGGGACCTCCAGCTCGATGTTGTGCCGGCGCAGCAGCTCCTCGGTGCGGAACCGGACGATCTCCGCCTCGCTCTTCTTGTTGGTCACGACCGGGATGCGGACGAAGTTGAACCGCCGCTTCAGCGCCGAGGACAGGTCGTTGACGCCCCGGTCGCGGCTGTTGGCGGTGGCGATGATGCTGAAGCCGGGCTTGGCGAAGACGATGTTGTCGTCGTCGAGCTCGGGGATCGACACGTACTTCTCGGAGAGGATCGAGATCAGCGCGTCCTGCACGTCGCTGGTGGACCGGGTCAGCTCCTCGAAACGGCCGATCACCCCGGCCTCCATCGCCGTCATGATCGGCGACGGGATCATCGAGGCCCGGGACTGGCCTTTGGCGATGACCATCGAGACGTTCCACGAATACTTGATGTGGTCCTCGGTGGTGCCGGCGGTGCCCTGCACCACGAGGGTCGAGTTGCGGCTGATCGCGGCGGACAGCAGCTCGGCCAGCCAGCTCTTGCCGGTGCCCGGGTCGCCGATCAGCAGCAGGCCGCGGTCGGAGGCGAGGGTGACGATGGACCGCTCGACGAAACTGCGGTCGCCGAACCATTTCGGGGCGATCTCGCGCTCCAGCCCGTCGGCACGCTCGGAGCCGAGGACGAACAGGCGGACCATCTTGGGGCTCAGGCGCCAGGAGAACGGTTTCGGGCCGTCGTCGACCGACTCCAGCCAGTCCAGCTCCTCCGCGTACTTGACCTCGGCGGGGGCGCGCAGCATGTCACTCATGGGGACGGTCTCCTAGGGTGAGAGATCAGACGAGGAAGTTCTTGAGCTCGGTGACGAGCTTCTTGATGTGGCCGGACAGGACCGGGGTGCCCTGGTCCTTGAAGCGCTGCCGGAACCACGGGTTGACGCTCTGATGACCGCCGCTGCTGACCGAGCCGACCGGGATGAACTTGACCCCGGAGCGGTGCACGGCCTGCATGCCGTCCCAGACGGCCTGCTCCTGCCACTCGTAGAAGTCGGAGATCCAGACGACCACGGTGTTACGCGGATCGGTGATCTTGGGGCGGGCCAGGTCGAGCGCGACCGTGCCGTCGGTGCCGCCGCCCAGCTTCGTGTGCAGCAGGACCTCGAACGGGTCGTGCACCCACGGGGTGAGGTCGAGCGCCCGGGTGTCGTAGGCGACCAGATGCACGTCGACCTTGGGTAGCCCCGCGAAGATCGAGGCGAGGATGGTGCAGTTGACCATCGCGTCGACCATCGACCCGGACTGGTCCACCACGACGATCAGCCGGGCCGGCTCGATCCGTTTCGCGGTCTGCCGGTAATAGAGCCGGTCGACGTAGAGCCGCTCGTCCTCGGGACTCCAGTTGGGCAGGTTCTTCCAGATCGTGCGGTCGAGGTCGAGGTTACGGAAGATCCGCTTCGGCGGGACGGACCGGTCGATCGTCCCGGCGCTGGCCTGGGCGACCTGGGTGCGCAGCACCTCGGCCACCTCGTCGACGAACCGGCGGATCAGCGCCTTGGCGTTGGCCAGCGCCACTCCGTCCAGATTGTCCTTGTCGCGCAGCAGCTGCTCGATCAGCGACATGCTTGGGGTGAGCTGCCGGGCCAGCCGGTTGTCGGCGAGCACCTCACGCAGCCGCATCCGGCTGACCAGGTCGCCCTCGATCCCGGCCAGGGTGGCGCCCAGACCGGCCCCCGCACCGGACGCGCCGGCACCCCCACCCCCACCCGCACCCGCACCCGCACCGGCACCGGCCGCCCGCCCGCGCAACTGGCCGGGCTCGCACCCCATCGCACGCTCGAACCAGCCGGCGTCGGCCTGCCAGCGCTGCAGTTGCTCGGCGGTCACGTTGCCGGAGCCGGTGGCGAAGACGTTGAGCAACAGTTTCGACACCAGGGCGGCCCGGCGGACCTCGCCCTCACGGTCGTCGCCGGGATCGCTCATCAGCCCGTCGAACTCGGCCTCCAGCTGGGGGAACCGCTGCACGACGGTGTCCACCGAGACGGACGGGTCGAGCAGCGCGGCCGGCAGGCCCAGGTCGCCGACGATCGCCATGCTGCCCGATTCCAGGGTGGCCTGCTCCTCCGGGTCGAAGAGCCGGGCCAGCAGCCGCCAGTAGAGGACCTGACGGCGCGTCTCCGCAGCGCTCATTTCCGCAGCAACCTTCCCGCGCGCTCGCGCAGCACCTCGACGGCGGTGCCGGCGACGGCCTCCGCCTTGGCCGCCTTGGCCTCGGTCGGGCCGAGCGCCCAGTCACCGGTGTGCGCGGCGACCGGCTTCTTGCGCACCACCGACTGCACGGCGAGCGGCTGCACCGCCCAGCGGCCGGCATCCCACCGCAGCAGACCCAGGCAGGCCGTCGAGGCGGCGATCAGAGCCGGGGTGATCGGGCCGGCGGCGGGCAGCCGGCCGGTGTCGACGGCGAGCGTGACACCGCCCAGCTCGAACGACTCGGCACCGGCGGTGTAGCCCTCCAGCAGGACCGGCTCGGCGATGGCGACCGGGTGCCGGTCGAGCGGCGGCACGGCCGGAGCGGTGGCGCCGCCGAGCCGGACCCGGGCGGCCGCGAACGGGTCGGCGGGCTCGCCCTGCACCGCCCGTGACTCGTCCCAGAGCAGGTCGCCGGCTGGGGTGAGCGGCATGCCGGTGACCTGCACGGTCCGTTGCCCGGCCAGCGCCGCCCGGAACACCGGGAACGCCGAGAGCATCCGCCACGCGGACGGGCCGCTGATCGTGTCGACCTTGGCGGCGGCGACGCTGACCCGGACCAGCCGCACCTCGCCGCCGGGGGTCTCCAGGAGGCCGTGCGCCTGGGCCCGGAAGACCGTCGGGTGCTCGTGCAGGTCGGCTCCGAGGAGCACGAGCCGGCCGTCGGCCGGGGTGGCCGCACTGCCGGGGAAGGCGTCCTGGGAGAGCAGGACCGCTCGCGCCCACAGGTCGGCCCAGCGGCGCACCGGGATCCGGTCGAGCGTGGCGACCGGGGCGGCGCTGCGCAGCTCGGCGGCGAACCCGTCGAGCAGCACCGCGGGCCGGCGCCCGGACGGCTCGGCGAGCAGCGCCTGAACGGCCCGGGCGCCGCCGCCGGCCAGCTCGTGGTCGACCCCGCGCCAGCCGGCGAGCGCCAGCTCACGAAGCCAGGACCGGCCGCCGGCGAGCATCGGCCGGGAATCACCACCGGGCAGCGACTGCCCGGCCCCGTCGCCGGGCGGCGTGCCCCACGGGGAGCGGGACCGGCCGAGCGCCGCGTCGAGCCGGCCGAGCAGGGCGTCGTGTGCCGCGCCGGTCAGGGCGGCACGGGCGCCGGCCAGGACGGCCAGGTGATCGTCGGTCACGGTGCCCGCGACGATCTTGCCGATCGAGTCGGCGACCCGGTCGGCGAGCGGTGAGCCGGTGAAGGCGGCCGCGAACGACTCCAGGGCGGCGGCGCGCTCCTCGTCGATCCGGGCCAGGCCGTGGACAAGCACGTCGTCGAGGCCGTCGATCAGGGTGAACGCCTCGTCGACACCGGCCGGTGCGGCGCGCAGCGCGTCGGCCAGCATCAGCTCACCGCCCCGGCGGCCGGAAACCAGTGCAGCTCGGGCAGCGGCTCGACGGTGGCCGGCACCTCCAGGTAGGCCAGGTGGCGCAGGAACCCGCTGAACACCTCGGCGGCCCGGTTGGGGGCGGTCGTCGGGTGCAGCCCGGACCAGAGGTCGTCGTCGCCGTCGGCGAGGGCGACCTTGAGATAGCGGGCGACGCGCTCCACTCCATACTGCGCGACGGCGGCGTCGGCCAGGGCGCGCAGATGGTTGCAGGCACGGGCGCCGCCGGAGAGGCCGCCGCACGGCCGGTTGTTGTTGGTGTTGCAGCTCAGGCCATGGTCGCCCGCGGTGATCGAGGAGACGTAGACCCGCTCCACGTCGGACCCGCTGGACACCACTCCCTGCAGTCGGCCGTCGGCCAGCTCCACGAACGGCACCTTCGCCAGCTTGCGCGGTCGCACCGGCGCGATCACCGGCGCTGCGCTGCGTCGCTCATGGGCGACACCCCCGCTTGTCACAACCAGACCTCCTCACGAACAGGTGCCGAAGTTCTATCCCACCGGTACGACAAAACCGCGTGGACCGAGGTGGGGAGGGGCTTTCCGGCAGTCTCGGGAGAACATGACAAGCCCCTGGCGAGCGATTACCATAGTCATGAAAAGTCATCCCGAGGCTGGTCATCGCGATCCAGTGAGGAAGTGGTTCGTGGTCGTTCAGGTGCCTCAGCCCGAGTTCGGTCGCCGTCTCCGGAAGTTGCGGGCCGATCTGGGGCTGTCCCAGCGCGATCTGGCCTCCGGGGCGGTCAACCAGTCGTACATCTCGCTGCTCGAGTCCGGTGCCCGGGTGCCCACCCTCGACGTGGTCGCCCATCTGGCCAAGGTGCTCAACGTGCCGCTCCGCGACCTGGCCGGCGACATCGACATCCCCACCGGGCCGGAGGACACCGCGGCCGGCCGTGCCGAGCTGGTCCAGGAGCTGCTGGCCACCAGCGCCATCGACCAGGGCGACCTGGAGCAGGCCGAGGAGCGGCTCGCCGCGATCTTCGCCGCCGCTCTGGCCTCCGGCAATCCGCACGCGACCCTGACGCACGGGCTGGCGCTGGACCGGGTGGTGGAGATGCGCGGCGACCGCAACGCGAGGTATGAGTTGCTGACCCGGCTGCTGCCGGTGGCCGAGGTCGCCGGAGTGCCGGAGGCCCGGGTGCGGATCCGGGTGTCGCTGGCCGCCGCGGCCCGTGACGTCGGCCGGCTGGACGAGGCGTTCACCCACGTGGAGCAGGCCGGCCAGGAGATCGACGGCACCGCGTTCCGGCACGGCAGCGAGCACATCAAGCTCCTGGCCGTGCACATCTCGGTGCTGGCCGAGGCCGGCGGCGGCGCGGAGATCGTCCGCCTGGTGAACAGCATGCTGGCGATGGCCGAGGCGCTGGGCAGCCCGTCGATCAGCGGCCGGGCGCAGTGGGCGGCGAGCCTGGCGCTCGCCTCGGCCGGCGAGACGGACCGGTCGCTGGAGCTGCTCGACGGCGCCCGGCGGATGCTGGCCAACCCGCGGACGTCGCTGCGGGACTGGGCCCGGTTCAGCCGGGCCGCCGTGTCGACTCTGCTCGACGTCCGGGCCGCGCCGGAGACGATCGAGGAGCACATGGCGGCGGCGCGCGCGGCGACGGCCGCCGAGTCGGGCGCCGAGGCCAACCGGCTGGCCGCCCTCGAGGTGCGCTACGCGATCGCGACCGGCGATCCGGAGCGGGCCGTCGCGATGGCCGCGTCGGTCGACCGCAGCCGGCTGATGGGCCTGGAGGGCGTGCGCTTCCTGCACGCGCTGGGCAGCGCCCTGGCCCAGGCCGGCCGGACCGCGGAGGCGGTGGCCACGCTGCGCGAGGCGGCCCAGGCGGCCGAGGACATCTCCGCTTTCCGCCGGGCCTCGCAATTGTGGCGCGAGCTCAACGAACTCCATTGAGGCATGCATTCTGCCGCTGACGGTGATCAATTTTAATTCTTCGATGAAGGCGCGCTTTCCGGGCTGATTCCTGGTGTCGTGGTTCTCAACGGCGGGAGACACCCCGCCCCATCGAGAGGATCCGAGAATGAGCCACGACGACAAGTTCGCCGCCGCCGGGGACATCGCCGCCGAGCTGAGCCAGCAGGAGATCGACCTGGACGCGGCGCAGGAGGCCGGCGGTCTGTGGACGGTTCCCGGCACGAGCACCATCGGCTGGGTGTGCACGGTCTCCTGGGAGTGCTCGGTGCCGAAGCGCCTCTGCGGCAGCGGCGACTGACGACAGAACGGCATCGGCGACCTTCAAGAAGAGAATGCCAACGGGGCCCGTGCCGACACGGGCCCCGTGGCCGTTTCCGGATGCGAGTGGTGGAATGCGACTGAAAGACGTCCGACCCCTTTTTCCCGAGTACACCGATCCCGCGGCTCTGCACGGATTCCTCAGCCGCATCTCCGAGCTGCCGGCCGATGCCGGAGATCCCCCGGCCGACCGCACCGGCGAGCTGACCGCCCTGGCCGCCCGGTCCACGTGGCGGGACATCGCCGGGCCGGCCCGGTTCGACTCGTTCGCGCGGGCCTGGAGCGCGCGCCACCGGTCCGCCGCCGAGCTGGTGTTCGCCGGTTCGCCGCTGACCGCCCACCGGGCCGGGGAGTTCGCCGACGGGCTGATCGACTGGCTGGCCGGCCGCGTGCAGGACGCCTCCGTGCGTACCCTCGTGGTCGCTCTGGATCTTGTGCGCCGGGCCGGCGCCCTGCCGGGAGAGACCGCCGAGGAGCGTCTCTGGCACTTCTGTGACCTCGCCGGACGTGACGATTTCCGGGTGACCCTGGGCGAGGTCTTCCCCGAGCTGCGACGTCAGCTCGGTGTGCTGACCCGCAACACCCTCCGGCACGCGCGGCGGATGCTGGCGGCGACGACCGCCGCGGTCGCCGACGGCACGCTGCCGCGCTCCGCGACCGGCGGGGGCCTCGTTCAACTGCACGACATCGGGTACGGCCTGGGCGACACCCACGCGGGCGGTCAGACGGTGTGCCGGCTGACGTTCGGCGGTGGCCGGGTGCTCGTCTACAAACCGCGCCCGATGGCCGCTGAGCAGGCCTACAACACGTTCGTCGGCCGGATCGGGGCGGCGGCCGGCTTCGACCTGCCGGTGCTCGGGGTGTGGTGCGGCAACGGCGTCGGCTGGCAGGAGCACGCCGACCGGGCGCCGGCGATCGAGGAGGCCCGCTACTTCCGGGCCGCCGGCCGTCTGCTCGGTGTCCTGCACCTGCTGCGCGCCGGGGACATGCACTACGAGAACGTGCTCAACCACGGCGGGCTGCCGGTGGTCGTCGACGCCGAGTCGCTGTTCAGCGTCAACCAGCGGGCGGGCTCGGCGGGGGCCGGCTCGGCGGGCGAGACGCTGGCGCACACCGTCTTCTCCACCGGTTTCCTGCCGACCCGGATCTCCGACCCGGCGGACAAGACCGCGTCGATCGACATCGGCTTCCTCGGGTACGTGCCGGGCCAGCGCGCGGTCACGCCGGTGCCGGCCCTGGAGGACTTCGGGAGCGACCAGCCGCGGGTGACCATGGTGACCGGCTCGGTGGACACCCCGGCGGTCCGTCCGCTGACCGTGCCCCGGGCGGTGGAGCTGGCCGAGCTGTGCCGCGGTTTCGCCGAGTGCTGGGACTGGGCCGCCGGCGACCGGGAGCGGGTCGAGTCGTGGCTGCGCGAGCTCTTCGCCGACCTGCCGATCCGCGCCGTGCTGGAGACCACCGGCAAGTACTACAAGCTGCTGCGAACCTCCGCGCACCCGGCGTTCCAGCAGGACACCGCCGCGAAGCGGATGCTGCTGCACCGGGTCGGGCTGGGCCGCGTCGAGCACTTCACGCCGGCCGTGGTCCGCGCCGAGATCGACGACCTGCTGCAGGGCGACATCCCGTTCTTCACGCTGCGCACCGGGTCGACCCGGGTGCACCACCGGGGGCGCCCGATCGCCGACGTGCTCGATCAGCCCCCACTGGACCAGGCGATCGACGGGTTGCGGGCGATGTCCGAGGCGGAGCGGGAGCTCAACCTGCGGGTGATCCGGGCGGCCTATGTGGACCTGACCGGACCGGAGTGCGACGCTCCGGCGTACCTCCCGGCGATGCGCCGCGCCTCCCGGTCCGGGATTCCGGGCCGGATCCGGCAGGTGGTCGGCGACATCGCGGGTGAGCTGCACGACCGGGCCGGGTTCGCCGGTGGCCGCCCCGGATGGGTCGGCGCGACGATCCGGGACACCACGCAGGAGCATCCGTGGCGGGTCGACGAGCTCGGCGACGACCTGTACGCCGGGGTGCCCGGACTGGCGCTGTTCCTGGCCTCGGCCGGAGTACTGCTCGACGAGCCGAGGCACCGGGAGCTGGCCCGCGAGGCACTGGTCCCGCGGGTCCGGGCGCTGCTGGACGATCCGGCGCGGCGACGCCGCGAGGTGGCCGGTGGGCTGTGCGGCGGATATCCCGGGGTGGCCTTCACCGCGATCGAGGCCGGGCGCCTGATCGGCTCGGACGAGCTGAGCGAGATGGGCGCCCGGTTGTGGGACCTGCTTCCCGCCGATCTTCCGGCGATGACCGACACCGACTTCCTGATGGGCTCGGCGGGTCTGCTGGCCGCGGCGATCACTGTCGGACGGCCGGCGGTGACCGAGGCCGCGTTCCGGCACCTGACCGGGACGGCCCCGGCCGGTACGTCGCTGTACAGCGGATTCGCGCACGGCACCAGCGGCACGCTCGCGGCGCTGGCCCGGTACGGCGTCACCCGTCCCGACCTGGCCGACGCTCACGACGGCCTCTGGAATCACGACGAGCAGCACTGGGCAATCAGCGACCGTGCGCCGGAACGGGCCGCGCGCGGCTGGTGCCACGGGACGCCGGGTGTGCTGCTCGGTTACAGCGAGCGGCTGGGCGCCGGGGAGTCCGTGCCGGCCGGGCCGGGCGCCGACGTGACCCGGCTCGCCGAGACGGTGGCGGTCGACGGGTTCGGCCTGAACCTGTCGCTGTGTCACGGCGACGTCGGCAACCTGCTGATCCTCGCGCAGGCCGCTCGCTGGGACGTTTCCGGGCGGGCCGCCGAACGGGCCGAGGACCGCCGGGCCCAGCTGGTCACCCGGATCCTGCCGCGGGCGCTGCGGGCCCGTTCCGGCAAGTCGGTGCTCAACGACTCGCTGTACGTGGGACTCGCCGGCGTCGGCATGGGCCTGCTCCTGAGCACCGGTGAGGTGGACGTCGCCTCACCGCTGACGTTCCGCCGGGACACGCCGTGAGCCGCCTGCGCGCCGTCGAGCAGCTCGGCCCGACCGAGTGTGGCCTGTGCTGCTGCGCCATGCTGCTGGAGGCGGCCGGGGCCGGGGTGCCGATGCACGACCTGCGCACCCGGTACCGGGTCGGCCGGGACGGTCTGACCGTGGCCGACCTGGCCACCGTGCTGCGGGAGAACGGGGTACGCCCGCGCGTCTACCGCACCACCCCGGCCGGGCTGGCCGCGCTCGGCCGCCCGGCGATCTGCCACTGGAGACGGTCGCACTTCGTGGTCGTCACCGGGTTCGACGCGGGCGGCGTGACGCTGCTCGACCCGGGGGCGGGCCGCCGCCGGGTCAGCGCCGAGGAGTTCGCCGAGAGCTTCTCGGGCCTGGCGGTGACCGCCGATCCGGTGTCGCGCCGGGTCCGGGCACGGCCACCGTCGGGCGCCCGGGTGCTGGGCCGTTTCGCCTGGCAGCGTCGCGGCCTGCTGGGTCTCGTGCTGGTGCTGTCGCTGATCAGCTCGCTGGTGCCGCTGGGCATCCCGTGGCTGCTGGAGCAGCTGTTCGGCGACCGGCCGGGCGGGCTGTCGGCGGGGCCGCTGCTGGCCGGGGTCGGTCTGGCGTTCGCGCTGCTGCTGTTCGTGCGCACGGTGGCCGGCATCGTGGCGTCGGCGGCGGTGGGACGGTCCCTGGCGGGGGCCGTGTTCGATCGGCTACTGCGGTTGCCGTACGCCTTCGTGGAGAACCGCGGCCCCGGCGACCTGATGTTCACCCTGGAGTCGGTGCACCGCCTGCGCGTCCTGCTCTGCAACGACCTGATCGTGGCGCTGGCCGCCGTGGTGGTGACGGTGGTGCTGCTGGGCTGGCTGGCGGCCGTCTCGACGGCGGCTCTCGTGACCACCCTGCTGTTGATGGCGGCGCTGGCGGTGGGCACGATGGCCGCGGCCCGTACCGTGCGGCGGCTGGCACATGCCCAGACGCGGGCGCAGGCGGAGTTGCAGGCCACCCAGCTCTCCGCGATCTCCGGCCTGGAGCTGATCAAGACCAACGGCATGGAGGCGGTCTACGCCGACCAGTGGCAGCGGCGCAGCGACGCGGCGCAACGGCACAGCGACCGGCTGCAGACCGTGCAGGGTGTCTTCGACGCGGTGCTGGCCGGTGTCATGTTCGTCGGCCCGGTGGTGATCCTGCAGCAGGCTCTGGCCGGCCGGTCGGCGCCGGGTGTCTCGCTGGTGGTGTCGGTGCAGGCTCTGACCGGACTGCTGCTCGGCCAGGTCAACGTGCTGGCCGGCTCGATCACGCGGTTGGCGCAGGCCGGCTCGTTGCTGGCCCGGATCGCCGACGTGCTGCTGCGCCCGGCCGACGACCTCTTCCGGGGCGAAGCGCCGGATCGCCCGTCCGGCGACGTCGTGATCGAGGGGGTGTCCTTCGGGTACGGCTCGTTCGGCCGCCGGGTTCTCGACGGCACCTCACTGCACGTGCCGGAGGGCGCGAAGGTGGCGATCGTCGGTCCGTCCGGCTGCGGCAAGTCCACCTTGGCCCGCCTGCTGGTCGGCCTGCACCGGCCGGACGCGGGCCGGATCCTGATCGGCGGTGTCGAACTGGGCGCTCATGACCGGGACCGGTTCTACGAGACGGTCGCCTACGTGCCGCAGAACGTGGTGCTGGAGTACGGGACGGTCCGCGACAACATCGCCTGGGGAGCGGGCGATCCGGACGAGGCCCGCGTGCACGAGGCGGCCCGGCGGGTCGGGCTGCACGACGAGATCGCGGCGCTGCCACTGGGATACGACACTCCGGTGGCGTCGCTGGGGCAGAACTTCTCCGGCGGGCAGCGGCAGCGGATAGCGCTGGCCCGGGCCGCTTTCAAGGAGGCGTCGATCGTGGTGCTGGACGAGGCGACGAGCTCTCTGGACAACCTCTCCGAGTCGACCGTGACGGCGTTCTTCAACAGCCTGCGGGCGACCCGGATCATCATCGCGCACCGGCTGACCTCGATCCTCGACGCCGATCTGATCGTGGTGATGGACCACGGGCGGGTGGTCGCCACCGGCAGCCATGAGCAGCTGCGACGAGATGCGGGCCTGTACCGCTCGCTCTACGAGGAAGCCGCGAGATTACCGCTGTCATCAAAGTCTTGACCTCTGCAACACTCCCTTATTACTCTGATGACTACAGTAAAGCTGCATCAGTCAGATATCACGGGGGATGTCATGAACGAGCGGGAACTGCAGGCCTTCGTCTCCGTCGCGCAGCACGGCCGGATGGACCTGGCGGCCAGATCGCTGGGCTACTCGCAGCCGGCGGTCAGCTACCAGATCAAGTGCCTGGAGCAGACGCTCGGCACCCGGCTGTTCGCCCGCAACACCAACGGGGCCGTGCTGACCCGGGCCGGGCGGCTGATGCTGCCGTCCGCGCAGGCCGTGCTGGTGCTGATGGCCGGCATCAAGACCACCACCACCGTGAACGTCCCGGTCGCGGCCTGACCCGTTCACCCGTGTCCGTTCCGACAAGCGAGAAGGTGCGATGAGCGCTGCGATCGAAGTACGACGACTGACCAAGAGGTACGGCAGGACCACCGCGGTCGACGGCCTCTCCTTCGAGGTCCGGCCCGGCCGGGTCACCGGTTTCCTCGGCCCCAACGGCGCCGGCAAGTCCACCACCATGCGGGCGATCGTCGGGCTGGACCGGCCGACGTCCGGCGAGGTGCTGGTCGACGGCAAGCGCTACGACCGGCTGGAGCAGCCGCTGCGCCACGTGGGGGCGCTGCTCGACGCCAAGGGGGTGCACAGTGGCCGTACGGTCCGGGCGCACCTGGACGGCCTGGCCCGTAGCAACCGCATCCCGGCGAGCCGGGTCGGCGAGGTGCTGGACATCGTCGGCCTGAGCGGGGTCGCGGGCAAGCGGGCCAAGGGCCTGTCGCTCGGCATGGCGCAGCGGCTCGGGGTGGCGGCGGCGCTGCTCGGCGACCCGCGGGTGCTGCTGCTGGACGAGCCGGTCAACGGCCTCGACCCGGAGGGCATCCTGTGGATCCGGGCGCTGATGAAGCGCCTGGCGGCCGAGGGCCGCACGGTCTTCGTCTCCAGTCACCTGATGAGCGAGATGGCGCTCACCGCCGACCACCTGATCGTGATCGGGCAGGGGCGCCTGCTGGCCGACAGCTCGGTGACCGAGTTCGTGAGCCGCAACTCGCGCTCGTTCATCCTCATCCGCACCCCGGAGCCGGAGAAGGCCCGGGACGCGCTGGCCGGCGCCGGCATCGAGGTCGCCGACGGACCGGACGGCACGCTCGAGGCGCTGCACACCACGCTCGAGACGGTCGGCGCGCTCGTCGCCCGCCACCAGATCACGGTGTACGAGATCAGTCCCCAGGTCGCCTCGCTCGAGGAGGCGTTCATGCAGTTGACGGCCGATGCGGTGGACTACCGCGCGAAGCAGGAGGTGTGACGGTGGCGGACTTCGGCGCAGCCCTTTCGTTCGAGTGGCACAAGATCCGTACGTTGCGGTCCACGTTCTGGAACCTCGGCGCGTTCCTGGCGGTCAGCCTGGCGCTGGCGGTGCCGTCCGGCTGGTACCTGCACAAGACCTACGCCGACCTGGACGCCGCCGAGCGGGCCGCGTTCGACCCGATCGGCTCCGGACTCAGCTCGATCCGCCTCGGCCTGCTCGCCCTGGTGATCTTCGGCGTCCTGACCGTGACCACCGAGTACACCTCCGGCACGATCCGCAGCTCGCTGGCCGCGGTGCCGCGCCGGGGCCTGTTCTACGCCTCCAAGACGGCCGCCGGCAGCCTGGTCGCGCTGGCCGCCTCGACGGTCGTGGTGATCGCCACGTTCGCCGCCACGCAGGTGATGCTGGGCGAGCACGCGGTGGCGCTCTCCGACGAGGGCGTGCTCCGCGCGATCGTCGGCGGCATCGTCTACACCACACTGCTCTGCGTCTTCGCCATGGGGCTGGCCGCCGTGCTGCGCAGCTCGGCCCTGACGATCGGCCTGCTGTTCCCGCTGTTCTTCATGGTCTCGACGATCCTGACCAGCATCCCCAAGGTCGGGAAGGTGGCCCAGTTCCTGCCGGACGTCGCCGGTGGGCAGATCCTCTACCGGGAGCCGCAGGGTGACACGGTCCTCAACGGCTGGACCGGACTCGCGGTGCTCGTCGCCTGGACGGTCGCCGCACTCACCGCGGGCTATCTCGCGGTGCGACGCCGCGACGCCTGATCGCATGCAGGCCGGCATCATGGGGGCCGGGCATCCACGGGGGAGAATGCCCGGCCCGCATAGATGAAATCACATGGGCGGCTGCCCCGCCACGCGGGATCGTCCCCTCCGGGCGATTCGCCGCTTTACCTGCGGGCCGGTGCCGTGGAGAATCGTCCCCCGTCGATTACACCGACCACGGGGATCCACCATGCCGTTCGATGGTTTCATCTCGTACAGTCACGCCGCCGACGGGCGGCTCGCACCCGCCGTACAACGGGGTCTGCATCGATTGGCGAAGCCATGGCACCGCCGGCGGGCCCTGTGGATCTTCCGGGACCAGACCGGTCTGTCGGTCACGCCGAAGCTGTGGACGTCCATCCAGGACGCGCTGGACGGCTCGAAGCACTTCGTGCTGCTGGCCTCCCCCGAGGCGGCGAGCTCACCGTGGGTGAACCGGGAGATCGAGCACTGGCTGGCGACGAAGTCACCCGACCGCATCCTGCCGGTGGTGACCGACGGCGAGTGGCGCTGGGACCCGGTGGCGCGAGACTTCACCGCCGACTCCACGGCGGTGCCGGAGGCGCTCCGCGGCGTCTTCGCCGAGGAGCCGCTCTACCTCGACCTGCGCTGGGCTCGCGACGACCTGCATCTGAGCCTGCAACACGTCCGGTTCCGCGACGCGATCGCCCAGCTCGCCGCACCGATGCACGGGGTGAGCAAGGACGAGCTGGAGGGTGAGGACGTCCGTCAGCACCGCCGCACCCGGCGGCTCTCGGCGGTGGCCGCGACGGCGCTGGTCCTGCTCACCCTGGTCACGTCGATGACCGGCGTGGTCGCGGCGCGCAACGCGGAACGGGCGAACGTCGCCGCGGCGGAGGCCCTCGTTCAGCAGCGGCTGGCGTCGGAGCAGCGCGGAACAGCGGAACGGGCCACCGCGGAGGCGCAGCGCCAGGAGACGAACGCCAGGGCCCAGGAGGCGAACGCCCAGACTCAACTGGCGAACGCCCGGGTGCAGGAGGAGCGGGCCCGGACGGCGACGGCCGAGACCAAGCGGCAGGAGGAGCTCGCCCGTCAGCAGCAGGCACTCGCCGAGGAGGCCTCCACGGAGGCGCGGCGCGAACAGGCGAACGCCGAGCGGTTCAAGGCGAGTGCCGCCACCCAGCAGGCCAACGCGGAGCGCCAGAAGGCGTACGCCGAAAAGCAGCAGAAGCTCGCCGGTGAGGCCGCCAAGGAGGCCGCGGAGCAGAGGACCAGCGCCGAGCGGGAGATGGCGAACGCGAAGGCCCAGCAGGACCTCGCGAACCAGGCGACCGCACGGGCCAGGGAGCAGGAGCGGATCGCCGAGCACCACCGCGAGCTGGCCCGCCAGGCCGAGGAGGAGCGCAAACGCCAGGAGCAGTTGGCCCGGGACGCGACCGAGGAGGCCCGCCGCCAGCGGGAGGCGGCCGAGCTCCAGCAGCGCATCGTGATCAACCAGCGGCTGATGTCGCGGGCCCGCACCATGATCACGGAAGACCCGAGGAAGGCGCTGCGGCTGGCCGTGGCGGCGCAGAGCCTGCACGACGACACGACGACACGTGACCAGGTCAGCCGCCTCGCGATGGCGTCGACCTACGCCGGGCAGATCGGTGACGTGATCGACGTCGAGGCCCTCACCGGTCAGGTGGTCGCCACCACCGGCACCGGCGGGACGGTGACGCTGTGGGACACGACGATCCCGGCCGAGCCGGTCCTGGTCGCCACGCTGCAGGCCGCGGGCACGACGGCCAAGTCGCTCGCGGTCAGCCGCGACGGACGAACCCTCGTCGTCTTCGACGGGAGCGCGGAGGCGACCCGATGGGATGTGACGAAACCGGCCGATCCGGTACGGAAGACGCCGCTCGCCGACGCCGCGGGCATCACCGCGGTGAACTTCAGCCCGGACGGGAGCACCGTCGCGACGAGCAACCGTGACAGGAACACCGTCCTGTGGGACGTCACCGGCGACACCCCGGTCCGCCAGTCCACGCTGACCGCAGTGGCCCCGCTGAAGTTCGGCCCCGACGGGCGGACCGCCGTCACCAGCGGGGACGACATCGTCGCCTGGGACGTGACCGACCGGACCGCGCCGGTGCGGGGCGCCAAGCTCGACGTCGGCTGGGGCACCAAGGTGATCGACGCCGCGTTCGAGTTCAACCCGAAGGTCCCGGTGGTCGCCATGCAGGGGCCCAGCAACTACGTGTACGTCTTCGACGTGTCCGATCCGACCGACCCGCAGGCCTGGGACTCGGTTCCGGCCGGCCCCGGGGACGCCGACTTCACCTCGATGGCGTTCACCCCGGCCGGCGACATGCTGGCCATCGGAAGCTCCGCCGGAACCTCCATCGTGGTCAGCGTCGACCACAACGGCGGATGGCCGACGCTGAACACGGAGATCGCCTCGATGACCGCCCGTGGCGGACCGGTCCGGTCGATGGCCTTCAGCCAGGACGGGCGGACGCTGATCGCCGCCGGCGACCGTTCCATCGCGACCCTGTGGAGCCCCAAGGGCCGCTACACGCGGGACCCCTCCACCAACATCCCGGGCCCGTTCCCCGGCGGGCTCGCCGGGTTCGCCTTCAAACCGGACGGCCGCTCGCTGATCACCGCGCGGCGCGACGGGAACTCGGCGTCGTACGACCTGACCGATCCGTCGTCGCCGGGCGCCGGCGCCGACGTGCGGCTCGGGACCGGCCCGTTGGTGGGGATGATGGTCAGCAACGACGGCCGGACGATGTACGCCGTCGGCACCGACAACGTCACCACGCTGCTGGACGTGACCCGGCCGGGTGAGGCCGTGCTCCTGTCCCGGATCGTGGAGCCCGGCGCGGCCGTCTGGGTGGCGAGCATCAGCGCCGACGCGAAGACCCTGATCGTCGGGCGGGCCGACGGCAAGACCGCGGTGTACGACGTGTCCGACCGCACGAAACCGGTCAAGCTGACCGATCTCACCTTCCCCAACCGTGCGCTGGGCTCCATCGCGTTCTCCCCGGACGGGCACCTCATGGCCGTCGCCGAGGGCTTCAACATCTCGATGTGGGACATGACCAACCGGTCCGCCCCGGTCCGGATCGCGTCGATCGGGATCTCCGACTACACCAGCTACCGGGCGACCTCGCTGGAGTTCAGCCCGAACGGGCGCATCCTGGCGGCCGGCACCAACAACAGCGGCACCACCAGCCTGTGGGACGTCGCCGACCCGGCCCAGCCATCCCGGCTCACCGTCCTCCCCGCACACAGCAGCCAGGTGCTCTGGGCGCTGTTCACCCCGGACGGGCGCACCCTCGGAACCTCCGGGATGGACCACTCCATCATGCTGTGGGACATCAGCGATCCGAGCACACCGATCCGGTACGCCGTGCTGAAGACACCCGACCTGCAGAGCGTCTACACGGTCTTCAGCCCGGACGGGCGAACCCTGGCGGCCGGTGGCACGCTCGGCACCGCCACCAACCTGAAGATCACCATGTGGGACGCCACGGCGCCGAAGGAGGTCACCGACGATCCGGTCCGGGCCGCGTGCGCGATCAGCGGCCGGGGCCTCACCACCGGGGAATGGGCGCTCTACATCCCGGAGCTGCCGCATCGCCCGACCTGCGGATCATGACGTGCCCCCGGGCGGGCCGGAGAAGCCGTATCGTCATGTTGCTTCGTACGGAGGTCAATGTGCGGTTCGGTGTCACCGGTCACCGGGTCCTTCCACCGGGCATCGCCGAGTGCGCGATGGACCACTGGCGCCGGGTGCTGCCCACCGGCGCCGGCCTGCTCGGGGTGTCGAGTCTCGCCGACGGCGCGGACCAGCTGTTCGCTGCTCACGTGCTCGCCGCCGGCGGCACCCTGGAGGCGATCCTGCCGTGGGCCGACTACGGCGGCTCGCTGACCGACGGCAGCCGGGCCCGGTTCGAGGATCTGGTGCGCGCCGCCGCCACGGTGATCACCGTTCCCGGCGGTGAGCCGTCCGACCAGAGCTTCCTCGCCGCCGGGCAGGCCCTGGTCGACCGCTGTGACCACCTGTTCGCGGTGTGGGACGGCCTGCCCGCCCGTGGGCTCGGCGGCACGGCGGACGTCGTCGCCTACGCCCACTCGCGCGGATGCCCGGTCACCGTCCTCTGGATCGACGGCGTGCGGCGCGACTGATCACCCGCCGGGGGCGGCCGGCACCTCCAACTCGGCGAAGATCCGCACGGCCAGCTCCCGGTGCTTCCCGGCCGGCTCGGGCTCGCCGGCGTCCCGCAGCGCCGCCGCCACGCCGTCGTGGGCACGCGCCTGCTCGTACCGGTCGCCGATCTCCTCGGCCAGGGTCAGCGCCTGCTCGTGCTGGGCGCGCGCGTCGGCGGGATCCCCGGCGGCGTGCAGCACCTGCCCCAGGTCGTTGAGCGCCTCGGCCTCGCTGGCCCGGTCACCGATCCGCCGCAGCAGCACGAGCGCGCGGCGCAGATGACCGGCGGCCTCCGCGAGGCGCCCCTGACGGGCGTGGATCGTCGCCAGATCGGTCAGCACGTACGCCTCGGCGGTGCGATCACCGGCGCGGCGGACCGCGGCCAGGCTCTGCTCCAGGTGCGCCTCGGCCTGCTCCAGCGCGACCGGGCGGTGGGAAAGGCGGGCCAGCAGCGACAACACGTACGCCTCACTGAACCGGTCGGCGAGCTGGGCGTACAGATCGAGGGCCGACCCGAACCGTTCGGCCGCCCGGGCCCGGTCGCCCAGCCGCGCGTCGATCAGTCCCAGCCGGACCAGTGCGTCGGCCCGGCCGGCGTCGTCACCCAGGTCCCGGCACAGCGTCCCGGCGCGCTGGTAGTGCTCCGCGGCCTGCCGGTAGTCGCCCCGCCGCCAGTCGACGCTGCCCAGGTTGCGCAGCACCAGCGCCTCAGCCGCCGGCTCGCCGAGATGCGCGTACAGCCGCAGCGCCTGCCGGTAGGTGTCGGCGGCCTCGCGCAGACGGCCCTGCCGCCGGTGCAGACGGCCCAGATTGGACAGTGCCCGCGCCTGCGCGTCCGCGTCCCCGACGGCACGGGCCGCAGCGACGGCGGACGCGGTCACGGTGGACGCCTCGGCGACCGGCCCGCCCGCGTCGAGATAGCGGAAGATGGTCCCGGCGAGATCGATGGTGTGCTGATACCAGCCGTGCGCCGCGCCGTTCGTGCAGACCGCGGCGAGATTGGGCCGCTCCGCCTCGAGCCAGGCCCGGGCCGCCTCCGAGTCGCCGGCCGCCGCTGCGCCGTCCGGGTACAGCGTGGCCATCGCGGTGGTCGCCCCGGCGAGATAGTGGTCGAACAGGCGGGTGAGGGCGGCCCGTCGATCGGGCTCGGTGTCGTGCTCGGCCGCCAGCTCCGCCGCGTAGGCGCGCAGCAGGTCGTGCATGCCGTACCGCCCGCCCCGGCCGGGCTGCACCAGGCTGGCCCGGGTCAGCACGTCGAGCATCCGCCGCGCCTCGGCGGAACGGCCGCCGATCAGCGCGGCCACCGCGTCGACGTGCGCGGTCTCCCCCGGATGCAGCCCGAGCAGCCGGAAGGCCCGGGCCGCGCCGTCGGGCAGATTCTGGTACGACCAGGAGAACACCGCCCGGACCTCGGCCCGCGGGTCGCCGCCCGCGTCCAGCAGGTCCAGCCGGACCTGGTGGTCGCCCAGCTCGGTGACCAGCTCGGTCAGCGGCACGTCGGTGCGATCGGCGGCCAGCTCGGCGGCGATCCGCAGGGCCAGCGGCAACCGGGCGCAGGCGGCGGCCAGGGCCCAGGCGGCGTCCGGCTCGCGGTCCACCCGGGGCCCGATCAGCTTGCGCAGCAGGCCGATCGCGTCCGGCGGCGGCAGCAGGTCGAGGTTGACCCGCTCGGCGCCGTCGACGGCGACCATGCCGCGCAGCGAGTCACGGCTGGTGATGAGCACGAGACACGACCCGGTTCCGGGCAACAGCGGCCGGACCTGCTCCACCGAGGAGGCGTTGTCCAGCAGCACGAGCATCCGCCGGCCGGTCAGCTCCGATCGGTAGCGGGCGGCACGCTCGTCGGTGCCGGGCGGGATCTCCGGGCCGCGGACCCCGAGGGCGGTCAGGAACCCGGCCAGCGCGTCGGCGACCGCCACCGGCTGCTCGGCGTCGTAGCCGCGCAGGTTGACGTAGAGCTGGCCGTCCGGATACGCCTCGCGGACGCGGTGCGCCCACCGGACGGCGAGCGCGGACTTGCCGACCCCGGCGGTGCCGCACAGCAACGCGACGGTCAGCGGCGGCTCGTCGCCGTCCGGCGGCTCCAGCAGGCGGTCCAGGGCGGCGAGCTCCCCGGTACGCCCGGTGAACGCCCGCACGTCGGCCGGCAACTGCGCCGGCACCGTGACCGCGGCGACCGGCGCCACCCCGGGGACCACACGGGAGTCCCCCATCGGCGCGGCCAGCACCGGATCGGCCGCGAGCACCTGCTCGTGCAGGCGGCGCAGCTCGGCGCCCGGGTCGCTGCCCATCTCGTCGGCGAGGCGGCGGCGGATCCGCCGATACTGCTCGTCCGCGTCGGCCTGGCGACCGCACCGGTACAGCGCGAGCATCGCCTGACCGGCCAGCCGCTCGTCCAGCGGGTGCTCGGCGACCGCGGCGGAGAGCGCCGGCAGCAGCTCGCCGTGCCGGCCCAGCCGCAGCAGCACGTCGTTGCCGTCCAGCTCGGCGGAGAACCGCTCGCCGAGCAGCGTGCGCCGCGTGGCGGCCAGCCACGGCGTGTCCAGGCCGGCGAACGGGTCGCCCCGCCACAGCTTCAGCGCCTGCTCGATCAGGGCGGCCGCCGACCGGTCCGACTCCGCCGCCCGCGCCGTGGTCATCAGCCGCCGGAACCGGTGCAGGTCCACCGTCTGCGGATCGACCGTGAGCAGGTAGCCACCCGGCTCGCGCCGGATCTCCGCACCCTCCGCGCAGGCGACGGCACGCCGCAGCCGCGACAGATAGCTGTAGAGCGCTCCGGCGGCCCGCTGTGGCGCGTGCTCACCCCAGACACGGTCGATCAGCTGGTCCGGGCTGACCGGACGGCCGGTTTCCACGAGCAGGACACCCAGAACACACCGCTGCCGGGCATGCCCCAGATCGACGGGCCGGCCGTCGATCCGGGCCTCCACCACGCCGAGCACACCGAACTCCGCCGACAACTGACCTCCGCACCTCGCCTCGACCAGGGGATTCAAGAAATCCACAAGGACCGCTGCAAGTCTCCCACGTTTCGTACAAGGTCCGTCGGCGAGCATTGACATCGTTGAAGGGAACGAGTCGCCCTAGCCCGGTTACGCGAAGCGTTACGGGGGAATCGGGACGCCACAGTGCCACCGCCGGCGACGGATGGCTCGCCCCGACGACACGAGGGAACAGCGAGATGCCCGCCGGCAAGTAACGGGGGACGGCGGGCATCTCGGCACTCGATGATCGACAGCTCAGGACCGCTCGTCGAATCGGCGGCGCGCCTCGGCCACCCGGTCCATGTTCTTCTCCGCCCATGCCTTGATCGCGAGCATGACCGGGAAGAGACCGTGCCCGAGCGGGGTCAGCTCGTAGTCGACGCGGACCGGCACGGAGGCGGTTACCGTGCGCGTCACCAGGCCGTCGCGTTCCAGTGTCCGCAGGGTCTGGGTGAGCATCTTCTGACTGACGCCGGCGATACGGTGGGCGAGCTCGCTGTGCCGTTGCGGGCCGTCGGCGAGCGCCGGGATCACCAGAGCGACCCACTTGTCGGTGAGCCGGCTCAGCAGTTCACGGGTCGGGCAGAGGTCAAGGAACGCGTCGTAGTCACGTTTGGCCTGATCACGGCGTTGCGCTGCGGTCGTTGTGGCCATCGCAGACCTCCTACGGTGCCCTAGGTACTTGAAGGTACCTACTTTCTCACAGTGCGCCGTGGTTCGTACGGTCGTGGTGTCCGGAGAGATACCACTTCGGCAGATACCACTAAGGAGACGGCGATGCGCGCAGTCAGCTATGCAGAGTTCGGTGGGCCCGAGGTTCTGCACGTGGCGGAGGTGCCGGTGCCACGACCCGGGGCGGGTCAGGTCCGGGTACGGGTCGCCGCGTCCGTCGTGCACCCGGTCGACCTGATGGTCCGCTCCGGCCGGTTCCCCGCCCCACTGCCGACCGGTCTGCCGTACACCCCGGGCTGGGATGTGGCCGGCGCCGTCGACGAGATCGGCCCCGGAGTCGAGGGCCTCGCCGTCGGCGACCGGGTCATCGGCTTCTCGCCGTGGCTGCAGACCACGGCGGGCGCTCACGCGGAGCACGTGGTCCTCGACGCCGCCTGGCTGACCCCGGCGCCGGTCCGGGCCCCCGCCACCGAGGCCGCGACCCTGCCGACCAACGGCCTGGCCGCCGCCCAGGCCCTCGACCTGCTGGCACTCCCGGCCGGCTCCACGGTGCTGGTGACCGGCGCCGCCGGTCAGGTCGGCGGTTTCGTCCTGGCCCTGGCCCGCGACGCCGGCCTGAAGGCCACCGGACTGGCCGGCCCCGGCGACCGGGAGTTCGTCGAGTCGCTGGGCGCCACGTTCCTGCCCCGTGAGGAGCAGCCCGCCGGACCGTTCGACGCGGTCGTCGACCTGGCCGTGATCGGCTCCACCCTGCTGGACGTGGTCCGCGACGGCGGCGGCTACGTGGCCGCGTCCCCGCCGCTGCGCCCCGAGCCGGTCCGCGGCATCCGGACGTTCGCGCTGGAGGTCCTCCCCGACGGCGCCCGCCTGGCCCGCCTGGTGTCCCTGGTGGACAGCGGCGATCTCCCCCTCCGGGTGGCCGGCGTCCACACCTTCGCCGACGCGGCGGCCGCACACACCCGCCTGGCCGAGGGAGGCGTACGCGGCGGTGTGGTCCTCGTCCCCTGACCCGATGCGCACGGCGCGCCGGGACCGTCCCGCATCACGTGGGCACCGGGAGGGGCGGCGCCGGTGCCGTCGCGGCGCGCAGTCGCCGGCCGATCCGGTCCATCGCGTCCCGTAGCTCCGGTGGCTCGACGTCGCTCAGGTCGGTGTCGAACGTGATGAACAGACCCGCGATCCCGGCCCAGGACCAGCCGCCGATGGTGAGCCTGCTGCGACGGTCGTCCACCGGCTCGACGACGGAGCCGCCCGGGGCCCAGCGAGCGACGAGCGGGGCGGGCAGGTCGAGGACGGCCGAGCCGACGCACTGCCACTGCCCGGGGGTGTCGCCGCGGTCCGGGTTCTGCACGACCAGGCGGGTCAGATCGTCACGGGTGAGCGGCTGTGGTGTGAAGACGGCGCCGCCACCGGGGGTACGGGGCTGGATCCGGTCGACCCGGTAGGTGTGCCAGATCCGGTCGCGCCGGCCGCGGGCGATCAGATACCACCGCCCGGCCCAGACGACCAGGTGATGCGGCTCCACCTCGCGGGGCGGGCGGAATCCCGGCCGGCCGGGCTCGGGGACGGCGCCGCCGGGGTCGCGATAGTCGAAACACAACACCCGGGTCGTACGGATCGCGGCGCCCACCGTCCGCAGCGTGGCCACGTCGACCGGCGCGGCGGAGAACTCCCAGTAGTTACGCAACGAGGTGACCTCGAACGCCTCACTCGCCGCACGCAGCCGGGCCGGCATGACCTGCCGCAGGGTGGTGAGCGCCCGCGCGACGGCGTCGTCGATCCCGCTCACCGTCGCCGGCGCCGTCTGCAGCGCCAGCGCGATGGCGATCGCCTGGTCGTCGTCGAGCACGAGAGCCGGCAACCGCCCGCCGGCGCCGAGCCGGTAACCGCCACCGGCACCCATCACGGCGTTCACCGGATAGCCCAGCTCGCGAAGGGTGTCGACGTCGCGCCGCAGAGTCCGTGCCGACACCTCCAGCCGGGCGGCGAGCTCGGCGCCGCGCCACTCGACGCGCGCCTCGAGCAGGGACAGCAGACGCAGGATCCGCGCGGAGGTGTCGGCCACGGAATCCACGATTCCAGACATGGCGGTCAGCGGGTGACCGCTTCTTCCACGGACCTGGTCGACGTCAGCGGGGTGGCGAAGGTGCGGGTTCGAGACCGGACGGGTCGGTGCGCTCGCGTTTGCGTAGCTGGTCGCCGTGGCTGTTCATCTCGGTGACCGCTCTGGTCAGTCCTCGTTTGAGGAACGGCACGAGAGGCCTCTCCACGCATCGGTGGATCAGCCAGGCGATCAGCATCATCAGCAGTGTCGTGCCGATGAGAAGCGTCTTGGGCGGGATCGTCGGTGAGAGCTCCCGGATGACCGTGACGCCGATGGCGTGGTGGATGAGATAGATGGGGTACGTCATGGCGCCCAGGGGCGGTGCATCAGGTAGATGGCGATGCCGGCGATGAAGTACTGGGCGTAGTCGGGCTGGAAGATGAGCTTGAGTGTCTTGTCGTCGCCGCTGTTGGCGACGAACGAGCCGACCAGCCACAGCAGGCAGAAGATCGTCACCCGGCGGTAGGTCAGGCCATGCCACACCACCAGGCAGAAGAGCAGGTAGAACCGCATCTCCTGCCAGAGCGTCCACAGCACCACGGTCATGCCGGGGGCCATCGCAGGCAGCTCATGCAGATCACGAACCCGCTGATCAGGAAGAAGAACTCGACCCCGAAGATCCCGTAGACGGACCAGTAGTGGATCTCGGGAAACGTCGCCTTGCTGCTGAGCTGCCAAGCCTTGTGGTTCAGGCCGACGAAGTGGGCGGCGATGACGGCGAGAGCCGCAAGGAACGTCATCAACGGCGACCGGGCGACAGATCAGAACATCTCCGATGACGCCTGGCAAGATCATGAATGCGCCGGACCACAATAGATGGCCGCTGACCTGGCCGAATCTTGCAGTGTGGGATACCTCATCGAACTGGCGGTGCCCGCCGGAGCCGGCCCCGGCCCTCTCCGTCGTGAGAACACGGCCGCGGGCACCACAGAGTCGACGGCTCTAATACTGGCCTCAGGTCGACCGGGGAGGATGAGCGGCAAAAGCATCGACTGGAAGGGGGCGGACCGGCGTGCGGATCCTGATCGCGGACGATGACGCGGCCATCCGTGATTCGCTGGAGCGTGTGCTCCAGGTCGAGGGTTACGACACCAGCACCGTCGCCAACGGCCTCGCCGTGCTCGACGGGGTCGGTAGCGCCGGCGGTGACACGCTGGATCTGCTGATCCTCGACGTGATGATGCCGCGCCTCGGCGGGTTGGAGACCTGCCGGCGGTTGCGGGCCGCGGGCCGCGATCTGCCGGTGCTGATGCTGACCGCCCGTGATCAGGTCTCCGACCGGGTCACGGGGCTGGACGCGGGCGCCGACGACTACCTCCCCAAGCCGTTCGCCACCGAGGAGTTGCTGGCCCGGGTGCGGGCCCTGCTGCGCCGGCGCACACCGGCCGACGGGGAGTCGCAGCTCCTGTCGTTCGCCGACGTGCGGCTCGATCCCGACAGGTTCGAGGCGTGGCGGGGCGAGCGGCCGCTGCGCCTGACCCGGACCGAGTTCTCCCTCCTGCAGGTTCTCGTGCGCAACGCGACTCGCGTCCTGACCCGCGACGCTCTGTTCGAGGCGATCTGGGGCTTCGACATGAGCACCACCGCCAACAACCTCCAGGTGTACGTGAGCTACCTGCGCCGCAAGATGGAGGCCGAGGGTGAACCACGATTGATCTACACCCTGCGCGGCCTGGGATACACGTTGCGGGAGACTCCTCCGTGAGTGGGCACGCCCGCCGGGACCCGCGCCGGCTGACCCGATGGTGGCGCCGGCAATCGCTGCGGAGCAGGCTGACGGTGATCGCGGCGACGGCCATCGCGGTCAGCGTGTTCGTGGCTTTTCAGGTGGCCAGCGAGCTGATGGACCGGAAGCTGCGGGACACCGCCGCGACTCAGCTGCGCGCCGACGCCCGCGTGCTGGCGACAAATGCGCAGCGCGCCGGTCTGGCCCAGGTTCAGCTGTCGCCGTATCCCGGGTCCGGTCGGCTGGTGCGGGTCATCCTGCCTGACGGCTCGACCCGGACGCCGGTCGGCCAGCCCGCGCTGCCCCCGGTCAGCGAAGGCGCCGGGCGCGTGGCGCGTGGCGCGTCGGCCGACCTGCTGGAGTCGACCGACTGGAACGATGGCTACCGCATCTACACGCTGCGGGCGGTTGACGGCGCGGTCCAGGTGGTCGACCTCGCCGACGACGGCCCGATCAACGAGTTCGGGTTCGGTATGCTGCTGATCGGGCTGCTTTGCGTGGTCGGCGGCGCGCTTGTCGGGCGGACCGTCGCGCGGACCGGGCTGGCACCGATCGACCGGCTGACCGCCGCCGCGGTACGTGTCGCGAACACCCGGGATCTCGACGCCGACATCCCGGATGAGGGCGGTGGGGAGATCCGGCGGCTGATCCAGGCGATCAACGACATGCTCGCCGCGCTGCGGGACTCCCGGCGCGCCCAGCGGCTGCTCGCCGAGGACGCCGCCCACGAGCTCAAGACCCCACTCACCAGCCTGCGCCTCAACATCGAGCTGCTGGTCCGGCTCGACCGGCGCGGCACCCTCGACACCGCCCTCTCGGCCGAGAGCCGGACCCGGCTGCTCAACGATCTCGGCGCCCAGGTGGCCGAGTTGAGCACGCTCGCCGCCGAGCTGACCGACCTGGCACGCGGTGACGTCAGCGACGAGAGCTCCGAGCTGCTCGACCTCGCCGACGTGGTGGTGGCCGCCGCGACCCAGGCCCGTTCCCGCATACCCGACCTCGAGGTCGAGCTCGACGTGACCTCCGTATGGGTGAGCGGGCGTCCCGCCGCGCTCCAGCGAGCGGTGCTCAACCTCGTCGACAACGCCGGCAAGTGGTCCCCCGCGGACCAGCCGGTCCAGGTCCGGCTCCATGCCGACGGCGCGTCGGCGGTGCTCGAGGTCGACGACGCCGGGCCGGGCATCGACGCCGCCGACGCACCGAGGGTGTTCGACCGCTTCTACCGTGCCGACAGCGCCCGGGCGCTGCCGGGATCCGGTCTGGGGCTGTCGATCGTGCAGCGGGTCGTCCACGCCCACGGCGGCCGGGCCACCGTCGCCCGCTCCGCACGCGGTGGCGCGCTGCTCCGGGTCGACCTTCCGGCCGCGGTCGCGCCCGCCCCGATCGCGCGGCTCACCCCCGGGGAGGACACCGCGGTGCGCTGACCCGCCCCGGCGGCCCGGCGGCCCGGTGCAGGACAGGGCACGGCGGCCCTCGGGCAGGGACCCGCGCGGCTCGCCGTCGGGGCAGGACAGCACGCAGCGCAGAACTGACGGGAGGCGGCCGTCGGGGGCAGGGCAGCGCACAGACGGGAGGCGGCCGTCGGGCTCAGTGAAGGATCCGGGACGGGCCTCTGGGTTCCCGTCCCGGATCGCGTCCGTACCGCCGCACTCACCGTTGCAGCGCGAGCTCCTCCTCGTCGGCGAGCGACTGTGGCCCGTTCGGCGGCTCCGCCGTCGGCCGGGACAGCCGACTCGGCCACCAGATCCGCCGACCGATCAGCAGGGTGAGGGCGGGCACCAGGACCGACCGCACCAGCAGGGCGTCGAGGAGCACGCCGAAGGCGACGAGGAATCCGACCTCGATCAGCATCACCAGTGGAAGTGTGGTGAGGACCGCGAAGGTGGCCGCCAGGACCAGGCCTGCCGAGGTGATGACGCCACCGGTGGCGGAGAGGGCTTTGAGCATGCCCTCTCTGGTGCCGAGACGCACGGTCTCCTCCCGGGCCCGGCTGGCCAGGAAGATGTTGTAGTCGACACCGAGTGCCACCAGGAACAGGAATGCCAGCAGCGGCACCGAGTAGTCGATCCCCTTGAACCCGAGGATCGTGTCGAAGATGAACACGCTGCCGCCGAAGGCCGCGGCGAATGAGACGATCACGGTGGCCATCAGGACCAGCGGGGCCACGATCGCGCGCAGCAGCAGCCCGAGGACGAGCAGGACGACGGCGAGCACCAGCGGGATCACCAACTTCTCGTCACGGCTGGTGGTCACCTCGGTGTCGAGGTTCTCCGCACTCGGCCCGCCGACGATCGCCTCCGCCCCGCTCACGGCGTGCACGGCGGTGCGTACCCGCTTGATCGTGTCGTATTCCGCGGCGGTGTCCGGCGCATCGGCCGGGAAGACGGAGATGTCGGCCCAGCCTCCGCTGGTCTGACCCGGCGTGGCCATGGCCACGCCGGGAGTGCCCTTGACGACGTCGAGCACCCGATCCTGGTACGCGGGCCGCGTGAAGATCGTCATCGGCTGGCCGCCGAGCTCCGGGAAGTGCCGGCGGAGGACGGTGAAGCCGGTGACCGACTCCGGCGCGGACAGGAACTGGTCCTGCTCCCGCAGGGCGCCGGTGTTGCCGGTCAGCCCGATGGCAAGCACGCCGAGGACTCCGAACGAGCCGAGCGTCGCGACCCACCGGCGGCGGCTGATGGTGGCGCCGAGCCGTCCCCACAGCCCCGGCTTGTCCTCTACGGCCGTGCTGAACCGCGGGATGGCCGGCCAGAAGACCCGCCTGCCGAGCACGACGAGCACCGCGGGGAACAGGGTGAGCATGGCGACCAGCGCGCACAGGATGCCGGCCGCACCGATGGGGCCCAGCCCGCTGGTGCTGTTCAGGTCCGCGACGAGCAGGCAGAGCAGGCCGGCGACCACGGTGGCCGCGGACGCGACGATGGCCGGCGCCGCGCCGCGCAGCGCGTGGACCATCGCGACCCGGACGTTCTCGTGGTGGTGCAGTGTCTCGCGATATCGAGCGATGAGCAGCAGCGCGTAGTCCGTGCCGACGCCGAACACCAGGATCGTCAGCAGCGCCGAGTTCTGGTCGTTGACCACGATGCCGAAGCCCTTGACGAGCAGGTAGACGGTCGCCATCGCGGTCAGTGCGGCCGCGCCGACGACCACGAGCGGGATGAACCACAACACCGGGCTGCGGTAGGTGAGGATGAGCAGGACCGTGACCACGACGACGGTGGTGAGGAAGACCTGCAGGTCGATGCCGTCGAACACGGCGTCCATGTCGCCGTCGACCGCGGCCGGGCCGGTCACGTCGAGTTCCAGGCCGGCGGGGCGGTCCTTCGCGGCGTCACGCAACGGGCCGACGACGGCCTCCGGGGCGCCGTAGGTCGTACTCACGTCGAGGGTGAACATCATCGCCCTGCCGTCGGCGGAGAGTCTCGCCGATGGGCCCTCGTCGTCCTCGCCCGCCGCCGCCTTCGGCGGGTACCGCTGGGCAAGGGTGTCGTAGTGGCGCTCGACCGTCGCGCGGTCGGCGTCGGTCAGGCCGCCGGCGCGGTGGTACACGAAGACGAACGTGTTGTCCTCACCGCCGGGGAGACTGTCCTCCAGCGCCGCCACCTTGGTGGACTCGGCATCGGCCGGCAGGGTGTCGACGGCTCTGTCGGTGGTCACCGAACTCAACTTTCCACTCAGCGGCACCATGACCGCCGCCAGCGCCATCCACAAGCCGATCACCAACCACGGCACCCACCGGCCTGCCAGCCGACCGGGCGGCGCTTCCGGGGACGGCGCTGCGTTGACTGACATCAATAGCCTCCTACATACGAGTTGCATCGCTTGTCCGAGGCCGAATTCGTACCGAGCGAATCTGAGACGACCATTAATACGGTGCTCAGGCTGGTTTACCGATTCAGGTGCGCGCACGCTGCGGCGTGGAGGTCCAGCCGGGCGGGCAAGGGCGCGCCGCGGGTCCACCTCAGGAGACGTGCTCCCGGACGCCGGCATTCGCGGACAGGACCGATCGGGAGTGGTACCGCGGTACCGGCCCTTTCACTCCGATGACGACCGCGGTACGACGAAACGGGTCGGAATCGGGCCTAGCTTTCGAGCTATGACGAAACCTCAAAGGCCACTGTGGAAACTCGGGGCGGGCGCCACGGCACTGGTGATGGCGTTCGCTGTCGCCGCCTGCGGGTCGGACGCCGGCAGGAGTGCGGCGCCCGCCGAGACCGGCTCGCACAGCGCGCACACGGGCGGGTCGTCAGCTGCACCGCGGCCACTGCGCGCCGGCGAGCGGTTCGTCGACCTGAAGATGGCCGAGGCCTACACGCCCGCACCGCCACAGGGCGGCGGCACGGACGAGTACCGGTGCCAGATGATCGATCCGGGCCTGACCAAGGCGGCGTTCCTGACCGGGACCCGGTTCATGCCGGAGAACGTCGCCATCGCGCACCACGCCATCGTGTATGCGGTGCCGCCGGGCGGCGCTGCCGCGGTGCGCGAGCAGGACGCGAAGACCCCCGGCCTCGGCTGGCAGTGTTTCGGCGGGACCGGCGTGAAGGGCGCCGAGGTCGAAGAGGGAGAAGCCGCGTGGGTGGACACCTGGGCGCCGGGCGCCACGGAGGCGCTGCTCACCCAGGACGCCGGCCACAAGCTTGAGCCGGGCAGCCTGCTCGTCCTCCAGATCCACTACAACCTGCTCGCGACCGACGGCAAGCCAGCCGGGCCGGACCGCTCGGCGGTGCGACTGCGGCTGACGGAGGGCACGCCGAAGACCCGGGAGCTCGAGACGTGGCCGCTCGACGCGCCCACCGATCTGCCGTGCGCCGCCGACGAGACGGGTCCGCTCTGTGACCGGGCGACCTCGATCGCGGACGTGACGAAGCGGTTCGGGACGGATGTCGGCGAAATGGCGGACCGTCAGGTGGAGGAGTGCGGCCAGAGCGCGCCGAAGCCCGGCCCCACCCAGACCTGCGACCACAAGGTGGAGGCGCCGATGACGCTGTACGCCGGTTTCGCCCACATGCACATGCTCGGGCGGGCCATGAAGGTCGAACTGAACCCGGGCACGCCGAACGCCAGGGTCGTGCTGGACGTGCCGCAGTTCGACTTCGACAACCAGCGGCTGGTGCAGCTGCCGTCGCCGGTGGAGATCGGTCCGGGAGACACGCTGCGGGTGACCTGCGAGCACGATGCGCTGCTGCGTAAACAGGTGCCCCAGCTGCGCAAGCTGCCGCCGCGTTACGTGGTGTGGGGCGACGGCACCAGCGACGAGATGTGCATCGGCATCATGACGGTCTCCCCTCGCGAGTCCTGACGAAGCGTCGAACGTGGGTGAGCTGATGACTACGGTCGCGCTCTCGACCACGCACCCGACGAGGTGCTAGACCGGCCGGGCGAGTCTCAGGTCGTAGGCGAGGATCACGGCCTGGATCCGGTCCCGCGCGCCGATCTTGGCGAGGACCCGCCCGACGTGGGTCTTCACCGTCGACTCCGACAGCGTGAACCGTTGCGCGATCTCGCCGTTGGTGAGGCCGTGGCCGATGGCGACGAAGACCTCGCGCTCCCGGCCGGTCAGGAAGTCCAGCCGGGGATCCTCCCGCACGGGCCCGCAGAGGTCGTCGTCGAGCCGGTCGGCGAACGCGTCGAGCAGCCGACGAGTCAGCGCCGGCGCGATCACCGCGTCCCCGGCGGCGACGGCCCGGATGCCGGCGAGCAACTCCTCCGGGCGGATGTCCTTGAGCAGGAAGCCGCTCGCCCCGGCCCGCAGCGCGGCGAACGCGTACCGCTCCACGTCGAACGTCGTCAGCACCAGGATCCGCGAGCGCCCACCGGCTGCGACGACGCGCCGGGTGGCCTCGATCCCGTCGACGCCCGGCATGCGGATGTCCATCAGCACCACGTCGGGACGCAGCTCGGTGATCCGCCGAACGGCCTCGCCGCCGTTCGCGGCCTCGCCGACGATCTCGGTGTCGGGGGTGCTCTCCAGCAGCATGCGAACCCCGAGGCGCTGCATCGGCTGGGCGTCCACCACGAGCACAGAGATCATGGATGGCCGCCTTCCGGGGTCGCGTGGACGGTTCAGCCGCAGTCCGGTGCGGGGCCGACGGTGCCCCCTTCATACCGAGCGAACCTGAAGCGACCGTTAGAACGGCGCTCGGGCACCGTCGGCCATCACACTGCGGCAAGTTACCGAACCGTTACACACTGAACTCTTGCTGGACATCCGGGGGGTAGCCCTAATTTGTATAGGCAATCAACAAATATCGATGCGTGGGTTGTGGCACGAGACCGCTGTCCACCCAGGACAAGGAGAGGCACGTGCCCCGTCCACGCCGTGTTCACCCCGGAAGACGCCTGCTCACCGCTGCTCTGCTCACGTGCGCCCTGCTGGCGTCCGTCCTCAGTGGCGCCCCCGCCCAGGCCGCCCCAGCGAGCCCGCAGCCCGCGGCGGAGCGGGCCGCGGCCGCCGCGGAGCCGTACTCCGTCCTGGTCTTCTCCAAGACCGCCGCCTTCCGGCACGACACCATCCCGGCCGGCATCGCCGCCATCAGGCAACTCGGCACCGACAACGGCTTCACCGTCGACGCCACCGAGGACAGTGCCGCCTTCACCGACGCCAACCTGGCCAAGTACCGGGCGGTGATCTGGCTCTCCACCACCGGCGACGTCCTGGACCCCGGCCAGCAGGCTGCCTTCGAGCGCTACATCCAGGCCGGCGGCGGGTACGCCGGCATCCACGCCGCCTCCGACACCGAGTACAACTGGCCCTGGTACGGCGAACTGGTCGGCGCGTATTTCGCCAGCCACCCCGCCAACCAGCAGGCGACCGTGAAGGTGGAGGACCACGCCCACCCGTCCACGGCCGGGCTGCCGGAACGCTGGTCGCGTTTCGACGAGTGGTACAACTTCCGGTCCAACCCCCGCGGTGACGTGCACGTGCTGGCCAGCCTCGACGAGACCAGCTACACCCCGGGCGCCGGTGCGATGGGTGCCGACCACCCGACCGCGTGGTGCCAGGACTACGACGGCGGACGGGCCTGGTACACCGGCGGCGGCCACACGACCGAGTCGTACACCGATCCGGCGTTCCTCGCCCACCTGCTGGGCGGCATCCAGACCGCGGCCGGGCAGCTGGACGCCGACTGCGGCGCCTCGCTGACCAAGAGCTTCGAGAAGATCACGCTGGACAGCAACACCAGCAACCCCATGGAGCTGGACATCGCCGACGACGGCCGGGTGTTCTACGTCGAGCGCGACGGCCGGGTACGGATCGTCAAGCCCGCCACCAACACCACGGTGACCGCGGTCGACCTGGACGTCTTCACCGGCAACGAGGACGGCCTGATCGGGATCCGGCTCGACCCGGACTTCGCCGACAACGGCTGGGTCTACCTCTACTACGCCCGCAACGACGGCGTGGCCCGTAACCTGCTGTCCCGGTTCACCGTCGTCGGCGACACCATCGACACGGCCACCGAGAAGGTCGTCCTGCAGGTCGACACCCAGCGCAACACCTGCTGCCACGCCGGCGGGAGCATGACCTTCGACAGCGCCGGCAACCTCTACCTGGCCACCGGCGACAACACCAACCCGTTCGAGTCGGACGCGTTCACTCCGATCGACGAGCGTGCCGGCCGGCAGGACTACGACGCCCAGCGCAGCGCCGGCAACACCAACGACCTGCGCGGCAAGGTGCTGCGGATCCACCCGGAGGACGACGGCTCGTACACCGTCCCGGCGGGGAACCTGTTCCCGACGGGCACCGCGCGGACCCGCCCGGAGATCTACGCGATGGGCTTCCGCAACCCGTTCCGCATCGGCGTCGACCCGGCCACGAACGTCCTGTACGTCGCCGACTACGGGCCGGACGCCAGCACGACCAATCCCAACCGCGGTCCGGAGGGGACCGTGGAGTGGAACATCGTCGCCGCCCCGGGCAACTTCGGCTGGCCGTACTGCATCGGCGCGAACTACGCGTACAACGACTACCAGTTCCCGTCCGGCCCGAGCGGGGCGAAATTCGACTGCGCGGCGCCGGTGAACAACTCGCCCAACAACACCGGCCTCACCACGCTGCCGCCGGCCGTCAGCGCCACCGTCGACTACGACTACGGCGGCAACCCGCGCTTCCCGGAGATCGGCGGCGGTGGCGCCCCGATGGGCGGCCCGGTCTACCGCTACGACGCCGACTCGAACTCCACGCGCAAGTGGCCCGCCTACTACGACGGCAAGGCGCTGCTCGGCGAGTGGAACCAGTCGAAGATGTACACCATGCAGGTGACCGCCGACGGCCGGTCCCTGGTCGACATCAACCAGTTGCTGACCGGGATGAAGTTCATCCGCCCGATGGACTTCGAGTTCGGCCCGGACGGCGCGATGTACATGATCGAGTGGGGCACGGGCTTCGGCGGCAACAACGACGACTCCGGCGTCTACCGGATCGACTACATCGCCGGCGAGCGGGCACCGATCGCCGCGGCCGCCGCCACCCCGACCTCCGGACAGGCGCCGTTGACCGTACGGTTCTCCAGCGCTGGATCCCGCGATCCCGACGGTGGCGCGCTGACCTACGCGTGGACGTTCGGCGACGGCGCGACCTCGGCCGAGGCCAACCCCACCCACACCTACGCGACGGCGGGCGACTACACCGCGCAGCTGACCGTCACCAACCCCAAGGGGCGCAGCGCGGTCGCGAACGTCCCGGTGACGGTCGGCAACACCACCCCGACGGTGACCATCGAGTTCCCGCCGGACGGCGGCTTCTTCGAATGGGGTGACCAGGTCCGGTACACGATCAAGGTCACCGACCCGGAGGACGGCGAGATCGACTGCGACCGGGTGCGGTTGCAGGTGCTGCTCGGCCACGACGAGCACGCCCACCCGCTGGAGCAGCACACCGGCTGCACCGGCACCGTGCAGACCTCACTCGCCTCGGGGCACGGCGCGGAGGCCGACGTCTTCGCGGTCTTCGAGGCCACCTACACCGATGACGGCGGCTCGGGCGGCGCCGGCCCGCTCACCGGCCGGGCGATCGAGCAGTTGCAGCCCAAACGCAAGCAGGCCGAGTACTACACCGCCACCGGCCGGGTGCCCGGCGGCACCGGCGGCGGTCAACCGGGCGTGACCCGGGAGAACGGCAGCGACCCGGCCGGCGGCGGGCAGAACATCACCGCCATCGAGGACGGCGACTGGTGGTCGCTGGACCCGGCCAGCCTGACCGGCATCGAGTCGATCCGCTTCCGGGTCGCGTCGGCTGCCGCCGGCGGCCGCATCGAGGTGCGCGCCGACGCCGCCGACGGCCCGCTGGTCGCCACGGCCGCGGTACCGAACACCGGCGGCGGGCAGACCTGGGCCGACGTCACCGCGCCGGTCACCGGCACCAACGCCGGCTCCCTGTTCTTCGTCGCCCGGGGCCCGGCCGGCGGGACGGGGGCGCTGTTCAATGTGAACTGGCTCGACTTCCTGGGCCGGGGCGTCACCGAGAACGCACCACCGAAGGTCAGCGCGGTCGCGACACCGGCCACCGGCACCGCGCCGGTCACCGTCGCCTTCGACGGCACGGCCACCGACACCGAGGGCGACACCCCGCTGACGTACGCCTGGGACTTCGGCGACGGAGGTACGGCGACCACCCTGGACGCCGGCCACACGTACCGGGTGCCGGGCACGTTCACCGCCACTCTGACCGTCACCGACAGTCGCGGCGCCCGCTCGTACGCCAATGTCCCGGTCAAGGTCGAGGCACCGAACACCTCCTGTTTCGGGGCGCGCTCGGACGACTTCCTCGGCAGCGCGCTGGACCGCGACCGCTGGACGGTGGTGCGGGAGAACCAGCTCTACTCGGTCGCCGACGGGACACTGCGGCTGCCCACCGGCGTCGGTGATCTCTACGGCACCCGCAACGACGCCACCAACCTCGTCCTGCAGCCCGCACCCGGCGGCGCCTGGCAGGCCACGACCAAGGTCACCGTGCCGATCACCGCGACCTACCAGCAGGCCGGTCTGATCGTGTACGGCGACGACGACAACTACGCCAAGCTCGACCTGCTCTACAACGGGGCGCGCACGGTCGAGTTCATCCGGGAGACCGCCGCGAGTCCCCGCAACGAGAGCGGCGACAGCACCGCGGCGCCCACCGGCGACGTGACCTACCTGCGGCTGACCAGTGACGGGACGAACCTGACCGCGGAAGCCTCCGCCGACGGCCGGACATTCACCCCCGTCGGCCGGTCCGCCGCCCTGGCCGGCATCGAGAACCCGCGCATCGGGGTCTTCGCCCTCAACGGTGGCACCACCGCGCCGGTGGTGGACGCGACGTTCGACTGGTTCCAGTTCACGCCGGACGCCCCGGCGGAACCGGTCACTCCGTCGGACGAGTTCGCCGGCGCCGCGCTGGACAAGTGCCGGTGGAACGCGATCGTCCGGGAGGACCCGGCGACCTACCGGGTCGCCGACGGGGCGCTGCGCATCGACGTGCCCAACGGCGACATCTACACCGCCAACAACACCGGGCCGACGAACTTCGTCCTGCAGACGGCGCCGGCCGGCGACTGGACCGTGCAGACGAAGGTCGACGGCAGCCTGCTGAACGAGCAGTACCAGCAGGCCGGACTTCTCGTGTACGGCGACGACGACAACTACGTCAAGCTGGACTTCGTCGCCGACAACACCGCGGGCCAGCCGGTCAGCCGACGGATCGAGTTCCGCAGCGAGATCGGCGCCGCGGTGCAGGACCCACAACCGCAGGCCGGCAGTCTGACCTCGGCGGTGTGGCATCTGCGGCTGGCCCGGGCCGGCAACACCTACACCGCCGCGTACTCGGCCGACGGCACGGAATGGACGACGTTCGCACCGCTGACCAACGCCGCCGTCGGGGCGATCCCGAAGGTGGGGCTGTACAGCCTCGGCGCCGCCCAGACCGCCTCGAAGACCGTCGCTTTCGACTACTTCCGGATCAGTGCCGAGAACGCCGACACCACCGCACCGGTGACCAGCGCCAAGGTGTCCGGCACCCCGGTCGAGGGCTGGCACACCGGAAACGTCACGGTCACCCTGACCGCGGCCGACGAGACCGGTGGCAGTGGGGTGGCGGGCACCGAATACCAGCTCGACGGCGCCACCGCCTGGACCGCGTACACCGCCGGTGTGCCGGTCAGTGGTGACGGCACCCATGAGGTGCGGTTCCGCTCGACCGACTCGGCCGGCAACGTGGAGCAGGCGAAATCGGTCACGATCAGGATCGACGGTACGGCTCCGGTCACCTCGGCCCAGTTCGCGCCGGCCAACGACAACGGCTGGCACGACGGCACCGTCCCGGTGGTACTGAAGTCGGTAGATGCCGGTTCCGGGGTGGGACTGCTGGAGTGGTCGCTGGACGGTGGCACCTGGACGCCGTACACCGCACCGGTCGACGTGACCGAGGACGGCACACACGAGCTGCTCTACCGGGCCAAGGACAAGGCAGGTAACGCCGAGACGCTCAAGTCGGCGGTCGTACGGATCGACGGCACCAAGCCGACCCTGCTGGTCTCCGGGCTGGCCAACGGCCAGCTGTACGGCGACAGCCAGGACATCCGCACCTCGTGGCAGGCGGTCGACCCCACCTCCGGCATCAGGACCACCACCGGCACGCTCAACGGGAAGCCGTACACCAGCGGTTCCCTCCAGGCGCTGTACGAGCTGCCACTCGGCCTGCACGAGCTGACCGTGACCGCGACCGACAAGGCGGACAACAGCACCTCGACGACGGTCAGGTTCTTCGTCACCACCTCGTTCCGGGACATGCAGAACCTGCTGGACCGGTTCAAGGCGACCGGACGGCTCTCCACCAAGGCACATCGGCAGCTGTCCACCAGGCTGGACACGATCCGGGCCTCGGAGGCGGCCGGCGAGGACGAGCGGGCAGTGCGGCAGCTGGCCACCTTCCGGACGCTCGTCAACGACGCAGCCCTCGTCGCCGACACCGACGTGCGCGACACCCTGCTCCGCGACGCCGACGCGATGATCGAGCGGCTCGGTGGCACGGCGAGCCGAGCCGGGGCCAAGGCGAACGACGGCAAGCCCCTGACCCGCACCGGCCGACTAGCCGAGGACCCCACCCGGATCTCCCCGGGCCGCGGGCTCTGACGACAACGGCCCCGTCCCGTCACCAGGCGGGACGGGGCCTCCCGGTGCAGGAGGGAACACCTTGATGCGTCGTACCCGTGGAGCAGCCGCCGTCCTGGCCGGCCTGTTACTGGCACTCCTGCCGGCCGTCGGCCCGGCGTGGGCGCACAACGGAAGACTCAAACTGGAGGTCGCGGGCGACGGCGCCGTCGGCGTCACCGTGCAGGCCCGCCACGCCGACGGGCACCAGCTGGAAACGCTGGTCCGGCTGGCACTCACCGCCACCGGCCCCGACGGACAGGCTGTCGGACCGGTGCAACTGGAACCGGCCGGCGAGGGCCAGGGCTTCTACGCCACCGGTCCGATCCTGACCCCCGGAAAGTGGAAGGTGACGGTCCGTGCCCCGGCACCACACACCAGCGAGGTGACCGTCGAAGTCCAGGCCAGAGCGGCCCAGTCGGCTCCGGCGCAGGTCTCCGCGGCGAAGCCGGGCGAGTCACCGCAGACCACACTCTCGTCGTGGTGGAGGCCGGTCGTGCTCGGCGTCCTCACCGTCCTGGCGCTCGTCGCGGTGGTGTGGCCGATAGTGCGCAGGCGCAAAGCCCGGCAGAGCGCCGGCAACCCGTAACCCCCTGGACGACCACTGTTGCGACATGGTGGTGCTCACGACGGGAGCAGCACGAATCAACCTCAGGAGAGGTCGGCCGCCGCCCACCATCGCCCGCGTCACACCAGCGGTGCGAATGGAGAGCCTGCCTCAACCGACACGGCCGCACACCGACAACCGGCACTCTCGTCACCCTGCAGAACCAGGACCGGTCTGAACGCCCCCGTTCTCGAAGAACGGGGCATGCGACCGGGCAACATCACTTCGCGTACGGGCGGCGCCATCCTCGTCGCGGTGCTGGCCGCCGTCGGGCTGCACGCGCCCGCGGCGGCCCGCTGACACCGTCGCGCCGACGATCAGGCGACATCGGCCTGACCGCCGGCAACAGCACCGTCACCCTGCAGCCCGTCGTCTCCGACGATGCCGCGGTCATCCGCATGCAACTCAGGGCCAACGCGACGATCGTGGCGACCTCGCGAATCGCCCCGTTCACGCTGACCTGGGACACCCGCGCTCATCGTTTCCGGCCGTTGATATGACGGCCGACTTGGGCCGACGTGGGGAAATGCTGGTGCGGGCCGACGGGAAGCCGATCCGCACCAGCATTCAGCCGCGCGCTACGACGAGCAGCGCGCCGACCATGATCACGCCGAAGACTACGATCGCCAGCGGCGTCGGGACGGCACCGAAGGCGGATGCGGTCAGGATGCCGGCTGCCGAACCCGCCGGCGACTTTCAGCGCGGTCTTGTGGACTTCCGCCGGTGCTCGGCGTCGCGCTGGCCCGGTCCGGACTGGTGACCACACGGTGTCGCTGTGGTCCAGGAGAGATTCGCGAACAGTACAGATGGGACCTTCCTGCCCGTGCTGAGGCGCGGGCCCGGATCGTGCTGTCGGCCCGAACGGCGCCGGTAAGACCACGACGCATCTGGTGGCGCGGACTCACGGACACCGGGGCGGCCTCGGGCGTGCCGACCGGTGCCGGCGCCGCGATGGCCGCGGTGCTGGTCACGGTGTTCGGGCCGCCGCTGTCCGGCTGGCAGACCGGGCTGCTCGCGCAGCCGGCCGTGTGGACGGTGCCGCTCGCGCTCACGGCGATGGTGGCGGGCTCGCTGCTGACCCGCGGCCGTGTGCCCGCGGACGTGGGCGCGACGATGCCGGCGGATGCACGCCCCGGGCGTCACGTTAAAGAAACTTTAAGGAACGCTTGCTCAGCGTCATGAACTGCTGCCACATCATTGCTCGTATTTCTCGGCACAAGCAGTACCGAAACGAAGAGGAGCCGTGCATGTATCGACGCGGAGTCAGCGGCCGGACGCGCAAGCTGGTTGTTGGAGGTGCCGCCGCAGCGCTGCTCGGCTCGGCGCTCGCGGTCGGCACGGGGATGAGCCAGGCCACCGTCCAACCCGGGGGCAACGCGGGCCAGGGCAACGCCGGAGCCAGCTCCGGTAACACCAACGCTTTGGTGCCGGCGCTGGGTTTCAGCCCGGGCAATCCGAACGCGACGGCCGACCGCGTGGGCCCTACCGGCGTAAAGGTTCCCGGTCGCTGCCCACCCACTCAAGCCCAAGTGAACGCGCAGGTAGCGCTCAAGAATGCGAGCCTTCCGAGTGGAACGGACCTTGAAAGCCGCATCCAACGTTTCGAGAAAACCCTGTCGGCGATTCAAGACTTGAAATGCCCCGCATCCTCCACGACTTTGCTGGGCCGCTTGAATTCCTTGACCGCGCTGCGCGCAAACGCGAACCGCGATAACATCCTGCGCGGTTTGGGGTTGAACGAAACGCCAGCGGATCAAGCCGCCGCAGGATCCGGTGGCGCGGCCGCGAGTGGAGCGACGGGGAACGCCGGAGCCAGCTCCGGTAACATCAACGCTTTGGTGCCGGCGCTGGGTTTCAGCCCGGGCAATCCGGACGCGACGGCCGACCGCGTGGGCCCTACCGGCGTAAAGGTTCCCGGTCGCTGCCCACCCACTCAAGCCCAAGTGAACGCGCAGGTAGCGCTCAAGAATGCGAGCCTTCCGAGTGGAACGGACCTTGAAAGCCGCATCCAACGTTTTGAAAAAACTCTGTCGGCGATTCAAGACTTGAAATGCCCCGCATCCTCCACGACTTTGCTGGGCCGCTTGAATTCCTTGACAGCGCTGCGCGCAAACGCGAACCGCGATAACATCCTGCGCGGTTTGGGGCTGAACGAAACGCCAGCGGGATAAAGTCGCGAAACGCGCCAGCGAAACAAGCGGCTCGCTGAGCGGCGCCGCGGACAACGGCAACCTGATCCTTCGCGGATCCTGATCCACCACACGGAACCGCCTCGCCGGAGGCCCCCGAACCACGGGGAGTCTCCGGCGCGTCCGTGTATGGGCCATGCGCACGGTGATCTTCGGCTACTTCGGCACGCTGACCGACCCCGGCGCTGAGGGGTATAGCGAGCCCGTCGCGCACCGCCTCGGCGGCTGCCGGCCACCGTTCTAGGAGGCACTGGCCGGGAGCTTCGGCGAGCGCACCATCGGGGTCCACCGCGGGACGGAGAGCACGCCGAGGGCGGATGGCCGCCAGCGGGGACGACTACTGGCCGCCTCTGGGGCGGAACGGATTGGCCATTGACAGTGACCGCCGCCGGACTGCGTACGGCGCCATACGGCGCTCCTCGGCACGGGTCCTGACCACTTCGCAAAGCAGGTTGTGGTCACGGCAGCAATGACAGGAGTCGTCACCGCTGCAGAGGCCATGGAAGCCCGTCAGCGCTGTTGAACGCCGCTCGACATTCCGGTCAGCAAGCTTCTTCGAAGGAGGTCTCTTCGAGAGAAGAGGCGCTGCTCCCAATCTGCTCCCACAAGCATGACAAAAAGCTCGGCCTTGTGGATCACAAGACCGAGCGTTTTCACAGCTAGGAATACCCGCGGGCGATACTGGGATCGAACCAGTGACCTCTCCGGTGTGAACGTAGTCCGATCGAGCCACTGACCAGTATGAACACGGCCTTAGCCTGCTCAGCCGCAGTTGCCCGGCGCTACTAAACGCGGTTCGGCGCTGTTCGACGCTGCTGAATTCAACCCCGCCTGCTCCCCATACGATCGACGGTTTTGGGAGCAGCGCCGCACTGCCCACCCCGAACAGCCCAATTTCATCGTGTCGACGCTCCCCACCATTGCTGAGGATGGCCTCTGAACAGGGCAAAATCACGGCCAGCGAGGAGCAGATCGCTCCCCATACCGCCGGCATCTCAGCCGAACCCAGCGACGTGGTCGGGTCAGCGCTGTACTCCCAACGCGCTCCCCATATTCACTGCTGCCGTCACCCAAACCACCTGCGACGTCCTCCCGTGTAGTACAGGCCGCCACCAGTTGCGAGGCTCGGTCAAATGGTGCCGAAATTCGGGCATGTCGTATCCCGTGATTCTCACACCGCACCTTCTTACATTGATGGACATGGCCTCTCCGAACACTGCGGTGTGGCACGCACTGTATGATATCGAGCTCGATCTGACCGACGATCCCAACCTCGGTCATCCCGACCGACCAGGCCTTCTCGCCGAGGTGTACTCCCCAGCGAGCGGGACTTCCGCGAAGGAGTCCTGCAGTGCCCGCAGTGCCGCGACACTGCACCGGACTGCCCCGAATGGATGTTCATCCCGCGCAGCACGAACCATTTGCTGCACGCGGCGCACCACAACCCGGCTATCCGTGACCAGGCCGAGGGCGAAAGCAACGCGCACAAGGCGCTGAAACAGCGGATCGCCACCGCGGCTATCACCGCGGCGGGCTGGAAGCGGTCGTCGAGGACAGAGCGGCACACGGGCGCCGCCAGACCGACGTACTAGTTCGCGGAGGCGGACAAGAACGCTGGGTACAGCCTGCCGACGCGAGCTACTCGACCGGACCCTGATCCTCAGCCGGCGGCACCTGCTGCACGCGTTACGCGAGTTCGAAGCCTTCTACAACGAACACCGACCGCACCAGGGCATCACCAACGCCCGCCCCCTCGCACCGTTACCAGAAGCGATCATCGACCCCGACCGGCTCACCCGCCTAAACATCCACCGACGCAACCGCCTCGGCGGCATCCTTCACGAATACAAACATGCCGCCTGACCTACCCGGATGACATTTTGGCAGGTACTGGGCCAGCAGGCCCGTGTCATCGGCATAGACCTCGGCGAACAAACCGAACCGATACCGGTTCCTGATCCCAACCTGGGCGGCAAGTACAGCGCCGCGTTCGATGAATCCACACCGCCGAACGCATCACCGCGACGAAGACTCCGCGCCACGAATACGACGGGCGAACTGCTACATCGAACGCTGGGGCCGCAGCCTGTGCCACGAATGCACCGACCAGTTGCTGATCTGCCACGAACGCCACACCCTCGCCGTGGTCGGCGAGGTGTGGACCACTTCAAGAAGAACCGCCCGCAGCAAGGCCGACAGCAGCTACCACCCAATCACAACCCAGACGTCGTCATCGCGATGGACGCCCGGTACGACACCGAGAGAGTCGCCTGACTACTCAGCGCAATCGTTTCAAACCGCGGTCAAGAAGAATCTCATCTCCGGGCAACGAGCAGTTCGTCCAGCGACACCCCGAGCCTTCCAGCAACCTCCGCCAATATTTCACGCGCAGCCTGATCTGGCGATACATTCGAGCTGGCCCGACTGATGATCAATTCATCAATGCCTTCCAGATTTTCTCTCAAAATATCAGCCTTCAGCCAACGCATCCATTCAATAATAGTCTGAACTCCATATCGGACCCTACCACCGGCCGCACCCGACGCAATGCCGTGCCGGATGATATGGAATGCCGAGCTGAACCGCTCGAGTGGAAAGCTGTGCTCTGCTGTAATGACGTCAAGTTTTTCCAGCTGGTCATATTCGGCCAGGGCTCGCACCAGGTGCGCACGGTCCCGGGATGAGGGGAGCCGGACATCTACTGCATCGATCAGGACGGTCACACTTGCGGCGTCATCTTCGTCGTCAACTCCGATGCGGACATTAACAGATTGGCCCGGCGCGCAAACAGGCCAAGACAGATAGGGGCGGAGGAAGGTCTCACCCACAGTCAATAAACCATTCGGCAGCGTTATATCGACCGAAATCATCTCATACGAACTCGGCGGTGCCTCGCCTCGCCAAAAATCGACGTGCACGGGAGCTATTTGTTGCCGACACGGTATGAACAACTGGGTGGCCGTGGCAGCTGGCAAATTCTCCAACGTTGGCTGTTCACCGTCCGCCACCTCGGCCGCACCAATTGTCAACATGCCGTTATCCACCGCGAACTCAATTGAACAGAGTTTCATCAGGCGGCACCTCTCATGGAGCCAAGTGTTGTCGAGCCAACCTCATCAGGTCTTCATACCTACCCTCAGGCTCCCTGATGTTGTGATTACGTCCAATCGCCAGCATGCGTTGTACGCCCAGGTTCTGGATCCTACTGCAAATTGAGCAATGACTAAAAATTCGATAGACAAAGCCTGGATATCCGAATGCCTTGGGCGGCTGATGATCACCAATCTTCACGGGCTTAGCACCTGGACGCGCGTCATTGCATGTATGACATGCGTCTGGCTGGACGGCATCACGAATGTTCTGGGGGAGCGGATCCGCCTCCCTCGTCTCAATGCCAGGATGGTTCGCATGCGGACCGGGCACCATGGTATCCAATTGCTCTTGTGTAATTGTCAAATCGCAGTTGTGTACGAGGACCGGGCTATTGCCGACTTTCACATAGTACGTGTGAAGGTCTTCGATGGTGAGGTTGCGTACGTCGGAGCGTGTGCCGACGGGGCGGACGGCTTGGACCTGCACCCAGGCGCCGGCCGAAGTTTGAAGCCACATGCCGGGCTGCAACTGGCCAGCCAGTATCCAGGATCCTGCATCGGCGGCCCAGAACGGATGGTTCGCCGTTGCAATCAGTGTGGCTGACTGACCCGCATCCTTGCCGCCTTCCGGCACGGCCGTACCGGTCTGACGGTGTTTGGCGGTGGCGGTGTTGTCATCCCCGCCGGGCGCGGGCGCATCCTGTGCCTGGACGGTGATCTCGACGACCTGCTTTACCAGGTCAGATCCGATGGTCGCGACGACCGCACGGGCGCCTCGTTCGCCGGTTTCAGGGTCTTCGGCCAGCACCTGGTCCCCGGTTTGGAGTTCGCCGATGGGTGTTGTGCTGCCGTCGGCCATCAGCACTTGGGTGGTGGGGGCGAAGCTGTTGGCCCCGTCGCACGTCTCGGTGCGTTTGGTGTTGTCGGCGACCTTTGTCGGGGGTTCCGGGTCGGGTGCCTTGACCGGTGGGACGGCCTTGGAAACGTCGACGGCGTCGTCGGCTTTTTCGGCAATGGCTTCGGCGGCGTTGATGGCTTTCTTGGCGTTGCGGCCCATCTTGGCGGCGGTGATGGCATTGCCGGCGACGGGGATTGCTGCGGCCGCGCATAGGGCGGCTTCGCCCCAGTTGCCTTCGGCGGCGTAGACGGCGGCGTTGGTCAGGTCGGCGGCTTCGCCGATGACCGGGACCATGCCGGCGACGTCGAGTGCGGTGTGCACGATCTCCGACCAGCCCCACAGGCCGTCGGGGTCAGTGAACGTCAACGGACTGTTGTAGGCGTAGCTGTAGGGCTGCAACTGCAGGGGTTGCATGACGTCGATGACCGGGTCGACGGACAGGAACCGACCGATCGCCGGGTCGTATTCGCGGGCACCCAGGTGGATCAGGCCGGTGCTGTCGTCGATGGTGCCGTCGACGAAGCCGCGCTGGCCGGGCCACAGTTGTGGTTTCTGGCCGCGGTCCTCACCGTACGGGGTGAGTTTGCGCCGCTGAACCGTCATGTCGGTGGACAGCCGGACCGCGGTGGTGGCGGTGTTGTGGTGGTCGGCCAGCATCACCGACAGCGTCTCTCCAGTGGCGGTGCGGCTGCGGATGACGGTCGGGGCGCCGGCCTGGGTGTAGTAGCGGTCGGCGGTCAGCGTGCCGTCGGGGGCGGCGGTGACCTCGGTTTCCGGCAGGTACAAGGTGGTGCCGGCTGTGGTGCGGCGCAGCAGGCGGTTGCCGTCGGCGTCGTACACGAAGGTCGTCTCGCCCTTGGTCGGGTCGACGATCTTCGCGACCCGACCGTCCGGATTCCACTCCAGGCTCTGAGTGGCACCGGCCTCCTGCCGGGTCTTGGTGTTACCGGTCTTGTCATAGGTGTAGTTGTTCAGCCGCTGACCGCCCGGGCCGGTCGAGGTCACCCTCGCCAGCTTGTGGCTCGCGGGCTCGTACTCGTACTCGCGGGTGATCTTGCCGGCCGGGTCGTTGACGACCTCGCCGGTACGGTTGCCGGCCTTGTCGAAGGTGTAGTCACGCCAGTAGGCGTCCGGACCGCCGACCGTGGCCTCACTGGCACCGTCGGCACATGCGCTGCCGGGCTTGGTGGTCCATGCGGCGGTGAGCTGCTGCAGCTGGTCGTAGGCGAAGCACTGGTTGTCGGTGACGCCGGCGGCGGTCTCGGTGACGTTGAGCAGGTTACCGGCGTGGTCGTAGCGGTAACCCGTGTCGTTGATCCGGTGCACGGTGGCTTCACGGTCGTTGACACTGCGGGTCAACCGGCGGGTGTGCTCGTCGTAGAAGTTGGTGGTCCAGACCCGGGTCGGTGCCGGGCCGGCGGTGGTGCGCAACAGTTCACCGTAGGCGCTGTAGACGGCGTCGGTGACGTACCAGTCCAGGCCGGAGGTGGTCAGCGCCTGCCCGTCACGGGTGTAGTGGTAGACCAACTGCTCGGAACGCAACCCACCGGCGGCGGGCACGGTGGTGGTCTCCGGTTTCCCGGTCGGGGTGTACGTGTAGGCGTAGGTGTAGTCACCCTTGACCGCTCCGGCCACCTCAGGGACCGAGATGCGCCGCCCGGTGACCTGGTAGTCGGCGTCGTAACCGGTGATGGTGTTGGTGTAGGCGACCGGCCCGTTGGCGGTGGCCTCATAGCGGGTGGAGGAGCTCAACAGGCCCTTGGCAACGCCGTCATATTTCCACTCCGCGCGCACCGTGCCCTTGTCGCTGCCTTCGCGTTCCTCGTACTTGCGGCCCAGAGGGTCGTAGAGGCTGACGATGGTCCGGTTCTCGGCGTCGGTCGAGGACGTCTGCCGGCCGGAGTTGTCGTACTTGAACGTGCTCAGGCCCTTGTCGGGGTCGTTGACCTCGACCTGCTGGCCACGGGCGTCGTACTTGTAGGACCAGGTGTTGTTCTCGGCATCGAGGATGCTCGCGCGATCACCGCGGGCGTTGTAGCCGTACTTGACCGCATTGGTGGTGGTGCGGGCGGCGTCGGTGAACTGCTCGACCCGGGTGACCCGGTCGTTCACATCGACGGTGGTACGGGTGGCGACCCCACCGGCGGGCGGGATGACGGTGGTCTGCTCGTCGTCGTAGACGGTACGGCTGACGAACGCCGGATCGACGTCGGCGTGGTAGGTGGCGACACGGGTGGACCGCCCGAGGCCGTCGTAGGTGGTCTCGGTCCAGGACGGGATGATCGTGTCGGTGCTCGGCAGGAACAACTCGTTGGACACCGTGCCGGGGGCCAGGTATTTGTCGTTTACCCGGCGGGCCGCGCCGGCGGAGTTGTAGAAGGTGTCCGACACCATCCGGCCGTTGCCGCCGACGGCTTCGGCCTGCACCTGACGGGTGCGCAGCAGACCGTCGTAGAAGGTCTTGTTGGTGGCGTAGCTGCCGTCGTCGCGCAGGGTTTTGGAGGTGATGAGGACCGGTTGCTTCTTGCCCTGGTCGAGGATGGCGTAGGCGTACTCGATGTTCGGTGTCTGCCCGCCGCCGGAGCGACCGGGCATCCACACCTTGATCAGCCGGCCGAGCGGGTCGTGTTCGAGACGGGTGGTGCGGCCGTTGGCGTCGGTCTTGGCCACAGCCAGGCCTCGGCCGGTCTCGAAGGTCGTGGTGGTGGAGTGCCCGAGCGGGTTCGTAACGGAGACCTGGGTGGGTGCCCCGTTACCGGCCGAGTAGCCGGTGTGGGTCTTCGCGTTGTCGGCGTCCCACACGTCCTCGACCCGGCCGAAGTCGTCGTACTTACTCTTCTCGGTGAACTCGTACCCGGTGCCGCCGCCCTTGACCGCCGTCTTGGCGGTCACCAGACCTTTACCGGCCTGCCCCAACGGCCGACCATCGTAGAACGTCTGGGTGTCGGTGACGATCTGATCGACGGCGACCCGGCCGGCTTTAGCGTCGGCGCAACTCGTTGCGGTGGTCCGGGAGGATGCCGGCAGGCCGACCCGGTGGGCCCCGTCTGCCTTGGCGAAGCTGGTGATCGTGCACTTCTCGTCGCCGGTCTTGCCGACGTCACCGAAGTCCTCGACCTGCACGGGAACCGGGTAGACGGCGTCGAACGTGGTGAACGTACGCAGCGTACGGTCGCCGGTGCTCATGTGTTTGACAGTGAGCGTCTCCTTCTGCCCGGTCTGGTAGGCGAGCAGATCCGGCACGACCGGGGCCTTGGCCTTGTCCGGGTGCGGAAGGGTAGAACGCTTCTGCGTCGCGGTGCGACGCACCCACGGCTTGGTGACGGTACGAGCGTTCACAGCACCGCCGTCGGCCAGGTAGTTGACCGTCTCGGCGACCTGCCCTTGCAGAGCCTGGTGGTCCTTGGCGATCGCGACCCCGCTGGAGTCCTTGACCACGGAACCGTCCAACCCGCGGAAGTACCGGGTCATCGCCTTGGAACGGGCGTTGCCGTCAGTGCCGTCACCGACCCGCGTGGTGACGTTGGCGTAACCGCGCCACTCGCTGTAAGTGCGTTCCTTGACCCTGCTGAACTCGCTGTCGTCCTTGGCCCATGCCGCGTCGTCGTACTGGTAGGTCGTGACCACCGACGGTGCGCCACCGACATGGTCGACCTCGTCAATCCGGTCGACGACGTACTTGTTGAACCACTCGAGCTCGGGGTTCTTGGTATCGGAGCTGGGTGAGTAGTAGACGGGATAGCAGCGGGTGTCGTTATTCTCCGGCTTGGGCCGGGCCGCGGTGGCGTCACACGGCTTCGCGTAGGTGACCTTGACGGAGCCTCCGGTCTCGGTGAAGATCTCACCGATACGCAGCCGTTCGAACGGTGGCCGGTTGTCGCTGGGTTTGCTGACCCGGTTGGGCATCGGATCGGCGTTGGCGTGGAACAGCACCGACGGCAGGCTGGCCGCCGTTCCGTCAGCGTCGTAGCCGGTGCGCTTGATCTCCTCCAGCCACAGCGGCGGGTTGGTGTCGTAGCGGGTTGTCAGGAACTTCTGGGTGAACCGCCAGTCGTCGACCTTGCGATAGGTGCCGGCGCCGGGGGCGGTGGCGACCTCGGTGGTGATACCGGTCAACCGCATCCGGGTCCAGAACGACGGCGCCGTTACCAGGCACTTCTTCTTCTTGTCGTTCTCGTCGCGGGCCGCGCAGTAGGTGTCGGCCGGGGAGTCGGGCCAGTGTTTGGCCGCCTGGCCCTTCTTGTTGAACTTCGCCGGATCGCAGGTGAAGTCGTCGGTTTCCAGGCACCGCTCGTCGAGGTCGAAGACGACCCGCGCCGCTGCCGGTGTGCTGAAGACGTTGGACGAGCGCAGGCCGTACTCGATGCGCTTGGGGTTGCCGCCGCGGACATACGAGACCGGGGTCTTGGTCTTGCGGTTCTTGGCGTAGTGGTTGGTCTCGCGGTCGTAGAAGACCGTCATCGCGTTGCCGTTGATGTCCTCGACGTAGTCGAGGTTCCATCGCCACGCCTGGGTGCAGTCGGACTCGGAGAACTTCGCCTGGCGGCACGGCTCGCCCGGGTGGTTACCGAACACCGGCACGGTGAAGGTGGAGTTGGTGTCGTCTTTGTCGTCACGCCAGCCGGGCAGGTGGTTCAGCCCGAAGTAGTAGCGGGTGCCGTCCGGGGTGGTGATCACCCAGTGCTCGCCCTTGTCGGTGCTGCCACCGCCGTCACCGTTGGTCGCGCCGAGTCGGCGCTCCACGATCGTGCCGTTGTCGTTGGCCATCCGCCACCGGTTGGCCTTGCGGTCCTTGACCAGCGGCACGTTGGAGCCACCCAGCGACATGACCAGGCTGGTGTCGACCGAGTTACGCGGCCAGCACAGATCCTCGGTCTTGTGGTCGGCGTTGTTGGCCTTCTTGTCGTCGGCGTTCTCGAACCGGTCATCAGTACAGGATCGGAACTGCCGCTCGATGAAACCGGGGTGGTAGTTCCAGCCATCGCCCAGCCAGGACGCCTGGTTGTTGGTCACTGAGGTACGCCCGTCGACCTCCTGCGAGGAGTAGGCGAGCGTGACGTCCGGCTTCAGGGTGCCAGCCACCGGTGGCGTGTGCAGCGGGTACGCCCAGGAGAAGCCGCCACCGGACTGCCCAGCCGTCCACTTGCCCGACTGCGACAGCGTGGTGGCCGAGTAGTCACCGGTCGATCCGGCACCCGCACCGGTAACGGCCAGAACCACGGAGCTTCCGGACCCGGCCCGCTTGGCCGCCGGATAGTCGCTGACGGCCGTACCACCGCCCTGACCTCCGGTCGACTCCGGGATGTCGAGATCCTCCTCGACCGGGGTCTCGCTATCCTGGTTCGGGTCCTCGGGCTGCTCGGGGTGTCCGCCTGGCCGTCGGGCGTCTCGGCGCCGGGACCTGCCGCTGTGGGGTCGACCACCGCGGCGACGGTGTCGCCGGGCAGGTCGTTAGCCGAGTCGATGTCGATGGGGTCGGAGCAGCCCTCGTCGTCGGGGGTCGTCAAGAAGCAGTCGGGTAACCGCACGATCCGCAGCCGTGAACCCCAGTCAGCGCCGTAGAGCTGCTCGAAGGTGGAGTAGTCGACGCTGACCCTGACCGGGTTGGCGGGACCTGACACCGGAGCGAGAGTCATCAGCATGCCGTCGATGCCGCGATCCTCGGTCTCCTGCCTATCGGAGACCGTGACCTGCCAGGTCGTCGACTCAGGCTCCGCTGCCGCCGCTGCCCGTGCCTTCGCGGTCGACGCACCGGAGGTCGTAGAAGCCACAGGCTCCAGATAGACCGGGAGGGATCCGACCTGCGCTGGAGCGGCGCTGGCCGAAGCGAACCTCGCCGCCGCCGAAGGCGTAGCCCCGGGCGCCTGCACCACGACCTGCCCGGTCCCACCGGTCGGCGGTACGGTCCGATCCGCGGACAGCGCGTACTCGTCCTGCGTGGACGGCACCGGCGGAACGGTGAACGAGCCGTCGCTATCAGCGCCCGCGACCTTCGCGATCTCCTGCAGATCCGGCAGCTCCACATTGACCCGTGACGGTCGTCCGTCGGCCCAGACCGGCTGCTGCACCATCATCACTGGCGCCAGCGCCAGTATCCCGAAGCTGACACCGCGCCGGAGTCCGCCCAATAAGCGGGCAGGCGTCGTCGAACCCCACCTGGACACGTATTCCCCCCGAACAATGTCACGTGACGTGGAAGCTGGGGCAGTATGCCGTTGATCAATCCCCAGAGGCAAGACGCATTCACATACAGTGATCGCTGTGCGAAGATCTTGCCCGCGCGTCAGCGAAACGGGGGCCTGACGTACGCATGCCGTCGTTCGGTGCTGTCTGGACCACGCCGGCGCGCTTCCCCCGCAGCAAGAAGCCGAGGCCGCGGTCGGGGCAGATAGGTGGGACGGTGACCAGCACACGGGGCCGGTGGACAAGCCATCGCAAGAAGGCATGGATAGCCGGAGCGACGACACTCGTTCTCGTGGTCGGCGGAACGATCGCCCTGACCAGAGGCGGTTCTGACCAGGCCGGAGACGCTCCGGCCATCGCTGCTCCACAGCAGCCGGTCGACGTACCCGCCGCCATCGCCCAGGCCCGTTCGACCGGTCAACCGGTGGAAGTCTCCGCCGAGAACACCGAGACGAACACCACCTACGCCCACCCGGACGGCACCCTGACCCGGGACATGGCGGCCAAACCCGTCCGGGCTCGCACGTACGGCCGGTGGGCGCCCATCGACCCGGTCCTCGACCACGCCGGTGACTCGTGGACCACTCGCTCCACAGTTAGCAAGATCACTATCCCCGCCGCAGCGGAGGTAGCCACGTCACCGTCGCCGACCACGGGCACCGGCGGCCAAGGCGGTGGCGGCCCCATCCTGACGGCAGAGCCCGACCAGCCGAGCCGCGAACTGGTGCGGATGACGACCGACGAGCACAGCTTCGCCTTGAGCTGGCTGGATGAGTTCACCGGCGCGGCGGAAGTGTCCGGCAACCGTGCCCTGTACCGCAACGTGCTGCCTGAGGTGGATCTGCTGATCACCACCGAGGCAGACGGCTTCACCCAGGTCCTCATCGTTCGCAGCCTGGCCGCGGCACAAAGCCCGGAACTGCGTGAACTGAACTACCGCCTGCAGTCGGACACGCTGCGGTTCTCGCTGGCCGACAGCGGCGCGATCCGCGGCGTCGACGGTGCCGGGACCGAGATCGTCGCCGCACCGACACCGTTCATGTGGGACTCCGCCGGAACGTCCACGCAGGAGAGCACCTCTGGCTTCGCCGACGGCCTCACCGATCTGAACACCCTGGTCGCCGTTGACGGGCCACTCGATGGCGCCCGTGAGGCGATCGTGGGTGCGGCTTTCGCCGGCGACAAGCTGACTCTGCGGCCGTCGGCTGAACTCCTCGACGCCCCCGAAACCGTCTACCCGGTCTTCATCGACCCGTCGTTTCACGGCCACAGCAACGCCTGGACGCTGGTGAGCAAACAGCACCCGACGTCGGCGTTCTGGAACGGCAAGGGATACAACGGCGGTACCAAGGAAGCGCGGGCCGGCTACGAGTCGCAGACCGGTCAGACCCAGCGTTCCTACTTCCGCATCAACTGGGACCTCAACGACGTCGACCTGAACTCCGCGACGTTCCGGATCCGCGAGACACACTCCTGGTCATGCACCAAAACCGACGTCAAGCTCTACCGCACCGACGGCATCTCCAGCTCTACCACCTGGAACAAACAACCGACCCAACGCGACCTGCAGGACACCATCAAAGTCGCCTACGGCTACAACTCGTCCTGCGACGATCATGAAGTGGCCTTCGACGCCATGAACGCCGCCAGGACCGCCAACACGGCCAACCCGAACTGGTCCGACATCACTTTCAAGATCCAAGCCGGTAGCGAAACCGACACCAAGGGCTGGAAAAAGTTCACCGACGACGCCGTGCTGAGCGTCGGCTACAACCGCAAACCAACCACCCCCGTCGACCTGCAGTCGCTACCGCTGACCAGCTGCGCCGCCAAGACGCCCTACCCGGTTGTGGGCATCACCGACCTGACCTTCAAAGCCAAGGCCACCGACCCGGACAGCAACCTGAAAGCCATCCACCTCACCATCTGGCTGCAAAGCAACACCAACACCAAGGTCGTCGACGCCGACATCACCGTCAAGAAAGACGCGACCAACGCCACGATCGGCCGCATCGAACACGGCGTCAAGGGCAGCAGCTTCACCACCGGCACCTACCTGTGGAACACCTATGCCGTCGACACCGAGAACATCAAGTCGGCAAACAGCGTCACCTGCGGCATCACCATCGACCGCAGCAAACCCAGCCCACCACGGGTCACCTCCGTCGCCTTCCCCGACGGTGACGAGGGCGACGACCAGAACTGGAAGACCCCGCTGGGCACCGCCGGCACCTTCACCTTCTCCGGCGGTGGCGCTGACACCACCCGCTACGTCTACAGCTTCGAGGCACCGGGCTTCACCAGCTCAGTCTCCGTCGACAAGACCGTCGCCTCCAACGACACCGTCACAACGCCCGGCGTGACACCACCCCACGCCGGCCCCAACCTCCTCTACGTCAAAGCTGAGGACAAAGCCAAGAACCAGTCCAACGTCACCACCTACCTGTTCTACGTCGCCCCCAACAACACCCTCGACGGGCCCGGCGACACCACCGGCGACAAGTTCCCCGACCTGTTCGCCCTCGACCAGGACAACAACCTCGAGATGTACGCCTCCGACGGGAACGGCGACATCAACCAGCCTCTCAGCGCCGCCCCGAACGTCCCCGATGGCTACTGGACCGGCGCGCTGCTGACCCACAACGGCGACTACTGGGCCGGCGACGGCCTCACCGACCTCATCGCCCGCCTGCCCGACAAGAAACTCTGGATCTACCCAGGCACCGGCCTCGGCAGCATCGACGTCGCCAAACGCATTGCCCTCACCCTGCCGGCCGGCAGCCCCGACCCCGGCACCTACACCCAAGTGCTGTCCGTCGGCGACATCGACGGCGACCGCAATCCCGACCTGCTCGTCATCACCGGCAACGAGCTCTGGGCCCTGCTCGGCTACACCGGCGCCCGCGTATCCCGCGCCGTCAAGGTCAGTACCGAATGGAGCGGACGCACCCTCGTCACCTTGGGCGACCACAATAACGACGGCGCAGCCGACCTCGTCTACCGCGCATCCACCGGCGCACTGCTCCTGCGTAACGGCAGGAAGGCTGGCGCCGGAACCGATCTCAATTCCCTCGCGACCGCCGCGGCCTCAGGCGCTGGAAAAGACACTGCCTACAGCAGTACCACCTGGGACAGCGCCAACATCCGCCTGATCGCCGGAACCCCGAATGCCGACACCGCCGGCAGCCCACCCGACATCTGGGTCGTCAAAACCGACGACACCGTCTGGTACTACCCCGGTGGAGCCACTGCACAGGGCGCTGGACGGAAGATCGCACTCGTCACCGACGGCAGAGACTGGACCGGCACCAAGGCACTCGGCTGAGCCCCATCTCACCGGGCCGGCCCTGTCCAGGTCCGGCCCGGTGAGCCACTACTTCACCACTCTCGGTGCACCGCTCCGCTGCCGGCGAAGTGGACTCAGTGTTTAGCACCAGGAGTTGCCACTTCAAGATCGGACAGCCTGGCCGGCTCGACATGACGTCAGTCACACGATGAGCCGCTCGCCAACAATTTCGGAACTCGCTGCGGGACGCAGGTATAGCCGGCGGATCGGTGACACTTCGACAACTTACGATGTGCGGCACATCGATCTTCGGGGGACACGTGCGACGGACATCGCGATCCGCTGTGGCATTGCTGGCGCTGACCACGGCACTCCTCGCAGGGACCGCCCTGACACCGGCCTACGCGGCCGCGTCGCCGGTCATCGACCTGGGCCTGGCCCCGGGACAGCGCATCAACAAGACCGTGATCATCACTCCGACCCTCGCCGAGGGCGTCGACGCCAAACGGGTCGTGCTGTACGTCCACGGCGAGCCTGTCGCCACGGACAACACGGCGCCATGGTCGCTGTCGTGGAACACGAGCGGCAGATCCGACGGTGACAAGCCGCTTCAGCTCGGAGTCTTCGACTCTCAGGGAGTCGAGACGCGCAGTGAGACGGTGACCGTGCGGACCCTCAACCAGGGCGCCACCGCCTCGTTCCCGTGGCCCGACGACATGCAGCGCAACAAGCTGAACACCTTCAACGGCGTTCAGGAGTTCGACTTCACCCTGTCGCCGCCGATGGACCTCGACCTGGTCACCCGCGTCGACCTGTTGCTCAACGACAAGGTGATCGACTCCACCACCACCGCCCCGTGGACCGTCACCTGGGACACCACCGGCCCCGACGGCCTGGTCACCCTCAGGTCGAAGACCTACGACAGTCTCGGCAACATCGGCACCAGCAAGGTGTACGCCTACGTCGACCGCACCCCACCCACGCTGGACGTCGGATACGAGCACGTCGACGGCTACGTCAACCGCAACGGCCGCATCTACATCGGCTCGGAAGACGTGTCCGCGGTCGACCGCGTCGAACTCTGGGTCAACGGCAAGCTGATCCGCACCGACCGATCGATCTGCTGCAACGGCCTCGGCGCCATCGCCCTGCCCTTCGATCCCGCGGCGGTCAACGGCCCGGCCACCATGACGGTCCGCTCCTACGACACCGTCGGCAACATGGCCGAACACACCCGCACCGTCACCGTCGACAACGACGGCCCCGCCGTCACGTTCAGCCCCGCCGCCGGTGCCTACGTCCGCGGCACCTTCACCACCACCCTCACCAGCGCCAAGGACGCCACCGGCGTCATCTACATGAGCGGCTACATCAACCTCGTCTACACGCACCGCGCACCCTGGGCCGTACGCATCGACACCCGCAACGTCGCCGACGGACGCCGCACCCTACAGATCGACGTCCTCGACAAAGCCGGCAACGTCACCACCCTCCGCCGCCCGATCACCGTCGACAACACCGCACCGGCGATCAAGTACACCCAGGCTCCGAAGAACAAAGCCAAGGTCACCAAGACCTTCAAGGTCACCACCGCCGCGGCCGACCGGTACGGCATCACCCGGGTCCAGTTGCTCGTCAACGGCAAGGTCGTCGCCACTGACACTCGAGCCGCCTACAGCTTCACGATCAACCCGAAGAAGTACGGCAAGACGTTCACCGTCCACCTCCGCGCCTACGACAAGGCCGGCAACGTCAAGTACACGGCCAAACGCACCTACCGCCGCTGACACGAGCAGGCCTTCGCGGCTGGTTCGGGACCGCTCCGGCGGCCTCGGACCAGCCTCGAACTGTGAATGGCACCTGGATCGCACGATTCCGTCCGATCACGCGGCGCGCACCATGATCGCCATTCCGAGCAGCTCTGTTCGCCCAAGACTGACCCCTACAGTCACCCAGCAGAGGGGGTCAGCCAGCGTGGGCGGGAAACAGCCGTCCATCGCAGCCGAGGCAGCCGGGGCGACGCTCTTGAACGCCACTGGACTGCATGCGGCACCATGCGGCGCTACCCGGCGAGGCACCTGACCACTTCGCAGAGCACGTTGTGGTGACAGGAGTGGTCACCGCCGCACGAGGAGCTTGGAAGCCCCGCAGCGCTGTTGAGCGCTGTTCGACATTCCGGTCAGCGAGCTTCCTCGGAGGAGCCGCCCTCGGGAGTCAAGGCGCTGCTCCCCATATGCTCCCACAAGCATGACAAAACGCCCGGCCAAGTGGATCACAAGGCCGAGCGTCTTCGCAGCTAGGAATACTCGTGGGCGATACTGGGATCGAACCAGTGACCTCTCCGGTGTGAACGGAGCGCTCTCCCGCTGAGCTAATCGCCCTCAACGAGATGGAACTCTACTAGACGCCACCACCGGTTTGCGAACCAGGGGGTCAGCGGGCGCGCAACCAGTCCAGACTGATCTGGAACAGGTCGATGTGCAGGCTGATCTTGACGCTGGCCCAGACGACCGCGCTGATGAAGACCATGCCGACCAGGCCGATGAGGGCGCGCAGCGGCAGGGACTGACGGGCGATCCAGTGGGTCCAGCTCTGCACGTGCCGCTTGGTGAAGGCGAGCACTCCGCGGGCCCAGTGGAACTCGATGGCGAGAATCGCCAGGCCGAGGATCACGATCGCCCAGCCGGGGCCGGGGAACGGGATCAGGATGATGCCGATGGCGACGACCAGGCCGCCGACGATACCGACGCCGACCTTGAGAGCCAGGCGGCCGGTGGAGTTGGACCGAATACGGTCAAGCACACGCACGTCTGAGAACCCCGTCGTCCGGTTTTAGGTCCATTTCATCCCCCAGTGTCCGGGAGCCCCGTCACTACCCGGGAGGAATGGACGTTACCGGAGTAAGTCAACTGCTGGACCACTGACGCCGGGCGGAACCGAGTACATGGGCAGAACAGGACAAGATATCGCTTTACGTCCTGCGCGGAAGGGTTTTCGGAACCGCCTTCCCACTACTGGGTGAGATCAGCGTATGGCGGAGCGTAACTACAAGGATCACCTGAGTATGGGAACCGCGGGGTTCACCAGCCTCGCAGCGGTGCCGGGGGGAGTTCGTCCATGAGTACCATTCGTCCAACGACCGTCGAGGTCGAAACCTCGCTGCGGCTCGTAGCGCCTGACGCGACGGCACTGCCGGTACGCGCCAGTCTGCGGTACGACCCAGCCGACCCGTATGCAGTTCACGTGTTGTTCCACGCAGAATCAGCCGGTGGGGAAGCCGTGAGCTGGTCCTTCGCGCGGGAGCTCCTCGTGACCGGGCTCGACGAGCCGGCCGGGATCGGCGACGTCCGGGTGTGGCCGTGGGCCACGCCGCGGGGCGATTTCGTCGCGCTCGCCCTCTCGTCGCCGGACGGGAACGCGCTGTTCGAGGTGCCGCGCAGCGTCCTGGTCCGCTTCCTGCGGCGCACCTACGTGGTGGTGCCCCGCGGGCGCGAGTCCGACCATCTGGACGTCGACGCGGCGGTCAACCGGCTGCTGGCGGGACGCTAGCCGACGGCGACATCAGCGAGTCAGGGCGACCCGCACGGACACTGCCGGTCCGTGCGGGTCGCCCTTTATAGCCGGAAAAATAATCGATCTCCGAAAAGGAATCGGAATCGGACGTATAGCGAATACCGAGCTGGAAATCGGACATTTACCTCAGTCGGTGCGCTAGTGGATGCGTAAGTATCCATCGACGACTACCGTCAGGCGCGATGTCAGCACTCATTCAACACACCGAGCCGGCACCCACCCGTCTCCCACCGGACTGGTCGGGGATCGGCGGCTGCGCCCTGCCGGTGGCGCCCGACGCCGCCACCGCCCTGCTGGACAGTCACGCTCTGGTGCTCGCCGGCACCGGCCCACTCGTCGCCGAGGTGGATTTCACCGAGCACCTCTGCGGCCCGGGCACGGCACTCTGGATCCGTCCGGGGCAGGCCGTGCGGTTCGGCGAGCCGCCCGGCGACACGGCCACGATCATCTTCCGGCCCGGGCTGTTCGGGCCGGAGGAACTGCCGGGCCTGGCGCCGGACGATCCGGCCGGGCCCGCCACCCGGCCGCTGTCCCTACCCGGCCCGGACGTGCTCCGGTCCGCCTTCGCCCACCTGACCGCGGACGCCGACGGCCCGCCCGGCACGGTCGCGGCCGCCCTGCTGCGACATCAGCTGGCCGCGGTGCTGCTGCGCCTGCGGGCGGCGGAGCCGGCCGTCGACCCGGCCGGTCACGTCGAGGGCCGGACCTTCGAGCGGTTCCAGCGCCGGCTGGAGGAGGGCTATCCGCACACCCGGCGGGTCGAGGACTACGCGGCCGAGCTGGGCTGCTCGGTGCGCACCCTGACACGGGCCAGCCTCGCCCTGACCGGCCGGACGGCCAAGCAGGTGGTCGACGACCGGGTCGCTCTGCAGGCCCGGCGCCTGCTCGCCGCGACGCCGCTGTCGGTCGCCGAGGTGGGCCGGATCCTGGGTTTCGGGGAGCCGACCAACTTCGGGCGCTTCTTCCACCGGGAGACCGGGCTGAGTCCGGGACAGTTCCGTGGGCGGTACCCGGCCGGGCCGGACGGGGCATACCCGGTCAGCGACGTCCCATCGACTGAGCGTCATCCGGCTCGGCGCGGACCGGAACACCCGGCACCGGCTGAGCAGACCCTGACCGGAACGCCCCTTACCGGTCCGGGAGACGCGAAGACCGAGACACCCGGCGCGGGGCGGCAGCCGCGAGGCTGGGGTCGACGCCAGGTCTAGGGAGGCTCACTGACGGTGAATTCCCACAACTCCCTGGGGCATGTGCATCCGGGATGCGCGGGCGGGGCATGATAGTCAGGTGCAGATCTCCGCGCGCGGTGACTACGCGGTCCGGGCCGCCCTCAGTTTGGCGCAGGCTTACCCCGCACTGATGTCCGCCCAGGCCATTGCCCAAGACCAAGAGATGCCCCGAAAGTTCCTCGAGGCAGTGCTCGCCGACCTGCGCCGCGCCGGCGTGGTTCGGGCACAACGCGGCGCCGAGGGCGGTTACACACTGTCGCACCCACCTCGCGACGTGACCATCGGCCAGATCCTGCGGGCCGTGGACGGTCCGCTGGCCGGGGTGCGCGGCCTCCGTCCGGAGGAGACTCAGTACACCGGTGCCGCCGAGAACCTGCCGAACCTCTGGGTGGCGGTGCGGGCCGCGGTCCGCGAGGTGGTCGACGAGGTGAGCCTCGCCGAGCTGATCAGCGGGCGGATGCCGGCGCACGTCCGCAAGCTCACCACCAGGCCGGACGCCTGGCAGCCACGCTGACGTTTGTAAATCGGCGCCATCGGGAATCGTCTCGACCATCAGAAACGAGATGGGAGAGGTTCCGATGGGCATCGTTTACCGCAGCCGGAAGAAGATCGGTCCGCTGGTCCTGAACTTCACCGAGAACGGCTACTCCTCGTGGAGTTTGAAGATCGGCCGTTGGTCGTGGAACTCCAAGACCCGCGCCCACCGCGTCGACCTGCCCGGCCCGCTGTCGTGGAAGCAGGACAAGAGCCGCTCGCGCTAAAGGCGGACAACGACGTCGCCGCCGAGCCGGCCATGTGCCGGCTCGCGGGCGACGGCGCCGGTGTCGATCAGCGTGTGCAGGACCCGGGTGGCGTCGGCCGCGCGATACACGGTTTCGGTGAGCGCGAAAGTGCGCAACTCGGTCACCGTGGCCTCGCCCACCCGCTCCAGATGCGCCAGCAACTCCCGCCGCAGTGGACCGGGGTGCGGGCTCAGCGAGATGTCGATCAGATGCCGCTCGGGATCGGCGGGATCGCGTAGTCGTACCCCCGCGAACTCGTCGACCGCCCAGAGCGCCTCCTTGAAGCTCTCCAGACTCCGCCCCGAGGTGGTGGCGAAGACCACCATCTCGCCGGGCTCCGGCCCGGTCGCCAACTCGGCCGCCGTGACCAGCGGAAATCCCAGAACCCGATAGGGGTCGACAGGGCTGCCGGGCGGCAACGCCAGCAGCACCTCGGCCGGTTTCCCGGCCGTCAGCGCCCCGACGGTGCTCACCGCGGGCGGCTCCCCCGCCGACGTCGCATCGAGAAAACCCATCAGTGGTACGCGTGACGCGCCGGCCGCTTTCAGCGCGACCGGAAGCCGCTCGTCCGTCCCGCCCCCGACCGGAAGCACCGTGAGCCCGGCCGCGCCGCCCGCCTCCCGTTGCGCCGCGCCGAGCCGCGGGCCCACCTCGGTGACGTCGCCGCCGACCGCCACCATGGACAGCTCCCGCCCGCGGGCGAGGCCGGGCAGATCGGTCAGGACCCGCACGGCCGCCTCGGCCGCCGCTCCCCCGTCGCCGTCGGCATAGCCGTGCACATAGGTGGCGCGGCGGGCGTGATGAAGCGCACCGGCCGCCCAAGCCTGCAGGTGGCGGACGAGGAGCTCACGTTTGACAGTCGCAATCGGGGACACAACGTGTTTCTACACCTGTCCACTTCGGTACCGGAAACTTGTACCCATGGTGGTCACGTGAGCACTATGGGATACATGGCCCCTCCGCTCGCTGCACTCACCGCCCAGGCGCAGAGCCTGACGTCGGCCGGCGACCTCGCGGGCGCCCGGGCCGTTCTCGACGACGTCCTACGGACCGCCGACGCCGATCCCCGCCGCGCCACCGCCGACCTGGCCGTCGCCGCCGCCCTGCACGCCCGCGTCCTGATCGCCCTCGGCGACCCGGAGTCGGCGCGGCTCTGGGCCGCCTTCGCGCACTCGGCCGAGGAGCGCCTGCACGGCTCCCGCGACGAGCGCACCATCGCGGCGGCCGCCATGCACGCCGCGGTGCTCCAGCGGATCGGCCAGCACGGCCGGGCGTCCTCGGTCTATCACGACCTGGTCGGGGAGCTCGCCGCGATCGAGGGGCCGGACTCGCCACGGGTGCTCGCCGCCGAAGCCGACCTGGCCACCGCCGAGCACGCCGCCGGGCACTGCGCGACCGCCCGGGCCCGGCTGGCCCGGGCCTGGCGGCGGCACAGCCGGGTGCACGGTGACGCCGCGCCCGCCGGGATCAAGATGCTGGCCCGCCTGGGGGCGATGGAGCGCGAGTGCGGTCTGGAGGCCGAGTCGGCCGAGCACCTGGCGCTGGCGAGCGAGCTCAGCACCCGCCACCTGGCGGCCGATCACCCGCTGGCCCGGCAGGCCGCCGCGCTGGTCGCCGGCAAGCCGTCGGGCCGGCACACCTGCGGGCGGCGGGACACCGGTGACCGGCCGTTCCGCCCGTTCCCGCGGCGCCCCACCGTCACCGACCCGGCCGGCTCCCGCCCGGCGGCGTTCCCGGCCCACGCGCCCGGCCAGCCGCCGCCCGACGACCGGCCCACCGACCCGAACGGCACCGTCTATCCGAGCGCGGACGATCCGGCCCGCTTCCCGAGCGGCTACGAGGCGGGCCGCTCGCCCGGCGAACCTCCACCGGGTCGCCGCCCGGACGGTCCCCCATCGGGCCGTTCGCCGGGCCGCCCTCCGACAGACCGTCGCCCGCGCGGTCCCGCACCTGACCGCCATCCAGCCGGTCCCCCGATCGACCACGACCCAAGCGGACCCCCCTCCGACCGTCACCCAACCGGACCTCCGGTCGAGCGCCACCCGAGCAGCCCTCCAGCCGACCGTCATCCAGCCGGTTCCCCGGCAGACCGTCATCCAGCCGGTCCCCCGGCGGACCGCCACCCAGCCGGTTCCCCTGGGGACCGCCACCCAGGCGGCGCCCCGGCGGACCGCCACCCAGGCGGTCCTCCGGCCGTCGGTCAGCCGGATGACGACGATCTGGACTGGCTGGACGACGAGATGCCGGCTGACAATCGGCCCACCGATCCCAATGGAACCGTCTACCAGCAGCCCCTGTATCTCAGTGACGTACACCGGCTTCCCGGCGACCCGACCGGCCGGCACGCACGCGCCGACACCCCGCCCCCGCTGCCGGGTAACCGGGCGCCCGACTACGGCGAGGACGGTCGGCCCCTGCCGGTCGGCACAGCCCGGGCCAGCACACTCACCGATCCGCCGAACTCGCGGCGACTGCCGGCGGCCGGGCGCTCCCGGGTCGGGCATCCGCTGCTGCTCGCGACAGGCCTGGCCGGAGGGGTCGCGGCCGCCGCGGCGGTGGTGATCCTGACGCTGCCCGGCGCCGACGGTGCGACCACCCCGGAGCCGCCGGCCACCACCACGACCGGCGCCAAGGCACTGACCACGACCTCCGAGCCGGGCTCCCCACAGAACGTCCGGATCCGCGACGAGGGTCCGAGCGTGTCGCTGCAGTGGGACTACCCGCGCGACGCCGACGGCGAGGTGCTGATCACGGTGGCCCGCTCGGACCGGCCGCCGGTCACCGTAGCGGAGCTGCCGGCCGGGGCGACCGACTACGTCGTCTACAGCCTCAGTGAGCGCTACGACTACTGCATCACGGTCGCGGTCCGCGGCGACGGGCAGCAGATCGCGGCCGCCGCGCCGGTGTGCACCAAGCGGTGACGACTCACCGCGACGACCCGCGCCCAGACCACCCGCCCACCCACCCACCGACCCGGCCACCGTGACAAGCCGCACCCCGCTGACTCGGCCACCGTGACAAGCCGCACCCCGCTGACCCGGGCACCGCGACAAGCCGCACCCCGCTGACTCGGCCACCGAGAGAGGCCGCACCACCGACCGCGCCACCGCGACGAGCCACATCCCACCGGCCCGGCCCCGCGACAAGCCGCACCGCCGACCGCGTCAGCACGCCGGCGGGACGAGCCGCGCCACCGGCCGGGCGGGCGGCGGCGGGGGCCCGGACCACCACCGGAGGTCCGCAACCGATCCGCAACCCGGCGCGACCCGGAAAGCTACCGGGGCACCGGAGCGTGGGTCGTCACGGCGGCGACAGGAAAGCAGGAACAGTGACGACGGAAACGGCGAGCCGTGCCCCTACCGGGCCTCACGAGGAGCTCCGTGCCCTCGTGGCAGCCACGGCGGAGCTCGAGGCGAGGCCCCCGTCCGCGTTCCGGACACTCTGGGAACCCACGGCTGAGCTGCGGCAGCGCGCGACCGAGCTGGGCGCCGAGGAGGTGGTCCATCGCACGATGCTCCTGCAGGCGCTGGTGCTGCTGCGGCAGGGACAGACCGGCGACGGCGGTCAGCTGGCCCACCGGGTACGTGTCTGGGCCGAGCAGAACGAGGATCGCCGCCTGCTGGCCCGCGCCCATCGTGAGCTGTCGGTCTTCTACCGTGCCGTGGGCGACTTCTCCGACGCGCTGACCCATGCGGTGCAGAGCGTCTCTTTCCTGACCGAGGACGTGCCGCCCAGCCTGCGGGCCCGGCACCTGATGACGCTCTCGGTCTCGCTCGACGACACCGGAACGCACGTCGAGGGCAAACGCCGGGCCCGGGAGGCGCTGACGTACGCCGCCGAGGCCGGCGACTTCGAGGTGATGTCGTCGATCCTGAACAACATGGCGTACACCGCCGTGGAGGTCGGCGACGAGCCCGAGGCCCGGATGCTGGTCGAGCAGATGCGTGAGCTCCAGGCGCGTGTCGGGTTCCGGTTCACCGCCAACGAGCTGGACACGATGGCGCAGGTCGAGCTGATGGGCGGCCGCTACGACGCGGTCGAGGAGCTGCTCTCCCCGGTGCTGGCCGAGCTGGTCGCCGCGACCGAGGGCGACGCGGTCGCCGAGTGCCAGCTCACCCTCTCCCAGGCCCGTCGTCTGGCCGGCCGGTACGAGGCCGCGCAGGAGGCCCTGGACGCGACCCGGGCGGTGTGCGCCGAACGGGGCCTGGCCGGGATCGGCGCCCGTGCCCGTCAGGAGCAGGCCGCCCTCTTCGCCGACACCGGCCGGTTCGCCGAGGCGTACGAGGAGCACCGCGCCTTCCACGCCGCCGCCACCGCGCTCCAGTCGGTGCAGCGCGACGCCCGGGCCCGTGCCCTGCAGGCGGTCTTCGAGGCCAACGAGGCCCGCCGGGCCAGCGAGCACTTCAAGGAGATGGCCCACCGCGACGCGCTGACCGGCCTCTACAACCGGCGGTACGTCAACGAGCGCATGCCGGCCCTGCTGCTGGAGTCGGCCGGCCGTCGTCGTCCGGTGTCGCTGGCGATCATGGACCTGGACCACTTCAAACGGGTCAACGACACCCTGTCACACGCCACCGGCGACACCGTGTTGCAACACGTGGCCGAGCTGCTGGAGGAGGCGGTGTCCGGGGCGGCGTTCGCGGCCCGGATGGGCGGGGAAGAGTTCCTGCTGGTCTTCCCGGGGGTGGACGCCGAGGAGGCGGCCACCCGCTGCGAACGGCTGCGGCTGCGGATCCGGGCGCACGGCTGGGAGCCGATCACCGGGACGCTGCCGGTGACCACCAGTATCGGGATCACCACGGCGCCGGAGGGCCGGAGCACGTTCTCCGCGCTGTTGTCCTCCGCCGACCGCAACCTGTACGCCGCCAAGCGCTCCGGCCGCGATCGGATCGTCGCCGGCTGAATCCCGTCCCGACCCTCGGCGCCGTCTCGATCACCGAGAGACGGCGCCGGCGACTCCTCGATCACCGTGAGACGGCGCCGCCAAGCGGCGCCCGAGGTCTCCAGACGGAAGCTCACTCGCCGGTGGGGCCTCCGGCCAGCTCGACGACGACGTCCAGGTGGCCGAGGTGACGGGCGTACTCCTGGAGCAGGTGGAAGCAGACCCGCTCCAGGGTCGCCGGGTCGGCGCCGGACCAGCGCGGGCCGGGCGCGCCGACCGTGTCCAGGTCGTTCGCGGCGATCGCCGCGGCGGTGTGCCGGCCCTGGGCCCGCAGCTCCGCCGTGAGCCCGGCCAGGGTCTCCGACTCCTCGACGTGCCAGCGGTCGTCACGGTGGTCGGCCCACGGGTCGGGAACCGCTCTGCCCTCGAAGCCCCACTCGATCCAGCGCCGTTCCACGTGGCGCAGGTGTTTGACCAGCTCCAGCGGGGTCCAGCCGGACGGCAGGCGGCTTGCGCGCAGGTCCGCCTCGGGCAGCGTGGCCGCCTTCGTCAGCAGGCTCTCCCGGAAGTGGTCGAGGTAGCGGGTGAACACCTCGGCACGGTTCGCGGCCGGAGTCGTCGGCGACGGGAACTCGATCGTCATACCGCGAGGTTAGAGGTCCACGTCGGCGCGGACCGGATAGTGGTCGGAGGCCTGGTCGGTGGTCTCGTCGCGGACCACCCACGCCCGCTCGGCCCGGGCCGCCAGCGGTGCGGTGGCCAGCAGGTAGTCCAGGCGCATGGCACCGAACTCGCGGCCGGCGAAACCGGTCGGGACGGTACGGCCGTCGCCCTCTCCCACGGCGGCCCAGAGGTCGGTGAACCCGGCCGTTCGGAACGCGGCCAGCGCACGGGTGTCCGGCGTGCCGTCCGGGGCGAGGTGCCGCTGCTGGAAGAGCGAGTGCACCTCGCCGAGCGCGGCACTGTGGTCGCCGTCGGGGTCGAGGCCGTTCATGTCACCGGCGATCAGTGCCATCCGGCGGGGTGAGCCGTAGCGGGCGGACAGCCAGCGGGCCTCGCGGTAGCGGCGGTACGGGGAGAACGGGTTGAGGTGGGCGCTGACCACGGTCAACGGGCCGGCCGTGGTCTCGACGACCGCGACCGCCGCCGCGTGGTGCAGCCGCCAGCGGATCGCCGAGCGACGCAGGATCCGCCGGGACGGGCGCACCAGGATCGCGACCGGCTGGGCGAACCCGGCCGGTGCGAGGTGAACGGTCATGCCCGCCTCTTGCGCCAAATGGTGCAGGCGTGGACCGTACCTCCGGAATTTTTGAAGTTCCTGCAGGCAGAGAACGTCGGGCTGTTCGCGGTGGATGACCTGGACGATCGCCGGGAGGCGGTCGCCGCCGCCGTTCTTGATGTTCCAGGTCATCAGCCGCAGCGTCATCCGACGGCCACCGGTCGGCGGGTGGCCTGCTCGGCCTCGGCGGCCGCCTCGGAGGCGGTCTCGGCGTGCGCATTCGGGCGGACCGTGAACCAGAGGACGGTCAGCCAGCCGACCGTCAGCAGGGTGGCGCCGAGCACGTCGGTGGGGTGGTGCATGCCGCGGTACATGCGGGAGAGCGCCACGACGGCCGGCATGATCACGGCGAGGGCCGGGAAGATCCAGCGCCACGGCTGCCGGACCCGGGCCATCACGATGATCGCGATGGCCGCCCAGAGGCACATGGTCGCGGCGATGTGCCCCGACGGGAACGACGACGTCGGCATCTGACCGTCGAGCTGCTCGGCCGACGGGCGCGCCCGGCCGACCGAGGCCGCCGCGCAGAGGAAGAGGGTCAGCTCACCCGTCATGGCCAGGGCCAGGAACAGGATCGGCCGCCACTGCCGCCACAGGGCCAGCGCCAGCGGGCAGAAGAACAGCGAGATGATCAGGATGGCGTGGGTGTCGCCGGCCTTGCTGGCCAGCCAGCTCAGGTCGTCGAGCGAGGGCGTGCGGAAGGTCTGCAGCCAGCGCACGAAGCCGTCGTCGAAGGAGGGCTCCCAGCGGTTCACCGAGTATCCGACCAGGTAGAGCAGGCCGAAGACGAACACCCAGCCGACGAGGATCTCGGCGCCCTTGGCCCACGGGTGCGGCAGGACCGCCTCCTCGGCGGGCGCGGGACGCAGGTCCGGGCCGGCCTCCGGCTCCAGGCCGTCGGTGAGCGACGGCACCGGGCGGCCCGCCTCGCGGCGCCAGATCCGGAAGGCGTACGCCGTGACGCTGATCCAGGCCACCCCGAGCAGCCACCCACCGACCACGTCGGACAGGAAGTGCACACCCAGGGCGATCCGGGTGAACCCGACCGCCGCGACGATGACCGCGGCCAGCCCGATGAACCAGGGCCGCCACCGCCGTCGCATCGCCGGGAGGAAGACCAGCACGATCATCCCGTAGACGACCATCGAGCCGAGCGCGTGCCCGCTGGGGAAGCTGTTGCCCGGCGCGGACGCCACCGGCGCCTCGACCACCGGCCGCAGCCGTCCGATCAGCGCCTTCAGCGACGGGTCCATGATGAGCGCTCCGGCCCCGGTGACCACCAGGTAGAGCGCCGGACGCGGACGCCGCCGGATCAGCAGGACGGCGACCAGCAGGGCCACCAGCGGGATCATGAAGCCCCGGCCGCCGAACGAGGCGATCTGCTGCAGGATCGCGACGGTCGTGTCCGAACTCGACGCCCAGTCGTTCAGCCCGTCGGCCACCGACCGGTCCAGGCCGAGCAACGGCTGCCAGTGGAACCGGACGAGCGTCAGCAGAATGCCGAAGGCCAGCCCGATCGCGGTCACAACGGCCAGCCCCAGCACGCTGCGCTCGGCGAAATGTCTTACCGGCGCCCAGCGGGCTCGCTTCTCGGTCACGGCGTACTCCTGATTCGTCCTGGAGAGGTGCGCCGTTCTTACCCGGTGGGCTCCGCCGGTACACCGGGTTCACGTTGGGCGGGGACCTCCGGTTCCGGGTCCGGCTCCCAGCGGTCCTCCAGCGCGGGCCGCCGCACACCGACCCGCCGGGCCTCCAGCTGGGCGGCGAAGGCCAGGCCGAGGAAGAGCGCGATCCCGGTCAGGTTGGCCCACAGCAGCAGCGCCATGATCGCGGTCAGGGCGCCGTAGGTGGCCCCGAACCCGTCACTGAATCGGATGTACCCGGCCAGGAGCAGGCTCGCCAGCCACCACAGCACAGTGGAGACCACGGCGCCGAACAGCAGCCAGGACAGGGCCGGCTGGTTGCGCCGCACCGAGTGCCGGAACAGTAGGCCGACCGCGAAGACGATCAGCACCAGGCTCAGCGGCCACCGCACCACGTCCCATGCCACCCGCACGCCGTGGCTCAGCCCGAGATGCTCCTGTGCCGAGTTGCCGGCATCCCGCCCGGCCACCAGCAGCAGGAACCCGAAGAGCGCGGGCAGGCCGGCGACCACCGCCAGCACCGCGGCCCGCAGGTACTTGGGCAGGGCCGGCCGGTCGCGTTCCACCCCGTAGATGCGGTTGGCACCGCGCTCGATCTGCGCCATGGCGCTGGTCAGCGCGAACAGGCCGGTGATCAGACCGAGGCCGAGGGCCAGCTCGCCGGCCTCCTCGGTACGGTCGTCGTCCATCAGCAACTCGGTGACCAGCGGCTCGCTGGCTCCCGGGGTCAGCGCGATGACGGTGTCCGCGACGATCCGGCCGCCGTCCTCCACGCCCAGATCGGTGGCGAGACCGGAGAGGGCGATCAGGAACGGGACGATGGCCAGGCACAGCTGGAACGCGAACGCCCGGGAGTGACTGAATCCGTCGCCGTAGCGGAACCGCACGAACGCGTCGTGCAGCAGCGGCCAGCGCCCGTAGTGCCGCAGCGCGAGGAACGCGTCGTCGGCGGACAGCTTGTCACCCGGCATCATCCGGGTCTCCGGGACCGGCTGGGTGCTGCTCAAGCCTTCTCCCTCTCCTTGGCGCGCCGGGCCACCTCTCCGGCGTCGTGGGCCAGGTCCGGATCGACGTCCGGCTGGGGAACGCAGAGCAACAGCGCCTTCGGCCTCAGATGGATCTTCATGACCTTGCCCGGGGCGATGTTGTCACCGTCGAGCTGACGCGCCTGTGCCCGGTTACTGTAGATCTCAACCCGGGATGCGGTGTAGGTCTCCATCAGCGGCACCCGCTCCCGGCGGCTCACCACCGCCCAGGCCAGCGCCGCCCAGTGGGCCAGGTTGGTGGGGCTGAGGATGGCCACGTCGAACTTGCCGTCGTCCGGCTCGGCCTTGCTGAGCAGCCGGACGCCGCCCTGCAGCCGGCCGACGTTGCCGACGATCACCGCGGCCGGGCGGCGGGGCATCGGCGGGCCGCCGTCCAGCCGGATCCGCACCCGCATCGGGCGGTCCAGCAGGTGCTGCGCGGCGCCTCCGACGTAGGCCAGCCAGCCGATCCGCTTCTTCGCCTTCTCCGAGGTGTCCTCGAGCATCTGTGCGTCGAAGCCCATCCCGGCCATCACCACGAAGCACCGGTCGTCGATCACGCCGACGTCGATGCGCCGGCGGCCGCCCTCCAGCGCCACCTCCAGGCCGGTGGCCGGGTCGGTGCCGAGGCCCAGATTGGCGGCCAGCAGGTTGCCGGTGCCGGCGGGCAGGACGGCGAGGGCCACATCCGTACCGGCGAGGGCGGTGACGACGGCGGTCACGGTGCCGTCACCGCCGCACGCGAAGACCAGCTCGGCACCCTCGGCGACGGCCCTCTTGGCCTGGCCGCGTCCGGGGTCCTCCGGGGTGGTCTCATACCAACTGGCAGCGGGCCACCCGGCGCGTGCCAGCCCCTGGTCGACGGTGCGGCGCAGTTGATCGGGATCGGCCACCTTGGTGGGGTTCATCACGACGGCGCAGCGGGGTCCAGTCACGCCGCTCAGTGTGCCGGAGTCATGTCACGGCGGCGACTCGACGGCCCGGTCGGGGCACACTGCACGAGTGACCGAAGTTACCTATCCACATGTCGGATCCACCCGGACCGGACAGCTGCCGTCCGGCTACCGCCATCTACGCCACCGGACCCGGATCGGCGGCGGCGAAGAGACACTGGCCCGTGCCGGCGAGGCGATCCTCACCTTCCGCATGCACCGGGCCATCGGCGCCCGGATCAGCGCCGACTCCGGCAGGGCCGCGCCCGGGGTGCTGCTCACCGTGGGGCTGGGGCCGCTGCGCGCCCCGTGCGAGGTGGTCTGGACCGTCGAGGAGGGCGACCGGATCGGATTCGCGTACGGCACCCGGCCCGGCCACCCGGCGACCGGCGAGGAGGCGTTCGTGGTCGAGCGGGACGAGCACGACCACGTGTGGCTCACGGTCACCGCGTTCAGCCGCCCGGCCGGCCGGTTGATGCGGGTGGCCGGCCCGGTCGCGGTGATGTTCCAGCACGCCTTCGCCCGCGCGTGCGGGTCGGCCCTGCGACGCCTGAGCAAGCGCTGAACCCATCCGCGTCACGGCGGCTGGGTACCTTGGGGCGGTGAGCGCGACCGAGGTCACCTGGTGGGGGCACAGCACCGTGTGGCTCGCCGACTCCGGTGTCAGTCTGCTGACCGATCCGGTGCTCACGGGGCGGCTCGCGCACCTGCGGCGCATGGCCGGTCCCTCACCGCGCCTGCCCGGCGCGCCGGACGCGATCCTGCTGTCCCACCTGCACGCCGACCACTTCCACGTGGCGTCGCTGCGGGCGGTGCCCGGCGAGCCGGTCCTGGTGGTGCCGCGCGGCGCCGCGGCGTTCGCCGCGCGAGCGATACCCGAGGCGGCCCGGCGCTGCGTCGAGCTGGGGCCCGGCGAGGAGACCGCCATCAAGGGGGTACGGGTGAGAGCCGTCCCCGCCAGACACGACGGAGCCCGCGGCCCCTGGTCGAGGGAACGGGCCGCCGCGGTCGGCTTCGTCATCGAGGGCACGGCCCGGACGTGGTATGCGGGGGACACCGGCCTGTTCGACGAGATGCACGATCTGGGGCCGCTGGACCTGGCGCTCATCCCGGTCGGCGGCTGGGGCCCCACGCTGGCCTCCCACGGCCATCTGGACGCTCGTGCCGCCGCCGAGGCGCTGCGCCGGGTGAAGGCGGCCTGGGCGGTGCCGGTGCACTACGGGACGTTGTGGCCGATCGGGATGGGCCGGGTCCGCCGGGACATGTTCGAGGAGCCGGGCGCGCGGTTCGCCGCGTTCGCGGCGGAGACGGCGCCGGACAGCCGGGTCCGGGTGCTGGCCCACGGCGAGACCCTCGGCGTGCGCCCGTGACGGGCACGCTGAGCGGCTCGGCCTGGCTGCTCCTGGTGGTGGCGTTCGGGGCGATCGTGCCGATCGTGCCGACCGGAGCGGCGGTCAGCGGGACGGCTGCGTTCGCGTTCCACGAACATCCGTACCTGATCTCGGTGGTGGTGGCATCCGGCGCGGCCGGGGCCTACCTGGGTGATCTGGTGATGTATGGGATGTGCCGGCTCGGTGGGGAGAGACTGGCCCGGCGGCTGCGCTGGCTGCGCGACGAGGAGCACCTCACCGGGGTCAAGGACCGGCTGCGGGCCCGGCAGGTCCCGGTGCTGCTGGTGTCCCGGCTGATCCCGGGCGGCCGGGTGCCGGTGCTGCTGGCCGCCGCGTTCGCCGGGATCCCGTGGCGCACGTTCGTGGTCGCCAACCTGCCGGCCTGCGTGCTCTGGTCGGTGGTGTACGCCGCGATCGGGCTGGCCGGCGGGTCGGTCTTCGGAGAGCCGTGGCAGGGCGTGCTCGCGGCCGTGGTGCTGATCCTGCTGGTCAACCAGGCCATCACCTGGTTCGCCAAGCGGCGCAAGCCTAGTACTTCAGATGCGTCCGGGTGAGCTTGGCGACCTTCTCCACGAGGCTCTGCCCGGCCGGCATCGTCGAGTGGGTGTGTGACAGCACGGCGATCGACACGTCGGTGTCGTCGTCGGTGATCTGACCGACCGTGTTGATGATCCACAGGTTGCTCTCGGAGGAGCGCTGCAGCCAGCCGTTCTTGACGGTGGCGTCCTCGCCGTCCTCGGCGGCGGCCGGGACACCCCAGTCCTGGTCGGGGGCGACCGTGCTCATCAGCTTGTGGGCGTACTCGCGGGAGGCCTCGGACAGCTCGCTCTTCTCGTCGACCAGTTGGGAGAGCAGGACCACCTGATCCTTCACGGTGGTCCGGGTGAGACCCCACGAGCTGCTGACCTTGGTCTGGGTGAGGCCGAGGCGCTTGTTGCAGGCGGTCAGCCCGTTGATCCGGCCGACCTTGCCGTAGAGCGAGGTGGTCGCGTCGTTGTCGCTGAACCGGATCATCTTGTCCGCCAGGGCCTTCTCCGAGCCGGTCAGCTTCCGGTCGGCGTCCTGGGCGGTGAGCAGCAGACAGGCCAGCACCTGCACCTTGACGACACTGGCGGTCTCGTACTTCTCGTCGCCGCGGTAGGCGTACGTCTCGCCGGTCTTGCGGTCGAGGACGGCGACCGAGAACTCGGGCTTGCCGGACGCATACTTCTTCAACGCCGCGTCGAGGGCCTTGACCCGTTTGGCGCGCTCGATCGCGGCGAGCTCCTCCGGACTGGGGCCGGTCGGGGTGGGCGAAGCCTTCGGCTCGTCCTGGAAGACGCCTGCCAGCGCACCACCACCGCTGCCGCCGGCGGTGCCGCTGTCGGCCAGGAGACCCTTCGCCACCAGGACCGAGCCTCCCAGAATACCGAGAGCGGCCGCCGTCACGATGAGATTCCGGGTACGTCGCACCCATGCATACTGCCGTGTCGGGCGGCCCGATGGCTCACCGGATTCCTGTGTATTCCCGACTTTCGACGCTCGGCTGTGCCCTCGGTACAGCCCGTCACCGGGCGAGGATGCGGAACCGGCGCACAATGGGTGCATGTTCTCTCTCGTGTCCGGCGCCCTCCAGATGACCACCACGGCGGCCGGCAAGGTGATCGAGACGGCGGCCACCGCGGCGACGATCCCGGTGTTCGGGCCGGGCCAGACCGAGCTGCTGATCAACCGGATCACGCTGGCCGCCGGCCGGGCCGAGGAGCTGATCGAGCGGGTGTCCGCGGTGGCCACCGCGGCCGAGTCGGCGGTGGCCGAGACACGGGCCATCGTGACCGCGGCGGCCATCGCCGTCGACGAGGTGGCCGCGATCGCCACCCGGGCCAACACCGCGATCGACGACGTCTCCGCGATCGCCACCCGGGCGAACAAGGCGATCGACGACGTCTCGACCATCGCGATCCGGGCCGACACGACGATCGACGGAGTGACCTCCATCACCACCCGGGCGAACGCGGTGGCCGGTGAGGTCGAGAGCCTGCTCGGCGACTACTCCCCCACGCTGCGCCAGGCCGCCCCGCTGGCCGCCCGTTTCGTGTCCGAACTCACTCCCGACGAGGTGACCGCCGCGATCCGCATGATCGACGAGCTGCCGGCTCTGCAGCGGCACCTCGTCCACGACGTGATGCCGCTGCTGGGCAAGCTCGACCAGATGGGCCCCGACCTGCACAAGCTGCTCGAAGTGACCGAGGACCTGCACCTGGCCATCGCCGGGCTGCCGGGCCTCAAGATGCTGCGCCGCCGCGGCGAGGAGCGGGTCGGCGACCAGGACTAGACCGCGAGGACCAGGCCCTTGATCTCGTAGGAGGCGATGTCGGGGCGGATCGTCACGGTCGGCTCCTGGATCATCCGCAGGTTGGGCATCGCGAAGAGCCTGCTCAGGAAGATGTCGGTCTCCTGGATCGCGATGTGCGCGCCGGGACACTTGTGTGCGCCGTCGCCGAAGGAGAGGCCGGGGCCGACCGCGCGGCCGGGGCAGACGGCGCGGGGCCTCTCGCCGGCCTCGGCGGGGTCCAGGTTGGCCGCGGCCACCCCGACCTCGACGCGGGCGCCGGACGGGATGGTGACCTCGCCGACCGCCACGTCCGCGGTGGTCCACCGGAGCAGGTCGCCGACGACCGGTTCGAGTCGCAGGATCTCGTGCAGGACAGCGATCCGGTCGGCCGGATCACCGCCGGTGTACCGCTCCCGCAGGGTCGCGTCGGTGAGCAGGTGCCAGGCGGCGACGGTGATGAACTCGCGGGTGGTGACCATGCCGGCGGCGGCGAAGGTGACGCACTCGCCGAGGATCTCGGGCAGGGTGCAGCCCTCGTCGATCAGGTGCGAGATCAGGTCGTCGCGGCGGTTGCGGCGGCGGGCGGCGACGGCCGGGCGCACGTCGCGCCAGAGGAACGACAGCATGACGAAGTTGTTGAACGCCTTCTGCCGGACAGCGGCCAGCCCTCGCGCGGCCGGGTCGGGAATGGTGAAGAACCGGTCGAGGCGCTGCGGCATCCCCGGCGCGCTCTCGGTGAGGCCGACGACCTCGGCCGCGACGGCGACGGCGAGCTGGAAGGAGAGCGCCGACAGGTCGGCCGCCCCGCGCCGGCGCAGCACCTCGCACTGCTGGTCGGCGAGCCGCTGCATCAGGTCCCGGTACGCCGACTCGACCCGTTTCGGGGTGAAGTAGCGGGCGGTCTGCCGGCGCTGCTCGCGGTGCTCCGGCCCGTCGCGGTAGAGCATCGGCAGCCGCATCCGGTGCTGGTGACGCAGCGCGTTCTCGATGCCGAGGCCGGCCTGCCGGGTGTCGGTGTGCCGCAGGAACAGCCGTGCGGTGGCGTAGTCCTGGATGTGCCAGACGCCGTCGGCACCGACCCGGGCCGGGCAGCCCGGCGCCTTGTCACCCCGGTGCACCTTGCGGCCGTTGTTCACTGTGGTCATCCATCGATTGTGATACACCGAACCCGCCCCCGATCAAGTGATCGGGGGCGGGTGTCCGGATCGGCCCGGCCCCGTCCGGATAGCTCACGGAGTGGGCGTCACCGGCGGGCCGCAGGCGTGTGTCAGAAGACCGAGACGCCGTACGCGCTCAGGGCCTCGACGACCGGCTGGAAGTAGGTGACGCCACCGCTGGAGCAGTTGCCACTGCCACCCGAGGTGAGGCCGTGCGCGGTCGTGCCGGAGTAGAGCGAGCCGCCGCTGTCGCCGGGCTCGGCGCAGACGGTGGTGCGGATCAGGCCGGAGACCGAGCCCTCGGCGTAGTTCACCGTGCTGTTGAGCGCGGTGACCCGGCCGGAGCGGGTGCCGGTGGTGGAGCCGCGACGGGTGACGGTCGCGCCGACGGCCGGGGTGGCCGCCGAGGTGATGTCGACGCTGGTGCCGACGCCGCCGGTCTTGGTGATGGTCGTGTTGGTGTAGCGGACGATGCCGTAGTCGTTGCCCGGGAAGCTGGAGCCGGCCCGGGTGCCGAGCGTGGCGGAGCCGTTGGTCCAGGTCGACGAGATGTTGGTGCAGTGGCCGGCGGTCAGGAAGTAGTTGGTGCCGGCGCTGTTACGGACGTTGAAGCCGAGCGAGCAGCGGCCGCCGCTGGGGGCGTAGATCGCGTCGCCACCGGAGATCCGGAGGCTGAGCTTGCCGGGGACGCTCTCGATGCGGGCGGCGTCACCGAGCTTGGCGACGGTGGCCTTGACCGCGTCGAGCTTGGCGCCGGTGATGCTCTCGTCCACCGAGACGACGACCTGGTTGGTGACCGGGTCGACGGCGAAGGCGGTGCCCGGCGTCTTCAGGTTGGTCTTGAGGTTGTCGTCGGCGGCGGCCAGCGCGGCGCCGCTGCGGGTGACGAAGCGCGGGGTGGCGCCGGTGGCCTTAACCTCGGCGGCGGTCGCGGCGTCGGTCACGTTGACGACGAGCTTGCCGGAGGAGTCGATATAGGAGCCCGCGTCACGCACGCCCAGACGGGAGTCGAGGGTGTTGGCGAGCGCGGTCGGGTCGGCGATCGGAGCGGCCGCGGCGGGGGTGGCGGCGAGTCCGCTTCCGACGAGGATGCCCATGGCAAGGCCGACGATCGGTCGGCGAAGCTTCGGGTTGAGCACGATTCCTCCCAGGGGGAACGGGTAGGGGTGGGTACGCCCGATCCGGCGCACCACGTGCTCGCAAGTATTTAAATCTCTCTATCAACTGGCAAGAGGTGTGAACAAACACCGAATGGCGATCAACAAGGGTCTGAACAGGGAAGACAGCCCATGCATACCGCGGACCTATTACCCGTTCGGGATGAAGCCGGAAAAAACGCAACCGGCCGGTGACCTCGGGTCACCGGCCGGCGCGGCGGCTACATCGACACACGTCAACAGCCTGCTTACCGCTCGACGACGACGATCGGGGCGTCGTCGGCGAGCCGGTAGCCCAGGCCGTACACCGTGGTGATCAGCTCCGGATCGTCGAGTTTGGTCCGCAGGCGGCTGACGTGCACGTCGACCGTGCGATTGGTGGTGTGCCGATGGCCCCACACGTGGGTCAGCAGCTGCGAACGGCTGAACACCTGACGCGGGTGGCGGGCCAGGAAGAGGAGCAGGTCGTACTCCAGGCGGCTGAGCTCCAGCAGCCTGCCGCCACGGAACGCGGTGCGCGCCCGCGGGTCGAGACGGATCTCGGCGGCACCCTCGGCGGACGGCGCGACCGGCACACCACCCAGCTCCACGGAGGTGGTCGCACCGGCCGCGTCCACCAGCTCGCGCAGCGCCGCGAGCACCCGCTCCCGGCCACCGGCCCCGCCCGCGATGCTGATCGTCACGGTCACGGGCGCCTGGTCATCGTCCACATGCTGCTCCGGCGGCGGTTCGGGCACCGGCCTCAGAAGGACCGGGCGGGGGTACGTGGCGTGCGGGTGGGCGACGGCCAGTGCGGACATGACTGCTCCTTCACGGTGGGTGAGGCAAGGATACATTTCCTATCAGTTAGATAGGCAGTGGCAGGCATCATATCCTCCGTAGTGACAATTCCCTATCGGCTAACTAGGATATGCGCCATAGTGCTCACCTCCGGCGCGTCGAGGCCGGCGACCATGCCATCGTGCGGCCTCCCGAGACAGGCACCGGCCCGCCGATGAAGCCAGAAAGGTCATGACATGACGGGAATCGTGGTGGTGTCCGGCAACCCCGGGCCGGATCCAGGACGTCGGCGCTCGCCGTCGCGGTCGGCGAGGCCATCGCGGAGCAGCTCGGCTCCCCGCAGCCACACGTGATCGAGGTCGGCTCGATCGGCGCCGGCCTGCTCACCCCGGGCGACGAGGCGACGAAGGCGGCCATCGCCGTGCTCAGCGAGGCGAACCTGCTGGTCGTGGCCACACCGACGTACAAGGGCAGCTACACCGGAGTCCTCAAGGTCCTGCTCGACCAGCTCCCGGCGCAGGCGCTGGCCGGCAAGCTGGCCGTCCCGGTGGTCACCGCCGGCGTCGCGCCGCAGGCCGCCGCGGCCGAGGCACTGCTGCGCCAGCTGCTGGTCGAGCTGGGCGCCATCGTGGTCCGGCCGGGCCTGCCGGTGCTGGAGAGCGACCTGCCCGAGTCCACCGCGGTCGCACAGAAATACGCCGCCGCCCTCGACTGGTGAGGACGGCGGCGCAGGCACGGGCTCAGCGGGCGGTCAGCGTGTACCTCCGGGCGGCCGTCTGGCCCCAGGCGTCGGTGAACCGGATCGTGAAGGTGTAGGCGGTACCCGCCGCACCGGTGGGTACGCCGCTCAGCAGACCGTCCGCCGACAGGCTCAACCCGGCCGGTAGCTCTCCGGAGTCCAGCGTCCACACACCGTCCCGGCCACCGGCCACCTCGAACCACTGCTCGAACGGCACCTCGGCGATCAGGTCGGGCAACACCTCGGTGGTGATCAGCGGCGTGGTGGCGACGACCGGGATCACCACCCGCTTCGTCACCGCCTGCGGCACGTAGTCGGTGAACCGGACGGTCACCGTGTACCGGCCGGGCTTCTCCGGTGTGCCCGAGACGACCCCGGCGGAGGAGAGCGACAGACCGGCCGGGAGCGTGCCGGAGTCGAGCTTCCAGGTGCCGCGGCGACCCGTGGCGAGGGTCAGCCGCGCCGAGTAGGGCACGCCCACCCCGGCCTGCGGGGTCCGGCCGGTGGCGATCACCGGGGCCTTGGGCGGCGCCGGGACGAAGAGCAGCCGGTTCGGGGCGCCGACCCGGTCGGTGACCTTGCCCTTGGTGGCGTTCGCGATCAGCTTCGCCTGCACCTGCGCCGGGGTGTACGCCGGGTTCGCGTCCAGCATCAGCGCGGCCGCCCCGGCCACGTGCGGCGCGGCCATCGACGTGCCGCTGTACTTCGCCGTGGCGGTGTCGCTGCTCGCGACCGACGACCTGATGCCGACGCCCGGAGCGAAGAGGTCCACGATCTTGCCGTAGTTGGAGAACGAGGCCCGCCGGTCCCGGCTGTCGGTGGCCGCCACGGTGATCGCCGCCGGCACGTCGGCGGGGCTGCTGCGCCGCGCGTCCCGGTCCTCGTTGCCGGCCGCCACCACGTAGGTGATCCCGGTCGCGATCGAGTCCTTCACGGCCTGGTCCAGCGCCGGGCTGTTGCCGCCGCCGAGGCTCATGTTGACCACCGCGGGCAGCTGCGCGTTCCGGGTCACCCAGTCGATGCCGTCGATGATCTCCGAGATGTAGCCTTCACCCTCGCAGTCGAGCACCCGGACCGCGACCAGCTTCACCTTCTTGGCCACACCGTACGTGGATCCGCCGATCGTCCCGGCCACATGAGTGCCGTGGCCGTTGCAGTCGTCGGCGTCCGTGTCGTGGCCGACGAAGTCGTAGCCGGAGACGGCCCGCCCGCCGAACTGCCGATGGGTGGTCCGGATGCCGGTGTCGACGACGTAGGCGTGCACCGAGTCGCCGTCGGCGGACGGCCGGTAGCCATGGGAGAGCGACCTGCTCCGCTGGTCGATGCGGTCCAGACCCCAGACCGGGTTCTTCTGGGTGCCGGTGACGGCCACGGTGCCGGTGCCGGTGCCAGCGCCGATGCCGGTGCCGGTGGCAGCGACGGTGCCGGTGAGCGCGATCTTCCGGTCCGCCTCGACGTGCCGGACCGACGGGTCGGCGGCGACCCGGCGGGCCTGGGTGGCGGTCATCTCGGTGACGTATCCGGGAAAGCTGCGGAACTGGCGCAGCAGCCGGCCGGCGAGCAGGTCCGGGACGCCGTCCTTCAACGTGACGATGTAACGGCCGGCCGGCTCGGCGGCGGCGTGCGCCGGTACCGGGGAGACGATGACGGAGGCGGCCACCGCCGCGGCGATCCACTTACGCATGCCCGGCGTGATCGGCCGCCGGACCCCCGGCTTGAGGAGTCAGACCCGGTGGGCGAGCAGGGCCAGGCGAACCCGGTTGGGGCTGCCCGTCTTGGTCATCAGCGCGGTGATGTGCGTCTTGACCGTGGTCACGCCGATGTGCATCCGCTCGGCGATCTCGGTGTTGCTCAGCCCCTCACCGACCAGCTCGAGCACCTCCTGCTCGCGGGCGGTCAGGCCGCCGACGCGGCCACGCGGCTCGGGCCGTGCGTCGACCGCGCGGCGCACCAGCCGGCGCAGCACGTCCTGGCTGAACGGGCTCTCCCCGGTCGCCGCCTGCCGGATGCCGTGCAGCAACTCCTCGGGCGGGGCGTCCTTGAGCAGGAAACCGCACGCCCCGGCCTGCAGCGCCGGGTAGAGGTGGTCGTCGTCGCCGAACGTGGTGAGCACCAGCACCCGGGCCGCCGGGCGGGCCGCGATGATCCGGCTGGTCGCGGAGATCCCGTCGACGCCGGGCATCCGCAGATCCATCACGATCACGTCGGGCAGCAGCCGGGCCGCCAGGTCGATCGCGGCCCGCCCGTCACCGGCCTCGCCGACCACCTCCATGCCGGGCTGGGCGTCGCAGAGCATCCGCAACCCGGCCCGGATCAGCTGCTGATCGTCGACGAGCAGCACCCGGATCATCCCGGCAGCACCGTGCTCACACGCCACCCCTTCCCGTCCGGCCCGGCGGTCAGGATCCCGCCCAGCACCTCGACACGCTCCCGCATGCCGGTGAGCCCGTGACCGCCACCCACCGGGGCGTCCCGCGGGCCGCCCGCCCGGCCGCCGTCGTCCATCACCGTCCACTCCACGCCGGAGCCGGCGGCGCGCACCCGCAACGAGGCCGTGGCCGACGGGCCGGCGTGCTTCGCCACGTTCGTCAGCGCCTCCTGGGTGAGGCGGAGCACGGCCAGGCCACGCACCGCGTCCAGCGAGCCGACCGCCGGGTCGATCTCGGCCTCCACGATCACCCCGGCCAGGCGGGCCTTCTCCACGGCGCCGTCCAGCGCGGCGGGCAGGGACCCCGGCTCGATCGCGGTCAGGGCGGCGTCTCCGCGTACCCCCTCGGGGTCTCTGAGCACCGCGACCAGTTGCCGCAGATCGGTCAGCGCCTCCGTCCCCGTCCGGTGGACGTCGTCGAAGACGTCGGCCACCTTCGGGTCGAGATCCGGCAGCACGTGCCGGGCCACCCCGACCCGCAGCACCACCGAGGCGATGTGATGGGCGACCACGTCGTGCAGCTCCCGGGCGATGGCGGCGCGCTCGTCGGCGCGGGCGGCACGCTGCTCCGACTCGGCCCGGCGGGTGGCCTGCAGGCCCAGCTCGTGGGTGGTCCGCCCGACGAGGCCCAGCAGGATCGGAAGGCCCAGGCTGGTGGTCAGCCCGACCAGCGACTCGGTAAGACTCACCTGCGACCCCGGCAGCCCCAGCACCAGATAGGTCAGCGCGACCAGCCCGGCGCCGGCCACGACGTGAACGGCCCGCGGCGCCCAGAACGCCAGCTCGCCCAGCGCCCACGCGGTGCCCACCTGATTGATCGTCGGATCGTCGATGAAGGCCAGCGCGATCCCGAAGAGCAGCGTCTGCACCAGCAGGTTCACCGGCTGCCGCCGGTGCAGCAGGAGCCCGGCGGCGAACGCGAGCCCGGCCAGCACCCACTGCGGCCCGGTCGGCGGCGCCTGCGTCCCGCAGATGACGAGCAGGTAGGCCAGGCCGCTGAGGATCAGCAGCAGCATGCGCGGGAGCGTCTCCCGCGCATTCAACAGGCGACCCGCCCGGCTCATGCCGATCAGCCTAGGCGCTCGGGCCGGCGTGACCGCACCGCGAGGTAGGCGGCCAGACCGAGCGGCCCCAGCATGATGGTCAGGAACAGGATCGGCGCCATCAGCAGGACCGGGATCCCGCGCTCCCGGCTGTCCAGGAAGGACCAGCGGCCGACGAACAGGTCGAAGGCGATCATGTGCGCCCATCCGGCGGCCGCCCCGGCCGGGGAGCCGAGCAGCTCGGCCACCCCGTCCAGGGTCGGGTTCGACACGCTCGCCCAGACGTTCGCGAAGTCCGGGACGATCAGCGCCGCGTAGATCGCCACGATCGGCAGCACGATCAGCGGGCTGCGCACGATCCGGGTGGTCCACGACCACTTCGGCAGCAGGATCATCAGCGCCCAGAACGGCGCGGCCAGCAGAAACGTGAGGTCGAACAGGATTCCGGTCACGCCCGGCCCCGGATCGCGACGACGCTCGCGGCACCGGTCACGGCGGCCAGGGCGGCGAACGCGGCCAGAGTGAGCCCGTCCGGTTGCAGCAGCGGTTGCGCGCGCAGCGCCTGCCAGGTCAAGAGGATCACCAGTACGGCGTACGCGCTCCCGCCGATCAGCACAAGCCGCGCCCGTACCGTGTCCGCCAGCCGGGTCCAGCGGGCCAGCCCGTACGCGAGCAGCGGCAGCGCCTGGAGCGCGTGCAGCCCGACGAAGTGGCTGATGCGCAGATCACCGCCGGTGGTGCTCCACCCGGTGACCGGCATCGACGGGCCGCCGTCGGGCACGCCGACCGAGTGCGCCCCGATCAGCCCACTGTCGGTCACCTGCGAGGTCATCAGGAAGGCGATCGCCATGCCGAGCAGGGAGACGCCCAGTCCGAGCCGGATCGCGAACGCGGCCGGCCGGTCCGGGATCCGCTGCCGCAGCACGGCCACCGCGATCACCACCTGGGCGAAGAACAGCACCATGATCGACGGCCCCATCAGGTTCCAGAGCGTCTCGTCGAGCGGGGTGCTCACGTTGAAGTGGCTGGTCGTCCCGCGGATCACCTGGGTCACGATGATGGTCAGCTCGACGATGGCCACCCCCAGGATGACGACGCCGGCCCGTTCGGCGGCACGGCTGCGCCGGGGCAGGACGGCCAGCATCCAGGCCAGTGTGAAGGCGTAGAACACGAACGAGACAGCGAACTTGAACGGCTTGAGCCAGATCGGGACGCCGGTGAGGATCCGGTCGTCGACGAAGATCCCGGTGAGGGCGATGACGGCCAGCACCGCGGACGCGGCGGTGAGAAACAGCAGCGACCGGTTCCAGCGGCCCGGGCTGCGCTGGGCGGGCACGCTTCCCGCGGTGAGCGAATCGATGGTGGTCATGGGCTTACGTTCGCCTGTTCCGGCGGTGGAATCGTCCGTCCGGGGGCCGCATCGGCGGCCGGTCGAAGGAGGGCTTCTCCTCCTCTGGTAGGAGGCGGCGATACTGGCGCGGTGGATCACCCTGCCCTCCTGATCGATTTCCCCTCCGACGAGACCGGCCGGCGTTCCAGCACGGCGTTCGGCCGGGCCGTCGTCGCCGACGCCCTGCGTTCCGTGGACCCGGCCGCTGCGGCGGCCGCCGAGCGCGAGTCCGACTGGCGGCGCGGCTACCCGCGCCACTTCCGAGCCCTGGTCGAGGCCGGTCTGGCCGCCGACGGCACGGCCGGCTACGAGATCGCCGAAGCCGGCCTGGCCTCGGTGCAGGCCCGCATCCGGTACCGGCGCGACGACGGCGAGTTCGCCCTGGCCCAGGCCCTGATGGCGGCGCCGGAGCGTGCGCTGGAGACGGTCGAGGTCAAGGGCGAGGGCCGGCCGGAGACCGAGGTCGTCCTGCCGTACCGGGGCGAGCTGCTGCGCGGCGACGCCCTGCAGCGCCGGCTGGACGCCTGGATCGCGGCCGGCGTGGTCGAGGAGTCGTGCGCCGACGCGGTCCGGGAGGTCGCCGCGTCACCGGACTGGCTGGACCTCAGCGACCAGACACTGGTCGCGGCCGGGGCCGGCACCGAGATGGGACCGGTCGGCTCGTTCCTCGACTGGGGCGGCACGGTCCTCGCCCTCGACCTGCCCCGCGAGGACCTGTGGCAGCGAATCCAGGGGAAGGTGACGGCCGGTCGGCTGTTCGCCCCGGTGAGCGGTGCGACCCCCGGCGCCGACCTGCTCAGTGACCTGAGCGCGGTGGCGCAGTGGGTGCTCGGCTTCGACGGCCGGCTGATCCTGGGCAACTACGTGTACGCCCCGGGCGGCGCGTACCCGCTGCTCGCGGCGGCCGTCGACGCGCTCGGCGCGCACCTGCGGCACCACCGGCACGACACGGCGCTCGCGTTCCTGGCCACGCCGACCGACGTGTACGCGGCGCCGGGCGCGGCCGTCACCCAATCGCGGGAGCGGTACGCCGCCCGGTCCGCGCGGGCCAGAGCCGGCGCCGTGGTCTCCGGCGGCCGGCTGCTGCGCCCCAACTACCTTCACAACGGGGTCCCCGGTCTCAACGACAGCCTGGTCCCGCAGCAGGGCCCGAACTACGCGCTGGCCAAGCGCATCCACCGCTGGCGGTCCACCCTGACCCGGCGCGACGGCGTGGTCAGCTTCGCGGTGGCGCCGCCGACGCGTACCCGGTCGGTGCTCAGCAACCGCATGCTCGCCGCCGCCTACGCGGGCGCCCACCTGTTCGACGTGGAGATCTTCGAGCCGGAGACGGCGAGCCGGCTGATGGCGCTGCTGCTGGTGCACCAGATCCGCAAGCCGCGATCGGCGGCGCCGGCGGCCTGGGAGGACGAGGCGGTCGCGGCGGCGCACGGTGGGCTGTGGCGCACCGCCTATCACCCGCGCACGGCGTTGCCGCTGGCCGCGGTCCGGGGTCTGGCGCTGCCGCGATGACGGTCGCGGGACTGGTGCTGGCAGCCGGGGCGGGCCGGCGCTACGGCATGCCGAAGGCGCTGGTCCCGTACGATGGCCGGCTCCTCGTGCAGCGGGCCGCGGACACGCTGCGCGAGGCCGGGTGCGACATGATCACGGTGGTGCTCGGCGCGGCGGCCGACGAGGTCCGGGCCGCCGCACCGGACCTGCCCGCGACCGTGGTCAACATGGACTGGCCGACCGGTATGGGCTCGTCGCTGCGCTCCGGGCTCGCCGCGCTGTCGGGGAGCGGGGCGACGGCGGCCGTGGTGCTGCTGGTGGACATGCCCGGCGTCTCGGCCGAGGCGGTCCGCCGGATCGTCGCCCACGCCGGCCCCGGCGCGCTGGTCATGGGCGGTTACGGCGAGCGGCGTGGGCATCCGGTGCTGCTCGGGCGCGACCACTGGGCCGGGGTGTCGGCGTCCGCGACCGGGGACCGCGGCGCCCGCGACTATCTGCGCGCCAACCCGGTCCGGGTGGTGCCGGTGGACGACGTCGCCGACGACACCGACATCGACGTTCCGTAGCCCGGCAGTAGCACAAAATTACAGGCAACGTTTCCTCGGCGAGCGCACACTTATCAGTGGAATGCATTTCTCCGTCCATTTATAAATGCACGGTTAAATTACTGGTTAAGCGAGTTGACAGGGGCTGCTAATGGGGTTCAGCATTTATCTCGCTCCCCCGTCATTCCCCTTTGAAAGGCCGATAGTGTTCAACAATCTGCGGAAGCGATGGCGTGCCGGTGTCGTGGCGATCGCCGCGCTCGGTCTGGGCCTCGGTGCGGTCGTCTACACGCAGGGCGCTTCCGCCGCGACCTGGCCGACCGCGACCGGCACGGTGAAGCTCACCGCCACCAAGGCGGTCTCCGGCACCCTCGACGGCGGCCTGAAGCGCTACGTCGGCAGCGGCGCACTCGGCAGCGGCAGCCAGGACGAGGGCCAGGATCCGATGTTCACCCTGGCCGACGGCGCGACCCTGAAGAACGTCATCATCGGCTCCCCGGCCGCGGACGGCGTGCACTGCCTGGGCTCCTGCACCATCTCCAACGTGTGGTGGGAGAACGTCGGCGAGGACGCGGCCACCTTCAAGGGCGGCTCGAGCGCCAAGTACACGGTCACCGGCGGCGGCGCGAAGGGCGCCGACGACAAGGTGTTCCAGCACAACGGCGGCGGCACCCTGACGATCAGCAGCTTCGCGGTGGCCGACTTCGGCAAGCTCTACCGCTCCTGCGGCAACTGCTCCACCCAGTACAAGCGGGCCGTCGTCCTGAAGAACATCGAGGTCACCGCCCCCGGCTCGAGCCTGGTCGGCATCAACTCGAACTTCGGCGACACCGCCACGCTCTCCGGCATCACGATCGTCGGCGACAGCAGCAAGAAGATCTCCATCTGCGTCACCTACAAGGGCAACAAGACCGGCGCCGAGCCCACCAAGGTCGCCACCTACAAGGCGAGCACCGGCGGGGACGGCACGAATTGCAGGTTCACCTCCGCCAACATCACCTACAAATAACGGCTTGCCGCTCCGCGGAGCGACCCCCCGATCGCTATCCCCCCGTGTGAGCGCAAGCCACCGGTGAAACGGCCGGGCCCGGTGCCAGACGGGCCCGGCCGTTCCCGTTGCTTTTCTTTGTTCGGTACGGCCACAAAGGGTCCCGTGTCGATCCGGATCAGGCAGTCGCCGGTACGGACCGTCCGCAACCGCCGGGCCGAATGCGGCCCCAGACGTCACCCCGCGAGAGCGAGCCGCCGCCCCGGGTCAGCGGGCGCGGAGGCGGCGGAGCATGCGGGCGTCGGTGAAGCCGACGGCCCGGGCCGCGGACTCGGCGGTCGAGCCGTGGCCGATCAGGTACTCGGCACGCTCCACGCGGAGCAACTGCTGATAGCGCAGCGGGGTCCGGCCGGTCGCGGTGGTGAACAGGCGGGTCAGGGTGCGCTCGCTGACACCCGCACCGGCGGCCAGATCGGCCAGCGGCAGTGGGGCGGCGAAGTCCGCGTCGATCCGGTCCTGGACCCGGTGCACCACGTCGCTGAGGTGGGCCCGATGACGCAGCATGGCACTGTGCTGCTGCTCCTCGCCGTTGCGCCGGGCGTAGACGACCATCTCGCGGGCCACCCGGGCGGCGGTCGCCGGGCCGTGCCGCTGGGCGACCAGGTGCAGGGCCAGGTCGATGCCGCTGGCGATGCCGGCCGATGTGACCACCCGCTCGTCGCAGACGTAGAGCACGTCCCGGGTGACGGTCGCCTTCGGGAACCTGCGGGCGAACGCGTCCTGCAGGTCGTGGTGGGTGGTGCAGCGGCGGCCGTCGAGCAGGCCGGCCCGGCCCAGGGCGTCCGCTCCGGCGCACACGCTCGCGACCGTCCCGCCGGCCGCGTGATGGGCGGCGATCCGGTCCAGGGTCGCCGGCGTGAAGTAGCCGTAGCCGCTGCGCCAGCCCGGGACCAGCAGCAGGTCACCGGGGTCGAGGGTGGGCCACTCCAGCTCGGCGCAGAGCGGCACACCCTGCCACGTCGGCACCGGCGACGCCTCGGCCACGTAGTGCAGCCGGTAGCCCGGGGCGGTGGAGAACACCTGCGCCGGGCCGGCGAGGTCGAGCAGATGCACCTGCGGGGTCAGCACGAACAGCACCCGGCTCACGATCCGGTCACCTCCCTCCGAGGACGCGGCGGACGAGCCGGCCCGCTCGCTCGCAACGGCCGGCGAGCGCGCCGGTCAGGCTCCGATGATCTCCGCAACGGTCTTGACGGTGGCGAAGCGGCCGGACAGCGCGTAGACGGTGCGGGCCGCGACGTCCGCCGCCGACAGCGTACGGGGGTCGGCCAGCAACTCCTCGACGGTCTGGTCGGCGGGGGCGCCGGGGTGCGGGATCGGGTTGGTGGCGGTCGCGTCGATGGCGAACGTCACCTCGTAACCGAGGTCGGAGGCGACCCGGGCGGTGGTCTCCACGCACTGCTCGGTCCGCAGCCCGCACACCGTGATCGAGCGGACCCCGGCCACGGTGAGCAGGTGCTGCAGATTGGTCGTGGTGAAGGCGTTGTGCACCGTCTTGATCAGCAGCGGCTCGCCGTCGGCCGGGGACAGCTCGTCCATCACCCGCACGTGCCCACTGGCCGGGTCGAAGGTGTTGCCGGTGCCGGGTTCGGAGTGCAGCACCCAGATCACCCGGTCACCGGCGGCGCGGGCGGCGTCGACCAGTTGCGCCACCTTCTTCGCCACATCGGGGTTGTCGGTGGTCGCCCAGAGCGGGCGGGCGCGGAAGGACTCCTGAACGTCGATCACGACGAGTGCGTTGGTCATGTCCCTCATCCAACGCCGCCCGGGGGCCGCGCAGAAGACACCATCACGCCCGGCCCCGGAACGATCCGGTCAGCGGAGCCGGGCGACGGCGGTCAGTGCTCCCGGCGCTTCTCCCGGGCCGCCGACCGGGTCCGGGCCCGGTCCAGCAGGCGGGTGACCTCGGCCGCGGTGGCCGGGCCGGGGTCCACCACGCTCACCCAGCCCTGCACGGCGTAGGCCGGATGCGGGACGAGCAGGTCCGGCTCGGAGAAGTCGATCTTCTCCTGGTGCGCGGCGAACTCCTCCGGGCCGTAGCCGAACAGGTTGCGGAACTCGTCCCGGCCCACCTCGATGTTCAGGCGGTGGCGGCCGTCGGCGGTGAGGGCGGAGCGCTCGTCGAAGCCGGGCACGTCGTGATGCACGATCGTGGCGAACGGGCGCATCCGGTCCTCACCGGCGAAGAAGAACCGGTCACCCCAGGTGTACGGCGGCATGTCGGAACCCGGCTCGATACGGGTCCCGGTCACTCCGGGCAGGCCGCTGATCCGGGCGGCGACGGCGGCTCCCGGGCCGTGACCGATGTGCAGGACCGCGTCACAGCCCTCGACGATCTCCCGGTTCAGGGCGAAGTGGCCGAGCAGATCGTGCGCCCGTTCCCGCAGCCCGTCGCCGGCCGGAGGCGGGAGAACGCCGGTCTCGGGGCCGAGCCGCTCCTCGTAGGTGCCCGGCTCGGGGACGCCCAGGCCGGCCGGGCCGCTGGCGCCGAGGCTGCCGGCCACGAACACGTAGCGGTCGCCGAGCAGGGTCGACACGATCGAGCCGGCCCCGGACCACTCGGCGGCGTAGTCGACACCCTCCCAGTGGGTCTCCCACCGGCTCGGCCCGCGCTGCAGGTGGCTGTTGTGGGCGGCGACCAGGACCGGGCCGCGATCACGCTCGACGGCCAGGATGTCGAGCAGGTTCTGGGCCATCAGGGCGTCGCGGGTCTGCAGGAGACGGGCGATCCGCTCCGACGGGGTGCCCGGGCCGGCCATCGCGGCGTGGTAGGCGAGCAGCCCGATCGCCGTCGACGCCAGCACCCTCGCGTGCTGCCAGGCGCGCGCGGAGGTGTCCTTGACGAGGCGGGGCGCGTGGCCGTACAACCTCGTCCGGAAATCCTCCGCCAGACCTCGCAGCGCGGCAGCCTCCGGTGAGCGGCCGGGTGATCGCGCCGCGTCATACATGATCTCCGGGGCCGTCCAGCGGGTGTCCTCGCCGACCAGGTCGTCGAGCTCGGGCGCCGGGGCACCCAGGTAGTCGCGGAGTTTTCGCAGGTAGGGGCCAGGGCTGGGGGCCGCTTCGATCTCGGTGGGCGCGTCGAAGCCGTGGAAGGCGACGCGGTCGGACGGTGGCCGGGCCGCGTTGTGGGCGCGCAACAGGTCGATCAGGTCGCGGGTGGCCGGGTGCTCGCCCCAGCCGTGGCTGATGCCGGTGGACAGGTCCAGGTCGTCGCGGAGACCCTGCACGTAGTCGTCGACGGCGAGCGCGGCGGCCCGGTCCGACTCGATCGCGATCGAGCGGAAGCCCTCGCCGATGAGGGTCTCGAGGATCCGGTTGCGGAGGCCGGGGAAGGCCGGCTCGCCGTGGTAGGGCTCGCCCAGAGCCAGCAGGCGCGGGCGGCGCGCGGAGATCAGGGATCGCAGCTCGGTGTCGAAAGCCATGACCTCAACCGTATCGTTGAACCAGCGGTTGAAACTTTTGATCGATTTGCCTGGGGAGTTCGAGCTGAAGTCTCAAAACGGGGTTCACCGGCCGGTGGATCTGGCGCGGGCGCACGGGCTGTCCGCACAGGCCGTGCGCAACTACGAGGAGGCGGGGGTGATCCCGCCGGCCCGCCGCACGCCGAGCGGCTACCGGGTCTACACCGACGACCATGCGAGTGCGCTCGCCGCCTACCTCGGGCTTCTTCCGGGGTACGGCTATCCGGCCGCCGGGGAGATCATGAGGGCCGTGCTCCGTGACGACCTGGACGCGGCGCTGGCCGTGATCGACGCCGCCCACGTGCAGTCGCGCCGCGACCGTGACACCGTGACGGCGGTCGCCGCAGCGCTCGTCACGACCCCGGCGCCCGGGCGGCTACCGGACCGGCCGGTCTCCGTCGGTGTGCTCGCCCACCGGCTCGACGTCACCCCGGCCACGCTGCGTAAGTGGGAGCGGGCCGGGATTCTGGCGCCGGCCCGGTCAGGCTCCGCGCGGGTCTACTCCCCCGACGACGTCCGCGACGCCGAGCTGGCTCATCTGCTGCGCCGCGGCGGCTATCTGCTCGGCCACATCGCGACGGTGATCGAGCAGGTCCGCGCGGCCGGTGGGCCCGGTCCGCTGGCCGCCTCGATCGCGCAGTGGCGGGACCGTCTCACCGCCCGGGGCCGGGCCATGCTGGCCGGGTCGGCCCGGCTGTCGGACTATCTGGATCGTCGGGCCCGGACACGCGCCACCCCGCCCGTGGGGGTGACGGGCGGGGCGGCGGGCTCTGGCGAGGATCAGCGAGGGTAGTCGCGGTAACTACCGGTGTAGTAGTCGCCGACCTGCTCGCGGTACTCCGGCGTCTCGAAGGTGTCCTTGTCGTACTCCGGAGAGCTCTTGATCTGCTCCTTCGTACGGTCCACATACACCTTCCGCTCGTCGTGGTCGAACGTCTGGACCGTGCCGGCCGGCAGGAGGACCTTCGACCCGAAGATCCACGGCCCGGTGTCGACCACCAGGAACGCGCTGCCCACGTCGTGGCTGGCCTTGTCGACCGAGCCGATGTGGCCATCGGTGGCCTCGACCTTGTAGCCGACCAGGTCCACGCCGGTCGTCCCGTACTCCTCGGCGGCTTCCGCGGTCACCGGGTCGTTGCCCAGCGGCGACGGCTCCCGCCATGTCCACGGAGTGAACGGCGTCGGTTGCATCACGGCCTCCTCAAATCGATGAATTTGCCGTTGTTGAACCGGTACCCGCTCGCTCCGCGGTCTAATCACCGCGATCAGCGGAGGATGTCGCCACCGCCGAGAGCGCCCAGCTCAGCGCGGTCGGGCAGGCCGTCGCAGTCGCCCGGAACGGTGACCGCGAACGCGCCGGCGGCGATCGCCGTGCGCAGCCGCCGCGCCGCGTCCGCTCCGGCCAGCCGGTCGGCCAGATAGCCGGCCACGAACGCGTCCCCGGCCCCGACCGTGTCGACCGCCGTCACGGTCAGCGCCGGAACCTCACGCCGTTCCCCGTCGATCAGCGCCACGCAGCCGCGCGCCCCGTCCTTCACGATCACCTCGGCCGGGCCCAGCTTCGCCAGCCCGTCCACCGGATCCTCCGAGTCCACGAACAGTGCCGCCTCCTCCGGCGACGCGAACACCACGTCGGCACGGCTCACCAGGTCGCGCAACACCGGCGCGGCAGCCGACGGCGACCACAGCTTGCCCCGGTAGTTGACGTCCACCGACACCGGGACGCCGGCCGCGCGAGCCTCCTCGACGGCGTGGAACACGGCCGCCCGGCAGGTGTCGCTCAGCGCCGGGGTGATGCCGGTGACGTGCACGATCCCGGCCGCGGCGATCTCGGCGCGGGGCACGTCCCCCGGGGCCAGGCGGGAGCCCGCACTGCCGGCCCGGTGGTAGTCGGCCTGGATGAACTCGCTGGACCGCTGGTAGCGGATCATCAGGCCGGTGTGCGCCTCGTCGGGGACGGCCAGGACGCGTACGCCCGCGGCCCGCAACCTGGCCGCGACGAGTGCTCCGGTCGCGTCCGGGCCGAGCCGGCCCAGCCACGTCGCGTCGCCACCGAGCCGGGCCACGCCGATGGCCACGTTGCTCTCCGCCCCGGCGACACCCAGGGTGAAGCCGCGTGCCCGGTCGAGCGGGCCGATGCCGTCGGCGACGAAGATGCCCATCGACTCGCCGAGGGTGAGCAGGCCCGTCATGACCGCGCGTAGCTCACGGCGTCGACCGCGTGCCGGGCCCGCGCGGCCAGAGCGGTGAGGCTGCCCCCCGTGGCGGCATCGCCGATCAGCGGGCCACCGACCCCGACCGCGACCGCGCCGGCGCTCAGCCACTTGGCGATGTCGTCCAGGCCGATGCCGCCGGTCGGCATGATCCTCACGTCCGGCAGCGGGCCGCGCAGATCCTTGAGATAGCCGGGGCCGAGCCCGCCGGCCGGGAACAGCTTGATCAGCGGGGCGCCCGCCCGGTGCGCCGCATGCACCTCGGTCGGGCTGAACGCGCCCGGATAGAACGGCACCGGCTGCGGGCCCAGGGCGCCGACCGGGGACACCAGGAACGTCGCGCCCGCTCCGACGGCCGCCTTCGCGTCCTCCTCGGTCAGGATGGTGCCCGCACCGACCACCACCGAGTCGGGCAGCTGCCGTCGCAGGCCGGAGATCGCCTCGAGGGCGCCACGCGAGGTCAGCGTCACCTCCAGGGCGGTGACACCGGCGGCGACCAGGACGTCTGCCACCGCGGAGAACCCGTCGGCGGTGGGCGCGCGGAGGACGGCGACGAGCCCGCACCCGGCGATGGCGGCGGACACGGGATCGAGTGAGAGTTGATCGGTCACGAGACCGATAGTGCCCGATGCAAACGTTTGCAGAAAGAGGGGATTCAGCCGGTCAGTTCGGCCCGGCCGTTCACGGACGGCTGCGGCGGCGTGTCCACGATCCCCAGCTCCTCCCGGATCGCCGACTCGAACTGCTGCATCACCAGCGGCACCTGCGCCAGCAACTCCCGGAAGTGGGTCTGCGGCTGCACCCCGATCACCCCGGCCGGATTCATCTCCCCGTGCAAACGCTCGAGCTGCAGGTGTACGGCCAGAGCCGCGCTACGGACCGGCCCGGAGGCGAGCAGGCGCACCGGCATCAACGCCGGGCCGACCTGATCGACGTAGACCAGCGGCGGTGGCGGCTTCTCCCCCGCGTCGAAGCTCGTCCGCAGCCGGTGCGTCGCGTGCTCGAACGCGGCCAGCAACCGGACGTAGGCCTCCTTACGCTCCTCATACCACTGCCGGTTCCGGCGACCCCTGCTCAGCAGGTGGTTGTTACGTGCGAGAACGAGGTGCGCCGCCGCGGCACCGGCCAGCGTGAACACGACCGCCACGAGAGGCAGTCCCCACCACGGGATCTGAGACACCCGCCTACCGTAGCGACCCGCGCCGGGGAGCGGTCCGCCAACCACACCCTCGGGCGAGCACCACGTCGATGGCCCGGGCCGCCTCCTCCGTCACCCGGGCGCATCCCTGCACCTCACCGCCGGTGCAGCGGGCGCACGAAAGGCTTGACCTCAACCTTCGTCGAGCTTGCAGACTGCGGGCATGAGAGCTGCTGTGTTCGATGAGTACGGGCCACCCGGGGTGCTCCGGATCGCGGAGGTGCCCGACCCCGAGCCGGGACCGGGCGAGGTGCTGGTCCGGGTGCGGGCCGCGGGTGTCCAGCCGTTCGACGTGGCGGTCCGGCGCGGCACGATGCCCTGGGTGCAGGCGAGATTCCCCCAGCAGAGCGGGCAGGAGTACGCCGGGGTCGTCGAAGCCGTCGGCGAGGGCGTGGACGGCCCGGCGGTGGGCGACGAGGTCCTCGGCTCGACGATGCTGAACGCCGCCGCCGAGCTGCTGACCGTCCCGGCCGCAAACGTGGTCGCCAAGCCGGGCGGTCTCGACTTCCCGACCGCGGCGGGACTGGTCGCGGCCTCGCAGACGGCGAGCGGCGCCCTGCTGGAGTTGGACGTGACCGCCGACGACGTGCTGCTGGTGCACGCCGGGGCGGGCAGTGTCGGCACCGTGGCGATCCAGCTGGCCCGGCTGGCGGGGGCGACCGTGATCGGCACCGCGAGCGTGGGCAACCACGATCACCTCCGGCGGTTGGGGGCGGTCGCCGTCCCGTACGGCGCCGCATTGATCGCAGCGGTGACCGCCACCGGCCTGAAGCCGACCGTCGCCCTCGACGCCGCCGGCGGTGAGGCGATCGCGCAGTCGATCGCGTTGGGGATCGAGCCGCGGCGGGTCGGCACGATCGTCGACGACCGGGCCGCGGCCGAGCACGGCGCCGCGGTGGTCCGGGCCGGCCGTTCCCCGGCCCGGCTGGCGGAGGTGATCGCGCTGGCCGCCGCGGGGAAGGTGGTGATGCCGGTGCGCGCCTACCCGTTCGACGACATCGTGGCGGCACACACGGCGGTCGAGTCCCGGCACGGCCGCGGCAAGGTCGTGCTGACGATCAGCGGTTGATCCACACACCGAAAGCGGCGGCCTGCCCGTCCACCAGGTGCGGGTGGACCGGTGGAGGCGCGGCCGGGTGGTCAGCGTAGGTAGACCAGCCCGTCCAGCACCACGGACGGCCGCCCGGTGGTGCCCTCCGCCTGCGCGCGGACGGTGTGTGTGCCGCTGCCGCGCCACGACCGCGCCCACACCGCCTGCCCGTTCCTCGCGCTCGCCGACCGCAGGTCGACGATCCCCTGGAACTCCTCGTCCACGTAGATCCGCACCCGGCCGGAGGCGGTGGTCCGGTTCGCCACGAGCGCCGCCGAACTGCCGGTGAAGGTCCAGGTCAGCGAGGCGCCGGCGGTCGATCCGGCGACGGCTTCGCCGCCGAGGAAACCCTGGTCGCGCACCGTCCGCCAGGTCCCGGTCCGGGTCGCCTCGGCCTCGGTCAACAACACGGGGGTACGGGTGACCGACGCGCTCGCCGGGTTCCCGGCCCGGTCGGTGGCCGTGACCGCCCAGGTCGCCGGGTCACCGAGCCGGGCCGTGTCGGCGTGCTGCCGGGTGCCGCCGGACAGGTTCTCGGAGGCCGCGCCACGTACCCGTACCGACTTCAGGCCGGACGTGTCGGTGGCCGCCCAGCCCAGACGCACCGGCACGGTCGCGCCCACGGTGCCCTCACGCAGTCCCACCTGCGGCGGCTCGCTGAAATCCGGCGCCACCGGGTCGACGATCACCTGGGCGGTGGTCGTGGCGACCTTCCCGGACAGGTGCACGGCCCGGACCGTGACCCTGTGCTCGCCCGGCTCCACCCGAACCGCGGCCTGTCGGTGCCCGCTCGGCGCCGCCGCCGACAACCGGCCGTCGACCAGCACCTCGAAGCGGTCCATCATCCGGGTCGGCGTCGACAGGTCCCACGCCGGTCCGGCCGCTCCCCTCGTGTAGTGCTTCCCGCCGTACGCCGTGGCGCCGTTGACCCTGCGGAGACGCAATCCGGCCGGAGCCGCCCCCGCCGCCGCCCGGATCGCTGTGAGCTGCCCGTACAGGGCGTTACCCGGGCACTCGGTCCGGCCGGTGTCGCGATGCGCGGCGATCCGGTTCAGCAGCGCCGTCCGCCCGGCCGGGAAGCGGTCGCTGCCGCCGGAGACCAGGCCCACCTTGCCGAGCGGCGGATTGCTCCAGGCCCCCAGCTTGTACGCGGCCAACTGCGCCACCGAGGCCCGGGCCGCCGCCGGGATCGGTGTCGACCGGTAGTCGCCGATGACCGCGACCGCGCTGGCGTTCGCGTTGAACCCGAGCGTGTGCGCACCCAGCACGGACCGGTGCACACCACCGCCGCGTCCCTCGAAGATCCGGCCGCACTTGTCGACCAGGAAGTTGTAACCGAGATCGTTCCAGCCCTTGCTCTTGACGTGGAACCGCTCGATCCCCCGGACGATGCTCGGCGACTCCGCGCAGTCGTAGCCGTTGCCGGACGCGGTGTGGTGCACGAACACGATGTGCACCGCCCCGGTGTACTCCGGCGGCTCCTTCACGATCGACTCGTCGGCGCCCCATCCGGCACGGGTCACCAGCTTCGGAACCGGCCGGACCGGCAGCACCACCGGCACCCCATCGCTCTGGTCCGGTTCGCCGGTCTCCGGATCGTCGCCGGCGCGCTTCGCCTTCCGGCCCGCCTCGTCACCGCCGGTCACGGGCGGTGCCATCCCCCGTCCCACCGTGGTCATCCCCCGTCCCACCGTGGTCATCCCCCGGCCCACCGTGGTCATCCCCCGTCCCACCTCTGGCATCGCCTGGCTCGCGGGGGTCATCCTCATCGGCGGGGCGGTCTCCGGGGCATCCGGGTTGATCAGGTCGACTCGGAGACCGGCCGGCAGCGCCTGGTCCCCGGTGGCGATCATGCGGGCCTGGACCCCGTCGGACGGGCCCACCCAGAGCGGATCGCTGCTGCCGCGAACGCCGGAGCCGCCGTCCGAGGCGTCCGGGTTGTCAGTCTCCAGAGGCTGCCAGGAGGACCACTCCTCGGTGCCGAGCCGTCTGGTCCGTACCTCGATGGCTCCCTGTGGCTCGGACTGCGGATCGGCCCAGGTGACGCCGAGCAGGCTGAACGGCGCGGTGGTCCGGCGGGCGAGTACAGCGGTACGCGGCGCCGTCGCGGACCGGGCCGAGTCCAACCGCGTCCCCGCCGCGGACCGGGCCGCGACCAGCCCCGTCCCCATGGCGAGCCGGGCCGAGTCCAACCGCGTCCCCGCCGCGGACCGGGCCGAGTCCAACCGCGTCCCCGCCGTCAGCTCGAAGGTCTGCAGGACCGGCTCGGACCGCGCCGTTTCGGCGGGAGCAACCGGCGCGCGCAGGGCGACGCCCGCTCCGGCTACCGCGACGGCGACGGCCGGAGTGGCGGCCACCAGGGCGGCGGCGATACGGGCGGTGGTGGTACGGGTGCGGCGCATGTGAACTCCCCCGGCCACCGGCAAAAGGGGTCATTTCGGATACACCGGCGACCACAAGCCACCATGCCGGTTACCGGCGGGACAGGTGGGGAGTTCTGTGAAAAAAGTTCAGATCATTGGTTCATCAGCCAGATGGCGGCATTGAGAGCGGTCGCGAACGTGACCCAGGCCCAATACGGCAGCAACAGCCCCGCCGCGACGCGGGAGATCGGCCGGAACTTCCACACCGTGACACCGATCAAGACCAACAGAACCACGATGTCGACGAGGGCGAGCCCGTATTGCCCGAATCCGAAGAAGATCGGCGTCCAGATCGCGTTCAGCACCAGCTGGGCGGCATACCAGTTGAGGGCCGGCGTCCACCCGGTCCGCCGCCACACCAGCCAGCCGCTGACCGCGATCATCACGTAGAGCACCGTCCAGACCGGCCCGAACACCGCCGACGGCGGGGCCCATCCCGGCTGCTTCAGACTCTGGTACTCCCCGGCGGTGCCCGCCACGCCGAGCCCACCGAGCAGCGCGGCCGCAGCCGCCGCCGCCCCGAAGCCGGCCAGCCCCACCAGGGCGACATCCGGTGCCCACCCATCACATGACTCGTCATGCGCTCCACATACCCCGTATCCACAGGGCAAAAGCGTGGTGACCCGCGGCGGGGATCAGGCCACCACGCCGGGCGCCGCCAGACCACGCCGACACCGGAACGGGCCTCGGGTCACAGGTCAGGCCGACACCGGATCAGGTTTCCGCCACGTCGGACCGGCCCCGGGCCGAACCAGCGCGAGGCCAGCCCGACACCGGGCCGAACCGGCGCGAGATCAGCCCAGCACCGGGCCGGACCAGCGCAAGGTCGGGCCGGCGCCGGGCCGAACCGGCGCGAGGTCGGCTCGACACCGGGCCGGACCAGCGCGAGGTCAGGCCGCCGCCGGGAGCGGGCCAGACCGTCAGGTCGGGAGCCGCCGGGTGGGGACCGGCGCCGATCGCCGTGTCATGAGGAGGGCGGCACAGGCCAGGCCGAGAGCCGACTCGACCGCGGCGGCGAACAGCAGCCCGCTGCCCGGGGAGCCGTCCACCGCGAGACTGAGCAGCCGGGAGACGGCCGTGACGAGATAGACGACCGCGCCGACGGCGGCGGCCGGACGAGCGTGACGCGGGACGAGACCACCGATGATCAGGAAGACGCCGGCAGCCAGCACCAGGGCGCCCGCCGCGCGGGTCTCGCTGAGCAGACCGGCATCGGACGGCATCGGTACGCCACCCGCCTCCCGAAACCACACCGGAGCGAACGTGCCCGCCGCCCCGACCAGCACGATGACCAGTCCGGACACCGTCAGGACGAGCCGCTGTGGCAGCGCCGTCACCAGGACCACACCCCGGACGCCGCGGCCGCCCGGCAGAACGCCGCGAAGTCCCGCGGCTCGCGCCCGAGTGCTTGCTGCATTCCGTCACCGGCCTTCTCGTTGCGCCCGTCGAAGACCTCGCCGCAGAGCTGCACGAACATCTCCGCCTGGACCGGCCCGACGTGCGGGGTGAGCATCTCCCGGAACTCGTCGAGCCCGACCGGTGCGTATCGAACCGGCCGCCCGGAGGCCCGGCTGATCTCCTCGGCCATCTCGTCGAAGCCGAGCAGCCGCGCGCCGGTCACGTCGTAGAGCCGCCCGTCGTGCCGCGGATCGGTGAGCGCGGCCGTGACGACGTCGGCGATGTCGTCGGCGTCGACGACCGGCTCCCGGACGGTTCCGGCCGGCAGCGCGAACACCCCGCCCCCGGCGCCCGGGTGCAGCAGTCCTTCGGTGAAGTTCTGCGCGAACCAGGCGGCCCGGACCACGGTGTGCGCCGGCCCGGCATTCTGCACGGCGCGTTCGGAGAGCTCGGCGTTGGTCTCGCCGCGGCCGGAGAGCAGGACCAGGCGTTCCACACCGGCGACCCCGGCGGCCGCGGTGAACTCCTCGATCACCGCGGGCGCGTCCGGGGCGGCGAGTTCGGGATGCACGATGTACGCCGCCCGCACGCCCTCCAGCACTACGGGCCACGTCGCCGGCTGTTCCCAGACGAACGGTGATGCACTGGTCCGCCCGACGGCGCGGTGAGCCCACCCGGCGGCCGTGAGTCGTTCGATGACGCGTCGTCCGGTCTTGCCGCTGGCCCCGTCACGAGAATCATGCGTCCCCCAGATCACGTTGACGGCCGACACATTGACGTGTTGACCCATTGACGGATGGCCGTCAACACATCGACCAGTCCATATGAACGCGTTGACATGTTGACGAGATGCGATCAACACGTGGCTTCGGATCAACCTCGGCCCCGTGTCGCTTGAGTCAATGGTGGCTGCACTCAACCGGACTCTCAATCATTCGCAGTCCGATTGAAGATGCTGATCGTCCAGAACGATGGATCCTCTGCAATGATGGGCTGATGACGGATCCGCTCGGGGAAGCCCTGCACCAATTGCGGCTCAGCGGCACCCTCTATTGCCGCGCCGACCTCACCGCGCCGTGGGGCATCGCCGTTCCCGACATGGAGGGCTGCCTGTCCCTGGTCGTGGTGACCGCCGGCTCGTGCCGTCTGGAGATCGACGGGAACGAGCCGTTGCATCTGGCCGCCGGCAGCCTCACTCTGCTGCCGCACGGCACTCCCCACGTCTTCCGCAGTGGACCGGACGTCCCCGCCGAGCCCCTGTTCGAGCTACCGGTCGAGATGCTCACCGACTGTTACGAGTTGCTGCGATACGGCGGTGGCGGTGAGCGGACCCAGGTCACCTACGGCGTGCTGCGCTTCGACAACGCGGCCGGTGACCGGCTGGCCCGACAGCTTCCAGCGGTCCTGCACATGGACGGATGGGACGCCGACGATGCCGGATGGGTCAACAGCACGCTGCGCCTGATCGCAAGGGAGGCCCAGGAGCTGCGCCCCGGCGGGGAGACGGTGCTGACCAGGCTCGCCGACGTGCTGGTGATCCAGGCGATCCGCGCGTGGCTGGCCGGCGCCCCGGAAGCCCGGCAGGGCTGGCTGGCGGCGCTGCGCGATGAGCAGGTCGGCCGGGCGCTGGCGGCGATCCACCGTTTCCCCGGCCGGGACTGGAGCCTGATCTCGCTGGCCCGGGAGGCGGGCATGTCGCGGTCCGCCTTCGCCGAGCGGTTCACGGCCCTCGTCGGCGAGCCCGCCATGCGCTACCTCGCGGACTGGCGCATGCAGTCCGCCCGCGCTCATCTCGGCGCCACCACCGAGCCGCTCTCCGCGGTGGCCCATCGTTTCGGCTACCAGTCGGAGGCCGCTTTCGGCCGGGCCTTCAAACGCGCCTTCGGTGTCTCTCCCGGCAGCGTCCGCGCCTAGAGATCTCGGAGGTCAGGGCCTGAGGATGCCGCAGGGAGTGCTCGGCCGGGGTTTCGACGGCCTCAACTTCGACCCGTCGCCTCAACTGCCCGCCGCCCCAGCTGCGAACCGCCCCAGCTGCGAACCGCCGCCCTGAGGTGTCCTCCCCACTGCGGCCCGCCGCCCCAACCCGACGTAGACCTGATTCCGAAAGGTGTCCAGCCTCGCCCACCGCCGCAGACCCGCGAGCCGCAACACGGGCGGGAACGCGGGCGGGAACGCGAGTGAAACGCGGGCGGCAACGCGAACCGCACCGCGAGCGGGAACGCGAACGCAACACGGACGGCAACGCGAACCGCACCGCGAGCGGGAACGCGAACCGCACCGGGGACGCGAACGCGAGCGGGACTACGGCGCGGCGCGGACGGCGGCAGCCGCGGCGTCGAACAGCGACTCGATCGGAACTCGCCCGTCGGAGCGGGTCCAGGCCTCGCCGGCCACGTCCAGGCACGTTATGACGGTGGCTACGAGGGCGTCCGCCCGTACGTCCAGAGGGTCTGCGGGGTCCGCGCCCAGCCGCCGCCGGATCTCGGGGGTGAGCAGCGCCTGCCATTGGAGGTGTTTCTCGATGCTGCGGGCACGCAGCGAGGGGGTCTCGTGGACCATGCGAAAGATCTTCAGCATGGTCTCGTCGTCGTAGGCGGTCTCCTTGACGCTGTGCAGGGCGTTGCACAGGGCGGTCCACGCGTCCTCGCTGTCCGGCCGCGCCTCGAGGGCCTGCCGGATCAGGTCGCCGCTGGCGATGAGGTCACCGAGGACGACGTCTTCCTTGGTGCCGAAGTAGCGGAAGAACGAGCGTCGCGAGATGCCGGCGGCGGCGGCGATGTCGTCGATGGTGGTGGCGGCGAAGCCGCGGGTGAGGAAGAGCTCCATCGCGGTCCGGGTGATCTCGCCGTAGACGGCGTTGCGGGTCCGCGACCAGAGCGACGACATGCCGCCACCCTAACATGCCGTGCCCGATTGACACTCAGTGCCAGATCGACATAGCGTGACACCATGGCCGTCGACTTTCGTAACCAGACCACCCTCATCACCGGTGCCAGCTCCGGTTTCGGCGCGCTCTTCGCCCGCCGCCTGGCCGCCCGCGGTTCCGGCCTGGTGCTCGTCGCCCGGCGCACCGACCGGTTGGAGGCGCTGGCCGCCGAGCTGCCCGGCGTGCCCGTCACGACGATCGGCATGGACCTGGCGCAGCCGGGCGCGGGCGCGAAGCTCGCCGCCGCGGTGGCCGAGCGCGGCATCACCGTGACCAGCCTGATCAACAACGCCGGGTTCGGCACGCACGGCCTGTTCCACGAGGCCGATCCGCAGCGGATCACCGACGAGATCACCCTCAACGTGACGACGCTGACCGAGATCACCCGAGCGTTCATCGAGCCGCTCCGGGCACACGGCGGCGGCGTTCTGGTCAACGTGGCGAGCATCGCCGGTTACCAGCCGGGCCCGACGCTCGCGGTCTACGCGGCGACGAAGGCGTTCGTCCTCCATTTCACCGAGGCGCTCTGGACCGAGTCGCGCGGCACCGGGCTCAAGGTGATGGCGCTGTCGCCGGGCGCCACCGAGACCGAGTTCTTCGACGTGGCCGGCCAGGGCGCCGACGGCGGGACGGCGCGGATGCGCGCCGACACCGTCGTCGACCTGGCCATCAAGGCCCTGGACCGGCGCAATACGCCGCCCAGCCTGATCACCGGCGCCCGCAACCGGATCATGATGGGCGCCAGTCGGCTGGCCGGGCGGCGGATCACGCTCGCCGCGCTCGGCGCGATGATGAGCCGGCCTTCTTCAACCTGACCTCCGCCGGCGACAAACTGCCCTCCGGCCGACGACACCTGCCCTCCGGCCGCCGGCCCCAGGTCCGTCTGCATGTGCCGGCGCCCGGGCCTGGCGTCACGTCGAGGCAGGTCCGGTCAGACCGAGCGGCGATAGACGACCGCCTGCCAGGGGGCGAGCGTCAGATCTTTCGGAGGCTCGTCCAGGTTGGTCAGCAACAGCTCGGCGCCGTCCCAACCGTCGATCCCGGCGGGTGCCTCCACTCCGGAGAAGTTGCCGATCACCAGCAGTTCCGTGTTGCCGAGGCGGCGGGTGAAGGCGTACAGGCGCTCGTCGTAGGGCAGCAGCATGGTGAAGTCGCCGCCGACGACCGCGGGTTCGGTCTTCCGCAGCTCGATGAGCCGGCGGTAGTAATGGAAGACCGAGTCGGGGTCGGCGCGCTGCGCCTTCGCGTTGATCTCCCGGTGGTTCGGGTTGACCGGCAGCCAGGGCGTGCCGGTGGTGAAACCGCCGTTCGGCGAGTCGTCCCACTGCATCGGCGTGCGGGCGTTGTCACGGCCGCGGGCCCGCAAGACCGTCAGGACCTCTTCGGGGGTACGGCCTTCGAGCTCGACCGCCTGCCGGTACTGCCCGAGCGCCTCGATGTCACGGAAGTCCCCGATCCCGCCGAACGGGTAGTTGGTCATGCCGAGCTCTTCGCCCTGGTAGACGTAGGGCGTGCCGCGGTGCAGGTGCAGGACGGTGCCGAGCATCTTGGCCGAGGCGACCCGGTGGGCGGGGCTGTCGTCGCCGTAGCGGGAGACGACCCGAGGCTGGTCGTGGTTGTTCCAGTAGAGGCTGTTCCACCCGGCTTCGGCGAGCCCGGCCTGCCAGCGCCCGAGGATCGCCTTGAGCTGGGTGAGCTGCAGCGGGACGAGCCGCCACGGGTCGGGTCCACGGTCCACCCACACGTGGTCGAACTGGAACACCATGTCGACTTCGTGCCGGTCGGGGTCGGTGTGCAGGATCGCCTCGTCGACGGTGACGCCGGGCATCTCGCCGACGGTCAGCAGCCCCTCGCGCCCCTCGAAGACCTCGCGGTGCATCTCCTGGAGGAACTCGTGCAGGCGGGGGCCGCCGATGAACGCGGCGGACCCGTCCGCGTACGCCGATCCGGCGTTGAGCCGCCCGTCCGGCAGGGAGACGTCCTTGGAGATCATGTTGATGACGTCCATCCGGAAGCCGTCCACACCCCGGTCCAGCCACCAGCGCATCATCGCGTAGACGGCCTGCCGGACCTCCGGGTTCTCCCAGTTGAGGTCGGGCTGCTTCCTGGAGAACAGGTGCAGGTAGTACTCGCCGGTCTTCTCGTCGAGCTCCCAGGCCGAGCCACCGAAGACCGAGCCCCAGTTGGTGGGCTCGGCGCCCGGGGTGCCGGGCTGCATACCGGGACGGGCCGGGCGCCACCAGTACCAGTCCCGTTTCGGGTGGTCCTTGGCCGACCGGCTCTCCAGGAACCACGGGTGCTCGTCGGAGCTGTGGTTCACCACCAGGTCCATGATGATCTTCATGCCGCGGTCATGGGCGCCGGCCAGCAACTCGTCGAAGGTCTCCAGGTCGCCGAAGAGGGGCTCGATGTCCTGGTAGTCGCTGATGTCGTAGCCGTTGTCGTCCTGCGGCGAGGGGTAGACCGGGGACAGCCACAGCACGTCGACGCCCAGCTCGGCCAGATGGTCGAGGTGGGCGATGATGCCGCGCAGATCGCCCATGCCGTCGCCGTCGTGGTCCGCGAAACTGCGCGGATAGATCTGGTAGACGACCGACTTCTTCCACCATGAATCCGTCATTCGTCTTCTCTAACACGAGAACGCGCCGCTGACCGGCGATGCATACTGACCACGTGGTTATGGGCGGAAAATCTGGTTTGTCATGAAGATTGCACTGCTGGGGCCGATCGCGTGGCGTACGCCGCCGGTGCACTACGGCCCGTGGGAGCTGATCACCAGCCTGCTCGCCGAGGGGCTGGTGGCCCGCGGAGCCGACGTGACGCTCTTCGCCACCCTCGACTCGGTCACCAAGGCGGCGCTGGACGGCGTGGTCCCGGCGGGCTACGAGGAGAGCGACGAGATCGACGGCCGGGTCTGGGAGGCGATCCACGTCAGTCACGCGCTGGAGCGGTCCGGCGAGTTCGACCTGATCCACAATCACCTGGACTGGCTGCCGCTGGCCTTCTCGGCGCACTGCCGCACCACGATGCTGACCACCGTGCACGGCTTCTCCGGGCGCAACATCCTGCCCGCGTACCGCCGGGCCCGGTCGCACTTCGTGTCGATCTCGGACAGCGACCGCTCCCCCGACCTGGACTACCTGGCCACCGTGCATCACGGGGTCGACCTGGCCGGCCTGCCCTTCCACGCCGACGGCGGCGACGACCTGATCCTGTTCGGCCGAATCCACCCGGACAAGGGCACCGACATCGCGATCGAGATCGCGCGACGGGCCGGGCGACGGCTGGTGATGTGCGGGATCGTGCAGGACCGGGACTATTTCGCGGAACGGGTGGAACCACTGATCGACGGCGAACGGGTCGTCTATCTCGGTTCGGTCGGACCGGACGAGCGGGGTGCCATTCTCGGATCGGGAGCGGCGCTGTTGCACCCCATCCGGTTCGCCGAGCCGTTCGGGCTCTCCGTCGTGGAGTCGATGGCCTGCGGCACGCCCGTCATCGCGTACCGGAAAGGCTCCATGCCCGAGGTTGTCGACGAGGGTGTCACCGGGCGCCTGGTCGACTCGGTCGACGAGGCCGTTGCCGCAGTGCAAGGGATAGCGGAGATCGACCGGGCCGCCTGCTCGGCCCGTGCCAGGGAACGCTTCTCGGCGGAACGGATGGTCGACGAGTACATGACGATTTACCGAAAAATCATCAGTTGATTCGCTAGATCTTGTTAACGTCGCAATGTGAATTGCACGTTAAACGGGCCACGTTGAGAGCATTCAGGGCGGTGCGGACGAAGCCGTTGACCTGCCGGGTCGTGCAACTCGGGGCAGACCTTGAACGCCCCCGGCCCCGGCCCGTGTTTACGCAGCTCACCCGCGGTGTACGGCACCGTGCCCGCGCGCGCTGAGTCCGTGCTGCGGGTATGCAGCCCGGCCGAGGAGAAAGGCGCAGTGATGCCCGCGACATACGGGTTTTTGAGCACTTATCCCCCACTCAATGCGGTTTGGCGACATTCAATGCGGCTCTCGCCACACATCTCACCGGCGGCGCCGGCGGATCGGGAGTGGTACGGCTGCTCGCCGGCGACAACACCAGAGGTGGGATCGCGCTCGACCGGGCCGCGCCGCGGGTCGTGCACACGTGGCACACCGACCGTCCCGGCGGCTGGGTCGCCGCCGCCACCGCGCTGAACCGCTTCGACGCCGCGATCATCCAGCACGAGTACGGCATCTATCCGGGTGACGCCGGCGCCGAGGTGCTGCCGGTCCTGCGGGCGCTGCGGATCCCGTCCATCGTGGTGCTGCACACCGTCCTCACCCAGCCCGACCCGCTGCAGCGCGCCGTCCTGGAACAGATCGCCGTCGCCGCCGACGCCGTGGTGACCATGACCGACACCGCCCGGCAGCGGCTCACCACCCACTACGACGTCAACCCCCGCAAGATCACGGTCATCCCGCACGGCGCCGCCAGCCACACCGGCACGCCTCGGGAGGGCAACGACCGTCCGCACCTGCTCACCTGGGGGCTGCTCGGCCCGGGCAAGGGGATCGAGTGGGCGCTGCGATCACTGGCGTTCCTCGGCGACCTGGAGCCGCGGCCGGTCTACACCGTCGCCGGGCGCACCCATCCCAAAGTGCTCGAACAGCAGGGCGACGTCTATCGCGACTCACTCAAGGCGCTCGCCGCCGAACTGGGCGTCGACGACTGTGTGCGCTGGTCGGACGTCTATCTCGAACCGGCCGGGTTGTCCCGGCTGATCCGGTCGGCGGACGCGGTCGTGCTGCCCTACGACTCCACCGAACAGGTCACCTCGGGCGTGCTCATCGAGGCGGTGGCGGCCGGGGTCCCGGTGGTCGCGACCGAGTTCCCGCACGCGGTGGAACTGCTGGCGGACGGGCCCGGTCTGCTCGTACCCCATCAGGATCCGGAAGCGATGGCGATCGCCGTCCGTCGCGTGCTCGCCGAGCCGGGCCTTCCGGGCCGTTTCGCGGGCCTTGCCGGCGGCCCCACCCTGCGCTGGCCGGCGGTGGCCGCCCGGTACCAGTCGCTGACCGCCCGCCTGATCGCCGACCGCAGGCCGCTCGCGGCCGCGACGATCCCCGCCTAGGCATGGGGCAGACCCTGCGGCTGATCCCGCCGCCCGTCCAGTTGCGTGACATCCCCGAACCCCGCTGGGACCACGTGCTCCGGCTCTCCGACGACACCGGGCTGCTCGAACACGCCCGTAACGCGACCGCCCGGCGCGAGCACGGCTACTGCGTCGACGACGTGTCCCGTGGCCTGCTCGTCGCCGCCCGCGAACCCCGGCCGCATCCCGAGCTGGTCCGGCAGTCCGAGCGCTACCTGGCGTTCCTGACCCACGCGCAGGGGCCGGACGGCGCCTTCCGCAACCGGATGAGCTACGAGCGCCGGTGGACCGACGAGCCGTCGCTCGGCGACTGGTGGGGGCGGGCCATGTGGGGGCTCGGCACGGCCGCCGCCCGCGGGCCGTCCGGATCGATCCGGCGGGAGTCGATGGTCGCGTTCCGGCAGGGCCTGCAGTGCCGGTCGAGCTGGCCGCGGGCGATGGCGTTCGCCGGGCTGGGTGCGGCCGAGGTGCTGCGCGCCGGACCGTACGACCCGGCTGTCGCGGAGCTGCTCGGCGACGCCGCCACCGTGGTCGGGACACCCGGCTCCGATCCGGAGTGGGTGTGGCCGGAGCCCGAGCTCACCTACGCCAACCCGTCGGTCGCCGAGGTGGTGATCGCCGCCGGGGACCTGCTCGGCGACGAGGGCCTGCTCACCGACGGGCTCCGGATGCTGTCCTGGCTCTGCCGAATGCAGGAGCAGGACGGGCACCTGTCGACCGTCCCGGTCGGCGGCTGGCGGCCCGACGTGCCCCGGCACCGCTTCGACCAGCAGCCGATCGAGGCGGCGGCAACCGCGGACGCCTGCGCCACGGCCGCCGCGGTCACCGGCGACGACCACTGGGACGCCCCGCTCTTCCAGGCGATCACCTGGTTCTTCGGCGACAACGACACGGGAACTTTGATGTACGACGCTGAGACTGGCGGATGTTATGACGGATTGACGGCCAATGGTCCTAATCTGAACCAAGGAGCCGAATCCACCCTCGCGCTCGTCTCGACGCTGCAGCATGCGCGCACGCTGGCGAGCCGGAGCGCGACCCGACCCTCAGGCGGCCTAGCGTGACAGCAACGGTGAACACCACCGACATCACCCGTCACAACATCACCATGGCGCCGGACGGCCGGCGCGTCGTGATCAAACTGTTCGTCCCCGGCGAGGACGCGCACGCCATCCACAACCGCGCATCCAGCCTGATCGAGCGGATCCTGCAGCTCGACGAGGGCGACATCAACACGCTGCTCGACGACGTGCTCAACCGCTTCGCCGGGCGCCACCACGACATCCTCGGTGTGTTCCAGCACCACTACGAGGTCGTCCAGCACCGGGTGCCCAACGAGATCGAGCTGTCGCCGGCCGCGCGGACGCTGATCGGCGCGTACTTCAGCCACGAGTTCTCGGTCGAGGCCGCCGCCCTCTGCAACCCGTCGATGGTGCCCCACCCCGATCAGAGCGAGCTGCTCCCGGGCGAGCTGCGGGTGGCGATCAGCCTGCGCCAGATCGGCGAGGGGCACATCTCGTCGATCGGGTTCTGCAGCGCCATCCTCGGCCCGGGCGCGACGATCCGGATGGAGGAACGCGACGGCCCGCTCATGATCGGCCAGCGGGTCGGCGCGAAGCACATGCGGCACCAGCTGTGCGCGGCGCTGGCCGAGGAGGAGATCGACAACGAGGCTTCGGCGTACGTGCTGTCGGCGCTGCCGGAACGCTACGACGACCACGAGTTCGAGGAGGTCCTCGGGCACCTGCCGTCCGAGCTGCTGGCCCGCCCCACCACACCGACCGCGCTCGAGGCGATCCGGCGCATCGTGGGCGCGGACTACGCGGTCACCTTCCCGGCCACCATCCCGATGCATCAGCGGGTGCTCTGGCCGTCCACCCCGACCGAGTCACGGGGCATGGAGGACGCCCGCTTCGTGCAGGTGCTCGACCCGGACGGGCGGACGGCGTACCAGGCCACCTACACCGCCTACGACGGGTTCAACATCGCCGGCCGGGTCATCTTCACCCGCGACCTGCGCCACTTCGAGGTCACCACCCTGCACGGGCCGGCCGCACGCAACAAGGGCATGGCCCTGTTCCCGCGGTACATCGACGGCAAGAAGTACGCGCTGTGCCGGTCCGACGGCGAGACCCTGGGCCTCAGCGTGCGCGACGAGCAGCACCGCTGGCAGCATGTCGGGCCCGTGCTGGTCCCGCACCGCGGCTGGGATCTCATCCAGGTCGGCAACTGTGGCTCGCCGATCGAGACCGAAGCCGGCTGGCTGGTGCTCACCCACGGTGTCGGGCCGATGCGCCGCTACGCCATCGGGGCCATGCTCCTCGACCTGCAGGACCCCTCCCGGGTGATCGCCGACCTGCCGCAGGGCCTGATCGACCCGGACGAGATCGAGCGCGAGGGGTACGTGCCGAACGTGCTCTACTCCTGCGGCGGGCTCGTGCACGAGGGGCGGTTCTGGCTGCCGTACGCCTCCAGCGACGTCCGGATCAGCTTCGCCAGCATGCCGCTCGACCGCCTGCTGCACCGCATGCAGCCGGTCTGACCTCCGGCCCCACCCACGCGGCGCGGGATCAGGCCGGTTTCGTGCCGGCCGCCACCCAGATGGTGAGGACCGCGAGGAAGGTGCCGCTCTGCCCGGCCGCGTCGACGCAGGCCAGCCACTCGTCGCGCAGGCCGGGCGGGGTCGCCCAGGCGGCCTCGGGCACCCGCGGGTTCACCATCGGAAGGATCACCGCGGCCGAGGCGGGGGTGGTGAACAGGCAGGTCACCGGCACCGTGGTGACGTCTCGCAGCCCGGCCGCGACGAGCCGGCGGCGCAGCGTGCGGCCCATGTCGAACTGCCTCGGGGTGAAATGGCCGTTCACGTGCGCCATCACCACCGCGCCGAGACCGCCCGGCATGCCGTCGAAGGCCAGCGAGCCCCAGTCGGTGTCGACGAGGCAGAGCCGCCCGCCCGGCCGGGTCACCCGCAGCAGCTCACCGATCGTCGCGTCGGCGTCGTCGACGTGCTGCAGCACCCGCTCGCACCAGACCCCGTCGACGCTCTCGCCGGGCATGTCGAGAGCCGCCACGTCACCGGTCACGTAGCGCACGTTGCTGCCGTCGTGCTGGTCCAACGCGGCCGCCGTCACCGCTGACGAATGATCCACCGCCAGGACCTCGCCCGCACCACCCACCCGCGCGGCCAGCGAGCGGGCCACCTCACCACTGCCGGACCCGGCGTCGAGCAGACGCTGACCGGCCGCCGCGCCCAGCATGTCGAAGGCGACGCGGCGCACCCGCTGGATCTCCGGATGCCGCCCCATCTCGGTGAGGGCGTCCAGCACGATTTCTGACATCTGGGCGGAGAGGCCGTCGATGTCGGAAAAGGGCGTCCGGTCCTTCTGCGCGGGTTCCATCCCGCAATTGTTCCTCCGGGGCACGCCGATCGGCCGTCGTCGTCATCCATCCGACAGGCGCGGTACCTGCTCTTTCGCTAGATCAAGCCACGGATGTGCGCGATACGCACACGTTTCGGCCGCACAATCAAGCCGTACGCTCAGTGATGTCTTGTGCATCACAGGTCACCGGGGAAATCGATGGCAACAGGCCGGCAACCGATGTGTAAAACTTCCGGGCATGATCGAACGGGTGAAGTTCGGGCTGGTCGGCTACGGCACCGGCGGCCGGGTGTTCCATGCGCCGCTGATCGCGTCCGCGGCAAACATCGAGTTCGTCGGCGTGGTGACCACGTCGCCCGAGCGCCGGGCCCAGATCGCCGAGCAACTGCCGGGCGTCGAGGCGTATGACTCGATCGCCGCCCTCGCCGCCGACGGGGTGCAGGCCGTGGCCATCTCCACACCCGCGGCCACCCATGCCGCCCTCGCCGTCCAGGCCATCGAGGCCGGGCTCGCGGTCGTCGTCGACAAGCCGTTCGCTCTGGACGCCGACACCGCCCGCAAGCTCGTCACCACGGCCGAGGAGGCCGGGGTGCTGCTCACCGTCTACCAGAACCGCCGGTGGGACTCCGACCTGCTGACCATCCGCGCGCTGATCGAGAAGGGCTCGCTCGGAGAGATCCGGCGCTTCGAGTCCCGGATGGAGCGCTGGGCCCCCGAGCGGCTCCCCGGCGCGGCCGGTGGCGGCACCCTCCTCGACTTCGGCTCCCACCTCGTCGACCAGGCGCTGCAGCTGCACGGCCCCGCCGACCGGGTGTTCGCCGAGATCCACGGCCCCGACGGCGGCCTCGACGACGACTTCTTCGTGGCCCTGCACCACACCGGCGGCGTCGAATCGCACCTGTGGGGCTCCTGGCGGCAGGCCGGCCCCGGCCCGCGTTTCCGGGTCACCGGCACCGCCGGCACGTTCATCTCCCCCGAGCTCGACTACCAGGAGACCCTGCTGAAGGCCGGCAAGTCCCCGGCCCGCCTCGCCGACCGCTGGGGTGTCGAGCCGGAGCACCGCTGGGGCCACCTGTTCCGCGGCTCCACCGGAGCCCCGGTGGAGAGCTGCCGTGGCCGCTGGGACACCTTCTACCCGGCGGTGGCCTCCGCGGTCCTCGGCGAGGGCCCGCTCCCGGTCGACCCGTGGGACTCGGTCCGCGCCATGGAGATCCTGGACGCGGCCCGCCGGAGCGCCACCACCGGAACCGCCGTAACCCTCTGACAGAGAGCCGTGTGGTGAGCCGCCCCGGCTCACCACACGCTCCGCGCCGCCCTACGGCACGGCTCGCTGGGCTGCAGAGCCACTGCGCTCCGGGATCGGCGATCCCCGGGTCATTCCGCCTGTGGTCGGCTGTCGGGGCCGAGGACCCGTGCGGTGGCCAGGACGTCGGCGAACCGGTCCGGGGCCAGGTCGAGGCCGGCCGGCAGCCAGGAGACCGTCGAGCTGTCACTTTCGGTCATAGCGATCAGCACGGCGCTCGGCGTGAGACCGGCCGACTGCAGCAGGCGGATCTCGCGAACGTTGATCCCCGCCGGTAGCGGCCCGTTACCCAGGTCGGTCCCGTAGCGGACAGTCCCGCCGAACGCGACGAAGCGCCGCAGATTGTCGACGGCGACCTCCCGGTCCTGGTCACCGGGCTCGCCCCAGCCGTGGATGTCCAGCGTGCTGATCCACCGCATCCGCTCCGTACAGGCCCGCAGCAGCGGGTCGTCGAGCCGCTCGGTCCAGGGCGTGTGTGCCAGCACGTCGGCTCCCGCGGTGAGCGCCGCCGCGACCGTCCCCGGCCCCTCGGCGTGCACGACGACCGCCAGATCCGACGCGTGCGCCGCCGTGACCAGCGCCGTCAACACGGGAAGCTCCAACTGCGGCCCGCCGGCGTGCGCGGTCACCTTGATCAGAGCCGCTCCCGCAGCCGACGCCTCCGCGACCGCTGCTTCGGCGTCAGTGGCCGTGCCGATCTCGCGCCAACTGCCGGCCGGCGCCCACGACCGGTCACTCGGATAGCCGCCCGGGGCGATCAGAAACGGCCCTGCATAGCGGATCCGGGGCAGTTCCGAACCGGGCTCCAGCGCCCGTGCCGCGAGCTCGGCCACCGTGGCCGGAACGCCGCCGAGATCCCACACCTCGGCGATGCCCCCGGCCCGGACCGTGCGCAGGTCGACGAGCGCCGAATGCACGTGCGCGTCGACCAGGCCCGGCAGCAGCGTCCCCGCGAACCGCCGGGTGTCGTCACCGCCCGGCGCCAACTCGGCCGGAACCGGTTTGACCACGCCGTCAGCGGCGATCCGCAGGGCGACACCCGTCCGCAGCCGCCCACCCCACCAGACCGAGTCCGCGAGCAGCCACCGAACCGGGCCCGCCGACCGTGGCGAAGACGCGGCCGGGCCGGCCGACCGCGGCGAACGCGCTGCGGGAACCGGGGCCGGAGGCGACGCCGGGAGTGGAGTCTCCTCCGCCACCGTCACCGTGGGACGCGGGCCGGATGACCGTTTCAGGGCCGAGAGCGCACACCCCGCACCGCCGCCCGCCCCACCGCAGCAATTGGGCGCGGAGGACGACGTGTCACTCCCGTCCGGTGAGAGGGACGGGGTCTCACACATGTCCGGCGCCGCGGACGTCGAATCCGTGCTCACCGGCCGCTCTTCTCCAACAGCTCCCGCAGGACCGTCAGCCCCTGGCACACCTCGGCGAAGCTGGTGCTCAGCGGCGCGGGCCCGATCCGCAGCCCGTCCGGCCGCCGGTAGTCGGGGATCACCCCGCTGTCCCACAGCGGCTCCAGGAACTCCTTGAACCCGTCACGCCGCAGCGTCACGTGCCCACCCCGCCGCGACGGCTCCCGCGGTCCGGCGACGACCACCCCGTGCGGCGCGAGCCACTCGTCGGCGATCTCCAGCACATAGGTCGTGAGCAGGAGTGACTTGGCCCGAATGGCCGCGATCCCGGCCGACTCCAACATGTCCAGGTTGGCCTGCAGCGGCACCATCGCCAGGATCGGCGGCGTCCCGCTCAGCAGCGCCCGGATCCCGGCGGCCGGCTCGTAACCGGGACCCATCTCGAAAGCGGCCCGATGCCCCATCCAGCCCTGGATCGGCTGCCGCAGCTCACCCTGCAGGTCCCGCCGCAGGTAGGCGAACGCGGGCGCCCCCGGCCCGCCGTTCAGATACTTGTAGGTGCACCCGACCGCGAGGTCGACACCCCACTCGTCCAGCTCGACCGGCACCGATCCGGCGGAGTGGCACAGGTCCCACATGGTCAGCGCCCCGGCCGCGTGCGCGACCCGGTTGATCGCGGCGATGTCGGCGAGCCACCCGGACCGGTAGGCGATGTGGCTGAACAGCACCAGCGCGGTGTCGTCGTCGACCACGCCGGCCACCTGCTCCGGGGTGATCCCGGCGGCCGGGTCGGTCTCGACCCACACCAGGCGCAGCCCACGCTCGGCGGCGATCCCCTCGACCACATACCGGTCGGTGGGGAAGTTGTCGGTGTCCAGCACCACGGTCCGGCGGCCGGGCCGGGCGTCCACCGCGGCCCGCGCCAGCTTGTAGATGAGCACGGTCGTCGAGTCGGCGATCACCGTCTGCCCGGGCGCGGCGCCGAGCGCCACCGAGCCGAGCCGGTCGCCGAGGGTGAGCGGCCACTCCAGCCAGCCCTCGTCCCAGCCGCGGATCAGCCGGCCACCCCACTGCTCGCGGATGAACTCGTCGACCAGCCGGGCGGTCGCCTCCAGCGGCCGGCCCAGCGAGTTTCCGTCGAGGTAGGAGAGCAGCTCGGCCGGCGGTGGGGTGATGAACTGCGCCCTGAACACCGCGAGGGGGTCGGCCGCGTCCAGGGCGGCGGCGCGGGCGAGCAGGTCATCGGTCAACGGGGCACCCCGATCTCGGTACGGACGGCGTAGAGCTCGGGGAAGAATGTCAGATCGAGCGCCGCCCGCAGGAAGCCGACCCCGCTGGAGCCGCCGGTGCCCCGCTTGAAGCCGATCGTCCGCTCGACGGTCTTGAGGTGCCGGAACCTCCAGAACTGGAAATTCTCCTCCAGGTCGACGAGCTCCTCACACGCCTCGTAGACGTCCCAGTTCTGTTCGGCCTTCTCGTAGATCTCCTGGAAGACCGGCACCAGCTCGGGTTGGTACTCATACGCCTCGGTGACGTCACGCTGCAGGATCTCCGCCGGCACCTGATGCCCGCGCCGCGCCAGGAAGTGCAGGAACTCGTCGTAGACGCTCGGCGTGGCCAGGGCGTCCTCGAGCAGCGCCCGCGCCCCGGGCTGGTCGTCGAAGACCTGCAGCATGCCGCGGTTCTTGTTGCCGAGCAGGAACTCGATCGCCCGGTACTGGTACGACTGGAACCCCGACGACGTCCCGAGGAACGAGCGGAACTCCGCATACTCCGTCGGGGTCAGGGTGGCCAGCACCGACCACTGCTCGGTCAGGGTGCGCTGGATGTGCTTGACCCGGGCCAGTCCCTTGAGGGCGGGCCGCAGCTCGTCCTTCGCCAGGTGCTCCTGCACGGCCCGCAGCTCGTGGACCATCAGTTTCAGCCACAGCTCCGACGTCTGGTGCTGCACGATGAACAGCAGCTCGTCGTGGTGCTCCGGCACGCTGACCGGGTGCTGCGCTCCCAGAATGTCGTCCAGGCGCAGATATGCCCCGTACGAAAGATTGACCTTGAAGTCCCTGACGATGCCGTCCTCAAGCGGCCGCTCTGCCGACATGACGAACCCACCTCCCCTTCCAGCACATCACAACGGCCCCCAGTACACCCAACGGCCGTCGTGCCGCACGAACCGGCTCTTCTCGGCCATCACGCCGGGCCGGCCGCCGTCGGTGAAGTGCGCCCGGAACTCGACGGTCCCCTCCGCGTCGAAGACGCCGCCGCCGCTGTGCTCCAGCACCTCCAGGCTGGTCCATCGCATCGCCGGATCCGGCTCGACCGAGCCGGGCCGGGTCTCCGGGTGCCAGGTGCGCAGCACGTAGTCACTGTTGTCCAGCGCGAACGCGCTGAAACGCGAGCGCATCAACGCTTCCGGATCCGCCGCCGGCTTGCCGTCGTGCAGAAGACCACAACAGCTCTGGTACGGGCCACGCCCGCACGGGCAATCGGAAGAGGCACTCCGGGGCTTGGGGGATCTGCGAGCCATGGCGCCCAGTCTCCCCCACCGCGACGACCGCCCCGGAGGTTATCCACATTCCCCGTTCGTCCACAGGCACCGAGGCCGTCGCCGTGCTGTCCGCGGTACCCATGACGGCATGTCGATCTCAGCCGGCCTGCTGCTCCACCACGATCCCGCTGATCACCTTCTGGCAGCGGTCCAGTTCCTCGATGAGCCCCTGCATCTCCTCGATCGCGGAGACCGCGTTCTGGGTGTCGGCACGGATCCCACCGACCTGGGTGCCGATCTCGCTGGTCGCCGTGGCCGTCTCGTTCGCGAGGTCCTTGACCTCGCTGGCCACGACGGCGAAGCCCCGTCCCGCCTCGCCGGCGCGCGCCGCCTCGATGGTCGCGTTCAGGGCGAGCAGGTTGGTCTGCTTGGCGATCGTCGCGATCAGCTGGACCACCTTGCCGATCTCGGTGCTGCTGGCCTCGAGCCGCTGGATCACCTGGACCGCCGTCTCGGCCGCTCGCACCGCTGCGTCGGTGGCCGCCGCCATATCGTTGCTGACGTTGGCCAGCCGGTGCACCGAGTCACGCTGGCGGTCCTGCGCCGACCAGTCGCTCTGGCCGCTCCCCGAGGATCTGGTGTGCTGTTCCGTCGACGACCAGTCGTCATTCTGCTCCCAGTCGGACATGGTGACAGCGACCCCTCTCTACCAGCCTCCGCAAGAACATCCCATCCCACTCACCTCTCGCGGAGCGTTTTCCCCGATCCCGGCAGATCTGCCCGGTTTCGCCGGTGGGCCACGGCGGCGGCCACGGCAGCGGCCACGAGGCGGACGATCGGAGGGTGAGCGGTGCGCAGCCGTGATCAGGTGAGCCGGATCTCGGGGTGCCGTGCGCTGAAAGTGCTGACGTGGCGTGCGTCGCGCAGAGTCACGGCTTGTCCGCTGCACGGGGTGGACCATGGCAACGGGCGGTGAAATATGCTCGCTCGGAGCTCCGCGGGAATGTCCGCAGGCCGCAAGCGCACGCAAGGCGAGCGCATTCAGACCACCCTTGGCGGTTCGGTTTTTGCAAGAATCTGACGTAGGATTCCGGCGTGACCAAACGACTTGCCGAGGTGGCCAAGAAGGCCGGGGTCAGTGAGGCGACCGTCAGCCGGGTGCTCAACGGGCGCAGCGGGGTCTCGGAGTCCACCCGCACGTCCGTGCTGACCGCGCTGGACGTGCTCGGCTATGAGCGCCCGACGAAACTGCGCGGCGAGCGGGCCCGGCTCGTCGGCCTGGTGCTGCCCGAGCTGCAGAACCCGATCTTCCCGGCACTGGCCGAGGTGGTGACCGGCTCGCTCGCGCAGCGCGGGTTCACCCCGGCGCTGTGTGCGCGCACGATCGGCGGCGTGCCGGAGTCCGACTACGTGGAGATGCTGCTGGATCACCAGGTCAGCGGCGTGATCTTCGCCGGCGGTTCGTATGCGCTGGCCGACGCCTCGCACGAGCACTACCTCCGGCTGACCGAGCGCGGCCTGCCCGTGGTGCTGGTCAACGCGGGCGTCGACGAGCTGGGCTTCCCCCGGGTGTCGACCGACGACGCGGTGGCGGTGGAGCAGGCGTATGGGCACCTGCGCTCGCTGGGCCACGAGCGGATCGGCATGGTGCTCGGCCCCGAGGGCCACATCCCGTCGCGCCGCAAGCTCGTCGCGATGATCCAGGCGTCCGGCGCCGAGGCCGAGGTGGAGCGCTCGAGCTTCTCGATGGAGGGCGCCCGGGTGGCGGCGACCAAGCTGGTGGAGCGCGGCGTGACCGGCATCATCTGCGCCAGTGACGTGCTCGCCCTGGGCGCGATCCGGGCGGCCCGGCGGCTGGGCCGGGCGGTTCCGGCTGACGTGTCGGTGGTCGGCTTCGACGACTCCGCGTTCATGACCTGCACCGATCCGCCGCTGACCACGGTTCGCCAGCCGATCGAGATGATGGGCCAGGCCGCGGTGGACCTGCTGGTCAGCCAGATCGACGAGGCGCGCGAGTTCTCCGACGAGCTGTTGTTCGAGCCGGAGCTGGTGGTCCGCGGCTCGACGGGCCCGGTCCGGAGGTAGGTAGGTAGGTAGGTAGGAACAGCAAGCCGGCCCCGCACGGGGCCGGCTTTTTTGTGTCCAAAACGGGCAGCGCCACAAAGAATCAGGTCACAGTCGCGTTTTTGCAAAGCACGATCGAAACCTTGCGGCAACATGAGCCCGTAGTTACAGTGACTCCACTCACTACGGGAAACAGTCCTGACCGTAGTGACCACAACGCGATTCAGCGATGGCCATGGATAACCCGTTCCCGAAGGGATGGACAGATGTCCGTACCGCAGTACCGGAAGGTTGCGGCGCTAGCGCTCGTGGCCGGCCTCGGGCTCAGCCTGACGGCGTGTTCCACGAAGAGTGACGACGACGGCGGGGCCGACGCCGCCGGCAAGGTCACCATCACGGTCGACTGCCAGCCGGTCGCCGCCCAGAAGGAGCTGCTGGACAACTGGAACGCCGATGTCAAGGAGTTCCAGAAGCAGAACCCCGACATCGTGATCAAGAGCATCAGTGTCGGCCAGCAGTGCAACAACCCGCCGGACTTCACCGCCCGCCTGGCCGGTGGCACCACCACCGACGTCTTCTACGGCTACATGACCGACCTGCAGCAGGTGCTGGACTCGGGTCAGGCGCTGGACATCACCCAGTACGTCAACAAGGACACCGTCTCCACGTGGGACAGCGTCGACCCGGCGCTCAAGGAGGTGTTCACCGACGGCGGCAAGCTCTACGGCGTACCGGTGAAGAACTATTCGATGGGCCTGGTCTACAACAAGGCCCTGTTCGCCAAGGCCGGTCTGGACGCCAACAACCCGCCGAAGACCTGGCCCGAGGTGCGGGAGGCGGCCAAGAAGATCACCGCCACCGACAAGAGCGTGGCCGGTTACTCGGAGTACAGCGCCGGCAACACCGGTGGCTGGCACTTCACGTCGCTGCTCTACTCGCAGGGCGGCCGGGTCCTCTCCGAGGACGGCAAGAAGGCCGCCTTCAACACCGCCGAGGGCAAGCAGGTCCTGCAGAACCTCAAGGACATGCGGTACGGCGACGACAGCATGGGCGCCCGCCAGCTCCTGCAGTGGGGTGACCTGCTGACCAACGCCGCCGCGGGCAAGGTCGGCATGTTCATCGGCGCTCCCGACACCACCCAGGCGATCGTCAGCCAGTTCAAGGGCAAGTTCGAGGACTGGGCGGTCGCTCCGCTGCCGGGTCAGACCGACCTGGCGAAGGGCACGCTCGGCGGCGGCGAGGGCTACTTCTTCAAGAAGGACCTCACCCCCGAGCAGGTCAAGGCGGGCCTGAAGTGGATCGCCTACCAGAAGCTCACCCCGGGCAAGGGCCAGTTCGACTACGTGCGGGCCAAGCCGCAGAACTACCCGGTCGGCCTGCCGCAGCCGCTGCTGTTCGCGAACGGCTCCGAGGCGCAGAAGCAGGAGTTCGACCTGCGCAAGGCGAACGCGAACGTGCCGGTGGAGAACTTCGCGCTCTTCGAGGCCAAGCAGCTGCCGATCGTGGGCGAGCCGCGGGACGCCCAGGCGATCTACGCGATCCTCGACTCGGCGATGTCCGGTGTCCTGACCGACCCGAACGCGAACGTCGACGCCCTGCTCAAGACGGCTGAGGAGAAGGTCAACCAGCTGCTGGCAGCGGGTAGCTGACGATGCCCACCGCAACCGCCACCGTCCCGGCTCCGGCCGGGGCGGTGGCCCCCGCCCCGCCGCAGGTCACGAAGAAGCGCCGCAAGATCCAGGACAACCTGACCGGGCACGCGTTCCTGATCGGGGCAGTCCTCTGCTTCGGCCTGTTCATGTGGTTCCCGATGATCCGCGGCATCGTGATGAGCTTCCAGCGCACCCGCCGCGGTGTGACCACCTGGGTGGGCTGGGACAACTACATCCGGATCATCGAGGATCCGAGCTTCTGGGTCGCCTGGAAGAACACCTTCTACTTCACCGGGCTCGCGCTGGTCCTCGGTTTCGTGGCGCCGTTCTTCGTCGCGATCCTGCTCAACGAGTTCCGCCACGCCAAGGGCTACCTGCGCGTCCTGGTCTACCTGCCGGTCATGCTGCCGCCGGCGTCGGCGCTCTACCTCTTCAAGTACTACGCGTACGACCCGAGCGAAGCGGGCCTGTTCAACGCGATCCTGACATTCCTGCACCTGCCCACCTCGGAGTGGATGCAGTCACCGACGATGACGATGCCGGCCATGGTGATCGCCTCGACCTGGATGAACATGGGCGGTGCGGTGCTGATCTACCTGGCGGCGCTGCAGAACATCCCCGGCGATCTGTACGAGGCGGCCGAGCTCGACGGCGCGGGCCTGTGGAAGCGGATCTGGCACGTGACGATCCCGCAGACCCGGCTGATCCTGGCACTGCTGGCGATGATGCAGATCGTGGCGACCATGCAGCTCTTCATCGAGCCGCTGATCCTGGCCAACGGCGCCGGCACGCAGGACTCGGCCACCTCGGTCGCGTACCTGATCTACCAGCACGGGTTCTTCCAGAACGATCTCAACGGGGCCGCCGCCCTGGGCGTGATCATGCTGCTGGTGCTGGCCGCCTTCTCCGCCGTCTACCTCCGGCTGAGCACGAAAGAGGACTAGGACCATGTCTCGAACCCTCATCTCGCACGCTCAGCTCCAGCGCGGGCGCGGCCGGTTCCTCTACTGGGCACTGCTCGGTGTCGTCGTCACGGCGTTCACCCTGGTCTTCATCGGGCCGTTGTACTGGATGGTCACCGGCGCCCTCAAGTCCGGCCAGGAGATCGCGCAGACGCCACCGACCCTGTTCCCGCGGGATCCGGAGTTCGGCAACTACACGGACGCGTGGACCCAGCTGGCCCTGGGGAAGCTGCTGTTCAACACGTTCTACTACGCGGCCGGGGCGGTGCTGTTCCAGCTGGTCCTGGACACCGCGGCGGCGTACGCGCTCTCCAAGCTCCGCCCGGTCCTCGGCAACGTGATCCTCGGGGCGATGCTGGCGACCCTGATGATCCCGGCGATGGTGCTGATCGTCCCGCAGTACCAGACGGTGATCAGCCTGCCGGTGCTGGACATCAGCCTGCTCGACTCGCCGTTCGCGATCTGGCTGCCGATGGTCGCCAACGCGTTCAACATCTTCCTGCTCAAGCGGTTCTTCGACTCGATCCCGGAAGAGATCATGTCGGCCGCCTTCATGGACGGGGCGTCGCCGCTGCGTACCCTCTGGTCGATCCTTCTGCCGATGTCCCGCCCGATCCTGGGCGTGGTGTCGATCTTCGCGGTGACCGCGGTGTGGAAGGACTTCCTCTGGCCGCTGCTGGTGATGCCGCACCCGGAGACCCGCACGGTCAGTGTCGGCATCTACGCCTTCGCCGCGGGCACCCCGCAGAACGTGGTGGTCGCCGCCTCGGTGATCGCGGCCGCGCCGACCGTGATCATCTTCCTGATCTTCCAGCGCAACATCATGTCCGGCCTGACCACAGGCAGTCTCAAGGGATGAGCGGGATGACAAATCAGTGGTGGCGTGACGCGGTGATCTACCAGGTCTACCCGCGGAGTTTCGCCGACGGCGACGGAGACGGGGTCGGCGACCTCGCCGGCATCCGCGCGCGGCTCGGCCACCTGCGAGATCTCGGCGTCGACGCGATCTGGATGAGTCCGTGGTACCCGTCGCCGATGGCCGACGCCGGGTACGACGTGTCCGACTTCCGCGACATCGACCCGGTCTTCGGTGACCTGTCCGAGGCCGAGGCGCTGATCGCCGAGGCACACGAGGCCGGCATCCGGATCATCATCGACATCGTCCCGAACCACATCTCCAGCGAGCATCCCTGGTTCCAGGCGGCCCTGAAAAGCGAGACGGCGCCGGAACGGGACTACTTTTGGTTTCGTAAAAGCCAAAATATGCCCACAAATTGGATCGGGGAATTCGGCGGAACCGCTTGGACGCAAGTCGACGAAACCACCTGGTATCTGCACCTGTTCACTCCGGAACAGCCGGATCTGAACTGGGAGCACCCGGCGGTGAGAGCCGAATTCGAGAGCATCCTGCGGTTCTGGTTCGACCGGGGCGCCGACGGCATCCGGATCGACTCGGCGGCGCTGCTCTTCAAGGACCCGGCGCTGCCCGAGGTGACCGAGGGCGCACCGCACCCGTTCCACGACCTGGACGCGGTGCACGACGTCTACCGGTCGTGGCGGCGGATCGCCGACGAGTACTCCGATCGCGCGCTGATCGGCGAGGTCTGGATGCCGGACGTCGAACGGTTCACCAACTACCTTCGTCCGGACGAGCTGCACGCCGCGTTCAACTTCGACTTCCTCGGGTGCGCGTGGGATCCGTACCTCATGCGCTCCTGCATCGATCGCACCCTGGACGCGCACGCCGGCATCGGCGCGCCGCCCACCTGGGTCCTGTCGAACCATGACGTGACCCGGCACGTCACCCGGTACGGCCGGGCCGACACCACGTTCAGTTTCGAGAACAACCTCGACGGCACCCCGGTCGACCTGGAGCTGGGGACCCGGCGGGCCCGGGCGGCGGCGCTGCTCGCCCTCTCGCTGCCCGGCTCGGCCTACGTCTACCAGGGTGAGGAACTGGGTCTCTGGGAGAACGAGAGCATCCCGGAGGATCAGATCCAGGATCCGATGTACGCCCGGAGAGGCCACACCCGCGACGGTTGCCGGGTGCCGCTGCCGTGGTCGGGCGACGAGCCGCCCTTCGATTTCACCACCGGCGTCCCGTGGCTGCCCCAGCCCGCCGAGTGGAAGGACCGGACCGTCCAGGCACAGACCGGCGACCCCAGTTCGATGCTCGAGCTCTACCGCTCCGCGATCCGCCTGCGCACCTTCAGGGATCAGGGGTTCGCCTGGCTCGACCGCGGGGAGGGTGTGCTCGCCTGGACCCGCGGAAGCGACTTCGCCTGCGTGCTCAACCTCTCCGGCGCACCCGTCCCCCTGCCGGAGCACGAGACCGTCCTGCTCGCCAGCGGCCCTCTCGACGGTGACCGCCTCCCGCAGGACACCGCGGCCTGGCTGCGCCTGCGGAAGAAGTAACAAGGCGTCCGGGCGGGCGGCCCCCACCGAAGCCGCCCGCCCGGCGGATCACCACCTCTCACGGAAGAAAGGTGCGCTCCCCGATGTCCACATTGTCCCGAAGAATCCTCGCCACGGTGGCGGTGACGAGCGTGGTCGCCGCGCTCGTGCACGCCCCCGCGGCATCGGCCGCCGGCCCGAACCTGGCGGCCGGCAAGACCTTCAGCGCCAGCAGCTTCACCGACGTCTACCCGGCGGGCAACGCCGGCGACGGCAACGCCAACACCTACTGGGAGAGCAACAACAACGCCTTCCCGCAGTGGCTGCAGGTCGACCTGGGCACGTCCACCCAGGTCAACCAGGCGGTCCTCAAACTGCCGCCGGCGACCGCCTGGGGCTCTCGCACCGAGACCCTGTCGATCCAGGGAAGCACCGACGGCAACTCCTTCAGCACGCTGAAGGCGAGTGCCGGCTACACCTTCAACCCGTCCTCCGGCAACACGGTGACCGTCGACTTCACCACCGCGAGCGCACGGTTCGTGCGGCTGAACTTCACCGGCAACACCGCGTGGCCGGCCGGTCAGCTTTCCGAGTTGGAGGTCTACGGACCGGTCAGCGGGGACAGTCAGGCTCCCAGCGCGCCGGGTGGTCTCGCCTACACCCAGCCGGCGAGCGGGCAGATCCGGCTCACCTGGAGCGCCTCGACCGACAACGTGGGCGTGACCGGTTATGACGTGTACGCCAACGGGGTGCTGCGTACCTCGCTGGGCAACGTCCTGACCTTCACCGACAGCCAGCCGGACTCGGCGACCGTCGCCTACCACGTGCGGGCGAAGGACGCGGCCGGGAACGTCTCCGGCAACAGCAACACGGTGACCCGCAACGGCACCCCCCAGACCGGCACGGACCTGGCGGCCGGCAAGCCGATCGAGGCGTCGTCGGTCATCCACACCTTCGTGGCCGCGAACGCGAACGACGGTGACACGAACACCTACTGGGAGGGCAGCGCGTATCCGGCGAACCTGACGGTGAAGCTGGGCGCCAACGCGAGTGTCTCGTCGGTGGTGGTCAAGCTGAACCCGTCGACCGCGTGGGGCACCCGGCAGCAGACGTTCTCGGTCCTCGGGCGTGAGCAGTCGGCGTCCTCCTACACGACCATCGCCGGCTCCGCCACGTACACCTTCAATCCCTCGACTCAGAACACGGTGACCGTGCCGGTCTCGGCGACCACCGCGGACGTCCGCCTGTCCTTCACCGCCAACACCGGCGCGCCCAGCGGCCAGGTCGCGGAACTGCAGGTCATCGGGGCCTCGGCGCCGAACCCGGACCTCACCATCACGTCGACCTCCTACTCCCCGGCCGCGCCGGTGGAGACGGACGCGATCACCACGTCGGCCACGGTCCGCAACGCGGGCACCGCATCGGCGGCCGCGTCCAACGTCAACTTCTACCTGGGTACGGCCAAAGTCGGCACCGTGGCCGTCCCGGCCCTCACGGCCGGCCAGTCGCAGACGGTGAGCGCGAGCATCGGCGCCCGCGACGCCGGCAGCTACCAACTGTCCGCGAAGGTCGACGAGGCCGGCGCGATCGTCGAGACCAACGAGGCGAACAACTCCTGGACCCACCCGTCCGCGCTGGTCGTCACCCCGGTGAGCAGCGCCGACCTGATCGCCTCGGCGGTCTCGTGGAACCCGGGCACGCCGGCCGCCGGCAACGCGGTCGCGTTCTCGGTGACCCTGAAGAACCAGGGCTCGGCGGCCACCTCGTCCGGTGCACACGGCGTCACGCTGACGATCCTCAACGGCTCGACGACGGTCCGCACCCTGACCGCCTCCTACACCGGGACGCTCGCGGCCGGCGCCTCGACCGTGCTCAACCTGGGGTCGTGGACCGCGGCGAACGGCCGTTACACGGTCCGGACCGTGGTGGCGGCGGACTCGGCGGAACTGCCGGTCAAGCAGGCCAACAACACCAGCGAGAAGCCGTTCTTCGTGGGGCGCGGCGCGAACCTGCCGTTCGACTTCTACGAGGCCGAGGACGGTCAGCTCGGCGGCGGCGCGGCGATCGTCGGGCCGAACCGGATCGTCGGCAACCTGGCCGGTGAGGCGTCCGGCCGTAAGGCGGTCACGCTGAACCAGACCGGCTCCTCCGTCCAGTGGACCACCCGGGCGGCGACGAACACCCTGGTCGCACGGTTCTCCATCCCGGACGGCACGACCAGCTCGATCAACGTGTACGTCAACGGCACGCTCAACCGCACTCTCCAGCTGAACTCGAAGTACGCCTGGCTGTACGGCAGTGAGTCGGCGCCGCAGAACTCCGGCACGGGACCGCGGCACATCTACGACGAAGCCAACATCATGTTGACTGGATCAATAGTTGCCGGAAGTACAGTCAAGCTACAGAAGGATGCAGTCAACACGGGTAACATCGCGATCGACTTCATCAACCTGGAGCAGGTCGCGCCGATCGCCAACCCGGACGCGTCGAAATACGTCGTGCCGAGCGGCTTCGACCAGCAGTCCGTGCAGGCCGCCCTCGACACGGCCCGTCAGGACACCTCCAAGCTGGGCGTCTATCTCCCGGCCGGCGACTACCAGACGTCGAACAAGTTCCAGGTGTACGGCCGGGCCGTCAAGGTCGTCGGCGCGGGCCCCTGGTACACCCGCTTCCACACACCGTCCACCCAGACCGAGACGGACGCCGGTTTCCGGGCCGACTCGACCGCCAATGGGTCGACGTTCGCGGACTTCGCGTTCTTCGGCAACTACACGATCCGCATCGACGGGCCGGGCAAGGTCTTCGACTTCGCCAACGTCGCCAACATCACGATCGACAACATCTGGACCGAGCACGTGGTCTGCCTGTACTGGGGCGCGAACACCGACAACATGGTGATCAAGAACTCGCGGATCCGGAACACGTTCGCCGACGGCGTCAACATGACCAACGGCTCGACCGGCAACCTGGTCGACAACAACGAGGCCCGGGCCACCGGTGACGACAGCTTCGCGCTGTTCTCGGCGATCGACGCGGGCGGGTCCGACGAGATCAACAACACCTACTCGAACCTCACGTCGATCCTGACGTGGCGTGCGGCGGGCATCGCGGTCTACGGCGGCTACGCGAACACGTTCAAGAACATCTACATCGCGGACACCCTGGTCTACTCGGGCATCACGATCAGCTCGCTGGACTTCGGCTACCCGATGAACGGGTTCGGGGCCAACCCGCCGACCGTGTTCGACAACATCTCGATCGTCCGGGCCGGCGGCCACTTCTGGGGCGCGCAGACCTTCCCGGCGATCTGGCTGTTCAGCGCCTCGAAGGTGTTCCAGGGGATCCGGGTCAGCAACGTGGACATCGTCGACCCGACGTACTCCGGGATCATGTTCCAGACCCAGTACATCGGCGGGCAGCCGGTGAACCCGATCAAGGACACGATCTTCACCAACGTCACCATCACGGGGGCGCAGCGCAGCGGTGACGAGTACGACGCCAAGTCCGGCTACGCGATCTGGGCCAACCCGCTGCCCGAAGCCGGACAGGGCCCCGCGGTCGGCTCGGCCACCTTCACCAACCTCCAGCTGAGCAACAACTACCGGGACATCGAGAACCCGACCACCACCTTCACCATCACGCGCAACTAGTTCATCGGAGACGAGCGTGCCCGTGCCGTGACGGGGCGGGCACGCTCGTACGATCCATCGGTGCACATCGAATTCACCCACGCCCGTACCCGGCCGTACTTCCAGCGGGTCCTCGCCTCCGGGGCCAAGCGCCGCTCGCAGCCGCTCGCCCTCGCCGCCGGCGCCGTCGGGTTCGCCGCCCTGGTCGTCGCCGTCGGCGGCGAGTTCAGCACGAACGCCCTGCTGATCGCGGCGCCGGCGGCCGTGCTGGCGCTCGTGCTGCTGGCCGTCGCGGGTGCGCTGTGGCGACGGGCGACCACCGTCCCGGACTCCCGGCTTGCCCCGTGCACGTGGATCCTCACCGGTGACGCCTACTCCTCGCGGGCCGCCGGCTCGACCACCGAGATCGCCTGGCCCGAGTTCGTGTCGTTCCGCGCCACCGAGGACGCCTACCTGCTGCGCCACCGCGCCGGGGCGACCCACGACGTGCCCCGCGAGCCGCTCAGCCCCGGCCAGGACACCGAGCTCGCCGCCTTCCTCCGCGCGGAGCGGTAGAATCCCACGCCGCGCGCGGCACGGTGGAAGCCGCACACCGCGCACGGCACCGTGGAAGCCGCACACCGCGCGCGGCACTGTGGAAGCCCACCTCGCGCGCGGCACGGTGGAAGCCGCACACCGCGCACGGCACCGTGGAAGCCCACCTCGCGCGCGGCACGGTGGAGGCTGTTGTCCGGTGGGCATACCGTTGAGGAATGCAGCCCGATCCACGAGTCGCGCCCGGATGGCAACGTGAGACCCCGCCGGTGACCGGCTGGTGGTATCTGGTGCCGCTGTTCACCTGTGGGTACGGCACGCCGTTCATGGTCCTGGCCGCGGGCGTCAAACTGCGCTCGCGGCTGCACACGGCCCTGGGCTTCGGGTATCTGGCCGTGATCGTCACCCTCGTCCTGGCCCGGATGATCGCCACGCCCGGCAACGATTCCGGCGATGAGGACGCGGCATTCGGCATCGTCTCCCTCGCCCTGTGGATCACCGGGACGATCCACGTCTCGGCACTCCAGATGAGAGTGCGGGAACGCTTCTTCCGTGACGCCGCCGCCCGGCACCGTGGGCTCGCCCTCTACCCACCGCCGGCCTGGCAGCAGGGGACCGGCGTCGACCCGGCGCTCGCGGCGGCGCAGTGGCGGGCCGCCCGCCGTCAGGAGGCCCGCGAGCTGCAGGCCGGGCAGCCGGGGATGGCGAACGAGCTGATGATCGGCCGCCCTGACCTGCCCGGCCGGCAGTACGACGACGGCGGCCTGGTCGACGTCAACCACGTCCCCGCCGACTGGCTGGCCCGCTACCTCACCATCGACCGTGACCTGGCCGATCGGATCGTCGAGGCGCGCGACCGGCACAACGGCTTCGCCTCCGCCGAGGAGCTGGTCGTCTACTGCGAGGGCCTCACCCCGGCGAAACTGGACCTGTTCCGTGACCGTCTGGTCTTCGTGCCCCGCTGACCCGCGCATTCTCCGGTTCCCTGGTCAGGACGGCCTCGTGGGCCCGTAACAGGGCCGACACCCGGGCCGCGTGGCGCAGGTGAGGGGCCTCTTCGGGGCCGGCCTGCTCCCGGGCCGCGATCTGCCACGTTCGCCGGCCCAGGATCGCCCGGAAGCGCCGGATCAACCGGGCATGCTGCGCCGGGGTGCGGCCGATCTCCTCCGGCGCCCGCTTCGTCAGGTCTTCGCCCAGGCGGGCCGCCAGCCGATAGCGCTGCAGAGTCGGCGCCATCCGGCCGAGGTGACCGGCGTAGGCGGTGAGAACGGGACCGGCCTCCGGGTAGGAGCCCAGATCCGAGCCCATCCCGCGGCCGAAGGTCAGCACGGTCAGCAGACGGCCGGTGTGGTCGATCAGTTCCTCGTCGGGGCCGGGCGCGGTGATCGCCGCGTGCAGGTGCGCCACGGTGGCGAGCCGCTCGGCGAAGTAGCCGTTCAGGTAGTCGCCATCGCAGGCGTACCGCAGCAGCCACCGTCGCACCGAGGTGACCGAGGCGATCTCGCACAGCGCCTCGACGTAGTAGACCCGTGCCCAGCCGTGCGCCGCTTCCGCCAGCCGGATCAGCGGCGTCACGTCACGGCCCCGGCATCGGATCGCCAGGGCGGCGAGCGGGGCGAAGTGGTCCCCGAGACGGCCGATGGCCTCGATCTCCGGCAGGTCCTCCGGGTCGCGGCCCTCGGCCAGCAGTGCGAGGCCGATGGTGGCCGAGCACTCGTGGAGGCTGTTGCGGACCAGCCAGCGGCCGGCTTCCCGGACGCGCCCCGGATCAGCACGCAGCGCGGCCGCGGCGAGATGCACATTGTGGTGGATCGGCACGTCGACGTCGTGGAAGGCGTCCAGAAGCTCGCCGGGCGAGGCGTCCGGGCGACCGAAATGGGTGTCCAGGCGCGCGGCGGCCGCGGCGCCGGCGAGGCGTCGATCCTTCGGGGACCGGGTGGAGCAGCGGAAACCGCGATACTCGATCGCCCGTGACTCGTCGGGCGGGTCATGGTCCAGGCCGTGAGCGAACGCGAACAGCGTCCGGCGGGCGCTCACCGAACGGGGTGGAGCTCGATTCCGTCAGTCATGCCGGGCAGCATGCCACATCCGCACGGCGATGGAGTGCCCGGCGCCGGAAACGGTTCCCGGCGCCGGAAACGGTTCCCGGCGCCGGGCGGTCGAGGGTCAGGCCGCGGGCTGGACCGCGACGGGATGCGGGTCGCCGAGGATGGGGTCCACCTCGTACATGCGTGCCTCGGCCAGGTCGAAGTACATGCCGGTCAGGCGCAGTCGGCCGGCCGCTTCGGCGTCCCGGACGGTCGGATGGGTACGCAGATTGGTGAGTTGCTGCACCACGTTGTCGGTGCAGCAGCGCTCCTCGTCGGCCGGGTCGCTGAACCGTACGCCCGAATGGGCCAGCCAGTCGCCCAGCGCCGAGCCCGCGCGGGCGGCGTCGTTCATCAGGGCGCGCACCGCTCCGCAGCCGGAGTGGCCGCAGACGGTGATCGTGGTGACGCCGAGGATGCCGACGGCGTATTCGACGGCCGCGCCGACCGACGTGTCGTCGCGGCCGTGCGGCGGAACGATGTTGCCGATGTTGCGGACGCAGAACAGGTCGCCCGGGCCGCTCGCGGTGATCAGGTTGGGGACCACCCGGGAGTCGGCGCAGGTGATGAAGAGCTGCTGCGGGCTCTGACCGTCCCGGGCCAGGTCGGCCAGGTGCGGGCGGACCATCGGGGCGACCGTCCGCTCGAACTCGGCGATCCCGGCCTCCATCGCGCCGCGGCGCTGCTGGTCCATGTCCTGCCAGCGCGACCAGGAGCCGACCAGGCGCGGGGTCCGTTTGCCGTCGCCGAGTCGGCCCGAGGTGGCCTGGTGGAACCACGAGTCGTGCACCTCGCGGACGGTGACCGAACCGCCGGACCGCTCGTGCCCGGACCGCCAGTCCCGGATCGTCTCGAACGCCCCGTGGTCGAGGTAGTCCAGGTGCAACTCGACGTCGACGTCCGCGCCGGTCGGCAGGGCGCCCAGCTCACGGCTGAGACGGGCCGACTCGACGAACGACAGCGTGCCGTGGATGGTGACCAGCCACTGCCCGGGGGCACGCTCGACCCGGCGGATCTCCGAGCGGGTGAGCCGCCCGAGGATCAGCACCGCCGCGCAGATCATGCCGAGCGCGACTCCGGTGAGCAGGTCGACGAAGACCACACCGAGAGCGGTGACCAGATAGGTCGGCAGCTCGCGGTGCCGGGCGTAGGTGCGGATCTGACCGAGGTCGACCAGCCGCAGCCCGACGACGATCAGGACGGCGGCCAGCACCGCCATCGGGATGGTCTCCAGCAGATCGGCGAAGAGCAGCACGAACGCCGCGATCCAGAGGCCGTGCATGATCGCCGACGCTCGGGTACGGGCGCCGGCCGCCACGTTGGTGGAGCTGCGCACGATCACACCGGTCACCGGCAGGCCGCCGAGCAGCCCGGAGGCGGTGTTGGCGACGCCCTGGCCGACCAGCTCCCGGTTGAGGTCGGCACGTGGGCCGTCGTGCAGCCGGTCCACGGCCACCGCGGAGAGCAGCGACTCGACGCTGGCGACGATCGCGATGGTCAGCACCGCGACGGTGATCTCACGGAGCGGGGCGTCCGGCCAGGCCGGGCGGATCAGGCCGGCCAGTGGCTCGTCGGGCAGGCTCACCCGGTCCACGTCGGCGTTCATGGCGGCGGCGAGCGCGGTCATCGACACCACCGCGACCAGGGCGGCGGGCAGCAGGGAGAAGCGGACCAGGCGGGGCCAGAGCACCAGGATCGCCACGGTGAGGATCCCGAGCAGGGCGGCCGCGCCGTGGTGGGCGAGGATCTGGCCGGGCAGGTCGATCAGGTTCTGCCAGGCCGAGCTCTGTGGTGAGCCGCCCAGCATCACGTGGATCTGGCTGAGAGCGATGACGAGGCCGATGCCGGCGAGCATGCCGTGCACGACGGCCGGGGACAGGGCGAGGGCGGCGCGGCCCAGGCGGGAGGCGCCGAGAGCGATCTGGACCAGGCCGGCGACGGCGACGATGGCGGCCGTGCCGGCGAAACCGAAGTCGGCGACGGTTCCGGCGACGATCACGGTGAGGCCGGCGGCCGGGCCGCTGACCTGTAACGGGGCGCCGCCGAGGGCGCCCGCGACGATGCCGCCGACCACGGCGGCGACCAATCCAGCGAGTAGGGGCGCACCCGAGGCCGCGGCGATGCCGAGGGACAACGGGATGGCGATCAGGAACACGACGATGGACGCCGGCAAGTCCCGGCGCAAGAACTGCGTCAAGTCGGACATTTCGGCAATGTACCCAATGATGGTTAACGGGTCATTACGTAAGAGCCCCTTACAGAAAACCCACAGGAAGTGCGGAAACACCCACCGAGACCACGATCATGGGGTACGGCTGACGCGCTCATAGGAGTCGGTTGAGGTGTTCTCGTCGCCGTAGATGGTGAGAGCGGTATCCGAGCAGATGTACGTCAGCGCGTACGACGTGGTCGGGTTGGTCACCTCGATCGACTGATACTTCCCGTTCCGCGTCATCTTCAAGGTCGGCCCGCCCGAGAACCCGCTCCCGTAGATCTTGCCGTTACGGCTCTGGACCTTCGACTTGCGCACCCCGCGCAACGTCTCCACGTACTTGTTCCCGTTGATCGTCGCCGTCAGCGGCGCCGACCTGTTGTAGTCCTCGATCGTGTCGCCGTCCTCGCGGATCCGCAGGATCAGCCCGCCCTTGCTCGTGAACATCTTGTCCACGCCCTCGAAGTGATTGACGACCTGAGTGGAGGTCGACCGCCAGGTGCCCACGAGGCAGGCGTCCAGATTCGGGTCGACCGGCTTCACCGCCCGCGCCACGGCGGACGCCGACGCCGGGACCGAGGGCGCCGCGCTCCCCGCGCCGGCGCCGGCCGCAGCGCCGGGCGCCTCACCGGACGGACCGGAATCCGGCCAGAACAGCCGCGCCGAGCCGCCCGCCAGCAACAACCCGGCTACCACGACGGCGACCGGCCACACCCGCGCCCTTGACGAACGGCGCGCCCCCGACACGCCGGGATGGGCGGGAAGCGGCGTCGCCCGGCGACCGGTCGCCGCCGATTCCCGTGACGTCGCCTCCTCGGCGACGACCGGACCCGTGGTGTCGTCGACCACGCCGCCCAGGTCCACCGTGGCGACCGCCGCCGGCTTCGGTGCGACGGTCACGGCCTCCGCATCAGGCACACCGGACCCGGCCGCGGCGACAGTGACCGCCTCGGATGCGCCGGGAGACTCCGCCGCGGCAAGGGTGGCCGAATCCGATCCGACGGCGTTGCCCGGGTCGACGAAGGCCGCGCCGGCGGCGGAAGCCGGGCCAGCGAGGGGGGTCGGGCCGGCGAGAGCGGTCGGGCCGGCGGCGGTCGAGCCGGCGGCGGTCGGCGCGATGACAGTCGACGCGGTGGCGGTCGGGCCGGTGGCGGCCGGGCCGGTGACGGTCGAGCCGGTGACGGTCGAGCCGGTGACGGTCGAGCCGGTGACGGTCGAGCCGGTGACGGTCGAGCCGGTGACGGTCGAGCCGGTGACGGTCGAGCCGGTGGCGGCCGGCGGCGCTGCGGCGACGGTGAGCGGGTCAGGGTCGGGAGCGCCGGCCACCGCCGGAGCTCCGGGCTCCTGGTGATGGGCCGTAGGCGCGGCGAGCGTCGGCGACGGCGCTACCAGGGTGCCCGGCAGCCCGTCCGGCGTGTCCTCGGGCCGGGCCTGCCGCACCGGCCACCACCGCGGCCGGCGTCGGGTGCCGGGATCGCCGGCATCCGCTGTCCGGACCACGTTGGCCAGCAGCTCGCGGGCCTGTTCGGCGCCGAGGCGGCGGATCGGGTCCTTGTCCAGCAGGCCCTTGATCACCGGCCAGAGCCGTCCGGCGTGGGCCGGCGACTCCGGCCGGTGGTGCAGGATCGCGGCGAGCGTGGCCTGGGTGTCCTCCCGCTGGAACGGCGACCGCCCGGTCACCGCCGCATAGAGGGTGACGCCGAGTGACCACATGTCGGCGGCCGCTGTCGCGGGTTGCCCGTTGATCCGCTCCGGGGCCAGGTAGGCCGGCGACCCGACCATCTGGCCGGTCGCGGTGAGGGCCGTCGCGTCGTCGATCGCGGCGATGCCGAAATCGGTCAGCACCACCCGCTCCTCCTCCAGGAGGATGTTGGCGGGTTTGACGTCGCGGTGGGCGATGCCCTCCCGGTGGGCGGCCCGGAGCGCGTCGAGCACCTGCAGCCCGATCTCGGCGGTCCGCCGTTCGGTGAGCAAGCCGTGCTCGGCGATGGCCTCGGCCAGGGACCGGCCCTCGACCAGCTCCATGACGATCCACCGCGAGCCGTCGTCGGTGACCACGTCGTAGACGGTGACGATGGACGGGTGACGGAGGCGGGCCGCGGCCTGCGCCTCCCGCAGGGTCCGCCGCACCTGGTGCTCGGAGGGCTGGGCCGCCCCGGACACCTCCTTGAGTGCCACGTCGCGGCCGAGCAGGGTGTCCTCGGCCTGCCAGACCGCGCCCATCCCGCCGCGGCCCAACATCCGTCCCAGGCGGTATCGCCCGGCGATCACCCGTCCCGACCCGACGCTCATGCCGCCGAATCTATCGGTCCCGATCCAAGGGCCGTGCCCCTCGCGCGCCGGGGCCGCCCCGGCGCGGGGTCAGGCCTTCCAGACCTCCTGGTTGGCCTCGTAGATCTCGCGCAGGATGGCCGGTACGTCGTAGGTGAGCTTCCACTCCGGGTAGTGCTGCTCGAACCGGCCGGTGCCGCTGATCCACCACTGGTGGTCGCCCATCCGGTTCTGGTCGACGTACTCCGTCCGGGCCTGCAGGCCGGTGATCTCCTCAGCGATCTTGAAGGCCTCGATGTGCGAGCAGTTGGAGAACCGGCCGCCGCCCATGTTGTAGATCTCGGCCACCCGCGGGGCCCTGTGGAACGCCTCGAACGCGGTGATCAGGTCGTGCGAGTGGATGGCGTCGCGGACCATCTTGCCCTTGTAGCCGAAGATCTTGTATGTCCGCTGCTCCATGACGCAACGCATCACGTACGCCAGGAAGCCGTGCAGCTCGGCAGCGGAGTGACCCGGACCGGTCAGCGTGCCGCCACGGAACACCGCGGTCGGCATGTCGAAGTAGCGGCCGTACTCCTGGACCATGATGTCGGCGGCCACCTTGGAGGCGCCGAAGACCGAGTGCATGCTGCTGTCGATCGACATGGTCTCGTCGATGCCGCCATACCACCGGTGGTCTTCCGGCAACTCCCAGCGCGTGTCGAGCTCGACCAGCGGGAGGGAGTTCGGCGTGTCGCCGTACACCTTGTTGGTCGAGGTGAAGATGAACGGGGCGTCCTTGGCGTGCCGCCGCGTCGCCTCCAGCATGTTGATCGTGCCGACGGCGTTGACGTCGAAGTCGGTGAACGGCTCGCGGGCGGCCCAGTCGTGGCTCGGCTGCGCGGCGGCGTGGATCACCAGGCCGACGTTGGACCCGAGGCCGCCGAAGAGCTTGTCCAGGCCCTCGCGGTCACGGATGTCGACGCTGTGGTGCGTGTAGCGGTCGCCGACCTCCTTGACCAGGCGCTGCAGGTTCCACTTGGTGGAGCCGTCGGCGCCGAAGAAGTAGCCGCGCATGTCGTTGTCGACCCCGACCACGTCCATGCCCAGGCCGGCGAAGTGCCGGACCGCCTCCGAGCCGATCAGACCGGCCGATCCGGTGATGACGACAACGCTGCTCATTTCCTGACCTCCGGGTGTCGGGCGTCACCGGGGAGAGTACCGGTGAGCTGGAGCAGTCTGACCGCCCGGTCGGTCGTGTCGTGATCGTCATGCTTGACCGTGGCACGAAATGGGCACGTCACGGATTCGCTACATCCGGTGGGAAAGCTCCGTCGGATACGGCGGTTTCACGACGAATTCGCAAGGGCGGTCCCCATGACGGAGTCACTACAGGCTGAACAGCACAGCACCCCGGCCGGGCCGCCCTCACGCTCGGCGCGGAGGAGGAGCTGCACGTGGTCGATCTCGGGACGCGGGAGCTCGTACCCCGGGCGCCCGAGATCCTGGACCGGCTGGACGCCGCACACTTCTCCGCCGAGCTGCACCGGTCGGTGGTGGAGACCAACACGCCGGTGAGCAGCACCCTGGACGATCTGCGGATCGGTGTCGTGCAGCGGCGCCGGGAGGCGATCGCGGTGGCCGAGTCGCTGGGCCTGGGCCTGGTCGCGGCGGGCACCGTGCCGCTGGTCGATCTGGACGCGCTGCCGGTCACGCCGACGTCGCGCTATCAGCGGATGCTGCACGAGTACCAGATGCTGGTGCGGGAGCAGCTGATCTGCGGCGCCCAGGTGCACGTCGGGGTGCCGGACCGGGACGAGGCGGTCTCGGTGGCGCAGCGGGTGGCCCCGGTGCTGCCGGTGCTGCTGGCGCTCTCCACCAGCTCGCCCTACTGGCTCGGGGAGGACTCGGGTTACGCCAGCGTCCGCTCCCTGGTGTGGATGCGCTGGCCGACCGCCGGCGACAGTGGTCCGCTGCACTCGGCCGAGGAGCACGAGGCGCTGGTCAGTGACCTGATCGCGTCGGGGACGATCAGTGACCCGAAGATGGTCTACTTCGACGTCCGGCCGTCGGCGCACGTGCCCACCGTGGAGTTGCGGGTCACCGACGCCAGCCCGGATGTCGAGACGGTGATCCTGCTGGCCGGGATCTTCCGGGCCCTGGTGCTGCGGGCGCAGGGTGAGTACCGCGCCGGTCTGCCGCTGCCCACGGCGCGGCCGCCGCTGCACCGGGCCGCGATGTGGCGGGCCGCCCGGTCCGGGCTGGAGGGCGACCTGCTCGACCTTCCGCGCTCGCCGGTCCCGGTGCCGGCCGCCGTCGCGGTGGAGCGCCTGGTCGGCGAGTTGCGCCCGCAGTTGGAGGATCTGGGCGACTGGGATCAGGTGTTCGACCTGACGCTGCGGGCGTTGAGCCGGGGCAGCTCGGCCGCCCGGCAGCGGCGTGCGCTGGCCCGGCGCGGACGGCTGTCCGACGTGGTGGACATGCTGGTCGCCGACACCCGCGGCGGCGTCACCGAGGCGACTCCGGCCGGGCCTCCGGCGCCGGCGTTGATCGAGGCGTACGGGGCCGACGGCGACGAGGCCTTCCCCAGCGGCCGGGTCGCTCCGGCGTACGCGGGGATCCTGCCGGTGCTGACCTCGCTGGGCGCGACCGGCCTGCGGCAGCGCGAGGACGCCCGCGACGACGAGCAGCGGGCCCGAGGCATCACGTTCAGCGTGGCCGGCGAGGCGGCGACCCGCCTGTTCCCGTTCGACCTGGTGCCCCGGATCGTGCCCGCCGACGACTGGGCGGAGCTGCAGAAGGGCCTGGTCCAGCGGGTGCGGGCGCTCAACATGTTCCTCGGCGACGTCTACGGCGACCGGCAGGTGGTGGCCGACGGGGTGGTGCCGGAGTGGGTGATCGACGGGTCCCCGGAGCTGCGGGCCAGTGGCGCCCTGATCAGCCGGCCCGCGGTGCGTACCCAGGTCGCCGGTGTCGACCTGGTCCGCGACGGCAGCGGGAAGTGGTGTGTGCTGGAGGACAACCTGCGGGTGCCGTCCGGGATCGCCTACGCCATGCAGAACCGCCGTCTCACCTGGAGCGTCCTGCCCGAGCTACCCCGCCCGGCCGCGCTGATCTCGGTCGAGGACACCCCGAAGCTGCTCAAGCGGGCCCTGCTGGAGGCGGCCGGCCCGTCGGCCGGTGACGACCCGGCGCTCGTGGTGCTCAGCCAGGGCCCGGACGACTCGGCCTGGTTCGAGCACCGGATGCTGGCCGAGGCGATGGAGGTCCCGGTCGTGCGCAGCACCGAGCTCTTCGTCGACGAGGGCCGGGTGTGGCGGCTGAAGAACGGCCACCGGCACCGGGTCGACGTCATCTACCTGCGGATGGGCGAGGACAGCCTGGTCCACTCCCCCGGCGCGGACGGCATGCCGCTGGGCCCGAGCCTGGTGTCGGCGCTGCACGCGGACACCATCGTGCTGGCCAACGCGCTGGGCAACGGCGTCGCCGACGACAAGGCGGTGTACGCCTACGTGCCCCGCCTCATCGAGTACTACCTGAACGAGAAGCCGCTTCTCGCCGACGTGCCCACCTACCTGTGCGGCCTCGCCGACCACCGGGCGGAGGTGCTGGGCCGCCTGGACGAGCTGGTCTGCAAGCCGGTCGACGGCTACGGCGGCGACCGGATCGTGATCGGCCCGCACGCGACCGCCGACGAGCTGGACGCGCTGCGCCGGCAGATCCGGACCGCGCCGCACCGCTGGGTGGCCCAGGAGGTGGTGAGCCTCTCCACCCATCCGGTCTTCGACGGGCACCGGCTCGCCCCACGGCACGTCGACCTGCGCGCGTTCGTCTTCACCGGTACGGAGTCGGTGGTCGCCCCGGCCGCTCTCACCCGGGTCGCGCCCGCGGGCAGCATGATCGTCAACTCATCGCGGGGCGGCGGCTCGAAGGACACCTGGTTGCTGGGCTAGAAGGAGGATTCATATGTGCGGGATCGCCGGCGAGATCTGTTACGGCGACCGGCGGGCGGACACCGAGGCGATCCGGCGGATGCTGCCCTGTCTCGAGTCCCGGGGCCCCGATGGTGACGGGCTCTGGGACGGGGGACGGATCACTTTCGGCCACCGCCGCCTGAAGATCATCGACCTCTCGGAGGCCGGCGCCCAGCCGATGACCGACGAGCGGCTACGGCTCACCGTGGTCTTCAACGGCTGTATCTACAACTACCGGGAGCTGCGCGAGGAGCTCATCGGGCACGGGTATTCCTTCACCTCGACGTCGGACACCGAGGTGATCCTCAAGGCGTACCACCGGTGGGGCGCCGACTGCGTCACCCGGTTCCTCGGGATGTTCGCCTTCGCGGTCGCCGAGCACGACACCGGGACGGTCACGCTCGCCCGGGACCGGCTCGGGATCAAGCCGATGTACCTGGCCGAGTCGCCGGGACGACTGCGGTTCGCCTCGACGCTGCCGGCGCTGCTCGCGGCCGGCGGGGTGGACACGAGCATCGACAAGGTCGCGCTGCACCACTACATGACGTTCCACTCGGTGGTGCCGGCGCCGCGGACCATCCTGGCCGGGGTGCGCAAACTGCCGCCGGCCACGGTCCGGGTGATCCGGGCCGACGGGACGTCCACCGAGCGCGTCTACTGGGAGGCGTCCTTCACCCGGCCGGTCGCGGCGACCGGGAGGGAGTGGACCGAGGCGGTACGGGACAAGCTGCGCCAGGCGGTGGAACGGCGGATGGTCGCCGACGTGCCGGTCGGGGTGCTCCTCTCCGGCGGTCTGGACTCCAGCTTCATCGTCGCGCTGCTCGCCGAGCAGGGGCAGAAGGGGCTCACCACGTTCAGCATCGGGTTCGACTCCGGTGGCGGGGAGAGCGGCGACGAGTTCGAGTACTCCAACCTCGTGGCCAAGCAGTTCGGCACCGAGCACCACCAGATCAGGATCGGTCAGGACCGGTTCCTGCCGGCGGTGCAGCGGACCGTGGCGGCGATGAGCGAGCCGATGGTGAGCCACGACTGCATCGCGTTCAACCTCCTCAGCGAAACGGTGCGAGAGCACGTCAAGGTCGTGCAATCTGGGCAGGGAGCGGACGAGATCTTCGCCGGCTACAGCTGGTATCCGCCGCTCGCGCACGTGCCCCGCGAGCAGGCCGTCGAGGCGTACGCGAAGGAGTTCTTCGACCGGCCGCACCACGACCTGGCCCGGCAGCTCAATCCCGAATGGCTGGCGGACGACGATGTCAGCCTCCGGTTCGTCCAGGAGAGCTTCGCCCGGCCCGGAGCGGACACCGCCGTCGATGCCGCCCTGCGTCTCGACTCGCAGGTGATGCTCGTGGACGACCCGGTCAAGCGGGTGGACAACATGACTATGGCCTTCGGGCTGGAGGGGCGCGTACCGTTCCTGGATCACGAGCTGGTGGAGATCGCGGCGGCCTGCCCGCCCGAGCTGAAACTGGCCCGCGACGGCAAGGGAGTGCTCAAGGACGCGGCCCGCGGACTGGTCCCGGACGAGGTCATCGACCGGCCGAAGGGCTACTTCCCGGTGCCCGGCATCCGGCACCTGGAGGGCCCGGTGCTCGACCTGGTCCGCGACGCCCTGCACGCGCCGGCCGCCCGGGACCGGGCGCTCTTCCGGCCGGAGTATGTGAGCGCGCTCCTGGCCGACCCGAACACCCCGCGCACCACGCTCGGGGCGAATCAGTTGTGGCAGCTAGCACTGCTGGAGATGTGGTTGCAGCAGTTGTAGACAGGGGGAATCTTGGTGGAAGGCCAGCTCCATCGCGGCGACGTGACCGTGCTGCCCGCCGGGTGGCGCCGACTGGACTCGGAGATCGCCGGCAACTGGTCGCCGGCGCTCTCCCCGGACGGGCGGCACATGGCGTACGTCTCCGACCGTGGCGGTGTGCCCGCCGTCTGGGTGCAACCGGTCGGCAGCGAGCTGGCCTTCCGCGTCGACACCGGGCCCGAGCCGGTGTCGGCGGTGCGCTGGTCGTCCGGCGGCGGCTGGCTGGCCTGCCAGATCGCCCCCGGCGGCGCGCCGCGCAACGAGGTGTGGCTGGTCCGGCCGGACGGCTCCGACCTGCACCAGGTCGCCGGGTTCGGCGCCGGCACCGCGGAGAACATGCGGTGGCTGCCCGGCCGGCCGGTCCTCGCCCTCACCGAGAACCTCACCACGGCCGTGCTCGTCGACGTCACGGCCGGGACACGGACGGTGGTCACCGAGGGTGATCTGGTCACCCTCCTCGACGTGGATCCGGCTGGGCGCTTCGCGCTTCTGCGGTACGGGCCACGCGGCGCCCGCCAGATCGTGCTGCGCGACCTGGCCGGCGGCGCGGAGAAGCCGGTCACCCGTGGTGAGCGGGCGGTCTTCAGCCCCGGCGGCGGCTGCGTCTACGCGCTCAGCCAGGACGGCGAGTTCCCGGCCCTCCTCCGCATCGCCGGCGACGCCGTCGAGGTGCTCGCCCACTCCCCCGCCCCGGCTTCACCCGTCGCCTCCGCTTCCGCCGCCTCCTCCGCCCTTCCGCGGGAGATCGAGGACTTCGTGGTGACGGCGGACGGGCGTACCGCCGCGTTGTCGTGGAACGTCCGGGGAGGCGAGTCGGAGGTCGCGCTGATCGACCTGGACCACGACGGGCATCGCGAGCCGGTCTTCATCAGCTCGATACCGGGCCTCGTGATCGGCGACCTCACCTGGAGCTTCGACGGATCGACGCTCGGCTTCACCGCCGAGGGGCCCGGCCAGCCGAACGGCGTCTGGGCCTGGCACCGGGAGAACAAGGAGGTCAGAGCGGTCTCCGCGGAGCCGGCCGCACCGGGGGCGATCCGTCCCACGCTGCGGTCGTTCCCGGCGCACGACGGGCTGACGCTGACCGGCTGGCTGTTCACCCCGCGCACGCCCGGCCCGCATCCCACCGTGGTGTGGCTGCACGGCGGCCCGGAGGCCCAGGAACGGCCGGGGCACGGGCCGCTCTTCCAGACGCTGGCCGACCGTGGCATCGCCGTCTTCGCCGCCAACGTGCGCGGCTCGTCGGGGTTCGGGCGCTCGTTCGTGGACGCCGACAACGGCGCACTGCGCCCGGCCGCGATCGAGGACGTCCGGACCTGTGTCGAGCATCTGCGCGGCACCGGGATCGCCGGGAAGGTCGGTGTGATGGGCCGCTCCTACGGCGGTTACCTCACCCTCGCGGCGCTGACCTGGTTCCCGGAGCTGTTCGACGTCGGGGTGGACATCTGCGGCATGTCAAACTTCGCCACCTTCTACGAGCACACCGAGCCGTGGATCGCGTCGGCCGCGGTCAGCAAGTACGGCCACCCGGTCCACGACGCCGACCTGCTGCGCGAGCTGTCCCCGATCCACCGCATCGACCGGCTGCGCGCTCCGCTGATGGTCGTGCACGGCGCCAACGACAGCAACGTGCCGGTGATCGAGGCCGAGCAGGTGGTCGCAGCCCTGGCCGCCCGTGACCACCCGCACCGCTATCTGCTCTTCCCCGGGGAGGGCCACGAGTTGCTGCACCGCGCCGCCCGGGCCGAGTTCCTCCGGGAGACCCTCGCGTGGCTGGAGACGCACCTTACTGAGTGAGAAGACGCACGTTGCCGGGGGTACGTGTAACGGAGAAGGGTGGTAGTTGCACGTTACCCGGCACTGCGGAAGGCGTCTGATGGCCCTGCGTCCCTGGGCGGTGTGGGCCGCCGGCCTCGCCGCGTACACGGTGGCGGTTCTGCATCGCAGCTCGATCGGTGTGGCGGGGCTCGACGCCCAGGAGCGGTTCGGGGTCGGCGCGAGCACACTGGCCGTCTTCGCCGTTCTGCAGCTGCTCGTCTACGCCGGGCTGCAGATCCCCGTCGGGCTCCTGCTGGACCGGTTCGGGTCGTTGCGGCTCGTGCTGGCCGGCGCCGCGGTGATGGCCTCCGGGCAGATCCTGATGGCGTTCACCGATGGCCTGAGCGGCGCGATCCTGGCCCGGGTGCTGGTCGGCGCGGGCGACGCGATGACGTTCATCAGCGTGTTGCGCCTGGTGCCGCGCTGGTTCCCGGCCGGGCGGGTGCCGGTGCTCACCCAGCTGACCGGGATCATCGGCCAGCTCGGGCAGGTGCTCTCGGCGGTGCCGCTGGCCGCCGTGCTGGCCGGAGCGGGCTGGACCACCGCGTTCCTCGGTGCGGCCGGCGTCGGGGTGTTCACGGCGATCGTGGCGCTGGCGGCGCTGCGTGACACGCCGGAGCGTCGGATCAGCGGCGCGGCGGTGAGCTGGCACCAGCTCGGCGTCGACCTGGGCAGCTCGTGGCGGCACCCGGGCACCCGGCTGGGGCTGTGGGCGCACTTCACCACCCAGTTCACCGGGACGGTGTTCGCGCTGATGTGGGGCGTGCCGTTCCTGGTGGCGGGTCAGGGGCTGAGCCGGGCCGCGGCCGGCGCGCTGCTGACCGTGTTCGTGGTGACCGGGATGCTGGCCGGACCGGTGCTCGGCATGCTCACCCAGCGGCATCCGCTACGCCGTTCGTGGCTGGTGCTCGGCATCGTGGCGATCAACATGACCGCGTGGGCGGTGGTGATCGCCTGGCCGGGGCGGGCCCCGCTGCCGTTGCTGGTGGCGCTGGTGATCGCGCTGGGGCTCGGCGGGCCGGGGTCGATGATCGGGTTCGACTTCGCGCGCAGCTTCAACCCACCGAGCCGTCTGGGCACGGCGACCGGTGTCGTCAACGTCGGCGGGTTCGTGGCGTCGCTCGTGACGATCGAGCTGATCGGGTTGATCCTCGACTACCGCACCGGCGGCGGTAACGACTATCACATCGACGATTTCCGGGTCGCGATGTCGGTGCAGTTCCTGGTGGCCGCGGCCGGTGTGGCGGGCATCCTGCGCACCCGGCGGCTGACCCGGCGGCACGTCGCGGCCGAGTCCGCGGGTTTAGCGAACGCCGTGGAGGTAAAAGCTTCCTGATCCGCGCAAAACGACGCACGACGATGCGCGCAAGTGGCGCGCGATGAGACGCGCGGCGGGAGAGCAGGGATCAGGGGAATATGTCTGAGCAGGCTGCGGGCCGTTTCTGGTCCGGTATCGATGTTCCGAAAACCGTCGCGGGCACCCTCGCGGCCGTCTCTGCGGCGGTGCTCGGCTCCTTTCTGGGAGTCGCGGGCACGCTGATCGGGGCCGCGCTGGCGAGTCTGATCAGCTCGATCGGCACGGAGATCTACCACCGATCGATCAACCACAGCACGAAACGGCTCCAGTCGGCGTTCGTGATCGCCCCGGCCGCGGTCGGGACCCCGTCGGTCGAGGCCGCGGCCGACAGCGCGCCCTCCGACGAGACGACGGCGGACGAGACGACGGAGGCCTCGAAGCCGGAGCGGCGGATCCACTGGAAGCGGGTCGCCCTCGTCACCGGCGCCTTCTTCCTGCTGGGCATGGGTGTGCTGACGACGGCTGAGCTGTTCGCGGGCCGGTCCGCGGCGGATGTGACGAGCGGCCGGGACACCGGCAGCCCGACGATCCTGTTCGACACCGCCGGCGAGGAGAGCGACGACGAGGAGCAGAAGCAGCAGCCGGCCGTGGCCCCGTCCGGCGGGCCCGCCACCACGACGACCGAGGCCCCGGAGGCCCCCGGGCCGGCCACCTCCACCGCGCCGGCCGAGCCCGCCCCACGACCGGGGAGCCGACGGCGACCACGCCCGCGGAGACCGGCGCGCCGGAGCAGGATGAGACCGGCGGAGACACCGGCACCGAACCGGAACAGGGACAGGGACAGGGACAGGGACAGGTGCAGCAGGAGAAGCCCGCCGAGACCACGGGAGAGTGAGCATGGACGTGCGGGACATCCTGAAGGACGGGTACGGCCGGCTGCCGGAGACGATCGAGGCAGCCGTCCGTGACCTCACGCCGGAGCAGTTGCGCTGGGCTCCGAAGCCGGGCGCCAACTCGATCGGCTGGCTGGTCTGGCACCTGACCCGGGTCCAGGACCACCACCTCACCGGGGTCATCGGTGGCGAGCAGATCTATGTGACCGCCGACTGGGGGCCGCGGTTCGGGCTCGAGTCGGACCCGTCGGACACCGGCTACGGGCACGGTCCCGAGCAGGTCGCCGCGGTGGCCCCGGAAAGCTGGGAGGCGTTGACCGGCTACTTCGGGGCCGTGCTCACCCGTACCGTCGCATGGGTCGAGACGCTGACCCCCGGCGACCTGGACCGGATCGTCGACCGTGACTGGGATCCGCCGGTGACCCTCGGGGTCCGCCTGGTCAGCGTGCTGGACGACGACGCCCAGCACGCCGGACAGGCGGCCTATGTCCGCGGGCTCCTGTAGGCAGGCCGATCAGGCCGACGCGGGCTCGTTGAAGGGCAGCCGGATCAGGAAGCGGGTGTCGCCGGGCTCGGAGCGGACCTCGATGTCGCCGCCGTGGCCGTTGACCACGATGCGGTACGAGATGTCGAGGCCCAGACCGGTCCCTTCACCGACGGCCTTCGTGGTGAAGAACGGCTCGAAGATGCGTTTGCGCACCTCGGGCGTGATGCCCGGACCGGTGTCGCCGACCGAGACCACGAGCTGATCGTCGTCACGGTAGGTGCGGATCGTCAGCGTCCCGGCCCCGCCCATCGCCTGCACCGCGTTGTCGATGATGTTGGTCCACACCTGGTTGAGCTCGGCCGGGTGCGCCGGGATCTGCGGCAGGCTCCGGTCGTAGTCCTTGACCACCCGGAGCGTGTCGCCGATCTTGTGGCCGAGCATGACGAGCGTGCTGTCCAGGCCGACGTGCACGTCGATCCACTGGTGGGCGGCCCGGTCCACGTGCGAATACTGTTTCGCCGCGTGCACCAGCTTGGACACCCGGCCGGTGGCGTCCTCGATGTCGCTCATCAGCTGCTCGGTCTCCAGGGCATACCCGATCCAGTGGATCGCCTGGTCGAGCAGCTCCGGGGAGGCCAGCCGGGTCTCCAGGTCGGCGAGGCACTCGGTGTCGATGCCGCCCTGGGCGAAGACCGGCGCCAGGTCCCACGCGGCGGTGATCTCCCGGCCGTCCATCCAGTCGCCGAGCTCGTCCTCCAGGTCGGCGACCTGCAGGGCGGTCATCGCCGGCGCCTTGGCGGCCCGCTCGATCACCTCCTCCTGCAACTCCAGGAGCGCGACAAGCCGGTCCGGGGCGACCTTGCCGGCGGCGAGCTTGCCGAGCTTGAGCCGCATCGCGGCGACCCGCTGGCGCAGCGCCCCGGTGGCCCGGGAGGCGGCCGCGGCCGGATTGTTCAGCTCGTGCATGAGGCCCGCCGACAGGGCGCCGAGCGCGGCCAGCCGCTGTCGCTCGCCGATCGCCGCCTGCGAGCTGCGCATCCCCAGCGCCAGGCCCTCCAGCAGGTGGATCGCCATCGGGAACCAGTCACGCATCAGCGAGCCGAAGTCGGCGGCCGACAGCACGAAGAACTCCGCGTCGGTGATCGCCCGCATCGACGCCTGATAGGTGCGGGGAACCCCGTCCTCCCGCAGGTACGCCTGGGTCGCCCCCATGTAGACGCCGCGCTGCTCGGTCCGGGTGGTGGTGACCTCGTCCTGCCCGACCCGCCGGGTCAGCGTGATCGTGCCGCTGAGCAGCACGAAGAACGAGACGGCCGGGTCGCCCTCGCGCAGCACCAGACCGCCGCCGGGCACCCGCATGGTGCAGCCGTGCTCAGCGAGCCAGGCCAGCTGCTCGTCGGTGAGCTTCTCGAAGAGGAAGAGTGAACGCAGAACCTCGATGGTGAGGCGGCCGGGCTCGCAGGGTTCGAGACGGATCTCGTCGGTGGTGTCGGACATCACTGTGCCTCCCGGTCATGCCCTCGCGGCCCTTGCTTCGCTGCGGTGCACTCGGTCATGACTATGCCTCCAGGTAGCGGTGGACCAGCGCGACGGCCATCGCACCCTCGCCGACCGCCGAGGCCACCCGTTTCACCGAACTGGCCCGGACGTCGCCGGCCGCGAAGATACCGGGGACACTGCTCTCCAAGTAGAACGGATCCCGGTCCCGATCCCATCCCCGTGGGCGCTCCCCGTTCGCCAACAGATCGGTGCCGGTCCGGATGAAGCCCTTCTCGTCGCGCTGAAGGGTGTCACCGAGCCAGTCGGTCCGCGGCTCGGCCCCGATGAACACGAACAGATAACCGCACTCCACGGTCGCCTTCGTGCCGTTCTTGCTGTCACAGATGGTGATCGCCTGCAGGTGGCCCTCGCCCTGGGCGCCGACCACCTCGCAGCGGGTCCGGATCTCGATGTTCGCGACCTGGGCGAGCTGCTGGATCAGGTAGTACGACATCGACGCCTCGAGCGAGTCGCCACGGACCAGCAGGGTGACGCGCCGGGCGTACCGGGAGAAGAACAGCGCCGCCTGCCCGGCCGAGTTGGCGCCGCCGACGATGTAGACGTCGGTCCCGGCGCAGGCCGGCCCCTCGGTGGCGGCCGATCCGTAGAACACGCCCGAGCCGGTCAGACCGGCGACGCCGTCGGCGACCAGCGGACGGTACGACACACCGGTCGCCAGCAGCACGGCGTGCGCCGACACCTCGCCACCGTCGGCGAACGTGAGCGTGCGGGCCGACCCGTCGGTACGCAGCCCAACGACCTCACGGGTGCTGATCGTCTCCGCGGCGAACTTGTCGGCCTGCCGGCGGGCCCGATCGGTGAGCTGGGCGCCGGAGATACCGTCCGGGAAGCCCAGATAGTTCTCGATCCGGGAGCTCTGCCCGGCCTGCCCGCCGACCGCCTGGCGCTCGATCAGCAGGGTCTTGAGGCCCTCCGAGCCGCCGTAGACCGCCGCGCCCAGACCGGCCGGCCCGCCACCCACGATGATCAGGTCGTAGAAGTCGCGGCCCGGGTTGGTGGAGAGCCCGGCCGCCTCGGCGACCTCCTGCACCGTCGGCCGGGACAGCGCCCGCCCGTCGGCCGTCACCACCAGCGGCACCGCCTCCGGCCCGGCCTCGGCCGCCTCCAGCAGGCGACGGCCCTCCGGCTCGTCGGCGCCGAAGTACTTGTACGGCACCAGGTTGCGGGCCAGGAAGTCACGGATCTGGAACGACGGCTCGCTCCACCGATGCCCGACCAGGCGGATGTCCGGCAGCTCCTGCTCGCCGGTCGCCTCCCAGGCGTCGAGCAGCGAGTCCAGCACGGGGTAGAGCTTCTCCTCCGGCGGATCCCACGGCTTGAGCAGGTAGTGGTCGACGTCGACCAGGTTGATCGCCTGGATCGCCGCGTCGGTGTCGGCGTAGGCGGTGAGCAGTGCCCGCCGGGCGTGCGGGAACAGGTCCATCCCCTGCTCCAGGAACTCGATGCCGTTCATCTGCGGCATCCGGTAGTCGGCGAGGATCACCGCGACCCGCCCGCCGCGCAGTTTCAGCTCACGCAGCACCTCCAGGGCCTCGTCGCCGGAGGAGGCCCGGACCACCCGGTACCGGTCGGCGTAGCGGCGGCGCAGGTCACGTGCGATGGCGCGGGAGACGGACGGGTCGTCGTCGACCGTGAGGATCGCGGCTTGGCCCATGATGTCGTTGTCCTCAGCTCTCGGAGTGGCGTTCGAGATAGCCCGCCACATACGGGCAGGTGGCGATGACGGGGATGCCACGTGACCGGGCATCGGCGAGTGCGGCGGCGGCCAGACGACCGGCGAGCCCCCGACCGGAGAACGCCTGTTCGATCTCGGTGCTCAGTAGTTCGATCCGTCCGTCCCGGTGCGCGTAGTCCAGCGTTCCGACCGTCTCGCCACCGACCAGCACCTCGTAACGATGACGCTCGAAACTGTCGACGACCACCGCGTCCGCCGGGTCGAACGCCACGGCTGACGCGCTGCCCTCGACCCGCAGCTTGCGCCGGGCCCGCTCGTAGAACGAGGTGCGCCCGAACCGGATCACCTGGGCCGCCGACGGTATCGGCCGGACCTCGAGGGTGGAACCGGCCTCCGCATACCCCTCGATGATGCCGTCCACCTCGATCGCCAGCCGCCCGCTCGTGGGCAGCACGTCCAGCGCCAGCTGCTCGGACGGGTCCAGCACCAGGGACCGGTTGAACGACGAGTGCGCCGCGGCCGCGGACACGATCAGAGCCTGCACGTTCGGCGAGACGATCGGGCCTCCGGCGGAGAAGCTGTACGCCGTGGAACCGGTCGGCGTCGACACGATCACCGCGTCGGCCGCGTAGTTGACGAACCCGCCGCCCTCCACCCGGATCCCGACCGCGGCCAGCCCGTGCCCCGGCACCCGGACCAGGGCGATGTCGTTGAACGCCGACACCGCGCGCCCGTCCGGCAGAGTGGTGTGCACCGCGGTCCGCGACTCGATGGTGAACCGGTGCTCGTCGATTGCGGAGAGCGCCTCCCCGAGACCGGACAGATCGACCTCGGCCAGGAACCCGAGCCGTCCCACGTTCACCCCGAGGACCGGCGTCTCGCGCCCCTCGACCAACCGCATCGTTCGCAACATCGTGCCGTCGCCACCGAGGCTGACCAGCAGCCCGGCCCGCTCGACCATCTCCGCCGCCTCGACCGCCTCCGCGGTGCAGCCGCTGATCCGATCCACCTCGTCGGGGAGGCCGAGCACGGTGACCCCGCGCTCGACGGCCCAGCCGGTGATCGCGTCGATCGCGGCGCCGCAGTCACGGCGTGGATGCAGCACCAGCCCGACAACCTTGACCATGCCCATGCCGGCAAGCCTTCCATGCCGGCGGCGGGATTCCCATCAGCGGAGTCACACGCGGGTGGCCAGGGCCAGGAAACGCTCCGGGACGTCCTCGTAGTGGTGCAGGCGCCAGCCGGTGGCGGCCAGCAGCGGGACCAGGCGCTCCTCGGAGAGGGGCTCGCCGGGGCGCAGCACGCGGCCGTGGCGGGCGGCCAGCTGGGCGCGACCGGTCGGGTGGAAGATCGCCAGGACGCCGCCGGGGCGGGTCACCCGGGCCAGCTCGGCGAGGCCGGCCGCCGGGTCGGGCAGGTGATGGACCAGGCCGGCGGCGAAGATCACATCGGCGCCCGCGTCGGCGGCCGGGAGGCGGCGGGCGTCGGCGAGCAGCAGGGTGGCGGACTCGTCGCGGCCGGCCCGGCGGGCGGCGGCCAGCATGCCGGGAGTGAAGTCGAGCCCGATGACCCGGCCGGTGGGACCCGCCGCGGCGGCGAGCGCGGGCAGGGCCCGGCCGGTGCCGCAACCGACGTCGAGGACGACGTGGCCGGGCCGCACCCCGGCGAGCCGCACCGCCTCGGCGTAGCGGGGCATGTCGTCGCCGAACTTGGCGTCCCAGTCGGCGGCGCGGGCGGCGAAGAACGCCCGGCTCTCCGAGAGGTACCAGCGGTCGACGTCGGCCAGGTCGGGGTGCAGGTGCCGGATCACCGGCCAGTCCGGGTCGCGGTGGTCGATGACGACCTGGGCACGTTGCTCGCCGTCGCCCTCGGCGAACCGGTGGCGGGGGCCGCCACGCAGGTACACCAGGATGCGGTCGGTGGCCGGCTCCAGGACGTTGAGCGCCGAGTCGACCAGGCCGCCGCCGGGGCCGATCAGGCCGAGCACCGCGTCGACGCTCCAGGCGCGGGCGGTGGACGGGAACGCGGCGGCGAGGCGGGACGCGAACTGCGCGGCGGCTCCGGGATCGCCACCGTCGACGATCACGGTGAGGGGGGCACGCGGCGCCAGGACCTCGGCGAGCAGTGCGGTTACTTCGGCGATGCGTTCCGGCACGTCACCAGCATGACGTTGCCGGTGTGACGTCCGCAACGCTGGAACGGTGGCACTTTTTGTGCCGATTTGCCGTGCGCTTCCGGACGCGGGTCTGCGCATTCCCGGCGGGGCGTCCGGGAGCGGTCGGAACGCCGACAGACGGCGGCCGCCGGAACCGGGGGCGCGGGACGGGCAGTCGAAGCGGGAACATCCAAGGCTGTGATCGGAGGGCGACGATGCGTGGAGTGATCGCGGTTCTGCTGGCCGGTGTGCTGGCGGCCGGGGGCTGCGCCGGCACGGAGAGCACCGGGAACCCGGCCGGTCCGTCCGGAGCGGCGGGACGGCACGACGACACGGGAGCGGGCGACGGGAGCGGGCCGGGCGGCTCGACCGGCACCGGGAACGGGTCCGGTGGCTCGACCGGCGCCGGGCAGGGGCCGCAGGCGGGGCTCATCGAGCTCAGGGTGGCCGTGGACGAGTCGCTGGCCCAGGCGTTCGTCCAGGTCGAGCAAGGGTTCGAGGCGCATCATCCCAACATCGAGGTCGTCGTCTCGTACGGTGAGGGCTCGAATCTGGCCGACCGCGTCGCCGGTGGTGAACCGGCGGACGTCTTCGTCACCGACGATCCGTTCGCGGCGCGGGGTCTGCGCCTGGCCGCCGACCCGGTCGAGGTCGGCCGGGTGAGCCTGGTGCTGGTGAAGCCGGGCGCGGGCGAGGAGCTCGTCACGTTCGTCCGCGACGGCGACGGCAGGCGGATCCTGATCGAAACCGGTCTGCTGCGGCCCTAAAGACCGGACCGGTCGGACCAGGAGCGGCCGGTGGCCAGGTTGACCGCGCCACCGTCGGCGACCGCCCGGTGCACGGCCCGGGCCAGCGGCGCTCCCCAGTGCGATCGAGGCCCTCCGTAGGCGGCCGGTGGACCGCCGGCCGGGCAGAGCACGCAGACCGCGTCGGTGGCCGTCCCGGTCGCGTCGAGCCCCAGGTCGGCCAGAGCCTGCGCCTTCGCCTCGGTGACGGTGGCGATCGTGTTGATCAGCGCGCCGTCGGCGAGGCGCTGCGGCACCCAGACGATGATGTTGACGGTGCCCGGACGATGATCGAAACCAGACTCCTCGGACGCGGCCCGGATCGGTGCGCCGAGCCCGACCGTGGCGTGCACCTGCACGTCGCCGTCACGGACGTGCACCGCGTCGGCCACGTCGACGCCGGTGAGCAGCCCGATCCCCGGCCCGGTCAGGCCCAGGCCGGCGGCGAGCGCGGCCAGATGGTCCTCCGGGTCGGGGCGGGCGTACGACATCGCGACGGACGCGTTGATCAGCCACTCCCGGATCCCGACGCCGCCGCCGAGGACCGCGCTGGAGGCGGCGAGCAGCGGCTCCGGGAAACGCCAGAGCAGCAGGGGGACGTCGAGCCCGTCCTCCCGCCGGTGGGTCAGCGACGGCTCCGCGAACATCGCCGGTGAGACTACTTCCACTCGGAGGCGAGCACGGCCCAGATCTCGGTGTCGTTGCGGACGCCGTTCCACGGGTACGCCTGGCGCAGCAGGGCCTCGCGGGTCATGCCGAGCCGGCGGGCGACGTTCGAGCTGTCGATGTTGTCGGGGTTGCAGTGCCACTCGGCGCGGTGCAGGCCCCTGGTCCGGAACGCCCAGTCGATCAGCACCCGCGCCGCCCGGGTGACCAGGCCGCGGCCGGTGGCGGACGGCTCCAGCCAGACACCGATCTCACAGTTGCCGATCCGGGCGTCGAAGGCGACGAACATCGTGCCGCCGACCAGGACGCCGTCCAGCCAGATGCCGTACAGGCGCTGGCCGTCCTTGGCGGCGTTGTCGGCGTAGCGCTGCAGCGTGGCGGTGGCGCCGGCCAGATCGGCGCTGACACTCGCCCAGGGGATCCACCGGTCGACCGTGGCACGGGCCCGGTCCATGTGGGCCAGGAACTCCTCGGCCTGCCAGGGCTCGAGCGGTCGCAGCTGGGCATTCTCGGTCAGGTCGACACTGAACATCGCCCGAGCCTAGCGGCTGTCACGGGACGGGCCGGAGCGAGGCGCAGCGCGGATCCCAGGGCGATACAGCCACCCGGGCGGTAGGGGCGGAAGGCCGTACCCGCTGCCGGTGAGAAGGCGCACGATAGGGACATGAACGAAACCGACGAGGTCAAGCGCGCACTGGTCCAGGCGGCGGACGCGGCACGGTTCGCCCCGTCGATCCACAACACGCAACCGTGGCGCTGGGTGGTCCGGGAGGGCCGGCTGGAGCTGTTCGGCGTTGCCGAGCGACAGCTGCGCGAGGAGGACCCGGAGGGCCGGATGCTGCTGCTGAGCTGCGGGACGGCGCTGCACCACGCGCAGGTGGCCCTGGAGGCCGAGGGCTGGCGGCACGAGGTGGACCGGCCGGCCGACGAGCCGCTCGCGGTGATCCGCCCGGCCGGGCAGGTCGCGGTACGCCCGGAGGCCACCCGGCATTTCCAGATGCTGCAGGTACGGCGTACCGACCGGCGGACCGTGACCGACGAGAAGGTGCCCGAGGACACGCTGCGGCACCTGGTGAAGGTGACCGAGGAGAACGGCGCCCGGCTGCACGTGCTCGGGCGTGACCAGGTGCTGGCGCTGGCCGTGGCGGTCGACCGCGCCCAGCACGCCGAGGACCACGACTACCGGCTCACCGCGGAGACGGCGAGCTGGGTCGGCGGTGAACGGCCCGAAGGCACCGGGATCCCGGCGTCGGCGCTGCCCGAGGAGGTGCCGCTGACCACGGTCGCCGAGCGGGACTTCCAGGTCAAGGGCACACTGGCCGCCGGCGACGGGCACGACGGGGCGGCGGTGTACGCGGTGCTCTACGGCGAGGGCGACGGGCCGGCGGACTGGTTGCGCGCCGGGGAGGCGCTGAGCGCGCTGTGGCTGGCCGCGACCGAGCAGGCGGTGAGCCTGTTGCCGCTGAGCAGCCCGGTGGAGATCCCGTTCACCCGGCAGACCCTGCGCCGGATGCTCTCCGACGTCGGTTACCCCTACCTGGCGGTGCGTCTGGGCACACTGGACCCGGCGCACTCGGCGCCGCCGAAGACCCCCCGGCTCCCGGCCGGGCAGGTCATCGACGTCGTCCCGGGCTGAGTCCCCGGCGGAGTCCCCGGCCGGGACGGGTCAGTGCGGGTCGCCCTCCGGGCCGTAGGCCGCGAGGAAACGGTCCCGGAAGGTGTCCATCCGCCAGACCGGGGCGGCCGGGTCCGGCTTGAGGCCGTCGGTCCAGCCCCACCCGGCGATCCGGTCGAGGACGGCCGGGTCCTTGGCGACGATCGTCACCGGCACGTCGTGGGTGGCCTGGTTGCCGACCACGGCGGAGGCCGGCTGGTGGTCGCCGAGGAAGACCGTCACCAGGTCGTCGCGGCCGTACTTCGCCATGTGGCCGAGCAGGCTGTCCATCGAGTAGGCGATCGAGCGGGCGTACTCGGTGCGCATCCGGTTCTCGTCCTTCCACACCTCGGTGGGGCCCTGGGCGTTCGCGGCCATCGGACCGTAGACGCTGCCGTCGCCGACCGAGTCCCAGTCGATCATGCTGGGCACCGGCGCCCACGGCGTGTGGCTGGACGTCAGGGTGATCTCGGTGAGCAGCCGGCCCCGATCCTTCGCGCCGTACTCCATTTTCTGGAAGGCCGACATCACGTACTGGTCGGGCATCGGGGACCAGCTGAAACCGGGGCCGTTGTAGCCCAGCGTGTGCGAGTCGTAGATGTGGTCGTATCCGTAGAAGGCGCCCTCCGGCCAGGCGAAGATGATCCCGGGCTGGACTCCGACCGTACGATGGCCGCTGCTCTTGAAAGCCCTGGTGAGGGTCAGCCGATCGGAGGAGACCAGGCTGCGGTAACGCTGCTCGTTGTCGATCCACAGCCCGGACAGGAACGTCGAGTGGGCCAGCCAGCTGCCACCCCCGGCCGTGGAGGAGGTCAGCCAGCCGCTGCGGGCGGCGAACCCCTTGGCGGCCAGCGCCTGCTGGTTGGCGGTGAGGCTGGTGAGGACGGCGCTGTTGAAGGCCGGGTTCTCGATGGCGTCGCGGCCGTAGCTCTCGATGAACGAGATGATCACGTCCTTGTCGCGCAGAGCGGTCAGCATCTGGTCGTCGGGCCGGTCCCGGTAGGCGTCGACCTGCACCTCGGCGGCGAACCGCTTACGGTCGGCCAGGTCGTTGGGCAGGGCGAGGGCGGTGTGCGCGGCCAGCTCCGCGGCGGTGTGCGAGGCGACCGGGATGCCGCCGATCAGCTGGGTGCCCATCAGGGTGAGGGCGACCCAGGCGGCGGCGACCGTGCCGATCCCGCGCCAGGCGCCGACCCGGTGGCTCAGCGCGATGCCGCTGAGCCGCAGCACGGCCCACGTCATGGCGGCGACCAGCCCGACCGCGGCGAGCACCAGCACGACGGCGAGCCCGGCGGTGGCCGCATCGCCGATCGAGTCGACCATGAAGTTGTACGCGTCGTCGACGAGGATCCAGTCGAGGACGGGGTCGAAGCGGCGGGCCAGCACGGCGAAGAAGCCGATGTCGATCAGCTTGACGACGGTGAGGAGCCCGAGCAGCACCCCGAGCGCTCCGGCGATGGGGCGGCGGGCCCGGCCGAGACGCCCCCGTTGCGGCAGCAGAAGCAGGAGCGCTCCGGCGATCAGCGCCTCGACCGGAACTCGCAGGAGCGCCGTGAAGACCGAGTTGCCGGGCGGCAGCCGGAAGATCTGGTCCGGGACGATCAGGGCCAGAAACACCAGAACGACGGCGAATCCCGTGGTCAGGTGCCGGATGACGCGGCGGTACGGCTTCGTTGGGCTCACGCTTCTTTCATACGCCACGTCGCTGAATCCGGTTCGACCGCGGTAATCCGTTTGTCTGAGTGAGTACTCGCTCATTACAGTGGCCGCCATGGAGAACCGGCGCAGACGCGTCCCGGCGATGGCGCCGGAGGAACGGCGGGCCGCCCTGATCGAGGCGACCATCCCGCTGCTGCACGAGCACGGCCTGGAGGTGAGCACCCGGCAGATCGCCAGCGCGGCAGGCGTGGCCGAGGGCACCATCTTCGGCGTCTTCGAGAGCAAGAGCCAGCTGGTGGTCTGCTCGGTGATCAAGGCACTCGACCCGCAACCCGACCTCGACGCGCTGGCCGCGATCGACCGGTCCGCTCCCCTGCGCGAGCGGGTGGTCGCCGCGGCCGAGCTGGTGCACCGGCGTTTCGCCGAGCGGGCTCACCTCATGCACGCGGCCCGCAAGCTCATCATGGTCGGCGAGCAGGATCCGGAGACCATCGCCCGGATGGCCGCCAACCGGGCGAAGATCGGCGCCGCGGTCGCCGACGTCTTCGCACCCGACGCGGCCCGGCTCCGGGTGACGCCGGAGCGGGCCGCCCACCTGCTGCTGATGTTCTGCGGCGCCAACACCTTCGGGCCGTACGGGGAGCCCGACTCGTTCAGCGGCGCGGATCTGGCGTCACTGCTGCTGGACGGCATTCACATCGACGAGACGGAACAGAAGTGCTGATCAGACTATTGAAAGTGCATCTGCGGCCGTACCGGACGGAGATCACCCTGGTGGTGCTCTTCCAGTTCCTGCAGACGATCGCGACGCTCTACCTGCCCGCACTCAACGCGGACATCATCGACAACGGCGTGGTCAAGGGCGACACCGGCTACGTGATGCGGGTCGGCGCCGGCATGCTGGGCATCACCGTGCTCCAGATCGCCGCGCAGGGTGTGGCGGTGTATTTCGGAGCCCGGACCGCCATGGCCGTCGGCCGTGACCTGCGCGCCTCCATCTTCACCAAGGTGCAGGGCTTCTCGGCCCGCGAGGTGGGCCAGTTCGGCGCGCCCTCACTGATCACCCGCACCACCAACGACGTCCAGCAGATCCAGATGCTGGTCCTGCTCACCTTCACGCTGATGGTGTCGGCGCCGATCATGTGCGTCGGCGGCATCGTGCTGGCCATGCGCGAGGACGTGCCGCTCTCCTCACTGCTGCTGGTCATCGTCCCGATCCTGATCACCGTGATCGGCCTGATCATCGCGAGGATGCGGCCGCTGTTCCGCTCCATGCAGGAGCGGCTGGACCGGGTCAACCAGGTGATGCGCGAGCAGATCACCGGCATCCGGGTGATCCGGGCGTTCGTCCGTGACGACCACGAGCGGGCCCGCTACGGCGTCGCCAACGACGAGCTGACCGACGTGTCGCTGCGCGTCGGCCGGATCATGGCGCTGATGTTCCCGACGGTGATGCTGATCGTGAACATCTCCAGCGTCGCGGTGATCTGGTTCGGCGGCCACCGGATCGACGGCAACGGCATGCAGATCGGCGAGCTGACCGCGTTCATCAGCTACCTGATGCAGATCCTCATGTCGATCATGATGGCGACCTTCATGTTCATGATGGTGCCGCGCGCCGAGGTCTGCGCCGAGCGCATCGAGGAGGTGCTGGACACCGAGTCCAGCGTGGTGGCGCCCACGGCGCCGGTCACCACGCTGTCCCGGCACGGCGAGCTCGAGCTCCGCGACGTCGGTTTCCGCTATCCGGGGGCTGAGGCAGGTGTGCTCTCGGGGGTACGCCTGACCGCGCGCCCCAATGAGGTCACAGCGATCATCGGGAGCACCGGCAGCGGTAAGACCACCCTGCTGAATCTGGTCCCCCGGCTCTTCGACGCCACCGAGGGACAGGTGCTGGTCGACGGGGTGGACGTCCGGGAGATCGAGCCCGGCCTGCTGTCCCGGCTGATCGGCCTGGTCCCGCAGCGGCCGTACCTGTTCACCGGCACGATCGCGTCCAACCTGCGCTACGGCAATCCGGACGCCACCGACGAGCAACTGTGGGAGGCGCTGGAGATCGCGCAGGCCCGCTCGTTCGTCGAGTCGATGGAGGGGCGGCTCGACGCCCCGATCGCGCAGGGCGGCACCAATGTGTCCGGCGGTCAGCGGCAGCGCCTGGCGATCGCCCGCACGCTGGTGCACCGGCCGGAGATCTACCTCTTCGACGACTCGTTCTCGGCACTCGACTACGCCACCGACGCGGCGCTGCGGGGAGCCCTGACCGACCACATCGCGGACGCCACCGTGGTGATCGTGGCGCAGCGGGTCAGCACGATCCGCGACGCCGACCGGATCATCGTGCTCGACGACGGCCGGGTCGTCGGCACCGGCACACATGAGGAACTGATGGAGACCAGCCCGACGTACCGCGAGATCGTCCTGTCCCAGCTGACCGTCGAGGAGGCGAGCACCCGATGACGTCACCTCAACGTCGCGGCCCGGTCCCCGGTGGGCCGCCCGCCGCCCGCATGATGATGGCCGGTGGGCCACCGGAGAAACTGCAGGACTTCAAGGGGTCCACCAAGCGCCTGCTGGCACTGCTCAAGCCACAGCGCGCAGTCGTCGGCGGCGCGCTGGTCTTCGGCGCCTTCGGTGTCTTCCTGTCGGTGCTCGGGCCGTACCTTCTCGGACATGCCACCGACGTGATCTTCGGCGGCGTGATCGGCCGGATGCCCGGCTTCCCGCCCGGCGCCACCAAGGACCAGGTCATCGAGTCCCTGCGCGCCAACGGCCAGAGCACCCAGGCCGACCTGCTCTCCGGCGTCGACTTCACGCCCGGGCAGGGCATCGACTTCGACCGGCTGGCGCAGGTGCTCGGCTGGGTGGCGCTGATCTACGTGTTCGCCTGGGTCTTCGGCGTGCTGCAGGGCCGGCTCACCACCCGCGCCGTGCAGGCCGCCGTCTACGACCTGCGCCAGCAGGTGGAGGACAAACTGGGCCGGCTCCCGCTGTCCTACTTCGACCAGCAGGCGCGCGGTGAGGTGCTCAGCCGCGCCACCAACGACACCGACAACATCGCGCAGACCCTGCAGCAGACGTTCGCCCAGCTGGTGACAGCCCTGCTGATGATCGTCGGCGTGCTGGGGATGATGTTCTGGATCTCGCCGCTGCTGGCGCTGATCGCGCTGGTGACGGTCCCGCTGTCGATCTGGCTGACCACCGTGATCGGCAAGCGGTCACAGCCCCAGTTCGTCGCCCAGTGGAAGGTCACCGGACAGCTCAACGGCCACATCGAGGAGATGTTCACCGGGCACACCCTGGTCAAGGTCTTCGGCCGGCAGGGCGAGGCGGCGGCCACGTTCCAGGAGCACAACGACAAGCTGTACGCGTCGAGCTTCCGCGCCCAGTTCGTCTCCGGGCTGATCCAGCCGGCCATGATGTTCATCGGCAACGTCAACTACGTGCTCGTCGCGGTGGTCGGCGGCCTGCGGGTGGCGTCCGGCTCGCTGAGCCTCGGCGAGGTGCAGGCGTTCATCCAGTACTCGCGCCAGTTCAGCCAGCCGCTCACCCAGGTGGCCAGCATGGCGAACCTGGTCCAGTCCGGCGTGGCCTCGGCCGAGCGGGTGTTCGCCCTGCTCGACGCGCCCGAGCAGTCACCGGACCCGGCGCCGGTCACTCTCCAGGGGGTGCGCGGCCGGATCGCGTTCGAGGACGTGTCGTTCCGCTACCTGCCGGACAAGCCGCTCATCGAGAAACTCAACCTGGCCGTCGAGCCCGGGCAGACCGTCGCGATCGTCGGGCCCACCGGCGCGGGCAAGACCACACTGGTCAACCTGCTGATGCGGTTCTACGACGTGACCGGCGGGCGGATCACGCTCGACGGCGTCGACATCGCGACCATGCCGCGGGAGCAGCTGCGCGAGCAGATCGGCATGGTGCTGCAGGACACCTGGCTGTTCGGCGGCAGCATCGCCGACAACATCGGGTACGGTGCCTCCGCCCCCTCTCCTGAACTTGTTCGGCAGGCGGCCGAGGCGGCTCATGTGGACGGGTTCGTGCGGATGCTCCCCGAGGGCTACGACACGACGATCGACGAGGAGGGGTCCAACGTCAGCGCCGGGCAGAAGCAGCTGGTCACCATCGCCCGGGCGTTCCTCGCCGAGCCGAGCATCCTGATCCTCGACGAGGCGACCAGCTCGGTCGACACACGTACCGAGGTGCTCATCCAGCGGGCCATGGCGACCCTGCGCAGTGGGCGGACCAGCTTCGTCATCGCGCACCGGCTCTCCACGATCCGTGACGCCGACGTGATCCTGGTGATGGAGAACGGGTCGATCGTCGAGCAGGGCACCCACGACTCGCTGATCGCGACCGGTGGGGCGTACGCCCGGCTCTATTCCGCGCAGTTCGCCCAGGCCGTCGCCGAAGTGGACTGACACACACGGAACGGGGGCGGCCGGATGGCCGCCCCCGTCTCGTCTGCTACGGCTTACTTGATGGTGATCTTCTTCTGGGCGGACCAGCCGCTGTTGATGCCGAGCGAGCTGTCACCGCCCACCTGGACCCGCAGCGTCAGCTTGGTCTTCGACTTGAAGCTCCAGGACTTCTTGTACGCCCCGGTGGAGCCGGTCATGCCCTTGCTGCCGAGGGTCACCCACTTGCCACCGGTGTAGCGCTGCACCGTGACGGCCTGGCCGGCCGCCTTCGGGTTGCCCGCCACCGAGACGTTCAGCTTGCCCTTGGTGGAGCTCGCCGAGAACGACGGGTTCTGGGTCACCTTGACCGTCACCGGCGACGAGAGCATGTCCGTCGCCTGGACCGCGAACACCCAGCCCTGGCTCAGCGACCGCGACGGGAACTTGAACCAGCCCTCGTCGTCGGACTTGACCTCGGCCAGCCACTTGCCCTTGGCCGGGTCGGTCTCCGGCAGCATCGCACCCCACAGCTCGACCGTGGCGTTCGGCGCGGCCTTGCCGCTGATGGTCGCGCCGCCCACACCCTTGGCCGGGCCGGTGACGCTGAGCGACGGCTTGACCGGGTCGGTCTTGTCGTCGGACTTGATGATCACTTCACCGGTGCTCTTGACCACCGAGGCGCCGACCGGCGAGATCGGGCTGCCGAAGCGGACCTCGAAGGTCTCGTTGTCCTCGGCCCACTTGTCGTTGATGATCTTGACGTTGATCTTCGGGGTGTCGCCCGGCTTGATCTCCAGGACGCCCTCGGTCTTGACGTAGTCCTCGCCCGCCTTCGCCGTCCCGTCCACCGTCTTGTACGGGATCTTGATGGTCTGGGTGGTCGAGGTCGCCTCGCCGTTCGGGATGACGTCGACGTCGACGTCGACCGACTGCTCCCACTCACCGATCGACTCGTCCTGGAGGGACGCGGCCGGCGGCAGGTCCGACGGGTCGTCGGTGATCCGGAACATGCCGGTCGACTTGGCGAAGCCGACCAGAGTGGTGCCCTTCTCGGTCGCCGTCACCGTGAACGTCTCGGTCGGCTCGTCGATGTCGTCCGGAAGCAGGTAGATCGACCCGAGGTTGGTGCTGCTGCGCTCCGAGACGACCACCGTGCCGGACTTGCCACGCGGCACCGTGAAGTCGGCGATCGTCGTGGTCTCGTAGTCGACACCCGGCGTGGCCGGGACCGCCTCGATGGTGCCGGCGGCGTCCGCGGTCGCGGATCCGCTGGCCGCGGTCGTCAGCGAGATGGTGTACGCGTCCTGGGCGATTCCGGTGATCGTGCCACCGACCCGGACGAGACCACCCTCCGGCGCGGCGACCTCGCTGAACGTCAGCGTCGGCGCGGCGTCGTCGTTGGCGATGGTCACCAGCGAGGTGTGCGTGGTGCCCGGGGCCGCGGTCGAGCTCACCCGGACGGCGTCGGCCGTGCCGATGCCGATGCCGACGGTCAGCGTCTCGTTCTTCTCGAAGACCGTGTCGCCGTTGACGACGACCTCGACATAGCCGACGGTCTCGCCGGCCTTGATGGTCACCGTGCCCGCGGTGGGCGGGTCGTAGTCGTTGCGGCCCGCGGTGTCACCCTCGTTGACGCCGTCCGGGTCGGCCGAGATGCCGGTAACCGTGGCGGAGAGAGAGGTGTCGATGTCGAGCGGGGCGCTGAGGGTGACCGGAACCTTGGCGACGGTGGTGCCGCTGCTGCCCTCCTGCACCTCGACGTTGCCGGCCGCGAAGGTGACCGGCCCGGTGTCGTCGTCGGCGATGAAGAACTGCGTCGCGTTCGCGGCGCCCAGGTTACCGACGTTCACCGAACCGTTCGGGCTGGTCAGCACGATCCCGAAGGTCTCGCCGATCCAGTCGTCGTTGTCGCCCGGCTCGAAGATCGTGTCACCGAGGAACGACACCGGAATGGTGGCGGTCGTCTGTCCCGGCGCGATGGTCACCGAGCCACTGGCGCCCTTGTAGTCCTTGCCGTTGGTCGCCGGGTAGGTGCCGGCGTTGACGAACTCGTAGTTGAGCCGCACCGGAATGGTCGACGTGCCATCCAGCTTCACATTGATGGTCTTCGCCGTCTCCCCGGAGTTGCCCTCCGGGTTGAAGGTGGTCAACGCGGCCGTCTCGTACGTGGGCAGCGGGTCCAGCGAGAGCTTCACGCTCGGCGCGGTCTCGTCGTCGACGATGTTGCCGGTGCCGGTGACGGGCGTGCCCAGCGTCGCGTTCGTCGGGTTGGCGATCGTGGCGGTGAGCTTCTCCGGGCTCGCCTCGACGACCTCGTCGGGCTTCACGTCCACCACGGCGACAGCCGAGACCGCGTACTTCGGAATGGTCACGACCGACTTGTTGAGAGTGATGTAGTCGACTCCCGCCGCTGCCACGAGAGCGCCCGTGGCGCCGTAGCTGTCGCCGGAGGTCACCCCGTTCGCGGTGCTCAGCTCGACCGTGACGGCCTTCTCCGAGCGACCACTGAGGGTCAGCGGGAAGACCAGGTCGTTACCGTCGTCGGACATCTCCGTGGTGCCCTCGGTGGCGTCGCCGGCATCGCCGATCGACACGGTCGGGGTGGCGTCGTCGTCCGCGATGTAGACCCTCGTCGAGCTGGCCGCCGTAGTCAGCGGCAGAAGCTCGGGAACGGTGCCGTCCACCTTGACCACGAAGTTCTGGGTCGCGTCCTCGTCGAGCTTGTCGTCGTACAGCTCGATGTCGAGGGAGCCGCTCTGCTCGCCGGCCGGGATGACGACGACCGCCCCATCCGCCGGCGGCCAGGTGAAGTCCCGGTTCACGTTGGTGTTCGCCGCGCCGAGCGCCGTACCACCCGATCCCTCGGTGGTGTCGATCGTCAGCGTGACGGCCGTCTCCTCCTCGGCGGGCGCCGAGAGGTTCACATAGACCGTGGCCTTCTTCTGAGTCGTCGTGGTCGAACTGCCGACGACGGTGGTGGTGGCCGTCTCGACGATCGGTGCCGACGAGGTGGTGATCGAGTACTTCGGAGCGACGATCGCCGCGGCGGGCGACGCCACGAACACGACGGGTGCGAGGCCCACGACGCCGGCGACGGCGGCCGACAAGACCGTTCGCACCGAATTCTGGCCGCGCAGGGCGAAGGGCACGGAACCGCCCGACCCCGTACGGCGGGTGTGATAGTGCATGTCTTTCTGTCTCCTTCGGCGGCTGGGCAACCTCCAGCGGGGAGGCCCCTGGCTTTGCGTCCCCGCCTCGCGACGGGTTTGCCTGTTCGGGTACCGCACCGGAACGGGGCGGTGGGGGCGGTGGTGAAACCGGCCCTCAGCAGCGCAGACACCGGGATTACGAGATCCAGTGTGAGGCCGAGCCATCCGTAATCTAACCGGCGTATCGCACCGTTATCGGCGGAACGCGTTTTTGGGTATAAAAACCTTCACATCATGTCTAAACGGCGGAGGGCGGCCCGCTGGGCCGCCCTCCACTGTCGACAACCGTCGATCACTTCACCTTGACCTGTTTCGCCGGTGACGTGCCGCCCAGGATGCCCAGCGACGGCGAGGCCGCGATGACCGCGCGGAACGAGTGGTTACCGGCGCGCAGTCCCTTCTCGGTGGTGGTGAACTTGCCGCTCTTGTTCAGGTCACCGGACGCGACCGTCTCCCACTTGCGGCCCACCAGCTGCTGCACCTTCACGTCCTGCCCACCACGGGCCGGATCACCGGTCACCGTCGCCACCACGGTCCCGCGGGCGTTCGAGACGAGCGCGATCGTGGGCTCCTGACGGACCTGGACGGTACGGACCGGCGACGTCATGTTGTCGGCCTTGACCATCAGCCGGTACCCGCCGGTGAAGTTGGGGTTGAACGAGAACTTCCCGTCCTTGTCGGCCGTCGTGCTGAGGACCACCTTGAACTCGCCGCCGGACGTGCCGGGCGCGGTGAGCAACTGCACGGCCGAGCCCGCACTGGCCACACCGGCGATCGTCACCCGCCCGCTCCCGGTGACCGTCCCCGGCGCGGAGAGCGTCGGCGCCTTCGCCTTGTCATCGTCGTCGATGGTGACGACGCCCTTGGGCTTGGTGATCGTCACATCGACCGGCGTGACCCCGCTCAGGTAGACGCTGAAGGTCTGGTCGGTCTCCTTCTGATCGTCCTTGAGCAGCGGCACCGAGACGGTGGCGCTGGTGGTGGACGTGCCCAGGGTCACCGTGCCGGAGGACATGGTGAAGTCCTCACCGGCCTTCGCCGAGCCGGCGATCGTCCGCCACGGCACGGTGATCTTCCGCTCGGTGCCGGTGGTGTCGCCGCTGAACTCCAGCGACACCTCCAGGCTGACCGAGGCGGCGCTCTCCGGGGTGTCCTCGTCGGTGATCGTCACCGTCGGCGCGACATCGTCCGGGTCGTCGGTGAGCTTGAAGACCGTGCTGCTCACGCCGCGGGTCGCCGGCCCGCTCTGGGGGAGGTTCACCGACAGCGTCTCGGTGTCCTCGTCCACGGTGTCGTCGGAGAACTGGATCGTGCCCAGCTCGACGGTCGACCCGCTCGCGCTGCCACCGGTCACCACGGCGTCGTCGGAGGAGAAGTCGAACTCGTTCTCCTCGATCGGGTCGCCCCCGCCGCCGCCCGGGGTGACGGTCGGGGCCGCGATGGTGAAGTCCCGCTGGGCGACACCGGTGACGACCGCCGAGACGGTGACGTTCTCCCCCTCGGCGGCGGTGCTCGCCTGCACGGCCACCGCCGGCTTCGCGTCGTCGTCGGTGATCGTCAGGTTCACCTGCCGGGCCGCGCCGGTCGCGTCCGTCTCACCGTTGGCCAGCGCGATCGTGAGCTGGGCGGTCTCGTCGCCCTCGTACACCTGATCCGGGCGCAGCGGCACGGTGATCTGACCGGACCGGGCACCCTTCGCGATGGTGAGCGACGTGGGCGGGAGGTCGTAGTCGTCGCCGCCGGGACCGGCGACCGCGTCAGTCGCGGTGCCGTCCTTGGCCGCGACGGTGAGATCGACGTCCGCGGGCGCGGCGGCGCTCAACGAGACGGTGACGGTGGCGCTGGAGGCGGTCTCGGCGACGGCCACGTCCGCGGCCGAGAAGGACGGTGCTGTGGGCGTGCCCGGCGTCGTCGGTGTGCCCGGTGTCGTACCCCCGTCGTTGTCGACGATGACGACGGTCCCGATGTCGGTGGTGATCGTGGCGTCCGAGGGCGTGACCGCGGTCGCCCGCACGCGGAACGTCTCGTCCGTCTCGCCCTCCGCGTCGTCGACGACGGGGACCCGGATCACGCCGCCGGACGCCCCGGCCGCGATGACCAGCGGGTTCGCGCTGGTGGGCGTGCCCCGATCGCCGGCCGACGTGCTGCCCGCCAGGATCTGATAGGTGACCGACACCGGCCGCTCCGTCGAGGTGGCCGCGTTGTCGCCGCCGAAGGTCAGCGACACCGGCACCTCGGCCGCGCCGGCTCCCTCGGTGACCGAGACCGAGCCGAGCGCCACCGACGGAGCCTTGTCCAGCGGGTCGTCGGTGATGCGGTAGAGGGCGGAGACGTTCGGCGTGGTCACCGTCGAGTTGTGCGCGGTCAGCTTGATCGTCTCGACGACCTCGTCGGCGGTGTCGGAGAGCAGCGGGATCGATCCGAAGTCGACCGGGGTGTTCGCCTCGGTCCCGGCCGGGACGGTGGCCGTGGTCAGGTTGTTCGTCCAGTCACCCGCCTCGGCGGCGTCGTTGCCGGCGGTCGCGTCGCCGGCGGCGGTGAGCGTGTAGGACATGTCGTGCTCGGCGGCTCCGGACGGACGGGCCACCACCGACACCGGGGCGCCCTCGGCACCCTCGACACCGGTCAGGGCGATCGTCGGCACCGGGTCGCCGTCGGTGATCGTCAGTGTTCCGTCGGCGGGGCCACCGATCGCCTCGGTCTCGTTCACGCCGAGCGTCACCCGTACCGTCGCGGTCTCCTGGCCCTCGTAAGCCGGGTCATCGGTGACCGGAACGCTGAACGTCGCGGTGGTCTGTCCCTTCAGGATGGTCACCGGGTTCGTGGGCGCCGTGTAGTCGTCCTTGCCCGCGCCGGAGCCGCCGTCGGTGGTGGTGACGTCGACGATCGCCGCGTTCAGGGTGACGTCGTCGGCCGCCGGAGAACCCAGCGTCACGGTGTACGAGGCGCTCTGCCCCTCGGTCACCGTGCGACTCGCCGTGACGCCGAACGTCGGCTTGGCGTCGGTGTCGGCGATGTCGACGACCGTGTCCGCGGAGGTGATCGCGCTGTCCCCGGACGGGTTGGAGAGCCGGACCGTGAACTGCTCGGTCAGCTCGTACGCGTCATCGCCGATCAGCGGGACGGTGATGACCTTCGGGGTGTTCCACGGGCTGAACGTCAGGGTGTCGTCCAGCGCGGAGTAGTCGGTATCGGCCTTCGCCGTGCCCTCCACGGTCTCGAAGTCGACCGTGATGGTCTTCTCGGTCGAGGTCGCGACGTTGCCGGAGACGCCGGTGAAGTCGAGCGCGACGGGCACGAGGGCGGTGCCCGCGTTCTCGTTCACGGCGGACGGCGTGGTCGCCACGATGTTCGGCGACTTGTTGTTCGCGGCGTCGACGATGGCGTACGTCGACGACACCGGGTCCGTCGTATGGCTGGTGTTGGTCGCCGTGACCGTGATCGTCTCGGTGTTCTCGTCGATCACGTCGGCGGTGACCGGGATCGACCGGAACGTGACCGGAGCTCCCGCCGGAGAGCCGGCGGGAATCGTCGCCGTCGCGGAGCTGTCGGTGAAATCGCCCGCCTCTGCCGGGTCCGCGCCCGTGCCCGCCAGGGTCAGGGAGTAGGCCATGTCCCGTTCGGCGACGCCGTCCGGAGTCGCGGTCACGACGATCGAGCCGCCCTCGGCACCGTCGGCGACGGTGTTCAGGGTGACCGTCGGCACGGTGTCCTGATCGCTGATCGTCAGGGCCCCCAGCTCGACACCACCGGTCTCGGAGCCGGGTTTCACATCGACCTCGCCGGTGGCCGGCTCCACGATCACGGTGGCGTGCTCGTCGCCCTCGTAGAGATCGTCGGCGTCCAGCGCGACGCTGAACGGCTCGCTCGTGGTGCCCTTCGCCACGGTGACCGTGGCGCTGTTCAGGGTGTAGTCGTCGGTTCCGGCCAGTGGAACGACCGCGCCGGTGTCGCCCACGCTCACGTCGAAGGTGATGTCGGAGACGGCCGGGCTGGTCAGGGTCACGGTGAAGTTCGCGGACTCGCTCTCGGTCGCGGTCTGCGCGGACACCGAGTAGGTCGGCTTGTTGGCGTCGTCGTCGTCATCGATGGTCACCACCGACTCCGCGGTGGCGATGCTGCTGTCGCCGGTCGCCTCCGACAGCTCGACCGTGAACGTCTCGTCCGCCTCGTAGACGGTGTCGCCGGTGGCGATGTCCACCGACGCGTTCTGGCTGAGCGGGTCGCCGGGCTCGAACGTCATCGTGTCCCAGGCGGTCACGTAGTCGCCGGGATTGACGGCGGTCCCGTCCTCGGTCGCCCACTTCACCGTGATCGTCTTCTGGGTGGAGGTCGCCGTGTTGCCGGCCCCGGAGAGGCCCGCCCAGCTGAGGGACACCGGGACGTCGACGCTCGCGGTGCTCTCCCCCACCGTCTGCGGGCCGCCCGCGACCAGCTCCGGTGTCATGTCGAACTCGTCGTCGGCGATGTCGTAGGTCTGCACGACGGGATCCGCCGCCGTGTACGTGTCGTTGGTCGCGGTGACCTCGATCGTCTCGACATACTCGTCGGCGTCGTCGGCGGCCAGATCGACCTCGAGGAAGTCGACCGGCGTGAGAGCCGCCGTCCCCGCGTCGACGGTCACCGTGGCCGGTGTGGCGGTGAAGTCGTCGGTGGCCGTGGCCGGATGGGTTCCCGCACCCGCGATAGCGACCGTGTACTCCATGGCGCGCTCGGCTGCCCCGCTCGGCTTGCCGACCACCGTGAGGGTGTCCCCCTCGGCGGCGTCCAGCACCGGTTCGAGGCTGATGGTCGGGATCGGGTCGGCGTCGGCGAGCGCCAGGGCGGCGTGTTCGCCGCCGTCTGACTCGGTGCCGGCCTTCACGTCGGTCTCGTTCGAGGCCGGCTTCACGACGACGGTCGCGGTCTCCTCACCCTCATAGAGATCGTCGTCCAGCACGTCGAGGGTGAACGTCTCCGAGTCGGCGCCCTGCGGCACCGTCACCGTGGCGGTCGGCAGGTCGTAGTCGGCAGCGAGAGCGCTCGGCGCCACCCCACCGGCGACGACCGTCACATCGAAGGTGATCGGGGAGACCGCGTCCGCCTCCATCGTCACCGTGAACTCGGCGGCGTCACCCTCACCGACCGGATTCGCCGGCCCCGTCACCGTGTAGCCGGGCATGTTCCCGGAGTCGTCATCGGTGATCACCACCGACGTCTGCGGATCAGCGATCGCCGTGGCGTCACTGGCGTTGCTGAGGTTCACCGTGAACTGCTCGGTGGCCTCGAAGAACCCGTCGTCCTCCAACGGCACCACGACGTCCTGCGGCGTCAGATCATTCGCCGGGAACGTCAACGTGGCGGCGGTGGTCGCGTAGTCGGCCGGCTGCTTCGCCGTGTCGTCCGCCGTGGTGAAGTCGACCGTGATCTCCTTCTCCGTCGAGTCGGCGTCGTTGTTGCCGGGCAGCCCGGCCCAGCTCAACGTCACCGGAACCGTCGCGTCACCGTCCTCCTCACCCACCGGGACAGTCCCCGCCGTGGTGATCTCCGGCGTCAGGTCGTTCGGGTCGTCGTCGATGTCGAAGGTCTGCACGACCGGGTCCGCCGACGGGTAGGTGGTGTTGGTCGCGGTCGCCTGGATCGTCTCGACGTACTCGTCGGCGGTGTCGGTCTCGGTCGGGATCGGCCCGAAGTCCACCTCGTCGCCGATCGCGGTCCCACCCGGAATGGTCTTGATCAAGGTCGTGGCGTCGAAGTCGGCGGTCGATTCGGCCGCGTCGTCGCCGGCGCCGACGAGGGCGATCGAGTAGCTCATGGCCCGCTCGGCGACCCCGTCGGGCTTCGCGGTCAGCGTGATGTCGGCGCCCTCGACCGTGCCGAGCACCGGTTCGAGGGTGATGGCCGGGATCTGGTCGGCGTCGGCGAGCACCAGGTCGGCATGCTCGGCACCGTCCGATTCGGTGCCGGCCTGCACGTCGGTCTCGCTGACGGCCGGCTCCACGACGACGGTCGCGGTCTCCTGACCCTCGTAAAGCGCATCGTCCTCGACATCGACCGTGAAGGTCTTGCTCGCGGTGTCCTTGTCCACCGTCACCGTGGCGAGCGGCAGGGTGTAGTCGGCGGCGAGTGCGCTCGGCGCCACCCCACCGGCGGCCAGGCTGACGTCGAACGTGATGTCGGAGACCGCGTCCGACGTGAGATCGACCGTGAACGTGGCGGTCTGGCCCTCACCGACCGGGTTCACCGGAGCCGTCACCGTATAGGTCGGCTTGACACCGCTGTCGTCGTCGGTGATCTGCACCGACGTCTCCGGATCGGCGATCAGGTCGTCGCCGGCCTCGTCCCCCACGACATTGCTGAGATTCACCTTGAACTGCTCGGTGGCCTCGTAGAACGCGTCGTCGTACAGCGGCACGGTGATGTCCTGCGGCGTCGGATCCGCCGTGAAGGTCAACGTGTCGTCGGTGGTGGTGTAGTCACCGGGCTGCTTCGCCGTGCCGTCCGCGGTCGTGTAGTCGACGGTGATCGTCTTCTGGGTGGAGTCCGCGGTGTTCGCGGCCGGAAGATCGTCCCAGCTCAGACCGACCGAGACGGTGGCGTCGCCGGCGTCCTCGGCGAACGTGCCGGCGCCGGTGGTGACGATCTGCGGGGTCATGTCGTTCGGATCGTCGACGATCTTGTAGTACGCGAGGACGTCCGGTTCGGCGGTCACCGTGTCGTTCTCGAACGTCAGCACGACCTGCTCGGTGTACTCGTCGGCGTCGTCGGCGACCGGCACGAGAGTCCCGACGGACAGCAGACCGGCTGCCGTTCCGGCGGGAATCGTGAACGTCGAGATCGACGTGGTGACGTCGTCAGAGCCATTGGCGCCGTCGGCCGCGTCGGAGTTCAGCGCACTCCCGTCAACGGTGACCGTGAAATCCATGTCGTCCTCGACGGCACGGTCGGTCGTGACGGTGACCGGCAGGTCGGCCGCGGTCTCATCGAGGACGACATCGTTGAAGGTCAGTTCCGGCACCGGGTCGTCCTCGGTGACCGTCACCCAGGCGCTGTCCGTCCCCGGCAGCACGTTCGTCTCGCTGCCCGGATCCACCGTGACGGAGAACCGCTGGTCGCCTTCGTAAACCGTGTCGGTGTTGATCGGGATGTTGATCGTTCCGGTGCTGGCGCCCTTGGCCACCGTGACCGTCGCCGAAGGTGCGTTGAAGTCGTTGCTGCCCGCCCCGGCACCGGCGTCGACCGCTGAATCGTCGTTCACGGTCACGCCCAGGGTCACCTCGGCCACCGCCGGCTGGGAGAGATTCACCGTGATGGCGGCCGTGCCGCTCTCCGCGACTGTGGTGTCGTTCACGGTGGCCACCGGCCGCTGGGTCTGATCGTCGTCGGCGATCGTGACGGCCGTCTCGGGGGTGAGGATGCCACTGCCCGCGGTCACATCGGACAGCGTCACCTTGAACTGCTCGTCCACCTCGAAGACAGAGTCGTCGGCGATCGTGACGGCGAAGTCGTCGGTGGTGACGCCGGGGGCGAACGCCAGCTGCCCCGGGGCGGCGGAATAGTCGCCGGAGGTCTCCGCCGTGTCCGGGGTGGTCGCGTAGTTCGCGGTGATGGGCAGGTCGGTGGAGGCGGCATCGTTGTTCGCCAGGCCGTCCCAGGTCAACTCGAACGGAACGGTCAGTGAACCGTCGCCCTCGGCGACGGTCAACGGCGGATTGGGGTTCACGATCCGGATCCGCGGCGTCAGGTCGTTCGGATCGTCGGTGATCCGGTAGAGCGCCTCCACCGGAGACGGCCCGGTCGGCGAGACATTCGTGGCGGTGACCTTGATGGTCTCCAGGTACTCGTCGATGTCGTCCTCTTCGAGGGTGACCGTCTGAAGGGTCACCGGCACCCCGGCCGCGGTGCCGGCCGGAATGGTCTCGGTGAGCGCGCCCTCGGTGAAGTCCTGGACCTCCGCCGCGTTGTTGCCGCCGGTCGCGTCACCGGCGAGGGTGACGTTGTAGGTCAGGGGGACCTCGGTCGCGATGCTCGGCGTTCCCTGGATGTCGACCGCCGAGCCGCCCTCCACCGTGGTCGGGGCGTTGAGGGTGATCGTCGGCACCGCATCGCCGTCGGTGATCGTCAGCGTGCGGTTCTCCGTGGCCGCCTGGATGTTGTCCGCGCTGACGGCCGGCTCGATGGTGAGATCGACGGTCTCGTCGCCCTCGTAGACGTCGTCGGGCTTGACCGCGAACTCGATCACCGCCGTGGTCTCGTCCTTGGGGACGGTCACCGTGCCACTGGCCGGCAGGTCGTAGTCGTCGCCGCCCACGGTTCCCGCGGCCGCGGTGGCGCTGCCGTCGACGACGGTCACGTCGAAGTCGGTGTCGGCCGACGCCGGCTCGCTCAGCTCGATCTCGAAAGTCGCCGTCCCGGTCTCGGCCATCGGGTGGTCCGCGGTGACGCTGAAGGTCGGCTTGGGGTCCGGCTCGTCCTCGATGGTCACCGTCGTGGTGCCTGTCACGACGGTGGCGGTGCTGGTCAGCGCCACGGTGAAGGTCTCATCGACCTCGAAGGCCGAGTCGTCGAGAATCGGGACGGTGATGTCCTGTGTGAGCGACGAGGCGTCCGCGACGGCTGGTTCGACGAAACTGAGCGCCGGTGTGGAGGTCGTCGTGTAGTCGGTGCCGGCGATCGCGGTGCCGTTGGCGGTCGCGTAGTTGACGGTGATCGTCTTGTCGGTGGAGTCGGCGGTCTGCCCCGTCACCCCGGGGAAGTCGAGGGTCACCGGAACGGTGACGCTGCCCTCCTCCTCGCCGATCGTGCGCGAAGCGGTGCCGACCACGCGCGGCGGCAGGTCGGTGCTCTCGTCGGCGATGGTGACGGTGGCGGTCTTGGCCGTCACCAAGGTGGTCGGGGTGACCGTGATGTCGAACGAGTCGCTGTCGTCGTCGACGTCGTCCGCCTTGACGTCGACGGTGCCGAGAGCGAGGGTGGTCTCGCCCGGGTCGATGTCGCCGTCGACCAGGAGGGCGGGATCGAAGTCGTCGATGCCGTCCGTCCCCTCCGAGGTGCCGGCCGCTGTGGTCACGGTGTAGGGGATGGTCGCCTCGGCCTTCCCGGCGACGGTCGCGCTGATCGCGGCGGTCGCCAGGCCCTCGGCGCGGGTGATCGAGTTCAGGGTGATGACCGGGATCTCGTCGTCGTTCTCCAGCGTCAGCGTGCCGTCGAGAGAGCCGGCGGCCGCGTCGGTCTCGCCACCCGGGACGGTGGCGGTGATCGTGGCGGTCTCGTCGGTCTCGTAGACGTCGTCGCCGTGGACGGTGACGGCGACGTTCGCGGTCGTGCTGCCGGCCAGGATGGTCACCGTCGACGGGAAGTCGTAGTCGTCCTTGCCGAAACCGGCGCCGCCCTGGCTGATGTCGGTGGTGTCGACCGCCGAGATGTTCAGGGTGATGTCCTGGCTGCTCGCGTTGCTGATGCCGGCAACGAACGTAGCCGTGTTGTCGCCGTCGTCCTCGGGCCGCGCGATGCTCGTGGTCAGCGTCGACAGGGTCGGCAGATTGTCGTCGTCGAGGATCGTGTGGGTGGTCGTCCCGATACCGCCGGTGACCTCGCCGCCCGCGTTGGTGAGCGTGATGGTGAAGGTCTCGCCACCGGCCTCGTGCACGGTGTCCGCGTGAATCGGCACGGCGATCCGTTTGGTCGTCTCACCGGCGGCGTAGGTGAGCGTGCCGGAGTCGGTGTCGAAGTCGGCGGTGGCGGTGGCGGAGCCCGCGGCCACCGCGTAGCCGATCTGGACCGGCGCGGCGGCGGCGTTGGCGAGCGTGATGTCGAAGTGCTGGGTGTGCTCGGTCTCGTCGAGCGTCTCCACCGGTGTCACGGTGACGACCGAGTCGACGATGTTCCCGGTGCCGGCGGGGGTGCCCAGGGTCGCGTTCCCCGGATCGCTCAGGGTGACCGTGACGTTCTCGGTCTCGGCGTTGTTCCCGTCGCTGACCGTGGGCACCGACACGGTCCCGGTGGTGGCGCCCGGCGCGATGGTGACGACCTCGTCGGTGAGGGTGGTGTAGTCGGTGGTGCCCGTCGCGGTGCCGCTGGTGTTGGCCTTCGCCGTGACGGACAGGTTGGACGGCTTGTCGAGGGTGACCGGGAAGCGCAGCGTGTCTCCCTCACGGACCGACGGCGCGTTGCCGATGGAGATCACCGACGGGGCGTCGTCGTCGGTGATCGTCACGTCGGCGGTCAGCTCCGACGCGGTGAGACTGGGTGTCGCGTTGGTCGCGGTGGTCCCGGTGCCGGTGGTGTCGAGTTTGAACTTCTCGCTGGCGCCCTCGTCCCGGTCGTCCGGGGTGAGTGTGACGTCGACGGTGGCGGTGGCCTGGCCGATCGTGAAGTCGAGCATGCCGCTCTTGGCCGTGTAGTCCTCGCCGGCTGTCGCGGTGTCGTCGACCGTCCGGTACGGGATCGAGACCGGCTTGTCGGAGAAGGCGGAGAGCGTGCCGGTGACCGTGGCCGTGGTCGCCGTCTCGTTGACCGTGACCGGGTCGACCTTGTACGTGGGCGGGTCGTCGTTGTCCATCATCGTGCCCCACGCCTCGGTGATCGTGGAGCCGTTGGCGGCGAACAACCGCATCGCGAACCGTTCGTCGTACTCGTCGTTGGGGTCGACGATGCCGGTGAAGGTGACCCGCTTGATGACGTCCCGGGTGCTCTCGGCGAAGGTCAGCGTCTTGACGGCCGGCTCTTTGTAGTCGGTGCCGGGCGTGGCGGCGCGGAAGTCCGAGTTCGCCGCGCCGACGGAGTCGAACGTGACGGTCGCCGAGCCCATGCCGGTGGTCGGGCCGAGCCGCTTGACCTCGAAGGTGAAGATGCCGTCCTCGGCGTCCTCGATGTCCGCTTCGACGATGATCTCGCCGGCTACCGCATGCGCGGGGGTCGCCGGGATCATCACGGTCAACGGGGTGATCGCGGCGGCGACGACGAAGGAGACGGCAGCGCGGAAGCGGGCCGGCGCCCACAGGCGGAACGGCACTCCGGCCTGCTTCATCCGATGGGATCGTCGTGGGCGCATGTCGTCTCCTCAGGCCGGGCGCGCAAGGGCTGAGCTGCGTAGACAGGGACGCGCCGTCCGTAATCTAGCTGCCCGATTCAGGCCTTATGAGACGAATTCTGATTAACGGTGTGTCAGATGATTCCATGGCGCATGGCGGTGGTGACAGCGGCGGTACGGTCGGCCACGTCGAGCTTGTTGAAGACGCGGAGGAGGTGCGTCTTGACCGTCGCCTCGCTGATGAACAACTGCCTGCCGATGTCGGCGTTGGTGAGTCCGCGCGCGACCAGACGCAGCACCTCAGTCTCTCGCGCCGAGAGGCCCGGCGGGGCCGGACTGCGCATCTGGCGCACGATGGTCGTCGCCACGCTCGGCGCCAGCACCGTCTCGCCACGGGCGGCGGCCCGGACCGCGTCGGCCAACTCCCGCGGGGAGGCGTCCTTCAGCAGATATCCGGAGGCGCCGGCCTCGATGGCGCGCAGGATGTCCCGGTCCGACTCGTAGGTGGTCAGCACCATCACCCGGACACCGGGGGCGGCGGCGAGGATCCGGCCGGTGGCCTCGACGCCGTCGCCGCCGGGCATCCGCAGGTCCATCAGCACGATGTCGGGGGTGAGAGCGAGGGCCTGGTCGAAGCCCTCGGCGCCCGAGGAGGCCTCCCCGACGACGGTCAGATCGGGCTCGGCGTCGAGCATCCCGCGCAGCCCCATCCGCACCACGGGATGATCGTCGACGAGCAGGATGCGGATCACGCGGACACCGCCGGAGTGGACCGGAAGACGCGTAGGGTGCGGATCACGTGGGGATCTCCAACTCGATGGTGGTGCCGGTGTCGGCGTTGCTGTGGACGGTCAGGATGCCGTCGACCTGCGATGCCCGGTTGCGCATCCCGGAGAGCCCGAACCCCTCGGCGGCGCCGAGAGGGAAACCACGACCGTCGTCGCGGACCACCAACCGCACCGAGGCGGGCGCGTAGGCGAGCAACAGCGCGACCTCCCGCGCCCCGGCGTGGCGCCGTGCGTTCGTCAGGGCCTCCTGCGCCGCCCGCAACAGCACCACCTCCACCCGGGTGGGCAGGGTGCATTCGGTGCCGGTGATACGGACGGACGCGGGCACACCCGCCTCTTCCGTGAATCGGGCGGCACTACGGCGTACCGCCTCGGGTAAGGAAGCGTCAGCCAACGCGATCGGTGAGAGGGCCGCGACCAGGGCCCGGGATTCCGCGAGATTCTCCCGTGCGGTACGCACGGCGAGCGCCAGCCGCTCGTCGCGCAGGCCCGGGTCGGCCGCCTGGACCAGGGTGATGATGCTGGTGAAGCCCTGGGCGAGGGTGTCGTGGATCTCGCCGGCCAGGCGGGTCCGCTCGGCGGCGACGCCGGCCTCGTGGGAGAGCCGGGCCACCTCGGCGCGGCTCGCCTCCAACTCGGTGATGAGGGTGGCGCGCTGCTCGCTCTCGCGCAGGGTCTTGAGGATCCACAGGCCGATGCAGATGCCGGCGCCGGTGGAGATGGCGGCGACCACCAGGTCCATGCCGAGACCGCCGGGATCGTTGCGGAGCTCCGCCCCGACCGGGATCAGGTTGGCCACCACCACCAGGGCGACGGCGAGCCGGACGGCCACCATCTGGAAGATCACCGGGATGACCGCGAACATCAGCCAGGTGGCGAGCGGGACGGCCCAGATCGCGACACCGAAGAGGACGAGCTGGGTGAGCAGGGTCAGCAGCGCCGCGGTGTTCTCCGCGTCGCGCGCGATCAGCCGACGGGCGACGAGCAGGTGCAGCAGCAGCATCGCGCCGATGGCGGCGAGCGCAACCGCTCGCCGCCAGGGCTCGAATCCATCCACGATGACCATCGCGACGGCGACCGCCAGCACGGTCACCCCGAAGAACAGCTCCCACAGCCAGTAGGAGGACTGCGACTCGCTCATTTGTCGCGACCGCTCCAGCGGAACGTCACCAGGCACAGCACCAATCCGATCACACACCACACACCGAGCACCACGGCCACCATGCCGAGGTTCCACGCGCCCCCGATCTCGGTCGCCTTCGCCTCGTCGGGCAGGAAGACGTAGCGGAAGCCCTGCGCCATCCAGCGGACCGGGAAGATCGACGCGACGTTCTCCAGCCAGTCGGGGAGCTGGCTCATCGGGTGGATGAACACGCCGGAGACGAACTGCAGCGCCACCACCGGCACGTTCAGGATGGCGCCGGCGTTGCGGGCGTTCTTGACCAGGCCGCTGACCGCGATGCCGAGCAGCGAACAGGCGACCGTGGACAGCACGAAGATCCACGCGAAGGTCACCCAGTGGTCGGCCGGCGGCAGCGGCATGTCGAAGACCACGACGCCCATCAGGATCAGGAAGGCGACCTCGGCCACGCTCAGGGCGAAGACCAGAAGACCCTTACCGATGAGGTACGCCGAAGCCGGCATCGGTGTGCCGCGGAGGCGCTTGAGCGTCCCGTCCTCACGGTCCATCGCCAGCCCGGACCCCATCGTCACGAAAGCCGTGTTCAGGATGCCGTAGGCGATCATGCTGGCCGTGAAGATCCGGCTGACCGCCACCCCGTCGTCGGTCGACTCGCTGCCGAAGATGGTGCCGAACAGCAGCAGGAGCAGCGCCGGGAAGAAGAAGGTGAAGATCACCGCGGTCCGGTCCCGCAGGAACTGGAGCAGCTCCACGTGGCCACGGCTCAGGCTCATGGCGATCATCGGGTGGCTCCGATCAGGCTCAGGTAGGTGTCCTCGAGGGTCGGGCGGGTGACCGTGAGGGTCCTCAGGTCGGCGCCGGACGCCACCAGGTGACGGATCAGATCGCTGGGGTCGGTGACCTCCTCGACCCGGGTGGCGCCGTTCTCGGTCCAGCTCACCCGGGCCTCGGCGGCGCCCCGCCCGCCCAGGGTCGCCGGGGTGCCCTCGGCGACGATCCGGCCGGCCGACACGACGGCGAGCCGGTCGGCGAGCGCCTCCGCCTCGTCCAGGTAGTGGGTGGTCAGCACGATCGTGGTGCCGTCGCCGGCGAGTGTGCGGATCAGGTCCCAGAACTGGCGGCGCGCCTCCGGGTCGAAACCGGTGGTCGGCTCGTCGAGGAAGAGCAGCTCGGGGCGGCCGACGATGCCGAGGGCCACGTCGACGCGGCGGCGCTGGCCACCGGAGAGGGTACGGATCTTGCTGTTCCGCTTGGCGCTGAGCCCGACCAGCTCGATCACCTCGTCGGCGGTGCGCGGGTCCGGGTAGAACCCGCCGATGTGCTTGACCATCTCGTGCACCGTCAGGTCGGCCGCGTCGTCGGCGTCCTGCAGTACGATGCCGATCCGGGTGCGCCACGCCGAGCCGGCCGTCCCCGGGTCCTCCCCGAGGACCCGCACGTCACCGGCGGTCCGGCGGCGGTGCCCCTCGAGGATCTCGACGGTGGTGGTCTTGCCCGCGCCGTTCGGGCCGAGCAGGGAGAAGATCTCGCCGCGGGCGACGACGAGATCGATGCCCGCGACCGCGTCCTGCCCGCCGTATGTCTTACGAAGTCCGGTTACCTCGATGGCTTCCATACGTCTGATCGTGCTCTGCCGGGGTGCCCGGACGCGACGACCGCGCGGCTGTCATCGGCTGTCAACCGATCGATGGACACGCCTGTCACTCCCATTTGAAGTTGCGGGCGGCGGCGGTCAGCCAGACCACCGCCCACGTGCCCAGCGCGAGCCAGATGCCGAGCGGCACCGAACCGCCGTGCATGAGCGTCTCCCGCAGCGCCTCGGCGTGCGCCGCCAGCGGCAGCAGGAACCACCCGGCCACGCCGAGGTCCGGCGCGCCGAACATGATCCCGCCGACCGACAGCATCACCACATAGATCAGCGTGGCCGCGCCGGTCGTGGTCTCCGGCTTCAGCACGCTGGCCAGCAACAGGGCCAGTCCGCTGTAGCCGGCGGCGGCGAGCACGGTCACCCCGACGGCCGGCAGCAGGGCTCCGGCCTCCGGCCGCCAGCCCACCGCGAGACCGACCAGCGCCAGCACCGCCACCTGCACGGCGATCTGGACCAGGACGGCGGCGGTCTTGGCGAGCAGCAGACCGGGCCGGGTCAGCGGAGAGGCGCCGAGCCTTTTCAGTACGCCGTAACTGCGCTCGTATCCGGTGGTGATGGCCTGCCCGGTGAACGCGGTCGACATGACGGTGAGCGCCAGCACGCCCGGGACCACCCAGCCGAGCCGGTCGTCGGTCGGCAGGTTGGTGACGTCGAACAGGCCGGCGCCGAGCAGCACGAGCAGCGGCACGCCCATGGCCAGCACGACGGCCTCGCCGCGACGGGCGGTCAGCAGCAGCTCCATCCGGATCTGCCTGGCGAGGATGGTGCGCATCGGGGCCCGGCCGGGGGCGGGGGCGAAGGTGCTCACTGGACGGCTCCCACCGGAGTCGGGGTGGTGGTCAGGGAGAGGTAGACGTCCTCGAGGGTGCGGCGGCGGGTGTTGATCGCGGTCACGTCGGCGCCGGCGGCGGCGAACCAGGCCAGCACCTCGACCAGCCCGGCGGTGTCGAGGCCGCCGGAGATCGTGTACTGCCCGGGGGCGGGCTCCGCGACCGTACGCCCCTGGCGCAGCCCGGTCAGGTCGAGACCGGGATCGGCGCGCACCTCCAGCACGTCGACGGCGGCGGCCGAGGTCAGCTCGGCCGGGGTGCCGGTGGCCGCGACCGTGCCGGACCGCATGATCACCACGTCGTCGGCGAGGCGCTCCGCCTCGTCGAGCAGGTGGGTGGTGAGCAGCACCGAAACGCCGTCGGCCCGGAGCTCCTCGATCAGCTGCCAGGTGGTGTGGCGGGCCTCGGTGTCCATGCCGGCGGTCGGCTCGTCGAGGAAGACCAGCTCGGGCCGGCCGACCAGGGCGATCGCGAGGCTGAGACGCTGCTGCTCGCCGCCGGACAGCCGGCGGAACCGGGTCCGCTCGAATTTCCGCAGCCCGAGCCGGTCGAGCAGCATGTCGGTGTCGAGCGGGGTCGCCGCGAACGACGCGAACAGCCGCAGGATCTCGCCGGCCGTCGCCCACGGGTAGACACCGCCGGACTGCAGCATGATCCCGAGCCGGGGCATCAGCTCGTCGTGGTCGCCGACCGGGTCGAGCCCGAGCACCCGCGCCCGCCCGTCATCGGGCCGGCGGAAGCCCTCGCAGATCTGGAGCAGGCTGGTCTTGCCGGCGCCGTTGTGCCCGAGCAGGGCGAGCACCCGCCCGCGGGGCAGGGTCAGGGACACCCGATCGACGGCTGTGGTGTCGCCATACCGCACCACGACGTCTCGCACCTCGACCGCGGCCGCGTCGCCACCACTCATGAGTCCCGCCCATCTGCGATCCGTCCGCCACCGACACCATACGGTGAGCCGCTGGAGCCCCCGGCCGGGTGGTGCGCGCCGATGGCTTGTCCCACAGTCCCCCGCCGGGCCGGTGAAAACCTCCTACCGGGGTCGGGCTCTATCGTCTCCGGGTATGAGCGTCGTGCAGATCTACACCGACGGGGCGTGCGCGCCCAATCCCGGGCCGGGCGGCTGGGGCGCGGTGCTGCGCTGGGGCAGAGCGGAGAAGGATCTCTGCGGCGGCGAGGCGACGTCGACCACCAACAACCGGATGGAGCTGATGGCGCCGATCCGGGCTCTGGAGGCGCTGAACCGGGCGCCGCTCACGGTGGAGATCTACACCGACAGTGTCTACGTGCGCAACGGCATCACGCAGTACATGCACAACTGGAAGCGGAACGGCTGGATGACCTCGGCCCGGCAGCCGGTGAAGAATGTCGACCTGTGGAAACGTCTCGACGAGGCGGTCCGGCGGCACGACGTCTCCTGGCACTGGGTGAAGGGGCACGCCGGGCACCCGGAGAACGAGCGGGCCGACCGCCTGGCCGCCCGGGGGCTGCGCGAGGCGGTCGAGGCGGCCCAGCAGAAGGGCTGAGAGCCGTCACGAGGCCGTCCGGGTGTCGGCGTCCGGCTTCGCGGGCTCGTCGACGGCCTCGGTCTGTCGCGGGACCTTGGCCCTGGCCACCCGGTCGAGCGGCAGCCGGTAGGTCTTGGCCCGCACCAACTCCTCGGGCACGGCGTGGCGCCCCTCCCGCTGGCCGGGCACGTCCGGCGTCTCCGGCTCGTCCGGCTTCTTGCCGGCGGCCCGGGCCGCCATGCTGAAGACGCTGCGGGTGGCCGCGTCGTAGCCGGTCTTGTACGCGTCCCGGAGGTCGGGGCCGCTCTGCCGGCGTTGATGGAGGCGTCCGGCGGCGTACCCGGCGCAGGCCATGAGGGCGGCGGCCAGAACGATCAGCAGTGCGATGTCGCCCGGTGTGGTCATGCTCCGATTGTGACGAATCGGATAGACCGCGAGCTATGGCCCGTTTGACGTACCCCGGAGGAATTAGGTCAAAGGCTCAACTCACTTTCAGTGACGGTTTGATGGCCGCTCATTTCGCCGACACACAGCTGAACTGGGACCACACCCCCTCAGCCCACTAACCGTGAGTTACATTCAGCACAGCTGCGCCACCATCCCGTGACATCTGCCCAGCTCAAGATCCATGAGTCGTATCGCATGGTGAAGCGTCGATAGATCACGAGTTGACACCTTTGAGCGCGAAGCGGCACGGTACTTCCGATTGTCCTCGTGACAACGACGAGTTTGGATGATGGGGGAACACCATGCGCTCCACACGACGCGCCCTGGCGGCCGTCGTCGGCGCCGCCGCTCTGCTGGTGGCGTCCGCCTGCGGGACCGGGGAGGACGACGACTCCACGGCCACACAGGTCGAGGTCTTCACATGGTGGGCCGAGGGCGGCGAGAAGGCCGGTCTGGACGCGCTGGTCAGCCGGTTCACCACCGCCTGCCCCGGCCAGGAGCTCTCCAGCGGCGCGGTGCCCGGCGGCGCCGGCGTCAACGCCAAGCAGGTCCTCAACGCGAGGCTGCAGCAGAACGACCCGCCGGACACCTTCCAGGTGCACGCCGGCGCCGAGCTGCTCGACCACATCGACGCGGGCCAGATCAAGGACCTGACCGCCGAGTTCTCGTCGTGGGGTCTGACCGGCGCGCTGCCGGCCGGGCTGATCGAGACGATCACGGTCAACGGCAAGCTCTGGTCGGTCCCGGTCGGCGTGCACCGGGCGAACGTGGTGTGGACCAACGACCAGGTGCTCGCCGAGTCCGACATCCTCACCGCTCCGAAGACGCTGAAGGAGCTCCTCGGCAATCTCGGGCGGCTGCGCCGGGACGGTGTGGAGTCCCCGCTCGCGCTCGGCCGGGACTGGACCCAGCTGATGCTGCTGGAGTCGGTGCTGATCAGCGACCTGGGGCCGAAGCGGTTCACCGGCCTGTTCACCGGTGCCACCAAGTGGGACGGCAAGGCCGTCCGCGCGGCGATCGACGACTACGCCACCCTCCTCGACTTCAGCAACGCCGACCGCGACTCGCTCGACTGGCCGCAGGCGACCCGGCTGCTCGCCGACGGCAAGGCCGGCTACCAGCTGATGGGCGACTGGGTCGCGGCGGAGCTGGAGGCCGCCAACTTCAGCGGGTACGACTCGTTCCCCTTCCCCGGCAACGGCAAGGCGTTCCAGTGGCTCGCCGACTCGTTCACGCTCACCACCGGGGCGGCCAATCCGTCCGGCGGCGCCTGCTGGCTGCAGACGGTCGCGTCACCGGAGGGGCAGCAGGCGTTCAGCGCGCAGAAGGGCTCGATCCCGGCCCGCACCGACGCGCCGACCACCGGGTTCTCCGACTACCAGCTGTCCGCCGCCGCCGACTGGAAGTCCGGCGTGGCCGTCCCGTCCTGCGCCCACGGCTCGGCCTGCTCCCAGCCGTGGCAGAACGCGGCGAACGCGGCCCTCGGCGCCTTCTCCACCTCCGACTCCACGCCGGCCGACAAGGAGGCGCTGCAGAGCGCGCTGGCCGCCGCGGCCAAGCAGTTCATCAGGCAGGCCTGAGGGCGGGCGGATCGGGCCCGGATCGGGCACGATGAGCGGATGGGTGAGGAGCGCGACGGCGTACCGCTGACCAATCTGGATCAGGAGCTGTTCCCTGGCGCCGGTGTCACCAAGCGAGACCTGGTGGACTATCTGGACGCGGTGGCCGACAGGTTCCTCCCCGTCCTGCGGGACCGCCCGCTGTCGGTGGTCCGGGTGCTGCGTGGCCAGGAGCGGTTCATGCAGAAGAACCTGCCGAAATACACCCCGGACTGGGTGCCGCGGACCTCGGTGTGGGCCGAGGCGTCCCATCGCGAGGTGACGTACGCGCTGGCCAACGACCGCCGCACGCTGTTCTGGCTGGGCAATCAGCGAGCCGTCGAGTACCACCCGGCCCTGATGACCGCCGGCTCGCCGCACCCCACTCACCTGATCATGGACCTGGATCCGCCGGAGGGCGGCGGGTTCGGCGCCGCCGTGGCCGCGGCCCGGCTGGTGCGGGAGGCGCTGGCCGGCGCGGGGATGTCCGGCGCGGTCAAGACCAGCGGCTCGAAGGGCGTGCACGTCTTCGTCCCGCTGGCCGGCGAGCCCGCGGTCGAGGACGTGGCGGCCGCCCAGCGTGCGGTGGCCGCCCGCGCCGAGCGCATCGACCCGGAGCTGGCGACCACCGCGTTCATCCGCGAGGACCGGCACGGCCGGGTGTTCCTGGACGCGACCCGGGCCGGCGGGGCGACCGTGGCGGCGGTCTACAGCCCCCGGATCCGGCCCGGAGCCCCGGTGTCGTTCCCTGTCGCCTGGTCCGATCTCGATCAGGTCGCACCGGCCGACTTCACCATCCGCACAGCGCCGGGGCTGCTCGGCGACGGCGACCCGTGGGCGGCGGCCATGCCCGGGCCGCAGGAGCTCGACGCCGGGCTGGTCGCCGAGGGCCACACCATCCCGGTCGCCCGGGTCCAGGCCATGCACGAGGGCAAACGGCGCGCCAAAGCCCGTCGCGAGGCGGCCGGGGAATCCTGAGAAGCTACATCGAAGGGTGTACGCGGTACTCGGGAGGCGTCGATGCGAGTGACAACTCCGGTACGACGCGACGGGCCGCCCCGCGAAAATAGCGTCCCCGGCATGACGAAGAACCTCACCCGTACCGCCGCCGTGCTGACCCTCGTGGGTGTGCCGACCGGGCTCGCTCTCACCGGCGGGCTCGGCCCGACCGTCCTGGTCTCCACACTCGCCGGCGCCCTGGCCCTCATGGTGTCGGCCGTACGCCGGTGGCCCCTGGCCGTGCTGATCCTGACGTTCTCGACCGTCGCCGCCTGGCGCATGGCGCACCTGATCGAGGCCGGCTGGGTGTGGCCGGCGACCGCAGCCCTGGTGGCGCTCACCCTGGCCGGGCGCCTCCGTACCGCCGTGATCGCCTCGGGGTTCATGCTCGTCTGGGGCCTGAACTGGGACACCTTCGTCTACCCGCACACCGGGAACTGGGTGCTCGCCCATCTCGGCGGGGAGGCGCTGTGGGTGGCCACCGCTCTGGCCGGTGCCACCGCGTACCGCAACACACTGCGCTGGCGGGCCGAGGTCGCCGGGCGTCTCGAGCTCGAGGTCCACCGGCGGCGGGCCGAGGAGCGGGTGGCGATCGCCCGTGACCTGCACGACGTGGTCTCGCACACGCTCGCCGTCGTCGGCGTGCACCTGAACGTGGCCCTGGACGCCTTCGACGCCGAGCCGGAGGAGGCCAGGGAGTCGCTGCGGCTGGCCCAGCAGGTCCGGGGCCGGGCGATGACCGACCTGAAAGCGCTTGTCGGTGTGCTGCGGGAGGGCGAGTTGCCGGCTCTCGAGGGCCTCGACCGGCTGCTCGACCAGGTCCGGGAGGCCGGGCTGGAGGTGTCGTTCAACGAGTTCGGCGACCCGGTCCCGGTGCCGGCCCCGGTCGCCGCCGCCGTCTACCGGGTGGTGCAGGAGTCGCTGACCAACACGGTCCGGCACGCCGGGGCCGGCCGGGTGGTGGTGACGATCCGCTACGCGCCGGACAGCGTGCTCGTCGACGTCCAGGACAACGGGACCGGCGGCGCCGGGATGAGCGACGGCCACGGCATCGCCGGGATGCGGGAGCGGGTGGCCGCGCTCGGCGGCGCGCTCACCGCGGGCCCGGGCCGGACCGGTTTCACGGTACGAGCCAGCATCCCGATCACGGAGTGAGCATGCCGATCACCGTTCTCCTCGCCGACGACCAGCACCTGGTCCGGGCCGGATTCCGCAGTCTGCTGCGCCGTGGCCGGGACCTGTCGGTGGTGGGCGAGGCGTCCACCGGCGACGAGGCGGTGCGTGCGGCCCGGGAGCTGCGGCCGGACGTCATCCTGATGGACATCCGGATGCCCGGCATGGACGGCATCACGGCCACCCGCACGATCCTCGCCGCCCAGCCGGCGAAGATCATCATCCTGACCACGTTCGAGACCGACGAGTACGTGTTCGCCGCCCTCGCCGCCGGGGCGAGCGGCTTCCTGACCAAGGAGATCGACCCGGACGGGCTGCGCGCCGCGGTCCGGGTGGTGGCCGGAGGCGACGCCCTGCTCTCGCCCAGCGTGACCCGCCGTGTCGTCGGCCAGTTCGCGCACCGTCCGGTCCCGGCGGCCGGGCGCCCCGGCGGGCAACGGCTGTCCGTGCTCACCGAACGCGAGCGGGAGGTGGTCCGCCTGGTCGCGACCGGGCTGTCCAACGACGAGATCGCGGCACAGCTGGTGATCAGTCCGCTCACCGCGAAGACCCACGTCACCCGGGCGATCGCCAAGCTCGGCGTCCGCGACCGGGTGCAGCTCGTGATCGTCGCCTACGAGGACGGCCTGGTCGGTAACTGATCGTCAGGAACTTCTCAGGACCGCCCGCACCGTCCCGATGATCCCGGTCATCACCACCTCGACAGAGGTGACGAACCGGAAAGGGGCGAGCGGATGGCAGTCGACACGACAGCTCCCAGCCCGCGCGTGGCGAGCCGATGGGCCCGCAACAGCGTCGCGGTGGGCGCCGTCCTCGCCATCCTCATCGCGCTGGTGGCCACGGGCGGACCCGCAACGGCCCGGGTGGTGACCGCCTGGGGCCTGCTCGGGATGTCCACGGCCGCGGCCGCCGGCTGCCTGTGGCGGTCCCGCGGCTTCACCGGACGGGCCCGCTGGGGGTGGGCGCTGCTCGCGGCCGGAGTGTTCCTGTGGGGCCTCGGCCAGTTCGGCTGGTTCACCCGGTGGCCGCTCCCCGGGGTCTCCGGCGACCTGTTCCCGCTGCTCGGCCCGGCCGGCCTGATCGGGCTCACGGTGCTGATCCCGGCCGGGGTGCTGACCCTGCCGAGCGCCTCCCAGCCCCTGGTCAACCGGCTCCGCAGCGTGCTCGACGGGCTGCTGATCGCGGCGTCACTGGTCCTGGTCGCGTGGATCTTCGTGATGGACCCGCGCCTGCGGGACGGCACACACGACGCGGGGTTCTACTTCACGCTGGTCTTCCCGCTGACCGACATCGTGCTCGCCACCATCCTGGCGTACATGCTGCCGAGGCAGCGCCGGCATCACGGCTGCGGCGCCGACCTGGCGTTCTTCGGCACCGGCATGGTCGCCTTCGCGGTCACCGACATCGGCCACGTCTACCTGGAGCTGATCGGCGACTTCAGCACCGCCCCGCTCGTGCACCTGCCGTCGCTGGCCGCCTACGGCCTGATCCTGATGGGCGCGCTCCGCCCCCGGGAACGGGACGCCAGACCACTGGACCTGCCGCCCGGCATCTGGCACACCGCGGTCCTGGTGCCGTACATCGCGGTGCTGGCGGCTCTCGGCTCGAGCGTGATGTTCCACGTGCAGACCGGGCACAGCCACCCGTTCATCAACTACACCCGGTCATTCCTGATCCTGCTGATCGTGGGCCGCCAACTGCTCACCCAGCTGGAGAACCGGGGCCTGACCCGCACGCTGGAGAGCCGCGTCGCCGAGCGCACCGTCGAGTTGCACGGGCGCGAGCAGTGGTTCGAGGCGCTCATCCGGCACAGCTCGGACGTCGTCACCGTGATCGACGCGGACGGCGTGATCCGCTATCAGAGCGAGTCGGTGCGCCGGGTCTTCGGCTACCCGCCGGAGGCGTTCGTCGGCCACCGCTACACCGACCTGGTCGACGCCGAGGTGGCGCACCGGCTGGCCCAGGCGATGCGCCAGGTCGCCGCCCGCCCGTTCGCCGACGTGACGCTCGAGGTCGTGCACACCCACGTGAACGGCAGCGAGCGCCCCTCCGAGGTGATCATCACGAACCTGGTGGACGACCCGCACGTGGCCGGCTTCGTGTTGAACACCCGGGACATCAGCGAGCGCATGGAACTGCAGGAACAGCTGATGCACGAGGCGTACCACGACTCGCTGACCCGGCTGGGCAACCGCGCGCTGTTCCGGGAGCGGGCCGCGACCGCGCTGCGCGCCGACGGCTCCGTGACCGTGCTGCACCTGGACCTCGACGGCTTCAAACGGATCAACGACAGCCTCGGCCACCTGGCCGGCGACCAGCTGCTGGTGCAGGTCGCCGACCGGCTGCGCGGCTGCGTCCGCGACGGCGACCTGGTGGCCCGGTTCGGCGCCGACGAGTTCGGCGTGCTGCTGCTCGGCGAGGACGAGACCGGCGCCGAGCCGGTGGCCCGGCGCATCCTCGACGACCTGGACGCCCCGGTGATGTTCGGCGAGCGCCAGATCCACGTCCGCGCGAGCATCGGCCTGGCCGGCACCGGCTCGGCCTTCCCCGACACCTCGGCCATCCCCGACACCTCGGCCATCCCGGCCACCGAGCCGGACAGCGCCGAGCCGAACGGCGCCGAGGACAGCCCGGGCGACCGGGCCGAGCAGCTGATGCGCAACGCCGACCTGGCCATGCACCACGCCAAGGCGACCGGCGGCGGCGTCTTCTCCGGCTATCACCCCCGCCTGCGCGAGGGCCTGGTCGACCGCCTGGAACTGGAGTCCGACCTGCGCACCGCCCTGGAGAACGGCGACCTGCGCCTGCACTACCAGCCCACCGTGGACCTGTCGACCAGCGAGGTGATCGGCTTCGAGGCGCTGGCCCGCTGGCCACACCCGACCCGCGGCATGATCAACCCGCTGGACTTCATCCCGATCGCCGAGGCCACCGGCCTGATCGTGCCGCTGGGCCGCTGGGTGCTGCACGAGGCGTGCCGGCAGGCGGTCGAATGGGGCGTCGCCGGCGACGGCCACCCGCCGAAGATGTCCGTCAACGTCTCGGTCCGCCAGTTCGACCGGGCCGACCTGTCCGAGATGGTCACCCAGGTGCTGACCGAGACGGGCATGCCCGCCGACCGGCTGTGCCTGGAGATGACCGAGAGCGTCCTGATGACCGACACCGACGCCAACCTGGAGCAGCTGCTGCGGCTCAAGGCGCTGGGTCTCACCCTGGCCATCGACGACTTCGGAACCGGGTACTCGTCGCTCGCGTACCTGCGCCGCTTCCCCGTGGACACCCTCAAGATCGACCGCTCGTTCGTGGAGCGCCTCGGCATCATCGCCGACGACACCGCGCTCACCGACACCATCGTCCGCCTCGGCAAGAGCCTCGGCATGGCGACGGTCGCCGAGGGCATCGAGGAGTTCGGCCAGCTCGCCGCCCTGCGTGAGATGGGATGCGGCTTCGCCCAGGGCTACTACTTCTCCCGGCCGGTCCCGGCAGCCGAGGCGGGCCGGCTCTTCCTCGAAGGAGCAAACGCCTGATTCAGTACGGCCTACGCAGAGTCACGCCGAGCCACGCCGGCCAGGCGGGCCGGCGCGGCCGACCAGCGTCCGCCGGGCCGAGGCCGTCCCTCACGGAGAGTAAGCGATTCGTCGACGAAACGGGTCGGCTCGGGGTCTCGGGCCCCTCAGTGATCACCGGGGCTGGATAGGGTGGTGGGGTGGGTGCGCTCGAGGACGCGTGGGGGCTGAGCCGGGACGAGACCGGGCTGGCCATCGTGTCGACCGTGCGGGCTGACCAGACCGTGCAGTCGACGCTGGTGAACACGGGCGTCATCGGACACCCGGCCGACGGGACACCGGTGCTGGCGTTCGTCACCTACGGGGCGGTGAAACTGCGGAACCTGCGGGAACGGCCACAGATCGCGGTGGCGTTCCGCAGTGGCTGGCGTTACGCGACGGTCGAGGGCCGGGCGCTCCTGGCGGGGCCGGACGATCCGCAGCCCTGGCTCGATCCAGACAGTCTGCGCCTGCTGCTGCGCGAGATCTTCACGGCCGCCGGCGGGACGCACGACGACTGGCCCGCCTACGACCGGACCATGGTGGAGCAGCGGCGCGCGGCGGTGCTGATCACCCCGGCACGAATCTATCCGGGCGCCTGACCCGGCAGCCGCGCGACCGCCGGTGACCAGGCGCTTCCGCCCGAGAGGCGCCTTGTCGGCCGTGCCCCGCGCCGCCGTCGCGGTGTCCGGCAGTACTTCCTCCTGAATCGTACGAAATAATACGCAAACGGCAACTATCGGCGGACGGCGAACGCTCCGCGAACCGGGACCACCCCGCCCTTGCCGCAACCCACGACGGACAGCGGACCGGCCTTCGACGCGGCCCACGGCGAACGCTCCGCGGATCGGCACCGCCCCGCCTTCGACGCGGCTCACGGCGAACGCCGGCGGGTCGGGATCACCTCGGCTTCAGATCGGACCGGGCCGGCGGCGGGTGTTGCGCGGATCGAGAGGGCGAGCCGGAGGGTGAGATACGCCGCGCGGTGGGCGGTCCGCGGACGGCGGGGGCCCGCGGCGGTTAGGTTGCTTTTCATGCTGATCAGTTTCGGTTGTCCGGTGTCGGGCGCATGGGCGCAGCCGGAGACGTTGACGATGATCGCGCGGCAGGCCGAGGAGCTGGGCTATCACGGGCTGTGGGCGTTTCAGCGGCTGCTCGTGGGCCGCGGTCAGGATCTCGCGCCGGTCTATCACAGTGTGCTGGATCCGATCGTCGCGCTGACCTGGGCGGCCGCCGCAACGTCCCGGATCCGGCTGGGCGTCTCGGTGATCAATCTGCCGTATGTCTCGCCGGCCTACCTGGCCAAGCAGGTGGGCTCGCTGGACCGGCTGTCCGGCGGGCGGTTCGACCTGGGGCTGGGGACCGGCTGGTCGGAGACCGAGTTCGTGGCGACGGGTTCGGATCCGAGCCCGCGCGGCCCGCGCACCGAGGAGTACCTGGATGCGCTGAAAGTGCTGTTCAGCGGCGAGGAGTCGGAGTTCGCCGGCCGTTTCTACCGGGTGCCGCCGAGCCGGATGCTGCCGGCGCCGGCGCAGGCGGGTGGCCCTCCGGTGCTGTTGGGCGGCACGGCGGACGCGGCGCTGCGCCGGGCCGGGCGGATCGCGGCGGGCTGGGTCAGCGGCAGCCGGACCACGCTGCCGGAGATCGCGCGCGGTGTCCGGATCGTCCGGGAGGCGGCGGAGGAGGCCGGCCGCGATCCGGATTCGCTGCGTGTCGTGGTTCGGGGTGTCGTCCAGGCCGGTCGGCGGGACGAGACGGTGCCGCTGTCCGGAGACTGGGCGCAGATCCGTGCGGGCGCGGAGAGGTACGCTGAAGCGGGCGCGACCGAACTGTTCTACGAACCGAACTGGGATCCGCGAATCGGCGGGCTCGACGCCGACCCTCGAGTGGCGACGGAGCTAGGGGCGGAAGTTCTCGCCGGACTCGCTCCGCACCACTGATCGACACGCATCGCGACGACCGTTATAGGGCGACGATAAATGCGCGATCTTGTTGCTCGTAGTGACTACGGAACGTTCATCGGTTCGCGCCGATGGGGGTGCAAAATCGGAAACCGCCGGGAAACAGTGAGGTCATACCCGCCCCTTACCAGGGACGGTAACTCTCCGCAACTGCAAGAACGCATAAGCGCGGTAAACCCGACATTCTTAGCCCTCCGGTCGTTTCGCCGCATGGAAGATGACGTTTTTACCCCCAAAATGGGTTCTTATGACCCACGCACTCGAAGCACGATATGACCTAGGCCTTATGGCAACGAACCCGTTCCGTTACCGGATCGATGCGTCAACACATTTCTCGGCCTGCGGATCTCGGATAAATTTCTGAACCGCGGCAGACGAATACCGCTCACATAGCGCCAGTGGGGCGCGTCATCGGGGGAGGGATTGGTGCGTGGTACAACCAACTATCGACCCCGGCCGCATGCTGACGATCCTGAAGCGCATCGAGCGCCCGCCGTCACGACGACGGGCCGAGTCGACCCGCCCGGGACCGGGCAGGACCCGCCTCGCCACCGCGAGTGACAGGTTCGTTTCGCGATCAAGTCCGCTACGAGGAGACACCGCATCATGAGCAACACCCCGGCCACCGCCGACTCACGCTCACCAGGCACCGAGGACACGGCGGTAGCGGTTCTCCAGCCCGACACGGCTGCGAAGGCATTCGTCGGCCGCTCACCGGGCCAGCTCGCGTGGATCCGCCTCAAGCGGGACCGGACCGCGTTCGCCAGCTTCATCACCGTCATGTTCTTCATCGTGGTCGCCCTGCTGGCGCCGGTGATCTCCCGGCTGTACGGGGTCACCGCGACCGAGGGCTTCAGCGACAAACTGAACTACCAGGGTCTGCCGACCGGTTACGCGGGCGGCATCAGTGGCGAGCACTGGCTGGGTCTGGAAGCCGGCATCGGCCGTGACCTGTTCATGCAGCTGATCTTCGGCATGCGCACGTCTCTGATCATCGCCTTCCTGTCCGCGATCATCTCGATCGTGCTCGGCGTCGTGCTCGGCATCGTCTCCGGCTACTTCGGCGGCTGGGTCGATCAGAGCCTCACCTGGTTCACCGACTTCATGCTGGCGTTCCCGTTCCTGGTCTTCGCGCTGGCGATCATCCCGATCATCAACACCGCCGCCTACGACGTGGGCGAAGAGGTGCCCGGCTCGTTCCGGATCACGGTGATCATCGGGGTGTTCTCGCTCTTCGGCTGGATGACGACGGCCCGCCTGGTCCGCGGCCAGATCCTGTCGCTGCGCGAGCGGGAGTACGTGGAGGCCGCCCGGGCTGCCGGCGCCGGCAGCGCGCACATCCTGTTCAAGCAGCTCCTGCCGAACATCTGGGCGCCGATCCTGGTCTCCTTCTCTCTGGCGCTGCCCGGCTTCATCGCCGCCGAGGCCGCCCTGTCGTTCCTGAACATCGGTGTCGTGGAGCCCGTGCCCGACCTCGGCCGCCTGGTCTACTACGGACGGCAGTGGCTGGGCACCCCGGACTGGGCCTACTTCCTGATTCCCGCGACTACCGTCTTCATCGCGGTCCTCGCGTTCAACCTGCTGGGCGACTCTCTTCGCGACGCACTCGATCCCAAGTCGTCGAAGTGACCGGCCGGAACTGAAACACAACTGAAAACGGTACTTCCGCTCGTGCCGCGGCGGGTCGCGTGGCCCAGGCACGTATCGGTTGAGAGAAGGAGAAACCTAAGTGCGACGCAAGTTCGGAGCGCTGCCCGTCGGCGTTCTGGCGGTTGCCCTTGTTGCCAGCGGTTGTTCGGAGACCACGAACGAAACCCCCGGCGGCGGCAACACTCAGAACGTGGTGCAGACCGGCACTATCGCAACCGACCCCGCGGAATCGCAGGGACCGGCCAAGGCTGTCGAGGGCGCCACGAAGGGTGGCGTCGTCAAGCTCCTCCACGCGGCGGAGTTCGAGCACCTCGACCCTCAGAAGATCTACGTCTCGGACGCGCTGTCCATGGCGACCCAGTTCGCCCGTACCCTGACCGGGTACAAGGAGGACGGCAAGGGCAACCTGAAGCTGGTCGGCGACCTCGCGACCAACGCGGGTGAGGACGTCAACGGCGACTGCAAGGTGTGGAAGTACACCCTGAAGGACGGCCTGAAGTTCGAGGACGGCACGCCGATCACCGGCGCCGACGTCGTCTACGGCATCTCGCGCTCGTTCGACCCGGACTGGGGTGTGGGCCCGACCTACATCCAGCAGTGGCTGACCGGCGCGGTGGAGTACAACACCACCTACAAGGGCCCGTTCAAGAGCCCCGGCGTGGACGTTCCCGGCCTGAAGGCAGACGGCAACGTGATCACCTTCACGTTCCCGGCGCCGGCCTGTGAGACCCCGTTCGCGGTGGCCATGCCCACCTCGGCGCCGGTCCCGAAGGCGAAGGACACCAAGGGCGACTACGACCGCAAGCCGGTCTCCTCGGGTCCGTACATGATCAAGGAACACGCGTACGACCAGTTCATCGACTTCGTTCGCAACCCCAACTGGGACCCGGCGACCGACCCGATCCGTAACGCGTACCCGGACGGCATCCGTGTCGAGTTCGGCATCGACGCCGAGACCGGCGCCAACCGGATCGTGGCCGACGCCGCCGAGGACCAGACCGCGTTCATCTGGGCGAACGTGCCCGCCGCGGTGCTGTCCAAGACCACCAGCGACCCGAAGGTCAAGGAGCGCGTCAAGGCCGGCGCCTCGCAGTACGTCGAGTACACCTGGATCAACACCGAGCGGGTCAAGGACCTGAAGGTGCGCCAGGCGCTCAACTACGCCGTCGACCGTGACGCGATCATCAAGGTCCGTGGTGGTGTCGACCAGTTCGGCTCGACCATCATCTCGCCGACCATCGCGGGCTACCAGAACTTCAACGCCTACGACGGTGGCCAGACCGGTAACCCGGAGAAGGCGAAGGAGCTGCTCGGCGGCCAGGCTGTCAAGCTGACCTACGCGTTCCCGAACGTCCCGGTGCGGCAGCAGATGGCGGCGAAGGCCAAGGAGGTCTACGCCAAGGCCGGTATCGAGCTGGTTCTGACCCCGCTCGACCCCGCGACCTACTACGACAGCGTCGGCACCAAGGGCAACCAGTACGACCTGATCCGTGGTGGCTGGGGCGCCGACTGGCCGTCCGCCTCGACCGTCATCCCGGCTCTGCTCGACGGCCGCACCATCCGTGAGAAGGGCAACCAGAACCTCGCGTACTTCAACGAGGACGAGGTCAACAAGGAGATCGACCGCATCAAGGGCCTGAAGGTCGCTGAGGCGGCTCCGGCCTGGGCCGCGCTGGACAAGCTGATCATGGAGAAGTACGCGCCGCTGATCCCGCAGTACTACATCGGGAACTACGAGATCACGGGTTCCAAGATCGGCGGGACGTACCTGAGCGACTCGTACGGTCACATGACCCTCAACTCCATGTTCGTCAAGCCGTAACAGTCTCTCCAACCACGCCGGTGGGGTGATCGCGCAACCCGCGGTCATCCCACCGGTCGTGGCCAGTCACGAGGAATGTAGAGAACCGTGCTCCGCTTCCTGATCAAGCGCCTGTTACTGGCGTCGACCACGCTGGTGGCCATCTCGATCGTCACCTTCCTGCTGTTCTTCGCGGTGCCGTCCAGTCCCGCGTGGGTGATGTGCGGGCGCAACTGCTCCCCCGAGCGGATCGAACAGGTCGAGCACAGCCTCGGTCTCGATCAACCGATCACCAAGCAGTACACCGACTTCGTCAAGGGTGTGTTCGTCGGCCGTACCATCGACGACGCCGGCACCATCCGCGAGTGTGACGCCCCCTGCCTCGGATACTCGTTCCGCAGCAAGGAGCCGGTGACCGACACCATCGAACGGTCGCTCCCGGTGACGGTGAGCATCGTGGCCGGCGCGATGGTGGTCTTCCTGACCGTCGGCATCGGTCTCGGCATGCTGGCGGCGCTGAAGAAGGGCACGGTCTTCGACCGGGTCGCGATCGGCGCCTCCGTGGGCTTCGCCTCCACCCAGACCTACACCCTCGGCGGTGTGCTGCTCCTCCTGCTCGTCTACTCGACCGGCCTGCTGCCCAACCCGCACTACACGCCGATCACCACCGATCCCCTGGACTGGGCGGGTGGCATGCTGCTCCCCTGGATCACGCTCGGTCTGATCAACTCGGCGCTGTACGCCCGGTTGTCGCGGGCCCAGATGATCGAGACGCTGCAGGAGGACTTCGTCCGGACGGCGCGGGCCAAGGGCCTGTCCCCCGGGTGGTCAACCGGCGCCACGCGCTGCGGGCCGCGATCACGCCGATCATCACGATCGCCGGTGTCGACCTGGGCGCCTACCTCGGCGGCGTGGTCATCACCGAGAGCGTCTTCAGCCTCAACGGCATCGGCCGCGAGGCCGCGCAGGCGGTCTCGGACCTGAACCTCCCGTTGGTCATGGCCACCGTCCTGCTGGCGGCGTTCTTCATCGTCACCATGAACATCATCGTCGACATGCTCTACGCGGTGATCGACCCTCGCGTGCGACTCGGCTGAGCCGTCCAGAGCTGACGTGGAAAGAAGCGAAATGACGATCTCTACCAGCCCTGCCGCGGCCGCCGTGGACCCGGAGGCCTACCTGCAGGTACGCGATCTCAAGGTGCAGTTCCCGACCGAGGACGGCCTGGTTCGCGCGGTGGACGGCGTGTCGTTCTCGGTGCGCCGCGGGCAGACCCTCGGCATCGTGGGCGAGTCCGGCTCCGGCAAGAGTGTGACCAGCATGTCGATCCTCGGCCTGCACAATCCCGCCCGGACCAAGATCAGCGGTGAGATCTCGATCGGTGGCCAGAACATCGTCGGGATGAAAGAGGAGAAGATCCAGAAGCTTCGCGGCAAGGACGTCGCGATGATCTTCCAGGACCCGCTGTCCGCTCTGCACCCGTACTACAAGGTCGGCGCGCAGATCGCCGAGGCCTACAAGGTGCACCACCACTCGGCGAGCAAGAAGGAGGCCATGACCCGGGCGATCGACATGCTCGACCGGGTGGGCATCCCGCAACCCCAGCGCCGCGCCAACCAGTACCCGCACGAGTTCTCCGGCGGTATGCGCCAGCGCGCGATGATCGCCATGGCCCTGGTCAACGACCCCGCGCTGGTGATCGCCGACGAGCCGACCACCGCCCTGGACGTGACCGTGCAGGCGCAGATCCTCGAGCTTCTCGAGGACCTGCAGAGCGAGTTCCAGTCCGCCATCATCATGATCACCCACGACCTCGGCGTGGTGTCGCAGGTCGCCGACGACGTCCTGGTGATGTATGCGGGCCGGCCCGTCGAGACCGGCTCGGTGGAACAGATCATGAAGCGGCCGCAGCACCCGTACACCTGGGGTCTGCTGGCCAGCGTGCCGTCGCTGCACGGCGACGCCGACGTGGACCTGGTGCCGATCAAGGGCAACCCGCCCAGCCTGATCAACCTGCCCACGGGGTGTTCGTTCAACCCGCGCTGTCGTTACGCTGGCCAGAACGGCAACCGCTCCTTCTCCGAGGTGCCGGAGCTCCGCCCGGCCGGTGAGGATGGGCACAACGTCGCCTGCCACATGTCCTTCGAGACCCGGCAGCGGCTGTACGCAGAAGACATCGCGCACGCAGGAGTGGCCCAATGACTGATCTCGCAGACTCCTCGGCGAGTCCGGCCACGGCGACCGTGTCGGCCCGTGAGCCGCTGCTCAAGGTCGAGGGCCTGACCAAGCACTTCCCGGTCCGCTCCGGCCTGTTCGGCAAGGGCTCCGTGGTCCGCGCGGTGGAGAACGTGAACTTCGAGGTCCGCCCCGGCGAGACGCTCGGCCTGGTGGGCGAGTCCGGCTGTGGCAAGACCACGACCGGCCGCATGCTGGTCCGGCTGCTCGAGCCGACCTCCGGCAAGATCACCTTCGAGGGTGAGGACATCACCCACACCAAGGGCGCCCGGCTGCGCAAGCTGCGGCAGGACATCCAGATCATCTTCCAGGACCCGTACGCGTCGCTGAACCCGCGGCACACCGTGGGCCGGATCGTCGCGATGCCGCTGCAGGTCAACGGCATCGAGCCGCCCGGTGGCGTCAAGCGGCGGGTGCAGGAGCTGCTGGAGACGGTCGGGCTCAACCCGGAGCACTACAACCGGTACCCGCACGAGTTCTCCGGCGGTCAGCGTCAGCGCATCGGCATCGCCCGGGCCCTGGCGCTCAAGCCGAAGCTGATCGTCGCCGACGAGCCAGTCTCCGCGCTCGACGTGTCGATCCAGGCGCAGGTGGTCAACCTGCTCCGTCAGCTGCAGCGCGACCTGGGGCTGTCCTTCGTCTTCATCGCCCACGACCTGGCAGTGGTCCGGCACTTCTGTGAGCGGATCGCTGTCATGTACCTGGGCCGCATGGTCGAGGTCGGCACACGTCAGCAGATCTACGAGAACCCGGCTCACCCGTACACCCGTGCTCTGCTCTCCGCCGTGCCGGACGTGACGAAGCTGGGCGGCCATGGCCGGATCAAGCTGGAGGGCGACGTGCCGTCGCCGATCGACCCGCCGTCCGGCTGCGTCTTCCACACCCGCTGCTGGAAGGCGCAGGAGAAGTGCTCGGCCGAGGCGCCGGTGCTCCTGCCCAACCCGAACGGCTCGGTCGCGGCCTGCCACTTCCCCGAGACCGGCGCCGTGGTCTGATCCACCGCTGGTGATCGTCGATCGCCTCCCGCGCCGATGGCGCGGGAGGCGATTCGTTTTACCCTGTCCGGGTGGATCAGCGATCTCCGACCGTCTATCGCACCAAGTCGTGGCAGACCCGGCGCAAGGTGGTGACCGTGCTCGCCGGCGTCGGCCTCGTGCTCGTCGGCTACCTGCTGGGCCGCTGGCAGGACACACCGGCCGAGCCGGTGATCACCCCGCAGGCGGCGGTCACGTCGGCCGCCGTGCCCGAGGCCACCTCCCCGGCGCCCGACGCCTCGCCCGCTCCCTCGCCGTCACCGGCGGCGAGCGCCGCGCCCTACCCGGTGCTGCAGGCCGAGTCGGCCACCGAACTGGCCGGCGTGGAGGCCCAGGACACCGAGGACGAGGGCGGTGGCCAGAACATCGGCTGGGTCAACCGGGACGACCACCTGCGGTTCGACAACTTCGACTTCGGCGACGTGCCGGCGGTCCAGGTGAAGCTGCGGTTCGCGTCCGGGTCCGGCATCAACGGCCGGGTGCAGGTCCGGCTCGACAGCCGGGACGCCGCGCCCGTCGGCGAGCTCTCGGTCAGCGACACCGGCGGATGGCAATCATGGCGTACGGGCGCCGCCGTCCTCAAGCCGGTCAGCGGCGTGCACACGGTCTTCATCACGTTCACGTCGAACGACGGCGGCGAGTTCGTCAACCTGAACTGGCTGCAGTTCGTGCACTGAGCGCCAGGGCGTCCGGTCCAGGACCGGGATGCTCAGAATCAGCACACCGTCGTCATAGCGGGCGTCGATGTGGTCCGTGTCGAGCCTCTCGGACAGAAGCACCTCCCGGCGCTCGGCGATCCCGGCCCGCGGACTCGCATGCTCGGGGTGCGAGGGCTGGCGCTCGGCGACTCCGGCTTGCGAGGGCCGGCGCTCGGCGCGGACGGTGAACGCCTTGGCGTCGGCGGTGATGTCGATCGAGGCCGAGTCGACGCCCGGCAGGTCGATGTCGATGTGGAAGGCGGTGTCCACCCGATAGGCGTCGAGCCGGGCTCCCGAGCTGCGGGTCGAACCCTCCAGGACGCGGGCGGTGAGGGTGGTGAGCATGGGTGGCTCCTCGTTCGGATGAGCATGGGTGGCTCAAGTCTGGGAACCGGGATTTCCAGCGCTGGATTCCCCCTTGGATTTGTGACGGTCGCCGCCCTCGTCGGCCTGCGTGGAGTCGAACGTGTGTACTAAAGTGGCGGTGTGATCCTGCATGCCGACCTGGACTCGTTCTACGCGTCGGTCGAGCAGCGCGACGATCCCGCGCTGCGCGGCCGGCCGGTCCTCGTCGGCGGCGGGGTGGTGCTGGCCGCCTCTTACGAGGCCAAGGCGTTCGGAGTGCGTACGCCGATGGCTCTGCCCCGGGCGAGGGCCCTCTGCCCGCACGCCGTCGTCGTGCCGCCACGGATGGCCGCGTATGCGGCGGCCAGCAAGGCCGTGTTCGAGGTCTTCCGCGACACCACCCCGCTCGTCGAGCCGATCTCCATCGACGAGGCGTTCCTCGACGTGGAGGGCCTGCGCCGGATCCGCGGGACGCCGGAGGAGATAGCCATCGGGCTGCGGGCCGAGGTCCGCGCCCGGACCGGGCTGCCGATCACGGTCGGTGTGGCGCCCACCAAGTTCCTGGCCAAGGTGGCCAGCGGGGCCGGCAAACCGGACGGGTTGCTGGTCGTGCCACCCGGCCGGGAGCTGGAGTTCCTGCATCCGCTCCCGGTGGAGAAGCTGTGGGGTGTCGGGCCGGTCACCGCGGCCAAGCTGCGCGAGCGACAGATCCACACCGTCGGGCACGTCGCCCGCATCGGGGAGGCGGCCCTGGTCGCCATGCTCGGCGGAAACGCCGGGCGGCACCTGCACGCGCTCGCCCACAACCACGACCCGCGCCGGGTGGAGACCGGGCGGCGGCGCGGCTCGATCGGGGCGCAGTGCGCGCTGGGGCGATCCGCGTCGCGCGGCTTCCCGGAGGTCGAGGCGGTGCTCGGCGCCCTCGTCGACCGGGTCACCCAGCGGATGCGGCGGGCGCACCGGGCCGGGCGGACGGTTACGGTGCGGCTGCGGTTCGGTGACTTCAGCCGGGTCACCCGGTCACGCAGCCTGCTCAAGGCCACCATGCAGACCGGGGCGGTGCTGCAGACCGCCGTCGACCTGCTGCGGGAGGCCTGGCCGCTGATCAGCGAGCGGGGGCTCACCCTGGTGGGCGTCGCGGTCAGCAACCTCGACGGGGACGGCGCGGTTCAGATGGAGTTGCCGTTCGCGCCGCCGCGGGCCGACGGGCTCGATGCGGCGGTCGACCGGGTCCGTGACCGGTTCGGATCCAGCGCGCTGCGGCGGGCCGCGATGATCGGCCGGGACATCTCGCCGTCGGTGCCGATCCTTCCCGACTGAGCTGGTGGCGTCTCTGCCTCGCACGCCGTGGTGCCTCACCGTGGACTTTTTCGGTGTCCCCACTGCGACTGCACGCCGTGGTGCCTCAGCATGGACTTTTCGATGTCCCCACTGCGACTGCGCGCCGTGGTGCCTCACCATGGACTTTCGGTGTCCCCACTGCGACTACCGCCTCCCCAATGGATTTCAGCGTCGCCACCTGCCATTACGCCGCCCCCCTGCACAGCTTCAAGCGTCTCTGGGCGTCCCCGCCGGCGACCAGTCAGCCCGGCACCGTCTCCTGCAACTGTCGGCATCACCGCCGGTTATCAGGCGCGTAAGGACCGCTTCAAACGCCTTGCGACGTCCCCACCGGAGACGAGCCACGCGACGACCACCTCAAGCACCCCTTGACGGCCCCACCACCGACGACCGCCTCGAGCGCCACCCCTCCCCACCAGCGACGACCGTCTCAAGCGCCAGCCTCCCCACCAGCGACGACCGCTTCAAGCGCCACCCCTCCCCACCAGCGACGACCGTCTCAAGCGCCAGCCTCCCCACCAGCGACGACCGCTTCAAGCGCCACCCCTCCCCACCAGCGACCGAATCATCCGACGACCGCCTCATGCCCCCTTGACGACTTCACCAGCGCCGACCACCTCAAGCGCCCCTCGACGTCTCCACCGGCGAGGAGCCGGTCGAGGACGGCAAGCCGAGGATCCTGGCTGGTGACGGTTTGCTTCACGAGCTGGTGTCGGCTCTGCTCTGCCGCGCGGTGGGGCCGGAGCGGCGGCGGGTCAGCAGCCAGGCCACGGCGCCGCAGATCGCCCCGACCGTCAGGCCGGTGACCAGGCTGGACAGGGTGGCCGCGACTCGCGCCAGCGGCTCGGGGACGGTCGTCTCGGCATTCCACAGGGCGTTGTGGATCACGGCCAGGCTGATGCCGTAGACGGCGCCCGCACCGAGTAGGAGACGGACCGGAGATGGCGAACGCGAGACCGCGACCACCACCCAGATCAGCAGAGGGACGAATACCAGCAGCGCGTTCAGGCCGGTGCCCTCGTGGATCAGGCCGAGGTCGTGCAGGACCGCCCGGGGTGCCGCCAACAGGCCCAGAACGATCATCAGGGGGATGTCCTTCCGCATGGCATCCGACGGTAGGGACCGGGGCGGGCCGGCGAATCCCGCGGAGGGCGGCGGGAGGTGTCGCTTTTCGGCGTACCCGGGTGGGCCGGAGTCTGCCTAGCATCGGAGAGGTGCGGAAGGTGCTGGTGGACGTGGCAATCGCGGCCGGGGTCGCCGGGGTGCTGGCGCTGATCGCCTCGGCTGAGCTCGGTGGGCGGGGTGGCGTCGGGGCCTATCTGTGGGCGGCCGCTCTCGGGGCGCTGATGCTGGGGCGGCGGCGCTACTCCCGTACCGTGCTGGGCCTCACGGTTTTTGGGCTTTTCGCCTATTATGCAGCCGGGTTTCCGGCGATCGGGGTCGCGGTTCCGCTGGCCGCCGCGCTGTATTCGGCCGCCGAGGCCGGGCATCGCCGGACCGCCGTCGCCGCCGCGCTGGTCGTTCTCGTCGTCTCCGTGGTGTTCCGGCTGCGGGAAGGGCAGGACTTCGGGTTCGTGGTGCTCTACGACGGGACCGGTCATGTGGCCCTGATGGCCGCCGCGATCGTCCTCGGTGAGCTGGTCCGGGCCCGCCGCCGGATCGCCCGGCTCACCGGGCGCCAGATCGAGCTGGAGGCCGAGCGCCGGGTCCACGAGCACGATCAGGAGCTGTCCCGGGAGCTCCACGACTCCATCGGGCACGCGCTGACCGTCGCCGCGATCCAGGCCAACGTCGCCCGGCAGGAGGCGCCCCATCGACCGGATGCCGCGGTCGCCGCCCTCGACCACGTGGCGCGGGCGCTCTCCGACGCGCTCGCCGAGCTGCGTGGGACGGTGCGGGCCCTGCGCGCCGGCCCGGAGCCGTCACTCGATGATCTCGGGGCCCTGATGGACACCGCCCGGGACGCCGGCTTCCGGGTGCGCGCCGCGATAGAACCCGTCGAGGACCCGGTCACGGCGGCCACCGCGTACCGGCTGGTGCGGGAGGCGGTGACCAACGTGCTGCGGCATTCGGCGGGGCGCAGTGTCGCGGTCGAGATCCGTGCGGACGACGGGATCCTGCTGGTCAGCGTGGAGGATGACGGCCCGGCCGGCGATCCGGAGGCGGACGGGGCGGGCCTGACCGGGCTGCGCGAGCGGGTCGCCGCGGCCGGTGGGCGGCTCGACGCCGGACCGGTCGAGCACGGGTGGCGGGTCAGCGCCTCCCTACCGTTGGAGGTGGCCCGGTGAGGGCGGTACGGGTGGTGCTCGTGGACGACCAGTCGCTGGTCCGTGCCGGCATAACAGCCCTGCTGACCGGCGGCGAGACGAAGCCGACCGAGACGGGCCCGGACTCCGCGATCGAAGTGGTCGGAGCGGCGGCGGATGGGGTCGCCGGGGTCGCTCTCGTTCGGCGGTTGCGGCCGGATGTCGTGCTCATGGACATCCGCATGCCGGGTGGGGACGGGATCGCGGCGGTCCGGGAGATCCGGGCCGAGCCCGCCGGCCGGGACGTCGCCATCCTGATGCTGACCACTTTCGACACCGATGACGAGGTGCTCGGGCGATGCGGGCCGGCGCCGACGGATATCTGCTCAAGGACACCGCGCCCGAGCCGCTGCGCGCGGCGGTACGGGCCGCCGCGCGAGGGGAACCGGTCCTCTCCCCCGGGATCATCCGGCAGGTCATGGCACACGCGGCAGCCGCACCGAGGCCCGTCGCCGAGGCCGGTCTGGAACGGCTCACCGCCCGCGAACGTGAGGTGCTGGCCGCACTCGCCGACGGCGACGACAACGCGGCGGTCGCGCGGGCGTTGTCGCTGAGTCCGGAGACCGTCCGGACGTACGTCCACCGGATCCTGGCCAAACTGGAGGCCGGAAGTCGCGCGCAACTCGTCGCCATCGCCCATCGCAGCGGCTTGGCGGCGGCCCGTCGCCGCGAGTGAGACGAAGTCCGGACGCAGCCGCCCATCACCGCGGACCGTCGCCCGGAAAGGGACAGCCTTGCGGTGTAACACTCATCGCCGCGGGCTGGCGGCGGATCGCCGCCGGGGGTGAGGCAGACTCGGGGCGTGCGGAAGATCTGTGTAGTCGGGATCGGTGCGGGCGACCCGGACCATCTGACCCTGCAAGCGGCGAAGGCGATCGGTCGTACCGACGTGTTCTTCCTGCTCGACAAGGGTGAGACCAAGGCGAGCCTGATCGAGCTGCGGGAGCGTCTGATCCGGGGCTACTCGCAGCCCCGGAAGCGGGTCGTCGAGGGCCGTGACCCCGACCGTGATCGCAGCCCGGCCGACTACACCGGCACCGTCGCCGACTGGCGGCACCGGCGGTCCCTGGTTCTGGAGGAGCTGATCACCGAGCATCTCAAGGACGGCGAGACCGGCTCGATCCTGGTGTGGGGCGACCCGTCGCTCTACGACTCGACGATCGCCATCCTCGAGGAGATCCTGGAGCGCGGGGCGGTCGAGTTCGAGTTCGAGGTGATCCCCGGCATCAGCAGCGTGTCGGCGCTGGCCGCCAAGCACCGGGTCGGTCTCAACCGGGTCGGGCAGCCGTTCCAGGTCACCACCGGGCGGCGCCTGGCCGAAGGCTGGCCGGAGGGCGCCGACGACGTGGTCGTGATGCTCGACGCGCAGCACGCGTTCACGAGATACCCGGAGGCGGACATCTACTGGGGCGCCTACGTGAGCACACCGGACGAGTTGCTGGCGGCCGGGCCGGTGGCCGAGGTCGGCGACGAGATCGTCAAGACCCGCACCGAGGCCCGCGAACGGCACGGCTGGATCATGGACACCTACCTGCTCCGCCGCCGGCAGGGCTGATGCCCGGCCTGCAGGGCTGATGCCCGGCCTGCAGGGCTGATGCCCGGCCGACAGGGCTGATGCTCGGCCGCCCGGTCCCGGACCGCGGCGGCCCGGGCAGAGCTGATGCCGGATCACCCGGGATCGGACCGCGGCGCCGGGTTTCGGAGCGCCGCGGCTCGGGAGAACCGCGGCGCCGGGTTACGGAGCGCGGCGGCTCGGGGCCGGACCAGGTGGCGCCGGGATCACCCGGCGCCTCCGGCTCGATCTCAGGCCGGCCCGTCCTCGAGGTCGCCCTCGGTCTCCAGGTAGAGCTGCTGGAGGGCGGCCAGCGTCTCCGGCTCCGGCGAGTCCCACAGCTTGCGGTCGGCGGCCTCCAGCAGGCGCTCGGTGATGCCGTGCAGCGCCCACGGGTTGGACTGCCGCATGAACGCCTGGTTGTCCGCGTCGAGCACATAGCTGGCGGCGAGCTGCTCATACATCCAGTCGGTGACCACCCCGGCCGTCGCGTCGTAGCCGAAGAGGTAGTCGACGGTCGCGGCCAGCTCGAAGGCCCCCTTGTAGCCGTGCCGGCGCATCGCGGCGATCCAGCGTGGGTTCACCACCCGGGCCCGGAAGATCCGCGCGGTCTCCTCGGTCAGGCTGCGGGTGCGTGCCTGGTCCGGGTTGGTGGAGTCGCCGATGTACGCCGCGGGCGCCTTCCCGGTCAGCGCGCGGACCGTGGCGATCATGCCGCCGTGGTACTGGAAGTAGTCGTCGGAGTCGGCGATGTCGTGCTCGCGGGTGTCGATGTTCTTCGCCGCCACGTCGATCCGGCGGTACGCGTTCTCCATGTCCCCACGAGCGGGCACACCGTCGAGGTCGCGGCCGTAGGCGAAGCCGCCCCACACCGCATACACCTCGGCCAGGTCCGCGTCGTCGCGCCAGTTACGGCTGTCGATCAACGGCAGGATGCCCGCACCATACGCCCCCGGCCGCGACCCGAAGATCCGTGTCGTCGCCCGCCGCCAGTCGCCGTGCTCGCCCTGGTCACGGAGCGCGTGCTCGCGGACGAAGTTGTCCGGCTCGTCGAGGCCGGCGATCAGCTGGAAGGCGTCGTCGAGCAGGCCCACCACGTGCGGGAACGCGTCCCGGAAGAACCCGGAGATGCGGACCGTCACGTCGACACGTGGCCGTCCGAGCTCGCCGGCCGGGATCGGCTCCAGCCCGGTGACACGGCGCGACGCCGGGTCCCAGATCGGGCGGACACCGATCAGCGCCAGGATCTCGGCGATGTCGTCACCGGCGGTACGCATCGCGCTCGTGCCCCAGGCGGACAACCCGACCGAGCGTGGCCAGTCGCCGTGATCCGCGCGGTAGCGGTCGAGCAGCGAGTCGGCCATCGCCTGCCCGGTCTCCCAGGCGAGCTGGCTGGGAATCGCCTTCGGGTCGACGGAGTAGAAGTTGCGGCCGGTGGGGAGCACGTTGATCAGGCCACGGAGTGGGGAGCCGCTGGGGCCGGCCGGGACGTAGCCGCCGTCCAGCGCGTGCAGAACATGGGTGATCTCGTCAGTGGTCTTCGCGAGCCGCGGCACGACCTCGGTGGCCGCGAACTCCAGCACCCGCACGACCTCCGGCAGGTCCGACAAGCCCTCGGGGACGCTGGTCGGCCACCCGGCCTCCTCCATCGCCGTGACCAGGGCGCGGGCCTGCTCCTCGACCGCGTCCGTCTCCGCGGTCGAGGCGTCCTCGGCCAGCCCGAGCGCCTCCCGCAGACCGGGCAGGGCCGCCACCTTGCCGGCCCACATCTGCCGGGCGCGCAGCATGGCCAGCACCAGGTTGATCCGCGCCTCCCCGGTCGGGGCCGCGCCGAGCACGTGCAACCCGTCGCGGATCTGCACGTCCTTGACCTCACACAGCCATCCGTCGATGTGCATGATGAAGTCGTCGAACTCTTCGTCGTCCGGCCGGTGCTGCAGGCCGAGGTCGTGGTCCATCTTGGCGGCCTGGATCAGCGTCCAGATCTGCGCCCGGATCGCCGGCAGCTTCGCCGGGTCGAGGGCCGCGATGTTGGCGTGCTCGTCGAGCAGCTGCTCCAGCCGGGCGATGTCGCCGTAGGACTCGGCCCGGGCCATCGGCGGGATCAGGTGGTCGACCAGGGTGGCGTGGGCACGGCGCTTGGCCTGGGTGCCCTCGCCCGGGTCGTTGACCAGGAACGGGTAGATCAACGGCAGGTCGCCGAGGGCCGCGTCGGTACCGTCCGACGCGGACATGCCGACGTTCTTACCGGGCAGCCACTCCAGGTTGCCGTGCTTGCCGACGTGCACGACGGCATGCGCCCCGAACTCGTCGGCCAGCCAGCGGTAGGCGGCCAGATAGTGGTGGCTGGGCGGCAGATCCGGGTCGTGGTAGATGGCGACCGGGTTGGCCCCGAACCCGCGCGGCGGCTGCACCATGACCACGACGTTCTCGTCGCGCAGGGCGGCCAGCACGATGTCACCGTCGTCGGTGTAGAGCTCGCCGGGCGGCGGCCCCCAGTGCTGCACGACGCGCTCCCGGAAATCCTCCGGCAGCGTCGCGAACCAGGCCGTATAACGATCGCCGGGGATCCGCACCGGGTTGCCGGCCAACTGCTCCTCGGTCAGCCAGTCCGGGTCCTGCCCGCCGGCCGCGATCAGCGTGTGGATCAGCCCGTCTCCGTCGTAGGAGCCGAAGTCGCCGATCCGATAGCCCTTCTCGGCGAGCGCCGCCAGCAGGGCGACCGTCGAGGCCGGGGTGTCCAGGCCGACCGCGTTGCCGATCCGGGAGTGCTTGGTCGGATAGGCCGACAGCATCAGCGCGATCCGCCGGTCGGCCGGCGGGACGTGCCGCAGCCGGGCGTGCGCCACCGCGATCCCGGCGACCCGTGAGGACCGCTCGGGGTCGGCCACGTAGACCGACAACCCGTCCTCGTCGATCTCCTTGAACGAGAACGGCACCGTGATGATCCGCCCGTCGAACTCGGGGATCGCCACCTGCGTCGCCGCGTCCAGCGGGGTGAGCCCGTCGTCGCTGGCCTCCCAGGCGGCCCGCGAGCTGGTCAGGCACAGGCCCTGCAGGATCGGCACGTCGAGGTCGGCGAGGACGCCGACGTCCCACGCCTCGTCGTCGCCACCGGCGCTCGCCGTGGCCGGCCGGGTGCCGCCCGCCGCGAGCACGGTCACCACCAGCGCGTCCGCCTTGCGCAGCTCGGCCAGCAGCTCCGGCGGGGCGGTCCGCAGCGAGGCCGTGAAGATCGGCAGCGCACGACCGCCCTCGGCCTCGATCGCCCGGCACAGCGCGTCGACGAACGCGGTGTTGCCGGCCATGTGGTGGGCGCGATAGTAGAGCACCGCGACCGTCTCCCGGCCGCCCTCGGACGCCTCGCGTGGCAGGAGCCCCCACTGTGGGGTCTCGACCGCCGGCGCGAACCCGTTGCCGGTCAGCAGCACCGTGTCGGAGAGGAAGTCGTGCAGCGACGCCAGGTTCTCCCCGCCGCCCTGTGCCAGGTAGACGTGCGCGTCGGCGGCGACACCGGCCGGCACCGTGGACAGTCTCATCAACTCGGCGTCGGGCGCCTGCTCACCACCGAGGACGACGACCGGCAGACCGCTCGCGAGCAGCGCGTCGAGGCCCTCCTCCCAGGCCCGGCGGCCACCGAGGATGCGCACCACGACGAGATCGACCCCGTCGAGCAGGGCCGGCAGGTCGGCGACGGCGGTGCGGGCCGGGTTGGCCGGGCGCCATGCCGAACTGCTGGCCCGGGCGCTGAGCAGGTCGGTGTCGGATGTCGACAGCAGCAGGAACACGCGCGCACTCCCCCTCGGGGTCCGCGCCCCGGGTAGACGGACATGACGGCGACCGGAGTTCCTGGCTCCCAGAGAATCCCCTGGTGACAGTGGCGGGACCGCGCCGGACTCGCACCGGCTTCCTCCGCGGCGTCGCCGCTCGTTGGCCCCTAACCATTCCGAACCCCGGTGTCCCGCGTCAAGGCGGAACGGTCGCTGTGACGCTCCCGACCCACCGCACGACGGAGGTGAATTCCTGTCGGGGGTCGGCCGTAGTATCCGGGCCATGACTCCCCGTTCGTCCGACACCGACGCCTGTCCCGGCGCGCTGCGGCTGCACGCCGCGGCCGACGGCATGCTGGCCCGGGTCCGGCTGCCAGGGGGGATGCTGTCCGGCGCTCAGCTGCGCTCGCTCCGCGAGCTGGCCGAGGAGTTCGGCGACGGCTGCCTGGAGCTGACCTCGCGAGCAAACCTGCAGCTCAGAGCTTTACAGCCAGGCGATGCGCCGACGTTGGCGGCCCGGTTGCGGTCGGCGGCCCTGCTGCCTTCGATCACCCATGACAACGTACGGAACATCGCGGCCCCGCCTCTTCCAGGATTGCCTCTGCGCGTTCTCGTAGGACGGCTGGACCTCGCGATCCAGGCTGACGCCGCCCTGGCCGCGCTGCCCGGCAAGTTCCTCTTCGCCATCGGCCGGGTCGCGCTCGCCGCCGACGTGGCCGCAGTCCCCGTCGCCCCGCGCCACACCACGCCGCACCCACGCCCCGCCGAGCCCGGCTTCGTCCCGCCGCTCCCACGCCCGGCCTCGCCCGGCAGTGGGAGCTCGGGTGTGGCGGTCGGCGACGACGGCGATGGGCTGTTCGTCATCCGGTTCGCCGGGCACGACACCGGCCTGCGTGTCGGGTTCGACGATGTGGCGTCCACGCTCGTGGCCGCCGCCCACGCGTTCCTGGCCGAGCGGGAGGCGCAGCGGTCCGGCAGCGCGGCGGCCTGGCGGCTGCGTGAGCTCGCCCACGGCCCGGCACGTGTGTCGGACCGGGTCGCTGCGGCGCTCGGCCTGACGCCTGTGCCGGTCGAGGTGGCGACACCGGTCGATGCTCCAGAGCCGGGTGACCTGATCGGGGTGCTGCCCCAGGACGACGGGCTCGCCGCGGTGGCCGCGCTGGTGCCGTTGGGGCGGCTGGAGGGCGTACCGCTGAGGGCTCTGGAAGACGCCGGGCTGCTGGTCGTGACGCCCTGGCGCGGTGTGGTGGTGGCCGATCTGGCGCCGGAGGCGGCACCGGCGTGGGCGGATCGCCTGGCCGGCGCTGGGCTCGCGGTGGCGCCGGGTTCGCCCTGGTCCGGGGTGACCGCCTGCGCCGGGCGTCCCGGCTGCGCGAAATCGCTGGCCGACGTGCGCGCCGACGCCACCGCCGCGTCCCGTTTCGGCGGCGGCCTCCCGGTCCACTGGGTCGGTTGCGCCCGAGCGTGCGGCAGCCCTGCCGGCGCGCACGTCCGCGCCGAGGCGACCACGGACGGCTACCTGATCACCCGCCATCCGGCCGGCGACGCTGAGCCGGCCGTGCACGTCCCCGCCACCGTCCGGAGGCAACCGATGACCGCTGGGCAGGCACTAGTCGGCGATTCCGGGCTAATCGGACCATCGACGGCCGGGTCACGATCATCGAGGATCGGCAGCACCGGGCTGGATCGGCCGGAGTCGGCGGAGACCCCAGCCCCGGCCGAGGCCCCGACCGGAACGGGAGACCCGGCCCGGGCCGAGGCCCCGACCGGGGCAAAGACGGCCGGCGTGGAGACGCCGACCCGAACAGCAGAGCTGTCCGTAGTAGAAACGCCCCTGGGGGCAGGCGGAGCGGGTTACACGCGTGCACATCGGCTCGACGACGCCGCGTGGGTGGGCCGGCCGGAAAGCGAGCGCGCGTATCGGCCCGACGACGCGGCGCCGGGTGAGCGGGAGAGCACGGACGCGCACCGGCCCGGCGACACGGTGTCGGGTGAGCGGGAGAGCACGGACGCGCGTCGGCCCGGCGACACGGTGTCGGCGGGTGGACGGAAGAGCACGGACGCGCACCGGCCCGACGATGCGACGTGCGGGCGGGAGAGCACGCACACGTATCGGCTGGACGACGCGGCGTGGGTGCGTGGGCTGGAAGACGCGATAGCGGTGGCGAGGAGGCCCTGAGCATGGAGTACGTGCGTGACGGCGCGGAGATCTACCGGCGGTCGTTCGCCACGATTCGGGCCGAGGCCGACCTGTCGGGGCTGCCGGAGGACGTGTCGCGGGTGGTGGTTCGGATGATCCACGCCTGCGGGATGGTGGATCTCGTGGAGGATGTCCGGTTCAGTCCGGGGGTGGTGACCGCGGCACGCAAGGCGTTGCTCGATGGCGCGCCGATCCTCTGTGATGCCGAGATGGTCGCGTCGGGGGTGACGCGCACCCGGCTGCCGGCCGCCAACGACGTGGTCTGCACGTTGCGTGATCCCGCTGTTCCAGGGCTGGCGATGGAGATCGGCAACACCCGCAGCGCGGCCGCCCTGGACCTGTGGGGTGACCGGCTCGGCGGCGCCGTGGTGGCGATCGGGAACGCGCCGACCGCGTTGTTCCGGCTGCTGGAGATGGTCGAGGCGGGTGCGCCACGGCCGGCCGCGGTGATCGGGATCCCGGTCGGCTTCATCGGCGCGGCCGAGTCGAAGGAGGCGCTGGCGGAGTCCGGCCTGGAGTACCTGATCGTGCGCGGCCGCCGGGGTGGCAGCGCCATCACCGCCGCCGCGGTGAACGCCCTCGCTTCCGAAGCCGAATAGGCCGGAACGGAACAACTCGGAAGCCGAACAGGCCGGAACGGAAAACGATGACGAACGACGCAGCCCGCGGCGACACCGCGGCGGCGACTCCCACGCAGCCGACGGCCGTGCCGGTGCAGAACGCGCCGACACCGACGAGCGGGCCGGAACCGAAACAGAACGCGGCGACCCGGGCGAGCATGCCGCCAGCAGCGCAAAATCCGGCGAGCGGGCCGGAACCGAAACAGAACGCGGCGACGCGGGCGAGCATGCCGCCAGCAGCGCAGAACCCGACGAGCGGGCCGGAGCCGGAGCACAACGCGGCGACACCGACGAGCGGGCGGGCACCCACGCAGAACACGGGGACGAGCACGCCGCCAGCAGGGCAGACCGCGGTGATCTCGTCGAGCGGGCCGGGGGGGTCCAGCACGCGGACCGGGCGGCTCTTCGGGGTGGGGCTGGGTCCCGGTGACCCTGAGCTGGTCACGGTCAAGGCGGCGCGGCTGATCGGCGCGGCCGACGTGGTGGCGTATCACGCGGCACGCCACGGGCGCAGCAACGCCCGCGCGATCGCCGCCGGATACCTGCGGGAGGGCCAGATCGAGGAGGCCCTGATCTATCCGGTGACTACGGAGACCACCGATCACCCGGGCGGCTATCAGGGCGCCATCGACGAGTTCTACGCCGAGTCGGCGGCCCGGCTCGCCGCGCATCTGGACGCCGGGCGCGACGTGGTGGTGCTGGCCGAGGGTGATCCGTTCTTCTACGGCTCCTACATGCACATGCACAAGCGGCTCTCGGGGCGTTACGAGACCTCGGTCGTGCCCGGGGTGACCTCGGTGAGCGCCGCCTCGGCGGTGCTGGGCCGCCCCTTGATGGAGCGCGACGAGGTGTTGACCGTCCTGCCCGGCACCCTGGAGCCGAAGGAGCTGGCCGCCCGTCTGGCCACCACCGACTCGGCCGCCGTGATGAAGCTGGGCCGCACCTTCGAGGGGGTGCGGGAGGCTCTGGAGCAGGCCGGGCGGCTCGACGACGCGTGGTATGTGGAGCGTGCCACCACTGATCGGGAACGGTCAGCGCCGCTGCGTGATGTCGATCCGGCCACGGTGCCGTACTTCTCACTGGCACTGCTGCCGAGCCCGGCGGCGACCGCGTTCACCGCCGATGCCGGTACGAGCCGGCCGTCCGGCCTGGACATGCTGGTGACGCCCCCGGAAGCGACGGTGTCGCGCGCCACGGGCCGGGCTCAACCGGGCGCCGGCATGGTGAGCCTGGAGGAGGCGAACGCCACGGCGCTGAGCCGGATCGAGACTGCCGGGCGGGCCGGTGCGGTGACCGTTGTCGGTCTGGGGCCGGGCTCTCGGCACTGGCTCACCTCGGAGGCCCAGGAGGCGCTGGCCGACGCCGACGACCTCATCGGCTACGGGCCCTATGTGGACCGCGTTCCGCCGAACCCGCGTCAGCGCCGGCACCCGTCGGACAACCGGGTCGAGGCGGAACGGGCCGCGTTCGCCCTGGACCTGGCGAAACGCGGGCGCCGGGTGGCGGTCGTCTCGTCCGGTGACCCTGGGGTGTTCGCGATGGCCGCCGCAGTTCTGGAGGTGGCCGAGGATCCGCAGTGGCTGGACGTCCCGGTGCGGATCATCCCGGGGCTGACCGCGGCGCAGGCGGTGGCGAGCCGGGCCGGTGCGCCGCTCGGGCACGACTTCTGCATCCTGTCGCTCTCCGACCGGCTCAAGCCGTGGTCGGTGATCGAGTCCCGGCTGACCGCCGCCGCGACCGCCGACCTGGTGATCGCCGTCTACAACCCGGCCTCGAAGACCCGTCGTGAGCAGCTGGTCCGCGCGCTGGAGCTGCTGCGCGCCCACCGCGGTCCGGGCACGCCCGTGGTGGTCGGGCGGGACGTCGGCGGTCCGGAGGAGTCGGTGCGCATCACCACACTGGCCGCCCTCGACCCGGCCGGCGTCGACATGCGCTGCCTGCTGATCATCGGCTCGACGCAGACCCGCGCGGTCACCCGCGGTGACGGCACCACGGCCGTCTACACGCCACGCCACTACCCAGAGTGATTCCGAGCCCGGAAACGCATGGCGAACCCGGGCTCGGACACCACAGCCCGGCCTCGGAAACGCATGGCGGACCGGACTCGGCCACCACAACCCGGCCTCGGAAACGCATGGCGGACCGGGCTCGGACGCCATGGCCGGAGCCCGGAAACGCATGGCGAACCCGGGCTCGGCCACCACGGCCCGGCCTCGGAAACGTATGGCCAACCGGGCTCGGACACCACGGCCCCGGCAGGCCGAAGGGGGGACCATCGGCCACCGCCTGAGGAATGAAGCGGGGCGGCCGGCCCGCTCCCCATTGGCAACCCGACTGCATCAGCGCGAGCCTGACGTCGAGAGATCCGACAACCGAAAAGAGGGGCCCCACCTGACGACGTGAAGGGCTCCGAACCACCGTGACGACAGCTCGTACCCGTACCGCGGCGATCCTGGCCTCCACCCTCCTGGTTGCTGTCACGCTTCCGGCTTCCGGCTCCTCCGCGGCCGAGCCCGCGCCCCAGGCGTCGGCGCTGCCGATGGGTGACCCGAGGCCGGTGACGGTCCCGAGTGAAACGGCAGTGACGCTCAAGTCCCGGCTCGCGGCGGTCACCACCGCGCGGACCATCAACTACTACCCGTCGAACGCCGGCTGGTCGGCGATGTGGACCAACTTCAACGCCGCCCGTATCGAGGACGACCTGGCCAAGGCGGCCGCCCTCGGCGCGGACAACGTGCGGATCATCGTCTTTCCGCAGGCCTTCGGCTTTCCCACCCCCCGTCCGGAGTACGCCGACCGGCTGCGCAAGTTCATCAGCATCGCCGGCTCGCAAGGTCTGACCGTCAAGTTGACCCTGTTCGACTGGTGGTCCGGCTACTCCGACGCGGCCGGCAGCGCCGCCTGGGCGAAGGCCGTCCTCACGCCGTACGCCGATGACCGCCGGGTGCTGTCGGTCGAGCTGAAGAACGAGTTCGTGTCGACCGACCCGGCCGCGGTGGCGTGGGTGAAGAAGCTGATCCCGGCGGTTCGGGCAGCCGTGCCGAAGATGCCGTTGACCCTGTCGGTGGACGGTCAGAGTGGCGCGGCCGGGCTGGCCAGGATCCGGGCGGCCCTCACCGGCACCCCGCTGGACTACTACGACTTCCACTTCTACGGGAACTCGGAGCGGGCACTGGCCGAGATCCAGCGCGCGCAGGCGGCGGTCGCCCCGGACCCTCTCGTGATCGGCGAGACCGGCCTGAGCACGGCCACCAGCAGCGAGGGTGAGCAGGCGGCGTTCCTGGCCCGGACGTTCACGGCGGCGGCCGCCGCCGGGGTGCGGTCGGTGGCCCCGTGGACTCTGTACGACTTCTCCGACGGCGCGATCCCGTCGAACTCGCAGGTCTCCAAGGTGCCGGCGCAGTACCGGTTCGGGCTTTTCCGGGCGGACGGGACGGCCAAGCCGGCGACCTCGGTGGTCCGCAACGCGTGGGCCGGCAACCGGGTCACCGACGATCTGCTGGACCTCGGTTTCGAGGCGAGCCCGGGCAGTTCCCCGTGGCGGCCGTACCTCACCGACGAGGGCGCCATCGCCCGTACCCGCGGCACGGCCCGGACCGGTGTCTACTCGGCACGGTTCACCGGGACCGTCCGCAACGGCTCCAGCCTGCCGTCGATCCGCACGTCACCGGTCGACCCGGTTCGGGCCGGGCAGTCCTGGCACGCCGAGGCGTGGACGCGTGGCGCCGGGGTGACCGGCTCCAACGAGATCGCGCTGAGCTGGTTCGACATCAACGACCGCTGGCTCGGCCAGAGCTCGTCGAAGCAGGTGGCGAAGGGCGACAGCGGCTGGACGAGGTTGACCGTGGACGCGGTCGCCCCGGCCGGGGCGACCAGCGTCCAGCTTCACCTCAAGTCGGGCGACAACAAGGGGACCGTCTGGTTCGACGACGTGGCGCTGTCGACCGGCACGTCCTGAACGACCCCGATCCGCGTCAGGAGGCGGGCGTACGCGTCGACCGTACGCCCCCATGAGGAGGGATCGGCGTGCCGGCGACCGGCCAGGCCGGCGGCACGCACGATTGCCTCCCGCAACTCCCCCGGCGCCGCCGCGGGAACGAAGACCGTGCCGCTGTAGTGTTCGGCGGCCTCGACGAGGCCGCCGACCGCGGTGACCACGACGGGCAGGCCGTGGCTCATCGCGATGTGCAGCGGACCGCTCGCCGAGCTGCGCCGATAGGGCAGCACCACGACGTCGGCCCGCGCGAAGAACTCGTTGACCTCATGGTCGGCGACGTAGCGGTTGACGAACTCGATCCGGTCCCGGACCGGTGACGCCTCGATCATCTCGCCGGGCGCGGTCCAGCCCTCCCAGGTCTCCCCCACCACCGTGAGGTGATAGTTCGGGCCCAGGTCGGCGAAGGCCTCGACAAGATCTTCAAGGCCTTTGTACGGCCGGATCGTCCCGAAGAACAGCAGCCGGCACATGTCGTCCCCCGGTTCGCGCACCGGCCGTTCCGGCAGGTGGTGGTCGAAGGGGCCGTGCAGCGCCACCTCGGCCGGCACCGCACCCAGGTCGTACGCCTCGGCCAGCGCCGCCTGGTCGAACCGGGAGTGCACCACCACCCCGTCGGTACGGCGCAACAGCGGCTGGATGCAGCGGCGCACGTAACGGGCCGCCCACCGGTGCCGTGCCTCCCCGGTGTCCTGCACCTCGTGGAACTCGACGATCACCCGGATCCCGAGTCTCCGCGCCGCGAGCGCCAGCACCAGGTACGAGTGCAGCACCGCCCCGGTCCACCACTGGAGCACCAGCACGTCCGGCCGGAACCGGCGCAGGAATCGCACGGCCCGGAGCAGGCTGGGCACCGCCCACCAGTCGATGCCGTCGAAAACGCGTACCCCCTGGTCGTAGCGCAGATCGGTGAGGGAGCGGCCGACCCGGTCCCGGCCGGGGTAGAGCCGGGCCGGCAGCAGCCGCCGCATCAGGATCGCGCCCACCTCGAAGCGATCGTGCAGCGCGTTGCTGAGCCGGCAGGTGTAGTAGCTGATCCCGGAGAGGAACCGCCAGCCCGACCCGACGACCAGGATCCGGGGCCGGGCCGGCCGGCTCAGCAGACGGGCCTCGGCGTGGCCGAACGGATCACGCGGCGATGCAGGCACGGTAGACCTCCTCGATCTGGGGTACGACGCGGGCCGCGGTGAAGTCGAGGCCACGCTCCCGGCCGTTGGCGCGCAACCGGGCGGCCAGGTCCGGGTCGGTGAGCAGGCGCAGCAGCGCCGCATGCAGGGCCTCCGCGTCGCCGGGCGGCACGAGCAGGCCGTTCACGCCGTCGTCGCCGACCACGTCGAGCAGCCCACCGGACGCCGACGCGATCAGCGGGGTGCCGGCCAGCATCGCCTCGACCGCGACCTGGCCCATCCCCTCCAGCAACGACGGCACCACCCCGGCGGCCGCGTGCCGCCAGGCCGCCATGACCTGCGGATGCGGCACGTTCGTCCGGACCAGCACCCCCTCCGGGACGGGCGGGGTGTCGTCGCGTGGCGTGCCGAGACAGACCAGGCGTGGCGGGTCGTCGAGTCCCGCGCGCAGCTTCTCGTAGGCGTCGAACAGCACGTCGATCCCCTTGTGCGGGCCGAGCTGGCCGACGAACAGCAGGTACGGCCCGTCCGGCAGCCACTCCGGGCGCGGCGTGACCCGGGCCAGCTCGTCGAGGCCGTCGGGGACCAGGCTGGAGATCACGCGTACCGGCAGCTCACCCGGCAGCCGGGCGAGGCTGAGGGCGGACGCGACCGAGTTCGAGATCGCCGTGAGGCAGTCGATGCCCCGGTGCGAGTGCGCCCGCAGACCCACGGTGAGCAGGGCCGACTTCGGTGTGCCGTACTGGCCGGACGCGCACGGGACACAGCGGCCCAGACTCGGGCCGTCACAGCGGCGGCCGTTACGAGCGAACGTCTTGCGCACACACGTCAGCCCGAAGTCGTGTGCGGTGTGCACATGCGGACGGCCCAGGGGGGTCCCGTGCAGCGGCAGATAGCTGTACATCAGCCAGTCGTGACTGTGCACCAGGTCGAAGTCGTGCGTGCGGAGCACCCGGGCGATCCCGGCCGTCGCCAGCGGATCGGCCACCGTCGGATGGAACGGCTTGCGCCGATCCTGGTTCAGGCCGGGCGCCACCGTGTTCATGATGCTGCGGATGCGGATCACCCGTACCCCGTTGATCGTCTCGTCGTGCGGCGCCTCCGGCGTCGCCAGCGTCAGCACGGTGATCTCGTGGCCTCGCCGGACCATCTCCTCACCGCTGGTCGCGATGCTGCGCTCCAACCCGCCGATGACCGGCGCGTAGAGATTCGACAGATGCAAAACCCTCATCGTTTTCTCCCGGTGGGTGCCTCACTGCCGGTTTGCGGTCGCTTTTCGACCCTTGGTGGTACGGCCATCGCGCGCCCGTCTCCGTCCGGCTCCGCCACCCCGCCCCGCGACCCGCGACCGGACGCCCCCGAACCGGCCCCCGGTGCCGTGGCCGGCACGGTGTCCCGCGCGGTCCCCGGCACGCCTGGATCACTTTCGTCGCCGGCCGGAGTCCGGTGGCGGCGGGCCAGGACCACCGCGGCCACCAGGAGAGCGGAGGCGGTCTGGCCGGTCAGCCAGGCGACGCCCGCGCCGGTCACCCCGGCGCTCGGCAGGAGCAGCCATGCCAGGGTCAGGCAGGTGATCGCGCGGACCAGGTTCAAGCGGCGGCACAGGCGGAACTCGTTGCGTGAGCGCCAGTGCGCCACCGCGAGATTGGCCACCGCGTCGGGGAGGGCGGCCAGCACCAGGATCCGGAGCAGGAGACCGCCCTCGATCGCATAGCCGGCGCTGAACAGGGCCAGGATCCGGTCACCGGCGAACAACAGGACCGTGGTGGGGACGCCGACCATGGCCAGGACCACCATCGCGGCGCGCGACACCGGCACCGGGGCGGCGTTGGTGCGTTCCGCGTAGAGCGCCGAGGCCACCGACGGGGAGACCATGAACAGCATCGACGCGGTCATCCAGGCTAGGTAGAAGTGGGCGTTCGCATCCGGGCCGAGCCGGGCCGTCACCAGGACCGGCAGCAGAGCGGCCGGGCCGGCCTGGGTCAGGTTGATCAGATGGTGGCCGGTGACGGCGGTCCGCACGTGCGGCAGTTCGGCACGCAGTCCCGCCGTTGCCGCCCGCCAACGCCCCCGCGGCCCGGCGGCCGGGGCAACGGCTGCCGGGGTAGCGGTAGCCGGGGTAGCGGTGGCCCGGGAAACAGCGGCCGGGGTAGCGGTGGCCCGGGAAACGGTAGCCCGGGAAACAGCGGCCGGGGGAACGGCGGCCGGGGCGACGGTGGGGTGGGAGGACGGGCGGAGGCGGCGGGTGCCGATGGTGATGGTGGCCAGGCTGATCAGGAGGGTGGGGAGGACGTAGGAGAGCAGGACCGCGGTGGCGCCCCGGTACCCGGCGGCCAGGACCGTCAGCAGGGTGACGATCTTGCCGGCGGCCACTGCCAGGTTGCGGATGAGCATGCCGTGGCCCGCCCGGTGGGCCACGTAGAGGTTGTCGAGCAGGGTCGTCAGCGTCACCGCCACCGCTGCGGCGGCCAGAGCGGCCGCTCCGGCCGGGCCGGACAGGAATCCGAAGTTGCCGGCGAACAGGGGGACCAGCAGGGCGGCGGCGGTGGCCGTGGCGGCGGTCGCGGCGGAGGCCAGGAGCAGGCCGGAGGTGACGATCCGGGACCAGGAGGCGGCGTCGCTGCCGGGGAGACGCTGGATGAACATGTGGCCGGCGCCCAGGTTCGCGAGCATGCTGACCGCGGTGGCGGCCGAGATGAGGGCGGTCGCGGTTCCGATCCGGTTCGGGGGGACCGCGCGGGCGGCCAGCATCCAGTAGAAGTAGCCCAGGCCGCCGTTGCTCACCGTCGTCGCCATGATCAGGGCGCTGTTGCGGGCCAGGGAATCCCCGGACAACCGGCGGACGGCGGTGATCAGCACGTGGTCCGCTCCCCCGCGAGGACTGCGCGGCGCTTGCCCGAGCAGCTGACCCTGTCCGGTCTCGCGTGCCCGTCACCGGGACGGGGCCCGGCATCGGCGCCACCGGCGCCCGGAGTGGCCAGTGCCCGGCCGCCCTTGGTGCCGCCCGTGCGAGAGCGATCCGCCGGGGCGTCGGGGAAGCTCGGCGCACCCGCTCCGGAATGCGGCCCCGGGCCGTCTTGGGTGCTTCCACCAGGGGGAACGGCCGGTCGATGCGGTCCGCCGGAGGTCGTGAGAGGGGTCGCCCGGACGGCCCCGGGCCGGTCGCCGCCGGGCCTGGCCGGATGCGCCCGCACTCCGGGAGCCGCCCGGACACCTCCGTCACGGTCACCGCCGGGTCCTGCCGCACCGGGCCGGTCCCCACCGGGCCGGACCGGGCCGAGCCACCCGCCCGGGGTCCCGTCGCCCCCGTCACCGCCGGGCCGGACCGGGCCGAGCCACCCGGCCGGAGTCCCGCCGCCCCCGTCAGCGCCGGGCCGGACCGGGCCGATCCATCCGGCCGGGGTCCCGCCGGCACGGTCGCCACCGGGCCGGACCGGGCCCGTGGAGACTCCGCCGAGTCCGCTCCCGGACACCCCGGCCACGCTGCGGAGTCCAGCACCGGACGCGGCCCCGGCACGGTCGCCTCGGGAGGTGGCCGGCGCGGCCACCGCACCGGGGCCATGCGACACGGCCGGACCACGCCATCCACCCGCGGCACGCTCGTCGCCGGGCATGAACGGACCGGCCTGGCCCCTCGTCGACCCGGCACGGCCGCCGTCGCCGGGGACGGACGGACCGGACTGAGCCGCCGTCGGCCCGGTGCGGCCGGCACCGGTGGTGTTCGCCGAGGACGGAGCGGTGTGGGCGCCGTCGGCGGGGTGGACCCCGGGCCGGTCACGGCGGCGCTCGCGGTGGTCTGCGGGGCATCCCGGGTGTCGGCGTGGCCACGGGCGTAGAAGCCGATGCTTGTCGCGCCGACGCTGATCGCCACCGTGCGGAGGAGGCCGTCCGGGGGAGGGCGGGTACGTAGACGGTCAGGGAGCGGACCGAGTCGGCGGCCACCGACATCGGACGGCTCGCCACCACCTGACCGCCGATCCGCAGTTGCAGCAGGCTGGTGGTGTCGGCGAGGCCGGCGCTGGTCACCCGCACCGGAACCACCAGGCCCCGGGCCGGGACGGTGACCGGGCTGTCGATGGCGGCGGCCCAGCCGTTCAGGGCGACGCTCAGATATCCGGGTTCCGGCGGGTGCGGCACGGTCAGGTAGGTGTGGACCGCCGGCCCGCCGACGCCGGCCGCCAGGACCAGGGGCACGGCCACGGCCACCGTGGTCCGCACCGGGCCCCGGCCCGGGCCGGGGAGATCGGCATCCGGCGACGGCGTGGCCCCCACCCGGGAACCGGCCCGGGATCCGGGCGCGACGCCACCGGAACGGCCGGTACGGGAGGCGGGCACCGCGCGTCCGGAACGGCCACCGGACGCGGGCCCGCCCGGGGAACCGGCACCGGACGTGGGTGTGGCCGCTGTCGGATCGAGGGCCTCGGCGTTCGGGGGATCGCCAGGAAGGTCGAGATCGAGGGCCTCGGCAGTCGCGGGATCGCCAGGAAGATCGAGATCGAGGGCCCCGGCAGCCGCGGGATCGCCAGGAAGGTCGGGATCCGGGGCCGGGGACGACGGAGTGGGCCGGGTTGAGGGCTCCTGCGGAGCGGGCGAGCTCGTTCGGCCGTACCGGAAGAGGGTGCTGGGAGGCGGGTCGTCCGGGAGGCCGGCGGCATGCCGGGGGGAGGACGGTGGCCGGCCGGTCGATGCCGCGGGCGAGGTGGGGTCGTGGCGCTGGTGCGGGACACCGGGACGCGCGGCGGACCGGCGGCGGGCGCGGTGGTCGCGGAGGAGGGCGACCGCCGCGAGGACGGTGACCAGCGCGGCGCAGGCGATGACCAGGGGCGCGGGGCGTACCGGACGGCCGGCCGCGTGGAGCAGGAGGGCCAGCAGCGGCACCGTGATCAGGCCGGCCGTGGCGGCCAGACCGGGGCGGGCCGCGGGGACTCCGGTCTCGGCGGGCGGGCCGGGCAGGGCGCGGACCCAGAGGGCGCCGGTGGCCGCCAGCGCGGCCAGGCAGAGGGGGACGGTGAGCCAGGGGCGTCCGGCGGCGGGGAGGATGCCGGCCAGGGCGGAGTAGGCGACCAGCAGCAGCCGGACGGCGGGGGTACGCAGCGGTGGGGGGACGATCATCGGGCTCCCATGTGGATGCGCTGGCCCTGGCTGTCGAAGTCGAAGCGGTAGATCGCGATGTGCGGGCCGTCGTAGACCTTGACCAGCCAGGGCAGGGTGTCGAACTTGGTCAGTTGGGACCGGGTGAAGCCGGGGCGCCCGTTGTGCGGGATCGGCTCGTTCGTCTCGAAGTAGATCTTGATGTCGGGGACCTGTTCGGCCATCCGGCGATCGACCACCAGGTACTCGAAGCGCCAGGCGCGCAGCTGCTCCATCAGGGCCGGTGGCATCGGGCGGCCGGGCTGGGCCAGGTAGAGGTCGTAGGTGGGGAAGCTCTCCGAGCCGGTGGTCGGCTCCTGCTCGCCGTAGGAGCCGAAGATCAGTCCGGAGTAGCGGTCGGCGACCAGGCGCGCGCCCCGGCCCCGGGTCTCCCGCAGCCAGGCGGACGCGGCCAGCAGCTCCGGCGTGGCGGCCCGGGTGTCGGAGCCGAAGACCGGCGGGCCGGGGAACCGGTAGGACGGGTTCATGCCGGCCGCCGTGTTCCCGACCATGACCAGGGCGCACAGGGCCAGAAGAAATGTGCCGGAACCGCTGATCCGGCGGCGCGTGCGGTCCAGCAGTGCGATGATCAACGGAGCGGACGCCACGGCGATGCCGAGGTAGCTGAAGGCCCAGGACCGGCGTGCGCCCTCCGCACCGGACGGGGTGAGGATCAGCAGGGTCGCCGGGAAGTACAGGGCGCCGAGCAGCAGCATCGCAGCCGACGCGGCGCGGGTGAGCGGATCGGTGACGCGTCTGCGGCGCCACCAGAGAACCGTCGCGCCGACGACGGCGAGCAGGGCCACCCCGGGGGCGAGGAAGGCCGCCTGCTGCTCCCACCAGGGGGCGACCGACTGGTTGAACAGGGTGCGGCCCCCCGAGCCGCCGCCGGCCAGACCACCGAACTGGCCGAGGGCGCGACCCAGGTAGGGCTCCAGGTAGGTGCCGGTCCGCGGCGACACGGCGGCCATCCACACGGCCACCGAGACACCCGCGGTCGCGGTCAGGGCCCAGGCGGTACGCGCCGGCGCGCGCAGCATCGTGCAGGCCAGCGCGATCAGCCCGAGGATGCCGGTGAGCCAGATCGCGGTCAGGTGGTGGGTGGCCGTGATCGCCACGGTGAACGGCACGAACAGGGCGGCCCAGCCGAGCCGGGCGCGTGCGCTGACGGCCCGGATCGCGGACATCGCGCAGGCCAGCGCCCACACCATGACGCCGATGGCCAGCGACTCGTAGCCGAGCTGGGTGTCGAAGTAGAGGAACGAGCTGTTCAGGCTGTAGACGACGGCGGCCGCGGCGGCGATCCGCGGGTCCGGCCACAGTCGACCGGCCAGCACGGCGACGCCGAGGGTGAGCAGGACGTGCGCCAGGATCAGCACGAACAGCGCGGCATGCCAGACGGTGACGCCGGTGAGCGTGGCCAGCGACGCGACGGTGGCGTGCAGGCCGGGGTAGTCGCCGATCACCCGGACGATCGGGTTCTGCTGGAAGAGCAGTCCGTCGAGGACGATGTCGTGGCTCTGTCCCCAGTGGGCGTACTCGTCGTGGTAGAGCGGGCCGGCCGGGTTGCGCAGCAGTTTCGGCAGGTAGGTGAAGCAGGCGTAGCCGATCAGGACGGCGAGGCGCAGGCGGGCGCTGGAGCCGCGGCGGATCGCCCAGTACGCGGCCGGCAGGCTGAACACCAGCATGCCGGCCCAGAACCAGGCGAACGCGCCGTCGTGTCCCCATTCGGCTCGCCGGTATGCCGTCACCAGGGCGGCGGCCCCGGCCGCCCCGGTGATCGTGAGAGTGATGCCGGCGGCGACCGGCCCGGCCCAGGCGCGTGGCTCCGGTGCGGGGTCCCGGCCGTCCCGCCGGTCGATGGTGGGACTGGCCGTGGCAGCGCTCATCGGCTGACGGCCCCCACGGGGACGGTCCGGTGGGCCACTGCGGCGTAGACGTTCCGCGTCGCGCCGACCACGTCCGGCCAGGTCGGCAGGATCGCCGGCCGGGTGCGGCCGATGGCGGCGGCGTCTTCGAGGGCTTCGGCCAGGGCGTTCTCGTCGTCCGGGTCGGCGAACCGCAGCCACGCGCTGTCCCCGGCCAGCCCGGCGACCTCGCGGTGTGCGGGGATCGGGGCGGCCACGGTCGGCAGGCCGGCGGCGAGCGCGTCGGCGACCGCCATGCCGAAGGCCTCGTGGGTGGAGGCGGAGACCGCCGCCGAGGCCTGCGCCAGGCAGGAGTCGAAGGCGGCGTCGTCGAGGCGGCCGTGGAAGACCACCCGCCCGGCCAGTCCGAGACCGGCGGCGAGGTTGCGCAGGCGGTCGCCGGCCGGTCCGGTGCCGACCACGTCCAGGCGGTGCTCCGGGCCGAGCCTGGTCATCGCCCGGATCACCCGGTCGACCCGTTTGTACTGCTCCAGGCGCCCGACGCAGAGGATCCGGCGGGTGCGGGGCGAGGCCGGGCCGCGGGACGGGCGCGGATCGGTGCCGTTCGGGATCACCACGGCACGGGTGCTGACGGACGGGAAGTCGCGGAGCACGAGCTCGCGTTCGGCCGAGGTCACGCAGATGACGGCGGAGGCCCGGTTCATGATGGTACGGCCGATCGGCCGGTAGAGCGGGTGCAGCGCGGCCCGGAAGCGGGTGTGCCCGGTGCCGTGGTAATGCGGCGTGAACACCAGCGGCGAGCGGTTGCCCAGCGCGGCGCAGAGCGAGGCGAGGGCGTGGTAGCTGTGCGTATGCAGGACGTCGTACTCGTGGGCGTGGGCGCGCAGCCAGCGCCAGAGCGGCACGGACAGCCGGTAGTCGCCGGCCGGGACGGTGAGCGGGAAACGGCGGACGAGCACCCCGTCGACGGTCTCCTCGGACCGGACGGCGTGCTGGGTGATCACCTCTACCTCGTCGCCGGCCGCGATCAGGCCGGTGCAGAGCCGTTTGACGTGGGTCTCCACCCCGCCGATGTCCGGGTGATAGGCGTTGGCGACGATGCCGATCCTCATCGGGCCTGCCGTTCGGCGACCTGCTGGACGCGGGCCCGGCGGGGCCATTCGCGGGCGATGGTACGCAGCACCCGCATCCCGTCGGTGAACGCGTTGAGGTTGCTGACCCCGTGGATGCGGTTGTGCTCGAAGCTGGCGACCTCGGTGATCTTCAGGTCGGCCCGGGCCGCGCGCAGGTTGAGCAGTGTCTCGATCTCGAAGCCGTCGCCCCAGAGCCGTCCGTCCGCGTTGTCCGGGGCCGGGGAGGTGTGGTCCAGGTCGAAGACGTCCAGGCAGTGTGCCCAGAACGCGTTGTAGCCGTAGCAGAGGTCGCTGTAGCGGGTCCGGAACATGACGTTGACCAGCATGCTCAGGCACTTGTTACCGGCCCGCCGCAGCCGGGTGATGTCGGCGCTGCCGCCGGCCGGCCGGAAGCGGGAGCCCTTGGCGAAGTCGGCGCCCTCGCGCAGCGCCTCGACGAACCGGGGGATCTCCATCGGGTCGGTCGAGCCGTCGGCGTCGATCATCACGATGATGTCGCCGGTGGCCGCGGCGAACCCGCAGGCCAGAGCGTTGCCCTTGCCGCGGCGGTTCTGCCGCACGACCCGGATGTCCGGTCGCAGCCGGCGGGCGACCGCCACGGTGTCGTCGATCGAGCCGCCGTCGACCAGGACGATCTCGTCCACCTGCGGGAGCCGGGCGAAGACGTGCGGGATGTTCCGGGCCTCGTTGAGGGCCGGGACGATGACGCTGATCCGGGGCTCGGGCTCGGGGCCGTCGCCCGGTTCCTGCGGAAGTCCGGGAATCGCCGGGACGGCGGCCTGGATGTCCTGGATGGCGATGACGGTGTTCGTCTCGCCGGGAAGCACACGGTCGACCGTGGGCATAACTCTCTCCGATCGGGGAGGGTGGAGTCGGCCCGGTCCGGGCCGGAGCAAGGGAAGATGCCGGGGCACGAGGCCCCGGCGGGACGGTGCGCTCACGCCTGCGGCACGGTGACCGACCACTCGTAGACGTCCTGGCGGGCGGTGAGGCTGCCGGTGGCGCCGGTGAACCCGACCCAGCCGAACGGCACGCCTGCCTTCCGGGCGAGGTCCACCTTCTGGTCGAGCAGGAGCTCCTCGGTGCCCTTGGCACGCGGGCGGACGAAGACGGTCAGCCGGTGCTGGCCGGCGTCGTACCTGATCCGGGCCTGGAACGGCTTGCCGTAGAGCCGGACCGAGGATTCGGCGGCCGACTCGTGCCGGTCGGGATTGCCGTCGACCGAGACCGCGAGATGGTTGCTGCTCGGGTCCGGAGTGTTCTGGTAGATGTCGAACTCCACGGCCACGCTGCGCCAGATGCCGCGATAGCCGAGGCCACCGCCCCAGCCGCCGAGCGCGCGGGGGCCCTCGCCCTGCGCGACGAAGGCGATGCCGTCGGCACCGACCTTCCCGCTGCGCAGGTGGGCCGTGAACGTGGTCTCGAAGGATCGGGTCAGATCGATCTGCTGAAGGCTCCAGGCTGATCCGGCCTGCCGGTAGCCGCCGTCGGTCAGGCGGATGACGCGCTCGTCGTCGCCGGCGCGCCACATCAGGGAGGCGGTCCCGTTGAGGGCCAGCGGAGGCGTGTACGGCGGTTCGACGTCGGCCGCGAGTGCTCCTCCCGAGTTCACCGCAGCCACTATCGAGAGCAGGGCGGAGGCCCAGAGACCGCCCCGCGCGACCCTGGACGAACGAGAAAAGCGCACGACATACTCCACTTCAAACGGATTTGCCCGACTTAGACCTGGCCTAAGCTAGGGCAGTCCGCGAAGCCGTGTGAGCGAGTCCCGTTATTTACCCCGGACGGTTTCGTTTCGACACGATCAGCGCACGGCACGCCTCGTGGTGACAGCCGGTCAGCCCGGCCGGGAACCCACGATCGTGTGAACGGCGGGATCACCGTCACGCCTGTCCTGATCGACTCGATGCTAGTCACATCAAGGACGCCGCCGACGGAGAATTCGCAGATCAGCGCCGTAGACGCTCCTGTTTCGGGTCGAAGAGCGGCTCGGTCGCCACGGTGGCGAGCAGCAGGCGGCCGAAATAGCCGATCTCCACCTGCGTGCCGGGAACGGCCAGGGCCGACGGCAACCAGGCGTACGCGATCGGGGCGCCCACCGACCAGCCGTACGCCGCGCTCGTCACGTGACCCACCGGAAAGCCCCCCGCGTAAACCGGCTCCCGCCCGAGCGGCACGTCCCCGGTGTCGGCCAGAACCAGGCAGGTGAGGCGCCGCTCCGGGGCCCGGTCACCGGACGGCAGCAGCCCCGCCTGATACGGATCGTCCTCACTGGTCACATCCCGCCCCCAGGTGCGGTGCCCCTTCTCCAGGCGCAGGCTGTCGAACGCCGACCGGCCCGCCGCGATCAGCCCGTGCTCCCGGCCGGCCTCCCACAGGGTGTCCCACAGACGCAGCCCGTACTGGGCCTCGGTGTAGATCTCCCAGCCCGGCTCGCCCACACACGACAGCCGGAGCATGACGACCGGAACCGTGCCGACGTGCCCCTCCCGCGCCTGCCGGGAGCGGAACGCCTCCGACGACACGTCCACGTCGGTGAGTGGGGCGAGCAGCTCACGGGCGGCCGGACCCCACAGCCCGACCCCGCAGGTGCCGCCGGTGACGTCGCGCACCGAGACGCCGGGCGGGGCGTGCCGCCGCAGCCAGTCGACGTCGAGCGGCCCGTTCGCCCCGACCCGGAACCGGTCCTCACCCAACCGGGCCACCGTGACATCGCTGCGCACGCCGCCCGCCGAGTCCAGCAGAACGGTGTGGACGACCGTGCCGACCGGGCGGTCCACGTCACCGGCCGCCAGACCGGCCAGGAAGCCGACCGGGCCGGTCACGTCGATCCTGGTCAGCGGGGTCATGTCGTAGAGGGCGACCCGGCGGCGGGTCAGCCGGGCCTCCGTCTCGGCGATCGGCGACCAGTGCCGCGACGACCACTCGTCACGGGGACGCGGCGCCTCCGGGGGCGGGTTCGTCGCGTACCAGAGAGGGCGCTCCCACCCGGCTGCCTCGCCGAAGACCGCGCCCAGCTCGGTCTGCCGGGGGTGGAACGGGCTGACCCGGACGTTGCGCACCGGCGGCGGATCGGCCGGGTGCACGATGTCGTAGACCTCGACGAACGAGCGGATGGCGCGCCGCCGCACGTAGTCCGGCGAGAGCTGGGCGGCGTCGAAGCGGTTGAGGTCGCACTCGTGCAGGTCGATCGCGGGCCGGCCGTCCACCATCCACTCGGCGACCGCCTTCGCCGCCCCGGCCGAATGGGCCACCCCGACCGCCTCGGCCATCCAGAGCCCGCGCGGCGACGCCGCCTCACCGAGCAGCGGGAAGCCGTCGGCGGTGAACGAGAGGACGCCGTTGAACGCGTCCTCCAGGGTGGCGCCGCGCAGCGCCGGGATCAGCTCGGCCGCCGCCGCCCAGGACTGCTTGAAGGTGTCCGGCGTGAACGGCAGCTTCGACGGGTGGTCGTCGCCGGGCAGGTCGGCGAGGTCGACCGGCATCGGCTCGTGCAGGTAGGAGCCGATGCCGAGCCGGTCGCCGTGTGCCCGGAAGTACAGGTCGCGGTCCGGGTGACGCAGGATCGGCAACTCGTCGGAGGCGCCGGCCGGCGTGGTCCGCACATACTGATGCGCCATCGGCAGCAGCGGGATCGGCGCCCCGGCCATCGCCCCGATCGCCGGGCCCCAGAGCCCGGCGCAGCTGACCACCAGGTCGGCGGGGAACTCCTCGTCGGCGGTCGCGACGCCGGTGACCCGCCCGGCCCGGGACAGCACACGGGTGACCGTCCGGTCCCCGAGGAACCGGGCGCCGCGCGTCGTCGCCCGCGCGGCCTGGGCCTCGGCCGCGCGGACCGCCGGGACCACCCCGTCGGACGGCACATGAAGCCCACCGGCAATTAATGATTTGTCCAATAATGGGTACGCCGTTGCGCAGGCGGCCGGATCCAGGACGGATGACGGGACTCCCCAGGACTGTCCGAACCCGAACCGGCGGTGCAGCTCGGCGAGACGGGCGGGTGTCGTCGCCACCTCGAGACTGCCGACCGGGGAGAAGCAGCCGAGCCCGGCGTATTTCTCGACGGTGTAGCGGGCCAGCCTCGACATGGTCCGGGACGGGTCGATCTGGAAGACGAGCCCCGGCGCGTGTGAGGTGGAGCCGCCGGTCTCGAAGAGCGGGCCGCGGTCGAGGACGGTGACGTCGGTCCAGCCCCGACCGGTCAACTCGTCGGCGAGCGCGCACCCGACGATCCCCGCACCGATGATGACAACCGTGGGTCCGGACATCGCGCCCCCTCCTCGCCGCCACCGCCATTCGACCTCTTTTGGCCCACGTCAACAAGCCCCGGCATACTGCCCCGGTGAGCCACCCGTTCCTGGACACCCCGGGACCGCTCGCCTTCGCGCACCGCGGTGGCGCCGCCGAGGGCGACGAGAACACCGCCGAGGCGTTCCAGCGGGCCGTCGACATGGGTTATCGGTATGTCGAGACCGACGTGCACGCCACCGCGGACGGGATCCCGGTCGTCATCCACGACGCGCGACTCGACCGGGTGGCCGGGCGGCAGGCGCGCGTCGCCGACCTGACCTGGGCTGACCTCTGCTCGGTACGGGTGGCAGGCGCCGCCGCCGTGCCCCGCCTCGACGAGGTGCTGGACGCGTGGCCGGGCGTCCGGTTCAACGTGGACGTCAAAGCCGACCGGGTGGTCGAGCCCGCCGTCGCCGCCGTGCACGCCACCGGCGCGGGCGACCGGGTGCTGCTCGCCTCGTTCAGCGACGCCCGGCTGACCCGGGTCCGTGCGCTGGCCGGGCCGCGGGTCGCCACCTCGCTCGGCATGCGGGCGACCGCCGCGCTGTGGTTCGCCGCGGCCGCCGGCGTGCGACTGCCGCTGCCGGCCTCGGCGGTCGCGGCCCAGATCCCGGTCCGCCACGGCCGGGTCACCGTGCTCACTCCGCGATTTCTCACCTATCTGCACCGGCTCGGATTGCAGGCCCATGTGTGGACGATCGACGATCCGGAAGAAATGAATCGGCTCCTCGACATGGGTGTCGACGGCATCATGACGGACCGTATCGAAGTGTTACGCGACGTCTATGCGGCGCGCGGTTTCTGGCCCGCTGACTGATAGTGGCGTTCACAGCCCGGTGAGTTACTCTCCCTGTTCAGAGACTTTCTGCCAGGATTTTTTGAACCGCGGACATCATCCGTTCGGAGGATGCTTGAGGTTCGAGTCCCGATCGACATTTTTTCTTTAAGGCGACCATAAGAAATCTCCGATCCCGGTTCCGGAATTGCTTTCTGTGAGACGCGCCCCTAACGTCTGGGCGGTCAGCGCCGGTAACCGGCGCCGTCATTGACCGGGAATCGGAAAAGAAGGTCTCGTCATGCGAAGCTCGGGGCAACGACGTACCCGGCTGTTGGCCGCCGGCGCCGTCATCACCGCGATCGGCGGGGTGATCGGGTTCACCCAGTTCGCCAACGCGGCGGACACCGACACCAGCACCAAAGCCGGTGAGAGCGGGGCCGGGAAGGTCGTCGGCAACAACCTGACGATCCTCACCGACACCTGTGTGGACAGCGATCTGGTGGCGCACGACGGTTTCCAGAAGGGCGACCGGTGCGTTTCGACCGAGTTCGGTGAGGTCGGTGTCGCCGCCAACAACCCCACTCTGCTGATCACCGAAGCGCCCGGCGAGGTCACCGTCGGCACGCCGTTCCAGCTGCGGATCAGCACCCGCAACCTGATCCGGGACCGCTTCCTCGCGGCCGGCCAGGGCGGGTACTACGTCGAGTCCAGCGTTCTGCAGAACGGCCTGGTCCGCGGCCACTTCCACACCGCCTGCCGGATCCTGAACAACGACGACGAGGCCCCCGAGTCCGCGCCCGTGCCGGCGTTCTTCGTGGCGACCGAGGACAGCCGTGGCAGCGCCCAGCCGGACACCGTCACCATCCAGGTCCCGGGACTGCCGCAGGAGGGCGAGTTCCAGTGCTCGTCGTGGGCGGGTGACGGGTCGCACCGGATCCCGATGATGGAGCGCGCCAACCAGACGCCGGCCCTCGACTCCGTCCGGGTCACCGTCCGCGCCGCGAACAACGGTGGCAACCAGGGCGGTAACAACGGCGGCGACCAGGGCGGCAACAACGGCGGCAACCAGGGCGGCAACCAGGGTGGCAACAACGGCGGCAACCAGGGTGGCAACAACAACGGTGGCAACCAGGGCGGCAACAACAACGGTGGGAACAACGGCGGCGGGAACAACACCAACAGCGGTGCGGTGACCCCGACGACGCCGGCGACCTCGAAGCCCGCGACCGCCAAGCCGAACAGCACCGTGGTGACCGCGACCCCGCGTACCGACACCACCACCAAGAACACCGACGACGAGGAGGCCGGGACCTCCGGGGCGACCACCAAGGTGACCCCGAAGGTGACCCGGACGCCGGCCACCACGAAGTCCGAATCTTCGGAGTCTGAAAACTCTGAAGAATCCTCGCAGTCCGAGGAGACCACCGAGAAGCCGGTGACGACCAAGACCACCAAGGCGGTGGAGCCGGAGTACGACGCCGACCCCGAGCCCACCGACGGTCCGGGTCTCGCCGCCGACCCCGGTGACGGCGCCCCCGACCAGCCGGAGAAGACCAACGGCGACACGATCGCCGAACCGCCCGCAGAGAGCGGCTCGTTCAACCTGATCAGCAGCAACCTGGCGTGGATCGGCGGTGGCGCCGTGATGGTCCTGATCGGCCTCATCATCGCGGCCTTCCTACGGACCCGGCCCCGCAACAACTGGCGCTGACCCCGCGCCGCGGCACTGAGAAGGCGGGCAGGACCTTTCGGTCCCGCCCGCCTTCCGCGTCTCCGGCGCCGGCCGGTGGCGCAGTGCCGCCGATCCACCGGTGACGACCACACCGCAACCACCGCATCGGCCCGGCGGCGGCGTTTCGGCCGGGAGCGGGCAGCCCCGTCGCCCGGACCCGACGGGACGGGGTGGCTCTGCGGGAGGTGTGGCCGTACAGGATGAGCCCGCGCGGGCCGGGGGATCAGCTTGCGGAACCGTTCCGCCCACGCCGGGGGATGGTCTCCACGCTGGGTATCCACCGAACCGCTGCGGGATCCGGCCGGAGGGTGGGAAATTCCGGGAAAGATGAGCCGGGAGGGTGGATCACCCAGAATAAGGGTAGCCTTACCTGCCGAGATCCGATTCGGCGGCGGTATCCGCTACCCGGCAGTGAGGTGCAGCCCATGGCGAACAGACCCGCGCGACCGGCCCACGAGGGTGTGGTCACCCGGGTGGAGCAGCTGACCCCGCACATGGTGCGTGTCGTGGTCGGCGGTGAGGCTCTGACCCGGATCGAGGCCGGGCAGTTCACCGACCACTACATCAAGGTGCTCTTCCCGATGCCCGGCGCCACCTACCCCGAGCCGTTCGACATGGGCGTGATCCGGGAGACGCTGCCGCGTGACTCGTGGCCGTGCGTCCGGACGTACACGGTGCGCAAGTGGCTGCCCGAGGCCGGCGAGATGTGGGTCGACTTCGTGGTGCACGGCGACGAGGGCATCGCCGGCCCGTGGGCGGCGGCCGCGCAGCCCGGTGACGCGTTCCGGTTCATGGGGCCGGGCGGCGGCTACACGCCGGACGCCACGGCCGACTGGCACCTGCTCGCCGGTGACGAGAGCGCGCTGCCCGCGATCAGCGCGGCCCTGGAGCGGATGCCCGAGGGTGCGAAGGTCCGGGCGTTCATCGAGGTCTCCGGGGCCGACGAGGAGCAGAAGATCGAGACCCGGGCCGACGCGGAGATCACCTGGCTGCACCGCGGCACCGGCACCGGGCTCGTCGACACGATCCGCGGGCTGGACTTCCCGGCCGGGCGGCTGCAGGCGTTCGTGCACGGTGAGGCCAACGCCGTCCGCGAGCTGCGCCGGTTCCTGCGGGTCGAGCTGGCCATCCCGATGAGCCAGCTGTCGATCTCCGGGTATTGGCGGCGCGGGATGAACGAGGACGGCTGGCAGGCCGGCAAGCGCGAGTGGAACGAGCAGATCGAGCGCGAGCAGGAGCCGGCCGCGGCCGCATGACGACTCTGTAAGGAGTGTTGCGCCGATCACCCGATACCATGGGTGGGTGGTGATCCAGGAGAAGACCCGTGCCGGCGGGCTGTTCGCACTGACGGCGCTCCTTCTCGCCGCGGTCAACCTCCGGCTCGCGGTCACCAGCATCGGCCCGGTCCTCACCGAGATCCGGGCCGGGCTCGGCATGAGCGCCACGGTGGCGGGGCTGCTCACCTCCGTGCCGGTGCTGTGCTTCGCCTCGATCGGCCTCGCGGCACCCCGCCTCGCTCGGCGGTTCGGCTCCGCGCGGGTGATCCTCGGCGGCCTGCTGCTGCTCGCCGCGGGCCTGACGATCCGGCCGTTCACCGGCGGCTCAGCGCTGTTCCTGCTGTTCAGCGCGGTCGCGCTGGCCGGGATCGCGCTGGTCAACGTGCTACTGCCGTCCATCGTCAAAGACCGTTTCCCGGACCGGGTGGGCGCCGTCACCGGCCTCTACTCGGTGGCCCTCAACATCGGCGCCACCACGGCCGCCGCCGCCACGGTGCCGATCACCGGCGCCTTCGGCGACGACTGGCGGATGGGGCTCGCCTGCTGGTCCCTCGCCGCGCTGCTCGCCCTTCCCCCGTGGCTGATGCTGGCCCGATCGCGCGAGACCGCAGACCGCACCGACACCCCGGTTGCGGTACGGGTGAGCCGCCACCCGGTCGCATGGGCCCTCGCCGTGTACTTCGGCATGCAGTCCACCTCGGCGTACGTGATCATCGGCTGGCTGCCGGAGATCTACCGCGACGCCGGCCTCTCCCCCGCGCTGGCCGGTGTCCTGTTCGCGGTCACCTCCCTGCTCGGCGTGCCACTGTCGTTCCTGCTGTCGGCGTACGCCGGCCGGCTCCGCTCACAGAGCGGCATCGCCCTCGTCCTCGGCCTCTTCGGCATCGCCGGCTGGGCCGGCCTGTGGGCCTCCCCCGCCGCCGCACCCTGGCTGTGGGCGGTCCTCCTCGGTGTCGTCAACGCCGCCTTCCCGCTGGCCCTCACGATGATCGCGCTCCGCGGCCGCACCCCGGCCACGGTCGTGCAGCTGTCCGCGTTCGCCCAGAGCATCGGCTACCTCTTCGCCATCCCGGGCCCCATCCTGGTCGGCGCCCTGCACGACGCCTCCGGCGGCTGGCGGGTGCCGCTGGCCCTGATGGTCGCCCTGATGGTCCCGCAGATCATCGCCGGCATGGCCGCCGGCCGAAACCGCCAGATCTGAGCCCCCAGCCGCCCACTCACCCCGGGCAGACATCTGCCGTCGAGGAAGTGCCGGCACACCGGCGGCCGGACCGGTTGTCATCGAGAGCCGCCTGTGAAGCGGGGAGCCGTGTCACGGACGGAATCGTCGGCAGTAGTCCGGGACCGGTTGGCCGTCGTCACGGCTCAGCGAGGTGGCTATTGCGCACAGCTTGCGGCCCGCCACGGCCGGGTCCAGCGGCCACACCGAGACCAGGGAGTCGAACGAGCCGCTGACCAGACGGCCGCCGTCCGGGGAGAACGCCAGCGCGGCGATCACGCCGACGTGCCCGCGCAGCGTCGCCAGCGGGGCGCGGGCCGTGGTGTCCCAGAGCTGCACCGGGCCGCTCCGGTCGCTCACCGCGAGTGTCCGCCCGTCCGGTGAGAACGCCACCCGGTCGATCTGCTCGCCCTGCTCGGAGGTGGTCCACAGGGAGGTCGAGCCGTCCCCGGACCGGATGTCGACCAGCCGGTTCGTGCCGGTCACCGCCATCGACCGGCCGTCCGGCGCGATGGCCAGGTCCAGTGGCTGGTAGGGGCCCAGCGGCCGGGGCTCGCCCACGGCGCTCAGGTCGCCGGTCCGCCAGGAGCGCAGGTCGGCGGAGAAGCCGGAGTCGTCCCGCTCGACACTGCCGGTGGTCACCGCCGCGTGCAGGACGGTCCCGTCGGGGGAGAAGGCGAGCGCGAAGCTCGACTCCGCCTTCGCCTCGGAGGGCTTGTTCAGGGTGATCGTCCCGCGCATCCGCCGGGCGTCGACGTCGTAGACCCGGATCTCGCCGGGGGTCCAGGCCGGCCCCTCGCCGAGACAAGTGAACGTCGTCACCGCGAGCAGCCGCCCGTCGGGTGAGGCGGCCAGGTCGCCGGTGCACGCCCCCAGGTCCGTCGAGGCCTGCCGTTTCCCGGTCTCGTCCCACAGTTCCAGCGTTCCGGCGGCCGTGATCAGGCCGAGCAGCCCGTCGGCGGCGTGGACCAGCCCGCTCACCGGTCCGGCCGGGCGGAACGACCCGGTCCGTACCCGGGTGGCGGTGTCCCAGATCCGGACCGTGCCGTCCTGGCCGCCGGCGGCGAGCCTGCGCCCGTCGGGTGAGAACACCGCGCCGTGGACTTCGCCGTCGGTGTTCAGCGTGTCCACGACCCGCCGATGCACGACCGACGGCCCGGTCGGTGAGGTCACCACGACCACCTGCCCGTTCGCCGAGGACGCGGACGCCCCGTACGACGACAGACCGGTACGCAGCGTGCCGCGCGTCTCGTCGGTGAGCGACCACAGGTCCACGCTGCGGTGCGTGGCCGCCGCGATGATCATGCCGTCGCCGGTGACCGCGAACGCGGCCGGTGGCGCGCCGACGTGGCCCTCCGGTGTGATGTCGCGCAGCTTGCGCCCGGTGGCCGCCTCCCACTGCCGGAGCCGTCCCTGCCCGCCGGGGCCCTTCTCGTTCGTCACCAGCGAGCCGTCCGGTGCGAAGGCGAGGAACGTGGGACCGGTCAGCTTCATCGTGCGCCGGCCGTCGACGATCCGCCGGACCTCGACGGCGCCGATCAGCCCGGCTGTCGCCACATGCCGGCCGTCCCGGCTAACCGACAGCGCGGTGACGATGCCGTCGCCGGCCGGCAGGGTCCTGATGGACCGGCCGGTGGCGGCGTCCCAGAAGCCGAGGGCTCGCGGTTCGGCCGAGCCGCCGGCCACCACCGTGGCGCTGTCCGGCAGCCAGTCGACCGCCCCGGCGGCGGGCAGTGCACGGATCAGCTCGCCGGTGGCCGCGTCCCAGATCCGTACCCCCTCGGGCACCAGCGCCCCGGACGCCAGGTAGCGGCCGTCCGGGGAGAAGACCACCGACACCACCCAGGTCGTCTCGATGCCCGCCGGTGTCGCGGGGTAGGCCAGTGGCGGGCCGACCTCGGTGAGCGAGGCGGTGTCCCAGAGCCGGACGACGCCCTTGTCGTCGCCGATGGCGATCCGTGACCCGTCCGGGCTCACCGCCGCCGAGTAGCCGCCCGGCACCGTGCCGAGCCGCCCGGCGAACCGCACCATCTGGGCGGAGAGCAGCGCGCCCCGGGCCTCGGCGGTCGGCTCCTCGTTCCACGCGGCCAGGGCCCGGCGGACGGCGGCCGGCTCGTCGCGGTCCAGCAGGGCGACGGCTTCGGCCGCGTACTGCCGGGAGCGGGCGTCCCGGCCGGCCGCGTCGGCGGTGCGCTGCCGGTCCACCGCGACCAGTCCGCCGGCCACGGCCAGCAGCAGCGCCGCGGCGAGCCCGGCGACCATCCGGCGCAGCCGCCGGTTGGCCCGCTCACGTGCGCGCTGCTCACCGGCGGCGGCCGCGGCGCCGGCCGCGAGGTACTCCCCGACGAGCGGGGGCACGCCGTCGCCGGCCGGCACGCGCTCCCCGGCCAGCAGACGGGAGCCCCGGGGCAGCAGGTCGGGGTCGCGGCCGGAGCGGTCCCAGTCGCGGGCCGCCTCGGTCACCGACTGGCGCAGCAGCAGGTCCTCGCGGGCCTCGGCGACCCAGCCGGCGAGCCGGGGCCAGCTGGTCAGCAGCGCCTCGTGGCTGATCTCCACGGTGTCCGTGCCGACCGTGACCAGCCGGGCCTTGACCAGGCGGCGCAGCACCCGGGAGTCGCTGGCCGCCCGCTCGCCGCGGCGGCGCACGGCCGTACCGTCGCCGGTCACCGTCACCAGGCCGAGCAGGGCGTCCCGGAGCCGGTCGCGATCCTCCGGCGGCAGATCGAGGTAGATGCCCTCGGCGGTCTCGGCGATCGCGTGCCGGATGCCGCCGGTGGCCCGGTAGGCGGCGACGGTCAGCCGGATCCCCTCCCGGCGGTCCCAGGTGGCGCGCAGCGCGTGGGCGAGCAGCGGCAGTGCGCCCGGCTCGTAGTCGTCCGGCCCATCCGCGCCGAGGTCCCGCAGGAGCAGGTCGGGCAGGCCCGGCTCGACGGTGAGGCCGGCGTGCTCGGCCGGCTCGACGACGGCCCGGCGGATCGCCTCGGCGTCCAGCGGCCCGAGGACCACGTGCCCGGCGGCGAGGATCTTCGCCAGCGGCGGCAGCGCGGCACAGGCCGGATAGAAGTCGGAGCGGACGGCGATCACCACGAGCGCGGGCGCCGCCGTGGCCAGTGCGGTCACGTAGGCGAGCCGCTCAGCCGGGTCCGGGCACTGGGTGAACAGCTCCTCGAACTGGTCCACCACCACGATCGGCCGGCGGCCCGCCGCGGCCGCCTTCGCCGCCAGCGCGCCCAGCCGGTGCGGCTCCTCGCGCACCGCCTTCACCAGGTCGTCGTGCGGCACGTCGTCCGTCTCGACCAGGCCGTGCAGGCGGGCCACCAGATCGGCGAGCGGGGAGGCGCCCGGAGCGGTCAGCACCCAGGCCCAGGAGGCCGGTTCCTCGCCCAGCGCGCCGGCGCCGAGAGCCGGCAGCAGACCGGCCCGCAGCAGCGACGACTTGCCGGCGCCGGACACCCCGGTGACGATCAGCGGCGGACCGCCCAGGGCCTGCTCGGCGAGCAGGCTGAGAAGCTCCGCGATCCGCGTCTCCCGGCCGCGGAAACGGGCGGCGTCCTCCGGCTGGAAACTGACCAGGCCGGGGTACGGCGGAACGACTCCCCCGGGCACGTCGGCGGGCACCTCGTCACCGCCGGGCAGTTGCTCCCGGGTCACCTCGGTCAGGTGCCGCCGCATCTGCTCCAGCCGGCGGCTCAGCTCCAGGCTCTGCACGGCGAACTGCTGTCGCAGGCCGTCGACGCTCTGCCGGACCTCGGTGATCATCCAGTGCAGCTCACCGACGCCCAGGCCGAGCTCCCGGAACGCCCCCTCCAGCTGGTGCCGCAGTTCCTCGTCGGTGGTGGCGGCCTCGCTGATCGCGGCGCCGACCGCGTCGACCTCGCGCAGCACCCGGGAGATCTCCTCGTGCAGGGCCCGGCTCCGCTCGTCGGCGGCGGCGAGCCGGGGCAGCAGGTCGGCGGCGATCGCGTCGCGCCACTGCTCCTCGCTCCAGCCGTCCGCCTGCGGGTCCCGGTCGCGCATCCGTTTCGCCGCCTCGCTCAGGCTGTCGGCGAGATAGTTGCTGCCCAGGCCCCCGACCTGGTCGAGGGCGGCGGCGAAGGCGTCGGTGGCGCCCAGCGCGGCGCCGGCCACCGGGGCGACCGCGGAGGCGGTCAGGAAGGCGAGGAGGCCGTACGGGCCGGCCGTTCGCAGGCCGGCCCGGGTACGCTGGCCGGCCTCACGGATCCAGGAGCGCACACCCGCGCGGGCCCGTTCGACGGCGGCCGGCCGATCGGGGTCACGGGGCTCGGGCTCGGTCAATGCTCCTCCGTGGACATCGACGGACGTGCCGGTCCCATGATGGCACCGAGGACCGAGGGCGGACCCGCCCGAGGCGGTGGGACTTTCGGCCCGACTCCGGGCGTGACTTCCGTGGGCCGATGGAGACATGACCACTACGACCGTTTCAGAACAGCCGGCGAAAGTCGAGTCGGATCGCCGTCACCCGACTCCGACGGGGGAGCCGCGCTTGTACCCCCTGCGCTCGGACGCGACGGGCGGGGATGACGGGGTGTGCCGCGAGTGTGGAACGTGCGGGCTGGTCCATTTGACATTGGCGGCCGGTGGACGCGGACCCGTACGGTGGGACCGTGGTCGATGCGCTCAGTGATACCGCAGATACACAGCGTATGGAGTCAGCTCGTAGCCCGTACGCCTGGTGGCCGGCCGGCCTGATCGCGTCCGCCGCCGCGCTACTGCTTCTGATCAGCGCCGGAGGGTATGGCTACCACCGCGACGAGCTGTATTTCCGGCTCCTCGGCGAACACCCGCAGTGGGGCTACGCCGATCAGCCGCCGTTCACGCCGATGCTGGTCCGGCTCGGTATCGAGGCGTTCGGCGACACCCTGTGGGCGATCCGGGTGCCGGCCGCCGTGCTGCTCGGGCTCACCGCGCTGGTGGCCGCCGCGATCGCTCGCGAGACCGGCGGCGGGACAGCCGCCCAGTCGCTGGCCGCGGCCGGGGTGTTCGGCGTGTTCCCGCTGTCGTCGGCGCACGTCACCTCCACCTCCACACCGGACCTGCTGGTCTGGACGGGCGTGCTGTACTTCGTGGTCCGGGCGCTGCTCTGGCACCGCCCGGGGGCCTGGATCGCCGCCGGGGTCGTGGCCGGGCTCGGGCTGTGGAACAAGCATCTGGTGCTGTTGCTGCTGCTCTGCCTGGCCGTGGCGCTGCTGCTCGCCGGGCCCCGGGCGGCGCTGCGGTCCCGGCATCTGTGGATCGGTGTGGCGGCGGCCGCGGTGTTCGGCGCGCCGAACCTGATCTACCAGGTGATGAACGGGTTCCCGCAGATGGAGATGGCGGCGGCGATCGCGGAGAACAAGGGCGGCGAGTCCCGGGTGATGCTGCTGCCGCTCCAGTTCGCCCTTCTGGCGCTGCCTCCGGTGTGGATCGCGGGGCTGGTCGTCCTGGCGCGCGACGCACGGCTCCGGCGATTGCGGGCGCTCGCGGTGGCGTACCCGCTGATGATCGTCGTGGTTCTGGTGACCGCCGGTCAGCCGTATTACACGGCCGGGTTGCTGCTCGGGCTCCATGCCGTCGGCGCCGTCGCGGTGGCACGCTGGGCCGGCGGGCGGCGTGCACGTCAGGCGCTGGTCGCCGGCGCGCTGCTGGTCACGTCGGCGGCCGCGGTGGTCACGTCGCTGCCGGTGATCCCGGAGAAGGACCTGGCCGGATCGCTGCCGGCCGAGCTGAACCCGACGATCGCCGAGCAGGTCGGCTGGCGGCAGTACGTGTGGCAGATCGGCACGGTGTGGGCCGGGCTGTCGGAGGCCGACCAGCGGCGATCGGTGCTGTTCACCGGCAACTACGGCGAGGCCGGAGCGCTCGACAGGTACGGCCCGTCACTGCGGTTGCCGCCGGTCTACAGCGGACACAACGCGCTGCACGAGTTCGGGCCGCCGCCGGACTCGAAGCGGATCGTGATCGCGGTGCTGGACACGCCACCCGAAGGGCTCGGCACCTGCACACCGAAGGCGACCCTGCACAACACGCCCGGCGTGGAGAACGAGGAGGTCGGCGTACGGGTCCACGTGTGCCGGATGGACCGGCCGTGGTCGCTGGTCTGGCCGTCCCTGCAGCACTACGACTGACCGTCGCCCCCGGTCGGGTGATCGGTGACCGTCACCGCGGCCGCGACCAGGCCGTTGGCGACCAGCCATCGGCCGTGCAGGGCGGGCCAGGGCGACTCCACGTGGATCCGGGCGGCGAACGTGCCCCGCGCCCGGTCGATGGTCAGGCTCGCGTCCTCGAAGCCGAGCCACCGGCGGGTCACCGGGAACCACGCCTTGTAGACGGCCTCCTTCGCGGAGAACAGCAACCGGTCCCAGTGCACCGACGGGTCCTGCACGGCGAGCTCGGCCAGGTGGTCCAGGTCGGCGGGGGTGGCCGCGACCGGCAGCACCCGGGCGGGCAGAGGGGCGTGCGGCTCGGCATCGATGCCCAGGCTCGCCACGTCCGCGGCGCGGGCCACGGCGGCGGCCCGGTAGCCCGCGCAGTGGGTGATGCTGCCCGCCACGCCGGCCGGCCAGATCGGCTCGCGGCGCGGCCCCGGACGGATCGGCGCCGGCGCGAACCCGAGCCGGGACAGGGCCTCCCGGGCGCATCGTCGGGCCGTCACGAACTCCCGGCGGCGGCTCTCGACCGCGTTCGCGATCAGGTCCTCCTCGCCGGGGAAGCACGGCTCCGCCGGGTCGTCGCCGAACGCCTCGACGGTTATCACGGAGGACGGCAGCAGATGCTCGAGCACACGAAAGTGTCCCACCCCCACCGCGCGGCCCGCTCGCTGCCGTCGATGACGTTCGCCACCGTCACGGGGCCCGGCCGGCACTCTCCCAGCGGCGCACGCGTACCGGAATCCGGAGATCCACCGGCGCTTCGGCCGATAGGGGATGATCGGACCGTTAGCCCGAAGAGGGGTGTTCTGAAACCTCCGGAGGGCACAATGGCGGCATGGATCTTCGACAGGGCATCGGGCTACGCAAACTGGGCAAGACAGCCGATGAGTTCCAGCAAGACCTGTTGAGCAACCTCTATTACCGGCGCGGCACCACCGTGGAGTCGGCGAGCGCGCACGACGCGTACGAGGCACTCGCCCTGACCGTGCGTGACCATCTCGCCGAGCGGCGGGCCCGGACCGCCGCGGCGCAGTTCGCCGGCAATCCCCGGTGGGTCTACTACCTCTCCGCGGAGTATCTGCTCGGTGCGCAGCTAGAGCAGAACCTGCTCTACTCCGGCACCGGCGCGCTCGCCCCGGAGGCGGTCAAGGCGCTCGGCTTCGGCCTGGAGGACCTCGAGGACCTGGACGTCGAGCCGGGCCTGGGCAACGGCGGCCTGGGCCGGCTCGCGGCCTGCCTGGTCGACTCGCTCGCCACCCGCGACATCCCGGCCGTCGGCTACGGCATCCGTTACGACCTGGGCATCTTCCGCCAGGTCATCACCGAGAACGGGCAGACCGAGCTTCCCGACGACTGGGCGTTCCAGGGCAACCCGTGGGAGTTCCCGGCGCCCGACGACCGGCAGACGGTCGGCTTCTACGGGCACACCGAGCCGGTCCCCGGCTCGTCCACCCGCAAGGTCTGGGTGCCGGGCGAGATCGTGCTCGGCGAGCCCAGCCACATGCTGGTCCCCGGTTACGGCACCGAGACGGTCAACTTCATCCGGTTGTGGAGCGCCAAGGCCAGTGAGGCCTCGTTCGACCTGAGCCGCTTCTCCGCCGGGCAGTATGCGGAGGCCGTACAGGAGGCGGTCCGCGCCGAGAACATCAGCAAGGTGCTCTACCCCGACGACAGCACCGAGCTGGGCCGGGAGCTGCGGCTCAAGCAGCAGTACTTTCTGGTCTCGTGCTCGCTGCGGGACATCGTGCGCCGGTTCCGGCTGCGTAACGAGGGCTGGGACGAGTTCGCCGACAAGACGGTCATCCAGCTCAACGACACCCACCCGACGATCGCGATCCCCGAGCTGATGCGGCTGCTCGTCGACGAGTACGAGATGGAGTGGGAGCGGGCCTGGGAGATCACCCGGCGGACGTTCGCGTACACCTGTCACACCCTGCTGCCGGAGGCCCTGGAGACGTGGCCGGTCCGGATGTTCGAGAAGCTGCTCCCCCGGCACCTGGAGATCATCTACCTGATCAACATGCTGTTCCTGCGCGAGGTGGAGGCCCGGTTCCCCGGCGACCACGACCGCCTGCGCCGGATGTCGATCATTCAGGAGGAGCCGGAGCGGCGGGTACGGATGGCGCACCTCGCCGTCGTCGGCACCGAGGCCGTCAACGGGGTCGCCGAGCTGCACTCGAAACTGTTGCGGGAGACCGTGCTGGACGACTTCGCCGACCTGTGGCCGGCCAAGTTCCAGAACGTGACGAACGGCGTCTCGCCCCGCCGGTTCGTCAAGCTCGCCAACCCGCGGCTGTCGGACCTGATCACCGAGGGCCTCGGCGACGACGGCTGGCTGCGTGACCTGGATAAACTCGCCGGCCTGGAGCGGCTCGCCGACGACTCCTCGTTCCGCGACCGCTGGCAGGCGATCAAGCGGGCCAACAAGGTGGACCTGGCCGCCGGGGATCCCGACTCGCTCACCGACGTGATGATCAAACGGTTCCACGAGTACAAGCGGCAGCAGCTCAAGGTGCTCCACGTCATCTCGCTGTACCAGCGGATCCGGCAGAACCCGGCGGCCGACTGGGTGCCGCGTACGGTGCTGTTCGCCGGCAAGGCCGCGCCCGCCTACCACGCGGCGAAGGACATCATCCGTCTCATCGCCACGCTCGCGGCCCGCATCGAGGCGGATCCGGTCGTCGCGCCGTACCTCAAGGTCGTCTTCCCCTCCAACTACAACGTCACCCTCGCCGAGCGGATCATCCCGGCCGCCGACCTGTCCGAGCAGATCTCGCTGGCCGGCAAGGAGGCCTCCGGCACCGGCAACATGAAGCTGGCCCTCAACGGCGCGATCACCATCGGCACCCTGGACGGCGCCAACATCGAGATCCGTGCCCGGGTCGGCGAGGACAACTTCTTCCTCTTCGGCATGGACGCCTACGAGGCCGCGCAGGCCCGGATCAACGGCTACCACCCGCGGGACTTCTACGACCGTGACGAGGAGTTGCGTGCCGCGATCGACACCCTCACCTCGGGCGTCTTCGGCGATGCCGGCCGGCGGGTGGCGAGCAGCCTCCTGGACTGGGACGAGTATCTGACGCTCGCCGACTACCGCTCCTACGTGGAGTCCCAGGAACAGGTGGAGAAGACCTGGCGTGACCCGGTCCGGTGGACGAGGATGTCCATTCTCAACACCGCGCACAGCGGCTTCTTCAGCTCGGACCGCACGGTCGCCGACTACGCGGCCCGAATCTGGCGGGTGACCCCGGTGCCGGTCCCCCGGGAGGACTGACCCTGTTCATCAGAGCGATCCGGCTCGACGGCCCGCCGCGTGCCGGATACCCGTTCGACCTCCCGGCCGTCCGCGCGCTCGCGGACGGCCGGGAGTTGCGTCTGCCCACACCCGTCACGCTGCTCTCCGGCGACAACGGCAGCGGCAAGTCCACCCTGATCGAGGCGATCGCGGTGGCCGCCGGCTTCAACCCCGAGGGCGGGACGACGTCGTTCAACTTCGCGACCCGGGCGATCGAGTCGAGCCTCGGCGGCAGTCTCACCCTGGTCCGCACGCCCGGGCGCAAGCCGCGTACCGGGTTCTTCCTGCGGGCCGAGTCGTATTACAACGTGGCCACCGAGATCGAGCGGCTCGGTGTCACCGGCTCCTACGGCGGCGTCTCCCCGCATCAGCGGTCACACGGCGAGTCGTTCCTCGATCTGGCCGCGCACCGGTTCGGTCCGGGCGGCCTCTACCTCCTCGACGAGCCGGAGGCGGCGCTGTCGGTGAACGGGTGCCTGGCCCTGCTGCTGCGGATCGCCGACCTGGTGGAGGCCGGCAGCCAGTTCCTGATCGCCACGCACTCGCCGATTCTGCTGGCCTCGCCGGGCGCGACGATCCTGGAGATCACTCCGGAAGGCCCGGTCCGCGAGGTCTCGTACGACCAGGCCGAGCCGGTCGCCATGACCCGGGCGTTCCTCGCCGATCCGGGCCGCTTCCTCAAGCACCTGTCCCTATAGCACCCACCCGGACCGGGCGGCCCCGGCGCTGCCGTTCGTGCCCGGCACCGGGGTCGCCGGCCGGGTAGTCGCGGTCGCAACGCCTCCCGGCAGGCGCCCTGATTCCCTAGACGGCCTGGACCAGGTAGACGACGGCCAGCGCCACGGCCAGGGCGCCGAGCAGGAACCGCAGCGCCGCCTCGGGGATGCGCCGCTGCATCCGGGCGCCCAGGTAACCGCCGATCAGGCCGCCGGCGCCGCAGAGCAGGCCCAGCGTCCAGTGCGGGGCGATCTCGGCGGTGCCGGTGGTGAGGGCGATCAGGCCGTACGTGCCGGCGCCGGCCACGGACGTCACGAAGGTGGACGCCAGAGCCGCCGGGGCGACGGTCGCCATCGGGATGCCGCTGCCGGCCAGGATCGGCCCGAGCAGGGAGCCTCCGCCGATGCCGTAGATCCCGCCGATCGTGCCGACGCCCAGGCCGAGCCACACGACCGGCAGGTCACGCGTCCTCCGGGTGACCCGGGCCGGGCGTACCGCGCGCAGGCACAGCCACAGGCCCAGGGGCAGCAGCACCGCCGCCACGACGACCCGGAACACGCGCGGGCCGGGCAGCGCGAACACCCGCAGGAACGCGCCGAGCACCACGCCGGGCAGGGTGCCGGCGATCAGCAGCCGGGTCAGCGACCGGTCGAACCCGCCCTGCCGCAGGTAGCGCAGCAGCGCCCCGGGACCGGCCACCACGTTGTAGAGCAGGTTGGTCGGGGTGACCGCCGGGTTGGGCACGTGCAGCACGCTGAGCTGGACCGGCAGCAGGAAGACCGCGCCGGAGACACCGACCGGCGCGGTCACGATCGAGAGGAGGAAACCGGCCAGGAACCCGGCAATCCCTATTTCCATGATCGAGAAAGTAGCCTACGGCGCTGATATCCGCGTCTCACCGGCCGAACAGCCCTTGCCCCGGACCCGGCGTGATCTCTACCGTCGTTCGGTCTGACGGGAACGAGGAGGTGTGCCGGTTGCGTGACGATGACTTCCACGCGTATTTCGAGCGGCATCATGCCTCGCTGTCGCGTCTGGCGTATCTGATGACCGGCGAGTCCGGGGTCGCCGACGACCTGGCCGCCGACGCGCTGACCGAGATCTGGCGGCACTGGGACCGGGTGAACGCGGCCGACGACCCGGTCGCCTACGGTCATGGCATCGTGATGAACCTGGCCCGCAACTGGGTGCGCCGCCGCAGCCGGGAGCGCCTGCTGTCCTTCGAGGCGCTGCGCCGCGGCCGCGACACCGACGTGCCGGCCGTCCTCGACGTCCGTGGCGCGCTGCGCCGGCTCCCGCATCGCCGGCGCGCCTGCGTGGTCCTGCGCTATGCCTTCGACCTGCCGGAACGTGAGGTCGCCGCGATGCTCGGCATCTCCGTCGGCGCGGTGAAGAGCTCCACCTCTCGCGGCGCGAAGCAGCTTGCCGAACTATTGGGTGACCACGTCCGCATCGACGGCTGGGAGGCGGCCCGGTGAGGCACTCCGACGATCAGATCCGGGCGGCGCTGCGGGCCGAGGCCTCGGCGCACCACCCCGACCGTGACGCCATGCTGGACCGGATCACCAGGGCCGCGATGCACGACGGTTCCGGCCGTCGCCGTGCCGTTCTGCCCGAGGGCCGGCGTGGCCCGCGGGTCCGGCTGGCCGCCGTGGTGGCCGCCGTCGTGACGGTCTTCGGTGGCGGCGGTGTCGGCACGTGGGCGCTGGCCGGCTCCGGTGACCGGGAGGAGGCCGCTCCAGCGCCGTCGATCGCCCCGGCGACGACCACGGCCGCCCCGGTCGTCACCGACCCGGTGAGCATCGAGCCGTCCACGCCCGCGGCCACCACCGCTCCGGCCGGGCCGCCCACCAGCCGTCCCACCCCGGACCGGACCGGCTCGGCCCCCTCGCCGTCGCTCACCAGGGGGCAGCCGGGATTCACCCGAGTCAGCCAGGGACCGCTCTGGTCGGACGGGTCGATCGATCCGGGCAGCGGCGACACGCAGGGCGCGAGCGTCGTCACCTTGAAGACCACCGAGGAGCTGACCGCTCTGGAGGTGGTGATCCGGGTGGCCCGTACCGACGGGCTGGTGTCCCGTGGGGGGACGAAGCAGACGCCCGGCGGCAGCGTGAGCACGACGGTCACCGAGGAGGCGGGTGCCCTCCTCTACCGGTTCACGCTCTCGTCGGCCGACACGCTGGGCCCGGGGACGTACACGTTCACCGCGAAGTACACGCACCCCTCAGGGGGCCGCAACGCCGGTGGTGACACCTACGAGGCGGTCGCCACCACAGCCACCGCCTCGCCGGCCGTCTACGGCAACTTCTTCCCGACCCGCTGACCGGCTCTCATTTCGTCTCCTTGACGTCCTTGAGATCCAGCGCGGCGATGACGTTCTGGTCGGCGTTCCACTTCTGCAGGGTGGAGCCGTCGCACGCGGCCACGTAGATCTTGCTGATCTTGTACGTGGTCGGCTGGTAGTAGTCGGGCACCTCGGACTTCGGGTTACGGGGCTGCAGGCAGTACTTCCCCGTGCCGTCGACGATCTGGTAGCTGGTGGAGTACCTGTTCGTCTCGCCGTACACGGTCCACTGCTGGCTGGTCGTGCCGGTGCAGAGCATGGCCTGCACGTACTGGTACAGGTCGGGCGACGACGGGCTGGTGAGGCAGTAGAGGACGCCGCCGGTGGTGGTCGTGATCGTCCCGGTGGCGTGGTTGCCGGCGGTTCCCGCCTTCGACGAGTCGGCGGCGGGGAGACCGTACCGCTGATTCCATTCGACGTTGGCCGGGTTGGGGTTCTGCTTGCACGGCCACGCGATCATGTGACCGAAACCGACGTTCTTCTCGGTGACGTCCAGGCACCGGCCGAACTGGTTGTAGTTGACCAGCTGGCCGACCGCCTGCCCGGCCGGGGAGGCCGCCATGCCGGCGCCGACCGCGGCATCCGGTGACCAGCGGCGGGCGTTGACCGTGCTGGTGTTGCAGGCCGACGAGTTGACGAGCAGCAGGAGCCTGCTGTCGGCCGTCCCGTCGAACTGCCGGTAGAAGCAGGACCCGTCGGTGTTGGAGCCGGCGGTCAGCTCCGATCCGACGAACTCGGCCGAGCCGTTGAAGCTCCACTGCTGCCGGTACAACGACGGCTTGGTGCCCTGGCACGGCTCGACGGTGACGAGGTTGTCGGTGACGTGGGTGGTGCCGGCCTGCAGGCACATGCCGAGCGGCCGGGACGGCTTCTGCGAGGCGACCAGCACGATCTGCAGGCTGTCGGTGTACGCCCACGTCTGCGCGACCGCGCCGGGGCTGCACAGCTGCATGGTGACCGGGGTGCCGCCGTTCGGGTCGCCGGAGCCCGCGTCGATGCAGTGGTCCTTGACGCCGGCACTGGTCCGGTACGCGTGGATGAGACCGCCGTAGATGTTGGCGTTCGTGGTGTGCAGCACGTAGGTGCCGCTCAGGGTGCGTGTCAGGGTGCGGCCGGCGGTGACGGCCTTGCCGACCGCCGTGAACCGGGCGTACGCCGGCACGTACTGCGGGCCGTTGACGGTGACACAGGAGATCGCGTTGCCGGCGAGCCAGTCGGCGGCCTGCCCCTGCGGATCGGTGCGGTAGTAGGCGACCGACACCGTGTAGGACGACGCGTTCCCGGCCCCCACGGTGCCGGTGAGCGGTGCGCACGGCAGCCGGGACCGGTCGCCCTCCTCCTCACCGGTGGCGGCGTTGGCCTTGACGGCGCCGCGGACCTGGGCGAGCCCGACGTCGAGCCCGGCCTGCGCGGCGTGCAGCGCCAGCACCCGGCGGGCGCTGAGGTTGGAGTCGCTGATCGAGTTGACCACCATGGAGGTGAGCAGTCCGCCCAGGCTGACGCCGACGAGCGTGATCAGCACGGCGATCGGGAGCGACCCGTCGTCCCCCCGGCGGCGCAACCACCTCATGAGCTGACTCCCCTGGCCTCGGTGCAGGTGTCCGAGTTGTCCTCGGCGGTCGCGTTGAGCGCGGTGAAGGTGATGTCGGTGACCCGGCCGGCCGCGGACTCCCCGGAGCCGACCCTCGAGGTGAAGGAGACCCGAAGCCGCTGGTAGCGGAACCCGTCGAGGGCGTTGACATCGACCGGGACGACCTGGAACGGCTTCTCCGACGAGGCCGGGGACGCCAGCGTGGTCCAGCCGGTGAGCGACAATGCGCCGGCTTTCTTGGGCCACTGCCGGCGCTGCAGCTCGCCGGTCGGCGTGTGCAGCCGCATCTGCACGCAGGTGTCCACGTCGTCGAGGTTGACCAGATACTCGACGTAGTGGTCACCGTCGATCACGGCGGGGTCGCTGACGCTCCGGGCGTACCGGATCTCCCCGTCCATGATCCGGAATGCCGCGGTGATCTGCGTCTGCGCCTCGATCTCGGCGTCGGTCGAGTTGTACGACCGGTAGATCTGCACGACGGCGGCGGTGGTCACCGCGGTGACCACCCCCATCAGCGTCGTCGCGACGATCAGCTCGGCGAGGGTGTATCCGTCGTCGTCGCGCCGCCTCATCACGCCGCCTTCCAGGTGAAGGTCTTCGAGCCCGCCTGCCGATGGCCGTCGGTGACGGTGATCGTGGAGGTCCAGGAGCCGGCCGTGGACGGGGTGCCGGAGACGATGCCGGTGGCCGCGGCCATGGTGAGGCCGGGCGGCAGGCCGGTCGCCGACCAGACGAGCGTCGGTGATCCACCGGTCGCGGCGAACGTCTTCGTGTACGCGACCCCGACGGTGATCGCCAGCGTGCCGGTGTTGCCGGTGCTTACCACCGGCAACGCCTTGATCTGCCAGCTCCAGGCGACGTAGTCCTGCTGGTCGTAGACGTCGCTGACGACGACCCGGGTGGCGTACGTGCCGGCCGTGGTGGGCGTGCCGCTGACCGCGCCGGTCGACGGGCTGATCGACATGCCGGGCGGCAGGTTCAGCGCCGACCAGGTACGGCTCCCTTCGCCCCCGGTGGCCGCGAAGGTGAGAGTGACCGGCAGCGTGACGTCGTCGTAGACGACGCTGTCCATCTCGGTGGTGAGGTCGAGCGCGCCCGCGTCGGTGTTGGTGTTGAAGACCGGCTCCCCGGTCTTGCTGCCCATCAGGGACGAGCTGACGTACGAGCAGGTGTCGCCTTCACAGAGCCGACCCGGCCAGGTCACCGCGACGACGACCCGGTAGAACGGGATGACGGCGCTCTTACCGGCGTTCGCGGCGGCGGCCGCGGCGACGCACTCGGAGCCGGTGGCGCTCGGCCGCACGCAGGTGCCGATGTAGAAGTGCTGCCGGTAGGTGAGCCCGTTGAGGGTCTGCTCCAGGGGCGTGGTCGGCAGCTTCGCGGTCGCACCGGCCCCGTCGGCCGCCTCGCCGTCGTAGGCGATGTCGGTGACGGCGCCGTCCAGCATGCCGCTGACCGCGTCGAGCGGGGCGGCCCACTGCTCGGTGACACTCTTCCGGTCGCGGCCGGTGAGGACGGCCGCGACCCTCAGCGCGTGCACACGTTCCATGGCGTCGTCGGCGAGCTGGATCGCGATCTGCCGGTCCCCGTGCAGGTGGGCGATCCGGCTCGATCCGACGAACAACGCGGTCAGTGACGCTGTCACGACCATGACGATCATGATCGCCACCACCGTCTCCACCAGGGTGAAGCCCGGGTCCCGGCCCTCCATGGCCGGAGACGGTCGAGCCATGGCCGTCAGTCCTCCTTGACGTCGTAGATCGGCGTCGCCTCGCCGAGGTTGGCCGGGGCGTTCCACTTCTGCAGCTCGGAGCTGCTGCAGACGGCCACCTTGACCTTGCTGGTGCCGTCCGAGTGGGTGTCCTTGACAGCGGCGGCCAGGTCGGTCGGCTGGAGGCAGTAGCCCTTGTTGTCGAGCATCCGGTAGCTGGTCGCGTAGTTGCCGGTGTTGTGGACGACGGTCCAGCCGAAGGCGCTGGTGTCCTCCTTCGCGGCATAGGCCGTCGCGTAGTTGGTGGCGCACTTCTCGACCGTCACGTAGGCGTTGGTGGCGGTGTCGAGCGGCGACTTCATGCAGTACTTGGTGCCGTTCTGGGTGACGACGACCGGGCCCTTCTTGGAGATCTCCTTCTTGGTGGCGTCCGGGACCGGGTGCTCCCAGATCTGGTTCCAGTCGACGACGCCGGTCGGGGCCTGCTTGCAGAACCAGGCGATCATGTACGTCGAGGTGGTGCTCTGGTTGGTGACGTCGAGGCAGCGGCTGAACTGGGCGAAGTTGACCAGCTGGTTGGTCTTGTCACCGGCCATGCCGGCGCCGATCCGCGGGTCCGACCGCCAGACGTTCAGGCTGTTGCTGGCGGTGCAGGTGCCGAGGACCAGGGTGGTGCCCGGGGTGTTGGCGGTCTTCAGGTTGATGCACAGGTTCTCGATGGCCTGGCTGGCGCTGGTCGAGTGGAACCGGCTGTTGCCGTCGAGGCTCCACTGGTAGGTACCGGTCGGGTTGCTGGTGCTCGGGCAGCGCTGGAGGGTGACGGCACCACCCGAGACGTGGGGGACGGCGGAGAACAGGCAGACGCCGTCCTCGGCCGTCGTGCCGTCGGCCAGCACGGTCCCCTCCGAGTTGATCAGCTTGAGGTACAGCTTCTCGGTGTAGGCGAACTGCTGGGTGCTGTTGCCGTTGCACTTCTGCATGACGACCGACGCGCCGAGTGTCACCTTCGTCGACTTGACGTCCATGCAGAGCGGGTTGTCGGAGGGCGAGGCGACCCAGATCGATCCACCGGGGATGTTGTTGTTCGTCGTGGAGAACTTGTAGGTGGCCGACACCGACCGGGTGCCCGCCGAGCCGGCGCCCACGGATGTCACCTTGGCAGTCGTGGGAAGCTCGACCAGCGGGCAGTCCAGTTCCTTCCCGTTCTGGTCGTAGTAGGTGACCTTCACCTCGTAGGGAAGTGACTCGCCGGTGCCTTCGATCCCGGCGTCGCCCTTGAAGTCGCAGGGCGGCATGTCCTCCAGCCGGCCGTCGATGGAGCCGCTCGCGGTGGTCTCGGAGGCGGCCCGGACCCGCGCCATCACCGTGTTCAGGCCGACCTGGGCGCCGTTCATGGACGCACTGCGGTCCTGGAGGGTCCGGGTGGACGTGACCTGCCGGACCACGAGCGGCAACATCGCCACCGAGAGGACCAGCCCCATGGTGGTCACCATGATCGCCATCGGCAGTGATCCCCGCTCGTCGCGGGCGCACCGCATCATTCTTGCTCTCACGGGGTTACTCCCTTACTGCAATCGTCGAACTGGCTTTCAATGGTTTCCGCCCCGGCGTTCTGGGCGGTGAAGGTGGCGTCGAAGGGCAGGGTGACGGTGCCGGCCTGAACGTTGAAGTACAGCCGGACCTGATAGAAGACGGGCTGGTAGTCGGCGCCCATGCCGGTCGGGGCGCTCGGTGGGACGCCCGCCTTGTTCCGGGTGAACGGATGGGAGCCGGCGATCGGCTTGATGTTCGACGCCAGCGCCATCGGCGCGTCCTTGACGGTGGTGTCCCGCGCCCAGGTGACCAGGGACAGGTCGCCCGCGGGGGTCAGCTTGAGCGCCCGGCAGCCCTTCTGGGTGGCGAACCGGATGGTCCAGGTGCCGCCGGCGTCCACGTTCTCCGGGCCGATCCAGCTGGCGTAGCGGATCTCCTTGTCCATCCGGCGGAAGCTGTTGTCGAGCTGGTCACGGACCTCGGCGGTGTTGTCGATCCGCTTGGTGCCCGAGTAGATCTCGGTCACCGCGCTGACGGTCAGCAGCGTCACGACCGACAGGATCGTCATGGACATCACGATCTCGGCGAGCGTGAATCCCCTGTCGTCGCCACCGGCCAGTCGGGTGCGAATCCGCTGCCACATTCCGGTCGCCTTCCTCGTCGCGGGCATCAGGTGATCGTCCAGTTCAGAGTCAGCACGGCGGTCTGCGTGACCGCCAGCAGCTTTCCGGTGGCGACGACCTTGACCTGGTAGGTCCCGCTGGTCGTCGGCGTGCCGATGATCGCGTCCTTCCCGTTGTTCCACTTCAGGCCCGGCGGCAGGCCGGTCACGTCGTAGCTGAGGCCGCTCAGCGTGAGCAACTGGCCGTTCGTGGCGAGCGTCAGGTTCGGGATGGCGGTGCCGACCTTGCCCGTCTGGTCCGCGCCGACCAGGGCCGGCGACGTGAAGTTGAGGACCACCGTCGAGTTCACGACGAGCTCGAAGGAGCCGGCGGCCGTTCCGCCGCGCCCGTCGGTCACGGTGATGGTCGGCAGGTATCGGCCGGCCACCTTGGCCGCCCCGGTCAGGGCTCCGGTCGTGGCGTTCACGGTCACCCCGTCCGGCAGGCCGGTGGCGGTGTACTTGAACTTCGCGTCACCGTTCGCCGCGACCGCGGAGGCGTTGACCGCCGTGTTGTAGTTGACCTGCAGAGCGGGCGGCACGGTGATGGTCGGCGGCTTGTAGGCCGTCACGGTCAGGTTGAAGGTGACCTCGGCGGACTTGCCCTTGGCGTCCTCGACCTTGACGGTGATCGGGTAGGTCCCGGCCGTGGTGATCGTGCCGGTGATGACACCGGTGGTGCGGTCGATGGTCAGCGCGTCATCCATGCTGACCTCGCTGAAGACACGCTTGGGCATACCGTTGGCGGCCGTCACGGTCAGGCTGACCGGGTCGCCGGCGATACTGGTCAGCACGGTCGGCGCGCTGATCGTGGGCGGCGTCACCGCGTGCCACACGACCGTGCCGGAGTCCGAGCGCTTGAGCGAGTCGGTGACCGTCACCGTGGTCGACGTGTCGCCGACGACCGTGGGCACGCCGGTGACCAGCCCGGTCTTCGGGTCGATGGTGAGCCAGGACGGCTTCGTCGCCCCCCACGACCACACGTTGGGCTGCTGGCCGTGGTCGACGTCGAGCCGGTTCGTCGTCTGGCTGTTGACGTAGAACCACATGTCGGTGGTGATCAGGTCCGGCACACCGGCCTTGGAGTCGAACGTCGGCTCGGTCTCCGAGGCGACCAGGGTCGAGGCGATGTAGCTGCAGTTGTCACCGGAGCAGCTCTTCCCGGTCCAGGTGACCAGCACGACGACCCGGAAGTACTTGAGGATCTCGGCAGCGTTGTCCGGCGGCGTGCCGGCGGCCGGGTCCACGCAGTCGTCGTTGCGCATGTAGTAGATCTCGCAGCGACCGACGAAGATGTCGCGCTGGAACTGCATGGTGCCGGCCGTGATCGTCTGGGTGGCGGTGGACAGCGCCGCGGTGTCACCCGCGGCGGAGGCGGTGTTGGTGATCTCCGGGTCCGAGGCGATCTGCATGCTGCCCAGGTAACGCTTCATCTTGCCGCGGTAGTCGCCGGACAGCGCCTTGTCCCACTGGCTCTTGGCCTTCGCCGGACCGCGCCCGGCGAGCAGCGAACTGCCCTTGAGCCCGCGAACCTGCTCGATCGTGCTAGACGCCAGCTGGACCGCTTGACGCTGGTCGCGCTGGTGAGAGACGGCGAGGCTGCCGTTGAGGAAGAACGACCCCATCCCAGCCATCCCGACGCTCAGAACGGCCAGCGCCACGAGCAGCTCGACGAGCGTGAAACCGTCGTCCTCGCTTCGCATCTCTCTCCCCAACTGTGCTTCTCCTAGAGAATTGGCACAGCGCTCATCGGCTCGAGGCCGGGAGAGTGAAGAGAAATCAGCCGGTGCGATCCGCGATGTAGTCGCAGAGCTGCTCCAGCGCCTGCCGGGCGGGACCGGCGGGCAGCGTGCCGGCGCTGCGGCGGGCCGCCCCGGCATAGCCGTGGACGGTCTCCCGCGCCTGCTTCAGGGCGGCCGACTCGCGGAGCAGGCCGAGCGCCTCGGCGTGCTCCCCATCGTCCGTGAGGGGGCCCTTCGACAGAAGTTCTCGCAGCCGGGGGCTGCCGGACGAGGGATCGGACAACGCGTACAGCATCGGCAGGGTGGGCACGCCCTCGCGCAGATCGGTGCCGGGCGTCTTGCCGGACTGCGCGGTCTCCGAGGCGATGTCGAGCAGGTCGTCGGAGAGCTGGAAGGCGATGCCGATCGCGGTGCCGTACTCGGCGAGCGTCCGCACGTGGTGGGCGGGCAGACCGGAGAAGAGGCCACCGAACCGGGCCGACGTGGCGATCAGCGAGGCGGTCTTGTCCTCGACGACCCGCAGGTGATGCCGGATCGGGTCGGCGCCGCGCGGGCCGACGGTCTCCGCGAGCTGCCCGCGGACCAGCTGGGCGAGGGTGCTCGCCTGCAGCCGAACCGCCTCCTCGCCCAGGCCCGCCGCCATCTGCGCGGCCCGGGCCAGCAGGAAGTCGCCCACGTAGACGGCGATCCGGTTGCTCCACCGGGAGTTCGCGCTGGCCGCGCCCCGCCGCAGCGGCGCCTCGTCCATCACGTCGTCGTGGTAGAGGGTGGCCAGGTGGGTCAGCTCCATCAGCACGGCGGCGGTCAGCAGCTCGGGCCGGGACGCGTCGCCCAGCTGCGCGCAGAGCGAGACGGTCAGCGGGCGGAACCGTTTGCCCCCGGCGCGTACCAGATGTGCGGCAGCCTCGTCGATCAGCGGGTCCGGGCTGGTCACCGAGACCAGCAGCTCCGTCTCCACTCCCGTCAGGAACGCCGCGACCCGGTCGCGGACGTCCGGATCGACGAGGTCGCTGAGTCCAGGTATCGAGGCCGCCATGATCAAGAGGCTAGATCACCCCTCTGGGAGAACGCTGACGAGCCCGGCGGTGCAGAATCGACCCCATGACCGTCACCGATCCGCTCGCCCTGCTCGACTTCGACAGCCTGCTCAGCGACGAGGAGCGGCAGATCCGCGAGACGGTGGCGCGGTTCGTGACCGAGCACGTGCGCCCACACGTGGCCGACTGGTTCGAGGAGGGCACGTTCCCCCGCGAGCTCGCGCCCGAGCTGGGCAAGCTGGGCGTCCTGGGCATGCACCTGGACGGCTACGGCTGCGCCGGGACGAGCGCGGTGGCGTACGGTCTGGCCTGCCTGGAGCTGGAGGCCGGCGACTCGGGCCTGCGCAGTTTCGTCTCGGTGCAGGGCTCGCTGGCGATGTTCTCGATCTGGCGGTATGGGTCGGAGGAGCAGAAGCAGGAGTGGCTCCCGTGGATGGCGGCCGGTGAGGCGATCGGGTGCTTCGGTCTCACCGAGCCCGACTTCGGCAGCGATCCGGCGAACATGCGCACCCGGGCGGTTCGCGACGGCGACGACTGGGTCCTCAACGGCTCGAAGATGTGGATCACCAACGGCAGCATCGCCGACGTGGCGACCGTCTGGGCCCGTACCGAAGAGGGGATCCGGGGTTTCCTCGTCCCCAGGGGCACACCCGGCTTCACCACGCGGACGATCAAGAAGAAGCTGTCGCTGCGTGCCTCGATCACCGGCGAGCTGTCGCTGGACGACGTGCGGCTGCCCGCCTCGGCGCAGCTGCCGGAGGCACGCGGTCTCGGTGCGCCGCTGAGCTGCCTGAGCGAGGCCCGGTTCGGGATCGTCTTCGGCTCGGCCGGGGCGGCACTCGACTGTGTGCGCACCACGATCGACTACGCCAACGAGCGCGTCCAGTTCGGCAGGCCGATCGCCGCCTTCCAGTTGACCCAGCAGAAACTGGCGGACATGGCGGTCGGCCTGAACACGTCGGCGCTGCTCGCGCTACACCTGGGCCGGCTCAAGGACGCCGGCACGATCAAGCCGCACCAGATCAGCGTCGGCAAGCTCAACAACGTCCGGACGGCGCTGGCCATCGCCCGCGAGTGCCGCACGATCCTCGGCGGCAGCGGCATCACCCTGGAGTATTCTCCGCTGCGGCACGCCAACAACCTCGAATCGGTCCTCACCTACGAGGGCACCTCCGAGATCCACAGCCTGGTGATCGGCCAGGCGCTCACCGGCCACGCCGCATTCAAATGACCATTCGGTACGCGCCACCGCTCCCCGACCGCAACCACGCCGCCCCCTGACTCCCGCGCGGCGCAGGCGCCACTCCCGGCCGAATCGCGACCGCCGGGCCCATGCGGTCGTCGACGGATCCGGATCCGCGCTATTGGTATCCACGGATCTGGCAGAACGCCTTCGTCAGGTCGCCGCCCCGGGCATCCCACACCTCGCCGCCACTGGCGTCGGCGACCTGCCGCATCTGCGTCTCGGCGGCCTCCCCGAACAGCACCGGGAACACCGGCACCGGCTCGGCGTCCGCCGGGCGCTTCGTCAGGTGAGCGGTGAAGTCGGCCAGGGCCCGGCCCCGGTTGCTCTCGCCGTCGGTCATCAGCACGATGCTGGCGAACCTGTTCCGGTCGGCGGCGCCGTCCAACTCCCGGTAGGCGGCGAGCAGCGAGTCGTACACGGCGGTGTCCCCACCGGCGGACAGCCGGGCGACCGCGGCACGCATCCGGTCACGGGACGGCTGCGGGTCGGCGGCGTCCACGGTGTACCGCTGCGGGACCGAGGGCTTCGAGCTGAACGGGAGCAGGACCACCTCCTCGCGGCTGCGGAACCGGCAGGACTCCCCGGTCAGTGACGTGTTCATCCCGGTCAGCCCGGCGAGCGCCGTCCTCAGCCGGGCGATCCGGTCGCCCTTCATCGAGCCGGACACGTCCAGCACGTACACCGTCCGCGACGGCCGCCGCAGGCGGTCCTGGTAGGCGGTGAGCAGCGCGTCGATCGCCTCCCGGGTGTCCGGGAAGGACAGCTCCACCGGGGCGGCCGGCAGCTCGGCGGGCAGCGTGACCCCGGTGACGCCGGGCCGGCGCCAGGTGTCCCGCACGATCCGGTCCTGCACGGCCGCACCGCGCAGGTGGGCGGCGAGCCGCTCGTGGGCGTCCCGGGCCTCGGTGGGGGCGGACGTCATCAGGGTCAGCGGGTAGTCGGCACTGACCACGCCGTCACCCGGGCGGATCACGGTGAGCTGCTCGGACAGCTTTCCGGACCGGTTCAGGCCCAGCAGGGACGCCTCGTACGTGATCAGCCCGTCCACCGCCGGGCCCGGATCGGCCCCGCTCATCCGGCCGAGGAACGCGTCGGTGAGCCAGCCGGACGACCCGGCGGTGATCCGCTGGCCGCTGAAGAAGGCGGTGAGCGGCGCGGCGACCCGGTCGATCGCGGCCGCGTCCAGGGCCCGGCCGTCGCCGTCCAGCGCCGACGCGACCGCGACCAGCGCCGAGAACCCGGTGTTGGAGTCGGCCGGGTCGGTCATCGCGAAGGTGAACCGGCCCTCGCCCGCCGCCCCCGCCACGTCCTTCCAGGTCACCGGGCCGGTCCAGCCGAGCCGCTGTGCCGCGGAGGCACGGACGCCGAGCACCACCGGCGACGCCATGATCCGGGTGGCGTTGCCGAGCCGCCGTTTCGCCTCGGGCAACGTCTCCAGGTAGCGGTTCGAGGAGAACCACAGCGCGTCGTACCTCCCGTCGGCCCTGCCCGTGGCGACCGTCTCGGCGCCCTCCAGGCTGCCGACCAGATCCATCTTCACGGTGACGCCGGTGGCCTTCGCCGCCTCGTCGAGGATCGGCTGCATGTCGGCCAGCTCGCTGCCGGCGAGCACCCTCAGGACGATCCCGGGGCCGGATCGCACGGGGACCGGCGGAGGCTCCGGAGAGGGCGTGGTGGTGCAGCCGGCCAGCATGGTCACCGCGGTCACCGCGGCCACGAGGCGTCTCACTTCGGGCACTGGGCGGCCTTCCGCTGCTCGGCCAGGTGTCCGAGCAGCAACTCGAGCACCTGGTAGTCGGGCGGTTCGACGACCACCGGCGGGTTCGGGCGGTCGGCCAGGGTGCGGCCCTGCGGGCGGAATCCGTACTCGGCGGCGATGTCCTTGAGGGTCTCGTCGTCGCGCAGGAGCTTCCCCACGTCGCTGCCGGCCGGGGTGAGCGGCACCAGGGTGTGCCACGCGTAGACGGTCGGGTTCGGGAACAGCAGCACGTGGTCGCCGCCGGCCGGCACCTTCTGGCCGGAGACGGTGTCCAGGAACTGCGACTCGTAGACCAGGGCCATCGGGATCCGCTCGGCGCCGCCGGTCAGATACTCCTCGAAGAGCACGCCACTGGTGTTCGGCTTGGTGCCCTGGTCGAGCACGAGGCGGCACAGGTCGGGCAGGAGCTCCGGCAGCGTGTCGGCCCCGCTGACCGGCCGGTCGTCGTTGAGCACGGCCGACGCGATGGAGAGGAACATGATCGCCGAGTTGGAGTCGGCCGGGTCGGTGGTCCGCAGCATCACCACGTTGCCGTTGGGCGAGCCCGCGTTGATCTTCTTCCAGGTCGTGCCCCGCCCGGACATCTCGATCAGCTTCCGGATCGAGACCACCTCGCGGTCCTTCACCCTCTCCACCACGCCGGCCGACCGCAGCACGTCGACCGTCGGCTTCCAGGTGGCCACGCCCATCACCGAGGAGAACGGCTTGTACGACTCGGCGACCCCGCGCGTCTGCATGATCTTCTCGGCGGTCGGGGTGCTCGACGGGAACGCGAAATCGTACCCGGAGGCGACCCGGCTCACCATGTCGCGCGAACCGTCTCCGTCGATACGCAGCGTGAGCCCCGCACAGCGGAAGACGTCGGCCACCCGCGGATCCTCGAGATACGCCTCCTTCTCCGAGCCGACGATGCCGTTGACCTCGGTCTGCGCCGTGGCGCACTGCGCGGCGGCCACGCTCTCGCCCCGGCGGGTCACCTGCCAGACGACGACCAGGATGAGCAGCACCGCCATGACCACGGCGAGCAGGCGGAGTCTCATCCGATCGCTCCCCGGTCGATCAGGCGGGTGCCGTCGTCCGCCTCGCCGGTGGCGCCCGGCCGGACACCCCAGCCGAGGAAGGCGCCGGCGGCGGCGAGCGCGGGCAGCGCCCACAGCACCGAGGTCGCGTCGAGCAGGCCGGCCGAGGCGAGAACCGTCCCGGCCACCGCGCCGGCCACGCCACCACCGGCCGGCCAGACCACGTCCCGGGACAGCCGGGACGGCGCCGGGGCCACCGGGTTCAGCGCGGCCCATGCCTGCTCACCGAAGTCGGCGGCGCTCGCGTACCGCTGGTCGGGGTCTTTGGCCAGGCCCTTCTCCACCACCCGCCGCAGCTCCGCCGGGATGGACGGCGGCAGCGCCCGCGGCGGGTCGAAGAGGTGTGCCCGCAGCGGGAACGGCATGCCGGTGTCGCCGAACGGCAGCTTCCCGGTCAGCGCCTGGTAGAGGACCACGGCCAGCGAGTAGATGTCGGCCCGGTGGTCCGACCGGGTGCCGAGCAGGCGTTCCGGCGCGATGTAGGACGGCGTGCCGACGATCTGCCCACCCCGGGTGATCTCCGGGTCGGCCGTGTCGATCCGGTGCGCGATACCCCAGTCGAAGAGGTACGCGTGATCGTGCCCCTGCCGGTGCCCGCGCTCCAGCATGATGTTCGACGGTTTCACGTCACGGTGCCGCAGGCCCTTGGCGTGCGCGGCGGCCAGCGCCGACGCGATCTGCTGGACGATGTCGACGGCCCGTGCCGGGTTCAGCGGGGCGATGCGGATCTCCTCGGCCAGCGTGACGCCCCGGATCAGGCGCATCGCGATGTACGGCTGGGGCGTCGCCGCGAAGTCGTAGACGGCCACCACGTACGGGTTCTCGATCTCGGCGGCCAGGCGCATCTCGCGGAGGAAGCGTTCCCGCAGCTCGGGGTCGAGGAGGGCGGCCGAGGTGAGGAGCTTGAGCGCGACGGTACGGCCGGTGTGGCCGTCGAGGGCCTCCCACACCTCACCCATCCCGCCCTTTCCCAGCAGCGTGATCTTCTGATAGCGGCCGCTAACCTCGGGCATTTCCACTCCGGACGGCATTGAGGTGCTCGGGACCGGATCGTACGACCGCCTGACCCGTCAGAAATCCCCGCAAAGCCCCGCCAATGCTCGTGCCGGACCGAGCTGTTCATCACACGTTCATTCGCGGGTACGGGTCGCCCCGGGAGACCCGTACCCGGGAAGTATGTTTATGATCTTGCCGCGTGATCCACAAGAAACTGTCCATAGTGGCAGCAATAGGATTGATCGCGGTCGCCGTTCCCGGCGCCTCCCCCGCATACGCGGACGAGACCGTCGCCGAGCCTCCCGTGGTGGAGCTGGTCCTCGACGTCAGCGGCTCGATGAAGGCCGCCGACATCGACGGCGAGACCCGGATGACGGTGGCCAAACGCGCCTTCAACGAGGTCGTCGACGCCCTGCCGGAGACCACCCAGCTCGGCATCCGGGTGCTCGGCGCGACCTACGGCGGCGAGAACAAGAAGCAGGGCTGTAGGGACACCCAGCAGATCGTGGCGGTCGGCCAGGTCAACCGGGTCGCCGCCAAGAACGCCATCGCCACCCTGAAACCGACCGGCTTCACCCCGATCGGCCTGGCCCTGCGCGAGGCGGCGAAGGACCTCGACGGCGCCGGAGCGGCCCGCCGGATCGTCCTGATCACCGACGGCGAGGACACCTGCACCCCGCCCGACCCGTGCGACGTGGCCCGCGAGCTGGCCGCCCAGGGCACCGACCTGGTCGTCGACACGCTCGGCCTCGCCCCGGACGAGAAGACCCGCAAGCAGCTGGTCTGCATCTCCCAGGCGACCGGTGGCACCTACGCCGCGGCGCAGAGCGAGGAGGAGCTGACCGAACGGATCAAGCAACTCGTCGACCGCGCCGCGCTGCCGCCCCGGTCACGCCGGCCGTGGTAGCGGGTGCCGAGGACTGCGCCACCGCGCCGCTGCTGGCCGCCGGCGTCTACACCGACCGTGAGCTGATCGGCGAGCACCGGTTCTACCGGGTCTCGGTCCGGGACGGCGACGAGCTGCGGGCCTCGGTCAGCATCGCCCTGGACCGGCCGCTGAACCGCGACTACGGGGTGCTGATCAAGGCGGCCACCGTGGACGGTCGCGAGCTGGTCCGCGGTCTGGACGCGGGCAGCGGCCGCGCCGACGTCATCTCGGCCGGCCTGCGCTGGTCCGGTGACGAGGAGCCGGCGCTCTCCGCGACCTCCGACATCTGCCTGATCGTGAGCAACTCGTTCGCGGCGGCCGGAGCGGCGGCCGGAGGGTCGGCCGGAGCGGCGGCCGGAGGGTCGGCCACCGCGGCGGGGGCACCGGGCATGCCGGTCGAGCTGACCATCGGCCTGGTCGCCGCCTCCCAGGCTCCGGACGCCCCGGGCCTGGGCCGCGGTCTGCTGCTGCTGTTCGTGCTCGTGGTCGCCGGCCTGATCGCCGGAGTGCTGGCCGGCTGGCTGACCCGCTGGTGGGTCGCCAAGTGGAAGGAGAACTGATCATGCAGCAGCTCGTACTCGCGGCGGCTCTTCTTCTCGCCGACCCGTCCGCCGGGCCGACCCCGCTGGTCAGCACGGCGGGCACCTCCTACCTGACCGCGGTGTCGATCGCCGCGGACCAGCCGGTCAAGGTGTCGGCCGTGACCGGTGACTACCTCTACTGGCAGTTCCCGGCCACCGCCGGGCAGCGGCCGGAGCTCGCCATCGACGTCAAGCTGCCGGCCCAGGGGCGGACCGGTGACCACGCGTGGACCGTCGAGGTCTTCGACGGGCTGCGCCGGCGGCAGGCCTGCGTGGGCGGTGAGCAGAGCCCGGTCGCCGAGACGTCGGCCACCTCGGTGACGCTCGGCTGCCGGCTGCGGCAGGTCCGGTCGTGGGCCGAGCCGTGGGACGGCGACCCGCTGCCCGGCACCTACTACGTGCGCCTGTCCAGCACCGACCTGCCGGAGAAGGACCTGGGCCTGCCGGTCGAGGTGAGCCTGCGACTGGCCGCGCCGACCGGCGACACCGGCGCCGACCAGGGCTCGCTGGCGGCCCCGCTGGTCGCGGACAACCGCCCCGGCAAGGTCCTCACGACGCCGCCGGCTCCGGTCGCCTCGTCGTCGGCCGACGACGAGTCGTCCCTCTCCTTCGACTGGATCCCGGACTTCTCGTCCCGCTGGATCTGGACGGCGAGCGGCGGTGTCCTGGCCGCCCTCGCCGGCCTGATCGGCTTCTCCTGGACCCGCCGCCGGCGCGTCTGAGCAGTCGGGGGCCGTCCAGCCGGACGGCCCCCGAAACTCACAGCTTGTCGAGCTGGGTCACCACCATCGCGATCGCGAAGAAGCCGTAGAAGCCGATCGCCACCAGCAGCCCGCCCAGGCGCCACCCACGGACCCGGATCGGCGCCGGCAGATCCCGGGTGTTGAGCCGGACCAGCAGGATCGAGTAGAGCAGCGTCACCACCGAGGCCGCGCACGTGGAGACGATCAGCAGCCCCAGCGGCTGGGTGAACCCAGCCAGCAGGATGCTCGAGCCGAGCACGATCTCGGTCCACACCACGACCAGGTAGATCCTCGGCTCGGTCCAGCGCACGGACCCGGACAGGTAGTTGCGGTGCAGGAAGTCCGACGCGACCCGGCCGATGATGTCGAGCAGGCCCATCGCGGCCGCCCACAGCGAGACCGCCGCGACCGCCAGGAAGAGCAGCTTGAGCCAGGTGCCGACCTCGGCCTGGAAGATGTCACCCTGGATCCGCAGGAACGACGGGTCCGACTTCAGGTCGCCACGGCCGAAGAGGGTCTCGTACGCGAGCAGGCTCATCACGCCGATCGTCACGAAGCAGACCGCCACGAACGTGACCAGGTGCTCGACGTTGGCCCGCTTCCACCACAGGTTCCAGCGGCTCATCGACGTCTCGTCCAGGGGGAACTGGTAGCGGTCGCCGGTGCCGGCCGCCTCCTCCTGGCCGGTGATCGGGGAGACCAGCCGGGGACGTGCGCGCCCATGCCGTACCGCTTGTCCCGGATCCAGTTGCTCAGCACCAGGTTGTGCACACCACCGGCGCCGGCCGCCCCGATCGCGCTGAGCAGCATGGTGAACGTGATGCCGTCCGGGATCTGCCCGAACTCGGTGACCGTGGCCTTCGCGCCCTCGCCCCAGGTGCTCAGCGAGATGACGAAGACGACCACGACGGCGAGGAAGAACAGGGTGAGCACGACCTTGAGCGTCTCGACCCGCTCGACGGTCTTGTAGATCACCTTGGAGAAGGTCAGCAGGACGCCGACCACCGCCAGGCCGATCACCGTGATCCACACCGGATCACCGCCGCCGAACAGGTAGGTGAGCAGCGTGGAGCCGCTCGTCGCCCAGCCGGGCCAGACGTACTGGAAGGCGCCGGCCAGGCAGATGATGATGCCCCAGCCCTTCCACCAGCGGGAGAACCCGGCCACCACGGTCTGGCCGGTGGCCAGCGTGTAGCGCTCGATCTCCATGTTGATGACGAACTGCACGGCCAGCGTGGTGAAGGCCAGCCAGAGCAGGCCGAGACCGCCGATGGCGGTCAGGTAGGGCCAGAGGATGATCTCGCCGGCCGCCATGCCGATCCCGACGGCGACGATGCCGGGCCCGACCATGTGGCGCAGTGCGGGGGGTTCGGGGAGTTCACGAGTGGTGGTCTCGGTCAACATAACCGCGCTCCAGAAGATGGGAGAGGTGAAGCAACATCCGCGCGATATCGGGGGTACGCCCGGTGAACAGCTCGAACGCGGCGGCGGCCTGATAGGCACACATCGCCGCGCCGCCGACCGCCCGCAGTCCGGCGGCCCGGGCCGCACGCAGCAGCTCGGTCTCGACCGGCATGTAAACGATGTCGGCGACCCACAGGCCACGGTGGAGTGACTCTGCGGGAAGCGGGATCCCCGGGTGGTGGCGCATGCCGATCGGACTGGCGTTGACCAGCCCGTCGGCGCCTTTCAGGAGGGCCGGATCGGCCGTCGCCCGGTGGTCCGCGCCCAGTCGGTCGGCGAGGCTCTCGCCGCGGGAGCGGTCCGGGTCCACGATGGTCAGCCGCTCGACGCCCAGGCCGCGCAGCGCATGACCGCAGGCGGCTCCGGCTCCGCCCGCACCCAGTTGCACGACGTGGCCGGTGGCCGCGCCGGAGAGCTGGGTACGGAAGGACTCGGCAAACCCGTATGCATCGGTGTTGTGTCCCTGCCGTCGTCCGCCGGAGAAGACGACGGTGTTGACGGCGCCGATGTCCCGGGCGTTCGGGGACAGCTCGTCGAGGTGCTCGATCACCTGCTGTTTGAAGGGGTGGGTGATGTTCAGCCCGGCGAAGCCGTCGCGCTCGGCCTCGTCGAGGTGCCGTTCGAGGTCCGACGGGGAGTCGGCGTCGAACAGCGTGTAGCTGAGCCCGAGGTGGTGGTGGCTCCCCTCGGCCTCGTGCAACGCGGGTGACAGCGACGCACCGATCCCGGTTCCGATCAACCCGCATCGGCATCCCGCCATCTCGATCTCCATTTCTAATGTACGAACTGGTACGTTAGTTATCGGGTGTGATGGCGGACACTGTCAAGCCCCACGGCAGACTGGGTTCATGACGCAGGAGAAAACAGTGCGGTCAGACACGGGCGAACGGCGGCGCGACGCCGAGCGCACCCGCACCGAGTTGCTCGACGTGGCCACCGAGGAGTTCGCCGACCGCGGTTACAGCGGGGCCAGAGTGGACGAGATCGCCGCCCGGACCAGGACGACGAAACGGATGATCTACTACTATTTCGGCGGCAAGGAGCAGCTCTACCTGGCCGTTCTCGAGAGGGCGTACTCGGAGATACGCGCCGCCGAGCGGAGTGTCGACGTCGACCATCTCGACCCGGTCGCCGCCGTCCGCCGGCTCGCCGAGGTCACCTTCGACCACCACGAGGCACACCCCGCGTTCATCAAGCTCGTCGGCGTCGAGAACGCGCAGCACGCCAAGCACATGACCCACGTGGCCCGGCTCGTCGACCTGAACAGCTCCGCCGTCGACCTGCTCCGCGGCGTCCTCTCCCGGGGCGTCGACGACGGCCACTTCCGCGACGACGTCGACGCCCTCGACGTCCACATGATGATCAGCTCGTTCTGCTTCTTCCGCGTCGCCAACCGCCACACGTGGGGCGCGCTCTTCGACCGGGACCTGCTCGACCCGGAGCGCAGGGAGCACTACCGCACCATGCTCGGCGACCTGGTGACCGGCTATCTACGAAAGTGAGCCGCCATGCGCCGATCGATCGCCACCGTCTGCCTCTCCGGAACCCTCGACGACAAGCTGACGGCGGCGGCCGCGGCCGGATTCGACGGCATCGAGCTGTTCGAGAACGATCTCGTGGTGTCACCGATGGCGCCGGCGGAGGTCCGCAAGCGGTGTGCCGATCTAGGCCTGAGCATCGACCTGTATCAGCCGTTCCGCGACCTGGAGTCCACTGACGGCGGACATTTCGCGAGAAGCCTGGAGCGGGCCGAGCGGAAGTTCGACGTGATGGCGGCGCTCGGCGTCGACACCGTCCTGGTCTGCTCGTCGGTCGCCCCCACCGCCGCCGACGATGACGATCTGATCGCCGCCCAGCTCTCCGAACTGGCCGGCGGCGCCCAGGACAGAGGGATGCGGATCGCCTACGAGGCGCTGGCCTGGGGCCGGCACGTGTCCACCTGGGACAGATCGTGGCGGATCGTGCAACGCGCCGACCACCCCGCACTCGGGCTCTGCCTCGACTCGTTCCACGTGCTGTCCCGCGAGGTCAGCCCGGCCGGGATCGCGGAGATCACGCCCGGCAAGATCTTCTTCCTGCAGTTGGCCGACGCCCCGCACCTGAGCATGGACGTGCTCCAGTGGAGCCGGCACCACCGCCTCTTCCCCGGTCAGGGCGCCTTCGATCTGCCCGGTTTCGTCCGTCTGGTCCTCGCCGCCGGCTACGACGGGCCGCTGTCGCTGGAGGTCTTCAACGACGTCTTCCGCCAGTCCGATCCGGCCCGCACCGCGGTCGACGCCATGCGCTCGCTGACAGCCCTCGAAGACGCCCTCGCAACCCGCCATCGGCCCGGCGCGCCCGACCGCGCCCGCCGCCTCCCCGAGGCCCCCGAACTGACCGGCCACGCCTTCACCGAGTTCGCCGTCGACGGCAACTCCGGACCCGAGCTCCGATCGGCCCTGCGTGGCCTGGGCTTCGCCCACACCGGCCAGCACCGCACCAAGCCCGTCGAGCTTTGGGAGCAGGGCGCCGCCCGCATAGTCCTGAACAGCGCCGTGACCCACCCCGGCCCCGCCGCCATCAGCGCTTTCGCGGTGACGTCAGCCGATCCGAGCCGATCGCTGGCCCGGGCCGGAGCGCTGCTGGCCCCCGCCCACCCGAACGTCCGCGAACCCGGCGAAGCCGAACTCGCCGCGATCACCGCCCCCGACGGCACCAGCGTCTTCGTGACCTACCCCGGCGACGACTGGCGAGCCGACTTCCTGCCCACCGGCGCCGACGCGCGCCCGGGAGCGGGACTGCTGGCCGTCGACCATCTGGGCCTGGCGCAGCCGTTCGACCACTTCGACGAGGCGGGACTCTTCTACCACTCGGTGCTCGGCCTCGATCATCTCGCCACCGAGGAGTACGCCGCCCCCTTCGGGCTGATGCGTTCCCGTGCCGTCGCGAACCCGTCCCGCACCGTCCGCGTGGCCCTCACGGTGGCCCTGCTCCGCCGGGGCGACTGGGCGCCCGCCGTGGTCGACCCGCAGCACGTGGCCTTCACCACCGCGGACATCGTCGCCACCGCCGCGGCCCTCACCCTGCCGCCCCTGCCGGTGCCCGACAACTACTACGACGATCTGATCGCCCGTTTCGCCCTCGACGCCGATTTCGTCGCGACCCTGGCCAGGCACGGCGTCCTCTACGACCGCGACCCGTCCGGCCACGAGCTGCTGCACCTCTACACCCCCGTCTACGGCGGCCGCGTCTTCTTCGAGATCGTCGAACGCCGCCCCGGCTACGACCGCTTCGGCGAGCCCAACGCCCCGGTCCGCATGGCGGCGCAACGTCACCGGCGCCTCAACCCCTGAGGTGGTACGGCCCACCCCGCGCTTCGCCGAGCCACCCCGTCCCGGGGCTACCCCGCGACGCGGGCGGCCCGTCCCGACCGAAACGCGCCCGCCGGGCTGATGCGTCCCGCACGGTCACCGCACCAGACCCGGCCGGCTCCCAGGGCTGTTCGACAGCCCTGGGAGCCGGCCGTTGACAAGCGGTGAGAAGCGCCGCCGGATCAGCCCGGCGGCCGCCGATCGGTCGGGACCGGCCGCCTGCGTCGCGGGGTAGCCCGGGGACGGCCCCGATGTGGTCGAGGGCCGTCCACGGCGTACTACACCGGGTTTGTCGGCTTACGGATCGCCGGACCGCGATTCCACCAGAGGGAAAGGCCGACGGCCGCGCTGACCAGCAGCGTGCCGAGCAGCAGGAACCAGACGCTGACCTCGACGTTCTGCCTGGTCAGGCCGAATTCGCGCGGCAGGTCGCCGAGGACGTCGGTGAGCTGCTCGGCGTCCTGGGCCTTGAAGTAGCGGCCGCCGGTGAGGTCGGCGACCTCGGTCAGCGCGTCCTCGTCGATCTCCCGGTTGCCGCCGCCGCGCCCGCCGCCACCACCACCGCCGAACCCGCCACCGCCGAATCCGCCGCCGGTGAACGCCGAATCGCCGCTGACCTGCTCGGCGGTGCAGACCATCTGCTTCGGCTCGGTGGTGCCGAACCCGATCGTGTAAACGCGCAGCCGCCGGGCCGCGGCCTGTTCGGCGGCGGTGACCGGGTCGACGCCCGTGGTGTTCGAGCCGTCGGTGAGGACCACGATGGTGTCCGGCTCGTAGTCGACGGCCGTGCCGTCCGGAACGGTCCCGTTGAGCTCGACGCCGGTCGCGGCCACGTCGGGGTTGATCTCGGCGATCGCGTCGATCGAGGTGAGGATGGCCTGCCCGATCGCGGTGCCGCGGGCCGTCTTCAGGGTCCCGATCGCGTCGAGCAGCGGGTCCTTGTCGGTGGTCGGCGGGACCAGCAGGCCGGCGATCCCGGAGAAGGCGACCAGGCCGATCTTCGTGTCGCCCTCCTGCGCCTCGACGAACTCGCGGGCCGCGTCGACGGCGACGGCCAGCCGGTTCGGGGCGATGTCGGTGTTGCACATCGAGCCGGACACGTCGATGGCCAGCAGGATCGTGGTGTCGTTGGACGGGACCGCGACCGACGCCTGCGGCCGGGCGATGCCACCGGCCAGCGCGACCAGGCCGGCCAGGAACAGGTAGACCGGGATACGCCGGCGCCACGCCGTCCGGCCGGGCAGCGCGGCACGGATCAGGGCGATGCTCGACACGGTGACCGCGGTCCGTTTGCGGCGCCGGTTGAACCACCAGCGGGCGAGCAGCAGCAGCGGCACCGCGAGGACCGCGGCCAGCGCCCAGGGCCAGCTCAGCGACATCAGACGATCCTTCCGTGCCAGCGGAGGCCCAGGAGCCCGCCGAGCGTCAGGAGCAGGAGGGCGACCGCCGCGAACGGGGCGGTCAGCTCGATCGGCTCCTTCTCGGTGGTCAGGCGCAGGTCGATGGAGCGGGTGCTGTCGGCGAGCGCGGCGGCGTCACCGGCCTGCTGGTACGCACCGCCGGTCACCTGCGCCACCGTGGTCAGCAGCGTCTCGTCCAGGGCGGTGCCCAGCTGGAAGCCGTCCACCTCGACGGTCGCGCCCTTGGCGGTGCCGACGCCGACGGTCTGGATCCGCACGCCGGCGGCCGCGGCGAGCTCGGCGGCGGCCTGCACGTCGGGCCCGCCGGTCTCCTCCCCGTCGGAGAAGACGACGATCGTGGCCGACGGCCAGTAGCCGAGGTCGGGTGTGCTCGGTGCGGCCCCTCCGGCGACGGGAGGGTGACCGGTTTGCCGGTGATCGTGCCGAGCGCGACCAGGATGGCCTGACCGAGCGAGGTGCCGCCGCTGGGCGAGACACGCCCGATGGCGGCGATCGCGGCCGCGTGGTCGTCGCTGGGGGCCTGGGTGAGCAGCGCCTGGTCGCCGAAGACGAGGACGCCGACGTCGACGGTGTCGGGCTGGTCGGCGACGAACGCCTTCGCGGCCTCCTGCGCGGCGCCGAGCCGGGTCGGGGCGACGTCGGCGGCCGACATGCTGTTGGAGATGTCGAAGGCGAGCAGGACGGTGCCGGCGACCCTGGGCACCGCGACCTCGGCCTGCGGGCGGGCCAGGCCGACCAGCATGACCGGGAGAGCCGCCAGGAGCAGGGCGGTCGGAAGGTGCTTGCGGACGCCTCCGCCGTTCAGGCTCTTGAAGCCGGCTGCCGCCAGGGCCGCCGACCGTCGTCTCTGCAGAGCCACGTAACCGGCGGTGGCGGCTGCGGCGAGCAGGACGGCCACGGCGACGACGGCCGGGTAGAGGAACGTCACCGGCGTCTCCGTCCGGAGCGGCGGACCATGTCGACGAGGGCGGTCAGCATGTCCTGGTCGGTGGTGATCCGGTGGGCGTCGACGCCGGCCTTGCGCATGCCGGCGGCCAAGGCGTCCTCGCGGGCCCCGACCTGCTCGTTGAGGCGGGCCCGCAGCAGCGGGTCACTGGTGTCGACGAGCAGTTGCTCACCGGTCTCGGCGTCCTCGACGAGGATCAGGCCGAGGTCGGGGAGATCCAGCTCGGCCGGGTCGACGACGCGGATGACGACGACCTCGTGGCGGTGGGTGAGCTGGGCCAGGGGGCGGTCCCAGCCGGGGTCGCCGATGAAGTCGGACATGACGAAGACCAGGCTGCGTCGCCGGGCGGTGGTCGCCGCGGCCAGGCGCAGCATCGCGGTCAGATCGGTGGTCTCGTCCGACTTCCTCGTGACGTCGGCAGTGGCTTCGCGCGCGATGCGCAGGACCTGGTCGCGCCCGGCCCGCGGCGGGATGACCCGGTGGGACCGATTGTCGAACAGGATCGCCCCCACCCGGTTCCCACCCTGGGAGATCAGCCGCGCGATCGCCACCGCCAGATCGGAGGCCGTCGACTCCTTGCCCGCGCCCCCGCCGAAGCGCATCGACGCCGACCTGTCGATCACCATCCAGGCGGTCATCTCCCGGTCCTCGGTGTACTGGCGGACGAACGGCTCGTCGAGGCGGGCCGTCACGTTCCAGTCGATGTGCCGGACGTCGTCCTCCGGCGTATACGCCCGCAGGTCGGTGAAGTCGAGCCCGGCGCCGTGCCACACGGTTCGATAGGAGCCCTGCAGGCGCCCGTCGAGGCGGCGCCCGAGTCTCCACTCGAGGCGCCGCAGCAGCCGGTCGGGGGCGGTGGTCATCTAGCGGCCCCGGCCCGCGGGCTCCGGGAACGCCAGGTTCGCCAGGATCTTGGAGATGATCAGGTCGGCGGTGATCTCGTCGGAGAGCGCCTCGTAGGAGAGCACGAGCCGGTGCCGCAGCACGTCGAGGGCGAGATCACCGAGATCCTCGGGCACCACGTACTCCCGGCCGCGGATGTACGCCAGCGCCCGCCCGGCCAGCACCAGGCTGATCGACGATCGCGGGCTGGCCCCGAAGGTCACATAGCGGGCCATGTCGGTGAGGCCGATCCGGGCCGGGTCGCGGGTGGCGTGGGCGAGGTTCACCGCGAACTCGATGAGCGACGGGTCGACGTAGACCCGGTCGACCTCCTCCTGCAGCCCGGCCAGGGTGACCGGGTCGATGATCCTCTGGATGGTCGCGGCCCGTCCGAGAGCCCGCTCGACGACCACGAACTCCTCGGTGACACTCGGGTACCCGACGACGACCTTCATCATGAAACGGTCGACCTGGGCCTCGGGCAGCGGATAGACGCCCTCGTTCTCGATCGGGTTCTGAGTGGCCATGACCAGGAACGGGCTCGGCAGCTTGTGGGTCTCCCGGCCGATGGTGACCTGCCGCTCCTGCATCGTCTCCAGCAGCGCGCTCTGCACCTTGGCCGGCGCCCGGTTGATCTCGTCGGCCAGCAGCAGGTTGGTGAAGACCGGGCCGAGCTGCACCTGGAACTCGCCGCTCTTCTGGTTGTAGACGCGGGTGCCGACGATGTCGGCGGGCACCAGGTCGGGGGTGAACTGCACCCGGTGGAAGTCACCGCCGATCGCCTCGGCCAGCGACTTGACGGCGAGGGTCTTGGCCAGGCCGGGCACGCCCTCGACCAGGATGTGCCCGCGGGCCAGCAGCGCCACGATCAGCCGCTCGAGCAGGTTGTCCTGGCCGACGATGGTCTTCTTGACCTCGTAGAGCACCTTCTCGATCGGGCCGGCGGAGGCGGGCGGGGCGTCGGTCCAGCTCATGTGTCCGTCTCTTTCATCAACTCAGAGGGGAGGCGACTGACCGTCGCCCTCACCGGTGCCGCCGAGGGCCGCGCCGATCGGGACGGCGAAGCCGATGCCGATGAAGGTGCCCGCGCCGCTCGGATTGGCCAGCGCGATCACGATGCCGACCACCTGACCGCGGTCGTTGATCAGCGGGCCGCCGGAGTTGCCCGGGTTGACCGCCGCATCGAACTGGATGAGGCCCTCGATGTCGGCCTCGCCCCGGTCCCGGTTGAGTACCCGCTCCAAGCCGGAGACCACACCGCTGCTGGTGCTGAAGGTCAGACCGAGCGGGTTGCCGATCGCCACCACGTCGTCGCCGACCCCGCTGCCGCCGCCGAGAACGGCCGGGACCAGCGTCTCCGGCAGCTTGTCGGGGGTCAGGGTGGCGATGTCCCGCGCCGGGTCCTCCTCGGCCGCCTTGGCCGTGGCCTTGGTGCCGTCGGCGTAGGTGAGCCGGATGCTCTCCGCGCCGTCGACGACGTGCAGAGCGGTGAGGATCGTGCCGTCGGCGTTGGCGATCACGCCGGTGCCGGTGCCGGCCTCCAGGCGGTTCTGCGCATCGTGCCCGGTGGTCTGGATGAGGACCACCGACGGAGTGAGCGCCTGGTAGATCTCGGCCACGGTGAGGGGCGCCTCGGACGGCGAGGGCGAGGCTGAGGGGCGGGCCGCGGCGGGCGCCGGATCGTCGTCACCACCGCGGACGGCCACGAGCGCCGTGATCGTCACGGCCCAGGCCACGATCGCCCCGATGAGCACCTTGCGGCGCAGCTCAGGAGTGTTCCACCGTCTCTTCGGCTCCTCCGGAACAGGCTCCGGCGCGGCCGGCCCGTCCGGGCGGAGCACCGTCATCACGATGCGACCGCCTGACTCTGCATCCATCGACCCTAGAAGCGTTTCCTAGGAATCCGCCATGAGAGTTCTGATGGTTTCCGGGACGCAAAATCCGCCACAGCTTCAGAAAACCGGCATATCGCATTTCGGGGGCGGCACCATGACGGTGCCACCCCCGAGGTATGTGGTTTTCGTGGAGTCGTCAGGACAGAACGGTGACCTTGCCCGAGTCCAGGTCGTAACGGGCGCCGACGATCTTCATGTGCCCGGCCTCCACCTTCTCCCGGAAAATCGCGCTCTGCGCCAGAACGGCCGCGGCCTGCGCCTTCACGTTGGCCTGGACGCCCTTCTCGACGGCGTCGGGGTCGTTGGCGTACGGGCCGACGATCGGGGTGAGCGCGTCGACGATCGTCTGGATGTTGCCGGGAGCCCTGCCGCCGGAGCGCACACAGCCCTGGGTGGCCGCGACCGCGCCGCACCGCTCATGACCGAGGACCATGACCAGCGGCGGCACGAACTCCTCGGCGGCGTACTCCATGCTGCCGAGCAGCAGCGGGTCCACCGCGTTGCCGGCCACCCGGTTCACGAACAGGTCACCGACGCCCTGGTCGAAGAGCAGCTCGGGGGCGACCCGCGAGTCGGCGCAGCTCAGGATGATCGCGAGCGGGTGCTGGCCCTTCGCGACGAGCCCGATCCGCTCGCGGCTCAGGTGTGGGTGCTTGGCCTTGCCGGAGATGAAGCGCTTGTTGCCGGCCAGCAGGTCCGCGAGGACCTTGTCCGGGGTCACACCCGACTCCGCGGCCAGCACGGCCGAGGATCCGAGACCGCCCAGGGCGATCGATCCGGCAACGGCACCGCCGGCACCGAGGAAGAACCGGCGGTTGAGCTTCGACTGCAGCAATGGACTCTCCTGAGCTTTCGGGGTCAGCGGGTTTACGCCACGACAGTTCGGCCCGGCGAGGCCGCGGCGAAGGGGCGCAACCGAATGCCTACCGACGGCTACCACTCGATAACGCGAGTGCGTAGCGTGGCCGGAAGGAGGGCTATGTGATGAGCGCGAACGTCTCGGAGAAACAGGCACGGCAGACCGCTGAAGCCGCTCGCGAGTCCGAGTGGCGACAGCCCAGCTTCGGCAAGGAGCTCTTCCTGGGCCGGTTCCGGCTCGACCTGATCCATCCACGACCGGCCCCGGCGCCACGGCCGGAGTTCCTCGACCGCCTGGCGGAGTATCTGCGCTCCGAGGTGGACGGCGCCCGCATCGAGCGGGAGGCGCGCATCCCCGACGAGGTGTTCCACGGCCTCGCCGAGCTCGGCGCGTTCGGCATGAAGATCGACCAGGAGTACGGCGGGCTGGGGCTGTCCAACCTGCACTACTGCCAGGCGCTGGCGATGACCGGCTCGGTGAACGCCGCGGTCGGCGCCCTGCTCTCCGCGCACCAGTCGATCGGTGTGCCGCAGCCGCTGAAGATGTTCGGTACGCCCGAGCAGAAGAAGGCGTTCCTGCCCCGTCTGGCCGCCGGCGAGGTGTCCGCGTTCCTGCTCACCGAGCCGGACGTCGGCTCCGACCCGGCCCGGCTGGGCACCGTGGCCGAGCCGGTCGAGGGCGGCTTCAAACTCAACGGCGTGAAGCTGTGGGCCACCAACGGCACGGTCGCCAGCCTGCTCGTGGTGATGGCCCGCGTCCCGGAGAAGGGCATCACCGCGTTCGTGGTCGAGGGCGACTCGCCGGGCATCACGGTGGAGCAGCGCAACGCGTTCCTCGGGCTGCGCGGCCTGGAGAACAGCGTGACCCGCTTCCACGACGTGCTCGTCCCGGAGGCGAACGTGATCGGCGGGCTCGGCAAGGGCCTGCGGATCGCGCTGACCACGCTGAACACCGGCCGGCTGTCGCTGCCCGCGATGTGTGTGGGCGCCGGCAAACGGGCGCTGGCGATCGCCCGCGAGTGGTCGGCGGACCGGGTGCAGTGGGGCCGTCCGGTCGGCTCGCACGAGGCGGTGGCCAAGAAGATCGCGTTCATCGCGGCGTCCACCTACGCCATGGAGTCCATGCTGGACCTGTGCTGCCTGATCGCCGACGACGCGCGCAACGACATCCGGATCGAGGCGGCGCTGGTCAAGCTGTTCGCCAGCGAGATCGCCTGGCAGGTGGCCGACGAGCTGGTGCAGATCCGCGGCGGCCGGGGCTACGAGACGGCCGAGTCGCTGGCCGCCCGCGGCGAGCGGCCGTCGGAGGCCGAGCAGATCCTGCGAGACCTGCGGATCAACCGGATCTTCGAGGGCTCGACCGAGATCATGCACCTGCTGATCGCCCGGGAGGCGGTGGACGCGCACCTGGCGGTGGCGGGCGACATCATCGACCCGGAGGCCGGCCTGGGACGCAAGGCCCGCGCCGGGGCGCGGGCGGGAGCGTTCTACGCCCGGTGGCTGCCGACGCTCGCGGTGGGTCAGGGGCAGAATCCCGCGGGGTACGGCGAGTTCGGCCCCTGGCGGCCCATCTGCGGTACGTGGAGCGCACGTCACGCAAGCTGGCCCGATCGACGTTCCTGGCGATGTCCCGCTGGCAGGGAAAGCTGGAGCGCAGGCAGGCGTTCCTGGGACGGATCGTGGACATCGGCGCCGAGCTGTTCGCCATGTCGGCCGTGTGCGTGCGCGCCCACGCCGAGCGCGACGACCGCCCCGAGGGCCGTGAGCTGGCCGACCTGTTCTGCCGACAGGCCCGGTTGCGTGCCGAGGCGAGGTTCGCCGCCCTGTGGGACAACACCGACCGGCTGGACGTGACGGCCGCCGAGCGGGTGCTGGACGGCCGCTACGCGTTCCTGGAGGAGGGGGTGATCACCCCGCCCTCGGACGCGCCGTGGGTGGCCCCGTGGTCGCCGGGCGCGAGCACCGCCGAGGACGTGCGTCGGCGGCTGAGATGACGAACGTCCCCGGGCCCACACGGCCCGGGGACGTCCCTTCCTAGCTGGTGACCGGCTCACCCGGCACGATGAACAGCGGCTTCCACGGGTCGTCGGGACTGATCGGGAACTCGGTCGACGGGGCGTCGCCGGTGCTGGTCCAGCGGGCCTCGTACGGCAGGTTGTTGAACAGCACCTTCTGCCCGCGGGAGTAGATCGTCTCCGGGTTCCACTCGTCGGTCACTCCGGTGACCGTCGGGCTCGGTGACGGCGCCACGTCGGTCGAGGTCACCGGGCCGATCACCGACCACGGGGTGGGCGTGGTGGAGTCGCCGCCGGCCGACGGGTCGATGCCCTGGTTGGCCCACTTGGACTCGTAGACGACACCGTGCCAGACGACCTTGTAGCCGCGCACGTACTGGGCGCTGAGACGCCACACCGGGTAGGGGCTCTTGGCCGGGTCGTCGGTGACCGACGACTGCGCCGGGATGGTCACCGCCTCCCGGCCGGAGCCGCCCACGATCGCGCCCGGCAGGTCGGCGAAGACCTTGGAGAACGCCAGCTTCTCCTGGGAGACACCGCTGCACGTGTTGGAGTGCACGACCACGTTGGTGAAGGTGCCAGTGCACTGCGAATCCCGGTTGAGCGACCACATCGACACCCGGCCGAGACCGTTGTCGACGGCGAAGGCGGCCAGCCCCTGCGCGTCGGCGACGGTGAACCGCTCGGCGTCGATGTCGTTCTGGCCGATCATCGGGGTGGCGCCGATCCGCGACCACACCTCGGGCCCGGTCAGCTGCACGCCGAGCCGCAGGTAGAGGTCGGACAGCTGCTTGTGGGTGGCCTCCAGCGCGCTCTTGCCGAGCTCCAGCATGTCCGGGCTGGTGTCGCCGGTGCCGTAGTCCATGATCATGCCGTTGACACCGCGCAGCGCGACCCCGCCCTCCAGGGTGGCCCGCACCGCGGCGACGCCGTCGACGGTGAGACCGGTCGGAGCGACCGGCAGGGTCAGCCACACGTCCAGGTTCCCGCCGGCCGCCTTCCGCTCGGCCTGCAGGGTCTTCAGCGCCAGGGCGCGGCGCTGCAGGGACGCCTTGTCGGCGACGGCGGTGCCCTCGACGTCCAGGTCGAGGGTGTCGAGCTGGTAGCGGCGCACCAACTGCCGGTACGCGTCGGTCAGCCGCGCCTGGTCGGTGCAGGCCACCGCCAGTTCGGTGTTGGTCAGGCCGCCGACACTGAGCATGATGTCGCCGCCGGCCGCCCGCAGCTGCTCGATCCGGCGGTCCAGCTCCAGTGACGCGGCCGCCTCGTCCGGCGTGTAGGCGCCACCCCAGCTGGGCGCGCACCCGTCCTTCGGGTCGGCGACCACGAACGCGAGAGCCACGTCGTTGGCCGGGTTCACGGCCGGGTCCTGGAACTCGAACGTCGGAGTGAGCGTCACGTCGACGTACGGCACCGCCCACGACTTGGCGGCCGGGCCGGCGGTGTCCCGGTAGTGGATCACCGCGGCCGTGCCACCGGCACCGAGCCCGGCGATCACCAGGATCAGGAAGCTCAGCCGCAACCAGGACAGTCTCTGGACCGGGCCGTCGGGCTCCTGCCAGTCCGGGTCGGCGAGCGGGTCGTCCGGTTCCGGCCGCACCAACTGCGGGGTGGCGGTCTGCATGGCTGCCCTCTCGTTCACGGATCGTCGTCGGTTTCTCGAATCGGCAGCCCCGACCCGTGCTGAAGGCAACCGGGCGGAAACCTTCAAGCGACCCAGCGGACCGGCCGATGATGCCGGTCGACGGGCACCGGCGGAACACGCCGGGACCGGCGTCCCATCCCCAGTGAGAGGCCATCCCACATGCAGCGCACACCGGTGGACCAGCACCGGCTCGACACCCCACGACAGTGGGGCGCGGACCGGCGAACGGCTCCCCATCCGCTGATCCCGCCGCCCGTCTCCGAAGGCCGGATCGCCCGCGGCCGGCTCGCGATCGTCCTGACCATCGTGGTCTGGGCCTGCTACATCGCCTACACGGTGTTCGAGCAGTTCGTCGTCGGGAAGGCGAGCAGCCCGAAACTGGTCGTCGAGGCGATCGTCTACATGCTGGTGGTCACCGCGCTGATGGGCTCGGCGATGGCCTACCTGATCACGCGGATCGGGTTCTTCTACCGCAGCCGGGCCCACCACCGGGCGCCGCGGATCGCGCTGGACCCGTTCCTGGCCGGGCCGACCCCGACCGTGACCGTGCTGGTGCCCTCCTACCAGGAGGACGAGCGGGTCATCCGGACCACGCTGCTGTCGGCGGCGCTGCAGGAGTACCCGGGACTGCGGGTCACGCTGCTCATCGACGACCCGCAGCAGCCGAAGACCCGGGCCGCGCGTGACCTGCTGCTCTCGGCGCGTGCCCTGCCCGGCGCGATCGAGGCCGAGCTGTCCGTGCCGTTCACTCGCGCGCAGGCGGCGTACGACCGCTTCGAGACCGGCCTGTCCGGCACCGCGACCGTCGCCGACATGCGGGATCTCGCCGCGGAGTACCAGTCCGCGGTGGGCTGGCTCTACGGCCTGGGCCACCGCCAGGAGATGGTCGACCACACCGACACGTTCTTCGTCGAGCACATCGTCAACCGGCTCGCCGGTGACCTCGGCACGATCGCCGAGGCACTGGAGCGCGGTGCCGCCGAGGAGGCGGTCCTGCCGGTCGAGCGGATGGTCCAGCTCTACAAGCGGTTGATGGCGATCTTCGACGCGACGGTGACGAGCTTCGAGCGCAAGCGGTACGTGTCGCTGTCGCCGGAGCCGAACAAGGCCATGAACCTGAACAGCTACATCGGCCTGATGGGCGGCAGCTACCAGGAGGTGAGCACCCCGATGGGGATCGCCCTGGTCTCCGCCGGGGCCGGCCGGGCCGAGGTGACCATCCCGAACCCGGACTACGTGCTCACCCTGGACGCCGACAGCGTGCTGCTGCCGGAGTACGCGCTGCGGCTGGTGCACCTGATGGAGCAGGGCGCCTACGCCCACTGCGCGGTGGCCCAGACGCCGTACAGCGCGTTCCCCGGTGCGGCGACCCGCCTGGAGCGGATCTCCGGTGCCACCACCGACATCCAGCACATCGTGCACCAGGGCATGACCCACTACGGTGCGACGTTCTGGGTCGGCGCGAACGCGGTGCTGCGCAAGAAGGCGCTCGACGACATCTGCGAGGCCGCCTACGAGGGCGACTGGGAGATCAAGCGGTACATCCAGGACCGCACGGTCATCGAGGACACCGAGTCGACGATCGACCTCGGCGTGCACGGCTGGACGCTCTACAACTACCCGGAGCGGATGGCCTACAGCGCCACCCCGCCGGACTTCGGCTCGCTCGCCATCCAGCGGCAGCGCTGGGCCAACGGCGGCCTGCTCATCCTGTCGAGGCTCAAGGACCAGTTCCGGGCCAAGACGGCGCGCGGGCAGAAGAACCGCTTCGGCGAGCTCTTCCTCCGGGTCAACTACATGGCCTCCATCTTCTGGAGCTCCATCTGCCTGGTGATCATGCTGGCGTACCCGTTCAACGCCGACCTGCTCAACCCGGTGCTGCTGCTGGTGTCCGTGCCGTATTTCATGATGATGGCGGCCGACCTGAAGTACGTCGGCTACAAGCGCATGGACATCTTCCGGATCTACGGTTTCAACCTGATCCTGCTGCCGGTCAACCTCTCCGGCAGCTTCGCCTCCATCCTCCAGCTGCTCACCGGCGAGAAGAGCCAGTTCAAACGTACGCCCAAGGTCCGTAACCGGACGACGGCGGCGACCACCTACCTGCTGGCCCCGCTCGCCCTGATCGCGCTCTGCGCCTACACGGTGGTCCGTGACGTGCAGCTCAGCCAGTGGGCCAACCTGGTCTTCGCGGTGATCAACCTGGTCCTCGCCTCCTACGCGATGATCGCCTTCGTCGGTCTCGGCAACACCGTGGTCGACCTGCTCACCCACCTCAAGGGCTGGCTGTACCGCCCGGTGCAGCCGAAGAAGCCCCGCTCCGCCCCGGCCACGACGCCGGCCACCACCGGTCACGGCGAGAGCCGCGCGATGGCCGGCGCGGTCGGCGACTGGGCCTCGGTGCTGCACTACGGCGCCGAGGGCAACTCCCCCGGCCTGGTCGCGGTCCGGGCGTCACAGGCCGCCGCCAGCCGCCGTGCCGCCCGTGCCCCGCAGGTGTCCACCTCGTTCGAGGACTACACGTTCTTCACCGTCTTCCAGCCGATCTTCGAGCTGGAGTCGGGCGAGGTGGCCGGTTACGAGGCGCTGACCCGGTTCGCCGACGGCAGCAGCCCCCACCAGGGCCTGGCCGACGCGCAGGAGAACAACCGGCACATCGACCTGGACGCCGCGCTGGTCCGGGCCGCGATGGCCTCGGCGGCGTCGCTGCCGGAGGGCACCTGGCTCGCGGTGAACGTCTCCGCCGGACTGCTGCGGCGGCCCCGTGAGCTGGAGCAGCTGCTCGCCGAGAGCGACCGGCCGATCGTCCTGGAGATCGACGGCGCCGACCCGGAGGACTTCGCCGACCTGCCGGCCGGGGTACGCATCGCGGTCGACGACGCCGGTGCCGGCTACGACAGCCTGGCCCGGATGGAGGCACTGAAGCCGGCGTTCCTCAAGCTGGGCCGCCACTCGCTGGCCGGGGTCGAGACCGAGGGCGCCCGCCGTGCCTCGATCCGGTCGCTCGTCGAGTTCGCTCGGGAGAACGGCTGCACGGTGATCGCCGAGGGGATCGAGTCGGCGCCTCAGAGGGATGCGCTGGCCGCCTGCGGCGTACCCCTCGGTCAGGGTTTCCATCTGGGCAAGCCGGTGTCGCTGGAACGGGCCCTGGCCGACGCCGCCACCCGCTGACCACGCGAAAGGGCCTCTCCCGGCGGGAGAGGCCCTTTCCGTGCGGGTGGGTCAGCCGCGGGAGATGGTGGTCATCTCGTCGCGGTCGACGACCTTGATCCGCTTGCGGCCGTGCGGCTCGCCGAGCGCGATCTCGTGGGCGTCCAGCAGCTGCCAGCCGGCCCAGGTGGTGATCGGCAGGCCGCGCTGCTCCAGGTAGGCGATCGGGGCGTCCGGGTCGCCCTCGGGCGCGACCGGCAGCCGGCCCTCCGCCTGGTCCGCGAGGAGGCTGGCGACGGTCTCGCCGGAGCAGCCCTTGGTGTGGCCGATCAGGCCGACCGGGCCCCGCTTGATCCAGCCGGCCACGTAGGTGCCCGGGACGTGCTCGCCGTCCAGGTCGATGACCCGGCCGGCGGCGTGCGGGATGGTGCCGGTCCTGGTGTCGAACGGCAGGTCCGGCAGCGCGCTGCTGAGGTAGCCGACGGCGCGGTAGACGGCCTGGACCGGCCAGTCGGTGAACTCGCCGGTGCCCCGCACCCAGCCGTCGCCGGTCAGCTCCTGGGTCTCGGTGCGCAGGCCGACGACCCTGCCGTCCTCGCCGAGCACCTCGACCGGCGCCTGCAGGAAGTACATGTGCAGGCGGCGCGGCCGGTCCCGCGGGTCGCGGACCGCCCAGTTCTGCAGGATGTCGACACACATCTTGATGTGCCGGGTCTGGCGCATCGCCTCCAGGCTGGCCTCGTCGAACTCGATGCCCTCCGGGTGGACGATCACCTCGACGTTCGGCGAGTGGTCCAGCTCGCGCAGCTCCTGCGGGGTGAACTTGACCTGCCCCGGGCCACGTCGCGAGAACAGGTGCACATCGGTCACCGGGCTGGCCTTGAGCGCCTGGTACACGTTGTCCGGGATCTCGGTGACCAGCAGCTCGTCGGCGGTCTTGGCGAGGATCCGGGCCACGTCGATGGCCACGTTGCCGGCGCCGATGACGGCGACCTCACGGGCCTCCAGCGGCCACTCCCGCGGCACGTCCGGGTGGCCGTTGAACCAGGAGGCGAAGTCCGCGCCACCGAAGCTGCCCTGCAGGTCGATGCCCGGGATGTCCAGCGAGCGGTCCTTCTCGGCGCCGGTGGAGATCACCGTGGCATCGTAGAAGCGGTTCAGCTCCTCCGGCTTCACGTCGACGCCGTAGGAGACGTTGCCGACGAACCGGATGCGGGGGTTGTCCAGGACCCGGAAGAGGGCGTTGACGATCTCCTTGATCCGGGGTGGTCGGGCGCCACACCGTACCGAATGAGGCCGTAGGGGGTGGGCAGCTTGTCGAAGATGTCGACGGTGACCGTCTCCGATGCCTTGATCAGATGGTCGGCGGCGTAGATACCGGCCGGACCGGCTCCGATGACGGCAACTCGCAGGGGGCGGTTCATGGTCGCTTCCTAACTCGCGCGCTTCGATTCCGTCAGGCAAGATCGACGGCAGGCCAGGGCGACTGTAAAACCTCAACCTAGGTTCAGATCAAAGCGACCCCCGTCCACAAAACCCCTAAAACGGACTTAGGGCACCCTTATGCAGGCCTCTGAGCTGGGAAAACACCTATTTCTGTGTGACCGGTCTCCCCCGGCTCCCTCGTCCCGGCCTGCAGGAACGGGATAGACTTCGGCGCTTCCGCCGGAGATATCATCACGGGGAGACGATGGACGACCTGCTGGATCCCGACGCCTCCCAGGCCTACCTGCGCGACTGGCAGGACCGCGTCGAACGCAACGCGGACAACGCCCGTGCGACCGCCGACCGGATCGCCGCGGTCCGCGCCACCGCCCGCGACGGCAACGACCTCACCGAGGTGACCGTCGACTCCACCGGCACACTCCTCGACATCCGCTTCACCGACCGCATCCACCGGTTCCCACCGGCCGCCGTCGCCCGCGCCGTCCTCGACGCGTCCGCCACCGCCCGGCGCGCCGCCGCCGGCCAGGCCCGGGAGATCGTCACCGAGACGCTGGGCGCCGACTCCCCCGCCGCCCGCGCGATCACCGCCCAGATCGACTCCCGCGCCGGAGGTGGCGACCATGGCTGACGGCTTCTCCGCCGACGTCGAGCAGATCCGCGAGCATGCGGCGAAGATCGCGGCGATCAGCGACCGGTTCGCCGCGGTCACGGCCGCGAGCGCGGCCATCACCCGCAACGACGAGGCATACGGCCTGCTGTGCGGTTGGATGTCCGGCATCCTGCAGGAGCGGCACGAGGCCCAGAAGACCATTTTCTCGTACGTCGAGGAGAACCTCCGCCTAGCGCAAGAGGCACTGATCCGTACCGGCCAGGACTACACAGCCGCCGACACGGCCGCCGCCGACCGCATCCGCCGAGCCGGCACCCTCTGAGGGCCGCCCGATGACCCTCACCGCCGCCCGCATCCGCCGAGCCCGCACCCTCCGAGCCCGCACCCTCCGAGGGGCCGCCCGATGACCCTCGCCGCCGTTTGCGGGGTCCGCCGATGACCCTCATCGCCGCCACCGCTTCGACGCGCAGCGGCACCACCGGATCGTCCCTGGCGGAGAGTTTCCAGGGCGCGCTGCGGGCCGTCGAGAGCGGCAGCTGGGCCGACCGCGCCCTGGCCGGTGGAGCGTTCGCCGCCGAGTCCGTCGCCACGGTCATCGACCCGTTCAGCGCTCTCCTGGCCAACGGCCTCGGCTGGGCGCTGGAGCATTTCGAGCCGCTACGCGAGATCCTCGACAAGCTCACCGGCCTACCCGACCTGGTCGCCGCCCACGCCGCCACCTGGCACAACATGGCCGGCGAACTCCACACGATGGCCGCCGACCTCCAGGGCTGCCTGTCCACCGGCGTCCCCGACTGGCAGGGCGAGGCCGCGGCCACCTACCAGACCCTGATGGCCAACAACGTCGACGTGCTCGACGGCCTCGGCGTCCTGGCCACCACCATGTCCTCGGCCACACAGGCCGCCGGCAACCTGGTCACCTTCACCAGAGACCTGGTCCGCGACCTGATAGCCGACCTGGTCGCCCGAGTGATCATCTGGGCCGGCGAGGCCTTGCTGATCGTCACCATCCCGGTGGTCGCCGCCCAGATAGCGACAGCGGTAGCCAAATGGGCCGGCCGGATCGCCTCCTACACGAGCGCCCTGATCACCAGCCTCACCAACCTCTCCCGCCTCCTCAACGGCTGATGACCCCGAGACCCCGAGGCAACAGCGGCGGCGACACCCCGAACGGCCCTTCGGGCCCCGGCCCCCGCCCCCATGGCGGAGGTCCTCCCGGGGGCGGCGGCGTCCGTTCCAACGAGGCCGCCGCAATGGCCACCGCCCACCAGGGCCGAGCCGCTCCTCCCAGCACAGCTTCAGACATGGCTCGCGGCCAGCCCGACCACCTCTTCACCCGGGCAACCGGCACCACTGGCGGCAAGCCGACCGGCCACCCCGTCAGGATCAGCCGGAAGCTCAATGCTGACGACAAGACTGACAACCGGCGCTCTGCAGAGCGCGAGAACGCAACCGCGACTCACCTCGCCAACGAGGGGTATCGCCTCCAGCAGAGGCCTACGAAACCTGAGGTTGCTGCGGCCCGGATGGACACCGGGGATGTGGGCAGCCCTACGACGGATCCTGATTACCTACTCGAAGGCCGCGTGTTCGACTGCTATTCGCCCACACCCGACAAGCCAGTACGCGGAGTCTGGTGGCAGACCGAAGACAAAGTCGTCAAGGAGCAGACTCAGCGCGTGGTGTTGGATCTGATGTTCTGGCGTGGAGACCTCGGAGCCCTTCAAAGGCAGTTCGACGAGTGGCCGATCAAGGATCTCAAAGAAGTCAAAGCGGTCCTGCCGAGTGGTGAGATAGTCCAGATCCGCCTGCCCCGGCCGAGTGATTGAGAGCATGACACGTGGCACTTGTTTACGACCTGATACTCATCGGCGGCAGCAGCGCCGAGCAGGTTGCCGAACGAGCACTACCAAAAGAAGACGAGCGGCCGACCGGGAGCCCTGCCCTGCTGCGCTCAGCGGAACTCCAGGATCGATATGGATTCAATGTTTCGATTCTGAGCAGGGAAGTCGGCTACATCGCCGCCGAGTCAGACGATGGCGTGTGGGAACTCGAGCCGGGCGCCAACGTGACAGTCACCTTTTACCTGGATAAATCGGCCGAATTAGATTGGAGCATCGCAAACATGCTGACGATCATTCGGCGACTCCTGGACAGTGGTGATGAGGATGCGGTCCTCGTCCTGGACGGCGACTTCCTGATCTTCACTCGACTCGAAGGCACCCTCACCAAACATCGCCGTGCCACGTGGTGGGACCATTTCCCGGCCGCCGATGACGTGATCGACGGGTAGCGCCTGTTTGCGCGGGGGACGGGAAACGGCAATCTGATGCTGGGCTTGCGCCCGGTTTGAGGCTCCAGACTTAGTGATCGTTCGGGTTACCGATCGGTAGCCCGGGCGCCCACCGGCAGCCCGCTCTTCAGAGGGGGCCGTTCGCGAAGGAGCCCCGATGTCCGCGACACCACCGGTTGCGACTACCGCCTCCGCCCACGTCAGACCGCTTCGGATCGTCCTGGCCGCGTTCCTCTCCCTCGCCGTCGTCCTCGGCTCGGCCGGCCCCGCCCACGCCGTGTCGACCGCCGAGAAGATGGCGGTGCTCAGCTCGTTCACGCAGACGTCCGCCTCGTCCTCCAACGCCTGGAACGCCGCCCGTAAGAACCAGGCCGACTGGGCCGCCTACGGCTTCGACTGGAGCACCGACTTCTGCTCGGCGAGCCCCGACAAGCCGCTCGGCTTCGATTTCACGCTGTCCTGCCACCGCCACGACTTCGGCTACCGCAACTACAAGGCGGCGGGCGCTTTCACCGACACGAACAAGAGCCTCGTCGACTCGGCCTTCTACGCCGACCTGAAACGCAAGTGCGCCGGCTACTCGACGGTGGTCCGTCCGGCCTGCCTGAGCCTGGCGTGGACGTACTACCAGGCTGTCTCGATCTTCGGCTCGCTCGCCTCGGTGGACGAGTCCGACGTGGAGGCGGCCGCTGCCCTGCTCTGACCCGGTTCGTGAAGCAGGGGGACCGTGGCCCGGACTGGTCGTTCAGGCCGCGGTCCCCGCGGCGAGGATCCGCCGTCGTCACGCCGGGCGGGCCGGCGAAGCCTGGAGATGGGCCGGACCGGCACGCCGATGACGAAGGACACCAAAGCGAAAGGGCCGCGGTCTGCGGTGAGCAGACCACGGCCCTTGCTGTCCTGTGGGCGATACTGGGATCGAACCAGTGACCTCTTCCGTGTCAAGGAAGCGCGCTCCCGCTGCGCCAATCGCCCGCACAACAAAGCGAGGTGGAGACGGGATTTGAACCCGTGTACACGGCTTTGCAGGCCGTTGCCTCGCCTCTCGGCCACTCCACCGAGGCGGCCGATGCAAGGATCAGCAACAGCCTTCTCCGAGCGGAAGACGGGATTCGAACCCGCGACCCTCACCTTGGCAAGGTGATGCGCTACCACTGCGCCACTTCCGCTTGTCTCCCAGGTTTCCCTGGCAACGGAAGAAACCTTAGCCGAGCCCAGGCCCAGATGCCAAAGCACCCCCCGGTTTAGGCGTCACGCCGCAGGTCAGACCCCCTCCGGCGAGTCCAGCAGACGGCGGACCTCGGCGATCAGCTCGGCCTGGAACGCGGCGACGCTGCCGTCGACGACGCCGATCCGGTAGTCCGTACCGGTGTCCGGGTCATTGGCGCGCTGGCCGTCCCGGGTGCCGACGGTGCCGTCGACGTGGCCGGCGCTGTATGCCGCGAATGCTTCTTCCATGGGTGCCTCCTCGAATACGCGCGACAATCTCGCACGCCGGCCACGTCCCGCAATACCGGCCGCCGGTCGGACGAGATCCACCCGATCCGGTAGTGGCGGGTCAGCCGGAAACCGGCGCCGCGACGACCGAGCTGAGTACGGCCACGATCAGCGCTTCTCCGACCACGCAGGGTTGACAGAGGTTTCCTGCTCGGCGCACAGAGTCCGCATATACCGGCTCCGCACGATGGTCTTCGCCGACCTCCCGAGGAGCAACCGATGACAGTGAACGACCAACTGAGCACCGACACCCCGCGTGACCCCTGGGCTGCGCACGCCGACGAGCCGACCAGGGCCACCGAGATCGTCGCCGCCCCGGAGAAGTCCGGAACGGCGGATGTGACGGACAGAGCCGGGAAGACCGATGAGACGGCGAGTCCCGAGCCGGAGAAGACCGGGATCATGGGGAGGGCGGAGGCGGACGGCCCGCCGGCCACCCCGGGGAAGACGCCGCCGGGCAAGCCGAAGCGCAGCCCGAGGACTGTGCTGATCGCCGCCGTCCTGGTGACCGCGATCGCCAGTTCGGGCATCACGGCCGGGATCATGTCGGCGATCGGCGGCGGCTCGGCGCCGGCCGCCACCACGCAGGACGGCACGCCCGGGCAGCAGGGCGGCCCGGGCGGCTTCGGCGGCGGCATGCGCGGCGGCGGCGGCATGCCCGGCGGCGGCCAACAGGACTCCGGCACAACCCAACAGGACCCCGGCACAACCCAACAGGATTCCGGAACGGCCCAGCAGGACCCGGGGGCCGCCCAGCAGGACGCGACCGGCACCTGAGCTCACGGTGACGGCCCGGCTCGGCAGGTGAGCCGGGTCATCATCGCCGACTTCGATAAACCCCGGCCCGGCCCGGCCGATAGAGGAGCATGACCCACGCCCAGGCCACCGGCCCAGCACCCGCCGCTCGGGCCGTTCTCGAGTACCGCCTGCACCTCGGCGTGGGCTCGGTGCTGCTCGTCGCTCTGCTGGCCGGCCCGGAGCAGCTGTCCTCGCCGATCATGGCGCTGCTCCTGGCGATGGGGCTGTGGGCCATCCACCGTGGGCCGCACCTGAACCGGCCGGCCGACGAGAAGCCGTGGCGGCACATCCGGCACGCGTCCTGGTTCTTCGTGGTCAGCAGCCTGGTGCGGGTGGTCCGGGAGGCGGGCCTGATGCCGGACTCCCTGGAGCTCCTGCCCGATCTGCTCACCGTTCCGGCGTACATCCTGGTCGGCTCCTGCTTCATGATCATGCTGCGGCAGCGGCGAGCAGATGACGACGACTCGGCGCGGATCGACGCGCTGCTGATGGGGTTGAGCTCGGCCTTCCTCGCCTGGATCTTCCTGATCGCCCCGAACCTCACCGACCACATGAGCGGGTCGCAGCTGGTCAACGCGCTCTTCCCGGTCTTCGACGTGACGATCCTGGTGCTGGGCGCCCGGCTGATGCTGTCCCGAGGCGCCCGCCAGCCTGCCCTGTGGACGATGGTGCTCGCGTGTGCGGCGCTGTTCACCGGCGATCTGCTCTACTGCCTGCGCGAGGCGCTGGGGGTCGATGTCCCGCAGCAGCTGGTCGACACCTTCCTGCTGCTGATGTTCGTCCTGCTGACCGGGGCGTCGCTGCACCCGTCGATGCGCACGCTCACCGAGCCGCAGCAGAGTGTGGCCCATAACCTGAGCCGCGGCCGGATCGCGCTGATCGGCGCCATGGTGATCTTCCCGGTCGGCCTGACCGCGCTGATGCCGTCGGGCACCACGATGAGCCACGTGTTCCGGGCCGTCCTCTGCCTGTCGCTGGTGCTGACCGTGCTGATCCGGGTGATCCGCTCCAACAACTCGCGGGCCCGGGCCGAGCGGATCAGCCGGCGGCGGGTCACCCACGACACGCTCACCGACCTGCCCAACCGGGAGCTGCTCACCGAGACGGTGTCGCTGTGGGCCGCCCGCGCCACCGAGGAGCGGCTGGAGATCAGCCTGCTCTTCCTCGACCTCGACCGCTTCAAGATGATCAACGACAACTGGGGCCACCGGGTCGGGGACGAGCTGCTGCGAGCCGTCGCCATGCGGCTCACCCAGCAGGTACGCGCGGAGGACGTGGTCAGCCGGATCGGCGGCGACGAGTTCGTGGTGGCGCTGGCCGGCCCGCCCAGCGAGAGGCTGGGCGAGCAGCTGGCCGAGCGGCTGATCGCCGAGTTCAACCGCCCGTTCGCGCTCTCCATCGGCGACGTGGTGACCTCGGTGTCGATCGGGGTGGCCAAGTCCAGCGGCGACGTGCACGCGCTGGACCTGATTCGTGACGCGGACACGTCGATGTACCGGGCCAAGAGCAACGGCCGCAACATGTACGCGCTCTTCGACGCCTCGATGCGTGATCAGGTGCAGGACCGGGTCCGCATGGAGCAGGCCCTGCGTGGCGCGATGGGGCGTGGGGAGCTGGCCGCGCACTTCCAGCCGATCATCGACCTGGCCACCGGCGAGCTGGACGGCTTCGAGGCGCTCATGCGCTGGCACTCGCCGGAGCTGGGCTTCGTGTCGCCGGTGCAGTTCATCCCGATCGCCGAGGAGACCGGCATGATCGAGGAGATGGGGTCGTGGCTGCTGCGCGAGTCGGTCCGGCAGCTGGCCGAGTGGACCGCCCGGCGCGGGCCGAACGCGCGTCCCCTGCACGTCTCGGTGAACGTCGCGGTGCGCCAGCTGCGCGACGGCTCGCTGGTGCGGCTGGTCGACGACGCGCTGCGCGAGCACGGCCTGCCGCCGTCCGCCCTGTGGCTGGAGATCACCGAGTCGGGTGTGATGGAGGATCTGGAGACGGCCCTGCTCACCCTGGACGCGCTGCGGGCGATGGGCGTCACCCTGTGCGTGGACGACTTCGGCACCGGCTACTCGTCGCTGAGCTACCTGCACCGGCTGCCGGTCGGGATCGTCAAGATCGACCGGTCGTTCGTCTCGGACGTCGGCGAGAACGGCGCCAACGAGCCGATCGTACGGGCGGTCCTGGCGATGACCCGGGCGATGGGACACCGCGTGGTCGCGGAGGGCGTGGAGACCGAGGCCCAGCGCGACTGGCTCCGCGAGCAGGGTTGTGACCTGGTGCAGGGGTGGCTCTACAGCAAGGCCGACGTGCCCGCCAACCTGACCGCCTGGATCGACCGGGCTCCCGCGCTGTCGGAGGTCTGAACGGCCCCGCCCGACCTGGCCGCCCGCCTGGCCGATGTGGCGGACCGGCTGATCAGCGCTGCTCAGGGCTGACGCCCCCTGATGGGATCGACATGGACGGTGACGACTCTCACCCCTAGGCTGAGCCGGCGCGTTGTCGGTGTCCGAAGGGGAGAGTGGTGCGGTTCCGGCTTCTGGGGCCGGTCGAGGCGGCCGAGGAGGAGCGGGTCGTCGTGCTGGGCGCCCTCAAGCAGCGGCACCTGCTCGCCGCCCTGCTGTTCGACGGCGGGCACCCGGTCACGTTCGAGGCCCTGATCGATCGGCTCTGGGGTGACGAGCCGCCCGCCGACGCGCGCGGCGCACTCTACGGCTACGTGGCGAGGCTGCGCCGGGTGGTCAAGGACAGCACCGGCGTCACCCTCGTCCGCTGGTCGGGCGGCTACACCCTGCAGGTCCCGGAGAGCTCGGTCGACCTGTTCCGCTTCCGGCATCTGCTCGAGACGGCACGGAGCGCGGGGCCGGAGGAGCGGCTCGCCGCGCTGGAGGAGGCGCTCGGGCTCTGGCGCGGCGACGCCCTGGCCGGCCTGCCCGGGGAGTGGGCGCAGCGCACCCGGGAGAGCCTCGACCAGCACCGGCTGGGTGCGCTGGCCGACTGGGCGCTCACCGCGATCGCCCGGGGGCGGCATGCCGAGGCCGCGGACCGGCTGGCGGTGGCGCTGGCCCGGGACCCGCTCTGCGAGCCGCTGATCGCGGCGATGATGCGCGCGCTGCACGCCTCCGGGCGTACCTCCGAAGCTCTTGATCTCTTCGCCCGCTCCCGCAACCGGATCGTCGATGACCTCGGCGCCGAGCCGGGCCCGTTGTTGCGTGAAGCGCACACCAGCGTGTTGCGCGAGCCGGCCGAGGTGGTGCGCGGGACGCGGCCGTTCCTGTTGCCGCCGGACCTGCCCGACTACACCGGTTTCGACCATTCGGTGTCCGCCACCGTCGAGGCCCTGCGCACCTCCCCGGCGAGCCCTGTCGTGGTCGTCTCCGGGCAGGGCGGCGCCGGGAAGACCGCGTTCGCGGTGCATGTGGCGCACGCCGTCCGTGAGCACTACCCGGACGGGCTGCTCTTCCTCAACGTGGGCGGCGCGGACCCGCTCGAGCCGGCCGAGGCGCTGAGCCGGCTGCTGCGCATGCTCGGTGTCACCGACGCGAACGCGCAGGGCAGCTCCGACCTGCGCGAGCGTGAGGCCCGATACCGTGCCGAGCTGGCCGGCCGCCGGGTGCTGGTGGTCGTCGACGACGCCGTCGGGGCACGGCAGATCCACCCGTTCATGCCCGGTGACACCGGTTCGGCGCTGCTCGTGACCAGCCGCAACCGGCTGGTCACGGTGGCCGCGACGCACCGCGTGGAGCTGAGCACGATGACCGCCGGCGAGGCGCGGGCGCTGCTGACGCGGGTCATCGGCAGGGATCGCGCCGAGTCGGATCCACGGCAGACGGACCGGCTGATCGGTCTGTGCGCGCGGCTGCCGCTCGCGGTACGGGTCGCCGCGGCCCGCCTCGCCGCCCGCCCGCACTGGTCGGTGGGCCAGCTCGCCGACCGGCTCGACGACGAGCGGCGGCGGCTCGACGAGCTGGCCGTCGACGACCTGGAGGTGCGGGCCGGCCTGGCCGTCGGCTATCGCGGGCTGAGCCCCGGGCACAGCTGACGTTCCGGGCGCTGGGCTGCCTCGATCCGCCGGCGTTGACCGCGATCACGGTGGCGGCGCTGCTGGGGACCGGGCTGGACGAGGCCGACGACCTGGTCGAGGAGATCACCGACGCCCGCCTGCTGGACGTGGTGGGGTCGGACGGGCCGATCACCCGGTACCGGATGCACGACCTGGTCCGGCTCTACGCCGCGGAGCTGGCCCGGGCCGACCCGGTCCGGGAGACCGTCACCGCGGCGGTGTCGGCGCTGCTGAGGCTGGTGGAGCACCTGGCACAGCAGCTGCCGGTGGCCACCCCGCGACTGCACCATCCGGAGCTTCCCGAGCCGCCCGCCGGCTGGGCGGACACCGTCGACCGGGTCGACCTGCGGCGCTGGTTCGACGACGAGGAGCCGGCGCTGATCGCCGCGGTCGAGCGGGCCGCCGCCCTGGACCTGGTGGCGCCGGCCTGTGGTCTCGCCGACGCGCTGGTCTTCGCGTCGTTCGCGGCGCGCAACAACTTCGACGGCTGGGAGCGCACGCACACCGCGGCGAGCGCGGCGGCCCGCCGTTGCGGTGACCGGCTGGCCGAGGCGGCGATGGAGTGCGGCATCGGCCAGCTGCGGTACGCCCAGGACCGGTTCGCGGAGTCGCGGTCGCACTTCTCCCGCGCCGCGGAGCTGTTCGAGGCGGCCGGTCACGACCGCGGGCAGGCGGTGGCTCTGAACGGGCTCGGCACGGTCAGCCGTGAGCTGGGCGAGCACGCGACCGCCCTGCCGCAGATCAACCGGGCGCTGGAGGTGCTGGACCGGCTCGGCGACGACGCCGGGGTGGCGCACGCCTACTACAGCCTCGGGTTCGCGCACCGGGAGCTGGGCGACGACGAGGTCGCGATGGACCATCTGGCGTCGGCGCTGGCCCGTTACCGCCGGATCGGCCACCGGCGCGGGGAGCTGATCGCGATCCGCGGCATGGGCCTGGTGCACCGGGCGCGCGGCGAGCTCGACGAGGCCGAGGAGCTCTGCTCGGCGGCGCACACCATCGCCACCGGGATCGGCGAGACGCATCTCGCGGCGTACACCGCGCAGGCGCTGGCCAAGGTCTGGATCCGGCAGGGCGATCCGGACCGGGGGCTGGAGCCGCTGCGGGTCGCCCTGGCCGCCACCACCGGCCGGCGCGACGGGCACGGCACCGCGCTGGTCACCCGGACCCTGGGCGAGCTGCACCTGGCCGCCGGGCGGCTGTCCGAGGCGGCGGAGCTGCTGGAGTCGGCGTCGGCGCAGTGGCGCGACATCGGCATGGATCTCAGCCGGGCGCGCACCCTGCGCGATCTGGGTGCCGTCCGCTGCGCGGCCGGCGATCATCAGGCCGCACATTCGCTCTGGGCCGCCGCGGGAGACGTCTTTCAGGCTTTGGGGGTACGGGAGAACGACGAGCTGACCGCCTGGCGTGCCCGGTTCGGGTGTGACTGCCCGTCCTCGGCGCTGCGCAGCACCCGCAGCACGTTGCCCCCGGCCAGCGCCGCCAGCTCCGCGTCCGACCAGCGCCGGGCCGCGAGCTCGCCGAACAGCCTGGGATAGCCAGACACGTCGTCGAGCCCGGCCGGGGTGTCGTCGCAGCCGTCGAAGTCCCCGCCGAGCCCCACGTGGTCGATCCCGGCCACCTCGCGGACGTGCTCGACGTGGTCGGCGACCTGCTCCACGGTCACCGGCGGCGGCGGACCCTGCGGCTCCCGGGACCAGGCCCAGCGCTCCGCCGACAGGAACGCCGGCACGAACGTCACCATGCACACCCCGCCGTTGCCGGCCAGCCGCGTGAGCACGTCGTCGGGCACGTTACGCGGATGCCCGCAGAGCGCCCGCGCCGACGAATGACTGAAGATCACCGGTTTCGTGGTGACGGCCAGGGCGTCACGCATCGTGGTGTCGGCGACGTGTGACAGGTCGACGAGCATGCCGATCCGGTTCATCTCGGCGACGACCTCACGGCCGAAGTCGTTGAGCCCGCCGAGCCGGGGCGTGTCGGTGGCGCTGTCGGCCCACGCGACGTTCCGGTTGTGGGTGAGGGTCAGATACCGTACGCCCAGCTCGCCCAGCATCCGCAGGACCGCGAGCGAGTCGCAGATGCTGTGCCCGCCCTCGGCCCCGAGCAGCCCCGCGATCCGCCCCGCCCGAAACGCCGCCTCCACCCCGTCGGCCGTGGTCACCAGCTCCAGCCGCCGGGGAAAGCGCCGGTGCAGCGCGTGCACCAGGTCGATCTGTTGCAGGGTGCGCACCACGGCCGCCGCCGGTGGCAGGTCGCCCGGCACGAAGACCGACCAGAACTGCCCGCCCACCCGTCCGGCCGCCAGCCGTGGCAGGTCGGTACGGGTCAGCGGCTGCCGCTGGTCGAGCGCGAACTTCTCCAGATCGTCCGGCGACACCGCTCCGCCGTGCAGGGACCGCAGCGCGTCCGGCAGGTCGTTGTGCCCGTCGATGAGCGGATGCTGGGCCAGCAGCCGGGCGATCCGGTCCCCGGCGGTCTCGTCACGCGCGGGCTCGTCGATCGGCCACATGGTCACCCAGATCCGTGGACTACAGAGCGCGGAAGGTGCGAGATCCCCCCTTGAATGCTGATCCCGCACCGTCCGCGCTCATCAGGCGAGGAACGTCGAACTGGGCGCCCGCCGGCGCGTCTCGTCGTCCCGTCCGGCGCCGAGATCAGATTCCCAGCCCCACCTGCCGTACTTCTGGCACGTTTCTGTCAGCAGCGTGGCGTCAGACGCCGTCCTCCAGGCTCGCGCCCCAGCGGGCGAACTGGGCCCGGGCCTGGCGCTCGGAGCGGGCCAGAAGGCGGGCCCGGCCGCCGGGCAGGCGACCGAGGACGTGGCTGACCAGCAGGTTGGCCGCGATCCGGGCCACGCCATACCACGGTGGACGGTAGGGCAGGCCCAGATCACGCATGGCGGCCGGGCCGAGCAGCCAGCAGCTCACCGACAGGGCCCGCTCCCGCTCGTAGCGCCGGCGCCGGCCGGTGGTCACGTCGTCGGTCATGGTGATCAGGGCCCGGGCCAGGGCGACACTGTTGGCGTCCGGCGGCGGATCGTTGGCCAGGAAGTGGTAGAGCAGGCGGCGGCCTCGGCGCTCGGTGTGCGGCAGCCACTCCTCGTCGACGCCCATCAGCCAGCCGACGTAGCTCCACAGGTGCATGACCGCCGCCGCGTCGGCCCGCGACACCCGGACCCCGAGCAGGCGCAGGTGCAGCAGGAAGCTGGTGCTGAAGACACCCAGGGTGCTCGCCTGGTCGTACTGGTTGATCGGCACGCCGCGCAGCTCCCGGTCCCAGGTCGGGTCGGCCTCCAGACGGGCGTTGAGCAGGGCGTGCATGACGCGGACGTGCGCGGTCGCCCGGAAGCCCGCACCGTCCGGGGCCAGGCCGCCGGGCGCCGTGACCGCACGCCACCACAGGGAGGTCTCCCGGATGCGCCGCAGTGTCTCCCCGCCGGCCAGCCGCCCGGTGCGGACCAGCGGTTCGAGAGCGGCGGCGGTCCGATACCCACCGAGCAGGGAGCCGTACGCCAGAACGAGCCCCGCATCCATCCCGAAGGCCCGGCACGCCTCCGCTCCGCGGGCCAGCTGCTCGTCGTCGACCCAGTCCGGCCGTTGCGACAGCGCCTCCCAGAAGGCCCGGACCGGCTCCGGCGCGTCGGCGGACGGCCCGGTGGCCAGCGCCCGGTGCAGCTCGGTCGGGTGGACCGCGCGAACCAGGCCGGCCGCGAGCTCGTCGCGCCGGAGCAGGCCGGTCGCCAGGGCGGCGAGCTCGGCCTCGGTGGGGTCCGCTCCGGGGCCGGCGACCAGTCGCAGTGGCCGGGCCGCCCGCTGCGCCCACGGGCGGTCCATCCCGAACCGGCGCGGTGCCCTCGCATCGGCGTGCGTGCTCATGCCTCGACGATAAAGAGAGCGGAAGCCGGTTCACCACTCTTGCGCGGGTCGGCCGGCCCTCGGGAGACAGGCGCCGGCACCAGATCCGTCAGCGGGTGCCGGCGACCACGGTGCTCACCTGGGTTCCGGAGAGAGTGCCACCGATGTAGAGGCCGCCACCCACGGCGGTACCGGACACCGTTCCGCCGGTACGGACGGCGTAGGTCGTACCCCTGGAGATCTGGTTGGAACTGAAGACGACGCCGCGGAACGCCTTGGTGGGCTGGTAGGAAGCGATCTGCGTGCCCGAGGTGGTGGCCAGGTGGACCACGGTGCCGGCGGCCTGGTTCGCGCTGAAGGTGACCGACACCCAGCCCTGGCCGGAGGACGGGAGGGTGCTGGTGGTGGCGCTGATCCCGGACGAGATCAGCGTCCCGCCGGTGATGGTGAGGGCGCCGTTGGAGTCGAGGCCGCCCTCGCCGCCACCGCGGGTCGCCGATCCGCTGACCACGACCGTGCCGCCGCCCAGCGTCAGCGCGCCGTTGGAGTCCAGGCCGTCGGTGCCGCCGCTCGCCACGACCGTGCCGCCGGTGACACTGATCAGGGCGTTCGGCGAGTTCTGCATCTCACCGTAGGCGGGGTCGGAGGCGTTGAACGCGTCGTCGGTGGCGGTCGCCGAGACGCTGCCGCCGGTCACGTAGACCTTGAGGCCCTCGACACCCTCGTACGACCTGGTGACGTTGACCGTGCCGCCGGCGATCCGTACGTCGGTCTCGGCGTGCACGCCGTCGTCGCCGCTGGAGACGGTCGTGGTGCCGCCGTCCACGGTCAGGTTGGCGTCCGAGTGCAGGCCGTCGTCGGTGGCGGTGACGTTCACCGTCCCGTCGCTGATCACGGTGAGCACGCCGGCCTTGATGCCCTTGCCGGTGGTGGTCGCGGTGATCGAGCCGCCGGTGACGATCGCGTCGGTCTGACCCGTGATGCCGTCGTCGGTCGCCTTGACGTTCACGGTTCCGCCGGTGACCGCCACGTACCCGCGGGTGGCGTCCTCCTCGTTGTCGGACTTGAGGCCGTCGCCACCGGCGGTCGCGGTGATCGAGCCGCCGCTGACGATCACGTAGTCCTGGCCGCGGAGAGCGTCGTCGGGCGCGGTGGCGGTGATCGTCCCACCGGCGATGATCAGGCCGTCCTTGACGTTGATGGCGTCGTTGGCGTTGCCGGTGACGACGAGCGTCCCGGTGCCGGCGATGCTCAGATCGGCGGCTGAGGCGATCGCTCCGTCCACCGAGGCGGCGCCGTCGGTGAGCCGGTTGGTGGTGCCGGCCTGCAGGTGGATCAGCACCTCGTCGGCGGCGACCACGTTGATCGCGCCGGTGCCGCCGGTGATGGTGACCCCGTTGAGGATCAGGCGGACGATGCCGGTCCCGGTGCTGTTGACGACGATCTGGCCGGACGTCAGCGAGCCGCTGAACCGGTAGGTGCCGGCCGCGTTGACGGTCACCGTGCTGCCGGCGACCGTGACGTTCGAGCTGGTCGTGGTGGCGCTCGATCCGGTCAGGGTGACCGCGGCGACGTCCGACTCGTTCCAGGTCAGGTCGGCCGCGCTGAGGTGACCGGCCTGGTTGGCGGCGAGAGCGGCGGCGCCGGCCGGACCGGCGGCCAGCGCCGGCGTACCGGGGACCAGCGCGACGGCGAGGGCGGTGGCGGTCAGCGCCGCGGGGACGGCGAGACGGGGGATTCTGGGCATGGGAGATCCTTATGTCGGGGGAAATGAGTGCCTTCAGCAGGGAAGGTGGCGGCGCAGCAGACGGCGCCAGGGCACGTCCGGCAGACCCGGGCGCAGCGCGGCGAGCCCGGTGGCGTATTTCGAGATGCTGACCGGCCGGTGCCCGCAGGCCCAGAGCAGCCGGTCGGTCGGGGAGACCGACGACGCGGTCTTGGTCTCCACGACGGCGACGTCCGGTAGAACCAGCTCACGGCCGTCCGCGTCGGTCCAGGTGAGACCGATGTCGACGGTCATCCGAGAGTCGTCGGCCGGCTGGTAGAAGGTGGTGCGCCGGTAGTGGGTCGACAGCGTCGGCCGCAGTACGAGCCGGTCGTCGCCGAGGATGTCCTCGACGAACCAGCGACCCGGCTCGACGTCGTCGCAGTGGTGGGAGTCGTAGGGCAGGCGGTCCTTCACCGTCCCGCCCCGGTAGCCCTCGGTCTTCACCTCCAGCCAGCACAGCGCCGAGTCCAGATAGGTGCGGGTGCGCACCTTGAACCGCCGCCTGCGGCGATAGGCGGTGAGCCGGAAGCTGACCAGGTCGGGGGTGTCGAAGTAGACCGATCGGTAGCGGAACGCCCGCAGGCCGTCGATCTCCAGCACCCGGGTCGCCGGATCGAGCCGGGACAGCACCTCGCCGGCGGCCGCGAGCGGCAGCACGTACTTGCGGTCGGTGCGGGTCTGCAACTCCGCCTTCTCGGTCAACTCGGCCAGCGAGACCGGGTCGAGATGGGCGGTGGTCACGGTCATCGGCCGGCTCCGACGAGGGCGTTCTTGTTCGGGGCGTACGAGTACCGCACCTCCACCACGGTGGTCTCGTTGACCAGATCCACCCGTTCGACGGTGGCCGCGTGCACCCGCGCCCCGAGGATCCGCTCCAGTTGGGCGACCAGGGCCACGTGGTCGGTGACCGCGTTGTCGAGCACCATCACCTGCCGGCGGTAGGACCGGAGCAGGCGTGGATGGTCACCCAGATACATGACCACGAGGATCAGCGCCATGAGCGCCGGGCTGAGCCAGACCGGCCCGCCGCTGAGCGGCCCGAGGATGCCGAGGGCGAGCGCCGAGAAGTAGTAGGCCACCTCGTGCTGGTCCAGCTCGGTCGACCGGAGCCGGATGATCGACAGCACGCCGAACAGGCCGAGCCCGAGGCCGGCGCCGACCGAGCTGGAGCTGAGCGATCCGGCGACCGCGAGCACGCCGACGTTGACCCCGAGGAACGCCACGACCAGGTCCCGTCGCCGGTGCCGTGGAAAATACAGCCCGAAGACGAGAACACTCACAGCGGCAAGATCTAGCGCGAAGAGCGCAAGCCGGGGCATAGTGGCACGACCTCTCAGTGCGCCTGGCCGGGACGTCAGCCCCCTGAACGCCATCCGGCCGGCAGGTTACGTATCGATGAACTTCGATTAGACCCTAGCCGCGATCCGGGCGAACCTCATCGAACAAAACCTCGGAATAGCCTCAAAGAATCCTGTGCACGACCTATGCTCCACACCCGCGAGCAGCCCGTGCACAATGATCGCCGGCTATCAACTTGTCTGCGAGGGCCGGTGCAATGGGTTTCGACGGTTTCATCTCGTACAGTCACGCCGCCGACGGGCAACTCGCCCCGCGCGTGCAGCGTGGCCTGCACCTCATGGCCAAGCCGTGGCACCGGCGGCGCGCGCTGTGGATCTTCCGCGATCAGACCGGCCTGTCCGTGACGCCGACATTGTGGTCCTCCATTCAGGACGCACTGGACGACTCCGAGTACTTCGTGCTTCTCGCCTCACCGGAGGCGGCCGGATCGGAGTGGGTCAATCGCGAGATCGAGCATTGGGTGAGCACCAAATCACCGGCCCGGATCCTGCCGGTGGTGACCGACGGCGTCTGGCGGTGGGATGCCGCGAAGCACGACTTCTCCGCCGACTCGACGTCGATCCCGCCCGCATTGCGCGGAGTGTTCGACGAGGAGCCCCTGCATCTCGATCTGCGGTGGGCGCGCGACACGTCCCAGTTGACGCTGAGGGACCCCCGATTCCGGGATGCCATCGCCCGCCTCGCCGCCCCGATGCACGGAATGACCAAGGACGACCTCGAAGGTGAGGACGTCCGCCATCAGCGCCGCGCCCGGCGGCTGCTGTCCTCGGCCCTCTCCATGCTGCTCGTCCTGGCGGTGACCGCGGCCTCGATGGGTGCCGTCGCCGTCCGCAACGGTGATCGCGCGACGGCCGCCGGCGCCGAGGTGATCCGCCAGCAGGAGACCGCCGAGACGAACAGAGCCGCCGCCGACCGCTTCGCCGCGGAGGCCAGACAGCAGCAGCAGGCGGCACGCCGGGAAGGCGAGAAGGCGCAGCGGGCCGGCATCGAACGACAGCGCCAGGAACGGCTGGCCCGCGAACAGGGGGCGGCGGCCGAGCAGGCCGCGGCGGAGGCCGCCCGGGAGCAGCAGAACGCCCGGCAGCAGGGGCAGATCGCGGACCGGGCCGCCCGGCGAGCGGCCGACTTCGAGCGGATCGCCCGAGAGCAGGAGGCGGCGGCACGGCAGTCGGCGGGCGAGACGAAGCGCATGCAGGAGATCCTGGCCCTGCAGCAGCGCAATGCCGAGGCCGCGGCCGCGAACGCTCGCCGGCAGGAGACGATCGCGAAGGAACAGCAGCGCCTGGCACAGGAGTTCGCGGCGGAGGCCGAGCTCCAGAGCCGGATCGCCCGCGAGCAGAAGGAACTCGCGCAGGAGGCCGCGACCGAGGCCGAACAGCAGCGACGCATCGCGGTGGGCCGGCAGTTGATGAACGAGGCGAAGGCCGGCGCGAACGGCGAGCCCGCGACGGCGTTGAGACTGGGGCTGGCCGCCGAGAGCATCCAGGCCGACACCGAGAGCCGGATCGGGCTGACCTCTCTGGCGACGTCGACGCGGTACGCCTCCACTCTCGCCAGGGACATCAGGTTGGTCGCCCACGGCACCGGTGACGTCGTCGCCCTTGCCGGCGCCGACGGCACGCTCTCCCTCTGGGACTTCCACGACCAGGCGCACCCCCGCCGGCTCTCCACGATCCCCGGGGCCGGTCTGCTGCAGGCACTCGAGTTCAGCCCCGACGGCCACACGTTGATCGCCGCCACCGGCAGGGCGGACATCACCCGGTGGGACGTCACCGATCCGGTGCAGCCGGCTCCGCTGACCCCGATCCCCTCCGTGTTCGCCTACTCGACCGCTTTCAGCCCCGACGGACGAACCCTCGTCGTCGGGTCGGATGGCGGAAACGCCACGGTCTGGGATGTCAGCAGAGTGGACAAGCCGGTCCAGGTGTCGACTCTCCCCCACGGCCCGGCGGGTGCCCCGGAGGTCGCGTTCAGCAGAGACGGCCGCACCGTGGCCACCCGGTACGGTCCCACGATCATCTGGGACCTCACCTACCGGAACCGGCCCTACAAGCGGTACGTCGTGGAGGACGAGGGGGTCAGCCGGCCAGCCCTGCACCCGAACGGCAGGATCCTCGCCATCGGCGCGAGCAACGGCACCGTCACCCTCTGGGACCTGCTCAGCCCACGACGGCTGACGACCCTCAAGATCAGTGACAGCCAGATCGGCACGGTCGAGTTCAGCGCCGACGGCACCGTCCTCGCCGTGGGCCACAGCCGGGGGATCTCCGTGTGGGACGTCACGACGCCGGCCGTTCCGATGCGTAAGGCCGACCTGCTCGGCGACCACAGCGTCTTCTCCGTCGACTTCACCCCGGACGGCCGCTCGCTCGCGGGAGCCGGCAAGGGGCTGACGCTGTGGCCGCTGGCCGGACCCGGCGAGCCGCAGTTGACGAAGACGCTCCCCTACGACACGCCTTCGCGGGCGACGGGGTACGCAGCGGACGGGCGTTCGATGGCTACCGTCCACCATTCCGGCGAGGTGTCCTTCTGGGACACCACTCCGCCCGGCGGGCCGGTGCAGCGATCGACGTGGTCCAGCGGCGCGGACGTCATGGCAGCCGGGTTCAGCCCCGACCTGAGCCTCGTCGCGCTCGCCGGGCGAGACCACAGGGTGAGGTTGATCGACCTGGCGAACCCGGCGTCGCCCACACCGTTGGGTGAGATCGACGCGGGGGACTACGTCACCACGGTGACGCTCAGCCCCGACGGGCGCACCCTGGCCGTCGGCACGCCCATGGCGACAGTGACGCTGTGGGACATGACCGACCGTCGTGTGCTGACCCCGATCGCGCGCCTCGAACACGGAAAGGCGGCCCTGGAGAACGTCACGTTCTCACCGGACGGCGGACTGATGGCCGTGGCCATCAGCAACAGCGGCGTGGTACGGCTGTGGGACCTCAGCGACCGGACGAAACCGGTCACCGCCGCGTCACTGCCCGGGCCGGACACCTACGTGGTCGGGCTTGCCTTCAACTCGGACGGCAGGAGACTCGTGACCGGCAGCGGGAACACGGTGAACCTGTGGGACATCACCGACGCCACCCGCCCGGCCCGTCTGGCCACCATCGCCACCCCGGTGAACTCGGTGGCACTGACCGCGGACGACCACACCCTGGCCGCGGTCGTCGACACCGGGATGGTGCTGTGGGACCTCTCGGACTGGACGAGACCGGTCCGGCTCGTCGCGCACCCGCACACCCAGATCCGGCGAGCAGTGGTGGCCTTCGCCCCGAACGGCCGGACCCTGTTCACCGGAGGAAGCTCGTACTTCGGCGGACGGTCCACTCTCTGGGACATCACCGCCATCCACGATCTCCGCGCCGATCCCGCCGTGCAGGTCTGTGCCATGGCCGGTCGTGGCCTCAGCCCGGAGGAGTGGGTGCGCTACGTGCCCGAGTTCCCCTACGAGCCGACCTGCCCCGGCGACCCGCCGGCACCCACGGGTAAGGGCACGCGCTGACTCCGGCCGCCCGGCGGTCCCCGGACCGCCGGCCGGACCAGCCCCTGGAAGATCTCCCTCACTTGACCGCCAGCCCACTGAAGACGGTGAGTAGCGCCGCGGCAGACACCCAAGCCCGTGTCACGTTGATCGAAGTCAGCCTCGTCGAAGTCTCGTCCGTACCCTCGTTGGCGCTTCGTCATCAACTCACTTGCAACTCGGCCGCTCCCAGCGAAGAGCGCACTTGCCGCCGCAGCAGTGTGGCCGAGAACCCTCGTCGCGACCCCAAGCGCCGACAATCACCACCCCTGTCGGGAACCCGAGATATTCAACTCCGCCGCTCTGACAGTCCGTAGCGTTTCGGATGCTTTCGGGTTGGGCTCTACGGGGGGCATGGTGTCCGAGGTCGTCATCGAGGTCAGTTTCACGCCGCTGCCGGAGGACGATGACTTCGTTCTCGACCAGCTGACCGAGGAACTCGAGGAGGACCTGCGCGACATAAGCGAGGTGAGTCGGCTCGAAGCTCCCGCCGGTCCCGACGGGAAGGGCGTCGGCGAGGTCGTGCTCGCCACCGTCGCTGTGGTCGCCGGCACTGATCCCGGCTACGTACAGGCGCTCGTCGACCTGGTGGTGGGCTTTCTCAACCGCAATCAGGGTCGCAGGGCTCATCTGAAGATCGGGGACGTCGAGCTCACGATCGATCAGGCGACCAAGGCGGAGACCGCCAAGATGATCGACCTTGTTCGTGATGCGATCGAGCGTTCTCGCTGATGGGTCGGCACGCCCTGATATTGGGGACTGCGACCTACAACGCTGATCGGAAGCTGACCCCACTGCCCGGTGTCCGGCAAGACGTCGAACAACTGCGAACAGTGCTGGAAACCGATGGCGACTTCGACAGCGTCACGGCACGTATCGACCTTCCGTCGGTACAGATGAAGCAGCTCGTGGAGGAGTTCTACGGAGCGCGGAGCACCGGGGACCTTGCCCTGTTCTACTACTCCGGCCATGGCGTCCCACACGACGACCGGCAGTCTCTGTTCCTGGGGACGATCGACACCGAGACGTCGATTCCTCACACCACCGCGTTCGATGTCGAAGGCGTCCTGCGCCATATGTTGAACCACACCAAAGCCAGCCAGAAGGTGGTTCTGCTGGACTGCTGCTTCTCCGGCTCGTTCACCGCGCGGCATCGGTTCAACGGCGGCGTACGGCAGGAGCCTCGCCGTCTCAAGCGGGAACGTGGAACATTCATGCTGCAGTCGAGCAGCCATCTGAAGGCCTCCAAGGCCCAGGGCCCGGACCGGCCGTCACTTTTCACCGAGGTGCTGCTCACCGGGCTCCGCGGTGCGGCCCAAGGCACCGCCGAGGATGGCTGGATCACGGCGAGCGACATCTCCCGGTACGCGATGACCGAGATGTCACGCCGCCGGGAGGAGAAGCCGGTCGAGTCGAGTGAGGGTGTCACCGAGCCCATCCCTCTGGTCAACGGACCTGTCGAGCGCCGGCAACACGTACCTGGTAAACCGGCTGAGGAGCCGGATGATGCACCGTTCGACACGGAGCGGTGGCGGCGGCTGCTCGGCTACTACGTCAACTGCCTGCAACGTTCCGCCGTGCTGCAGTTCTTCGTGAATCCGGCAGCCGGGGACTCGTACGTTCCCGCCCCCGCAGGCCGTGAGGTCGTGTTCTCGGCCAGCGAGCCGATCCGCTTCGGAGAACGCGGACAACAACTCGCCAAGTCGGCGGAGGCCGGCGGCCGGTCCCTGCAGTACGGCTATCCGGTGGTGGCCCTGCCCCAGAAGGGCCGGCAGCAGCTCAGTTGGGCGCCGTTGCTCGTCTGCGATCTGACCGTAGGCGCCGACGGGTCAGCTCATCCCGCACCGCCGCAGCCCAGTCCCGCCCTCATCGATCACTTCCAGTTGGCCGTGGTCGAGGCCGACGAGTTGCGCGAGGCCGTAGCGGAACGGCTCGTTCCCGGCGATCACCGATCCCTCGCCGACGCCGTGAACCTGGTCGCGAACGCGTTCGGTCTCAAGCCGGCCTCCGCTCTCGATCCGCAGAACCTGGTCGGGAAGGTCGAGCGAGGACCACTCAACCGCGTTCAGAACGCCGGGATGCTGTTCGCCGCCGGAAGCACGGAGTCCCCCGATCGACAGCTGATCGAGGACCTGCAGGAGATCATCAAGAACGCCGGGAAGATCGCGCCGACCGCTCTGGGCGCGCTGTCGAGTGCGAACGAGGATGACGAGACCGCACCGGACGCCAGAGTCCTGACGGTGGCGCCGAACTCGGTGAACGAGACTCAGGAAGAGATCATCCGAGCCGCGATGAGCCGGCCACTGACGGTTGCTCAGGGACCGCCCGGAACCGGTAAGAGCCAGCTGGTCACCGCACTGCTGGCCACCGCCACAGCGCATGGGCAGAGCGTGCTGATCGGCTCGACGAACAACCGGGCCGTCGACGAGGTGGTCGAGCGAGTCACCGCCATGGTCGGCCCCGGCCTGATCCTGCGCACTGGGAACAAGGACTATCGGCAGCAGGAACCGCAGTACCTCGCCGAGGTGATGCAGGCGTGGCCGCCACCAGCGGCGGACACGCGCGGCCCATTCCACGAGGTTCGCCTCGTGGCGCACGAGATCGACCAACTGCGGGAAGAACTCGATCAGCACCGCCGACTCGAACGAGATCTCGTCGACCTTGCCTTCGAACGCGACGCGACACTCACCGACACGGACGAGCGCACACTGTCCAAGCTGGTCGACCTCACCGAACAGGCACTACGGAGCCGCTGGTTCGGATGGTGGTACCGCAGACGGCTACGGTCACACGGGGCCTTCGACCGCGAAGCGATCACCGCCCTCGGCGAGAGCGCGGTCATCGAGCAATGCTGGCGTGAGCGACAGCGGAAACTGGCGGCGCTACCACACACCGTTGAGGACGCATGGCAGCGCCTGCGGACCCTGCAACACGACGCCAGAGCCGAGCACAGCCATGAGCTTCTGCGGGCCCAGATCGCCACGCGGGTCAGCGGAAACACGACCCTGCTCCGCAATCGCGCTGACGAGATGGCCAAGCCGAACGGGAGTAGCTGGACCTACATGTCGGCCCTCGTCAAGGTGCTCCCCGGGTGGGCGGTCACCGCGAAGTCGGCCCGCCGGCTGCAACCCCGGGCCGGCCTGTTCGACCTGGTGATCATCGACGAGGCCGCCCAGTGCACCGTCGCGGACATCCTGCCGATGCTCTACCGAGCAAAACGCGCGCTCATCATCGGCGACCCACGACAGCTGACCCCGGTTGTCGAGCTCTCCGCCGACGACGACCGTAAGGAACAGGCTCGCGCGGGACTCGGGCACGGCTGGCTGACGAATCGGCGACTCTCCTACCGCGATCATTCGGCATACGAGGCATTCGCAGCCGCGGCGGGAAGCACCATCCTGCTCGACGAGCACTACCGCTGCCACCCGGAGATCATCGACGCCCCGAACCGGGTCGTCTACCAGAACCGGCTGACCGTGCTGACCGACCCGGCCCGGCTCGCCGCACCGGCCGAACCCGCCACTCGCTGGGTCGACGTGCCCGGCCACTTCACCAAGGGCGCCACCGGTTCCGGCCGGAACGCCGACGAGGTCCAGGCCGTGGTGACCGAGGTGCAGCGGGTGCGCAAGGAGTACCCGGAAGCCTCGATCGGCGTCGTGACTCCCCTGGCCGAACAGCAGCGCCATCTCGATCGCGCCCTGCAGGACCAGGGCCTCGCCGACAACCTGCTGTGCGCGACCATCCACAAGTTCCAGGGCAGCGAGAAGGACATCATGGTCGTCTCGCCGGTCGGTGCACAGGGCATCAGCGAAAACACCCGCGGCTGGCTCGTCAACCAGATCAACCTGTGGAACGTGGCGATCACCCGCGCCCGCTCCCAACTGATCGTCGTCGGCGATCGATCATGGTGGTCCGGACAACGCGGCCTCCTGGCCGATCTCGCCAGTCCTACCCCCACGGCAGCAGCAAGTACCGATGTCGGCCCGCGACCGGCCGACCGGCTGATCGCCGGCCTCCGCGAGACCGGTCTGACAGTACGTTGGGAAACGCCGCTGCCGGGTTACCCAGTCGACTTCACGATCAGCCTCGGCGACAAGCGGCTGGCCCTGCTGGTCGACGACCCCGAAGGCGATCCGGACGGCCACTCCCTCCGAACGGTGCTGAGCCGCCTGGACATCATCGCCTCCGTCGCGACAGTCAAACGGATACCTGCATGGCGCTGCCTCGCCGAACCAGAACGGGTTGTGGCCGAGCTGCGTGACGCGATCGAGACAGATCGGGTGCGGGAGGTCACTGCCGCCGAACGAGAGCGCCTGTTCAAGCGCGCCTCCTCCGCCGACTGACCACTCAGCGCTTGGGCTGCATGTTCTGCATGAGTTCCGCTGCGGTGGCGTCGGCGAGTGCGGACCTCTCCAGGGAGAACGGGCCCGAGGTATTGGAGACCATGGACGGCCGCCGGAGGCTTTCGATGACCCGGATCGACCGAGAGCCATGTCGCAGCGGCCACCGCCGCGGACCAACGACTTCCATGATCCACCGGTACCCGCCGACCCGTGCAAGAGCAGCAGCGGTAACGCATCCCCGGCCGTCGCGAACGACGTACATCCCAACCGCAGACTTGTTCATACCGCCGACAAGGCCGGCATGCTGCCAGTCCGTCTTGAGCGAAAGTCGCCGAACTGACTCACAGTCACGAGACAACGCGATGAGAGCAGTCATCACGGCCCGCGGAATGTTGGTAATGTTTGACAGACCCACACATCACCAACAAGGGGGCGCACATGGCCATCACTCAAATCGACCTGGATGATGAGGCCCTCGCCGAGGCGATGCGGCTGTCCGGAGCCAAGAGCAAGAAGGAAACGGTCAACCTGGCACTACGCGAGTACGCGGCCCGCCATCGGCGGATCGCGGCGCTCGATCATCACGCGACGGCCGCCCGGGGCTGGGACTACGAAGGCTGGCAGGACCTGCACCGCGCGAGCAAGACGCCAGCAGAGTGATTCGGTATCTGATCGACTCGTCCGCGGTCTGGCGGATCCTACGCGACGATGCACTCCGCGAGTCCTGGGCCGATGTCATCTCGGACCACGCCATCGGATCGTGCCGCCCGCAGCGCACAGAGTTCCGCCGCTCGGCTCACGGACTGGACGAGTACGAAGAAATGACCTCGATGTTCGCCGATCTGTATCCGGACGTCGCGGTGCCCAAGAGCGCATGGCGATGGGTGGACTCAGCGCAGTACCGCCTGCTTCGAGCCGGCGCGCACCGAGCACTGTCCTGCGTGGATCTTTTGATCTGTGCCTGCGCCGCCGTCGGCGGCCTGACGGTCCTGCATGACGACAACGACTTCATCACCGCAGCTCGACACCTGCCCGACCTGTCCGAACGCCGGGTCCTCAACCTTCCTTGACGCGGAGGATCAGAACCATAGTTGGACCACACGTGGCAGAATTCAAGCCGCATGCCCGCAGCTCAAGGCCCCATCGTCCCGCTATCGGCCGGCACCACACACCCTGACCGTTTCAGCGGCCACTACCCGCCGAAGCGCCGCCGTCCTGGTCCAATCCATCGACAACGGCGCTCCGGCCACGGTCACCCGACCACCACTCGCCGATCATGACGGTAAGCGCGGCGACCGCCTGCTGCCGGTCCTCCTCCGACAGAGGCGCCGTCCTGGGCTCCCTCACCACCACCGGTGGCGTACGACGCTTCGTTCCCGGCATACCTGTATCAACGAAGTACCCGCCCGACCAGCGACGAGCACGCTCGCCACCCGCTACCCGACAGCCCCGCGCCGACGGGTACGCCGTCGACATAACGCGCTGTCGTGCCGAGTGGAGTGCATTCGGGCTGATGACAAGAGGCCGGCCCAGCCATTGTGAACGCGCGATAAATTTCCGAAGAGCCGTGAATTTCCGGCGGATGGGCGAGAGTGGCGGCCGTGGCGCCGTGCCTCGGAAGTAGTTGGGCGCCCTACACCTGAAATTGGATTAGCTGTGATTATCCAGGAAAACTCGTAAGCTAATGTTCTGATCTATTTCGACGGGATCCGTCTCGCGCCACACGTCCCAACCGTCAGCGTGCATGGTGCGGTCGACCACCCGCGAGCAATCCAGGCACCGCCGAAACTGTCGCGTCAGGATCGTCCCGTCATCGCGACGGCTACTCGATCCGACCGAAGCCGCCGGCAACCCACCACCGCACAGTGGGCATCGTTCATGGGGATCAGCCGGCGGCGCCGTCTTGGCCGGTTTTGGTTCGGCTGCCCAGCGTCCAGGAGGCAGAAGCATCAAAAGGTGCGGCAGTCCCTCGAGGGCGGGCTCGACGTCGTCGGGACGACGATTCCTGTCCTGCCGCAGAACCTCGCCAGATCTTGATGCCTCTCGGCGGTCATTGACCGCTTCCCAGAAGGCGTCCTCGTCGCCGTCGCTGATTCGGGCATACGCGGACGAGGCCGCGAACAGCAAGTCTTCGCTATCGAGCGCCCATCGCTCACAACGCCCCGCGGCGATGTCGATGACGACAGGGTGCTCGGCCAGGGAGTCGGCGTCGGCGATGATATGTTCTACAGCCGCCCGCCCCAAACCGACGAGTCCAGCCCTGAAGGACGAGAAGAAGTCGTCGGAGATATAGCCGGTGATGAGTTGACACGCGATGGCCACCGCCGGTGTGTCAAGCTGCGCGGTCACATCGCCTAGGAGGTCGTCGAAATCGAGGATCTCGTCGCGCGACAATGCCGTCAGCCGCGTGATCAAAGCTTCGGCGACTTCGGCTTCGTCAAACGGGCCCGTTACGGCGCCCGCATCCTCGCGCGCCTGCTCTACGATCCGCCAGAACTTATGGGCCTCCACCGCAACAGTATGCCGGTGTCCAACCCGCTCGTAGGCGACGACGCCGGACGCACCATCCTTCGCCGACCCGACCCGCCAGAGGTGTCTCGGATTCGACGACGCGCCTTCCCCTTAAATGTTGGCGGTCGAGTGTGCGGGCGATGCAGAAGTGCATGAGGTCGGTGACGGACCATGCCTCATAAGGCTGCGAAACCCTCCGAGGCAAAACGCCCTTACCTGCATGAATCGCGGTCGTCCAGAAGGATTTTTGTCGCTGTTTGAGTGGTTCGGGCAGTAATGGATCGTCTCGCCGGTAGGACGGGGCGAGTGGTCGGGGTATCGATGCCGGTTCTGGGTTGTCGGGATCCCTCCTCGGGTCCGGTGTTGTTCGCTCGCGTTGCCGTGCGGATGGGTGGCGAGGTGGCAGCCAGACTTACCTGTGGCCGTCGGACGTACCTTCGTGTCCGCGACATGATGATTGATCGGGTGGCCCCTTGCCGGGGTGCGGCCGCTCAGTCTCAATTGGCCGTCCGCGGTCATCGCCTGGTGGCGGTGGTGGCGCGGTCTGACAGTGAGTCGAGGGAGCCGGCCGCAGTCGGTGCCCGTCATCGGTGACGGCGGACTGCCGGTCCTGCCCCGGGGATATCCGCGGTGTGATTCAGCGGGCGATGGTCGTGGGCGCGGCGGGCTGGGCGAGAACGGTGAAGGCGTCGTCGCCGAGGTCGGTCAGGATGTGGGTGGCGTGCCGGACGATGCGGCGGGCCTGGGACAGGCAGGCCCGGCTCGCGTCGTAGCGGTCTTTGACCTGGCTGTAGTAGCCGTAGCCGGGTGCGCAGGCGCGGGCGGAGGTCTTGGCCGCCTCGAACAGCAGCCAGCGCAGCACCTCCGGACCTTGGCGGGACAGTCGGCCGGGGCTGCGTCTGCCGTCGGAGGAGTGCACGGTGATGTCGAGGCCGACGAACCGGACAGCTTTACGCGAGGACGAGAACCGGTCGGCGCCGCCGAGCCAGGCGCACAGCGCGAGCGAGCTGAGCGGTCCGACGCCGTAGATGTCCTGCATCAACGCCCGGGCGCCCTTCAACCCCCGGGCGCTGGACAGCAGCCGCCGGCGCAGCCGGTCAAGATGGTCGGCAAGGACGTCCATCATGGCCAGAGCGGTGTTGGCCTGCAGCCGTCCGGAGATCGACAACTGGTCGTCGATGATGGCGCGCAGCCGGGCCCGATCTCCGCGGACGATCCCGGCCTCGCCAGGCGCGGTGGTGCCCTGGTGGAAGCAGACCGAATGGATGCGCTGCGTCCAACCGGTGTGCTGCGTCCGCAGATCCTGGTAGAGTTCGAGCATCGCCCGGTACTCCAGAGCCTGTTCGGGCGGGATGTGGCACTCCGGCAGTCGGCCCGCGGCAAGCAACTCGCGGAGCAGTTTCGCGTCGGCCTTGTCGGTCTTGGCCCGCCGCTTCGGGCCACGCAACGCGGACGTGTCGGCCGGTTCGGCCAGGTGCGCGACCACACCGGCCTTGGCCATCTCCTCGGCGATGTAGCGCCAGCCGGTGCAGCCTTCCATCGCGAACTCCACCGGCCCGGTCGTGGCCGGGTCGAACCGGGTCAGCCAGTCGGCCAGGTGCTGCCGGTCGGCCGGGGCGATCCGGCCGCGTTCCCATTTACCGCTCTGGTCGTCGACCCAGTCGAATGTCAACTGCTTCCGATGGATGTCCAACCCGCCTACGATCGACATCAGGGACCTCCTCAAGCTCCGTGACCATCGATGTCCAACACAGGGAAACCTGCGTCTGAGCTGAGGAGGCCTCCGCTTTCCCTGGGAGTCAATTCCCCTGAAGAGTGAAACCTCGACTCAACTCACCGACCGCGACGGCCGATGCATGTCATCTCACATGCCGCGAATCGTTCGCTACGGGGTGTGACGGTCGGCTCGTTGGCTCAGCTCGCGGACATGCCGATGAGCGGATGGCTCGGTCTATCCTGCGAGTCATGATTGTCGACTGGCACGCAGGACTGAGCGCCGCATTCCATCCCCGTTAGGTGCCGCACCCGCGGCCCCGAAAGGGGAAACCATGTCTCGCACGGACAAAGACGGTCCGTATCACCCGCGGACCGGCCTGCGACTGCTCGTCGGTGGCGGTGGCCCACCTCGCTGGTTCATCGAGCATGTCTGGACCAGTCGAGAACGGCAGGCAGCCCGTGTCGCATGCCGAAATGCCATCCAGGAGTACCACGGCAACGGAAGCGTCGACACGATCCCCACCATCCAGCAACATCGCCACAACGCCCAGTGGCTCTGGTGGTGACTCCAAGTCCGGATCTGCCGCCGTCCGAGCACGCGGATCTTTCGGCAATATCCGTAGGTAGCCGGAACGCCGGCTACCGAGCAGGCGGCACGTGCTGGCGGACGAGCGACATGACTGCGTCGTGAGAAGTCTTAGGTAGTCCTGCTCCGACCGGATCGAGGTTTGCCAGCGCTGCCGCCAGTTGTTGTCGCCGCTCCGGCATGGAGGCCCATGCCGAGTGCGGTAGTCGTAAGACCTCTTCGAGTAGATCGCCGGGGTAGTAGTCGCCCTCGACGAGTGGGTCGGTCACCAGGACGTCCACGGCGAGGGGTAGCAGGATAGACACTGCCAGCCCTTGCCCGAGCATGACCCGAAGGTCCTCGACGGTGAAGTCCGTCAGAGGCTTACGCCGTAATCGCGTGCAGCGTTGAATCAGGGACGAGCCGTCGCCTGAGGGATCGCCCCAATCCTGCCCTTCGATGTGCTGGATCGTCGTCATCCGGCCAGAGTAGCGACGTCGGGAGTGACTGACGGCTTTCCTCGCATCGATCCGAAATTCACAATCGAAGCACTCAACTGCCGCTGTCCGCGCTCGGCTCGAACGCCGCCGCCACGCCGGTGGTCGGTTGCGCCCTGCCCAACGCCTTGTCGTGCCGATGAGAGTGCGCCTGAATTACGGCTTGGAGGCCTCATGTTTCCCGCCGTCGGCCAACCTCAATCCTGCTTGCTTCAGCAGGATGAACTGAACGAACGCAACAACAGCGAGACATACCGGCGCTCCGAATGTGACCACGTATACGAGAGAGGTCAGATCGGCAGTAGCGTATTCGCCACTCGCAGCCTTCCCTACGTACAGTGCGGTCTGCGCCAGGGCATAGATCACCATGGCGGTAGGAGGAAGCATAGGATGAACTTCGGCGCTACCGAACCAATACTGGACGCAATCCACGGCGGCCCAGATGAGGATAATGATCAGCTCTGATATGACCATGACTGTGATTAGGACGATCATAGCGATTACCATCAGTGCTGCTAGCCAGCCCGCAGTCCCTTGATTCACAAGCCATTTAAGCCAGAGCCACTCAAGGTAGATCACGACAACAGATCCGCCCGCGAAAACTAGAGAAACGATGATCATCCCGGCCATGACGAGCAACGGTGAGAAGAATTTCTTTCCCGGGCGCCAGCGGATTGTTCGCCTTTGGGCGGTCAGCAGAATAAACATCGCGACTATAGTCGCACCCATGGCGATGGAGAAGTTGGTGAGTGGCGAGATAATCATCTTGTCGTAGAACCACTCTCGACTGAGGCCACCGAAGCCCGCGATCACGCCGAACACGTAGATGGACCAGAAGACCGTGATGACCTGAACCACCCGTGCTATTGCCGCGAATCTCTTGGGCAGTGGCGGTTCAACTTTGGGCTTCAGGTCCTCACCGATCATGAATTTGCTCCCCAACCCTCGTGAGAACGTGCCCGTGGGTGTCTTGCTGCCTATGTTCGCGCGGCCGGTCAAGTGGCAATATGTGCCGAAGATCGAAATCGAGCCAGCACCGGTATCCGACCAAGGTCGCCGGCAACGCCGCACTTACCTGCCGCGGTGAAGGCGTGCAAGTCATGGGGATCCCTCGTCGACGGTCCGCAGGGACCGCCCGAGCCGGCCGTCTGCTGAACGAGCGTGACGCGGCTGTGGCTTGGGCGAAAGATGCACCCGCACAAGCTGCGACACACCTTCGTCACTACCATGCTCGACGCCGGCGTCAGCCTCCGCGACGTCCAGATCGTCGCCCGCCACGCCGACCCCCGCACCACCATCCGCTACGACCGCGCCCGCAAGAATCTCGACCGTCACACCAACTGCATCCTCGCCGCCTTCATGGCCTCCGGAACGGAGGCATGATCAAAGACGCGACCATGCCGATGAGAGGGTGTTCCAGGAGCAGGCTACTAATCCGATCATGGCTGCCTAGCCGATCGGAGAGTGAAAAACACCAGCATTGATCTCCCGGCGCAGCCGTCGGCCTTTCCGACTACGAACAGTCAATTTCGTGGAAGGTGGTGCGGACGTCGGACACGCTGCCCCAGGCAGCAAGTTCGGCGGTTTCGAACCGTAAGCAGATGGCCACGGATTCGGGTTCGGTCGGTTGACCCAATGCATGGCCCTGGGCGGTGCGCATCAGGAGGACGTCCAATGACGCGGAGGCCGGCCTGCCCGGCGCGCTCGATGAACGGATGACAGTGCCGCCGTTGCTCTCGAAACGGCTGGCGAGCCATGCTGCCGAGGCCGGTCCCGGATTGCCCGGATCCAGGTTCGTAGCCTCCAATTCGCGGATAACCTGCGGTGCCTCTACATGGAGCAACTCGCCGCGGGCTGTCTCCGCCCCAGTCGCGCCGAACAGGTTCGACAGCAGCAGATTTGCTCCCAGCAGGGTGCCGATCCCGCCAAGGAGTAGGCCGACCTGCCTGGGCCACGTCTGCATTCGACGACCAGGATGTCGCTGGGAAGGTTTGGGCAGAACCACAGCACCTTCCTAGCGCATCCATGCCACGTGGATGTTCCCTCGAAGGCACTGATCTGCCGCCGATAAGGCGCGGAGCCGGGCACTATCGTTGCAGACTGTTGCTCCGGCGCGGGGCGCCGAGTACGGCGCTGAGCTTGGCCTGCGCTCGCTCAGTTCACCTCGAACCAGCACACGATCGCGCTGACGACCGGCAGCGGCTCCCGCGCTGGGGGGCAGACTGGGCGAGACCATAGTGGGACAAGAACCGCCGAGCCGTGCGCATAATCGCAGGTCATAGCCATAGATACAAATCGAACCGGATCCCCAAAACGGGCATCCGGTTCGATAACGAGTCCTTGTGGGCGATACTGGGATCGAACCAGTGACCTCTTCCGTGTCAAGGAAGCGCGCTCCCGCTGCGCCAATCGCCCGCATAACCTCAAGCGAGGTGGAGACGGGATTTGAACCCGTGTACACGGCTTTGCAGGCCGTTGCCTCGCCTCTCGGCCACTCCACCGAGCTGACCTCGAAAAGGCCTCTCCGAGCGGAAGACGGGATTCGAACCCGCGACCCTCACCTTGGCAAGGTGATGCGCTACCACTGCGCCACTTCCGCTTGTCTCCTCCGAGTTTCCCCGGCGACGACAGAACTTTATCTGGTCCCCCGACCCCACGCCAAACCGGGGTCCCCGCGTGTCGCGGCGTGGAGATCACCGTCTGGTACCTGGAACAGGACGGTGCCGCCCGCCACGCCGGTGGAGATCGTCCGGGCGGGCTCACGGTCGCCCCATGGCCCGGAGCCGAAAAACCACGACCCGCATGAGGTACGGCCACGAATGAGCACCGTGGCTGTCCCCGCATGACACCGGCCACTCCCGGCCGAAACGCGCGCGCCGGGCTGATGCGGTGGTCACCGGGAACCCGGGAGCCGTTGATCAGAACAGGGGACGCGGACCGATCGACACGGCCGATCGCCGGCCTGTCGAACGCCGGCCGAGCGTCAGACGGCCGAGCGTCAGACGGCCGAGCGTCAGACGGCCGAGCGTCAGACGGCTATGGGGAGGCCGGACGACGTGAAGGCCCGCCCGTCGTCGGTGACGGCCGCGGATTCGTAACCCTTGTCGGCCAGTCCGGCGAGCCAGGCCAGGCCCGGTTCGCCCATGGCGAGGGCCGCGGTCGCCCAAGCGTCGGCGACGGCCAGGTCGGGGCCGACGACGGTGACCGACCGCAGGCCGGCCGCCGGGGCGCCGTCGACCGGGTTCCAGACGTGGGCGCCGCGCTCGTACGTCCCGGAGGTCGCCACCGCGCCATCGGTGACGTTGAGCACCCAGGCCAGTTTGTCGGCCTCCCACGGGTGGCGGACGCCGACCCGCCAGGGCCGTCCGCCGGGGCCGCTGCCACGCATCCGGATGTCGCCGCCTGCGCCGATGTAGTGCCGCTGTGACCCGGCCGCGGCGAGGCGCTCGGACGCGACCTCGACGGACCAGCCCTTGACGTATCCGGACGGGTCGAGCTGCCCGCCCGCGTAGGCGTCGAAGTAGCCGCCGGTGTCGCGCCACAGGTCGGCACAGCGGTCCAGGACCAGGCGCAGGTCGTCGGAGCAGTCCTCCAGCCGGATCTCACCGCGGCGGAACCGGCACACCTCGCTGTCGTCCCGGTAGGTGCTGAACCGGGCGTCGACCTCGTGCAACCAGGCGCAGGTCTCGTCGACGAGGGACGAGAGCCGGGACTCGGGCAGATCGTCGGCCAGTTCGATGCTGACGACCGTACCCATGACCTCTTCGACGTGCCGCACGAACCTGGACCCTACGCGCCTGCCTTGTCCAGCGCCGCCTGCAGGGACGACTTGTAGGCGCCGGTGGTGAGCGTGGCGCCGGAGACCGCGTCGACGTCGGCGCTCTGCGCCTTGAGCGCGGAGGCGTTGAGGCTCTTCACCGCGTTCGGGTTGATCGTGCCGCTGAAGCCCTCGGTCGGGTAGGTCGCGTTCGCGCTGGTGACCTTGCCACCGGCGACCTTGATGGTGACCTGGACCGTGCCGTACGTGTGCTGCACGGCCTTGCCCTTGTAGGTGCCGGCCTTGAGACCGGCCTCCTCGGTGTCGCCGCCCTCGGCGGGAGGGGTGGTCTTCTTGTTGCCGGACGGCTTCTTGGAGGTCTCGGGGGCGGCGGTCTCCTCGGCGCCCGCGCCGTCGATCTCCGGCTCCTCGTTGACGGCCCCATCCTGGGAGGCCGCCACCGGGACGGCCGGGGGCTGCACGCTCAGGCGGACCCCGAGGATCAGGGCCGCGCCGGTGAGGGTGCCGACGGCTGCTGCGGTACTGCGTCGCATCTCGGAAACTCCCAGTCAGGTAGGGGTCAGAACTCGAACGGGTCGAGATGGAGCTGGCTGTCCGGCACGTCGAGCATCTTGAGCGTGTCGACAGCCGCGTTCACCAGTCCGGGCGGGCCGCACAGGTAGACGTCGCGGCGGTTCACGTCGGGGACCAGGCCGCGCAGCCCGTCCGGGGTGAACAGCCGGCGCGGGCCGGGGTCGTTTCGGCCGCCGACGATGTAGCGCACCCAGGCGTCCCGCTCCTCGGCCAGCTCCTCCAGCTCGGAGCGGAAGACGAGCTCGTCGGGGCGGCTGGCCCGGTAGATCACGATGGTGTCGGCCGGCATGTCCTCGAGCAGGGCCCGGATCGGGGCGATGCCGCTGCCGCCGGCGATGAGAAGAGCACGTCGGCGGGTACGCCGTTCGGCGGTGAACGTCCCGAACGGCCCCTCCGCCCAGATCGGCGTGCCGGGGCGCATCGTGGCCAGCTTGCGGGTGTGGCCGCCGGCGATGGTGACGGTGAGCCGCAGCCACTGCGGGTTCGGGGCCGCCGACAGCGAGAACGGGTGCGACTGCCACCAGCCGTTGGCGGTCAGGAACCGCCAGCGCATGAACTGGCCGGCCTGCACCGGGAGCTTGTCGAGCCGCTTGCCCTCGATGTAGATCGAGAACGTGTTGGCGCCCTCGCCGACCACCTCGGCCACGGTGAACCGGTGCCGGGCGTTGAGCCACAGCGGCTCGACGATGCGGCCCCAGAAGAGGGCGGCGATCGTGATGCAGCCCAGAGCCGGCCAGAACACCGAGGCGAACCTACCGCTCATGTCGGCGCCCGCGGCGATCTGGTGGCCGTAGCCGAGCAGCAGCACGGCGTAGCTGGTCAGGTGGATCAGGTGCCAGAGCTCGTAGTTGAGCACGTTGCGGACGGCCCGGATGGAGATCAGGGCGATGAACGCCAGCAGGCCGGTGGCGATGGTCGCGCTGATCATCTCCGGGAACGTGGTGATCACGGTCCAGCCCTGGTCGACCACACCGGTGCCGGCGGTGAGCGCGTAGCCGTACACGATGAAGACGATGTGCGCGACCACGAAGGTCAGCAGTGAGGTGCCCAGCCAGCGGTGCCAGCGCAGCAGGTCGCGGGAGCCGACCCACTCCTCCAGCCAGGAGACCCGGCTCATCATCAGCAGCTGCATGAAGAGCAGGTAGCCGCCGATCAGGCCGGTCACGCGCCCGGCGGCGATCATCAGGGTGGCGTCGTTGCTGATCGCGCCGGCCTGGGTGTTGAACAGCCACAGCGCGACGCTGGTGGCCAGGCCGGAGAAGAACAGCAGGACGGTCAGGAGCCGGTTGCCGCTGGTCGACTCGCCCGGCGGGCGCTCGTCGACGACCGGGACGCCGGTGCCGGCCTTCCAGCCGGTCGGGTCGGTGAGCGACGGCTCGGTGATGTCGCCACGACGGTAGTTGTCGGGCTGGGAGTAGGGCTGGCCGTACTGGGGCTGCTGCTCCTGCGGCCAGGCCGGCATGGAAGGGTTGTCCCAGCTCGGACGGTTATCAGTCCGAAGGCTGGAGAAGTACCCATCGTCGTCGGGAAGCTCGCGTTGATCCCGGAAAGCCGGAATTGTCAACGTCCTCACCTGCTCAGCAGTCGTCTCACGGCGCCTGCCACCCCATGCGGCCGACGTGACGACCCGTGCGCGGAAGGGCCGTCATGGTTGGGTACGCGCGTCACGCCGAGTTGGCTCAACGCAATCGGAAAAATCCCAGAGGTTAGGTTCTCCGCATGAGCTCCGCACAACCGGTCACCGTGGTCGGCATCGGCGCCGGCGGCTGGCCGGGCCTCTCCGCCACGGCACAGGGCGCGCTGGCCGCCGCGGAGGTGGTGCTCGGCGGCTCCCGGCAGCTCGCGCTGCTGCCCGCCGACGTCCCCGCACGGCGCGTCCCGTGGCCGTCTCCACTGCTCCCGGCCCTGCCCGGCCTGCTCGAAGCCGAGCGCGGCCACCGGGTGTGCGTGCTGGCCAGCGGCGACCCGATGTTCCACGGGATCGGCACCACCCTGGCCCGCGTCCTGGGCCCCTCGGCGATCACCGTGATCCCGCATCCGTCGTCGGTGTCGCTGGCCGCGGCCCGCCTGGGCTGGGATCTCGCGACCACCGACGTGGTGAGCCTGGTCACCGCTGAGGTGGAGACCCTGAACCGGGTGATCAATCCCGGCCGTCGCATCCTGGTGCTGTCCGCCGGCGCGCACACCCCCGCGGGGGTCGCGGCGCTGCTCACCGCCCGCGGCCACGGCTCGGCGACGGTGACCGTCCTGGAGCAGCTGGGCGGCGACGAGCGCGTGCTCGCCGGCGCCGCCGACTCGTGGGCGTTCCCGGCCGGCGACCCGCTCAACGTCGTCGCGATCGAGTGCGGTGACGGACCCACCCTTCCCGTCACCTCCGGCCTCCCCGACTCCTGGTATGAGACCGACGGGCAGTTGACCAAGCGCGAGGTCCGGGCGGTCACCCTGGCCGCGCTCGCCCCCGCGCCCGGCGAGCTGCTGTGGGACGTCGGGGCCGGGTCCGGCAGCATCGGCATCGAATGGATGCGCGGCCACCCGTCGTGCCGGGCGATCGCCATCGAGTCGTCGGCCGAGCGGATCGCCACGATCACCGCGAACGCGGCCGCGCTGGGCGTACCCGCGCTCCGCGTGGCGCACGGCCGCGCCCCCGAGGCCCTCGACGGGCTCCCCCAGCCGGACACGATCTTCATTGGAGGCGGATTGACCCGCGACGGCGTCCTGGACCGCTGCCTCACCGCGCTGCGCCCCGGTGGGCGGCTCGTGGCGAACGCGGTCACTGTCGAGTCGGAGGCCGTCGTGGCCGCCGCCTACGCGAAACACGGCGGTGAGCTCACCCGGATCTCCGTGCAGCGCGGCTCCCCGGTCGGCGGCTTCACCGGATGGCGCTCGTCCATGCCCGTCACCATCTGGGCGGTGACCCGGTGACCGTCCACTTCATCGGTGCCGGCCCGGGCGCCGCCGACCTGATCACGCTGCGCGGGCATCGGCTGATCGCGGCCGCGCCGGTCTGCCTCTACGCCGGCAGCCTCGTTCCGGCCGAGCTGCTGGACGCGTGCCCGCCCGGCGCTCGCAAGATCGATACCGCGAATCTGACGCTCGACGAGATCATCGCCGAGATGGTCGACGCCCACGGGGCCGGCAAGGACGTGGCACGGTTGCACTCCGGCGACCCGTCGGTGTTCAGCGCCGTCGCCGAACAGATGCGGCGCCTCGACGCGGCCGGGGTCCCCTACGACGTCACCCCCGGTGTGCCCGCGTTCGCGGCCGCCGCCGCCTCGCTGAGCCGGGAGCTAACCGTCCCCGGGGTCGCGCAGACGGTCATCCTCACCCGCACCGCCGAACGGGCCACCGCCATGCCACCCGGCGAGGACCTGGCCACCCTCGGCGCCAGCCGGGCCACCATGGTCCTGCACCTCGCCGTCCAGCGGATCGACGCGGTCGCCGGCGAGCTCACCGCCGTCTACGGCGCGGACTGCCCGGTCGCCGTGGTGGCCCGGGCCTCACGGCCCGACGAGCTCATCCTCCGCGGAACGCTCGCCGACATCGCGGGCAAGGTCCACGATGCGGGGGTACGCCGTACCGCGGTGATCGTCGTCGGGGCGGCCCTGACCGCCGGCCAGTTCCCGGACAGCCACCTGTACTCGGCCGACCGCTGCCGCCCATGACGCCGCCACCAGCCGCCTTGCCCACACCGAACACCACGATCCGGGCGTTGCCCGCGATCCGAGCGGTGGCCGCGACCCTGACGGTGACCCCGAGCCCGACCAGGGCCACGATCCGAGCGGTGGCCACGATCCCGGCCGGGACCACGACCCTAGCGGTGGCCGTGTGAAGGTGCTGCTGCTCGGGGGGACCACCGAGGCACGGCGGCTGGCCGGGATGATCGCCGGCGAGTTCGGGGTGATCACGTCGTTGGCCGGGCGCACCAGCGATCCGCTACGGCCGGCCGGTGAGATGCGGATCGGCGGGTTCGGCGGGGTGGACGGGCTGACCCGGTATCTGCGGGACGAACGGATCGACGCCGTCGTCGACGCGACCCATCCGTTCGCGGCGGCGATCAGCGGTAACGCGGCCGCGGCGTGCGGGGCTTCGGGCGTACCACTGCTGATCCTGCGAAGGCCCGGCTGGACCGCCGGGCCGGGCGACGAGTGGCATCGCGTCGCGTCGCTGCCGGAGGCGGCCGGAATGCTGCCCCGCCTGGGGCGGCGGGTGTTCCTGACCACCGGGCGGCAGGGCATCGCGCATTTCGCCGGAATCGACGGATGCTGGTTTCTGGCCCGCTCCGTGGAAGCCCCCACCGGAACGATCCCGCGGCACCTGGAGGTGCTGCTCGATCGGGGACCGTTCACCGTCGCGGGCGAACGGGAGCTGATCACCCGGCACCGCGTCGACGTGCTCGTCACCAAGGACAGCGGCGGCTCCGACGCGAAGCTGGTCGCCGCCCGCGAGCTGCGCCTTCCGGTCCTCATGGTGGATCGTCCACCAGCGCCCGACGCCCCGACGGTGTCCACAGCGGACGCCGCGGTGTCCTGGTTACGAACGCTGGGCCGCTGAAACACGACAGTTCGGGAGCTGCGTGACGCCCGTCACGGTGCAACGCTCGACTCATGTCCGCACGCGCGCTGTCCGCCGAGCTCGCGGCGATCCGCGCGCTGGTGACCGACGGACTCACCGAGATCGGTGATGCGGGCGACGCCGGCCAGGTCTGGCTCCGCTCGGCGACGGCCCGCCTGACCGCCCTCGACGGCGCGCTCACCGAAGCCGCCGGGGTGCTTGCCGCCCCGACCCGGGTGCTCGCCGTGACGATCGTGACGTTCCTGGTGGTGGCGGGTTCGGCGACGCTCGCCGGCGCGCTCGGTCTCGGCACCACCGGCACCCTCACCGTCGCCGGCACCGCGCTGCTGATCACGTTCGCGGCACTCCCCTGGGCCGGCCGGCACGTCTACACGCTGCTCGGCCGCCACCGCCTCGCCCGCGTCCCGGTCCACTCGCGACCATCCACCGCGAGCGCTCCCGCGGGCGCCCCTTCACGGCTGTCCCCACCGCCCGGCACCTCGCCTCGGTCGCCGGCGAGCCCACCGGCCACGCGGACACCGCTGCCCTCGCCACCGTCGCCGTTCGCCTTGCCGACTCCTCCGTCACAGCCCGCCGCGGCTGCCCCTTCGCCGTCCTCCGCACGACCGGCCACTCCCACACCGTTCGCCTCGCAGCCCTCGTCGCCACCGGGTACAGCGGGTCCGCCGGATGCCGCAGCTCCGCCGGGTGTCTCGGCTCTGGCGGGTGTCTCGGCTCTGGCGGAGAATCGTCTGGCCGCTGTGCCGGACCGGCTACTTCGGGCCCGAGTGCGTCTCGTCTCGGCCGCGCTGCGACAGGTCGGCGCCGGGAGCTGGAGCGCGCCCGAGTTGCGCCGGGCCATTCGCACCGATCCGGTGGTCCGCCGCCTGGCCCATGCCGACCAGTTGCTGTGCCAGGCCGTCGACTGTGTCGAGCGCCACCTCGGCGACCTGCGGAAGGACGGCCTGTGACGCGATCCCTGGTGCGTGAGGACCCGTTCTCCGGGGAGGCCCGGCCGCGCCCCTCGGTCATCGATCGCGACCTCGACGCCCTGATCACCGACGCACAGAGCCGGGACTGGTCGGCCGACCGGCCGGACCGGGTGATCTTCGCCCGCCTGGGCCAGGCTCGCCGCCGGGTGCGGGCAGCGGCCGGCCGGCACGGTCGGGACCACCGCCCCGCCGACCTGTCCGCGGTCCTGCTCGGCACGGCGACCGGCCTGCTGACGGCGGCGACGCTGTCGGCCACCGGCATCCCGGCGAGTCTGCTGCCGACCGGCGTGGTACCGGCGGACGCGGCGCCCGCCGGCACGACTCCACCGAACGCCTCACCGACCAGCACCGCTCAGACGAACGTGTCAGCGACCAGCGCCGCTCAGACAAATGTGTCAGCGACCAGCGCCGCTCAGACAAATGTGTCAGCGACCAGCGCCGCTCAGACGAACGTGTCACCGACCAGCGCGGCTCTGACGAACGCGCCTCTCGGCGGCGCCGTCTCGGTGACGGATCCGCTGGTGTTGGCCCTGACCGCGGTCATCGCCCTCTGGACGGCGCTGCTCGCCGTCGCCGTGCTGAAGCGCCTGCGCCGCCGGTGGGACCGCGCCACCGTCGACGGCCCGGCGCCGATCGACGACCACTACCGTTATGCGGCGTTCCGCCGCCGGATCGAGGCATGCGCCACCGCGGCCCGCGATCATCGCTCGCACCGTCGCCGGGCGGCCGCGATCGACTTGGAATACGCCCTCGACTGGCTGGCCGCCGCACAGAGTGAGCTCCCTCGACTGCACGGCCGCCGCACCCAATGAACTCCCTCGACCGTCCGGCCGCCGCAGCCGCCGCCGCCGCACAGAAGGAACTCGATCGCCCCGCCGCCGCACAGAAGGAACGACCGCCCCGGCCGCCGCGCAAAAGGAACTCGACCACCCCGGCCGCCGCACACAGTGGACTTCGTCGCCGCTGGCCCCGTCACATTCCGCGGCGCTGTCTCGTCCCTGTTGTGAAGTCCATGGCCGGATCACGACCGGCCGAACCGAACAGGCGAGGGAGCCGACATGCGGATCGTTGTGGCAGGCGGCACGGGGCAGACCGGACGACTGCTGGTGGAGGCCCTGCGGTCTCGCGGCCACGAGGCGGTGCCGGCCTCGCCGTCGACCGGCGTGAACGCTTTCACCGGCGACGGCCTGGAACAGGTGCTGACCGGCACCGACGTCGTGATCGACGTCACCAACGCACCGACAGCTGACGAGGCGGAGGCCACCGAGTTCTTCCGGGTCTCCTCGGAGAATCTGACCAACGCCGGGGCCAAGGCCGGGGTCCGGCACCACGTGGTCCTGTCGATCATCGGCTTGGAGCGGGCCTCGGACCTGGCCTACTACCGGGCGAAGCTGGCCCAGGAGGTGGCGGTCCGTTCCGGCGGCGTGCCGTACACGATCGTGCGGGCCGCCCAGTTCTTCGAGTTCCTGGACACCATTCTGCAGGCCAACACCCGGGACGACGAGGTCGCGCTGGCCCCGGTTCGGGTGCAGCCGATCGCCCTGTCCGACCTGGTGGAGCGGCTCGCTGTGATCGCCGAGTCGGACCCGGTGGGCGGAACGGTGGAGGTGGCCGGCCCGGAGGCTCTGGCTCTCGACGAGATCGGCCGCCGGCTGGCCGCTCCCGGTCTTCGGGTGACCAGCGGCGACCGGCCGTTCTTCGGGGCCGACATCCCGCTCGACGCCCTGGTCGCGGGCCCTTCGGCGTATCTCGCACCGACCACGCTGGACACCTGGCTGGCCGGTCGCCGCCGCTGAGGCCCGCCGACGGCAACCGATGAGGAGACCGCAGCCGGACCGCCCACGATCACCGGCCCGGCTGCGGAGCCCATCAGACTCGCATCGTAGGGACCCGGCGCGAGTCCACCGGGCGACCCCGCAATCCGGGTGGGAGTGGCCGTCAGGCCGTCGCCGGGGTGAGGGCGCTCCGGCGGGCGAACAGGACCGCGCAGACGGTGAGCGCACTGGTCAGCCCGATCAGCGCCGACGCCCAGACGGCCGGCTGCCCGACCCCGATGCCGTACGCCAGCCACGACCCGCAGGCGGAGGCGGCCAGCACCCACCGCACCGGTGACAGGCCGGAGATGTCCTGGTGACGGTCGCGGAGCAGGGCCAGCGGCTGTGGCACCGCCGAGACGAACGACACCGCGGCCAGTGCGGTTCCCAGCATCGCGGCCGCCCGGTGGCCGGTGACCTGCGGCAGTGCCGCGGAGGCGGCGGTGCCCAGCACCACGATCAGCACCCCGGCCGCGGCGCCGGCGCTGGCCAGCAGCGGGCGGACGGCGCGGGTGCCGGGCCGGGTGGCGAGCAGCGCGATCAGGATGGCGAGCCCGGTCGAGGCGCTGACGGTGTTCGTGACGACCTGGAAGCGGTCTCCGATCAACAGCCCGTAGGTGATCCAGCCCAGCGGCATGGCGACGCTCAGCATGCAGGCGGTGGCGGAGAGGCCGCCGGTGCGGCGGCGGACGCACGACCGATAGACCTGCGGCCAGGCGATGGACATGGACAGGGCGGCGCCGAGAAGGCCGAAGACGTGGATAAGCATCGCCGGTCCGTTCGGGTCGGTACGGCTGTCGCTGACCCCCCGCACCCGGATCGCTACCGGTCGCTCCGAACCGGCACCCGGGGGTGCCGGGGACCCCTCCCCATTTGGCACAGTGGACAGATGCTGACCGACGTGGACCTGCCCGCGCCCGGACTGCTCTGGACCCGTTGGGCGATATTGGGCGCCACCCATGCCGCCCTCGGCCGCACTGAATGGTCGATCGACGACCGTGGGGCGAACCGGAATCTGCAGGACGGGAGCTGGGCGCGGTTCGCGCTGCTCGACGGCCGTCGCGCGGTGCTCTACGGCCATCATGCGGAGCACAGCGCCGCCGGTGGGGACGATCCGCCGGCCGACCCGCTCACCGGCGCCCCCGACTGGCTCCCGTGGGCCACGCTGGCCCCGCTCGCCGAGGGTGATCGGCTCGGCTTCGTCGTCTGGCACGAGAGCGGCCGCTGGTCGCGGGTCCGTTACCGCGGCGCCCGTGAGGACGGGATGACCGGCCTGACCCGGCCGCTGTCGACGGGGGATCGCACGATCGTCGCGCTGAGCCGGTTCGGCCCGCGGGCGGCGGCCGAGCGGCTGCTGAACGCCGCGGTGCGTACCGAGGTCTCGCCCACGCACTTCAGCCATCTGCTGATCGAGCCGGAGCCCGACCTGGCGGCGGCCATGACGGCGGCCGCCCGGGGTGGTCTGGTGGCGGGGAGCGCCGCGCCGCGGATCCAGCCCGGCCGGCGGCCGCCGATGCGCCGGGTCCGCCGGCTCAGTCAGGGCGAGCACGACCGGCTGGTCTGGTCGGCCATGCAGGATTCACCGGAGTTGTCCCGGCCGGCTCCTCCGGTCACGGACGAGCTGGACACGCTGGTGGGCTGGTTGCAGGATCGGGCGCCGCAGGCCGACGGCCGGTGCTCGCTGCTGGCCTACGCGGACGCCACGAGTTTCAGCGCGCAGCCCGGCGAGCGCCCACCGGCCGACCGGCCCGGCGAGGAGCGTTACACCGCCTTCCGGCGGCTCACCGAGCTGGTCCGGGCGCTGCGCCGGGCGGAGTCCGATCCGCGGTATGGTCGGTGGCTGTTCCTGCGGGTGGAGACCAGCCCGTCCGGCGTGCAGGTGGAACGTCGCTACGACTCGTGGCCGTCCTGGTGGCACGACGACGGCGTCTCCGGTCCCTGGCGGACCAACCTCCAGGAGGAGATGGACGCCCGCCTGCCCCGTTACCGCCCGTCCTGGGTGACGGTGCTCGACCCGGAGATCGCCTACCGCCCACGGTGACGGTCACCGGAGATCGCCCAGCGCCCACGGTGCTCGACCCGGGATCCCCACCGCCCACGGTGACGGTCAGCGGGCCTTTCCGGCTCCCAGCAGCTCGAGGGATTTGGCGAGTCGCCGGGCTCGTGTCTCGGCCGTCTTCGCCGACGTCAACTGATCGACGTGCCACCGCTGATTGCTGAAGGAGATCGACTCCCAGAAGGCTCTGGCCTCCGGCGCGGCGGCCAGGGCCGCGGCGAGATCTTCGGGCACCTCGACGGTACGGGGAGCGTCATCCAACTCGATCACGAGGTCGTAGACGTGTCCACCCTCGAGCCCACCGGCGGCCCGGCGATCGGCGCTGACCCCGAGCCAGTACTCCCCACCCATCCGCGCGATGGAGGACCGGAACTCGAACTCGCCGACCCGCACCACCACCTTGGGCCGTCCGCCGCCCCCGAGCGCGGTCACGAACGCGTCGGGAATCCGAAACCCGGTGGTGGTCCCCCCGGTCTTCTCCAACTCACCCCGGTGTTCCATGACCGAGACGATAGCCAACCAGGGGGCCCGGTCAGGCCGTCACGATCGAAAGCCCGTGAGAAAGCCGAAAATGGCTCCGCCCACTCCTCAAAGGTCAGAGGCGGGTGACCCGAAGTGGGCCCTCTCCAAGAACGTGAGCTGTGCCCTCTTGTGGCCGAGGTCGATCTCCGGCCCCAGCGTGAACCCCTCCCGCTGCAGGCGGGAGATCATCCGCTCGTTGCGAATGTCCGGTTCGGCGATGATCCGCCGACGGTCCGGATCGGTGAAGAGGTGCCGCAGCAGCGCCGGGAAGACCGCGCTGGTCAGATGCGGCAGGTCCCGGCCGGAGGCGTCGAGCAGCAGATGCAGCCCGAAGTCCCCGGGCAGCACGTCGTAGCACTCCCCGACCGGGTCCTGCGAGGGCTCGTAGGTCTGGAACACCCCGATCGGCCCGTCGTCGAGCAGCAGCAGATAGGCGTGGTGGCTGTCGAGCCCGTCGACGAAGCCGTAGATCTCCTCGACGTCCGCGACCGTGTGCTCGCCCATGCCCCAGAACCGGTTGCGCTCCTTGACGACCCACGAGTGCACGATCGGCGCGTGTGCGGCCGGATCGAGCGGGATCATGGTCAGCTCACCCAGGCCCGGCAGCTTCTCCGAGAAGACGATCAAGGGTTCCTCCGTCAGTAGTTCCCAGTCGGTGACGAGCGGGACGAGCTCACCGGCCGCCCAGAGCGGCAACTGGTCCAGGAAGTGCGGCGACTCCGGATCGTCCGAGGCGCCGAACGGGACGATCCAGCGGCTGCGGCGCCGGTCGGCGAGGTCCCACACGTACCGGGCGACGGGTCCCCGCCAGCACAGGTCGCTGACGCCGGGCACGCTGGACGTGTTGAGCACGCACCCGGCCGACCCGCCGAGCCGGATCTGCGGGATGACGACGTCCAGGCCGGGCAGCTGAAGCGGGTACAGCAGGTGCCGGTCGCCCCATGGCGTGTCCGGACCGGAGTCGGCCGTGGCGGGAGAGGGGAGGCCGAGCCCGGCGAGCACCCCGTCGAGGGCGATGCCGATCCGGGCGCGCGGGTCGGTCCAGGGAGCGAACAGCGGGTCGTACCCGGACGGCTCGAGGAGCGGCCGCAACTCGGGCCGATCACATACGGCACGGGCCAAGGCCGCCTGCCGGGCCATCCGGCGTCCGGCCTCCGCCGAGTCGGCCGGCAGCGCGGTGTCCATGTGGATCTTCTCGTGCGGCACACCGAGATCGAGCAGCTCACGGATCCGGCGGGCACGGGCCGGGGGCGCGAAGTCCACCCCGTAGGGCGAGGTGTCCGGCCGCCGGTCGTTGGCGTTGACCGCGGACGTGACCTCGGATCGGAACATCGGCGCCCACTCCGGCTTCCAGGCGTGCCGGGCCTCCCAGGCGGGCACCGGGACGAGCCGGTTGCGCTCGTCGCGCTGCGGCACCCGGCCGACGGTGAGCTGCAGGGCCCGGCCGGTGGAGTCGGCGGTGAGGACGCTGTTGACGGGTTCGACCCAGCGGGACAGCGCGTCGGCGACGTCGTCCACGGTGGACGCGTGCAGCAGCGGCAACAGGGCGTCGAACCCCAGATCAAGATCGGACCGCGCGGGGGTACGCAGACTCAGGTTCCCATCGATGACGGGTCCACGGCGTGTCTCGAGGACATCGACCACGACCGGGTCCTCATCGCGTACGGCAATCGTCTCCTGATGGGTGGCCACCGGCTCCCAGCCGGTCGCGCCGCGGGCCTCGAGCCCGTGGTCGGTGGCGCGCAGCTCTTCGATGTAGAGGTCTTGATAGTCGGCCATCGCGTTGGTGACGGCCCAGGCCACCGACCCGGCGTGCCCGAAGTGCTGCACGCCGGGGACGCCGGGGAAGGTGAGCCCGGCCACGTCGAAGGCCGGGCAGGCGAGCCGGATCTGCTGGTAGACCCCGGGCAGTTCGAGGAGCCGGTGCGGGTCGCCGGCGATCTGGCCGGGGACGGTCCAGGCGTTGCTGCCGGACCCGCCGGGCCCCTCGATCGCGAACCAGGACAGAGCGTCCGGCCCGAGGGTCCGCTCGACGTGTGCCCGCCACATCTTGTTGCCGAATGTGCCGAACAGAATGTGCTGCACCTGAAAGACGCCGAGCGACGACCACGGGTGCCACTCGACGCCACCTGCACGGACTCCAGCCGCGTACGCCTCCAGCCACCGCCGGGTCGATTCGTCCAGATTGGCGAATGACCGTCGTGCGGTGTCGTCGAGCCGGACCCGGCGCGCGAATCGGTCCCACCCCACCTCGGCCGCCCCGGCGACCGAGGCGAGACGTCCCTCCGACCGAAGGCGCTCCACCTCGATCTGGCGGCCCCGATCGATTGCGGTCACCCGCCCCTGGAGCCAGGCCAGGTCGAGGACCGAGCCGGCTCGCAGGTGCGGGATGCCGTGGGCGTCGCGGTAGAGCCTCATGCCGCGATCGGGTTCTCCAGCTCGCCCGCGAAGATCAGCGAGCCGGCCTGATCGGTGAGGTCCACCATCTGCAGCGTGTTGCGCAGCTGGAGCCGGTTCAGGCAGGAGTGCGCGAAGGTGGGCCGCAGCAGGTCGAGCCGCCCGGCCAGGTGCGGGTGGTCCTTGGCGTGCTCGCGGACGCAGTCACCGGCGAGCGCCCAGAACTCGGCGGCGCTGAGCACCCCGTCGGTGTCGAGGATCCCGGCGAGGTGCCGCAGGAAGCCGTCGAACACGTCGGTGAAGATCGCCAGTTCCTTGATCTCGTCGGTGACGTCGATCCGGATCCGCTCGACCTCGGGCGGCAGCGGCTGGTCGTTCATCACGGCCACCTCCTCGCCGATGTCCTTCATGAACACCCGTGTGGGCACGTGGTTCTCCAGGACGAGGATCAGGTTCTCGCCGTGCGGCATGAACGCGAGGTCGTGCTGGAGCAGGCAGTGCACGATCGGCCGCAGGTAGGCGCGTAGGTAGGTGGCCACCCACGCGGCCGGCGCCACGCCCGACTCCCGGATCAGCGCGGCGGCCAGCGAGCTCCCGTCCCGGTCGCGGTGCAGCAGGCTGGCCATGGTGGCGAGCCGCTCGCCCTCCCGGATGCGCGGGACCGGGCTCTCGCGCCACAGGGCGGCGAGCATCTTGGTGTACGCGCTGGGCGTCCCGGTCCGGTGATAGGCGTCCCGGTGTACCCGATCGACGCCAGTTCCCGGAGCACGCCGAATCCGCAGGCCCGCAGCTCCTCGTCACCCTCCACGACCGACGCGACCCAGTCGTTGATCGGCGGCGTGGCCTGCATGTACTTCGGTGACAGCCCGCGCAGGAAGCCCATGTTCTGCACGGCGATCGCGGTCTTGACGTAGTGGCGTTCCGGCCGGTCGGTGTTGAAGAACGTCCGGATCGACTGCTGTGCCCGATAGCGGTCAGGGCCGGCGTCGAGTGGGACGATCGCCCGGCGGGCCACGTCGGGTGCGAAAGTGACGGTGACCTTGTGCTCCCACTGCCACGGGTGCACCGGCAGGTAGCGGTAGTCGGCCGGGTCCAGCCCGTGCCCCGGAGCTGCTGCTCGAAGTGCTCCAGGAGCCCGCCGAGCTCCTCCTGGTAGTGCGAGCGCTCGTCTCCCTCGTACACGAAGACGCTCTCGCTCCTCAAGATCGCCACCCATCGCAACCGGACCGGCCGCCCGGCCTCCGGCGCATAGGCCTCGTGATCGGCGAGTCCGTAACCGATCCGTCCGTTGTTGGCGACGAACCCGGGGTGTCCCTCGGTCATCGCGGCCTCGATCGTCTGGAAGCCCGCGTGCACCAGGTCCTCGGCGGTCTCGCGGCGATGCGCGTACTTCCAGGCGGTCCCGGCCAGCGTCGCCGAGATCTCCTCGAGGTAGGTGCCGAGCAGCTTCTCCGGGATGCCGAGCGTCTCGCGCAGGCCGGCGATGAAGTCGAGCGCGTCGAGCGGCCCGTCGAGCGAGTCCGGGTCGATCACCCAGTGCTCGAGCGGGTGGCGCTTCGCGGTGAAGGTGTGGGCGCCGAGCTCGAACCGGCCGTCACCGAGGGCGACCGGCGCGAGCAGGCGCTCGTGGCTGAACTCGGCGATGGCCTTGGCGATCAGCCGCCGGTGGGCGAACTCCATGGCCTCCGGCCGCAGGTGGGGGACGCTCATCGCGTACGCCGCCCGGGTGCAGAAGCTGAGCCGGCCGGTCTTGCCCTGCAGCGGCACGTCGCGGTCCACCACGAAGCCGACCTCGGCGTTCTTGCGGTGGATGGCCTCGTTGCGGACGTCCGGCTCGACCACGACCCGCTCGATCCGGGAGTCGGCGAAGCAGTGGTCCATCACGGCCCGCATCACCGCGGAGGTGACCCCGGAGCGCTTCCGGGTGGGCGGGGCGACCAGCACGTGCATGCCGATGTCACCCGACCGCACCTCGTAGTGCGAGGCCAGCTCGCTGTGCGCCGGTTCGTAGGTCTCGGCCAGGAACAGCGGGCTGTCGTCGTCGTCGAACCCGAGCCACGCGTGGTGGTGCGGGTTGTCGGCGATCTTCTGATACTCCTCGCGCACCCGCTCCGGGGTGGCGCCCTGCAGGCCCCAGTAGTGCGACCGCGGATGGGTCACCCACGAGTGCAGAAGATCAAGATCACGGTCGAGATCCAGGGGTACGAGTCTCACTGGTTCACCAACTGTCGGGGGATGTCGGCCTTGGGGGCGCCGAACTGCTGGAACGTGATCGACTCCTCGACCGGGTAGATCTCCCGGCCGGTGATCGCCCGCAGGATCACGCTGTTGCGGTAGGGGCCCATGCCCAGGTCGGGGTCGGTGACGCTGTGCGTGTGCTCGGCGGCGTTCTGCACGAACACCTCGCCGCCGGACTTGTCCACGGCGTAGTCCACGGCCACGTCGAAGCGGCCGCGGGCGTCCCAGTTGATCCGGTCCCGGACCGGGTCCAGGAAGGACGGCACGCGCGGCGCGTAGCCGGTGGCGAGCACCAGGCCCTGGGTGGTGGCGGTGAACGAGCGGCCCTGCTCCTGGTGCTCCAGGGCCAGGGTCCAGCGCTCGCCGTCCCAGATCACGCCGTCCAGTGCGGTGCCGGTGAGCAGGGTGGTCGGGACGGGGCCGGTCAGGCTCTTGGCGTAGAGCGCCTCGTAGATCGCGTCGACCAGGTCGCCGCTGATGCCCTTGTAGAGGTTGCGCTGCTCACGGCCGAGCCGGTCCCGCACGTCCATCGGCAGCGCCTGGTGGTAGCGGATGTAGTCCGGGGACGTCATCTCCAGGGTCAGCTTCGTGTACTCCATCGGGAAGTACCGCGGCGACCGGGTGATCCAGCTCAGGTGGTAGCCGTACGTCTCGATGTCGTTGAGCAGGTCGAGGTAGATCTCGGCCGCGCTCTGCCCGCTGCCGATGATCGTGATCGAGTCCAGGCTCTGCAACTGCTCCTTGTTGGGCAGGTAGTCGGCACTGTGCACGTACGGCCCCTGGTCGACGGCGGCCGGGATCCGCGGCGCCGTGCCGATGCCGAGCACCAGCTTGCGGGCCCGGAAGGTCTCGCCGTCGGTGTGCACGAGGTACGCCTCGCCGTCGTGGGTGACCGTCTCGACGCGCGTGTTCCACCGGATCGAGGTCAGCTGCCGGGCCGCCCACTTGCAGTACTCGTTGTACTCGGCACGCAGCGGGAAGAAGCTCTCCCGGATGTAGAACGGGTAGAGCCGGCCCACCTGCTTGAGGTAGTTGAGGAACGAGAAGCGGTTGGTCGGGTCGGCCATCGTGACCAGGTCGGCGAGGAACGGGACCTGGATCGTGACGCCGTCGAGCATCAGCCCGGGGTGCCAGTCGAACTCGGCCCGCTGCTCCAGGAAGATCCCGTCGACGTCGGCCAGGTCCTCGGTCAGCGCGGCCAGCCCCAGGTTGAACGGGCCGACCCCGATCGCCGCGAAGTCGTGGGTGCGCATCAGGCCATCACCGCCGCGGCCTCGTCGCGCTCCCCCGTCATCTCGCGGCCGATGCCGCGGATCAGGTCCAGCACGTCGCGGAGGTTGCCCGTCGTCGTGTTGGGGTTGAGCAGGGTGAACTTGAGCCAGTAGTGGCCACCGACGGTGGTGCCGGCGACGATCGCCCGGCCGCCGTAGAAGAGCCGCTGCCGCAGCTTCGGCATCAGTTCATCGCACTCGGCGACGTCCATGCCGGCCGGCCGGTAGCGGAACAGCACCGTGCTGAGCGTCGGGGCGGCGAGCGCCTCGAAGTCCTGGTCGTCGCCGATCAACAGGTAAGCGTCGTGCGCCCGGTCGACGACCGCGTCGAACATGTCGCCGATCTGCTCGGCGCCCATGGTCCGCAGCGTCATCCACAGCTTCAGCGCGTCGAAGCGGCGGGTGGTCTGCAGGCTCTTGTCGACCTGGTTGGGCACGGCGGCGGTACGCGGGTTCAGGTAGTCGGCGTGCACCGCGATCCGGCGCATCGTCTCGCCCCGGCGCACCACGATCGCGCTGGAGCTGACCGGCTGGAAGTAGCTCTTGTGGAAGTCGACGGTGACCGAGTCGGCCCGCTCGATGCCGTCGAGCAGGTGCCGGCGGCGGGTGGAGACGAGCAGGCCACAGCCGTACGCGGCGTCGACGTGGAACCAGACGCCCTGGCTCTCGCAGATCGCGGCGATCTCGGCGACCGGGTCGATGCGGCCCAGGTCGGTGGTGCCCGCGGTGGCGACCACGGCCATCGGGATGCCACCGTCGCGGCGCACGTCCTCGATCGCGACGGCCAGCGCCGCGGTGTCCATCCTGCCGGTGCCGTCGGTGGCGACGCCGACCACCGCGTCGGCGGACATGCCGAGGATCCCGGCGGACTTGCTGACGCTGAAGTGGCTTTCGGTGGTCGCGAAGATCCGCAGACTCGGGATGGCGCTCCGGTCGTCCAGAGACGCGAGGGTCTCCTCCCGGGCCAGCAGCAGGGCCTGCAGGTTGGACTGGGTGCCGCCGCTGGTGAAGATGCCGTCGGCGCCCGGCCCGAAGCCGATCCGCCCGGCCGTCCAGTCGATCAGGCGGCGCTCGATGAGGGTGCCCGCCGTGCTCTGGTCCCACGTGTCGACCGACGAGTTGACCGCCGAGATCAGCACCTCGGCGCTGAGCGCGGGGATCGCGACCGGGCAGTTCAGGTGAGCGACGTAGGTGGGCTCGTGGAACCAGACGGCGTTGTCCAGATAGAGCCGGGCGACCTCGTGCAGCGCCGCGCCGGTGTCACCGAGAGGACGATCGAGATCGACGGCGTCGACCTGGTCCTGCAGATCGGCGACGGCTGCGCCGGAGTACGGCTGCCGCACTGCCTTCACCCTGTCGGCGAGCAGTGCCGACGCGTGCCACACGCCGGACGTGTAACTGTCCAACGTGGAGCCGGAAAACAGATGCGGGGACTCTGACCGCTCCAACGGGGGCCTCCAATAAGGTAAACCTTACCTAACTGAGGGGAGGCTAACCGGCCGGACACGGGAAGGAAACTTGCACCCGGCGCCCCGGTGGCCGCCATAGACGATCATGCGCACCCGGAAACGTCGCCACCTGCGCATGTGTGTGCCACGAGCACTTCGACGAACGTCGAGTGACGGTTGCCACATGATGCACGAAGCCCACTCTTTACAGAGTGGGCTTCGTCGATGAAGAAGATCAGAAGGCGGTCAGGGTGATCCCGGCCGCGCGCGGATCTCCGTCGTGCACCAGGGACTCCTGGTTCTGCACGTCGTCGAAGGCGAAGGCGTACGCCTTGCCGTCGGCCATGGTGGCGTGGATGGCCTTCGCATACGGGTTGGCCGGCCCGCCGGTGTAGAAGTCGGCCGCGGTCCCGCCGGGCTGCGTGTCGATGCGGCCGAGGGTGGTCCGCCACAGCGCCGCGCACAGCGTCCGGGCGATCGGGCCGACCACCTGGTCGTTCGGCGCGCCGAGAGCACCGTCACAGCCCCAGACGTTCGCGGTGGACGGCTTCGTGAACGACGCCACGGTCCGGCCGCTCGTGTCGGTGAAGTTCATGATGTTCCCCGAGGTCCGCCCGGTGTACCTCACCTCCGGCCGGTCACCGAACGGCACGACGGTCAGACTCTTCGAGGTGTACGCGTTCCAGGCGCTCGTGATGTACGAGTCGAGGTAGGTGGCGCTCATCAGTCCGGCGTCGGCGGCCTTGCCCGGCGCCAGGACCCGCAGCACCGTGCCGTCGGCCCGGGTGACCACGCTCTTCGCGAAGTCGGGGTTCGCGCGGACCGCGTCGATGACCTTCTGCCGGCCGTTCGCGACCAGGTCACCGGTCTTCGTGGTGACGCCGCTGCCGCCGGTCACCGAGACGCCGTGCGGGATCGCGAACATGTCCACCTGCGAGCTGTTCAGGAACAGGCCGGAGCCGTTGAGGGTGAACTCGCTCCAGTCGAAGAGGATGTCCCGGTTGGGGTCGCCGCCCGCCCACGGGGCCGGCTGGACCAGCCCGTCGGTGGTGACCCGGAAGTCCAGCTTCTTACCGAGGGAGAAGTAGATCCGGCCGGAGATGTTCTTCAGCACCTTGATCGTGGTGCTCTGGCCGTTCGCCGGGCCGGGGATCGAGACGTCCGGCGCGGGCACCGGCACCGGTCCGCCACCGGTCCACGGGGTGAAGGCGCCGCTCGCGTCGACGTATCCGAGCTTGCCGGTGTCCAAGTTGACGCCCAGCACGTAGAGGAAGACCGGCTCGCTGCGCCCGGTCCGGTTGGTCACCGTGAACGGCAGCGTCGGGCCGGCCGCCGGGACGGTCGGCGCCTTCGTCGTCGGTGCGGTCGTCGCGGGGGTGGTCGGCGCGGTCGTGGGCGCGGTCGTCGGCGCCTTCGTCGTCGGCACCACCGTCGGCACTGTCGTCGCCGGGGTCGTCGGCACGGTCGGTCCGGTGCCGCACGGCGCGCCGTTCAGCTTGCAGTTCACCGGCTGCCCGCCGGCGCCGACGAATCCGAACGTCACGCTGGCGCCCACCGGAATGGCGCCGTTCCAGGCACGGTTGGTGAATGTGCGGTGACTGCCGGAGACCGTCATGTCGGTATCCCAGAAACTGCCGATCGAGCCGCCGGCGGGCAGATCGAATTCGACTTTCCAGGACGTCAGGGCGGACGTTCCGCCGTTGGAGATGGTCACCTCGTCCTGCCAGCCGGTGCCCCAGTCGGACACCGTACGCAGGGAAGCGGTGACCGAGGCGGCCGAGGCGGGCAGGGCGATCCAGGCGGTGGTGAGCGCAGCGACCGTCGCCACAGCGGCGAGAATCAGGCTCCGTTTACGGCGCATGGGGGTGCGACCTCCGAGAGTGGAACGGTCAGGGACGGCCGCCATTGTCACTCGCGAGAAACCGCTCTCCCAGAGCCTTTAAAGCTCCTTTAAGGTCTATTTTTCCCGACGATCTCGCCGCACGCCGATAACACAAATCCCCGGCTGGTTCGCACCAGCCGGGGATCCGGGGTCAGCGGGTGAGCCGGATCGCGCTCCAGGAGACCCGCGGCAGCGTGATCAGGGCGGCACCACCGTCGAGGGTGATCGCGCCACCGGTCTCGGCGATCGGGCGCAGGGTGACCCGCTCCGGGGCGTCCCTGGTGTTGTAGGCGTAGACGTCGTCGTCGGTCAGGGTCCACGTCTCGGCGACCGTCAGGTCCGCGCCGAAGGCGGACAGGTCGACGGCGAGCTCGACCGGGTTCGCCACGTCGCGGTTGACGGCGAACAGGGTCACGTCGCCGGTGGCCGGGTCGTGGGTGGCGACCGCGTCGACCAGCGGGGCCACACCGTACTTGGCCGTCTCGTAGGACGGGGCTTCGATGTGCAGGCGCAGCACGTCACCCTTGGCCAGGGCGGCGGTCTTGGCGAACGGGTGGAAGACGGTCTGCTTCCAGGCCGGTCCGCCGGGCTCGGTCATGATCGGGGCGATCACGTTGACCAGCTGCGCCTGACAGGCCGCGGTGACCCGGTCGCTGTGCCGCAGCAGGGAGATCAGCAGGTTGCCGACCACCACCGCGTCGGCCACGTTGTAGCGGTCCTCGATGACCGGCGGGGCGACCTTCCACTCCTCGGGCAGCGGGGCGTTCTGAAAACGGGACAGGTACCAGACGTTCCACTCGTCGAACGACAGGTTGATCTTCTTGGTGCTCTTGAGCCGGGCACCGACCGCGTCCGCCGTGGCCACGATGCTGTTGACGAAGAAGTCCATGTCGACCGCGGACGCCAGGAACGAGCCCAGGTCGCCGTCGTGCTCCTCGTAGTAGGCGTGGCAGGACACGTAGTCGACCACGTCGTACGCGTGCTCCAGCACCGTGGACTCCCAGGTGCCGAAGGTGGGCATCGAGGAGGACGAGCTGCCGCAGGCGACCAGTTCGAGATCGGGTTCGGCCGAGCGCAGCGCCCGCGCCGTGCCGGCCGCGAGTAGCCCGTACTCCTCGGGGGTCTTGTGCCCGGTCTGCCAGGGACCGTCCAACTCGTTGCCCAGGCACCAGAGTTTGATGCCGTAGGGCTTCTCCGCGCCGTTGGCGCGCCGCTGCTCGGAGAGCGCGGTCCCGTCCGGGTGGTTGACGTATTCGTGGACGTCGAGCGCCTCCTGCACACCGCGGGTGCCGAGGTTGACCGCGTACATGATCTCGACGTCGGCCTTCTCCGCCCACTTGGCGAACTCGTCGATGCCCACCTCGTTCGTCTCGATGCTGCGCCACGCCAGGTCACGACGGCGGGGGCGCTGCTCGCGCGGGCCGACGCCGTCCTCCCAGCGGTAGCCGGAGACGAAGTTGCCGCCCGGGTAGCGGACCATGGTGACGCCCAGCTCACGGGTGAGCGCCAGCACGTCGGTACGGAAGCCGTCCTCATCCGCGAGGGGGTGGCCCGGCTCGTAGATGCCGGTGTAGACGCAGCGGCCCATGTGCTCGACGAACGAGCCGAAGGTGCGACGGCTGACGGGCGCCACGACGGCAGCCGGATTCAATGCGACACGCGCACGGAGCATGGTTGTTCCCTTTGTAGAAAAGAAGAGGAGATGCGCGCTACTTCACGGAGCCGAGAGTCAGGCCGCCGCGCCAGTACCGCTGCAACATCAGGAAGGCCACGATCAGGGGGACGATCGCGATCAGGGCGCCGGTCACGATCACGTTGAACGTGGCGCCTCCGCTGTTGCCCATGATCGCGGACATGTACCAGGCCCGCAGTCCGACCGTGAGCGGGTAGAGCTGATCGTCGCTGAGCATCACCAGGGGCAGGAAGAAGTTGTTCCAGGACGCGACCATGCTGAACAGCAGGACGGTGACCAGGGCCGGCTTCATGGCCGGCAGCGCCACGCTGGTGAACACCCGCACCTCGCCCGCGCCGTCGATCCGGGCCGCCTCGAGCATCTCCTCCGGGACCGAGTCGGCCACGTAGACCCGCAGCAGGTAGACGCCGAACGGGTTGAGCAGGGACGGCAGGATCACCGCCCAGATCGTGTCGACCAGGTTCGCCTGCGACATCAGCAGGTAGGTCGGCAGCACCAGCGCGGTCGCCGGCACCATGATCAGCCCGAGGAGCAGCGCGAACAGGGCGTTGCGGCCCGGGAAGCGCAGCTTCGCGAAGGCGTAGCCGGCCAGCGCCGAGATGACCGTCGATCCGACGCCACTGACGACCGCGTAGAACGCCGAGTTGCGCAGCCAGGTGACGTAGACCCCGTTGTCCTGCTCGAACAGCACCTTCAGGTTGTCGATCAGGTGGAAGTCGGAGAACCAGAGCGAGGCCGACTGGAAGAGCCCCTCGTTGTTCTTGGTCGCCGCCACCAGCAGCCACCAGAACGGCAATAGGAAGTAGATCGCCATCAGGCCCATGACGACGTGCGCGGCGACGCTGCCTTTCTTGAGGTTCATTGCAGCGCGCTCCGTTTCCGGGTGGCGAAGAGGAAGATGTACGACCCGACGAAGACCACCGCGCCGAGCAGGAACGAGATCGCCGCCGAGTAGTTGTACTGCTGGAACGAGAACGCCTGCTGGTACGCGTAGATGTTGGGCGTGTAGTGCGTGGTGATCGCGCCCGGGTTGAGGGGCTGCAGGATCAGCGGTTCGGTGAAGAACTGCAGCGTGCCCATGATGGTGAAGAGGGTCGCCAGGACCAGCGCGGAACTGATCATCGGGGTCTTGATCCGCAGGGCGATCTGCACCTCGCTCGCGCCGTCGATGCGCGCCGACTCGTAGGTCTCCCGGGGCAGGCCCTGCAGCGCCGCGTACAGGACGATCATGTTGTAGCCGGCCCACTGCCAGGTGACGATGTTGCCCAGCGACGCCAGCACCGTGCCGGTGGAGGTGAAGTCGATGCCGGTCCAGGCGAAGGGGCCGACGCTGTCGCTGTACAGGAAGCCCCACATCAGCGTGCCGATGACCACCGGCACGGCGTAGGGCACGAACGCCGCCAGCCGGAAGAACCGGGAGAACCGGGAGGTCGCGGCGTCGATCAGCAGGGCCGCGACCAGCGCCAGAACGATCATCACCGGGGTCTGGACCAGACCGAAGACCAGGACCCGGACCACGCCCTCGCGCACCAGGGGTCCTCGATCGCCTGCTTGTAGTTGTCGAACCAGGCGAAGACCTCCCCCTCGATGAGGGTGGAGCGGTACAGGCTGATCTTGAAGGCGTACGCCATCGGGAGCAGCAGGAAGGCGATCAGAAGGACCGCGAACGGGAGGACGAAGAGCCAGCCGGTGGCCGCCTCCTTCACCCGCGCCGCCCGTCGGGTGCCGGTTCCGGCCGAGGGGCCCGCGGCCGCCGGAGCGGCCGCGGGGGAAGCTTTTACCTCGGTCATTACTGAACCTTGAAGCCCTGCTGGGTGGCGTAGGTCTTGATGTTCTCCTGCGCGGTGTCGAGCGCCGCCGCCCAGGAGGTCTTCTTCTCGATCGCCTGGCCCAGGTTGGTGGTCAGCTGGTTGAAGTTGTAGCTGTTGAACGGGCTCCAGTCGAGCTCACCGATCGCGCTGTAGGCCGGCACGAAGACCTCGTTGACCTTCTGGCCACCGAAGAAGTCGTAGGTCTTGCCGGTGAAGGTGTCCGACTCCAGCACCGGGGTGACGGTCGGGAAGAGGAACGCCTTGTCGATGCCGATCTTCCAGGCCTCGGTGTTCTTGGCGCCGAAGATCTCGATGGCGACCTTGGCCGCGATGTCCGGGTACTTGGCCTGGTCGGTCACCGCGAACGAGGAGCCACCCCAGTCGCCCTGGGCGTTGGCGCCGGCGGTCCACTGCGGCAGCGGGGCGACCTTCCACTTGCCGGCCGCTCCGCCGGCGTTGGCCTGGATGTAACCGGGGCCCCAGCCGGCCGCGAGGTAGGTGGCGTACTTCTCCGAGCCGAGGCCGTTGTAGAAGTCGGTGGTGTGGAAGGCGGTGGTGTCTGCGAGGCCGTTGCCGACCATGCCCTCCCAGTACTCGAAGACCTTCTTGGCCTCGGCGCTGTTGACGTTCACGCCGATGCTGCTCGGGTTCGCGATGTCATAGGCGTACGGCTTGGCGCCGGCCTGCCAGAACAGACCGGTCATGAAACCGCCGTCGTTGGCGCCGAAGTCGGTCATGAAGCTCTTGCCGCCGGAGGCGGTCTTCAACTTCTCGGCCTGCGCCTTGTACTCGTCCCAGGTGGTCGGGACGGTCAGGTTGTACTTCTTGAAGATGTCGTCGCGGTACATCATCGCCATCGGGCCGGCGTCGACCGGGATCGCGTAGACCTGGTCACCGGAGCTGACCTGGCTCCAGGCCCAGCCGGCGTAGTCGCCCTTGACGGCGTTCGCGCCGTACTTGCCCAGGTCGACCAGGTGCTTGGTGAGCGCGAAGGTGGGGATCTCCTGCAGCTCCAGCATCACCACGTCGGGTGCGCCCTTGCCGGCCTTCAGCGCGGTCTGCAGCTTGGTGTACTGGTCCTGGCCGGTGCCCGCGTTCGTCCACTCGATCTTCACGTCGGTGTGGGTCGCGTTGTACTGGTCGACGACGGCCTTGAACTCGGGGTACCACGCCCACACCTTGATGGTGACCGGGCCGGTGGGCTTCTCGGCCGGCTTGTCGTCTCCGCCGCTGCTGCAACCGGTCAGCGCGAGAGCCGTGGCCGCGACCGCCGCCACAACTGATCGCCGACTGACTCTCCGTGCACTAAAGTTGCCGATGTTCACTGGGTCCTCACAGACGAGTAGATGCGTATCCAGTTGATCAGTTCTGAGACCCGTGAGGGCTCAGAGAGCCGACCTCCGGTGCTGGCACACCGGGGGTCGGCCGTTAGGCCGGGCCTCGCACCGCCGAACAGTCTGCACTGCTGGTCGGGCGATGTTGCTACGCTTTTGCAGCGCTGCAAAGCAAAGCATGCACGGCACCCCGAACGACGGCAAGGGGTAACCTGCCGGAAACTTGGGGCGGTCAGAGGGGGCAAGAATGCGTCGAGAAGTCACTCTGCGTGACGTCGCGGAGTTGGCCGGCGTCTCCAGCCGAACCGTCTCCAACGTGGTGAACGGCTACGCCAACGTCACGGAGCACACGAGAGAGCGCGTTCAGCGCGCGGTGGAACAACTCGGGTACCGCCCGAACGTCCTCGCGCGCAACCTCGCGCAGGGCCGGTCGGGGCAGATCGCGCTCGTGGTGCCGTATCTGGACACCCCGTACTTCTCCGAGTTGTTGCAGAGCGTGATTCGTGCGGCGCGTGTCCGCGGCTATAACGTTTTGATCGACCAGACCGACGGCGATCCCGAGCACGAGCGCGCCTTCATCGCCCACGGGTCGCGCCGGCTGCTCTTCGACGGGGTCATCTTCAGCCCGCTCGGCCTCGACCAGCAGGCCCTCACCGACCGCGACCCGAACCTGCCACTGGTGATCCTCGGCGAGCGGTCCAGCGACGGCAGCTTCGACCACATCGGGATAGACGACGTGGCCGCCTCCCGCCAGGCCACCGAGCACCTGCTCGACCTGGGGCGGCAGCGGATCGCGGCGATCGGCGACCAGCCCTACGCCACCGGTGAGGCGGCGCAACGGCGTACCCGGGGCTTCCGCGAGGCGCACGCCGCCCGCGGGCTCACCCCGCGCGAGGACCTGATCATCAGCACGCCCCGGTTCAACCGGCCGGACGGCGCGCACGCCATGGCCCACCTGCTCGACCTGCCGGAGCCGCCGGACGCCGTCTTCTGCTACTCCGACCTGGTCGCGCTCGGCGCGATCCGGACCATCGTCTCGCGCGGGCTGCGGGTCCCCGAGGACGTCGCGGTGATCGGCTACGACGACATCGAGGACGGCCGGTTCTCCAACCCGACGGTCACCACCATCTCGCCCGACAAGGAGATGATCGCGACCACCGCGGTGGAGAGGTTGCTGCTGCGCATCGGCAGCGCGACCCCTCCGGACGGCCTGGAGGTACGCGCTCCGCACCGCCTGATCATCCGGGAGAGCACTACTGGAAGAGTTTCGCCGCGGTGATCAGGGTCTGGATGACTCCATAACCCAGGAGTACGACCACCAGCCCCCAGGAGACAGCCAGTCTCACGCTGTGTTTCCTCTCATCGCCGGGAAGAGCGCGATCGTGACGCTCACTTCGCTCGGTCACGCCGCCACCTCCTTGTCCTTCTCCTCGGCCGACTCGTGCAGGCGCTCCGGCACCGGGCGGATCAGCAGGTTCGCGACGAAACCGACGGCCAGCACGCCGACCATGGTGAACAGGGCCGGCCGGTAGGCGTCCGCCGTGAGCGTGCCCGGCTTGCCCTGCGCGTCCAGGAACCCGTTGATGATCAGGGGACCGGCCACCCCGGCCGCCGACCACGCGGTCAGCAGCCGCCCGTGGATCGCACCCACCTGGTACGTCCCGAACAGATCACGCAGGTAGGCCGGCACGGTCGCGAACCCGCCGCCGTAGAACGACAGGATCACCCCGGCCAGCAGCACGAACAGCGCGGTCGCGAGGTGACCGGCGATGGCCAGCGCCGCGTAGAGCACCATGCCGACGCCCAGGTAGACCATGTAGATCGGTTTGCGGCCGATCACGTCGGAGGTCGACGACCAGGCGAACCGGCCCGCCATGTTGAACAGCGACAGCAGGCCGACGAACCCGGCCGCCGCCGACACCGCCACCGTCGAGACGCCGCCGGGCTCCCGGAAGAAGTCCTGGATCATCGGGCTGGCCTGCTCCAGGATGCCGATGCCGGCCGTCACGTTGCAGAACAGCACGACCCAGAGCAGCCAGAACGCGCGGGTCCGGATGGCGTTGGCGGCGGAGACGTCGGCGGTGGTGACGAGCGGCTTCTCACGGACGGTCGCCGGGTCCCACCCGTCCGGCCGCCAGCCCTCCCGCGGCACCCGGATGTTGAACACCCCGAACATCATGATCACGAAGTACGCGATGCCCAGGGTGAGGAAGAGGGCGGTCAGCGCGTCCCCGTCGGCGACCGAGGTGGCCACCGCCGGGTCGTAGCCGGAGTCGTAGAGCGACAGCAACTGGCGGGAGGCGGGACCGGCGATCATCGCGCCGCCGCCGAAGCCCATGATCGCCAGCCCGGTGGCCAGGCCCGGCCGGTCCGGGAACCACTTGATCAGCGTGGACACCGGCGAGATGTAGCCGATGCCCAGACCGATCCCGCCGAGCACCCCGTAGCCCAGGTAGAGCAGCCAGAGCTGGGAGGTCGCGATGCCGAGCGCGCCGACCAGGAAACCGGCGGCCCAGAACGAGGCGGACACGAACATCGCCTTGCGCGGGCCGCTGCGCTCCACCCAGGTGCCGCCGACCGCGGCCGACAGGCCGAGCATGACGATCGCGATGCTGAACACGACCCCGATCGCCGTCTGGCTGGCGCCGAAGTGCTGGACCAGCGAGTTCTTGTAGACGCTGGTGGCGTAGGCCTGACCGATGCACAGGTGCACGGCCAATGCCGCGGGCGGGATGAGCCAGCGGCTGTACCCCTCAGGGGCGATGGTGTGTTCGCGGTCGAACACGGACAAGAGGGCCATCGCCGCACGATACCCATCGAGCTGACTGAATTGAAAGGGTTACTTCGGGTTCACAGTGAAACCATTCACTTCGCCGACACCGTCCGGAGCGACCGGGTACCAGGCGCCCCGCAGCGTGCGCTCGTCCTGCCAGGCGATCGAGATCCCCGGGGACGACTTCGTCGCGGCCTGCTCCACCTCGTACTCGGCGATCCGGCGGCCGGTGAGCACCTCGATCAGGGCGACCCGGCTCTCCAGCAGGTGATCGGCGCCCTCGCGGTCGTAGGCGACGGCCAGCACCGCCTTCTCCGGCGTGCTGCTCGGGGAGAGCCGCAGGTCGGACACGGCGATGCAGCGTGTTCCGGCCAGCGAGAGCTTCGCGATCGGCCGGCCGGAGGGGACGTCGTAGACGAGCGGCGTGCACTCCCCCTTCAGCGTGGCCACCGCCAGCAAGGGGCCCCGCATGTCGGCGAGCCGGAGGTCGCCGAACACCTGACCGAGGCCCAGGCGGTTCCCGCTGACGACGATCTGCTCCTCACCGGTGGCGAGATCGTGCCGGACCAGGCCGGCCGCCCGCCACAGGTACGCCGTGGTGTCGTCGGCGGTCACCAGCGTCACCGGCTCGCCCGGCCGGCGCAGGTCGCGCTGGACCCGGATCGCGCCGTCCGGACCGGTCACCACCAGGCGGTACTCCAGCCCGGTCACGTCCGGGCCGTCGGGCCGCTTCTCCCCCGGCCTGAGGTCGTGCGCGCCGAAGGCGACCTGCGAGCCGTCCGGCAGGACCACCAGGCGCTCCCAGTGACGGGAGCCCACGACCGTGTGCCCGGCCAGCCGGCCGTCCGGGAGCAGCTCACCGATCCGCTTGTCGCCGCCGAGCTCGACGGTCCCGCCGCCGGGCAGCCGGTAGGTGCCGACCGCGTCGTCCAGGATCAGCGGCTGGGCCGGCCGCACGAGGGCCGGTGTCGTGGTCGGCGACACCCCGGTCGACGGGGCACCGGTCGCCGCGGCGGGCAGCGGCGGCGGGGGCTGCCGCCACTGCCCGGCACCCACGACGGCACCGGCGGCCACCGCCACCACGGCCGCGGCGGAGAGGACCACCTGGCGGTTGCGGCGGCGCCGGGCCCGGCGGTGCACATCGGCGAGGTCACCCGGATATCCCCGTGCGGCACCCGCCACCGCCCGGACCGCCTCGCTCACATCCTGCGGAATCGTGGTCATGGGTCAGTCCTCGCTGTTCAACTCGCGCCGGAGGACGGTCAGCCCACGGGCGAGACGGCTCTTCACGGTGCCCTCGCTGATCCGCAGGGCGGCGGCGGTGTCGGCGGTGGAGAGGTCGAGCAGCACCCGGCAGGTGATCACGGCGCGCTGCGCTGCGGGCAGTTTGGCCAGGGCCTCCCGGGCGACCGTGACCTCCGGCGGCCATAGGTGCGGATGCGCCGAGTCGTCGGCCGGCGGACGCTCCCGGCGGACCTTGCGCCACCACGAGGTGGCCCAGTTCAGTGCGACCCGGAAGACCCAGCCCGCCGGATTGTCCAGGCGGCTGACCGTGGACCAGCGCGCGTAGGCCCGGGCCATCGCCTCGGCGACGGCATCGGCGGCCAGATCGTCACGGCGCAGGGTGACCGCGAGCGCGCGGTGGAGCCGATCCGCGTTCGCCCGGTAGAAGGCCTCGAAGCCGTCCTGCTCCGAAGCCACCGGGTCCGCGCCGATCATCACTGTCGAGGACACCATGACCGATACACGCCGGTGAACGCCGATCGGTTCCCGGCTACTCGGGGGATTTCTCGTCGGGCGTCTCCAGGCCCGCCTTCTCGTCACGGTCGGCCCACTCCAGCAGGGTCTGGAGGGAGTACGCCTCGTCGTCGATGGCGGCGTGCAGGTCACCCAGCCGGGCGAAGCGCTCGGGAACCGTACGGATGGTGAAGTCCCGGGGGTCGAGGTCCTGGATCTCCTCCCAGGTGACGGGGGTGGAGACGGTCGCCTCGGGGACGCCGCGCACCGAGTAGGCGCTGGCGATCGTGTGGTCGCGGGCGTTCTGGTTGTAGTCGATGAACAGCGCGCGCGGGTCGCGCTCGCGGCGCCACCAGGTCGTCGTCACGTCGTCGGGCGCGCGCCGCTCCACCTCGCGGGCGAACGCGAGCGCGGCCCGGCGCACCTCGGAGAAGCCCCACTCGGGCCGGATGCGCACGTAGACGTGCAGGCCCCTACCCCCGGAGGTCTTCGGATGACCGGTGACGCCCAGCTCGTCGAGGACCTCCCGGACGACCGGGACGATCCGCTGGACAGTGGCGAACGGGCAGTCCGGCATCGGGTCCAGGTCGATACGCCACTCGTCGGGGCGCTCGGTGTCGGCCCGCCGCGAGTTCCACGGGTGGAACTCCACCGTGGACATCTGGACGGCCCAGATCACGTCGGCCGGTTTGGTCACGCAGAGCTCGTCGGCGTGCCGGTTGTAGCGCGGGAACTTCACCCGGACCGTCTCCAGCCAGGGCGGAGCGCCGTTGGGCACCCGCTTCTGGTGCACCTTCTCCCCGGCGAGGCCCTCCGGGAAGCGGTGCAGCATGCAGGGTCGCTCGCGCAGCGCGCGGACGATCCCGTCGCTCACCGCCAGGTAGTACTCGACCAGGTCGAGCTTCGTGGCGCCGAGCTGCGGGAAGTAGACGCGGTCCGGGTTGGAGACCCGGACCTCGTAATCGCCGACTTCGATGATCGTGGCTTTACCTGCCATGCCCTGAAACTAGCCCAACCAGGCGTCGTCCATGTCCCGAAGCAGGGTGTCGCCCGAGTCGAGCAGGTCCAGCATCGGCCCGATCCGGGGCAGCTCGTGGGTGACGAAATACCGTGCGGCCAGGCGTTTGCCCTCGTAGAAGTCGCCCTCCCCGCCCTCGGCGGCCCGGTATTGCTCCAGCCACATCCAGGCGATCACCAGGTGGCCGGCGGCGTCCAGATAGGCGGTGGCGTTGACCAGCGCCTTCTCCGCGTCACCCGCGGCCCAGAGGTTGGCTGTCGTCGCGGCGAGCCGATCACACGCGGACAGCACCGGAGCCCCGAGGTCACTCTTGAGAGCGGCGGCCCGGATCCTCTCCAGGAGCAGGGCCAGGCCGGCGCCGCCCTTCATGGTGACCTTGCGGCCGAGCAGGTCGAGGGCCTGGATGCCGTCGGTGCCCTCGTGGATCGAGTTGAGGCGGTTGTCCCGGTAGAACTGCTCGACCGGGTACTCGCGGGTGTAGCCGTAACCGCCGTGGACCTGGATGGCGTGGTCGTCGGCGAGGCGGCACCACTGTGACGGCCAGGCCTTCACGATCGGAGTCAGCACGTCGAGGAGCAGGTCGTTCTCCGGCGACGGCTCGTCCAGCAGCTTCGCCGCATAGAGGATCAGAGCGAGACCCCCCTCGACGTACGACTTGGAGGCGAGCAGCATCCGGCGGACGTCGGGGTGCGTCACGATCGGGACCGGAGGAGCTGCGGGGTCCTTGTCGGCGATCGGCCGGCCCTGCTGGCGCTCGCGGGCGTAGGCCAGGGCGTGCAGGTAGCCGGTGTAGCCGAGAGCGACCGCGCCGGAGCCGACGCCGATCCGCGCCTCGTTCATCATGTGGAACATGTACTGGAGGCCGCGGCCCTCCTCGCCGACCAGCTCACCGGCCGCGTCGTCGAAGGCGAGCACCGTGTTGGTGGTGCCGCGGTAGCCCATCTTGTGGTTGAGCCCGGCCAGCACGACGCCGTTGCGCTCGCCGGTGTCCAGGCTCTTCTTCGGCACGATGAACAGCGACAGGCCCTTGACCCCGGCCGGCGCTCCGGCCACCCGGGCCAGCACCAGGTGGATGATGTTCTCGCTCAGCTCGTGGTCGCCACCGGAGATCCACATCTTGCCGCCGTTGATCCGGTACGTCCCGTCGTCCTGCCGGACCGCCCTCGTGGCCACGTCACTCAGCGACGACCCGGCCTGCGGCTCGGAGAGGCACATGGTGCCGGTGAACCGGCCCTCCAGCATCGGGTGGACGTAACGCCGGATCTGCTCCTCGGTGCCATGCGTCACGAGCAGGTGCGCGTTGCCGGAGGTGAGCATCGCGTACGCGGAGGTGCCGGTGTTGGCGGCCTGGAACCAGAGGAAGCAGGCCCGCTGCACCACGTGCGGCAACTGCAGGCCGCCGTGCTCGGCCGGGAAGCCCGCGGCGATCAGGCCGGACTCGGCGAAGACCTGCAGCGCCCGGCTGACCTCGGGAATGATCGTGACCTTCTCGCCGTCGAAGGTCGGCTCGTTCAGGTCGCCGGTGCGGTTGTGCGGCGCGAAGTCGCGCTCGGCGATCTGCTGGGAGACGTCGAGGAACGCGTCGAACGTCTCCCGGGAGTGCTCGGCGAACCGCTCCCGGGAGGTCAGGGCCTCGGCGTCGAGCCATTCGTAGAGCAGGAAGTCGAGATCCCGCCGGGAGAACACCTTGGACACCGCGGTCACCACCGTTTCGGTCGGAACTTAATGCACCCAGTGTGCATCAAGTTTAGTCCACCGCACGGTGCCGGCCCACCCTGATCACGACCCCGGCCGGAAGCCGGCTGGAGTGCTTGATCTCGTACATGGCGTGGTCGGCGGCGCGTAGGGCCTCGTCCGGGTCGGTCGCGGCCGGGGCCAGGTGCACCCCGACACTCGCGCCGATGCCGATCTCGTGCCCGTCGATCCGGAACGGCAGCTCCAGGACGTACCGTACGCGGCCCGCCATCGCCATCGCATCGTCGGGCGTGAACACACCGGGCATCAGGATGACGAACTCGTCGCCACCGACCCGGGACAGCACGTCCTCGGCGCGTACGCACGCGCTCAGCCGGTCGGCCACCTGGCGCAGCAGCTCGTCGCCGACCTCGTGCCCGTGCCGGTCGTTGACCGGCTTGAAGCCGTTCAGATCGACGAAGAGCACCGCCACCGCGTCGGCCGACAGCGTCGAGTTGAGCTTGTCCTGCATCCGGCGCCGGTTGGGCAGGCCGGTCAGCGGGTCGTGCTGCGCCTCGTGCTCCAGCCGCTCCTGGAACGCCCGGTTCTCCGAGATGTCCCGGGCGTTGATCACCACGCCGTTCAGCGCCGGGTTGGCCATCTGGTTGGAGGCGGTGAAGTCGAACCAGCGCAACTGGCCGTCGGCGGTCCGCACCCGGCACTGCAGGCGCATCACCCCGGCCGAGTCGGCGAGCAGCGCGTCCAGCTTCTCCCGCATCTGCGGCTGGTCGTCGTGGTAGACCACGTCGAAGACGCTGTGCCCGGCCAGCGAGCCGGCCTTGAAGCCGAGCACCGAGGTGGTGCTCGGGCTGCTGAAGATGATCCGGCCGTTGACGTCGAGCACCGAGACCAGGTCGGGGGCGTGCTGGAACAGGGCCTGGAAGCGCTCGTCGGCGCGACGGCGGGTGATCTGGGTCCGGTAACCGAGCAGGGTGATGCCGACCACACCGATCACGAGCATCGCCAGCAGCGTGAGGTTGAGGGTTTGGCTGCGGTTGTAGATGACACCGTCGAAGGACGCCTTGGTCTGGGTCCGGACGTAGTACCAGCCACTGTGATCGATGTCGATCACCACGGCGATCATCTTCTCCTCGCCCTCGAGGAACTCGACGAACGCGGAGGAGCCGGACCGGCTGCGGAGGATCTCGGGATTGACCGTGGTGCCGACCACCTCGTCCAGGCTGGCCGCACCGACCCGCCCGGCGGCGTCGATGATCGTCGTCCGGTGGTAGTCGCTCTTCAGCTCCCGCATGTAGCCCTGCAGGGAGGTGGACGCGATGTGGTTCAGCCCGACCAGGTATCCGGCCGCGACGCCGTTGCGCTTGAACGGCACGGCCACCGCCGCCACATAGGACCGGGGATCGGCGGGGTCACCCCGGCCACCTGCATGACGCTGGAGAAGCCGTAGTCGTCGGTGTCGACAGCGGTCTCGGCGGCGGCGTCGAGCTGCGCCCACATCCGCTGCCATCCGGCGTCGTCGGTCGCCGGGAGAGCAGCCTCGCCGCTCACCAGCAGGACGTTGTGGCTCGGGTCGGTCATCATCAACCCGTACTGGAAGGTGTTCGTCTTCTTGGCCGCGGCGGCCAGCGCCGCCTTCGCCTGGTCGACCGTCGCGGCGGCGCCGGCCGCGAGCAGGGCGCCGATCTTGCCCAGCTCGACCGTGGAGTAGTACTGGAGCTGGCCGGTCAGCTCGGCGTTGTTGTCGCCGAGCGCCGTGGTGTCGGTCCGGTGCACCTTCTCGACCGCCTGGACGGTCGAACGGTTCACCAGAATCCCGGCGACCCCGGCCCCGGCCAGCAACAGAACGCTGACCAGCACCGCAATCCAGTTACGCAACCGCATCGGTTCCTCCTCACCGCATGTCATCGGCAGGAGGGACCGGAAGTGAATGAACCCGCAGAAGAAACCAGGGAATACCCCGAGGGAAATGAGGCGGCGCTCGGCGGGATCGACCACGATGATGGAGAGGCAACCCATCGGGTCGAGGTCGTCACACCCGGTGTGGGACCCGGCCCGACGAAACGGAGCACCGGATGCTCAGACAGGTGGTTGCGTCCCCGCCCGGGTGGCAGAGGACGCTGCTCTCCCGGATCCCCTCCCCCGCCGATCGATCGAGGACACCCCGCTCGCCACGGTCCCGTCGCCGGTCCGGCGCCGCATCCTCCGCTCCCACCTCAGCGTCACCGGCACCGGTCTGGCCGCCGTCTTCTACTGTCTCTCCTTCACCCCGTCGCTGCTGCCGCGCGCCTGGTTCCTGCAGGGTGTGGTCGCCGGGATCACCGCCGCCATGGGATATGCGCTCGGCGCCGCCGCCGGAGCGCTGGGCCGCCGACTGCACGGCCCGTTCCGCGCCCGCACCACGCTGATCGCCTGGGCGGTGCTCGCCGCGGTGGTGCCGGCGCTGGTGGGGATCTTCCTCTGGCTCGGCACCCGCTGGCAGCGTGACCTGCGGGTCCGGCTCGGCATGGCCCCCGTCCCGGAGTACGACATCGCCCGTACCGTCGGGGCCAGCCTGCTCACCTTCGGCCTGCTGCTGCTGATCGCCAGGCTGCTACGCCTGGCGACGTACGGTTGCGCGCTGCTGTTCCGGCGCGTCGTCCCGCAGCGGGCCGCCTACTGTGCGGGCACCCTGGTGGTGGCCGTCCTGGCGTATTCGGCCTTCGACGGCCTGCTGGTCGCCAACCTGTTCAGCACCGTCGACCGGCTGGCCGCCGTGGAGAACAACGGGACCGGCAACGGCGTCACCGTTCCGGCGTCCACGCTGCGCTCGGGCGGGCCGCAGTCCCTCGTCCGGTGGGACTCGCTGGGCCGTCAGGGCCGCACGTTCGTGGCCGGGACGCCCACCGTCGAGGAGCTCACCGGGTTCGCCGGGCGGCCGGCGATCGAGCCGATCCGGGTCTACGCCGGACTCGCCTCGGCCGACACGCTGGCGCAGCGGGCCGAGCTGGTGGTCCGGGAGATGGACCGGACCGGCGCGTTCGACCGGGCGGTGATCGCCGTCATCACCCCGACCGGCACCGGCTGGGTGGACAACAAGGTCCCCCGTTCCCTGGAGTTCATGAATGCCGGGGACACCGCGGTGGTGTCCATGCAGTACTCCTACCTGCCCAGCTTCTTCGCCTTCATGGGGGACCGCTCCGGGGTGGCCGACGCGGCCGACGCGCTGATCGGCGCGGTGCGCGCGAGGTGGGCGGCGCTCCCGGCGGCCACGCGGCCGCGGTTGCTGCTGTTCGGCGAGAGCCTCGGGACGTACGGGATGGAGATGACCTTCGGCACGCCGGAGCGCCTGGTCGACGGGGCGGACGGGGCGCTGCTGCTGGGACCGACCTTCGCCAACCCGTCGCACCGCGTGCTCACCGAGGGCCGGGCCGCGGGCAGCCCGATCTGGGACCCGTCCTACCCGGGGCTGCCGGTGGAGTTCGCCGACGACGCGGCCGAGTTGCGTGACCTGTCCGGCCCCCCACCGAAAGTGGTCTATCTGCAGAACGCGACGGACCCGGTGGTGTGGTGGAGCTGGGACCTGCTGTGGAAGAAGCCACAGTGGCTCGTCGGGCAGCGGGCACCGGACGTCACCCCGGACATGCACTGGTACCCCGGCATCACGTTCTGGCAGATCACCTGTGACCTGGTCTTCTCCAACAAGGTGCCGACCGGGCACGGGCACTCGTACCGGTCGGAGACGGTCGACGGATGGGCCGCCCTCGCGGCGCCACCCGGCTGGACCACGGCGGACAGCATTCGGCTGCGAGCCCTGCTGGACGGATGAGGCCACCCTGGTTGTTCGGCCGAACCGCATCGAGTGATCGCCGTCGAAGCCCCCCGCGCGTTGAGAATCGAAGGTGGGGAGTGCGAGAGGGGGCCGGTGATGGGTGATGCGCTGAGCGGGTTCCAGCGACTGCCGGAACGACGGCCCCGGCCGGTGGCACGGGGACTGGTGGCCATGATCGCCGCCGTGCTGGTCCTCGGAGGCGGGCTGCTCGCCGGGCGCCTGCTGGCGGACGAGAGCACGGCCCCTCCCCCGGCGCCGAGCCCATCGAGATCCGCCGCTTGACGCGGTAGGTTCGCCGGCATGACGTTGCATCGAAAACTGTCCATCGCAGTGCTCGCCCTCGTCGTGGTCGGCGGCACCGGATTCACCCCGGGCCCCGGACTGTCCTGGCAGCTCACCGACACCGGCTCGACCGCGCGGTTCCGTGGGCTCGCCCCGGTCAGCGCGCACGTCGCGTGGGCGGCCGGATCCGCCGGGACGGTGCTGCGGACCGTGGACGGCGGGCGCACCTGGGCGTCGGTCGGCCCACCCGAGGCGGCCGGGCTGCAGTTCCGCGACATCGAGGCCTTCGACTCACGGCACGCGGTGGCGCTGACCATCGGCAACGGCCCGGACTCCCGGGTCTACTCCACCTCGGACGGCGGCGCCTCCTGGACCGAGACGTTCCGCAACGACGAGCCGACCGCCTTCTACGACTGCCTGACCTTCAGCGACCGGCGGCACGGACTGGCCCTGTCCGACCCGGTCGACGGGAGGTTCCGGATCCTCGCGACCCGTGACGGCGGCCGCACCTGGACGGTCCGGCCGACCGGCGGCATGCCGGCCGCGCTGCCCGGCGAGTTCGCCTTCGCGGCCAGCGGCACCTGTCTCGTCTCGGCCGGCCGGCACGCCTGGTTCGCCACCGGCGGCGACGCCACGGCCCGGGTGTTCGCGTCCTCCGACGGCGGCTGGACCTGGTCGGTGACCGATTCGCCGCTGCCGAGCGGGCTCAGCGCCGGTATCTACTCGCTGGCCTTCCGGAATCCGGGACAGGGCATCGCGGTCGGTGGCGACTACAACGCCGAGACGTCCGCTCCGGACGGTGCGGCGGTCACCCGGGACGGCGGCCGGCACTGGACCGTCTCGAAGCGGGTGCCCGGCGAGTACCGGTCCGGGGTGGCGTGGTGGCGTGGACGTACCGCGCTGGCGGTCGGCCCGACCGGCAGCGACGTCTCCTTCGACGGCGGCGTGACCTGGCGGCGCTTCGACACCGGCAGTTTCGATGCGGTGGCCTGCACCGATGACGGCTCCTGCTGGGCGTCCGGCAAGGACGGCCGGGTGGCGAGGCTCAAGCGTTGAGATAGGTCAGCACGGCCAGGACCCGGCGGTGGTCGTCGTCCGAGGGCGGCAGGTCCAGCTTCGTGAAGATGCTGCTGATGTGCTTGCTGACCGCCTTCTCGCCGACGAACAGCTTGGCGGCGATCGCCCCGTTCGAGCGCCCCTCGGCCATCAGCGAGAGCACCTCGCGCTCCCGGACGGTCAGCCCGGACAGCGGTGACGAGCGGCGGGCGAGCAGTTGCGAGACGACCTCCGGGTCCATCGCGGTGCCGCCGCCCGCCACCCGGCGCACCGCGTCGACGAACTGGGCCACGTTCGCCACCCGGTCCTTCAGCAGGTATCCGACCCCGCCCGCGCGATCGGTCAGCAGCTCCCGGGCGTAGAGGGGCTCGACGTGCTGGGAGAGCACCAGCACGGGCAGGCCGGGCACCTTCTGACGGGCCTCGATCGCCGCCTGCAGGCCCTCGTCGGTGAAGGTGGGCGGCAACCGCACGTCCACCACCGCCACGTCCGGCCGGTGCTCCAGCAGGGCCGGCAGCAGGGCCGGTCCGTTGTCGACCGCCGCCACCACCTGGAAGTCGAACGCCTCGAGCAGACGGGTCAGCCCGTCCCGGAGGAGGGCGAGGTCTTCGGCGAGGACAACGCGCACGGCAGCTCCATGGTCACGACGGTCGGTCCGCCCGGCGGGCTGGACAGGCTCATCGTGCCATCGAAGGCGGCGAGACGACGTTCGATGCCTCGCAGGCCGGTGCCGGCGGACGGGTCGGCCCCGCCGCGACCGTCGTCGCTGACCCGCATGACCAGCGTGTCCCCGGTGTGCCACAGGTCCACGGCGCCGTTGCCGGCCGCGCTGTGCCGGACCGCGTTCGCCATCACCTCGGCCACCGCGAAGTAGGCGGCCGACTCGACGGGCGTGTCGAGCCGGCCCGGCAGCGCGGTGTTCACCGTGACCGGGATCGGCAGGGCCATCGCCAGCGCCCGGACGGCTCCCTCCAGGCCGCGCTCGGCGAGCACCGGCGGGTGGATGCCCCGGACCAGGTGACGCAGCTCGACCAGGGCGGCCGAGCTGCTCTCCCGCGCCTCGGCGAGCAGCTTGCGTGCGGTGACCGGGTCGGCGTCGACGATCTCCTCGGCGAGCCCGATCGTCATGCCGAGGGCGACCAGCCGGGCCTGGGCGCCGTCGTGCAGGTCACGCTCGATCCGGCGCAGCTCGGCGGCCTGGGCGTCGACCGTGTCGGCCCGGGTGACGGTGAGCTGACTGACCCGCATGCGCAGTTCGGCCGCCCGGGTCGGGGCCAGGAACAGGCGGTTGAAGAGGGCGTCGAAACGGCGGAGGTACGGTGCGGCCGCGATCCCGATCGACAGGATCAGCGCACCCTGCGGCAGTGACAGGAAGCCCTCGCCGATGGTCTCGATCGGCCAGATCATGCCGTAGCCGTACGAGTCGGTGCCCAGCCAGATCCAGAGCGGGATGAGCAGGATGCCCTCGAGCCCGTAGGCCGGCAGGGCCAGCGAGAGCACACCCAGCACCAGGCCGGCCACCGCGCCCGGCAGCAGCCAGGCCACGTCACGCCAGGTCGCAGGGTCGGTGATCAGCCACTGGTAGTAGCGCAGGCTGCCGAGGACCACGCCGTCCGGCCGGGGACGGTACGGCCGGACGATGGCCACGCCCCGGCCCGCGGCGAGCCGGCGCGACACGTCGGCGCGCGCCCGGATCAGCATCGTCATCAACGGCATCAGCAGCAGGCCGATGCCGAGCACCGGGGTCAGCACCAGCGACACCACGAAGAGCGCGAACAGCGGGATGTTCACGACGGCGAGGGGGACGGCGAGCAGCCCGCCTGCGACGGCACGGAAGCCGTCCCGGATCCAGTCACGCGAGTCCATGCCCTCATCCTGGTCACCGGGCGCCAGGATGTCGGTAGTGCCAGCCCTACCGCCTGCACGCCGTCGGAGCGGAGCTGCCGGACCGGGCGTAGAGTCGCCTTACCGCAGAGAGCGATACCGTGTGGTGACTACCGGGCAGTATCCGACTACTGGCCGCCGTGATCGGCATTACCCCAGGTAGTAACCCTGGTTCATCGGCGGGCCACATAGCGTTTTCAGAGGATTAAGGTCTAAAGTGCCGCGCGTGAAGGTGACCTTGCAGGAGATCCGGGAACGGACCTACAAGCCGGTCGACGCATGGTGGACCGTGCTTCTGGTCGACCCGCTGGCGTCTCGACTGGTGCGTCTGGTAGCGCCGTACCGATGGATCACGCCCAACGTTCTGACCCTTATCGCGTCGATCTTCGGATTCGGCGCGGCCGCCTGTTTCGCCACGGGGGACCGGTGGGCGCTCGTCGCGGGCGGTGTCCTGTTCCACATCAGCTTCGTGGTCGACTGCATGGACGGCAAGATCGCGCGGCTGAACGGGACGGGCACCATGTTCGGGCTGTGGCTCGACTTCGTGCTGGACCGGGTGCGGGTCTTCTTCATCGCACTGGCCCTGTTCGGCGGCCAGTACGCCCGGACCGGCGACGTGGCGTATCTGTGGCTGATGGCCGTCGTCGTCTTCCTGGACCTGTTCCGCTATCTCAACAGCGCCCAGATGGCGAAGGTCCGGCGCACGATCAAGGACCAGATCGGCGCCTACCGCCGACCGGTCGCGGCCGAGATCGAGGCGTCCGAGGACGACGAGATGCCGGAGCCGGGCCCCGTCGGCGGCGGCTCGCTGAAGAGCCGGATCGGCCAGACACTGCGCCGCAACCGGATCCGCACGCACCTGTTCAGCGGCATCGAGTACGAGATGTCGGTCTTCATCATCGCCCCGATCACCGGCCTGATCTTCCCGGTCACCATCGCGGCCGGTGCCGCCCTGCTCGCCTTCGAGATGTTCCTGATCTTCAAGCTGTACCAGACGTGCCGGCAGTTCCCCGGCAAGCTGGCCGCCGCCAAGGCCGCCTACGAAGAGCACGAGGCGGAGCACGTCACCTCCGCGTTCTGAGCGAGACGGAGCACCCCCGGCGTCCCGGCGCCGGGGGTGCTCCGTCTCCGCACCGGGGAAACCCCTCAGCGCTCGCCGATCGCGGGCGAACAGACGGCCATGACGAAGCCCACCCTCGGCGTAGCCCTCACGGTCAAACTGCGGCTGGTGAGCGCCAACTCGGGCCGGCCGCGAACCGGCTGCACGGTCAGCCTCTGGCACTGCGGCGGTCACGAGCCGGTCGGCCGGCAGGTCGCCGACCCGGCCGGCTGGGTGTCGTTCGGCAGCGCGTTCCCCGAGGCCCAGGCCGGGCACTGGCCGCACGTGCACTTCGAGGTCCAGTCCGCCGACGGTGTGCTGCACGCCGCTCAGCTCGCGCTCCCGGGTGACGCGTGTGCCCAGGTGTACCGCGCGGCACAGCGGCGGCGCCTCGCGGGAATGAGCCTCGGCCGGGACTGCTGTCTCACCGGTGAGTGGACCCTGGAGATACCGTCGGTGACCGGCGACGCGGCCCGCGGACTGGTGGCCACCCGGACGGTGGGCGTGTGATCGGGGCCCGGCTAGATTGGCCCGATGCCACGCCGCCGCCTGCTCTACGTCCTGGCCGTGGTGGCGATGCTGGGGCAGATGGCGTTCGCCATGGTGACGACGGCGGTCCAGCAGTCGCCGACCATCGACGAGCCGGTCTACGTGGCGACCGCCGAGGTCTACCGGCAGCAGCACAGCCTGCGCTACAACCCGGAGCACCCGCCGCTCGGCAAGCTGATCATCGCGGCCGGCACGGCGTTCGCCGGCGCGCAGCTCGACCCGGCCTACCGCGGCAACCAGACCCGGCTCGGGCGGCACCTGCTCTACGAGACCGGTAACAATCCGTTCCACCTGATGCTGCTGGCCCGGCTGCCGGTCATCCTGCTCACCCTGGTCTTCGGGCTGGTGGTGCTTCTCTTCGCGCGTGACCTGGCCGGGCCGTGGGGCGCTCTGATCGCCCTCGCGATGTACAGCTTCTCCCCCGACGTGATCGCGCACGGATCGCTCGCCACCCTGGACGTGCCGGCCGCCGGGATGCTGCTGACCGCGTTCTGGGCCGCCTGGCGAGCGCGGACCCGCCCCGTGCTCTGGGTTCCGGTGGCCGGGGTGGCTCTCGGGGCGGCTCTCGCCACTCGCATGAGCGTGCTCCCCGCCGTACCCCTGCTGCTGTTGCTCGCCGGATGGTCCGCCTGGCGGGCCCGGACCGATGATCTGAGGCGCCGTCTGCTGATCGCCGCGGGTGCGGCCGTGGGCGCCGGTGTGATCGCGGTCGCGGTGGTGTGGTTCGTCTATCTCGTGGTGGATCCGCGGCTGCGCTGGACCACCCCGCCGAACCTGCCCGACGTGCACGGGCTGAAACGCCTGGCCGTCGACCTGCTGCCGTTTCCGCAGGCCTACACCGACGGCATGCTGGTCCAGTTCAAGTTCGAGAACCGGCTGTTCAACGGCTTCCTGCTGGGCGAGTCCTACAAGGGGTCGCCCTGGTATTACATGCCGATCGCGCTCCTGATCAAGACGCCGCTGGGGATGCTGGCGCTCTGGGCGGGCGGGCTCTTCACCATGCTGATGGTGCCGCGGCTGCGGGCGGCGCTGCTCTACCTGCTGCCGGTCTCGGTGGTGCTGCTGCTGGTCACGATGACCGGGGCGCGCAACTACGGCACCCGATACGCGATCCATCTGCATCTGTTCCTGGCGGTGGCGGCCGGGGCCGTGGCGCTGATCAGGTTGACGGCGTCCCGGATCGCCGCGGCGGTGCTGGTCCTCTGGGTGGCTACCAGCTCAGTTCTGACATTTCCGTACTATCTGCCGTATTCGAACGAGGCGTTCGGTGGGACCGCGCAGACCCACCTCAACCTGCACGACGCCAATGTCGACTGGGGTCAGGACCTGGCCCGGCTCGGGGTCCACCTGCGCGCCGAGCATCCGGGCGAGCAGATCTGGCTGGTCTACAAGGGGTCCGGGGTGCCCGCCTACTACGGGATCAAGGCGCGCGACCCGTATTCCGTGCCGCTCGACGAGGTCCACGGCCTGCTGGTCGTCTCCGACTCGCGGGTGGCGCTCGCCGGGCCCCGCCTGAAACAGATGATCGCCACATCTCAGGAGATAGGCCACGTAGGCCATTCCATCAGGATCTATCGCCGCTGACCTTGAAGGTTACCGACGGGTAATGCTTAGGTGACACGATGACGCACTTCGACATCGTGATCGTGGGCAGCGGCTTCGGTGGCAGCGTCAGCGCTCTACGGCTGGCGGAGAAGGGATACCGGGTCGCCGTGCTCGAAGCCGGCCGCCGGTTCACCCCCGACACCCTGCCCAAGACCTCCTGGGACCTGCGCAACTTCCTGTGGGCGCCCAAGCTCGGGATGCGCGGCATGCAGCGGATCACCCTCCTCAAGGACATCATGGTGCTGTCCGCGGCGGGCGTCGGCGGCGGCTCCCTCGTCTACGCCAACACGCTGTACGTGCCACCCGCCCCGTTCTTCGCCGACCCGCACTGGTCCGGGATCACCGACTGGTCGGCCGAGCTGGCGCCCTTCTACGACCAGGCGTCCCGGATGCTCGGCGTCGTCGAACAGCCGACCATGACGTCGTCGGACGTCGTCATCAAGCAGGTCGCCGAGGACATGGGAGTGGGGCACACGTTCCGGCGTACCCCGGTCGGGGTGTTCTTCGGCGAACCCGGCAAGACCGTGCCCGACCCGTACTTCGGCGGCGCCGGACCGGACCGCACCGGCTGCGTCGAGTGCGGCGACTGCATGATCGGCTGCCGGGTCGGCGCCAAGAACCGGCTCGACGTCAACTACCTCTACCTGGCCGAACAGGCCGGCGTCACGGTCCACCCGGACACCGAGGTCACCACCCTGCGCCCGGACGGTGAAGGGTGGCGGATCGAGACCCGGCGTGGCGTCTTCACCGCGGGCCAGGTCGTCCTGTCCGCCGGGGCCCTCGGCACGCAGCGGCTCCTGCACGCCATGAAGGACCGCGGGGTGCTGCCCGCCCTGTCCGGACGGATCGGGCAACTCACCCGCACCAACTCCGAGGCACTGCTCGGGGCCGCCACCAAGGACGTGCCCGCACAGCCGTTCTCGCAGGGCATCGCGATCACCTCGTCGTTCCACCCGGACGCCGACACGCACATCGAGCCGGTCCGGTACGGGCCGCGCAGCAACGCCATGGGGCTGCTGTCCACGATCCTCGTCGACGGGGGTGGGCGGGTGCCCCGGCCACTGCGGTTCCTGTGGCAGGCGCTGCGCCACCCGGTCGTCCTCGGTCACTCGCTGTCGGTGCGCCGGTGGAGCGAGCGGACCATCATCGCCCTGGTCATGCAGTCGGTGGACAACTCGCTCACGGTTCGGCGCACCCGTACCGGACGGCTCACCACCACGCTCGGACACGGCAGGGCCAACCCCACCTGGATCCCGGTCGGGCACGAAGCCGTCCGCCGGATCGCCGACCGGATCGGGGGCTACCCCGGTGGAACGGTGGGCGACATCTTCAACATCCCGCTCACCGCGCACATCCTCGGCGGCGCCACCATCGGGGACTCGCCGTCCACCGGGGTCGTCGACGCCTACCACCGGGTCTACGGCTATCCGGGACTGCACGTCATCGACGGCTCTGCGGTGCCGGCGAACCTCGGCGTCAACCCGTCCCTGACGATCACCGCTCTCGCCGAACGGGCCGTCGCCCTCTGGCCCAACAAGGGCGAACCCGACCCGCGCCCGGCCGTCGGCGCCGCCTACCAGCGCCTCGACCCCGTCGCACCACGCTCCCCCGCCGTCCCGGCCCACGCGCCGGCGGCCCTGCGCCTCGGACCCGCCTGAGCGGGCCGGGACGCCTGCCGTCAGAGGACGAAGGCGTCGGTCCAGAGCTGGCGGGACCGGCCGGACAGGGCCTCCATCAGGCCGACGGCCTGGCTGTCGGTGAGGCCGGCGACGAAGTCGACGACGGCGCGGCCGCGGGCCCGGGAGAGACGGTCGGGGGTGCCGGCCGGGAGCTCGGTCTCGGCGAGCTCGACCAGGTCGCGGAGGCGCCGCGGCAGGCGCTGCTCCTCGTCGGGATCGGTGATCCAGGCGATCAGGGCCTCCACCAGGGAGGCCAGCAGCCGGGCCTGGCCACGCTGGTGGAGGGCGAGGTCGGGCCGTTCGAGGACGAACCGGTTCTGGACGAACTTGAGGATCTGCACCTCGTGCCACTGGGCGCGGGACAGCTGGGCGTGGCTGCTGCGGACGGCGGGCTGCCCGACGAGCTCGACCGAGTCGACGAGGCGGCGGGTCCAGTTGGCGGAGAAGGCGGCGACCCGGGCCTCGGCCTCCAGGGAGCCGTCGAAGGGGCGCGCCAGGAGGCCGTCGACGAGCTCGGCCCGGACCAGCTCGACGGCGTCGGCGAAGGCCTCGTCATCGGCGATCCAGTCCTCCTTACGGCGCAGGCTGCGGCGCAGCGACTCGATGGCGCCGCCGGCCCGGGTGAGGTCGGACTCACTGCCCCAGCGCTGCCAGGCCATCAGCTCGGTGGCGACGAGGCCCTGCTGCAGGACGCCGACCCGGTGCACGTCCTCCAGGTCGTGGATGGCGTAGGCGATGTCGTCGGCGGCATCCATCACCGAGGCCTCGACGGTCTGCTGCCAGTCGGCGACCCGACCGGCGAACGGCGCACGGGCGGCGCGGACGTCGACGATCTCGGTGGAGTAGGCGCCGAACTTGAGGGAGCCGCCCTCCGGGTCGCCGGGCACGACGGCGGCGCCGCGCGGGGGTGGGTCCATGAACCGCGGGTGCGGGTCGGGGTGGGTGAGCCTGGTCCACGGGTACTTGAGGATGGCGGCACGGACCGCGTTCGTCAGGTTGAGCCCGATGGTGGCCTGGCCGCCGATCTCGGTGCTGGTCACGATCCGGTACGACTGGGCATTGCCCTCGAAGCCGTCGGGCAGCCCGAGCCGGTGCCGGGCCAGCCGGTCGAGGACCCGCTCGCCGAGGTGCCCGAACGGCGGGTGCCCGAGGTCGTGGGCGAGGGCGGCCGCCTCCACGACGTCGGGGTCGCAGCCGCCGAGCTTCTCGGCCAGGTCGGGGCTCGCGGCCTGCAGGCGCTCGGCGATGGCCCGCCCCACCTGCGCCACCTTGAGGCTGTGGGTGAGGCGGTTGTGCACGAGCAGTCCCGCCCCGCCGGGGCTGATCACCTGGGTGACCCCGGCGAGACGGGCCAGGAAGGGCGAGCTGACGATCCGGTCCCGGTCGACGCGGAACGGGCTCTGCGCCAGATCTCCGGGGGCTACCAGACTGTCACCGAAGAGGCGCTGAGCACGTGGATCGTCCATGCCCGCAGAATCTACCGACTCTGCAGAGCGTCCAGCGCGACGGCCATCGCCACCACGAGGCGGCGGTCAAGGTACTGGTCGTGGATGCTGACCTGGTACGTGTCCCGCAGACCCCACTTGCGCACCACCGAGAAGGCCGGGCGGCCCTGGATGGTGAAGTCGAAGTGGTACGGCAGCCACGACAGGTAGTCGATGAACCGCCGCAGCACCGCGACCCACGGATTGCGCTCCTGCCCGGCGATCTCGGCGTAGCCGGGCTGCTCGACGATCCAACTGGAGCGCAGCAGGGAGGCCGCGAAGTTCTTCCGGAACAGGCCGATGGGCTGCCCGTTCGCGTCGAACACGTCGTAGGTGGCGCCGAGGTCGATGACCTGCCGGGCCTTGAAACCGAGCACCGGGTACTGCTTGGTGTCGTCGGTGTAGAGGGTGACCTGCTCCTTGAACGCCAGCCGCTTCTGCTGAGCGAAGGCGAGGAGACCGGCCTCCTCGCCGCTGGGGGAGACGGCGTGGACCTCGTACTGGTTGACCATGAGGCGGATGCGCTGACGCACGATGAGGTGAGTCTGCTGCTGAAGGGTGTCTTGCGTCACCGCGGCAGTGTGTCATACCGGTCACTTGCTGAGGCAATGCTGAGGGCTGCGGTGGCCGTGGCGAACCGCGGCAGGCCAGACTGGAGCCCATGGCGAAACGAACGCGTACCGTGATGGCTCTGGCGCTGGCCGCCGCGGCGGTGTGGGCCGCCCGTGACATTCCCGCACAGCTGGGTGCCCGGGCCTCCGGCTCCCGGCGGGGCCGGGTCGAGTCGTCGCCGCAGTATTCCGGCGGCAAGTTCCGCAACACGGTGCCGGCCACCGAGATCACCGCCGCGTCCATGCCGCGGCTCGCGCTGGCGGCGGCCACCGGCCGCGAGGCACGGCGGCCGCATCTTCCGGTCCCGCTGGTCACGCCGGTGGCGGGCGGCGACGCGCAGGGACTTCACATCACGTGGTACGGGCACTCGTCCGCCCTGATCGAGATCGAGGGCCGCCGGGTCCTGCTCGACCCGGTGTGGAGCGACCGCTGCTCCCCGTCCCGGCTGGCCGGCCCGCGGCGGCTGCACGAGCCGCCGGTGGCGCTGCGCGACCTGCCCCCGATCGACGCCGTGGTGATCTCCCACGACCACTACGACCACCTGGACATGGCGACCATCCAGACGCTGGCCGACCTGCAGGCGGCGAAGTTCCTGGTGCCGCTGGGCGTCGGGGCGCACCTGGAGCGCTGGGGCGTGCCGGTGGGCCGCATCATCGAGCTGGACTGGCACGAGCGGGCCACGGTCGCCGGGGTGGAGTTCGTAGCGACACCGGCCCGGCACTTCTCCGGGCGTGGCCTGACCCGCGACGAGACCCTCTGGGCCAGCTGGGTGATCAACGGGCCGACGCGGAAGGTGTTCTACTCCGGCGACACCGGCTATTTCCCCGGGTTCGCGGAGATCGGCGAGGAGTTCGGGCCGTTCGACGCCTCGCTGGTGCAGATCGGGGCGTACGGCGACGGTTGGCCGGACATCCACATGACGCCTGAGGACGGGGTGGCCACCCACGTCGACGTGCGCGGCGGGCTGCTGATCCCGGTGCACTGGGCGACCTTCAACCTGGCCCTGCACGACTGGTCGGAGCCGGCCGACCGGACCTGGCGGGAGGCGAAGGCGCGCGACGTGGCGCTCGCGGTGCCGCGGCCGGGTGAGCGGGTCGACGTCGACAATCCGCCGGCGGTCGACGGCTGGTGGCAGCAGATCAGCTAGTCTCCTCCGCTGCGGGGACGCAGATCTGGACGGCGGCCGGGACGATCTCGGCGGTGAACTTCTTCGTCTTGGCGCGGGCGCCGCCGTCCAGCTCGTACTCGAGTTTCGAGGCCAGGGTCACGTCGATGCGGCGGGCCCGGGTGGTACGGACGAACGGTGAGTGGTCGGAGCGGCTGACCGCCATGGTGCCGAGGGCACGCGCCCACTGCAGGGCGTTCTGAGCGGTGGCGACGCCGACGTCGAGCCAGCCGTCGTCGGGGCTCGCGTCGTCGAAGGCGTGGATGCCGCCGGTGATGGTGCCGACGTTGCCGATCAGCACGCAGCTGGCCTCGCCGTCGAACCAGTCGTTGCCGTCGATGCGGATCGTCGCGTGCGGCGCCTCGCCGTTGACGTGGCGCAGGCCCGTCCAGACGTAGGCGAGTTTGCCGAGCCGGTCCTTGAGCGCCCCGTCGGCGTCCTTGATCATCGCGCCGTCGAAGCCGACGCCCGCCATCACCGCGAAGTGCTCCCCGCCGAGGCGGCCCAGGTCGTAGCGGCGGCGCTCGCCGGTGAAGGCGATGTCGACGGCCTTCTCCAGGTCGGTCGGGACGCCCAGATTGCCGGCGAGCAGGTTGCCGGTGCCGGCCGGCATGATCGCGACCGGGATCTTCGACCCGCCCTTCTCGCTCGCGAGGACGTCGAGGGTGCGCTGGACCATCCCGTCGCCGCCCCAGACGACGAGCAGGTCGACACCGGCCCGGACGGCCTTGCGGACCTTCTTCGGCGCCTTGCGGCTCTTGGGCACCTCGAACCAGAGCAGCTTCTCGACGTCACGGCCGGTCAGGAGCCGGCGCAGCTCGTCGAGGCCGCCACCGAGGTTCTTGCGCTGGTGGGCGACGACGGCGATCGTGCGGGGGGTACGCATACCGCCGCCGTTACCCCATCCGGGTGCCGCCCGAAACCCGTGTGGTCGTCATCGGCGCCTGAGCGTCGCCGAGGCCCCGGCGAGGACCACACGGGACGGGCATGCGGACTCAGCGGAAGCCGAAACGGCGGCGCTTCTTACGGCCGAAGAGGGTCTGTGCGGTATCGGCGCCCTGCCGGAGCCACCGGGAGGCGCGATTGTTCGGTCCCCGGCGGCGTTCCACGGCGTCGCCGAGCTTGCGGGCGCCCGCCACGCCGAGCGGGACGAGGACCGCGGTCAGCACGATTCTGCGAAGGAGGTTCCAGATCATGCCGTCCGATTACCCACTCTGCATGATCAGTTCACGGTCTCCCGCATACGTTGTTCGGCGGCCGCGCTGCGGATCACCATGAGCCGCAGCTCCAACTCGTCGGCGACGATCGACGCCAGGTGCTGCAGCGCGGTGAGCTGGCGCGGGTTCGCCTCCCGCGGCACGCTGTCGATCACGTTGACGGTGCCGAGGCGGTAGCCGTCGTGGGTGCGGATCGGCGCGGCGGCATAGAACCGCAGGCCCAGGTCGCCCCGGACCAGGGGGTGCTCCAGGGTCCGCGGATCCACGGCAGCGTTGTTGATCACGTAGACGTCGTCCTGGGCGATCACCGAGGCGCACAGGCCGGGCTCCTTGCCGACCTCGCGGACGCCGGCCAGCCCCTGACAGGCGGCCAGCCACACCCGGTCACGCTCGACCAGGGAGACGGTGGCGATCGGCGTGCCGAAGAGGGCGCCGGCCACGAACGCGATCCGGTCGTACGCGTCCTCCACCGGCTGGTCGACCAATCGATAGCGGCGCACCGCGGCGAGCCGGTCCTGCTCCCGCGGGTCCACGTTGTCCAGATACTCGTAGGCGTTCGACGACTCTGTCATGGACGGAAGCCTATTCCCGGAACCGCCGCCGGGATCGCACAGATCGTCAGTCGTTCTCGGCGGGATGAGCACGCACGCGCACCCCGGTGATGGCCCGGCCGGTCACCTCGGTCACCTCGGCGGTGAACTCGGGCAGGGTCACCACCTCCCCCGGCCCGGTCGGGATGTGCCCCAGCTTGGCCAGCACCATCCCGGCGATCGTGGTGTAGTCGCCCTCCTCCTGGTGGTGGCCGTGAAAGCCGACGTCCGGCAGGTCGTGGATGGGGAACGAGCCGGGCATGAGCAGGGCGCCGTCAGGCTCGCGGACGGTCGCCGCCACGTCCCGGTCGGTCTCGTCGTAGATCTCGCCGACGATCTCCTCGACCAGGTCCTCGATGGTGACGATGCCCTCGATGGCGCCGCGCTCGTCGACGACCAGGGCGAGCGGCTGGCGTTCGGCGCGCAGCTGCTTGAGGGCGTCGGTGACCCGCAGCGTCTCCGGCAGGAACATCGGCGGCCGGGCCAGGTCGTCGACCGGGCAGTCCGCACCGACCAGGTCACGCAGGTGCACCACGCCGATCACGTCGTCCAGCCCGGCCGGGCCGATCACCGGAGCCCGGGAGTGCCCGCCGTCGATCAGCGCGCGCAGCGCCTCGGCGGCCAGGCGGCCGCTGGGCAGGGTGAGCACGTCGCGGCGGGGCACCAGGATCTCGCGCAGGATCCGGTCGGCGATCTCGAACGCCCCGGAGATGATGGTCCGCTGCTCGGCGGAGAACTCCTGTTGGGCGGCGACCAGGTCGCGGATCTCCTCGGTGGTGACCTCGTCGCGCTGGGCGTGGGGTCTACTCCGGCCAGCCGGACCACTCCGTCGGTGGACTTGCCGAGCAGCCAGACCGCCGGGCGGGAGATGTTCGACAGCACGTCGAGCGGCCGGGCCACCAGAAGCGCCCAGCCCTCGGCCCGCTGCATCGCGATCCGTTTCGGCGCGAGCTCGCCGAGGACCAGGGTCACGAAGGTCAGGACCAGGGTGGTCAGGAACGTGGAGACGGCCCCCGCCGCGGGGCCGAGGAAGCCGAGATGTGCCTCCAGCGGCTTGGAGAGGGAGTTGGCGGCCACCGCGGAGGCGAGGAACCCGCCGAGCGTGATGCCGATCTGGATGGTGGCGAGGAACCGGTTGGAGTCGCGGGTGAGCCGGGCCAGCACCCGGCCGGACCGCGACTCGCGCTCGAGACGCTGGACCTGACCCTCCCGGAGCGAGATGAGGGCCATCTCGCTGCCGGTGAACAGGGCGTTCACCAGGATCAGGAGAAACACCAGAAGGATCGGAACGCCCAGGCCATCCATCGCTTCGCCCTTCGGGACAAATCACACAATCCCGAACAATTTACCGAGCATGGCGGCTCAGAACCGGGAGAACGACCGTAGCGGCATCCGCGGACCGAACTTCGGGGCACTGATCCCGCCGAGCGCCAGCAGATCGCAGACCCGGCCACGATGCCCGCGGAACGGCTCGAGCAGCTCCAGCATCCGCTCGTCGGTGCCGCGCGCCTCACCGGCCAGCGCATAGGCCACCGTGTTCGGGATGTGGAAGTCGCCGACGCTCACCGCGTCCGCGTCGCCGTGCGACAGGCGCACCGTCTCGGCCGCCGTCCACGGGCCGATCCCCGGCAGGGCGGTCATCCGGGCGGTGACCTCGGCCGCGTCGGCACAGGCCTCCAGCCGGTCGGCGACCAGCGCGGCACGCAGCAGGGCCTGGGTGCGGCGCTGCTCCACCCCGAACGGATGGAACACCCAGTAGGCGGTGGCCGCCACGGCCGCCGGATCCGGCGGCAGGAGCAGCTCGACCGGCCCGGGTGCGGGCTCCCCGAAGTGCCGGCAGACCGCACGGTACGACCGGTGCGCCTCCTTGCCGGTGACCTTCTGCTCCAGAATCGCGCGCAACAGACGGGGGAAGACCCGGCCGGTGGCGGGTAGGCGTACCCCCGAGAAGGTCTTGGCCAGGCGCTCGACGAGAGGATGCCGCGCCGCCAGCGCCGGGAGACCGCTCACGTCGTCGCGCAGGCCGGCGACCGCGTCCGCGCGGTCGACGGCCCAGCTCGCCCCGGGCCCGTGGCCGGTCGCGACGAGCTCCCCCGCGGACCGCGCCAGATGAAGGGTGGCCGGGCCCTCCGGCGTCCGCATCGCCAGCCAGAACCCGTCCTCACGGGCCAGGCCGCACGGATCGTGTCTCGGCACGAGCAGGGACCGCACCGAGGGGCCGAAGGCATAACGCTCCGGTGGGCTCAGCCGGCGGGTCACGGTCACCGCGCAACTATGCCACTCCGGGCCGTCCTTCGGCGGGCACGCCGATGGCCCTGACCATGCTCCGGGGTCAGGGCCATCGGGCCGTGACCGGACACCCGAGAAAGGTCCGGTCACTCTGTGCGGAACCGCCGCCGGCGTCCGGCAGGGGGAAGGACGCCCACCGGCGCTGATGGGGGGCCCGGTCCGGGTTGCCCCGGACCGGTTCAGCGCCGATGGAACTACGTCGGCTCCGCGGTGGTCGTGCCGGTCAGCGGACCCGGATGCGAACCGAGTCGAAGGCCGGCGTCTGGTTGGCGCGCTCCATCATCGGGATACGGTGCGAGCCGTCACCGGCCCACGAGGAGCACTGGAACTCGCCCGCCTGGGGCAGGCCCGCCACCTGGATGGCCACGGTGTCCGGCTGGGCGCCACCGCGCCTGTCCTCGGTCGCGACGAAGAACGCCGGGACCGGGTCCGGAGCCGGAGCCGCGTTGCGGTTGTCCAGGATCCGGCAGGCGGTGTGGAAGTGACCGCGGACCAGGCCGTTCTGCAGAACGCTGGACTCCACGTAGTAACCGCCCTGGCCGGCCGCGAGGAACCGGTCACGGATCAGGTTCCGGGTGCTCACCTGGAGGGTGAACGGGGTGTTCCGGTTCACCTGGCGGGGAGCGTTCGTGATCAGCAGGGTCGGGTTGTTCCCGGCCGCGCCGACCTCACCGAACTCGGTCGAGACGCACCGGTTGCCCTTCTGGAAACCGTCGTGGTCCTCCAGGTTGGAGGTGTCACAGCTGTTGGTGAGGATACCGAGGCCGGCGCCGGGCGGCGGCGTGACGGCTCCGCCGCCGTTGTTGCCACCGTTGTTGCCCTGGTTGCCACCGGTGTTGCCCTGGTTGCCACCGTTGTTGTTCCCACCGTTGTTGCCGCCGTTGTTGGCCGGCGCGGAGGAAGCGGCCTGGCTCGGCGCGGCACTGGCGTTGCCGCCGTTGTTCCCGCCGTTGTTGCCCTGGTTGCCACCGGTGTTGCCCTGGTTGCCGCCAGTGTTGCCCTGGTTGCCACCGTTGTTGTTGCCGCCGTTGTTGTTGCCACGGCCACGGCGGGCCAGCGTCTCGGCGTTGGCCACGTTGTTCGTGACCCACTCCCGGCACCGGGCCTGGAGCTGGGCAGTCGTCGCCACGTCGCCGGCGCCGTCGTCCGCGTGCTGCGTGACCTGGCCGTTGTTAGTGGTGTACGTGCCCTTACGCGTCTGAGTGGACAGACGCGACCGAGCCGGAGCCTGCAGCTTGTCGCAGGACGCCAGCGCAGAATTGGTGCCGGCGTCGTTCTGGCTCTTGGTGCCGGCACTGGAGATCTGCGTGACGGTCACGACGCCACCGAACGCGGCCAGGGCGGCCGCGGCGACGACGACTATGCGGCGCCGACCGCTGAACCACGCCGGAGAGTTGGCGCGCCGGTACTTGGACCTTCGCATGGGTGACACCTTTCTCTGTCGCCGTGGGCGGGCGATGTTTGACCTACCGCGCGCGGAAGATGCGCATGGTGGTGACGACCCCGACCACCAGCGCGGCAGCGAGGACCAACAGGATCACGGTGTTGCTGAGGCCGGGCACGTTCTGGCCTTCGGTCGCGGCGACCAGCATCTGGTTGTCGATGGGCACGGGGCCCTGACCGGGGTTCGTCGCCGGCGCCGGCGCTGTGGGCAGCGCGGCGTAGTCGACGATGCCGCTGCTCTCCAGCAGCGTCATGTGCGTCATCACGAACTGGTTGGTCTGCTGGGCGAGCTTGCGGACCGAGTCGTTACGGGTGGTGCCCCGGATCGTGGCGATGGCCGGGAAGATGGAGCCGTGCGCGGCCCGCAGCCGGTCGATGAAGATCTGATCGAACTGCTGCGGGGTCGCGGCGGTCCGCATCTCGTTCAGCCAGGCCTGCTGATTGCCGTTGGGTCCGTTCGGCAGCATGATGCCGAGCTTCGCGGCGACCGCGCGGTCCAGGGCGTCGAGCGACTCGTGCTGCTTGGCGATATCCGCGCCGATCTTCTTGACGACCGGGTTCTCCGACTTCTCCGCCGCCATGTTCCCGGCGGGGATCTCCCAGAGGCCGGCGAGCCGCACCTTGACCACGAAGTCGCGGTCCGCGGCGCTGATGACGCCGGAGCCGTTGTCGGTGAGACCGGTGTTAGGGGGAACCGGCACGGGGTTGTCGGCAGCTCGTGCCATCCCGGCCGGCGTCACCATGAACGCCAGGGACAACGCCAGCGTGGCGGTCAGCCATCGGGGGATCCGGCGGGTCCTCATGTATCTCCTCCAACCTTTCCGGTGCCTGTGCCAGTCAGTAGCTGTAGTCGCTGCCCGAGTCCGCCTCGCCGCCGGCGTCGCCGGAGCTGTCGTCGGCGGGCGGGGCGACCGGCTTGGAGACCGCGGGGAGACAGGTCAGGTTCTTGGTGCCGTTCGGCTGGATCACGAACCAGGTGCCGCTGACGTTCTGGCCCTTCCACTGACCCGGCTTCTTGTCACCGATGTAGCGGTAGAGCGGCCAGCCCTTGAGCGTGAGCTGCTTGGTGCCGTCGGCGCGGGTGACCGTCCCGACGAGCGACTCGTCGATGCCCTTGAGCTTCGGCTCGCCGTCGTTGGTGATCGCCGCCGGCCAGATCTTGGCGCAGTCGCCGTTGCAGTTCGACTTGGCCGGGCTGTCCTCGTCCTTGTCGAACCGGTAGAGGACGAAGCCGTTCTCGTCCTGGACCGTGGTGCCCATCCGGGCGACCTTGGCCGCGTTCAGTTCGTTGGTGGCCAGCTCGTCGCTGATCTCCGGGGTGTTCGCGTCGCCCGGAGCCGCCTCGGCGGTCGCCTCGGCGCTCGGGTCCGTCTCCGGCTCTGCTCCGGCGGTCGCGCCCGGAGTCGCCACCACATCGTTGGACGCCGGCTCAGCGGCGTTTCCGTAGTCTGCGGTGTTGTTGAGTCCGGCCGGGGCGCATCCGGTCAGTGCGATCGCCGCAACCAACGACGCGCCGAGAACCTTCAACTTCAACGTCCGCTTCTCCGGTGCCACGGGGCCCTCCAGCTGATTTCATGGCTCTTGGCATTTCCGGGCAGTAGTACGGAGCGCGGTCGAAGACGGTTGAACATTCGGATGGATCAAATCAATGATTTTTCGGTTGAACCTTCCGGCCGTCCGGCACGTAATACGAAGACCCCTGGCATGAGAAATGGCCCGGTCGCTGAGCGACCGGGCCATTTCCGTGCTCGTACGGTTACGGAACGCGAACCAGGGTCTCCCCGGCGCCGCTGTCGGTGATCTCCTGCACCTGCACGTGGGCGATGTCCGCGACCGGGGTGGACGTGACGGCCTGGAGCATGAGCGGCTCCTTGTTGGCGGCCGTGCCCCAGCCCTTCTCCCCCACGGTCCAGGCGGCGACCTTCTCCGAGGTGCCGTCCCGGCGGACCAGGAACAGGGCGCACTCCTTCGGCCCGGTGACGCCGGCGACCGCGAAGGAGACCTGGGTGCCCCAGTCCTTCTTCAGCAGGCCCACCACGGCACTGACACCGGTCCGGGCGTCGTTGCCGGTGTAGTTCTCACCGGGCAGCTTCGTGCCACCGATGTTCACACCGCCCACCGGCAGCGGGTCCAGCTGGTTGCCGGCCTCGGCCGGGGTGGTGGGCGTGCCGGGACCACTGTCCGGGGCGAGCCACTGTCCGCCGGCGAAGAGCGCGCCGATGGAGAGCATCGCGAAGACGACCACGGCGGCGGCCAGCGAGTAGAGCCGGCGGCTGTTGGCCCGCTGCCGCTCCACGCCGACCTCGCGCAGCATCTTGTTGAGCACCGCGCCGTCGCGCTCGGCACGCTCGGCGGCCGCGAAGGCCTCACCGTCGACCGTCGCCAGGACGTCCGCCACCTCGACGAAGGACTCCAGCTCGTACGCGCACTGCGCGCAGTCGATGAGGTGGTCCTCGAAACGCGCCGCGTCACGGTCGTCCAGGATGCCCAGGGCGTAGGACGCGACGTCGTAGTGCTGGTCCTGCGTCATTCGGTCACCCCCCGCTGCTGCAGCGCGGTACGCAGGGCACGCAGCGCGTAGTAGACCCGCGACTTGGCTGTGCCGAGCGGCAGGTTCAGCGACTCGGCCGCCTCCGGCACGGTGCGCCCGCGGAAATACGTCTCGATGAGGATCTCCCGGTGCGAGTGGCTGAGCTGCCGGAGCGCGTCCGACACCGTCATCGACTGCAGGACCTTGTCGGTCTCGTCGGACGTGGTCGGAAAGCTCTCCAGCTCACGATCGTACGTCTCGGCGGGACGGGCGTTGGCGCTGCGATGCTCGTCGATGGCGATCCGCCGGGCGACCGTGACCAGCCACGGGCGCAGCGACTGCTGCCCCTGTGCGCCGAGCCGGTGCGCGTTGCGCCAGGCGCGGAGCAGCGTCTCCTGCACGATGTCCTCGGCGCGCTGCCGGTCACCGCCGGTCAGCCGCAGGACGAACATCAGCAGGGGGCCGGCGTGCTCCTCGTACAGCAGCCGGACGAGGGTGTCCTCGTGACCGGGCGTGCTGTTGGGAGCGGCCTCGTGCCGCGGCGTCTGTCGCGGGATCACCGTGCCCTCGTCGCGGTTGTTGCCGCCGTCGAGAGCCTGCCACCTGCCACCGGAAGGTTGCCGTGCCATCACAAGCACCCTTTCCGGCGTGAGCCGATCCTCGGCCACCGCATGCATCGATACCTCCGCCCGGACCTTTCCCCGTCGCCCGATATACGGCCGGGAGGCCCGGCCGGGATCAAAGCCGGGGCGAGAATTTCCGGGACACTTGGTCTCAACGGTCCTCCGCTGCGTTCGAGAGGGAAGGCGCGCCCAGCCGCCGATCACGCTCTGTATTGATCAACGCCGATTGGGACGCCAGGTAAGGGCGAATGATACTCAGTGGCATTCGGCCCTGGACATGTCCCCGAGAATAATTCTCCCCTGCGGCGGAGAGCGTGATCTCGCAGCGTGAACGAGCGATTCCGCTCCGTCGTCACACGTGCGTAATGTGCGGCGAATGAGCGCTCCGGCGAACCGAACGGGGGATGCTGGAATTCCGGTCGGGCCCTTTCGGGCGACACCCGTCAGGGAGCGCTCCCATTTCTGATCCCGCAGTTCGGCGGCCTGCGCGGCCGCCCCTCGCGGACGCGTGCGCGGTGACCGTGCGCGAGCCCGGACCGCCGCGCCCTCGGACGGGGGACGGCATTCCGGGATGCGGATCGACATCCCAGCCGGCGGGACGGGGCGAGCGGTTCTGAGATCGCCCCGGCCCACCTGGCGGGAAGGATGTGTGCACGAGCACAGTCGGGGCGGCCTCAGCGGGTGTGACTGGTCGCCAACGCCAACGCCCGGTGCAGGACCCGGGCGTCGCCCAGCATCCCGCGCAGGCGCCGCTCCAGGCCCGCGATCGGCACCAGGTTCTGCGGGGCCCGCGGATCCTTGTAGGCCGACGAGGCGAACCGCGGCAGCGTCGCCACCGACACGTCAGCCAGCTCGATCGCCTGCTCCGCGGTCAACTCCGGCGAGCACTCCACCCGCACGATGCCCGACCACGGAGCACCCGACGCGCCGGGGAGCCTCAAATACCACGACCAGCCGCCCCACACCGAGCCCAGATGGAAGACCGGCGTCCGCTGGCTCGGCCGCAACCGGGGCACGATCGCCTCCTGCGCGGCCGGCAGGTAGTGCTTCTGCTGGGTCTTCACGTAGCCGATAGTGCGGGGCAGCTGACGCCGGTTACGCAACGGCCCGTCCACCACCAGCAGATCGGCCCCGTCCGAGCCGCCGTCCCGGGCCGCCGCCGAGATCTCGATCTCCAGCGCGGTCAGCGGGCCCTGAACGGCCGCCGGCAGCTTGCTCGCCTCGCCGTTGCCGCCCACCCGGTGCACCTCGTAGCGCACCGAACCGGCCTGCACGTCGGTCGCCGACGGGCTGGCCGTGAACAGGCCCCGGGCCACCCTGGCGCCGACCAGCTCGGCGGCGCCCCGGGCCAGGTCGCAACGGACCACCCCGGCGGCGTACGAGGCGGCCAGCCCCGCATAGGAGGTGCCGTCCTCCTCTGCCGTCCACAGCCCGGCGTCGTTGCGCCGCACCCCGTCGACCAGGAACACCACGTCCGGGACGGTCGCCGTACGGGACACGTCGATCGGCGCCCACTCGGCAGCCGGCACCTCCACGTCCACGTCGACCTGGGCGCTGCTGGACGAGCCGGGCCCGTCCCCACCGCCGCCGTCGCCCTCGAACGAGGAGCCGTAGGACGGGTCCCACGCGTCGACGAACATCCTGGTCACAGGCCGACCCTCTCCACGTGGGCGGTACGCGCGTCCTTGTGCACCTCGAACCGGACCGGCACCCGCTCGGCCAGCGCGTGCACGTGGGTGACCAGCCCGACCATCCGGTCGCCGCGGGCCGCCAGGTTCTCCAGGGTCGCCGCGACCACGTCGAGGGTGGCCGCGTCCAGGGTGCCGAAGCCCTCGTCCAGCACGATCGACTCCAGGCTCGCCGCCGTGGTGCTCATCCCGGCGAGCTGCTCCGAGAGGGCCAGTGCCAGCGCCAGCGACGCCTGGAACGTCTCGCCGCCGGACAGCGTCCGCACGCCACGCCGCAGCCCCGCGTCGTGGTGGTCCACGACGAAGAACTCGCCCTTCTCGTGCATCAGTTCGTACTGTCCGCCGGTCAGCTCCCGCAGGATCCGGGACGCGCCGTCGACCAGCAGGTCGAGCGCCTCCTCCAGCAGCCAGCGCTCGAAGTTGTTGGCCCGCAGGTGCCCGGCCAGCGACTTCGCCACCCGGCTCTCCCGCAGCAGCGCGTCACGCTGCTCCAGCGCGGCCCGGGCCTGCTCCCGCCGCTCGGTCAGGCGCTGCCACGCCGCACCGGCCCGCTCGGCGGTCACCGCGGCGGCCCGGATCAGCCCGGCCTCGTCCGGGGACGCCGGGCCCGGTACGCCGGCCGCGGTGAACAGGTCGACGATGTCGGCCCGGGCACGGACCGTCTCCTGGTGCGCGGCGGCCACCCGGCTCGCCGCCTCGTCCCGCGCGGCCAGGCGCCGGCCGTGCTCGCCGGCCGCCCAGTCGACCAGCGTGCGCCAGGCGCCGGCCAGGTCTTCGCGGTCGGCCGGCGGCGGGCCGTACCGGGCCAGGCTGTCCCGGACCGCGTCGAAGGTGCGCCAGGCGGTCCGCTGCCGCTCCTCGGCCGACCGGACCACCGACTGGGCGGTGCGCAGCGCCTCACGGGCCACGCGCACCGCCGTGCCGGCGGCCTCCAGGCCGCGCTGGAGCGCGCCGAGCTCGGCCAGCCGCTGCTGGAGCGACTCCAGCCCGGGTGACGCCTCGACGGCCTTGCGGACCTCGGCCAGCCGGGTCAGGTGATGCTCGTGCTGCCCGCGCTTGCGCTCCAGGTCGAACGCCGCGTTACGGGCGACCGCGTCCCGCTCGCGCCAGCGGGCCTGCGCCGACTCGGCCTCCACACGGGCCACGTTGCCGGCCTGCTCGGCCAGCCGGACGGCGGACTCCCGCGGCACCTCCGGCACCACGCTCACGGTCTGCTCGCAGACCGGGCACGCGTCCCCGGCCTTCAGGTGACCGCGCAGCGCCGTCGCCCGGTCACGCTGCTGGGCGTCCCGGTAGTCCTGCCGGGCCTGCTCCAGCAACTGCTGGGCGCCGAGGTGCTGGGCGTGCGCCAGCTCGGCGGCGGCCTGGGTGTCGCGGTGCTCGACGTCGGCCACCGACACCTTGCCGGCGAACCACTCCTCCTGCTCGATCAGGCGGGCCAGCTCGGTGTGCCGGTCCAGCGCCACCCGGAGCTGCCCGGGATCACCCGCCGAGGCCAGCTCACCGCGAACCTTCTCCTCGGCCTCCTCGGCCGCCTGCACCTCGGCGGCGGCCCGGTCGGCCGATTCCCTCGCCGCGGCGACCGCGCCGGCCGCCTCTTCCAGACCCGCGGGCGTACGCACGGAGCCGAGCGCCGCCAGCTCGGCGTCCAGCGCGTCCCGTGCCTCGGACGCGGCCACCTCGGCCTCCCGGGCGGCACGCAGCCCCGGCACCGCGGCCTCCACCGCGGCGGTGAGCTCCCGCATCCGCTCCAGCTCGGCGGCTGCCCGCTCGACCGCCTCGTCGGTGGCGTCCTCCAGAGCGCCGAGCTGCTGCTCGACGACGGTCAGCTTGGCCTCCGCGCTCTTGCCCCGCTCGGCCGCCTTGACCTGCACCTCCTCGTAGACGTGCAGGCCCAGCAGGTTGACCAGGATCTGCTGCCGGGTCGCCGGTTTCGCGTGCAGGAAGTCGGCGAACTGGCCCTGCGGCAGCACCACACAGCTGGTGAACTGCTCGTAGGGCAGGCCGACCGCGTCGAGCACGGCGGCGTCCATCTCGGCCGGGGTGCCGGCCAGGACCTCGCCCAGATCCTCCAGGTCCATGCCGGTGTCGAGCTTGGTGACGTCGAAGCCGGGCGGCATCAGCTGCAGCCCGGCTCCCGCGGTCTTCACGTTGCCCCGGCCGTCCCGGCGGACCACCCGGGTCGCCACGAACCGGTCGCCGGCCGACTCGAAGACCAGGCGGACCCGGGCCTCGGTGGCCGACGGCGCGAGGGCGTTGCCGATCCCCCGCGTCCCGCCCCACCGGGGGACGGTGCCGTAGAGGGCGAAACAGATCGCGTCCAGCACGGTCGATTTGCCCGAGCCGGTCGGGCCGACCAGGGCGAAGTAGTCGGCGTCGGTGAAGTCCACGGTCGTCGGGTCCCGGAAGACCGTGAACCCGGCCATGTCGAGCCTCAGTGGCCTCATTTGTTGCTGCTCACCTCGTCGTACAACGCGTCGAAGAGATCGCGGACGCCCTCCTCGGCGTTGCCGCGACTGTCCAGGTAGTCGCCGAAGAGCTCACGCGGGGACCGGCCGGCCCGCTCGGCGCTGCGTGCCCCGTCGCGGCTCGGCAGCATGTCCGGGTCGATACGCACCTCCAGAGCGTTCGGCAGGAGCTCCTGCACGTCCTCGCGGAGGCCGGGCCGGGGCGCCTCCCGCACCAGGACACGCAGCCAGGCGTCCGGAAGGTTCACCGTGGCGAGCTGCTCCAGCGTGCCCCGCACGGTCCGCAGGGTGATCGCCGAGGTCACCGGCACATCACGGACATGAGCCGCCTTGTCGGTCGAGACGTCGACGATCGCGACGGAACAGACGTTCTCCTCCTCGCCGAAGTCGACGGCGAGCGGACTGCCGCTGTACCGGGTGGGGCACGGCGAGATCACCGTCTGGTTCCGGTGCAGGTGGCCCAGGGCGACGTAGTGCGCGTTCGGCGGGAACACCGTGGCCGGCACGGCGTAGCCCATGATCGTGTGCGCCTCCCGCTCGCCGCCGCCGGTGCTCGCGCCGACGATCGTCAGGTGGGCGGTGAGCAGGTTGACCACGCCGGGCTCGGCGAACGGCTCGCTGAGCTTGGCGATCAGGCGGGCGACCAGGTCGGCGTAGGTCTGGTTGGCCTCGGCGGCGGTCAGCTCATACATCTCGGCGGCCCGGACCGCATACCGCTGGGAGAGGAACGGCAGCGCGACGAGCCGCCACCGCTCTCCGCTCTCGGTGGTCCCCTCGATCAGAAGATCATTCAGATCACCCTTGGGGTACGACCCGCGCAGCTCGATCCCGGCGGCGTCGGCCCACGGGCGCAACGCGTCGAGGGCGGCCCCGTTGTCGTGGTTGCCGCCGATCGCCACCACCCGCGCGCCGGTCTTGCGCAAGGCCGACAGCGCCCGGGTCACCAGCCGGGTCGCCTCGGCCGTCGGCGCGGCGGTGTCGTAGAGGTCACCGGCCACGATCACCAGGTCGGGCCGCTCGGCCCGGGCGATCTCGACAACCTGGGCGAGGACCTTGATGTGCTCCTCGTTGCGGTTGCGGCCCTTGAGAACCTTGCCGACGTGCCAGTCGGAGGTGTGCAGGATGCGCATCGCTGAACCCTAGTCCGCTCGTCAGAAGGGAATGTCGTCGTCGCCCCCTGGTCGCCCGCCTATCACCGCGAAGGGATCGGCGCCCTGGACGATCGAGCGGAGCGTCTCGGCCGGCGGCGGGCCGGACTCCGACTTGCGGGTCGCCCAGGCCGGGAACGGGAACTCGACGCAGAGCGGGACCGGGATGTCCGGCTGGTTCACGAACATCGTCCCCGGGCGGGCGAGCAGGGCCCGCTGACGCATCGCGGGCGGGAGGAAGCCGTACTCCGGCCTCGACGCCTCGGCCGGGTCGAGGCGGCCGACCACACGGATCGCCGAGTTGGTCACGATGCGGCGCTCGACCTCGCTGGCGGTCTGCTGGGCGCCGATCAGGATCACGCCGAGTGAACGGCCGCGCTCGGCGATGTCGAGCAGCACCTCCTTGATCGGGGAGGAGCCCTCGCGGGGCGCGTACTTGTTGAGCTCGTCGAGGACCACGAAGAGCAGCGGCCGGCCGGTGCCCGACTTCTCCTTCTCCTCGAACTCGGTCTTCAGCGTCACACCGACCACGAACCGCTGTGCCCGGTCCGGCAGGTTGTGCAGGTCGACCACAGTCACCTGGGCGCTGTCCGCGGTCTTGATCTTGTGCGGGCGGCGCTGGGCCAGATCGCCGCGGATCAGCCGGGACAGGTCGCGCTTGCTGCCGATCATCCGGCGGGCGAACGCGTTGACCGTGCCCATGTTGACCGCGCTGCCCGCCCACGTGGACCGGGTCTCGTCGTCGGTGAGCTGCTCGACCACGTGATCGACCAGATCCTGGTACGAGCCGATCCGCTTGCCGTCGATGCTGATGCCACCCTCGGCGGGGACCGCGTAGCGGTTGAGGTGGGCGGTCACCGAGTGGACCACCATCGTGTACTGCTGGCGCTCGTCGTCGGCGTCGGCGAACACATACGGCAGCAGTTTCTGCTCGCAGAACTCGGCGAGGGTCCAGTAGAAGGCGTCGACGCCGGTGAGCCGGCTGGCCACGTCGGGCGCGCCGGACGAGTCACCGGCCCGCGGCGGCGCGTAGACCCGCACGTCCGGGAAGGGCGCGGCGGGCAGGCCGAGCAACGCATACGCCTCGCGGGTCCGGTCGTCGAGCTTGATGTTGGGGTGGTCGAGGAAGAGCAGGTCCTCGCCCTTGACGTTGAAGATCAGCGCGCGGGCGTTGGTGCCGTCGGCGCCCAACTGCCCCGACCGGAACACCGAGTAGAGCAGGAACGTCGCGAAACTGGTCTTGGTCGCCACGCCGGAGATGCCGGAGATCGACACGTGCGCGCCGCGGGTGCCGTCGAGGAAGTCGGCGTTGAGGAAGACCGGCACCCCGTCCCGGCCGGTGCCCATCGGGACCCTCCGCTCCATCCGGTCGAAGTGCAGCGCCGCGTCACGGGCCTCACCGGACGCCCGGTGCACGACCGCGCCGGGAGCCGGTGGCACGTAGAGCTCCGGGTCGACGCGGGTGGTGGTGATCTCGGCCGCCTCCTGCACCATCGCGGGCAGCGTGCCGTCGGCGATGGCGAACACGTCCGAGTCGAACTGGGCGCCCTCGTGCCTCGCACGCACCTGGGTGACCACGCCGGCGATCGTCACCGGCTCGCGGTCGGGCAGGTCGCGCCGGGTCACCACGACGTCGTCGAGCTGGAGGTAGCTGCCCGGGGTCACGGCCGTCCAGAACTGCAGCGGTGTCGCGTCCGCTGTCCCGAGCACCCGCCCGACGGGGTCGTCGCCCGATTTGTCATTCAGTTTTCCGCCGCGGGCGGCCCCAGCTTCGTCAGACACGGGGATCATGGTGCCTCAGAGGTACGACAAAATGCCCGCGCCCCTCGTTGTCCACAACTTCTGGTGTCCATCCACAGAGTTATGCACAAGATCTTGCCCTGATTACGGAGGCGCGCCCTGATGTGCACCGATCAGCCGGTATCGGTGCGCGCCTCAATTCTGGACGTTCCGGGCGTACCGCAAGAAAAGCATGTCCTGGTGGCTGAGCGAGTGCCGCAGCGACAACCGCCGGGGCGGGGTGGGCACGCCGTGCGCGATGCGGCCCGCCGTGCCGCCGGCCAGCAGCGGGGCGACCGTGAGGCAGAGCTCGTCGACCAGATCGGCGGCGATCAGCGCGCCGAACAGGCCGGGACCACCCTCACAGAGCAGCTGAGTGGCGCCCCGCTCGTTCAGCAGCCGGACCCCGGCGGCCAGGTCGACCTCGTCGTCGCCGACCGGGATCACCTCGGCCACGTCGCGGACCGGCGCGTCCGCCGGCGCCGCGTGATGGGTCAGCACGATCGGCCGGATCGGCGCGTCCGAGAAGACCAGCTGCTCCGGGTCGAGGTCGAGCGAGCCGGAGACGATCACCATGAGCGGGAATTCGGGCAGTCCGGCGGACAGCCGCCAGGCCCGGGCGGGCTCGGTGAGGCGGAGCGCGTCGTACCGCTCGGCGCGGACTGTGCCGGCCGCCACGATCAGGGCGTCGCAGATCGTACGCAGATGGTCGAAGATCTCCTTGTCACCGGGCCCCTGGAGGCCTGCGGAGAGACCGTCGACCGACACCGCCCCGTCGGCGCTGGCGATGAAGTTCGCCCGCAGGACCGGATGGCCGTCGCGTGGATAGTGGGCGAGCAGCTCGTCCCGGGTGAAGGTCACGGGCCGGGAGGGCCGGTGACCGGCGGGGTCGGCTCGGGCTTGCGGTGCTGGCAGTCGCACCAGGACGCGCCGCGGCAGTCCTCGTGCCGCCGCTCCCGGCAGTCCTTGCAGATCATGTCCCGACGTTAGCCCCCGGCCCGTTCCCCGAGTGGCCGGCACCACTCACGCCACGGGTGCTTTCCCGCATATCGGAACAGTGATCCACTCTTCGGGAGGAAGTCGCTGTCCGACACACGACCGGCGAACCGCCCGTACCGGCGCGGACTCTTACTCTGAGTTGTGATTCCGGGCATATGACGCGGGCTTGACGGCCGGGACACGGCCGCGCAACGGGTCGGAAACGCCAGGTGGGCAGGGTGTTCAACGGGGACGGCGCCACCGGCCGTCGCGACGGGAGGAATCACATGTTGCTGCGGGTACGAGTCACCCTGCCGGACCGTCCCGGCGCTCTCGGCCAGGTCGCGCGCACCCTCGGTGTGGCCGGCGCCGACATCGTCCAGGTGGTGGTGCTGGAACGGCTCGGCGGCCGCGCCGTCGACGACTTCACCGTCGTCTGGCCGGGCGCGACCCGTGTCGAGCGTCTTCTCGCCGGCCTGGCCGCCATCCCGGGCGTGCAGGTGGACGGCGTGTGGAAGGCGATAGGAGCACCGGTCAACGGCGGCCACGACGCCGAGTTGCTCGCCCAGGTCGCGGCGAACCCGGTGGACGGCCTGGCCACGCTGGTCGACGCCGTTCCGGGACTGCTGGCCGCCGACTGGGCCGCGGCCGCCGTCGTTCCGGCCGACTGGGCCGCGCGCAGCGGCGCCGGCGGGGGCGGCGAGCCGGCCGTGGCGTACGCGAGCTGGCGCGCGCCGGCCCCGCTGCGCCTGCCCGAGGTGACCCCGCTGCGGGCCCGCCCGATGACCGAGCCCGGTGGCGCGCGCCTCGCGGTGGCGCCGTTCGGCCGGGGCGGGCTGGTGCTGGTCGTCGCCCGTACCGACGAGGACGATCTGCCGGCCGCCGCCTTCCACATCACCGAGGTGGACCGGGTGGCCCAGCTGGTCCGGGCCGCCGCCGTCATCCTCGGCAGCCGGCTCGACTCGGTGGGCACGCCGGCCACCCATCCGGTGTGATCGTCATAACCCGGTTTTCGCAGCTCAGGCAATACCCACGCAACAACGGGGGTGCACTCTTGACGTAGTCGGCAGTCGGGTTTCCGGCTCCCGGCCACCGGTCGGGTCTCCGCTCCCGGCCTCTGGAGGAGAGGAGTGCCCCAGATGGCGTTGTGGCGTGTCCGGGCCACGGTCGACGACCGCCCCGGCTATCTCTCGGTGCTGACGGCGAGCCTGGCCCTGCGGTCGGTGAACATCCTCGCCGTGCAGGTGCACACCACCGAGGACGGTGCGGTCGACGACTTCCTCGTGGACGCTCCGGACCAACTGGCCGAGGCCGACCTGCTGGCCGCGGTGGCCAAGGGCCGCGGGCGGGACGCGTTCGTGGCCCGGGCCGAGGCGCAGGGACTGGCCGATCAGCCGACCCGGGCGCTGGCGCTGGCCGGCCGGCTGGTCCACGAGCCCGATTCCCTCGGCGAGGCCCTGGTCACCCTGCTCGACGCGACCGAGGTGCGCTGGCGCCCGCAGGGCGGCGAGACGCCCGGCTTCCACGGTGGCCGGATGACCCTGACCGACCCCGCCGGCGGCTCCCTCGAGGTGCTCCGGGCGCTGCCCGCGTTCACCCCGGCCGAGTTCGCCAGGGCACAGGCGCTGGTCGAGGTCGCCACCGCGATCCACCGGCGGCACCGCGACCAGGTGTCGCTGCTGCTGCCGGACGGTGCCGAGATGGTGCTGCGCGCCGCCGGCCCGGACGATGTGGCGGCTGTCGGCGAGTTTCACGACGAGTGCTCCCCCGCGACGCTGCGCCAGCGCTACCCGGCCGGGGTGCCCACCGACACCCGGCTACGGCGGCTGCTGGAGCCGGCCGGCGGGCTGACCCTGCTCGCGGTCGCCCCGGGCGGTGCCGTGGTGGCGGTGGCGACCCTGTTGGCCGAGGGCGACCTCGGCGAGGTCCGGGTGCTGGTGGCCGACGACTGGCAGCGGCGCGGCCTCGGCACGGCGCTGCTGCGCAGGCTCCGGGCCCACGCCGCGAAGATCGGGGTCGCGGCCGTGGTGGCGCATGTCGGCGCGGGCAACGCGGCGATGCTGCGCACCCTGCGCCGGGTCGGCGCGGGGCCGATCGAGCGCGACGGCGCCATGGTGACGGTCACCCTGCGGACGGCCGGTCCGCGCGTGAGCAACGAGACCCCCGCCGCCTCGGCGTGACGGCAAACGCCGGCTGACCGGCAACCCGCCGTGATCGGGTGATCAAACTCCCACCATGACCGGATGATCCGGCTTTCGCCGTGATCGGGTGATCAGATCCCGCCGCCTGCAGGTAGCCGGGCGATCAGGGCTCCCGCCGCCTGCGGGTGGCCGGGTGAGAGGGGTGGCGGCGGGCCGAGCCTGCCGCCACCCGAGGGTCAGCCATGATCGCCCGCGGGCTCAGCCTCGGCGTTCGCCGTGCTCGACGCAGGTGGCGGTCCACCCGGTCGGCACGACCTGCACCTTCATCCGGCGGCGGCAGTCCGAGCAATACCTCGGCGGCTCCAGCTCGCGCGCGGTCGCGCACTCCGGATGCGAGCCGGGCTCACCGCAGCGATCGCAATACATCAGAACGTCGCCGACAGGGACTTGACCGGCATCTTCAGGTCTTTCAGCAGCTCCAGGTCGGCGGTCGCCGAGCGGCCCAGAGTGGTCAGGTAGTTGCCGACGATCATCGCGTTGATGCCGCCGAGCAGACCGTCCCGGGTGCCGAGATCGCCCAGCGTGATCTCGCGGCCGCCCGCATAGCGCAGGATGGTCCGCGGCATGGCCAGCCGGAACGCGGCGATCGCCCGCAGCGCGTCACGGCCCTCCACCACCGGACGGTCCCCGAACGGGGTGCCGGGCCGGGGCGACAGGAAGTTCAGGGGAACCTCGTGCGGGTCGAGCTCGGCCAGCTGGGCGGCGAACTCGGCCCGCTGCTCCAGGGTCTCGCCCATGCCGAGGATGCCGCCGCAGCACACCTCCATGCCGGACTCGCGGACCATGGTCAGCGTGCTCCAGCGCTCTTCCCACGAATGGGTGGTCACCACGTTGGGGAAGTAGGAGCGGCAGGTCTCCAGGTTGTGGTTGTACCGATGGACGCCCATCTCGGCGAGCTCGTCGACCTGCTCCTGGGTGAGCATGCCGAGGCTGGCGGCGACCTGGATGTCGACCGCCTCCTTGATCGCCTGGACGCCGGCGCGCATCTGGTCCATCAGGCGCTTGTCCGGCCCGCGGACGGCGGCCACGATGCAGAACTCGGTCGCCCCGGTGGCCGCGGTCTGCTTCGCCGCCTCCACGAGGGAGGGAATGTCGAGCCACACGGCCCGGACGGGCGACGCGAACAGGCCCGACTGCGAGCAGAAATGGCAGTCCTCGGGACAGCCACCGGTCTTCAGCGAGACGATGCCCTCGACCTCGACCTCCGGACCGCACCATTTCATGCGGACGTCGTGGGCGAGTTGAAGGAGCTCCGGCAGGTCCTCGTCGGGTAGACGAAGAACCTCCAGGATGCCCGCCTCGTCGAGGCCGGCGCCGTCGTCGAGCACCCGGGTACGGGCGTGGTCGAGGATCTCTGGCATGCCCGTACCCTACAGAGTTCCCAGTCCGGTAGGACTGTCGGAGCTGGGTGATAGTTTGCCAGTCTGGTGATCAATGGGGGTGTCTTGGCGGACTGGTTGGAGACGCTCGATCGTCTGGCCCACGAGCGGGCCAAGGCGGGACTCACCCGTCAACTGCGGCCGCGAGCGGCCGGCGACACCGTCATCGATCTCGCGGGCAACGACTACCTCGGCCTCTCCGATCACCCCGGGTGGTCGGCGCCGCGCGGCAGGCCCTCGAGGCGTACGGTCTGGGCGCCACCGGGTCCCGCCTGGTGCGCGGCACGACCGACCTGCACGCCGCCCTCGAGGAGGCGCTGGCCGACTGGATCGGCTGCGAGTCGGCGCTGGTCTTCTCCTCCGGCTACCTGGCCAACCTGGCCGTGGTCCGGGCCCTGTCCGCGGTGTGTGACCTGGTCGTCTCCGACGCGTACAACCACGCCTCCCTGATCGACGGCTGCAAGATCTCCGGCCTGCCGGTCAAGGTCGCCCCGCACAACGACCCGGCCGCCGTCGCCGCCCTGCTCGACGCGCATCCGGGCCGGGCCGCGGTGGTCACCGAGTCGGTGTTCTCGGTCGACGGCGACCTCGCCCCGCTCGCCGCCCTGCACGCGGTCACGTCGGCCCGCGGCGCGCTGCTGGTGGTCGACGACGCGCACGCGCTGGGCCTGCTCGGCGAGTCCGGGTCGGGCGGGGTCGCGGCCGCCGGGCTGACCGGCGCGCCCGACGTGATCGTCACCGCCACACTGTCCAAATCGCTCGGCGGCGCCGGTGGCGTGGTCGCCGGGCCGGGCCCGCTGGTCCGGCACCTGGTCGACACCGGGCGCAGCTTCATCTACGACACCGCCCCGCCACCGGCCGTGGCCGCCGGTGTGCTCGCCGCCGTCGACGTGGCCCGCGCCGCCGACGACCGTCGTGCCGTGCTGTTCCGCCGGGGCGCGCATCTCGCGGCCACGCTGCGGTCCGCCGGCCGGCCCACCCGCGACCCGGCGGCCGGTGTGCTGTCGGTTCCGGCGCCCGGCCCGGAGGCGGCCGTGGCCTGGGCCGCCGACTGCCGTGACCGTGGGGTGGCGGTCGGCTGCTTCCGCCCACCGTCGACACCGGACGGCAGCTCGCGACTGCGACTGACCGTGAACGCGGGTGTCCCCGAGGAGGCTTTCGCCCGAGCCCTGACCGTGATCCTGGAGTGCGCACCATGACCGCCGACCCCCGCAAGCGACCCGTCGGGCCCATCTCTCGGTGGTTCCGCCGCCGCCCCGTCCCGAGCGTGGCGGCGGGGGCCACGGGTTACCCCTCGCCCCACCGTCGCCGGACCGGGCGTTCACCACCGTCCCGGACCCGTTGCAGGCGCACGGCGGCGGGCACCGGCTGGAGCCACGACAGGCCCCGGCCGCATCCCGACCCGACACCCCGGCCGAGCCGAACGCCCACACCCAGGCCGAGCCGAACGCCCACACCCAGGCCGAGCCGAACGCCCACATCAGCGCAGCCACGGACGGCGACATCAGAGCGGCCACGGACGGCGACGTCAGTGCAGCCACGAACGCCTACATCAGCGTGGGCACGGACGGCGACACCGGCGCGGGCATGAACACCGGCGCCGCGGCGGGCACGAACGGCGACATCAGCGTGGGCACGAACACCGGCGACGCCGCGGACTCCGACACCGGCGACGAGACGGACGACGGCGACGACGAGACGGCGACGCGCGACGGGGTCGACGGGGAACCGGATGGTGTTCCCGGGGCGGGGACGAGGCCTCTTGCGACGACTCGGTGACCTCGTCGTCCGTACCGCCGGAGGAGACCACCGCCGGGCCGGAGGCGGACCGCGAACCGGAACCGCATGAATGGCATGGGATCGTGCTGGTCACCGGCACCGACACCGAGGTCGGCAAGACGATCGCGACCGCGGCGATGGCCGCGGCCGCGCAGGCCGCCGGACTCCGCGTCGCCGTGATCAAACCCGGTCAGACCGGTATCGCGACGGGCGCGCCCACCGACGCCGACGTGATCGCCCGCCTGGCCGGACCGGACACCGTGCGCACTCTCGCCGAGTACCCGGAGCCGCTCGCCCCGCTCGCCGCCGCCAAGGTCGCCGGGCTGCCGGCGCTGGAGCTGTTCGACGTGGTCGACGCGATCCGCGCGGAGGCCGCGAAACACGATCTGGTGCTGGTCGAGGGGGCCGGCGGCCTGCTGGTGCCGATGGGCGTGCGCCCGTCCGGGGAGGCGTGGACGTTCGCCGATCTGGCGACCACGCTCGGCTCCGGGATGATCGTGGTGTCGCGCGCCGGTCTGGGTACGTTGAATCACACCGCCCTCACCCTGGAGGCGCTGCACCGTCGCGGCGTGCACGCCAAGGTCATTCTCGGCGCGTGGCCGGTGGAGCCGGAGCTGGTGCACTGGGCGAATCTCGGCGAGCTCGTCCCGCACCTGGTCGGAGCCTTGCCGGCGGGCGCCGGGTCGATGGATCCGGGCGTGTTCCGTCGATCCGCGCCGGGCTGGCTGACCCCGGCGCTGCACGGGGTCCTGGACAATTGGCGCGTGTGGGCGGAGGAGGCGGGCTGACCGGACACCCGCCACAATTGCTGTCCGGGGAGGTGATCCGCATGCACACTGGCCGGGTGGCATTCACCCTGACGATCGACTGTGGCGGCGGCGGTATAAAAGGTTCGGTTCTCGACGAGGCGGGGACCATGCGGGCGCAGCCGATCCGGGTTCCGACTCCGTACCCTCTGCCACCCGACCTGTTCGTGAAGACGCTGGTGGCGCTCGGCGAGCAGCTGCCGAACGCGGATCGTGTGACGGTCGGCATGCCCGGCATGATCCGGCACGGCGTCGTGGTGGCGACCCCGCACTACGTGACCCGCTCCGGGCCCCGCACGAGGGTCGACCCGGAGCTCGTCGACGCGTGGCACGGGTTCGATGCGCGGACCGCGCTGGCCGAGGCCTTCGGGCTGCCGACGCTGGTGCTCAACGACGCCGAGGTGCACGGCGCCGGGGTGGTCGCCGGCACGGGGTGCGAGCTGGTGCTGACCCTCGGCACCGGGCTGGGCTGCGCGCTCTTCGACGGCGGCGAGCTGGCCCCCCATCTGGAGATGTCGCAGGCCCCGGTGAAATGGGGCATGTCCTATGACACCTACATCGGCGAGCACGAGCGCCGGCGGCTCGGCGACGCGCTGTGGTCGCGCCGGGTCCGCAACGTGGTGGAGGGGTTCCGGCCGGTCTTCCTGTGGGACCGGGTCTATCTGGGTGGCGGCAACTCGCGGCTGATCACGCCGGCGCAGCTGGCCCGGATGGGCGACGACGTGGTCGTGGTGCCCAACACGGCGGGCATCGTCGGCGGCGTCCGCGCGTGGACGCTGGGGCAGCGCTGATGGTGATCCGGCCGGCGGCCGTCCTGCTCGACTTCGGTGGTGTGCTCGCCGACGCGCCGCATCGTGCCGAGCGTCCCGACCTGGTGTTACGCCTCTACAACCTGGTCGAGGGCGCGCTCTCCCCCGGCCGGATCCAGCAGTCGCTGATCGACGGCGGCGCCGCCTACGCCCGCTGGCGCGACGAGGACCGCCCGGACGAGCTGTCCCACCTGGAGGTCTGGGAGCGGTTCGTGATCCACGACTGGCCGCCGCTGGCGCAGGCGCGGGTCCGTGGCCAGGTCACACGACTCAGCTACGACTGGGCGTGGCGCGAGGGCTGGGCCCTGCGACCGGGCATCCCCGAGTTCCTCGCCGCGTGCCACGACGACGGCGTCCCACTCGCCGTGGTCAGCAACACCCTCTGCGGGGCGGCACACCGCGACTACCTGGCCGGCGCCGACGTCGGGCGGCTCTTCGCGGTGCAGGTCTACAGCGACGAGGCCGGCGTCCGCAAACCCAATCCGCAGATGATCTGGAACGCCACCGACGCCCTCGGCATCGCTCCGAGCGCCTGCTGGTTCGTCGGGGACAGCCGGCGGCGCGACATCGCCTGCGCCCGGCGCGCCGACATCGGCACGGCCATCCTGATGCCGTCCGGCCGGAAGGACTCCGGCGGCGACCAGGCCGAGCCGGACGCCACCGTCGCCGACGGCTGGGGACTTCTGGACCTTTATCCGGTACGGCGGACATAGGGTCCCGTGGCTCCCGGCGGACGGCGCAGGCGGCCCGTCCGGAGACCCGCCCGCCGCCGGCTCATGCATTCCCGTCACCGGCACTTCCCGGTGGTCGTCACCGGGGCACGCCGGTCAGGAGGGGGTGACCTGCCAGACCGTGGTGCGGCGGATCGGCATGCTCTCCAGCTCCTCGATCACCGGGACGTCGTAGACCGCCCGCTCGATCAGACCCTGCGGCAGGTAGGCACGGCCCGGATCGCCGACCAGCACCAGCGAGCCACGGCCGGCCGCCCGGCGCAGGAACGGCAGCACCCGGCCGGCCATCTCCCGGCTGTAGAAGACGTCACCGGCGAGCACGACGCCGTAGCGGTCGTCATTGTCGAGCAGGTCCGCCTCGACGGTCGTCACCCGTACCCCGTTGACCTCGGCATTGGCCTGCGCGGCGGCCAGCGAGAGCGGATCGATGTCGTTGGCCGTCACCGGCGTCGCGCCGGCCCGGGCCGCGGCGACCGCGACCAGGCCGGAACCGGTCGCCAGGTCGAGGACGCTGCGCCCGGCCACCAGGTCCGGATCGTCGAGGACGTGCCGGGCCAGGGCCTGGCCGCCGGCCCACGCGAACGCCCAGAACGGCGGGGGCTGCGGGGCCCCGGCCGACTCGGTCGCCTCCCACAGGGCGATCGGGTCCTCCGCCTGGAAGAGCGAGATCTCGGGCACGAACGGGACCGGCAACGGCACGGTGTGGGCACGGACGAACTCCAGAAGCACATTGCGATTGTGCCGTCGCCGCTCAGATGTGCGTCAACCGGGCCGATCAGTCCGACAAGGGGGTACGTCGGGAGGGAGCACCGATGCCGACACGGTGGCCTGCCACCATCTTCGGCGCCTGGATGGTGGTGCTCGCCGTGGCCTTCGGGCTGCAGCCGGGACTGCAGGCGCCCTTGCGACTGGTCGGCGGAGTCGCCGCCGTGGTGGCGATCTCGCTGGGCATCCGCCGCAGCCGGCCCGACGACGTCAAGCCGTGGTGGGTGCTGGCCGGCGCGATCGTCCTGTCGGCGGCCGGTGGCGCGGCCGCGTACGCCCCCTCGTTCATCACCGGATGGCTGCCGTGGCTGGAGCCGACCGGGATCGCGACGCTGCTGGTCGCGTACGCCGCTCTGGCGGTGGCCCTGGCCGGTTTCGTGGACCGGCGCACCAGCGCGTCCCGGGACCTGGCCGGTCTGCTGGACGCGCTCACCGTCACGTCCGGCGTGGCGCTGCTGATCTGGACGTTCGTGGTCGGCCCGCGGCTGGAGGGCTCGGCCGCGACGGGCTGGACCGAGATCGCCATGCCGGTCGCCGACCTGCTCTGCCTCGGGCTGCTGGTGCGGCTGGCGACCATGCCCGGCCGTTTGGTCGCGCCCGGCTACCTGCTCGGCGCCGGGGTGGTGGCGCTGCTCGTGGCCGACGTGGGCCGGGCGTCCGGTTTCGGTCATCTGGCCCTCTACACGGCGGCGGGACTGGCCGCGCTGATCCCGTCGATGGCCGAGCTGACCCGGCCGGCCGAGACGCCACCCGCCGAGACCAGCCACGCCCGGCTGGCGCTGCTCGGCTTGGCGGCGATGGTCGCGCCGACCGTGCTGCTGGTGAAGATGTTCCGGGACGGCCAGTTCGCCGGCGTGACCGTGGTGGCGGCGCTCAGCACGCTGATGATGGCGCTGGTCCTGGCCCGGATGTCCGGGATCATGGCGAGTCACCGGCAGGCGATGTCCCGGGAGCGGGCGCTGCGGGAGGCTTCGGCGGCGCTCGTCTCGGCCGCCGACAGCGAGGCGGTGGGTCTGGCCGTACGCACCGCCGTCGCCCAGTTGATCCCCGGGGACGTGCCGCACGGGGTGGTTCTGGCGATCGCGATCGCGCAGACCGAGCCGCAGTCGCCGGAGGCCGCCGCGCAGGCCGCCGTGGACCGGGCCACCGGCACCGCCGCCCGCCTGGTCACCACCCGTGACGTGGACTGGGCGGTGGCGGTCCGCCTCACCCAGTTCACCAAGACGCTGCGCTGCCCGATGGTGCTCAAGGACCGTCCGGGCGGCGACCCGCTGGTGGGTGTCCTGCATGTGGGCGCGCCGACCTGGGCGCTGCTGGAGCTGCAACGATCGGTGGAGGTGCTGGCCGCGCAGGTGGCGCTGGCGCTGGAGCGGATCGCGCTCGGGCACGAGGTGGCCAGGCGCAACAGTGAGACCTACTTCCGGACGCTGATCCAGAACACCGCCGACGTGATCACGATCCTCGACGAGGAGGACCGGATCCAGTACTCCAGCCCGTCGGCGGTCGGCGTGTTCGGCAGCGACCCGACCGGCGCTCTGCTGCCCGAGGTGATCCACCCCGGCGAGCGTGCCCGGCTCGGGGACGTGCTCGCGGCCGTCCGCGGGGGTCACCAACTGGAGCAGCAGCTCGACTTCCGGGCGCGGGGCAACCGGCGTACCGAGGTGCTCCTGGAGCTGCACTGCCGTGACCTGCGCGCCGAACCGACGGTGTCCGGCCTGGTCATCACCATGCGCGACGTCACCGAGCAGCGCCGCCTGCAGAACGAGCTGACCCACCAGGCGTTCCACGACGCGATGACCGGTCTGGCCAACCGGGTGCTCTTCAACGACCGGCTGGCCCACGCGGTGGCCCGCAGCACCCGCGACGGCTCGGTGATCGGCGTGCTCTTCATCGATCTGGACGACTTCAAGATGGTCAACGACACGCTCGGCCACGCGATCGGCGACCAGCTGCTGATCGAGGTCGCGCACCGGATCGCCGGGGCGCTGCGGGCCGACGACACCGCGGCCCGGCTGGGCGGCGACGAGTTCGCCGCCATCGTGGAGAACGTCAACGACCCCGGCGCCGTCGAGGAGACCGCCAACCGGATCTTCGCGGCCCTGGCCCAGCCGGTCGTGACCGACGCCAAGCCGCTGTACGCGATGGCCAGCATCGGCATCACCACCACGCCCGAGGGCGGCGACGCCGACGAGCTGCTGCGCCAGGCCGACCTCGCCCTGTACGTGGCCAAGGGCGCCGGCAAGAACCAGTGGCGCCGCTACCAGGCGCACCTGCACAACGAGATGGTCGAGCGCCTGGAACTGCGGTCGGCGCTCGACCACGCCGTCAACGAGGGCCACTTCCTGCTGCACTACCAGCCGATCGTGGACCTGCCGTCGGGCACGGCCGTCGGGTTCGAGGCGCTGGTCCGGTGGCACCACCCGAAGCGCGGTGTCATCACGCCGGACCAGTTCATCGAGGTCGCCGAGGAGAGCGGCCTGATCCTGCCGATGGGCCGCTGGGTGCTGGAGGAGGCGCTGCGCACGGTCGCCGAGTGGCGGCGCATCCTGCCGGCCGGGCAGGCGCCGTACATGAGCGTCAACGTGTCGGTCCGGCAGTTCCGGGAGAGCGGGTTCGTCGAGCAGGTCCGGACGGCGCTCGCGCACACCGGGGTGCCGCCGGAAGCGCTGATGCTGGAGATCACCGAGACGCTGCTGGTCAAGGACGACGAACGGATCTGGACCGATCTGGGTGTGCTGCGCGAGATGGGCATCCGGATCGCGATCGACGACTTCGGCACCGGCTACTCGTCCCTCGGCTACCTGCGGTCCCGCCCGATCGACATCATCAAGATCGACAAGACCTTCATCGACGACATGGTCCTGGGTCAGCAGCCGATGGCTCTGGTCAGCGGCATCGTGAGCCTCGCACAGTCACTGGGCTTGGCGGTCGTCGCCGAAGGCATCGAGGATGCCGCCCACCGCGACGTCCTGGTCCGCCTGGGCTGCCCGCTGGGCCAGGGTTTCCTCTTCTCCAGCCCGCTGGGCCCGACCGAGGTGCTGGCCTGGCTCCGCAGCCCGCAGTCGGTGGCCGTCTGACCCCGCCCGGGCCGGGCGGGGTCAGACGGGCCAGGCGGGGTCAGACGGGCCAGGCGGGGTCAGACGGGCCAGGCGGTCCGAGCCGGACGAGTTCACACGGGCCAGGCGCCCGAGCCGAGCTGGGTCGCACGGGTCAGGCGCCCGATCCGGGCGGTCACACGGGTCAGGCGCCCGATCCGGGCGGTCGGACGGGTCAGGCGTCCGGGCCCCGGCGACGGAGCTCGTCGACCTGGGTCATGGCGCCGCGGAGGTCGGTCAGCCAGTCCTCGGTGTGGCGGCCCACCAGCTTGACGCACCAGGCCAGCGCCTCCGAGCGGGAACGGGCCACCCCCGCGTCGACGAGCGTGTCGAGGACCTGCCGCTCGGGCTGGCGCAGCCGGGTCATCACCGGCGCGGACAGATGGGTGAACAACTCGGACGCATCGCCGCAGCGCACGCCCCAGGCGACCTTGCGCTGATAGCGGTGCTCGACCTGACGGGCCACCCGGATCCGGGCGTCCCGGGTGTCCTCCCGGAACTGGGCGATCCGCCCGGCCTGGGCCGCGGCCGCGTCGGCCTCGGTGGAGTCCTCCCCCAGCTCGGGCCGGGGCAGCCGCCCCCAGATGATGATCTCGTCGCGATCGATGACGACCTCGGGCCGCTCGGCGAACCACCCGTCCGGAACAGCTCCGGCGATCCAGGCGGCGGCGTCGTCAGCGGCGGGCGGCTCGGCACGGCCACCCTGTTGGGCAAAACGGACTCGCATCTCAACCTCCCGAACTTACGTGATTACATGCTTACATCGCTGAGAGGCCGAGCGGCAACCGAGACGGGCGGAGAAACGGCGAACCGCCCCGGCACCGGAGAATCGGCGACGAGGCGGCTCGGGTCGAGGGCCACGGGGCGGTGGCGTGGGTGCGCAAGGTCCACTACTCTGCTGAACCAGTCGACCCCGAGGCTGTGGGAGCGCTCCCAACTACGACGTTACCGCACATTCACGGCGACGAAAAGACCTGCGGGCCGGTTGGTACCCGGCAATTGCGACATGCCAGAACGGGCAATTTGCACTTGCCGCCTTCCGGACGACAGAATGAATGCGACGACGAGCATTCGCGAGCTGGACTGGCGTGTGCACGCAGCGTCAGCCGAATAACTCGCTGTAGGAGTCGAACAACCATGGCCAAGCAGATAATTACCGTGCTGACCGACGACCTCGACGGTACGGAAGCGGACCGCACCGTCGAATTCGGCCTCGACGGCGTCAACTACACGATCGACCTGTCCGAGAAGAACGCCGGCAAGCTGCGAAAAGCCCTCGAACCGTTCCTCTCCGCAGCTACCCGGCTAGGCCGCAACGGTAACGTTCCGACCCCTGCCCGGCGTGCAGTTCCGGCCGTCTCGAGCCGTTCCAGCCGCGACCAGAATCAGGCCATTCGGGAGTGGGCCAACAAGAACGGCTTCACCGTCTCGGAACGTGGACGGATCCCGAGTGAGGTCGTCGAGGCGTACCACAGCAAGCGCTAGTTCCTCATAGCAATCGGCGCCACCCGTCAACGGGTGGCGCCGATTGCCGTCGAAAGGGGGTTCGGTGGGTGTCGTCATCGTGACCGGGGCGTCGAGCGGGATCGGGCGGGCGATCGCCGTCCGCCTGGCGGCCCGCGGCGACACCGTGGTCCTCGCCGCCCGCCGTGCCGTCGAGTTGGAGTCGGTGGCCGCGCAGATCCGGACAGCGGTGGCGGTCCCGACCGACGTCACCGACCCGGCGGCCGTGGACGCGCTGGTGGCGCGGGCGATGGCGGTGACCGGCCGGATCGACGCGCTGATCAACAACGCGGGCGCCGGCGGCGACAAGTCGGTGCTGGCCGACGAGGCGGAGATCCGGGCCGTCGTCGAGGTGAACCTGCTGGCTCCGATCCGGCTGATGCGGGCGGTCGTCCCCGTCATGCGCGCACAGGGGTCCGGATCCATCGTGAACATCGGTTCGGTGGCCGGCGAGATCGGTATCAGCGGGATCTATTCGGCGACGAAGTTCGGTCTCCGGGGGATGAACGACTCGGTGCGCCGGGAACTGGCCGGCACCGGTATCGGCGTCACTCTCGTGGAGCCCGGGCACATTGCCACCGAGATGACCGCGCACCGTTCCGGGCTGCCCGGCCCGGAAATCGTCGCCGCCGCCGTGGAACGGGCGCTGACCCGCCCTCGCCGCCGGGTGGTCGTTCCGGGAAAGTATCGGGCCGCCATCCTCCTGGCCAATGCCCTGCCGGCGATCCCGGATCGTCTCTACGCGGGCCGGATCGCCGGAAAAAAGAGCCGGACCACCGGAAACGGAGACCGGACGGCCGGAAACAAGGAGCCGGGCGCCGGAAAGCGGGACGAGAAGAATTCCGGATAGCCGGCCGGGTAGCGCCGGCCTTCGATAGTTCGCCGCCCGGAAATGGAACGGCACCGACTCGACGTAAACCGGCTGCCGAAAAGGGCGGTTCAACGGCCCGCTCAGGGGTACCGCAACAGCCATGCGTGTAGTGATCGTGGGCGCCAGCGGCAACTCCGGTACCGCCCTGCTGCGCCGCCTGCGCTCGGAATCCGACCTGGACCTGGCCGGGGTCTGCCGTCGCCCGCCTGCGCCGGCCGGCCCGTACGCCGACGTCTCCTGGCACTCGATCGACATCGGCGCCGACGACGCGGGTGACCGTCTGTCCGAGGTGTTCACCGGCGCGGACGCGGTCGTGCACCTGGCCTGGCAGATCCAGCCCAGCCACGACCAGCGACGCCTCTACCGGACGAATGTGCTGGGCAGCCGGGCGGTCTTCCGGGCCGCGATCCGGGCGGGCGTCCCAGTCCTGGCGCACGCGTCGTCGGTCGGGGTCTACGCGCCCGGCCCGAAGCAGGCGTTCGTCCGCGAGACATGGCTGCGCACCGGCGTGCCCGAGTCCTCCTACAGCCGGCACAAGGCCCTGGTCGAGCGCATGCTCGACGAGATCGAGTCGGACCATCCGACGATGCGCGTCGTCCGCCTGCGCCCCGGCCTGATCTTCCAGCGCGACGCGGGCGCCGAGATCGCGCGCTACTTCGCCGGCCCGCTGCTGCCCGCGAGCCTGCTCCGTTTCGGCCGCATCCCGGTCGTCCCCCGCCATCCCGGTCTGCGCATGCAGGCGGTGCACGCCGACGACGTGGCCGACGCCTATCTGCGTGTGCTCCGCGCCGACGTCCGGGGAGCGTTCAACCTGGCCGCGGGGCCCGTCCTGGACGCCGACATCGTCAGTCGCGCGTTTCACGGCGTACCGCTGCGGGTGCCCGGTCTTCTCCTGGAGGGCGCCGCCGGGCTCACCTGGCGGCTCAGGCTGCAACCGGTCGACCGGGGATGGGTGCGCCTGGCGCTGAAGGCGCCGCTGATGAGCTGCGACCGCGCCGCCGGCGAGCTCGGCTGGCGCCCGGCGACCGACGCGGTGAGCGCCTTCCGCGAGCTCCTCGGCGGCATCGCCGATGCCTCCGGCGCCGCCAGCCCGCCCCTGGCGGAGGACTCCGACCTGCCCGGACGCTTCGGCGGTCTGCTGCGAGGACGTCTACCCGGAACCGGAAACCCCTACTGATCCGGTACGCCGTCCGCCGTCGACGACCGCGGCCAGGAGTCCCGTGGCTCCCCCGCGAGGTGGCTGCCCACTCCCGGCCCCGGGCGCGACCGCCGGGCCGGTCCGGTGGGCGCCGTCCCGGCCCCTGGCCCGTGGTCGGCAGCCGTTCCGGCCCGGGCCCGTGGTCGGAGCCACGATCATCCGGCCCGTAGGGTGGGCGGCGTGCTTCGTGAGGTCACAGCGATCCGGTATGTCACGCCGTTGCGGGAGGGTGGGTCGCTTCCCGGTGTGGTGGAGGCCGACGATCTCGGCACCTATGTGGTGAAGTTCCGCGGGGCGGGCCAGGGGCCACGGGCTCTGGTCGCCGAGGTGATCGCCGGTGAGCTGGCCCGGCGGCTCGGGCTTCCGGTGCCGGAGCTGGCCCGGGTGGAGCTCGACCCGGTGGTCGCGCGGGCCGAGCCGGACGAGGAGGTCCAGGAGCTGATCAAGGCCAGCGCCGGGAGCAACCTCGGGATGGACTTCCTGCCGGGTGCGCTCGGGTACGACCCGGTCGCCCACCCGATCGAGCCGGGGCTGGCCAGCCGGGTGCTGGTCTTCGACGCGTTCGTGGAGAATGTCGACCGCAGCTGGCGCAACCCGAACCTGCTGATCTGGCACGGCGACCTGTGGCTGATCGACCACGGGGCGACCCTCTACTTCCACCACAACTGGCCCCGTGCCGAGAGCGTGGTGCACCGGCCGTACAGGTGGGACGACCACGTGCTGAAGCCGTACGCCACGAGTCTCGCCGCCGAGGGGCCCGCCCTGGCCGGGCGGATCACGCGCGAGCTGCTGGCCGAGGTGATCGCCCTGGTCCCCGGGGAGTGGCTGGAGGACGGCGACCGGGACGCCTACCTGAGCCATCTGTCCCTGCGGGCGGAACGGCCGGAGGCGTGGCTGCCATGACGACCAGGCTGACACCCTACGAGTACGCGATCATCCAGGCCGTGCCCCGGATCGAGCGCGGCGAGCTGATGAATGTCGGTGTGCTGCTCTACAGCCAGCGGCACGACTTCCTGTCCGCCCGGACGCACCTCGACGAGACCCGGCTGCGGGCGTTGGACCCGGCCGCCGACGTCGAGGGCATCCGGACCGCTCTGGACGCGTGGGACCTCACCTGCACGGGCGGCGGCGCCTCCGAGCAGATGCGCCTGGGCGAGCGTTTCCGCTGGCTGGTGGCCCCGCGCAGCACGATCCTGCGGGCCGGCCCGGTCCACATGGGCCTGACCACCGACCCGTCCGTCGAGCTGGACCGGCTGGTCGGCCTGCTGGTCCGCTGACGAACCGGCCACGGACGAGCGTTCAGGCCGTGGGACGGGCGGGTCGGGCCGCGGAACGGGCGGGTCAGCCCGCGGAACGGGCGGTCAGGGTCGTGGGACGGGCGGTCAGGCCGTGGACGGGTGGCGGAGGTCGACGTCGTAGCGGAGCCCGCGCGGTGAGTGGCAGGTGACGGTGTCACCGACGCGTACTCGCGGGTCGGTGGCGTAGAGGGCGGCGAGCCGTCGTTCGGCCGAGGTGTCGCCGCTGTCCGCCGCGACGAGCCCGGCCGCGATCTCGTCGATCAGGGTGACGTCACCGGAGTCCCAGGACGGCAGATCGTCCCAGGCCTCGTCGAGGGTCCGGCCGCCCAGGTCGCCGATGAGGGCCGCGTCGGAGCCCCAGAAGTCCCACAGCAGGGTCTCGTCGCCGTACCGGTGGGCCAGCTCGGTCAGGACGTACTTCCGGATCATCAGTGGGCCGCGGATCGGCACGCCGGGGCCCACGCCGTACCCCTCGGGATCGATCTCACCCCGCCGGAAGGCGAGCCAGCACTGGGCCGCGGTCCGCAACCCGCCGGGTCCCAGCGGCACGTCGGCGACGTCGACCGGGAAGCCGGCCGCCGGATCGAGCTGGGTGTCGGTGGCGATCCAACGGTCGCCGTCGTGGTACTCGGTGACGACGTGGTCGACGTGGAAGCCGCCGGCGAGGTAGCCGGCGAATCCGACCCGGCTGCGGGCTGGAACGCCCCGGTGCCGCAGAGCCGCGACGGTGAGCAGCGTGAAGTCCCGGCAGCAGCCGACGATCCGCTGATCGGCCGGGCGCGGCTCGTCGAGCGGCGAGCCGGGCGGGAGGGCGCCGAGCATGATCTCCACCCAGCGGCTGTCGATCTCGGCGAGCCGGCCGGGCGGGAAGTCGAGGCCGGACGCGCGATAGTGCACCACCAGGTTGCGGACGGCCGTGCCGATCCCGGCGACGTCCCCGGGGAGGGCGCCGAGCCGGCCGACGTGGCGGCCGGGGTCGGAGAAGCGTGTCTGTCGCGTGTAGTCCATCGCCTGTCGCCTCTCGCCTACGCCGATTGCCGGATTCGATCGTGGACCCTGCCCCCGTGTCAGGGTGAAGAGGGGCACACTGATCGAATGCAGCTCCCGCTGAACCCACCGGTCAAGCCGATGCTCGCCAAGCCCGTCGCCGACATCCCGCCCGGCCAGGTCTACGAGCCGAAATGGGATGGATTCCGGTCGATCGTCTTCCGGGACGGCGACGAGGTGGAGATCGGCAGCCGTAACGAGAAGCCGATGACGCGCTACTTCCCCGAGGTGGTCGAGGCGATCCTGGCCAACTTCCCGGAGCGCGCGGTGATCGACGGCGAGGTGATCGTCGCCGACACCGGACGGAACACCCTCGACTTCGAGGCCCTCCAGCAGCGCATCCATCCGGCGGCGAGCCGGGTGAAGCTGCTGTCCGAGCAGACTCCGGCCGGTTTCGTGGCGTTCGATCTGCTGGCGATCGGCGACGAGGACCTGACCGGGCTGCCGTTCCAGGAACGACGCGAGAGGCTGGAGCAGGCCCTCAAGGACGCGAAGCCACCGGTGTACGTGACTCCGGCGACCGACGACCTGGAGACGGCCCGTCGCTGGTTCGCCGAGTTCGAGGGGCCGGGCTCGACGGCCTGATCGCGAAGGCCCGTGACCTGACCTATCAGCCGGACAAGCGGGTGATGGCGAAGATCAAGCACAAGCGCACCGCGGACTGTGTGGTGGCCGGTTACCGGGTGCACAAGTCGGCCGACAACCGGATCGGCTCCCTGCTGCTGGGCCTGCACGACGAGCGTGGCGTCCTGGTGAGCGTCGGGGTGATCGGCTCGTTCTCGATGAAGGTCCGGGAGGAGCTGTTCGAGGAGTTGCAGCCACTGGTCACCACGTTCGAGGGACACCCGTGGAACTGGGCGGCCCATGAGCAGGGCGAGCGGACACCCCGGAAGAACGAGGTGAGCAGGTGGAACGCGGGCAAGGACCTGTCGTTCACGCCGTTGCGCCCCGAACGGGTGGTGGAGGTCCGCTATGACTACATGGAGGGAATCCGGTTTCGGCACACCGCCCAGTTCGAACGGTGGCGTCCCGACCGCGACCCGCTGACCTGCACATACGAGCAGCTGGAGCGGCCGGTGCGGTTTGATCTGGCCGAGGTGCTGACCAGCCGCTGACGGGGACGCCCGCGTGGACCGGCTAGGGTTTGTCGCGTGGATCGTCGCTCACGCCTGGCCGTCGCCGCCCTGTCCGTGCTGGTCCTGACGGCGGGCTGCACCCTGCCCTCGTTCGCGCCGGACGGCTCGGACGAGCCGGCGCGCTCCGGCGCGACCAGTGCCGCGGCTCCATCCGCCTCCGGATCGGCGACCCGATGGCGGCCGTGCCCCGAGGTCCCCCGTGAGCTGGTCAACCGGACCGCGACGGGGATGACCTACGAGTGCGCCACGGTGCCGGTGCCGAAGGACTGGGCGGCGCCGGTCGCCGGGGAGACGTACGGCATCGACATGATCCGCATCCGGTCCGATCGGCAGCGCGACCGGATCGGCTCGCTGCTGCTCAACCCGGGCGGCCCGGGCGGCTCCGGCATCGACGTGGCGATCTACCTGTCGTTCGGGCAGGCGCTGGGTGGTCTGCCCACCGAGATCACCGACCGGTTCGACATCGTCGGTTTCGATCCGCGCGGCGTCGGCGAGTCCGACCCGGTGAAGTGCATCTCCGCGGCCGACCAGGACGAAAGCTTCGCCGCCGACCCGGACCCGGCCGACCAGGCCGCGTTCGACCAGATCGCGGCGCTCAACAAGAAGATCGCCGACGGCTGCGCCAAGGAGTACGGTCCGAGCCTGCGCACCTACTCCACCGAGCAGGCGGCCCGTGACCTGGACGCGCTGCGGGCCGCGGTCGGCGACGAGAAACTGACGTACCTGGGCTTCTCGTACGGGACGCTGCTCGGCGCCACGTATGCGCAGTTGTTCCCGAAGAACGTGCGGGCGCTGGTGCTGGACGGCGCGGTCGACCCGACCGAGGACTACGTGTCCGGCTCCGAGCAGCAGGCCAAGGGCTTCGAGCGGGCTTTCACCAACTTCACCGGCTGGTGCGCCAAGAACGCCGCGAAGTGCCCGATCGCGCCGGACGCCCGTGGCGCGGTGACCGACGCGCTGGCGAAGGCGGAGAACTCGCCGGTGCGCGGCTCGGACGGCCGGGAGGCCACCCCGGGCTGGATCTTCCTCAGCGTGATCTCGTCGCTCTACACCGAGACGGGCTGGACGAGCCTGGCCGACGCGATCGACAGTCTGTCGGCCGGTGACGCCGAGGGCGTCTTCGAGTTGGCCGATCAGTACGCCGAGCGCGACCCGAACGGGCGGTACTCCAACCTGTTCGACGCCAACCTGGCGGTCAACTGCGCGGACACCGACAAGGCGCCGACCGCGGCCGAGGTGCGGCGGCTGCAGGGCGAGTGGCGTACGAAGTACCCGATGTTCGGCCCGGCGCTGGCGATCGGGATGCTGCCGTGCACCTTCTGGGGCGGGGAGCGCGACCCGTACCCGGTGGGCAGGGCCGAGGGCGCCCCACCGATCGTGGTGGTGGGCACCACCGGTGACCCGGCCACCCCGTACGAGAACACCGCCGACCTGGCGAAGATGCTGGGTGTCGGGCACGTGCTGACGTGGGAGGGCGAGGGGCACACCGCCTACCCGTCGACCGCCTGCATCCGTAACGCCGTCGACGCGTACCTCATCGATCTGAAGGTCCCGCAGGAGGGCCTGCGCTGTCCTCCGAAGTGATGCCCTGACGGGCCGCCATCTGTTCCAGCAGAGCCCGGGTGATCCGGAGGTTCTCCTTGAGCTCCTCCTGCTCCTCGTGGCGGAACGCGTCGTTGTTCACGATCAGCTTGCTGGAGAAGTGTGCGGTGATCAGCGGGATCACGAGCAGCACCATGATCGAGATGAGCAGGCCGGCCATCAGGCGGGCCTCCCACGTGGCCGGCGAGATGTCGCCGTACCCGACGGTGGAGGCCGTGACGACGGCCCACCAGATCGAGTCGCCGATGCTCCGATTCTCGAAATGCCGATACAGAACGCCGCAGACGACGATCAGGATCGAGTACGCGAGCAGTAGCGTGCCCGGCGAGTTGGCCAGCCAGACGACGGCGCGGTACAGCTTGCGGGGCACCCAGAGCAGCGCGTCCATGACGTCATCGTGCCCGACGTGAGGGCTCCCTGACAGCCCGTGACAAGCTTTCGATCATGCAGATCCGGATCGCCACCCGTGCCGACGTCCCCGCCGTGCTCACCCTGCTCGCCGACGATCAGGTCAGCCGCGACCGGGGGTTCGGCGTCGTCGCGGAGTCGGTGGACGCGGCGGTGTGGGCCGCGTTCGAGGCGATCGACGCCGACGACCGCAACGAGCTGATCGTGGCCGTCGACGGCGACGAGGTGATCGGCACGTGCCAGCTCACCTTCATCCCGGGTCTGAGCCGCAACGGGGCCGAGCGGATGCTGATCGAGGCGGTCCGGATCGACTCGGGCCGGCGCGGGCAGGGGCTCGGCGGCGAGCTGATCCGCTGGACGATCGAGCGGGCCCGCGAGCGGGGCTGCGCGATCGTCCAGCTCACCACGGACAAGCGGCGTACCGACGCGCACCGCTTCTACGCCGCGCTGGGCTTCGAGGCCTCGCACGAGGGCATGAAGCTACTTCTTTAGGTCGCGGTCCTTGGAGGGCTGCACCCGCTTGGGCTCGCCGGGCATCTTCGGGTGGTCCGGTGGGTAGGGCAGGTCGCCGAGGCCGGCCTTCTCGTCGCGCTCGACCCACTCCAGCAGCGGGGTGAGGTCGTGGGCGAGGTCGTCGATCCCGGCGTGCGGGTCGCCCACCTCGGCGAAACGGGGCGGCATGGTCCGCAGGTCGAAGTCGTCCGGCTCGGCGGAGGTCAGCTCGTCCCAGGTGAGCGGGGCGGAGACGGTGGCCCGGGCGTTGGCGCGCAGCGAGTAGGCGCAGGCGATGGTCCGGTCGCGGGCCATCTGGTTGTAGTCGAGGAAGACCCGCTCGCCGCGCTCCTCCTTCCACCAGGCGGTGGTGATGCCGGCCGGGTTGCGGCGCTCCACCTCACGGGCCAGGGCGATGGCGGCGCGGCGCACGTCCACGAACGACCAGCGCGGGGCGATCCGCACGTAGATGTGGACGCCACGGCCGCCGGAGGTCTTCGGGTAGCCGGTCCAGCCCAGGTCGGCGAGGACCTCGCGGACCACCCCGGCGGTGGCGATCACATCGGTGAAACCGGTGCCCGGCTGCGGGTCGAGGTCGATGCGCAACTCGTCGGGCTCGTCGGGGGCGTCCGCGCGCACCGGCCAGGGGTGGAAGACCACGGTGCCCATCTGGGCGGCCCAGGCGACGTGGGCCAGGTCGGCAGGGCTGAGCTCGTCGGCCGTACGCATGCTGGGGAACTTGATCGTCGCGGTCTTGATCCAGTCGGGGACGCCGCGGGTGGGGATGCGTTTCTGGTAGAACGCCTCGCCCTCGATGCCGTCGGGGAAGCGCTGGAGGGTGGTGGGACGGTCGCGCAGCGCCCGCAGGATGCCGTCGCCGACCGCCAGGTAATACTCGAAGACGTCCCGTTTGGTGAATCCCCGGCCCGGAAAGACGATCTTGTCGGGGCTGCTCAGGCGCACGGTGTGCCCGGCGATCTCATGCTCTTCAGCGGTGGCTTTCGGCATGCCCCGAGCCTACGGGCTACGGGCGGCGCAGGCCGCCCGGCGAACCGGACGGCCGGACCACGATCGTCAGGCGTTGCGACGGCGACGGGTGTACCAGAGCGCGGCCACGCCACCGGCCACCATCAGGCCGCCCAGGCCGAGGGTGGGGCCGAGGGGGGCGCCGGTGACCGCGAGGGTCGTGCCCACGCTGACACCCTGTCCGGCGGCGCTGACCGAGGGACGCGGCTGAGCGGTCGCCGACTGCACGCCGGTGCCCGGGGAGCTCTTGATGCCACCGGCCGGCAGACTCTCCGACACCGAGGGAGCCGGAGCCGAGGGCGACGGCGAGTAGCCGGGACGGCCGCGGGTCGGGCCGCCGGTGGGCGCCGCGGTCGTGGCCTTGACGGTGCCGGCCGGGGCCGGGGTGGTGGCGGCGACCGTCGGCGGGGTGGTGACGACGGGCGTCGCGGGCACCTGCTGGACGGTGCCGTAACCGGGGTTGCCGCGCTGGTCACCGGGATCGGGACTAGGCGTCATGATCGCGTGACCGGCGTTCTGCACGACGTCGGTCGCCATGGCCGGGGCTCCACCGAGAGCGAGAGCAGCGAGAACAGTGGCACCGACCGTGGCGAGTCCAGCGGCCGGACGGCGCGAAAAGCTCATGAGGAGTATCCGTTCTGTTGCGGAAGGTACGTTCCATGGTCGCACGGGAGCTTAACGGTAATTGCCCGTTTTACCCGGAAACACCCTCTGGCGGGTCTTCAGCCCGGAAGACCACCGAAACGGTGACTCCGCCACAAATGAGACAACGCGAACACCTTGAGCTCGAACCGGGGATCGGCGGCGAACAGACCTCCGCTGTACGGTGCGTGCAACCGCACGCTGGCGCCCGAGTCCAGATAGACCGAGACCACGGTGCGGCGCCCCCGCCGCTCGGCACGCAGGTCCACGACCCGGCTCCAGGGCGCGAGGCCCTCGTCGAAGACCGAGGAGGTACGGATCCCGCAGTCACCCACCTCGACCCCGGTACGGCGCCCGGCCAGCAGACCGGTGACCGCCCCGACGAACAGCGGCGCCACCACCAGCAGCGCCCACGTCCAGGCCGGTGGGCCGGACCACAGCAGCGTGGCCATCACCCCCGACATGACACTCGCCAGGGCGCCGAGGACGCCGAGGTAGAGACCGTGACCGAGGCCCTGTCGCCAGGTCGGCCGGAACATCGCGGGGAAAGCACCTTCCATGACCGCTCAACTCCGGGTGAACATCACTCCTGGCGGACCGGGGGTGCGACGTACCGTTGACGACATGACGACCGATCTGCCTACCACTCAGGACGAGTGGCGCATCCGCCTGTCCCCGGAGGAGTTCTACGTGCTCCGCGAGGCCGGCACGGAGCCGCCCTGGAGTGGTGAGTACGTGGAGACCAAGACCGAGGGCGTCTACGACTGCCGGGCCTGTGGCGCGGCGCTGTATGAGAGCAGCAGCAAGTTCGACAGCCACTGCGGCTGGCCGTCCTACGACGACGCGATCCCGGGCGCGGTCCGGGAGATCGAGGACCGGACCCTCGGGATGGTGCGCACCGAGATCCGGTGCGCCAACTGCGACTCCCACCTGGGCCACGTGTTCCGGGGCGAGGGCTTCACCCCGAAGAACACGCGGCACTGCGTGAACAGCCTGTCGATCAGGCTGGATCCCGCCGCCTGAGGTCCTCGACGACGTAACCCACCCCGTTCGGCGCCTCGAACTCGGCGGTGCCGGTGACGACCCAGTCATCGCCGAGTTCCGGGGCGAGCGTGTCGCCGTCCACGTCGAGGGCGATCCTGGTCCGCACGATGTGCGTGGCCCGCGACAGGAACCCGGCGTAGACCTCACCGCCGCCCATCACCCAGAAGTCGTCGTGCTTCACCTCGTCGAGCGAGTGGACCACGGTCGCGCCCGGCGCAGCCCAATCGGATGACCTGGTCAGGACGATGTTCTCCCGGCCGGGCAGCGGCTTGAGCGGGAGCGAGTCCCAGGTGGCGCGGCCCATCACGACCACGCCTCCCGCCGTCCGCTCCTTGAACACCTTCTGCTCGCCGGGGACCCGCCACGGGATCGTGTCACCGGCGCCGATGACCCGCCCACGGGCCTCGGCCCAGATCATGTGGATGGTCATACCGCGACGGGCGCCTTGATCAACGGGTGGTGCCGGTAGTCCACGACGGCGAAGTCCTCGTACTCGTGCTCGAAGAGGCTCTCCCGCGGTTTGATCTCGACCGTGGGGAACGGGTACGGCTTGCGGGTGAGCTGTTCCTTCACCTGCTCGATGTGGTTGGTGTAGATGTGCACGTCACCGCCGACCCAGATGAAGTCACCCGGCTCGAGGCCGACGTGGGCGGCGACCAGCTGGGTGAGCAGGGCGTAGCTCGCGATGTTGAACGGCACGCCCAGGAAGAGGTCGGCGCTGCGCTGGTAGAGCTGGCACGAGAGCCGGCCGTCGGCCACGTAGAACTGGAACAGCGCGTGGCAGGGCGCCAGTGCCATGTCCGGGATGTCGGACACGTTCCAGGCGGACACGATCATCCGGCGGGAGTCCGGGTTCGACCGGATCGTCTCCACGACCTCGGCCAGCTGATCCACGTCCCCGCGCGAGGTCGGCCACGAACGCCACTGCTTGCCGTAGACGGGACCGAGATCACCGTCCTGGTCGGCCCACTCGTCCCAGATCGTGACGCCCTGGTCGCGCAGCCACCGCACGTTGGTGTCGCCGCGGAGGAACCACAGCAGCTCCACGGCGAGCGACTTGAAGTGCACCCGCTTCGTGGTGATCAGCGGGAACCCCTCGGACAGGTCGTAGCGCAGGCGCTCGCCGAAGAGGCTGAGCGTCCCCGTCCCGGTGCGGTCGCTCTTCGGCGTCCCCGTCTCCAGCACCCGGCGGAGGAGGTCTTCGTACTGGGTGTCCATAAATCCGCAACCCTACGCCGCGTCTACAGGTGGAGTTCGCAGCCGTCCTCGTCGTCCAGCCAGACACCGTCGGTGGCCAGGTAGCGGAACTTGTAGTGGCCCGGTTCGAGCGGCACGCTGACCGTACGGGTGCCGTTGCGCCGCACCTGCAACTCGTGCCTCCCCGGCTCCCAGCCGTTGAAGTCGCCGACCACGCTCACCTTCCCGGGCGGCTCGTCAGCCGGCAGGGAGAAGGTCACCCGCGTCTTGCTCCCGAACAACTTACTCGTCTTGATCATGAAGCCCTCCCTTCACCGGTACAACGTCGCACTGCCGCGTATGTTGTGCCGATGCATCCCGAACCTCACGACGAGCTGCGTGTGGCGTCCTTCCGCGACCTGGACACCACCACCCTCTACGAAATTCTCAAGCTGCGCAGCGAGGTCTTCGTGGTCGAGCAGGAATGTGCGTACCTAGATCCGGACGGACGGGACGTCGAGCCCGGAACCCGGCATCTGTGGTTCGCCCAGGGCAGGACGGTCCAGGCCTACCTGCGGATCCTCAGCGAGCACGGGGTGGAGCGGATCGGCCGGGTGGTGACCGCCCCGGACGCCCGCGGTCGGGGCCTGGCCGGGCGCCTGATCACCGAGGCGATCACCGTGATCGGCAATCGCCCCAGCGTCCTGCACGCCCAGGCCCACCTGGCCGGCTACTACGGGAGGTTCGGCTACGTGGTGAACGGTCCCGAATACCTGGAGGACGGCATCCCCCACGTCCCCATGGCTAGGGAAGGTTCGCCACCAGCTCGGTGACCGAGCGACGGCGGCCGGTGTAGAACGGCACCTCCTCGCGGACGTGCAACCGCGCCTTCGACGCCCGCAGGTCACGCATCAGGTCGACGATCCGGTGCAGCTCGTCGGCCTCGAAGGCGAGCATCCACTCGTAGTCGCCGAGCGCGAACGACGCGACCGTGTTGGCGCGCACGTCCGGGTACGGGCGGGCCATCTTCCCGTGCTCGGCGAGCATGGCGCGCCGCTCCTCGTCGGGCAGCACATACCAGTCGTAGGACCGGACGAACGGGTAGACGCACAGGTAGGCGCGGGCTTCCTCACCGGCGAGGAAGGCCGGCAGGTGGCTGCGGTTGAACTCGGCCGGGCGGTGCAGCGCCATCTGCGACCAGACCGGCTCCAGGTGGCGGCCCAGTGCGGTGCGGCGGAACAGCCCGTAGGCGTCCTGCAGCGCGTCGGACGAGCTCGAGTGCCACCACACCATGATGTCGGCGTCGGCGCGCAGGCCGGACACGTCGTAGGTGCCGCGGATCGTCACGTCCTTGCCCACGAGCTGCTCGAACAGGCCGTCGACCTCGCCCGCCACCTCGTCGCGCAGCGCCGGCAGCGGCGACGACACCCGGAACACCGACCACATCGTGTAACGGATCGTCGCGTTCAGCTCTTTGATGCGGGAAGCATTGGTCTGCTCGGTCATCGATTTCCCTCCAGGAACCTACTCACATCGTCTGCCGCACGCTCGCCGCCGGCCACACACACCGGGATCCCGACGCCGTCGAACGCCGCGCCGGCCAGCGCGATCCCCTCCGGCAGCCCGGCCCGCACACGCGCAACCCGGTCGGCGTGACCCGGCGCATACTGCGGCAGGCCGCCGCCCCAGCGCTGCACCCACGAGTCCACCGGCGCGGGCAGCTCGGCGCCGATCAGCTCCCCCAGCTCACGGCGGGCCACGGCCAGCAGCGACGCGTCGTCGAGCTGCAGCCGGTCCTCCTCACCGGCACGTCCCAGCGACACCCGCACGATCACGGGGCCGGGCTCCCGCGCCAGGTGCGGCCACTTGGCGGTGAAGAAGGTGGCCGCCTTGACCAGCGTGCCCTCGCCCGGCGGCACCAGGAAGCCCGAGAGCTCCGGCAGCTTCGCACCGGGTGGCAGCGCCATCGCGGCGAGCGCGACACTCGCGTACGCCAAGGCCGCGATGTCCGCCCCGGCCTCACCGAGCAGCCGCGCCGCCGGCTTGGCCGGGACCGCGAGGATCACCGCGTCCACCTCGTCCATCTGGGGCGACGGCGCCGATCCAAAGATCAACTGCCAACGGCCCGCAGGGGTACGGGTGAGCTCGCGCACCGGCAGCCCCAGCACCACACGCGCCCCGGAAGCCGAAGCGGCGGCGCTGATCAGACGGCTCATCCCGCCGTCGACAGCGGCGAAGACCGGCCGCCCCGGTGTCCGCCGGCTGCGGGCCTGCGCCGCCCGGACCGCCCCGGCCAGCGTGTGCTCGGTCTCCGCCGTGGCCGCCAGCTGCGGCATCGTCACCCGCAGGGACAGCCGGTCGGCCCGCCCCGCGTAGACCCCGCCGAGCATCGGGTCGACCAGCCGGTCCACCACCTCGTCGCCGTAACGCTCGCGGACCAGCTCACCGACCGCCACGTCCTCCCCGGGAGCCAGCAGCGGGCGGCCCCGGTCCACGTCGGCGCCGCTCGCCGGCAGGGCCACACCGTCCAGCGCGGACAGGTCGCCGGGCACACCGACCAGGGTGCCGCCGGGAATCGGGGCGAGACGGCCGCCGAGGGCCAGAGCCGCCGGACGGGCCGCCGGGTGCACCAGCGCGTCGCCCAGGCCCAGCCGGCGGGCCAGCGCGACCGCCGCCGACTCGCCGCCGTCGGAACCGCTGTTCAGAAACGACTCGGCGCCCCGCTCGACCCTTCGGCCACCCAGCTCACCGGTCTGGAGCTTGCCACCGAGGGCGCTGCTCCGCTCATACACGATGATCTCGGTCCCGGAAGGCGTGCGATCCCGCAGCCGCACCGCCGCCGCAAGGCCCGCGATGCCGCCGCCGATGACCGCGATCCGCTTCCGCACGCCCTTCACACTCCCAGGTCGCGCCCGGCCCCGGCCACCGGGGTCCGCCGCTGTGACCCGCCCGGCGTTCGGCCGGCCGCACCTCGGACCGGTCCACCCGGCCGGCCGCATTCGTGCGCCCGCCGGGCACGAACTGCCGGGTCCTAAGACCCGGAGACCTCGTGCACCAGCGCGACCAGACGGGTCAGAACCTCCGGGTCGGTCTCCGGCATGACGCCGTGGCCCAGGTTGAAGACGTGCCCGGGCGCCGACTTGCCCTGCGCCAGGACCCGCCGGGTCTCGCGCTCGACGGTTTCCCAGCCGGCGAAGAGGATCGCCGGATCCAGGTTGCCCTGCACCGCACGGTCCGGGCCGATCCGGCGGGTCGCCTCGTCCAGCGGGGTGCGCCAGTCCACACCGACCACATCGGCGCCGGCCTCACCCATCGCCTCCAGCAGCACGGCGGTGCCGACACCGAAGTGGATCCGCGGGACACCGGCGTCGAGCAGGCCGGTGAGCACCTTGGCCGAATGGGGCATCACGTAGCGCCGGTAGTCGGCCTCGGAGAGCGCGCCCGCCCAGGAGTCGAACAGCTGGACCGCGCTCACCCCGGCGTCGACCTGGACGCGCAGGAACGTCAGCGTGATGTCGGCGAGGCGGGACAGTAGGGCGCTCCACAGGTCGGGCGCACCGTACATCATCGCCTTGGTCTTGAGATAGGTCCGTGAGGGACCGCCCTCGATGAGGTAGCTGGCCAGCGTGAACGGCGCGCCGGCGAAGCCGATCAGCGGGGTCTTGCCGAGCTCGGCGATCAGCAGCCCGATCGCCTCGGTGACGAAGTCGACATCGGCCGGGACGAGCTCGCGCAGCCGGGCCAGATCGGACTCGGCGCGGATCGGCTCGGCCACCACCGGGCCGGTGCCGGCCACGATGTCCAGATCGATGCCGGCCGCCGCGATCGGCACCACGATGTCGCTGAAGAAGATCGCCGCGTCCACGTTGTGCCGGCGCACGGGCTGCAGGGTGATCTCGGTGACCAGGTCCGGCCGGCGGCACGACTCGAGCATGCCCACGCCCTCGCGGATCTTGCGGTACTCCGGCAGCGACCGCCCGGCCTGTCGCATGAACCAGACCGGCGTGTGCGTAACGGGCAGACCACGACACGCCCGGACGAAGGGGGAATCCTCGAGAACCGTCACCGGGACATCGTGCCACGCGAGTGAATCGTCCCGGCGGCGCGCCGAGCACGGACGGCGACTAGATCGGCATAGGCTGCTTCCATGGCGTCCCCCTCCGCTTCCCCGAGGCGTTCACCCGCGCCGTGGCCGGGTTGCGCGCGGAGTCGCCGCGGCCGGAGATCCTGCTCGAGGAGATCGCCGCGCCCCAGCGGCTCGCGCCGTTCTCGTTCGCTCTCAGCGCCACCGTGCTCCGCGCCGGTGACGAGGTGGCGAGCGGCCGGCTCATCCTGTTGCACGATCCGGCCGGGCATGACGCCTGGCGCGGTGACCTGCGACTGGTCACCCTGATCACCGCGGAGCTGGAGGACGATCTGGCCTCCGACCCGCTGCTGCCGGCGGTGGCCTGGACCTGGCTGACCGACGGCCTGGACCAGCACGCGGCGGCCTACACCGCGATCGGGGGGACGGTCACGCAGACCGCGTCCACCCGGTTCGGCGAGCTGGCCGGCCCGGATCCGACCGCCGACCTGGAGGTCCGCGCGTCGTGGACGCCCACCTCCGACGACTTCGGCGCGCACCTGCGTGGCTGGCTGGCGATGCTCGCCTCCACGGCCGGCCTGCCGCCGCCGGGCGTCGCGTCACTCAGCGACCGCCAGCTCCGGGTCTGACCCCTTCGTTCCGGCCGGCCCCTTCGTTCTGGCCGACCCCTTTGTTTCGGTCGGCCTCTTTGTCTCGGTCGGCCTCTTTGCTCCAGCCGATCCCGTCGTCTCCGGTCCGGGATCGGCCGTCTCCGATCCGGCCCGTCAGCCGTTTCCGCAGGCGTCGAGGGTCTCGCAGGCGACCTCGATCGGGATGGCCAGGCCGATGCCCTCGGCGTCGCGGGCCTTCGCCGTGGCGATGCCGACCACCTGCCGGCTGGAGTTGACCACCGGCCCGCCGGAGTTGCCGGGGTTGATCGGGGCGTCGAACTGGATCGTCGGCCCGTCCTCGGTGTTCCGGAACGCGCTGATCACGCCGGTGGTGACCGAGTCTTCCAGGCCGAGCGGCGCGCCCGCGACCAGCACCTGCTGACCCGACTTCACGTCACCGCCGGCGATGGCGAGCGGCTTGATCTCCCGGTTGGCCCGCAGCAGCGCCAGGTCCTTCGCCTTGTCCACCTTGACGATGGTCGCGTTGATCCGGGTGGTGCCGCGTTCCAGCGCCACCTGTCGCTCGCCGTCCTCGAACGTCTCCTCCACCACGTGGAAGTTGGTGAACAGACTGGTCCGCCCGTTGGCCTCGCTGACCGCGAAGGCGGTGCCGGTGAACTCGCCGGCCCGCACCCGGAAGACGCTGGGCAGCACGTCCTCGGCGATGCCCTGCGAGTCGAAGTTGGCCGAGGTCTGCTGCTTCTCCAGCTTTTCGACGCGGTCCTCGGAGGCGTTCACCGTGTCGGCGATGTCGTTGTTGTTCTGGATGATGGTCTCCACCCGGAACGCCTGCCAGCCCGAGACCAGGACCAGCGCCGCGACCAGACCGAACAGGGCCGGCTTGTACCTGCTCCTGCGCTCCCGCGGCTCCGGCGGCGTGTACGCCTGCTGGTACTGCTGCTGGGGCGCCTCGTAGACCGGCTGCTGGTATTGATACTGCTGTTGGTACTGCGACTGCTGCTGGTACTGGGACTGCTGGGGCTGCTGGTACTCGTACTGGTATTGCTGTTGCTGCGGTTGCTGCGCCCACGGGTCCTGCGCCTGGTACTGCTCCTCCTGCCAGTTCCACTCCTGGGCACGGGGCCCACCGTTGGCTGGCGTGAAGGGCTCGAACGGGCTGGACATACGGCGCGGCCTCCCGGTGGTCTCGGCGCTGCGACAGGTGGTACGGACCGGAGCGGCAAACGGATGAACCCCCCGGAAGATCGAGAATCGACGCGCCGGGAGCCCTGCTGCGCACAGCAGGGGTGCTACCCCCGTACGGTTACGGAGTGACCGACGAAGCACCCCTGCGCCGTCGGGACTCGCCGGACACGGCAGGGGACGGACCGCACCTTGTGCCGCCCGACCCGACATCTGGCGGTCCCGAGGATTCCCGCCCCGCGACACCCCTGACCGCCCCGCGTGACGGCACGCCCGCCCCGGTGGAGACTCCGGCCGAGTTGGCCGACGTGGTCTCCCGGATGGTGGCCGGCACCGGCCCGATCGCCGTGGACGCCGAGCGCGCCTCCGGATACCGCTACACCCAACGCGCCTATCTGGTGCAACTGCGCCGGGCCGGATCGGGCACGGTGCTGATCGACCCGCTCCCGCTGGACGATCTGCGCACCCTGGACACGGCGCTCGCCGACACCGAGTGGGTGCTGCACGCCGCCAGCCAGGACCTGCCGTGTCTGGCCGAGCTGGGCATGCGGCCGCGCCGGCTGTTCGACACCGAGCTGGCCGCGCGCCTGGCCGGGTTCGAGCGGGTCGGGCTGGCCGCGCTGACCGAGCAGCTGCTCGGCTACTCGCTGGAGAAGCACCATTCGGCCGCGGACTGGTCGACGCGGCCGCTGCCCGAGTCGTGGCTGACATATGCGGCGCTCGACGTGGAGCTGCTCACCGATCTGCGTGACGTGCTCGCCGACGAGCTGGACCGGCAGGACAAGACGGCGTGGGCGGCCGAGGAGTTCGCCGCCCTGGTGGCCGGCGCCGACCGCCCGCCCCGGGTGCGTCCCGATCCGTGGCGGCGCACCTCCGGCATCCACCGGGTCCGCGGCGCCCGCGCCCAGTCGCGGGTGCGCGCGCTCTGGTATGCGCGGGACGGTGTGGCGGCCCGCCGCGACTCGGCGCCCGGCCGGGTCCTGCCCGACTCGGCGATCGTGGCCGCCGCCGAGATGGACCCGAAGGATGAGCGCACCCTGCTCGGCATCCCCGGGTTCGGTGGCCGCTCGGTGCGCCGGCTGGCCCGGATCTGGCTGGACGCCCTCGATCAGGCGCGCGCCCTACCGGACGATGCGCTGCCGGTGAACCAGCCGGTCGACGGCCCGCCGCCGCCGCATCGCTGGGCCGAGCGCGATCCGATCGCCGCGGCCCGGCTGGCCCGCTGCCGGGGGATCGTCGTCGCCACCGCCGAGCAGCACAATCTGCCGCCGGAAAACCTCGTCAGCCCGGATTTCGTCCGTCGTCTGGCGTGGTCGCCCCCGGACGAGGTCAACGCCCGGACGGTCGGCGACACCCTGCTCGGCTTCGGCGCCCGTAACTGGCAGGTCGGTCTGCTGGCCGATCTGCTCGCCGAGGCCCTCCCCGAGCGGTCGTGAAACGGTCCCGTGGCGATCCGAGGATCGCCACGGGATCGGTCAGCTCCGCGTCTCGATCTGGGCGCGGAGCTTGGGGAACTCGGCCTTCACCTGCTTGGCCTTCTTGAAATACCACATGACCATGCCGATGCTGCCCTCGTCGGCCCAGCCGCAGACGGCCACGTCGACACCGCCGTCGGCTTTGGAGTCACCGCATTTGGCGGCCCCGCCGAACGTGCCGGTGCTCACGGCAACCGGGTTCGGCACCTGGAGCCCACCCTTGCCGAGCCCGACGAACATCCCGGCCAGCGCCGGCCCGGGCAGGGGAACGTCGATCTCGGCCGCGGCCACCACGACGACGTTCTGCTTCTCGATATCGCCGTAGAACGCGCTGAACGACTTGCGGACACCGGGGTCGGCGGCCAGTCCCGCACGCATGCCCTCGGCGATGTCGGCGATCTCCGAGTCGGTCAGCTTGGAGCGCCCGCCGAGCTTGGCCGGCTCGGCGATCCGGATGGTGACCTCGGGCGCCTCGGAGGTCGGCGCCGAGGTCGGCGTGGCCGAGGGCCCGGTGGTGGACTCGGTGGATCTGCCGCCCTTCTCGGTGGCCTGGCTCGCCTCGTCGTCGGCGGCGTTCTTGCCGATCAGGTAGAGCGAGGTGACCACGCCGACGCAGAGCACCAGCACGAGCGCCACGATGCCGGCCACGATCGGCGTCGTCTTCGACTTCTGCCGGGGCGGGGGCGGAGGCGGGAACCCGTACTGCGGGACCGCGCCATAGGGCTGGTTCGGGTCGTACGGCGCCGGCGGGCCCGAATACTGGGCGGGTGGGCCCGAATACTGCGCGGGTGGCCCTGATTGCGGGGCCGGTGGTCCCGGGTACGGCAGCGTGGGATCGGGCTGGTGGGGGTACGGCGGCGGCTGGGGCGGGCCCCATCCACCGGGCTGCCCGCTCGTCGGATAGCCGTGGTTGTGCTCACCGGGTGGTGGCGGGTACGTCATCGACGCTCCAGGAATCGAGAAGTCGATGGATCTTAGCCGTGCTCAGAGGCCTCGCACGGTCCCTCGACCGGTGAGTTCACACACCGGTCCGGGTGGTACCCGGTTTTCCGTTCAGTCCCGGTTCGCGACGCCGATCATGACGTACGGGCCGCGAATGTGACCTTTTCTCGGTGCCCCTGGCCGCTACTAGTTACTGGCGAGTAGCATTGCCGACACATTTGGGTTCACGCCCGCAAGGAGGCTTGCTGTGCCCCGTGAAGTACGCGAGGTCGTCTTCGTCGACGGCGTCCGCACCCCGTTCGGCAAGGCGGGCGGCATGTATGCCGAGACCCGTGCCGACGACCTGGTGATCCGCTGTATGCGCGAACTGCTGAAGCGGAATCCGAACCTCCCGCCCGAGAAGGTGGAGGAGGTCGCGATCGCGGCCACCACCCAGATCGGCGACCAGGGCCTGACCCTCGGCCGGACCGCCGCACTGCTCTCGGGCCTGCCGAAGACCACCCCCGGCTACTCCGTCGACCGGATGTGCGCGGGCGCCATGACCGCGGTGACCAATGTCGCCGGCGGTATCGCGATGGGCGCGTACGACATCGCCATCGCCGGTGGCGTCGAGCACATGGGCCGGCACCCGATGGGCGAGGGCGTCGACCCCAACCCGCGGATCCTGGCCGAGAAGCTGGTCGACCCGTCCGCCCTGGTGATGGGGTCGACCGCGGAGAACCTGCACGACCGGCTGCCGCACATCACCAAGGAGCGGGCCGACGCCTACGGCCTCAACAGCCAGATCAAGACCGCCAAGGCGTACGCCGACGGCAAGATCCAGCCGGACCTGGTGCCGGTCGCGATCCGCAGCGCCGAGCTGGGCTGGGGCCTGGCCACCGTCGACGAGGCCCCGCGCCAGACGTCGCTGGAGAAGCTGGCCACCCTGAAGACCCCGTTCCGCCCGCACGGCCGGGTCACCGCCGGTAACGCCGCCGGTCTGAACGACGGCGCCACCGCGGCGATCCTGGCCGACGAGGCCACCGCCCGTGAGCTGGGCCTGCCGGTCGCCATGCGCCTGGTGTCCTACGCGTTCGTCGGCGTCGAGCCGGAGATCATGGGTTACGGCCCGATCCCGTCGACCGAGAAGGCCCTGAAGAAGGCCGGTCTCACCATCGACGACATCGGCCTGTTCGAGCTGAACGAGGCCTTCGCCGTCCAGGTGCTGGCGTTCCTCGACCACTACGGCATCGCCGACGACGACCCCCGGGTCAACCCGTGGGGTGGCGCGATCGCCGTCGGTCACCCGCTCGCGTCCACGGCGATCCGCCTGATGACGCAGCTGGCCCGGCAGTTCGCCGAGCGCCCCGACGTCCGGTACGGCGTCAACGCCATGTGCATCGGCATCGGCATGGGCGGCACGACCATCTGGGAGAACCCGTACTGGGAAGGCGCGGCCAAGTGATCGAGAACCCGAACGAGGTAGTCACCAAGGCGATTCTGCGCCTGGTGCAGGTACCCGGGCTGGACCGGCCCGCGGCCCTGATCACGCTGGACAACGGCTTCGACCACAAGAAGCCGAACAGCTTCGGCCCGGGTGGCCTGAAGTCACTGGACGAGGCGATCACCGCGGCCACCGAGGCGAACCCGTCGTTCATCGCGCTGACCGGCAAGCCGTACATCTTCTGCGTCGGCGCCGACATCACCGGCATGCCACTGATCAACTCCCGCGAGCAGGCCGTGGCGCTGGGCGAGCTGGGCCACCGGGTCTTCGCGCGGCTGCGGAACAGCGAGATCCCGACCTTCGCGTTCATCAACGGCGCGGCGATGGGCGGTGGCCTCGAGGTGGCGCTGCACGCCCACTACCGGACCGTCTCCACCGGTGCGGCGGCGCTGGCGCTGCCCGAGGTCGCGATCGGCCTGATCCCCGGCTGGGGCGGTTCGCAGATCCTGCCGAACCTGATCGGCATCATCAACGCGGCCACGGTCATCCTGCAGAACCCGCTGACCCAGAAGACGCTGCGCCCCAAGCAGGCCAAGGAGTGGGGTGTCGCGGACGCGCTGTTCGAGGCGGCCGACTTCCTGGAGGACTCGCTGGCCTGGGCGGCCGGCGTGGTCAAGGGCGAGGTCACGGTCGAGCGCCCGGAGATCGAGCGCAAGGACTGGGACGGTGTCCTGGAGTTCGCCAAGGCCGTCCTGGACGAGAAGCTGCACGGCGCCGTCCCTTCGGCCAACAGGGCGCTCGAGCTGCTCGCCCTGGCCAAGACCGCGTCCTTCGAGGACGGCACTGCGGCTGAGACCGAGGCTCTCGCCGACCTGATCCTGGGCGACGAGTCGCGGGCCAGCCTGTACGCGTTCGACCTGGTCCAGCGCCGGGCCAAGCGCCCGGTCGGTGTGCCGGACAAGTCGCTGGCCCGCAAGGTCACCAAGGTCGGCATCATCGGCGCCGGACTGATGGCGTCGCAGCTGGCCCTGCTGTTCCTGCGCCGCCTCCAGGTGCCGGTCGTGCTGACCGACCTCGACCAGGAGCGCGTCGACAAGGGCGTGGGCTACGTGCACGCCGAGATCGACAAGCTGGTCGCGAAGAGGCGCATGGACGAGGGCACCGCGGCCAAGCTGCGCCTGCTCGTCAGCGGCTCGGTCGACAAGTCCGTCTTCGCCGACGCCGACTTCGTGATCGAGGCGGTCTTCGAGAACCTCGACCTGAAGAAGCAGATCTGGGCCGAGTTCGAGAAGATCGTGAAGCCCGAGGCGATCCTCGCGACCAACACCAGCTCGCTGTCGATCACCGAGATGGCCGCCGATCTGGAGCACCCGGAGCGGCTGGTCGGCTTCCACTTCTTCAACCCGGTCGCCGTCCTCCCGCTTCTGGAGATCATCCGGGGCGAGAAGACCGACGACGCCACGCTGGCCACCGCCTTCGAGGTCGGCAAGACCCTGCGCAAGTCGTCGGTGCTGGTCAAGGACGCCCCGGCGTTCGTGGTCAACCGCCTGCTCACCCGGGTCACCAGCGAGATCTTCCAGGCCGTCGACGCGGGCACCCCGCTGGACGTGGTGAACGTGGCGATGGACCCGCTGGGCCTGCCGATGCGCCCGATCGCCCTGCTCCAGCTGGTCGGCCCGGCCGTGGCGTACCACGTGGGCGAGACCCTGCACGCCGCGTTCCCGGACCGCTACGTCGACTCCCCCAACCTCAAGCGGATCGTCGACTCCAAGCTGCCGGTCATGGTGGACAAGGAGATCAACCCCGAGGTCGTGGCGCTGCTGCAGGTCGGCGACGCCCCGCTCACCGCCGACGAGGTCCGTCAGAAGGCGCTCGACGGCCTGGCCGAGGAGATCCGCATCATGCTCGACGAGGGCGTGGTCGCGGAGGCGCAGGACATCGACCTGTGCATGATCCTCGGCGCCGGCTACCCGTTCCACCTGGGTGGCGTCACGCCGTACCTGGACCGCAGCGGCACCGCCGAGAAGGTCACCGGCAAGCGGTTCCTGGCCGACGGGGTGGCGAACGTCCGCTCCTGATTCCACATGGTGAACAGCGAATGCCCCCGCACGCCTCCTCGGGCGCGGGGGCATCTCGTTTTCACCCGGTCAGCGGTCAGCTCCGCCGCTGGTTCGTCGATAGGATCCTCCGACATCCCAAGCTCTGGAGCATCGATGACGTACCCTCCTCACTCCGGTGAGCCGGATCCTTCCGGATACCCGCCGCCTCAGCCGCCGCAGTACGGCCAGCAGCCCCAGTACGGCCAGCAGCCCTCATACGGGCAGCAGCCCCCATACGGGCAGCAGCAGCCCCCGCAGCAGTACGGTCAGCAGCCGTACGGCCAGGAGCCGCCGCAGTACGGGCAGCAACCGCAGTACGGGCAGCAACCGCCGCCCGGTTTCGCCGGCGGCCCCGGTGGCTTCCCGCCCCCGCCGAAGCGCAAGTCGCGGGTCCTGCCGATCGTCCTGATCACGCTGGGCATCGTCGCGGTCCTCTGCATCGGTGGCGTCGCCGTGTTCTACGTGATCGGCAAGAACGCGATCGACGACGCCGCCGCGGTCACCATCACCGAGCCGGCGACGCTGGGCGGCCGTGCGAAGCTGGAGAGCCAGGAGTTCGCGACGATCACCGCGGACATGGAGAAGAGCCTCGCCGCCTACCCGGGGGCGGAGAGCTCCTTCGGCGCCATCTACGGCGACCCGGCCAAGGAGGACATGGTCGCGGCCCTGGCCACCAAGGCCCTGATCGCGAGCCCGCAGAAGGAGCTGGACGCCTCGTTCGAGACGTTCGGCAAGGACGCCCCGGTCAGCGGGCTGACCCAGGTCGACACCGGCACGCTGGGCGGTGTGGCGAAGTGCGGCACGAGCGCGGTCTCCGGCATCGACGTGGCGGTCTGCGGCTGGGCCGACGAGGGCAGCGTCGGCATGGTCATGTGGTTCTTCAAGAAGGCCCCGGACGTGCTGACCGAGTTCCCGAAGGTCCGCGCCGAGATCGAGACCAAGACCACTACCAAATAGGCGGTGTACGGCGAAGGGCTGTTCCGGGACGTCCCGGAGCAGCCCTTTCAGCTACCGCAATGATCACTGTCAGTTACGGGTGCGCGAAACGCTCGCCGACGCCGCCACCACGGGCGTCATGTCAGCGGCCGGCAGAGCCACCGTCACCTCGAGCCCGCCACCCTCCTGGGCGACCGCCGACACCGTGCCGCCGTGTGCGTCACAGACCGCCCGCACGATCGACAGCCCCAGCCCCGAGCCCCGCGATCCGGTGCGCTCCCAACCGCCCCGCCGGAACGGCTCGAACAGCCCCGGCACGTCGACGGGCTCCACCTCGTACCCGGTGTTGCCGACGATCAGACGGGCCTGGCCACCCGACGACTCGGTACGCAACCACAGCCGGCCGAGCAGATGGTTGTACCGGATCGCGTTCTCGATCAGGTTGCCGGCGAGCCGGTCCAGCAGACTCGGGTCACCGACCACCGGAGCCGGCCCGAGATCCGTGGTGACCTCCAGTTTCAGCCGCTCCGCCTCCACCTTCACCGCGGACAGCGCGTTCTGCACGCTGAGCGCCAGGTCGGCGGGCACCTTGCGCACCAGCCGCCGGCCGGACTGCGCCTCCGACCGGGCCAGCACCAGCAGCGCGTCGACCAGCCCGTTGGCCCGTTCCGAGGCGTTGCGGACCACCTTGGCCATCCGCCGGAACTCGGCCACGTCCGCCTCGTCGTCGCTGAGCGTCACGTCGATCTCGGTCCGCATGACCGCGAGCGGAGTGCGCAGCTCGTGCGACGCGTTCGCCACGAACCTCTTCTGCGACTCGAACGCAGCCGCCAGCCGGTCCAGCATCGCGTCGAAGGTGCGGGCCAGCTCGGCCACCTCGCCGTCCGAACCGGAGTAGCGGATCCGCTGGTCCAGCGTCGCCTCACCGAGCCGCTGCGCGGTCTGGGTCACGTCGCGCAGCGGCCGCAGCGCCCGGCCGGTCACCGCGTACGCCAGGGCGACCCCGACGATCCCGACCGCCGCCAGCGCACTGAACCCCTTGATCAGCAGCTCGCGGGAGGCCTGCGCGACCATCTCGGTCTGCCAGGCCAGCGCCTCACGGGTGGTGCCGTCGCGCAGTGTCACCATCGAGTTCTGTTGCAGCTCGTCGACCGGGTGCAGCGACTCGCTGACCAGCAGCCATGCCAGCAGCACCAGCACCGCACCGGCGCCGACCAGCAGGATCCCGTTGAGCAGGGTCAGGCGCAGCCGCAGCGTGGGCCGCACGTCGAACCGGAGGCCACGACTGCGGAGTCCGGGATAGACGGTCACGAGGCCACGACCGGCTCGGGAATCCGGTAGCCGGCGCCCACCACGGTCTCGATCAACGGTGGATCACCGATCTTCTTACGCAGCGTGTTGATGGTGACCCGGACCGTCGTGGTGAACGGGTCGGTGTTGGCATCCCAGACCCGCTCCAGCAGCTCCTCACTGGACACCACCCCACCCTTGGCCTTGAGCAGCTCCTCGAGGACGCAGAACTCCTTGTTGGTGAGCTCCAGCACGGCCCCGCCACGGGTCACCACCCGGCGTGACTGGTCCAGCATCAGGTTGCCGACGCTCAGCACCGGCGGCGCGACCGGCGTGGCCCGCCGCCCCAGCGCCTGCACCCGGGCCACCAGCTCCTTGAAGTCGAACGGCTTGGCCAGATAGTCGTCGGCGCCCAGCTCCAGGCCCTCCACCTTGTCCTCGACCGAGGAGCTCGCGGTCAGCATCAGGACCCGCGTCAGCGCCCCCGACTCGACCAGGGCCGCGCAGATCTCGTCACCGTGCATGCCGGGCAGGTCCCGATCGAGCACGACCACGTCATACCTGGTCACGTAGGCCATCTCGTGCCCTTGCGAACCGTCGTAGGCGACGTCCACCGCCATGCCCTTACGGCGCAGCCCTCGCACGATGGCGTCGGCCATGTCCCGCTCGTCTTCGACCACCAGCACCCGCACGTGCGACCTCCAAGCTCGTACGTGAAGGCTAGTTCAAAGACGCCAGATCGCGATGGACGAGTCCAGCCGGCGGCAGATCAGGACACCCGCCGTGAACTGGCAGTCCCCGGCTATGCGTTCGGCGTGGCCGAGCACCCGTACCCGTCCGGTGGCGAGGTCGAGGACGCCGTACCGCAGCTCGTATCCGACCTGCTGCAACCGGTAGACGTAGGCGGTGCCGGGCGAGGGGCCGGGGCCGCCGCTCGTCCAGGAGCCGGGCACCGCGTCGGTCCGGCCGGTCGACGGGTCCAGCACCGCGAGGGCGGGTTCGGTCTGGCTGGCGTGGGCGATGAGCACGTGGTCACCGATCACCTCGCTCGAGTCGTATCCCTCCGCCTGCCAGAGCCGCCGCCCGGTCGCGGGGTCGTAGCCGGTGAAGCCCTCCTGGATCTCCGCCACACAGACCATCGGCTCACAACTCTGCGCGTACCCGTTCGCCGGCATCATCCGGCCGTCGTGCCGCCAGCGCTCGGCGAGGGTCCGCTCGTCGTAGGCGATCGTCTCGTCGGCGCCGTACCCGACGATCAGGAGCCCGCCGGCGACCCAGACCACCGAGTCCTCGCCGAGAGGCCGCGGCAGCCGGAAGCCACCGTCGACCGCGCCGGTGAGCACGTCGTGGACCTCCACCCGGCCGTCGCCGTGCACCACGGAGAGGCGGGCCGGCAGGCCCGTGCCGGAGAAGGGCGTGATCGCCATCTGCCCGTCCACCGGCTGCTCGATCGACCAGCGGGCGGAGCCGGTGCGAGGGTCGACGGCCCGCCAGACGATCCGGTTGTCCGGCCGTGTCGGCGCGGTCTCCTCCTGGATCAGCGCCGTGCCGCGGTCGCCGGAGAGACCGAACAGGGCCGCCGGCCGTCGCCAGATCGGCTCGCCGTCGCCGGGTCGCACCGCCATCAGCCCGGGAACGGCCCACTCGTTGTCGTTGTAGCTGATCAGCAGGACACCGTTGCCGGCGTCGGCCACGGAGTAGACGTCGCCGGACACGGTGACCCGGTAGGAGTCGGCCGGCGTCACCTCGGGGAGATCGTAGGCCTGGATGACGTAGGTCCGGATCACCGTGCCGATCGGCTGGGCCTGGCCGATCACGTAGAGCCGGGCGTCGCCGACCCTGATGCCGTCACCCAGGGTGATCGGAAGGACGACCGGGCCGGGCGGTGGTTGCGGCGGCGGTCCACCGCCGCCGAGCAGCACGGCCAGCAGGACGGTGAGAGGACCGAGGATCCAGCGGTACGGCCACGGCGGCCGTGGCAGTGCGGCCTCCGGCTCACCCGGCCCACCGGACGGCACCTCACCGAGATCGATCAGGGCATCACGCAACGACTGCCCCCATGTGAACGCCTACCGGTCTCAGATCCGGTAGGCCCACACCCGCAGCCCTCGAACCTCACGACAGACTACGTACCGGTCGTCACCGCCGCACTCCCCGCCCAGCCCGTCGGCCGGCCCGAGATAGCGGACCTCCGCCGCGCCGGGCAGCACCGCCCCGAACGCCCGTCCACCGTCCTTCTCGGCCCGCCACAGCACGAGCCCGCGCGAGCCGAAGCCCTCCACCTCACCGGTCCAGCCGGTCAGGTCGACACGAAGCGCCCCGGTCACGGCGTCGACCAGCATCTCCGGCCCGTCTCCGTCCGGCCGGCTCATCAGCACCGCCCCGGCCCGGGCAGCCAGCTCCGTCTCGGCCGGGGCCGACCAGGTGACCTGCCCGGTCCGCCGGTCCAGCACCCGCACCTCACCCTTCCCACCGGTGCACAGCAGACCCGCGCAGTTGTCCGGTTCGCCGTCGGTGTGCAGGTCACGGGTCCAGAGTCGCTCCAGGGTCCGGACGTCGTACCCGGCCTGCACCCCCGCCTCCGGATAGCCGATCAGGGCCACGTCGTCGAGCACGTCGCTGGTGCCCGGCCCGGAGCCGGCCTCCTCGGGCAGCTCGGTCTCGCGCAGCACCTCGCCGGTGCGGGCGTCACGCAGGCTCAGCCGGTCGGACTCGGTGATCAGGACGGCGGGCGGGCCGTCGCCGCCGGCCGCCTCGGCGGTCACCGAGCCACCGGGGGTGGTGGTCCACAGCACCTCGCCGGTGGCCAGGTCGAGGCCGCGCACCTCGGTCCGGACCGGCGGCTCCACGTGCGGCTGTCCGTCGGCCGAGAAGTAGAGCATCCCCGGCGCGCCGGACTCCTGGTCGTAGAGCGTGCCGGGCCGGAAGATCCGGTCGGTGAGGACGGCGAGGCCACCCGGCACCGGGATGACCCGGTTCGGTGTGGTCCACCGGATCGCCCCGGTGTCCGGGTCGAGAACCGTGCTGGACAGGCCGGCGCCGACCAGCAGCAGATCACCGATCCGCTGCACCCGGACCGCGCCGAAGACGCCGTTCGCGGGATCGAACGTGGCGCTGACCGGCACCTCGACGCTCCACAGGCGGTGCGGGGACGGCTGCGGATCCCACGCGGCGAGGGTGCGGCTCTGCCCGGCGAGCGGGAAGGTGAACACCCGGCCACCGGCGATCTGGATCATCGACTCGGCGGCGGTCCCGGTCGGGATCAGCCCGAGCGGGTGCCAGAACGTCCCGGCCGGCGGGGCCGCTCCGGCGACCGCCAGCACCAGGAGCACGGCCAGCGCCAGGCCGAGCGGGCGGTAGCGCCACGGGGGTGGGGTGCGGCGCCCGGTGAGCCGATCGGGTGGGGCGTCCAGATCTAGCTCGATCAGCGCCACGCCACAACCTTCCTGAGGATCACGCCGTCTCGGCCCTGTAGGACCAGACGACCAGCTCGCCGTACATCGACCGACAGATCAGCCGCTCCGGGGCGGACTGGCACTCCCCGGTGCCGGCGGGCAGCTCGGCGAGCACGCGCGGCCGGGACAGGCGCGGGTCCACGACGGCGACCATGGTACGCGGATCCGCCCCGGCCTCCCGGGTGACCAGCAGTTCCCCGCCCGTGCTCGCTCCGTCGAGCGGCCGCCAGCCGGTCAGGTCGACGAGCACCCGGCCGGTCGCCGGGTCCACCAGGGCGGTCGGCGAGCTCGGGCCGTCGGCGTACGCGATCAGCCCCCCGCCGATCCTCTCGATCGACCGCCAGCCCGGCCGGCGCCAGCGCACGTCACCGGTCGGCGGGTCGACGGCCCGTACGCCGTCCAGGCCGATCAGGCAGGCCAGGGGGCCGCACGGCCGTACCTCCCGGGTGTTGCCGACCGGCTGGGTCCACAGCGGCCGCAGGGTCGCCGGGTCGAACGCGGACACTTCGATGCCGGAGGGCCCGGGATGCCGCAGCAGGATCACTCCCCCGACGATCAGCGGGTTGTCCGGGTCGTAGTTGGCGGCCGGCACCGTCCGTTCGGCGATCAGGGCGCCGCTCCGCCCGTCGTACAGCTGGGCGACCAGGTCGTCGCGGACCATCAGCATCCGGGCCGTGTCGCCGGCCGGCGCGGGCACGCTGAGCACGACCGCGGTCGACGGCACCTGGACGCTCCAACGGATCCGCCCGGTGGCCGGGTCGATCGCCTCGACGGCCCGTTCGACGCGGCGGCCGGTGCCGGAGGACTGGCTGCGCACCCCCTCGACCGAGAGGACCAGGCCGGTGCCCTCGAAGCTGACCACGCTGCGGGGGTTGTGCCACTGCTCGACGCCGGTGGTCAGGGAGACCGCCGTGGTGCCGGGCTCGGTGTTGCCGGCGCCCCACGGGCGCAGGAGCAGCAGTCCGTCGCCGGAGCGCAGCCGGTAGACCGGGACCTGCCGGCGGACCTGCCACTGCGGAGCGCCGGTGGCCAGGTCGTAGGAGATGAGCCGGCCGGCCGACTGGACCACCAGCTGACCGGTGCCGGTCACCAGGTAGGGGTCGCCGGAGCCGATCTCGACCCGGGTGAGCGCGGCCAGCAGCGGGGGCGGCGGCGGGCCGGAGGCGGTGGCGGCGAAGAGCACCATCGTCGCGACCATGACCGGGACCAGCCAGGACGGCAGCGAATGCCGTCCCGGCCGCCCGTACGTGATCGGCTCGCCCCGGTCATACCCGAGGTCGATCACCAGTGGCCCGCTGACGGTGTCCGCACCCATCCGCCAACGGTAACTTTTCAGTAACGAAGTTGCCCAGGGGTCAGACGCGGATATCGGGCTGCGCAAGACGCGACACGAACTCGGTCACCTCACGGGCGACATCCTGCGAGGTGAGCCCGAGCGAGGCGAGGATCTCGGCCCGGGTGCCGTGCGGGTGGAAGCCGACCGGCACACCGAAGTCGCGCAGCGGGGTGGACACGCCCGCGTCACGCAGGGCGCTCGCCACCGCGTCACCGACGCCGCCGGCCCGCACACCGTCCTCCAGCGTCACGACCGCCCGGTGCTGGGCGGCCAGGCCGGTCAGCTCGATCGGCACGGGACGGACCCAGCGCGGGTCGACGACCGTCACTCCGTACCCCTGCTCGGTGATCCTCTCCGCGGCCTCCAGCGCGAGGCCCACGAAGGAGCCGACCGCGACCAGCAGGATGTCCCGGCTTTCGCCCTCGCGCAGCACGTCCACCTGGCCGACCCGGCGGATCGCCGGGGTGTCCGGCGCGACCGCGCCGGTCGGGAAGCGCACGATCGTCGGCCCGTCGTCGACCGCGACCGCCTCGCGCAGCTCCTCCCGCAGGGTCGCGGCGTCCCGCGGCGCGGCGATCCGCAGGCCCGGGACCACACCGAAGACGCTCATGTCCCACATGCCGTAGTGGCTCGGCCCGTCCGGCCCCGTTATACCGGCCCGGTCGAGCACGAACGTCACCGGCAGGTTGTGCATCGCCACGTCCAGCAGGACCTGGTCGAACGCCCGGTTGAGGAAGGTCGCGTAGACCGCCACGACCGGGTGCAGGCCACCCATCGCGAGACCGGCCGCCGACGTCGCCGCATGCTGCTCGGCGATGCCCACGTCGTAGGTGCGCTCCGGGTATTTCTTGGCCAGCTCGGCGATGCCGGTCGGCTCGGCCATCGCGGCCGTGATGCCCACCACGTCCAGCCGCTCGTCGGCGATCCGGACCAGCTCGTCGGCGAAGACCGCGGTCCACTTCAGCGACGGCTTGGCGGTCAGCGCGCCGGTCTGCGGGTCGAACGCGCCCGGGCCGTGCAGGCAGTCCGCCTCGTCCTGCTCGGCGGGGCGGTAACCGTAGCCCTTGCGGGTCACCGCGTGGACGATGACCGGCGCGTTGAAGCCCTTGGCCCGCCGCAGCGCCGACTCCATGGCCTGATGGTCGTGGCCGTCGACCGGCCCGATGTATTTCAGGCCCAGGTCCTCGAACATCGGCTGGGGGCTGACGGCGTCCTTGATGCCCTTCTTGACAGCGTGCAGCACCTCGAAGACCGGCTTGCCCACCACCGGCGTCTGGCCCAGCGCGTCCTTGACCAGGTCGAGCACCTTCTCGTAGCCCGGGTTGAGACGCAGCGTGGACAGGTGGTCGGCGAGACCGCCGATGGTCGGCGCGTAGGAGCGGCCGTTGTCGTTGACCACGATGACCAGACGGTTCCTCGTGGCGGCGATGTTGTTGAGCGCCTCCCAGCACATGCCACCGGTCAGCGCGCCGTCACCGACCACCGCGACCACGTGCCGGTCCTCGCCGCGCAGCGCGAACGCCTTGGCCAGACCGTCGGCGTAGGACAGCGCCGTGGAGGCGTGCGAGTTCTCGATCAGGTCGTGGTCGCTCTCGGCCCGGCTGGGGTAACCGGTGAGGCCGCCCCGCTGGCGCAGCAGGTCGAAGCCGTCCTGCCGGCCGGTCACGATCTTGTGGACATACGACTGGTGACCGGTGTCGAAGAGGATCTTGTCGCGTGGGGAGTCGAAGACCCGGTGCAGCGCCAGGGTCATCTCGACCACACCGAGGTTGGGCCCGAGGTGTCCCCCGGTCCGCGACACCTTGGCGACGAGGAAGTCTCGGATCTCGGCCGCGAGCAGGGGCAGCTGCTCCGCGGTCAGTCGCTTCAGATCACCCGGATTGGTGATGCTGGGCAGCAGGCCGGCCGGGGTCGAGGGGAGTCGCTCATGAGGTTGGAGTCTATCCCCGCCGGGCCAGGACGCGACTTGAGCGAACGGACCGTCACCATTCCTCCACACAATCGCGGCCTCCCCCGACCGGCGTACAGCCGCACCCCGGGTGGGCGATGGAGGGAGCCGTCCGGCATCCTGGGAGGCACGCAGCGACTGGCGGCACAGGGATGGTCGAACCATCGGGGAGCTCGTCACGAGGAGTCGACCGCCTGGGCTCCCGGCTGAGGAGTCACACATGTCCACTGCTCGTCTCCTGCCCGGTGCGCCCGTCGCCGAGGCCGTCCTCGACGACGTCAAGGCCCGGGTCGCCAAGCTCAAGGACCGCGGCATCCGGCCCAGCCTCGCCACCATCCTGGTCGGCGACGACGACGCCTCCGCGGGCTACATCCGGATCAAGCAGAAGCAGGCCGCCGAGCTGGGCTTCGAGTCCCCGCACGAGCACCTCGGCGGTGACGTCACCCAGGCCGACCTGCTGAAGGTCATCGCGAGCTACAACGACGACGAAGACGTGCACGGCGTCCTCATCCAGTACCCGATCCCGGCGCATCTCGACTACGACGCCGCGCTGCAGACCCTCGATCCCGACAAGGACGTCGACGGCATGCACCCGCTCAACATGGGCCGCCTCGCCGTCGGCCTGCCCGGTCCGCTGCCGTGCACCCCGGCCGGCATCGAGGCGCTGCTCGCCTTCCACGGCATCGAGGTCTCCGGCCGCGAGGTCGTCATCCTCGGCCGCGGCGCCACCCTCGGCCGCCCGCTCGCCATGCTGCTGGCCCAGAAACGGCCCACCGCCAACGCCGCGGTCACGGTCGTGCACACCGGCGTCAAGGACTGGCCACGGTACGCGCAGCGCGCCGACATCCTGATCGCCGCGGTCGGCGTCCCCGGCATCGTCAAGCCCGAACACGTCAAGCCGGGCGCGGTCGTGATCGGCGCCGGCGTCCGCTACGAGGGCCGCCGGCTGCTCCCCGACGTCGAGGAGACCTGTGCCGAGGTGGCCGGCGCCATCACCCCGCGGGTCGGCGGCGTGGGCCCGACGACGGTCGCGATGCTCTTCCGCAATGCGGTGGCGGCCGCCGAGAGAGCCAACCCCTGAGCGGGTACGCCGTCGTCGGGGCGGGTCAGGCCGGGACCAGGTGGGCGACGCACTCGATGTGCTGGGTCATCGGGAAGCAGTCGAAGGCTCGCAGCCTCTCGACCCGCCAGCCCAGCGAGACGAACGTCTTCAGGTCGCGGGCCAGGGCCGCCGGGTCACACGCCACGTAGGCGATCGCGCGCGGCCGGGCGGCGGCCAGCGCCCGGACCACCCGGGCGCCCGCCCCGGCCCGCGGCGGGTCGAGGACCACCAGGTCGACCGGGCCGGTCACCCGCCGCCGGCTCAGCGCCACCTCCACCCGGGCCTCGACGAACTCGGCGTGCGGGAGGCCGGCGAGGTTGGCGCGGGCCGCGGCCACTCCGGTCGCGGACGACTCGACGACGGTGACCCGCCCGCCGGTGCGCTCGGCCACGGCGGCGGCGAACAGACCGGCGCCACCGTAGAGGTCCCACGCGGTCTCCCCCGCGGCCGGCCGCAGCATCTCCAGGACCGTGTTGACCAGGGTGTCCGCGGCTGACGGATGGACCTGCCAGAAACCCTGCGGCGGGAGCCGCCACGCGCGGCCGACGGCCAACTCGATCACCTCGGCCGGGCCGGACAGACGGAACAACGGGCCGCCCTCCGGGGCTTCGGCGAGGTCGTCGCCCGGGGCCGGGCCGGACGCGCCGGACGGGCGGCCGAGCACCACGACATCGCCGCCGGTGGAGGCGACGGCCTGCAGGGAGTCGACGTTGGGCCAGTCGTTGGCGAGCACGTCCAGCTCCTGGATCGCCGGGTGGGCGATCCGGCAGCGGTCGATCGGCACGACCTGGTGCGACCGGTGCTGGAGCAGACCGGGACGGCCGGCCGCGTCGATCGCGTACCGGATCCGGCTGCGCCACCCGAGCAGCTGCCCCGGCTCGTCAGCGGGACGGTTCAGCGGCGGCGGGAGCGGCTCCACCCGTACCCCCAGGTCGTCGGGGTCGAGGCCGGCCAGCCGGATCAGCTGCTCCCGGACCACCTCCGTCTTCCACCGCAGCTGCGCCTCGCCGGAGGCGTGCTGAAGGTCACAGCCGCCGCAGGCGCCGGGACGGGCGTACGGGCACGGCGGGGTGACCCGGTCCGGGGAGGCCTCGTGGATCTCGACGGCATCGCCCCGCAGGTAGCCGCGGTGCAGCTCGGTGATCTCGACGGTGACGCGTTCGCCGGGCAGTGCGTGCCGGACGAAGACGACCCGGCCGTGCGGGCCGCCGATCCGGGCGACGCAGTGCCCGCCGTGCGCGGGCGCGCCCACGACGACCTCCACCCGGTCGCCCTCGATCAGATCTCCGGCGGACAGCCGGTCGTCGGCGACGGTCACGGCTGCTCACCGTCCTCGGAGTCGAGGCTGGACTGGACGCGGGGGCCGCGGGCCGGGGCCTGGCTCAGCACCCGGTCCATGCGGTCGAGGTTGCGGTCCTGGCTGGAGCGCAGCTGCCAGGGCACGCTGACCACCATGACGCCCTGCTCGAAGAGCAGCCGGCCCTTGATCCGCAGAGCGCTCTGGTTGTGCAGCAGATTCTCCCACCATCGGCCGACCACATACTCCGGGACGAACACTGTCACCACGTCGCGCGGCGAGGCCCGGCGGGTGTTCTTGACGAAGTCGATGATCGGCTTGGTGATCTCCCGGTACGGCGAGTCGACCACGGTGAGCGGCACCGGGAGCTGCCGGCGCTCCCACTCGGCCTGGATGGCGCGCGTGTCGTTGTCGTCGACGTTCACGGTGACCGCGGTGAGCGTGTCGGGCCGGGTCGCCTGTGCGTAGGCCAGCGCGCGCAGGGTCGGCTTGTGAACCTTGCTGACCAGCACGATCGCGTGGTTGCGGGAGGGCAGGACGGGCCGTTCGTCGGTCGGCTTGAGTTCCTCGGCGACTCGGGTGTAGTGCCGGTGGATGGCCACCATCAGCCCGTAGATCACGATCATGGCGGCGATCGCGATCCATGCGCCGAGCAGGAACTTGGTGATCAGCACGACGATCAGGACCGCGCCGGTGAGGATCATGCCGAACGTGTTGATCGCCCGGGACCGCACCATCTGCCGCCGCCGGGCCGGGTCGCGCTGGGTCCGCAACAGCCGGTTCCAGTGCCGGATCATGCCGAGCTGGGACAGGGTGAACGACACGAACACACCCACGATGTAGAGCTGGATGAGCCGGGTGACCTCGGCCTCGAACGCCACGATCAGCACGATCGCCGCGACCGCCAGGAAGAGGATGCCGTTGCTGAACGCCAGCCGGTCACCGCGGGTGTGCAGCTGACGTGGCAGGTACCGGTCCTGGGCGAGGATCGAGCCGAGCACCGGGAAGCCGTTGAAGGCCGTGTTCGCGGCCAGGAACAGGATCAGGGCGGTGACCGCGCCGACCAGGTAGAGCAGGATCGACCCGCTGCCGAAGACGGTCTCCGCGAGCTGGGTGGTGACGGTCTTCTGGGTGTACCCCTCGGAGGCCGCGTTCGGGATGATCTGCAGCGTCGGGTTCTCCACGAACTTCAGGTGGGTCGCCTGGGCCAGCAGGACGATGCCGTAAAGCATCACGATCGACAGGCCGCCGAGCAGCAGCAGGGTGGTCGCCGCGTTCTTGCTCTTCGGCTTCTTGAAGGCGGGCACCCCGTTGGAGATCGCCTCGACACCGGTCAGCGCCGCACAGCCGGACGAGAACGTCCGTAACAGCAGGAACGCGAACCCGACCTGGGTGAACTCGTCCTCGGCGACGATCGTCAGGCCGGCGCTGGGCGCCCGCAGGTCGTCGCCGAGCAGGAACACCCGGACCAGGCCGGTGACGATCATGCCGACGATGACGATGATGAAGAGATAGGTGGGTACGGCGAACGCCGCCCCCGACTCTCGCAGGCCGCGCAGGTTGAGCGCGCTGAGCACCACGATCGCGATGATGGCGATGACGACCTTGTGGGTGGCCACCCAGGGGACGACCGATCCCAGGTTGCTCACCCCGGACGAGATCGACACCGCCACCGTGAGGATGTAGTCGACGAGCAGCGCGCTGGCCACCCCGAGACCGGCCTTCGACCCGAGGTTGACCGTGGCCACCTCGTAGTCGCCCCCGCCGGACGGGTAGGCGTGCACGTTCTGCCGGTAGCTGGCGACCACGGTCACCATGACCACCGCGACCGCGAGCGTCACCCAGGGCGAGTAGAGGTAGGCGCCGGCGCCCGCGATCGAGAGCGTCAGCAGGATCTCGTCGGGGGCGTACGCCACGCTGGAGAGCGCGTCGCTCGCGAAGACCGGGAGCGCGATCCGCTTGGGCAGCAGCGTGTGCTGCAGCTTGTCCGAGCGGAACGGCCGGCCTAGCAGTAGCCGTTTGGCTAGAGAGGTGGTACTTGCCACGAGTGCCAAGCGTACGGGCGGACCTTTCGGCGTGTGGCCCGCCCCGGACAGCATCCGTGCACGGGGCATGGCAGGCTCACGACGAGGCTTGTTCAGGACGGTGGAGGCCGACAGATAACGTACTGCTGGGCCGGCGCGAGGTGGGTCCTGACCAAGCCTCGCTGGTCCGTACAGATTCGGAGGGCACGAACCGTGCACGTGGTCATCATGGGGTGCGGCCGGCTCGGTTCGACGCTGGCCCTGAAGCTCGACGCCCAGGGTCATCAGGTCGTCGTGATCGACCGTGACGCGGAGGCGTTCCGCCGTCTCGGTGACGGCTTCGGCGGTGTCACCGTGAACGGTATCGGCTTCGACCGGGACGTGTTGCAGGCCGCCGGCGTCGAGCGGGCCGACGCGTTCGCCGCCGTCTCCAGCGGTGACAACTCCAACATCATCTCGGCCCGGCTGGCCCGCGAGACGTTCGGTGTCTCCCGGGTGGTGGCCCGGATCTACGACTCCCGGCGCGCGCAGGTCTACGAGCGCCTGGGCATCCCGACGATCGCCACGATCCGCTGGGCGGCCGACCGGATGTACCGGTTCCTGGTGCCGGACCAGCGGGTCGAGGTGTTCCGTGACCCGACCAGTGTGGTCAGCATCGTGGAGACGCCGCTGCACCGGGACTGGATCGGCCGCACCGTCAAGTCGCTGGAGGACCGGACCGGCTCCCGGGTCGCGTACATGGCCCGGTTCGGGCTCGGCATGCTGGCCCAGCCGTCCACCGTCCTGCAGGACGGCGACCAGATCTACATGCTGGTCACCGACGAGACCGTGGACCAGGTGCTGGACATCGCCCAGGGCGCCGACAAGGAAGGGAACTGACCGTGCGCATCGCCATCGCGGGAGCCGGCAACGTGGGCCGGTCGATCGCCCAGGAGCTGATCGGCAACGGGCACGAGGTCATGCTGATCGAGCGGCACCCCCGTCAGTTGTGCCCGGAGCGGGTGCCCGAGGCGCGCTGGGTCCTCGCCGACGCCTGCGAGCTGAGCAGCCTGGAGGAGGCCGACCTGGCCGGCTGTGACGTGGTGGTCGCGGCGACCGGCGACGACAAGGCCAACCTGGTCGTGTCGCTGCTGGCCAAGACGGAGTTCGCGGTGCCCCGGGTGGTGTCCCGGGTGAACCGGGCGGAGAACGAGTGGCTCTTCACCGAGCAGTGGGGCGTCGACGTCGCGGTGAGCAAGCCCCGCCTGATGGCCGCCCTGGTCGAGGAGGCGGTGACGGTCGGCGACCTGGTCCGGCTGATGACCTTCCGGCAGGGCGAGGCGAACCTCGTCGAGATCACCCTGCCCAAGGACGCGCCGTACGAGGGCCAGCCGGTGCGGTCGGTGCCGATGCCGCGCGACGCCGCTCTGGTCGCCATCCTGCGCGGCAAGCGGGTCCTGGTGCCGACGCCGGACGACCCGCTGGAGGCCGGCGACGAGCTGATCTTCGTGTGCACCAGCGAGGTCGAGGACCAGGTCCGCGCCGTGGTGCTAGGCGACCGGGGTGTCCCGCCGCTGGGTTGACGTCACCCGGTGGACGGCCCAGATGGTGAAGGCGAAGGTGGCGGCGTAGATGGGCCAGCTCACCAGGATCCGGACGACACCGATCGCGTTCGCCTCGCCCATCAGGTAGAGGACGAACTGGATGCCGGCCCGGACGGTGAGCGAGATGGCCCAGAGCACGGTCAGCCACTGGAAGGTCCGGAACAGCCGGGCGTTGGCGAACCAGTCCTGCCTGCCCTTGTTGGCCATGATGCCCCAGGCGTACCCGATGAGGGGCTTACGGAAGGCGACCGAGACCAGCAGCACCGCGGACTGCCCGAAGGTGAGAAGGATGCCGGGCAGATAGAAGTTCTTGGCATCACCGGTACGCCACGCGAGCCACGCGCCGAGCGCGATGCCGAACAGGCCGTTCACCGCGTGCCGGACCGGCTGCCGGCGGACCAGCCGGACACCGCCGATGGCCAGCGCCGAACCGACCGAGCCGACGATCGCCCAGAGCAGCGCCTCCCGCTTCTCCAAGCCCAGGGCCTCGAGGCTGAGAAGCACGTTGAGCAGCACGAAGGCGAGCACCGGGACGCTGGACTCGATGAGGCCGCGCACACCGCCGAGCTGCTCGGCGATCTGCTCGCTCATCGACGGGAGGGGCTCCTCGTCACCGGGCTGCCCCTTGGCGACCGGATGCAGATCCTGCTCCGCGATGATCTCCGCGGCCAGTTTCTCCTCGGCGTCCCCGACGAGCTCGGCGATCCGCTCCTCGACCGACTCGTGCGCGGCGTGACGCGGGTCGCTTCCGGTTGTCACCGGGGCGCCTCCAGCTCGTAGTAGGGGTTGTAGATCACCTTGCGATCGTCCCGGATCGCGATCCGGCCTCGCGCGGTGAGCTGACGCCCCGGTTCGATGCCGGCGATGGACCGGCGCCCCAGGAAGACCAGCGTGACCACATCACTGCCGTCGTAGAGGTCGGCCTCCAGCGTAGGCAGGTTGGTGCGTGGAGTGTACGCCACCGTGCGCAGCCGCCCCGATACCGAAACGACCTGCCCACGGCGGCACTGGCCGGCCGGGACGGCGCCGCACTTGGCGCTGTCCCGCTGCAACTCCTCCGCGTCCAGCTCCGAGTCCGTCGCCGTCAGCCGGCTCAGGAACCGGCGGATTCCGGTGCGCTCTTCGGTCGTCATGACTTGGCCGTCACCCTTCATCGACGCGACGCGGTGTGCGCGTGTGCTCGACGACCACGCTACGCCCGAAGCGCCCGGGTGATCTAGGTCACTGGAGCGGATTGCCGTTGGCGCCCGGCTGAGCCGTGGCCTGGCCCTGCTCGGCCATCTCCTTCGGCAGCCGCATCGGCAACGGCTCACGGACCGGGCGGGGCTCGTTGTCCCGGACCACGACGAGACCGGACAACACCTCGCCGAGCACGCCCTCACGACCCGGGTCGGAGGCGGCCGCGCCCTGGTAGAGCGCCCGCACCATCCACCGCGGGCCGTCCACGCCGACGAACCGCACGTCGGCCGGGCCCTCCGGGGTGTTCACCCGGGCCATCAACTCGACGCCGTACCGCCCGTCGACCTCCCGCGGGCTGACCCCGTCGGCGGCCATCGCCCCGGCGATCTCCTCGCGCACCTCGCTCCAGATGCCCTCGGTCTTCGGCGCCGCGAAGACCCCCAACTGCAGGGCGCTCTCCCCGTCGACCAGGACGACCTGCTCCACGCCGCCGTCCGGGTTGGCCTGCACCCGCACCTCGACGCCCTCCATCGCGGGGATCTGCAGGCTGCCCAGGTCGAGCCGCTGCACGCCCTCCGGGGCGTACCGGGCGTCCCAGGGGCCGAACTCGGGCGCCGGCGGCAGGCCTTCGGAGGCGAGGCTGTCGGCGAGCGCCTTGGAGGGCGGCGCGTCAGCCGACCGAACGTGCTTCGCGGCACCGCGCTTACGGGAGAACATCACTGCCAGCCTTTCCTTTTCGCAAAGCTCAGAGGGCCTGGTGGCCGCCGGTCGAACCGTGGCCGCCCGCGCCGCGCGCGGTGTCGTCGAGGGCGTCCACGGCATGGAACGCCGCCCGCTCCACCCGCTGGATCACGAGCTGGGCGATCCGGTCGCCCCGGGAGATCTTGACGGTGCTCTCCCGATCGTGATTGATCAGGTTCACCAGGATCTCGCCACGGTAACCGGCGTCGACCGTACCGGGCGCGTTGAGGACCGTCACCCCCAGTCGCGCCGCCAGCCCGGAGCGCGGGTGAACGAGGCCCACGAAGCCCTCCGGAAGAGCGATGGCGACACCGGTGCGGACCTTGACGCGCGCGCCCGGGGCGATCTCCGCCTCCTCGGCCGCGACCAGGTCGGCGCCGGCGTCGCCCGGATGAGCGTAGGCCGGCAGGGGCAGATCCGGGTCGATCCGGAGGACCTGGACGATCACATCGGTCACGGCGGGTGTTCCTTCACTGGGGTACTGCGGGCGGCACCTACCCTGCCATCCTGCCGCGCCCCGCCACGGAGGCGCGCCGTACCCTTCGAGGGTGACACCCGAGTCCCCGGCCCGCACGGTGGCGGCCCATCAGGAACGGCTTCGTCTCCCGTGGTGGGCCTGGCCGGCCGCGCTCCTGGCCGGAGCGATCCTCGCCACCGAGCTGATGCTGGGTGTCCCCGAGGTGCCGGTGTGGTTGCCGTATGCGGTGGTGGTCCCGCTCGGCCTGCTCGTCCTGCTGCCCCTGAACCGGTTGCTCGTCGAGGTCACCCCGGACGAGTTCCGCGTCGACGACGCCCGCCTGCCTGTCGAGTTCATCTCCGCGGTGGTGGCGCTCGACGCCGCGGGCAAACGCGAGGCGCTCGGGGTCGGCTCGCATCCGCTGGCCTTCGTGGTGCAGCGGGCGTGGATCGGCCCGGCCGTGCAGGTGCTGCTCGACGACCCGGCCGACCCGACCCCGTTCTGGGTGGTCAGCACCCGCCGGCCGGTCGAGCTGGCGACCACGCTGCTGGAGGTCAGTCGCCGAGCTCGCGTCGAGCGGGCGTGACCAGTGTCGGCGGCTGCTTGCGCAGATCGGCGTGGACGCTCTCGCCGACCTGCCGGGTGGCCCGCCGGTTGAGGTAACTCGCAACGGCCGCGCCGGTTAGCATCGGCCCGAGCGTCGTCAGGTTGCGGCCGAACCGCTTCAACAACGACTTCTGCAGCTCCTTGCGGGCCGCCGTACCGAGCACCGTGGCCACCCCGACGCCGGGGACCAGCGGGTTCACCCCGCGCCGGCCGGACCACGCCTCGACCAGCTTCAGGGCTCGCTCGCCGGTAGTCCCGGTGATCGGGCGGCCATAGATCTCGTGCAGCTCGCCGATCAGCTTGATCTCGATCGCGACCACCGCCACCGTCTCGGTGGCCAGCAGCACCGGCGCGGAGAGCAGGGTCGGCGTGGCGACCCACTCGACCGCTGCGATGCCGCCCCCGGCCACGCCGACACCGGCCGTGGCCCGGGCGGCGTTGCGGATCAGGCGCTCGGCCAGCTCCGTGTCGTCCAGGCCGGGGAAGTGCCGGCGCAGTGTCTCCCGGTTCCGGACCGGGACGTGCGGCGCCAGCGTGGTGACCTGGTCGGTGACCCACTGCAGGGCCGCCTTCGGCCGGAACAGCCGTCCGGCGCCGCTCTGGCGGACCTGCCCGGCGAGCCGGCCGAGAAGTCGGCGCCGGCCACCGGGCTCCAGGTCGTCCGCGGTGAGGGCCGCGACGGTGCGGCCCACCTCCTCCGGCGCGTGGTCGGTCTCAGCAGGCACGATCTCAGCGCCGGGTTCGGTCGCGCGCTCCGGCTGGCTCATCGTCGTCCTTCCCGTGGTCGTCACCGGCACCCTGTGCCCGGTCACGCCCCAGGGTCAAACCCCCTGTCAAACCTTCGTCGAACGCCGTACGCCCGACCGCGACTGCCGCGATCGGGTGAGTTGGCGCGCTGCGCGCGAGTGCGCTCAGGCGCACTCGCGGCAGATCAGCTCCCCGTTCCGCTCCACCGCGAGCTGGCTGCGGTGGTGCACGAGGAAACAGCGGGAGCAGCGGAACTCGTCGGTCTGCATCGGCAGCACCTTGACGGTGAGCTCCTCGTCGGCGAGGTCGGCGCCGGGTAGCTCGAAGCTCTCCGCCACCTCGACCTCGTCGACGTCCACTGCGCCCGACTGCGAGTCGGCGCGGCGGGCCTTGAGCTCCTCGAGGCTGTCCTCGCCGAGGTCGACCTCATCGCGACGCGGGGCGTCGTAGTCGGTGGCCATCGGTCTTCACTCTCCTGTATCGATGTGTCACTTGGCGTTTGTAACGCCATTGGCAGGGTTTCGGTTCCCGGTTCCGCTGGAGGATTTCTGACACCCGTTCGGACCTCAGAAAACCGCCCCCGGTGGGCGCGGAACATTACCGCTGACGCGGCAGGCTTGTACGCACTCCGGCGGCACATTGTTCCCGATGTGACCGAGGCGACATCAAAGTAGGGGCCCCAGCCACTGGATCATCGTCAACGCGCCGGAAGCATTCCCTGTTTCCGCGCCCCTGGCGGACAGACGTTAACCTCTCGACAGGCCCGGGCACCTTACCCGGGTCCGTCCCCCGATCCTGGAGCCGACCCATGAGCTTTGCCCGCGTCCGAGCGCTGGTAGTCGTCGGTGTGCTCGCCGTGGCCGCGGTGGTCTTCGTCGTCGTCACCCTCTTCCGGGACACCCAGCGCGGCAGCAGCAACGGCATCGACTGCCCGGCCGGAGCGCCGCTGGCCGACATCCGGCTCCCGAACGACCCGGCCGTCGTCAAGATCAAGGTCTTCAACGGGACCAGCAAGGCCGACCTGGCCGAGCAGGTCACCAACGAGTTCGCCAACCGCCGTTTCGTCGTGGAGAAGCCGGGCAAGAGCAAGACCAAGGTCGAGGGCGTCGCCGAGATCCGGTACGGGCCGGACACCGTCGGCAAGGCGCAGCTGCTCCGGGCGTACTTCCTGGCTCAGTCGACGATGGTCTACAACGCCAAGCGCAAGGGCGACGTCATCGACATCATCATCGGCGACAAGTTCCAGGCGCTGGCCACCACCACCGAGGTGAACCAGTCGCTGGGCGCCGAGGGCGAGCCGACACTGCCCCCGGGGGCCTGCCTCAAGCCGGTCACCGAGACGACCGAGCCCGAGACCGAGTGACCCGGTCGTGGCCGGCGCCCTCACGGGCCGCCGGCCGCGTCCAGCTCGACCAGCGCGTCGTGCAGGGCCGGGAAGATCGCCGGCGGGGCGGCCACCAGCATCCGGCCACCGGCCGGCTCCCCGGACAGCCCCGCGACGATCAGGCCCGCCTCGGTCGCGATCAGCCCGCCGGCCGCGTGATCCCACAGGTTGAGACCCTTCTCGAAGTACGCGTCGAGCGAGCCCTCGGCGGTCAGGCAGAGGTCCAGGGCCGCCGCGCCGAGACGCCGGATGTCACGCACCCGGGTGATCAGCCGGGCCAGCACCGCCCCCTGATGGGCCCGTCGCCGCGCGTCGTAGCCGAACCCGGTCCCGACCAGGGTCTGATCCAGAGTGGTCCGCTCCGAGCCGCTGAGGCGCCGCCCGGCCCGCCAGGCGCCGCCGCCCCGGGTGGCCGTCCACTCGTCACCGGTGGCCGCGTTGATCACCACTCCGGCCACCACCTCGCCGTCGCGCTCGGCGGCCAGCGAGACGGCATACTGCGGCAGGCCGTAGAGGTAGTTCACGGTGCCGTCGATCGGGTCGAGGATCCACCGGACGGCGCCGGGGTCGACGTCGACCGAGTCCCCGTACTCCTCGCCGAGGACGCCGTCGCCGGGCCGCTCCGCCGCGAGCGCCTCCACCACCTGCCGTTCCACCGCCTTGTCGGCCGCGGTCACCACGTCGGTGTCGGTGCTCTTGGTCTGCACGTCGCCGATCGCCTCGTCCCGCATCCTGCGGGCCGTCACGGCCGCCTCACGGGCGATCCGCACCGCGACGGACAACAACTCGCCAGGTGTCGATACCATCGGAATCTCGCTCACGTAGGGGTCCTTTCCGCCGATACCATTCTCGCTTCAGGCGTCTCTGACGAGGTCGTCGGGCCCCGGCGGCGTGCTGCGGGCGGAGGATCTCGGTAAGCGGCGCTACAATTCACCCCTGCCCACCGCTTCACGGACACGCCACCGGCACGGTCCGTGACCCGGGGGCCCCCACAAACCGACTCCGGCGACGCTCGCCCCCGCGTGCTGCGCTGGACCGCGGCCGTGCCCAACCTCATCGCCTCCGGAAGGTCATTCGTGACAGAAGCCCACCAGAACGGTGCCGACGTTCGCTCTCTCACCGAGGCCTTGATCACCCATGCCCAGGGTGCGGGCGGGCAACTCACATCGGCCCAGGTCGCGCATACGCTCGAGTCCGCCGCGGTCAACCCGGCGCAGGCCAAGAAGATCCTGCGGGGGCTGGTGGACGCCGGCATCACCGTCGTGGTCGACGGCTCGGTCAGCACCCGTCGGCCGAAGGTCGCCGCCGCCCGCTCCACCACTCCGGCGTCCCGGGCCACCACCGCCAAGACGGCACCGGCCAAGAAGGCGGCGCCCGCGCCCAAGCAGGCCGCTCCCGCCCTCGGCGGCGACGCCACGCCCGCGCCGGCCAAGAAGGCGGCGCCGGTCCGCAAGGCCACCGCCGCCAAGGCCGCCGTGCCGGCCAAGAAAGCCGCGCCGACGAAGGGCGCCGCACCCGGCGAGGAGGGCCCCGGCGAAGAGATCGATCCCGAGGAGCTCGCCGCCGCGGTCGAGGACGTGGTGATCGAGGAGCCGGTCGCCCTCGTGGTGGCTGCCGCCACCGACGCCGCCAGCTCGGCCACCGACGGCGACTTCGAGTGGGACGACGAGGAGTCCGAGGCTCTCAAGCAGGCCCGCCGAGACGCGGAGCTGACCGCCTCGGCCGACTCGGTCCGTGCCTACCTCAAGCAGATCGGCAAGGTTCCGCTGCTCAACGCGGAGCAGGAGGTCGAGCTCGCCAAGCGGATCGAGGCCGGCCTCTACGCCGCCGAGCGGCTGCGCGCCGCCGACGAGGGCGAGGAGGCGCTCGAGCGCAACTTCGAGCGTGACCTCAAGTGGATCAACCGGGACGGCGACCGCGCCAAGAACCACCTGCTCGAGGCCAACCTCCGGCTCGTGGTCTCGCTGGCCAAGCGCTACACCGGTCGTGGCATGGCGTTCCTGGACCTGATCCAGGAGGGCAACCTCGGCCTGATCCGCGCGGTCGAGAAGTTCGACTACACCAAGGGCTACAAGTTCTCCACGTACGCCACCTGGTGGATCCGGCAGGCCATCACCCGCGCCATGGCCGACCAGGCCCGCACCATCCGCATACCGGTGCACATGGTCGAGGTCATCAACAAGCTCGGGCGCATCCAGCGCGAGCTGCTCCAGGACCTGGGCCGTGAGCCCACCCCGGAGGAGCTGGCCAAGGAGATGGACATCACGCCGGAGAAGGTGCTGGAGATCCAGCAGTATGCTCGAGAGCCGATCTCGCTGGACCAGACGATCGGCGACGAGGGCGACAGCCAGCTCGGTGACTTCATCGAGGACTCCGAGGCGGTCGTCGCCGTCGACGCGGTCTCCTTCTCGCTCCTGCAGGACCAGCTCCAGCAGGTTCTGCAGACGCTGTCGGAGCGTGAGGCGGGGGTCGTCCGGCTGCGGTTCGGTCTGACCGACGGGCAGCCGCGCACGCTTGACGAGATCGGCCAGGTCTACGGGGTGACCCGTGAGCGGATCCGGCAGATCGAGTCGAAGACCATGTCGAAGCTGCGGCACCCGTCGCGGTCTCAGGTCCTCCGGGACTACCTCGACTAGGTCCTTTGGTCAACATTCAGTGTCTGATTGGTCACCACCCGTACATCAACGGGTGGTGATCAGACCGTTGTGCAGAAGTGATCGTTGACGTGGCACCCTTGGATCACGGCACACTAGCTGGAACCACGGTGTGATCCCGGTCCCCCCGGGGCACTCTGGGAAGGCTGCAACGGTGCAGGGTGTTGCACGATGTGTGAGCAGTAGCCGAGGAACATGTTCATCGGTGACGAACAGAGGAGGAAGGCGATGACCCCGACTCTCACGCCGTCGGCAGGTAGTCTGGCCGGCCCCGCAGCCGATGAACGGTGCGACCGCTGCAATGCAGCAGGGAAGCTCCGTTTGACCCTGGCGGGTGGCAGTGAACTCGTTTTCTGTGGCCACCACGCCAACCGGTACGCCGAGGACCTGGTGAAGATCGCGGTGCAGTATGCGGCTGAGCCCGAGTTCACCTGGCGCGGCGCGGACATGATGTCGAACTCCAGCAACTAGCAGCGGTCCCCCACAACTGATACATGTGACACAAGAACGGGCGTTCCCCCTGCAGGGAACGCCCGCTCTGCGTCAGGCGGCCAGCGCCGCCTCGTCGTCGTCACACAGCCGCACCCCGTCGCCGCCGGCACGCTTGACGGCGTACATGGCCTCGTCGGCACGTCCCAGGGCCGTGCAGAGCTGGTCGGCGGGCGTCACCGCGATCCCGATGCTCAGCGTGGCGGGGCAGTCCGGCAGCGCCCGTACCGCCCGGACCATGCGGGCGGCCACATCAGTGGCGGCGGCCTCGTCACGCCCGTCGAGCAGCGCCGCGAACTCGTCACCACCCAGCCGTGCGACCAGATCGCCGGGGCCGGCCTGAGCGGTCAGCGCGGCGGCGATGGCACGCAGCGCCGCGTCACCGGCCGCATGGCCGTACGTGTCGTTGATCTGCTTGAACCCGTCCGTGTCGATCAGGAGCACGGCGATCCGACGACGGGCGGCGTCCGGGGCGGTCCGGGCGTCCTCAAGGATGTGGTCGAAGGCGCGCCGGTTGGCGATCCCGGTCAGCGCGTCCAGGTCGGCGGCGCGGGCCATCTGGTCGTGCTGGAGCCGCAGTGCCTCCAGGTCGTGCAGGCTGCGGGCGGCGTGCAGCGTGTTCAGGCGCTGGCTCCAGAGGGCGGCGGCGAGCGAGTCCCCGTAGGCGAGGGTGGCCCGGGCGTCCTGGGAGCCGAGCTGGGCCATCAGGACGGCCCGGGTGCGGTGGGTGCTGGCCACCATCAGCCAATCGGCGTCAGCCGGCAGGTCACGGACCGCCTCGGCCATCACCCGCAGGGCCTCCTCCGAGCGCCCGGAGCGGCTCAGCGCGACCGCGTGGAACGGTTTGCTGATGGTCAGCGCGTCCGGCATGAAACCCCGGGCCTCCAGCCGCGCGGCGTAGCTCGCGATGTCGGCCGCGGCACCGACCGGGTCGTGCCGGTCCGCCCGCGAGCAGGCGGCGAAGAGCAGAGCGTTCTCCCGCCAGGCCTCCGCGTCGTCTCCGGAGACCTCCTCAGCGGCCCGTAGAGCGTGCCGCTCGGCCTCGGCGGTGTGTCCCTCGGCCTCGTCCACCTGGTTGATCTGGTAGAGCTCCAGTGCCCACCGCAGGTGCAGTTCGGCCAGGTTGAGCTGCCACATGGCCCGGTTGCCGTTCTGGCGGTCGTCGGCCCGGCTCATCTCGTAGGCCATCCGGAACTGTGGGTCGGCCCGCTCGTAGAGGCGCAGCTCCCAGTAGCCGATCGCCACCGCCACCAGCGAGTTGACCGCGGCGATCGGCTCGCGCTCCTCGGCGGCCAGCGACTCGGCGGTCACCAGGTCGCGCAGCACCGAGTCGACGTCGTTCTCCGCCGGGTCCATCTGGCCGAGCCGCAGACGCTGCCAGGACCGGCTGGCCAGGGCGCAGGCCCGCCATCCGACGCTGCCCTCCCGCTCCGTCGACGGCAGCATCAGATCCGCCGCCTCGACGGCGGCCGCCGGATCGGCCTGCGCGATGAACGAGACGAGACGGACGAAATGCATGCAGGCCGGGCCGTCGACAAGGTCGCCCGTGACCGACCGGAGCACCTCTTCAGCCCGGGCCCGGGCCGCGACGGCCTCGCCGGTCTGGGCCCGCTCCAGCAGACGCGCCGCCTCGAGTGTGATCTCCCGCATGTATCCCCTCCCCGGCGCCATATCGGCCCCGGGGAGACGGATCGGAGAGAACCCGGTGGCCCTAGAAGGACTGAATCGTAGCGATTCGCTCCTCGAGCTGCTCGATGGTGGCCTGCGCGCTGGGCGGGCCGCCGCAGATCCGGCGCAACTCGGCGTGGATCTTCCCGTGCGGCAGGTTGGTCCGGTGGTGGTGGGCGGCGACCAGCGTGTTCAGCTGACGGCGCAGGCTGTTGCGGCGCTCCCCCGCGCTCATCGGCACGACCGGCTCGGGGCGGACCGTCTCGTCGGGCTTGGGCTCCTCCGCCTGACGGCGTTTCTGAGCCGCCATCTGGTCGGCCTGGCGCTTGTTCAGCAGGGTGGTCACCTGGTCCGGGGTGAGCAGGCCCGGCAGCCCCAGATAGTCGGCCTCCTCGGCCGTCCCGGTCCGTGCGCCGGTGCCGAACGACGTGCCCTCGTAGATGACCTGGTCCAGCTCGGCCGTGGCGGACAGCGCCTCGAACATCTTGTCGAGCTCGCCGAGGGCGTCCTCGGTCTTCTGCGCGCGCTCCAGGACGTCGTCGTCGAGCCCGTCCTTCTCCTTGGGCGCGCCGATCACGTGGTTGCGCTGCGCCTCCATCTCGCTGGCCAGGCCGAGCAGGTGGGGGACGCTGGGCAGGAACACGGTGGCGGTCTCGCCGGGCACCCGGGACCGCACGAACCGGCCGATCGCCTGGGCGAAGTAGAGGGGCGTGGAGGCGCTGGTGGCGTAGACGCCGACGGCCAGCCGCGGGATGTCGACACCCTCGGACACCATCCGGACCGCGACCATCCAGCGCTTCTCCGAGGCGGCGAACTCGGCGATCCGGCCCGAGGCGCCCTCGTCGTCGGAGAGGACCACGGTGGCCGGCTCGCCGGTCAGGTCGTGCAGGAGCTTCGCATACGCCCGGGCGGCCTGCTGGTCGCTCGCGATGACGAGCCCACCCGCGTCGGTCATGCCGTGCTCGCGGATCGTCGTGAGCCGGGCGTCGGCGGCCCGCATCACCTGGGGCATCCACTCGCCCCGGTGGTCCAGGGCGGTCCGCCAGGCCTGCGCGACCAGGTCCTTGGTCATCGGCTCGCCGAGGCGGGCGGCCAGCTCGTCCCCGGCGTTGGTGCGCCACCGGGTCTCGCCGGAGTACGCCATGAACAGCACGGGCCGCACGACCCGGTCCTTCAGCGCGTCGGCGTAGCCGTACACCGAATCGGCCTTCGATCGTTGAATGCCGTCCTGGCCACGCTCGTAGGACACGAACGGGATCGGGTTCTCGTCGGACCGGAACGGCGTCCCGGTGAGCAGCAGGCGCCGCTCAGCGGGCTCGAAGGCGTCCTTGACCCCGTCGCCCCAGGTCCGCGAGTCGCCGGCGTGGTGGATCTCGTCGAGGATGACGAACGTGCGGCGCGCCAGAGTGCGCCGCTTGTGCACCGCGGGCGCCATGCCGACCTGGGCGTACGTGACCACCGCGCCGTGGAAGTCGCGGGACGAGTGCACCTCGGAGTTGCGGAACCTCGGGTCCAGTTGGATGCCGACGCCGGCCGCCGCCTGCGCCCACTGCGTCTTCAGGTGCTCGGTCGGGCAGACCACGGTGACCGCGTCGCACGTGCCGTCGGCGAGCAGCTCGGCCGCGATCCGCAACGCGAACGTGGTCTTGCCGGCGCCGGGCGTCGCCACGGCCATGAAGTCCTCGGAACGGCGACGAAGGTACGTCACCATCGCCTTACGCTGCCAGTCCCGCAGCGGCGGAAAGATCTCCAGGTTCGGCACAGGCGGGCTCAAGCTGCGGTGATCCCTTCTCCAAGGAAAAACCCCCGCGAGCAGGGCGCGGAGGCGGGGTCCAGCATAGCCGTGCGATGTTGCCGGGCGGGTTCACGGCACCGCGACCGGCGCCGACCAACGGCGGTACAGCGCGATCAGCCGGACGGCGGTCATGACGACGGCCGCGATCGCCAGGGGCGCCACACCGGCCTGCCCGATCCGGTGCAGGACGGTCACCAGCACGGCGCCGCCCAGAGCGACGATCGCGTAGATGTCTCGTTGCAGCACCGCCGGGATCTCGCCGGTGAGCAGGTCGCGGGTCAGGCCTCCGCCGATCGCTGTGAGCATCCCCACCAGACAGGCGCCGACAGCGGGCACACCGGCCTCGAGGGCCTTCAGCGTGCCGGTCACGGTGAACAGCCCGAGGCCGGCGGCGTCCAGCACCAGCACGGTACGCCGCACCCGATGCAACGCCGGGTGCAGCCAGAACACCGCGATCGAGGCGCCCACCGCGGTCACCGCGTAACGCCAGTCGGCGAACGCCAGCGGGGGCACGGCGCCGATCACCAGGTCACGCAGAATGCCACCACCGAGCGCGGCCGCGAAGCCGACGAACGCGACACCGAACAGGTCGAGTCGTTTCGCGACGCCGGCCGAGGCGCCCGAGGCGGCGAACACCGCCACACCGATCAGATCCGCGACGAGCAGCGGATATCCGCCCGTCACGCCCGGATCAGGCCTTCATGGCTTCGTAGATCTCCTTGCACTGCGGGCAGACCGGCGACCCCTTCTTCGGCGTCTTGGTCACCGGAAAGGTCTCGCCGCAGAGAGCCACCACGAAGCTGCCCATGACGGCGCTCTCCGCGATCTTCTCCTTGCGCACGTAGTGGAACATCTCGGGACCGGTGTCGGCGTCCTTGGTCTCCGGACGCTCGAGAATCTGGGTGCTCACAGCTATCTGCCCTTCTGAAGTAAGCCAAGCTCCAGCCGCCAAGTCTGACACCTCACGCCTGAGCGGTCCAACGACGACGCGAGTGGTGGGAGTCGTACGGTCTACCCGTGACTGACTTCGCGATTCGATACGGCGAGCACGTGATCCGTGCCCGGCGGGACGGCCGTCCGGTGGTGGCCCTGGAGAGCACGATCATCTCCCACGGGCTCCCGCACCCCGACAACATCCGGGTGGCGGGTGAGATCGAACAGGCCGTCCGGGACAACGGGGCGGTGCCGGCGACCATCGGCATGATCGACGGCGAGGTGATCGTCGGCCTGGAGGACGCCCAGGTCGAGCGCCTGGCCTCGGCCGAGGCCGTGGCCAAGCTCTCGGTGCGGGACCTGGCGATCGCCGCGGCCCGGCGCGCCGACGGGGCGACCACGGTCGCGGCCACCAGCGCGATCGCCGCGGCCGCGGGCATCGGCGTGTTCGCCACCGGCGGGCTGGGCGGCGTGCACCGGGAGGCGAACGTCACTTATGACGAGTCGGCCGACCTGACCGCGCTGGCCCGTACGCCGATCGTCGTGGTCTGCGCCGGGGTCAAGTCGATCCTGGACGTCGGCGCCACCCTGGAGCGGCTGGAGACCCTCGGTGTCTCGGTGGCCGGGTACCGTACGCGCCGCTTCCCCGGCTTCTTCATCACCGACGGCGGCTTCGACCTGGACTGGCAGCTCGACTCGCCGGAGCAGGTGGCCGACTTCATCAAGGCCCGCGCCGACCAGGGGGTCGCCGACGGCGCGCTCGTGCTGGCCAACCCGCTGCCGGCCGACGAGCAGCTGGAGCCGGCCCTGCACGACCGGACCCTGGCGACCGGGCTGAGCCTGCTCGCCGAGCAGAACATCACCGGCAAGGCGGTCACCCCGTTCCTGCTGGGCCACTTCCACTCCAGCACCGAGGGCCGGAGCCTGGCGGTCAACATCCGGATCATCCTGCGCAACGCCGCGCTGGCCGCGAAGATCGCGGTCGCCGCCACCGACGGCTCGACGGCGCCGGTCGGTTTCGCCGTGCCGGCATGATCCTCGTCGTCGGCGACCTGGTCACCGACGTCCTGGTCGAGCACGACGGGGAGATCCGGACCGGCTCGGACACGGACGCGGCGATCCGGGTCGCCGGTGGCGGCCAGGCTGCGAACACCGCGGCCTGGCTGGCCTCGGCGGGCCATGAGGTGACGCTGGTCGCGGCGGTCGGCGACGATCAGGCCGGCCGCGACCGGGTGGCCGAGCTCGGCGCGGCCGGGGTGCGGTGCGCGGTGCAGGTGCTTCCGGGCGTCGCCACCGGCAGTGTGGTGGTGCTCACCGGGGCGGCCGAGCGCACCATGATCACCGACCGGGGCGCGTCACTGCGCCTCACCCCGGATCATGTCGCCGCCACGATCGGCGCCGCCCCGCCCGGCAGCCACCTGCACCTCTCCGGCTATCCGCTGCTGCACGCCGGCTCCCGCCCGGCCGGACTGGCGGCCCTCACGGCCGCTGCGCGGCGAGAGATCACGGTGAGCGTCGACGCGGCGTCGGCGGCACCCTTGCGCGATGCCGGGGCTGGGGAGTTCCTCGCCTGGGTACGGGGTACCGACCTGCTCCTGTGCAACGCGGACGAGGCCGACGTGCTCGCCGGTCCGGGCAGCGCGGCCGAACAGGCGGGGCGGCTGACAGCCCACGTGCGCAACGCCGTGGTCAAGAAGGGCGCGGCCGGGGCGGTGTGGGCCGGGCCGGACGGGGTGTGGCCGGTGGCCGCCGACCCGGTCCCGGTGAAGGACCCGACCGGCGCGGGCGACGCGTTCGCGGCCGGACTGCTCGCGGCGTGGTGCGCGGGTGAGGCCCCGTCAGCCGCTCTGCGGGCCGGCGCCGCCCTGGGCGCGCTGGCCGTCTCCCGGATCGGAGCCCGCCCCGCCCCACCTCCGGCCGGCAGGCCGTAGCCAGCCGGGTCAGGCGGCCCTCACATCGGTCTGAGCGACGGCCGGTCGATGCTCGGGGCGGTCACGGGGTGGAGGCCTCTTGCGTGAGGTGGGGGCGCCTGGGCCGTACCGCCGCATGGGTTTGATCTTGGGGATTTCAGTCGGGGTTGCGGCGGGGCTCGTCGACGATCTCGGCGTCGATGGTGATGTGGTCCGGCTCGGGGGCCGGCTGTTCGAGAGCCCGGCGCACGTCCTCACGGGCCGCCGCGTCGGCCGCCCGCTCCTCCTTGGTCTTGGGAGGCCGGTCGTTCGCGATCAGCACGGCCATCCAGGGCAGCAGGACCATGCCGAGGGCGCAGAGGGAGAGCCAGAGCGGCAGGAGAGGCACCCGGGCGCTGATCAGGATCCCGCCGAGGACCAGGCACAGTGCCCGCACGCTCATCATCGTGACGTAGCGGATCTGGCGGCTGCGGAGCTGATCATCCTGGCTGCGAGCGGCGTCGGTGATCAACACCGGACGCTCCGGCTGCTTCTTCACGCGAGGTCTCCGATCGACCTCGCCATCCTCCCACCGGACAGCCCGTCCCGCCCACCGGCCCGGGTCTCAGGCCTCTTTCGCAGCCTTCGCCTCGGCCTTAACCTGCTTCTTGTAGGCGCGAACCCGCGCCAGCGACGCGTCGTCGACGATGTCGGCCACCGACCTGTAGGAGCCCTCCTCGCCGTAGCCGCCGGCCGCCTCGCGCCAGCCCTCCGGCCGGACGTCGTAGAGCTTGCCGAGCAGCGCCACGAAGATCTGCGCCTTCTGCTTGCCGAAGCCGGGCAACGCGAAGATCCGCTTGTAGAGCTCGGCACCGTCCGTCACGCCGCGCCAGAGGCCGGCGGCCTCCCCCTCATACTCCTCGGCGAGGACGCGGCAGACCTCTTGGACCCGAGCCGCCATCGCCTTCGGGAAACGGTGCAGGGCGGGCGGCTCGGAGAAGATCGCGACCAGCGCCTCCGGATCGAAGTCGGCCAGCTCGGCGGCGGTGGGCTCGTGCCCCAGCCGCTGCGCCAGCACCCACGGCGACGTGAACGCCTTCTCCAGGGTGATCTGCTGGTCCAGCACGATCCCGAGGGTCACCGCGAGCGGGTCGCGGTTGAGGAGGTCGTTGGCTTCGGCCGGCACCGGTAGGGAGAACGTCACAGCTCCATGATGGCAGGCTCGGCCTGTGCCTCGATCCGGCGGACGGCCTCGTCGGCGAGGTCCTGAAGGTCGCGCAACTGCCCGGCGTCGAAGTTGCGGGGCCGCACGTCCAGCCCGCACAGGCCGCCGACCACATCGCCGCCGCTGGTGATCAGCGGCGCCCCGATGTACGAGCGGACGCCCTCGACCGTGACCAGCGGATTATCGCGGTACGCCGGATCCAGGGCGAAGTCGCCGACGAACCAGGGCGTACGGGACCGGAGCATCGGCAGGCAGAACGCCCACTCGATCGGGGTGCCACCGGCCTCGCCGATCCACTCCGGGATCGGGCCGCAGCCGGCGAGGAAGACCTGCGCGCCGTCGAGCAGCACGCTGATGACGGCGAACGGGGTGTCCAGCCGCCCGCTGACCGACTCCACGATCTCGGTGAGAAAGGGGCGTTCCTGCAGCCGGTCGACGCCGACCTGGGCCAGGGCGAGCAGCCGCCGCCGGTCATGCAGCTCCGGGTACGTGTCCAGAATCATACTTGAGCCGTCCTCGCCAGGGCTTCGTACGTGATGATCCGGACCTTGAGCGAGCGGCCGGCCACCCGGCTCAGCCCTCCCACCTCCATTACGTGCTCGGCCACCCTCCGCAGTTCAGCCGTAGTCTTGACAGGGCGGCGAAGGCCGACTGCCTGGACCGACAGGGCCCATAGCCCTTCGGCCATCTGCGGTCCGATCAGATCCGCCAGGGCCTTCACGGCTTCCTGCTCGGTCGGCGATTCCTGGCCGTAATCTTCGACACGGGCCATATCGGGCACCCTCTCGCTGGCGTTTCCGGTTGGTCTAGAACAGTTCGATGAGCGGCTCGGTATCGTCCTGGGCCGCACCGCCCGTCTGCTGGGAGTGCGTGGCTCGTTGCCGGGACATCACGTGTTTCCGCCGCAGTTCATCAACGTTGATGACGCGCGCCAGGAGATCCTCTTCGCCGACCGCGCCGCGCGCGTAGGCGACCACGTCCTCGGACTGGCGGCAGATGTCGGCGACCGCTTCACCGACGTGTTCCAGCATCTGCCGGCTGATGTCCTGAAACTGCACATAGCCGACGGCATCGGTGGTCTCGGCGACGAGCACGGCCGAGCTGCGCTCCACCTGTCCCGCAGCATCCACCGTGTCCTTGAGAATGCCGGCCACCACCTCCGATATCTCCCGCTGCGCGTGGGCGATACCACTGAGCCGACGGGTCATCGCGGTCTCCTCGGGCGCCACCGAGACCTGCTCCTCGCGGTCGAACTGGCTGTCGTCGGAAAGGACGCTGTCGAGCTTGGCGGTCAGGTCGCCGATGCTGTTGCCGATCCCGTGCGCGGCCTCCGCAGACCGGCGAGCCAGTTTGCGGACCTCGTCGGCGACGACAGAGAAGCCCTCGCCCGCCTCGCCGGCCCGAACAGACTCGATCATCGCGTTCAGGGCCAGGATGTTGGTCGCCCGGGAGACCTCCTCGATCTCCTTGACGTGCTGGTTCAGCTCGCGCATCTGATCGACCAGGGCCCGGATCTGGTAGTCCCGGTGCAGGAAGTAGGAAATCAGACGGCCGACGAGCCGGTCGTTGCTCTCACTGACCTGGCTCAGCTGGGTCCCGGTGTGGCTGAGGAGGCCGGCGAGCTGAGAAACGTCACCGGCCATCACCTCCGCCAGAGAGTCGACCTTGACCAGCTGCTGGACGATCGCGGTGGCGGCCTCACCGGTCTGGTCGATGACGTCACGCACGTGCCCGTCGACCACACCGCAGTAGGACGGGACCGCTTCTAGGGCTGCTACCAACACATCCGGGCGCGGGAGGTGCTCCTCCGGCATGGCCGAGGGCTGTGTGAATCTGCGGAGAAGGCCGGGCAATGCGATACCTCCGTTACACCAGTCGGTAGGGTTCAGGCCCCGGGCAGAACCTGCTTGATCACACCGATCAACTGGTCCGGGCTGACCGGCTTGACCAGCCATCCGGTTGCCCCGGCGTTCTTCGCCTCGGTGCGCTTGCTCTGCTCAGACTCGGTGGTCAACATGAGGATCGGGGTGAAGCGCATGCCCGGAGCCTTACGGGCCTCGCGGGCGAAGGTGATTCCGTCCATCTGCGGCATGTTGACGTCGCTGATGATCAGGTTCGGCTTGACACCCTTACCCAGCTTGTCCAGGGCCTCCTTGCCGTGACCCGCGGTCTCCACCGCGAATCCGGCCTTGCTGAGGATCGACTTGAGGCTCATGAGCATGGTGGCGGAGTCATCGACGAGCATCACGGTCATCATGGGGTTCTCTTCCCTGTCGGCTGGCGAGACCGCTGCTCGTGGTGAGCAGCGGCAGCACCTGGGCCGCCAGGAAGGCGTCGTTCGGTGCCGAGCTAATCTTCGGCTTGAAAAGCAGCAGGGCCTGGAGTGCGCCGGTGTGTAGATGGTTGCAACGTCGCAGGGCGACCTTCGGCCGCTTGACGGATCGCAGCCACCCGACCAGCTGCTCGACCTCGTCGACGGTGACGACGCCGACCAGGTTGGCGGTCTCCTCATGCAACTCGAGCGGCAAGACCGAGCACCTCCCTCATGTTGAGCACCAGCAGGACAAGACCATCGCCGAGCAGGGCGGTGCCGGAGAATTCGGCGGCGTAGGCGAGCAGACCCTCCATCGGCTTGAGAATCACGTCGACCTCACGGTGGAACTGCTCGACGAGCAGGCCGATCCGCTGACCGTTCGCGTTCACCACCAGGATCGCCCGGTCCGCGTCCTCTCCGAGCGCCCATGGCAGGTCCAGGGCACGGGCCAGGTCGATCACCGGGACCACCTCGCCGCGCATCATCACGACCTCCTGGTGGAGGACACGGCTCATCTCGCCGGCCGGGACACGCACCGTCTCGACAACCATGTCGACCGGGATGCCGAACCGCTGACCGGCGACGCTGACCACCATCACCTGGGTGACGGCCATCGACAGCGGCAGCCGCAGGCGGGTGGACGTGCCCAGACCCGGCTCCGATCGCATGGTCACGGCGCCGCCGAGCTTCTCCACACTGGCTCGGACGGCGTCCATGCCGACTCCCCGTCCGGATAGGTCGGAAACCTGGTCGGCGGTCGAGAAGCCGGGACGGAACAGCAGGTCGATCGCCTCGCTGTCGCTCAGCGACTCCAGCTCCTCCTCCGAGATCAGACCTTTCTCGTACGCCTTGCGCCGCACCCGGTCCGGGTCGACACCACGCCCGTCGTCCGACACCTCGACGATCACCGCGTCCCCGTCGGCGACCGCCGAGATGGTGAGCCGTGCGGCCGCCGCTTTGCCGGCGGCGATCCGCTCACCAGACGGTTCGATCCCGTGATCAAGGCTGTTGCGCACCAGGTGGACCAGCGGGTCGCCGAGCGCCTCGATGACGTCCTTGTCGGCCATCGTGTCCTCGCCCTCGGTGACCAACTCGATGGTCTTGCCGAGCCGCCGGCTCAGGTCTCGAACCAGCCGCGGGAACCGGCCGAACGCCACCGAGAGCGGGAGCATCCGGACGTCCATCACGGCTGCCTGCAGTTCCTCGGCGATCCGGTGCATGCCGGCGTACTGATCCTTGATGCGGCGGCTGAGCACCCGGCTGCCGAACTCCTCCTCTGCCGCATCGGCCAGGAAGGTGAGCCCGTTCTTCGCCACGTTCAGCTCACCGACCAGCTCCATCAGCCGATCCACCTTCTCCTGGTCGACCTTGAGGATCCGGGTGCCTACCTGGCCGCCGGGGTCGTCGGCCCGCCCGCCCGTCTCCGCCGGGACCACCGACGGAGCGGGCGGCGGGACCGCGGCCGAGGTGGTTTCCACCATCACCGGAGCCGCTACGGCCAGCAGGCGGTCGATCTCCGCGATCAGCTCGGCCGGGCCGACGGCGGCCGGATCCACCGGTACGCCGAGCGCACGTGCCGCCGAGCCGACCGCGTACACCACGGACCGGAGCCGCGTGCCCTCGGTCGTTCCGCCGTCCATCGTCAGCAAACGGTGCGCCGCATGCAGGACAGCACGGGCATCGGCATCGAGGCCGGAGTCGATCACGGGGGTGACGACAGCGGTGACCGCCTCCTCCACCCGCATCGGTGGTTCACCGCTGAGGTGCCGGGTGATCGCGTCGGAGTCCAGCTCCACGATCTGGACCTGGTCGGGCACGTAGCGGAAGAGGTAGTCGAGCTCGCCGGCGCCGGCCCGGGTGGCCAGGACGAAGGAGAGCAGGCAGACGTACTCGTCGTAGTCGTCCGTTTCGGGCCACGCCTCAGGCTGGACGACGCCGATCCGGTCCAGGGCGGGCACCTGGCGGACCAGGTGCAACGGGTCCTCGGCCCGGAAGAAGCAGTCGGCGTCCGGCACGTACCGGACGAAACGCAGGGTCGACGACGTGGTGGCCAGCCATGTCGCGGTCTCGGTCAGCCACTCGGCGTCGAACCAGGCCAGCCACTCGGGTGCCGGGCCGATGACCGGTGCCGGGCCGGCGGCGGCATGGGTGGGGGCCACCGGCTCACCGCCGAGCGGAGCGCGCAGCCGGGTGATCGGGCCGGCGGCGTCGTTGCCGGCGCTAGCCGGGAGACGCTCGTGCAGGGTGACGTGGGCCAGCCAGCCGCGGATCAGGTCGAAGGAGGCCAGCAGGTCGTCGGTCATGCCGGAGTCGAGGGCGACGCGACCGGCGCGTACCGCGTCCAGCAGGTCCTCGGCCGCGTGTGTGAGCCGGGTCAGCTCAGGGAAGTCGAACAGACCAGACGACCCCTTGAAGGTGTGCGCGGCCCGGAACACCTCGTTGACCAGGTCCGGGTCGCCGGGTGCACGCTCCAGTTGGAGCAACCCCTCGTCTACCTGGGCTAGCAGGTCGTTCGCCTCCGCAAGGAACTGTGCGAGCAATGGGTTCATTCCGGCACGTCCTTCTCCACGGCCCTGGCGTTCCCGGCGGTCAGCATGGTCGCGACGCGGACCAGGCGGTCCCTGGCCACCGGCTTGACCAGGTAGAGGTTCGCCCCGGCCTGATACGCCCGGTCGGCGTCGCCGGGCCGGTCCTCGGTGCTGATCATCACGACCGGGGCGACGCTGCCGACGGTCTCCGACCGCAGCGCCTCCACACAGGCGTAGCCGTTCATCCTCGGCATGTTGACGTCGACCACGAAAAGGTCGTACTCGGTCCCGAGGGCCACCTCGACGGCCTCCAGGCCGTTCGCTGCCTCGTTCACCTCGAACCCGGCGTCGCTGAGCAGGCTGGTGTGGTAAAGCCGCACCGTTGCGGCGTCGTCGACCACGAGCACCCGGGCTCCGGTCGCGGCTTCCGAGGTCATCACTTCGCTCCGGTCGGTCGCTGGTAGACGATGCCGTCCGGGAGGCGGGCCGGAGTGAAGATCGGCGAGATCCGGCTCATCGACTCGGAGTGGCCGAGGAATAGGTAGCCGCCGGGGCGGAGGGCGCCGTACAGGTTCTCCGCCGCCCGGCGGCTGGACAACTCGTCGAAGTAGATCAGAACGTTGCGGCAGAAGATCACATCGAAGTCGCGGAACGACCGCATCGCCGCCGTGTCGCAGATGTTCACCCGGTGCAGCGTCACGGCGTTGCGAATATCCTCGGCGACTTGGATGTAGCCGGGCGCGACCTCGCTGAAGTACTTTCGTATCCAGGCCTTGGGCACCCGCTGCACGGACCGCTCGCCGTAAGTGGCGTGGGCCGCCTTGGCAAGCACGGCGCTGTCGATATCGGCGGCGTGGATCTCCACGTCCACGTGGTCGATCTGGTCCCACTCCTCCAGCAGGCGAAGCGCTATCGAGTACGGCTCCTCGCCGGTCGAGCAGGGCAGCGAGAGGATCTTCAGCGGCCCGACGATGCGCCGCACCCCGCCACGGGCCGCCAGCACGTTCGGTAGCACCGTGGACAACATGGAGTCGAACTGGTAGTCCTCGCGCAGGAAGTAGGTCTCGTTGACGGTGAGCTGGTTGATCAGGTCCTGCAGCATCTCCGGCCGGTCCGGCACCCGCAGCTCGGCGAACCAGCTCGCGAACCTGTCGTGCCGGGAGTTACGGATGCAGGCGTCGATCCGTTTGTCGACGAAGTACCGCTTCGACGTCGTGAATTGAATGCCGGTGCGGTTGTAGAAGTACTCGCGAAACCGCTCGAATTCCGTGTCGGAGAGTCCGGCGGCGGGCGTGCTCATCATGCTGGTGTCCCAGCCAGCCGGGGCAGCGCCGACTGAACGGTGAAACGCAGGAACGGATCGTCCGGGAAACGCCGTACGGCCGCCTCCAGCAACGCCACGTCCTCCAGGGTTGCGGCTGGCAGCAGAACGTCGATCGCCGCGGTCACCACGTTCGGGTGCGGGTCCTCGGAGATCATCCGGACCAGCCAGGTGCGCACCTCCGGGTGCGGCAGGGCGGCCAGCACCATCGCCGTCATCACCCGGACATCGTGGTCGGGTGCGGCGATCAGGGCCGGCATCAGGGCCGGGACCGACCGGGGCATGGTGGCCAGCGCCGCCGCGGCGGCCGTCCGCCGCCAGGCGTCGTCGCTGGCGAGATGAACCGCGATACTGCCCGCCACCTCGGCGGTGTCATGCGCGGCGAGGGTGATGAGGATCGACTCCAGGACCCTCGGGTCCTTCTCCACACCGGCCCGGACGAGCAGTTCCGGCACCGCCTCGGTGACGCCGACCAGCCCCAGCGCCGCCTCCCGCCGACATTCCACGTCCGGGTCGCCCAGAAGACCCAGGAGCGCATCGGGCGTGGGCTCCTCCGGCAGCACCTCCTCGAGCCGCTGCCGGGCGTGCTTGCGGACGAGTCCCATCGTGCTCAACCTTTCACTGCCTCGACAACGCTGCCCTCGATGACACTCTCAACCGACCCAGTCGGCCAATCTCTCGGCGATCTCGTGCGCGGGCAGCACGACCGTGGCCCCGCCCCGCCGGGCCAGTTCGCCCGGCATGCCCCACACCACGGCCGTCTCCTCGGCCTCCGCGACGGTCCGGCCGCCGCCCTCCTTGACCGCGGTCATCTCGGCGGCGCCGTCGTCGCCCATGCCGGTGAGAAGCACGCACACCAGCCGTTCAGGGTCGACGTAGCGCCGGGCCGAGGCGACCAGCCGGTCCACGCTCGGGTGCCATCGGTAATCGGCGGTCGACGGCACGCTCTTGACGATCAGGCCGTCGGTGCGCCGGGCCACCACGACGTCGGCGTTGCCCCTGCCGATGTAGATGTTTCCGCGCTGCATCGTCACGATCCGGTCCACCTCGTGCACCCGCAGCGCGCATTCCTCGTCGAGCCGCCGGGCCAGGGTCGCGGTGAACGACGCCGGGATGTGCTGGGCGACCACCACGGGCGCACCGAACGTGGCCGGTAGTTGGGGAAGCAGTTCGGAGAGGAGCGCAGGCCCGCCGGTCGACGAGCCGATCAGGACCAGGTCCACCGCGGCGGTGGCCCGGCCCGGTGGCCTGACGCCGGCGGCACGATTCGTCTGGTCACGGATCCGCGCGCTCAACCCGCCGGCCCGCTTGGGCCGGGCTTTCGAGGCGCTGCGAACTTTGCTCACCAGTTCGACCGAGACCTCTTCGATGTTGAGCGAGACCGTGCCGCCCGGCTTCGGCACGTAGTCCACCGCGCCGAGTTCCAGCGCCTCGAGGGTGACCAGGGCGTTGCGCTCGGTCAGCGAGGACACCATCACCACCGGGGTGGGCCGTTCCTCCATGATCTTCACCAGGCAGGTGAGACCGTCCATCTCCGGCATGTTGACATCGAGGGTCACCACGTCCGGGTGGATGCGCCCGAACTGATCCAGAGCGTCCACCCCGTTGCGGGCGGTGTGCACCTCGAAGCCGCCGGCCTCGGTGAGGATGGACTTGAGCGCGCGCCGCATCAGCGCCGAGTCGTCGACGATCAGCACGGAGACAGACGGCATCGGGATCCCCGATCAGACGCCGACGAGCGGCTCATCGGCGACGGTCTCGCAGAGTTCCGCGGCAAACTCCGCCTGCTCGGCCGCGAGCAACTGGTCCACCTGGACCAGCAGGAGCATCCGCTGCTGGTCCGGCAGGTTCGCCACCCGGGACACCACCCGTGCCTGCTCCGCGGACAGTTCCGGCGCCGGCTCCAGCACGTTGCGCCCGATCCTCGCCACCTCGGCCACCGAGTCCACGATGAACCCGGTACGCACACCGCCGATGATCAGCACGACGATGCGCTGCTGGTCGTCCCGCTCGCTTCGGTCCAGCCCGAGCCTGGTCCGCAGGTCGACTACCGGCAGCACCGTCCCACGCAGGTTCACCAGGCCCTCCACGAAGTCGAACGACTTCGGCACCCGGATCAGCGCCGCGGGCACCCGGATGATCTCCTGCACCGTGTCGACGTCGACCGCATACTCCTCGTCGTCGAGGCGGAAGACCACGAAGAGCTCCTCGTCGCCGCGGCCGTCGTCGACCGCGTCCTGTTCGTCGCTCATATCCAGCACGTCCTCCCCCCGATAGTCGGCGATCTCGTCGCGTACCTCCGGCGAATCGAACATCCGGTTCACGCTCAGCACCGAGACCAGGCGCTTGCCGTCCTCGAGCCGGCACACCGACTCCACCTCCGTCCTGCGGCCCTCTCCGGTGACCACGGCGGGCAGCGGGGCGACCAACTGGTGCGGCACCCGCAGCACCTCGCGCACGGTGTCCATCACCACGCCGACCACCCCGCCGTCGATGGAGACCACGACGATCCGGTTCTGCGGCTCCAGCGGCGTCACCGGAAGCCCGAAGACCCGGCGCATGCTCACCACCGGCAGCAGCCGGCCGCGCAGATCGATCACGCCGAGCACCCGGCTGCCGGCGTTCGGCACGTGGCTCACCGATTCGGGGGCCTGCACGATCTCCTGCACCTGGTCGATCGGGAGCGCGTACTCCTGACCCTCCACCGCGAAGCTGACCAACTCCAGCGTGTCATCGAGATCCGCGTCGGCGTCCGCCTCGGCCGAGACCCGGGTCACCGCCGAGGAGTCCCGGCTGATCCCCTTCTCGGAGAGGCGGGCGAACTGACCGGCGATCAGCCGGTCCACGTCGAGGACGCTGGTCATCTCTCCGTCACCGGATTTGATCACCCCGACCAGCACGTCGGAGCGGACCGCCTGCTTCACCGACTCGGCCGGCTCCACCTGTTGCGGGTCGATGCTGATCACGCTGGACACCCGGTCGACGACGAAGCCGAGCGGCACTCCCCCGTCCACCACGATCACCCGGGTGGCCTCGTCGTGCCCGGTCTGCTCCATCGCGCAGCAGCCACGCAGGCTCACCACCGGCAGCACCCGGCCGCGCAGGTTGGCCAGGCCCTCCAACGACGGTGGGCCGAGCGGCACCTTCACCACGGCCGGCATCCGGATGATCTCCTGCACCCGGCGCATCGGGAAGGCGTACCGCTCCCCCAGCATGTCAAAAGTGACATAGTCGCTGTTCTCGTCGAATTCGTCATCGTCGTCCATCGCGTGTCCTCCCCTCCCCGGCGGTCAGGCGACGTTCTGCAACTCGTCGGCGAGCGCGGCGATCTCCTCGACCGCAGCCGCGAGTTCCTCGGCACCCTGAGCCTGCTCCCGGGCGGCGGTGGAACACTGCACGGCGAGTTGCTCGGCCTCGTTGGCGGACGACGCGATCTGTTCCAGCCCGGTCTTGACCTCGCCGAGCACGCCCGCGATCTCTTCGGCCGACTCGCGCACCTCGTCGTTGCCGCTGCGCACCTGGTGCATCTCGCGCTCGATCTCCTCGAGCCGGGTGGTGATCGTCTTCGCGGCGTCGGCCTCCGCGAGCGACAGCCGGCTGGTCTCCTCCAGGTCGGCGCGGACGTCGACGATCCGGTCCTGCACCGCCTTGACCAGATCCTTGATCCGGTCGGCGTTGTCGGCCGAGTCCCGGGCCAGGTTACGGATGTCGGTGGAGACGACCGCGAAGCCCTTGCCGAACTCACCGGCCCGGGCCGACTCGACCGAACCGTTGACCGCCAGCATGTTCGTCTGGATCGAGACGTTCGCGATCGCGTCCACGATCTTGTCGATCCGCCGGGAGATCTGCTCCAGCTCGCTGACCTTGCGGACGTTCTCGATACCCTCGCGGCCCCCCGGCCGATCGCGTCGATCATCGTCACGACCGCCTGCTTATTGGTCACCAGCAGTTGCAGGATCGTATCGGCGCGTTCCACCGACGCGGCCCCCTGAACAGCCGAACGCTGGGCGCCCTGTTCGATCTGGTTGACCGAGACCGCCGTCTGCTGGCCCTTCTCCGCCGCCGTACGCGCACCCGTGTTGATCTCGCTGATCGCCACGCTGATCTGGGTGGCGGCCCGGTTGATCTCCTCCACCGCCGCGGACAGTTCCTCGGCCGCGGACGCCACCTCCTCAGCGCTCTTTGCGATGTCCGCGCTGCTCCGCAGTGTCTCGGCGATGTCGGCCAGCGAGTCGGCGGCCTGCTCACTCTGCCGCAACGCCTGGGTCTGCTGAGCCACCGTCTGCAGGGACTCCTCGCAGGCCGCGGACTGCTGCTCGGCCGCCGCGGCGATCTCCTCGGAGCGCTGCTTGGCGTTCCCGGCCGCCCGCTTGGCCTGCTCGGCGGAGGCGGCCATCTCGGTCGCCCCGGCCGTGATCGTGCCCATGTCGGCGCGGATCGTCTCCAGCTGCGAGGTGATCGACTTGCCCTTCTCCGCCTCGCCCCGGGCCGTCTCGGCGGAACTCTGCACCGCGCCGGCGATGTCCGTGACGCTGCTGCGCACCTCGTCGATCAGGTCACGGATCTGCCGGGCGCTGCGCTCGCTCGTCTCGGCGAGCGTGCGCACCTCGTCGGCGACAACGGCGAATCCCTTGCCGTGCTGCCGGGCCCGGGCCGCCTCGATCGCGGCGTTCAGGGCCAGCAGATTGGTCTGGTCGGCGATGTGCGCGACCGTCTTGACGATCTCGCCGATCTCGTCGGCTTGCTTCTCCAGTTCGGTGATCGTGGCAACCGAGCCGGTCTGCCGGGCCGACGCGTTCTCCACGTTGGTGAGCAGGCCGATGATCCCGACGCGGGTCTCGTGCAGCACGCCCTGCAGGGCGTGGCTGAGGTCGGCCACCTGCCGCGTGGTCAGCTCCTGCCTGCTCACCTTCTCCTCGACCTGGTTCATCGCGGCGAGGCTCTGCTGGGTGGCGCCGGAAGCCTCCTCCGCCCCGGCCGCGATCTGTTGCATCGATTCGGCGAGTTGCCGGGACGCCTCGGCGGCCTCGGCGTTCTGTGCCGAGATCTCGGCAGTGGCCGCAGCGATCCGCTCGGCAGTCTGCTGCTGCTTCGCCACCGACCGGGCCTGACGCCGGGTCGCGTCCTGGTCCGCGCCGCGTGCCGTGCGGGCCGCGGCCGGCTGACCTCCCGGGCGGGCCGCCCGGGACGTGTCGGCGCCGCGCCCGGTGGCGGTGCTGGTGAGGGGCATGGGTTGAACTCCCATCTGGGTCCGGTTGATCCGGCGCGCGGTACACGGGTCGCCATGATCGGGGCACGTCGGTCGCTCACTATCGGAACTCACATTTCGACGACCCCTCCGACCAGGCAAATCCTGGCATCGCCCTCAACATCGTCGACGGGATATTGACCGAGTTGACAACCAGTGGCGGGAGTTTGGCCCGGTTGGCACCGGGCAAACGGGACGTCTGACTCACGAACCCGAAGACGTCTACCTCAAGAACCGAAGGTGTGCGATGAGCGACTCACGGAACGACGAACTGTCCAGCACGCTGGACGCGAACACCGACGTCGAAGAGCTGCGCAACGGCGGGCCGGCCCCGGCCGAGGGGATCATGACCACGACCGGCGGCACCGCCGGCCCGGCCAGCTTCCCGAAGCGCGCGCGGACCGGGCCGGGCGTGGCCGAGACGACCACCGGGGACGCCACCACGGGCGCCGTGCGCACCCCGGCGGACCAGTACACCAGCGACACGGCCGGCTGAGCCGTTCGGATAACGTCCGTCCCGGCTCCCGCGAACGGCGCGAGTGGCCGGGACGGACGGAAACCTGATGCGAGCGCTGGTGCAGACCGTGAGCCGGGCGAGTGTGACCGTCGACGGCACGATCGTCGGCGAGATCGGGGACGGCCTGCTGGCGCTGGTCGGAGTGACCCACGACGACACCCCGGCGAAAGCCGCCGAGCTGGCCCGCAAGACGTGGGAGCTGCGCGTCCTGGACGACCGCTCGGCCGCCGATCTGGGCGCTCCCCTGCTGGTGGTCAGCCAGTTCACGCTCTACGGCGACGCGCGCAAGGGCCGCCGTCCCAGCTGGAGCGCGGCAGCGCCGGCCGAGGTCGCCGAACCGCTGATCGAGGAGTACGTGAAGGCACTGCGCGCCCGGGGAGCGACCGTCGAGACCGGCCGCTTCCGGGCGCACATGCTGGTGGAGTCGGTGAATGTGGGACCGTGCACGGTCCTGCTGGAGCTCTAGAAGAACAGGCCCCGGCGCGACGCGGACTGGCGCAGCCACTGGTCCAGCCGGGACACCCAGTCGACCTGGTCGGCGCTCGCGTAGTCGATGTCGAAGCTGCCGAACGCGTCGTGGCCCTCGGTGAAGACGCCGCCACGCTTGTCCAGCTCCAGGATCACCTGCAGCTTCTGCGGGGTCGGCAGGAAGGTCAGCTCCAGCTGGTTGATGCCGCTCGCGTACTGCGGCGGCGGGTAGAACTCGATCTCCTGGTAGAACGGCAGGTGCTGCTCCACCCCGTAGACCCGGCCCTGCTCCACGTCGGCCTTGCTGAACCGGAAGCCGATCTGCAGCAGCGCGTTGAGGATCCGCTCCTGGGCCGGCAGCGGGTGCACGGCGACCGTGTCCAGGTCCGACTTGTCGACCGCGCGGGCCACCTCAAGCTCGGTGGCCAGGCCCATCGTCATGCCGTGCAGGTGCTGGCCGTACACCTCGGTGATCGGGGTCTGCCAGGGCACCTCGAACCGGAACGGCACGTCGTGACGCGCGCCGGCCTCCAGTTTGAACGATCCGGTCAGGCGCTGACGGTGGAACTCCTGGTTCGACTGGTACTCACTGTCGCCACTCTCCACCTCGACCCGGGTCATCAGGCCGATCGCCACATATTCGATGTCGACGGCATGGTCGCCGCCGACCACGTGGACCTGGCCCTCGAGGTATCCCCCGGGGTAGGTGTTCGGATTGGTCAGCACGGTGTCGACCGACGGGCCGCCCACGCCGAGCGCTTGCATCATTCGCTTGAAGACCACGCAGATCCCTCCTAGGGCCGAGCACATTATCGAGTTCCGGCAAGTTCCACGCACGGTGACCGGATTTCACCGTTGTCGGTTTGGCGACGTCAGGGTTCTCCCCGATTCATGCCACCTGGACGCTGGCCTCACCTCCGCTTAACGCGCCACGGACGAAGCTAGCCATCACACCGGCACGGATGCGGCTGGTTCGCACGAGACGTTACTCGGGGGAGGGGACTCGAAGTGGTCCTGAACATGAAGGCGTCGGATTCCATGGCGGCTGAGGACAGCATGACCGACGATGTCGAGCCGCTGGCCGACCTGGACGCCACGGACGAGCGCGGTGTGTCCGCCGACCTCGTTCGCGCATACCTCAACGGCATCGGCCGGACCCGGCTGCTCACCGCCGTCGAGGAGGTGACGCTCTCCAAGCGCATCGAGGCGGGCCTGTACGCCGAGGAGAAGCTGCCGGCGGCACCCGCCGACCTGGCGCCTCTTCTGCGGGTCATCGCCGCGGAGGGCAAGTCCGCGAAGAACCACCTGCTCGAGGCGAACCTGCGCCTCGTCGTCAGCATCGCGAAGCGCTACACCGGTCGTGGCATGGCGTTCCTGGACCTGATCCAGGAGGGCAACCTCGGCCTGATCCGCGCGGTCGAGAAGTTCGACTACACCAAGGGCTACAAGTTCTCCACGTACGCCACCTGGTGGATCCGGCAGGCCATCACCCGCGCCATGGCCGACCAGGCCCGCACCATCCGCATACCGGTGCACATGGTCGAGCAGGTCAACCGGATGGTCCGCTGCCGGCGTGACCTGGCCGCCCAGCTCGGCCGCGAGCCCGGCATCGCCGAGATCGCCAAGGCCATGGACGTGCCGGAGTTCCAGGTCATCGAGCTGATCTCGTACGACCGGGAGCCGGTCAGCCTCGACCAGGCGGTCGGCGAGGACGGCGAGAGCGCCCTCGGTGACTTCGTCGCCGCCGTCGACCCGAACGTGCCCGGCGAGGGCCACACCACGGGTGAGCTGCGCAGCGAGGTGGAGATCGTCCTGGCCACGCTCTCCGAGCGGGAGTCCGCCGTGATCCGGCTGCGCTTCGGCCTGGACGACGGCCGCCAGCGCACTCTCGACGAGGTGGGCCGCGAGTTCGGTCTCAGCCGCGAGCGGATCCGCCAGATCGAGAAGGTCACCATGCTGAAGCTGCGTGACCCGGAGCGGGCGTCCCGCCTCGAGGCCTACGCCTCCTAAGCGCTCCGCAACCTCCGGGGGCCGGTGTCCGGCCGGGCCCCCGGGTCGCCGAACTCGATCGCGGCGTGCAGCACGGACCAGCCGTCCGGCCGCGCCAGCACCGGGTTGAGCGTCAGCGACCGGACGCGCGGGTGCTCGTCGGCGAGCCGGCCCACCCGCAGCAGCAGATCGATCAGGGCGGCCCGGTCCACCGGGGTGGACCCGCGGTAGCCGTGCAGCAGCGGGGCCGCCCGTGGCTCGTCGACGAGCGCCTCCGCGGCCCGGTCGGTGAGCGGTGCGGCGCGCCAGGCCAGATCGCCCAGCAACTCACTGGCGACCCCACCGAGCCCGAATCCGATCACCGGGCCGAACGCCGGGTCCTCGACGATCTCGACCGTGCAGGCGACCCCCGGCGCGACCATGGTCTGCACCAGGACGTCCGGGCCGAAGGCGTCGGCCAGTTCGGCGTACGCAACGCGGACCCCCGGCTCGTCAGCGACCGCCAGGCGCACCGCGCCGAGGTCGATCCGATGCCGCAAGGCCCCGCCCGCCGCTTTGAGCACGACCGGGAAGCCCAGCTCAGCCGCCGCCTCGACGGCCGCCTCCACGGTGCCGGCCAGTGTCGACGGAAGCACCGGGATGCCGTAGGCGGCCAGCAGCCCGGTCGGCGACTCGGCCGCGACCGCCGCCTCGGCGGCGATCGGGTCCACGCCGGAGAGAGCCGGCATGACGCCGGGCGGACGGCGCAGCCAGTCGGCGTAGCCGACCACCCGGGACAGCGCGCGGACCGCCTCCTCGACCGAGGGGTAGGCGGGCACCCGCGGTGGGGCCTGACCGAAGACCATCGTCGCGACGGTCGGCTTCTCCCCGGCCAGGGCCACGCTCGCCAGTGCCGCGGCGAAATCGGCGTCCTCGTCGGCGTGGCGGCCCGGCATCGGCGGGGCGAAGACCACCACCAGCGCGTCCACCGCCGGGTCGACGGCCGCGTCGGCCAGCGTGTCGGCCAGATCGTGGGCGCCCGCCTCCGGGCCGATGTCACGCGGATAGCCGGCGGCCACCACCAACCCGGCCGACTGGCAGGCGACCACCGCGAGCGCCGCCAGCGCCGACGAGTTGCCGACCACGGCGATCCGGCGGCCGGCCGGCAGTGGCTGATGCGCCAGCAGCATGCCGACGTCGAAGAGCTCCTGAACGGTGTCGACCCGGATCACCCCGGACCGGGCGAACAGGGCGGTCACCGCGTGCGCGTCCGGGCTCGGCGCATCGCCGGACAGCCCGGGCGGGCGGGTCGCCGCGGCCACCGCCACCACCGGCTTGACCCGGCTGATCCGGCGGGCCAGACGCGCGAACTTGCGCGGGTTGCCGAAGGTCTCCAGGTAGAGCAGGACCACGTCGGTACCGGGGTCGTCCTGCCAGTACTGCAGCAGGTCGTTGCCGGAGACGTCGGCCCGGTTGCCGGCCGACACGAAACTGGACAGGCCCAGGCCACGCCGATCGGCCTCGGCCAGCAGGGCGACCCCGAGCGCGCCACTCTGGCTGAAGAAGCCGACACGGCCGGCCCTCGGCAGACGTGGCGACAGTGTGGCGTTCAGGCGTACCCCCGGGTCGGTGTTGGCGATCCCGAAGCTGCTCGGGCCCACCACCCGCAACCCGGCGGCCCTCGCCGCCTCGACCAGGCCGCGCTGCTGCGCGGCGCCCTCCGGACCGGTCTCGGCGAAGCCGGCCGAGACCACCACACCCCCGCCCGCGCCCGCGCGGGCCGCATCCTCACCGGCCTCCGCGACCCGGTCGGCCGGCACGGCGATGAGGGCCAGGTCGATCGGGACACCGGCGTCGATCGCGCTGCGGTACGCCGTGAGCCCGGCCACCCGTTCGGCGGAGGGGTGCACGGGCACCACATGCCCGGTGTAGCCGCCGTCGCGCAGATTGCCCAGCATGAGCGCGCCGATCCCGTGGCCGGTGGCGCTGGCGCCGTAGACGACGATGCCCCGCGGTGCCAGCAGCCGTGCGATCGACCGCGCCTCGGTCAGGTGCTCGCGGGACTCCTGCACCTCCCGCGACTTCTCGGTCGGCTCGATCGGGAAACTCAGGTGGACCACGCCGTCGGCGTAGCGGCGCTGCACCTGATAGCCGGTGTCACCGAAGACGCGCAGCATCCCGTTGTTCTCCGGGAGCACCTCGGCGACGAAGCGGGTGATCCCGTTCTCCCGGGCGGCGTCGGCGAGATGCTCCAGCAGGACCGACCCGATCCCCCGGCCCTGGTGCGCGTCCTCGACCACGAATGCGACCTCGGCGTCCGGCGAGTCCGGCCCGAGCCGTTCGTAGCGCCCGACCGAGGTGATCCGGCCGTCGGCGATCGTCACGAACGCCTCGCGGTCCCGGTGGTCGACGTTGACGAACCGCTGCAGGTCACGCTCGGGGATCCGCGGGTACGGCGAGAAGTAGCGAAGGTAGCGGGTGCGGTCGCTCATCCGGGAGTGGAAGTCCACGATGGCCGCGGCGTCCTCCGGCTGGATCCGGCGCAGGCGCACGGCCGTCCCGTCGGAGAGGAGAACGTCCGCGCTGCGCTCCATGAGTCAGTCCCGGGGATCGTGGGGGTCGAGGCCGTGCAATGGGAAGACCGCGGTCCGGGTGGCGAGAACGGCCCGGTCCACCGGGTCCTCACTCGTCCCCGGCCAGGACTCCATGCGTGGCTCGGTCCCGTCGGTCATCGCCTCCGGAATCGTAGCCTCCGGGCGGCGCGACGCGGCCAGCGCGCGCCACTGCTGCGGGATGCGCGTCTCCGGCGCCAGCGGCTCCCCGGTGGCCACCGCGAGCAGGTGCGCCCAGGCACGTGGCACCACCTCGACCAGTGCGTACCCCCCGCCGCCGGTGACCACCCAGCGGCCGTCGCAGACCTCGTCGGCGAGCGCCCGCATGGCGATGTAGGCGGCCCGTTGCCCGTCCACCGACAGTCGCAGGTCGGCCAGCGGGTCGAGCCGGTGGGCGTCGGCGCCGCACTGACTGATGATGATCTCCGGGGCGAAGGCGCGGATGACCGACGGCACCACGGCGTGGAAGGCCCGCAGCCAGCCGGCGTCGCCGGTGCCGGGTGGCAGCGGCACGTTGACCGCGGTGCCCTCGGCGTTCGGGCCGCCGATCTCGTCGGCGAAGCCGGTGCCCGGGAAGAGGGCGAGCGGCGACTCGTGCAGGCTGATCGTGAGCACCCGCGGGTCGTCGTAGAAGGCGGTCTGCACCCCGTCGCCGTGGTGCACGTCGACGTCGATGTACGCCACCCGCTGCGCGCCCTGCTCCAGCAGCCAGGCGATCGCCACCGCCGGGTCGTTGTAGACGCAGAAGCCGGCCGCGCGGGCCGGCATGGCGTGGTGCAGTCCCCCGGCCACGTTCACCGCGCGACGGGCCGCGCCGTGCCAGACCGCTTTCGCGGCGGCCAGGGTGGCGCCGCAGATCCGGGCGGAGGCCTGGTGCATGCCGTCGAAAACGGGGTTGTCCGGAGTGTTCAGTCCCCACCCTTTGAAGAACGGGTCGATCGGGGCGAGCCGGACCGCCTCCAGATAGTCGGCGCGGTGCACTCGTGTGAGATCGATCTCACTCGCCTCGGTCGGGGTGATCATCTGAACCCCGGGCCGATCGAGGATGCCCAGGTCACGGGCGAGAGCCATGGTCAACTCGACTCGCACCGGATTGAGAGGATGATCGCCCATGTCGTAGTCGAGCAGGGCACTGTCCCAGACCACCGCCGTCGTGTCGTCCGCCATGCCCGCCATGCTGCCATGCTCCCGGCGTCCCCCGGTCGTGGCGATGTGCTGTTAGCACACGTGTTCCGCCGTCGGGTAGGGTCGTCAGGCACTTGTCCGGGGCGGAGGTCAACCCTGCGCAACGCGGTATTATCGCTGCTGGGAGGACCGCATCGTGAACGATCTCGTCGATACCACTGAGATGTATCTGCGCACCATTCTCGAGCTTGAAGAAGAGGGTGTGCCCGCGCTCCGTGCCCGGATCGCCGAGCGCCTGCACCAGAGCGGTCCCACGGTCAGTCAGACCGTCGCGCGGATGGAGCGTGACGGCCTTCTCACCGTCGAGGGCGATCGCCATCTGGTGCTCACCGACCTCGGCCGCACGTCGGCGGTCGCGGTCATGCGCAAGCACCGGCTCGCCGAGCTGCTTCTGGTCAACGTCATCGGGATGCCCTACGAGGAGGCCCACGAGGAGGCCTGCCGGTGGGAGCACGTGATGAGCGACGCCGTCGAGAAGCGGGTCTACGAGCTGCTCAACAAGCCGACCCGCTCGCCGTACGGGAATCCGATCCCCGGCCTGGACCACCTCGGCGCGCCGGACGACACGGCCGATCTGCTGGTGCACGGTGAGCGCAACCTGGCGTTCCCCGGCCTCAGCGGCAGCGTGGTCATCCAGCGCATCTGCGAGAGCGTGCAGACCAACGCCGACGTGCTGCGCCAGCTGCACGCCGCGGGGATCAACCCGGGGACGACGGTGACGGTGGCGCAGGAGCGTGACGGAGTGACCATCGACGGCTCGGCCGGTAACAAGATCCGGCTGCCGCGCGAGGTCGCGTCCCGGGTGTTCGTGGCGGCGCGCTGAGCCTCCCGGCTCAGCCGTTCGTCGTGCTCAGGGCTTTCGCCAGCTCCAGGAGCCTCGTGTTCATGTCCTTCACGTCGGCCGCCGTGGCGTCCTTCGCGAAGGTGAACCGGAGCGTCTGGAGCTGCTTGGCCTCACTCAGCCAGCCGATCTCCACGGTGGGGCCGTGCTCACCGGACGCCTTGGTGTTCATGCGGTAACCGGCCCTGCCGAGACCGGTCAGCTTCGTCGCCTTCTCCGGCATCCGGGTGTCGAGGAAGATCGTGGCGTTCGCCTTCGTGGTCTCCACGACGGACAGCGCCAGATCGGGCCACGGCGCGTTCAGCGTCTGCACCACACAGGTCGACGTGTCCTCGACCTGGTCGGCGGCCGCGACCGCGAACCGGACGCCCAGGTTCTGCTCGATGAAGTCGTAGTCCCACAGGATGCAGGCGCCACCGGCCGACGCGGCGGGCAGCTCGGCCAGATCCTCGGCCGGCGCGGACGGCGTCACGATGGTGGCGGCCTCGTCGGCGGTGCTGCTGCAGCCGGCGACGGCGAACAGCACGGCGGCGCCGAGAGCGGCCAGACGCGTAGGCACTAGTGATCCTCCCCGGGGGCGGGCGCACACAACGTACTGGGCGCGAGCCGATCACGGAAGAGGGCGATCAGGGGCCGGTCACGTACGGACAGTGACGGCACCCACGGGAGCAACAGGTCCCCCGGGCCGCCAGGAAGCCCGCGGTCAGCACGAACAGGCCGGATCCGGGATCGAGGTAGCCGGCCTCGCCCGCGTCCAGGGCGGCCGTGTGGGCGGCGAGGATCTCGGCGCGGCGTGGATGGTCCGGCGCGAGACGGGACGGGTGCGGCTCGGTCAGTGGACGACTCACCCTACGGACCATATCGCTTGACACTCGCTGTCAAGTAGAGACAGGATGCCGTCATGGACCTGGCCGGGCAGCTGCTCCGCATGCTCGACAACCGCCTGCTCGACCCGTTGGAGATCCTCCTCCAGGACGGTGAGCCGACCGACGCGATCCGCACCCTGCTGCGACGCCGGGTGGCAGAGTGGGCCGAGACGCTCGAGCACGGCGACGACACCGCCGCGATCCAGGTGATCGCCCGGCTGATCGGCGCGCTCCACCCCGGCGACGACGGCTTCCATCCACCGGCCGACTGGTGGCGCACCCCGCTCGGGCAGATCGTGATCCGGCGGGTCGGTCATCCGTACGCGGCCTCGGTGTCGCTGTCGACGGCCGGCGCGATGCTCGGCATCAGCCGGCAGGGCGTGCACGACCTCGTCCGACGCGGCCGGCTACCCCGCCACCCGGACGGCGGCGTGCCCGTCGCCGCCATCCGCGACCGGCTCCGCACCAACCCGCCCACCGAGGAGTCTTCATGATCAATGACCGTCTGATCGACGCCGGCAGCGTGCAGCTCGCCGTCCGCGACTTCGGCGGCGACGAGCCACCACTGCTGCTGGTGCACGGCGCCGGCGGCAACCTGGCGCAGCTGACCACGCTGGCCCGGGCGCTGCGCCCGCACCACCGGGTGGTCACTCTCGACCTGCGCGGTCACGGCCGCTCAGCCGACGGCGACTGGAGCTGGGACGCCGCCCTCGGCGACCTCGCCGCCGTCTGCGTCCAACTCGAGCTCGATCGGCCCGCCGTCGTCGGCCACTCGCTCGGCGGCATGCTCGCCGCGCTCTGGGGCCAGCGGCACCCCGAGTCCCCCGGCATCGTCAGCCTCGACGGCAACCCGCCGCCCACCCGGCCCGAGCACCTCCCCGGCCTCGACCCGGAGAAGGCCGCCGCCGAGCTGGCCCGGCTGCACGCGATCTTCGACGCCGTCGAGGCCGCCGCCGGTCAGGTGATCCCCGCCGACCAGCTGCCCGACCTCGTGGAGCGGCAGCAGATGGCGGCCCGCGACATGGGCGCCAACGAGAAGGTGTGGGTCGAGGGGTTCCGGCGCAACCTGGTCCACCTCGGCGGCGAGACGTCGATCCGCCCGTCCGCCGCGCTCACCAGCCAGCTGCGCGCCGCCATGAACGAGCTCGACCTGACGCCGGTCTACGCCGCCACGACCTGCCCCGAGCTGGTCGTGCTGCCCACCCGGAACCTGCCCCAGCAGGAGCCGTTCGCCGAGCTCTACGCCGCACACCGCCGCTTCCTCGTCGAGCAGGCGCAGTCGATCCCCCACCTGCGTCATCTCTCCCTGGCCGACACCTCCCACGCCATGGTGATCGAGCAGCCCACCCTGCTGGCCAAGGTGATCACCGACTTCCTGACCGAGCACCGCTAGGGGGTCTTCTCCGGCGCGGTCCCGCCACATCCGACAATGTGCGTCGAACGGGGGCGGACCGCGGTCGGGAGGAGAGCATGATGGCCAGCCCGGAGGATCTGCAGGCGGAGGCGCGCTCGGTGCTGGCGCTACTGGAGCCGTTGGGACCACTCACACCCACCGGCAGTTTCGTCTCCGGCCTGATGGTGTGGCGGGACCTGGACGTGATGCTGCACGGCGGTCCGCAGTTCGGCCCGGCGGACGTGGTCACGCTGCTGGGCCGGGCCGTGACGATCCCGGGCCTGACCGGTTTCGACTACCGCGACGAGCGTGGTGACCGGTCGCCCAGCGGCAAGCCCCGGGACGAGCGGCACCACATCGTCCTCACCGTCGGCGAGTGGCGGGTCGACCTCTCGATCTGGCTGCAAGACGACCACGCCGACGTGAGTGAATGGCACCGGGAGCTCGCCGGCCGTCTGAGTGCCGAGGAGCGCCAGGCGATCCTCGCCATCAAGAGCGTCTGGCACCAGCGCCCGGAGTATCCGGCCGAGATCGGCGGCTACGACATCTGCACCGCTGTCCTGGAGCACGGGGTGCGGACCGCCGTCGAGTTCGGCGTCTGGTTGCGAACCGGGCGCAACACCCGCTGACCCGGTCAGCCGCCCGTCCGGGCACGCCGATAGCCAGACGATGGCATCGGCACTCCAGGATGGGCAGAGATGACGCGTTCGCGGTTCGGCACGGTCGCTTCTTCGTTGGCAGGGCTCCTGTTCTGCACCGGTCTGGCAACGCCGGCGGCGGCGTCGCCCGGTGAACCGCCCCTGCGGATCATGCCGCTCGGCGACAGCATCACCGTCGGAGTCGGGTCGCCCGGGAAGAACGGGTGGCGCGCCGAACTGCAGCGGCGGCTGCGGAGCGCGGGCGTGTCCGCCGACTTCGTCGGATCGGAGAACGAGGGCACGACCGGCGACCTCGACCACGAGGGCCACGGCGGCTGGACGATCGAGCGGATCGCCGGGATCGTCGACCGGAGCCTGGCCGAGCACCGGCCCGACGTGGTGCTCCTGCATGCCGGCACCAACAACATCACCCGGTCCGACGACCCGATGGCGGCCGCGCGCAAGCTGTCGGACCTGATCGACCGCGTCGTGGCCGGGGCACCGCAGGCGGAGATCTACGTCGCGAAGATCATCGGTACGGCGGTCGCCTCGGAGGTGCCGGCCAACCGGGCGTACAACGCGCTGGTCCCCGCGGTGGTCCAGGAGAAGGGTCCACGAGTGCACCTGGTCGACCAGTCCACCGTCGCCGGACTCGACATCTACGACGCGCACCACCCGAACGAGTTCGGCTACCGCAAGATGGCCTACACCTGGTACGAGGCCATGCGCGGCACCACGCACCCGGAGTGGCCCGGGACCGGGAACCCGTTCAAGGCCCGTCAGGCGTACCTGTGCCACGCCCAGAGCCGCACCGAGCGGGACTGCCGTACGTGGCACCTGCGCCGCGTGATCGTGTCGCAGAAGGACGGTCAGACGGTCACCGCGGACCGCTGGCAGACCGTCCGGCCGGTGACCACCCGGGTCCGGGTCTGGGTTCCCGGTCATCACCACCACCGCCGCTGGGTGTCCGGTCACCACGAGATCCAGAACCGCCGTACCACCCGCTGGTCCAACGTCTGACGCACCACAACGGGAAACGTCCCCCGGACCGTGAGGTCCGGGGGACGTTTCGCATTGCCTCAGATCAACCGCAGCCCTCGAATCAGCCGCAGCCCTCGGATCAGCTGCAACCCGAGGTCGAGCCGCAGCCCTCGCAGACGTAGCAGCTGCCGGCGCGGCGCATCTTGGTGCCGCAGGTGAAGCAGAGCGGCGCGTCGGCGGCGTGGCCGGTCACGATCTCCAGCAGCTCGGTGGAGGAGCCCGCGGTCACCGGGGCCTCCTTCTCCGGAGCGGTGGAGGCCTTCACCTCGGCCACCGTGACCCTGGAGGTCGACGGAGCGGGTGAGACCGGGGCGGAGGAGGCCAGGGTGGCCAGCTCCTCGGCGGCCTCGGCAGCCGCCGCCTCGGCAGCGGCCTGCGCGGTCCGCTCCTTGACGGTGAAGATGCCGAGCTCGGCCCGCGTCTCGTACGGCAGGAAGTCCAGCGCCAGGCGACGGAAGATGTAGTCCATCACCGAGGTCGCCATGCGCACGTCCGGGTCGTCGGTCATACCGGCCGGCTCGAAGCGCATGTTGGTGAACTTGCTGACGAACGTCTCGAGCGGGACACCGTACTGGAGCCCTATCGAGATCGCGACCGAGAAGGCGTCCATGACGCCGGCCAGGGTCGAGCCCTGCTTCGACATCTTGAGGAAGACCTCGCCGAGACCGTCGTCCGGGTAGGACGAGGCGGTCAGGTAGCCCTTCGCGCCGGCGACCGAGAACGACACCGTCTCCGACGCCCGCTTCTTCGGCAGGCGCTTGCGGATCGGGCGGTACTCGATCACCTTCTCGATGATCTTCTCGACCTCGGCGACCGGGATCGACGGGGCCTCGACCTCGGTGGTCTTCTTCTTGGCGGCCGACAGCGGCTGGCCGACCTTGCAGTTGTCGCGGTAGATCGCGAGCGCCTTGAGGCCCAGCTTCCAGCCCTGGTAGTGGATCTCCTCGATCTCCTCGACGGTCGCCGTCTCCGGCATGTTGACCGTCTTCGAGATCGCGCCGGAGATGAACGGCTGCACCGCGGCCATCATCTTGACGTGGCCGATCGGGGAGATCACCCGCTCGCCCATGGCGCAGTCGAAGATCGCGTAGTGCTCCGGCTTGAGGCCCGGCGCGTCGACGACGTTGCCGTTCTCGGCGATGTGCTCGACGATCGCCTCGACCTGCTCTTCCGGGTACCCGATGCTGCGCAGGGCCCGCGGAACCGTCTGGTTGACGATCTGCATCGAGCCGCCGCCGACCAGCTTCTTGAACTTGACCAGGGCCAGGTCAGGCTCGATGCCGGTGGTGTCGCAGTCCATCATCAGGCCGATGGTGCCGGTCGGCGCCAGAACCGACGCCTGCGCGTTGCGCCAGCCGTTCTTCGCGCCGAGCTTGTTGCCCGTCTGCCACTGGCGGGTCGCCTCACGAAGGATCTCGGTGGCGGCGGCGCCGATCGGGCGGACCTCGTCGTTGGCGGCGGCGTGCTTGCGCATGACGCGCTGGTGCGCCTCGGCGTTGCGGGCGTAACCGTCGTACGCGCCGACGACACCGGCCAGCTCGGCCGAGCGACGGTACGCCGTACCGGTCATGAGCGAGGTGATCGCCGCGGCGACGCTACGGCCACCCTCGGAGTCGTACGGCAGACCCGACGCCATGAGCAGCGCGCCGATGTTCGCGTACCCGATGCCGAGCTGACGGTACGCCCGGGTGGTGACACCGATCCGCTCGGTCGGGAAGTCGGCGAAGCAGATCGAGATGTCCATCGCGGTGATGATGAACTCGACGCTCTTGACGAACTTCTCCACCTCGAAGCCACCGTCGGCCTTGAGGAACTTCATCAGGTTGAGCGAGGCCAGGTTGCAGGACGAGTCGTCCAGCGACATGTACTCCGAGCACGGGTTGGACGCGGTGATCCGGCCGGTCTCGGGGTTGGTGTGCCAGTCGTTGATCGTGTCGTCGTACTGCAGGCCCGGGTCGGCGCACTCCCACGCGGCCTGGGCGATGCCACGGAACAGCTTCTTGGCGTCGATGGTCTCGATGACCTCGCCGTCGAGGCGGCCGCGGAGACCGAACTCGCTGCCCTCCTCGTACGCCCGCATGAACTCGTCGCTGACCCGCACCGAGTTGTTGGCGTTCTGGTACTGCACGGAGACGATGTCGGCGCCGCCCAGGTCCATGTCGAAGCCGGCGTCCCGCAGCGCGCGGATCTTGTCCTCCTCGCGCGCCTTCGTCGAGACGAACTCCTCGATGTCCGGGTGGTCGACGTCGAGGATGACCATCTTCGCCGCGCGCCGGGTGGCGCCGCCGGACTTGATGGTGCCCGCGCTCGCGTCCGCGCCACGCATGAAGCTGACCGGGCCACTGGCGGTGCCGCCGGAGGAGAGCAGCTCCTTGGACGACCGGATGCGGGACAGGTTGACACCCGAACCGGAGCCGCCCTTGAAGATCAGGCCCTCTTCCTTGTACCAGTCGAGGATCGAGTCCATCGAGTCGTCGACCGAGAGGATGAAGCAGGCACTGACCTGCTGCGGCGACTTGGTGCCGACGTTGAACCAGACCGGCGAGTTGAAGCTGAACACCTGGTGCAGCAGCATCGAGGTCAGCTCGTGGTCGAACACCTCGGCGTCGGCCGGGGTGGCGAAGTAGCCGTGCTCCTCGCCCGCCTTGCGGTAGGTCTGCACGACCCGGTCGATGAGCTGCTTCAGCGACCACTCACGCTCGGGCGTGCCCACCGCGCCACGGAAGTACTTGGTCGTGACGATGTTCGCCGCGTTCACGCTCCAGAACGAGGGGAACTCGACGCCACGCTGCTCGAAGTTGATCGAGCCGTCGCGCCAGTTCGTCATGACGACGTCGCGGCGTTCCCACTCGACCTCGTCGTACGGGTGAACGCCCTCGCTCGTCCAGACCCGCTCCACTCGCAGCCCCCCGGCCGCCGCGCCGCCGCCGCCGTTGGTCCGGCTGCGCTGGCGACCTGCAGTGATGCCGTCTCCGGCCATATGGATGTGCTCCCCCTCGTAGGTACCGCTACAGATGAGTCGGTAAGAAGTGCCTCGGGCTGAGGCCGGCCGAACTGACGCCTCAGCCGTTCAGCTTGGGTGCGCGTCCCCCGGACCGCGGCGCGACGGCGTGTCGCGTCCCGGGTTCCCGGTCGGGGCCGGCTTCGCGCAGCGCGGCGATCTCCTTCTCGAATTCGTCGAGAGAGTCGAACGACTTGTACACGCTGGCGAACCGGAGGTAAGCCACCTGGTCGAGCTCACGCAACGGCGTGAGGATCGCCAGTCCCACGTCGTGGCTGGGAATCTCGGCGGCGCCGCGGGCCCGGACGACTTCCTCCACGCGCTGTGCCAGCTTCGCGATGGAGTCCTCGTCGACGGGCCGGCCCTGACAGGCCTTGCGCACGCCGCTCATGATCTTTGTCCGGCTGAAGGGCTCGGTGACGCCACTGCGCTTGACCACTGCGAGGACGGCCTCCTCGACGGTGGTGAACCGCTTGCCGCACTCGGGGCACGAGCGGCGGCGACGGATCAGCTGACCGTCGTCGGCCTCTCGTGAGTCGACCACGCGTGAATCGGCGTGACGACAGTACGGGCAGCGCACCGTGATCTCCCTCCGGATCCGTCCCGCCGGGTTTCGGGCATGCCGAAACGCAGCACCACCAGCATCAGGGACAACTGGCTGCGCTGTGGATAACCGGTGAGAAGGAAACCCAACCTGTGGACGACTTACATCCGTGTAACCACTAGATGTTGGGGTAGACGCTAGGCCCCGGCGGACACCGATGCAAGTTCACCAGCGTGCCGACGCGCCGTATTTTCCGCCTCACCACCTGGGGTGATGACACCATCACGCCCAGCGGCCGGATCGAGCGATACGACGCGCCGGAGAATCGGGCAGCACACCCGACGGAGATCAAACTCGGGCGGCCCGGAAGGCGGAGGTCAGCCGTGGGAGGCGCTCGTGAGAAGAACGACATTGGCCAGCGCGACGGCGGCGAAGAACAGGCTCAGCAACACCACTCGGCCACGGCGGGTGAGGCGCAGCTGCGGCTCGGCGTGTCGCGCACCACTGACCGTCATGACTAGACCCCTTTCGGACACGCGTTCGATAGTACGCCCGTACGAGGGTTTATCAGAACACAGGTACGGAAGTCGAGTCCCTGGGAGCGACACGCCGGGGAAATCTCGTACAGATGTTTGAATATGTCGTACCCGCACACTAGGTTTTCCGACAAGAAGGGGTCAGCCGGACGTACGCCATCCCCACGGCGTGCCGCCCGGCTCCGCGACGCACCACGTGCCGCGAGGCACTTGGCCGACAGGGAGGGCGACGTGTCGACCGAAGACCGCACCAGCCGAGAGCAGCAGACCAGGAAGCCCGAGACGGTCCGGCGCCGCACCACACCGAGCCGTGCACGCGGCGCGGACGCGCCACAGCTACGTGCGGTCACACCGATCGGTCACGTCCCGGAGGTGGTCGCCTCCGACCTGACCGCACGCCAGCGGCGGATCCTCGAGTTCATCCGCGACTGGGTGGAGAAGTACGGTTATCCGCCCAGCGTCCGCGAGATCGGCGAGGCGGTCGGCCTGGTCTCCCCCTCCAGCGTGGCCTACCAGCTGAAGGCGCTGGAGACCAAGGGCTACCTGCGCCGCGACCCGAACCGGCCACGCGCCGTCGACGTCCGCGCCCCCGGCGAGCTGGTCGACGACGAGGCGCTGCGTGCGGCCCGCCCGCAGCCCGCCTACGTGCCCCTGGTCGGCCGGATCGCCGCCGGTGGCCCGATCCTGGCCGAGCAGTCCGTGGAGGAGTTCTTCCCGCTGCCACGCGAGCTGGTCGGCGAGGGCGACGTCTTCATGCTCGAGGTCAAGGGCGACTCGATGATCGACGCCGCCATCTGCAACGGTGACTGGGTGGTCGTGCGCCAGCAGCCCAACGCCGAGGCCGGCGACATCGTCGCCGCCATGATCGACGGCGAGGCGACGGTCAAGAGCTACCGCCAGCGCGACGGGCACGTGTGGCTGATGCCGGCGAACCCGGCCTTCGACCCGATCCCCGGCGACGACGCCACGATCATGGGCCGCGTGGTGGCGGTCCTCCGCCGCGTCTGACCCTCTCCGGGCCGGACGCCGGGCTTCTGGCCGCCTGACCCACCGCCGGCCGCCGGGCACGAGGCAGCCTTCCGCCGCCGCATGTACCACGGACCAGGCGGCCCCTGCCGCCTGGTCCACCACGGCCCGGCCACGAGGGCAGCCTCTGCCGCCTGGTCCACCCGGGTCGGACACCAGGCAGCCTCCGCCGCCTGGCCTACCGCGGCCGGACACCAGGCAGCCTGTGCTGCCTGACCTACCGCGGCCGGACACCAGGCCCCCTCTGCCGTCTCACCACTGCGGCCGGACACCGGGCAGCCTTTTGCCAGCCTCACCACTGCGGCCGGACACCGGGCACGCCCGGCGTCCGGCCCATACCTCACGCCGGCGAAACGCGAGGCCAACCCCACCTCACCGCTTCTCGTCCTTCCACGACCGCGGCTGTACGGTTCACGCGCACCCACCCCGCGCAAGAGGCGTCCACGCCCGGCCTCGGCCGGACAGCTCTCCGCCGTCGCGCCCGACCCACGCCCCCCGAACAGCCGAATGCGCCCACAGAACACGCGGGCGCAAAGACGCGGGCGCAAAGACGCGGGCGCAAAGACGCGGGCGGGGACACACGAGCGCGACGACACCGGCGCGGACACGAGCGCGAAGACGCGGGGCGCGGAGACACGTGCGTGAAGACACCGGCGCGAACACGCCGGCGTGGAGACACGGGCACGGACACACGGCGTGAAGGCACGGGCACGAACACACGAGCGCGACACGGAAAAGGCCGGCTCCGCGGTGGGCGGAACCGGCCTGCTCAGGTGACTTGGGGGCTACTGGCGGCCGTCGGGGCGGCCTCCGCCGTAGACGCCGTTCGAGCGCTGCGCCTGGCTCTGCGGTCCCCGTGGGGGCTGCTGGCCGCCATAGACGCCGCCACCGCCACCGCCACCGCCGCCACCGCCACCACGGCTGGGGGGCTGTTGCGGGCCGCGCGGAGGCTGCGGCTGCGGGTTGCGCGCCGGAGACTGCTGCGGACCACGGGCGGGCGGCTGCTGCGGGTTGCGCGGAGGCTGCTGCTGCGGGTTGCGCGCCGGAGACTGCTGGGGACCACGCGCCGGCGAGGGCTGCGGACCACGGGCGGGCGGCTGCTGCGGGTTACGGGGAGGCTGCTGCTGCGGACCGCGCGCGGGAGGCTGCTGCGGACCACGCGCCGGTGGCTGCTGCGGGTTACGGGCCGGGCCCGGCTGCGGGCCTTTCGGAGGCTGACCGGCGGGCCGGCCATACTGAGGCCCACCGCCGCCCTGACCCGCGCCGCCGCCCTGACCCGCGCCGCCGCCCTGGCCGGCGCCACCACCCTGACCAGGCCCGCCGCCGCCGTAGACGCCTTTGCCGCGCTGGGGGCCGCCGGACGCGGGGCCGGACTTGGCGCCGTAGACGGGACCGCCACCACCACCGCCACCCTGGCGGGCGGCGCCGTAGGCGGGCCCACGCTGCGGCGCGCCGCCGACACCGATCAGCTCGGTCTCCGGGTCGCCCTTGGCCAGCGCGCCGGACGGCAGGTCGTCCGAGGTGGTGACGAAGCCCTGCGGCGACCGGCGGAACCGCACGATCCCGAAGACTCCGGCGCCGACCAGGATGAGGCCGAGCACGCCGATGCCACCGACGATGTACGTCACGTCGTCGATGTCCAGATTTGAATACCACGAGTCGCCGCCGGCGCCCTTGCCGGACTTCTCCGACTTCACCGCGACCGTGGTGGCCGGCGTGTACTCCCGGATGTGGTTGGCCGCGTCCTTGACGCCGCTCATGTCCGAAACGGTGTAGAAGAGCTTGCCGTCGGTGCTGTAGGCGATCGCCTCGCCGAGCGGCTCGTTCGGCAGGCCGGTGGTGCGGGGCTCCTTCTTCAGCGCGCCCAGCACGTCGCCGTTGGTGACGTCCCATTCGACGGCGTCGGTGTAGGTGCGCAGCACCACCTTCTTCAGGTCCTGCGAGACCGCGCCGCCGGTGACCGTCTTGTTGCCGATGCGGGCGACCGGGTTGCCGGCCGTCTCGGTGGCCGAGAGCTCTAGCTCGCCGACCCGTTTCAACGGCACCGGGTCGCCGTCCTTCTTCAGTGCGGCGGTCGGCTTGTAGATGCCGGCGGGCGCGCCGATCTCCTTGGTCACGATCATCGGCGTGCCGTCGCCGTCGAAGATCAGCGCCTCGGCGTCGTGTCTGTCCTTGTCGGGGTAGCTGACCCGGTGGATGACCGCCTCGCCCGAGCCGCCGATCGGCAGGCTCCAGAGCGCGACGTGGGGCCGCATATTCGACGGGTCGGTACGGACGTTGTTGTCACCGACATCGGCGATCCACAGCGTCTCGCCGTCGGGGGAGAGAACGATGTCCTCGGCGTCAAGCGGGGTGCCGTCGAAGCCGGACTCCTTGACCTTCTTACACTCACGGTTGAGGAAGATGATCTTCGGAGTGACGCCTTGCTGGCCGTTGTTGACGACGACGAAGCCGTTCTTGGTGGCCACCAGCCCGGAGAGCTCGGTCAGCCCCGCTTCGGTGATCTTGCAGAGCTTCTTGCCGGGCGTCGACTTGGCGCTGACGGTGGGCGCGGGCGTCGGGTCCTCGGCGGACGCGCTGGAGGAGCCGACCATTACCAGACCGATGGCCACGATGGTCGGGAACACGAGACGCCGCATCCGCACAGTGTCGCACGCGACGTCTCGCCCCGGTATTACGTGTGGATCAACACAGGTGGCTGCGCCCCTGAAGTCCGAATTGGGTTTCCTGCTCAGCTCTGAAAACCGGACAGCTCCGCAGCGAACTGCTCATCGACGCGGACCTGGAGCTCGGTCCCGTCGTCCAGATGCCGGGACTGCAGCACCTGACCGGTCCGGTGCACCCGGGCCACCAGGTCACCCCGGTCGTACGGAATGAGGACCCGCATCTCGACCGCGGGCCGGGGCAGCCGGTCGGCGATCGCCTTGTGAAGCTCCGCGATGCCGGCACCGGACCGTGCCGAGACGAAGAGCGCCTCCGGCCAGGTCCGCTTGAGCCGCAGCACGGTCTCCTCGTCGGCCGCGTCGACCTTGTTGATCACGAGCAGCTCGGGCAGCTGATCGGCCCCGACCTCGCCGAGCACCTCACGAACCGCGCTGACCTGGCCCTCCGGGTCCGGGTGGGCGCCGTCCACGACGTGCACCACCAGGTCGGCCCGGCCCACCTCCTCCAGGGTCGAGCGGAACGCCTCGACGATGTGGTGTGGCAGGTGCCGGACGAACCCGACCGTGTCGGAGAGCGTGAAGATCCGCCCGTCCTCCGCGGCCGTGCGCCGGGTGGTCGGGTCGAGGGTGGCGAACAGCGCGTCCTCCACCAGAACCCCGGCACTCGTCAGACTGTTGAGCAGGCTGGACTTGCCCGCGTTGGTGTAACCGGCGATGGCCACGGCGGGGACGCCGTTGGCGACGCGACGGGAGCGCTTGGTCTCCCGTACCGTCTTCATGGCCTTGATCTCGCGCCGCAGTTTCGCGATGCGGGTGTTGATCCGCCGCCGGTCGGTCTCGAGTTTGGTCTCACCGGGACCGCGGGTGCCGACGCCGCCGCCACCCGAACCGCCACCGGCGCCACCGCCCTGCCGGGACATGGCCGCACCCCAGCCGCGCAGTCGCGGCAGGAGGTACTGCAGTTGGGCCAGCTCGACCTGGGCCTTGCCTTCGCGGCTCTTGGCGTGCTGGGCGAAGATGTCGAGGATGAGCGCGGTCCGGTCGACGACCTTGACCTTGATCTGCTCCTCGAGCTTGCGCAGCTGCGAGGGCGACAACTCGCCGTCGCAGATGACCGTGTCGGCGCCGGTCATGATGACCACGTCGCGCAGCTCGTCGACCTTGCCGCGGCCGATGAAGGTGGCCGCGTCGGGCTGTTTCCGTCGCTGGATCAGGCCCTCGAGGACCTGGGAACCGGCGGTCTCGGCGAGAGCGGCCAGCTCGGTCAGAGAATTGTCAGCATCTTCCACGCTTCCCTCGGTCCATACACCGACGAGCACGACTCGTTCGAGTCGCAACTGCCGGTACTCGACCTCGGTGACGTCGGTCAGCTCGGTGGAAAGACCGGCCACCCGCCTGAGCGAGTGCCGCTCCTCGAGCTCCAGGTCCCCGGTCGTGGGGTCCAGCTCGTCAAGGACGGGTGTCTGGTACGTGTTTCGCAAAAGTGACCTCCTACGTCCGATCGTGGCACGTCACGAGAGCGAACGCATCCGCATAACTCCACCTGACCCACGAGTAACCACCGAGCGGAGAGCCGTTATTCCGCAAGAGCGACAATCACAGTACTTACCCCACCAACGTCGGAGGGAACACCGTGGTGACCACCCGCCTGCCGAGCGCAGGATTCTCGATCACGATCCGCATCGCCGTTACCGCGGACGCCTCGTCCATCGGCCGGCTCACCACCTGTGTGGGTGAGGCCGGGGCGATCGTGACGGCGCTGGACGTGGTGGACTCCGACCCCACCCGAGTGCTGGTCGACCTCACCTGTGACACGGCCGACGCCGCGCACGCCGACCAGGTCGTCAAGCAGCTCGAGCAGCAGGACGGCGTGGACGTCCGCAAGGTCTCCGACCGGACGTTCCTGCTGCACCTGGGCGGCAAGATCGAGGTGTCGTCGAAGGTCGCGCTCCGCAACCGTGACGAGCTGTCCCGGGCGTACACGCCGGGGGTGGCCCGGGTCTGCATGGCCATCGCGGAGAACCCGGCGGACGCCCGCCGGCTCACCATCAAGCGCAACACGGTCGCCGTGGTCAGCGACGGCTCGGCAGTGCTCGGCCTGGGCAACATCGGGCCCGCCGCGGCGATGCCCGTCATGGAGGGCAAGGCCGCGCTGTTCAAGCGGTTCGGCGGCGTGGACGCCTGGCCCGTGGTCCTCGACACGCAGGACACCGACGAGATCGTGGCCATCGTGAAGGCGATCGCCCCGGCCTACGGCGGCATCAACCTGGAGGACATCGCGGCGCCGCGATGCTTCGAGATCGAGGCGCGGCTGAAGGAACTGCTGGACATCCCGGTCTTCCACGACGACCAGCACGGCACCGCGATCTGCGTGCTGGCGGCGCTCACCAACGCGCTGCGGGTGGTCGGCAAGCGGATGCAGGACGTCAAGATCGTCGTCTCCGGCGCCGGAGCGGCCGGCACCGCGATCATGAAACTGCTGATGCGCCAGGGCGTGGGCGACATCATCGCGTACGACCGGAAGGGCGCCCTGCACCGCGGGATGCCGGACCTGAACGAGTCGATGCAGTGGCTGGCCGACCACACCAACAAGGACAACTACTCCGGTGATCTGCCCGGCGCGATCGTCGGCGCGGACGTCTTCATCGGCGTCTCCGCTCCGAACCTGCTGACCGGCGACGACATCGCGAAGATGGCGGACAAGTCGATCGTGTTCGCGATGGCGAACCCGGATCCGGAGGTCGACCCGCGGGAGGCCCGCAAGCACGCCGCGATCGTCGCGACCGGCCGCTCCGACCAGCCCAATCAGATCAACAACGTGCTGGCCTTCCCGGGTGTCTTCCGGGGCATGCTGGACGCCGCCGCCGAGGAGTTCACCGAGGAGATGGCGCTGGCCGCGGCCCGGGCCATCGCCGACGTGGTCGGCGAGGACAAGATCAACCCCACCGTGATCATCCCGAGCGTCTTCGATCCCAAGGTCACCCCGGCGGTGGCGGCGGCGATCCGGGCGGTCGTCCGGGGCGGCCCTCTCCCGGCCAACCCGGCGGCGGTCCCGGACAGTGAGCTCGACAAGGCTCCGGAGGCGACCTTCTAAGAGCATTCGGCGGTACGGCTGTCGCGCGCCCGGGTCACAGGGATCCGGGCGCGCCGTCCCCGTATCCCAAACGGAGGCCCCGTCGTGTGACTCTCGGGTGCGTGCCCCGGCCGTTCGCCCGTCCGGCGCAGTCGCGTGCTCGCGTGCGGCACACCCGGTACCCCCAGGCTCCGCGCCGTGCTGCGGGTTGCGGGCCCGGGCCGCGCCGGGATCCGGTGGGGGTCAGCCTCGGGCGCCGGCCCAGCCGGTCAGCTCGCCGACCAGGTCGGTGATCAGCCCGGACACGCCCGCGTCGACCAGCGGGCGCCACTGGGCGATGTCGTTGGGCGTCCACGGCATCACGCCGATCCCGGCCGCGGCCAGGGCGGCCATCGTCTCCGGCCCGCCGAGCACATCGTCCAGCGACGGGTTGCAGTAGGCGACGCCCAGCTCCCGGGACAGCTCGACGGTCTCCGCGTCGAACCGGAACAGCAGCAGGCCGCGCCGGACCTCGGGCGCCACGTCGCGGACCTTGCGCACCACGTCGGCGTCGAAGCTCTGCACCACCGTGCGGCCCAGCAGATCGCGCTCGGCGAGCTGGGCGACGATCGACTTCACCTCGTCCAGCGTGGCCGGCGGCTTGATCTCCAAGAGCAGGTCGACCGGGGCGGGCGCCAGCAGGTCGAGCGTCTCGGCCAGCGACGGCACCCGCAGACCGGTGAACCCGGCGCCGAACCAGGACCCCGCATCCAGGGCCGCGACCTCGTCATACGTCAGGTCCCAGACCCGGCCGTAGCCGTCGGTGGTGCGGTTGACCGTGCGGTCGTGGATCACCACGGGCACGCCGTCACGGGTGGCCCGGACATCGAACTCGACGACCGTGGCACCGGCCCGGACCGCGGCGGCGAAGGCGGGCAGAGTGTTCTCGGGGGCGACCGTCGAGTAGCCCCGGTGCGCGACACGGGCCAGCATCAGAGCACGGCCGCCGGGTCGACGTCACCGTCGGCGACCAGCACCGCCGGGCCCTCCAGCCACCACGCCCCGTCCGCGTCACAGGTGACCAGGACCCGCCCGCCGAGCACGTCCACCGCCACCGAGCCGGTCGCCAGGCCGGCCTCGCGCAGCGCCACCGCGCCGACCGCGAGCGCACCGGTGCCACACGACTGGGTCTCGCCAGAGCCGCGCTCGTGCACCCGCATCCGGACGTGCCGGTCCACCCCGTCCAGCGGCTCGGCCGGCTCGACGAACTCCACGTTGACCCCGGCGGGGAACACCTTCGGGTCGTGCAGCGGGGCGCGGGTCAGGTCGAGGGCGGACAGCTCCACCCCGTCATGCAGGCCGCAGACCAGGTGCGGGTTACCGCAGTCGACCGCGAGCCCGGGGACGGTCAGATGGCCGAGAGTGGCGGTGCTTCCCGCGTACACCCGGGGGGTTGTCATCCGTGCGCTGATCGTGCCGTCACCGACGACGGTGACCAGCACCCCCGCCCGGGTCGCCACCGGCAGGCCCTGCGGGCCGGGCGTGGCCAGGCCCTTCTCCAGCAGATAGCGGACGAAGACGCGCAGGCCGTTGCCGCACATCTCGGCGATCGAGCCGTCGCTGTTGTGGTAATCCATGAACCACTCGGCCTCGCCGGCGAAATCGGCGGCCTCGGGGTGCTTGGCGCTGCGCACCACCCGGATCACGCCGTCGCCGCCGATCCCCCGCCGTCGGTCGCAGAGCGCCGCGACCAGCGCGGGCGTCAGCTGCAGCTCGCCGTCGGGGTCGGGGAGGAGGACGAAGTCATTGCTTGTTCCATGGCCCTTGGTGAAACGCACGCGGCCCATCATCGCGCAAGGCCCAGCGCATCCGCCAACAGCTCCGGGGCCGCGCCGTCGAGCCAGGTGATCGAGGGGTCGCGGCGGAACCAGGACCGCTGGCGGCGCACGAACCGCCGGGTGCCCTGGACCGTGTCCGCCTTGGCCTCCTCCTCGCTGAGCACGCCGTCGATCTGGGCGAGCGCCTGCTGGTAGCCGAGCGCACGCGACGCGGTCCGGCCGTCACGGATGCCGGCCAGCCCGCGGACCTCGTCGATCAGCCCGGCCGCCCACATCAGATCGACCCGCAACGCGATCCGCTCGTCGAGCTCGGCGGTGGCCCGGTCCACGCCGATCTGCACGGCGTCGTAGACCGGGCGCGGGTCCGGCAGGGAGGCGGTGAACGGGCGGCCGGTCAGCTCGATCACCTCGAGCGCTCGGACGATCCGGCGGCCGTTGCTCGGCAGGATCTTCGCGGCCGCCTCCGGGTCGCTCTCGCCGAGCCGGGCGTGCAGCACGCCCGAGCCCATCGCGGCCAGCTCCTCCTCCAGGCGCGCCCGGATCGCCGGGTCGGTGCCGGGGAACTCGAAGTCCTCCAGGACCGCGCGCACGTAGAGGCCGGACCCGCCGACCAGCAGCGGCACCCGGCCCCGGGCGAGGATGTCGTCGATCGCGGCGCGGGCGAGCCGCTGATATTCGGCCACGGCGGCGGGCTCGGTCACGTCCCAGATGTCGAGCAGATGGTGCGGGACGCCCTCCCGCTCGGCCGGGGGGAGCTTGGCCGTGCCGATGTCCATCCCCCGATAGAGCTGCATGGAGTCGGCGTTGACCACCTCACCGCCCAGCTCGTGAGCGAGCGCGATGCTCAGGGCCGACTTCCCGGCGGCCGTCGGGCCCACGACGGTGACCACTCGTTGGACTGTCCGGAACGGCACGAACCAACCGTAGGACACCGTTGTGTCACGGTCGTCAGCGGGAGCTTTCCCCTGACCGGGTTGGACCTGTGACAATGCGCGAGAAAGAATGCCGGTGAGAAGTCGGCATTCAGACTGCGCTGTGGCGGTGGCCACGACCCCGATGCGGGCCGATGACGCCGGGAGAACGAGGATGAGCTCATGAACGACTGGACGGCCTTCGGGCGCGTGGATGCCGACGGCACCGTGTACGTGAAGACCGCTGAGGGCGACCGGGTGGTCGGCTCCTGGCAGGCGGGCACCCCTGAAGAGGGGCTGGCTCACTTCGCCCGGCGATTCGCCGACCTGGTGACCGAGGTCGAGCTCGTCGAGGCCCGCCTCAAGTCGGGCGCGGCTGACGCGACCCACTCACTGAGCAGCGTGAAGCGGCTGCGCACCCAGCTGGACGAGGCGCACGTCGTCGGTGACATCGACGGCCTGACCGTGCGGCTGGAGCGGCTGGCGGCTCTGGCCGAGGAGAAGGTGGGCGAGGCCAAGGCCGCCCGCGAGGTGGCCCGCACCGAGGCGCTCGCCCGTAAGACAGCGCTGGTCGAGGAGGCGGAGGCGATCGCCGCCGACGCCACCGGGTGGAAGACGGCGGGCGATCGTCTCAAGGAGATCCTCGACGAGTGGAAGACGATCCGCGGCGTCGACAAGAAGACCGACGGTGAGCTGTGGAAGCGGTTCGCCGCCGCCCGGGACGGCTTCACCCGTCGTCGCGGCGCCCACTTCGCCACCCTCGACGGACAGCGCAAGCAGGCGCAGACCGCCAAGGAGGACCTGGTCAAGGAGGCCGAGGCGCTCGCGTCGTCGACCGAGTGGTCGAGCACGGCCAACCGGCTCAAGGACCTGATGACCGAGTGGAAGGCGGCACCCCGTGCCGCCAAGGAGGCCGAGCAGCGCCTCTGGGAGCGTTTCCGGGCCGCCCAGGACTCGTTCTTCACCAAGCGCAGCGAGGTCTTCTCCGCCCGCGACGCGGAGTACCAGGGCAACCTGGAGAAGAAGCAGGCCATCCTGGCCGAGCTGGAGGCCGTCGACGTCGACGCGGACGCCCGCGCCGCGCAGAACAAGCTGCGTGACGCCCAGGCTGCCTGGCACGAGGCCGGCCGGGTGCCGCGGGAGGCGTCCACCTCGCTGGACCGTCGCTGGCGGGCCGCCGAGGAGCGCATCCGGGTGGCGATGGACTCGGCGTGGCGCAAGACCACCCCGCAGGACAACCCCCTGCTCCGCCAGATGCGCGACCAGGTGGCCGAGGCCGAGCAGCGGCTCGAGCGGGCCAAGGCGGCCGGCGACAACCGGCGGATCAAGGAGGCCGAGCAGGCGCTCGCCTCGAAGAAGCAGTTCCTCGCCCTGGCCGAGCAGGCCAACTGAGGCTCCGAGCCGAGGCGGTGGGCAGCGTGCCCGCCGCCTCGGCTTTTTCGGCCTCTGCATGGCCTATCGAGGCCTGGGCTGTCACGGCCCGGTCAGGGCCGCCAGCTCGGCAGGGTCGGCGTTGCCGCCGCTGCAGACGACGGCGACCCGCCTGCCACCGAACAGGTCCGGCCGGCTCAGCACCCCGGCCAGCGCGGCGGCCCCGGCGCCCTCGGCGAGGGTGTGGGCGGCGCTCGCCAGCAGGCGGCGTGCCTGTGTGATCTCCTCGTCGGCGACCAGCAGGAAGTCGGCGAGCCGGCCGCGCATCAGACGCTGCGGCAACGCGAAGCCTCGGCCGGTGGCCAGCCCGGCGGCAGCGGTGCGGTTGGGTCGTTCCACCAGATCACCGGACCGCCACGAGTCGTGCGCGGCGGGAGAGGCCGCGGACTGCACGCCGATCACCGCGCACCCGGGTGCCAGCTCGGCGGCGACGAGACAGGCCGCGGCGGCGCCGGTCCCACTGCCCACCGGGACGACGATCGCGTCGAGATCCGGCCGCTGTTCGAGGATCTCCAGATACGCCGTGCCGACCCCCGCGAGCAACTCGGGGTGTCGCCCGGGCTGACCAACCGGGCCCCGGTCTCGGCGGCGTGCTGCCGGGCGTGCCGCTCGGCGGCCTCCAGGCTGTCCCCGGTGCGGATCGCCCGGGCGCCCCAGCCTTCGACCGTCGCCGCCTTGCCCTCCGGGGTGCCGGCCGGCATGACGACGGTGCTCCTCACCCCGAAGACGTGCCCGGCGTACGCGAGTGACTGGGCGTGATTGCCGGTGGACCACGTGACTGTGCCACGGTCCCGGTCGGCCGCGCTCATCCCGGCGAGCAGGGTCAGGCCGCCACGCACCTTGAACGCGCCGACCGGCTGCGTGTTCTCGTGTTTGACCAGCACGGTCGCTCCCGCCGACCGGTCCAGGAGCGGGTAGGACCACATCGGTGTGGGCGGCAGGTGGTCGCGGAGGAGAGCGCGGGCGGCGTGGATGTCGGCGATGGTCGGTTCCATGTCCTGATCGTCGACCGCCCACAACCCATAGGTCCAATGTCAATCGTCTCGGAAACCCATAGGCGCGATTGATACGTTGGCCGGATGCTCGACGTCACCCGGCTGACCGTCCTGGCCGCCGTCGCGAAACACGGGTCGGTCACCGCCGCCGCCCGCGCCCTGCATTACGCCCAGCCGTCGGTCAGTCACCACCTGGCCCGGCTCGAAGCCGAGACCGGCAGCCGGCTCCTGCAGCGGGTGGGCCGGGGCGTGCGGCTCACCGAGGCCGGGCGGCTGCTCGCCGATCGCGCCGAGGAGATCCTGGGCCGGCTCGCCGCCGCCGAGGCCGAGCTGGCCGAGCTCACCGGGTTGCGGGCCGGCCGGGTCCGGCTGGCCGCCTTCCCGTCCGCGCTCGGCACGTTCGTCCCCGTCGCGGCGGCCGGTTTCGCCACCGCCCATCCCGGCGTCGACCTGCGGTTCGCCGAGGCCGAGCCGCCCGCCGCGGTCCGGTTGCTGCGCGGCGGCGAGGTCGATGCCGCGCTGCTCTTCGCCCACTCCGGCGAGTCCACACCGGCTCGGGACGGGACGGGCCCCGGATCCGGCCGGTCCTCGCCCGACCTGGAGGGCCTGCGTCTCGAGACGCTGCTGGAGGAGCCGTCCTATCTGGTCGTTCCCGCCCAGTGGCCGGGCGACCGGCTGGCCGACCACCGGGACCGGCCCTGGATCGGCGGCTGCGAGCGATGCCGCAGCCGGCTGGTGGCCGCGTGCGCGGCCGAGGGGTTCGTCCCGGACATCCGGTTCACCACCGACGACTACGTGGCCGTCCAGGCGCTGGTGGCCGCGGGTCTGGGCGCTACCACCCTGCCGGCGCTGGCTCTCGCGGCCCACCGCAACCCGCGGATCCGGGCCGCGCCACTGCCCGGACCCGGCCGCCGGGTGTCGGTCGCGGTCCTCGGTGACCCGCCCGATCCCCCGGCGACGGCGGCGTTGCTCGATCAGATCCGGATCGCGGCCGCCACGGTCTTCCCATAGCGGCCGTCGCAGACACGCAGGTAGCGGCCGATCCGCACCTGGCCGCCGATCCGCACGTGGCCGTCGTCAGAGGGCGCAGCCGTCGGCGGCCGGGGGCAGCGGAGCCGGGAGGCCGATCGTCGGCAGGCCGAGCGACACTCCCTTCAGCTTCGGGGTACGGCCGGCCTCGAACGCGTCGCCCGCCCGGGTCCGGCGGTGGCTCAGCGGGTCGCCGTCGGCGTTGAGGTGGTGCGGGGCGGCGTAGGTGATCACCGTCTCGACGATGTCGCCGGGACGCGGGGTGCGGTCGCCGGTCAGCTCGCCGGTCGCGAAGTGCACCAGGCGCCCGTCCCGGGCCCGCCCGCTCATCCGGCCGGTGCGCTCGTCCTTGCGGCCCTCGCCGACCGCGACCAGCACCTCGACCTTCTCGCCGACGAGCTTCTTGTTCTCCGCCCAGGTGATGTCCTCGAGCGTGGCGATCAGCCGGTTGTAGCGCTCCTGCACGACCGCCTTGGGGATCTGCTCCTCCATGGTCGCGGCCGGGGTGCCGGGGCGCTTCGAGTACTGGAAGGTGAAGGCGCTGGAGAACCGGGCCCGGCGCACCACCTCGAGGGTCTGCTCGAAGTCGTCGTCGGTCTCACCCGGGAAGCCGACGATGATGTCGGTGGTGATCGCGGCGTCCGGCATGGCGGCCCGGACCTTCTCGATGATCCCCAGGTACTTCTCCTGGCGGTAGCTGCGGCGCATGGCCTTGAGCACGGTGTCCGAGCCGGACTGCAGCGGCATGTGCAGCGAATGGCACACGTTCGGCGTCTCGGCCATCGCGGCGATCACGTCGTCGGTGAAGTCCTTCGGGTGCGGGCTGGTGAAACGGACCCGCTCCAGGCCCTCCACCTCACCGCAGGCGCGCAGCAGCTTGCCGAACGCGAGCCGGTCGCCGAACTCGACCCCGTAGGAGTTCACGTTCTGGCCTAGCAGGGTGACCTCGAGGACGCCCTCGGCGACCAGGGCGCGGACCTCGGCCAGGATGTCGCCGGGACGGCGGTCCTTCTCCTTGCCGCGCAGGCTCGGGACGATGCAGAACGTGCAGGTGTTGTTGCAGCCGACCGAGATGGAGACCCACCCCGCATACGTCGACTCGCGCTTGGTCGGCAGTGTGGAGGGGAAGACCTCGAGCGACTCGAGGATCTCGACCTGCGCCTCCTCGTTGTGCCGGGCGCGCTCGAGCATCGCCGGCAGGGAGCCGATGTTGTGGGTGCCGAAGACGACGTCGACCCAGGGCGCCTTCTTGACGATGTCGCCCTTGTCCTTCTGGGCGAGGCAGCCGCCGACCGCGATCTGCATACCGGGGTTCTTGATCTTGGTGGGGCGCAGGTGACCGAGGTTGCCGTACAGGCGGTTGTCGGCATTCTCCCGGACCGCGCAGGTGTTGAAGACGACCACGTCCGCCCCGTCGGCCTCGGTGGCGCGCACGTAGCCGGCGTCCTCCATCAGGCCGGAGATCCGCTCGCTGTCGTGCACGTTCATCTGGCAGCCGTAGGTGCGCACATCATAGGTGCGCGGGGCGCCCTGCATCTCGGTAGTCATGGCAATTGACCAGGCTACCCCTCACGCCGCGGCGGGCCGCTCCGGCGTCGGGTCCGGTTTCCACCGCGAACGGTCACAGCCGGCCGGCGCGGCGCACGCCGGATCATGACCGGTGCAGGGCCGGACGTGCCGCCGCTCGACGCCGTCGTCGGTCTCCCGTTCGTCGACGTGCACTGCGCGGACCGTGCCGTCGGGCTCGCACAACACGTACCGCGAAGGGTTGAGGGTGTCGTCGGGAAGCAGGACCGCGGCACGCAGCCGGTCGGCGACGGCGCTCGCGATGCTCTCCTCAGTGACGCCGGCGGGCGTCAAGTAGATGTCGACCACGGTCGGGAAGTCTCCCCCGACGTGATAGACGTCGCAGAGCAGATCCGCGCCGGCGACCATGCCGTGCACGGGACGTTCCAGAGCACCGGCCAGTGCGGCCATGACCGGTTCCGAGCCGACCCGGCCGGCGATACACCAGTTCCACGGGCCGTCCGCCATGAAGTCCATGGTCATGACCCCTCTCTCAGCAGAGCTGCTGTGTTACCGCTCCGTGACCATTCTCGACACATTCCGATACGGACGGGCCCATAGGGTGTGTCCATTCGAGTGAACCGAGAACGAGCGGATGGACCAGGGGTGACAGGCGAGGCTCTCATCGTCCTTGAGAACGTCAACAAGTGGTTCGGCCCCTTGCACGTGCTACAGGACGTCGACCTGTCTGTCGCGCGCGGCGAGGTCGTGGTCGTCATCGGACCCTCCGGGTCCGGCAAGTCCACGCTGTGCCGTGCCATCAACCGGCTGGAGCCGATCAACTCCGGCACGATCACTTTCGACGGGCAACCACTTCCGGCCGAGGGCCGGGCGCTGGCGCGGCTGCGCAGCGAGGTCGGCATGGTGTTCCAGTCCTTCAACCTCTTCGCGCACAAGACCATCCTGCAGAACGTGATGCTGGGCCCGGTCAAGGTGCGCAAGGAGAAGGCCGCGGTGGTGCGTGACCGCGCCATGGGCCTGCTGGAGCGGGTCGGCATCGCCAACCAGGCCGACAAGTACCCGGCGCAGCTCTCCGGGGGTCAGCAGCAGCGTGTCGCGATCGCGCGGGCGCTCGCCATGCAGCCCAAGGCGCTGCTCTTCGACGAGCCCACCAGCGCGCTGGACCCGGAGATGGTCGGCGAGGTGCTGGACGTGATGACCTCGCTCGCCCGCGACGGCATGACGATGGTGGTCGTCACCCACGAGATGGGCTTCGCCCGGCACGCGGCCGACCGGGTCGTCTTCATGGCCGACGGTCAGCTCGTCGAGCAGGCGGCGCCGGAGGAGTTCTTCGCGAACCCGCGGAGCGACCGGGCCAAGGACTTCCTTTCCAAGATCCTCACGCACTGAGCGTCCTCACCGACGCCAGCCCTCAGGGCCGCCACACGACGGCGGCTCTGATCGAAAAGGAGATGAAGTATGCGTTTCACTCGTGCAGCCGTTGTGGCCACCGCCGCGGCTCTGACTTTCGGCCTGACCGCATGTGGCGGCGACAAAACCGAGTCGGGTGACACCGGCAGCAGCAAGTCGTTCGCCGCCGGCAGCACCATGGAGAAGCTCAACAAGGCGCAGTCGATCAAGGTCGGCACCAAGTTCGACCAGCCCGGCTTCGGCCTCAAGGGCCTGTCCGGCAAGCCGGAGGGCTTCGACGTCGAGGTCGCGAAGATCATCGTCAAGGAGCTGGGCATCCCCGCGGACAAGATCGAGTTCGTGGAGACGCCGTCGAAGGTCCGCGAGGACGTCATCGTGAACGGCAACGTCGACTTCGTCGTCGCGACCTACACGATCAACGACAAGCGCAAGGAGCGCATCGCGTTCGCCGGGCCGTACTACGAGGCCGGCCAGAACATCCTGGTCAAGGCGGACGAGGCGACCATCACCGGGCCGGACGCCTTCAAGGCCGGCGACAAGAAGATCTGCTCGGTCACCGGCTCGACCCCGGCCGAGAACATCAAGACGTACGTCAAGGACGTCGCCACCCAGCTGGTGCTCTTCGACACCTACGACAAGTGCATCAGCGCCCTGGACGGCGGCCAGGTCAACGCCGTGACCACCGACAACGTCATCCTCCTGGGCTACATCGCCAAGAACGAGGGCAAGTACAAGCTGGCCGGCGACAACTTCACCAAGGAGCCGTACGGCATCGGCGTGAAGATCGACGACAAGGACTTCCGGACGTTCATCAACGACACGCTGGAGAAGGCCTACAAGGACGGCAGCTGGAAGAAGGCCTGGGACGACACCGCCGGCAAGTTCGGCGCCGACCTGGGCACGGCCCCGGCCGTCAACCGCTACTGATATCAACCGCTGATTCGGGGAGCTTCCGCCCGTGAGTGTTTGGGTAGACAAGTTCGACGTCTTCGCGGGCGGTTTCTGGCTCACCTTCCAGATCTGCGTGCTCGCCGCGATCGGCGCCCTCGTTCTGGGCGCCGTCGTGGCGGTGCTCCGCATCTCGCCGGTGCCGCCGCTGCGGGCGCTCGGCACCGCGTACGTCACGATCTTCCGCAACATGCCACTGACGGTGGTCATGTTCTTCTCCGCGTTCGCCCTGCCTGCGCTCGGCTCCAACGCGGACTTCCTGCGCATCCCGGGGCTCGAGCTGATCTTCACCAGGCTCGGCACCGACCTGCCGTACTTCCGTTTCGCCCTGATCGCCCTGACCCTCTACACCGCCGCCTTCGTCTGTGAGGCGCTGCGGTCCGGTGTCAACGCGGTCTCGCCCGGCCAGGCCGAGGCGGCCCGGTCGCTGGGCCTGAGCTTCACCCAGAACCTGCGGTACGTGGTGCTGCCGCAGTCCTGGAAGGCGTCGATCGTCCCGCTCGGCTCGGTGATCATCGCGATGATCAAGAACTCGGCGCTGATCGGCTTCTTCGGCGTGGTGGGTGACCTCTCCGCCTCGGCCGACCAGCTCACCGGCGCCGAGGGCTACGCCTTCATCCCCGTCGCCATCGGCATCTCGATCGGATACCTGATCATGACCGTCCCCCTCGGGGCCCTTCTGGACCGGATCGAGCGGCGGCAGGCGGTGGCGGCCCGATGAGCACCAGCGTCCTCTACGACGTCCCCGGCCCACGGCAGCGGCGTCTCACGCTGATCATCAGCATCGTCGCCGCCATCGCGGTGCTGGCCGGCGCGTATTACCTGGTCTACCTGCCGCTCGACGAGAAGGGCCAGTTCTCCCTCGACCTGTGGGGGCCGCTGGTCGACCCCTCCAACGAGAACTTCACCCTCGTCTGGCAGCGGATCTGGGTCGGTATCGAGAACACTCTGATCGCTGCGGCGCTGGCGATCGTCAGCTCGCTGGTGATCGGGACCCTGCTGGGGGTGCTGCGGATCCAGCTGAAGAGCATCGCCGGTAACCGCTACGCGGGCTTCTCCAGCCCCGTGGCCTACCTCTTGCGTGGGCTCGGTGCCGGTCTCGCCGTACTCACCCGGATCTGTGTCGAGGTCTTCCGGGGTCTTCCGGTGGTCATCACGATCTTCTTCGTGGCCCGAGGCTTCCCCGAGTTCGGCATCACCCTCGACACGCTGTGGTATCTGGTGATCGGCCTGACCATCTACAACGGCGTCGTCATCGCCGAGATCCTGCGCTCCGGCATGGAGGGGCTGCCGTTCGGCCAGCGGGAGGCGGCGGTCGCGATCGGCCTCTCGCCGTTCCAGACGACCACGCTGATCCTGCTGCCGCAGGCGTTCCGGATCATGCTGCCGGCGCTGATCAGCCAGCTCGTGGTGGTCCTCAAGGACACCTCGCTCGGCTTCATCATCAGCTACGAGGAGACCCTCAACATCGGCAAGCAGATCATCGGCGTGCTGAGCAACCCGATCCAGGTCTACTTCGTGATCGCGGTGCTCTTCATCCTGGTCAACTACTCGCTGTCGAAACTCGCCCAGTACGTGCAGAAGCGGCTCGCCCGCGGGCGCAAGACCGCGAACCTGCCCACTGCCGCCGACGTCGCCCCGGTCGACGCGGGCGCTGCCGTCTGACGCCTACCGGGCCAGCTCCGTCACCCGGGACTCACGGACCACGGTGACCCGGATCTGGCCCGGGTAGGTCAGCTCCTCCTCGATCTGCTTCGCCACGTCACGGGCGAGCACGGCGGCGCCGATGTCGTCGATGTCGTCCGGCCGCACCATCACCCGGATCTCGCGGCCGGCCTGCATCGCGAAGACCTTCTCCACCCCGGCCTTGCCGCCGGCGATCTCCTCGATGCGCTCCAACCTCTTGACGTACGCCTCCAGACTCTCCCGCCGAGCGCCCGGCCGTCCCCCGGAACACGCGTCGGCCGCCTGCGTCAGCACGGCCTCGATCGTCTGCGGCGGCACCTCGTTGTGGTGCGCTTCGATGGCGTGGACGACGTCCTCGTGCTCGCCGTACTTGCGGGCCATGTCCGCGCCGATCAGGGCGTGACTGCCCTCGACCTCGTGGGTCAGCGCCTTGCCGATGTCGTGCAGGAACGCCGCCCGCTTCATCGTCGGCACGTCCAGGCCCAGCTCGGCCGCCATGATCCCGGCGATGTGCGCGGTCTCCACCAGGTGCTTCAGCACGTTCTGGCCGTAGCTCGTCCGGTAGCGCAGCCGGCCCAGCAGCTTCACCAGCTCCGGGTGGATGTCGGTGATGCCGACGTCGACCAGGGCCTCCTCGGCCGCCCGGTCGCACAGCCGCTCCACCTCGTTCTTGGCGCTGTCGAAGACCTCCTCGATCCGGTGCGGATGGATCCGGCCGTCCAGCACCAGTTTCTCCAGTGTGAGGCGGCCCACCTCCCGGCGTACCGGATCGAAACAGGAGAGAAGGACCGCCTCCGGGGTGTCGTCGATGATCAGGTTCACGCCTGTGGTCGACTCGAACGCCCGGATGTTGCGGCCCTCACGGCCGATGATCCGGCCCTTCATCTCGTCACTCGGCAGATGCAGGACGCTGACCACGCTCTCCGCGGTCTGCTCGCTGGCGATCCGCTGAATGGCGTCGACCACGATGTGCCGGGCCCGGGTGTCGGCGGTGTTCTTCGCCTCCGACTCGATGTCCCGGACCAGGATCGCGGCCTCCCGCTTCGCCTGCCCCTCGATCGCCTCGATCAGCTCGGTGCGGGCGGTCTCCGCGCTCAGCCCGGCGATCCGCTCCAGCTCACGGCGCTTCACCTCGTCGGCCTTCGCCAGCTCCGACTCCCGCGAGGCGAGCTCCGACTCCCGCTTCGACAGCTCCGACTCCCGCGAGGCGATCCGGCGCTCCCGCTCGACCAGGCGCTCCACCTCCTCGGCGTGCAGCCGCTCCCGCTCGTCGATCCGGGCGGCACGGCGCTCCACCTCCGCGGCCTGCTCCTTCACCGTGGCGTTGAGCAGGGCGACCTCCCGCTCACCGGAACGGCGGGCGGCGGCCCTCAGCTGCTCGGCATCCGTCTCGGCCTGACGGTGGGCGTGCTCCAGGATCGTGTCGGCCTCACCGTGCGCCGTCTCCAGCACCCGACGGGCCTCGGCGCGGGCGGCATTCGCCTCGGCCTTCGCGGCGGCGGTCTCCGCCCGTACCGAAGCAGCCTTCGCCTTGGCGTCCTCGACCTTCGCCTGCGCGTCGCCGACCGCCTGCTCCCGCCGCACCTGCGCGTCCTGCCGATCGGTGTGCAGCACCCGCAGCGCACGCGCTCCGAGGACCAGCCCGGCTATCACCGACGCGGCAAGCACGATGATCGCAACCACGAGCACCCAGTCCACGGGGGTCATCTCGCCGCGTCTCCCTTCGCCGCCGGCGCGGTGCACACGCGCGGGCTTCTCTACGGGATGCCCGACCAAGGCAGCTGACCGCGGGCGGCACCGGGCCCGGGTATCACGCGCTCCGCCTTCGGCTACCCCGAGCTTCCAGTCTCCGTCCGAACGGCCTTCACCGTCTGGCTTACGTCCGCCGGGCGGCTTCCGTCCGCCTGTTCCGGATCCGATCGGCTTCCCGTCTGCGGGCCGGAATCGGCGGTTTGGGCCGTCGGACTTCTGCCCGTCGGGCTTTCAGCCGTCGAGCTTCCGCCTTCGGGCTTTCAGCCGTCGGGCTTTCAGCCGTCCAGTTTCCGCCATCCGGCTTCCGCCGCCGAGCTTCTGCCGTCGAGCTTCTGCCGTCGAGCTTCTGCCGTCGGGCTCTCAGCCATCCAGCTTCCGCCGTCGGGCTCTCGCCCATCAGGCCTCTGCCCACGGCCGGTCCGGTGGCCTCGTCCGCCCGCCTGGCTTTTCGGCCACGGGGCGATCCTCCGATCTGCCGGTACGGTCCGATTCGGTTCCGCGGCGGATCTGGGTCCGTCCCGGCTCCGGTGGTCGGCACCGACCCGGGTTCACGGCCCGGTTCGGCATGAACGGCATCGGCCGGGCCGTCGAAGGCTCGGTTTCCGTCGGTTTCCGGTCGTCAGGCTTGATGGCCGGGCTTCCATCGGATCTTCCGGCGGAGGTCGCACATGGCGTCCGTCGCCCGGATCCTCCGGCTGAGGGATGACGGATGCATCGGATGATCACCGTGCGCCCATTCGTGCAACATTTCCCTACGTAGCCTCGCCACCGCGACGGACCCACCAACCGGGAGCCATCGTCACAGTCCGTGGGATACGACGATGTCTCGAGCGAACATCGTCGCCCGAGACCCCATCTGATCCCCCGGCCGGCATCGAAGCTCTCTGCCAGCGAGCCGTCCACCGGACGCTCGAATCAGGAGTGTGTGGAGTTGTGGGGTTGACCGCCGGTATGTCGCCCCATCCGCCGCGCGGTCAGCGGCCGACGGAGGCACCCATCGAGCGAAAACCGCCCAAGTGATGCCGTAATGTAATGCGATCTATGTTGTGCCTGTTGCATGCGATGGTCGAACAAACCTTGTGTAACGCGAGGCTAGGTCGCGAGCACCGCTTCGGTCAAGGACTCATGATTCGGCAGCGGATAGGACGTACGGCACAGAGATGCTTACGCCCAGCTCACGATCCCAGGGGACATTTCCAGACGTACCACGCGATCACGCCCCTCCCCTTCCGGCCATGACCATTATCGCCACCGCTGCCACCGCCGAAGCGCACGACACGGAGCGTGACAACAGCCCGAAGTGACGGAACGTGTCAGCCACCACGACATCGAAGCCATCGCGTGATATCGGGCTGAACGGTCACCAGAGGAGCGATCCTCACATCAGGACTATATCGGCGAAAGCCCTGGCCACTGCACTCAACGGCTCGGCTGCGTGAGGGAGACCGCTTCCCTGATCCACGAGTCAGACCCCCGCGGACCGTCAGCCACTCCCGGTCTCGGCGCGACTTCGGCATGCCGCCTCACCCATTCGGTACGGCCACCGCGCCACCATCCGGTCGAGTTGTCACCCGATCAGCAGAGCGACCCAACTGCATTCCGGCACGCCCGGCTTCAGCATGCCCGGCTTCAGCACGCTCAGTGCCGGCGCCCTCGGCTCGGGCACGCTCAGTGCCGGCGCCCTCGGTACCGGCAGGCTCCGTTTCGGCACGCCCGGCTTCAGCACGCTCTGTTCCGGCACGCTCGGCTCGGGCATGCTCGTCGAGCCGCTTGCTCCAGCCTCCGCGATCGAGTTTCCTGCTCGCGCGGAGATCTGAAATGCGCGGGCGGCCGGGATGACCCGATGGCCTGTCAGCTTCGGCACGCAGCACGTGTCCCTGCCCGGAACCCGTTTCGGTGCCCACGGCCCCGCCCAGAGGCGGTGAGTTGGTCCTCCGCGTCCGCGGAACGGTCTCCGCGGGGCAGGAACCCGGCAACCTCTCTCCCTATCGAGGCGTCAGCGTTGACGCCCCGTCAGCGTTGACGGGGCGGCTCAGGACTGCAGGTCCTCTGCCTCGTCGGCAAGTGCGTCCGCGTCGATCGCGTCGGCGAACTCGGCGGCTTCGGCATCACGGGCGGCCAGCGCATCCTTGACCGCGCGGATGGCGACCCCCGCTGGGTAGCCCTTCCGGGCGAGCATCGCGACGAGCCGACGGAAGATCGCATCGGGCGTGCCCGTCGCGCTGCGGAGTTTCCGGTCGACCAGTGTCCGTGCCGCCTCGGCCTCGGCCTCGTCGTCGACCACCTCCAGCGCTTCGCCGGCGATCTCCGCGTCGACCCCTCGCTGTCGCAGCTCGTTGGCGAGCGCCCGGCGGGCCAGCCCACGACCCTGATGCCGGGTGGCGACCCAGGCCCGCGCGAAGGCGGCATCGTCGATGATCCCAACCTCGTCGTAACGGTCGAGAACCTCGGCGATCACCTCTTCGGAGATCTCCTTGCGGACCAACACCTTCGTCAGCTCGGCGCGGGTCCGCGGGCGGACCGCCAGCTGACGCAGGCAGATCTCCCGCGCCACCTCGGACTCACTACGTGGCTGCTCCGCGTCGGTGGACGCCCCGGGAGCCGGGGCGTCGCGGCGGCCGCGGCGGCCCATGGACCGTCGCGACTCGTCCGCGTCGTCGCCCGCTGTGGTGCCGATACCGGTCCGGGGCGGAATGGCATCCCATCCTCGCCCGGACCGTGCACCGCGCCGTCCGGCCATCGTGGCTTACCGGATCAGAAGTCGACCGGCGGCAACTCGGGCCCACCGGCGGCGTCACCGGCGCCGGCCTGGCCGACACCGAGCTTCTCCAGGATCTTCTTCTCGATCTCGGCGGCGACGTCCGGGTTCTCCTTCAGGAACTCCCGGGCCTTCTCCTTGCCCTGGCCGAGCTGGTCGCCGTCGTAGGTGTACCAGGCACCCGACTTGCGAATGATGCTCTGCTCGACGCCGACGTCGATGAGCGAGCCCTCCCGCGAGATGCCCTTGCCATACATGATGTCGAACTCGGCCTGCTTGAACGGCGCGGCCACCTTGTTCTTGACGACCTTGACCCGGGTCCGGTTACCGACGACGTCGGTGCCGTCCTTCAACGCCTCGATACGCCGGACGTCGAGACGGACCGACGCGTAGAACTTCAGCGCGCGACCACCGGTCGTGGTCTCGGGCGAGCCGAACATGACGCCGATCTTCTCGCGGAGCTGGTTGATGAAGATCGCGGTCGTGCCCGAGTTGTTCAGGATGCCGGTGATCTTCCGGAGCGCCTGGCTCATGAGGCGGGCCTGCAGACCGACGTGACTGTCGCCCATCTCACCCTCGATCTCGGCACGCGGCACGAGAGCCGCCACCGAGTCGATGACGATGATGTCGAGGGCGCCGGAGCGGATCAGCATGTCCGCGATCTCGAGGGCCTGCTCACCGGTGTCCGGCTGGGAGACCAGCAGGGCGTCGGTGTCGACACCGAGAGCCCGTGCATAGTCCGGGTCGAGGGCGTGCTCGGCGTCGATGAACGCCGCGAGACCGCCGGCCTTCTGTGCGTTGGCCACCGCGTGCAAGGCGACCGTGGTCTTACCACTCGACTCGGGACCGTAGACCTCGATGACCCGGCCGCGCGGTAGACCGCCGACGCCGAGCGCCACATCGAGGGCGATGGAGCTGGTGGGGATGACGGCCATCTGCTGGACCGGCCGCTCCCCGAGCCTCATCACCGAGCCCTTGCCGAACTGCTTGTCGATCTGTGCCAGCGCCAGTTCTAGCGCTTTCTCCCGATCAGGTGTTCCTGCCGCCATTCCCGCCACCCCTGTATTCGACTTCGTGCTCTTCGTCGACGAGCTTTTGTTCACCACGGTCGACACGTTAGGCGAGGGGTACGACAAAAATCCTTCGCCCTGTCGTGTCCTGTGGATGACCGAGCCGCTGTGGACAATAGCCGAACACCTGTACGACGATCGAGTGACACGCCAGAACAGGCGTACTAAAAGCAGCTCAGCGCAGCCGAGAAGGCACCCGATCGGGGTACGCGGTCACGACTGCGCGCCAGATAGTAGTTGTTTCGACACCGTGAGCAATGGCTTCGTTGATGGTCCGCCCGCCCAGCTCCGTGAAGGAGTGGTCGGCCGCGATGCTCCGCGCATAGACGGAGCCGAAGCTCTGTTCGAGTCGTCCCCAGAAGTCTGTCAACCGCACCGGAGCAAGATTACCCAGAGGCGGCTCGCCCGCACCTCAGGCGACCGCCGCAGCCGCCACCCGCAGATCGTCGACGAGCCCCCGGAACGCCGTCTCGCGATCGTCGGCCCGCAGCACCGCCGACGGGTGGATCGTGGCCAGCGCCTGAATCTCCGCGACCGGGAAGTCCTCGGGGTGCTGGGCCGAGGCCGGCCACGGCATCAGCCGCCCGCGTGACCGGGTCACCCGGAAATCCGGCCCGAGCAGCGCCTTGCCCGCGGACGCGCCGAGAATGACCACGAGCTTCGGCTTGAGCAGCGCGAACTCGGACACCAGCCAGGGCCGGCAGGCCTCGATGTGGGCCGGTCCCGGAGTCTGGTGGATCCGCCGGCTGCCCCGCAGCTCGAACCGGAAGTGCTTCACCGAGTTGGTGATGTAGAGGTCGGCCGGATCGATGCCGGCGTCGTCCACCGCCTCCCGGAGCAGGCGGCCCGCGGGCCCGACGAACGGCAGCCCGTGCTGATCCTCGACGTCACCGGGCTGCTCGCCGACGAACACGATCTTCGCGTGTGGCGCCCCTCGGCCGAACACGGTCTGTGTCGCGTCCTCGTAGAGCTCGCAGCCGCGACAGTCCGCCGCCGCCGACTTCAGCTCGTCGATGCTCCGGGGGTGCGGCGGCACCCACTGCTGCGCCCCGGCGGGGGTCTGGGTCGATGACATGGGACCGTTCTACCCGTACCCCCCGACAACATCCGCCCGGAGTCCTCCTCCAGGAGGACGTCTTTCGCCGGGTGACGGACCTCTCAACGCATCGGAGGAGCGAGGCCCACCGGGTGGATCACGGACGCCACCGCCCGGGCCAGCTCCGGCGCCTCCTCGGTGGTGAGCGTGCTGATCGTGATGCGGATGCCGGGCGGGGAGCCGACCCGGAAGATCGCCCCCGGCGCGACCGCATAGCCCCGGTCACGGAGCGCAGCGACCGCATGCGTCTCGTCGGGCACCGGGATCCAGACGTTGATGCCGGTATCGCCGGACGCCTCGACACCCTCGGCCCGGAGAGCGTCGCGCAGCGCACGGCGGCGCTTCCCGTAGGTCTCGGCGGCCCGGCCCACGAGCGCGGTCACCTCCGGATCGCGCCACAACCACAGCAGCGTCCGCTGGAGCACGGTGGAGACCCAGCCCATGCCGATCCGCATCCGGCCGGCCACCCGCGCGATGGTCGTCTCGTCGCCGGCGAGGACGGCGATGCGCAGGTCGGGACCGAACGGTTTCGACGCGGACCGGACGAACGCCCAGGAGCCGGTGACCGCACCGATGCAGTGCGGCGGGCGCTCGGCCAGCTCGGCGGCGTGATCATCCTCCACGACGAGCACTCCCGGATGATCGCTGAGCAGCTCGCGGAGCTGCCGGGCACGCCGGGCGCCGACGGCGGCTCCGGTCGGGTTCTGCGCGCGAACGGTGACGACGACCGCACGGGCTCCCGAGCGCAGGGCGGCCTCGAGCGCCGCCGGATCGGGGCCGTGCTCGTCGACCGCGACCGGGGCCGCCCGCAGGCCCAGCGCGGCGAGCAGGTCGATGAGGGCGCCCCACCCCGGATCCTCGATCGCGACGGAGTCGCCTGGTCGGAGGTGAGCGCCGAACACGCGCTCGATCGAGTCGAGGGCGCCTGAGGTGACGATGATCTCAGCCCCGGAGACCGGGACACCCTCGGCGAGGAGCCGGGGGCGCGCGGCGTCCACCAGCTCGGGCATGGTGACCGCTGACGCGTACCCCTGGGGTGGGCTCTGCATGGCCGCCGTGGCGGCCAACGCCGGCATGAGCGGTGGCAGCAAGCGCAGGTCGGGCTCGCCGCTGGAGAGGTCACGCAGGCCCGGCGGGATCGGGGTGCGCTGCCCGGAGCGCCGCACGGCCACCGCCGGCCGGGAACGGACCCGGGTGCCGCGGCGACCCTCGGTCTCGATCAGGCCGCGCTGGCGCAGCTCCTGATAGGCCTTGGCGACCGTCGCGGGACTGACATGCAGGCTTCCGGCGAGAACCCGCACCGGGGAAGGGCCGAGCCGGCCACCCAGAACCCCTTCAGGACGCCCGCCTCGATGCTGGCGGAGATCTCTGCGGCGCTGTCGCCACTGACCTGATATTGTTCTGCCACAGAGGCGATTGTGTACTAGTACAGATCAACCCGCAAGCAGAACACGCCGGGGAGGCCCCGATGACCGAGCTCTACGCTCCCACTTCACGCACGACGGCCACCCGCACCCGCAAGCGGATGCACTACGAGCGTGCGGCCGCCCACGCGATCCTCGACGAGGCGTTCGACTGCTCGGTCGGCTTCGTCGTGGACGGGGAGCCACGGGTTCTGCCCAATCTGCACGTCCGCATCGACGACACCCTCTACCTGCACGGGTCCACCGGCGCGCGTCTCGGCCTGGCCGCCCGCGGCGACGGCGTCCCGGTGTGTGTGACGGTCACCATCCTCGACGGGCTGGTCTACGCGCGCTCCCAGTTCAACCACAGCGCCAACTATCGGTCCGTGGTCGCGCTCGGGACGGCGCGGCCGGTCACCGATGACGCCGAGAAGCTGCGTGTGTTGCTCGCGCTGGCCGACAAGGTGGGTCAGGGCCGCTCCGCGGACAGTCGCCCACCCACGCGTCAGGAGCTGGCACAGACCACCGTCCTCGCGTTGCCGCTGGTCGAGGTGTCGGTCCGCTCCCGCTCGGGCGGCGTCGGGGACGACCCGGAGGACCTGGCTCTCCCGCACTGGGCCGGCGTGCTCCCGCTGCGGACGGTCGCCGGGCCGCCGGAGACCGAGCCGGGTGTCGCGGCCGCGCCACCGGCCTACCTTCCCGGCCATCCTTCGGAGTGGCAGACGCCGGTCGTGCTCGAGGGCCGGCACGTCCGTTTGGAGCCGCTCACCCCCGGGCACGCGCCGGGGCTGTTCGAGGCTCTGGACGACGAGGAGACCTGGCGGCACATTCCGTTCCCCCGGCCCCGGACGCCGGAGGATCTGCTCACCGGGGACATCCTGGGCGTGCTGCGCGGCCAGTGGCTCGGTCAGCGCTCCGGGTGGGCCCAGATCGACCCGGCGACGGGGGCGGTGATCGGGATGACGACCTACCACGACATCGACACGAGCCTGCGTTCCCTCGGCATCGGGCACACCATGGTCGGCCGGAAGTGGTGGCGGACCGGTGTCAACACCGAGGCGAAGCTGATGCTGCTCGAGCGGGCCTTCGACGTGCTCGGCGCCGAGCGGGTGTTCTGGTATACGGACATTCGCAACGAGCGCTCCCAGCGGGCCATCGCACGGCTGGGCGCCAGCCGCGACGGGGTGATCCGGCGCCAGCGCCGGCGGCCCGACGGCAGCTGGCGCGACACCGTGCTCTTCGCGATGACCGCGGACGAGTGGCCCGCCGCCGCTCAGCGCCTCCGGGACCGGCTGGCCGCCGGATGAGCCCCTCCCCGACCGAGAAAGGCTGACCGATGCCGGGCATCACCGACTTCTCAACCTACGTGCTCGGCGTGGTCGCGATCATCCTCCTCCCCGGCCCCAACTCGATCTTCGTGCTCTCGGTGGGCGCCCAGCGAGGCGTCCGCGCCGGTTACCAGGCGGCCGCCGGGGTCTTCCTCGGTGACGCGGTGCTGATGGTCCTCTCCGCGACCGGGGTCGCCTCGCTGTTGAGCACCTATCCACCCCTGTTCCTCGTCCTGAAATACGCGGGCGCCGCCTACCTCGGGTGGGTCGGACTCAACATCATCCGCAGCGCCTGGAGCAAGTGGCGCAACCGTGCGGAGATCACGCCGGCCGCCACGGAGGAGCCACCGGCCGAGCTCCAGCGCCCGTTCCGCCGCGCCGCCGTGATCAGCCTGCTCAACCCCAAGGCGATCCTGTTCTTCGTCTCGTTCTTCATCCAGTTCGTGGAGCCCGGGTACGCCCATCCCGAGTTGTCGTTCCTGATCCTCGGGGCGGTGGTGCAGTTCTTCAGCGCGCTCTACCTGTCCGCGCTGATCTTCGGAGGGCGCTACCTCGCCGGCCAGTTCCAGCAGCGGCGCCGCCTCGCGGCCGGGGCGACGACCGCGGTGGGCGCCCTGTTCGTCGGGTTCGGCATCAAACTGGCCACCGCCACCGTCGGTTGAGCCGGGATGACAGCGGCCGACGGGCGCTCGGAACGAGACGGCCGCCGATCTCGGAGGACGCGAGTCATCAGCTGGGGCTCGACTCCGGGGACTGCGGTGATGGAGTCGAACGGCTCGAGTAGAACGTGCCGCGGATCATCTGGATCTTGACGAGGTCGGTGCTCCAGGTCTTCTCCGTGGTGCTCCAGCCCAGCGCGTAGGCCCGGCCGCCCATGACGAACCATCGGAAGACGGCATGCCTGGCCGCACCGCTTGCGGATCGGTAGCGGTATTCCCAGTCGGCGGCCTTGTGCAGCAACGGGACCGAGGTGACGCCCACGAGCTCGTAACCGGGCAGCGCACCCGAGGCGGCGAGGCGGTTCTCCTCGGCCCGGGCCGCCGTCACCTGATCGACAGCGGGATCACGGGCCACGTCCAGGGTGATCATCCTGGCGTTACGGGGCGCCCGGAAGCAGTGGGTGGTGCCGATGCGCTGATGAGTCCACCCGTCGGGCACGGCGATACGGAAGCCCGAGCCGTCGGTGAAGTACGACCAACCGGCCTGGAGGTCCCAGCCGTTCACACCGCGGGCCGCATCCTCCAGCGGGGTGACGGGCAGGCCGTCGGGGGGTGGTGAGTCGCAGAGTGACGGTGAGAACGCGGGCGCCACCGTGGACTCGGCGGAGGATGCCGTACCGGCTGGAGTCGGTGAGGTTCCCTGAGGATCCGCGGAGGCGAGCCCTGGTCCGACCGGGCCCGTCGACGTGTCCGTGCCGTTCCCGCCCGTGGAGGGTGCGGCACCGGGCGGCCCGAGCGGCGAGGAGTCCGGGGCGGGATCGGTGGTGGTGATCCCCGGACTGTCCCGGGACGTGTCGGTCGACAGCGGCGACGGGAGGTAGACCTGCGGGCGGGCGGAGGTCCGCTCAGCCACGTAACCGGCCAGCAGGCTGCCCCCGAGGAGGAGGACGACGAGGCCGGTCACAGCCAGTCTCGCCTGGGTCAGGCGTACCGGGGCTCGGCGTCCACGCTTCCGCCGCGGTGGCCGCGGTCCGGCTGAGGCGGCAACGACCTTGAACGGCACCAGGTCCTGACCGGGCGGGCGAACCGACTGCCCGGTGGTCGGCTCAGCCTGGCCCATGTTCGGCTCAGCCTGCCCCGTGGGCGGCTCGGTCTGACTTGTGTGCGGCTCGGTCTGACCTGTGTGCGGCTCGGCTCCCTGGCTGGCCTCCGGATCAGCGGCCTCCCAATCGGGTTCGCGCGCGGTTCCACGCGCTCGACCAATATCAGTCACGGGAACGAGTTCGTGACTCTTGCTCCTCGACATCCCCGAGCCCGTTTCGGTGGAGTGCCGGTCGGGAGCCGGGGATCCCTGGCCGGCTACCGGCACCGGACCGGCGGGGTGAGCTACCGGAGAGGCCGGACGTGCCACAGGTTGGGCCTGACCTGGTGCAAGCCGATCATTTTCGGACGCCGGGATCGGCTCGGCACGACGTTGCCGCGGTGGCCGGGTCGGAGCGCGTGCCGGCCGGGCCGCGGGCACCGGCGCCGAAGGCCCGGACGGGGAGGACGCCGCCACACTGCCGGGCTCAGGCACGGACGCCTCGGTACCAGGACCAGACCGCGAGGACGCCGCTGACGAGGACTGGGCCTCGGATGCCCGAGGCTTCATCGACGCTGCAGGCATCCCGGACGGAGACGCTTCCGAGGGAGGGCCGGAGGGCTGGACGGAAGGCAACGAAGGCCACGCGACAGGAACGGAAGCCTGCGAGGGAGAGGAGACAGGCGGCTGGGGAGGAGCGGAAGGGGCCGAAGCCTGCCCGGGAGAGGAGCCAGGCTGCGCGGGAGGAACCGAAGCCTGCCCGGGAGAGGGGACAGGCGGCCCGGGAGGAACGGAGGGCTGCCCGGGAGAGGAGACAGGCTGCGGCGAAGGGGCCGTCGGCTGCACGGGCACAGCCGACGGTGAAGACGCGAGAACGGCTGACGACCCGACCGCGGACGATGGCGGGGTCCGCGGATGCGGAGCCGGTCGAGACGGCACGGACGACCGTCCGGCGACGGTAGCCGTGCCGCGATGCGGTCGATCCGGCGCGCTCATCCCGGAACGTCCCGATGCCGCAGCACCACCCTCCCCCGCCGCGTCCGGCCGAGCGGCTCCAGAGTCCGTCACCGACGGCCGAACACCCGCAGTACCACCCTCCCCCGCCGGATCCGGCGGAGCGGCTCCAGAGGCCGTCACCGACGGAACGTCCGCGGGTCTCCGAGAACCGGCGGACCGCGGCTCCACAGGCGACGACTCAGCAGACGGCGAGTCGGTGAACGACCGTTCAGAGGACGAGGCCGAAGCGGCCGAGGCCGAAGCGGCCGAGGCCGACGGCGGCGACACGGGCCGCGGCGAAACCGCCGAGGACGACGAAGGCGACGCAGGCCGGAGCGAAGCGGCCGAGGACGAGACCGACGAAGGCGACGCGGGCCGCAGTGAAGCGGCCCGCGACGAGACGGACCGCGCCGCAGCAGACGACGGGGAGACCGGCCCAGGAGAGTCCTGCACCGGAGGCGAGGAGCGCGAAGGAGCCGACCGCGCCGACGCAGCCCCGGAAGCCGCCGACGGAGAGAGACCCACCGACGGCGACGCGGGCCGAGGGCCACCCGCCCGCACCCCACGCTGCCCGGGCAGGGACGGGATCTCCTGCGGATCGCTGGGAACGATCATCCGAAGCCGGCGCTCGATCTCCGGAACGGTCAGGCGAGCAGCGGGTTCATACCGAAGAAGGCCGTCGAGAACGGCCACGAGGGGCCCGGCCCGCAAAGGTGGATCGGGCGGTTCGGTGGCGAGGGCGGCGAGGGTCGCCATCGCGGTCTCCCGGGCATACGGCGAATGCCCCTCGACAGCCGCATACAGGGTGGCCCCCAGCGACCACAGATCGGACTCGACGGTGGACGCGCCGTTTCGGGCACGCTCCGGAGAGACGTACTGCGGCGACCCGACGATCAACCCGGGAGCCGTCACCCCACCGTCATCCACGAACGTAGCGAGACCAAAATCGGTCAACACCACCCGGCCATCCGTGCCGATGAGAACGTTGTGCGGCTTCACGTCACGATGCAGCACGCCTGCCCGGTGCGCGGCGGCGAGAGCGTCGAGCACCGCCAGGCCGATTCGTGCCGCCACCGCCGGCTCATACGGCCCGTCCTCGTTCAGCACCTGGTAGAGGGACCGTGACGGCACATACTCCATGACGATCCACGACAGTCCGTCGGTGTGCACCACGTCATAGATACGGACCACGTGCGGATGGTTCAGCCGGGCGGCGCTGCGCGCTTCCCGAAGGGTCCGCTCGTGCAGCCGATGCTGTTCAACATCGGACATCCAGTCGGGCGGCACGATCTCCTTGACCGCCACGTCACGGTGCAGCATCTCGTCGCGGGCCAGCCAGACCCGGCCCATTCCACCCGCGCCGACCGGTTCCACGAGACGGTACCGGTCCGCGACGAGCATCTGCCTGACCGCCATCGGCACCCACCCATCACGTCGGCTATCAGGATAATCAGGCACAGACCGCCCAAGGAACGACGATCACCCGTCCACCGCTCAGAACACCAGAAACAACACCGATCAAGGGGTACGGACAATCGCGCCCCGCACTCGCGCAAGAGGCAGCCACGGGGCCCACGCACCGTGCGAATGGTCACCAACCGGAGCGGTACGGCGTACATCCGAAGAAGCAAAAGGTGATCGGACCGGCCGAACCGGGAAACCTCTCGCCGTCGGCGCGTCCGCGCCCCGGTTTTCTGTCATACCCCCGAGGCAGGATGTGAGGCGTGGAAGACGTGCTGGAGAGGTTCGGACCGGCCACCCGGGAGTGGTTCAGGGCCGCCTTCGCCGCGCCCACCCCCGCTCAGGCCGGGGCGTGGAGGGCGATCGGTGCGGGGCGCAACGCCCTGGTGGTCGCGCCGACGGGGTCGGGCAAGACGCTGGCGGCCTTCCTCTGGTCGCTGGACCGGTTGTCCCGTGAGCCGGCTCCCGAGCAGGTCAGGCAGCGTTGCCGGGTGCTCTATGTGAGCCCGCTGAAGGCGCTGGCGGTCGACGTGGAGCGCAACCTGCGGGCGCCGTTGACAGGCATCCGGCAGGCGGCCGGCCGGCTCGGTCTGCCCCCACCGGAGATCACCGTCGGCATGCGCACCGGCGACACCCCGGCCGAGGAGCGGCGCGGTTTCGCGCGCACCCCGCCGGACATCCTGATCACCACGCCGGAGTCGCTGTTCCTGCTGCTCACCTCGGCCGCGCGCGATTCGCTGCGCGGCGTCCAGACGGTGATCCTCGACGAGGTGCACGCGGTCGCCGCGACGAAGCGTGGCGCGCACCTGGCGCTGTCCCTGGAGCGACTGGACGCTCTGCTCGAGCGCCCGGCTCAGCGGGTGGGCCTGTCCGCGACCGTCCGGCCGATCGACGAGACCGCGCGGTTCCTCGGCGGCGCGCAGGATGTCGAGATCGTTCAGCCACGCAGCGCCAAGACGATCGAGGTGACCGTCGAGGTCCCGGTCGAGGACATGACCAGGCTCGACGAGGCGCCCGCCTCCGGTCAGGACGATCCGGGCGCCGGCCGGCACACCCCGTCGATCTGGCCGGCCGTCGAGGAGCGGGTTCTCGATCTGATCGAGGCGCACCGTTCGACGATCGTCTTCACGAATTCACGGCGTGGGTCCGAGCGGCTCTGCGCCCGCCTCAACGAGCTGGCCGCCGAGCGCGCCGATCCGGAGTCGACGCAGGTCCCGGCGGGGTCGCGAGCCCCGGCGGAGATCATGGCACAGGCCGGCGGCACCCGCGGCGCACCGCCCTTGGTGGCCCGCGCCCACCACGGCAGCGTCTCCCGGGAGGAGCGCAAGCAGATCGAGGAGGCGCTGAAATCGGGTCGGCTCCCGGCCGTGGTGGCCACGTCCAGCCTGGAGCTCGGCATCGACATGGGCGCGGTCGATCTGGTGGTGCAGATCGAGGCGCCGCCGTCGGTCGCGGCCGGTCTGCAGCGCATCGGCCGGGCCGGGCACCAGGTCGGTGCGGTGTCGCGTGGCGTGGTCTTCCCCAAGCACCGCGGCGACCTGCTGTCCTGCGCCGTCGTTGCGGAGCGGATGGGTGACGGCGCGATCGAGGAGCTGCACTGTCCCCGCAACCCGCTGGACGTGCTGGCCCAGCAGATCGTCGCGATGACCGCCCTCGACGAGTGGCAGGTCGACGACCTGGCGACGCTGGTCCGGCGGGCCGCTCCGTTCGCCGAGCTGCCGTCGTCGGCGCTGCACGCCGTGCTCGACATGCTGTCCGGCCGCTATCCGTCGACAGCCTTCGCCGAGCTCCGGCCACGCCTGGTCTGGGATCGGGCCACCGACGTGCTCACCGGCCGTCCGGGCGCCCAGCGTCTCGCCGTGACCAGCGGGGGGACGATTCCCGACCGCGGCACGTTCGGCGTCTTCCTGGCCGGCTCGGAGCGTGCCTCGCGGGTGGGTGAGCTCGACGAGGAGATGGTCTACGAGTCGCGCGTCGGCGATGTGTTCCTGCTCGGGTCGACGTCCTGGCGGATCGAGGACATCACCCCCGACCGGGTGCTGGTGTCCCCCGCCCCGGGCGCGCCGGCCCGGATGCCGTTCTGGAAGGGTGACTCGCCCGGCCGCCCGATCGAGCTGGGCCGGGCCATCGGCGCCCGGCTGCGTTCGCTGGTCAAGGCAGGTGACGAGGCAGCGACCGCCACGCTGCGGAAGTCCGGGCTGGACGAGTGGGCGGCCGGCAACCTCATGGCGTATCTGCGGGAGCAACGCGAGTCGACCCGCCACCTGCCCGACGACCGGACGATCGTGGTCGAGCGGTTCCGTGACGAGCTGGGCGACTGGCGGATGACCGTGCACTGTGTGCTCGGCGCCAAGGTCAACGCGCCGTGGGCGCTGGCGATCGCGCGGCGGCTCTCCGAGCGGTATGGGGTGGACGGTCAGGTGATGCCCTCCGACGACGGCATCGTGGTGCGCCTGCCGGACACCGCGGACGAGCCACCCGGCGCCGAGCTGATCGCCTTCGACCCGGAGGAGATCGTGCAGCTGGTGGAGGAGTCGGTCGGCACGTCCGCGCTGTTCGCGTCCCGATTCCGGGAGTGTGCCGCCCGTTCGCTGCTGCTGCCCCGCCGTGACCCACGCCGCCGTCAGCCGCTGTGGCAGCAACGACAGCGCTCGGCCCAGCTGCTCGACGTGGCCCGTGAGTTCGCCGACTTCCCGGTCACGCTGGAGGCGGCCCGCGAGTGCCTACAGGACGTCTTCGACGTGCCCGGGCTGACCGGCCTGATGCGGGAGATCTCCGGTCGTAAGGTCCGGCTGGTCGAGGCGGAGACCTCACGGCCGTCGCCGTTCGCCCGGTCACTGCTCTTCGGCTACGTGGGCGCGTTCCTCTACGAGGGTGACGCGCCGCTGGCCGAGCGCAGGGCCGCCGCGCTGACCCTCGACTCGACGCTGCTGGGGGAGCTGCTCGGCCGGGTCGACCTGCGCGAGCTGCTCGATCCGGAGGTGGTGGCCGAGACCGAGGCGCAACTGCAGTGGCTCACCACCCAGCGCACCCCACGGGACGCCGAGGACGCGGCCGAGCTGCTCCGGCTCCTCGGTGATCTGTCGCCGGACGAGCTGGCCGTGCGGGGTGCGCCCGAGGAGTGGGTGGATGCCCTGGCGGCGGCCCGGCGTGCGGTCCGAGTGCGGGTCGCCGGTGAGGACCGGTGGATCGGCATCGACGATGCCGGGCGCTACCGTGACGCGCTCGGGGTGGCGCTGCCGGTCGGTATTGCGGAGGCCTATCTGGAGCCGGTCGCCGATCCCCTCGGTGACCTGGTCGCCCGCTACGCCCGGACGCACGGGCCGTTCGCGGCGGCGACCTGCGCGGCCCGGTTCGGCCTCGGGGTGTTCGTGGTCGAGCAGGCGCTGAAACGGCTCAGCGCGACCGGTCGGGTCACGTCCGGTGAGTTCTCCCCCGGCGGAGCCGGCACCGAGTGGTGCGACGCCGAGGTGCTGCGGATGCTGCGCCGGCGCTCGCTGGCGGCGCTGCGCCGGGAGATCGAGCCGGTCCCACCGCGGGTGCTGGCCACCTTCCTGCCACGCTGGCAACAGGTCGGCGGGAACGCCCGCGGGGTGGACGCGCTGGCCGCCGCGATCGAGCAGATCCAGGGCGTCGCGGTGCCGGCGTCCGCGTGGGAGCGACTGGTGCTGCCCGCCCGGGTCGGCGACTACGCGGCACCGCAACTGGACGAGCTGTGCGCGTCCGGTGAGGTGCTCTGGGCCGGCTCCGGGTCGATCTCCGGCGGCGACGGGTGGGTGACGCTGGCCTACGCGGAGAGCGCGCCGTTGCTGCTGCCACCGCCCGACGACGATTTCGCGGCCACGCCGCTGCACCAGACGGTGCTCGACGCGCTCGAGGGTGGCCAGGCGCTGTTCTTCCGGTCGCTCTCCGACCGAGTCGGCTCGACCGACGACACCGAGCTGGCGGCGGCGGTGTGGGACCTGGTGTGGGCCGGTCATCTGACCAACGACACCTTCGCGCCGTTGCGGGCCATGCTCGGCGGGAGCGGCGCGCACCGGGCGAAAGCGACGCCGGCCCGTTCCCGGTACCGACGGCCCGGACGACCACATATGCCCGCCCGGGGTGGGCCGCCGAACATGGCGGGCCGCTGGTCCCGCCTTCCCGACCGCGATCTCGACCCGACCCGCCGGGCCGCGGCCGTCGCCGACGTCCTGCTCGAACGGCACGGGGTGGTGACCAGGGGCGCTGCCATCGCCGAGGGGGTGAGCGGCGGGTTCGCTGCCGTCTATCCGGTGTTGGCGGCACTGGAGGAGCGTGGGGCGGCCCGGCGCGGCTACTTCGTCGAGGGGCTCGGCGCGGCACAGTTCGCGGTGCCGGGGGCCGTGGACCGGTTGCGCGCGCTGAACGAACCGGACGAGGAGAGACGGGGCGGCGGTCCACCGGCGGTGGTGCTGGCGGCGACCGACCCGGCCAACCCTTACGGGGCGGCGCTGCCCTGGCCGGATCGCATCGTGGACAGCGGCGACGGGGAGCCGGTCGCCAAAGCCGGCCACCGAGCCGGCCGAAAGGCGGGCGCCCTGGTCGTGCTGGCCGGCGGCGACCTGGTCCTCTACGTCGAACGTGGCGGCCGGACCCTGCTGTCCTTCACCGACGACCCGGAGCTGCTCACCCACGGCGCTCACGGCCTCGCCGGGGCCGTGCGGTCCGGCGCGCTCGGCGCCATGTCCGTCGAACGAGCCGACGGCGAGTCGGTACACACGTCCCCGTTGCGAGACGCGTTGACGACGGCCGGGTTCCGCACCACCCCACGGGGTCTCCGCCTCCGCGCCTGACTCGGGTCACACACCAGGCCCACAGCGCGGGCCGCGGCACGCCGCGCTCCGTGCCGCCGTCGCGGCCGGGACCCGGCACCACCACGAACCAGCACCACCCACGAGGCTGAAGCCGCGCGGGTGGTGCGACTGTGCGGCCCAGGCCTTACCGCGCCCGCACCTCACGCCTCCGCGGCACCGCGAGCCGAAGAAGAGAGACCGCCCACGATGGCGGGCACGGGACAACGGACACGGGATGACCGGCCCATGATGACGGGCACGGGGCTACCGGCGCGCGACGGGACCGGGACGGATCGGGCCGGTGGGACCGATCGCACCCCGGACCGCGAGGTCAGAGCTTCGGCGCGACTTCGGAGGCGACCAGGTCGATGTGGTCCAGGTCGGACAGGTCGAGCACCTGGAGGAACAGGCGGGAGGCGCCGGCTTCGGCGTACCGCTTGATGGTTTCGACGGCCTCGGCGGGCGTTCCGACGATGCCACCGTTGGCACGCATCTCGTCGGGTTCGCGACCGATCGTGGCGGCGCGCCGGTTGACTTCGGCGTCGTCGCGGCCGACGCAGAGGACGGCGGCGGCCGAGTAGGTGAGCGGCTCGGTGCGGCCTAGAGCCTCTGCGGCGGCACGGACCCGCCCGTACTGCGCCGGAATGTCCTCGATCTTGGAGAAGGGCACGTTGAACTCAGTGGCGTAGCGGGCGGCCAGGTACGGGGTGCGCTTCTTGCCGTGCCCCCCGACGATGACGGGCACCCGCGGCGACTGGACCGGCTTGGGCAGCGCGGGCGAGTCGGCGACCCGGTAGTGCTTGCCGTCGAAGTCGTAGGTGGAGCCGACCGGGGCCGCCCACAGACCGGTGATGATCTCCAGCTGTTCCTCGAGGCGGTCGAAGCGCTCACTGACGGGCGGGAACGGGATGCCGTACGCCGTGTGCTCGCCCTCGAACCAGCCGCCACCGAGGCCGAACTCGACCCGCCCACCACTCATCGCGTCGACCTGGGCGACGGCGATCGCGAGCGGCCCTGGCAGCCGGAACGTGGCCGAGCTGACGAGCGTGCCGAGCCGGATCCGGGAGGTCTGCACGGCCAGCGCGGCGAGGGTGATCCAGGCGTCGGTGGGGCCGGGCAGCCCGGACCCGTCGCCCATCTTGAGGTAGTGGTCGGAACGGAAGAACCCGTCGTATCCGCCGTCCTCGGCGGCCTTGGCGACCCGCAGGAGATCGTCGTGGGTGGCGCCCTGCTGGGGTTCGGTGAAGATCACGAGACGCATGGCTCAACACTGCCACGACAGCCCGGCGCGCCAGCCGTAGATCGATGGTCGACAGGCAGTAACGTTGGCCACCATGGCCGGTTATGGATGGATCAGCTTCACGACCGATTATGGCACCTTTGACGGCTTTGTCGCCGCTTGCCATGGCTCGATCGCCCGCGTCGCCCCCGACGTCAAAGTGATCGACGTCACTCATCACGTGCCGCCCGCCGACGTCGCGCGGGGCGCGGCCGTTCTGGCGCAGACGGCGCCGCACCTGCCGGCCTCGGTGCACCTCGCGGTCGTCGACCCGGGTGTCGGCACGGCCCGCCGCGGCGTCGTGCTGACCACACCGAACGGGCTGCTCGTCGGCCCCGACAACGGCCTGCTGATCTGGGCGGCCGAAGCGCTCGGCGGCGTCACGGCGGCCTACGAGCTGGACAACAAGGACTGGGTCATCGGCAGTGTGTCCCGCACCTTCCACGGCCGCGACGTCTTTGCTCCGGCGGCGGCCCGGCTGGCGCTAGGCGCGGCGCCCGAGGAGGCCGGCCCCGCGGTCGATCCGTCCGATCTGACCCGTCTGCCCGACCCGAGCGTCACGATCGGCGACGGCTGGATCGAGGCCGAGGTGCTCACCGTCGACCGGTTCGGCAACGTGCAACTCGCCGCGGACGGCTCGGCGCTCTCCGGCCTCGGCTCCGAACTGCTGGTGAACGACGGTGTCCGCGCCCGCCGCGGCACCACGTTCGCCGACGTCAACGTGGGCGAGCTCCTCGTCTTCGCCGACTCCGCCGACCGCGTCGCCATCGCGGTCAACAACGGCCGGGCCGTGGTGCTCCTCTCGGTGATCCCCGGCGACACGGTCCGCATCGCCGCCCGCTAGAAGCTTTTACGGTACGGCCACGAAGAGTCCCGCGGCTCCCGGCGGACGGCCGGGGCGTGCCCTCCCGACCGTCCCCCGCCGACGGCTCATGCATGCCCCACACCGTTACCCCAGGCGCCCGCCCCCGCTCACAATAATCCGCGACGCCCGCGCTCCCCAGGAACCACGACGCTCGCGCTCACAAGAATCCGCGACGCCCGGGATGGGCAACGACGGCAGGGCCGAGAGGCACGGAAGGCGGAACGGCGGCAGGGCCTGGAGGCACGGAAGGCGGAACGGCAGCAGGCCGCCGCAACGGGTAGGACTGAAGCGGGCGGCCGGGGGAAGAATGAGGCCATGCCGGAAGGGGACACCGTCTGGAACACCGCCCGCGTGCTGGAGAAGGCGCTGACCGGGGAGATTTTGACCGGTTCCGACTTCCGGGTGCCCCGGCTGGCCACCACCGATCTGACCGGCTGGACGGTCGCCGAGTCGGCCAGTCGCGGCAAGCATCTGCTGCTGCGCCTGACCCGGGAGGGCCGGCCGCCGCACACGCTCCACTCACATCTGCGGATGGACGGCGCCTGGCGGTCTTACGGTCCCGGGGAACGCTGGACCGGCCGCCCCGCGCACCTGATCCGGGTGGTGCTGCGCTCGGCCCGGTCGGTCGCCGTGGGCTACCACCTGCACGAGATCACGCTTCTGCCGACGGCCGGGGAGGAGTCGCTCGTCGGCCATCTCGGACCGGACCTGCTGGGGGCGGACTGGGATCCGGCCGAAGCGGTCCGGCGGATCTCCGCGAGCCCGTCGGCCACGATCGCCGAGGCGTTGCTCGATCAGCGCAATCTCGCCGGGGTGGGCAACCTGTACAAGGCGGAGACGCTGTTCTTGCGTGGCCTGTGGCCGTGGACGCCGGTCGCCGCTGTGACCGACCTCACCGGAACGGTCACGATGGCTCAAAAACTGGTGGCATCGAACCGCGGCCGCTGGACACAGACGACCACCGGTTCGCTACGCAAGGGCGAGACCAGCTATGTGTACGGCCGGCGCGCCCAGCCGTGCCGCCGGTGCGGCACGGCGATCCGCAAAGCCGAACAGGATGAGCGCGTCACCTACTGGTGCCCGCGCTGCCAGCCGGAGCCCTGAACGCCGCCCCGGCCCACTACGGCGAACCTGCAGCCACCTGCCCGGAGCCAGCCGATTCACACCGCAGTGATCAGCCCGCGGCGGTGGACCGCGAACCGGGTGGCGTCCGGAACTTCGTTGTCCGGGCCTCGGACAGCTCCCCGAGATCGGGCTCCGCCTGCTTCGGTGCGGAGGGCTGCGGCGCGGCGGCCGGGGGTGCGGACGGCCACGGCGCGGCGGCCGGTGGTCGCGCGGCTACCGAAGGCACGGACGGCGACGGCCCGGAGGCCGAAGGTGCGGACGGCGACGGCGACGGCGACGGCGCGGAGGCCGGTGGTCGCGCGGCGGCCGAGGGTGGGGCAGCCGAGAAGCCCGACGGCATACGCAACTCGGTGGTCCGCAGCTCGGCCAGGCCCTCGGCTATGCCACGAAGGCGGTCGGCCGCGTCGACAAGGCCGAAATACGCCGGATGGCGGCTCTCCGCGACCGGATGCCCGTCTTCCGCGACGTAACCGGCGGCCGCCGCGACCAACTGCTCATACGCCTCGACGCCCTCGGTGAACTGCTCGGCCAGCCCGGCGTGCGACTCGACGAGCGCATCCCGCTGACCGGGCTGCGCCAAGGGGATGGCCCGCTCGACGCTCGCCACCCGCTGACCCAGGTCACGCAGCCACTGCTCGGCGGTGGCCGCCTCCAGCATCGCGGTCTCCCCGGCACCGGTGAGCCGACCGGCCAGCCCGACCATGGCCTGCGAGGCACGGTCGAGGCGGTCCCACGCGTCGGCGATCGCCGAGCCGCGCAGCGCATAGCGGCTGCGCTGGCGCCGCACCTCGCGCAGCACCGTCTGCCCGGCCGGGAACCGCTGCAGGGCCTTGCTGAGCTTGTCCTCGGGGATCGAGGGCGGGGGTGCCGGTGTGGCGGCGAGCTCACGATGGTCTTTCCACCGCCACACCGCGAGGACGGCAGATGCTCCGGCCGCGGCCGCCCAGCCCGCGTCGCCGGCGCCGATCCCCGCATAGGGTGTGAGGACGGCTGCCGCCGCGGTCAGGCCACCACCCAGCACGCTCCACCGCCGCGCCGAACCCCGCAGCCGCTTGAGCCGCCGGAAGTACCTGGCCCGCTCGTCCACCGTCGCTCCCATCGTCCTTACCGGGCCGGTCAGCCGGCCGCGGTGGTGTCGCCGCGCTTCTGGTTGAGGCTGGCGCGGATCTCGTCGAGACGGGCCACGCCCGCCGCGTCGGCGGCCGGAGTGGCGGGCTGCTCGACGGCCGGCTGAGCGGTGGCGCCGCCCAGTTTCTCGCCCGCCATGCTGGAGCGGATCTGCTCCAGACGGGACGCGCCGGCCAGATCCAGGCTGGACTTCTGCACCTCCAGCATGCGGCCCTCGACCGAGTTGGAGGCCAGCTCGGCCCGGCCCATCGCATTCGCATACCGCTGCTCGATCTTGTCGCGCACCTGGTCCAGCGACGGGGTGTTACCCGGCGCGGCAAGCTGCGACATCGACTCGAGCGACTTGGCCACGGTCTCCTGCATCTTGGCCTGCTCGAGCTGGCTGAGCAGGCGCGACCGCTCGGCGATGCGCTGCTGCAGGAGCATCGCGTTGTTCTCGACCGCCTTGCGGGCCTGGCCGGCGGCGCCGAGAGCCTGGTCGTGGAGGGTCTTCAGATCCTCCATCGACTGCTCGCCGGCGACCAACTGGGTGGCCAGGGTCTGCGCGGTCTGCTCATACTTCTGCGCCTCGGACTCGTCACCGGCGGCGCGGGCCCGGTCGGCGAGCACCAGGGCCTGCCGTGCCATGCCCTGCAGCTTCTCGACCTCGGACATCTGCCGGGACAGCTTCATCTCGAGCTGCCGCTGGTTGCCGATGACGGCCGCAGCCTGCTGCACGAGCGCCTGGTGCTGGCGCTGGGCGTCCTCGATGGCCTGCTGGATCTGGACCTTCGGGTCGGCGTATTCGTCGATCTTCGCGCCGAAGAGCGCCATCACGTAATGCCAGCCCTTGACGAACGGATTCGCCATCTCGTGGTGTCCCCTCAAATGTCGCTCCGTCGGACGCGTCACCGCAGTTTGAACCGGTGACGCGAAACCCATCGTGACAGCCGGACGCCAGCGGCGTCACGTGTCCTCCGGGGATCTCAGGGTCTCCCCTGGCATCGAGGCTACGCTCCCCTGACGCCCCATGGCAGGGCACGAAACAGGCCGGACCGCTCCCATGGAGCGGCCCGGCACAGACGTATTCATGATCAGGCGGCGTAGACGATGTCCCGCTTCGGCTTACGGGTCGCGTGCAGCGTCGCCTTCAGTGGCGACTCCTGGCGCACCGAGACGGAGACGTCTCCGGATGCCTTGTCGTCGATCGGGACGAGCACACCCTCCATGTTCTCCGCGAGGGCCAGCGTGTTGCTGACCTCACTGAGCAACTCGGAGAGCCGGGCGCCGAGGGCGTCGCAGATGGCGGCGAGAAGCTCGCTGGACGCCTCTTTCTGCCCACGCTCGATCTCGGACAGATAGCCCAGACTGACATTTGCGGCGGTCGACACCTCGCGCAGCGTGCGGTGCTGCCCCTGCCGGCGCGCACGAAGAGCGTCGCCGATAACGCGGCGTAGCAGGACCATGGCACCTCCTCCTGCGGGCGGGGCCGCCGGCCGACGCCGGAGGCTTCCCGCAACCGTACCTGGCGTTGGCCGCGGCGACATCCCGCCCCGCCGAATTCCCGGGCCGGCCGGACCGCCGCCGAACCGGACAACCGGCGCTTCATCGGAGATAATCCCAGCTCAGAGACGCGGTGATGACTGCCGGAGAGAGTCGGTGAGCAATTGCAGGACGGCCGTCACACTTTCGGTTCGGACGGCCTCGCGGTTACCGTCGAGTTTCAGCTCGCGCACCGTGGACCCGGATCGGCCGGCGACCGCCACATAGACGAGCCCGACCGGCTTGCCGTCCTGCGGCTCCGGGCCGGCGACTCCGGTGGTGGCCAGGCCCCAATCGGCGCCACAGCGGTCCCGGACGCCCTCGGCGAGAGCGGCGGCCACATCGCCGTCGACCGGGCCACGCTCGGCCAGCAGCTCCTCCGGCACCCCGGCGAGGCGCGCCTTGAGATCGGTCGCATACACCACGAGGCCGCCGCGGAAGACCGCGCTCACCCCGGGGATCTCGACGATGGTCGCGGCCACCAGCCCACCGGTGAGCGACTCGGCACTCGCCAGGGTCTCCCGCCGCTCGACGAGCGCGTGCACCGCCGCGGCGGCCGCCACGGACATCTCCATCGGACCTCCTGTCACCGTGAAACCAAGACCGGACCAACCGCGAGCCAACCCGACCGCGCCGCCCGCCGACGCTCGATGCGCCGCGAGCCGAGGCCGCACGCGGCCACAAGCCGGCAGTGACCGCACTACGAGCCCGAGCCGGCACCGCTGCGAGCCAGAGGCGGCACCGCTGCCAGCCCGAGGCGAACCCACTGCAAGCCCGAGCCGAACGCACTGCGGGGACCTACGGACGGCGTGTTGTAAACCCCGTCCGGCCACGATCAAACCTCCGGCCGGGCGCCTCGCCGCAGCCTCAGAGCCTGCAGGACGTAGTCGGCGCCGGTGACCACGGTGACCACCAGGGCGGCGCCCATCAGCACGACACCGACGAGATGGTAGGGCTCCGGCACCGGCCACAAATACCAGGCGATGGCGACGGTCTGCAGCCCCGTCTTGAGCTTGCCACCCCGGGAGGCGGGGATGATGCCGTACCGGATGACCCAGAAGCGGAGAGCGGTAACGCCCCACTCACGGATCAGGATGATCGCGGTCACCCACCACGACAGCGGGCCGTAGAGGGAGAGCAGGACCAGGGCGGTGCCGGTGAGCGCCTTGTCCGCGATCGGGTCGGCGACCTTGCCGAACGAGGTGACCAGATGCCATCGCCGGGCGATCCAGCCGTCCGCGAAGTCGGTGGCCGAGGCGATGCCGAATGCGAGGCACGCGGCGATCCGCCAGTCCGGATCCGTCATCTCGGAGGCGACGACCAGGACGAGGAAGACCGGTATCAGCACGATCCGGACCACGGTCAGCGCGTTGGCCGCGTTGTAGAGCGACACCACGCGAGGCGCGGGGACCGGCTCGTCGGTCACCGGGTCACCGGGGCTGCCGAGATCATCTCCGTCGGCACCGCGATCAGGTCCACTCCCTCGGTGCCGGTGACGCGGGCGCGGACCAGGTCTCCGGGGCGGAGCATCGTCAGGTCGACCCCGTCGGCACCGGCGACGAGGGTGGTGGAGCCGTCGACCTCGGGGGCCTGGTGCTCGGCGCGCCCCTCGATCTCGCCGTCGTCGATCGAGTCGACCAGGACCTCGACGGTCTCGCCGAGCCGGTCCTCGGCCCGCTGGGCGCAGAGCTCCTCGGCGAGGGCGACCACCTTCGCGTACCGCCGCTTGATCGTCGCCTCGCTCAGCTTGCCGGACAGGCCCGCGGCCTCGGTGCCGTCCTCGTCGCTGTAGTCGAAGACGCCGATGGCGTCGAGGCGCGCCTCGGTGAGGAAGCGGATCAGCTCGTCGACGTCCTGCTTGGTCTCGCCGGGGAAACCGACGATGAAGTTGCTCCGGGCGCCCGCCGCCGGGGACAGCTTGCGGGCCGAGTCGAGCAGCTCGAGGAAGCGGTCGGTGGAGCCGAACCGCCGCATCCGGCGCAGCACCGGCTCGCTGGAGTGCTGGAAGGAGAGGTCGTAGTAGGCGGCCACACCGGGCGTGGTGGCGATCGCCTCGACCAGGCCGGGGCGGGTCTCGGCGGGCTGGAGGTAGCTGGCCCGGACCCGGACGATGCCGTCGACCGCGGCCAGCTGCGGCAGCAGTTTCTCCAGCAGGCGCGGGTCGCCCAGGTCCTTGCCGTAGGACGTGCTGTTCTCACTGACCAGCACCAGCTCGCGGACGCCGGACTTGGCCAGCCACTCGGCCTCGGCGAGCAGCTCCTGCGGGTCGCGGGAGACGAAGGCGCCGCGGAAGGCCGGGATGGCGCAGAACGCGCAGCGCCGGTCGCAGCCGCTGGCCAGCTTGAGGGAGGCGACCGGGCCGCTGTCGAGCCGGCGGCGCAGCACCTTGCGCAGGTGGGCCGGGGTGTGCTCGTCGACGGTGGCGTGGCCCGGCACCACGACCTTGGTGGCATGCCGCTCGACCGGCGTGATCGGAAGCAGCTCGCGGCGGTCACGCGGAACGTGCGAGACGTGGCTCTCGCCGCGCAGCACGCTCTCCAGCCGGTCGGTGATGTCGGTGTAGTCGTCGAAGCCGAGCACCGCGTTGGCCTCGGGGAGGTTCTCGGCGAGCTCCTTGCCGTACCGCTCGGCCATGCAGCCGGCGGCGACCACCTTGGCGCCGGTGTCGGCCGCGGCGAGCAGCGTGTCGATCGAGTCCTGCTTGGCCTTCTCGACGAAGCCGCAGGTGTTGACGACGACGACGTCGGCGCCCTCGGCATCGGTGCCGACCTCCCAGCCGCCGGCGTCGAGGCGGGCGGCCAGCTCTTCCGAGTCGACCTCGTTACGGGCGCAGCCCAGGGTCAGTAGGGCGACACGGCGGGTGGGAGGAGTTCCAGACACCCGACAAGGTTACCGGGCGGCCGGCGTGGGTCGTTCCTCCGCTCGGCCGGTCCCGGAACATCCGATTCGCCCGGTGGGCACGACTGTGTGGCGCAGGGTGGTTATCGTCCCTCCTCATGTCCATCCTTCGTGATCCACAGCGGCGCGTGGAGCTGTTCCTGGTCGTGTGCCTGCTGGCGACGGCCTTCACAGCGCGTTACGTGGGCCGGTCGGAGATGACCCGTGACATGCAGATCTTCTTCGAGTGGCACGACCGGTTGGAGCGGGCCGGCGGCTGGCGGGGGCTGGGCGAGGCGATCGGCAACTACAACGCGCCGTACATGTATCTGCTCTGGTTCGCGTCGGTGCTGCCGGTTCCGCTGCTGATCGGGATCAAGCTGGTCTACGCGGTCTTCGATCTGCTGCTGGCGTTCTTCGTGTTCAGGCTGGTGGAGATGCGCCGGGGCCGCCGGGCCGGTTTCGCCGCGGCGCTCGTGGTGATCCTGCTGCCGACCGTCGTGATCAACGCGTCGATCTGGGGGCAGATCGACTCGATCTGGGCGTCGTTCGCGGTCGGCGGGGTGTGGATGCTGGCCCGTGGCCGGGACTGGTGGGGTGTCGCGCTGTGCACGCTGTCACTGGCCTTCAAGCCGCACGGGATCTTCATCTTCGCGCTGGTCGGGCTGCTCGTGCTGGCCGGGCGCCTGCGGGCCCGGACGCTGCTCGCGGTACCGGCGGTCTGGCTGGCGCTCAGCCTGCCGGCGTTGCTGCTCGGGCGCTCGCCGGGCGAGTTGTTCACCATCTACAGCCTGGACCGGCAGGCCGGGATCATCGATCAGCTGACCGCCAAGGCCCCGACGATCTTCGCCTTCCTGGAGGGCACCCGACGGCTGGACACGGCCCGGCACCTGGGATACGTCCTGACCGCGGCGCTGGTGCTCGGCGTCTTCCTGCTGGTGATCGCCCGCCGGGCACGGCTGGACGGGACCCGGATCGTGACGCTGGCGACGCTCTTCGCGATCCTGATCCCGTTCGGGCTGCCCGGGATGCACGAGCGGTATTTCTACCTGGCCGACGTGCTGACCGTGGCGCTGGTGTTCCATCTGCCACGGCTCTGGTTCGTGCCGCTGCTGGTGCAGGCCGCGTCGCTGGGCTCCTACACCTACTTCCTGTTCGGCCAGACCCGCGAGCAGCTGGAGTTGCGGGCGCTGGCGGCGCTGATGCTGGCCGCGCTGGTCGCCGTGGGGTACACGCTGATCCGGGACGTCCTGATGGAGCGGGAGATCACACCTCTAGCACCAAAGCCGGTTGGCAATACGATGGCGGAGTGACCACACCCGACCATCTGGACGATCTCGACGCCGTGTCCGCCCTCGCCGACAGGGTGCGGCGTGCGGCATACCGGGCGGTGGCCGACGCGGCGCCGGACGCGACCAGGCGGGACGAGGTGGCCGAGGCGCTCGGCGTGGGCCGTACGCTCGCCGCGTTCCACCTCGACAAACTGGTGGACGCCGGGCTGCTCGAGGTGTCGTACGCTCGCAGGTCGGGTCGCAGCGGGCCGGGCGCCGGACGGCCGGCCAAGCTGTACCGGCTGTCCGCGGCCGAGCTCGCGGTGAGCGTGCCGCCGCGCGCCTACCGCGGCGCCGCCGAGTTGCTGGCCGAGGCCCTGGAGCGTTCGGGCGCCGAGGAGACCCTCTACCGCGTGGCGGAGGAGCACGGCCGCAAGGCCGGGCGCGAGCCGGACGTCACGGCGCTGCTCACCGGCAACGGCTACGAGCCGGCGTCCCGCGACGACGGGCGCATCGAGCTGCGCAACTGCCCCTTCCACCGGGTGGCCGAGCAGTTCCCGCCGCTGATCTGCGGGATGAACCTGGCGATGCTCAACGGCCTGCTGGAGGGCGCCGGGCTGGCCGGGGAATGGTGCGCCCGGATGGATCCGGCTCCGGGCCGCTGCTGCGTCACCGTCTCTAAAAACAAAACAGATTGACTTTAGTTGTACGGGCTGGTGAAGTGACCGCATGACGGACTTCCACCTGGCTCAGATGAACGTCGCCAAGCTCCGTGCCCCGGAGGGGGATCCCCTGGTCGCCGAGTTCACGGCCGGCGTCGGCCTGATGAACGAGCTGGCCGACCGCTCCCCCGGCTTCGTCTGGCGGCTCAAGGAGGAGGACGTCGACCTGGAGGCACTCGGGATCCAGCCCGCGCCGCCCGAGATGATCGCCACCATGTCGGTCTGGGAGTCCCTGGAGGCGCTGCGGGGATACGTCTACCACTCGACCCATCTCGACTACCTGCGCCGCCGCCGGGAGTGGTTCGTCCCGGGCGAGTCGGCGATGGTCCTGTGGTGGGTCGAGGCCGGCCGCATCCCCACGCTCCGGGACGGCCTCCAGCGCCTGGCCCTGCTCGGCTCGGAGGGCCCCGGACCGCGGGCGTTCACGTTCCGGCAGCCCTTCCCCGCGCCGGTGCTCAGTCGACCCTGAGAGCCGCCAGAGCCTCTTCCATCTCGTCCGGCTTGACCAGCACGTCGCGGGCCTTGGAGCCCTCGGACGGGCCGACGATGCCCCGGGTCTCCATCAGGTCCATCAGGCGGCCCGCCTTGGCGAAGCCCACCCGCAGCTTGCGCTGCAGCATCGACGTCGAGCCGAACTGGCTGGACACCACCAGCTCGATGGCCTGGATCAGCAGCGCCAGGTCGTCGCCGATCTCCTCGTCGATCTCCTTCTTCTTGCTCTGCGGGACCTCGGTGACGTCCTCACGGAACTCCGGCTCGCGCTGGTCCTTGCAGAACTTGACGACCGCCGCGATCTCCTTCTCGTCGACCCAGGCGCCCTGGATGCGGGTCGGCTTCGAGGCGCCCATCGGCAGGAAGAGGCCGTCACCGCGGCCGAGCAGCTTCTCCGCGCCCGGCTGGTCCAGGATGACCCGCGAGTCGGCCAGCGAGGAGGTGGCGAAGGCCAGGCGGGACGGCACGTTCGCCTTGATCAGGCCGGTGACCACGTCGACCGAGGGCCGCTGGGTGGCCAGCACCAGGTGGATACCGGCGGCGCGCGCCAGCTGGGTGATCCGGACGACCGAGTCCTCCACGTCGCGCGGCGCCACCATCATCAGGTCGGCCAACTCGTCGATGATCACCAGGAGGTACGGGTACGGCTTCATCTCCCGCTCACTGCCCGGCGGCGCCGTGATCTCGCCGCTGCGGACCTTGCGGTTGAAGTCGTCGATGTGGCGGACCCCGTTGGCGGCGAGGTCGTCGTAGCGCATGTCCATCTCGCGAACCACCCACTCCAGGGCGTCCGCGGCCTTCTTCGGGTTCGTGATGATCGGCGTGACGAGGTGCGGGATGCCCTCGTACGCCGTCATCTCCACCCGCTTCGGGTCGACCAGGAGCAGTCGCACCTCATCCGGGGTGGACCTGGACAGGATCGACACCAGCAGGGAGTTGAGGCAGGAGCTCTTGCCCGCGCCGGTGGCCCCGGCGATCAGGATGTGCGGCATCTTCGCCAGGTTCGCCACCACGAACCCGCCCTCGATGTCCTTGCCGAGCGCCACGACCATCGGATGGTGGTCGGAGGCGGCCGCCCGCGAGCGCAGCACGTCGCCGAGCGACACGTTCTCCGGGTCGGTGTTGGGGATCTCCACACCGACGGCGCTCTTGCCCGGGATCGGGCTCAGGATACGCACGTCCGGCGACTTCACCGCGTAGGCGATGTTGCGGGAGAGCTGCGTGATGCGCTCCACCTTGGTGCCCGGGCCGATCTCCACCTCATACCGCGTCACCGTTGGGCCACGGGTGAAGCCGGTCACCACCGCGTCCACGTTGAACTGCTCGAACACGCCGGTGAGCGCGGCCATGATCTCGTCGTTGGCACGGCTGCGGGCCTTCGGCGGGGTTCCGACGGCGAGGATGTTCGGTGGCGGCAGCCGATAGTCGCCCTTGACCGCCGAGATCTCCAACTGCTCGGCCCGGGTGGGCGGCATGGGCGAGTGCTCGGGCGGCTTCTTGCGGGTCTTCGGCAGCTTCGGCAGGGCCACCGTGTCGTGCAGGATGATCTCCTCGTCGAAGTCGTCCGGCGCATCCTGGTCGAGCGGCGGCGGCTCGGTCAGCGCCGCCTGCCTGCGCCGGGCCGGACGCCGCGGCTTCGGCTCCGCCTCGGCGTCCTCCTCCTCGCCGTCGTTCTCGTCGTACTCGGGGGCGACGGCAGGCGGGGGCAGATGGCGGCCGGACCGGCCGGAGACCAGGTCGAGCAGGAGCGCGACACGCTCCGGGATCTTGGCGATCGGCGTCGCGGTGATCACCAGGAGACCGAAGACGAAGAGCAGGAACAGCAGGGGTACGGCCACCCAGGCGGTCACCGCACGCTCGAGCAGGCCGCCGATCCCGAAGCCGAGCAGGCCACCGGGGTTGTCGATGCCGGGCTGCTCGGTCTCCGGGCCGGAGATGTGCAGCAACGCCGCGGTGGCCACGATGATCGTGGTCCAGCCGACCAGGCTGCGCCCGCGGTGCTCCGGGTCGGCCGGCTCACGCATCAGCCGGATCGCGCCGTAGAAGAGCAGCAGGGGCAGCAGCACCGCGAGACTGCCGAGGAACAGGCGCACCATGTCGGCCACCCACAGGCCGACCGGGCCGGCGCTGCCCGCCCAGACCGCGACCGCGATCAGGATGGCGACGCCGAGCATGAACAGCCCGGCGCCGTCACGGCGGTGCTCGGGGCCGATCGACCGGGCGCTGGCCGCCTGCCGGCCGGCACCACGGGCCAGCCAGCCGACGCCGCCGGCCACACCGAGCCAGAGACTGCCGAGGCCCCGGGCGATGCCGGGCCCCACCGCGGCCGGCTGTTTACGGACAGCGGGGCGCCGGGCGGCCGGTTTGCGCGCGGCTGCCTTGCCGGTGGTCTTGCCGGTAGCCTTACGTGCCGGCTGCCGGGCGCGGTTGACCGCCGCGCCCCGAGTCGTGGACGCGGCGCGGCTCCGGCCCGCCGGAGGAGTTCGGCCCGCCATGGATGTCACCGTAGCCGGGCGGGGCCGCTCTGCCGAGAAGGCGCACCGCGACTGCTTTTCACTTTCCCGGCATTTACCATCGTAAAGTGCAACCTCTCAGCAACGACTTGATCAAGGCCGCGCTGGACGAGCGCGGCTTCTCGTACTTCGTCGATGCCGACGGTGACATCGCCGGCAACTTCCAGGGCAATCTCATCTACTTCTTCCGGCTCGGCCAGCGGCAGGAGATCCTCCAGGTGCGCGCCATGATGCAGCACGTCTTCTCGGTCGAGGAGGTGCCGAGGCTCTACGAGTTCTGCAACACGTGGAACCGGGACCAACTGTGGCCCAAGGCGTACGTGCAGGTGACCGACGACGGCCAGGCCATCGTCGTGGGCGAGGTGACCACCGATTGGGAGCACGGCGCCACCCTCCAGCAGATCGACCAGGTGATCCTGTGCGGAGTGGCGACCGGATGCCGGCTCGGCGACGCGCTGGGTGAACTGAAATCGGGGTCCTCACGCTGACGCGTGAGGACCCCGATCAGGATCGCCGGATCACGGAGTCCCGGCCGGGCTGAGGCCTCCGGGCCCGGCGATGGGACCGGTCCGGGCGGCTTCCACGCCCGGACCCGTCCCGGGTTCCGCCTTACTGGACGTTGAAGCCCAGGTTGTACGCGCCGGTGCCGGAGGTGGCCACGACGACGTACCGGTAGGTGCCGGTCCCGCCGTTGAAGGACAGGGACTTGTCACCGGTGCCGGTGGACTGCGCCACGGTCCGGAACTGACCGCGGTTGTTCGCCTTCTGCAGCACCAGGTCGAAGTCGGCGCCGTCCGGGGCGTCGAGGCAGGCGGTGTGCGTGCCGGCCCGGGCCCGGTAGGCCCCGCCGTTCGGCTGCGCCTGAGCCTGGCCGGCCCGGTTGATCGTGCCGTCGCGCTGCACCGGGAGCGCGTCGCACGCGGACGCCTCCTCACCCTCCTCAGCCGGCGGGGCGCTGGCCGGCGGCGCCTCGGCGCCACCCTCGCCCTCGGTGGTGACCAGGGTCAGGTTCTGCGCCGCCAGGATCTCGTTGAGCGGCTGGAAGAACGTCTCGCCGCCGGCCGTGCAGTCACCGGAGCCGCCCGAGGTCACACCCTGGGCCTGGTCGCCGGAGAGCCACGGCCCACCGGAGTCGCCACCCTCGGCGCAGACGTCGGTACGGGTCAGGCCGGTGACCGTGCCCTCCGGGTACTGGACGGTCTGGTTCTTGGCCAGCACCGTGCCACAGAACGTGCCGGTGGTGGAGCCGGAACGGCAGATCGCCGCGCCGACCGGGGCCTCGGTGTTGCCGGCCACCGGAAGCTCGTTGCCGTTGAAGTCGTTGACCACCGGGCGCGGGTCCCAGTCGTCGTTCACCGCGACGAAGCCCATGTCGGCGTTGCCCGGGAAGACCGAGAACTCGACGGTGCCCTGAGCCTGGTTGTTGAAGCCGGTGGTGGCGGTGCCCTCCTCGCCGCAGTGACCGGCCGTGACGAAACCGGTCGTCACCGAGAAGCCGATCGAGCAGCGGGCCTGGCCGCCACCGACGTTGATGAAGTACGGGTCCGCGCCGCGCACGTCGAACAGCGGCTTGGGCTTCGCGCTGCTGACCTTCACGGTCACCACATCGGTGGAGAGGCCGGCCCGCCGAGCGACGGCGAGCGCGTCGGCCTTCTCACCGGGCTGGGCGACCACGACCACCTTGTTGGTGGGCACGTCCACATACCACCCGGTCAGGCCCTCGACCTCGGCCGCGGCCGTGTCGAGCTTGGTCTTCAACGCGTCGAGCTCGGCTTCGCTCCGCTTGACCAGCACCGGTACGGCACCGGCGGCCTTCACCGCCGACGCCGCGTCGGAATCGGTCACCGCGACCTTGAGCGTGGTGCCGTCGGACGCGAGCCAGGCGCCACCGAAGTCCTCGCCGGTCTGCGCGGCCAGCGTCGCCGAGACCCCGCCCGCCCATTCCGAGCGGGCCAGCCGGGTGGCCGCCTGTTCACCGCTGAGACCGAGGTCACGCTTCATGGCCGACAGCAGCTCCGGGGACAGTCCCCCCGGAGTGCTGTTCGAGCTCTTCGACCCGCCGGTCTCTTCGGTGCCGGCAAGCGACGGCAGGGTGAAGGCGACTGCCGCCGCACCCGCCACCGCCACAACCGCCCCTACGGCGATCGCACTGCGCTGCATCTGGAGAACTCCCTCCGCCACGGGTGCCGTGGGGGCGGCACCGTGCCAGGGAGTACGCAGCTCGACCCAAGATGGTTGAAACGGACGCGTGATCCTTATGGATTCACAGGAATCTCAGACTTCGACGACCGTCGGGACGATCATCGGCCGGCGCCGATAAGCGTCGTTCACCCAGCGGCCCACCGTCCGCCGCACCACCTGTTGCAGCTGGTGGGTGTCGGTGATGCCGTCCTCGGCCGACCGGTGCAGGGCAGCGGTCAGCAGCGGGACGACCGGGTTGAACGCCTCCGGGTCCTCGGAGAAGCCCTTCGCCGAGATGACCGGCTCGCCGACCACCTTTCCGGTCACCGAGTCGATGACCACAGTGGCCGCGATGAACCCGCCGTCACCGAGTATGCGGCGCTCGGTGAGCAGCGACTCGCTGACGTCACCGACCGCGAGACCGTCCACGTAGACATACCGGCTCTTCACCCGGCCGACCACGCGGGCGTGACCCTCGACCAGGTCGACGACGTCACCGTCCTCGCAGAGCACCACCCGGTCCGGGGCGACCCCGGTCTCGATGCCGAGCTGGGCGTGCGCGCGCAGGTGCCGCCACTCGCCGTGCACCGGCATCAGGTTGCTCGGCCGGGTCACGTTGAGCAGGTAACGCAGCTCACCGGCGGGCGCGTGCCCGGAGACGTGCACCTTCGCCGTCTCCTTGTGCACGACCGTGGCGCCGGCCCGGGACAGCTGGTTGATCACCCGGTAGACCGAGGTCTCGTTGCCCGGGACCAGCGAGCTGGCCAGCACGACCGTGTCGCCGGAGGTGATGGTGATGTGCCGGTGATCGCCCGTGGACATCCGGCCGAGCGCGCTCATCGGCTCGCCCTGGGAGCCCGTCGACATGAAGACGATCTCGTCGGGCGGCAGATGGGTCGCCTCGTCCAGGCCGACCAGCAGGCCCTCCGGGATGCGCAGCAGACCCAGGTCACGGGCGATGCCCATGTTGCGGACCATGGACCGGCCGATCAGGGCGACCTTGCGGTCGAACTCCCATGCCGAGTCCATCACCTGCTGCACGCGGTGCACGTGCGAGGCGAAGCTGGCCACGATGATCCGGCCGCGGGCCTTGCCGAAGATCGAGCTGAGCACCGGGCCGATGTCGCGCTCCGGCGTCACGAACCCGGGGACCTCGGCGTTCGTCGAGTCGGAGAGCAGCAGGTCGACGCCCTCCGCCCCGAGCCGGGCGAAGCCGGCCAGGTCGGTGATCCGGCCGTCCAGCGGCACCTGGTCCATCTTGAAGTCACCGGTGTGCAGGACCAGACCCGCGGGAGTACGGATGGCGACCGCCAGCGCGTCCGGGATCGAGTGGTTCACGGCGAAGAACTCGCACTCGAACGGGCCGAGCCGCTCCACACCGCCCTCGCGGACGGTCAACGTGTACGGGTCGAGCCGTCGCTCGGCCAGTTTCGCCTCGACCAGTGCCAGCGTGAACTCGGAGCCGACCAGTGGGATGTCCGGCTTGTGGGCCAGCAGATAGGGAACCGCGCCGATGTGGTCCTCGTGGCCGTGCGTCAGCACGATCGCCTGCACGTCCTCCAGCCGGTCCAGGATCGGCGCGAAGTCGGGCAGGATCAGGTCGACACCCGGTTGCTCGACATCGGGGAAGAGCACCCCGCAGTCGACGATCAGGATCTTCCCGTCGAACTCGAAATAGGTCATGTTCCGACCGATGGCGCCGAGCCCACCGAGCGGGACGACGCGCAAAGCGCCCTCCGGCAGCGGCGGTGGCGGACCCAGCTCCACGTGAGCGTTAGTCATTCGCCTCTTCCTGTCAGAGCACGATGCCGGCCGAAGCGGCGTCCTGGCGCAATTGGTGCAATTCCTCGCTGGTCGCGTCGACCAGCGGCGAGCGGACCGGCCCGGCGGGCAGCCCGATCGCCCCCAGACCGGCCTTGACCAGCATGACCCCCTGTGTCCGGAAGATGCCGGTGAACAGGGGCAGAGCCTTACGGTGCAGAGTGAGCGCGGTCGCCGTGTCGCCACGCTCCCACGCCTCGATCATCTCTTTGGCGAGGGTGCCGGTGAAATGCGTCGAGGTGCCGACCAGGCCGACCCCGCCGATCGCGAGCAGCGGCAGGGTGGCCGCGTCGTCGCCGGAGTAGTAGGCCAGATCGGTGCGGGCCAGCACCTGCGAGCTGGCGACCAGGTCGCCCTTGGCGTCCTTGACCGCGACGATCCGCTCGTGCTCGGCGAGGCGCACCATGGTCTCGGTGGTGATCGCCGTGCCGGCCCGGTGCGGGATGTCGTAGACCATGATCGGCAGGCCGGTCGCGTCGGCGACCGTGCGGAAGTGCCGCTCGACGCCCGCCTGCGGTGGCTTGCTGTAGTACGGGGTGACGACGAGCAGGCCGTGCGCCCCCGCCTTCTCAGCGGCGGTCGCCAGCTCGATGGTGTGGGCGGTGTTGTTGGTGCCCACGCCCGCCAGAACCCTCGCCCTGTCACCGACGGTCTCGATCACGACGCGGAGCAACTGCTCCTTCTCCGCGTCGGTGGTGGTCGGGGACTCTCCGGTGGTGCCGCTGATCACGAGAGCGTCGTTGCGCTGCTCGTCGACCAGGTGGGCGGCGAGACGGGCCGCGCCCTCCAGGTCCAGGGAACCGTCCGGGGTGAACGGGGTCACCATGGCGGTCAGCAGCCGTCCGAACGGCCGCGGGTCGTGCGTCATACCTGACAACCTATCGGACGCTCCGGTCACACGTAGAAAGCGGTGAACGGCGCCCATGGGAGGTTACGCAGGATGCTCCACACGCCCCAGACCGCCATGAATGTGATCATGACGGCCGGACTGATCGAGAGCTCCGGCAGCCTCCACCGGAACACCTTGCGCCCGGCCCAGGCCACATACAGATAGACCAGGAACGGCACGGCGAAGACGAACAGCAGATGATGCCGGGCGGCGGCGGGCAGATCGCCGTGCAGCAGGAACCACGCGGCCCGGGTGCCGCCACAACCCGGGCAGACGAACCCGGTCAGGTATTTGAGCAGACACGACGGGGGCTCACCGGCCTCCGCGTCGGCCGGGTTGCTGATCATCGTGTAGCCGACCGCGGCGCCGGTGCAGGCCAGCACGGCGAACGGGGCCAGCCAGATCGGCGACCGGGCCGCCAGCCGATCGACGAGCCGCGTGATCCGGTCGGGCTCGGGCGCCTGATGGTAGAGCCACTCGGGCGGCACCGGCGGGCCCTGGACCGGCAGGTCGGCGAGCCACGGCGGCAGCTCGGCAACACTCATGGCCGTCACGCTACACCCGCGACGCCCGCACGCGGCACGCTCGCACCGCGGAGCCGATCACGAGGCGCGGAGCAGATCACGGCGCCACCGCGGCAGCACGCAATGCGCTCGCCAGCGGGGCCAGGAAGTCACCGCGCTCCGGCGTCGCGACGGTGTGCAGGCCGAGCCAGCCGGCCAACCGTGACAGCTCGGCCGCCAGCGCCACGGCCGTCTCTTCCGGATCGGCGCCCGGCTCCAGCCAGGCCGCCGGGATCTGCAACTCGCCACTGCGCCGGTCGGCCTTGAGATCGACCCGGGCCGCGAGCCGGTCGCCCAGCAGGAACGGGAGCACGTAATACCCGTACAGCCGCTGGGGTCTGGGCACGTAGATCTCGATCCGGTAGGTCATGCCGAACAGGCGCTCGGTGCGCGCCCGCTCCCAGATCAACGGATCGAACGGGCTGACCAGGGTGGCAGCCGTCACCCGGCGGGGCAGGCGTGCCTCGTGATGCAGCCACGCCGCTCTCCACCCCGGAACCGTCACCGGGCGCAGCACCCCGGCCTCGGCCAGCTCGGCGATCGCCGCCCGGCACGGCTGGACCGGGAGCCGGAAATAGTCACGCAGCTCCGCCTCACCGGCCACCCCGAGCGCCCGGGCGGAGAGCTCCACCAGGGCGCGGAACGCCTCCTCCGGCGACGGGTCGGGCGCGGCGAGCACGGCCGGCGGCAGCACCCGCTCGGGCAGGTCGTAGCGCCGGGCGAACGAGGTGGTCCGCTCGGCGGCGGTCACCTGACCGGAGTAGAAGAGCCACTCCAGCGCCTGCTTGACGACCGACCAGTTCCACCCCCAGTGCTCCTTGGAGCGGGGGGCGTCGTGCTCGACCTCGGCGGCGGTGACCGGGCCGCGGGCACGCACCTCGTCGAGCACCCAGGCCACCAGCTCCGGCTGCTCCTCGGCGATGCGGCGCATGTTGCCCCAGGCGAGCTCCCGCGCCCGCGCCATCCGCCAGCGGAACAGCGGCTGCAGATCGGTGCGGATGAGCGACGCCTCGTGGCCCCAGAACTCGAAGAGCTCACGGGGGCGGCGATAGGCGGCCCGCTCCAGCAGGCCCGGATCGTAGGGCCCCAGCCGGCTGTAGAGCGGCATGAAATGGGCGCGCTGCAGCACGTTGACCGAATCCATCTGGATCAGGTGCAGGCGGCGCAGCACCCGCCGCAGGTGGCGCATGTCGGTGGCGCCACCCGGTCGAGGGTCGAGAAAGCCCTGCGCCGCCAGGGTGATCCGGCGGGCCTGGGCGACGGAGAGCGAATCGGGCACGGCCACCGGGGAAGACTAGGCGACGGGTATGACAAAGTTGCCGCCATGGCACTCGGCTTCGTCCGTCCCGCCCGTCCCGAGGACGCCGCGGAGATCGCTCGCATCCAGCTCTCCACCTGGCGCACCGCGTACCGGCGGATGTTCCCGCCGCACGTACTGGACAACCTCGACGAGGGCTACCTCGCCCGCGGCTGGACCGAGGCGATCACCGCCCCGCCGTCCACCCGGCACCGGGTCCTGATCGCCGTCGAGCAGGGCGAGAGCGTGGCGCACGTGGTCGGCTTCGCCGCGTCCGGGCCGGCCGACGAGCAGGCCCTGGCGCCTGAGGAGAAACCGCTGCCGGACGGCGTGGCGGCCGTCACCGACCTGCTCATCGAGCCCCGGTGGGGCCGGCGCGGGCACGGCAGCCGACTGCTCGCGGCGGCGGTCGACAACTGGCGTGACGACGGGTTCCGTACCGCCGTGGCCTGGGTCTACGACGCGGACGCGGCGATGCGGAAGTTTCTCACCTCGACCGGCTGGGAGCCGGACGGGGCGGGCCGGGCGCTGGACGTCGACGACCTCCTGGTGCCGCAGCTCCGCCTGCACGTCACGGTGACCGCCGAGGACGAGCCGGCCTAGCTCCGGCCTAGCCCTCGAGCAGCGGGTCGAGGCCGATGGTCAGGCCCGGCCGGGTGATGACGTTGCGGACCGCGAGCAGCACACCCGGCATGAAGGACGACCGGTCCAGCGAGTCGTGCCGGATGGTCAGGGTCTCGCCGGAGGTGCCGAACAGCACCTCCTGGTGCGCCACGAGCCCGGCCGCGCGGATCGAGTGGATCCGCACTCCGTCGAGCTCGGTGCCGCGGGCGCCGAGCTGCTCCTCCTTGGTGGCGTCGGGCATCGGCGCGAGCCTCGCCGCGGCGCGGGCCTCGGCGATCACCTTGGCGGTGTGCATCGAGGTGCCGCTCGGCGCGTCGAGCTTGCGCGGGTGGTGCTGCTCGATGATCTCGACCGACTCGAAGTAGCGGGCGGCGCGGGCGGCGAACTGCATCATCAGCACCGCGCCGATGCCGAAGTTGGGCGCGATCAGGACACCGACGCCCGGCTGGGCGGCCAGCCACTCGCGCACCTGCTCCAGCCGCTGCTCGGTGAACCCGGACGTGCCGACCACCACGTGGATGCCCTGCCCGATCGCCCACTGCAGGTTGTCCATGACCACGTCGGGGTTGGTGAAGTCGACGAGCACCTGCGCGCCGGCGTCGGAAGCCTGGAACAGCTCCTCACCCTGGTCGATCATCGACACGAGGGCGAGATCCTCGGCGGCGTCGACCGCCTTGCACACCTCGAGGCCCATGCGGCCCCGGGCGCCGAGAACACCGACACGGACGGATTCAGGCAGCTCAGTCACATCGTCAACTTAACGTACGGCCGCCGCGTGACCACCGCCCGGACGCCCGGGCGGTGGTCTTCGCTACGCGGGGAGCTCGCCGGAGTCGAACGGGCCGACCACGGCCAGCGACATCGGTTGCGCCAGCAGCTCGGAGGCCAGCGTGTTGACCTCCTCGGCGGTGATGGCGTCCACCCGGGCCAGCAACTCGTCGACACCCATCAGATCGCCGTGCAGCAGCTCCGACTTGGCCAGCCGGCTCATCCGGGAACCGGTGTCCTCCAGGCCCAGCACGTACGACCCCTTGGACATGCCCTTGCCCCGGGCCAGTTCCTCACTCGTGATGCCGGCGCTCGCGACCCGGTCCAGCTCGACCCGGATCAGGTCCAGCACCTCGCGGGCCTTGGCGGGAGCACAGCCCGCGTAGACGCCGAAGAGGCCGCTGTCGGCGTACTGCCCGGCGTACGAGTAGACCGAGTAGGCGAGACCGCGCTTCTCCCGGATCTCCTGGAACAGACGGCTCGACATGCCGCCGCCCAGCACGTTGTTGAGCACGCCCATGGCGAACCGGCGCTGGTCGTGCCGGCCCAGCCCGGGACCGCCGAGCACGATGTGCGCCTGCTCGGTGTCACGGTGCAGGATGACGTCGCGGGGCTTGCGGACCCGTACCGCCTTCTCCGCCGCTCGTGGTGCCGCCGGGTCCGCCGGCCCGGTGTCCAGCGGGGTGCCCGCCAGGGCCTTGCGCACTAGCCGGACCACCGTCTGGTGGTCGAGGTTCCCGGCCGCGGCGATGACGACCTCCGGCGCCGTGTAGCGGCGGCGGTAGAAGCGGTTGATCTGGTCCCGGGTCATCGGGGTGATCGACTCCGGGGTGCCGGAGATCAGCCGGCCGAGCGGGTGGTCGCCGTAGATGGCCTCGGCGAAGACGTCGTGCACCTCGTCACCGGGCTCGTCCTCGTGCATGGCGATCTCCTCGAGGATCACGCCACGCTCGGTCTCCACGTCCGCCGGCTCGAGGATCGAGTCGGCCACCGCGTCCACCAGCACGTCCACCGCGAGCGGCAGATCGGCGTCGAGCACCCGCGCGTAGTAGCAGGTGTACTCCTTCGTGGTGAAGGCGTTCGTCTCGCCGCCGACCGCCTCGATCTCCGAGGAGATGTCCAGGGCGGAGCGCTTGTGGGTGCCCTTGAAGAGCAGATGCTCCAGGAAGTGCGAGGCCCCGTGCAGCGACGGGGTCTCGTCACGGGAGCCGATGCCGACCCAGATGCCGAGTGAGGCGCTGCGGGTGGTCGGGATCGCCTCGGTGATGACGCGCAGACCGCTGGGCAGGACGGTCTTCTTGACACCGTCCTGCAGGGTCCGGGTAGAAACGCGGGCCGACCTGGTGGCCGGCCCGCGCTCGTCGTTCGCTGTCACTTAGTCGCGGCGCTCGCCACGGTCGCCGGCCGGGCGCGACCGGCGACGACGGGGCTCGCCACCACCCTCGCCACGGGGAGCCCGGTCCTCACGGGGAGCCCGCTCGGGGCGGCCGTCCTCGGAGGCCGCGGGGGCCGCCGGGGCCTCCTCACCCTCCGGGCGCACCTTGTCCAGGTAGATCTTGCCGCGGGCGTCGATGTCCGCGATGGACACCTCGACCTTGTCGCCGACGTTGAGGAAGTCCTCGACCTTGTCGACCCGCTTGCCGTCGCCCACCTTGGAGATGTGCAGCAGGCCGTCACGGCCGGGCAGCAGCGAGATGAAGGCGCCGAACGCGGCGGTCTTCACCACGGTGCCGAGGAACTTGTCACCCATCTTCGGCAGCGTCGGGTTGGCGATCGCGTTGATCCGCTCGACCGCGGCCTCGGCGGCCGGGCCGTTGGTCGCGCCGACGTAGATGGTGCCGTCGTCCTCGATCGAGATGTCGGCGCCGGTCTCGTCCTGGATCGCGTTGATGGTCTGGCCCTTCGGGCCGATCACCATGCCGATCTTGTCGACCGGGATCTTCACGGTGGTGACCCGCGGGGCGTGCTCGCTCATCGCGGCCGGGCCCTCGATCGCGGCGGTCATGACCGACAGGATCGTGGCGCGGGCCTCACGGGCCTGCTCCAGCGCCCCGGCCAGCACGTCCGACGGGATGCCGTCGAGCTTGGTGTCCAGCTGCAGGGCGGTGACGAACTCCGCTGTGCCGGCGACCTTGAAGTCCATGTCGCCGAACGCGTCCTCGGCACCCAGGATGTCGGTCAGCGCGACGTACTCGGTCTTGCCGTCGATCTCGTCCGAGATCAGGCCCATCGCGATGCCGGCGACCGGGGCCTTCAGCGGCACACCGGCGCTGAGCAGGGCCAGCGTCGAGGCGCAGACCGAGCCCATCGAGGTGGAGCCGTTCGAGCTGAGGGCCTCGGAGACCTGACGGATCGCGTACGGGAACTCCTCGCGCGACGGCAGCACCGGCACCAGCGCGCGCTCGGCCAGCGCACCGTGGCCGATCTCACGCCGCTTCGGCGAGCCGACCCGGCCGGTCTCACCGGTCGAGTAGGGCGGGAAGTTGTAGTTGTGCATGTAGCGCTTGGTCTTCTCGGGAGCGAGAGTGTCCAGCGACTGCTCCAGGCGCAGCATGTTCAGCGTGGTGACGCCCAGGATCTGGGTCTCGCCGCGCTCGAACAGGGCCGAGCCGTGCACGCGGGGAAGCACGCCGGTGAGGGCGGCCAGCGGGCGGATGTCACGCGGGCCACGGCCGTCCATGCGGACCTGCTCGCGCAGCACGCGCTGGCGCACCTCGGACTTGGTGACCGAGCGGAACGCCGCGCTGATCTCCTTCTCCCGGCCCTCGAACCGCTCGCCGAGCAGCTCGTGCGCCTTCGCCTTGACCAGGTCGAGGGACTCCTCGCGCTCCTGCTTGCCGGCGATCTTCAGGGCCTCGGCGACCTCGGCGCGAACCGCGTCGGAGACGGCGGAGTACACGTCGTCCTGGTAGTCCAGGAAGACCGGGAACTCGGCGACCGGCTTGGCGGCGATCTCGGCCAGCTCGCTCTGCGCGCGGCAGAGCTCACGGATGGCCGGCTTGGCGGCCTCCAGGCCGCTCGCCACGATCTCCTCGGTCGGCGCAGCGGCACCGGCCGAGATCAGCTTGATCGCGTGCGGGGTGGCCTCGGCCTCGACCATCATGATCGCGACGTCGCCCTCGGCGGTGACGCGACCGGCCACGACCATGTCGAACGTGGCGCGCTCGAGCTCCTCGAGGGTCGGGAACGCGACCCACTGGCCCTCGACGTGGGCGACACGGGTCGAGCCGACCGGGCCGCTGAACGGCAGGCCGGAGAGCTTCGTCGACATCGAGGCGGCGTTCATCGCGACGACGTCGTAGGGGTGCTGCGGGTCGAGCGCGAGGACGGTCTCGACGACCTGGACCTCGTTGCGCAGGCCCTTGGTGAACGACGGGCGCAGCGGCCGGTCGATCAGGCGGCAGGTGAGGATGGCGTCCTCGGACGGACGGCCCTCACGCCGGAAGAACGAGCCGGGGATACGGCCGGCGGCGTACATCCGCTCCTCGACGTCGACGGTCAGCGGGAAGAAGTCGAAGTGGTCCTTCGGCTGCTTGCTGGCGGTCGTCGCGGAGAGGACGGTGGTGTCGCCCAGCTGGACGATCACCGAGCCGGCAGCCTGCTGTGCGAGGCGGCCGGTGGAGAAGACGATCTCGCGGGTGCCGAACGATCCGTTGTCGATGACGGCGGTGCGGGATTCGTTGCCGAGAGCGTTGTTCTGCTCGGTCATGAAGTGCGGTACTCCTTCGTCGAGGACCCGGCGGTCAACAGCGCGTTTCAGTCGAGCCGGTCTTCGATCGAAGTGCCCAGGGACGTCACCTGGGAACCACTACCGAGGACCGGTGCTGACGGAGTGATCCGCGCGGGTCCGTGGGGTTTCAGTGGTGCTTCCTGGGGGAGCGGGCTCCCCCAGGATCAAACTATCGGCGCAGGCCGAGACGCTCGATCAGCGTCCGGTAGCGAGCGATGTCCTTCTTCTGAACGTAGTTCAGCAGGCGACGGCGCTGACCGACCAGCAGGAGCAGACCACGACGGCTGTGGTGGTCGTGCTTGTGCAGCTTGAGGTGCTCGGTCAGGTCGGCGATCCGCTTGGTCAGCATCGCGACCTGAACCTCGGGCGAACCGGTGTCGCCGTCCTTGGTCGCGTACTCGCCCATGATTTTGTTCTTGGTCTCTTGATCGAGCGCCATGTTCTCCGAGATTCTGTGTTGCCGATTGCACGGTTACCCCGCGACCCGCGGCGTCGGGCAGGCAGGCGGGACCGGTGTCGGATATTCCAACGACCGTTCAACCCTACCAGGGGGTCAACCCAGCAACACCCGGGTCTGGGCGACGTCGGCCTCGATCTGGGCCACCAGCGGCTCGATGGCGTCATATTTACGCTGCTCACGCAGGTGGGCGACGAAGTCGAGGCTCACCCGCTCGCCATACAGGTCACCGGAGAAGTCGAGAACATACGCCTCCACGCGGCGCTCGCGCCCGGAGAAGGTGGGATTGGTGCCGATGGAGACGCTGGCCGGCAACCGCGCGCCGTTCTCACCGCCGCGGGTCAGCCAGGCGGCGTAGATGCCGTCGGCCGGGACCGCCGCATAGCGGTGCGTCATCAGGTTGGCCGTCGGATAACCGAGCTCGCGACCGCGCTGGTCACCGCGGACCACGACGCCGGCGAGGCGGTGCGGACGGCCGAGCGCGACGGCTGCGGCCCGCACGTCCCCGGCGTCGACACAGCTGCGGATGTACGTCGAGGAGAACACCAGTCCGTCCTCGGCCACCAGCGGGGCGTCCTCCACGGTGAAGCCGAACGTGCGCCCGAGCGACTCGAGCAGCCCCACGTCGCCGGCCGCCCGGTGCCCGAAGCGGAAGTTGTCGCCGACCACGACGGCCGCGGTGTGCAGCGACTCGACCAGCACGTCGTGCACGAACTCGTTCGGCGTGAGCTGGGAGAAGGCCGGGGTGAACGGCACCACGCACAACGCGTCCACGCCGAGCGCCTCGATCAGCCCGGCCTTGCGGACCGGCTCGGTGAGCACCGCCGGGTGCGAGCCGGGGCGCACCACCTCGGCCGGGTGCGGGTCGAATGTCATCACCACCGACTGCAGGCCGGAGTCACGAGCACGTTTCACGGCGTGCCCGATGATCGCCTGGTGGCCACGGTGGACCCCGTCGAAGACACCGATCGTCACGACCGACCGGCCCCACCCGGACGGGATCGTCTCGAACCCCCGCCATCGCTGCATCGAAACGCTCCTCCGCCGATATGACCCGGCCCTAGCGTATCGATCGTTCAGCCTGCCGGTATCAGCCCTCCACTTCGCCCGTCTCGGTACGATAAATCGTGAGATGAGCGTCGGGTGGAATCGCCTCGTACTGCTCGCTGCGGAGGCCACCTTCGCGGTGCTCTTCCTCCGTGCTCTGCTCGGCTTCGCCCGGCGCCGTGATCCGCTGCGCCGCGACGTCACCCTGATCTTCGCCCCGTTCGTGGTGGTGCTCTGCATCGACATGGCGCGCCTGACCAACGGCACGCTGCCCCGCTGGCTGAGCGCGATCGGCGCCGCCGCGGTGCTCGCCCAGCCGTACCTCACGCTCCGGCTCGCCAGCCGGCTGCGCACCGTGCCGCGGGCGCTGACCGCCGCCGCGCTGGCCGGCTACGTGGCGGTGCTGATCCCGGTGGCCGTGCTGCCGCTGCCCCTCCCGCAGGCCGCCCGGGCGCTCTCGGTGCTCTACTTCCTCGCCGTCGAGCTGATCGCCGCGGTCCTGCTGTTCGGCGAGGCCCGGACGCGGACCGGCGCGAACCGGGCCCGGCTGATGATCGCCGCCGGCGCGACGGCCGTCTTCGGCTTCGTGATCCTGCTCCGCATGCGCAGCGGTGACACCTCGCTGCGCGCGGTGGGCATGGTGCTGGCCCTGATCAGCGCGCTCGGCTACCTGATCGCCTTCCAGCCGCCGCGGTGGCTGCGGCGGGCCTTCGCGGCCGCGGCCGCCCAGCTGTTCACCGAACGGCTGCTACGGGCGCGGGCCGACTCGCCGGAGCAGGTCTGGCAGACCTACGCGGAGATCATGCGGGACCAGACCGGGGCGGACGCGGTCGCGGTCCTGCTGCATTCACCGACCGGGGAGTACGAGCGGATCGCGTACTCCGGACCGGCCCTGCCCGCCACCACCGGCCCGATCGCGGCGGACCTCGCCGGGTTGGCCCGCGGGCACACGCCGCTCCGCCTCCGGGACGGCGGCCCGGCCCTGGTCGCCCACTTCGGTGACGGGCTGGCCCACGACTTCGTCCGGGTGCTGCGGATGCGGGTGCCACCCGACGTCGAGGGGGCTGTGCTCCTGTTCAACCGGCACCGCAACCTGTTCAGTGAGGACGACCTGCGACTGCTCGCCGACCTCGGCGGACATGCCGGGCTGCTGGCCGAGCGGCAGGCGATCACGGCCGAGCTGAGCGCCTCGGTGGCCGCGCTGACCCTGGCCAGTCAGGCGAAGAGCGACTTCCTGGCGAACATGAGCCACGAGTTGCGTACCCCCTTGAACGCCATCATCGGTTTCAGCGACCTGATGCGGCTCGAAGAGCCGGAGGGTGACCGCCGCCGGGTGCCCGCCGAATGGGTGGACCATGTGCACGGCAGCGGCCGTCACCTGCTCGGGCTGATCAACGACATCCTCGACCTGACCAAGGTCGAGTCCGGGCGGATGGAGCTGCGGCTCGCCCCGGTCCGGGTCGACACCGTGATCGAGGAGCTGCTCGCCGGCCTGGCGCCGTTGTTCGTCGACAAGCGGCTCGCGGTCCGCGCCGACCTCGCCCCGGTGACCGCCCTTGCCGACCGGCTCCGGTTCCGCCAGATCGTCGAGAACCTGCTCTCCAACGCGACCAAGTTCACCCCCGACGGCGGCACCGTCACGGTCACCGCCCGCGCCGCCGGCGGCCGGGTCCGGATCGTGGTGGCCGACACCGGCGTCGGCATCGCCACCGACGACCTGGAACGCGTCTTCGAGGAGTTCCAGCAGGCCGGCGATCAGGAGCGACGGCACTCCGGCACCGGTCTCGGGCTGGCCCTGACCCGCCGCCTGGTGGCCGCCCACCACGGGGAGATCAGCCTGGTCTCCGAACCGGGCAGGGGCAGCGAGTTCACCGTCGACCTGCCGGCCACGTCGATCACCGCCTCCGCGGCCAGCGTGGGCGCCGGACCGTACGTGCTGCTCATCGAGGACGATCCGCAGTCGGCCGAGCTGATGAGCACCCAGCTGGGCAACGCCGGTTACCGGGTGGAGGTGGCCGGCACCGGCGAGAGCGGCCTGGCACTGGCCCGCGAGCATCGCCCGGACGCCGTCGTCCTCGACGTCACGCTGCCCGGCATCGACGGCTGGGAGGTGCTGCGCCGGTTCAAGGCCGACCACCGGCTGTCCACCATCCCGGTGTTCTTCGCCAGCATCCTGGACGAGGCGCCGACCGGCATCGGTCTCGGCGCGCACGACTGGTTCGTCAAGCCGGTCGAACAGTCCGCCCTCCTCAGCGCCCTGACCAACGCGGTCGCCGCCCGGTCCGTCCCGCGGGTGCTGCTGGTCGACCACGACGACGTCGCCCGCCGGGTGATCGCCGAGGGCCTCCGCGCGGGTGGCGCCGACGTGGTGGCCTGCGCCGACGCGCGGGACGGCCTGGCCCACAGCCGCACCGGCGAGTTCGACCTCATCGTCTGCGACATGCAGTCGCCCGACGAGGACGGGTTCAGCCTCCTCGCGGCGATCGAGCAGGACCCGTCCGGACGGCACACCCCGGTGCTCGGCCTGAGCGCGGCCACCCTCGCCTCGGGGAACGCCACACCGCTGATCGCCACGGCGATGGCCGGCGGCGCCGTCGCCGAGGCCCTGACCGGAGCCGCCCCGCCGCGCCTGAGCCCGCATCCGTCGGCACGGCGCAAGACCACGCGTGTCCCGGAGATCGCCCTCACGCTGCGCAGCGCAGTCCCGCCCATCGACGTCCGGAGGCCCGAACCGTGAGCGAACCGCACCGCATCCTTCTGGTCGAGGACGAGGAACTGAACCGCATGCTGGTCAAGGCGGTCCTGGCCCGGGCCACCGTGGCCGCCGTCCGGGACGCCGAGCTGGTCGACGCGGCGACGCTGGCCGCGGCCCGGGAGTGCCTGGCGGACTCCGACTTCGACCTGATCCTGCTCGACATCAACCTGCCCGACGGCAACGGCCTCAACCTGGCCCGCGAACTGGCCGCGACCGGGGAGCCACGGCCGCCGGTCGTCGCGGTCACCGCCAGCGTGCTGCCGCAGGATCAGAAGGCGGCGCTGGAGGCCGGCTGCGACGATTTCCTCGACAAGCCGTACGCCGCCGCCGACCTGGTCGCCACGATCGCCCGCCACCTGCGCTCGGACTGACGTCAGGCGGGCGCCAGGACGATCTCGGCCCGGGCGCGGCCGTCGCGCTCGCTGACCACGGCCAGCACCTCGCCGGACGGGTCGAAGACCGCATACGGCCCCTCGATCCCCACCGCCGGCAGCGGCCCGCCGTGCCGCAGCACCCGGGTCTCCTCCTCGGTGGCGACACGCTGCGGGAACGCACGACGGGCCGCCTCGGCCAGTGGCAGCCCGATCACGTCGGGCGCGCGCTCCTCCAGCTCGGCCAGGGTGGACGCGGCCTCCAGGGTCATCCCGCCGACCGCGGTCCGCCGCAGCGCCGTGAGATGCCCGCCGACGCCGAGCGCGGCGCCGAGATCACGGGCGATGGCCCGGATGTACGTGCCGGACGAGCACGTCACGTCGATGTCCACGTCGACCACGGGCTTCTCCGCGGGCCGCCGGATGCCGAGGACGTCGAGGCGGTGGACGGTGATCCGGCGAGCCGGGATCTCCACGGTCTCGCCGTCGCGCACCCGCTTGTACGCCCGCTCCCCGTTGATCTTGATCGCACTGACCGCGCTCGGCACCTGGTCGATCTCGCCGACCTGCACGGCCAGCCCGGCCCGGATCGCCTCGTCGGTGACGGCCCCGGCCGGGACCACCGCGGTCAGGTCGCCCTCGGCGTCGTCGGTGATCGTCGACTCGCCGAGCCGGATCGTCGCGGCGTAGCTCTTCTCCGCGCCGATCACATACGTCAGCAGGCGGGTGGCCCGGTTGACCCCGATGATCAGGACGCCCGTCGCCATCGGGTCCAGCGTCCCCCCGTGCCCCACCCGCCGGGTCTTCGCCAGCCGCCGGATCCGGGCGACGACGTCGTGCGACGTCATCCCGGCCGGTTTGTCCACCACGATCAGTCCGTCCGTGTTCACCCGCCCAGCCTATGGGCCCCGGCGCGGCGCTCAGCGGGTGGCACCCGTGACCAGCCACCGCGGCGACCTCCACCGCCACACCAGACCGGCGAACCGGGCCAGCGTGAACAGCCCCAGCCCCGCCCACACCCCGCCGAGGCCCAGGTCCAGCGCATACGACGTCCAGATCGCCGGGAGGAAGCCGAGCAGCGCCGACAGGATCGTCAGGGTGCGCAGGAACGCCACGTCCCCCGCCCCGATGAAGACGCCGTCCAACGCGTACACGACACCGGCGAACGGCAGCAGTGCCACGAACCAGGGCCAGATGATCGCCGCCTGGTCGTGCACCGCCGGGTCCGGGGTGAACCAGCCGGGCACCACCGACGACCCGGCCGCGGCAAGGACGGCGAAGCCCACCGCGGCGACCCCACCGGCCAGGGTGACCCGGCGGGCCACGTCACGGGCCTCGTCCGCGTCGCCGGCGCCGAGGGCCGCGCCGACCAGCGACTGCGCGGCGATGGCCACGGCGTCCAGGGCGAGGGCGGCGAAGAACCAGAGCTGCAGCCCGATCTGGTGGGCGCCCACGGCGGCGACGCCGAACCGGGAGGCGACCGCGGTCGCGGAGAGGAAGCACGCCTGGAAGGCCGCGCCACGGATCAGCAGGTCACGGCCGAGCACCACCTGCCGGACGATGATCGACGGGACCGGCCGCAGCGCCCGCGTCTCGCGGATCAGAGCGGCCAGGAAGAGGACGCCGCCGAGGGTCTGTGCCGCCACGTTCGCGATCGCCGACCCGGTCAGGCCGAGCCCGACCGGATAGACCAGCACCGGGCAGAGGATCGCGGAGAGCACGTTGGCGCCGAGCACGATCCACAGCGGGCGGCGGGTCTCCTGGACGCCGCGCATCCAGCCGTTGCCGGCCGCGGCGAGCAGCAGGCCCGGCGCGCCCAGGGCGGCGATCCGCAACCATCCGGCGGCTGCCTCGGCGGTCGCCGGGTCACCGGCCAGCAGTGCGGCGAGTGGGCCGGCCGCGACGGCGCCGAGCAGTGCCAGGAGCAGGCCGACACCGAGCGCGAGCCAGGAGGCCTGGACGCCCTCGGCGACGGCGGCGGCCCGGTCACCGGCGCCGAAGCGGCGGGCGGCACGGCCGGTGGTCCCGTACGCCATGAGCGTGCCGAACCACACGGCGAACGACATGACCGTCCCGCCGATCGCGACGGCGGCCAGCGGGAGGGATCCGAGGTGCCCCACGACCGCGGTGTCGACCAGGACGTAGATCGGCTCGGCGGCGAGGACGACGAGCGCGGGCAGGGCCAGGCCGGCGATCCGGCGGGCCGTCGCAGTGCGCTGCGGCTGTGTGGACGCGTCGGCGGGCGGGCTCATGGTCAGTCATGATGCCCGCCCACCGGTAAGGATCGCAAGGCGACCCGTCACTTACACCTACTGACGCGTGTCCATCGAGGTCTGGAGAGCGCGGCGCGCCTGCTCGGCGGCGTCGTCAGCGGGCTTCGGCTTCGGCTTGGCAGCCATGGGAGTCTTCCTTCCAGCACGGATGGATCGAGCGGGGCGTCACCGGCCGGCCACGGGATCGCCGCGGCCTCTGACCCGGGTGACGCGACCCGGGCCGGTGGACCCGGGTGGCTCGAGGGCTCGCCGGCGGCATCGGTGGCAGCCGCGGCGAACCAAATCACCGTTCAGCTCCCAAACTAACGTTCAGTCCCGCCCCATGAGGCCGGGATCCCGCGATCCGGGACGGAAAAAGCGGTGGCCACCCTCTCGGGTGACCACCGCCACGCTGCTGAAACAGCTGTCAGTTCAGATACTCGTCGAGGAGACGACGAACCGAGTCCACCACGTCGGCGGGCTCTCCATACCCCGTGAAACCCGCCGCTAGGCGGTGACCGCCGCCGCCCTGCGAGACCGCCACGCCACTCACGTCGACCGCGCCCTTGCTCCGCAGCGACACCGACCACTCGCCCGGCGCCGTCTGCTTCACCACCACCGACACGTCCGCCTCGGCCACCGAGCGCACCGGGTCGATCAGCGTGTCCAGCACATAGGGCGGCTGCGCGTGCCGGTCCAGGTCGGCCAACGTCGCATACGTCCAGACCATGCCCCGCCCGCCGGCCGCCGCCGGCTCCAGGACCGCCCGTCCGAGCACCTCGCCGGTCAGCTTCATCGCCCCGAACGGCTTGCTGTCGAAGATCCGCCGGGAGATCTCCCCCGGCCGGATCCCGGTGGCGATCAGCCGCGCCGCCAGCTCGTGGACCGACACCGTGGTCATGTCGAACTTGAACGACCCGGTGTCGGTCGCCAGAGCCACGTAGAGGCACTCCGCGATCTCGGGGTCGAGCGGCACCCCGAGACGGGTGAGCAGCCCGTCAACGACCACCGAGGTGGCCGCTGCGTGCGGATCGACCAGCCGCACCCCGCCGAAACCGGTGTTGGACGCGTGATGGTCGAGGACCACACTGACCGGCGCGGCGGCGAGACGGCCGACGAGCGCGCCGAGACGCGACTCGCTCGCCACGTCGAAGACCAGGACCAGGCGCGGGTCGGCGAAGGCATCCGCCTCCGGCACCAGCAGATCGACACCCGGAAGCCTCTGGTACGGAGTGGGCACCGTGAAGTCGCCCGGAAACGTCGCGCGCACCCGGGAGAACCCCAGGCGCCGCAGCCCCAGCCCGAATCCGAGCATGCTGCCGAGCGCGTCCCCGTCCGGGTTCACGTGACAGATCAGCTGGATCTCGTCGTCGAGACCGGCCGAGCGGACCGCCGCCACCGCGGCGGCCCACTGGTCCACGGACGGGCCGACGGTCACCCGTTGTCCTCGCGGGCTCCGACCCGCTCCGGCTCGTCGTCCTCGATCTCGTCGTCGTCCTCACTCTTGTACGGGTCCGGGTCCCCGGCGTACTCCGCGCCCGCCGCGATCTGCTGGACCTCCTGGTCCCGATGCCGCGCCTGGGCGAGCAGGTCGTCGATCTCCTTGACGTGGTTGAGCACGTCGTCCCGCACGAACGTCAGGCTCGGCGAGTGTCGCAGAGCGAGCGCGTGACCGACCCTGGTGCGCAGCATGCCCTTCGCGCTCTCCAGAGCCGCCGCCGTGGACGCCTGCTCGGTCGCGTCGCCCAGAACCGTGTAGAAGACCGTCGCCTCGCGCAGGTCGCCGGTGATCCGGGCGTCCGTGAACGTCACCATGCCGAGACGGGGATCCTTGATCTCCCGCACCAGCCTGGCCACCAGCTCCTTGATGCGCTCCGCATGCCGGCGCGTCTTGGCTGGGTTGGACATGTCGCCCACCTCCGACTGTGTATCCCGCGGGTCCTACCGCCCCCGCCCAACTGCTGAAGCGTACCCAGGCGCTCAATCCCCGTCGCCGTACAGCCTTCGCTTCACGGAGAGCAGCTCGATCTCGGGACGGCCGGCCACCTGGTTCTCACAGGTGTCGACGACGGCACGCGCCTGGGACGCCTCCGCCGCCACCACGGCCACCCCGATCTGGGCGCGGCCGTGCAGGTCGTGATGGCCCACCTCGGCGACGCTGACGTCGAACTTCTTCAGCATCGCGATGATCGGGCGGACGTAGGAGCGCTTCTGCTTCAGCGAGTGCGAGTCACCGGGCAGGAGCAGGTCGAAGATCGCGGTCTCGGTATACATCAGCGAGCAGGTTACCGAGGTTCCCGAGAAGGATCAGCTGTATTTCCGGGCCACCAGCACGTCCCGCTCGATGCCCTGGTCCACCCGGTGCGCCAGGGGTTGGAACTCGATCAGCTTCAGCCCGTTCGCCACCAGGATGTCCTCGGCCAGCTCGCGCTTGGCGACCTTGGTGTTCCAGGAGATGCCGACCGCGCCACCCGGTCGCAGCAGCTTCAGCCACTCCGGCACGGCCCGCTCCAGCAGGTCCAGCGGGCGACGGGTGATGCCGCCACCGTCCTCGTCGTAACTGCCGTGGGCGATCCCGTACGGCAGGTCGGTGACGATCAGGTCGGCGACATTGCCCTTGATCAGCCCGTCCAGGCCGGTGGTGTCGGCGTTCAGCACGAGGATCTTCTGCACCGCGCCGGCCTTGTGGTCGTCCTTGCTGGGCGCGAGGGTCACCTCCAGCCGACGGGCGGCCCGGCGGCCCTGCCGGCGCACCGGGATCAGGTCGGCGGTGTGCTTGAGCCGCTTGCGCTTGAGCCAGGTCTGCAGGAACAGCTTGTACGCCTCGACGTCCTTGCCGTCGATCTCCACGCCGATGCCGTCGTAGCCGTACATCAGGGCCTGGTTGAGCGTGGTGCCGCGGCCACACAGCGGGTCGAGGACGGTGAGGTTGCCGTCGAGCATGCGCCGGGCGAAGGCGGAGCCGAGCAGGGTGAGGTTCAGCACCAGCTTGGTGAACTGCTCGTTCGTCTTGCCGGCGTACTTCGGGATGGTGATCAGGTCGCTGTCGTAACGGGCCAGTGGGGTGAGCATGAGCGGCCGCAGCAGGTCGTCGACCCGCTCGAACAGGGCGTAGGCCGACGACATGTTCGACAGGTAGGCGATGTCGGCCTCGGTGAGGTCGGCGTCGAACGTCAGGTACTCCACCCCGCCGATCTCGGCGGTGGCGATCTCGTCGAGGCCCGAGGAGAGCACCGGAGCGAAAGCGGCCAGCTCCGCCTGAGAGATCCGGGCCGCCTGATCGGCGTAGACACGATTGGCGGAGGGAGCGAGCAGCAAGGCATACCGGGACATGGGTGCCATTTTGCAGCGATGGCCCCGGTGCCTGAGCACCGGGGGCCATCTACTGAGCCAGGAGCGTTACGCCCGCGGCTTCTCGCGCATCTCCCAGGTCTCGATCATGTCGCCGACCTGCGGCGAACCGTAGCCCTGGAGCGTCAGACCACACTCGAAGCCCTCGCGGACCTCGGTGGCGTCGTCCTTGAACCGCTTCAGCGAGCTGATCGTGACGTTGTCCGCCACGACCGTGCCGTCCCGGATGACCCGGGCCTTGGCGTTCCGCTTGAGCAGGCCCGAGCGGACGATACAGCCGGCGATGAGACCGATCTTGGACGAGCGGAAGACCTCGCGGATCTCCGCGGTGCCCAGCTCGACCTCCTCGAACTCCGGCTTGAGCAGGCCCTTGAGCGCCGCCTCGATCTCCTCGATGGCCTGGTAGATCACGCTGTAGTAGCGGATCTCCACGCCGGCGCGGTCGGCCATCTCCTTGACCTTGTTCGAGGCCCGGACATTGAAGCCGATGATCGTCGCGGTCTGCTCCGACGAGGCCGACGCCAGGTTGACGTCGCTCTCGGTGATCGCACCGACGCCGCGGTGGATGACCTTGAGCTGGATCTCGTCCGGAATCTCGATCTTGAACAGCGCCTCTTCGAGGGCCTCGACCGAACCGGAGCCGTCACCCTTGATGACGAGGGTGAGCGAAGCCTTCTCGCCCTCCTTGATGTCCCGCATCATCTCGTCGATCGTCTTCGGGCGGCTCGAGTTGGCGAAGGTCGCCGCACGACGGCGAGCCTGCCGCTGCTCGGCGATCTGCCGCACCGTGCGGTCGTCCTCAGCCGCGAGGAACGTGTCGCCCGCACTCGGCACCGAGGTCAGACCGAGCACCAGGACCGGACGCGCCGGAAGCGCCTCGGCCACCTGGTTGCCGTGCTCGTCGAGCATGGCCCGGACGCGACCGTGCGCGCCACCCGCCACGATCGAGTCGCCGGCCCGCAGCGTGCCCTTCTGCACCAGGACGGTGGCCACGGCACCGCGACCCTTGTCCAGGTGCGCCTCGACCGCGACACCCTGGGCGGGGCCATCGATCGGGGCGGTCAGCTCGAGCGCCGCGTCGGCGGTCAGCAGGACGGCCTCGAGGAGGTCGTCGATGCCGATGCCGGGCTTGGCCGCGACGTTGACGAACATCGTGTCACCGCCGTACTCCTCGGCGAGCAGGCCGTAGTCCGTCAGCTGCTGCCGGACCTTGTCCGGGTTGGCGTCGGGCTTGTCGACCTTGTTCACCGCGACCACGATCGGCACGTCGGCCGCCTTGGCGTGGTTGAGCGCCTCGACCGTCTGCGGCATGACGCCGTCGTCGGCCGCGACCACCAGGATCACGATGTCGGTGACCTTGGCGCCACGGGCACGCATGGCGGTGAACGCCTCGTGACCCGGGGTGTCGATGAAGGTGATCGCCCGGTCCTCCCCCTGGTGGGGGACGACGACCTGGTAGGCGCCGATGTGCTGGGTGATGCCACCCGCCTCGCCGGCGACCACGTTGGTCTTGCGGATCGCGTCGAGCAGCTTCGTCTTACCGTGGTCGACGTGACCCATGACGGTCACGACCGGCGGACGGGTGACCAGACGGTCCTCCGCCACAGCGGCGTCGAGGTCGATGTCGAACTGCGCGAGCAGCTCGCGGTCCTCGTCCTCGGGGCTGACGATGACGACCTCGAACCCGAGGTGCACACCGAGCAGCCTGAGGGTGTCGTCGGAGACCGACTGCGTGGCGGTCACCATCTCACCCAGGTTGAACATCTCCTGGACGAGCGAACCCGGGTTGGCGTTGATCTTGTCGGCGAAGTCGGAGAGCGACGAGCCGCGCGAGAGCCGGAGCTCCTGGCCGTTACCGCGCGGAGCGCCAGAGCTCATCTGCGGTGCGGACAGGTTGTCGAACTCTTGACGCCGCTGCTTCTTCGACTTGCGGCCACGCGTCGGCCGGCCACCGGGACGCCCGAAGGCACCCGCCGCGCCGCCGCCACGACCGCGTCCACCGGGACCGCCGCCACCGGGACGACCGGGAGCGCCGGCGCCGACCGGACCGCCGGTGCCGCCACCGGGGCCACCCCGGTAACCGCCACCACCGGCACCGCCGCCGCCACCGGGACGGAAGCCACCACCGGCACCGCCGCCGCCACCGGGACGGAAACCGCCACCGGCACCGCCGCCGCCACCGGGACGGAAACCGCCACCGCCGCCACCGGGACCGCCACGGCCGGCACCGGGACCGCCGGGACGGCCTGCGCCGCCACCGGGACCGCCGCGACCGGCGCCGGGACCGGCGGGACGCTGCGAGGGCATCGACGCGGGGCTGGGCCGCGGCGGCATCGAGGCAGGGCTCGGCCGCGGCGGCATGCCCGCCTGGTTGGGACGCGGCATCCCGGCCGGCGAGGGACGCGCTGCGCCACCGCCGGAGACACCGAACGGGTTGTTACCCGGGCCACGCGCGGGCGGACGCGGAGCGCCGCCGGCCGGACCGGGACGGGGACCACCGGGGGCGCCGGGAGCACCCGGGCCACCGGGACGACCGGCGGCGGGCGAACCCGGACGGGGCGGAACGCTGCCGGGGCCCGGACGCGGGCCACCGCGCTGGGCGCCACCGTCGGTCGTGCCCTGACGGCGCTCGGCATCCCGGGTGCGGGCGGCCTGGGCGGCCTTGACCGCGGCCTCCTGCTCGGCCTTCAACGCCGAGGCGCGCGCCTCGGCGGCCGCCACCTCGATGTCGTGCGCGCTGGCCGGCTTGGCGACCGGACCGGGCACCGGGCCCGGACGGCCGGGAACGGCCGGCTTGGGCCGGACGAACGGCCCGGGCGTGGGCGCGGGGGAAGTAGGGCTGTTGGTGGGGGCGCTCTGCGCCGGACCGGGACGACGCGGCGGCTGAGGCCGCCCCATCGGCGGACCGGGACGCGGGGAGCCGGACGGAGCGGAGCCACCGGAGGTGGGCTCACTCGACGCCGGAGCCGACGACGACGCCGGAATGGCGCCACCCTGCTCCAAGGCGCCACGCAGCCGGCGGGCCACGGGGGCCTCGACGGTGCTGGACGCGGACTTAACGAACTCGCCCATGTCTTTCAGGGTTGCGAGAACGGTCTTGCTGTCGACCCCGAGCTCTTTGGCGAGCTCGTGTACGCGGGCCTTGCCTGGCACTGCACTCCTCACTTCGAGGTCGTACGAGCAGCGCCCGCACTGACCTCACTCGTGCACTAGAAGCCTGGTTGTCATTTCAGGGACTTCATCGTGTGCTCATCTGGGTCGTCCTACCTTGCTCAGTCGTGACGAGGCGGCGACGCCTCGTCATCGGTGGGTCCGCACGGCACGGAGACCATACGGATGTGCTCCGCAAGCAGTTCTGGGTTAGCAAATCCAGTGAGACGCAACGCACGCCCGAAGGCGCGACGTCGCTCTGCCTGCGCGAAGCAGGCCGGATCGGGATGCAGATGTGCTCCCCGCCCCGGCAGTCGGCGGGCCGGATCGGGCAGAAGCCGGAGGTCTCCCCCCGAATCTGCCGCGACGAACCGCAGCAAACGATCGGCCGGCGCGCGTTTGCGGCAGCCGACGCAGGTTCGCGTCGGGCCGACCGAGAGCAAGTCTACCTCTCGTTCGCTCCGCACGCGTATCCGGTCAGTTCCCCGCCCCGGCCGCATCACGGTCCGAGACCCCGGCCGGCTCGCTGTCCGGACGGATGTCGATGCGCCATCCGGTGAGACGGGCCGCCAACCTGGCGTTCTGTCCCTCCCGGCCGATCGCCAGCGACAACTGGAAGTCGGGCACGGTCACCCGGGCCGTACGGCTCGCGGCGTCGACGACCTCCACCCGCAGCGCTTTGGCCGGTGAGAGCGCGTTACCGACGAAGTGGGCCGGGTCGTCCGACCAGTCGATGATGTCGATCTTCTCGCCGTGCAACTCGCTCATGACCGCCCGCACACGCTGGCCCATCGGGCCGATACAGGCGCCCTTCGCGTTCACGCCCTGCACGGTCGACCGCACCGCGATTTTCGTACGGTGACCTGCCTCACGTGCGATCGCGGCGATCTCCACGGTCCCGTCCGCGATCTCGGGCACCTCGAGGGCGAACAGCTTCTTCACCAGGGCCGGATGCGAGCGGGACAGGGTGATCTGCGGGCCGCGGAAGCCCTTGGCCACGTGCACCACGATGCACCGGATCCGGGTGCCGTGCGGGTAGCTCTCGCCGGGGACCTGCTCGGACTGCGGCAGCACCGCCTCCAGCTTGCCCAGGTCGACGGTCACGATGTGTTTCTCGGCACGGGCGGCGTCAGCCTGCACCACGCCGGTGACCAGATCGCCGTCGCGCCCCGCATACTCCCCGAAGTGCTGCTCGTCGGTCGCCTCCCGGAGCCGCTGCAGGATCACCTGCTTGGCGGTCATCGCGGCGATACGGCCGAAGTCGTGTGGCGTGTCGTCCCACTCGCGCACCAGCGAGCCGTCCGCGTCGAGCTCCTGCGCCAGGACGGAGGCCACACCGCTCTTGCGGTCGATCTCCACCCGGGCGTGGCTCTCCGAGCCCTCGGTGTGCCGGTAAGCGGTCAACAGCGCGGTCTCGATGGCCGCCAGGATCGTGTCGAACGGGATCTCCCGCTCGCGCTCCAGGGCGCGCAGCGCCGCGAGGTCGATGTTCACTCCTCGCCCTCCCCTTCGTCGTCGTCTTCTTCGTCGTCGGACTCGTCGAACTCGGCTTCGTCCATACGCTTGAACTCGATCTGGACCTTGCCCGCACCCAGCTCGGCGAAGCCCAGCTCACGGATCGTCCCGTCCACGTCCAGCGTCACGCCGGCGTCGTCGGCCGCGGTGACCCGGCCGGTCAGCCCGTTCACCGCGACCAGGCGGCCGACGTTGCGCCGCCAGTGCCGCGGCTCGGTGAGCGGCCGGTCCACGCCCGGCGAGCCGACCTCCAGTTGGTACTCCCCGGCGAGCAACTCGCGGCCGGCCTCCTCGGCGGCGTCGAGCGCCCCGGAGATCTCCCGCGAGACCACCGCCACGTCGTCCAGACTGATACCGCCGTCGGTGTCGATCAGGATCCGGACCACATGCCGGCGGCCGGCCCGGGAGAGTGTCAGATCCTCCAGGTCGTAACCGGCCTTGGTGACGACCGGCTCGACCACCTCACGGACCCGGGCGCGCGCGGCGGCCAGATCGACGCGGGGAGGGGTGGGATTACGGGTCTCCGGCTCCGGCCGGGTGCGGCGGGCGCCGGGGCGACCGCCGGGCCGGGCCCCGGCGCGACCACGCTGCGTCATCGGGCTCGACCTCTCGCTAGCTTTCTCGCAGGAACGACTATATGCCGCCGGGCAGTCCGTCGCCCCGCGGCTGACGCGAAGCGTAACGTGCCGACCGGCGGGGCGACGCGGCGCCGCACCGAATGGTGTTGACTGGCACCGTGCTGACCAACTCACGGCGGACGTTCCTCGGCGCGCTGGTGGGCTCCGCCGCACTCGCGGGCTGCGGTGTCTTCGACTCCGAGCCGGATCCCCCGCCCGCGCCGGACGCCTTCCAGCCCCTGCTCGACGAGGCACTCGCGCTCGCCGTGTCGTACGACCGGGTGATCGCCGCACAGCCCGCCCTGGCCGCCCGGCTCACCCCGCTGGCCGAGGATCACCGCGCGCACGCCGCCGACCTGTCCCGGCTGATCGGCGTGGCCGTCGTGTCGGCCGCGCCGTCGGCGTCGGCGCCGTCCGGCAATACCGACACCACCGCCACGCTGCGTAAGGCCGAGCAGGCTGCGCAGAAGACCGCGGTCGCCGCCTGCAAGGCCGCCCCGGCCGACCGCGCGATGCTCGCCGGCTCGATCGCCGCCTGCCGCGCCACGCACGCCGAAGCGCTGCGCTGAACCGCCCGCCCGGACGAACAGGCGCTAGTCTTCGCGCCGTGACGGAACAACTCGCCGCCGCCCTCGCCGCCGAGGAGGCGGCCATCTATGCCTACGGCGTGATCGGCGTGCACCTGACGGACGCGGACGAGGTGTCCCGCGCCCGCGCCGCCGACCTGGAGCACCGTGCCCGGCGCGACACCCTGGTGGACCGGATCGACGACGCGAAGGCCAGCGCCGCGCCCGCCCCGGCCGCCTATCAACTGCCGTTCGAGGTGACCGACCGGGAGGGCGCGCTGAAGCTGGCCGTCCACGTGGAGGATGGGGTGGCTCAGGCGTGGCGGGCCCTGCTGCCGGCCACCGAGGGCGAGGACCGACTCGACGCGCTGTCGCATTTGACCGACTCCGCAGTCCGTGCGACGCGATGGCGGCGGATCGCCGGGGTCACACCGCTGACAATGGCCTTTCCGGGCCGCCCAGGCTGATGATCACGCCACCCGGAAGGGGGGAATGGCCGAGAATGGGCGAGTGATCGTCGAGCTCGACACCACCACGCCCCGCGGGTCGCTCGCGATGCGGCTGCGCGACGCCGTTCAGGAGCGCTGGCCGGCCGAGATCCAGTCGGTCGGGGTCTGCGGGTCCATGGCGCACGGTGACGACACGGACAGCAGCGACGTCAATCTGGTCGTGGTCACCTCCCGTCCGCGGACCGGCCCGAAGCCGGCTCGCCGCAACGTCGACGGCATCCCGGTCGACCTGCGGGTGACGACCGCCGAGGAGGGGTTGGGCCACGCCCGGCTGCTGACCCCGCACTGGCCCATGCAGGCCGACGCCTACATCACCACGTTCGCGCTGCACGACCCGCAGGAGTGGTTCAAGACCCGGCGGGAGGCCCACCTCAGCCTGCTGGCCGAGGCCCGGCCGATGGAGTTCACCGGCCTGGCCCGGCAGAACTGGGCGATCGCCAACGGCGCCCATGCCCGGGCGGTCCGGTTCGCGCAGCGGTACGACACCGACGCCGCCATGATCCTGACGGCCGAGGCACGGCTGCACGCCGCGATGGTCGCCGGCTTCCTCACCCGTACCTATTTCCGCAACACGGCCGACGCGGTCAAGCACACCGGTGTGGCCGCGGCCGACATGCAGGAGCTCGGGGCGATCCTCCGATACCAGGCCGAGGAGCTGACCGCCCGCGGCCGCCCGGTCGACGGCCGCCTCGGCGCCCTCTTCGACTGAGACCGGACGAAACCGGATCGAGGCCAAGACCGGATCGAAGCCGGACCGGATCGAAGCCGGACCGGATCGAAGTCGGAAGGGATGAGCCGGGACCGGATCAGGGCAGGGTCAGGATCTCGTAGCCGTCGTCGGTCACCACGAGTGTGTGCTCGAACTGGGCGGTCCACCGGCGATCCTTGGTGACGACCGTCCAGCCGTCGCGCCACAGATCGTACTCATGGGTGCCCAGCGTGATCATCGGCTCGATCGTGAACGTCATGCCCGGCTCCATCACCGTGGTGAGCTGCGGGTTGTCGTAGTGCGGAATGTACAGCCCGGAGTGGAAGGTCTCCCCGATCCCGTGCCCGGTGAAGTCACGGACCACCCCGTAGCCGAACCGCCGCGCGTAGGCCTCGATGACCCGGCCGATCGCGTTGATCGGGCGGCCCGGCGCCACCGCCCGGATGCCCCGCATCATCGCCTCGTGGGTGCGCTCGACCAGCAGCCGGGCCTCCTCACTCACGTCACCGACCAGGAAGGTGGCGTCGGTGTCGCCGTGCACCCCGTTCAGATACGCCGTGACGTCGACGTTGATGATGTCGCCGTCCTCCAGCACGGTGGAGTCCGGGATGCCGTGGCAGATCACCTCGTTGAGCGACGTGCAGCAGGACTTCGGGAAGCCCTTGTAACCCAGCGTCGACGGGTAGGCGTTGTGGTCGAGCAGGAACTCGTGCACCACGCGGTCGATCTCGTCGGTGGTCACGCCCGGCTTGCAGTGCTCGCCGGCGAGCTGGGTGGCCTGCGCCGCGATTCGGCCCGCGATCCGCATCTTCTCGATCGTCTCGGGGGTCTGCACGTGGGAGCCGCGCCACTGCTGGGGGCGTTTCCTCCCGACATACTCGGGGCGGACGATCTGCGCCGGGACCGATCGCGCACGCGACTGCTTTCCCGGCACGAGTGGGGCACGTACGGTCATGACGAACAGCCTAACCGGCGGCGAGGACACCGTCCGGGCCCGTCCTTGCCGCTGCGCGGGCCGCTGTGGAATCGTGTTCGCGTGGATCAAGAGGGTGCGGACCCGGGCTTCTCCGCGGTCGGCGAGGTGACCGGCGATCGGGTCACCGTCAGGGTGACCGGCGAGGTCGACATGGCCACCGCCGGGGCGCTCCATCAGGCGGCCACGCCCGCCCGGGTGACGGCCGCGACCCTGGATCTGCGAGGGGTGACCTTCTTCGACTCGGCCGCCATCCACACCCTCGTCCGCCTGGTCGAGCACTACGGGGGCGCGATCGAGGTGCTCCCCTCCGACCGGGTGCGCCGGGTGCTGGAGATCTCCGGGCTCGGCGGGCAGCCGTGGCTCGAGGACTGCGGCTAGACGCGGCTCGAAGATCGCGGGTAGGCGGTGCTCGCGGGTTGCGGCTAGAGGCGACTCGAGGACTGCGGCTAGACGCGGCTCAGCGGGCGCCGCAGGGTCACCTCGGTGCCCTCGGCGGACCGGTGCACCGACAGCTCGGTGAGGGCACCGATCAGGGCCAGGCCACGGCCGCGGAACCCGGCGTCACCGACCGGCCGCCAGGTGCCCGTGTCGCGTACCGCCACCAGCACCGCGTCCTCCTGGAGCGACGCGGTCACGGTGATCACCGGCTCGGCCGGCTCGATCGGATGCTCGACGGCGTTGGCGGCCGCCTCGGAGACCGCCACCACCAGGTCGAACGCGTCCTCGTCGGGCACACCGTGCGCGGCCAGGAAGTCCTCCAGCCGGCGCCGCAGCACGGAGAGCCGGCCCGGGTCGGCGGGCAGCCGCAGGACGAACTCGCGAGGCTCGGTCACCTCGAGCGCGACCAGGGCGATGTCGTCGCGGCGGGTCTGCCGGGCCGCCTTGGCCAGCAGCGTGTCCAGCAGGTCGTCGATGTGCTCGGTGGGCTTGGCGACGTCGGCGGTCAGCTCGGCGAGACCGGTGTCGATGCCCTGCTTGCGGTCCTCGATCAGGCCGTCGGTGTAGAGCAGGAGCCGGGCGCCCGCGGTCAGCTCGGTCTCCCTGGTCGGGAACGTGACGTCGCCGAGGGCACCGATCGGCGGGCCGAGCGCGGAGTCGTACAGGAAGGTGCCTTGCGCTCCGGGTGTGATCAGCACGGGTGAGGGATGCCCGGCCGAGGAGAAGCTCATGCGTCGGCTCCGCGGATCGAATCCGACACAGAGCACGGTGGCGAACTGCCGCCGGCCGAGCGTGTCGACCAGCCGGTTCAGCCGGGTCAGCGCGGCGCCGCAGTCGAAACCTTCGAGGAGGTACGCCCGGAGCGCGTTACGCAGCTGGCCCATGCCCGCCGCGGCCTGCACGCCCTTGCCCACGACATCGCCGATGACCAGGTACAACGCGTCGTCCGGGCCGGCGATGACGTCGTACCAGTCGCCGCCCACCCGGGCCTCGTTGCTGCCCGGGACGTATCGCCCGGCCACGATGGCGCCCGGCACCCGCGGCAGCGAGTGCGGCAGCAGGCTGTGCTGCAGGGTCGAGGCGATCCGGTGCTCGGTCTCGTAGAGGCGGGCGTTGGCGAGCCGCAGCCCGACCAGCCGGGCGAGCTGGGTGAGCACCGCCGGCTCGGGCGGCACACCGGCGCCGGACCACACGCGCAGCTCGCCGAGCGGGGGCCCGGTGGTGGCCGGCAGCGGCAGGATCAGGTCGGGCGGGGCGGATCCGGCCGCGCCTCCGTCGCGTTCGGCCCGGCCGTCCGGGGTGGTCAGCACCACCCGGCCGGCCGACGTCATGGCCTGCACATGCCTGGCGGCCACCTCCAGCACCTCGGCGGTGGTGGGCACGGCGTTGAGGGCGGCGGCGGCGTCGACCAGCCCGCGCAGCCGGCTGACGGTCTCCCGGCGCTGCTGCCCGAGCTCCAGGTTGGCGCGGACGCGGGCGGTCAGCTCCCGGGTGGAGAACGGCTTGGCCAGGTAGTCGTCGGCGCCCGCGGACAGGCCCTCGACAGCGGACTCCTCCCCGGCGCGGGCCGAGAGCACGACGATCGGCACGTCGCGGGTACGCGGATCGGCGCGTAGCCCCGCGATGAGGCCGAAGCCGTCCAGCCGGGGCATCATCACATCGGTGAGAACCAGGTCGAACTGCTGCTCACGGGCCATCTCCAGGGCCTGCATGCCGTCCACCGCGGTGGACACGTCCCAGTACGGCCCGAGTAGCCGGGACACGTGCTCGCGCAGGTCGGCGTTGTCGTCGGCGAGCAGGATCCGGCCGCCGGCTCCGCGGTGCACCGGTTGCGGGGCGGCCGGCCCGTCCCCGGCCCACCAGGTCGCCTCGTCGACCCAGAGCCGTGGCTCGACCGGGTCGCCGGGCGGTGCCGGCTCGTCGCTGAGCCGGTCCGGCGGCAGGTGCGCGGTACCGAACGGGATCCGTACGGTGAACTCGCTGCCCTGGCCGGGCCGGCTGCGCACGCCGACCGAGCCGCCGTGCAGCCCGGCCAGCTCGCGGACCAGCGCCAGCCCGATGCCGGTGCCCTCGTGGCTGCGTGACCAGGCCCCGGTGACCCGGTGGAAACGGTCGAAGAGCAGCGCCTGCTCGGACTCGGGGATGCCGGCGCCGGTGTCGCGCACGGAGAGCACGGCCTGGCCGTTCTCAGCCCGGACCCGCACCTCGACGCCACCGTCACGGGTGAACTTGACGGCGTTGGAGAGCAGGTTGAAGACGATCTTCTCCCAGATCTCGTGGTCGACCCGGACCGGCTCGCCCAAGGGCGGCGCGTCGACGGTCAGCGTCAGCCCGGCCCGCTCGATGGCCGGGCGGAACGTGCCGGCCAGCCGCGCGGTGTGCTGCGCCAGGTCGGTGGGCCGGAAGACGGCCGCCATCCGCCCGGACTCCATCCGGGAGAAGTCGAGGACGGTGTTGACCAGCTTGAGCAGCCGCAGGGCGTTGCGGTGCACCGGCAGCAGGCGCTCCCGCAGCGCCCGGTCCGGTGCCTGCTCCTCGATCAGGTCCTCCAACGGCCCGAGGATCAGGGTCAGCGGGGTACGGAACTCGTGGCTCACGTTCGAGAAGAAGTTCGTCTTCGCCCGGTCCAGGGCGGCCAGCTCGGCGGCCCGGCGGCGCTCCTGCTCGTACGCGCGGACGTTGGCCACCGCCCGGGAGATCTGCGCCGCCGCCAGGTCGAGGAAGTCGCGGTAGTCACCGTCCAGTGCCAGGTAGCGGCTGACCCCGACGACCAGGGCGCCGACCGTGTCCGTGGCCGCGCCGATCGGCAGCACCAGGGCGTCGGCCGCGGCGGACCGCGGCGGGCTGGTCAGCTCGGCCAGCGTGACGGTGCCGGGCCGGCCGCCGGCGATCACCGCGCGGATACCGGGGTGGGGGTCCGCGTCGTCCAGGAACAGGGCGGCGTACGGCACGTCCTCGGCGGTGCCGGTGAGGATCGCGGCCGCTTCGGCGGCGAGGGCGGCCTGGTCCATGGGGTCGGCCAGGCGCCGGCCCAGCGCGCTGAGTGTGCGCACCCGGCGCTCGCCGAGGACCCGGCCGGTCGTCTCGGTGACGATGCACATCAAGCCGCCGGGGACGCCGTCCTCCGACCGGATCGGGTCGTAGGAGATGTCGAAGTACGTCTCCTCGGTGAACCCGTTCCGCTCGATCATGAACTGGTGATCGCGGGCGTAGAACGACTCGTCGCCGGCGATCACCCCGTCGAACAGCTCGCGCAGCACGTCCCACACCTCGGCCCACAGCTCGCTGCCCGGCCGGCCCAGGAACCCGGGGTGCTTGCCGCCCATCGTCGCGGTGTAGGCGTCGTTGTAGAACACGATGTGCTGCGGGCCCCAGAAGATGATGATCTGGGCCCGGGAGGCGAGCATGGTCACCACCGCGTCGGCCAGCTCCAGTGGCCAGGACGACGGCTCGCCCACCGCGGTCGCCCGCCAGTCCATCGTGGACATCCGGGCGCCCATGTCGCCGCCCCGCTCGAAGGCGTTGTGGAGCCGCCTCGGCAGGGCGCCCATATGCATGCCTCCCACAACATCCGGTCCGCCAGGCACGTTAACACCGGACCGGTGCCGCCGCTCGTCAGGTGATGACGGCTCCGTCAGGCCGCAACCGCCCGCGCCCCCGCCGAGGCCTCCGTCAGCGCGGCGAAGGCGCGGAGGTCGGAGGTGCGCTCCGGGTGCCACTGCACGCCCAGGGCGAACGCCGGGCCGGGGTGCTCGACGATCTCGATGACCTGGTCGTCGGGGCACCAGCCGACCGGCAGGAACTCACCCGGATCAGCGATCGCCTGATGGTGGAACGAATTCACCGTCAGGGTGCGCCCGAACAGCCGGTGCGCCGCAGTGCCCTCCTCGACCACCACGTCGTGCCGGCCGTAGTCGGAGGCGCCCGCGGCGAGCGGGTCGGTGCCGGCCGCGGCCCGGTGACGCTCGTGGCCGACCAGCTCCGGCAGGTGCTGGTGCAGGGAACCCCCGGTGGCCACGGCCATCAGCTGCATGCCCCGGCAGACGCCCAGCATCGGGAGCCCGGCTTTCAGGGCGGCGCGCATCAGCATCAGCTCGGAGGTGTCACGGACCGTGTCGACCTCGGTGGCCGGGTGTCGCGGCGCGCCCCAGTTCGCCGGGTCGATGTCGCCGCCACCGCAGAAGACGATGCCGTCCAGCGCCTCGAGCACGTCGGTGCCCGGGTCGTCCGGGGTGATCAGGACGGCCCGGCCGCCGGTGGCGTGCACCGCCTTCACATAGTTCATCGGCAGCATCGCGGCCATCAGGTCGTTACGGCCGTGGTGCACCTGCTCGGCGTAGGCGGTGAGTCCGATCAGCGGTCTGCGCATGCTTGCGTGAGCTCCTTCGATGCCGCCGCCACCAGGGCTCCGAAGAGCCGTCGGTCCCGGCTCACCTCCGGATGCCACTGGACACCCAGCACGAAACGCCGATCCGGGTCCTCGACGACCTCGGGAAGGCCGTCGGCGGCCCGCCCCGTGACGGTCAGCGGGCCCGGGTCTGCGACGCCCTGGTGATGGAAGCAGTTGATGGTCAGGTCGTCGCCCATCAGCGCGGCGATCCTGCTGTGCGGTTCGAGCACGACCTGCTGCGACCCGTAGACGCCCGGCGCCGGCCGGTGCTTCTCGTGGCCGAGCACGTCGGGCAGATGCTGGTGCAGGGTGCCGCCGGCGGCGACGGTGAGCAGCTGCATGCCCCGGCAGACACCGAGGACCGGCAGGTCACGGTCGAGAGCGGCGCGCAGCAGCACCAGTTCACCGGCGTCGCGCTCGGGGTGGATGACGGTGTGCGGCCCGGTGTCCTGGCCGTACAGCGACGGATCGAGGTCGGGGCCGCCGGCCAGCACCAGGCCGTCGATCCGGTCCAGCACGTCCGCGTCCAGGTCGTCCGGCGGCAGCAGCACCGCGCGGCCGCCGGCGAGCCGGACCGCCTCGGTGTAGTCGTGCGGGACCAGCGTGGTCGGGAGATCCGTCCAGACGCCCCAGTCGGCGCGCAGCACATAGGACGTTATGCCGATGATCGGACGCATCGCACCACCGTAGTCACAGGCGCGCGGCGCCGGTGAACCGACGCCGCGTCACGGGCCCATCTGTCCCACCTACACGGGGATCTGACCCGTACGGGCGGGGATTCGACCCCTTGCACCTTGTTGAGCTGGTGTTAAGGGTCTCCATCCCCACCGTAGCGGGTCGGTAAACCTCACAGCGGAGTTACGTACGCTCCGGTGATACCGCCGTCGACGACGAACTGCGACGCGGTCATGAACGACGCGTCGTCACTCGCCAGGAACGCCACCGCGGCGGCGATCTCGTCCGGTTCGGCGAACCGGCCCATCGGCACGTGCACCAGCCGGCGGGCCGCGCGCTCCGGGTCCTTGGCGAACAGCTCCATCAGCAGCGGGGTGGCCACCGGGCCGGGGCAGAGCGCGTTGATCCGGATGCCCTCGCGGGCGAACTGCACGCCCAGCTCCCGGGTCATCGCCAGTACGCCGCCCTTGCTGGCGGTGTAGGCGATCTGCGAGGTGGCCGCCCCGAGCAGCGCGACGAACGACGCCGTGTTGATGATCGAGCCCTTGCCCTGCCGCTGCATGTGCGGGATCGCGTACTTGCAGCAGAAGAAGACGCTCGTGGTGTTGACCTTGAGGACGCGCTCCCACGCGTCCAGGCCGGTGACCAGGATCGAGTCGTCGTCGGGCGGCGAGATGCCGGCGTTGTTGAAGGCGATGTCGACCCGGCCGTGCCGTTCCGCGACGCCGTCGAAGAGTGCCTTGACCTGCTCCTCGTCGCTGACATCACAGGCCACGAACTCGCCGCCGACCTCCTCGGCGACGGCCTTGCCGGCGCCCTCGGAGATGTCGACGGCCACCACGAAGGCCCCCTCGGCGGCGAACCGTCGCGCGGTGGCCAGCCCGATCCCACTGCCGGCGCCGGTGATCACGGCGACCCGGTCCTGCAAACGCTCCACTTAATCTCCCGTAGCCAGGAACACGTTCTTCACGTCGGTGAAGGACAGCAATGCGTCCGGGCCGAGCTCACGCCCGAGGCCGGACTGTTTCATGCCACCGAACGGCGTCCAGTAGCGCACCGAGGAGTTGCTGTTGACGCTCAGCGCACCGGTCTCCACCGCCCGCGAGACACGCAGCGCCCGGCCCACGTCCCGGGTCCAGATCGAGCCGGACAGGCCGTACTCGGTGTCGTTGGCCAGCGCGATCGCCTCGGCCTCGTCACGGAACGGCAGCACGCTGACCACCGGCCCGAAGACCTCCTCACGCCAGTGCCGGTCCGCGGTCGACCCGGCCAGCAGCACGGTCGGCGGGAACCACCAGCCGCTCCCCTCCGGCGCGGAGCCCCGGAACGCCACGTCGGCGCCGTCCAGATAGGACGCCACCGAGCCGCGCTGCCCGGCGGAGATCAGCGGGCCCATCTCGGCCGACTCGTCCGCCGGGTCCAGCACCCGGAAGTCCCGGACGGCCGGTTCCAGCAGCGCCAGGAACTTGTCGTAGACCGAGGCCTCCACCAGCAGGCGGGAGCGCGCACAGCAGTCCTGGCCGGCGTTGTCGAAGACCGCGCCCGGAGCGGCGGCGGCCGCCGCGGAGAGGTCCGAGTCGGCAAAGATGATGTTGGCGCTCTTGCCGCCCAGCTCCAGGGTCACCCGTTTCACCTGGTCGGCGCAGCCCGCCATGATCGACTTGCCGACCTCGGTGGAGCCGGTGAAGCAGACCTTGCGAACCGCCGGATGGGTGACGAACCGCTGCCCCACCACGCTGCCCTTGCCCGGCAGCACCTGGAACACGTCCTGCGGCAGGCCGGCCTCCAGAGCCAGCTCACCGAGCCGGATCGCGGTCAGCGGGGTCAGCTCGGCCGGTTTGAGCACCACCGTGTTGCCGGCCGCCAGCGCCGGGACGAAACCCCAGCCGGCGATCGGCATCGGGAAGTTCCACGGCACGATGATCCCGACCACGCCGAGCGGCTCGTGGAAGGTCACGTCGACGCCCCCGGCCACCGGGATCTGCCGTCCGGACAGCCGTTCCGGCGCGCCCGCGTAGTAGTTCAGCACGTCCCGGACGTTGCCGGCCTCCCAGCGCGCGTTGCCGATGGTGTGCCCCGCGTTGCGTACCTCCAGCTGTGCCAGCTCTTCGATGTGGTCCTCGACCACCGTCGCGAACCGCCGCAGCAGACGGGCCCGGTCCCCGGGGAGACCCGGCGCCACTCGGCGAAGGCTTTCCGGGCACGGTCGATGGCCGCATCGGTCTCTTCCAACCCCAGCGACGGTACGGTCGTGAAGACCTCGCCCGTCGAGGGGTTGATCACTTCTGTAGTCCCCACGCCAAGATCCTCACACTCAGAGGCGCTCGAATCCACGACGCAGCTCCCAGTCGGTCACCGCCGCGTCGTAGGCCGCCAGCTCCACCCGCCCCATGTTCGCGTAGTGGGACACGACGTCCGCCCCGAACGCGGTTTCCGCCACCGAACTGCCCTGCCACAGCTCGGTCGCCTCGCGCAGCGTCCCGGGCACCCGGCCGGCCGTCTCGTCGTGGTAGGCGTCGCCGCGGAACTCGTCCTCCAGCGACAGCTCGTTCTCGATGCCGTGCAGCGCTCCCGCGACCAGGGCGGCGATCGCCAGGTACGGGTTGACGTCCCCGCCCGGCACCCGGTTCTCCACCCGCATGCCCTGCCCGTGCCCGGCGATCCGCAGCGCACAGGTCCGGTTGTCGACGCCCCAGCGCAGCGCGGTCGGCGCGAACGAGCCGGGCTGGTACCGCTTGTACGAGTTGATGTTCGGCGCGAAGAGCAGGCTGAACTCGCGCATCGTGGCGAGCAGACCGGCCAGCACCCGCTGCCCGGTCTCGCTCAGGTGGGCCGGCCCGTCGCCGAGCATCGCCGACCGGCCGTTCTCGTCGCGCAGCGAGAAGTGGATGTGGCAGGAGTTGCCCTCGCGCTCGTTGGGCTTGGCCATGAAGGTCAGCGCCATGCCCTCCTGGGCGGCGATCTCCTTCGCCCCGTTCTTGTAGATCACGTGGTTGTCGGCACTGGTCAGCGCGTCGGCGTAGCGGAAGGCGATCTCGTGCTGGCCGAGGTTGCACTCCCCCTTGGCGCTCTCCGGGATCAGGCCGGCGCCGTACATCTCGTTGCGGATCCGGCGCAGCAGGGGCTCGACCCGTGCCGTGCCGAGCAGCGAGTAGTCCACGTTGTACTGGTTGGCCGGCGTCAGGCCGCGGTAGCCCTTGTCGAACGCCTGCTCGTAGGAGTCCCGGTAGAGGACGAACTCCAGCTCGGTGCCGGCGAACGCGGTCAGCCCGTGCGTCGCCAGCCGGTCGAGCTGGCGGCGCAGGATCTGCCGGGGCGACGCCGGCACCGGCTGCCCCGACGTGTCGAGCAGGTCGGCGAGGACCACCGCGGTGCCGGGCTGCCACGGGACCCGGCGCAGCGTGCTGAAGTCGGGCTTCATCACGAAGTCGCCGTAGCCGGTGGACCACGAGGACATCTCGTACCCGTCGACGGTGTTCATGTCCACGTCGACGGCGAGGAGGTAGTTGCATCCCTCGCTGCCGCCGGACACCACCTCGTCCATGAAGAACTTCCCATGCAGCCGTTTTCCCTGCAGCCGGCCCTGCATGTCGGTCAGGGCCAGAAGCACGGTGTCGATGCTGCCGTTGTCGACGGAGACGTCGAGTTCCTCGAGATCCATGTGTTCAGTCCTATCAGTCGACGGACTCGCCGTGGGCGGCCTTCTCCAGGAGGTTCTGCTTCGGCCCGGTGAACCACTTCCGGGCGCTGGCGAACCACCAGATCGCGGCCGCGCCGAGCACCACCGCCACGGCGACGATCGTGTAGTTGAAGGTCTCTGCGGTGATCGGGCTGCCGGGCGGCAGGACGAAGAGCACGCAGATGATCCCTACCCAGACGATCGCGATCCATCCGACCGGCGCGCTCCACTTCCCGAGATTCCACGGGCCGGGCTGGAAGTCCGGGTTGAGCCGGCGCAGCAGGACCGGGCCGACGTAGGCGATGTAGAGGCCGATGACCGCGATCGAGGTGGCGGCGAAGTAGGCGACCGTGTTCCAGAGCGACGGCAGGACGAGGAGGGTGGACAGGCCCACGCAGAGCCAGATGGAGTTGGTGGGCGTACCCGTGCGGGGGTTGACCTTCTTCCAGATCCGCGAGCCGGGGATCGCGTCGTCGCGGGCGAAGGCGTAGGACATCCGGGAGTTGGCGGTGACCGAGGCCATGCCGCAGAACCACTGCGCCACCATGCAGATGAAGAGCAGGAAGATCCCCAGGTCCTTGCCGACCGCGTCGATGAAGATCTGCGCCGGGGGCAGGCCGAGCTCCGTGCCGAGCGCCCCCTCGTAGTCCTGGATGGACCAGGTGATCGCGACCAGCAGCACGAAGCCGGCGATCACCGAGACCACCACCGACAGCACGATGCCGCGGGGCGCGGCGCGGGCCGCGTCGTGGGTCTCCTCCGCGACGTGTGCCGAGGCGTCGTAACCGGTGTACGTGTACTGCGCCATCAGCAGACCCATCAGCACCGCGTAGACGCCCGCCCCGGCGAAGGTGAACCCGGTCGCGTTGTAGACCTCGGTGAACACCTCGGAGATGGGTTTGTGCTGGTCGGGGACGACGGCGAGGATGCCGACGATCACCGCGACGCCGATCAGGTGCCACCAGGCGCTGATGTCGGACAGGACCCGCACCAGGTTCACGCCGAAGGTGTTCAGCAGGCCGTGGACCACGATGATGACCAGGAAGATCAGGAAGGTCGAGAGCGCCGTCACCTCCAGCCCGAAGGTCAGGCTGAGGAAGGCGGCCGTGGTGATCGCCGCGCCGAAGTCGATGGCCGCGGTCACCGCGACCTCGCCGAGGAAGTTGAACCAGCCGATGAACCAGGCCCAGGCCGGCTTGTTCTTCTTGGCCAGTGCGGCGGCCCACCAGTAGAGGGCGCCCGCGGTCGGATAGGCCGAGCACACCTCCGCCATGGCCAGCGCCACGAAGGTCACCATGATGCCGACGAAGAGCCAGCCGAGGGTGATCGCGACCGGACCACCGGCCTTCATCGCGATGCCGTACGAGGTGATCGCCCCGGCCAGGATGGAGATGATCGAGAACGAGACGGCGAAGTTGGAGAAACCGGAGAGTCGTCGGTGGAGTTCCTGCTTGTAACCGAGTTGGGCGAGTCTTTCCTCGTCGGTGCTCATCGGGATGCCCCCTACACACGAAGGACTGTGACCTGAGCCACTGCTCGGGTCATGATCGCTCCGCCGTGTTACGGCAGTCAATGCACAGGGTTAATTGCGTTGCCGCGAACCGGCCCCGCAGCGATCCTTGACGAGAGCGATCCTTCGGCCGGATCGACTGTGGACACCTCTCCGCCGGCGGCGGCGCGGGGCGCGGTCACCTCTCTCTTCCTCAGCGCCCGCCCCGCGTCGCCGCCGCACCACCCCCGCCACCCCACTCATCGAAGAAAGTGTTTTCCCAGCTCGGAAGGCCTTTCACCGAAAAAATCTACAGCGGCGACACTAGAAATCTCGCCGCTGGCGGCCTACATTTGGTTTGTCGGTCACGGCCGACAAGCAACTGGCCCAGTCGCTGAGTTGGAGGAGGAGGACGAGATACCGCAGCAACGCGTAATCACGACGTCCCCGGCCCGACAAGAGGTGATCGCAGCCGATGCTCATCACTCTGGTCGACTGCTAGCGGCACGCAGCCGGTCGACCACATGCGCCGGTAGAACCCGGCATCAGAATTGAAAAGCCAGGGCCCCGGTTACCCGCCGGGGCCCTGGTCTATGACGGGACGGAATCCCCGGCCGCGGCAGTCCGGTGTCCGGCGATGGGCCGCTCTCCCGCGCAGCCCCCGACCGGACGCGAGCATCCCCACACAGACCCGGCGCGGCTGAGCCGTACTTGCGGGTTCGTGGGATGGTCTGCCCATGCCATCGGTGAACCTCGACGAGTGGGTGCGGCCCGGCCCGACCGCGGCGCAGCGGCGCACCGACGTGTGGATCGGCCTGGCGGTCGCCGCCGTCGCCCTGGCCAACCTCTTCCTCACCCGTGACCTCGGCGATCCGGGCGACGTCGCACCCCTGCCCGAGCAGGTCGCCTGGGTGCTGGCCATCACGCTCCCGCTCACGCTGCGCCGGGCGTACCCCGACGTGGTCGCCGTGCTCATCGGCGCCGCTTTCATCGGCGGCCAGTTCCGTGGCTCGCAGGAGCAGCAGGTCACCATCGGCGCCCTGTTCGCGGCGATCTACGCCCTCGGCGCCTGGGGCCGCGACCGGGACCGGGCCCGGATCCTGCGTCTGGGCATCATCGGCGCGATGTTCGCCTGGCTCGTCTTCGGCTTCGTCTTCCTCGCCGGCGACTTCGGCGGCCCCGCCGAGAAGGCGTCGGTGGCATTCAACTGGTTCGTGGTGAATGCGGCGTTCTTCGCCTTCGGCTACCTGATGGGCGATGCCGCGTGGCAGCACGTCCGGCGCAGCCAGGCCCTCGAGGACCAGGCCGCCGAGTTGCGGATCACCCAGGAGGCCGCCGCCGAGCGGGCCGTCCTCGGCGAGCGCGTCCGGATCGCCCGGGAGTTGCACGACGTCGTCGCCCACCACGTGTCCGTGATGGGCATCCAGGCGTCCGCGTGCCGCCGCGCCCTCGACAAGGACCCGGACCGGGCCCGGGTCGCGCTCACCGCCGTGGAGGAGGGCGCCCGCACGGCCGTCGACGAGCTGCGCCGGATGCTCGGCGCGCTCCGGGCCGGCCCCGCCCCCGTCGCCGAGGAGGTGGTGCCGAACGCCGGCGTCGACCGGCTCGAGGAGATCACCGACCGGGCCCGGGAGGCCGGGCTGACCGTCCGCTACGCCGTCTACGGCGACCCGGTCCCACTGCCCGAGTCGCTGTCCCAGGCGGTTTACCGGATCCTCCAGGAGGCGGTGACCAACACGCTCAAGCACGCGCACGCCCGCACCCTCGACGTCCGCGTCCGCTACCTCAGCGGCGAGCTCGAGCTCGACGTCACCGACGACGGCCGGGGCGGCGCTCCCTCGGCCGGCGGCATGGGGCTGGTCGGCATGCGGGAGCGGGTGGCGGTGCACGACGGTGCCCTCGAACACGGCCCGCATCCCGGCGGCGGATACCGGGTGCGGGCCCGGTTCCCCTACCAGGCCGGGGTGACGCTGTGAGCCTCACCGTCCTGCTCGCCGACGACCACCAGCTGGTCCGGACCGGTTTCCGGGTCATCCTCGAGATGGAGGACGACATCACCGTCGTCGGCGAGGCCGCCGACGGCGCCCAGGCGGTCGAGATGGCCCTGCGCCTGCGGCCCGACGTGGTGTTGATGGACGTCGAGATGCCCGGTGTGGACGGTCTCGAGGCGACCCGGCGGATCACCGCGGCGAGCGGGCCGTCGGTGCTGATCCTGACCACCTTCGACCGTGACGACTACCTGTTCGCGGCTTTGCGTGCGGGCGCGAGTGGCTTCCTGCTCAAGAACGGCACCCCGGAGGCCCTGACCGAGGCGGTACGGGTGATCGCCGCCGGGGAGGCGCTGCTCGCCCCGGCCGTCACCCGCCGGGTCATCTCCACGTTCACGACGCCGAACGCCACCGGCGTGCGCCTGGACCAGCTGACGCCCCGCGAGCACGAGGTGCTGGTCCTGCTCGCGGGCGGCGCCACCAACGCGGAGATCGCGACCATGCTGCACCTCGGCGAGACGACGGTGAAGACGCACGTCAGCCGGGTGCTCATGAAGATCGGGGCCCGCGACCGCACCCAGGCCGTCGTGCTGGCGTACGAGCTGGGCGTGGTCCGTCCCGGCGGCTGAGGGTCCTTCTGGAGGATGACGTCCCCGCGCCGGACGACACCGCATCGATGATGATCTAGCGTTCTGGTCATGACAACCGTCCTGAACGTGGAGGCCGTCAACCGGTCCTTCGGGGAGCGGCAGGTCCTCAAAGACGTGTCGTTCGCGGTGGACTCCGGCCGGCTCACCGGCTTCGTCGGCGCGAACGGCGCCGGCAAGACCACCACCATGCGCATCATCCTGGGGTGCTCGCCGCCGACACCGGCACGGTGACCTGGCGCGGCAAGCCGATCGGCAAGAACGACCGGCAGCTGTTCGGCTACATGCCGGAGGAGCGCGGGCTCTACCCGAAGATGACGGTCGGGGAACAGGTCGTCTATCTGGGCCGTCTGCACGGGCTGTCCGCGGTGGACGCCAAACGGCGTACCACCGCCCTGCTCGAGCGCCTGGAGCTGGCCGAGCGCGCCGGTGACCCGGTGGAGAAGCTGTCACTCGGCAACCAGCAGCGGGCGCAGATCGCCGCGGCCCTGGTGCACGACCCGGAGCTGCTGGTCCTCGACGAGCCGTTCTCCGGCCTCGACCCGATCGCGGTGGAGACCGTGCTGGCCGTTCTCCGCGAGCGCGCCCGTACCGGCGCCGCCGTCCTCTTCTCCAGCCACCAGCTGGAGGTGGTCGAGCGTCTCTGCGACGACCTGGTGATCATCGCGGACGGCACGGTCCGCGCCGCCGGCTCCCGGACCGCCCTGCGTGAGCAGTACGCGCTGCCCCGCTACCGGATCGAGGTGGACGGTGACGCCGGCTGGGTGCGCGACGAGCCCGGCGTGACGCTGCTCGAGCTCGACGGCGCCCGGGCCGTCTTCGACCTGACCGACGGGGCCGACGAGCAGACGGTGCTGCGGGCCGCGCTGGACCGTGGCCCGGTCCGCGCGTTCGGGCCGGTCCGCCCCTCGCTCGCCGAGATCTTCCGAGAGGTTATCCAGTGACCACGTTCCAGGCCGCCCGGCTCGTCTTCGGCCGGGAGATCCGCGCCAAGCTCCGGGACAAGGCGTTCATCTTCAGCACGGTGTCGTTCCTGGTCGTCCTGATCGCGTCGATCGCGATCCCGGCCATGCTCAACAGCGGCCCGACGAAGGTGGCGGTGGTCGACAGCGCCGCCGTCCCGGCCCTGCGCGCGGCCCAGCTCGACGTCCGTGAGGTCGCCGACCCGGCCGCGGCCGAGCAGCTGCTCCGCGACGGCGAGGTGGAGGCCGTGGTGCTGCCCGGCCCCAAGGTGGTGGCCATGGAGGACGCGCCCAGCGAGGTGCTCGACGTCCTGAGCACCGTCCCGCCGGTGGAGCTGCTCGCCCCGCCCCCGTTCGACGAGTTCATCGCGATCTTCGTACCGCTCGCTCTGGCCATGCTCTGCTACATCACGTCCCTGCTCTTCGGCCTGCAGATCGCGCAGAGCGTGGTGGAGGAGAAGCAGACCCGGATCGTCGAGATCCTGGTCGCCACCATCCCGGCCCGGGCGCTGCTGGCCGGCAAGATCGCCGCGATGACCGTGCTCGCCTTCGCCCAGATCGCGCTGCTGTCGGTGATCGCGCTGATCGGCACGACGGTGGCCGATCTGGACGACGGGGCGATCAGCGCCCTACGGCCGGCGCTCGGCTGGTTCCTTCCGTTCTTCGTCCTCGGCTTCGTCATGCTGGCCACCCTGTGGGCGGCGGTCGGCGCGCTGGCCGCCCGGCAGGAGGATCTGGGCAGCACCTCCGGGACCGTGCAGATGGCGGTGCTCATCCCGTTCTTCGCGGTGCTCTTCCTGCGGGACAACGACGCGGCCCTGACCGCGCTCTCCTACTTCCCGCTGTCCTCGCCGATGGCCATGCCGATCCGGATCTTCGAGAACGGGGCGGCCGCCTGGGAGCCGTTCCTCGCGCTGGCGATCCTGGCCCTGAGCGCGGCGGGCATGCTCGCGATCGGCGCCCGCATCTACCACGGCTCGCTGCTGCGGACCAACGGCAAGACCTCGTTCGCCACCGCCTGGCGGACCCGCGTCACCACCGGCTGACCCGATCGGACCGGCGCCGGCCGACACCTCACCGGAGGATCGTGGGATATCCCGCACCTCCGGTGAAGTGTTGGACATCACGCCGATCCGCCCGGCAGGATCGGGGTCATGTCGATGCGATGGGGCATGACCGTGCCGTTCGGCGGCGTTCCGCTCTCCGAGCACGCCGCCGTCTTCTCGGCGCTGGCCGATGCGGGTTTCACCGACGCCTGGTCGGCCGAGGTCGCCGGCGCCGACGGGTTCACCCCGCTGACGCTGGCCGCTGCCTGGGAGCCGCGGCTACGCCTCGGCACCGCGATCGCACCGGCCTTCACCCGGGGGCCCGGTCTGCTCGCGATGACGGCCGCCGCGCTGGCCGAGGCGGCACCCGGCCGGTTCCAGCTCGGCATCGGCGCGTCGTCCCCGGTGGTCGTCGGCGACTGGAACGCCGTCGACTTCGACCGGCCGTTCGCCCGCAGCCGTGACGTGCTCCGCTTCGTCCGGTCGGCACTCGCCGGCGAGCTGGTCGACGGCGACTTCGACACGTTCTCGGTGCGCCGGTTCCGGCTGGAGCGCCCGCCCGCCACGCCGCCGCAGATCATGCTCGCCGCGCTCCGCCCGGGGATGCTGCGCCTGGCCGCCGCGGAGGCCGACGGTGTGATCCTCAACTGGCTGTCCCCCGCCGACGTGGCCACGGCTCTGGCCGAGACCAAGGAGGCGAAGGCGGACTTCGAGGTGGCCGCCCGGATCTTCCTGGTCCCGACCGAGGACGCCGCGTATGCCCGGACCGTCGGCCGCCGCATGATCACCGCTTACCTGACGGTGCCCGCCTACGCCGCCTTCCACCGCTGGCTGGGCCGTGCGGAGCTGCTCGCCCCCATGTGGCAGGCGTGGCAGTCCGGCGACCGCAAGGGCGCCCTGGCCGCTATCCCGGATCAGCTCGTCGACGAGCTGATCGTGCACGGCTCCCCGGCCGAGTGCCGGGCCCGTGTGCAGGCCTACGCCGACGCCGGCGTGACCGTCCCGATCATGGCGCTGACCCCGACGCCCGAGCTGGAGCGCGGCGGCCTCCCGGCCCTACTCGACCTGATCGCCGCCCTCGGCCGCCCGGCCTGACGCCGTTCCGCCCCGAACCCCGCCCGGCCCGGCGCCGTTGCGCCTCGCGCCGACCTCGCCTGCCTGCTGTCTTGGTGCCCGGTTCTTCCGCGCGGCCGGCCGCGGGATTCACGGCTCAGATCCGATCCAGGGCCTCGCGCAGGCGTTCCAGCAGCTCGGCCTGGGTGAACGGCTTCGTGATCAGGATGGTGTTGGGCTCGAGGGTTCCCTCGCCGGTGATGAACGGCTGGGCGTAACCGGACATGTAGACGACCGGCAGCCCGGGTCGGGCCTCCCGGACGTGCTCGGCGAGCTGGGGGCCGTGCATGTTCGGCATGATCACGTCGGTGAGCATCAGGTCGATGTGCCGGCTCGCGTCCTGCACGATCTTGACGGCCTCCGGCCCGCCGCCGGCGCTGAGGACGTGATAGCCGTTGCGGGTCAGGATGCGCTCGGTGACGGCGCGCAGGGCCTCCTCGTCCTCGACGACCAGGATCGTCTCGCCGCCACGCTGCAGCAGGGCGGGGCCGGTGGATGCGGTGGTCGCGGCCGGCAGCTCCTGCGTCACCGGGAGCAGAGCGGTCACCACGGTCCCGGCGCCGACCGTGGACTGCAGCATGGCGTACCCACCGGCCTGGGTGATGATGCCGTAGACGGTGGCCAGGCCGAGTCCGGTGCCCTCGCCGGGCGCCTTCGTGGTGAAGAACGGCTCGAAGACGCGTTCCAGGACGTCGGGTGGGATGCCGGTGCCGGTGTCGGCGACCCGGAGGCGCACGTACATGCCGGCCGGGACGGGCGGCCGCGTCCGGGTCGCCTCGTCGGCGGTGAGCTCCTGGTTGCCGGTGTGCACGGTGAGGGTGCCTCCGCCCGGCATCGCGTCACGCGCGTTGACGGCCAGATTGACGAGCACCTGTTCGATCTGGCCGGGGTCGGCGAGGACGGGCCAGAGCCGCGGCTCCAGGTCGGCGTGCAGCTGGATGTGCTCGCCGAGCGTACGCAGCAGGAGTTGCTCCACCTCGCGGATCACCACGTTGAGGTCGATGACGCGCGGACGGACCACCTCGCGGCGGCCGAAAGCGAGCAACTGGTGGGTGAGCTCGGTGGCCCGGCGGCCGGCCCGCAGCACCTGTTGCAGGTCGCGGGAGGCCTGCGGCCAGGCGCCGTCGGGATCGGCGTCGGCGGCTTCCTGGATCTGCTCGGCGACGAAACCGGCGTAGTTGAGCATCACCGCGAGCAGGTTGTTGAAGTCGTGGGCGACGCCGCCGGCCAGCTGACCGAGGCTCTCCAGACGTTGCGACTGCTGGAGCTGCGCCTCCAGACGTTCCCGTTCGGCGGCCGCGGCGAGGCGTTCCCGTTCGGCTTCCAGGCGCTGACGCTCGGCCTGTGCCTCGATGCGCTCGCTGACGTCGCGGATCGCGGCGGAGACGATCAGCCCGTCCTCGGTCTCCAGGGCGGAGAGGCTGATCTCGGCGGGGAACTCGCTGCCGTCCCGGCGACGGGCACGCAGGGCTTTGCCGGAGCCCATCGGCCGGGGACGGAGATCGGCGAAGTAGCGGTTTCGCAGGTCCGGGTGCCGGGCGCGGGCGGACTCGGGGACGAGCGTCTCGATCGGCTGACCGAACAGCTCGCTGCGCTGATATCCGAACAGCCGCTCGGCCTGGGCGTTGACGAGGGTGATCCGCCCGTCGGCGGCGACACCGACGATTGCGTCCGGCGCGGCCTCCAGCAGGCCCTGGAACTTCGCCTCCCGACGGACCCGGTCGCTGACGTCCCGGACCGCGGCGACGATCATCCCGCCGGAGGCGAGGGCGGAGAGGGAGATCTCGGCGGGGAACTCGCTGCCGTCCCGGCGACGGGCGGTGAGCGGGACTCCGGCGCCCATCGGGCGAGGACGGAGATCACGGAGGTACGCCCGGCGATGTCCCGGATGACGGTCCCGGAACCGCTCCGGAACCAGAAGCTCGATCGACTGCCCCAGCAACTCGGCGCGCTCGTAGCCGAACATCCGCACGGTCTGCGCGTTGACCACCGCGATGCGCCCGCCCCGGTCGACCGCGATGATCGCATCGGGGGCGGCCTCGAGGAGCCCGATGACGACGGCGTCGGAGGGTTCACTCACTCCGGCACCTCACCCCCGTTTTCCGCACGCTACGCCAGCATCATCGAGGGTAGGTCGCCGAACAATCCATGGGGTGGGTTTCCGCAGGTCAGACACGACGGGACGCGCCCGGGCAGGGCGCGTCCCGGGGGGCCGCGACACCGGATCCGCTCCGGTGTGCGGCGTGGTCACTCGCTCTCGGCGAGGATGGCGTAGAGCTTTCGCTTGGTCTCGTTGAGCACCTCCAGCGCCCGCTGACGCTGCTCGGCGGTGCCACTGAAACCGACCTGCTTGAGGGCGCCCATGATGCCGACCGCCGCGTCGCGGAAGTCCTGCACCTGGGACATGGTGTCGGCGCCGATCTCGGACCACGGCGGGTTCTGTGCCGCGGTCTCGGCCTCGGGCCGGCCGTCCTCGGTGAGCCGGTAGCTCTTGCGGCCGCCCTCGGCGGTGACCTCGATGAGGCCCTCGTCCTCGAGCAGCTGGAGGGTCGGGTAGACCGAGCCGGGGCTGGGCCGCCAGATCCCGCCGGTCCGGGCGTCGAGCTCCTGGATCATCTCGTAGCCGTGCATCGGCCGCTCGACCAGGAGCGCGAGGATCGCGGGCCGGACATTCTGCCGGCCACCGCGGCCGCCTCGCCGGCCCGGGCGACCGAACTCGGGCGGCGGGAAGCCGGGGCCGCCCGGGCCTCCGGCGCCGAAGGGGAATCCGGGCGGAAACCCGAACCCGCGCCTGCGGAACTCGCCGGGCCACCCGTGGCCACCGTGTCCGCGCTCTCCATGCATGTGCCTCATGATCTTCTCCGTTCTGTCGTCGATAGTTAGACGATATATCGGCAACCTGTCGGCGACAAGGGTTTCTGGGATCGCGGGGTTGCGATACGTGTCGACGGCCCGCTATCTGGCAATGTGGTACCTGTGTTGACGGTGCCCATTCGCCAGCTCGGTGAGCCCGAGCGCGCGGCCGTCGAGCGGATCCTCGACGCCGACCCTTACGCGGGTGCCCAGATCGCGGAGCGCGTGGCGGCCCACGGGCTGAACTGGTGGCGGTCGGACGGGCGGATCTACGGCTATGAGCCGCGCCGCCAGATCGAGTCGATCATCTGGTCCGGGGCACATCTGGTGCCGGTCGGAGCGACACCGCCCGCGACCGCGGCCTTCGCCGATCTGCTCGGCGCCGAGCCACGGATCTGCTCGTCGATCATCGGCCGCTCGGAGGCGGTGCTCGACCTGTGGGACCGGCTCGGCGGCAATTGGGGGCCGGCCCGCGATGTGCGGCCGCATCAGCCGCTGCTGGTGACCGACCGTGACTCGGCGGTCCGTCCCGACCCGGCGGTCCGGCTGGTCCGCTCCGGCGAGGTCGACCAGCTCTTCCCGGCCGCCGTGGCGATGTACACCGAGGAGGTCGGGGTCTCGCCGATGCAGGACGACGGAGGGCGCGGCTACCGGCGGCGGATCGCCGAGCTGGTCAAGGCGAAACGAGCGTATGCCCGCTTCGACGGCGACCTGGTGGTCTTCAAGGCCGAGCTCGCGATAGTCACCCGCCGCACCACGCAGGTCCAGGGCGTCTGGGTGCACCCCGGCTACCGGGGTCGCGGCCTGGCCACAGCCGCCATGGCCGCCGTGGTCGCGGACGCCCTACGCCGGGTCGCCCCCACGGTCAGCCTCTACGTCAACGACTACAACACCTCAGCCCGAAGGGTGTACGCCAATTGCGGCTTCACCTCAGCCGGAAGCTTCGCCACAGTCCTCTTCTAGCCCCACCCACCACCCACCCAGCAAGGGCCGCGAGCCGCCCCACCGCAGCCCACCCCACCCCGCACCCCCGCAGGCTCTAGACACCTGTACCACCACTGGCTCTAGGGCTGTACCACCGCTGGCTCTAGGCCTGTACCACCGCGCCACCCCGTAGTTTCCCAGTGAGCACGTAGCCACAGGGCGACCCGCAAAACGCCGCCGGTGTCGAGGCAGCCGATTTTCCGACGCCCAGCGGGGTTTGCTGGGTGGCGGGAAATCGGCTGCCTCGACACCGGTTAAAAGGCGTTTTGCCGCGGAGCGAAGCGCAGCAATCAAACCCAGCGTTTTGCCGCGGAGCGAAGCGCAGCAATCAAACCCAGCCGACCAGATTCTCAGTGCACGGTGACCGTCGGCCCCGGCAGCAGTTCGCGCAGCTCGTCAGGGAGTTCGGCCCCCATCTCGTCGGCGAGGCGGAGCGCCTCCTCGACCAGCGTCTCCACGATGATCGACTCGGGAACGGTCTTGATGACCTTGCCCTTGACGAAGATCTGCCCCTTGCCGTTGCCGGACGCCACTCCCAGATCAGCCTCGCGGGCCTCACCGGGCCCGTTGACCACACAGCCCATGACGGCGACCCGCAGCGGCACCGGGAACCCGTCGAGGGCCGCGGTGACCTGCTCGGCCAGGGTGTAGACGTCGACCTGGGCACGCCCGCAGGACGGGCAGGAGACGATCTCGAGGCCGCGCTCACGAAGACCCAGCGACTCGAGGATCTGGTTGCCGACCTTGATCTCTTCGACCGGCGGCGCGGACAGCGAGACCCGGATGGTGTCGCCGATGCCTTCGGCCAGCAGCGCGCCGAACGCGACGGCGCTCTTGATCGTGCCCTGGAAGGCCGGGCCCGCCTCGGTCACGCCGAGGTGCAGCGGGTAGTCGCACTGTTCGGCGAGTTGCCGGTACGCCCGGATCATGACGACCGGGTCGTTGTGCTTGACCGAGATCTTGATGTCACGGAAGCCGTGCTCCTCGAAGAGCGAGCATTCCCAGAGCGCCGATTCGACGAGCGCTTCGGCGGTGGCCTTGCCGTATTTCTCGAGGAGGCGCTTGTCGAGCGAGCCGGCGTTGACGCCGATGCGGATCGGGATGCCGGCGTCGGAGGCCGCCCTGGCGATCTCTTTCACCTTGTCGTCGAACTGGCGGATGTTGCCGGGGTTGACCCGGACCGCGGCACAGCCGGCGTCGATCGCGGCGAACACGTACTTCGGCTGGAAGTGGATGTCGGCGATCACCGGGAGCTGCGACTTCTTGGCGATCGCGGGCAACGCCTCTACGTCGTCCTGGGAGGGGACGGCGACCCGGACGATCTGGCAGCCGGATGCGGTCAGCTCGGCGATCTGCTGGAGGGTGGAGTTGACGTCCGAGGTGAGGGTGGTGGTCATCGACTGGACGCTGACCGGGGCGCCGCCGCCGACCAGCACTCCCCCGACGTTGATCTGGCGGCTCTTGCGGCGCGGCGCCAGAGGCGGCGGGGGGACGGCCGGCATTCCGAGACTGATCGCGGTCACTTTCGCATCACTCACTTGAAGATCGTAATGGGGTTGATGATGTCAGCGGTGGCGGTCAACAGGGTGAACGCGCCACCGATCAGGATGACCGCATACGTCAACGGCATGAGCTTGTAGTAGTCCACGCGGCCCGGATCGGGCCGGCGGAGCAGTCGGTACAGCCGGGAGCGCAGCGCCTCGAACCACGCGATGGCGATGTGACCGCCGTCGACGGGCAGCAACGGCAGCAGGTTGAACAGGCCGATGAAGACGTTGAGGGAGATGAAGACGCCCCAGAAGACCTCGGGCACGCCCTTCTCGATGGCCTCGCCGCCGATCCGACTGGCGCCGATGACGCTGATCGGGGTGTCCGGGTCGCGCTCGTCGCCGGTGATCGAGTTCCACAGGGCGGGGATCTTCTCCGGGATGCGGGCCATGGCCCGCATCGAGTTCTCGACGAGGAACCAGTTGTACTCCCCGGACGCCGGGATCGCGCCGAGGGCGTTGTAGTGGACGACCGCCGGCAGCTCGGTGGTCCAGCTGATGCCGGCCACGGCGACGTTGGAGATCGGACCGGACGGGTCACCGATCGGCCGTCGTTCGGCGGAGATCAGGTTGACCGTCTTCTGCCCGGGTTGGCCGTCTCGCGTGTACTCGAAGACGGTCGGCCCGGCCGGTGCGGCCCGGATGGCGTCGGTGAGCTGCCCGTAGTTGGCGATCGGGGTGGTGCCGACCTTGGTGATCACGTCGCCGGTCTGCAGGCCGGCGGTCTGGGCGGGCCCAACGGCGGCGCTGGCGGTGCCCGGTTTGCACTCGGTGCTGGTGTCGCTCAGGGAGGTCAGCAGGCAGTCGGCCACCCGGATCTGGGCGGGGGCGGTGCGCTCCTCGGCGGCCGTCCGCGGGATGTCCATGTTCGGCAGGCCGATGGCCCACGCCATCGCCCAGGCGCCGATCAGGGCCAGCATGAAGTGGGTGATCGAGCCGGCGGCCATCACGACGGTCCGCTTCCAGACCGGGAACCGCCACATCGCGCGGTGCTGGTCCTCGGGGGCGACGTCTTCGTCCTGCGGCGTCATGCCGACGATCTTGCAGAAGCCGCCGAGCGGGATGAGCTTCAACCCGTACTCGGTCTCACCGCGGTGGAACGAGAAGATGGTCGGGCCGAAGCCGACGAAGTACTGCGTGACCTTCATCCCGAAGCGCTTGCCGGTGATCATGTGACCCAGCTCGTGCAGGCTCACCGAGATCAGAATCGTCAGCGCAAAGGCTGCGCACCCCAGCCAGAACAGCATCAGGCTCCTTCAGCCACAGTCTCGATGGTCCGCTGCGCTTGGGCACGCGCCCATGCTTCTGCGGCAAGCACGTCCTCGACGTTACCCGGATCGGCGAAACCAGGGGCCGCTGCCAGCACCTGTTCCAGTGTGTCGACGATGCCCAGAAAAGGTAGCCGACCGGAGACGAAAGCGGCCACACACTCCTCGTTGGCGGCGTTGTAGACCGCGGGCAGGCAGCGCCCCGCCCGGCCGGCCTGTTTCGCCAGCTCGACCGCGGGAAACGCCTCGTGGTCGAGCGGCCGCAGCTCCCAGTTGTGGGCCTGGGTCCAGTCGACCGCGGCGGCCGCGCCCGGCACCCGCTCCGGCCAGGCCAGCGCGAGCGCGATCGGCAGCCGCATGTCGGGCGGGCTGGCCTGGGCGAGGGTCGACCCGTCGGTGAACTCCACGAGCGAGTGCAGCACCGACTGGGGGTGGACCATCACCTCGATGTCGTCGTACGGCACCCCGAACAGCTCGTGGGCCTCGATCACCTCGAGCGCCTTGTTGACCATGGTGGCCGAGTTGATCGTGACCACCGGCCCCATGTCCCAGGTCGGATGCTTGAGCGCTTCCTCGGGTGTGACGTTCGTCAGCTCCTCGCGCCGCCGGCCGCGGAAGGCGCCGCCGCTGGCCGTGAGCACCAGCCGCCGCACCTCGGCCGCCGTGCCGCCGCGCAGGCACTGGGCCAGTGCCGAGTGCTCCGAGTCGACCGGGACGATCTGGCCCTCCTTGGCGATCCGCCGGACCAGCGGGCCACCGGCGACCAGTGACTCCTTGTTGGCCAGCGCGAGGATCCGGCCGGACTCCAGAGCGGCGAGGGTGGGCGCGAGGCCGAGACTGCCGACCACGCCGTTGAGGACCACGTCACAGGGCCACCGGGCGAGCTCGGTCATCGCGTCCGGACCGGCCACGATCTTGGGGAGCTTGAAGTCGCCGGTCGCCCAGCCGCGCTTCTGCGCCTCGGCGTAGAAGGCGAGCTGCAGGTCCTGGGTGACCGAGGCGCGGGCCACCCCGACCACCTCGACGCCCAGCTCGAGCGCCTGGGCGGCGAGCAGCGCGACGTTGCCGCCGCCCGCTCCGAGGGCCACCACCCGGAACCGGTCCGGGTTGCGCCGGACTATGTCGATGGCCTGGGTGCCGATGGACCCGGTGGAGCCGAGCAGTACGAGGTCTCGCATACCGCCCATTGTCGCGGACGGCGCTCAGGGCCTGACGTGCGCCCGCACGAACGCGGTGACCTCGGCGGCCGTCTCCGGCGGCAGCGCTCCGGTCGGCACCGCGTAGAAGCCGGTCTGCCCGGTCCGGGCGATGAGCAGGCCGGGTGCCTCGTCGAGCCGGTCGACGGCCGCCCACCGGACGAAGAACTCGGTCAGGTCGGTGGTCATCCGGACACCCTGGTCGTCGATCCGGTACTCGGTGGGCCGGCTGAGCATCCCCTGGATCTTCGCGACCACGGTCCGGACGGTCAGCTCGGGCACCGCCAGGATGCACAGCAGGCCGAAGAGAACCGTGAAGATCCGCAGGACGATCTCGTCGTCCAGCGAGAACACCAGACCGAACACGATGAGCAGCGCTCCGGCCAGCCGGAAGAACCGCGCCTGCCCGCGAGTGAACCGCCGGATCGAGACGAGGAGCTGCTGCCGGGTCGGATGCGCCGAGAACGAGAAGGCGGTGTCGGTGTCCACGAATGCGAGATCATAGTGATCCGCGGTATCGATCGGGGTACCTGATGGTCGTGCGAAACGTGATCGCCGCCCTGATGCGGCCGCTGCGCGGCAAGGACGTCGCGCTGCACGCCGCCGCGATCACCTTCTACAGCGGCATCGCGGTCGTTCCGGCGGCGCTGCTGGCGATCTGGCTGACCGGCCTGCTGGTGGGCGCGGAGCGCGTACGAAATCTGACCGGAAGGACTCTCGCCGCCCTGCCGGACGAGATCGGCGCGCCCGGCGCGCTCGCCGCCCTGATCGACGCCGGGCTGGGCCTGACGCCGATGTTCGCGCTGGCCAGCCTGCTGCCGGCGACCCTGTACGGCGAGGGCCTGCGCCGCGCGTTCGCCTCCATCGCGCGTCCCGGGGAGAAGCTGGTCGGCTGGCGCGGCCGGCTGCTCTGGCTGCCCCTGCTGGCCGCCGCCCCGGCCCTGCTGCTGTCGCTGCTGCTGGCCCTGCCGTCGACGAGCGGCCTGTGGGTACGCGGCGGCTGGTGGTCGGTGCTCGGGGTGGTGCTGTCGTTCCTGGCGATCTGGCTGCTGCTGACCCCGGTGGTGATCTGGGTGTTCCGGTACGTCGCCCCGGGCCGCCCGCCGTGGCTCGCCACCGTTCTGATCGGCTCGTTCACGGCCGCGAACCTGTCCGGCTTCCTGCACGGGTTCGTGCTGTTCACGTCGCTGCCGCTAGATCTGGGAGTTCCGTTCGGCGGGCTCACCCCGGTGGGCGGTGTGGTGGCGGTCGGGTTGTGGCTCTACCTCTTCCACGTGGTGCTGCTCACCGGTTTCGCGGCGACCCGCGCCGTCGAGCCGCATTTCTCGGATGATTCGGCGAGGTCACCGAGCGCGATCACAAGATAACCTCGCGAACCATGACCCCCATTCCGGACCGCGCCGACGTGGTGATCATCGGGGCCGGCCACAACGCCCTGGTCTCCGCGATCCTGCTCGCCCGCGCCGGGCTCGACGTCGTCGTGCTCGAGGCCGCGGGCGTGATCGGCGGCGCCACCCGCACCGAACACCCCTTCCCCAAGGTGCCCGGCCTCGGCCAGTCCACCGGGTCCTATCTGCTCGGGCTGATGCCACCGGAGCTGCTGCGGACCCTCGACGTGGACATCCCCGTGCTGCGGCGCGACCCGCACTACTTCCTGCCCGGCGTCGGGGCCGGTTCGCCGTACCTCCTCTTCGGCAGTGACGGCCGGGCCAACCGCGCCCAGCTCAGCGATCGGGACGCCAAGGCCGACGAGGCGCTCTCGGTGGAGATCGGCGCGCTGCGCGCCGATCTCGCGCCGGCCTGGCTCGAGGAGCCGGCGCCGGTGGAGGAGATCGCCGACCGGCACATCCGGCCGCAGTTGCAGAGCACCTTCCTGGATCTGGTGAGCGGCTCGGTCGCCGACTACCTGGGCCGGTTCGGGTTCGCCAGTGAGCTGCTCGTCGCGATGTACGCGGTCACCGACGGCCTGTCCGGGCTGAACGCGGGGCCGGACGATCCGGGGACCGGGCACAACTTCCTGGTGCACAACATGTGCCGGCTGCCCGGCTCGGACGGGACGTGGCTGATCGCCGAGGGCGGGATGGGGACCGTGTCACGGACCTTCGCCGACGCGGCGCGGGCGGCCGGGGCGCGGATCTTCACAGATGCCCGGGTGGCCTCGGTCACCGTCGACGGCGAGGCGGCCAGTGGGGTGGTGCTCGCGGACGGGCGGGCGGTCGGGGCCCGGGTGGTTCTCGGCGGCTGTGACCCGTACCAATTGATGGGTCTTGTCCCTGATGGGATTTTGCCCGCGGCGCTGACCGAGCGGATGACCGCGGTCAAGCGGCCCGGCAGCACACTCAAGGTCAACCTCGCGCTGCGGGACCTGCCGGTCTTCGAATGCCTGCCGCCGGGCGCGCCGTCGCCGTTCGGGTCGACCATCCATCTGCTGCCCGGCGAGGGCTCGCCGATGACCAATCTGCGCAACATGTGGGCGGACGTGCAGGCCGGTGTCCTGCCGGCCGAGCCGACCATCGAGTGGTATCTGCACACCACCGTCGACCCGTCGCTGCGCGACGAGGCCGGACATCATTCCTCGGCGCTGTTCGTGCAGTCCGTCCCCTTCGAGCCTTCCGGCACATCATGGGACAAAGAGCTTCCGGGGTACGTCGACAGACTGCTCGCCATCTGTGACAGGTACGCGCCCGGCACCTCGGATCTGGTCGCCGACGTGTTCCCGCTCACGCCTCCGGGGATCGAGCAGCATTTCGGGATCACCGGTGGGCACATCCACCACGTCGACAACACCGTCGCGTTCGACAAGCGCATGCCCTACTTCACCGGGCTGGACGGGCTTTACCACGGCTCGGCCGGGGCGCACCCGGCCGGCAGTGTGATCGGCGCGGCGGGCCACAACGCGGCCCGCCGCATCCTCCGCGACATGGGGCTCTAGCCCTCTTTACTGGCCCTGATCTTGTGGCCGACGCCGGTCAGGCATCGGCCACTGGGCAGGTCGAACTTCCAGCCGTGCAGCTGGCAGGTGAGCACGTTGCCGTCGAGGACACCGAAACGGGACAGGTCGGCCTTCAGGTGCGGACAGCGCCGCTGGACCGTCCAGTCGCCGAACTGGATGTCCTCGGCGTCGACGGACTTCTCGTGCTCGTCGTACCAGCCCTCGGCGTACTGCAGGCGCTCCTCGGACAGGCACTTGAAGAACGCGTAGACGAACTCGTTGTACTGCCCGATCCGGGCCGCGGAGAAGCGGCAGGACAGGAACAGCGAGTTCACCCAGTCGCCCTCGTCGATGAAGATGAGGTGCTCGATCAGCTCACGCTGGGTGCGGAAGCGGTAGCGGACCTTCTCGTCGGCGTACGCCCGGACCTGCTTGCCCGGGAAGTCCACGACGATCGACTCGACCTCGTCGCCGTCGTAGGAGACCAGGTCGAAGCGAACCGGCCCGCCCACGCCCTTGGCCATGTAGATCGACTCCTCGAGCAGCGGCTCGATCCGCTTCTTCAGCTCCTTGAGGACGTCGATCTCCGGGTGCCGCCAGGACGCCTTCTCCGCCTCGATGATCGGACGCTTGCGCTCCCGCATCTCCTCCAGGTGCGCCTTCTTGTTGGCGAAGAACTCGTCGACCGGAGTCGGGTGCGTGGTGGTCTGCCGCGTGCCGCCGTCGGTCAGCTCGGTCACACTGCCGGGCAGCTGGACGACCGCGTTGGTGCCGCCGACCTTCGCATACTCCGTCAGGAACACCGACTGGTCCGGGAAGATGTTGCCCTCGTCGCCGTGGATGTCGTTGAACTGCCACAGCTCGTCGTCGAGGAAGCACGGCGGGCCGGCGATCGGGAAGACGAAGTCGGCCTTCAGGTCGTCGATGTAGCGCCAGGTGCGGTCGAACTGCCGCTCCCGCTTCTGCTTGCCGAACGCGGTCTTCGCGTTGTCCGGCAGCTCGTAGACCATCGGGTACCAGATGGCACCGGAGAACTGGAGCATGTGCGCGTGCACGTGGCCCAGCTCGTTGAACCGGGTCAGGTCGGCGGGACGGGCGTCGTTCTGGTTAAGGACGCGAATCCCGTCATGCTCCACCCAGAGCGCCGAGTCGCCGATCGGGCCGTCGGTCGGGCTGATCAGCGCCTGGATCATCACCTTCAGACCGCCGTCGAGCTCGTGCACCTCGTCCGACTTCGTCCGCAGGAAGCTGGTGAACCCCAGCGCCCGCAACTCGTCCTCCAGCTGGGACGTCGGGTACTCCGGCAGCAGGACGGTCGCCTTCTTGTTGACGAACCTCTTCAGGTGCTCCGCGTCGAAGTGGTCCCGGTGCAGGTGGGAGACATACAGGTAGTCGACGTCGCCCAGCGTCTCCCAGTCGAGCAGGGAGTTGTCCGGGAACGGGAACCACGAGGCGAAATACGCCGGGTTCACCCACGGATCGCACAGAATGCTGCCGGCAGCGGTGTCGATCCGCATGCTCGCATGGCCGGTGCCCGTGATCCGCACTTGATCGCTCCTCTGCTTGCTCTTTTTGACCGCCTCGAAAGTACAGCCGGGTTGGTGGGTTCCGCCCACTGACCCCGTGACAGACTGTTTTCCGATCGACCATCGACTAGGAGGTTGCCACCGTGGCTGCGGAAGAACACCACGAGGAGGTCTACGCGCCCGACCAGCTGAAGCCCGGCAACCGCAAGCGGGCTCGGAAGGGCGCGATCATCTCGGCCGCGATCATGCTGCTCTTCTTGTGGGGCAACCAGCAGGGCAACACCGAGAAGGTCTGGCTCGTCGGCATCGCGATCGGCCTCGTCGCGATCCTCATCGGCGACGCGGTCCTACGCCGCAGCGGTCTGCGCCCCAACGACCAGTAAGACCCCGGACAGCGAAAGAGGGGGCCGCGGCCCCTCTTTTCAGCATGCTTGATCACCGGCGGCGCAGCAGGATGTCCTTCACCTCACGCAGCGCGGCGTCGACCTCGGCCTCGAAGTAGCCGTTCGGCACCAGGCCGAACTGGAGCATGTCGAGATCGTTCTCGTTCACCGGCATCGGGCCGCGGCCGGTCATCGCCTGCAGGATGCCCTCGAACAGGCGGTCCACCTGCATCGGGTCGTAACCGCTGCCGAACCGGCGAGGCTGGAACGTCCTGCGCAGCTGGTCCACCCGGTACAGCTCGCCACCCGGCTCACCCAGCGGCGGGCCGACCTGCGGCTGCTGAGGCTGCTGTGGCGGCTGACCGTAACCGCCGCCCCCGCCGTACGGCGGGCCGCTCATCGGAGCACCCGGCATCGGCGAACCCGGCATGGCCATCGGGGAGCCCGGCATCGGAGCGCCCGGCATCTGCTGCCCGTAGCCGCCACGCGGATCACGGTCCGGCATGCGGATCTCGGCGGTCATGTCCGTCTTACCGTGCCGGCCAGCCTCGAAACCGTCGTAACCGCCCTGGTCGAACCCACTCGGGTCGTAACCGGGCGGCGGGCCGGAACGCTGCGGCAGCTGTGAGGGCGGGGGCATCTGCTGGCCGTAGCCCGTCGGCTCGTCATACCGCCCGTACGGGTCGGGGCCCGGCGGAAGCTGTTGCTGCTGCTGGCGCTGCGGCATCTGGGGCGGCATCATCCGGTCGTCGCGCATCGGCGCGGGGAGCCGCTCGGTCGGCGGCGACGCCATCTGGGCCGCCGGGTTCATCCCCGGGGCGCCTCCACCCGGGCCACCGAATCCGCCCGGACCACCACGACTCGGCATCCCCTGCGGCTGCATGCCCGGGCCGGGCGGGAAGCCACCCTGTCCCTGGGGAAAGCCCTGCACCTGCGGGCCGGCGCCGGCGGGCCCGCGGTCGAAGCCGCCGCGGTCGAAGCCCTGGCTCTGGCTCATCGCCGGAGGACCGGAGACCGAGCCGGCCGTGAGGCCGCTGCGCATCGAGTCGCGCATCGAGTCCACCGGACGGCCGCCCCGCTCCTCGAACTCGGCGAGCTGGCGCTCCACCCGGTCCAGGTGCAGGTCGACCTGCCACTCGTCATAGCCGCCGAAGCGCACCCGGAAGACGACGTCGTGCACCTCCTGTGCACCGACCGGCGGGCCGACCTGCTCACCGGCCAGGGTCGCCTCGACCCGGTCCAGGAACGCATCGACCTCGTCGACCTTGTAGCCACGCCGCAGCGCACGCCTTCGGAAACGCTGCCCCTGACTCGTCACAACGTCTCCCACTCCGCTCGCTGGGACCTGCGCCCAGTCACTGTGCCACCTCCGCGTCGGCTGCGGCGCCCCCTGCGCTCGCGTCCGTCAGCTCACCCGCGGCCAGCTGGCCGCATGCGCCGTCGATCTCCCGCCCCCGGGTATCGCGAACCGTCGTCGAGACACCGGCCTCCTGCAACCGGCGGACGAACTCGCGCTCGACCGGTTTCGGGCTCGCATCCCACTTACTACCCGGCGTCGGGTTCAGCGGGATGAGATTCACATGGGCCAGCTTGCCTCTCAGAAGACGGCCGAGCAGGTCGGCACGCCAGGGCTGATCGTTTACGTCCCTGATCAGGGCGTATTCGATGGAAACCCGACGGCCGGTCTGTGCCGCGTAGTCAAACGCGGCGTCGAGCACCTCGGCCACCTTCCAACGCTGGTTGACGGGCACAAGCTCATCGCGCAGATCATCATCGGGGGCGTGAAGTGACAGCGCAAGAGTCACGGAGAGCTGTTCAGCGATCAACCGCCGCATAGCGGGCACCAAACCCACCGTGGACACCGTGATGTGCCGTTGTGAGAGCCCGAGGCCCTCCGGAGCGGGTGCGGTCAGCCGCCGCACCGTCTCGATCACCCGGGGATAGTTGGCCAGCGGCTCGCCCATCCCCATGAAGACCACCCGGGACAGCCGCGGCGGGGAACCGGTCACCGCGCCCGAGGCGGCCACCCCGGCGAGATAGACGACCTGGTCCACGATCTCCGCCACCGACAGGTTGCGGGTCAGGCCCTGCTGGCCGGTCGCGCAGAACGGGCACGCCATGCCGCACCCGGCCTGGCTGGAGACACAGGCCGTCACCCGGTCGGGGTAACCCATCAGGACGCTCTCCACGAGCGCGCCGTCGTGCAGCCGCCACAGTGTCTTGCGGGTCGCGCCGTCGTCGCACGCCTGCTCACGGATGGGGGTGAGCAGGGTGGGCAGCAGGTCCGCGGTCAGCCTGTCGCGCGAGCCGGCCGGCAGGTCGGTCATCTCGGCGGCATCCCGCACCAGGCGGCCGAAGTAGTGGGTGGAGAGCTGCTTGGCGCGGAACGCGGGCTCGCCCAGGCTGGTGACCGCGCTCTTACGGCCGGCGAGATCCATGTCGGCGAGATGGCGCGGAGGCATGCTGGGGCGGCGGCGTGTTTTCACCGCGTCGGGCTGATCGGGACTGATCGGGATGACCGGAAGAATCGTCATGGCGTATCCAGTCTCCCACGTCCGCCGAGTAGGTCGCCCACAGCTAGCTCGGCGTGATGATCGAGAAGAACAGGTACGCGGTCGGGACGGCGAACAGGATCGAGTCGAGACGATCCATCAGGCCGCCGTGCCCGGGCAGCAGATTGCTCATGTCCTTGACCTTCAGATCCCGTTTGAGCATCGACTCGGCCAGATCACCGAGGACCGCCACGACCGAGATGGCCGCGCCGAACAGCAGGCCCCAGTGGACGGGGATCTCCAGCAGGAAGAAGAGCAGGGCGCTGCTGCCGATCGCGGCGGCCGTCACCGAGCCGGCGAAACCCTCCCACGACTTCTTCGGACTGATCTTCGGCGCCATCGGATGCTTGCCCAGGAAGACGCCGGAGGCGTAGCCACCCGTGTCCGAGAGCACCACGGCGACCAGGGTGCAGATCACCATGATCGGCCCGTCGTCGGCGTCCAACCGGGCCAGCATCGCCGCGAAGCTCAGCAGGAAGGGGCCGTAGACGGCGATCAGCACGCTCGGCGTGAAGTCACGGCGGACCGCCGCCACTCCGTCGGCCAGCCGCCACAGAACGGCGGCGCCCACCGTCACCAGCAGGCCCAGGACCAGGGCATCGGCCCCCTCGAACCATGCCAGGCCGGTCATCAGCACGCTGCCCACGAGAAGCGGGATCAACGGCGGGTTGGCACCCGTGGTGGACAGCGCGCGGGCCATCTCCCAGGCGCCGACACCGGACGCCACCACCAGCACGGCCAGCAGCGCGATCGGCTGGATCAGCAGCGAGGCGAGCACGACCAGGCCCAGGCTCAGACCGACCGCGATGGCCGCGGGCAGATTACGGCCGGCTCGGCCACCGCCCTGCGGCTTGCGGCCCCGGCCGGCCCGGCGACGGCCCGGACCGCCCTCCCCACGTGTCGGCTCGCTCATCGGCTCCGCCCCGGAATACGCGGAAACGGCCTCGGGGCGCCGGAGAGCGGCATTGGGGTCCTCTGACTCATGGAAGTACGGCGCCGGCACGCTGGTGTCGTCGCCGGGGATCTGCCGGGCACGGGGATCGACGTAGGACATCAGACCTCGGGCGGGGTGGTGGGCGGGAGCGCCGCCGGACGCACTGACAAAGCCGGACCCCTACCTACTTCTCACACTCACTGGAACCGTGCAGAGCGTACTGCAAAGGTGACGCCTGAACAGCTCTCGAGATGGCGGGCAATTTGACCGCCCGTGAACCGGCACTGGCCGAACAGGGGAGAAGCCCGGCCCCCTCCACCGGAGGTGCGCCGGGCTCCATCCGATGCTCAGACCTCGAGGAGCTCGGCTTCCTTGTGCTTGACGAGCTCGTCGATGATCCCGACGTAGCGGTGCGTGAGGTCGTCGAGTTCCTTCTCCGCCCGACGGCCGTCGTCCTCGCCGGTCTCGCCGTCCTTGACCAGCTTGTCGATCTGGTCCTTGGCCTTGCGGCGCACGTTACGGATCGCGACCCGCCCGTCCTCGGCCTTGCCCCGGGCCACCTTGATCATTTCTCGGCGGCGCTCCTCCGTCATCTGCGGGAGGTGGATGCGCAGCTGCGTACCCTCGTTGTTGGGGTTGACACCCAGGTCGGAGTCACGGATCGCCCGCTCGATCGGGCCCAGCTGGGACGCGTCGTAAGGCTTGACGATGACCATGCGCGGCTCCGGGACACCGACCGACGCCATCTGCGTCACCGGTGTGGGCGCGCCGTAGTAGTCGACCAGGATCTTGGAGAACATCGCGGGAGTGGCCCGGCCGGTCCGAATGGCGGCGAACTCCTCCTTGGCGTGCTCGACCGCGCTCTCCATCTTCTCCTCGGCCTCGAAGAGGGTTTCCTCGATCACCGGCTCTTCTCGCCTCCTTGCTGTCTTCGGTGGTGCGGGATGTGGGGACGTATGAGACGCGACCGTCAGTCGGCGGTGATCAGGGTGCCGATCCGCTCGCCGGCGCACGCACGCACGATGGTGTCGTCGCCCTCCGCGCCGAAGATCAGCATCGGCAGTTTGTTCTCCTGGCAGAGGCTGAAGGCGGCCTGGTCGGCCACTCGCAGCCCGCGCAGCAGAACCTCCTGGAAGGTGATGGATTCCAGTTTCTGAGCGCTGGGGTCGATCCGCGGGTCGGCGGTGTAGACGCCGTCGACGCCGTTCTTGCTCATCAGCACCATGTCGGCCCGGATCTCCAGCGCACGCTGGGCGGTGACCGTGTCGGTGGAGAAATACGGCATGCCGGCGCCCGCGCCGAAGATCACGACGCGGCCCTTCTCCAGGTGACGGATGGCCCGCAGCGGGAGGTAGGGCTCGGCGACCTGGGCCATCGTGATGGCGGTCTGCACGCGCGTCTCGATGCCCTCCTTCTCCAGGAAGTCCTGGAGGGCCAGGCAGTTCATCACCGTGCCGAGCATGCCCATGTAGTCGGCCCGGTTACGGTCCATACCGCGTTTCTGCAGCTCGGCGCCGCGGAAGAAGTTGCCGCCGCCGACCACGACCGCGACCTGGATGCCACGCCGGATGACGGTGGCGATCTGCTTTGCCAGCGACTGCACCACGTCGGGCTCGACACCCACGTCGCCGCCGCCGAACACCTCGCCGGAAAGCTTGAGGACGACCCGCCGTGGGCGCATGGTCGGCAGGCTCTGATCGTCGGCCGTGGCGGACTGCTCGGTCAGCATCGTCATGAGACCCGCCTTCCCTTCTCCATCTGTCAAGAGACCTTATGCGACCGGGAGGCCGGGCGCTCAATCGCGTACCCGACCTCCCGACGCATTGCTTTCGGTGCTGCCTTACTCCTGGCCGACCTCGAACCGGACGAACCGGGTGATCTCGATGCCCGCCTCGGTGGCGATCTGCTTGACCGTCTTCTTGTTGTCGACGACCGAAGCCTGCTCCAGCAGGACGAAGTCCTTGAAGAAGGAGTTCACCCGGCCCTCGATGATCTTGGGCAGAGCCTGCTCCGGCTTGCCCTCCTCACGAGCGGTCTGCTCGGCGACGCGGCGCTCGGTCTCGACGACCTCGGCCGGCACCTCCTCGCGGCTCAGGTACTTCGGCCGCATCGCGGTGATCTGCATGCCGATGCCCCGGGCGTCCGAGTCGGCCGCCTCGTCGTCCTTGCCGGTGTACTGCACCAGGACGCCGACCTGCGGCGGCAGGTCCTGAGCCTTGCGGTGCAGGTAGACCGCGACGGTGCCGTCGACGATCGTGAAGCGGTTGACGACGATCTTCTCGCCGATCTTCGCGGCGTACTCCTCGACGGTGTCGGCGACGGTCTTGCCGTCCTCGAGCGTCGCGGCGAGCAGCGCGGCGGCGTCAGCGATCTTGTTCTGCTCGCCGAACTCGACGAACCGCTGGCCCAGCGCGACGAAGTCGGGGGTCTTGGCGACGAAGTCGGTCTCGCAGTTCAGCTCGAGCAGCGCGCCGCCCGAGTGGCTCACGATGCCGTTGGCGGCCGTACGGCCGGCCCGCTTGCCGACGTCCTTCGCACCCTTGACCCGCAGGAACTCGACGGCCTTCTCGAAGTCGCCCTCGGACTCCTCCAGCGCCTTCTTGCAGTCCATCATGCCGGCACCGGTGAGGTCGCGGAGCTTCTTGACGTCCGCGGCGGTGTAGTTAGCCATGACTCTTCTCTCGATGATCAGTCGGGATTCGGCCGCCGCCGCCAGCAGCGGCGACGGCCGGAGGCAATCGGGACGACTTACTCAGCCGGGGCGGCGGCAGCGGCGACCGGGGTGGCCTCCGCCTCGGCCGGGGCCTCAGCCGGAGCAGCCTCAGCCGGGGCGGCCTCGGCGGCGACGGGCTCGTCGGCCTTCTTCTCGGCGCCCTCGTAGAGGTCGCGCTCCCACTCGGGCAGCGGCTCGCCGGCGGCGACGGTGCCCGCCTCGGGCTTCTCGTCGGCGTTGCCACGGCCACGGCCGGACCGCTTGATCAGACCGTCGGCGACCGCGGCCGCGATGACCTTGGTCAGCAGCTCGGCGGAGCGGATCGCGTCGTCGTTGCCCGGGATCGGGAAGTCGACCTCGTCCGGGTCACAGTTGGTGTCCAGCACGGCGATGACCGGGATGTTGAGCTTCCGGGCCTCGTCGACCGCGATGTGCTCCTTCTTGGTGTCCACGACCCAGATCGCCGACGGCGTCTTGGTCATGTCACGCAGACCACCGAGGGTCTTGGTGAGCTTGGTCTTCTCGCGGAAGAGCTGGAGGGTCTCCTTCTTGGTGTAACCCGCGGCGGTGCCGGTCAGGTCACCCAGAGCCTCGAGCTCCTTCATGCGCTGCAGACGCTTGTACACGGTCTGGAAGTTGGTCAGCATGCCGCCGAGCCAACGGTGGTTCACGTACGGCTGACCGACCCGCGTCGCCTGCTCGGCGATGGCCTCCTGGGCCTGCTTCTTGGTGCCGACGAAGAGGATGTGGCCACCCTCGGCGACGGTGTCCCGCACGAAGCTGTACGCCTTCTCGATGTATTCGAGGGTCTGGCGCAGGTCGATGATGTAGATCCCGTTGCGCTCAGTCATGATGAAGCGCTTCATCTTCGGGTTCCAGCGCCGGGTCTGGTGCCCGAAGTGGACACCGCTCTCCAGCAGTTGGCGCATGGTCACGACGGCCATGGTGGTGACTCCCTGATCTTCCCTGGTTATACGCTCACCGACGATGAGCGTCCTGGTGCCTGGTCAGTGGCCACAGTCGGACCCGACGGAATCGGGACCAGGGAGGGCCACCGCCTCCGGCCGTCGCTGATGGTCAGCGCTCGGATCCGCAGGAGGGCACGCGAGGTCGACCGCGCAGGCGGTCGCCGTCGACAAGCATACGCCAACCCGGTCGCCGGGCCGGTCCGGCCTCACACCTAGCACACCAGCCACGGCCACGGCCCGGTCATCCACATCACCGGCCGGTCCACAGGACGTCCCGCACGGCGGCCGGAAGCCTGTGAAGGTGCCGGGCCATGACGACTCAGCGACGGGCGGTCGGCGCCTACGGCGAGCGGCTGGCCGCCCGGCACCTCCAGGAGATCGGTCTCACACTGCTGCAGCGCAACTGGCGCTGTGCCGACGGCGAGATAGATCTCATCCTGCGCGACGGCCCCGACCTGGTCTTCTGCGAGGTGAAGACCCGGCGTACGGCGGCCTTCGGCCCGCCGGCGGCAGCGGTCGATCACCGCAAGGTGCGCCGGTTACGGCATCTGGCCACCCGCTTCCTCACCGACTCGGGAGTACGAGCGGAGCGCATCCGTTTCGACGTCGTGGAGGTCCTGCCGCAACGCCGGGGCGCCACCCGCCTGGTCCACATCCGGGACGCGTTCTGATGAGCTACGCACGAGTCCTCTGCGCCGGGCTGCTCGGCGTCGCCGGACACCTCGTCGAGGTCGAGGCCGACCTCTCCAACGGACTGCCCACCCTCCTGCTCACCGGCCTGCCCGACACCGCCCTCAACGAGGCCCGCGACCGGGTGCGCGCCGCCATCGTCAACTCCGGGCGCGACTGGCCCAACCGGCGGATCACCGTCAACCTGCTGCCCGCGGCCCTGCCGAAACACGGCTCCGGCTTCGACCTCGCGATCGCCGTCGCCGTGCTCGCCGGGGCCGGTGAGCTGCCGGCGACCCGCCTCGACGGGGTCGCGCTCATCGGCGAGCTCGGCCTCGACGGGACCGTCCGGCCGGTGCGTGGCGTCCTGCCGATGGTCGCCGCGGCGGCACAGGCCGGCATCAGCCGGGTCATCGTGCCGGTGGCCAACGCCTGCGAGGCGACCGTGGTGCCCGGCGTCACGGTGCGCGCGGTGGACACCCTGCACCGGCTCGTCGAGTTCGCCCAAGGGTCCGGGACGCTGCTGGACCCTCCGGCCGTGCCGCCCGCGCCACCGCCCGCCGGCCCCGACCTGGCCGACCTCGCGGGCCAGGAGATCGGACGGTACGCCCTGGAGATCGCCGCCGCCGGCGGTCACCACCTCGCCCTCTTCGGACCGCCCGGCGCCGGCAAGACGATGCTGGCCGAGCGGCTCCCGTCGATCCTGCCGGAGCTCGACGACGAGGCGGCCCTCGAGGTCACCGCCCTCCAGTCGATCGCCGGGGTGCTGCCCGCCGACGGGCGCCTGGTCCGGCGGCCACCGTTCCAGGCCCCGCACCACAGCTCCAGTCTCGCCGCCCTAGTCGGCGGTGGCTCCGGACTCGTCCGGCCCGGCGCCCTCTCCCTGGCCCACCGCGGCGTCCTCTTCCTCGACGAGGTGCCCGAGATGAGCCGGGCCACCCTGCAGGCGCTGCGGCAGCCGCTGGAGAGCGGACGGGTCGTGCTGTCCCGCGCCCGCGGCACCACCGAATACCCTGCCCGCGCCCAGCTCGTCGTCGCCGCGAACCCCTGCCCGTGCGCCTCACCGGCCGGCGACCACGCCTGCCACTGCCCGCCCACGGTGCGGCGGCGCTACCTCGGGCGGCTGTCCGGGCCCCTGCTCGATCGCATCGACATGCGGGTCAACCTGCTCCCGGTGCGGGCCGCGCAGCTGATGGCCGACTCCGCGCCCGCCGAACCGTCCCGGGCCGTCGCCGCACGGGTGGCCCGCGCCCGCGAGTCGGCGGCCGCCCGCTGGGCCACGAACGGGTGGCGGGTCAACGCCGAGGTGCCCGGGCCGGTCCTGCGCCGTGCCCCCTGGCGGCTGCCGGCCCGGGACACGGCGGTCCTGCACGGCGCGCTGGACCGGGGCGCGCTGTCCGCCCGCGGCTACGACCGCTGTCTACGGCTCGCCTGGACCGTGGCCGACCTCGACGGACGGGACCGGCCGTCGGAGGGCGACGTGTGCGAGGCCTACCAGCTGCGGATGGGAGAGGCGGCCGGCCGTGTCCCGAAGTGACTGCCTCCTGGCGTACCCCTTCTCCCCCCTGCGTCTCCGCTGCCGCGCCGCCCTCCCGGCGGCCCTCGTCTCTCCCCCGACGCTTTCGGCTTCCTCACCCGGCGCCACCCCATCTGCTTGCCGGGGCGCCTCGCCGGGCGCCCGGACATCGCCTTCCGCCGCTCCTCTCTCCGCGGCATCGACCTCCACAGCACCGCCCACCGCGGCTCTTCATTCAGCGGCACCTCATTCCGCGGCTCTTCACTGCGCGGCACCGCCTTCCGCCGCTCTTCACTTCGCGGCTCCTCATTCCGCGGCACCGCCTCCCGCCGCTCTTCACTCCGCGGCACCGACCTCTGCCTTCGGGGGGCGTTTTCGCTCCCTCTTGGGGTGGCGGCCCGCGTTGTTCCCCTCTTTCGATCGGAGCGTCTCGTGACGATTTCGGCACCCGCTCCCGGCATGGCCGGGGCCTGTCCGCCCGGCGGCCCGGAGGACCGGGCCGCCCGCGTCGCGCTGACCTGGCTCGCCGAACCCGGCAACCGGGCCGTCTGGACGCTCGTGGAGCAGGCCGGGGCCCCGGCCACGCTGGACCGGCTGCTCGGCGGCGACATTCCGGACACCCGGCTGCGGGCCGCGGTCGCCGCCCGTTCGGCGGCCGGCGACGCCCGCCGGATGGCGGAGATCGCTATGCGCCGGGCCGAGCGCCTCGGCGCCCGCCTCGTGGTGCCGTCCGACGACGAGTGGCCACGACGAGTCGCCGACCTGGCGACCCTGGAGTTGGACACCGGCGGCCGGATCAACGCCGACACCCGCCCACCGCTCTGCTTCTGGGTCCGCGGATCGTGGCCGCTCGGCGAGGCGCTGGAACGATCCGTCGCGATCATCGGCGCACGGGCCGCCACGAACTACGGCATCCACGTGACCGGCGAGCTCGCGTCGGCGATCAGCCGGAATGGATGGACCGTGCTGTCCGGGGGCGCGTTCGGGATCGACGCGGCCGCCCATCGTGGGGCACTGAGCGCGGGCGGCCGTACCGCCGCGGTCCTCGCCTGTGGCATCGACCGTCCCTACCCGGCCGGGCACACCTCACTGTTCGACCGGATCGCCGAGTCCGGCCTGCTCGTGAGCGAATGGCCGATCGGCGCCGAGCCTCTGCGGCACCGGTTCCTGATCCGGAACCGGGTCATCGCGGCCGCCACGGCCGGCACGGTCGTCGTCGAGGCGGCCGCCCGCAGTGGCGCCGCACAGACGATGAACCGCGTGCTGGCGCTCGACCGGCCGGCGATGGTCGTTCCCGGGCCGGTGACTTCCGCGATGTCGGTCGGGTGCCACGAGATCCTGCGGAACAATCCGTACGCACGGGTGGTCACCTGCGCCGACGAGGTGCTCGAGGAGATCGGACGGATCGGTGAGTACTACGCCGAGGCGCCACGCGGCCCCGAGCGTCGCCACGATCACCTGGACGAGGAGACCGCCCTCGTCCTGGAGACGCTGCCACGCAACGGCTCGGTGACTCCGGAACGGATCGCGGCCGAGGCACGGCTGGACCTGCGCACGGTGCTGCGACGGCTGTCGCTTCTCGAGATCGCGGGGCTGGTGGTGCGTACCGCAGATGGTGTCGCCCTCGCCCCCGCCCCGGGACGGAAACGGCATGATGCCGGCTGAACGGACATCCGGCATCATGCTGAAGGCATGGTTGAGACCGGCCCGCCACCGAACGGCCGCCGCCTCAGCGACGACCGGCGCCGAGCCGGTCGATGGTCACCACGGTGACCGGACGGGTCAGTCCTCGGACTCGTCCAGGTCCCGGCGGTGGACCTTCATCCATGCCTCGACGTCCTCCGTCAGCCATACCTTGCCCTGAGCAAGATCGGCCACCGGCTTCGGAAAGTCGGCACGGCTGGTGATCTGGTACGCCCGTTGTCGGCTCACTCCGCCCAGACGGATACGGATCTCGTGTGCGCCCATGAGGCGGATCGGCTTCACTCCCACATGATCGACCGTAGGCGCGGGACTATTAGTCTCTGACAAAGTTGTTAGGAGACAGCTAGTCCTCGGCCTATTAAGGTGGTCCCATGCCTAGCAGTCGCCGGCCTAGTGATCCGGTACCCCATCATCCGAACCATCGGCGTGACTGGCGCACCCTGTGGCGCCGCTGCATTTGCGGGCTTCCGGCGCCGTGCATCGACCGGTTCCCGCCACCGCCACCACCGCCGTATCCACGACCTGCGCATCCTGATGCCGACCTGCGCAAACCCGGTGGTGGCGGTGTCTATCGCTCCCGGTCTGCGCCGCCCGGGGCAGGCGTCTCACCGCTCCCGGACGGCCCGACCCGGCCGGCCCATCCGGACGCGACCGTGGGCCGCGCAGGCCGGCTCACTCCAGCCCAGGAACACCGCGTCAACCAGGGCGCCCGGCGGCGAAACCGTCGCCAGCCTCGCAGTCACTGACGTCCGATGGCCGAGCGGCCGATCACTTTCGGGGGAATCTTGTCCACCACACCGGAGCCCGAGCACCTGCACGACCGTCCGCACTGGCGTTGCCGCACATGCGATGGCCCGTGGCCGTGCCCGGTGGCTCGCGAGCGGCTTCTCGAGGAGTACACGGCTTACCCCTCGCTGCTGAAGATCTACCTGGCCGCCCAGATGTACGAGGCGTTCGACGATCTGGCCGCCGACGAGCAGTCACTGCCCCTGAATCTGTACGAGCGTTTCCTGGCCTGGGCCCGAAGCCGACCATCCGTCTGAGGCCACCCGTCTGAGGCCACCCGTCTGAGGCCACCCGTCTGAGGCCACCCGTCTGAGGCCAGCCGTCTGAGGCCACCCCTCCGGAGCCGCTCGACCGCGCCCGGCTCAACCGCCGACCCGGCCACCAGCCCGAGACTTCGGCTCAGCTGTCGACATGCTTGGCCACCCGGCTCTATCGCCCGCCACGCCGCGCCCGGCGGAGGCCGTATCAAGTCACCGGCGGCAAGCTTGGCGCGACGTCTGCGCTCCCCGACGAGCCCACGCCGCTCGGTCGTCTCACCGCGACAGCCCCGCGCAGGCACCCCGCACGGCTCTGGCTTCACTCCCCCGAGCCCCAGGCGGCGAACCGACCCGGAACTGACCGGCACGAAGAAGGCACAGCGTGAACCGGCAGCCCTCGGGCAACACAGCGTTTACGGGCTGACGGAGGTCAGACTTCTGCGCGGGTTGGCGTAAACCGAGTCGGGCTGAGGCCGGAGCCAAGCACAGCCGGACCAGCCGACCGGGCAAATCGGCCGGACCAGCCGACCAGCGGGCCCAGCCAGACCAGCCGACCAGCCAAATCAGCCGGATCGGCGCGGCCCCGGCGAACCAGCGGGACCAGCGGGACCAGCGGGACCAGCCGAGCCCGGCGAACCAGCGAACCGGCGGGACCAGGCGGACCGCCGGATGATGTTTGTGGTGGGCGTGGGGTCAGGTGCGGGTTCGGCGGTGGTGGCCTCGGCCGGCGTGCCAGGACTCGATCACCAAGTGGTCGGCGGGAGTGCCGACGTACGTCAGGGCCACCTCCTCGATGTCGAGACGGAAGAAGGCGGCGTCGACGTGGGGTGTGTCCGGTGGGGGTGGGATCTCGACGGCGCGGCCGGACAGTTTGGCGTCGCCCGGGCCGGCGGACGGGTTGTCGGCCGGTGGCTCCAGGGTCGGGCTGTGCATCGCGATCCGCGGGTCGCGGCGCAGGTCTCGCAGCTTCATCGAATCGGGCATCGACCCGAACGTGATGTCGCCGTCGGTGAACTGGGCCTCGGAAGCGCTGATCCGGGGTGAGCCGTCACGGCGCAACGTGGCGATGGTCTTGTTGGTGCCCGCCTCGAAGAGTGCCCGCACACGGGCCGCGAACTCCGGGGCGTCCTTCTCGATGTCCTCCCAGCGTGCCATGGGACCGACGCTAGACCCCGGGTACGACAGAAATGCTTGACTGACGGCTCTGCTCGATGGACGGTCTGAGGCGATGCGGATTCGGGAACTGCACGAACGACTTCCGGTGGCCCTGCGCTCGGCGGTGGACGACTTCGGTCGGCACCTCGCCGTGGTGGAGGGACGGTCGGAGCACACCGTTCGGGCCTATGTCGGGGATGTCGTGTCGCTGCTCGATCATGCGGTGGCCGAGGGCCGGGGCGTCGTCGTCGAGTTGGACATCACGGTTCTTCGCGGGTGGCTCGCGGCCCGGATGGGGTCGGGCGCCGCGCGGTCGTCGCAGGCGCGGCGGGCCGCGGCGGCACGAGCCTTCACCGGGTGGGCGCACCGTACCGGTCTCGCGCCGGACGATCCGGGCGCCCAGTTGGCCAGTCCACGCGCTCACCGCGGCCTGCCCACTGTTCTTAGCGCGGACCAGGCCGCCAGCCTGATGAACCCACCGACGCGGGAAGAACCCGGGAGGACCCGGAACATCACCCGCGAGAGCGGGAAGGACACCGCGGCCGCTCAGCAGGGCGCGAGGACAGCCGGAGAAGAGACCGGGGAAGACGCGGGAACGGCCGCGGGAAACGCGAGAACAGCCCAGAGAGACGCGGGAACGGCCGGGGAGAGCGGTGAGGCGGCCCCGCGGGAGGCTGGGGCGGGCGGGGACGGTCTGGAGATCCGGGATCGGGCGGTTCTCGAGTTGCTCTACGCCACCGGTATCCGGGTCGCGGAGCTCTGTTCGCTGAATCGGGCCGACGTCGATCACGCCAGGCAGGTGGTTCGGGTGTTCGGGAAGGGCGCCAAGGAACGGGCCGTCCCGTTCGGGCATCCGGCACGGCGGGCCCTGGACGCCTGGCTGCGCCTCGGCCGCCCGGCGCTGGTCAACCGGTCCAGCCGGGACGCCCTCTTCCTCGGGGTGAAAGGTGGGCGCCTGCAGCCGACCGTGGTGCGACGGATCGTCGCGGACGCCGCCCGGGCCGCCGGCCTGCCGCACACCAGCCCACACGATCTGCGGCACTCGGCGGCGACGCATCTGCTGGACGGCGGCGCCGACCTGCGGGCGGTGCAGGAGCTGCTGGGGCACAGTTCGCTGGCGAGCACACAGATCTACACACATGTGTCGACCGAGCGGCTGCGTGCGGCGTTCAATCAGGCGCATCCACGGGCCTGACATCGTACGATCCACAGCATGAGCGCCCCGGCCGGAGCACCACCGCAACCGATTCCCGGCGCGCGACTCCTGTTCTCGCTGGATCCGTCGGTGTCCTACCTGAACCATGGCTCGTTCGGCGCGCTCCCCATCAGCGTGCAGCGTGTCCAGCAGCGGCTACGGGACGAGATGGAGTCGAACCCGCTGCGGTTCTTCGCCGTCGGCCTGGAGGACCGGATCGTCCACAGCCGACGGCACCTGGCGGGCTTCCTGGGAGCGGACCCGGACGGCAGCGCGCTGATCCAGAACACGACGGCAGCGGTGTCGATGATCCTCCAGTCGGTGCGGCTCGGCCCGGCGGACGAGGTGCTGCTCACCGATCACGCCTACGGGGCGGTCACGATGGCGGTCCGCAGCCGGTGCCGGCGGGCCGGGGCCAGTGCGCGGACGGTGGCGGTGCCGCTGGGCTTGCCCGCGCGCGACGTGGTGGCCAGGATCCGGGCGGCCCTGCGCCCCGGCCGCACCAGGTTGCTGGTCATCGACCAGGTCGCGTCGGCGACGGCGACCCTCTTTCCGGTACGGGAGATCTGCGCCGCCGCCCGCGAGCACGACATCCCGGTGCTCGTGGACGCCGCTCACGTGCCGGGCATGCTGCCGGTCGACGTGTCCGCGATCGGCGCCGACTTCTGGGTGGGGAACCTGCACAAGTGGGGCTGGGCGCCCCGTGGCACGGCGCTGATGACCGTGGCCCCGGCCTGGCGCCGCCGCATGGAGCCACTGGTCGTCTCGTGGGCTCATGACGAGGGATATCCGGGCGCGATCGAGTTCCAGGGGACCGTTGACTACACGCCCTGGCTCGCCGCTCCGGCCGGGATCTTCACACTGCGGACGCTCGGCCCGGAGGCTGTCCGGGAGCACAACGAGACGCTTGTCACGTACGGCCAGAGGGTTGTCGGTGAGGCTCTCGGCCTCGCGCCCGCCGACCTGCCGCACCCCGGCGGACCTGGGGTCGCCATGCGGGTGGTGCCGCTGCCGGCGGGGCTGGCGTCGACAGCGCCGGAAGCGCAAGCGTTGCGGCAGCACATCGCCGACAAACTGGCCACGGAGGTCGCGGTGAACGCGTGGGGCGGCCGTGGCCTGCTGCGGTTGAGCGGCCAGGTCTACAACCGCCCGGAGGAGTACGACGTGTTCGCCGAGCGGCTGCCCGGCCTCCTGACCGCCTACCAGCGCTGACCCGCCGGGTGATCGGCACCGACCGCAAGGGCCGAACGGCGCCCGAACCCGGGCGGCGAGATCAAGACCGGACAGCAGACCAAGACGGTCCGCGGACCAGGACCGGACAGCAGACCGAAAGCGTGCGGCGGGCCAAGACCCGGCGGACCAGGACCGGACGGCGGACCAGGACCGCACAGCAGACCGAAAGCGTGCGGCGGACCAGGACCGGACAACGGACCAAGAGCGTGCGGCGGACCAGAACCGGATTACGGGTCAAGGCTTGTCGAGGGGAAGCAGCCGGACCCGCCCGAGGCCGACCAGCGCCAGCGGGTCCAGATAGACGTCGCCCCGGCGCAGGCCCCAGTGCAGGCAGGCGGCCTGCGGGCAGCCGGGATGTCCGGCCTCGACGGCGCCGATCGGATCGCCGGCCGCGACGATCTCGCCGGCCCGGACGGTTGCGGTGACCGGCTCGTACGTCGTCCGCAGCCCACCGGCGTGAAGGATGCTGACCACGCCCCGCCCGGCGATCGCCCCGGCATGGACGACGAGGCCTCCGCCGGCGGCCCGCACCCGGGCGCCCGTGGGCACGCCGAGGTCGACGCCGCGATGGCCGGCCAGCCACGGCTCAGGGGGTGGATCGAACCGCCGCAGCACCACGGGCGGCAGCACCGGCCACTGATAGGACGGCACCACCCCGAAGGTGGGCAGCAGAAGCAGGACGACGGCGAGAACGGGCATGCCACCGAGCCTGCCGGGCCGCGGCCCGTGTCGCGACCGCCCCTGTGGACAGCCGCCGACTGTGGATGACCGTCAGCCGCCGAAACCTGGCTCGTCGGGCAACGAGATGTCCGGTTTTTCCAGCTCTTCGACGTTGACGTCCTTGAACGTCATCACCCGCACGTTCTTCACGAAGCGCGCCGGCCGATACATGTCCCACACCCAGGCGTCGTGCATCTCGACCTCGAAATACACCTCGCCGTCGGAGTTACGCACGTGCAGGTCGACCTGGTTGGCCAGGTAGAACCGGCGCTCGGTCTCCACAACGTAGGAGAACTGGCGGACGATGTCGCGGTACTCCCGGTAGAGCTGCAGCTCCATCTCGGTCTCGTACTTCTCGAGATCCTCTGCGCTCATCGTGTCTCGCCCTCCATGGCACTATCTTCCCCCACCGACGGCGACGGCTGAGGCTGCTCGCCCGACGCCACGCCGACGGTACCCTCAGCCGCTTGGAGAATCAGCAGCGGCTCGGTAACGGATACGTCGAACAGCGCAGGCGGCGGGTCGGCCGGGCGACGCGCCCGTGGGGGCCGGTTGCCGCGGCCGGATGCCGCGGCGACGTTCACATACGAGAATCGGTGCTCCGAGCAGGGCCCGTGCGTGGTCAGCGCGGTGCTGTGCTCCTCGGTGATGTAGCCCTTGTGCACCGCGAACCCGTAGTCGGGGAACCTCGCGTCGAGCTCGACCATGAGCCGGTCCCGGGTGACCTTGGCGAGGACGCTGGCGGCCGCGACACAGGCGGCGACCCGGTCGCCCTTCCACACGGCGAGGCCGGGCACGCCGAGGCCGTCGACCGGGAAACCGTCGGTCAACACGTAGTCCGGGCGGACGTCGAGGGAGGCCAGTGCCCGCCGCATCGCCGCCAGGTTGCAGACGTGCAGGCCACGGGCGTCGACCTCGGTCGGCGGAATGATCATCACGGACCAGGCGAGGGCCTTGGCGACCACGTGCTCGTAGACCCGCTCCCGGGCGGCCGCGGTCAGCAGTTTCGAGTCGGCGAGGCCGGGGATCTCGCCGCGTCTGCCCTCCGGCAGGATCGCGGCGGCCGCCACGAGCGGACCGGCGCAGGCGCCGCGGCCGGCCTCGTCGGCGCCGGCCACGTGTCGGAAGCCCCGGCGCTGCAGCGCCTGCTCCAGCGCATACAGCCCGGCCTCACGACGGACGACGGTACGGGGTGGGGCCAGCATCTCAGAACACCTCGCTCCCGCGGACGACGACACGCGACAGGGCCGGCCACTCAAGGCGCCCCGCCGAAGCGGCGCCCGCACGCGGCGACGTCCGCCCCGAAAGGCACCGGGCGACGACGGCGCGCCGCGAAGCCCGCCACGAAAGGCGCTCCGCGACGGAAACCTGCGGTGAGGTCCGCCGCGGAGGGCACTCGGCGACGGCAGCGCGCGGTGAGGTCCGCTGCGGGAGGCACTCGGTCACGGCGACGACGGTACGCGGTGGGGCCGGCATTTCAGGAATCCTCGGTCACGGCGTCGACGGTCAGCCCTCGCAACAGGGCGGCCAGGTCGATCGGGAAGATCTCCTCGTGGCTGGCCTCGATCTCGGCGGCCGACCACCATCGGTGCTCGGTGATGGTGAGGCGTTCCTCCTCGTCCATACCGGCGGTGTCGACCTGCCAGTCGGGCACCCGTAACAGGAAGAAGTCCTGCTCCTGCCGATACTGCCGGCCGTCGTAGGAGAACTCGGTCACCTCGTGCCGGACCGGCTCGCCCAGCCGGTCGGGTGTCACCCGCAGCCCGGTCTCCTCGAACAACTCGCGGCAGGCGGCGGCGACGGTGGTCTCACCCTCGTCGAGGCCGCCGCCGGGCGTGAACCACCAGCGCAGCCCGGGCCTCGCCGGGTCGCCGCCGTGCAACAGCAGCACCCGACCGGCCAGATCGACCAGGAGGACCCGGCCGGCGCGGCGGTCAATCACCTCGGTCACGCGACCAACCCTATTGCGCGAGTGTTACTTGACCGCGTCGGGGATGGCGTCGAACTCGTCCGGGACCGACAGCCAGGTCGCCCGGTTGACCGGCCAGAAGATCGTGAAGGCGCGGCCGACGACCGAGTCGATCGGCACCGTCGCCTCGTTGATCTTGCCCGCTTCATCGGTGGAGCTGCTGTCGATGTAGTGCTGGAGCGAGTCACCGGACGCCTCCCGGTGGTCACCCATCACCCAGAGCCGGCCGACCGGCACGGTGATGTTGAAATTCTGACTGGCGACCTGGTTGCGGGTGCCGTCGGACTCGACGTAGACATACGACTCGTCGATGGACGTGCCGTTGATCTTCAGACGGTGCTGCTCGTCACAGCAGACGACGTTGTCGCCCGGCTGGCCGATGACCCGCTTGATGAAGTCCTCGCCCTCGGTGCCGGACTGCCAGACGCCGGGCGCCTTGAACACGATGATCTCGCCCCGGCGGGGCTCACGGAAGTCGTAGACGAGCTTGTTGACCAGGACCCTGTCCCACAGCTCCAGGGTGTGCTGCATCGAAGGCGACGGGATGTAGAACGTCTGCAGCACGAAGGCGCGCACCAGGACGGCGACGAGGATCGCCACCCCCAACAGGATGGGAAGCTCACGCCAGAAAGATCCCTGACGCTTCTCGGTCTGCTCGTCAATCACGCTCGGAGCCTACGTCGTCTCGTCCATGACGACATGCCGGAACGCGCGGATAAAACGACACCGAGCAGAAGGGGGAACACGTTTGTGGCCACAACCGGCTTCTCTTCGCGCATCGGAATCGGATGAGCCGCGGCGGCCGAAGGGTACTGCTGGGCGAACTGGCGCCAGACATCCGGCACGTCCAGACTGGTGAACCGCTCGCTGGGCCAGACCACCACGAACGCCCGGCCGATGATGTTCTCGATCGGCACCGTTCCCTGGCAGCGTGCGTCCTGGGAGACCTTGCGATGGTCGCCCATCACGAACATCTCACCCGGCGGGACGGTCACCTCGTTGAACCGGCGGCTCGTGCACTGGTCGGCGATCGGCGGCTGGCTCAGATCGGAGTTGAAGCCCTCGTCGATGTACGCCTCGTCGATGCCCACCCCGTTGACGGTGATCCGCCCGCCGGAGTCACAGCAGGCGACCTTGTCACCCGGGAGCCCGATCACCCGTTTGATGAAGTCGCGCTCACCTGGACGGCTGACCCCGACCAGGTCGCCGACCGTCCGGCCGAGCTTGGCGAGGAAGGTGTTGCTGACCTCCTCGGTCACCTCGGGCGCCCAGTCGTCGGTCCCGCGGAACACCACGATCTCGCCGCGCAGCGGATCGCGCATGTCGTAGACGACCTTGTTGACGAGCACCCGGTCCTTGATCTCCAGGGTGCTCTGCATCGACCCCGAGGGGATGTAGAACGCCTGGACCAGGAACGTCCGGATCAGCACCGCCAGACAGAACGCCACGACCAGTAGCAACGGAAGTTCCTGCCAGAGAGGCATCTCCTTCCGCACCACACCGCGCCGGCGTCGTGCCGGTCGATAGCCTTCCATCGGATCCACGCTTCGCATCTCCCGCCGCCTACCGGCCGAACCGCCCCCGGATACAGCACTACCGCCCGAGTTTCCCGGCTAGGGAGTTTTACGGGCGGTAGGACTGGAATGGTTCACCTACAGCGCATCCGGCACGGGCGCAAGCTTAGTTGGCCGTCGCCCGTCCCGGAAACACCGCGGAGATCAGACGGTCTGCTTCTCCCGAAGCTCCTTGATCTTCGCCTTCTTGCCACGCAGCTCGCGCAGGTAGTAGAGCTTGGCGCGGCGGACATCACCGCGGGTGATGACCTCGATCCGGTCGATCGCCGGGCTGTTGAACGGGTAGGTCCGCTCGACACCGACGCCGAAGCTGATCTTGCGGATCTTGAAGGTCTCCCGGAGGCCGGAGCCCTGACGGGCGATCACGACGCCCTGGAAGACCTGGACACGGGACCGGTTACCTTCAACGACCCGGGCGTGCACCTTGAGCGTGTCACCGGCCCGGAAATCCGGGAGGTCGGTGCGCTGCGACTGGGCGTCAAGAGCGTCCAGCGTGTTCATCGCTGCATCCTCGTACTAAGAGCGCACCGGAAGTCGGTACGCGAATGGGCATTCTGATCCCCCGCCACTCCAAGGGATCCTCGTGCTCAGCTCACGGTGTGAGTGAGCACGGCAACCTCATTACTTTGCCACACCCGGAGGGGGCAGTTGTAATCCGGCCTCGGCCAGCGCCTTGCGGTCCTTCTTGTCGAGGAGTTCCGGCGGGTAGGCGGCGTACATGTCCGGGCGCCGGTCGGCGGTGCGCAGCAGGCTCTGCTCGCGCCGCCAGCGGGCGATCCGGCCGTGGTCGCCGGAGCGCAGCACGTCCGGGACCTCACGGCCGCGCCAGGACTGCGGCTTGGTGTAGACCGGAGCCTCCAGCAGACCGGCCGCGTGCGACTCCTCGGTCAGCGAGTCGGCGTTGCCGAGCACCCCGGGCAGCAGCCGGGTGATCGCCTCCATGATCACGATGACCGCGACCTCGCCGCCGAAGAGCACGTAGTCACCGAGCGACACCTCGTGCACCGGCATCCGGTCGGCGGCGGCGTCGATCACCCGCTGGTCGATGCCCTCGTAACGGCCGCAGGCGAAGACCAGGTGGTCGAGGCTTGCGAGCCGGTGGGCGTCGGCCTGGGTGAAGGGCTTCCCGACCGGCGATGGTACGACCAGAGTGGCCCCCGGCGACGCGACGGCGTCCAGCGCCTCGCCCCACGGTTCGGGGCGCATGACCATGCCGGGCCCGCCGCCGTACGGGCTGTCGTCCACCGTCCGGTGCACGTCATAGGTCCATTTACGCAGATCGTGCACGGCGAGATCGAGGGTCCCGGTGGTCCTCGCCTTGCCGATCAGCGAGAGATCGAGCGGAGCGAAGTAGTCCGGGAAGATCGAGATGATGTCGACCTTCACAGGAGTGCCGTCACAGGTCGAGAAGGCCTTCCGGGAGGTCGACGACGATCCGGCCGCCGCGCAGGTCCACGGTCGGGACCATCGCGGTGACGAACGGGATCAGGGCCGTCCCGCCGCCCTTCTTGGCGAGCACGATCAGGTCCGAGGCGGGCGCGTGGTCGATCCGCTGGACCGTGCCGTGCTCGGTGCCGTCCCCGGACTCCACGCGCAGCCCGATCAGCTGGTGGTCGTGGAACTCCTCCGGGTCCTCCGGCGGCGCCACCTCGGCGCTGTCCACCTGGAGGAACACACCCTTCAACGCCTCGGCGACGTCACGGTCGCGGACGCCCTCGAAGACGGCGATGCCGCGGCCCTGATGCCAGCGGATCGACTCGAGGACGAGTTGTGCGGGAGCCTCATAGCGAGCACCGGGCATGGGAACGGCCGCCGGGCCGGCGCTCACCCGGCGGTCCCGGGGGACCTCCGTGATGAACACCGACCCGGCGGTGAAGCGTTCCTCGGGCTCGTCGGTCCGCACGACCACCGTGACCTCGCCCCGGATGCCGTGCGGTTTACCGATCTGGCCGACGACTAGCAGCATCGATCAGTACGCGTCGACGATGTCGACCCGGATGCCACGACCGCCGATCGACCCGATCACCTGACGCAGGGCCTTGGCCGTCCGCCCGCCACGCCCGATGACCGTTCCCAGGTCCTCGGGGTGCACGCGAACCTCGAGCCGCTTGCCGCGGCGCGAATCGACCAGACGAACCCGGACGTCGTCCGGGTTGTCGACGATGCCCTTGACGAGGTGCTCCAGCGCGGGCCGGAGCGCCCCGTCAGCTCGCGTCGGCGCCGGCACCGGCCGGGTCCTGTGCAGTCTCGGCGACGGCTTCGCGGTTGGGCTCGGCCGGGTCGGCCGGCTTGGTGTCGGCCGGGCGAGCCTCGGCGACCTCCGGAGCAGCGGCCTTCTTCGCCGACTTCGGCGCGGTGGCCGGCTTGGTCTCGGTCAGACCGGCAGCGGCCTTGGCCTCCGCCTCGTAGACCTCGGCCTTGCTCTTCTTGCTCTCAGCGACCAGCAGCGGCGGCGGGGCCGGCAGGTTCTTGAACTTCTGCCAGTCGCCGGTCTTCTCCAGGATGCGCTGCACCGGCTCGGACGGCTGGGCGCCGACGGACAGCCAGTACTGAACGCGGTCGGACTTGACCTCGATGACCGAGGGGTGTTCCTTCGGCTGGTAGATGCCGATGTACTCGATGGCGCGGCCGTCGCGCTTGGTGCGCGAGTCGGCGACGACGATGCGGTACTGCGGGTTGCGGATCTTGCCCATCCGCAGGAGCCGGATCTTAACGGCCACGGTTTATTCGCTCCTGATGACTGCGTGGTTGAGCCGAACGGAACCCGCGTGGGGATTGCGGGACCGATGCCTCATGGACTGGCATCGCGATCAGGGGTTAGAGGGCGCCTGTCGCATGCCGGATACCAACAACTCATTCTGCCAGACGAGCAGGCGACTCTCCCAACCGGGCCACCACCGGCCGGTCCCAGCCCGACGGCAGCTCGACGGGGGTGGGCCAGGACGGATCGGGACGGAAATCGGTCCAGGTGCCGTCGAAGGGGAACTCCCCCGCCTCGAGCCGCGCGATCACCCGCCGGCCCTCGGCCCACACTGCCGCCTCGTCGGGCACCCAGTAGAGCTCCGGGAAGGCCAGGCGCTCGGCGAAGTCGTCCTCGTCCTTCCACCGCCACACCCGGTCACGGGTGGCCACGACGTCGAGGTCCTGATCGATCACGTCGATCCCGGCGACGTCACCGTCGTCCCAGCGGACCGCCGGCTCCTCGAGGTTCACGTAGTAGTTGGTGAACTCGCCCTCGTCGTCACGGAAGAACCAGACCGAGTGGCTCTCGCCGGGCGGGAAGAACCGCAGCACTCCCGGACCACGCCACTGGGCGGTCCGGAGGGCTCGGGGAGCGGCCATCCAGTCGGGGAAGGCCAGCTCCCGCGGGAACCGGCCGTCGAGTGTCGTCTCCACCGCGATGGTCGAGCCGCGGGCCACCCAGATGAGCAGCCCGCGATCGTCGTCGGAGATCACCCGGCCCGGATGCACGAAGGCGATCCGGCCGTGATGGGTGTCGCGATGAAGGATCAGCCGACCCGGTGAGAAGCGCACGCTCAGTACGAACGACCCAGGTAGGCGATGAGGTCCGGCTCCTCGTCCGACTCCGGCATCGAACCGTCCTCACGGGTGAGGCAGCGAACCGTGATCGCCTTGCCGTTCGCCTCCTTCTCGCCGGCCTCGCCGACCGCCGACCACGGCACCCGGGCGAACCCGGTCTGCGACGCCTCGATCGCCTCGGCCAGCGTCTTCACCTCGACCGTGCGCTCCTCGCGGAAGGCCAGGGCGTCGTCGTACAGGCGCTGCTGGTCGGCCTTGAGCGCGGCCACCACGGCGTCGGCCACCTCGGCCAGTGCGATCGGCGACTTGGTGCCGTCGATCCGGCGGGCCACCACCGCGTTGCCGTTGGCCAGGTCACGGGGACCGACCTCGATCCGGATCGGGATGCCCTGCAGCTCCGCGTCCACCGCGCGACGGCCGAACGGGATGTCCGCACGGTCGTCGAGCTTCACCCGTACACCCGCGGTCTTGAGGTCCTTGACCAGCTGGGCCGCAGCCTCGGCGACGCCCTCGCCCGCCTTGACCACCATGACCTGCACCTGAACCGGCGCGAGGCGCGGCGGAAGCCGCAGGCCGTTGTCGTCGCCGTGCACCATGATCAGGCCGCCGAGCATCCGGGTCGAGGTGCCCCACGACGTGGTCCAGGCGTGCTCGACGGTCCGCTCGGCGGACGAGTAGGTGATGTCGAACGCCTTCGCGAAATTCTGCCCGAGCTCGTGCGAGGTGCCCATCTGCAGCGCCTTGCCGTCGCCCATCATGGCCTCGACGGTCATCGTGTTGGTGGCGCCGGCGAACCGCTCGCCCCTGGTCTTGCGGCCCGGGATGACCGGGATGGCCAGCATCTCCGTCATGAACGCCTCGTAGACGTTCTTGTGGATGTCACGCGCGTGCTCACGGGCGTCGGCCTCGGTGGCGTGCGCGGTGTGGCCCTCCTGCCAGAGGAACTCGGTGGTGCGCAGGAACGTGCGCGGGCGCAGCTCCCACCGGACGACGTTGGCCCACTGGTTGAGCAGGAGAGGAAGATCACGGTACGAGTCGACCCACTTGGCCATGAACTCGCCGATCACGGTCTCGCTGGTGGGGCGCACGACCAGTGGCTCGGACAGCTCCTTGCCGCCGGCGTGGGTGACGACCGCGAGCTCCGGCGAGAAGCCCTCGACGTGGTCGGCCTCGCGGCGCAGGTAGTTCTCCGGGATGAAGAGCGGGAAGTACGCGTTCTGAACGCCCTGCTCCTTGATGCGGGCATCCATGTCGCCCTGCATGCGCTCCCAGATCGCGTAGCCGACCGGGCGGATCACCATCGTGCCGCGCACCGGGCCGTTGTCGGCGAGCTGCGCCTTGGCGATGAGGTCCTGGTACCAGCGGGGGAAGTCCTCCGCACGGGGAGTGAGCACGCGAGCCATGAGGAAGCATCGTAGTCGCGACCCGGCTGCAACCTGGTGGGTGGGCATCCCGTGTCCCTCATCGGAGAAAGACGGGGTGACGGATGGACTTCGATGACTTCTACCGGGACACGTCCCGGCGGCTGGCCCGGTACGCCTACGGGCTCACCGGCGACCCGGTCGAGGCGCAGGACCTGGTCCAGGAGGCGTATGCGCGCGCCTGGCAACGGTGGCGGCGCCTGGCCGGGTACGACGACCCGGAGGCGTGGCTGCGGCTGGTGGTGAACCGGCTGTCCGCGGACCGGTGGCGACGCCTCGGGATCCGCCGGGCCCGGGCCGCCGCCGAGCCACCGCTGCCCTCGATCAGCCCACCCTCCGAAGACGTGGTGGTGCTGGTACGCGCGATGCGTGACCTGCCCGACAAGGTGCGGCGAGCGCTCGCCCTGCACTACCTGCTGGACCGGTCGATCGCCGACATAGCCACCGAGACCGGCGCCACCCCGAACACCGTCAAGTCCTGGCTGTTCCGGGGCCGCACCCTGCTGGCGGCCGCCCTCGACGACACCTCGGTGAAGGCGAACGAGAAGGAGGTGGCCCGCCGTGCCCGCTGACCTGGACGAGATGTTCGCCACGCTGAGCCGGCAGGCCGACGGGATCCCGCTCGCCGGCGCCGAACAGGCCCGGCAACGAGGCCGTCAGCGCCGCGCCCGGAGCCGGGTCGCGCTGGCCGCCGCCGCGGTCGTGCTGGTCGCCGTCGGGACGGGACTGGCCGTCGGCCGGCCGCACCCGGAGCCCGAGCCGCTGCTGCCGGCCACCGAACCGGCCCGGATCCGTGGCCTGGCGCCGGTGGGTGAGCCGCTCCGGGTCGCCGAGGGGCGGATGTGGAACAACACCCGGATCGCCGGGGACCGGGTGATCGGCTTCTCCGCCGACGGCAACGGCGGGCACGAGACCGTCGCGCTGGACGCCCGGACCGGGGCGGTTCTCTGGCGGCTCACCGGCGCGGGCGGGTACTACCTGGGTGTCGCCACCACGCCGAAGGTGGTGATCCTGGTGCGGCAGCCGGAGACGCAGTCGGGGACGTTGACCGATCCGCCCGGGCGGTTCCTCGAATTCCACGATGCGGTCACCGGCGCGAAGACGTGGGAGCTGCCGGACACCGGTCCCGACCAGTTCGTCCTGTACCAGGACGTGCTGGTCCGGCTGGTCGGCCCCACCCTGGCGCTCGAGGGGTACGACCTGGTCAGCGGCCGAAAGCTGTGGACGTCGCCGGCCGGATTCGTTCCTGACGACGACTCCCAGGGGTCGCCCCCGGAACGGACGATCAGCGGCATGGGCACCGGAGCGAACAGCGACGGCGGGACCGGCTCCGCCCTCTTCGCCCCGGAGTACGCCGACGCCGTCCCCTTCACCGACGACCGGCTCGTCGACATGGGCAGGTCGGGAGAGATCACGATCCGTGACATCCGGACCGGCGAGGCCCGGTCGACGATGCCGGGGCGCCCAGGCTCGGAGAGCCTGTTCGCCTACGAGGGGACGGTCTACACCGTGGTGCGCGGCGCCGACGGAGCGCTGGCCGGCATCGCCACGGCGGACCGTGTCGTCTACCGGAACGAGAAGCCGTGGTACTTCGAGAGCCACTTTCCCTGCGGACGCGAACGTCTCTGCGTCATCGAGAACGACAGCAACGCCACCCCGGAACAGCCGGTGGCCCGGCTGCTGCTGATCGACGCGAAGACCGGAACCGTGATCCGGACGACCGGGGCGGTGCCACGATACGGCGACGACTCGTTCCGCCTCGGCCACGTCCTGACGAGCAGTGGCGGCGAGAAGGCGACCACCCTCTACGACGAGAACGGCCAGGCCCGCTACTCCGACCAGGGAGTCGGCGGGTTCGTCGACGACGGCAACGTGCTGACCATGACGCAGAACGCCGGGGACCGTCACTTCAAGGTCCGCGGCATCTCCAACGTCGACTTCCAGAAGGTCGAACTGGGCCAGATCCCGGAGATCTCCGGTCGCTGCGACTGGGACGAGCAGATCCTCACCTGTCCGACCGGCCGGGAGCTGTGGATCTGGCGCTTCGACCGCTGACCGGCTCGGCGGCGCCCTCGGCTTTCGAGGGCGCCGATCACTTGATGACGGCGCCCCGCAGCACGATCCGGCGGGGCGCCCGCACCACCCGCAGGTCGGCGCGCGGGTCGGTCTCGTAGACCACCAGGTCGGCGAGACCGCCCTCGACCAGGCCGGGGAAGCCCAGCCACTCGCGCGCCCGCCACGACGCGGCGGCGAGCACGTCGACCGCCGGGATGCCGGCCTCGTGCAGGTAGAGCATCTCCTCGGCGGCCAGCCCGTGCCGGATGCCGCCACCCGCGTCGGTGCCGATGTAGATCGGCACGCCGGCCTCGTGGGCGGCGAGGACGACCGAGGGGAACCTGTCCCGCAGGGCGACCATGTGGTCGGCGTAGTCGTCGAATTTGCCGCGTGCGGCGTCGGCGATCTTCCCGAACGTCCGGATGTTGATCATCGTGGGCACCAGGGCGGTCCCGCGGCGGGCCATCTCGTCGACCAGGTCGAGCGTGAGCCCGGTGCCGTGCTCCACCGAGTCGACCCCGGCGCGCACCATGATCTCCACGCCCTCCTCGGAGAACGTGTGCACCGCGGCCCGGGCTCCGGCGGCATGGGCGGCCTCGACGGCGGCTGCCATCGTCGCGGCGTCCCAGCTCGGGGCCAGGTCGCCGACGCTCCGGTCGATCCAGTCGCCGACCAGCTTCACCCAGCCGGTGCCGGCTTTCGCCTGCTCGGTGACGGCCGCGGCGACCTCACCGGCGGCCACCTCGACACCGATGTCGCGCAGATAGCGGCGGGGAGCGGCGACGTGGCGCCCGGCGCGGGCCAGGCGGGGCACGCCCGCTTCGTCGTCCAATTCGGGGTACGGAAAAGGGGAACCCGCATCACGCAGGGCCAGGACACCCGCGTCACGGTCGATGACGGCCAGCTCACGGGCCTGATCGAGACTCTCGATCGGTTTCGCCCCGTAGGCGATGCCGAGGTGGCAGTGCGCGTCGACGAGCCCCGGCACGATGAACCCGCCGTCACTGATCGTCTCGGCCCCGGCCACCGGCTCGTAGGTGACCCGATCCCCCACCAGCCACAGATCCCGGACCTCACCGTCCGGCAGAACCGTCCCACGCACATGAAACGCCATGGCTAAGTCCTACCGGATCAAGCTTCGTCCAGTGCGGCGAGGTATTCGTCACGCAAGGCGGTGAGCGCCGGCAGATCGATGGTGATCGGATAGGGCACCTCGGTGTTGAACACCTTGTCGGTGCTCGCGACGGTCTCGTAGGCCCCAGTCCGGCCGGGGTGGAACACCGTGAGAGTTACTCCGCCGTGCCCTGTCGGGTCAACGACCCAGTAATGAACGACCCCGGCCGCCGCATAGACCGTGGTCTTCGCCTGCATATCCCGGAAGTGAGACGTCGGCGAAATGATCTCTAGGACAAGCAACGCCCGATCGATCGGTGCCGGCGTCAGCGCCATGACACTTCTGTGCACCACGACGACGTCAGGTCGAGGCTCGTTGCTGCGGTCAATGGCCAGTGAGTAGTCGGGAACCGCGTCGTAGCCAGGCGGGCAGCTCGCCTCCAGCGCTTGTGTGAGCTTGAAGCCGAGCTTCTGATGAATACCGGTGGGGGACGGCAAGATCAGCCTTCCGTCGATCAACTCGTAACGGAGTCCCTCAGGAAGGCTGGCCAAATCGTCAGTAGTCCAGTCCTGCTTATCGTGCAGGTCGGGGAGATGAAGGGCAGCGGTCATGAGCTCCTCCTCGCTGGGATCGCCACCCACGCTACTAGCCCCCTGACAGTTAGCGCAATCCAACTGGACAAGCGACTAGTCGCCGATCAACGATTGTCGTCCTTCGGCGGCTTGTTGAGCTTGTTGAAGTCGAGTTTCGGCAGCTTGAAGCCGGGCGGCACGCCCGGGCCCCCGCCGAGCGCGCCCGGGTCGAGCCCCGGCGGCAGCTGCGGCATGCCACCCGGGAACCCGGCCGGCATCCCCCCGGGACGCCCGCCGACCCGCGGCCGGTTGCCGCCCTTGGTGCCCTTGCGCTTGTTCTTCGAGCTCTTCGTGGCGCTGCGACGGCCGCCCGGCAGGCCCATCATGCCGGTCATCTGCTTCATCATCTTCTGCGCGTCAGTGAAGCGGTTGAGCAGCTGGTTGACGTCCATGACGGTGACGCCGGAGCCGTTGGCGATACGCAGCCGCCGGGACCCGTTGATGATCTTGGGGTTGGTGCGCTCGCCCGGGGTCATCGAGCGGATGATCGCGGTGACCCGGTCGAAGTGACTGTCGTCGAGCTCGTCGAGCTGGCCCTTGAGCTGCCCCATGCCGGGCATCATGCCGATGATGTTGGCGATCGGGCCCATCCGGCGGACCGCGATCAGCTGGTCCAGGAAGTCCTCCAACGTGAACTGCTCGCCACCGAGCAGCTTGTTGGTCATCTTCTCCTTCTGGTCCTCGTCGAAGGCCTGCTCGGCCTGCTCGATGAGGGTCAGGAGGTCGCCCATGTCGAGGATCCGGCCGGCCATCCGGTCGGGGTGGAAGACGTCGAAGTCCTCCAGCTTCTCACCGGTCGACGCGAAGAGGATGGGCTGGCCGGTGACGTGCCGGACGGAGAGCGCGGCGCCACCGCGGGCGTCGCCGTCGAGCTTGGACAGCACCACACCGGTGATGCCGACGCCGTCGCGGAACGCCTCGGCGGTACGCACCGCGTCCTGGCCGACCATGGCGTCGATGACGAAGATGACCTCGTCCGGGTCGACCGCGGCACGGATGTCGGCGGCCTGCTGCATCATCTCGGTGTCGATGCCGAGCCGGCCGGCGGTGTCGACGATGACGATGTCCTTCGCCGTCCGCTTCGCGTGCTCGATCGAGTCGCGGGCGACCTGGACCGGGTCGCCGACGCCGTTGCCCGGCTGCGGGGCGTAGACGTCCACCCCGGCGCGCTGGGCGAGCACCTGGAGCTGGTTGACCGCGTTGGGGCGCTGCAGGTCACAGGCGACCAGCAGCGGCTGGTGCCCCTGGTTCTTGAGCCAGCGGGAGAGCTTGCCGGCCAGCGTCGTCTTACCCGAGCCCTGGAGACCGGCCAGCATGATCACGGTCGGCGGCTGCTTGGCGAACTGCAGCCGCCGCCCCTCGCCACCGAGGATCTGGATGAGCTCCTCGTTGACGATCTTGATGATCTGCTGGGCCGGGTTGAGGGCCTGGGAGACCTCGGCGCCGCGGGCCCGCTCACGCAGGCTGGCGATGAACGACTTGACCACGGGCAGCGCGACATCGGCCTCCAGCAGCGCGAGACGGATCTCGCGCGCGGTGGCGTCGATGTCGGCATCGGTGAGCTTGCCCTTGCCACGCAGCTTGCCGAAGATCCCGGAGAGGCGGTCGCTCAAAGTGTCAAACACGGTGCGCTGGTCCTTAAGTTCGCTCAGGCCGTTGGTCGGGGTGGGGGCTCGCCCGCAAGCCTAGCCGTACCGTCGCATCCTCACCGGTTCCGCATGCGGTAGGTCCGCGCGGCCGCCTCGATACGCCGCTGGGTCCGGGTGCCGGGGGCCAGTGAGCGCTTGGCCGCCGCGTAGAGGACGGCGCCGCCACCGATCACCAGAGCGCCGAGGAACAGATACCAGAGCAGTGGTCCGAGCAGCCAGCTGGCCACCCAGCCCACCGCGACGAGCCCCACCACGAACGCGATCGCCTTACCCATCGCCGGCCTCCCGCCGTCGTCTGACATCACCTCTTCCACCATGCCTTTCCGGCGCAACAGCCCGCATCGGCCGAGACCCCCATCCGTTCCCTTAGGGGTGAGGTCGGCACGAGTCCCCACGGTGGTCGCACCGAAGCCATATAACGCACTTAAGGGGAATATAGACCGCAACTTCGCTCTGATCCTGGACGTTGAACCCTCGGCGGATGAGCGGCGAAAGGACGACGGCGTGGCCCTGCGAGAGGTCCTGCGGCTGGCCCCGTGGCCGGTACGACGGCGGATCTTCGAGACGGTCGAGGCGCGTGTCCTGCCCCGCGTCGCCCCGGAACGACGTCTGCGAGTGGCCCGCACCTTCATGCCGCTCGGCCCGGCACGGTTCCGCGGCACGGGCGGGGCCACGCTGCGCGTACGCACCGCGGCGGGTGTCCTGACCGCCCGCACCGACCCGGCCGCCTCCCCCGTCGCGATCCGCCGCCGCAACCTGGACCGGGTCGTGCGGGCGCTCGACGAGGCCGGCGTCGACTGGTTCCGGGTGCCGGTCCGTGCCGCCGGGCGTACCGCCGTGGCGGTCCGCGCCGCCGACCGGGACGACGCCCTCGCCGTCCTGCGCCGGCACGTCGCCGACGACCACGGCTCGCTGCGGGTGGCTCTCCCCGGCCGCCGCCGGACCCCGCGGGTGGTGACGGTGTGCTGGCCGGTCACCGACCCGGGCGGCAGTCTGGTGCTCGGGCACGACCTGGCCTGCGAGGTCGAGTTCTGGGCCGAGCGGGACGGCCGGCTGGTGTCACCGCGCCGCAATCCGGTGGCCGACTCGATCCCGGCCGGAGAGCCGGTCACGGTCGCCCCGGAACCGGTCTTCGGGTCGTTCAGCGTCCCCGGCGACACGACCGTCTACCGCACCCGCCGGGTCTTCACGTCCGTCGACCCCGATCGTGTCGACTTCCCGATCGACGTGGTCTACACGTGGGTGGACGGCGGCGACCCGGAGTGGCAGCGGCGCAAGACGCGGGCGCTGGCCGAGAACCCGTGGGTCGGCGAGGTCAGCGTGCAGGCGGCCAACGACTCCCGGTTCGCCAGCCGCGACGAGCTGCGCTACTCACTGCGCGCCCTGCACTGCTTCGCGCCCTGGGTGCGCCGGGTCTTCCTGGTCACCGACGACCAGACGCCCGCCTGGCTGGACCGGGCCCACCCGCGGCTCACCGTGGTCTCGCACCGGGAGGTCTTCGGCGACACCGGGCGGCTGCCGACCTTCAACTCGCAGGCCATCGAGTCGCGGCTGCACCGGATCCCGGGACTGGCCGAGCACTTCCTCTACCTCAACGACGACGTGATCCTGGGCCGGCCGGTCACCCCCGAGATGTTCTTCACCCCGGGTGGGCTGACCAAGTTCTTCGCCTCGGCGGCCCGCGTCGACACCGCACCCCGCGGGCCCGCCGACCGGCCCGCCGACTCGGCCGCCAAGAACAACCGGCGGCTCATCCAGGAGACGTTCGGCCGGATGCTGACCCGCAAGATGATGCACACCCCGCACCCGTCGCGGCGCAGCGTCATCGCCGAGATCGAGGAACGGTTCGCCGAGCAGGTCATGGCCACCGCGGGACACCAGTTCCGGCACCCCGACGACATCTCGCTGCTGTCGTCGCTGCAGCAGTACTACGCGTACCTCACCGGGCGGGCCGCACCCGGCCGGATCCGCTACCTCTACACCGACCTCTCGGAGCCGGTGACGCCGCTACGCCTGGCGCGTCTGCTGCGCAACCGGGACGTCGACGCGTTCTGCCTCAACGACGTGGACGTGCACAGCGCCGCCGTCGCCGACCAGGAAGCCCTGGTCGCCGAGTTCCTTCCGGCCTACCTGCCGTTCACGTCCCCGTTCGAGGTGCAGCCCCGCGGCATCCGCACCATCGCGGCGCCCCGGCAGCCGAGTCCCGACCGGGACGACCGGCCGGTCCCACCCGACGTGGCGCTGCCGCCCGTCGCCTGACCCGCCGCACCGGCACCGGCACCTGACCTTCCGATCCCTCGCCAGACCTCCGCACCGTCGCCAGATCTTCCGCACAAAGGAGAACTCCCTTGAGCTACGACGTCGTCATCCTCGGCCTCGGGTATGTCGGACTGCCACTGGCGCAGCAGGCGATCCGGGCCGGCATGTCGGTCCTCGGCTTCGACATCGACGAGACCGTGGTCCGCTCGCTCGCCGAGGGCCGCTCCCACGTGGACGACCTGAGCGACACCGACGTGGCCCAGATGCTGGCCGGCGGTTTCGTCCCGACCTCCGACGAGACGCTGATCGGGCAGGCCCGGACCGCGGTCATCTGCGTGCCCACACCGCTGGCCGAGGGGGACGGGCCGGACCTGCGGGCCGTTCTCGGCGCCACCTCGGCGATCGGGCGCAACCTGCGGCCCGGCATGCTCGTCGTGCTCGAGTCCACCACCTATCCGGGCACCACCGACGAGGAGGTCCGGCCCCGGCTCGAACAGCTCTCCGGGCTCACCGCCGGCATCGACTTCCACCTGGCGTTCTCCCCCGAGCGGATCGACCCCGGCAACGCGGTGTACGGCGCCCACAACACCCCGAAGGTGGTCGGCGGCTACACCCCGGCGTGCACCGACCGGGCGGAGGCGTTCTACGGGCGGTTCGTCGAGACGGTGGTGCGGACCCGCTCGACCCGGGAGGCGGAGACCGCGAAACTCCTCGAGAACACGTACCGCCACGTCAACATCGCCCTCGTCAACGAGATGGCCCGGTTCTGCCACGAGCTCGACATCGACCTGTGGGACGTGATCCACGCGGCGTCCACGAAGCCGTTCGGGTTCCAGGCGTTCTACCCCGGCCCCGGCGTCGGCGGCCACTGCATCCCGATCGACCCGAACTACCTCTCCCACAACGTGCGCAGCAAGCTCGGCTACCCGTTCCGGTTCGTCGAGCTGGCCCAGGAGATCAACACGACGATGCCGGCGTACGTGGCCCGCCGCGCCCAGAACCTGCTGAACACCGACGGCCACGCGGTCCGCGGCGCGACCGTCCTGCTGCTCGGCATCACCTACAAGGCCAACATCGCCGACCAGCGCGAGTCCCCGGCCGCCCCGCTGGCCCGGCAACTGGCCGCCCTCGGCGCCACCGTCGCCTACCACGACCCGCACGTCACCACGTGGGAGCTCGACGGCGTCCCGGTCTCCCGTACCGACGACCTGGAGGGCGCGGCTGCCTCCGCCGACCTGGTGATCCTGGTCCAGAACCACCGCGAGTACGACCCCGACCACCTGGCCGGCATCTCGAAGCGCTTCTTCGACACCCGGGGCGTGACCACCGTCCGCGAGGCTCACCGCCTCTGATCGACCCACCGCGGCCGGGGCGACCCTCACCGCCCGGCCGGGCCCCTCGCTGCTTCGGACCATTCCTCGGTACGCCGCACATCAGTCCCGTGGCTGTCCCCGCGACGTCCCTGCCCACTCCCGGCTCCACCGCGACTCCCGGGCGTATGCGGTGGAGGCCGGAAGCGGGCAGTCAGGTCGCGGGGACAGCCACGGTCACCCTGCGTGGGCCGTACCACATCAGGTGAATGTCCATCGGGAATGCAGCACGTAGTTGAGGCCCGGGATCAGCAGGATCGCCACCACCTGGACCACCGCGAACGTGCCGCCGAGCAGGGAGACGCCGGCCCACAGGATCACCGTGTTGAAGCCGAGGGCCGCGGCCGTGACGGTGAGGAACCGCGGCCCGGTGACCGTGTGTGCCGTTCCCGAGCGGAAGACCCACGTGCGCTGCAGCAGGTAGGAGACGGCGACGCTGGCGGCGAAGCCGACCGTGGAGGCCGGCACCGGCGGCAGCCCGAGGAGCACGGTGGCGGCCATGCCGACGGTGAAATGGGTGAGTGCGCTGAGGACGCCACTCACGCCGTAACGGGCGATACGGGTGACGGTTTCAGCGTTCGGCACGCTGTTCGACCACCCAGCGCTCGCCCACGGTGGACTCGGCGCGTTCCTGGATCAGGTAGCGGGGGCGGCCGCGGACCTCCTCGTGGATGCGGGCCAGGTATTCGCCGATCACGCCGAGGCCGATGAGGACGAACGTTCCGGTCACCAGCAGTAGCAGGATGACCGTGGTGAAGCCGGCCACCGAGGCGCCACTCATCCAGCGGACCAGCGTCTGGATGCCGAGGACGACGGCGAACGCGGCGAAACCGAAGCCGGCGAGTGTCACCATGTGCAACGGCGCCGAGGTGAACGACGTCAGGCCGTTGACGGCGAGGCGGCACAGGCCGCGCACGGTCCAGCGGGACGCGCCGCCCTCGCGGTGGTCGATGTCGATCTCGACGGTGGCCCGGGTGAAGCCGATCCAGCTGCTGGTACCACGGAAGAACGACGAGTGCTCGGGCATCCGGCGCAGCGCGTCGACGGCGGGACGGCCGAGGAGCCGGAAGTCGGTGGCGTCGACCAGGTCCACCCCGGTGAACCGCGTGAACGTGCGGTTGAACAGCTTGGATCCGAGCCGGTTGCCGAGCGACTGGCCGGTCCGGTTGCGTTTGACCGCCTCCACCACCTGGGCGCCCTCCTGCCAGCGCCGGACCATCGCCGGGATGGCCGACGGCGGGTGCTGCAGGTCCGAGTCGATGATCACGACGGCGTCGCCGGCGGCGTGTTCGAGGCCGGCGAGCAGGGCCGCCTCCTTGCCGAAGTTGCGGGACAGCCGCAGGCCACGGATCCGCGGGTCGACCAGCGCCTGCCGGGCGATCCGGGACCACGAGTCGTCGGCGGAGCCGTCGTCGACGAGGACCAGCTCGTAGTCGAGGGAGGCGGCCTCGAGCACCTCGGTGAGACGGGCCGTGAACCGTTCGACGCCCGGCCCCTCGTTGTAGATCGGCGCGATCACCGAGATCACCGGACCACCGCCCGGGCACAGAACGGCACACCGGCCAGGGCGTGGGCGGCCACGTCGAGCGAGTCGGTGTAACGGCGCTGCAGGAACGGTTTGTGCTGGTTGGTCTCGAGCGCCTCGTCGAGCAGTGCGCAACGGCGGGTGTTGCCGGCCCTCGACCGCTCGAAACCGGCCATCGCCGCGGCGATCCGGTTGTCCATCTGGGCGGTCTTCAGCGTGGCGGTGGCGTCGGCGTAGGCGCGGTTGGCGGTGGCCGAGACGGCGCCGCACAGCACCATCGCGGCCAGGATGCCGATCGGGGCGCGACGGCCGGCGAGCAGCAGCAGCGAGACGGCGAGCAGCATCCCGCCGGGCACGGTCAGCGCGGAGTCCCGCCAGCCCTGCTCCCACAACTGCGCGCCGCTCATCGCGGCACGGACGGCCACGCTGAGGGTGGCGAGCAGGGCGCCGCAGGCGACGATCGCGAGGGCGAGGACGGCGAGTCCGGTCAGGGCCCGGCCGGCCGGGCGCGCGGCTTGCCCCAAGACTGCGCGGGTACGCAAGGCAAGCACCGTGAGCAGCAGGAACGCCACTACCGGAATCAGTCCGCGCAGCCACGCCCCGGTGGTGGTGCCGGTGGCGGCCGACCACTGCAGCGGCGGCAGCCAGGCCGTCATCCGGGCCGGCAGCAGCAGGACGGACCGCGCGTCCACGATCAGGTCCGAGCCCTGGTAGCACCCGCCGTCGGCGCAGAACCCGCGGATGATCCACCGGACCGCGGCGAAGACCGGCAGGAACCCGGCCCAGAGCAGTAGGGCGAACCGCACCCCCGCCGAGGTGAGCAGCCGCCGCGGTCCGAGCCCGAGCACGAACCGGCCACGGATCAGCACGGCGACTCCGGCGAGCGGGACGGCGAAGTAGGCGGGTTCGTTGAAGACGGCCAGGGCGGCGCCGGCGGTGACCGCGAGCACCCCGTTCCACCAGCGGAGACGGTCGAGCCGGCAGGCCGCGGCGGCGACCAGCAGGACGATCGCGGCGGTGCTGAAGTAGAGGCCCCCGAAGAGGATCGTGGTGCTGTCCTGGCCGGCGGCGACGAACCCGGCGCCGACCGCGTACGGCAGGAGCAGCGCCACCGACGACGGGGTGCCGCCGATCAGCCGGCCGCGGTTCAGGACGCTCTCGGCGAGGACGACGACGGCCAGGGTGAGGGCGATCGCCGCGAGGATCGAGACGGCCCGCAGCATCACGGTCGCGGGCAGGCCCAGCTGCTGCACGCCGGTGAAGGCGAGCAGGTCGAGGCTCTTCTCCAGCATCCGCCCGAGCGGCCGGAAGTTGCCGAGCCGCAGGTAGGCGTCGCCGCTGGCGATGGTGTGCGAGACGATCGCGGCCGGGTCGTCCCGGAACATGCCGCCGTGCCAGTAGACGTTGAACCGGTGGTCGCGGGACGGCGCGACGGCCAGCAGCGGGGTCAGGACGATCGCCGGAACGAGCACGCAGCGCCGGGCGACGTGCCCCCACAGCCGCGGGCTCTCCGGCCGGTCCGGCGCCTCGGGAGAGCGGGCCGCCGGGATCGTCACGGTTTGAGCCGTCATGACTGCTGCAACGATGTGCGCCCCGGCGGGGTTGTGTCCAGCAGCTCCGGCAGCGTCGGCGGCCGTTCCGGGTCGACGAAGACCACACCCGTCGCGTCGTGCTCGGCGTAGAGCCGGGACAGCCGTTCGGAGAGCACCACGTCCCACGGCTGCTCCGGGCGATGCCGCTCCCAGGTCACCCGGTCCGGCAGGTACTCCAGGACCAGCCCGGACCGGCGCAGCAGCGAGAACTCCGGATTGTCGGTGAGGACCACGGCCCGGTGGTCGGGCTCGACCAGCACCCGGCGGCGGACCGTCTGAGCGAACTCGCGCAGCCGGTCCAGGTCGAGGCCGATCGCCACGTACAGGCGGGCCTGCGGCGGGCGCTTGACCGTCTTGCGGCGCTGGGTCACCGGGACGCGGCGCATCCGGCGCATCAGCCGCAGTGGGTCACGGGCCAGCGTCACCAGGCCACGACCCAGCCGGTACGACCCACTGCCCCGCAGCCGCCGGGTCGCCTCCCGTTCCTCGTCACGTTCCCCGGCCAGGCCGGCGCACCGGGACCGCCAGGCGTCCCGCTCCTGCTCGATCGTGCGCAGCCGCACGACCAGGGACTGCATGTCGCCTTCGTCGGGCATCACGTCCTCCTCACGTGAGAGCGGTCAGCCAGTCGGCGGCGTCTGCGGCGCCGTTGCCGGGGGCCACCTCCGCACAGCGGCGGCGCAGGGTGTCGCGGACGTCGGCCCGTACCGCCCGGGCCAGGACCCGGTCCAGGTCGTCGCCGTCCGGGTCCTCGACGATCAGCGCGGCGCCCGCGGCCGCGGCGAACCGGGCCCGGCTGACCTGGTCGTCGAGGGCGGTCTCCCGGTTCGGCACGAACACCGACGGGATCCCGAAGGCGATCAGCTCATGGAACGAGTTGTAGCCCGACGCGCTCACCACCAGGTCGAAACCGCGCAGGTATCGACTGATCGGGTAAAGGCGGACCACGTGCGCGCCGGCCGGAGGGGGCATCGGCTCGGTGGCGATCGCCGACTCGGCCAGCACCACCTGGAACCCGGCGCCACGCAGGTGCCGGGCGATCCGGGCAGCCGGTGACGAGATGTCGTTGATGTTCCCGGCGCCGAGCTGCAGCAGGGCGGCCGGGCGGCCGGGCGCCAGATCCAGGGCGGCGCGGGCCTCCTCGGCGGTCACCAGCTCGGCGGCGTCCAGGTAGGTGATCGGCCGTACCGGGAACACGCCGTCCCGGTCGTCGACGGTCGGGCCCTCGTCGGCTGCCGCGGCGAACTCCCCCGGCTCCAGGACGTGCTGGAACGCCGGCCGGCGCTCGATCCACTCGGCGCCGGTGTCACGCCGCCACATCGGCCGGCGCACCCACACCCAGGTGATCTCCGGCCGGGCCCGGGCGGCGGCCACGATGCCGTCGTGCGGCACGCTGTCCACCGCCACCACGGCCGGGCGATGCAGGTCGATCAGGTGCTCCAGGCGGCTGCGCAGCAGCTCGGTCCAGGCGGGCCGGGGCAGGCCGAGCACACTGCGGGACGGGATGTACTCGGTGAGGAAGCCCTCGCGGTGGGCGACCATCGCGCCGTGCGACTGGGTGGCGACGACCGTGGGAGTGCCCTCCGGCAGGCGGCGGCCGATCGCCATCAGCCGGGACAGGTGGCCCAGGCCGACGCCGTTGTCGCTGACCAGCAGCACCCCCTTGGACGGGGTGGATCGGCGTGCGGGCAGAGCCGGGGGTGGCGGGGCGTCCGGGCGGATCCCGCGGGCGGCGAGCCGGGCCAGGTGGGACGGGTAGCCGTACCGGGACTCGATGAACTCGCGTCCGCGCAGGACCACCGCCCGGTAGCGATCCCGGTCCGCGTGCAGCTCGCGCACCAGCGGCAGCACACCGGCCGGAGTGGTGTAGAGCGCCGCGTCGGCGAAGACCGGCCGGAAGTGCTCGCCGACGATCACCGGGACGCCGGCCGCCATCGCCTCCATGATCGTCCGGCCGAACGCCTCGATCAGGTCCGGATCGTGGAAGTAGACGAAGAAGTCCAGCGTGTGCAGGAAGTCGGCCGGCTCGACGGTGCCGAACTCGATCAGCTCCCAGTTCGCCGGCTTACGGCCGAGACGCTCGACGGCCAGCTCGCCGCCACCGAGCACCCGCACCTTGACGTCCGGGAGGTCCGGGTACGCCTGGAGCAGCTCCTGACGGGTCCGCGGCCACTTCACCGGGTCGGGACGGCCGTGCCGCCCGATCACCGGCGCGCCGGTACGGGCTGGGCGCTCCCGCCACCACTCGGAGCCGTCGATGATCTCGTGCCAGTCGATGCCGGTCAGGGCCGCGGCCGGGTCGGCGCGGAGCACCTCGGCGCGTACCTGCGGGCTGATCGGCGCCCACTCGATCCCAGTGCCGAACAGGCCCTCCACCCGCTGCCGGACCGCGGCGAAGTCGTAGTAGCGCGACGGGTCCCCGGCGTCGCCGGGCGCCTGGTTCAGGACCATCACCGCCCGGCCGGCCCGGACCGGCGGCCGGGTCGCGGGATCCTCGGTGAAGATCCGGGGCTGCCGGGCCACCAGCAGCTTCGCGGTGACCTCCTCGCCGTCCGCGGCAAGGTACGCCGACCCGTCCCGGAGCAGGTCGGTGATCAGCGGATGGAAGGGGCGGTCCCGCTTCAGGTGCGGCGAGCGCACGTGCACGAGCACGGTGGTCAGGCCGGCCCGGGCCTGGGCACGGACCTCCGCGGCGATACTGGCCGACGTGCCGCCCGGATAGCGGAAGTCCGAGAGGATCGCCACGTCGTGAACGGTCGCGGTCATGGTCAGGACAACGAACCGCGCACACCCGGCGTCACGCACCCCCGCCCGGCGCGTTGATCCTCCCGACAGTTGAGGGGGGTCATGCGCAGGCAGCACACCACACCGGACGCGTACGGTCCGGACCTGCTGGAACGGTACTGGCGGAGCCTGACCGCGGTCACGCCGTCCGGTCCCGCCACGGCCGCCCTGCACACCCGGTCGGCGGGGGCTCGTACGCTGCTCGCCCACGCCGCCGCGCGCCGCCCGGCCGACGAGTTGATCGCCGCCGCCCGGGAGGGCCGCCTGTTCCCGGACGCGGACCCGTGGGCGCTCGGCGAGCTCGCCCGGGTCGTCACGTTGCAGAACCTGTACCCCGGCGACCGGGGCGACGGCCTGGCCCTGCTCGACTCGCTGCTGCGAACCTTCGGCCCGGCCGGGGTCGCGCCCATCCACCAGGGACTGCACGCGCAGGTCGCGTTCGCCGCCGGGGATCCGGTACGGGTGGCGAAGCTCCTCGCCGACTACCCGTCGGTGGCGGAGCCGATCCGTGCGGCACTGGCCGTCGACATGGCCACCAAGGACGAGTGGCCGGCCCGGTTCGCCGAGCTGTTCGCGCCACCCGGCCTCACCCTGGTGCCCGCCGACGTCACCGGCTTCGACCGGATCCGGTCCGTCCCGGCCCCCCGGCACGGCTCGGCGCACCGGATCACCACGATCGTCACCAGTTACCAGCCCGGGCCGGAGCTCGTCACCGCGGTCCGGTCGCTCGTCGCGCAGAGCTGGACCAACCACGAGATCCTGGTCGTCGACGACGGCTCCGGATCAGGCCACGAGTCCGCCCTGGACCTGACGGCCTCGCTCGACCCACGGGTCCGGATCATCCGGATCCCGGGCAACGGCGGCACCTACCGAGCCCGCAACGCCGGGCTCGACATCGCCAGCGGTGAGTTCGTCACCTTCCAGGACTCCGACGACTGGTCGCACCCGCTGCGCCTGGAACGGCAGGTCGCCCCGCTGCTCGCCGACCCGTCCGTCGTCGCCACCACGTCGGCGGCCATCCGTGTCACCGAGGACCTGGTGGTCACCCGGCCCGGGTTCGCCGAGTTCCGGTCGTACAACCTGTCGTCGCTGATGATCCGCCGCGAGGCCGCCCTCGACCGGCTCGGCTACCTCGACCCGGTCCGCAAGGGCGCCGACGCCGAATACGTGGAGCGGGCCCGCGCGGTCTTCGGCCGGCCCGCCGTGCGGCATCTCGGGAACGAGCCGCTCGCCCTGATCCGGCTCACCTCCGGGTCGCTGTCCGGCGCCGACATCGGGCCCGGCTGGATGCATCCGGCGCGGCACGCGTACCTCTCGGCGTTCCAGGCCTGGCACACCCGGGTCGCCGCCGGAGAGGAGACCGCGGTGCGCCCGCGGTCTCCTCGGGAGCGCCCGTTCGCCGCGCCCCGAGGGCTGGCCGGGGACGCCGGACTGCGCCGGGCCTCCTATGACGTGATCCTGGCCGGCGACTGGAACGCCCACGGCGACACCGCCTGGCCGGTCGCCGAACGCCTCCGCGCTCTCGCCGGTCCGGGCCGTGCCGTCGCCGTCCTGCACCTGAACACGCTCGGCAGCGTCGCCGCCGAGCCCGCCCGGCTCGACCCCACCCTCCAGCAGATGATCAACGCCGGGACGATCGACCAGGTGGTCCTCACCGACGACGTGCACGCCCGGCTGGTCCTGGTCCACGAGCCGGAGATCCTCGGATTCGCGCCCGGCGTCCCGTCCGGCATCCGCGCCGCCCGGGTGGTCATCGCCGCCGACCCGTCGTGGACGACCGCGGCCGTGCACTGCGCCGCCGAGTCCCGCCGCCTCTTCGGCGTCGAACCGCACTGGGCGCCCGCCGACCCCGGCGCCCGCGCCGGCCTCGCCGACGGCCCGTTCAGCGCCCGGCTCACCGCCACCGACCTGCCCGGCACCGTCAACCTGCGGCGCTGGCGGCTGCACCGCTCCGGCCCGCGTGCCGACCGCCCGGTGATCGGCCGCATCTGCGCGAACGGCCCGGCCGAATGGCAGCGCCTGCGCGCCGCCACGTCACCGGCCCTCGACGTCCGCGTCCTGGACCGCAACGAGCCGGCCGCCGCGGTCCCGCACGGCTGGCTCGTCTACCGCCCGTCCGACCTCGACACCCGCGGTTTCCTGCACCAGCTCGACTTCTACCTGCACCTGCCGGCCGGCGACCGGCTCCCGGCCACCTGCCCCGAGGTCCTGATCGCCATGGCGGCCGGCTGCATCCCCGTCCTACCGCCCCATCACGAGGCGGCGTTCGGCCCGGCCGCCGTCTACGCCGAACCCGACGAGGTCGCGGCCGTCGTCACCCGCCTGCACCGCGACCCGGCGGCCCTGCTCGCCCAGAGCGAGCGCGGCCTGGCCTTCGTCCGGGAGAACCACCCGCACACCCGCTACGCCGAAGCCGTCGACGCTTTCCTCACACCCCCGGCCCCCACCGGCGAAGCCATCACCGGTGAGATCATCGCCGCCTCCGGCCAGGTCCTGCCCCCGCTGCCGGCCGGAGAGCACTGACCGACCTCGATCGAGGTCAGCCGCTTGATGATCGCCCCGCCACCGGCAGCCGGTCGCGGGGCCGGGGCCTCCGGACGTGCCTGCGGGTCACGTTGCCGGGTTACCGCAGGGGCACCAGCTCGTCGACGATGTAGACCGCCGCGTTGGCGGTGTCGAGCTGGTGGCAGACCGTCTTCGTGTCGTTCACGCGCAGGTCGCCCGCGTCGGTGGTGACGACCGCCCGGGTGCCGCTCATGGTGGTGTGCGTGCCGGGCAGCCGGCCGGGGTCGAGGCGCTCCGCGATGGCCGCCTGCTTCAGGGTTCGCGCCAGCTCTTCCGGGTCGTCCCACAGCGTGGGGATGCGCTGGAACGGGAATGTCGCGAGGAAGCGGTCGGAGGTCGCGAACAGGGTCAGTGCGGGCGTGTCGTCGAGGGCGCGCAAGCCGGCCCGGTCGAGCCCGGCCGCCATCCCGGACAGGCCGGGGTTGGCGGCGATCGCCACACTCACCGGCTTGCCCGCCATGGCGGCCAGATTCTGCGGAGCGCACGCGTCGGCCGGTGCCGCACCCGACGGCAGTGGCTGTCCGGTCACGACTCCGCCCTGGCCGAGCGCGCAGCCGGACAGGGTGGCGGTCAGGACGGCCGCGAGCAAGACACGCTTCATCGTCACATCATCACCCTTCTACCTCGCTCGGGCAGCGGCACATCGTGATTCGACGTGCATGGATTTAAATTCATTCCACCCGTCACCGATATGGGGCACCATTGATCTCCCCCTGCTGGCATACTCGGAAATCGATCGACGTCGGTCGCTGGATATACGGCCGATTCAGAGACACGGGGCCGGGCCTGGCCGCATGAGTGCCAGGCCGGGAGGAAGCAATCCACGGGGAGGGTAATTACTCGCGGTGCCGCATCGAGGCTGCCGCGACAGCGTACGCGCATCGGCGGATGCCAGCTGGCCGCATCGCTTCGTGTCGTTCATCATCCGCCTTCTCCGCCACGGTTCGCGGACGCATCCGAGAATGCAGTGTGAATGAGGAGGAAGACAGTTATGCAACGACGAGCATCAATGCTCGTGTGGGCGGCTGTGTCCGGGCTCGCGCTCGCGCTGACCGCCACGACAGGCGCACAGGCGTCCCCCGAGAAGAAGACTTACAAAATCATCCCGTACGTCATCTCCGACCCCGAACTGGTCCAGAACCCGCAACGGGTCATCGCCGAGTTCACCAAGCACCAGAATCTCGACGCGCTGGGCGTCTCACCCGCCACCGCGGACGGGCCGTCGAAACTCACCGGACGGGCCGCCACGCTGGCCGACCCGGTCAGCTTCGTCGTCGACTCGTCGCGGTACAACGGCGGGAAGAAGCCGGCCGACCCGTACAACTACATCACCGGCGACGAGTGCGAGAGCAACTACGACGCGGCGTCCGACGACGCGGGCTGGATCAAGAACCGCTTCTCGTACTGCCAGGTCCACCTCGTCTACATGCCCGCCGTCGAGTGCGGCCTCTTCCCGCCGGGCTGCCGGGTCGTCGGGAACTTCCTGTCCAGCAACACCCTCGTCGGGCACGGCAAGATCGGCGCCGCCGAGGTCAGCTCGACCACCCGGTGGGCCGAGTTCAGCCTCGACGTCGAGATCCTGACCCGAACCGGACCGTGGCTCGGCGGCGGAGCGCGACTCGAGGCCGAGCTGGAGTGCGACGGCAACTACCTCGACGACGACTATCCGCAGACCGATGCCAACGCCTGCTTCCCCGGGTTCACCGACGACAACGACAAGTCGCTCAACCAGTGGATGATCGACGACGACGCCACTCTCAGCCTGTACTCGCAGGCGTCCTCTCCGTCCGCCGGCGCCGGCGAGCAGATCGGCACCGGCGTGTTCCACGTCGAGTACGACTTCGACCTGCCCTGGTACATCGAATTCCTGGACACCGAGAGCCCTGAGGGCGGCATGCGGTTCGACACCGCCTGGTACCTCAACGTCGCCAACACCGACAAGCTCGGCTCGGTCTTCGACCGGGCTGTGCCGGGGCTGTCGATCAACGAGACCGACCCGGGCGTCGAGGGAGCGGCCCGCCACATCGAGGACGCACGGACCAACCCGGCCGCCACCGTGCCGACCAAGCCTGACAAGGTGCTGCACGGCGCCACCCCGGGTGACCCGCTGCACCGCCTGGCCGGCGCGAAGGACTCCGCCCTGCGCGCCCGGGCCACCCGCAACCGCACGGTGTCGACCAACTTCTGCAGAACCGCCGCCATGCCGCAGCGTCCGCCGACGGGCGGCCCGTTCGACTGCGACGAGTACGCCATGGCCTCCACCTACGAGGGCTCGGCCCGCTGGGAGTACGAGGGCCCGCAGTACCAGCTCGACTACTCCGTGCGCTGGGTCAACCGCAGCCAGAACCAGGAGGCCGGCCGGCGGATCGGCCGCTGGTACGAGGTCGACCGCATCCTGGACAAGGAACCGTTCTTCGTCACCACCACCGACACCGGCCCGGTGCCGGAGCCGGACCCCAACCCCGAGGACCCGGATCCGGACGACCCGGGACCGATCGAGCCCTGAGCCGCTGGGCCTGGGCCCGGCTGCGGGCCCAGGCCTACTCCCGCCAGAACTGCACGAGCACCGACGCCCAGGGCAACTCCTCCGGCTCGGGCGCCGGCTCGTCGCGCCAGGCCAGCCGCATGTGCCACAGCCCGGCCGACGGCAGCCGGTAGACACCCGGGGTGGCGCCCGCGGTGATCTGATCGAGCCCCAGCTCACCGGATTGCCATTCCATCTCGAGGACGCCGCTGCGGTGCCAGGCAGCGGAGTCGAAATCGGCGGGCCCGTCCCAGGTCTCGAAATGTATTCGCGCCTGAACGATCGTCTCTTCGCTCTCCAGATAGACATTGCCGGCACAGGTGCTGAACCAAGTGTTCAGCTCATGCGGCGCGACCGGCTTGTCCGGCCCGTCATACCCTTCGTCGGCGATACCGACCAGGTTGTAGTCGACAATTGCTTCGACGATCTTTTCCTCGATCCTCTGCGACATCGGTCCTGTCTATCAAAGGTCCACAGAGAACGGGACCCCCTCCAGCGTTCCCGGGCGGCCGCACGGAAGCGAGCCCGGCAACCGAACAGCGACGAGGAGGCACCTGTTCCGCATTCGATCGGGACGGAGGCGGGCCGAAGAGAACGGTGAGCCCGGCGGTGCAGCCGGGTGCCGTACTTCGGAAGGGTCTCTCTTGCGCTCGATGTTCCGCCGCCTCGCCCTGGCCGCCATCGCCCCCGCCGCCGCCGTGATGTTCCTCGCGACGCCGGCCCAGGCGGCGACACCGGTGACGACGTTGCAGGCCGACATCGCCAAGCTGACGAACGTGCAGCGCAAGTCGCACGGCTGCGGCGCCGCCACGGTCAACACCAACATCGTCAAGGCCGCCCGCGCCCACAGCGTGTGGATGGCGAAGACCGGCACGTTCAGCCACACCGGCTCGGGTGGGTCGAACTTCTCGGCCCGGGTCAAGGCCGCCGGATACAAGAAGCCGGGTGGCGAGAACATCGCCTGGGGCTACCGCTCGGCCAACGAGGTCGTGCAGGCCTGGATGAAGAGCCCGGGCCACCGCGCCAACATCCTGAACTGCAAGTTCAAGACGGTCGGTGTGGGGGCCGCGTACGCGGCGAACGGCGCCGCCTACTACACGCAGGACTTCGGCTTCTGACCCGAACGCGCGCCGTCGCCGTCCACCGCATCGAATGACCTGACAGGCACGGGCCGGAACCCCCTCCCGGCCCGCGCGGTGCCCCCGCACCGCGAAATGCGCGCCCTCGCCGTCACCCCACGGCGGGGGCGCGCTCTTTTCCCGGCCCGGCCGTCACACGCGGATGCCCGGACCGTCGGAGGTCACCGGAGGTGGGGCTTCAGGAGAGGGGCGACCAGCCGGGCGTACGCCTCCGTCAGGTGATTGCTGTCCCGGTAGACGAGCGTGTCCCCGACCACGAGCGGGCATCGGGTCGTGCACAGCCACGGGACCGGGTCGATCACCGGCACGCCGGAGGCCACCGAGATGGCTCGTAGCTGTTCGCGCCAGCGCGGCTCGGGGAGCACGTCGGCCCGGGGGGCGGCGCAGCGGGAGACGGCCGTCGAATGGGTGCTCAGGCAGTCCGCCGGCGCCACCGTCAGGAACGGCGTGTCGGCGATCAGCGTGACCCGGTGGGCGAAGCGCTTCAGGGTGGCGAGGGTGCGTAGCCAGCCGGTCTGCCAGACGGCGTCCGGGTCGGCGGGCCGCCCGGTGAGCACCTGCCGGTAGTTGACGCTGGACGAGACGACCAGCAGGTCGGGCCGCAACCGGCCGATCCGGGCGACGACCTCCGTGCGCCACGCGTCGCAGGCGAGGTAGCGGGCCCGCGCCCGGCGCTCGTCGAGGGCGATCTGGGCGGGGCTGCACGAGCTGCGCGTGAAACTGTAGAGCCGCCATCCGTTCTGCCGGGCCAGCGTCTCCAGGGTGGGGAACCACTGGAGGGCGTGCGAGTCACCGAAGAGGACCACGGTGCGCCTGCCGGTGGTGTAGGAGCAGTCGCTCTTCGGGCGGAACGGGCCGGTGAGCCCGACATGGCAGCCGTCGAGCTGGGGCGCGAGCCGCTGCCGGGCCGTGTCCTCGAGGGTCGGGGTCAGGTTGCGGGGCAGGTCGGTGGCGGTGACACCGGCGTCGAGCATCCGGTCGAGGGCGACGGCCGGGTTGCGGGCGGAGGCGACGGCCCGGCTCGCGTCGGGCGCGACCCCACGGGCGTGGATCTTCGGCGGGTGGAGCGTGCCGAATCCGGCCAGGGCGGCGGCCGAGGCGGAGAGGCCGAGCCCGAGCAGGAGCCCACGACGGGGCCGTACGGTCCACACGCGATGATGCCGCACCGGATTCTCCAGCAGGTGATGGCTGACGACGGCGAGCCCCAGCGCCGCGACGGCGACCGTGGTCCGGGCGGCCGGGCCGGCCGGGGCGAGGAGCAGGAGCGGCCAGTGCCACAGGTACCAGCCGTAGGACATGCGGCCCAGCCAGCGCATCGGCCCGGTGCCGAGAAGCCGGTTGCCGCCGGCCGCGATGACCGCGACGGTCCCGAGAACCGGCAGCAGAGCCGCCGTCCCGGGGAATCGGGTCGTCTCGTCGAAGAGGACGGCCGCCGCGCCGATCGCCGCCAGCCCGGCCCAGCCGAGCACCCGGCGCCCCGGGAGAGGCCGGCCCGGGATCGAACGGCGGCGGGCGGTGGCGAGCGCGAGCAGCGCCCCCGCACCCAGCTCCCAGGCCCGGCCGGCGGTGCCGAAATACGACGTCGAGTGCAGGCTCCAGGCGAACGACCCGAGCGTGACCAGCGCCATCAGGGCCGGGCCGAGCCGTCCGCGGGCCACCAGCAGCGGCCACAGCAGGTAGAACTGCTCCTCCACGGCGAGCGACCAGAAGTGCTGGAACGGCGACGGCGCCGGGTCGCCGAAGTAGTCGGTCCCGATCGTGTCGAGGCGCACGTTCATCGTGTAGGTGGCGGCGGCCAGGGCGTCGGTGGCGTAGCCGGTGAACCGCACCGGCGGAGCCAGACACCACGCCCCGGCCAGGGTCACCGCGATCACCAGGGTGGCCAGGGGCAGCAGCCGGACCGCCCGCCGCGCGTAGAACCGGGTCAGGTGGATCCGGCCGGTCGCGGCGTGCTCACGGCGCAGCAGCCCGGTGATCAGGAACCCGGAGATCACGAAGAAGACGTCGACCCCGACGAACCCGCCGGCCAGCCCCGGCACGCCGGCGTGGGCCAGTACGACCAGCAGCACCGCGACGGCCCGCAGCCCCTCGATGTCGCCCCGATGGGTCGCCGGTTCCGCGCCCCGGGCCGGCCGGCTGCGGCGCCGGGGCAGCGTGACGGTCATCAGGCGCGGGCGGCAGCCATCGCCGGCGGCCGGGCGAACGCCAGCACCGCGTGCCGGCCGAGCAGTTCGCCCTCCCGGGTCAGACCGGTGAACCGTTCGGTCCAGGCGGCCATCGCGGCCTGCTCGTCGGCGCGCCCGGCGTCGTCGAACACGATGGTGGCCCGGTCCGCGAGCCGCTTCTCGATCATGTGCATGGCCGGGTAACGGGCGTCCGCCCCGGTCGCCGCGGGCGGGCCGTCGATCAGGACGAAGTCGATGTCGTGCAGATCGGCCAGCGCCTCCGGGTCGTACCACGGGTAGTCGCGCCCGTCGATGCCGCACGGGGTGAGCGGCGCGTCCCGTACCACCGCGATGTCGGAGAGGCCGTGGGCCGCGAGCGCCGCGCGGGTCCGCGCCGCGTAACCACCGTCGTGGTCGAGGGAGACCAGGCGGCCGCCGGACTTCTCCAGGGCGTAGGCGATCCACACCGACGAGGTGCCGCTGCCCAGCTCCAGGACGAGGCGGGGCTGCCGGGTACGGATCAGGTGCAGCAACTCGAGCAGGTCGGTCGGGTTGAGCGCGAAGTCGCCGGACGACGGCATCGGCGCCCGCGGGGTGAAGCCCTGGAAGAGCTGCACGGTGGCCTCGAACTCGCGGGGCAGGCCGAGCACCTGGGCGGAGCCGGCCTTACGGTCGGTGACCTGTTTGACCCGGGCGATGGCGTCGGCCAGTTCGAGATGCCGGTCGCCGGCGGTGAGGCGTTCCCGCTCGACGGCGGCGACCAGGCGGCGCTGCATCTCCTCGACGGTGGTCCGCAGGTCACGCTGGGCGGCGAGTCCCGCCTTCTGCACCCGGGCGAGCCGCCGGAACAGGAGCATCAGCCCGGCCAGGATGGTGCCGCCGAGCAGGGCCAGCAGCGCGGTGGCGATCCCGGTGTGGCCGGTGAGCGCGGTGGCCACGGCGCCGGCGCAGAGGATGCCGGCAGCCGACATCACCACGGCCTGTGAGGCGGACAGGCGTGGCAGCTTTCGGCGGATTCGGCTCAATGTGCTCATGCGGGACTCCTCGTGTGCAGTTCCGACGGGTCAACGGGGCCGGGACCGACCTCGTTACGGCACGCGCTGTACGGGGGCCGGCGGACCCGCGGGGGCCGCGGCGCCGACCGGGGCCGGTGGGCCCACGGAACCCGGCGCGCCGACCGGGGCCGGCTCCGCGGCGGGGAGGAGGCCGGCGATCCGTGCGGCGAAGGCCGACGGGCGGTGGTCGCGGTCGACCGCGGCGCGGGCCAGCACGCTCTGGGCGGCGAACCGGGCGGGATCGTCGCGGAACCGGCGGACCAGAGCCGCCGCCTGCTCCGGCGCGCACGGGACGGCCGCCTCGCCGAAGGCGCCGGCGAGACGCTCCGGGACGAGCACGACGCAGCCGGTCGCGGCCGCCTCCAGGGCCGGCCGGGAGATCGGCTCGGCCGACTGCTCCGGAGGAAAGTGCAGGTAGAAGTCGAGTTGGGCGGCGAAGGTGCGCGGGTCCAGATCGGATGGCTCGTAGACGAGCCAGTGCGCGGGCAGGCCGGACGGGCGCAACGGCGTCTCCGGCAGGCGCAGGCGCACGTCGGCGTCGGTGCAGCGGCGGGGCACCTCCAGGGCGGCGGCCAGGTCGCCGGGCCACTCCCCGGCGTCGCACAGGTCGGTGCCGACGACGGCCGGGCCACGGGGACCGGGCAGCGGCCGGGCCACGTCCAGGGACTCGACGGCCGTCGGCAGGTGGAAGTCCGCCGTCGTCGCCGGGGACAGGTCGAAGCCGTCCTGCGGGCACCACAGCGGATCCCGGTCGAAGAGGCGCCGGGCCGCCGCCGTGACGGCTGGCACGGTGTACCGCCGGTCGCTGCCGTCGCGCCGGGCCGGTGCCCGGTCCGGGACGATCAGGGTCCGGCCCGGCCGGAGCAGGACACCGTCCTCGGGTGCGAACTGCAACACCTCCGGCTGCCGTACCAGCAGGAGACCGGCGGACACCGGGTCGGTCTCCAGCACCTGGTCGAGCCGCCCGGAGTTGATCAGGCGCTGCACGTCCGCGCTGAGCGACCGCCGCTGCCGGTGCACCGACCGCAGCGACTCCAGGTGCAGGATCGCCACCGAGAGCCCGGCGTCACGCAGCGCCCGGATCTCGGCCAGCGCCGACCGCTGCGTGCCGGTGAGGAACCGCCAGTCGGCGGCCACCACCACGTCGAAGCGCCGGGGCTCGGACCCGCCACTGAGGTGGGCCGGCGTGACGAACGGGCGGCCGTCCCGGTCCCGGCGCAGCGGCCGGGTGGTGGCGTGCCAGCACCGGTACGCCGACATGTAGGCCGTCCGCGCCGGATGCATCCAGTAGGCACGGATCTCCGACCGGGACAGCGAGCCCTCGGAGAGCCTGATCAGCGCCAGTGGTCTCGCGACCCGGCGTACCGCCTGATCGCCGAAAGCGGTCTGGATCCGCTCCAGGAACTCGGAGTCGGCGGCCTTGCGCACCGGGTCGAACCATCCGATCCGCTGGATCACCGCCTCCCGCCGGAACAGCAGCGACGACACGTTGACCCGGCCGCGCCGGATGCCGGGGCGGGTCATCACGAGCTGGTCGGTGACGCTGATCCCCTCGGAGGTGGTGGCCACCACCTCCGGGTGGGTGAGCAGCGGCTGGACCTGCAGCTCGACGCGGCGCGGGTGGGACCAGTCGTCGGAGTCCTGGAAGGTGACGAAGTCGCCGCGGGCCGCCTCCAGCCCCGCGTTGCGGGCCGCGTAGGTGCCGCCGTTGACGGGCAGGCGGAGCAGCCGGACGCGCGGGTCGAGGTCCTCGGCGGCGGCCAGGATCGCGTCGTGCTCGGGCGGCGACGCGTCGTCGACCACGATGATCTCCAGGTCCGGCCAGGACTGCGCGGCGATCGACCGGACCGCGGTGAGCAGCCCCTCCCCCGGCCGGTACGCGGTGACGACCACCGAGACCCGCTCGCCGGCCGTCTCGGCGGGGTGCCCGGCCGAGCCGGCGAGCCGGTCGAACGGCGCCTTCTCCGGCGCGGCCGCCAGTACCGGGCCCGGCGACGGGAACAGCGCACCGAACCGGGCCAGCCAGGTCTCCTCGGCGACGGCGTCGGAGTGACCGCCGGCGTGCGGGTTGGCCAGATCGATCTCCAGCGACTCGCGGGCCGCCGCCGGGATCCGCCGGTACGCCCCGAGCAGCTGCCGCGCGTTGGCCGGCCCCTGCCACGCGTAGACCAGCTGCACGTGCAGGGCCTGATGGGCCGGGGGCAGGGCGCGGGCGCCCCGGGCGGTGCGGATCAGCGCGTAGAGGGCGAGGGCGTCGTCCCGGTCGCCGGGCAGCTCCTCCTGCAGGGCGATGGTCTGCGCCAGCCCGGCCAGCAGCACCGGGTCGACCGGGCGGCGGATCCGGCGGGTGTCGCCCCTGCGGGCCGCCTCGAGCACCTCGTCGAGGCCGATCCCGGCGGCCCGGGCCAGCACCCGGCGGGCGGCCACCGAACGGTTGCGCATCGCCGTGTTGGGCAGCGACACCTCCGCCCCGGCGCCGGCGAGGGCGACGTGATCGTCCAGCAACGCGACCGGCTGCGCCTCGGTCATCGACTCTCCGTCCGTACCCCGTCATGTCCTTTCGGATCAACGCGGGCACGACGGCGGAGTGACGCTAGACGGCGGCGAGGACGGCCGCCTCCACCCGGTTTCGCTCGTCGGCCGAGGCCCACGTCCCGACCAGGTAGAACGCGTCGACGACATCGCTGCCCAGGGTGGAGATGCGGGCGGCCCGGATCTCCGCGCCGGCCTCGTCGAGGGCGTGCGTGACGCGGTAGAGCAGGCCGGCCGAGTCGGCGGCGCGCAGCTCCAGCACCACCGCGTCGGTGGCCACGTCGCGCTGCCACACCACCCGGGGCGAGGCGGTCCCGCCGCGGGCGCTCATCGCGCGGGCCCGCACCCGCTGGGTCACCGAGACGTCGCCGGCGCCGACCCGGCGCAGGTCGGCGGCGAGAGCGACCGGGTCGTACGGCGACCCGTACCGCGGTGAGGTGGAGAACTCGACGATGGCCCGCCCGTCCACGGTGCTCGTGTCGGCGGCGACCACGTCGAGCCGGTGCATGGCCAGGCACGCGGCCACCCCGGCGAGCAGTCCGCGCCGATCGGCGGCGGCCACCGCCACCCGGTCGCCGTCCAGGTGCACCACCGGCAGGGTGCCGTCGAGCAGCTCCGGATCGGGGTCGGGTGGCTCGGGCAGTGCGCCACTGTCGAGCGCCGTGTCCACCCGCTCGACCAGCTCGGCCATCAGCCGGCCCTTCCAGTCCGACCAGGCGGCCGGGCCGGTGGCCAGCGAGTCGGCGCGGGCCAGCGCGTGCAGCAGGTGCAGCGTGTGGGTGTCCCCGACCTTCTCGGCCACGGTGGAGATGGTCTTCGGGTCGCTCAGGTCGCGCCGGGTCGCCACGTCCGGCAGCAGCAGGTGCAGCAGGACCATCTTCTCGACGGTGGCGACGTCGGCCGGGCGCAGGCCGATCCGGGTGGCGATGTCGGCGGCGATCGGGGCACCGACGATGCTGTGGTCACCGGGCAGGCCCTTGCCGACGTCGTGCAGGAAGGCGCCGATCAGCAGCAGGTCGGGGCGGTCCACCTCGCGGGCGAAGGCTGTGGCCTCGTAGGCGGCCTGCACCAGGTGACGGTCGAGGGTGTAGCGGTGGATCGGGTGGTGCTGCGGAAGGCTGCGCATCCGGGCCCACTCGGGCAGCCACGCGTCGATCAGGCCGTACCGGTCGCAGGTCTCCCAGGTGGGCAGCAGGCCCGGGCCGGAGCCGAGGAGCGAGACCAGCGCGGCGCGGGCCGCGGGCGGCCACGGTGACGGCAGCGGCGGGCAGAACGCGGCGAGCCATTCGCAGGTGGCGCGGGCGATCGGCAGCTGCGTGATGGCGGCCGCGGCCGCGACCCGCAGCGAGAGGCTGGGGTCCGGGACCGGGCCGATCGCGGTGCGGGCGAGCACCAGCTCGCCGTCCTGCTCGACGACGTCGCGGGCGACCGGGCGGCGGCTCGGCGGGGCGGACGGCCCACCGCGACGTCGTCCGCCGCGCAGGCGGTCGATGGCACGCCAGGCGTCGTCGACGGCGTGGGCGACGGTACGGGCGTCGCCCGCCACCCGGCGCAGGAGGTTGTCCGGGTCGTCGATGTCGAGCAGATCGGCGACGGCTTTGCGCTCCTGGGCGACGAGCCGGTCCACGCGGCGGCCGACGGCCAGGTGCAGCGCGTCGCGGGTGTCGAGAAGGCGCAGGGTGGCGGCGCGGACCGCGGGCCGCATGGTGTCGGCGATCCCGGCCCGCCCGATGCCGCGCAGCAGCGTCACGTCACGCAGCCCGCCGGACGCCTCCTTGAGGTCGCCCTCGAGGAGGAAGGCCAGCTCGCCGTGCTGGGTCCAGCGGCTCGTGGTGAGCTGCCGCAGCTGTGGCATCAGCCGGACCGCGGTGCGCCGCCACTGGTCGGAGACGGCGGCGATGAGCTCGGCGGAGAGGCGGGCGTCGCCGGCCAGGTGCCGGGCGTCGAGGAGGCCGAGGGAGACCTTCACGTCGTCGTGGGCGACGGACAGGGCCTCGGGAAGGGTACGCACGGAGTGGTCCAGCCCGAGGCGGGCGTCCCAGATCGGGTACCAGAGTGCGGAGGCGATCCGGTCGATCCCGGCGGTGCCGTTGTGCACCAGCACCAGGTCGAGGTCGCTGTAGGGGGCGCAGTCGCGCCGGCCGAGCCCACCGACCGCGATCAGGCTGACGCCGGGCAGGTGGGACGGGAAGAGCTGTTTGAGCCAGAGCTCGAGTGCCGCCGCCCGTTCGTCGCGGGCGGCGGCGCCGATGTGGTGCTTGAGCTCGTCGAGGGAGCCACCGGCGGCCGGGCGTGCCGGAGGGGCCGGCGGCTCTCTCAACGGGTTCGTCATGGGATCAGAGGGCGTCGAGGCCGCGCTCGCCGGTACGGACCCGGACGACCTCGTCGATCGAGGTCACCCAGACCTTCCCGTCACCGATCTTGCCGGTCCGCGAGGCGCCCACGATGGCGTCGACGATCTTCTCGACGTCGATCTCGTCGGTCAGCACCTCGACCTTGATCTTCGGCAGGAACTCCACCGTGTACTCGGCACCCCGGTACACCTCGGTGTGGCCCTTCTGCCGGCCGTAGCCCTGCACCTCGCTCACGGTCAGCCCGGCGACGCCCAGAGCGTGCAGAGCCTCCTTCACCGCGTCGAGCTGGTACGGCTTGATGACCGCGGTCACCAGCTTCATGCTCAGTCCTTCCATTGCAGCCATCGGGGGAATCTAGCTGGAGACCTTCTGGCTGACGGAAGCCTTGCCGTCAGCGTCCACGGTTTCCTTGGTGCCGATACCGGCCAGGGCGAACGCGCCGCCCCCGCCGGCCCCGGAGGCCGGGGTGAAGTCGTAGCCGGTCTCGCCGTGCGCCGAGATGTCGATGCCGCCGACCTCGGACTCGTCGCTGACCCGGCCCAGCTTGACGGCCTTGAGGATCAGGGCCAGGACCGCGGCGACCGCGAAGGAGTAGACGGTGACCAGGGCACTCGCCTCGAACTGGCGCAGGAGCTGGGTGGCCCCACCGCCGTAGAAGAGGCCGTTGCTGGCGTTGAGGATCTTCTCGTCGGTGATGCCGGCGTTGACCGAGTCGGTGGCGAAGAAGCCGATCGCCAGGGAGCCGATCCAGCCGCCGACGAAGTGGACGCCGACCACGTCGAGCGAGTCGTCGTAGCCCAGCTTGTACTTGAGGCCGACGGCCAGGGCGCAGACCACACCGGCGATGAGGCCGATGATGACGGCCGGCAGCGGCTCGACGAAACCACAGGCGGGGGTGATGGCGACCAGGCCGGCGACCGCACCGGAGGAGGCACCGACCAGGGTCGGCTTGCGGTCCCGGATCCACTCGACGGCAACCCAGCCGACGAGGGCGGCGCCGGTGGCGACCTGGGTGTTGATGAAGGCGATGACGGTGGTGCCGTCGACGGTCAGCTCGGAGCCGGCGTTGAAGCCGAACCAGCCGAACCACAGCAGGCCGGCGCCGAGGGCGACGAACGGCACGTTGTGCGGCCGCATGTTGTCCTTCGGCCAGCCGATCCGCTTGCCGAGGACCAGGACCAGCGCGAGAGCAGCGGCACCGGCGTTGATGTGGACCGCGGTACCACCGGCGAAGTCCAGCGCCCGGATCGTGGTGCCGATGAAGCCGCCACCCCACACCATGTGGGCGACCGGGATGTAGACCAGGGTGAACCAGCCGAGGGCGAAGAGCACCCAGCCGCCGAACTTCATGCGGTCCGAGATCGCGCCGCTGATCAGGGCGACCGTGATGATCGCGAACATCATCTGGAAGACCAGGAAGGCGTAGGTCGGGATGCCGGTGTTGGCCCCGAAGAACAGCCACTCCTCGGAGATCTTGGCCGCGTCAGCGCCGAGGTAGTCGAAGTTGCCGATGATGTTGTTGAGGCCGGAGCTCTCGTTGACCCCGAAGGCGAGGCTGAACCCGTACAGGACCCACAGGACGCTGATGAGCCCCAGACACGAGAAACTCATCATCATCATGTTCAGAACGCCCTTGGACCGGTTGAGGCCACCGTAGAACAGCGCCAGACCCGGTGTCATGAGCAAAACGAGCGCAGACGACAGGAGCAACCAAGCGGTATTGCCGGTGTTGATCTCCACGCTGCCTCCTCTCGGAATGAAGGTGTCCTCTCACACCGGACCTGGGGCAACGCCGCCTGTCGGCCGGTTCGGCGCGAAGCTTTCCGGCCTGCTGTTTCGAGCACGGTCGTCGCGCGATTTCCGAGACGTCACGCGTTGTTTCCGACGTGTGAAGAAAACCTCACAGTCCGCAGACAAGGTGGCTCTGAGCTGCCACGATATGGCCGCATTCGCCCCTATCGCGGGCCTTCAGCGGAGCGCATACTCCAGCGTGTGACGCTCGTAGTCGAGCAGGCGCAGGTCGCGCATCGGGCGACGCAGGTGGCCCTTGTGCACGATCCGGACGAACGCCGGGTCGCCGGCCGCCGCCATCCGCCGGATACCCTCGACGTGGTCGACGATCCTCTTGCGGATGGTCCGCACCAGCCGGTGCCGGTCGCGCGGGATCAGACCATACGCGTCAGCGAACAACCGCAGGCGGCGAGGCCGGTTCGGCCGCTTCCACCCGAGGGTGTAGGAGTCACGGTCGCTGAACAACGGCACCCAGGTCCACGCCGCGTAGGCCACGTCGTAGAGCCGTGAGCCCGGCGAAGCCAGGTCGAAATCGATCAGGGCGAGGGTGCCGTCCGGCCGCCAGACCACGTTGTGCGGGGCGGCGTCGTGGTGGCAGATCACCTCGGTGTCCGGCGGGGGCGGCCCGAACGAGCGCCAGACCGCGCCGGGCGGGGGACGAAACCATACTGAGCGTCGTGGAACATCCGCAGCATGGTGCCGACGGTGACCAGCGCCTCCTCGGTCACCCAGTGCGGGGCCAGCGGATACTCGCCGCACTCCCCGTCCAGGTAGGAGAGGACCTCACGGCCCTTCTCGTCCATGCCGAGAGCATGTGGCGAACCGGTGAAGCCGACCCGCTCCAGGTGGAGCAGGAGAGCGTGCACGGCGGGCGTCCAGGGCCCCGCGTTGCGCCGGACCGTGTCGCCGAGCCGGGAGACCGTAGAGACGTTTCCACCGTGCAGCGGTATCTCGCGCAGCGGCTCCTGCGTCACTCACGGCCTCCCAGGATTGATGGAAACACCCGCGAGCCTACGCGTCCCCGTCGACGAGGGCCTCGACGAAGGCCTTCGGCTCGAACGGGGCCAGATCGTCCGGGCCCTCGCCGAGCCCGACCAGCTTGACCGGGATCCCCAGTTTGCGCTGCACGGCGATGACGATGCCGCCCTTGGCCGTCCCGTCCAGCTTGGTGAGGACCACACCCGTGACATCCACCACCTCGGTGAACACGCGGGCCTGCTCCAGACCGTTCTGCCCGGTCGTCGCGTCGAGCACGAGCAGCGTCTCGTCGACCGGGCCGTGCTTCTCCACCACCCGCTTGACCTTGCCCAGCTCGTCCATCAGGCCCACCTTGTTCTGCAGGCGGCCGGCGGTGTCGATCAGCACCGTGTCCACGCCCGTGTCGATACCCCGCTTCACGGCGTCGAACGCCACGCTTGCCGGGTCTCCCCCTTCCGGGCCACGGACGGTCTCGGCGCCGACCCGCTCGCCCCAGGTCTGGATCTGGTCGGCCGCGGCGGCCCGGAACGTGTCGGCCGCACCGAACAGCACACTCCCCCCGTCACCGATCAGGACCCGGCCGATCTTGCCGCAGGTGGTGGTCTTGCCGGCCCCGTTGACGCCGACGACCAGGACCACTGCCGGCCGGCCGTCGTGCGGCGCGGTCCGCAGGCTGCGGTCCATACCCGGCTCCAGCGCCGCGACCAGCTCCTCGACCAACTGCTCGCGGACCTCGGCCACGGTCCGGGTGCCGAGGACCCGGACCCGCTCGCGCAGCCGCTCGACGATCACCTGGGTCGCCTCGATCCCGACGTCGGCGGTGATCAGGCTCTCCTCGATCTCCTCCCAGTCCTCCTCCTCGAGGTGGTCCCGGGAGAGGACGCTGAGCAGGCCGCGGCCGAGCGCGCTCTGCGACCGGGCCAGGCGGGCACGCAGCCGGACCAGGCGGCCGGCAGACGGCTCCGGCTTCTCCAGGAGAGGCTTCTCCTCGACCGCCGGCGGCGCCTCGACCACCGGCGCCTCCACCCCGACCGGGGGCGCCTGCTGCTCGATGAGCGGCGGGATCTCCTCCTCGACGGACGGCACGGTGGGCGCCGTGGGAGGCGGCGGAAGATCGCGGCGCCGCATCTTCGGCACCACGAGCCCGACCGCGCCCACGATCAGGACGACGAGCAGGATCACTGCGGCGACCACGTATTCCATGCCCGAATCCTGACAGATGCGTCGTCGGGCCGTGGCGCAGGCCGTGCACTGGCGGTTCCGGGGCGGATTGACGGAGGATGGGACGCCCCTGGAAACGGCGTGGAGGGATCCCCCAGATGCTGCAACACCCCGGCGCCGCCCGGTGACCGCTCAACTACTCATCGGACCCGTGCTGCGCAGAGTCGACGGCGACCGCGCGACCCTGTGGCTGGAGACCAGCGCGGCGGCACAGGTCCGGGTCGAGGTGGACGGCCCGGGCGCCGGTTCCGCCCGGACCTTCTCGGCGTACAACCATCACTACGCGATGGTCACGGTCGACGGTCTCGCCCCCGACTCGGCGAACCCGTACCGTCTGTTCCTCGACGACCGGCAGGTGTGGCCGGAGGCCGACTCGGAGTACCCGCCGCCGGTGATCCGCACCCGGTCCGCCGATGACGCCGCGCAGCCGGTCAGCCTGATCTTCGGCTCCTGCCGGAAGGGCACCCCGCAGGTAAGCGGGCGCTGGCTGCCGCCGGATGCCCTGGACGCGTTCTCCCGGCGGCTGATGACCGATCCGGAGACCCGCCCCGACCTTCTGGTCCTGCTCGGCGACCAGGTCTACGCCGACGAGACGTCGCCCAAGGTGCGGCGTTTCCTGCGTGCCCGCCGGCGCAACGGTCACCAGGGCCCGACCGACCAGGTGGTCGGCTTCGAGGAGTACACGAAGCTCTATCTGGAGTCGTGGCGCGACCCGGAGGTGCGCTGGCTCTTCTCCACCGTGCCGAGCGTGATGATCTTCGACGATCACGAGCTGATCGACGACTGGAACACGTCCGCGTCCTGGCGCGCCGACATGGCCGCCCAGCCGTGGTGGCGCGAGCGCATCTCCGCGGGCCTGGCCTCCTACTGGATCTACCAGCACCTGGGCAACCTGAGCCCGGACGAGCTGGCCGCCGACCCGCTGTTCCGGAAGGTGTCGGAGGCCGAGGACGCCACCGACCTCCTGCACGAGTTCGGGTTGCGGGTGGACGAGCCCGGGTCCGCGGAGAACACCGATGTGCCGTACCAGTGGAGTTTCGCCCTGGATCTGGGCCGGACCCGGCTGATCGTGCTGGACAACCGCTGCAACCGGGTGCTGACCCCGGGCGCCCGCTCGATGTTGCCGGCCGCCGAGTGGAACTGGTTCGTCAACCGGGCCCACGGTGACTACGACCATCTGGTGGTCGGCTCGTCGCTGCCGTGGCTGATGCCGCCCGCCATCCACTACCTGGAGGCGTGGAACGAGCGGATCTCCGAGTCGCACCGGCCTCGATCGGCGGCGTTCGGGGAGAAGGTGCGGCGGACCTTCGACCTGGAGCACTGGGCCGCGTTCGGCAAGTCGTTCGTGGCTCTGGGCGAGCTGTTCCGGCGGCTCGGCGAGGGCGGGCCGGAAGCGCCGGGTCACCGGGTGGGCGCCGGTGGGGCGTACCGTGCGCCGGCCTCGATCAGCGTGCTCTCCGGTGACGTTCATCACTCGTATGCGGCGCGCGCCGAGTTCGGTCACGCCATGGCGACCCCGGTCTACCAGTTGACCTGCTCGCCGATCCACAACGAGGTGCCGCTGCCGCTGCGGCCCCTGATGCGGGTGGCCTGGTGGCCGGGTGTGGTTCATGCGGTGCGCGCGCTGGCCCGGACCGTGTCGGTGCGCAAGCCGGCCCTGCGGTGGAAGAAGCTGGCCGGACCGTACTTCGGCAACGCGGTCGGCACCCTGCGGCTGGACGGCGCGGTCGCCAGCGCCCGCATCGAGGGCACCACCAAGGACGGCGCCCTGCACGACGTGGCCGCCGTCGACTACCACGCCTGACACGGGAACGGCCCCGGCGCGAGATCGCCGGGGCCGGGTCGTGATCAGTCAGGCCGGCAGGTCGAGGACCTTGCGCAGATAGGGCACGTGCTCCGGGCCCGCCCACCGGTATCCGGAAAGCCCCGCCGAACGCGCCCCACGGATCACCCGGTCGTCGTCGTCGACGAAGAGGGTGTGCTTGGGCAGGACCCGGAGCCGCTGGCAGGCCTGCACGAAATACTCGGGGGCGGGCTTGTGCACCTTCATCTCCCACGAGCTGAGGATCAGGTCGACCTCGTCCGTGAGACCGAGCGCGTCCAGGTCGGGGCGGAGCCGGTCGGTGGCGTTGGTGGCGATCGCGACCTTCCGGCCACCCGCACGCACCTCGCGGACGAAGGCGAGCACCTCGGGGTCGACCTCACCCCGGTAGGACTGCCACTCGGCGACCGCGGCGGCGGCCCGCCCGGCCTCCAGCGGCAGCCGCTCGGCGACCAGCCTCATCCACTCGGCGTCGGTGATCTCGCCGGCCATCGCGGGCCGGTAGATGTCCCACGACATCGCCGTCTCCAGCAGCGAGGCGGGCTTGAGGCCGTAACCGACCTCCACGGCGATCATCGGGGCCGGATCCCAGCGGCGCAGCACGCCGTCCAGGTCGATCATCAGGGCCTGGGCGCGGTCGCGCATGTCTTTCCCTACTCCTCCGAATGAGGGCGGCCTTCATTCCGCATTACGGGTGGCGGGCGAGGCGGTCGGATCGGAGACGAGGCGCTGGCTGATCACCTGGGTGACGCCGGCGCGCATCGTGACGCCGTACAGGGCGTCCGCGACCTCCATCGTCCGTTTCTGGTGCGTGATGATGAGCAGCTGGCTCTTCTCGCGCAACTGCTGGAAGAGGGTAATCAACCGGCCCAGGTTGACGTCGTCGAGGGCCGCCTCCACCTCGTCCATGATGTAGAAGGGTGAGGGACGGGCCCGGAAGATGGCACAGAGCATGGCCACCGCGGTCAGCGAGCGCTCACCACCGGAGAGCAGCGACAGCCGCTTGATCTTCTTGCCCGGTGGCCTGGCCTCCACGTCGACACCGGTGGTCAGCATGTCCTCCGGGTCGGTCAGGATCAGCCGGCCCTCACCACCGGGGAACAGCACCTGGAAGACCTGCTGGAACTCGCGCGCGGTGTCCTCGAACGCCGACGTGAAGACCTCCAGGATCCGGTCGTCGACGTCCTTGACCACGGTGAGCAGGTCCTTGCGGGTGGCCTTGAGGTCCTCGAGCTGGTCGGAGAGGAACTTGTAGCGCTCCTCCAGAGCCGCGAACTCCTCCAGGGCCAGCGGGTTGACCTTGCCGAGCAGGGTGAGGTCACGCTCCGCCTTGTTGGCCCGCTTCTCCTGGGTGGGCCGGTGGAACGGGCTCGGCTGCGGCTCCGGCTTGCCGTCCTTCTCGGCCTGGGCCACCTCGGCCTGGGTCGGCGGGACGAGCTGGTCCGGACCGTACTCGCTGATCAGGGTCTCGACGTCGAGTGAGAAGTCCTCGGCCGCCTTCGCCTCCAGCTGCTCGATGCGCATCCGCTGCTCGGCGCGGGCCATCTCGTCACGGTGCACCTCGCTGGTGAGCCGCTCCAACTCCGACACCAGGCGCTTGGCGTGTGCCCGTACCTCCTGGAGCTCGGCTTCCCGGCTCGTCCGCTCGCTGGCGATCCGGTCGCGGCGGTCGGCCGCGGCGGCCAGCGAGACGGCGACGTGCTCCAGGGCGGCGGCCGCGCCGTGCGCGACGGCGCGGGCGATCTCGGCGCCGCGGGCGCGTGCCGCCCGCCGCGCCGCGGCCCGTTCCCGGGCCTGTCGCTCCTGGTTGGCCTGACGCAACAGCGAGTCGGCGCGGCCCGCGATGGAGGAGACACGTTCCTCAGCGGTACGGACCGCGAGCCGCACCTCCATCTCGTTCTGCCGGGACTGGGGCACGAGGGCGGCGAGCCGGTCGCGTTCCTCGGTGGACGGCTCCTCGTCGAGCGGGGTGTCCTCGGCCAGGCGCAGCCGCTCCTCCAGCTCGGCGACCCGCATGAGATCGGCCTCGCGGGCGGCTTCGGCCTTCTGCCGGGAGGCGCCGAGCCGTTCGCTCTCCGCCCTGGCTGACCGTGCGGCGGCGCCCAGCTCGGCCAGTCGCCGGGCGGCCGCGTTGCGCTCGCCCTCGGCGGCCCGCTTGGCCTGCGCGGCGACCGCGACCGCCTGCTTGAGCTCGGCGACCTCGGCCCGCGCGGCGCCGAGTTGCTCCTTGACCTCGGCGATGGTCTGCTCGGCGACGGCCCGTCTCGCCTTGGCCTCGTCGACGGCCGCCTGAACCTCGATGTAGCTGGTCGCCTTGGCCGACCCGCCGGCCGCCGCATAGGCGCCGAGCAGGTCACCCTCGGGAGTGACCGCGCGCAGCTCGCTGTTCGCCGCGACCAGTGCGGCGGCCGCGGCCAGGTCGGGGACGAGCACCACGTCACGCAGAGCGCGGTTGACGGCGGGCCGGATCTGCTCCGGGCAGTCGACCACCTCGGGCACCCAGACGGCGCCCTCCGGCAGGTTCGGCCGCAGACTGGCGAGCGGGCCCTGCATGCCGGGCCCGGCGGATCCGGCGACCACCAGGTCGGCCCGTCCGGCGTCGGCGATCTTGAGGGTGCGCATCGCCTCGATCGCCTCGTCCACGCCGGCGAGCGCGACGGCGTCGGCCAGCCCGCCCAGCGCCGCGGCGAGGGCCACCTCGTGACCGGGGCGCACGCTCAGCATCGAGGCGAGGCTGCCGAGCAGACCCGGCACCTGACCGGCCCTGGCCAGCAACGCCCCGGCGCCGTCCTTGCGCTTGAGGCCCATCGCGAGGGCCTCCTCGCGGGCCTTCCAGCTGGCCGCGTCCTTCTCCGCGGCCCGCTCGGTGTCGCTCAGCTCACGGACCACGGCCGCGGCCCGGTCGTGGGCGGCCACCGCCTCGTCGTGCCGCGCGTCGAGGTCGGCGTTGTCCCGGTCGGCCTCGGTCGACTCGGCCGAGACCAGATCGACCTCGGCCTGTGCGGCCTCGGCCCGCATCAGCGCGTCCTCGTGGGCGATCGCCAGGCGCTCGATCTCCTCGGCACCGCTGGTGGTCCGGGCCCGGGCCGCGTTCACGTTGCCGGTGAGCTTGGCCAGGCCCTCGCGGCGGTCGGCGATCGCCTTGGCGGCGGCGCGCAACTCCCCCTCGGCGGCGGCCAGCTGGCGCTCCAGCTCCTGCCGGTGCTCGACCGCCTCGGCCAGGCGCATCTGGTCCTCGGTGAGGGCCTCGCGCAGCTCCTCCTCCTGCTCCCGGACCCGCTCGGCCTCGGCCTCCAGCATCTCCGGGTCGCGGCCGGGACGCTCGTCGTCGGGGGTGGCTGCCAGGTGCCGCAGCCGCTCGGTGGCCAGCTGCTCGGTCGACCGGAACCGCTCCTGCAGGGAGGACAGCTTGTACCAGGCGTCCTGGGCGGCCTGCAGCAGCGGCGCGTCCTCGGCGTGCGCGAGCTCGAGGTCGGCCAGCATCCGCTGGACCTCGCGGTTCTCCTCCTCGACCTGGCCGCGGCGGTCCCGCATCGCGGACTCGTCGGCGATCTCCCGGTCCAGGGTGGTGCGCAACGTGTGCAGGTCGTCGGCGAGCAGCCGGAGCCGGGAGTCACGCAGGTCGGACTGGATGCCGGCGGCCCGGCGGGCCACCTCGGCCTGCCGGCCGAGCGGCTTCAGCTGCCGCCTCAACTCGGTGGTCAGGTCGCCGAGGCGGTTCAGGTTGACACCCATGGCGTCCAGCTTGCGGATCGCCTTTTCCTTGCGTTTGCGATGCTTGAGTACGCCGGCCGCCTCCTCGATGAACGAGCGGCGGTCCTCGGGTTTCGCGTGCAGCATGGCGTCGAGACGGCCCTGCCCGACGATGATGTGCATCTCCCGGCCGATGCCGGAGTCGCTCAGCAGCTCCTGGATGTCGAGCAGCCGGCAGGAGTTGCCGTTGATCTCGTACTCGCTGGCGCCGTCCCGGAACATGCGGCGGGTGATCGACACCTCGGTGTAGTCGATCGGCAGGGCGCCGTCGTTGTTGTCGATCGTGAGCGTCACCTCGGCGCGGCCCAGGGGGGCGCGGCCGGACGTACCGGCGAAGATGACGTCCTCCATCTTGCCGCCGCGCAACGCCTTGGCGCCCTGCTCGCCTAGAACCCAGGCGATGGCGTCGACGACGTTGGACTTGCCGGAGCCGTTCGGCCCCACCACACAGGTGATGCCGGGCTCCAGCCGCAACGTGGTGGCGGAGGCGAAGGACTTGAAGCCCTTGACCGTCAGGCTCTTGAGGTGCACGGATCTCCGGAGGGTCGTCTGCGTTCGTCTGCTGGGTGGCAGGCTACCCGCCGATCGCCGCCGAGACGGGAATCACGTGGCGAGAAAAAAGCTGCGCGCCGCCACGGGAGTGGAGGCGCGCTTTTTCTCTGGTGCGTCTGTTCTACGAGGGGATGTGACGCCGGTTGGCTACCCCGCAGTACCGCCCGGCATCGAGAGCGGCTCAGGTCAGAGCGGGCTCGGTCAGTCGTGCGAACTCGTCTGCCTCCGCGGCGGCCGCCGCGAGGCGGTCGTTCTCCGCCTGGAGGCGGGTGACCTCGAACTCCAGGGACTGGACCCGGGAGCGCAGTCGGGTGACCTCGTCGAGGAGGCGCCGGTCGGGCGCCGCACCTACGTGGCCAAAGAGGGCCTTCGCCATCGTGACTCCTTGTGACGCGCTGCGTCGATTTTGTGTGGTGCGCTGTCTTTTGTCGCTGCCGGAAAAGCCGGCCAGCGTGGCGCCCTTTTCACGCACCCGAGCGGTTCAGTGCGCAGTGAACCTCATGCGAACCGACACACCACATGCTCACGGGCACGCGTGAGCGCAGAATCCCGCCAATGAAGCTGCGGGACACTTTATGGTGCAAGACCTCAAGCCACGGTTTAACCGAGGCATGAGTGGGCGCGACTGGCGACAACTCCATAGTCCGCCGATACCCATGCTCCGTCAAGCCGAGGCAGTGCCGGTTGCGCGCGTGAGACAAGTGAATCACGCCACCAAGGCGCCTCGGGACCACCACAGGGGTACCTCACCAGGTCTTATACATCTTTCGCGGGCATGTCGATCTCGTCAAGACCGGTCCGTTTTCGCAAGATCCGACGTACACGGGTCACCTCGTCCCGTTCCGTCCGGCAAGCAGGAGACCGGCGCCACACGGACGGTCTCCGGCGGGCGACAGCGGGTCACCGCGGGGCCGATCCGGTGGCGGCGGCGCGGGAGATCGACGAGCGGTCGGGGTACGGGCGGCGCCGGAGACCGACAGAGCGGGCCGCACGTCGTGGCCTTTCGGGCAAAAACGGGCAAACGTGGCTGACAAATTGGGTTAAAAGGGGCGTAATTGTGTCGCCTAGCCGACATGCTCCGGCAACTTCGGCGGGTTGCGTCGTTGCGTCCAGCGTGAATCCGACCCCGTCCCGCGAGCGCATCTGTCTGCTCACCGGCGGCGGGTACCCGTACCGGCGGGACGCCCTCGGAGGATGGTGCCGGACCCTCGTCGAGGGACTGCGCCGGTTCCGCTTCGAGTTGCTGACCGTCACGGACCGTGAACTACCGTCCGCACCCGCGTACCCGCTCCCGTTCAACGTCGGCTCCGCCCACGCCGCCGCGCTGGGCCGGGACCCGGCGCGAGCCGAACGCCGCCGCGGCCCCGTCCCCGACGGCGCCGCCGACGCCGCCACCCTGCTCTGCCGCGGCCTCCTCGGCGACGAGACGCCGGTCACCGACCTGTTCGCCGACGGCCTCCGGCAGATCACCGCGCTCTGCCCGCCCGGCGCCGACACCGACCCGCTGGCCACGATGCCGCTCACCGACGCCCTCCAGGAGGCCTGGCGGCAACGACAGGCGCACGCCACCGACGACTCACTGCCCCGGCTCAGCGTGCGCGACGCCCGGACCGCGGCCACACTGCTCCGCCACGCCATGCGGGCCCTCACCGTGCCCGTCCCCGAGGTCGAGCTGGTCCACTGCGTCGGCGGCACCACCCCGCTGCTCGCCGCGCTGGCCGGGCACTGGCGCACCGGGACGCCGCTGCTGCTCACCGAGGCCCGCGCCGCCGTACCCCGGCAGCGGCCCGCCGAGGACCGGCTCTCCCCGAGCGTGCGCGCCGTGCTCCGCCGGTTCCGTACCGCCGTGGCCCGCACCGGCTACACCGAGGCCGAGCTGATCGCGCCGCTGAGCACCTACCACCACAGCTGGGCCCTCGGCCACGGCGCCCAGCCGTCCCGGCTCGTCCAGGTGCCCGCCGGCGTCGACCCCCGCGAATACCCGGGCGTCGCCGAGGTCACCGAGACACCCACCGTCGTGTGGGCCGGTAGCGGCGGACCCGACAGCGGGCTCGCCCTCGTGCTCGAAGCGTTCACCGAGGTCGCCGCGGCCGTCCCCGGAGTGGTGCTGCATCTCGTCGGCGTCACCGCCGCCCACGAGGAGCACTGCGCCGAGCAGATCGAGCGGACCGGGCTCGGACGGGCCATACGGCTCCACCCACTGCCCGCCGACCCCCGCGACCGGTACACCGTCGGACAGGTCGTCGCCCACGTGCCCGGCCCCGCCGACCCGCCGTACCGGCTGGTCGAGGCCATGATGTCCGGCCGCGCCGTGGTCGGCGTCGACATCGGGCCGGCCGGCGAGACCCTCGGCGACACCGGGATCCTCGTCCCCTCCGGCGACCCGTCCGAGCTCGCCATCGCCGTCGTCGGCCTGCTCCGCGCCCCCGGGCGGCGGCGGGCTCTCGGCGACGCCGCCCGCCAGCGCGCCCTCGGGCACTTCACCGTCGACCGGGTCGTCCGGGTGTACGGCGCGCTCTACACCGACCTGGCCGCGCCACCCCCGGCGACGGCCTTCGAACTGGCGCTCACCGTTCCCGCGCCCCGGAACACCACGCCGGCGACCGTGCGCTGGCTCACTCGGGAGACCTCATGACGACCACGCCGCGTGGCACGGGCGGGACCGCCACCACACGTACCACCCGCAACCGCAACCGCCGGCGGCAGAACGCCGCCGGTGAGCCCCGGCACGCAGCGCCCGGGCAGCCCGAGCTCGCCCCGCCCCGGCGGCGAGGGGGACGGCATGCGGCCGAGGAGGCCGTGCCGGTGGACGGGGGCGCCGGGCTCGACCCAGAGACCCCGGATGATCCCGGATCGTCCGATTCCTCCGTTTCCTCAGGTTACTTCGGTTCCGATGTCGGGTTCCCGGCTCCGGTCTGGGATCCATGGGCCGCCGCTACGCGACCCGCCCAGCCGGCCGCCGCTACGCCACCCGCCCAGCCGGCCGCCGATTCGTGGGCCTCCGGCCCCCGGCCCGCCCAGCCGACGGGTGAAGCCGCCGATTCGTGGGCCTCCGGCACTCGGCCCGCCCAGTCGGGGAGTGGTGTCGCCGAGCTGCTCGGAGCTTCGGGGGGCGTGGAGCGCCGGAGCTTCTGGAGGACCACCGAGGACGCCGGGGCTTCGGGCGTCTGGGCTGGCCCCGCCGCCGACACCACGCCAGGGGGCTCCTGGGCCGGGACCGCCGCCGCTGACACCACGCCAGAGGGCTCCTGGGCCGGGACCGCCGACACCACGTCGGGGGGCTCCTGGGCCGATCACACCGGCACGTACACACTCCCGGACAGCGCCTGGACCGATCACACCGGCACGCACGACATGCCGGACAGGGCCTGGGCCGACCATACGGGCACGTACGTCCTCCCGGACAGGGCCTGGGCCGAACGCTCCGGGCCGGACCAGGGCTGGGCCGGGCCGGACCAGGGCTGGGCCGGGCCGGACCAGGGCTGGGCCGGGCCGGACCAGGGCTGGGCCGGGCCGGACCAGGGCTGGGCCGGGCCCGGCGGGACGGGAACGCGGGGGGAACGGGCCGGTGGGACCGCCGCCGGGGCCTGGATGGACAGCGCCGAGACCGGTGTCGGACCGGCGGTGGCCTGGGCCGACGGGTCCCGATTCGAGACCGGGACCGGGGACGACGACTTCGGCTGGGGTGGTGTCGGCCGGGCCAGTGGGTGGGCGGACACGACCGAGGGCGGGAGTGTCCAGGGCTTCTCCGACGCCTGGGACGGCGGGCCCGGGGGCGGGCGGCCCGGGGCGGCTGCTTCCGGGATCGGTGGTGCGGACGGGGACGTCGAGGGGCTGTGGCTCGCACTCGACGACAAGGACGACGCCGACGCCGGCCCGGGAGACGTGGATGCCTCTTGCGTCGAGAGTGAACGGCGTGGCCCGTACCGCAGGAGGGGTGGAAAGGACCACCGGAAAGCCGGACGGCGGCAGATCGGCCGCTGGTCACATGCGCGGCGCACGCGAAGCGCCTATCTGAACGTCGCGCTGGTCCGTTGTTGGCTCTACCTCGGCGCGCTGAGCGTCGCGATCGCGGCGGCCGAACCGCTCGGACGGGTCGCGTGGCCGGTCCCGGCCGTGATGGTGCTGCTCGGATGGACCGCCGCCCAGGGCCTGACCAGCGTGGGCATGACCGTCGCGCAGCGCGGTGGGCCGGCCGCCGCGGCCCGGACCGTCGGCGCCGGGTTCGCCGCGGTCATCGGCATCTGGTGCGCCCTCGTGTGGATCGCGCCCGACACCCTCCTCGGACCTGACCGGCTGCTCGCCGCCATCACCGGCGTCGGCGGGCTGGTCACCCTCGCCACCGTCACCGCGGCCCTGGTCACCCGGGCCGAAGCGGCGGTCGCCGGCTGGTACGTGCCGTGCTGGCTGCTCGCCGCCACCGCCATGGCCGACGCCGCCGGCGTCCCGGAAGCCGCCCTCGTGCCCGTCCAGACTCTGCTGCCCGCGGCGATGGTCGCGGTGGCGATCCGCGCGTTCCGGACCGCGCTGCTGCCCGCCTCGGCCCTCCGCGCCCCGCACCGCACGGCCGTCGCCCGAGACGAGCGCACAGCCCCCGCCGCTACCCGGGACCAGCGTCCGCTCGCCACCGCCGCCCGTGACCAGCGGACGATCCCCACCGTCGCCCGTGACCAGCGCGCGATCTCCGCCGGCTGGCGTGAGCAGCGTGCCGCAGCCGGTGGTGGGCGAGTTCCGCGGCTCACCGCCGGTGATCGGCGGCGCGCTTTCGCCTATCTGGTCATCGGTGCCGCCCAGGCGGTCTCGGTGGTCCTGCTGTGGCGCGGCGGGCCGGCCGTCATGCCGCTGCCCGCCGCTCTGCCGCTGCTGGTCGCGGTGCCGCTGCTGGAAGGGCTGATCGGCTGGCACACCGACCGGATCGATGCCGGGCTGGACGCCGCCGAGACGCCCGAGGAGTTCGACCGGCACGTACGCAACGTCACCGCCATCACCCTCGCCGGACTGCTCCCGCCGCTCGCCGCCGGATGTGGGCTGCTCGTGGCCGCCTACCGGCTGCCGTACGGGTTCTCCGTCGTGCCCGGCGCCAGGGAGGCGGTTCTCGCGCTCGCCGCCGCCACCCTGCTCGGCGGGGTGTTCGCGGTCACCTTCCTGCTCGCCGCCCGCACCCGGCACGGGATCGCCGCGACTCTCGCCGCCATCCCGCCGCTGGCGGCGACCGTGCTGGCGCTGTCCGCTCCACCGGCCGGGCTGCTGCCCGCCGCCGTGGCGGTACTCGCCGCGACCCACCTCGCCGGCCTGCTCATCGTCGCTCTGACCGCCGCCGATCTACGGAGGACGCCGTGAAAACCCTGTTCCCCCCGTACGCCCATCCGTCGCCCGAGCTGGAGCTGGACGCCGACACCTGGATCGTCCGTGAACAGCCCGGTGACCGCCGGACCCTCCACCAGTCCCTCGGCCGTATCGACCTCGACTGGGGCAGCCGTTCTCTCGCCGACGTCCTCGCCGACGTCGACGCCTGGCGCGCCGACGGTGTCGAAGGGCTGTTCCTCGACCGGGCGCCGGCCGGTTCCGGAGGTGTCGGGCCGGTCGCGCTGACCGTCCGGCTCGCCGCCCGGCGCGGCCTGCACCGGGTCGTTCTCAACCCCGGGGTGCCGACGCATCCGCTGTACCGGGATCTGGGTGTGCGGATCTGCACCTTCGAGGGGCCGTGGTCGGCCTATCAGAGCTGGGACGGTGACGGGGTGCGCCCGGGAGACGGCCACATCGTGTACGGGGTGCCCGCCCCGCTCCTCACCGCCGCCCGCCGGTTGATGGGCCGCCGGGGCGCCGGGTTCGGGCTGGCCACGGACGCCGGCCCCCGGGTGGGCGCGACCCCGGCCACCACGCCCGGCTAGCCGGCTCGTACCTAGCCGGCTCCTACTAGCCGGCTGTACTAATCGGCTCGTAGACCGGTGAGGCGTGTCACGGATCCAGCGGTGACGCGCCTCACCGGATCTCGCCCATCGGCGCGGGCGTCGCCGGGAGCCACGGGAGGGGTGGGCTGCGGTCGGGGACGGCCGACGGCGTACCGGCTCAGAGGGTCTTGCGGGGTTTGGGTTGGCAGCGGGGGCAGCTGAAACTGGACCGGTTCATGAACTGCTCGCGGCGGATTTCGGCGCCGCAACGGTGGCAGGGCTCGTTCTCGCGGCCGTAGGCGTTGAGGGACCGGTCGAAGTAGCCGCTCTCGCCGTTGACGTTGACATACAGCTCGTCGAAGCTGGTGCCGCCGGCGACGATGGCCTCGCCGAGGACGTCACGGACGTGGCCGAGCAGCCGGGCGACAGCCGGGCGGGTGAGCTGGTCGGTCGCGCGTGTGCCGTGCAGCTTGGCGCGCCACAGGGCCTCGTCGGCGTAGATGTTGCCGACGCCGGAGATCAGGGTCTGGTCGAGCAGCGCCCGTTTGACCTCGGTGTGGCGGCCGCGCATGCGGGCGTTGAACGCCTCGTCGTCGAAGAGCGGGTCCATCGGGTCGCGGGCGATGTGGGAGATCTCGTCGGGCAGCTCGGCGCCGCCCTCCGAGACCGACAGCCCGCCGAACGTGCGCTGGTCGACGAAGCGCAGCTGGGGACCGCCGTCGGTGAAGGTGAATCGGATCCGCAGGTGTTTCTCGTCCTCGGCTTCGGCGGGCTGCATCAGCAGCTGGCCGGACATGCCGAGGTGGCCGATGATCGCGTCGCCGGAGTCCAGCGGCAGCCACAGGTACTTGCCGCGGCGGGAGACGTCCAGGACGGTCCGTCCGGAGAGGACGGCCGCGAAGTGGGCGTCGCCGGGCAGGTGCCGGCGGATAGCGCGGGGATGCAGCACCTCGGCGGTGGCGATGGTGCGGCCGGTCACCCACTTGGCCAGGCCCACGCGAACGGTCTCGACCTCGGGGAGTTCAGGCACTTCAACGTCCTTTACAAGGTGTACGGCCAGACGGTCACCAGATAGGCGCCATACCAGAGACCGAACAGCGCCCACGCGGTGATCGACAGGACCGCGACCCGGGGGCGGGCGCGGGCGGCCGCGACGACGGCGGGCAGCAGCGTCAACAGTACGGGGAGCAGCAGTCGCGGCTTGGAGTGGTAGAACCCGGCCTGGCCGTAGACGAGGACCATCGCGACCACGCCGTAGACGGCCAGCGGCAGCCACGGCTTCCGTGTCAGGGCCACCCCGGCCGCGGCGAGAGCCACCAGCAGGATCAGCGCGACACTCATCGGGACCCAGCCGTCGCCGGAGCGCAGCGTGGTCCAGAGGAACTTCCCGGTGCTCTCGCCGTAGTCGAACGAGGTGCCCCAGCCCGCTGTCTGGATCTTGAACCAGGCGGTGAGGTCGCCCACCCGGTAGGCGACCCAGCCGAGGTAGGCGGGCACGCCGGCGAGGGCGACGGCCGCGGCGGCGAGGGGCTTCCACTTCGGCTGGTCGTCGTGTTTCAGGGCGAGCAGCGCGGCCACCGCGAGAGCGAGCGCGGCGGCGGCACCGGTCGGCCGGCTCAGCGCGGTGAGCAGCCCGAGCAGCCCGGCCGCCCACCAGACCCGGCGGTGCGCGGCGACAAACATGCCGGCGACGAGGGCGATGAAGAGACTTTCCGAGTACGCCATGGACAGCACCACGGAGGCCGGCGCCGAGCAGCAGATGGCGACCAGGGCCCAGCCGGCCCGCTTGCCGTAGAGCGACGAGCCGAGCAGGTGCAGGGCGATCGCCGCGCCGACGGAGGCGAGCCAGGCCACGGTGAGGGCGGCCGCGCTCGGGTCGATGCCGATGGCGGCGCCGGCCCGGATGAGCATCGGGTAGACCGGGAAGAAGGCGAGCTCGTTGCCCTCGAGCTGGCCGGAGGCGCCGTAGGTGTAGCCCTCCGGGTAGCCGTCCATGGCGACCCGCAGGAACCAGCCGGCGTCCCAGATGAGCAGCCGTTCCCAGAGGGAGCGGGGCTCGGCGACGCCACCGTTCAGCCAGCTGATCATGAGCAGCTGGCCGATGCGGGTCAGCGCCAGAATGCCGACGGCGGTGAGCACTCCGCCCAGATCGCCCGCTTTATCCCATAGGGTCTCTTCTTGGTGGGTTTCCTCGACCACGGTCACGGCTCGGTCTTCTCCGACTGCTCCGTGAGAGTGCGCCACGCTGCCGCGGCGGCACGCTGCTCGGCCTGCTTCTTGCTACGGCCCTCGGAGCCGCCGTACCGCTCGCCGGCGACCACCACCCAGGCGGTGAACGTCTTCGCGTGGTCGGGGCCGGAGTCCTCGATCTCGTAGTCCGGCACGCCCAGGCCCAGCGCCGCGGTCAGCTCCTGGAGGCTGGTCTTCCAGTCCAGCGCGGCGCCCCGGCCCGCCGACTCCGCCATCAGCGGGTCGAACAGCCGGTGGATCACCTCGCCGGCGATCTCCAGGCCGTGCTCCAGGTAGATCGCGCCGAGCAGGGCCTCCAGGGTGTCGGCCAGGATGCTCGCCTTGTCCCGGCCGCCCGTGGTCTCCTCGCCCTTGCCGAGCAGCAGGTGCGGGCCGAGACCCTCCGGGCCCAGGCCGCGGGCCACGTCGGCCAGCGCGTGCATGTTGACCACGCTGGCCCGCAGCTTGGCGAGCTGACCCTCCGGCAGGTCGGGGTGGTTGTGGAAGAGCGCCGACGTGATCACCACGCCGAGGACCGAGTCGCCCAGGAACTCCAGGCGCTCGTTGGTCGGCAGGCCACCGTTCTCGTAGGCGTACGAACGGTGGGTCAGAGCGCGTTCCAGCAGCTCCGGCTTGAACGGGACACCGAACGCCTCCTCCAGCGGTTCAGTGGAGGGACGACGACGCTTGTCAATCATGCGATACCTCGCTGAGCGCTCAGAAGATCGGCTATCACCGCGACCGAGTTGCGGCGGTGCAGGTCGGCCGCGAGCGCGATGCCCGCGGCGAGATCCGGACCGGTGGCCGCGCCGTGGCAGACGACGACCGTGCCGGAGACCCCGAGCAGCAGCGCCGCCCGGGCTGGTGGATCGGTGTTCCGTGCGGGCGGGCCGGACAGCGCGTACGCCGTTTCCAGCCCTTTGAGCAGGACGTTTCCGGTGAACCCATCGGTCACCACGACGTCGGCGGCCCGGCCCAGGACGACGTCGCCGCCCTCGACCAGGCCGGCATAGCGGGCGCCGCCGGGCAGCGGCAGGTCGACGAGCAAGGCGGGCAGGGCACGGCGCAGGCGGTCACCCTTGCCGGGCTCGGTGCCGATGGTGAGAAGGCCCACGCGGGGCGCGGGCATGCGGAGGACGACCGAGGCGTACGCCGCCCCGAGCCGGGCATGCCAGGCGAGGGTCTCCTCGTCGGGGTCGACGGACGAGCCCACGTCGAGCAGGACGAGACGGCCGGCGGCGGTGGGCAGCACGGCGGTCAGTGCGGGCCGGCGGACTCCCGGCCAGCGGCCGATCTCACGGGCCGCGGCGAGAACCACGGCCCGGGTGTCGCCGGCGGAGACGAGCGCGTCGGCGCGGCCCTCGGCGACGGCGTGCACCGCGGCGCCGACGGCATCGGCCGGGGCGGTGACGGTGGTGATGCGGCGGCGGTCGCCCGGTTTGAGGGCGGCCAGAACCGCGTCGGCGGCATCGGCCGGGCCGACTAGCGTCAGCTGCAGGGCCGGGTCTGCCTTGCAAGCACGCAGAGCGCCGTCAACCACGACGGCGGGAGCTTGGTCCCCGCCGAGGAGGTCGACGGCGATCCGCGCGGTGCCCGGCTCCCCGACAGTGCGCTGTCCAGGAGCCGTGGCACCGGTGGCTCGCCACCGCTCGGGCACGACCCGCCCGATGATCGGGCGCGTCACGCGGCGGCGTCAGACCTCGAGGACCTGGCGGCCGTTGTAGGTGCCGCAGACACCACAGGCGGCGTGCGGCAGCTTCGGCGACTTGCACTGGGAGCAGGCCGCGGTAACCACCGCGGTCGCCTTCCAGTTCGCCCGGCGCGAGCGGGTGTTGCTGCGCGACATCTTGCGCTTGGGGACGGCCACGGTTCCTACTCCTTGTTGTTTGACAGGTTGCGCAAAGCGGCCCAGCGGGCGTCGATCTCCTCATGGCTGTGGTCAGCCGGAAGGTCGTCGAAGTGCACCCCGCAGTCGGGGCACAACCCTGGGCAGTCCGGGCGGCAGAGCGGATTGGCCGGCAGCATCAGGACGATCGCGTCCCGAATAGCCGGTTCCAGGTCCAGCAGGTCGCCCTTCATCCGGCCGACCTCGTCCTCGTCGGTGGTCTCCTCCGTGGTGCTGTCCGCGTAGGCGAACAGCTCAGCGATGGAGACCGTGAACGACTTGTCGATCTCGTTGAGGCAACGCCCGCACTCGCCGGTGAGCGAGCCCGTGGCGGTGCCACTGATGTAGACCCCCTCGGAGACCGACGTCATGCTCATGTCGAGCGTGAGATCAGACCCCTCGGGGACCGAGATCATCTCCAGGCCGAGGTCCGCCGGGGCCGGCACCACCCGTTCCAGGGCACGCGTCGCACCAGGCTGCCGCGGCAGTTTCGTCGTGTCGACGACCAGCGGTTGCCTGGGGTTCAGGTGGCTCTGCGGTGACTTGGGCATCGTGATTCCTCAGCCATGGGTAGGCCGACCGAAAACATTACCTGAGCTTGCTGTACGTCGTCGAATCGACCCCGGGTCAGAAGGGGAGCGGCCGCTCGGCATCCTCACCCTGGAAGGTGCCGATCTCGCGCAGCGCATGCATCTTGTCACGCCCCCGCTCGATCGACGCGAGCGCCCGGGTCAGGAACTGCTCGAAGTTGGCCAGCGCGGTGTCGACGTAGTCGTCGACCTCCTCACGCAGCCGCTGCGCCTCGGTCCGTGCCTCGGCGATGATGCGCGCGCCCTCGTGCTCGGCCGAGACTGTGATCTCGTTCACCGACACCAGACGGGCGTGCTCGCTCTCGCCCTCGCTGACGATCCGGTCGGCCTCGCGGCGACCGGCGTCGACGATCCGGTCCCGCTCGTCCAGGACCGCGGCCGCCTTGCGCAGCTCCGAGGGCAGCTCGGCACGCAACTCCTCGAGCCGCTCGATCATCTCGCCGCGGTCGAACATGAAGTTCGTCCGCGACATCGGCACGGAGCGCGCGTCCTGAACGAGCTCGATGAGCTCGTCGATACGGTCGAGCGGATCCACCGGTTCCTCACTCCCGTCGTCGAACCGCCACCCAGCGTGGTGCGATCACGTTACTGCCAAGCCGCCTAATTCTGCTTCAACCGGCCGACGAGGCGAGCCAGCACATTGTCCGGAAGGTACGACGAGGCGTCGCCACCCCACTTCACCACGTCCTTGACGAGGCTGGACGACAGGAAGGAGTAGAGCGGGTTGGTCGGCATGAAGAGCGTCTCCACACCGGAGAGCCCGATGTTCATCTGCGCCATCTGCAGCTCGTAGTCGAAGTCACTGACCGCGCGCAGGCCCTTGACCACCACCGCGGCGCCCTGGGCCCGGCAGAAGTCGACGAGCAGCCCATGGAAGGACGCGACCCGCACATTGCTGTACTGGGCCGTCGCCTCGCGGAGCATCTCCAGGCGCTCCTCGATGGTGAACAGCCCGGACTTCGACTGGTTGATGAGGACACCGATGATGACCTCGTCGAAGAGCCGGCTGGCCCGTCCGATGATGTCGAGATGCCCGTTCGTGACCGGATCGAAGGAGCCTGGACACACCGCTCGTCTCATGATCGGCGACCGTACCAAAGAGTGGTCTCGCCATAACGCCGGGTACGGTCTCCTGCTAGACCGTCCACCCAGCTCAGCGGCTCACCGCGAGTGGATCGCTCGAAAATCACCACGGCGTCCGGCGCGAGCCATCCGTGGGACACCAGCTGCTCCTGCACGGTGGTGATCTCGTCGTCGCCCAGCGCGTACGGCGGGTCGGCGAACACCACGTCGTACGGTCCACCGGCCGGCGGGTCGCCCAGCGCCTGCAGCACCTTGCCGGTGACCAGCTTGGCCGCCGAGCCGACGCGCAGCGCGACGATGTTGTCACGGATCGCGCGCGCCGCCTTGCCGTCCGACTCGACCAGGAGCGCGTGGGCGGCACCCCGGGAGAGAGCCTCGAGTCCTATCGCGCCGGATCCGGCGTACAGGTCAGCGAATCGCGTGTCCGACAAATCGGTCATGGTGTCGAGAGTGCTGAAAAAGGCCTCCCGGACACGGTCCGATGTGGGTCTGGTCTGCGCGCCGGGCGGAGCCGACAGCCGGCGGCCGCCGTGTGCGCCCGCGATAATCCTGGTCATCACAAAGGACGCTACTTCACCAGCCCCGAAGGGCCATCGTGGCGTGAACTTTTCCCTCCTCGCGGGCACTGCGGGCGACGATACGGTTCCGTTCAGTACAACGAAGATCTCGAATCTGCAACAACAGCATTAGCGGACGCTGAGACGTTTCTTTGATCTCGGGAAGTGACTATCGTCGGGCGACGTTGCGGTGGCGTTCTATCGTCCCCGCCGATGACGCGGGGAGGCGTCGTCGCAGACTCGCTCAATCCACCAGCGACTGCTGCTGTCTCCTCGCGCGCTCCTTAACTACCCCCTACACAGGAGATGGCGTGAACGTGTCCAAGTCCCCGCTCCGCCGGGTGTCCGCCCTCGCCGCCGGGTCGCTCGTCGGCCTCGCCGGCGTCGCGGTCTTCGCGACCCCGGCCTTCGCACACCACAGCACCATCGCTGGCACGACCGAGTGTGTCGAAGGAAACTGGGTCGTCGACTGGACGGTGAACGCCATCGGTGGCGGCACCCCGGACCAGACCGCCACGTTCACCACGGTTGACGTGTACCCGGCCAAGACCACGCTGGACAACCCGAAGCTCGTCGTCAACGGCGCGCCCATCCGGGCCGGCGAGCCGATCAAGGCCAAGCAGGTCGTTCCCGGCGACGCCAAGGAGGCCTCGCTGAGCCTCGTGGCCAAGTGGGACAACCCGTCGTACTTCGACGGCAAGGTGACCACCGGCAACGTCTTCTTCAACGAGGAGTGCAAGAAGTCGGAGGAGCCGCCGACCGACGAGCCGAGCACCCCGACCGACGAGCCCAGCACCCCGACGGACCAGCCGAGCACGCCGACCGACGAGCCGAGCACGCCGACGGACGAGCCGAGCACCCCGGCCGGTGAGCCGAGCAAGCCGCCGACCCTGGAGGACGTCCCCGCCGAGCCGACCTACGAGGTCACCTGCGACACGGTGGAGATCGGCGCGGACAACCGCAAGAACGAGACCCCCATCACCATCGAGTACGAGACCAGCAAGGGCGAGAAGCGCAAGCTGGTCGTCGAGCCGGGTGAGTCGAAGGCCGAGAAGTTCAGCGCCACCGAGGGCTTCTCCGTCAAGGTGACCTACACCGTCGAGTACAAGGGCACGACCTTCACCAACACCTACGAGGTCCCGTGGGAGCAGCCGGCCGAGGGCTGCGACGACGGTGAGGGTGGCGGCCTGCCGGTCACCGGTGCCGCTGCTGGTGGCGTCGCCGCCGGCGCTGCCGGTCTCCTGGTCATCGGTGGCGCGCTGTTCTTCGTCGCCCGTCGCCGCAAGGTGAAGTTCACCGCCTGATCAAGGCTCAGCACCACGTGACAACAGCAACAACCGGGGGCGCGCCGAATCTGATTCGGCGCGCCCCCGCCCATATCCCCTCATCGGAGAACAGATGAACAAAACCCCTCGCGGGCGTCGTGTCCTGGCCGTGCTGGCCGGCGCGCTGCTCGGCCTGACGGCCTTCGCGAACCCTGCCGGCGCCACCCCACGCGGCGCCGACAAGCCCTACCTGTTCACGCACACCTTCACGATCAACGGCGGCATCGCCACCGCCACGGTGACCCCCAACTCCGACCTCGACGTCGCCGAAGAGGTCACCCTGGTGTCCTACTTCGCGCCGAAGCCCCAGTTCGCGACGCCGCAGTACGTCTTCGAGAGCAAGACGGGCACGCTGAAGGAGAAGAACGGCGTCGTCACCCTCGAGGTCGCGGTCCCGGACTGCAACACGCAGGTGGACCTGTTCTTCGGCGGCCAGAAGGACGTCATCGACCCGCTCGACGGCAGCCGGTACTACGGCGACACGAAGCTCGGCGAGAAGAAGGGTCCCGGCTCCCGCTCGCAGGGCCCGGCCGGCTGGTTCAACGGCGGCAACAAGGCCTGCGTGCAGCCGGCCGTGCAGCCGGTTGCGCAGTGTGACGGCACCGTCGACCTGCAGCTGAGCAACAACGGCAAGCTGAGCAAGTACGACGTCGAGTTCCGGGTGACCGGCGCCGGCTTCCAGAAGACCGTCAAGGTCGCCGCGGGCAAGGGCGAGACCGTCGAGGTCCCGGCCGGCGTCGGCGAGGTCAAGGTGACCGCTCCCGGGCTGCAGGACTTCACCTACAGCTGGACGCGCCCCGAGACCTGCGTGCCCACCGCCGCGGGCGAGAACGACTGCAAGACCGTCACGATCACGGTGACCAACCCGGAGGGCAACACCCCGGCCAAGGCCGAGGTGAAGTACGGCTCCGAGACCAAGACCACGACCGTCGCCCCCGGCGCCTCCGAGCTGGTGACTTTCCCGGCCGGCGAGGCCACCACGGCCACCGTGACCTACCCGGAGATCACCGGCACCGAGCCGGTCATCGTCGGAGTGAAGAAGGGCGAGTGCTCCTCGCCCAGCCCGAGCGCCTCGGTCTCCACCACGCCGTCCGACAACCCCTCCGACAACCCGTCGGAGAGCCCCTCGGAGAGCCCGTCCGGGTCGGCCTCGGCCAGCACCAGCCCGGTCGCGACCACCCCGGTCGCCGGTGACGACGAGGACGGCTCGCTGCCGCTGACCGGATCGGCCACCGCCGGCATCGCGGGTGGCGCGTTCCTGCTGCTCGTCGCGGGCGCCGTGCTGTTCATCCTGGCCCGCCGCCGCAAGGTGAACTTCACCGCCTGATCCGCCTGATCCGCCCGACCTGCCTGCCTGGCGCCTCAGGTCCGCCTGACGCGTCAGGTCAGGTCAACGTAGGGAAAGTCCCGTCCGGGCGCGGTCGGTAGTCGTGAACGGCTACCACCGCGCCCGTCGGCATCCGGCCGTAGATGTGCGGGAACTGCCGCCCGTCCGGCTCCGGCGGATCCCCGTCCTCCCAGACGACCCGGAGGCCCGCCGCCTCATCCAACTCCAGCAACACCAGGTCGTCGCGGCCCGCGAAGATCCGGTTCGCCACCACGTGCACCCAGTCCGCCGGGGAGCAGTGGATGAACGGCGACTCCTCCAGGAAGCCGGCGGACTCGATACGGTCCCACGCGTCGCGGGGACACAGATGAAAGATCAACCCTTCTCCAGGTACTCGGCGCGGTCCTCGTCGACCAGCGCCGCGACCGAGGCCGCCAGCGCCGGATGACGGGTGAGGTCGGGGTCGTCGCCGATCAGCGCGGTCGCCTCCGTCCGCGCCTCCTTGATCAGCTTCTCGTCGCGGAGCAGCGACAACAGCCGCAGATGCGAGTGCTTGCCGGACTGTGACGCGCCCAGCACGTCGCCCTCCCGGCGCTGCTCCAGATCAATCTCGGACAGCTTGAAACCGTCGGTCGTCGAGGCCACCGCGTCCAGCCGCTCCCGCGCCGCCGAGCCCTCGACCGCCTCGGTGTGCAGCAGGCAGACACCCGGCGCCGAGCCTCGGCCCACCCGGCCGCGCAACTGGTGCAGCTGCGACACCCCGAACCGGTCGGCGTCCAGGATCAGCATCACCGTCGAGTTCGGCACGTCCACGCCGACCTCGATGACCGTGGTCGCGACCAGCACGTCCACGTCACCGGCGGCGAACGAGCGCATCACCGCGTCCTTCTCCTCCGGCGGCATCTTGCCGTGCAGCATCGAGATCCGCAGGCCCTTCAGGTACTCGTCGCGCAACAGCGGCAGTACCTCCGTCACCGCCAGCGGCGGGCGGCGCGACGGCTCGTCGTCCTTCGGTGGCGTCTCCTCGTCCTCACCGATCCGCGGGCACACCACGTACGCCTGATGCCCGGCCCGCACCTCCTCCTTGATCCGCACCCACGCGCGGTCCAGGTAGGCCGGTTTCTCCAGGGCCGGGATCACGTGCGAGGCGATCGGCGAACGGCCCCGGGGCAACTGCGACAGCACCGAGGTCTCCAGGTCGCCGTAGACGGTCATCGCCACCGTCCGCGGGATCGGCGTCGCCGTCATCACCAGCACGTGCGGTGGCTTCGCCGCCTTCGCCCGCAACGCGTCCCGCTGCTCCACCCCGAACCGGTGCTGCTCGTCCACCACCACCAGGCCGAGGTCTTTGAAGTCGACCCCCTCGTACAGCAGCGCATGGGTGCCCACCACGATGCCGGCGGTCCCGTCGGCGACCTTGGCCAGCGCCGCACGCCGGGCCGCCGCACCCAGCGAGCCGGTGACCAGGGTGAGCTGCGTGCCCTCCGGATCACCGTCCAGCTCACCCGCCCGGCCCAGCGCGCCCAACTGGGCGGAGATGCCGCGGAAGTGCTGGGTGGCCAGGACCTCGGTCGGCGCCAGCAGCGCGGCCTGCCCACCCGCGTCGACCACCTGCAACATCGCGCGGACCGAGACGAGGGTCTTGCCGGAACCCACCTCGCCCTGCAGCAGCCGGTGCATCGGGTGCGGCCGGGCCAGATCCGCCGCGATCTCCTCGCCCACGTCACGCTGGCCCTCGGTCAGCTCGTAGGGCAGGCTCGCGTCGAACTTCACGAGCAACCCGGCGTCGGCGCGGGGCCGGGCGGTGCCGGGCGCCGCGGCCGCCTTCGCCCGCCGTTGAACCAGCGTCAGCTGTACGGCGAACGCCTCATCCCATTTCAGCCGATGCTTCGCCGAGTACAGCGACGGCTCGGAGCTCGGCCGGTGGATCTCCCGCAGCGCCGTCCCGATGCCCACCAGGTTGCGCGTCGCCCGCATCTCCGCCGGCATCGGATCGTCCGGCGGCTCGAACGTGTCCAGCAGTGTCCGCACGCACTTGGCGATCACCCACGTGGGCACGGCCTGTGCAGCCGGATAGACCGGGATCAGCGCACCCGCGAACTCCTCGATCTCGGCGGCCGCATCGTCCTTCGAGGCGTCCGCGCTGAGCAGCTGATAGGCCGGGCCGTTCAACTGGCGCTTGCCACGGAACTCGGTCACCTTGCCGGCGAACAGCCCCCACACGCCCTTGCGCAGCTCGCGCTCCCGCCACGCCTGGTTGAAGAACGTGCACGTCAGCGTCGCGCCCGAGCCGTCACCGATGGTCACCTCGAGCATGTTGCCGCGGCGCTGCCGCATCGGCTTCACACTCATCCCCTGCACCTGCGCCAGCACGGTGACCTGCTCGTCCACCTGCAGGCTGCGCAGATCGGTGTGCTCGCCGCGCTCGTCGTACCGCCGTGGGAAGTGATAGATCAGGTCACCGGCCGTCCGCAGCTCCAGGTGATCCTCCAGCGCCTTGGCGGTCTTCGCCCCCAGCACCTTGGTCAACGGGGTGTCGGTCGTGGTCATTCGACTCCTGCCAACAGGTGGTAACGGGGCTGGCCGCCCGCGTAGCACTGCACCTCACTGAACGGCCACGCACGATGCACGTGACCCTTCAGGACATCCTCGAACCCGGGTGGCGCGTCCGCGCCGAGCACCAGGGTCACCAGCTCGCCGCCGCCGCCGAGCATCCGGTCCAGCAGGCGGCGGCTCACCTCGGCGACGTCCTGGCCGATCACGTGCACCTCACCGTCGACCAGGCCCAGCAGATCACCGGCGCGGCACTGGCCGGCCACCGTGAACGCGTCCCGCTGGGCGGTGCACACCTCCCCGTACCGGCAGGCGCCGGCCGCCTCGGCCATCGCGATCACGTCGTCGGCGAACGGCCGCTGCAGGTCCCGCACGGCCAGAGCGGCGAGCGCCTGCACCGGCGACCTGGTGGGGACGACGCTCACCCGGACGCCCGCGGCCTCCGCCTCCCGGGCCGCCGACACGGCGACCGCGTGCGTGTTCGCGTCGTTGGGCAGCAGCACCACTGAACGGGCGCCGGTCTCGTGCACCGCCGCCAGCATCTCCGCCGTCGACGGATTACGGTCCACCACGACGGCGCCCTCCGCCTCGAACAGCGCCGTGAGCCCGTCGCCGGCGGCGACGACCACGGCGCCACGCTGATCACTTCCGGTCCGGCGCTCCAGGGGAGTGACACTTATCCGGTACGGGCGACCGGCTGCCACACCGGCCTCGATCGCCGGGCCGATCTCGGTCACATGAACGTGCACGTTCCAGGTCGGCGGATCCCCGTCCCCGGTCCCCACGACGACCAGCGAGTCCCCCAGCCGATCCAACGTCACCCGCAGCCGTGCGACGGCCTCCTCGGGGGCGTCCAACAGGTACTGGACCTCGAACCCGTACCCTTCACACCCCGTCTCCCCCACCGCGCCGCCACCGGTGTGTCCGGTGGCCCCGCCCCACTCAGCCGCCCCGGAACCTCCGACCGGCGCACCGCGCCCTGCCGGCCCGCCCAGCGCCCCGCCGCGCCACGCCGCTCCGGACCCTCCGTCCGCCCCGCCGCGCCCGGCCACCCCGGACCCTCCTCCATCCGCCCCGCCGCGCCCATCCGCCCCGCCGCGCCGGGCCGCGCCGGAACCTCCGGCTGACGCACTGCGCCCTGCCGGTTCGGCGCCTCTGGCCGCCTCGCCGCGCCCGGCCGGATCGACTGTCTCGGCAGGCCCGGCCGGCGCGGGGTCTCCGGGCGGCCCGGCGAGCCGGGCGCCTCCGCTTTCCACGTCGACGACGGCCACCGTGCCACCGGTCTCGCCCATCTCGACCACCACCTCACCATCGGTGTCGACCGCTTCGACCAGGGCATCGAGCAACAGGCACAGGCCACGGCCTCCGGCGTCGACCACTCCGGCGTCGGCGAGGACCTGGAGCTGCTGCGGCGTGCGGGCGAGAGCCTCGGCTGCGGCCCGGGCGGCCTCACGGGCGACGATGATCAGGCTGTCGGACTTGATCCGGCCGGCGGCCTCCGCGGCGGCTGCCACGACCGACAGCACCGTGCCCTCGACCGGACGGGCGACCGCCGCGTAGGCCGCGTCCGTCGCCGTCCGTAACGCGCGGGCCAGCTCGCCGCCGCGCACCGCGACCGTGCCGGCGAACGCGTCGGCCATGCCCCGCAGGATCTGCGACACGATCACGCCCGAGTTGCCGCGGGCTCCGAGCAGAGCCCCCCGCGCCATCCGATGCATGAGGCCCGCCACACCCTCGGGGCTCGGCCGCCCCTGAACGGTGTGACCCGGATCTCGCACGACTTCCGGCGCCTCACCCGCAGCACCCCACGCCTCGCCCGCAGCACCCCACGCCCCGCCCGCAGCACCGCAGGCCTCGCCCGCAGCACCGCGCGCCTCGCCCGCGGCACCGCAGGCCTCGCCCGCAGCATCCAGCACCTCGTCCGCAGCGCCCAGCGCCTCTTGCGCGGCGGTCAGCGTCAGGACGAGGTTGGTGCCGGTGTCGCCGTCGGGCACCGGGTAGACGTTCAGCTCGTCGATCTCACGCTGATGGGCCCGGAGCGCCTCGAGCCCACCATCACACCAGCGGCGTACCGCGGCGGCATCGAGGGTCTCCAGCACGCGAAAATCGTACTAACCACCCCCGACAAACGCCGGGCACGCGCCCTGACCGGGGGCGATTGGCTGCGGGCCCAGCGAGTCGGGTAAGCTCGCCGGGTTGCCTGGGCGATTCTTCCCTGGGCGCCTCCAGCTTCTTGGAGCAGGTCAGTTCCGAATCACACCCAGGAGTATCCCGTGGCTAGCGTGTGCGACGTCTGTGGCAAGGGACCGGGCTTCGGCCACAACGTGTCCCACTCGCACCGGCGGACCAACCGCCGCTGGAACCCGAACATCCAGTCGGTGCGCACTCCGGCCGGTGGCGGGACCACCAAGAAGCTCAAGGTCTGCACCTCGTGCATCAAGGCCGGCAAGGTCGTTCGCGCCTGATCGAGCTTCCACAGACCAAATCGAGTAGCCGCTGAACCTCCGGGTTCGGCGGCTACTCGCTGTTTCCAGCGGTATCTAGCGTCACGTGCGGCCTGCGGTCCGATTCGCATCACCGCTCGGCAGGGGTCGTCGCGTGCCCACGTGGTGACACGGGGTCCGAGCACACCCGAATCCGGCATGACCAGCGACGGCGTGAATCGAACCTCACTCCCCCCGGAGCAAGACACCGCCCGACCTCGGACAGCTGTGGTACGAGTCACCACGCGAACTGGAACGCGGCCGAAGACCCGCCACGCGGCCACCAGGTCGAGCGGTTCCAACACGAGTCACCACTCGGATGGGTGCGGGCCCCAACCCGGGGCCGGCGATGGTGTGCCGGTCGCCCACCGGTCACCCTGCCGACGGAGGGCTGGCCGTGAACTCGGCGCGTCGTCATCGGTGGTACGGGCCGAGCCCCGAGTCACCCCGTGCGTGGCGGCGCGGCCCCGGCACTGGACCGTAGTGATGAGGATCATCGCCACGCCGGGGGCTGGTCAGAGGCGCTTGCCGAAGGAGAGGACGTCGGCGTGGTCCTTGTAGTAGCCGAAGTCGGCGATTCGGGTATAGCCGGCCGACTCGTAGAGGGCGATCGCCTCCGGCTGGCGGTCTCCGGTCTCCAGGATGACCCGGCGGCAGCCGGCCTCCCTGGCTGACTCCTCGATCCGGCTGAGCATCAGGCGGGCTACGCCACGGCCCCGGGCGGCCTTGGTCGTGAACATGCGCTTGAGCTCGGCATCGTCGCCGTGCCGTCGCCAGCCGGCGCTCCCGACCAACTGGTCGTCGAGAACGGCCACCAGGAACGCGCCTCGGGGCGGTGTGAAGTCGGCGCCCGAGATGGGTGTGTCGTCACCGCTGCCGCCATATCGCTCGGACAGGTCACGCATGTTCTCGGCGACGAGCGCCTGCACCGCGGGGTCGTCGAAGTCCGTCGGGATGATCTTGATGTCGTGCACGCCGCAAGACTAGCCAGCACGCCCCTGCGGCAGCCAGCGACGCCGAACCCACCGGAGGCCGACCAGAGGCCGACGGGCAGGCAGGCGGCAGGCGGGTCGGCAGACAGGCAGGCTACCAAGCAAGCAGGCGGCAGGCTGGCCGCCAAGCAAGCAGGCGGGCGGCGGGCAGGCGGTCGGGCGGCGACGGGGCGGCGGGCGGCGGGGTCAGCGGAAGTGGTCCCAGCCGAAGCCGCCGGTCCAGGGCTTGCGGTCGACGGTGACGCCTTCGCCGGAGGTGACGGTGCCGATCGGGCGCCAGTGCGGCGGCAGTGCGGCGCTCGGCGGGAACGTCGCCGCCAGCGGGTGATCGTCGCCGCCGGCGAGGAGCCACTGGTACGGGTCGACGCCGAGCGCCTTGGCCGCGTCACGCATCTGATCGGGCAGGTCGAAGGCGTCGCTGTGCACGTCGATGGCGACGGAGCTGGCCGTGGCGATGTGACCGACGTCCTGGAGCAGCCCGTCCGACACGTCGATCATCGAGGTCGCGCCGAGTCGTGCCGCCTCCGGTCCTGCCGCGTACGGGACGGCCGGGCGACGATACGCCTCCACGAGCAGCTTGGGCGTACGGAATCCTCGGGAGAGAACCGTGAGCCCGGCGGCCGCGTGACCGATCCGCCCGGCCAGAGCGAGGATGTCGCCGGGTCTGGCGCCGTCGCGCCGGACGGGCGCGGCGCCGCACAGGTCGCCGAGTGCGGTGACCGCGATGGTGAGGGTCGGGCTGGAGGAGGTGTCGCCACCGACCACGGCGGCGCCGACGAGCCCGGCTTCGGCGGCGAGGCCGTCGGCGAGTCCTTCGGCCCAGGCGATGTCGAGTCCGGTGGGCACGCAGAGGGCCAGCAGCAGCGCGGTGGGCACGGCGCCCATGGCGGCGATGTCGGCGAGGTTGGCGGCGGCGGCCCGGTGACCGACGTCGGTGGGGCTGCACCAGTCGCGGCGGAAGTGGCGGCCTTCGACGAGCACGTCGGTGGAGGCGACCACCCGCCCGTCGGGCGCCCGGATCACGGCGGCGTCGTCGCCGGGGCCGATCAGGGTGCTCTCTCCGGTGCCCAGCCTGGGAACGATTCGGCCGATCAGTCCGAATTCACCGGCCTCTGCGATGCTCACGTCTAAGTCCTTCGATGGTGGCGTCCCGCTGCCGGGTCGCTTCGTACGGTAGTTTCACGATCGGGGATCACCGACGAAGTGGCGGATTGGAGTCGGATCGTGGTCCAGGCATACATCCTCATTCAAACGGAGGTCGGTAAGGCCCGTGACGTGGCCGCCGCGATCGAGAAGATACCGGGGGTGGTGCGTGTCGACGCGGTCACCGGGCCGTATGACGTGGTCGTGCTGACCGAGGCGCACACGGTCGACGAGTTGGGTGGCCTGATTGTGAGCAAGGTCCAGTACGTTCCGGGCATCACGCGGACGCTCACCTGCTCCGTGGTAAACCTCTGACTATGGTGGATGTGGATACGCCGGCGAAGGCACCGGAGAAGGACCCGGTCAAGAGGGCCGCTGCTCTGTGGGCGACGGTGGTGGCCGTACCGGTGACGGTGATCGTCGGCGTTATCGCTTTCCTCACCATCATGCCGGAAAATCCGGACAAACCCGAAAAAGCGGCCAACCCGATCCCGTCCGCGCCCGTGGTGATGGACGCGCCGCGGCTCGACGAGCAGACCGCACGCGCCTGCCTCGCGGTGACGTCCCAGCTGCCGGCGAAGATCCGGGATCTGCAGGGCCGGCCGGTGAGTGCCGGCGCCGAGCAGAATGCGGCCTACGGCGAGCCCGCGATCACGGTCGCCTGCGGGGTGCCCCAGCCGATCATGTGCACCACGCCGGAGGACACCACGCCGGGTTGCGTCGCCATGGACACCGAGCTGCTGATCATGAACAACGTGTGCTGGTATGCGGCTCCCGGCGCCGGCGCGGCCACCATCACCACGATGGACCGTGAGGTGCCGGTGCGGGTGACCGTCCCGTCGTATTACGAGAATCCGGCCCAGTGGGCCAACGAGTTCTCCGACACGCTCGTCAAGACGGTCAAGTCCAGGGCGGCCGGGACGATGCCGAGCGGCTGCGAGTAACCGGTCAGTGCAGGCCGGTGCCACGGCGCAGCGCCGTCCGGATCAGCCGGTCCACGACCTTGGGGTATTCGAGCCCGGTGGCGGTCCACATCCGGGGGAACATCGAGTTCGGTGTCATCCCCGGCATCGTGTTGATCTCGTTGAGGAAGATCTCGCCGGCCTCGGTCACGAAGAAGTCCACCCGGGCCAGGCCGGCGCAGTCGAGCGCGGTGAAGGTGCGCAGCGAGTAGTCCCGGATTTGCCTCGTCACCTCGGCGGGCAGCTCGGCCGGCACCGTGTAGCGACCGCCCACCAGGTATTTCGTCTCGAAGTCATACCACTCGACGTCGTCGACGTGGATCTCCGACAGCACCGACGCCTCGGGCGCCCCGCCGGCCTCCCCCTCGAGCACGCCGCACTCGATCTCGCGGCCCACCAGCGCCGCCTCGACCAGGACCTTCGGGTCGATCCGGCGGGCCTCGGCGACGGCGTCGTCCAGGTCGGCCCAGTCGGTGACCTTGGTGATGCCCAGCGACGACCCGGCCCGCGACGGCTTCACGAAGACCGGCAGGCCCAGCCGCTCCCGGTCGGCCCCGGACAGCGACATCCCGGCTCGGAGCACCGCGTACGGTCCGACGGGGATGCCCTCGGCGACCGCCAGCTTCTTGGTGAACTCCTTGTCCATGGCCGCCGCCGACGCGAACACGTTGGCCCCGACATACGGGATACCGGCCATCTCGAGCATGCCCTGGATGGTGCCGTCCTCCCCGTAGGCGCCGTGCAGCACCGGGAACACCACGTCCACACCGGCCAACTCGGACACCCCGTCGGCCGGCTCGCGCACGATCAGATCGGCCGCGGTCGGGTCGGCGGAGAGCATGATCGCACTGCCCGACTCCGCGGTGACCTCCGGCAGCGTCCGGCCGTTGATCGCGAGCTGCGACGTGTCACCCGAAGCGAGGACCCAGCGCCCCTCACGGGTGATTCCGACCGGGACCACCTCGTACTGATCGGGGTCGAGAGCGGCCAGGATCGCACCCGCGCTGACGCAGGAAATGGCGTGCTCAGTGCTGCGGCCACCGAAAACGATCGCGACGCGGGTCTTACGGAGGGACGTCACTTCTCTCTGCGCCTTCCAGCTAGCGGGCGTACCGGGGGTGACCCTACTCTGCGTAGGCCGAATTCTGGATTCGCAAGGCAGGGGAGGACGAGGCGTTCATGGCTCCAGCACTCCACGTGATCGCCGGCCCGGGCCCGGGCCAGCTCGCGACGATGGCCCGCCCCGCGGACGAGCCGTGGTCACCGCAGGAGCTGGGCGCGCTCGCCCGAGCCGGGGTGCAGGTGCTGGTGTCGTCGGCGGCGCCCGGCCCGGACACCGCCGGGATCGAGGTGGTCCCGTTCCCGGCGGCCGCGCCGTCGCCGAAGGAGATGCAGCAGGAGGCGAACCAGGTGGTCGCTCTCGCCGCCCGCCTCGCCCGTGAGGTCCGCGCGGGACGATTCGTGGTCACCCAGTCCGCCGCCGACAACGGCCGTTCGACGCTGCTGGCCACCATGACGCTGGCCCTGCTCGGCATCCGCCCGGGCGAGGCGCTGCGCCGCACGGCTCCGGGTGACGGCATCGCCCCCGACTGGCTGCACGACTTCGTCGCCACCCACGGCTGACCGCGCCGCCCGCGCACAGTCCCGGCAAGCGCTGCGACAGCGGTGGAGGCCGACCGGGGTTCAGGCCGTGAACGTCTGGGGCAGCGCGCCGGAGTCCCAGAGCGAGTCCAGGTAGGCCAGGAAGCCGGTCAGGCTGCGTTCCAGCTCGCGGCGCTCGGCCGTGGACAGGGCGGCCAGCGGGTCGGAGAAGATCAGCCCGTCCGGGTGACGGGCGCGGGTGCCCACGAACTTGTCGCAGGCCCCGCACCAGACGTAGCTGACCAGGGTCGGGCGCTTGGCGTTCTCCGGGGCCGTGACATAGGCGCGCAGCCGCCGCTGTCCACAGGCCGGGCAGTCCCGCTCCCCCGGCTCGGCGAAGAAGCTCGAGCCCTGGGTGAGCGCCGCCACCTCGTCACCGCTGAAGCTGCTCCACGCGGTCACGACGAGAGGGCCGTGGTGATGTCGGCGAGCAGGTCGGCGGTGTCCTCGATGCCGCAGGAGAACCGCACGAACCCGGGCGGCGTGTCGTCACCCCACTGCGCCCGCCGGTCGGCCGTGGTGTGGACCCCGCCGAACGAGGTGGCCGCGAACACCAGCTTCGCCGCCGACAGGAACCGTGCCACCCGCTCGGCCGAGCCCAGGTCGAACGACACCACTCCGGGGATGCGCCGCATCTGCGCCGAGGCGATCGGGTACGACGGGTCGGACGGCAGCCCGGGCCAGCGGACCCCGGTCACGTCCGGACGCGACAGCAGCAGCTCGGCGACGGCGGCCGCGTTGGCGGTCTGCCGGGCCAGCCGCAGGTCGAGCGTGGCGATCGACCGGTGCGCCAGCCAGGCGTCGAACGCCCCGGGCACGGCGCCGGTCTGCTTGCGCCATGTCTCCACCCTGGTCAGCAGTTCGGGGTCGGTCGCCGACACATACCCGAGGAGCACGTCGGAGTGGCCGGTGAGGGCCTTGGTCCCGGAGGCGACGACCAGGTCCGCGCCGAGCGCCAGCGGGTTCTGCCCGAGCGGCGTCGCGGTGGTGTTGTCCACGGCCACCAGCGCACCGGCGGAGTGGGCGGCGGCGGACAGCGCCCGTACGTCGCACACGTCCAGTCCGGGGTTGGCGGGCGTCTCCAGCAGCACGAGCCGCACGCCGGTGAGATCGGGGTACGGCCCGGCGGTCGGCACCTGCACGGAACGGACACCCAGATCACGCAGGAACCCGTCGGCGAACGCCCGTACCGTGAAGTAGCCGTCCGAGGGGATCGCCACCGTGTCGCCGGCCCGCAGAACGGCGAGGAACAGCGCGGTGATCGCGGCCTGCCCACTGGAGAAGACCAGCGTCGGCCCGCCTTCGAGGGCGCCGATCGCGGACTCCAGCGCCTGCCGGGTCGGGTGCTCGGTGCGCGCGTAGCCGTTCTCCCCGGGCCCGGTGACCGGGTCGAGGTGATAGGGCGCGGCGAACACCGGCCCCGGCAGGAACGGCTCGCCGACCTGGGGCGAGGGCAGACCGGCGTGGACGGCACGAGTGCCGTCGGAGAAGGAGCTCACTCGGGTTTCATCTCCCGTGTCATCAGCAGTTTGACCGCGACGCGCGGGTCCACCCCTTCGTGGCACACGCGCTCCACCTGCTCGACGATCGGCATCTCGACGCCGTTCGCCCGGGCGAGATCGCGGATGGACAGGCAGCTCTTGACGCCCTCGGCGGTCTGCCGGGTGGCGACCTGCGCCTGTTCCAGGGTCTCGCCGCGGCCCAGGTGCTCACCGAACTTGCGGTTGCGGGCGAGCGGCGACGAGCAGGAGGCGACCAGGTCGCCGAGACCGGCCAGACCGGCGAAGGTGAGCGGGTCGGCGCCGAGCGCCACCCCGAGGCGGGCGGTCTCGGCGAGACCGCGGGTGATCAGAGAGGCGCGGGTGTTGTCACCGAGACCCAGGGACACCGCCATCCCGTACGCCAGCGCGATCACGTTCTTGCAGGCGCCACCGAGCTCGCAGCCGATCACGTCGTCGCTGGTGTATGGCCGGAAGTACGGCGTGGCGAGGGCGTGCTGGACCTGTTTGGCGCGGCCCTCGTCGGAGCACGCCACGACGGTCGTGGTCGGCTGGCCGGCGGCGATCTCGGGCGCCACGTTGGGACCGGAGACGACCACCACCCGGTCCGGAGCCACACCGGCCGTCTCGACGATCACCTCGCTCATCCGCTTGAGGGTGCCGAGCTCGATGCCCTTCATCAGGGAGACGACCGTGGAGTCGGCGGGGAAGAGCCCGGCCCAGTCGGCGAGGTTGCCGCGCAGGGTCTGTGACGGCACCGCGATGGCGATCAGCTCGGCCGCACCGACCGCCTCGGCCAGATCGGTGGTGGCGGTGACGCTCTCGGCCAGGCGGACACCGGGCAGCGACCCCTCGTTGCCGTGCCGCTCCCGGATCTCCGTGGCGACGGACTCGCGCCGCGCCCACATGGTGACCGTCGATCCGGCGTCACCGAGCACCTTGGCGAACGCCGTACCCCAGGATCCGGATCCGATGACGGCGGCCTTCATGGCGCTTCCTCCGAGGTTGTGGCCCGTTGTGCGGGCCGGTCGTAGAGCGCCGGCGCTTCGCCGTCGCGGATCTCACCGAGCAGATCCCGGACATCCAGCATGATCTTCTCGGTCATCTCGTCCAGCACCGCCCGGGACGGTTCGAGGCCGGCCCAGCGGCTGAGGTCGACCGGCTCGCCGGTGGTGACGGTGACGTGCGTGCGGCGCAGTTTCAGCCGGTTGGTCCGCGGGTCGAAGATCGTCTGGGCACCCCAGTTGGCGATGGGCACCACCGGGGCGCCGGTGAGCAGGGCGAGCCGGGCCGCGCCGGTCTTGCCGCGCATCGGCCAGAGGTCGGGGTGCCGGGTGGTGGTGCCCTCCGGGTAGATGACCACGGCGCCGCCACCGCGCAGCGCCTCGACGAGGGTGTCCAGCGACTTCACCGCCTCCACACTGCCCCGTTCGACCGGGATCTGCCGCGTCTTGGTGAGCAGGAACCCGATGACCGGCACTTTCCAGACGCTGGACTTGCCGAGGAACCGTGGCCACCGGCCGGACCGGTAGATGTAGTGCGCCACGACGAGCGGGTCGAAGTGCGACACGTGGTTGGGGACGAGGATGACCGGGCCGGTCGACGGGATGCGGTCCTGCCGTGACCACGTCTTGCTCGTCAGGGCCGTCATGACGGGGATCACCAGCATCACCGCGACACGCTGCCAGAAGCCGAGCCTGAGCTGTGCCACGGCGTCCCCCGTCCCTCGAACGGAGACGTCGACGCCGCCTCCCCTGTTCACCTGCGACGAAATCATGCCCGCTCACGTCCCGCCCGACCAGGTAGGGGTCTCGGGAATCACTGAACTAGCGGCTTGCCGGTCACGACCGCGACGACCCGTCAGGCAGGATGGTCGGGTGCAGATGTGGACGGCGGTGATCCCGGTCAAGCGGCTCGGCGCGGCGAAGACGCGGCTGCGTGGCGCCGTGCCGGCCGACCGTCATCCGGAGCTGGCTCTGGCCATGGTGCGTGACACCGCGGCCGCGGTGCTGTCCAGCGCCTCGGTGGCCGAGTTGCTGGTGGTCACCGACGATCCGCAGGTCCGGGCGGCGGTGCGGGAGCTGGGCGCCCGGGTGGTGGCCGATCCGGGCGGTGGGCTGAACGCGGCGATGCGGTTCGGGGCGGATGAGGTGACCGGCCGGTCCGCGCACCGGGCGGTGCTGGCCGGCGACCTGCCGGCGCTGCGGCCGGAGCAACTCGACGAGGCGCTGGGCCGGGCGGGCGGCCGGGCTTTCGTGCCGGACGCGGCGGGCATCGGGACGGTGCTGCTGGCCGCGCCGGCCGGGTGGGCGCTGGATCCGCGGTTCGGTGGGCCGTCGGCGGCGGCGCACGCCGGGTCGGGGGCCTCGCTGTTGCGCGGCGACTGGCCGGGTCTGCGGCAGGACGTCGACACCGCGGCCGACCTGGACGCGGTGTTGCGCCTGGGCGCGGGCGAGTGGACCTGCGGGCTGCTCCGGGAGCTGGGCCGCGTCACGGCGTGCGCGCCGGCCGCCTGATACGGGTAGCGTTCGGTCCCATGCAGGGCACGATCGCGACTTTCGACCCGGACACCCGCAGCGGGACGCTGCTGCTCGACGACGGCACCCCACTGTCCTTCGGCGCCGAGGCGTTTCAACGCTCCGGCCTGCGACTTCTCCGTCTCGGCCAGCGGGTGACGGTGGAGTCCGACGCGACGGGTGTGGTCCGGCGGGTGTTAATTCCCGGAGTCCTTTGATGTGATCATCCGGTAGTTCGTTTCACGTTTCTCCGGAAACGGCAATGATGTAAGGCATGACGACCCCGCCCCGGATTTCCGAGACCCGCCGGCGTGGCCCCAACGGCCGCTTTCTGCCCCGCCCCGAGTCGGCAGAAGAGCAGTTGATCGAGGCCCCCGACCCTGCGGAGGCGGCTGTCGAACCGGATCCGGAGCTCACCGAGCGCGAGGTGGCCGAGCTCACGGCGAGTGAGATGGTCGCCGATCTCCACAGCGCCGACCTCAACAGCGATCTCAACAGCGCCGATCTGGACAGCGCCGATCTGGACGACGACGACGATGACGATGTCGACGAGAGGCCGGGTCACCTGCTGCCCGAGGACCGTTTCCTGAACCGGGAGCTGTCCTGGCTGGACTTCAACGCCCGGGTGCTGGCCCTGGCCGAGGACCCGGGGACGCCGCTGCTGGAGCGGGCCAAGTTCCTGGCGATCTTCGCGAGCAATCTGGACGAGTTCTACATGGTCCGGGTGGCCGGGCTGAAGCGGCGGCTGAGCGCGGGCCTGCCGATGCGCGGAGGTGACCGGTCCCCGCTGCGCCACCAGATCGAGATGATCACCGAGCGGACCACCGACCTGGTGACCCGGCACGCGGCCTGCTTCTCCGACGAGGTGCGGCCGAAACTGGCGGCGGAGAGCATCGAGCTGGTGTCGTGGAAGGAGCTGAACGCCGCCGAGCAGGGCCGGTTGCGGACCTTCTTCCGGGAGCAGGTCTTCCCGGTGCTGACGCCGCTCGCGGTCGACCCGGCGCACCCTTTCCCGTACATCTCCAGCAAGTCCTTGAATCTCGCCGTCGCCCTTCGTTATCCCGACGGTGACGCGCCGGAGCTGTTCGCGCGGGTCAAGGTGCCGAACAACGTGTCGCGGTTCGTGACCGTGCAGAACGACGGCCGCGGCATCCGGTTCCTGCCGATCGAGGAGCTGATCGCGGTCCACCTGAGCCAGCTGTTCCCGGGCATGCAGATCCTGGAGTGGCACCTGTTCCGGGTGACCCGCAACGCCGAGTTGGAGGTCGACGAGGACCGCGACGAGGACCTGCTGCAGGCCCTGGAGCGGGAGCTGGCGCAGCGCCGGCTGGGTCCGCCGGTCCGGCTCGAGGTGGCTGCCTCGATCAGCGACCACGTGCTCGACCTGCTGGTCCGCGAACTCGACATGGACAGTCACGACGTGCTGCGGGTGCCCGGTCTGCTCGACCTGTCGTCGCTGTGGCAGGTCTACGGCGAGTGCGACCGTGACGACCTCAAGGACCGTCCGTTCGTTCCGGCGACCCACCCGCATCTGGCCGACGGTGAAGTGCCGCGCAGCGTGTTCAACCGGCTGCGCGAGTCCGACATCCTCGTGCACCACCCGTACCACTCGTTCTCGACGAGCGTGCAGCGCTTCATCGAGCAGGCCGCGGCCGACCCGCTGGTGCTGGCGATCAAGCAGACCCTGTACCGCACGTCCGGTGACTCGCCGATAGTTGACGCCCTGGTCGACGCGGCCGCCGCGGGCAAGCAGGTGGTGGTTCTGGTCGAGGTGAAGGCCCGGTTCGACGAGGTCGCCAACATCGCCTGGGCGCGGACGCTGGAGCGGGCCGGCTGCCACGTCGTCTACGGCCTGGTCGGCCTCAAGACCCACTGCAAGACCTCCCTGGTGGTACGCCAGGAGGGCAACCAGATCCGGCGCTACTGCCACATCGGCACGGGCAACTACCACCCCAAGACGGCCCGGCTGTACGAGGACTTCGGCATGCTGACCGCCGACCCCGAGGTGGGCGCCGACGTCACCGACCTGTTCAACGTGCTCACCGGGTACAGCAGGCAGACCACGTACCGGCGGCTGCTGGTCGCCCCGCACGGGGTGCGCAAGGGCCTGCTGGAGCGGGTCGACGAGCAGGCCCGGATCGCTCGGGAGGGCGGCGAGGCGCTCGTGCAGTTCAAGGTGAACTCGCTGGTCGACGAGAAGACGATCGACGCGCTCTACCGTGCCTCGCAGGACGGGGTCAAGGTGGACCTGATCATCCGCGGCATGTGCGCGCTGCGGCCCGGCGTGCCCGGCCTGTCGGAGAACATCCGGGTCCGCTCGATCGTCGGCCGGTTCCTGGAGCACTCCCGGGTGTTCCGGTTCGGGCCGGGCGCCGACGCCGAGTACTGGATGGGCTCCGCCGACATGATGCACCGCAACCTCGACCGCCGGGTGGAGGCGCTGGTGAAGGTGACGCTGCCGTCGGCCCGCGAGGAGCTGCGGCATGTTTTGGAACTGTCGATGGCGGAGACCACTGAGGGCTGGGACCTGGACGGCGACGGCATCTGGCATCGCAACCAGGGCGCCACCGGCCGTCCGCAGATCCATCTGCAGGCGGCCATGCTCCGGCGGATCATCGGCAAGAAGAACACCTGAGAAACGGGCCAATGACGGAAGTGGAACGTGCGGCCGGCGGAGTCCTCTGCCGTCGGTCCGGTGACCGGGTCGAGGTGTGCCTGGTGCACCGCCCGCGTTACGACGACTGGAGCCTGCCCAAGGGCAAACTGACCGGCGGCGAGGAGCCGCTGGCCGGGGCGCTGCGGGAGGTCGAGGAGGAGACCGGTGCGGCGGCGATCCCCCAGCTGCGGCTGCCGGACGTCGACTACGCGCTGCCGGACGGGCGGCCCAAGAACGTGGCGTACTGGCTGATGGCCGCCGCCTCGGACGGGCCGGTCCGGGACGCCGACGAGGTGGACGAGACGGCGTGGCTGCCTCTGGAGGAGGCGGCCGGGCGGTTGTCGTACCCCGAGGAGCGGACCCTCCTCGCCGGAGTCGCGTCGCTGCCGCCGGTCACCGCGGTGATCGCGCTGGTCCGGCATGCCCGGGCCGGGGAGCGCAGGAAATGGGCGGGCCGGGACGAGCTACGGCCGATCGATCCGGTCGGCGCGAAACAGGCGGACCGGATCGCCGGCCTGCTCACCGCGCTGCGCCCGCGCCGGCTGGTGGCGGCGACGCCGCTGAGGTGCACGCAGACGCTGGAGCCGCTGGCAGCCGCCGTCGAGCGGCCGATCGTGCGGGACGGGGCTTTCGCCGAGCCGTCCGGGCCGGACGGTCTGCCCGCCCGGGTGGCGGCCGCGCGGGCCCGGCTGGCCGAGCTGCGCGCTTTCGAGCGGGTCGTGGTGTGCAGCCAGGGCAAGCTGATGCCGCATCTACTGGCGTCGCTACGGGGTGAGAGCGACCACCACCCGTTCAAGACGCCGAAGGGCGACGGCTGGTTGCTGGCCTGGTCCGGCGAGACGTTACTGGGCGCTTCGCGGTTGTGACGGCACGGCGGGCGGTCGCGTCGGCCCGCCAGTGACCTATCAGGTCGCCGGTGAGCCACCGCGCCTGCCACAGCTCGTCCCGGCGCGGCTCCCAGTCGCGGTACGGCAGCAGCGCCAGCCGCCAGCTGAGGACCGCGGCCAGATACCAGCCGTAGATCGGCACCGCCCCGGCCAGGCCGTCCACTCGCCGGTACGAGCCGTACGGCGCGCCCGCCGCCACCGCGAGACCGGACCAGCCGCAGGTGATCAGCCAGTCCAGCACCGGCCATCCGGTGCCGTCCTCGGCCAGGTCGCCGAGTGTCCACCCGGGCAGGACGGCGATGGAGAACAGCGCCGCGGCGATGCCGGCCCGGCTGGTCAGGCCCCGGGGCCTCGATCCTCGCTGCATGATGCGGACGGTAGGACGCGCGGGCGGGGCCGCGCCGGAACACCGAAAAGGCGTCCACCGTACGGGTGGACGCCTTCGGGTGTGCGGTCAGCGACTGCGGCGGGGTGACGCGGCACGGGCGGGCGCGGCCGCCGGTGTCGCCGTCTTACGTGCGGTCTTCTTGGCCGGAGCCGCCTTGGCCGTCGTCTTGGCCGCCTTGGTCGCCGGTGCCGTCACCGGCGCCGCCTTCTTCGTCGTCGTCTTCTTCGCCGCCGCCGTCGTCGCCGTGGTGGTGGCCTTCGCCGGTGCGGCCTTGGCCGTCGTCTTCTTCGCGGCGGCCGGGGTCTTGGTGGCCGTCGCCTTGGTCGCGGTGGTCTTCTTCGCCGCCGCGGTCTTGGTGACCGCCGCGGTCTTGGGCGCCGCGGCCGTCTTGGTGGCCGCCGCGGTCTTGGACGCCGCCGCGGTCTTGGACGCCGCCTTGGCCGTCGTCTTGGTGGCCGCCGCGGTCTTGGCAGCCGGAGCCGCCTTGGTCGCGGTGGTCTTCTTGACGGCCGCCGCCTTGGCGGGCTTACCGCTCGCCACCAGTTCCCGGAATGTGTTGCCCACCTTGAACACCGGGACGGACGTCTTCTTCACCTTGACCGGTTCCCCGGTTCGCGGATTCCGCGCGACCCGCGGATTACGGACCCGCTTCTCCCAGGAACCGAATCCGGTGAGTGCTACTCGGTCGCCCTTGGCGACGGCGTTCTGCACTTCACTGATGAACGCGTCGAGCGCCAGGGTCGCGGTCTTCTTGTCGCCCAGCTTGACTGCGAGCGCCTCGATGAGCTCGGCCTTGTTCACGGTTTCCTCCCGGACGTGAGAACTGGCCCGTCACGGGCCATTCTGCGCGCACGGTATGCCCTGTGACCTGGTTACAGAAACATTCAGAGGAAAAAACCGTTGTGTCCCAACGAATTCGCCCCTGCCGGGTGACCCGGCAGGGGCGAATTCGATGACCGGTCTAAAGGACGACGACCGGCTTGAAAGCGGGACGGCTCTTCTCGTACGCGGTAATCGCGTCCTCGTGCCGCAGCGTCAGTCCGATGTCGTCGAGGCCCTCCATGAGACGCCAGCGGCTGAAGTCGTCAATGGGGAATCCGTAGGCGGCGTCGTCGACCCGGACCACACGGCCCTCGAGGTCGACGGTGATCTCCTTCTCCGGCTCGGCGTCGGCCAGGTCCCAGAGGCTCTCGATGATCTTCTGGTCCAGCTGGATCGGCAGCAGGCCCTCCTTGAGGGAGTTGCCGCGGAAGATGTCGCCGAAGCGGGAGGCGATGACCGCCTTGAAGCCCCAGTCGCGCAGCGCCCAGACGGCGTGCTGGCGGGACGAGCCGGTGCCGAAGTTGGGGCCGGCGACGAGGATGGTGGCCCCCGCGTGCTGCGGGCGGTTCAGCACGAACTCCGGGTCCTCCCGCCAGGCGTTGAAGAGGCCGTCCTCGAAGCCGGTCCGGGTGACCCGCTTCAGGTAGACCGCCGGGATGATCTGGTCCGTGTCCACGTCGGAACGGCGCAGCGGCATGACTCTGCCGCTGTGGGTGACGAACTTGTCCATTTTTCTCTCCGGCGGGATCAGAGGTCGGCGGGGGCGGCCAGCTTGCCGACCACGGCGGTGGCGGCGGCGACCTGCGGCGAGACCAGGTGGGTACGCCCACCTTTGCCCTGCCGGCCCTCGAAGTTGCGGTTGGAGGTGGACGCGGCACGCTGGCCGGGACTGAGCGTGTCCGGGTTCATGCCCAGGCACATCGAGCAGCCGGCGAACCGCCACTCGGCCCCGGCCTCGGTGAACACCTTGTCCAGGCCCTCGGCCTCGGCCTGCTCGCGCACGAGGTAGGAGCCGGGCACGATCATCATCCGGACGCCGTCGGCGACCTTGCGGCCCCGGATCACGTCGGCGGCGGCCCGCAGGTCCTCGAGCCGGCCGTTGGTGCACGAGCCGACGAAGACCACGTCCACCGGGACCTCGCGGAACGGGGTGCCGGGGGTGAGGTCCATGTACGCCAGGGCGCGCTCGGCGGCGCCGCGCTCCACCTCGTCCAGGAAGTCCTCGGGCGCGGGGACCACGCTGTTCAGCGCGGCGCCCTGGCCCGGGTTGGTGCCCCAGGTGATGAACGGGCTGATCGTCGTGGCGTCCAGGATGATCTCGGTGTCGTACTCGGCGCCCTCATCGGTGGCGAGGGTCTTCCAATACTCGACGGCGGCGTCCCACTGCTCGCCCTGCGGGGCGTGGGTGCGGCCCTTCAGGTAGGCGAAGGTGGTCTCGTCCGGCGCGATCATGCCGGCCTTGGCGCCCCACTCGATCGACATGTTGCAGATGGTCATCCGGCCCTCCATGGAGAGCCCACGGATCGCCTCGCCGCGGTACTCCACGATGTGGCCATTGCCGCCGCCGGTGCCGGTCTGCGTGATCAGGGCGAGGATCAGGTCCTTCGCGGAGACGCCCGGGCCGAGCTCGCCGACCACGGTGACCGCCATCGTCTTCGGCTTGGACTGCGGCAGCGTCTGGGTGGCGAGCACGTGCTCGACCTCGCTGGTGCCGATGCCGAAGGCCAGCGCGCCGAACGCGCCGTGGGTCGCGGTGTGCGAGTCGCCGCAGACGATCGTCATGCCGGGCTGGGTGAGGCCCAGCTGCGGGCCGATCACGTGCACGATGCCCTGGTTGACGTCGCCCAGCGGACGGATCTCCACACCGAACTCGGCGCAGTTCTTGCGCAGGGTCTCGATCTGCGTCCGCGAGACCGTGTCGGTGATCGTGAGCAGGTCACCGCGGCGGGTGTTGAACGCGGGGTCCGCATACCCGGTCGGGGTGTTGTGGTCCTCCGTCGCGAGCGTGAGGTCGGTGCGGCGGACCGGTCGGCCGGCCATCCGCAGACCGTCGAACGCCTGCGGGCTGGTGACCTCGTGCAGGAGATGCAGGTCGATGAAGAGCAGGTCGGGCTCACCCTCGGCCGTGCGCACCACGTGGTCATCCCAGACCTTCTCGGCCAGGGTCCTGGGTTTCCCGCTCTGGGGAGTGACTCCCACCATCTGGACATCCTAAATTCTGGAATGTATGTTTCGGCTTGTGGGACACAGTATGAGCGGTGTAGGCGTTCTCGACAAGGCGGTTGTCATCCTCGCCGCATGTGTCGACGGCGCCAGTCTTGCCGAGTTGGTCGAGCGCACCAAGCTGCCGCGGGCGACCGCACATCGCCTGGCCCAGGCCTTGGAGATCCATCGGATGCTGGTGCGTGACACGCAAGGAAGATGGCGTCCGGGCCCGCGGTTGGGCGAGTTGGCCAACGCCGCGCCGGACGTTCTGCTGACCGCCGCCGAGCCCCTGTTGTCCGCACTGCGGGACGCCACGGGTGAGAGCGCTCAGCTTTATCTGCGCCGTGCCGATGAGCGGATCTGCGTCGCCGCGGCCGAGCGGGCGAGTGGTCTTCGCGACACTGTCCCGGTCGGCTCGGTGCTGCCGATGGTCGCCGGCTCGGCCGCACAGATCCTGCTCGCGTGGGAGCCCCCCGAGGCCGTGATGCCGCTCCTGCCGCGTTGCAAGTTCACCGGCCGCACCCTCGCCGAGGTCCGCCGTCGCGGCTGGGCGCAGAGCGTCGCCGAGCGCGAGCCGGGTGTGGCAAGCGTCTCCGCGCCGATCCGCGACCGCACGGGACGAGTGATCGCCTCGATTTCGATAAGCGGTCCGATCGAGCGTCTCGGCCGTCGGCCCGGCGAGCGGCACGCGATGGCCGTCGTCCGCGCCGGCCAGCGCCTCTCCGGCCTGTAACCCCACCGACGGAGTCTCGCGCGTGCGGCTCTTCGGGCAGGACGACCGGCTCTTCGGACGGGACAGCGAATGCGCCCGGCTCGACGATCTCCTCCGGGAGGCGCGAGGCGGGCGCAGCTCGGCGCTGGTCCTGCGCGGCGAGGCCGGCGTCGGCAAGACCGCACTGCTCCGGTACGCCCGGAGCACGGTCCCCGGGGCTCTCGCCATCAGTGGTGTCGAGTCCGAGTCCGACTTCCCCTACGCCGGGCTGCACCGCCTGCTCGTCCCGCTCCTGTCCGAGCGAGACCGGCTGCCGGCCGCGCAGCGGGCCGCCCTCGACGTGGCGTGCGGTCTCGCCGACGGTCCGCCACCGGAGGAGTTCCTGGTCAGCCTGGCCGCTCTGACCCTGCTGGCGGCCACCCCGCGGCTCTGTGTCGTCGACGACGCGCACTGGCTCGACCCCGAGTCGGCCCGTGCCATGGCCTTCGTCGCCCGCCGCCTGCACGCCGAGGGTGTGGTGCTCCTCTTCGCCCACCGGCCCGTCACCGACGACCCCACCCTGTTCGCCGGCGTGCAGGTGCTCGATGTCGCCGGGCTCGGCCGGGACGCCGCGATGGCCCTGCTCTCCGACGTGGTCACCGGCGACCTCGACCTGACGCTGGCCGAGCAGATCGCCGTGACCACCGGCGGCAACCCGCTGGCGCTCACCGATCTGGGCCGGGAGCTCACCTCCGACCAGCTTCGCGGCGCCTCCCCGCTGCCCGAGCCGGTGCCGATCGGCAGCCGCCTGGAGGCCCACTACTCGGCGCGGGTCCGGACCTATCCCGAGGCCACCCGGACGTGGCTGGTCCTGGCCGCGGCCGGGGCGGGCGGCCGGGTCGAGCAGCTGCTGACCGCGGCGCGACTGCTCGGCACCGGACCGGAGGACGCCGCCCCGGCCGAGGCGGATCGTCTGGTCAGCGGGCTCCCGCCGGTCGACTTCCGGCATCCGCTGGTGCGGTCGGCGATCTACGGCGACGCCGGGCCCGCCCAGCGCCGGGCCGTCCACGACGCCCTGGCCACCGCCACCACCGAGCCGGCCGACGTCGACCGGCGGGCCTGGCACCTCGCCGCCGCGGCGGTCGCTCCGGACGAGACGGTCGCCGCCGAGCTGGAGCGCAGCGCCGACCGGGCCGGGGCGCGGGGCGGCCACACCGCCCGGGCCGGGTTCCTGAGCCGCGCGGCCGAGCTGACCCCCGACTCCACCGCCCGCGCCGGCCGGCGTGTCCAGGCGGCCGGGGCCGCGATGGTCGCCGGCGCACCGGCCCGGGCCCTTCTGCTCCTGGACGACACCGACGAGAGCCGGCTCACCAGGCCGCAACGCGGCGACGCTCTGCTGACCCGGGCCAACGCCTCGGTCAACGCCGGTGTGCCGCACGGCCTGCGCGACGCCGCCGCCATGTGCCTGGCCGCCGCCCGGGCCTTCGGCGCCGACCGCGACCGCGCCCGGGTAGCGGTCATCCAGGCCATCCAGCACGCCACCACCGCCGAGCACCTGGGCAGCGTCACCGATCCGGAGATCGCCGTGGCCGCCCGCCCGCTCGCCGGTGACGACCCGGCCGACCTGGACGGGCTGCTGCTGGCCGGCTACGCCGCGTTCATCACCGACGGTTTCGCCGGGGGTGTGCCGCCGTTGCGCCGGGCGATCGCCGCGATCGCCGACCCGGCGCTGCCCGACGAGACGCTGCTCACCCGGTTCATCCTGGGCATCAACTTCTGCAACATGGTCTGGGACGACCCCACCAAGCACTTCCTGATCCAGCGGGCGGAGGCGGCCGCGCGGCGTACCGGGGCGTTGCACTCCCTGGACATCGTCCACTTCATCGGCGCCATGACCGGCGCGTTCCTCGGCCGGCTCAACGACGCTGACCGGCACGACGCGGCCGGGCAGCGAGTCCGGCGGGCGATCGGCATCACCGCCGAGCAGGAGCAGGTGTGGCGTCACCCGGAGCTGGTGAGCTGGCGCAATCCTGCCGGGCTGCGGGAGACGCTGCCACACGCGCTCGGCGTCTTCGAGATGCTGCACCTGGGGGGCATGCACGCGGTCACCCGGCTCAGCCTCGCCGTGCTCGACAACGCGGTCGGCGACTACGCGGCCGCCCGCGACGGCCTGCTGGGCATCGTCGACCTAGGCCGTCCCCTGCGGTACGCGTGGGCGCTGCCGGACCTGGTGGAGGCGGCGGTCCGCTCCGGCGACCGGCAGACCGCGGAACGGGCCTGCGCCGATCTCGATCTCGCCGCCCGGGCCGGCGGCACGCCCCGCGCCCTGGGGCTACTGGACCGTTCACGGGCGCTGCTGTCCGGCCCCGGCGAGGCGGAGGACCTCTACCTGGCGGCGATCGACCGGCTCGACGACACGCTGTCCCACGGCGATCTGGCCCGGGCCCGGCTGCTCTACGGCGAGTGGCTGCGCCGCCGTCGCCGCCGACGGGACGCGCGCGACCAGCTCACCACGGCGCTCGAGATGTTCGAGGAGGTCCGGGCCGACGCGTTCGCCGCCCGGGCCGGGCAGGAGCTGGGGGCGCTCGGCGAGAGCGTCCGGCCGGCCGGGCCCGTCGCCGACGACACCATCCTCACTCCACAGGAGGCCGCCGTCGCGATCCTCGCCCGGGCCGGTGAGACCAATGCGGAGATCGCGGCACAACTGTTCCTCAGCGCGAACACGGTGGACTACCACCTCCGGAAGGTGTTCCGGAAGCTCGGTGTCACGTCGCGGCGGCAGTTACGGGACGTCCTGCCCGACTGAGCCCGATTTCGGTAGCGCGTGCACGGCCGACTACGTGTCACACGTGATTCGAGGGTGGGCCCGCTCCCACGAGGATCGGACGTATGAAACCGATCGTTCTGGTACACGGATTCTGGGTCACGCCGCGCAGCTGGGAGAACTGGGTCGCCCACTACGAGGCGAAGGGCCACCGGGTGATCGCGCCCGCGTACCCGGGCTTCGAGGTCGAGGTGGAGGCCCTCAACACCGACCCGTCCCCGATCCTGGCCGTCACCGTGCCGGAGATCATCGAGCACATCGAGGCGCAGATCCGGGAGCTGCCCGAGCCCCCGATCATCATCGGTCACTCGGCGGGCGGCGCGTTCACCCAGATCCTCCTCGACCACGGGTACGGCGCGGCCGGCGTCGCCATGAACTCGGCCCCGACCGAAGGTGTCCGGGTGGTCCCGCTGTCCCAGGTGAAGTCGACCTTCCCGGTGCTGAAGAGCCCGGCGAACCGGCACCGGGCGGTGCCGCTGACGCTGGAGCAGTGGACGTACGCGTTCACCAACACGTTCAGCCCGGAGGAGTCCAAGGCCCTCTACGAGCGGTACGCGATCCCGGCCAACGGGGGCATCCTGTGGGGCAGCGTGCTCGCCAACTTCCAGCCCGGTCACCAGGACACCTGGGTCGATTACCACAACGACGAGCGGGCGCCGCTGCTCTTCGTCTCCGGCTCCGAGGACCACATCATGCCGCCCGAGGTGCAGCGGTCCAACCACAAGCACTACCGGTCGAACACCGTCACCGAGATCCGCGAGTACGAGGGGTACGCCCACCTGCTGCCCGCCCAGAAGGGCTGGGAGCAGATCGCGGACGAGGTCCTGGAATGGGCCCTGCGGCACGCCCGATGAAGATCACGCACATCGGCGGGCCGACCACGCTGATCGAGATCGGCGGGGTACGCCTGCTCACCGACCCGACCTTCGACGAGCCGGGCCGGCGGTACTCGTTCGGGCTCGGCACGTCCTCGGTGAAGACGGCCGGCCCGGCGGTGCCGTACGCCTCCCTCGGTCCCGTCGACGCGGTCCTGCTGACCCACGACCACCACAGCGACAACCTGGACGACGCCGGCCGGGCGCTGCTGCCGTCGGTGCCGGTGGTGCTCACCACGGTCAGTGGGGCCCGCCGGCTCGGCGGCAACGCGGTCGGCCTGGCCCCCTGGCGGACCTCCACCGTGGGCGACGTCGAGGTGACCGCCACCCCGGCCCGGCACGGCCCGCCACTGAGCCGCGGGCTCGTCGGTGACGCGATCGGCTTCGCGTTGCGGCCGCCCGGCGCCTCGGCGGTGGTCTGGATCTCCGGGGACACGGTGCTGTTCTCCGGCGTACGCCAGGTCGCCGCCCGCTTCACCGTCGACACCGCCGTCCTGCACCTGGGCAGCGTGCAGTTCGGTCTCACCGGCCCGCTGCGATACACGATGACCGGCCGGGACGCGGCCCGCCTCGTGTCGCTGATCCGGCCCCGCCGCGTCGTGCCGGTCCACTACGAGGGCTGGTCGCACTTCCACGAGGGCCGCCCCGAGATCGAAGCCGCCTTCGCCCCGGACACCCTCACCTGGCTCACCCCGGGCGCCGCCACCCCACTCTGAACCCGGGTGTGGCTCCTCACCGTCACGGGGTCCAGACGGCGTAGTCGTGAGCGAAGACGATCCGGGCTCCTCACCGTCACGGGGTCCAGACCGCGTTGTCGTGAGCGAAGACGATCCGGCGGGGATCGAGGTCCAGCAGGGTCTCGATCCAGGGTGGTGGTGTGCCGATCCCGGTCCGGTGGGCGAGCGCGTCATAGGTGAACGCGGTGGCGTGGTCGTGGCTCTGCCCGGCCACGATCACCGTGCCGTCGGCGGTCCGCACCACGACCGACTGGTGGCCGTCGGTGTGACCCGGCGTCGGCAGGACCCGCACACCGGGCAGGATCTCCGCCGCGCCGTCCAGCTCCACATACCGGACACCGGCATGGTCGACCAGCTCCGGCAGGGTGTACCACTCGACGGTCCGGGCCAGCGTCAGCTCCGTCTTCTGGGCGAAGACCGGGCGGCCGGCCAGCTCCGGATTCCCTCCACAGTGGTCGAAGTGCAGGTGGCAGTTCACCACATACCGGATGTCGTCGATCGTGGTGCCGGCCGCGGTGAGCGCCACGCCGAGCGGAACCCGCCGCGGCCGGTAATGGCGGTCCACATCCGGATGGCCGCCCATGCCGGTGTCGACCAGGAGCCGCCCGGCCGGATGGTCGATCAGATACCCCAGGGTGGGCTCCACCCGGGCCGCCCCGGTCCCGGTCTCCTCGGACGGGCGCACGAACCATCCGAAGTCGACTCGCCGGACGGTGACCTCGCTCATCGTCGAAGTATCACCGCCCCGACGGCCGGGCGGCCCCGGAATCTCCGCCCAGCAGAACGGCGGGCCGTCGCCGGAGCGCCGCGTCCACAGCCGCCGACCGGGAACCGCGTCCACAGCCGCCCGACCGGAGCGCCGCGTCCACAGCCGCCGACCGGGAACGCAGATCGGCCCGCACCGTCACCGATGCGGGCCGATCTTTTCTGGTAGTCCCGAAGGGATTCGAACCCTCGCTACCGCCTTGAGAGGGCGGCGTCCTAGGCCGCTAGACGACGGGACCAGAACTTGCCGTTCACCACCCGGTTGCGGCGGCGGACTGAACTCTATCAGCACTGTGCCCGCAGCCGAAATCGGATATCCACCCACCTCAGCAGGGGTGACGGGGAGCACTCGACAGCCTCGCCGACCGCGGCCCGGACACCCCGAACCCCGCCGATCACGCGTGGGAGCAACCGCAGACGACCACCCGCCGCGGCCCGGACACCCCGAACCCGCCGATCACGTGCGAGAGCAACCGCAGACGACCACCCGCCGGGAGCGGCAGACCCACACCGGACGGTGGCCCACCGCATCTGCCCGGCGGTCGCGCCGGCGGCCGGGAGTGGCGCCCACGTCGCGCGGGAGCCACGGGAGGCGATGGTTGCGGTCGGGGTAGGTGTGGCCGTACCCCCTTGCGCGGTGGGAAAGGCCCGGGAAAGCGAAACGGCCCGCATCAATCGATGCGGGCCGTTCTCGATGTAGTCCCGAAGGGATTCGAACCCTCGCTACCGCCTTGAGAGGGCGGCGTCCTAGGCCGCTAGACGACGGGACCAGAACACGCTGCTTCTACCAGCACTGCCCTCCCGGCGAGGAGGACTGCGCTGGGGTACCAGGACTCGAACCTAGACTAGCTGAACCAGAATCAGCCGGGCTGCCAATTACCCCATACCCCATTTGGCCCGGCTTGCCGCGCCGTGGAGAACTTTACCTGAGGGCCTGCGGGCCGCCAAATCGGGTTACCTAAATAGATCCGCGTGACGGCGCACCCACTCGGCGTAGCTCATCGCAGGCCGATTGAGCAGGGCTTCGACAGTCGGCAGGGCGGGCTGCGGATGTTCGGCGAGTTGCGCGAGGCCGTTCAGGTACCAGTCGCCGAAGTCGCCCATCAGCGACCGGTAGTGGGCGACCGCCTCGTCGCCGGATAGCTCGACGAAGGTGAGATCGCGGCCCAGCTCCGCGCCGATCGCGGCGACCTGCTGCCGCCGGCTGAGCGTCTCCGGTCCGGTCAGCTCGTAGGAGCGGCCGTGGTGATCCTCGGAGAGGAGCACGCGGGCGGCGATCGCGGCGATGTCCTCCTGGGCGATCGGGGCGTTGGCCGCGTCGCCCCACGCGTCGCGCACCTCGTCGCCGGCCCTGATCTGCGGCGCCCAACTGGTGGAGTTGGCCATGAACTCGCCCGGCTCCAGGTGGGTGAACGGGATGCCGGACGCCTCCACCGCGTCCTCGACGGCCTGCCAGTGCAGGCCCTTCACACCGGCCAAGTCGACGATGTGGCGCACGCCGGCCTCGGCGGCCGCCCGGCAGACGGCGGTGACGGTGGGGATGTGCGGGGCGAGATACATCCGGTCGACGCCGTCGAGGGCCGCGGCGACCCGGTCCGGCCGGTTGAAGAAGCCGGTCACCACCTCCACACCGGGCGGGAGCGCGACCTTGGCCGGGTCGACGGTGAAGGCCCGGATCTCGATGACGCCGGGGTCGTGCAGGGCGCCGAGGTCGAGCAGTTCGTCGACAACCATGCGGCCGATGTTGGCGGTGGCGCCGGTGACCAGGATGCGCATTCTCGTACCCCCTACGGAAAGTGTTTCCCGTAGGGTATACGGAATCATGGAGAACTACCCACTGCTCTGGCGCCGGAGCGTGAAGGCGCCCACCGGCCGGCCCGCCAAGAAGGCCGCCGGCCGCCCGCCCCGGCTGACCGTGGACGTCGTGGTGGCCGCCGCGATCCGGATCGCCGACGCGGAGGGCCTGGAGGCGGCCTCGATGGCGCGCGTCGCGACGGACCTCGGCGTGGCGACGATGACGCTCTACACCTATGTGCCGTCGCGGGCCGATCTGGTCGCGCTGATGGTCGACGACGCGCTGCTGGCCCGGCGACTGACCGCCGGCGACGAGAGCTGGCGGGAGCGGGTCACGCAGTTCGCCGCGCGCACCCGGGAGATGTTTCTGGCCCACCCCTGGCTGACCGAGGTGTCGCTGGTCCGGCCGCCGCTCGGGCCGGGGACGATGGCCGAGCGGGAGTTCCTGATCGCCACGATGTCCCTGGCCGGTGTGCCGACCGCGGCGATCAACCGGGCGGCGCTGTCGGTGACCGCGTACGTCTACGCCTTCGCCCGCGAGGCCGGCGAGGACGCGCGCCTGAGCCGGGCCTCCGGGCAGTCCACCGAGTCGTGGTGGCACGAGCGCGGTGACTTCTGGGAGAACTGGTTCGACGTCGAGGCGCACCCGGCGATGACGGCGCTGTGGAACGCCGGTGGATTCGAGGAGGGCCAGACCGCGTTCGACTACGGTCTGGCCCTGCTGCTGGACGGGATCGAGCGGTCAGTCGAGTGAGACGACCGGGTTACGCAGCTCGCCGATGCCCTGGATGCTGACCGACACGGTGTCTCCCGGCGTGATCCGGCTGACCCCGGCCGGCGTGCCGGTCAGGATGATGTCGCCGGGCAGCAGCGTCATGACGTGCGACACATACGAGATCAGGCTCGGGACGTCGAAGACCATGTCCTTGGTCCGCCCGATCTGGCGCACCTCCAGGTTCTCCGGGTCGCGGCCGACCTCGCAGCGCACCTCGATGTCACTGACGTCCAGGCCGGTGACGATCCACGGGCCGATCGGGCAGAACGAGTCGAAGCCCTTGGCCCGCGTCCACTGCGGGTCCTTGCGCTGCAGGTCACGAGCGGTCACGTCGTTGCCGCAGGTGTAACCGAAGATCGCCTTCTCGGCGCCGGCCCGGTCGACGCGGCGGGCGCCGCTCGCGCCGATCACGACGGCGAGCTCGGCCTCCTCCTCGACGTGCTCGGTGACACCCGGGATGCGGATCGCGTCGTTCGGACCGATCACCGAGGTGGAGGGCTTGATGAAGATCAGCGGCTCCTTGGGCACCTCGTTGCCCATTTCGGCGGCGTGGTCGGCGTAGTTGCGGCCGATTCCGATCACCTTGCTGGAGAAGATCGGAGCGAGCAGCCGCACGTCGGGCAGCGCCCACCGCTGACCGGTGAAGCGCACCTCGTTGAAGGGGATGCTGTCGATCTCGGCCACCGTCAGCCCCGAGGAGCTGTCGCCCTCGACGACGCCGAAGGAGACTCCACCAGGGTGGACAAAACGGGCGAAGCGCACGGGGTAATCCCATCTCTAGCGGTGCTGGCGCCTCGAAATCTACGCCGGTCGGGACTCCGCCCCGAGCCGCGGGAACGGCTCCAGCGAGAACACCACCTCGACCGGCACCTCGAAATAGGTGCAGATGCGCAGCGCCAGGTGCAGGCTGGGGCTGAACTCGCCGCGCTCCAGATAGCCCACGGTCTGGTAGTGGACTCCGAGAGCGTCGGCGAGCTGCCGTCGGGAGATGCCACGCTCCGCGCGCAACATCGCGATGCGGTTGTACGTGATCTCGCTCGCCATGAGCCCCCTCACATGGTCCGGGACATCGCCCGTTGCCGGCGGGCCGCCACCAGCGAGCCGGACTCCCGTCGGGCCATCCGCCGCAGAATACGTGGAGCCAGGAGCAGCCCGATCACGGCCCAGAGCGCCAGCACCCCGGCCGTGGCCAGGTGCCGATCCGGCTCACCGGCCAGGAAGGCCGACCGCATGCCCGAGCCCAGCCAATACATCGGGAAGACCTGGGAGAGGCCCTGCAACCAGCCGGGCAGCGCCGAGTGTGCGTAGAAGACGCCGGAGATCGCGGTGAGGGCGATCACCGGGAGCATGAGGATCGCGGCGCCGCGGGCGGTCTCGAAGAACGACCCCAGGATGGCGCCGACCGGCAGCAGGGCCAGCATCGTGAGCGGGAGCAGCCAAAGCACGGTGAGCCAGGTGCCGGCATCGACCCGGAGCCCGTCGACGAGGAACGCGCCGGGCAGCAGCGTCACCACGCAGGTGATCACCATGACCCCGGCCACCAGCACGATCTTGCCGATCAGGTAGCCGGCCATGCCGTTCGGTGTGGCCTTGGCCCGCAGCAGCGTGCCGTCCTCGCGGTCCATCGTCAGATACTGCGCGGTGGACGTCACCCCGCCGATCACCAACAGCAGCGCCAGCGAGCTGACCAGGCTGTACGCCCCGAGCGACACATCCGAGCCGGGCACCTTGTCATCTCTGATGAGGTAGAGCCAGCCGAGCAGGAGGGCGACCGGGAACAGGTAGCCGAAGACGTCGGCGCCATTCGTCACGGTCTGCCGCAACTCGATCAGGCCCCGGCGCGTCCCCACACGGATCAACCGGCTCATGACCCCTCCGCCTCACGGACCAGCTTCATATACGTCTCCTCCAGGCCGGCCCGGCGCACCTCGAGGTCGCCGATCGCCTCACCGTGCTGCTGGAACAGCTCCCGCACGAACTTGGTGGCGTCGGCGTCGGAGTGCACGAACCGCCGGCCGTCCTGCGTCCAGCGCACCTCGGACTCGCCGGCCACCTGACGGGACAGCTCGTCGGCCGAGCCGCTCGCCACGATCCGCCCCTTGGCCAGGATCAGGATGCGGTCCGCGAGTTTCTCCGCCTCGTCCAGGTCGTGCGTGGTCAGCAGCACGGTGGTCGAGTCCACATCGGTCATGCGGTGGATCAGATCGTGGAAGTCGCGGCGCGCCTCCGGGTCGAACCCGACCGTCGGCTCGTCGAGGAAGAGCAGGTCGGGCCGCCCGACGATGCCGATGGCCACGTCGAGACGCCGCCGCTGGCCACCGGAGAGCCGGCCGATCACGGCGCCGGCCGCCCCGGCGAGGCCGACCACCTCGAGCAGGTCGTCGATCACCCACGGCCGCCGCTTGTCGGGTGTGGAGTAGTCCGCGTAATACGACCCGAGATGCTCCAGCAACTCACGGACCCGCCACTTGCTGTGATCGCGCCACGACTGCAGCACCACGCCGAGCCGGGCCCGCCAGGCCTCGTCGCCGTCGGCCGGATCGACACCGAGCACCCGGGCCGAGCCTCCGGACCGCATCCGGAACCCCTCCAGGATCTCGATCGTGGTCGTCTTGCCCGCCCCGTTCGGCCCGAGGAGCACGACCACCTCGCCCGGCGCCGCCGAGAAGTCGACGCCGGACAGCACTTCCCTGTCGCCGTAACGCATGCGGAGGTCACTGACCTCCATCACCGGCGTGTCGACCAAGGTTCCCAACATGTCCAGCACGCTATCAAAGATGTAGTACACCTACTACACATCTACGTACGTCTCTCATGCCAGATTCCGTGGCGGAACTCATTCGCGCCAAACGGTGATCGTGTTGATCGCTTCGGCTAGATACATTGGTGCGATGGGGATCAAGCAGGTGAGGGCACTCACCACCACGCTGCCCTCGGTCACCTGGATTCCCCTCGCCCGGGCGCACTCCGAGCGCGCCGACCAGATGACCGCGGGCCACCGCGCCCGTCGAGCGACGGGCGAGAAGCACGCCATCGAGGATTTCCTCTACGACTACTACGGGACCAGGCCGTCGCTGATGCGCCGCTGGCATCCCGGTGTCGGCACCGGCCTGTCCCCGGCGCCCGACGGCCTGGCCGAGCACGCCGGCTGGAAGTTCTACCTGTCCTCTCCCGACGGCGTCGTCACCCTCGACCAGGACGCGTTCATGCACGCCCGCGCCGAGAGCGTGCGCTACATCCACGGCCTGCTCACCGCCACCGCGTCCCGGCCGGTCTTCTCCGGCTGCTTCGGGCTGCACGAGTGGGCGATGGTCTACCGCGACGCCGAGCACCGGCACGAGCTGCCGCTGCGCCTGGGCCAGGCCGGCACCGACGAGGTGGTCGAGCAGCACAGCATCCGCTGCACCCACTTCGACGCGTTCCGCTTCTTCACCCCCGAGGCGGTCGGCCTCAACCGGCTGCAGCCGACCCGCGCCACCCAGGTCGACCTCGACCAGCCCGGCTGCCTGCACGCCGCGATGGACGTGCACAAGTGGGCGCAGAAACTCGGTCCCGCCGTGCCCGGCGCCCTCGCCCTGGACTGCTTCGCCCTGGCCGGCGAGATCCGCCTGCTCGACATGCAGGCCAGCCCCTACGACCTGACCTCCTACGGCCATCCTCCGGTCAAGATCGAGACTGCCGAGGGCAAGGCGGAGTACGTGGCGAGGCAGCGCGAGCTGGCCCGCCGGGCGGCCGGTCTGCGCAGCCGTCTCATCCGCGTCTGCGAGGCGCTGCTCGGCGCCGACGCCGCCGCTCAGAACCGTGAGGCGGTCGCGCCCTTCAACCAGCGCTGAGCCGACCTCGTGGGCGTGCGCCGCGGCCACTCACCCACCGGATCGAGGCCGGCGCGGCGGTCAGTCGTCGTTGCCGCGGCGGTTGCGTTTGGTCTGTGCCCGGCGCTTCTTGTCGGCGATGCGGCGCTCCACCGAGCCACGGGTCGGCTTGGTCGCGCGACGTGAGCGGGGTGGCGCCGCGACAGCGCCCGCGATCAGGGCGGCCAGACGATCGGCGGCGGCCTCCCGGTTGCGCAGTTGCGACCGGTGCTCGGACGCGATGACAGTGATCACACCGCTCACCAGCCGGGCGCCGAGCCGCTCGGCGGCGCGCTCCTTGAGCATCGGGGGCAGCAGGTCCGAGCCGAGCACGTCCCACGACAGCTCGACCCTCGAATCGGTGGTGTTGACGCCCTGACCTCCGGGGCCGCTCGCGCGGGAGAAGCGCCACGAGAGCTCGGCCGCCGGGATGGTCAGGCGGTCGTTCACCCGTACGTCCTCAAGCACGCCGCCCAGCATCGCACCCGCCTTGATCGCGCGCCACGTAGTAAAACCGGAATCGTGCCCGACAGGGCAAGATTGGTCGGGTGACGTCACCATCCGCACCGGTCGCCACGACCGGCTACCCGTGGCCCATCGAAACCACGCAGCTCGCGAACGGTCTGCGCGTCGTCGTCAGCGAGGATCGGACGGCGCCCGTCGTCTGCGTCAACCTCTGGTATGACGTCGGCTCCCGGCACGAGCCGCCCGGCCAGACCGGGTTCGCGCATCTTTTCGAGCACCTGATGTTCGAGGGTTCGCAGCACGTGAAGAAGACCGAGCACATGAAGCTGGTCCAGGGCAACGGCGGCTCCCTGAACGCGACCACCAACCCGGACCGGACGAACTACTTCGAGACGATGCCGTCCGAGCATCTGGAGCTGGCGCTCTGGCTGGAGGCCGACCGGATGGGCGGTCTGGTCCCGGCGCTCACCCAGGAGACGCTGGACAACCAGCGCGAGGTGGTCAAGAACGAGCGGCGCCAGCGGTACGAGAACGTGCCCTACGGTGACGCCTGGCTGCGCCTGCTGCCGCTGCTCTACCCGGAGGGCCACCCGTACCACCACTCCACGATCGGGTCGATGGAGGATCTGAACGGGGCTGGACTGGACACGTTCAAGGCGTTCCACCAGCAGTATTACGCGCCCAACAACGCGGTCCTGACGGTCGTCGGCGACACCACGGCGGCCGAGGTGTTCGCACTGGCCGAGAAGTACTTCGGCGCGATCGCCACGGTGCCCGACATCCCGGCGGCACCGGACGGGACCCTGCCGGGCCCGGCCGCGGAGGCGGTACGCGAGGAGGTCACCGCGAAGGTGCCGGCCTCGCGGATCTACCTGTCGCACCGCACCTACCCGTTCGGCACGGCCGGGTACGACGCGATCACGGTGCTGGCGACGGTGCTGGGCAACGGCCGGGGCAGCCGGCTCTACCAGCGGCTCGCCGACGGCGCCCGGATCGCGCAGCCCGACTACATCGGCGCCTACGGGGTGGACCTGGCCCACGCGCCCGCCCCACTGATCATCACGGCCACCGCGAAGGACGGCGTCGACCTCGCCACGTTGGAGGCCGGCCTAGCCGAGGTGGTGCAGAGCCTGATCGACGAGCCGGTCACCGATGACGAGCTGAACCGGGCGAAGGCGCTGCTGACCACCTCGTGGTGGCGGGGCGTGTCGACGGTGTACGGGCGGGCCGACCTGCTGGGGCGGTACGCGACCCAGTTCGGTGACCCGGCGACCGCAGCCGACCGCCTGCCGAAGTTGCTCGCCGTCACGGCCGAGGACGTCACCGAGGCGGCCCGGCACGTGTTGCGCCCCGAGTCCCGCGTCACCCTCACCTACGTTCCCGAGGAGCCGTCATGACCCTCGTCACCACCCGCCCGGGCACCGGAGCGGCCCGGCCGTACTCTTTCCCGGCGATCCGGCGGGTCACCGCGCACGGCGGCACGGTCATCGCCGCCCACATGCCGGGCCAGATCCTGGCCACCGCGCTGCTGCTGCTGGACGCGGGCGCGGCCCGGGAGGCGGACGGCCGGGAGGGTACGGCCACCGTGCTCGCCAAGTCGCTGGAGGAGGGCACCCGCAAGCGGGACTCGGCGGCGTACGCGCTGGCACTGGAGAGTCTCGGCGCGGAGCTGTCCGCCGGGGTCGACTGGGACACGTTCCGGGTCGGGGTGTCGGCGCCGGGCCCGCTGCTGGCCGACGCCGTGCGCCTGGCCGCGGAGGCCGCCCGTACACCGAGGCTGGACCCGGCGGACGTGGCCCGGGTCCGTGACGACGAGGTGACCGCGCTGCGGATGGACTGGGCGCAGCCGGGCCCCCGCGCCGACGCGGCGCTGCGGGCCGATCTGTTCGGCGCCGAGGGGCGGTTCGGCAGGCCGCTGCACGGCGATCCCACGTCGGTGGCCGCGGTGGCCGTGGACGACGTGCTCGCCTTCCATGAGGCCTGGCTGCGGCGGCCGGGTGTGCTGCTGGTCGCCGGCGATCTGGACGCGCTGGACCTGGCGGCGCTGGCCGAGGCGGCCTTCGAGGGGACCGCCGGGGAGCCGCTGGGGCAGGAGGGCCCGCTCACCGCCGTCCTGCCGGCCCGACGGCGCACGATCCTGGTGGACCGGCCGGACTCGGTGCAGTCGACGTTGCGGCTCGGGCACCGGGCGCCGGAGCGCGCCACCCCGGACTACGTGCCGATGACGCTGGCCGCGACCATCCTGGGCGGCGCGTTCACGTCCCGGCTCAACCACCTGATCCGCGAGGTCAAGGGGTACACGTACGGGATCCGTGGGTCGTACGCGATGACCCGCCGCTGGGGCCGGTTCGAGGTGGCCGCCGGGGTGCAGACCGCGGTGACCGCGCCGGCGATCCGCGACACCCTCGGCGAGATCGCCCGTACCCAGGCGGAGGGCATCACCGAGGACGAGCTGGAGGTGGCCCGGTCGTGGCGGGCCGGCCAGCTGTCGGTGGAGATGCAGACGCCGGGGGCGATCGCCGGCGCGCTGAGCACGCTGGTCGTGCACGGCCTGCCGGACGACTACTACGAGACGCTGCGCCGGGAGTATCTGGAGGCGACCGTCGAGCAGGTGTCGAAGGCAGCCGCCGAGCACCTCCACGTGGACGCCCTGACCCTGGTGGTCGAGGGTGACGGCGCGGTGATCCGGGAGGAGCTCGCCGAGTTCGGCGAGATCGTCGACTCGCGGATCTGACGACGGACAGGGTGTGCGACCACGATGGCGCACACCCTGTCGTACGCCTACCTGTCATGGTTCATCTAGGCGTACGCTGGTGGCATGACGCGCATCGGATACAACCTGCCGAGGGATCTGCTGCGGCGCATGGCCGCCCGCGCGGAGGCCGAGGGCCGCGCCGAGGGTCGGCTCGCCGGCATGACCGGGGCTCTGTTCCACGTCCTCAAGGCGCGGGGTGTCGAGATCTCCGGGGAGACCCGTGACACCATCCGGAGTTGCAAAGATGCTGCTCAGATCTATCGCTGGGTCAGACGGGCGGCGACCGCCGACCGGGTGGAGGATCTGGGCGGCCCGCTCGCCCGGCGACCACGGTCGATGATGTGACCTGAGCCGCGTTCGCCGGTCCGGGGTGGCGATCTGCGGATACCGTCGCCGCCATGACGATCACCGACGCGCCACCCGCGGCACGCCCGGTCGGGCGCCGACGCCTGGTGTGGACCGGTCTGCTCTGGGTGTCACTGGTTCCGGCGGCGATCTGGCTCGCGGGGCGGACGTTCGGGTGGTCCGCCGGCTTCTGGGTGCAACTGCTGGCCTTCACGCCGTACGTCGCCGTCTGGACTCTGATCCCCGTTCTCGGCGCCCTGATCACCCGCCGGTGGGCGGCCGCCGCGGTGGCGGCGCTGATCGCCCTCGGGTTCGCGACGGCGGTGGCGCCGCGGGTCGTGGCCGACGGCGACAAGGGCCCGTCGACCGGCGTCGAGTTGCGGGTGATGACGACGAACATGCTGTTCGGCGGCGCCGACGCCGACGAGATCGTCCGGCTGGTGCGCGACAACGGCATCGACGTCCTCGCCGTGCAGGAGTTCACCGAGCGCGGGCAGCAGGCGCTGGCGGCGGCCGGCCTGGAGCAGTTGCTGCCCTTCAACCAGCTCGCCCCGGAGTGGGGCGCGAGCGGCTCCGGCCTCTACTCGCGTCACGACTTCGCCGAGCAGGCGGCCCGCCGCAACGACGGCGGTTTCCAGCAGGCGCACGCGGTGGTGCAGGTGCCGGGCGCGGGCACGGTCTACGTCGAGTCGGTGCATCCGCTGGCCCCGTCCAGCCGGGACGTGGTGGCCGGCTGGGCCGCCGACCTGGACGATCAGGTGCCGGCCGAGGGCGGTCTCCCCAAGATCCTGCTGGGCGACTTCAACGCCACGCTGGACCACAAGGCGCTGCGCGACCTGATCGACACCGGCTATCGGGATGCCGCCGACACCGTCGGCAAGGGCTGGATCGGCACGTGGGGTCCGTATGACGGCGATCCGATCCCGCCGGTCACCATCGACCACGTGTTGGCCGATGACCGGATCGGGGTGAAAGATGTCCAGGTGCACAGTGTGAAGGACTCCGATCACCGCGCGGTGATCGCCTGGCTGACCCTGCCCGCCGCATGAGCGACGTCGGGATCCGGTTGATCAGTCCGGCCGACGCCGAGGAGATGGCTGCCCTGCTGCGGGCCAACCGGGAGCACCTGGCGCCCTGGGACCCGGTGCGCGAGGAGGGCTACTGGACCACCGAGGGCCAGTGGGCGATCATCTCCGACGTGCTGCGAGCAGGCAACGCGCTGCCGCACGCGATCGTCGAGGGCGGCCGGATCATCGGCCGGGTCAATCTGTCGAACGTGGTGCACGGCGCCTTCCAGTCGGCGAACCTGGGCTACTGGGTGGACGCGTCGGCCACGGGACGCGGCGTCGCGAGCGCCGCTGTCGCGGCGGTGGTCGAGGCGGCGTTCCTCACTTACGGTCTGCATCGGCTCGAGGCGGGCACACTGCTTCATAACGTACGGTCACAGCGCGTCCTCGAACGCAACGGCTTCGTCCGCTTCGGGATGGCGCCCCGCTACCTCAAGATCGCCGGCGAGTGGCAGGACCACCATCTCTTCCAGCTGCTCTCGGAAAACTGGCTGGCCGCCCGTTCCTCCTCCTCGTAGCATCGTCGGCATGATGCTCAGCTCGATCACGACCACGCCGGGGAGTACCGGCGACGAGTCGACGCTGAGCTAGAGAGCAACGACCGGCCCCGGGCGACATGCCCGGGGCTTTGTCGTCCGGGGTCCCCGATTCCCGAGGGAGACCCACGATGTCCATCGATCACCGCCGGCTCGGCCGCGAGCTGGACCTCTTCGACTCCGATCCGCTGATCGGCGCGGGCCTGCCGTTCTGGCTGCCGGCCGGCGCGGCCGCACGCCACGCGGTGGAGTCCTATCTGCACGACCTGGAGCGGCGCGCCGGATACCGGCACGTGTATTCGCCGGCCCTGGGCAAACGCCGGATGTACGAGCTGTCCGGCCATTGGCGCAACTTCGCCGACGACATGTTCCCGCCGATGCGGGTCGGCGACGACGAGCTGGTGCTGCGGCCCAGCCTGTGCCCCCATCACGCACTGATCTTCCGGTCGCGCGGACGGTCGTACCGTGATCTGCCGTTGCGGATCGCCGAGCTGGGACCGATGTACCGGGCGGAGCGGTCCGGCGTGGTCGGCGGCCTGTCCCGGGTGCGATCGATGCTGCTCAACGACGCGCACATCTTCTGCGCCGAGGAGCAGGCGGGCGCCGAGGTGGCCGCGGTGCTGGCGCTGATGCGGCAGGCGCACGCGGCGCTCGGCATGGGCCCGATCTCGTACCAGCTGTCGCTGCGCGGCCCGGGGAAGGAGTACGGCGGGGACGACGACTCGTGGTCGCGGGCCGAGGCGCTGCTGCGCGGGGCGCTGGCCGACGCCGGAGTGGACCATGTGGCGGTACCCGGTGAGGCCGCGTTCTACGGCCCGAAGATCGACGTCCAGGTCGCCGATCCGTCCGGACGGGAGTGGACCCTCGCGACCGTGCAGATCGACTACCACCAGCCGGAGCGGTTCGAGCTGGAGTACGTGAACGCGAGCGGCGGGCGGGAGCGGCCGGTGATGGTGCACCGCAGCCTGGCCGGCTCGATGGAGCGGCTGTTCGGGCACCTGATCGAGGTGCACGAGGGCGCGTTCCCGGTCTGGTACGCACCGGTCCAGCTGGCGGTGCTGCCGATCGGCGCCGACCAGGACGCGGCCGCCCGCTCGTTCGCCGCGGCGGCCGCCGACCTGCGGGTCGAGGTGGTGCACGACGGGTCGGTCGGCGCCCGCATCCGGGACAACCGCAAGGTCCCGTTCATCGCGGTGATCGGCGCCCGGGAGGCCGCCTCCGGCGAGGTAGCCCTTCGCCTGCGGGACGGCAGCCGGCTGGACCCGATGCCCGGGGCGGCGGCGATCGCACTGATCAGAGCCGCCGCCCGGGAACAGCGGTCAGGAAGCGGTAGCTGACGTGCGGGCCAGGCCGTACGTCAAGGCGTCGACGAGGGCGGTCCAGCTGGCCTCGACGATGTTCTCGTGCACGCCGACGGTGGTCCACTCGCGGTTGTGGTCGCTGGTCTCCAGCAGCACCCGGGTGACGGCGTTCGTACCGTGGCTGCCCTCCAGGATCCGCACCTTGTAGTCGGTCAGCTCGAACGACTTGAGGTGCTCGTAGTGGCTGGTCAGCGCGGTACGCAACGCCTCGTCCAGGGCGTTGACCGGGCCGTTGCCCTCGGCCGTGGCGATCACCCGCTCGCCACGGACCCGGACCTTCACGGTCGCCTCGGAGATGACCGTGCCGTCCTCCCGGTGCTCGACCAGCACCCGGTACGACTCCAGGGTGAACGGCCGGGCCAGGTCGGCACCGGGCAGCTCACTGCGTACCAGCAGCTCGAACGAGGCGTCGGCGGCCTCGAACGACCAGCCGGTCGCCTCCAGGTCCTTGACCTTCCGGGTCACCTTCGTCAGGGTGTCCGGGTGGCCGGCCAGGTCCAGTCCGAGCTCACGGCTCTTGAGCTCGATGCTGGCCCGGCCGGCCATCTCCGTCACCAGGATCCGCATGTCGTTGCCCACCACCGACGGGTCGACGTGGTTGTAGAGCAGCGGATCCACCTTGATCGCGCTCGCGTGCAGGCCCGCCTTGTGGGCGAACGCCGCGGCCCCGACATAGGCCTGGTGGGTGTCGGGGGCGATGTTGGCGATCTCGGCGAGCGCGGTGGAGACCCGCGTCGCCTTCTCCAGGCATCCGTCCGGTAGGACCTTCAGCCCGAGCTTGAGTTGCAGGTTGCTGACGACGGCGAACAGGTCGGCGTTGCCGGGGCGCTCGCCGTACCCGTTGGCCGTGCACTGGAAGTGCTTGACACCGGCCTCGACGGCGGCGACCGTGTTCGCGACCGCGCAGGCGGTGTCGTTCTGGCAGTGGATGCCGAGCCGGTCGGCGCTGACGCCGGTCATCTGCTCCAGCGAGGCGATTGCCTTGGTGATCATCGACGGGAGCATGCCGCCGTTGGTGTCGCACATGACCACGCGCTCGGCGCCCGCCTCGAACGCCGCCTTCACGACGCTCGCGGTGTACTCCGGGTCGTGACGGAACCCGTCGAAGAAGTGCTCACAGTCGACGAACGCCCGCCGCCCGTTCGCGACCAGGTGCCGCACCGTGTCCCGGACCATCTCCAGGTTCTCGTCGCCGGTGGTGCGCAGCGCCCGCTCCACGTGCCGGATGTCCGACTTCGCGACCACGCAGACCACCGGGGTCTCCGCGTCGAGCAGCGCCTTGACCTGCGGGTCCTCGGCCACGTCGACGCCCGCCTTGCGAGTCGCGCCGAACGCCACCAGCACCGCGTTCTTCAGGTCCAGCTCGGTCTTCGCCCGTTCGAAGAACTCGGTGTCCTTGGGCATGGCGCCCGGCCAGCCGCCCTCGATGAACCCGACACCGAACTCGTCCAGCAGGCGCGCGACCGCGAGCTTGTCAGCGACCGTGTAGCTGATTCCCTCGCGCTGTCCACCGTCGCGCAGCGTCGTGTCGAACACCTGGTAGTCCATCGGGGAAAGTCCTTTCGATCGGTCACCCGCCGAGCACAACAAAAAGACCCCCCGCGGATGCGGGAGGTCTGCGCGTCGGCGGAAGTCAGCCGGCGCGCTAGGTGCGAATAATCAGCACGGAGCGGGTCACGATCCGAAGCATGCCACGGGCCGCCACGACATGAGACCGGAATCCACTGGCTGGGACGGCGAGAGTGACGAAATCGACCGGTGGTGGGCTCGCCGTCGCCGGTTAGGTTGGGACCGTGGTCGCCGAATCGTATTCACGCAGTCTCCCGTTCACGAAGGCCTACAACTTCCGGGACGTCGGCGGTTACGCCGGCCTCGACGGGCGGCGGGTCCGCTGGCGGCGGTTGTTCCGGGCCGACTCCCTGCACCGGATGCACGAGGCCGACGGCGAGGCGTTCGCCGCCCTGGGCATCCGCACCGTCATCGACCTGCGCCGCGAGTTCGAGGTGGAGAAGTTCGGCCGCGTCCCCGAGGAGCACGGCGTCGACTACCGCAACCTGGTGATCCGGCACGTCGAGTGGGACGGGATCGAGCACTCCGCGGACATGCCCCACGAGCGGTGGCTGGCCGACCGGTACCTCAACTTCGCCGAGGACGGCCGCGAGGGCATCGCCGGCTCGCTACGGGTCATCGCGAACGCGGAGGCGGCCCCGGTCGTGGTGCACTGCATGGCCGGCAAGGACCGGACCGGCACGGTGTGCGCGCTGACGCTGTCCCTGCTCGGCGTGTCCGACGAGGACATCGCCGCCGATTACGCCCTGACCACCGCGGCGATGCGGCCCCTCACCGAGTACCTGATGCGGGCCAACCCGGAGGCGGTCAGGGGCAACGAGCACATGTTCGACTCCCCCGCCGAGGCGATGCAGCTCTTCCTCGACGACCTCCGCGCCCTGCACGGCTCGGTCGAGGCCTACGCCAAGGAGATCGGCCTGACCGGCGACGACCTGCATTCGTTGCGGTCGCATCTCCTCACCGACCTCTAGGGGTACGCCATCCTGTCTAGCGACTACCACTCGTGGAGCAACTAGGTGTAGGTTCAGGGGCATGCCCTCACAGGTCCACGAGGTGCTCATCGACATGTTCCGCGGCCGCCCCTCCTTGGCCGCGGAACTGCTCGACGGCCCGCTGAACGACACCCTTCCCGCCTACGACGAGGCCCACCTCGCCTCCGCCGATCTGACCGACGTAGCCCCCACCGAGTACAGAGCCGACGCCGTCGTCACCCTGACCCGAGGAGAGGAGAAGGTCCTCTCGGTCGTGGTCGAGGTGCAGCGTCAGATCGATGCTCGAAAAAGGCGCAGCTGGCCGGCATACGTCGCGACCCTGTATGCCCGATCGGGTTGCCCGGTCGCCCTCCTGGTGCTGTGCCCACAACAGTCGGTCGCCGACTGGGCCGCACAGCCGATCCTCATCAGCCTTCCGCCGTCGGAGATCCATCCGGTGGCCTTCGGCCCGGCACAGACGCCGATCATCACCGACCTCGAGACCGCCCAGCGCCTACCCGAGCTTGCGATCCTCTCCACCCTCGCCCACGCCGACCAGCACGACCCGATTCCCCTGTTCAAGGCCTTGTTTCGCGCCTTGGACGCCATCGAGACCGACCGTGCCGTTCTGTACCATGACTTCGTACTCACGGTGCTGCCGGCTGCAACCCGCAAGCTGCTGGAGGATTACATGACCACCACAGATCACCCGTACAAGAGCGAGTGGGCACAGCGCCAGTACGCCGCCGGCGAGGTAGCGGGCGAGGCACGCTCGCTCCTCACGGTTCTCAGCGCACGCGGCATCGAGGTCTCCGACGAGGCGCGCGCGAAGATCACCGCCTGCGCCGACCTCGAGCAGCTCGATCAGTGGATTCAGCGTGCTGCCATCGCCGACCGAGTCGAAGACCTGGGTGGATCACTCGCCGGATGACTGGCGGCCACTGAGCGGTAACGGACGCATACACCCCGGCGGACGCGCTGGGGTCTGAACGGACCGCGGCGGTCGCGGTGTGGTTCGGCACGGGTGGGTGCGCTTGTCGGCGCCCCCACCCGTACCGGAAAAGTGTCGGTGACCCGCCGGGAAGGGTGACCGGACCGCCGACCTAGAGGACTCGGTGGACCCAGCCGAAGGGGTCCTCGGCGCGGCCTCGCTGGATGTCGACCAGTTCCTTGCGGATGGCCATGGTGACCTCGCCGGAGCCGCCGTCGGCGACGGTGAAGTCGCCGCCCTCGCTCTTGATCGTGCCGATCGGGGTGATCACGGCGGCGGTCCCGCACGCGAAGGCCTCGCGGACCCGGCCGGACGCCGCGCCCTCGCGCCACTCCTCGAGACTGATCGGGCGCTCCTCGACCTTGCGGCCGGCGCGCTCGGCCAGCTTGATCACCGAGTCGCGGGTGATGCCGGGCAGGATCGTGCCGGTCAGCGGCGGCGTGATGAGGCTGCCGTCGTCGAGGACGAGGAAGACGTTCATGCCGCCGAGCTCGTCGATGTACTTGCGCTCGATCGCGTCGAGGTAGACGACCTGGTCGCAGCCGTGCTCGGACGCCTCGGCCTGGGCGGAGAGGCCGGCCGCGTAGTTGCCGCCGCACTTGGCCGCGCCGGTGCCGCCGGGGGCCGCGCGAGTGAAGTCGGGTGTCACCCAGATGCTGACCGGCTTGACGCCGCCGGAGAAGTACGGGCCGACCGGGGAGGCGATGACCAGGTAGAGGTACTCGTTCGCCGGGCGGACACCGAGGAACACCTCGCTCGCGTAGGCGAACGGGCGCAGGTAGAGGCTGCCCTCGGGGTCTTCGGGGATCCAGTCGCGGTCGATCTTGATGATCTCGTGGAGGGACTGGAGGAACGTCTCCACCGGCAGGGCCGGCATCGCCATCCGGGCCGCGGACTGGTTGAACCTGTTCGCGTTGGCATCCGGGCGGAACATCGCGACACCACCGTCGGGTGTCGTGTACCCCTTCAGACCCTCGAAGATCTCCTGCGCGTAATGCAGGACGGCACTCGCCGGGTCCATCGGGATCGGCCCGCGGGCCTCGACACGCGGCTCATACCAGCCTTTGCCGTCGGCGTAGCGCACCGTGACCATGTGGTCGGTGAAGATGCGGCCGAAACCGGGGTTGGCCAGCAGTGCGGCGCGGTCCGCGTCGCTGACGGGTGCCGGGTTCGGACGGATCTCGAAGTCGAGGTGGTCACCACCGCTCATGACAGGTGGACCTGCTTTCTACACGAAGAATGGAAGCACGCATGGGGGCACCCGTAGTGCCCCATGAATTTACCCCGAACGGTCGTTAAAAAATAATGACCATGGGTGAGCAGCCCCGTAGGGCTGAGTGACGAGACGGGTCGATCAGACGGCGGCGGCGACGCGGTCGCCGACTTCGGCGGTACGCAGCGGCGCGCCCGGAGCCCGGGACGCGACCTCGGCCGCGACCGCCTCGGTTACTCGCCGGGCCTCGTCGAGCTTGCCCAGGTGCTCCAGCAGCAGGGCCGCGGACAGGATCGCGGCCGCCGGGTCGGCGATGCCCTTACCGGCGATGTCCGGCGCGGAGCCGTGCACGGGCTCGAACGTCGACGGGTAGATGCGCTCCGGGTTGACCGAGCCGCTGGCCGCCATGCCGATGCCGCCGGTCACGGCCGCGGCGATGTCGGTGAGGATGTCACCGAAGAGGTTGTCGGTCACGACCACGTCGAACCGCTGCGGGTTGCTGACCATGAACATGCTGGCCGCGTCGATGTGCTGGTATTCGGTAGTGACCTCGGGATACTCCGAGGCGACGGCGGCGAACGTGCGCGACCACAGGTTGCCGGCGTGGGTCAGCACGTTGGTCTTGTGGACCAGGGTGACGTGGCGGCGGTCGCGGCGCTGGGCGCGGGTGAACGCGTCACGGATGACCCGCTCCACGCCGTGCCGCGTGTTCAGGCTCTCCTCGGTCGCGATCTCGGCGGGCGTGTTCTTGTGCAGCACGCCGCCGGCGCCGACGTAGAGGCCCTCGGTGCCCTCACGGACCACGACCATGTCGATCTCGCCGGCCTTGACGCCGGAGAGCGGGCTGGTCGTGCCGGGCCACAGCTTGGACGGGCGGAGGTTCACATACTGGTCGAAGTCGAAGCGGAGCTTCAGCAGCAGGCCGCGCTCCAGGACGCCCGGCGGGACGCTCGGGTCGCCGATGGCACCCAGCAGGATCGCGTCGTGACCGGCCAGCTCGTCCTGCACCGACTGGGGCAGCACCTCACCGGTGCGGTGGTAGAGGCGGGCACCCAGGTCATACTCGTTGTAGGCCACTCCGGGGAGGACGGCGTCGATGACCTTGCGGGCCTGAGCGGTCACCTCGGTACCGATGCCGTCACCGCCGACAACCGCGATCCGCGCCACGCCCACGTCAACTCCCCCAACGATTCTGGTGAACCCTGGCCAGGTTACCCGCCCGTCCCGATCACCGGTACGAGAGTCCCACCAGTTGAACCGGCGATAAAAGGCGAACAGCCCCCGGACCGCGGCAAACGGTCACGGGGGCTGAAGCGACGAGAAGTCCCGCCGGGATACGCACCGCTCGCCCCGAAGACGGGCGCCATCACCCGAAGACAGGCCCGTACGAGACGTGCGGCTTGGGGGACAACGCTAGCGAGACGGACTTATGACGCGCAAGGCACCCGCCCCGCGTGTCGCCATCCACTTCGTTCCGGCACAGAATCGCTCTTCTGCGTGTCGGGCGGGCGGTTCGCGACGCCGGGCACCGGTGGTGGCACCATGCGCCGGTGAGTTTCGACCTGGTGGTGTGGGCCATGGGCCAGACGGCGGATCAGAACGCGGTCCACGCCGCGAACGCGCGCTGCTTCAGCGGTGACCATCCACAGCGCGCCGCCGACCCTCGCGTCGTCGCCTTCTACGACGCTGTGACCAGCCACTATCCCGACCGCGGGCCGCGCGCGGCGGAGCCCGGGTCGCCCTGGGCCAGCTCTCCGCTGCACGCCGCGGCCGACCACATCCACATGCGACTCGACGAGAACTGCGCCGACGTGGTGCTCGAGATGATCGAGAAGTACGCCGCGCAGTTCCACCTCGACCTGCTCGACCTGCAGGACGGCTCGGTCTACCGGGCGTTCTAGCCGGCCCGCAGGTCGACGACGGCCCGCAGGTCGACGACGGCCCGCGAGCCTAGTCGGCGCGCAGGTCGACGACGGCCGCGCGGGAGGCACCGATCACCGCGGCCACCCCCGTGAGCAGCTCCGGCGAGACCGCGGAGTCGACGGTCAGGGCCATCAGCGCCTCACCGCCGGCCTCGCGCCGGGCCACCTGCATGGCGGCGATGTTGATCTCCGCTTCCCCGAGGGCCACACCGAGAGCGCCGACCACACCCGGCCGGTCGGTGTAGGTGAAGAACACCAGGACCCCGTCCGGCGGCAGATCCAGGTCGAAGCCGTCGACCTCGACCAGTTTGGCGGTGACCCCGAGCGTTCCGGCGACGCTGACACTGCGGCCGTCCGGCAGCGCGCCACGGACCCGGAGCAGGTCACCGGCCTCCTCGATGGCCGCCGTCTGCACCATGACACCGCGTTCGGCGGCCAGCCGGGGCGCGTTCACATAGGTCACCGGCTCGCTCACCACCGGGGCGAACAGGCCCTTCAGGACGGCCAGCTCGAGCACCGAGACGTCGTGCCCGGCCGCGGCGCCGTGCACCTCGACGGTCACCCGCTCGGGTAGATGCCCGGCCACGGCTGTCAGCACCCGCCCCAGTTTCTCGGCCAGCGGCAGCAGCGGGCGGACGTCCTCGTCGACCGGCCCACCGGCCCGCACGTTGACCGCGTCCGGCACGAACTCGCCGCGCAGCGCCAGCCGCACGCTGCGGGCCACCGCGAGGCCCGCCTTGTCCTGCGCCTCCACCGTCGACGCGCCCAGGTGCGGGGTGGCCACCACGTTGTCCAGGGCGAACAGCGGTGAGGAGGTGAGCGGCTCGGTCTCGAAGACGTCCAGCCCGGCGCCGGCCACCCGGCCGTCGGCCAGCGCTTCGGCGAGGGCCCGTTCGTCGACCAGGCCGCCGCGGGCCGCGTTGACGATGCGCACCCCCGGTTTGACCAGGTTCAGCTCCTTCTCCCCGATCAAACCCACGGTCTCGGGGGTACGGGGCAGGTGCACCGACACGAAGTCGCTCTCCCGCAGGAGCTCGTCCAGCCCGACGAGGTGCACGCCGAGCTGGGCCGCGCGGGCCGGCTGGACGTACGGGTCGTACGCGATCAGCCGTACCCCGAAAGCCGCCATGCGCTGCGCGAACAGGACGCCGATCCGCCCCAGGCCGACCACCCCGACGGTCTTGCCCTGAACCTCGACCCCGGTGTACGCCGAGCGCCGCCACGCGCCCGCCTTGAGCGCGGCGCTCGCCGCCGCGGTGTGCCGCGCCACGGCGAGCAGCAGTGCCACCGCCTGTTCGGCGGCCGAGACGATGTTGCTGGTCGGTGCGTTGACGACGAGCACGCCGCGGGCGGTGGCGGCCGGGATGTCGACGTTGTCGAGGCCGACGCCGGCACGGGCGACGACCTTGAGACGGCCGGCCACGGAGAGTGCCTCGGCGTCGATCCGTGTCGCGCTGCGAACGATCACCGCATGCACATCGGGCAGCGCCCCCAGGAGCGCTGCCCGATGTGTGCCGTCGATCTGTCTTACCTCGAAGTCCTCGGCCAGCACGTCGAGTGCGGCCGCTGCCAGTTCCTCGGTGACGAGCACTACTGGACTCATGGACCTCGATATTAGAGGCCTTTTTCTAGATCAGGCGGTCTCGGTGATGGGCCGGTCCACCCAGCTCATCATGCCGCGCAGCTTCGCACCGGTGATCTCGATCGGGTGCTTGGCGGCCTCCTCGCGGAACTTCTTGAGCTCCGGCGCGCCGGCGTCGTCGTCCGCGATCAGGCGGCGGGTGAACTCGCCGGACTGGATGTCGGCGAGGATCTTCTTCATCTCCTCCTTGACCGACGCGTTGATCACGCGCGGGCCGGAGACGTAGTCACCGAACTCGGCGGTGTCCGAGACGCTGTAGCGCTGGCGGGCGATGCCGCCCTCGTACATGAGGTCGACGATCAGCTTGAGCTCGTGCAGACACTCGAAGTAGGCGATCTCGGGGGCGTAGCCCGCCTCGATCAGCACCTCGAAACCGGTCTGCACGAGCGCGGACGCGCCACCGCAGAGGACGGCCTGCTCGCCGAAGAGGTCGGTCTCGGTCTCTTCCGTGAAGGTCGTCTTGATGACGCCGGCACGGGTGCCGCCGATCGCCTTCGCGTAGGAGAGGGCCAGCGCCTGGCCGTCGCCGGTCGGGTCCTGCTCGACCGCGATCAGGGCGGGGACGCCCTTGCCGTCCACGTACTGGCGGCGGACCAGGTGGCCCGGGCCCTTCGGGGCGACCATGGCGATGGTGACGTCGGCCGGGGGCTTGATCAGCTCGAAGCGGATGTTCAGGCCGTGGCCGAAGAACAGCGCCTTGCCCGCGGTCAGGTTCGGCTCGATCGACTCGGCGTAGATCTTGCGCTGCGCGGTGTCCGGCGCCAGCAGCATGATCACGTCGGCCCAGGCGGACGCCTCGGCCGGGGTCTTCACGGTCAGGCCCTGTTCCTCGGCCTTCGGGCGGCTCTTGGAGCCCTCCTGCAGACCCACCACGACCTCGACGCCCGAGTCGCGCAGCGACAGCGAGTGCGCGTGGCCCTGGCTGCCGTAGCCGATGACGGCGACCTTCTTGCCCTGGATGATCGACAGGTCGGCGTCGCCGTCGTAGAACACTTCCGCGGTCATGAACTTCCTTCTTCTCTAGCTGGCAGAGCCTTCGGTCCGCTTTAAGGGCGGCGGGTGGGGCGGTCGGATGGGGTGGGGAACTAGGCGGCGCGGAGCGCGGGGCCCGTGGTGATGGACCGGGATCCGCGGCCGATGGCCACGAGGCCCGACTGGACCATCTCCTTGATGCCGTACGGCTCGAGGTCGCGCAGCAACGCATCCAGTTTGTCGGGATTACCGGTGGCCTCGATCGTCAGGGTGTCCGGAGCGACGTCGATCACTCGCGCCCGGAACAGCTCGACGGTCTCGAGCACCTGGCCGCGCTGCGCCCGATCGGCACGCACCTTGACCAGCAGGAGCTCGCGCTGGACCGACTGGGCCGGGTCCAGCTCCACGATCTTCAGGACGTTGACCAGCTTGTTGAGTTGCTTGGTGACCTGTTCCAACGGGGACGAGTCCGCGTTGACCACGATCGTGATGCGGCTGACGTCCGGGTTCTCCGTCTCGCCCACCGCCAGGGAGTCGATGTTGAAGCTGCGCCGGGAGAACAGTCCGCTCACCCGGGCGAGCACGCCGGGCTTGTTCTCGACCAGCACCGACAGGGTGTGTTTGTTGGTCACAGGTCGTCCTCTTCGAACGTCGGGCGCACGTCCCGGGCGAACATGATCTCGTCGTTGCTGGTCCCGGCCGCAACCATCGGCCACACCATGGCGTCCTTGCCGACCATGAAGTCGATGACCACCGGGGCGTCGTTGATCTCCATGGCCTGCTTGATGACCTTGTCGACGTCGTCCTTCGACTCACAGCGCAGACCGATGCAGCCGAGCGCCTCGGCCAGCTTCACGAAATCCGGGATGCGGTGCTTGTGCGTGCCCAGCTCGGTGTTGGAGTAGCGGCCGTCGTAGAACAGGGTCTGCCACTGCCGGACCATGCCCAGGTTGCCGTTGTTGATGACGGCGACCTTGATCGGGATGCCCTCCAGGGCGCAGGTGGCCAGCTCCTGGTTGGTCATCTGGAAGCAGCCGTCGCCGTCGATCGCCCACACCGTGGTGCCCGGCTGCGCGACCTTGGCGCCCATCGCGGCCGGGACCGCGTAGCCCATCGTTCCGGCGCCGCCCGAGTTGAGCCAGGTGCCCGGCTTCTCGTACTTGATGAACTGCGACGCCCACATCTGGTGCTGACCGACGCCGGCGCAGTAGATCGCGTCCGGGCCGACGATCTCGCCGATCCGCTCGATCACGTACTGCGGGGCCAGCGTGCCGTCGGTCGGCTCGTCGTAGCCCAGCGGGTAGCGCTCGCGGATGTCGTTCAGCGTGGACCACCAGGCGGCGTACTGCTCGGTGCCGCCCGAGGACGAGGAGACCGCCGCGATCAGCTCGTCGATCACGTGCCGGGCGTCGCCCACGATCGGGACGTCGGCGTGCCGGTTCTTGCCGATCTCGGCCGGGTCGATGTCGGCGTGCACGATCTTGGCGTCCGGCGCGAACGAGTCGAGCTTGCCGGTGACCCGGTCGTCGAAACGGGCGCCCAGGGTGACGAGCAGGTCCGACTTCTGCAGCGCGTAGACGGCCGGGACCGTGCCGTGCATGCCGGGCATGCCCAGGTGCTGCGGGTGCGAGTCGGGGAACGCGCCGAGACCCATCAGCGTGGTGACCACCGGGATGCCGGTGAGCTCGGCCAGCTTGCGCAGCCCGTCGGTCGCCCCCGCCTTGTGGACGCCGCCGCCCACGTACAGCACCGGGCGCTTGGCCGCGGCGATCAGCCGGGCCGCCTCGCGGATCTGCTTGCCGTGCGGGTGCAGCGTCGGGCGGTAGCCCGGCAGGTCCAGCGTCGGCGGCCACTGGAAGATGGTCTGCGACTGCAGCACGTCCTTCGGGATGTCGACCAGCACCGGGCCGGGCCGGCCGGTGATCGCCAGGTGGAACGCCTCGGCCACGATCCGGGGCAGTTCCTCGGCGTTCTGCACCAGGAAGTTGTGCTTGGTGATCGGCAGGGTGATGCCCTGGATGTCCGCCTCCTGGAAGGCGTCCGTGCCGATGTACGGCCGGCCGACCTGCCCGGTGATCGCGACGATCGGGACCGAGTCCATGTAAGCGTCGGCGATCGGTGTGACCAGGTTGGTCGCGCCCGGCCCACTGGTCGCGATGCAGACGCCGACCTTGCCGGTGGCCTGCGCGTACCCCGTGGCGGCGTGACCGGCGCCCTGCTCGTGACGCACCAGGATGTGCCGGACCTTCGAGTCGAACAGCGGATCGTACGCCGGAAGGATCGCCCCACCCGGAATGCCGAACGCGACCTCGACCCCGAGCGCCTCGAGCGACCGGACGAGCGCGCCGGCACCGGTGGTGGCTACCGGGGCCACGCTGGTGGGAGCGGTGTTCACGGCCGCCGCGACGGTGGCCGGAGTGGCTCGGTGTGCGAGGGATTCAGGAGTGGGTCTAGTCATGGCAAGTCAGACCTTTTCGGTAAGCGGTCCCGGAACTTGAGCAACAAAAAAGGCCCTCGTGCAGGGATGCACGGGACCTAGCGCACTCACTTCATCGAGAGCTCGATGAGAGAGTGCGCTCAGATAAGTACTCGGGACGCGAAGCACATGCGCCTAACCTTGCCCCATCTCACGGCCTGAGTCAACTGATCCCACATTTTGATCACTCGTGGCCGCCACGAAGCCCGGATCGCCCGGCAGCAACGCTCTGACCTGCCGCATTCCCGGTCCGAGCTGCACGACCTGGCTGCGGGCGGGCGCGTCGTTCTGCGGCGGCGACGACCGCGGTGCGGGGGTCGGGCGCGGGGCTGACGAGCGCAACGACAGCAGCCGGGACTCGAAGTGCTCGGCGGGCACGCCCCAGCCGAACAGCGAGCCCTGGCCGAGCCGGCAGCCCGCCTCCTCGACGATCTCCCGCTGGGCCGGCGTGCCGATCCCCTCGGCCAGCACCTCCAGGCCGAGCCGGTGCCCGAGCCGGACCACCACGTCGACCAGGGGCGCCGCCGTCCCGGTCCGCGACTCGGGCTCGGCCACCAGCGCGTGATCGATCTTCAGGATGTCGACCGGCAGGGTCCGCAGCTGGGTCAGCGACGAATAGCCGGCGCCGAAGTCGTCCAGCGCGATCCGCACCCCGGTCTCGCGCAGCTCGGCGAGTCGCCCGACCAGCTCCTCCATGTCGGTGGCGACGGCGTGCTCGGTCACCTCCAGGACAAGACGCTGCGGGGGTACGCCGTACTCGGCCAGCACGTCGGCGACCTGGGCGGCGTAGTCGGAGTGGTGCAGCTCCTTGGGTGACAGGTTCACCGACAGCCAGACGTCGTGCCCCTTGGCCCGCCACTCGGCGAGCTGCTTGACCGACTGCTCCAGCACCCAGGCGCCGATCCGGTTGATCAGCCCGGACTCCTCGGCCACCGGGATGAACTCGACCGGCGCCACCCGGCCCAGCTCCGGATGGGTCCAGCGGAGCAGCGCCTCGGCCCCGACCGGCCGCATCGACGGCAGCGCCACCACCGGCTGGAAGACCAGATGCAGCTGGTCACGGTCGATGGCATGGCGCAGCTCACCGGTCAGCGTGCCGCGGCGGCGCAGGAGCTCGTCGTACCCCTGCTGGTATCGCTCCACCCGGTTCTTGCCGCGCTGTTTGGCGTAGCGCAGCGCCAGGTCCGCGTCGTGCAGCAACTCGCCGGTCGCGGCCACGCCGAGGCTCGCGGAGAGGAAGATCGAACCGCCGTCCACCTCGTACGGCTCCCCCAGCACCGCGAGCAGCCGGTGCGCCGCGAGGACCGCCTCGTCCGCGTCGCCGTGCATCAGGACCGCGAACTCGTCGCCGCCGAGCCGGGCCGCCACGTCCCCGGCCAGCAGGTTGCGCCGGAGCCGGGCGCCCACCTCGGCCAGCACCCGGTCGCCGACGTCGTGCCCGCGCAGGTCGTTGACGGTCTTGAAACCGTCCATGTCGATACCGATCAGGGCGGCCGGCCGGCCGGACTCGCGCAGGGCTCGTTGCAGGCCGCGCCGGTTGGCCAGCCCGGTCAGCGGGTCGGTGTGCGCCAGCTCCCGGAAGTGGGCCTCGCTCTGCCGCAGCCGCAGCGTGTAGCGGCGCACGTCATCGAGCGCCAGGTACTGCCGGGACACCAGGGCCAGCCCCTCGACGGTGCAGCCGAGATAGCCGAACACGTCCATGGTGCCGCCGCGGGCCAGGTGATAGCCGAGAGCGCCGACCATGGCGACCATGGGACCCACCGCGTACGCCCCGCCGCGCTCCAGCACGTCCCCGGACACCTCGACCGGCCGGTCGGCGGCCCGGACCGCCCACGCCACGTGTGCCAGCCCGGCCGTCAGCAGCAGGCCGCTGACCAGGGTGTAGCCGTCGTGCTCCCGGCAGATCCCGATGGCCAGCACGTTCGCGGCGGCGGCGACCACGGTGACCCCGGCCGCGACCCGGACGGTGTGCCGCCGGGGCCGGTGGGCGTGCAGCGCCAGCACCGCGGTCAGGCCCAGCCCGAGGACCAGCAGGACGGCCGGCAGGAGGATGGCGAGGCAGCGGTTCGGCGTCGCGTCGCCCAGGATCCGGGTCGGCCGGCTGACCAGCACCCACCCGACGAACCAGATGGCGGCCGCGATGACCAGCCCGTCCAGCACGTGCCGGATCGCCGCTGCCGGGCTGCGCGCCGAGCCGGGCAGCGCCACCGTGCCGGCCAGCAGGGCGAGCGTGCCCAGGCCCATGCCGACGGCGACCGCGGTGGCCAGGGCGCGGGCGTGCCCCGGAGCGCTGTCGTGAGCGCCCAGCAGCGCCGTGACCAGGCCGGCCAGCGCGGCGGCGGTCGCGACCGCGCCACCGGCGGCCAGGAGGAGATGGGCACGCCGTGCCGCGCCGGTGTGCCGACGGCCGGACCGGCCGAGGTAGGCGACGGCCGGGACGGCGGCGAGCAGACCCGCGAGGCCCGCCAGCTCCATACCGGACGGTGAGTGCACTGACACACTGTGCCGGATGTTCTCGGATTTCGACACCCCCGGCGTCCCGAGCTGTGGACGTCCGGCACGGTCCGCGGCCCGGACGGTGGCACTATGGGTGGCATGCCTGAGCTGCGCTCCCGGACCTCGACCCACGGTCGAACGATGGCCGGTGCCCGCGCCCTGTGGCGCGCCACCGGCATGACAGACGACGACTTCGGCAAGCCGATCGTCGCCATCGCCAACAGCTACACCCAGTTCGTACCCGGGCATGTGCATCTCAAGGACCTCGGCGGTCTCGTCGCCGAGTCGATCTTCGAGGCCGGCGGCATCGGCCGCGAGTTCAACACGATCGCCGTCGACGACGGCATCGCGATGGGCCACGGCGGCATGCTCTACTCGCTGCCCAGCCGTGAGCTGATCGCCGACGCCGTCGAGTACATGGTCAACGCCCACTGCGCCGACGCGCTGGTCTGCATCTCGAACTGCGACAAGATCACTCCGGGCATGCTGATCGCCGCCCTGCGGCTGAACATCCCGACGGTCTTCGTCTCCGGCGGGCCGATGGAGGCCGGCAAGACGGTCGCCATCGAGGGCATCGTCCACGAGAAGCTCGACCTGGTCGACGCGATGAGCGCCGCCGCCAACGACAACGTCACCGACGCCCAGCTCGACACCATCGAGCGGTCGGCCTGCCCGACCTGCGGCTCGTGCTCCGGCATGTTCACCGCCAACTCGATGAACTGCCTGACCGAGGCGATCGGCCTGTCACTGCCCGGCAACGGCTCGACCCTGGCCACGCACGCGTCCCGCAAGGCGCTGTTCGAGGAGGCCGGCCGGCTGATCGTCGAGATCGCCAGGGACTACTACGAGAAGGACGACGAGTCGGTCCTGCCCCGCTCGATCGCCAACCTGAGCGCGTTCGAGAATGCGGTCGCCCTGGACGTCGCGATGGGCGGCTCGACGAACACGGTGCTGCACCTGCTGGCCGCCGCCCGCGAGGCCGAGCTGGACTTCAGCGTCTCCGACATCGACGCCATCTCACGCCGGGTGCCGTGCCTGGCCAAGGTCGCACCGAACAGCCCGAAATACCACATGGAGGATGTGCACCGGGCCGGCGGCATCCCCGCTCTGCTCGGTGAGCTGCACCGGGGCGGCGCGCTCAAGACCGACGTCCGCTCGGTCCACTCCCCTTCACTGTCCGCCTGGCTCGACAAGTGGGACATCCGGGGCGAATCACCGTCGGCCGAGGCGCTGGAACTGTTCCACGCGGCGCCCGGTGGTGTGCGTACGACCCAGGCGTTCTCCACACAGAACCGCTGGGCCAAGCTGGACACCGACCGGGAGGGCGGCTGCATCCGGGCGGTCGAGCACGCCTACACCGTCGACGGCGGCCTGGCCATCCTCTTCGGCAACCTCGCCCCCGACGGCTGCGTCGTCAAGACCGCCGGCGTCGACGAGTCGATCTGGAAGTTCACCGGCCCGGCCCGCGTCTACGAGTCGCAGGACGACGCGGTCACCGGCATCCTCGGCAAAGAGGTGGTCGAGGGCGACGTCGTGATCATCCGCTACGAGGGCCCGCGCGGTGGCCCCGGCATGCAGGAGATGCTCTACCCCACGTCGTTCCTCAAGGGGCGTGGCCTGGGCAAAGCCTGCGCTCTGATCACCGACGGCCGGTTCTCCGGCGGCACCTCGGGCCTCTCCATCGGCCACGTCTCGCCCGAGGCGGCCGGCGGCGGGCTCATCGCCCTGGTCGAGACCGGCGACGAGATCACCATCGACATCCCGGGCCGCAGCATCACCCTCAACGTGCACGACGACGTCCTGGCCCAGCGCCGGCACGAGCAGGAGCGGCGGCCCAAGCCGTACACGCCGGTCGCGCGCCAGCGTCCGGTGTCGGCGGCGCTGCGCGCGTACGCCTCGATGGCCACCGCCGCCAGCGACGGCGCCTACCGTCGCGTTCCCGAGTAGAAGAACACGCGATCAGGGCCGGGAGATCCTTTTCTTCCGGCCCTTTTCTCGTACGGTCCACCACTCCCCGACATCCGTGGCCGCCCCGGGCCTACGGCGCGGCGCAGGCGACCGTCCCGGCCTCCAGCGCGACCGCCGGGCGAATGCGATGGCCGGGCGCGGTCCCGTCCTGGTCGCCGCCCAGCCTTTCGGGAGCCGTGTCCCGCCGTCAGCGTGGGCACCACCCACCATGGCCGCAGACGCGGGTGCCGCCGTCCCGGGCGGGACGGCGGCACCTGTCGGATCGGGTCAGCGGACCGTGGTGGTCACCGCCGCTCCGGGAGCGGTGCCGGCCGCGTTGACGGCCTGGACCGTCACCCGGTAGCGGGTGTTCGCCGGGACCTCGGCGGGTGCGGTGAAGCTCGCGGCCTTCGCCCCGCCGGGGACGGTGGTCACGACCGCCGCGCCCCGGGCGGTGCCCTTGGCGTTCAGGCGCTGCCAGGTGATCCGGTAGCCGGTGATCTTCGAGCCGCCGGTGGCGGCGGGCGCGGTCCAGCGGACCGTCGTCGTGAGCTTGCCGCCCTTGCCACCGGGCTTGCCGGTCAGGCCACGGACCTTTCCGGGCACGGTCCGCGGCGTCACCGCGACGCTCTCCGCGGACCACGCGCCGGCGCCGAGCGCGTTGACCGCGCGGACCCGGAAGCGGTACACGGTGCCGTTGGTCAGCCCGGTCACCGTCTGCACGGCGGCACCGGCCGGAGCGGTCCGCAGCACGCCCGTGGCGCGGCCGCCGGTGAGCACCTGGATCTCGTAGCGCTGCACCGGGCTGCCACCGTTGTCGGTCGGCGCCGTCCAGCGAACCACCACGGCGGCTGCCGCGGGGGCCGGCACTCCGATGCGGGCGGCGCCGGGCACGGTCCGGGTGTCCGGAGTGGAGCCGGGGTCGCCGGGGGTCGGCGTGACGCTGCCGGTCGGGCCGGGCGTCGCGGTGGCGCTCGGCGAACCCGTGGGGCGGGGCGTCACCGATCCGGTCGGCGCCGGCGATCCGGTCGGCGTGACCGAGACAGTGGGCGTCGGCGTGACCGGAGTGGTGCCCCCAGGGTTGCCGGTACCAGGGTTACCGGTACCCGGATCGGTGGTGCCGGGGTTGCCGGTGCCGGGGTTGCCGGTGCCGGGGTTGCCGGTGCCGGGATCGGTGGTGCCGGGGCCGGAGCCGGCCGGGGCGGTCGGCGTGACCGTGTTGGAGATCGCGGAGAAGGCGCTGGCGCCGGCCGCGTTCACGGCCCGGACCCAGAAGGCGTACCCCGCGCCGTTGGTGAGACCGGTCAGGGTCATCTCCGTGATGCCGGCGTCGGCCACGTCGACACCGACGACGATGCCGGTCTCCGCGTCGAGCGCCTGGATCTCGTACCCGTAGATCGCGGTTCCACCGTCGTGCAGCGGAGTGGTCCAGCGGACCACGGCGCTCTCGTCCCCGGCGGTGGCCGCACCGATGCCGGGCGCGTCGGGGGCGACCGGTGTCGCCGGCCGGGTCGGGGTGACCGGCGGGTTCGTGGTCGGCGTGACGACGGGCGGGACGGTGGTCGGGGTGACGACCGGCGGCGTGGTGGTCGGCGTGACGACCGGGGGCGTGGTGGTCGGCGTGACGACCGGGGGTGTGGTGGTCGGCGTGACGACCGGCGGGACGGTGGTGGGGACCGGGTTCGGTGCGGGCTCCTCGTTCTCGTTCTCACCGGGCTCGGCCGGGTCGTCGTCGCCGGGTGCCGCAGCGACCGGGGTGACCGGGCCGAACGGGGCGGCGAAGACGCCCGGCCCGGACGCGGTATCGGCGCGGACCCGGAAGGTGTAGCCGGTTCCGTTGGCCAGGCCGGTGACGACCAGGCTGCGGGCGCCGGCGTCGAGGCTGGTCAGAACGGTCTCGCCGGCGCCGGTGCGCTCCAGGGTGAGGCCGGTGACCGGGTCGGTGCCGGTGGCGTCGGGCACGGTGATCAGGACGGTGGCCCGACCGTCGCCGGCGAAGGCGCTGACACCGAGGAACGCCGTCATCCCGCTGATGTCCACGCTCTGGTCGTCGAAGTGCAGCAGCTCGACGTTGCGGACGATGTCGTTGCCGTCGGGACCGGAGACGAGCACGCCACCGGAGATCGGGGTGACCGCGTACTCGGCGCGGGCTCCGGCGAAGACGGCGGTGTCCCGGCCGGGCGTGGGTGCGGACGCGATCGCCCGTACCGTGATGATGTCGTCGGGGTTGATCCTGCCGGCGAAGACGTCGGCCTGGAGCTCGGCGAGCGACGCCGCGGTGATCGAGGTGCCGCGGACCGCGAGGCGGACCGTCAGGTGGCGGTCGCCGTCGATGATGTCGTCGCCGAGACGGCCTTCGATGAGGTCGTCCCCGGCGCCGCCGAGCAGGATGTTGCCCTCGCCCCAGACGTCGCCGGTGAGGTCGCAGGCGCGGCCGGTCCGGTTGACGACGCCGCTCGCGGGCATCGGGAGCTCGGTGACCACCTGGTCGAGGCCGTGGATGCGGGCGACGCCGGCGGTGTCGAGGGCGTCGCAGCCGATCGCGCCGTCGGTGGCGGGGACCGTGTCGTCGCCGCGCAGGACGTCGTCGCCGTCGCCGCCGGAGAGGGACTCCACCTCGTCGTAGCGGTCGCGGACGCCGGTCTCCAGGCCGTCGAGGCCGAGCAGCGGCAGGTCGAGGTCGGAGTCGACGGCCTCGCCGGACGGGCCCGCGACGGACCAGTCCCAGCCGGAGCCGCCGGCGTTCTTCTCGATGCCGGGGCCCTGGACCCCGATGTCGTCGCCGCCCTCCATGTCGTAGTCGTCGTCGCCGCCCTGCCCGATCAGCACGTCGTGGCCGGGCTTGTTGGAGTCGTCGCGGAAGAACAGGTTGCCGCTGTCGCCGGAGAGCAGGTCGGGTGAGTCGCCGCCCTCGATCCAGTCGTCGCCGGAGTCGCCGAACGCGCCGTCCTCGCCCTCTCCGGCGATGATCATGTCGTCGCCTTCGCCGCCGAACGTCTCGTTGGCGTTGGCGCCGCCGTTGGTGAAGTCGCGCCCGTCGCCACCGAGGATGATGTCGAGGCCGGGGCCCGCGTCGACGGCGTCGTTGCCGGGGCCGCCCATCGAGAAGTCGGCGCCGCCGGAGTCGGTCAGGATGTCGTCGCCCTCGCCGCCGACCGTGACGTCGTCGCCGGCGCCGCCTTCGAGCACGTCGTCGCCCTCGGCGCCCCAGATGGTGTCGTTGTCGTTGCCGGCCCGGATCCGGTCACGGTTCTCGGTGCCGGTGTAGACCGACTGGGCGTTCATGCCGGACTTGTCGACGCTGTTGCGGGCCCGGTACGCGATGGTCCCGTCGGGCAGGCGCAGCAGCAGGGCACGCTCGTCGCACTCGCTGGCCGGATCGTCGTCGACCAGGTTGCCGTGCCGGCCGTATCCCGCTTCGGTCCCGTCCAGGGTGGCCATGTCGAACTTGCAGTCGGCGGTGGCGAAGACGTCGGCGCGCAGTCCGCCCGCCGTGGTGTTGCGGCTGATCAGCTCGGCGAACGTGTTGCCCTCGAGCTGGCCGCGCAGGTTCATGCCGGGCGTACGGGCGAGGTAGTACAGCCGGTCGCCGTTCTGCAGCGCGGTCAGCTGGGTCTCGAAGACGTAGTCGAAGGTGCTGCCGAGCAGGCCACCGAACGGCTCGGTGGTCTCGGCGAGCCCGCCGATCCACAGGTCGATGTCGTCGAGCCCCGAGCTCGCCGTGGTCCAGGCGCCGGTGGCGTTGAGGAAGTCGGCGCCGGCCGGGGTCTCCAGCAGGGTGCGTGCCGCGGCCCGCTTGGCGTCCACGGTCGTCGCGCTGAGGACTGAGGGCTCCCGGCCGTACGCCGCCACGAAGTTGACCAGCGACTCCGGGTGCTTGAGGTGCTCGCCGAAGTCGATCCAGCTGACGTAGGGCCGCAGCCGCCCGTCGTTGGTCCGGCCGTGCAGCACGCGGCGCAGGTCGTTGAGTGTCGGGACGCCCTCGGACCGGCCGCGGGCGATGTTGATGGCGCCGAGGTCCATCGGCAGGCCGAGCAGGTTGTTGCGCAGCGTGTCGGTCATGAACTCGTCGAGGTCGTTGCCGACCTGCTCGGTCATGCCCATGACGATCTCTCCGGCCGCGGCCTCCGGGGACAGTGTGCCGCCGTTGGTGAATGCGGGCGGGTTGAGGAAGCCGTCGAGCAGGGAGAGGTTTCCGGCGCCGGGCCGCTGGACGGTCTCGTTGAGCATCGAGTGGCCGAACCGGTAGACGGCGTGCGCGAACTCGGCGTAGACGGCCGGGTCGAGCTCGGCCTGGGTGAACGCGGCCGGCTGGAACGGGTTGATCGCCGGCTGGATCTTGCGGGCGAACTCCTCGAAGACGAGGTGCTGGTACTCCATCTCGTTGATGAACTTGGCGGCCTGGAAGATCCGCTCGCCGGTCCATTCCGGGTTGCCGTCGATGATCCGCCCGATGTCACTGACCAGGCGGTTGTGCTCGGAGTGGAAGATCTGGTGCACGGCGGTGAGCCCGATGTTCTCGTTGGCCCGGCCGTCACCGGCGATGTAGTGGGCGGCGAGCATCTCGTCGTCGTAGGTCCCGGGCGGCTGGGCCGCGAAGTCGGCGGAGGCGACCGTGTCGGTGTCCGGGACGAGCGTCTTGGACGGGGTGGCGTGGTGCGCGATGTCCGTCAGGAACGGGGTGTCGAAGTACACGACGTTCGCGGGCACCTTCACCGGGCTCGCGAGGTCACCCTCGATCAGGCCGGTCGCGGTGACGTACTGCGGGAGGCCGCGGGCCGGTCCGGGGACGAAGTCGCCGTACGCGTCGGCCAGGATCATCGGCACGTTCAGCGCGTCCAGGTCGCCGAGCGCGAGTCCGAGCACGTCACGTGACTGGCGCTTGACGTCGGCCCAGGTCGGCAGGCCGCCGTCGGTTCCGGTGAGCAGGTTGCCGGTCGCCACCGCGGAGGCCGTGTACTCGCGCAGGAACACCTGGTGGGCGGCGTGTGACGTGTAGGTCTGCGAGTTGTCGACGTACGGGGTGTCGGTGTTCTTCGACGGGTTCTTCGCCCGGGTGAGCATCATGAACCGCATGGCCGGCGGGACGTACTTCGCGTCGCCCGGCCTGGGGTCGTCGGCGGTGCCGGCGATCCGGTCCGGCCCGGCGACGAGCGGGTCGTCGGCGCGCAGCGGCACCATGACGATGTCGTTGCCCTTGACCGTCTGGTCGATGCCGTGGTCGAAGAACTGCCCGAAGAGCGTGAACCACGAGTTGTACGGCGCGGACAGCCCGAAGTCGGTGGTGACGTTGGGGATGAACAGGGTGACGCCGTCGGTGTTGCCGCCGGACACCGCGACCGCCGCCGGGTTGGCCGCGGTCTGGTCGGCGATGATGTTGCTGATCTGGCGCGGCGCCGCGTCGACCGGCCGGGTGCCCTGGTAGGCGCCGGTGTACCGGGCCGGAACGAGGCGCGGGAACTCCCGGTCGGCCGCGCCGTACCTCTCCTGCCCCGGAGTGAGGTGGTTGCAGGTCCCGTCGACCGTGCGCAGGCCCATCGAGAGCAGGGGGCTGCCGAGCTGGTCCAGCAGGGCTCCGCAGGGACCGGTCTCGCTGGTGGTGCCGGCGACGTGCGCCTCAGCGATCTTGATCTGCTGGAGGATGTACGACAGATCGGCCTCGGTGATCGTGAAGCCCTGGCCGATGGGGGCGGCCTGTGCGGGAACGACCATGACAGTGGTGGCGAGCAGCGCACCGAGTGCGGCGGCGGACCAGACTCTACGCAAGGGGGGACCTCATCCGGAGAGCGCGAGTGCCCGTTTAGGGCGACTATTTCGCCATATGTTGTGGCGTCGACCAGTGGTCCGCCTGAAGAGATCCTGAAAAGCAGAACGGCCCCCTCGGTGAGGGGGCCGTTCCTAGTGTCCGTGGGCTCTCTGATCCGACAGATCCGGTACGCCGTGCGACAGATCGACTCCGGGACCGGTCAGCGTCGCCGTGACGTGCACCTGGTCGGGTGGCACACCGGCGGCCCGTCCCATCGAGTCGCGCACCGCGGCGATCTGCGGGTCGGAGAGCACCGCCCCGAAGTAGCGAACCGTCACGCCGTCCGGCTGCACGTCGGTGACATAGCGGTTCAGCGAGTCGCCGAGCACGCCCTCGGCGTCCTGCCGCTGCGACACCTGCTCCGGCGTGACCCCGCCGGCCGGGATCACGCAGAACGTCAGATCGTGCACGAGAACCGGCTGGACCAGGTAGAACGCGACACTGGCCGGCTGGTGGTCACGCATGAACGCCTCGGCGTCGTAGACCCGCGCCCCCTCGTCCAGCACGAACGTCATCTCCGGGACCAGGTACTCCAGCATGTCCTCGGAGAAGACCGCGAACGAGGCCTCGGTCAGCGCGCCGATCTTCGCCTCGGCCGCCAGCTCCCGCAGCTCGCCCGCGATCGCGTCCCGATCGGCGCCGGGTGCCGGGTGGATCGCGACGGCCGCCCGCCGGCGGACCATCGGGCCGTCGAAGGACGTGTCGGCCAGGGCGTCGCCCTTGTCGCCGGCGACGACGTGGGCGACCGGCGTGGGCTGCTCGGCCGCGGGATACGCATACCAGGCGACGCCCGTGGCGGCCACCAGCAGTCCGGCGAGAAGGCGCTTCATCAGCTGCCCAGCGGGTGGCTCGGCGCGTACGCCACCGCCATCTCCGCCGAGTCGTCGGCGTAGGCCGGGTCCGCGTGGATCGGGTCGTTGTTCATCATGTCGCCGACCGCGAACTGGATCATCATGTCGCTGTCCTCGTGCACCAGGTTGTGGCAGTGCAGCATGTACCGGCCACCGTCGTTGCCGTCGCCGGTGGTGAACTGCATGAGCACCGACGCGGTCTCGTTCTCGCCCAGGTAGAAGACGTCCTTCGGGCCGTTCTCCCAGGCGTACGGCTTCTTGCCGGCGGTGTTGTTGCGGGACAGCAGCTGACCGTCGATCAGGTGGATGTGCACCGGGTGGAACCAGCCGCCCGACTCGTTCACCAGGTCCCAGATCTCCACGTCGTACGGCTTGGGGTTGCCCAGGACCCGCTTGAAGCCGCTCTTCTCGACGTCGTCCCAGGTCTCGCCGTTGACGGTCCACAGCCCGTGCTTGCGCTCGACCCGCACGGTCCGGCGGGCCACCGCCATCTCCGGCTTCAGCTTCATCGGGTCGAGCGCGCCCCGGCCGGCCCACGGCACCGGGCCGGCGTCCAGGGTCGTGGGGATCACGTACGTGTCCGGGGCCCCCGTGTCGGCGACGACCTCGAACTGCATCACCTTGTCGGTGTTCTTGAAGTCCTCGTTGTTCTTGTTGCTGAGGTTCCGCAGCTCGATCTTCTGGCCGACCTTGTACTTCCGGAAGTCGATCAGCACCTCGTACCGCTCGGCGGCGCCCTGCCGGAACGACTCCACGGCGGCGACCTTCGGCACCATGCCGCCGTCGGTGCCGACCACGTGGAACGGGTCGCCGGTGCTGAGCCGGAACCGGTACGAACGGGAGATCGACGAGACCAGGAAACGGAACCGGTAGACGCGCGGCTTGACCCGCATCTTCGGCCACGGCACGCCGTTCACCATGATCACGTCACCCATGAAACCGGAGTGGTCCTCGTCGTCGAAGGCCACCGAGCCGTCCGCCTTGAACGCGATGTCGCTGACCACGATCGGGACGTCGTACTGGCCCTGCGGCAGTTGCGCGGCCTCGTACTCGTCGGTCAGGTGGTACTGGGCGGCCAGGCCGGAGTAGGCGTTCGCCGCCGTGGTCCGGTGGTTGTGGTCGTGGTACCAGAGGGTCCGGGCCGGCTGCCAGTTCGGGTACTTGTACGTCTTGCACTGGCCGGGGTGGGTGTGGTCGTTGGCGTACCCGTCGTACTGCGGCAGCGACGCCGACCCGTGCAGGTGGGTGACCGTGCTGAACGGCTGCCCGTTGATCTTGTTGACGGTCAGCGAGTTCTTGATCCGCACCTCGGAGCGGGTGCCCCGGGGAACCCGGATGGTCGGGCCGGGGAAGATCCCGTTGTAGCCGGCGATCGTGGTGGTCAGGCCCGGGACGATGCTCGCCTGCCCGAACTTCTGGGTGAGCCGGTACTTCTGGAACGGCCCCTGGGCGTCGACGCCCTGCTCGTACGGCATCAGCACCGGCGGCCGGCGGAACATGCTGGTGAACGGCGTGGGCGTGTTCTTCGACGCCAGGCCACTCGACTTGGCGATCACCGCTCCGCCACCGGCCGCGATGACCAGTCCGCCACCACCGAGCGCGATCGCGCCCTTGAGCAGGTCACGCCGGTTCAGACTTCCCCGTGTCATCGGACTCCCTAGTGCTTCGCGTCCATCAGTCGGCAGCGAAGCTATGAGCAGGGGCTTTGGTAATCCTGTGGAAAGCCTCAACCCGGTGCCACCGAGCGCCGAAACGTCCTCGGAAGAACCCACGAGGAGGCCACATGCGCGTCAGCGTGCTCGGGCAGCTGACCGTCACCGGCGATTGCGGCGAGCCGTTGCCCGCCGGCGAGCTGCCCCGCCGTGCCCGTCAGGTGCTCGCGGTGCTGGCCGCGCGGCACGACCGGATCCAGTCGAAGGACGCGCTGGCCGACTCGGTCTGGGGTGACGACCTTCCCGGCAACCACGTGGCCGCGCTGGAGCACTACGTCTCGGTGATCCGGCGGCGGCTCCAACCGGACGGCTCCTCCGCGAACTGGTTCATCGTGACCCGCAGCGGCGGATACCTCTTCGACACCGCCCGGGCCGGGCTCGACCTGGCCGACCTGCGCGCGCTGATCCGGCGGCTGGACGCGCCCACCCCGGGCTCCCCCGAGCGTCTGGCCGTGCACGCCGACATCCTGACTCTGGCCCGGCAGCTGCCCTTCCCGGAGGACCCGTACGCCGAATGGGCCGAACCGGTTCGCACCGAGGTGCAGGTCGCGGCCGTGAACGCGCTGCTGCAGCACGCCGCGGCGACCCTGGCCGACGACCCGGCCCGGTCGCTGCGGCTGGCCCAGGAGGCGATCGAGCTCAACCCGTTCCTGGAGTCCGGCTACCGGGCGGCGATGACGGCCGCGATCGCGATGGAGCGGCAGGACGACGCCCTACGGATCTACGAGCGGTGCCGGCAACTGCTCGACGAGGAGCTCGGCGTGTCGCCGTCGGCCGATCTCGTCCGGCTCCAGCGGGAGGTGATCGCCACCCGTACCGTCCCGGTCGAGCCTCCGGCGCCCGCCGCGGCGCCGGCGGTGACGCTGCCCGAGCCGCCCCGGGAACGTTTCCTGGGCCGGATCACCGAGCTGCGGCTACTGGTCGAGCCGGACCCGCCGCCGGTCGTGCACATCGTCGGCCCGTCCGGTTCCGGCAAGTCCGCCTTCCTCGCCGAGCTGGAGCGCCACGCGCCCGGCCGGGTCGGCATCGGGCACGGCGCGTCGTCGGTCGGGGTGCTGCGGCACGCCTGGCTGCGAACCGCCCTCACCGATCTGGGCGCGCCCGCCGAGGTGCTCGCGGTCGTCGACGGAGCCGGGCCGGAGGAGCCACTGCTGCGTCCCGACCTGGAACGGATCGGTGCCGCGCTGGACGGCCCGGAGCCGGTCTTCGTCGCCATCGACGACGCCGCCGACCTCGACGCCGCCAGCGTCGCCGAGCTGTCCTGGCTCGGGCGGCACTGCGCGGCACTGCGGATCGTGCTCACCTACTGCTACCCGTCGGAGATCGCCGAGCGGCCGCTCTCCGGGCTGGGCTCACCGGTGGTGCTGCGCCTCGAGCCGCTCACCGGCGGGGATCTGGACGTGCTCGGCGTCAAGGACCTCGCGGACCTCACCGGAGGCATCCCGGCCCTGGTCAACGTCGCCCCACGGCCGACCGAGGTGTCCCACGCGGTGGCCATGCAGATCGCCCGGCAGCGCACCCGGTGGATGCCGGACCCGTCGTGGGAGATCCTGCGGCTGTGCGCGGTCCTGGGCCCGCTCAGCGTCGGGGAGCTGTCCACCCTCACCGGCTATCCGATGCCGGAGCTGCTCGCCTGCGTCGACCATCTGGTCCACGCCCACCTGCTCACCGAGAACGAGGACGGTCGGGTCCGGCATCGCAGCTCGCTGATCAGCGCCGCGGTCTCCGGGCAGGTCTCCGCGGCCTCCGCCCGCTACCTGCGCCGCCGCCTGGCGGCGGACAACTGACATGACCCGGCGGCGGGCCCCCTCTCGGAAGCCCGCCGCCGGGTCACTGCCATTCAGTCGGTACGCGCCACACGATCCGTGGTCGCGCAAGAGGCGTCCACGCCGCCCCGCTCGTCGCGGGTGCCGCTCGCGCCGCGGGCCGTCAGTTCGTCACGGTCACCGGGAAGGCCAGCACCTGACCACCGGTCGAGCTGACGAAGCTGATCGTGCGAATCGTGCCCGGGTTCGGTCCGGTCACCCGGATGCTGAACGCGCCCGCCGCGTCGACCGTCACCGGAGTGCCGACGACCCGTCCGGCCGGTGTGCCGCCCAGGACCGCGGTGATCCGCTGTCCGGCGAGCACGCTGCTGGCACCGGAGATGCGCCACTCGTTGTTGCCGGTCCGGTACCGGACGGTCAGCCCGGTGAACGCCTCGGCCAGCGGCCGGACCGTCACCCGGGCGGTGCTCGTGCCCGCCGGGTTCTTCGCGCTCAGCTCCAGCACGACCGGGTCGTTGTTGTAGACGTAGGTCGGGTTCGGGCCGGGGGCGGCCGGCAGCGTCATCGCCGGGTAGGTGAACGTCGGCTTCGGGCCGGTGGCGCCGACCAGGGTCACGGCCGGGCCGGACACCTGGCGCCACTCGTAGGTCTCGGCACCGGTCGAGCCCGAGCCGTTCAGGGCGACCGTGCGGCCACGGACGACGGTCTGGTCGGGGCCGGCGTTCGCCACCGCCGGGGCGGTCCCGGTGATCGTCACCGGCACGGTGACCGGCGTGCCCGCGCCGCCCGGACCGGCCACGATCAGCCGGAACGTGTAGGTGCCGGCCTGCGTGGCGACGAACGAGGCGGTCGCGGTGGCCGCGCCGGTCAGGATCACCGCCGGTCCACCGGTCTGGGTCCAGGAGTACGTGTCGATGGCTCCGGTCGAGCCGGAGCCGTCGAGGGTGACCTTCTGGCCGGCCACGGCGCCGGAGGTGGCGACCGCGCTCGCCACCGGGAGGTCCGGCACGAACGCCTGGCCGGAGCCGGTCAGCGGCACGGTCGCCGACCCGCCGCTCGACGAGGTGACGGTGACCGTCGCCGGCGGCGCGACGACCCCGGTGAACGGGCCGGTGATCGGGCCGAGACCGGTGACCGACAGCTGCGGCGGGGTCGAGTCGGTGTCGCTGGAGGTGGCGGCGACGGTCAGGGTGCCGGCGTCCGCGTCGTACCGGGCGTCGGCGACCCGGACGACGTCGACCAGCTTGCGGGTCTTCCTGGCGACCGGGCGGTCCCCCGAGTTGACCACCTCGATGGTGGCGCCGGTGGCGGGCACCGAGCCGGTCACCGGGAACCGGCCGTAGTAGCGGCCGTTGCTGCCGCGCAGCCTGGTGGTCCGGAAGCCGAGCTGCGTGTTGCCGGTCACCTCGATCGACTGGCCCGGCTCGCTGCTGGCGTACACCTCGATGACGCCGGTGCCGTTCGCGCCGACCGTGTAGGTGGCCTGGTCGATGTCGACGCCCGAGTTGGAGGCGTACCGGCCCTGCACACTGAACAGGTCGGTGGACCCGAGGTCGGCGACCACGGCGCCGCTGACCGGGTCGAGCTGCTCGACCCGGACGAAGTTCGTGCCGTACGGGCTGCCGACCACCCGGTGATCGACACCCGGGTCACCGGTGTAGCCGGCCGGCGCGGCCGGGGCGACCGCCGGGTCCCACTTGAGGAACGGGCCGACCCGGCTGGTCAGGGCCTGGCCGAACGCGCCCGGCGTGGTCCCGATGTCCTCGGTCATGTTGATGCCCCGGTCGGTGGCGGTCAGGTCGTCCACGCCGTACGGGTGGACGATCCGGTACCGGGTGCCCTCGACGGCGTCGAACCGGATCCGGATCCGGCCGAAGACCATCTGGTCGCCGTCCCTGACCTCCTCGGCCGCCCAGGCGCCCTCCAGGTCCATGCCGATGCCGAAGTCCACGCCGTTGGCCAGGGTCATCTCGGCCCCGGCGAGCTGGTAGAAGAACTCACCGGGGAAGTTGTCCGGGTACGAGACGGGCGCGTCCGGGTTCGGCACCTCGTCCGGCAGCGTCGAGCAGAGCGGGTCCTCCAGGGTCGTGCAGGCCTCCAGCCGCAGCCCGTTGCTGTCCCGGTACCAGGCCGGGAAGCCGTGCTCGGCGAGCGGGCCGGCCTGGGTGAGGCTGCCCTGGCGGCTGGCGGTGGTGACCACGACGGCGGCGGCGGTCCCGGCGAGCGGCGCAATCACCGCCACGGTCACCCCCGCGGTGACCGCGAGACGGCGCAGTTTCTTCTTCATCGAGCTCCTCAGGGTCTGCGGACGCCGCCGGGGCGGCTCGACCGGGACCCTGCCCGGCCGACCGTTGGTCCGCCTGAGGTCACCTGCACGCGGGCTTAGCTTTCGCTGAAAGAGTGGTGTGAGTCCACCGGCGTCAGCCGCCGGAGGCGGGGAACGGGCGCACTGTGTCTGTGGACTGCGTGGCACGTACCGCATGCGAGGTTGAGAGAAGCGTGAGGCCCGCCCACCGTGAGCTGGTGGACGGGCCTCGCGCTGTCGCTACGTGTTGAGAGAAGCGCGAGGCCCGCCCACCGTGAGCTCGTGGACGGGCCTCGCGTCGTCGCTACGTCTCGAGTCGTCTCGAGTTGACGTGTTGACTTGATGCATTGAGTTGACGTCTTGATCGTGTTGATCGGACGTCTCTACTTGAGCGCGCCCTCCATGATGCCGCGGACCAGCTGGCGACCGCCGACGAGCAGCAGGATGACCAGCGGAACCGTGGCGACGAAGGCACCGGCCAGCACGCGACGGTAGACCACGTAGTTGCCGCTCGCCAGGTCGGAGAGGGCCACCATCGACGTGGGGAAGTCGGTGCCGTTCAACGTGATCAGCGGCCACTGGAAGTCGTTCCAGGTCGCCACGAAGGTGAGCAGGCCCAGTACGGCGAGGGCGGGCCGGATCGCCGGGACGACGACCGTCCAGTAGATGCGCAGCGTGAGGGCGCCGTCGATGCGGGCCGCCTCGACCAGCTCGTCCGGGATCGCGTGCCCGATGAACTGACGCATGTAGAAGACGCCGAACGCGGTGACCAGCCCGGGGGCGATGACCGCGAGCAGGGTGCCGTTCCAGCCGAGCTCGTTCATCACGATGAAGAGCGCGACCACGCCGAGCTGGTTCGGCACCGTCAGGGTCAGGATGACGATGAACATCAGCACGTTGTTGCCCTTGAACCGCAGCTTCGCGAAGGCGAACCCGGCCAGCGAGCAGAAGAACAGCGTCGACGCGGTCACCGCGAGGGCCACGATCAAGCTGTTGATCAACGAGGCGGTGAAGAAGACGTCCTGCATGGTGAAGACCTCACGCAGGTTCACCATCAGCTGATCGCCGGGGATCAACGCGGGCGGCGACGACATCACGGCCTCGTCGCTGCTGGTCGCGATGACGAACATCCAGTACACGGGGAAGGCCGAGACCAGCAGGATCACGCCGAGCCCGAGGTAGGACTTCCAGGTGCCCGGAGTGTCCTGGGGTGCCCGGCTCAACAGGCGGGTACTCACTTTCCGCCTCCCAGGCGCCGGGTGACCAGGGCGTTGATACCGGCCACAATCAGAATGATCAGGAACAGTGCCCAGCTCATCGCCGCGGCGTAGCCGAGGTTGAGGTCACTCCAGCCGACTCGGTAGATGAGCTGCGAGATGGTCCGCCACTGGTGGTCGTAACCACCGTTGGCCTGCGCCGGGTTCTCGTCGAAGAGCATCGGCTCGGTGAAGAGCTGAAGGCCTCCGATGGTGGAGAGGACGACGGTGAACAGGACCACCGGCTGGATCATCGGCACGGTGATCTTCCACAGCTGGCGCCACGGTCCCGCGCCGTCGACCGCCGCGGCCTCGTAGACATCCTTCGGGATCGCCTGCATCGCCGAGAGGTAGAGCAGGGCGTTGTAGCCGATCCACTTCCAGTTGACCATCGTCGCGATGGCGACCCAGCTGCTGAAGGTGCCCGCGCGCCAGTCGAGGGGCTGCTCCTGGCCGAAGCCGACCAGGGACAGGAACCAGTTGGCCAGGCCGTTGTCGCGGCTGAAGAAGACCGCGAAGACCAGCGACGACGCGGCCACCGGCGTGACGTAGGGCAGCAGGATCCCGATCCGCCAGAAGGTCGCGCCACGCAGCTTGCGGTTCAGCAGGTTCGCGATCATCAGGGCTGCGATCAACTGCGGAACGGTGGAGAGGACGAAGATGCCGAAGGTGTTGACCAGGGCGTCCCAGAAGTCGGAGTCGCTCGCCAGCCTGGTGAAGTTGTCCAGGCCCACCCAGCCGTTCTTCTGCTTGTCGATGAGGTGCCAGTGCCGCAGCGACACCACCGCGTTGAAGATGAGCGGGAACAACCCGAAGATCGCGAAGAGAACGAAGAACGGCGCGATCATCAGGTACGGGAAGGTCTTGGTGTCGAAACGGTGGAGCCAGAACTTCGGCCGCTTCGGCGGCGCGTGCTTCGGCTCCTCGGTGTGCGCGACGCGCACGTCGGTGAGGGCCACGGGTAACTCCTAGGGGCCGGACGGCGGGGCGGCCATGGCCGCCCCGCCGTTCTTTTCGGGATGGGTCAGGAGTTCGCGGCCTTCTCGGCTTCCTTGACCGCCTCGGCCCAGGCGTCGGCGGACTTCAGCGTGCCCTGTCCGACACGGTTGATCACGTTCTCCACGGCCAGACGGGTCGGGCCGTTCTTCTTGCCCAGGTACTGCGGCTTCAGGTTCTCCGCGGTGGCGGCGAAGATCTGGCCGGTCGGGGCGTTGGTGAAGAACTCCTTCTTGTAGTCGAGGACGGCCGGGTCCTTGTAGAGCGCCGGCTGCGACGGCAGGTTGCCGACCGTCTTGAAGACCTCGATCTGCTGCTCCGGCTGGATCAGCCACTCGACGAACTTGTACGCCTCGTCGACGTTCTTGCCCTGCTTGGGGATGGTCCACCAGGAGCCGCCCCAGTTACCGCCGCCGCCCGGGATCGCGGCGATGTCCCACTTGCCGGCCTGGTCGGGCGCGGTCTTCTGAATGTGGCCGAGCATCCAGGCCGGGCAGGCGAGGACCGCGAACTGGTCCTTCTTGAAGCCCTGGTCCCAGTTCGGCTGGAAGCTGGCGAGGTTCGCCGAGATCCCGGCGTCGAGCGCCTTCATCGCGACGTCGAAGCCGGCCTTCGGGCCGCCCTCCATCTGGAGCTGCTCCTGCTCGTTGTAGAACCCGACCGGCTGCTGCGAGAGGATCGGGTTGAACAGGTTGGTGGCCGAGTCGATGAACTTCTTCTTCGTCGTGTCGGTGTAGGTCTTGCCGGTCTGCAGGAACGCGTCCCACGTCGGCCAGAGCTTCGAGACCTCGGCGCGGTCGGTGGGCAGGCCGGCCGCCTTGAACAGGTCGGTGCGGTAGCACATGGCCAGACCGCCGACGTCGGTGCCGAGGCCGATCTGCTGGCCGGCGGCCGACTTCGACGCCTGCCACTTCCACGGCAGGTACTTCGACTCGAGCGCGCCGGCGCCCTTGTCGGTCAGGTTGACGAACTGGTCGGCCTGCTCCCGGAACTGGACGATGAAGCCCTCGTCGACGGCCGAGATGTCCGGGGCGCCGGAGCCCGCGACCAGCTTCTTCTGCAGGTCCTGGTGCTGCGCCTGGTACTCGCCGGTGTTCAGCGAGATCTTGACGTTGGGGTTGGCCGCCTCGTACTTCGCCTTCAGCTGGTCCAGGCCCATGTCACCCCAGAAGTTGACCTTCAGCGTGATCTGGGAGCTGCCGCTGTCGTTGTTGCCTCCTTCCAGGTCCTTGCCGCTACAACCGGTTATCGCCAGCGCGGCCACGAGGCCGGCGGCACCCACGCGCAGGGCGCGTCGTCCGAACTGTTCCATGTCATTTCCTCCGCAAGGAGATCCGCATCACTGAACCGGGTAAGTTGGGGGAACCGTAAGCCCGGCTTTCAGCGGTGTCAATAGCCGGTTACGGGCGCGCTCCCAGTACGTATCAAGCCGGATTTTTCGGACGCGCGGAAATCGACGGTTTACATCATCGGCCGTGTGCCGTAACACTTAACCGATCAAGCGAGCGTCCAACGTCGAGGGACTCCGGCGGCCACTGCCCCGCGCCCGATAAGCTCGGCAGCAGTGGGGACAGAGGAGATTGAGTGAAGCGGCCCACCATCGCCGACATCGCACGGCGGGCCGGCGTGTCCAAGGGCGCAGTTTCGTATGCGCTCAACGGCCAGCCCGGCGTCTCCGAGGCGACCCGTAAGCGCATCCTGTCAATCGCCGAGGAGATCGGGTTCAACGCCAACAGCGCGGCCCGGGCTCTCTCCGGCGCACGCGCCCGAGCCGTCGGCCTGACCCTGTGCCGCCCCGCCCGGATCCTCGGCATCGAGCCCTGGTTCATGGGCCTGATCAGCGGTTTCGAGGCCGAGCTCGGCGCCCGCTCGTATGCGCTGACGCTGCAGGTGGTGGCCACCCCCGAGCAGGAGGTCGAGGTCTACCGCCGCTGGTGGGGCGAGCGCCGGATCGACGGCGTGATCGTCACCGACATCCGGGAGGGCGACATCCGCATCCCGGTCCTCCAGCAACTCCAGCTACCGGCCGTGGTGATCGGCGGCCCCGGCGACACCGGCTCGATCGCGCAGATCTGGTCCGACGACGCGGGCGCCATCACCGAGGCGGTCCGCTACCTGGTCGCCCTCGGCCACCACAAGATCGCCCGGGTCAGTGGCGTCGCCGACCTCCTGCACACCCAAAACCGGACGAAGGCCTTCGAGAACGTCTGCGCCGCCCTCGGGCTGGACAACGCGATCACCATCCCGGCCGACTACACCGGCGAGGAGGGCAGCCGCGCCACCCGGCGGCTGCTGATCGGCGGCGACCGGCCCACCGCGATCATCTACGACAACGACGTGATGGCGGTCGCGGGCCTGGCCGTCGCGCAGGAGATGGGTCTCTCCGTCCCCGGAGACCTGTCCATCGTGGCCTGGGACGACTCGCCCCTGTGCAGTCTCGTGCACCCGCCACTGACCGCGCTCAGCCGGGACATCTCGGCGTACGGGGCGCAGGCCGCCCTGGAGCTGCTGAACGCGATCGACGGCCGGACCGTCGGCAACGTCGAGGCCGGCCGAGTGCACCTCACACCGCGCGGGAGCACGGCGCCGCCCCGCTGACTCAGCTGCTCCGGTGGCTGTCGAGGTAGGCCTCGACCCGCTCGGCCGGGCCCGGATGCCCCAGCGCGAAACCCTGCCCATAACGGCAGCCGGCCTCCCTGGCACGGGCGATGTCGCCGTCCGACTCCAGTCCCTTCGCGACGATGTCCAGGCCGAGTCGCCGGCCGAGACTCACCACCACGTCGACCACCGACCGGTCCGACATCAGGCCGGGGCTCAGCTTCAGCATGTCCACGGGCAGCCGCCGCAGGTGGGACAGCGACGTCTGCCCCGACCCGAAGTCGTCGAGCGCCGCCCGTACGCCCAGTCTGCGCAGCCCGGCCAGGGCCGCGACGATGGCCGGCACGTCCTCGTCGATCCACGTCTCGGCGACCTCGACGACCAGGCGTTCCGGGGCCAGACCGTACCGGCGCAGGGTGGCGCCGACCTGGTCCGGGAAGCGGGCGGTCAGCAACTCCCGCGGGCCGACGTTGACCGACAGCCAGAACTCCTCGCCCACCGACCAGCCGGCCAGCCGCCGGCACGCCTCCTCGAGCACCCACTCGTCCAGCTCGGCGGTCATCCCCAGCGCCGCCGCGATCGGCAGCACCTCCTTCGGCGGGATCGGGCCCAGCTCCGGATGCCGCCAGCGCAGCAGCGCCTCCACCCCGGCCGGACGGCCGTCGACCAGCCCCGCGACCGGCTGGAACACCAGGTCCAGCTCACCTCGGGTGGCCGCGCCGAGCAGTTGCTGCTCCAGCTCCATCCGGCGGTGCAGCTGGATCTCGACGTCCGGGTCGTACCACTCGACCCGGTCCCGGCCGATCTGGCAGGCGCGCTGCCGGGCCAGGTCGGCGTGACGCAGCACCTCGTCGGAGTCCGCGCCGCCGGCCAGCTCGGCCAGGCCCACGCTGGTGTGCAGATCCACGGTCGCGCCGGGCAGAGGGTACGGCTCGGCGAGCTTCGAGACGATGCGCGTGGCCAGGGCGTACGCCGGGACCGAGGAGTCCGGGGTGAGCACCGCGAACTCGTCACCGCCGAGCCGGGCCGCCACGTCCTCGCCGCCGATCAGGGCCCGCAACCGCCGGGCCACCTCGATCAGCACGGCGTCGCCCACCTCACGGCCACGGGAGTCGTTGATCTCGGCGAGCCCGTGCAGGTCGATCACCAGCAGGGTGCCGTGCCGGCCCGGCTGACGGCGCAGGGCGAGCAGGTCACGCATCAGCGCCTGACGGTTCGCGAGGCCGGTCAGCTGGTCCAGGTAGGAGAGGCGATGCAGGGTCCGTTCCAGGTGGCGGCGTTCCCCCACATCGCGTACGTGCACGACGAGCGCCGCCACCTCAGGGACGCGGCGCAGATCGGAGATGGTCGACTCGGTCTCCCGCCACATCGCCGCGCCGTCCCGCACCCGGGCGCTGACCAGCACCGGTGGACCACCCTCGGGCTCGCCGGCGAGCACCGACCCGATCACGGCGAGGGCGTCCGCCACGTCCTCGGGGTGGATCAGCTCCCGGAACTCCCGGCCGATCACCTCCTGGTCGCGGAGACCGAACAGCCGGGCGGCGGCCGGTGACTGCCAGCGCACGGTCAGCCGCTCGTCCAGCACCAGGGTGAGATCGGTGGCGCCCGTCACCATGGACCGGAAATGCGCCTCGGTGACCCGGAGCCGGCCCGCGTACCGGCGGATGTCCCGGACCACGAGCAGCTCCCGGACGACCAGCACACTTACCATCACGAGACCGAAAACGATCGCCTCGGTGCCGAACTCCTCGACGGCCAGCAGGTGCCAGATCGCGGCGATCACGCCGACCGCGGCCGGCACCGCCAGCAGCGGATAGCTGGCCAGATACTGATCCGGATGACGGGGCTCCAGCGGCGCGGGCGGCAGGTCACGGCGCGAGCCGCCCCACGCCGAGGCGCTCAGCCCGGCCACCACGCCCAGTCCCGCCGACACTGCCACCGGGCCGGTCGCGCCGTACGCCAGCAGCCCGAGACAGAACATGACCAGTGAGGTGCCGGCCCCGCACCAGGCGGCCGCCCGCGGTCGCGGGCGGGCGCGCAGCACGACCACGGTGACGATGGCGATGCCACCCGCCGCGATCAGCATCGCGGGCACCGCCCCGGGACGCTGGGACGCGGCCGGGATCAGATAGACGGCGAAGGCCAGGCTCACCCCGAGCCCGACCCCGTCGTACGCCCGCCGCAACCGCACCACCCAGTTGCTCGCCGCACCCGGCAGCAGCGACGTGCCGGCCACGAAGCACGCCGTGACGGCGGCCAGGCCGGCGGTGATCCAGGCGGACCGGTGCTCCGGCGCCCACCACGGGACCAGCCCGGTGAGCCCGGTGAAGAGGGCGCCCATGCCGACCAGGCCGGCGCCCCGGCACGAGGCGAACGCTCGCTCGGCACGGTGCAGGGCGAGCGCGGCGCGGATGAGGACGGCGCCCGCACACAGACCGGCGGCGCCGATCGCCCCCGCGAGAAGCACGGCGATCATCGACGAGTCCTCTGCTTCAGGGAACTGCACCGGGTCAACGACGGTCCCCGGATCGGGTTACGGCACGGCGTGTCGTCATCCCACGAACGGATCGTCGGTCATCCAGCGATGACGGTCAACACATGCGGGCCCGGTACGGGTCCGGCACGACCGCCGGGCGGGGCGGGTGGGAGGATGGGAGACGTGAGCAAGCGTCCCGTTCTCCGCGTCCGCATGTCCGGCGCCGTGCTGGTCGCCGCGTTGATCGCGCTGGTCGGCGCGGTCCCGCTCGCCGGCTCCTCCTGGGCCCTGAGCCCGCTGTTCCTGATCCCGATCGCCGTGCTGGCCTGGGCGTGGCGGGCCGGCACCGACGTCTACCCCGGGAGTTGCGGGTCCGCGCCCTCTTCGGTGATAGCCCGGTGCCGTTCGACCGCATCACCGAGCTCGCGCCGGACGAGCGGGGCCGGGTGTCGGCGCTGCTCGACGACGGCGCCGTCATCCGGCTTCCCGGAGTGACACGCGACAACCTGCCCCGAGTTCTGGAAGCGGGCGGCCACCCCGTCGCGGATCAATGAGCCGGTTCTGTCAGGCCGCGCGGCTACCCTGGTCGGCATGACCGGAGGGGGTGGTTGGGCCGTGCGATTCCGCCGGAGCCGTGCGATGGCCGCGAGTTCCGTGGCCCTGCTGGCGTTGACGGCAGGGTGCAGCTTCGGGCCACCGGGCCCCGACCAGGCCGGTTCGCCGCCCAATCTGCCCCGCCCGTCGGCCGCCCCGACCGCCGGCGGTGACGACGCCGCACGCGAGGTGGCGATCACCGTGCTGGCCAAGAACCTCGAGGTGCCGTGGGGCATCGCGTTCCTGCCCGACGGCGGCGCGGTGGTCACCGAGCGAGACACCGCCCGCATCGTGAAGGTCGGTCCCGAGTCGACGCCCGGCGGCCTCAAGGTCACCGAGTTGCGGCGGCTCAGCGAGGTCCGCGCCGCCGGCGACGGCGGCCTGCTCGGCATCGCCGTCTCGCCCTCCTACGCGACCGACAAGACGTTGTTCGTCTACTACTCCACCGATCAGGACAATCGGATCGGCAAGCTGGCCGGTGACGGCAAGCTGGAGCCCGTCCTCACCGGCATCCCCCGGTCGCCCGAGCACAACGGCGGCGCCCTGGCCTTCGGCCCGGACGGCTTCCTCTACGCCGGCACCGGCGACGGCACCCCCGAGGGCACCCAGGCGCAGGACGCCAAGAGCCTGGGCGGCAAGATCCTGCGGATCACCACGGCGGGCAAGCCGGCGCCCGGCAACCCGGTCAAGGCCTCCCCGGTCTGGACGTCCGGTCACCGCAACGTGCAGGGCCTCGCCTGGGACGAGACCAAGAGGATGTATGCGACGGAGCGCGGCCAGCCCCGCACCACCGAGCTGAACGTGGTGGTGAAGGGAAAGAACTACGGCTGGCCGAAAGCCGACGGCGAGAGCACCGACTCGAAACTGACCGGTCCGCTGGCGTCCTGGCCCACCGAGACGTCGTCGTGCGCCGGCGTGGCCGCGCTGGAGAGCCTGGTCGCCACCGCCTGCCTGCTCGGCCGGCGGCTGACGATGCTCGACGTCACCGCCACCGGGGCGGTGCTGGGCAGCCCACAGGACCTGCTGACCGGTGAGTTCGGACGGCTGCGCGCCGTGGCCGCCGCGCCGGACGGCTCGTTCTGGGTGGGCACCTCCAACCAGGAGGACGCCGGGCAGCCCGGCCCCGAGGACGACCGCCTGCTCCGGCTGGTCCTCTCCGATGGCGGCGCCGGCCGGAGTTGACGGGCATGACTGTTTCGTCCCGAGCCCGGCAGGGCAGGTGAGGCCCGATGATGCGAGAACGGCCCTCGTGGCGGCACCGGTGGCGCTCGGCGGCCGGGGCGACCAGCCGTGCAGCCCGGCGAACGGCTGACCTGACCGGCCGCGGGGCCCGGCGGACCACCGGTCTGACCGGCCGGGTCCTCCGGCATCGCTGGACCCGTCGGGTCCGGGTGGCCACGGCCGTCGGGCTGACCGGTGTGGCCGGCGCCCTCATCGGGGTGATGCTGTTCGCCCGCTCCGACCTCAATGTGGGGCCGTTCAGCGCCGAGATGGCGGTGGAGCCGTCGGTCACCGGCGGCACCGAGATCAACATCCCGCCGCTCGGGTCGCTGCATCTCGACAGTCATCGCGGCCCGGTTCATCTGCGGGTCGACCTCGGCTCGCTGGACCAGAGCCGGACCGAGGCGCTGATCGACAACCCGTCGGCGATCAGCTCGGCCGGCGACCGGGCCGTCGAGGAGTTGGTCGCCGGGGTGTCCCGGCTCGGGCTGCGCACCATGGGCCTGGCCGTGCTCGGGGCTCTGCTGCTGGCCGGGCTGACCTTCCGCGACGTACGGCGGACGGCGGCGGCCGGCGCGACCGCGCTGGTGGTCACCGGCGGCAGCCTGGGCCTGGCCGCCGGCACTCTGCGACCGGATTCGATCAGCGAGCCGCGCTACGAGGGGCTGCTGATCAACGCGCCCGCGGTGGTCGGTGACGCCCGGCGGATCGCCGACAACTACGGGCGGTATGCGGACCAGCTGCAGACCATTCTGGGCAACGTCAGCCGGGTCTACTCGACGATCTCGGCGCTGCCGGTCTACGAGCCCGCCGGTAACACCACACGTCTGCTGCACGTCTCCGACCTGCATCTGAACCCGGCGTCGTGGGGCCTGATCCGGACCGTCGTGGAGACCTTCGAGATCGACGCGGTGATCGACACCGGCGACATCGTCGACTGGGGCAGCAGCGCCGAGACCGGGTATGTGTCGTCAATCCCGTCGATCCAGGTGCCGTACATCTACGTCCGCGGCAACCACGACTCGACCGCCATCCAGAACGCGGTGGCCGCCCAGAGCAACGCGATCGTCCTCGACAACGGCATCACCGAGATCGACGGCCTGACCATCGCCGGCATCGGCGACCCCCAGTTCACCCCCGACAAGAGCGAGACGAACGAGGCCGGTGACGACGCCGCACCCGAGCTGCTGACCACCGCCGGGGAAAATCTCGTCCAGACCATCCGCGGCTCCGGCAAGCGGGTCGACATCGCCCTCGTCCACGACCCGGGGATGGCTCAGCCCCTGTCCGGCGTGGTCCCGCTGGTCCTCGCCGGGCACCAGCACGCCCGCTCGGTCGCCATGCTGCCGGCGCCCGCTCCGCCGACACCCGACCCGTCGGCGTCGGCGTCGCCCGTCCCGTCCGTGTCGGCGCCGGTCACCGTCCAGCCCGTCGTCCCGACCCGGCTCATGGTGGAGGGCTCCACCGGCGGCGCCGGCCTGCGGGGACTCGAACACGAGGATCCGACCCCGCTGAGCCTGTCGGTCCTCTACTTCGACGAGAACCGCGAGCTCAAGGCCTACGACGACATCCAGCTGGGCGGCACCGGCCAGTCCAACGTGGAGATGCAGCGAAAGGTCATCGGCCTCGAAGAAGCCGCAGCCCCGGCCGTCACTCCTTCGACCCCACTGAGCCCGTCCGCCGGCTGACCGCTCTGCCTTTCGTCTGCCGACCGCTTCTCCTTCTGTCTTTCGCCGCGCCGCGCCGCGCCGCGCCGCGACGCGCTGCGCCGGGTCGTGTCGCTCCAGCGAAGGCGGTGGACCGGATCAGCGCATGCGGCGGAGGTCGAGGGTCAGCGTGCCGATGTCCAGGCCTTGCGGGTCGATCTCGATCGTGTAGAGACCGGCTGAGGAGCTGAAGCCCAGCGTGGCGACGGGTTCAGCGGCGGTCAGGGTGGCGTCGACCACGTCCAGGCCGGCCGGGGTCCGTACCTTCAGCACGGTGTCGTCGACGGTGGTCAAGGTGCCGGGGCGGGCCGTCAGGCGGAACTGCTCGGCCTCGGCGGCCCGGAACGTCACGAAGGCACGTTCGCCGGGCTGGCCGAAAGTGATCCGGGTGGGCCTACCGGGCGTCAGGACGGCGGCGACGGACCCGGTCAGCTGAACCGTCAGGGTGCCGGTCCGGTCGGTGTCCGGGTTGACCTCGACGGTGTGCCGGCCGGTCTCGGTGACGTCGAAGTCCAGCGTGCGGTAATCGGACTCGTAGCCGACCGCGCCGGACGTGCTCAGTTCGCCGGACGGGCCACGGATGTCCAGGTTCGTGTACTCGTCCTTGGACAGGCTGCCCCGCCGGGCGACCAGTGTCAGCCGCTGACCGGCGGTCGCCGGGAAGGTCAGGAACGCCCGCTCGCCCGGCTCGGCGATCGTCACCTTCCGGGCCGGGCCGCGGAGGGTCAACGTGCCGAAGGACGCTCCGGCGAGGCTGACCAGCAGTGTTCCCCGGTCCTTGGCGGCGCGCGGAGCGATCCGGACGGTGTACGCCCCGGCCGCCGGCGCGGTGAAGTCGATGCCGGCACTGGCCCACGTGGTGATCAGGGTGCCCTCGGCCACGGTGGCGCCGTTGCGGACGATCGTCAGATCGGTGTTGTCGGCGGCGGTGAGGGTCCGGCGCCGGGCGAGGACGGTGAGCCGCTGACCGGCGGTGGCGCGGAAGCCCAGGGTGGCGGGCCCTTGGAGATCAAGCAGCACCCCGGGGCCGCCGACGGTGAGCTGCCGATCGTCCGGCCCCGGCACACGGGCGGCCTCGGCACGATCGGGCTCGGCGAAGGTGCCGACGGTCAAAGACACGGCCGCGGAGACCGGAACGGGTGCGGCGAAGGCCCCCGGGCCGGCGGCGAGGGCGGCCGTCAACGCGAGGGTGAGCCGTCGGCGGCGTCGGCGGATCGCTGCGGAGTGCACTGCCATCGGGGCAGGTTATGTCACCTCATGCCGCTGATTCGGACGTAACGCGGCGAAGTCCCCCGGCCCGGCGAAACACGGGCGCCACGCGAATCGAAGATCAACTATTGTGACGCGGCCGCTTCTCATTCGGGGTATCCATGAGCCACAGTCCACCCACATACATCCGCCCCTCGACCGCCTGGGAGGTGGGCACCGGCGCTCTCCTGCTGGCCATCGCCGCGTCGGGTGGATTCACCGCCCTCGGGTTGGTCTTCGTCACCGTCGCCATGCAGTACGTGTACGACAACGACCCGGACCTGTCCCCCTTGTGGCCTGGATCGTGGAGGCGCCACGGCTCGCCGCCGCGTTCGACGTGCTCTCCTTCCTGTCGATCATCGTCTACATCATCGGCTTCCTCGTGTGGCGCAACCGCACCCAGGCGCTGGTCCGCCCGTACGGGATCGATCCGAAGAGCATGGTCAAGCACCCGGGTGTGCGGCTGTGGAGCGCCGCCCTGATCCTGGCCTACTGCACCGGACGGATGGCACGGGTGGATGAGCAGTCCACGATCGACGACTTCGCCGAGGTCTTCAATGCCGGCGTCGTCGCGGCCCTCCTACGCCTCATCGGCCTGGCCTGTCTGGCGGTCGCGGTGTGGAGGATCCGGCAGCGCGTCCACGCGTCGCTGGCGGCCTATCACCCGGTCTTCACCCCGCCCCCGTCGTACCCGGAGGCCGCGCCGCTCCCGGCCGCACCACCCGCCCCGGCACGTGACGTGCCCGGAATCGACGGCCTGACGGTGGCCGACGACGACTTCTGGCACCGGGTTCGGCAGGCGGGCGCCGACGGTGACCTGGCCCTGCTGGAGACCAGCGGCCCGGGCTTGCATCGCTGGGTTCTGATCCCCGCCGACCAGGATCCGGCCGCGGTCCGGGCGGGCCTGTCGCCGGGCGCGGCGATCACCGTCTTCACCGAACCGCTCGTCCGGCGGGAGACGAACGGCTACCGGCCGCCCGCGGCCGACGAATACCACGGGCTGCTGGAGAGCTCCGTGACCGGCGCGCTCTGGTACCAGTCGGTCACGCCGCGACGGCTGACGAGCTTCCTCGACCGGGCCGAGACCGGCGGCCGGTGGGCCCTCCACCCGTCGGCGACGCGAACGTGCTGACCGCCCGACTCCCCTGACCCCACTCCCCCCTGTAAAGCGCGACGCCCGGTTCCGTCGACAACGGAACCGGGCGACCGTACAGCTGGGAGGTCTTAAGAAACGCCGAGCCGGGAGAGGATGAGCTCGCGGACGGTCTTGGCGTCCGCCTGGCCTCGCGTGGTCTTCATGACCGCGCCCACCAGGGCGCCGGCCGCGGCGACCTTGCCGTCACGGATCTTGTCGGCGATGGCCGGGTTGGCGGCGATGGCCTCGTCGACGGCGGCGGTGAGCGCGCCGGTGTCGTTGACCACCTCGAGCCCGCGGGATGCCATCACCTCGGCCGGGTCGCCCTCGCCGGCGACGACACCCTCCAGGACGGTCCGGGCGAGCTTGTCGTTGAGCTTGCCCTCGTCGACCAGTCTCTGCAGGGCGGCGACCTGGGCGGGGGTGGCGCCGACCGCGGACAGCTCGATGTCCTGCTCGTTGGCACGGCGGGCCAGCTCACCCATCCACCACTTACGGGCGCCGGCCGGGGACGCGCCCGCGGCGATGGTCTCCTCGATCAGGTCGACGGCCCCGGCGTTCGCCGCGGACTGCATGTCCAGCTCCGACATGCCCCACTCCTCGCGGAGCCGGGCGCGCTTGGCGCTCGGCCGCTCCGGCAGCTCCGCCTTGAGCTGGGCGACCCACGCCGGGTCCGGCGCGATCGGCACCAGGTCGGGCTCGGGGAAGTAGCGGTAGTCGGTGGCGGTCTCCTTGGAGCGGCCCGGCCGGGTGTCGCCGGTGGTCTCCTGGAAGTGCCGGGTCTCCTGGAAGATCCGGGTGCCGACGTCGAGGAGACCGGCCTGCCGGATGACCTCGGAACGGACGGCGCGCTCGACCGACCGGAGCGAGTTGACGTTCTTCGTCTCCGTACGAGTACCCCACTCGTCGCCCGGCTTGTTGAGCGAGGTGTTGACGTCGCAGCGCAGCGAGCCCTGCTCCATGCGGACGTCGGAGACGCCGAGGGCGCGGATGATGTCGCGCAGCTCGGCGACGTAGGCCTTGGCGATCTCGGGGGCCAGCGCGCCGAGCCCGGGGACCGGCTTGGTGACGATCTCGACGAGCGGGATGCCGGCGCGGTTGTAGTCGACCAGCGACTCGGTGGCGCCGTGGATGCGACCGGTGGCCCCGCCGACGTGCAGGGTCTTGCCGGTGTCCTCCTCGATGTGCACCCGCTCGATGCCGATCCGGTACTCCTTGCCGTCCACCGTCACGTCGACGTAGCCGTCGACGCAGAGCGGCTCGTCATACTGAGAGGTCTGGAAGTTCTTCGGCATGTCCGGGTAGAAATAGTTCTTCCGGGCCATCCGGCACCACTCGGCGATGTCACAGTTGAGCGCGAGGCCGATCCGGATGGTGGCCTCGATGGCCGCGCCGTTCATCGCGGGGAGCGCGCCGGGCAGGGCCAGACACACCGGGCAGACCTGCGTGTTCGGTTCGGCGCCGAAGTCGGTCTTGCAGCCGCAGAACATCTTGGTCTGCGTGCCGAGCTCGACGTGCGTCTCCAGGCCGATCACCGTCTCGTAACGGCTGGTGGCGTCTTCGTAGGACGGCAGCGCGATGGTCGTCATGTGGGTGCGGCTCCGGCTTCGAGAACATCGGGTCAGGCCCCAAGCCTAGTCGCCCGGTCTGACAGAGTTCGCATCCGCCCAGGAAGATCTACCGTATGCGCCGCACCTCCACCGTCGCCGCACTGACCGCGACACTTCTGATCTCCGGCTGCACGACGGCCGATACAGATAGACCCACACCCGCCGAGTCCGCTGCCGAGTCGAAGATCGACTACAGTCCCTGGGCGGCCGGCCGCTCCACCCCGGTGACCGACGAGCTGTACCCCGAGAAGGGCAACCCGGGCCTGGACGTCCTGCACTACGGGCTGCAGCTGGACTGGAAGCCGGACACCAGGGTCCTCACCGGCACGGCCACCCTGCGGATCCGGCCGGTCGCCGACGCGAGTGAGATCAAGCTGGACTTCACCGGCCTCACCGTCGACAAGGTCACCGTCGACGAGAAGGAGGCCACCGCGACGGCGAAGGACGAGAAGCTGGTCGTCGCCGCCGCGATCACCGCGGACCGCCCGGTCACGCTGACCGTCGCCTACCACGGCACGCCGAAGCAGGTGGAGATGCCGTCCCACCGCGGCGACGCCTCCGAGGGCATCGGCATGCGATCGTCGAAGGACGGCGTCCTGTGGACCATGCAGGAGCCGTGGGGCGCGCTCACCTGGTATCCGGTCAACGAGCACCCGTCCGACGAGGCGCTCTACGACCTGGCGGTGACCGTCCCGCAGGGCTGGGCGGCGGCCGCGAGCGGCACACCCGGCCCGGTGGAGGGGAACACCTACAACTACCGCAGCGCGGATCCGGTGGCGGCGTACGTGACGACCCTCGCCGTCGACAAGTACAAGAGGATCGAGCAGACCGGGCCGCACGGACTGAAGATCACCAACTTCGTGGTGCCGAAGAGCGACGACCGCTACCTGAGCACGCTGAAGAAGACACCGAGGCTGATCGAGTGGCTGGAGGAGCGGTTCGGACCGTACCCGTACCCCTCGGCCGGCGCCCTGATGAACGGCTCCATCTCCGCCATGGAGACGCAGCAGATGCTCAGCATGGGCCGGGGCGCCTTCAAGGACGGCGACCTCAGGGAGTTCGAGGCGGTGCTCGTCCACGAGTACGCCCACCAGTGGTTCGGTAACGCGGTCACCCCGGAGACCTGGACCGACCTGTGGCTCAACGAGGGCTTCGCCACCTACGCGCAGAACCTGTACGAGCAGGAGCTGTACGGGTTCGACGACGCCTACCTGGAGAAGTACCTCCGGGAGACCGACGCCAAGCTGCGCAAGCGGGTCGGCCCGCCCGGCAAGCCGACCGCCGGCACGTTCGCCGAGAGCAACGTCTACATCTGCCCGGCGGCCATGCTCAAGGAGCTGAACGACGCGCTCGGCGACAAGAAGTTCTTCGCGCTGGCCGCGGCCTGGGTGGAGAAGAACCGCAACACCAACCAGGACCGGGCCTCGTTCACCGCGTTCGTCAACGAGGAGACCGGCAGGGACTTCACCAAGCTGATCGACAGCTGGCTGGACTCGCCGACGACACCGGCCTGAGGCTTTCCGGGGCCCTCTCGCGAGGGCCCCGGAACCGTCAGAGCGCCGGCGGCGTGAAGGTGCCGACAGCCGACTCCAGCGCTGCGGCGACCCGGTACATCCGGTCGTCGGCCAGCGTCGGAGCCATGATCTGGAAGCCGACCGGCAGGCCCTCGGACAGACCGCACGGGACCGAGATCGCCGGCCCGCCATACAGGTTCGTCGGGATGGTGAACAGGTCGGCGAGATACATCTGGTACGGATCGCTGGTCCGCGACCCGAACGGGAACGCCACGAACGGCGTGGTCGGCGAGACCAGCACGTCCACCTGCTCGAACGCGGCCTGGAAGTCGCGGGTGATCAGGGTCCGGACCTTCTGCGCCTGGCCGTAGTAGGCGTCGTAGTAGCCACTCGACAGCGCGTAGGTGCCGAGGATGATGCGCCGCTTGACCTCGGGGCCGAAACCCTCGTCACGGGTCAGCGACATGACCTCCTCGAGTGACCGGTTGCCGTCGTCGCCGGAGCGCAGGCCATACCGCACGCCGTCGAAGCGGGCCAGGTTCGACGAGCACTCGCTCGGGGCGATCAGGTAATACGCGGGCAGTGCGTACTCGAAGTGCGGGCAGGACACCTCGACGACCTCGGCGCCCAGCTTGACCAGTTTCTGCAGCGCTTCCTGGAAGGCCGCGCTCACACCGGGCTCGGAGCCGTCACCGGCGAACTCCCTGACCAGACCCAGTCTCACCCCGGTCAGGTCGCCGGTCGCGCCCAGGCGGGCGGCGGCCACCACGTCCGGCACCGGCTGCGGGATCGAGGTCGAGTCGCGCGGGTCGTGGCCGGCGATCACCGCGTGCAGCAGAGCGGTGTCCTCGACGGTCCGGCCGCAGGGGCCGGGCGTGTCCAGTGAGGAGGAGAACGCGATCAGGCCGTAGCGGGACGTGCCGCCATACGTCGGCTTCGCGCCCACGGTGCCGGTGACCGCGCCCGGCTGACGGATCGAGCCGCCGGTGTCGGTGCCGATCGCGAGCGGCGCCTCGTAGGCCGCGAGCGCCGCCGCCGAGCCACCGCCCGAGCCACCCGGGATCCGGCCCAGGTCCCACGGGTTGTTGGTCGGGCCGTACGCGCTGTACTCCGTGGAGGAGCCCATCGCGAACTCGTCCATGTTGGTCTTGCCCAGGATCGGCATACCGGCCGCCTTGAGCCGCTCGACGATGGTCGCGTCGTACGGCGGCCGCCACCCCTCGAGGATCTTGGAGGCGGCCGTGGTCGGGATGCCCTTGGTGGTCACCACGTCCTTGACGGCGATCGGCACACCGGCCAGCGGCCCGGTGATCTCGCCACGGTCGACGGCGTGGGCCGCGGCGAGCGCACCCTCACGGTCGACGTGCAGGAACGCGTGGACCCGCTCGTCGACAGCGTCGATGCGGTCCAGGTGGGCGGTCGCCACCTCGACGGCGGAGACCTCCTTCTTCCCGATGAGGGAAGCCAGCTCCGCGGCGGAAAGCCTGGTCAGGTCACTCACAGGTCAGTCCTCCTCGTCCAGGATCCGCGGCACGCGGAAGCGACCCTCATAGGCATCCGGCGCACCGGACAGCGCCGCCTCGTGCGGCAGGCTCGGCGTGGGGACGTCATCGCGATACACGTTGGTCAGCGGGACCGAGTGGGAGGTCGGCGGGATCTCGTCCGCGGCCACCTCACCGATCCGGGCGACCGACTGCAGGATCACGTCGAGCTGACCCGCGAATCGGTCCAGCTCCTCCTCGGTCACGGCGAGCCGCGACAGGCGCGCCAGGTGCGCTACCTCTTCGCGGGAGATGGCGGCCATCCTGCCCCCTCGTTGCTTGACGATTTGGATGTGCCCACAGAGTCTATTTCGCCGCGATTCCCGGGTCGGACCGGGCGGTACCGGCCCAGCCATTCGCGTAGATCCGCGGCCGGCATCGGGCGCGCGTGGAACCAGCCCTGCGCGGTGTGACAACCCGCGGCGGCCAGAAGACGCCAGGTCACCTCGTCCTCGACACCTTCCGCGACGGCACGCAGGCCGAGGGCCTCGGCCAGACCGACCACCGAGCGTACGATCGCCGCGTCCCCGGAATCGCCGGCCATGCCCAGTACGAACGAGCGGTCGATCTTGACCTCGGACAGCGGCAGCCTGCGCAGATGCTGCAGTGACGAGTAGCCGGTGCCGAAGTCGTCCAGCGAGATCGCCACCCCCATCCGGGACAGCCGGGTGGTCGTCTCCAGCACCCGGTGCGGGTCGGCCATCAGCGCGCTCTCGGTGATCTCCAGCTGCAGCAGGTCGGCGGGCACGGCATAGCGGTCGAGGAGCGCGCCGAGCCGGTCCGCGATGTCGCCGGCGTGCAGGTCACGGGCGCTCACGTTGACCGCGGCCCGCAGTGGGGCCCCGTCGGCACGCCATGCCGCCAGCTGCTCCACCACCTCCTCCAGCACGCGGGCCGTGAGCAGGCGCATCACCGGGGTCGGCTCGGCCGCCCGCAGCAGCTCCTCCGGGCCGATCGTGCCGCGCCGCGGGTGCCGCCAGCGCAGCAACGCCTCCACCCCGACCACCTCGCCCGTCGCGATCGCGATCTGCGGCTGGTAATAGAGGACTATCCCGTCGTCCGGCGGCTCCCGGCGCAGGGCGGTCCGCAGGTCGGCGACCAGGCTCAACCGGTCGGGCGTGTGCTTGGCCGCCTCCGGTCCGTGCACCGCCACCTGGTCGCCGCGCTGCTTCGCCTCATACATCGCCGACTCCGCCTCGCGCAGCAGCGTGCTGCCGTCGCGGCGACCGGACTGCAGTGCTATCCCGATCGACGCGCTCAACTCGACCGGGGTCCCGTCCAGCGGGAACGGGCGGCTCAGCGCCTCGGTCAGATGCTGGGCGATCCGCCGGGCCGACGCCGGGTCCTCGACCCGGGTGGCCAGCACCGCGAACTCGTCCCCACCCAGCCGCACCACCAGGTCGTGGGCGGGGACCACCGCGGTCAGCCGGTCGGCGACCCGGCTCAGCAGGCGGTCGCCGGCGCCGTGGCCGAGAGCGTCGTTCACCGTGCGGAACCGGTCCAGGTCCAGCAGGAGCAGGGCGCGCCGGCGGTCGGCGGGGCGCTCGGCCATCGCGACCTGCAGGGCACGCCGGTTCGGCAGGCCGGTGAGCGGGTCGAACCGGGTGGCCCGCTCGGACTCGCCGGCCCAGCGGACCATCCGGTGCACGGCGTGCAGGGCCAGCAGGGCGAGCGGCAGCAGGACCGGGCTGACCAGGGCGGCGACCAGCACCACCGGACCGAGCAGCAGCAGCGCCGCGGAGGCCAGCAGATCGGCGTGACCCCGGCGGCGGCGGGCCGGGGCCCGGCCGTCCGAGGTGAGACCGCGGACCAGGCCGGCGACCGCGTGCCGGGCGGTGATCCAGGCGATCGCCGCCACGCAGATGACCATGGCGTCCCACAGGTCGGGGCTGGAGTCGATGCGCAGCCGGCCCAGATCGGCCACTCCGGCTGCCGCGGCGAGCGCGGCCACGTGCTGCAGACCCAGATGCGCGGTACGCCGTAACGACTGCCGCATCCGAGCCCCGGCCACAGCCACGGCGACCAGTTGCACCGCGATCGCCGGGGCCGGGCCCCAGGCCAGCGCCACCGCGAAGGTGAAGCAGATGGACGGCAGGATCACCGCGCTGGCCCGGCGGCCGGGAACCACGTAGGGCCGGGCGTCGACCACGACGGCGAGCAGGGCCATCGCCCAGAAGGCCGTTGGCAGCGCGCCGTGCGGCCCGAGCAGCAGCGCCAGGGCCGCGACACCGGCCGAGGCCGTGGAGACGATCACCGTGCGCCGGTGCCGCCGGTCGTCCGTCCGTGGGCGAGCGGCATCCATGCGACCTCCACGATGGCCTCGATCACCAATCGCATACACCATAGATCCATATGGGGTTTTTTGCCTTAAAGCACCTATACGTAGTTAGACGCCCCTTACTTCCTGAACGTAGGATCCGTCACGATTCACCCTTCCGGGGCGTCCTCGGCGACCGCACGGACCCCTTCCGGGACGGCCTCGGCCACTGCACGGGCCGCTTCCGGGACGGCCTCAGCCACTGCACGGGCCGCTTCCGGGCCGTCGGCGAGCAGCACCCCGAAACCGGCCTCGTCGAGCACCGGCACCTTGAGGGCCATCGCCTTGTCGTATTTGCTGCCCGGGTTCTCCCCGACCACCACGAAGCCGGTCTTCTTCGACACCGAGCCGCTCACCTTGCCGCCCCGGGACGTGATCTCCTCGGCCGCCCGGTCGCGGGTGTAGCCGGCCAGCGTGCCGGTCACCACCACGGTCAGCCCGTCAAGCGTGCGCGTGCCGTGCTCGACCCGCTCATCGGCCATCACGACGCCGGCCGCCCGCCACTTCTGGATGATCTCGCGGTGCCAGTCGACGGCGAACCACTCACGCAGGCTCTGCGCGATGGTCGGCCCCACCCCCTCGACCTCGGCCAGGGGATCGACGGGCCTCGCCACCTTCCGCTTGGCCGCCGCCTCCCCCACAACCGCCTCAGCCGCCACGATGCTGCCGGAGGCCACCGCAAGGCTCGAAGAAGCCGGGTCCGACGAAGCCGGGTCACCCGAGGTCGGAGCAGAGTCGACCGAGACCGAGTCGGATGCCGGAGCAGAGTCGACCGAGACCGAGACCAGGTCGGATGCCGGAGCAGAGTCGACCGGGATCGAGTCTGACGCCGAATCCGACGACACCGAGTCCGAAGCCGCGTCCGACGATGGGACCGACGCCGAGGTCCTCTCGATGACCTCCTCGATCGCCGCCATCGAACCGAACTCCAGCGCCAGCGCACCCGCCGCATCCGGCCCGACATGCCGGATCGACAGCGCTCGCAGGATCCGGGCGAGTGGCCGCGTCTTGGCCTCGGCCAGGCTGGCCAGCATCTTGGCCGCGTTGGCCCCGAGCGTGCCGTCCTTCTTCACGAAGAACGGTGCCTGGAGCAGATGCTCCTCGGTGAGGCTGAAGAGGTCGCCCTCGTCGAACATCACACCCGAGTCGATCAGCGCCCGGGCGGATTTCTCTCCCAGCACGTCGATGTCGAGAACGTTGCGATGCCCGACATAGGTGAGCCGCTCGCGACGCTGACCCAGGCAGTGACGCGAGTTGGGGCAGCGGATGTCGATGTCGCCCTCTTTCGCCGGGGCCAGCGGCGTGCCGCAGGCGGGGCATTCGCTGGGCATCACGAACTCCCGCGCGTCCGCCGGCCGCAGCTCCAGGACCGGGCCGAGGACCTCCGGAATGACGTCGCCGGCTTTCCGCAGCACCACGGTGTCACCGATCAGCACACCCTTGCGCACGACCTCCTGCGCGTTGTGCAGAGTGGCCTGGGCAACGATGGATCCGGCCACCTTCACCGGCTCCAGCACCGCATAGGGAGTCACCCGGCCGGTCCGGCCGGTGTTGACCGCGATGTCAAGGAGCTTGGTGGTGACCTCCTCCGGCGGATACTTGAAGGCGATCGCCCACCGCGGCGCCCGGCTCGTCGACCCGAGCCGCCCCTGGATCGCCACCTCGTCGATCTTGACGACCACACCGTCGATGTCGTGCTCGACGGAATGCCGGTTCTCGCCGTAGTAGTCGATGAACTCGCGCACCCCGGCCAGATCGTCGACCAGCTTCCACCGGGAGCTGACCGGCAGCCCCCACGCCTTCATCGCCGTGTAGGCCGCCGACTGCGAAGCCGGGCTGAACCCCTCGCGCGCGCCGAGGCCGTGCACCACCATGCCCAGCCCGCGCGACCCGGTGACCCGCGGATCCTTCTGCCGCAGACTGCCCGATGCGGCGTTACGCGGATTCATGTATGTCGGCTTGCCCTGCTCGACCAGCATCGCGTTGAGCGCCGCGAACGCCTCCGCCGGGAAGTAGATCTCGCCCCGCACCTCGATCAGGTCGGGCACGTCGTCGCCGGCCAGCCGCTCCGGGATGTCCGCGATGGTCCGCACGTTGGGCGTCACGTCGTCGCCGACCCGCCCGGTGCCCCGGGTGGCGGCGCGGACGAGCACACCCTTGTCATATGTCAGGTTGATCGCCAGACCGTCGATCTTGAGCTCGCAGAGGAAGCGCACCGGCCCGCCGGCGTCACGCTCGGCCCGCTCGGCCCAGGCCGCCAGCTCGTCGAGATTGAACACGTTGTCGAGCGACATCATGCGCTCGGCATGCTCGACCTTGGGGAAGTCGCCGGAGACCGTGCCGCCGACGGTCTGGGTCGGCGACTCCGGCGTCCGCAACTCCGGGAACTCCGACTCCAGCGCCTCGAGCTCGCGCAGCAGCCGGTCGAACTCGGCGTCCGACACCGTCGGCGCGTCCAGCTGGTAATAGCGGTGCTGGTGCTCGCGGATCTCATCGGCCAGCTCGGCATGCCGGGACGAAGCCTCAGGTGTGGCCACTGAAACCGAACCTCCGTGTCAGGGATATCTAGGTGGCACGTTAGCCCCACCCCCCGACACTTTCCGCTCTCAGACCTCGGCGATCCGGCGGCCGGCCTCCGTGCACGCCTTGAGCAACGCGCGAGCGTAGTCGACAGGCGCGCCCGCCAGCCCACACGCCGGGGTGATCACCACTTGCTGGGGCAGCCGGGCCGCGGGGAAGCCGAGCCGACGCCACAGGGTGCTCACCCGCTCGGCGATCTGCTTCGACTCGGGCGGCCGCGCACCGGCGGCCGGACGGGTCGGCGCCGCGCCCACGAACAGCCCCAGCCCCGCCTCGATCGCCTCGCCCAGCGGGTCCAGGTCCTTGAGGAGCGACAGGTCGAAGGCCACCGCCGTGGCCCGCGCGTCCCGGATCACCTGCAACGGGACCTGCGGCGCGCAGCAGTGCACGATGACCGGGGCGTCGACGGCCTCGACCACGGTCCGCAGCCGGGTCGCGGCGTCCGCGGCGTCCACCTGCCGGTACGCGCTGAGGCCGCTCTCGGTCGGCACCCGCCCCGCCAGGACGGACGGCAGCGACGGCTCGTCCAGCTGCAGCAGGACCGTGGCTCCGGGCACCCGCTTGCGCACCTCGGCGACATGCCGCCGCAGCCCGGCGGCCAGCGAGTCGGTCAGGTCACGGACGGCGCCGGGATCACGCAGCATCCGGCCGCCGATCGGCAGATCCAGGCTCGCCGCGAGGGTCCACGGCCCGGATGCCTGGACCTTGAGCGGGCCGGAGTATCCGTCGGCCTGCTCGGTCAGCTGGTCCAGGTCGCGTTCGAGCAGGTCAGTGGTACGCCGAAGGTCCTGCCCGGGCCGGGCGGCGATCTGCCAGCGGCCGGCGTAGAGCTGCACCGGCAACTCGACCAGCAGCCCGGCCGAACGCCCGATCATGTCCGCGCCGGGACCGCGTGCGGGCAGCTCGGGCAGGTGCGGCAGGCCGGGCAGCTCGCCCAGCACGATCCGCTGAGCCTCGGCGATGTCGACGCCGGGCAGCGACCCGATGCCGGTCGCCGTGCCCGGGCCCCACGGGAAGTCAGGCATGCGTCTCAACCCGCGTGCCGGCGGTGATCGTCGCCGAGCCGAGCACGATGTCGCCGCCCGGGTCGGGCCGGTAGGCCACGATCGCCTGGCCGGCGGCGACACCACGGGCGGGCGACCGCAACGTGGCGACGAGGCCGTCGGAGGTGACCGACACCGAGGCGCTCTGCACCTCGCCGTGGGCCCGGAGCTGAACCTCACAGTCAGGGACGTCCGTATCCGGGAGGTGCCAGATCGGGCGGTCCGCCGTCACCACGTCGACTGCCAGGTCCTCACGCGGGCCCACCGTCACCGTGTTGGAGACGGGAGTGATCGACAGCACGTAGCGCGGGCGACCGTCAGCGGCCGGAACCCGCAGGTCCAGACCCTTCCGCTGGCCGATGGTGAACCCGTAGGCGCCGTTGTGGGTGCCCAGTCTCTCCCCCGTGCGCCCGTCGACGATGTCACCGGGCGCCGACCCGAGCCGGCTCTCCAGGAAGCCGCGGGTGTCGCCGTCGGAGATGAAGCAGATGTCGTGCGAGTCGGGCTTGTCGGCGACGGCGAGACCACGCGCGGCCGCCTCCGCCCGGACCTGCTCCTTCGTCGAGTCACCGAGCGGGAAGATCGCCCGGTCGAGCTGCGCGCGGGTCAGCACGGCCAGCACGTAGGACTGGTCCTTCGGCAGGTCGACGCTGCGGCGCAGCAGGCCGTCGGCGCCCAGGCGGGCGTGGTGGCCGGTGACCACGGCGTCGAAGCCGAGCGCCACGGCCCGGTCCAGCACCGCGGTGAACTTGATCTTCTCGTTGCAGCGCAGGCACGGGTTCGGTGTGCGCCCCGCCGCATACTCGTTCACGAAGTCGTCGACCACGCTGTCGTGGAACTCCTCCGCCATGTCCCACACGTAGAACGGGATGCCGATCACATCGGCGGCCCGGCGGGCGTCGCGTGAGTCCTCCAGGGTGCAGCAGCCGCGCGCCCCGGTCCGGAACGTCTGTGGATTACGCGCCAGGGCCAGGTGCACCCCGGTGACGTCGTGGCCGGCATCCCGGGCGCGGGCAGCCGCGACCGCGGAGTCGACACCACCCGACATGGCCGCAAGAACTCGCATGACGCAAGCCTATCCGGGCGTCTTCCAGGCCCCCGCCCGCCGGGCCCGCTCCACGGCGCCGGGCAGGGCGACCAGCAGCGCGTCCACATCCGCCTTGGTGCTGTCGTGACCGAGGCTGAACCGCAGCGACGACCGCGCACGCCCGTCGTCGGAGCCCATCGCGAGCAGCACGTGGCTGGGCTGCGCCACCCCGGCGGAGCAGGCCGAACCGGTCGAGCAGTAGATCCCCTGCGCGTCCAGGAGCAGCAGCAACGCGTCTCCCTCGCAGCCTGGGAAGGAGAAGTGCGCGTTGCCGGGGAGCCGGTCGATCGGGTCGCCGTTGAGGATCGCGTCCGGGACGACGGCCCGCACCCGGTCGACCAGGTCGTCGCGGAGCGCGGCGACCCGGGCGGTGTACTCGGCACGCTCGGTGACCGCGGCCTCGACCGCCGTGGCGAACGCCACCACACCCGGGGTGTCCAGGGTCCCCGACCGCACGTCCCGCTCCTGGCCGCCGCCGTGCAGCAGCGGCGTGCACGGCACGTCGCGCCCGAGCAGGAGCGCACCCACGCCGACCGGCCCGCCGACCTTGTGACCGGTGAGGGTCAGGGCGGCGGCCCCGCTGCCGGCGAAGTCGACCGGAACCTGCCCGACCGCCTGCACCGCATCGGTGTGAAACGGGACACCCGCGGCCGCCGCGATCGCCGCCAGCTCGGCCACCGGCTGCACCGTGCCGACCTCGTTGTTCGCCCACTGCACGCTGACCACGGCGATCTCGTCACCATGCGCGGTCACCAGCTCGGCGAACGCGGCCGGATCGACCCGCCCGGCCGCGTCCACCGGCTGCAGAGTGACCTCGGCGCCCTCGTGTCGCCCGAGCCACTCCACCGCGTCGAGAACGGCATGGTGCTCCACGGCCGACGCCATCACGCGCCGCTTGAGCGGGTCAGCATCCCGACGCGCCCAGAAGATGCCCTTGACGGCTAGATTGTCCGCCTCGGTGCCACCGCCGGTGAACACCACCTCGGACGGGCGCGCGCCGAGTGCCGCGGCGATCCGCTCCCGCGACTCCTCCACCAGCCGCCGGGCGCCCCGCCCGGCCGCATGCAGCGAGGACGGATTTCCAAGCTCACGCGCCGCCGCGACGTAGGCGTCGAGCGCGGCGGGCAGCATCGGCGTGGTAGCCGCATGATCGAGGTAGGCCATCGCCGTCAAGCTTATGCCGTCCCCGGGGCGCCGCCCGTGCGCCTCCACCCTCGAAAGATCAAGAACACACCCTCGCTCCGGTACGGGCCACCGCTGCGACAACCGCATCCCCCGCCGTCCCGTTCGTCCCGTGCGAGGTGGGCCGCGTACGGCGTACCGAAGGAAAAGGGAACGGCCCGGCGGAGGACCGCCGGGCCGTGACCAGATGCCGGTGTTACTTGCGCTTGCGGATCTCGTCCGCGGCCTGCGGGACCACCTTGAAGAGGTCGCCGACCACGCCGAAGTCGGCCAGCTCGAAGATCGGCGCCTCGGCGTCCTTGTTGACCGCGACGATCGTCTTCGACGTCTGCATGCCGGCCCGGTGCTGGATCGCGCCGGAGATGCCGAGCGCCACGTAGAGCTGCGGCGACACCGTCTTGCCGGTCTGCCCGACCTGGAACTGGTGCGGGTAGTAACCGCTGTCGACCGCCGCCCGCGACGCGCCGACCGCGCCGCCGAGCAGGTCGGCCAGCTCCTCGACCAGCTTGAAGTTGTCGGCGTTGCCGACGCCGCGGCCACCGGAGACCACGATGCCGGCCTCGGTCAGCTCGGGGCGCGAGCCCTTCTGCTCGGCGACCCGCTCCACGACCTTGGTCAGCTTGTCACTGTCGGTGACAGCGACGGTGAGCTGCTCGACCGCGGGAGTGGCGGCGGACGCCTCCGGGGTGACCGAGTTCGGCCGGATCGTGACGATCGGCAGACCCTTGGTGACCTTGGACTTGACGATCGCCGACCCGGCGAAGATCGCCTGGGTGGCGGTGCCGTCGGCGTCGAGCCCGACGGCGTCGGTGAGCAGCCCGTTGTCCAGCTTGATGGCCAGACGGGCGGCGATCTCCTTGCCCTCCTGAGTGGAGGCGAGCAGCACGGCGGCCGGCGAGACCCGCTTCACCAGCTCGGCGACCACGGTGGCCTTGGGGGCGACCAGGTAGCCCTCGACGTCCTCACCGGACGCCGTGTAGATCTTCTCGGCACCGTACTCACCGAGCTTCGCGGTGTCGGCCTCGCCGAACACCACCGCCGAGACGGACCCCAGCCCCCGGGCGATCGTCAGCATCTCGAGGGTGACCTTCTTGACGCCGTTCTCGACGACGACCAGTACTTCAGCCATTGCTCTCGTATCCCCTCGGACTCAGACGAACTTCTCGGTGGCGAGGTACGAGACGAGCTGCTCGCCGCCGTTGCCCTCGTCGACGACCTTGGCGCCACCGGTGCGGGCCGGGCGCTTCGTGAACTCCAGCACCTGGCTGGTGGCGCCGGCCGCGCCGACCTCGTCACCGGCGACGCCCAGGTCACCGAGGGACAGGGCCTGCACCGGCTTCTTCTTGGCGGCCATGATGCCCTTGAAAGACGGGTACCGAGGCTCGTTGATGGTGTCCCACACGCTGACGATCGCCGGGGTCGCGGCCGTGACGACCTCGTAGCCCTCGTCGGTCTGCCGCTCGACGGTCAGCTGCGAGCCGTCCACGGTGAGCTTGCGGGCGCCGGTGAGGGCGGCCACGCCGAGCAGTTCGGCGAGCATGTGCGGGACGACCTGGACCCGGCCGTCGGTGGACTCGGCGCCACTGATGATCAGGTCGGCGTTCAGAGTGCGCAGCGCGGCGGCGAGCACCTTGGACGTGGCGACCGCGCAGGAGCCGTGCAGCGCGTCGTCCTGCACGTGGACGGCCTTGTCGGGTCCCATGGAGAGGGCCTTGCGGATGGAGTCGGTCGCGCCCGCCGGACCGACGGTCAGGACGGTCACCTCGCCACCGTGCGCCTCTTTGATCTTCAGCGCCTCCTCGATGGCGTATTCGTCCATCTCGTTGATGACGTTGCTCGACGAGGCTCGGTCCACCGAGTAATCAGCGCTAAGGGTGCGCTCGGCACCGGAGTCGGGTACCTGCTTGACCAGTACGACGATGTTCATCGCGCTCCTACGACCCTCCTGTATTGAACGCACCGTTGCGGTCGGCCCTGTCCTGAGCGCCGGAACGATGCCGGGGCGGCGGACATGTCAGCCAGGTTACCCGCCAGTAGCTTCACTGTTGCCGGCCACCCAGAGTGACACACCTCACCCGCGTGACGATCTCGATCGCTACAGTGGGCGACGAGGAGGTGTCAGACATGTCCGGTCAAAACGTCTCACTAGTGGAGGGCATGAGCCCATCCACGACCCATACTCCCTCACGCCCCGATCGCCTGGAGCCGCAGTCCCATGGACGAGCGGGCCCCGACTCACCATGGTGCCTCTGCGGACGGCCCCGCGAGGCCTGTGTGAGTGACGAAGTCCGCAATCTCTGGCACCACCTTCTTGACCCATTAGGTCAATAATCGGCAGGGTGTTCGGTGAGCTGAGGCAATGGTTCGACACGTCAGAGACCGGCGACACGCCCGACTATCGGTTCTCCCTCGCCAACGAGCGCACCTTCCTCGCCTGGATCCGCACCGGCCTGGCACTGATCGCCGGCGGTCTGGCCTGCGCGCAGTTCCTGCCGCCACTGCCGGTCGCCCATCTGCGGGAGATCATCGCGGTCCTGCTGCTGGTGCTCGGCGCGCTGGTGGCGCTGCGCGCGGTCGACCATTGGACGCGTACCGAACGGGCCATGCGGACGGGCGCGGATCTGCCGCGATCCCGGTTTCCGGCGGTGCTGGCGATCGCGGTGGCGGCCGGCGCTGTCGTGATCATCATCGCGGTCCTGATCCAGGCGTTCTGATGAGCGGCCCGGATCCAGGAGTCCTGGTGAGCGGCCCGAGGCGGGTGGTCCGGTGAGCGGCCCCTGCGCCGAGCACCGCCGGGATCCGGGAGCCTGCGCGGGGGTGCGCCGCGACCCGGGCGCCTCGGCCGAGCGGACCAGGCTCGCCTGGCGGCGTACCGGACTGTCCGCGGCCGTGGTGGCGTTGCTCACCGTGCGTCCGGCGTTCACACCCGGTGCGGGCCCGGCCGAGTGGCTCGCCGCCGCCGCCTCGATGGTCACCTGGGCCGGAGTGGTCGGCATCGCCCTGCACCGGGGACAGGACCTGCGGACGAGATTCCCCGGGCCGGCGCCGCGGGCGATCCGGGCATACGCCGTGCTGGTGACGGCTCTGGCCGTCCTCGGCTACGGGGTTGTCATGCTCTGATCGTCGCCGTCCCGCCGCGGGAGAGGCATCATTGCGGCATGGTCCGGTTGTTCATCCTCCTGGCCGGGGCGGCGCTCGTGCTGCTGGTCCTGGCTCTCATCAGTGTCCTGTCGGCCGAGCGAGTGCGTAACGCGCCGCGGGCCGTCTGGATTCTGGTGGTCCTGCTCGTCCCCATCGCCGGCCCCATCGTCTACCTCGTCGCGGGTCGCCCGGTCAACCGTCGCGGCCCCTCCCGCCGCCCGGCCTCACCCGACGACGATCCCGACTTCCTGCGGTCCATGGACGGCGACGAGCAGTCGCGCCGTGACCGGGAGCTGCTGGCCCAGTGGGAGCGTGAGAGCCACCGGGAGCCCGAGATCCGCCCGGATCGTGAGATCCACGAGGAGCCCGAGATCCGCCCGGATCGTGAGGTCCACCAGGACGACGAGCAGCAGGATCGCCCCTGACCCGCCGAGCCGCGCTCAGCGCAGGCCCAGCAGCTCCGCGATCTCCTTGAAGACGTCGATCGCGTCCTGCTCGATCGTGGTGTTGTTGCCGTACCCGAAGGCGAGGATCAGCGCCGCCACCGGCACCGTGATCATCACCAGGAGGCTGATCAGCACCTGCAGCGTGCGACGGATCCGCCCGCGTCGGCGAGGCCGGTGGACGAGCGCCGGCTCCGGAGTCTGCTGGGCCGCCTGAGGGACGGCGGCCGTGGCCCGCGGCGGCGACACCGGGCGGGCCGAGCCCACCGCCGGTGAGACCGGACGGGAGTGGATCACCACGGGCTGCTGGGCACGCTGCGGGCGAGGCGGTGGCCCGGGTTGCCTCTGCGGGGGTACGGGCGTCCGGCTCTCGTACTCAGGCGGGCTGGTGGCGACCGTCGCGTCCGGATCGGGGCGCCAGGTGACGGAGGCGGCGTGCGGCCACGGGTCGACCGGCGGGCGCAGATGCGGCGGGGTGTCCGGGCCGGACGGGCGGGACGGGCGGCCGGGGCCACGACCTGGTCCGGGGCCCTGTGGCCGGGCCGACGACGGACCGTCCGCACGCGGCTGTCGTTTCGGCAGCGCCTCGGCATCGGTCCCGCGGGCCGGGCCGGCCTGTGCCGGGATCACCGGCGCCGACGGCGTCTTCACCGTCTCGGCGCCGGACGGCTCGCCGACGGCGCCGGGCGCCGCGCTCACGAGGGGGATCTCGGCCGGCGCCTGCTCGGTCGCCACGGCCGGCACCGGCGTGGTCGCGGGTCGCGGTACCGGCTTGTCCACCAGCGCGGTCGGCCGGTCGGCCTCGATCTCGGCCTTCGACGCGACCACGGTGGGCCGGTCGTCGAGCGGCTTCCCGGCGATCACCGTCGGACGGTCGCCGCGAGGGCCGGCCGCCATCGCCGCCGGCCGGTCGTCGATCAGCTTCCCGACGACCGTGGGCCGGTCGTCCATCAGCGGCTTTCCGGCCACCACGGTCGGGCGGTCGTCCATCAGCGGCTTTCCGGCGACCACCGTCGGGCGGTCGTCCGTCAACGACTTGGCGGCGACGACCGTGGGCCGGTCGTCCATCAGTGGCTTCGGGGCCACCACCGTCGCGCGGTCGTCCACCGGCCGCTTCGCCGCCGTAGCCGGCCGATCGCCGGGCCCGGGGCGGCCGTCGGCCGGTTCCTCGGCCTCGACCTGCAGATACTTCGACGGCAGGCGCAGCTCTTCGGTGGGGCCGGGCGCGGCGGGCTCGGTGGTGAGCAGGGCCGCTCCGGCCAGGACGCTGCCCTCGGCGACGACCAGTTCGGGCTGCTCGATCACCACCGGCGGGTCGCCGAGCGCCCGGTGCAGCAGCGTCGCCACGAGCGGGATCCGGCTGGCGCCGCCGACCAGGAAGACCCCGGCGAGCCGGCCCTCCGGCAGGTCTGCCAAGCGCAGGAGATTTTGCGTGATCTGAACCGTCTGCTCCAGCACCGGCCGGGCGACCGTCTCCAGCTCCTCGCGGGTGAGGTGCGCCTCGACGTCGAGCAGCGGCACCACGAAGTCGGCGGACTGGGCGCGGGAGAGGCGTTCCTTCGCGATGCGCACATCGTCCCAGAGCTGGCGGCGGGCGCGGCGCTCCTCGACGGTGGCCGGCTCCATGAGGCGGGCCCACTCGTCGGTCTGCAGGTGCTCGACGACGGCGGCGTCCACGTCGAGGCCGCCGAGGTCGTCACGCCCGTCGACGGCGAGCACCTCGAACCCGGACGACGTACGGGCCACGATGCTGGTGTCGAACGTGCCGGCCCCGAAGTCGTGCACCATCACGACCGAGCCGATCGGCACGTCGCGCCCGAGGACCTCGGCGAAGTAGGTGGCCGCGGCGACCGGCTCGGCGACCAGACGGGCGCCCTCCAGACCGGCCCGGGCGGCGGCGTCGGCCAGTAGGGTACGCCGCGTCGCGCCCCAGGTGGCCGGGCAGGTGAGGGTGACCTCGGGGCGATACGGCCCGACCGCCCGGTGCCACTCCTCGGCGACCCGGGCCAGGACGGCCGCGATCAGGTCGACGGTCTCGAACTCGCGCTCACCGAGCAGCACCAGGCCGTCGTCGACCCGCCGTTTCGGGTTGGGCTCGAACCTCGCCGGGTCGAGGCGGGCGCTGTGCACCGCGTCGCGCCCGACGAGCAGGTTGCCCTCGGAGTCGGCGAAGACGGCGGACGGCAGCAGCGGGGAACCGTCGACCAGGATCGGGCGGGCGCGGCCGTCCGGCCATCGCGCCACGGCGACGGTGTTGGAAGTGCCGAAGTCGACGCCGAGGGCGTACCGCTTCGGACCACCCTGGTCGATGGACATGTCCGCAGTCTAGGCAATGACTGCCCGCATCCGAGCGATCCACTACCTGCCGGTGAACTCGGGGGCCCGCTTCTCGACGAACGCGGTAGTCCCTTCGAGCCGATCGTCGGTGGCGAACAGGCCCGCGAACAGGTGCGACTCCAGCGCCAGACCGGACGCGAGGTCGACGCCGAGACCGCCGTCGACGGCCTGTTTCGCCGCGCGCAGCGCCAGGGCCGGGCCGGTCGTGTACTGCCGGACCAGCTCGACCGCCGTCGCATACACCTCGGCGGCCGGAACCACCCGGTCGGCCAGGCCGATCCGCAGCGCCTCCTCGCTGTCCACCATCCGGCCGGAGAAGATCAGGTCCTTGGCCCTGGCCGGGCCGATCAGCCGGGCCAGCCGCTGGGTGCCGCCCGCACCGGGGATGAGGCCGAGCTTGATCTCCGGCTGGCCGAGTCTCGCGTCCTCCGCGATCACCCGCCAGTCGCAGGCGAGGGCCAGCTCGCAGCCGCCGCCGAGCGCATAGCCATTGATCGCGGCGACGACCGGCTTGGGGATCCGCGCGACCGCGTCGAAGGCGCCGGAGAGCGCGTGCACCCGGGCCACCATGTCCTGGTACGTCACACCGGTGAACTCGGTGATGTCGGCGCCCGCGGCGAAGTGCCTCCCGGCGCCGTGCACGACCACGGCCCGCACCGACGTGTCCGCCTCGGCGGCGTGTGCGGCCGCGCGCAGCTCCTCCTGGACCTGGGTGTTCAGCGCGTTCACCGGTGGCCTCTCGAGCCGGATCGTGCCGATGCCGTCCGCCACTTCGAGCCGCACGAACTCGCCCACCCGGACCTCCCTGTCATCGAGTCGTTTCGCCGCCAGCCTACGACGGGTAGGGATTAGATTGGGTCCCCTGGGGAGGAAGAAGATGACCACGTACTACCGGGATCCGGAAGTGCTGATCACGTCGTCCGGGATCTGGATGAACGGCCGCGAGTTCCGGCTGCCCGAGCTGATCCAGGTCTGGTATACGAAGGGCGCCCGTTCCTGGGGCGTCATCGCGTGGCGCGGCGCTCTCGGACTGGCCGTGCTCCTGCCGCTGGTGGTGGGTGCGCTCGCCGTGCTGGTGGCGCTGCTGCTGGACGCGCCGCTCGGCACCACGGTGGCCATGGTCGTCGGCGGCATCCTGATCGGCCTGGCCGTGGTTCCGGTCGCGGACCTGATGCTGGAGCGGGTCGACCGGTCGTACGACCGGGGCAGCCGCACCCTGGAGATCTGGGGCCGTGTCCGCGACGGCGACGTCCTGCTCATGCGGACCGACAACGCGCAGCGGTTCGGCCGCATCTACCGGGCCCTGCAGCGGGCGCTGGAGCCGGCGGTGCGTCGATGAGCGAGCGCGTGAGCCGGTCATCGGGCGCGGGCCGAGACCCGGTGTGGGGCCGGAGCGCGGTGGAGGTGGCGCGGTGAGGCGGGACGCCGCGAGCCTGGCGGCGATGCTCGGCGGTATGGGGGTGCTGCACTTCGTGGCACCGAAACCGTTCGACGGCATCGTGCCGCGCTCGCTGCCGGGCTCGCCGCGCACGTGGACGTATCTGAGCGGCGTCGCCGAGCTGGCGGTCACCGCCGCCGTCGCGCATCCGCGGACCCGCCGGGCCGGTGGCCTGGCCGCGGCGGCGCTCTTCGTCGCGGTGTTCCCGGCGAACGTGCAGATGGCGCTGGACTGGCGGCACGCCTCACCGGCGAGACGGGCGATCGCGTGGGGGCGGTTGCCCCTGCAGGCGCCGCTGATCGCGTGGGCGCTGCGGGTGACCCGAGAGTCCCGATAAGGCCAACTTCCCGGTCGTCACCGGGCAAGATCAGAGCATCATGAAGAACACTCGGGTACGGCCCACCGGTCGCCAACGCACGTTCGGCGAAGGGCCGTCTTCAAGCTCCTCTGGGACACCCTCAAGGACCGGCGGGAGATCTTCGCCTACGTGGTGAACCTCGCCGCCGACGGCGCCCACTACTGGGTGTTCGCGCACGTCACGCCCTCCTACGACGAAGCCGGCCGGGTGGTCGGCTACCACTCCAACCGCCGGGTACCGTCCCGGAACGCGATCACCGCCGCCGACGACCTGTACCGGGTGCTGCGTGCCGCCGAGAGCCGCCACAGCCGCCCGCAGGACGCGGTCGCCGCCGGTCACGCCGCTCTCCAGCAGGTCCTGGCCGAGCGTGACCGCACCTACGACGAGCTGGTGTGGGACCTGTCCGCGGGAGGAGTCCGATGACCCGTCCCACATCCACCGCCGCTCGCCGCCGCCCGGCGCCGCCGGAGCCCGTACCGGACGGTGACGACGAGGCGATGTACACGATCGCGGAGGTCTGCCGCCGGGCCGCGAGTGGCGATCTCGAGGCACGCGTGCCGTGGCTCGGCGGCTCGGACGCCGTCGTCGAGGCCCGCTCGGCGATCAACGAGCTGCTGGACCGTACCGACGCGTTCGTCCGGGAGGCGGGGGCGGCGTCCGCGGCCGCCGAGTCGCGGCTGGCGTTCGCCGACGAGCTGGAGTCCGCCGTGCTGGCCCTTTCCGAGCGCATCGCCACCTCGGCCGGCGAGATGGGCCGCTCCGCCAACGGCCTGGCCGGCTTCGCCCGGGCCGCGGTCACCGACGCCGAACGCGGTCTCGGCACCGTCAACGACCTGCGCCGCGCCTCGGGTCAGATCCGCAACGCCGTCGACCTGATCAACCGGGTGGCGATGCAGACCCAGTTGCTGTCGCTCAACGCCTCCATCGAGGCCGCCCGGGCCGGCGCCGCCGGACGCGGGTTCAGCGTGGTCGCCAACGAGGTCAAGACGCTGGCCAACGAGACCGGCGAGTCCAGCGGCGAGATCATCGACCAGTTCGACGCGGTGCAGGCGGCGTCCGAGGACGCGGTACGGGTGCTCCGTGCCGTCACCGAGCGCATCCGTGAGATGAGCACGCTGATCGACGGCATCGCCGCGGCCGTCGACGGTGACACCGCACACGAGACGACCGGCCAGTCCGAGCTGGCCGCCATCCTCCGGACCGAGGTCGAGCGCTTCCTCACCGCCGCCCGGACGTGACCCCCACCGACCGTCGGTGGCCGGTCAGGGCTGGGAGTAGAGGGCCTCGATGTCAGCGCGGGCGGGCAGGGCGTTGCTGGCGCCCACCCGGCGGACGCAGGCCGCTCCGGCGGCGTTGGCCCAGCGGACCGCGTCGATCAGGTCGCGGCCCTCGCCCCAGGCCACGGCCAGGGCGCCGGTGAAGGCGTCGCCGGCCGCCGTGGTGTCGGCGACCTCCACCCGGAAGGCGGGCACGTGCACGTCGGCGCCGTCCCGGTCGGCGTAGCGGGAGCCGGCGCCACTGAGCGTCAGCACGACCCGGGGCACCAGGGCCAGAAGCGCCGCGACGTCCGGGTCGTCGCCACCGGTGATGGCTCTGGCCTCAGTCTCGTTGACGACCAGCAGATCCACGTCGTCGAGCAGCCCGGACGGCAGGACACGGGCGGGCGCCGCGTTCAGGATGGTGCGGGTCCCGGCGGCCCGGCCGGCCCGCAGCGCGGCCTGCACCGTGGCCATCGGGATCTCCTGCTGGCAGAGCAGCACGTCGGCGGCGGCGATGACGGACGTCTCCTCGTCGGTGAGCCCGACGAAGGTGCGGTTCGCGCCGGGGCTGACCAGGATCGAGTTCTCGCCCGCGCGGTCCACCATGATGACGGCCACTCCGGACGAGCCGTAGCTCGTCCGTACCAGATCGACGCCCACGCCGGCCGCCGCCAACCGCGCGTTGAGGGTGACGCCGAAGGCATCGGAGCCGATGGCGCCCAGGAAGACCGTCTCGCCGCCGGCGAGCGCGGCGGCGATGGCCTGGTTGGAGCCCTTGCCGCCGGGCGTCATCACGAAGTCGTCGCCGAGCACGGTCTCGCCCGGCCGCGGCAGGCTCGGCGCCAGCCCGACCAGGTCCATGTTCGCGCTGCCCACGACGACGACCCGGGTCATCAGCCGGCCCGTGCGGTGAACCGGTCGCCGAACCGGTCGACGATCAGCGGCAGCCCGAAGGTCTTCGTCAGGTTCTCCGCGGTCATCACCTCGCCGAGCAGACCGGCCGCCACCACGACGCCCTCCCGCAGCAGCAGGCCGTGGGTGAAGCCCGGCGGGATCTCCTCGACGTGGTGGGTGACCAGCACCATGGCCGGGGCGTCGGGGTCGAGGGCCAGCTCGGTGAGGTGGCCGATCAGCGTCTCGCGGCCGCCCAGGTCGAGGCCCGCGGTCGGCTCGTCGAGCAGCATCAGCTCCGGGTCGGTCATCAGCGCCCGGGCGATCTGGGTGCGCTTGCGCTCACCCTCGGAGAGCGTGCCGAACTCACGATCGGCGAACGCCCCGATGCCGAGCTGATCGAGCAGCTCCCGGGCCCGGGCCTCGTCCTGCGGGTCGTAGCTCTCCCGCCAGCGGCCGACCACCGACCACGCGGCGGTCACCACCACGTCGAGGACCCGCTCGGACGGCGGGACCTGCTCGGCGAACCGGCCGGTGGTGATGCCCACCCGGGTCCGCAGCTCGGTCACGTCGGTCCGGCCCAGCTTCTCACCCAGGACGTACGCGTTACCGCGTGTCGGGTGCATCCGGGCGGACGCCAGGTTGAGCAGGGTGGTCTTGCCCGCGCCGTTCGGGCCGAGCACCACCCACCGCTCATCCAGCTCGACCTGCCAGGACAGGTCGCGGATCAGATGGTTGCCACCACGCACCACGTTGACGCGGTCGAAGGCGATGACGGTGTCCTCGTCGGGCGGAATGGATACGGCAGCCTCGCGCACGCGTCCATCCAACCATGTCCGCCCGCGGCGACCGGACGGCGTGCCGGTTACCCGCACCACCGGGCGAACCCGTGTCAGTCGGTGGTCGAGCCGAAGACCTCGTCGCGGACGGCGTCGAGAGCCGTGCGGAGGGCGCCGTGCAGGACCGGCTCGGAGGCGACTCCGGTGACCACGATCTTCGGCGAGACCAGGGTGATCGCGGCGACCTCGCGCTCCACCCGGTCGGCGAGGGCGGGGCCGCCGGCCCGGCTGATCTCGCCGGCCAGCACGACCAGCGGCGGGTCGAGGACCGCGCAGGTGGCGGCCACGCCGAGGGCGAGACGGCGGGCGAGCTCGTCGAGGACCGGCTCACCGGCCGTGCCGGCGGCGACCGCGGCGCGGACCACGTCGGCCGCCTCGGCGCCACGGAAGCCGAACTGCTTGCCGATGGATTTGACCGCGTCGGCGCCGGCGATCGCCTGGAAGGCGCCCTTCACGCCGCGGCGGGACGCGTTGTGCGGCACCTCGGCACCGCCGACCGGCAGGTAGCCGATCTCACCGGCGGCGCCCGTGGCGCCCTGGTGGAGCCGGCCGTTGATGACCGTGGCCAGGCCGACGCCCCGGCCGATCCACACCAGGGCGAAATCGGTCACACCGGTGGCGGCGCCGGTGCTCGACTCGGCCACGGCGGCCAGGTTGACGTCGTTGCCGAAGAAGACCGGGATGTTCAGGTCACGGCGCAGGTCGGCGAGCAGGCCGCGGTGCCAGCGGGGCAGGTCGTGCGCGAACGAGATCTCGCCGGACTGCGGGTCGACCAGGCCGGGGGTGCCGAGCACCACGCGACGGACCGAGGGCAGGTCGGCGCCGGCCTCACCGGCCGCCTGGACGACGGCGTTGTGTACGACCCCGACCGGGTCGTCGGTGTCCTTGGTGCTCTGCTCGACGCGGCTGATCACGGTGCCGGTGATGTCGGCGCAGGCGGCCACGACACCGTCCGGGCCGACCTCCACGCCGATGACGTGGGCGCTGCCCGGGGTGACCGCGTAGAGCTGGGCGTTCGGGCCGCGGCCGCCGGCCTGCTCACCGACGCGGCGGACCAGTCCGCGCTCCTCCAGGCGTTCCACCAGCTGGGAGGCGGTGACCTTGCTGAGGCCGGTCATCTCGCCGAGCTGGGCCCGGGTGAGCGGGCCGCGGGTGAGCAGCAGGTCCAGCGCGGCGCGGTCGTTGAGAGCGCGCAGCAACCGGGGCGTGCCCGGAAGGCGGGTGGCGGCCATACGTAGTCCCCTAATATTAAGGATTCTTTCCTGTTACAGTGTCGACGCACGACACGCAGCCGCAGCGTAACGGTAGGCAATGATGCCGGACCGGAAGGTGGCTATCGACTCCGAGCGATCATGGCAGCTCGTGGCCCTTCGCGGCCAGAGTTGCGTCATCGGAAGGAAACCATGGTGATCGACCCGGGCCTCCGCCGACTGGCCCTGCGCACCCTCCTCGCCGCCTTCCCCGGGCCCACCGCGCCCCCGTGGGCGGGCGACCTGCTGCTCGACGGGCTGGCCGGGCACACCCTGTTCGGTGGCAACGTGGTCGATCCCGGACAGGTCGCCGGTCTGACCGCGCAGCTGCGGTCGGCCCGCGCCGACGTGCTGATCGCGATCGACGAGGAGGGCGGCGACGTCACCCGGCTCGGGCACCGGACCGGTAGCGCGTACCCCGGGAACGCCGCCCTCGGCGCGGCGGGCAATCCGGACCTGACCCGCCGCGTGTACGCCGCGATCGGCGCCGACCTCGCCGCCGTCGGCATCAACCTGGACCTGGCGCCGACCGTCGACGTCAACACCGCCGACGACAACCCGATCATCGGCACCCGGTCGTTCGGGGCGGATCCGGCGCTGGTCGCCCGGCACACCGCGGCCGCCGTCACCGGCCTCCAGTCCAGCGGGGTCGCGGCCTGCGCGAAGCACTTCCCCGGGCACGGCGCCACGGTCTCCGACTCCCACCTGGAGCTGCCGACCGTCGACGTTCCGCTGTCCCTGCTGCGCTCCCGGGACCTGCCGCCGTTCGCCGCCGCCGTCGACGCCGGGGTCCGGGCGGTGATGAGCGCCCACATCCGGGTGCCGCAGCTGACCGGCGACGGACCGGCCACCTTCAGCCGGTCCGCACTGAACGGCCTGCTCCGCGACGAGCTCGGATTCAAGGGCGTGATCGTCACCGACGCGCTGGAGATGCGGGGCGCGGCCGGTGCGGCCGGCAGCATCCCCCGGGCCGCGGTCGCCGCGCTCGCCGCCGGGGCCGACCTGCTCTGCATCGGCGCGGTCGTCGACCTCGACCTCGTCGAAGCGGTTGCCGCCGAGATCGCGGCCGCCGCCGGTGACGGGCGCCTCGACCCGGCCCGCCTGGAGAACGCCGCCGAACGCACCGCCGTGTTGGCCGCCTGGAGCAGGCCCACCACCGCTCCGGCCGGCGGCGTGTCCGTCACACCGATCTCCGCCGGCTCCGCGACCGCGGCGGCCGGTGGCGCGTCCGTCTCAACGGCACCGACCTCGGCGGCCGGTGGCGCGTCCGTCCCACCGGCGACCGACGGTGACCGACCGGACTTCGAGCTCGGTGTCGAGGCCGCCCGGCAGGGACTGCGCTTCGAGGGATCGGACGACCGGCTGCGCAATCCGCTCGTGGTGCGGTTCGTGGCCGGTTACTCGATCGCCGAGGGCAAGGTGCCGTGGGGCCTCACGCCACACCTGGCGACCGCCGAGGAGATCGAGGTGGTGGCCGCCGACACGACCGTCGAGTCGATCACGGAGCGTGCCGGCGACCGTCCGGTCGTCCTGGTCGGCCGACGCCTGCACAACTGCCCCGCGGCCCGGACGCTGATCGAGAAGCTGGCCGCCGAGCGCCCGGTCGGCGTGGTCGAGATGGGCTGGCCGTCGACGTGGCGGCCGGCCGGTGTGGACGCCTTCGTGATCACGCACGGTGCCAGCCTTGCCAACAGCCGTGCGGCGGCCGAGGCGCTCGGACTGGTCGCCGCCGCCGTCCCGGCGCCGCGACGGCGCTGAGAACCGACCTGCCGAGACGCCGGCGCTAGCTTCCCGGATTCGGGGGTACGTCACGGTGCGTCACCAACTACATGCCGGTCGTCACCGATGTCCGCCTATGGGCGAAACTTCTGGGCGAAACGGACCAACCGAACGGTCAATCCGCCTACGCTGCGCTTCCCCCGTGCCGTTACGTCACCTAGCGTGATGGCCAGAAGGTGGATCTGGGGAATGTCGCGGAACTCGGCTCGGGACCAGTTCGATCCGCGACGCAGACGGTGAGCCGGACTTCGGCAGGGCTTCGGGAGCTGCCCGCCGAAGTCCGGCTCACCAAAAACCAGAGCCCGCGATCAGGCCGCCGACGTCTTCACCAGGGTCCGGATCTGGCGCAGCAGCACCGACAGCGCCGCCAGCTCGGCCGGGGTGTCCTCGACATTGCCCATGGCGTTCGACGCACGGGCGATCGACGCCGCGTTCACCTGGGACCACTCCGACACCCGATCCTCCGGGGCGGCCGTCGACTCCGTCGACTGGAGCACCTCGGCGGTCAGGGCGGCCAGCGCGGCGTACAGGTCGTAGCGCAGCGCCATCCGGGCCAGGGTCTGCCAACGGTCGCCCCGGGGCAGCCGGGAGATGTGCGAGAGCAGAGCGTCCACCCCGAAGCGCTCGGAGAGCACGAAGTAGACCTGCGCCACCTCGCCCGGATCGCGGCCGGTCGAGGACGCCGTCTCCAGGATGTCGAGCAGGCCGAACCCGTAGAACACCCGGGCCACCTTGCCTGCCAACTCCTCCGGCACACCCTTGCCGGTCAGCTCCTCGGCCCGGTTCGTCAGCGAGCGACGCTCCCCGCCGACGATCACCTGCGGCAGGCGGGGCAGCAGGTCGGCGACGCCGGGACGCAGTTTCGCGATCTCGCCGGCCACGTCGATCGGCGAACGCCGGGTGCTGACCAGCCAGCGGACCGCCCGGTCGAGCAGCCGGCGGGTCTCCAGGAAGACGAGCGTCTGCGCCGCCGTCGGCACCTCGTTGTCGAGCGCCTCACCGGCCGCCCAGATCTCCGGCAGCCGGTAGACGTCCCGGATCACCACGTAGGCCCGGATCACGTCGGCCGCGGACGCGCCGCTCTCCTCCATGGCCCGGTAGACGAACGACGTACCCCCGCGGTTGACCACCTCGTTGACCAGCGACGTCGAGATGATCTCCCGCCGCAGCCGATGCCCGGCCATCCGGCCGGCGAAGCGCTCGCGCAGCGGCGTCGGGAAGTACTCGGAGAGGACCCCGCTGGTCCAGGCCTCGTCGACCAGTTCGTCGGCGAGCACCTCCCGCTCCAGACTGATCTTGACGTACGCCAGGAGCACCGCGAACTCCGGAGCGGTGAGGCCCTCGCCGTTCTCGTGACGGACGGCGAGCTCCTTGTCCGTCGGCAGGGCCTCCAGCTCGCGGTTCAGCTCGCCGCGCTGCTCCAGCGCGGTCAGCATGCGCCGGTGCACCGGCAGCAGCGAGTGCGCCTGCGAGCGGGCGTTGCCGAGGGCCATGGCCTGCTCGTAGTTGTCGCGCAGGACCATCTCGCCGACCTCGTCGGTCATCGCGGCGAGCATCTCGTCGCGCTCCGGGATGGTCATCTCGCCGTCGACCACCGCACCGCCGAGCAGGATCTTGATGTTGACCTCGTGGTCGGAGCAGTCCACGCCGGCCGAGTTGTCGATGAAGTCGGTGAACACCCGGCCGCCGGCGCGGGCGAACTCGATCCGGCCGCGCTGCGTGAGGCCCAGGTTGCCGCCCTCGCCGACCACCCTGACCCGCAGGTCGGCCCCGTTGACCCGGATCGAGTCGTTGCCCTTGTCACCGACCTCCGCGTGTGACTCGGACGCCGCCTTCACGTAGGTGCCGATGCCGCCGTTGAAGAACAGGTCGACCGGCGCCTTGAGGATCGCCCGCATCAGGTCGCCGGGACTGATCACCGCGGCGTCGCCCAGTTGCAGCCGCTCGCGCACCTGCGGGCTGACCGGGATCGACTTCGCCGACCGCGGGTAGACGCCGCCGCCCTCGCTGATCAGGGACTTGTCGTAGTCGTCCCAGGAGGAGCGGGGCAGGTCGAACAGGCGCTTGCGCTCGGCGTACGAAATCGATGCCGTCGGGTTGGGATCGAGGAAGACGTGGCGGTGATCGAAGGCCGCGACCAGCCGGATGTGCTCCGACAGGAGCATGCCGTTGCCGAAGACGTCGCCGGACATGTCGCCGACGCCGACCACCGTGAAATCCTGTGTCTGGGTGTCGAGCCCCAGGTCGCGGAAGTGCTTCTTGACCGACTCCCACGCGCCGCGGGCGGTGATGCCCATCTTCTTGTGGTCGTAGCCGGCCGAACCGCCGGAGGCGAACGCGTCGCCCATCCAGAAGTCCTTGCCGACCGAGATCTCGTTGGCGATGTCGGAGAACGTGGCCGTGCCCTTGTCCGCCGCCACCACCAGGTACGGGTCGTCGCCGTCGTGCCGGACCACGTCCTGCGGCGGCACGATCTTGCCGCTCTGGATGTTGTCGGTGACGTCGAGCAGGGCGGTGATGAAGCGTTTGTAGCACTCCACCGCCTCGTCGCGATCGCCCGGTTTCTGCTTGAGGACGAAGCCGCCCTTCGCGCCCACCGGGACGATCACCGAGTTCTTCACCATCTGTGCCTTGACCAGGCCCAGCACCTCGGTACGGAAGTCCTCGCGCCGGTCCGACCAGCGCAGGCCACCACGGGCGACCGCGCCGAAGCGCAGGTGCACGCCCTCGAACCGCGGCGAGTAGACGAAGATCTCGAACTTCGGCCGTGGCTGCGGCAGGTCGGGAATGGCCTGCGGGTCCAGCTTGAAGGCCACGTAGGACTTCGGCCGCCCCTCCGGGCCACGCTGGAAGAAGCTGGTCCGCAGGGTCGCCTCGATCAGCGTGAGGTACGAGCGCAGGATCCGGTCCTGGTCGAGGCTCTCCACCTGGTCGAGCAGCTCGGTGATCCGGTCGCGGACCTCGCCGGCCTGCCGGGCCCGCTCGGTCTCCCCCACCACCAGAGCGGGCGAGAACCGGATCTCGAAGAGCCTCACCAGCAGCCCGGCGATCTCCGGGTACTGCGTGAACGTCGACTCCAGGTAGCGCTCGGAGAAGACGTTGCCGGTCTGGCGCAGGTATTTCGCGTAGGCGCGGAGGATGACCACCTGCCGCCACGTGAGGCCGGCGAGCAGGACCAGCTCGTTGAAGCCGTCGACCTCGGCCTCGCCCCGCCAGGCGGCCGCGAAGGCGTTCTCCACCTGCGGGCGGACCTCGGCCAGCTCGCGATGGCCGGTGGGCGGCAGCAGCCCGAAGTCGTAGAGGTGGATGACACCGTCGGGGAGGCGGATCTCGTACGGCCTCTCGTCGGTGACCCGGACACCCAGCGAGTGCAGCACCGGCAGCACCGCGGACAGCATCATCGGCTCGCCGTAGCGGTACACCTTGAAGCGCACGTCGCGCTCGTCCGGCGTGGGCGTGCCGTCCGGGCCCAGCCGGCGCCGCCGGAACAGGTGCATGGACAACTGGCCGGGCTCCTCGAGGAGCTCCAGTTTCGCCAGGTCCTGCATCCCCTCGTACGGCGTATGGGTGTTCTTGTAGCTCTCCGGGTAGGCCGAGGAGTAGCGCAGGAACAGCCGGCGGGCCTGCTCGTCGCCGAGTTTGCGCTCCAGCACCAGGGAGAAGTCGTCGTCCCACATCCGGGTCGCGTCGGCCAGCAGCTCGGCCAGCTCGTTCGGCTCCAGCGGACCGGGCGGGGCGGCCGGGTCGGTACGCACGATGAAGTGCACCCGCGCCAGCATCCGCTCGGTGACCCGGGTCGTGTAGTCGACGCCCACGCCGTTCAGCTCGCGGAGCAGGATCTCCTGCATGCGCAGCCGGTTGCCGGTGGTGAACCGGTCCCGTGGCAGGTAGATCAGGCAGGAGATGAAGCGGCCGTAGCCGTCGCGCCGCAGGAACAGCCGGAGCTGCCGGCGCCCGGCCATCCGCAGCACGCCGATGACCGCCTCGTACAGATCATCGGTCTTGATCTGGAACAGCTCGTCGCGCGGGTAGGTCTCGAGGATCTGCAGCAGGTCCTTGCCGGAGTGGCCACGGGGTGACAGCCCGGACCGGTCCATCACCTCCTGCACCTTGCGCTTGACCACCGGCAACTGGCGCACGCTCGTCCGATACGCGGAGCTGGAGAACAGCCCCAGGAAGCGACGCTCGCCGACCACCTCGCCGGCGTCGTTGAACAGCTTCACACCGATGTAGTCGAGGTAGGCCGACCGGTGCACGGTGGCCCGCGAGTTGGCCTTGGTGATCACGAGGAGCCGGCGCTCCATGGCCCGCTCGTAGATCTCGGCGGCCATCTCGGCGGCCAGCCGGCGCGGCCTGCTTGCCCCGCGCAGGATGCCCAGCCCGGTGCCGGGGACCGCGGTCAGGACGCCGTCGTCCAGCCGGTACTCCCGGTAGCCGAGGAAGGTGAAGTGGTCGTCGGCGAGCCACTTGAGCAGCTCGATCGAGTCGGTGACGTCCTTGTCGGGAACCGGCAGCCCTCGGTCCGCGCCGCGGGCGGCGGCCAGCTCGTCGGAGATGACGAGGGCCCGCTGGCGCATCCGCGGCCAGTCCTCGACCGCGTCGCGCACGTCGGTGAGCACCCGCCGCACCTCGTTGAGCAGCTGCTCGCGGGCCTCCGGGCGGCGCACCGGGTCGATCTCGATCCGGATCCAGCTCTCCACCAGATCGCCCTCGATGGCGTCGTCGGCCTCGACGTCGGCCTCGAGCTGGGAGAGCGCGCCGAGCGGCTCGCGGCGCACCACGATCAGCGGGTGCACCATCAGGTAGACCTGCAGGTTGTGGGCGGTCAGCAGGGCGATCACCGAGTCCACCAGGAACGGCATGTCGTCCGTCACGATCCGCAGGACGCTGTGCGCCTGCGGGCCGCTCGGCTCGGTGATGGCGAGCTTGAGCTCGCCGGGCAGACGGTTGCGGGCCAGCTCGCGGTGCTCCACCGCGGCCGAGTACATCTCGTCGGGCGTGTATCCGATCAGCTCCTCATCGGGCGCGAACCGCCAGAAGCGGCCCACCAGCGATGCGGTGTTGTGGTCCTCACCCGCGCGCTCGACCGCCTGGGCGACCAGCCGCTCGGCGTTCGGCACCTCGTCAACCAACAACGCGGTCTGATCAGAATCGGTCACTGCCTCGTCGGCGACAGCCATGGTCCGGCGCTCCCCTCACCCACGGCACTGTGGGCTCGAACGTGTCGAGGACAGCCTAGAGCCAGTCCCCCCACCCCTCACACCCCCGGTGTGCCCGATCCGCGGGACAGCCGAACGGGCATCTGTTTAATACGGTTCGTTCAGCTACCCACCGAAGGGACCCTCATGCGCCGCTCCTCCGCCGGCCTGGCCGCCCTGCTGCTCGCCGCCTCCTGCGGACTCACCGCCTGCTCCTCGGACCCGGCCGAGGACGCCGTCACGGCCTTCCTCAACGGCTGGAGCAGCGGCAAGCTCGACGACGTCGGCTTCGTCACCGCGGCCGGCGGCAAGATCGCCTCGACCGACGTGACGAGCCAGATCAACGGGCTCTACGGAGACCTCACCGGCCAGCCGCTCGCGGTCACCAAGGCCGGCGCCACCGAGGAGAACGGCGACAACGCCAGCACACCGATCACCGTCAAGTGGACCCTGCCCGGCGGCACCGAGTGGAGCTACCGCAGCACGGTGCGCGCCACCAAGGCCGGCAAGGACGGTTGGAGCGTCGTCTGGGAGCCCTCGGTGGTCCAGCCCGAGCTCGCCGCCGGCGAGAAGCTGCGCCTGCGCCGCGTCGCCGCCACCCGCGCCGGCATCCTCGACGCGAGCGGCAAGACCCTGGTCGGGCCGCAGAAGGTGACGATCGTCGGGGTCAGCCCCGAGCGGATCACCGACCTCGACCAACTCAAGAAGGACCTCGCCGCCGCGTTCGCCCGGATCAATGTGGACGTCGGCCTGGACGACCTCAAGGATCGCGTCGACAAGGCCGAGCCCGGCGCCTTCCTCGACCTGATCAGCCTGCGGCAGGCCGACTATCAGAAGATCAGGGCAGAGGTACGGCCGCTGCCCGGCACCGTCTTCCGGGACGAGAACCGGCAGCTCGCGCCCACGCGGGCCTTCGCGCGCGCCCTGCTGGGCACCGTCGACCCGGCCACCGAGGAGGACCTCGCCGCCAAACCCGGCGTGCTCCTCGCCGGTGACGAGACCGGGCACAGCGGCCTCCAGCAGAAATACGACGACGTCCTGCGCGGCGCCGCCGGCCTCTCGGTCGTGATCGCCCGCGAGGCCGCCGACGGCGCCACCGAGGACACCAAGCTCTTCACCAGCGAGCCGGTCGCCGGCAAACCGATCAAGGTGACGCTCGACACTCGCGTACAGAACGCCGCCGACACCGCACTCGCCGCCGAGAAGCAGCCCAGCTCCCTGGTCGCCATCCGGGTCAGCGACGGCGCGGTGCTGGCCTCGGCCAACGGCCCCGAGCCGGGCGGCGTCAACACCGCCTTCACCGGCCAGGTCCCCCGGGGTCGACGTTCAAGATGATTTCGGCGTACGGGCTACTGGCTCGCGACGCCATTACCGCGGACACCGTCGTCGACTGTCCGAAAACGGTCACGGTCGACGGCCGTGAGTTCAAGAACTCGCACGACCAGGCGCTCGGCAAGGTGCCGTTCCACGTCGACTTCGCGAAGTCCTGCAACACCGCGTTCGCCGCTCTCGCCCCCAAGCTGAGCGCCGCCGGCCTGCAGGAGGCGTCGAGCGCGCTCGGCCTCGGCGGCAAGTGGGATCTCGGCGTCGAGGCGTCCTCCGGCCAGGTCTCCGACGGCGGAACCGCCACCGAACTGGCCGCCGCCGTCTTCGGCCAGGGCAGCACCGTGGTCAGCCCGCTCGCCATGGCCGCCGCCACCGCGGCCGTCGCCAAGGGACAGTTCCAGCAGCCCAAGCTGGTCCTCGACCCGGCGCCCGCCGCAGCCGCCGCCGCTGGGCCGCAACTCGACAAGGACGCGCTCACCGGGCTCCGCGCCATGATGCGTGAGGTCGTCACCGACGGCACCGCCACCGCGCTGCGCAACGTTCCCGGTGGCGCCGTCCACGGCAAGACCGGAACCGCCGAGTTCAAGACCGGCTCGGAGGACACCCACTCCTGGTTCATCGGCTACCAGGGCGACATCGCCTTCGCCGTGATGGTCCAGAACGGTGGCGCCGGTTCCGAGGCCGCCGTTCCAGTGGTCCAGCGGTTCCTGACCGCCCTCAGCAGGTAGCCCGCCCTACGCCCGCCCGGCTCCCGACACTGCCCCGCAAGGCCGGCAACGCTGCTCCCAAGGCCCCGCCCGGCTGGGAACCCTGTTCCGCAGGCCCCGCCCGGCCGGGGGGCGCTGTTCCGCTAGGCCGCTCGGCTAGCGATGTTGCTGCGGACGGTTCCGGCCGGGCGGGACGCTGTTTGCGGGACGGTTCCGGCTGGCGGGCAGCGCGGTTCGGGGATGTTCTCGGTCGGCTCCGGCGGCTGTCTCGGCGACGTGAGGGCGGGATGGGGAGCCGACCGGCTCCCTGGCTGCGTGCCCCGGGTCAGGCGACGCCCGGGGGAAAGCCGGTGAACCGGCCCCGACCGGCGGCCGGCGGAGTGACGTCGCCGTCGGCCGGTGGGCGTGGGCGCAGCATTCCCGGGCGGGTCGCGGGTAGCGGCTCGGAGTCGAGCAGCGGGGCCGAGCCGAGTGGCCGGGACAGCAGGCGCACCTCCGGCTGGAAGCGGCTCCGCTCCGGTCGAGGCTCGTCGCCGGCCTCGATCCCGGCCAACGGCTCGGGCTCCGGCTCACGTTGCTCCCCGCCGGGGTCGGCGGCGTCCTCTTCGGACTCCGAGCCCGACGCGGCGGACTCGTCCGTGGCGTCCGCCACCGATGTGGTCGCCTCATCACCGTCGGCCACGGCAGATGAGGTCACCCCGTCGCCGAACGATGTGGTCGCCTCGTCCCCGACAACCCCGGCCGGTGAAGTCTCCCGGTCTCCAACCTCCACGAACGATGTGGTCGCCTCGTCTCCGACAACCGCGGCCGGCGAAGTCGGCCCGTCTCCGGTATCGGTGACGTCGGGTGGGGTGGCATCGGCGGCGACGACGACGGCGAAGCGATTCGGTCGATCGGTGGTGGAGTCCCCGGCGTTTTCACCGTCGTCGTTCGCGAGTTGCCGGGCGGACTCGCCAGCGGTCTCCCGCCCCGCGGCGTCACCGGGCTCCTCGATCGTTCGGCCCCCGTTGACGGGTGCGGCCGATACATCGTCCCGCTGGGCCGCGGAATGCCGGGAGCCGTTCGGGTCCACCACGTCGCGGGTGGCGACGGGAAGCGGCGGATGACCCGTCGCAAGTGCCATGGCCAGGACAAAGGCGGCATCCACCCGAGAAGGATCACCCGCAACCGGCTTGGCGTCGTCCGCGGCGTTGAGCAGAACCGGAACAGCCTGACGATCAAGAGGGAAAGCCGTCTTCGACCCAGATGCATCCGATGCGGGGCCGGAGCCCGGACCGTCCGATACCTCACCCGCGTCCGGCGAGTTCGATACCACGCCGGCATCCGCCGAACTCGATACCACACCAAAGCCGGAGCCACCTGATGCGAGTCCGGAGCCGACATCGCCTGATCCAGCACCAGAATCCGAGCCGCTCGAACCGGCATCAGAGTCGGCATCGCTCGGATCAGCATCGGAGTCCGAGCCCCTTGAACCAGCGCCGGACTCGGAGCCGCCCGAAACGGCGCCGGGCCGGAAGCCACTCGAAACGGCGCCGGAGTCGGAGGCGCTTTCAACGGCGCCGGAGTCAGGAGTCGTCCCGTCGGAGACGACGAAGGCATCGGCAGCCCGATCGGTCGCCTCGTCTCCATGATCGAGGGCGATGACAGTGGCCGCGTCCAGGTCCGGGTCGGCGATGGTGACCGGCGATCCGGACCTCTGGATCTCGATCGAGATGGCCGTCACGGCCTCACGGCGGGGAGCGGGAACCACGGCGGCCGTTACGACCTCCAGATCCGAACCGGCGGCCGAATACACCGGTTCCGGTGCGACTGTTCCGGCCGGGGAGGACGGCTCCGGCACGACAGCCTCGGCCGAGGTGGTGGAGTCCCGGTGGGCACTCGGATCGACAGCTTGGGCGCCCGCGGCGGAGGCGTGATCCCCGGCTGGTCCGGACGATTCGACGACAGCCGAGTCGGCCGACGCCACGTCCGTAACACGATCGGCCGACCCGACGTCCACAACAGGATCGGCCGATACGGCATCCGCGGCGGAATCCACAGGTCCGACATCCCCGACCGAGTCCACCGCTACGGCACCCGCGGCAGAGTCCACCGGTGCGGCGTCCGCGGCAGAGTCCAGCGATGCGGCGTCCGCGGCGGGATCGGACTCTGCGGGATCCGCCGGGGCGGTGTCCGTTGCTCGGTCGGCCGGCTCTGGGGCGGCCGGTGCCACGACGGGGGCGAGGCGGCCCGTGGTGCGGCGGGTGGTGGGCTTGTCCAGGTCGCGACGGGCGGCGGCCAGGTCCGGGCGGAGAGCGGTGGCGCGTACCGGAGAAAGGCCGCTGACCACCGCGGACGTGATCTCGGACGCATAGCGGCCGTCGGGGTCGTAGTCGGGGTCGAAGACCGTGATCTCGACGCCCAGGCAGTGTGGGGACTCGACGAGGCCGCTGAGCAGCAGCTCCAGCTCCGGGAAGGCGATGCCGCCGGGGTCGGGCGCGTCCACGGCCGGCATGACGGCCGGGTCGAGGACGTCCACGTCGATGTGCACCCAGTAGCCGGCACAGTCGACGAGCTGGTCACGGGCCCACTGGGCGCTGCGGGCGGCGCCCTCGGCGCGAAGGGCGGGGACCGGGCGGGTGACGATGCCGGCGGCCTGGAGATCCAGGCGGTACTCGTCCTGGGCACGGATGCCGAGGACCACCACGTCGATGTCACGGAAGTAGGGCCGGCGGGACTCGATGGCCGCCAGGTCGGCCTGGCCGCGGCCGGTGGCGAGCGCCAGGTCCTCACCGGCGGCCGCGCCCACGTAGGACGCGTTGCCGGGATGCCGGAAGTCGGAGTGACCGTCCACGAAGACCAGCCCGATCCGGCCACCGACCGCGTCACCGAGGCGGTGCATGGCGATGCCGGCGCCGATCAGTATCGAGCAGTCGCCACCGAGGACGACCGGGAACTCGCCGCCGTCGATGATCGCGCCGATCCGGTCGGCGAGCGCGCGGGAGTAGGCGGCGATCTCGGCGGCGTGGGCGACCCCGTCTCCGGGACGCCAGTCGCCCGGGTCGTACCGCGGTGGGGTCAGACAGCCCGCGTCACGGGCACCGAGCTTGGTGAGAAGACCCTGGTCGCGGAGGGCGCCGGGCGCCTTGGCGCAGCCCGGCACCGACGTCGCCGTCGGCGGGCGCAGGCCGAGATTGGACGGTGCGTCCAGAACGGCGATGCGGCGCACGACGCCCCCCTTCGTTGTGAAGCCGCAGCTCAGAAGAGTGCGCTGGCCAGTGCACGTCTTGCGCCGGCGACCGCGGGGTCGTCCGGCCCGGCGACGGCGAACAGCGACAGGAGGTGCTTGCGCACCGCGTCACGGTCGTCGCCGGCCGTCTTCTTGATCAGGGCGATGAGCCGTGAATACGCCTCGGCGGCCTGCCCGCTGAGCACCTCGATGTCGGCGGCGACCCGCTGCGCCTCGACGTCGTCCGGGGCGGAATCGGCCTTGGCCAGGGCGCTCGACGGGTCGACGCCGGCGATTCGCCGGTACAGCTCCACCTGAGCCAGCCCGGACTCGGCAGCCGCGTCGGCGGGCGACTCGGCGAGGATCTTCCGGTACGCCGCCTCGGCCGCCTCCAGATCACCGGTCATCAGAGCGTCGTCAGCGGCGTCGAGGCGCGGGTCCTCGGGGGCCACCACACTGACCCCGGCCGCCTTGAGCACGGCGTCGACATACTGCCGGACCTGGGCTTCGGAGAGGACGCCGCTGAAGCCCTCGACCGGCTGACCACCGATCAGCGCCGTCACCTGCGGAATGCCCTGCACGCGGAAGACCTGCGCGAGGCGCGGGTTCACATCCACATTGACCTTGCCGAGGATCCACGAGCCGCCATACTCCACGGCCAGCTTCTCCAGCAGCGGCGACAGCTTCTTGCAGGGCTCGCACCAGTCGGCCCAGAAGTCCAGCAGGATCGGCGTGGTCAGGGACCGCTCCAGAACGGACTGGAAGTCGGCCTCGTTGACGTCGATGATCACATCCGGGGTGACCCCGGGAATGGCGCCGGGCACCGAGCCCGGAACGGCGCCGGGAGCCCCATCGGCTGACGCGGCCGGGGCGGCGGGACGGCTCGGCGCGGCCGGTCTGGCCGGCGCCGAGGGGCGCAGCGTGCTGAGATCGACCGCGCCGCGGGTGAAGATCGACGGAGTGGTCCTTGGGTCGCTCATGGTTACCTAGTCTCGCACGCAGTCGAGCCTGTTCGCGCCGCCACCAGGCCGCCGATATCGGACGTCACAACCCGCCCCTCGCCCGGCTCCCCCACCTTCACCCCACCACCGGCCGGACCCACCACCACGCCGTCCCCACCCGCGTCACCGCGCCCACCACACCCACCACCGCACGGGCGCCCGCACCACCCCACCCGCCACCGATCACCCCGCCACCACGCCGCAGAAACCCGGGCGCCGCCGCCGATACGGCCCGGCGACGACCTCAGAGGATTCCGAGCGGCAGGCGGCGCGGCGACAGAGGTGAGGCGGGCGGCGCGGCGAAAGGGGTGAGGCGGGCGGCGCGGCGAAAGGGGTGAGGCAAGCGGCGCGGCGAACGACGCGGCGACAGGGGGAGGCCGGCGGCGCGGTGAAAACGATGAGCCGAACGACGCGGCCAAAGCGGCGAGCCGAACGGCGGGGTCAAAACGGCGAGCCGAACGGCGCGGTGGAGGAAGAAGGACGAGGAAGACGGGGACTCTCCACGAGCGCCACCCGGATGGTCCCGGCCGTGGCGGACCGGACCGCGGCGACCCTGAAGGCGCCGGAACAGCAAGGGTTTTCCCCGTTGTCGGGCGGGACCGGCCGGTACGAGAGTGGGGGCAGAGCAGTTCCCCAGAGGCCCCGGTGGCGCCCGCCAACGCCGCCGGGGCCCCCACGACTCACCGCGGCGCCCGCGCGAGCATCGGCACCCGGTGCTCGAAGATCCAGGCCTGCGGGTCGCCGCGCCGGTGCATCGTCCGCATGCCCAGCGGCATCATCGCGTCCCGCAGCGCCGCGCCGACCGGCCCGAGGACCTTGGTGCTGCTGGTCCGCCGCCCGTGGGCGACCACCTTCTCCACCCGTGGCCGGCGCGTGGTCTCGTAGGCGGACAGCGCGGCCGGCAGCTCACGGTGCTCCCGCAGGCTGTGCCCGAGGACCACGGCGTCCTCCAGCGCCATCGACACGCCCTGCCCGGACGACGGCGCGACGGCGTGGGCGGCGTCGCCGACCAGCACCGTCCGGTCGCCGTGCCAGACCGGCACCCTGGGCAGGTCGCGGGTGCTCCACGGGCCGAGGATCTCGGCGGTGGCCCGGATCAGGCCGGCGGCCGGCTCACCCTCGGCCAGCTCGAGCAGGTGGGCGCGCCAGGTGTCGGCGGTGAACTCACCGCGCTCCACCGGGCGGCGGCGCGGCGGGTTGGCGAACCACCAGACCCGGCCGTCCGGCGCGGCGGCCCAGCCGAAGAACGCCCGGCGGCCGAACGCCATCCGCATCACACCGGGCGGCGGGAGCAGCGCGGCGTCGACCGGGCCGTCGGTGAAACCGCCGGTGTCGAGCAGTCCGAGGAAGTGCGGCGCGGGCGTCGACGGATCCAGGGAGGTACGGGTCCGCGAGTTGAGCCCGTCCGCCCCCACCAGCAACTCTCCGGTGACGGCCCGGTCGCCCTCGAACTCCGCGGTGACGCCGTGCGGGCCGGAGCGTGCGGACGTGAGCCGGTGGCCGTACACGATCTCGACGCCCTGCCGTTCGGCTTCGGAGCGCAGCGCCGCGTAGAGGTCCGCCCGCCGGATCGTGGTGGTGACCGTCCCGTCCGGCAGCGGCCCGCCGAGTGGCATCTCGGCCAGCAGCCGGCCGGAGGCGCCGTGCAGCGCGAGCCGTGGGGTGGCGAATCCGCGGGCCAGCACGACGGCCGGGTCGGCGCCGAGGGCTCGCATCGCGTTCACCCCGTTCACCGCGAGGGTCACGAAGACGCCGCGCTCGGCGTCACCCGGGCCGTGGGCCTCGTAGATCACCGGGGTCCGCCCCGCGATCCGGAGGGCGATGGCGGCGGCCGTCCCGGCGATGCCGCCACCGATCACGATGGCATCCCGTTCGTTGTTAGTCATAGAATGACTATTGATGAGATGACTATGGCTCGTCAAGCCCTAAGCTGTGCCGCATGAAGCGGTCTCCCCTGGCGATGGTTCTGCTGGCCCTGCTGGTGGAGGCGCCGATGCACCCGTACCGGATGCAGCAGGTGATCAAAGAGCGCGGCCAGGACCAGTTGGTCAACGTCGCGCAGCGCAACAGCGTCTATCAGACCTTGGATCGATTGGTACGCGAGGGACTGGCCCGCCCCGGCGGCACCGCTCGGGAGGCCGGCCGTCCGGAACGGACCGTCTACGAGGTCACCGAGGAGGGCGCCGCGAGTCTGCGCCGGTGGCTGCTGGAGATGCTGCCGGAGCCGGCGCGCGAGTTCCCGGAGTTCCCGGTGGCGCTGGCGTTCCTGCCGATGCTGACCCCGGCCGAGACCCGCGAGTTGCTGGAACGCCGCGCCGAGGCACTCACCGAGCGGGTCGCGGCCATCGACGCGCAGGCCCCGCCCGGACTGCCCCGGCTGTTCCTGATCGAGGACGAGTACCGGGCCGGCATGCTGCGCGCCGAGATCACCTGGCTGCGTGCCCTGATCACCGAGCTCGACGACGGCACCCTGCGCTGGGACCGCACGCTCATCGAGGAGACGCTGGCCCGCTTCGGCTAGGGCGCGCCCCGGAGGCCCGCCAGCAGCTCGGCGGCGGCGGCGTGCGGATCGATCTCACCGTTCACGACGCGGGTGGCGAGGGCCGGCAGCGCCGTGCCGCCGCGCAGGTCACCGATGCGGGCCTGCAGCGTGCCCAGCGCCAGGGCGGAGATCTCGGCCGAGGCCCGGTGCTCCCGCCGCTTGCGCAGGTTGCCGGTGCTCTCCAGCCATTCACGGTGCTTGCCGATGGCGGCCACCACGTCGTCGATGCCCTCGCTCCGGGCGGCGACCGCGCGGACCACCTGGGGCCGCCACTGGCCCGCGACGCGCTCGCCGAGGGCGAGCATGCCCTGGATGTCACGGTAGGTGGCGTCGGCGCCGGGCCGGTCCGCCTTGTTGATCACGAAGACGTCGGCGATCTCCAGCACGCCCGCCTTCACGGCCTGGATCGCGTCGCCCATCCCGGGAGCGAGCAGCACCAGCGTGGTGTCGGCAAGGGAGGCGATCTCCACCTCGGCCTGCCCCACACCGACCGTCTCGACCAGGATCACGTCGAAGCCGGCGCCCTCCAGCACGCGGACCGCCTGCGGAGTCGCCGCCGACAGCCCGCCGAGCCGGCCGCGGCTCGACATCGAGCGGATGTAGACCCCGGGGTCGGCGGTGTGGTCCTGCATCCGGATCCGGTCGCCGAGGATCGCCCCGCCGGTGAACGGGCTGGACGGGTCGACCGCCAGCACCCCGACCCGGCTGCCGGCCTCGCGCAGAGCGCGGACCAGCTCGTTGGTGGTGGTGGACTTGCCGACGCCGGGCGCGCCGGTGAGCCCGACGACCCGGGCCCGCCCGGCGTGCGGCGCCATCGCGGCGGCCACCTCGGGCAGGGCGGGATCGTCGTCCTCCACCAGGCTGATCAGCCGCGCCACGGATCGGGTGTCACCCTCCCGCGCCCTGGCGACCAGGGACGGGACGTCACGGGACCGCCGGCCGCCACTGCCGGCTCCAGGGGAGGCGGCGGCCGGCGGGGATGACGGAGCCGTCACGCCACGGGGACCCTGATGATCAGGGCGTCGCCCTGGCCGCCACCGCCGCACAGACCGGCCGCGCCGAGGCCGCCACCACGCCGCTTGAGCTCGAGCGCCAGCGTGAGCACCAGACGGGCGCCGGACATGCCGATCGGGTGGCCGAGGGCGATGGCCCCACCGTTGACGTTCACGATCGACTCGTCGACCTTGAGCTCGCGGGCGGACTGGATGACCACCTGGGCGAACGCCTCGTTGATCTCGATCAGGTCGAGGTCGTCGACGGCCAGGTGCGCCTTGTCGAGGGCGTGCCTGATCGCGTTGGCCGGCTGGGACTGCAGCGAGCTGTCCGGCCCGGCCACGTTGCCGTGCGACACGATCTCGGCGAGCCAGGTGAGACCCAGCTCCTCGGCCTTGGCCCGGCTCATCACCACGACCGCGGCGGCGCCGTCGGAGATCGGCGAGGCACTGGCGGCGGTGATCGTGCCGTCCGGGGTGAACGCGGGGCGCAGCTTGGCCAGCGACTCGCCGGTGGTGTCGGGGCGCACGCCCTCGTCGCCGTCGATCGGCCCGGCGGCGTTGCGGCCACCGGCAGGGACCGGCGCGATCTCCTCGGCGAAGCGGCCGTCCCGCTGGGCGGCGGCGGCCCGCTGGTGGCTCTGCGCGGCGAACGCGTCCTGCTCCTGGCGGGTGATGCCGAAGCGGGCGCCACTGGCCTCGGTGGACTCACCCATCGAGATGCCCGCCCACGGGTCCATCAGGCCGTCGAACGCGGTGTGGTCTCGCACCAGCACGTCACCGAACTTACGGCCCGCGCGCTGGTCGGTCAGCAGATGCGGCGCATTGGTCATCGACTCCATGCCGCCGGCCACCACGACGTCGAACTCGCCGGCCCGGATCAGCTGGTCGGCCAGGGCGATCGCGTCGAGGCCGGAGAGACACACCTTGTTGACGGTCAACGCGGGAACGGTCATCGGGATGCCGGCCGCGACCGCGGCCTGGCGGGCCGGGATCTGGCCACAGCCGGCCTGCAGGACCTGACCCATGATCACGTACTGGACGCGCTCGGGCTCGATGCCGGCCCGGCTGAGGGCGGCGGCGATGGCGTGCCCGCCGAGGGCGGTGGCGGGCAGGTGCTTGAGGTTGCCGAGGAGGCGCCCCATCGGGGTCCGGGCGCCACTGACGATGACGGAGCTGGTCACGGTCGGGATCCGATCTGCGGGAGCGGGCGCGGGGAACACCCGGAGTGGCCTTAACGATGGGTCAGGTCCGAGACTAGCCTTATGACTGACGACACATCGGGCGGCACCGCGGCTGGGAATGTCACATTCTCCGATGTGGGGCTGCTCCGGATCGACCACGTGGGAATCGCGGTGGCCGATCTGGACGAGGCGATCCGCTTCCATGCCGAGAACTTCGGTTTGCACTGTGTGCACCAAGAGACGAACGAGGAGCAGGGCGTACGGGAGGCCATGCTCGCGGTCGGCGACGGCACCGGTCCCCGCCTCCAACTGCTGGCCCCGGCCCGGCCCGACTCGGCGATCGCGAAGTTCCTCGACCGCAGCGGTCCCGGGCTGCAACAACTCGCCTACACGGTGGTCGACGTGGAGGCGGCCGCGGCCGCGCTGCGGGCCCGGGGGCTGCGACTGCTCTACGACACGCCGAAACGTGGCACGGCGGGCTCCCGCATCAACTTCGTGCATCCCAAGGACACCGGCGGGGTGCTGGTGGAGCTGGTGGAGCCGGCTCGAGGCGTACCTCTGGCGGGTGAATCGACCTGACGCGGACCCGCCCGCCTGGCAGGATCGGGCCCATTGAGCAGGGCCGACGACCCCGGCCGTGGGACCGGAATCCCCCGAAGCCCCGAGTGGGCTGGTGACAGCGGGACGACGCCGGACCGGCCGGTGGGTCGGTGGTCCTCCCCGAACGGCCCGGGGGCGGGCTGCGCTCCAGGTCGAAGCTGATCTACGATGCGGTCCGGATGCCCGTCGGCTCTTGCATGTCCGATTCCTCTTCGCCAGGATGGCGCAATGCCCCAGCAGCAGGATCAGAACCTGGCCTTCTTCGAGACCGCCAACTCGCAGCACGATTTCACGGTCGTCCTGCGCGGTTACGACCGCCACCAGGTCGACGGACACATCGGCCGGCTGCTCGCCGCGCTGAACCAGTCCGAGGCGGCCCGTGGCGAGGCCGAGCAGCGGATGAACGACGCGCAGCGTCGCCTGCGCCAGGCCGAGCAGCGCCTGAACGCTCTCGAGCAGAAACTGGCCGACAGCAACAAGCTGCTGGAGGAGAACAACAGGCCGACGCTCTCCGGGCTGGGCACCCGGGTGGAGCAGATCCTGCGGCTGGCCGAGGAACAGGCGAACGATCACCGTAACGAGGCGAAGCGGGAGTCCGAGGGCATTCTCTCCGCGGCCCGTCTCGAGGCCCGGGAGATCACCGACAAGGCGCGGGCCGAGGCCGCCGCCATGAAGGCGACCGCCGAGCGTGAGGCCGGCCAGGTCCGCACGCACGCCGAACGCGAGGCCGCCGAGGCCCGGGTGCAGGCCCGGCGCGAGGCGGACACGCTGCGGTCGGACGCCGACCGCGAGACCAAGCAGTTGCGTACGGTGACCGCGCACGAGGTCGCCGAGCTGAAGTCGACCGTGGAGCGGGAGGTCGCGTCGCTGCGCGCCACCGCCGAGCGGGAGATCACCCAGGCTCGCGCGAAGGCCGGCCGGGAGGCCGAGGAGAAGCGCGCCGAGGCCACCAAGCTGCTCGCCGACGCCCGCGACAAGCGTGAGAAGGACCTCCAGGCCCTCGCGCTGGAGATCGCCGAGCGCCGGGAGAAGGCCGAGACCGAGGAGTCGCAGCGGCACGCCGCCCAGGTCGCGGCCACCCAGAAGATGGTGGCCGAGGCCGAGGAGCGGGCCCGCGCCGCCGAGGACCGCTCGAAGGAGATCTCGCAGCGCGCCGAGAGCCGCCGCATCGAGTCCGAGCGCCACTCGTCCGAGACCGTGGACAAGGCCAGGGCGCTGGCCGAGAAGACCGTCACCGAGGCCCGCCAGGAGGCCAACCGGCTTCTCGGCGACGCCCGCCAGGAGGCCGAGCTGACCACCCAGGCGGCCCGCCGCGAGGTGGAGGACCTGACCCGCCAGAAGGACGCCGTCACCAACCAGCTGGGTCAGATGCTGTCCGGCCTGTCCGGCCTGGTCCCGGGCGTGGGTGGCGCCGCTGCCGCGCCGGCCGCCGCGGCTGCCGTGGCCGCCGCCGCCAAGCCCGCCGAAGCCCCTGTTCAGCGGGCTGCCGAGCAGGTCGAGGCCGAGGACGCCGAGGACGAGCCGGTCGCCGCCAAGACGAATTCCTGACCCGAGACCCTCGTCTCTCTCCGGTTGCGGAGCCGCCGCGAGTGCGCGACGGTTGACAACGGCCGGGGCATTCGATGACGAAATCAGGCCGTATCGGAGTTTCTCCGGTACGGCCTGACTCGTTTCGCGCTTGCCTGGGTTTATCGAGCCGAGGTCAGACAGATCACAACTACCCGCATCGTCTCTGCCAAACCGGTGTGTATCGACACGCCACGGGACGATGCGTATGTGAGGATGGAAAGCATGTCGCACGGCGGTGAAATTCTCGGTCTCGGCGGAGATTCGGCCACCGAACCCAGCTTCGAGACCGCCCTGCGGGGTTATGAGCGCAAGCAGGTCGAGCGATACGTCGCCCGGGCGGAGAACGAGATCGCCGCTCTCCTGGCCGACCGTGAGCAGGCCTACTCGCAGATGCAGGCGATGACGGCGCAGATAAAGGGTCTCCAGGCCGAGCTGACACAGGCACGGCGTGACTCGGGGATCAGCGGTGAGGTGTCGTTCCGGCATCTGGGCCCCCGGGTCGAGCAGATCCTGGCGCTGGCCGAGGAGCAGGCCGAGGCGATCAAGGCTTCCGCCACCGACGACATCGCCTCCCGTCTGGCCGAGGCGGAGCGCATCCGGGCCGAGGCCGAGGCGCACGCCCACAACGCCATCCGCGACTTCGAGATCGCCCTGGCCGCGCGCCGTGCCGAGGAGGAGAAGGTCGACGTCGCGAAGCGGGCCGCCTCCGACAAGGCGCTCGCCGCCGCGCGCCAGGCCGGTGAGCAGATGCGCAAGGAGGCCGAGGCGGTCCTGTCCCGTTCCCGTAACGAGGGCAAGCACCTGGTCGACCAGGCCACACAGGACGCCGCTCGGGCGCGCGCCGAGGTGGACGGCTACGTGCAGTCCACCCGGATGCAGGCCGAGCAGGAGCTCAAGGCGCTCCGGGAGAAGACGATCCAGGAGATCACCACCAACCGGGCCGAGGCCGAGCGGGAGCTGACCGATCTGAAGGCGTCCGTCGAGCACGAGCTGGCGCTGCGCCGGCACTCGGTGATCGAGGAGCTGGGCCAGATGCGGGCCGGCGTCGAGAAGCAGTGCGCCGACCTGCGCAGCGAGGCCGACAAGTATGCCGAGGAGGTCCTCCGGCGTTCGGACGATCAGGCGACGGCCGTACGCAAGGAGATCGCCGCCCAGCAGGAGAAGATCGCCCTGGCCGGCCGGGAGCTGGAGGCCGCCACCGCCGAGGTGGCGCAGGCCGAGCAGCGTCGCGTGGCGGCGCAGGAGCAGGCGCAGGCCGCCGAGACGGAGGCCGAGCGGGTCCGCCAGCGTCTCACCGAGACCCAGCAGCAGCTGGAGGTGGAGCTGAAGCGGGTGGCCGAGGCCCAGCGCGCCGGTGAGGCCGCCGAGCGGCGCGCCGCCGAAGTTCGCCGCCAGGTGCAGAAAGAGGCGAAGCGGGTGGCCGAGCTCGCCGCCGCCGCGGTGATGGCGGCCGCCGCCGATCCGGAGGAGCAGGAGAGGCCGGCCGAGAAGGTGGAGCCGGCGCCGGCGGCGGTCCAGCCGCAGCCCGCGGAGAAGCAGCCCGGCAAGGTGACCGCCTCGGCGAAGGTGACGGTGCCGCAGCCGACCCGGGTGCCCGCCGACGTGGAGTGACATCAGGGTTGTCCCGGTGGCGAGGGGAGCTCGGCGGCGATAGCCTCCGATCGCCGATTGCGGCGATCGAGGAGGTCTGATGTCCGTCGAGCCGCCTGTCGAGCCGCCCGCCGAGCCGCCCGCCGAGGAGAGACCGCCGGCGGACGAGCCCGAGGACAAGAGGTTCGGCGAGCCCGGGCCGCCGCTGAGCAGGCGTAATCCGTTCCTGCTCGGTTTCCTCTTCGGGCTCGGCGTGATCGTGGCGTACGCCCTGTTCCTCGGCGTGCGCAACGCGACCTCGATGCTGATCCTGATCTTCATCGCGCTGTTCCTGGCGATCGGCCTCAACCCGGCGGTGACCCGGCTGCGCCGCTGGGGACTGCGGCGGGGCCCGGCGGTGGCGATCGTGGCGCTCAGCGTGGTCGGGCTGCTGGCCGGCGGCATCGTGGCACTGATCCCGCCGCTGGTCACCCAGACCACCGAGCTGATCAACAACGCGCCGGACGTGGTGGAGAGCCTGCGCCGCAGCCATACGGTCAACGAGCTGGTGCAGCGCTACGACATCGCGAACCGGGTGCAGGGCGCGGTGAACGCCGGGACGATCACGAACGCCCTGGGCGGGGTGGTCGGCGGCGCCCGGCTGCTGTTCGGCACGATCTTCAACATCCTGACCGTGCTGGTGCTGACGATCTACTTCATGGCCTCGTTCGAGCGGATCAAGGCGACCGGGTACCGGCTGGTCCCGGCCTCCCGCCGGGAGCGGGTGTCGCTGCTCACCGACGAGATCCTGACCAAGGTCGGCGCGTACATGGTGGGGGCGCTGGCGATCGCGGTGCTGGCCGGGACGAGCACCTTCGCGCTGGCACTGGCGCTGGGGTTGGCGTACCCCTTCGCCCTGGCCGTCGTGGTCGCGGTCTGCGACCTGATCCCGCAGATCGGCGCCACCCTCGGCGCGGTGATCGTCAGCCTGGTCGGGCTGGCCTCGTCACTGACCGACGGCGTCGTCTGCCTGGTCTTCTTCCTGATCTACCAGCAGATCGAGAACTATCTGATCTACCCGCGGGTGATGCGCCGCTCGGTCCGGGTCAGCGATGTGGCGGCGCTGGTGGCGGCCCTGCTCGGGGTCGGCCTGTTCGGTGTGATCGGCGCGCTGATCGCGATCCCGATGGTGGCCGCCATCCAGCTGATCATGCGGGAGGTTCTGCTGCCGAGTCTCGAGGAACGGTAGCGAAGGCGGCGACCGTGCGGTCGGCGTAGGCGGCCGAGTCGCCGGTCTCCATCGGGCCGTCCCAGGTCGTCGGCAGCGGGGTGGTGACATCGGGGGCCACCCGCCGGACGATCTCGTCCAGGACCTTCTCGGCGTCGCCGACCCACAGGTGCTTGGCGCCGGGCATCGGGACGACCTCCGCCTGCGGGATCACCGCGAAACGCTCGGCGGCCTCGGCCGGGCGCAAATAGTCGTCGAACTCCGGGATGAGCGCGGTGACCGGCTTGCCGTCCTCGGCCCAGGCCTCCAGATGCGACGGCTGGGAGAACCGCAGCGGCGGGGAGAGCAGGATCGCGCCGGAGACCGACGGCTCCAGACCGTACATCAGGGTCAGGTCGGTGCCGAACGACCAGCCCACCAGCCAGATGTGCGGCAGGTCGGCGAACTCCGCATACTCGATCGCGGCGGCCACGTCGAAGCGCTCGTCGACCGCCTTCGAGAAGGATCCGCCGCTGGTGCCGCGGACGCTGCCGGTGCCGCGGGTGTTGAAGCGCAGCACCGCGAGACCGGCCAGGGCGGGCAGCCGCCACGCCGCCTTGCGGTAGACGTGACTGTCCATCATCCCGCCGTGGGTGGGCAGCGGGTGCAGGCAGACGAGGGTGGCCACCGGGTCGCGGTCGAGTGGCCGGGCCAGCTCACCGACGAGGGTGACGCCGTCCGCGGTGTGCAGCTCGATGTCCTCCCGGTGGGCCGGCAGGATCGAGTTGGCACGGATCTGGTTGCTCATGATGAGAGGCTTTCATTCCTGGTCGAGGGCGGCGGACGGGGCGGTCGGCCGGCTTATCCGTAGCGGGGTGCGTTGCGCGAGCGCTCCACCCCCGGGGCACGCCGGCCCCGGCCGCGCCAGCAACCCGTGTGCCAGTGGCGGCGGTCGGTCATGTCGCCCCAGCCGTCGGCCGGCCACGCCACCACGTGCGCCACCCCGGGCCGGATCTCCTGCATGCAGCCGGGACACCGGTACGTCTTGGCGGCCGCCGCCCCGAAGATCGAGCGCACCATCCACTCGCCGTCCTGCCACTGCTGGACGCGCTGTTCGGTGATCCCGGGACGGTCGGGGCCGGGCTCGTCCTCGGACGGGCGGCGGGGGCGGTTACGGCGGGGGCTCACGAGGTCAAGCGTACGTAGTGACTCGCTGGTAACAATCACCCTAGACTCGGGACATGACGGCGACTCACGTTCCCGGCCTCCCCGTGATCGATGACGGCTGGCTGATCTCCACCAACCCGGCCACCGGTGAGGAGGCCGGCCGTGTGCCGGTCGCCGACGAGAAGGCCGTGATCGCGGCCGTCGACCGGGCCCGCGAGGCCGCCGTGTGGTGGCAGGGGCTCGGCTTCGACGGCCGCAAGACCCGGCTGTTGCGCTGGCGCTCCCTGATCGTCCAGCGGATCGAGGAGCTGGCCGAGCTGGTCCACCGCGAGTCGGGCAAGCCCCTGGCCGACGGCACGATCGAGGCGGTCGCCGCGGTCGAGCACCTGGACTGGGCGGCCCGCCACGCGAAGAAGGTGCTCGGCCCGCGCCGGGTCCGCACCCGCATCCTGGTCGCCGAGCACTCCGGCCACCTGGAGTACCAGCCGTACGGTGTGGTCGGCGTGATCGGCCCGTGGAACTATCCGATCGTCACGCCGGTCGGCCCGATCAGCGGCGCGCTGGCCGCCGGCAACACGATCGTCTTCAAGCCCAGCGAGTACACACCGGTCGTCGGGCAGTGGCTGGCCGACACCTTCGCCGAGGTGGTCCCGGAGCACCCGGTGCTGCAGGCGGTGCACGGCCTCGGTGACGTCGGCGGGGCGCTGTGCCGCTCCGGGGTCAACAAGGTGTCGTTCACCGGCTCGACCGCCACCGCCAAGAAGGTGATGGCCGCCTGCGCGGAGAACCTGGTGCCGGTGGTGCTGGAGGCCGGCGGCAAGGATGCGCTGATCGTCGACGCGGACGCCGACGTGACGGCCGCCGCCGAGGCCGCGGTCTGGGGCGCCATGACCAACGCCGGGCAGACCTGCATCGGCATCGAGCGGGTCTACGCCGTCGAACCGGTCTACGACAGGTTCGTCGAGGCGGTCGTGGCCAAGGCCGGCAAGCTGCGCATCGGCGAGGAGATCGGGCCGATCACCATGCCCAAGCAGCTCGACATCATCCGCGACCACATCGAGGACGCGCTGGCCAAGGGCGGCCGGGCGGTGCTCGGCGGCGCCGAGGCGGTGCAGGCGCCGTTCGTGGCGCCGACCGTGCTGGTGGACGTGCCGGAGGACTCGTCGGAGATCCGCGAGGAGACCTTCGGGCCGACGCTGACGATCACCAAGGTCCGCGACGCCGACGAGGCCGTGCAGAAGGCCAACGACTCGCCGTACGGCCTGGGCGGCTCGGTCTTCGGCAAGAAGAACGCGATCCGCATCGCCCGCCGGCTGCGCTCCGGCATGGTGGCCGTGAACGGGACGCTCACCTTCGTCGGCATGGGCAACCTGCCGTTCGGCGGCGTCGGCGAGTCCGGCTTCGGGCGCATCCACGGCGAGGACGGGCTGCGCGAGTTCGCCCGGGCGAAGGCGATCACCGTGCGCCGCGGCCCATCGCTGCTGCCCGCCATGACCTTCGAGCGCACGCCCGCCCAGGTCCAGCAGATCGTGAAGGCGCTGCGCCTGCTGTACGGCCGCAAGCCCTAGTCTGTGTGGGTGGTTGATCACCCAGCGGTCGAGGTCGATGGTCTGCACGTGAGTTACGGCTCGACGCCGGTGCTGGTGGATGTGGGGCTCATCGTCCCGGCCGGCACCGGCGTCTGCGTGACCGGCGAGAACGGCATCGGCAAGTCCACACTGCTGCGTTGCGTGAGCAGTCTGCAGCAGCCCGGCGCGGGCAGCGTCCGGGTCTTCGGTGCCGTGCCCGGCGACAGCCCCGGCTTCTGGCGGGCCGTGGCCACCACGGTCGAGCCGCCCACCTGGTATCCGGGCCTGACCACCCGCGAGCACGCCGAGCTGGTGAGCCGGGCGCACGGCCAGGACCCGGACGAGTCCGGCATCGACGAGGCCCTCGAACGGTTCGGGCTGGCCGGGCACGCCGACGCGATCCCGCCGTCGCTGTCGTCGGGCCAGAAACAGCGGCTCACGCTGGCGCTGGTGCTGCTGCGCCCGAGCTCCCTGCTCATCCTGGACGAGCCGGAGCAGCGCCTCGACCCGGAGGGCCGGGCGATGGTCGCCGGGATGCTGGCCGACTACCTGGCCACCGGCGGCTCGCTGCTGCTGGCGAGCCACGACGACAAGTTCGCGGTGGCCTCCGGCGCCGAGCTGGTCTCGATGGAACAGCTGACCGGCACCGCCGGCGAGGACGACACACCGTGACCTCCGTCGTCGCGCTGCGGCCGGTCCGCCGCTGGATCCGCAAGGCACAGGCCTCCCACCGCGACCGTGGGGACGCGCTGGCCACCGTCTACACGGTTATCTTCTCGATCGCCGTGCTGTCGGTGATGGCACAGGACACCTTGCGCGCCGTCTTCAGCCCGCTCGTGCCCCATCTCAGCGGGGTCGGGGCCGCCGCCACGGCCGCCTGCAGCGCCGGCCTGATCCATCTGGCACTACGTCGGCTGGGGCCGGTCTCGGTCACCCGCCCGGCCGCCTACTTCCTGCTCACCGCCCCGGTCAGCCGGCCGAGACTGCTGGCTCCGTCACTGTTCGCCGCGGCCCTCGGTGCGGCCGTGGCCGGCGGCGCCGCGGCCTTCGGCATCCTCGGCAACACGGCGGCGACCGGGTCGATCCTCCTGGTGGCCACGGGGGCGCTCGCCGGCGTACTCCTCGCGCTCCTCGCCTCGGCCGCGCAATCGCGGCCGCGACTCGCGTCGCTCACCGACACCGTCGCCCGGATCGCGCTCGCCGTCGGCCTCGCCGGTCTGGTCGCCGAGGCGATCGGCTGGACGCCGCCCGCCCTCGGCGGTGAAGCCGCGGCCTCCGTCCTGGTCACGGCCATCGGTGCGGTCACGATCGTGGCGTTCTTCTTGGCGGTACGCGACCTCGCGCGCACACCCAACGACGCGATCCTCGAGTCCGCCAAGACCGCCGGAACACTCGCCGACTCGGTCTACGGCATCGAGCCGTCGTTCCTCTCCGGGATGCTGGAGCGCCGCTACTGGGCGTCCCGCCGGCTGCGGTCGACCCGGCTGCCCCGCAGGCTGCCGCCGCTCACCGGCCAGGACCTGCTGCTCGCCCGGCGCCGCCCGGCCCGTCTGCTGTGGACCGCCGCGTCCACCGCCCTGCCGCTGCTGCTGATCTCCGTCCCGCGGTGGGTGCTGGTGATCGCCCTGCTGACCGGCATGGTGATCGCGGCCAAGGCCACCACCGCCACGATCAAGACCGACGCCGGCAACCCGGTGCTGCTCCGGATGCTGGGCCTCACCTCACGCCAGGTCGTGCAGCAGCGGCTGTGGCTTCCGGCCGTCCTCGGCGGCGTCTGGGCCACCGTCGCACTGGGCCTGCTCCAGGCGGCCGGCGCCCTGCCGCCGGGCCAGTGGTGGGCGCTCGGCCCGGCACTCGGCGCGATCGGCGGCACCGCGGCGATCCGGGCGGCCCGGGCCGGTTTCGTCCGCAACGACCTGATCCCGATCGACACCCCGATGGGCTCCGTCCCGACCGGCCCGATCGTCTACGCCTTCGCCGGCCTGGACCTGCTGATCCTCGCCCTGCCCACGGTGATCCGCCTGCTCCAGGGTGCACCGGCCACGTGGAGCGCGATCGCCGTCCAGACCGGTGTGGCAGTCCTCGGCATCCGCGCCTACGTCTCCTGGACCACCGATCCCGACCGCGTCGGTCTGGCGAAGTGAGGCGACGGCCGGCGGTTTGGCGAAGTCAGGCGACGGCCGGCGGTTTTGGCGGTGACCGGCGGCCACGCGCGTGAGACGCGGTGACCGGCGGGAGTGTCGCCCGCATCGCGGTGTAGGGAACGGTGCTCTGCCTGGCCGTACGATCAGAAAAGGGTCAGCTCGTCTTTTTTCATGCCCCGCAGGGCGTCGTAATCGACGACGACGCAGCGGATCCCGCGGTCGGTGGCCAGGACCCGCGCCTGCGGCTTGATCTCCTGCGCGGCGAAGACGCCCTGGACCGGGGCGAGGAGCGGATCGCGGTTCATCAGCTCCAGATAGCGGGTCAGCTGCTCGACGCCGTCGATCTCGCCGCGGCGCTTGACCTCGACGGCGACCGACTTGCCCTCGGGGTCCTTGAGGAGCAGGTCGACCGGGCCGATCGCGGTCATGAACTCGCGGCGGACCAGGGTGAAGCCCTCGCCGAAGGTCTCCGGGTGCTTGGCCAGCAGCTCCTGCAGGTGCGCCTCGACACCGTCCTTGACCAGGCCGGGGTCAACACCCAACTCGTACGAGTAGTCCTGGAAGATCTCCTCCAGGGTGATCCGCAACTCCTCGCCGGCCTTGTTCACCACCTTCCACACGCCGGGGGCCTCCTGCAGCTTGCAGGGTGGGCTCATCCAGTTGAGCGGCTTGTAGGCACGGTCGTCGGCGTGGATCGACACCGACCCGTCGGCTTTGACCATCAGCAGCCGCACCGCCGGGGGCAGGTGGGCGGAGAGACGGCCGACATAGTCCACGGAGCACTTCGCGATGACCAGGCGCACCCCGAGACGGTACCTGACGTCCGGCGGAAGCCCGGCGGGCGGCACGAGCGTGGCGGTGCGATCCTGAGATCGTGCTAGAAGCATTGACCGGGACCGGTCTGGCCGCCTCCGCCGGGCTGAACGCCTACATTCCGCTGCTGACCATGGGTCTGCTGGCCCGCTACACGTCGGCGATCGACCTGCCGTCCGGGTCGTCGTGGCTGGCCAACGGCTGGACGCTGACGATCCTGGCGATCCTGCTGGCCATCGAGATGGTCGCCGACAAGGTGCCGGTGGTCGACCACGTCAACGACATCGTGCAGACGTTCGTCCGGCCGACCGCGGGCGGCCTGGCGTTCGGGGCCGGCTCGGCGTCGGAGACCGTCACGGTCGCCGATCCGGGCGCGTTCTTCACCTCGAACCAGTGGGCGCCGGTCGTCGCGGGCGGGGTGATCGCGCTCGTGGTGCACACCCTGAAAGCGGCGTCCCGGCCCGTGGTCAACGTGACCACCGCCGGATTCGGCGCGCCGGTCGCCAGCACCGCCGAGGACATCGGCAGTGTGGTGATGTCGGTGCTGGCCATCGTGCTTCCGGTGCTCGTCCTGGTCGGTCTCGGTCTGCTGGTGTGGGCGGCGGTCTGGGTGGTGCGGCGGAGGAGGCGCCGCCGACGGGACCGGGCCGGGGTTGTCGAGACCCGTCACCTGTTTGGTTGACTCTCGGGGTGCCCGCGATCGCCGTACCCGCCTTCGCCCTGAGTTGCTGGCTCGCCTGCTACCTGATCGGCCGTGATCCGACCAGGGCCACCCTGCGGTGGACGGCCACGGCGCTGGTGTCGTATGCGCTCGGGGTCGCCGCCTGGACCGTGTGGCCGGTCTCCGCCACCGCCGAGGTGCTGCTCTGCATCCCGGCCCTGTGCTGGGCCGGGGCCGTGGTGTCGCTGCTGCCGCTGACCCCGTCCGAGCGGCGGTCGATCGACCGGGGCGCCCTGCTCCTCGGCGGCGCCTTCCTGCTGATGATCATCTTTCTGCCGCAGGCGGGCCGGCTCGTGGTGCTCGCCCCGATGGTCGGCGCGCTGAGTCTGATGTGGCGGCTGCGCGAGCAGATCACGCCGAAGATGCTGCCGCTCGCCCTCACCGTGATGGCCGTGCTGTGCACGGGCGCCCTGGTGCTGCTGCTGTTCACCAGCTCCGGCGAGCTCGCCGCGATCGCCGCGCTCGGGCTCGACCTGCTGGTGGTCGGCTACCTGATGGCGGTGGCGCACGCGAGCGAGACCGGTGAGCGGCTGCGGCCCGACCTGCGGCGCTCGATGGTCGCGCAACTCGCGGTCCTGGTGCTGGCCGGCATCCCGGCCGGTGTGACCCTGTGGCTGATCCGGGATCACGACGGGCTGGCGCTGCTGCAGTTCGTCGTGCTGGCCGCCGGTTCGGCGCTGGCCGGGCTGGGCTCCCAGGTGCGCCGGGCGCTGGACCGGGTGGCGCTCGCCGACGACCAGCCGTTGCGGTCCGACCGGTCGGCGCTCTTCCTCAACGCGGACGCGCTGCTGCGGCGGCGGGAGCAGCGGAGGCTCAACACCATCGGCGAGCCGGAGTTCCTGCGGATGACCCGGCGCGCGATCAACGACTTCGGCGATCTGAACCGGCTGGCCCGCAGCCCGCTGACCGACCTGCCGGCGGTGGAGCGGCGACTGGCCGGACGGGAGGACCAGCCGCGGGCCCGGGCCCGGGAGCTGCGGGCGGTGCTGCGTGAGTGCGTGTCGTCGATGCGCCCGGCCGGGCCGTTCGGGACGACCGAGGAGTGGCGGTATTACAACGTCCTGCAGTTCTGCTGCGTGCTCGGCCTGAACCCGTACGCGCGGCGGCTGCGGACCGATGGGGCGAGCCGGGAGGCGCGGCTGGCCGTCGAGTGGTTCAAGCGGTATGTGCCCCGGGACGTCATGAAGCAGTGGCAGCGGGAGGCGGCCATGCTGGTGGCCGAGCAGCTGTGGATCGATGTGGTGGGCCGGCACCACGCACTCCCGCCAGCCGAGATCACGACACGCACCACCTAAACACCATAAAAGGTCATTTAGGGCTAATATCCCCGACCATGAGCCACCGCAACGCGCTGGTAGCCGCGGTGCGGCAGGAGCTCGCCGAAGCCCGCGGCACCGCCCGCGCGGTCCTCGCCGCCGCCGAGTCGGCCCGCGGCGAAGCCCAGCAGCGGCGACAGCTGGTACGCGAGGCGTACGCCACCTGCCTCACCCAGCTGGCCGCCGCCCGGGAGGCCGCCCGCCAGGAGGTCCAGCAGCGCTACCGCGGCGAGGCCACCCGGCTCGCCGGGCACCTGCGCGGCCTGGCCACGATGAGCGCCACCGGGGCGGCCGGCGCGCCGTGGCGGTTCTGGGCGCCCAGCGAACCCGAGCCGGGCACCACCCCCGGGCTGCTGCGGATCGGGACCATCACCTTCGACGAGACCGCCGCACTGCCCGCGCTCATCCCCCTGCTCGACCGTGCCCACCTGCACCTGAGTGGGCCCGCCGCCACCCTCGACGAGGTGATCACCGGTCTGCTGCTGCGGGCGCTCGGAAGCACCCGGCCCGGGGACGTCGACCTGATCGTCTACGACCCGGAGAGCCGCGGCGCGTTCTCCCGGCTCGGGCCCCGGGTCGTCGGGCCGGGCAGGCTCGGGGCGCTGCTCGAAGAGCTCTGCCACGCCGAGGATCACGACGCCTGGCGGCTCGTCGTGCTGCTCGCCGACCGGGCCACCGGCGACGAGCTGACGCGGGCTCAGCGGGCACAACTCGACCGGATCACGCGTACCGGGGTGGACCGCGGGGTGCATCTGGTCGTGCGGGGCCTGGACCTGCCGGCCCACCCGGCGGTCGAGCGGATAGTGGTGCACGACCGGGTGGCCGCGTGCGCGTCGCTCGGCCGGCTCGAAGTGCACCTCGACCCGCCGCCACCGGCCGCGCTCTGCCGGGACGTCGCCGAGCGGCAACGCCAGGGCCCACCCCCGGCCCGCCTCGCCGACCTGGAGCCGGGCACGCTGTGGGAGGAGTCGTCCCGGTACGGCCTGTCCGCCCCGATCGGCGACAGCACCGACGGCACGCTCGTCGGGATCCCGCTCGGCGACGACCTGCCGCACGCACTGATCGGCGGGCCGTCCGGCTCCGGCAAGACCAACCTGATCTACACCTGGCTGGGCTCCCTCGCCACCCGCTACGGCCCCGGTGAGCTCGCCGTCTACCTGCTCGACTTCAAGGAGGGCGGATCGTTCTCCCGGTACGTCCCCGGCCCCCGCGACCCGAGCTGGCTTCCGCAGGTCCGGCTCGCGGGTGTCAACGTCAAGAACGACCGGGAGTTCGGTCTGGCCGTACTCCGCCATCTCGGTGAGGAGCTGCGGACCCGGACCGCCCGCCGTGCCGGCCCCGACGACCACCCCCGCGTCGTCGCCGTCCTCGACGAGTTCCCGGTGCTGCTCGACGGCCGGGACGCCGTCGCCGACGAGGCGGCCGGGCTGCTCGAGGACCTGGCCCGGCGCGGCGGCGACCACGGCATCCACCTGGTCCTCGCGACCCGTGACACGGACGGCCTGCGGGCGCTGCAGGGCCGGCCCACCCTGCTCGCGCCGTTCACGCTGCGGATCGCCCTACCCAAGGCGAGCCGGATCCTCGCCGACGACAACCTGGCCGCCTCCGTCATCCCGGCCCGGCACGCGGTCGTCAACACCGAGTCCGGGCTGGCCGGGGCGAACCGGGTGGTCCGGCTGCCGGACGCCGGTGACCCGGCCGGATGGCGGGCCACCCAGCGGCGCCTGTGGCGATCCCGGCCGCCGGGCTGCGAGGAGCCACGGCTTTTCGACGGGGACGCGGTGCCCCGCCTGCCGTCGGCGTACCGGCCGTCCGGGCGGGTGCCCGCCGCCGGCGCCCCGGTCGGCTCCTCCCCCGGCGCGGTCCTCGGCGAGCGGATCGACGTGTCGGCGCGGCCCGCCCGCGTCCGGCTCGGCCGCATGCCCGGCCGCAACCTGGCGGTCATCGGCGCCCGAGCCGACGAGGCCTGCGACGTGCTGGCCGCGGCCGCCCTGTCACTGGCCGCCCAGGGACCCGCCCACTTCAGCATCGTCTGCCTCGAGGCGTCCGCGGAACGCTCGGCGGCCCGGCTCGTCGCCGAGCTCCCCGCCGCCGACTGGTACGACACATCCGACGTCCACTTCGACCCGCCCGCCTCGGACGTGCCGCGGTACCTGATCGGATACGGACTCGAAGCGGCCGGCCCCCGGCACCGTCCGGCGTTGCGGGCCCTCCTCGACACCGGGCCGTCCCGGCGGGTGCACGTCCTCGGCTGGTGGCGCTCCGTCAGCCGGCTCCGCGACGACCTGGCCGGGCGGTTCGACCCGATCGGCGCATGGGTGGCCCTCGACGTGCACGGGACGGACCTGGCGCCGCTCTACCCGCAGCCGGGCGGGCCGCTGTGGCGACCACGGCCGCGCCGGGCCCTGTTCTTCGACCGGTCGGTCCACCGCACACCCGAAGTGATCATCCCGTACGAGGTGAACAGTGACCACACCTGACCCCCACCGCCGCCGCCGAGGTGAACAGTGACCACACGTGATCGTCAACCGCTCGGTCGTGACTATCAGTTGATGGTGAGCGCGCTCGCCGACGTCACCCGTCGCCGCGACGCCGAACTCGACGACGCCGAACAGGCCTACCACGACCATGCCGCCCGGGCCGCCGGCGAGCTCGCCCGCGCCGAGGGCGAGGCCCTGGCCGCCGACCGCTGGGCCGGCGCCGCCGCGGCCCAGGTGCTCGATGTGGACCGCGAGGCCGCCCGTCTCTGGGACCAGCTCCGCCGAGCCCGTGGCCTGCGAATCCGCGCCATCGGCGAGATGCCCGAGCCGGCCTCCGTCGAGGCCATGCCCCGGGTCGCCCTGCAGCGCCGCCCCGAACCCGGCGAAGACGTCGTCCCCGCCGGCCGCCAGTCACCGCGCGTGCTGCTCTCCCGCGCCGCCGACCGCATCGACGTGACCCTCCACCCGGCCGGCAACGGCGCCCTCCCCCGCTGGGCACTACCGCTGCTCCCGCTGATCGGCGCCCTCAGCGCGTTCGCGACCGGTCTGGTAGCCGCCGGCCTCGTGACGTTCGGTGACACCGCACTCTGGGGTGGACCGGTCATCCGCGGTCTCGGCTGGCTGACGTTCCTCCTCGCCCCGTCCGCGGGGGTGCCGCCGGCGGCCTACCTCACGCACCGTCGCATGCGCGCCCGCATGGACATCGGCGGCATCGGCCTGACCCTGATCGGCGGCATGCTCGCCGCCACCCTGCTATCGCTGTCGTTCGCCGCCACGCGCTGACCACTTTCGGTCAGAGCGCCCCCCAGCCGGGCCGTCCCCGCGCCGCCCCGCCCGCCGGGAGATCCGGTTTCCGCCCGGCGCCGGCGGTCCCGCACCGTCGGCCCTCCCGACCCCAGCGGCTCCGCACCGCCGCCAGCCCCTCGCGGTCAGTGGGTCCTTCTCTTCACACCTCTCTTGTACGGCCACGAAAGTCACGTGGCTCCCGGCGGCCCGGCGTGGCGGCCCGTCACCATCGCCCTCACCTCCGGCTCATGCAGGCACCTCACCGGCTACGGGGTGACGCCTCCCGCCAGGCCCGCTCGACCTCCCCACAAGCACCATCGGGTGCGCCTACCCGCCCATGGAAAGGCCCGAATCTCACCCGACCGACCGGGTGCCACCACCACGCCAAAGACGGCGAACACACCCACACCACCGATCGGGCGCCGTCGCTGCTCGGGCGGGGCCCTGGTGATGAGCGGCGCGACCGGCTCTCCGGCGGCAGCCGCCGAAGGCGGGGGACGTTTGGGTGCGGTTGTGGGAGTCGTGGCCGTACCGCCGAGGGTTCTGCAGGAAGAACGAAGCGTGCCGGGCACCGCAATGCGGCACCCGGCACCTACGCCGGCGTTGGGTCAGGCAACAACCAAGGCCGGCAAGCCTCACTGAGACCGGCACCCCTTACGGACCGGTGAGCCTGGCTGGAAAGGATCAGTAGCTGTAGAAGCCCTTGCCGGTTTTGCGGCCGAGGTCGCCGGCCGTGACCATGCGCTGCAGGAGCTCCGGCGGGAAGAACTTCTCGTCGGCGGTGTCGCGGTAGATGTTGCTGGTCGCGTTGAGCATCACGTCGAGCCCGGTGAGGTCGACGGTGGCGAGCGGCCCCATCGCGTGCCCGAAACCGAGCTTCATGACGGTGTCCAGGTCGGCGGCGGAGACGACGCCGGACTCGACGAGCTGGATGGCCTCGACGAGGATCGCCGAGAAGAGGCGGTTGGAGACGAAGCCGGCGACGTCGCGCTTGACCTCGACGCACGTCTTGCCGACCTCTTCGGCGTAGTTGCGGGCGGCCGCCAGGGTCGCGTCGGAGGTTTGGTAGCCGCGGACCAGCTCGACCAGCTTCATCATCGGGACCGGTGAGAAGAAGTGGATGCCGACGACCGATTCCGGTCGGCTGGTGACGGTGGCGATCTGGGTGATCGGGATGGCGGAGGTGTTGGTGCCGAGGATCGCGCCGGGCTTGCAGATCTTGTCGAGGGCCTTGAAGACCTCGTGCTTGGCCTCCACCTTCTCGTAGATCGCCTCGACCACGACGTCGGCGTCGGCCGCCGCGTCCAGGTCGGTGGTGGGGGTGATGCGGGCGAGGGTGGCCTCGACGTCCCCCTCGGCGATCTTGCCCTTGGCCGCGAACCGGCTCAGCGAGTCCTTGATCGCGGTCATGCCGCGGTTGAGCGAGGCGTCGTCGACGTCCCGCATGGTGACCTGCCAGCCGGCCTGGGCGGAGACCTGGGCGATGCCGGAGCCCATCAAACCGGAACCGATGACCGCGAGACGACCTGCCATGATCCACTCCTTTGTGAGAGACCGTCAGTTTAGCGGCGCTCCTTAACGGAAGTTCAGCACGGCTCCCGATCGGGGCGAATCACCGGAAAACGCGCGACTACGGTGCGAGACTGTGCCCATGGCCACGAGCGACGGCTGGTACCTCATCGGACCGCTGATCGCCGTCGGTCTGGTCGGATTCCTCGGCGCCGTGTTCTGGCGCATGGGCCTGCAACCCACCGTCACCCAGGAGACGGCCCCCGACGGCCTGACGATCTTCGGGGAGCCGGACGACTACGGCCTGCTGTGGCCGGCCGCCGTCACCGACGAGCCCGAGGTCGCCGACGAGATCCGGCGACTGCTGTCCGACGCGGGCATCCGAGCCACGACGGCGATCCGGCGCGACGGCCGGGTGAGTGTGCTGGTCTTCTCCGAAGAGGTGGAGGAGGCCCGCCGGCTGGTGGCCTCCCTGTGAGCCCTCAGAAGTCGAACGTGAGCCTCAGAAGGTGAACGTGAGCCCTCAGAAGTCGAACGTCGGCTCCGGAACGTCGGTCCGCTCCACCTCGACGCCGAGACGCTCCAGGTCGGAGACGAAGTCCGGATAGCCGCGGTCGATGTGGTGCACCTCGCCGACCTCGGTCACCCCGTCGGCGCACAGCCCGGCGATGACCAGGCCCGCCCCGGCGCGGATGTCGGTGGCCCGCACCGGCGCCCCGGACAGCCGGTCCCGCCCGTTGACGACCGCGTGGTGCCCGTCGGTACGGATGTCCGCCCCCAACCGCACCATCTCGTTCACGAACATGAACCGTCCGTCGAAGATGTTCTCGGTGATCAGCGACGACCCCTCGGCCACCGCGGCCAGCCCCAGAGCCATCGGCAGCAGGTCGGTCGCGAACCCCGGATAGGGCAGCGTCACGATGTCGACGCCGCGCGGCCGCTCGTCCATCCGCACCCGGAAGCGGTTGTCCCCCGGCTCGACGGTCGCGCCCGCGGTCACCAGCTTGTCCAGCGCGATGTCCAGGAACTCGGGCCGCACCCCGTGCACGGTCACGTCCCCACGGGTCATCACCGACGCGAACGCCCAGGTGCCGCCGACGATCCGGTCACCGATGGTCCGGTGGCTCACCGGCTTCAGCGCGTCCACCCCCTCGACGATCAGGGTCGACGAGCCGGCGCCCTCGATCTTGGCGCCCATGGCGGTGAGCATGTCGCAGATGTCGACGATCTCCGGCTCCCGCGCCGCGTTGTCGATCTCCGTGACGCCCTTGGCCAGCACCGCGGCCATCAGGATGTTCTCGGTCGCGCCGACACTCGGGAAGTCCAGCCAGATCTTCGCCCCGTGCAGGCCTCCGGGCGCCGACGCGATCACGAACCCGTGCTCGCCGGTGATCTCTGCACCCATCCGGGCCAGGCCGGACACGTGCATGTCCAGGCCACGCGAGCCGATCATGTCGCCGCCGGGCAGCGCCACCCGCACGTAGCCGCGGCGGGCCAGCAGCGGCCCGAGCACGCAGATCGACGCGCGCAGCCGCCGCACCAGGTCGTAGTCGGCCTCACTGCCCGGCTCGGCGGGCACGTCGATGATCGCGTCGGTGCCGTCGAGCGTGACGTCGCAGCCCAGCCGGCGAAGCACCTCGGCCATGATGGCTATGTCGGTGATCCGGGGCACGTTCGACACCACACTGCGCCCCTCGGCCAGTAGCGCGACCGCCATCAGCTTGAGTGCCGAGTTCTTCGCGCCGCCCACCTTGACGTCGCCGGCGAGGCGCGCCCCGCCCTTCACCCTGATCACATCCACGCGGGCCATCGTATGGTCCCGCCCCCACTCGCGCCTCGTAGGGTGGGGCGCATGGCTGTGCATCTCACCCGCATTTACACCCGGGCCGGCGACGGCGGACAGACCAGACTGGTCAACAACGAGCTCGCGCCGAAGACCGCACCACGGATCGCCGCCTACGCCGACGCCGACGAGTGCAACGCCGCCCTGGGCGCCGCGATCGCGCTCGGCGACCTGTCCGACGACGTCCGGCAGGTGCTCGGCACCATTCAGAACGATCTGTTCGACCTGGGCGCCGATCTGGGCAATCCGCTGAGCGACGACCCGCCGTACCCTCCGTTGCGCATCACCGAGGCCTATGTGACGAGGCTCGAGGGCTGGTGCGACGAGTTCAACGAGCGGCTCGCCGCGCTGGACAGTTTCATCCTCCCGGGCGGCACTCCGGGCGCGGCGCTGCTGCATGTGGCCCGCACCGTCGCGCGCCGGGCCGAGCGCACCGCGTGGGCCCTCTACGAGCTGGAGCCCTCGACGACGAGCACGCTGCCGCTGAAATACCTGAACCGGCTCTCCGACCTGCTGTTCATCCTGTCCCGGGTCGCCAACCCGTCCGGCGACGTGAAATGGGTGCCCGGCGGCGACCGGAAGCGATGATCCACCACATCGAGCTCTGGGTTCCCGATCTGCCCGGCGCCCTGCGCCCGTGGGGCTGGCTCCTGGGCGAGCTCGGCTGGACCCCGTTCCAGGAGTGGCCGGCCGGCCACTCCTGGAAGCACGGTCGCCTCTACCTGGTCCTGGAGCAGTCCCCGGCCCTCTCCGGGCCGGTTCACGACCGCCTGGCGCCGGGGCTCAACCATCTGGCCTTCCACGCCGGCCCACCGGCTGCGGTCGACAGACTGGCCGCCGCGGCGCCGGATCACGGCTGGTCCCCGCTGTTCGCCGACCGCTACCCGCACGCCGGCGGCCCGGACTGCCACGCCGCCTACCTCACCGATGCCTGGGGCTACGAGGTCGAACTGGTCGCCGAGACCTGACCCCACGACGCGGCCTCCCGCGACCACCGCCACCCTCACCGCAGGCGGCCACGTCAGGGTTCACGCCTTGCCTCTTCCGGTACGCCGTCGGCCCCCCTCGACCTCGAGCCACGCCTCTCGTGGCTACGACGCGACGCTGTCGGCCGGTACCGGCCGACAGCGCGGCCGCCGGGCTGATGCGGTGGTCCCTCGAACGTCGCCCACCGGCCACGCACGTCACGCCACCGCACCGCCCGACCCGGTGACCCTCCGGCCGCCCGGCGGGGGTGCGATCCGCTGCCGGACGCGGCGATCCTGCACAACCGCGGGCCGGGGTCAGGCCAGGAGCTCGCCGTCGATGGTGGTGACGGCATGGCCGCTCAGGTGGGTGCGGTCGCCGTTCAGGCTGACGCGGACCAGGCCGCCCCGTGGGGACGCCTGATAGCCGGTCAGGTCGGTGCGGCCCAGCCGCCGCGCCCAGAACGGCGTGAGGGCGGTGTGGGCGCTCCCGGTGACCGGATCCTCGTCGACGCCCACGGCCGGTGCGAAGAAGCGGGAGACGAAGTCGTACCCGGACGCCGGGTCGGCGGCGGCCGCGGTGACGATCACGCCTCGCCGGGTGAGCCGGGCGACCGTCCGCAGGTCGGGTTCGAGGCCCCGGACCGCCTTCTCGTCGGCGACCTCGAAGAGCAGGTCGTCGGTGCTGGGGCCGGTGTGCAGCACGGTCCGGAAGTCGATGCCGAGCGCCGCCACGAGCTCCGGGTCGGCGTCGACCGGGCTGAGCGGTGCGGTCGGGAAGTCGAGGGTGATCAGCCCGCCGGCACCGACGGAGGCGGCCAGCACGCCGCTGAGGGTGCCGTAGGTGGCCCGCTCCCCGATCAGACCGGCCCGGTGCAGCACATGGGTGGTGGCGAGCGTGGCGTGCCCGCAGAGCGCCACCTCGACGGCCGGAGTGAACCAGCGCAGCGCCCAGCCGGTCTCCGCGCCGTCGGGCAGCCGCCGCACGAACGCCGTCTCGGCGTGTCTGACCTCGGCGGCCACCTGCGACATCCACTCGTCGGTGGGGAACGCGTCCCCGTCCAGGACCACCACTCCGGCGGGATTGCCGGCGAACGGCCGGTCGGTGAAGGCGTCCACGATTCTGATCCGCATGAGCCGACGGTACGAAATCGACCGGCGGGAGACGACAGCCGATCCGGGTAACGCGGCCACGCGACCCCGGACGACCACCCGGGGTGGGTCAGCCCTCGATGGGGCGGGGACCGAAGACCGGGCGGCCGCGGAGACTGCCCGGGTCTCGGGGCGGGCCGGCCTCGAGCCAGGAGAGGAAGCCGGTCACCGTGGTGTCGGCCATCGCGATCTCGATCTCGGAATCGGCCGTGCGGCACCGGAGGACGACCCAGTGGCCGGGGATGGCGAGCCGTTCCGGACCGGCTGGCAGCCGCCGCTCCTCGATCGTGAGGGATCGCCGGTCGAGGATGCGCTTGGGCCGGATGGCGAGGCTGAACATGCGGTGGAACCGGAGCTCGTCGCCGACGAACTGGCCCAGACCCGGAGACCACCCGCGGCCGGGCACGATCTTGTTGATGTGCACCTGCAGGCGAATGGTTCCGCCGCCGGTCTTGAGCAACCGGCGGCGGAAGAAGATCGCGAAGAGAAGTGCGAACAGCGCGACGACGCAGATTCCGGCGATTTCCAGAATCCGCATCGTCGGTGTCAGTGGGACTCGGGCGTGGCGGGCGTCGCGCTCTCGGCGAGGACGGTCACGCCGTTGGCGTCGATCGAGAGGAAGCCACCGGCGACGTCGTAGGTCAGCTGGTCGCCCCCGGCGAGCTTGACTCGCACCTGGGACGGCTCCTTCAGCAGGCCGAGCAGCGGCGCGTGGCCCGGGAGCACACCGATCTCACCCTCGGTGGTGCGCGCGACGAGCATCTCGGCCTCTCCGACCCAGACCTTCTCCTCGACGGCGACGACCTCGACGTGCAGCTGGTTGGCCACGCTGTCTCCCTCAGGTGCTACAGATCCCTCAGATGCTACGAACCGAACGGGTGAAGTCTAATCGGCGGCGAACTCCGGCGTGGTACGGGGTACCGTCTCAGCCGTCCTGAGCGACGTAGGTCGGGTTGTCGAGCAGGAACGGCGCGATCCGGTCCTCGGCGACGGCCTGGAAGAACCGGGTGGCCGAGGGGTCCAGTTGTTCCCCGAGGTAGGCGCCGTTCTGGAAGAGCCCTCCGCCGGGCAGCTTGATCAGCGTCATGTCGGCGGTGTTGACGTCCCTGAGCGCGAATCCCCAGTCGATGACGCTGTCACCGCCTCCGTCGAAGGTCAGCGAGTCCCCGGCCGCATCGAGGACCGCGAGGAGCTTGGCGGGATCGGTCACCACCTCCTTGCTCATCGCCTGTTCGGCCATGGCCTTGATGAACTGCTGCTGGTGCCGCTGCCGGTCGTAGTCGCCGCCGGGCAGCCCGTACCGCTGACGGACGTAGTCGAGTGCCTCCCACGCCTGCAGGTGGTAGGTGCCCTTCTTGTAGACCTTCTGCGGCCCGGTGTACGGATGGTCGCAGCCTCCGTCGGCGCAGGCCGCGCTCTTGGGCCGGACCGTGCCGTCCGGCTGGAGGTGCTCGGACCGCACGTTCTGGTCGATGGTCATGGTGACACCACCCATCGCCTCGACGATCTTCTTGAACCCGCCGAAGTTGATGATCGCCCCGGCGTCGAACGTATGGATCCCGGTGAAGGCGCTGACCGTACGGGCGAGCAACTGGAAGCCCTGCTCGACGTCGTGCGTGCCGTCACCGACGTCACTGCCGAACGACATCGCCGAGTTGATCTTCGCGGTGGCGCCGCCGAAGCCGGTCGCGGCGAACGAGGGAATCTGCACGTACAGGTCGCGAGGGATGGAGAAGAGGAAGACCTGGTCCATCGACGCGGGCACGTGGGCCACGATGATCGAGTCGGACCGCGGCGCCTGCGACTCGTCCCGCGGGTCGACGCCGGCGAGCAGGATGTTGAGCGGGCCCCGGATGTCGGCGTCGTCGCGGGTCGCACCGGACGCCGGGTCGCCGATCAGGCTCCCGCCGGCGTCGATCCCGCCCGTGTACCGCGCGATGAGGGCCTGCCCCGTGACCATGACGCCGCCACTGCTGACCATGAGCACGCACCCGAAGGCGGCACAGAGCCTCGCCCACATGGGCGCCCGGCGGCGCTTTCCAGACGACTGTGGCACCGGGCCATCATACCCGCGTTGAGCTGGGTAAATGCCGTTGCAGGGGCACCCGTGAACGCGAAAGCCGCGCCGGTATTCACCGGCGCGGCTCCCTGCGGAACTGACGTATCGTCAGCCCTTCATCAGCTCGTGCGCGTTCTTCTCGAGGTCCTCGAGGCCACCGCACATGAAGAAGGCCTGCTCGGGGAAGTTGTCGTACTCACCCTCGGAGATCTTCTTGAACGCCTCGATGGTCTCCTTCAGGGGGACCGTCGAGCCGGGGACGCCGGTGAACTGCTCCGCCGCGTAGGTGTTCTGCGACAGGAACCGCTCGATACGGCGGGCCCGCTGCACCGTGACCTTGTCCTCCTCGGAGAGCTCGTCCATGCCGAGGATGGCGATGATGTCCTGCAGGTCCTTGTACTTCTGGAGGATCCGCTGGACCTCACGGGCGACCGCGTAGTGCTCGGCGCCGACGAACTCCGGCGCCAGGATCCGCGAGCTGGAGGCCAGCGGGTCCACGGCCGGGTAGATGCCCTTGTCGGAGATCGACCGCTCGAGGTTGGTCGTCGCGTCCAGGTGGGCGAAGGTGGTGGCCGGCGCCGGGTCGGTGTAGTCGTCGGCGGGCACGTAGATCGCCTGCAGCGAGGTGATCGCCTTGCCACGGACCGAGGTGATCCGCTCCTGCAGCTCGCCCATCTCGTCAGCCAGGGTGGGCTGGTAACCCACGGCGGACGGCATACGGCCGAGCAGGGTGGAGACCTCGGAACCGGCCTGGGTGAACCGGAAGATGTTGTCGATGAAGAGCAGCACCTCCTGGTTCTGGACGTCCCGGAAGTACTCCGCCATGGTCAGAGCGGTCAGGGCGACCCGCAGACGGGTGCCCGGCGGCTCGTCCATCTGGCCGAAGACGAGGGCGGTCTTGTCGAGAACGCCACCCTCCTCCATTTCCAGGATGAGGTCGTTGCCCTCACGGGTGCGCTCGCCGACGCCGGCGAACACGGAGGTACCGCCGAAGTTACGGGCAACGCGGATGATCATCTCCTGGATGAGCACCGTCTTGCCCACGCCGGCGCCGCCGAACAGGCCGATCTTGCCACCACGCACGTACGGCGCGAGCAGGTCGAGCACCTTGATGCCGGTCTCCAGCATCTCGGTCTTCGGCTCGAGGTCCGCGAACGCCGGGGGCTTGCGGTGGATCGACCAGCGCTCGGTGATGTTCAGCGTCGACGGGTCGACGTTGAGCACCTCGCCGAGGGCGTTGAACACGTGGCCCTTGGTCACGTCACCGACGGGCACCGAGATCGGCGCGCCGGTGTCGGTGACCGCGGAGCCGCGGACCAGGCCGTCGGTCGGCTGCATCGAGATGGCACGGAGCAGGTTGTCGCCCAGGTGCTGGGCGACCTCCATGGTCAGCCTCTTCGTGCCGCCGGAGAGGGTGACCTCCACGTGCAGCGCGTTGAAGATCGCGGGCATGGAACCGCGGGGAACTCGACGTCGACGACCGGGCCGATGACCCGGACGACGCGGCCGACAGCGGTCTCCGCCTTAATGGGCTCAGCAGTAACAGTCATCACACATCACTTCCCGCCGCGGCCAGCGCGTTGGCGCCGCCGACGATCTCACTGATTTCCTGGGTGATCGCAGCCTGCCGCGCGGAGTTCATCTCGCGCGTGTACCGCTTGAGGAGGTCGTCGGCGTTGTCCGACGCGCTCTTCATCGCCCGCCGACGCGACGCCGACTCGCTGGCCGCCGAGTCCAGCAACGCCGCGTAGATGCGGGTGTTGAGGTACTTCGGGAGCAGCGCGTCGAGCAGTTCGTCGGCGTCCGGCTCGAACTCGTAGGCCGCACGCGGCTCGGAGGACTTCTCCTCCGACTGCGCCTCGACCTGCACGGGTGCGAGCGGCTTCGCGTTGGCGCTCTGGGTCATCAGGGACTTGAACTCGGTGCTCACGAGGTGCAGTTCGTCGACGCCCGCGATGCCGTCCGGACCGAAGGTGCCCTCGGCCTGGGAACCGGCGGCGAACCCCTCGATCAGCGCGTCACCGATCTTCTTGGCGTCCGCGAACGACGGACGCTCGGAGAACCCGGTCCAGCTGGCGGCGATGTCCCGCCCACGGAACCGGTAGTAGCCGACGCCCTTGCGGCCGACGACGTACAGCGCCACCTCCTTGCCCTCCGACTTCAGCTGAGCGATCAGCTGCTCGGCGGTCCGGATGGCATTGGCGTTGTAGGCGCCGGCCAGGCCCCGGTCACTGGTGATCAGGAGGACCCCCGCCCGCTGGACGCGCTCACGCGCGACCAGCAGCGGGTTGTCGACCGAGGCGTTCGACGCCAGAGCGCCCAGCACCTTGGTGATCGCCAGCGAGTACGGCCGGGAGGCGGTGACCCGTTCCTGGGCCTTCGCGATCCGGCTGGTCGCGACCAGCTCCTGCGCCTTGGTGATCTTCTTGGTCGACTTGACGGTGCGAATGCGCCGACGCAGCGCCTGTACCTGACCGGCGGCCATACCTAGCTACCGCTTTCGCCGGTCGCGCTGCCCTGGAAGACCTTCTTGAACTCGACGACGCCGGCCTTCAGGCTCTCGATGTTGTCGTCGCTCAGCAGGTTCGTCGACTCGATCGAGGTGTAGACCTCGCTGTTGTGCTGCTTGAACCAGGACAGGAACTCCTGCTCGAAGCGGCGCACATCGGCGACCGCGACGTCGTCGAGCTGGCCGGTGGTGCCGGCCCAGATCGTGATGACCTGGTCGACGGTCGAGTACGGCGAATACTGCGGCTGCTTCAGCAGCTCGACCAGGCGGATGCCCTTCTCGAGCTGGGCACGCGACGCCTTGTCCAGGTCGGAGGCGAAGGCCGAGAAGGCCTCCAGCTCACGGAACTGGGCCAGGTCGAGACGCAGACGGCCGGAGACCGTGCGCATCGCCTTGACCTGCGCCGAACCACCCACCCGCGACACCGAGGTGCCGACGTTGATGGCGGGGCGCACGCCGGAGGCGAACAGGTCCGACTCGAGGAAGATCTGACCGTCGGTGATCGAGATCACGTTGGTCGGGATGTAGGCCGAGATGTCGTTGGCCTTCGTCTCGATGATCGGCAGGCCGGTCATCGAACCGGCACCCAGCTCGTTGGAGAGCTTGGCGCAGCGCTCCAGCAGGCGGGAGTGCAGGTAGAAGACGTCACCCGGGTAGGCCTCGCGGCCCGGCGGGCGGCGCAGCAGCAGCGACACGGCGCGGTACGCCTCGGCCTGCTTCGTCAGGTCGTCGAAGACGATCAGGACGTGCTTGCCGTTGTACATCCAGTGCTGACCGATGGAGGAACCGGTGTAGGGCGCGATGTACTTGAAGCCGGCCGGGTCGGAGGCCGGAGCCGCGACGATGGTCGTGTACTGCAACGCGCCCTGCGCCTCCAGGGTGCCCCGGATGCTGGCGATGGTGGAGGCCTTCTGGCCGATCGCCACGTAGATGCAGCGGACCTGCTTCTCCGGGTCGCCGGAGTCCCAGTTCGCCTTCTGGTTGATGATCGTGTCGATCGCGACCGTGGTCTTACCGGTCTTGCGGTCGCCGATGATCAGCTGGCGCTGGCCACGGCCGATCGGCGTCATGGCGTCGATCGCCTTGATGCCGGTCTGCAGCGGCTGCTTCACCGGCTGCCGCGCCATCACGTTCGGCGCCTGCAGCTCGAGCTCGCGGAAGCCTTCGTTCGCGATCTCACCGTGACCGTCGATCGGGTTGCCCAGGGCGTCGACCACGCGACCCAGGAAGGCGTCGCCCACCGGGACGGAGAGGACACGGCCGGTGCGCTTGACCGGCTGGCCCTCCTCGATCTTCGCGAAGTCACCCAGGACCACGGCGCCGATCTCGCGGACGTCGAGGTTCAGGGCGACACCAAGGGTGCCGTCGGCGAACTCGAGCAGTTCGTTCGCCATGGTCGAGGGGAGACCCTCGACGTGTGCGATGCCGTCGCCCGCGTCGGAGACGATGCCGACCTCTTCACGGGTGAGGTCGGTTCCAGCGGACGAGACGTAGCGCTCTAGCGCCCCCCGGATCTCGTCCGAGGAGATGGTCAGCTCGGCCATCCTCTGCCTTCTCTGTCTAGCTCGGGACGTCACCGCCGCCGAGGGGGCTTCTCGATGGGAATCGAGGGGAAAAGACTATTTAGCGAACGCCTGCTTGGCTGCGTTCAGCTTGCGCAGGACCGTGCCGTCGTAGAGGTCGGAACCGACCCGGACGCTGACACCACCGAGAACGGCGGGCTGGACGTCCACCTTCAGCGACACCTCACGGCCGTAGACGGCGGACAGCTTCGAGGTCAGGGCCTGCTCGTCGGCATCGGTGAGCGGCTTCGCAACCGTCACATACGCCACCTCACGGTCCCGCTTCGCAGCGGTCGCCTCGACCAGCCGGGTCAGCGAGGCCTCGAAGCCACGGCCACCGAAACCGGTGAGCGCCACCTCGACGAGCCGGCCGGTGGCCACGTGCACCTTGCCCTTCAGCAAGTCCTGCACCAGCTTAACGCGGCGCTCGATGGGAGCACTCACGTCACTCAGCGTGACGGCCAGGGCGGAGTCGCCCGAGACGATCTGGCTGAACCGGAAGAGCTCGTCCTCGACGTCGCTCAGCTTGCCGTCCCGTTCCGCCGAGGCGAGCAGGGCGTCCACGCCCAGTCGCTCGGTGGCGTCGAGCAGCTCACTCGGACGCGAGAAGCGGCCGGCCACCAGAGCGGCCACCGCGTTCACCGCGATCTCGGAGAGCTTGCCCGCGAGCAACGACTTCAGCAGCCCGGCACGGTCGGAACCGGGCCGGGACGGGTCGGTCAGCGCGCGGCGCAGCCGGGGCTGGGCCCGCAGCAGGCCGGCTACCGACAGGATCTCGTCGGCAACCGTCGCCAGCTGCGGGGCCGTGGCCGTCGTGGTGTTCGAGGCGAGCTGCGCCGACGCGTCGCCGTAGGCCTCACGGCTTACGCTCGACGTCATCAGCGCCGCCCAGCCGTGTCAAGGTCGGCGATGAACCGCTCGACGGTGCCACGAGTACGGGCCTCGTCAGCGAGAGCCTCGCCGACGATCTTGCCGGCCAGGTCGACCGCAAGCGTGCCGACCTCGGAACGGAGCTCCCGCACGATGGACTCACGCTGGGCGGCGAGCTGCTCGTTGCCGGCCGTGATGATGCGGTCCGACTCCTCGCGAGCCTTGGCCAGCACGTCCTGACGGATGCCCTCGGCGTCGGCCCGGGCCTCGTCGCGGATGCGAGCGGCTTCGGTCCGGGCCTCGGCGAGCTGCGTCTTGTACTGCTCGAGCAGCTGGTTCGCCTCGGCCTGAGCGGTCTCGGCGCGCTTGAGACCACCCTCGATGGCGTCCACCCGCGCCTGGAACGTCTTCTCCATCTGCGGGAAGACGAACTTGATCAGCACGAAGCAGAGCACCGCGAAGGCGACCGAGCCGACCACGATCTCTTCCCACAGGGGAATGATCGGGTTGTGTGGTTTGGCGGCCTCTTCCGCGGCCACGGCCAGGTAAAGGTCCATCATGGGGTCCTCCTAGACAGGGCCGCGATCAGACGGGGAACGTGCCCTGCCAGATGAAGCCGAACGCGATACCGAGGAGCGCGAGCGCCTCGATTACGGCGAAGCCGATCCAGACGAATGGCAGGGTCAGGCGCGACGACTCCGGCTGACGGGCGGTCGACTGGATGTAGGCCGAGAAGACCAGACCGACACCGATGCCCGGGCCGATGGCAGCGAGACCGTAACCGATGGCGGCGGTGCTACCAACAACTTCGGCGACAATCATTCTCAGTTCCTCCTGGGATCTCGCGTGGTTGTCACGCGGGACGACAAACGGGGTGTTACTAGGAGATCGAGTACTGCTCAGTGCTCGTCAGCGAGCGAACCCTGGACGTAGCTCGCGGTCAGCACCGTGAAGACGTAGGCCTGGAGGCAGATCACCATGAACTCGAGGAAGGTCAGTGCGATGGTCAGCACCCAGGACAACACGGAGATCGGCGCCAGGAAGATGTTCGCGTTGAGCATCGTGAAGCCGCCCAGCGTGAACACCAGCAGCAGCATGTGGCCCGCGAACATGTTGGCGAAGAGACGAACCGCCAGCGAGAAGGGCCGCACGAGGAAGTTCGAGAAGATCTCGATCGGAATCAGCAGCGGCAGGATGCCGAGCGGAGCGTTCGGCTTGACGGCGTGCACGAAATACGCGATGCCGTGCTTCTTGATGCCGACCCAGATGAACATCACGTAGGTGACCAGCGCGAGCACCGCCGGGAAGGCGATGTGCGACATCGGGGAGATCTGCACGAACGGCAGGATGCCGAAGAAGTTGTTGACCAGGATGAACATGAAGAGCGTCGTCAGGTACGGCGCGAAGCGCACGCCCTGCGGCCCGATCATGTCGACCGCGATGTTGTTGCGCACGAAGCCGTAGATGCTCTCGGCGAGCCACTGCTTCTTCGTCGGGACCAACTGCGGCTTCCGGTACGACATCAGGAAGAAGATGATGATCGCCGCGACCGCCACCCAGACCAACACCGTGATCTTGGTGAACCAATAGCTCTCGTGTTGGTTCCACGGCAGGATGCTGGGCAGGTAGAAGTCCTCGACGCTGGGCGGGAAGTTCGCCGCGAGGACCGCCGACTGACTGATCACCTTGGCCCTTTCCTGTCAGGCGCCGAGACGGCGCACGATGAGGTACACACCACCGGCGACCCCGAGAACGGCGCCGATTCCGGCGAAGATGCCCGTGGTTCCGACGAAGTGGTCGACAAGCCAGCCGATCCCGCCCCAGGACAGAATGCCCGCGATGAGATACGACAGTGCGGTCATGCCCGCGCCTGAGTCAGGAGGCGGGTTTGAACCGTCGTCACCGCGAGATTCGGGGGAGGTTTCTGGCCGGTCATGACGGCCCGAACGATATCAGCAGGAAACACGAAGCTAAGCGGGACCCCCCGCACAACCGTAGTCGTCCAGGCGTCAGGGGTCTCGCAACTGACTGGACACGGTACTCCTGTCGCGCCAAATCGGAACACGGCACGAGCCAGGAGGTCACCGGATAGTGGCGCTTGCCCGGTTCTCACACCGATGACCAGGGCAGATGAGGTGCCCTAGATCACTTTCCGGATCACGTGGCGGTGCACCCACCAGGCCTGGACGCCGGTCCACACCACCACGGCGGCGACGATGCCCCAGCCGAGGGCGGCCCAGCCGGACCACTTGATGCCGACGCCGACGGCGAGGATGACTCCCAACAAGGAGTATTTCACCACATAGGTGAGCATCCCGAGGGGCATCAGCAAAGCCGGACGGACCGTGTCGGCCCAGGCGATGACCAGGGTGGACATCGTGTAGCTGACGGTCACGATCAACACGCCGGCCGCCGCCCCCAGGGCCGAGTCGGGGCCACCCGTGAGGAAGCCCACCGAACCGGCGCAGAGCAGCAGTGCCATCGAGACCGCGGAGAGCAGCGGCAGATGCTCGATCCGCCAGCCCGGATTGTCCGGCGGGGCCGGACGTTCCTCGGTCGGCACCTGACTCACCACAACCCCCAGAAGAGACGACCCACAGCGAACCACGGCGCCGGAAAGACCACTCGCAGCGAACCACGACGCCGGAAAGACGACCCGCAGCGATGCACGGCGCCGAGACGACCCGCAGCGCGCCACGCTATCACCGCGCCCGGATCACCCCGCGAATCAATCCACCGCCGGTTAAGGCTCGTTAAGGTGGTGTTCCCGGAAATCCCCCGGGAATTCGCTCCCGCTCGATTCAGCGCATGTATGCGGAATCGGCCGGCGAATCGGCGTCGAGCGGATACGGCGGGAAGTCGCCGACGATCCCGGACACCTCGGCCGCCGCCTCACGGAGCACCTTCTCCCCGGCGGCGGTGTCCAGCCCGTCCCGCACCACCCGGCCGATCAGCCCGGCGATCCGCCGCATCTCGCCCTCCCGCATACCTTGCGAGGTGACGCCGGGCGTGCCGACCCGGATGCCGGACGCCACGGCGGGACGCTCCGGGTCGTACGGCACCGGGTTCTTGTTGAGGGCGATGCCCGCCCGTGCGCAACGCGCCTCGGCCTCCCGCCCGGTCACGCCCACCTCACGCAGGTCGAGCACCGCGAGATGGTTGTCGGTGCCGCCGGTGACCGGCCGCAGGCCCTCGGTCGCCAGACCCGCGGTGAGCGCCCGAGCGTTGCGCACCGTCTGGTTGGCGTAGCCGCGGAACTCCGGGGTGCCGGCCTCGCGAAAGGCGACCGCCTTGGCCGCGATGGCGTGCATCATCGGCCCGCCCTGGGCGAACGGGAAGACCGCCTTGTCGATCCGCTGGGCCAACTCGGACCGGCAGAGGATCATGCCGCCACGCGGGCCGCGCAGCGCCTTGTGGGTGGTGCCGGTGACCACGTCGGCATACGGCACCGGCGACGGCACGGCCCGCCCGGCCACCAGACCGATGAAGTGCGCCGCGTCGACCATCAGGTAGGCGCCCACCTCGTCGGCGATCTGCCGGAACCGCTCAAAATCGATCAGCCGGGGGTACGAGGTCGCGCCGCAGATGATCAGTTTCGGACGGTGGGCCAGGGCGAGGTCACGTACCTCGTCGTAGTCGATCAGCTCGGTCTCTCGCGTGACCCGGTAGGCGATCGGGTGGAACCACTTGCCGGAGAAGTTCGCCCGGCTGCCGTGGGTGAGGTGCCCGCCGTGCGGGAGCCCCAACGCCAGCACCACGTCGCCGGGCTCGGCCAGCGCGGCGTAGGCGGCCAGGTTGGCGCACGCGCCGGAGTGCGGCTGCACGTTGACGTGCTCGGCCCCGAACAGATCCCGGGCCCGCTCCACGGCCAGCGCCTCGGCCCGGTCCACGTGCGCGCACCCGCCGTAGTAGCGCTGCCCCGGATAGCCCTCGGCGTACTTGTTGGCCAGGGTCGACCCGAGCGCCGCCAGCACCGCCGGCGACGTGAAGCTCTCGCTCGCGATCAGCTGGAGCGTGTCTCGTTGGCGTGCCACCTCGTCGAGGAGCACGGACGCGATCTCCGGATCCTCGCGTTCGAGCATCGCGAAGTCCGGCCCCCAGAAGGTGCCCACGCTGGCCTCCCGAGATCGAGGAGCCTTCCGGATCCGAGCATATGGCTTGTGACCCCTCGTTCGTGGGCACAGTCTGCAGTTATGCGGTGCTTGGTGACCGGTGCGACCGGATACATCGGGGGGCGACTGGCTCCCAGACTTCTCGAAGCGGGACATGAGGTGCGATGCCTGGCACGCAGCGCCGGGCGGCTGCGGGACGTGCCGTGGGCCGGGCGGACCGAGATCGTCGAGGCGGACCTCTCCGAGCCGGAGACCCTGCCGGCCGCGTTCGAGGGCGTCGACGTCGCGTACTTCCTGATGCACTCGCTGGGACGGCCGGACTTCGAGCAGCTCGACCGGGAGGCCGCGAAGAACTTCGCCACGGCGGCGCGCGCGGCGGGCGTACGCCGCATCATCTATCTCGGCGGCCCGGAGCCGCCCGCGCACGAGCGACCCTCCGCCCACCTGCGCTCCCGGGCCGAGGTGGCCCGCATCCTGCTGGACAGCGGCGTGCCGACGGTGGTGCTCCGCGCCCCGGTGATCATCGGTTCCGGCTCGGCGTCCTTCGAGATGCTGCGCTACCTCACCGAGCGCCTTCCGGCCATGGTCACCCCGCGGTGGGTCAAGAACAGGATCCAGCCCATCGCGGTACGCGACGTGCTGCGCTACCTGATCGGCGCGGCCGGGCTCCCGCCCGAGGTGAGCCGCGGTTTCGACATCGGCGGCGCCGACGTGCTGACCTACACCGAGATGATGCAGCGGTACGCCCGGGTGGCCGGACTCCCCCGCCGGATCGTGCTGCCGCTGCGTCCCCTCAGCCCGTGGCTCTCCGCCCACTGGGTCGGCCTGATCACCCCGGTTCCGAACAGCATCGCCCGTCCCCTGGTGGCCAGCCTGATCCACGAGGCGGTGGCGCACGAGAACGACATCGCCGAGGTGCTGCCCGGTCCCCCGCCGATCGGTTTCGACGAGGCGGTCCGGCTGGCCCTCGGCAAGATCCGTGACGCGGACGTGGAGACCCGCTGGTCCACCGCGGCCGGCCTGAACCCGTCGGCGGAGCCGCTGCCCAGCGACCCGGACTGGTCCGGCGGCAGCCTCTACGTCGACGAGCGGTCCCGCCCGGTGCAGGCGAGCCCCGGCGAGCTGTGGCGGGTCATCGAGGGCGTCGGCGGCGAGAACGGCTGGTACTCGTTCCCCCTGGCCTGGTCGGTGCGCGGCTGGCTGGACCGGCTGGCCGGCGGGGTCGGGCTGCGCCGCGGGCGCCGGGACAAGCACCGGCTGCGGGTCGGCGAGGCGCTCGACTGGTGGCGGGTCGAGGAGATCGAGCCGGGTGCCCTGCTGCGGCTGCGCGCCGAGATGCGGGTGCCGGGCCGGGCCTGGCTGGAGATGCGCGCCGAACCCGACGGCAACGGCGGCAGTGTCTACCGGCAGCGGGCGGTGTTCCTGCCGCGGGGTCTGGGCGGGCACCTCTACTGGGCGTCGGTGCTGCCCTTCCACGGCATCGTCTTCAACGGCATGGCCCGCAACATCACCCGGACCGCGGAGACGTCAGGCGGCCGCACGTGACAGCCGGTCGCGGACGGCCAGCCAGTCCTCGGTCCGCGGCGGCTGGAGGATCAGGATGGTGGGATAGCCCTCGTCGTCGAGCCGGTGCAGGGCCGCGTACAGGTCGGCGGCGTACTCCCGGGGGTCGGCGGAGAGGATCTCCGTCCCGTCGGTGCCCTCGTAGGACAGCACCGCGATCGGCTCGGTGAGGCCCGACCGGTCGACGGACAGCACGTCCTCGCAGAGGACGACCCTGGCCCGCGGCGCGTAGTGCCGGCGGCTCATGCCCGGCGACGAGCGGTCCGCGCCGTCCTCGACACCCGGGCCGGGCAGCGCGATCGGGCCGGCCGCGTCGCGCAGGACCCGCAGGCTGAGCGCTCCCGGGCGCAGCAGCCGCGGCACGTCCCCGGTCAGGTCGAGCACCGTCGACTCGATGCCCCACGAGCACGGGCCGCCGTCCAGCACCATCGGCACGTCCGGCAGGCTGCGGACCACATGTTCGGCGGTGGTCGGCGAAATGCCCTCGGAGCGGTTGGCGCTGGGTGCGGCCAGCGGGAGCCCGGAGGCCCTCAGCAGGTCGAGAGCGACCGGATGGGCCGGCACCCGGACGGCGACCGTGTCGTTGGAGGCGCCGATGCCGGGCAGGTGCGACGCCCGGCGCACGACCAGGGTGAGCGGGCCGGGCCAGAAGCGGGCGGCCAGATCCTCCGCGGTGTCCGGCCAGTCCGCGGCGAGCGCACGGGCCGCCGCGACATCCGCGACGTGCACGATCAGCGGGTTCCAGGTGGGCCGCTTCTTCAGCCGGTAGATCTCGCCGACCGCCTTCTCGTCGAAGGCGTCGGCGCCGAGGCCGTAGACCGTCTCGGTCGGGAACGCCACCACCGAGCCGGACCGCAGCAACGCGGCCGCGCGGGACAGTCCGCCGGCGTCGGGCACGACTATCCGGTCACGCCACAGTGAAGCGGTCACGGCAGGAGCAGCGCGGCGAGCGGCATCGTGGTGTCCTCGATCTCGTCGGCCACGCGCTGGAACGTCTGGTCGCCCCGGCCCCACGGGTCGTCGAGGTCGTCGGCGGGCTGGGGCACCTCGGTGCCGCGCAGCCGTGCCACCGCCTCGACGATCGCGGCGCCACGGCTGTGGACCGCCTCCGGTTTCGGCTCGGCGGGCGGAAGAGCCGCGTTGTCGACGGCGCCCAGCAGGCGGCCGAACTCGCCGAGCACGAAGGTGCGGGCGGCGGCGTCGGGGCGCAGCGCCACCACGTAGTCGTACTGGTCGGCGGTGGCCGTGAGGATCAGGTCGGCCTCGTCGATGAAGTCGCCGCGCAGCTTGCGGGCCAGGAAGCCCTCGTCGGAGCCGCGACGGGCACGGACCAGCCGGGCGGCCGGCGGGTTCATCTCCTCGCCCTCGTGCCAGCCTCCGGTGCCGGCGCTGACACTGCGCAGCAGCTGCGCGCCGTCGGCGTCGCCGGCCCGCTCCCGGACGGCCCGGGCCAGCAGGCGCTCGGCCATCGGGGACCGGCAGATGTTGCCCATGCAGACGTGCAGAACGGTGAACGGAGCCAACTCAGTCCTGCCCATCGACGATGTCCGGAACGACGTCACGAAGTTTCCCGAGGGGGATCGCGCCGGCTCGGAGAATGCGGGGGACGTCACCGGTGACGTCGACGATCGTGCTCGGCGCCGGGTCGGCGGCCGGCCCTGCCTCCAGGTAGACGCGCACCGCATACTCCAGCTGGTCGCGCGCCTCGTCGGCGGTGAGCGGGGCGGGCGAGCCGAGCTTGTTGGCCGTGGTGACGGCCATCGGGCCGACCTCGCGCAGGACCTCCAGGGCGACCGGGTGCAGCGGCATCCGGACGGCCACCTGCCCTCCGGTGTCGCCGAGATCCCACTGCAGGCTGGGCGAGTGCTCCACGATGATGGTCAGTGCTCCGGGCCAGAACGCGTCGGCCAGCTCCCGCGCCGCGCGGGGCAGCGAGTAGACCAGACCGTCCAGGGTGTGCCGGGATCCGACCAGGACCGGCGGCGGCACCCGGCGGTCCGAGCCACGGGCGTGGTGGAGCTGGGTGATCGCGTGCGTGGCGAACGCGTCGGCGCCCACCCCGTAGACCGTGTCGGTGGGGAAGACCACGAGCTCGCCGCTCTTGGCCGCCTCGACAGCGGCGGCGATGCCGCGGTCCCGGTCCGCGACGGTGGCGCAGTCGTAGAGCATCACGAGATGCAGTCTGCCATGCGGCTACGCGCTGTCCCACCGGCGGCGGGCGGTCGCGTATCGAGGGCGGCCGGTGAGATCGTCGTGGGCGGTCACCTCGATGAACCGGCCGTCCGCACGGAGCAGCTCCGGGACCGCCTTGCCGTGCACGTCGTCGTGCTCGATGCCGACTGATCCGCCCGGTTTGAGCAGCGCGCCGGCCAGCGCGATCACCGGCCGGATCACGTCGAGGCCGTCCGGGCCGCCGAAGACCGCCTCGGCCGGGTCGTGGCCGGTGACCTCCGGCGGGACCGGGGTGCCGTCCGGAACGTACGGCGGATTGCAGAGCAGCACGTCCACGGCGCCGTGCAGATCGGACAGCAGACCGGGATCGGTGACGTCGCCGGCCACCACCTCGACCACCGGGTACGCCGCGGTGTTGCGGCGCAGCCAGACCAGCGCTGCCGGGGACCGCTCCACGGCGATCACCCGCCCGGCCCTCGTCTCGTCGGCGATCGCGATCGCGATGGCGCCGCTGCCGCTGCACAGGTCGACCACGAGCGCGCCCGGCCCGGCCCGCTCGGCGCCCCACCCGGCCAGCAGCTCGGTCTCCGGCCGGGGCACGAAGACACCGTCGCCGACGGCCGGCTCCACGTGCCGGAACGCGGCCGTGCCGAGCAGGTGCTGCAACGGGACCCGGCCGGCCCGGCGCTCGACCAGCTCCCGGAACCGGGCCAGCTCCCCGGGACGGATCGTGTCGATCAGCAGCAGCCGGCCCCGGGGCACGCCGAGCACGTGCGCGACGAGCAGTTCGGCATCGACGCGCGGCGACGCCACCCCGGCCCGGACGAGATCGGCGGTGGCCGCTGCCAGCTCCGGCGCCAGGCGAGCCCGATCCGTGCCCTCGCGGGGGTGTTCGTGTCGCGGTGTCACGGCATAATCATGGGACGTCGCGCACGCGGGCCCGCCGGCGACCCGCCGATGCCGTGGGAGGCGCCTGGTGAGTTGGTTGGACCAGCTCGCGGAACACGTCGATGAGCTGCGCCACGCGGGAGAGCTCCAGCAGAACGGCCAGTCGGCGACCGCCCTGCCCATCCTGGATCGTGTGCTCGCCTCCGCCTCGGACCCGGCCACCCGGGCGTACGCGCTGGTCCAGCGTTTCGGCGCCCTGATCAATCTGGGCCGGATCGGTGAGCTGGCCGCCGCGATGGCGGCCGCTTCGGAGGCGGTCCGTGAGGTGCCCGAGCCCTACCTGCGCGGGCAGATGCACGCGTTCGCCGCGCTCGGCGCCCACCTGCAGAGCAATCTGGACCGTGGAGTGACCCATCTGGTGCAGGCGGCCCGCGCGCTGGCCGCCGTTCCGGAACGCGACTCGGAGACCGCCTGGGGCTGGCACGATCTCGCCATGGCCTACTCCTACCTGGGATTCCACGGCCAGGCGCTGACGGCGGTGGAGCAGGCCCGGGAGATCGGCGCGGCGGCCGGGCTGGCGCCGGAGGTGTTCGCCGCCCCTGGCATCCGGCTGCGCAACGCGGTCGCCCTCGACCATCACGGCGACACCGACGGCTGCCTGCGGGTGCTGCGTGACATGGACGCCGAGCTGTCCCGCTACCTGGCCACCGACCGGCTGCGGCCGGGCAGCCGGACGGTGTACGGCTACGCGCTGGCCCGCCGTGCCGCGCTCGGCGAGCCCACCGGGCCGGAGGCGGCACGCTGGCTGACCGGCGGCGGCGACAGCGCCCGTACCCGTGATCTGCGGCATCTCGGGTCGGTCTGTCTCTCCATCGCGTCCGGCCGTCCGGAGCAGGCCCTGACCATGCTGGCCGCGGTGCCGGTCTCGGCCGAGGTGCTGGGCCCGGCCGAGCCGGCCCGGCTGCGCAGCATCTGCCACGCCAGCGCGGGTGACCACGCCGCCGCGCACGCCGCCGACCGGTATGCGTTCCGCCTCGCCGCCCTGCGCATCGACCAGCTCCGGGACGGTTATCTGGACGGGGTGGCCGCCCGCCTCGACGCTCAGGAGACCCATCGCGACCCCGGGCGGTACGGCGACGAGACCCTCACCGATCCGCTGACCGGTCTGCCCAATCGCCGTCAGCTGGAGCGGTATGTGGACACGCTGCTGTCCCGTGGCGAGCGGGCCGCCGTCGGCGTCTGCGATGTGATCGGTTTCACCACCGTCAATCTGCGGCACGGCCGGCACTGTGGCGACCTGGTGCTACAACGGATCGCCGGTGTGCTGCACCGCGTGATGCGGCGTGGCGACTTCGTGGCCCGGTTCGCCGGTGACGAGTTCGTGCTGGTCCTTCCGGGGGCCGGCCCGCACCAGGCGGCCGAGGTGGCGCGACGGATCGGCACGGCCGCCACGACCGAGAACTGGCAGGCCCTGGTCCCGGGCACGTCGATCGGCCTGGCCTCGGGCTGGTCGGAGGTGGGGGCCAACGGGCGGGGACTGAGCGCGGCACTGGCGGCCGCGGCCGCGAGCAGGAAACCCACATGACCATGTCCGTGATCGACCTCGGCGACGTCAGCCGTCTGCCGGACGAGCCGGAGGACCATCCGGACGGGCGCCGCGCGTTCGAGCGGTTCCGGGTCCGCCGCCCGGCCAAGGCCGTGATCGCGGTGCTGGCCGTTCTGGCGCTCGGCGGTTCGGCGCTGCCCGGCCCGCCGGTGCTGCACGAGGTGTGGTCGGCGCCGCTCTCGGAGGCGGAGTCGATGACGGTCGACGGCGACGCGCTCTACGTGAACCGGACCCGCGGCACCGGGACCGAGATCACCGCGTACGAGTTGGGCACCGGCGTGGTTCGCTGGCGCCGGCCGGTCGACACCGGCCCGGCCTGGCTCAGCGTCACACCGCACGGGGATGTGCTGCTGCTGCCCGGTGACGAGCAGTCGATCGACGTCACGTCCGACGACGGTGCCACGGTCAGCTACTCCTACTCCGGCTCGCTGACGGCCCTCGACAGGGCCACCGGCGCGCCGCTCTGGAAGCGGCCCGGCGCCCCGCACTGGCAGGACACCGGCGACACGCTGCTGATGTACGAGCGCACCCCGACCGGGACGATGACATGGCTCCGGCTGATCCGCACCGGGGACGGCTCGGTCGTCTGGGAACGGCGCGCGCCGGAGAAGTCCGACATCGTGATGGTCCAGCTCGACGGCGACACCCCGGCCCGAGTGGTCACCGCCACCCCGCAGGGCGACCTGACCGTGCTGCGCTATGCCGACGGCGCACCGGTGACGTCCGGGTCGGTGCCGTGGCAGCCGACGTCGTACACCACCGGCGCGGGCAGCAGTCTCACCACCGTGGGCGGCCGGCTCGTCGTCATCGACACCGGCCTGGGCACGAGCGGTGACCGGAGCCGGGTGACCGTCTATCGGACCGACGAGCTGGTCCCGCTCTGGAGCCGCGACACCAAGGGTTGGGCGAACGTCCAGGACTGCGGCCCACTGGCCTGTGTCAACACCCTCCCCGGCTCTTTCGAGGCGGTCGACCCGGAGACCGGTGAGAAACGCTGGGAGATGCCGGGTGGCCAGTTCATCGGCTCCGTCCCGGGCGGGGAGCGCGTGCTCATCGCCGGCACCGACGACAAGCCGCAGCAGTCCCTCGTCGACGCGGCGACCGGGCGGGTGATCGGCCCCGGCGGCAACGGCAGCCTGCTCTCGCTGGACGAGGAGGAGGGCACCGCGATGCTGCTGCGGGCCCTCGACCAGGCCACCGGCGCCGTGAGCCGGCTCGACACCACCACCGGGCGGAGCACCCTGCTGGGCCGGATCGCCGCCGGTGATCAGCTTTTCTGCAGCGCACAGGGCCGCTGGATCGCCTGCTCGCTCGGCGACCGGCTGGTCGTCTCTACCGCCGGCTGAACTCGGTGTCGCCACCGAGCCGGGCCGCCCGGTCCGCGCCGGCCAGCGCGTCGAGCACGCCGTCCAGTTCACCGCCGAGCACCAGGTCCAGGTTGTAGGCGGTGTAGCCGATGCGGTGGTCGGTGATCCGGTTCTGCGGGAAGTTGTAGGTGCGGACCCGCTCGGAGCGGTCGACCGTACGCACCTGGGCCTTGCGGGCGTCCCCGGCCGCCGCGTCCGCCGCCTCCTGGGCCACCGCCAGCAGCCGGGAGCGCAGGATGCGCATCGCCGACTCCTTGTTCTGCAGCTGGCTCTTCTCGTTCTGGCAGCTCACCACGGTGCCGGTGGGCAGGTGCGTGATCCGGACGGCGGAGTCGGTGGTGTTGACCGACTGGCCACCCGGACCGGACGAGCGGAACACGTCGATCCGCAGGTCACCGGGCTCGATGTGGATCTCGACATCCTCGGCCTCGGGCAGCACCAGCACGCCGGCGGCCGAGGTGTGGATGCGGCCCTGCGACTCGGTGACCGGGACACGCTGCACCCGGTGCACGCCGCCCTCCCACTTGAGCCGGGACCAGACGCCGTGACCGCCCTCGGGCAGGCCCTTCGTCTTGACCGCGACCGAGATGTCCTTGACGCCGCCGAGGTCCGACTCCTGCGAGTCGATGACCTCGACCACCCAGCCGCGGCGCTCCGCGTACCGCGTGTACATGCGCAGCAGGTCGCCGGCGAACAGTGCGGACTCCTGGCCGCCCTCACCCGCCTTGATCTCGATGATCACGTCCTTGGCGTCGCTCGGGTCACGCGGGATCAGCATCTCGCCGAGCTTCTCCTCCAGCGCGGGCAGCACGGCGGCGACCGCCTCGACCTCGGAGGCGAACGCCGGGTCCTCGGCGGCCAACTCCTCGGCGGCGACCAGGTCGGCGCGGGCGGCCTCCAGCTCGTTGTAGGCGGTGTTCAGCGGCGCGAGCTCCGCGAACCGGCGCCCGACCCGGCGGACCAGCGCCTGGTCGGCGTGGATCGACGGGTCCTCCATCCGCTTCTCGAGGTCTGCGTACTCGGCTAGAAGGGTACTAAGGCGGTCGTTGCTCATCGTTCTTCTCCCAACCGAGGACAGCGGGCCACATGCGAACGGCGCCCGCCCCGGAATCCGGGACGGGCGCCGTCGACGCGGTTACTTCTTCTTCGCGGCGGTGACCTTCGCGTACTTCGCCTGGAACTTCGCCACCCGGCCCGCGGTGTCGAGGACGCGCTGCTTGCCGGTGTAGAACGGGTGGCAGGCGCTGCAGGTCTCGACGCGGATCTCGCCGCCCTTGGCGGTGCTACGGGTGGTGAAGGTGCTGCCGCAGGAGCAGATGACCTCGGTGGTCGCGTACTCCGGGTGGATGCCGCTCTTCATGTCTTCTCGGTCCCTCTCGAAAGTGCGGGTCGCCGGGTCGCCTGTGATGAGCAGAGACGTGAACCGGAACCCTTACTGGCCGATGTACCAGTCTGCCATGCCTGGAGTCCGGCCGGAAATCAGGAGGCGCAACTGGATTCATGCTGGTTAACGTGAGCGCTCCTCCCGGCATTCCCACCCTTGGAGAGCACTCCCATGACGCTGCTGAACGACGTCCTCGATCCGGCCGAGCTGGCTTCCGCGGTCGACAACGGGCTGGTCCGCAAGCAGCGCCACCCGAGTCTGCCGTTCGAGATCTACAACTACACCGAGCACTGCCAGTACTCGGCGGCCTGGACCCCGCTCACGCTGATGTGCCGGGGCCTGATCGTCGGCGGTGACGGCCGGATCGCGGCGCGGCCGATGACGAAGTTCTTCAACCACACGGAGAGCCACGCGCCGGTCCTGGAGCCCGACGCGATGGTCAGCGTGACCGAGAAGATGGACGGCAGTCTCGGTGTGATCTATCACGACGGGTCCGGCTGGGCCGTCGCCACCCGGGGCTCGTTCGCCTCCGACCAGGCACTGCACGCCACCGAGGTGCTGCGCGGCCGGTACGCGTCGTTCGTCCCGCCAGCCGGCCTGACCGTGCTCGTGGAGATCATCTACCCGGGCAACCGGATCGTCGTGGACTACCGAGGTCTCGACGACCTGGTGCTGCTCGGGGCGGTGGAGATCGCGACGGGCCGGACCTTCGGGCCTTCGGCGGTGCCGGAGTGGCCGGGGCCGGTGGTGGAGTCGTTCACCTACGCGACGTTCGCCGAGGCGCTGGCCGCTCCGCCGCGCGACGGCCGGGAGGGCCTGGTCGTCCATTTCGTCGACGCCGACCAGCGAGTGAAGATCAAGTACGCGGACTACGTACGCCTGCACCGGCTGGTGACGGGTCTCACCCCGCGGACCGTGTGGGAGATCCTCGCCAACGGCGGCGACCTGGACGCTCTGGTCGAGCCGCTCCCGGACGAGTTCCACGTCTGGGTCACCGGCATCGCGACCGAGCTGACCGCCCTGGTCGACGCTCGAGCGGCGGCTGTCGAGGCCGCCTACGAGACGATCGTCACCTCATTGCCGGAGGGCTGGGGCCGCAAGGAGTTCGCGGCGCAGGCTCTGCGGACCGAGTACCGTGCCGAGCTCTTCCTCCGGCTGGACGGCAAGGACTACCGTCCCGGCCTGTGGCAGCGCGCCCGGCCGGCAGTCAAGGAGTAAACCCCGATGACACGACTTCTGATCACCCGGGGCCTGCCGGCCTCCGGCAAGACCACGTTCGCCCGCAAGCTGCAGCCGGACGTGGTCCGGGTCAACCGCGACGACCTGCGGCGGATGCTGCACGGGCGGCCGCTCTACACCCAGCGTGCCGAGGCGCAGGTCACCCAGGCACAGCGGGCGGCCGTCGAGGCGCTGCTGCGTGCCCGCGGGAGCGTCATCGTCGACGACACGAACATGCGGGCCAAGACGGTCCGCGAGTGGGCCGAGATGGCAGCCCGGTACAACGCGTCGTTCGAGGTGCACGACTTCACCGACGTGCCGGTCGACGAGTGCGTACGGCGTGACGTCGACCGGCCCGAGGACGAGCGGGTCGGCGAGGAGGCGATCCGTCGCATGCACCAGCGTTACCTGGCCGGGAAGAACCTGCCGCTGCCGGTCCCGTTCGTCGACCAGGGTGGGCCGGGTGTCGTCTACCGGCCCGATCCGGAGCTGCCGCAGGCGGTCCTGGTCGACATCGACGGGACGGTGGCGCTGATGAGCGGGCGCAGCCCGTACGACTGGGGGCGCGTCGGTGAGGACGAGCCGAACCCGGCGGTCATCACCGCGGTCCGGGCGATGCACGCGGCCGGCCACGCGATCGTCTTCTGCTCGGGGCGCGACGAGGTGTGCCGCCCCGAGACCGAGGCCTGGCTGGAGCTGTTCGTCGGCGTGCCGTACGAAGCACTCTTCATGCGGCCGGAAGGCGACAGCCGGAAGGACTCGATCGTCAAGCGGGAGATCTTCGACCGGGAGGTCAGCGATCGCTGGCGGATCGTGGGGGTGTTCGACGACCGTCAACAGGTGGTACGTATGTGGCGGCAACTCGGCTTGACCGTCTTCCAGGTGGCGGAGGGGGATTTCTAGGGTGGTGAAGTACCCGCGGACGTTCCATCTGCCCGACTCGCCGGGAGCGACCGCCGATGATCGTGTTCAGCACGATCTGTCCTGGCTGGACGGCGAGCTCGTGGTGACCGAGAAGATGGACGGCGGAAACCTCACCTTCACCAGGGACACCATGTTCGCCCGCTCGCTGGACTCCGGCACCCAGCCCTGGGACCGGCCGGCCAAGGCGCTGTGGGCGATGACGGCGTACCGGATACCCGACGACTGGCGGGTCTGCGGCGAGTCCATGTGGGCTCGCCGCAGCGTCGCCTACCGCGACCTGCCCGGTGTGTTCCTCGTCTTCGGCATCTGGGACGAGACGAACACGCTGCTCGGCTGGGACGACACAGTGGATTGGGCGCGCCGCCTGGAGCTGCCGGTGGTCCCGGTCCTCTACCGCGGCGGCAGCCTCTCCGAGGCGCGTGCCGCCTGGGCCGCCCAGCGGGACACCGACACCTCCGAGGGGTACGTGGTGCGCGCGGCCGGTCGCATCCCGGCGGCCGAGTTCGACCGCAAGCTGCTCAAGTGGGTGCGGGCCGACCACGTCCGTACCGAGGCTTCCTGGCGTCACCGCGACGACTTCGCGATCAACGAGTTCGCCTAGGGCAGCCCCGCGCCAGCTCCGCGGCCTCGTCGTCGAGGTAGAAGGCGGGACGCTGGTCGAACTCGTCGTAGTAGCGGTGAAAGACCGGGGTGATGCCGCCGGACAGGGGCGGGACGATCCACGTCCAGTCGGCGGGCACCCGGCGGCCGGCCTTCTCCTCGTTGCGCAGGTGCGTGATGAACCGCTGCGACTCGGTGTGGTGGTCGCTCATCTTGACGCCGGCACGCTCGAAGCTGTGCAGGACCGCCCGGTTCACCTCGACCAGCGCCCGGTCGCGCCAGAGCGTCGACTCCCGGCCGGTGTCCAGCCCCATCCGGGCGGCCACGAGCGGCAGGAGGTCGTAGCGGTCGGCGTCGGCCAGGTTGCGCGCGCCGATCTCGGAGCCCATGTACCAGCCGTTGAACGGGGCGAGCGGGTAGTGCACGCCGCCGATCGTGAGGCGCATGTTCGCGATCGCCGGAACCGCGTGCCAGCGCAGTCCCAGCTCGGCGAACCAGCCGAACTCGGGATGGCTGAGCGGCACCTCACGAATCGCACGTTCCGGGAGCTCGTAGACGCGTACCCCCTCGCCGGGTGTCTCGATGATCAGGGGCAGCACGTCGAACGCCTCGCCCTTGCCCCGCCATCCGAAGCCGCGGACCGCGTCGGTGAAGCCGATCTGCCGCGGGTCGCCGACCGCTGTCCCGTCCTCGGCGCGGTACCCGGCGTACCGGATCAGCTGCTCGTTCCAGACCCGGGCGTGCGGCCGGCCGGGCTGGGCGGGGGCGAAGACGCTGATCACCGGCCGGATCTGCCCGCCTCCGGCGGTCTGCAGATGCTGCACCAGCAGGGAGTAGATCTCATCGGCGGTACGGGCGCGCCGTCGATCGAGAACCACGAGACTTCGCCAGTACAGCCGCCCGATGCAGCGGCTCGCGTTGCGCCACGCCATCTTCGCGCCGTGGGTCAGCTCGTCGGTGGTGTGCACGTACGTGCCGGTCGCGGCGATCTGCGCGCGGACGATGGCGAGCCGCGGCTCGACCGGCCCGAGGCGGGGGTTCTCGGTGTAGCACAGGCGCAGGAAGTCCTCGGCTTCGCCGGGGTCGACCGGTGAGCCCGGATCCCATGGCTCGGTCGGGCAGTCCCGGTAGCCGGGCACGATCATCGGGCGCCTCCTTCAGTGTCGAGCGGCGGGGATACCGGAGGTTCGCACGACCCGGGACGGACCGAATCAGACTGGTTGTGCGACAAAAACAACGCAGCCCACCCGTTTGGGTGGGCTGCGTTGTTTTTATTCGTTTATTCGCCAGGCGTGGACTTGGCGATCTGCATCAGGAACTCGATGTTGGTCCGGGTCTGCTTGAGCCGGTCCATCAGCAGGTCCAGGGCAGCGCCGGACTCCAGCGAGCTGAGCACCTTGCGGAGCTTGTGGATGATCGCCAGCTCCTCCTTGCCCAGCAGGATCTCTTCCTTACGGGTGCTGGAGGCGGAGACGTCCACGGCCGGGAAGATCCGCTTGTCGGCGATCTTCCGGTCGAGCTTGAGCTCGGCGTTACCCGTGCCCTTGAACTCCTCGAAGATGACCGTGTCCATCATCGACCCGGTCTCGACCAGCGCGGTCGCGAGGATGGTGAGCGAGCCACCGTTCTCGATGTTGCGCGCCGCGCCGAGGAAGCGCTTCGGCGGGTAGAGCGCGGTCGAATCGATACCACCCGACATGATGCGGCCGGAGGCCGGAGCAGCCAGGTTGTACGACCGGCCGAGGCGGGTCACCGAGTCGAGCAGCACGACCACGTCGTGGCCCAGCTCGACCAGCCGCTTCGCCCGCTCGATGGCGAGCTCGGCGACCGTGGTGTGGTCCTGCGGCGGACGGTCGAACGTGGCCGCGATGACCTCGCCCTTCACCGTGCGCTGCATGTCGGTGACCTCTTCGGGCCGCTCGTCCACGAGCACGACCATCAGGTGGCACTCGGGGTTGTTGCGGGTGATCGCGTTGGCCAGGGCCTGCAGGACCATCGTCTTACCGGCCTTCGGCGGGGAGACGATGAGCGCGCGCTGGCCCTTACCGATCGGCATCACCAGGTCGATGATGCGGGTGGTGAGGATGTGCGGCTCGGTCTCCAGCCGCAGGCGCTCCTGCGGGTAGAGCGGGGTGAGCTTGTAGAACTCGGGCCGGCGACGGGCCTCGTCCGGCTCCATCCCGTTGATGGTGTCGAGACGGACCAGCGGGTTGTACTTGTCCCGCCGCTGCCCGTCGTTGCCACTGTCACGCGGGGTGGACCGCACGGCGCCGGTCACCGCGTCGCCGCGGCGCAGACCGTACTTCTTGACCTGCGACATCGAGACGTAGACGTCGTTCGGTCCGGAGAGGTAGCCGGTGGTACGCACGAACGCGTAGTTGTCCAGCACGTCCAGGATGCCGGCGACCGGGACGAGAACCTCGTCCTCGGTCACGTGCGGCTCCCGGCCCTCACGCTGGCCACCAGTGCGCTCCTCGCGCGGGTTGTCGTCACGGTCACGACCGCGGCGACGGTCCCGGAAGCGGCTGCGACGGCTCCGGCGGCCGGCTTCGCTGTCGTCGTCCCCGTCGTCGTGACCCTGGCCGTCGCGCGGACCACGGTCGTCGCGCTGCTGGTTGTCACGCGGACCACGGTCGTCACGCTGCTGGTTGTCACGCGGACCACGGTCGTCACGCTGCTGGCCGTCACGCGGACCACGGTCGTCACGCTGCTGGCCGTCACGCGGACCACGGTCGTCACGCTGCTGGTTGTCACGCTGGCCGTCACGCTGCTGGCCGTCACGCTGGTTGCGCTGCCGGTCCCGGTTGCGCTCGGGACGCTCGCCCCGCTCGGGACGCTCACCCCGCTCCGGGCGCTCGGTGGGCTCGGCAACCGGCGCGGGCGCGGTGGCCTCGGCCGTCACGGCGGGGGCGGGAGCCTCGGCCGTCACGGCCGCGGTCTCCTGCTGGCGCGGAGCGCTCTCCCGGGAGCCGCGCTCCCTGCGGCTCCGGGACGGGCGCTCGGCCGGCGCGGTCTCGGCCGGCGCGGTCTCCGCCGGCGTGGCCGCGGCCTGCGGTGCCTCGACCGGAGCGGCCTGGGCGGGAGCCTGGGCGACGGCGTCGGAGCCGTTGGTGCGCGGGCGGGGAGCCGTCTCGGCGGCGGCAGCAGCGGGGGCGCCACCGCTCTGGCGCTCGGTGATCGCGGCGATCAGCTCACCCTTGCGCATCCGGGCGGTGCCGGAGATGCCGAGGGAGGCAGCGAGGCTCTGCAACTCCGGCAGCAGCATGGCGGACAGCCCGGTGCCGCCCCGGCGGCGCTTCGTAGCGGTCGCGGTGGTGCCTGCGCCGTCAGCGACGTCAGAAACACCCGACGTCACGTCGGTGGTGTCGCTCAATGGATTCCTTCCGTCGGAAAAAGCCCGAGTCCACCCGGAACTTCAGCCTTGGGCCGGGTGCCCTCGGAACCCGCTTCGCAACAGCGGCGCGGGAGTTCGTGCAGCACGGCAGCTCGACGGTATCCCTGCCCGTCGACTGTCGGCGGGTAGGTCTCGGCGAGTGCAGCAATCTATCGACTGCTGCCCGGCGTTTGCCTTGCTGAGAGTTGAGAAAGGCCAGAAGACCCAGAAATCTCGGGGGTGCGCCGAACCGCAGAGATCGCTTGCTTCGCGGCTGTGCTAGGTCTTGAGCGTAGTCAACTCGTGCGACCTGCGGCAACAGGACCCCGCTCGGCGTGTTCCACCATACCCCCTTTCACACGAGCACCGGCGTCATCCACGCCCAGCACTTCGCTGTGCCAGTGCGCGCCGGGTGCGAAATCGCCCGGGACCTCGGTCAACGCCAGCACGGTCGGACCGGCGCCGCTGACCACGGCGGCCACTCCGGCCGAGCGCAGGGCCGCCACCAGAGCCGCCGTGGCCGGCATTCCCGGAGCGCGGTAGCCCTGGTGCAGACGGTCCTCGGTGGCAGCGAAGAGCAGCGACGGATCACTCGTGAGAGCGTGCGTGAGCAGCGCTGCCCGCCCGGCGTTGAAAGCGGCGTCGTGATGCGGCACCTCGGACGGCAGCGCGGCTCGCGCGGACGCCGTATACCCCATCTCGGCCGGGACGAAAACCGTCGGGCGCACACCCGCGGCCGGCGTCAGCTTAACCGCCCGTGCCCCGTCCGGCTCGGTCCAGGCCACCGTGAACCCTCCGAGCAGGCACGGAGCGACATTGTCGGGGTGGCCCTCGATGCGGGCCGCGATGCGCAGGGCGGCCGCGTCGTCGATCAGGTCGAGGCCACCGGCGATCAGGCCACGGGCCAGTTGCACGCCACCGACGATGGCCGCCGACGAGCTGCCCATGCCACGCGCCTGCGGGATCCGGTTGACGCACTCGACGGCCAGGCCGGCCGGGCGCCCGCCCGCCTCGTCGAACGTCGCCAGCATCGCGCGGACCACCAGGTGGTCGGCGTCGGTCGGCAGGTCACCGGCGCCCTCGCCGAGCACCGTCACGGAGAACCCGCCGTCGGTCACCCGTGCCGACAGGTCGTCGTGCAGCGTGAGCGCCAGGCCCAGGGCGTCGAAGCCGGGGCCGAGGTTGGCGCTGGTCGCCGGCGTGCTGACGGAGACCGTTTCGGTGACGAAGGTCAAGCCCATCGCCACATGCTAGGGCGTGATCATTTCGGAGGAAGGTCCCCGGTACCAGTAATCCCGAATGTCGGCTCGGCCGAGGGCTGGAGCCGACGGGTCGCGATCCGCCAGCCGATCGCGTAGGTGAGTGTGATCGACGCGCAGCCCGCGATGATCCACTTCGAGTCGACCCGGTCGATGGCCGCGCCCGCGAGCAGTTGGCTCACCGCGATCGCCAGCGTCGCCAGCATCATGTCGGTGGCGAACACCCGGCCCCGCAGCGCGTCCGGCACCTCACCCTGCAACGCGAAGTTGGACAGCACCCAGTTGCTGCCGCCGGCGAAGTGCGCGACGAAGACCAGCGCGGCCACCAGCGGGAACCACGTCGCGAACGCGACGCCCAGGTAGCCGATGCCGTACAGGCCCATGGACAGCGCCAGGCCGGGCAACAGCCAGGACGGCCGGTTCAGCACCGGGCGCATCACCAGCGGGCCGACCAGCGCGCCCGCACCACGCAACGCGAACAACAGTCCGGCGCCGAGCGCGCCGACCCCGTGCGCCGCCGCGATCAGCGGGAACACGGTCAGCACCCCGTTGCCGAGCCCGACCGCGGACTTCACCGTGACCAGGGCGCGCAGTCGCGGGCGGGCGCCGATGTAGCGCAGCGACTCCGCCAGGGCGGCCATGGCCCGGACCGGCTCGCCGTCACCGCTGCGCGGCGCCTGCATCGGCCGTCGGATCAGGGTGGTGAGAAGGCTTCCGGTGAGCAGGCAGACGGCCGTCACGGCAAAGCAGGCGTACGGGCTGAAAACGCTGCTGACCACGCCACCCAGCGACGCCCCCACCACCGTCATGGTGCCCCAGGCGGACCCGGCGATCGTGTTCGCGGCGGCGAGATCCTCCGGGTCCACCAGGTTCGGCAGCGCCGCCGACGCCGCCGGGGAGTAGAAGGCCTTGGACACCGCGATCGCCCCGACCGCGACCAGTGCCAGCGGGGCGGTGGCCGCGGACCGCACCGCGAAGAGCAGCAGCACCGACAGGAAGGCCGCGGCGTTCGCCACGATCAGGATCTTCCGGCGGTCCAGGCGGTCGGCGATCGTGCCCGTCCACGGGAGCAGCAGCGCCAGGATCCCGGTGTCCGCGGCGAGCACCATGGCCCCCAGGGTGCCGCCGCCGGTCAGCTCGGGGAGCAGCACGAGCAACGGGACCATGACGAACCAGTCGGCGCCGAAGACGACCAGCTCGGCCGCGAAGAGGCGGCGGAAGTCACGATTGCGGGTAAGGACCGAGAAGGCTGCTGGCACGTACCGACCATATAGGCGACGCCCGGCCCCACCGGGGACCGGGCGTCGCCTTCGTGAACCGCCTACTCGGCGGGACCAGCCGGTTTACGCGGCATCTTCAGCACCTCGAACTGGTCGGTGAAGCCCCGCAGCGCCGACTTGCCCGGCTCGGAACGGGCCTCGTGCGCGCCGCCGCTGGAGTCCGGCGCCGCCGCGGCCGGGACCAGGTCGTCGGCCGGCTCGTCGGCGGCGTGCCTCGGCGCGACGGCGTCGCCGCCCTTGCCCTTGCGCAGCCGCTTGGCGAGACGCTTGGCGCGGCTCTTCTCCTTACGGTTCTCCACCAGCGTGTAGAGCGTCGGCACCAGCACCAGCGTCAGCAGGGTGGAGCTGACCAGACCGCCGATCACCACGATGGCCAGCGGCTGCGAGATGAAACCGCCCTCGCCGGTGAGGCCCAGCGCCATCGGGATGAGCGCGAAGATGGTCGCGATCGCGGTCATCAGGATCGGGCGCAACCGGTGCCGGCCGCCCTCGATCACGGCCTCCTGCACCCCGTACCCCTCGGCGCGGTAATGGTTGATCAGGTCCATCAGCACGATCGCATTGGTCACCACGATGCCGACCAGCATCAGCACACCGATCAGGGCCGGTACGCCGAGCGGGGTGCCGGTGATCAGCAGGAGGCCGATCGCGCCGGTCGCCGCGAACGGGATCGACACCAGCAGGATCACCGGCTGGAGCAGGCTGTGGAAGGTCGCGACCATGATGATGAAGACGATCGCGATGGCCGCCAGCACGGCCAGGCCGAGCTGTTCGAAGGCCTCCGCCTGGTCGGCGCCGACACCCGTGATGGCGATCTCCGCGCCGGGCGGCGTCTGGAGGGCGTCGAGTGCGGTCTTGAGGTCGGCGTTGACCTTGCGCAGGTCGGAGCCGACGACCGCGCCGGTGACGCTGGCCGTCCGGTTGCCGTCGACGCGGGTGATCGTGGGCGGACCGCCGACCTCCTTGACGTCGGCGACCTGGTCCAGCGGCACGGGACCGCGGGCGGTGGTCAACGGCAGGGCCCGCAGCGCGTCCGGGTCGGCCGGCGCCGAGCCGAACGAGATCACCACGTCCTCGCTGGCGCCGTCGACGCTGATCTGACCGGCCGGGACGCTGCGGAACATGCCGGCCACGGTCTGGCCGATCTGCGCCTCGGTGAGCCCGGCCTCCGCGGCGGCCTTGCGGTTCACCTCCACCTCGAGCCGGGGCACGCTGGCCACCAACGTGGTGTCCACGTCGGTGACGCCGGTCACTCCGGCCATCGCGGCCCGGACCTGCTCGGTGGTGGTGGCGAGGACCTCGTTGTCGGCCGCGGCGACCTGCACGGAGAGCTGGCTGCTGCCCAGGCCGGAGCTGTCCTGACCGATCTTGATCTCGCCGGCGTCGGTCAGCCTAGCGAACTGGTCGCGGAGCTCGTCGGAGATCTTCTCGGCGTCGGCGTCCTCGTCCAGCGCCACGTTGAAGTTGGCCGTGCCCGAGCCACCGCCCCGGCGAACGGGTTGGCCGAGTTGCCACCGACGGTGACCTGGTAGGTCGTGATGTCGTCGCGGGCCGCGAGCACGGCCTCGACCTTCTTCGCCGCCTCGTCGGTGGCCGCCAGGTTGGTGCCGGCCGGCAGCTCCTGGCTGATGGTCAGGCTGTCCTGCCCCGACTCGTCGAGGAAGTTGGTCTCCAGGCGGGTGGAGAGTGCGAACGTGCCCATCAGCACCACGATGCCGATCAGCACCGTGGTCCAGCGCCTGGTGGTGGCGAACCGGATCACCGGCAGGTAGCCGCGCTGCAGCGGGCTGCGCAGCTCCTTCTCCTCGGCGGCCTTGCGGACGGCCTCGTTGTCGGCGCCCGCGGGCGGCGGCTTGAGGAACCAGAAGGCCAGCACCGGCACGATGGTCAGCGACACGAACAGCGAGGCCAGCAGCGCCACCGTCACGGTGATCGCGAAGGACGAGAAGATCTGCCCGACCAGGCCGCCGACCAGAGCGATCGGGGCGAACACGGCGACCGTGGTGAGCGTCGAGGCGACCACGGCGCCGGCCACCTCACGGACCGCGCCGAGGATGGCGTGCACCTTCTCCTCGCCGTACTCCAGGTGGCGCTTGATGTTCTCCAGGACGACGATCGAGTCGTCCACCACCCGGCCGACCGCGATCGTCAGCGCGCCGAGGGTGAGCAGGTTGAGGGTGTAGTCGCCGATCCACAGGGCGATCAGCGCGACCAGCACGGACAGCGGGATGGAGACCGCGGTGACCAGGGTCGAGCGGACGCTGAGCAGGAAGACCAGGATGACCACGACCGCCATCACGAGGCCGAGCAGGCCCTCGGTGGTCAGGCTCTCGATGGACCTCTCCACGTACGGCGCCTGGTCGGTGATGACCGTGAGCGTGGCGCCGGAGTCCTTCTGCAGCTCAGCGAGCAGGTCGCGGACCTCGTGCGAGATCGAGACCGGGTTGCCGTCGGGCCGGGCCGTGACCGCGATGCCGAGGCTGTTCACCCCGTCGGTCCGCGTGTACGACTCGGCGGCCGGCAGCTTGCTCTCCACCGCCGCGACGTCACCGAGACGGACCGGGCCGCGCGAGCCGGTCAGGTAGACGTCCTTGAGCTGGTCGACCGAGGTGATCGGGGTGCCGACCTGCACGGTCAGCGACTTGTCCGCCTGGGCGACCGCGCCGGCCGGGATGGAGACGCCGTTGGCCTGGAGCACCGCGGTCAGCGACGACGGGTTGACGCCGGCCGCCCCCATCTTCGCCAGATCGGGGGTGATCACGACCTGCTTGGCGCGGGCGCCGGTGACCTGGGTGTCCCGGACGCCCTCGATCCCGTTGAGCTCCGGCACGACGGTCTCGTTGAGCCGCCGCAGCAGGTCGGCCTCGTCGGAGCCGCCGGACGCCGCGAGCACGATCGCCGGGATGTCGTCGGTGCCACCGGCGAAGACCTGGGGCTCCACGTTCTCCGGCAGCTGCGCCTGGATCCGGTTGAGCGAGGTGGTGACCTGGTTGACGGCGGACTCGATGTCCGTGCCGAACTCGAACATCACGACGACGCTCGACGCGTTCTCGCGGGAGGTGGACGTGACGGTGTCGATCCCGTCGATGCCCTTGACCGCGTCCTCGATCGGCTTCGTCACCTGGTCCTCGACCGTTTCCGGCGAGGCTCCGGGCAACACCGCGCTGACGAACGCGGCGGGCAGCTCGATCGAGGGGAAGAGCTGCTGCTTGAGGGACGGGATCGCATAGAGCCCGAAGCCGCTGATCACGATTGCGATCAGGGCGACGAGACCTCGGTTGGCAAGGCTGAGCCGTGTCAGAGCTGACATGGGCGCTCCCCCGAGAATCGTTCGGTCGATATTGATAGTTTGCATGACGCGAACAAATGGTTTTTCACCGGGCCCCCTGGTACCGTCCAGCAGCAACACCGAACGTCACAAAAGGAGCAGGCGCTGGGCCCGAAAGAGAAGCTCATCGCGGACATCATGGGTTCGTCGATCCAGCTCGAGCACCTGTTCGCCGACGACCGGTCGGACCCGCTCTTCTCGTCACACCTGACGATGTCGCAACTCAAGATCATGTTGCTGCTCTCCCGGCACGGCACGCTCGCCGGTGGAGAGCTCGCCCGATTGCTCGGTGTCGGCGCCGCGGCGCTCAGCGGCATGGTCGACCGCCTCGTCGTGCAGGATCTCATCACGCGCACGGAGGATGTGAACGATCGGCGCGTACGCCGGATCGGGTTGACGAAGGCGGGCACCGAAGTCATCGAGGGCATCATCACGGCAGGGGTCGCCAAGCAGCGCGAGCTCCTCAGCCGACTCTCAGCGGAAGAGTTGACGATCGTCGCCCAGGCGATGGAGTTGCTCGTCCGTGAAGCCGGATCCCGGGCAGCCGAGGAGGCCGCAGCCGATGAGGATCATTCAGGACGGTAGAGACCGGATCGCTGACCTTCAGCGATCCGCAACTCCGGTAGGTCCTGAATGACCCTCAGTCTGGCAGACCACGCTGCGGCCGATCCGGAAACCGGGGAAACCCAGAGGCGCTAGGCCAGGTCGAGAGCCTTCGCCGCCAGCAGGGCGTCGTTCGCGATCACGGTCGGGGACGGGGCGGTCGAGATCGCCCACTCCGGGTCCTTGAGGCCGTGCCCGGTCACCGTGCAGACCACCCGCGAGCCGGCCGGGATCCGCCCCGCCGCCGCCTGCTGCAACAGACCCGCCACACTGGCCGCGCTGCCCAGCTCGACGAAGACGCCGACCTCACGGGCCAGCAACCGGTACGCGGTCAGGATGTCCCGGTCGGTGACCGCCGAGATCAGGCCCTCCGACGCGTCCCGGGCGTCCAGCGCCTTGGTCCAGCTCGCCGGGTTGCCGATCCGGATGGCGGTGGCGATCGTCGACGGGTTCTCGACCACTGCCCCGTTCACGATCGGGGCGGCGCCGGAGGCCTGGAAGCCGTACATCTTCGGCAGCCGCGTGCTGTTGCCGGCCTCGTGGTCCTCCTGGTAGCCCATCCAGTAGGCGGAGATGTTTCCGGCGTTGCCGACCGGCAGGCAGTGGATGTCCGGCGCGTCACCGAGCGCCTCGACGATCTCGAACGACGCCGTCTTCTGCCCGTGCAGACGGAAGATGTTCACCGAGTTGACCAGCGACACCGGGTAGTCCTGGGACAGCTTGGAGGCCAGCGCCAGACAGTCGTCGAAGTTGCCGTCGACCTGGAGCAGGCGGGCGCCGTGCACCAGAGCCTGGGCCAGCTTGCCGAGCGCGATCTTGCCCTGCGGCACGAGGACGGCGCAGGTGATCCCGGCCCGTGCGGCGTACGCCGCGGCCGAGGCGCTGGTGTTGCCGGTGGACGCGCAGATGATCGCCTTGGCGCCCTCCTCGACGGCCTTGGAGACGGCCATCGTCATGCCCCGGTCCTTGAAGGAGCCGGTCGGGTTGGCGCCCTCCACCTTCAGGTAGACGTCGGCGCCGACCCGTTGGGACAGCACCGGCGCCGGCACCAACGGCGTGTTGCCCTCGTGCAACGAGACCACCGGTGTGGCTTCGGAGACCGGCAGCCGGTCCCGGTATGCCTCGATCAAGCCCCGCCACATGGCCGTACTCCTCACTCCTGCTGGGAAGTTCCGGCCCAGCGTGCCGGACTCATCCGGTCCATGGGACCGGATGACCATTATTCAGGACGATGGCAGACGGCTTCGACATCGTGACCGTCCGGATCACGCACGAGCACTAGCCGGCACCACCCTCGACGCGCAGCACACTCGCGATCGACCGGACGATGTCGAGCCCCGACAGCGCCTCGACCGTGGCGGCCAGCGCCGCGTCCGGCGCGCTGTGCGTGACGATGACCAGCTTCGCGTCGTCCGCCCGGCCAGACTGTCGGACCGTGGCGATCGACACCTCGTGCCGGGCGAAGACGCCGGCCACGGTGGCCAGGACACCAGGCTTCTCGGCCACGTCGAGGCTGATGTGATAGCGGGTCAGCGACTCGCCGATCGGGCGGACCGCCAGCTCGGCGTAGTTGCTCTCGCTCGGCGCGCGGGCACCGGTCAGCCGGTTACGGGCGGCCGCCACGATGTCGCCGAGCACCGCGCTCGCGGTCGGCCGGCCACCGGCGCCCCTGCCGTAGAACATCAGCGGACCGGCCGCCTCGGTCTCGACGAACACCGCGTTGAACGCGTCGCCGACACTGGCCAGCGGGTGGGTGAGCGGGATCATCGCCGGGTGCACGCGCACACTCACCGACTCGGCGGTGCGCTGGGCGATGCACAGGAGCTTGATGGTGCAGCCCATCTCCTTGGCGCTGGCCATGTCGCCCGCGGTCACCCCGGTCATGCCCTCACGGAACACGTCGGCGGCGTTGACCCGGGTGTGGAAGGCCAGCGAGGCGAGGATGGCGGCCTTCGCGGCGGCGTCGAAGCCCTCCACGTCGGCGGTGGGGTCGGCTTCCGCATACCCCAACTCGGTCGCCTCCTCCAGCGCCTCGTTGAACCCCGCGCCGGTCGACGCCATCGAGGAGAGGATGAAGTTGGTCGTGCCGTTCACGATGCCGGTGACCGCGGTCACGCGGTCGCCGTGCAGCGACTCGCGCAGCGGCCGCAGCAGCGGGATCGCGCCGGCCACCGACGCCTCGTAGTAGAGATCCGCCGCGCCGTCGGCGGCCGCGTCGTGCAGCGCGCCGCCGTCCTCGGCCAGCAGCGCCTTGTTGGCGGTGACCACGCTCTTGCCCGCCCGCAGCGCCTCGGTCAGCCACGTCCGGGCCGGCTCGATGCCGCCGACGACCTCGATCACCACGTCCACGTCGTCGCGCTTGACCAGGCCCAGCGCGTCCGTCGTGAAGAGCGAGGGGTCGACCGGCAGATCGCCGCGCTCCCGGCCCAGCCGCCGCACCGCGATGCCGGCTATCTCGAGAGGGGCGCCGATCCGGGCGGTCAGGTCGTCACGCTGCTCGTGCAGCAGACGGACCACTTCGGAACCAACGGTGCCGCAGCCCAGCAAAGCCAGGCGGACGGATTTGGCGGGGCTCATCCGACATCCAATGCAAGCAGGTCGTCCTCGGTCTCCCGGCGCACGATGACGCGGGCGGCGCCGTCGCGGACGGCGACCACGGGGGGCCTGGGAACGTGGTTGTAGTTGCTGGCCATGCTCCGGCAATACGCGCCGGTCCCGGGGACCGCGATAAGATCTCCGGGCTGCACGTCGCTGGGCAGGAATTCATCCTTCACGACAATGTCCCCGGACTCACAATGTTTTCCCACAACGCGGGCGAGCAACGGCTCGGCGTCACTGCGCCGGTTGGCCATCGTCGCCGAGTAGGAGGCGTCGTACAACGCGGTGCGGATGTTGTCGCTCATCCCGCCGTCCACACTCACGTAGGTGCGGATGCCGTCGACGTCCTTGACCGTCCCCACCTCGTAGAGGGTCAGAACGGCCGGCCCGACGATGGCCCGCCCCGGCTCGATCGACAGGTGCGGCTTGCGCAGCGAGGCCAGCTCACACTCCGACTCGACGATCTTGTTGATCCGCTTGGCCAGATCGCCGGGCGTCGACGGGTCGTCCTGCGTGGTGTAGGCGATGCCGAACCCCCCGCCCAGGTCCAGCTCGGGCAGCTCCACCCCGCGCGCGTCCCGGATCTGCGCCTGCAGCTCCAGGATCCGCCGGGCCGCCACCTCGAACCCGCTGGTGTCGAAGATCTGCGAGCCGATGTGCGAGTGCAGGCCGCGCAGGTCGAGCACACCCTCGTCGAGGATCTGCGCCGCTGCGGCGAACGCCGCACCGCCGGACAGCGAGAACCCGAACTTCTGATCCTCGTGCGCGGTCGCGATGAACTCGTGGGTGTGAGCCTCGACACCCACGGTGACGCGGAGCAGCACGCCGGGCCGCTTGCTCAGCTCGGTGGCCAGCGCGCTCAGCCGGGCGATCTCGTGGAACGAGTCGACGATGATCCGGCCGACCCCGGCCTCCAGCGCCCGCCGCAGCTCGGACACCGACTTGTTGTTGCCGTGGAAGCCGATCCGCTCGGGCGGGAACCCGGCCGCCAGCGCCACCGCCAGCTCGCCACCGGAACAGACGTCGAGGAAGAGCCCCTCCTCGTCGATCACCCGGACCACGGCCTTGCAGATGAACGACTTGCCCGCGTAGTAGACGTCCGCCTCGGCGAAGGCCGCCTTGAAGTCCCGGCAGCGGGCGCGCAGGTCCTCCTCGTCGAGCAGGTAGGCAGGCGTGCCGTAGTCGGCCGCCAGATCGGCGACGCTCACGCCGCCGATCTCCAGACCCCCGGCGTCCGTCCTGGTCACGGTCCGCGGCCACAGCTGCGGCACCAGAGCGTTCACATCCTCGGGGGTACGCAGCCAGGCCGGCCCGCGACTGCCGAGATCACCGTGCAGGGCCCCGGCCTCGTGTGCGCGCATGCCTTACATCCTCTCCGGCGCGGAGACCCCGAGGAGGTCCAACCCGTTGGCCAGCACCGTTCGGGTGGCCTCGACCAGCCACAGCCTCGACTGCGCGAACTCGGACACCGGCTCGTCGCCCTTCGGCAGCACCTGGCAGGCGTCGTAGAAGCGGTGGTAGTCGGTGGCCACCCGCTCCTCCAGGTAGACCGCGATCCGGTGCGGCTCCCGCAACTCGGCGGCGGTCGCCACCACACCCGGGAACTCGCCGAGCGTCTTGAGCAGGTTGCGCTCCCGCTCGTGGGAGAGCTTCGACGCGTCGTACCCCTCGCCGCGGTTGATCTTCTTCTCCTCGGCGTTGCGCAGCAGCGAGCAGATCCGCGCATGCGCGTACTGCACGTAGAAGACCGGGTTGTCGCTGGAGTTCTTGGTGATCTCCTCGATGTCCAGCGTCAGCGTGGAGTCGGTGGAGGACCGGGCCAGCGAGTAACGGGCGGCGTCCGGCCCGACCGCGTCGAGCATCTCGTCCAGCGTGATGATGTTGCCGGCCCGCTTCGACAGCCGCACCGGCTGCCCGCCGCGGACCAGGTTGACCAACTGGCCGATCAGGATCTCGATGTTCTTCTTCGGGTCGTCGCCGGCGCACGCCGCGATCGCCTTCAGCCGGCCGATGTAGCCGTGGTGGTCGGCGCCGAGCAGGTAGATGCAGCGGTCGAAGCCACGCTCGCGCTTGTTGATGTAATACGCCGCGTCGGCCGCGAAGTAGGTCTTCTCACCGTTCGACCGGATCAGCACCCGGTCCTTGTCGTCGGTGAAGTCGGTGGTGCGCAACCAGATCGCGCCACCGTCCTCGAAGATGTGGCCCTGCTTGCGCAGCTCCTCGATGGCGTGCTCGACCGCGCCGCCACCGTGCAGCGTCTGCTCCGAGAACCAGACGTCGAAGTGCACGCCGAAGCGCTCCAGGCTCTCCCGGATCTCCCTCAGCATCAGCTCGTAGCCGCGGGCCAGGAAGATCGGCAGGGCCTGCTCGGCGGACTGCCCGACCAGGCCGGGATCGGCGTCGGTGATCTCCTTGGCGATCTCGGTGATGTAGTCGCCGACGTAACCGTCCTCGGGCGTGGGCTCACCGTTGGCCGCCGCGAACAGCGACCGGGCGAACCGGTCGACCTGCGCGCCCGCGTCGTTGATGTAGTACTCACTCGTCACCTCGGCACCGGCGGCGGTCAGCACCCGGCGCAGCGAGTCGCCGACCGCGGCCCAACGGGTGTGCCCCAGATGGATCGGGCCGGTCGGGTTCGCCGAGACGAACTCCAGATTCACCCTTTCGCCGGACAGGGCGTCGTTGTGGCCGTACGCTGAGCCGGCCTCGATCACCAGCCCGGCGATCGCGCCGATCGACGCGGTGTCCAGCCGGATGTTCAGGAAGCCCGGCCCCGCGATCTCCACCGCCTCGACGCCGTCCCGCCGGCGCAGCTCCTCGGCGAGCGCCGTGGCCAGCTCGCGCGGGGCGACGCCGGCCCTCTTGCCCAGCTGCAGGGCGAGGTTGGAGGCGTAGTCGCCGTGCTCGGGGTTGCGCGGCCGCTCCACCGTCGTCGCGGCGGGCAGCAGCGCGACGTCGAGTCCGCGCGTCTCGAATACGGCACGAGCGGCTGAGAGAACGGTGTCAGCAAGGTTGGCGGGAGTCACTCAGCCATGCTATCGGGGGTAGACTTCGGCGTTCGGCGGCCACCCGAGCCCCGCCCCTTCCCCTTTTGACGAATCGACGAGGCACGATGAGCATGAGCACCCCGGGGCCCGAACGGGTCCCGTCCACCGTCAAGGTCGGCAAGACCACCGGCCAGGGCAAGCCCCCCACGGGCGGCTCCGGCGCCAACCGGTCCGGTGGTTCACGCCCCGGCGGCAAGGGGGGTAAGGGCCGCAAGCCGGTCACCCCGGTGAAAGTCGCCGGTAGCCGTAACTGGGGCCCGATCGCCGTCGCCGGTCTCGTCGTGGTCATCGCGGTCGGCATCATCGGCTGGGGTGTCTTCGCCTCCGTCAAGAGCGACAAGCAGAAGGCCGTGCCGTGGGAGGAGCGGGCCGCCGCCATCTCCGGCATCGTCAACTACCGCGAGACGAACCCCGACCTGGTCAAGGGCAGCCAGCACAAGAGCGGTGTCCTGAAGTACGAGCAGTCCCCGCCGGTCGCCGGTGAGCACAACCCGAGCTGGGAGAACTGCAACGGCGTCGTCTACACCGAGCCGATTCCCAACGAGCACGCGGTGCACAGCCTCGAGCACGGCACGGTGTGGATCGCGTACCGCCCCGACCTGCCGGCCGACCAGGTCGCCACGCTGGCCGCCAAGGTCGAGGGCAAGGAGAAGACGATGATGAGCCCGTTCACCGGGCTGACCAACGCCGTCTCCCTCCAGGCCTGGGGCTACCAGCTCAAGGTCGACTCGGTGGACGACCCGCGGATCGACGAGTTCATCAAGTCACTGAAGGTGAACGCCTCGATCGAGGGCCCGACCGCCCTGTGCGACCGCGGCGTCTCCGTCACCGGCAGCACCCCGCAGGGCTGACCGTGTCCGATTCCGCCTCCGCGGACGACCCCGCCCCCACGCCGTCCCGGTTCAGCTACTGGATCCCGGTGGCACTGGTGGTGGGGCTCGTCCTCGGCGTCGCCATCGGCCTCCTGGCGCCGCGGGGCGACAGCCTGCCCGCCGACGACTCCGCCGAGGCCGGATTCGCCCGGGACATGACGACCCACCACACCCAGGCCGTCGAGATGGGCCTCATCGCGTACGCGCAGGCCTCCGACCCCGAGGTGCGGACCATGGGCGTCGACATCGCCCTCAACCAGCAGGGCCAGATCGGCATGATGCAGGCCTGGCTCCGCGAATGGCACCTCCAGCCCACCGGCGACCAGCCCGCCATGGCGTGGATGCCGGACGGCGCGGAGAGCGTGGTCAACGGCCTGATGCCCGGCATGGCCACCCCCGAGGAGATGAAGAAGCTCCGCGAGACCACCGGCATCGAGGGCGACCGCCTGTTCCTCCAGATGATGATCAAGCACCACCTGGGCGGCGTCCACATGGCCCAGGAGGTCGTCGAGGTGAGCAAGGACAAAGAGGTCGTCGAGGCCGCGCAGCTGACCATCAACAGCCAGCAGCGCGAGATGACCGACATGAAGTCCCTCCAGGAGAAGCTCGGCGCCGCATCCTGACCAGGCACTATCGACGGGCCGCCGGGTCTTCCCGGCGGCCCGTCCGTTTTCGGCGATACCCGTTGGCCGGGCCGCCGAGGGCCCTGCTAGGCTCATCATCACTGAGCCCCCGTAGCTCAGGGGATAGAGCGTCGCCCTCCGGAGGCGAAAGCGCAGGTTCGAATCCTGCCGGGGCACTTTTCATCACCAGGACTTTTAGGCCGCTGAGCAGCGCATACGCTGTCAGCGGCCTAACTCGTCTGTCCGGCTGTGTCCGGCCGTCACCGGCCCTATACGGCGATCCGTACCGAGGACGCGCCGAAGGACCAAGGCGTCAATCACGCCTAACCCACTGCCGGAGGTCTCGAAAGGCTTCTCCAGCGGCTCGCCGGCGAGCCGGACTACTTGACCAGACCCAAGGCACCAGCACGAGGAACAAGACCGTCAGGACAACGACGGCACCGATACCAAGTCCGATCATCAAGGCCACAGGCGGCAAGGACTTGACGACGATGGCGCCTAGTGCCCCAACTGTCGCCGGACCGGCGAGGCGTCGAAAGTGGCCCGGGACGGGTGTTGCGTTCAGGTCTCCGGCTTGATCCGAGGACTCGTTCACTCGGCGAATAGAAATAGAATCAGCAGCGGTTCTTTTCCGCACAGTAGCTCCCTGGCACACGCTGCTGGGCGAGGCCAAAGAGCGGTGACCGAAAGCTTCGAGGTCCGGTTCCAGGAATGAAGATCATTAGAAGACGACGCGGTGCATACGTTATCGACACGACCGATCCGGCAGATCGGCCGCCTCCCGAGCTGCGCACGGATCTCCTTGAAGCACGCCGACTGGCCCATGAGGCGGGCGGCACCTTTCCTGACGGGCGATCATATGAGGACGGCATCGCTTTCGGGCCTCTGCGGCCCTGGGCGCAATGACGAGCAGCTGGCAGGACAAGTAAAGGGAAGCCATAGAGCAACCGTCACTCAAACTCAGCTCAACGCTGCCTACGCGGCCGCTCGGGCCACCGGGCGCACTCGCATCACCCTTGAGGAGCTTCGCACCACCGTGAGTCAGGCCGGAAACTCGCCCTGACTCACCGACCACATCAGGTGATTCGTCGTCAATCACCTGATACGGGACTCAAATCTGCAGTCAACGCCTCAGCGTTGATCTTTCGGGTCATCACCGTCACACTCACAAGACCCCGGGCTATCCGGGTCTGGCCGGCCCGGCATTCCCGATTCCACATGCACTTCACTCCGACCGCTTCGCCCTTGATCAACCAGGTCGAACGCTGGTTCGGTCTCCTCAGCGACCAGAGGATCACCGTCGTAGACGGCGAACGCGGGCGACGACTCGCAGCAGTCCAGACGACGGCGGTCAGAGATTCTTTGAATGGGCTCTACCGCCCGGTGAAACCGTCAGCAGAGGGATACCCACCGCGTGACGGCACCTTCGACACCGAGTCGACCAACATTGAAGACTCGACCTGTCCCGCGCGGTCATGTCGAGCACCCGCCGAAGCGGCGTCGGTTGACTCGAATCCGCTAGTCCAACAGCATCGCCTGTAGCCGTTGGGCGAACGCCGGCACGCCGGCTTTGGACAACGAGTCAGTCAGGTCGGCCGGAGTCATCGGCGGGCGACGCTTCTCGCCGGCCATCCGGACAACGGTATCGAGTATCTCGCCGGGCCAGACGTCGAGCAGGCCGCACAGGTAGTCGTCCGGCGCGCAAACCCGGACTCCCTGAGATGCCAGCGCCTCGGCGGGAAAGTCTGCGAGATTCCACGTCACGATCGCAGTGGCGCGACCGGCGACGGCGGCGGCCATGTGTACCCGATCGTCGGGATCCCTGCCGGGCATCTGCTCGATCAGATGGGCGTAGGCGGACTCGGGCACCTCGCTGTCGGCGAAGTACTCGCGGATCGCGGAGGTGATCGCTGCGGCCGAGGCAGCGGAGCGGCGTTGCTCCCGCACGATGACCCGCTCCCATTCGGCAAGCAGAGCCTGGGTCCACATCACGTGGTGCACGCCGTCCTCGGTCAGGGCCAGCATGAGATCCATGACCGAGAACGGAAACAGCACATTGGTGTCGACGAAGACTCTGGCCATCGAGATCGTCGCTGCGCTCAGTAGGGAAGGTCCGCGGCCTGAACCGCCTCGGCGATACGTCGGCGCCCCACCCGTCGGCGCTCCCGGCGCTCTTGGAACTCCAACACGTCCACCAGGCGCACCACGCGATGCTTGCTATCGGGAAGGCGCTCCGACGGGATCTCACCGGCGTCCAACAGCCGGACCACGAACGGACGCGACAGTCCGAGCAACTCGCCAACCTCGGCTGGGGTCAGACAGACGTCGGTGGCGAGCACGGTGACACCATGGCCTTGCGACAACTGGCCCGCAGAAGCGACCAGCACGGCCACCAAAGACTCGGACAGCGCGAGCTCCTCCCCGCTGGGCAGGCGCAGGATCGCTTGGGAAAGCTCCGCCCCGGCGCGGCTGATCTCGGCCGCGCGATCACGGTCATCGGAGGTCGGCTCAACTCGGGTCGCCTCGCCCAGCACGCTCGAACGCGCCATCTCAGCCTCCCCGGACCGCCGATATCCGAAACAACTGTAACCCGCGACGGCTACTGCTGCCCATGACAAACTCGGCACGGACAGCGCTGCGAGGCCATCCTCTCCGCGCGATTGCCGCCATGCCCGGATCAGGACCATGCGGGCAGCAGCGCGTTGCGCGTGCGGTACGAGCCGGCCGACGGCGGCGACGGATGCTCGACCTGACCGACGGTTCGGCGCCGCCTCGGCGAGCGCGCCGACCGTCGGCCTCGACCGGTGGCACCACCTCGACGCCACCCACCGGCAGGTGCGGCTGTACATCGACGGAGCACCGGCTGAGTGGATCGATCTCAGCTCCGCCTGGCAGCCTCGTCAGGCGGCCGGCTCACTGCTCGTCTGCCGGTCGACGACGCAGGCGGGACCGGACGGCTGGCTTCAGGGCGACGTCGACGACTTCGAGGCGTACCGGGGCGCGCTGAGCGACGCGGACGTACGGCGGCTGTTCATCGAGCGATCCGTCTGCGAAGTGCCGTGATGGAAACGGCCCGGCAGCGGGTCAGTGGTCTCCGCGGATGATGCGGGCCAGGTAGGACTCGCTGCCGCCGGCCGCTGCGGGGGTCTGGTGGCGCAGTTTGTGAACGAAGGCGCCCTCCGTGATGGTCTGGAACATCTCCGGGTCGTACGGGCGGAGCAGCACCGACTGCAGCGCGTGCGGCGGTGTCGCGTTGAGGCGCAGGCCGGCGTCCCATTCGGTGCGGAAACGGTCGTCCAGGCGGTGCAGCATCTCGAAGACGTGGTGGTGCAGGAGGACGTCGACGATCTCGCCGCGCTTCTCCCACCACAGGAACGACGCCGCCCGCCACAGGTGCATGACGTAGCTGTCGGGGCGGCTCGCCAGGAACCAGTTGACCAGGTAGGGGCCTGTGTAGGTGAAGGCGAACACGCTGCCTTTGGCCAGCGCCCGGTCGATGTGGGGGCGTAACGGCTCGGTCACCAGGCAGGCGGCGTCGACCCAGATGCCGCCGAACTTCTCCAGCAGCAGCATGCGCAGCAGGTCGGAGAAGTGGTAGTGGTCACCCTCCAGCGCGGCGGCCAGGTCTTCCGGCACGTCGACGTAGGCGCCGATGTTCGCCAGGGACAGCTCGTGCACGCGGGAGCCGGGGTTGTTGGCGCGCAGCGCCGCCAGGCAGGCCCTCACGACCGGGGGCGCGACCTCGAAGCCCTGCGCCCAGTAGACGAAGATCGGCTGGTCGAAGGTGCTGTGTGCCGGGCGGGCCAGGCGCTGTTCGGCCTGGGTGCGGATCTGGGTCAGGTGCTCGGCCAGGAAGATGCCCAGCTCACGGCGGGCCCCGAAGGAGGTGACGTCGGCGTCGAGCAGGGCCGTCCCGTCGAACGGAAGCTTCGTGTCGTGGGCCAGCGCCGCGGCGGAGGCCTGACGGCTGTCGTCCCGGCGTTTCAGCTTGTCGTAGGCGAGGGCCAGCGCGTAGCCGCGCTCGAACGCCTCCGGGCGCTTGGCCACCGCGCCGCGTAGCAACTGCTCGGCGGCCGCCCAGCGCTCCTCGGTGAGCGCGATCCGGCCCAGCTCCCAGGCCGCATGGCCGTCCGGGTCGCCGGCTTTGACCACCTGGCGCAGCGCGTCGACGGCCGCCGGGGTGTCGCCGGTCGCGAGTGCCAGCCGGGCCACGCCCAGCGGATCACCGGCCAGCTCCCGAAGCGCCGCCGCCTCGTCCGGCGTCTCCGGGACGGCGACGGAGCTCCCGGAGGAGACGGCGAGGGTACGGCGGGACGGTGAGGCGTTCGGCTCGCCGGTCCATTCGTGACGGTGGACGTCGTCGTCGGGGGTGTCACCGTCGAAATGGCGGATCGGGGCCGGCGTCGCGGTGACGGCGTAGTCGTACCAGATCGTGTCGCCCTGCCCCGCGCCGAACCTCACCCGGACGTCGCGGGCGTTCTCGGGGACGGTGAAGGTGACGCTGATCCGGTGGTGCCCGTACTCGTTGCGGGCCGGCATCGAACGGGTCGAAGACTGCTCCTCGGCCATCCACTCGGCGGCCAGGCGGGGCGGCGGGCCGGCCAGCGGCTCGGCCAGGAAGACCGACACGCTCGCGGTGTAGGAGCCCGGGGACAGACTGGTCAGGGCCGGTGTCACGGCCGCACCGCCACGGCCGGGCACGGTCACCTTGAGGCCGGTCACGCCGGGACGGCCGGGCACCTCGACCCGCTCGGCGGACAGCTGCTCGGGCACGTCGACGCCGTCGGGCGCCACTCGGAAGCCGGGGTCGGGGGCGAGGTTGAGCACCGACGGCGCGACGAGGGGGACGGGCGCGGGCTGCGCCGGGTTACGCCGGAGCACCGTCCGGAACCGGGTGAGCCACTCGTCGGATGCGTTCGCCGTCATCGATGTCCCTTTCGCAGCGTGCCGCCGCAGTTTAGTCGGACATCCGACGCGGTCCGGCAGTGAGCAGACGGACGTGTCTACAAGGGCAGGACCACCGCGGAGGGCCGCCTGCCGACGCAGGTCACGGTCATCCGGTACCGCGCCAGGTCGCCGACGAACACCACGACCGCGGCCGGCGACGGGCCGGGATCGACCTGCTCCACGACGAACCCGGACCGCGGTTCCCAGGCCAGCAACTCGGCGCCGTCGGTCACGCAGGTCGCCTGCACCGATCCGCCCGGTGACTCCAGGCGGCTTCCCAGCGCCGGTGGTGATTCGGACGGCGATGCGGGCACGGTGACGCTCGGTTGTGGAGCGGGCCGCGACGGCGCGTGCGACCCGGGCGCGATCGGCCGGCCACTCGGCGCGGAAACGGCACTTGCACTGGCCACGGGGGCTCGCTCGGGGCGGCTGGCAACCCCGGCGGGGCGACTGCCGCCGGAGGCGGAGGGCACGCGGTGAGTCACTCGGGGTGAGACGGCGGGCGGGGCTGCCACGCCGGGTGACCCGACCGGGTCGTCGCCTCCGGCGGTGAGAGCCAACGGCACGGCGACGGCCAGGGTCGCCACGACGGCTGCGGCGGGCAGCCGCGCCCGCTTCCATCGAGGGGGTACGGCCACCCGCCCCGTGACATTGCCGGGACCCGTCCCGCGCGGCCGTGGTGCGGGCACGGTCACGCCCCGGGCCACGGGGTCGATCGGGCCGTTCCCGCCCTCCCCGGCCTTACGTGAGGAGGCGACGGACGCCTCATGTGCGAAATCGGGCGCGTTCGGCCGTACCACCTCGGATCTTGTGAACACCGTGGCCTCGGCCGCGTCGCCCAGCAGGTCTGCCACCTCCGCCGCGTCCGGCCGTGCCGCCGGGTCCTTGGCCAGGCACCGGGTGACCATGTCGATGATCTCGGCGGGCACGCCGGTCTGCGGGGCCAGCGGAATGGGCTCCTGGTAGACGTGCGCCTTGAGCATCTGGGTGGTGGTCTCGACACTCCACGGCGCGACCCCGGCGAGCAGCCGGTAGAGCAGCACGCCGAGCGCGTAGACGTCGGAGGCGGGCTCGATGGCGCCCCCGGTGAGGCGTTCCGGGGCCAGGTAGGCGGGGGTGCCGAGCAGCACGTCCTCGGGCGTGGCGGGCCCGGCGACCGCGGCGATGCCGAAGTCGACGACCTTGGCCCCGGCCGGGGTGACCATGATGTTGGCGAGTTTGATGTCGCGGTGCACGAGCCCGTCGGCGTGCGCGACGGCGAGGGCGGTGGCCACCTCGCCGCAGATCCGGAAGACGGTGCGCGGTGGAATCGGGCCGCGGGTGATGCGTTCCTGCAGAGTCAGTCCGTTGATCAGTTCCATCACCACATAGGGGACCGGATTTCCGTCCTCACCACACTCCCCGAAATCGTAGATCTGCGCGATGTTCGGGTGGGAGAGGGTCGCCGCGGTCCGTGCCTCGTGCAGGATCCGGGCCCGGAACCGGTCGTCCCCCGCATAGCGTCCGGCCAGCACCTTCACCGCGACCGGACGGTCCAGCACCTCGTCCAGCGCACGCCAGACGACCGCCATGCCACCGCGGCCGAGTTCGTTCTGCAGCCGGTACCGGCCGCCCAGTTTCCGCTCCGCCTCCACCCGACGCAGTGTGCCGAAATGCTCGCCGATTCGCACATCCGAACACCGCTCGAATGGCATTCACCTTTCACGTTCGCATTTCTCCGCCATTCATGGTCGTCCCCGGCTCAGCCGATCGCCGGTGCGCCCGTAGGGTCTACCCATGACGGACGACTGGCGGCATCTGCCCGCACCGGCCCGCCCGATCGCGGCCGCGGCCACCGCCGGTGTCGACGCGGTCCGGGCCGCCGACCGGGCCGCGCTCGACGAGGCGTCGGCGGACCTGGCGGCCCTCGATACGGCACGGACCGGCCTGGTCCTCGGCACGGCCGTCCGCCTGCTGCTGGAGGACGGGCATCCGGACGGGCTGACCGCCGACGACGTGCGGGCCGCGCTGGCGAGTTGCGTCCGGTCGTGGCCGGAGGCCGATCCGCAGGTGGTGCTCTGGCTGCTGGCCGCGGCGCTGGGTGTGCTCGAGGAGGACGAGACGCCTCCGCCGAAACCGGGCGCGCTGGCCCGGAACGCCGTGGTGCTGCTCACCGATCTGCTGGCCGGCCGGGAGGTCAGGCCGTGGTGGACGGCCGCGCTGGCCGAGATCGAGCGGGCACAGCTCAACGACTAAAACTTTGCAGAAACTGCAAGTTTGGATCTAACCTCGTCCGCGTGCACGCGGACAACCCCACCCTGCCCGGACGCCGGGAGCTCAAGCGCCGGCAGACCCGCCTCGCGCTGATCACGGCCGCGCTCCGCCTCGCCGACGAGCGCGGCGCGGACCGGGTGACCGTCGACGAGATCAGCGCGGCCGCCGAGGTGTCGCCGCGCACGTTCTTCAACTACTTCGCCACCAGGGAGGACGCCCTCGTCGGCGACCCCCTGGAGGATTGCGCCGCGCCGGTCCTCGCCCCGGGCCTGCCACTGCTGGACGCCCTGCTGGACGCGCTGGTGCCGGCGTTCGAGCAGATCCAGCGCGACCGTGACCTCTGGCTGCTCCGGATGCGCGTGATCGCCGCCAACCCGCAGCTGCTGCCACTGCTCATCGCCGCGGCCGCCTCCGCCGAGCAGCGACTCGCCACGGCCGTCGCCACCCACTCCGGCCACGCCCCGGACCATCCCCGTCCATCGGTCGTCGCCGCCGTCGCCAACGCCGCCGTACGGGTCGCGCTGATCCGCTGGGCGGGCTCCGGGGACACCCGGCCACTGATCGAACACGTCCGCGAAGCCTTCGCCATCCTTCACGATTTGAGAGAAAGCCGATGACAGCAGTCGAACCCGAAAGCGCCGAAGTCTCCGGCCGGATGTCCCACAAGGAGGTGATCCAGGCGCTGTCCGGCCTGATGCTCGGCATGTTCGTGAGCATCCTGGCCTCCACCGTGGTCGCCAACGCGCTGCCCCGGATCATCGCCGACCTGGACGGCAGCCAGTCCGTCTACACGTGGATCGTCACCACCGAGCTGCTCGCCATGACGGCCACCGTCCCGCTCTGGGGCAAGATGGCCGACCTCTACAGCAAGAAGCTGCTGATCCAGCTCTCCCTCGGGCTGTTCGTGGTGGGCTCGCTGGTCGCCGGCTCCACCCCGAACGTCGAGGTGCTCCTGGTCAGCCGGATCATCCAGGGCGTCGGCGCGGGCGGCATGACCGCGCTCGCGATGATCGTGATGGCCGCGATGATCCCGCCGCGTGAGCTGGGCCGCTACTCCGGCATGTTCGGCGCGGTCTTCGGCGTCGCGACCATCGCCGGCCCGCTGATCGGCGGCGTCCTCGTGGACACGTCGTGGCTCGGCTGGCGGTGGTGCTTCCTGATCGGCGTGCCGTTCAGCCTGATCGCGATCGCGCTGTTGCAGAAGACGCTGCACCTGCCGGTGGTGCGCAAGGAGGTCAGCATCGACTGGCTCGGCGCGCTGCTGATCACCGGTGGCGTCAGCACCCTGCTGATCTGGTCCACCCTGGCGGGCGACAGGTTCGACTGGGCGTCGTGGCAGACCGCCGCGCTCGTGACCGCCGGCGTGGTGGTCCTCGCTCTCGCCGTCCTGGTCGAGTCGAAGGCCAAGGAGCCGATCATCCCGCTCGGCATCTTCCGGCACCGCACCGTCAGCCTGACCATCGTGGCCAGCGTGCTGGTCGGTGTGGCGATGTTCGGCGGGACGGTCTTCCTGTCCCAGTACTTCCAGATCTCGCTGGGCAAGTCGCCGACGGTGGCCGGCCTGATGGGCCTACCGATGATCTTCGGCCTGCTCGTCTCCTCCACGGCGGCCGGCGCGATGATCACCAAGTTCGGCAAGTGGAAGATCTATCTGGTCGCCGGCTCGATCGTGATGACCGTCGGCATGCTGCTGCTCAGCACCATCGACGCGCACACCGCCGTGCCGGTGATCTCGGTCTACATGGCGGTGCTCGGCATCGGTGTCGGCCTGCTCATGCAGAACCTGGTCCTGGCCGCGCAGAACGACGTGCCGGCCGCCGAGCTCGGCGCCACCACCTCGGCGCTGACGTTCTTCCGCAGCATGGGCGGCTCGATCGGGGTCAGCGCGCTCGGCGCGGTCCTGACCCACCGGGTCACCACGCTCTTCAGCGAGAAGCTCGGCGCCGCCGCCTCGGGCGGCGGCGAGGCCAAGGTCCCCGATCTGGAGACGTTGCCGCCCGAGATCCTCGCGGTGATCAAGGAGATCTACGGTACGGCCACCGCCGACCTGTTCCTCGTCGGAGCGCCGATCGCATTCCTCGCGGTGCTGGCGGTGCTCTTCATCAAGGAGAAGCCGCTCTCCACCCTCTCCGGTGACGAACGGCTGAAGCAGGAGTCGGCCCTGCACTGACTCACCCTCGGGGGCCGGTCGATTTCGGTCGGCCGGCCAGCCCGAATGGGTGAAAAATAGTCAGGAAGGGCGCAAACCGACCGAGGTCCGCGGAGCGGGCGGCTCGGCGCACCCGAGGAGACCGACGAGCCCGGAGACCCAGAGCTGCCGGTAGACCGTGGCACTGGGGTGGCTGACCACCAGCTTCACCCCGCTCGCGGCGGCCGTGTGGAAGCAGGCGACCAGGATGCCGATCCCGATGCTGTCGATCAGCATGACCCGTTGCAGGTCCAGGCAGATCCGGCTCGGCGTCATGCCGGTGAGGACGTCGTTGACCGCATCCCTCATGACGTGAGCGTTGTCCAGATCGATCTCGCCGCTCGGGGCGATCTCGACGGTGCCGTCAACCAGCTGGCGGGTCGTGATCGGCAGATACACAGCTGCCCTCTTCCTGGCGTCCCAGCCTTCTGAGCCGACGCCGATCCTGCCGCGGGACACGGTGGCGCCGACCGAAGAAGTGGGGTCGTGCGCTGAGCGGCGTTCGCTGGGGACGCCGACCGGAACCCGCGTTCCTACAACAATCCGCTGGTCTGCAAGTTACGCCACGTAGGCGCGGAACGCCAGAGTAGTTCATATGGCCGGAATGTGCTGGAACGGTCACTGCGTGGCGACCACGTTGACTGTCCACCCACCTGACCGAATACTCACCGTATGCGTTGGAGCGCCAGGCGGCATGGTTGACGCCCTGCCACACGTCACGTCGACGCGGGACACCGTCTACCTCGACAGCGTCGACGGCGAGCGGGCCAGGCAGGTCCTGAATCGTTTCTACCCCCCGGTGTCCGCCGACGGTGATCTCAAGCTGGGCGTCGAGGTGATCCGACTCGGACCGCTCACCGTCGGCCACCTCACGTTCGCCGGCAGCACGACGCTGGACTTCCCGTGCCTGTCCGCCTATCACGTCACCCTGCCCACGTCGGGGCTGGTCCGCGCCCGCCGGGACGGTCACGAGGTCACCGCCACACCGGCCACCGCGCTCGTGTTCCGGCCGGGCGACCGCGTCCGACTGCGCCAGGAGCCGAACACCGCGGAGCTGGACGTACGGATCGAGAGCTGGGCGCTCGAAGCGGAGCTGGTCAGACTGCTCGGCCATCCGATCGACACTCCGATCGACCTGCCGCCCGCCTTCGACCTCACGGGAGGGCCCGCGCACAGCTGGAGCCGGCTCATCCGGCTGCTCCGGGACGAGCTCGAGCACGAGAACAGCCTGATCTTCGAGCCGCTGATCGCCGAGCAACTGTGCAGCAGCGTGCTCAGCGGCCTGTTGCTGAGCGTGCCGCACCGCTACGCCGACGAGCTGGTGGCGCCGGCCGTCACCGGGCCGCCCCGACCCATCCGCCGGGTCCTGGACGCGATCAGCGCCGAGCCGGACCGCCCGTTCACCGTCGGGGAGCTCGCGGCCATCGCCGGAACGAGCATCCGCTCGCTGCAGGCCGGGTTCCGCCGGCACGTCGGCAGCGCGCCCATGACATACCTGCAGCAACTTCGGCTCACCCGGGCGCACGAGACCCTGCGCGCCGGTGACCCCGCGACGATCACCGTCGCCGAGGTGGCACACCGCTGGGGCTTCGCGCATCTCGGGCGGTTCGCGTCCGCCTACCGCAAGCGCTTCGGAGAGTCACCGTCGGAGACTCTGCGGACGACCACCTGAACGGGTGTCACTCCCCGGGGTCGCCACAGCGCCGCGGTTGCGGCACGCCGTCGGCCTGACGGTCCGCGCCCGGCGTCCCGAACAGGTGGCCGCGCGGGGGAACCCAGTCGCGCCAGGGCGCCAGCCGTGGCGGCACGGCGGCCATCTCGCCGTCTCCGGGAGCGCATTGCCCTCGTAGGTACGCCACGACGCGCTCCGCCGCGGCCCCGCCGTTCTCGGCCAGGCTCCGCAGCACCCGGGGGTCGGCCGGCGTCTCCGCACGCAGCAGGGCGGCCAGGCCGGCCAGCGCCTGCGCCACCTCGGAGGCGTCCCGCTCGGCATCCCACAGGCCGGTCATGCCCGCGCTCCCCCGCGCCGGGCCGGATCGTCCATACCTCTGGCTGTGCGGTCGGTCATGCAGTGCATCCCCTCACCCCGACACGTACGCGATGGCGTCGCGGGCCCGCGATCGCCACCGCCGGGCGATTCGGCCCCCGGTGCACGTGACAAGGCGAAAATGTATTCGGCTCGCTACTATGCGTCCATCCGTAACGCGCAGGCTCTGTCCAGTTAGCGCTCAGTTCGACTGGCGCTCGATCAATATGGCCGTTACCCCGCGTAGGCGATCCACTCACGGCCACCCCGGCGAGCAGCCGCAGTTGATCTTTGCAGCCGGTTCTCGGCGCTGTCTCGGCATCGCCGAGACAGCACTCACGAGCGGCCGGGCTCGACGGTGATCGTGGCGCGCTCGGCGAGGGAGCGCTCGGCGGCGACCAGGATCGCGGTCACGGTGGCACCGAAACGGACGTCGACGGCGGAGGCCGGACCACCGGCCGCCGCCACCAGCAGCTGGTCGATGGCACGACCGAGAGCCTCCGAGGGCTCCCACCGGCCGCGGGGCACCTCCCGGAGCCCGGCGTCACCGGCGAAGACGGCCTCCTCGCGGGCCGCGGCGGGCGGCGCGTCCACCGCCAGGGTGAGCCGGCTGACCGCCCCACCGGCGTGCTTGAGCAGCACGAACGTCAGGTCGCGCGGACCGGTCACGGCGGTGACCTCGATCACCGGGCCGAGCACCGGCAGCACCGCGGCCAGCGCGTGCGGGCCGACGTCCCAGAGGCCGCCGCGCTCACGCCGCCACGGCGACGCGCCGAACGGGTTGTCCGGCACGAAGATCGACCCGAGGTGGTCGATCCGGGCCTCAGCCCAGCCGCCGGTCGCCGCCGCCTCGGTCAGGAAGCCGTCCAGCTCGGGCGTGAACCGGCGAGTGAAGAACACCACAGAGGCCACGTCAGCGGTCGCCGCGACGAGGGCTTCGGCGTCTTCGGTACGCAACGCGATCGGCTTGTCCAGCAGGAGGTGCCGTCCGGCTCGTGCCGCCCGCAGTGCGAGTGGCGCCTGCACGTCCGGCGGGAGCGCGATCGCGACCGCGTCGACGTCGGCGATCAGGGCGTCGGCGTCGGAGTAGGCCGTGACGCCGTAACGGCCGGCCAGGTCGGCGGTCTTCTGCGGGTCCCGGCCCCAGACGCCGGCGAACTCCACGCCGGAATGCGCGGCCAGCCCCGGCGCGTGCGCCAGTTGAGCCCATGGTCCCGTACCGAATAGTCCGAAGCGCACCGGTTAGCCCCGCCCTCGCGTTCGTTGATCTCCAGGCCGGAAGTTACCAGGCCGAAGGCGCCTCAGTAACCTGGCCGGGTGAACGGTGCCCTGTCGACGACGACGATCGTCGCCGCCCTCGTCCTGGCGGTCTGGTATCTGGTTCGGACGGCCCTCGACCGGGCGCCGAGCCGCGCCGACCTGATCGCCGCCGTCGTGCTCGGCGCGCTGGTCGCGGTCCTCGTGGTGGTCGCCGTCGCCGGCCTCTTCGACGGCGGGCGGCCCGACGACACCGCCACCTTCGTCGGCTATCTGATCACGACGATCGGGCTGGCCCCGACCGCGCTCGTCCTCGCCAGGATGGAGCCGACCCGCTGGGGCAACCTGATCCTCGGCATCGGCTGCCTGGTCCTGCCCGTCCTAGTGCTGCGGCTGCAGCAGATCGCGTCGGTGCCCGGTGCCTGAGAAGACCCCTGCGGAGACCACCGTCCGCCCCGCCGACGCCGCCCTCGGCTCCGGGATCGGCCGCGTCCTGCTCCTCGTCTACGGCGTCTTCGCCCTGTCCGCGAGCGCCCGCGCCCTGGTCCAGATCTCCACCCACTTCGCCGAGGCGCCGCTCGCCTACCTGCTCTCCGCCTTCGCCGGCCTGGTCTACATCGCCGCTACGGTGGGCCTGGCCCGAGGAGGTCCTCGAGGCCGACTGATCGCCCTGATCAGCTGCACCATCGAGCTGATCGGCGTGCTGGCCATCGGCACCCTGAGCGTGCTGGACAGCGGCGATTTCCCCGACGCCACCGTCTGGTCCGGCTTCGGCAGCGGCTACGGCTACGTCCCGTTGGTCCTGCCGTTCGTGGGCCTGTGGTGGATCTACCGCCACAAGCCCACGTCTCCTGCCTAGACCGGCGCGCGGAGCGAAGCCGGCAGGCCCCGCCGGGGAGTCAACTGATCACGTGTGGCACGAAGTTGCACGTGTTCGTGGTGACCAGGCCGGCGGTGCCGACGCCCTCACGAATCCCCATGCCGGCCGGCTCACCGTCGATCAGCCACGCCCCGATCACCGGATGGACCGGCCCTTCCAGCCCGTCGAACGTGGGCAGCTCGCACAGCTCCTGCACGACGTAGCGCCCGTCCGACCCGTACTCGGAGGGGACGTCGGCGACCGGAGCCCCGTCACGAACCAGCGTGACCGATCCGCCCTCACGCCCCCACACGGGCTTCTTCGCGTAGGACGTCAGCTTGGCCGCCCCGGAGGACTCGGCGAAATAGGCCGGCAGCAGGTATCGACCTCGCTCCGGGTCGTCGCCGAAGAGTTTCCACAGGACCGGGAGCAGGGCTTTGTTGCCGAGCAGTGCAGCCTTGTACGGCGGCTCCATCCACACCGTCCCCCGCTTCTGCGGATCGGCCATGTTACGGAAGAAGGCCTTCCCGCCCTCTTCGTGCCAGAACCACTCCCACGGGTACAGCATGAAGATGACGTCGATCGGCTCGGAACGGTGCTCCTGACCGGGCGCCGGGACGAACAGGACGCGATCGCCCGCCACGTCCCACCCGATCTGGCTCATCGCGATCAGCTCGACCGGGAAGCCCGCCTCCTCGGCCGTGGCCATCAGGTACGCGACGTTCATCCGGTCCTCACCAGAGGTCTCGGAGGTCTCGTACGCGAAGAAGATCTTGGGTTTCTCCGGCAGCCAGGGACGCGCCTCGCGGAGCTTGGCGATGTTGCGCCGCCAGGCACCGGGATCGCCGGGCTCGCCCGGTGTGGCCTCCCAGCCGACGAGACGCTCGTGGATGGAGTTCCATTGACGCCACTCGTGCCGGGCCACGCCGGTCTGGTCCATCCAGTGCCATTGGATGACGGCGGCCTCGACCAGTGAGGTGGGTGTCTGCGCGTTGAACTCGAGCAGCCGCGGGACGGTGCCGGCCCCGTTGTACCACAGATCGAAGCGACCATAAACGGTCGGCGACCAGTCGGGCGTCTGCATCGGCAGCCGGCCGTCCGGGTCCTTGTCCTGATGGGTCCACGTCTCGGCGTCGCCGTCGAACCAGGTCCGGATGATCTGCTCATGCGTGTACTCGGGGATCCCGATGCGGGCCAGGAAACACGACTCGGCGGTGCAGATCGAGGCGAAGAACCCCTGCTTACGACCTTCGACGGTACGCCGGGGGCACTGCTGGACGATCCAGTCGCCGGCCTCCAGGCACATGGCGTAGAGGGTCGCGCTCGCGGTCTCCAGCTCCTCGATCTCGGCCGCCGTGAAGTCGTAGTACGGCCCCTCCTGCCAGTACGAGTACGTCGTCCCGTCGGGGAGGACGTCGTCGTTGTAGGTCAGGCCGAGGCTGTAGTTGGTGAGCCGCCAACCGTCGCGCACCGGCCCGTGCGGAATCCGCCGCAAATGTCAGCCCCCCGAAGACGATCCGCTGCCGCCCTTGCCCACGACACTGGTCTTCACCGTGCCGTTGCTGATCTTCCCGCTGGAGGGGAGACCGAACTTCGACCGCGATGACGCGTCGTTGTAGGCGAACTTGGAGCCGCCGCTGGGCAGTCGGGAGCCGATGGGATAACCCGAGCGGTACCCCGACGAGTGCCAGATGAAGAAGCCGCCCCCACCACCACCGCCACCGTCGTCGTCGCAGAGGTCCTCGTCGACGATCACACCGTTGGCGTCCGCGCAGTAGAAACCCTCGTCCACATATTCGTCGCTGTCGCACGCAGCCAGTCCACCCGCGGCCAGCAGGAGGAAGGTGCTGGTCAACGACACGGTCCGGGAACTCATGCGTCGTTTCATGATTTCTTTGTAACTCTTCTCAGCAAGTTGCCAGCAACCATTAGCCTGTCAGTCCCTCGGCCCGCCCGCGACATAAACGACCTGTCCGGAGACGAACCCGGCTCCTTCGCTGACCAGGAACGACACCGTGTTCGCCACGTCCTCGGGCCGACCGGCGCGGGCGACCGGGATCTGACCGACCGTCGCCTTCTCGAAATCGTCGAAGTCGACCCCGATGCGCGCCGCGGTGGCCCGGGTCATGTCGGTCACGATGAAGCCGGGCGCGACCGCGTTCGCGGTGATGCCGAACTTCCCGAGCTCGATGGCGAGCGTCTTGGTGAAGCCCTGCAGACCGGCCTTGGCGGCGGCGTAGTTGGCCTGGCCACGGTTGCCGAGGGCGGACGTGCTGGAGAGGCTGACGATCCGCCCGTACTTCGCGGCGACCATGTGCTGCTGCACGGCCCGGCTGAACAGGAACGCGCCGCGCAGGTGGACGGCCATCACGGTGTCCCAGTCGTCCTCGGACATCTTGAAGAGCAGGTTGTCGCGCAGCACCCCGGCGTTGTTGACCAGGACGGTCGGCGCGCCGAGCTCGGCCACGGTCCGCTCGACGGCCGCCGTCACCTGATCTTTGTCGGCCACGTCCGCGCCGATCGCGATGGCCGAGCCGCCCGCCGCCACGATCGCGTCGACCGTCTCGGCGCCGGACTTCTCGTCGAGGTCCACGACCGCGATCGCCATCCCGTCGGCGGCGAGTTTGCGGGCGATCGCCGCGCCGATGCCGCGGGCGGCTCCGGTCACTACAGCGACACGACGTACGGACTGCGACATTGCGGCCTCCGATAGTGATCCAAGCTGCTGGAAGCCGATGCTAATGCCGGTCAGGCGGTTCTGCGCATCCGGATCCACCGGTATCCGTACCCGGCGACGCTGATCTTGTCGAATTCGCCCGGCTCCGGGTACTTCTGGTCGGCCAGCACGTCGTTCGGGAAGTCGGCCTCGGCGGCCAGGCTGCTCAGATCGACCACACCGTCCTCGGTGCCCAGATTGTGCACGAACAGCATGGTTCCGGTGTCGGCGTCAGCGCGGTGCACCAGGATGCCCCTCGGCGCCGGCACATCGACGTGGGTGCAGGTCCCGCCGCCGATCTCGGGCGTCTCGCGGAGGGTACGGATCATCCGCTCGAACCACGACAGCAGCGACTTCGGGTCGTGCCGCTGGAGGGTCGCGTTGAGGGTCTCGAAACCGTACTCGCCACCCGAGATCACCGGACGGATCACCTGTTTCGGATCGGCGCTGGAGAATCCGCCGTTCGGCAGGTTGTTCCACTGCATCGGGGTACGGATGGCGTAGCGCCCCTCCAGCTCCAGGTTCTCCCCCATCCCGATCTCCTCGCCGTACCGGATCACCGGCGTGCCACGGAGGCTGAACTGGAGCGCGTAGGCCAGCTCGATCCGCCGGCGGTCGTTGCCCAGCATCGGCGCCAGGCGACGGCGGATGCCCCGCCCGTACAGCTGCATGCTCTCGTCCGGCCCGAACTGGTCGAGGACGTCCTTGCGCTGCTCGGCGGTGAGCCGGGACAGATCGATCTCGTCGTGGTTGCGCAGGAAGGTGGCCCACTGGCCGCCGTCCGGCAGTTTCGGCGAGTCCCGCAGGGCGTCGATGATCGGCTCGGTGTCCTGCCGGGCCAGGCCCAGCACCAGCCGGGCGTTGAGCATGAAGTCGAACAGCATGTGGATGCGGTTGCTGGAGCCGCCCTCGTCGCCGAAGTAGGTCACCAGCTTCTCGGGCTCCACATTGGCCTCGGCCAGCAGCACCGCGTCGCCCTTGCGCCACTGCACGTGCTGGCGCAGGTCGCTGAGGAAGTCGAAGTCCATCGGCGCGGTGGGGCTGCCCGGCTCGGTCTTCTCGATGATGAACGGCACCGCGTCCATCCGGAACCCGGACACCCCGAGCTGCAGCCAGAACGCGCAGATCTTCTTGATCTCGGCCCGGACCTCCGGGTTCTCGATGTTCAGGTCCGGCTGGAACTTGTAGAACCGGTGGTAGTACCAGAGCTTCGCCGTCCGGTCGTAGGACCACGTCTCGTCCTGCTCGCCCGGGAAGACCATCCCCTGCTTGCGGTCTTCCGGAGCGGTCTCGCTCCAGACATACCAGTCGCGGTACGGCGAGTCCGGTGACGATCGGGCCGAGACGAACCACGGGTGCTGGTCGGAGGTGTGGTTGACCACCAGGTCGATGATCACCTTGATGCCCCGGTTGGCCGCCTGGTGCAGTAGCTCGGCGAAGTCGCCGAGCGTGCCGAACCGGGGATCGACGTTGTAGAAGTCGGACACGTCGTAGCCGTCGTCCTTGCCGGGCGACGGGTGGATCGGGTTGAGCCACAGGCAGTTGATCCCGAGCCGGGACAGATAGTCGAGCCTCCCGATCAGGCCACGGATGTCACCGCAGCCGTCACCGTCGGAGTCGGCGAACGAGTCGATGTCGAGGCAATAGACGACGGCCTTGGAATACCACCGGTCACTCATGCGCCTTTACTTGTCCGCGCCTCCGCGCCACGAAACGCGCGCCGCCCCGGCGGGGACGGGTTGGACGGCTCGTTCACGGGTAACTCTCAGAAATCGCCTGCACAGTGTGTGGGGACCTGGTGGCGACATTCGGAAGGCGGGCGCATGGCCGACGGCGATCTCAGCAATCTCGGTGGACTGACCGGCTGGGTTGCCTCGGTGATCGACTCACTGGGCGAGATCGGCGTCGGGCTGCTGGTCGCCCTGGAGAACCTGATCCCGCCCATCCCCAGTGAGATCGTGCTGTCCATGGCCGGCTACCTGGCCAGCGAGGGCCGGGTCAACCTGGTGCTGGTCTGGATCACCGCGACGCTCGGCGCGCTCGGTGGCGCGGTCGCCCTCTACTGGCTGGGCCGCGGGCTCGGCGAGGAGCGGCTCAAGCACTGGCTGGACCGGATCCCCCTGGTCGATCCGGACGACCTGAACAGGGCCGACCGCTGGTTCGAGAAACACGAGCGCGCCGCGGTGCTCTTCGGCCGGTGCGCCCCGGTGGTCCGCAGCCTGGTCTCCATCCCGGCCGGCGCCAACCGCATGCCGATGGGCCAGTTCATGGTCTTCACCACGATCGGCAGCGGCTTCTGGAACGCGCTGTTCATCGGTGGCGGCTACGCGCTCGGCTCCCGCTGGGGGACCTGGAGCAGTACGCCCAGTGGTTCGACTACGCGATCTGGGCGTTCTTCGCGATCGCCATCGGCTCGTGGGTGGTGAAGAAGGTGCGCAAGCGGCGGCAGCGCACCGCCGCCCGCGCACGCTAGACGGTCACTTGCGGAACTGGATCCAGTTGACGTTGACGAAGTCGGCCGGCTGGCCGCTGGTGAAGGTCAGGTAGACGGTGTGCGAGCCGGTCACGTTCGACACGTTGGCCGGGATCGACGTCCAGTTCTGCCAGCCACCGGTGTTCGCGAGTGCGAACGTGCCGATCGGGGCGTTGCTCCGGCTGTCCAGGCGCACCTCGACCAGGCCGCTCACCGCGCTACCCGCGCCGGACGCGACCCGGCCCACGAAGTCCTTCACCCCGCCGGTCCCGAAGTTGACGTTGTTGAACTGGAGCCAGTCGCCGTTGGCGATGTGACTGACGTTCTGCCCGCCCTCGGAGCTGGTCTCGAGCTGCACTCCGGCGGAGTTGTTGAACGACTCGGCCTCGATCCGGGAGTACGCGTCCCGGCTGCCCGAGGGCGGCGGAGTGGTCGGGTTGGTCGGTGTGGTGCCGCCGCTCGACTGGTAGACGGCCACGTAGTCGATCAGCATCGGCACACCCGGCTGGGTGGCCGCGGTCGGGCCGCCGCCGAACGCCGCCGGGAACCCGCCGCCGATCGCCACGTTGAGGATCATGAAGAACCCGTGGTGCAGGGCGTTGTTCCAGGTGGTGGAGTCGACCGCGTTCGAGGTGAGCGTGAAGTAGTTGTTGCCGTCGAGGTAGAAGCGCAGCTGCTCGGGCGAGACACTGCGGTCGTACTCCGTGGCGTAGGTGTGGAAGCTGCCGAGGCAGCCGCTGCAGGCTCGCTCGCCACTGGTCAGACCCGTGGTCTCGTTGCACGGCCCGCCCGGGTTGCTGCCACAGTGCAGGGCGGAGAAGACGCTGGACCGGCCGTTGATGTTCTCCAGGATGTCGATCTCGCCGATGCTGGGCCAGTTGGTCGCACCGACCGGACGGGCCGCGGCGCCGAGCGCCCAGAACGCCGGCCAGTATCCGGCCGCCGCCGCGCCGGTCACGTTGGGTTGCTGGATGCGGGCCTCCATGCGCATCTTCCCGCCGGCCGGGGCGGCGAAGTCGGTGCGCTGGGTCTCCACCCGGCCCGAGGTCCATCGGCCGGCGGAGTCACGGAGCGGCTTGATCACCAGGTTGCCGGCGCCGTCCTGGTAGACGTTGGCCGTCGAGTCGGTCATCGTCTCGATCTCGCCGGTGCCCCAGTTGGCGGCGCCGCCGGGATATCCGGTGCCGGTGGAGTAGAGCCAGTTGGAGCGGTTGAGCCCGGTGCCCGAGGCGCCGGTGAAGTCGTCGCCGAAGACCAGCGTCATGCCGGCGGGTGCGGGCGGGACCGCGGCGTCGGCGTTGGCCACGAAGGTGACCGAGGCGCCGACGGCGAGTATCGACGTGGCCACAGCCAGCAGTTTCCGGGGGATTCTCATGGGGGACGCGCCTTTCCTGGGGGTTGAGAGAGCGCTCTCACAGATTGCACGCTTGTTTCCAGGGGTTGTCAATATGGAAGACAGCCGATCGTTTCCCGCGAGATCCGCTCGGGTAAGCCGCTCCCATGGATACGGCCATCTCCCCCGAACTCGCCGCAAAGGCCGAGCGTGACGACCTTCTCACCCTCGGCGTCGAAGAGGAGTATCTCCTCGTCGACGCGACCGAGCCACGGGCCGCGGAGGCGGTGGAGGAGGTCTTCGCCGAGCTGCCCGCCGACCTGCGGGGCGGGGTGCAGCACGAGTTCTACCGAACCCAGATCGAGGTGGCCAGCCCACCGCAGCTCGAACTGGACGGCTTGGCCACGGCGCTGCGCCGACTGCGCACCGACGTCGGGGCCGCGGCACAACGGGCCGGCGCCCGGCTCGTCGCGGTCGGCACCGGGCCCGCAGCCGGCCACAACGCACGGATCGTCGACAACGAGCGGTACCACCGGATGCGGGAGCGCTTCGGTGACCTCTCCCCCGGACCCGGCATGTGCGGCACCCATGTGCACGTCAGCATCCCCGACCCGGAGACCGGCGTGCAGGTGCTCAACCACCTGCGGCCCTGGCTGCCGGTCCTGCAGGCGGCCACCGCCAACTCGCCGCTATTCGCCGGACGGGAGACCGGGTACGCCAGTTGGCGCTCGATGATGTGGGAGCGCTGGCCCACCGTCGGCCCCACGCCCTACCTGCGCTCCCACGAGCACTACCTGACACTGATCAGCGACCTCGAAGCGAGCGGCGCGATGCTCGACGAGGGGATGCTCTACTGGTACGCCCGGCTGTCGGCGAGCTACCCGACCGTGGAGATCCGGATGGGCGATGTGATGCCCACGGCCGACGACGCGGTGCTGCTGGCCGCGCTGACCCGGGCGCTGGTCGGCACACTGCTGCGCGAGGTCCGGGCCGGGATCGAGGCGCCCGACGTCGAACACCCGCTGCTCATGGCGGCGCACTGGCGGGCCGCGCACGACGGCCTCGAGGGCCTGAACATCGACATGGCGACCCGCGAGCCCCGTCCGGCGTGGCGGCTGATGCGGCAGCTCTTCGACTACGTGCGCCCCGAGCTCGAACGGCACGGCGACCTCGCCACCGCGACCGTCCTGTTGGGACGGCTGCGGGAGCACGGCACCGGCGCGGCCCGGCAGCGGGCACTGCTGGCCGGCGGGGCATCGGTCGGCGACGTGGTCGACTGGCTGGTGCGCTCCACCAGTGGTGAGCACGCTCCCACGGATTAGGTGACGCCGGAAGCGGCTTCAATCACAAATTGCACTTATCGACGTCACTGCAGGTGAGCAGCGCGTATCGCCCTATGTGACCGGTCGGTGACCGATTCGGTATCGCGCGAGATCTTGCGGCACGGTAGGCATGACGAATGTCGCCGCACGCCCCCCTCTCACCTGCGCCGACGTCCCGCGCCAACAATTCGGCCGCCGGGCGGCACCGGGCACCGGATCCGGTGCCCGACGAGACCCCGGCATCGTCCACGGTGGCCAGGCTGACCAGCCTGCGTGCCGCGATCGTCACCGCCTCCGGCGCGACCGTCCCGGCTCCCCGGTCGGCACGGCATCGCGCGGGGGCGTACGAATCGAATGGAGCCGCCCGCGTCTCGTACGGAGCCGCCCGCGTCTCGTATGGAGATGCCCGCGTCGAAGGCGGCCGCGCCGCCCGCCGTCGCTCGCCGGGCCGCACGGCCGCGCCGGACCGCACCACCGGTGGCGCGCACCGCGCTCCCTCGACCATGCCGGTCGAGGCCTGGGTGGCCGCCGCGAAGAACCGGCCGCAGGTCCTGCTCGGCACCCTGGTCGCCGCCGGCCTGCTGCTCACCGCCGTGCCGACGATCCCGCTCGAGGACGGTGGCAGCACCTCGGTGATGACCGCCGCCGCCGAGGCCGTCGGCGTGATCGAGAAGAGCGAGCGGAAGAAGCCCGCGCCGGACCGCGAGCCGGAGGCTGCCGCCGGCGCCCCCGCCGCGACGAGACCGGCCGAGCCCGAGCCGTCCGCTCCACAGTCGACACCGGTCGTGCGACCCACCGAGAACGCACCCCAGCAGGTCGTGGTGCCTGTCGGCGACGGGCCGTTCAACTCGCGGCGCACCACCGGCTCCCCGGTGGTGATGCTCAGCTTCGACGACGGGCCCGACCCGGTGCAGACGCCGAAGATCCTGGCGATGCTCGACAAGTACCAGGTGAAGGCGGTGTTCTGCCTGGTCGGCACGCAGGCCCGACGGCACCCCGACCTGGTCCGCCAGATCGTCGAGGGCGGGCATGTGCTGTGCAACCACACGTGGAGCCACGACCTCAAGATCGGCGGCAAGAGGGCGAATCAGATCAAGGCTGATCTGGAACGGACGAACGCGGCGATCCGCGCGGCGGTCCCGGATGCCGAGATCCCCTACTTCCGGGCGCCCGGCGGCAACTTCACCGACCGGCTCGTCAAGACGGCGTACGTCGACGGCATGACCTCGCTCTACTGGGAGGTGGACCCGCGCGACTGGGAGCACCCCGAGGGCGAGACCTCCGAGCAGCACGTGCAGCGGATCATCGCGCAGGTCAGGAAGGAGACCCGGCCGGGCGCGATCGTGCTGTCCCACGACTTCAACCAGCCGGACACCACCGCTGCGTACGAGCAGTTGCTGCCCTGGCTGGTGGAGAACTTCGAGGTCGGCGTCCCCGGAGCCGAGGCGCCGGAGCCCACGCCCTCGACGCCCGCACCCTCCGCCCCGGAGCCGGTGCCGTCGCAGACGCCGTCCGCTACGCCGAGCGACGCCGCCGCGACCGCGTGACCGGCGACGGCTGGCAGGACGGGCACCAGTAGAGGTTGCGTCCGGCCAGCTCGTCCCGGGCGATCGGGGTGCCACAGACCAGGCAGGGCAGGCCGGGACGGCGGTAGACATACACCTCGCCGCCGTGCCGGTCGACCCGTGGCGCCCGCCGCATCGCCTCGGGGGTGTGCTGCGTGTGGACCGTGTCGATCCGCCCGCGCAGCACGCCCTCCTTCATCAGCGACCGCAGATCGTCCCAGATCGCGGTCCACCGGTCGGCGTCGATCGCGGCGCCCGGGGTCTCCGGCGACAGGCCCGCCCGGAACAACGTCTCGTTGGCGTAGATCAGGCCGCAACCGGCCACTACGGACTGATCCATGAGCAGGGCGAACAGCGATTTGGTGCTGGCACGGACGCGGGCGAACGCGGCGGCCGGGTCGGCGTCGTCACGCAGCGGGTCGGCGCCCAGCCGGGACCGCAACTCCTCGACCGCGCCCGGGTCGAGGACCTCGCAGGCGGTCGGGCCCCGCAGCTCCAGCCAATGACCGGAACCGGTCAGGACCATCCGTAGCTGGCCGACCGGCGCCGGGGCGGGCAGGTCCCCGTCGGCGAACTTGCCGTACAGACCGAGGTGCACGTGCAGAGTGTGCTCGCCCTCGTAGTGGTGGAGCAGATGCTTGCCGTACGCCTCGGTGTCGAGGAGCCGACGCCCGTCGATCAGCGCGGCCCCCGCGGCGAAGCGACCCTGCGGGCTGGCCGCCGTGACCGGATGCCCGGCGAAGAGCTCACGATGGCGGACTGCGAGGCGGTGAATGGTATGTCCCTCCGGCACGCACCAAAGGTAGCCGGGCATTATGCCGTGAGCGGATTCGCCCTGAGGCGAATCGCTGGGATCCGCGGCCCGGCTGGGAGAAAGTGTTCCCATGAGCATTGAGACGACCATGCGGGGCGGCGGCGCGTCCTTCGACGACCAGGTGTTCGACCGGCTGCTGCGGGAGCGGATCATCTTCCTCGGCAGCGAGGTGAACGACGAGGTGACCAACCGCATCTGTGCGCAGATGCTCCTGCTCGCCTCCGAGGACTCCGAGCGCGACATCGCTCTCTACATCAACTCTCCGGGTGGCTCGATCAGCGCCGGCATGGCGGTGTACGACACCATGCAGTACATCAAGAACGACGTGGCCACCATCGCGATGGGCATGGCCGCGTCGATGGGCCAGTTCCTGCTCTGCGCCGGGACGCCCGGCAAGCGGTATGCGCTGCCGCACGCCCGGGTGATGATGCACCAGCTCTCCGGCGGCATCGGCGGCACCGCGGCCGACATCGCCATCCAGGCGGAGAGCATGCTGCACATCAAGCAGGTGATGAACGAGCGGATCGCCTTCCACACCGGGCACACGCCGGAGGAGATCAACCGCGACTCCGACCGCGACCGCTGGTTCACCGCCCAGCAGGCCAAGGACTACGGCCTGGTCGACCACGTGATCGCCAGGGCCACCGATGTGAACGCGGTGAACTCGCTGGTCTGACCCGCTCTCGAAAGGGCACGTCACCTGATGGGGCGTGCCCTTCGTGTCGTTTCCGGGCGGTAGGGGTATGTAGCCCTGTCAAACCTGCCAAGGAGGTTCAGACGTGAGGCTCCCTACCTTTCCTCGCCAGACGACCGCCGACGACGCGAGCACCGAGCGGATCCCGGTGACGCCGCGGCGTGACGAACCCACCACCGCCAACCTCACACCGGTTCGCCCGGACACCACCGTCACTCCCCCGCCGGCCCGCCCGCAGACCTTCCCGCCGCGGACCTCGGCCTCGTCGTCCTCGTCCTCGGTCCCGGCGTCCTCTCTTTCCGAGACCGAACGTGCCAAGGCCGTCTCCGAGCCGGTCGCCGTTCCCGTCACCACTCCCGCTCCGCGGGCCCGGGCGAGCTTCGTCGCGACCCTCGGCCTGGTCCTCTCGGTCGCCGGTGCGCTTCTGGTGCTGTCCGGACCCCTTCTCGGGTACGGCGTGGGCGTGTCCGCGGTGGCGCTGGTCCTCTCGCTCGCCGGCGTCTTCGCAACCCGTAAGCGACACGTGGCCGGCAAGACCGGCGCCGTGATCGGTGTGATCCTCTCGCTCGCCGCCGTGGTGATCGGGGTGCTCGCCCTGGCCGGCCAGCTGTGGTGGCTGGGCACCGACACGCAGACCGTCACGGAGCTTCGGACGTGGCTCGACACACAGTTTGAAACGAGGATTTGACGGGTATCTGATATTCACCGCCGATGATGTGGCGGCGGGACATACCCACTCGGAATCGGGACGGCGCAGGCCGGCCCGCCCCGAATGCCTCCGGCGGTTCGCCGGAGATCGTTGAGGCCCCGGCAAGGGCGGCGGTTCGCCGTCCCGCCGGGGCCTTTGCAATGAATCGCCGTGCACCCTGCTGATCACGCAACGATCCGCCGGTGCACGCATGGTTACTCTCTGGGGATCGCCGGTCACTCCCGCATACCGTTTCTGCTCATGAGCCTGAAGCGCCGCTACCTGATGTGCCGGCCCACCCATTTCGCCGTCACGTACCGGATCAATCCGTGGATGGACCCCACGGCGCCGTATGACAACGCGCTGGCCATCAGCCAGTGGGAGAGCCTGCGGCAGGCGTTCCTCGGACTCGGCCACACCGTCGAGCTGATCGACCCGCTGCCCGGACTGCCGGACATGGTCTTCGCCGCGAACGGCGCCACCGTCGTCGACGGCCGCGTGCTGGGTGTGCAGTTCCGTGACGCCGAGCGGGCCGACGAGGCCCCGGCGTACGCCTCCTGGTTCCGTGAGCGCGGCTTCGAGGTCCGCGAGCCCAAGCACACCAACGAGGGCGAGGGCGACATCCTGCTCGCCGGTGACGTGCTGCTGGCCGGCACCGGGTTCCGGACCTCGCACGCGTCCCACGCCGAGACCCAGGAGTTCCTGCAGCGTCCGGTGATCACCCTGCAGCTCGTCGACCCGGCCTACTACCACCTCGACACCGCGCTCTGCGTGCTCGACGAGCGCACCATCGCGTACCTTCCGCAGGCCTTCTCGCCGGGTTCGCAATCCGTGCTCCGGCAGCTCTTCCCGGATGCGATCATCGCAACGCCGGAGGACGCCGCCGTGCTGGGCCTGAACGCGGTCAGCGACGGCGAGACCGTCGTGCTGCCGGAACAGGCCACCCACCTGGCCGGGGCGCTGCGCGCAGCCGGCTACAAGACCATCGGGGTCGACCTCTCCGAACTGCGCAAGGCCGGCGGCGGTCCCAAGTGCTGCACGCTGGAGGTCAGGTCATGATCGACTGCACCGTGCAAAGCGAGGGCCAGGAGAGCATGACAAGGAGGCACAGCTCGTGACTACCGTCGAATTCCGTACCCCCGGCGCGCTCGCCGACGCCGAGCGCTGGACCGCCCACAACTACCACCCGCTGCCGGTGGTCGTCGCCGAGGCCGAGGGCGCCTGGGTAACCGACGTCGACGGGGTGCGCTACCTCGACTTCCTCGCCGGCTACTCGGCGCTCAACTTCGGGCACCGGCACCCCGGCCTGATCGCCGCCGCGCACGCCCAGCTCGACCGGGTCACCCTGACCAGCCGGGCGTTCGTGCACGACCAGTTCGGCGCCTTCTGCCGAGGCCTCGCCGAGCTGTGCGGCAAGGACATGGTGCTGCCGATGAACACCGGCGCCGAGGCCGTCGAGACCGCGATCAAGGTGGCCCGCAAGTGGGGTTACCGGGTCAAGGGCGTGGCCGACGAGCAGGCCGAGATCATCGTGGCGGCCGACAACTTCCACGGGCGCACCACCACCATCGTCAGCTTCTCCACCGACCCGGACGCGCGGGCCGACTTCGGGCCGTACACCCCCGGGTTCGTCGTGGTGCCGTTCGGCGACCTGGCCGCGGTCCGGGACGCGATCACGCCCAACACGGTCGCCGTGCTCATGGAGCCGGTCCAGGGCGAGGCCGGGGTGCTCGTGCCGCCGGCCGGGTTCCTGGCCGGAGTCCGGGAGCTGTGCACCGACAACAACGTGCTGATGATCGCCGACGAGATCCAGTCGGGGCTCGGGCGTACCGGGAAGACCTTCGCCATCGAGCACGAGGGCGTCGTCCCCGACATGTACGTGCTGGGCAAGGCCCTCGGCGGCGGCATCGTGCCGGTCTCCGCGGTCGCCGCCGACCGGGCCGTGCTCGGTGTACTGCGACCCGGTGAGCACGGCTCCACGTTCGGCGGCAACCCGCTGGCCTGCGCGGTCGGGACCGAGGTGGTCCGGCTGCTGGAGACCGGTGAGTTCCAGGAGCGGTCGGCCCGGCTCGGCGCCCGGTTGCACGCCGGGCTGGAGGCGTTGATCGGCCACGGCGTGATCGCGGTCCGTGGGCGCGGGCTCTGGGCCGGGGTGGACATCGACCCGGCGCTGATGACCGGGCGGCAGGCGTGTGAGCGGCTCGCGCAGCGCGGGGTGCTGGCCAAGGACACCCACGGCTCCACGATCCGGCTGGCGCCGCCGCTGGTCGTCACTGAGGAGGACCTGGACCACGCGCTGACCCAGCTCGCGGCGGTCCTGCGCGGCTGACCTCCAGCGGAGAACGGCTCCCACCGGTGTCTTCGAGCGCTTGAGACACCGGTGGGGCACGGCTCCCGCCGGTGTCTCAGACCGGTGGGGCACCGGTGAGGCCACCCGCCCCTCCCTTAGGCCGGGATCGCTCTCACCGGGCCGGTATGGCTCTCACCGGGCCGGGATCAGCGGCCGACGGGCCGGAACGCCATCGTCGGGGCCTCGCCCATCACCGACTCGGGCTGGACGTTGCCGCCGCTGGCCCAGAGTCTCGACCGGCCGATGAGCACCGCGTGGTAGAGCTCGACGATGTCGTCGTCGGCGAGCACCCGGCTCTCGTCACGCCGCAGGGTGATCCGCGCGTCGTCGTCCATCGAGCCGCCCGGGCGGATCCCCGACCCGTTCATGCTGATGTCGGTGACGGTCACCTGGCCGCCCCGCAGTGTGAACTCGACGTGGCCCCGGCTGATCCATTTCCGCGCGTCGTCGGTCAGCCACTGACCGAGCATGACGCCCGAGCCGCCCTCCGGAGCCCGGCCGACCACGACGCCCCGGTCCTCGGAGACCACGAACCGCTGCCGGATCACGCCGTCGATGCGGACCGAGAAGACATCGGTCGCCGGCCGGGCCCCGACGTCCTTGAGGCGCTCGCCGTGGCGCGGGCAGGTCGGCGCGCCGGCGCGCAGGGCCGGCGGTGGCTGCGAGACGGGGCTCGTATACGTCCTCATGTCGGCGAACGGGCTGTCCGAGTCGCCGCCGTCGCCATAGCTGTTGCAGCTCAGTGACGGGCACCGCCACACCCGGGCGAGCAGCCGCTCGCCCAGCGGCGACCGTGGCACCGGGGGCGTCACCTCGCCCCGCCCCACCCGGGCCACCAGCGTCGGGCCGCCTTGCGCCGACACCAGCGCCAGCAGCCGGCCCGGCTCGGTCACCCACGGGCGGCTGGCACGGAACCGGTCCTCGCGGTCACGGGTGAGCACCGGCAGGCCGAGCATCTCGGCCACCTCCAGCACCCGGTCCTCCACCTGCGGGACGACCTCGACCTTGCCGTCGTCGGCCCAGCGGCGGACGACCATGCGCTCGTTGGACGTGAGGTCGGTGTCGGAGAGCAGACCATGGGGCGTCACCACGTAGACCGGAACGTTCTCCTCGGAGACGTAGCGGCCGAGTGCGTCGACCAACAGCCCCAGACGGACCAGGCTGGCCGGGCGACCTCCATCGAGATCCGCATAACGGACGACTTCTGCCAGATCAACCACGGCCCGGGCGAGCGCCGGGTCGGTGGTGAGCCGCGCCTCGATGGCGTCGAGGACCTTGCTGACCTCGAATCTCACGAGTCCTCCCCCTGTACGTACGCGTGCGGACCCCTCCGATCCATCATGCCCCTCTCATGATCGCCCAGGAAATCGGGCCGGGATTTGTCGGACCCGCCCGCTAGGGTTGGCCCCGTTCAAAACATTGACAGGGAGATACACATGAGTTTCCAACGCTTGGCCGTCGTCTCGGTGACGATCGCCGCCATCGTCGGGCTCGGCGGGTGCAACTCCGAGTCCAAGGATTCCGGCTCCACCGGGGCCGCACCGGCCGCCACGACCGCTGCCGCGGCGACCCCGCTCGAGGAGTTCGTCGCCGCGTCGAAGTCGCTCGCCGACGAGACGATGAAGATGAAGATGTCGATGCCCGGTGGCATCGAGGCCAACGGCTCCGCCGACCTGGCCGCCAAGAAGCTCGACATGACGATGAGCATGAGCATGGGCACGGAGTCGCTGGACATCTCGGTTCGCCTGGTCGGCGAGACGATGTACATGAAGATGGGCCCCACCGGCGACAAGTGGATGTCGCTCGACGTGTCGAAACTTCCGAAGGGCAACTCGCTCAACCCGGAGAACATGGCGAACGCGGAGGGCTTCGCGGCCGCCGCGGTCGAGGTCAAGCGCGACGGTGACAACTTCAGCGGCACGCTCGACATGACCAAGTCGCCGACCGCCGACCCGGAGTCGCTGAAGGCTCTGGGCGCCAAGGCGACCGCCGTCCCGTTCACCGCCAAGCGTGACAGCGAGGGCCGCCTCATCGAGATGGTCGTCGACATGAGCGGGATGGGCGCCGGCGCCGGCAAGATGACCACGACCTACTACGACTTCGGCACCAAGGTCGACGTGGCGGCACCGCCCGCCGCCGAGGTCAGCCCGATGCCCGAGGAGATGCTGAAGGCGTTCACCTCGCAGGGCCAGACCGCCGGGGCGTGATCGCTGAGGCTGGTGGGCCTGTCGCGCGTGCGGCGGCGGCGCGGTGCGATCTCGCGGCCTCCGCGGCGCGGTGCGATCTCGCAGCCTCCGCGGCGCGGTTCGATCTCGCGGCCTCCGCGGCGCGGTTCGATCTCGCGGCCTCCGCGGCGCGGTTCGATCTCGCGGCCTCCGCGGCGCCGGCCTCAAGGCCGGTCGCGGACGAACCTCAAAGGACGCGGGGCGGGCCGGTTCTCGTCGATCCACGCGTCGATGCGGGCCCACCAGTCGTAAAGCCACTCGGTCCGCTCCTGCTCGCCGGTGGGCACCTCCTCCGGCGGCACGCTCCAGAAACGCATCACCAGGCGCTTGTCCATGGGCAACTCGCGCCACACGTCGGCGACGCTCAGCATCCGGTCCAGGCCGGTGTGCGCCACGAAGATCACGCCGGCGTCCGGGGCGGCGTCGATCGCGGCTAGCAGGCCGCCCGGTTTCGGCGGCAGGAGGTTGCGCAGGCTCTCCGCCCGCCCGGCCATGTCGTGCAGACCCCGGGCCCGCAACCGGGCGATCGCGCTGACCTTGCGGCGCGGGGTGAAGTTGCCGCCCTCCGGGAAGATCACGAAGGCGTCGTTGTCGTCCAGACCGGTGGCCAGATCCCCGATCTGCTCCTCCAACGTCGCCGTCCCGGTGCGCCCCGGCGAGATGAACCGGTTGGGCAGACGGTTCAGCAGCACGTCCACCGCCGGATCCCACTGCAGGGCGGCCTTCAGCACGATCCGCGGCTCCCGGGCGAACCAGTTGACCAGCGCGTGGATCAGGGTGAACGAGTCGCCCGGCCCGGCGTGCCGGCTCACCACGATCTCGGGCCGGCCCGGCTGGGCGGTGTCCGGGTCGGTGCCGACCACGTCGATCTCCAGGTGCAGCGACCAGCGCGCGAACCAGAAGAGCATGCTCAGGAAGCGGCCGGTCAGCACATAGTGGGCACGCTGGAACCACGGGCCGCGGATCCGCATGCCGAACCCGGAGGCGACCCAGAGGACCGCCAGCGACACCAGCGCGATCGCGTCCCACACCAGGTAGACGATCACCAGGAAGACCAGGCGGGGCACCCGGAGCCGGCCCGGCACCAGCGGCGAAACCGCGAGCGCCAGGATCAGCCAGATCGGCAGCGTGGTGAGCAGGGTGAACGCCAGCACCACGACGGTGGGTGCGATCACCACACGCCGAACCCAGACCGGCGGCAGCCCCATCACGGGCCCGGCAGCGGGTTGACGTTGGCGGCCAGGTAGCGCCGCGAGGCGGTGTAGGCCCGGCTGATCCGGCGGCCCACCGCGGCCATGTCCCGATACGCCCACGGGGAGTCGTCCCGCCCCTCACCACCGCCGCTGGGCAGCACGTGCACCCGGACATCGGCCGGTAGGGCCGCCAGCTCCCGGGCGAACCGGTGCCGACGGGCGATCTCGAACGCCACCTGGGCCACCTCCCACGGTCGTCTGGGCACGGCGAGCTGTCGCTCGACCCGGCCGACCTGCAGCACGAAGATCAGTCTCGCCCCGATCCGCACCGCCTCGCCGATCGGGATCGAGTTCACGATGCCACCGTCCACATAGTGCTCGCCGGCGATCTCCATCGGTGGGAGCAGACCGGGAACCGCCGACGAGGCGAGGACCGCGTCGACCAGCGGTCCACTGTCGAACCAGTGCTCGGCGGCCCGCTCGATGCTCGCCGCGCAGCAGTGGAACGGCACCTTGAGGTCGGCGAACGTCGCCGACTCGCCCAGCTCGCCCTCCAGCAGGCGGCGCAGCGGGCGGGGCGAGTGCAGATGGGTCCGGGCCGCGAACCGGCGCATCTGACGGCCGATCGAGTCGCCGTAGACGGCCGCGGCCTCCGGCGACGTCCAGAGCCGGACCAGCCGCTCGGTGACGGGCTCGGACGGATCGGATGCGACCAGGGCGCCGTTGACCGCGCCGATCGACGTCCCGACCACCACGTCCGGCCGGAAGCCGGCACGGAAGAGCGCCCGCAACATGCCGACCTCGACCGCGCCCAGCACGCCGCCGCCACCGAGCACGAACGCCACCGGACCGTCGACCATGGGTCCATCCTTGCACGATCTTGCGGTCGTGCCGCAGGTCACGGCCTTGCCTTGACGCCGGTGTCAGGGCCTACCGTCGAGGCCATGCTGATCGGTGAGCTGGCCGAGCGGGCCGGCACGAGCCCACGCACGCTGCGCTACTACGAGGAGCACGGCCTGATCCACCCGAGCCGGGACGCCAACGGCTACCGGCAGTACGACGACGGCGAGCTGCGCGTCGTGCACGAGATCCGGGCCCTGCTCGCCGACGGCTTCGGCGTGGACGACATCAAGCCGTTCGTGGCCTGTCTGCGGGCAGGCAACAGCGCCGGCCACGTGTGCCCGGACTCGGCCGCCGTGCTGCGCCGCCGACTGGCCGAGGTGGACGGCTTCCTCGATCAGCTGACCACGGTCCGGCACCGCCTGCAGACCCAGTTGGAGGAGATCAAATGCCAGATGACGCCCTGATCACGGTGACCGACGCCACCTTCGCCGAGACCGTGCTGGCCGCGCCCACGCCGGTGCTCGTCGACTTCTGGGCGACCTGGTGCCCGCCGTGCGGCCCGATGGCGCGCGTCCTCGGCGAACTGGCCGAGGAGTTCCGGGGCCGGCTGCTCATCGCCGGGCTGGACGTCGACGCGAACCCGGCGACCACCATCGCCTACCGGGTGACCTCGATGCCGACGCTGCTGTTCTTCAACGGCGGTGTGGTGACCGCGACGATCATCGGCGCCCGCCCACGATCGGTGCTCCGGCAGGCCATGGCCAACGTCCTCAGCCCGTACGTGAACACCTGACCTCAGTCCAGCTCGGGCATGGCGACCGGCTGCGGCCGGGGATGGCAGGACCCGCACTGAACCGCGTCCTCCACCACCAGCGCCTCGGCCCGGTCCCGCCGCGCCGACCGCGTCACGTCCAGAATGTACGGTCCGAACCGCGCGTGTTCGGCGCACACGCCACGTCCGCAGAACCGGCACGTCGCGCGGGCCGGCTCGGCACAGAACCAGCAGAGCATGGGCGGCCTCTCCTCACTTCTCGTCGGCGGGGCCGCCCGCTGTCACTCGCTGGACGGATCCGCCGATTGCTCGGGGATGGACGGAGACGGGGAGGGCGGGTCGGCGGACGGCGACGACGCGCTCGGCGAGTTGGCGGACGGAGACGACGCCTTTGACGGACTCGTGCTCGCCGACGGCGAGGGCGTCCGGCTACGGCTAGGACGAACGGACGGCGTCGCGCTGGTCGAGGTGCCGTTGGTCGGCTCGCTCGAGGTCTCGGTGGCCGGGGAGGACGACTCCACGTTAGTCGGGGACACCGACGGATCCACAGAGGCCGGCGGAGTGGATTCCCCGGACGGGAGTACCTCTTCGGCCGGTTCCTCGCTCGGCTGGGCCTCGGTCGGGGGCTTGACAGTCACCCCGTCGCCGCAGTTCAGCTCCTTGCCGTCGGCCGGGCTCGGGGCGCCTCCGACGGTGACCGCCCCGGACGAGACCGTGACGGTGCCCGGGTCGACCGAATACCAGGCGCGATCGCCGCTGACGACGTCGCCCCGGCTGCGGAGCACGGTCAGGGCGAGCGGGGTGAAGGCGCCGCTCGGGCTGCTCGTGTCGGCCAGCAGCCGTCCGTTCTCCAGGGTCAGCTTCCCGGACGGGGTGGACGTGCGGCCGGTCTCGACACCGACCCCGTTGACCACCACCCGCGAGTTGCCGCAGAGCACCACGGCCGCGCCGCCGGGGAAGGTCAGCAGGGCCACGCCCTTGCCGGGGACCTCGACCGTCGAGCCGACTGTCAGGTAGCGCTGCCCGCCCACCTGGAGCGACACGGGAGTACGCCCGGAGTCCGCCGTGACGGCGCCGCGCTGGACGCTCAGCATGACCCGTTCGGCGGGCATCTCCGCCCACGCCGGGCCACTGCGCACGTTGATCAGCAGACTGGCGAGCGCGAACACCAGGAGCATGCTGACGAAGCCCCACATCCGGCGCTCGAAGTGCCGGTCCACGTCGTACTGCTCGTCGGCGTCCGGCGGGCCGGGCGGGACCGCGAGCGGCGGGTGCGCCGAGCCGGGCCGGCCCACGGCCGGGGTGCTGTGGCGCAGCGCCGGCATCGGGACGCCGGGTCCGTAGGTGCCGATCAGCGGCGGCAGGTCGGAGGCGTCCGGGATGATCCAGAGCCGGACCGGCGTCCGTGCCTGCGCCACCATGCCGGGGCTGCCGTCGCCGACCGGGCCCACCAGGGTGCCGCGGCGCAGCTCGACGCCGTCCGGCATGGCGATCACGCCGGACTCGACGACCACGGCGTGGGTGGGGCCGGGCAGGATGACCGGCGCGCCCGGGTCCAGGTCGACCGGGTGCGCGGCGGCGATCAGCGCGAGCCGCTGGTCCTCCTCCAGCGCGGCGAGGGCCGGGGTGTCGGCGAACAGCGCCTCGCCCTCGGCGCGTTCCTGCGGCGGCGGGCCGGGCATCGGCCCGACCACGGTCGTCACCGTCGAGGCGGGCAGGGCCAGCAGGGTGACGCCCGCGGTGTGCCAGTCGAGCTGGGCGCTGCGCCCGGTGAGCGCGGTGGCCAGGCCGACGACACCGCCGGGGCCGACATGGTGGCGGATGGTGCCGCCCGGGTCGCCGGGGCGGCGGCCGTGCAGCGCCCCCTCGACGACCACGTGGACGGCGCTGGGGGTCTCCCCCGCGAGCACCAGCTGGCGGCCGGTCGGCGGGCGCATCCAGCGGGCGCGGGCGGCGAGAGCCTGCAGCGACGGCTCGGGCAGGCCGCCCAGCTCGGAAGCGCGCAGGGCGGCCACCCGGCGGGGCAGGTCGGCCTCCCGGTCGCGTTCGGCGGCCCGCTGCCGGAGCCGGCGGAAGGCACGCGCCAGCCGGCCGAGCAGGAACCAGAGCAGCGGGGCGACCACGCCGAGGACGATCACGATCAGCAGGAGCCGGGCGCCGAGGCCCTCATACCAGAGGCCGACGGCGACGCCGTGGATCCGGTCGGTCCACAGCCGGTAGCCCAGCCCGATCGCGCTGACCAGCCAGAGCAGGCCCAGCACGCCGTAGAGGGCGACGAGCCGGCCCTCCCGGTCCAGCCTGCGCCACCCGGGGCCGCGGCGACGCAGGCGGCCGGCGAGCCAGGAGAGGCCGCGGGCCCGTACGTCCGGGATCTCCAGCCAGTCCATCAGCAGGTACTTGCCGTCCAGCGGCAGCAGCGGGCTGAGATTGAAGAACGTGTGCAGGTAGAAGAGGAACGCCAGCTTGAAGGCGAGGCCGGCGACGACGGGCACGGCGAACCCGGTGACCTGCACCAGACCGGCGAGCCCGAGCGCGGTGGCCGGCCCGGCGGCGGTGACCGCGATCCGGGCCCGGCGGCCGGCCATCCAGACGTCACTGGTGTCGACGAAGACCGAGGGGATGCCGAAGCGGAGCATCAACCCGGCGGCCTGGACCTCCCGCCCGACCCGTTTCGTCGCGAGGGCGTGGCCGAACTCGTGCACCCCCAGCACGAACATGTTCAGCAGCACCAGCGTGCCGGCACCGAGCAGGTATGAGTCGCCCACCAGGAACAGCGAGCGGCTGCCCTGCTGCCAGGCGTCCGCGAACAGGACGAGCCCGGCCAACGCGAGCAGCGCGCCGAGCCAGACCGCGACCCGGGTGAACAGGAACCGCCCCACGCTGCGGTAGAGGGTCGTGACCAGCGCGTCCACCGGGACGGACAGCACGACGCGACCGCGACCGGCGGAGGCGAGCGGCTCGTGGCGAAGCTCGCGCAGCGGACGGAAGGCGTCCATCGGGAGCTCTTCGAGCATCCGGTTGGCGGCCAGGTCGGCGACGACCCGGCGGACCTGGTCGGGGGCGAGACGGCCGGCGATCCGGGCGAACTCGGCGACCAGCCGGGCGACCGTGCTGTCGCCGTCCATCATCAGGGCGAGTTGATACTCCTCCGGCGTGAGCCGAAGGTACGAGCTGCGCCCACCGTCATCGGGCGAGCGGAGCATCACATACCGCCCACCGCGGACCGCGGTGCGATGCCGGACCTCGATGCCGGATCGCAGGACCGGGCGGGCGCTGGCCGGGTTCAGACGGTCGGCGACGGTGTGCCAGAGCCCGGTGTCGGCCGGTCCCGACGGGGCTCCCGGAGCCCGTCCGGCCAGGGCTTCCCACACGTTCGTCCGGGTCTCGACATACGTCAACTGAGGGGGCCTTTCACTCCGCCGTGGCGAACACCGCGCGACCGCACCGACGGACGATGGCTTCGCCGATGGCGAATGGAGATTAGGCGCTCGCCTGCGTGAACGCGAGTCCCGCACGCTGATTCCGTCCCCTTCCACCGAAAGGTCCGGAATCCCGTACGAACAGAATCACGGCGGGTGACGCGCCCACCCCCGGGTCGCGTCACCCGCCGTGGCGGGTGGACTGATGCCTACTCGGATTCCTGGAGCGTGACGGTGACCGTCTGCTCCGCGCCGTTACGGGTGAAGGTGAGGGTCATCTGCTGGCCGACGGCGCCCGCCTGAACGGCAGCCACCAGGTCGTCCGAGTCGTCGATCGCCTTGCCGTCGACCTTCGTCACGACGTCGCCGCGCTGGAGCTTGGCCTTGGCGGCGGCGCTGTTGTCGACCACCGCGCTGACGGCGGCCCCGCCGTTCTCCGCGTTGGTGACGCTGACGCCGAGAGCCGGGTGGCTGACCTTCTTGCCCTGCATGAGGGAGTCGGCGACCTGCTTGGCCTTGTTGCTCGGGATGGCGAAGCCCAGGCCGATGTTGCCGGTGTTGGAGCCGGAGGTGGCGATCGCCGAGTTGATGCCGATCACCTCGCCGTTGGTGTTGACCAGGGCGCCACCGGAGTTGCCCGGGTTGATCGGGGCGTCGGTCTGCAGCAGGCCGGTCATCGTGGTCGGCGCGGACTGCTGTTGTTGCTGCTGCTGACCGCCCCAGGGCGTCTGCGGCTGCTCCTGCTCGCCGGAGGACTGGATGCTGCGGTCCTTGGCGCTGATGATGCCGGCGGTGACCGAGCCCTCCAGGCCGAGCGGGCTGCCCAGGGCGAGCACCGTGTCACCGACCTCGATCTTGGAACTGTCGCCGAAGGTGGCGGCCTTGAGCCCGGACACGTTCTCCGCCTTGATCACGGCGAGGTCGGTGCGCTCGTCGGTGCCGACGATGGTGGCCGAGGTCTTGGTGCCGTCGGCGAAGATCACTGTCACGGTCGAGCCCTGGGCGGTCGAGACCACGTGATTGTTGGTGACGATGTAGCCGTCGGTGGTCAGCACCACGCCGGAGCCCTCACCCGAGCCGGTGGTGATGGAGACGACGTTGTCCTGCACGGCGGCGGCGATCTGGGCCAGCGACGAACGGTCCACGACCCGGGTGACCGAGGAATTGCCGGTCTGCACGGCCGCGGTGGTGTTGTCGGAATCCATGGCCACCGCGGTGGCGGCGCCGATCCCGCCGGAGACCAGCGCGATCAGTAGGGCTGCCGTGCCCGCCAGGAGGACCTTGCGCCCGCGGCCCGGAGGCCGTCCGCCGCCGGCGCCGGGCACGGGGGTCCATCCGGGCGGGGCCTGGCCGCCACCGGACGCCTGCGCCGCGGCGGCCGCGTGCCATGCCTGGTACGCCGCCTGCTGCTGCGCGTAGTCCTGGTACTCGCCGCCCTGCTGCCCGTAGCCGGCCTGCGGGGCCTGGTAGGCGTAGTGCGGGTGGCCGTAGGGCACGCCGCTGGCGGGCTGGGAGGTGACCGGCTGGGCCGACACCGGGTGGGCGGCGGCCGGCTGGGCCGACACCGGGTGGCCGGTCGCCGGCTCACCGGAGGCCGGCTGCCAGGGCGACTGCTGCGCCCAGGTGCTCTGTTGCTGCTGGGTGGGTGCCGCGGACTGGGGAGCACCCGACTGCGGGGCAACCGGCGGCTGCGCAAGCGTCGGCTGCTCAGACTCCACCCGCTCCGCGCTGGTGTTGTCAGCGGCGGCGTCCGCGGGCCGCGGGTTGGTCTCGTTCTCGTTCATGTCGCTAACTCTGCCCCGTCCGACTCGTACCGAACTGTGTTACCCCTGAACGTTTTCTGTGAACCCTTTGTCCCGCTTTATGGTGGGCAAAGACACCCTGAACGTCGCGCCCTGCCCCGCTTCCGAGATCACCTGCACGGAACCTTCGTGCGCCCGCACGATCGCCGCCACGATCGCCAGACCGAGTCCGGTCCCGGTGGCCGCGCGCTCGGTGTTGCGGGTCCGCGCCTCGTCGGCCCGGTAGAACCGCTCGAAGACGCGCCTGGTCTGCTCGTCGCTCAAACCCGGGCCGGTGTCGGACACCTCGATAACGGCGCGATCCTCCTCACCGGAGTACAGCCGGAGCGTGACCGACGCGTCAGACGGCGTGTGCACCAGGGCGTTCGTCATCAGGTTGCCGATCACCTGGCGCAGGCGGGCGTCGTCCCCGTACGCCACCAGTTGCTCCGCCGAGTCACGGACCTCCAGCTCGATCTCCCGCTCCGGTGCGGTGGCCTGGGCCGCCTCCACCGCGTCCATGGCGAGCACCGGCAGTTCCACCGGCGCCAGGGTGAGCGGGCGCTCCCGATCGAGGCGCGCCAGCAGCAGCAGGTCCTCGACGAGCAGCCCCATCCGGGCCGCCTCGTCCTCGATCCGCCGCACCAGGGCGGCCACCTGCTCCGGGTCGGAGACCGCGCCCTGCCGGTACAGCTCGGCGAACCCGCGGATCGTGGTCAGCGGGGTGCGCAGCTCGTGCGAGGCGTCCGCGACGAACTGCCGCATCTTCCCCTCCGACTGGAGGGCACGCGCCTCGGACTGCAGGGCGAGCGACTCGGACGCCAGCGCCCGGGCCTCGGACTGCTGCGCCGCGTCAGCCGCGTAGCGGGCCGCCTGCTCGGAGTCGGCCCGCGCCTGGAAGGCCGCCTCGATCTGGGCGAGCATCGCGTTCAGCGCCTCGGAGAGCCGGCCCAGCTCGGTGGTCGGGTGGCCGCCGGCCTCCTCCGGGTCGGGCACCCGCCGGGTGAGGTCGCCGGCCGCGATCGCCGCCGCCGTCCGCTCCACCTGGCGCAGCGGGATCAGGCTCTGCCGCACCAGCGCGGCGCCCACGAGAGCGAGGGTGATCAGCACTCCGACGCCGACCAGCACATCGACCAGCACGAGCCGGGCGATCACGTCGTCGACGCCGCGCATGCGCTGGCCGACGTGCATGACGGTGTCGTCGGGCAGACGGATGACCAGCATCCGCCACATGTACTCACCGTTCTGCCCGCGCGTGGTGTAGGGCTTGCGCTCCTGCTCGGCGATCGGGTCGTTGCCCTTGAGCAGGAGGGGCAGGTCGGCAACCGTCAGGTGCAGGTCACGGAACACCTTGCCGCCGCCGTCGACCGTGGTGAAGCCGATGATGTACTCGGAGGGCGCGAACACCGCCTGGTAGCGAACGTCCTTCAGGCTCGGCGCACTGTCGGCCATCTCCCACAACTGGGCATCGAGGCGGTCGACCATGTAAGCGTTCAGGAAGTAGGTGCTGGCGGCACTGATCAGGGTCAGCGCGGCGAACACCAGCACCAGGACCGACGCGACCAGCTTCGTCTGCAGGGAGATCCGGCGCAGCCCCCCGTTGCGCGGCATCCGCTCGCGGACCCGCTCGGCAAGTGTCACGCCCGGGCCTAGACGGCTGGCTTACGGAGCACGTAGCCCACACCGCGCAGGGTGTGGATCAGCCGCGGCTGCACGTTGTCGACCTTGCGGCGAAGGTACGAGATGTAGGACTCGACGATGTTGTCGTCACCGCGGAAGTCGTATTTCCACACGTGGTCCAGGATCTGCGCCTTGGAGAGCACCCGGTTGGCGTTGAGCATCAGGTATCGCAGCAGCTTGAACTCGGTCGGCGAGAGTTGCACCCGAGAGCCCGCCCGGTAGACCTCGTGGGTCTCCTCGTCCAGCTCGAGATCGGCGAAGACCAGCCGGGACGGCTGTTCGTCACCGGCGTTGGTGCGGCGCAGCACCGCCCGGATGCGGGCGGTGAGCTCCTCGAGACTGAACGGCTTGGTCACGTAGTCGTCGCCGCCCAGGGTCAGGCCGCGGATCTTGTCGTCGGTGCCGTCACGGGCGGTGAGGAAGACCACCGGCGTCCGCTGCCCGCCCTCCCGCATCAGCCGGATCACCTCGAAGCCGTCCAGGTCGGGCAGCATGACGTCGAGGACGACCAGATCGGGGGTGGAGTTACGGGCGGCGCTGACGGCCGCGCTGCCGCTCATCGCGGTGGTCACCTCGAACCCGGCGAAACGCAGGCTTGCGGAGAGGAGCTCGAGGATGTTGGCATCGTCCTCGACGACGAGCAGCTTCGCTTCGCTCTGCTTGGGCTGGGTCTGGGTGGCCATGGCGCCATTCTCGTCCCAGCCCCTGCACCTTGCCTGCACACTCGCTGAAAATTTCCTGTGCGATATCCGGGCTGATCATGCGGCCAGGCGGTAGCCCCCGCCACCCAGGCTGGCTCGCGCGGCGCGGGCCAGCACGCGCCGGTCCGCTCCCGGGTCGGGCCGCAGCGCCGGGGCCGCCGCCAGGGTCACCGTCAGCCCGCGGGTGCGGGCGATGCGCATGATCGACTCGCCCAGCGTGTCCGCGCCCACGAACGCCGCCTCGGTCGAGTCGTAGCCGACCGACACCGGCACCACCGGGGCGCCGGCATCGATCGCCGCCTGGAAGAGGGCCGACCGGAAAGGCCCACTCTCGGGGCCACAGTAGGTCGTACCCTCCGGAAAGACCACGACCGAACGCCCGGCCCGCAGCGCACCGGCGACCTCGGCCACCGTCTCCGGCAGCGCTCTCGGCCGCGTGCGGTCGATGAAGATGGTGCCGGCCCGCACGGCCGTGCCGCCGATGCCGGGCCAGGCCCGGACGTCGTGCTTGGCCACCATCCGCACCGGCCGGACCGCGGTCAGCGCGACCACGTCCAGCCAGGAGACGTGGTTGGCGACCAGGAGGCTGCCGGGGCGCGGCTCGGCGCCGCGCCACACCAGACGGACGCCGAGGACCGCGAGGATCCCCCGGGACAGCGTCCGCAGCGCGGCACTGCTCAGCATCACCAGGAGGACACCACCGAGGAGTACGGCGGCAAGCGCGCCCACCCGCACCACGGCGCCCACCGGGCCACGCCGCCCGCCGCCGCCGTCACGACAGCGGTCATCGCACCCCGAGGCCGGCTGCCACAGGGTGCCGGCGCTCGTGACGGGCGCGGTCATCGGGACGCGCCGAGGAAGTGCCGGCGGTACCGCGGGTCCAGCCGGTCCATCGAGAACAGCACGTAGAAGTCGGCGCAGTCGAAGTCCGCGTCGTAGGCGGGCTCGCCGCACACCCAGCTGCCGAGCCGCAGGTAGCCACGCAGCAGCGCGGGCGGGGCGGCCTTGGGGTCGGCCTCGACCCCCTCGGCCGGGGTCCAGGGCCGACGGGGCCGGACCCGCAGCGCCGGCGGCGAGAGGTGCTTGGCGTTGACCCGGGCACGCACCCCGGCGGCCAGGGCCCCGCCGTCGCCGAGCGGGACCGAGGCGCAGCCGCCGAGCCATCGCAGGTTGTTGAGGTGCAGGTAGCGGGCGATGCCGGCCCACATCAGGTTGACCACGGCGCCGGAGCGGTGGTCCGGGTGCACGCAGGAGCGGCCGATCTCGACCAGGTGGTCACGCAGCGGCCGCAGCGCGCTCAGGTCGAACTCGGAGTCGGCGTAGCGGCGGCCGGCCAGCTCCGCGGCGCGCGGCGGCAGCATCCGGTAGGTGCCGACGACCTCACCGCTCGCGTCGTCGCGCACGATCAGGTGGTCGCAGTAGGCGTCGAACTCGTCCGCGTCGATGCCCTCGGCGGTCGAGGTGAGCCGGGCGCCGAGCTCGGTGGCGAAGACGTCGTGGCGCAGGCGCTGCGCGGCCTCGACCAGGCCGGGGTCGTCGGCGAGGAGAAGCGTGTAGCCGCTGGTCCCGGTGGGTGCGGCGGCCGTCATGAGAACTCCCATGTGATCTGTGTAAGGCTGATGTCTGCCGATGGCGTGTCGCTTCAGGTGGCGATGCGTGACCGGTTGATGAACTGCGTGTGCGATGGTCGGGGAATGCGTATCCCGGCTCGTTTCAACGGCCCGCCCGGCTCCGGCAACGGGGGCTGGTGCGCGGGTCTCTTCGCGGGCGCGGCGGGCGCCCGGATCGGCGGGCCGCCGATCCGGGTGACACTGCGCGTGCCGCCGCCGCTCGACACCGATCTGGTGCTCGGCGACGGTGTGATCCGGGCCGGTGACGTCCTGGTCGCCGAGATCGACGAGGACACCGACACGGGCCTGGCGGTGCCGCCGGTCCCGCCGGTCGAGGCCGCCGCGGTCGCGAGGGGCTACCCGGGTCTCGTCACCCACCCGTTCCCGGGCTGCTATGTCTGCGGACCGGACCGGGCGCCCGGCGACGGTCTGCGGATCTTCCCCGGCCGGCTCTCCGAAGGACGCACGGCGGCGCCCTGGACCGTGCCGGACGACGTCGTGGCCGAGACGATGTGGGCGGCGCTGGACTGTCCCGGCGGATGGACGGCGATCGGCGCGTCCGGCCGCCCCTTCGTGCTGGGCCGGATCGCCGCCACGGTCGCCGCGCTGCCCGCCCCGGGCGACGAGTGCGTGGTGGTCGGCGCCCTGTCCGGGGTGAGCGGCCGCAAGGCCGTCGTGGACTCCTCGGTGTACGGGCCGGACGGCCGTCACCTGGCGCAGGCACGGGCCACCTGGCTCGCCGTCGCCGGAGTAAGTTGATCACTTCGAGCTGACGGGGGAAGGAGCCGTGACGATGAGCCGGCCCAACTACGCGGAGATCAGCGTCGACCGCCTCACCAAGCACTACGCCAAGGTGCGCGCGGTCGACGACCTCTCCTTCACGGTGCACGCCGGCCGGGTCACGGGCTTCCTCGGCCCCAACGGGGCGGGCAAGACCACCGCGCTGCGGATGATCCTGGGGCTGGTGACGCCCACCTCGGGCGCCGCCACCATCGGCGGGGTGCGGTATGTGGACATGCCCGACCCGATCCGGCAGGTCGGCGCGGTCCTGGAGGCGTCCAGCGCGCACCGCGGCCGCAGCGCCCGCAACCACCTGCGGATCATCTGCCGCGCGGCCGGCCTGCCCGACCAGCGCGCCGACGAGGCACTCGCCATGGTCGGCCTGAGCACCGTGGGGACCCGCAAGTTCAAGGGCTACTCGCTCGGCATGAAACAGCGGCTCGGGATCGCCGCCGCGATGCTCGGCGACCCCCGGGTGCTGATCCTGGACGAGCCGACCAACGGGCTCGACCCGGAGGGCATCAGGTGGATGCGCGACCTGCTCAGGGCGCTCGCCGCCGAGGGCCGCACGGTGCTCGTCTCCAGCCACCTGCTCGGTGAGATGCAGCAGCTGGCCGACGACGTGGTGATCATCGCGGCCGGCCGGCTCCTGCGGCAGGGCCCGGTGTCCGAGGTGCTCGGCGCGACGGCCGGCGCGGCCCGGGTGCGGGTCCGCACGCCGCAGCCGGATCAGCTGGCCGCCGCCCTGCGGGACGCACAGCTGGAGGTGGCCGCCGCGCCCGACGGCTCGCTGCAGGTCTCCGGCGCCGACGCGGCCCGGGTCGGGCACCTCGCCTTCACCGCGGGGGTGGAGCTGCACGAGCTGACCGGGGAGAGCGCCGACCTGGAGCGGGCCTTCCTCGACCTGACGGCCGGAAGGGCGGGGGCGCGATGAACCTCATCAGTGCCGAGTTGCTGAAACTGCGTACCACCTCGTTGTGGTGGATCTTCTTGATCATCCTGGTGCCGTTGTACGGCGTGGCGCTGGCCTTCAACTGGGTGGCCGCGAACGCGCTGGGCGCGCTGGGGCGGGAGACGGAGGACGTCTCGTTCGGGTTCTTCAACCTGGAGCAGACCGTCAGCAACCTCTACACCAGTGGGCAGTTCGGCGGCGTGCTGCTGGTGCTGCTGCTCAGCGCGATCCTGGTGACCAACGAGTTCTTCCACCTCACCGCGACCGCCACGTTCCTCACCACGCCGCGCCGGGAGCTGGTCATCCTGGCGAAGATGGCGGTGTCGATCCTGATCGCGGTGCTGGTCTGGCTCTTCACCACCGCGCTCAACCTGCTGCTCGCCCCGGTGGCGCTCACCTCGACCAACGGCGAGTCGTTCCTCGGCGAGTCGTTCGTCTGGCAGGCGATCGGGCTCAACCTGCTGGTCCATGTGCTGTGGGGACTGGTCGGCATCGGCTGCGGCGTGCTGATCCGCAGCCAGATCGGCGCGACGATCACGTTGACCGTCCTCTACGTCGTCGGCACGCAGATCTTCACGGCGGTCTTCGCCCTGCTCGCCAATCTGGTCGACGATTCGATCATGAAACTGCGGATCATCATCCCGACGCTCGCCTCGGACCTGCTGGTCTCCGGTCCACAGAGCGCGGACGATCTGCCCCGCTGGGTGGGCGCCGTGGTGCTGCTGGCCTATGCCGGGGTGGCCGGGGTGCTCGGCACGCTCATCACCAGACAGCGGGACATCGCCTGACCTGTCGCGACCCGGCGTTGTACTCTCGCCGGGTCGCGACGAGGCGGCGGGAGAAGCTGCCGGTCGCGGGGTCTGATTGGCCACAGAGCGGACGTCCACACCGGCAGCGCCTGTGCACGGCGTAGCCTGGACACCGGATCCTACCCGTCCCGCGTGACGGATCAGTCACGCGATGACAAAAACGGTGAAAGAGGCGAACGCGGCAGTGTCGACGCAGCAGACTTCGCAGGACAATCCACTCGCGGACTTCGGCCCCAACGAGTGGATCGTCGATGAGATGTACCAGCGCTACCTGGCCGACCCGACCAGTGTCGATCCTGCCTGGCACGATTTCTTCGCCGACTACAAACCGGCGACGTCCCAGGGCTCGATCGCGACCCCGGACGAGGCGACCGCGGCCAACGCGACCGCGACCGCCGCCAAGGCCGGCACCGACGCCCCGGCCGCAGCCACGGTCGCCCCGGCCAAGCAGGTGACCCCACAGCCCGCGGCGAAGCCGGCCGCGGCACCCGCGCCGGCCGCCAAGCCCGCGGCCAAGCCGGCCGCCGCCGAGGCCCCGGCCGGTGCCAAGACCGTCACCCTGCGGGGCGTGGCCGGCAAGATCGTGCAGAACATGGAGGCCTCACTCCAGGTCCCCACCGCCACGTCGGTGCGTGCGGTCCCGGCCAAGCTGATGGTCGACAACCGCATCGTCATCAACAACCACCTCTCCCGGGGGCGGGGTGGCAAGGTCAGCTTCACCCACCTGATCGGCTGGGCCCTGGTCCGCGCGGTCGTCGCGCACCCGGAGATGAACAACTCCTACGCCGAGATCGACGGCAAGCCCACCCTGGTGCAGCCGGAGCACATCAACCTCGGCATCGCGATCGACCTGGTCAAGAAGGACGGTTCGCGCACGCTGGTGGTGCCGTCGGTCAAGAATTGCGAGACGCTCGACTTCCGGGGCTTCTGGCAGGCGTATGAGGACATCGTCCGGCGGGCCCGGCGCAACGAGCTCACCATGGAGGACTACTCCGGGACGACGATCTCGCTGACCAACCCCGGCGGCATCGGCACCGTCCACTCCATCCCGCGGTTGATGAGCGGGCAGAGCGCGATCATCGGCGTCGGCGCCATGGAGTACCCGGCACCGTACTCGGGGATGAGCGACGAGACCCTCACCGAGCACGGCGTGAGCAAGGTCACCACACTGACCAGCACCTACGACCACCGGGTCATCCAGGGCGCGCAGTCCGGCGAGTTCCTCAAGGTCATCCACGAGCTGCTGCTCGGCAACCACGGCTTCTACGACGAGATCTTCACGTCGCTGCGGATCCCGTACGAGCCGGTCCGCTGGGTGCGTGACGTGGCCCGTACCTCCGAGGGCCAGATCGACAAGGCCGCCCGGGTCATCGAGCTGATCCACGCGTACCGGGTACGCGGTCACCTGATGGCCGACACCGACCCGCTCGAGTTCACCATCCGCAAGCACCCCGACCTGGACGTGCTGCAGCACGGTCTGACCCTGTGGGACCTGGACCGCACCTTCCCCGTCGGCGGTTTCGCCGGCAAGGAGAAGATGAAGCTGCGGGACGTGCTCGGCGTCCTGCGCGACAGCTACTGCCGCCGGATCGGCATCGAGTACATGCACATCCAGGACCCGGAGGAGCGCCGCTGGGTCCAGGAGCGCATCGAGGTCAAGTACGCCAAGCCGGACGCCGACGAGCAGAAGCACATCCTGCACCGGCTGAACGCGGGCGAGGCCTTCGAGACCTTCCTGCAGACCAAGTTCGTCGGCCAGAAGCGGTTCTCGCTCGAGGGTGGCGAGTCGCTGATCCCGCTGCTCGACGCGGTGCTCCAGTCCTCGGCCGAGGCGGGGCTGGACGAGATGGTGATCGGCATGGCCCACCGTGGCCGGCTGAACGTGCTCACCAACATCGTCGGCAAGCCGTACGAGAAGATCTTCAACGAGTTCGAGGGTCAGATGGACCCGAAGACCGCGCACGGCTCCGGCGACGTGAAATACCACCTGGGCCAGACCGGGAAGTACACGACGCCGGACGGCGAGTTCTCGACGACCGTCAGCGTGGTGGCCAACCCGTCCCACCTGGAGGCCGTCGACCCGGTCCTGGAGGGCATCGTCCGCGCCAAGCAGGACCGTCTCGACCTGGGCCTGCACGGCTACACGGTGCTTCCGGTACTGGTGCACGGCGACGCCGCGTTCGCCGGTCAGGGCGTGGTCGCCGAGACCCTCAACCTGTCGCAGCTGCGTGGTTACCGCACCGGCGGCACGGTCCACGTGATCGTCAACAACCAGGTCGGCTTCACCACCGCCCCGGAGTACAGCCGGTCCTCGATGTACTCGACCGACGTCGCCCGGATGGTCGAGGCGCCGATCTTCCACGTCAACGGCGACGACCCCGAGGCCGTGGTCAGGGTTGCGAAGCTGGCCTTCGAGTACCGCCAGGCGTTCAACAAGGACGTCGTGATCGACATGATCTGCTACCGGCGCCGCGGTCACAACGAGGGCGACGACCCGTCGATGACCAACCCGCGCATGTACCAGATCATCGACACCAAGCGCAGCGTGCGGAAGCTCTACACCGAGGAGCTGATCGGCCGCGGTGACATCACCGTGCAGGAGGCCGAGGAGCAGCTGCGCGACTACCAGGGTCGTCTCGAGGAGGTCTTCAAGGCCACCCGCGACGCCGCCGGCAACCCGCCGCGGCCGCACATCATCGCCGAGGAGCCGGAGCCCGAGGTGGAGTCGGCGATCAGCCCGGACGCGGTCCGTGCGGTCGGCCAGGCGCACGTCGAGCTGCCCGAGGGTTTCACCCCGCACAAGCGGGTCCAGCAGCTGCTCGACCGGCGGGCGAAGATGTCCACCGACGGCGGCATCGACTGGGGCTTCGGTGAGCTGATCGCCTTCGGCTCGCTGCTCGCCCAGGGCGTGACGGTCCGGCTGGCCGGTCAGGACTCGCGGCGTGGCACGTTCACCTCGCGGCACGCGGCCATCGTCGACTCGAAGACCGGTAAGGACTTCCTGCCGCTCAGCTCGCTGGCCACCGGAAGCGCCCGGTTCTTCGTGCACGACTCGCTGCTCAGCGAGTACGCGGCGATGGGCTTCGAGTACGGCTACTCGGTGGAGAACCCGGACGCGCTGGTCCTCTGGGAGGCCCAGTTCGGTGATTTCGTCAACGGCGCCCAGTCGATCGTGGACGAGTTCCTCTCCTCCGGCGAGGTGAAGTGGGGCCAGAAGTCGTCGCTGGTGCTGCTGCTCCCGCACGGCATGGAGGGCCAGGGCCCGGACCACTCGTCCGGCCGCCCGGAGCGGTTCCTGCAGCTCTGCGCGCAGGACAACATGCGGATGGCGAACCCGACCACCCCGGCGAACTACTTCCACCTGCTGCGCCGCCAGGCCCTGTCGACCAAGCGCAAGCCGCTGATCGTCATGTCGCCGAAATCGCTGCTGCGGCACAAGCTGGCGACGTCCGCGGTGAACGACTTCACCCAGGGCGCCTTCCAGCCGGTGCTGGGCGACGCCGGGGTCAACGGCCAGCCGCTCGACGGCTCGTCGGTGAAGCGGGTCCTGCTCTGCTCGGGCAAGGTCTACTACGACCTGTTCCAGGCGCGGGCCGACCGCGGCATCACCGACACGGCGATCATCCGGATGGAGCAGATCTACCCGCAGCCGGTCGAGGAGCTGAAGGCGGAGCTCGCGAAGTACCCGAACGCCGAGGACTTCGCGTGGGTCCAGGAGGAGCCGGCCAACCAGGGCGCCTGGTCGTTCGTGGCGCTCAACCTGCTGGAGCACCTGGAGGGCGTCCGGCTGCGCCGGATCTCCCGCCCGGCGGCGGCCGCCCCGGCGGTCGGCTCGGCCAAGATGCACGACGCCGAGCAGGCCGCGCTGATCGAGGCTGCGCTGCCGCGATCGTGACCGTCTGAACGACAGTGAAGGGGCCGTTCCGGGAGACCGGGGCGGCCCTTTTACGATCCAGGCATGTACTTCACCGATCGTGGCATCGAGGAACTTGTCCAGCGGCGCGGCGAGGAGACCGTGACCCTGGAGTGGCTCGGCGAGCAGCTGCGCACCTTCGTCGACATGAACCCGGAGTTCGAGACCCCGATCGAGCGTCTCGCCACCTGGCTGGCCCGCGACGACGAGGACGACGAATGATCCGGTGACCCGGGTCTTGCGGTGATCGGGACTTTCGGCCCGGCCCGGCAGGTTCCGGGCCGGTAGGTTGAGGGTCGTGGCACGCAGCGTGTACGTCGCGGGTTTGGGCCCGTCCGTCGGCAAGGGGACCGTCGCGCTCGGCATCGTCGAGCTGCTGTCCCGTCAGGTGGCGAAGGTGGCTGTCTTCCGGCCGCTGGTCTCCGCGAGTGGAAGGGACCCGCTGCTCGACGTCCTGCGGTCGCGCTATCCCGGCCCGGTCGGGGTGGAGGACTCGTTCGGCGTCACCCTCGCCGAGGCCGGTGCGCTGGTCGCCGACGGCCGGCGGGAGGAGCTGATCGGCCGGATCGTCGAGCGTTACCGCGAGGTCGAGCGGCGCAGCAGCGCGGTCGTGGTGGTCGGCAGCGACTTCACCGACAAACCCGAGGAGGGCGGCGAGGAGCTGCCCCGCGAGCTGGCCTTCAACGCCCGGCTGGCGACCGAGTTCGGCAGTGTCGTGGTGCCGGTGGTCAGCGGAGAGGGGCGATCGGCGGACTCGCTGGCGGCGGCCACGCGTAGTGCGTACCACTCCCTGGTCGATCTCGGCGCGACGGTCGTCGCGGTGATCGCGAACCGGGTGCCGCACGGGATCGCCGGCGGGGTTCAGGAGGGCCTTCCGGTTCCGTTCTGGGCCGTGCCGGAGGTGGCGGCGATCGCCGCGCCGACGGTGGGCGAGGTGGCCGCCGCGCTGGATGCCACGGTGCTCGCCGGGTCGGCCGGCGCGCTGGAGCGGGACGTGCTCGACTACGTCGTCGGCGCCGGGCACGTGCCGACCGTGCTGGGCGCGCTGACCGATGGAGCCCTGCTGATCACCGCGGGCGACCGGGCCGATCTGCTGGTGGCCGCCAGCGCCGCGCACGCGGCCGGAAACGTGACGCTGGCCGGGCTGGTGCTGACGCTCGGGGAGCCGGCCGACGAGCGCGCGGTCCGGGTGATCGAGCGGCTCAACACCGGGCTGGCCATGCTGGTGACCAAGGCCGACAGCTATCACACGATCGCCGCCGCCGACCGGATCACGGCGCAGCTCAGCACCCCTCGCAAGATCGAGGCGGCGCTCGGCGTCTTCGAGGAGAACGTCGACACGGCAGAGCTGTCGGTGCTGCTCGACGTGGCCCGGTCCAGCCGGGTGACGCCGCTGATGTTCGAGAACGATCTGATCGACAAGGCTCGCGCCGACCGGCGGCACCTGGTGCTGCCGGAGGGCACCGAGGAGCGGATCCTGCGGGCCACCGAGACACTGCTGCGCCGGGGTGTGGCCGAGCTGACCCTGCTCGGCGACCCGTCCGAGATAAACCGGCGGGCCCGCGAGATCGGCGTCGAGATCGGCGGGGCGCACCTGGTGGACCCCGGCTCGTCGGAGCTTCGGGAGCAGTTCGCGGAGCGGTATGCGGAGATCCGCAAGCATCGCGGGGTGACCCTCGATCTGGCGTACGACGTGGTCCGTGACGTCAACTACTTCGGCACCCTGATGGTCGCCGCGGGCCTGGCCGACGGCATGGTCTCCGGCGCCACCCACACCACGGCCGCCACGATCCGCCCGGCGTTCGAGATCATCAAGACGGTGCCCGGCCTGACCGTCGCGTCCAGTGTGTTCTTCATGCTGCTCGCCGACCGGGTGCTGGTCTACGGCGACTGTGCGGTCAACCCCGACCCGGACGCCGAGCAGCTCGCCGACATCGCGCTCTCGTCGGCGCAGACCGCGGCCGCGTTCGGCATCGAGCCGCGGGTCGCGATGCTGTCGTATTCGACCGGCAGCTCCGGCGCCGGCGCCGATGTGGACAAGGTCGCCGCCGCCACCGCGCTGGTCCGCGAGCGCCGGCCGGACCTGCCGGTCGAGGGCCCGATCCAGTACGACGCGGCGATCGACCCGGCCGTGGCCGCCGCGAAACTGCCCGGCAGCGCGGTCGCCGGCAAGGCCACCGTCTTCGTCTTCCCCGACCTGAACACGGGTAACAACACCTACAAGGCCGTGCAGCGGTCGGCCAACGCGGTCGCGGTCGGGCCGGTGATGCAGGGCCTGCGGGCGCCAGTCAACGACCTGTCCCGCGGCGCGACCGTGAAGGACATCGTCAACACGGTCGCCATCACGGCGATCCAGGCGGGAGCGGAATGAGCAGGGTACTCGTACTGAACAGCGGCTCGTCGTCGCTGCGCTACCGGCTGTTCGAGGGCTCGGAGGTGCTGGCCAAGGGGCTGGTCCAGCGGATCGGCGAGGCGGGCGGCGACGCGGCCGACCACGGGGCCGCGCTGCGATCGCTGATGGACGAGCTGGATCTGTCCGGGCTGGCCGCGGTCGGGCACCGGGTGGTGCACGGCGGCGACCGGTTCACCACCTCGACGGTGGTGGACGACGACGTGCTGGCCACCATCGAGGAGCTGATCCCGCTCGCCCCGCTGCACAATCCGGCCGCGCTGACCGGGCTGCGGGTCGCCCGTGACCTGCTGCCCGGGATCCCGCAGGTGGCCGTCTTCGACACGGCGTTCCACTCGACGATCCCGCCCGAGGGCGCGCTCTGGGCCATCGACCGGGAGCTGGCCGCGAAGTGGGGACTGCGGCGGTACGGGTTCCACGGGACCTCACACGCGTACGTGTCCCGCGAGACCGCCCGCGTGCTCGGCCGGCCGGTCGAGGAGACCAACGTGATCACCCTGCACCTGGGCAACGGGGCGAGCGCGACAGCGGTACGCGGTGGCCGCAGCGTGGCCACCTCGATGGGTATGACACCGTTGCCGGGCCTGGTGATGGGCACCCGGTCGGGTGACATCGACCCGAGCCTGATCTTCCACCTGCACCGGGTGGCCGGGCTCGCGGTCGACGAGATCGAGGAGTTGCTGACCCGGCGCTCCGGCATGCTGGCGCTGGCCGGCGACAACGATCTGCGGGCCGTGCACGAGCGTTACGAGGCGGGCGACCCGGACGCCACGCTTGCCTTCGACATCTACTGCCGGCGGATCCGTGAGTACACCGGCTCCTACCTGGCGGTGCTGGGCCGGGTGGACGCGATCACCTTCACCGGCGGGGTCGGGGAGAACTCGCGGGCGGTCCGGGCGAACACGCTGGCCGGCCTGGAGGCGCTCGGCATCGCCGTCGACCCGGGACGCAACGAGCGCAACGAGACCGTCATCTCACCGGACGGGTCGCCTGTTGCCGTGTGTGTCGTCCCGACCGAGGAGGAGCTGGAGATCGCCTCGGAGGCTCGGAAGGCGATCGGGTCAGCGCAGGACTAGCACCGCGATCAGCGCGAGGAGCACGACCGCGACGAGCCCGCCGATCACATACGGGATCTTGGACGGCGCCTCGGCCTCCGGCCCCGGGCGGGTGAACGCCCGGAACGCCTCGGTGTTGCCACTGGGGTCGACCTGGTTATCCGACATGCGCACGACCCTAGCCAAAAGGGTCAAGATACGCGAAGCGCGGCACCTGTTCGGCGGACCCCGTGTGATGTCGGCAACCCCCTTTTACCAGGGATTTCTGATCTTCGGGCGGCAGAATGGCCCGGATGCAACGCCGTTCCTTCCTCACCCTGTTCGCCGCCGCCGGCCTGAGTGCGTGCTCGGCCCCTGGCGCCCCCACACCCGACCCGATGTCTTCGCAACCGGCGGCTCCCGCGTCGACGGCTCCCGCAACGGAGCTCGCCTTCAACCGCGGCGGTGACCGGCCACTGCCCACGAAGATCTGGCTGCCCGCCGGGAACGGCCCGCATCCGCTGATCTATTTCAGTCATGGGCTGACCTCGCAGCCCAACGACTACGCCGGGTTGCTGGCGGCTTGGGCAGCGGCCGGCTTCCTGGTGGCCGGGCCGAAATATCCGCATACGTGGTATGAAGCGCCTGAATACAACGCCGATGACGTGGTCAACCAGCCCGCCGACGCCCAGTACGTGATCACCGAACTGCTGAAATCACTCGGCGGCCTGATCGACCCGCAGCGTATCGCCGCCGCCGGGCACTCGGCCGGCGCGATCACCACGGTCGGCCTGTTCAGCGGAAGCCGGGACACTCGCCTCATGGCGGGGCTGATGATCGCCGGACGGCAGATGGCACAGCCGTCCCCATTCGCCGGGCCGGCCGCGCCACTGCTGTTCATCCAGGGCAAGAAGGACAAGACGGTCACCTACGAGCAGGCGTACGGCGCCTACAACGAGGTGCCGTGGCCCAAGGGCTTCCTGGAGATCCCGGACGCCGGCCACCTGCCGCACCAGGACGAGCCCGCCCTGGTGGCCGCCACCACCACGGACTTCTGGCGCTGGACCCTCAACGGCGATCAGGCCGCCCGGCAGCGGCTGCCCCAGGAGGTCGAGTCGGCCATGCTGACCAGCACCTTCTAAGGCTCGTTCCCGAACGCCGCCCCTCAGAGTCCGGCTCCTCCCGCCCGGCCTTCAGGGTGCGGCTCCTCCCGCCCGGCCTTCAGGGTCCGGCTCCTCAGGGCTCGATGACGATCTTGCCGAAGATGTCGCCGCCGGCCAGCCGGGCGAAGGCCTGATCCGCCTCGGCCAGGCGATACGTCGAGTCGATCACCGGGCGGGCCCGGCCCGACGCCACCAGCTCCAGCAGGGCGGCCAGTTCGTCCGGGGTGCCCATGCTGCTTCCCAGGATCTCCAACTGCATCGCGAAGACCCGGCGCAGGTCGATCTCGGCCCGGTGCCCGGCGGTCGCGCCGCACACCACGATCCGGGCGCCGGGAGCCGAGCACTTCATCGAATGGTCGAAGGTGGCCGCGCCGACCGACTCGATCACCAGGTCGACCCGCTCCGGCAGGCGGGCGCCCGGCTCCACCGCGGTCGCACCGAGCTCGGCGATCCGCTCCCGCTTACCGGGGTCGCGACTGGTCGCGTACACCCTCTTGCCCAGGCCCACGGCGAGCGCGACCGCCGCGGTCGCCACGCCGCCGCCGGCGCCCTGGACCAGGACCGCGCCGGCCTCGGCGACCCGGCCGCGGGTGACGAGCATGTGGTACGCCGTGAGCCAGGCCGTGGGCAGGCAGGCCGCCTCGGCGAACGACACCCCGGCCGGTTTGGGGATCAGATTCTCCCGGGGCGCGGCCAGGCGCTCGGAAAGGGTCCCCGGGTGCCGCTCGGAGAAGAGCGAGAAGCCCCGCGGGTCCGCCTTGTCCTCCACCACCGGATAGACGACGACCTCGTTGCCGTCCGGGTCCACACCGGCGGCGTCGCAGCCGAGGATCATCGGCAACCGGTCGGCGGGCAGCCCGACGCCACGCAGGGACCAGATGTCGTGGTGGTTGAGGGAGGCGGCCCGCACGTCGACGGGCACCCAGCCGTCCGGGACGGCGAGCGGCAGCTCACCGACGGTCAGGCCGCTGAGCGGCTCCTCCGGGTTCAGGGCGGAAGCATAGGCAGCGCGCATCTCCCGACCTTAGCGACCGTTAACGCGGCACGCCGCCCTCACCGATCAGGCGGGGCGGCGTGAGGACCGTCGATCTGTCAGGCGCGCTGAGCCTCGACCGGCGGAGCGATGACCGGCGCGGTGACCGGCGCGGCAGCCGTCACGGTGACCGGCGCCGGTGTGGGCGCGACCGCCCGGCGGGCGACCCCGTCCTCGATCGCCGCGGCCGCGACCGCGGCGGCCACCGCCGGAGCGACCCGCGGGTCCAGCGGCGACGGCACGATCGCGTCCGGCCGGAGCTCGTCGGCGACGATCGCGGCGATCGCGTCGGCCGCCGCGACCTTCATCCGGTCGGTGATCGTGGTGGCCCGCACGTCGAGCGCCCCGCGGAAGATGCCGGGGAACGCCAGGACGTTGTTGATCTGGTTGGGGAAGTCGCTGCGCCCGGTCGCGACGACCGCCGCGTACTTGTGCGCGACCGTCGGGTGGACCTCGGGCGTCGGGTTGGCCAGCGCGAAGATGATCGCGCCCGGCGCCATGCCGGCCAGGGCCTCCTCACCGATGTTGCCGCCGGAGACGCCGACGAGCACGTCAGCGCCGATCAGCGCCTCGGCGATCCCACCGGTACGCCCGGAGACGTTCGTGACGGCCGCGATCGCCGCCTTCATCCCGCTGAGGTCGCCGCGATCGGCGTGGATGATGCCGCGCGAGTCGACGACGATCGTGTTGGCGCCCTGGACACCGGCGGCGATCAGGGTGTTCGTGATCGCGACACCGGCCGCGCCGGCCCCGCTGATCACCACGCGCAGATCACCGAACGAGCGTCCGAGCAGCTTGGCGGCGTTACGCAGAGCGGCCAGCGTGACCACCGCCGTGCCGTGCTGGTCGTCGTGGAAGACCGGGATGTCGAGCTCGGCGTCCAGCCGGCGCTCGATCTCGAAGCAGCGCGGCGCGCTGATGTCCTCCAGGTTGATGCCACCGAACGACGGCGCCATCGCCTTGACCGTGGCGATGATCCCCTCGACGTCCTGCGTGTCCAGGACGATCGGGATCGAGTCGACGCCACCGAACTGCTTGAACAGGACCGACTTGCCCTCCATGACGGGCATCGCGGCCTTGGGCCCGATGTTGCCGAGCCCCAGGACGGCGGAACCGTCGGTGACCACGGCGACCGTGTTCGAGGTCCAGGTGTAGTCGGGGTAGAGCGCCTCGTCCTCGGCGATCGCCTCACAGACCCGGGCGACCCCCGGGGTGTACGCCAGCGACAGATCGTCGCGGCTGGCCAGCGGGACGGTCGCGCTCATCGTCATCTTGCCCCGGCGGTGCAGGTCGAAGACGGGATCGGCGGCCAGGGCGGGATCGAGCTCGAAACTGAAGAAAGACACGGTGAAACTCCACACTGCATCGACATTGATACGTGGCACCTGCTGGAATCCCGGTCGCGAGTATGCGCCGGAACCGCGGTGCGATGCGGGGATCACCCGGTACAACCACCTCCAGCGCGGGTGTGCGCTGGGGATCAGAGGACACTAACGTAACCGGAACGGTCTCGGGTAGTAGCGAAATATCACACGCCCGATGACATCGGCGGTGCCGTGAGCACGGGAATCGTCCTCGACGAATTCGTTGTCACCGACCAGCCACCACCCTCCGTCACGCTCCTCGACCGCGCGTTTGACGACCAGCAGGCCGGGTCTCGACCGGAACTCGGCAACCACGACGTCACCCGGCCGCACCCGGCCACCGCGCCGGACGATCAGCGCGTCACCGGCACGCAGCGTGGGAACCATCGAGGGACCTCGGACGAGTACGGCGAACAGTGGTAATTGCCACCGCACGGCATCAAGCCTCCGTCGCGTTACCGCATGGGCGTAAGGGGTAGTGTCAACCTCGGATCATCGCAAACTCTATGGAGGAGTCCTGATGCGACTTCCGCGTTTCCTCACCCCGAGCACCGTGGTCAGCGCCCACTGCGACCTGCCGTGCGGTGTCTACGACCCGGCCCAGGCCCGGATCGAGGCCGAGTCCGTCAAGGCGATCGCCGAGAAGTACCAGGCGAACACCGACCCCGAGTTCCGCACCCGGGCCATCCTCATCAAGGAGCAGCGGGCCGAGCTGGTCAAGCACCACCTGTGGGTGCTGTGGACCGACTACTTCAAGGCTCCGCACTTCGAGAAGTACCCGCACCTGCACCAGCTCTTCAACGAGGCCACCAAGCTCGCCGGCGCCGCGGGCGCCAAGGGCCAGGTCGACCCGGCTGTCGCCGACCAGCTGCTCGGCAAGATCGAGGAGATCTCCAAGATCTTCTGGGAGACCAAGCAGGCCTGACCGCTCCTTACCGAGCGTCGGTCGTCGACGGCGCGGCCGGGCCGGATGGCCCGGTCGCGCCGTTCAGCCGCTAGAGTCTCTCCATCGGGAGGAGGGCACGGGTGACCCAGTTGACGGAGCCGGATGTCGGGGACGACGTCGTATTGCTGACGGTGCCCGCCGACGGCGGCTATCTGGGCGTCCTCCGGACGGCCACCGCGGGCCTGGCCGCCCGCCTGCACTTCGCCCTCGACGAGATCGAGGACCTGCGCATCGCCGTCGACGAGGCCTGCGCCATGCTGCTGGCCATCGCCACCCGCAACGCCGAGCTCGAGTGCCGCTTCGCCGTCACCGACGACGCCCTCACCGTCGAGGTGACCGTGGCCACCGTCCGCGGCGCACGCCTGCCCTCCGAGGCGTCCTTCGCGTGGAAGGTCCTCACGGCCCTCACGACGTCGGCCGCCGCCGAGGCGAACGGCCGCCACGCCACGATCCGCCTCCTCACCCGCCGCACGGAGTTCTGACCCGGCCACCGCTTCGGTCCCGGCCACCCAGGCGTTGCGGTCCCGGCCACTCACGGCAGGCGTTCCGGTTCCGGCCACCTCTGGCAGGCGCCCTCTTGTCCTGGGCATATCTGGCCGGCGTGGCGGTCCCGGCCACCAAGGGAAGGCGTTGAGGTCCCGGCTATGGCGAAACCACGGTGATACGCCGTCGGCCGCACCCGGCCGCGCCCACACCTCCCGTGGCTGTCCCCGCGAGGCACCATCCACCCCGGCCGAAACGCGACCGCCGGGGCAAGGCCGTTGGTCACCGCCCTACGCGCCCCGCCCCGCCAGACCTTCCTCCCGGTCCCAAAGCTCCACGTCGCGCCTACTCCGATCCCGTGGACGCCCGGTAACGACCGGCCGTCCTCGCCTCCGTCAGAGCCGACGCCTCACCCGCCCTGATCGCGCCCGAGTCGCAACGACGCCGGGTCGGACCCTCTTACCGCCCCTCTGCAGGCGGCAATCCCACCCCACGCCGGGCACCCCAACCGCTTTGGGCCCGACCCAGAACGCCAATCCAACCCGAGCCACCAGTCGGTCACGGGCCGAAACAGCAACCACACCCGACACCAAATCTGGGCACCTCCCACCGCCCTCTACAGGCGGCCATCGCACCCACTCCCACATCGGGCACACCAGCCGCCCTCGGGCCCCACCGAAAGCGCCCGCGTCAGGTCGGATCTGTCATGCAAGATCGCGCTGCAGACAGGAGACCGCGTGAGATCGCACGAAAGCGCCCAGTTGCCGGACCTGTCGTGCACGATCGCGCCGTGGACAGGAGACCGCGCGAAATCGCCTCAGAGGGCGCGAGATCGCCTCACCGACGCGCGAGATCGCCTCACGGACGCGCGAGATCGAATCACGGGCACGCGAGATCGAATCACGGGCACGCGAGATCGAATCAGGGGCGGGGGATCGCGTCGACAGGCGTGGCCCCTGCAAGATCGCGCCGGATGCGGGAGATCGCGAAAGCGCGCCGAACTGCGGAAACCATGCAACTCGCGCCGCGGCCGGGCGACAGCTCAGGATCGCACCAGCGGCGGGAACTTATGCAGGAACGCGCGACCGGCCGCAAATCTTTCAAGATCATTCAGCAGCGCGGAGATTGCGCAAAATAGGCAAACGGCAAAAGACTCTACCTGTGGCGGCCGCCTTGTGGATACCGACGGCGGCTACGCGTGAACGGTGAGTGGCGCCACCCGGCGGCCGCGCTGCGCGAACGGTGAGTGGCGAATCAGCCCGGCGGGATGGCCAACAGGATCAGCTCGGGGTATCAGGTCGAGTACCAACCGGCCGCGCTGCGCGAACAGTGAGACGAATCAGCCCGACAGCCGCGCTGCGCGAACAGTGAGTGGTGCCAGCCGGCGATCGCACCGCGCGAACGGTGAGAGACGAATCAGCCCGGCGGCCGCGCTGCGGCCGGGAGTGGGCAACGCCTCGCGTGGACAGCTACGGGAGGTGTGGGTCGGCGGGGCGGCCGGCGGCGTACCGCCAAAGGGTTATCAGAATCGGACAACCGTCAGCGGACCGCGGCGGCGATGTAATCGAGGTGCCGGGCCGCCGCCCGGGAGGCGCCCTCGGCATCGCGCGCGACCAGGGAGTCGAGCATGGCGCGGTGATCGTTGTCGATGTTGGCCCAGTAGCCCTCCGGCAGCGACCCGATCACCTCCTCCCCGTAGGTGACCTGGTAGAGCGGCCGCCCCACCAGCTCGAACAGCGGGTTTCCGCTCGCCCTGGCCATCGCCCGATGGAAGGCCGAGTGCGCGGCCAGCATGGTGTCGAAGTCGTCGATGCCGGGGTCGAAGAGGGCGGCCCGGAGCTCGATGAGGTGCGCCTCCTCCCGGCGGACCGCGGCCAGCCCGGCGGCCGGGACCTCCAGGGCTCGCCGCAGCTCCAGCAGGTCGGCGAGGCCGATGGCCGCGGAGTGGGTGAGCAGGGCGAAGCCCGTGGAGAGGCCGTCGGCGAGCTGCTCGGCGTCGGGGTGGGCGACGAAGCTGCCCCCGGTGACGCCCCGGGTGGTGACGATGAGGTGCTGGCTGGCGAGCAGGCGCAGCGCTTCCCGGACGGTGCTCCGGCTGACGCCGATCTTGACGCACAGCTCGGGCTCGGGCGGAAGTCGTTCGCCGGGTTGCAGGCGGCCGGAGGTGATCTCCGCACGCAACTCGTCGGCTAGCTGCTGGTAGGCGGGTGGGCGCACCGTTGAGCCGGTCACTCGTCCAGGTTAGGCCCTGATCCGGTTCCGGGGACCCGCTAATCGACGCCCAACGCTCGACTACTGGGCGGAACGAGGATCAGAGCGGCGGTCATCGCGCCGAGAACGAGCAGCGCGACGCCGGCCCAGAGCGTGCCGTACTGGACCAGGAACCCGCCGGTGGCGAGGAGGAAGAGCTGCACGACGACGGCCGGGCCGCGGGCCCGCACCGCGCGGCGGCCGAGGGCGCGCGCCACCAGGAAGACGGCGCCCGCGGCGAGGGCGGCCATCACGGTGAGCGAGGCGGCGACCGCGAGGACGACCTGGTCGCGGGTCAGATCGAGGAAGACGAGGTACGCGGTGAGCGCGGCGAGTCCGGCGCTCTGCAGATAGAGCAGCCGAACCCCCCAGTCGAGGGTGGGAACGCTGGTCACCGCTGCACCATACGGCAGCTTTCTCCCCACCCGGCGGGTACAGTCCCGCGCATGCGCGCACTGCTGGTGGTGAACCCTCGGGCGACGACCACCACGGAGCGCAGCCGCGACGTGCTGGTGCGGGCGCTGGGCAGCGCCGTGGAGCTGTCGGTGCGCTATACGGAGCGCCGTGGTCACGCGACGAGGCTGGCCCGGGACGCGGCGGAGAGCGGCGTCGACGTGGTGGTGACGCTGGGCGGCGACGGCACGGTGAACGAGGCGGTCAACGGTCTGCTGACCGCGCCGGCCGCGCTGGCCGACCTGCCGGGCCCGATCGCGGACCGGCTTCCGGCGCTGGCCGTGGTGCCGGGCGGTTCGACCAACGTGTTCGCCCGCGCGCTGGGCCTGCCGCGCGACTGGGTCGACGGGACGAGCGTGATCCTGGACGGGCTGCGGGACGGCCGGCACCGGGTGATCGGGCTGGGCCGCGCCGACGACCGCTATTTCACGTTCACGGCCGGGCTCGGCTGGGACGCGGCGACGATCCGCCGGGTGGAGCAGGCCCGGCTCCGGGGCCGCACGTCGACGCCGGCGCTCTACATGCGGTCGACGGCGAGCCAGTTCCTCTTCGGGACGGACCGGAGGAATCCTTCGTTGACGCTGGAGCGCCCGGGTGAGACTCCGGACACGGACCTGGGCACGGTCATGGTGCAGAACACCGCGCCCTGGACGTACGTCGGTGGGCGTCCTGTCCATTTGAATCCGGACGCCTCGTTCGATCTCGGACTCGACGTGACGGCGCTGCGACGTCTGACGATCGCGGGGAGCGCTCGCACCGTGACACAACTCGCGTGGCGGGCGAGTGCTCCGCGAGGTAAACAGGTGTTACGTCTGCATGACATCGCCGAGTTCACCGTGGTGGCGTCCCGACCCCAGGCATTCCAGCTGGACGGCGACTACCTCGGGGAGCGGCAGAAGGTGCACTTCGTGTCCGTTCCATCTGCGCTACGTGTGATCTGCTGACTTCGGGGTACGGGTTCCGGACAGGTGCTCACGATCCGTTACAGAAACACGGGCAAAAGGTCTGCGAAGTGGCCGGGACCGTACTACATTGATGGGAGCGTTCGTCAACCGGCTCCAGCAGTAACGGCTGAACCGGACATATGGGTGCGTGAGCCAGCTCACCCGCCGGGAGAAACTTCCAGCGCTACCCTTGACAACGCGTGAGTTCGTGAAAGCATTCACAAGCGAAAAGAAGTAACCGGTTGCCACATGTGCGCGTTCCTAAACAAGAAGCGCAGAACGGGACCGAACAAAAGCTTGCTGACGCACCGGTGAGCGTACGGGCACAAGCCGTCGCCGACCACTGCGCATGCATATAGGTAAACAGCACTGTTTTCATTACCCATCCGAAACAAGGAGTTTGCCGCCATGGACTGGCGTCACGATGCGATCTGCCGCGACGAGGACCCCGAGCTGTTCTTCCCGATCGGGACGAGCGGACCGGCGCTCCTGCAGGTCGAGCAGGCCAAGGCCGTGTGCCGGCGGTGCCCGGTGACCGAGGGATGCCTTACGTGGGCGCTCGAGTCGGGTCAGGACGCCGGCGTTTGGGGCGGGATGAGCGAGGACGAACGGCGTGCCGTCAAGCGTCGCGGCGGCCTTCGGGTCGGCGTTCCCACCGCCTGAATCAATACCCCCACACAGCATTCGCGCCCCGGGCCATACGGCACCGGGGCGTCTTGCTGTTTCGGACTCCTCACAGCGCGTGCCACTCCATTGTGCGGCAATTCGATCACCGTACGTTTCCACGGAGCCCCTTAATGATCTCGAAATGCCGCACCTGACGCTTTGCGTCGCGACTCCCGCACACTCCGCATAGGACGATCGCGCCGAAGCCCGATTCGGCGCCGGATCATTGCATAGCGCAGAGTGATCGTCACCGAGAGCGACGGATTCTGGTGAATATTGCCAGTCATCTCTCAGAAACGCCTCAGAGCCCCGCTCCGCCTCCGGAACGGTCCACGTAGGGCAGAGTCCGGATTGAAGGTCCTCAGTGGCGCTGAGACGGCGGTGGGGGCCACACGGCGGTGCGAGGGGCGACGGGATCAGGCTGCGGTGGCGAGCGGCCCGGACAGGACCGCCTCGACACGGGAGGCGATCAGCCGTACCAACTCCGGCCCGTCTCCGAGCGGCTCGGCGACCGCGACCGCCCCCGCCTCCCGGGCGGCCCGCACCGAGGCGTCGTAGAGCAGCCCCGGCGCCAGGAAGTAGGCGGCCATCCCCACCCGGCGCGCACCGGCGGCCCGCAGCCGCTCGACGGCGTCACCGGCCCGCTCCCCCGGCCCGGACGCGTAGGAGACCGCCGACGGCAGTCCCAGACGCCGCCCCAGCGCCACAGCGGCGTCGGCGACGGTCTGGCGGGCCTCGTCGTTCCGGGTGCCGGCAGCGGCGAGCACGACGGCGTCGAGCCCGTCCGTGGGCAGCCGGCGGGAGACCGCGGCGAGCAGCAGAGGAGAGGCGGGCCCGAGGACGTCGGTGGCGGTCACCCTGACCGGCAACGAGGAGGCGTCGCGGATCACCGCGGGCAGGTCGACCCGTCCGTGGTAGGCGGCGGTCAGCAACAGCGGCACCAGAACCGCCCGGGAACCGCCGGGCAGGGCCGCCAGCACGTCCAGCGGGCGGGGGCCGGCGTGGTCCAGGTACGACGCCCGGACCAGCCACTCGGGCCGGGCCCGGGCCACCGCCCGCGCCAACGACGAGGTCGACGCGGCGGCCCGGGGATCACGGCTCCCGTGGGCGACCAGGACGACGGTCAGACGTGCAGACCGCATTCGGTCTTCTCGAACATCGCCCAGCGCCCGGCACGCGGGTCCTCGCCGGCCTTGGTGCGCCGGGTGCACGGCCAGCAGCCGATCGACCCGTAGCCCTTCTTGAACAGCTCGTTGACCGGCACGTTCCACCGGCTGATGTAGGCGTCGACGTCGTCCTCGGTCCAGGCGGCGATCGGGTTGACCTTCACCTTGCCCTTCTTGGCGTCGAACGCGACGACCGGCGTGTTGGCCCGGGTCGGCGACTCGTCCCGGCGCAGGCCGGTGGCCCAGGCGTCGTACTCGCCGAGGGCACGCTCGAGCGGCTCCACCTTGCGCAGGAAGCAGCACTCGTCGGGGCTACGGGCGAAGAGGCGGGGGCCGTACTCGCCGTCCTGCTGGCCGACGGTGAGGCGCGGCCGGATCGAGCGGACGTTCACGTTCATCGTGCGGACGACCGTGTCCCGGACCTTGAGGGTCTCCGGGAAGTGGAGGCCGGTGTCGAGGAAGACCACGTCCACGCCGGGCGACACCCGGGAGAAGAGGTGGGCCACGACGGCGTCGGCCATCGAGCTGGTGACACAGAAGCGCTCGCCGAAGGTGTCGGTCGCCCACTTGGCGATCTCCTCGGCGGGCGCGCCCTCCAGGTCCGCGGCCGCGGCGAGGGCGAGGGCCTGGAGGTCGGCGGGTTTACGACGTTCGGGATCAGCGCTGAGGACGGGCCCGCCCAGGTTGACCAGGCCCAGACCGGAGGCGTTGAGGAGGCTGCTCATTTGCTGCTCACTCCTTGGGACAGAAGGCCGATGAACTTGACGGAGAAGACGCGGACACAGGAACGGCACTCCCAGGCGCCGTGCGAGGCCTCGTTGGGGCGGAGGTCCTCGTCACCGCAGTAGGGGCAGTACAGGGGCGGCTGCCGGGTCTCGCTCATTTCAGTAGCTCCTCGTCGGCTCGCAGCACCCAGGTCGCGAAGGTCTCGCTCCCGTCGCGGCCGTCCAGGTAGTTCTGGGCGACGCGCTCCACGTACTCCGGAAGCTCCTCGGCCGTGGCTTTCAGACCGCGGACCTTGCGCCCGAACCCGGCGGTCTCGCCCTTGGCCATGCCGAGCGCGCCACCGAGGTGGATCTGGAAGCCCTCGACCTGCTCGCCGTGCGCGTTCAGGACGAGCTGGCCCTTGAGGCCGATGTCGGCGACCTGGGTGCGGGCGCAGGCGTTGGGGCAGCCGTTGATGTGGATCGACAGGTCGGCGTCGAAGCCCTTGAGCCGGTCCTCGAGGCGGGCCACCAGCTCCTCGCCGCGCGCCTTCGTCTCGACGATCGCGAGCTTGCAGTACTCGATGCCGGTGCAGGCCATCGTCCCCCGGCGGAAGGCCGACGGACGGGCCTCCAGCCCGATGGCGCGGAGGCCTTCGACGAGCGGTTCCACCTGGTCGTCGGCGACATCGAGGACCAGGAGCTTCTGGTACGCCGTGAGCCGTACCCGCTGCGACCCGTGCTTCTCGACCAGGTCGGCGAGCCTGGTCAGCTGCTCGCCCGAGGACCGCCCGACGACCGGCGCCGCTCCGACGTAGTTGAGCCCGTCCCTCTGCTTGTGCACGCCGATGTGGTCGATCGGCTTCTCCGGCAGGTCGGGCGACGGCCCGTCGACGAGCGCCCGGCCGAGGTACTCCTTCTCCAGCACCTCGCGGAACTTCTCCACACCCCAGTCGGCGAGCAGGAACTTGAGCCGGGCCCGGTGGCGCAGCCGACGGTAGCCGTAGTCCCGGAAGATCCCGACGACGCCCTCCCAGACGTCCGGGATCTCGGCCAGCGGCACCCACACGCCCAGCCGCTCGGCCAGCCGCGGGTTGGTGGAGAGCCCGCCGCCGACCCACAGGTCGAAGCCCGGGCCGCGGTCGGGGTGCTCGACGCCGACGAAGGAGATGTCGTTGGCCTGGTACGGCCCGTCGGCGAGCCAGGAGATCTGCGACTTGAACTTGCGGGGCAGGTTCGAGTAGGCCGGGTTGCCCACGTACCGCTTGACGATCTCGTCGATCGCCGGGGTCCCGTCGATCACCTCGTCGACCGAGATGCCGGCGACCGGGCTGCCCAGTACGACGCGGGGGCAGTCACCGCACGCCTCGGTGGTCTGCAGCCCGACGGCCTCCAGCCGGCGCCAGATCTCCGGCATGTCCTCGACCCGGATCCAGTGCAACTGGATGTTCTGCCGGTCGGTGATGTCGGCGCTGCCCCGGGCGAACTCGGTGGCGATGCCGGCGATGGTGCGCAGCTGTGCCAGGTTCAGCGCGCCGCCGTCACAGCGCACGCGGAGCATGAAGTACTCGTCCTCGAGCTCCTCCGGCTCCAGCACCGCCGTGCGGCCGCCGTCGATCCCGGCGCGCCGCTGGGTGTAAAGCCCCCACCAGCGGAAACGCCCACGGAGGTCGGCCGGGTCGATCGAGGAGAAGCCGCCGTGCGCGTAGATGTTCTCGATCCGCGCGCGAACGTTGAGCGGGTTGTCGTCCTTCTTGCTGCGCTCGTTCGGGTTGAGCGGCTCGCGGTGTCCGAGCGCCCACTGACCCTCGCCGCGCGCCTTGCGGGGGCGGGCGGTCGGCCTTGCAGCGGGAGTGTTGCTGGGCGCCATTTCGGCGTTCCTCCGGGTTTCGTGGGCGCGCGGTGCCGCTCACGGCCCTTCAGGAGGCTCGTGACGTCTGTGTCAGGAGTCGGGCCCGGCGGTACGCACACCCGAACGGGAAATCGGGCGTCGTCAGGAAGCCGGACACATCGCGCTGCGGACACGGCCGTAGTCAACGTGGCGGCGGGCCACGAAACGGCGGTCAACTGCAGCGGTCATGTCGATAAGACTCTCACGCGAAAGTAAAGTCGGCTAGAGAGGTCCAGATTCCGGGAGTGTGGCCAACCGCACCGCCCGTTCACCCGAGCGTCTGGCGGGTTCTCGCCCATCGACAACTGCCCGGTAAGGTTCGCCTCACGTTCGCCGGTCCATACGTCGAAGGTCGGAGATGGCTGTCCAAACCCTGAACGACGACTCGCCGACCCAGGTTCTGGCCGGCCCGCCGCGCCGGCGCCTGCCGAGTTCAGCCACGTTCGGGGCGCTGGCGTCGTCGATGGTGCCGGCACTGCTGATGCTCGTGGTCGGCCGGTTCCGGATGGGCAACCCGTCGCTCGGGCGAGACGAGAGCGCCACCTGGGTGGTCAGCCAACGGACCCCGGGGCAGATCGTCGACCAGGCCGGCAACCTGGACGGGGTCATCGCGCCCTACTACATGTTCATGCACTACTGGACGGCCGTCTTCGGTGACTCCGAGATCACGATGCGGATGCCGTCGCTGCTCGCCGTCGCCATCGGTGTCGGTGTCGCCGGTGAGCTGGGGCGCCGGCTCTTCAGCCCCGGCGTGGGCCTGGTCGGCGGGCTGCTGCTGGTGGCGATCCCACAGCTGAGCTGGTATGCGCAGGAGGCCCGGGCGTACGGTCTGGCCTTCCTCTTCGCCACCACCGCGACGCTCCTGCTCTACAACGCGGTGGACAAGCAGCGCTGGTGGCGCTGGCTGCTGTACGGCGTGACGGTCACCCTCACCGGCCTGGCCCACATCTTCGCGCTGCTGATGCTGGCCGCCCACCTGTACATCGTGGTCTCCCGCTGGTGGCTGAGCCGGCAGAGACCGATCTTCTGGTGGTTCCCCACGACGTTCGCGGCGCTGCTCCCGCTGGCGCCGTTCGTCTACCTGGGCGCGACCCAGCGCGGCGGGCAGCTGTTCTGGATCGAGAAGATGAGCCTCCAGACGGTCCTGGGGGCGCCGGCCGCGATGTTCGGCACCGTGATCGGGAGCCTGGTGATCATCGGGTTGGCGCTGGCCGCCCGCTGGCCGGACCGCGCGCTGATCCGTGAGCTGGGAGTGCTGGCCGTGGTCCCGCCGGCCGTGCTGATCGGTGTCTCCTTCGTCACCGACCCGATCTGGGTGCCCCGTTACGTGCTCTTCGTCCTGCCGGCGTTCGCCCTCTGCGCCGCGGCCGCCCTGCACGGGCTCCGGTTCCGCTCCGCGCTCGTCGTGGTCCTGGTCGCGGCGACCGCGATCCCCGACCAGCTGACGATCCGCGGCCCGGCCACCCACATCGGCGCCGACTACCGGGCCCTCGCGAAGATCATCTCCAAGGAGCAGCGGCCGGGCGACACGATCGTCTACGCCGAGTCGGGCAACTGGGGCTGCGCGCGGGTATCGCGTACCAACTCCGTGGCAAACCGCAGCCGATCGACGTGCTCGCGCAGACCCCGGCGGCCGAGGCCGGTCAGCTCGCTCCGCTGGAGTGCGCCGACCCGGCGCCGTGCCTGGCCACCGCCGGGCGGGTCTGGTATTTCCGGCAGTGGCAGACCGGCAAGCCACTCGACGACGCCGGCCGCCTCGCCCCCGTGCTCAGCACCGACTACAAGCAGATCGGCATCTGGAAGCGGACCAAGGGCACCCTGGTCCTGCTGGAGCGCAAGCCCACCCGCTGACGGACCGGGTGATCAGTTCCCCGCAGAGCTGATCATTCCGATTCCGTGCATGTCGGCCCGGCCCGGCCCGGAGAACATGTCGGCGCGGCTCTCCCGAGAGAACCGCGCCGGCACATCATCAACCCTGCTGTCAGCCGTCCTCAGAGCTGATCATCTGAGGCTTGTAGCCCAGCACCAGCCGTTCCAGCGCACGCGGCGCAGGTCCGTAGCCGGCCAGCCAACTGGTCACGAAATAGATGACCGAGTTCTCGTCGATCGCCAGGCGGAACATCTCACGCTTGAAGAAGCCCACCGGGAACAGCGAGCGGCCGATGATCTCACCCCATTCGGCGTACCGACCTTCGTCACCCAGTTCGCCCAGTTCATCCGTCGGATCGAACTCGAACGGATCTCGTCCCACATCCACGCCCGCGCCGCTCACGTCGATGGAGAGGCCGCCGAATTCGGACAGGAATCGCTCGGCCGCCGGATGCATCGAGACCTCCGACCCGGGCCCCGTCCGCCACCTTTCGACATCGACCGACCGGCCCGGATACCAACCGGCCCGTCGCATGACCTCGTCGACCTGAGGCGGGAACCGATACGGGTGAGTATCACCACCGGGCACGGTCACCGGTTCCATCTCGTCATCCACCTCAATCCGTACCAGAAGGTCAGCCATTGGCAACTCTTGCACGGACCCGCCGGTTGCTTGTGGCCCGCGTTGTTCCTGTTGTTGTGCACGGTGTAGGCGGCGACCTTCGCACCTCGCGGATTCCGGCCCTTGTTGAGAGCGTCGGACAGGCACTGCGGCAATCCGCACTGCCCGTGACCGTTGGACCGAAACCTTGCCGGGATGAGATTCAGCACTGCTCTCACCTGAGGATGAAGCTGGGGCTTGCCGCCCTTCATGCTGGTTCTCGAGATGACCTCGGTGCTCAGGTCGTCGAGCGTGATCTGAATCGACTCCGCCATCTGCGGCCTCGTCGCACGGGTGAGGCCCTCCTGCGCCTGGGTATCGTCGGCCAGCTTCTTGGCTGCGGCGATGACCGGGCACTCCTCGGGATTGGCGCCACCCTGGTTGTGCACCAGGAGCTGCTCGGCGCCGACCTTGACGAAGTACGTGTGGATGTCGTCGACGGTCAGGTTGTAGACCGTGGCCACGGCGTCGTACGCGGCGACGTCGAGCACAGTGACCCGTGAACCGTCCGGCCGGAGCAGACTCTGCCCCGGCTGAAGGTGCTCGGCGGACAGCCACTTCCGCTCGTCGTCCACCCAGAACGGGTGGCCGTCGGTGGCGGTGACCCGGCCGTCCGACTTCCCGTCGGCGTCGGCGTCGATGCTGATCTCGACCAGCCGTTTGTCACCGGAACCGATGATCTGGGCGGTCACCGGGCGCGCACCGGATTCGCCGGTCTCCGGGTCGGCGGCCCAGACCACGTCGTCGACCGCGATGTCCTCGATCGGCTTGTAGCTGCCGTCCGACATCAGCACGGGCGTACCCGGGACGAAGCTGTTGCATCCGGTAGGCGGCTCGAACTTCTGAACCACCTCCTTGACCTTGCCGGCGCCCCGGGCCGCGGTCTTCGCCTGGCGGACGCCCGGCATCATGCCGGCGATTCCCATGGCGCAGCCCGCGACGTCGCCACCTACACAGGTCTTCGCGGTGTCGATGGCACCAGCCACCGCCGCGACCGCACCGGCCGCCGCGGCCACGACCTGGGCCGGGGGCGGCAGGACCGCGGCGACCACGGCCACCGCTCCGGCGACGTCCGCGATGGTCCCGGCGTTGTCGACCACCGCCTTGGCGGCGGTGGTGGCGGCGCTCGCCACCGAACTGGCGGCCTTCTGAATGCCGTTCTTGATGGAGCCCCAGAACAGGCCGTCGGGGTCGGAGAAGGTGGTCGGGTTGTTGTTGGAGTACGCATACGGGTGCATGCGCTGCGGGTCGTACTCGTCGATCTCCGGGTCGACGGAGATGAACGCGCCCAGCCTCGGGTCGTAGAACCGCGCCCCGAGCAGCGTCAGACCGGTGGGGTCGCCGACACCGCCGACGAAGCCACGCTGTCCAGCGGGCCACTGCGGCGCGGTGGTGCCGGCGCGGGGGTTGCCGTACGGGTCGTTGTACTTGACCGTCTCCACCCGGGAAACCGAGTTGACCGCCCAGGTCGCCGAGCCCTGCGGGTCGGCGCCCAGCCAGATGATGTCGCCCTTGCGGGTGGCGGTGTCGGTCCGCGATGCGACGGTGTCGCCGGCGTGCTCGTAGTAGCGGGTGGTGTTGGTGCCGGCGGCCCCGGCCGAGTTGTACTCGTGACCATAGACGAAGACGCTGGCCGCGCCACCCGGGTCGATACGGGCGATCCGGTTGCCGTCGACGTCGTACACCATCGAACGCGACAGCGACTCTAGGAATCAACATGATCTTGGTCAATATTGATTGGCCAGATGTCACATCCGTCACGTGAATCGGCTGCCGACGGCCTCGTCGTCAGCGCTTGCCGAGGGGCACGACCAGGACCGCCTCGGTGCCGCCGCCGGCCCGGTTGCGCAGCTCGATGCTGCCGCGCAGCTCGCCGGTGGCCAGCGCCCGCACGATCTGCAGCCCGAGCCGGTTGCTGCCCTCGAACTTGAAGCCCTCCGGCAGGCCCCGCCCGTTGTCGGCGACGGTGACGTGCAGCTGCTTGCGGAATCGGTGCGCGGAGACGACGACCTCACCGGCCGGAGCCGCGGGAACCGGCGCCTCGGCGTCCTCGTCCGGGGCCGGGAAGCCGTGCTCGACGGCGTTGATCAGCAGTTCGTTGAGGACCATGACGAGCGAGGTGGCGATCTCGGCGGGCAGCACGCCGAAGGTGCCCTCGCGGCGGATCTTCACCGAGGCGCCGGTCGTGGCCACCTCGGTGGCGGCGGACGCGACCCGGTCGACGATGCCGTCGAACTCGACCGCCTCGTCGCTGGACATCGACAGGGTCTCGTGGACGAGGGCGATCGATGCGACCCGGCGCACCGACTCCTCCAGGGCCATCCGGGCCTCGGGGGCGTCGACCCGGCGGGCCTGCAGGCGCAGCAGGGCGGCCACGGTCTGCAGATTGTTCTTCACCCGGTGGTGGATCTCCCGGATGGTGGCGTCCTTGGTCATCAGCGCCCGCTCGCGGCGGCGCACCTCGGTCACGTCACGGACCAGGACGAGCGCGCCGATCGGCACCCCTGCCGGGAGCAGCGGGAGCGCCCGGGTGAGCACGGTGGCCCCACGCGCCTCCACCTCCATCCGGGCCGGGAACTCGCCGCGCAGCGACGACAGGATCCGCTCGGCGGCATCGTTGCCCTCCAGCGGGTCGCCGGAGAGCCGGCTGGAGAGTTTGGCCAGCTCCTCGCCGACCAGGTGGGCGTTGAAGCCGAGCCGACGGTAGGCGGACTGCGCGTTGGGACTGGCGTAGGTCACCTTGCCGGAGGCGTCCAGCCGGATCAGGCCGTCGCCGACGCGTGGCGCCGAGGTGATCTCCCCGGGCAGACGGGGCGGCGGGAACGTCCCGTCCGCCACCATCTGCGCCAGGTCGTCGGCCGTGGTCAGGTAGTTGAGCTCCAGCTGGCTGGGGGTGCGAGCGGTGCTGAGGTTGGTGTCGCGGCCGATCACCGCGATCACCTCGCTGAGCGCCTCCTCCAAGTCGGTGGCGTCACGCAGCCGGACCGGGATGGCCTCGTGGCGGGCGGGGGTGTCCCCATACCAGACCGGGTCGCCCTCCCGCCAGATCCGCTCCTGCGTGATGGCGACGTCGAGGTGCGCCACCTCCGGGCCGCCGACGATCTTGCCGACCTGGTCGTCCTGGTACGCAGTGGGCGCCGTGGTGGGCCGCACCTGCGCGACGCAGAGGAACTCCCGTGGCCGTCGTGGCTCCCCCTTGATCGGCACCCAGAGCAGCAGATCCGCGAACGAGAGATCGGACAGCAGCTGCCAGTCACCGGCGATCCGGTGCAGGTGGTCGATGTCGGCGGGGCTGAGGCTGGTGTGTTCTTCGACGAGATCGCGCAGGGTGGACACCGTCCCAGCCTGCCATGCCCGTGTTTCTAAAGAGTCGTGGTGACCTTCTTGAGCCCACGGGGCGCGTCCGGGTCCTCGCCGCGGGCCAGTGACAGGGCCAGCGCCAGCTGCTGCACCGGCAGGATGTCGAGCAGCGGGGCGTAGCGCTCGTCGACGGAGGGGACGGCGAGCCGGGCCGAGGCGCCGTCGACGTCCGTGCTGCCGATGGTCACCACGTCGGCGCGGCGCTCGCCGAGGCGGGCCACCACGTCGCGCATCGACTGTCCGCCGGGACCGTCGCCGACCACGGCCAGCACCGGGATGTCGTGGTCGGTCATGGCGAGCGGCCCGTGCAGCAGGTCCGCGCCGGAGAAGGCGAGCGCCGGCAGGTAGGAGGTCTCCATGAGCTTGAGGGCGGCCTCCCGGGCGGTCGGGTAGGCGTAGCCGCGCCCGGTGGTGACGAGGCTGGCGGCGAACCGGTAGCGCTGTGCCAGGTCGGCGGCGGACCGGTCGGTCAGCACGTCGGCGGCGAGCTGCGGCAGCTTCTCCAGCGCGGCACGCTCCTCGGCGGGCAGCCGGCCGTCGCCGGACCGGATCCCCTCGATCAGCATCAGCAGGGCGAGGAGCTCTGCGGTGTACGACTTGGTCGCCGCGACCGCCCGCTCGTGCCCGGCCACCACGTCGATGGAGAGCTCGGCCGCCCGGGCCAGCGGCGAGTCGGGGTTGTTGGTGACGGCGAGGGTGAGCGCGCCGGTCTCCCGGGCCACGTTGAGCACACCGGTGAGGTCGGGCGAGCCGCCGCTCTGGCTGACGCCGATGACCAGGGTGCCGGTGAGGTCCGGCCGGGCGCCGTAGAGCGTGATCGCGCTCGGGGACGCGCTGGCGACCGGCAGGCCGAGCCGGATCTCGGCCAGGTAGGCGGCGTAGAGGGCGGCGTGGTCGGAGGTGCCGCGGCCGACGAAGAGGACGCTGCGCGGCGCCCGGCGGGCGATCTCGGCGGCGACCCCGGCGATCGCCGTGGACGGGCCGGCCTCGAGCAGCCGTGCGAAACCGGCGGGTTGTTCGGCGATGTCCTCCGACATCCCCAGGCCTCGCTGTGTCACGTGATCCTCCCTTTCTCACGCACCAGATGCGCGATCTGTGCGCAGTCTTGCAAGAACAAGCTTACTTGGTCAAGATTTCGTGCACGAATGAGCAAACGCGAGGACTGACAATCGGGCCCACTTCCCCTAGGGTCTTCACTCGTGGATTCCCGCCCATCGGCACGCCGTGACCTCGCGCGCGCACGCGCCGCCCTGGAAGCCGGCGAAACCGGTTCCGCCGCCGGGCATCTCGCCGCGGCGCTGGCCCACACGCCCACCCTGCCCGAGATTCACGAGCTGCTCAGCCGCTTGGCCGCGGCCTCGGAGGGCGGGCTCGACCTGTTCCCGATGGAGCCGCACGCGCCGGTCGGACGACTCGCCGCCCGCGCCCATCTGCTCGCCGCCGCGGGCCGCCCCGAGGAGGGCCTGCCACTGCTCGCCGCGGCCAGCGGGCACAATCCGTCACTCGACTGGGCCGGGGTGCCGTGGGTCGCGGAGCCGGCACTCGGCGCTCGCATCGATCCGGGGCAGCTCGCGCGTACCGTGATGCGCCTGTGCACCGCGGTCGGCGATCCGGCGCCCACCGAGACCGTGGGACCGCTGCGGCCGTACCTCTCGGTGGTCCGGCACGCCGTCTCCGCCCACGGTGAGCACGCCATGCTGCTCGGCGCCGGCTCGGCACTGGCGCGCCGCCTCGGCGAGGTCCGGCTGGCGGTGGAATGGGCCGGGCGGGGCGCTCGCGCGCAGCCGTCCAAACTCGGTGAGATCTGGCTGGGGTACGCACTGCGCAGCGCCGGCCGGATGCCGGAGGCGCTCGCCGCCCTCCGCCGGGCGGTCGCCTACGACCCCGACGACCTCTCGGTCTACGCCGACGTGGCGGCGACCCTGGCCGACCTGGGCCGGCTGGACGAGGCCCTGCGCTGGACCGAGCTGGCCCTCGAACGCGATCCGGACTTCGACTGCGTGGTGCACACCGCCCACCGGCTGCGGTACCGCGCCGACGGCGACGTCGCCCACCTGGTCGGCCTGGCCGACTTCATCCGGGACCATCCGGACGACGCGCACGAGCACACCGATCTCGAGGAGTGCTGCCGCACCACCCCGTGGCTGAGCGGGCTCCCGGCCGGCGCACCGCTGCCCGCGGGTCGCGCCCCGGTCAACGCGGAGCCGTCCGCCGACGCGCTGCGCCGCCTTCAGCGGGTCGCCGGCCAGACCTGGGCGCACCCGCCGGGCGCCTACGACCGGGCTCTCGGCCTGGTGCTGGTCGAGCCCTGGGAGCTGCTGGCGCTGCTCGCGCACCCGGAGACCGCCCGGCCGGACCAGCAGAACGGTCTCGAGGTCTGGGCGTGCCTCGGCCTGCTGCATCACGGGACCGAGGAGCCGTGGGCGGAGTCGAGCCGCCGGCGTCTGCTGCTCGGGCTGCTCGACGGCGACGTGGACCGGGTGACCCAGGCCGCGCTGTTCGCGCTGGTCGCCTACGCCTGGGTGGACCCGGAGGCGCGTGCCGACGTCGCCGCGGTGGTGGCGGGGCGGCTCACCGAGACCGCCTCCGGTGCTTCCGCCCGCGCGGTGGCCGAGCTGGCGCTGACCGCGCCGGGCCTGGACCGGCCGACCCGGGAGCTGGCCGCGGCCACGCTCCGGGTGCCGGCCGTCCCCCGCCAGCGAGGAAGGGGACGGTCGCTACTGCGCTGGCGCCGCGACTAGCCGCGTCCGGCGAGACTCAGGAGATCACGGCGATCAGGTCGCCCTCCTGGACGACGTCGCCCTCGTTGACGGCGAGCTCGGAGACGGTGCCGTCGGACTCGGCGATCACCGGGATCTCCATCTTCATCGACTCGAGGATGACCAGCGTGTCCCCCTCGGCGACGGTGGCGCCGGGCGCCGTCACGACCTTCCACACATTGGCCACCATCTCGGCACGGATCTCGTCCGCCATGGTCTCTGCCTCCCTCATCGTCAACCGGTGACGCCATCAAACCACGGTTCAGGTGCGGGTGAGTCCTGCCCGGCCCGACGCGCCCATTACGATCGGCACGAGTTCAAGCACCACGGAAGGGAGAGCCGTCATGGCGAAGAAGGCCCGTAAGAAGAAGGCCCGTAAGAAGAGCGGCGCCAACCACGGCAAGCGCCCCAACAGCTAAACGAAAAGGCCCGGCGACTGCCGGGCCTTTTGGTTTGTCAGGGAAGGTATTCGCGGGTCTCGGTCTGGACCTCCAGCTGGCCGAGCTTGCTGCGCAGCCGCTCCCGCAACTCCACCGGCGCGCGCTCGTCGCCGCAGCACCGGCCGACCAGCGCCTTCACCTCGTGCTCGATGCCGAACTCGCGAAGGCACCCGGAGCACTCGTCCAGGTGCTTCTGGATCAGCAGCCGCCGGTCCTCGGAGCACTCCAGATCGAGGTAGAGGTACACCTCGCTGAGGACGATGCTGCAGTCGGTGTCGTGCTCGTTCTCCTGCTGGCCCATGTCGTCACGCCCCCTGCGGCTCGGAGGTCGCGGTCCGGGTGATGCCCCGGTCCACCGCGTACTGCTCGAGCAGCTTGCGCAGGTTGCGACGGCCGCGGTGCAGCCGGGACATGACCGTGCCGATGGGAGTGCCCATGATGTCGGCGATCTCCTTGTACGAGAAACCCTCGACATCGGCGAGGTAGACGGCGAGCCGGAAGTCCTCCGGCAGGGACTGCAGCGCTTCCTTGATGTCGCTGTCCGGCAGACGGTCCAGCGCCTCGGTCTCAGCCGACCGCAGACCCTGCGACGTGTGCGACTCGCTCGACGCGAGCTGCCAGTCGGTGATCTCCTCGGTCGGCGCCTGCACCGGCTGCCGCTGCTTGCGCCGGTAGGAGTTGATGTACGTGTTCGTCAGGATCCGGTAGAGCCAGGCCTTCAGATTCGTGCCCTGCTCGAACTGGTGGAACGCGGAGAACGCCTTGAGAAACGTCTCCTGCACCAGATCCTCGGCGTCGGCCGGGTTGCGGGTCATCCGCAGGCCGGCCGCATACAACTGGTCGACGAAAGGCAGCGCCTCGCGCTCGAAGCGCGCCCGGCGCTCGTCCGTTCGTTCCTTCTGGGCCACCCTGGACTCTCCCCTCGACCGCCCCGCCGAGGATACGGGTAGTGCCCCTGTAACGCTCTCGAAAACCGCCGGTGTGCTCACGCTCACCGGCTGCGGCACCGGCGTGGTCTCCACCGCGGGCCACTCGGGGGAACCCAGAAGGTCCCGCACCCGGACCGCCTCCCGGCCCTCGCGCTCGACGCTCCCGACACCCACTGGCCAACCCCTTCCGCTGACGTCCGTCCAGCTGGGTAACGCCTGCGGCGGGTGTGTGCATTCCCTTCACGTTCTCACCGGGCCCAGTGATGGCGGCGCAGCCACTCCAGGACGACCGCCACGGTGCCGGGAAGATCCTTTCGCAGATCATGAACAGCACCGGGGCGTACCGCGACCTCGACGACACCTCCGGGTGACGGGACCCCGAACGGGTCACGGTCGCCGTTCACCACGAGGGTCGGCTCGGCCACGGGCAGCTCACCGGCCCGGCTCTTCTCCGGCCGGCCCGGCGGATGCAGCGGAAAGGCCAGGGCGAGAACCCCCGCGGCGCCCAGCGTGGTCGCGGTCCGGCACGCGACGCGCGCGCCACTGGAGCGGCCACCGACGATCAACGGCAGGCGGGGTACGCGTAACGCTCCCACCACCGAGACCCAGGACTCGTCGAGCTGCCCGGCCGGAGCGGGCGCACGCCGGCCGGCCACCCGGTACGGCTGGGTGACAAGCGCGACCCGCACGCCGGCCGCCACCGCCGCGTCGTGCACCGCGACCAGGTCGGGCGCATCGACCCCGCCCCCGGCACCGTGGCCGAGGACGAGCAGGCCGAGCGCCGGCCCGGACGGGTCGGTGACGGCCACGGCGGCGGGGCCGCGTGGGGTTTCCAGCGTCATCTCGGAGCGCGACACGCGCTCCGTTCTATCAGCGGCTGACCGGAATGAGGGTCAGAAGACGCCGATCCTCGTCGTCCGGCGCGTCGTCGACCTCTTCACCGTCCGCCTGGATCCGCTCCCGCCAGGCCACCAGCATCGCCCGGCGCTCCCGGGGCGTGGTGCCGCCCCAGACCCCGTGGCAGTCGCCGACCTGTAGCGCCCAGGCCAGGCACGGGCCCTGCACATCGCAGGTGCCGCAGAGCGCGACGGCTCCGCCCGACGGCTCGTTGGGTGCCGGAAAGAACGTCTCAGGATCGACCGCGCGGCAGGCGCCCCGTGTGCGCCAGGCCTCATCAGAACACCGTTGCGCGATCGCCTCGAGCAGTCGCGGGTCGCGTCGCGCGATAGCAACCTCGTGCGGACGCGGCATGCGTGCTCGTGTCATCAGCCCACCTCCCCCGTGGGACCGGAACTGCATGTGGCGGCCGGGCCGCACCTTACGGTCCAGCACCACTCCGGCGCTGGTTTGTACCGCAAGCTACAAGATCAGAACAAGGGGTCTATCTATCTGGAAACAAAGTTGCCAGTCTAAAATCGCAACATATCCCGACAAATATTCGCGTTGATCTTCGAGAGTTCAAAAAAGCGTAATGTTGGCAGCCGTCTCGATCAGCTCGGGGCCGTTGTTGCGCACATTGCCCACGGCGGCGCCCACCGGGCGTACCTCGATGGCCTCCAGATCGTGCTCGGAGAGCGGGCGCAGCAACCGCTCGGCATCGCCATCGCCGGCCAGCCAGTCGGCCCAGCGATCGGCCGGCAGGATCAGCGGCATCCGGTCGTGCACCTTCTTCAGACCGCCCAGCGCCGCCGTCGTGATCACGCTGCAGGTGAGCACCGACTCGGGCCCCCAGGCCGACCAGAGACCGGCGAAGGCCAGCGGCGCCTCGTCCGCCGGAGTCATGTAGAAAGCCTGCTTCTGCTTGCCGTCGCGGACCCACTCGAACCAGCCGTCAGCCGGGATCAGGCAGCGCCGCTTGGCGAACGAGCTCGCGAAAGACCGCAGCTCGGTGACCGTCTCGGCGCGCGCGTTGATCATGCGGGCGCCGGCCTTCAGGTCCTTCGCCCAGTGCGGCACCAGCCCCCATCGGGCGGTGTCGAGCACCCGGCCCTCGTGCTCCTTCGACATGCGCACCAGGGGCACCGCATCGGTGGGCGCGACATTCCAGCTGGCGCGCAGCGGCTCGGCGACGTCCACGGCCTCGAAGAGCTTGCTGAGGTCGGCGTTGCTCTTGGTCGTCGCGTATCGCCCGCACATGAGCAGCAGGCTACGCCGCCCACCGGACACCCGTCCGCCCCGAAACACCCCCCGACCGGCTGGATACCGTCGTCAAAGCCGCGGCCCCCGCGGGCGGAGCCACACGGTCCCGATCCCGGCCGGACAGGTCACACGGGCGGGCGTACGGCGGTGGAAAAGTCCCGCGGGCCGGGAACGCGGGCCGGAATCGTCAGGGGGCGACGGCAGAATGGCGAGCGTGACAGCTGAACCCCGTCCCTGGCTCGCCCCGTCCGCCACCGGCCCCGTCACGGCGACCGTGCGGCTGCCCGGCTCCAAGTCGATGACCGCCCGCGCGCTGATCCTGGCCGGCCTGGCCGACGGCCCGTCGGTGATCGAGGCGCCGCTGCGCGCCCGTGACACCGTGCTGATGGCGGCCGGCCTCCGTGCGCTCGGCGTCGAGGTCGACACGACCGACGACGCCCGCTGGGTGGTGACGCCCGGCCCGCTGCGGGGTCCGGCCCGGATCGACGTGGGGCTGGCCGGCACCATCACCCGGTTCCTGCCACCGGCGGCCGCGCTGGCCGAGGGCCCGGTCGAGTTCGACGGCGACCCGCATATGCGCAAGCGGCCCCTGCGCCCGATCGTCGAGGCGCTGCGGGCGATCGGCGTGACCGTCGACGCCTCGCCGATCGACGGCCTGCCGCTGACCGTGCACGGCTCCGGCGTGGTCGAGGGCGGCGAGGCGGTGATCGACGCGTCGGCGTCCAGCCAGTTCGTCTCCGGCCTGCTGCTCTCGGCGGCCCGGTTCGCCAAGGGCCTGACCCTGCGGCACGAGGGCCCGCCGGTCCCGAGCGCCCCACACCTGCGGATGACGACGCACATGCTGCGGGCGGCCGGCGCGGTGGTCGACGACAGCGTGGCTGACGTGTGGACGGTCGAGCCCGGCCCGCTGCGCGGCCGCACCTGGACGATCGAGCCCGACCTGTCCGGCGCGGCGCCGTTCTTCGCGGCGGCCGCGGTGACCGGCGGGGCGGTCACCCTGGCGGGCTGGCCAGCCGACAGCTGGCAGCCGGTCGACCAGGCCGTCGAGATCTTCCGGTCGCTGGGCGCCGAGGTCACCCGGACGGCCGAGGGCCTGACCGTGCGGGGCACCGGCACGCTGCGCGGCATCACCGCCGACCTGTCCGAGGTCGGCGAGCTGACCCCGGTCGTGTCGGCGCTGGCCGCGCTCGCCGAGGGCCCGTCGGAGCTGCGCGGGGTGGAGCACATCCGCGGCCACGAGACCGACCGGATCACGGCGCTCGCCACCGAGCTGGGCAAGATCGGGGCGGCGGTGACCGAGTTCCCCGACGGGCTGCGGATCGAGCCGGGGCCGCTGCGCGGGGCCTCGTTCGAGACCTACGCCGACCACCGGATGGCACACGCCGCGGCGGTGATCGGACTCGCCGTGCCGGGCGTCGACCTCACCGACGTAGGTTGTACGTCGAAGACGTTGCCCGAGTTCCCCGAACTCTGGGCGGGACTCGTGGCGAAGAGGAGCTAGACCCTGCCAGCGCGTAAACGCGAGTACGACGAGGACGACGTACGGATCCGGCCCGGCCGGTCGTCCCGCCCGCGTACCCGGACCCGGCCGAAACACGACGACGCCGTCGACGCCCTGGTCATCACCGTCGACCGGGGCCGTTACGGCTGTGTCCGAGAGGACAGCGGCGGCCTGGACGTGATCACCGCGATGCGGGCCCGTGAGCTGGGCCGCAAGTCGGTGGTGGTGGGCGACCGGGTGGCCCTGGTCGGCGACTCGTCCGGCGCGACGGGCACGCTGGCCCGGATCGTCCGGATCAGTGAGCGCACGTCGGTGCTGCGCCGCACCGCGGACGACGACGACACCACCCCCGAGGGCCGTCTCGAGCGGGTGGTGGTCGCCAACGCCGACCAGCTGGTGATCGTGAGCGCACTGTCCGACCCGCCGCCTCGGACCGGATTCATCGACCGGTGCCTGGTGGCGGCGTACGACGCGGACATCGAGCCGCTGCTCTGCCTGACCAAGGCGGATCTGGCCGGCCCGGAGCAGGTGCTGGGCTACTACGCCGAGCTCGACCTGCCGCACGTGCTGGTGCGCCCGGGCAGCGACCTGGCGGAGTTGCGCGAGCGGCTGGCGGGCCGCATCTCGGTGCTGGTCGGCCACTCCGGGGTGGGCAAGTCGACACTGGTCAACCGTCTGGTGCCGGATGCTCTGCGGGCGGTCGGCGTGGTCAGCGCGATCGGCAAGGGCCGGCACACGTCGACCAGCGCGGTGGCGTTGCGGCTGCCGCCGGTCGGGCGGTCGCGCCGCGATCCGGGCTGGATCGTCGACACCCCGGGGATCCGGAGCTTCGGCCTGGCCCACGTGAGCGCGGAGAGCCTGCTGCACGGGTTCCCCGACCTGGTCGAGGGGACGCTGGAGGACCAGCCGAACTGTGGTCACACGGCCGCCGACGGCGACTGCAGGCTGGACGCCTGGGTGGCCGAGGGGAAAGCCGACGAGCGCAGGCTGGCGTCGTACCGCCGTCTGCTCTCCAGCCGGGCCGGCGAGGGTGACGGGCGGGACACCGTCGCCGAGGAGGTCTGAAGGCGCGAGGCCGGGTCGATGGACTAGCTTTCTGGCATGGCCGGATATGCCGATGACCTTGCGCTTGCCCACGTCCTCGCCGACTCGGCCGATGCCATCTCGATGGCCCGGTTCCGGGCCCTCGATCTGTTGGTCGAGGAGAAACCCGACCTGACCCCGGTGTCCGACGCCGACACCGCGGTGGAGAAGGCGATCCGCGCCATCCTGGCCCGGGCCCGGCCCCGCGACGGGGTGCTCGGCGAGGAGTTCGGCCGGACCGCGGCGACCGCCGGCCCCGGTAATCGGCACTGGGTGATCGACCCGATCGACGGCACGAAGAACTTCGTCCGCGGCGTGCCGATCTGGGCCACCCTGATCGCGCTCATGGAAGGTGACACCCCCGTGGCCGGCCTGGTCTCGGCGCCCGCGCTGGGCCGCCGGTGGTGGGCCGGCCGGGGGCTGGGCGCGTTCGCCGGCAGGAACCAGCACTCGGCGACCCGGATCAACGTGTCGTCGGTGCGCAAGCTGTCCGACGCGAGCTTCTGCTACGCGAGCCTGAACGGGTGGGCCGACAACGGTCGCCTCGACCAGATGATGGACATCCTGCTCGGGGTCTGGCGCAGCCGGGCGTACGGCGACTTCTACGGCTACATGCTGCTGGCCGAGGGCGCGCTGGACGCGATGGCCGAGCCCGAGTTGTCGCTGTGGGACATGGCGGCGCTGATCCCGATCGTCACCGAGGCCGGCGGCAGGATCACCGACCTGGACGGGCGGCCGACCGCCGACAAGAGCTCGGTCATCGGCACCAACGGCCTGCTGCACGAGAGCGTGCTGACCGCTCTGGCCCGCCGCGGCTGACAACCACTCGTTCCGGCATGACCGCCCTGGTACGGGGTATCCCCGCACATACCGTGCTCACGAAATGCGCACGGTCCACGGGTCATGCACAATGGAGCGATCATGCCGAGCGAGGTTCGTCACCTGGTGGACCGCGGTCAGGCCTACCCTCTGGTCCGGTTGTCCGGGGTGCTGGACGGCGCCACCACGACGCCGGTCCGATCAGCGCTGCTCGACGTGCTCGCCGCCCAGCCGGAGGCGATGGTGGTCGACGTCACCGGGCTGCGGCTCGCCGAGCCGGACGCGATCCAGGTGCTGCGTGAGGTGCTGGACGAGACGCGGGACTGGCCGGGCAGCCATCTCGCGCTGTGCGGCACACCCGACGTCACTGCCTGGCGGCCCACCGGCTGGCCGGTCTGGCCGGACGCCTCCGGCGCCTTCGCCGCGCTCGGTGCCCCCGACTCTGCGGAGCACCGGATCGCCGTCGATCTGGAGCCGGTGACCGGCGCCGCCCGGCGCGCCCGTGAGGTGATCACCGAGGCCTGCGGGCGGTGGGACCGGCCGGACGTGGCCGGCAACGCGTGCATCGTGGCCACCGAGATGGTCAACAACGTGGTGGCGCACGTCCGCACCCCGATGAGCCTGCTGCTGGCCCTGCACGGCGAGACGATGGACGTGGCCGTGCGGGACTTCTCGCCGGCCCTCCCGCGCTACGGGGGCCCGGTGGCGCCGACGGCGTACGGAGGCCGTGGCCTGCTCCTGATCGGCACGGTCGCGGAGCAGTGGGGTCATCTGGCGCTCGACGGCGGCAAAGTCGTCTGGGCGCGCCTGGGCACGGCGGGCCGGAAAGCTCCGACGCCGCGACCCGGCATGATCGACCCCGCTCGTGGGTAGTCTGCCGGCATGCGAGAGAACGACTACCCGGCCGAGGTCACCGATCCGGAGGCGTCGGGACTGCCGGACACCGCCGATGACGATTCCTCCGCGTACGACGAGGTGAACAGCTCTCGATGGGCCGACGGGCCAGACCCGGCCGCGCTCGCCGGAGTCGGCCCGGGTGGGTCGAACCGGTTCGGGGAGACCGCCGAGGAGCAGCTGCACGGCGAGTCGCTGGACCGGCGGCTGCGGCAGGAGGAGCCGGACTTCGGCGCCGAGCCGGCCGAGCGGCCGCGTGACCCGTTCGACGAGACGATCGACGACTCGCAGCAGCGCGAGTTCGACCGTGACGTGTGGGAGCCGGGGCCGACCTCGGATCCGTCGTCGCCGGTGTCGCTCTACGACGACGGCCAGCTCGACGGCGACTCGCCGCGCCCGGTGGGCCGCCTGGTCGCGCCGGACGAGGGCTCGGGCTGGGACGACGAGGCGGACAGTGTCGCCTACGACGCGGGCGCGGCCGGTGGAGGCGCGAGCGCCGAGGAGCTCGCCATGCACGAGACCAACGCCCCGGACTACCGCTGACGCCGACCTCCGGGTCACTGCCGGCCTCCGCCGCCGGTGGCCTGCGGGTCACTGCCGGCCGAACGTCCGGTCACAGTCACATAAAGACTATTGCCGGTAGCGCTCCCGGTTGAGGAGAGTGCCCTCCTGATCTTCTAGCTGGGGGAGCCATGAGAGGGCGCGCTCTGATCGCGGCCGCGGTGATGCTCGCGGCGACGTGGGCCACCGGCGCCGAGGCGGCCACGGTGAACCGGACCGTGCTCAGCGACGGCTTCACCGGCGACCGCGGCGCCCGGCCGGACGGCGACGTCTGGACGGTCGCCGACGACCGGCGGGGCTTCGCCGTGCTGGACGGCGAGGGCCGGCTGGTGCTGGGCTCGGCGCTGCGCACCGGGAAGACCTTCGCCCAGGCGAACGGCCGGGCCGAGGCCCGTATCCAGGGCCGGCGACCGGACGGGGCGTGGCGGGCGCTCGGCGTGCTCGACGGGCAGGGCCGGGTGCCGGCGGGCTCGGTGGAGACGCTGGCCTCGGACCGGGTGGACGACGACGGCTTCCACACCTACGCGATCGACTGGTCGCCGGCGACGCTGACCTGGTCGGTCGACGGCCGCAAGGTGCTCCGCTTCACCCGGGCGGAGCAGGGCGCGCCGCTGATGTTCGTCCTCAACCTCGCGTCCGGCGGCTACTACTCGAACACGATGCTCGTCGACTGGGTGACGGTCCGGACGCCGGTGCAGGTCGACGCGGCGAAGTGGAAGGCGTTCACCGCGTACGACGTGGGCCGGCTGGTCGAGTACGAGAAGGTGGTCTACAAGGTCCGCGAGGCGCACACGTCGCTGCCCGGCTGGCAGCCCGACCTGGTGCCGGCGCTGTTCGCGAAGGCCTGATCAGCCGGTCACCGAGTACCGGTCGCCGTAGACCTCCCAGTTCAGCGGGGTGGCCAGGTCCAGGTTGCCGGCGTCCAGCAGGACCCGCTGAGCGGTGTCGATCCGGCTGGTGTCGCTGTGTGCCGCCTCGGTACGCATCTCGGCCGCCCGCGCGTCCAGGAAGGCCGACAGGTACGCGATCTCGTCGCCGCCCTGCACCGGGGTCCGCAGGCGCCCCACCACCTGCTGCCGGATCGAGCGCAGCCCGGAGATGCCGTGCATGACGGCCGCGTCGTAGTAGGCGAACTGGCCGAGAGCGCGCAGCCCGTCGGCCTCGGCCAGGCGCACCGCCGGTGAGAAGTACATCCGGTCCCGGGCATCCTCCTGGACTTTGCGGAACACCGGGTCCCCGGCGGCCGCGGCCCGCCAGGCGTCGGGGAAGCCCGGGTCGAGGCCGTCGTGCGAGTCGGTGCCGTCCACGGCGCGCAGCGCGGGCAGATAGCCGGCCAGCACGTTGCCCGGTTTACGGCGGGTGTACTCGGTGACCGCGGCGAGCATGTCCGAGGTGCCGGAGCAGAAGCCGACGATCCCGGCGGTGTAGCCACGGCCGTCTCGCAGGTCCTCGATGTAGCCGTATTCCGAGCGCCACTCCAGGGTCGAGTTCTCGGCGCTGGAGACGAGTTTGAGGGCGATCTCCTTCTTGGCCGGGGCGCTCAGGCCGGCGGCGACCGGCGGGACGTCGGCGGTCGCGGGAGGGTTCACGGCGGGCGCGGGACGGCCCGGACCGTACGCCCGGACGTCCCACAGTGAGTAGCCCTCCGGGGTGCCCCGCTGGGTGGCCAGCACGCGCAGGTGACGGCCTGTGGCGGAGAGGCCACGGATGTCGTCGACCGCACCGTCCCCGGTGGACGTCCGGTACAGGTCGCGCCACGTCGCCCCGTCGTCGGACAGCTGGATGCGGTACGCCTTCGCGTACGCCCTCGCCCAGTGCAGGCGCACCCGGCGGACCTCCTGGGCCGTACCCAGATCGATGAGAACCCACTGGGTGCCGGATCCGGCGGCACCGCTGGACCACCGGCTTCCGTCGGTCGTGTCGTCGGCGCTGGAGGCGGGCCACGCGATGCTCTCGGTCGCCGACGCCAGCACCGGCCGGCCATGGCTGAGCACCACGTCCGCGGAGGCGCCGGCCGCCGTGACCGAGACCGCCAGAGGCACGCAGAGCACCGCAGCGATCCCGCCGCCCAGCACCACCGATCGCATGGGTCAACGCTAGGCCGGACGGCCTCAGCGACGTCGGCGCTTCCGGGAAATCAGGTACACGATCACCGCGATGACCACGATCACACCGAGGCAGCAGACGATCCCGATGGTGCCGAAGCCGAAGCCACCGCGCCGGGACTTGCGAGCCGCCTCGACGACCAGCTGAGCTGCGCCGTTGTCGGCCGCCCAGGCCTGCGCCGGGATCAGCACACCGAGAGTCAGGCCCGTCAGGGCCGTGATGAACCATTTACGAAGTCGTCGAGCCATCTCACCCATGTGCCCCATGCTGGCCGATGTACGCAATGGGTAGGCGTCGTGTACCGAGGGAATGGGAGTGGCATGGACACGGATCTGGTGGCCCTGGCCGAGGCGCACGGGGTGGCCACACGGTACGAGAACTGGCAGCGCCAGGAGACCGAGGTGGCGCCCGAGTCGGTGATCGGGGTGCTCGGCATGCTGGGCGTCGACGCGAGCACCCCGGCGGCGGTCCGGGCGTCGCTGGCCGAGGCCCGGCGACGGGACAGCGGTGATCGACTGCCCGGGACGATCGTGCTGCGTGCCGGGAGCGGGCGGGAGCTGCCGGGCCCGGCCGAGGTGACGTTGGAGGACGGCACGGTACGCCGGCTGGACCGCCTGCCGCCGGACCTGCCGCTGGGCTGGCACCGGCTGCGGCACTCGGACCAGGAGGTCACCCTGGTCGTGGTTCCCGAGCAGTTGCCGGAGCCGCCGGACACGTGGGGCTGGATGCTGCAGCTCTACACGTTGCGCTCGGCCGGCTCGTGGGGCATGGGCGATCTCGGTGACCTGCGCGACTTCGTGGCCGGGTCGGCGGGGGCGGGGCTGGTCGTGCTGAACCCGCTGCACGCCATCACCCCGGTGGCGCCGGTGCCGGCCTCGCCGTACTCGCCGTCCAGCCGTCGTTTCGCCAACCTGCTCTACCTGCGGGTGACCGACACCGCGGAGTTCCGGCGCGCCTCCCCGGCGGTGCGGCAGCGGGTGGAGGAGCTGCGGCCGGCGCCGGCCGCCGACGGTCTGATCGACTACACCGCGGTGTTCGCCGCGAAACTGGCCGCGCTCGAGCTGCTCTGGCCCCTGGCCGGTCCGGTCGACCTGGACCGGGATCCGGGGCTGACCGACTTCGCCCGGTTCTGCGTGCTCGCCGAGGAGCACGGACCGGACTGGCGGGAGTGGCCGGCCGAGGTACGCCGCCCGGACACCGCGACCGTCCGGGCGATGAACGGTGACCGGGTCGCCTTCCACATCTGGATCCAGGGGCTGCTGGAGGAGCAGTTCACGGCGGCGGACCCGGGTGGCATGCCGGTCGGCATCGTCTACGACCTGGCGGTGGCCGTGGAACCGTCCGGCGCCGACGGGTGGCTGCTGCAGGACGTGCTGGCGATGGACGCGCGCACCGGGGCGCCGCCGGACGCGTTCAACCAGCTGGGCCAGGAGTGGGGTGGCGTGGCGTGGCGGCCGGACCGGCTGGTCGAGACCGGCTACGACGCGTACCGGGACATGCTGCGCCGGATCTTCAAGTACGCCCGGGGGCTGCGTGTCGACCACGTGGCCGGGCTGTGGCGCCTGTGGTGGGTGCCGGCCGGGCTGGGGCCGGCGAACGGGACCTACGTCCACTACGACCCGGAGGCCATGCTGGGCATCCTGGCGCTGGAGGCGTACCGGGCCGGGGCCGTGGTGATCGGCGAGGACCTGGGCACGGTCATGCCGGTGGTGACCGAGGGACTGCAGCGCACGAACATGCTGGGCTCGGCGGTGCTCTGGTTCACCCGGGACGACGAGGGCGGCTACCGTCCGTCGGCCGGCTATCCGCGTAACGCGCTGGCCAGCGTCTCCACGCACGACCTGCCGACCGCGGCCGGGTTCCTGGCCGGGGAGCAGGTCGAGGTGCGGGCGGCGCTGGGGCAGCTGGCCGCGCCGGTGGAGCAGGAGCGGGAGTCGTGGCGGGCGGACCGGGCGCTGCTGTTGGAGCGGCTGCGCGAGGAGGGGCTGATCGGCACGGAGCCGTCGGACGAGGACGTCGTGGTGGCGATGCACGAGTTCCTGGCCCGTACGCCGTGCCGGCTGGTGACCGCCTCGCTGCACGACGTCCTGCTGGAGCGGCGCCAGCCGAACCTGCCCGGCACCTTCGACGAGTATCCGAACTGGCGGATCCCGCTGGGCCGGGACCTGACCGAGGTGGTGGCCGACCCGCTGCTGCGCAAGGTGGCCGGCATCCTCGGCGGCCGCCCGGCGCCGCTGCCCGGGCGGCATCCGGGTGTGGCCCGGGCGGGTCAGATCGCCAGCGGCTCCGGTGGCGGGTCGTCGTCCAGCGCGTAGAGCATCGGATGCAGCGGCAGGTAGGTGTGCGGCTCCCGGCAGCGGGCCGGGGGCAGCAGTGAGGAGCGGTGGTCCGGGTGCTCGTGGCAGTGCCGCAGCGCCCGGGTCACCGTGTCGTCGTGGTGGCGCCCGCCGCCGTACTCGCCGCAGCCGGCGCAGTCCCACCGCCAGAACGGCGCGCCCTCGTCGGAGGTGTGGCGCCGGATCCGCAGGGGCGGCCCGGCCCGGCCCGCCCGCGAGGGCTGCCGCTGTGCGCCGATCATCTCGGCAAGCGAATTGCTGGACATGAGAGCAGTGTGGAACGCGCCGATCACGACCTATGGCCGTTTTGCGAGAATATCGCCGCTTTCAGCGTGCGGTGACGAGGCCCAGACTCGACGCGGCCACTCCCGGGAAGACACTCGACAGGTCACCGACACCGCACCGGGCGCGCAGGATCTCACCGATCACCGCCCGGTAGTCGGTGGTCACCGCCAGATCGCCGTCACGCAACTGCGCCGTGGTCAGGCCGGGCCATGTGCCGTACACCTTGCCGCCCTTGACGTTGCCGCCCAGCACGAACATGGCGTTGCCGTAGCCGTGGTCGAGCCCACCGGAGCCGTTCTGCGTCACCCGCCGGCCGAACTCGCTGATCGTGATCAGCGTGACCCGGCGCAACCCGTCCGGGCCGAGATCGGCGGCGAACGCGGCGAGCGCCGTCGCAAGGGCCTTGAGCTGGTCGAACATCCGCCTCCCGGCGACCGCCGGACCGAGGTTCTCGTGCATGTCCCAGTCGCCGGAGTCGACGGTCGCGCTCATCAGCCCGCTCCCCGACTTGACCAGACGGGCGACGTCGCGCAGCGCCGCCCCGAGCTCGGTGCCCGGATAGACCGCGCCGTTGGCCGGCGTGTATCCCGCCGCCCGCAGCTGCGCGGTCTTCTGCAGCGCGTCGTTCAGCTGCCCGGCGGTCTGCTTGAGTGCCACCGGCGCGCTCTCGTAGAGCTTCGCCATCGTGGCCGCGATCGGCCGGCCGGCCTGCTCGCCGGTGAGAACGGTCTTGTCGATCGAGGCGATGCCCAAGTAGGGCGCGGGGCCGGCGAGCACGCGGGCCGGCATCGCGGTGCCCAACGCCACCGCCCGCATCGGGTCGGCGGATCCGGAGAGGCCGAGCATCCGGTTCAGCCAGCCGGTCCGGATCGAGGTGCCGGGTGCCGCCCGTTCCAGATCCTCCATGGCCGAGAAATGCGATCGGTTCGGCGCCGGCTGCCCGACCGCCTGAACGGCGGCCAGCTGACCACCCGTCCAATACGGCAGCAGCGGCGACAGCGCGGGATGCAGACCGAAGAAGGATCCACCCCCGATCAACTGCGTCTTCGGTACGGCAATCGTGGGCCGGGCCGCGTAATAGGCGGAGTCGCCCGCCGGGACCACGGCGGAGAGCCCGTCGAAGCCGCCTCGGAGCGACAGCAGCACCAGCACGTCTCCCGTGTATCCGGGGTCGGCTGCGAACGCCAGGCTCGTGTCCAGGCCCGCCCCGGCCAGCCCGGCGAGAGCGCCCGCCAGCACCGTTCGCCGGCTCGGCCGGGCCTGACGGCTCTCGTCGCATCCACACTGTTCGCTCATCGTCACCTCACCGCGAAGGACGGGGAGTTGAGCAGCATCCCCATCAGGTACGGGTACATCCAGCCGGCCGCCGGATCGTTCGCCTTGAGCGGCGCCGCCGGGGTCTTGCCGTAGAACTCGGCCAGCGCCGTGATCTGCTGGGCCGTCGGCACGGTGCCGGTTAGCCGGAGCGCCGTCCTCTCGATCAGCGCGCCGTACGTCGCGGGCAGCGCCCCCACCATCCCGGTCAGCAGGTTCGCCGGCCGGACCAGCGTGTCCGGCCACCACCCGGCCGCGATCGAGAGGTGGAGGTTCCACCGCGCCAGCAGACCGGACGGTGACGCCCAGGCGGCCGCCACGTCCGGGTAGCCGTTCGGCGGCCCCCAGCCCAGCGGGGCGTGCCCGGCGTCGCGGGCCATCCCGTAGAGGCTCTCCAGGAACTTGGTGCCGGTGGTCGCCGGGCCGTAACCGAGGGTCCGCACGGTCGCGGCCAGGTCCTCCATCGGGGTCCGGGTCTTGGCCCCGGTCGACGCGGCGAACTCGGCCGACGTGAACAGCGCCCGCAGCACCGGCACGATCGCCGTCCGGTTGTCCAGGTAGACCTTGATCAGCGAGGTGACCAGCGAGGCCGGCGGCTCGTCGGCGACGAACCGGACGCACAGCTTGGTGACGATCCGGCGGGCGGTGGCCTGGTGCATGGCCAGGTAGTCGAGCAGCTCGAGAGCGGCCGCCTCACCACCGGTCGTGGTCGCGTTGACGTGCTGGAAGGCCAGCACCCGTACCGCGCCGGTGGCGTGGACCAGCGGGTCGTACCGGTACTTCCCGGTGGCGCCGTCCACGGTGAGGCCGGTGAGCAGCCGAGCTGCGTTCTTCACGTCCACCTCGGTGTAGGCCAGCCCCACGGTGTGCAGCTCGAGCAGCTCACGCCCGTAGTTCTCGTTCGGGGCGTCGCGGCTGGAGAACCGGTTGTCCAGGTACGTGAGCATCGCCGGGTGCCGGGCCGACGCCTTCAGCAGGTCGGCGAACGTCCCGAGGGCGTACCGGCGGATCATCGTGTCGTAGTCGATGCGGCTGTCCCAGACGTCCCCCTGCGGGCACGTCACGTTGAGGTGGTTGCTCCAGAAGTCGGTCATGACCTCGTGCAGCTGCCGCTCGCTCCAGATCGCCCGCGCCACGGCCGCCCAGCTGAGCTGCCACATCGGGTCCCAGCTGTACTGCTTGAGGGTGCCGGCGGCGACCCGGGACCGGATCTCGGCGGTGGAGAGCCGGGCCAGCGGCAGTCGGGCGACCACGCCGTCGGCCACCGGGTCCGCGATCGCCGACGGGCCGAGCTGCCGGTCCAGCCACGCGGTGGCGCCCAGCCGGCGGATCTCGGCGATCGAGGCGGGGCTCGGCCCGAAGGTGGCCCGGCGCAGCAGATGCAGCAACGGATCGGTGGGCAGGAGACCGGCCGGGGACGGCTCGGCGGCCGCCGCGGCGGTGGGCGTGCCGGTGGTCAGGGCGGTCGCGGCGCCGGCGGCGGCGATCCCGCCCACCACACTGCGCCGCGTCATCGTCTGCGGAGTCGCACTCACGGGGTTGAACGTCGGACGTCTCCCCGGTCACTTGTGCGTTCCCGCACCGGTGCTCCCGATCTGCTACCGGGATACTTGCCCGATGGCACAGCGCAGGGCATCGCGGACGCGGGTGGAGACGGTCGCCTCCGGCGTGGCCGAGCTGGTGCCCGACCCCGACCGAGACACCGCCTGGACGCTGCTGCTCGACGGCGCGCCGCAGTCGCACGTCGACCTGGCCGACCCGGCTCACCTGGAGTTCGAGTACGTGCGGCGGATGGCCGCCGCCATCGATCTGGCGGCGCCGGCCGGGCAGCCGCTGCGCGTGCTGCATCTCGGCGGCGGCGCGCTCACCCTGCCGCGGTATGTCGCGGTCACCCGGCCCGGCTCGGCGCAGCGGGTGGTCGAGATCGACGGGCCGCTGGTGGAGCTGGTCCGGCAGGCGCTGCCCCTGCCGGCCAATGCCAACATCCGGGTACGCGTGTCCGACGCCCGTGCCGCGGTCGAGGGGATGCGCGACGCCGGGTACGACGTGGTGGTCCTGGACGTGTTCGCCGGCGCCCGCACCCCCGCGCACCTGGCCTCGGCCGAGTTCGCGCAACAGGTCGCCCGGGTGCTGGCCCCGGCGGGCCGGCTGATCGCAAACGTCGCCGACGGGCCGCCGCTGCGGTATGCGCGAGCCCAGGTCGCCACGATCCGGGCCGCACTGCCGGAGGCCTGCCTCGTCGCCGACGCGGCGGTGCTGCGCGGGCGGCGCTTCGGCAATCTCGTGGTGATCGCCGGGCGTACCCCGCCGCCGATCGCCGAGTTGTCCCGGCGGGCCGCCGGTGACTGGTTCCCGGGGCGCGTCGAGGCCGATCTTGATCGTTTCACCGCCGGAGCGTCTCCCGTTCCGGACGCCACGGCGGTACCCTCTCCCCTACCGCCCGAAGGGCTCTTCGGTAACCGTAAGTGATCGTTGGGTCGGCCGTTGGTGTATCGCTGGTCACCGTCCTGTGTCGATTTCGCGAGTTCCGGTGTGATTCACGCCCGGTGACTGGCGACACCGCCGGTACCCGGTTGTAATCGTTGCGGCCGCTGTTCACGAGATCGCGGCAGGCACGGGGAAGGCAACCATGTTCCACCAGCACTTCCTGTCCCTCGCGGGCACGGACCTCGGACCGCTGGACAGCGGTGAGCGCATCCTGTGGCGCGGCCGCTGTGCGGTGGCCGAGTATGCGTTCGACGAGGCGTCGTCACTGCCCCGGTGGACGCTGCCGGAGGAGACCGACGTCGTCGTCACGGACCGCCGGGTGCGCTACGTCCACGACCGCGACGATACGCACAGTAGTGGCGAGTTGTTCTGGCTCTGGCCGCAGCATCTCCGTGTCCAGCCGGGAAACCGCGAGACCGGCCGTAACGGGACGGTCACCCAGATCCAACTGGTGTGCAAGGGCCCGGACGGCACCTTCCCGGCCCTGGTCTTCGCCGGCGGCGAGCTGAGCAAGGTCAGCGCGGCGGATCATCTGGCCAACACGATGCGCCAGGCGATCGCCCGGTTCCGAGTGGAGAACGCCGACCTGATCGGGGTCCCGGCGGTGCAGGCGCGGATGCTGTCCCGGCTGGTCATCGGCCCCGAGTTCAGCAACCACCTGGGCGGGCAGGGGCAGACCGTGACACTGCTCGGCGAGGTCGCGGTGCCCGCTCCGGACGCCAGGGAGCCCGCCTACCAGCAGGCGGCCCACCAGCAGGAGCCCGCCTACCAGGAGCCGGCCCACCAGGCGCAGCCCTACCAGGCGCCGGTGTACCAGGAGCCGGCATATCAGGGACCGGCATATCAGGAGCCCGTATATCAGGAGGCCTACCAGGCGCCGGTCTACCAGGAGCCGGTGTATCAGGAAGCCGCCTACCCGGAGCCGGTGTATCAGGAGCCGGTGTATCAGGACGCCTACCCGGAGCCGGTCTCCGGCTCACAGGGCTGGTCCGACCGCCCCGGCGTGGAGGCCGACGCGCTCCGCGCCGAGGAGGCCCTGCGCGCCGAGCTGGACTCCCGGCAGTCCGAGCCCGACCTGGCGTCCCGTGCCGCGACCCTGGCCGCACGGGTGGCGAACCTGGTCTCCCAGTCCCCCGACGACGGGCAGACGACGAACCTCTCCTCCTACCTCAACCGGGACCGCTGATCGTCTCCGGTCACGTCGTCGCCGGCACGAAACAGTGGCCGGCGGCGACCCGCTCCCGGTGCACCCGGTGCGCGCGGTCCAGCAGCTCCATCAGCTGCACCTCCTGACGGATCAGGGCCCGCTGCTTCTCCGGCAGCGCCTTGAGCTTCTCCTCCTCGGCGAGCAGCCGGTGGTAGACCTCGTCGCAGTACTCCGGGTCGGTCTCCACGTCGAGGAACTCCGTCGCCGACCGGCGAGCCGCGGCCGCCGCCGTGCGGGCCTGCCCCTTCGGGCTGAGCAGCGACGCGACCACGGTGATCACCAGGACGCCGACGATGGCCCCCAGCGAGACCGTGGTCGGGATCTCCACGACGTCGACCGGGTCCCCGCCGTTGATGAACGGCACATTGTTCTCGTGGAGGGCGTGCAGGACCAGCTTCACGCCGATCAGCCCGAGGATCGCGGCCAGCCCGTAGGACAGGAAGACCAGACGGTCCAGCAGGCCGTCGATCAGGAAGTAGAGCTGCCGCAACCCCAGCAGGGAGAAGGCGGTGGCGGTGAAGACCAGGTACACGTTCTGGGTCAGGCCGAAGATCGCCGGGATCGAGTCCAGCGCGAACAGGATGTCGGTGCCGCCGATCGCCACCATGACCAGCAGCATCGGCGTGAGCACCCGCTTGCCGTCCTGATAGGTGACGAGCTTGTCCCCGTCGTACGTGTCGGAGGTCCGCAGGAAGCGACGCGCCAGCCGGATCACGATGTTGTCCGGGGCCTCGCCGTCGTCGCGCTTCTCCTTCAGCAGATTGCCCGCCGTGACCAGCAGGATCAGCCCGAACAGGTAGAAGATCCAGGCGAACGAGTTGATCAGCGCGGCGCCGAGCAGGATGAACCCGGTCCGGGCGATCAGCGACACCACGATCCCGAACAACAGCACCTTCTGCTGGTCGGCGCGGGGCACCTTGAAACTGCTCAGCAGCAGCAGGAAGACGAACAGGTTGTCGACCGAGAGCGCCTCCTCGGTCACGTAGCCCGCAAAGTACTCCTGGCCCATCGTCGAGCCGCCGAAGATCCAGACGCCGACGCCGAACAGGATCGCGATCGACACGTAGATCGACGTCCACAGTGCCGCCTCACGCAGCCGTGGAACATGGGCCTTGCGCACATGGAAGAAGAAGTCGAAGAGCAGAAGGCCGACGATGCCGGCAACGGTCAGAGCCCACACCACACCGGACACCGGTTGCATGCGCCCATCCTAAGGGTGATCGGCGTCAGTCACTGCGGCTCGCAGCTGCGACGCGGTCAGGAAGATCGCTCCGTCCAGATTCGCGCCGCGCAGGTCCGTACCCCGCATGTCGGCGCCGGTGAAATCGGCCCGCCGCAGATCCGCATCGCGCAGGTCCGCGCCGATCAGCAGCGCGCCGCGGAAGCTGGCGCCACGCAGATCGGCGCCGCGCAGACGGCGGCCGATCAGCTGGGCGCCGCTGTGGTCCGGACGGCGCCCACCGACCCGGGACCGGGCCATCTCGCTCGCCCTCCGCAACAACGGCACGACCATGATCCGGTACGCCTCCACGTCCAGCCCGCGCAACCCGCCCGGCTCGCCACCGGCCAGAGCGTCGGTCTCGTCCAGGGCGGCCTGCAGTCTCGGGTGCAGCCGGCGCGCCTCGTCCAGCTTCAGCGCCTCGGTCAGATACCACATCAGCTCGTGCAGCTGGCGCACCACCGGAAGCAGCGCGAACATGTCGCCGGCCAGCTCCGGGGCGGACCGCCAGTCCCGCCCGCCGAAGGTGTCCTGAGTGATCCGCTGACCGGCCCCGAAACAGTCGAACACCACACAGCCGGGAAAACCACGCCGTGGCAGATCCTCATGAATGGTGCAGCGGAAATCGTCACCCAGATTTCGGCAGGGCCGCCCCGCCGGTTTGTCGACCGCGAAATCGGACGACTTGGCGAATGCGGGCGCAACACAGCACAACGCGGCGCACCGAGAACAATCGGCGGCTAGTTCGTTCATTCCTTGCACATTCCCTCGATCGACGCTGCCGACTACTTTACCGGCACCCGGTCGAACACCTCCGACCTGCAAGTTTGATCACGGCCAAAAGGGCGGCACTTGCGGGTAGGGTCCGCAGACGGGATGAACGATGACCACGTCGATTCGCTTTCGATAACCTCATCGCCCGGCCGCACAACGGAGGATTTCCAAAACCATGTACAGACGACCGAAAACAGTTTTCGGTATGGGTTCCGCTCTCGGCGTGCTCATCGCCGGCACCGGAGTCTTCGGCAGTGCGCCCGCCTGGGCCGCCGCGCCGACCTTCGACACCCCGGCCGCTCAGGTCGGCTACGGCACGGTGACCCTGACCGGCACCGCCACCGCGAACGCCACCGTCACGCTGCGGGAGGCCGCCTACAAGTGGGGCAAGGACGCCACCAACGGGTCCGAGCTGTCGCCGGCCACCCAGTTCGAGGACGACCTGCCCACCACCGTCACCGCCAACAGCAGCGGCCGGTGGACCATCCGCCGCACCATGGACTCCGGCTTCGTGTGGGCCGTCGAATCCGGCGGAGAGTACTCACGGATCGTGCAGGCCCCACTCAAGGTCGGCGCCACCTTCACCGTCACGTCCACCGGCGCCGGCAGCGTCAGCTACAACGTGCACACCAGCCCCGATCAGCCGTACTTCCCGGTCCGGGTGGAACGGCAGAGCGGCAGCACCTGGGTCGAGGTGGCCTCCGGCGTCACCGACGGGCCCGCCGGTGAGGGCGGCGCCACCCCGCCCAACGACGACGGCGACGGCAACGCCGAGTTCCAGGGCGCCGCCACCGGGCAGCCGGGCGGGCAGCAGACCTACCGGGCCGTCATCGCCGAGACCGGGAACGCGGCGTACGCCTCCGCCGAGAACCTGATCACCAGCAACACGTACACCCAGATCGTCAACGTCGGCGGCTCCGGTGGCGGCACCACCCCGCCGACCACCACCCCCACCACACCCCCGACCACGACACCCACCACACCGCCGACGACACCGCCGCCGTCCACGCCCGCCGTCGGCTCGGTGCAGTTCACCCGGATCGTCTACAACGCACCCGGCGTGGACAACCGCACCAACAAGAGCATCAACGGCGAATACGTCCAGCTAACCAACCGCAGCAAGAAGAACGTCAACCTCAAGGGCTGGACGTTCCGCGACGCCGCCGGCAACCTCTACCGGTTCACCGGCAACTACACGCTCTACGCCGGCAAGTACCTGACCATCCGCACCGGCAAGGGCACCAACACCGCGTTCACCCGCTACTGGGGCAAGAGCTACCACGTATGGAACAACAGCGGCGACACGGCGACCCTGCGCACCGACGCCGGAAAGACCATCGACAGCTGCAAGTGGACGAAGGCCGGAAAGGGCTACACCACCTGCTGAATCGCATCCGCTCCGGGGGGTCGTTTTGGCGCCCCGGAGCAAGTGCGCTAGTGTTTAGGAACCGACGCGGGGTGGAGCAGCTCGGTAGCTCGCTGGGCTCATAACCCAGAGGTCGCAGGTTCAAATCCTGTCCCCGCTACGAGTGCAGGGGGCCCTTGTCCGCGGAAAGCGCGGACTGGGGCCCTCTTCGCGTTTCACCGGGGGGCCGAGCCCCCCGGACCCCCGCGTTACGGTTGGCTGCGGGTGGTCGTGTGGTGCTGGTCACTTCGGGGCTTCGCCCCTGGCGGTGGGTGCTTCGGGGCTTCGCCCCTCGCGGCGCGTGTTCGGGGCTTCGCCCCTTCGCGTCTCGCCGTTCGCCTCTCGCCCCCGCGCCTCGCCTCTCGCCCCCGCGCCTCGCGTCTCGCCCTCGCGCCTCGCGCGTCGCGTCTCGCCCCCGCGTCTCGCGTCTCGCCCTTTGCGTCTTCGCGCCCTCGCCCGTCGTTCCTTTGCTCCTTGGGCTGCTCGGGGTTTGCCCTCTGGGGCTTGCTCGGGCGCTTCGCTGTTCGCTGTGTGCTTTCCGCTGGCCAGGGTGGGGGGGGTCGCGGGCCTGTATCAGGGTGCTTTCGGCTACCGCCTGCACTATGCGGGGGTCCAGGAGCCAGGCTGTGCCGTCGTTCTGGCCGGCTCCCACGGTGTAGAGGCGCGGGATGGCCCCCGCTTCGGCCAGCAGGTCGTTGATCACGGCCAAGGGGCGGACCGTGGACACCTGCCAGGCCTGCTTCGTGTCCCAGTCGGCCGGTGTCCAGACTGTGCAGTGGTGGTTGTTGATGGAGATCACGTAGTCGCCGTCCTCGGTCACCCTGGGGCGGTTGATGTCGTCCATCCTCAGAACCACGCCATGGTCGCGTAGGGCCGGCTCCAGGGCTTCCAGGACGCGTCGTACGCCCGCCTCGGCCATGGTCTCGCCGTCCACGAAGAAGTAGCGCGTGCCGGGCTCCTCGTCGACGGTGGCCTCCCCGCCGAAGGGGTAAGTGCCGTTCGCCACGGCCCGCTCGCCCTCCGCGGCTTCTTCGGGCGAGAAACCGCGCCACATTCCGAGCTCGCGCAGTGTGTGCGCCAGTTCGACCCACCGCTGGTCCATCACAGCATCATCCTCAGACATCAACTCTCGTGGAACCACGCCACCGCTGGATGGTCAGTCATTGCCGAGGGGCCGCTGACGGCGTTCGACTCGCAGCAGCCTTGTGAGTGACGTAAGGAACGCCCGTGGCCGGGCTCAACCTGACGCCCTCAGGAGCACCCTGCTCGGCCGCACAGCGGGCCGATCTATGGCCCGGTCGCACCGCCGACAGCACCGCCGATCGCTGCACTGCATGACCCTGCCTGCCTGCCGCCTCGCCTCGCCTCGCCTCGCCTCGCCTCGCCTGATCACAACTACAGGGACGACGAGCCGGGTTCTGCCAGCCTTCGGCAAGAAGGCCCTCTAGTCGAGCTGATGGGGAGGCCCGCGTCTTCGGCCTTGGGAGGGGCGCCACCCAGGGCTGGATCTTGGCCATGGCGGTGGTGTCCCGCGGACGGGTGGCGCAGGATCCATTTCATGGACCGTCGATGAGTCAAGCTGAGGCGAGAGCTCGAGATCCCGGGATGTGAGGCACCTGTCGGCCGTCGGACGCGGAGTCCCTGGTCACCGCCGGAGGACATCCGTTCGGCTCTCCGATGGCGCGGAGAGCGGCAACTGGTTCTTCGTCGACGAAAAGAACTGGCGGAGGCCGGTCCGGGGGGAGCTGCAAATTTAGGCACCCGCGAAGGACGGAGGGGCGAAGGCAAAGGGGCGAGGAGGCGAGAGGACGAAGGAAAGGGGCGAAGCCCCGAACACGCGCCGCAAGGGCTGAAGCCCGAACACACGCCGCGAGGAGCGAAGCCCCGAACACGCGCCGCAAAGGGCGACGCCCGAACACGCGCCGCGAGGGGCGAAGCCCGACCACGCGCCGCAGGGGCTGAAGCCCCGACCACACGCCGCAAGGGGCGACGCCCGAACACGCGCCGCGAGGGGCGAAGCCCCGAAGCACCCACCACCAGGGGCGAAGCCCCGAAGTGACCAGCACCACACGACCACCCGCAGCCAACCGTAACGCGGGGGTCCGGGGGCTCGGCCCCCGGTGAAACGCGAAGAGGGCCCCAGTCCGCGCTTTCCGCGGACAAGGGCCCCCTGCACTCGTAGCGGGGACAGGATTTGAACCTGCGACCTCTGGGTTATGAGCCCAGCGAGCTACCGAGCTGCTCCACCCCGCGTCGGTTCCTAAACACTAGCGCACTTGCTCCGGGGGCCGCAAAACGGCCCCCGGAGACAAGGCTCACCCGCTTGGTGTGGGTGTGGGGCTGGTGTTCGTGCCGGCCTTCTGCACGGTCTGGAACTGGTTGATCGCGTCATCGAGGGCCTTGGTGGCCTCACCGATCTTGATCCAGTCGTTGGCCCGCTGTGCGGACTTGAGGTCCTCGATCGCCTTGTCGACGGCGGCGGCTGCCGCCGTCAGGTCGCCGGGGACCTGTACGGGCGGGCTGGACGGCGACGCGCTGGTGCTGGGCGTCGGCGAGGCCCCGGGGCTCGGTGTGGTCGGCGTGCTGGGCGTGCCGGCGGGCGGCGCGACGTTCTTGCCCAGGGCGGCGATCGCTTCGAGGCCCTTGGTGAGGTTGTCCTCGAGGACGACGTACGTACCACCGTCACCGTAGGACATCAGCACCTTCTGCAGCAGTGGTGCGGCGTTGGCCTGGCTGCTCTTCACGTAGACGGGTTCGACGTACAGGATGTCGTTGCCCAGTGGCAGTGAGATCAGGTTGCCGTAGAGGACCGAGGCCTGGCCGTTCCGGTTGAGCAGGGTCAGCTGGTTGGCGATGGTCTCCTTGTTGACCATCAGCTGGTGCACCTGGACCGGCCCGGGGCGATCGTGTCGTCGCGTAGCTCCAGTATCTCCAGCCGTGGTTCGCCGTTGACGTACGAGCCGGAGACGAGGGCCGCCATGTTCTCCCGTTTGAGCGGGGTCACGCCGGCGGTCAGCTGGAAGCGGGTCTCGTCCTGCTCGGGGAGCTTGACGTTGAGGTAGAACGGTGGCTGGAACCCGCTCTGCGGCGCGTCGGGCGCGTTCGGCACCTGCCAGAAGTCCTCGCCGGAGAAGTACGTCCGCGGGTCGGTGACGTGGAACCGGGTGAGCAGGTTGCGCTGCACCTTGAACATGTCGGCCGGGTAGCGGAAGTGCTCGGCGAGCGTCTGCGGGATCTTGTCCTTCGGCACGATCAGGTCGCCGCCGAAGGCCTTGTTCCACGCCTTGAGGATCGGGTCCTTCTCGTCGTACTCGTAGAGGGTGACCGAGCCGTCGTACGCGTCGACGGTCGCCTTGACCGAGTTGCGTATGTAGTTGACGTCGTCGCGGGCGAGCGCGAACGACCCCGTGCCGGTGAGCTCGTCCTTGGTCTCGGTGGCCAGGTTGATCTTCTGGGCGTACGGGTAGGTCTTCGCGGTCGTGTAGCCGTCGAGGATCCACACGATGCGCCCGTCGACGACGGCCGGGTACGGGTCGCCGTCGATGGTGAGGAACGGCGCGACCTTGGCCACGCGCTCCCGGGGCTCGCGGATGTACATCACCTTGGAGTTCGAGTTGACCGCGTCGGACAGCACGAAGTTGCTCTCGGTGTTCTTGATCGCGAAGACCATCCGGCGGAAGAACGACCCGATCTCGACGCCGCCCTTGCCGGTGTACGTGTAGTACACCTCACCGGCGTTGCTGGCCTCGCCCTGCGGCCGGTCGAACTCGACGTTCTTGCCGGCCTCGCTCTGGCCGACGATGGCGTACTCCGTCGACTTCTCGCCGTAGTAGATCCGGGGCTGCGCGGCTTCGAGCTGCTCGGTCGGCGTGATGCAGTCGTTGACGTTCTCGGAGCTGTCACTGCCGAGGACACCGGAGGCGAAGTACGGCAGACCGGTGCCGCACTTCTGGTTGGCCGGCGCGGCCACCAGGCCGTAGCCGTGGGTGTAGACGGTGTGGCGGTTGAGCCAGTTGCTCTGCTGCGGGGTCAGCTTCTCGTCGTCGATCTCGCGGGCGCCGACCACGTAGTCCTGGGTCTTGCCGTTGATCGTGTAGCGGTCGACGTCGAGCTTGTCGCCGAAGTCGTAGAAGCCGCGGGACTGCTGCGACACCGTGAACGCCTGCGAGACGAGCTGCGGGTCGATGATCCGGACGTTCTGGGCGCTGACGTCCGACGCCAGTGTCTCGGGTGGCCGGCCGTTTCCGGTCGGATACTGCGAGACCTCGGTGTTCTCCAGCCCGAACGCCGTTCGCGTGGCCGCGATGGACCGCGCTATGTAGTCCTGTTCCTTGTCGTACAGGCTCGGCTTGACCTGGAAGTTCTGAACGGCGAGCGGGTAGATGCCGCCGATCGCGACCGCCGAGATCGCCAGCAGGGCCAGCGAGACGCCGGGCCAGACGAGGTTACGCATCACCGCGTTGGAGAAGACGATGATCGCGATCGCCACCACCACGGAGATGTAGGCGAGGATCTCCTTGGCCGGCAGCAGCGCGTTCACGTCGGTGTAGCCCGCGCCGTACAGCCCCGGCGACACGTGCTGCTCGAGCAGGAGCGCACGCCGGTCCAGCACATACGCCACCGCCTTGAGCAGCACGAACACCGCGACCAGCGAGGTCAGGTGGGCGCGGGCCGCGGCGGTCATCCGGTCGCCGACGCCCTGCAGGCGCACACCGCCGAAGATGTAGTGCACGGCGAGCGAGCCGATCACCGACAGCACCACGGCGGTGAAGCCGAGACCGAGCACGTAACGCCACAGCGGGTACTCGAAGATGTAGAAGGAGAGGTCAACGCCGAACTGGGGATCGGTCTCCCCGAACGAGCCGCCGTTCTGGAACAGCATCCAGTCGCTCCACCGGCTCTGCGCGGAGAGTCCCGCGAAGAAGCCGATGATGACGCCGGTGACGGCGATCCAGGTGCCCAGGCGGGGCGCCAGGATCATGCGGTAGCGCTCGAGCGTGGCCTGTTCCGCTGAATGTGGGCGCAGCAGCGGGCGCAGACGGTACGCCAGGTAGAGGTTGCCGGCGACGATCGCCGTCATCGCCGCGCCGACCACCAGGAACAGGACGAGCCGGGTGATCAGCACCCCGGAGAAGACCTGGGTCTTCTGCACCTCGTCGAACCACAGGTAGTCGGTGTAGGCGTCGATGCCCCAACCGAGCAGCGTGAAAAGAATGAATACCCCGACCAGGACGCCGACGGTCACGCGACCGCGCCGGCTCATCCTCGGCAGAGGACTGTTACGCATGACCAACGTTGGCTCCACACTTCGTCTGGCCGGTGTTTCACCTTACGATGTCGCATCCAGCTTCTATACGCGGCAGAACTGTCTCGTCACTACCGGCGTGTGCAATCACGATGCCGAGCACGGTTTCGGGTCGTTCCCGGCGGTGAAGGTCTTGAGCGCGGTGAGCGCGTCGTCCACCGTGGCCACCTCGGCCATGGTGAGGCCGGGCCGGGCGTTGCGCAGCGCCTCCGCACAGTTTTCCTGGGGGACCAGGAAGAGCTCGGCCCCGGCTTTCTCGGCGCCCGCCAGTTTCTGCGGGATGCCACCGATCGCGCCGACCTTGCCGTCGTCGTTGATCGTCCCCGTACCGGCGATGATCTTGCCGCCGGTCAGGTCCTCGGGACGCATCTTGTCGATGATGCCTAGGGCGAACATCAGGCCCGCGCTCGGGCCGCCGATCTTGTCTAGATCGATCTCGATCTCGAACGGGTGGGGCTGTTTGGTGGCGATCTCGATGCCGATCCTCGGTTTGCCGTCCGTCGCGTCCGCCCGTGAGGTGATCCGCGCGGTCGCCGCCTTGCCGCCGCGCTCGTAGGCGACCGTCAGCGCGGTCCCGGCCGGCTTGGCCCGGACCAGCTCCGCGACCTGGCTGTCCCGGGTGATCTCGGTGCCGTCGATCGCGGTGATGACGTCGTCGGCCTGGAGTACGCCCTCGGCGGCCCCGCCGGCCGTGACCTTGCCCACGGAGACCACCACCGGATAGCCCAGCTCGCGTAGGGCGACCGTCTCGGCGCTGGTCTGCGACTCTTTCCACTCCTGGGCGTTCTGCTCCTGGACCTGGGCCTCGCTGCGGTCCGGCGGGTAGATCAACTCGCGTGGCACCACCGCGTCGGAGTCGCTCAGCCAGCCGCGGATCGCCCACACCAGCTCCACCTGCGATTGCACGTTGACCGTGGTGAGGCGCAGCTGCCCGGCGGACTTGGAGGTCTCGCCCTTCGTGACCTGGATGACCTCGGTCCCGTTCTCGACTCCGAGGGTGTCGACCGTGGGACCGGGCTTGAGAACCACGTAGGGCATCGGTGCGACCATCACACCGGCGGCCAGCAGAGCGGTGATCAGGGCGCCGAGGATGACGGTGACACCGCGACGTCTCATGCGCGTGAGCGTACCCACCCTGTCTGAGTTCTCTCTGAGCTGATACCTCCGTCAGTCCGCTGCGGGCTTTTCGCGCGTACCGTTGGGGACGTGCCTGATATCCCGTTCGGCTTCTCCCTGCCGGGCGCGCAGCCGCCCGACCCCTCCGACCCGCAGCAGATGCAGCAGTTCATGGCGCAGCTGCAGCAGATGTTCGCCGCACCCGGCAGTGGCCCGGTCAACTGGGACCTGGCCCGTCAGGTGGCCGCCAGCCAGCTCTCGGCGGCCGGTGACCCCGCGGTGAACATGCTGGAGCGCCACCAGGTCGAGGAGGCTCTGCGCCTCGCCGACCTGTGGCTCGATCCGGTGTGCGCGCTCCCCAGTGGCATCCACAAGTCCGTCGCATGGAACCGCAACGAGTGGATCTACAACACTCTCGACGTCTGGAAGAAGCTGTGTGAGCCGATCGCCGGCCGCATGGTGGGCGCCATGGGCGACCTGGTGCCCGAGGAGGCCCGGCTCCAGCTCGGCCCGATGCAGTCGATGGTCGCCACGCTCGGCGGCGCGCTCTTCGGTGGTCAGCTCGGGCAGGCCTTCGGCCAGCTCGCCGCCGAGGTGCTCTCGGCCGGCGACATCGGGCTCCCGCTCGGTCCGGCCGGCACCGCCGCCCTCGTTCCGGCCAACATCAAGGCGTACGGTTCCGGGCTCGAGCTCCCCGAGGACCAGGTCCGGTTGTACGTGGCGTTGCGCGAGGCCGCCCACCAGCGGCTCTTCGGCCACGTCCCGTGGCTGCGCGCGCACGTCCTGAGCGCCGTCGAGACCTATGCCAGTGGCATCACGGTCAACCGGGAGGCGATCGAGGAGGCGATGAGCCGCGTCGACCCGACCGATCCGGAGTCGATGCAGGCGATGGCCCTCGAGGGCATCTTCACGCCCGAGGACACCCCGCAACAGAAGGCCGGCCTGGCCCGGCTGGAGACCGCACTCGCCCTGGTCGAGGGCTGGGTCGGTCAGGTGGTGGACGCCGCCGCCGGAGACCGGTTGCCGTCGGTGGTGCCGCTCGGTGAGGCGTTCCGCCGTCGCCGGGCCGCCGGCGGGCCGGCCGAGCAGACGTTCGCCGCCCTGGTCGGTCTGGAGCTGCGGCCGCGCCGCCTGCGTGAGGCCGGCGCCCTGTGGACCGCGGTCACCGAGCACCGGGGCATCCCGGGGCGGGACGCTCTCTGGGATCACCCGGACCTGCTGCCGACCGACGAGGACTTCGCCGATCCGGAGGTCTTCGCCCGCACCCGTTCCGACTGGGACATCAGCGAGCTGGACAACCTGGGCGAGGGCCCGAAAGAGGACTGACCAGCACGATCAGCCGCCGAGGAGGGCCCGGGTGTTGTCCCAGCCCTCCAGGGCGGGGTCGAGGCCGGCCAGGTCGGCCGGGCCGCGCAGCCGCCGCCACGGTGGCGTCGAGGTGACGTCGCCGGGCGTCGGCGCGGTGCGGCGCAGCAGCTGCGCCGACGCGGTGTCCAGGTCGTGGTCGACCAGCCAGTCCGGCGCGGGCAGACCGGCGGCGACACCGAAGAGACCCCCTCCGGGGCCTGCGGGGGCCACCGCGACAGCCTTGCCGTCCAAGGGCCGCAAAAGCTTTCCCAGAGTCATTCCGGGTACGTCCGGAGCGTCGCCGGCTATCACGGCGGCCTGGTCGAACCCGTCCGCGGCGGCCGCGGCGAGCACGGGCAGCACGGTCGGTGCCGGGATCTCGTAGATGCGCATGCCCGGCCAGGCGATCTCCTCGGCCAGTGCCCGGTCGGCCGGCATCGCGGCGATCGCGGCCTCGGCCTGGGCGAGTCGTGCGAGCAGGTCGACGACGTCCTCGGCCATGGCGGCGCGCCAAGCCGTCAGGTCGACTCCGGGTGGGCTCCACGGCACCGGGACCAGCATCGTCACCACTACACGCCGCGTCACAGCGCCACCCTACTCAGCGTGCTCACGGTCGGGTGCTCACGGCGTACCCCCGGAGTCGCCGAAGGCGCCGGATCGTCGGTGACGGGATCGCGGGGCCGCCGCCGCGCCTGATCCTATTCGGCCATCACCAGGGTGCCGGCCGCTGAGACGCCCTCCAGGTAGCCGCGTGCGCGCTCGGCCTTGGGGAAGCGGTTGACCAGGTCCCAGAAGCGGGTGCTGTGGCTGGGGACGACGAGGTGGACCAGCTCGTGCAGGAGCACGTAGTCGATGACCCAATCGGGCATCTCCTGGATGCGGTGCGAGATCCGGATCGTCGCGTCGTCGGGAGTGCAGGAGCCCCAGCGCCCGTTCTGGTTCGTCACCCAGCGCACACTCGCCGGGACGACCCGGTCGGCGTGATCGGCCAGGTACCGGCTGATCAGGCGGTGGGCGCGGGCCAGCAGCTCGGCATCGGTGCACCGCAGCCGTTCCTCGCGAGCTTCCAGACGGGCGAGCATGCGCTCGACCCACTCCGTCTCCTCCGCGCGGGAGAAGCGGTCCGGGATGAGCACCACGACTCGCTCGCCGTCGCGATAGGCGGACACCGTCCGTCGCCGGCGCTGGCTGCGCCGCACTTCCACGACAGGCTTGCGCACGCGGGCCATTACCGGCTCGCGTGGCCCAGATTCGGGTTCACATTGAGACGCTAATCCGCCGCACCCCGGTTACCGCAAGAGTACGGACAATGACGGTCGCGGTATATGAGCACTTCGCCCGCATATACCCGAAAAAAATTTCCCCACCGGCAACAGTGGTGACACCCGTCAACCTAGACCATCGTCGACTCACACGCCCAACCGGCATTTCTGTCCGTTTTATGCCTTTACGATGGGAATCGTCGGCGTGTCCCGGCAAAACTGGCCAAAAAGGGCAGGCCGGACCGGCACACTCACGTCGTCGGCGACAGCGCCGACGCTGCGCTGACATGGAACCGGCCTGACCTGGGTAAGTGACCGCCCCGGACGGGTGGCCACATCCGCGTGGCAGGTTCGCGCCCGCCGCCGCAACTGGGCGACGGGCCGGGCGGCCGACGATACGACGAGGAGGAACCGTGGCCGACAACACGTACAACGGCTACTGCGTGAAGTGCAAGGAGAAGCGCGACTTCCAGGGTGAGGTGGCGGTCTCCAAGACCGGTATGAACATGGCCAAGGGCAAGTGCCCGGTCTGCGGCACCACGATGAACCGCATCCTGGGCAAGGCCAAGGCGTGAACGAGATCCGGGGAGGACAGCCGGAGACGGCCGCCCTCCCCGGCAGGCTCCACCCGTAACCGTGGTCACTCTGACACGTTGAGTCAAGTAAGCCACTAGAGCACCTGTGGATAACTCACGTAAAGCTGTGGACAACCCTCGCCAGGGCAGTGAGGGTCTGTGGATAACATCATCGCTCCGCAGCTTTGCAGTGACACCCTGTCACTCATGAACCGGACACCCCTGCCCCGGCCTACCCTCATCCCGGGGCTCCCCCGTTTCTGGCGTGGCCCCGGAGAGCTTCAGCTCGGTCTCGATCCCGAGCACGGCGTGGTCGTGCAGCTGCCCGATCCACGCGCTGCCGGGGTGCTCGACCTGCTCGACGGCCGGCACTCCGAGCGCCTCGTCCTGGCTCGAGCTGCCGGCCTGGGCGTGCCCGCCGCCGAGACGCTCGCCCTCCTCGACCTGCTCCACTCGGTGGGTCTCGTGCTTCCGTCGCCGGCACTGCTGCCGCCGGCTCTACCCGCCGTCATCCGGCACCGGCTCACCTGCGAAGCGGCCGCGCTCGCCCTCGGCTCGGCCGGTCCCCGCCCCCGGCCCGGGGACGATCCGTCGCCGGCACGCGTCCTGCGGCGCCGCCGGTCGGCCCGGGTCGTGGTCAGCGGGCGCGGGCGGCTCGGCGCCACGGTCGCGGTCGCGCTGGCCGAGGCCGGTGTCGGCCACGTCCATCCCGAGCTGTCCGGTGTCGTCGGGGCGGCCGAGATCACCGGTTCGCCGCTGCGGCCGGAGGACATCGGGGCGCCGAGGCGGGTCGCCGTGGAGACCGCGATCCTGCGGACCGCTCCGGGCACCGGCGTCCATCCGGTACGGCGTACGCCCGCCTCCCTGGTCGTGCAACTCGCCCACGACGAGCCGCCCGCCCTCCTCGCCGCCGGATTCGCCGCGCGGCGTCAGCCCCACCTCGCGGTCGCGATCCGCGACGGCGTCGCCGTGATCGGCCCTCTCGTGCCCGCCGGCGGTGGCCCCTGCTTGCAGTGCGTCGACCTGCACCGCCGGGAGCGTGACGGCGGCTGGACCGGGGCGCAGGCGGCCGCACCGGGCGGCGCCGAGCCGTGCGCGGTGGCCACCCTGCTGGCCGCCACCGCCTACGCGACCGGGGAGGCTCTCACGTTCCTGGACGGCGGCGCACCGGAGACCCTCGGCGTCGCCGTCGAGATCTCCGCCCCGGCCGTTTCCGTCGGCGGACCTGGACGGCACACCCGGCCTGTGCGTGCCAACAGCGTCGACGGAGGCCAACCTTCACGGGACCTTCACCGCATAACCGCCAAACCACCTCGCGACGGGCCGGGTGAGGGCAGGCCGTCGGTCACAATGATCTGGTGACGGACATACCGCGCCGCGCCGCGTCCCGGACAGCCAAGCTCGCCGCACTCCCGCTCGGTTTCGCCGGGCGAGCCGCGCTGGGCCTCGGCAAGCGGGCAGTCGGCATAGCCTCCGATGTCATCTCCGCCGATATTCAGCAGCGGACCGCCGAGCAGCTCTTCAGCGTGCTGGGGCAGCTCAAGGGCGGGGCGATGAAATTCGGTCAGGCCCTGTCGGTGTTCGAGGCGGCCCTGCCCGACGAGATGGCCGGCCCGTACCGGCAGGCGCTGACCAAACTGCAGGAGGCGGCGCCGCCGATGCCGGTGGCCAACGTGCACAAGGCGCTGACCGAGCAGCTCGGGCCGGACTGGCGGGACCTGTTCGCCGAGTTCGACGACACCCCGGCCGCCGCCGCGAGCATCGGCCAGGTGCACCGGGCGGTCTGGAAACTGCCGCCCGCCCGCCGCAACGCGAAGCCGAAACTGTTGCCCGTGGCCGTCAAGGTGCAGTATCCGGGCGCCGGCGACGCCCTGGTCGCCGACCTGAAGCAGCTCTCCCGGCTGGCCGGCATGTTCAAGATCATTCAGCCCGGCATGGACATGAAGCCGCTGATCGCCGAGCTCCGCGACCGGATCGTCGAGGAGCTCGACTACGAGATGGAGGCGGAGAGCCAGCGCGCGTTCGCGGCCGCCTACCAGGACGACCCGGAGATCTTCGTCCCACGGGTGGTGGCGTCCGCGCCGCAGATCCTGGTCACCGAGTGGGTCGACGGCACTCCGCTGTCCGCGGTCATCGCCGACGGCACCCAGGCCGATCGCGACGAGGCCGGCCGTCTGATGGCGATCCTGCACTTCTCCGCGCCCAGCCGGGCCGGGCTGCTGCACGCCGACCCGCACCCCGGCAACTTCCGGATCCTGCCGGACGGCCGCCTCGGCGTCATCGACTTCGGCGCCGTCGCCCGCCTTCCCGGGGGTCACCCCGAGCCGATCGGCCGCCTGGTCCGGCTAGCCCTGGACGGTGAGGCGCAGGCGGTCGTCGACGGCTTGCGCGAGGAGGGTTTCGTCAAGCCGACCGACGACATCGACGCCCGGGCGCTGCTCGACTTCCTGCTCCCGATGATCGAGCCGGTCGCGGTCGACCGGTTCCGCTTCACCCGCAGCTGGATCCGCAACGAGGCCGGGCGGTTGGCCAACCCGAGGGGCCCGGCTTATGCGTTGAGCCGCAAGCTCAACCTGCCACCGTCCTACCTGCTGATCCACCGCGTGACGCTCGGCTCGATCGGTGTCCTCAGCCAACTCGAGGCCGAGGCCGCTTACCGCGAGATCCTCCAGAAATGGCTGCCCGGCTTCGCCCCCGTCACCTGACCGACCTCCATGGACTCGCTCGCCGGGCGCTCCGATGAGCGCCCGGCGACGTCGTCACGCTCCTGACCGGACCCGCCGATGACGGCCTCGGCCGGGTAAAGGGGAACGGCCCGTCCGCATCGGCGGACGGGCCGTTCCTCATCGATGGTGGTCGTCAGAGTCCGGCGCCGAGCTCACGGGACGTCCGGCTGCGAGCGTCCATGGTGATGCGGCGAGCGGAGCGGTAGGCCTCAGGTGCACGGTCACGCTGAGGCCGAGGCATTCGGGCCCTCGACAACGCCTCTTGAAGGATTCTCATCTTGGTCTCTCCGTTTGCAGTCATCTCGGTTCTCGGCTTTCGGATCTCGATCTCGGTTACGGGGAGGGTGGTCATCTCATGCAGCCAAACGAACTGAGCTGCGGGTGTCGAGGCCGTTGGCGGCGAGGCGCTCCTCCACCTCGACAGCCAGCTCGGCGTCGCGAGCGACGTCGGCCTTACGCGGACGGCCACGGGGCCGCTTGCGCGGGACCACGGCGCCACGCTCGAAGATCTCGCCACCCCAGACACCCCAGGGCTCCGCACGGTCGACCGCACCGGCCAGGCACTCGGCGCGCAGCGGGCAGTCCCCGCAGAGCGACTTGGCCAGCTCCAGCTGGGCCGGGGAGTCGGAGAACCACATGTCCGGGTCGAACTTCCGACAGGGCAGGTTTGCCTCGAGGTCGACGGTCATGTCGATCGGGGCCAGCGCCAGACTCATAAAGCCCGGTCACCTCTCTCTTCTTCTCGATCTTCTGGATCGTTGTTCAATTCGTACTTCCGGCCGGTTCGGCCGGAAAAAGATTCGAGGCCGCGGATCCCGGTTAGGGGTTCCGCGGCCTCGAGGTGAGCCGGTTGGTCTGTTGTCAGACCGGCCTTCCTCGAGGCGGGACACCGCTGCCACCATCCGTGTAGCGCTTGACGGAGATGGTGCTGTTGCTGCCCTTGAAGCCAGTGGTCCCGTTGTGTCCGCTGATACGCACCAGGGCCGATTCGCCCAATTCGGCCTGGGCCGGGACCTGGTGCACCTGCGGAGCCGGGACGAACCTTGCCGCGGTCGGCAGGGTCCGGACGAGCTCGACCTGGGTCCGCTCAGCGGTCAGCCACGCCGGAGCGGCGGTGGCGGGCAGCGAAACGGGCAGAGCGCAGGCAGGGTTCAGCAGCGTCGACGGAACGCGCATCAGCATGTCGAGCTTCATCTTGGCCACCTCCTCCGTTGCATTGCACTCGTAGTCGAACCCCCGCGAACCCACTGCTCGCCAAGGTGTGTTCTGAGGCTATGCCTGCCCTACACGAGAGGGCAAACGAATTAACGGACTAGTTTTCAAAGTTTTTCGTCGCAAGATCATTCGGGCTCGCTCCGGCCACCAGAGCGAAGACCGCGTCGCCGTACTGGCCCAGCTTGCGGGGGCCGATCCCGGCGATCGCGAGCAACTGGGCCGGGTTCGCCGGGCGGCGTTCCGCGACGGCCACCAACGTCGCATCCGTGAACACCACGTAAGCAGGGACTTTGAGTTCGGCTGCGGTGCTCGCGCGCCACACCTGGAGACGCTCGTAGAGGTCTTCGTCCAGGTCGGACGGGCAGGTCGGGCAGCGGCCCAGCTTCCGGTCGGCGCCGGCCAGCAGGGTGACCCCGCAGATCCGGCAGGAGGACACCTGAGGGCGGCGACGCTCGGGCCTCCGGCCGGGCTCGGCGGTGCGCGGTTCGACCCCACCACCGCGTGTGAGCTGCGGCAGGAAACGGCACGGGCGCCGGGTTCGGCCGCCCGGGGAGCGCGATTGGCCGTACGACAGCCAGAGCACGTGGCGGGCGCGGGTCACTCCGACGTAGAGCAGGCGGCGCTCCTCCTCCAATTGCTCGGCCGTCTTCGCGTACGTCGTCGGGAGGGTGCCGTCAGCGAGGCCGACCAGGAACACCGCGTCCCATTCGAGGCCTTTGGCGGAGTGCAGTGAGGCGAGAGTGACTCCGGACACAGTCGGCGCGTGCTGCTGCTCGGCCCGGCGGATCAGCTCGTCGTTGAAGGCGGCGAGTGACACCTCCCGCTGCAGCCGGCCGGCCTCGCCGATCGGCAGGATCTCCGGCGACGCCGCATACTCCTCGGCCAGCGCCACCAGGGCGGCCAAGGCCTCCCACTGCTCGCGGGCGGCGCCGCCGGGCGGAGGCTGGTGCCGGTTCCAGCCGGTCGCCGAGAGCGCCTCCACGACCGCCTCCACGAGCGGCGTCTCCCCCGGAGTCGACCGCACGGCGGCACGCAGCGCGACCATCGCCTTCCGTACCTCGGCCCGCTCGAAGAACCGCTCGGCGCCGCGGACCAGGTACGGCACCTCGGCGTCGGCGAGCGCCTCCTCGTACGTCTCGGACTGCGCGTTGGTGCGGAAGAGGACCGCGATCTCGCTCGCCGGGGTGCCGGCCGCGATCAGCTCACGGCAGCGCCGGGCCACCGCGACCGCCTCGCCGTGCTCGTCCGGGAAGATCTTGAGCTCCGGCTCGGGCCCGGGCGGCCGCTGGCCGACCAGCTCCAGCCGCAGTTTCGCCTCGGTGCCGCGGGCCTGCTGGATCACCGCGTTGGCCAGACCGACCACCTGCGGCGTGGAACGATAGTCACGGACCAGCCGCACCACCACGGCGCCGCGGCGCTGCCGGGGGAAATCGATGAGGTATGCCGAGGTCGCACCCGTGAACGAGTAGATCGTCTGACTCGCGTCGCCCACCACGGTCACGTCGTCCCGCCCGCCCAGCCAGGCCTCCAGCAGCCGCTGCTGCAACGGGTTGACGTCCTGGTACTCGTCGACCACGAAGTGCCGGTACTGGGCGCGGATCTGGTCGGCGACGTCCTGGTGCTCCTCGATGCCCCAGACCGCGGCGCGCAGCAGGTCCTCGAAGTCGATCACGCCCTGCCGGCGTTTGAGCTGCTCGTAGGCGGCGAAGACCTCACCCATCCGGGCCGGCTCGTACGGTGGCTCGCGCAGCGCCTTGGCCGCGGCCACCGCATACTCCCCCGGCTCGACCAGGGACGACTTGGCCCACTCGATCTCGCCGGCCAGGTCTCGTGCGGTGGTGCGGTCCGCGCGTACCCCCGCTCGGGCCGCCGCGAGGCCCACCAACCGGGCCTTGCTCTCCAGCAGCTCGGGCATCTGCCGGCCTTCGAGGAGCCGTGGAGCGAAGTAGCGGACCTGCCGCAGCGCGGCGGCGTGGAAGGTCCGGGCCTGCACCCCGCCGGCGCCGAGCGCACCGAGCCGGGCCCGCATCTCGGCCGCGGCCCGCGCGGTGAAGGTGACCGCGAGCACATGCCGCGGGCTGATCTCGCCGGACATCGTCCGGTACGCGATCCGATGGGTGACCGCCCGGGTCTTGCCCGTGCCGGCGCCGGCCAGGATGCAGACCGGACCAGCGGGCGCGGTCACCGCCGTACGCTGATCGGGGTCGAGCCCGGCCAGCACTCCTTCAGTCCGCACGGTAGGGAATCATGACACCCCGGCGGGGTGTTGTGCCTGTCAGCCGCACCGCTGTGTGACCTGTATCGAAGGAGCCCTGACCGATGCTGACCATGTACTCGACGTCCTGGTGTGGGTATTGCCACCGCCTCAAGTCGCAGCTCGACCGCGAGGGCATCGCCTACGACGTCGTCGACATCGAGCAGGACGAGGCCTCGGCCGCGTTCGTGCGCAGCGTCAACGGCGGCAACCAGACGGTCCCGACGATCCGTATCGTCCCGGAGGCCGGCGGCGACGAGATCGTCCTGACGAACCCGTCGATCGTGCAGCTGAAAGCAGCTCTGGCCGCCTGATCCCACAGAAAGGCCCCGGTTCTCGCCGGGGCCTTTCTCATGTCAGCTTCCGGATCTCCGGTGGGACGTTGAACGGGATGTCCCACTCCTCGTCCTCCTGGGACCAGACGAAGAAGCCGCGCTCGATACCCTCGGCCCAGCCCCGGACCACCTCTCCGAACGAGGCGACGACCGGGGTGAAGACGCCGGTGGGCTGCTGGGCCCACAGGTGGATCGGCACCGCGTCATCGGTGGCGGAGGAGAGGTCGGCGAAGAGGAACGCGGTGTGCCCGGAGACCACCGGGAACCACCACGGCGCCCACTCGCCGTTCCAGTTCTCTCGATTCTCGGGGAACGAGCCGGACCACTCGACCCGCTCGCGCCACGCCTCGATCGCCTCCTCGAGCGAGAGGAACAGCCACGCTCCCGCGCCGATGCGGCTCTCGCTGACCCAGCAGCCTTCCCGGACCCCGTCGTGCCAGCCCCACCAGCGCCGTAGCTCCCCGGGGAGGACGAGCCCCGTCTCGGCCTCCAGCTCCGCACGGCGGGCATCGGTCAGACCGGGGGCGAGCTCGTCGGCGATCGGTGAGCCCTGCGAACGCCAGGCCGCTTCCAGACGAGCCAGATCGTCATCTCCCAACATCGGCACATCATGTCATCCGAGCGCAGATCGCCGGCCGTCGATCACGGCGACATTGTGATCCACGGCATAGGCCGTTCGGGTTCAACGGGACGCTGGGACATCGACCGGAAACCTATCGTCATCAACTCATGATCTTCCACATATGGATGGAAGCGTTGAGGCGAGAGGCCATATGAACAAGAGACGACTGCTTCGTACGGCACATGCCGCGCTGGCTTCGCTCGGTGCGATCCTGGTGCTGTCCGCCCCGGCGGTGGCGGTGCCCCCGATCGCCGAGCCGGTGCCGCCGGTGGAGCCAGCTCCGGCCGCCACCACCGTGCCCGAGCCGCTCCCACCCGTCGACCGGGTGGCACCGGACGACCGGGACAAGGTCCTGCCGACGGGCTGGCGCGCGTCCAAGGACCGGATCTGGACGACCACCGGGGACGCGAACGGCTTCCACGTGCTGACGGCCACCGCGAAGAGCGGATACGTCTGGGAGACAGCGGCCAGCCTGTCCGAGCCGGGGTTCGACGTGGACCTGTGGATCGGCAACGCCTGCGTCACCGGCTCGGGCCGACGGCTCGTGGTGGTCTACGCGCCGCGGACCTTCACCAACAAGGCGGACCTGTTCGACCGAGGCGGGTTCACCGCCGTGGTGGACCTCGAGACGCATCGGGTCAAGAAACTGCCGGTGCAGTCCTCGCTGGCCTACTTCAACCCGGGCTGCGGCGCCGGCGAGAAGGCGGTGATCACACAGTTCGACGGTGAGCGGCACGAGGACCCCGAGGACACCACGACGCAGAGCCGCCTGTTCACCATCGACGCGGCCGCCCGGACGCTGTCCAAGCCGATCCTGCTGAACACCGAGCTGAGCTCACCCGTACCCGTGAAGAACGGCATCGCTGCGGCGGCGGCCGGCGGCCTCGTCTCGGTGAGCTCCGACGGCAAGGTCTCCCGGACCGCGGAGGCCGCCGGGGTGCCGTTCCGGCTCGCGCCGGACGCCTCCGGTGGTGTCGTGTTCATGGAGAAGGCCGGCGATCAGGCCCGGGTGAAGCGGGCGGTCGGCAAGAAGGTGGCCGAGCTGGCCACCGGGCCCACCGACGATGTCGGTGTCGCCCGGGGCGAGGCCGGGCAGGTGTTCATCACCGGTGAGCCGGCCCGGGTCGGCAAACTGCCGTCAGGTGTACGCCGGATCGCCGTCGCCCGGGAGAGCCAGGTGTCCACCCGGGGCGAACTGGCGCTGACCGAGGTGAAGGCCGTCGGGGCCGGTGACCCGCGCACCGACACCGTGGATCCGACCGTGGCCAGGGACGTCACGATGTCGGCGACGGTCATCCCGACCGGCAAGCCCCTGACCTTCGAGGTGAGCCCGGCCGCGATCGGCGCGGAGGCGATCGCGGGACGAGCTGTGCACCCGGAGCTGGGCACGCCGGCGGCCACGCCGAAGGCGGGGCGAAGAGCCTGGCACAGGCCGGCTCGCCGACCGACCCGGTCGAGGACGAGCGGTACTGCTCGGTGGCCCGTAACGACGTGAACAACCAGGCCGTGCAGCCCAAGCCGCGCAACGTGGAGTGGGCGGTCGACCAGGCGATCGTCGGGAAACTCAACCAGGTGGCGTCCCGGCCGGCGAACTGGAAGGGCTACGGCATGCCGGCGTACGCGCCACAGACGCTGTTCCCGGCACCGGCGCTGCTCGGCGGCGGCCGGGTCCCGGCGCAGATCATGCTGGGCATCATCGCGCAGGAGTCCAACATGTGGCAGGCGTCGAAGTTCGCGCTGCCCGGCGTGACCGCCAACCCGCTGATGGGCAACTACTACGGCCGCGACATCTACAACACCACCTCGTCCGACGACTGGGACATCGTGTGGGAGGACGCCGACTGCGGTTACGGCCTGACCCAGGCCACCGACGGGATGCGGATGGCCGGTAAGGAGAAGACCGACGCCAACGGCAACAAGGTCGAGGTCGCTCTGCCGTACCAGACCCAGCGGGCGGTCGCCGTGGACTTCACCGCGAACATCGCCTACGGGCTGAGGATCCTGCAGGACAAGTGGAACCAGACCTACGCCGCCGGGCTGAAGGTCCACAACGCCGATCCGTCGGCGATCGAGAACTGGTTCTTCGCGGTCTGGGCGTACAACTCCGGCTTCTACCCCAACAAGAACGACGGCCAGCCGTGGGGTGTGGGCTGGCTGAACAACCCGGCCAACCCGCGCTACGACCAGCAGCGACACCCCTTCATGAGCAAGTACGAGGACGCGAAGGACCCGCAGAAGTGGCCGTACCCGGAGAAGGTGATGGGCTGGGCCGCCAACCCGATCACCATGACCGAGTCGCCGGGCGTCGAGAGGTCCGGCTACAACTACGCCTGGTGGACCACCGACGCCGACAAGGCCAGTGCCAAGCCGCCGATGTACACCTTCTGCACCGCGGAGAACAACTGCTACCCGGGCGTCGAGCAGAAGCCGAACGCACCCGGGATGGAGACTGAGAAGCCCGGCCCGTGCCTGCACACCAACGCCGCGGGTCAGTACGACCTGAAGTGCTGGGCGCACTCCCCCGTCTCCTGGCAGAAGACCAACACGGCCGGGGCCTGCACCAACTGCGGGCACGAGCAGTTGCGCTTCGACCCGGGCTACCCGTGGTGCTCGACCGCCGGGCAGACCAACTGCGAGAGTGACGGCATCAGCTACCCCGTCTACTGCGACAGCGCGAAGGCCCTGCCCGAGGGCGCCGAGGTGGTCGACAACGTGCCGGCCGGCTCACCGTCGCCACGTGGATGCGGATCCTCCCTGAAGAGGGACGGCTCGTTCCGGTTGTCGTTCGCCGGCGCCGGGAACGGCACCTACCCGTCGAAGATCGACTTTCATCAGGTGGGTGGCGGTTACGGCGGCCACTACTGGCGGGGCAGCACACGCACCGCGGGCGCCGAGGACGGCAAACTCAAGGTCACCGGCACGTGGCGGGCGAAGGAGGACCCCTACTACTCCTATCCGGGGCGCACGACGTCGGTGCGGGTGCAGGTCTTCGTGCCCGAGTTCGGCGCGTGGACCGAGCAGGCGAAGTACGTCATCAACCTCGGCGACGGCCAGACCCGGTACCGCGTCATCAACCAGACGTGGCAGGCCAACAAGTGGGTCGACCTCGGGGTCTTCCCCTTCAAGGACACCCCTGAGGTCTCGCTGACCACCGTGGCCAAGGACGGAACGGGCGACGACAGCATCGTGTTCGACGCGGTCGCGTTCAGCCGCGAGCACTCGGACGTGCCGGCCCAGCACCGGGAGAAGGGCATCGGGTCGGAGAGCGGAGTCACGCCGCTGGTCAAGGCGCCTCTGCTGGAATACGTTCCGGCGCCGCGCTACGTGGCGATGGGCGACTCCTACTCGTCCGGTGAGGGGCTGTCGCCGTACGACCGCAACAGCGACCTGATGCGTACCAACGGCACCAAGGGATCGGAGAAGAACGCGTGCCACCGGTCACGCAACGGCGCCTATCCCCGTCTGGTCACCATGCCCGGCGCCGACAAGCCGACCGGATGGGGCGCCGAGGACCACTTCACCATCGAGACGATGGCGCGCGATTTCAGCGCGGGCAGTTTCGGGTTCATCGCCTGTTCGGGCGCGAGCACCGTCTCGGTGACGCGGGACGCTCTCAACGTCCCGGCGGCCGACTCCGACGTCGCCGGGCACACCGACTGGGGCACCGCACACGACCAGTGGGGTGAGCTGACGCAGGTGGAGCAGGGCTGGCTGGACCCGGAGACCACCCACGTGTCGATCTCGATCGGCGGCAACGACGCCCGGTTCCTGGACGTCCTGCGCGGCTGCATCGCCGCGACGGGCGACTGTTCGGCCGAGGACTACCGGCTGACCCGGCCGACCGGGAAGGTCGACCCGGAATCACTGCGGGACTACGAAGCGAAGATCATCCGGGATTGGCTGCCGGCGAAGCTGAAGGCCACCTATCGGGCGATTCACCGGGCGGCGCCGAACGCAAAGATCTACGTGGTCGGCTACCCGCAGCTGTTCCCCAACGAGACGGGGAACGTCACCAACATCTGCTACAACATCGGCGCGGACGCGGAGCAGTTCCTCAACGTCCTCGCCGGGCGGCTCGCCATCACGATCTCGCGGGCCGTCGAGGACGTGGCCGCGGAGGGCGTCGACATCCGCTACGTCGACACGACGACGGCGATCAGCGTCGGAGACTACGGGCGGAAGAAGTGGGCCTGCCGCGGTGACGACGGCCACCGGTGGCTGAACGCGGTCACCGCGAAGAGCGAGGACGGCAGTGGCACCAGCCTGCCGGGCACCGGGACCTTCCACCCGACCGCTCTCGGCCAGCGGGGCTTCGCCGAGCTGCTCACCACCGCCTTCGGCCAGGACCAGAATCTGCACGAGTGGCTGGTGGCGGCGGTGAAGAAACGCATCGTCGACTATGCCAACACGCGCTGGCCCGGCGACGACAAGGGCCGGTGGATCCTCACCGACGCACAGGCGGAGTTGGCCGCCGAGGAGTGCCTGCGGATGACCCGGCGGGGTGGTCTCGTCGACCAGCCCTGTCTGACCGAGCCGATCGTCTTCCCCACCGCCTTCGACGCGAGGGCCGCGGCACGCAACGACGAGGCCGCGATCTGGGCCAACCCGCCCTGGGTGCAGTTGCGGTACGTCAACGGGGAGAACGAGAAGAAGAAGACCCTCAAGGACCGCGCCTGGTTCAACCAGAAGAAGTACGCGCAGACGTCGTGTCCCTTGAAACGGCCCCAGGATCAGTGCGACGAGTACCCGTTCTACACCTCGGAGCTGGGCGGGGCGTGGGACTTCTGGACCGGTGGTCAGCACTCGCCGATGAGCACGCGACTGCTGATGATCGACAAGTCGGAGAACATCGTCGAGGGCAACATGCTCGGCGCAATGTACAGCTCCTGCAAAGTGCCGACGGCCACCTACGAGGACAGCATCGTTCCCGGGTGGAAGAACCAGCTCCTCACCAACGGCGGCGAATACCTGACGGTCCCGCTGATCGATGAGGCGGCGACACAGGGCGCCAAGACGTTCTACGTCTGTTGACGGCAACGGGTGGGAGGGGCCGGCCGGCCCCTCCCACCCGGCACGGCCCTTTACGGGATCAGCGCCGGGATGCTCGAGTCGAGCAGGCCGCGCTCCTTGAGAGCGCCGTAGAGCGGCGTGGTCTCCGGGTAGTGACCCCACTGGTGGTCGCCGTCGCCGTTGCCGAAGCCACCGAGCAGCTGCCTCTGCACGTCGTTGAAGCCCGCCCACTCCGGCCGGTTCGGCAGGTCGGCGTTCTCGTCGCGCATGGCGATCCAGCGCGGGGTGTAGCCGAAGAACGCGCCGACACGGGTGATGTCGGAGTAGTTGTCCGACCGGGCGTGCCAGATGCGCCGGTCGAAGACGACCAGGTCGCCGGCGTTCGCGGTGATCTGGGTGGCGCCCTCGGGCTGCGGGTACGGAAGGCCACGGTTCTGCGGACCGGGCAGCCAGTTGGTCTTGTGGCTGCCGGGCAGCACGGTGAAGTTTCCCCGGCCGGTCTCGCTCACGTCCGAGAACCAGTACGCCAGCTTGACCGACAGCATCGGCCGCGGGTCGGTCTCGATCTCCCGGTTCTGCCGGCCGCCGTCCTGGTGCCAGTGCCACCAGTCCTTCTGCTTCTCGTGCAGCTGCGGGTGCACGTCGATGTGCGAGTGGTAGATGTGCAGGTTCCACCCGAGCAGCGACCAGATGTAGTTGAAAGCCTTGGGGTGGTCGATCAGGAAGGCGAGCTCGGGCACGTGGGCGATCGGCGACAGCTGGTGCAGGGCACCGGTCGCGCTCAGCCCGCCCTCGGACCTCTGCTTCTCGTAATACCCCAGGATCGCGGCGCGACCGGCCTCGATCTCGCTCCCGCTCAGCACCGACGGCACGACGATGTAGCCGTCGCGGTCGAACGCCTCCCGCTCGTCTGCGGTCATCGGCGTCCACGCCGGTGCCTCCACCTGAGTCATCGGATCCCCTCTCGTCTTTGCAAGGAAGACGCGATGGCCGGACCGCCAGGTTGCCGCTAACCAGAAATATCTTCTGGATCCTCGAGCAGCCACTTCTCGATCAGATAGAAGGCGATCGAGGAGTTCATCGGAACCGACTGCGGGCTCTCACCGAAGAACATCTTCGCGACGTCCTCCCTGGTGAACCAGTGCGCCTCGTCGATCTCCTCCGGGTCCAGGACCAGCGGCTCCCCCGGATCGGCGGTCCCGAAGAAACCGAGCATCAACGAGCCGGGGTACGGCCAGGACTGGCTCCCCTCGTACCGGATCTCGGCGAGGCCGATGCCCACCTCCTCGTACACCTCGCGGGCGACCGCGGCCTCAGCCGACTCGCCGGCCTCGACGAACCCGGCCAGGCAGGAGAAGCGCCGCCCGCCGTCGGGCCGGGGCGGCCAGGACGCGTTATGGCCGAGCAGGCAGCGGCCCAGCGGGCCGGGCACCCCGTCGTGCACCAGGATGATCATCGCGGGGTCGGTCCGCGGCCACATCATGACGCCGTCCGGGTCGACCCGCGCCCAACCGGCCTCCACCACCTCGGTCGGCTTCCCGGTGCGCGGCGAGTAGAGGTGGCTGCGGTGCCAGTTGCCGAGGGCGACCGCCGTGGTGAGCAGGCCGGTCCCCAGGTCGTCGAGCAGGTGCCCGGACTCCCGCAGCCCGGTGGAGCGAGCCTCCTCCACCACCGGAAGCGGAGCGTCGACGGCCCAGTAGGGCGTGCCGTCCGGGCCGACGCCGAGGAACCAGCGCTCGCCCTCGGGCGCCTCCGGCGACGGCACCAGGATCAGACCGGCGCCGCCGTCGGGACGGTCGGTGACCAGGGCCCGGCCGCCCTTGGCCAGGTCGACGACGAGGACCCGGCCGCGATCCCAGGCGGCGGCGAGCCAATCCTCGTCACGACGGTGCTCGGCCGCGCGGTCGAGGGTGGTACGAGCGAGCGGAGGACCGCTCGGCTTCTCGGAGCTGATCACGCTGCGCTGCGCTCCACGACGGTCAGGGCGGACAGCTGCGACTCGATCTTCTCGGCGTCACCGAGGACCACGGTCACCGCCCGGGACGGGGCAAGGTACTCGGCGGCCGCCGCGGCGACCTCCTCGCGGGTGGCCGCGGACAGCGCCGCAGAATACTCGCGCAGGTGGTCGAGACGGAGCCCGAAACCGGAGTACATACCGGCCAGAGCGGCGAGCCCGGCCTGGGTGGACATGCCGAGGCGGAGTGTGCCGAGGGCGTAGCGCCGGGCCTGCTCCAGCTCCTCCTCGCCGGGCGGCAGGCTGGCGATGCGGCCCAGCTCGTAGACCGACTCCAGCAGCGACGGGCCGGTCACCTCGGTGGCCACCTCGGCCGCCGCGACCAGGGCGGACCCGGCGACGTAGTGGTCGATCGACGAGTACGACCCGTAGGTGTAGCCCTTGTCCTCCCGGATGTTCTCGGTCCACCGGGACGAGAAGTAACCGCCGAACACCAGGTTGGCCAGGTGGAGCGCGGCGTAGCCGGGATCGGTGCGGGTCAGCGCGGGCAGCGCTATCCGCAGCGACGACTGCACCGAGCCGGGCCGGTCGACGAGCAGCAGCGGGCCGGTCTCCAGCGCCGGGATGGGCGGCAGGCTGCCGTCCGCCGCGCTGCCCGTCCAGCCGCCGAGGATCTTCTCCGCGGTGTCGATGGCCTGGTCCGGGTCGATGTCGCCGACCAGGACGAGCACCGCGCCGGCCGGGCGGACCCGGGCGGCGTGCAGGTCGCGCAACGGCTCCGGGGACAGCGCCCGGATCTCCTCGGGCTGCGGGGTCTGCACCGCGTACGGGTGGGTGCCGTACATCCGCTTGAGCAGGGCCACCCGGGCCAGGTGCGCCGGCTGGCTGAGCGCGACCTGGATGTGGTCGACGAGCCGGTCCCGCTCGGTGGACACCTCCTCGACCGGGTAGGTGGCGTCGGTCAGCACCGAGGCGAGCAGCTCCAGCGTCCGGTCCAGCCCGTCGGCGAGCGCGTTGCCGCTGATCAGCAGCCGGTCCGGGTCGAGGCCGGCGGACAGGCCGCCGCCGACGGCCTGCAGCTCGGCGGCGATGTCGATGCTGTTCATACCGCTGGTGCCGGTGAAGAGCGCCTGCGAGAGCAGGGTGGCCGAGGCCAGCGGGCCCGCCCGAACGGGATCCGCAGCCGCACCTCGACCAGGGGCACCGCGGACCGCTTGATCGCGATGACGGTGAGCCCGTTGGGGAGGGTCCGCTCGCGCTCCCGCGGCAGGTTCAGCTCGGCGTCCGGCACCAGGTCGGGCAGGGTCTTGGTCACGAGGAGGCTCCCGGGATCACTTCGACGGAGGCGCGGCGCTCGGGCCGCAGGGTGGCCGCGGCGGCGACGATCTGCTCCTCGCGCACCTCGCTGATCAGCTTGGGCAGGTCGTTGAGCAGGCCGGGGCGGCCGCGCTGCAGCTCCAGGACGGCCATCGGCTGAGCCCGGCCGAGCACGTCGTCGGTGCCGTTCAGCGCGCGGGTCGCCATCCGCGCCTGGGTGCGGTCCAGCTCGCCGGGCTTGAGACCGTCGGCGGCCAGCCGGTCCAGCTCCTCGTCGATGGTGCGCAGCACCTTGTCGGCGTCGCCGCCCGGGGGCAGGTGGGCCTGCAGCAGCAGCGCGGTCGGGTTGCGCACCAGATACTCGTCGCCCATGAAGCCGAGGTAGCCGCCCAGGGTGGTGGCCGTGCGGTCGCGCTGGACCAGGCGCTCGACCAGCCGGGACGCGTCGCCGTCGGTGAGAACCTCGGCGAGCACCACGTACGGCAGGTAGTCCTCGAAGGTGCCGATCGGGTCGGGCACGCGCCATCCGGCGGCCACGGCCGGCAGCGGGGCGATGCGATCGGTGTACGACTCGCGCCGCTCCCCGCTCAGGTCGGCCTCGTCGAAGTCGGGCAGCCGCGGGGCGGGTCGCGCCGGCACGTCGCTGAAGTGCCGCTCGATCATCGCGGTCGCCTCGGCCACGTCGAAGTCGCCGGCGACCGAGAGCACCGCGTTGCCACAGGCGTAGTAGCGGTCGAAGAAGCCCTGCGCGTCCTCGACGGTGGCGCTCTCCAGGTCCTCGAACGACCCGTAGCCGTCGTGCGCGTTGGCGAAGGTGCCGAACATCACCGGCGGCAGCTTCAGCCAGGGGAACCCGCCGTACGGCCGGTTCAGCACGTTGACCCGGATCTCCTCCTTGACCACGTCGACCTGGTTGCGCAGATTTTCCTCGGTGAGCCGGGGACCGCGCATCCGGTCGGCCTCGAGGAAGAGCGCGCGCTCGAGCCCGCCGGTCGGCAGGACCTCGAAGTAGTCGGTGTAGTCCAGGTGGGTGGAGCCGTTGAAACTGCCGCCCGCGCCCTGCACGTGGCGGAAGTGCGCCAGCTTCTCCAGGTTCTCCGAGCCCTGGAACATCAGGTGCTCGAAGAGGTGGGCGAAACCGGTACGGCCCTCGGGCTCGCTGCGGATGCCGACGTCGTAGACGACGGCCACACCGACGACAGGGGCGCTGCGATCCGGAGAGAGGACCACGCGCAGACCATTGCCGAGGGTGAACCGCTCGACCGGGTATTTCGTCGCGGGGATCTTGATTTTGGGCGCCACGGTACGAATCTAGCGGACACTTCTGCGTAGTCGAACGGCGACGCCGAGTAAATACATCAATATCCGTTCCCGATCTTCCGCCGCGAATCGGACCCCGGCGTGGCGCGTCGATGTCGTCCCGGTCACCCAGTCGGGGAAGTCGGGCACGATACACCCCGAAAATACCCTCGATGCCGGTTTCCCACGCCCCGGGCCAGGCTTGACGCACCAAACCCCTATGGTCCAGTATTCCCATCCATCAGATAGGGAAACCGAAGTATCGACGGCAGGTGTCGACGGGAGGGGGAGCGCGGCGTGTACGTCTCGGCTCGCACGGACTACGCCGTACGCGCGATGCTGGCGGTCACCGCCGAGCACCCACGCCTGGTCAAGGCGGCTGGACTGGCCGCCGTCCAGGAGATCCCGCTCAGCTTTCTGCAGGGCATCCTGCTCGATCTGCGCCGTGCCGGGCTGCTGCACAGCCACCGCGGCGTGGACGGCGGGTACGCCTTGGCCCGCCCGGCCGAGGAGATCACCGTCGGCGACGTGGTTCGCGCCGTCGGGGGTGCCCTCACCACAGTCCGGGGGCTGCCCACGTCCACGGCGACCTACCACGGTGCGGCGACGGCGCTGCACGACGTGTGGGTCGCCGTCGAGGCTGCCATCGAGGGTGTGGTCGACCACAAGACCATGGCCGAACTCTCCAGTATCTCAGTGAAACGAAATTAGGAGTGAGCATGAGCTCCCGCACCCTACGTGCGCTGGCCCTTGCCTCGGCTGCCCTGGTGGCCACGACCGCGCTGGCCGCCTGCGGTTCCAAGGAAGAGGAGAAGACCGCCGCCGAGGCGGCCTCCGGAAACGCCGCCGAGGCCCCGGCCATCAAGCTGGGCTACTTCCCCAACATCACCCACGCCCCCGCCCTGGTCGGCGTCAACAAGGGCATCTTCGCCGAGAAGCTGGGCAGCACCAAGCTCGAGGCGACCACCTTCAACGCCGGCCCGGCCGCGATCGAGGCGCTGCTCTCGGGCGCGATCGACGCCACCTACATCGGCCCGAACCCGGCGATCAACGGCTGGTCCAAGTCCAAGGGCACCGCGCTGAAGATCATCGCGGGCAGCACCTCGGGCGGCGCCGGCCTGGTCGTCAAGGAGGGCATCAACACCCCGGCCGACCTCAAGGGCAAGAAGATCGCCACCCCGCAGCTGGGCAACACCCAGGACGTCGCGCTGCGCGCCTGGCTGAAGTCGAACGGCCTGAACGCCGACACCAGCGGCGGCGGCGACGTCTCGGTCCTGCCGCAGGACAACGCGACCGCGGTCCAGGCGTTCGCGCAGGGCAGCATCGACGGCGCCTGGGTTCCCGAGCCCAACTTCAGCAAGCTGGTCCTCGAGTCCAAGGGCAAGGTCCTGGTCGACGAGAAGACGCTGTGGCCGAGCCAGGAGTTCGTGACCACCCACCTGATCGTCAGCCAGAAGTTCCTGAAGGAATACCCGGGCACGGTCAAGAAGCTGCTCCAGGGCCACATCGCGGCGGTCAAGTACATCAAGGACGACAACGCCGGCGCGCAGAAGGCCGCGAACGCCCAGATCGAGGCCCTCACCAGCAAGCCGCTGAAGGAGGAGATCCTCACCGCCGCCTTCGCGAACCTGAAGTTCACCTACGACCCGATCGCGTCCTCGCTCTTCACCAGCGCGAAGCACGCCGAGGAGGTCGGCCTGCTCGACCCGGTGGACCTCAAGGGCATCTACGACATCACGCTGCTGAACGAGCTGCTGAAGGCGGACGGCCAGGCCGAGGTCAGCGACTCCGCGGCCTGATCCGGCGGGATTGACGGGAGGGCGAGTATGAGCACGGTTGTCCGGATCGACGACGTCACCAAGCAGTACGGTTCGGGGAGCAGCGCTCTGCTCGCCCTCGATCACGTCTCGCTCGACGTCGACAAGGGGGAGTTCGTCTGCCTCCTCGGCGCCTCCGGCTGCGGCAAGAGCACCCTGCTCTCGCTGGTCGCCGGCCTCGACGAGATCACCAGCGGCACTCTGGACATCGACGGGCGGCACGTCGCGCTGATGTTCCAGGAGGCCGCCCTCTTCCCCTGGCTCTCGGTGGCCGGCAACGTCGAGCTGCCGCTGAAGCTGCAGGGGGTGGGCCGCGCCGAGCGTAAGCAGCGGGCCCTGGAACTGCTCGAGATCGTGCGGCTGGAGGGCTTCGGCGACAAACGGCCGCACGAGCTCTCCGGCGGCATGCGGCAGCGGGTCGCCCTGGCCCGGGCCCTGGCCCAGAACGCCGACGTCCTGCTGATGGACGAGCCGTTCGGCGCGCTCGACGCGATGACCCGCGACATCCTGCACGACGAGCTGGAGCGGATCTGGCGCGAGCAGGAGCTGACCGTCCTCTTCGTCACCCACAACGTCCGTGAGGCGGTCCGCCTCGGTGACCGGGTGATCCTGCTGAGCAGCCGTCCCGGGCGCGTCATCGAGGACTTCAAGATCGACCACCCGCGGCCGCGGCGCATCGACTCCCCCGAGGTCTCCGGCCAGGCCGCCGAGATCACCGACCGGCTCCGCGCGGAGGTCGCCCGTCATGCCAACTGAATTCCCCAGCGCCCGGGCCGGGTTGGAAGGCGTCTTCCAGCCGGAGATCCCTCCGATGGTGGAGAAACCGAAGGACCCGGATCTGGCCGCCGCCGATCGGATCAGCGGCCTCGACTCGCTGGATCTCGCGCCCAAGAAGGACAAGGGCAAACTCGGCAAGCGGATCTGGGCGAGTACCTGGCCCAAACTGCTGGCGATCGCCATCGTCATCGGCGCGTGGCAACTCGTCTACCTGTCCGAGTGGCGGCCGCCCTATGTGCTGCCGGCGCCAGCCGACGTGTTCGGCGAACTCGGCGAGCTGATCACCGAGCCGAAGTTCTGGGACGGCGTACAGCTGACCATGACCCGGGCGCTCACCGGCTTCGCGCTGGCGGTGGCGATCGGCACGCTGATCGGCGCGCTGGTCTCCCAGTTCAAGCCGCTGCGCGCCGCGATCGGCTCGCTGATCACCGGCCTGCAGACCATGCCGTCGATCATGTGGTTCCCGCTCGCCATCCTGCTCTTCCAGCTCGGCGAGGAGGCGATCCTCTTCGTGGTCGTCATCGGCGCCGCGCCGTCGGTGGCGAACGGCCTGATCAGCGGCATCGACTACGTGCCGCGGACCTGGCTGCGGGTCGGACAGGTGATGGGCATGCGGGGCATCGCGAAGTACCGGCACCTGATCCTGCCCGCGTCACTGCCGTCCTTCGTCTCCGGGCTCAAGCAGGGCTGGGCGTTCTCCTGGCGCAGCCTGATGGCCGGCGAGCTGCTGGTCATCGTGCCGGGCACGGTGTCCATCGGCGTACGGATGCAGACCGCCCGTGACCTGAACGACGCGGTCGCCGTCCTCGCGTACATCATCGTGGTCTTGATCGTCGGCATCCTGGTCGACCAGTTGTTCAACGCTGCCGACGGCGCCCTGCGCAAGCGCTGGGGCCTGACCGGGAGCTAGATCGGCCGCACCGAGTCGAGGACCTCGTCCACCACGTAGTCGAACTGCCTATGGGTGTCCGGGACCGAGACGTACAGGATCGCCGCCGTGGGTTTGCCGACATCGATGACCGCCACCGCGGAGAGCTCCGAGGTGGCGGTCAGTCCCGGTTCCTTGAACCCGAGCCGGAACTCACTCACCCACGCCGGGCGCCCGCCGAGCGTCGTCACCTCGTCGCGGAGCGGCTCCAGGGTGTTCGGCTGCGGGTAGTACTCGGCCCGCACATCCGCCATGACCTGCCGGCCCACACACTCCAGATCGAGCGTCACGGCGTCGTTGTCGGCAGCCGGAACCGCCGCCGACAGGATCGACGCATGGTACTGCCCACTCTGGTAGACCTCGGTCACGAAGTGCTGCCCCACCCGGTACGGCACCTGCAGGGTGCCGGCGTTCCACACGTCGGTCCAGGTGACCCAGGGCGCCCCGTACCTCCTGTAGGAGATCCCGGCCTCCGGATCGACGGTGCGCTCGCCCTCGGCCGGCGGCGCGGCCGGAGCGCTCGGCGCGGTGGTCGCCGCACCGCCGGGTGAGACGGTGGGCGCCGGGCAGGCCTGCGCGAGCGGAGGCCGCAGATCGGCCGGCGGCGCCGCCTTCTCCCCGAACGGATCACCGTCACCGCCGAGGAGCACCGCGAGCAGGACGGCGAGCCCAGCCGCGAGGATCACCCCGGCCACCCCACCGAAGATCATCAACTGCCGCCGGCGCCGCTCGGGTCCGTCCGGGCGGGGCGGCTCGGGGGGCGCGTCCGGCTGCGGCGCCTGCTGGGGTACGTGGTGAGCCGTCACCATCCCCGAGGACCACGGCGCGCCCGGCCGCTCCCACGCGGGCGTCGGCGGCTTCGGCTCGGACATGCACACCAGTGAACACCACCGGCACAGTGACCGCGTCCGCCACCACGCCATCCCACGCGCCGACCGGCCCGACGTCCCACGCACCGGCCGGCCCGGCGTCCCGCTCGCTGGCCGGCCTGCCGTCCCACGGGCCGGCCACCACGCCGTCCCACGCGCTGGCCGGCCCGGCGTCCCACTCGCTGGCTGGCCTGCCGTCCCCGCGAGCCGGTCGGCCTGCTGGATTCGTGCATCCCGACCCGCGCCGTTCCCAGGAACTTCGGTTACCGTGCTGCCATGGAACTGGTGTATCCCCCGGTCGTCGCCCTTGCCAAGACGATGTTCCGCGCGCTCGACAACAAGATCACCGTCGAGGGTGCCGAGCACATCCCCGCGACCGGCGGGGCGGTGCTCGCCAGCAACCACTCCAGCTACCTGGACTTCATCTACTGCGGGTTCGGCGCCCAGCCGGCCAAGCGCCTGGTCCGGTTCATGGCTAAGAAGCAGGTCTTCGACCACAAGATCAGTGGCCCGCTGATGCGTGGCATGCGGCACATCCCGGTCGACCGCAAGGCCGGCACCGCCGCCTTCAAGCACGCCATCGACTCACTGAAGAGCGGTGAGATCGTCGGCGTCTTCCCGGAGGCGACGATCAGCGAGTCGTTCACCATCAAGGCGCTGAAGTCGGGAGCGGCCCGGATGGCCCAGGAGGCGTCGGTCCCGCTGATCCCGATGGCCGTGTGGGGGCCGCACCGGCTCTGGACCAAGGGACGCAAGAAAGAGCTGACCAAGCGCCACGTGCCGGTCATCATCAAGATCGGCGAGCCGATCCCGGTGGCCGCCGACGCGACGCCGGAGTCGATCACCGCGACGCTGAAGGAACGGCTCACCGTGCTGCTCGACTCGGTGCAGCGGGCCTATCCGGACGAGCCCTCCGGGCCGGACGACCGCTGGTGGCTGCCGGCGCACCTCGGCGGCACCGCGCCGTTGCCGAGCGCCGCTTCCGTCTGACCGATACCGATCACCAAAGGCTCCCGGCGCGCCGGGAGCCTTTCACGTGTCCGCGGCTCGCACCGCACCGGATGCCACGCCCGCGTGCCGTCGGCCGGCTGCCAGACCCGGGTGTCACGCCCGGAAATTGAATGTGGGGAGCCCGGACGCTCTACGCGCCCGAACTCCCCACGCTCGTTTCACAGCTGCCCGGCCGCACGAGGCGGCCGAAACTCAGAGGTGAATCAGAGGGCCCGGATGTTGGCGGCCTGCGGGCCCTTCTGGCCCTGGGTCACCTCGAACTCAACCCGCTGGTTCTCCTCCAGGGCCCGGTAGCCGGACATCTGGATTGCGGAGAAGTGGGCGAAGACGTCGGCGCCGCCGTCGTCCGGGGTGATGAACCCGAAGCCCTTGTCCGCGTTGAACCACTTCACAACACCGGTAACCATGCTCGTCTCCTCGACGATCGATCGCTCCAGACCATTATGGACGGGAACGAGGTAATAAGACCCGCGTTCTGTGGGTCTCGTGTCGTCGTACTGATCGCCCGACCGGAGAAACCCGGGTTACGACAAAGAGCGCCTGGGGCAGACTTCCCCACAGGCGCTCCTGAGTACTTGGGAACCAAACTGACAACGCTGAGGAGCCTAGCACGGAGAGGGAGGCCGCGAGGTGCTCGGCGTCGAAGTGGCATCGCAGCTCAAAGCAGCCGGATTGGCGTGGAAGCCGCAGCTCGGCGACCGTTTCGCTGTCCCCGAACGGGACCTCGACGACGAGGTTTTCGTACTCAGCAACATGACGATTCAGGTCCACGATCGCCCGGAGGGGCGAATCATCGGCTTCAACGGCACCACCGAGTGGGCGCTCGACGACGTCGATCTGGACGAGGCACTGTGGCTGCCCCGCGAGGACCAGCTGCGTGAGCTGCTCGGCGGCACGTTCCGGTCACTTCATCAAGATCAAGACACCCATACGGTACGCACGGAACTGCTCGGCCACCATCAGGAGTTCTCCGCCGCCACCGCCGCCGGGGCCTACGCCGCCGCCCTCCTCCACCTTCTCAGCGCCGCCCGATAGCAGCTTCAGTGCCGCCCGGTAGACACCTCTTGAAGTCAGGGTCTGCCTCGGCACAGCTTGGCGGGGTGGCGAGCGTCGACGTGCGGTCGAGGGCGGCTCCCGAGCGGTAGTTCGGATTGGCGTGGCGTTTCCTAGCCGGTCCCGGGCCGGACCGGGCCCGGGACCGAGGCTTGGGCGGGGGCGGCTGGTGTGCCCGATGCCGCCGCTGGGTTTGATCACCGCCGATAGAGGGGCGGCAAGAGTGCCCAGACCCGCCGTGGTCGGCAGTGGCCCAGCGTAGAAGCCTGGCTCGGCGTCTTGTATCGATGGGACTAGAGAGCTTTCGGAATAGGGTCTGCGCCGGCGTCGGCTGGCCATAGCTCAGCCAGGTCATGACGTCGCCGCAAGCCCGTTCACGCCGCGGTTCACGGACTGGTCACCGAGACGTCCGCTGCCCCCGGCCCGGGGGGACTGGCCACCAAGACGTCTCCGGCCCATCGCCCCGAGGGACTGGCACCAAGACGTCTCCGGCCCATTGCCCCGAGAGACTGGTCGCCAGACGTCCGCTGCCCTTGCCCCGGGGGACTCCTCACCAGGACGTTCCCTGCCTTCGCCGAGCACGAGGACGAGGCGCACACGAACACCGATCGTGCGACCCCAGCCACGCCCCCACGACCACCAGCGCACACACAACCCCGATCGTGGGCTCTCACCAACGCCAGGGCGACGACCAGCGCACACGCAACCGCTACGTGTGCGCCCATCACCGCCGGCGACCACAGAGAAAATCGACTACACGGACCACTGACACGCGTGAGCCGGGTCGTCGACGCCGGTGTCGCGCCGCAGTCGCACCCGAGCAGCGGTTCGGGTAGGCACAAGACCCATCGCCGGAGCCGTCCGGTGCACCCGGTAGGGGAACCCGGGCTCGGCCACCGACCGCAGACGGCGGCGACAACACCCGAACCCGGCAGGTAGACCGGCCGAGGCGGCGGTGACCCGGCACAGACCCTGACCTCGGAAGCTCCCTAGCGGGGCGTGATTCGGCGGCGGGTCTGCCCTGAGCACGGACACGGACTCTTCACGGGGCGGCCGGCGGGATCTCCTCGATCAGGGCGGCCAGCTCGGCGGCGTCCATCAGGTCGGCCGGGCGGACCGTCACCTGCTCACGGACATAGTGGAAGCCGGCGCGGACCTTGCGCACCGGCACCCCGGCCAGCGACGCCCAGGCGATCCGGTACGCCGACAACTGAACCGCGGCAGCCTCGGCCTCCGCACCCGACGGGCGGCGGCCGGTCTTCCAGTCGATCACGTCGAAGCGGCCGTCCGGATCGGCGTAGACCGCGTCCATCCGCCCGCGCACCACCACCCCGGCGACCGTCGTGGCGAACGGCACCTCCACCTCGATCGGCGTCCGCTCGGCCCACTCCCCGGTCAGGAACGCCTCCTGCAACGCCGCCAGTTCGTCGTCTTCGGCGGCGCCGTCGTCCGCAGCCCCCGGCAGGTCGTCGATGTCGAGCAGCCGGACCGCGCCGAACCGCTGCTCCAGCCAGGCGTGGAAGGCGGTGCCCCGGCGGGCCTGCGGCGCCGGGCGGTGCGGCAGCGGGCGGCGCAGCGACCGGGCCAGCGACTGCGGGTCACGGCGCAGCACGACAAGCTGCGACACCGACAGGTGAGCCGGAACCGTCACCTCGATCGGGCCGTCCTTCCTGGCCCGTTCCTCCCGCTCGGCCAGCAGCAATGTCGCCTCCCGGCGCCAGCGGGCGATGTCCGGGTCCTCGGATGCCGCCGCCCGGTCCGCCGCCTCGACCGCGGCCAGCAGCGCGGCCCGATCCGGCGACTCCACCATCGCCGCCGGGCTCGATAGCGGGTCGGCATGGCCCGCCGTCGCCGCAGGGCTCGAGGGCGGGGCGGGGCGGGGTGAAGGCGGGGCGGGACGATCGGAATCGGACTCCCCGGGGGCGGCGGCCGGGCCGGGCTGTCGTGGGAGCCGGAGAGAGGGCGGGGCGGACGGATCGTCGGGGGGAGGTGGGGACGCTTCGGTACGCCGTACCGCCGCATGGGGTTTCGACCAACCGGCACCGTCGGGGACCTCGCCCGGACCGGCCAGGCCGACCAGATCGGCCGCCAGGCCCGCCCGGGCCGCCACCTGCGGATCCGCGGCGGCCAGGTCGGCGAACGCCTCGGCCGCGGAGGCGTCCGGGTTCTCGATCATGCGACGGATCAGGTCGGCGGCCGCCGCCATCGCCGGACGGCGCAGGCCCAGCGGATCGGCGGGCCACTCGGCCGTCGCCACCACCTGATCGCTCGGATTGGTGTCGCCCGGGGCGGGCTCGGGGGTCCACACGTCGACGACCCCGGCACCGTCCGCGCAGGTCTGGCGGATCTCGTCGAGGAAGACCGACGGGCCGCGGGGACGTTTCACGCCGTCGCCCCACCAGTAGCCGGAACACAGCAGCAACCGGCGTGGCCGGGTCACCGCGACGTAGGCGAGGCGGCGCTCCTCCCGCTCGTCGTGCTCGCGCCACGAGCGACCGAAAGCGGTCACCGCGGCAGCCACGTCCTTCTGATCCATGGCGTCGGACAGATCCAGCGGCGGCAGACCCGACGAGTCGCCGCGCAGCGGGAACGGCAGCACCCCGATCCCGCCGAGATAGTGGTCGGACGAGCGGGCCAGCCCCGGCCAGACGCCCCGGCACAGGCCGGCCGCCGACACGACGTCCCACTCCAGGCCCTTCGCGGCGTGCGCGGTCAGGATCTGCACCGCGCCCTCCACCACGTCGACCTGCCCCGGCTCCAGGCCGCGCTCCTCCTCCTCGGCCGCGGTCAGGAACGCCAGGAACCCGGTGAGGGTGCCGGCCTCGTTCTCGGCGCCGTAACGGGTCGCCGCCTCGCCCAGCGCGTCCAGGTGGCCTCGGGCCAGGCCGGCGTCACCGGCCGCCCAGCCGCGCACCGCCACCTCCACGTCCAGGCCGATCGTGCGCTCGATGTCGGCCAGCAGGTCCGGCAGCGGCTGGTCCAGGCGGCGGCGCAGCGCGGCCAACTCCCGGCCGAACTCCTGGAGACGGCGGTGGCCCTCCCCCGAGTAGTTGCGGGGCGCGCCCAGATCGGCCATCGCCTCGACCAGGGACGCGTCGTCCAGCCGGTCGGTGTTCACCTGTTCCGGGTCCGAGGCCGTACGCCCCGACGACGCCACCCGGGCGTTGGCGATCACCCGCGACCGCCGGTGCAGGGCCACCAGGTCACGCGGGCCGATCCGCCAGCGCGCCCCGGTGAGCAGCCGCAACAGCGACGCGCCGTCGGTCGGGTCGGCCAGTACCCGCAGCGTGCACACCACATCGCGAACCTCGGGCGTGTCCAGCAGCCCGCCCAGCCCCACCACCTCGACCGGCAGGCCCCGCGCCCGCAGCGCCTCCTCGATCACCGGGATCTGGCTGCGGACCCGGACCAGGACCGCGCTGGTCGGGCGGCGCTCCAGCGGGATCTCCCCCGGCTGCGCCGACGGCATCCCGGCGACCAGACGCCACGCGGTCAGCATCGAATCGGCGATCCAGCCGGCCTCGTCGGCGTACGTCGGGAGCAGCGCGCACGTCACGGTCCGGCCGCCGACCGCCTCCGCCGTCCGGTCCGCCGCCTGCAACCGGTGCACCTGGGCGCGCAGCGGGGCCGAGATCGTGTTCGCCACCCGGAGGATCTCCGGACGGTTCCGCCAGCTCCGGGTCAGCGTGCGGACCCACGACGGATGGCCGGCCGAGTCACGGAACTCCTCCGGGAACCGCTCCAGCGTGCCCGCCGACGCGCCCCGCCAGCCGTAGATGGACTGGCACGGGTCGCCGACCGCGGTCACCGGATGCCCGCCCCCGAACAGGTTGTTCAGCATCGTCACCTGGGCGTGGCTGGTGTCCTGGTACTCGTCGAGCAGCACGATCCGGAACCGGCCCCGCTCGATCGCCCCGACCTCCGGATGGTCCCGGGCCACCAGCGCGCCGCGGGCCATCTGATCACCGAAGTCCATCGCCTCCAGGTCGAGTTTGCGCTGCGCATAGAGACGGACCAGGGGCAGCAGGGTCAGTCTGTTCTGCTGGCGGCGAAGCACCTCGGAGACGTCGGAGTAGACCCGGCCCGGATACTCCTGGACATCGGCGAAGAACCGGCCCGTCCACGCGGCCAGATCGTCGGGGTCGACCAGGTGCTCGGACATCTCGGCGGAGAGCGCCAGCACGTCGTCGGTGACCGTGCCGGGCGCCCGGTTCAACCCGGTCATCTCGCCGGTGTAGGTGCGGACCAGCGAATCCACGATCTGCCAGCGGGCCGCCTCGGTGAGCAGGCGCGCAGACGGCTCGTACCCGGCGCGCAGACCGTGCTCGGTAACCACCCGGGCGGCGTACGCGTGGTAGGTCGAGATCGTCGGCTCGCCGGCCAGCGCCTCGTCCCGGCCCAGGCGGCTGCCGAGCTGGCTCAGCCTGGTGCGGACACGGTGCGCCAACTCCCCCGCCGCCTTCCGGGTGAAGGTGAGGCCGAGGATCTCGCCGGGGTGGGCGTAACCGTTCGCGACCAGCCACACCACCCGTGACGCCATCGTCTCCGTCTTGCCCGAACCGGCGCCCGCCACCACCAGCAGCGGCTCCACCGGGGCGGCGATGATCGCCTCCTGCTCGGACGTCGGAGCCGGCAGCCGCAGCAGCCGGGCCAGCTCACGTGGTGTGAAACGGGGACCCGACTGGGCACGACGGCCGGGCCCGGGCCCTTCGGCGAACAACGTCGGCTGCGTCATCGATCCTGATCCGGTCCGTTCGGCTCGACGACCTGCCGGCCTTTGCCGGAGATCGGGCAACTCGTTCGTACCGGGCAGACCCGGCACCGGCTGTTCGCCACCGCCGAGAACGTGGACGCGGCCATCGCCGCCGCCGTCCGGCGCACCATGCCGTCCGCCCAGCCCGGATCGGCCGCCTCGGTCAGCGGCACCTGCATCTGCTCGCGGGCGTCCTTGCCCGGCCCCAGCTGCACCAGCGCCGCCCCGCCGCTGTCCGTGCCGAAATCCGCGAACGCGCCCGCATCGATGGCCGCCTGATAGCCGCCGAGCTGCGCGTTCTCCGCCACGTCGGCCGCCGACACGGCTGTCGTCTTCCCGGTCTTCAGGTCGATCACGACGAGCCGGCCCGCCTCGTCCACCTCCAGCCGGTCCACCCGGCCGGTCAGCTGGATCGGGTTCCGCTCGTCCTCCAGCCGCACCGTGAACTCGTGCTCGATCGCCAGCAGCCGTCGCGGGTTCACCGCCAGCCAGCGCAACAGCTTGTCCACCATCGCCTGGGCACGGTCCTGCTCCGGGCCGGCCAGCCACTGCGCGGCCAACTCGATCGAGTCGAACCGGGCCGACACGTACTCGACCAGCTTCTCCCGGTCCGCGTTGGCATCCTCGGCCAGCATCGCCGCGGCGTGCACCAGGTTGCCGATGCCCTGCGCCGGGCCGGCCGGCGCCGCACCACCGTGCCGCTCCAACAGCCAGCGCAGACTGCAGCGCAGCGCGCTCTCCATCGACGACGGCGTCACCTTGACCGGCTCGCCCTCGTCGACGAGCGGCCGGTCGTCGGACAGCGGCCGCAAACCCCACCACTCGTCCGGATGCGCTCCCGGCACACCGGCCGCCGCGAGGCGTGCGAGCTCGGCCGCCGCGGCGCGCCTCCGGCTGGGCGTCTCGGCACTTCCCACCACGACGGTACGCAACTCGGCCACCAGCGAGGCCAGGGTGAGAGCTCGCGGCGGCCGTCCCACCGGAAGCTCCACCTCCCCGTCCGTCTCCAGCCCGTCCCCGGCGGGGGCAGGCTCGGCGTCACCGTCCCGGCCGCGCGAGGGACCGTCGCCCGGAACCGGTCCGTCGCCCCCGGCCGGGCCCAGCCCATTGCCGCCGGTCAGGCGTGGCGCGTCGGCATCCGTCGCCTGGTGGTCGCGGTCTGAGGACTGGTCGTCTTCTTGGACCAGGGCCTCGCCGCCGCTTGGGTCCGGCTCCGCGTTGTGTGGGGGACTCGTCGTCTCGGGGCGGCCGTCGTCGTCCGGGGACGGTGCGCCGCCCGTCGGGTGGGCCGGGATGTCGGGTGGGCCGGTGTCCCAGGGGTCCGGTTGCGGGGGACCCGGTGGGAGCTCACCACCGGGGCCGCGGCGCGGGGTGGCCAACTCGGTCAGGAAACGGCTGGGCTGCTCCTCGCCGACCGAGCCGCCCACGCTCGCCGACGCCACCGCGGTCACCACCAGACGGCGGCGAGCCCGGGTGGTGGCCACGTAGAAGAGCCGTCGCTCCTCGTCCAACAGGGCCGACGTCTCGCCGAGGATCGCCTCCGGGCCGGTCGCCGGGCGGCCTGCCAACACGTCGACCAGGCGCTCCGAGCCCAGCAGGCTCCCCCGGAGGCGCAGGTCCGGCCAGATGCCCTCCTGAACGCCGGCGATGATCACGACATCCCACTCCAGGCCCTTCGCGGCGTGGGCGGTCAGCAGCCGCACCGCCTCACCCCGGTCGGCGCTCGGGGCGATCGAGTCGGCGGGCAGGTCCTGGCCGAGAACGTGATCCAGGAACACCGCGACCCCTGCGCCGGGCAGACGGTCCACGAACCGGGCCGCGGCGTCGAACAGGACCACCATCGCATCCAGGTCGCGGTCGGCTGCCTCGGAACGCCACTCACGGGCGCGAGCCGAGTCACGCTGATCCGGCATCGGGGTGTTCCCGGTGCTCATCGCATACCAGCGGTCGTGTAGTCCGCTCTCCCGCCAGACCGTCCAGAGGACCTGCTCGGCTGAGGCGCCCGGCTCGGCAGCCGCCTCCCGCGCCACGGTCAGCAGCCGGGCGACGGTCTGCGCCGGGCGGGCCCAGCGCCGTTCCACCAGATCGAGGCCGGCCGGATCACGAACCGCGTCGACCAGCAGCTCCCCGGAGGGGCGGCGATCACCGGCGCTGATCGCCAGCGCGCGCAGGCCCTGCCGCAGCCGGCGCTCGGCCAGCGGGTCGGCGCCGCCGAGCGGGGAGTGCAGCAGAGCGACGGCCGCCTCCTCGTTCAGCGCGGCCGGGTCGACGGCACAGCGCAACAACAGCAGGAACGGCGCGACAGCCGGTTGCAGATGCAGCGGCAGATCCTCGGCATGGATGATCGTCGGCACCCCGGCCGCCGCCAGCGCCCGCTGCACCGACGGCTGCTGCAACGTCGTCGAACGCATCAGCACCGCCATCCGCGACCACGGCACACCGTGCAGCAGGTGGGCTTCGCGTAGGGCGTGCGCGATGTAGGCGGTCTCGGCGGCCGTCGACCGGAACGTCCGGACCACGGCGCCCGGCACCGGTCCGAAGTCCACTTCCGCGTCGGCGATGCCAGGGGTGCCAGCGGTCGGAGACCCCGCAGCCACACCAGGGGCACCGGCAGGCGAAGGCCCCGCAGGCACACCAGGAACGCCGCCAGACGAAGACCCCACAGCCACACCAGGAACGCCGCCAGACGAAGACCCCACAGCCACACCAGGAACGCCGCCAGACGAAGACCCCACAGCCACACCAGGAACGCCGCCAGACGAAGACCCCACAGCCACACCAGGAACGCCGCCAGACGAAGACCCCACAGCCACACCAGGAACGCCGCCAGACGAAGACCCCACAGCCACACCAGGAACGCCGCCAGGCGAAGGCCCCGCAGGCACACCAGGAACGCCGGCAGACGAAGGCCCCGCAGGCACACCAGGAACGCCGGCAGACGAAGACCCCACAGCCACACCAGGAACGCCGGCAGACGAAGACCCATCGGCCGCGCCGGGAGCACTGGCGGACTCCGAAGCGGTAGTTCCCTCCGGCGCCGAAGCAGTAGAGGCGCCGGGTGACAAAGGGACGCCGGCTGACAAGGGACCGCCGGGTGACACGGGAGTGCCGGGTGACACGGGAGCGCTAGGTGACGCCGGACCGCCGGGTGACACGGGACTGCCGGGTGACACCGGAGCGTCGGGTGCTGGCGGCGCCGCCGAGGTGCTGGGAGAGGGGACGGCGGTGGGGGGCGGAGGCTGCATGAAGCGGCGGCCCATGGGACCGCGCATACGGCGGGTCACCCTGGTGGTGGCGGTGAGCAGGGGTGGGGCGGCTCGGTAGTTGGTGTGCAGGACGACGGTCTCGGCGGGGGCGCCGGAGATCGACCGGAAGCGGGGTGGGAAGGCAGTGACCACGGCCGGGTCGGCGCCTCGGAAACCGTAGATCGAGGAGTCCGGGTCGGCGAAGGCGATCAGGGACTTGCCGCCGCCGGCCACCTGGGCCAGCAGGTCGACCTGGGCGGGGTCGGTCTCGGCCAGCTCGTCGACGTAGACGTGGGCCAGGCGGCGGCGCTCGGCCTCCAGCAGGCCGGGGTCGTCGGAGAGCAGGCCGGACGCGGCACGGACCAGCTCGGCCGGGTCGTAGGCGGCGGAGCCTCGGGTGGTGACGTCTCGCAGGGCGAGGACCGCCACATACTCCCGCAGGAACCGGGCGGCGGCCGGCCAGTCGTCGCGGCCCAGGCGCTCGCCGAGGCGGGCCAGCTCGACCGGGCCGACGCCGCGCTCGGCGGCGCGCTGCATCAGGTCGCGGAGCTGCTGGGCGAACGCCCGGGTGGGCAGGGCGGGGCGCAGGGACTCGGGCCAGCCGATCTCGTCGGTGGCCTCGGGATCGGCGACGACAGCCAGCAACTCGCGGATGATGAGGTCCTGCTCGGGGCCGGTCAACAGGCGCGGGGAGGGCTCGCCCCGCTCGGCTGCCGCCCGGCGGAGCAGGCCGAACGCGTAGGCGTGGAAGGTGCGGACCAGGGGCTCGTGGACGATCCGGCCCGGGTCGTCGGCGATCCGGGCCTCGATGCGGTCGCGGAGGGCCGCAGCGCTGCGGCGGCCGAACGTCAGGACCAGGATGCGCTCCGGGTCGGTGCCCTCGGCGATCCGGGCGGCGACCGACTCGACCAGCACCGACGTCTTACCGGTGCCGGGGCCGCCGACGACCAGGAGCGGGCCGGAGGTGTGACCGACGACGCGGCGCTGGACCGGGTCGGCCGGCAGCGCGGGCGCCACCGGGCGGGGGCGACGGACCAGGCGATAGGTGGGCCGGCGCACCGGGGGAAGGGATACCGGCGTGCTCACGGCATCTATGAGAGCACGCCGGTATGACGTTATTCCGGGCCAGGAAGGGCGACCGCACCGGAATCACACCGAACGGCCGATGAGAGACCTCCGTCCGGCCGGGTTCACCAGCCGCGGCCGGCCGGCCGATCCGGCACCCGGCACATGGCGGAGCGACCGCCCACCTGGACCCGCACCGGGGAACCGGCGCGCGGGACGTGGGTGGGCGACGGCTCGCGTGCCGGTGACGGACGGCGGGGGCCGGCGCCCGGCCCGGGGCTGGAGGCGATGTGCCTCTTGCGTGGGGGCGGGAGGCGTGGACCGTACCGGAAAAGGTCAGTGGGTGGCGGGACTCGTTGCACCGGAGGTGGCGCCGGACGGGCCGCTTCGCGGGCCGGCGGCGAGGGTCGCCTCGGTGAGGTCGATGGCTTCGGTGACCGTACGGGCGGTGAGCAGCATGTCCATCGCCGCCGGGCGGACGAATCCCTGGTCGGCGAGGGTGCCGAGCCAGCGGGTGAGGCCGTCGTAGAAGCCGTCCGGGTCGAGCAGGATGATCGGCTTGGAGTGGACGTCGAGGGTGGAGGTGGTCCAGACCTCGAAGAGCTCGTCGAGCGTGCCGAGGCCGCCGGGCAGGGTGAGGAAGGCGTCCGACCGGTCGATCATCACCGTCTTGCGGGCGGCCATGTCGTCGGTGATCACCAACTCGGTGGAGGCCTCGTCGGCGACCTCGAGGTCGACCAGGCGCTGCGGGATGATGCCGAGGGTGTGGCCGCCGGCCGAGCGGGCACCGTCGGTGACGGCACCCATCATGCCGACCCGGCCGCCGCCGGAGACCAGGGTGTGACCGCGGCGGGCCAGCTCCCGTCCGGTCTCGGCGGCCAGGTCGAGCCAGCGCTGGTCGAGCGTGGTCGAGGAGGCGCAGAAGACGCAGATCGCGGCCATGTCAATCCTGTCCGGCGGGGTCGGCCTCGGTGATGATCCGGACGGCCTCGGCGACGTCGTCGGTGACCCGGATGAGATCGAGGTCCGCGCCACTGATCTTGCCGTCGTCGAGCATCCGGCTCTTCATCCAGTCGAGAAGGCCGCCCCAGTACTCGGTGCCCATCAGGATCACCGGGAAGCGGGTCACCTTCTTGGTCTGGACCAGGGTGATCGCCTCGAACAGCTCGTCCAGGGTGCCGAAGCCGCCGGGCAGGACCACGAACGCCTGCGCGTACTTGACGAACATGGTCTTGCGGACGAAGAAATAGCGGAAGTCGATGCCGATGTCGACCCAGTCGTTGAGGCCCTGCTCGAAGGGGAGCTCGATGCCGAGGCCGACGGACATGCCGCCGGCGTCGGTGGCGCCCTTGTTGGCCGCCTCCATGACGCCGGGGCCGCCACCGGTGATCACGGCGTAGCCGGCCTCGGCGAGGGCGGCGCCCAGGTTCTCGGCCAGCTCGCACTCGAAGCTGTCGGGGGCGCTGCGGGCCGAGCCGAAGACACTGACCGCTCGCGGCAGGTCGGCGAGCGTGTCGAAGCCCTCCACGAACTCGGAGAGGATCCGCAGCGCCCGCCAGGCGTCCTTGGTCTTCCACTCCTCCCGGTTGTGGGAGTCGAGCAGTTTCTGATCAGCCGTGCTCGGCGGGATGGCGTCACGGCGCAACGTGACGGCTCCTCGATGACGCTCCGGCGCCGGCTGTCGCCCGTTGGTGCTCTCCGTCATGCCACAAAGGTAGTGCGGACGGTCAGTACCCGGTGAATAACCGGCTGCGTTTCGGTAAGAGGATTGCGACCCGCAGACCTTTTTGCCAGATTGAATCAACCGACAGTAGCTCTGACGCGTCTGTACGGTTACCGCCCTGGCATCACCGGCTCCCCGCGAAGGAGCGACCACCGTGACGAATCGACACGAGCGCCTCAGGATGCAGCACCGGATACGTCTGGTGCTGGAGGAACGGCGGGCTGCCTTCGCGGCCCGTGACACGGAGCCGGCCGTCGACCCGGAGGCGACGATGGAGATCCCACCGCCGCAGCGTGCCGTCGGCCGGGTGACGGTGCGGTACTAGGGGGCCAGCCAACGGTAGAGGGTGGCCGCCCCGTCGCGGATCTTGCCGATCTCGACGTGCTCGTCCGGCGCGTGGGCCAGCGCCGGGTCGCCGGGGCCGTAGTTGAGCGCCGGGATGCCGAGCGCCGCGAACCGGGCCACGTCGGTCCAGCCCAGCTTCGCGGCCGGCTCGATGCCGACGGCGGCGAGGAACTCACGGGCCGGCGCCGCGTCGAGGCCCGGCAGCGCGCCCGGCGCCGAGTCGGTGACCTCCACGTCGAAGCCCTGGAAGACCTCGCGCAGGTGCTCGGTCGCCTGCTCCTCCGAACGGTCCGGGGCGAACCGCAGGTTGACCTCGACGACACACTCGTCGGGCACCACGTTGCCGGCGACGCCACCGGAGATCCGGACCGCGCTCAGCCCCTCCCGGTAGGTGCAGCCGTCGATGGTGACAGTCCGCGGGTGGTACGCCTCGAGCCGTCGCAGCACCTCACCGGCCGCATGGATGGCGTTGACGCCACGCCAGGAACGGGCCGAGTGCGCCCGTCGGCCCCGGGTGGTCACCCGCGCCAGCATGGTGCCCTGGCAGCCGGCCTCGACCGCGCCGAACGTCGGCTCGAGCAGCACCGCGAAGTCGGCCCGCAGCCACTTGGGGTGCTCCTCGGCGACCAGGTTGAGCCCGTTGAACTCGGACTCGATCTCCTCGGACTCGTAGAACAGGTAGGTCACGTCGTACTGCGGGTCGGGCAGGGTGACCGCCAGGTGCAGGGCGAGCGCGACGCCGCCCTTCATGTCGGCGGTGCCGCAGCCGTAGATCAGGTCGTCGACGACGGTCGACGGCAGGTTTCCGTTGACCGGGACGGTGTCGAGGTGACCGGCGAGGATCACCCGCTGGTCGCGACCCAGTTTGGTACGGGCCATCACCGTGTTCCCGACGCGGCGGACGCTCAGGTGGCCGGCCTCCTTGAGGACGTCCTCGACGCAGTCGGCGATCGCCTTCTCGTCGCGGGACACGGACTCGACGTCGACGAGGGCGCGGGTCAGCACCACGGGGTCGACCAGCACGTCCGGGGTAAGCGGGTTGGCCATGTGCGCACCATACCGGGGCACGCCGAGCCTCCTGATCACTCATCGAGGGTCCGGTAGGGTTCGGGTCGTGGAAACCGCGATCTCGACTTCGCCCGCCTGGGGCATCGGCCTCGCCACCGTGACCGCTGAGGGGCAGGTCCTCGACACCTGGTTCCCCGCGGGACACCTCGGCCTGGGTGAGGAGCCCGCCGAGCCGCCGGTGCTGCCGGCCGGCCAGACCGGCCCGAAACTGCTTCCCGGCCTGAGCACCGTCGAGGTGCGGGTGCTGGTCAAGTCGCTGGCCGACCCGATCGGTGACGCGTCGGACGCCTACCTGCGGCTGCACCTGCTGTCGCACCGGATGGTCCGGCCCAACGAGGTGAACCTGGACGGCGTCTTCGGCAAGCTGGCCAACGTGGCGTGGACGTCGGCCGGCCCGGTGCCGCCGGAGCGGGTCGACGAGCTGCGGTTCCTGGAGCGGGCGGCGGGCCGTCATCTGGCCGTCTACGGGGTCGACAAGTTCCCCCGCATGATCGACTACGTGGTCCCGTCGGGTGTGCGGATCGCCGACGCCGACCGGGTCCGTCTCGGCGCCCACCTGGCCTCCGGCACCACCGTGATGCACGAGGGCTTCGTCAACTTCAACGCCGGCACGCTCGGCACCTCGATGGTCGAAGGCCGGATCGTGCAGGGTGTGGTCGTCGGTGACGGCTCGGACATCGGCGGCGGCTCGTCGATCATGGGCACGCTGTCCGGGGGCGGCAAGGAGAAGGTGCGGATCGGTGAGCGCAGTCTGCTCGGCGCCAACGCGGGTGTCGGCATCTCGCTGGGCGACGACTGCGTGGTCGAGGCCGGCACCTACATCACGGCCGCCTCGAAGATCACCCTGCCCGACGGCCGTGTGGTGAAGGCCATCGAGCTGTCCGGTGTGAACAATCTCCTGTTCTGGCGCAACTCGGTCTCCGGCGCGCTGGAGGCCCGCTCACGCAAGGGCACCGGCATCGAGCTGAACAGCGCTTTGCACGCCAACGACTGAGCTATTCCCGACGCAGTGCCCTGGCGGCCGCCGTTTGCACGGCGGCCGTCAGTGCGTCCAGGGCCGGGGAGGAGAGCCGCCAGCACTGCCAGTAGAGCGGAACGTCCAGGTGGCTGCCGGGGCGGATCTCGACGAGACGGCCCGCCTCCAGATGCGGGCGGGCCTCCTGCTCGAAGAGCATTCCCCAGCCGAGGCCCATCAGCAGGGCCCGGTTGAACGCGGCCGTGGCCGGCAGGTAGTGGATCGGCGTGTCGTGGGCCAGGTCGAGGAACCGGTGCTGGAGCCGATCCTTGCGGTTGTAGAGAAGCGCCGGCGCGGACCCGCCGAGGCCGGGCGCGGCCACCCCGAGATAGCGCATGACGCCCAGCTTCTCCACCCCGCAGCCCTGCACCGGCACGTGCTCGGAGGTGACCGCCGCCATTGCTGCCCCCGACCGCAGCAGCTCGGTGGTGTGCTCCTGGTCGTCGGTGTGGATCTCGAAGAGCACGCCGGGCACGCTCGTCAGCACCGGAAGGAACCAGCTGTCCAACGAGTCGGCGTTGACGACGACCGAGATGCGCACATTGTCGGCGCCCAGGAGCTCGCGCTCCAGCAGGGCCACCTGGTGGGCGAAGCGGAGCAGCCCCTGACCGGCCGTGGTGGCCGTGCACGGCTTGGCACGGCGCACCAGCACCTGGCCCACGGCCTGCTCGAGCGCCTTGATCCGCTGGCTGACCGCGGACGGTGTGACGTGCAGCGCGCGGGCCGCCGCCTCGAAACTGCCCTGCTCCACGACGGCCCGGAAGGTCGCCAGCTGCACCTGGTCCACATCAGGAAAACTAATCCATCGTCAAAATGATTAGCTGGAGTGGTGCCGGGGACGACCGTACCGTCGGGGCATGCTCTCCTCCGCCATCGCCGGGTTCGTCGCGTCAGCCGTGCTGATCATCGCCATCGGGGCTCAGAACGCGTTCGTCCTGCGTCAAGGGTTGCGCCGGGAGCACGTACTCCCCGTGGTGTTGACCTGCGCCCTCTCCGACCTCGCGCTGATCGGGGCCGGCATCGCCGGCCTCGGCGCTGTCCTGACCGCGCAACCCGCCCTGATCACCGCGATCCGGTGGGCGGGGGCCGCCTTCCTGATCGGGTACGCGATCCTCGCCGCCCGCCGAGCGCTGCGCCCCCGGGCCGCCCTCGACCCGGCCGCGCAGGCCCCGGCGACGCTGCGGGCCACCCTGCTCACCTGCCTGGCCCTCACCTACCTCAACCCGCACGTCTACCTCGACACCGTGCTGCTGCTCGGCTCGGTCGCCCAGCAGCACGCCAGCCGCTGGGCGTTCGGCCTCGGGGCTGCCGCCGCCAGCCTCGGCTGGTTCGTCGCGCTCGGTGTCGGCGCACGACGCCTCGCTCCACTTCTGGCCCGGCCCGCGGCGTGGCGGGTGCTGGACGGTTCGATCGCACTGGTCATGGCGGTTCTGGGCGTGACCCTGATCGTGCAGGCTTGACCCTCGACGAGGTCGAGGCACCAGGGTTCCGGACTGTGGAGAGCGACATGCGAGGGATCGGCGAGGCGGCCCGGGCCAGCGGGCTGAGCATCAGCGCGCTGCGGTTCTACGACAGCGCGGGCGTGCTGGTCCCGGCCGCGGTGGACCCGGCGACCGGCTACCGCCGGTATACGTCCGAGCAGGTCAGAGCGGCCCGGCTGATCGCCGGCCTGCGGCGGGTGGGCATGCCGGTCGCCGAGATCGCGGCGGCGGTCCAAGACCTTCTCAACGACCCCGCGGCGGTACGGGCGAAGCTGGACGACCACCTGCTCCGGCTGGAGTCCGGTCTCGCCGACGCCAGACGTGAGCTCCTCCGCCTACACACCCTGCTCGACCTGGAGGAGAACCTGATGACCCGGATCACCCTGCCCGCCGCCGACCTGTCCGCGGCCCTCGGCGCCGTGCTGTTCGCCGCCGCCGGCGCCACCGGGCCGATCCCGGCCGGCGTGCTGTTCGAGACGGGCGACGACACCGTCACGCTGGTCGCGACCGATCGCTTCCGGCTCGCGGCCGCCACCGCCCCGGCCGTCGTGGAGGGCTCGCCGGCCCGGCTGTTCCTGCCCTTGCCGCCGGCCGAGGAGCTGCACGGCATCCGTACCGGCTCGATCACCGTGGACCTCACCGACGACCTGGTCACCGCCCGTGCCGGCGACCGGACCGTCTCCGGCGAGCCGATCGACATGGACTTCCCCGACTACCGGCGTCTGCTCCCGCCGCCCGGCGCCACCCTCACCGTCGACGTGGCCGAGTTGCGTGACCTGCTCGCCGCCGCGCCGGTGATCGACCGCGAGCACGAGGGCCGGCCGTACCCGGTGTCGGTCCTCGGCGTCGACCATGAGGGCCGGGTGCGCTTCGCCGGCGCCGACGAGTGGGCCGCCGACACCGAGTCGCACGTGGCGGTCAACCGGGAGTTCCTGCTGCAGGCACTCGACGCCGGCGCCGCCGGTCAGCTCGAGCTCGAGCTCGACGGGCCGGTCCGCCCGCTGATCGTCCGCCCGGTGGGAGCGGCGTCTCATTTCTCGCTCCTCATGCCTGTCCGGCACTGAGCGGCCGCCGCCCCTGATGGTCGCCGCCGCTCCACGTGGCTGCCGCCCCTGGTGGTCGCCGCCGCTTCTCGAAGCCGCCACCGCACCACGTGGCCGCCGGCGTTTCTCGGTAGCCGCCGGCGTTTCTCGGTAGCCGCCGTCGCTCCTTCGTGGCGGTCGCTCTTGAGAGGTTGGTAACCGTTCAGCCACAGTCCGGCACCGGTCCTGGAAAGGCCGTGAGATCGAGTCGCTGCTGGAGACCCGGCCCGGCTACTTTCGCAGACGTGCGCAGCAACCGGCAGGAGGAAGAGCTCAACGCCGCGGCTACCGGCGCCTCCATGACCGGGTGGGAGTTCGCCTGGCTGGACGGCCTGGCCGTGGCGTCCGAGCCGTCCTGGTCGTACCTCGATCTGGCCCGCCCCCTGGTGCGCCGCGCCGGCAGCGTCCTCGACCTCGACACCGGCGGCGGCGAGCTGCTCGCCGAGTTGGCCCCACTCCCCCGCGCACCGTCGCGGTGGAGACGTGGGCCCGCAACACACCCGCCGCCCGCGAACGGCTCGCCCCGTTCGGGGTGGCGGTGCAGACCGAGCTGCCATCCGAGGAGAACGAGTTCGACCTCGTCCTCAGCCGGCACGGGCGGCTTCCCGCCGCCGACATCGCCCGCCTGCTCAAACCCGGCGGGGTCCTGCTCACCCAGCAGGTCGGCAGCGGCGACCTGGCCGAGCTCAACACCGCCCTCGGCGCGCCGCCGCCGCATCCGCGCCGGTGGGACGCCGAGGTCGCGGTCGGCACGCTGCGCGCAGCCGGGCTGCACGTCACCGACGTCCGCGAGGAGCATCCGCTCCTCGCCTTCCACGACATCGCCGCGGTGGTCCATCAACTGCGGTCGGTGCCTTGGCAGATCAGAGACTTCACCCCCATGCGGTACGAACGGGAGCTCGCCCGTCTGTCGGCGACCATCCGGGCGCGGGGCTCTTTCACGGTCCGGTCCCACCGGTTCCTCGTCCGCGCCGAGCGACCGACAGAGGCATAAGCGCCAAGCCTCTTTCAGGGGAACGCGCGCCGAGGAGCCGTTAACCCATTAGGGTCCACCGGGCTGAAATTGTTCCGAGAATCGCTCCGATTTTGTCGTTAATCGGGCCGGTAATTCACGTTCCGGGCATCATTCCGGGCGTATTCGGCAATCCGAGTCAAACTCGGGGTTGCCCGCACGGGCGGCCGGTGCATCACACTCATCGATGCAGCTCAAGGCCAGTTTCATCGATCTTCGCCACGGCGTGCCGGTGATCACGGCGACAGGCGCAGTCACGCCGACGGGGTAACCGGGACGGACCGCAACCGCCGCCGTCTCGCATGCAACAGGCGAACGATATGGACGATCGTCGCCTTGGGCCGGGTCCGCCATCTTTGTCGCAGCGCCGGGTGGTCTTACGGCCCCGGCGACACCCGATTAACGACGTGCACCCCGAGTAAGTCGCTCGTGACTCATCCGGGGTGAATACACCCTGAACCCGTTCCAGGAGGAACATTCCCATGCGCAAGATCACCAAGCGTTCCGCTGCCGTCATCACCGCCGCCGTCGTGGCCGTCGGCGCGGCCGGCGCGGCGTGGGCCGTCTGGGGTGTGAACGGAGTCGGCACCGCTTCCGCGTCGGCCGGCAACGTCCTGCCTCTCGGTGTCGGCACCGCCATCACGCTGAACCCGCCGGCGTTCTTCCCGGGCAGCCAGCACAGTGTCGCCTTCACCGTGACGAACCCGAACCCGTTCCCGGTCGAGATCCAGGGCATCACCATCACCGACATCGACAGCGGGTCGGCGGCTTGCGCGGACGACAACGTCCTCGCCGTCGCCGGAGCCACTCCCGCCGCCGGCGCTGTCCTGGAGATTCCCGCGAACACCACCATCCCGCAGTCGGTTACCTACAACAACGCGATCCGGATGATCGCCGACGCGGCGAACGGCTGCAAGACGGTCCCCTTCACCTTCAAGGTCAACGTCCAGGCCGGCAGCGACGCCACCGACCCGGCCCCTGTCGCGCCCTGATCCATCGGTTCGGGGGGCATCCGGTGATGCCCTCCGAACCTTCTGCTCCCGACCAGAGACAGGAATGGCTACGTGCTCACATCGTCGCTGCGCGCCCGGCCCGTAATCGCGGTCGCAACCGTTGCAGCTCTGCTGATGACGGGTGGTGCGGCGTGGGCACTGTGGCAGGTCACGGGGTCCCAGGCGGCGACGACAGCCGCGCAGAACGCAACCGACCTCCGGCTCGTCGGACGACCGGACCCGAACCGGCCGCTCTACCCGGGAGTCAGGGTGGACCTTGCCGTCACGGTGCACAACGACAATCCGTTCCCCGTGCTCGTCAACGTGCTCCGTATGGGAAACAGCCCGGTCACCGCTGACCCGCCTCATCGAGATGCCGGCTGCATCGTCACCGGCGTTGCGCTGGTCACCTCGCCGATGACGGTCACCTGGCGGGTCAATCCGAACACCAAGAAGGACTTCATCCTCACCGAAGGCCTGACCATGTCCAACGACTCGGACTCGGCCTGTCAGGGTGCCGCCTTCAGTGTTCCGCTCACCGCGAGCGGGCGAAGCAATGTCTCGTGACCGTCGGCGACGGCGGTGGCTGAAGAAGCTGGTGGCCAGCGGGACGGCTGTGAGCTGCGTGTGGGTCGCGGGCGATTCGCGTACCGAAGCGTCTGTGGTCGGATCTGCCGACCGGACCGCTTTCGCGTTCACGGTGAGCGGGACCGTGATGCGGGATCTTCACCCGGGCGCCGTCAGGCGCACTCGGGTGACCGTTGCGAATCCCTATCCGTTTCCGATCAAGGTGCGATCGATCGAGGCCCGCGTCATGTCGACCTCCCAGCGGCGCTGCCGTCCTACGCCGGCCAATCTGGGGGTCGGCTCCTATCGCGGCGCGCTGCCGCTGACCGTACCGGCGCACGGACGCAGGACCGGTGGGGATTTCGAGGTGAGGATGCCGAACACGGTGGCCGAGGCCTGCAAGAACACGACGTTCGAGCTGGAGTTCACGGCCCGGGCCGGCCGGGTGTCGCGGTGAGGCGGCGGACGGCGGCCGGGATCGTCGCGGCGGGGGCGGTCGCGGCGGTCGCGCTGGGCAGCGGGCTGACCGCCTGGGCGGGCTGGGCGGTGGGGACGAGCAACGGGGCGGCGACTCTCCGCGGGGAGACGCTGCCTTCGGTGGGGAAGCCGGAAGCGGTGCTGAACGGCGCCGGGGTGCCGAGAGTCAGCTGGGTGGGGGTCGAGTTTCCGTCGGGGGCGGCGGTCGGCGGCTACGCGGTGACGCGGCATGTGGGGGCGGTGCGGGTCGAGGTCTGCCGGGTGGCGGCGGCGACCTCGACCTGCACCGATTTGACGGCGGAGCCGGGGAGCTCGGTCACCTACACGGTGCGGGCCGTGGCCGGGGACCGGTGGGCGGGGGCGGCGAGTCCGAAGAGTGGATCGCTCACCGTTCCGGGTGGCGCCACCGCGGCGAAGAGACCCACCCCAGCGGTTACCGACAGTGACATGGGCGCGGGGAAGAAGGTCGTGTCGGACGGCGGCGGCGACGGGGTGGACGGCGCGGCGGCGACGCCGACGAGCCCCGCGCCGGGTCCCCCGTCGTCCGCACCTTCGGCCACCGCCGGGCCGGCGACGAGTAGCGCTTCGCCGTCGCCGTCGGTGACGGCTGGAGGGGAGGGCGGGGGCGCCGGATAGGGGTCGCGTCATCGGAGGGGTGTGCGGCGGTGGACATGGCCGGACAGGCGATGTTTCAGCCGGTTGTGGACGGGTCGATCGTCTGGCGCGGGTTGGCCGGACGGTCGATTTCGTCACCCCGCAGGGGTAAGCCGTAACGGCAGACCTGTCCGATTTATGCGCTGGGAAGGGCGGACGGAAAACCGATCACATCGGACATCCGCGTCGGGGAACGTTATATGAGCGCCGAACCCGGCATCTTTCCCACCGGCCTCGAGGAGGAACGAGCCGCATGCCCGAACCAAGGGATCCCCGCGCGGCGGCTGCCACCGAGGTCGCTTCGTGAATCGGCGCGACACCCTGCCCGGATTCACCGAGAGCGACGGCCGGATGCCCTCGCATCTGGAACTCGACCCCGCCGATCACGAGGAGCCCACCTGGGAGGTACTGCATCCGGCGAAGCGGCGGCGGTTCGATCGGCGTGCCCGGGTCATCCTCGCCGTCGCGGCGCTGGCGGCGCTGCTCGCGAACGCGGGTGCCGCGTGGGCCTACTGGCGGTTCAACAATCCGGCCGGGGAGCACGACTGGACGTCCGGGACCACCGTGGAGGTGACGTTGACGGCCATCTCCGATCCGGGACGGCCGCTGCGGCCGGGCATGTCGGGGAATCTCACGGTGACCGTCACCAACCAGCACGGGGTGCCGGTGCGGGTCACCGAGATCTTGCCGGGTGAGGGGGCTGTGATCGCCGACGGGATCCACCGGGAGTCCGGCTGCGCCGACCCGAGGGTGGAGTTCACGCGGGAGCGATTCCCGGTCTCGTGGGAGGTGCCACGGAACACGGTGGGGGCGTTCATTCTCAACGGCGCGCTGTCGGTACGGGCCGGCGGCGATCCGGCGTGCCAGGGGGCGACGTTCACCGTTCCGGTACGGGCGACGGCCGTACGCCCATGATCCGGGTCAGACGTTGAGGCGGTGGCGCGGGATCGGGCGCTCGATGCGGGCCGGGTCGACGACCACCGCGTCGTGCAGGACGTGCCGGGCCCGGTCGGTGGCGGCGCGCGTGAGGCGGCCGTCGTGGGAGGCCGCCTCGATGCCGTCGGCGATCACCTTGGCGGTGGCCTCGCCGTACGTACGGGCGTCGTGGATCTCGCGTTCGTGCATGAGGGACGCCTCGTGCTCGCGGAGCCGGGCGGCCCGCGCCTCGGCCCGCTCGTACGCGTTCCCGCGGGACACGAGCTTCAGCCCGATGGCCGCGCAGTCCAGGGCCACCAGCAGCAGCGCGACACCGAGGTAGAAGACGCCGACGCCCCAGACGTCGGTGCGGATGAGGTGCCACATCGCCGCGGTGCGGGCGCCGAAGCCGGAGTCGCCGCGTACCACCTCGGCGTTGGCGGCCCGTTCGGCGCTGATCCGTTCGGCCAGACGGGACTGTTCGCCGGCCCGTGCCGCCCGGGACTCGTGCTGGTGGTGCTGCAGGGCGGCGGCCTGCCGTTCCAGCCGGACGGCCTGGTCGTCGAGGGTGCGGGAACGGCGTACCAGTTGATGGCAGTAGCCGTTGCGAGGGCAGCCGGGGCTACGCGTGACACCGCGCCCGGCCGAGTCGTCGAGGGCCTGCCCGTACATGAGGCGGGCGTCCTCGCGTTTCTCGGCGGCCCGGTCGACGAGACGGCGTACCGCGGTGTCGTCGGCGGCGGTCTCCTCGCGCAGCTCGGCGAGGCGGGCCGTGTATCCGGCGACGGCCCCGCCCGCGTCCAGGTCGCTGAGCTGCTCACTGTGCACGGTGGCCAGGTGGGCGTCGATCTCGCCGCGGTACCGGGCCAGCATGAGCGGCTCGGTGATGACGATCGCGAACAGCAGCGCCAGGCTGAGCCGGCCCAGATAGAGGCCGAGAGTCGGCGGGCGCAGCAGGTGCCGCGGGTCCGACGAGTCCAGCCGTTCGTAGCTGATGGTCACCCGGCCCACGACCGCGCGGTCGTAGGCGACCACACCGATCGCCACGAGCGGCCCGACCACCCACTGGTACCAGGGATGGGCGTAGCCGGAGCTGGCGTCGATGAACGCGGCGCCACCCACCGTCGCGTAGACGAAGTACAGCAGGATGAAGACGCCGATCGATCGATACAGAACGCGGTCCGAGTGTGTGGTGACACTTCGGGGATTCACGTTCGCCACCCGCAGCAGCAGGTGCCCGAGGCCCTTGCGCATGCTGCCGAGTCTTGCCCACTCCCCGGCCGCCCGGAGGCGTTTTCGCCAGGATCAGGGGCGCAGGACCGTCGGCTCCGTGATGGTGACCCGCAGCAGGACCCGGGCCTCGACGGTCTGCTGCCGCGGATCCAGGTCGAAAGCGGCGCTGTCCTCGGCCTGGGCCGCCCCACCGGCCGCCCGCATCATCATCGGGTGGGCGCCGGCCGCCTCGGCGTCCGAGATCTCGACGATCCGGTCCAGCTCCGAGCCGACCGCCGCGGCGTACTCCCGGGCGCGGTCCAGGGCGTCGGTGACGGCCTCACGGCGTACGTCGGCTCCCGCTCGGCTGCCTGGCCGAAGCTGCCACCAGGGGCCGGAGACCGAGATGGACTCGCCGGTGGCGAGCCGGGCGAGCAACTCGCCGAGCGGGTCGAAGTCGGTGACCGTGACCGTGGTGGTCAGCGAGCCGGTGTGGATGGCGTTGCGATCGCTGCGGCGCCGGTACTCCTCGTAGACGTGCAGGCCGGCGGTCTCCCGGCGCTCGATGGCCGTCGCATATCCGTCGAGGATCGCCGCCACCTCGGCCGACCGCTCGGTGAGGCGGGCGACCACGGTGGGTTTGTCGCGGTCGCGCGCGGACACCGTCACGGAGAAGACGGCCTGTTCCGGGGGCACCTCACGGCGTGCCTCGCCGTGGACGGTCACGATCGTCGGGTCCACCACGGCGAGACTCTCCCTCTGCGTCAGAACGGCTCACTCAGGCGGTCGGCCGCGGCCGCCACCCGCTCGTCGGTCGCGGTCATCGCGATCCGCACGTGCTTCGCCGCGGCGGGGCCGTAGAAGGCGCCCGGAGCGGCCAGGATGCCCCGCCGGGCGAGCCGGTCGACGGTCGTCCAGCAGTCCTCGTCACGGGTCGCCCACAGGTAGAGGCCCGCCTCCGAGTGGCTGATCTCGAACCCGGCCTTGACCAGCGCGGACCGCAGGATCTCGCGGCGGGCGGCATAGCGCTCACGCTGCTCCCCCACATGCGTCTCGTCGGTCAGGGCGGCCACCATGGCGGCCTGCACCGGCGCCGGGACGATCATGCCGGCGTGCTTGCGGACCGCCAGCAGCTCGGCGATCAGCGCCGGGTCGCCGCCGACGAAACCGGCCCGGTAACCGGCCAGGTTGGAGCGTTTGGAGAGCGAGTGGACGGCCAGCACGCCGGTGTAGTCGCCGCCGGTCACCCGGTCGTCGAGCACCGACACGGGCGTGCTCTCCCAGCCGAGCGACAGGTAGCACTCGTCGCTGACCACGGTCACGCCGCGCTCGCGCCCCCAGTCGACGACCTTGCGCAGATGCTCCTCGGGGAGCACCCGGCCGGTCGGATTGGACGGTGAGTTGATCCAGATCAGCTTGATCCGGCGATCGGGGCCGAGCGCGGTGAGCGAGTCCGACCGGACCACCTCGGCGCCGGCCAGCCGGACGCCCGCCTCGTAGGTCGGGTAGCAGACCGACGGGATGACGACCACGTCGCCCGGCCGGACGCCGAGCAGCGTCGGCAGCCAGGCCACCAGCTCCTTCGAGCCGATCGTGGGCAGCACGCCGAGGTCACCGCTCGCCCGGCACTCCCGGGCGAGCCAGCCCGCGATCGCGGCACGCAGCTGCGGCGTGCCGGCGGTCAGCGGGTAGCCGGGCGCGTCGGAGGCCTCCGCGAGGGCCTGCCGGACCGACGCCGGAACCGAGTCGACCGGCGTGCCGATCGACAGGTCCACGATGCCGCCCGGGTGTGCCGAGGCGAGCTTCTTGGCCGGCTCCAGCAGGTCCCAGGGGAAGTCCGGCAGGGCCGATGACAGAGCGCTCAGTGTGCGTCCCCACGCGGAGGCTGTGCGAGCACGAACGGCGTGTCCTTGTCGATCTTGCCGACCTTGGAGGCGCCACCGGGCGAGCCGAGGTCCTCGAAGAACTCGTAGTTCGCGTTCGTGTAGTCCTTCCACTGCTCCGGCACGTCGTCCTCGTAGAAGATCGCTTCCACCGGGCAGACCGGCTCACAGGCTCCGCAGTCGACGCACTCATCGGGGTGGATGTAGAGCATCCGGTTGCCCTCGTAGATGCAGTCGACCGGGCATTCTTCGATACATGCCTTGTCCAGAACATCGACGCAGGGCTCAGCGATGATGTAGGTCACGGATCTTTCCCTCCAAAGCCACGCCGCGGAAACCGTCGACGATGAATTGCAGAGCCTAGTATTCCCGCCGAGGGAGGTAATGCGTGCTCCGACAGCAGGATGTGGGACACCGGGTGGTGGTACGGCGAATTGTAGGCGTATCCGGGGACAGGACGCTCTTCACGGATGCCCTGGGTGAGCTTGTGGACCTCACCGAGACCGATCTCACACTGGCCACGGCCAAAGGCACCATCCGGGTGCCCCTGCGCGAGGTGCACCGCGCCAAACGGGTGCCCGCCGCGCGCCGGCCCAGTGCCGCCGCCGTGATCGCCCTCGAGCACGCCGCCGACGAGGCGTGGCCCGCCCCGGTGCGCGGCCGGCTCGGCGGCTGGCTGCTGCGGGCCGCGGACAACTGGACCGGCCGCGCCAACTCCGCTCTCGCGGTCGGCGATCCGGACCGCCCGCTGGAGGCGGCCATCGACGCGGTCGTCCAGTGGTATGGCGAACGCGGCCAGCAACCCCTGATCAACGCCCCACTGCCGCTCGCCGCGCCGGTCAACGCGACCCTCGACGAGCGCGGCTGGACGAGCCGGCCGCTGACGCTGGTGCAGACCGCCCCGCTGGCCCCGATGCTGGCCGCCGCGGCCCGGGCCGACCTGCCGCCGGTCGATCTGGCCGACGCGGCCGGCGACGACTGGTATGCGATGGTCGCCGATCACAAGGGCACCCTGCCCGCGGCCGCGCTGACCATCCTGAACGGCGTGCCGGACCGGGTCTTCGCCCACGTCCGCGACACCGACGGCGAGTTGCTCGCGGTGGCCCGCGGCGCGGTGACCGGCCCGGATCGCTGGCTCGGCGTGTCGCTGGTGCAGGCCGCCCCGGCCGCTCGCCGGCGCGGCCTGGGCGGACACGTCGTCCGGGCGCTGGCGCACTGGGCGTCACAGCGCGGCGCCAGTCGTGCCTACCTGCAGGTGGAGGAGCGGAACACGGCGGCCGTCGCGTTGTACGGCCGGCTCGGCTTCAGCACCCACCACACCTATCTCACCAGGGAAGCCCCGGCGGATTAGCGGCCGACGACCCGGCGGGGGCGGGACTTGCGGGCCTCCGTGTACGCCTTCAGCGCCCGGGACCGGTAGTCACGGCCGAGCATGACGGCCGTCCAGTAGCCGACCAGCGTGCCCGCGATCGCACAGGCGCCATACAGCCAGATCTGCGCGAAGAAGTCACCGGCCCCGTTGGCAAACGGGCCGTGGCCACTCACGAGCGGCCCGGCCAGGACGGTCAGGGCCATGCCGCCGAGAGCGCCGAGCCCGACGTCGGGCAGCCAGTCGCCCGGCGCCTGCCGCTGCGACCGGAGGAATGCCAGGACGGCCAGGGTCACCGCGATCACCGCGAACATGACGATCGAGGCGACACTCTGGCCGCCGTCGTCCTCCGCGGAGAGCCTGATGACCAGCCGGGCGATCACGTTGACCGCGAACAGGGCGACGGCCAGCACCGTGATCCGGAACCAGCGCTGCTGCCTCATCTCGTCCTCCAGAAAGAGCACCGTGAATTACCGTGGCGGGATCGTAGCGCTCATCCTGGCCGATGGCGCCCCTGGATTCCTAGACGCTGCCCGACAGTTCGCTGTCCTTGCTCAACGGGGTGTCGCCGACCCTGTTCACCGGGATGAGGATCATCCGGTACACGTACACGGCGAAGGTCAGGCTCCCGGCCAGGATGGTCACCAGCGCCACCCAGTTCGTCCCGCCGACCAGGTAGTCGCCCTCGGACGTACGGGTACCGGCGGCGGCCAGCATGATCAGCGTCCACAGCGCCCACGGTGGGCCGGCCGCCCAGCGGCGGCCGGTCGTCGTCACGGCGAACCACGAGATCGCCAGGTTGACCCCGATCGCGAGCGGGACGGCGATCGGCAGCGGGGCGCCACTGCCGGTGTAGGGCGAGTCGCCGTCGAGCACCGCCCCGATCGCGCCGGTCCGCAGGGCGCTCAGCTGCAACTCGAGGAAGGCGGTCACCAGGGTGGCCACGAGCGCGACGCACATGCCGGCCGCCCGGATGAGCCGGCCGGCCGATGTCTCGTCGGTCATGCCAGCCCGCTGAACAGGTCGGACTCCCAGCCGTGCGGGCCCGAGCCGGGACCGCGGGTGCCCTTGACGAGTGTGTAGTACTCCACGCCCATGAACTCGCCGCCGAAGTCGCCGGCGATCCCGTAGAGCCACGAGTTGTCCGGGATCTGGGTGGCGTGGGCGCGCATCGCCGCGGTCTTCTTCGCATAGTGGTCGGTGCCGTCGACACGGGCCGCGATCTCCTCGTCCGGGGTCCCGAACGGCAGATCGTCGACCTTCTCCACGTCGGCGAACGGGTTGCTCTCCGACTCGCGGAACGCCTCCATGCCGTCCAGCAGGACGCTCAGCGGCATGGCCGTCCAGTAGATCTTCTCCGGGCCGTCGGCGCCGGCCAGCTCGGCGGCGCGCATCGCGACCCGGTGGGCCTGGATGTGGTCGGGATGGCCGTAGAACCCGTTCTCGTCATAGGTGATCATGACCTGCGGGCGGATCTCGCGCATGATCTCGACCAGGTGACCGGCCGCCTCGTCGAGGTCGGCCTGCCAGAACGCGCGGGGATGCTCGTTGGTGGGCAGGCCCATCATCCCGGAGTCACGGTAGCGACCGGGACCGCCGAGCATGCGGCGGTCGGTGACACCGAGCTCGGCGCAGGCGCGCTCCCACTCGACCAGGCGGTAACCGCCCAGCTGGTCGGCCTCGGCGGCGGCGAGCCGGGACAGCTCGGGGACGTGGATCTCACCCTCCTCCCCGAGGGTGCAGGTCACCAGGGTCACGTGGGCTCCGGCCGAGACGTAGTGGGCCATGGTCGCGCCGGTGCCGATCACCTCGTCGTCGGGGTGCGCGTGGACCAGCAGCAGGCGGCGGGCGGGCAACTCTTCAGTCACGGCCGATACTGTACGCGCGACCACCGACGAGTTCGGTCCTCCGGCCCACGGTTTGCCCGGCGCGAGTCACCTCGGATCGGCGATGCTGGAGCAGTGGAGTACCCGAACGCCGTGACCGTCGGGGCCGATGGCGCCCGAGTCGTGTTCCTCCGCTCGGCGGAGCTCTGGTCGCTGGACCTGCCCGCCGGGGTGGAGCGCCGGATCGCCGTGGGGCCGGTCGCCTCCTACGCGACCGATCGCGACGCCCGGGTCGCCGCCATGGTCCGCAACGGTGAGCTGCTCCGGGCCGACCTGGTCACCGGTGCGGTCACCGTGATGCCCACGGCCGGGCCCGCGTTCGACGCCCGGCCCGACCCGCGCGGCCACGCCATCGGCTACCTCACCGACCCCGGCGAGGCGGCGTCGCTGCACGTCATCGGGCCGGACGGTGACCGGCTGCTGGCCGGGGAGCCGGGCAACGCGTGGCGCGAGCACGGCGGGACGATCTCGTGGGGGATGCCGGGGACGTGGGCGGGCGAGTTCGGGCGTACCCGGGGATGGTGGTGGTCGCCGGACGGATCACAGATCCTGGCCGTGCGCAGCGCCCGGACGGTCAGCCTGCATCTGCTCGATCTGGACGACGGCTGGGTCGACGTGCACTGGGACCGGGAGACCTACCCCTACCTCGCGCAGGTCCGCTGGGTCGGCGGCGGCCCGCTGATCACCGTGCTGCGCCGGATGCAGCAGCACGGCCTGGTGCTCTCCATCGACCCGCGCACCGGTGAGACGCAGGTGCACGCCGAGCTCGCCGACGCCCGCTGGGTGGAGCCGATCCCGGGCACGCCGCGGCATCTGCCGGACGGGCGCGTGCTGGTCGGCGGCGAACTGGCCCACGACGGCTTCGACGCGCGCTGTCTCTTCGCCGACGGCAGCCTGCTCACCCCGCCCGGCCTCTACGTGCGCCGGGTGGCCGGCACCCTGCCGCGTCCCGGCGGGCCCGCCGGGACACCGGACCTGATCGTCGAGGGCAGCCTCGGCGATCCGGCGGTGCGGGAGGTGTTCCGGGTGCGTACCTCGCTCGGCGGGGGCGGGCCCGAGATCACCCGGGTGGCGTCGCTCACCGGCACGGAGCGGGTCACCGTCGGCGGCGACGTGCTGGTCGCCGGGCGCCGCGTGTGGCACGGCGACCGGGTGATCCCGCTGCGAGCGGAGACGCCGGACCCGTCCGGGCATCCCGAGCCGGTGCTGGAGCGGGTCACCGACCGGCGACTTCCGGCCGCGGTCCTCTACCCTGCCGGGCACGTCGGCGGGACCAGGCTTCCGGTGCTGGTCACCCTGGGCGACGGGCCGGGGCATCAGCAGGTCCTCGCGGACCCCGCGGCATGGCGGGAGCGACAGCGGTTCGCCGACTCCGGGTTCGCCGTGGTCAGCGTCGATTCCAGGGGTACGCCCGGAGTGGCCCCCAGTTTCGAGAAGGCGGTCCACCGGCGCCTCGCCGACGTGGTGCTCGCCGATCAGGCCGACGCCCTGCACGCCCTGCACGGCAAACACCCCGACCTCGACCTCGGCAGGGTCGCGGTGCACGGCCGTGGGCTGGGCGGATGGCTGGCCGCGCTGGCCGTGCTGCGCCGGCCGGAGGTCTTCCACCGGGCGGTCGCGCACCGGCCGGTCGTCGACTGGGCGCTGCTGCCGACGCCGGTGGCCGAGCGCTATCTGGGCGATCGGGGCGACTCCCCCGACGTGTACGCCCACCACTGTCTGCACGAGGCCGGCACGTCCCCGGACGTGTTGCTGGTCGGCGCCGAGCTGGACGGTTTCGCGTCGCGATCTGCCGTCACCTTCGAGGAGGAGCTAACCTTCTTGAAGGACAGCTAGTCACCAGGGAGCTAGGCGTGGAGCATGGTCCTATGCGACAATCGTCACCCGACAACCCGGGAGACGCCATGACACCGTCCCTTCTTCTCGGCAACAGGACCACCTGGACCGAGTCGGAGTTCCTGGCCATCGGCGAAACGCCCGAGCGCATCGAGCTTTTCGACGGGAGCCTGCACGTGACCCCTGGACCGACGCCGATTCATCAGCGCTTCGCCTGCAAGCTGCTGATCATCTTGACGCCCCCCGCCGAGGCGATCGGTCTCTTCGTCCACGAGGGCATCAACGTGCGGGTCGGCATCAATCGGATCCCCATTCCCGACCTCGCGATCACCACGATGATCGACTTTGAGGAACTCGTCGTGGACGCCTCGGCCGTCCGGCTGATCTGCGAGATCCTCTCGCCATCGAACGCGACCACGGACCGGGTGCTGAAGATGCGGTACTACGCGGATGCCGGCATCCCCTGGTATCTGCTCGTCGCACCGAAGACCGCGAGATTGACCCTCTACAAGCTCGAAGGCTCCGAGTACCGGGAGCACAAGACCGCCGCTCCCGGCGAACTGCTGGAGCTGACCGATCCCGTGGTCGCGACCATCGATCCGGCGGATCTGCTGCCGCCTCGCTGAAACTGTCGGACCCGGCGCATAGGGTCGGGGCATGACCCACTTCGATGAGGCGGGGGCGGCGGTGCAGGCCGCGCTCGATGCCGGCGCCCGCTATGCCGACGCCAGGGTGATGGTGCGGCGATCCGAGACCATGTCGGCCCGTGACGGCGACGTCGAGGATCTCGGCTTCGACGAGAGCGCGGGGCTGGGCGTGCGAGCCCTGGTCGGCTCCGGGTGGGGCTTCTATGCCGTGCCCGATCTGACCGGGCAGTCCGCACGGGCCGCCGGGAGACGCGCCGCGCAGATCGCCGCCGCGAGCGCCGCGGTCCCCGGTCTTCCGGCCGAGCTGGTTCCGGCCGACCCGATCGTGGCGAGCTGGGCCTCCGACTGCGTGATCGATCCGCTCGGGGTGCCGCTCTCCGACAAGGGCGACCTGCTGGTCCGGGCGACCCAGGCGGCCAAGGCGGCGGGTGCCGACGTGGCCGAGGCCAACTACGCCATCTGGGATACGCGTAAGTGGTTCGTCTCCAGTGAGGGCCACCGCATCGACCAGCACATCCGTGAGTGCGGCGCGGGCGTGACCGCGATCGCCATCGGTGACGGCGAGGTGCAGCGCCGGTCGTGGCCGTCGCATCGGGGCCAGTTCGGCACCCGGGGCTGGGAGCTGGTCGACGAGATCGACCTGGTGGGCAACGCGCCGCGCATGGCGGAGGAGGCGCGGGCGCTGCTGACGGCGCCGCTGTGCCCGTCCGGCGAGACGACGCTGGTGCTCGGCGGTGAGCAACTGGCCCTGCAGATCCACGAGTCGGTGGGGCACGCCATCGAGCTCGACCGGATTCTGGGCTGGGAGGCCGCGTTCGCCGGCACGAGCTGGCTGGATCTGAGCCGGCTGGGCTCGCTGCGGTATGGGTCCGAGCTGATGAACATCACGATCGACCCGACGTTCCCGGGCGCGCTGGGCAGCTTCGGCTTCGACGACGAGGGCACACCGGCGGCCAAACGGCACGCGGTCCGCGACGGCCTGTGGGTGGGGGTGCTGGCCGGGCGTGACTCGGCGGCGATCGCCGGGCTCGACTACGCGGGCAGTGTCCGGTCGGACGGCTGGTCCCGGCTGCCGATGGTGCGGATGACCAACGTCGGCCTGGAGCCGGGGCCGCACACTCTCGACGAGATCATCGCGGCCACCGACGACGGCGTCCTCATGGATGTCAACCGGTCCTGGTCGATCGACGACCGGCGGCTCAACTTCCAGTTCGGCTGCGAGATCGGCTACGAGATCAAGAACGGCAGGCTGGGGCGGATGCTGCGCAACCCGACCTACACCGGGATCGGCCCGAGGTTCTGGCAGTCGATGGACATGCTCTCCAGCGAGACGATCGCGTGGGGCACCCCCAACTGCGGCAAGGGCCAGCCCGGCCAGATCGGGCACACCGGGCATCCAGCGGCGCCCGCCCGGTTCACGAACGTCCGGGTGGGGGTGCGGGGATGAGCCACCGTTCTCCCGGTCGCGGTCGCCCCGGCCTCCTTCCCCGCCTTCTCCCCCGTCTTCTTCCCGGCGGCGGGCCTGTTGCTCGGCCCGGGCCTCGTCCCGGCGGCGGATCTCTTGCTCGGACCGGGCCTCGTCCCGGCGGCGGATCTGTTGCTCGGACCGGGCCTCGTCCCGGCGGCGGATCTCTTGCTCGGACCGGGCCTCGTCCCGGCGGCGGGCCTGTTGCTCGGACCGGGCTTCGTCCCGGCGGCGGATCTCTTCTCGGAGCGAGGGTGGTGGCATGAGCGGCGAGGGCGGACGGGCCGGGGCCGAACTGGAGCTGGCGGCCCGGGTCATCGAGATCGTGCGGGAGCTGGCCGGCCGGTCGGCGGAGGCCGAGGTGAACGTCCGGCACGACGCCGAGGCGCTGACCCGGTTCGCCAACTCGACGATCCATCAGAACGTGGCTTCGGCGGTGACCGGTGTCCGGCTGCGACTGCACGCCGACGGCCGCACGGCCGGCGGCTCGACCACCGTGACCGGCGCCGACGGCCTGCGGGCACTGGTCGAGCGGACACTCGCGGCGGTGCGGGTGTCGCCGGTCGACAGGTCCTGGGCGGGCCTGGCCCCGCCGGCGCCGCTGCGGTTGTCGGCGGGGCATCCGGGTTCGGGTGAGCGGTCGGGGCTGGCTTTCGGGTTCGACGAGGCGACCGCACGGGCTGATCCGGCCGAGCGCGCCGAGCGGGTCGGTGACTTCGTGCGGGCGGCCGGCGGCCTGGAGACGGCCGGCTACTGCCGCACGGTGTATGTGTCGGCTGCCTTCGCCAACAGCGCGGGCCAGGCGGTCGAGGGCCGGACGGCGGAGGCCGCGATGGACGGCATCGCCCGCCACGGGGGCGCGGACGGGGTGGCCCGACTGGCCGCCTCTCGGCTGACCGACCTGGACGGCGCGGTGCTCGGCGCCCGGGCGGCGGCCAAGGCACGGGCCGCCCACGGTCCGGTCGAGCTGGCACCGGGCCACTACGAGGTGGTGCTGGAGCCGGACGCGGTCCGGGACCTGCTGGAGAACCTCGCGGTCTTCGGCTTCGACGGCAAGGCCCACCACCAGCAGCAGAGCTTCGCCGAGCTGGGCAAGGGGCAGTTCGACCCGTCGGTGACCATCGTGGACGAGCCGCTGGGCAGCCGCGCGGAGCCGGCCGCGGATCTGCCGTTCGACGACGAGGGCACGCCGCGCAAGACGCTGGTGCTGGTCCGGGACGGGGTGACCACGGCGGTGACCCACGACCGTACGTCGGCGGCGCTGGCAGGCGCCGAGTCGACCGGGCACGCCTCGCCGGCGTCGCGCTCGTGGGGCCCGAAGGCGACGCACCTGCGCCTGGAGGCGGCTCCGGTGCCGGGCGCCGCTCCGGGCACGGGCGGCACCGGCCCGATCGCCGACTCGGCCCGTCCGCTGGTCGCCGGGATGCGCCGGGGTCTGCTGATCACCGATTTGTGGTATACGAGGGTTCTGGATCCGAAGGCGCTGGTGATCACCGGTCTGACCCGCAACGGGGTGTGGCTGGTGGAGGACGGCGAGGTCACCGCACCGGTGAGCAACGTGCGGTTCACCCAGTCCTATCCGCGGGCGCTGGGCCCGGGCAGGGTGCTCGGGATCGGTGGCGAGACGGTGCTGCTGCCGGAGTCGTGGGGCCGGGCCCGCTATGCCGCGCCGGCCCTGCACCTGGCGGAGTGGAACGTCACCGGCAACGCCTCGGGATAGATCATCTACTTCATAGGCGATGATCTTTGTCCGCCGGGATGATGTTTTTGTGACCCAGTCCGCAAAGAGTCAGACCTTCGGCGTAACGTGTGCCCCACATCACTGTCGCGGCGCGACGGCGAAGTGGGGCATCACTGTGCCCTGACCTCGTCACATCGCGACCCTGCACACGGCACTGTCAGGGAGATGGAATGACGACGACGGCAACGAGGCCGGGCGGCGGCGGCAAGGCGCGCGCGGCGATCGCAGCGCGAACCCTCCGCACCGACCGGTGGTGGCTCGCGCCTCTGGTGACCTTTATCGGCCTGGGCGCGTGGGTCACCTACGCCACCGTCCGGGTGTTCATGCACAAGTGGTTCTTCGTGGACGAGTTCCACTATCTGACCCCGTTCTACTCACCCTGCATAACCGACGCGTGCGGCGATGCGGCGATGTTCGGCACTCCGCTGCCGAAGTTCTTCCTCCTCCCGGAGGCGGCGTTCACCCTGCCGTTCCTGCTGCTGTTCCGGTTGACCTGCTACTACTACCGGAAGGCGTACTACCGGGCGTTCTGGCTGTCGCCGCCGGCGTGTGCGGTGCCGGACGGCCACAAGAAGTACACCGGTGAGACCCGCTTCCCGCTGATCTTCCAGAACGCGCATCGGTATGCGTTCTACGCCGCCGTCGTCATCTCGTTGATCAACACCTGGGACGCTGTGGTGGCGCAGACGACCGGGCTCGGGCTGGGCAACGTGATCCTCTGGATCAACGTGATCATGCTGTGGGCGTACACGCTGTCCTGCCACTCCTGCCGGCACATCGCGGGTGGCCGGCTGAAGCACTTCTCCAAGCACCCGGTGCGTTACCGCTTCTGGACGTTCGTGTCCAAGCTCAACACCCGCCACATGCAGCTGGCCTGGATCACGCTCGGCACCCTGGCGCTGACCGATTTCTACATCATGGGTCTCGCCGCCGACTGGTTCACCGACCTGCGCATCATCAACTGAGGAGTAGGCGGAGCAATGAGCACCAGGATCGAGCGACACCTGTACGACGTCGTCGTGATCGGGGCCGGTGGCGCCGGCCTGCGCGCGGCGATCGAGGCCCGGATGGCCGGTAAGCGGACGGCGATCATCTCGAAGTCGCTGTTCGGCAAGGCGCACACGGTCATGGCCGAGGGCGGCGCCGCGGCCGCGATGGGCAACGTGAACAGCAACGACAACTGGATGGTGCACTTCCGGGACACCATGCGGGGCGGCAAGTTCCTCAACAACTTCCGGATGGCGGAGCTGCACGCCAAGGAGGCGCCGGAGCGGATCTGGGAGCTGGAGACGTACGGCGCGCTCTTCGACCGGACCAAGGACGGCAAGATCTCGCAGCGCAACTTCGGCGGCCACGAGTACCCGCGTCTCGCGCACGTCGGCGACCGTACCGGGCTGGAGCTGATCCGTACCCTGCAGCAGAAGATCGTGTCGTTGCAGCAGGAGGACTTCGCCGAGACCGGCAGCTACGACTCGCGGATCCGGGTGTTCCAGGAGACCACGATCACCGAGCTGCTGCTCGATGGCGACCGGGTGGCGGGGGCGTTCGGCTACTACCGGGAGTCGGGCGAGTTCATCCTCTTCGAGGCGCCGGCCGTGGTGCTGGCGACCGGCGGGGTGGGCCGCAGCTACAAGGTCACCTCGAACTCGTGGGAGTACACCGGCGACGGTCACGCGCTGGCCCTGCGCGCCGGGGCGACCCTGATCAACATGGAGTTCCTGCAGTTCCACCCGACCGGCATGGTCTGGCCGCCCAGTGTGAAGGGCATCCTGGTCACCGAGTCGGTCCGTGGTGACGGCGGGGTGCTGCGCAACTCCGAGGGCAAGCGGTTCATGTTCGACTACGTCCCCGACGTCTTCCGCAAGCAGTACGCGGAGACAGAGGAGGAGGGCGACCGCTGGTACACCGATCCGGACAACAACCGCCGCCCGCCCGAGCTGCTGCCCCGCGACGAGGTCGCCCGGGCCATCAACAGCGAGGTCAAGGCGGGTCGTGGCAGCCCGGCCGGCGGTGTCTACCTGGACGTGTCGACCCGGATGCCGGCCGAGCAGATCATCCGGCGGCTCCCGTCGATGCATCACCAGTTCAAGGAGCTGGCCGACGTCGACATCACGAAGGAGCCGATGGAGGTCGGGCCGACCTGCCACTACGTGATGGGTGGCATCGAGGTCGAACCGGACACCGGCGCGGCGTTCGGCGCGGTCCAGGGCCTGTTCGCGGCGGGTGAGGTGTCCGGCGGCATGCACGGGTCCAACCGGCTGGGCGGTAACTCGCTGTCCGACCTGCTGGTCTTCGGCAAGCGCGCCGGGGAGCACGCGTCGGCCTACGTGGAGACGCTGGGGGCCCGTCCGAAGCCGTCGAAGGTGGACGTGGCGGCCGCCGCCGAGGTGGCGCTCGCACCCCTGGTCAATGAGGACGGCGAGAACCCGTACACCCTGCAGCAGGATCTTCAGGCGGTGATGGGTGACCTGGTCGGCATCATCCGGCGCGAGGGCGAGCTCTCCGACGCGCTGAAGAAGCTGCAGGAGCTGCGGGTCCGCGTCGCGAACGTGGGCGCGAGCGGCGGCCGGCGGTACAACCCGGGCTGGCATCTGGCTCTGGACCTGCGCAACATGCTTGTCGTCTCGGAGTGCACGGCCAAGGCGGCCCTCGAGCGGGAGGAGTCGCGCGGCGGTCACACCCGCGAGGACTTCCCGAAGATGAGCCCCGAGTGGCGTCGCGTCAACCTGGTCTGCTCGCTGGAGGAGTCCGGCGAGGTGCACCTGGAACGCAAGTCGGTGCCGCGGATGCGTGACGAGTTGTTCAACCTGTTCGAGCGCAGTGAGCTGGCCAAATACCTGACCGATGAAGAACTGGCCGAGAGGGAGGCAGAGTGAAACGCCGATTCCGTGTCTGGCGCGGTGACGCATCCGGCGGCGACCTGCGCGACTTCGACGTCGAGGTGAACGAGGGCGAGGTCGTCCTCGACATCATCCACCGCCTGCAGGCCACCGAGGCGCCCGACCTGGCCTGCCGGTGGAACTGCAAGGCCGGCAAGTGCGGCTCCTGCTCGATGGAGATCAACGGCAAGCCCCGGCTCGGCTGCATGACCCGGATGTCGACGTTCGAGGAGAACGAGACCGTCACGATCACGCCGATCCGCACCTTCCCGGTGATCCGCGACCTGGTCACGGACGTCTCGTTCAACTACGAGAAGGCACGGGAGACGCCCGCGTTCGCCCCGCCGCCCGGCGTCGCCCCCGGTGAGTACCGGATGAAGCAGATCGACGTGGAGCGCAGCCAGGAGTTCCGGAAGTGCATCGAGTGCTTCCTCTGCCAGAACACCTGCCACGTGATCCGCGACCACGACGAGAACAAGCCGGCCTTCTCCGGCCCGCGATACTTCATCCGCGCCGCCGAGCTCGACATGCACCCGCTCGACTCCCTCTCCGACCGGAAGGAGTACGCGCAGGCCAGCCAGGGCCTCGGCTACTGCAACATCACCAAGTGCTGCACCGAGGTCTGCCCCGAGCACATCAAGATCACCGATAACGCGATCATCCCGATGAAGGAACGCGTGGTCGACCGGCGCTACGACCCACTGGTCTGGCTGGGCCGCAAGATCCTCCGCCGCGATCAGCTCGGGTCCGACAACATGGCGCCCAGCACCTCTCCCGGCGTGGCCGGCACCTCCGGCGGCGTCCCTGGCAAACGCGCCCGCCTGCCGGAGAACGCGCCGGTCGGCCCCGACGGCCACATGGACATCGCCGAGCTGGTCGCACCCTTGCAGGGCGGCCTCTCCCCCTTCGGCGACGACGTCACCTTCCCGCTGCCGCCGGAAGAGGTCACCTACAACCACCCCAACCCCGACAGATAACCCCTCAGCGGTACGGGAAGGGCCGTCCCACCAACCCACCCCGTCCCGTCGGCTACCACGCGAGGCCCCAGCCGGTCCCGGCCGAAACGCGGCCGCCGGGCTGGGGCCTCCGCTCACCACCCCACCCCGTCTCGCACGGACCTCAGTCGGCTCACCGGGCACCGCGCCATCCGCACGTCGTTTCGCCTCCCGGGCGTCCCGCCGCCCGCGCGGTTTCCCGTCCCTCCACCGCCTCATCCCGTTCCCATCCCCCTGGCCGCCTCATCGGCGCCGCGTCAACGGTTTCGCGGCGCCGCCTCGCCGGCTGTTCCGCGCGGTCTCTGCCGCCTCATCGGCGCCGCCTCGGCGGTGTCCTACAGTCGCTGGGTGCCTTTGCTGACCACGCCCGCGCTGCCCACCGGAACCCTGTCCGAGCGCGAGCAGCCGGAGATCCACGGTGACCGGCTCACGATGCGCCCCTGGCGGGAGACGGACGTCGCAGCGGTGGTTGCCGCTTTCGCCGACCCGGCGATCCAGCGCTGGCACTGCCGGAGCCTGTCCCCGGACGAGGCCCGCGAATGGATCGCACTTTGGCAGTCACGGTGGCGGGCCGAGACCGACGCCGGTTGGGCGATCACCGAGAACGAGCAGGTCACCGGCCAGATCGCACTACGACACGTGGACCTACCGGAAGGCCTGGCACAGATCTCCTACTGGGTGCTGCCGGATGCCCGTGGCCGACGTCTGGCACCCCGGGCCCTGACCGCGCTGACCGGCTGGGCTTTCCGGGACCTCGGACTGCACCGCCTGGAGCTCTCCCACTCGACGGCCAACACCCCGTCGTGCCGGGTCGCCGCCCAGTCCGGTTACCTGCTGGAGGGAACCAGGCGCAGCGCGGCCCGCCACGCCGACGGCTGGCACGACATGCACGCCCACGCCCGGCTGGCCACCGATCTCACGCCCTGACCCGCGAGCGGCACTCAGGTGCCGGCCGGTTCGGTGCCGGCCGGTTCGGTGCCGCCCTCGCTGACGGCCAGGCTCGCGCCGCGGTCGAGCCAGAGCTCGAGGCCGTCGAGGATGCGCTCGAGACCGAAGGCGAAGCTCTGATCCCAGACCTGGTCGGGGTCCATCTCGGTGACGCCGCTCTCCTCCCGCCAGCGGGCGTACTCCGGGTACTCCCCCGCGGTCTTCTCCATGAACGGCTCCAGGCTCTTGCGCAGCTCGGCGGCGGACTTCCCGGACCGGTGGACGGCGGCCCCGACGGCGGCCTGGGTGGTCGTCGCCCCGATCACGTGCGCGGTGACCAGCGAGTGCACGTGTGACAGGGCGGGCCCGGTGAACCCGGCGGCGGAGAGCAGGGCGACGCTGCGGTTGCCCATCCGCATCACGTTGGGGCCGATCGTGGGCCGCACACCGAGCAGCCCGATCACCCACGGATGTCGTAGCAGCATGGAGCGCATGCCGCCGGCCATCACGGACACCCCGATCCGCCAGGGCGCGTCACCGGCCTCCGGCACGTAGATCTCGCCCATCACCTCGTCGACGGCCAACTCCAGCAGGTCGTCCTTGGTGGCGACGTGCCAGTAGAGCGAGGTGGCACCGGAGCCGAGCCGCGCGCCCAGCCGGCGCATGCTCAGCCCGGCGGTGCCCTCGGCGTCGAGCAACTCGATAGCCGCGCGGACGATCTGCTCACGGCTGAGGGTCGGCTGACCGGTGCGCGGACGTGCGGGGCGGGTCCACACCGAGTCGGTGAAGTCGGGCATGAGGTCATCTTAAAGGTCATCGCACACTGTTCGATTTGACTGGTACGGTGTTCGAGCCATCCCGAACACTGTACGAGGGAGGAATATCGATGGCTGACCGTCACCCGCGGCGCTGGCTGATCCTGGGCGTCCTGTGCCTGAGCCTGCTCGTGGTCATGGTGGACAACATGGTGCTCAACATCGCGATCCCGGCGCTCATCCGGGACCTGGGCGCGAGCACCGCCGACATTCAGTGGATCATCGACGCGTACATCCTGGTCTTCGGCGGCCTGCTGCTCACCGCCGGCAGCCTCTCCGACCGGCATGGCCGCCGCCTCGGACTGGTCGTCGGCCTGACCGTCTTCGGTGGCGCCTCGGCGCTGGCCACGGTCTGCGAGACACCGGGCCAGCTGATCGCGGTCCGCGGCCTGATGGGCCTCGGTGGGGCTTTCCTGATGCCCGGCACGCTCGCCATCCTCACCACCGTCTTCGACGAGGACGAGCGCAAGAAGGCCATCGCCATCTGGAGCTCGGTGCTGATGCTCGGCGCCCTCGGCGGTCCCGCGCTCGGCGGGTTGCTCCTGGAGCACTTCTGGTGGGGCTCGGTCTTCCTGATCAACATCCCCATCGCGGTGCTGGGCATCGTGGCCGCGCTGCTGATCATCCCGGAGTCGCGGGGTCCGGCCTCCCGCCCGGACACCGTCGGAGCGCTCCTGTCCACGATCGGCATGACCGCCCTGATCTGGGGCGTCATCTCGGCGCCGGAGCACGGATGGGAGTCGTGGCGCACCAGCGGCGCGGCCGTGACCGGCGTGGTGGCTCTGATCGGGTTCGTCCTCTGGGAGCGCCGCGCCGACCAGCCGATGCTGCCGCTGTCGCTCTTCCGCGACCGCAATTTCCGGGGCGCGAGCCTGTCGCTGGTGTTGCTCTCCTTCTCGGCCGGCGGGGTGATGCTGGCGATCACGCAATATCTCCAGTTCGTCCTCGGGTACGAGCCGATCAAGGCGGGGGCTGCCTTCATCCCGATGCTCCTGACGACGATGGTGTTCAACGGCATCGGTGTGGTGGTGGACAAGCGGTTCGGCGCGCGGGTGGCGCTGACCGCCGGCCTGCTCCTGGTGGCGGGCGGCTTCGCGGTGCTCGCCTCGCTCGATTACTCGGACGGCTATCTCAAGCTGGCGGCGGCGCTGGTGCTCATCGGCATGGGCAGCGGCGTAGCGTCCCCGGCCGCCGTCGGCACGCTGCTCGGCGCGCTCCCGCCGGAGCGGGCCGGCGTCGGGTCGGCGGTCAACGACACGGTGCAGCAGGTCGGCGCCGCGCTCAGCGTGGCGGTGCTCGGCAGCATCCTGACCACGGCCTACCGTGCGGCGATGCCGTCGGGAACGGCTGGGCCGGCGCGTGACTCGCTCGGGGAGGCCCTGGGGGTCGCGGCCTCGACCGGGGACGCGGGGCTGGCCGAGGCTGCCCGGGCCGCTTTCGTGGATGCCATCGCGGTCACCTCTCTGGTCGGCGTGGTGGGCGGGATCGCCGCGGCGGTGCTGGCCGCCACGGTGTTGCGCCCGAAGCCTGCCACGGATCCGGGGGCGGCCGGCCCGTTGTCCACAGAAGCCGAATCAGCGAATCAGTTGTCCACAGATTCGCAAGCGACACCGGCCGGAATCGAACGCCCGTACTAACATGGCGCCATGACCAGCGCTTACCAGCCTTCGATGTTCGACCTGATGTCCGGGCCGGCCGAGGCGGTCGCGTCGTTGACCGGCCGCCTCACCCGGCATCGGCTCACCGCCGGCGCCTGGGTCGACGTGCTGCCCGGCTGGCTGCACGGCTCGGATGCCGTCTTCGAGACGCTGCTCGGCATCGACTGGCGAGCCGAGCGGCGCAGGATGTATGACGACGTCGTCGACGTCCCCCGGCTCCTGCGGTGGTTCGGCCCGCGGGAGCAGCTGCCACACTCCGCCCTGATCGAGGCCCGCGCCGAGCTCAACCGGCACTACGCCGATGAGCTGGGCGAGGAGTTCGTGACCGCGGGCATGTGCCTCTACCGTGACGGCCGTGACAGCGTCGCCTGGCACGGCGACACCATCGGGCGGTCCGCCTCGGAGGACACCATGGTCGCCATCGTCTCGTTCGGGTCGCCGCGCAACCTGCTGCTGCGACCACGGGCGGGTGGGCACGAGACGCTGCGGTTCCCGCTGGGGCACGGCGATCTGATCGTGATGGGCGGCTCCTGTCAACGCACCTGGGAGCACGCCGTGCCGAAGACCGCGAAATCGGTCGGACCGCGGGTCAGCGTGCAGTTCCGGCCCGCCGGAGTGGCCTGATCAGAGCAGTTCGGTAACGCGGGCATTGCAAGTGGTTGACGAGTGCGCCGAGAAAGTTACACTCCAAGTGTAAATAGTTGATGCTCCATCTCCCTTACAGGACTTCCACCGGTCCGGCGAGGCGGTCATGTCAACAGATTCCCAGCTCAAGGAGCTCGCGCTCCACGACATCTCGGTCCGCTTCGGCGGCTTGACCGCTCTCGACAGTGTGTCCCTGCGCGTGGCGCCGGGGCGGATCGTCGGCGTGATCGGGCCGAACGGCGCGGGCAAGACCACCCTTTTCAACGTCATCTGTGGTTTCGTGCAGCCGACCTCCGGGTCGCTCACTCTGGACGGCAGCCCGTGGCGGCCCCGCCCACACCACCTGAGCCGTCTGGGCATCGCCCGGACCCTTCAGGGGGTCGGCCAGTTTGCCGGCATGACAGTGCTGGAGAACGTGATGGTCGGCGCCCGCCACCGCCACGCCGAGTCCGAGGCGCTGGCCGCCCTGGAGCGGTGCGGCGTCGCCCGCTATGCGAGCGCCTATCCGGGCGCGCTGCCATACGCGATCCGGAAACGCATCGAGCTGGCCCGCGCCCTCGCGGCGAAGCCAGGCATCCTGATGCTGGACGAGCCGGCCGGCGGCCTGGACGCCGACGAGATCGCCTGGCTCGGCGCTCTGATCAAGGAGACCGGCACGACCGTGCTCCTGGTCGAGCACCATATGGACCTGGTGATGTCGGTCTGCGACGAGATCCTGGTCCTCGACTTCGGCAAGCCGATCGCGCTCGGCTCGCCAGGGGAGATCAGCGCCAATCCCAAGGTCACCGAGGCCTATCTCGGCGCGGCGGCCTGACCCTCTCCGCACCATCCGTTTCGCCAGGGGCCTGACCGGCCTCTGAGCGCGCATATCCGGAATGCCGGGCCACAACCCGGGATCTCCCTGCCATCTCCGGAAAGCCGGCCATCACCCGGCTCTCCTTGTCATCTCCGGAAAGCCGGCCATTTCCCGGCCTATTCGGCATACCCGGAAACACATCCACGAGCGGCCCCGAAGGAGGAGCGCCGATGATCACGCGTACCCCCGCGTCGGCGGGAAGACGCCGATGAGCGGCGCGTTGTTGCAGGTCGAAGGCATCACCGCCGGCTACGGCGCGGCGCCCGTCCTGCACGATGTGGACCTCACCGTCCAGCCGGGCGAGATCGTCGCCGTGCTCGGGGCGAACGGCGCCGGCAAGACGACCCTGCTGCGGACGCTGTCCGGCCTGGTCAAATGCACCCGCGGCCGAGTCCTCCTGGACGGCGACGATCTGGCCGGCACCAAGGTGGAGCATCTGGTGCGGCGCGGCATCGCGCACGTCCCCGAGGGCCGCGGCGTGGTCACCGAGCTCACCGTCGACGAGAACCTACGGCTCGGCGGCCTGTGGCGGCGTGACCGGGCCGACGCGAAAGCGGCGCTCGACGAGGTGTACGAGTTGTTCCCCTCACTGGCACAGCGGCGGACCTTCGCCGGGCACCAACTGTCCGGAGGGGAGCGTCAGATGCTCGCCCTGGGCCGGGCACTCGTCGGGCGGCCACGGTTGCTGCTGCTCGACGAGCCGTCGCTGGGCCTCGCCCCGAAGGTGACCCTCCACATCATGACCCTGCTACGTGACCTGAGGGCGCGTACCGGGCTGGCCGTTCTGCTGGTCGAGCAGAACGTTCGCAGTGCGCTCTCCATCGCCGACGAGGGCGTGGTGCTGTCACTGGGCCGGGTGGTGGTGCGCAACCGGGCGTCGGTGCTCCGCGACGACGCCGATCTCCGTCACGCCTACCTGGGGTTCTGACATGAGCGAGCAAGCCGTGGTGACGGCATGAACGAGTTCATCTATCTGACCTTCGACGGGCTCAGCCGCGGGCTGGTCTACTCCGCGTTCGCGCTGGCCCTGGTGCTGATCTGGCGGGCGGCGCGGATCGTCAACTTCGCACAGGGCGCGATGGCGGTGGCGGCGGTGTACGTCGCGTATTCGGTCACGAACGCCACCGGGTCGTACTGGCTCGGCTTCGGGGCGGCGCTGCTGGCCGGGCTGGCGCTGGGCGTCACCGTCGAGCGGGTGGTGATGCGGTTCGTGGACCACTCGTCGCCGCTCAACGGGGTGGTGGTCGCGCTCGGGCTGGTCCTGATCCTGCAGGGCGTGCTCGGCATCGTCTACGGCAACGAGTTCCTCCCGTTCGCGACGCCGTTCAGCCGGGACGCGTTCGAGGTCGGCGGGGTGGCGATCCTGTCGCGGTACGACCTGTTCGTCATCGCGGCGGTGGGCATCGTGGTCATCGCTCTCACGCTGCTCTTCACGCGTACGGCGATCGGGCTCCGGATGCGAGCGGCGGCCTTCGCTCCTGACGTGTCGAGGCTGCTCGGTGTGTCGGTGGGCGGCATGTTGACGCTCGGCTGGGCACTGGCCGCGGCCGTGGGCTCGCTGGCCGGGATCCTCGTCGTCCCCACCGAGCTGGGTGTGCACCCGACGGCGATGGACGTGGTCTTCGTGTCGGCGTTCGCGGCGGCCGTCGTGGGCGGTCTGGACAGTCCGATCGGCGCTGTCGTGGGCGGGCTGATCGTCGGCGTCCTGTTGTCGTACGTCAGCGGATACATCGACGTCACGGTCGCCCCGATGGCGGTTCTCGCTCTGCTCGTCGTGGTTCTGCTCGGCCGGCCGGGCGGACTGTTCTCCAGCTCGAAAGCGAGGGTGGCATGACCGGCCGCACCGCAGCGAAACACCAGGCCGATCCGACGAAGGCCGTGCCGGAGACCGCGCCCGACGTGGGTCCGGCCCTCCCGAGACGCCGCCTGCGCGTGCACCCGGTGATCGTGATCGCGGTCGGCGCGGTCCTGGTCGTCGCGCTGACCTACGTGCTGCCGCCGTTCCGTAACTATCAGCTGGCCACGGTGGGCGCCTACTTCTGTGTGACCGCGGGACTGACCGTCCTGACCGGACTGAACGGGCAGTTGTCGCTGGGGCACGGCGCGCTGATGGCGACCGGTGCCTACACACTGGCCCTGGCTCAGAACAGGTGGGAGAGCCTACCGCTCAGCTTCGCCCTCGCGGTGCTGGTGACGACGGCGGTGGGCGCGGTGATCGGCCTGGCCGCGGCCCGGTTGCGCGGGCCCTACCTGGCCGGCCTGACGCTCGCCGTCGCGATCGTCGTCCCGTCGGTGACCAGCACGTTCGACGAGACGTTCAACAGCGATCAGGGCCTGTCGGTGTTCCTGAACCCGCCTCCCGAGCAGTACCCGATGGAGCAGTGGCAGGCCTGGCTGTGCTGGAGCGCGGCACTGGTCGTGGTGCTGCTGCTGGCGCTGCTGGTGCGCGGCCGGTTCGGACGGGATCTGCGGGCGGTCCGTGACGACGAGACCGCCGCCAAGCTGGCCGGGATCAACATCGCGCGTACCCAGGTGCTGGCTTTCGTGGTGAGCGCCGCCTGTGCCGGTGTCGCCGGCGCCCTGTTCGCCTATCTCGCGCAGAGCGTGTCGCCTGGCGCCTTCCCGTTGACGCTCTCCCTGTTCCTGCTCATGGCGATCGTGATCGGCGGCCTCGGGAGCCTCTTCGGGGCGTTGTGGGGCGCATTGCTGCTGGTGGTGCTGCCCGCGCTGTCCCAGTCCGTCGGTGAGCAGACCGGCTCGCAGCGGCTGGAGGGAAACCTGGCGCTGATCGTCTTCGGTGTCGTGCTCGTCGTCGTCATGCTCGCCGCCCCGGGCGGCCTCGCATCCATCCCATCTCGAATTTCACGCCTGATCAGGAGGAACCGATGAAACGCATGGCAACGGCGGCTCTGTCCGTCGTGCTGCTGGCAACGGCCGGCTGCACGAACGAGGGCGGTGGCGGCAGCAGCTCGGGCGGCGGCGCGAACGTGCCGGGCGTGACCGACACGGAGATCGTGGTCGGCACGCACATGCCGCTGACCGGCCCGGCCGCGGGCGGCTACTCGAAGATCGCGCCGGCCACCAAGGCGTACTTCGACTACGTCAACGCGAACGGTGGCGTGCACGGCCGGAAGATCACCTACAAGATCAAGGACGACGGCTACAACCCGGCGAACACCCAGACCGTGGTGCGTGAGCTGGTGCTGCAGGACAAGGTCTTCGCGGTTCTCAACGGCCTCGGGACGCCCACGCACACCGGTGTGCTCGACTTCCTCAAGACCAACCGGGTGCCCGACCTCTTCGTGGCCAGCGGCAGCCGCAGCTGGAACCAGGCCGACAAGTATCCGGGGACGTTCGGCTTCAACCCGGACTACACGGTCGAGGGCAAGATCCTGGGGACCTACATCAAGGAGAACCTGGCCGGGAAGAAGACCTGCTTCCTGGGCCAGGACGACGACTTCGGCCGGGACAGTCTGGCCGGCGTGGAGAAGGTCCTCGGTGCGGTCACGGCCAAGGAGAGCTACGTGACCAGCAACCCGAACGTCGGGCCGCAGATGGGCGCGCTCAAGGCGGCCGGCTGCGAGGTGGTCGTGCTCGCGACTGTGCCCGGTTTCACTGCCCTGTCGATCGGAACCGCTGCGAAGATTGCGTTCAAACCGCAGTTCGTCGTCAGTAACGTGGGCTCCGACCCGACCACCGTCGGCAAAGCGCTCGGGGCGGGTGCTCCTCTGCTCGAAGGCGTGGTGGCGACCAACTACCTGCCACTGAACACCGACGACGCGAACCCGTGGATCCAGCTGTTCAAGAAGGTCAACGCGGAGCACAACGGCAACGCCGAGTTCGACAACAACATCGTGTACGGCATGTCGGTCGGATACCTGTTCGTGCAGGCGCTCCAGGCCGCGGGTAAGGACGTGACCCGCGACAAGCTGCTCGAAGCCGTCACGAAGAACGGTTTCCAGGGCCCGGGCCTGGTGCCGCTGCGATTCTCGGCCACGGACCACTCGGGGTACGGCGGAGCTCAGCTCACCAAGGTCGAGGGAGGTAAGGCGGTGTTCTTCGGCACGCCGTACACCACCGACGACGCCGAGGGCCCCGTCGCGGCGTACCAGGGGCAGGCCGTGACACCGCCACCGAGCGGTGTGCCTGCCGCGTAATATCTGCACTTGCACTGCAAAAATACGACTCAGGAGGTTGGGCGATGGCCGACCAGGTAGCAATCGTGACCGGAGCAAGCCGGGGAATCGGGTTCGCCATCGCGCAACGCTTCATCGCCCAGGGGGCGAGAGTCGCCGTCACCGGCCGTGACGCCGACGCCCTCGAGGCCGCCGTGAAGGAGCTCGGCGGCCCCGAGGTGGCGCTCGGCGTGGCCGGCAAGGGCGACGACCCGGCACACCGGGCCGCCGTCGTCGACGCCGTGCGGGAGCGGTTCGGGCCGGTCACCACGCTGATCAACAACATCGGGATCAACCCGGCGTACGGTCCGCTGGCCACCCTGGACCTGAACGCCGCCCGCAAGATGGCCGAGGTCAACCTGATCGGCACGCTGGGCTGGATTCAGGAGGCGCTGCGCGGCGGGCTGGCCGAGACCGGCGGTTCGGTCGTCAACATCTCGTCGGTCTCCGGTGTCCGCCCGGCGCCGGGGATCGCGTTCTACGGCACCACCAAGGCCGCCCTCATCCACCTCACCGAGGAGCTCGCGGTCGAGTTGGCCCCGAAGATCCGGGTCAACGCCGTCGCGCCCGCGGTCGTGAAGACGCGGTTCGCCTCCGCCCTCTACGAGGGGCGGGAGGCGGAGGTGGCGGCCACGTATCCGCTCCAGCGGCTCGGCAACACCGACGACGTGGCCGGCACCGTGGCTTTCCTCTGCTCGCCGGACGCCGCCTGGATCACCGGGCAGACCATCGTGATCGACGGCGGCATCACCCTGACCGGGTCAGTCCAGTGAGCCTCAAGCGCGTGGTGGTCACCGGCGCCGGCGGCGGGATCGGGGCGGCGCTGGCCCGCCGGTTCGCCGCCGACGGTGCCCGGGTCGTGGTGAACGACGTGAACGCGGAAGCGGCCTGGGCGGTCGCCGGCGAGATCGGCGGCATCGCGGTTCCCGGCGACGCGGCCCGCGAGGAGGACGTCCGGGAGCTGGTCGAGACGGCCTTCGCGGAGCTGGGCGGGATCGACCTGTTCTGCTCGAACGCCGGGGTGCTGTCGGCAGGTGACGAGACGACGCCCGACGCTCAGTGGCAGCGCGACTTCGGGGTCAACGTGATGTCGCACGTCTACGTGAGCCGGGCGCTGCTGCCGCGCTGGCTGGACAGCGGCGAGCCGAAACGGCTTTTGATCACGGTGAGCGCGGCCGGGCTGCTGACCCTGTTGGGCAGCGCCACCTACTCGGTGACGAAGCACGCGGCTCTGGCCTATGCGGAGTGGCTGCGCGCCACGTACGCGCATCGGGGTCTGATCGTCCAGGCGCTCTGCCCGCAGGGTGTGCGCACCGACATGCTGACCCGCGGCAACGACCGTGGCAGTGGCGCGGCCTCGCTGCTGGCCGAGGGCGCCCTGGCGCCCGAATCGGTCGCCGACCTGGTCGCCGGCTCGCTCGACGGCGGTAACTTCCTGATCCTCCCGCATCCCGAGGTCGAGGGCTACTACCGCTTGCGCGCGAGCGATCCGGATCGTTGGCTGGGGGGCATGAACAAACTCCAGCGCGGATTCGAGTCCCAGTGAAGGGCCTCGACCTGGAGAGACTCCAGGCCTACCTGGACAGCCCGCCGCTTTCCGGGACGATGTTCGCGGGCGGCAGGTCGAACCTGACGTATGCGGTCACCGACGGCGTCAACCGCTGGGTGCTGCGCCGGCCGCCGCTGGGGCACGTGCTGCCCACCGCGCACGACATGGTCCGCGAGCACAAGGTCCTCGACGCGCTCTCCAAGGTCGGCTTCCCGGTGCCGGCCCCGGTGCGGCTCTGCACCGACACCGAGGTGATCGGGGCGCCGTTCTACCTGATGGAGCACGTGGACGGGACGATCTACCGGGACGCCGCGCTGATCGAGAAGGTCGACTTCCGGGCGCTGACGTTCACCCTGGTGGACACACTCGCCGACCTGCACTCGCTGGACCCGGCGGCGATCGGCCTGGGCGACTTCGGCAAGCCGGAGGGCTTCAACGCCCGGCAGGTCCGCCGCTGGAAGCAGCAGCTCGACGCGTCGCGCAGCCGGGAGCTGTCCGGCATCGACGAACTGCATGCCCGGCTGGCCACCGACATCCCGGCCGGAGGTCCGGGCGCTGTCGTGCACGGCGACTTCCGCCTGGACAACGTGCTGGTCAGCGATGAGCTGGCGGTCAATGCGGTGCTCGACTGGGAGATGTCCACACTGGGTGATCCGCTCAGCGACCTGGCCCTGATGCAGATCTACGCCGGTCGGCCGCTGCTGGAACGCGACGGTCGGCCGCTCGCTCCGATCGACATCCCCGGGCACCCCACGCTCGACGAGATCGCCGCCCGCTACGCCGAGCGCAGCAAGCGCGACGTCAGCGACCTGCACTGGTATATCGGCTTCGCCGCGTTCAAGCTCGCCGTCATCCTGGAGGGCGTGCACTTCCGTTACACCAAGGGCCAGACGGTCGGCCCCGGCTTCGACACCGTGGGAGCCATGGTCCCCGCCCTGGTCGAGCAGGGCCACCGAGCGTTGGAAGGACACTGATGGACTTCGAGTACGACGCGAAGACCGAGGACTACCGCAAGCGGCTGCTCGCCTTCATGGACGAGCACGTCTACCCGGCGGAGCCCACCTACCACACCGACGGGTGGGAACCGCCGACCGCGCTGGAGGGGCTGAAGGCGGCCGCCAAGGAGGCCGGCCTGTGGAACCTCTTCCTGCCCGGTGACCACGGCGCCGGTCTCACCAACCTCCAGTACGCGCCGCTCGCCGAGATCACCGGCCGTAGCCCGGCGATCGCCCCGGCCGCGCTGAACTGCGCCGCCCCGGACACCGGCAACATGGAGGTCCTGGCCGACTTCGGGACCGACGAGCAGAAGGAGCGGTGGCTCAAGCCGCTGCTGGCCGGTGAGATCCGCTCCGCCTTCGCGATGACCGAGCCGCAGGTGGCCTCCTCCGACGCGACCAACATCGGCACCCGCATCGACCGCGACGGCGACGACTACGTCATCAACGGGCGCAAGTTCTACATCAGCGGCGCGATGAACCCGAACTGCAAGATCTTCATCGTGATGGGCAAGACCGACGTCGACGCGCCACGGCACCTGCAGCAAAGCCAGATCCTGGTGCCCCGCGACACGCCGGGTGTCACCGTCGAGCGGGGCATGACCGTGCTCGGTTACACCGACGGCGACCACGGCGGCCACGCCGAGATGGTCTTCGAGAACGTCCGGGTGCCGGCGACCAACCTGATCGGCGAGGAGGGCGGCGGGTTCGCGATCTCCCAGGCCCGTCTGGGACCCGGCCGTATCCACCACTGCATGCGGTTGATCGGCATGGCCGAGCGGGCGCTGGAGCTGATGTGCACGCGGGCGCTGGTCCGTACGCCGTTCGGCAAGCCGCTCGCCGAGCAGGGCGTCATCCAGGACTGGATCGCCGAGTCCCGGGTCCGGATCGAGCAGGCCCGCCTGCTCGTGCTCAAGGCCGCCTGGCTGATGGACACGGTCGGCAACAGGGGCGCGCACACCGAGATCCAGGCGATCAAGATCGTCGTGCCGTCCACCGTGGAGTGGATCGTCGACAAGGCGATCCAGACGCACGGCGCGGCCGGCCTCGGACAGGACTTCCCGCTTGCCGGGCTGTTCGCCAGCGCCCGTATGCTGCGACTCGCCGACGGGCCGGACGAGGTGCACAAGCGGTCCCTGGCCCACCGTGAGCTCAAGCGTTACCGGAGTGGTTCGTGACCAACCCCACCACGCGGGTCGACGGGCGTACTGCGCGGTCCGAACGGACCCGCAACGCGATCATCGACGCGCATCTCCAGCTGATCGGCGAGGGGGACATGCGTCCCACCGCCGACCGGGTGGCCAAGCTGGCCGGCGTGTCGCTGCGCGCCCTGTGGAGCCACTTCGCCGACATGGAAGCGCTGATGGCGGCGAGTGGCCAGCGAGTTCTGGAGCAGCGCGACGCGTCGTACCGGCCGATTCCGGCGGACCTGCCGCTGGCCGAGCGGATCGAGGCGTTCTGCCGTCAGCGGGCCCGCCTGCTGGAGGAGATAGGGCCCGCGGCGCGGGCCTCGGCGCTGAAGGAGCCGTTCTCGGCCGGCTTGCAGCGGTACCGCAAACTGCACACCACTCGGGTCCGCGACGAGCTGACCTCCACCTTTCCGGCGGAGATCGGCAGTGACGAGGAGCTGCTCAACGCGCTGACCGCGGCCAGTCTCTGGCCGACGTGGGCCACATGGCGTGACGCCATGGGTCTGCCGGTGGACAGCGCCCAGGCCGCGCTCGCCCGGGTCGTGACCGCCCTGATCAACCCTGCCGGGGCAGCAGCCACCCGCTGAGCAGACCGACCGCGCCGACCACGCGAGGCCAGGCCCCGCGCGAGGTCCGGCCCGCGTGAGGCCGGACCCGACGTGAGACCAGGCCCGACGTGAGACCAGGCCCCGCGGACCTCACAGGATCGCGGCGGAGCGAGGGTGTGGCCGGGGTGCGGCGTTGCGGAGGCGGATGCCGCTGAAGGCGATCGTGCTGGTGACGACCTGATCCCAGAAGGGCCACAGGTTGTCGAGCAGGCGCAGCTGGATTCCGGCGGCGGCGTGACAGGCGATCAGGTCGCCGACCGGTTCCGGTGGGCCGAGGGGCTCGACCGGTGTGGTGGCCACGTGAGCGTGTGACTCCGGCTCCCCGATCGGGCAGAACGGCCCGGCGGGGAGCCGGTACGCGTACAGCCGGATGGTCCGCATCGCCTCCCACCAGGCGTACTCGATCGCGTGGACGCGGTCGCCGCAGCCCGCGCCGATGATGCGTTCCCGGTCCTCGTCGGTGGTGACGCCGGGCCGCACCCAGGCGAGCGCGCGCGGGCACTGCCGTGGGAACCAGTAGTCCGGGGCCCGATCGTGATCGACGGCCCACACGTAGGCCTCGGGCTGCTGGGCGGTGGCCGCGACGTGCGGCACGAACCGCGTGATCGTCGGATCCTCGGAGAAGTGCAGCACCTGACCCGGTTCCGGACGCATCAGGTCTTTCTATCGCACCGCCGGCGCGGACGTCGGCCCGGAGAGATCCGACGTCCGCGAAGGCGGCGCAGTGTGGTCAGAGGATGGCTACGGAGCGGGCGCCCTCGCCGCGGGACATCCGGTCGAAGGCGGCGGGCACCTCGGCCAGCGTGATCCGGTCGGTGATCAGGTGGCTCAGGTCGAGCCTGCCGTCGAGGACGTCGCGGGCCAGGGCCGGAACCTCCAGGTCGGTGTCGGCCTGCCCGTACACCGAGGCCCGCAGAGTCCGCGCCGACGAGAAGATGTCCAGGGCGCTGAGCTGCACCATGTCGTCGGCCGCACCCATACCGACCACGGTCACCTGGCCGCCGGAGCGGGTGGCCCGCCAGGCGGCGCGGATGGTCGCGGCCCGGCCGACGCATTCGATGGCGTGGTCGGCGCCTAGCCGGTTCGTGCGGGCCCGGATGTCCTTGGACAGGTTGTCCGAGGAGACCACGAAGTCGGTGGCCCCGGCCGCCTCGGCCAGCCCCTTCTTGGCCTCGGAGACGTCCACCGCGATCACCTGGCCGGCACCGGCGGCACGGGCCGCGGTGACGACCGACAGACCGACCCCGCCGAGGCCGATGACCACGACCGATTCGCCGGGCGCCACCCGGGCGGTGTTGCGCACCGCGCCGGTCCCGGTCAGGACGGCGCATCCGAGCAGAGCCGCGAGATCGAAATCAAGCTCGGAGGGTACGGGTATGACCGCGTTCTCCGGCACCACCACCTGTTCGGCGAACGCCCCCACGCCGAGGGTCACGTGGACCGGCACGTCGTCGAGGGTGATGCCGTTGGACAGTGCCGCGACCCCGTGCGAGGTGCTGCACAGCCACGGCTCCCCGTGTTCGCAGAACCAGCAGCTCCGGCAGGCGGGCTGCCAGTTGAGCACCACGTGGTCACCGACGGCGGCCCGGGTGACGTGCTCGCCGATCTCGACGACCTCACCGGCCGCCTCGTGCCCGAGGATCAGCGGGTGCGGCGGCCGGAGCGTGCCGTTCACCATGGACAGGTCGGAGTGGCAGACCCCGGCAGCCCGGACCCGGACCCGCACCTGGCCGGGCCCGATCTCGGGGAGCCGCAGCTCGGCCAGCGCGGCGGGGACGCCGGCCTCCCGGACGACGAGCCCGGACATGTAGTGACTCACCGTGTGACCCCCAAGCCGCCGATCAACCGAACGCTCATCTCTGGATCGCCTTCACCTGCTGGAACTCGGTCAGCCCGTAGGCGCCGAGCTCACGGCCGATACCGGACTGCTTGTACCCGCCGAACGGGGCGAACGGGTTGAACGAGCCGCCGTTGACGTCGACGGCGCCGGTGCGCAGCCGACGGGCCACCGCGACCGCCCGCGCCTCGGAGCCCCACACGGCGCCGGCCAGCCCGTACTTCGAGTTGTTGGCGATCGCCACGGCCTCGTCGTCGTCGCCGAACGCGATGATCGACAGGACGGGACCGAAGATCTCCTCCTGGGCGATCTCGCTGTCCGGGTCGACGTCGGCGAAGACGGTCGGCGCCACGAAGTGCCCCTGGCCGGGGACGGGGGCGTCGAGGCCGCCGGCGACGAGCCGTGCCGTGGCGCGTTCGATGAAGCCGCGGACGCGTTCCTTCTGCCCGGCGGAGGCGAGCGGCCCGAGCCGGGTGGCCGCGTCGAACGGGTCGCCGAGGGTGTAGCCGGCGGCGGTCTTGGCGGCCAGTTCGACGGCCTCGTCGTAGTGGCTGCGGTGGACCAGCATGCGGGTCCATGCCGTACACGTCTGGCCACTGTTGAGGAAGGCGTTGCCGACGCCGACCTTGACCGCTCTGACCACGTCGGCGTCTTCGAGGATCACGTTGGCGGACTTGCCGCCGAGCTCGAGCGACACCTTGGCGATGCGGTCGGCGGCGGCGTGGCTGATGGCGGCGCCGGTGCGGGTGGAGCCGGTGAACGACACCATGTCGATGCCGGGGTGCCCGGCGATGGCCGACCCGACGGCCGGGCCGGTGCCGGTGACCAGGTTGAATACGCCGGGCGGCAGGTCGGCCTCGGCGACCGCGTCGGCCAGCAGGTACGCCGTGAGCGGGGTCAGCTCGCTCGGCTTGAGGACCACCGTGCATCCGGCCGCCAGGGCCGCGCCGACCTTGGCGACGACCTGGTGCAGCGGATAGTTCCACGGGGTGATCGCACCGACCACGCCGATCGGCTCGTGGACGACCAGGGAGTTCCCGATCGTCTCCTCCTGCGCCGGCTGGGCCGCGAGTTCCGCGTACCCCGCGAGGACCGTCAGGGGCAGGCCCGTCTGGACCGCCTTGGCGATCTTGAGCGGGGTGCCCAGTTCGAGGCCGACGATCCGGGCGATCTCGTCGGCGCGGGCGGTGAGCGCCCGGTGCAGCCGGCCGAGGGCAGCGCCGCGCTCGGCCGGTGTCAGGCCGAAGGCCCAGCCGTCGAAGGCGGCGCGGGCGGCGGAGACGGCGAGGTCGACGTCCTCGGCGGTGCCGGCTGGCACGTGCCCGAAGACCTCCTCGGTGTACGGGTTCTCGACTCCGATGCGCTCGGTGGAGGCGGACGGCACGTACGCGCCACCGATCCAGTGCTCATCACGGAAGACCGACGTCATCGGCGTACCCCCTGGTCGTAACGGTCGGAAAGGCTGTTGATCAGCAGGTCGAGCCCGAGCTCGAACGCGCCCTCGTCGACGGCGTCGCGATGCGCGGCGAGCTCGTGGGCGCGGTGCAGGTGCGGAAAGCGGTCGTACAGCTCCGGGTCGGCCTCGAAGCCGAGGGCGAAGGAGCCGAGCGCGGAGCCGGTGATCAGGTATCGCATCAGCGCGCCGATGTGGGTGGCCCGCGCCCGGGACCAGCCCGCCTTGATCAGCGCGCCGTAGACGGCCTCGGCCATGGCCAGCCCGGCCGGACGACGGCCGGGCCCGGTGGCCAGCACCGGGACGATGTGCGGATGCGCGGCGAGCACGCTGTGGTACGACTTCGCCCACAGCCGCAGCCCTTCGCGCCAGTCGTTGCCCCGGAAGACGGTGATGTCGACCTGCGCGACGACGGCTTCAGCGACCGCGTCGACGATCTCCGCCTTGGTGGCGAAGTGGTTGTAGAGCGACGGTCCCTGCACCCCCAGCTCGGTGGCGAGGCGCCGCATCGAGCAGGCGTCGATTCCCTCCGCGTCGATGAGAGCGGCGGCCGCCTCGACGATGCGCTCCCGCGTGAGGAGGGCTTGCCGGGGGCGGGCCATACCGGAACTCCTGAAGAAAGACGAAATCAACACTGGACGTGTAAAAACTTACGCCGCTAGTTTAAGCACAGCTGCGACGTACATCACTAAGGGAGATCAGCCATGACGACGCTTTCCCTCGCCACGGTTCTGGCCGAGGCCGCCCGCCGGTACCCCGAGAAGGTGGCGATCGTCGACGAGGCCGGCGGCCGGATTCCCTATCGCGAACTCTGGGCGCAGACCCGGTCGTACGCCGCCGGTTTGAAGGAATTGGGCATCGGCCGCGGCGACACGGTGGCGGTGATGATCCCGAACGTGGGCGATTTCCCGCGGGTCTACTACGCCGCGCTCGCCGTCGGCGCCCGGATCGTGCCGGTGTCGCTGCTGCTCAACGCCGAGGAGGTCGGCTACGTGCTGGCTGACAGTGGCGCGAAGCTCCTGGTCACGCACTCGGCGTTCCTCCAGGTCGGCGCGGCCGCGGCGGCCGCGACCGGCACCCCGCTGGCCAATGTCGGCCCGCTGCCGGAGGGTCTGCCGCAGTACCCGCCGCGCCTGGACCAGATCTCGGCCGGGCTGGAGCCGGTGCGGACCTACGTGACGGTCGAGGCCGAGGACGTCGCCGTCATCCTCTACACCAGCGGCACGACCGGGAAGCCGAAGGGCGCCCTGCTCACCCACCTCAACCTGGTGATGAACGCGGCCGTGAACGTCTTCGACGTGCACCCGCTGACCGGAGACGACGTGGTGATGGGCTGCCTGCCGCTGTTCCACACGTTCGGCCAGACCGTGGGGATGAACGCGACGTTCCGGCTCGGTGGGACGCTGGTGCTGCTGCCGCGGTTCACCGGCGAGGCGGCGATCGAGCTGATGATCAGGGAGAACGTCACGATCTTCCACGGCGTGCCGACCATGTACATCGGACTGCTGGAGGCGGCGGCCAAGGCCGACAGCCTGCCGAAGCTGAAGCTGTGCGTCTCCGGTGGCGCGTCGCTTCCGGTGGCGGTCCTGGAGAAGTTCGCGGCGGCTTTCGGTTCGACCATCTGGGAGGGGTACGGGCTGAGCGAGACCTCACCTACGGCGACCACCAACCAGCCCTCGTTCGGAGCGAAACCCGGCACGGTCGGGCACCCGATCTGGGGTGTCGAGGTGGAGATCGCCCGCCCGGAGGTGCCGGAGAGCATCGAGTTCGTGCCGGACGGGGAGCTCGGGGAGATCGTGATCCGCGGGCACAACGTGTTCGCCGGCTACCTGAACCGGCCGGAGGCGACCGCGGAGGCCCTGGTCGACGGGTGGTTCCGGACCGGAGACCTGGGCGTGCGCGACGAGCAGGGCTTCATCAGCATCGTCGACCGGACCAAGGACCTGATCATCCGCGGCGGCTTCAACGTCTACCCGCGTGAGGTGGAGGAGGTCCTGGCCCGGCACCCGTCGATCCAGCAGGTCGCGGTGATCGGCGTGGCCGACGAGACGCTGGGTGAGGAGATCTGCGCCGTGGTGGTGCTCGAGGACTCCGGACTCACCGGGGACGAGCTGATCGAGTGGTCCAAGGAGCGGCTGGGCAAGCACAAGTACCCGCGTCAGGTGCGGTTCACCGAGTCGCTGCCGCTCGGCCCGAGCATGAAGGTCCTGAAGCGGGAGCTGCGCAAGCAGTACAGCTAGGCCTTGAGCAGCGGTGGCAGCTCGGCGACGATCGGAACGTCGGCGGGCAGCCACGGGACACTGTCCAACTGGTCCACGGTCAGCCAGCGCATGGAGCGGTGCTCCAGCGCCTCCGGTACGTCGCCGCCGAGCAACTCGACGGCGTAGACACGGAGGACGGCACGGCCGTGGGCCAGTGGCACGTCCGGCCCGACGCGGGCGCCGACCTCGACGCGTACGCCCAGCTCCTCGGCGCACTCGCGGGCCAGCGCCTGCTGGTCGGTCTCCCCCGCCTCGACCTTGCCGCCGGGGAACTCCCATCGGCCGGCCGCCTCGGGTGGGGAGCTGCGCTCACAGGCGAGGACCCGGCCGGCGGTGATGATCACCGCCGCGACGATCACCCTGGGTGATGGCGCCGGTTTGACGTATTGTTCGGGCCGCATGCGATCCAAGATCTCACGAAAGTTCATCGTTCAGGTTGCCCGGTGGTGCCCCGATCGTCACGCAAACACGGATATGTGGGCGTGGACAGGGGTGCCCGGGAGGACGAAACTGTGGGGCACCGACCATGACGATCCGGCGACAGTTCGGCCACAAGCCGGCAACGACGCTAAGGGGGGTGCGGAGTGCGGGCGAGAAGACGCCGGGACACCGGCTCGGATTATCTCAACGACGCCCTGGCGTTGTTGAGCGGCTGGACCCGCGACGGCGTCCAGTTGCGCCGCGATCTGGCGTGTGACGACAGTCAGCACGCCGCCTTGACCGAACGTATCAAGGTGGCGGCGGACACTCTTCACATACGGCCAAGCATCCGGCGAATCAACGGTCACACACAGATCTGCCTGGGGTCGCAGGACGGCACGGCCATCACCGACGGTGAGGTCACCCTGGCGGCCCGGATCGAGGACTTCTATCGCACCGTGGTCGAGAGGCCATGATCCGGGCGGACTACGCTGCGCCGCATGACTGACGTGGTGTACGACAACAAGGGTCAGCTCGAGCAGGTCCAGAGCGGACTGCTGGAGGGCGAGCAGATCATCGCGGTCTATGACGCGATCGGCGCGGGGACCGGGTTCATCGGACTCACCAACCGCCGGATCATCATTCAGGACCAGTCCTATGTCGGGAAGCGGTTCGCCATCACCAGCATCCCGTACTCCAAGGTCAGCAGCGTCAGCGTGGTCAGCAACAAGAGCTGGGCCGGCCAGTTCTTCTCCTCGGGCACGATCGCCATCGCGGTCGGCACCAGCACGTACGAGGTCGAGTTCCGTGGCTCGGAGAAGGCCCACCACGTGCACAACCTGATCCTCAGCCAGGCATCCTGACCTCGGCCGGTCACTTCCCGCCGACCGCCTGCGTCAGATCCCATACGTACCGGCGGCCGGCGGGTCGCTCGTCGCGCCACACCACGTCCCAACGGCCGCGATGATCGCGTTCCGGCTCAGCGAACCGTCCGTACCCCTGCCGCTCCTTGACGCTCGGCGGCTGATCGCTGTCCGGGAAGCTGAAGGTGACCTGGAGGGTGAACGCCGCCGAGGTGCCACTCGCGATCGGCAGCCGGTCCTCCCAGACCAATTGGTCCCAGCCGCGTTCACGCAGCGGGCCCCAGAGCCCGCGGGGACGATACTCGACCTGCCATTCGGTGGGCGTGGTGATCGCCGGCTCGAAGATCAGCCACACCCGGAGCAGCCTGCTCTGCTCCAGCGGCAGGGCGGTGATGCCGCCGCCGGCCGGCCGCAGCATCTTGAACGCGATCTCGTCGAGCCGGGTGAGCCGGTCCGTGCCGGTCGGCACGATCGGCCGCATGGTCCGGTTGGTGACCAGCGGCTCCGGGGTGGTGATCCGCTTCTCCACGATGCGGTCGCTGTCGTCGTCGGCGCCGATCAGGACGAGGACTTCGAGGATCTCCGAGTAGAGCGGCTTCTCGCGGTCGCTGATCCGCTGGATGGCGTCCAGGTAGTGCTGGTGGCCGGCCTGCTGCAGGGTGAGCAGCCGGGTGGCGTCCTGCAGGTCGGTCTTCAGCTCGCGGATCTTGACGACGAACGCCAGTTGCCACAGGCGGACCACGAAGTAGAGCAGGCAGGCCAGGAAGATCGCGGTGAGGGCCCACTGGGCGAACCGGACGGGTATCCCCGCGAGTTGCGCGACGCCCGACGCCAGGCCGATGAGCACGACCGAGACGTTCAGGGTGCCCCTGAACAGGGTGTGAGAGATCGTCGGAGTCTCCGGCATCGTCCCAATGATGGCGAAACGATCGTTACCGACAAATCCTCATAAAGAGTGAATGGCATCGCTCGGGGACGGCTGTTCGCCCGATATCCGTTGTCCGATCAGTGGAACGGTCATGCCAGTCCGGCCCACCCGCGATTATTTTTCGCGGCCAACCCTTGCCCACCGTTTCCGGCCCGTCGCATGCTACCGGGAGTTCCACCAGAGTCGATCCCCAACCTCGCGGAGGCGATCCCCGGTGCTGAGCCACATGCAGAGGCCGTTGACCCGGAGATACCGGACCGAGATGTTCGGTCACGACCTCGACGCCCTGTCGATGCCGGGCGGGGGTGAGGGCGGGCAGCCACATCGGCGACTCCTGATCGGCCACAACGCCATCTTCGCGGCCGCGATGCTGCTCTCCGCGGTGCTGGTGGGCCTCGCCACGGTCGCTCTGCACTGACCACGCCGCGGCGAGACCACGCGCGTCAGCTTCCGCCTTCGCCGCCCTTGCCGGTCCGGTCGGACATGGCTCTCCCTCACACGAACTGATGGACTCCGGAAGTCACAACGCCTTCAGCCTAGGTCAGGACGCGGGTCGGCAACGGCGTCTCGAGCACGGTCCCGTCGGCGGCGCGCCTCAGTTCGTACCCCCGCGGCCCCTGATGATCGGCGACCGCCTCGGACAGTGACGTGCCCCGGAAGATCAGCCCCGCGCCGTCGTCGGTGGCGTAGCCGTCCGGCAGGATGCCGGACCCGATGAGCTCGTGCATCACCGGCCGCCGCCGCTCCTCGGCGTCGTAGTGCACGCCGTTGCTGAACGGCAGGAACCCCAGGCCACCGGTGAAGCCGCGCAGCTCCGGGCCGAAGCTGTCGGTGCTGCCGCCGACGTGCCAGCAGATCGAGCCGGCCGAGACGCCGCCGAGCACCACGCCGGCCTGCCACGCCTCGTGCAGGATCTCGTCGACGCCGTGCACCCGCCAGACCGCGCACAGGTTCGCGACGCTGCCCCCGCCCACCCAGATGACGTCCTGGGCGAGCAGGTGCGCGCGGATGTCGGCGACGTTAGGCATCGGGAAGAGCTGCAGGTGTGACGCGACGAACCCGGTGCCGGCGAACGCGGCGTAGTAGGCGCCGATCCGCGCCTCCGCGTCCCCGCTCGCCTGGCCCAGGAAGCAGATCCGGGGCGTCTTCGAGTTCGCCAGCTCGGCGGCGAGACGGTGGGCCCGTCCCGGCCGCAGATCGAGCGGGCCACGGCCGCCGGATCGCAGAAAGGCGCTGGTGGCGAGGATGGTGGGGACGTCGGCGGTCACCGCATCATCATCACGCACGCGTCGGTGGTCTCCAGGACGAGATCGGCGATCAGATCGATGGCGCTGCTCAGGCGGACCGGATCGCCGTCGACCGCGGCGAACACCGCGTCCATCCGCGACCGGAACCGCTCCGGCGCACCGGGCAGCAGGGCGGCTGCCGCCACCGCGCCCTTCTCGTTGACCAGCCAGTGTCCGGCCGCGCCGTGCAGGGCGTGCGCGCACACTCCGGCAATCCGGAACAGGCACCCCGCCACGTACGCGCTGTCGCCGCGCGACACCGCCTTGCGTGCCACCCCGATCAGGAAGTCGGCCTCCCACAGCCCGGCCACCAGGGCCTCCGCCAGCGGGCGCGGGTAGATCAGGGCGCGGCGCCGCAGTCGCTCCAACTCCCCGGTCGGATCGGCGAGGATCCGGCTCAGGGCCAATTCGCCGGGGTACGAGAAATCGGGCACTCCGAGTGGATGACCCGCCTGCACGTGGAATGCATAGCGCCCCTGCTCCGCATCGGCCCAGCACCGGTGCACCCGGTCGGTGTCGCGGTAGATCCAGTCGACCGGATGCCCGTCGATCCGCAACCAGCCCCCGCCGTCCACCCACGGCCCCCAGCCACCGGGCTCGGTCAGCCCGGCGCCCGGCCCGGACACCTCGGTGGCCAGCTCGCCGAGCCGCCCGGTGTCCAGCGGCACCCGGTAGTAGAGGCCCAGGTCGTAGTCGGAGTCCTCGGTGTGCGTGCCGCGGGCCCGGCTGCCACCGAGAACCACTCCCACCACGCCGGGCACGGTCAGCAGCCGGTGGGCGAGATCGGTCAGCCGGGTGTCGGTCAGCGCCATGCCGCTACCGTGTTACCCGGCCGGCGCGCACGCAAGGATCGGTGACCGTCAACACAGTTCGCCGGTATCCGGCACCCCCGCGTCGAACCTGCCGAGCCCCAGCAGCGCCCGGTCCTCCTCGGAGATCAGGATGTCCCCCGGACTCTCGTCAGCGGCGCGTGCCGGCACCGGGACGGCCGGGTCGTCGGCTCCGCCGGCCGGGCAGGCCATCGCGGTCCGCCCGAACGGCAGGCAGATGCCGAGGAACTGGTCGCACTCCACGTCCGGCTCCACGGGACGGGCCGAGCCGACCGTCACCACCCGGTTCCGCGGCTCCCGCGTCACCGCGCTGCTGAGCAGGCGCCGGGAGCTCGGCTTGCCGTCGGTCAGCGTCACCAGGTAACGCAGCGTCCGCTCACCGGCCGCGCCGCGCGTCGTGACCCGGCGGGTGCCGCGGAGCATCGACGGGTCCCGGACCACCTGGGTGTCGAACGGGACGGCCCGGGTCTCGACGTCGGTCCGGGTGGTGACGACCGGTGCGGCCGCCGCTTGGCGCAGGGCCGGGACCTCAGCGAGGGTACGGGCGCGGCGCGGCCCGGTCCGGTCGGCGCGGTCGTCGGCCACCCGGGCCCGGCTGAGTTGCTCGGCGGCGGTCGCGACCCGCGGCGCCGGTGCTCTCCGACCTGTCGACGGCGCCGCTGTGCTCTTCCCCGTCGCCGTCCCCGTCGCCCTCGCCGTCGCGGCGGTGGTCGGCGCGCTGGTCGGGGCCGTGGTCTCGCCCTGCCGCCGGAGCGGCGGCTCGGCGGCGGCCGCGGCCCGGCTGACGACCTCCGGATCGTCCTCGAGCCGCGGTGCGCCGAGGTCGGCGTCGATGGGCTGGGCGGTGATGTCGCTCGGGCCGGGAGCGGTCATCGTGGAGACGGCGCCGGCCACGCCGCCACCGACGATCACGAACATCGCACACGCGCCCGCGGTCATCCGGACTCCGAACGGCAGTCGGGCCCACCAAGACTTTCGTGGCATTTCGAGCAGATGCTGCCAAGAGTCACTAGTTGTCTGGTTTTGCACCAAAGCATTGTCACTTCTTCCGGCTCTCGGGCAAGTCACCGCCCGTCACCCGAAAAGCTGACGCCCGCGCCCCGTCACCACTCTCCCGCGTTACTCCGACGAGGAGCAGAGTCGGCCGACCGGGGGCGTGCGCCGCAGCCGTACGATCGTTGCCATGCCCGCGCCTGTGCCACTCAGCCCGGACGAGGAGGCCGTGATGCGCGCCCTCGGCCGGTTCCTGCTGGTCATGCCACGCGCCCTCGACGCCGACCTGATGCGGGAGCAGCGCATGTCCGCCAGTGAGTACGCGGTGTTGCGCAACCTCTCCGAGACTCCCGGCCACCTCATGCGAATGAGCGAGCTCGCCACCGCCTGCGACATGTCACTGAGCGGCATGACACGCCTCGCCGCCAAACTGGAGTCACTCGGCTGCCTGCGCCGCATCCGCTGCGAGGAGGACGCCCGGGGCGCCAACGCGGTCCTCACCGAGAAGGGCATGGACCGGCTGCGCGAGGCCTGGCCGACCCACCTGGCCAGTGTCCGCCGGCACATCTTCGACCACCTCGACGGGCTCGACCTGCGCCGTCTGGCCAACGCCTTCGACGCGATGGCCGCCGAGCACTGATCTTCCGCGTTTCGTGGCGCCGGGCCGGGGGCTCCGGGTTGCGATGATCTAACGGTGCTGAACGCTGCCACCGACGACACCCGGACGGCCCCGGGCGCCCTCGACCGGATCGCCGTCGTCGTCTCCGAGGTGCTCGCCCCCGCGGTCCTGGTCGCCGTGCTCCTGCTCACCATCGGGTGGCACGCCGGCGACACACCCGGCGTCTCCCGCTGGTGGGGACTGCCCGGCGCCCTGTTCGCCGCGGTCATCCCGCTCGGCTACGTCCTGCACGGCGTACGCAAGGGCCGCCTCACCAACCATCACATCCCGGAACGCGCCGACCGCCGGATCCCCCTGCTCTTCGGCACCGCGTCGCTGGTGGCCGGCCTGCTGCTGATGCTGGCTCTGGGCGCGCCCCGCGAGGTGCTCGCCCTGCTCACCGCGGGCGGCGTCGGCCTGGCCGCGTTCGCCCTGGTCACCCACTGGTGGAAGATGTCCATCCATGCCGGGGTGGCGGCCGGCACGGTGTCCGCGCTGACCGTCGTCTACGGCGAGATCGCCCTACTCGGCGCCCCGCTGGTGCTGCTCGGCTGTTGGGCCCGGGTCCGGCTCACCGCGCACACCCCGGCCCAGGTGGTCGCCGGCGCCCTGGTCGGCGCCCTCATCGCCGGAACCGTCTTCCCACTCCTGCGCTGACCGCTCACCCCAGGCCGTACGCCGTCAGGGTGGCGTCGAGCATCCGCTCCTGGTCGGTTGCCGGGAAGGCGGCCGGGTCGGCGGCGGCATAGACGGCCACCCCCTCGGTCATCGCGATCAGCGCCAGAGCGACAGTGGCGACCCGCCCGGCCGTCCACTCCGGAGCGGCCGCCGCGGTGAGCCGCTCGACCCGCTCCCGCCACGCCCGGTTGTTGCGCCTGTGCTCGGCGATCAGCTCGTCGTCGGTGACCGCCGCAGCCAGAAAGCCCATCCACACGATCGCCTCCTGCCGGGTCTGCTCGTCGAGCGCCATCCCCTGATGCAGGACGGCCCGCAACGCCGCCCGCGGCGACCCCGCCTCCGCCTCCAGCGCCTCGACCCGCGCCCGGGTCACTCCGTGCAGCAGCTGCCGCGCGTGCAGCAGGAGCGCCTGCCGATTCGGGAACCGGTGCATGACCAGCCCGGTCGTGCACCCGGCCGCCGTGGCGACGGCCCGCACGGTGAGCCGTTCGAGACCCTGCTCGGCCAGCACGCTCCACACCGCCCGGGACAGCGTCTCGCCCTGCGCCAGCCGATTCGCGGTACGTGACACCCGTCGCACCCCACTTTCCGTAACGGCTGTTACCGTAACACCTGTTCCGAATGGAGGCTGCCATGACCTGCACCATCGAACCCCGCCCCTGGGACGACCCCGACGGCGCCGCACTGAGGGCCGCCCAGCGCACCGAGCTCGACGCCCGCTACGGCACCGGCGACCACGAGCCCGGCACCCCACCCTCCGCCGCCGACATCGACCTGTTCCTGATCGCGCTCGACGCCGACGGCGCCCCGGCCGGCTGTGGCGCCCTCCGCCGGCTGGACGCGACGACAGCCGAGGTCAAGCGTATGTACGTCACTCCGGCCGCCCGCGGATCCGGCGTCTCGACCGCCATCCTGCGGGCCCTGGAGGCGGCCGCCCTGGACCGCGGCTGGACCACGATCAAGCTGGAGACCGGCCCGGCCCAGCCCGACGCGATGCGCTTCTACGAGCGAGAGGGGTACCACGAGATCCCCCTCTTCGGCGCCTACATCGGCTCCGGCCTCTCGGTCTGCTACGAGCGCACTCTGACCCTCAGCAGTCCGCTACCCTAGTCCCATGACCGCCCTACCGGAGTGGATGCATCCGCCACGCGCAGAAGGCTGGTTGGCGGAAGACCTGGATCGCCTGCCCGAGGCTCCTCGGCACACCGAGCTCATCGACGGAGCGCTCGTCTTCATGATGTCGCCGCAACGCGCCTGGCACGCACGACTCGTCACCGCACTGACGAACGCGCTGACCACTCAGGCTCCGGCCGGATTCGAGATCGAGCGGGAGATGACCATCCGGCTGGACGCCCGCAACCGTCCCGAGCCGGATTTGCTCGTGACTTCCGCCGCCTACGATCCCGACCGCACGTTCTTCGATGCGGCGGAGGTCCTTCTGGCGGTCGAGGTGGTCTCGCCCGAGTCAGCTCACCGGGACCGCGGTGTGAAACTTCGCAAATACGCGGAAGCCGGCATCCCGCACTACTGGCGGATCGAGGACGAGGACGGGGCGCCGGTCGTCCATGCTTACGAGCTGGACGAGCCGACCAGGTCCTATGTCGCCTCAGGCATTCACCGTGGTGTGCTCCGCCGGCCGGTGCCGTTCGACATCGACATCGACCTGGCCGGCCTCATCCCGCCGCGTCCCTGAAAGCGCCTCGGTCAGGATCTTCCGGCCGGGCGCAGGGTGACCGTGACGTGGTCGCCTTCGCCGACGCCCTCGGCCTTGCGGACGGCGTCCTTGAGCGGCACCAGGTAGCGGCCGTCCTTCGGAAACAGCGCCGTCCGGAACTCGGTGCCCCGAGCACCACCTGCACCGGCACCTGGCCCCAGTAGATCAGGGACCGGGCCTCTTCCTTGAGTTCAGCGCTGTCAGCCTCGGACATGGCGACGAAGAAGAACGGCGCCGGCCCACGCCACTCGATGACCTCACCGTCGAATACCCACTCCACAATGACGGATTCAACCAGCATCGCCTGCAGCCCGACGGCCCGGACCCGCCTCCCGCACAGCTTGACCATGCCGCGGTGTCATCGGCGCGAGGCGGCCCCCGTCTCGACCTGACGACAGGGGCGGCAGCAGAGAACTCCCGTTTACCCACCCGCGCCCGGATAGCCTCAGCAGTTCCCTCCGGCAGCGACAGGCTGACCCGCGTCGCCGGCCCTTCCCCGATGCGGAATACCGCTTCGCTCATAGCCCTAGTGTGTCAACGAGTAGGAAAAGTGCCACGCACGGCCTAGGCGGCAGACGTTGAACCGGAATCAGACATTGAATCTGAATTCCACGACGTCGCCGTCCTTCATGATGTAGTCCTTGCCCTCCATGCGGACCTTGCCGGCGGCCTTGGCGGCGGACATGGAACCGGCGGTGACCAGGTCGTCGTAGCTGACGATCTCGGCCTTGATGAAACCGCGCTGGAAGTCGGAGTGGATGACACCGGCCGCCTCGGGAGCGGTCGCGCCGACCGGGACCGTCCAGGCCCGGGCCTCCTTCGGGCCGGCCGTCAGGTAGGTCTGCAGGCCCAGCGTGTCGAAGCCGACCCGAATCAGCCGGTTGAGGCCGGGCTCGGACTGACCGGTCGACTGGAGCAGCTCCAGCGCGTCGGCCTCGTCCAGCTCGATCAGCTCGGACTCGATCTTCGCGTCCATGAAGACGGCCTCGGCCGGAGCGACCAGGGCACGCAGCTCGTCGAGGAACGCCGCGTTGCCCAGCTCGGTCTCGTCGACGTTGAACACGTACAGGAAGGGCTTCGTCGTCAGCAGGTGCAGCTCGGCCAGCAGCTCCAGCTCGATGCCGGCGGCTGCGGCGCCCTGGTAGAGGGTCACACCGTCGTTGAGCAGCTTGAACGCGGCCTCGGCAGCGGCCACCGTGGCCGCCTTCTCCTTCTTGAGCTTCGCCTCCTTCTGCAGACGGGGCAGCGCCTTCTCGACCGTCTGCAGGTCGGCGAGGATCAGCTCGGTGTTGATCGTCTCGATGTCGTCGGCCGGGGACACCTTGCCGTCGACGTGCAGCACGTTGGGGTCGGAGAACGCGCGCACCACCTGGCAGATCGCCGACGCGTCACGGATGTTCGCAAGGAACGCGTTGCCACGGCCCTGGCCCTTGGACGCGCCGCGGACCAGGCCGGCGATGTCGACGAAGCTCACCGGCGCCGGCAGGATCTTCTCGCTGCCGAACAGCTCGGCCAGCTTCCCCAGCCGCTCGTCCGGCAGCCCGACCACGCCGACGTTGGGCTCGATCGTCGCGAACGGGTAGTTCGCGGCGAGCACGTCGTTCTTGGTCAGTGCGTTGAACAGGGTGCTCTTGCCGACGTTGGGCAGGCCGACGATTCCGATGGTGAGAGAAGACATACGAACGCAGTACCCTTCCGGCATGGCCTATCGCGACCTGGGCGTCATCCGCCTGTCGAGTTATCACGACGAGTCTACGAGTCCGCTCAGACAGCGAAACATGGTCACGGCCAAGAGTGCATCGACCGGTGGCGAGATGGTCGGGTGGGCAGAGGACATCGGCGTCTCCGCCCTCAAGGTCTCACCGTTCAAACGCAAGGCTCTCGCGCCCTGGTTGTCCGCGCCGGAGACCTTCGATCGCATCCTTGTCTGGCGTCTCGATCGCATCGTCCGCAAGGCGTCTGACCTCACGGAACTTCTGGACTGGATCCAGAAGCACGACAAGACTCTCATATCGACGACTGAGCACTTCGATACGAGCACGCCCATGGGCCGAGCAATGATCGTCCTGGCCGGTGTCTTCGCCGAGCTTGAGGCCAGCATCGCCCAGGAGCGCATCAAGAACGCGAAAGCACACCTGCGGCGGGTGGGCCGCTGGCACGGCGGATCAATCCCCTACGGCTACATGCCGGCGCCGGACCCGGAGACCGGTGGGCGCCTTCTGGTCGTCGACCCTGATTCGGCGCCGACCGTGAAAGAAATCTTCCGGCGGGTCATCGCCGGTGAACGGCCTGGCACCATCGCCCACGACCTCAACGAACGCGGCATTCCGTCGTCGAAGACCCGAGCCGACCAACTCATGGGCCGCAAGGACAGGGACCTCAAATACTGGAGTGCGAGTTCGGTTGCACACATCGTCCGGTCGCCCTCCCGTCTCGGATACGCCGTGGAGGACGGCGAACCAGTGCTAACCCCCGATGGTGCTCCAGTCCAACGCGCCGAACCTCTTGTCACCGTCACCGAATGGCAGGCGGCGATCGGCCGGCTAAATGCCAAGGAGGACCGTGCGCCGCTTCGCAAGGATGCGAACCCTTTCCTCGGCGTTCTGAAATGCGCACGATGCGGCGGAAATCTCACGCGCCAACGCGGAGCGAAGGCCACACATGCCGATTACTACCGATGCATCGCCGCACAGACACGTAGGCTAGGCCCCGGAAAGTGCACCTTCAGGGCCACTTCAAACGCCGCATGGGTCGAGGCGGCCCTGTCCGATGCGGTCCTTCATCACATCGGCGACCTGCCGGTGATGATCCGTGAATTCGACCCCGGCAATGACGCCTCTCAGGAACTCGAAGAGACGCGGGTAGGTCTTTCGGTGCTTGCCCGCACCGTCACCACGCTGAAAACCGAAGCAGCACTCAGCGTCTTCACTGAACAGGTTGCGGCCATGGAAAGGCGCATCGCCGAATTGGAGGCCATCCCCACAAGGCCTGCCGGATGGACGTACAAGGAGACGGGGACGACCTACCGGGATCGCTGGCTAGCCGACGAGCCCGGTAGGCGTGAACTGCTCGAATCTGCAGGCATCACCGCGTCGGTGGAACCGGAAGCCGTCGACCTCAACATCCCGGAGGATCTCCGGACGCGCCTGAATCTGCCATGACTAAACGCCGGAAGCGGTCACGCCGCGCGGCGTCGAGCGATATTGCACACGTGGGAATCCGCATCCGAGTAAACGATCCGAGGTTTGGTGCCGTCCGGGCCGATCACGACAAAGCTAGCGCGCCTCCCTTTGGCACTGGTCATCTCCAGCCCCCACAGGCTTTGCCGCTCGCCGCGAACACCTGAGGTTTCACCGATCATGACTGTTCGATGCATTCCCGGAACTATCACATTCATCCGGAGGCGACGGGCTAACCGGATCGCTGTCGCGCCTGCGTAGGAACGGTCCGGCACGTCTACTCGGAGGATGCGCCAGCCCGGCGCCGGGTCATACGGTCCTTCCGACCAACTGAGATCGGATGTCGCCATGCAGGGCGCCGCGCTAGTGCGTCCGGATGGCAGCAACACAGTGACGCGATCAATGCCCTCCAGATTGTCCAGTGTGCTGGCCACGCCCCGGCATGCCCTGCCAGCTCGATCGCAGACATGACGGCTGACAAGAACTAGGCGATTCGGCATGTAGCCAGCAACATCGAGCAGGATCCGCCTCATTAGGTGCGCGTCCTGACTCAGGTCGGCTACGGCAAAGACTGCCTGTTCATGCTGTTCGGAGGTGTGGATGGTTCGCTCCTCCCACAAGAGATGAACGCCCAGAACGGCCTGTGCGCCCGTTCTGCACGCGAGAGGTGTTCGAGGGACAGTGGCCGGGCCAATCCGGTGGAACGGCTTAGATCGGGCCGCTGGGAGCGCCGTGGGGCCAAGATTTCGGGTAGCTGAGGGATAGCCCATGGGCGGGTTTGCCTCAGGGGCTCTCAGCGGGCCGGTCTCGCGGGCATCGTTGTGGCGGGGGGAAACCGCTAAATCAACTCCGCAACTCCGGGTGCCGTCGTTGACCTGCGGTTTTAGGGCGCGGAGTTGGCCTGAACTCAACTCCGGCCAACTCCGCAACTCCGGAGATCAACGGCCTCAAGATCGTCCGGAGTTGCGGAGTTGGCCGGAGTTACGGATTTCCCAACTCCGGAGACTGTTCTCCCTGGTGACGGTCCTGTTGTCCCGGCGTTCCGGAGTTGCGGAGTTGATTTAGCGGTTTTGAGGTCACTCGGCTTTCTGGACGCGGAAGATGTTCCGGTCGCCGTTCGGGGACCTCTCGGCGCGGAGCACGTAGTCACCACGCCACCTGCCGTTCTGACCGGTCAGGAGTTTGCCGAGGTGGAAGGGGTTGGGTAGGCGCCCGGATTGGGTGGTGATGAACTGGCCGTCCCACGGGTCGTGGATGTCGGAGCCGAGGTGCATCGGTTCGGCGTCGCGGCGTAGTTCGGCGGCGGACATCGGCTTGTCGCCGTGTTTGGTGTGCCAGCAGGACAGGAACCCGCGCCAGCGGGTTTCGTCATCGTCGTTGGCTCTGACGTCCTCGATGTTGGTGAGGAACCCGCCGATGCCATGGTGATGCAGGAACCCGCCTAAGGCTTGTGCCCACGGGGTGAACTGGCGCATCGAGACTCCGATGGCGCGGGGTGCGCCGGCGCGCGTCCAGTCGAGCACCAGGATGAGCAGGTGCCAGAGCACGATGTGCTGATTCTTGGTGACGGTGATCCACTGATCGAGGTGCGGGATCCCGAACCCCGACTGATCGCGGGACTCGGGGCGGGGCATGTTCGGATCGAGGTGCACCCGCACGGTCCGGGAGGCCATGTCCCCGCCGACCTGGAGGTTGTTGCCGGTGGCCATCCAGAGCCGGTCGTTGACGGTGGCGACGTTGCGCGACGCTCCGAGCTGCCGATCCGACCACACCCCGGTGGTTACCAGTTGGGCGAGCACGGCGGAGTCGATGACGGTGCCCTCGGCGAGGTTGTCCCAGATCACCACCCCGACCTGCTCCGCGAGTACGGCCGTGATCGATTTGCGGAGTTCCTCATCGGCGTAGGCCCACGGCATGACCCGCTGGCCGTAGAGCATGCCCGGCCCCGCCGTCAAGATCGTCTTGCCGGATGCGGGCATCGTCGCGTCGATCAGCGCGAACGGCGTCAGCGACCGGGTGAAGTGCCGCAGGATCGGCGTGACCAGCAGCGCCACATAGTTGGCCCGGTCCGCCTCCGACGACCAGGGAAAATCGGCGAGGAACCGGCCGGTCAGGAACCGCCGGGCCTTGTCGACCTGGGCCGGGGTCGGCGCGTCGGGGACCTGCGGCAGATCGACCTTCGACGCCAGGTAGAGCCCGGTCGCCGGGTCGTAACCGGGCTGCTGCAAAAGGGTGCCGTCCCGGCGTAGCACCGGGGCGCCGATGATGCCGCGCAGGGCGGGCAGGCCGGGCCAGGTCTTCGCGGCCAGCACGGCGGCCAGGACTTCCCGTGCGGGGGTGCACTCCTCCTCGTAGGTCTCCGGTTCCCCGGCGTCGTTCTTGCGGGTCTTCATCCGGTACGCGAATGCGTGTTCGGCCAGTAGGCCAGCCAGCATCGCCGGGTTGAGGCCGGACGCGGCGACCGGGAGCGGCGAGTCCTCATCGGCGGCCCCGGTCAACCCGCCAGACACGGTCTCCATGTGCACCAGTTCCCCGGCCGACACGTACGTTGCCGGGAGCAGCCCATCGAGCAGGGTCGTCTTCAGTTCGCGGATCGTCTCCGGGCCGGTGCCGACCTTGACCCGCCGTCGTCCGTTCCCGGTGTCGGTCATGCCGCAACTCCTTCCGTGGTGGTGAACAGCGACGGCTGGATCCACGCCGCTGTGCGAGCTGCCAGCAGCGGCACGATGTGCCGGTGGTGCCAGCGGTAGGCAAACCGGGGGCAGTTCGCACAGTTGATGTGACCGGTACAGCCCGTTAGCGGCGGTTGCCGACGCGCCGCGTAGGACCATGCGAGGCTGTCGGCGGAGGCCAGCAGCGCGCCGAAGCGCTGCAACCCTTGGACCTTGAACCCGAACCCGTGCAGGCGGGTGACACCGACGCTGTGCAGGTTCGTCAGGATCCGTCCGGCATCATCGGTGGACTGGCGGCGACAGACCGACCCCACCCCGACCAGTGGCACACCGTTGAGGTCAACACCTGCACGGGCGTAGAGGTCGACACATTGCAGGTAGTCATCGGCTTGCCAGCCCTGCACGACCGGGGTCACCAGGTCCGGCGGCAGGTCGGCATCGACGGCCAGGTCCCGCAACCTCAGGTAGTTGTCCACCGTCAACTGCTGGTGCCGGGCCACGGTCAGCCCGGTGCGGGCGAGGATGAACGGCTCGCACATCCAGTCCTGCGGCGCCACCCATGCCAGCATCCCGACCTCGTGGTGGTAGCGGCGTACGCGGTCGATGTATTCGGCGGGTGTCGGCCCGTGATCCCACGTGCCGTTCATCGACAGTTCGGTGAACCCGCCGGAGTCTGCGGCCCACGGCTGTGCCGCCCGCGGCAACCTGCGGTAACGCCGCAACCGGCGGTCGGAGACGAACAGCGGCACCGGTGAGGTGGCAAGCCATGCCGGGTGGTGACTGCCGAGGAAGAACCGCAGCGTCCTCATGCGACCTGCCTCGGGCGGCGTGCCCCGGCGCTCAGGCCGGAGCGGATGGCCCGTTCGGCCTCCCGGTCGCTCAGCCCGATTCCGAGGGCGGTTGGGGTGAGTGCCTCGTACACCTCTGCCTCGGTCAGGGCGCCACCGGCGGCGAGCTGCCCGAGGGTCGCAGCGGCGACGAACAGCGCGTTGTTACGGCCCGGCTCCCGGGCTTCGGCGAGCTTGTCGAGGGTGCGGTAAACAGCGCCCCGCACGTACGCATCCCGCCTGTATGCGGAGAAATTGCCCACCACCTTGCGCGGCGCGGCCGATTCGGCGGGGCGAAGCAGGGCAGCGAGCCAGCCAGGCAGCACGATCGGGCGCCGGCCGTGCACCACCCGGTATGGCCGTCCACAGGCGGTGGATCCGGCGGCGACGATGTAGCCGCCGTGCGCGCGGGTATCGATCAGCCAGCCGAGTCCGCCCCGGTCGCCCTGGGTGTTGCGGAGCGGCGGCCCGTCCGTCGGGTGCTGGAACACCAGGTGCCGGCCGCCGCTGGCGGTGCCCACGGTGTACGTGTCGTCGGGTACCGGTTGTCCGTGCTGGTGGCACAGGTCGGTGAACACGTCGATGCCGTGGTGGTAGTGCTCGTGTCCGGGCGGGGGTTCCGCGTCGGGTTTGCGGGTGTCGAGGTCGATCACCACAAGCCGGGCAGGGCCGCAGGCGATGCCGATGTTGTACGGGATGCGCCACGCCCGTTCGATGCGGGCCGGGTCGCAGGTGGCCCGGGGTTCCCAACCGGTGTGCCCAGCTTGGCAGCGCGGATCGGTGCGGGGGCAGCGGTCTTCGGCGTGGTCAGGGAAGGCGGGTTTCTTCGGGTGGTCCGGGTCGTGGGGCCGGTTGTCGGGACGTAGCGGGAAGACGTGCCAGCCGCGGGCGGCGTGGCCGAGAGCGGCGGCCCGCAGCGGGCCGGGTTCGAGCATGGTTGTCCTCCAGGATCGGAGCGGGCGGGCGGCGGCCAGGGCGGAGCCTGGTCGGGGTAGCGGTCGGACAGGTCACGGCGCCGAGCCGTGCGCAGAGCGCGTTCGTCGGGGCTGATCGCCGGAGCGGCCGGACAGGCGAACACGTCGTGCACCCACAACAGGTGGCCCGCGTGCGGTGCGGTGTCGGCCTGTCCGTTGGCGCCGCAGGGCAGACACACCCACCGGATCACCCGCCGCCCGACGGTCGGCCGGGCGGAGGGGTCGCATCCGGGATGGGTGGTATGCCCGCCGACGGCTGCGGCCGGATGTAGCGGGATGCCGCACCCGGCCGCGCACACCAGCGCGGCCGGGTGGGCGCCGGTCATGCCGCGAGGTCGAACGAGTCGCCGGTGATGGCCTCGACGACGGCGGCCACCAGGTCGCGGGCGGCGGGTGGCGTGACGGCGTTGCCGAGCATCCGGACCTGCTCACGCTTGGAGCCGAGCAGCACGTAGCCGTGCTCGAACGCCATGCCGGCCCGGATCTCGTCGACGGCGAGCATCCGGAACGTGCAGTCCTGCACGGCGATCGCCGTGCCGAGCAGCGCGTCGCCCTGGATGGTGGTCTGAGCGGGTAGCGGTGCGTCCAACGGCCGCAACGCACGGGCGTCGTAGGGCATCAGCGCGTGACCCCAGCCGATCAGAGACTGCCGCGGTCCGTCGGCCAGGACGGTGCGCATCGGCTCGTCCAGTGGCGTGGACATCTGTCCTTGGTCACCGCGGGCGGTCTGGTTGCGCATCAGCAGCCCCTGGTGGGTGCCGCCCGCGGCGAACGTCAACAGCGGATGCTCACCGGCGGGCTTGGCCACACCGTTGTTGCGCAGCGGCACCACCAGCGCGTTCTCGTGCCGCGCCGTCTGAGCTCGCAACGGCGCCGACATCGGCCGGGCCTGCTTGCCCTCCCGCCCTTCCACCGGCACCAGCAACGCCTCGGTCTCCCGCGTCGTCCGAGCCCGCATCGGCATGGTCACCGATTGAGCGGCGTCGTTCCACGTACCGCCGGAGGGCACCAGCATCGGCGGACACGCCACCGCCTTCGACGCCGTGGTGTGCAGCGCCGTCAACGGCCGGGTCACCGGCCAGGACCGGACACCCGGGCGCCGCTCGAACGTGTGGCCAGCCGCCTCCAACGTCACCGGCTGCGTGTAGCGGCGGAGCCCGGCCTCGATCCGGGCGACCGTCTTGGGCTGCAACGGCTTGGCCCGGTCACCGATCCGCTGACCCGCGATCGACCAATCGATCGCGGAGGCCGCGGGCAGGACGTACGGCTGAACCCGGGCGCCCCGGCAGCCCACCGACGGGCAGCGGAAGTGATATTGCTGGCCGTAGCGCATGGCGCGGCGTTTACCCGGCTTGACCACCATGACCGCCCGCACGTCCCCGCAGGACGGGCACCAGGCGCGCGGCCGGGTCCACTTCGCGAAGTCGGGCCGCGGGTACTCCTTGCGCCAGAACACGAAGTACACCCGGTCGCGGAGCTGCGGGGCACCCGGACCGAGGCCGGTAGCGAACGCCGAGTTGAGAACCTGAACGTGGTGGTCGTAGCCGAGTTTGTCCATCCGGGCGAGCCACTCGTCGAGGTGCTCCCACATCAGAACGTCCGTGACGTTCTCCACCAGCACCGCCCGGTATCGGTGGACCTCGGTGAACCGGGGGACGTCCTGCATCAGCATCCGGGAGCGTTGAGCGGCCTCGTCGGGCAGCGGCTCCTGGTACTCCTCACCCAGGGCGAGTTGCACCGGCCTGCCGTCGTAGTCGACCTTCTTCCCGCGCGCGACCGACCAGTTGGTGCACTCGGGCGAGAACCAGCCGATATCCGTGCTCGGGTGCCGCCGCGGGTCGATCGCGGCGATGTCCGCGACGTCATGGTCGGCGTGCGGCAGGTTCGCGTTGTGGGTCTGGATGGCCAGGTCCCAGTGGTTCGCGGCCATCCGGACACGCACCCCGGGAACCTGCTCCATACCGGACGACGATCCGCCGGCACCGCAGAAGTAGTCCGCCACCGTCAACGTCATCGCGCCACCGCCCCGGCAGTGGTGTGATCGTGCCACGCGTTATCGCACCAGGCTGGTCCGTCACCGTCGTCGATCACGCCGCGGTCGGCCGGGGTCGTGCTCGTGCAGGACGCACAGAGGCTCGCGGCGGCGAGTTCGAGCAGCACATCGGCGTGGCACGGCAGATCGAGCGGGCACCAGCACGCCAGGTCCCGGCCGGCCAACTCCGGCAGGCCGTCGAGAATCGCCCAGCGACGCTGGCCAGCGTCGGCGTATCCGAGGTGGTCACCGCCGGACAGCCACTCGCGGAACAGGGTCACCGCCTGCTCCCGGCCGAAGTAGTCGGCCGGGAACGGGTTGCCGAACCGGGTGGGCCGGCCGACGTAGACGGCACCTGCGGGCATCCGCCAACCGGCAGTGCGGCGCCGCTGGATCCGGGTGCTCATACGGGTGGTCATGCAGCCACCGCCGTCTTGTCGACGTGGACGTTGCTGATGTAGCTGGTTCGAGCGGCGTGGTCGGCCATGCACGCGTCAGTGATGTAGCTGGCTTGGAAGGACACCCGGCCGAACGTGCGCTGAGCGTAGAAGTGGGTGCTGTCGCCGGTGGGCGGCTTCCCGCGGTGGTCGGTGACGGCGACGTCGAGGGCGGCGGCGAGCCGGGTGATTTCGGCGATCCCGGCCTGGTCGCCGTCGGCGAACACGCAGTGGCTGATGTCCCCACGGACGTCGGGATTGGCGGCGAGGAAGTCGGCCAGCGGGCGCAGGTCGGCGTGGATGGCCTGCCCGCTGGTGTCCGGCGTGCTCGCCGGGGTGTGGTCGCTGTCCGGGGCACCGGAACCAGCGGCTCGGCGGCGCAGGTAGTCGAGGCGGTCGGCGAGTGTCGCATCGAGTTGGCCGGGCTGGATGGTCTCGGCGAGCACCAGCGCGGACATGGCAACGTCGATGGCCTCGTTGACCACGTCACACCAGGTGTGGGTGACGCCCTTACGCGGGTTCTGGCCGAGTACGCCGATGACGGCCTGAGCCATCTCCCCGGCCTCTTCCTGCACCTTGAGGGCCTGGCACAGCGTCTGCGGCAGACCGGCCAGTTCCGGATTGCTGCGGGCGGCGAGTTGGGCGGAGATACGTCGAGCGGCGTCGGTGATCGTCGGGGTGGTCATGCTGCTTGCCTCCTGTCGAGGGCGGGACGGTGGGCGCCGGTGGCGAGGGTGCCGGGGCGCAAGGCAGTGACGGCGTTCATGAGCCGTCGGATCAGGTGCAGGGTGAGGCCGACCTGTCGGACGGCGATCGGGTCGCGGTGGTCGAGGCGGATGCGGATGGTGATCTCGGCGTAGTCGCGGTCCCCGGCCCGGACGCGAGTGACGATCCCGCGGGCGCCGGTGGCGTCGACGACGATGTCCGGCGACCGGTGAGTGTCGATACCGCACCGGTGGTCGCGAGTGCACCAGTCGGGGTGATCGGTGGTCCGCCGTTGAATGCGGGCCATGGTGCGCGCCTTCACCGGTTGCCCGCCTTCTGTTCGCTGCGCAGGTACTCGTAGAGGCGCCGTCCGATGCGGACGCGTTTGCCGGTGCCCTCGCAGCGGCGGCACTCGCGGAAGACCTTGCGGTTGGCACGGGAGTAGACGCGTCCGCCCTCGCAGCGCGAGCGGCGGCAGCGGCCGAACGGGAAGATCGCACAGTTGACGGCGTAGAACGCTGCGTAACCGACGGCGGTGAGGGTGGCTAGGAGCACGAGGGTGGTCACGGATTGCCTCCAGGGCCGGTTTTCGGGTGCGAGGGGGCAGCACTCCTAGGAACTAGGGCGCTGATCAGGTATCTGATTCGGTTCTAGGAGGGGTCCTAGGTCTAGGAGGGGTGGGGTCCTAGACCTAGGACCGATCCGCGGGCTACTTGCTCTTGCCGCGCCCGCCGTTGCCGTCACGGTCGGTGAGGGCCTTGAGGATGTGGTCGCGGGTGAAGCCCTGCCGGTTGCCGGACTCGCCGGTGTCCGGGTCGGCGCCCCACACCTGTCCCGGCTTGACGTCGTGGGCCTTGAGCGCGGCGCGGAGCTGGTCGGCGGTCAGGTCGGCGTAGATCTCCGGCCGCAGCTCGGCGAGCAGGGTGACCAGCACGCTGGTCCACAGCTTCGGCTTCTTGTCGCTCATGACCGCGGCCGCGTCTTCGAGGATCGTGTCGCGGCGCACGGCGGTGGTGTCGAGGGTGACACCGGCGGCGTGGCCGGTGATGTTGTTCGCCTTCTCCCGCAGCGTGCGGGCGCGCTTGACGATGGCCTCGGCGCCGGGGGCGTCGATGAAGAACGTACGGGTGATCACCGGGTCGTCGCCCTCACCGGCCAGGTAGCCGATGCCACGGTCACGGCGGGAGAACATGGTCGCCTTGATGCCGTTCTTGTACGACGACGTCCCGAGGACCATGTCGTTCTCGGTCTGACCCATGACCTTGAGACAGAACCGCAGCACCGCGTTCGCACTGATGCCGGTCGGCAGGCTCTTGGCGTCCGGGCGCTGGGTGGCCAGGACCAGCGTGATGCCGGTCGCCGGGCCGCGCTTGACCAGGTCGGTGCAGATCTCCTCGAACTCGTCGCCGTACTTGGGGTGCTCGAACCACACCTGGCACTCGTCGACGCCGATCACGATCGGGTGCAGGCCCAGCTTGCGGTTGTTGGCGAGCTCGTCGGTGACCTTGTTCTCCGGGCACAGGTCGCGCGGCAGCTCCCGGATCACCTTGGTCCGGCGCCGCATCTCGGTGCGCATCTCACGCATCGCGGCCAGGTCGTAGGCGATGTCCTCGTCCTCGTCGCCGGCCCGGTAGCGGTGGCTGACGGGCTCCAACGGGCTGAGGTCGCCGGTGCCCTTGAGGTCGAACGGCAGCACCCACGCCCGCGGGTCGAGCGCGGCGATCAGCAGCACCAACCGCAGGGCGAACGTCTTGCCCATCCGGGGGATCGAACCGACGATCATCGACGCGAACATCAGCGTCAGCGTGACCAGCGCACCGCGGGGGTCGGTGCCGAACGGTGCGGCCTTGAACAGGTTCACCGTTCCGGACTTGACCAGCGGGAACGCGCTCTGCTTCGCCTTGGACATGTCCTTGTCGGCGACGAACAGCACGAGCCGTCCGGGGTGTTCCTCGGCGTTGACCTCCGGCCACACACACCCCAGCGGGCGGGTCAGCGCGGCGGCCAGTTCCTCGCGCTTGTCGACCACCGTCGAGGCGGTCACGCCGCGCGGCAGTTCGACCTCGCAGCGCCAGCCGACCCCGTTCTCCCGCTGGATCGGAGCCGGGAACCAGCGCTTACCGTCGTCCCCGCGGCGGATGGCGTCGTTGATGCCCTTGATGTTCAGCGCGGCGAGGGCGATGAACACCTCCGCGCTGGTCAGCGGTGCCGCGTCGTGCCGCACCACGGCCGTGCCGAGTAGCGGCTTGTCCGCCGGAGCGCCCACGATGCCGAACACCAGCAGCAGCGCGGCGAGGGCCGCGTACTGAGCGACGGCCGGCGCCAGCATCAGACCGCCGACGGCCAGCACGAACGCGACCACGAGGAACACGGTGATCATGCCGCGCCAGCGGACGCGCCGGTCGCGCTTGTTGGTCAGCCGGTCGTACATCTTGGCCTCTTCCGGCTTGTCGATCGCCGCCCGGACCACCGACTGACGTACCGGTTCACCTTCGAGGTCCCACAGCCACCGGTTGTAGCCCTTGCAGGCCCGGCCGAACCCGCGCGGCGCCCGTACGGCCAGCTTCCCGGCGTACACCGGCGTGCGGAGCAGGTGGAAGCCGAGCGAGTGGGCGCCGAATCCGGTTGCCCACGCCACGTTCTTGCCGAACTCGGTGCCGGAGCGCAGCCACGACGGGATGATCGGCACCCGCTCGGCGTCGCGGAATGCGGCCAGGGAGAACCGCGGCCGGCGCTGGGCGGCGATGCTGTCGACCAGCACCGGCCCGTCCTCGGCGTCGTCGAGGTCGGCCTCGGTCTCGGTGCGGTTGGCGGCCGGGTCGAAGGTGCGGCGGGCGCGGGCGGCATCCAGGTCCACGACCTCGGCGTCGGACATCTCGGCCTCGGCCTGGGTCCAGTCGAAGTTCTCCGGGGTGGGGTCGCTCATCGATTCGAGTCCTTCCGGGCGCGGTGGGCGGCGATCGCGGCGACGACGAACGAGACGGCGGCGATGATCCGAAGCCAGCCGGGCTCGTTGACGGCGAGGACGGTGAACAGGGCGGCGAGGGCGGCGAAGACGGCCCAGATCGGCATCAGCGGCCACCGCCGTTACCGATCGAGCGGCGGTCGCGGCCGGCCGCGGCGGCGGTGCGGTTGCGCTGGGCGTCCTCGGCCCGCGCACGGTCCTGGTCGGCCTTGATCTCGGAGGCGGAGCGGCCCAGGTAGGGACGGTTCCCGGCGCCCATGACGTTGCTTGACATACTGGTGACCTCCTGAAGGTCCTTGCGGCTGGTGGGGTGACCGGCGGTCCGGCGTCTGCTTGGCGGTAGAGGGCCGGACCGTCGGGCGGAGTCAGTAGGCGATGGGGCCGAGGGCGTCGGTGAGCAGGTCGCGGTGGGCGCGGAAGATCTCGCCGTGGTGCACGTCGGCGAGGTAGACGGCGAGGATGTCGACGTTGTCGGCGCGGACCCACGCGGCACGGACGGCGTCGTCGGCGGCCTCGATCTCGGGGAAATCGGCGAGGGCGCCCAGGTCGATGCGGGTCAGGAAGGTGACCATCCACGCCTCATCGCTGGCGCGCGGGTCCGGCACGTACTTCGGCGCGTCCATGCGGGTGAGCAGCGTCCGGGTGACCAGGCCGGTCTCCTCGAACAGCTCCCGGCGGGCGGCGTCGGCCGGGTCCTCGCCGGGGTCGACGTAGCCGCCGGGTAGTGCCCATCCGTGGCCGTCGGAGCGTTCGATCATCAGCGCCCACCGGCGTCCGGCCCGATCGGTGAAGGTGACCAGCGCATCGGCGCACACCTGCTCGCCCCAGTGGCCGAGCTCGTTGCGGCCGTAGCGGACCTTGGTGGTCTCGCACGGGTTGACCGGTCGGCCGTCGACCAGCTCGAACGGGATCGCCGCGGTGTACAGCCGCCGGGTCCAGTTGATGCGGGTGGGGTCGGTCTCGGGGTCAGCCCATGACTCGCCGGCCGCGGCGGCGGCGAGCACGTCGGGGTGGGTGAACGTCACACCGGCGGCGGCTGGGAACGGCGGGACCGGCATCGGCTCGCGCTCCAGCAGCGCGGCGGCGGCGCACACCAGGTGTTCGGCGATGAGCTGCCGGTCGTGCTGGTCGTTGTTCAGCGCCGTCTCGGCCCAGCCGGTCAGCGCCCACAGGTCGGCGCGCATCGAGTGAAGCTCGCGGTAGATCTCGTCGTAGCTCTGCACGGTGTTGGTGCTCCTTCAGGGGTGGTCGGGTCAGGCGGCGGCGAGAGTGGGCGTTTGCGCAGGAACCGGGGCAGATGGTGCCGCCACGGTGGCGGCGGAATCCGGCAGATAGCGGCGGGCGGTCCGCTCACTGACTCCGGCCTTCGCGGCGATCTGTGCCACCGTGGCGCCGGGCATCCTCGCGGCGGCCTTGGCCACCTTCTCCGCCGACGCCGGACGCGGAGTGACCCGCTTCGCCGGGGTCTTGCGAACGGCAGTGGCGGGGACAGGTGCGGGCGGCAGTGCCGGTGCCGAGTCGGCGGCGGGCAGAGCCGGGGCGGTGTCGGAGGCGGCGGCGGGGATTAGCAGGTCCATGACCGAACGGGTGCGGGCCAGTTGGGCGAGCACGTCGGCGACCACGTCCTCACCGGCGGTCCGGGCGTCACGCAGCAGACGCGAGCGCCACCAGATCCGCGGCCAGCGGCCCGCCGAGACGCGGTAGTAGTTGACGACCATCCGGCGGGCCTGCCGAGCGGCGGCCATCGCGACCAGGTCCGGATCGTCGTCCGGGATCAGCCAGCCCCAGCGCTCCGCCAGGCGGCGCGGCGAGTACGCGAACCGCGACCGGTTCACCTTCTGCCCGGCGGCGGTCAGCGCCGCCCACCACATCAGGAAGATGATGCACGGCACCGCGAGACGCAGCAGCGTCTCCGTCCTGGTGGCCGCGTTCGACGCGACGATCACCCCGGACAGGGCGGCGATCAGCGCGGCGATCCACAGCATCCGGCCCGGACTGCCCGGCGTGACGATCGCGCCGTCATCGCCGTAGACCGTGGTCCGCCGGTACTGCTCAGCCGCCAGACTCGTGGCGGTCAGGAAACAGATCTCGAACACCGCGAACACCAGCACCGCGAACAGCGGCGGCAGGTTCAGGCCCTTCTCGTCCGTGGCGATGACCCACATGCCTTCGGCGTTCAGCAGCAGCGCCAGGTTCATGCTCACGGCCAGCGCGACCGGACGCAGCGGCTTCTTCGACCGCTTCGCCCACACCCCCAGCAACGCCAGGGCGACGACGCCGGCCACACCCGCGGCCAGCAGCAGCGGCCCGGCGTAGACGGCCCAGAACTCCAGGACCGGGACGGTGAGATCGGTCATCACGCCACCGCCCGACCGGCGTCCGGCCCGGTAGGGGCGAGATGCGCCAGCTCGGCGACGACACGCAGCGTGTGAGCCGTGGCCCGGCGAAGCCGACGCCGGTCCAGACCCGTCATCGCCGCCAGCTCCGCGACGTCGAGGCCATCGACCAGCGCATCGATCACGTCCGGATCGGCCAGCAGATAGAGATCCTCCTGAATCTGCGGCCACTCCGCCTCGATCGCGGCCAGGTCAGCCGCAGACGGCCCAGCAAAGTCGAAGTCGTTCATCAGTTTGCCCTTCAGAAGGTCAGGCGGCCCGCGGCGCGCGGCGGGCGGGAACCCGGCGACGCTCGGCACGGCAGCCGTTGCAGTGGGTCTCGTTCGGCGCTAGCGCCGAAAGGTCGGTGCAGCCAGCGCACTCACGCCAGACGGCGGACGAGCGGGCGGTAATCCGGACGACGGAGGCGAGGGAAGCCATCGGTATCTCCTTGCACTCGATCGGAGAACTAGAGAATCCGGTGCGGAAAGCCCCGTCGTCCGGGGCCGACCCACCAGGGCCGGCCACCGCACGCACACACGGGCTGGAACGTCGCTGAACAGCAACGGCCGGCACCCCACCAGACCCCGGAACACCGAGCGGTATGAGGAAGCCGTGCCCCGATCACGCGCCACGCTCACCCGGGACCTACCGGGGTCGGCCGCCAAGCGGCTCAATGCGAGGTAACTACTGCTCACGGGCTCGCCGTCACTGCACTGCTGGTGCCGCCTGGTCCATTCCCCGCTTCCCAGCGGGAGGTAGAGCACCTGACCGGTTCGCGATACGCGGTTCGGTCAACACCGCCTCTGTGGAGTTATCGAGAACCACATCTAAGTTGCGGCACCTCGTTGCGCATCAGAGTAATGGAGCACTCTCAGATGCGCAACAGGGCTGCGGTACTCTGTTCTAATGGCTGACGAACGGGACGCATTGATCGCCGCGACGAAGCGGTACGAGCAAACCGGAACGGCTCACGAGGATGCCCGCCAACAGGCAATCCAGGCCGTCCTAGCCGCTCTACGGGGCGGCATCGGCCCCACCGAGGTGGAGCGCTTGTCGCCCTTCACTGGCACCTACATCCGCAAGATCGCACGAGAGAACGGCGTGCCTCCTGCTGCACCGGGTCCCAAGCGGGTTGGTGCATAGTTAGTCGTCATTCCCTGCGCCTCCCGTTCGTGCGGCCCGCTTGCTGGCCACACCACAAGGGAAGCCGGTCAGAGCAGGCGGCGGCAGGGTGCACGCGGGGGTGCACGTGTGCACCCGAGGGTGCACACGTGGGGCGTGCTTACCGCACAGGGGAGGTAACCAGGTGGCAGCCAAGGAACCCAACCGACGCCTAGCGGCCGTAATGGAGTTGGCCGGGGTCAGCAACAAAGGCCTTGCTGTGCGCGTACGCGGCGAGGGCCGGCGGATCGGTCTGGACATCTCGCCCGACCACGTCTCCGTCAAGCGATGGCTGGACGGCTCCCGCCCCCATGAGGACACCATTCGCTGCATAGCGGCTGCACTTGGCGCCAAGCTAGGGCGGGTCGTGACCCTGACCGAGATCGGGTTCGATTCGCCACAGACAGGGAGCGCAGATCTACTTCTCGATGGCGTGAGGTATCTGCCGGAAAGCTCCCGTGCGATAGATATTCTCGAAGGACTTACCGATGCCGACATGGGTGATTACCCGTTGGCCACGAAGGCTCAATGGGATCCAACGGTCTCACCCGGAATTATCACGGGCTATCTCTTCGCGGCATCAAGCTGGGAACCCTCACCCAGCGAATTTGATGCTGGCCTAGGGCTCGCGGCACGCATCCGAGCTACAGTCAGGAACCTAACAGAACTCGAATTCCAGTACGGTGGCGGTCATACCCGGAAAATGCTCCTGGCCTACTGGAAATCCGAAATTCTGCCCGAGCTTCGTAACGGTCACAAAGGACTTGCCCGGCAAGAATTGTTTGCTGCGGCGGCAGACGCTGCCGAGGTGCTTGGATGGAATGCGTACGACGCCGGTCGACACGGCACCGCGCAGCGATACTTCGTCCAAGGATTGCGGCTTTCCCGTGAAGCCAACGACGCGGTAATGGGTGGGCAAATCCTTTCAAACCTGAGCCATCAGGCAAACTATCTCGGCAATTTCAATGAGGCCGTACACTTTGCACGGGCAGCTCAAAGCGCAACCACGGGAAGGGCATCCGCAACAGTGAACGCAATGTTCCTCGCGATGGAGGCTCGTGCACTCGCCAGCCTTGGCGATTCGCGGGGATGCGGCGCCGCCCTCAACAGGGCAGAGCAGGAATTTGCGAGGCGTCGACAGGAGGATGACCCAGAATGGATTTCCTACTTCGACGCCTTTGAACTAGCCGGTGAGGCAGCGCATTGCTTCAGGGACCTGGGGCACTCGCGTCAGACGCAGATTTTTGCCACACAGGCGATCGATCCAGAGCTAACACCTGCTAGAACCCGGTCGTTTATCTGCATCGTGCACGCGGATGGCGCATTGGCGGACGGCAACCTAGATGAGGCACTATCTCTCGCGTCTCAGTCGGTCGAGCTAGCGGGGTCGCTTCAGTCGAGTCGTCACGGCCGGTACCTCTCTGACTTCTACGGCTCCCTTACAGGGGGACGACACATCAAGCATCCTGCCGTAAAAGCATTCGCGGACCTGCTGCGATCAAAGCACCCAGAAATGGTTCATTCGGATTAGGGAAACTAGAACGGGCGCCACTTAGCCTTGATCCCGTCGCGGATCGTTCGCATCCTGACTTGAAATTCGTCAGCAATGTCGGATGATTCGCCGATATTCTGCATCAGCCATGTAGTCATCTTCAGCTCATGAACCCGCCGCAGGATCGCGTATCCCTCACTCCATGATCTGACGTCGTAGCCATAAGCAGAAGCAAACGCACCATATTCTTCCTCAGTCCACCAACCCGCCGTTTCATATTCGGTGGCGGTCATCGCTAGGTCCCATTCCGGTTGCCCCCAAGCGAATCTCTCAAAGTCGATTAGGACTGGCACACCATCGCGGATCATTATATTTTCCGAGTGCGCATCTCCGTGTGTCGGGGCAGACGCAAGGGGAAAGCAGAGTGACTCCAACTTCAACCGGAGTTCCCCAAGGTTCCTTAGAAGAAAATCTTTGTCATTCGATGGAATCTCCGCCATTCTAATCCGGGATTCCACTCGCCCTAAGATGTCTTCGTCCGGGAGCACAAAAGCGGTTGGCCTCCCAAGCGCGTGCAGTCGGCGAAGCACTGTTCCAAGTGTCCCGATATCTCGGCGGTCGCCATCCCTTCCCTCGATATAGCGCCAAAAGGTGACGGGATGCCCACTTACCTCGATAGGCTGGTCGATTGCCACCGCCTGGGCCGCAGGAAATTTTTCCTCCGCGAGCCAGCGGGCTACGTTCACCTCATTCACGGCATCAGCCCAGTAATCCATTGTCCGGGCAATGCGTACTACCGTCGATTCAACCGGAAGGTAGTAGAGAGCATTTTCGCCCAACCGTAACGGCCGAGCATCCGTCGAATCCACTCCGGTCACCTGGCAGCTATCGGCTAGCACTCGGGCAGCCAGCCGCGCGGTAAAGGGCGGCACAGTGGGGCTAGGCATGGCTTCACCTTACGGTCGGCGCGGTTATGGAGCCGCCGGGGATACGTGAGCAACGATCCATGCCGGCAGACGGTGCCGAGCCGGGCTGAATCCGGGCCGGGCGGGCCGAGGGGAGCGATGACGGGCCGCGAAGCAGCGCGTTCGAGCTGGTCAGCGTGTTCGTATGTCTCGTCAGACGATACCGATGCTGAGGCTCACGGAACGCCAGTCTACGCAAGCGTCATCAGAAGAACTTCCGCAGTTCGGCGGCCACCGTTTCCGGCTTGCCGCTGTCGTCGGCGGCGAGATGACCGACACCGGTCAACGTCACCCGTCGCACCCGCGGCAGGACGGGCTCCAGGCCGTTCAAGACCCCTTTGAGGTACGCCGGGGAGCGGTCCCCACCCAGCAGGAGCGTCTCCGCCGTCACCGACCGGTACATGCCCAGTGGGCCGGCCGCGTCCTCGACGACCGCCGCGTCCAGGCGCATCGTCGGGATCAGGTCACCGATACGCCTGCCCTCGCCGGCCCGGATCGCGAGCCCCAGCAGCGGGATCAGGGCCGCGCGTGGTGCGTACCGAAGATCGCCTGTGCCTTTCGCGGCCGTGACGAAGGCCGCGGCCCGGCGCCCCCGGGAGAGCTCCTTCTCGAACCGCGGAAGCCACGCGACCGGGTCATGATCACCATGCTTGAGCGGCGGCTCGTAGAGCGCCAGCCGCTCGATCGGCAGCTCCATCGCCGCCCGAAGCGCGATGACCGCGCCGGAGCTGAGGCCGAACACGTTGCGCGCGCCCGTCTCGTCGAGCACCGCCGCCAGGTCGCTGATCTCGTCGCGCAACCCGTGGCCCGGACGCGCCGGGCCGCTGCGCCCACGACCGCGCCGGTCCGGGACGTACACGGTGAAGTCGCCGGCCAGCGCACGTGCCAGCTTCGTGAAGTTGCCCGAGGTCTGCATGCCGCCGTGCAGAAGCACGACCTTGGGCCCGCCCCCGAAGGCGCGCCACCGGATGTCGATCCTTGTCGCCTGCCCCATCATGTCGTCAACCGTAGTTGACACCTTCCGACGCGTCAACCAGAGTTGACATCAGCCCTCCCCTCCGGAGGCGACGGCCCCTCGACCCGACACGGTCATGTCCGAATCCCGCCAGCCGAACCCGGCCCACCGGGAGCAGACTCGACGACATGGAGCTGGACTTCGAGCACTGCTACCGGGCCGTCGACAGCCGCGACCCGCGGTTCGACGGATGCTTCTACACCGCCGTACGCACCACCGGCATCTACTGCCGGCCCTCCTGCCCGGCCGTCACCCCGAAACGGGAGAACGTCACGTTCTACCCCAGCGCGGCCGCCGCCCAGCGCGGCGGATTCCGGGCCTGCCGCCGCTGCCGCCCCGACGCCGCACCCGGCTCCCCCGAATGGGACACCCGCGCCGACACCGTCGGCCGTGCCATGCGACTCATCGGTGACGGCGTCGTCGACCGCGAAGGCGTCCCCGGACTCGCCGGACGACTCGGCTACACCGAACGGCACCTCAACCGCATGCTCACCGCCGAACTCGGCGCCGGGCCACTCGCGCTCGCCCGCGCCCAGCGCGCCCAGACCGCACGGATCCTCGTCGAGACCACCGACCTCGGGCTCGCCGAGATCGCGTTCGCCGCCGGGTTCGGAAGTGTGCGGCAGTTCAACGACACGATGCTCGAGGTCTATGCGCGGTCGCCGAGCCAGATGCGGGAGAGACAGCCCGTCGGGCGGGGCGAGGCCGGGGTCGTCAACCTGCGGCTCGCGTACCGGCCACCACTGCACGCCGAGTCGCTGCTGTCGTTCTTCGCCGGACGGACGCTGCCCGGCGTGGACGAGGTCGTGGACGGCGCCTACCGGCGAGGACTCGACCTGCCGCACGGAAGGGCGACCGTCACGCTGCGGCCCGGCGACCGAGTCGTTCACGCGACGTTGCAGCTCGACGACGTACGCGATCTCGCGCCGGCCGTCGCCCGGTGCCGGCGGCTGTTCGACCTGGACGCCGACCCGGTCGCCGTCGACGGGTTGCTCGGTGCGGATCCGGCGATGGCGGCTGCGGTGGCGGGTGAGCCGGGGGTGCGGGTGCCGCGTGCGGTCGACGGGTTCGAGATGGCCGTCCGGGCGGTGGTGGGGCAGCAGGTGAGTGTGGCGGGGGCCCGGACGACGCTGGGGCGGATGCTGCGGGCGGCGGGCGGGGGCGGCGCTGTGACCGCTGGACAGGTCGCGCCGGTCGCTGTGAGGGGGCTGGGGAACCCACCCCCATCCCCCAAACCGATACCACCGCGCGGCTCGCCGGTTTCCCGGCGGCCGACGTCGTCGCCGCCCTGCCGGACGCCGCCTTCGGCATGCCGGCGGCGCGCCGCGCCACCATCCGGGCCCTGGCCGAGGCGGTAGCCGACGGCAAGCTCGACCTCGACCCCACCGCCGACCGGACCGAGACGGTCAACCGCCTGACCGAGCTCCCCGGCATAGGCCCGTGGACCGCCGGTTACGTCGCCATGCGCGCGATAGGCGACCCCGACGTCTTCCTTCCCACCGACCTGGCGGCCCGCCGCGGCGCGGAGGCGCTGGGTCTGCCCGCCACCGCGAAAACCCTTTCGTCGTACGCCGAGCGCTGGCGTCCCTGGCGCTCCTACGCGTTGATCCGCCTGTGGCGTGCCGCGTAACCGAACCTACCTCTCAGCGTCCCCCGCCCACCGGTTGTCCACATTGCTGAAAGTGCCGTCGCGGTTGTCCACAGGCGGCCCGCTTTCCGCCCCGCGGACCGCGGGAACGCGCCACGCTGTAGCCCCCACCGAGGAGGAAACGATGTTGCTCCATTCGACCCTGGACACCCCCGCCGGCCCGTTCACCATGGTCGTGGCGAATACCGGGGCGGTGCGCGCGGCCGGTTTCACCACCGACGTCGCCGAGTTGCTGAAACTGGTGCATCCGGTGTTGCTGGAGCCTGCCCGTCCCGGTGATCCGGGCGATGTGGGCCCGGCCGTCCGGGCCTATCTGGCGGGTGACCTGACCGCGATCGACGGGATCGAGGTGGAGCAGCACACGGCCGGCGCGTTCATGTCGCACGCGTGGCGGGTGATGCGGGGCATCAAGCCGGGCGCCCCGGTGACCTATACGGGCTTCGCCGAGTTGTCCGGCCGGCCGGCGGCGATCCGTGCGGCGGCGGCTGCCTGCGCGCGCAATCCGGTGGCGCTGTTCACCCCGTGTCACCGGGTTCTGCGGACGGACGGGTCGCTCGGCGGCTACCGCTGGGGCCTGCACGTCAAGGAGTGGCTGCTGCAGCATGAGTCGGCTGGTTAATCACATGGCGACGCGGTGGCGCCGGTCCTACGCTGACCGGCATGACTGATACGGGAACCGGGCGCCACGGTCTCCCCGAGCGGCCGTCACTGGACGGGCTCGAGGAGAAGTGGGCGCCGCGCTGGCAGGAGGAGGAGACGTATGCGTTCGACCGCTCGAAGGAGCGGGCCGACGTGTACGCGATCGACACACCTCCGCCGACCGTATCGGGCTCGTTGCACATCGGGCACGTCTTCTCGTACACGCACACCGACACGGTCGCGCGGTTTCAGCGGATGCGCGGCAAGGCCGTCTTCTATCCGATGGGGTTCGACGACAACGGGCTTCCCACGGAGCGCCGGGTCCAAAACCTGTTCGGTGTCCGTTGTGACCCGTCGCTGCCGTATGACCCGTCGTGGGAGCCGCCCGCGAAGCCGTCGAAGGACCCGGTCTCGATCTCGCGGCGCAATTTCGTCGAGTTGTGCGGCCGGTTGACCGTCGAGGACGAGAAGGGTTTCGAGGCGCTGTGGCGGCGGCTCGGGCTGTCGGTCGACTGGGGTTTGACGTATACGACGATCGGCGGCAAGGCGCGGGCCGTCTCGCAGCGGGCGTTCCTGGCGAATCTCGCGGCCGGTCAGGCGTATACGGCGGAGGCGCCGACGTTGTGGGACATCGGGTTCCGGACGGCGGTCGCGCAGGCGGAGCTGGAGGATCGGCAGCGGCCGGGTGCGTATCACCGGCTGCGTTTCCACGGTCCGGACGGGCCGGTCGAGATCGACACGACGCGGCCGGAGCTGCTGCCGGCGTGTGTCGCGCTGGTTCATCATCCCGGCGATCCCCGCTTCGCGGGTCTCACATCGGTCCGCACTCCGTTCTTCGACGTCGAGGTCCCGGTCCGGGAGCACCCGCTCGCGGCAGCCGACAAGGGTACGGGCATAGCCATGGTCTGCACGTTCGGTGACCTGGCCGATGTCACGTGGTGGCGCGATCTGGCCCTGGACACGCGGGTGGTGCTGGGCCGGGACGGCCGGTTCCTTCCCGATGCTCCGGCGGGTGTCCCGGTCGCGGCCTATCAGGGGCTGGCCGGGTTGACGGTCAACGCGGCGCGGGCCGAGATGGTCCGGGTTCTGCGGGAGTCGGGTGATCTGCTCGGTGAGCCGACGCCGATCACGCATCCGGTCAAGTTCTACGAGCGTGGCGACCGGCCGTTGGAGATCGTGACGAGCCGGCAGTGGTTCATCCGTAACGGCGGGCGCGACCCGGGCTTGCGGGAGGAGCTGCTGGGCCGGGGCAGGGAGCTGCGCTGGGTTCCGGAGAGCATGCGTCACCGCTATGAGCACTGGGTCGGTGGCCTGACCGGTGACTGGCTGATCAGCCGGCAGCGGTTCTTCGGCGTCGCGATCCCGGTCTGGTATGCGCTGGATGCGACCGGGGAGCCCGACTACGACCGGCCGCTGCTGCCGGATGATGCGGCGTTGCCGGTCGACCCGTCATCGGACTGTCCACCCGGTTGGTCCGAGGAGCAGCGGGATGTTCCCGGCGGGTTCACCGCGGATCCGGACGTCATGGACACGTGGGCGACGTCGTCGCTGAGCCCGCAGATCGTCACGGGCTGGAGCACCGATCCGGATCTGCACGCCCGTACGTATCCGATGGATCTGCGGCCGCAGGGTCAGGAGATCATCCGGACGTGGTTGTTCTCGTCGGTGTTGCGGGCCGGCCAGCTTGCCGGGGGCCTGCCGTGGCGGCGGGCGGTCCTGTCCGGCTGGATCCTCGACCCGGACCACAAGAAGATCTCGAAATCGCTGGGCAACGAGGTGGAGACACCGATCCAGCTGCTGGAGCAGTACGGGTCGGACGCGGTTCGGTACTGGGCGGCGTGTGGCCGGCCGGGGGCGGATCTGGCGTTCGAGCCGGCCCAGTTGAAGGTCGGGCGACGGCTGGCGACGAAGTTGCTGAACGCGTCGAGGTTCGCGCTGGGTCTGGGTGCGGCGGACGCGTTGCGGCAGCCGGTGACCGAGCCGCTGGACCGGGCGATGCTGGGCCGTCTGGCGGAGGTGGTCGTCACGGCGACGACCGCGTTCGACGACTATCAGCACACCGATGCTCTACAGGCGACGGAGACGTTCTTCTGGACGTTCTGCGACGACTACATCGAGCTGGTCAAGAATCGGGCGTACGCGGAGGGCCCGGGCGGTGACTCGGCTCGGGCGGCTCTGGCCACGGGGCTGTCGGTTCTGTTGCGGTTGTTCGCGCCGTTCCTGCCGTTCGTGACCGAGGAGATCTGGTCGTGGTGGCGGTACGGGTCGGTGCACCGTTCGACGTGGCCGACCCGGTACGAGTTGACCCGGGCGGCGCCGGAGAGCGATCCGTCGCTGCTTGATCTGGCCGGTGAGGCGCTGCGGCAGGTCAGGCGGGCCAAGTCGGACCGGAAGCTGTCGATGCGGACGGAGGTTCCGCTGGCTGAGGCGCTCGGGCCGGCTGATCTGCTGGACCGGCTGGAGTCGATCGACGGTGACTTCCGGGCGGCTGCGCGGATCGGCAAACTGGACCTGCTCCGGGACCGCACCCCAGAGCTGGTGATCGCCTGCGCATTCTGAGCGGGACGGCCACCATAGGAGGCATGTCGATCGCACCTGAGGAGGTCCGGGCTCCGGCCCGGGACGCGGTGTTGTTCCGGTCGTCGCCGGCCCGGACCTTCGTCATGGTGTTCGTGGTGCTGATGCTGGCCTACCTGGCGGTCTCCCCGGTCGTGGGGTGGATCGCCGGGGACAGCGGGGACCCGTGGTGGGTGACCGCTCTGCAGGCGTTGCTCATCGGGGCGACCGTGGCGGGCGCGTATGCGGTGTCGGCACGGGCGGCGCTGTCGACGTGGGTGCGGGTGTCGTCCGGCGGGCTGGAGCTGGCCGCTCAGGAGTCCGATCCGATCCTGCTGGACTGGGCGGACATCGCGGCGGTGGTGATCCGGCGGGACGGGTTGCGGACGCTTCTCGACGTGGTTCCGGTGGATCTGGACAGCGTGCACCCGGTGCAGGAGGGTGACAGCGGCGGGCCGGTGTTGGCGGATACGCCGCGCGGGCCGGCGTTCACCGCCGATCTGACGCAGATCTGGCCGAGCCCACGAGCGCTGCGCCGCGCCATCGACCATCACATGAGCCGCTAGGCGATTCGCAAGCCGCCCATGTAGCCGCTAGGCGATTCGCAAGCCGCCCATGTAGCCGCTAGGCGATTCGCAAGCCGCCCATGCGGTGCTTGCTGCCGGGGAGCGGCTTCAGAAGTCGAAGCCGCCGCCACCGCCGAAGTCGCCGAAGCCGCCGCCGATGTCGCCGCCCCCGAAGTCGCCGCCGGAGAAATCGCCGCCGCTGGGATCGCCGCCGGCGAAGTCGCCGCTGAAGTCGCCACCGGCGAAGTCGGTGCCGGTGAAGTCGGTGCCGGTGAAGTCGCCGAACTCCGGGGAGAACAGGGCGTCGAAGATGAGCATGCCGCCGAGAACTCCCGCGCCTGCGCCGAGAGCCGTCCGCCAGACCGGCGTCGAATACCAGCCGGACGGCACCGGGCGGCCCTCGACCCGGCCGCCGGGGTAGTAGTAGGGGGTGTCGGAGCCCGGGCGGGGCCCGGCCTTGTACGAGTGGCCCTGCACGGTCACCTCACGCTCGTGGGTGATCTGGCCGGTGTTGTGGGCGGAACTGAGCGGCGGCAGGTCGGGGCCGGGGTCGAGGCCCATGGCCAGGCGCGCGGCCCGGGCGTAGGTGAGGCCCTCCAGCGCCGACTCGCGGGCGAACTGGAACTGGCGGACCGAGTTGGCGGTCTGCAGTTGGCCTCCGGCGGCGTTGTAGCGCTCGCTCGCGTCGGCGAGTGCCTGCCGTGCGGCCGGCTCCTCGGAGGTGAGGTTCATGACCTGGCCGCCGAGCCGCTCATACCACCTCTGGGCGTCGGCCCGGGCGTCGTCGAGCTCGGTCTGGCGCCGGGCTTTGCCGCCTCGCTGGGTGGCCGCGATGACCAGGCCGGCGAGCACGACGATGAGCAGGATCAGCAACACGCCCTTCATGTTTCCCACGGTACCCCCGCATGTCGCGGGTTCCCGGTCTGGCAATCTTCGATGGTGACGTTCTCGACACTGGCCGTGATTCTTCTCTGTCTGGCGGCGGGCGCTGCGGTCGGCTGGCTGGCCGCGCGGGCTCGTGCGGCGACCGACATCGCCCGGCTGGAGGCGACGGTGGCGGCTGCCCGGGATGGTGAGCAGCGGCTGGAGCAGTCGCTGCGGGCTCTGTCCTATGAGGCGACGGCGCAGTCGCAGGAGGCGGTGGCACGGGCGGTGGCGCCGCTGCACGACACTCTGCGCCGCTATGAGGATCGGGTCGCCCAGTTGGAGCACGACCGGATCGACGCGTATGCGGAGTTGCGGGAGCAGGTGCGGGCGATGGGTGCGGTGTCCGGGGAGCTGCGGACCGAGACGAGGCAGCTGGTGGCGGCCTTGCGGGCGCCGCAGGTGCGGGGCCGGTGGGGTGAGCATCAGTTGCGGCGGATCGTGGAGGCGGCGGGGCTGCTGGAGCACTGCGACTTCGCCGAGCAGGTGACGGCGGCGACCGACGATTCCGGGGTGCGCCCGGATCTGGTGGTGCGGCTGCACGGCGGGCGGACCGTGGTGGTGGATGCGAAGGCGCCGCTGGAGGGCTATCTGTCGGCGATGGAGGCCCGCGACGAGCACACCCGGGACGGGCATCTGGATCAGCATGCCCGGCATCTGCGGGCACACGTGGACGCGTTGTCGGGGAAGCGGTACTGGTCGGCTTTCGAGTCGACGCCGGATTTCGTGGTGCTGTTCGTGCCGGCGGATCCGTTCCTGGATGCGGCGTTGCAGCGGGATCCGTCGCTGATGGAGCACGCGTTCCGCCGCAACATCGTGCTGGCGACGCCGGCGACGCTGATCGCGATGCTGCGGACGGTGGCGTACTCGTGGCGGCAGGAGGCTCTGACCCGGAACGCCGCGGCGGTGCACGGTCTCGCCCGCGAGTTGTACGGCCGGTTGTCCACACTCGGCGATCATGTGGACAAGCTGGGTACGGCGCTGGGTGGGGCGGTGACCGCCTACAACCGGGCGGTGGGGTCGCTGGAGTCGCGGGTGCTGGTGAGCGCCCGGAAGCTGGCCGAGATGGGCGTCTCGGACGAGGAGCTCTTTCCGCCGGTGCAGGTGGAGACGGCTCCCCGGCAGCCGCAGGCTCCCGAGTTCAGCTAGGCGCCGGCTGCGGCTGCGGCCTTCATGTCCTTGCGCAGCTCCTGCGGCAGGGAGAAGGTGAGGCGCTCCTCGGCGGTGGTGTATTCGGTGACCTCGCCGAATCCACGGGACGCGAGGTGGGCGAGGACCTCCATGACGAGGTCCTCGGGGACGCTGGCACCGGACGAGACGCCGACCGTGGTGGCGCCCTCCAGCCACTCGTCCTGGATCTCGGAGGCGTAGTCGACGAGGTGGCCGGCCCGGGCTCCGGCGCCGAGGGCGACCTCGACGAGGCGCACCGAGTTGGACGAGTTGGTGGAGCCGACGACGATGACCACGTCACAGTCGGGGGCGATCTCCTTGATCACGTGCTGCCGGTTGGACGTGGCGTAGCAGATGTCGTCGCTGGGCGGTGACTGGAGCAGCGGCAGCCGGGTCTTGAGGCGGGCGACGGTCTCCATCGTCTCGTCGACGGAGAGGGTGGTCTGGGACAGCCAGACGACCTTGGCCGGGTCACGGACGACGACGTTGTCGACGTCGTCGGGGCCGTCGACGAGCTGGATGTGGGCCGGCGCCTCACCGGCGGTGCCGATGACCTCCTCATGGCCCTCGTGGCCGATGAGCAGGATGTCGTAGTCCTCGGCGGCGAACCGTTTGGCCTCGTGGTGGACCTTCGTCACCAGCGGGCAGGTGGCGTCGATGGCCTTGAGCTTGCGCTCGCGGGCCTGCTCGTGGACCTCGGGGGCGACGCCGTGGGCGGAGAAGACGACGGTGGCGCCCTCGGGCACCTCGTAGTTCTCCTCGACGAAGATCGCGCCGCGCGCTTCGAGGGTGCTGACCACGTGTTTGTTGTGCACGATCTGCTTGCGCACGTAGACCGGGGCGCCGTAGAGCTTCAGCGCCTCCTCGACGGTCTGCACGGCGCGGTCGACACCGGCGCAGTAGCCACGCGGCTTGGCGAGCAACACCCGCTTACGAGGTTCAGTCACCCCGCCATGGTACGTGGCAGGTCGCGTCCCCCGCCCGTGTGAGACGTGGGGCACAGGCCGTGCATACTGCCCGGTCATGACGAGTCGCATCATTCGAGTGACGGTGGGTCAGCTGACTCTCACCTTCGGCATGTTCTGGCTGGTCATGAGCGTGACAGGACCGGATCCACGGCATGTTTCGGCGGGCTTGGCGGCGGTCGGGGGCGATCGGGCTGGCCGGTACGGCGGCGGGGCTGATCGTGCGGACCATCACCACGGGCGGGATGTTCGGCTGGTTCGAGGACCGGGGCTGGCCGTTCGCCTGGCTGGGCCGTGGCGCGGTGGCGGACGGTCTCGACGAGGCGCGCCGGCAGGCCGTGGCAGAAGGATGGGCCCTCGACCCGACCCGGCTCGTCGTGGATGTGATCGTGTGGGCGTACGCCGGCCTGGTGTTGATCTGTGTTCTCGGTCTTGCCGTGCGCGCGCAAAAGGCACGCGGGAACCCGGAGAGGCCGGAATAATCCCAGTTCATGAGCATGGAGCAGTGGCCGTCGATCGCGGCCGTGCTCCGTGTGATGACCGGCTGGTTCCTGATCGGGATCGGGCTGCTGAATCTGGGCGTCGAGGTCGACGGCGGGCTGTCCGGGGCGTATCTGGTCTTTCATCTGATGCTCGCCGCCGGTGGTGTGCTGCTGCTGTTGCGGCGGCGGCCGGCGCCGGGCCGTGCCGGGTCCGCGCTGGCGGCGGCCCTGGTCCTGGTGGCGATCGTGGCGACCGCCGTCCCGCACACGTCGGGCTGCTGCATGGAGGACTATCCGGGGCGGCACGGCTATCCGTTCCCGTTCCTCGGCGTGGGGGGCGGGCTGCACCTGGCCCCGCTGTACCTGGTCGCCGACCTGATCTTCTGGAGTTGTGCGGGCCTGCTGGCCGTGGTGGCGCTGGCGGGGATCGAGCGGGTGCTCCCGGAACGGCGCACCCCGGTGGACCTGAGCCGATATCACGCGTACGCCGAGCCGTCGCCGCGCGGCGAAAATGTCGGTGGGCTTACGTAATCTGGCCGGGTGAACGAGCCCGAGAGCGCGCCGCGCAGCTCCGCCGACGAGCCATGGCCGGTCCGCGTGGTCAGTCAGAAGATCACTGCCTGGATCAGCCGGCTCGGCTGGGTCTGGGTCGACGGGCAGGTCGCGCAGATCAGCCGCCGGCCCGGCTCCAACGTGGTGTTCCTGACCCTGCGTGACCCGTCGGCTGATCTGAGCCTGACCGTGACGACCAGCCATGACGTGCTGCACGCGGGCGCGCCGGAGCTGGCCGAGGGCGCACGGGTGACGTTGCACGCCAAACCGGAGTTCTATCCCGGCCGGGGCACGCTGAGCCTGCGGGCCGACGAGATCCGCCAGGTCGGCATCGGTGAGCTGCTGGCCCGTCTGGAGAAACTGAAGCGGCTGCTCGCCGCGGAGGGGCTGTTCGCCGTCGAGCGCAAGCGGCGGCTGCCGTTCCTGCCGGGCCGGATCGGGCTGATCACCGGGCGGGCCAGCGCCGCCGAGCGTGACGTGCTGATGAATACGCGGCGTCGCTGGCCGTCGGTCGACTTCCGGGTGATCAACGTGCCGGTGCAGGGCCCGACCGCGGTGGCGCAGCTCATCGACGCGTTGAAGGTCCTCGACGGTGACGACACGGTCGACGTGATCGTGATCGCGCGGGGCGGCGGCAGTGTCGAGGACCTGCTGCCGTTCTCCGACGAGGCGCTGTGCCGGGCGGTGTTCGCGGCACGGACCCCCGTGGTCAGCGCGATCGGCCACGAGACCGACGCGCCGTTGCTCGACTATGTCGCCGATGTGCGGGCGTCGACGCCGACCGACGCGGCGAAACGGGTGGTGCCCGACCTGGCCGACGAGCAGCGCCTGATCGCGCAGGCGCGGGGGCGGCTCGACCGGGCGGTGCTCGGCCTGATCGATCGGGAGCGGCACCGGATCGACGCGTGGCGGTCCCGGCCGGTGCTGGCCCGGCCGGAAGCGCTGATCGGGCAGCGCGACGCCGAGGTGACGGCGTTGCGTGACCGGGCCGGCCGCAGCCTGGAGCACCGGCTCCGGCGGGCCGACGACGCGCTGGAGCACACCGTCGCCCGCCTGCGTGCCCTGTCCCCGGCCAAGACGCTGGAGCGTGGCTACGCGATCGTGCAACGCCCCGACGGCCAGGTGGTCCGCGCCGCGGACGAGGTGGCCGCGGACGACATCCTTCGGATCCGGCTCGCCGATGGCGAGCTGCGAGCAGCAGTGACGGAGAGCTGATGAGCGACGAGAAACTGTCCTACGAGCAGGCGCGCACCGAGCTGGCGTCGGTGGTGGAGCGGCTGGAGCAGGGCGGCGGCACCCTGGAGGAGTCGCTGGCGCTGTGGGAGCGCGGGGAGAGACTGGCCGACGTCTGCCATCGCTGGCTGGAGGGGGCCCGCGAGCGGATCGAGGCGGCCCGGGCCGCCCGCGCCGACGGCTGACGCCCGCTTGGGGAGCGGCCGGGCCTCGCCTCGTACCTGCCCCTTCCGGGCTCGCGGGCCGGGCCTTCTCTCCCCGGACCGGAGTCAGAGGGCGGACGCGAGCTTCTCCAGGTTGGTGGTGTCGGCGCTGTTTCCGAGGATCACGATCGTCCGGGTCTGCTCGGTGACGATCAGGGCGGTCTCGTCCTCCCGCCCGGTGTAGCGCATCCAGGTGCGCTCACCGGACCGGTAGGCGCCGACCCGCTGGCCCTGGGCACCGACTTCGGCGGGGACGAGCGTGGCCGCCTCGACGGTGCTCTGTACGAGCAGGATCGGCTTGCCGTCGGGGTCGACGTAACCGAGCCGCAGGGTGGCCCCGGTGTCCTCGCGGCGGAAGTTGGCCGACGTCACGTGCCAGTCGTCGCCGAGACCGGCCGGCCGGGCCACCGGGAACTCACGCGTGGCCAGCTCGATCGATGAGGTCGGGTCGACCGAGATCGGCTTGTCGCCGTCGAGGACGACCCGGTAGAAACCGAGGAACAGCGCGATCGGCACTAGGAGCACCAGCAGCGACATGACCATGTCGCGTGGTCGGCGCTCCTCCCGCGCGGCAAGGCGCGGGCCCGCGGACGGCCCGACGGCGGACGGCCCGGCAGAGGACGGCCCGGCAGCGGACGGCTCAACCCCGGACGACCCGGGAGCGGCCGGCCCGGGAGATGGCGCCGACGGCCCGGGAGGTGGCGCTGACGATCCGGCGGCGGGTGCTTCGACTGCGGGCGCCGGCGGTTCGGCGGCGGGGGTGACGGCGGGTTCCACAAACCCCATTGTTAACCACGTCGCTGAAACGGGACTCAACACGTCCTCGGATGCCAGGATCGGAGGGATCACACCCCGCAACGTCGCGAGGAGGCCGCCGTGCCCGCCCGAGTCCCTCAGGATCTCGACCGCAACATCGCCCTCGACCTCGTCCGCGTGACCGAGGCCGCCGCCATGGCGGCCGGTCGCTGGGTCGGCCGAGGAGACAAGAACGGCGGTGACGGCGCGGCCGTCGACGCCATGCGCAAACTCATCAACTCGATCCAGATGCGCGGCGTCGTCGTCATCGGCGAGGGTGAGAAGGACGAAGCGCCGATGCTCTTCAACGGGGAGCAGGTCGGTGACGGCACCGGGCCGGAGGTGGACGTCGCGGTCGACCCGATCGACGGCACCACCCTGATGAGCAAGGGCATGCCCGGTTCGATCGCGGTGCTCGCGGTCGCCGAGCGGGGCGCCATGTTCGATCCGAGCGCGGTCTTCTACATGGACAAGATCGCCGTCGGGCCGGACTGTGCCGACGTCGTCGACATCGATGCCGGGGTCAAGGAGAATCTGCGGCGCATCGCCAAGGCGAAGCGGTCCAGCGTCTCCGACGTCACGGTCTGCATTCTGGATCGTCCGCGTCACGCCAAGCTGGTCGAGGAGGTGCGGCAGGCGGGTGCCAACATCAAGTTCATCTCGGACGGCGACATCGCCGGCGCCATCTCGGCGGCCCGTCTCGAGTCCGACGTCGACGTGCTGATGGGCGTCGGCGGCACCCCGAGGGAATCACCGCGGCATGTGCCCTGAAATGTCTGGGTGGGACGATCCAGGCCAAGCTGTGGCCGCTCGACGACGCCGAGCGGGAGAAGGCGATCGGCGCCGGTCACGACCTCGACCGGGTCCTCTCCACCGACGACCTGGTCACCGGTGACAACTGCTTCTTCGTCGCCACCGGCGTGACCAGCGGCGACCTGCTGAAGGGGGTTCGCTACCGCTCGGGCGGCGCGCATACCCAGTCGATCGTGATGCGGTCCAAGAGCGGCACGATCCGGGTCATCGACTCCTACCACCGGCTGGAGAAACTGGCCCTCTACTCGGCCGTCGACTTCGACGGGCATCTGCCGACGGTCCCGCACTCCTGACCATTCCCGGTCAAAACCTTTCGGGGGTACGGGTCGGCCCACTCCGCCCGACCGGGACCGTCCCGTGGCTCCCGCGCGACGCGGGCGCCACTCACGACCGCAGCGCGACCGCCGGGCTGATGCGGTGGGTGCCGCATACACCCGGCGGTCACGCCGTGGCAGGGATGACCGCCTGCGCTGATGCGGCGCCTTCCGCATACACCCGGCGGTCACGCCCGGGCCGGGATGACCGCCTGCGCTGATGCGGTGAGTCCCGCATCAGCCCGGCGGTCGCGCCCGGGCCGGGAGGAGCGCCTGCGTCGCGCGGACGCGGCGGGACGGCCCGGATTCGGCGGGGCGGGCCGGCCCGTACCGCACAATGGCCTAACGCCGCCGGAAGACGACCGCGGCGACCATCCCACCGAGCAGGCCCAGCAGGTGCCCCTGCCAGGAGATGCGCTGGTCGGTGGGCAGGACGTTGAAGAACTGGTACCAGTAGAGCAACCCGACGAACGCGGCGACCGCGAAGTGCCACCAGCTGCGTTCCACCACGCCGCGGACGAGCAGCAGGCCGAGATAGCCGAAGATGACGCCGCTGGCGCCGACGACGACCGTGTCGGGGTCGCCGATGAGCCAGACGCCCACACCGGACACCGCCGCGATCAGCACGGTCGACCAGATGAACCGGCGTGCGCCGCCGGCCATGACGAACGTGCCGAGCAGGATGAGCGGGATCGCGTTGCCGTAGAGGTGCTGCCACCCGTCGTGCAGGAACGGGCTGAACAGGATGCCGTCGATCCCCGCCATCGAGCGGGGGATGATGCCGCCGGCGAGGTCGAGGGTCCCCGAGCCGAGGCCGACGTCGATCGCCTCGATCAGGAACAGGGCCGGGATGATGGCGCACATCGTCACGAACGCGCGCCCCAGCGATGCGTAGAAAGCCTCGGTGCCGAACCGTCCCGCCTCGTCGGAGCGTGCGGCGGCCGCCCATTCGTAACCCATGTCGTCGATGGTGGCAGGACACGGCGAGCACGGCCACCCGAGTATCAGCTCAGCTTGTGGGCCGCTTTCTGGATCTCGTCCCGGAATGTCGCGATCTGCGTATAGACGCCGAAGTAGCCGTCGCGGGCACATCCGAGGCCCCAGCTGACGATGCCGACCTGCACCCACCGGCCCAGGCGGTCGCGGCGGACCATGGGGCCGCCGGAGTCGCCCTGACAGGTGTCGACGCCGCGCCGTCCGGCGCAGATGGAGTCGCCGCGGACCAGGGTGACGCCGGCCTTGCGGTAGGCCTTCGCGCACTCTTCGTCCGGGATCGTCGGGACGGTCGCGTAGTGCAGCCGTCGTTCCTGGGCCGGCGACGTCTCCCGGGTCTGCCCCCAGCCCATGACGGTGAAGTCGCCCTCGTCGACGTCGTCGGGCGTCAACGGCAGGGTGGGCAGTGTCAGCTCGCGTTCCAGGCGGACCACGGCCCAGTCGTCGCCGCTGGTCTCGGTGACGAAATCCGGGGAGCGGTAGACCTCCACCGACTTGACGGTGATCGCGGAACGCGACTCCAGGTCGGTGGCGCCGGCGGTCACCGTGATCCGGTCGTTGGGGCCGGTCGGGCCGACGCAGTGCCCGGCGGTGAGGACGAGCCGGGGTGCGGTCAGGGCGCCGCCGCAGCCCATCGAGAGGCGGACCGCCCAGGGGAACCTCCCGTCACCGGCGATCTTGCCGCCGACGACGTCACGTGCCGGCGCCCGTCCGGATGCCGCCCGTGCCGGCACGTCGGCGCCCGCCAGAGCACAAACCAGAAGGCAGATCGCCACTTTCCGGACCATGTGGACATTTGATCACAGCAAAACGGGGCCGCGCGGAAAGCCGCGCAGCCCCGTCTCGAAGTTCGTCAGTACCAGCCCACGTTCTGCGAGTGGCTCCACGCGCCACACGGGGTGTTGTAGCGGCCCTTGATGTAGCCGAGACCCCACTTGATCTGCGTGGCCGGGTTGGTCTTCCAGTCCGAGCCCTCCGACGCCATCTTCTCGCCGGGCAGGGACTGCGGGATCCCGTACGCCCCGGAGCTGCTGTTGAGGGCCTTGTAGTTCCAGCCGCTCTCCTTCTTCCACAGCTTGTCCAGGCACGGGAACTGGTCGAGCTTGAAGCCGTCCTCGAGCATGAGCGCGCACCCGATCTCGCGGCTGCCGCTGTACTCGCTGCAGGACTCCGGGATGTCGCCGGTGTAGCCGACCGGGCCGGACGCCTCCTCGGCCTTCTTGGCCTTCTCGGCCTCCTTGGCCTCGATGACCTCTTTCTCCAGCTTCCGCGCCTTGGAGGCGGCGGACTGAGCCTCGGTGGCGGCCTTCGCGGCGGCGGCCTCCTCGGCGACCACGCGGTGCGCACGGGCCGCTGCGTGGTCGGCCTGACGAGCCTTCAGCAGCCGCATCTCGTCCTCGTTGGCCTGCAGGACGAGTTGCGCCCGAGCGCTCTGCTGTTGGACTTCCCGGTTCTGACCCAGGTACACACCGCCGGTGAGACCCAGAACGAGAAGACCGACCGAGGCCGCACGGACACCCATCCGGCTCCAGAGCCGCTTCACGAAGATTCCCTTCGTCGGGGGCAAGGAAACGGCGCGTCATCACCCCGGGCGGGGTGGACCGCGCCGCATGTTGCTCGCCGAACACCATGGCGCAACGTGAAGTGGATGTGAAACGCCAGCGTGGCTATGTGACTTTAGTCACACGACTTACCGGTTGAATCCGGCACTAAATAGCCACGCTGGCGTTCTCAAGATCTCTTACAGCGGGATTTCCTCCAGCAGGTCGGTCACCACCTCAGCAATCGGCGAGCGCTCCGATCGCGTGAGGGTCACGTGCGCGAAGATCGGGTGACCCTTCAGCGCCTCGATCACCGCGGTGACACCGTCGTGCCGGCCGACCCGCAGGTTGTCGCGCTGGGCGACGTCGTGGGTCAGCACGACCCGCGAGTTCTGCCCGATGCGGGACAACACGGTCAGCAGCACGTTGCGTTCCAGTGACTGCGCCTCGTCGACGATCACGAACGCGTCGTGCAGGCTCCGGCCCCGGATGTGGGTCAGCGGCAGCACCTCCAGCATGCCGCGGGCCAGCACCTCCTCGACCACGTTGGCGTGCACCACCGCACCCAGGGTGTCGAAGACCGCCTGCGCCCAGGGCGACATCTTCTCCGACTCGCTGCCGGGCAGGTAGCCGAGCTCCTGGCCGCCGACCGCGTAGAGGGGACGGAACACCACCACCTTCTTGTGGCGGTTGCGCTCCATCGTCGCCTCCAGGCCCGCGCAGAGGGCCAGCGCCGACTTGCCGGTACCGGCACGGCCGCCCAGCGACACGATGCCGATCTGCTCGTCCAGCAGGATGTCCAGCGCCACACGCTGCTCCGCCGAGCGGCCCCGCAGCCCGAACGCGTCCCGGTCACCGCGGACCAGTTTGATCGACTTGTCCGGGTTGACCCGGGCCAGCGCCGAGCCGCGCGGCGAGTGGATCACCAGGCCGGTGTGGCACGGCAGGTTGTCCCCCTCGTCCACCTCCAGCTCCTCGCCGGAGTAGAGCGAGGCCACCTGCTCCTCGGTCAGCTCCAGGTCGGCCATGCCGGTCCAGGTGGGGTCGCTCGCCTGGCCGTGCCGGTACTCGTCGGCGGTGATGCCGACCGACGCGGCCTTCACCCGCAGCGGCATGTCCTTGCTGACCAGCGTCACCTCACGGCCCTCGGCGGCCAGGCCCAGCGCCACCGAGAGGATGCGGGTGTCGTTCGAGTCGTTGCGGAAACCCAGCGGGAGCACGCTCTGGTCGGCGTGGTTCAGCTCCACCCGCAGCGTGCCGCCCTCGTCGTTGCAGAGCACCGGGTGGTCCAGACGGCCGAACTTGATCCGCAGCTCGTCCAGCATCCGCAGCGACTGCCGGGCGAACCAGCCGAGCTCGGGGTGGTGACGTTTGCCCTCCAACTCGGAGATGACCACGAGAGGCACGACCACCTCGTGGTCGGTGAACCGGCGGAAAGCCGCCGGGTCGGACAGCAGGACCGAAGTGTCCAGGACGAAGACCCTGCCGGCAGTGGCGGGTTCCGCGTCGGCGTGCCTGTCCCGGGCCCTACGGCGACCCGTCGTGGCACTGCTGCTGGAGACCTTGTCGGCCGGGTTCGCATCGACCCCGGCATCGGTACGGCGAGATGTCACAGGCCTGCTCCAGCGGGCGTGCAACCCGGTACGCCCGCGGTCCGCCACCTACCGGTCGCCGGCCCTCTGCACGGGGTCGGATTGCGGTCCCCGTGGCGCAGTCGTCGCAGGTCCGGGCCGACCGGCTGGCCCGGGACGACCCCGCGCCATGACTCAAACGCTAGCGGTCAACTACGTCCCGCGGTAGTGCGCAAAATCGGGCACCGGAGGGTGACGCTCGCCTCCCCGACCAATCGCCAGGCTTAAAAGACGACCATCCGCGGGTAATCTGACTCCCGTGGCAGAGACTGCGCGTCCGACACACCCGCTGACCACTGACGAGGCGTGGGCGTTCACCGCTTCACGCGCCTCCGCGACCACGTTCTTCTTCGACTTCGACGGTGTCCTTTCGCCTGTCACCGACGACCCCGACGTCTCCCAGCCGGTGCCCGAGGTGCTCGGCGTTCTGGAGCGTCTGGCCGACTCGGTCGCCCGAGTGGCGATCGTCTCCGCCCGGCCGGTCAGTTTCCTGCGCTCCCGGTTCGAGACCCTCGACAATGTCGACCTGCACGGCCTCTACGGCCTCGAGGTCTGGCACGACGGCCAGGTCGTCACCGAGCCGGCCGCCCTCGACTTCGTGCCCGCCATGACGGGGCTGGCCGAGCAGGCCCGCACCGAGCTGCCCGCTGAGATCCTCGTGGAGTACAAGAGGCTCTCCGTGGCCCTGCACTACCGCACCGCCCCCGACCAGAGCCGTGCCGTCGAGCGCTGGGCGCACGAGCAGGCCGAGCGTCTGGGGCTGCGCATCCAGCACGGCCGCATGGTGGTCGAGCTGAAGCCACCGGTCGACCAGGACAAGGGCATGGTCATCACCGAGGGCGTCCGCAACGCCGGCTGCGCCTGGTATTTCGGTGACGACATGTCCGACATCAAGGCTTTCGACGCGCTGCGCGCCCGCGAGGCCGTCGACCCGGCCTTCTTCGGCATGGCCGTCGCCGTGGCCAACCCCGAGACCGGCGCCGAGGTCTCCAGCGCCGCCGACCTCACCCTCGAGTCCCCCGACGCGGTGGCTGCCTTCCTCACCGAGGGCCTGCGCCGCTTCTGACCCTATTTTTCGGTACGAGCCAGGCGGCGCCCGACCGCACCCGGGGCGTCCCGTGGCTCCCCCGCGACGCCCGACGGGCTCCCGACCGACAGCGCGTCCGCCGGGCTGAATGCGGTGGGCCGCGCGACGCGGACGATGCACCAGCTACCCGGGCGCCCTGCCGCTTTGCGTCAGGGACCACCGGATCAGCCCGGTGCGGGCGCTGCGGACACGCAGTTGCTTTGCGTCTGGGACCACCGCATTCAGCCCGGCGCGGGCGCTGCGATCGTGCCTGCCGCCTGCGTCGCCGGGGAGGCTCGGGACGGGGTGGGATGCGGTGGTGGGGTGACCGGCTCGTACCGGATGAAGGCCTTCAAGCGCCGTAACGTCTCTGGCGGGAGGCGTAGGACCGCAACGCCCGCAGGAAGTCGATGCGGCGGAAGTCGGGCCAGTTCGCGTCGTGGAAGTAGAACTCGGAGTGGGCCGACTGCCACAGCAGGAAGCCGGACAGGCGCTGCTCGCCGCTGGTGCGGATGACCAGGTCGGGGTCGGGCTGGCCGCGGGTGTAGAGGTGCTCGGCGATGTGCTCGACGTCGAGGGTCTCGGCGAGCTCCTCGATGGTGCCGCCGGTCGCGGCGTGCTCGTAGAGCAGGGAGCGGACCGCATCGGTGATCTCGCGGCGGCCACCGTAGCCGACGGCCATGTTGACCTCGACGCCGTCGCCGCGGTTGCGGGTCTTCTCCTGCGCGGCCTTGAGGGTGGCGGACGTCGGGGCGGGCAGCAGGTCGAGGGCGCCGACCATCCGCAGACGCCAGGGATTGCCCTCTTCGGCCAGCTCGGTCGCCAGATCTTCGATGATCTTGACGAGGGGGTCGAGCTCGGCGGCCGGGCGGCGCAGGTTGTCGGTGGCCAGCAGATAGAGCGTCACGTGCTCGATACCGGACTGGTCGCACCACGACAGCAGGTCCTTGACCCGGGTAGCGCCGACGCGGTGGCCGTCGTTGGGGTCGACGAAGCCCATCTCCCGGGCCCACCGCCGGTTGCCGTCGCACATCACGCCGATGTGCTGGGGCACGGGCTTGCCGGCCAGCTTCGCCGCCAGCCGCCGCTCGTAAAAGGTGTAGACCAGAGAACGCAGACTCATCACCCCAAAGCGTAGCCACCCCCGCCCAGGGCTCAAGCGGGGCGGCCCGGCATGGGGCCGTCCGCGAGGAGGATGCGCCCGATCGTGCGAGCGCGCGCATCCGCCGACCGGCCGGTCCCGCCCGCGGCGTCGTTGCCGTGGGCGGGACCGGGCGGTTGTCATGCGTCGGCGAGCCGCGCCTTCAGCGCGTCGAGCTCGGCCCAGAGCACGGCCGGAAGCTTGTCGCCGAACTTGTCGAACCATTCGGTCACCTGCGGGATCTCCGCCCGCCACTCCTGCGGGTCGACCCGCAGCACCGCCGCCAGGTCAGCCGGGTCGATGTCGAGGCCGGTCAGGTCGAGGGCGTCGGGCGTGGGCACGTGACCGATCGGGGTCTCGATCGCGTCGGCCTTGCCGTCGAGGCGCTCGCACACCCACTTGAGGACCCGGCTGTTCTCGCCGAATCCGGGCCACAGGAACTGGCCCTCGTCGCCGCGGCGGAACCAGTTGACGTAGAAGACCTTCGGCAGCTTGGCGGCGTCGCCGGACGCACCCTTGGCCATGTCGATCCAGTGCTGGAAGTAGTCGCCGGCGTGGTAGCCGATGAACGGCAGCATCGCCATCGGGTCGCGGCGGACCACGCCGACCTGACCGACCGCGGCCGCGGTGGTCTCCGACGACAGGGTGGCGCCCAGGTAGACCCCGTGCACCCAGTCACGGGCCTCGCTGACCAGCGGGATCGTGGTCTTGCGGCGGCCACCGAAGAGGATCGCGTCGATCGGCACGCCACGCGGGTCGTGGTATTCGTCGGCGAGGATCGGGCACTGCTCGATCGGCGTGCAGAAGCGGCTGTTCGGGTGGCTGGAGACGGCCTCGGACTTGGGCGTCCAGTCGTTGCCCTTCCAGTCGGTCAGGTGCGCGGGCGGCTCGCCCATGCCCTCCCACCAGATGTCACCGTCGTCGGTGAGCGCCACGTTGGTGAAGACCGAGTTGCCCTTGGCGAGGGTGCGCATGGCGTTCGGGTTGGTGTGGAAGTCGGTGCCGGGTGCGACACCGAACAGGCCGAACTCGGGGTTGGTGGCCCACAGCCGGCCGTCCTCACCGAACCGCATCCAGGCGATGTCGTCACCGACGGTCTCGACCTTCCACCCGTCGAGAGTCGGCTCCAGCATCGCCAGGTTGGTCTTGCCGCACGCCGACGGGAACGCGCCGGCGATGTACCGCACGACGCCCTCGGGCGAGGTCAGCTTCATGATCAGCATGTGCTCGGCGAGCCAGCCCTCGTCGCGGGCGGCCACACTGGCGATCCGCAGCGCGAAGCACTTCTTGCCCAGCAGCGAGTTGCCCCCGTAACCCGAGCCGAACGACCAGATCTCCCGCGTCTCCGGGAAGTGCGAGATGTACTTCGTCTCGTTGCACGGCCAGGCGACGTCCTGCTGACCGGGCTCCAGCGGCGCGCCGATCGAGTGCAGCGCCGGCACGAAGTCGGCGGCGTCGCCCATCACCTCGAGGACCTCGGCGCCCATCCGGGTCATGATGCGCATGCTGGCCACCACGTACGGGCTGTCGGTGAGCTCGACGCCGAACATCGGCTCGGCCGCGTCCAGCGGGCCCATGCAGAACGGGACGACATACATCGTGCGGCCCCGCATGCAGCCCCGGTAGAGCCCGGTCATCAGCTGCTTCATCTCGGCCGGGTCCATCCAGTTGTTGGTGGGACCGGCGTCGGCCTCGTCGACCGAGCAGATGAAGGTGCGTTCCTCGACCCGCGCCACGTCGGACGGGTCGGTACGCGCCCAGAACGAGTTCGGTTTCTTCTCCTCGTCGAGACGCACCAGGGCGCCCCCGTCGACGAGCTCGTCGGTGAGACGGGTCCACTCGGCCTCGGAACCGTCACACCAGACGATGCGGTCGGGTGTGGTCAGGGCGGCGACCTCGTCGATCCACGCGAGTAGTCGCGGGTGGGAGGTAGGGGGCTGAGTCAAGGTGAAGCTCCTTCGGTCGGCACTGACCTATGACTGATCAGCCGGTAAACCGGCTCTGTCATGGGGGAGTCACGTCAGCGTAAGCCCGACTGAGCATTGAGTTCATCGGTTACTCCTGTGGACAACCGCACAATCTTTGGCTGCTTTGCGCGCAGACGAGCGATTCTTCGCCGCAAAGCGCAACTGTGCGCAAGGTGGCCGGATCTGACCGAGCCACACCGTCGCTCTCGACAACTTTCACAAAAAGGACTTATCAGCTTAGAATTTCGCGTATCGGGCTTTCTTCGCAGTTCCTGCCACTGGAGGCGGAATGACGATGCCGGGCGACGACGCGGACTCGGACACCGGCTTGCTCGCCGCGGTCCGGTCCGGCGACACCGCCGCGTACGGCACGCTCTACGAGCGGCACCACGCGGCAGCCCGCAAGTTCGCCTTCGGACTCGTTCACGACCCCGCCGACGTCGACGACCTGGTGGCCGAGACGTTCGCCAAGGTGTTCGCGACGCTACGGGCCGGACGGGGACCACTCGTGGCGTTCCGTGCCTATCTGCACACCACCATGCGCCACCTCCGCTACCAGCGGGCCCGGCTGGACCGCCGACTGGAGTTCACCGACGACCTGACCCGCTACGACGCCGGCGAGCCGTTCACCGATCCGGCTCTGGACCGGCTTGAGCGCACCTTCGCGGCGGCCGCCTTCCGGCAGCTGCCCGAGCGCTGGCGCGACGTGCTGTGGCAGACCGAGGTCGAGGGCAGCACTCCCGCCGAGCTGGCGCCGAGGATGGGCCTCACCCCGAACGCCGTGGCCGTGCTCGCCCACCGGGCGCGCGAGGGACTGCGCAGCCTCTATCTCCAGCAGCACGTGGCGGCGGCCGATCACCCGGAGTGCCGATGGGCCGGCGAGCGACTCGGCGGCCAGGTGCGGGGACGGCTCGCGCCGCGTGACGCCCATCGCATGGGTACGCATCTCGGATGGTGCTCGGACTGCCGCAACAGGCTCGCGGAGATCCGCGAAGTCGACGGCTTCCGTCACGCTCCGTATCGCCAGCGTCACCATGCCGAGACGTCCGGTTAAGACCCGGCAACGAGGACAGCGATGGGTGACCTCCGCCGGTACCCTCGGATCCGTGCCCCCCAAACCTCCGCAGACGACCACCCTGCGCACCCGGATAAGGGGACTCGTCCGCGAGTTGGGGAGATTCGGCATCGTCGGGGGCATCGCCTTCACCGTCGACTTCGTGCTCTTCAACATCCTGCTGCGGGCGGGGCTGGAGACACTGACCGCCAAGGCCGCCTCCACGATCGTGGCCACCACCATCGCGTTCTTCGGAAACCGGTTCTGGACCTGGCGTGACGGTGAGCACACCAACATGGCACGGCAGTACACGACGTTCTTCGTACTGAACCTGATCGGCCTGGGTATCGCTCTGGCATGCCTCGCGATCAGCCACTACGGCCTCGGGCAGATCTGGCCACAACTGCAGAGCCCGCTCGCTGACAACATCGCCGGCGTCGGTGTCGGGACAGCACTCGGTACCATGTTCCGCTTCTGGTCCTACCGCCGTTTCGTCTTCCGGGTCACTGCCGCCCCGGCGTCAGTTTCACAGTGACTCGGCGTAATCGCCCCCGTTCCCGTAAGGTTGCCCAATGCCCTCAGCCAGTCCGCTGACGGAACGCCTCCGCCGGCTCGCCCCCGAAGCCATCGCCTTCGGCATCATCGGCGCCGGCAACACGCTGCTCTATCTCGCGATCTACTGGGTGGCGATGCCGATCGGCCCGGTGAAGGCGAGTGTCCTCGCCACCGTGATCACCACCACGCTGGCGTACGTGGCGAACCGCTACTGGACCTACCGGCACCACACGCGGACCGCGTTGCGCCGGGAGTACACGCTGTTCTTCGGCTTCAACCTGGTCGGCATGGTCATCCAGTCCGGCATGACCTACCTCGGCAAGTACGGCTTCGGCCTCTCCGAGCACGACGACAAGTTCCTGTTGCTCGGCATGACGACCGTCGGCATCGGCATCGCCACGGTCTTCCGCTTCTGGGCGTACCGGACGTTCGTCTTCCTGAAGCCGCCGGTCGACGGCCATGAGGGCGCCATCACCGACATGGACGCGACCGCCGGGTTCGCCGAGCTGAGCGCGATCGACGAGCCGGGCAGCGTGGCTCACCTCGATCTGCGGCCCGAACTCGACCCCCGCTGAGGCTGCGCCACCTCTTCCTCCTCCTCGGAGTCGTCGGCGGCCGGGGCCAGCTCGATCAGCTCGTAGAGGGTGCTCTGCACCAGCTGCGCGGCGGGCACCCCGGCCAGCACGGCACGCTGATCCCCGATCGAGTCGATGGTGAGCGTGCCGCTGCCGAGGATCCGGTCCAGCAGGGACTGTGTCAGGGCGTGATCGTTGATCCGGTTGAGCGGCAGGTCACGCCGCTCCCGGTCGACGATGCCCCGCTGGGTGAGCAGTCGCTCGCCGGTCAGCACATACTCGGTGCAGCGCCAGTCGAGCAGCGGGTGCAATCCGTAGCGGCCGCCGTAGTAGACCGTGATCGCGGCGACCAGCAGCAGGCCGATCCGGCCGCCGTCGGTCGACGGGAGCAGCACCAGGCCCATGATCAGGCCGGCCACCGCCAGCAGCACCACCACGACCGGCAGCACCACTGCCTTCCAGTGCGGACGCAGATGGAGGACGATCTCCTCCTCGTCCGCCAGAACATCCTCGGGGAACGCCACGCCGTCAGCGTACGTGCAGCACATCCCCCGCCGAGACACGGAATTCCGTGCCTTCCTCCGTACGGACCACCAATTGGCCGTCCCGATCGACCGACAGCGCCTCGCCGGACCGCTCCCCGCCGCCCGGCAGCAGCACCCGCACCCGGCGGCCTATCGTCGCGCAATGCCGCTGGTAGGCGGCGAGCAGCCCGCACATCTCGGCATCGCCGCCGGCCTCGCGCCACCCCTCATACCACCGGGCGGTGCCGCGCAGCAGCGCCCGCAGCAGGGGGCTCCGGTCCGGTTTGTCGGCACCGGCGACGAGCAGCGAGGTGGCCGGCGCCCCGGTGGTCTCCGGCAGCTCGTCGGCCCGGGTGCTGACGTTCAGCCCCACCCCGATCACCACGGCGTCGCCGGACACCTCGGCCAGGATCCCGGCGCACTTGCTCTCACCGACCAGGAGATCGTTGGGCCATTTCAGTGCGGCCTCCACCTCGGCCACCCGGGCCACCGCCTCGACCAGCGCCACCCCGGCCAGCAGCGGCAGCCAGCCGAACGCCGACGTGGGCACCCCCGGCCCGGGGCGCAGCAGCACACTGACGGTCAGGCCGGCCCGCGGCGGCGACACCCACTGCCGGTCCCGCCGCCCACGCCCGGCGACCTGGCTCTCGGCCACCACCACGAGACCCTCCGGCTCACCGGCCGCGGCGGCCGCCGCCGCATCGGCGTTGGTCGAGCCGGTCTCCTCCCGCACGTCGATCCGCGACCACAGTCCACCGGGTACGACCAGCGCGCGGGTCAGCGCCCGTGCGGACAACGGCGGCCGGTCGAGCTCGGTGTAAGCCATCCCGGCAGCCTAGCCGGATCTGTCAGTGCGGCCCCGCGCTGTGCTTGCTGATGTAGGGGCCGGTCGGCCGTGGACGCGGGCTGGGCCGGTCCTCGGTCTCGTCCGGGACGACGCGCCGGGACTGGGCGTCACGTTCGGCCCAGGACAGCGGCAGACGTACCCGCGGCTCGCGTGGCGGCCACTCCGGCGCCGGGCCGATCGGCGCCACCGGCGGGTCGAACCCGGTCGACGGCTCGTAGTCGGGCACCGGCGGCAACGGCGCGATCTCCGCGGGCTGGAAGAGGTCGTCGGGCAGCGGGGTCCAGTAGTCGCCGGGCTGCCGCTGGTCGACGTCCAAATCGGTGTAGCGGCCCGCGTAGCCGCCCGGGTTCTCGACGTCGCGCCGTGCCCAGGCGAGGCCGTCCGGCTCCGGCTCGCGGCGGCGCCGGCGGGGAGGAGGCCACGCCTCGCCGTCGGGGTAGCCGTGGTCGTCGTAGCCGAGGCGCTCGTCGTCGTCGTACGGCGGCTCACCGAAGTGCTCGTCCTCCTCGTCGGCGAGCCCGATCTCCTCGTCGGCGAGCCCGATCGACGCCAGACCGGTCGGGTTCGCGTCACCTTCGGCGGGCCGGCCACTGAAGGCGGCCGCCAGCCTCCGCCGGCGCTCGGGCCTGGGCTCTCTCTCGTCCGCGGCGGCGTCCACCGTGGCGGGCGGTCCGGGATGGGACCTCGCGACGGATTCCGGGCGTCGACGGCGAGAGGATGAGCCGGCACGGTTCGCCCGACGAGCGCCGCCACCGAAGATCACGGTGCGGAAGCTGATCAGTGTGGCGAGGCCGCCTGCGATGAAGGCGAGCCCGGCCGCGGTCATCCAGTTCGTCACGCCGGTAGTAACGAATGGGGCATTGGGTATGAAACGCACGCGTAGCGACGCCCTCCGTGTGCGACGCCGCTCCAGTTACGATGCTGATCGTTGCCTGAACGATCGCTCAGAGGGCGGAGACCTTCGTGACGACAGAGCCCGACATCCACACCACCGCCGGCAAGCTGGCTGAACTCGCCCGGCGCACCGACGAGGCCGTCCACGCCGGATCCGCGCGCGCCATCGAGAAACAGCATTCCCGCGGCAAGAAGACCGCACGCGAACGCATCGAGCTGCTGCTCGACAAAGACTCCTTCGTCGAGCTCGACGAGCTGGCCCGGCACCGGTCCACCGCCTTCGGCCTGGAGCGGAACCGGCCGTACGGCGACGGTGTCGTCACCGGCCACGGCACCATCGACGGGCGCCAGGTCTGCGTCTTCTCCCAGGACTTCACGGTCTTCGGCGGCTCCCTCGGAGAGGTCTTCGGCGAGAAGATCGTCAAGGTGCTGGACCTGGCCATGAAGATCGGCTGCCCGATCATCGGGATCAACGACTCCGGCGGCGCCCGCATCCAGGAGGGCGTGGTCGCGCTCGGCCTCTACGCCGACATCTTCTTCCGCAACGTCCGGGCCAGCGGCGTCATCCCGCAGATCTCGCTGATCATGGGGCCGTGCGCGGGCGGTGCCGTCTACTCCCCCGCGATCACCGACTTCACCGTCATGGTCGACCAGACGTCGCACATGTTCATCACCGGGCCGGATGTGATCAAGACGGTCACCGGTGAAGAGGTCGGGATGGAGGAGCTGGGCGGGGCGCGGACCCACAACACCCGCAGCGGCAACGCCCACTACCTGGCCAGCGACGAAGAGGACGCGATCGAGTACGTTCGCGCGCTGCTCTCGTACCTCCCGAGCAACAACCTCGACGAGCCGGTCGTCTTCGACGCCGTCGACGCGCTGGACGCCGATCTCGAGCTCGACACCCTGATCCCGGACTCGCCGAACCAGCCGTACGACATCAAGAAGGTCGTGGAGACCGTCGTCGACGAGTTCCTCGAGGTCCAGCCACTCTATGCGCAGAACATCGTGGTCGGCTTCGGCCGTGTGGAGGGCCGGCCGGTCGGCGTCGTGGCCAACCAGCCGATGAGTCTCGCCGGGACACTCGACATCGCCGCCTCCGAGAAGGCCGCGCGCTTCGTGCGTACCTGTGACGCGTTCAACATCCCGGTGCTGACGTTCGTCGACGTGCCCGGCTTCCTGCCCGGCACCGGCCAGGAGTGGGACGGCATCATCCGGCGCGGGGCGAAGCTCATCTACGCGTACGCCGAGGCGACCGTTCCCAAGGTCACCGTGATCACCCGTAAGGCGTACGGCGGGGCCTACGACGTGATGGGGTCCAAGCATCTCGGCGCCGACGTCAACTTCGCCTGGCCGACCGCGCAGATCGCCGTCATGGGCGCACAGGGCGCCGTCAACATCCTCTACCGGGGCGAGCTCGCCGCCGCCGAGGACCCCGCGCAACGACGGACCGAGCTGATCCAGGAGTACGAGGACACGCTGGCCAACCCGTACATCGCGGCCGAACGCGGTTACGTGGACGCGGTCATCCAGCCGTCACAGACCCGCGCCCAGGTGACCCGTGCGCTGCGGATGCTCCGCACCAAACGGGAGACCCTGCCGCCCAAGAAGCACGGCAACATCCCGCTGTAACACGGGCTCCGCTTCGCTCCGCGGCAAACGCCTACCACCTCACCGGCGGCGTTCTGCGGTTCAGGAGTTACGTGGTGGACAAGGCCGGCAGCCACTGGCCGGCCAGCAGGAACGCGCCGGAGACCAGGGCGATCAGGTTCACGACGAGGAAGACGCCGACCCAGAACAGCGCCGGCAGGTGGGTCAGCCGGGCCAACTGGTCGGCGTCCGAATCGCGCATCCGGCCCCGGCTGCGCAGACTCTGCAGCTCGAAGACCGGGCGGACACCGCCGAAGAGCAGGAACCAGACGCCGGCGTACGCGAAAGCCGCCTGCGTCTCCGGCTCCGCATACCAGGACACGGCGAACACGATCGCGCCCGTGACCAGCAGCGACACCACGCCGAACAGGTTCCTGATGTTGATCAGCATGAGGAGCAGCAGCGCCACGGCCAGCCACAGCAGCAGCGTGATCCGGTTGCCGCCGAGCAGCCACGCACCCAGCACCCCGACCAGCGACGGCGCGATGTAGCCGCCGAGCAGGGTCAGGATCATGCCGAGGCCGGTCGGGCGGCCAGCCGACAGGGTCAGGCCGGACGTGTCGAACTCGAGACGAATGCCCCGCAGCCGGCGCCCGGTCAGCAGGGCGATCAGCGCGTGCCCGCCCTCATGGGCGATGGTGACGGCGTTGCGGGCCACCCGCCACACCGGCCGGACCGCCACCGCGAGAAGACCGGCCACCGCAGTGAGCAGCACCAGCATCCCGGGCGGGTCGGGCTGGGCGCCCAACAGCTGGTCCCAGAGATCAGTCACACCGTCGATCGACAACACGCCGGGGACTGTAGCCGATCCGGCTATGCGCGTCGCCTCATGACGGCCTTGACCGGCTCCGGGTCGCGGCGGCCGAGCGACCGGGCCGCGAACACACCGGCGGTCACCGTCACCGCGAGAATGGTCAGGACCAGCATCAGCGCGACCAGACCGGTGGACGCCACGATGATCGCGACGTCCGCCGCGGCCACCAGCATCCACAGGGCGATCGTGGTCTTACCGCCGTGTCGTCGGCAGCTCATGATGCACCTCCATCCGTGATGCTGGATAACTACCCAACATCATGAATCTCACGCACCTACTTCGCCTGGAACCCCGCGTAGATGTTCGCCAGGTCGCCCTTGGCCGCTTCCCAGTCCGAATCCACGGTGTACCACGTCAAGACATAGGTGGTGCTCTTGACCACGAAGACCCGACGAACCACCCGCTGCTTGGTGCCCCCGCTCGCGTTGCGGGAGTACTCCAGGTCAGCGGCCTGCACGCCGTTGAAGTCCTTGACGGTCGGCCCGGACCGGTCATAGCCGGTGTTTCGGTCCCGGTTGAGGTAATCGACCGGGTCGTTCTTGCCGGGCACGATGTCGATGCGGATCTGCCGGCCGTCGCCCCAGTTGAGCGTCGTCCCGTTGCCACCGCCGCCGCCGCCCGAAACGCTCTTCGGAACCGGGAAGCTGTAACCCTGACCCTGGTAGAGGCGCCAGCCGGCCGGGATCCCCGAAGCTGCCGAGGGTGAGGGTGAGCTCGGCTGCGCCGGGCTCGGCGACGTCCCACCGCTCTGCTTCGGCCCCTCCGACCTGCCGCCACCCGGCACCGCCGGAGCGGACGCGCCGGTCTGTGCCTTGGTCAAGTCCGGGTCGTTCGCGTCGTCCTCGCCGAACGCCTGCACCACGATGATGCCGACGAGCAGCAGGAACGTCAGAACGATTCCCAAGCCGATGGCGGCCTGGCGGCGGGTCAGCGTCGTGCCGAGGATGGTTATCCCATTGGTACGGCGTTCGACCGGCCGCATCTGCATCGGCGTCCACGCCGGACGGCTCGGGCGGGCGAACCCGGGATCCGCCTCCAGGTCGCCGACCACCTGGGTGGCGGGCTCGTTCGCGGTGATGATGCGCCGGCGCGGTGGCATGCTGACCACCGACGTCTTGTCCTCGTCGGCCGCCGGGCGTGGCCGGGCCATCGGGAGCAGCAGAGACGTCTTCTCCCCCTCGGCCGCGGGCGGCGGCGGGAGGGCGACCACCGAGGTCTTGTCCTCGTACTCGGCCGGCGTCTCCTCGACCTCGGCCTTCGCCTCCGGCTCGGCTACCGCCGGCTCGTCGGCCGGTGTCGTCTTCTCGTCGGTGACATCCGTCGCCGCCACGGGTTCGTCGCCGGCTTCCGTCGGCGCGGGCGTCTCCGCCTCGGCGTCGACCGCGCCCGGCCGCTCCGGGGCGTCCGGCGTTTCCGGCTGCTCCGGCGTTTCCAGACCGGCGGCGGCGTCCGATGCGTCGGCTGTTTCCGGCGTGCCGGCGGACTCCGGCTTCCCGGATGTCTCCGGCTTCTCGGATCTCTCCGACTGCTCCGCCGCTCCCGGCTTCCCGGCGGCTCCTGACCTCTCCGCCGCTCCCGACTTGCCGGTGGCTCCCGACTGCGCGGTGGCTTCCGACTGCGCGGTGGCTCCCGACTGCTCGGGTGTTCCCGACTTGCCGGTGGCTCCCGACTGCGCGGTGGCTCCCGACTGCTCGGGTGTTCCCGGCTTCTCGCCGTCGGCCCCCGACGCGGCCGGGGCCTCGCCGCCGGTGGACGGAGCGTTACGCGGGGTCACCACGGGGAAGCCGGACGTCGCCTGGGCGAGGGAACGCTCGTGCTCGGGCGCAGCCTGCTTGCGGCGGTGGGCGGCCACGTCGGCGGCGGTGAAACCGGTGCGGAGCGCGTTGGTGGGCGCGTTGCTGCCGACGGCCGGCGGCGTGTCCGTCGGCCCGGCGCCCTGTGCCGAACCCGGCGCGGGCCTCTGACCTGCGCCGGAGACCGGCTTCTGCGGGGTCACCGGGACGGAGGCGGACGGCGTGGCCTGACCCGCGGCGGACGGCGTGGCCTGACCCGCGACCGGCGGCGAGGCCTGACCTGCGACCGGCGGTGTGGCCTGACCGATTCCGGGACGGCGCACCTGACCCGACGCGGGCGGCGGCGCCTGGCCCGAGACGGGGCGGGGGCTTGGCCCGAGACGGGACCGGGCGCCCGGCCCGTGGTCGGGCGCGGCTGCTGAGAGGTGGGACGCGGAGGCTCGCCCGCTCCGGGTGGGGACGCGTGGCCCGTACCGCTGAAGGGGTTGAAATCGTCGCGAACCGGAGGTGTGTCGAGGCGCGTCGGGTCGAGTGGTTTGGCGCCGCGGCGCGGCGTTTCCGGCGGCTGGCCGCCGACCTGGGCCTTTCCGGAGGCGAAATGCGGCGGCCGTCCGTCGGCGGCGGGCGGCTGCACGACCGGAGGGCGCGGATTGGGTACGACCGGAGCCGAACCCGACGCGGTCACCCACCCCGAGCCGGGCAGCACCGGCGGGCCACCCGGACCACTCGGCAGCGACGGACGCTCCCGGCCCGCGCCCGGCCGGCGCATCGTCGGGCTCATCGGGAACGTGATCTTGGAGCGGCGGCCGGCGGCACGCGCCAGCAGACGCTCCGCCTCCTCCGCGTTGATCCGGTGAGCCGGGTCCTTGCGCAGCAGGCCGTTCAGCACCGGCTTGAGAGGGCCGGCGTTACGCGCGACCGGCACGTTCTCCGTCGCCAGCGCGGCCAGCGTGGCGATCGCCGACGGGCGGGCGAACGGCGAGGCACCCTCGACCGCGGCATAGAGAGTGGCGCCCAGCGACCACAGGTCGGCGGCCGGACCAGCCGTGCCGTCCCGCGCCCGCTCCGGGGCGATGTAGGCCGGCGAGCCCAGCACCAGACCCGTCCGTGTCACATTCGGATCACCGGGAACCGTGGCCAGGCCGAAGTCGGTGAGCACCACACGGCCGTCCGCGCCGAGCAGCACGTTGCCCGGCTTGACGTCGCGGTGCATGACGCCGTTGCGATGCGCGGCCCGCAGGGCGTTGAGCACACCCAGGCCGATCTCGGCGGCGCGCAGCGCGTTGAACGGGCCGTCCTGCGCCAGCGTGTCCTGGAGGGAACGTGAGGCCACATACTCCATCACGATCCACGGATCAGCGTCCGTGCTGAGCACGTCGAAGACGCGCACCACGTTGATGTTGTTGAGCCGGGCGATGGCACGCGCCTCACGAAGGGAGCGCTCACGCATCTCCTGTCGCTCGCCCGGGGTCAGCCCCGGAGGCGGCACGAGCTCCTTGATCGCCACTTCTCGGTGCAGGACGACATCGGTCGCTCGCCAGACACGTCCCATCCCGCCCTGACCGAGCGGCGCAATGAGCCGGTAACGATCAGCGACAACGAGTGGGGGAGAAGAAGACATCACGCAGAAAATACCTGGTTCTGTCGAGCGGCCGCGAATTGATCAGCCGAGTGTGGGACACGTGTCACCGGATCTCCGGGCCTGAGTCGTACGCTCGGTTGATGAATGAGGAACCGCTGGTCAGCGTCGTACGAGGAAGCCTAGACGATCATGAGCTGGCCGCGTTGGCCGCCATCCTGGCATCTCGATCCACTTCGGTCAATTACCCCACGCCGTCGCAAGCCCCCTCAGATTGGCTGCGCTCAGCTCGCCCGGGAGCCCACCCCCGCACCTGGCGGACCGCATCCCACCCGCGCTGAGGCGTCATCCACAGGGGGCGGTGGCCCTGGCCAGGATTCGCTAACCTCTCAGAGTCATTCACCGTCTGTCGATGGGAGGCTCGCCGATGCCTGTAGACAACGAACCCGTGCCGAAGAGCACGGTCGGAAACTACGACCTCAGCGAGATCGACGGCATCGAAGCAGACATTGCGGCCATGGAAGAGTTCGCAGCCGGCCTGAAGGCCGACCTCGAGAAGAACTACATGCCTCATGCCAAGGCAGCCGCCGCCAACATGCTCGCCGAGTCGCCGAACGCCAGCGAGTTCTACGAACTCCACCTCTTCCTCTACGCGCACCAACTGGTCCAGGACGCGACCATCCGGAACGTTGACGGCTACGTCGAGGGGACCTACAAGTTCGCCACGTCGGCCGAGGAGATCAGCGCGAAGTACCGCGGCGCTGACGCCTTTTCCCGGGCCAAGCTTGCCGACGTACAGGCCACCTTTGAGGGGAACGGGAACGCCTGATGGCACAGTGGCACGGCGATGGCGGCGGCGGTGACCGGGCTGCACGATTCCCCTACATGCAGATTCCCGCCATGTGGGACATGCTTCGCAACCACGACAGCACAGCTCACCGAAAGGCGATGGAGGGCTGGCGCCAGTCGTACGAACTAGTCTTGATGCACCGAACTCAGGTTGAAAAGTACAAGGAGAAGCTGATCACGGCTTGGCCGCCGTCGCGCAACAAAGCGGCAGCCGCCTACATCGAGCGCCTCGACAACCTCATCGAGAACCTCACCGAGACGTATAACGCGGCAATCGCCAACCACCGGACCTACACGACGATCATCGGCGCCGTCGACGCAGCCAAGTGGGAACTGGACCGCATCCAGCAGGAACACTCGACAAACCAAACGGCTCTCGACAAGTACACGGCGGAACTGGCTTCCCGTCCTGTCCACTACGGGAAATACGTCGTCCCGGAGACCAAGCCTTCACCTGTCGCCGCCGGCCGACAGGAGGAACTGCACCTGCAGGCTGTAACGCTCATGACCTCACTAACCGTCGAACTCGCCCAAGCCCAGACCGCCCTCGTCACCCCTAGGCCATACTCGCCGAAAGCGGTACGCGACGACGGGACTGAGCCACTCGGTTCAGGTGGCGTAAGTTCAATACTGCCGGGTATCTCGTCTTTCTCTGGAAACACCAAGGCCCCTACGAGGATTTCAAGACCTAGCAGCTCGGATAGAGGTGCGGCTAGACCCACCACGGGAACGAACCTGGGGAAGACTGAGCCGCCGCCGGGCAGAGCCCCGTCAATCGGGCCAATCCTTGGCGGAACAAAGCAGCCCGTACTGCCCGCGCCGCCTGTTGGTACGCCTACGACACCGCCGAATTTCACGCCGAGTGCAAATTTCCCCGAATCGTTCAATATTCCTCCGGCTCAAAATCCTTCCGCCTCACCCATTACGGTTGCGCCCAGCAAGACACCGAACGGCATCCAGTTTGGTACAACTCCACCGGCCGCCGGAACACGAGGCGCCTCTGCACTTCACGGAGGCGTGATCGGCGGCGTGCCGCCGATCGGTGGCATGCCCTCCGGAAGGGCGGGGCAGCTAGGATCCCCGACCCGTGCGGGCCAGAAAATCAACCCGGTCGGCGGCCTGATCGGACAGGATCATGGCGCGCGTCCTCCGCAACGTTCTAGCTCACAGCGAGATGAGGAGACGCGACCTCAATACTGGGATCCGGACAATCCTTGGGAAACCGAGTCCGGCATGGACCCCATACTTTTCCCTCGGGACGAACAGCGCATCGACCCCGGACCCACAATCGGTGGACGATAAGTGAGTGTCGGCAGGCAGCTAGCGGCCTTCACGTGTACTTTCCTTGCCATGGCACTCTGTGCTGCCACTCCAGCCAAGGCCGACCAGATACGTTCCGCACAATGGCATCTGGAGTTTCTGCACATCTCCGAGGTCCACCGAATTACCACAGGTTCAGGCTCATCAGTGGCCGTCGTAGATACCGGCGTGTCACCCCACGTTGACTTTTCCCGCAATCTACAAAAGGGAACAAATACCGGCCCTGGCGGCGACGAGACTGGGCGAGTCGACGAAAACGGACATGGCACCATGATGGCAGGCATTATTGGCGCACATGGCCACGGTTCCGGCGCCGGCATCATGGGCATAGCTCCGAATGCTCGAGTAATACCCGTGAAGACTGCCGCCAAAATTTCCAACGGTCTAGGCATTCCTGCTGGCATAAAATGGGCGGCCACATCCGGGGCGAATGTAATAAATGTATCAGGATCTGTGGCAATTTCGCGAGAGTTAAACGAATCAATAGCTGCAGCATTAGGGTCCGACGCTGTCGTTGTCGCAGCCACTGGAAACAGGTCCGATGATCCAGAAGTCGCCCTTCCAGCTGCACTACCAGACGTACTGGCCGTAGGAGCCACCGATCAAAATGGTAGGCTCGCCAACTTCTCAGTCACCGGGCCCGAGGTTGACATCTGCGCGCCCGGCGTAGACATAGTCACCACAGACCGCAATAACAAATACGCCAAGGGTAGGGGGACCTCCCAGGCAACGGCTATTGTTTCGGGGGCAGCAGCTCTCGTTCGGGCTAGATTTACGGAGCTTTCGGCGCCTGAGGTTATTCATCGGCTTACTGCTACCGCTGATGACAACGGGCCTCCTGGTCGCGATAATCAATGTGGATATGGGGTACTCAACATTGTCAAGGCTTTGACCGCTGATGTGCCTCCACTCCATCCATCGGGAGGCGCGGCGTCGACCGCGCCCAGTGGCGCGCCCTCGGCTAGAACCTCGACGTCTTCGGGTGGCGCGACCTCCAACGAGATGGCTGCTCCGGACCCCGCGAGGTCCAATCTGCTGCTCGTCACGGGGATCGGGGCTGTAGTTGTAGCCGTGGGAACGGTTGCAGCCTTGCTGGTTCGGCGCCGGCGACGAATATCTTCCTGAACGAGGCTTCCCGACTGCCGCAAGGAACTGTCGGCGACTTGTGACTTACAGAAGAGACGAGGGCCCCTACGGGGCGGTAGCAGCAGGTTTAACGTAGAAGGTGGCTGTAACACGCCGGTTGCTCACTGTTTTACATCCGTGGGGCTTGTAGGCTCGATTGTCGTGCAGACCGACATCGCGTATCGCCTGATTCTTGCCTCTGCTAGCCCTGCTCGGCGGGCTCTGCTCACTGGGGCCGGGATCGACGCTGAGGTGATCGTCAGTGGCGTGGACGAGAGCGTCGTCGATGCCGATGACGCCTATACGACCAGTCTTGCGCTCGCTCGGATGAAGGCTCGTACGGTGGCCGCCAATCTGCCGGCGGATCCGGCGGCCTTGGTACTCGGGTGCGATTCGGTGCTGGCGTTCGAGGGGGAAGTGTTCGGGAAGCCGGACAGTCCGGACGAGGCTGTCCGGCGGTGGACGGCCATGCGCGGGAAGTCGGGAGTACTACACACGGGGCATCATCTGACCGGGCTGGTCAGTGGGCTCCAAGCGGAGGCGGTCGGTACCACTACCGTGCATTTCGCTGATGTCACCGACGCTGAGATCGAGGCCTATGTGGCTTCGGGTGAGCCGCTTCAGGTAGCGGGTGCGTTCACTCTCGATGGGCGGGGCGGCGCGTTCGTTGAGCGTATCGAGGGCGACCCAGGCAATGTGATCGGCCTCTCGCTTCCGCTGCTTCGGCGCCTGCTCGCCGACATGAACATCCCGATCACATCTCTTTGGCGCCGCTGACTCGCATTAAGAGCGCTGCGTCATTCGCCCGATCGGATTCGGGGGCGGAGGGAATCGCGTCAGCTTCACGCTTCTGGGTAGGTCAGGCTGTTGCAGTGGCTGCACCCACTACCCGAATCGGGCTCCGCTCGGCTGATCAGAGCGCTCGCCGCGCCCCATAACCAGGTGTGGTTGCGCGCGGCGCCCTACCGGCGGCGGCAAACGCACCCTGCCATGGCATCGGGTGACTGCCGCGGCGAGGTGACACGCATCAACCACCCGGTGCGGCGAGCTGCACTGAGCCGCCTGCACAGCGGGGGGTAGCTCCACCCAATGACCGCCCGGTAAAAGAAGCGAAACTGAACGCACCCGCCCAGTGCAGCAGACCCCCGCAGAGCTCAGCACCGCCGGCGACGAGATCGAGGGTCAGCCGGCGAATCCAGTTGAAACCCGCGTCGGGGTTCGGCCGCTGGAGAAGGATCCTGACGAAGCCGATCGCGAAACCGTAGAAGGTTTCTAGGCTGGCCAGCAGAGCGCATCGAACAGAACAAGGCGTGACGACGCGAGCCCGGCGGGCGGGTGGGCCAAGCAGGGCGGGATATGGACAGGCGAGCGGAACATGAGGCCAACGGCCGGACGATCAGACCGCGGAGTGACATACTCCACCCCACTGGTCGGCGAAAATCGGTGAATTGGGATTAACTTACCGACCGCAGGCACACGGTCTCCGAAGGATCCGGAATCGCGGTGGAAGCGGCGGGACTGAACGACCTGAGGAACCGTTAGGCTCATAGCCGTGCGGAAGATATTGATCGCCAACCGTGGCGAGATCGCCCTCCGGGTCATCCGGGCCTGCAAGGACGCCGGCCTCACGAGCGTCGCCGTCTATGCCGACAGTGACCGGGACGCGCTTCACGCGCGCCTGGCCGACGAGGCCTACGCGCTGGACGGGGAGACCGCCGCCGAGACCTATCTCCGCATCGACAAGCTGCTCGCGGTGGCGAAGCGGAGTGGCGCCGACGCGGTGCACCCGGGCTACGGTTTCCTCTCCGAGAACGCCGAGTTCGCGCAGGCCGTACAAGATGCGGATCTGACCTGGATCGGGCCGACGCCGCAGGCGATCCGCGACCTGGGCGACAAGGTCACCGCGCGGCACATCGCGCAGCGTGCGGGGGCGCCGCTGGTGCCGGGAACGGCGGATCCGGTCGCGGAGGCGGCCGAGATCGTCGCTTTCGCCGAGGAGCACGGGCTACCGGTGGCGATCAAGGCGGCGTTCGGCGGCGGTGGCCGGGGGCTGAAGGTGGCGCGGACGCTGGAGGAGATTCCGGCGTTGTTCGAGAGCGCGACGCGCGAGGCGGTGGCCGCGTTCGGGCGTGGCGAGTGTTTCGTGGAGCGCTATCTGGACCGGCCACGGCATGTGGAGGCGCAGGTTCTGGCGGACACGCACGGCACGGTGGTGGTGGTCGGCACGCGGGACTGTTCGTTGCAGCGCCGCCATCAGAAGCTGGTGGAGGAGGCTCCGGCGCCGTTCCTCAGTGACGAGCAGCGGACGAAGATCCACGAGAGCGCGAAGGCGATCTGCCGGGAGGCGGGCTATCACGGCGCCGGGACGGTGGAGTATCTGGTGGGCCAGGACGGGACGATCTCGTTCCTGGAGGTGAACACGCGTCTGCAGGTGGAGCATCCGGTCAGTGAGGAGACCGCCGGCATCGATCTGGTCCGGGAGCAGTTCCGGATCGCGGCGGGCGAGAGGCTGGCGTTCACCGAGGATCCGGCGCCGCGCGGCCACGCGATCGAGTTCCGGATCAACGGGGAGGACGCGGGGCGCGGCTTCCTGCCGGCGCCGGGGACGGTCAACCGGCTGCAGTGGCCGTCGGGGCCGGGGGTGCGGGTCGACTCGGGTGTCACCGAGAAGGATGTGATCGGCGGCAACTTCGACTCGATGCTCGCGAAGATCATTGTGACCGGCGCCACACGCGCCGAGGCCCTGGAGCGGTCGCGGCGGGTGCTGGACGAGACGGTGATCGAGGGCATCGCCACGGTGCTGCCGTTCCACCGGGCGGTCGTTCGCGACGAGGCGTTCACCGGCGAGCCGTTCACCGTGCACACCCGCTGGATCGAGACCGAGTGGGTCAACGAGGTGTCGCCGTTCGCGGCGCCCGCGCCGCCGGACGGCGAGAAGGAGGACCGCGAGACCGTCGTGGTCGAGGTCGGCGGGCGGCGCATCGAGGTGCGGCTTCCCAAGAACCTCAGCAGTGGTACGGTCGCCGGCCCCACCCCCCGACGGGCTCCGACTCGCGCTCAGGGTAAGGCGCAGGCCAAGGTGGCCACCGGTGGTCTTGCCGCCCCGATGCAGGGCACGATCGTGAAGGTCGCCGTGCAGAACGGTGACGAGGTCGCCGAGGGTGACACGATCGTCGTGATCGAGGCGATGAAGATGGAGCAGCCGTTGCAGGCCCCGAAGGCGGGCACCGTGGCGGGCCTGTCCGTCGAGCCGGGCACGACCGTGACCGCCGGCACCGTGATCTGCGAGATCAACTAGCCGGGTCGCACGACGTCCACCGGGGCAGGGTCTCCACGGTGGACGGGACATCGGTGCATCAGGGGCGGGCCGCCGATACGGGACCTATCGACGGCCCGCGGCCACGCGCCGTCAGTGCGGCACGGGCAGGTCAACGGTACGCCGGGCACAGGCGTCGGGCGCAAACCGGGAGCGGCTCCGGATGCCGGGCCGTAGCGTGTCCGGCATCACCGCGGAAAGTGCCGGACCGAGCGCATGCTGTGAACACAGCGCTTTCTCAGCCGGCCTCACGCAGAATGCCGGGAGTCCCGAAGCCGCGAGGTGGCCGCACCGATGACCGAACTGCTGACCCTGTTGGCGACGCCTGCGTGGGCCTATCTTGCCCTGTTCGCGTTCCTCACGGTCGACGCTCTGGTCCCTGTGGTACCCACCCAGGCCATCATGATCACCTCCGGCGCCCTCACGGTGTACGGGAATCTGGAGCTGGCCCTGGTGATCGCGGTCGGCGCGCTCGGCATGTTCGCCGGTGACGGCATCGCGTTCGTGCTGGGCCGCTCGACCGGCTCCCGGATGGGCATGCTTGCGGCCCGGTTCGCGCCGCACCATTCCGAGTCCGAGTCGCGGACCAGGCGGGCGGCCGAGCGGTTCACCCGCGGGCTGCGCCGGCCCGGCCCGCTCGTGGTGCTGCTCTGTCGATTCGTGCCGGGTGGCCGGATGGCCTCCGGATACAACGCGGGCCGCACCGGCTACCCGATCCGCAGTTTCGTCGGGTATGACGGCGCGGCCGCGCTGACGTGGGCCGCCTACGGCGGACTGGTCGGGCACCTGGGGGGCACCGCGATCACCCAGTCCGCCTGGCGGCTGTTCGCCCTGGCCGCCGGCGCCGCGGTGGTCTTCGGCGCCGCCGGCTGGGCGCTGGCCCTCTTCGGGGGTCAGAAGAGCGATCAGACAAGCGATCAGACAAGCGAACTGCCGAGCGGCCGAAGGAGCGGGCCGACCGCTACTGCACCTCGTGCAGCATCAGCTGACGTGCCGCTTCCGCGATAGACCCCGACAGCGAGGGGTAGATCGTGATGGTGTGCGCCAGCTGATCGACGGTCAGGTTGTTCTCGATGGCCATGGTGATCGGCAGGATCAGCTCGCTCGCCTTCGGCGCCACCACGACACCACCGACGATCTGCCCGGTCGCCGGCCGGCAGAACAGTTTCACGAACCCGTCCTGCAGCCCCGACATCTTGGCCCGCGCGTTGCCGGTCAGCGGCAGCATCACCTGGCGCGCCGGGAAGCGGCCCGAGTCGACCTCGTTCTGCGAGACTCCGACGGTGGCCAGCTCCGGGTCGGTGAAGACGTTCGCCGACACGGTCCGCAGCCGCAGCGGGGCCACGGCCTCGCCCATGGCGTGCCAGATGGCGATCCGGCCCTGCATGGCCGCCACGCTGGCGAGCGGCAGGACACCGGTGCAGTCGCCGGCCGCGTAGATGCCGGGGACGTTGGTACGCGACACCCGGTCCACGGCCACGTAGCCGCTGTCGGAGACCTCCACCCCGTACTCCCGCAGACCCAGCTCGGTCGTGTTGGGGATGGCACCGACCGCCATCAGGCAGTGCGAGCCCTCGACGATGCGCCCGTCGGAGAGCGTCACGCGTACCCCGTCGCCGGTGTTCTCCACCGCGTCGCCCCGGGATTGACTGTGAATGGTCATGCCCCGCTCACGGAAGACCCGCTCGATCGCCATCGCGGCGTCGGCGTCCTCGTGGGGCATGACGCGCTCGCGGCTGGAGATGAGCGTCACCTTCACACCCATCGCCAGGTAGGCGCTGGCGAACTCGGCGCCGGTCACGCCGGAGCCGATCACCACCAGATGGCTGGGCAGCTCCTCGAGGTCCCACACCTGGCGCCAGTCGAGGATCCGCCGGCCGTCCGGCCGGGCCGTGGGCAGCACCCGCGGGGTGGCCCCGGTGGCCAGCAGCACGGTGCTCGCCTCGACCGGGTAGGTCTCCCCACCGTCCGGGGTGATCAGCACCTGGTGGGTGTGCCCCAGCCGGTCCTCCCCGAGCCGGGCCCAGCCCCGGACCACGTTCACCCCGGCCTTGACCAGCTTGGTCTGGATGTCACCGGACTGGGCGAGGGCGAGTTTCTTGACCCGTTCGTTGACCGCTTTCGCGTCGACGCTGACCCCGGACAGGCCGGAGGACCGGATTCCGAACCGCTCCTCGTGGCGGTAACCGGTCATCACCTCGGAACTGGCGATGAAGGTCTTGGACGGCACGCAGTCGGTGAGCACACACGCGCCACCCGGCCCCTCCGCCTCGACGAGCGTGACGTCCGCCCCGAGCTGCGCGGCGACCAGAGCCGCCTCATATCCGCCCGGTCCGCCACCGATGATCACGATCCGACTCACGACAAACCGACCCCCAAAAACCATTAGACGTGCCGACACGCACTCCTCATATTCTCACCACCGCTCGCTACGACTATCGTCGTCGCCGTGCGTCACTACGCCGCGTATGGCTCGAACCTGGATCCCGCCCGCATGCGGGCCTACTGCCCACACTCGCCGATGGTCGGCGTGGGGTGGGTGGAAGGCTGGCGCCTCACCTTCGCCGGTGAGGGAGAAATGGGCTGGGAGGGGGCGGTAACCACGATCGTCGAGTCACCCGGCGACCGGGTCTTCGTCTCGCTCTATGACGTCCACCCATGGGATGCGTCACAGCTCGACGAGGTCGAGGGGGTGACTGCAGGGGCGTACCAGAAGGTAACCGTGCGTGTATCGACGCTGGACGGAGACGTACCCGCGTGGGTCTACGTCTTCACCGGCTACGAGGGCGGCCTGCCGACCGCGTGGTATTTGTCGGAGATAGCGAATGCGGCCGAGAAGGCCGGCGCGCCCGACGACTACGTCGCCGATCTGCGCGGCCGGCCCACCGGCACGGCGTCCCCGGAGATCTAGCCCGCTCCGACGCTCGCCGCCGCCTCGACCGTGGTGCGGTAGATGTTGGCCCGGTACAGCGCGTCCATGCCGACCTTGAAATACAGGCTCGCGGCATCGGTCGGGTTGGCCAGGTCGACACCGAGACCGGCCTTCGGCCGTCCCTTCGCGGCGTAGGTCGCGAAGGCGCGGCGCAGCAGGGCCTCGCCGACACCCCTCTTGCGGTACGCCCGGAGCGTCGCGAGATGCTTCACCCAGCCCTCGGAGGTGTCCTCACCACCGTCGCTGGACTGGAGGACGCCGACGATCAGCCCGTCCGCCTCGGCGACGAACCACTCGTCGAACGGGGTGCCGGGCTTGGCGATCTGCTCGCGCCAGCCGTCGAACGGGATCGCCCGGTGGTCGGAGTCGACGAACGCGTCCTCGATCACCGAGTGGAAGTCCCGGAGCTCGGTCTCGTCCTCGTGGCGGACCGGACGCACGGTGATGCCGGCCGGCGGCTCCGGGGCGACCGGCGAGAACCCGTCGAGCGACATCTGCATCCGGGCGAACTGCTTGAGGAACACGAACCCGGCGTCGGTCAGCGCCGCGATCAGCTCGGTCTCGCCCGGGATAGCCCCGGACCGCACCTCGTAGACCGGGTGCCCCAGCTCGGCGGCCCGCTCGGTCATCCGGACCATCAGCAGCTCGAGCAGCGGTTTCAGGGCGGGCAGGCCGCTGCCGGGCCAGAAGTAGACGTTTGCCATGTCACGGGCGCCGCCGGTGGAGTTACCGGGGAACGACCAGCCGACGATCCTGCCGGAGTCGTCGAGGGCGAGCAGGCAGTCACGGGCCATGTCGGTGTTCGGCGTGGTGAGGTCTTCGCGCACCTCGTCGGCGGTGTAGTCGGGCTCCCCCACCGCGGCGATGTCGCTGGCGTGCACCAACTCGAGGATCGCGGGCACGTCGTCGAGAGTCGGCCGGCGGGTGGTCCAGCCCGGGGGAAGTTCCGTCATGCGGGCATCGGACCACGGCGTACCCGCCCGTGCCAATCGAGTTTCGCGGGCCGCCCGGGGCGCCTACGATGGCCGCATGCAGTCGCGCCGTGAGTCGATGACGCGCCCCTTCCCGGGGCTCCTCGCCGTGCGCTGACCAGATCACACGAGCAGGCCCCGTCCCGTCGGGGCCGTGGTTCGGCGTCTCCCCGTCCGGGACCGGGCGGAAAGAGACGATCATGAACACCTTCTACGTGACGACCGCCATTCCGTACGTCAACGCCGCCCCGCATCTCGGGCACGCGCTGGAGCTGGTGCAGGCCGACGTGCTGGCGCGGCACGCCCGGTCCCGCGGGCGCCCGGTGCGGTTCCTGACCGGCACCGACGACAACGCCCTGAAGAACGTCACCGCGGCCCGTGCCGCCGGGGTGGACGTGCGCGCCTTCGTCGACGCGAACGCCGCCCGCTTCGCCGCCCTGCGCGAGCCGCTGTCGCTGTCCTTCGACGACTTCGTCCGGACCAGCGCCGACGCCCGGCACACGGCCGGCGTGGCCCGTCTGTGGCGGGAGTGCGCGGCCGCGGGTGACTTCTACCGGCGCACCTATCAGGGCCTCTACTGTGCCGGCTGTGAGCAGTTCTGGGCCGCCGTCGAGCTCGCCGACGGGCTCTGCCCCGAGCATCGGGTGGCCCCGGAGCCGGTCGCCGAGGAGAACTGGTTCTTCCGGTTGTCCCGCTACACCGGCCGGATTCTGGAGCTGCTGGAGTCCGGGCGACTGCGTATCGAGCCGGCCGCCCGGCGCAACGAGGTGCTCGCCTTCGTCCGGGCCGGCCTGACCGATTTCAGCGTCTCCCGTCCGGCGGCCCGGGCCGGTGGCTGGGGCATCCCGGTTCCCGGCGATCCGGATCAGGTCGTCTACGTCTGGTGGGACGCGCTGGCCAACTACGTCACCACGCTCGGGTACGCCGGCGACGACCCCCGCTACCGGCGCTGGTGGTCCGGTCCGGGCGAGCGGGCGCACGTGGTCGGCAAGGGCATCGTCCGGTTCCACGCCGTCCACTGGCCGGCCCTGCTGCTCTCCGCGGGTCTGCCCCTGCCCACGTCGATCCTGGTCCACGACTACCTGTCGGCGGACGGGGCGAAGCTGTCCAAGAGCGCCGGCAACACGATCGACCCGTTCGCGCTCGCCGGCCGGTATGGCGCCGATGCCGTGCGCTGGTGGCTGGTGCGCGAACCGGCCCGGGTCGGTGACACCGACTTCACCGTCGAGCGGCTGATCCGGCGGGCTGACGGCGACCTCGCCAACGGGCTCGGCAATCTGGTCAACCGCACCCTCTCGCTGGCCTGGAGGCATCGCGGGGGCCGGGTGCCGGAGACCGTGCCCACCGGCCCGCTCGGGGCGGCGTGTGACCGTCTGGCCGGCCGGATCGACCGGGCGCTGCACGACTTCGACTTCCGGGCCGCCACCGACGCGCTGGTGGCCGTGGTCGACGAGGGCAACCGGCTGGTCGAGGCCGAGCGCCCGTGGGAGCCGGCCGCCGACGCCCGTCTCGACGCGGTGCTGGGTGCCCTGATCACAGCCTGTCGCCTGGTCGCCGCCGAACTGTCCCCGTTCCTCCCGGACGGCGCCGCCCGTCTCCGCGACCGTCTCCTCACCGGCGACCGGGTGGCCCGCCCCGAGCCGGCCTTCCCCCGCATCGCCGGCGGCCGACCGCGACCGGGCACCACGGAAACGCGGGACCGGCACAGCGGACCGGACGGCAGCCCGACGGCGCGGGACCGGCACAGCGGACCGGACGGCAGCCCCGCGGCGCGGGACCGGCACAGCGGACCGGACGGCAGCCCCGCGGCGCGGGACCGGCTCAGCGGGCCAGCCGGTGGCCCAGCGACTCGAGCAGACCCGTGAACTCGATGCGCTCGGACTGGTCGAGGGCGGCGTAGGCCTGGCCGGCCAGCGAGTCGGCCACCGCGTCGGACCACATGAGGCGGCGGATCAGCGGGCCCGACGGAGGGTACGGCCCCTGCCAGCCGAGCGCCACCGCGCCGGTCTCGCCCTCCGGGCCCGCGATGATCGCCTCGAGTGGGGTGAGCCCGCTGGCCCGGACCGCCAGGACGTGCACGCCCAGGCGGTGCTCGTGCAGCTGGTGCAGCAGCATCGCGGCCCGCGCCCCGGGTGTGGCCGCCGGCGCCGGCATGGCCCGCCACGCGGCGTAGAGGGGCAGTCCGGCGGTGTCCACATGGTCGGTGATCCGGCCCGCCAGGTCGATCAGGCGGGCCAGCCGGGGAAACCCGCCGAGGTGTTCGTCGCCCCATTTGCAGAGCTCACCCAGGTGCCATTTCGCGACCTCGCTCGGGGCGGACGCTTTCACCGCCGCCTCCCAGCCGTCGGTGACCGCCTCCGGGGCGATGAACGCCAGCACCGCGGCCACCGTCTCCGAGCGCACCTCGCCGAGCGCCCCGGCCCGCGCCGACACGTGGTACGCCCACCCGGACAGCCCCAGCAGACGAGCGCCCTGAAGGGTCCGGGGGATTCCGAGAAGGCCCGGAGGATCGCGGCGAGTCCCGTGCGAGCGTGGGCGGCGGCCTGTTCGGGGGTCACCTGCCCGATTCTGCTCTCCCTGACCGTCTAAAGAAAATCTCCATCGATCGTCCGAAGAGAACGCTCCCCCGTTCTATGTCGCCTCCAACTCGTCGAGGGCCGCCTGCACGTCCCCGACCCGGCGCCGGGCTGCCGCGGAATCCCGTTCGGCGGCGCGGCGGGCCAGTTTGCGCCGGGCCACGTCGGCGACCGCCTCGGTCCGCCGCCGTTCCAGCTCGGCGAGCTCGGCGTCGAGGTCCTCGACCAGATGACCGGCCTCCCGCTCGGCGTCCTCGGCCCGTTCCAGCCGCCCGTCGGCGCGCCGTTCGTCGGCTCGCGCGGTGGCCAGCTCCCGGTCGAGCTCACGCCGGCGACGCTCGTTCTCCCGGCGCCGCCGCTCCTGCTCCCGGCGGCGCTGCTCCTCGACGGCAGTCTCCCGCGCCGACAGCGACGGCGGCTCCGCCGGGGAGGGTGGCCCGGCCCCGGAGGACGGCTCCGCCGGCGGCTCCGAGGAACCGGCCGCCGAGGAGGCCGGCTCGTCGGTGACCAGCCGCAACCGTGGTCGTGGCACCTCACCGAACCCCGCATAGGAGACCGCCCGGATCAACCGCCCGGACCGCACCTGCTCGGCGATCTCCGGATCGGCCAGTGCCGCCGTGAACGTCGCCTCCACATCCCCGAGCGGCAGTTTCCCGGCAGCGGTCCCGGACTCCTCGACCGCGAGCCGGCGGGCGGCCGACACCAGCGACGACACGAACTGCCGCCGCTGAGTGGACAGCTCCCGCAACTGGTCCCCCAGCAACTCCCGCTGTGCGGCCCGCAACGCGGCGGCGAGCTCGACCAGCTGCTCGATCAGCTCGGGCCGTCGCAGCGCCACGAGGTTGACCACCCAGGCCGCCACGGTCGGCTTCTTCAGGGCGGCGAGCCGCTTGGCGGTGTCCCGGTCACCGGCTTTGCGGGCGTCCTCGATCGCGGCCGCGCGGGCCGCCACGAACCCGTCCGGCGGCGCCTCGTACAGCCGCCGGACCACGGCGTCGATGCCGAGCACGTCAGTCCAGCGGGGTGCCCGGCGCCACCTGCCGGAACTTCGTCTCGGAGAAGCTCTCCAGGTGCTTGCCGTAGACGGCCGCCCCACGGTCGTTGACCAGTCCGTCGTGCAGTGCGAAGGCCCGCCCCGGCCGGACCCCGCGGACGAACTCCAGCGACTCGGCGATCGTCGCCCACGGCGCGTTCAACGGCACGAAGAGCGTCTCCACCTCGACGTCCGGCGCCACGAACGAGTCACCCGGGTGGTAGAGGTTGCCCGCCCCGTCGTCGACGAGGAACCCGAGGTTGGCGAAGACCGGCACGTACGGGTGAATGATCGCGTGTTGCCCGCCGAAGGCCCGGACCCGGTAGCCGGCCGCCTCGAACTCCTGCCCGGCGGCGACCGCGGTGGTGGCCGCCGCGACGTCGGCGAGCAGTGGGAGCACCGCCTCGTGCGCGAAGATCCGCAGTTCCGGTCGCCGGGCGACGGCCGACGTGACGGCCGCGACGTCGAGGTGATCGAAGTGCTCGTGGGTGATGAGCACCGCATCCGCGCCGTCCAATGCGGACGCTTCGGAGAACTCGCCGGGATCGACGACCAGCACCCCCGCCCCTTCGACGCGTAGGCAGGAATGCGTGAACTTCGTGACGCGCACGGGACCCCTCCGCTGCTGTTTCGTAACCGCTCACCCCGCAGTCTGCCGGAACCGGGATGTGCGTGCCGCACGTCCCACGGTCAGTGAAGACTCAGATCGGAGCTGCCATGAGAAAACGGGGAATCATCGCGGCGTTGCTGGCGGGCATGATGCTCGCCGGATGTGGCGCCGACTCATCGGATATGGGCGAGAACACCGCGGCTCAGCCGGCCGGGGGCGTGCCGAGGGCGGCGCGGCCGCCGAGCGGGCGCCGCAGCAGGCCGGCGGGGCCGCGCCGGAGCAGGCCAAGGACACCGCCGCACAGGCACCCGACCTGCGAATAGACCAGCGATCGATCATCTACACCGGGTCGATCACGGTCCGGGTCAAGAACGTCAACGACGAGGCCGCCAAGGTCACCGGCATCGCCGCGGGCGCCGGCGGTTTCATCGGCGGCGACGAGCGGCACACCGGTGACGGGTCGTCCACGGCGACCATCACCCTGCGCATCCCGGCCGACAAGTTCTCCGCCGTCGTCGACCAGATCGCCGGCATCGGCGTCGAGGAGAATCGCGGCATCAACACTCAGGACGTCACCGAGGAGGTCGTCGACCTCGACGCCCGGATCGAGGTGCAGAAGGCGCGGGTGGAGAGCGGCAAGCGTCTCCTCGCCGAGGCGAAGTCCCTCGACGACCTGGTGATGCTGGAGCGCGAGGTCGCCTCCCGGGAGTCGGATCTGGCGTCGCTGGAGGCCAAGAAGCGCCGGCTGAGCGATCTCACGTCGCTCTCCACGATCACGGTCATCCTGCTCGGCCCGAACGCGACCGTGACCGACGACGGCGACGACCCGGCCGGTTTCCTGGGCGGGCTCACCAACGGCTGGAACGCCCTGGTCGCCTCGCTGGGCGTGCTGCTCACCGTGCTCGGCGCGCTCCTACCGTGGATCATCGCCCTCGGCCTCCCGGCATGGGCGATCCTCCACCTGCTACGCCGTCACCGGCGCCGCAACACCCCGGTGGTCGCCCCGGCCCCCGAGATCTCCACTTCAACCCCCTGATCCGGCACGCCCCACCCAGCCCCACACCGAAAAAGGCATAGCCAAAGCACCATCCGCACCGTCCAATACAACCCTTGGCGTGGTCCCGGCCGCCCCTCCGGGCCGCCGCCGACGCGAGGACGTAGCCACAGAACGGCCCGCAAAACGCCGCCGGTGAGGAGGCGACTGATTTTTCGACGCCCGCGGGGTTTGCGGGCGGCGGAAAATCACTCGCCTCCTCACCGGTTAAAAGGCGTTTTGCCGCGGAGCGAAGCGGAGCCAGCAAGCTCAGCCAGCCAGCTCAGCTCAGCTCAGAATGCGCCTGTCGACAACGCGGCCAGAGCGGTGTGGGCCATCACCCGGACGCCGTAGCCGATGCAGCTCTCGTCCACGTCGAAGTCGCCTTGGTGCAGGTCGTGGCGGACGTCCGAGCCGGGCCGGCCGGTGCCGAGCCGGATCATCGCGCCCGGCACGTGCTCGAGGTAGAACGAGAAGTCCTCGCCGCCCATGCTGAGCTCGGCCTCGACGACCCGGTCCGCGCCGAGAGCGGCCCCGGCCGCGCCCGCGATGATCGCCGACGCCATCCGGTCGTTGATCACGGGCGGGACTCCGCGGATGTAGTTGACGTCGACCTCGGCGCCGGTCGGCGCGACCACCTCGCGGATCAGCTTGGTGATCAGCTCGGGGGCGTCCCGCCAGGCTTCCCGGCTGAGGACCCGCACGGTGCCGCGGACCTCGCCCGCGCCGGGGATCGCGTTGAACGCCTGCCCGGCGTGCACCGACCCCCATACCAGGGAGAGTCCGGCGCGCGGGTCCATCCGGCGGCTGAGCAGCGCCGGGACGTCGACGATGATCCGGCCGAGGGCGTGCACGAGGTCGGCGGTGAGGTGCGGCCGGGCGGTGTGCCCGCCGGGCCCGCTGAGCTTGACCTCGACCGCGTCGGCGGCGGCGGTGAACGGCCCGGAGCGGACACCGACCAGCCCGGCCGGCAGTTGCGGGTAGCAGTGCAGGGCGTAGATGGCGTCGACGTCCTTGAGCGCGCCGGCGGCGATCACCTCGGGCGCCCCGGACGGCATGGCCTCCTCGGCCGGCTGGAAGATCAGCCGGACCCGGCCGGGCAGCAGGCCCTGCTCGTTGAGCTGGGCGAGCGCCATGCCGAGGCCGAGCACGATGGTGGTGTGCACGTCGTGGCCGCAGGCGTGGGCCTGGCCGTCGACGGTGCTGCGGTAGGGCACGTCCTTGAGGTCCTGCAGCGGCAGCGAGTCGATGTCGGCGCGGAAGGCGATGGTGCGCGGGCCTTGGCCGATGTCGCAGACGACCCCGTTGCCGCGCGGCATCATCCGCGGGGAGAGACCGGCGACGACCAGCTCACGGGCGATGAGGGCGGCGGTCTCGAACTCGGAGTGTGACGGCTCGGGGTGTGCGTGAATGTGCCGGCGAATCGCTACGAGCTCGGCGCCCCTGGATGCGAGCCAGCGGTCCAGCCGGCCGGGGAGCGGGTCGGTTCCGGGCAGCTGCCCGGGCCACGACGTATCGGCGCCTTCCGGCGCCTCCAGAGCAGTAGTCACTTCGGCTTCCGTATCACTCTCGAAGATTCGTCGGTTTACGCAACGCGCGACAGCCTAGTCCCGTTTGTCGTGACGCTGTGTAACGGTCGCGTAAAGAGGTGCTCACGCCCCGGCCGAGGTACGGCGGGCGCAGAGGGAGATCGTCCCTGCCCGCCAACCCCTCAACGGGTAGTGGATCGCGGAGGTGACGCGACACACTACGAGTACGTCGAGCAGCTCAGAACCGTTCGACGGGGCGGTGTACGCCCCATACCCCGCGGAGGGTGTGACACACCTCCCCGACGGTGGCACGGAGACGCAAGGCCTCTTTCATCAACGGTAGGACGTTCACACTTCCGGCGGCGGCCTTCGCCAGATCTTTCAATGCGTCCTGGACAGCCGGGCCGTCCCGGTCCTCCCGGAGGCGGGCGAGTCGGGCCACCTGGGCGACCTCGATGGCCGGATCGACCCGGAGCGGCTCGTACTTCTCCTCGGACTCGGCGACGAACCGGTTGACGCCGATCACGACCCGTTCGCCGCTGTCGATCTCGGTGGCGATCCGGTACGCGGACGCCTCGATCTCGCCTTTCTGGAAGCCCTGTTCGATGGCGTCGACGGCGGAGCCGTACTCGAAGACCCGGTCGATCAGTGCGGTCGCCTCCTTCTCCACCGTGTCGGTCAGCGCCTCGACCGCGTAGGAGCCGGCGAACGGGTCCACCGTGCCGGTCAGTCCGCTCTCGTAGGCGAGCACCTGCTGGGTGCGCAGGGCCAGCCGGGCCGATTTCTCGGTGGGCAGGGCGAGGGCCTCGTCATACGAGTTGGTGTGCAGCGACTGGGTGCCGCCGGCGATCGCGCCGAGTGCCTGGATCGCCACCCGGATCAGGTTGACCTCGGGCTGCTGGGCGGTGAGCTGGACTCCGGCGGTCTGGGTGTGGAAGCGGAGCATCAGCGATTTGGGGTCCTTCGCCCCGAACTCGTCGCGCATGATCCGCGCCCACATCCGGCGGGCTGCCCGGAACTTGGCGATCTCCTCGAGCAGGGTGGTCCGGGCCACGAAGAAGAACGACAACCGGGGCGCGAAGTCGTCGACGGCCAGGCCCGCGGCGATCGCCGCCCGTACGTACTCGATGCCGTTGGCCAGGGTGAACGCGATCTCCTGCACGGGCGACGCGCCGGCCTCGGCCATGTGGTAGCCGGAGATCGAGATGGTGTTCCACTTGGGGATCTCGGCCCGGCAGTAGGCGAACGTGTCGGCGACCAGCCGCAGCGACGGCTTCGGCGGGAAGATGTACGTCCCGCGGGCGATGTACTCCTTGAGGATGTCGTTCTGGATGGTGCCCTGCAGCGCCGACCCGGGACGCCCTGCTCCTCCGCGACCAGTTGGTAGAGCAGCAGCAGCACCGAGCCGGGCGCGTTGATCGTCATCGAGGTGGAGACCCGGTCGAGCGGGATGTCCTTGAAGAGCAGCCGCATGTCGTCGATCGAGTCGATCGCCACACCGACCTTGCCGACCTCGCCGTGCGCGATCGGCTCGTCGGAGTCGTAACCCATCTGGGTGGGCAGGTCGAAAGCCACGGAGAGGCCCATGGTCCCGGCCGCGAGCAGTTGATGGTAGCGGGCGTTCGACTCGGCGGCGGTCCCGAATCCGGCGTACTGCCGCATGGTCCACGGCCGTTTGGTGTACATCGTCGGATAGACGCCCCGGGTGTACGGATATTCACCGGGCTCGTCGGATCCGGCGCCCGCGGGCACGTCGGCAGGCCCGTACACCGGCTGGATGGGAAACCCCGACTCTGCATTCACAGATGAAATCCTAAGACTCGTTAAGGCGTCCGACCGTGAGGAATTTGCCACCCTGCGTCCGTCGGCCCTCAACCCTCGGCCACTCGGCCATCACGGAGGGTCGAAGTGTCGTGAACAGTGATGTCGTGACTTTCATTCGGGGGGTGACGGCAGGCAAGATAGCGGGGTTGGTCGACAGCCCCTATACCCCCTCGGTGGCATCCTCAGTGACTCAATCTCCGACGTGGAGTGGCGGTAACGCGGCTCCCCCCAGCGGACGCGCCGCCCCGGGCACGCTCATCGGCGGGCGGTACACGCTGCGCGCCGCGGTGGGTCACGGCGGCATGGGAACGGTGTGGCGGGCGGCGGACACGCTGTTGCGCCGTGACGTGGCGATCAAGGAGGTCATCCTCCCGCCCGGCCTGGCCCCGAGCGACCGTGACGCGATGTATGAGCGGACCATGCGCGAGGCCCGGGCGGCGGCGGCGCTGCAGCACCCGGCCGTGGTGCAGGTCTACGACGTCGTGCACGAGAACGGCCGTCCCTGGATCGTGATGGAGCTGCTGGACGCGCGCAGCCTCGCCGACATGGTGATCGAGGACGGCCCGGTCTCCCCGCGGGTGGTGGCGAAGATCGGCATCGCACTGCTCGGCGCCCTCGAGGTGGCCCACGCGCACGGGGTGCTGCACCGCGACGTGAAGCCGGCGAACGTGCTGATCTGCGGTGACGGACGCTGCGTGCTGACCGACTTCGGCGTCGCCCGGATGCCCACCGACGTGCAGCTGACCACGCCGGGCATGGTCCTGGGCTCGCCGCACTTCATCTCGCCGGAGCGGGCCATGGGCCACGAATTCGGCCCGCCGAGCGACCTGTTCTCGCTGGGTGTCACGCTCTACACCGCGATCGAGGGCCGTCCGCCGTTCGACAAGGGCGACCCGATCGAGACCATGCACTCGGTCGTCGAGGACCCACCCGCCCCGGTGGTGCGCGCCGGCTCGCTGACCCCGGTGCTGATGGGCCTGCTGGAGAAGAACCCGGCGCAGCGGATGGACGTGCAGACCGCCCGCACGATTCTGCGGCAGCAGCTGGCCGGCCCGCTGGCCAGCAAGAACCCGCCGCACATGATGACCGATCCGTATTCGGTGGTCCCGTCGCCGCGACCGGTCAGCCCGGCACCGGCCGAGACCCAGCAGATCCCGCCGCAGCCGAGCGGTCAGATCGGCGGCCGCGCGATGCTGACACCCGGCGAGTCGCTCACCGACCACCTGGCCAAGCTGGACCAGCAGAACTCGGGTGGTCGCCGCCGGGCCCCCGAGCCGCCGGCGCCGACGGGCCCGGGCGCGATCGCGCCGACCGGCGCGATGCCGGCCCACAAACTGCCCAACAACAGCGGCCGCCCGCCCCTGCCCGACAACAACGGCCGCCCCGGCGGTGACACGACCAGCGTCATCCCGCCGCAGGGGCCGTGGGGTCAGCAGCCGCCCGGCGGCCGCCCCGGCACCGTGGTGATGAGCCCGGCCGCCAAGCGCCGCACCACCATCGACAAGGTGGTGGGCACCGCCAGGGAGACGACCGGGCGCGCCGTCACCACGTTCAAGTCGTGGCCGCGCAACAAGCAGCTGATCTCCGGTGGCGCGGCCGCCGCCGTGGTCCTGGTGCTGGTGCTGGTCTTCGCCATGAGCGGATCGGCCGACCCCGCGCCGACCACGCCACAGGCGGGCGGGCAGCCGAGCAATGCCGCCGCGGCCGATGTCGAGACGCAGCCGTACAAGGGCAACGCCGCGGTCAGCGTGGATGTGCCGGCCGGCTGGACTCGCGCGGCGGGTGGCGTCTACGTGGAGTACATCGACCCCGCGGACAGGACCACCAAGGTCCGTGTCCTGGTCGAGTCGGGCAAGGTTGCGCCGACCAAGTTCGTCACCCAGACCGCTCCGGCCGGGCTCAAGAAGGGCAGCTCCTGCCCTGACCCGTTCCAGTCGCTCGCCACGCAGGAGGTGACGATCGCCGGTAACCCGGGCGCCGAGTTCGAGTACACCTGCGGCGAGGGCGCCGACATGCGTCACGGCATCTGGCGGATGACCACGGTCGGCGGCAAGATGTACAGCTTCTTCCTGACCACGACGGATGCGAAGTTCGCCGACTACCGGAAGTACTACGACGTCATGGCGGAGACGTTCCAGCTCAACCTGTGACGGCTCTGTGCTATCAATCCCTGATGGCACCAGAAGTTGATGTTGACCTGATCGCCCGGGCCGAGGCCTGGCTCGCCGACGATCCCGATCCGGTGGGCCGGGCCGAGTTGCGCACGGTCCTGGACGGCTTACCGGGCACCGCGGCAGAGCTGAGCGACCGGTTCGCCGGGCCGCTCACGTTCGGCACCGCGGGGCTGCGTGGCCGGCTCCGCGCCGGGCCGAACGGGATGAACCTCGCGGTGGTGACCCGCGCGGCGGCCGGTCTGATCGGCTGGCTGGCCGCTCAGGGCGGCGAGGGCCCGCTGGTGATCGGCTACGACGCCCGGCACGGCTCCCGGGACTTCGCCGAGCGGACCGCCCGGGTCGCAACCGGGGCCGGGCGGGCGGCGCTGCTGCTGCCGGGCCCGCTGCCGACGCCGGTGCTGGCGTACGCGGTGCGGGCGCTGGACGCGGTCGCCGGGGTGATGGTCACGGCGAGTCACAATCCGCCGCAGGACAACGGCTACAAGGTCTATCTGGGCGCGAGCCTCGGTGGCCCGGCCGGGTCCGGGGCGCAGATCGTGCCGCCGGCCGACGCCGGCATCGAGGCGGCCATCCGGGCGGTGGAGAGCGCCGCGTCGGTTCCGCTGGGCGATCCGGGCACGGTCCTCGGGGAGGAGATCCTTGCGGGGTACGTCCGGAGCGCCGCCGCCGTGCTGTCCCCCGGCGGCCCGCGTGACCTGACCATCGCGTACACCCCGATGCACGGGGTCGGCGCCTCCACCGCGGCCGCCGCGTTCGCCGCCGCCGGTTTCCCGGCCCCCGCGATCGTCGCCGAGCAGGCCGAACCCGATCCGGCGTTCCCGACCGTGGCGTTCCCGAACCCGGAGGAGCCGGGCGCCATGGACCTGCTGCTGGCGCTGGCCGCGCGGACGGGCGCGGACCTGGCGATCGCCAACGACCCGGACGCCGACCGCTGTGCCGTGGCGATCCCGGCCGGTGACGGGTGGCGGCCACTGCGCGGTGACGAGTTGGGTGCGCTGCTCGCCGACCACCTGATCCGCCGTGGCGTCCCCGGCCTGTACGCGACCACGATCGTCTCGTCGTCGCTGGTGGGCCGGCTGTGCGCGGCCCGCGGAGTGCCCTACGCGGAGACCCTGACCGGCTTCAAGTGGATCGTGCGGGCCGCCGAGGACCTGGCGTTCGGCTACGAGGAGGCGCTGGGGTACTGCGTGGCCCCGGCCCTGGTCCGGGACAAGGACGGCATCACCGCCGCGCTGACCGTCGCCGAGCTGGCCGCCGCGCTGAAGACGGAGGGCCGCACCCTGGCCGACCGGCTGGACGAGCTGGCCGCCGAGTTCGGGCTGCACGCCACCGATCAGCTCTCGGTACGGGTCGACGACCTCGCCGAGATCGGGCGGGCGATGACCCGTGCCCGGCAGAGCCCGCCGGCCACCCTGCTCGGCGCCGCCGTGACCGAGGTGCTGGACCTGCTGCCGGAGAACGACGTGCTGACGTTCCGCACCGCCACGGCCCGGGTCGTGATCCGGCCGTCGGGGACGGAACCCAAGCTCAAGGCGTACCTCGAAGTGGTCGAACCGGTCGCCGAAGGCGGCCATGCCGAAGCTCGTGACCGTGCCGCGACCGCTCTCGCCGCGCTGCGCACCGAGATCGCCGCGACGCTCGGCGTGTAGGACGATCCGCCCCGGGGCTTCGCGGAAGCCCCGGGAGACGGCGTCAGATCGGCTTGGGGGCGCCCAGCGCGGCCTGGATGGCCCGGCCCAGGGTGGCGACCACCAGCGCGACGCTGGGCCGCACGATGGAATCCTCCAGGGTCACGTCACCGACGAAGCCGGCATTGCTGGCGATCTCCTCGAGCCGCTCGTGTGCCCGGTCGGCCTCGTCGGCCGGGAGCTTGAGCGCCGGCTCCATCCGTGCCGCGACGAGCAGGGTGGCCAGCGCGGCCGTCCGCTCGTCGGGCAGGGTGTTGCCGGTCAGCGCGGCGGCCAGCCGGCCGCGGATCTCCGCCTCATACGCCGGATCGGTGGTCGGGTAGCGGTGCACGTGGATGACGCCCAGCTGGGTCTCGTCCACATCCTGCACCACGCCCCGGGCGCACAGGTCCTCCAGGACCCGCGTGCGCAGCCGGTGCCGGAGGCGCTGCAGCCACTGGGCCGGTGTGTGCGGCTCCTCCGTCGAGATCTTCTCCAGCACGGCGTCGGCCACCGGGTCGCCGATCGGTGTGGCGTCCACGACCTTCAGATAGCCGTCGGCCGCGTAGGCAACACGATTCGCCAGAGCGAGATCGATCAGAATGGCCGCGGCCATACCGAGATCGAGCCCGATCCGGGATCCGGTCGCTTTACCGCTCTGGTCGTCATACGCGAGGAGGAGCAGTTCCTCGGCGAGGGGGATGGACGTCATGTCCGAACGATAGTTGCTCAACGCTCGGCCGCCATCATCCAGTCGACGAGCTTTGCCGCCGCGCCGCCCTCTCCACCGGCCCCGTGCGTCGCCGCGAAGGCCTCCGCCCGGTGCCGGTATTCGGCGACGATCGCCGGAATGTCGGACAGGGCGGCCGCCACCTCGGACGACTCCCGCAACAGTGGGCCCGGAGCCTCCCGCTCCAGGTCGACGTTGAGACCCGGGGAGCTCTCGAACTCCTCCAGGTCCGGCACGTAGAGCAGAGCCGGCCGGCCGGTGCTGGCGTAGTCGGCGAGCAGGGCCGAGTAGTCGGTGATCAGCATGTCGGTGGCGAGCAGAAGTTCACTCACCTGGGGGTACGCCGTCACGTCGAGCACGCCGTCCACCTGGCCCATCACGTCGTCCGGGACGCCGGGGTGGCGGCGCACCAGCAGGCGGTGGTCCGGTGGCAGGGCGGTCACGACGCCGAGCAGGTCGAGCAGCCGGCCCGGGTCGCTGGCCCCGCGCCGGCGCAGGTCCGAGGGGCGACGGGTCGGCGCGTACAGGACCAGGCTGGTCTTCTCCGGCAGCCCGAGAAGCTGCAGCACGTGGGCCTTCGCGGCGTCCCGGTCGATCGCGGACAGCAGGTCGTTGGCGGGACGGCCGTACTCGAGCACCGTCCCGTCGAAGCCGAGCTCCTCGCGCAGCACCGGGGTGGCGGTGGGGCTCGGCGAGGCCACCGCCGTCCACGACGCGGCGTCCGAGCGCAACTGGTCGATCAGGGTCTGGCCGAGCGGGTGAGCGCTGGCCAGGGCGCCGGACCGGGCCACCGGCCAGCCACCGGCCAGCCGCAGCACCACCTGGCCGGGCGCGGGCTTGAACCAGAGCGGCAGGTTGTCGTTGGTGACCACCCACCGGCTGGTGGCCAGTGCCGCATACCACGCCTCGGAGCCGAGCGACACCGCCTCGACACCGTCTGGCAGCGGCTGGCCGCGGTCCACTGTCCAGAGCACCGCGGGCGCGTCCGGCCGGGACCGCAGCTCGGCGAGGATCGCGGCCGGGTCGTCGAAGAACCGGCGGCCCGGTGCGGCGTCGAGCAGCACCACGTCGCGCAGCGCCGGCCGGCCCGAGGCGGGAAAGTACCGCTTCAACAGGCGGTTGTGCTCCTCCGGCCCGGTCTCCGGGACGATCAGGTCGAGGACCGCGCGGTCGTTGGGGCCACCGCGCATGCGGCCCTGCACCCCGCCGATCTCCGGGCCCTCGAGCGGCAGCGCCGCCAGCACCGCGGCGTCGAAGGCCAGCGGCGTAGTGGTCTCGTGGCGGTTGCCGGGCGCCCGGAACGTCAGATCCCAGGTGCCGGCGACCAGCGGCAGGCGGCCGGCCAGCGTCGGGACGCGGGCCGGGTCGATCGCCACCTCCCAGCGCCCGTCCACCACCTTCAGCGGCAGGCCCAGGTCCTTGCGCCGGCCCCGCAGGCGGAGCAGCAGCTGACCCTCGGCGGGAACCGGGCTGTCGCCGCTGAGCACCAGCACGCCGTCGGGCCGCCAGCTGATGTCGGTGACCACCGGGCCCTGCGGGCGGGTGGCGATGGAGACGGCACGGTTGCTCTCGGCGACGGTGGTGAACACCTCGTCGCTGCCGTACGCCGTCCGCATCGCCCGGTAGTCGTCCCCCGCCATCAGCCGGACCGTCTCCCCGGTCACCAGCTCCAGCAGGAAGCGCTGCCCGTAGTGCCCCTCGGCGTGGTTGTCGTCGCGGACGTCCAGCGCGATCCACGCCAGCGGCACCCGGGCGGTGAACTCGCGGCCGTCCTCGCCGATCTCGGCCTGCACGGTGTGCGAGACGATGCCCGCGGCCCGGCACAGCCGGATCTGGGCGCTCTCCCGTCGCTGGCGCAGCCGGCCCACCAGGACCAGGTCGTCGCCGTCGCGGTGGGTGCCGGTGAGCCAGCCGTCCGCCTTGATCACGGAGACCCGCAGATCGCCCTTGGCCGCGAACGGCATCACCCAGACGCCGGGCGCGACCGGGATCCGCGGCATCACCTCGGTCCAGTCGGTGGGGACCTGGACCACGGTCTTGCGGACCTGCAGGCCCTGGGTCACGGCGGCCGCGATGGTCCACTGGCCGGGCTGCCACGAGCTGCCGGAACGCAGCGACTCGGGCTTGAGCCGCAGCACGAAGCCGCCGGCCTGCGAGCGTGCCCAGATCGGGATCCGGCGGCCCTCGGCCGGGTTGCTGGCCCAGAACACCTTGAGCCGGCCGGTCCGGGTGCTCGGCGCCGCCGGGGAGCCGATCGAGCCGGTCAGCACGAGCTTGCCGTTCTCCCAGGTGACCGAGCGGACGACCGCCTCCACATGGGACGCCTTGACCGGCTTGGCGTTGAGCCGGTAGCCGTGGTCGATGAGCTCGATCAGGTCGTCGAAACGGCCCTGGTTGATCAGCTTCCAGTGCGGGCGGATCTCGGCCGGCAGCTCGCTGATCGCCGACGGCTCCACCTGCTTGAGGTAGGCGCGGGACAGCTCCATGAAGGTCGACTGGAACTCCGGCGTCGCCGACGGCAGGAACTTGAAGTAGTTGCTCAGCTGGTCCTTGATGGACAGCTTCAGGAACTCCTGGCGCAGGTCCTTCTCGCCGGCACGGGCGAGGGCCTCGGCGGCCAGGTCGATCGAGTGGAACCGGTCCACCAGGTTGCGCATGTCGCCACCGGACTGGGTGATCGACCGCACCGCACCCTCGCGGAGCCGCCAGAAGTAGATCGTCCCGGCGACCACGGCGACCTTCTTGGCCAGCGCGTGCGCCGGCACGGTGACCGGGGCGTCCTCGTAGAGCCGGCCGACCGGGAACGCGAAGCCGTGCCGGTCGTAGAAGCTCCGGCGGAACAGCTTGTTCCAGATCGTGCGGTCGGCCAGAAGCGTCTTCCGGGTGGAGACGTGAGCGTCCAGTTTGGTCTTGGTGATCGCGGTCTTGTGCGGCGCGCCGCGGTGCGTGCCCCGTGAGGTGAGCCGCACGACGCCACCGGTGGCGAAGTCGGCGCCTTCGGCCAGGGCGCCGACCAGCACCTCGTACGCGTGCGCCGCGAGCAGGTCGTCACTGTCCACGAAGGCCAGGAACTCCCCGGTCGCGGCCGGCAACCCGGCGTTACGGGCCGCGCTGAGGCCGGCGTTGGACTGCCGGATCAGCTGGAACCGCGGGTCCGCGGCGACGTACTCCTCGGCGATCGCGGCCGAGCTGTCGGTCGACCCGTCGTCGACCAGGATGACTTGCAGATCGGTGTAGGTCTGGGCGCGCAGGGAGTCCAGACAGTCCCGCAGGAACGGCTCGACGTTGTAGATCGGCACGATCACACTGACCAGGCCGGGCACCAGCTCAGACAAGGGGTTCCCCCAGGAAGACGCGGCGGACGACCCGTTCGGCGGCGTGACCGTCCTCCAGGGAGCAGAACCGCTCCCGGAAACGGCCCCGTGCCTGCCGGGCGGCCTCGTCGTCGATCGCACCGGTACGGAACGCCTCGACGAGCGCGTCGAAAGTGCGGACGAACGTGCCGGGATGGTCGGCTTCCAGGTCGAAGGAGACGCCGCGCACCGCTTTGTAGACCTCCCAGTCCGGCGCGAAGATGATCAACGGCCGGTTGAGCACCGCGTAGTCGAACATGACCGACGAGAAGTCGGTGATCATCGCGTCGGACGCGATGGCCAGGGTCTCGACCGATGGGAAGCCGGACACGTCGAGCACCCGGGGGTGCCGTGGCGGGAAGCCGATCGAGTCGTAGAAGTAGTGGCCTCGCAGCAGCACCCGGACGTTCGGGCCGAGGGCCTCGGCCAGCTCGTCCACGTCCAGTGGCGGAGTGAAGACGGAGTGCCACTCGCGGTGCGTCGGCGCGTAGAGCACGACCTGCTCGTCGGCGCCCAGACCGAGCTCGGCGCGGGCCGCGGCGACGTCGTCCGGGCCGGCCAGGGCCAGCCGGTCGTTGCGCGGGTAGCCGGTCTCCAGCGTCTCCCCCTTGATCGGGAACTGCCGGTCCCAGAGAAGCGTGGTGTGCCGGTTCGCGGTGATGCTGAAGTCCCACTTCGCGAGGTTCAGCCGCATCCGGTCGGGGTTGAAGCCGCCCAGCGAGGCGGGGAAGCGCGGCTGATCCAGGCCCATGGTCTTGAGCGGCGTGCCGTGGTGGGTCTGCACCTGGATCTGCTCGGGCCGCTTCACCACGTCCGGCGGGAAGGTCGCGTTGTTGATCATGTACTTGGCACGGGCGATCGTCCGGAAGTACTCCTTCGTCCCCGGGTGGACCACCGGCACGCCCTCGGGCACCTCACGGGCGCCGCGCTTGACCACCCAGACGCCCCGGACGTGCGGCGCCAGCTCCTTGGCCTTCTCGTAGATCGCGGCCGGGTTGCAGGCGTACCCGCGGTACCAGTACGCCCCGTACACCGCGAGGCTCTCGTCGACCGGGAGCCGCAACTGCTGCTTGTAGTAGCGCAGCAGGTTGGCCTTGCGCAGCGTCGACTTGGCCTTGCCCGAGGCACCCCGGGCCTTGCCGACCACCCCGCCGACCGCCCCGCGGCCACGGCGCAGCACGCGGTAGGCCGAGTACGAGTCGGAGGCGAGCAGCTTGAGCCGCAGGCCGCCGAGGCCGCCCGGGCGTGGAGCCGTCCGCTTCTCGTGCTTGCGCAGCAGCCCGGAGATCTCGGTGAACATCGCGCGGCGCGCCTTCTCCGGCACCCGCGAGCCGTTGTCCACGATCGCGAGCAGCTCGCCGATGGCCCGGTTCAGCACCCGGCGGCGGGTCTTCGGGTCGGCCTGCTCCACAACGGACAGGCTCAGCACGCGGTCCCACTGCCGGACCGCCTCGATGTGCCGCTTCGACTTCCCGCGCAGCGAGCCCTGCCGGTCCATCCGCTGGATGTAGCAGGGCGGTTCGAGCGTGGCCACGTTGTCGGTCGCGGCCAGCACCGCGTAGCCGAAGGCGAGGTCCTCATACCACTCGGACTCGAAACGGATGCCGGCGTCGATCAGGAACTGCCGTCGCACCACCAGACCGCCCAGGGGCGGCGGGGCGACCGTGAGCGCCTCCACCCCGGTGCGCGCCTTCTTCGGCGTCACGGAGCGGGTCACCTTACGATTCCACCGCTCGCGTGCGACGCCGACCAGCAGCACGTCGGGCTTCTCCTCGGCGAGCCGCGCCTCGACGGCCGCCAGGGCGCCCGGGGCGATCCGGTCGTCGCCGTCGACGAACCACACATACTCACCGGTCGCCCGGTCCAGCCCGGCGTTGCGCGCGGCGCCCGGGCCGACATTGCTCTCGAGGTGGATCGCGAGGACCCGTGGATCAGCGGCGGCACGCTCGTCGATGACCTGGCCGCCGTGATCGGGGGACGCGTCGTCGACCGCCACGACCTCCACGTCCCCGACGGACTGCTGCTGCAGGATCGAATCCAGACATTCGTTCAGATAACCCTGCACTTGCCACGCAGGCACGACTAAACTGGTCAAGTTCGGCATAGGTGGACGCAGACCATCCGTGTGACGTCGTCGAGGAAGCGCCCACAGTATCATCGACGCCAACGGAGACCGTCATTAAGATGACCATCTAACTTCGACCCCGTAGCGGCGGCGATAGGCTGTGCGGGCTGCGGTTTCGGTTCCGCCGGAGCGCACGGCCCCGCGGTGGTGATCACGGGCGGACGAACGTCTCGTTTCCCCCGCCTGTCGGCTGATGCCGGATCGGGCTTATCCCCTTTGTCAGGCTGGCTTATCCCCTTTGTCAGGCTAGGGTGCATCGGTGCGAGCAGTCCTGGCAACCCTCGGATACGTCTTCTCCCCCGACCGCAGCCGCATCCTGATGATCCGGCGGGACGCCCGGCCCGACGACATCCACTACGGCTACTACAACGGCCTCGGCGGCAAGCTGGAGCCCGGTGAGGACGTCGTCGCGGGCCTGCGCCGGGAGATCCACGAGGAGGCCGGGATCGACTGCACCGGCATCGAGATGGCCGGCACGATCTCGTGGCCCGGCTTCGGCCGCGACGGCGAGAACTGGTTCGGCTTCCTCTTCCGGATCACGTCGTGGACCGGCACGCCGCACTCGTCCAACGACGAGGGCAGCCTGCACTGGGTCACCGTCGAGGATCTGCTCTCCGGCGAGCTCCCGATGTGGGAGTCCGACCGGCACTTCCTGCCCCTGGTCTTCGCCGAGAAGCCCGAGGTGTTCCACGGCGTCATGCCGTTCGCCTCCGGCAAGGCGCTCAGCTGGGACTTCAACACCATCTAGGGGTACGGCCAGCCCGTCTCCGCCGCATCGGGACAGTCCCGCCGGCGCCACGCGACGCCCGCGTCACTCCCGGCCTCCATCGCGCCCGCCGGGCATGTGCGGTGGTCACCGGCCCCACTCCCGGCCGGTGTGCGGCCGGGAGTCAGGCGGTGTGAGCGGGACGGGCGCACCAGCCCGGCAGGCGCGCTGCGGTCCGGTGGCCCGGCCGCCTCGCGTGGTGGCCACGGGCGGCGGCTGATGCGGTTGTCCGGGCGATGGCCGTACCGTATGAAGGGCTCAGAAGCGGCGCATGCCGCCGAACTGGCGGTCACCGGCGTCGCCCAGGCCGGGCACGATGTAGGCCTTCTCGTTGAGGCCCTGGTCGATCGAGGCGGTGACCAGGCGCAGCGGCAGGCCGGAGCCTTTCAGGCGCTCGACGCCCTCGGGGCGGCCAGCACGCAGCAGATGATGATGTCGGTGCAGCCGCGGTCGGCGAGCAGGCGGCAGCAGTGCAGCAGCGAGCCGCCGGTGGCCAGCATCGGGTCGAGGACCAGCACCGGCTGGCCGGTCAGGTCGGCGGGCAGCGACTCCATGTAAGCGCGCGGCTCGTGGGTCTCCTCGTCGCGGGCCAGGCCGACGAAGCCCATCGACGACTCGGGCAGCAGCGCGAGTGCGGCGTCGGCCATGCCGAGCCCGGCCCGGAGCACCGGGACGATCAGCGGCGGGTTGGCCAGCCGGGTGCCCTCGGTGGCCGCGACCGGCGTCTCGATGGCGTACTTCTCGACGGCGAAGAGACGGGCCGCCTCGTAGACCACCATGGTGGTCAGCTCGTGCAGCGAGGCACGGAACACACCGGAGTCGGTGTCGGTGCGCCGCATCGCGGTGAGCCGGGTCTGGGCCAGGGGATGATCTACGACAAGGACGTCCACGGGCAACAACCTATCGTTCAATCAAGATCAACTGTCACAGGGTTGCGTAGAATCCCTTTCATGACTGTGACAGCGTCCGCCGCTCTGTCCGATCTCCGCTCCTTCCTGCACGGCCTGCCCGGGGTCGACAAGGTGGGCGTCGAGGCGCGTGCGGCGGCGCTCGCCACCCGCTCGATCAAGGCCGGCTCCAAGGCCGAGGCCATCGACCTGGCCATCCGCATGGTCGACCTGACCACGCTGGAGGGCGCCGACACGCCGGGCAAGGTGCGCGCGCTGTGCGCCAAGGCGCGCCGGCCCGACCCGGCCGACTCCTCGTGCCCGCCGGTCGCCGCGATCTGCGTCTACCCCGCGATGGTCGGGGTCGCCGCCGCGGCGCTCGCCGGCTCCGGGGTGCACCTGGCCAGCGTCGCCACCGCCTTCCCCTCGGGACAGGCGCCGCTCGAGGTCAAGCTGGCCGACACCCGCGACGCGGTGGCCGCCGGGGCCGACGAGATCGACATGGTGATCAGCCGGGGCGCGTTCCTGGCCGGTGAGTACACCAGGGTCTTCGACGAGATCGTGGCGGTCAAGGAGGCCTGCGGCGGCGCCCACCTCAAGGTCATCCTGGAGACCGGCGAGCTCGGGACGTACGACAACATCCGGCGGGCGTCCTGGCTGGCGATGCTGGCCGGCGCCGACTTCATCAAGACGTCGACCGGCAAGGTCGCGGTCAACGCGACACTGCCGATCACGCTGGTCATGCTGGAGGCGGTCCGCGACTTCCGGGAACGGCACGGCCGGATCATCGGGGTCAAACCGGCCGGCGGCATCAAGACCACCAAGGACGCCGTCAAGTACCTGGTGCTGATCAACGAGACCGTGGGCGACGACTGGCTCAGCCCCGACCGGTTCCGCTTCGGCGCCTCCTCCCTGCTCAACGACCTGCTCATGCAGCGCACCAAGCTCACCACCGGCCACTACGCCGGCCCGGACTACTTCACCCTGGACTGAGTTCATTCTCGGGCGGCCCCGCCGCCGGTTGGAAGGCCACATGTTCGAGTACGCACCGGCGCCGGAATCGCGTTCGGTAGTAGATATCGCCTCCTCCTACGGGCTGTTCATCGACGGCTCGTTCGACAGCGGCAAGGACGGCGACGTCTTCAAGACGATCAACCCGGCCACCGAGGAGGTGCTGGCCGAGGTCTCCACGGCCGGCCCGGAGGACGTCGACCGCGCCGTGGCCGCCGCCCGCCGCGCGTTCGGCCCCTGGTCGGCGCTGCCCGGGGCGGAGCGCGCCAAATACCTGTTCCGCATCGCCCGGATCATCCAGGAGCGGTCCCGTGAGCTGGCCGTCCTGGAGTCGCTGGACAACGGCAAGCCGATCCGGGAGTCACGCGACGTCGACCTGCCACTGGTCGCCGCACACTTCTTCTACTACGCGGGCTGGGCCGACAAGCTGGGGTATGCGGGTTTCGGCCCCGACCCCCGGCCGCTCGGCGTGGCCGCCCAGGTCGTCCCGTGGAACTTCCCACTGCTCATGCTCGCGTGGAAGGTCGCACCCGCGCTGGCCACCGGCAACACCGTGGTCCTCAAGCCGGCCGAGACCACCCCGCTGTCCGCGCTGTTCTTCGCCGACGTGTGCCGTCAGGCCGAGCTGCCGCCGGGCGTGGTCAACATCGTCACCGGGGCCGGCGACACCGGGGCGTACCTGGTGGCCCACCCGGATGTGGACAAGGTCGCCTTCACCGGCTCCACCGAGGTGGGCCGGGAGATCGCGCGTGCCGTCTCCGGCACCGGCAAGCGCCTCACCCTGGAGCTCGGGGCAAGGCCGCGAACATCGTGTTCGACGACGCCCCGATCGATCAGGCCGTCGAGGGCATCGTCAACGGGATCTTCTTCAACCAGGGGCACGTCTGCTGCGCCGGGTCGCGCCTGCTGGTGCAGGAGTCGATCGCCGACGAGCTGCTCTCCTCACTGAAGCGCCGGATGGCGACGCTGCGCGTCGGCGACCCGCTCGACAAGAACACCGACATCGGCGCCATCAACTCGGCGGCCCAGCTGGCGCGCATTAAAGAATTGTCAGAAATAGGAGCATCGGAGGGCGCGGAGCGCTGGTCGCCGGAGTGTCCGCTGCCGGACCGCGGCTTCTGGTTCGCGCCGACGATCTTCACGGGCGTCACCCAGGCCCACCGGATCGCCCGGGAGGAGATCTTCGGGCCGGTGCTGTCGGTGCTCACCTTCCGCACCCCGGACGAGGCGGTCGCCAAGGCCAACAACACGCCGTACGGCCTGTCCGCCGGCATCTGGACCGAGAAGGGCTCCCGGATCCTGGCCGTGGCCGATCGGCTGCGAGCCGGTGTGGTGTGGGCGAACACGTTCAACAAATTCGATCCGGCGTCGCCGTTCGGCGGCTACAAGGAGTCCGGTTACGGCCGCGAGGGTGGCCGGCACGGACTGGAGGCGTACCTTGCCTAAGACATCGAAGGTCTTGGAGACGGCGACGCGGCTCACCGTCCGTAAGACCTACAAGCTCTACATCGGCGGCAAGTTCCCGCGCAGCGAGTCAGGACGGACGTTCGTGGCAGACGGCGACAACGTGGCCCTCGCCTCCCGCAAGGACGCCCGGGACGCGGTGCTCGCGGCGCGGGCCGCCCAGCCGAAGTGGGCCGGTGCCACGGCGTACAACCGGGGCCAGGTGCTCTACCGGATCGCCGAGATGCTGGAGGCGCGCCGGGGCGAGTTCACGGCGCTCGGCGTCCCCGGAGACGAGGTGGACGCCGCCGTCGACCGCTGGGTCTGGTATGCGGGCTGGTCCGACAAGATCGCCCAGGTCACCGGTGGCGCCAACCCGGTCGCCGGGCCGTTCTTCAACATCTCCGCCCCCGAGCCCACCGGGGTCGTGGCCGTGGTCGCGCCGGCCTCGCTGCTCGGCCTGGTCAGCGTGATAGCCCCGGCGATCGTGACGGGGAACACGACGGTCGTGCTGGCGGCCGGCCCACAGGTGGCGATCACCCTGGCCGAGGTGCTGGCCACCTCCGACGTACCGGGCGGCGTGGTGAATCTGCTCACCGGGCGCTACGCCGAGACCGCCCCGTGGCTCGCCTCGCATGACGACGTCAACGCCCTGGACCTGACCGGCGTCGACCACCCCGACCTGGCCGGCGAGCTGGAGCGGGCCGCCGCGGGCACCCTGAAGCGGGTGATCCGGCCCCGGGCCGCGACCGACTTCACCGCCGATCCGGGCCTGCGGCCGATGACCGCGCTACTGGAGACCAAGACGGTATGGCATCCGAAGGGCTACTGAGCCCACCGGGGACGCTGTCACACAGCGTTGCCGACTAGGGTGTGTGCCCAGAGTCACCCGTCCCACCACCCCCAGATCACCCGGAGGTCACCGTGACCAGCCAGTCCGACGAGCCCGAGGCGTCCGCGCCGGTGGCGGAGAAGTCCTCGACCGAGGGGTCTTCCGGGCGGGAGCTTTGGGATCAAGTCCGCATCGAGCCGGTGGAGATCGCCCTGCCGGGTGGGGTGGGCCTGACCCTCCGGGCGTACCGGAAGGCGTCCGAGCTCACGCCGACCGAGGTCGAGGTCGATGAGGACGACCCCTTCGAGGCCCGCAAGCGCCGTGCCGAGGAGGACGAGGAAGAGGTCATCGTCGACGAGGAGTACCAGGCGCTCCTCGCCGAGGGCGAGACCGGGGAGAGCAAGGGCGACTCCACCGAGGAGCCGGACCCTGCCGACTTCGAGGACGACCCGGCCGCCCAGGCGGACGATGAGGAAGTACCCATGTTCCTCAGCCACAAGGGCCGACTGCTCGCTTTCAAGAGCGCCGAATCGCTCGTCTCCTTCCTTCGTTCGGGTGCTCCGCACGATCTCGCACAATTGGACACCTGGGGTGACCTGGCCGAGCGGGTACAGTCGAGCGACATCGACCCGCAGCCGGAGGACCGCTACGAGCTCGACCTCGTGGTGGAAAACCTGCGCGGCGGTCACGACACGTGGGATCTGCCGCTGCTCATCAACGCCGGCGAGGTGGCCCGTGACCTGGGTTACGCACTCCGCATCAAACCGGTGATCCTGGCACTGGCGCCCGGCTCGCCGCTCGACGATCTCGACGAATCCCTCCGGACCGCGGAGAAGGGCGGTATGGGTGGTTACTTCGGACGTCGCCGGTTGAAGAAGATCGGGGCACAGCAGGCCAGCCTGGGTTGGCGCTCGGTGATCGGCAAGATCTCTGCCGCTGTGGACTGGCGTGACTGACCGATTACCAGGGAGTATCAATCCTTGGCCAGTGAGAAGCACCCCCGGGAGGAGGACGACGCCGTGGCGCTCGTGCGCGTGTACTGCGGTCTGGCGTCGGCTGATGATTCGGTGCGTTCGGCTTCGGCCGCGCCGCTGACCATCGCCGTGGTGGATGACGCGGGCCGGTTGCTCGGCGTCCATGAGATCAGCGACGACCCGGCCGGCTACGCCCTGCTGGGAACGCTGCTCGTGGAACGGACGACGGGCTTCAGCGACGCTGCGGTCGCCGCCGACAGCGACGATCACGTCGTCACCTCGCTGCTCACCGCGGCCGGGCGGCCACTCGTGGTGGTCGACGACGACGACGCCGACGACTTCGCCGAGCGCTTCTCCGACGACGACTCCCCGAGGAGATCTCCGCGCCGCTGGCGGCCCGGCGGGCCGTCGGCCTGGCCCGGGCCCTCCAGGCCGGCGCGATCGCCGCGGTGACCCTTCCGGCACCGCGCGAGCTGGTCAGCTACAAACCCGTCCTCGCGGCGCACGTCGCCATGCTGCTCGGGCGCAACTCGGCGGCCGTCGCCCTGCGTGAGGTCCTCCGCGAGCTGTATCCGGCCGCCCTCCGGGCGTACCCGGATCCCGCACACCACCTGGCGCTCGCCGTTCTCGACGCGGTCCCCGAGCCCGGCCGGCTGACCGGCCGGGCCGGCGACCCGACACACCTCCTCCGGGAGATCGCCGCCGAGCTGGCCCGCGCCGGTGCCGGCAGCGAGAGCGAGCTGATCGCCGCCGTCACCGCCCTGCACGTGGCGATCAGCGAGTCGCCGCGCCGGGGTGGCGTCAACAAGTCTCTCGCCCCGGCCGCCGCCGAAGCGGTCCGCCAGGCGATCGCGGCCGTCCGCGCCTGCGACGCCGCCTGCACGGCCCTGGTCGGCACACTCGCCGCCCGGGCCACCCCGCAGGGCGCGAGCCCCGGCGTCGGCCGCCGTGGCACGCGTCGCGAGCCCGCTCCGCTGCAGCCGGTTCCGAGCGGCGACAACGGCTCCCGGTTCGGCCGGCGTGGCCGTCCCGAGCCGTCCTCGACCGGCAGCGGACCGGCCATCCCGCAGCCGATGACCCCTCCGCCGGTCGCGCCCGACCCGATCGGCCCGCCCCCGATGGCCCCGGCCGCGGCGAACGGTCTGCCCGGCCGTGCCGGCAGCCCGCTGAACCGGCCGGTGTCGGTCCCTCCGCCGCCGCCCGGCATGACGCCGATCACGCCCGGTTCCCGTCCGGTCCCTGGCTCGCGCAACCCGGCCGTGCCGTCCTCGGCGCAGCCCGCCGGGTCCAGCCCCGCCGACGCCGGGGAGCCGTTCCGGCCCACCCTGTCCAACGCGGAGCTCACCCGGGCCCGGGCCGAGCGCCAGCGCACGGTCATCCCGCCGCGCCCGTCCACGCGGCAGCCCGCCGCCAACGGCTCGGCGGCCGGCCCCACCGACTTCAGCCTCCCGATGCCCACCCAGCGGCCCGGTCAGGAGGTCGCGGAGCCCGGCTCCCGCGCCAACTGGCCGCTGCTGAACAGTGAGAAGGACGAGGCCGCCCGCCCCGAGCTGCCCACTCGCTCCGAGCTGCCGTCCCGTGGCGACCTGCCGTCGCGAGGTGACCTGCCGTCCCGAGGCGAGCTGCCGTCCCGCAGCGACCTCTCGTCCCGGGCTGAGCTTCCTTCCCGTGGTGACCTGCCTTCCCGTGGTGACCTGCCTTCCCGTGGTGGGGACCTGCCGTCACGTGGTGGGGACCTGCCGTCACGTGGTGGGGACCTGCCGTCGCGGCCGATCTCATCGCGGCCGGCGCCGGCAGCCGCCTCGGTCAGCTCGCCGGCCGGTGGCCGGGTCCGCCCCCCGTGGCAGGACAACCTGGAGGCCCCGGCCCCGCTGTCCAAGGAGCCGCTGCGCCGCGTCGACCAGGCGCGAAACAGCAGCGGCCGGGCCCGTCTACCCGGGCTCGACCAGCTCACCGGCACTCCACCGCTGCGTGTCATCGACGACGAGCGCCCCAGGATCACCGCACTGGACCGCAGCTCGGCCCCGCCGGTCCCGGCCGACAGCAGCGACGGCGACCTGCTGATCTTCGCGGCGGCCCGGTCGGCGTGGTTCACCGGCACCACCGAGTCCGACGGCGACGTCAACTGGTCCAACCCGAACGACAGCGGCTGGCGCGCGGCACAGAAGGCGGCCACTCCGGCCATCGCCGCGGAGACCTCGGCCGGCCTGCCGAAGCGGGTGCCCCAGGCCAACCTGGTCCCCGGCTCCCCGCTTCGTGAGGAACGCCCGCTCCGGATCGTCCGGGACGCCGCGTCGATCGCCGCACACACCACCGGCTACTTCCGTGGCTGGCGGCGGGGGCAGGAGATCGGCGGCTTCGCGATGGGCGGACGGCCGGGCCGCGAGGCCGCGGGCGGCTGGGACTTCAGCCGCGACGGCCAGCCCGCCGACGAGTACCGCAGCAACAGCAACAACAACAACGCGGGGTATGGCGGACGCTGACTCCCGCACCACACGAAAGAAGGCCGTGACCTCCGGGTCGCGGCCTTCTCGGTTACCCGGCCACACCCTCGGCGCCACTGATCCCGGGCACACCGGTCACCGGGCCGCCGATCTCCGGCACACCGGCCTCCGGGCCGCTGGACTCCGGGAGGGGATGCCCCGTCGGCCGGGATCGCGTGCCGGTTTCCGGCTCTCCCCGGGCTGCGCCGAAAATGGCGGGATGCGCGCGATCATCTTCGACTTCTTCGGGACGTTGACCGACCCATCCGCCGAGCTGCTGCGCAAGGAGACGCTGCAGACGACCGCGGTGGCGCTCGGGGTGGACCCGGAGAGGTTCTGGGCCGCCATGGTGTCGAGCTTCCCGGAGCGCATCGTCGGCGCCTACGGCGGCACCCGGGACACCCTGTGCGCGATCGCACGGCAGTGCGGCGCCGACCCGGACACCGAGCGCCTCGACCGTGCCCTGACGACCCACCGCGCGGGCGCTGAGCGGGTCCGCACGCCCCGCAGAGGTGCCCTTGCGGTACTCGACCACCTCCGCGCCCTCGACTACCGCCTCGGGCTCATCAGCGACTGCTCCAGCGAGCTGTTCGAGGCGTGGCCGGACACCGCCTACGCGTCCCGGATCGACGCCCCGGTCTTCTCGTGGCAGGAGAGGATCCGCAAACCCGACCCCCGGTTGTACGCCACCGCCGCCGCCCGCCTGGGTGTGCGGCCCACCGACTGCTGGTTCGTCGGTGACGGCGGCAGCCGGGAGCACGATGGCGCCCGTCGGGCCGGCATGCGCCCGGTGCTGGTCACCAACGCCGGCTACCCGGGTGTCGGCGGGCTGCGCAGCGACCCCGACACCTACGTGCCCGAGGACCGGATCGACGAGCTCGACGAGCTGATCCGGTTCATGGGATCGAGCCATGACAACGGGTGATCACTCATATACGATGGCGATCGGCCGCAAAGCGCGCGAAAGCCCCGCTCCGGTCGACCGACGTTCCGGCCGTTCAGAGCGGGGCTTTCGACCGCTTGGAGCGGGGCGCCTGCTGAGCTGGGTGCGACTGCTGGTCAGGCCGGAGCCGTGGCCCGCGTGCGACGCATCGTGAGCACATACTCGACGAGCGAGATGAGCACGTTCTTCGTCGACTCACGGTTACGGGCGTCGCAGCTCACCACCGGCACGTCCGACGAGATCGCCAGAGCGTCCCGCACGTCCTGTGCGTTGTGGTACTGCATGCCGTCGAAGCAGTTGATCGCCACCAGGTACGGCAGCCGCCGATGCTCGAAGAAGTCGATGGCGGCGAAGCAGTCGGCGAGCCGACGCGTGTCCACCATGACCACCGCACCGATGGCACCCCGGACCAGCTCGTCCCACATGAACCAGAACCGCGTCTGGCCAGGCGTTCCGAAGAGGTAGAGGATCAGGTCACGGTCGATGCTGATCCGGCCGAAGTCCATGGCCACGGTGGTGGTCATCTTGCCCGGCACCTGCCGGTTGTCGTCGACACCCACACCGGCCGAGGTCATGATCGCCTCAGTGGTCAGTGGGGTGATCTCCGAGACCGACCCCACCAGCGTCGTCTTGCCAACGCCGAAGCCACCGGCGATGACAATCTTCGCCGATGTCACGCGTCCCGCAGCGGGACGGTGCGACATGTCAGAGCCTGCGAAGTCCACTCAGCACCCTTTCCAGCAGTTCCGTGCCTACCGCGTCGGTCTCGTCGTCCAGCGAGGTGGGCTCGTACACCGCGACCAGGCCGTCAGTGGCCATGTCAGCGACGATGATTCGTGCCACACCGAGCGGCAGTTGCATGCGTGCGGCGATCTCGGCAAGCGACTGAACTCGGCCGTTGTCGCACATCGCCGCGATGTACTGATGCTCGCTTCCACCCTGCCCGCCGCGACTGATCCCGGATCGGCCACGCACGGTTGTCTCGACCAGCGCTTCCAGCGCTATCTCAAGCTTCGGCCGGGTCCGACCGCGGGTCATGGCGTACGGCCTGACCAGCGCGCCAGTCGGCTCATCGCGTTCAGGCATCGTCACCCTCAACCCCTCCCTCGGCCCCTCGAAGTGTATTGGTTATCAAAGCTTTTACCAGTAGCCGGCTGAGCTTACTCGGGCCGTAAAACCCCAGACAAACCCGTGGATGACCCCGGCCCACTACCGCTTCAGCCCAGCACCCCGGCCGCCGAGCGCGGCGCGGGAGTCAGAGCCTCGCCGACCCGGTCGACCAGGAGAGCCATCTCATAGCCCACCTGCCCGACGTCGCAGCTACGAGCCGCGAGCACCGCGAACGAGGAGCCGTCGGAGATGGACATCAGGAACAGGAAACCGTTGTCCATCTCGACGACCGTCTGGAGGACGGCGCCACCCTCGAAGCAGCGTGCGGCACCCTGCGTCAGGCTTACCAGGCCGGACGCGATGGCCGCCAACTGGTCGGCACGGTCCCGGGGGAGGTCCCGCGAGGACGCCAGGAGCAGCCCATCGGCGGAGACCGCGATCGCGTGCGCGACCCCGGGAACGCGGTCAGCGAAGTTGGCCAGGAGCCAACCCAGATCCTGAGTAGATGTCATGCCTCATGCTCCTTGCCAGCCTGCGAGGGCTGCTGCCCTCCCGGAGTGTCCTCCAGGTTGGTCGATTGTTCCTTGGTGCGACCGCGCTGCACACCGCGGTGGTAAGCGGAGAGTAGCCCGCGAACCCCCTCGGGCGTACGGCGCTGGACGGAGGTACCGCCCCGGTCGACACCACCGGGGACGAGTTGAGCCATCGGCGTGCGCTTCGGAAGGCCCGCCGTAGTGGTGACCTCGACGGGCGCCTCGGCAGCCGCACGGGCCGCCTGCCATCCGTCGTCGGCCGCTGTCCGCCACGGGTTCGCGGCCGGGGCGCCACCGTTGCTGTAACCTGCCGCCGCCGCAGCCGGAGCACCGACAGTAGCCGGATCGAGGTTGCGGGGCTCGGGCGATACCGCCTGCTGCGGCACACCCGCGGTGCGGACCGGTTCCCCGGTCGGGATGCGCTGCGAGACGACCGACTCCTCGCCGGCCCCGGAGACCTTGGGGCGGGCCGGGGCGTCGTTTCCGGGCGTCGTCGTGATGAACCACGCCGACTCCAGCTCCCGGAAGATAGGCAGCTCCATGGTCTCGTCCGCGAACGGGACCGCGCCCTCCCGGGCGGAGGCCATCTGGGCCGCGGCGGTGGCCTGCGCCTCCGCCGGGTCCGGTGCGGCCGGCAGGGCCGGTGACGCCGGGACCGGAGCTGTCTGCGGGTTGCTCGGCCGGGCCACCTGCGGCTGCGCCTCGAAGTTCTCCGGGCGGAACCGCGGGATCTCGGCAGTCATGTCGAGCGCGGCGGCCAGGTTCTCCGGCACGTGCGGTGTGGCGGGCTCGCGCTCCGCGGCGACCGGCGGCCAGGCCGGCGGTGCCGAGGCGAACGAGTTGCGCTGGTCGAGCGGCGATCCGGAGGTCGGCGAGGCCGACACCGGCTCGATCTGACCCGAGTACGGGGACGCCGACACCGGAGGAGCGGGCGACACCGGCGGGGCCGAGATCGGCGGAACCGGGGGCGCCGACACCGGCGGCATGAACGTGTTCCGGCCGTGGCTCTCCGGGTTTGAGGGGAGCTGGCGCGGGATCGTCGTACCGAAACCGTTGATGTCGTTGTCCGGCCGGAACTCTCCGCCGTTGCGGCGCTGGGCCAGCTCGTCGAGGCCCGCGAAGCCCTGGGGACCGGACGGCAACGGCGGGATGACCTCGTTGCTGCGCGGACCGTGGAACCCGTTGGCCGAGCCGTTGCCGTTGCCGTTGAAGCCGCCGCCGTTGGCGTTGAACCCACCGAAGCCGGCCGGAGCCGCGCCGGTGAGGTCGGACCACGCCGGGACCGCGCCGTACGACCCGTTCGAGCCGTTCGACCCGTTCGAGCCGTTGGAGCCCGGGTAGCCGCCGCTCTCCAGAGCCAGCGGCTCACCGAACGGCAGGCCGGAGCCCGGACCGCCGTCGAAGGTGCCACGGCCCTGGACCTGGGCGGTAGCCGCCGCGGCCAGGACGGAGACGGGCAGGCCCACCTCGGCGACGGTGCCGCGCTCGCGGTCCGCCGGCCGGAGCTCGACACGCACCGCGTGCCGGTTCGCCAGCCGGGCGACCACGACCAGGCCCATCATCCGGGAGACGGCCACGTCCACCGTGGGTGGGTTGGCCAGCCGCTCGTTGAGGTCGCGGAGCTGCTCACGGCTGATACCGATGCCGTGGTCCTCGACCGTGAGGATGGCGTTGTCACCGACGCGCCGTGCCTCGACCAGAACGTTGGAGTTCGGCGGGGAGAAGGCGGTCGCGTTGTCGAAGAGCTCGGCGACCAGGTGGACCATGTCGTTCACGGCGTGCGCCGCGACCTCGATGTCCCGGTCGATCATGCCGAACTCGATGCGGGTGTAGTGCTCGACCTCGGACTGCGCGGCGCGCAGCACGTCGATCAGAGCGGCCGGCTCACGCTGGACACGGGTCGAGTCGGCGCCCGCGAGGACCAGGAGGTTCTCGTCGTTACGCCGCATTCGGGTGGCCAGGTGGTCGAGCTGGAAGAGCTCGGCCAGACGGTCCGGGTCCTCCTCGCCGCGCTCCAGACGGTCCAGGTGACCGATGAGCCGGTCGACCAGGATCTGTGAACGACGGGCGAGGTTGACGAACATCGTCGCGACGGAGGCGCGGAGTGCGGCCTGCTCGGCCGCGGTCCGGACCGCCTCGAGGTGAACCGCGTTGAACGCCTCGGTCACCTGCCCGAACTCGTCCCGGCTGCGCACCGGGAGAGGCTCGGCGATCTGGTCGGCGACCTGAGCCGGGGTGAGCGACGCGGAGAGCGCCGGGTCACGCAGCCGGCTCACCGCGTGCGGCAGGCCGAACTGGGCGACGGCGAGGGCGCCCTGACGCAGCTCACGTAGCGACCGGGCCATCGACCGGGCGACCAACCACGCGAAGAGGATGGCCAGGAGCAGCATGCCGAGCAGCAGGCTGGTCTCCAGGAAGACGTCCTGGTTCGTCTCGTCCCGCAGGTCGGTGGCGTCCGACACGATCTTCTTGTCGAACTCGACCTCGACCTGGCGGAAGAGCGAGTTGTAGCCGGCGAGCGCCTCTTCCCACTGGGCCGAGTTGAACGGCAGCGGGTCGGTGGACTGGGTGGACCGGAAGTCGAGCGGGCCGGTGTAGTTCTCAGCGGCCTGCTTCTTCTCACCGTTCACGGTGTTGTTGAAGTAGTCGACCTCTTGGACCGTACCGACCGCGTTCAGGGTGTCGACCGCCAGCTGGTAACCGGTGACGGTCTCCAGCAGATCCCGGCGGTGCGTGTTGTCGAACTTCTGGTCGGCGACCATCTCCTGGCCCAGGTAGCGCTGCTGGGAGATGTAGTCCTTCGCCCGGGCGACCGCGGCGACGACCCTCAGGTGGTCGCTCAGCTCCTGGTTGTTGGCCAGCTGCGCGGAGATGTCACGCACCTGGAGCAGGTCCTCGACGAGCCGGTCGTACGTCTCCAGGACGTTGTCCTCGTCCTCGTCGCCCTTGGCGACGCGGCTGCGGAAGGCCGGCAGGTCCTCGATGTTGCGGTCCAGGCGGAGAAGCAGCTGGCCCACGTTGTCGGGAACGTCCTCCAGAGCGCCCTTCTGCTGAAGGTACGGCTCCTTGGCGTCGTCGACGTCGGGGTGCTCGTCGTTGTAGAGCTTGACAGCGGCCTTCATCGGCTCGCTGTTCTTGGGGCTCTTGGCGATCATCACGCCGTAGGTCCGCTCGGCCTGCAGGTGGTCGACCAGACCACCGGCGGCCTCGGACAGCACCGAGAGGGTGCGCGCGCGCTCCGCGTTACTGGCTTCGTCGATGTGGTCCACGAGGCCGTTGACACCGACGACGATCGTTGCCACCGTCGGCACCAGCATGATCAGGCCTAGTTTGGACCAGATCGGTAGGTCTCGGAGCCGACCCGCAGGTCGACTGAGACGCGACATGACGCCATTCGCGCTGTTGGGGCGCTTGCTCACGTCACCGTCCTCCTGATTCGGGCCCGGCATTCGGCTCGCCAGGCACCGCACACGGCCGACTCGCCGACGTCGGGCCCCGAGATTCCATCACGACAAGTGTCAAAGAGAAAGAGCAGGCGGACACGGACCGGTTGTGTGACGCGATGTTGCAACCTCGTAGTTGGACATCGCCGGTCTCAATATCACTACCCGTGGAGCAGCACATCTCTCAAGGTCACTTACTCGATCGGCCCAGCATTGGGGGGTGGGTGCAGGCCGACCGGGTCCCGATCGTAGTCGATCGCGATAGAAGTGACGATGACTCGGTTCCCCGCGATCGGCAAGGCGAGGTGCCAGAGTATGCCGACTTTGCAGGCGGCAGTCTAGCCGAACGGCGGGGTGCCCAAGTCGCACGGTCGATTTCTTTTGACGTACGTTCGTCCGAATCCAATTATGACCCGATATAGGAGTCTTCAGGCGAGCAGTTTGGCGTACGCCGGCTTGATCACCTCGTTGATGAGGACCAGCCGCTCGTCATACGGGATGAACGCCGACTTCATGGCATTGATGGTCAGCCACTGGAACTCCATCCAGCTCCACCCGAACGCCTCCGCGAGCAGCGTCATCTCCCGGGACATCGACGTGCCGCTCATCAGCCGGTTGTCCGTGTTGACCGTGACCCGGAACCGGAGGTCGTGCAGCAGCTTGATCGGGTGCTCGGAGATCGACGGGGCGGCGCCGGTCTGCACGTTCGACGACGGGCACATCTCGAGCGGGATCCGCTTGTCCCGGACGTAGGCGGCGAGACGGCCCAGGACCGGCGGCGCCGAGTGGGTGCCCCCGGTGACCGACGGGGCGCTCGGCCCGTCCGCCGTGACCGTGATGTCGTCGATCAGCCGTACCCCATGACCCAGACGGTCCGCGCCGCACCACTGGAGGGCCTGCCAGATCGACGGCAGGCCGAAGGCCTCGCCGGCGTGGATGGTGAAGTGGAAGTTCTCCCGCTGCAGGTACTCGAAGGCGTCCAGGTGCCGGGTGGGCGGGAAGCCCGCCTCGGCGCCGGCGATGTCGAAGCCGACGACGCCGCTGTCGCGGTAGCGGACCGCGAGCTCGGCGATCTCCTGCGACCGGGCGGCGTGCCGCATCGCGGTGAGCAGGGTGCCGATCCGGATGGGTGTGCCCCTGCCTGCCGCCTCGGCGCAGCCCTCCCGGAACCCGGCGTGCACCACCTCGACCACCCGGTCCAGCGTGAGACCACGCTCCAGGTGCTGTTCCGGGGCGTACCGGATCTCGGCGTAGACGACGCCGTCGGCGGCCAGGTCGAGGGCGCACTCCTTGGCCACCCGGTGCAGGCCCTCCTCGGTCTGCATCACCGCGACGGTGTGCGCGAAGGTCTCCAGGTACCGTTCCAGCGAACCGGAGTCGGCGGCGGCGACGAACCACTCGCCCAGCCGTTCCGGATCAGTGGAGGGCAGTTGATGTCCGACCTTCTCGGCGAGCTCGACGATGGTGGCCGGCCGCAGTCCACCGTCCAGGTGGTCGTGCAGCAGGACTTTCGGGGCCTTGATGATGTCGGAATGTGCGATGCCAGCCATCAGAAGAGCCTAGAGGGAAGCGCTCGATGATCGACGGAGCAATTCCGTATCTGCGATGCCCGGTGTGCCGGGAACCACTCGCCCGCGAGGAGCGGACGCTGCGCTGCCCACGGCGGCACAGCTTCGACATGGCCCGTCAGGGGTACGCCGACCTGAGCGCCGGGCGCCTGCCGCACGTCGGTGACAGCGCCGAGATGGTGGCCGACCGGGCCGCCTTCCTGGCCGCCGGGCACTACTCGTTCATCGCCGGAGCGCTGGCCGGGCATCGGGCGGACGGGCTGGTGCTCGACGCCGGCACCGGGACCGGCGACTACCTGGCGAGGTTCCTGGACGCCTCTCCGGCCGCGACCGGGCTGGGGCTCGACGTCTCCAAGCCGGCGCTGCGGCGAGCCGCACGGGCGCATCCGCGGGCCGCGGCGGTGCTCACCGACCTGTGGCGGCCGCTGCCGGTGGCCGACGCCGCGGCGAGTGTGATCCTCGACGTCTTCGCGCCCCGCAACGGTCCCGAGTTCCACCGGGTGCTGCGGCCCGGCGGCGTCCTGCTCGTGGTGACCCCGGCCGCCGACCATCTCGCCGAGCTGATCACCGCGCACGGGCTGATCCAGGTCGACCCGGACAAGGCGGCCCGGGTCAGCGGCAGTCTCGGCGATCACTTCACGCTCGACGGCAGCGTGACCCTGCGCCGTGAGCTGAGACTGACCGCGGCCGAGGCGCGGACGCTGATCGGGATGACCCCCAGTGCGCGGCACGTGCCCGCCGACGAGCTGCCCACCCACGACCTGACCGTGACGGCCGCCGTCGATGTGGCGGCCTACCGGCCGCGTCGCTAGACGGAGAGATCGACCTCTTCCCACTCGGGGGGCGCGTCATGGTAGGGCCCTTTGAAGACCACCGCCCACTCGAGCGCCCACCGCCGCTGACCGATCGCGTTGCTGTCCACCTCGCCGGGCAGCGACCGGCCGTTCTGCTCCGCCTCCTGGTAGGCCCAGTCCAGGCAGTAGTAGAGGTCGAGCAGGACCGCGGCCTCGATCGGGTCACGGACCGCGACCAGTGACCGGGACCGCCAGCTGGCGAAGGACTCCCCCGCCGGCAGGTCCGGCATCTGGGCCATCATCCGGTCGTCGGGCGCCACCGTGGGATCGAGGTGCCGGCTCAGGCCGAGCAGCCAGGCCAGTGCGAAGACCGCGTCGTGGTGCAGCACGAAGGAGCGGTGGTCGCCCTTCGCGCCGATCACGAACTGCCACTCCGGCGGGGTGACCTGCTCCACGAGGTGTGAGCCGAGCAGCCAGCTCATCGCGGCCTCGGTGGGCATGCCGAAGCAGCGGGCGACGACGACGTGCAGCACCGAGGCACGGGCTTCCAGCTCCGCGGTGGGGCGCAGCTCGACGGTGTCACCCGCCTCCCAGACCAGCGGAAACGCCAGCGGGGGCAGGGGCAGGCCGAGACGGGCCAGCTCGTCGAGACTTGCCTCGCGGACCGCACGGGGGTCGGGGGCGGCCTTCTGCATGGCGGCTCAGGCTATGCGGTCGAGCAGGAGCGGGGAAGAGGCGGGCGGCTCGGCGCCGACCACGATCGCGCCGGCGGCGTCCGCGCGGGCCGCCGGGATCCGGGCCTCGTCGTCGGCGCGCAGCTCGAGCAGCACGTCACCGGCGCTGACCCGGTCACCCGGACGGACCCGCAGCTGCACCCCGGCGCCGAAGCTGACCGGGTCCTCCTTGCGGGCACGCCCGGCACCCAGCCGCCAGGCGGCGATGCCCACCCCGTACGCGTCGATCGAGGTCACCACGCCGTCCTCGGCGGCTCGCAGGACCTCGGTGTGCGTGGCCGTGGGCAGCGGCGCGTCCGGGTCGCCGCCCTGTGCGCGGATCATCGCCCGCCACGTGTCCATCGCCTGGCCGCTCGCCAGCACCTTCTCCGGGTCGGCGTCCACACCGGCGGCCGCCAGCATCTCCCGGGCCAGAGCCAGAGTGAGTTCCACCACATCGGACGGTCCGCCTCCGGCAAGCACCTCCACCGACTCGGCGACCTCGTTGGCGTTGCCGATGGCCAGACCCAGCGGAGTGCTCATGTCGGTGAGCAGAGCGACCGTGGTGACGCCGCTGTCCTTGCCCAGCTGGACCATGGTGCGGGCCAGCTCCTGCGCGGTCGCCAGGTCCTTCATGAACGCGCCGGTGCCGACCTTGACGTCGAGGACCAGCGCGCCGGTGCCCTCGGCGATCTTCTTGCTCATGATCGAGCTGGCGATCAGCGGGATCGCCTCGACCGTGCCGGTGACGTCCCGCAACGCGTACAGCTTGCGGTCGGCCGGCGCCAAGCCCTCGCCGGCCGCGCAGATGACCGCGCCGATCTCCTGCAGCTGGCTCTTGAACTGGTCGTTGCTGATCCGGGCCTGCCAGCCGGCGATCGACTCCAGCTTGTCCAGGGTGCCGCCGGTGTGGCCGAGGCCGCGCCCGGACAGCTGGGGCACGGCGACACCGCACGCGGCGACCAGCGGGGTCAGCGGCAGGGTGATCTTGTCACCGACGCCGCCGGTGGAGTGCTTGTCGGCGGTCGGCCGGGTCACCGAGGAGAGGTCCAGCCGCTCGCCGCTGGCGATCATCGCGGCCGTCCAGCGGGCGATCTCGGCGGGCGTCATGCCGCGCAGCAGGATCGCCATGGCGAGCGCCGACATCTGCTCGTCGGCGACGACACCCTTCGTGTAGGCGTCGACCACCCAGTCGATCTGGGCGTCGGTGAGCACGTGGCCGTCCCGCTTGGCCCGGATCACGTCCACCGCTGCGAATGCAGTCACGGCTTTTCCTCTTCCCAACGCTGCGGGATGCCCTCCGGGGCCTCTCCCTCGCCGGCCCAGGACAGGCCGCCCTCGGCATCCACCACCACGACCCGCGGAGTGCGCACCAGGCCCCAGGCGACCGCAGCGGCCGTCGTGGGCAGGTTCGGCCCCTCCTCCAGGATGCCCTTCTCCTCGGTCGAGCCCGGCTCGCCGGACGACCGCTCCCAGTAGCCCGTCCAGATCCTCGTGCCACCGGAGATGTCCGGGTGCACGAAGACCGTCCCGCGGCCGCGCCACTTGGCCAGATCGGCCGGGACGTCAGCGGCGCCGACCGGGCCGGTCACCCGCTCCATGTCCTCGTAGCCGAACGCGTGCGGCAGCAGCTCGGTCATCCGTAGCGGCCGGGGCACCGCCTCGACCAGCAGGTCCGGGCCGCCGTGCTCCCACAGCAGCTGACGGCAGCGGCCGCACGGCATCAGCGGGGCACCTGTCGCGTCGACGCAGGAGACCGCCACCAGCCGGCCGCCGCCGGTCGCGTGCAGCGAGCTGACCAGGCCGCACTCGGCGCACAGCGTCATGCCCAGCGAGGCGTTCTCCACGTTGCAGCCGACCACCGTCCGGCCGTCGTCGACCAGGCCGGCGACGCCGACCGGGAAGTCTGAAACCGGCGTGTACGCCCGGCGCATCGTCTCGATGGCGGCCGCTCGCAGGGCCGCCCAGTCGATCTCCATGACGCCGATTCTGCCGTACGGGCGGGAGGGTTTTCACCGCGGCACCGGTACCGGGTGAAGGTAAATGATCTTGAAACAGGGCGGAAACCCCGGGCTCCCGCCCTGTTTCGAGATCTCAACCCTTGATGTACGGCAGCCCGTCCGCCGCCGGAGCACGGACGCGCCCGACCAGTCCCGCCACCGCGATCAGCGTCGCCAGGTAGGGCAGCATGTTCAGGAACTGGCTCGGCACCGGGCTGTCGATCGCGCCCAGATAGGTCGCCAGCTTCTGGGCGAAGCCGAAGAACAGCGCCGCGCCGAACGCACCGAACGGGGTGTAGCGGCCGAAGATCAGCGCGGCCAGGGCGATGAAGCCGGCGCCCGCGGTCATGTTCTTGGTGAAGTTGCCGGTCGCCACCAGCGTGAAGTAGGCGCCGCCGATACCCGCGACCACGCCGCCGAGCAGCACGTTCATGTATCGCAGTCCGCGCACCCGGATGCCGACCGTGTCGGCCGCGGTGGGGTGCTCGCCGACCGCCCGGGTCCGCAGACCCCACCGGGTCCGGCTGAGCCCGAAATGGATCACCACGACCAGCGCGAGCGCGATCCAGACCAGCAGGTTCGACTCGAACAGCACCGGCCCGATGACCGGGATGTCGGCCAGACCGGGGATCCGCCACTCGGGCATCTGCGGCGGGGTGTTGTAGGTCTGCGCGTCGGGCTGCATCAGCCGCTCGTAGAGGAAGCCGGTGATGCCGAGCGCGAACAGGTTGAGCACCATGCCGACGACGGTCTGGTCGACCAGGTAGCGGATCGACAGCACGGCCAGGATCGCGGCGATGATCACGCCACCGATCGCGGCACTGATCAGGCCGGCCCAGACGCTGGTCGCCATGGTGCCGACCAGCGCTCCGGCGAACGCGCCCATCAGGAACTGGCCCTCGATCGCCACGTTCACCACACCGGACCGCTCGCCGAGCACACCGGCGAGCGCGCCGAGGATCAGCGGCAGCGCCAGCTGCAGCGTGCCGTCGGTGGTGTCCACCAGCGGCATGAACTCGCCCGCCACCTGCCAGCACAGGAAGGACAGCACGAAGGCCAGGATGCCCACGCTCAGCAGCGCGTTGGCCCAGCGCTTGAGGAGCCCGGCGAAGAGCACGGCGCCCGCTGCCACGGCCAGCAGGCCGAAGAGCACCGCGCCGAACTGGCCGTTGATGGAGAGGGCCGCGCCCTCGGCGTCCTCGCTCAGGGTGAACCGGGCGGGCTCGCTCGGCGCCAGCGCGCCGAACACGGCGGCGGCCACGCCGCCGATCAGGATGAGGGCCAGGCCGAGACGTCGCTGCCGGATCCAGAACGGTTCCGGCGCGGCGACCTCGGTCGGCTCCTGCACAGTCGCGGTCGACATGTCCTCAGCCCTTCGCCAGGGAGGCGCCGAGCCCGGCGGCACGGGCGGCACGTAGACGGAAGATCGCCTTCACCAGGGCGGGAGCGGCGATGAAGATGACGATGAGGGCCTGCAGCACGGTCACCAGCTCGAGCGAGATGCCGGAGTAGGACTGCATCCGGTTGCCGCCGGCCCGCAGGGCGCCGAACAGCAGCGCGGCGAAGAACGTGCTCCAGGGACGGTTGCGGCCGAGCAGCGCGACGAGCAGTCCGTCGAAGCCGATGTTGCCGGCCACCGACGGGGTCAGGGCGTGCGCGGTGCCGAGCACCTGGGTGGCGCCACCGAGACCGGCCAGACCACCCGCGATCGCCATGAGCAGCACGTACGTCCTGCTGACGCTGATGCCGGCGGTCTTCGCGGCGTGCGGGTTGGAGCCCACCGCCCGCAACTCGAAGCCGAACGACGATCGGTTCAGCAGCCAGGCGACCCCGGCCGTGACCAGCAGCGCGAGGATGATGCCCAGGTGGACCCGGAGCTGACCGCCGGGTGACGGCAGCATCGCGGCGTCGTCGACGACCTTGCTGATCGCGTCGGTCTTGCCCGGGGCCTGGATGCCCTTCTGGATGACCAGCCAGGACAGGAAGAGACCGGCGGTGTAGTTGAGCATGATCGTGGTGATCACCTCGTGCGCCCCGGTCCGTGCCTTGAGGAAGCCCGGGATGAAGCCCCACAGCGCGCCGCCGAGGACACCGGCGATCAGCGCGACGATCAGACTCAGCACGATCGGCAGGCCGAACGAGAAGCCGGCCACACCGGCCGCCATGCAGCCGAGCACAGCCTGGCCCTGGGCGCCGATGTTGAACAGGCCGCCGCGGAACGCCAGCGCCACCGACAGGCCGGTGAAGACCAGCGGCGCCGCGTAGGTGAGCGTCTCGGACAGCGGCGCGAAGGCCTGCTGCCAGGTGGCGGTGCCGGCGAACCAGGCCGAGAACACCTGCGGGTCGCCGAGGGCGCCCTTGAGCAGGTCACCGTACGCGGTGCCGACCAGAGTCCAGCTGGCCTCGATGGCGTCGGCCGGGCGGGCGGTGAAGTAACCGAACTTCGCCAGCACGTCGGCGTCCGAGACGATGATCAGAACCGCACCGATGAGCACGGCCAGGACCATCGACAGGATCGTCAGCACGACGTTGTTCGCGGACCAGAGTCTCCGCAGGAACCCGGTCACTTCTCTCCCTCCGGCGTTGCGCCGGTGATGCCGGCCATGAGCAGACCGATCTCCTCGCGTGGCGTGTCCGGCGAGACGATGGCCAGGATGCGGCCGCGGTACATCACCGCGATCCGGTCCGCGAGGCCGACCACCTCGTCCAGCTCGCTGGAGACCACCAGCACCGCGGTGCCCTGGTCACGCTCCTGGATGATCCGGTTGTGGATGAACTCGATCGAGCCGACGTCCACACCACGGGTGGGCTGCGACGCGATGAACAGGCGCAGTGGGCGGGACATCTCCCGGGCCACCACGACCTTCTGCTGGTTGCCGCCGGACAGGGTGCCGACCGGGGTGGCCGGTGACTGGCAGCGGATGTCGAACTGCTCGATCCGCTCCTTGGCGTTGCCGTCGACCTTGCTCAGGTCGATGCTGAACGCGTTGCCGTACGGGCTGCGGTCGTACATGTCGAGGACCAGGTTCTCCGCGACCGAGAACTCCTTGACGACACCGTCGTGGCTGCGGTCCTCGGGGATGTAACCGACGCCGGCGCGCAGCACCTTCTTGGTGCTCATCCCGACCAGCTCGTCGTCCTCCAGGTGGATCGAGCCGGCCCGGACCTCACGCAGGCCCATCACGGCCTCGACCAGCTCGGTCTGGCCGTTGCCCTGCACGCCCGCGACGCCCAGCACCTCGCCGGCACGGACCTCCAGGTCGACGCCGTCGACAGCGCGCACGCCCCGGTCGTCGTCGGCCACCAGGCCGGAGATCTTCAGGACGCTGCGGCCCGGCTCGGCCGGCGTCTTGTCCACCTCGAGACTCACCGCCCGGCCGACCATCAGGGCGGCCAGCTCGTCCTCGCTGGTGTCCGGGGTCGCGGTGCCGACGATCTGCCCGCGGCGTACCACGGTGATCCGGTCGGCGATCGCCTTGACCTCTTTGAGCTTGTGGGTGATGAAGACGATCGACTTGCCCATCGCGGTCAGCGACCGCATGACGGTGAGCAGCTCCTCGGTCTCCTGCGGGGTGAGCACGGCGGTCGGCTCGTCCAGGATCAGCAGGTCCACGTCGCGGGTCAGGGCCTTCACGATCTCGACACGCTGCTGCGCGCCGACCGGCAGGTCCTCGATGAGCGCGTCGGGGTCGACCGGCAGGCCGTACTTCTTCGAGGTGTCGATGACGTCCCGGCGGGATCGCCGGCGGTCGAGCCAGCCGAGCGGGCCGCCGCGGGTCTCCTCCGCGCCGAGCGCGATGTTCTCGGCCACGGTGAAGACGGGCACCAGCATGAAGTGCTGGTGCACCATGCCGATGCCGGCGGCGATCGCGTCGCGGGGACTCTTGAAGACGAGGGGCTCGTCGTTGACGAGGATCTGGCCCTCGTCCGGCTGGAGCAGCCCGTAGAGCTGGTTCATCAGGGTCGACTTGCCGGCGCCGTTCTCGCCCAGCAGGGCGTGCACCTCGCCGGGCTCGACGGTGATGTCGATGTGGTCGTTGGCCACCAGGTCGCCGAAGCGCTTGGTGATGCCGCGCAGTTCCAGTTTCAGCGGAATCTCCCGACGTCGCGTGCTAAGCCTGGTGGACGGTGGAATGCGAGCCGCCGCTCGGCTGCGGGTGGTGACCCGCGGCCGGGCGGCGGCCAGATGTTACCTACCCGAGGGTCACTTCGGCGCGCTGGCCGACTCGACCTTCACGGTGCCGGCGATGATGTCGTCCTTCAGCTTCGTGAGCTCGGCCTTGAGGCCGGCGTCGACCTTGGTGTCGAACTGGTTGAACGGCGCCAGCGAGACGCCCTCGTTCTTCAGGTCGCCGACGTAGCCGGGGTGGCGGACAGGGCCTCGCCCTTGGCGCCCTTGACCACGGCCTCCTTGACGGCCTCCTCGATGTTCTTGACCACGGTGCTCAGGAACACGTCGCAGTACTGCGCGGCGCTCTTGCAGCCGTCCTGGTCGACCCAGATGACCGAGACCTTGCCGGCGGAGTCCTTGGCGACCGCGGCGGTGCCCAGACCGGTGCCGCCGGCGACCGGCATGATCACGTCCGCGCCCTGGCCGACCAGGGTCTGGGTGATGCTCTTGCCCTTGTTCTGGTCGATGAAGCTCTCGGCGAAGCTGCCGTTCTGAGCCTTCTTGTCCCAGCCGAGGACCTGGACGTTCTTGCTCTTGACCGTGTTGTAGTGCGCGACGCCGTCGGCGAAGCCGTCCATGAAGATGGTCACCGGAGCGATCTTGAGACCGCCGTAGGTGGCGACCTTGCCCGACTTCGAGTAGCCCGCGGCGAGGTAGCCGGCGAGGAACGCGGCCTGGTGGGTCGCGAACTGCATCGGGTAGACGTTGCTGTTGCCGCTGTTGCTGTCCACGATCCCGAACTGGGAGCTCGCGCTCTCCTTGGCGACCTTGGTGGTCACCTCGCCCATCAGGCCACCGACGGCGAGGATGAAGTTGCAGCTCTGCGAGACGTAGCCGCGCAAGCCGGGCTCGTAGTCGGCCTCGGAGGAGGACGCCACGTACTTCGGCTCGACGTTGCCGGCTTCCTTCTGGGCAGCCTGCAGGCCGGCCCAGGCCGACGCGTTGAACGACTTGTCGTCGATGCCACCGAGGTCGGTGACCATACAGGCCTTGTAAGCGGCCGCGGCGCTGGCGCTGGAGCCCGGCGTGCTCTCCTTCGGCGCCTCACCACAGGCGGCAGAAGCGAGCGTCAGCCCACCTGCCGCGAGAATCGCCACGATCCGCTTCCCACGTACTGGGCGCAAGACGCCCTCCTTCCGCTGCACACCGAGGTCCTGTTACTCGGGTGAATCTCAGGCGGGAGCGTATCCCCGGGCCACGACCGAGACCGAACATCGGTACGGACTGTTGGCGCACCGTTATACCGCCGCAATCACCCTGGTCGCGGCACGTCGCTTTCGGCTGGTTCAGGAGGGAATTGCGCTCGTGACGCGAAACACTGAGTTAACGTTCAGCGCGGCGCCACGCCCGTACGCCGAGCACGCCGACGGTCGTCCCGATGGCCAGTGAGGCGATGATCAGGAGGGCGTGGACCCAGAGGAAGGCGGTCGGGGCCGAGCCGTCGAAGGAGCGGTCGTCCTTCCAGATCGCCACCCCGAACCGGGGCCAGATGACCCAGGTCCACACGCCGACCCCGATCAGGAACGCCGCCCAGCGCTTGTCGATCACCACGGGGCCAGTATCCCAGTGCGGTCAGGCGGTCAGCCTCCCGGCTATCCGCCGCCACCCGGCCAGCACCTCGGCGGGCTCCGGCGGCTCCTCGGGGTACTCCTGCGCCACCAGCGGCTCGAAGTCCTCGGCGTCCGGGCCCTCGGCGGCCGACCGGACCAGGTCGATCTCCTTGCGGATCGCGTCCACCCCGTCCAGCGGCAGCATCGGCTCCACCACCGCCATCAGGTCGTCGTCGATGACGACGGCGCGGGCCAGCGCGAGCGCGTGACGGCGCTCGTACGGCCCGCAGACGATCGGCTCCCAGTCCTCCGAGTCGTCGAGCGATCCGAAGGTGATGACCCACGGCTGCTCGGCGATCGGCGAGCCGGGTGGCAGGTGCAACGTCACAAGGGTGCCCATCGGCCCATCATCGCGGGCGGTCGTGCCGGATCCAGATGTTTTGCCCCACCGGGGCGGTCTTGTCGTCAGCCGACAGATCGACCACCCGGCCGTGTGGGCTGGTCGCCGCCCAGGCCGCGCCGAACAGCAGCAGCTGATTGAAGACGTACAGGTAGACCAGCGCACCGACGGCGGAGCCGACCAGTCCGTACGCCGGATTGCGCTCGACCAGGCCCACGAACGACTTGCCCACGGTGTTGAGCAGCATGATCCCGATGCCCACCTGGAGCACCGGCGGGGTCATCCGGCGGGCCGTCATCCGCAGCCGGGGCACGGCCGCCAGCAGTGCCGCGGCCAGCAGCATGTTGACCGCGAGCGTGAGCACCCAGCTCACCACCGAGAGGGTGGTCGCGAAGCCGCCGCCGGCCAGCCAGTGCAGGAACCGCTCCAGACCGTAGACGGCGAGCTGGGAGAGGGCCAGCAGGAGCAGCAGCCCGACCAGCACGACCAGGTCGACGGCCTGGCGGATGCCGATGTAGCCGGGCTGCTCGCGCACCCGCCAGATCAGCCGCTGCGACGACCGGATCGCCTCGACCCAGCCGATGCCGGTGAAGGTCAGGCCGATCAGGCCGACGATGCCGACACTGCCCTTGCTCTCCAGAATGGCCTGGATGTCCAGGAACGGCAGGTTCTGATGGAGGAAGTCGCGGACCAGGGCCAGCAGCTCCACATTGGCGGTGAGGAGCCAGCCGAAGATCGAATATCCGATCAGCAGGAGCGCGAAGACCGCGAAGAAGCCGTAGTAGGCGATGGCCGCGGCCAGCCGGCCACCCTGGACGCTCTCGTAGCGCAGGATGGCCCGGCAGAAGTGGTCGAAGTACGGCGAGCGGTATCGCACCGCCAGAACCCGGGCCGCGGTCGCGTCGTAGGCCCGGTCGATCGGATTCACCGGCCGACCGTATCGGACACGTCAGCTTCCGAGTGGGAAGTCCCGGCGTGGCCGCCAGGGCCCCTCGCCGCCGTGGGAGAACAGAGTGAACGCCGAGACCTCGAAACGGGCCGAGAAACCGGCCAGATCCTCGAAGACCGCGTCCAGCGCCTCCGCCGACACGTCCTGCGCCACTGTGACATGCGGATGGTACGGAAACCGGGTGTCCCGGTTGACGTCCTCCGAGCGGGTGATCGCCTCGGCCAGCAGCTCGCACTCGCTGATCCCCTGGGCCAGCGTCACGAACACCACCTCGGTGACCGGCCGGAACGTGCCGGTCCCCGAAGGTGGACGGTGAACGGCTGCTGGGCCGACGCGACCGACTCGAGATGCTTCTCGATCGCCGGCAGCGCGTCGGCCGCCACCTCGGTCGGGCCGAGGAGCGTGACATGCGCCGGCGTCCAGGCGGCCTGCGGATCGCCGGCCTCCGCACGCCGGCGGGTCAGCGCCGACCCCCACGGCTCGGGGATGTCGATCGCCACGCCGATACGGGTGATGCCCGGCTGGGACATCCCGGTCAGGCTTCGCGGGCGGGGCTGAGGAAACCCACGTTCCGGTACGCCCGGGCGAGCGTCACCGCGGAGACCGCACGAGCCTTCTCCGCGCCGACCGCGAGCACCTTGTCGAGCTGGGCCGGGTCGTCGAGGTAGAGCTTCGTCCGCTCCTGGAACGGCTTGACGAACTCGACGAGCACCTCGGCCAGGTCCTTCTTGAGGTCGCCGTAGCCACGGCCCTCATACGCCTCGAGCAGCTCGTCGATGGACCGGTTGGTGAGTGCCGCGTAGATGGTCAGCAGGTTGCTGACGCCCGGCTTGCCCTCCTCGTCGTAGAGGATCTCGCGCCCGGTGTCGGTGACCGCCGACTTGATCTTCTTGGCCGAGCGGGCCGGGTCCTCCAGGAGCTCGATGATGCCGTTCGGCGAGGAGGCCGACTTCGACATCTTGCTCGTCGGGTCCTGCAGGTCGAAGATCTTCGCGGTGTCCTTGACGATGTACGGCGAGGGCATGTTGAAGGTCTTGCCGAACCGGGTGTTGAACCGCTGGGCCAGGTCGCGGGTCAGCTCCAGGTGCTGCCGCTGGTCCTCGCCGACCGGCACCTGGTCGGCCTGGTAGAGCAGGATGTCGGCGGCCTGCAGGATCGGGTAGGAGAACAGCCCGACGGTGGTGCTGTCCTGCCCGGCCTTGGCCGACTTGTCCTTGAACTGGACCATCCGGCCGGCCTCGCCGAACCCGGTGATGCAGCTGAGCACCCACCCGAGCTGCGCGTGCTCGGGCACGTGCGACTGGACGAAGAGGGTGCAGCGCTCCGGGTCGAGCCCGACGGCGAGCAACTGGGCCGCGGAAATCCGGCTTCGGTTACGAAGGATCTTCGGATCGTGTCCCATGGTGATGGCGTGCAGGTCGACCACGCAGTAGAAGGCGTCGTGCGTGTCCTGCATGGCCACCCAGTTGCGCACCGCGCCCAGGTAGTTGCCGAGGTGGAAGGAATCGGCGGTCGGCTGGATGCCGGAGAGCACTCGCGGGCGGCGGGCAACGTCGGACATGGGCGCCATTGTGTCAGCCCCGGCCCGGGAACCGCGAATCCCCTGCCGGTTACGCCGATGTTTGAACCTGTTGACCTTTGATCGTTTCTGGGAGATTGTAGGATCGTCCGCACAAAGAAAGGGCCTCAGTCGTGAAATTGCTCGTCACCGGCGGCGCCGGGTACGTCGGCAGTGTGACCAGCAGGCTACTGCTGGACGCGGGCCACGAGGTGGTCGTGCTCGACAACCTGCGCACCGGGTTCCGCGAGGCGGTGGCGCCCGACGCCACCTTCGTGCAGGCCGACATCGCCGACGCCGGACAGGTGCTCACCCCGGACGCCGGGTTCGATGCGGTGCTGCACTTCGCCGGCCTGATCGCGGCCGGTGAGTCGATGGCCAAGCCGGAGCTCTACTGGCATGAGAACGTGGTCAAGTCGCTCGCCCTCCTCGATGCGATCCGCGCCGCGAAGGTACCGCGTGTGATCTTCTCGTCCACCGCCGCGGTCTACGGCAACCCGGTCGAGCTGCCCATCACCGAGTCCGCGATCAAGGCCCCGACCAGCACGTACGGGTCGACGAAGCTCACCTTCGACCTGGCGCTGACCTCGGAGGCGTTCGCGCACGGGCTGGCCGCAATCTCCCTGCGGTATTTCAACGTGGCCGGCGCCTACATCGCCGAGAGCCACGAGATCGGCGAGCGCCACGACCCGGAGACGCACCTGATCCCGATCACCCTTCAGGTGGCCGCCGGCAAGCGGGAGAGACTTCAGCTGTTCGGTGACGACTACCCGACCGTGGACGGCACCTGCGTGCGCGACTACATCCACGTGGCCGACCTGGCGCGGGCGCATCTGCTGGCGCTGGACGCCACGGTCGCCGGCGAGCACCGCATCTACAACCTGGGCAACGGCAACGGCTTCTCCAACCGGCAGGTCGTCGAGGCGGCCCGCGAGGTCACCGGCCACGAGATCCCGCTGGAGATCGCCGCCCGGCGTGACGGCGACCCGGCCACCCTGGTCGCCTCGTCCGACCGGGCCCGCGCGGACCTCGGGTGGACGCCGGAGAAGAACACGCTCCAGGACATGATCGGCGACGCCTGGACCTTCTACCGGAAGCACGTGGCATGAGCGTCGTCGAGACCGCTGAGAAGACCTTCACGCAGGCGTACGGGACAGAGCCGGCCGGGCTGTGGGCGGCGCCCGGACGGGTCAACCTGATCGGCGAGCACACCGACTACAACGACGGGTTCGTGCTGCCCTTCGCGCTGCCGCAGCGGACCGTGGCGGCGGCCGGTCCCGCGCCGGACGGCCGCTGGTCGGTGTGCTCCACGCTGGCGCCGGAGCCGGTCGTCTTCGGGATCACCGAGCCGGGTGAGGTGACCGGCTGGGGGGCGTACGTCGCGGGTGTCGTCTGGGCTCTGCAGGACGCGGGGTTCGAGGTCCCGCCGGCGCGGATCGCGATCGCGTCGGACGTACCCCTCGGATCCGGTCTGTCCTCGTCGGCCGCGCTGGAGTCGGCCGTGCTCACCGCGCTGATCGACCTCGGTGGCCTCGATGTGCCGACGGAACGTCGGCCGGCGATCGCGCAGCGCGCCGAGAACGTGTATGTGGGAGCGCCGACCGGGATCCTCGACCAGTCCGCGTCGATCCGCTGTCTCGAAGGCCGCGCGCTGTTCCTGGACTGCCGGTCCTACGAGGTCGAGCAGATCCCGTTCGACCTGGCCGGCGAGGGCCTGGCCATCCTGGTGATCAACAGCAACGCGCCGCACCAGCACGTCGACGGCGAGTACGGCGAGCGCCGCAAGAGCTGTGAGGCGGCCGCCTCGGCCCTCGGTGTGCCAGCGCTGCGCGACGTCTCCACCGCCGAGCTGCCGCAGGCCCTGGAACGGCTCGACGACGATGTGCTGCGCCGCCGGGCCCGGCACATCATCACCGAGAACCAGCGGGTGCTGGACACCGTGTCGCTGCTGCGTTCCGGGCGGGTCCGGGAGATCGGCCCGCTGCTGACCGCCTCGCACGCGTCCATGCGCGACGACTTCGAGATCACCGTGGACCAGGTCGACGTGGCGGTGCAGGCCTCACTCGATGCGGGGGCGTACGGCGCACGGATGACCGGCGGCGGTTTCGGCGGCTGCGTGCTCGCCCTGGTCGACGCCGACCGTGCCGACGCCACGGCGGCCGCGGTCGCCGCCGCCTACGAGCAGCGGGGCTTCACCGCACCGACGAGCTGGGTGGCCACGGCCGGCCCCGGCGCCGCCCGGATCTGACGCTTCGACATCTCTGCTGCGGGTATGTCCGGTCCCATGACGACCGAACAGCACCCGCAGCAGAACGAGCCCAACGAGTTCGGCTTCGCCGGGGAGGGCACCGGGCCGGAACCCGGCCGACAGGAGTCCACCGACGTGGACGCGGAGGCCGTCGCGGTGCCCGCCGACGACCTCACCGGCCCGCTCACCCGGACCCTGGAAGAGGCCACGGGCCGCGACGAGGGCTGAGCGGCGGCCACTCATCTGAGGGGCCGGGGTAGGCCGTTCACCTGATCACCCGCAGGAGCGAGACCAGGGGCTCAGGGAACGGCGCCGGACTATCGTGACGGCATGGGGGTAAGCCCACCGTATCTTCACGATGACACACCGCATCTTCACGATGACACCGAACGAGGTGTCAGCGTCAGCGTCGAAGCCGCCGAGGACGCCGCAGTCTCCGTGCTCATGGTCCGCGGTCCCTGGGACGCCCGGCTCAGCCTCAACGTGTCCGTGTCGCTGCGACGGTGCTTCACCGAGCATCCGGACGGACTGATCGTCGATCTCTCCGGGCTGTGCGACCCGCACGGCGAGAGCGTGTCCACCTGGATGACCGCCCGGGCCTTCGCGTCGAGTCTGGACCCGCCGGTGCACCTGGCCCTCTGCGTGCCGCCGGACCTGCCGCTCGCCGACCGCATGCAGGGTCTCGGCGCCGGCCGTTTCCTGCCCGTCTATGCCAAGGTCCGCCAGGCCCGGGTGGCGCTGTCCGGCCGGATACCGGGTGACCACCGGCTGAGCCTGACCCTGCGGTCCGACCCGGAGGCGCCGAGCCTGGCCCGCAACCTGATCACCGACGCCTGCCTGAGCTGGGGCCTGGTGCATCTGCTGCACCGCAGCCGGCTGGTCATGTCGGAGCTGGTCACCAACGCGATCGAGCACGCCGGCACCGACATCCGGGTGACGGTGTGCCGCCGCGGCGCCGGAGTGCAACTGTCCGTCGCCGACGGAGACCCCCGCCTGCCCCGGATCCTGCCGGTCTCCCGCCCGCGTCCCGACCTGCCACTCGACGAGCGGGGCCGTGGGCTGCGGACGGTCGCCGGGACCGCCGCCCGGTGGGGCGCCGTCCCGACCGAGACCGGCAAGATCGTGTGGGCGACCCTCGTCAGCGCGCCTCGATGACCATCCCGGCACCGACCGTCCGGTCGGTGCCGTCGCCTCCGCTCAGCGCGCCTCGATGATGATCCCGGCGCCGACCGTCCGGTTGGTGCTCTCGTCGATCAGGATGAAACCGCCGGTGGTGCGGTTGCGGCGGTACTCGTCGGCGAGCAGCGGCACGGTCGTGCGCAGCTTGACCCGGCCGATCTCGTTGAGGCTCAGCTCGCCGGCCGTCTCGTCGCGGTGCAGCGTGTTCACGTCGAGCCGGTACTGAAGGCCGCGCACCACGGTCCGGGCGGTCCGGGTGGTGTGCTTGATCGCGTACTTGCCGCCGACCCGCAGCGGGGCCGTCTCGTCCATCCAGCAGACCATCGCCTCGATGTCCTGCGCGACGGCCGGCCTGTTCTGCGGGCGGCAGATCATGTCACCGCGCGAGATGTCGATCTCGTCGGACAGTCGCACCGTCACCGACATCGGCGGGAACGCCTCGTCGATCGGGCCGTCCGCGGTCTCGATCGCCGCGATCGTGCTGGTCAGCCCGGACGGCAGGACCATCACGTCGTCGCCCGGCTTGAGGATGCCGGAGGCCACCTGCCCGGCGTAACCCCGGTAGTCGGTGACCGTCGTCGACTGCGGGCGGATCACATATTGCACCGGGAACCGCACGTCGACCAGGTTGCGGTCACTGGCGATGTGCACGTGCTCCAGATGGTGCAGCAGCGACGGACCCTCATACCACGGGGAGTTCTCCGACCGGCTGGCGATGTTGTCGCCGTTGAGCGCCGAGATCGGGATGATCGTCAGGTCCGGGGCGTCGAGTTTCGCGGCGAACGAGGTGAACTCGTCGGCGATCCGCTCGAACACCTTCTGGTCCCAGTCGACCAGGTCCATCTTGTTGACGCAGAGAACCAGGTGCGGCACGCGCAGCAGACTCGTCAGGAACGCATGCCGGCGGGACTGCTCGACCAGGCCCTTACGCGCGTCGACCAGGATCAGCGCCAGGTCGGCGGTGGACGCGCCGGTCACCATGTTCCGGGTGTACTGGATGTGGCCCGGGGTGTCGGCGATGATGAACTTGCGCCGCGGCGTGGCGAAGTAGCGGTACGCCACGTCGATCGTGATGCCCTGCTCACGCTCCGCCCGCAGACCGTCGGTGAGCAGCGCGAGGTTCGTGTACTCGTCGCCGCGGGACGCGCTGGCGCTCTCCACGGCCTCGAGCTGGTCCTCGAAGATCGTCTTCGTGTCGAACAGCAGCCGGCCGATGAGGGTGGACTTGCCGTCGTCGACACTGCCCGCGGTGGCGAACCGCAGCAGGTCCATGCCCCGGGAGGAAGCGGCGTCAGGCTCGAGAACTGCCTGGCTCATCAGAAGTAACCCTCTCGCTTGCGGTCTTCCATCGCGGCTTCGCTGACCCTGTCGTCGCCGCGGGTCGCGCCCCGCTCGGTGATCCGGGTGGCCGCCACCTCGTCGATCACCTTCTGCACGGTGTCCGCCTCGGAGAGCACGGCCGCGGTCTGCGACGCGTCGCCGACCGTCCGGTACCGCACGCGGCGGACCTCGGACGTCTCGCCGTCGCGCAGCCTGATGAACTCGTTGACGGCGTAGAACATCCCGTTGCGCTCGACGACCTCGCGATCGTGGGCGTAGTAGATGCTCGGCAGCGGGATGTCCTCCTTGGCGATGTAGTGCCAGACGTCCAGCTCGGTCCAGTTGGACAGCGGGAACACCCGGATCGACTCGCCCGGGTGGCGCCGCCCGTTGTAGAGCGACCACAGCTCGGGCCGCTGGTTCTTCGGATCCCACTGGCCGAACTCGTCGCGGAAGCTGAACATCCGCTCCTTGGCGCGCGCCTTCTCCTCGTCCCGGCGGGCGCCGCCGAAGAGGGCGTCGAACCGGTACCTCTCCTGGGCGGCGAGGAGCACCGGCGTCTGGATCCGGTTGCGGGTGCCGTCCGGCAGCTCACGCACCTGGCCGGCGTCGATCGCCTCCTGCACGCTGGCGACCACCAGGTTCAGGCCGAGGGTGGCGACCCGGCGGTCCCTGTACTCCAGGACCTCCGGGAAGTTGTGGCCGGTGTCGATGTGCATGACCGGGAACGGGATGCGCGCCGGCGCGAACGCCTTCTCCGCGAGGCGCAGCATCACGATCGAGTCCTTGCCGCCGGAGAAGAGCAGCGCGGGGCGCTCGAACTCGGCCATCACCTCACGCATGACGAAGATGCTCTCCGCTTCGAGGGCATCCAGATGTGATACGCGATAGGGCTTCGTCTGGCTCATGGGTTCTGTCCCCAGACCTTTCTCCGGTGTCGGCCGGGCAGGGCAGACGTCATTGTTACGGAAGATGCCTCTGCAACGCAGCAAGCAACCGAGGAGCGAGATCTTTGCGACAGACGACGAGGTCAGGCAACTTCGGATCGGCCTGGTTATAGACCAGCGGGCTCCCGTCGACACGGGACGCGTGCAGACCAGTGGCCAACGCCACAGCGACCGGTGCGGCCGAGTCCCACTCGTACTGGCCACCGGCGTGCACGTACGCGTCCGCCTCGCCGTTGATCACCGCGGCGATCTTCACCCCGGCCGAGCCCATCGGCACCAGCTCGGCGCCCAGGCCCTCGGCCAGCGCGGTGACGAACGCCGGCGGGCGGGTCCGGCTCGCCGCGATCCGGATGGCGCCACCGGTCGCCGACTCCAGCGGCATCGGCGGATAGGCCGGCGCGTGATCGGTGGCGAGCGTGCAGTGCCGGGCCGGCATGGCCACCGCACCCGCGGTCAGCCGGGCCGGCGCCGACGAGTCGGCCGTCCACAGCGCCACGTGCACGGCCCAGTCGTCGCGGCCCTCCTCGGAGAACTCGCGGGTGCCGTCCAGCGGGTCGACGATCCAGACCCGGTTGGCGCCGAGCCGGTCCGGGCGGTTGCCCTCGGTCCACGCGACCCGGGAGTGCTCGTCCTCCTCGGAGAGCACCGCGTCGGCCGGACGCCAGCGGGCCAGCTCGGCGCGCAGCAGGTCGTGGGCGGCCTGGTCGCCGGCCGCCTTGAGGGCCTTGCCGTCCTCGTGGCCGGTCTCCGCCCGGACCTGGAGGAGGATCCGGCCGGCCCGGTCGGCCAGCCAGCGAGCGAAGGCGGAGTCGTTGACCGGTGGCGTGCCGCCCTCACCGGCCTCGCGCGGAACCGCTATGCGTGCCGACACCTTCGTCTGCTCGCCCATCTCTCGCTCCCTCACTCCAGTACGCGCCTGTCAGTAAGCTCCCGACGACCGCGCCACGGCGGTCACCGTCCTGAGCAGGATCACCAGATCCAGGCTCAGCGACCAGTTCTCCACGTAGCGCAGGTCGAGCCGGACCGCCTCCTCCCAGGAGAGGTCCGACCGCCCCGACACCTGCCAGAGACCGGTCATCCCCGGCTTGACGGCCAGCCGGCGCCGCACGTCGTCGGCGTAGGCGGCCACCTCGGTCGGTAGCGGCGGCCGCGGGCCGACCAGCGACATCCGCCCGGACAGGACGTTGAGCAACTGCGGCAGCTCGTCCAGCGAGAACCTGCGCAGCCAACGCCCGACCGGGGTGACACGCGGGTCGTCGCGGATTTTGAAGAGCACACCGTCGTGCTCGTTGAGGTGCCTCAACTCGGTAAGCCGGGCTTCGGCGTCGACATACATGCTGCGGAACTTGAAGATCCGGAACAATCGGCCATCACGTCCCACGCGCACTTGGCGAAAGAGTACCGGGCCGCGTGACGTGAGGCCCACACAGAGCGCCACGACCAAGAGCACCGGACCGAGAAGGATCAGCAGCAGCAGCGCCCCGAGCCGGTCCACGAGCTCTTTGACCAGCCGCGATCCACCGTGCAGCCGCGGATGCTCGACGTGCAGCATCGGCAGGCCGTCGAACGGCCGGATGGTGGTGCGCGCTCCCGCCACGTCGACCAGGGCGCTGGCCACCACCAGATCCACCTCGTCGCGCTCCAGCCGCCAGGCCAGCCGGCGCACCGAGGCGCCGTCCAGCTCCGGACAGCTGAGCACCACGACCGTGTCGGCGTCGGCCCGCTCCACCGCGGTCGCCACGTCCTCGAACGAGCCGTAGACCGGCGGGTCGGTCACCCCGATCCCGTCGGCCCCCGGCGGCAGGCAGGCGCCGACCACCTCCAGCCCGTGATAACGCTCCCGGCGCAACTGCCGGGTGATGCCGATGACAGACAGCTCATGACCGACCACGATCACGCGCCGGAGGCTCTCGCCGCGCGCCCGCGCCAGATGCAGCCGCTTACGCAGCAGAAACCGCAACACCACGATCGCGGCGATCGCCAGCGGGAAGGCGACGAGGACATAGGACCGGGCAAGATCGAGATTCAGCGCGTACGACACGACGGCCGCACCGCCGATGAGCCCCGCCCCGCCCCGCAGCACCCGCTGGTACTCGTCCGAGCCGACGAACAGGTACCGCCGCTCGTAGGCCCGTGCCGCGACCAGGACCAGCAGCAGCGCCACCGGCATCAGCGCCGAGCAGACGAGATACATCCGGTTCCAGGCGGTGACCGAATCCCCGAACCGGACGATGAACGTGCCCGCCCCCGCCACCACACCGGCGCTCAGATCCGTCAGGACCAGCGCCCGCACATACCGGCGCTCCCAGTCCTGCCGCCGCGACAGCACGGCGTGCCGGCCCCGGCTCCGCAGGAACGGCCGGGTCGCCATCGACCGGTCACGGGCCGGAGCCACGTGCCGTTCGGACGCCTGATTACGGATCGGATCGGGCTCACCCTGCACGGCCTGTGGTCGCGCGTTCTCCACACCCATCGCGGGGACCGGGATCCGGGCGTTGCGCCCGCTCCGGCGTTCGGCGGGACGCTGCGGCCCCTGATTGACGGCCTTCGCCGTGCCCCCGCGGCCACCCCCGGAAGAGTCGCCGTGGGCTCGGTCAACGCGTCCGCCCGGTCCTCGGACACGTCCTGCGACATCCTCGAGCCCTCCCCGTCACGTCGGCCACGCACCGAAATTCGTGCGTCCGAGTGACCAACGGTCGGGCCGCGAGTGCGTCACGGCGTCGTCAGGCGGTGATCAACTTCCGTGGTACTTGTTCTGCGCCCACTCGACACCCTCGACGACGATCGCCTCGGCCACGTCGGCCGCCCGGTCCACCAGGAAGTCCAGCTCCTTGCGCTCCGCCGCGGAGAAGTCGGAGAGCACATAGTCGGCCGGTTCCTGCCGCCCCGGGGGCCGGCCGATGCCCACCCGCACCCGCGCGTACTCCTTGCTCGCGAGTGACTTCGACATCGAACGGAGCCCGTTGTGACCGCCCTCGCCTCCGCCCCGTTTCGCCCTTACCTGCCCGAACGGCACATCCAGCTCATCATGCACCGCGATCACATTCGCCACCGGGACTTTGAAGAACTGCGCCAGCGACACCACCGGGGTGCCCGACAGGTTCATGTACGTCAGCGGCTTGAGCAGGATCACCTTCGGCCCACCGAAGGACAGCCGCCCCTCGGCGACCTCCGTCTGCGCACGCTTCGCCCGCCCGAACCTCGCACCCATCCGGGAGGCCAGCAGATCGGCCACCATGAAACCCACGTTGTGCCGGTTGCCGGCGTACTCCCGGCCGGGGTTACCCAGGCCGACCACCAGCCACGGCGCCTCGTCGCTCACTTCCCCTGCCTCCACATGCACATCAGGGAAAGTGCCGCCCGGCACTTTCCCTGATATCTGGCTTACCGCTGCTGCGAGACGGAACTACTCCGCGCTCTCGCCCTCCGCCGGGGTCTCGCCCTCAGCCGGGGCCTCCTCGTTCGACTGGGCCGCGTTGATGACCGCGAGCACCGTCTCGGCGTCGACGGCCAGCTCCACGCCCTTCGGCAGCTTCACGTCGCCGGCGGTGATGTGCGAACCCGCCTCCAGACCGTCGATCGACACCTCGAGCTCCGACGGGAGCTGCAGCGCGTCGGCGATCACGGCGACCGTGTTCGACTCGTGCACGATCAGGGTGTTCTTGGCGGCCTCACCGGTCAGGGTGACCTGGATGTCGACCTGGATCTTCTCACCGCGCTTCACGATGAGCAGGTCCACGTGCTCGAACGTGTCACGGATCGGGTCACGCTGAATCGCCTTCGGCAGCGCCAGCGTGGCGGCCGAGTTGCCGGCGATGTCGATCGTGAAGATCTGGTTGATGCCGCCATGACGGATGGCGGCCGCGAACTCACGAGCCGGAAGGGCGATGTGCTGCGGCTTCTCGCCGTGGCCGTACAGCACGGCAGGCACGAGGCCGGCCCGGCGCGTGCGGCGAGCACCACCCTTGCCGAACTCGGTGCGGGGCTCGGCGCTGATCTTTACCTCGGACACGGGGAAACTCCTGAAACTCTTCGATGCGGGCTGCGTCTAAGTCTGCGGCTGCGGTATCCGGCAGTGCTGCGTGGTCACCTTTGACAAATGCGAGCCGTCAAAGGTGAACGGTGTTCGGCGCTGCCGGGCAAGGGGGCGCGCTGGGCACAGGCCCGGAGCACCGCGTCGATGACGGCGCCTCGAGCGGGCTGCGAACCTCAACAGCCCACGAAGCACCCTCGCCGTGGCAACCGCACTAGCTTACCTGCCACGATCGTGCATCGGTCAGCGGGTCCGCCCGGCTAGCGACGCCTGCGAAAAAAGCACTCCCCTGATGCAAGTTGCACCCCATGGGAAAGGCGCCCACCGATCGGCAGGCGCCTTTGGGTAGATCTTGTTAGCTGAGACCACCGAACAAAGTGGTCACCGAACCGTCGTCGAACACCTCACGGATCGCCCGCGCCAACAGCGGCGCGATCGACAACACAGTGATCTTGTCGAGTCGCTTCTCCGGAGACAACGGCAGCGTGTTGGTCACCACCAGCTCACTGATCCTGCTGTTCTTCAAGCGCTCGGTCGCCGGGTCGGACAGCAACGCGTGAGTCGAAGCCACGATCACATCGGCCGCACCCTCCTGGAACAGGATGTCCGCCGCCTTGGCGATCGTGCCACCGGTGTCGATCATGTCGTCGACGATCAGGCACACCCTGCCCTCGACCTCACCGACCACCCGGTTCGCCACCACCTGATTGGGCTTCAGCGGATCACGGGTCTTGTGGATGAAAGCCAACGGGCAGCCACCCAACCGGTCCGTCCACCGCTCGGCCACCCGCACCCGGCCCGAGTCGGGAGCGACCACGGTCATCGGACGACCCGCATACTTCTTCTGCACGTAATCGGCCAGGATGTCCATCGCGAACAGGTGATCCACCGGGCCGTCGAAGAACCCCTGAATCTGCGCGGTGTGCAGGTCCACCGTGAGAATCCGGTTGGCCCCGGCGGTCTTCAACAGATCCGCCACCAGCCGCGCCGAGATCGGCTCCCGGCCACGGTGCTTCTTGTCCTGCCGCGAATACGGATAGAACGGCAGCACCACGGTGATCCGCTTGGCCGAACCCCGCTTCAGCGCGTCGATCATGATCAGGGTCTCCATGACCCACCGGTTCACCCCCTCGGTCACCGACTGGACGACGAAGGCGTCCGAGCCACGCACCGAGTCCTTGAACCGGACGAAGATCTCCCCGTTGGCGAACTCATACGAATCCGACGGCGTCGGCGCCACGCCGAGCACCTGGCCGATCTCCTCCGCCAACTCGGGGAAACCCCGGCCGGAGAAAAGCATCAAACTCTTACGGTTCTCGGCGACGATGCTGCCCATCGACTCGCTGCTCCCGTGGTAGGGGGTGGGGTTCGCAGTGAAGTATCCCTTGCGGCAACGTAACCGCCACGTTTCGAGGCCCGCGCGTGGGATGGCTCACCCCGGCTGGATCACTCCTGGTCAGAGGTGGTATCCGCAGCAGCCTCGGCAGCCGCCGCCGACGCGGTGCCCGGCCGCTTACGGACCGTCCAGCCCTCGATGTTGCGCTGCTGCGCGCGTGTCACACCCAGATTCCCGGCCGGCACATCCTTGGTGACGGCACTACCGGCCGCCACATACGCCCCCGGACCGATCTCCACCGGAGCGATCAGCACCGAGTCCGACCCGACGAACGCCGCCTCACCGACCGTGGTGCGGCTCTTCCGCACACCGTCATAGTTGGCGAAAATCGTACCCGCGCCGATGTTGGCCCTCGCGCCGATCGTCGCGTCACCCACATAGGTCAGGTGCGGCACCTTCGCACCCTCACCGAGCTCGGCGTTCTTCGCCTCGACGAACCCACCGATCTTCGACTTCGCGGCCATCCGCGTGCCCGGGCGCAGGAACGAAAACGGTCCGACAGTCGCCGACGGTCCCACCGACGCGCCGATCGAATGGGTCCGCAACACCGTCGCGCCGGCCGCCACCGTGGTGTCGATCAACGTCGTGTCCGGCCCGATCACCGCGCCCGTCGCCACCGAGCTCGAACCCAGGATCTGCGAATTCTGATCGACGACCGCATCCGGCTCCAGGGTGGCGGTCACGTCGATCCAGGTCGTCGCCGGATCGAGCAACAGCACCCCGGACCGCATCCAGGCCTCGTTGACCCGGTCACGCATCAGCACCCGGAGCCTCGCCAACTCGGCCCGATCGTTGCAGCCCAGCGTCTCGATCGCGAACTCGGCCACCTCGATCGCCACCGGGTGCCCCTGAGCGGCCAGGATCCCGAAGACGTCCGTCAGGTACTCCTCGCCCTGCGCGTTGTCGGTGGACAACTTACCGAGCGCCTCACGCAGCAGCACCGCGTCGAACACGTAGATCCCGGAGTTGATCTCACGGATCCGGCGCTCCTCGTCGGACGCGTCCTTCGCCTCGACGATCCGCTCCAGGTTGCCGTCGGCACCCCGGACGATCCGGCCCAGCCCGCCCGGCACATCCACCTCGGCGCTCAGCACGGTCGCCGCCGCCCCGGCCCGCTCGTGCGTGGCCAGCAGCGACTCCAGCGTCTCCGGGCGCAGCAGCGGAACGTCGCCGCTGAGAACCACCACGGTCCCGGCCAGGTCGGGCGTCGCGTCCAGGGCGATGCGCACGGCGTGCCCCGTCCCGTTCTGCTCGGCCTGCAGCACCGGGGTCGCCTCCGGAGCGACGTCCGCCAGGAACGCGGTGATCTCGTCGGCCTTGTGCCCGACGACCACCACGGTCCGGTCGGTCTTGATCGCGGCGGAGGTGGCCAGCACATGACCGAGCAGAGTGCGCCCGAGCAGAGGCTGCAGCATCTTGGGCGTGGCGGACTTCATCCGCTTGCCCTCACCGGCGGCGAGGACGACAACGGTACGGCTGGGGGCCTGGCTCACGCGAGAACTCCAAGTTTTGCGATAGGCGATATCCGCATACAACGCAGCCCAGCGTCGGCCCCGCCGCGGACGCAAGCTCCCGGAGGAGGATTCGAACCCCCATAAGCGGCACCAAAAGCCGCGGTCCTGCCATTAGACGATCCGGGATCTATTCGGACATTTCCCTTCGGTCATGCCCACCGGTCACATGATAGCGGGCCGACTTCGTTCCAGATCCAGGGCGACCCCCTCCATCACCGCTTCCGTTTCCCAGTAGAGGGTTCTCGACTTGAGAACAGTCACGACGAGACAGCCTCGATAAGACTCCCCCACGTTCTGCCGAACGGTCACCGGGTTGTGCTTTTTGAGAGTAGGGCGCTGAAAGGCCTCGACTGGGACACCGACCACCTTGGCCCACCATGCCGCCGCCTCGACGACGTTCGAGGACTCATGGATGCTGAGCCGGAACTTGAGCCGGTCCGCGTTGACGCCCAGCACCGCCTGGTATCGGAGGAAGAGCAGGATCAGCCGCGGATCACTGTTGATGAACTGCATCTGAATCGCGTTCGCCCGCCACGGCTTCTCCTTGGCCCCTTCACACCAGTAGGCGACTGCACCCAGAAGGATTACCTCCCGATCCGAAAGAGAGCCGACCCAAGCCGACCGACCGGCCAGGGTCTCTTCGCGCTTCTTGTCCCTCTCTCGACGGTATGGCTCCCATCTGGCCTCGGCGACAGCCCTGGAATGCCGACTGCGACGCTCGGCCGCAGCCTCCGGCGAGCCATCGAGCGGCAAATCCCGAGTCCAGAGGTATGCCGACGATTTGGACACGCCCAGCGTGGCCGCGATCTCCGGCACCGTCCGCCCTTCTCTCCGTAACGCGGCGGCTTTCTGCCGCACCTCGTCCTTGGCGTTGGGGAGGCGTGTCCACTCCGGTGGCTCGATGCCGCGCAGCCATTCCGTCAGCGTGCCGTTACCGACGCCGAAGATCTTCATGAGCTGCGACCGCGACAGTCCGGGATCGACCCGCAGCCTGCGCGCCTCGGCCCGCATCTCGTGGTGGCGACTAGTTGCTGTATCACTAGTGGTCATGGTTCGAGGCTAGCGGGATTTCGAGCAGGGGTGTAAGTGGTGGATTGTGCCAACCCTGGCAGGATGGCCGGGTGACCGAGCGCCGGGAGAGCGATGAAAAGCAACGACGGGTGCGGATGCCCGCCGCTCAGCGCCGGGAGCAGTTGATCAGGGTCGGTCGGCAGTTGTTCGCCGAGCGGGGCTTCGATGCGACCACCGTCGAGGAGGTGGCGGCTCGGGCGAGGGTGTCCAAACCGGTCGTCTACGAGCACTTCGGCGGCAAGGAGGGCCTGTACGCGGTGGTCGTCGACCGGGAGGTGCGCGCCCTACTGGACCGGATCACCACCGCGCTCACCGCCGGCCATCCGCGGGAGCAGCTCGAGCAGGCGGCACTGGCCCTTCTCGACTACATCGACGAGGAGCCGGACGGGTTTCAGGTGCTTGTCCGCAACTCGTCGGTGCTGTCCGCGTCGGGCAACTTCTCGAGCGTGATGAACGATGTCGCTCATCAGGTGGAGCACATCCTGGGCGCCGAGTTCAAGAGCCGGGGGCTGGACCCGAGGTTCGCCGAGTTGTATTCGCAGGCGCTGGTGGGGATGGTCGCTCTCGTGGGCCAGTGGTGGCGGGAGGCGCGCAAGCCCAAGAAGGAGATGGTCGCCGCGCATCTGGTCAATCTGGCGTGGAACGGGCTGTCTCACCTGGAGCCGAAGCCCGGATTGCAGACGCGCCGGGTCCGCTGACTGCGGAACCCGGCGCACTGGGAGGCCTCGGTCAGGCGGTGCGGCCCTCACGGACCTGGCGCGGCGCGCCGGCCTGCGACTTGGGGGCGGTCTTGCTGTACAGGCTGACCGTGATCAGGAGCAGGCCGACCAGGTAGGTGACGACGACCGTGGCCATCGTGAATCCGAAGATGTTCACCTCGTCGGTGCGCAGCACGCAGAGCGAGTAGCTGCCGAGCACCAGCAGGCCCCACCCCAGATACTGATCGACGGCGACGTCGATGTTGCGGCCGACCGCGGTGCCGAGCAGGACGAGCGCGCCGAGGGCCAGCGAGATGATGGACCACAGGAGGTTGCTGCCCTGGCCGAGCGCCCGCACGCCGGGGCCGGTGAATTCCTCGCCGGAGGTCGAGATGAACCCGATGATGCCGAACGCCACCAGGTAGGCGCCGGTGACGAAGCCGACGATCCGGTAGATCGGCCGAAGCGGGTGATTGACCGGGGTGTGCGCCATGGTTCCGTCTCCAAGGTCAGATGTCTTCGAGCAGATTCTCGCGTATCCCCGACAAGCGGCGCAGGCACACCCCCCGGATCAGCTTTCGGACACCTGTTCCGCCAGTTCGAGCCAGGCTTCTTCGGTTTCGGCTTTCTCCTGCTGAACGGCCTTCAACTGGGCTTCGAGCTCGATCAGCTTGTCGTAGTTGCTGCCGTGCACGGCCAGGCTTTCGTTGATCTTGGCTTCTTTGTCGGACAGCTTCTCCATCTGGCGTTCCAGACGGGCCAGGTCCTTCTTCGCCTGGCGGAGCTCACCGGTGGAGAGACCACTTGCGGCCGGCGTCGCTTCCGGAGAGCCCTTCGGGGGTACGGCCGGAGCGCCCGGCGTGGAGACGCGAGCAAGATACTCGTCGATCCCGCCCGGCAGATGCACGAGCCGCCCGTCGCCGAACATGCCGAACACCTTGTCGGTGACCCGCTCCACGAGGTAGCGGTCGTGGCTGGCCACCACCATGGTGCCGGGCCACGAGTCCAGCAGGTCCTCCAGCGAGGCCAGGGTGTCGGTGTCGAGGTCGTTGGTCGGCTCGTCGAGCAGCAGCACGTTGGGCTCGGCGGCGAGCAGGCGCAGCATCTGCAGACGTCGGCGCTCGCCACCGGACAGGTCGCTGACGGGTGTCCAGATCCTCTTGTCGGTGAACCCGAAGACTTCGGCCAGCTGGCCTGCGGACAGCTCACGGTCACCGAGCTTGACCCGTTTCGCGACCTCTTCCACCGCCTCGAGCAGGCGCAGGTGCCCGGGTAGCTCCCTCAACTCCTGGGAGAGGAACGCGGGCCGGACCGTCGACCCGGTGACCAGGCGGCCCCCGGCGGCCTCGGTGACTCCGGCGAGCAGGCGCAGCAGCGTGGTCTTGCCGGCCCCGTTGGCGCCCAGGATGGCGATCCGGTCACCCGGGCCGACCTGCCAGGTCAACCCCGGGAAGATCGTCTTCGGTCCGGCTTTGAGCTCGACCGACTCGAGGTCGTAGACCTGCTTGCCGAGCCGCGTGGTGGCGAGGCGTTGCAGGCTGACCTGGTCGCGCACCGGCGGCACGTCGGCGATCAGCTCGTTGGCCGCGTCGATCCGGAATTTCGGTTTCGACGTCCGTGCCGGGGGGCCGCGCCGCAGCCAGGCGATCTCCTTGCGCAACAGGTTCTGCCGGCGGGCCTCGACGGACGCGGCGACCCGCTGGCGCTCGGCCCGTGACAGGATCCAGGCGGCGTAGCCACCCTCGTAGGTGTGCACCTGCTCGTCCACGACCTCCCAGGTCATGGTGCAGACCGCGTCGAGGAACCAGCGGTCGTGGGTGACCACGAGCAGTGCACCCCGGCGGGCCAGCAGGTGTTTGGCGAGCCAGTCGACACCGGCCACGTCGAGATGGTTGGTGGGCTCGTCGAGGATCAGCAGGTCGCTCTGCCGGACCAGCAGCGCGGCGAGGGCGACCCGGCGGCGCTCGCCACCGGACATCGGCCCGACCGCAGTGTCGAGCCCCAGGTAGCCCATGCCGAGACCGTCGAGAATCGTGCGGACCCCGGCGTCACCGGCCCACTCGTGCTCGGCGCCCATGCTCTGCGGCAGCCAGGCGGTGCCGAGCACGACGTCACGCACGGTCGCCTCACCGGCGAGGGTCAGTGACTGCGGCAGCGACGCGACGCGGAGGTCACGGCGATGGGTCACCCGGCCGGAATCCGGCTCCTCGGACTTGGCGAGCATACGGAGAAGGGTCGATTTACCTGCGCCGTTGAGACCCACGATGCCGATGCGGGCGTCGTCGTCCAGCCCGAGAGACACGTCGGTGAGCAGCTGACCGGCAGCTCCATAACCCTTGCTGACCCGGTCCAGGTTGATGATGTTGGCCACGATGCCTCTAGATTACCCGCGCGCCCGGCTGCGGTCCGCGGGCGGTGACCGCCGCCCGGCACACCTTCGCCGCGGTCAGCTCGGCCGCCACCTCCTGCGCGTGCGCGGCGTCGGCGGCCAGGAAGACACAGGTCGGGCCGGAACCGGACACGAGGCCCGTGATGGCGCCCGCCTCGTGGCCCGCTTTCAGCACGTCGGCCAGCTGCGGCCGCAGCGACAGCGCCGCCGCCTGCAGGTCGTTGCCGAGAGCGGCGCCGAGCACCTCGGGGTCACGCTGGCGCATCGCGGCCATCAGCTGGTCGGGGCCGGCCAGCGGCACGGGCGGCGCCGGCTGGTCGGCGGCACGCAGCCGGTCCAGCTCGCGGTAGACCGCCGGGGTCGACAGGCCGCCGTCGGCGATCGCCACCACCCAGTGCCAGGTCGTCGGGCGGGCCAGGATCGGGCTGACCGCCTCGCCGTGGCCGGTGCCCAGGGCGGTGCCGCCGTGCAGCAGGAACGGGATGTCCGAGCCGAGCTGTGCGCCGACCTCGGCCAGCTCGTCGCGTGACATGCCGAGGCCCCACAGCAGGTCGCAGGCGATCAGGGTGGCAGCCGCGTCGGCGCTGCCCCCGGCCAGGCCACCGGCGAGGGGGATGCTCTTGCGCAGGTGCAGCCGTGCATACGCCGGGACGCGACCGCGGGCGGCGAGCGCCCGGGCGGACTTGATGATCAGGTTGCTCTCGTCGAGCTCCAGCTCACCGGTGCCCTCACCCTCCATGGTCAGGGTGAGGGTGTCGCCGCGGCGGGCGGTGAGCTCGTCGAACAGGCTGATCGCGTGATAGACGGTGTTGAGCTCGTGGTAGCCGTCAGGGCGCAGCGGGCCGACCCCGAGATGCAGGTTGATCTTCGCCGGGACACGGACCTTGACGGGGCCTCGATGCGGACGTGGCTCGTCGTCGTCCGGCCCCCACGCCTCCGTCACGGAGTGACGTCCCGGGTCGGGAGCTTGATCTCGAAGGGCGCGCTCGACACCAGCCGCGTATCCGCGTCACCGGCCTGCCTGCGCCCCCTCGGACCGGGCGACCACATGGCATGACCACCAACCGGCTCCGCGGTCATGAGTCCACCTCCTGGGGCTCTGTGCCGGACGCGCTGAGCTTACCGCCGGGCACCGACGGTTTCGCTGCCGCGGCGATCGCGGTGAACTCGCCCACGGTCAGTGCCTCGCCCCTGGCCTGCGGGCTCACCCCGGCCGCACGCAGCACCGCCTCCGCGTTGCCGGGACCACCGGCCCAGCCGGCCAGTGCGGCCCGCAGCGTCTTGCGCCGCTGCGCGAACGCCGCGTCCACCACCGCGAACACGTCGGTCCGGTCGGCGCCGGCCGGTGGCTCCCGTTTGGTGAAGGCGACCAGCCCGGAGTCCACGTTGGGCACCGGCCAGAACACGGCGGGCGGCACCTTCCCGGCCGCCTTCGCCTCCGCATACCAGGCCAGTTTGACCGAGGGCACGCCGTACACCTTCGAGCCGGGGCCGGCGACGAGCCGGTCGGCGACCTCCTTCTGCACCATCACCAGGCCGCCGCGCAGCGAGGGCAGCTCGGCCAGCAGGTGCAGCACCACCGGCACGGCCACGTTGTACGGCAGGTTCGCCACCAGCATCGTCGGCGCCGGGTCGAAGGCGTCCCCACGGATCCTGAGGGCGTCCGCCAGGTGCACGGTCAGGTGGGCGGCGGTGACCGTCTCGGGCAGTGCCTTCGCCAGCGTGGGGTCGATCTCCACGGCGTGCACGTGCCGCGCCGCCGCGGCCAGGCCCAGCGTCAGCGAGCCGAGCCCGGGGCCGACCTCCAGGGCCACGTCGTCGGGGCGCAGCCCGGCAGCGGCGACGATCCGCCGGATCGTGTTGGGGTCGTGCAGGAAGTTCTGGCCGAGCTTCTTGGTCGGCGCGACGCCGAGGCGCGCGGCCAGCTCCCGGATCTCCGCCGGGCCGAGAAGTGATTCCGCCATGGCCAGAGCCTACGGTGGCCCGGCGGAGCCACTGGACACCGCCGGGTAGTAAGGAGTCATGACGGAGTTGCTGGAACTGCGTGGAGTGGTGGAGGCCTCCCCCGACGCGGTCGCCGCCGTTCTGCTGGACGTCGGTCCGGGCGGTCGCTCCCCGCTGGCGGTCGCCGGCGCGGTCGAGCACGACGACGGCGGCGAGTTCGTGGTGATCGTCGAGGGCAGCCGGATGACGGTGACCGTCGACCGCGCCGCCCGGTCGGTGTCCTTGCAGGGCGAGTGGTGGTATCGCGGTGTCACCTCGGTGGAGCCCGACCCGCGTGGCTCCCTGCTGGTCCATCGCATCTACAACGTCGCGCCGGGACACCGCTGGGCGGTGCGCATGGTCGCCCGTGGCCCGGTGAACGCCGCCCCGGCCACGTTCGCCACCCACCTCGAGCACCTGAGCCGGCTGCTCGGCGTGGCCGCCTGGGTGGTCACCGATTGAGCCGGCTGGTCGGCGGCGCCGTCTCAGCGGTGCCTGAAGGGCACCGGCGACCAGTCGGTGAACCACGCAACCGGCCCGGCGGTCGCGTTGCGGCCGGGAGTGGCCGCGGTCTCGCGGTGTAGTCCGGAACTGCCACGGATTCGGCGGGGACCGGCCGGCCCGTACCACATCGGGGTCATGACCAGGGGCCGAAGACCTCGTCGCCGTTCGCGGAGATGGTGGCGCACAGGGTGTCGAGGTCGGTGCCGGAGGCGTCGGCGAGAGCCCGCATGGTGATCGGGATCAGGTAGGAGGCGTTGGGGCGGCCCCGGTAGGGCGTCGGCGTCAGATAGGGCGCGTCGGTCTCGACCATCATCTGTGCCGGCGGGGTGATCGCCGCCGCCTCGCGCAGCCGGCCGGCGCTGGCGAAGGTGACGGTGCCGGCGAAGCTCAGGTAGTAGCCACGGCGGACGCACTCGGCGGCGAACTCGGCGTCACCGGAGAAGCAGTGCAGCACGACCCGGTCCGGCGCGCCCTCGGAGTCGAGGACCCGCAGCACGTCGGCGTGCGCGTCCCGGTCGTGGATGATCAGGGCCTTGCCGTGGCGCTTGGCGATGGCGATGTGGGCGCGGAAGCTCTCCTCCTGGGCGGCACGGCCCTCCTCGCCGGTACGGAACGTGTCCAGTCCCGTCTCGCCGACGCCACGGACCCGGGGGCGGGCGGCCAGCGCCTCGATCTGCCGCAACGCCTCGTCCAGATCGGACAGGCGGGGCGCCTCGTTGGGGTGCAGGGCCACCGCGGCCAGCACCTGCTCGTTCCGGTCGGCCAGGTCGGCGCCCCAGCGCGACGAGTCGACGTCCACACCGACCTGCATCAGCCGGTCGATGCCGCTCTTGGTCGCAGCGCCGATCAGCGCATCGATCGGGTCACCCTCTCCGGTGACACCGGCCTCCTGGATCGTCAGGTCCAGATGGGTGTGGCTGTCGAAGACCGGGACCGCGAGCGGCTCCGGGGCGGGCGGGAACTCGCCTGCTCGGCGGGACTCCTTGGTACGACGGCGGTCTGAAGGAGACGGACCGGAGGGTGCTGAAGGCATGTGAGACATTCTGCACGCCGAGATTTCCGGTAACCGGGAGTTCATGTGATATCCACCGTGGTCACTTAGGTTGCGGCCCGTGACCGTGACCGGTGAGGACAGCGATCTGGGCGCCGACCCGCTCGACCCACCCCTGATGGCGCCGCTCCGTCGTGACCTGAACTGGCAGCAGGTTCAGGCCATGAGCCAGTCCGTCGGCTACCGGGCCGATCCGGAGTTGCGCCGGATCCGGGCGACCGCCGCGGTCCGCCGGGGCACCCGGATGACGAAGGTGCTGTCCCCGGCCCAGGTCGCCGGCCATCTCGGCGGCTGGCTGCCCTACGGTTTCTGCTATCGCTCGTGCGACATCGCCCACCTGCGCGAGCCCCGCGATCTGGGACTGCTGCGCACCGACGGCATGACCGACGACCATGTCACGTTCGCGCTGCGCTGGCGGGCCGTCGACCCGCTCGACTACGAGGTGCCGTCCGGGACGGCCCAGCCGGGTCTGCCCGGGCTGCCGGGGCACTCCCGGATCGGGCCGATGGTGCTCGGCACCGGGTTCAGCCCGAGCACCGACGATCTGATCCCCGAGTACGTGACGGCCGGGTTCGCGGACCTGCCGCTGTCGGCGAACGCGCAACTGCTCGCCTGCATGCCGGGTGGCGACGAGGTGGTGCTGTACACGTACCAGCCGGAGCAGCACGGATGGCTGCGGCTGGCCGGGCCGCGCTGGCGGAGCCTGCTGTCCGAGATCCCCGGCGGCAGCCCGGACCGGGAGTATGTGCCGTGCACCGCGACGGCCTCGTCGCGGCTGGTCGGACGGATCGACAGCAACGAGTACGAGGCGGTCGCCGACCCGCCCGGCGAGTTCCGGGTGCGGGCGCTGACCCGGGCCGCCCGGTACCCGGTGCAGACCCTGTCCCGGCGGGCCGAGCAGGCGCGCTGGCGGGGTGTGCCGTGCTGGGTGCTGCAGCGCGACGAGACGTGGGCCCGGCTGCGCCTGCTGCGCCCGGACGCCGACACGATCAACGCGGTCGGGGCGCGGTGCTACGAGCGGGGCGTGTACGAGGCGTGGGCGCCGATGAACGAGCTGACCGACCACCACATCGCCGAGATCCCCTACGAGATGTAGGAACAGGCGATGCCCGCCGAACCGGAACGGCTCGACGGGCATCGGAGGCAGAGATCAGCTACGGGTGATCTTCGCGGTGCGGTACGTGGTGCGGAAGTTGTTCGCGTGGTCGTAGGTCCAGGCCTCGACGGCGAAGAACTGGTTCTTGCCGAGACCGGACGGGAGCTTCAGCGTCCACTTGCCCTTGACGATCTTCACCTTGACGCCGGTGGTGTAGCAGTACTTGTAGACGTCGGCGTCGGTGTAGTAGCGCTTCCACTTACGGGCAGCGGTCAGGCAGTAGGTCTTGCCGGTGGAGGTGACCCGGAACGCGGTGACGCCGAGGTGGCGCACACCGGAGCCCTTGTCGGACACGGTTCCCGTGATCGTCTTCCAGGAAGCGGCCCGGCTCGGTGAGGACGGCTTCTTGATCGTCAGGCTGGGCTTCCAGGAGTCCTTGACGATGTTGATGTTGCCGACCGTCTGCCAGGCGCCATAGCCCTTCTGGTCGTTCCCCCACGAGATCTTGATCGTGCGGACGCCGGAGAGCTTGCCGGTGCCGACCTGGACGTACTTCTTCTTGGCGGCGTCCCACTTGTACTGGTAGAGCACAATTCCCGAGACCGACTTGGTGCTCGCCTTGTGGGGCGAGGCCGAGCCGTCGCTCCAATCGATGCGGTACTTCGTCGCACCGGCCGGCACCTTGCCGATGTTGACCTTGAAAATCCCGCCCTGGTACGCGGACTTGCGGCTGAGCGAGGCCTTGCCGGCCGGGACGGTCACCGCGACGTTCTTGGCCGGGATCGCCGAGACGTTGCCGGCCGGGTCGGTGATGGTCACCGTGACCTTGAAGTTGCCGGCCCGGGTGTACGACTTGGCGGCCGCGAAGGTGGTCGGGCTGAGCACGGTGCTCGTGCCGTCGCCCCAGCTCACCACGCGCTTCAGGGTGCTCGGGTCGTCGACCGGGTCACTGAACTCGGTGCCGTTCTGTCCGAACGTGATCGACTGGCCGGTCCACACCGAGGTGTGGTTGAGCCGGAACGACCCGGTCGGGACCGTGGTGTCCGGGTCGGTGGTCCCCGGGTCGGTCGTACCGGGGTCGGTCGTGCCCGGGTCCGTGGTGCCGGGGTCGGTCGTGCCCGGGTCCGTGGTGCCGGGGTCGGTCGTGCCCGGGTCCGTGGTGCCGGGGTCGGTCGTGCCCGGGTCCGTGGTGCCGGGGTCGGTCGTACCGGGATCCGTGGTGCCCGGGTCGGTCGTGCCCGGGTCCGTGGTGCCCGGGTCGGTCGTACCGGGATCCGTGGTGCCCGGGTCGGTCGTGCCCGGGTCCGTGGTGCCCGGGTCGGTCGTGCCCGGGTCGATCGCGTCCAGAGTGGTGGCGAGCGGGGCGCTCTGCCCGGTCGGCGCGTCGGCCGCACCCGGGCTCGCGTAGGCGGGCGAACCCACGAGCGCGCTGCCCGCGAGAAGCGCACCACCGACGACGGCGGCCACCGCGGGCCGCGCGAGGCGAATCTTCACAGAACTCCTTCGAGGGGTGAGAGCCACACGAAGGAGCTGAGCAGTCGGCACGAAACCGTACCGACGAAACGCCCCCGTTCCCCCGTGGCACAGAGAAGGTACCTTCCCGGGCCACGGGGGATCAACGTATTTGACGAAGACGATCCGTTCGGTCAGGAGTCCTCGCCGCCGAGGCGGGCCAGCTCCTCGTCCACAACGGACGGATCGAGCTTGCGGAAGACCGGCTTGGGGGCGGCCAGCGGGGTGCCGGCGACCAGCGGCACCGACTCCCAGCGGGCGCCGACGGTGTAGTCACCGGTCAGGATCGGATAGGACGGACCGCCGTCGAGGTCCTCGACCTCCTCGATCCGCGGCATCGGCGCGTGCACGCCCACACCGCCGAGCAGCTCGAACACCTTCTGTGCGGAGTGCGGCAGGAACGGGGTCAACAGTGTGTTCGCGTCGCTGACCACCTGAAGCGCCACGTGCAGGACGGTGGCCTGGCGTGGCTTGTCCTCATCGGACTTGAGCTTCCACGGGGCCTGCTCGGAGAGGTACTTGTTGGCCTCGGCGACGACCCGCATCGCCTCGCCGATCGCCGCCTTCTGCCGGTGCTTGCCGATCAGGTCGCCGACCGCGGTGAAGCCGGCCTCGGCCACCGCCAGCACCGCGCGGTCCTCCTCGGTCAGCTCGCCGGCGGCCGGGATCTCGCCGAAGTTCTTCGCGGCCATCGAGACCGACCGGTTGACCAGGTTGCCCCAGCCGGCGACCAGCTCGTCGTTGTTGCGCCGGACGAACTCGGCCCAGGTGAAGTCGGTGTCGTTGGACTCGGGGCCGGCAGCCGCGATGAAGTAGCGCAGGGCGTCGGCGTCATACCGCTCGAGGAAGTCGCGCACGTAGATGACGACCCGGCGGGAGGAGGAGAACTTCTTGCCCTCCATCGTCAGGTACTCACTGGACACGACCTCGGTGGGCAGGTTGAGCCTGCCCAGGTCACCGGGGACGCCGGCCTTGTCGCCCGCACCGGAGTAGCCGAGCAGCAGGGCCGGCCAGATCACCGAGTGGAAGACGATGTTGTCCTTGCCCATGAAGTAGTAGCCGAGCGCGTCCTTGCCCTGCGCGTCGGCCGACCACCACTGCCGCCAGGCCTCCGGGTCACCGGTGCGCCGTGCCCACTCGATGGACGCCGACAGGTAGCCGATGACCGCGTCGAACCAGACGTAGATGCGCTTGTCGTTGCGGTCACGCCAGCCGTCGAGCGGGATCGGGACACCCCACTCCAGGTCACGGGTGATGGCCCGGGGCTGGAGGTCGTCGAGCAGGTTGCGGGAGAACTTCAGCACGTTGGGCCGCCAGTTCTCCCGGTGGTCCAGCCAGCTCCCGATCGCCTCGGCGAACGCCGGCAGGTCGAGGAAGAAGTGCTCGGTCTCGACGAACTGCGGGGTCTCGCCGTTGATCCGGGAGCGCGGGTCGACCAGCTGCTCGGGGTCGAGCTGGTTGCCGCAGTTGTCGCACTGGTCGCCGCGGGCGCCGTCGTAGCCGCAGATCGGGCAGGTGCCCTCGATGTAGCGGTCGGGCAGGGTGCGGCCGGTGGACGGGGAGATCGCGCCGAGCGTGGTGCGCGCGACGATGTAGCCGTTGCGGTGCAGCCCCTCGAACAGCTCCTGGACGACCGCGTAGTGGTTGCGCGTGGTCGTGCGGGTGAACAGGTCGTAGGAGAGGCCCAGCCCGTGCAGGTCCTCCACGATCACCCGGTTGTAGCGGTCGGCGAGCTGCCGCGGGGTCACCCCGTCGGCGTCGGCCTGGACCTGGATCGGGGTGCCGTGCTCGTCGGTGCCGGAGACCATGAGCACGTCGTGGCCGGCCATCCGCATGTACCGGCTGAAAACGTCGGAGGGCACCCCGAAGCCGGAGACATGACCGATGTGGCGCGGGCCGTTGGCGTAGGGCCAGGCGACCGCGGCGAGAACGTGACTCATGACGTACAAGCGTAGTGACCGCCCGCGGCGGCCCGCGAACGGATAACCACCTCCCGCGCTGAGCTGCCGATTTGTCCCGACACGCCCGATCAGTGACGTGCTCCGCGCACGACCGCGGCGTTAGATGGGCAGGTGACCGGAAACCCACCGCAGCCAGGGGAAACACCTCACGGACAGGGCGGCCCGTGGGCGCTGCCGGGCACCGGGGAGGCCTGGTGGCGTGAACCGGGCGCCGAACCGGCTCAGGCCACCGCCGAGCTCCCGTCGCCGTGGCCGGCCGACCGGCCCGCCACGACCGGCGAGCTGATGATCATCGAGCCGGCCGCCCGCCCCGTCGGAGGCCCGCACGCGGAGGTACGGGCCGCGCCCGAGGTGGAGGAGCGGCTGGCCAACTCGCCGTTCTGGATGAGCGAGGAGGAGCGGGCCGCCGCCGAGGTGGACGACCCGGCGGACGAGCCGGTCGTGCGACCGCGCCGGCCGGCCGGCAACCCGATCTCCGCGCTTCTCTGGCTGGTCGTGCTGAGCCTGGTGGCGGCGTTCTTCGGCTGGGTCAGCGCGGAGCCGTTCTGGCTCGCGGTCGGGCACGGCGACCGGGGGTACGCGATCACCACGAGCTGTCACGGGAGCGGGCTGACCCAGCGATGTGTCGGGCAGTTCGCCGCCGAGGAGTTCGCCGTCGCCCCGGTCACGCTGCTCGGCGTCGCCGGGGACGGCCGGCGGCCGGGAGCGATCTCCCCGGCCCGGATGGTCAGCTCCGGGAGCGACCAGGCATACGCCGCCTCGACCGGGGCGCTCGTGCATCTGCGGTGGGCGCTCGGGTTCCTGCTGGTGCTCGCCTGCGGCTACGGCATCGCCGAGGCGACCGGGGTACGGCGGCTGCCGTCGCGCCCGGCCCGGCGCGGAGCGATGATCGCCAGCTTCCTCGGGCCGGTGCTGATGCTGGGTGGGTTCCTGATCGCCGCCTATTGAGCGCGGACGGGCGCGCGTGGCCCGTACGTCCTCAGCGGTTTTCGTGGACCAGGGCATAGACCGCGCGTTTGCGCAGGCCGTGAGCGTCGGCCACCTGTTGGATCGCGTCGCGGCGCGAAGCGCCCGCCGCCTCCCGCTCGGCCACCTCGGCCCGCAACTCGTCGTCGTCCGGTGCGGCCGCCGGCCCGGCCGGCGCGCCCGCCACCACCAGGGTGATCTCGCCGCGCGGCGGATCCGCGGCGGCGCCGGCCGCCAGCGCGCCGAGGGTGTCGCGGCGGATCTCCTCGTAGGTCTTGGTCAGCTCGCGGCAGATCGCGGCCTGACGGTCGGCGCCGAAGATCGCCACGAGATCCTCACACGCGCCGACGATCCGGTGCGTGGCCTCGAAGAAGACCAGGGTGCGCGGCTCGGCGGCCAGTTCGCGCAGCCGGGCGCGGCGCCCGGAGCCGGAACGCGGCAGGAAGCCCTCGAAGACGAACCGGTCGCTGGGCAGGCCGGAGAGCGCCAGGGCGGTGGTCACCGCACTCGGCCCGGGCGCGGCGGTGACCGGGAATCCCGCGTCGAGCGCGGCGCGGACCAGCCGGTATCCGGGATCGGAGACACTCGGCATGCCACCGTCGGTCACCACGGCGACGACGGCGCCGGACCGCAGGGCGTCGACCAGATCGGGGGTACGCCGTTCCTCGTTGCCCTCGAAGTAGGAGACGATCCGCCCGCCGACGGTGATGCCGAGGTCACGGGCGAGCCTCGCCAGCCGCCGGGTGTCTTCCGCCGCGACGACGTCCGCCGAGGCCAGGACGTCGCGCAGGCGTGCCGAGGCGTCGCCGGTGTTACCCAGCGGGGCGCCGACGAGCACGACCCGTCCGCCGGCTTCTTCTCCATGTGGCATGGCGAAAAGTCCATCACATGACAGGACGCGCCGACGGCGGGCCTACGTTCTCAGCGACGGGGCCTACGATCGCGGGGTGACGACGGCGGCCACAGCTGAGACAGAACTCACCACCGCGGACTCCGGAGTTGAGACGGAGCCGTACCGGGGTGGGCGAGCCATCCCAGAGATCGTCCGGCGGCGCCTGTCGACGCTGGACCGGAGCTTCGACCCGTATTCGTGGCTGGTCACCGTGGTGATCACGGTGATCGCCGGGATCCTGCGTTTCGCCGGGGTCGACAAGCCCAAGGGTTACATCTTCGACGAGGTGTACTACCCGACCGACGCGGCCGACATGCTCCAGCACGGCATCGAGTGGGACGAGAAGAACAACACCGCCGCGTACGTGGTGCATCCCCCGCTCGGGAAGTGGCTGATCGCGCTCGGTGAGATCCCCTTCGGCACCGATACCGAGCTGGGCTGGCGGTTCTCCACTGCGGTCGCCGGCACCCTGATGGTGCTGATCTTCATCCGGGTCGCCTACCGGCTGTTCCACTCGATCGTGCTGGCCGGGATCGCCGGCCTGCTGATGGCGCTGGACGGCTTCCAGATGGTGCTGTCACGCACCTCCCTGCTGGACATCTTCATCGGCCTGTTCATCCTGATGACGTTCGCCGCCCTGGTGCTCGACCGCGACCACTACCGGCGCAGCTGGCAGCGGGCCCTGGAGAACGGGTACGACCCGTCGGCGACGCCGCACCTCCCGCGATTCATCCCGTGGTGGCTGCTCGCCTCCGGGGTCGCCTTCGGCATGGCCTGCAGTGTCAAGTGGAGCGCGCTGTTCTTCGCCCCGTTCTTCGCCGCGCTGGTGTTCGTCTGGCGGGCTCAGGCGCGGCGCTCAGCCGGCGTGCGCGGCCCGATCATCGCCGGGATCCTCGGTGACATCGGTTGGCTGGCGCTCACCTTCGGGCTGGTCTTCGCGGTGTATCTGGCCAGCTGGACCGGTTGGTTCGTGACCGACAACGGCTACTTCCGGCACTACCGGGCCGACAACGGGTGGAGCGAGCCGCCGATCATCGGGGCGCTGCAGAACCTGGCCCACTACCACGACGAAGCGTTCCGCTTCCACACCGGACTGACGCAGAAGCACACCTACCAGTCGTGGCCGTGGCAGTGGCTGCTGCTGGGCCGCCCGGTGGCGTTTTACTGGAGCTCGGCCGGCGGCTGTGGCGCGGCCAGTTGCGCCGCCGAGATCCTGCTGGTCGGCACGCCGATCCTGTGGTGGTCGTTCCTGCCGGCGCTCGGCGTGATGGCGTGGTTCGGGGTGGCCCGGCGCGACTGGCGGGCCTACGCGATCATGACCGGCGTGGTGGCCGGGCTGCTGCCGTGGTTCTACTTCGCGGTCAAGGACGGCCGGACCATGTTCGCCTTCTACGCCATGCCGGCGCTGCCGTTCCTGATCCTGGCGGTGGTCTACGTCCTCGGGGCGATCATGACGCCGACGAGCGGGATGACATCAGGCGCTGCGCGGACCGACCGGCAACTGGTGGGGACCGTCGTGGTGAGCACCTACGTCATCCTGGTGGCGCTCTGTTTCGCCTACTTCCACCCGATCTTCGTGGGCACGGTCATGCCGTACGACGACTGGTCGGTGCGGATGTGGTTGGGCGGTCGCTGGATCTAGCGGAGCCTCGCCCTCGAGCCCGGTCTCTCGGAGGCCGGGCTCGTTTTCTCGTGCCGGCTCGTTTTCTCGGCACCGGGACGACAGGGCCTGCCACGAAAGGGCGCGCCCCGATCGCCTGCCACGGGGGAAGCGGGCGATTGGGGCGCGCAAGGAGAGCTTAACGAGCGGAGATGTCCCGCACAACGGGTGGTCCAGCGTGATTGTCGCGTCGATCCCATCATCGCAGGGATTCGGACATTAAGCCTTTATGCTGACGTAAGTATTATTTCATTTTGCGAGAAATGCTCGATAAATGAGTCAGGAATACGACAGTAATTGCCGGGCGTGGTGACGTAACCTCCTTTCCCCGCGCGCCGCGCCACAGCTCAGGGAATGGTCGCGCTGCGCGGACGCACCGGTCCCCACCGGGCCAAAGACCATTCGTCCCATTTCATGTGATCAGTCGGCGGTCCCCCTTAGGGGTGATTCGTGCCAAGATCGCAATAAATGTTCTTAGGCTTCGCCGGGTGACATCGCAGGAAGCCCACACCCCGCCCGACACCGACATCGCCGCGGCCGAGACGGAAGTCATCGCCGTCCCGGAACCCGCGCCGGTGTTCGTGGACTCCACGGGCCGGCGCAGCCGTCTCCTCCGGCGGGTCGCGCTGGCCTTCGGTGTCCTTCTCGTCGCCTACGGCGGGCTGGTCGGCATCAGCCTCGCCGGCGGGCCGCTGAGCTCCAGTGCCGTGCTGCCACTGCCCGGGCTCGACGACGACGAGGACGTGGACACGGCGGAGCCACAGCCGCGTCCCACGCAGGCCCCGGCACCGACGCCGTCGGTCTCACCAGCACGCCGGACCGAGTCGGCGGTCCGCGACGGCGGGGAGCAGCGCCGGCCGGTCACCTCCGCATCGGCCACGGCGTCGGCCCGGTCGGCCCGGTCGGCGAAGCCCAGCCCCACGCCGTCGGCCAGCTCGGGCAGCCCGACCCCCCGACCGATCGAGTCCACGTCCGCGACCCAGCAGCCCACCGTCGAGCCGAACCCGACCACGACCGGGCCGGTCACCCCCGTCACGCCGCCGAACAAGCCGCTGCCGTGAGCGGCCGGCGACCCCGCGGCCGGATCCTGCCCCGCCCACGGGTGCTGCTCGGCTCGATGCTGGCCGGGTTCTTCGTGGCGGTGCTGATCGTGCAGGCCTACGTCAACGCCGAGTTCACCGGCGACCACATCCAGGACGAGGTCGGCGACCAGGCCGGGGTGCCGTCGGCGATCCTGCGCGGCGGCCCGATCATCAACACCACCGGCGGCCAGGAGAGCACCACCCGGCTGCCCGAGCGCACCATCGCGCTCACCTTCGACGACGGCCCCGATCCGGTGTGGACGCCGAAGGTCCTGGAGGTGCTGCGCCGGCACGACGCGCACGCCACCTTCTTCGTGGTCGGCTCGCAGGTGGCCCGTAACCCCGAGCTGACCAAGCGGATCGTGGACGACGGCAACGAGCTGGGCCTGCACACCTTCACCCACCCCAACATGCAGCGGCTGGCGCCGTGGCGGCGCGAGCTCGAGCTGTCCCAGACCCGGATGGCGATCGCCCGGGCCACCGGGGTGCGCACCCATCTGGCCCGGTTCCCCTACTCGTCGAAGAACGCCGCGATCGACGAGGTGAACTGGAAGCTGATCAAGGAGGCGGGCGCGCTCGGCTACCTGGTCGTGGTCAACGACACCGACAGCAACGACTGGCAGCGTCCCGGCCCCGACCGGATCGTGGCCGACGCCACCCCGGCCGGCGACCAGTCGGCGGTCATCCTGTTCCACGACGCCGGCGGCGACCGCTCACAGACCGTCGCGGCCCTCGACCGGTTCATCCCGCTGATGAAGGCTCGCGGCTACCGGTTCACCACCGTCACCGAAGGCCTCAACCTGGGCATCACCGCGCAGGCCGGCTCGCTCCCGGCACTGCCGCTCAACCCGGAGGCGCAGTCCGGCGACACCTGGCGGGGCGCCGCGGTGGTGTGGACCGTGGCGATCGCCGACGGCCTGGTCACGGCGATCGCCGTGCTGTTCGTGGTGGTCGGGGTGCTGACCATCGGGCGTACCCTGCTGCTTCTCCTGCTCGCCACCCGGCATGCCCGGCAGCGCCGCAGACCCGGGTGGCGGTGGGGTCCACCGGTCACCGAGCCGGTGTCGGTGATCGTGCCCGCCTACAACGAGAAGGAGGGCATCGAGGCCGCGGTCCGGTCACTGGCGTGCGGCGACCACCCGGACATCGAGGTGGTCGTGGTCGACGACGGCTCCACCGACGGCACCGCCGACCTGGTCGACCGGATGGGCCTGCCGAACGTGCGGGTGGTCCGGGTGCCCAACGGCGGCAAGCCGAACGCCCTCAACACCGGCGTCGCGATGGCCCGGCACGACCTGATCGTCATGGTCGACGGCGACACGGTCTTCGAGCCCGAGTCGCTGCGGCTGCTGGTCCAGCCGTTCGCCGACCCGTCGGTGGGTGCGGTCGCCGGCAACGTCAAGGTCGGCAACCGGGAGACCACCGTCGCCCTCTGGCAGCACATCGAGTACGTGATCGGCTTCAACCTGGACCGCCGCCTCTACGAGGTGATGAACTGCATGCCGACCGTGCCCGGCGCGATCGGCGCGTTCCGCCGGCAGGCCCTGGCGCAGGTCGGCGGCGTGAGTGACGAGACCCTGGCCGAGGACACCGACGTGACCATGGCGCTGTGCCGGGCCGGGTGGCGGGTCGTCTACGAGGAGAACGCCCGCGCCTGGACCGAGGCGCCGACCACGATGGAGCAGCTCTACCGGCAGCGGTACCGGTGGAGCTACGGGACCATGCAGGCGATGTGGAAGCACCGGAAGGCGCTGTCCGACTCCGGGACGTCCGGGCGGTTCGGCCGGGTCGGCCTGCCGTTCCTCGCCCTCTTCGGGCTGGCGCTGCCGATGCTCGCCCCGGTCGTCGACGTCATGCTCGTCTACGGCCTGGTCTTCTGGGAGCTCAGGGAGACCGCGATCGCCTGGCTCGGCATGCTGGCGTTGCAACTGCTCACGGCGGCGGTCGCGTTCCGGATGGACCGGGAGTCCTGGAGACCGCTGGTCAAGCTTCCCCTTCAGCAGTTCGCCTACCGGCAACTGATGTACCTCGTGCTGCTCCAGTCGGCGACCACCGCGCTGACCGGCGGGCGCCTGCGCTGGCACAAACTCGACCGCTCCGGGCTGGCGTCACCACCGGCCGCGGTCGCCGTGCGGGTGCCGGCCCAGAAGCGACCCGTGAGCCCGTCCCCGGTCGAACTGCAGCCGATCGGGGACGGGCGGGCGCCGGGCTCAGGCGATCGCCAGGTCCCGGATCAGATCGGCCGGATCCATCGACGCGTACGGGAACACGACGTGCAGTGAGGTGCCGTCCCCCGGCCGGTCGGAGAGGGCCACCGTGGCGTGGTGGGCGTCCAGGATCCGCTTCGCCACGGCCAGTCCCCGATCCGGGCCGGGCACGTCCGCGGCGTTGGCGATCGCGCCGTAGTACAGGTGCGGGAACAGGTCGGGTCGCAACCCGTCGGGCAGGTCCATGTCGTCCAGCCGTACCGTCGGGCCGGACTCCATCTCCGTGCCCACCCGGACCCGGCCGCCCTCCGGCGTGTATTTGACCGCCGCGAAGAGAAGGTGCGTCAGCACCTGCTCCAGACGGACCGGGTCGGCGATGATCGGCAGCGACGGGCCGCCCGCCTGGTTGAGGATCCAGATGTGCTTGCTGGCCGCGATCGGCCGGATCGCCTCCACCGCCCGCTGGGTGACCCGGGTCAGGTCGCACTGCCGCATGTGCAGGCTCTCCCCGCCGAGCCCGGCATCGGCCATCGTGGTCAGGTGGTCGATCAGCTCCCGGAAGCCGCGGCAGTGCGCCGCCGTGGCCCGCGCGACCAGATCGCCCATCTCGGCGTCGTGGTATCCGGTGTCGCCGAGCCGTTCCAGGTACGCCGACATGAGCCGCAGCGACGACCGCAGCTCCCCGCCGACCAGTCCGGCCAGGTCGTCCTTGCGGCGCTCCAGCTCCTGCAGCCGCGCCGTCGTGTTGGCCAGCGCGAACGCGTACCGCCGCAGCTCCAGCTGGGCGGTGACCTGGCGGGCCAGCGCGCGCAGAGCCTGCTGCTGCTCCACGTCCAGCCGCCGGGGCTTGGTGTCCATCACGCAGAGCGTGCCGAGCGCGAACCCGTCGGTGGTCAGCAGCGGCGCGCCGGCGTAGAAGCGGATCCCGTCCTCGGCCGTCACCAGCGGGTTGCCGGCGAACCGGTCGTCCTCGCGGGCGTCCGGCACCAGCATCAGGTCGCGGCCCAGGATGGCGTGGGCGCAGAACGATACGTCCCGCGAAGTCTCCGCGACCTCGATGCCGGTCTGTGCCTTCGCCCACTGCCGGTCCGCGTCGACCAGGCTGACCGCTGCCATCGGGGCCTCACACACTCCTGCGGCGAGCGCGACGATGTCGTCGAAGTCCTTCTCCGGTGGGCTGTCGAGTATGTCGAGCGAGTAGAGGGCGGCCAACCGCTCGATCTCGTTGTCGGGCAGTGGTGCTTTCATGGGGCGTCACCTCCGAGACTTGTCTCAGAGGTACCACTCAAAAGTAGCAATTTACGCATTTCTCCCGGAACTGGCGCTGCCCGCAGGCTCCTGACAAGCGGATATGCTTCGCGGCCATGAGCACCGAGCAGTTCGCCTGCGGCACGTGCGGCGCCTTGCACGACGGCCCGCCGCTCGACTTCTCCGCCCCTGCGCCGGAGTACTGGCAGCCGGAGATGGCCGGCCAGGAGGGCTGCCTGCTGGACTCCGACATCTGCGTCATCAGCGGCGAGCAGTTCTTCGTCCGCGGCTTGATCGAGCTGCCCGTGTGGGACACCGGCGACGTCTTCACGTACAGCATGTGGGTGTCCCTGAGCCGCCCGAGCTTCACCCGCGCCGTCGACGTCTGGGAGCAGCCGGGCCGCGAGACGGAGCCGCCCTACTTCGGCTGGCTTTCCAACATCATCGCGGGGTACGAGCCGTCGACGCTCAACCTGCGGACCAACGTGCACACCCGGGCCGTGGGCCAGCTGCCGTACATCGAGCTCGAGCCCACCGGGCACCCGCTCGCCGTCGAACAGCTCGCCGGCATCACCCGCTCCCGGGTGGAGGAGATCGCCTCCTTCCACCTGCACCGCTAGCCTGCCCGTCCGCCCCGCTAGCCTGCCCTGATGGAACTGCGGTCGATCGACCCCCGCAACTACGAGGCGGCCCTCAAGATCGAGGTGCGCCCCGACCAGGCCGACCTCGTCGCGCCCGTCGTCAAGTCCCTGGCCGAGGCGTACGTCTTCGGCGCGGAAGCCTGGCCGCGCCTCGTCTACGACGGTGACGAGCTGGTCGGCTTCGTGATGGCGTTCCTCGACATCCCCTGGAGCGACCCGGACGACACGGACCGCCGCTCCGGCCTGTGGCGCCTCAACATCGCCGCCGGCCACCAGGGCAAGGGCTACGGCTCGTTCGCCGTCGAGGCCGTCTGCGCCGAGATCCGCGCCCGCGGCGGCACGCGGGCCTACGTCACCTATCACGCCCGCGAGGGCGGCCCGGCCCCGTTCTACGCCCGCCTCGGCTTCCGCACCACCGGCGAGCTGGTCGACGGGGAGACCGTGGCCGTCCGCGACCTGTCACAGCCCTAGCAGGGCGGCCATCGCCTCGTTCTCGGCAGACTGCTCGTTGATCACGTGCTTGGCCATGCCGCGGATGTACGCGTTACCGCCACCGGCGTCGAGCAGTGACCGGGACATGGTGATGGCGCCGCGGTGGTGCTCGATCATCAGCCGCAGATAGACGGACGGCGCCGCCTCCGCGTCGGCCCGGTCCAGCTCGGCCAGCTGGGCGGCGGTCAGCATGCCGTGCTCCGCGCCGGCCTCGGTCGGGCCGGTCGCCGGGCGGCCCCACGCCGTCAGCCACTCGTCGGTCACGTCGATCTCACGCTGCTGGTCCCGCTCGATGAACTCGGCGATCAGGCGGACCCGCTCCGGGACGTCGCCCTTGGCGATCAGCGTGCGGCTCATCGCGACCGCCTGCTCGTGATGCGCGACCATCATCCGCGCGAAATGCTCGTCGACGGCGCGGGGCGTCTCCTGCGACACCGGTTGGCGCACCGGCTCGACGGCGCCGGCGTCACGCAGCAGGAAAACGGTCAGACCGGTGGCCGCGATGCTGAGCACCGCGGCGAAACGGCGGATCATCGAAGACTCCCTCCGGACGGCGCGGCCGGCCCGGCCGTCGGGGCCGGGCCGGCCGCGGTTCAGCCGCCCACGCCCGACGGCGAGGGCCGCGGGGACGAGGACTGCGGTGACGAGGGCTGCGGGCCCGAGGGCTCAGGCTCGGGCTCGGGCTCGGGCTGCGGGTCGCCGTTCTGGCCCGTACGCTCGTCCGGCGTCAGCTGGTTCATCGCGGTGAAGTCGCGCGGCACCAGGTCGAAACCCTGCCAGTGCATCGGCATCGGGCTCTGGTCCTCGTCACGCGGCACGTGGTGGAAACCCACCCGCACCCACATCACCGGGTCGGTCAGCTTCTGCTTGTCCTTGACGAAATCCAGGACGGTACGCAGATCCGGCGGGCACTCCGGGTCGGAGGCGTTACCGCTCGCGTACTTCTCGCACGGGCTCTTCTGGCTGAAGGTGACATCCGGTTTCGTCTCCGGGTGCCCCTCGTAACGGTCGTCGCCGCCGGTGACCAGCTCGTACGAGCGCAGGTGCCCGTCGGTGTTCTTGCTGGACTGGCTGGTCATCCGCCACCACCGCTGGTTCACCTTGGAGAGCGTGCCCTCCTTGGCGATCGCGGTGCGCGTGGTCTTCAACTTGGCGGTCACCTCACCACGGCCGTCGAGCGCCGTGTCGTACTGGTCGACCCGCTCGCCGCCCTTGCCCCCGATGTTGAAGTCCACCCGCCAGAACGCGTTGTGGTAGTGCATCGTCGCCTTGTAATCGCCGCCCTTGCCGATCGGCCAGCCACGGGCGGCGTCCGCCTCCGTGCTCGGAGCCAGGTCACCGGTGGCGCCGAGACGAGCCGAGATCTGACCGTCGTCGTGCAGGCGGTACTCGGTCACGTACTCGTACCAGGACAGCTTGCTGATCGTGCGCAGCACCAGGTCGTGACCCTGCCGGGAGGAGAGTACGTTCGTCTCCCCGTCCCAGGACTCCTCACGCCCGCGGTAGGCCAGGCCGGAGGGCTCGGCGCTGACGCAGAGCACCTTGCGCTGCTTCGGCGCCCCGGAGCCGTCCGACCCGAGCCGGGCCGAACCGCCCTTGCAGTCGTCGCCGTCGAGCGTCTCCAGGTAGTACCCACCCATGCCCAGATCGGTCAGATCGTCGAACTCCATGTCGCCGGTGTCGTACGGCACGTGCAACTGGGCGAGCCGGATCGAGTCGAGCACCTGCACCGGCTCCGGGTTGCGCTTCGTGGAGACGAAGACCTTCTCCAGGATCAGCCCCGCCTTGTCGTGGATCCGCCAGCACATCTGCCAGGTGGTGCCGTTCGGCAGCGTCTCCTTGACCGTCGAGGCCGTGCTGCACGGCAACACCGGCGCGGCGGCCTGCGCGGCGGACGGTACGGCGGCGCCCAGCAGGGCCACGGTCAGAAGCGCCGACGCGCCCACGAACTTGCGGTACGACATGCTGGCCCTCACTTGAGGCGGGCGACCGTGCGCCCGGAGAGGTCGACGACGAACTCGCTGACGCTGAGGAACTGCCCGTCCTCGGTCTGCACGATGAGCTGCACACAACGGCTCCGGCCGCACTGGCTCGCCCCCTGGTCGGCGGGCTTCGCCGTGTAGATGTGGGCGGTGGGCACGAGGCCGTCCGTACCGTTGAGCGCCTTTCCGGTCGCCTTCCGGTACTCCTCCTTGAAACCGCTGCCGAGCGGGTCGGCGACCAGCAGCTCCAACGCGGTCCTGGTCTCCTGCGCGGACGCGGGCGGCTGCATCCCGCCGGCCGAGAAGGACCTCGCAAGCTTGCCCGTGGTCAGGTCGACGACCTGCTTGAACAGCTTCTCCGTCCGGTAGTCGTAGTAGTACAGCTCGGCCTGCCGTCCGCCGGCCTCGGCGTCCACCTCGGCCGACAGGTACTCCGGCCCGGCCTTGCCGGTGACGTCCTCGGCACCGGAGGCGAGCTGCGGCGTGAGCGCCACGGCCCGGGCCTTCTCGACCTCGCCGCTGGTCAGCGCATCACTTCCGCTGCCGGTGGCGGCCTCGGGAAGCGGGCTGGGATCGGAGACGTGCGGCTGCTCGGCGGCCACCGTCGGGGTGGGCGGGGTCGGCGCGGCGTTCGCCTGCCATGCGGCGACCCCGAAGGCCGTCACGGCCGAGGCCGTCGCGATGCTCAGCCCCCAGGCCCACTGTCTGAATCGAACCACTCTTCTGTTCCCTCCCGTCGCGTCCGCATGGACATTTACGGAAGGAGAGTGAGATTCACGTGAAGCAAAATGCGAAGTTCATCTAATCAACAATGTGCGGATCAACGATCGCCCTGCTCATCGAGCCATTTGCGTACGCGCAGCTCAGCTCGGTTAATTTATTGGTAACGGTATTTGTCTACCACATTCGTGCCATCTCCTCCGGCGGTGGCATTCACGACGCCGCCCGCCCGGCAGCCTGCCGGCGGCGGGCCCGGATCTCGACCCCCGCCGTCCTGCCGTCACCCTTTCCGGCGCACCGCGTACGCGACGGCACCGCTCGCGTCGTCGATCGCGGTCACCTCCACCGAATGCCCCGCGCTGTCCGCGGAGACCTCGAGGTCCATGGCGCCGAACCCGCCCGCCGGCTGACAGATCCGCAGATCCTGCTCCGCGAGCGTCGCGCCGATCCGGAACCCCACCCGGAGAACACCGTTGCCGGAGCAGGACACGATGAGCCGGTACCGGCCGGCCTCCCACTCGGACTTCGGGTCCTCACGACGCAACGGATTCTCCCGATCGAGCACCTGCGCATCCGCGACGATGTTCTGAGCGGCCGCGGTGGCCGCGGTCTCCTCCGGAGACAACATGACGGGCGAGGCGGTCGGCACGGCCATCTGCTCCGCGGACGGCCCACAGGCGGTCAACAGAAGCAAAGCCACCAGGGGTACGGCACTCACGCGCACGATCGCCAGCGTAGGACCACCCGTGACGACATCACGGACGTTTCCCCGGACCGGCTCGTGACGCCGCCGGCACCGTGCGGACGCGTCCTCCCTCCACCGCGCCCAGCGCCCGGCCGGCGCCCCGTGCCACCCTCCCGTTTCATGGCCGATGGCCCGGCCCGGCCACCGATGATCGGTGGCCGGACCGGGCCATTGGTGAACGCGATTACTGGGTGACGGTGTCGTTGCCGGCCCCACCGACCAGCTTGTCCTTGCCGGCGCCACCCGCGAGGTTGTCGTTGCCGGCGCCGCCGTACAGGGTGTCGTTGCCGTATCCACCGAGCAGGAAGTCACTGCCGGTGCCGCCGTAGATGGTGTCGCCGCTGTCGGACAGCTCGCCGTCGAGGTCGCCGCCGATCAGGTCGTCGTTGCCGGCCTGGCCGTAGATCCTGTCCTTGCCCGGGCCGCCCTCGACATGGTCGTCACCGGTGCCGCCGTACAGGGTGTCGTTGCCGGAACCACCCTGCACATCGTCGATCCCGGTACCGCCGCGGAGGGTGTCCTTCCCGGTTCCACCGAAGACGGTGTCGTTGCCGGAACCACCGTCCGCGGTCAGCGCGACTGCGGTGTCGTTGTCGACGAAGTCACTCTTGTCACCGAGGCTTACGTCGATTCCCGTCGGCTTCCTCGCGGTGGTGCACTTGACCTTGGTCTTGTCACCCTTGACCGCTTTGCAGCCCTTGCCGGCCCTGATGGCGACCGTGTCGTTCAGGGTGATCGTGCGGCCGGAGATCGTGATGACGAGCGAATTGGCCTGACCGGCAGCCGCGGTGAACCGTACGACGGTGCCGCTCTTCCCCACGACCTCGGCTTTGGCAGCCGAGGCGGCCTGCGCCGGCGAAGCGAAGAAGGCAGTCGTGGCGGCAGCCGCGATGCCGATCGCGGCCAGCTTCCTACGGTTGAGACTGAACATCGGAACCCCGTCCCTAGCTGCTGATACACAGATCCTATGAGGACACGAGCCCCACTCATCTCCCGTTTTCGAGCCAAGCCGGCGGAGACATAGTCACGGCGGCTTCAGCGATCCGGCGTCATCCGAGGCCAACGAGCCGCGGCCCGCCTGGCGAATGCACGACGGCGAGAGTGCCCCGGCATCGCGTCCGCAACCGATCTGACGGTCAAACGATGAACGGGCCGGTCGCCTCGATCGGCTACCAGCCCGTTAACAGGTACTTCTTGGTGGAGCTGTGGGGATTTGAACCCCAGACCCCCTCGATGCGAACGAGGTGCGCTACCAGACTGCGCCACAGCCCCCCGGTCCACCGGTGACTGGGTCACCTTGGAACCGTTGAAAGGCTAACAGGTCATCTCGACCCTTCGCGAACCACCCCTCCTCAAGAGCGCTTCGGAGTCCGGTGACGGTTGATTCGGGGCAGCGGAGTAGACGCGCGGGAGGGCAACAGCCCGGATGGAGCGCTGACGGCCGGGACTGCCGCCTCCGTCGCCGCGGGAGCTACGGGACGGCGCGGAAAGGACGGTGACGGCTCGGACCGTACCCCCTAGGAAGCGTTGTTCCGACGCCCACCGGCCTCGTAGGGGCGGCCTCGCAGACCGCCTCGCCGCCGGTAGGAGACCGAGCCGCCGTTGGCGGCGGCCGGCAGGGGCAGGTCGGAGGGTTCCCGGTCGAGGCCCATCGCGGCACGCCGGACGGCCTCCTTCTGGGCGGCGAGGCGCCGCTGGGCCTCGCGGCGGGCGGCGGCGCGGCGGGCCTGTTCGCGGCGGACCTCGGCCTGGCGGGCGGCGAGCCAGGCGGCCTCACGGGCCTGGACGCGACGGCGGCGGCGGTCGGCGACGGCGCGGTTGCGCAGGTGTACGAGGTACAGCCCGAGCAGGCTGCCGGTGACCGCGAAGCTGATCCAGAAGCCGGGGCCGACCGCGACGACGCCGACGAGCTCGATGGCGTTGAGCAGGATGAGTGCGGCGAAGACGCGGCGGCGCCGGACGACGGCGGGGGTGCCCCGGCGCTGGGGTGCGCGGCGGGGTGAGCGTCTGCCGGTGACGAGGCGGAGGCGGCGCTCGGGAGGACCGGTGGGATCACTCGTTGGGGAGGGGACCGTAACCGTGACCTGGCGGGCGGGGTTGATCGGTCGGCGTCCGGGCACGGTGCGGAGACGACGCCGGCGCTGCAGCACCCGCGCCGTCGAGGACGCCCGTTCCGCGGCGAGGCGCTCGGTGGCGTCGTACCGGCGGACCAGCGCCGGGGCGAGGGCGAGCAGACCCGCCGCGGCGAGGACGGCGAGGAGCACCGAGGTCGGCACCGTCACCGCTCCGATCCGCCACGACGAATGACACGTGGAATGACACGACGAATGCGAGGTTACGGGCGGTAGCCGTGTTATTTCGCGCGCCGCGCCGGTAGCGTTGCGACGTTACCGATCATGAACTGGCGCGGACGCGGCGCCAGCGTGCCAGCAGGCCACCCTCGCCGGCGACCTCTTCGCTGGTCATCGCGTAGCCGAGGTGATCACGCCAACCGCCGTCGATGTGCATGTAGCGCTGGTGGTACGCCTCCTCGCGGAATCCCAGCTTTTCGACGACGCGGCGGCTCGGCCCGTTCTCCGGGCGGATGTTGACCTCGATCCGGTGCAGGCCGCCGGGGCCGAAGGCGTGGTCGACGGCGAGCGCCAGCGCGGTCGGGATGACGCCGCGGCCGGCCGCCCGGTGGTCGACCCAGTATCCGGCGTAGGCCGACGCGAAGGCCCGCCGCACGATGTTGCCGAGGTTGACGTGCCCGACGAGGCGTTCCCGGCCGTTCTCGACGAGGCAGACGGCGAACGGCATGCTGTCGCCGTTGCGGGCGGCCCGTTTCATGTCGCGGTAGACGTATCCGAAGGCGCGCGGCGAGTTCATCTCCGACCACGGGCCGGGCGGCGCCGACTCCCACGGGGCCAGCCAGGCCTGGTTGGCGACCCGCACCTCGGACCAGGCTCGCGCGTCGCCACGCTTGTACGGCCGCAGGAGCACAGCCCCGTCCGCCAGCACAGCGGGCCATCCGGGCGTGGTGGCCCCCAGCATCTATCGCCTCCGGTCGAGCAGCAGAACGTCGACGGTCGAGCCGGCGGCTGCTGTGGTGACCCGTTCGCCGAGCACCAGCAGGCCGTTCGCCTCGGCCAAACCGGACAGAGTGTACGGCCCACCGGCGAGCGGCTGCACCGTGTAACCGCCACCGCGCCGTTCCGCGACGTAGGCGGGCCGGAACTCGCGTAGCCCGCCGGGTGAGGAGACCGTCTCCAGCAGGTGCGCCTTGATCCCGGGGCGGAAGACCGGTTCGGCCCCGGCGAGCAGCTGGATCACCGGCCGGGCCAGCACCTCGAACCCGATGAGCGCGGCACCGGGCTCGCCGGGCAGGCACACCACGGGCACCTCCTCGCCGCCGACGGTGCCGAAGCCGAGGGCGGTTCCGGGGCAGAGGGCGACGTTCGTGAACTCGACGTTCCCACGGCCGGGCCCGGGCCGGGACAGCACCCGGCGCAGCATGTCGCCGGGTCCGGTGCCGGTGCCGCCGGTGGTGATGATCAGGTCGGCGCGCAGCGTCTGGTCCTCCAGGAGGCCGCGCAGCCCTTCCGGGTCGTCGTCGCAGATGCCGATCCGGTACGCCATCGCGCCGGCCTCCACGGCGGCCGCTGTGAGGGCGTGCGAGTTGGCGTCGACGACCTGGCCGGGCTGGCTGGGCCGGCCCACGTCGACGAGCTCGTCACCGGTGGCCACGACCACCACCCGCGGGCTGGGCCGGACCATGACGTGCCCGATCCCGGCGGCGGCGAACAGGGCCACGGTGGGCGGGGTGACGTAGGAGCCGGCGGCGGCGAGGAGCTGCCCGACGGCGACCTCCTCACCGGCCCGCCGGACTCCGGAGCCGCGTTTCGGGGCGTGCAGGATCTCCACGGCGGCCATGCCCTGGTCGGTCCAGTGGACCGGGACGACCACGTCGGCGCCGATCGGCAGCGGCGCGCCGGCCGCCACCGAGAAGCAGGTGCCCGGGGTGAGCCGGACGGGCCGCCAGTGTGCCGCCCCCATGTCGCCGACCACGTTCAGCCGGACCGTGCGGGCGGTGTTCTCGAACTGCCCGAACGACGGGTGCGAGCCGATGCGCCCGGCACCGGCCAGGTCTTCCCATCGGGCCGCATACCCGTCGATCGCGGCCTGGTCGAATGCCGGGTACGCGTGTGGGGCGACCACATCGGCCGCCAGCACGTTCCCGTGGGCCTGGGTGAGGTCGAGGTCGAGCGGAGGCAGCGCACGGAGCCTGCGCAGCACGCTGCCCAGGTACTCGGCGAGAGGCATCAGCTCGTTGGAAGCGGCCGCCTCGCGATCGGCCGTGGCGGTCATCCCTTCCAGCCGCCGACGAACTCGGTGAGCCAGGCCCGGAACTCCTCGCCCAGGTCCTCACGCTGCACCGCGAGCTGGACGACGGCCTGCAGGTAGCCGAGCGGCATGCCGGTGTCGTAGCGGTGGCCGCGGTAGACGATGCCGTGCACCGGGACACCGTCGGCGAGCATCGTGGCCATCGCGTCGGTGAGCTGGATCTCGCCGCCGTTGCCGGGCTTGGTGTCGGCGATGACGCCGAAGATCGAGCCGGGCAGCACGTAGCGGCCGAGCACCGCCAGGTTGCTGGGGGCCTCCTCCGGGGACGGCTTCTCGACCAGGCCGGTCACCTCGACGACGTCCGGGTCGTCGGTGGTCCGGACGGAGGCGATGCCGTAGCGGGAGGTCTCGTGCGGCGCGACCTCCATGAACGCGAGGACGATGCCGCCGGTCTTCTCCTGCAGGTCCAGCATCGCCGGGAGCAGCGGCTTGTCCTCCTCGACGAACTCGTCGCCGAGCAGCACAGCGAACGCGTTGTCGCCGACGTGGGAGGCGGCGGTGCCGACCGCGTGACCCAGCCCGAGCGCCTCACCCTGGCGAACCGTGTAGATGTCGGCGAGTTCGCTCGAACGGCGTACGGCGGCAAGGCGCTTGTGGTCGCCCTTCTCCTCGAGCCGCGCCTCGACGTCGGGACGCCGGTCGAAGTGGTCCACCATCGCGGTCTTGCCGCGTCCGGTCACCAGCAGGACGTCGGTGATGCCGGCGGCCGCAGCCTCCTCGACGATGTACTGCAGGACCGGCCGGTCCACCACCGGCAGCAACTCCTTGGGCACGGCCTTGGTCGCCGGCAGGAAGCGGGTCGCGAGCCCCGCCGCCGGGATCACCGCCTTGACGGCGCGCTTCGTCGTCATTCAGTCACTTCACCTTCGCTGGTTGGAGGACATGCCGCGAGACTATCGGCCACGGCCGTGTCGCGGCGGCTGTGGCCCACCAGTGGTGGCCGTCGCCGCATCCAGATGCCCCTCCGACACGCCCGGGGAAACCCGTTCAGCGAGACGGTACGTGTCGCGGCCCGCGTTCTTCGCCGCATACAGCGCCTCGTCTGCCGCATCGAGCACCTCCTGGGCCGTGGCGCCGTGCTCCGGGAAGACCGCGATCCCGATCGACACACTGATCGAGATCCGGTCGTCGAGGCCGGGGCGGCGCGGATCGACCGGCACCGGCCACTCCCGTACCGCGGCGCCCAGCCGCTCGGCGACTATCACTCCGCCGTACGCGTCCGTCTCCGGAAGCAGCACCACGAACTCCTCCCCGCCCTGCCGGAACGCCACGTCGACCTCACGGAGCCCGATCCGGATCCGCCGCGCGAACTCGCCCAGCACCTGATCACCCGCCGTGTGCCCGTACGTGTCGTTCACCTCCTTGAAGTGGTCCAGATCCAGGACCAGGACGGTGAGCATCCGCCCGAACCGGCTGGCCCGCTCCACCTCACGGCGCAGCACCTCGCGCAGATAACGGTAGTTCCAGAGTCCGGTCAGCGGGTCGGTCAAAGAGAGACGTTGTGCCTCCTCGTGGACACGTACGTTGTGCACGGCCACCCCGGCCTGCCCGGCGAAGGTGCGCAGCGTACGCAGGTCGGCGTCCTCGAAGGAGGGCTCACCGAGCCGGTCGTAGAGCGCCAGCACACCGAGCACCGACGGCTCCGGCCCGACCTCCTCGTCCGGTGGGGCGCAGATCGGCACGGCGAGATACGAGTCACACGCCGGCTCGTCCGGGGCGCGGCCCTCCTCCTGAGCACGGCCCCGCAGCGGCGTCCCGGTCGCCGCGACCCGGCCGAGCACCCCGCGGCCGGGCGACAGGCGCCGCTGCGACAGCTCGGCCGGCGACAGGTCCCACGCGCCGGTCAGTCCCGCGCCGCAGCGGGCCGCCAGCCGCCCGTCGGCCGGGTCGAGGAGCAGGATCAGCCCGGCCCGAGCGCCGGTCGCGGTCATCGCGGTGCGCAGGATGACCGGCAGGATCCGGTCCAGGTCGTGGGTGCTGGACAGGGTGTCGCCGAGGATCGCCAGATGCCGTCGCAGCTGGTCCCGGCTCGCGGTCAGCGCCTGCACGTAGGACTGCAGCTCACGGGTCATCCGGTTGAAGGTGCCGGCCAGCCGGCCCAGCTCATCCGGCCGCGGGATCGGGACGCGGGTGTCGAGGTCGCCGTTCGCCACCCGGTCGGCGGCCCACGCGAGATCACCGAGCGGACGGGTGGTCGACCGGGCCAGCCAGCGGGCGGCGATCACCGCCACGAGCGCGGTGACCAGCACGATCAGCAGCAGGATCAGGTAGCGGCCGGTGGGCTCGCCGGTCGGGACGGTCACGGTGAGGGCCATCGGCCGTCCCGGTTCGGCGGGCAGGTCCCGGTGGGCGGTCCCGGCTGCCGCGGGCAGGCCCGCGCCGAGCGCCACGGTGACACCGGCGGCCGCGCCCAGCCGGTCCAGCAGTGCGGCGTCGACCCGCTGTCCGGCGATCACCGTGACCTCTTGGTCGTACGCGGACGCGGCCAGCGTGGCGACATGAGGCGTCGTCGCCGTACCGGGTGTCGCGCAGTCCTGGCGGCCACTCTCCGCGGGGTCGCCGGTCACCGCCGAACGGGCCAGCCCCGAATGTTCTGGATCGGTCACGGAGATCTCGGTGGCCAGTCCTCGCCGGACCAGCTGGTCGGCGACCGCCCTTCGCTCCCCGGCCGGCACCACGGCGACAGCGTCCGCCGAAGCCTGCAGCTGGCGGCAGATGGCGCCGACCGCCACACTGACGGTCGTCGCAGCGTGGTCGAGGCGTTCGGTGGTCCGCTCCCGGCTCACGGCGCCGACGGTCACCGCGACGAAGATGGACCCGAGCAGGACCGGACCGAGCACGACCACCAGGAAAGCACTGGTCAGCCGGCCACGTAGTGTCACACATCCTCCCGGGGTGGCCCTCTTTGGAGCGATGCTGACATAGTGTGCACCGTTTGCCGGTTTTCAAAAGGGGGTGTTGCATGCCGGATTTAACCCCTGATGCGGAAAAATCACACCAAATCAAGATCTCGCTGCGTGCGCGACTGCTCACGGCCCGTCGATCATTTCCGGTCACGGATCGATTGAGTGCGGCCCGCCAACTTCAAGATCAAATTCTTTCTCTGGTACGGCGTACCGGCGCTCGCTCGATCGCCGCCTACGTGCCCGTCGGGTCCGAGCCGGGCGGGCCAGACCTTCCGGACCGCCTCCTGTCGGCCCTGCCCGCCGGCGGCCGCCTCCTGCTCCCGGTCCTGCTCCCCGACAACGACCTCACCTGGGCCGAGCCGACCCCACCCGCCGCCGCGCCGCCCACCTCCACCCCCGCCGCCTCCGCGCCGCCCGCTTCGGTTGTGCCTGCCGGCGGGCCCTCCGCCTCGCTTGTGGCCGGGCCTCGGGGCCTGCGTGAGCCCGGAGGGCCGCGGCTCGGCGTGGAGGCGGTGTGCTCGGTCGACCTCCTCCTGGTGCCGGCGCTCGCGGTCGGGAACGACGGGACCCGGATGGGCCGGGGCGGCGGCTCCTACGATCGGGTGCTGGCCCGCCTGCCGGAGCCCGGGCCGCTGGTCGTGGCCCTGCTGCACGACGGCGAGGACATCGTGTCGGTGCCGGCCGAGCCCCACGATCGCCGGGTTCACGCCGTGATCACGCCCACCGGCGGTCTCTCGCGCCGGCCGTGCCCCTGATCGCGGAGGTTTCTCGCGCCGGCCGTACTCCTGATCGCGGAGTATCGATTCCCCGACATGTCGGCGACGCGACGCGCGTGCCGTCTGCCGACCCCGGCGCCGACCGCGGGCAGCTCAAGGCATGCGCGGTGTGACATCACCCACGTTCCACTCTTCCCTCAGGCCGAGCGCCGAGTGGACGAATTGACCTCCGATGCCGCAACATTGGCACTCGGAGTTGGCGAGTGCCAGCAGCCGATTGATCCGGAGGAGCCGTGCCTACCTACCAGTACGCCTGCACCGAGTGCGGTGAGCAGCTTGAAGCAGTGCAGTCCTTCTCCGACCCGGCGCTCACCGAGTGCCCGAACTGCCAGGGCAAGCTCCGCAAGGTGTTCAACTCGGTCGGCATCGTCTTCAAGGGCTCGGGCTTCTACCGCAACGACTCGCGTGCGGGCGCCGTGAGCTCGGAGAAGCCGGCCGCCGGAGACTCGGCCACCAAGACGGCCGACTCGTCGAGTCCGTCGTCGACCACCCCGGCGACCACGCCGTCCACCCCTTCGACGAGCAGCAGCACGTCGTCGGGCAGCAGCACGTCGTCGTCGGGCGGCAGCGGCACGAAGGCCGCCGCGGCACCCTGACCCGCACCGACGAGCGTCATCTACGCGCCGAGCCGGATCACCGGCTCGGCGCGTACTCGTTTCCGGACGCCGGCCCACGGCTGCCACTAGCAAGATCCACAGGTCAGCGGCAGGTTCTCCACAGAGCCGGGTTGTCCACAGCGCTTCCACGCCGGATCCGGTACGGCTCCTAACGTCGGTCGCAGCCGTCGGCGGGCACTTGAACACGCCGTTCCGCACAGGGCCGAACGGCCGTCTTTCCGACCGCCCGAGGTGCCCGTCGACGGCCACCAGACTCCGCCCTCCGGGGATTGCCGATGACTGGAGGTCCGATGTCCCGTACGAGGCCGGCTTCGCCAGACGAGCGTCTGGACCCGGTGCGCTGGCGGCGGCCGGGCCGTGGCACTCTGCTGCGCCTGGTCTCGGTCACCGTGTTGTTGATCACAGCCGCTGCGGTGCTCTGGCTCAAGCCGACCGGCTGCGTCCCGATCGAGGCCGGCCCGTCGTCGGAGCCGTCCGTCCGGCCCTCGTCGTCACCAGCAGCCGGGCCGACCGGCGCGGCGCGGCCGATTCCACCCGGCAACGTCGGTGTTCCGGTGCGACTGGCCGACCCCACCGCGCTGTCCGTCGTGCGCCCCGGCCACCGGGTGGATCTGCTCCGCATCGAGGGCGAGCGTGACCGCACCACCGCGGTGGCGAGCGCCGCCTTGGTCCTGGAGGTGACCGGCGCCGACGACCCGGTCACCGGCGGGCTACTCCTGGCCCTCGAGCCGGACGAGGCACGACAGGCGATATCCACCCCAGGCCGCGGTTTCGCCATAGTGATCCGCCCAGACTGAGCCGCGAGCCCTGCCGTGATCCGCTGCGCTCTCCTCAAGCCTTGCCGTGATCCGCCGCGGTCTCCTTGAGCCCGACGTGACCCCGCTCTTGATTCGAGTCCCGGCGTGACGGCTCGGCGTGGCGGGGGTGCCTGCTAGCCCCAGTGCGGCGGGCGGTCCTCGAGCAGGCGGTCGTCGTTGGAGTGGGAATGCTCGCCCCAACCTCGCTCGGTGTCGTCACGGGTCTGCTCGGGCAGCACCGGAGCCTCTTCGGACTCGAAATCGACCTCACGCTCGGCGTCGTTGTCACGCTCAGGGTCGTCCAGGATGTCCACGCCTAGAAGGGTAAGCCGACAGCGGCGCGGTCGTCGTCCCCCTCCGGTTGTACCGTCGGTGAACGTGAGTTCCCCCACCAGCGTCCCGGACGACGACGCGTACTGGAAGCGCCCCGATCCGGAGGCCGAGTCGCTCGGCCGGCCCGAGGTCGCCCCACCGGTTCGGCCCGCCGACTATCAGGGCCCGCCGCGCGCCGACCCGCCCCCGGCCGACTGGCGTCCGCCGACATTCGCGCACCCGCCGTCACCGCGGCAGATGCCGCCACAGAACTTCGAGGCCCTCGACGACGCGGAGGGCTCGGCCCGGACCGTCACCTACGGCATCGGCCTGGTCGCGGGCGCCATCGGCCTCATCATCGTCTGCCTGCTCTGCGCTCGCCTCGTCTTCTGAGAACGGCCTACCGTCACCTCCATGCCATCGGTCAGCAGTCCCGTACGCGCGGCAAGGGGCCGGTCCTTCTCGCCGGCCCAGCCGGCCGCCGGAGACTGATCGCGTCCTGACCGGCGGGGTCCCCGGCCGGCCGACGGTGATCGCGCGTTTGCGACCCTCAGGCCGCGTCCACGCCATCACCATCGCCGGATCGCCGGGCCGTCGCCCCCGCAAGTGCAGGGGCGGACGGTTCGATGCGGACCTCGACCGGGAGCCGCCGGCTGACGGCGACCGTCAGTAGGTTCCCCACACGGCGGTCGCTCCCGAGTCGCCGGTCTGGTAGAGGTACCAGGCACTCAACCCGCCCAGGACCAGCAGCACCACGGCGAAGGCCAGGTCGGCGATCTTCGGCAGGGCGCGGGGGTTGCGAGCGGTGAGCACGACCAGGATCAGGCTGAGAACGCCGAGCGCCAGGGTCAGCCAGAACGTGGTGGTGCCGTTCTCCATGTGACCGTCGAGGATCACCTTGCCGGGCGGGGAGACGCGATCCGCGCTGAGCAGGCGGTTGTAGAACTCCGTCCCGGACAGCTTGGTGATCAGCGCGGCGATCGGCGCGACGACGGCCAGCAGCGCCACTGCCCAGCCGATCTTGGGGCGCAGGGCGGCGACGAACCCGTAGACGATCGCGCCCAGCGCCAGCAGAGGTACGAATATGACGGCGGCGTGGAGCACGAGAACGTGTACCGGCAAACCGTTGACCTGGTCTAACACCATTCCTCCTCGTTCCCGGCGGTGGTCCGGGCGATGGCGATCCGGGGTGAAGGCCAGCTTAGGAGTTATCTGACTGCGCAAACATCCCCCTGCGACCAAGTCGTGATCGAACCGCATCCGCGGCCCTTCCGCCACCTCCGGATTCAGCCGGCGATCACGGGCTCGCCGCGGACGACGCTCGCGGGCCCGCATCCGGGGCGCAACGACGACTCAGGACCGGCGGAAGACGATCACCGCACAGTTGGTGATTCCGTGCCGGCGTGTTGTCATGGACGCATGTCGACCGGTGAGGAACTGCTGCGTGAGCACGGGTTGCGGGTCACCCGGCCCCGGCTCGCGGTGCTCGATGTTCTGACCGGCGGCGGACACCTCGAGGTCGACGAGATCGCCCAGCGGGTGCGTACCCGCCTCGACTCGGTGTCGACCCAGGCGGTGTATGACGTGCTCGGTGCGCTGTCCCGCGCGGGCCTGGCCCGGCGGATCGAGCCGGCCGGAAGCCCGGCCCGCTACGAGGCTCGCGCCGGCGACAACCACCACCACATGGTCTGCCGAGGCTGCGGCACGGTCACCGACGTCGACTGCGTGGTGGGCGAGCGGCCCTGCCTGATGCCGGCCGAGCTGCACGGCTTCGACCTGGACGAAGCCGAGATCACCTTCTGGGGCCTGTGCCCCTCCTGCCGAGCCCGCCGAGACGCCGACAGAGTCTCCTGAGCGCCACGGTCCCGGCGGCCGTTCGTCCCGCCGCGCCCCACCCTGCGGCCGTTCGTCCCGCTGCGCCCACCCCGGCACAACCGAGCCGTCGAGGCCTCCCGTGTCGCAGGTCCCGTGAACCACCTTCCCTCCGCCGGAGTCGGCTGATGGCGGATGATCCCGGCCGGGCGTGGCACGCTGGATGCATGTCAGGAGACGTGGGCCTGTTCGGACCGGACTCGGTCACCTGGAAGCTGCATCGGGAGCCGATCTTCCTACTCGGCGGTCTGCGGTCGCTCTACCTGCAGGCTCTGCATCCCCGGGCGGTGGCCGGGGTCGCTCAGAACTCGGGATATCGCGCCGACCCGTGGGCCCGGATGATCCGCACGTCCGACTACGTCGGCACGGTGATCTTCGGCAGCACCGATGAGGTGACACACACCGCGAGCCGGCTGCGGCAGCTGCATGCCGGGATGACGGCGATTGATCCGCGCACCGGTGAGCGGTTCCGGATCGACGAGCCCGACCTGCTGCGCTGGGTGCACGTGGCCGAGGTGGAGTCGTTCCTGACGACGGCGGTCCGGGCCGGGGTGCGGCTGACTCCCGACGAGGTGGACGGCTATTACACCGAGCAGCTGCGTGCGGCCGAGCTGGTCGGCCTGGATCCGGCGACGGTCCCGTCGACGGCGGCCGAGGTGGAGGCCTATTTCACGGCGATCCGACCGGAGCTCGAGCTGACGCGCGACGGTGCGGAGGCGGCCCTGTTCCTGACGGTGCCACCGGTGCCCGAGCATTGGGGCGGGCTTCCGCTGCGCCTGGGGCTGACACTCGGCCCGGCACGGTGGGCCCATCTCGGGGTCGTCAGCACGGCGATCGGCCTGCTGCCGCCATGGGCCCGCAAGATCTACGGCGGCCTCGGCTGGCCGACGACCGACCTCGCCGCCGGCCTCTCGGCCCGCGGTCTGCGCGCTCTCATCACCGGCGTCCTGGCCGCCCTGCCCGACCAGTACCGGATGTCGCCCCTCCACCGCGCAGCCCTGGAAAGAGCGGCGGCGAGCGCACCGGAAAGAGCGGAGGAAGCCGCCCTGGAAAGAGCGGAGGCAGCCGCGCTGGAAAGAGCGGAGGCAGCCGCGCTGCAAAGAGCGGAGGCAGCCGCCCTGGAGAGAGCGGCGGCGGGCGCACCGAACCCAACGGCGGCAGCCGCCCTGGAGAGAGCGGCGGCGGGCGCACCGAACCCAACGGCGGCAGCCGCCGTGGAAAGAGCGGCGGCAGCGGCCCCGGAAAGAATGGCCTCGGCCGCACCGGAAACACCGACCCGGCCGAGGCCGGCCTGAGATCAGCCGGCCGGTAGCGAGCCGGCCTCGCCATCGGTCGCGCCGGACGGGCCCGGCAGACGAAGGACCGCCACCAGCACCGAGCCGGAGCGAGCCGACAGACCTCAGGTGCTGAGCCGGCAGACCTCAGGTGCCGAGCCGGCAGACCTCAGGCGCTCAGGTGCTCCACGGCCGTCCACGGGTCCTTCGGAGCCACCGACGCGCCGGCCGGGCACACCTTGCGGAAGTCGCACCACCCGCACAACGCGCCCGGGTTGACCGGGAACTCCGCATCGGGATCGGCGCCGCCGGCCACCGCCTTCTCCGCCGCCATGATGTCCTGGGCCGTCTCCTCGGCCCGGCGCACCTGCCGGGCCAGTGACTCCTCGGTGTGCTCGTGGGTCACCACCGTCCCGGTGGGCAGGTGGTGCAGCTCGACCCGCCGGCATGGTCGCCGGAACATCCGCTCGGCGGCGAACGCGTAGAGCGCCAGCGCCTGGGAGCCGCGGGCGTCGTCGGGTGAGAGCCCGGACCGGCCGGTCTTGTAGTCGACGATGACGGCCTCGGGCCCGGCCGGACCGACCCGGGTGTCGATCCGGTCGGCGCGCCCGTTGAGCGCGAGAACACTGGTCTTGGCGGCCACGACCCGCTCGACGCCGAGTGGCTCGTCCTCCGGGTCGAGGGTGGCGACGTAGCTCTCGAGCCAGTCGAGAGCCCGCTGATACGTGGTCCGCTCCTGCTCGACGTCGCGATAGCCCTCACGCACCCAGGTGGCCTTGAGCAGCGTCGGCAGCGACTCGGGGACCCGCCGCTCGACGGGCGCCATATACCAGTTCTTCAGGGCGGTGTGCACGCTGGCGCCGAGTGAGTTGTGCGCCCACGGTGGGCCCTTGGGTGGGCTGGGCCGATCGACATACGAATACCGGTATCGCCGGGGGCAGTCGGTGTAGGCCCCGAGCTTGCTCGGCGTGCAGACGAAGAGTCGCTCGGGCATGCCGGCGAAACCGAGCTGCTCAGGAACCGCGGGCTTGGTGACACGTCGCGTGGGGGGCACGAAACCATCCTGCCAGCACCCCCCGACAGTTCCGGTCAGGGCAGAGCGGCGTACGACTTCACGAAGGCGTTGATCGCGTCGGCGATGAGCTGGACCGCGATGGCCGCCAGCAGCAGGCCGGCGATGCGGGTGAGGACCTCGATGCCGGCCGGGCGCAGCAGCCGGACGATGACGCCGGAGAAGCGCAGCACCAGCCAGACGCAGGCCATCACGGCGAGGATCGCGGCGGCGAGGATGAGGTACTCGTCGGCGCTCTCGACCCGCTGCACGTACAGCATGGTGGCGACGATGGCGCCGGGCCCGGCGAGCAGCGGGGTGCCGATCGGGACGAGGGCTACGTTGCTGGTGCCGCCCTGTTCGGCGGGTTCGTCGGTCTTGCCGGTGAGCAGCTGCAACGCCACCAGGACGAGCAGCAGGCCGCCGGCCGCCTGGAGCGCGGGCAGCTGGACGTGCAGGTAGTCGAGAAGGGTCTGTCCGGCGACGGCGAACCCGACGATGACACCGAGGGCGAGCAGCACCGCCTGGGTGGCCGCCCGGTTGCGGGCCTTCGCCGGCATGGATCCGGTGAGGCCGAGGAAGACCGGGACCATGCCGGGCGGGTCGACGATCACCAGGAGCGTCACGAAGAACTCGCCGAACAGCTTGACATTCACCCGTGCAGGCTATGGGCCGTCACCCGTCGGCGCAGTCGGGTGCGGCGAGCGTCACCCGAGGACCGTCACCCCGGAGGCTGCGGCGACGATCTTCTCGTACATCTCGAGGTCGGTTTTGAACGCGCCGAGTCGGACGGTCTTGTGTGTGCCATGGAAGTCGGAGGACCCGGTGACCACGAGGCCGAGCCGTTCGGCGAGTGCTCTGACCTGCGCCCGCTCGGTGGGCGAGTGGTCCTCGTGGTCGGCCTCCAGGCCGAAGAGGCCGGCCTCGGCCAAGGCGGCGATCAGCTCGTCGGGCACCACCCGGCCGCGTTTGGTCGCCCGCGGATGGGCGAAGACCGCGACCCCGCCGGCTTCCCGAACGGCCCGGACCGCATCGAAAACATCAAGATCAGACTTCGGTACGAAGTACCGGGCGCCCAGCCACGCGGACTCGAAGGCCTCGTTGGTGGTCTTGACCAGGCCGGCCCGGATCAGCGCCTGTGCGATGTGTGGTCGTCCCACCGAGCCGCCGGCCGCATATCCCCACACCTCGTCCCAGGTGATCGGCACGCCGTCGGCCCGCAGTTTGGCGACGATCCGCTCACCGCGCTGCTCCCGGTCGTCGCGCAGCCGAGTCAGCTCGGCCGCGAGCACCGGCTCGGCCGGATCGAACAGGTAGGCCAGCAGGTGCAGCGGGATGGCGGGATCGGCGCCGTGCCAGCGGCAGGACAGCTCGGCGCCACGGACCAACCGCAGCCCCTCGGGCCGGGCCGCGGCCGCCTCGTCCCAGCCGCCGGTGGTGTCGTGGTCGGTGATCGCCATGACGTCGAGCCCGGCGGCGGCCCCGGCTCTGACCAGTTCGGCCGGGGTGAGCGTGCCGTCGCTGGCGGTGGAGTGACAGTGCAGGTCGATACTGGTCATCACCGTCAGGTTACCGCTGGACGCCACCGTGGGCGGCGCCCAGGTCAGGCGTCGTCGCCCTCGTCGTCCTTGCCGAGCCGTGCCTCGACCGCCTGCGGCTCGTACATCTCCTCGACCACGCGCAGGTAGAGCTCGTTGGGGTTGGGCAGGTGCTTGACCTCGCGCAACGCCTGGTCCTGGCCGGCTGACTCCAGGACGAACGTGCCGTAGCTGAGCATGCGACCGAGAGCGGACTGCTCGTACTTCATGTCGGTCACCCGGAGGAGGGGCATCATCGCCACCTTGCGGGTGATGATCCCGTTGACCACCATCACGCGCTTGTTGGTGAGGATGAACCTGTCGAAATACCAGTCGAAGACCTCCCATGCCACCCAGCTGATCACGCCGAGCCAGATCAGCACGGCCACGGTGACCAGGCCGTTGATGTTCTGCTTGGTCAGGAAGCCGGCGAGGTAGCCGAGGACGAGCGTGGCGGCGGCGCCGATGCCGATCGGCTTGGCCAGGTGGATCCAGTGCCGTTTCCACTCACCGCGATAGCGCTCGGTGGGGAACAGGTATCGCGCGACGAGCGTGGTCGGCTCGTCCTCCAACGGCAGGAAGCGGCGCGGGCCACCACCGCGGTCGAGCCCCTCGAGCTCCTCAGCGGTGAAGCTGGGCGCCTGGTACTCGTCCGTCTCGTCGAAGACGTCGTCGGCTGAGCGGCGGCGCCGCCCGTACGCCGGATCGTCCTCAAAGGGCTCGCCGTCCGGGTAATCAGGATCGTCGGCCAGCGAGGGGTCACGCCACCCGTAGCTGTCGTCATCGTCCTGAGGGCGACGTGCACCCTCACCTCGCAAGTCGCGCGGCTCACCAGGATCCATGTAGAGATGCTATGCGACGAGGTCGGTGAAGAACGTGCCGAAGCCCTCGGCGATGTCCGCGATCGTGCCTCCGAGTGACTCGAACACCGACGCCGCGGCGGTCGGGTTGAAGGCGATGAAGAAGATCAAGAATGCAATACCAAGCCAGGTGAGGACCTTCTTGACCATGGGGGCCTTCTCCTCCGGTGCGGGTTACGTTCAGCGCCGCGGCAATACCGACGGTATCAGCTTCGTCGCTTCGTGTGAACAAAGTGGCCAGAAAGTCGATTGCCAAGGGGCAGGTCACACCCGAGGGATCAGGCACGACCGTGCAGGTAGGGCGACGGCGCCCCGAAGACGAGCTCGGGCGGCACTCCCTCGGAGAGATCGTGCAGGACGACGTGCTCCGCGAGAAGATAGCCCGCACTCGCGGGCCACGCTACCGCATACAGCCACATTCCTTTTGCCTCACTCACGTACGCACTGCGATCCTCCGGCGACTTGACACACCACAGTGGAGTGGGGTGCCCGGCCGCCTTGATCTTCGCATGTGGACCGGCATGGGAGCCACGATCGGCGAGCGCCTCGGAGAGCAGGTGCCCGGGGTCCAGCCCGGGAATGCCGGCGAAGCGCGTGCCCAGTCCGACACCGGGTTGCTCGGCGATCAGGATCAGGTCCGCGGGCCCACCACCGAGCGGCTCCGGGCCGCTGCAGGCGAGCACCGTGGCCCGAACCCCGAACCGGTCGTCGCCTGACCAGCCCACCCCGGTGACCATCCACCCGGAGGGCAGCGGCCAGGGACACCAGAGCGGCATCCGCTCCGCGCTCGACGCCGACTCCCGCAGCACCGTTCCGACTATCTCCGCGCTGATGTGCTCGGCGACGTGGAACGGCGGAACGTCGCCACAGTCGTCGCAACGCCAGTTGCTGTGCATCAGATCCGGCTTGCGGACCTGAGCAGCGCACCTAGGGCAACTCACCGTGACACCCACACTCCATACCGTGCTGGTCGCGCGGCGCGCCGTCAAGCGAATCGGCCGAAGACGGGCCGATCCAGGTCACTCCGGGGGCGGCCCGCCGTGCGCCCGGATCCACGCGTGCATGGCGATTCCGCTGGCCACACCGGCGTTGATCGAGCGCGTGGAGCCGTACTGGGCGATCGAGAAGAGCTGGGCGCAGGCCGCACGGGCCGCATCGGAGAGCCCCGGGCCCTCCTGGCCGAAGAGGAGCACACAGCGCCGGGGCAGCGTGGTCGTCTCCATCGGGCGTGAGCCGGGGAGGTTGTCGATGCCGATCACCGGCAGGTCCTCAGCCGCCGCCCAGGCCACGAAGTCCTCGATCGCCGGGTGGTGCCGCACGTGCTGGTACCGGTCGGTGACCATGGCGCCACGGCGGTTCCAGCGGCGGCGGCCCACGATGTGCACCTCGGCGGCGAGGAAGGCGTTGGCGTTGCGTACCACCGTGCCGATGTTGAAGTCGTGCTGCCAGTTCTCGATCGCGACGTGGAATCCGTGCCGGCGCGTGTCGAGGTCGGCCACCACGGCCTCACGGGTCCAGTAGCGGTACCGGTCCACCACGTTGCGCCGGTCACCGTGCTCCAGCAACTCGGGATCCCAGTGGTCGCCGGCCGGCCGCTCACCCGCCCACGGGCCCACGCCGACCTCGGTGAAATGGTCCTCGCCCACGGTCATGGGGCGTTAGGCTACCGATTCGGTTGCGAGCCACCGGCGGGTGATCACGGAGGAGACGCCTGGCCGGATGAGACGCACGGCCGGAATAGACGAGTGAGAATGCCGGATCAAACGGCAGGAGACGCAATGAGCGGCGGGGCCCTCCCCGGCACCCGCCGCCCACGCTCTGTTGGGAAAGAGTTTGCCTCACCGTCCGTATCCATGTGAAGGACTTTCGTTTGTGAGCCAGCTCACATTTAGGTTAGTTAACTATTTCCACGTCAACTCGGGATCGCTCCCATCCGCGCGGCACAGCCTGGGCAAATCGCCTAGATCATAAGATCCTGCGCTGAAGCACCTACCCGAACGTGTCAGCAACCAGACACCAGGCGCCTACTTTCAGTTACCATGAGGCGCCCGTGTCGTTTGCGGGTGTGAAACCCGGAACGTGCCGCACACCACGTGTCGCGGCGCTCAGTACGGGAATGAGTAACGGGTACCCGGAGTTTCACCCGACGAAAGCGATTCCCGCAGACGGAGGCATCATGGCGACGGTTACGCTGACCACAGCGAACTTCGACGAGGTCACCAGCAAGGACGGCATCGTCCTTGTCGACTTCTGGGCCAGCTGGTGCGGGCCCTGCGTCCGCTTCGCGCCGACCTACGAGCGCTCCTCGGAGAAGCACCCGGAGATCACCTTCGGAAAGGTCGACACCGAGGCCGAGCAGTTGCTCGCGGCCAAGTTCGACATCAGGTCGATCCCGACGATCATGGCGATCCGCGACGGGGTCGTCGTCTTCGCCCAGCCCGGAGCGCTTCCGGAGACGTCCCTGGAGAGCCTGATCGAAAAGGTCGAGGAGCTCGACATGGACGAGGTGCGCGAGCAGATGGCCGCACACCGCAAGGGCGCGCACGGCGAGACCGCCGAGGCCACCCCCGCGGAGAAGGCGCCCGCGGCGCCGGCCAAGGAGGAAGCCGCGGCAGGCCGCAGCTGACACAGCACTGAACCGAAGGCCCGTGGATCGCCCGATCCGCGGGCCTTTCGGCGTACGCTCCGTTGTGTACACCTGTTCGAGGACAGCCGTGTGCGCGGAGTCGAACGTGTGTTCTAATACTCGCCATGCGATGGTCCCATCTGTCGGCTCAGCCCGGTGACGCCACGCTCCTGGACAGGGCGGCGCCGGCGGCTCCACCCCTGCCGCTGGCGCTGCCCGGCGCGACCGTCCGCACCTTCGACACGCCGGGGTTCGCGGGCATGACCTTCTACGAGGTGCGAGCGAAATCCCTGATCAACCGGGTTCCGGGGCGATCGCGGGTGCCGTTCGAGTGGACCGTCAACCCCTATCGCGGCTGCTCCCACGCCTGCACCTACTGCCTGGCCGGAGACACGCCGATCCTGCTCGCCGACGGCTCCACCAGGCCGCTGGCGCAGATCCGCCCCGGCGACGCGGTGATGGGCACCATGGGCGCCGGGGCGCACCGCCGTTACGTGCCGACCACGGTGCTCGACCACTGGGAGACGAGCAAGCCCGCCTTCCGGGTCACCCTGGCCGACGGCACGCGGCTGGTCGGCAGCGGCGACCACAGGTTCCTCACCGACCGGGGCTGGCGGCACATCAGCCCCGCCGAGCCACACCAGCCGGCCCTCGCGATCGGCGACCTGATGCTCGGGGTCGGCCGCTTCGCCGACCCGCCCAAGGAGTCGCCCGACTATCAGGCCGGTTTCGTCTGCGGGCTGGTCCGGGGTGATGCGGCCGACGGCGGCACGGCGGTGGAGAGCGACGCCTGGGTCCGCGCCGACGGCTATCTCGACGACGTCTCGCTGACCGAGGCGGTCCGTTGGCCCGAGACGCCGACGAGCGACTGGTTCCGGGGCTTCCTCGCCGGGGCCTTCGGCGCGGTGGGCCACACCGACCGGCTGACCGTCACCTTCTCCTGCGGCGACGCGCCCTACCTGCGACGGGTGGCCGAGGCGCTGACCCACCTCGGCCTGATCGCCCGGGGCCCCGGCCCGATCCGGCCCGGTACGGCCGGCCGGGTGGAGACCGAGCGGCACCTCGACGCCGCCCTGCGCTTCCGGCATCTGACCGGCGCATCGATGGAGCCGCTGGACGCCTCCGGAGTGGGCGTGCGCCAGGAGCGCCGGCTCGCCGTGGTCGACATCGAGGACCTCGGCCTCACGCTGCCGCTGTTCGACATCTCCACCGGCACCGGCGACTTCATCGCCGACGGTGTGGTCAGCCACAACTGCTTCGCCCGCAACACGCACACCTACCTCGATCTGGACGCCGGCCACGACTTCGACACCCGCGTGGTGGTGAAGGTGAATGCGGGCGAGCTGATCCGCCGGGAGTTGCGCGATCCGAAGTGGTCCGGCGCGCCGATCGCGATGGGCACCAACGTCGACGTCTACCAGCGGGCCGAGGGGCGTTACCGGTTGATGCCGGAGATCCTGGCGGCGCTGCGCGACCACGCCAACCCGTTCTCGATCCTGACCAAGGGCACGCTGATCCTGCGCGACCTCGACCTGCTCCGGCAGGCCGCCGAGGTGACCAGGGTGGGGCTGTCGTTCTCGGTCGGCTTCGTCGACGAGACGGTCTGGCGCACCGCCGAGCCCGGCACCCCCAGCCCACGCCGCCGCCTGGACGCGGTGCGCCGGCTCACCGACGCCGGGTTCCGGGTCGGCGTGCTGATGGCGCCGATCCTGCCCGGGCTCACCGACACCGAGGAGTCGATCGACGAGACGGTGGCGGAGATCGCCGCGGCCGGAGCCACCGGCGTCACCCCGCTCGCGCTGCACCTGCGCCCCGGCGCCCGCGAGTGGTATGCGTCGTGGATCGGCCGGGAGCACCCGCATCTGCGGTCACGCTATCGGGAGCTGTTCGGCAACGGCTCCTACCTGCCACGGGCCTACCAGGAGGAGATCGGCGCCCGAGTCCGGATGGCAGCGCGCCGGCACGGCCTGCACAATGCCACCCCGACCACAGCCCGCGAGATGCCCACCCCGCCGGCCACCTCCGACCAGCTCACCCTCCTGTAACGGCCTCCCGACCCGGCGAACCCGGGCTCACGAGCCGGCGACAGTCACCTCCCGATCACCCCGACCACAGGCCGGCGACGGCGGCCTCCAGCCCGGGCACCACGGCTCACGAGCCGGCGGCAGCAGGCCCTCCCATCTCGTCGAGACGCGCGCCGCCGGTGGGCGCTCGCCATGGCGGGTCCGCGGCGGATCCGGGGTTGACGCGAAGAGGGATGGGTCGTCGGCTGTGGCGGCGGGTCGAGGGCTGGCCGGGGTGAGGTTGAGAGTGGGCAGGTCGACGGCCGTGGCGGAGGCACCTGCGGGTGGGTCGGCTGTGATGGAGGACGCGAGCGGCTCGATCGGCTGTGGCGGATGTGCGGCATAGAGTTGACGTATGCGGAGTGCCCAGCAGATCCTGGCGGAGGCGAAGGTCATCGCGGTGGTGGGGGCGTCCCGCGATGCCTACAAGCCGTCCCACACCGTGCCGTTGCAGATGATCCGGCACGGCTGGCGGATTCTGCCGGTCAACCCGTTCGTCGACGAGATCTTCGGTGTCCGGGCGGTGCCCACACTCGCCGATCTGGGTGAGCCCGTCGATCTGGTCAATGTGTTCCGCCCCGCCCGTGACGCCGTGGACATCGTGCGGCAGGCCATCGCCGTCAACGCGCCCGCGGTGTGGCTGCAGAGCGGCATCGTCTCGGCCGAGGCACGCCGGCTCGCCGAGGAGGCCGGCATCGACTACATCGAGGACCGGTGCATCGCCGTCGAGCGCGCGGTCGGCCGCCTCAGCCGGGCAGCCTGACCCGACCTGGCCGGCCGTCGACCCCGCCGGAGCGAAACGGCTCGGCGGGTCGACTCAGGTGGTCAGGCTGAGCGGACCCGGTCTGCCGGCACGGCCCGCCCGATATAGGCCGAGTGCTGGGGGCAGAGTCGGCCCGAGAGGGGCTGCTTGGCGGCCCGCATGGTCGGCATGAGGCTACGAGGCTGCGTGATCGATGCGAGGCGGCGTGGCCAAGTGCCAGCGGCGTTGTCGGTGTGGGGTCGGGCGGTGGGGTGGCTCACGGGGTTTGCCGGAGAGGAAAAGGCTGGTGACACGCGCTCGTAGGCTGTCCGAGTCCCTCACCCGCGGCGCGGTGCGAGGACTCGAGGAGGACGTTCCATGAGTTACCCACCGGATCCTTATCAACAACCGGACCCCTACCGGCCGGTGGGTCCGTTTGAGCCGCCTCCGCTGGATCGGACGATGCCGGATCCGACGATGCCGGAGCCGACGATGCCGTATCCGCCGGTGAGTCCGCCCCCGTATGGCGGATCGGGGCACACGCTTCCCGCGCCGTACGGTGGTGGAGGCTACGGTCCGCCGCCGGGACATCATCCCCCTCCGCCGGTGGACAAGTCGCCGTTCGGGCCGTCCGGGTACGGCGCCCCGTACGGGCCGTCGCAGAACACCAACGTGCTCGCCATCGCGTCGCTGGTGTGTTCGGTTCTCGGTCCTTTGACCTGTGTGAGCGCACCGGCCGGCATCGTGCTGGGCCACCTGGCGAAGAAGCAGATCCGGCAGACCCGTGAGGCCGGCGAGGGGCTGGCGGTGGCGGGGCTGTGGGTCGGCTACATCGTCACGGTGGTCAGCCTGCTGGTGGTGATCTTCTACGCCGTCGGGTTCTTCTGGGTCTTCACGCGGGGCACGTTCCTCTGGTTCTGAGCGGACCGTCCGCGGGGATCTGACAATTCGGTCCCCAAGGCACGCCATCCGCAAGGCACGCCATCCGCAAGGCACGCCATCCGTGAGGCACGCCATCCGTGAGGCACGCCGTCCGTGAGGCACGCATCCGCAAGGCACGCCGTCCGTGAGGATCTGATGAACCGGCCCCGGGCGGCACGCTTGTGGGCGCGCCACCGGGGCCGGATGTTCCGATCCTCCCGGGGACGGTCAGCGGAACTGGGCCTCGCGCACGCTGTTGCCGCCGTCGACGACGAGCATCTGGCCGGTGATGTACGACGCGGCCGGCGAGCAGAGGAACGCCACCGCGGCGGCGACCTCGTCAGGGGTGCCGGGACGGCCGATCGGCGTACCCAGGCCCTGCTTGATCTCGGTCACCGTGGACGCGGCGGTGTAGATCGTGCCGGGCGCCACGCAGTTGACGTTGATGCCGTCGGCGACCAACTCCATGGCCAGCGCTCGGGTCAGGCCGACCACACCGGCTTTCGCCGCGGCGTAGGCGGCTTCGGTGGGGAGCGCGTTGACCGGGCCGGCGGTGGCGGCGAGGTTCACGATCCGGCCCCAGCCCTGCTCCGACATGCTGCCGCAGAACGCGCGGCTGCACAGGAACGCGGTGCTCAGGTTGCGGTCGATCTCCGCCTTCCACTCGTCGTAGGTCAGCTGGGCGACCGGCCGGAGCACCTCGGGGCTGGCCCGGCTCGCCAGGCCGGCGTTGTTGACCAGCACCTCGACTTCGCCGAGTTGGTCGGCGATGGCGTCGGCGAGGGCGCCGACCTCGGACTCGTCGGTGAGATCGGCCACGAAGCCGGTCACGCCGAGCTCGGTGGCCCGGTCGTGGATGCGGCGGGTGGTGGACACGATCGCCACCCGGGCGCCGAGGTCACGGAGGCGACGGGCCGTCGCATAGCCGATCCCGTCGGGGCTGCCGGCACCGGTGACCAGGGCGACCTTCCCGTCGAGGCGGAGCGTGACGGGCGCGTCGCCGGACACCTCGACGAGCTCGGCCTCGACCAGGTCCTGCATGTCGGAGCCGGAGGGGCGATCAGCGTCCGTGCCGGGCGTGCCGGATCGGGGTGGCCGGCCGGCGGTGGGGCGTGTGGTGTCGCGCCGGGACGGGCTGCCCCCGGTGGAACGGGCGTCGAAGACCATGCGGCGATCCTGCCTGCTCCGGCAGGCCGGGGCAAACATCGTGTCACTGTGGCGTTCTCGGCGACCGCAATCCGACAGCGCTACAGCCGGCTAGGAACCGGTGCTGAGCGGACGCACGGGACCCTCCTCCACCAGCACGAACGGGGCTTCCTCACCGTATCGGGCGTGGAGGGCGCGGCGTGTCGCCTCCAGATCCGTGGTGCCGATCTCGAGGCCCACACCATCGTGCCGACTACCCACCGTGGTTATCCGGATGCCCTGTGCCGACCAGTACGGAAGGTCGGCCACCACCCGGTCGTGCCACACGGTGAGCTCGGCGACGGCGTGGGCGGCGTCACGAACCACGATGCAGGTGTCCTCGGCGGTGCTCCTGATGAAGGCGTCGAAGGCCACTGACGGAACCCGGTACACGATCGCCCGTACCCTCGCCTGATCGACCTCCAGGCCCGCGAAGCTGTCGGCGAACCGCTCACGCCCGCCCCGGTCGATCCGCTCCATCGCGGCGGCGAGCCGCGGCGGCGTCGCCGGGAGCCGCCGGGCGCCGACCGTCGTGAACTGGGGTGGGCGGTCGAACTCACAGCCCGCCGTCCGCCAGCCGCCGGTCGGGCCGGGTGGCTGCGCCGAATCGGCGTCGTCGTCGGAGGCACAGCCGGGCGCCGTCATGACGAGAGCCCCGGCGAGGAGCAGCCGGACCACTCGTTCGCGATGCATCGCATCCCCCTTCAATACCCGCCCGGCACAACGAGCGGCAACTGTCGACGTTCCGCCATCGACAGGGAGGATCCGTTACATCAGCGACGAATTAGCTTGAAAGAGGCCTGCCCGAGAATGACCACCGCGACCCCCGCCACCAGCAGGAACAGCCCCGGCAACGACTCCGCACGCGGCGTCTGGCCCAGCCACCACCACGCGAGGAAGGCCGCGCCGGGCACCTCCAGCAGGATCAGCACGCTGACGGTGGTCGCCGAGGTGCGCTGCAGCGCGTAGTTGAACATCGAGTGCCCGAGCAGCTGTGCGCCGGCCACCAGGGCCAGGATCGCCGCCCAGGTCCGCCCGTCGTAGCCGGTCAGGTTCACCCCGAAGGCCAGACAGCCGGCGAGCAGCAGCACCGCGCACGTGCCGTAACAGACCCAGGTGTACGTGGTGGTGCTCAACTCGGCACGGGCCCGCTCGCCGAGCGCCGTGTACACGGCCGCCGCGAGCGCCCCGAGCAGCGCCAGCACGTCGGCGAGGACGGCCTGCGAGGACACTCCGAGGTCGACGCCGGTCGCCCAGGCCGCGCCCGCCACCGCCAGCCCGATGCCCAGCCACTGGGCCGTCGACGGGCGCCGCCCCTGTGCCGCGGCGATCAGGCCCTGCCACACCGGCTGGGTCGCGACCAGCGCGGTCGCCGTGGCCACCGAGCCGAGCTGCACGCTGGGCATCCAGGTCGCGAAGTGTGCGGCCAGCGCGATGCCGGCCAGCACGCAGAACAATCCGGCCGAGCCGCGGGCCGCCTTGCGCACCTCCGCCCGGCGCGGGCCCAGCGCGATCGGGGTCAGCACCAGGGTGGCGAGGCTGTTGCGCCAGAACGCGATCGCCAGCGCCGGGGCGGCCGCGAACGCGATGAGCGGCGCGGAGGAGGAGACGGCGAGCACCGCGACGGTCAGGGCGACGGCCGTCGGAGCGGCCACTTGAGCCGATGAACGCACATTCATCCCCGGCCATCGCTTCTTGCGTGGCCGCCCAGTGCACTTGGTAACTGTCTATTGGCCGACAGTGACGGACTCGCTACAGTCACCGACGGCTTACCGCCCGTTTCCATCCCTCGATGTCCGGGAGGACGATTTACATGCCCGCGTACCGTGCGGTCGTGTTTGACTTTTTCGGCACTTTGACCCGGTCTGTCCAGCGTGGCCCCCAGCACGCGGCGATCGCCCGGTCTCTCGGCGCCGATCCCGAGGCCGTCACCGGCGTCCTCGACCGAACCTTCCGGGCCCGCGCCTGCGGTCGTTACGGCTCTGCCGAGGCGACCCTCCGCTGGGTCATCGAACAGGCCGGCGGCCGACCGCGCCCCGGGGCGATCCGTGCCGCGATGCCGGCCCGGATCGACGCGCTGCGCGCCGACACACAACTGCGACCGGAAGCGGTCAGCGCCCTGACCGCCATCCGAAGCCGTGGCGTGCGCACCGCGGTGGTCAGTGACTGCACCCACGAGCTCCCCGCCTTTCTGCCCGGTCTCGCCGTGGCCCCGCTGCTGGACGCTCAGATCTACTCGGTCGAGCTGGGTGTCTGCAAACCGGACCCGGAGATCTACCTGGCCGCGTGCGACCGGCTGGGCGTCGCCCCACAGGACTGCCTCTACGTCGGCGACGGGGGCAGCCACGAGCTGACCGGGGCCGCGGCCGTCGGCATGACCCCGGTCCGGCTGGCCGCTCCTGATCTCGCCAACCATCTCGTCTTCGACGCCGACACCAACTTCGCGGGGCGGACGGTGCGTTCCCTCACCGACGTCCTGGCCCTCCTGGACCCGGTCCCGGCGCTTCTCTAGACCATCGGGGGTACGGCCATGGGCCGGACGACCGCAGTCCACCGCGTACCGGGGCCACCGCGCGAGGTGGCTGCCCGGTCCGGCTCCCAGCGCGACCGCCGGGCCGGTTGCCCGGCTCCGGAGCCGTGGGAGGATGGCGCGGTGAGCTCTGGGGTGCTGGATGAGGCGATCAAGAAGGCGGCCGTCGCCTGGGTCTCCGTCGGGGACGGGCCGGCCTACGCGCTCTGGTGCATGCCGTTCGAGACGTCGCTGGTCGTGGTGAGCGGGCCGGGTGAGCAGTTCGCTCCCGGGCTGGCCGAGGCCGAACGCGCCGTCGTCCGCCTGCGCGGTGATCACGGCGGTCTGATCGTGCAGTCCGAGGCCGTGGCGGCACGGCTCGTCCCGGGCTCCGACGAGTGGACCGAGATCGCGCCGCAGCTCGCCGGCAAGCGACTCAACGCCAGCGGCACGGCCGAGGAGTTGGTCGCTCGCTGGGTGGCCGACGGCTGTGCCCTGGTCCGGCTCACCCCGGTTACCGAGACCACGGTCGGTTCGGCCGATCTGCCGTCCGAGTCGCACGCGGCACCGCCCCGGGAGACGCCGGCACGTGTCGAGACCCGTCGCCCGTTCCGTCTGCACCGGGTCACCAAGCGCTGACCGTCTCGGTCACCCGATGAACGGCGGGACCGCGATCGTGCCGGTGGCGACCGGCTGCACGTGGCCGGTGACCGTGGTGGAGACGGCTGCGCCGGCCGAGGCCGTCACCGTGCAGTCGAGGCGGGACGGGCGTTTCATCTCGGCACCCTGGTGGATGCGATAGGTGGAGACACCCTCGGGCGGGAGCAGGCCGGCGGCGACCAGCCAGACACCCAGGGCCAGCGCGGCCGATCCGGTGGCCGGGTCCTCGTCGACGGTCCAGGTGGACGAGAAGACTCTGGCGTGGGCCTCGGTTCCGGACCAGGCGAACACGCTCAGGTCGGCACAGCCCGCCTCCTCGGCGGCCCGCGGATCGACCCGCACTCTGGCGAGCGCCTCACGGCGTACCGGAAGAAAGACCCAGTCGAGACCACAGCCCGCGGTGCGTGGGGCAGCCCCGTCCGCGAGATCGGCGGCCGTCAGGCCCGCCGCGGCGAGCAGGGGCGCCGGGTCGAGCGGATCGCCGAGCGTCGGGGAGGCGCCGGTCAGGGTGGCCGCGCCCGTGGCGGTCACGGTGATCGGCAGCAGCCCGGCTCCGCACTCCTGGACCACCTCGCCGGGTTCGAGGAGGCCGCGGCGCACCGCGGTGACCGCCGAGCCGACGCTGGGATGCCCGGCGAACGGCAGCTCGGACGTCGGCGTGAAGATCCGGACCCGATGGGTCGCCCCGGCCGTCACCGGTGGGAGCAGGAAGACCGTCTCCGAAAGGTTGAACTCCCGGGCCAGCGCCTGCATCTGATCGGTGCCCAGGTCGGCGCCGCCGAACACCACGGCCAGCGGATTGCCGGCGAAGGGCCGGTCCGTGAACACGTCGACGATCTCGTACGCCACGGTGGACATGTCCGGACCCTAACCTAATCTGAGGTCGTGACCATGGGGACGAGGGTTTACCTGGCTCGCCTCGCCGACCTTCCGGTGTTCGACCCGAACGGCGATCGTGTCGGGCGGGTTCGTGACGCCGTCGTCCGGCTGCGCACCACGAACCGCCCGCCGCAGGTGGTCGGTCTGGTCGCCGAGATGGCGCTGCGCCGCCGCATCTTCCTGCCGATCGGGCGGATCACCAGCATGGATGCGGAGGCCGTCGTGCTAGGCACCGGTTCGCTGAACCTGCGGCGGTTCGAGAAGCGGCAGAACGAGCTGCTGGTGCTGGAGGATCTGCTGGACCGCCGGGTGACGGTCGAGCACGGCGACGAGCCGGACCACCCCGGCACGGTGCTGGACATCGGCATGGAGCTGAACCGGAACACCGAGTGGATCATCACGCGGGTGGCGGTCCGCGAGCACACCGGCCGGCTGGCCCGCCGCGGGCACGTCTACCAGGCCGAATACGACCGGGTGCGCGGCCTGATCGGGCCCACCGACACGCAGGGCACCGCGAACCTGATCGCCCTGCTCGACCAGATGCGCCCGGCCGACATGGCGAACGCGCTGCAGGACCTCCCGGACGCCCGGCGCAACGAGGTGGCCGCCGCTCTCGACGACAGGCGTCTCGCCGACGTGCTGGAGGAGCTGCCCGAGCACGACCAGGTGGAGATCCTGGTCAACCTGGACCGGGAGCGCGCCGCCGACGTGCTGGAGCGGATGGACCCGGACGACGCCGCCGACCTGCTGGCCGAGCTGCCGATGACCGAGCAGGCGGTGCTGCTGGACCTGATGGAGCCGGAGGAGGCGGCCCCGGTGCGCCAGCTGATGAACTACCGGCCGGGCACCGCGGGCAGTGTGATGACCTCGGAGCCGGTGATCCTCACCCCGGACACCACGGTCGCCGAGGCACTGGCCCGGATCCGCAACCCGGAGCTGTCGCCGGTGGTCGCCGCGCAGGTCTTCGTGGCCCGTGCTCCGGCCGCCACGCCGACGGGTAAGTACCTGGGCATGGTGCACTTCCAGCGGCTGTTGCGGGAGCCACCGGCGTCGATCGTGGGCGGGCTGGTGGACAGCGGGATCGACCCGCTGCGGACCGAGACGGGGCTGCTCGAGATCACCCGGCGGATGGCGACGTACGACCTGGTGGCGATGCCGGTGGTGGACTCGACGAACCGGCTGCTGGGCGCGGTCACCGTCGACGACGTGCTGGACCACTCGCTGCCGCGGGACTGGCGTGATCGGGACGCGCACGACGAGGGGGCGGCGTGAGCGAGCGCAGGGATCGACTCGACCAGCCGCGCGAGCCGGGGCGGATGCAGCTGCCGAAATTCGATCCGGAGGCGTTCGGCCGCTGGTCGGAGAGCATCGCGCGGTACATGGGCACGGCGAAGTTCATCGTCTACATGACGGTGGTGATCGCCGGCTGGTTCGCGTACAACTCCCTGGCACCGGCTGGGCTCAAGCGCTTCGACCCGTATCCGCATCAGTTCCTCACCCTGATCCTGTCGCTGCAGGCGTCGTACGCCGCGCCGCTGATCCTGTTGGCGCAGAACCGGCAGGCCGACCGGGACCGGCTGGCCATGGAGGAGGATCGACGCCGCGCCGCGATGCAGAAGGCCGACACGGAGTTCCTGGCCCGGGAGATCGCGGCGCTGCGGATCGCCTTGGGGGAGGTCGCCACCAGGGATTTCCTACGCTCGGAGCTCTCCCGGCTGGCTGACGAGTTGGATGAGGCGGCGTCGAGGCGGGAGAAGCGGGCCCGTATGGACTGGGACGAGGAGCACACCTGACCTCGACGTAGCATGGGCTGCATGTCCGCTCCTGCATCCACGCTCGAGGACGCCATCCAGGCCGCTCTGGCGACCGTGGACGACCCCGAGATCCGCCGCCCGATCACCGACCTCGGCATGGTCTCGGGCTTCACCGTGAGCGCCGGCCTGGTCAAGGTCGATCTGCTGCTCACCGTCGCCGGCTGCCCGCTGCGGGACAAGCTGACCAACGACATCACCGCCGCCGTCACGAAGATCCCCGGCATCGACCGGGTCGAGATCAACTTCGGTGTGATGACCGAGGAACAGCGCAAGGCGCTGCAGACCACCCTGCGCGGTGGCGGCGAGTCCGCCGAGCCGGTCATCCCCTTCGCTCAGCCCGGTTCCAGGACCAGGGTGTATGCGGTGGCGAGTGGCAAGGGCGGCGTCGGCAAGTCGAGCGTCACCGTGAACCTGGCCGCGGCGCTCGCCAAGCGGGGCCTGTCGGTCGGCGTGATCGACGCGGACATCTACGGCCACTCGGTGCCGCGGATGCTCGGTGTCGAGGGCAAGCCGACCCGCGTCGAGGAAATGATCATGCCGCCGCAGTCGCACGGTGTGAAGGTGATCTCGATCGGCATGTTCACCGCCGGCAACGCCGCGGTGGTCTGGCGTGGCCCGATGCTGCACCGCGCGCTGCAGCAGTTCCTCGCCGACGTCTACTGGGGCGACCTGGACGTGCTGCTCCTCGACCTGCCGCCGGGCACCGGCGACGTGGCCATCTCCCTGGCCCAGCTCCTGCCCAACGCGGAGATCCTGGTCGTCACCACCCCGCAGATGGCAGCCGCCGAGGTCGCCGAGCGGGCCGGTGCGATCGCCCTGCAGACCCACCAGCGCCTGGTCGGCGTGGTGGAGAACATGTCGTGGCTGGAGCTGCCGGACGGTTCGCGCATGGAGGTCTTCGGCGCGGGCGGCGGTGAGACGGTCGCCGACTCACTCTCCAAGACGATCGGCGCCCGGGTGCCGCTGCTGGGTCAGATCCCGCTGGACACCCGTGTCCGTGAGGCCGGCGACGACGGCATCCCGATCGTGCTGGCCGACCCGGAGGCCCCGGCCGCCAAGGCGCTCGACGGTGTCGCCGACAAGCTGGCAGTCCGCCGGGAGTCCCTCGTCGGCAAGCCGCTGGGCCTCATGGTCAACGCCAAACGGGGCTGACCACAGAAGCCGTCACGCCGCGAAACGACGCGGAGTGGTCCTACGTCGCGTCGAGGTCGTAACGCTGCGCCGGTCGAGGAGCCTCGGCCGGCGCTGCCGTCTGCGAGGAGCCGCTCTTGCGGATGTCGACGGCCGCCGCGACGTCGTTCAGCTCCGACTTGACCCCGTTGAGGTCCTGTTTCACGTCGTCGAAGAGGTTTTGCAGGGGCTTGCGCAGCGCCTGCTCGTCCTCCTCGCTGAGCAGGTGCTTACGGATGAACGCCTTCGGGTGCAGGTCTTCCAGCTGGATGTCGGTGCCCAGCTCACGGCTCAGGTCGGCGGTCGCGCCCTGGGCCATGTTGCGTAGCCCGCGCAGCATCCGCAGCCCGTCGCCGATCACCTTGGGCAGCCGCTCCCCGAAGATCAGAAGCGCGAGCATGAGCAGCGCGCCGATCTCCCACCAGTTCAGATTCTCGAACACGTCCGGCCCTCCCAGGCTTCCCGCGCCAAGACTACGCACGCTCCCTGTGTGAACGCAGCCCACCCGGACCCATCAGTTGGTGTCCGCGGCGAGCGTCACCGAGGCTGACGCCGTCTTGCTGCCACGCCGGTATTCGACGGCGACGACCGAGCCCGGAGCGTACTTACGGACCATGGCGATCAGGCCGATCCCGTCGTCCAGGGGGTGCCCGTCGAGCTTGGTGATCACGTCACCGGCCTTGAGACCGGCGCCCGCGGCCGGGCCGGCCTGCTGCACCGACTGCAACCGGGCGCCGCCGATGGACTCCTGGGTCATCACCTCGGCGCCGATCACGGTGCGCCGGGCCTTGCCGGTGTCGATGATGTCCTCGGCGATCCGCTTGGCCTGGTTGATCGGGATGGCGAAGGCGAGGCCGATGTTGCCCGCCTCGGCGGTGGTGCCGCCGACCGAGCGGATCACCGAGTTGACCCCGACGACCCGGCCCGCGCCGTCGACCAGCGGGCCACCGGAGTTGCCCTGGTTGACGGCGGCGTCGGTCTGGATGGCCGCGTAGTAGCGCCGGGTGCCGGTCTCCTCGCCGGCCTGGATGGTGCGGTCCAAGGCGCTCACGATACCGGCGGTCACGGTGTTGACCAGCGCCAGCGGTGAACCGAAAGCGAGCACCGGGTCACCGACGGCGATGTCGTCGGAGTTTCCGAGCGCGACCGGGACCAGGCCCTGTTTTGCGACTTTGATCACTGCGAGGTCGGATTCGGGATCGCGCCCGACCAGTGTCGCGGCGGCGGTCGAGCCGTCATGGAAGGAGACCGACATGGTGTCGTCGGCGCCCTCGACCACGTGGTCGTTGGTGATCACATAGCCCTCGGTGGAGACCACGAAGCCGGACCCGATCGCCCCGCTGACCCGGACCGTCACGACGCTCGGCTGGACCCGCTCGACGATCCCGCCGTTGGACTCGGGGGCCCGCTGAGCGGACTCCGGGGCGCCCTGACCGGACGCGCCGAGCTGGGTGCGGCCCCCGTCGACATACCCGCCCTTGACCGCGAAGACGAAGCCGAGAGTGCCGCCGACACCGCCCGCGAGCAGGGCGGTGACCAGGCAGATCATCAGAATCGGCGTGAACGAGCGGCGTGGCGCGTCGGGGTTGGGCGGCGTCTCCAACGGTGTGCCACCGGTGGACTGCGGGGTAGGCAGGACCACCGCCGACGGGGCGTAGGGATCACGCCACGGATCGGCCTGTCCACCCGACCACCACGGCGACGGCTGCTGCGGCTCACCGGGCGCCGGGTGCGCAGAGGACGTCGGTGGCCGGCTCCAGTTCCAGCCGTCGGTCACGTCGGTGCCTCCACTCCGTTAGCCCGGCTCCGCGCATCCAGGATGACACGGATTCACCGGTTCACACCTTGCCACGGCTCCGCACCTGCGCCGAGTGGGCTGTTTATCCATCGACGGCGCGGTGCATCACCAGAGAACATCGCTCTACTCTCTTATCCGATGTGCGCGGTTCCGCCGCGGGCATCCATTGCCGTACGGAGGTCGTCATCATCGGTCCTGCTCGTTCATTCGGTCAGCCGGCGGCGCAGTCAATGCCGTTCGCCGAGACCTTCGCCACCGAGGACCCGGTCCTGCAGACCGCGCGTGCTCTCGCGCACGAGCTCGGCCTGCCCTGTGTCTCCCCCGGCGCCGGCTCGGTGCTGAGCCTGCTGGCCGCCGCGGGCCGCGCCAAGGCGGTCGTCGAGATCGGCACCGGGACCGGCGTGAGCGGCATCTGGCTGCTCCGGGGCATGCGCCCGGACGGGGTCCTCACCACCATCGACGTCGAGCACGAGCACCAGCGGATCGCCCGGCGGATCTTCCTGGAGGCGGGGTACGCGTCCTCGCGGACCCGGATCATCAGTGGCCGTGCCCTGAACGTGCTGCCCCGGCTCTCCGACGGCGCCTACGACCTGATCTTCGTGGACGCCGACACCACCGAGTTCGCGGCATGCACCGAGGCCGCCCTGCGCCTGCTGCGGCCGGGTGGGGTGCTGATCGTGAACGGCGCGCACGCGAACGGCCGGATCAGCGACCCGGCCGCACGTGACGTGGACACCCTCACCGTCCGGGCGACGGTGAAGGCGATCCGCGAGTCCGAGGACTGGATCCCGGCGGTGATCCCGTCAGGCGCCGGGCTGCTCATCGCGGTCAAGCGCTGACAGGTAACGGAGCAGAGTCCGTGCGCCCCAGCCGGTCGCGCCCTTGGTCAGCTCCCGGTCGTGCGCCTCGGCCCAGCTCGGGGCGGACATGTCGAGGTGGGCCCAGCGCATGTCGCCGAAGAAGTCGCGCAGGAACAGGGCGGCCATCACCGAGCCCGGCCCGGCCGGCGCGCTGACCCGGTCGGCGACGTCACTGCGCATGTTGTCCAGGTAGTCGTCGGAGAGCGGGAGCCGCCACATCAGCTCGCCGGCCGCCGCTCCGGCCGCGGTCAGTGATGCGGCGAGCTCGTCGTCCGGGCTGAACAGGGCGGCCGTGCGCTTGCCGAGGGCGACCGCGTTCGCCCCGGTCAGGGTGGCCAGGTTGATCACCAGGTCGGGGTGGAGCACGTCGGCCGCGTAGCCGAGCGCGTCGGCCAGCACGATCCGGCCCTCTGCGTCGGAGTTCGTGTTCTCGCTGGTGGAGCCGTCGTAGTGGGTGATCACGTCACCGGGGCGGAACGCGGATCCGCTCACCGCGTTCTCGGCCAGCGGGGTCAGCGCGGTCACCCGTACCGGAAGGTTCAGATCGGCGGCGCCGAGTGTCGCGGCGATCACCGCGGCCGCTCCGCCCATGTCCTTCTTCATCAGCTTCATGGCGTCGCGCGGCTTGATCGAGATGCCGCCCGTGTCGAAGGTGATGCCCTTGCCGACCAGGACCACGTGGGTGGTCGCACCGGGCGGCTGCCAGGACATCTCGACGAAGCGGGGCGGGGACGCCGAGCCGCCGCCGACCGCCAGCAGGCCACCGAACCGGGCCAGCTCGTCACCGGCGCGGACCGTCACGGTCAGGCCCGGGCGTGTCGCGGCCTCGGCGACGATCTGGGCGGCCAGCCACTCCGGGCTCTTCACCGACGACGGTGTGTTGGTCAGGTCACGCGCCAGCCAGGCGGCCCGTGCCGTGACCCGCGCGTCGGCGAGGCTCTCGGGGTGGGCGGCGCCATGGATGCGGACCTCCCGGGCACGAGGCTTCCGGGGCGCGTCACGATATCGGTACCCGCCGAGCCAGAGGCCCTCCGCCAGGCCGCGCACCGATGCGGCGCCGACACCGGCGGGCAGGTGGATCTCGAGGTCCTCGTCGTCGGCGGTCTCCCGGATCGCCGCGGCGCCGGCCGCCCGCCAGTCCGCCTCGCCGCCGTCGCCGATCCCGGCCAGCAGCATGCGGGACGGGTTGCGCAGCGGGCGCGGGAAGACCGTGATCCGCCCGGCCGTGGCGGCCCCCTCGGTGGCGGCGGCCAGCGCGGACGCCTCGGCGTCCAGCTCCGGGCCGACCGGGACCACACGGGTCGCCGTCTCGTCGGGAACGTCCGTCAATCGGATGTCGAACACGGGAGGATGACCTTTCCTTAAGACGTGGAAAGCCCGCCGGTACGGGCGGTACCGTACCGGCGGGCTCGCGTGAAACGTCAGCCGGCGATCTGCTTCAACGCGTCACCCAGCGCGTTGGCCTCGTCCGGGGTCATCTCCACGACGAGACGGCCACCACCCTCCAGCGGGACGCGCATCACGATGCCACGACCCTCCTTGGTGACCTCCAGCGGACCATCGCCCGTCCGCGGCTTCATCGCCGCCATCTTGTCTCCCCTCAGACCTACGTCAGGGTCGGTGGGTTGCCCCACAGCCACTTGCTCCTGGAATGCCAGCAGCCTCGTCACGTGCTCAGCCCCACGTGACGCGGTGCTCGTTTCCGACCGGCGGCCCGCTCAGGCCGTTTTCACGTCTTCACGCGTTGCGGCCCACCGTGCCGATCAAACATTTTCCCTGATGAACACCGGCGAACCCAAACCCAGCCCGGGCGGATGTGACAGCGTCTAGCATATCCTCTTTCGGGCTGTCACAATGTGCGGTCATGCAGGCGCGGTCCGCACTCTTCGACCTGTACGGCGACTACCTGCGTGCTCGCGGTTCCCGAGCCCCGGTAGCGGCCCTCGTGAGGCTGCTGGCCCCGCTCGACATCGCGGCGCCGGCGGTCCGTACCGCGGTGTCGCGAATGGTGCGACAGGGATGGCTGCATCCGCTACGCATGGCCTCCGGACCGGGCTATCTGCTGACCCCGAAGGCCGCCCGCCGGCTCGACGAGGCGGCCGCCCGGGTGTACCGGACCGGTCGCGGCGGCTGGGACGGCCGCTTCGACATGATCCTGCTGGACGAGCCGATCGGGCGGCAGGACGCGCTGCGGCTCACCTATCTGGGCTACGGACCGCTCAGCGAACAGGTGTGGGTGGCGCCCCGGGCCTCCGACGAGGTGGAGTCGGCGCTCGGCGACGTCGGCCACGCCCGGTTCAGCGCCGCCCACACCGGCGGCTCGGACATCGTCGGTCGCGCCTGGGACCTCGCCCGCATCGGACGGTCGTACGAGGAGTTCGTCACCGTGCTGGCCCCCGTCGTCAAGGCGGTCACCTTGCGCAGCACCGACGAGGAGGCGTACGCCGCCCGGTTCCGCCTGGTCCACGCCTGGCGCTCGTTCCTCTTCCAGGACCCTCAACTCCCCGCCCCGCTGCTGCCGGCGGGCTGGCCGGGTGTGAAGGCCGCGCTCTTCTTCGACAAGCACGCCGCACGGCTGCGCCCGGCCGCCGACCGGCACGTGGAACGTTGCCTGCAATCGGCCACTCGTGGTGGACGTGTGGGATTCTCAGATGCATGACCGCCATCCGACCGCCCCACCCGCCACCCATGAACGGACTCAAGGCGGAATCGCTGCTCGTCGACCGCACTGACGCGGTCGTCACCCTGACCCTGAACCGCCCCGAGGCGATGAACTCGTTCACCGTCGACCTCAAGGAAGCGCTGCGGGACACCCTCGCCCAGCTGGAGAGCGACCGGTCGTGCCGGGCCGTCGTGCTGACCGGCGCCGGCGGCAACTTCAGCGGTGGCCAGGACCTCAAGGAGCACGCGACGCTGCTGGCGGCCGGCTCCACCGACCTGAACACCGTCCAGGTGCACTACAACCCGATCGCGCAGCGGCTGGCCAGCATGCCGAAACCGGTGATCGCGGCGGTCCGCGGGATGGCCGCCGGTGCGGGCGCCTCGCTGTCGCTGCTGGCCGACTTCCGGATCGGCGGGCCGAAGACCAGCTTCCTGATGGCGTTCGCCAACGTGGGCCTGGCCGGCGACAGCGGCATCTCCTGGTCGCTGCCGCGGATCGTGGGGCACGCCCGGGCGGTCGAGCTGCTGCTGCTGGCACGGCCGGTGAAGGCCGAGGAGGCGTCCCGCATCGGCATGCTCACCGAGCTGCTGGAGGACGACGAGCAGGTGCTGCCCCGGGCGCAGGAGCTGGCCGCCCGGCTGGCCGCGGGCCCGACGATCGCCTACGGCGCGATCAAACGGGAGCTGTCCATCGGTGACGCGGGCACGCTGTCGGACGCGCTGGCAGCCGAGGCGCAGGCCCAGGCGATCTGCGGCGCGACCGCGGACCACTCGGCCGCGGTCAACGCCTTCCTCAACAAGCAGAGACCCGAATACCAGGGGCGCTGACGTTACTCGTCCTCGTCCTCTTCCTCGGGGTCCTGGTTCGCCTCGGCCCCGAGGACGAAGGCCTGCATGGCCAGCTCGTCACCGGACGGCCAGACGTAGGTGGGCAGCTCGGAGGGGCCCAGCTCGAGCACGTGCGACCAGAACTGGCGCACCGCCTCCGCCGGGTTGGCCGCCTCGATCGGCATGGCCACGCTGACCAGCCACGGCCTCTTGTCGGCGGGCGGGCCGAGGCGCCGGGCATACCGTTGGAAGGTGTCCTCGTCGATCGCGCCGGCCGGCCCCGCGAAGGGGATCGCCTCGTCGAAGGCGCGCCGCAAATACCACAACGTGAGCTCGCCGTCCGATTTCTCCACCCGCGCCAGGGCCACGACCTGCTCCTCGGCGACCAGCAGCACCTCGTCACCGACGGCGGCGCCGTGGGCGGAAGCCACCGTCACCGTGTCGTGCTGGAACAACCGCTCGGTCGCCCACTGCCCTTCCGGAATGATCACCACGAACTGAGCCATGGTGTCATCTCATCACGGGCACCCAGCAGTCCGTGAGGTGGTCGTCGACCATGCCGGTGGCCTGCATCAACGCGTACGCCGTGGTGGGCCCGACGAATGTGAGGCCCCGCTTCTTGAGCGCCTTGGCCATGGCGGTGGACTCGGGGGTGACCGCCGGGACGTCGGCGCGGGTGCGTGGCCGGTCCCGTCCCGCGGGGGCGAACGACCAGAGCAGCCCGGTCAGGTCCAACTCGGCCGCCACCCGGGCGTTGTGCAGGGCCGCGTCGATCTTCATCCGGTTGCGGACGATGCCCGGGTCGGCCATCAGCCGGGCGGCGTCGGCCTCGGTGAACTCGGCGACCTTCGCGATCGAGAAATCGGCGAACGCGGCCCGGAACGCCGGGCGTTTGCGCAGGATCGTGATCCACGACAGGCCGGACTGGAAGGCCTCCAGCGTGAGCCGCTCGAACAGGGCGTCGTCGCCGCGGACCGGCCTGCCCCACTCCTCGTCGTGGTAGATCGCGTAGTCCGGCGTGCTGCCGCCCCAGGAGCAGCGGGGGCGGCCGTCGGCACCGATCACGATGCCGGTCTCGGTCTCGGTCACGGGAGGCGGCCCTGCTCGACGAGGCGGGCGAACCGCTTGAGCGCGCCGGTGAAGCCCAGTTTCGACCCGGGCCACAGCACCGGCCAGGCGATCCTGCCGACCGCGCCGGCGGGCAGCTGGAACCACTCGTGCAGGACCACCTGGGTACGGTCGCCGGACATCGCGGTGCAGCGCATCGCGCCGGGGCCCTTGAGGACCTTGCCGCAGTGCACGACGCGCACCTCGTACGGCGCGTTGACCTTGACCACGCGCAGCTCGTCGCGGAGGGTCGCCGGGCCGAGCGTCGTGACCGCCTCGACGAGGCTGCCCTCGCCGCCGTCACCCTCGACCACCCGGACGCGGGTGAACGGGATCCACTCGGACTGCTTCTCCCAGTCCATGAACGCGGAGAAGACCTTGGGCGCGGGCGCGTTGACGATCACCGTGGCGGTGAACTCACCTGGGCCCGCCTCCGAGTCGTTGCTCATCTCTTCTCCACCGGCTCCTGGGCCTGGTCCTCGTCGACGGACGGCTCCATCGGGATGACCGGAGAATCCGGAGCGGGCGGGACGGCGGCGGCCGGGGCGAGTGCCGCCTCGCGGGCCCTGCGCAGCGCGTCGGCGTCGTCGGTCCGGCCCTCGCGCAACGCGGCGACCTCGGCCTCGAGCACACCGATCAGCTCGCCCTTGTAGCCGATGTCGTACGCCGCGCGCTGCAGGGCCTGGTCGACCTGCGCCATCCGGTATCCCCGCCAGACGGTGTCGAACCTGGTCCGGGAGATGTCCTCCTCGCCGAGGGGACGGTCACCGGGCAGCGGGACCGCGCGACCGTCGGGCTCGACCGGGGTCAGTCCGGGGTCGCCCCCGCTCAGCAACACGGTCACGCCGAAAACGATCGTCGCCACGACCAGAGCCACGACGATGAAGAGCAGAAGCTGACCCATGCGCACGATGTTGACATGTCCGCTTTCCGGAGGCGAGACCGCCACCCGTCTGGTTCAGGTCCAGCTGAGGATCTTCTTGCGCCAGGCGTAGAGGATGCCCAGGGCGAGCACGGCGACGAAGATGCCCATCTCCGCGATGGACAGGCCACCGAAACCGGGACGATCGAAGATCACCGCCCAGGGGAAGAGAAATACGGCCTCAACTGCGAAAAGCACATAAAGGTATGCATAGACGTAATACCGGATCTGCGCCTGAGCCCAGTCGCCCTCGACCGGGTCGATGCCACTCTCGTAGGAGATCCGCTTGCCCACCGGTTCCGCCGGTCGGCCCGGCCGGAGCAGCCTGTTCGCGCCGAACGCCGCGACGAACAGCAGGACACCGGCGGCCAGGACGAGACCGAGAACCGCATACGAGCCCAGATATCCCTCCACGATCGTGCAGCCTACCGAAGAGCACTAGCTCGCCGTGGCGACCGCTGGCTACTGTGGGCAACGGTCCGCGGCCCCTTCGTAAGGAGCGGCGACGTAGTGTGGAAGTGACGATCAGCGGGCCGGCTCATCGACAGACTTCAAGCCGCCGGACCGCGCCTTTGGGAGGTTGAATCGTGGCCGCTCCAGCGAAGCGAGTCGAGCAACTGGACCGCGTGGTCATCCGATTCGCCGGCGACTCCGGCGACGGCATGCAGCTCACCGGGGACCGGTTCACGTCGGAGACCGCGCAACTCGGCAACGACATCTCGACGCTTCCGAACTTCCCCGCGGAGATCCGCGCACCAGCCGGGACCCTGCCGGGGGTCTCCAGCTTCCAGGTGCACTTCGCCGACTACGACATCCTGACCCCCGGCGACGCGCCCAACGTGCTGGTGGCGATGAATCCGGCGGCACTCAAGGCCAACCTGGCCGACCTGCCCGCCGGGGCCGACATCATCGTCAACACCGACGAGTTCACCCGCCGCAACCTGACCAAGGTCGGCTACACCGTCAGTCCCCTGGAGGACGGCTCGCTCGACGAGTTCGCGGTGCACCCGGTGGCCCTCACCTCCCTGACCCTAGGCGCGCTGGCCGAGAGCGGCGTCTCGAAGAAGGACGGCGAGCGCGCCAAGAACATGTTCGCGCTGGGGCTGCTCAGCTGGATGTACTCGCGGCCGTACGAGTCGACGCTACGGTTCCTGGAGCGCAAGTTCGCCAAGCGGCCCGACCTGGTCGTGGCCAACAAGGAGGCGTTCCGGGCCGGGTGGAACTACGGCGAGACCACCGAGGCGTTCTCGGTGCGCTACGAGATCAAGCCGGCCAAGATGCCGCCCGGGACGTATCGCAACATCACCGGCAACCAGGCGCTCGCGCTCGGGCTGGTGGCCGCCGCGGTCCGGTCGAGACTGCCGCTCTTCCTCGGCGCCTACCCGATCACTCCGGCCTCCGACATCCTGCACGAGCTCTCCAAGCACAAGCGGTTCGGCATCACCACGATGCAGGCCGAGGACGAGATCGCGGCGATCGGGGCGGCGCTCGGGGCCGCCTACGGCGGGGCGCTCGGCGTCACCACCACCTCCGGGCCCGGCGTGGCCCTCAAGGGCGAGACCATCTCGCTGGCCATCGCCCTGGAGTTGCCGCTGGTGGTCGTCGACGTGCAGCGGGCCGGGCCGTCGACCGGCATGCCGACCAAGACCGAGCAGGCCGACCTCAACATGGCGCTGTTCGGCCGGCACGGCGAGGCACCACTCGCGGTGATCGCGCCCAGGTCGCCGTCCGACTGCTTCCACGCGGCGCTGGAGGCGGCCCGGATCGCGCTGACCTACCGGACCCCGGTGATCCTGCTGTCCGACAACTACGTGGCCAACGGGTCCGAGCCGTGGCTGCTGCCGTCCGTGGACGAGCTGCCCGACCTGCGGGTCTCGTTCGCCACGGCGGCCAACACCGAGGACGGGCGCTTCCTGCCGTACCTCCGCGATCCGGAGACGATGGCGCGGCCGTGGGCCGTGCCCGGAACGCCCGGCCTGGAGCACCGCATCGGTGGTCTGGAGAAGGCCGACAAGACCGGGGACATCTCCTACGACCCGGCGAACCACGAGTTCATGGTCCGCACCCGGCAGGCCCGCATCGACGCGATCCCCGTGCCCGATGTGGACGTCGAGGACCCGTCCGAGGCCGCGAGAGTGCTCGTGCTCGGCTGGGGCTCGACCTACGGGCCGATCGGGGCGGCCTGTCGCGCGCTGCGCCAACGCGGTCTCACCATCGCGCAGGCGCACCTGCGGCATCTGTCGCCGCTCCCGGCGAACCTCGGCGAGGTGCTCGCCGGCTACGACAAGGTGGTGATCCCCGAGATGAACCTGGGTCAGCTGGCCGCGGTGATCCGGTCCCGCTATCTTGTCGACGCGGTTCCGTTCAACCAGGTCAGCGGCCTGCCGTTCACCGCGGCGACGCTGGAGAGCATGCTGGAGGACGTGGTCAAGAATGGCTGAGACGATCGCTCTGAAACTGACCGCCAAGGACTTCAAGTCCGATCAGGAGGTCCGCTGGTGCCCCGGCTGCGGGGACTACTCGATCCTCGCGGCCATGCAGCGGTTCATGCCGGAGCTGGGCATCCCGCGCGAGAAGATCGTCTTCGTCTCCGGCATCGGCTGCTCGTCCCGGTTCCCGTATTACATGAACACGTACGGGATGCACTCGATCCACGGGCGTGCCCCGGCGATCGCGACCGGTCTCTCCACCTCCCGCCCCGACCTGAACGTCTGGGTGGTGACCGGTGACGGCGACGCCCTGTCGATCGGCGGCAACCACCTGATCCACGCGCTGCGACGCAACGTGAACCTGAAGATCCTGCTCTTCAACAACCGGATCTACGGCCTCACCAAGGGTCAGTATTCTCCGACGTCGGAACTCGGCAAGATCACCAAGTCGACGCCGACCGGCTCGGCGGACACGCCGTTCAACCCGCTCTCGCTGGCCCTGGGCGCCGAGGCGACCTTCGTGGCCCGGACCATCGACTCGGACGCCAAGCACCTGCAGTCGGTGCTGCGGGCGGCCGCCGAGCACCAGGGCTCCGCATTCGTCGAGATCTACCAGAACTGCAACATCTTCAACGACGGCGCCTTCGACCTGATCAAGGACTCCGACACCCGGGACGCCCACCTGATCCGGCTGGAGCAGGGTGAGCCGATCACCGTCGGCAACCTCAACGTGGTCCACCCCGAGGGCAGTTTCGGCCTCAAGGTGCAGGAGGGCGGCATCCCGATCGTCCACGACGCGACGGTGGACGACCCGGCGTACGCGTTCGCGCTCAGCCGGCTCTCCGGCTCCGATCTCAACACCACGCCGATCGGGATCTTCCGCAACGTGCAGCGGCCGTCCTACGACGAGATCGTCCGCAAGCAGGTGCTCGACGCCCAGGCGCAGGCCACCGGCACTCCGGAGGAGATGTTCGACGGCCTGCTGAACTCGGGCGACACCTGGACGATCGTCTAGACCCGTATTCCGCGGGTCGATGATCGTGGTGGGTTTCGGCGTGGTGGGTTGGTGCCGGGAAGTGCCGGTGGCAGCGTGCCGGGCTGTGAGAGAGCGTGCGCGGTACGGCCCGGTGCCGTCGGTGGAGAAGGCGTTGGGGTCGTTGCCGGTGGTCGCGGCGTTCGCTTCCCGGCTGCGGATTCGGGATGTCATCGATGGGTTGTGTCCGGTCGACGACCGGTCGGAACTGACTCACGGCCAGGTTGTCGAGGCGTTGGTCGCGAATAGGTTGACCTCGCCGGAACCGTTGGTCCGGGTTCGGGACTGGGCGGGCGGGTACGCGGTCGAGGAAGTCTTCGGGTTGCGTGCCGGCCAGCTCAACGATGACCGGGTCGGTCGGGCTCTGGATGCGATCGCGCCGCAGGTCGACTCGATCTCCGGGTCGGTCGGGGCGGCCGCGATCGAGGTGTTCGGCATCGATGTGTCTCGCCTGCATTGGGATATGACCTCGATCTCGCTGCACGGGGAGTACGAGCAGGCCGATGAGGACTATCCGGCGCCGAAGTACGGCCATCCCAAGGACCGGCGGGCGGACTTGAGGCAGGTTCAGACCGGGATCGCGGTGACCGGTGACGGCGGGGTGCCGGTATTTCACCGGGCGTATGACGGTGGTGCCGGTGAGGTCGCCCAGGTGGTACCGATGATGAAGGCGTTGCAGCAGATCGCCACCGCTCGGCGGCTGTTGATCGTCGGGGACTCGAAACTGGTGTCGTACGACAATCTGACGAAGATGCACGCTGACGATGTCACGTTCGTGGCTCCGGCGTCGAAGGCGTACGTCAAAGCCGAGCGGTTGGCCGGCCTGGATCTGGACCGGGCTACCCCGGTCGACTACGTCGCCGGTCGTGACCAGGGCAAAGACCCCGATCGGTGGGGGACGTGGCATGTGTTCGAGGACGCCATGATCCTGGCCGGTCCCCGCAAGCGCGATCCGGTGCTCACCCTGCGTCGGGTGTTCGTGCACTCCAGCGCCCGGGCCGGTGCCGCGGTCACGGCGCGGGCCCAGAAACTCGACCGGGCCCGCGACGACCTGGCCCGGCTTGAGCGTGGGCTGGGCTCGCGGCACTACCCGGACGTCGCCGCGGTCGAGGCCCGGCTGGCGGTGATCGGCAGGACCCGCCGCGTCGCCGGTTATCTGCAAACGGCGACCGGCACCGACACTGCGACTGGGAAACCTACCCTCACCTGGTCTTTCGATCAGAGTGTGATCGACGCCGAAGCGGCGACCGACGGCTGGTACGCGCTGCTGACGAACCTGGACACGGCCGACGCTGACGCCACTCAGGTCCTGCTGCATTACAAGGGCCAGGAAGCCGTTGAACGTCGTTACTCGGCGTTCAAGGGCCCCCTGGCCGTCGCCGCGATCTATCTGAAGAACAACCGTCGGATCACTGCCATGATCACCGTGGTCTGCCTCGCGCTGCTCGTCTTCAGCCTGATCGAACGCCAGATCAGGGCCGCGTTACGCGCCCAAGGTCGGACGACCGTCGCCGGCCTCTACGCCGGCCGGCCCGCCGTCCCGACGACCCGGCTGATCTTCCAGGCCCTTACCGGGCTGAGACTCATTCCCGCGACCAGCGGGAACCTGCACACCATCCCTCAACCCACACCTCTGCAACTCGAAATCCTCGACCTGCTCGACGTCAACCCGTTGGAATGGTGCTGACGATCGCCGACGTGCGGAATACGGGTCTAGACGCTGACCCCGCCGGGCACGGACTCGTCGTCACGGATGTAGACGAGCAGGTCGCCGGTCTCGATCGTGACGATCTGCTCGCCACCGAGCGGCAGCACCTTGCCCCGGCGGATCAGCGCCACCACCAGGGTCGGCAGCTCGCGCGGGTTACGGCCGACCTCGGCCCGCTCCGCCGACCGCATCGCCAGCGCCATGCCCTGCCCCGGAGTCAGCAGATCCTCCACCACGTCGATCAGCGGCGGCGCGGTGGTGGTCAGGCCCAGTAGCCGGCCCGCCGTCGACGACGACACGATCACGTGGTGGGCGCCGCTCTGCTTGAGCAGGGCGGCGTTCTCCTGCTCGCGGACGGCCGCGATGATCCGCACCTGGCCGGCCGTCAGCTGGCGCACGGTCAGCGTGATCAGCACCGACGCCTCGTCCCGGTCGGTGGCGATGATGACCGACTTGGCGTTCTTCACATCCGCGTCGTTCAGCACCGACGACCGGGTCGCATCGCCCTCGATGACGACGAATCCGCTGGCCGCGGCCTGCCGGACGCCGGCCTCCCGGTTCTCCACGATGACGATCCGAGACTTGTCGTACCCCGTCTCCAGCAGTGCGGCGACCGCGGCCCGGCCCTTCGTGCCGTAACCGCAGATGATCACGTGGTCCTTCAACTTGCGCCTCCACCGGCTGACCCGAAGGCCTTTGCGGTACTGGTCGGTCAGCACCTCCAGTGTGGTGCCGACCAGGATGATCAGGAAGAGGACCCGGGCAGGCGTGATGAACAGGACGTTCACCAGCCGGGCCGACTGGGTCGACGGCGTGATGTCGCCGTAGCCGGTGGTGGAGAGCGAGACGACCGCGTAGTAGAAGCAGTCGAGCAGGGTCAGTCCGTCCTCGTTGACGTCCCGGTATCCCTCGCGATCGGCGTAGATCACCGCGACCGCGAACAGCACCAGGGAACACGCCATCAACAACCGGAACCCGAGAGCCCTCAGCGGCCCCTGCCGGACCATAGGTAGATGAATCATGGAACCGCCCGCACGCGATCACCTTAACGGTCAAGCTGAAGGACGTATCCCAGCACATCACATCAGTCACCGGCCGCGCGCGTCGGAGGTCCCACATGCGCCACCTGGCGGTAACCGCGCTCGTCGTCGCCGCGCTGCTCCCCGGCATGCCCGCGACCGCGGCATCGACGAGCCGCGAGGAGATCCTGGCGAGTTGGACCCAGCCGACCCCGGAGAGCACGGCCGCCTGGAAGGCCGCCCGCCAGGACCGGGCCCGCTGGGCCGTCTACCGTTTCGACTGGTCGAGCGACGTGTGCTCACGCGCGCCGGACACCCCGATCGGCTTCGACTTCGCCGACGCCTGCCGGCACCACGACTTCGGCTACCGCAACTACCGCGACGACCTGGCCGGTCACAAGGACCGCATCGACGAGGTCTTCCGCGCCGACCTGCGCCGCGTCTGCGATGCCCGGCACCAACTCGCGCAGCCGTTCTGCAACAGCATCGCGTTCACCTACTACGAGGCGGTCCGGTTCCTGCCCAGGACATAGATCATGCGGTACGCCCGGAGACGTCGGCAGACGCCGTCCACGCCGTCCCGTTCGTACACCGCGACGCCGGCGGCCGGTCCCGGCCGACAGCGCGACCGCCGGGCGGATGCGGTGGCCGAGATCGCGAGCCGTCGCGTACGCCCCATGACCGGTCCGGGCGACGGCTCACGGTCCTGGTCATCTGACTATCTGCGGCTCACGGTCCTGATCATCTGACTATTTGCGCGAACCGGGCGGCGCCATTTTCCAGGTCGGGGTGTTCCACCGCGAGAGCCATGGCCACTATCCGGTCGAACCCGATGCCCGCACCGTCGGCATAGGCCGCGTCGAAGGCGGCGTCGCCGAGCGCGGCCCGCAACGACGCCTGCCGCAGCGACCAGAAGGCGCCGAACGACGCGGTCCGGCGGGCACCACGGGCCGCCTCCGCGCCACCGAACAGCACCGCCGCGGTCGCCGGGTCGCCGCCGAGGGCGCAGCGGACCGCGATCGCCGCCACCGCGTCGGCTGCCCCGCCCCGGAATCCGTGCCGCAACCGGGAACGCAGCGCCACCACCAGGTGATCATGGGCGGCCACCAGATCGCCGCGGCGGAGCGCGACCATGCCGAGGAGCCAGTCGACGGTACGGCGGCCGCGATCCTCGGGACGTGCGGTCTCCAGATGACGGGCGGCGCCCAGCAGCTCGGCCGCCTCGGTCAGCGCGTCGCGTCGCCAGAGCAACTCGGCCAGGCCGAGCACGGCGGGGAAGGCGGCGTTCGGGGCACCGGCGCGTTCGGCCACGGCGATCGCCTCACGGCAGTCCCGCTCGGCCGCGCCCGGATCGTCACCGCCCAGGATCAGCCGGGCGATCCGGACACGGGTCACCAGCCCGGTCTCCTCCCCCGGCACCGCACCGGCTGCCGTTTCGGCGAGCCGCAGGTAGTGGTCCTGCTCGCCACGGTCGGGCGTGAGACCGGCGTGCACCAGATAGGTCGCGGCCAGCTCGGGCGCGGGGACGTCGGCGGGCAACCGCTGGTACAGGGCGGTCAGTAGTTCCCGGCCCTCCCGGGTGTCGTCGTGCTCCCGCCACCACGGGTCCAGGGCCGCCGCCAACCGGAGCCCGGCCGCCACGTCACCGGTCTGGGTCGCCCATCGCAGCGCCGCCTGCCACTCGGCCACGTACGGGCTCAGCTCGGTCAACGACAGCGTGCGCACCTGATCGCCGGTGTCCGGGGCGACCCGGTCCAGCATGTGCAGCGACCAGGTGAGATGCCGGTCGCGGGCGGCCGCTTCGTCCCCTGTCGCGGCGAGCCGGCGCAAGGCGTAGGCGCGGACCTGCTCGGACAGCCGGTACCGGGGACCGGGCGTCACCTCGACCAGCGACTTGTCGGCCAGCTCGGAGAGGGCGCTGAGCGCGTCCGGGTCGTACCACTCGACGGTCGCGAGGTCGACCGGCCCGGCGAAGACGGCGAGGCGCCGCAGCAGCTCGGCGGCACGACTGCCCAGCGTCCGGTAGGACCAGGTGAGGTTGTTGGCCAGACTGGCGTGCCGGCCGTCGCCCGCGGTGTCGTTGTCCAGCGCGCCCAGCGGATCGTCGAGGCGCCGGGCCAGCTGCTCGGCCGGGAGCAGTCGCAGCCGGGCCGCGGCCAACTGGATCGCCAGCGGCGAGCCCTCCAGCCGGGCCGCCAGCCGGGCCAGCTGCGGGTCACCATCACCGGGACGCCCGCCCTGCGCGGCCGCCGCCCGGTCCCGGAGCAGCGCGAACGCGTCCGCCGGCACGAGCGGCGGAATCCGCCACACGGTCTCCCCGGCGAGCGCGAGCGGCGCCCGGGCCGTCGCCACCACGTCCAGCCGGCGGCAGCGGCTGAGCAGCCGGTGCGCCAGGGTCGCGGTCAGCGCGGGCGCGGCGTCACACGTCTGCAGCACCACCAGCATGCGGCGCTCGGCGCACTCCTCCACCAGCGTGTCGATCAACGGCCGGCCCGGTTCGGGACGCAGGCCGAGAGCCGCGGCCAGGGCGTGCGGCAGGCCTTTCGCCGCGGCGGCGGCATCGATCGTCCAAACACCGCCGGGGTACGCCGGAAGCAGCTGCTCGGCGACGGCATGGGTGAGTCGCGTCTTGCCCGAGCCACCGGGACCGACGACCGTGACCAGGCGGTGATGGCTGATCAGCCCGGCCAGCTCGGCCAGCTCGGCCCGGCGCCCCACGAACGGGGCGTGCTCCGCCGGAAGGTTGTGCCGGGGCGCCTCGGCGGTCCGGGGACGCGGGAAGTCCCGCTCCAGACCGGGCGCCATCACCTGGAACAGCCGCTCGTCGTCGTCGAACCCGCGCAACCGGAACGCCCCGAGGTCGAGCAGGTCCACGGTGGCCAGCGTGGCGGCGGCCGCGGCACCGGTCGAGCCGCCGGTCGTGGCCGCGTACGTGGCGGTCACCGCCAGGGCCGTCGCCTCCGAGCAGAGCACCTGTCCGCCGTGGGCTGCCGCGGACACCCGCGCGGCCCGGTGCACCTCGGCGCTGGCGTACTCCTGGCCGACCGGAACAGCCCGGCCGGTGTGTAGGCCCATCCGCACCCGGGGCACCGCGTCGTGCCGTGGCCAGCCGTGGGCGGACAGTCGGCGCTGCGCCTCGACGCACGCCGCGACAGCCGCGTCAGCGTTCGAGAAGGCCACGAAAAAGGAGTCACCCTCCGTCAAGAGCTCGACACCCCCGAAGTCGTCGAACACTCCGCGTAGCACAGCTCGATGCGCTCCGAGAACACTTCGATATGTCTCACCGAGCATCCGAGCGAGCCGCGTCGAGCCCTCGATGTCGGTGAACATAAAGGTCACCAGGCCACTGGGTAGCTCGATACGTCCCGACACGGTGGAACCTCCGCCCCCTTTTGGGAAGTCGCGAATCATGCTGCCGTATCTCTGCGTCACCGCCCATCGTAGAAACGGACGGTAATCAAGTCCCCGCCATTGCCGACCCCTCACGGAGGACGTCCTGATCGCGCATCGACCGGAGGCATACGGGACTACGCGTCTCGTAACGAAAGAGATCGAACGCGGAAACGCCGCGTGCGGCCAAAACCGCGAGGGCGGCCGGGTGTACCCGTACGGGGCAACGAATCGCCACCGGGCGCAAGGAGAGGGTCACCGGCCGAAGTCGACAGCCGCGCGGCCGGCCGGGAGCGGCCGCGCGACGCGATCGCCGATCAGCAGCCGCAACCACCGCCGCAACAGCCGCCACCGCCACCGCCGGACGGCGCCGGGCGGGCCGCGCCACCACGGCCGGTCACGGCGACTGTGGACAACAGCTTGACGGTGTCGGCGTGCCCCTGCGGACAGGCCGCCGGGTCGGCGGCCGCACGCATCGGACGACTGACCTCGAAGGTGGCGCCACACGCGCGGCACCGGAACTCATAGCGCGGCATCCGACCAGCGTAGAGCCCGTGCGGTGGGCCACGCACGGCGAGTTCGGCGAGGTGTTGCCGGACCGTTGCGCGGTCACGTCCGCAGGCGTTGTCCACAGGCGGCCCGCGTCCCTCCCGAGGATGGTTTCCGGCGGGTAGGGTCGACGCGTGGTGGAGGCGTCTAACAACTCAGCAGAGCGGCCGGAGCTGCGATCCGCGGCGCCGCATCAGCGTGGGCCGCTGGCCAGCTCAGGAGCGGCTCCGAGCGATGACGCGACCTCCGAGACCCCGCCCGATCGCGCCGCCTCCGGCACTTCTGCCGCCGCCTCTGACGCCGCCGCCCCTGGTGCCGCCGCCTCTGACGCCGCCGCCCCTGACGCTGCCTCGCCTGGTGCCGCCTCGTCAGGTGCGGTGCTGAGTAGTGCCTCGTCGGTGCGCTCTGGGGCCGCCGGCCCGACGGCGGGTGTCGACAACGACGCAATCGGGACGAAATCGGCACCGCCGGTCGCCGTCCCCGAGGTGCGTAGCGAGGTCCCACCGGTCGAGGCGAAGACGACCGGAGCCAAGTCGGCGCCGACGCCCGAGAGCACGGCACCGTCCGGCGGTCCGGGGAAGGCCGCTGTCGAGGGCAAGACCTCCGGAGCCGAGCCGGTCACGGCGGATGACGGCAAGGCCGCCTCAACCGGCAACGGGGCGGGCGATGTCGCCAAGAACAGCGGAGACGTCGGCCCAGGCACGGCTGTCAAGGCCGGCGGAGACGCCGAGAGCCCTGAAAACACCAAGCCCGGCGGAGATACCAAGCCCGGCGGAGAAGCCCAGGCCGCTGGAGACGCCAAGCCCGACGGGGCCACCAAGACCGGCGGAGACGCCAAGGCCGCTGGAGACGCCAAGGCCGGCGGGGACACCAAGGCCGACGGGGATGCCAAGACGGGTGCTGACGGGAAACCGGCGGTAGGCGCCAAGACGGGCACGGACGGGAAACCGGCGGCGGACGCCAAGGCCGACGGGGTGCCGGGGAAGACGCGGCGGCGTATACGGCCTCTGCGGGCCACCGGCCGGGCCGCCCGCGGGTTCGCCACCTGGGTTCGGGGACCGGTCGGCCGGGTCGTGGTGCCGGGTGTTCTGGTGGCGACGCTGGTGGTGCTGGCCGGCTCGTTCGGGGCCTATCTGGTGCCGCGGGCGCTGGAGGCCACGGCCGCGCCCAGTGCCACTCCGACGTTCGGTGGGGGGCCGGAGGGCTCGGCTCCGCCGGTGGGGGCGCTGCCGGGCGCCGGGACGCTGCCGGGCGTTCCGGTTCCCGGGGGGACAAATGGACTACCCGGGGGACCAACGGTCTACCAGGGGGGACCAACGGACTGCCCGGGGGACCAACGGACTGCCGGGGGTGGGCACCGGACTGCCGGGTGTGCCCCCGACCCAGCCCGCGGTGAACGCGGCCCGGCCCGCCGACGCCCTCGCGGCCTGGGCGCAGCAGAACGGCACCCGGGTGGGCATCCCGGTGGTGGCGGTGCAGGCCTACGGCTACGCCGAGCTGGTGCTGGCACAGACCAACCCGGGCTGCCACCTGGAGTGGACCACGCTCGCGGCGATCGGCAAGGTGGAGTCGTCGCACGGCAGCTTCAACGGGGCGGTGCTCGGCGCGGACGGGGTCGCGCAGCCGACGATCCTGGGGCTGCCACTGGACGGGCAGGGCGGCCGGCAGTTGATCGCCGACACCGACCGGGGCGCGCTGGACCAGGACACCACCTTCGACCGGGCGATCGGGCCGATGCAGTTCATCCCGTCGACCTGGAAGGAGACGGCGATCGACGCGGACCGGGACGGCGTGGCGAACCCGAACGACATCGACGACGCGGCGCTGACCGCGGCGGTCTATCTGTGCAAGGGCAGCCGCGACCTGTCCAAGACCGACACGTGGTGGGACGCGATCCTGTCGTACAACGCGGTCCGGCCCTATGCGCAGAAGGTCTTCACGACCGCTCAGGACTACGGGCGGCGCAGCAAGGCCTGACCTTCCGGGCCGCGAGACATCGGTGACCATGGCGACGCTGAGTGAGCGCTGAGGTACTTTTGCGTGGTCAGCACTTCCCTGGAGGTCTCACAAACGGCACGATGTACGAGTGAGGGTGCGTGAATGGGATCCCCGCTCCGCGTCCGCGGCCGAGGTCAACTCGCTCGTGGAGGCGGTGAACGCGGTCCTGGCGATCGATCTCCCGGATGATCCACCCTGGCGGGACGTGCAGGTCAGGGAATATCTGGCCGAGACCATGCCCGGCGAGCGCCGGATCACGTGGATCGCCGAGGACGACCGCATCCCGGAGGGCGAGGGAAAGATCTTCGGGCATGTGAACATCCTGTTGCTCGGCGACATCGGTGTGCTCGAGGTGCTCGTCCGTCCCGAGTTGCGTCGCCGTGGGCTGGGCCGGCAGTTGCTGGCGGTGGCGGTCCGCCGTGCCTATCTGGAGGGTTTCTCCTCGATCGGCGTGGAGGCGATCGGCGGCACGTCGGCGATCCCGTTCTACGAGTCGCTCGGGTTCGAGCGGGAGTATGTGGAGACCCGCAGTGTCCTCAACCTGGACACGGTGGACTGGCTCGCGCTCGGCGGGATGGCCAACGGGATCAGTTCGGGGTACCGGGTCGAGTACCACCCGGGCGGCCCGCCGGATCATCTGCTCGCCGCTTACGCCCAGGCCAAGGCCGAGGCGCAACGCGACGACGACGATCTGGACCTGGCGCCGCGCTCGTCGGATCCGCAGCGGCTGCGTGACTCGCTGGAGACGCTGCACAAGCGCGGGCTGAAACCTTACATCGTGCTGGCGATCCACGAGGCCACCGGACACGTGGCCGGCCTGACCGAGGTGGTCGTCCCGGCACAGCACCCGGAGCGCGCCGATCAGTACGACACGATCGTGGTCCGGGAGCATCGTGGCTACGGCATCGACCGGGCGATCAAGGCGCGGATGCTGTTCGAGTTGCGGGCCGCCGAGCCGACACTGGGCCAGGTGCAGACGTGGAACGCGCAGCACAACGAGTCGATGCTGAAGGTGAACGCCGAGCTGGGCTACCAGTCCGACCGTGACTGGTTCGAGTACATCGCCGACGTCACCCAGCTGATCCAGCGTTTCGAGCCGAGTTGAGTGTGGTGACTCGGGGGCGATCCGCACCGCGAGTCACCACGCGGAGGCCACCGCATCGGCCCGGCGGGCGCGTTTCGGCCGGGACCCTCGCCTGCCTCGCGTGGATGCCACGGGAGGTGTGGTTCGGCGAGGGGCGGCCGACGGCGTACCCCTAGTGGTGGTTGATGAGGTTTGCGGCCTCGGTGGCCCAGTACGTCAGGGTGATCTGGGCGCCGGCACGCTTGAGTGAGGTCAGCGTCTCGAGGATGACCCGTTCGCGGTCGAGCCAGCCGTTCGCGGCGGCGGCCTCGACCATCGCGTACTCGCCGGAGACCTGGTAGGCGGCGACCGGCACGCTGACGTGGTCGCGGAGTGCGGCGATGATGTCCAGGTAGGGCAGTCCCGGCTTGACCATCACGATGTCGGTGCCCTCGGCGATGTCCAGGTCGACCTCGCGCAGAGCCTCGCGGGCGTTCGACGGGTCCATCTGGTACTGACGGCGGTCGCCCTTCAGTGACGAGTCGACGGCCTCCCGGAACGGGCCGTAGAAGGCGCCGGCGTATTTGACCGAGTAGGCGAGGACCGCGACGTCCTGGTGACCGGCCGCGTCGAGGGCCTTGCGGACCACGCCGATCTGGCCGTCCATCATGCCGGACGGGCCGACCATGTGGGCGCCGGCCTCGGCCTGGGCGACCGCCATCTCGGCGTAGAGCTTCAGGGTGGCGTCGTTGTCGACCGAGCCGTCGGCGGCCAGCACGCCGCAGTGGCCGTGCGAGGTGAACTCGTCCAGGCACAGGTCGCCCATGATCACCGAGGAGTCGCCCACCTCGGCCTTGAGGTCGCGCAGGCCGACGTTGAGGATGCCGTCCGGGTCGATGCCGGAAGATCCGGTCTCGTCCTTGTTGGCGTCGGCCGGCACGCCGAACAGCATCAGGCCGCCGACGCCCGCCGCGACCGCCTCGGCGGCGGCCTTGCGCAGCGAATCACGGGTGTGCTGAAGGACTCCGGGCATCGAGCTGATCGGTTTCGGCTCGGTCAGTCCCTCCTTCAGGAAGAGGGGCAGGACCAGATCCGACGGGGAGAGATGGGTCTCCTGGACCAGGCGCCGGATGGCGGGCGTGCGCCGCAGGCGGCGCGGACGGATGTCGGGGAAGGACATCGGGCGCTCCTTAGAAGGGCCCCGGAAGAAGGGCCTCGGAAATGGCGAAGCGCGCCGATCCGGAATCGGCGCGCTTCATCTTCGGATCAGCGGAAACGGAGGGCCGTCGGGCCCTGGACCTTCGAGCCGCGGCGCTGCTTGGCCGGCATCGCGGCCAGCTTCTCGCGGAGCTCCAGAGCGTACTCGGCGAGCGCCTCGACCAGGTCGGGCACCGAGGCGTTCTGCGGCTGGGTGTCGACCCGGAGGCCGAACTCGACGGCGGTCTCGGCGGTCTTCGGGCCGATCACCGCGACGACCGTGCGGGCGTGCGGCTTGCCGGCGATGCCGACCAGGTTGCGGACGGTCGAGGACGAGGTGAAGAGCACCGCGTCGAAGCCGCCGGACTTGATGGCGTCGCGGATCTCGGCGGGCGGCGGGGCGGCGCGGACCGTCCGGTACGCCGTGACGTCGTCCACCTCCCAGCCACGCTCGATGAGCCCGGCCGCCAGGGTCTCGGTCGCGATGTCGGCCCGCGGCAGCAGCACCCGGCCGACCGGGTCGAGGATCTCGTCGTGCGGCGAGAACTCGGCCAGCAGGCCGTCGGAGGACTGCTCCCCGGCCGGGATGAGCTCCGGCTGGATGCCGAACGCGCGCACCGCGTCGGCGGTCGCCTCACCGATGCACGCGATCTTCACGCCACCGAAGTGACGGGCGTCGAGGCCGTGCTCGCCGAACTTCTCCCAGACCGCGCGAACCGCGTTGACCGAGGTGAAGATGACCCACGCGTACCGGCCGTCGACCAGGCCCTTGACGGCCCGCTCCATCTGCGCCGGGGTGCGCGGCGGCTCGACCGCGATGGTCGGCACCTCGCACGGGATCGCGCCGTAGGCACGGAGCCGGGCGGACATCGCGCCGGCCTGCTCCTTGGTCCGCGGGACGAGGACCTTCCAGCCGTACAGCGGGCGGTTCTCCCACCAGCTGAGGCTGTCGCGCTCGGCCACGTCGGAGCCGACGGTGAGGACGACCCGGCCGGTGAAGCCGAGCGCCGCCGCGACGAAGCTGTCCACGGTCGAGGTGGTGGTGTACTGCGTCTCGCCGGTGCCGTCGCCGGTCACGCCGACCGGGACACCCGGCTCGACACCGGCGGCGAGCAGCCCGTCGCGGACGGCGGCGAGGTCGCCGGCGTCCACGGCGACGGCGAAGGAGCCCTTCTGGGCGGCCGTGGCGAGCGCGTCGAAGTCGAGGTTGGTGACGTCGTCGACATCGGCGGCGACCCGGACACCGGGCAGCGGCACACCGGCGTAGGCGGCGACGCCCTCGGCCTGGCCGATGCCGGGGATCACCTCGAAGTGCACGGCGGTACGCGCGACCGCCTGCACCTCCTTGACCACCGAGTCGTGGCCGAACGGGTCTCCGGCGACCAGGTGCACGGCGGACAGGCCGGACTTGGCCGCGGAGAGCAGCACCTTGGCGACGTCGCCGGGGGCGCCCTCGGCCGGGCTGAACTGCGCGTCCTGCTTGGCGTCCGAACGGATCGCGCTGAGCAGGGAATCAGGCACGCCGCGGTCGTAGACCACCTGGTCGGCATCGGTCAGCGCCGCATACGCGCGGCGGGTCAGCAGCTCCGGGTCGCCGGGTCCGGCGCCGATGAACGCGATGCGTCCGGCTGGCTTACGGGCGGTGCGGGTGGTCATTCTGTGCTCCCCATCAGGGTATCGGCTCCGGCGTCGAGGAGATCGATGGCAAGTGCCTTGCCGATCTCCGCCGCGCCGGCGGGCGTTCCGGTGCGCGACAGTCGGACGGCTCGGACGCCATCCAAGCTGATCACCGCACCGCGCAGGTAGATCTCGTCACCGTCGTCGCCCTCGGCGATCTCGGCGTGTGCCGCGACCGGGGCGGAGCACCCGGCCTCGAGCGTGGCGAGCATCGACCGCTCCGCCACCACGGCGGCGCGGGTCGGTGCGTGATCGAGAACGGACAGCAACTCGATCAGATCGGTATCGTCGGCCCGGCACTCCACGGCCAGCGCACCCTGAGCCGGGGCGGGCAGCATGAGCATCGGGTCGAGCGTCTCGGTGATCTCCGCGAATCGACCGAGTCGTGCCACTCCGGCCCGGGCGAGAACGACGGCGTCGAGATCTGCCTCGGGTCCGAGTACTCGGGCGATACGCGAGTCGACATTCCCTCGGATCGGCGTGACCTGCAACTCTAGGCCCAAAGCATGCAATTGCGCGATTCGGCGCACCGCACCGGTGCCGATGGTGGAACCCGGCGGCAGCTCGGCGAGGGTCAGACCGTCGCGGGCGATCAGGGCGTCGCGAGGGTCCTCACGCACCGGGACGGCGGCGATGTGCAGGCTCGGCGGCTCGGCGGTGGGCAGGTCCTTGTACGAATGGACCGCGAAGTCGATCTCCCCGGCCAGCAGCGCGTCACGCAGTGCGGAGACGAACACGCCCACACCGAGCTGGGCGACCGGAGCCGACGAGCGATCACCGGGGGTGACGATCCGGACCAGCTCGACCGGACGGCCGGTGGCAGCGGTCAGCGCGTCGGCGACCATCTGCGACTGGGTGAGCGCCAGCGCGCTACCCCGCGTGCCGAGACGCAGCGTCATGCTTTACCCCCGATCTCAGGTACCGCGTCGGCCTGGGTGGCGAGCGGGACGTCCAGGTCGAACAGTTCGCGGAGCAGGGCCGCGTACTGATCGCCGCCGGGCTCGGCGGCGAGTTGGCGGACCCGCACGGTAGGCGAGTGCAGCAACTGCTGCACGACCCGGTGCAGGGTACGGGAAACATCCGCCCGCTGCTCCTCGGTGAATTCCGGCCGTCGGGACATCAGTTTGCGCATCTCGGCGGACACGACGTCCTCGGCACGGGTCCGCAGCGCCGCCACCGTGGGTGCGACCTCCGCGCCGCGCAGCCAGCCGAGGAAGTTGTCGACCTCGCCGGCGACGATCTGCTCGACGGCCGCGGTCTCGGCCGCCGCCGGGTTGGTGCGGCGGCTGTTGGCCAGGCTGTCGATGTCGATCACGGTCAGACCCGGCAGGCCGACGGCGTCGGGCGCCACGTCACGCGGGACGGCCAGGTCGAGGACGATCAGGTCGCGGCCGACCCGTTCCAGGCGCTCGCGGGTCAGCACCGGCTCGGTGGAGGCGGTGGCGCACACCACGATGTCGACCTCCCGCAGAACCGCGTCGAGCTGGTCGAACGGGACCGCGGACGCGCCGTAGGCCTCGGCCAGGCGGTCGGCGCGCTCGTAGCTGCGGTTGGTGATCTGTAGCGGCCCCACACCGGTACGGGTGAGCGTGGCCACGGACAGCGAGCCCATCGCCCCCGCCCCGATGATCAGGGCGGACCGGCCGGTCAGGTCACCGCCGAGGTGCTCAGCGGCCACGTCGAGCGCGGCCGTGACGACGCTCTGCCCGGCCTTGTCGATGCCGGTCTCGGCGTGTGCCCGCTTGCCGACGCGCAGCGTCTGCTGCATCAGCTCGTGCAGCAGCCGGCCGGCCGAGTCGACCTCGGTGGCGGAGTGGTAGGCGTCGCGGAGCTGGCCGAGGATCTGGGCCTCGCCGACGACCATCGAGTCGAGCCCGGACGACACCCGGAACGAGTGCCGGACGGCCGCCTCGCCGTAGTGCACGTAGAGGTGGCCGGCCAGCTCGGTGGCGGGGATGCCGGAGTGCTCGGACAGCACGTTGCAGATGTCGCCGAGGCCGCCGTGGAAGCCGCTGACCGCCGCATACACCTCGACCCGGTTGCAGGTGGAGACGACGACGGCCTCCCCCACATACGGCTGGGCGACCAGGCGCTGGAGCAGCTCGGGGACGGACGACTCGGGGATGACCAGGCGCTCGAGGACCGCGACGTCGGCCGTACGGTACGAGGCGCCGATGCTCAACAGATTCACGACCCGACCGCCTCCTGATCGCCGCTCGCGGGTGGGGCGGATCGACCACCGGGCAGCGCGGTCAGAGACGCCTTGCGGTGCTCGTGGAACGAAAGGATCTGCAGCTCGATGGCGAGATCCACTTTACGGACGTCAACATTGGACGGCACCGACAGAACCCCCGGGGCGAAATTGAGGATGCTTGTCACTCCCGCGGCGACCAGCGCGTCGGCGACCGCCTGGGCGGTGCCGGGCGGGGTGGCGATGACTCCGATCGCGATCGACTCCTCGGCGGCGATCCGCTCCAGGTCGTCGGTGTGCTGCACGGTGAGGCCGTTGATCTGCTCGCCGACCTTCTTCGGGTCGGCGTCGAAGAGCGCCACCACCCGGAAGCCGCGGCTCGCGAACCCGGCGTAGCCGGCCAGGGCGTGCCCGAGGTTGCCGACGCCGACCAGGCAGACCGCGCGGTTCTTGTCGAGGCCCAGGATGTACTCGATCTGGTCGACGAGCAGGGTCACGTCGTAGCCGACGCCACGGGTGCCGTAGGAGCCGAGGTGCGACAGATCCTTGCGGAGTTTCGCCGAGTTGACCCCGGCGGCCGCGGCGAGACCCTCGCTCGACACCGTCTCCGCGCCGGTCTCGGCGAGGTGGTGAAGGGCACGAAGGTACTCAGGCAGTCGCGCGATGGTCGCCTCCGGCAGATCCGGGAAGGCCGGGACGCCACCGGCTTCGCCGGGCGTGCTTCCGTGACGTTGCTGACTCATCTGACTCCGTGCCGACGAGGCGGACCTGCGGTGAGCCCCGTCTGTGCGATACCGGTTGAACCCTCTTGGGGTGGCTGTGGTAGCGGGGCTCGTCGGAGTCACAGCGTAGGCGCTTGTGAAGGCGTGCACAAATCGCGATCTTGTCGGGACAATTGGACAAGATCGGCCCGGCTGTGTTAGTCGGACCGACCTGTCGAGTATTACCTTCCGAACCCCGCCAGGGCCACTCAGCTCAGAGTGACATGGCCATCTTCACCGCATCTACCAGCGTGTCGGCGACCGGACGCCCGGATTCACGCAACCGGGCCGGATCGGTGAATCCACCGGTGTAGAGCACGGCGTGCCCGCCGACCGACTCGGCCGCGTCGGCGTCGTCGAGCGAGTCGCCGATCATCACCACGTTGCGGCCGTCGACACCGAGCTCGGCCAGGTGAGCGGCAAGATGTGCGGCCTTGAAACCGCCGCCGAGCTCGGCCCGCAAACCGTCGATCCGGGCGAAGATCCCGGCCAGGCCGTAGCCCTCGACCGCCGGAACCAGCTCGTGGTGGAACCACATGGACAGCAGGGACTGGCTGCCCGGCCAGCTCTTGATCGCGGCCTGCGCGTCGGCGGCCAGCACGACGTCGGTCAGCCCGAGCCGGTACGCGTCGTGGAAGATCCGGTCCAGCCGGCCGAACTCCTCCTCGTCGATCGCGCGGCCGAGCATCTCGGCGTAGAAGTCGGCGACCGGCCGCCGGAAGGCCCGCCGGTGCTCGTCGGCGCCGACGTCCCGCCCGCCCGCGGTGGCGAAGGCGACATTGGTCGACGACACGACCAGGTGAAGATCGTCGAGAAGGGTGCCGTTCCAGTCCCAGACCAGGTGCTTAGCAGTCACCCGAAGAATTTACAGTCGGGGCTCACCCGGCTGTCGAGCCAGATCCCGCAGGAGCCGGTCCTCCTCGATCCGCCAGTACCCGTGCTCCTTGCCGTCCAGCAGCAGCACCGGCACCCGGTCGCCGTAGTCGCGCTCCAGCTCGATGTCGGAGTCCACGTCGACCTTGATCCACTGGCCGGGCGCGATCCGGTCCAGCGTCTCCTCGGCGACCGCGCACAGGTGGCAGCCCTCGCGGCTGATCAGGGTCAGTCTCACAGGTCCCTCTTCCGTACCTTGCCGATCACCGTTCGCGGCAGCTCGGCCACCAGCTCGACACCGGGCAGCTTGAACCGGGCCAGCCGGGCCGCGCAGTGCACCTGCAACTCGGTCGGGGTGGGTGGCGGGTCGCCGGTCACCGTGACGTACGCGTACGGCCGCTGCCCGGTCGTCGGGTCCGCCACCCCGACCACGGCCACGCCGGTGACCCGTGGATGCGCCGCCAGCACCCGCTCGATCTCGGCCGGGTAGACGTTGAAGCCGTTGACCAGGATGAGCTCGCCGATCCGGTCGACCAGCACCAGGTCACCGTCGCCGTCGGCGTAGGCGATGTCCCCGGTCGGCCACCAGCCGTCCGGGTCGGGACCGTCCCGCCCGTCCGGCCAGTACCCGGCGAACAGGTTGGGCCCGCGCACCACGATCTCGCCCGGGTCGGTGCCGGCCGACTCGGCGACCGTCAGCTCCTCGTCGACAACGTCCTCGTCGACCGAGGCGGTGCCGTCCCGCCACAGCTCGGCTCCGCCGGGGGTGCGCAACAGCAGCTCGACGCCGGGCAGCGGCCGGCCGATCGAGCCGCTCTTGTCCCGGTCGCTGACCGCCGTCGTGGTCAGGACCGGGGCGGTCTCGGTCAGGCCGTACCCGATCAGGATCGCCCGGCCGGTCAGAGTCCGGAAGCGCGCCGCGACGCCGGGGGCCAGCGGCGCCGCGCCGCACACCGCGGTCCGCACGCCGCTCAGCGCCTCGCCGGCCGACGGGACCGCGGTCCAGGCCTGGTACATCCCGGGCACGCCGACCGTGACGGTCACCCCGTGCCGGGCGATCAGGTCGAGCGACGCCGCCGGGTCGAAACGCTCGGTCAGCACGCCGGTCGCTGCGTGGTGCGCGACGCTGCCGAGCCCGGTGTTCAGCCCGTAGGCGTGGAAGAACGGCACGGCCAGCAGCACCACGTCGTCCGGCCCCACGACGGGCGGCTCGATCCGGTCCAGCTGGTCATGGTTGGCGGCGAGCGCGGCGTGGGTGAGCATGGCGCCCTTGGGGCGCCCGCTGGTGCCCGAGGTGTAGAGCAGAACCGCAAGATCAGAGCTTCGTGGTACGGCCGGAGCGGCGCCGTCCTCCGCGGAGCCGGGCGGTCCGTCCACCACCAGCGAGGCGCCCGAGTCGGTGATCGCGTGGTCGCGCTCGTCGGCGGTGTAGCCGGGGTTCAGCGGGACCGCGACCCGGCCGGACCGCAGCACGCCGAAATAGGCGACCGCGAAATCGACGGTGTTGCCGAGGACCAGCGCCACCCGATCACCGGGCGCGGTGCGCGACGCGATCCAGCGGGCCGCCGAGGAGACCCGGGTGTCCAGTTCGGCCCATGTCACGACGGTGTCCCCGGCGATCAGCGCGGGGTGGCCTGGGCGCCGGCCGGCAGCCTCGGCGACCGCGTCGCGAGCGGTTTCCTCCACGAGGCCCGAGTCTGGCACAAACAGGCCGTCACCGGGACGGCGGACAGCCCGTCCGTCCTGAAAGCGGCTTCTTCCGTCAAGGTGACCTTGACGTGTCTTGCGGCGTTGGCGTGATTCGCGGCTTTGCGCGGAGCGCACACAATGTGCGACTCGGCGTGTCCGATGTCGGCAATACTTCCGCACTGTGTAACGGAATACACACCAACGGGTGAGGTTGACCGGTCTATACGCCGGTAACTCACCCATTTTGTTGTGATTGACCACTTTTGTTAGAAGTGACCGACCCTCATCCCGAGGAGGCCGCTGTGCCCCACAAAGCACGGAAACACGGTGAATTCACGTCTGGCGGGACGGATTCGCTGTCGCCGGAGGCCCGCCGGGCTGAGGAGGCGCAGTGACTCATGTGTACGCGGAGGGTCCGTACCACCGCGACGTTCTGAACGCTTTGCGCGACACGGCTGGGGGAATGATCGTCAACGCCATCCGGGGTGAGAGCCCCAAACAGACCGGCAGCCGCCGCACGCCCAACGCCCCACCCGCGGTCGCCTCGCCGAACACCGCGAACGGGAAGTTCGGTGGCGGCCGCCCCGGTGCACCACGCCCGCCGGCGCAGCCCACCGCGGGACAGCGCTCCAACCTCGGCGAGGGCGACACCGCCCCGCCCGGCGAGCACACCGTGGTCCTGCCGACACAGAGCACCACCGGCCCACCCACCGAGTCCGCCCCGCCGAAGGCCCGGCCGGACCGCGGCGACCCGGCCGCCGAGGTGTGGGCGCTGGTCGAGCGGGCCCAGGCCGGCGAGGCCGAGGCGTTCGGCCTGATCTACGACCGGTACGTGGACACCGTCTTCCGTTTCGTCTACTTCCGCGTCGGCAACCGCCAGCTGGCCGAGGATCTCACCTCGGACACGTTCCTGCGGGCTCTCAAGCGCATCGGAAGCTTCACCTGGCAGGGCCGTGACCTCGGCGCCTGGCTCGTCACCATCGCCCGGAACCTGGTCGCCGACCACTTCAAGTCCGGCCGCTACCGCCTTGAGGTGACCACCGGGGACGTGCTCGACGCCGACCGCGAGGACCGCGGCCCGGAGGGCAGCCCGGAGTCGGCCGTCGTCGACCACATCACGAACGTCGCGCTACTCACCGCGGTCAAGCAGCTCAACCCGGAGCAGCAGGAGTGCATCGTGCTCCGGTTCCTGCAGGGCTTCTCGGTCGCCGAGACCGCACAGACCATGGGCAAGAACGAGGGCGCCATCAAGGCCCTGCAGTACCGAGCCGTGCGCGCACTCAACCGGCTCCTGCCCGATGGGTTCCAATCTTGATCGAAAGTACCGATTTGTCGATCTCTGATACCCGACGGCGCCGCCCGGCACCCGTAACCGGGGCCGCGTGTCGCGCGTTTGTCCGGATGCGACCCGGGACCGTCTTCAGCGGTCCGGTCGCCGACGTCGGCCTTCAGGCCGGCGAGACAGTCACGAGCGAGGGGAGGTGCCCACGGTGAAGTTCGCGTTCCCGAACTCCCGGAGTGCCGAGCGCTTCGCGGAACTTCTCGACGACGCCGGTGGCGCCCGTCGGCCCCACAGTCGTGGGCAGGCCGACGAGGAGATGAACCGGCTGGTCGCCATCAGCAACCGGCTCTCCACGGCCCGGCCCGGCGCACCGGTCGACTCCGAGTTCCGCGTCGGCCTGCGCGCCATGCTGGTCGCCACAGCCGAGCGGGACGGCATCGGGCGGGCCGCCGCCGAGGCCGATCCCGAGCCCGTCGCCGAGCCGGTCGTCCGGCGGCCGCTGTTCGGGCGCCGGATACGCGCCCGGGGAGCGATCGTGATCGGCGTGGCCGCCGGCGCGATGGCCGTCTCCGGGATCTCCGCCGCAAGCGAGAGCGCGTCACCGGGCGAGATGCTTTACAGCGTCAAGCGCCAGACCGAGCGGGCCCAACTGGCGATCGCCGGCTCTGATGTGACCCGTGGCCAGCTGTCGCTGGACTTCGCGCGTACCCGTCTCTCCGAGGCGATGGCGATGAACGGCGACGAGCCCGGCCTCGCACTGGTGCTGGACGACATGGACGCCGACACCCGCAAGGGCGTCCGGCTGCTGACCACGTCGGCGGTGTCCCAGCAGGACACCAAGCCACTGGCCACCCTGGACGACTTCGTCGACGACCAGCGCACCACGTTCACGCCGGCGCTGGAGCGGCTCTCGGCTCCCAACCGCAACCGGGCGACCGTGTCGCTCGGCCTGCTGGAGGACGTCGTCAAACGGGCCGCGGACCTGCGGTCCGGACTCGGCTGTGACAAGGTCACCCCGGCCGGCTCCGACGCGCTCGGCCCGAAGCTCCGCGACTGCACGGCCGAGGACGACAGCGACGCCGAGCCGCGCGGGACGTCACCGCAGAACGGCTCCGGCAACAAGGCCGGGAACCGGCAGAACGGCCAGGCCACCACGCCGAAGCCGGCCAAGTCGAGCGCCTCCGCCGACCCGGCAGCCACCGGTCAGGTCGTGACGCCGCAGCGGTCGGCCGCTCCGGCCGTGACGCCGACCGTCACCGGCGGGGTCACGCCGATGGTCGACGAGGAGCCGATCGATCCGCAGTTCGAGCCGTACTACGAAGAGGACGGTGGGCTGGGCGGTCTGCTCGGCGACATCTTCTGACCAGCGGTTCTCGACCGGAAAGCATGGCGAGGGGCGGTGCCGGAGCTCATCACTCCGGGGCCGCCCCTCAACCGTCACTATAGGACGGTCCGGTGGGCCGCTCCAGAAGATTGGCACTCTCGCAGGTCACGGGCCGAACGGGTCGGGCCGCTTCTCCAGGAGCTCGTGCAGGGAGGCCTGGATCGTCTCGCGCACCTGGTCGGCCAGGTTGTAGACGACCAGCGGATCGTCGGCGAACTCGGTGAGGTGCGCGGTCGGGATCGGCGGGCAGAACTGAATCAGCCACTTGCTCGGCAGCGGCACCATGCCCAGCGGCCCCAGCCAGGGGAAGGTCGGCGTGATCGGGAAATACGGGATCCCGAGCAGCCGGGCCAGCGGCTTCAGATCGGCCAGGATCGGATAGATCTCCTCGGCCCCCACGATTGCGACCGGGACGATCGGCGTGCCGGTACGCAGGGCCGCCGAGACGAACCCACCCCGGCCGAAGCGCTGGAGCTTGTAGCGCTCGGAGAACTTCTTCCCGATGCCCTTGAAGCCCTCGGGGAAGACGCCGACCAGGTGTCCCGAGGTCATCAGGCGCTCGGCATCCGGGTTGCAGGCCACGGTGGCGCCGGCCGCGCGGGCCAGCTCGCTCATCACTGGCATCCGGAAGACCAGGTCGGCACCGAGCAGCCGTAGGTGGCGCTGCTGCGGGTGCTTGTCGCGCAGGCCGACGGTGAGCATCAGGGCGTCCAGCGCGATCGTGCCGGAGTGGTTGCCCACCACCAGAGCGCTGCCCTCGGCCGGCACGTTCTCGATGCCGAGCACCTCGGTCCGGAACCAGTCCCGGTAGAGGATCTTCATCAGCGGGTGGAAGACCGCCTCGGCCAGCTCGGGGTCGAAACCGAACTCGTCCACCTCGTACGCCCCGGCGAGCCGGCGGCGCAGGAACGCCAGGCCGTCGGCGACCCGGCGGTCCCAGACGTCCAGCGCGTCGGTCGCGGGCGCCGGCTTCTCCGGCATCGGCTCGCCCTTCTCCGGGATCGGACGCCGGCCGTTGACCCTCTGCACCGGCGGCGGCTCGGGCAGCCGGAACTCGGTGTGGCCGGGCAGCATGTCGCGATACTCGTCCTGACTCACGGCGTCTCCCGTCCGGCCGGGGCGGGCTCGGCCGCGGCCGCGGCCGCACGGACCCGGCGGATGCCGTCCAGGATCGCGGTCTCCGCGGCGGCCAGCCGGTCGGCGGTCAGCGTGGAGCCCGCGGCGTGCGCCTGGATGAACTCCTCGAACGCGGCGGCCGTGGTGCGCGGGGTGAAGCCGAACTCACGGACCAGGCGGGTCGTGTCCACCACCCGGCCGTGCACGAAGAGGTCGACCTGGTCCATGCCGATCTGCTCGACGCCGAGGTTGCGGAGCAGGGCGGCGCCGGTGGAGAGGGCCGGCTCGGGCAGCGGTAGGGAGAGGCGCCCGGCCCGGCGGACGGCCTGGGAGAGCATCACGACGCCGGAGCCGGCGACGTTGAAGGTCCCCGGATGGTCCTCGGTCACCGAGCGGTGCAGGATCTCGAGCGCGTCCTCGACGTGCACGAACTGGAGCCGCGCGTCCCGGCCGAGCACGGTGGGCACCACCGGCTGGGCGAAGTAGCGGGTCAGCGACGTCTCGGCGGACGAGCTGATCATCGGGGCGAAGCGCAGGACGGTCGCCGCCACCTCGGGCCGGCGGCGACGGAAGCCGCGGACATACCCCTCGATGTCGAGGATGTCGCGGGCGTACGCCCCGCGCGGCACCGCCCGCGGCTCGGTGTCCTCGGTGAAGACCGCCGGGTCACGGAACGAGGCGCCGTAGGCGGCCGTGGACGAGCGCACCACGAGCTTGCGCAGCCGCGGAGCACCCTGGGCGGCGGCCAGCACCTGCATGGTGCCGATGACGTTGTGTTCCTTCATCGCCGCCCGGCCCCCGTGCCTGCTGTCGGGCACGCTGGTGATCGCCAGGTGCACGACGGCCTCGGCGCCGAGATCGGCGATGGCCTGGGAGGCCGCCCGCGCGTCGGCCCGGATCCGCTCCACCCCGTCCAGCAGGCCCAGAAGGCGTGCGGGCGGGTCTTGCGGATCCAGACCGACGACACGGTCGATACGAGGATCAGCGGCGAGGCGGGCAGCCACCCGAGCGCCGTAATAACGGCTGACTCCGGTGACCACGACAACGCTGGGCGGTGAGGTCACCACGGGGGCACCCTTCGATGCGCGGCCTCGATCAGATGGCAAGTGCCGTCAACGGCCGGACTGTGAGCCCGGCCGACGGTCACTTGCCGAGACGGCGACGCTGGACGCGGGTCTTGCGCAGCAGCTTGCGGTGCTTCTTCTTCGCCATACGCTTGCGGCGCTTCTTGACCACGGAGCCCATACGAAAAGCCTCTCGAGAAACCATGTGGGTGGCCCGGCACACGGCCGGGACCGGACTGGACGGCACCCGGACCAGCGGCGCCAAACTGCAGCGGCGCGCGTGACCCGGGAACCAACCGGTCCAGCGTACCGGCATGCCCCAGCCGGGCCAACACGGCCCCGGTCGTCAGGCGCTCTGTGAGAAGGCGCCACGCAGATACTCGTGTACCGCGTGCTCGGGCACCCGGAACGAACGGCCGACCCGGACGGCGGTGAGATCACCACCATGCACGAGCCGGTAGACGGTCATCTTGGAAACCCGCATGAGCGCGGCCACCTCGGCCACTGTCAGGAACCGTACCTCCGAGAGGCGTTCCTCGGTCTGGGCTGGACCCGTCATCGCGTCGCACCGATCCTTTCGCAATCCTCCGCGGCCGGAGCGGCCGGAGGATCCGGAGACCGCGGGGATGACGTGCGTGTCATCAGAACGGTATCGATACGGCTGTGACCAACGCGATACGTTCCGTGAAATGCCCAGAAAAAGTCAAGCCTGACACGCGGAATCCGTGGTGGTATCGACCGTTATTTCCTAGAAGCTACCGCTCGTGCCAGAAAGCCGACATTCCCGGGACGCTCGGCCAGGCGGCGCATCAGGTGGCCGTACCACTCGCCGCCGTACGGCAGATGGATCCGGACCGTATGACCGCTGCCGGCCAGCCGGGACTGCTCCTCCGGGCGCACCCCGTACTGCATCTGGAACTCGTACTCCGTGGTGGAGCGGTCGAACCAGCGGGCCCGGTCCTCGGCGATCGCGATCAGCCGGGCGTCGTGGGTCGCCACCATCGGGTAGCCCTCCCCCGCCATCAGGATGTTCAGGCAGCGCACGAACGACTTGTCGACGTCCAGCGCGGACTGGAAGGCCACCGACTCCGGCTCCGCGTACGCGCCCTTGCACAGCCGCACCCGCGACCCGGCCGTGGCCAGCTCACGACAGTCGCCCTCGGTCCGCCGCAGGTACGCCTGCAGGGCCGCCCCGGTGGACGGGAATTCACGTCGCAGCTCGGCCAGGGTCTCCAGGGTCGCGTCGGTGGAGTTGTGGTCCTCGGCGGCCAGCGTCACGACGGTGCCCGCCTCGGCCGCCGCGGAACAGATCGCGCGCGCGTGCTCGTACGCCAGTTTCTCGTCGATCCGCTGACCCAGGGCCGAGAGCTTGACGCTGACCTCGGCGGCCGGCGTCAGCCCGGCGCCCTTGAGCCGGCCGAGGACCGAGACGTACTCGTCGCGGGCGGCGACCGCCTGCTCTATCGTCCGGGTGTCCTCGCTGAGATGGTCCAGGCTGACGCACAGGCCGTCGTCGACGAGCTCGCGGCTGACCAGCAGAACCTCGTCGGCGCCCGGCCCGGCGACGAACCGCTGCACGATCCCCCGGCTGACGGGTGCGGACTCGACGAGCCGCCCGAGCCGGGTGGATCCGGCAGCGGCGAGAAACAGGGTACGGAGCATGCGCCGAGCGTAACGTCCGGACCTGGCACGGACCCCGGGCAACACATACGTGCCCCATGAGGTCAGGTGCGGCTACCGTTGTCGGGTGAACTTCGATGCGTACGCCCGTACGGCGATAGACCTCGTCAACGCAGGTCTGGATGATCTCGCCGGATTGCGGGCCCTGTTCAGCAGCGAGCAGGAATACATGCGCGACCAGGTCACCGAGAAGGACCTGGCCCCGTTCCGCCGCGCGCAGCGGCGACTGCGGGAGGTCTTCGAGTTCGGCACCTCCGGGCAGGACAACGAGGCGGTGCGCGAGCTGAACGGGCTGCTCGAGGCCTACCCCGTGCAGCCACGCATCTCCGGGCACGACGCGAGCGACTGGCACATGCACGTGACCAGCCGCGGCTCGTCGGTCAGCGCCGAGTATCTGGCCGGAGCCGTCTGGGGCCTCTCGGTCTGGCTCTGCGAGTACGGGAGCGCCCGCTTCGGCATCTGCGCCGACGAGCGGTGCGGCAACGTCTACCTGGACACGTCGTCCAACAACTGCCGCCGGTTCTGCTCGGAGCGCTGCGCCACCCGGTCGCACGTCGCCGCGCACCGGGCCCGTAAGCGCGCCGCGGCGGACCTCACCCCTGCGTGACGGCCGGGCTGGTCTCCAGGTGCTTCCGGGCGAACTCGAGGGCCTCGCGGAGATCGGCCTCGCGGGCGGGGCGACTCGCCGCCTTGCGGGTGTTGATCTCCAGCGCCACCGAGCCGGTGAAACCGCGCCCGGCCAGCGACCGCAGCAGCTCGGCACACGGCTGATTGCCGCGGCCGGGCACCAGGTGCTCGTCGCGGCCCTCGCCGGTGCCGTCGCCCAGATGCACGTGCCGCAGGCCGGCGCCCATCCGGTCGGCCATCTCCAGCGCGTCGATGCGTGAGGCCGCACAGTGCGACAGATCCAGCGTGTACGCGTCGAAGCCGGTCTCGGTCGGGTCCCAGCCGGGGTTGTAGGGCACCACCCAGCGACCGGCCATCTTGACCGGGAACATGTTCTCCACCGCGAAGGTCAGGTCGGGGTGCCGGCCGCGGATCCTGGCCAGGCCCTCGGCGAAGTTGCGGGCGTAGTCGCCCTGCCAGCGGAACGGCGGGTGCACCACCACGGTCGGCGCGCCCAGGCTCTCGGCGAGCTGGGCGGCCCGGGTCAGCCGCTCCCACGGGTCGGAGCTCCACACCCGCTGGGTGACCAGCAGGCAGGGGGCGTGCACCGACAGGACCGGCACGTCGTAGTGGTCGGCCAGCCCCTGGAGGGCACCGGCGTCCTGGCTGACGGCGTCGGTCCAGACCATGACCTCGAGGCCGTCGTAGCCGATCGTGGCCGCCATCTCGAACGCCGCCGCCGTCGGCTCCGGGAAGACCGAGGAGCTGGAGAGAAGCACGGGTACGCGGGAAGTCACGCCCTCAAGCGTAGCCGCGCGAGGCAGGGCCGGATATATCAGCTCTAAACGGTCATGATCCACGAGTGGGCGTACGCTGACCCGGATGAGCCGCGCGACACCATCCCGGGAAGTACCGCTCGACTTCCCTCGCGAATGGATCGAGTTCCTCGATCCCGCCGACGAACAGCACCTGGTCCGGGCCGACCTGACCTGGCTGCTCTCCCGCTGGACCTGCGTCTTCGGCTCCGCGTGCCGGGGCATCCTGCCGGGCCGCGCCGAGGACGGCTGCTGCTCACACGGCGCGTTCTTCACCGACGCCGACGACGAGACCCGGGTGAAGGCGGCGGCGGCGAGGCTCACCCCGCAGACCTGGCAGCACTACCGGCGCGGGTTCAAGAACTACACCGAGGTGGACACCGTCGACGGCAGCAAACCCGCTCGGCGTACGGCCACGCGCTCCGCCGACGGCCCGTGCGTCTTCCTGAACGAGGCCGGCTTCCCGGGCGGCGGCGGGTGCGCGCTGCACGGACAGGCCCTGCGCGACGGCGTGCACCCGCTCAAGTACAAGCCGGACGTCTGCTGGCAACTGCCGATCCGCCGGGAGCAGGACTGGATCACCCGACCGGACGGCACGAAAATCCTGCAGTCCACTTTGAGCGAGTTCGACCGCCGCGGCTGGGGGCCGGGCGGCCACGATCTGGCCTGGTGGTGCACCTCGTCGCCGGAGGCCCACGTGGGCGCCGAGCCGATGTACGTCACCTACGCGCCGGAGCTGACCGAGCTGATCGGCGAGGCGGCATACGGCCGGCTCGCCGAGCTCTGCTCTGCCCGTATCAAGGCCGGCCTGATCGCCGTCCATCCGGCGACCAGGGCGGCCGACGCCGGGCGTCGGGTGACCCGAGCACGGGCGGGTCACCCGACACCCCCATAGTCGCACGCTACTTGGTATGCGACAAGGGTGAATCAGGGCTCGAACTTGTAACCCAGACCGCGCACGGTGACGATGTAGCGCGGCGCGGACGGCTCCGGCTCCACCTTGGAGCGCAGCCGTTTGACGTGCACGTCCAGCGTCTTGGTGTCACCGACGTAGTCGGCGCCCCAGACCCGGTCGATCAGCTGGCCCCGGGTGAGCACCCGGCCGGCGTTGCGCAGCAGCAGCTCGAGCAGCTCGAACTCCTTCAGCGGCAACTGCACGCCCGAGCCGTCGACGGTCACGACGTGACGCTCGACGTCCATCCGGACCGGACCGGCGGCCAGCGTCGGCGCCGTCACCTCGGGCGCGTCGGCACCCTGGCGGCGGAGCACGGCACGGATCCGGGCGACCAGCTCACGGGGCGAGTACGGCTTCGTGACGTAGTCGTCCGCTCCGATCTCCAGGCCGACGACCTTGTCGATCTCGCTGTCCCGGGCGGTGACCATGATGATCGGGACTGCGGAGCGCTGTCGCAGCTGACGACAGACCTCGGTACCGGACATCTCGGGGAGCATGAGGTCGAGCAGCACGATGTCGGCACCGGTCCGGTCGAACTGCGTGAGAGCGGAAGTCCCGGTCGCAGCGACCGACACCTCGAAACCCTCTTTGCGCAGCATGTATGACAGGGCGTCGGAGAACGACTCCTCGTCCTCGACCACGAGCACGCGGGCCAATGAAGTTCCTTCCGTCGTCGGCGGCGGGCTCAGCGCCCGGCCACACCGGACTCGATCTCAATCGCCGTCGGTGACGACGAGGGGGACTCGGGGGTCGCGCCGGTAGGCGCAGGGTGAACGTAGAGCCGTCGCCGAGTGAACTGGTCACGTCGACGCGGCCCCCGTGGTTGGTCGCGATGTGCTTGACGATCGCCAGGCCGAGGCCGGTGCCGCCGGTGGACCGGGAACGAGCCTGGTCGGCGCGGTAGAACCGCTCGAAGACCCGCTCCACGTCCTGCGGAGCGATGCCGATGCCCTGATCCGCGACGTCGATCTCGATCCAGTCGCCGCTGTTACGCATGGTGAGCGAGACGACGGTGTTCTCGCCGGAGTACGCGATCGCGTTCTCCACCAGGTTGGTGACCGCCGTGGCGAACTGGCTGTCGTTGCCGTACGCCATGACGCCCTTCGGGCCCTCGTAGGTGACCTCGATGCTCTTCGCCGACGCGGTCGTCCTGGTCCGGTCGATCACTTCGGCGAACACCCAGTCGAGGGAGACCGGCTCCGGGTTCGGCAGCGGCTCCGCCCCTGCAGCCGGGTGAGCTCGAGCAGCTCGTTCACCAGACGGCCCATCCGGGCCGACTCGTGATGGATGCGCTCGGCGAACCGGCGGGCCGCCAGCAGGTCCTCGGACTGCGCCTCGAGCGCCGCCTCGGAGAGCTGGGTGGCGTCGAGCAGCGCCTCGGCCAGGAGCTGCAGCGCCCCGATCGGGGTCTTGAGCTCGTGGCTGACGTTCGCCACGAAGTCACGGCGCACCCGGGCCAGCCGGTGCGACTCGGTCACGTCGGCGGCCTCGACCGCGACGTGTGTCGAGTTCAGCGCGACGGCCCGCAGGTGCAGGCCGAGTGGGGCGTGCCCACCTCCGGCCCGGCCCCGCGGGAGATCGAGCTCGACCTCCCGCCGCACCCCGGTCCGCCGGACCTGGCCGGCCAGCGTACGCAGGATCGGGTGAGCGGCGATGGTGCCCGGAGCCCCGCCGGAGCGGAGCAGTCCCATCGCCCGGGCAGCCGGGTTCACCAACACCGGATGATCGTCGGCGTCGAGGACGACGACTCCCACCCGTAGCGAATCGAGGCTCTTGCGTCCGAGCCCCTTGAGGCCGTGTTTGCCTCCCGGGCGATCGTCGTCCGGTTCGATAGCGGCGCTCCCCTCCGGTGCCCCGGTCCGAGCCTCTCCGCCCGGCCGGCGGATTCGGGCAAGGGCGAGTCCCGCTCCCACACCGACGGCGAGCGCGGCAGCAACCATGCCGACGGCGTATTCCCACTCCACGCTGCGATCGTAGGGTCATTGTTTACCTGAACCACAGGGCCATTACGGCAAATCGGGCGCGCGTCGAATAATGTTCACCACTGCGCCCGCCCTCGTTCACCGGCGTTCATGTTGAGGCCGCTCCACGCCCATAGCCTGGTCAGCGCACCCCCGGCCGTCGCCATCGGCCGTCGCCGTCGAAAGAGGGATCTGAGAAATGCGCGAGGAGTACCAGGCCGATCTGGTCGAGGTGAGCCGCCTGCTCGTGACCATGGCGGAGTCGGTCCGCGCCGCACTCCGCAAGGCGACGTCGGCGCTGCTGACCGCCGACCTGAAAGCCGCACAGTCCGTGATCGAGCGTGACTCCGAGGTCGACGCGATCTACGAGCAGGTCGAGCTCAAGGTCGCCGACACCATCGCCCGGCAGGCGCCGGTCGCGTCGGACCTGCGCCGCGTCATCACCGCGCTGCACATCGGCGCCGACCTGGAGCGGATGGGCGACCTGGCCGAGCACGTGGCGAAGACCGCGGCCCGCCGGCACCCGTCCCCGGCCGTCCCGGCCGAGCTGCGGCCCACCTTCAAGGGCATGGCCGAGGTCGCCGACCACATGGCGGAGAAGATCACCTCGCTGCTCGGCAAGCCCGACGCCGAGCTGGCGGCACAGCTGGAGTCGGACGACGACGCGATCGACGACCTCGAGCGCGAGCTCTTCAAGATCATGCTGGCCGACGACTGGCCGTACGGTGCGGAGACCGCCATCGACGGCGCCCTGCTGGGCCGCTTCTACGAGCGCTACGCCGACCACGCGGTGAACATCGGCGAGCATCTGATCTACCTGATCACCGGTGAGACGGTGGCGCAGATCGAGGACTGATCCGATCTCCGGCGCGCGAGCCGGGAGATCCAGGGGCCGGGACACCACGGGGGTGTCCCGGCCCCTGTCTGCTACTTGCGGCCCTGAGCGGCGACCGCGGCGGCGGCCTCCTTGGCGGCGACCGGGTCGAGATAGGTGCCGCCCGCGGTGATCGGGCGGAGGTTCTCGTCGAGGTCGTAGCGCAGCGGGATGCCGGTCGGGATGTTCAGCCCGGCGATCGCCTCGTCGGAGACGCCGTCGAGGTGCTTGACGATGGCGCGCAGCGAGTTGCCGTGCGCCGCGACCAGCACCGTCTTACCGGCGCGCAGGTCCGGGACGATCGCGTCGTACCAGTACGGCAGGGCCCGCTCGAGCACGTCCTTCAGGCACTCGGCCTTCGGCAGGACCTCCGGGGCCAGCCCGGCGTAGCGCGGGTCGCCGGCCTGGGAGAACTCGGAGCCGTCCTCGATCGGGGGCGGCGGCACGTCGTACGACCGGCGCCAGAGCATGAACTGCTCCTCCCCGTACGTCTCCAGGGTCTGCTTCTTGTCCTTGCCCTGCAGGGCGCCGTAGTGGCGCTCGTTGAGCCGCCAGTGACGCTTCACCGGGATCCAGTGACGGTCGGTGATGTGCAGTGCGATCTCACTGGTCCGGATCGCGCGCCGAAGAAGGCTGGTGTGCACCACGTCGGGCAGCACCCCCTGCTCCTTGAGAAGCTCGCCGCCGCGCCGGGCCTCGTTCTCACCCTTGGCGTCCAGGTCCACGTCGACCCAGCCGGTGAAGAGGTTCTTGGCGTTCCACTCGCTGTTGCCGTGCCGCAGCAGCACCAGGGTTCCAGTCATGACCACATCTTCCCCCGAGGCCCTGCGGTGCGTACGGGCCACCCGGCACGTGTCCGCCACCACACCGAAACCCGCTTGCGCGAAGGTCCCAGATGTAAGGGAATAAACCCCGCCGACTACTTACGGGGAGATGATCGTGCGAGGTTGGTTACGGCAGGCGGCCGGTGGGCTGCCCCGGCAGTTCTGGTTCCTCTGGACCGGCACCCTGATCAACCGGGTCGGCTCGTTCGCCGTGCTCTTCCTGAGCATCTACCTGACCAGCGAGCGCGGGTTCTCGCAGAGTCAGGCCGGCCTGATCCTGGGCCTCTACGGCGTGGGCGGCGCGATCGGCACGGTGTCCGGCGGCGTGCTGGCCGACCGTTGGGGCCGCCGTCCGACCATGCTCGTGGCGCAGTTCGGTGCGGCCGGGCTGATGCTTGCCCTGGGGCTGGCCCGGACATACCCGGAGATCGCCGTCGCGACCTTCCTGCTCGGCCTCTTCGCCGAGGCGGTCCGGCCGGCCTTCTCGGCCATGATGATCGACGTGGTCCCGGAGCCGGACCGGGTGCGGGCGTTCTCCCTGAACTACTGGGCGGTCAACCTCGGCTTCGCGGTCGCGGCGATCCTCGCGGGCTTCGCGGCGAAGGTCGACTACCTGCTGCTCTTCAGCGCCGACGCGGCCACCACCCTGATCACCGCGATCATCACGGCGATCTTCCTGGCCGAGACCAGGCCGGCCCGCCACCCGGGGCGCAAGGCGTCACCGGGCGGCCTCGGCACCGCGTTGCGGGACGGCAACTTCGCCGCCTACCTGCTGCTCAGCTTCGTCTCGGTGCTGGTCATCCTGCAGCACCTGTCGACACTGCCGATCAGCATGCTGGCCGACGGGCACACGGCCGCCACCTACGGCACGGTCATCGCGGTGAACGGGGTGCTGATCGTCTCCGGTCAGCTCTTCGTCCCGAAACTCATCGAGGGACGCGACAGCGCGAAGGTCCTGGCGGTGGCGGCGCTGCTGGTCGGTTCCGGTTTCGGGCTGGTCGCCCTGGCCGAGACCCCGATCGTGTACGCGTTGACGGTGATCATCTGGACTCTCGGCGAGATGCTGCAGTCCCCCAGCAACGCGGCCACCGTGGCGGCGCTCTCCCCGCCCGGCCTGCGTGGTCGTTACCAGGGTCTGAACTCGCTCTCCTGGTCGGCCGGGACGGCGCTGGCCCCGATCCTCGGCGGCCTGGTCCTGCAGCGCGCCGGCGACGCCGTGCTCTGGGGCGGCTGCTTCGTCCTGTGCGCCGTGGTCGCGCTGGGGCAGTTGCTGGCCGGGCCGGCACGTGCGCGGCGGGCGATGCGGCTGCGACTGGCCGAAGAGTCGACGGAGTCGGAACACGCGGCGGCGAGTGCCTGAAAAGCGGATTCGCGTGCCCCGTCATGCCATTAGGCGGGGCCGCATCGATAGAGAATGATCCGGCCGTGTCCAATAAGTGAACAGCAGAAACAAGCCGGAAACAAAAGCGCCGGCGGCGGCGGACGACACCCATCCCCATAGGCGCCGCCCGCACTTACCGCCGGTCTCGGGTCGCGCCGTCCCCCAACGGCTGATGCCACCCGTCCCCAAACGCCGAACCGCGGCGATCATTGCTGATCGACCCGTTCCCCGAACTAACGGCTCGGCGTCCATCGACCACGCTAGTTGGGCCGTGCAAGCCTTACAACCCGATTTCGTGTCGACATCTGTCTCAACCGTCACATTCACCAACAACCAACCGATCGGACGAGCCGCCAATCACTCTTCCGGGTTTCGCAGTGAGGAAGGAATCACGACAACCGCCGTTCGGTAACCCGGTCACGGCAAATGGCACGACGACGTAGACGACCATCGAACCAGTCGTCCACCGCCTCGGGGAATCCTCGGCACATCGCCGGAAGGGTGCCCGTACCCAGGGACGGCACACCTCACACATCGATCAGCGAGAAACCGGCGGACCACAATGGACCATCCGGTACGGATAGGCGACGTCCCCGCCTTCTCGCGATCTTGGAAGCCTGGCAGGTTTCGATCTTGGAAGCCCGCCGGCTCACGATCTCGGGGCCGGCGGCGAATCGACCGGATCCGGGCCGGGCGACTACTCGGGCCGCTCGACGAGGTGTTTGAAGGCCTGGAGGTTGGCCGTCGACTCGCCCCGGCTGACCCGCCACTCCCACTCCCGGCGGATCGACGACCCGAACCCGATCTCCAGCATCGTGTCGAACGACTCGTCGGCATACGTCAGCACGGAGCCGAGCAGACGGTCGAGCTCGTCGGCGTCCAGGCTCTTCAGCGAGACCCGGCCGGTGAGATAGACGTCACCCGCCGTGTCGATCGAGAAGGCGACACCGTACATCCGGGCGTTCCGGCGCAGCAGCCAGGCCCACAGTTCCTCGTGCCGCTCGTCCGGCCGGCGCATCACGAACGCCTCGACCCGCAGCGAGTGCTCGCCGACGATCAGGTTGCAGGCCGTCTTCAACTTGTGCGTGCCGGGCAGCGAGACCACATAGGAGCTGTCGCCGGTGGCCTCCCACTCCAGCTCCCGCTCGGTCAGGATCCGCTCGATCAGCTCGGTCACCATGCTCGGGACGCCCCCATCCATAGGTTGGTCAGTATGCGCAGGACGCACCCTCGACTCGCGCCGCGATGAGCGCCCGATGCGCGCTCACCGCGTCACGGTAGACGCAGAGCAGCGTCTCGGCAGTGCGATCCCAGGAGAACTGCGACGCGTGGGCGACCGCCCCAGCGGCCAGCCGGCGCCGGTGACCGGGCTCGTCGAGCAACCGGTCCAGCACCCGCGCCCAGTCACGCGGATCGTGGCCGTCGACGAGCACGCCGCTCACCCCGTCACGCACCGCGGTGACCAGGCCACCGACCGCGGCGGCGACCACCGGCGTGCCGCAGGCCTGGGCCTCCAGGGCGACCAGGCCGAAGGACTCGTTGTAGGACGGGACGGCGACCACGTCGGCGGCCCGGTAGAGAGCGGCCAGGTCGTCACCGGTCTGCGGTGGAAGGAACACCACCGAGCCGGCCACCCCGAGGCTGCCGGCCAGCTCGATCAGGGCGGTGGGCCGGTCGAGGCCGCTGCCGCTCGGTCCACCGCAGATCACCAGGGTCGCGCCCGCCCGCATCTCGGCCAGGGCGGCGATCAGCACATCGGGCGCCTTGAGCGGCTGGATCCGGCCGACGAACGCGATGATCCGGCCGCGCTCGGGCAGGCCGAACCGGGCCCGGTCGGTCGCGCCGGGCCGGAACCTCCGCAGGTCGACACCCGGCGGCACCACGCTGACCAGCGACGGGTCGGCGTCGTAGTGGCTGATCAGATCCTGCGCCTCGAACTCGGTGTTGGCCACCAGACGGTCCGACGCGGCGACCACCTGCTCCTCGCCGATCACCCGCGCTTTCGGCTCGGGCCGATCGCCGGTCGCGATGAACCTGTTCTTCACCTTGGCCAGGGTGTGCGCGGTGTGCACGTGCGGCACGCCCCAGCGCTCCCGGGCGAGCCAGCCGACCTGCCCGGAGAGCCAGTAGTGCGAGTGGATCAGGTCGTAGTGGCCCGGCGGATGCGCGGCCTCGGCCCGGAGCACGCCGTTGGTGAAGGCGCAGAGCTGGGCGGGCAACTCCTCCTTGGCCAGCCCCTCATAGGGCCCCGCGGTGACGTGGCGCACGAGCACCCCGGGCGACATCTCGACGACCGGCGGCAGGTCGCCGGCGGTGGCCCGGGTGAAGATCTCCACCTCGACACCGCGCTCGGCCAGGCGCTTGGCGATCTCGACGATGTAGACGTTCATACCGCCGGCGTCACCGGTGCCCGGCTGCTCCAGGGGCGAGGTGTGCACGGAGAGGGTCGCGATCCGGCGGGGAGTGGGCCATCGGCCAGCGGCCCGTAGATCAGCCACGCTGACTCCCTCCGTATCGGTTCTGCAACATGCTTGTTGCGCCAAGGTTCATCTTCCCCATCGGCGTGCCGGGAACCACCACTCAGCCGACCCGGGGTGATCCAGGTCATTGATCGCCCGGGACGTTCCTCGTCATGGACCAGAATCGAGCCATGCAGAACATCGCAGTGGTCACTGGCGCGTCCAGCGGGATCGGCGCGGCCACGGCCCGCCGGCTGACCGCGGAGGGATTCCACGTCGTCGCCGCGGCACGGCGTGCCGACCGGCTGGAGGCGCTGGTCAAGGAGCTCGGGGCGAACGCCACGGCGGTCGAGTGCGACATCACGTCGGACGACTCGGTGGCCGGCCTGGCGGCGGCGGTGGCCGCGCTCGGCGGCCCGGTCACGCTGCTGGTCAACAACGCCGGCGGAGCGCGTGGGGTGGATCCGGTCGCCACCGGCTCGGTCGACGACTGGCAGTGGATGTACGACGTGAACGTGCTCGGCACGCTGCGGGTGACCAAGGCGCTGCTCCCCGCCCTGGAGGCGAGCGGCCGCGGCACGATCGTGACGGTCGGGTCCACCGCGGCCTTCACGCCCTACGAGGGTGGCGGCGGCTATGTGGCGGCCAAGCACGCCGAGACCGCCCTGGTCGGGACACTGCGGCTGGAGCTGGCCGGCAAGCCGGTCCGGGTCGTCGAGATCGATCCCGGCATGGTGCGGACCGACGAGTTCGCGGTCAACCGGTTCGGCGGCGACCAGGCCGAGGCCGACTCGGTCTACGCCGGGGTGAAGGAGCCACTGGTGGCCGACGACATCGCCGACTGCATCGCGTGGACCGCCACCCGCCCGCACCACGTCAACGTCGACCGGCTGGTGGTGCGCCCGATCGCCCAGGCCGCCCAGCACAAGGTCCACCGCGAGCTCTAGGTTCTGAGGGCATGAGACCGGTCGGCGCGATCACCCGGGGGACGACCAATCCCAACCGGCTCCGTCGCGTCGACAACTTCATCGCGTACCGCTGCGAGGGGCTCTTGAAAGAAGCGGCGCGGCCGCTGGTGGTCGACCTGGGCTACGGCGCCACGCCGGTGACGGCGGTGGAGTTGCGGGGCCGCCTCGCGGCCTCGGTCCGCGCCGACGTCGCGGTGGTCGGTCTGGAGATCGACCCGGTCCGGGTGAGCGACGCGCAGCCGTTCGCGGACCCGCCGTGGCTGGAGTTCCGGCGCGGCGGGTTCGAGCTGGCCGGGCTGGCGCCGGTGGTGGTGCGCGCGTTCAACGTGCTGCGGCAGTATGCCGAGGACGAGGTGGCCGCGGCCTGGCGGGCGATGACCGCGACCGGCGCGCTGCTGGTCGAGGGCACCTGTGACGAGCTGGGCCGGATCGCCACGTGGACGGTCGTCGAGGGCGGTGTGCCGTCGACGCTGACCCTGTCGGCCCGGCTCCCCACCCTCACCCATCCGGCGGTCTTCGCCGAGCGGCTACCGAAGGCGCTGATCCACCACAACGTGCCCGGTCATCCGGTGCACGAGCTGCTGCGGGCGCTCGGCCGCGCGTGGGAGACCGAGACGACGCCGTTCGGGCCCCGGCAGCGCTGGCCGGCCACGATCCGGCGGATGCGCGACGAGGGCTGGCCGGTGCTCGACGGCCCGGCCCGATGGCGGCTCGGCGAGCTGACCCTGCCCTGGCCGGGCTAGCGGCCGGCCCCGCGCCCTCTCACCCCTGGTCCTTGCGCTCGAGAGCCTCCTTCACCGCGGCCAGCAGGGCGTCGGCGGTGAACGGCTTCTTCACCAGGATGTCGTCCTCGGTGATCTCGCCCTTGGCGACGGCGTGATCCTTGGGCAGCCCGGAGACGAAGACCACGCCGATCCCGGGCCGCACGCTGCGGATCGTCCGGGCCAGCTCACCGCCGGAGGCGCCCGGCAGGGTCAGGTCGGTGATCAGCACATCGATCTTGCCGGGGTGGTCCCGGGCGATCGAGAGGGCCTCGTCCGGCTCGCCGGTGGCCAGCGTCGCGTACGCCCCGCGGCGCTCCAGCATCCGGCGCATGATGTCGCGCAGATCCTCCTCGTCGTCGACGACCAGGATTGTCGGCCTCTCGGCGACCGGCGCCTCGGACATCTCGGTCCTCCTCGGGCTGGGGTCGCTCTCACGCTATCCGCCTCACGGGCCCGGCGTACGGCTCACCGTCAAAAACAGGCCGGCTCTCAGTGCCGTCTCCTAGAGCGTGAGACAGCGCTGGGAGCCGGCCGGAAGCTCAGAGCAGGTGACCGGTGTAGAGCAGCCGGTTCGGCGAGCCCTTGCCCGGGTCCTTGACCAGGTTGACCCCGGCGTTGGCGACCAGGTCGTCACGCACCTGGCGGGGCGTCCAGTCCGGGTGCGCGGCCAGCACCAGGGCGGCCGCTCCGGCCACGTGCGGCGCCGCCATCGAGGTGCCGCTCATCTTCTGGGTGGCGGTGTCCGAGCCCTTCGCGGAGGACTTGATGTCCACGCCCGGGGCGAAGATGTCGAGGCAGTTGCCCCAGTTGGAGAAGTCGGCACGCCGGTCGGCGGAGTCGACGGCACCGACGGTGATCGCATCCGGCGTGGAGGCCGGCGAGCTCTTGCAGCCGTTCTGGTCCTCGTTGCCGGCGGCGATCGCGTAGGTCACGCCCTTGTCGATGGAGCGCTTGACGGCGGCGTCGAGGGCCTTGCTGCGAGGACCGCCCAGGCTCATGTTGGCCACGGCCGGCAGCTTGGCGTTCGCGGTCACCCAGTCGACGGCGGCGATGAAGTCGGAGAACGCGCCGGAGCCGTCACAGCCGAGCACCCGCAGGGCGACCAGCTTGACGTCCTTGGCCACGCCGTGGGTGCGGCCGCCGATGGTGCCGGCGACGTGCGTGCCGTGGCCGTGGCAGTCGTTCGCGGTGGCGTCGCCGTCGACGAAGTCCCAGCCGCTGGTGGCCCGGCCGCCGAACTCCTTGTGACTGGTGCGGACACCGGTGTCGATCACGTAGGCGGTGATCGCGGAGGCGGACTTGTAGGAGTAGGACTTCGACAGCGGCAGCGCGCGCTGGTCGATCCGGTCCAGGCCCCAGGCCAGCTTCTTCGACTGGGTGTACGACGAAGCGGGCGCCTGCAGGGTCTTGCCGTCGACCACGGCGTCCTGCTCGACGTACTCCACCGACGGGTCGGCGGCCAGGCGGGCGGCCTCATCGGCGCCGGCTTGCAGGTGGAAGCCGCGGACCGTGGCGAGGTAGTTGCCGGCGACCGTGCCGCCGTACTTGCGGACCAGCTCCTGCGACGCGGTGGTGACCCGGCCGGCGGCGGGAGTGCCCGGCTTCAGAACCACGATGTAGCTGCCCGGGATGGCGCCCTCCACGCCGGTCCCCGAGATGGATCCCAGCACGGGCGCGGCCGGAGCGGCGACGGCCGTACCGGTCAGGCCCGCGAAGGTGGCGGTGGCGGCGCTCGCGGCGACGGTCAGTCGGATGGCCAGGCGGCGGGCGTCGTTACCGAACATATGTGGTGGGTCCTCTCGGTTGTGTTCTCAGGTCGTCGTGAAATTCCGGCCCGGGGGCATGCCGAAAGCAGCTGAGGGAAAGATTGGAGGGGGCGGGTTGTGCTCCCGGGTTCCTCCGGGTTGTGACCGGGTAGCACGATCCGGGCTGCCAGAGTCACAGCGCGAACCCCTAAGCCGCCCGGGAGGCGGGCCGAATCTCTCGCTGTCAGGACCCCTGCACCGCCACCGAAGCACCGCCACCGAGCAACAAGGAGAGCGATATGACCGCACTGCTGTCGCCCGAGATCGACACCGTCGGCGAACTGACCGAGCGCTGCGATCGTTGTGGGGCGGCCGCCAAGCTGGAGGTCGTCCTGACCAGCGGCGGAGACCTGGCCTTCTGCGGGCACCACGCCAACCGCCACCGGAGCGACATCGCCAAGGTGGCGAGCAGGATCCGCCTCGAGGACGGCTTCGACTGGGCGGGCAAGTAACCCTCCGCTCACCCTGGGTAGCCCGCGTTATGCTCTTTCCCTCACGTCTTGGGGGTATTTGTGCAGATCGCGGCGCATGACGTGGGCAGGTTGTCCCGGCTGGTCGCCGGGTGCGCCGGAGCAACAGCTGCCGCTTTCGGCGCCCTGCACGCGCTCGACCCCGGGCCGGCTCCAGCCCTGATCCCGGCCGGAGTCGCCCTTCTGCTTCAGGTCGTCCCGGCCACGGGTGTCCGGGCCGGCCGGCTCCGTGCCGGGGCGGCGGTGCTCCTCGCGCTCGCCGCCACCGGCCTGGGCGTCGCCCATCTGGGCTCCCACCCGGCCGCGGCGGTCGCCACCGCCCTCTCCGGACTGGCCCTGGCCTGCCTCGACCTGCGAGTGACCCGGCGCAGCGGCGGAATCGCCTTCCGGGTCGCCGACCCGCTCCTGCTCGGCGCCGCGATCATCGCGCTGGTCACCCTGGTGCCACGTCTCTTCGACGCCGTCGCCTCAGCCGGCGACGGGCCGGAGAGCGTCCTGCCCGCCTATCTGGCCGGGGCACTGCTCTGTCTCGCCACCGGCACCATCCTGGCCCGCCCCGAGGCGGGGCCGGCACGTGTCCTCGACGACTCCGGTCCGCGGGCGGCCGTACGCCGTGTGGCCCCCGCCCTGATCGCCGCTCCCATCGTCGCCGCCCTGGTCAGCGCTTTCGCCCAGCAGTCCGGCGTGAGCCGGGTGACCGCCGCGGTGAGCACCGGCGTGATCCTCGCCGCCCTCGCGCTGCTCACCCTGCTCGGCTATCTGGTCCGCACCCTCGACGACGCCGACCAGCGGCAGAAGCACCTGGCGGCCGAGCTGGAGGAACGGCAGGACTTCGCCCAGACGCTGCTCCAGTCGATGAACGAGGCCGTGATGGTCCTCGACGCCAACTACCGGGTGATCGACGTGAACCGCCGCTGGCGGGAGCTCACCGGCCACGACGGCCTCCCCGCCGAATCGCCGCCGCTGCCGCCACCGGGCACCGGCGGCGATTGGCTTCTGCCCCGCGCGGACGGCACCGACGTGCCGGTGCTCGCGACCATGGCGGCCATCCCGGACGCGGCCGGCGCGACCCGGGGGTACGTGGCCACCTACATCGACATCGCCGAGCGCAAGCAGGCCGAGGTGGCGCTCACCGAGCACGCCGCCGAGCTGGAGCGCGGCAACGCCGACCTGGCCGCGGCCCTGGCCTTCAAGAACGACCTGACCTCGATGCTGACCCACGACGTGGCGCAGCCGATCAGCTCGATCGCCAGCCTCGCCGAGCTGCTCTGTGCCGACTGGGCCGATCTGCCCGAGGACATCCGGCTCGAGCTGGCCACGAAGATCGACAAGAACACCCGGCGGCTGATCAAGATGATGAACGATCTCCAGCTGCTCTTCCGGCTGGACACCGGGACGGTCACCGCCCGCCGGGTGCCGGTGCCGCTGCTCGAGGTGGTCGAGGCGGCCTGCGGCACGGCCATCGGCACCGGCGACATCGAGATCGCCATCGACGAGGAGCTGTCGGCGCTGGCCGACCGCGGGCATCTCAGCGTGGTGGTGGAGAACCTGCTGAAGAACGCGCTCGCCCACGGGGCGCCGCCGATCCACGTCCGGGCCGACCGGGGCGGTGACGGGACGGTACGCCTGACCGTGCAGGACAGCGGCGCCGGCATCCCCTCCGCCTTGCTGCCCAACCTGTTCGGCCGGTTCATCCACGGCTCCGGGCTCGGGCTGTTCATCGTCCGGCACCTGGTCGAGGCGAACGGCGGGACGGTCCGCTACGAGCCCGCCGAGCCCCGCGGCGCGCGGCTGCTGGTCACCCTCGAGGCGGCGCCGGCCAGCGCGTAGCGGCGGCGGACACATGCAAAAGGGCCCGGAGGCGTACGCCCCGGGCCCCGAACGGAAGCGGCTAGCCGCGCTCCTCCTCGTTGATCATGCCGTTGCCCCACATGTCGGCGCCGGAGGTGCGGCCGCCCATCCGGGCGGTGCCGGCGACACCGGTGTCCCAGCCGGCGCCCGGGCTCGGCGCGGGGGTGTTGCGATTGCGGATGCGCGCGGCCACCGCGGCCGGCGACGGGGTGTCGGCGCCGGGCAGCAGGCTGTGCGACCGCACGCCCATCGGCGGGGAGCCGACGCCGCTGTGCGGGATCGGCCGGCCGCCGAGAACACCGCTCTCCACCAGGCCCTTGAACGTGGTCAGGTCGGCCTTGAGCCGACGGTTCAGTGACTCCTGGCCGTGCCGGTCGCTGGGCATCAGGAAGGCTATGTCGGCTTCCAGCTGGGCGACGATCTGGGTCTTCGTCTCCCCCATCGGGCGCAGTGTGATCGTCTCCGCCAGCAGCGGGCCCTCCATGGTCGACCAGGAGACCCGCTCGTCCGGCGACCGCTCGATGATCTGGGCGTCGAACTCGCGTCGCTTACCGTCGACGTCCATGATCCAGTGGGTCTGGTCGGCGCCGATCGACGTCACCTGCCGCACACCGGTCATGAAACGGGGGTAGTTCTCGAACGCCGCGAGCTGTTCGTACACCGTGTGGACCGGTGCACTGACCTCGATAGCCTGCTGAACCATGCTCATCGCAACTCTCCCATACTGAAGTGCTGGCATGACAGAGAGTACGGAGGCGAGTGCGCATCGTGTTCGGTTTTGCTGTTCTCCTCAGACACGTCGCAGGTACTGCCAGCGCCCCACCTCGGCGGCGTACCGGGCGTCACTCGCCGGCGCCACCGTCACAGCCGACTCCAGGAGCATCTGCACCACGCGCGGCGATGGGCTGCGCCATGCCTCACTCACCTCGACGACCGCCCCGGTGGTCCGGCAGGCGAAGGCCAGGTCGGCGATCAGCTCCGGCGTCACACAGGAGTCGTCCAGCCCGGCCTGACCGAGCAGCGCCAGCGGTCGGGCGAGCTGTGCCGGCACGTACCGGGAGGCCCGTTCCAGGCCCTTGACGGTCGCCACCACCAGCAGCTCGGTCACCTGACCGGCGGTCAACAGGCCGAGGTCGAGCCGGGCGCGCACCTCGCGCGGGGTGAGCAGCTCGCCGTCGACGGGCAGATCGGAGACCGCAACCGAGAGCGCATCCAGCGGCGCCAGGTCCGGCGGCAGGGCCAGCCAGCCGTCCGGGCGGACCACCTCCACCTCGGCCGCCACCCGCAGCGTCATCTCGGTGCGGTGCCGGGCGCGGCGCACCGCGTCGGCGTACGCCGTGAGCCAGGTGGTGTCCGGGCCGGCCTGGTCGGCGAAGGTGAGCGCGGACAGGCCGGCCTGATCGGCGGCCGAGACCACCACACCCACGGCATCCCGGCCGGCCGCGAACCCGGTGTGCACATGCGCGTCCACCGCCAGGTCCAGCGCGCAGGCGGTGCCCACCGCACCGCCACCGATGACTGAATCGCGCTCTGCGCCCACGCTCGCTCCCCGGCTGAAAGGGGCGGGTTTCTCCCGCCCGATGATGAGAGTGAGGCCCCGATGTTGTCTCCGGGGTCAGTGCCCGGTGCAGGACAGGAGCGCGCTACGGGCCGAGACGCAAGAACGCCCGTCGCCGGCGGCGACGGGCGTCACTCGTGCTCATTCAGCCGTGTTGTCCGGCTTCTCCAACATCCTGGCGACCGCATGGACCGCATCCTCGGTCGGCGAGGCGGCAGCCCGGTTCGCCTCCTGCAGCTCCCGGTAGACCTCCTCGCGGTGCACCTGCACATCCCGCGGGGCCTGGATACCCAGCCGGATGACGTCACCACGGGCCTCGAGCACGGTGATCACGACATCGTCGCCGATCATCACGCTCTCTCCGGCTCGCCGCGTCAGGACCAGCATCAGCGACCCTCCATCCCTCGAACGAACAGCAAAGGCGCGGTCGCGTTGCGACCGCGCCCGCTTGTGGAGGGTCAGAAGTTCCGGTTCATGATCGCCCGAACCGGGTAGCCCGACCCGGAGAGGACGACCTGCATGGCGCGCATGCTGTCGCGGTCCACCACGATCGGCGCGAGCAGGTTCGCGGTGGTCTCGTGCTCGCTGGCGGTGATGACCGTGAGCAGGAGAAGCCGGTCCGGGTCCTTGGTGTTCAGCGCCGCGAAGACCGCATTCTCGATCTCCGGGGCGTAGTCCGGGAAGAAGGGCTCCGGCGGGGCCACCAGGAAACGGAGTTCGGGGTTCTCGATCGACGTGAACGCGTAGAGCAGACCGTCGTCGTTGAGACGCACCAAGACGAAATCCCGATGGGACGGGAACCCGGGCATGGGCACCGCCATCGTGATGGTCGGCAACCCGAGCGACGGGTCGGTCATGGTGGCCTCAATCGGTCGGGATGCGGTGCGAGTAGTCATGGTCACCTCAGGAAATCGATGAGCGAGGGCTGGATCACCTTGGCCGTGGCGGCCAGGGCGGCCTGATACGAGGTCTGCTGGAGTTGCAATTCCATGATCGCCTTGGGCAGGTCGACATCCTCGATATCGGACAGCTGCGACGACACGGACATCAAGCGATCCTCTGCGGACTGCTTCATCTGCGTAACCCGATTGTATCGGGCGCCTACGTCCGAAAGGGTTGAATTCAGGGTTTCTGCTGCTTTATCGAGGTTCTCCAGGCCTGCCTTGATGCCTTCGGGATCACCTGTGCGCATAGCGGAGGAAATGGAGTCGAGGACCCGGAAAAGCTGGGCCTCATTGGGCACCGGATCGCCGTTCCCGTCGACCTGCGGCGTCACGCCGTCGGCCTGCATCGCGCCGTCGGTGCCGAACACCTCCGGCCCGCGCACGTCGACACGAACCCGCGCATTCGGGCCGATCGCCCGGGTGGTCTCACCGTCCGCTTCGCCCACATACGCGCCGGAGGTGGCGTACGCCGTGGAGTCCGGTGTGAAACCGCCGAACACGGGGCGGTTCAGGTACTTGGTGTTGGCGAACTGGACGACCAGACCCTTGATCTGCTCGATCTCGTCGGCGCGGGCCCTGTTCGCCTGCGGGGTGCTTCCACCGCCGGCGCTCACGCCCTCCAGGGTCAGCGTGCGGACCCGTTGGACCTGGTCGTAGACGCTCTTCAGGGTGTCCTGCACGGTGCCGAGGCGGCCCATCGCGTCGTCCGCGTTCGTGGAGTACTTCTTGTTCGCGCGCACCTCGCCGCGCAACTGGAGCGCGGTGACCGTGCCCGTCGGCGAGTCCGACGGGCGGCGCAGTTGCTTGCCACTGGAGATCTGATCCTGCGCGTTCTGCGTACGGCTCAGATTCCGTTGCAGGCTCGCCATGGTTCGAGTGCGTACGGAGCTCTCGGTCACTCGCGGACTGCTGCTCATGAGCGGTGTTCCCCTCTAACTGTCACCTGCCGACCAGACCGGTCCGGTTGATCAGCTGGTCGAGCATCGAGTCGATCGTGGTGAGCACGCGCGATGCCGCCTCGTACCCGCGCTGGTACGTGAGGAGGTTGGTCATCTCCTCGTCGAGGTTGACTCCGGACTCCGCGTCCCGTGCGGCGTCGACCTGGTCGGTCACCGCGTTCTGGATGTCACGCCGGCGGATCGAGGACTGCGACGCCACACCGAGGTCGCCGATCAGCGACTGGTAGCTCGCGTCCGCACCGGTCCGGGAAGTGGCCAGTTCGGATAGATCGTCGGCCACCGAGCCGTTCAGGATCGGGGTCCCGCCCTTCGGGTCGCCGGAGGACACCGCCACTTTGTCCACATCGGCGAGTAGATCGCCGTTGACCCGGATGTTCAGCGCGGTGACCGTCGTCTCGGACGGGTCGTTCGGCACGAACATGTCGAGTCCGTGGCTTCCGTCCACTCCGTACCCACCGCTGTGCAGGGCGTTGACGTCCGCCGCCAGGGTGGAGGCGACCTTGTTCAGCTGTTGCGAGATGTCACGCAGGGTGCCGTCCTTGTCCAGCAGCTCCATCTGCGCGCCCATGGCGCCGCCCACCCCGACCGCGGTGCCGGTGTCCTTCCAGCGCAGGTTCACCTCGATGCCGGGGAGGTCCTGCAGCTTCGTGGCGCTGCCGGTCTCGACCCACATCTCCCGGGTGTTGAACTCGCTGACCAGCGGGGCGCTGCCGACGTAGACACTCAGCGCGCCGTTGGGCAGCTCGGTCGCGGTCGCGCCGGCCAGCTCGGCGAGCTTGAGCATCTGTACGCCGCGCTGGTCCTGCAGCTCGTTGGCCTGGAGACCGGCCTGCGTGGCGAGCACGATCTCGTGGTTCAGCTTGGCGATCGACTCGGCCGCCTTGTTGACCTCACCGACGTACGTGTCCAGACCGGCCCGCGTCGACTTGTACTGGTTGTCCAGCTGCGTGGCGGCGTCGTTGAGCGACGACGCGACGGTGACCGCCTGCTCCAGCATCGCCGACTTCGGCGCCTTCTTGTCCGGGTTCGAGGCGATCGCGTTCCAGCCGTCCCACATGTCCTGAAGACGCGCCTGGAGGGCGGTGTCGCTGGGCTCGCCGAAGACGTCCTCCATCAGCGTGTATCCGCCGGCCCGCTCGTTGTGGTACGAGGAGTTCGCGTGCTCGGTGAAGCTGCGCTGGTCGAGCGCCGTGTTGCGCAGCCGCTCCACCGAGCTGACCGTGACGCCGTTGCCGACCGCGGTCGTGGTGGAGTAGATACCCGGCGTGAGGTTCGCGTTCTGCGCGTGCATCACCACGCGCTGGCGGGTGTAACCCTCGGTGTTGGCGTTCGCGATGTTCTGGCCCGTGACGTCCAGGCCCCGGCGTTGCGCGTAGAGAGACGTGAGCGCCGTGTTGAGTCCGCTGAATGTGCTGCCCATCAGATCGCCTCATCAACCAGAGTGGGGCGCCGCACGGCGCCGCTGACGGTCTGGCCCTGCGGTCCGTACGTTTCCACAGTCTCAGCGAACGCGAGCATGGTTTCGCGAGCCGCGCGCTGACCCGCGGTGAGCAGTTCCCGGTTGACGTCGGCCAGGGCCCGGATCTCCGACGTCAGCATGAGGAACGCCTTGCGGTGCTGGTGGAGCAGTTCCGACCAGGGGTCCGGAGCGGCGTCGGCGAGCTCGCCGAGCGACGCGTCCGCGGACAGGCCGAGCTCCACGGCGACCTCCTGCGAGTAGGCCGCACGGATCACCTCGGTCTGCCGGATCTGATCCAGGACCACTTCCACCTCGCGGGTGGCGTGACTGAGCCATCGGGACCGGTTGGACGCGAGGAGCAACTGCTCCTCCTCAAGCTTGAACAACAGCATCTCCAGCAGCTCACGTGAGCGCCAGAGGACACTGGCCAGGTCGGTCAGGCTCACCCGGTCCTCCGTCGTATGGCTGGTCGGGCCTACCCCCTCGGCGGACCCGCTCATTCGGACAGGTCGGCACATCCGCCGTGCCACTGAGCGCTTTCTCCCGATCGGTACTTCTCCGGTTCGCCCGAAAAGCCCGAAAAAATCTCGGAGAATCCTCATGGCTTCTCGGCGACCCGCCGATGGGAAGTGGCGTAACACCACGGCTCATGGACGGGCCGGCTCAAGACCCCACTCAAGGAGGAATCACCTAATGGGTCTTCGCATCAACCAGAACATCGCCGCACAGAACGCCTACCGGAACCTGTCGGTCACCGACAACCAGATGTCGAAGTCGCTCGAGAAGCTCTCCAGCGGTTTCCGCATCAACCGGGCGGCCGACGACGCGGCGGGCCTCTCGATCTCCGAGGGCCTCCGCGCGCAGACCGGTGGCCTCAAGGTCGCCGTGCGCAACGCGCAGGACGCCATCAGCGTCGTGCAGACCGCTGAGGGTGCGCTCAACGAGGTCACCAGCATGCTCCAGCGCATGCGCGACCTCTCGGTCCAGTCGAACAACGCGTCGCTCGACGACGAGGCCAAGCAGGCCGCGAACGGCGAGTTCCAGCAGCTGTCCGCCGAGATCGACCGGATCGCCGAGACCACCTCGTTCGGCAAGTCGAAGCTGCTCGACGGCACCTTCGGCAACACCAACAGCACCGCGAGCACCGCGGCGATCGCGGCGGCCGCGGCGCCCACGACGACCACGGTGAACCTCGCCAGCCTGGGCGGCACGGCTCAGACCCCGCCGATCACCACCGGCGCGATCGACCTGACCGACGGCGCCACGCCGCCCACCACGCTGCCTGCACACGAGGCGGTTCAGAAGATCAACGACGCGGTCTCCACCGCCCTCAAGGCGGCCGGCAAGCACGGCGACGAGGTGACGTTCAGCGCTGAGGTGGACAACGCCGGTGCCATCACCTTCAAGGCACAGGGTCCGTCGGCCTTCAACGTCGAGGCCACCTCGCTCAACATCGCCGCCGTCGACGCCGGTAAGACCACGGGCGCCACTCCGGGCTCGTTCCAGATCGGCGCCAACGCCGGCGAGACGCTGGACGTCGCGATCAACGCGGTCAGCTCGAAGACGCTCGGTCTCAACAACCTCGACCTGACCACCGCCGCCGACCCCGACGCCGTCGGCGGCCCGCAGGCGTCCGGCGCCGCCAAGGCGATGGACGCGCTCGACGTGGCACTCAAGTCGGTCTCGGACACCCGGGCCAAGCTGGGTGCCCACCAGAACCGCTTCGAGCACACCATCAACAACCTCAACGTCGCGGTCGAGAACCTGTCCGCGTCGGAGTCCCGCATAAGGGATACCGACATGGCGCAGGAGATGGTCTCGTTCACCCGCAACCAGATCCTCACCCAGGCCGGCACCTCGATGCTCTCGCAGGCCAACCAGTCCTCGCAGAACGTCCTGTCGCTGCTCCGCTGACGCACCGAATGACAACCGGATAACCACCGGCGACAACTGAATCCGGTCCGCGAACGACCGAACAGTGGGGGTAGCCGGCAAGCCCAGCCGGCTACCCCCGCTCCGCTCTCGTCCTCGGTACGCGAAAGGCAGGCTCCCGTGACCAGCTCCGTTGACGGCCTCGTCAGTGGCCTCAGCACTTCCTCGATGATCAACCAGATGATGCAGGTCGAGGCGGCGGGACAGACCAAGCTCAAGACCAAGGTCGAGAAGGCCGAGACCGCGATCACCTCGTACCAGTCGGTGAACACGAAGCTCAAGGCGGTGAAGACGGCCGCCGACGCGATGGGCAACCTGGCCTCGTGGCGTTCGATGAAGGCCACCTCCAGCGCGACGAGCGTGACCGCCACCGCCACCGGCGGACTGTCCGGCATGACCGGCAACCTGAAGTTCGACGTCACGTCGGTGGCCCGCTCGCAGACCTCGATCCTCGAGGTCGCCGACACCACGGCCGAGGCCGCCCTGCCGGCGACGATCACGATCCAGCCGGGCAAGTGGAGCCCGGACAACGACAACGACGGCATCGACGAGTTCACCGCGGTCGGCGACCCGGTCGAGGTGACCATTCCCGAGCCTCGGACGATGGCCAAGATGACCACCGCCGTCAACTCGGCGACCACCGCGGACGGCACCAGCCTCGGCATTCGCGCCTACACCGTGAACACCTCCGGCAACGAGGGTGTCGTGCAGTTCAGCGGGATGAAGAGCGGCGCCGCCAACGGCTTCCAGATCAGCGGCCTCGAGGGGTACGGCAAGGGCGGCGCCAACCCGAAGACGACCTCCGCCCGGGACGCGGTGCTCACCGTGAACCCCGGCAGCGACGCCCAGTACGAGGTCAGCAGCACGACGAACACGTTCGGCACACTGATGCCGGGTGTGACGATCTCGGTCACCAAGGAGGAGCAGGGCGTCGTCGTCGACGCGACCGCCGACTCCACCGCGATCGCCGACAAGATCCAGGCCATGGTGGCCGCGGCCAACGAGGCGCTCAGCGAGATCTCGTCGCAGACCAAATACGACGTGGACACCCGCAAGGGCTCGCCGCTGACCGGTGACTTCACCGTCCGGCAGATGAACCAGTCCCTGCTGAGCCAGATCAGCAACGGGCTGACCTACACCAAGACGCTGAGCACCGACGCGGACAACGACAACGTGAAGGACACCGCCACGGTCGAGTTCGGCTCGCTCAAGCAGCTCGGCATCACGCTCAGCAAGGACGGCAGCCAGTTCGAGTTCTCGGCGTCCGCCTTCAACGATGCGTACGTCAAGGACCCGGTGGGCATCCAGGAGGCCGGCATGGCCTTCGGTTCCCAGCTGCGGACCCTCGCCGACAAGCAGACGAGCACGATCACCAACGTCGTGCTGGGCCGCAAGACCGAGATCAAGTCGCTCAACGACCAGATCGACAACTGGGACGTCCGGCTGGCCACCCGCCGGCAGGCGCTGCAGCGCCAGTACGCGTCCCTGGAGTCCTCGCTCGGCACCCTCAAGAACCAGTCGAGCTGGCTCTCCGGACAGCTGGCGGGCCTGGGCTGACGATCGTCGATCACGGACTCCAGCCGACCGCCCCTGACCGAGGGAGACTCATGAGCGCGCCCCACCTTCGCGACCGTTACCTGCAGGACTCGATCAACACGGCCTCGCCGGCCCGGCTGCTGATCATGCTGTACGACCGGCTGATCCTCGACCTCATGCACGGCGAGGAGGCGCTCCGCAACGACGACCGCGTCCTGGCCTACGAGAAGATCACGCACGCTCAGGAGATCGTCCTGGAGCTGCGGGTCACCCTCGACGTGGAAGCCTGGGACGGCGCGCCCGGCCTGGCCAACCTGTACGGTTTCGTGCTCACCGAGCTGATCGGGGCGAACATCAAGCGGGACGCCGACCGGGTCGCCTCCTGCCGCTCGCTGCTGGAGCCGCTGCGCGACGCGTGGCGCGACGCCGCCTCGGCCTCGACATGAGCGCCCCCACGTCGAACGCCGTGGACTGGCGGTCCGCGTGGACCGCGGCGCTCGACGACCTCGAGATGGACGTGCTCGCGGTCGAGACCATGCTGGCCGACGAGCGGCGGATCGCCGAGACCCCGCCGTCGGACCTGTGGCGGCCGCCGACCGAGCTCGGGGCGCTGCCGCTGGAGCTCAAGCCGCGCGCCGACGAGATCCTGACCCGTCAGCTGGCCGCGGCGGAGGAGATCGCCCGCCGGCTCACGGCGAACCGCCAGCAGATGGCGATGACGTCCCGCATCGAGACCGGCGAGGCGGTCAAACGCCCGGTCTACCTGGATTGCGCGATGTAGTGCCGAGACGCGAAGGTCCCGGACCCCCACGGGGTCCGGGACCTTTTCGTGTGCAACCTTCCGGCAACCGCTTGGAACTCAGCGGATCGGCGAGCACGCCGAACTGCAGGGTACGAGCACGGATTGCTCAGCCGAAAAGCCAAGGACGGGCTACCTCGAACGACTGAGGAGCAACCTTGTTCGACGACCGTTCGTCATCCGCCCTGAGGGTCGCCGTCGCCGGCCTCTCAGCGCGGCAGCAGGCCATCGCCAACAACATCGCCAACATCGAGACCCCCGGCTACCGGGCCCGTAAGGTCAAGTTCGAGGAGGCGCTGCAGGGCGCCGTCGCCCGCGGTGACTCACCGGCCGGGGTGTCCCCGAGTGTGCTGACTTCGCTGGAGCCGACACGGCTCAACGGCAACAACGTCAATCTCGACCAGGAGACGTTGTCGCACATCGACACCACGATGCGCTACCAGCTCGCCATCAGGGCGCTGGACGGCAAGTACAGCCTGCTGCGCGAAGCCATCAAGGGGGCCTGACGATGAGTACTTTCAACGCCATCGGAATCGCGGGTAGCGGCGTCACGGTCTACCGGAAGTGGCTGGACGCGGTGGCCGACAACCTCGCGAACATCAACACCACCACGCGGACCAGCGAGAACGCCTTCCAGGCGCGGTACGTCGCGGCCCGCTCCGCGCAGGACGGCAACGGCGCCGAGATCGCCGGCGTCCAGTTCGGCAGCGCCGAGGGCATCCTGGCCTACGAGCCGGAGAACCCCCTCGCCGACGCCGAGGGCTACGTCCGCCGCCCGGACATCGACATGGGCAACCAGATGGCCCAGCTCATGATGGCCCAGCGTTCCTACCAGGCGAACCTCGCCGTGGTGGACCGGGCCCGCGACTCGTACACCGCCGCCATCAACCTCGGGAAGTGATCTCCTTGACCTCACCGATCAGTCCTATCGGAGGCTTCTCCGCCATCGGCGGGCTCAGCGACCGCGGCGTCGGCCTCGGCGGCCTCAACGGTCTCGGCAGCATGCTCGGCTCGTCCGAGCCGCAGGCGCCGCAGGGCCCGAACAACGACTTCGCCGGGATGCTGGCCAAGGGCATCGAGAACGTCCAGGCCAACCAGACCAAGGCTGCCGACCTGGCAGTTCAGGTCGCCGACGGCCGGCTGGCCGACCCGGCGCAGTACACGATGGCCTCCACCGAGGCGGCCCTCGGACTGCAGCTGACCATGGCCATCCGCAACAAGGCCGTCGAAGCCTTCCAAGAGATCATGAGGATGCAGGCCTGACATGACCGACCGCCTTCCCGCTCCGGTACGCCGCATCACGGACACCTTCAAGTCCTTCACACCGGGACAGAAGGCTGTCACCGTTTTCGCGGTTCTCGCGCTCGCCGTCGGCGGCTACTTCTTCGCCACCTGGGCGGCGAAGCCGTCGTATCAGATCCTCTTCAACAACCTGGCCACCAAGGACGCCAGCGCGATCGTGGAGTCGCTGGAGAAGTCCGGCACCCCGTACGAGCTGGCAAACGACGGTCAGACGATCATGGTGCCGCGCGACCAGGTGAACCAGCTGCGCCTCCAGCTCTCCGGCGAGGGCCTGCCCAACGACGAGGGCACCGGCTACTCGCTGCTGGACCAGCAGGGCATCACCACCAGCGACTTCATGCAGCACGCCAACTACCAGCGGGCGCTCGAGGGCGAACTGGCGAACACCATCAAGTCGATCGACGGCGTCGAGGCGGCGACGGTCCACCTGGTGATGCCGAAAGAGGACATCTTCACCGAGGACCAGTCCCGGCCGACCGCATCGGTGCTGGTCGCGTCCAAGGCGACCAACCCGCTCGACCAGCAGCAGGTGCAGTCGATCGTGCACCTCGTCGCGTCGAGCGTCGAGGGCCTCGACCCGACCCAGGTCACGGTCGCCGGCTCGGACGGGCGGATGCTCTCCACCGGCGGCGGCAACTCGATCGGCGCCACCGGCGCGGACGGCGGCACCGAGCAGCAGACCGTGGCGTTCCAGAACCGTCTGAACAGCTCACTGCAGCGGATGCTCGACAGCCTGGTCGGCCCCGGCCACTCGGTGGTCACCACGACGCCGATCCTGGACTTCGACCAGACCGAGACGCGGAGCAAGAAGTACAGCACCGACCCGTCGATGCCGGCCGAGTCGGAGAACCTCAAGAGCGAGACCTACACCGGGACCGGGACAGGCAACGGCGGTGTGCTCGGGCCGGACAACATCCAGGGGCCCAATGGCGTCGGGAACGGGCAGTACCAGCAGAAGGACGAGACCCGCACCCGCCGCTTCAACGAGGTGGAGGAGGTCCGGCGCAACGCTCCGGGCAGCATCGAGCGGCTCAGTGTCTCGGTCCTGCTGGACAGCACGGTGGCGGGCCAGATCAAGCCGGACATGGTGCAGCAGGCGCTCAGCGCCGCGGCCGGTATCGACCCGAACCGGGGCGACACCATCTCGGTCGCCTCGATGCCGTTCGACAACACCCAGGCCCAGGCCGCTCAGACGGAGCTCGCCCAGGCGGCAGCCGCGGAGAAGTCGGCCAAGCAGACCAAGCTGATCCAGACCGGCGCCCTGCTGTTCGTGGTGCTGATGCTGATCATGCTGGCCTGGCGGGCGAACCGGCGCGCCAAGAAGCGCCAGCAGCAGCTCACCGAGGAGGAGCGGCGGCACCTGGAGGAGATGCAGGCGGCGCTGGAGGCTCAGCGCGCGGCTGAGATCGACGTCACCACCGCGCACATGCTCGAGCTTCCGGAAATCGCCGATAAGACGGACGAAGCGCGGGAGGAGCGTCATCGTGAGATCGAGGACCTGGTCCGGGAGAAGCCGGACGAGACGGCGTCCCTGATCCGCAGCTGGATCTCGGCCGACGAGAGCAACCGCTGAACCACAGGAGCAACAGTTGACAACACCGGCGCTCAGCACGCTCTCCATGACCGGAGTGCGCAAGGCCGCGATCATGCTGGTCCAGTTCGGCCGGGAACACGCGGCGTCCGTCATGGCCAACATGACCGACAAAGAGGTCGAGCAGGTCTCCGCCGAGGTGGCTCGGCTGGGCAAGCTCGACCCGGTCCAGGTCGACGACGTGATGGACGAGTTCTACGCCATGGCCACCACCCGATACGCCGGGTCGGGTGGCATGGACTACGCCAGGGAGCTGCTGGAGGCTTCGCTCGGCAAGGAACGCGCGGCGCTCATCCTGGAGCGGCTCGAAGCGTCGATGAACGACATCCCCTTCAACTTCCTGAGCCACGCCGACCCCCGGCAGTTGCTCTCCTACGTGCAGTACGAGCACCCGCAGACGATCGCGCTGGTCCTGGCCCACATCCCGTCCGGGCTGGCGTCGTCGATCCTGGCCGGCCTGCCGCTGGAGGTGCAGACCGAGGTCGCGCACCGGATCGCGATCATGGACCGGACCTCGCCGGACATCATCCGCCAGGTGGAGAGCGCCCTGCAGCGCAAGCTGTCCAGTGTGCTGCAGCCGGACGAGCTCTCCACGGTCGGCGGTCTGCAGCCTCTCGTCGACATCATCAACCGGGCCGACCGCACCACCGAGCGGCTCATCCTGGAGGCCCTCGACGCGCGCAGCCCCGAGCTGGCCGAGGAGATCCGCCGCCGGATGTTCATGTTCGAGGACGTCATCAACCTCGAGGACCGTGCGGTGCAGCTCATCCTGCGCCAGGTGGAGCCGGCCGATCTGGCCACCGCGCTCAAGGGTGTGCCCGAGGGCGTGCGCGACAAGGTCACCAAGAACCTCTCCGAGCGCGGCCGGGAGAACCTGCTGGAGGAGATGGACCTGCTCGGGCCGGTCAAGGTCAAGATGGTCGAGGAGGCCCAGGCCAAGATCGTCAGTGTCATCCGTACGCTCGAGGACTCCGGTCAGATCGAGATCCAGCGCGGCGGCGAGGCCGATGAGCTCATCGCGTGACCGTGTGATCCGCGGGGTGGCGGCGGAGAACGCCGCCGCAGCGCGGTTCGGCATCGACCTCCGGCAGGACGCACCGATCGAGAACGAGGCCGTGGATCGGGCGCTCCAGCAGGCCCGGACCACCGGATACGCCGAGGGCTGGGCGCAGGGCAAGCGCGACGCCGCGGCCGCCAACGAGGCTGCCGCGGCACGTGCCGTCGCGGCCGAGGAGGCCTTCGATCACCGCCGTGCCGCCGCCCTGGCCAGCGCCGTGAACGCCCTCGGGCGCGCGGTGACCGGCCTGGAGGACCAGCTCATGCCGACCTTCACCGAGTTGCAGGAGGTCGTGCTCGCCAGCGCGTGGGAACTGGCCGAGGCGATCATCGGCCGCAACCTGCGCGATGACCCGGAACGTGGTGCGGACGCGCTGCGCCGGGCGATGACCGCCGCCCCCGACCACGGTGACGTGATCGTCAACCTGCACCCCGACGACTACCGCAACCTCGTCGGGGAGGGCTCCGGCGAGGACTTCGACTTCCAGGGCCGCCGCATCACGCTGCGCCCGGACCCGGCCCTACAACCCGGAGACGCGGTCGCCGAGACCGGCACCGCCACCGTCGACGCGACCATCGCGGCCGCGGTGGCCCGGACCCGTGAGGCGCTGCGCCTGTGACCGACCTCTTCCAGCACCGCATCCGGAGCGCGATCGAGGCGGCCCGTCCGGTCGTCAGCGGCCGGGTCACCGGCGCGGTCGGTCTGCGCGTGACGGTGAGCGGGCTGGAGGCCAACGTCGGCGACCTGCTGCGCATCGGCACCGGCTCCCATCAGGTCCTGGCCGAGGTGGCCGCCCTCGACGGCGAACGGCTCTCCTGCATGCCGCTCGGCCCGATCGCCGGCCTCGGCACCGGCACCCCGGCGATCAGCACCGGCGGGCCGCTGCGCGTCGCGGTCGGCCCGGACCTGCGCGGCCGCATCCTCGACGGGCTGGGCCGGCCGATGGACGGCGGGCCGCCACTGCGCGGCACCCTGGTCCCGATCGACGCGGCGCCGCCGTCGGCGATGGAACGGCAGCTGGTCGGCGAACAGATGTCCCTCGGGGTACGCGTTCTCGACACGCTCGTCCCGTGCGGCAAGGGCCAGCGCATCGGCATCTTCGCCGGCTCCGGTGTCGGCAAGTCCACCCTGATGAGCCAGATCACCCGGGGCACCGCCGCCGAGCTGAACGTGGTCGCCCTGGTCGGTGAACGCGGCCGGGAGGTGCGCGAGTTCATCGAGCACGACCTGGGGCCGGAGGGCCTGGCCCGCTCGGTGCTGGTGATCGCCACGTCGGACACGCCACCACTGGTCCGGCTCCGGGCCGGCGCGGTCGCCACCCGGATCGCCGAGTACTACCGGGACGAGGGCGCCGACGTGCTCCTCATGATGGACAGCGTGACGCGTGCGGCGATGGCGCAGCGTGAGGTCGGCCTGTCGGTCGGCGAGCCACCGGCCACCCGCGGCTACCCGCCGTCGGTCTTCGCGATGCTCGCCTCCCTGCTGGAACGGGCCGGACCGGGCGCGCGCGGCAGCATCACCGGCCTGTACACGGTCCTCGTCGAGGGTGACGACCACAACGAGCCGATCGCCGACGCGGCCCGATCGATCCTGGACGGGCACATCGTGCTCGACCGGAAACTGGCCACGGGCGGGCACTTCCCGGCCGTACAGGCCCTCGACTCGATCTCCCGTGTGGCCAACAAGATCACGAACCAGCAGCAGCGCTCCGACGCCACCGAGCTGCGCCGGATGATGGCCGCGCACCGCGAGGTCCGCGAGCTCGTCGAGATCGGCGCCTACGTGCCCGGCACCAACCACGAGGCCGACCGGGCGAACGCGGCGTGGCCGCAGATCACCGCCTTCCTCCGGCAGGACCTCGACGACCGCACCACGGCCGAGTCCGCGTGGACGGCACTGCGCGCGCTGATCGCCACCACCTGACCGGGTCGGGGAACCACCGCATCAGCCCGGCGGCCGCGTTGCGGCCTCGACCTTCGCGGACCTGGCGCGGCGCGGGCGGGGCGGTCCGGTCTGCGGTCGAGGACTTCTCCCTCCGTACGAGAAAAGGCGCGCGACACCACCGCAAGAGGCCGCACCGGTCGGCAGGGGTCGTAACCGGAACCCGGCCGCAGACCGCGCCCACCCGCCGCGCCCGGCCCCGGCCGACGTGAACCGGTAGCGACCGCGCACCGCGCCCACCGGGCCCGTTCGGAGCCGGAACGGCAGCGAACGGCGGTCTTGAGGGATGCCGTCCTGGCAGCTCAGTAGCGAAGTCGGTGCAGGGGCTCAGGGGTTCGGCGGGCGGACCGAAGCGGCTAGGTGAGGGCCCACCGGCCCCGCTAGGAGGCCAACGTTGAACCGCCTGTTCCGACTGGCGCCCGTGCTGCGTGCCCGCAAGGCACAGGAGGATGCCGCCCGCGGCGCCGTCATCCAGTCCCGCGCCGAGATCCGTGAGGCCGAGGCCATGGTCAAGCGCCGCAAGCTGGACCTCGTCGGGGCGGACGCGCCGAGCGAGGGGTCCGCCCGGGCGATGGTCGCCGCGCTGGTGGCCCGGCAGTCGCTGGCCGCCGGCCTGTTCGACGCGCAGCGGATGGTGACCAGCGCCGAGGTGATCGAGCAGGAGAAGCTGGCCGCTCTCGCCGACGCCGCCAAACGCCGCCGGGCGGTGGAGCTGATGGCCGAGCGCCACGCCGCCACCGTCAAAGCCCACGACCTGAAGACCGACCAGGCCGTCCTCGACGAGCTGGCGGTCACCGCCGAAGCACGGAACGCCGCCGGAACCGTCACCGACCCGAACCGGAGCGAAGCATGATGCTGGGTGTCACCGGAGTCATCTCCCGCGTCGCCGAACTGCAGGATCAGCTGGGCCTCAACCCTGCGCCCGCGGCGGCCGGCGGCACGTCGGGCGCCAAGTTCGCCTCGGCACTCGCCGGCGCCACCGGCTCGACCGGCGGCGCGCTCGCCACGTCCGGCCCGACCGGCGGCGACATCGTCGAGGCGGCCAAGAGATATCTGGGTACGCCGTACGTCTTCGGCGGCTCCGACCCGGCCAAGGGGCTGGACTGCTCGGCCCTGGTCCAGCGGGCCTACCGCGACCTCGGCGTCGAGCTGCCGCGTAACTCCTGGCAGCAGGCGAAGGCCGGCCGCCCGGTGGCGAGCCTGGCCGACGCCAAGCCGGGTGACATCCTGGCGTTCAACTCGCCGGTCGACCACGTGGCGATCTATCTGGGGGACAACCGGATGATCGCGGCCCCGAAGCCCGGTGACCGCGTCAAGATCCAGAATGTGTACGAGACACCGAGCGCCATCCGCCGGGTCCTCGACACCGTTCCCACCGCCGCAGTGCAGGACATGTCCTCGCTGCGCCCGGCCGGGCTGCGGACCGCCTCCGCCGGTGGGCTGGCCGGTGTGCCGTACGCGAACCTGTTCGAGCGGGCCGGCGCCGAGCACGGCGTCTCCCCGAAGCTCCTCGCCGCGGTGGCCAAGGTCGAGTCCGGCTACAACCCGAGAGCCGTCAGCAAGGCCGGCGCCCAGGGCCTGATGCAGCTGATGCCGGCGACCGCCCGCGGGCTCGGTGTAGACGACGCGTTCGACCCGGCCCAGGCCGTGGACGGCGCCGCCAAGCTGCTCGCCAAGCACCTGCGCGAGTTCAAGTCGGTGCCCCTGGCGCTGGCCGCCTACAACGCCGGTGGCGGGGCCGTGCACAAGTACGACGGCATCCCCCGTTCGCCGAGACCCAGGCTTACGTCCCGAAGGTGCAGAAGGCTCTGGCCGCCCTCGGCGGCTGACACCGCGCCCGGATCAGACACCCACTAGCAGGGGAGACCGTATGACCATGTCGAGTTCAGTGACGGGTCCCGAGCGCCGGGCGGGCGCCGACGCGACCAGACGAGCGGGCGGGAAGCGCGATGAGGGCGGCGCGGAGTTCGGGTCCGCGCTCTCGGCCGAGATGGGCCGGCCCGGCGACGACGACGAACGAGCGGTCGACCGGCCACCCGGGCGGCCGGAGTCCCGGAGCACCGGCGCCGACCCTCGGACCCTGGCCTCCTCGCACGCGGCGGCCCGGTTCGCGGCGATGTCGCGGGCCGCGGCCTCACGGACGGCGACATCACCGGCCGCGGCCTCACCGGCCGTGGCCTCACCGGCCGTGGGTGACCGCGCGGCCTCGCCGGATGCCGCCGACGGGCGGGAGGCGGCGCAGCGCGCGGCTTCCCGGACGGCGGACGGGCGGGAGGCCGCCCAGCGCGCCGCGGCGTCGCGGGCGGCTTCCGGGCGGGCTACGGCGTCACGGATCGCGGCCGAACGGGCGGCGGCTGACCGGGCCATGACCGAACGGACCACGACCGAACGACCCGGGCCGGATCGGGCCGGGGTTGACCGGACCGGCCGGCGCGCGGTCACGGACCGGGTCGACCCGCGTGCCGCCGACCGGGCCGGCCAACGGACGGCGACCGATCGGGCTCCGGAGGGGCGGGCCGCTGCCGGGCGGGACACGAAGCGGGCTCCGGACCCGGTGGCCGCCGGACGGGCCGCCGTGGATCGGGTGGCCGGTGGTTCGGCCGGTCCGGCGGACGCCACCGACTTGCAGGCTGGCCCCGCCGGGGCCGGGCCGGTCGAGGAGACCACGGTGACCGGCACGGACTCCGCCGCCGCGGAGACAACCGGTGCCGAGGAGACCACGGAGCCCGAGGAGAGCGCGGACGCCGCGGTGACCGTTCTGGCCACCGGCACGATGCCGGTTCTTCCGCTGCCCGTCACGCCCGAGGTCGCCGCGACCGAGGACACCGCTGCCGCCGGAACCGCGGCGATCACCGGTGCGGCGCCGCAGGCGGCCGCCGGGACGACCCTGACGGCCACCGACACGGGCGCGACACAGACCGCCACGACACCGGCGGGACAGCCGAGCGGCACGGCGACGGCCGAGACGCCGGCCGCTCCGGCCGATGGCACGGGCACAGGCACGGGCGCGAGCGCGAGCACGGCGGCTCCGGCCGGCTCCGGGGACGCGGCGGGCACCGCGACTGGATCGGCTGCTCAGGGCGCCGACGGGACCGTAGGTGCCGCATCGGCGTCCGGTGGCCAGGTCGCCGGGCAGGGGGCGGCTCCGGCTGCGGCGGGGGCGCCTCAGGGCGTACCCACGGGGACCGGATCTCCGGCGGCTCAGCCCGCGGCGACCGTCGTCGAGGCCGCGGCCGCGCCACGCCCGGAGGGGCTGCGTGCCCCGGAGGCCACCGCGGCCGCGCCGGCCGAGAACACGACCGGGGCGGCCACCGCCGACCCCGCGCCGACCGGCGAGGTCGCTCCGGACACCGGCGGACAGGGCGGCGCCGGGCAGGGCGACCGCTCGGGTCAGGGCGATGGATCCGGTACGGCCGGCGCCTTCACCGGCGGGGCCGAGCCGACCACCGAGCCCACCGCCGGTACGGCCACCGCGTTCCCGCAGATCAGCACACCTGCCGAGACCGGCGCCCCGGTAGCCCCGGCGACAGTGGGCCTGGGCGGGGTGACCGGCCCGCAGGCCGCCGCCCCCACGGTGCCGACCGCCGACGCGCCCGCTCCGCAGGAGGCTCCGGCCACACCGGCGCCTCCGGCGGCACAGCAGCTGGCCACCCGGCTCGTCCCGCTCCGGCTGGACGCGGACGGGGTCCACCGGCTGACCGTGCACCTGCACCCGGTCGACCTCGGCCCGGTGCAGGTGGTGGCGGAGATCCGCAACGGCGACATCACGGTGCAGCTGGCCGGAGGGACCGAGGCGGGCACCGAGGCTCTGCGGTCGTCGCTCGACGACCTGCGGCGTGAGCTGGAGAGCTCCGGGTTCGGCAACTGCACGCTCGACCTGCGCCAGGGCAACACCCAGCAGCAGGCCCGGCAGCAGCTCGCCGAGTCTCCGGGGCGGCGGGCGGACACGGCGCGCGGTGGCCCGGACGTCGGCGCCGAGCCCGCGCCGGTCGTCACCCGCCGGGTGGACCCGGGCTCGGGACGGCTGGACGTACAGGCCTGAGACGAAACGGCGCCGGCTCCCGTCATGTGCGGGGGCCGGCGCCGGTCAGTTGGACTTTCCGGGTTCGCGACTGTCGTACGGCTCGGGCACCATCACGGCGCCGGGCGTCTCCTCGTCCGCCTTGCGGTAACCGGAGAGGACGAATCGGAGCCCGGCCAGGAGCACGGCGGCGATCGGCACGGCGATGAGGAACCGGATCAGCACCTGGATCAGGTCCACCTCGTCACCGAGCAGACGGTAGAACGCCGGCGCGCTCATCAGCAGCGCGAACAGCAGAACCGACGGCTTGATCATCGGAGGTCAGCGGCGGCCCGAGCGGGTCACCCGCCGCGGCATCATGGCCGTCGGCATGACCTCGGCCGCGATCCGGGCGCAGAGCATGGCCGCCCAGGCGTGCGGCGTGGCCGGCTTGCCGTCCAGCGAGAAGATCGGGACGTCCAGGCCGAGCACCGACGCGGGGTCGGCGGTGAGCTCCACGCTGTGCACCACGAGCGCCTCGACCTCGCCGAGATTGCGCAGGTGGCGGGCCGAGTCGGCGGTCTTGCGGGTGGCGTCGACGACGGCCCACAGGGCGGTGGCGCCGAGTGCGTCGCACATGTCGTTGACCCAGAACGGATCCGTGCCGCCGACCGGCGCCTCGATCACCACCACCCACGGATGCTCCGAGCTCTGCAGCTTCTCGGCCCGCGACTCGGCCGCGCTGCGGCTGGAGACGAGCCGGGACGAGTGCAGCCCGGTGCCGGCCGTCGACGGCGCGGCGAGCAGCAGGTGGGTCTGGTCGACGTGCAGCTGCTCGAGGATTTGCTTGGCGATCGGCACCGCGGTGTGGACTTCGCCGGCCAGGACCAGGATCTCGCCGGGGCCGTCCGGGATGCCGGGCGCGGCCGGGCGCGCGGCGAGGACGCTGAGCACACCGGCGTACGTGTCCCCGCCGGTGATCTTGCGGGCCATCGACTCGGGCATGCCGACCGTGATCAGGTTGCGTTGCACCGGGTCCAGTTCGCCGGAGCGCAGTGCGGCCGGGGCGGTGGTGGCCGGGGCGGGCGAGGCCGGCGCCGGCTCGTCCAGTCCGTACACGTCGGCCGCGGACCGGATCGGAGCGGCCGGCTGGGCGAACGCGGCGCGCGGCGGGGCCGGGGTGGGCTCGGCGGTCCGGAACGGCGCCGGGGAGACCGAGCGTGGGGCGGCGGTGGCCGCCCGGATCGGGGTCATCGTCTCGCGGGGCTCCGCGGCCGGGCGCTCCTTGGCGGCGGGCCGCTCGGGGAAACTCGGCACGGTCGGCAGCGCCGCGGGGAGTGGCCGCTGACCCGCGTTGACCGCTGAGCCGGTGGCGGTGGCCGGTCGGAACGGGCGCACCGTGGGCGTCTCCTCTCGGGCCTCGGCCGGCTTGGATGCCTCGGCCGCGCGGGGCCGGGACGGCGCGCGGCCCTCACCGAGGTGACCGGCGACGTCGAGGCCGGCCATCAGCTCGGCGAACGCGGCCCCGGTGTCGCCGAGCCCGGCCTGCCGGCCCTCCTGGCGGGTTCGCCGTTCAGGGGATGCCGGCGCCCGCTCGGCGGTCACCCGGTCATGCGCCTCGGCCTGCTCGAGCAGGCGCTCGAAGTTGTGTGTGCCGTTGCCGGCGACGGTCTGTTGCGCCATGTCATCACTGTCCTCGGTTGGATCCGGTACCTCGACGGAGAGCTCGTAGTGCTGCTTCGCGAAGAAGCCCCCGATGCCACCACTTCGTACCTTGTCGGCGGAGATGATCCGGACGCTCGAGCCGTACTCGTCACGTACCTGAGCCAGCAGCGGCTCGATGGCCGGTCCCTCAAGCAGCACCCGCGTAGGCACCGTTCACCACCCCTATCGTCTCGATCTGTGCGGTGGAACCAGAGATTTCGCTGTACGACAGCACCTGAACCCGGCGCGAGCCGGCTCGCAGCAGTCGCATCAGGGGCAGCCGCAGCTGCGGGGAGCAGGCCAGGACGGGGTTGAGTCCCTGCTGCTCGGCGGCCTCGGAGAGCCGGCTCGCCTCACTGACGATCGCCTCGGCGCGCATGCCGTCGATCGCCATGAAGGCCCCGGTGTCGCTCGGCCGCAGCGACTCGAGCAGGCCCTGCTCGAGCATCGGGTCGAGGGTGATCACGGTGAGCCGGCCCGCGGTCGCGTACTGGGCGGCGATGGCCGGCCCGAGTGCGCCACGCGCCGCCTCGACCAGGCCGTCGTGGTCCTGGGAGGTCTTGGCCCGCAGCGACAGGGCCTCGAAGATCCGGACCAGGTCGCGGATCGGCACACCCTCGTCGAGCAGTGCCTGCAGCACCTTCTGCACCTGGCCGAGGCTGAGCAGCGCCGGGGTCAGCTCCTCCACCACCACCGGGTGGGTGCGCTTGACCATCTCGGAGAGCGCGCGGACGTCCTCGCGGCCGAGCAGTCGGCTGGCGTTGGTCCGGACGATCTCGGCCAGATGCGTGATGATCACCGAGGCCCGGTCGACCACGGTCGCGCCGGAGATCTCGGCCTGGTAGTGCAGCTCGGCGGGGACCCATTTGCCGGCCAGCCCGAAGACCGGTTCGACCCCGGCCCGGCCGGGGAGCGCCTGCAGTCCCTCGCCGATCGCCAGGACGGTGCCCGGCGGCGCCTGACCGGTGCCGGCGTCGACACCGGAGATCCGGATCGCGTACGAGGAGAGCGGCAGGTCCAGGTCGTCCCGGGTACGGACCGGCGGCATGATCACGCCGAGCTCCATGGCCATCTTGCGGCGCAGGGCGCGTACCCGGTCGAGCAGGTCCCCGCTGCTGGCGTCGACGAGGTCGACCAGGTCGGGGGCGAGCGCGAGCTCCAGCGGGTCGATGCGCATCTCGCCGAGCAGCTGTTCCGGCGAGTCGGGCGCGGGCAGGTCGACCGCCTCGGCCGCGGCGCCCTTCTCGATCGGCTCCGGGACCGGTTCCTTGATCCGATGAGCGATGAGCAGCACGGTTCCGCCGACCAGCAGGAACGGCAGTGGCGGCAGCCCGGGGATGATGCACAGGGCCATCGCCGCGCCGCCGCCGATCCGCAGGGCGAGCTTGTTCTGGCTGAGCTGGGTGGTGACCGTCTGGCCCATGTCGCCGGAGGTGGCCGAGCGGGTCACGATGAGACCGGTGGCGACCGACAGCAGCAGCGCGGGGATCTGCGACACCAGGCCGTCGCCGATGCTGAGCATGCTGTAGTGGTTCATCGCGTCGACCGGGGCCATGCCCGCCTGGAGAATGCCGACCGCGAATCCGCCGACCAGGTTGATCACCGTGATGATGATGGCCGCGATGGCGTCGCCCTTGACGAACTTGGATCCACCGTCCATGGCGCCGTAGAAGTCGGCCTCCGAGGACACCTCGGCGCGGCGCTTCTTGGCCTCGGACTCGTCGATCAGGCCGGCGTTGAGGTCGGCGTCGATGGCCATCTGCTTGCCGGGCATGGCGTCGAGGGTGAAGCGGGCGCCGACCTCGGCGACCCGCTCGGCGCCCTTGGTGACCACGATCATCTGGACGATCACCAGGATCGTGAAGATCACCAGGCCGATGACCAGGTTGCCGCCGACGACGAAGCTGCCGAACGCGTGGATCACCTTGCCGGCATCACCGTCACGCAGCACCAGGCGTGTCGCGCTGATGTTGAGCGCCAGCCGGAATAGTGTCATGACCAGCAGCAACGCGGGGAAGACGGCGAAGTCGAGCGGCTTCTGCACGAACATGGAGATCAACAGCACGAGCAGGGCGGCCGTGATGTTCACGGCGATCAGCAGGTCGAGCAGGAAGGTCGGCAGGGGGACGACCATCATGATGATGATGCCGACGACCCCTATGGGTACGGCGAACCTGCCTATGTTTCGGTTCTTCACGGCACCTTCCGAGCGTGGGCAGTCCGATGGCCATCCGAGCCCAGCCGTCGCCGTCCTGGCGATGTTCTGTTCGGCGTTCCGTCGCCGTCACTGAGGCCGCTGTGGCACCGCCACGTCTCGATCTTCCCTGCTCTTGCACCGCGTTGTGAGGAAATCTCCGGAATCGGTGGTTATGCCATGGCTGGGGTCGGGTTCGGGTTGCGGTGCAAACCGGCCGCCGCACCACGTGCCTTCAGGCTCATCACGAACGCCAGCACCTTCGCCACCGCGCCGTAGAACTCCGCCGGGATCTCCTGACCGATCTCGCAGTTCTTCTCCAGCGTCCGGGCCAGCGGGATGTCCTGGACCATCGGGATCCGGTTCTCGGTGGCGATCTCGCGGATCTTCGCGGCCATCGGGCCCTTGCCCTTCGCCACCACCCGCGGTGCGCCCTTCTGCGGCTCGTACCGCAGGGCCACCGCGACGTGCACCGGGTTGACCACCACGACGTCCGCGGTCGGCACGTCGGCCATCTGCCGGTTCCGGGCCATGGCGTGCTGCTTGGCCCGGATCTGGGCCTTGATCAGCGGGTCGCCCTCGGTGTTCTTGTGCTCCTGCTTGACCTCCTCCTTGCTCATCCGCAGCTGCTTCTTGGTACGCCGTCGCACCACGAAGTAGTCCGCCGCCGCCATCACGATGCCGGCCGCCGCCGCTGCCCGGATCAACTGGATCGCCGCGTCGCTGACCACCCCGAGCAGCGTGACGAGCGGGAGCCGTCCGGCGTCCATCAGCACCGGAATCATGTCCTGCATCGTGAACCAGAGGACCAGCCCCAGCACGACCGTCTTGATCAGGGCCTTGAAGCCCTCCCAGAGCGCCTGCGGGCCGAGCATGCGCTTGATGCCGCTGAACGGGTTGAGCCGGTTGAACTTGGGGATGAAGAGCTTGGTGGCGACCCGGATGCCACCCTGCGCGGCGGCCGCCACGATGCCGACGGCCATCATGGTCAGTGCCAGCGGCAACACCGCCCAGGCGGCGCTCAACAGCGCCTCGCGGAGGATGGCGAGCCCCTTGCCGACGTCCGGTTCGACGATCGTGTCGGGGATCTTCTCCATCAACTCCTGGGCGTGCTCCATGGCCTGCGTCAGGGTGCGCGGCAACATGATGCTCGCGGCGAGCATGCCGACCCACGCCCCCAGGTCCTGGGTCTTACCGATCTGGCCCTCTTGCTTGGCCTTCTTGAGCTTTTGTTGTGTCGGTTCCTCAGTCTTCTCACCGGACATGTCTCACCTCCCCGCGCTCGTGACCCTCCCCCGCTTTTCGGCGTGGTTCAGCCCCCGCTGAGCCGGACCACCACGGTGACCGCCTTCTCGACGAGCGTGTCGAGCGCGCCCGGCAGCATCGCGATGGCGATACCGGAGAGCGTCACCACCAGGAAGATCTTGATAGGGAAACCGAGCTGGAACGCGTTGAGCGCGGGCGCGACCCGGTTCAGCAGACCCAGCGCCACGTCGGCGAGGAACAGCACGGCGATCAGCGGCCCGGCGATCTGGACAGCGGCCACGAACATCTCGCCGATCCCCTCCAGCAGCAGCCGGCTCAACGTCTCCGTCGAGAACGTGGCGTCCAGCGGGAGCGTACGGAAGCTCTGCAGGAACCCGCGCAGGATCATCTGGTGCCCGTCCCCGGCGAAGAGCAGGGTCAGCGCCACCAGGTTGTAGAAGCGGCCGAAGATCGAGGCGCTGCTCTGCGAGAACGGGTCGTACGTCGACGCCAGCGTGAACCCGCTGAAGAGGTCGAGCAGGTCGCCGGCGGCCTGGATGGCGGAGAAGAGCATGAGCGTGAAGAAGCCGAGCGACGCGCCGACGAAGACCTGCAGGGCGGCCGCGAAGATCAGATCCCGGGTCTCCAGGGACGGGACCGTGGTGGTCAGGTACGGCGCCATCGGCAGTGTCAGGCCAACCGAGAGCAGCGCTTTGACCTGTCCCGGGATGAGCCGGGAGTTCAGCGGCGGGCACACCATCATCCACGCGCCGGTCCGCACCGCTCCCAGCATGATCGCCAGGAACTGCGCGATGGCGATGTCGAAGCTCATCGTCTCAGTACGAGCCGACCAGCGCCGTGATGATCAGGGCCCACCCGTTGACCAGCACGAACAGCAACAGTTTGAACGGCAGCGCGATGGTGACAGGGGGCAGCATCATCATGCCCAGCGACATCAGTGACGCCGACACCACGAGGTCGATGATCAGGAAGGGGATGAAGATGACGAACCCGATGATGAACGCGGCCCGCAGCTCGGAGAGCACGAACGCCGGCACCAGCGTGGTCAGCGGGACCGCCTGGATGTTGGGCGGACGGTCCGCACCGGACACCTTGATGAGCAGCGCCAGCTCGTCCTCGCGGGTCACCTCGTACATGAACTCGCGCAGCGGCTCGACACCGTCCTTGAAGGCCTGTGACTGGGTCTTGTCGCCGGCCAGATAGGGCTGCACGCCCTCGTCGTTGATCGCCGACAGGGTCGGGCCCATGATGAACAGGCTCAGGAACAGGGCGAGGCCCGCGAGCACCTGGTTGGGCGGCATGGTGGTCAGCCCGAGCGCGTTGCGGGTGATGCCGAGGACCATGAAGACCTTGGTGAAGCACGTGCAGAGCAGCAGCAGCGCCGGGGCGACCGACAGCAGAGTCAGGCCGAGGACGATCACGAGCGACGCGGCCGGCCGGCTGCCGTCCGGGTTGGTGCCGTTGATCCGGATGTCGATGCTGGGTGGTGTCGGCGCGGGCGCGGCAGAAGCGGCCGTCGGCAGCATGATCAGGGTCGCCACCAGGATCAACAGCGAATACGCGCGGCGGACCATGTCATCGCCTCGTAGTCCGGTCACGGAGGAACTCGATGGTCGAGACCCACGTCTTCGGCGAGAGAAGGGAGCCGTCGAGCCGGCCGCCGAGGCTCCTCGGGTGCCGGCCCGGAAGCTTGGCGTGCAGGCCGTCCGACTCCAGCTCCATGTGGTCCCGGTGCTCCTCGGGCTCGGTCTCGAAGGCGTCGATGTCCGTCTCGCCGAGGAGGCTGACCTGCTGTTCGGTGATCCCCAGCACCAGTGCCCGATCCGCCACCCGGACGACCGCCACCGCCGACCCACGGCTCAGCTGCTGACGGTTGAGCACCGCGAGGATCCCCTCCCGGCGGCTCGTGTACGGCCGGCGGACGGCCTTCGCGAGCAGCCACATCAGCATCAGGACGACCAGCAGGGAGGCGATGACGCGCAGGGTGAGCGAGATCAAGGCGGTTACTCCGCGCCCGGCGAGACGATCTCGGTGATCCGGATACCGAAGTTCTCGTCCACCACGACGACCTCGCCCCGGGCGATCAGCCGCCCGTTGACCAGCAGGTCGGCCGGACTGCCCGCGGCCCGGTCCAGCTCGACGATCGCGCCGGGGGTGAGCGAGAGCAGCTCCCGCACGCTCATCCGGGTCCGGCCCAGCTCGGCCGACACCTCCATCTCGACGTCGTGCAGCATGTCCAGGCCGCCCCGGCCGGTGGCCATCCGGCTCGGCGCCGCCCGCTGGGCGATGTTCACCGCACCCGGGTCGTCGCCGGGCCACTGGCTCAGCGCGAGGGCGACCACCGCCCGTACCTCTGTCTCGTCCCGGAGGGGAACCGCGACCGAGCCGTCCTTGGCGGCCAGCGCGCTCAGCGCGACCTCCGGTTCCATCAGCTGGCCGGGGTCGAGGACCACCGGGCCGAAGACCCGTGCGGCCGCCTCGAGGGCGGGCCGCACGGCGGCGGTGAGGTCCAGCTCGCCGAGCGGGCTCTCCCGGAGTGCGTCCGCCAGGTCCTGGCCGACCACCACGAGGACCTCACCGGAGGCCGCGCCGGTGAACCGCGCCGTGATCGCCTGGCCCTCGATCACCGTCCCGGCGTCCGGTACGACCGGATCGCCGACCACCAGGGCTCGGCTGGTGGGCAGGACGGCCAGCGCGGCCTCGGCGGCGTTCCGGGCGAGCGCCATCTGAGGCGCGGTCATGGTGGGCGCTGTCATGGGCGGCCAGACTCCTTGGACGAGCTCTCGTTGGGCGACGGCACGACGAGACAGGCGAGCCGGGCGCCCTGGTTACCGGGAACTGCATGCGCGAACACGATGTCGTGAACGGTCACCTCGAGCGGCCGGCTGGTCGCGTGTCCGAGCGGGACCACGTCGCCGGGGCGCAGATCCACGATGTCATCGGTACGCATCCGAATGGGCTGAAATCGCACTGCTACGTCGATCGGAGCTGCGGAAAGTCCGGCCGTCAGGTTCCGCAGGGCGGTGTCCTTCGCCTGGCGTTCGGCGGCGCTCAACACGATCGCCTCGGTACGCGACAGCACCGGCAGGATCGTGTTGAACGGCAGGCAGAGGGTGGAGATGCACTCCTCCGCGCCGATCTTGGTCTCGAAGGAGGCCACCACCACGGCGTCGCCGGGCGCGTGGGCACGCAGGAACTGCGCGTTGTACTCGATCTCCTTGAGCTTCGGCGAGATGTCCACCATGCTCTCGAACCCGTAGCGCAGCTCGCCCAGCATGCGCTCCATCAGGCCGCGCAGCAGCGGCATCTCCACCTCGGTCAGCGGCCGCTCCGGCTGATTGCCGCCGGGGCCGCCGAGCATGTGATCTATCGCGGTCATCACCGCCGACTGGGCGATCTCCAGCAGGACCGTCCCGGGCAGCGGGTCCAGCGTGACCACACCGATGATCGTCGGGTTGGCGAGCGCGGCGACGTACTCGTCGTAGTTCAACTGCTCGATGGAGATCAGACTGACGTTGCTGACCGCCCGGAGCCGGGTGGTCAGCAGGGTGCCGCAGCTGCGCGCATAAGACTCGAAGACCATCTGCAGCGTACGGACGTGTTCGCGGGAGAGCTTGATGGGGCGCCGGAAGTCGTACGCGGTCGGGCCTCCGCTTTGGCCGCGACGTGACATCCTGCCGGGGGATCGCTGAGCGGTGGTCACGTCGTCCTCATCGGCTCACTTACCGAACCGCTGAGCCGTGGCGGCGTTTTCATCCAGTTCTCGCACCGATGGGCGGGTCCCCCTGGGGAGACCCGCCCGGCCGGCGCTGACTTACTGGGTGACGAAGGAGGTGTAGTAGATGTCCATGACCTCCTTGACGTCCTCCACCGTGTAGGTCTTGATGAGCTCGGTCAGCAGCTCTTCCTTGATCTTGGCGCGGCCCTCCGCGGTGGAGAGCTCGGCGATCGTGCGGCCGGTGTACTCGTCGATCACCAGCTGGTAGGCCTCGCTCAGGTCGATCGCGTGGTCACCGGACTCCTCGGTCTGCTGGATGGCGAAGCCGAGCTTCAGGTAGTGACCGTCGGCCAGGTTCACCGTGATGGTGCTCTCGGCGACCGTGACGATCCCCTTCTTCGGCTTCTCCTCAGCGGCCTCGGCTGAGTCTCCGCGGAGCATGAAGAACGCCCCGGCCCCACCACCACCCAGGACGACCAGCACGAGGGCGATGACGATCATCATCATCTTGTTGGACTTCTTCGGCGCCTCGGCCGTTTCCTTCTCGTCTGCCATGAGAACTCCCCTCGGTTCAGTCGTGCGTGGTGGTCGTGGTGGTGTGCTCGGTGGTGGTGCTCGGCGCCGTGGTCTCGCCCGACGCCTTCTGCTCGGCGGCGTACTCGGCGGTGGTCTGACCGGTGTGCAGCTTCCCGTCCGCGCCGGCCGCGGAGGGCAGCAGTGCGGCCTGGTCAGCGGTGAGCTGGGTCAGAACGACGACGTCCACCCGGCGGTTCATCTGGATCGAGCGCGGGTCCTTCGGGTCGATCAGCGGCTTGGTGTCGGAGAAGCCCACCGCGCTGAGCCGCTTCTTCGGCAGACCGTGGTCACCGAAGAACCGGACCGTGGTCGAGGCGCGCGCCGCGGACAGCTCCCAGCCGCTCGGGTAGAACGTGGTGCGGGCCTTGAGCTGGTTGGTGTGGCCGTCGACCTCGATGCTGTTGGGCAGGCCCGCCAGCGTCGGGGCGATCGCGCCGAGGATCTTCTCGCCACCGCTCTGCAGCTCCGCCCGGTTGCCGGCGAAGACCACCTCGTTGGTGACGATGGTGACGATCAGGCCCCGCTGGTCGATCGTGAACTTCGCGCTGCCGAGCATCTTCTGCGCCGCCAGTGCGTCGGCGATCTTCCGTTCGATGGCCTTCAGGTCCTCGGCCTCCTTGGCGGCTTTCTCCGCGTTGGCCGAGGCCTTCTTACGGTCCTCGGCCTTGATGGCCCGCTCGACCGCTTCCTTCTGCTTCTGGTTCAGGCCCTCGGTGCCCGAGCTGCCGTCACCGGGGTTGGAGCCCGGGTCGATCTGCACGACCTGTGCGTTGTTGGAGGCGCCGTCCAGCGGGGCGTAGTTACCGCTGAACGCCGCGCTCTTGGAGCCGAAGCCCTGTGACAGGCCCTGCGCCAACTGGGCGAACTTCTTCTGGTTCACGTCGCTCATCGAGAAGAGCACCACGAAGAGAACGAACAGCAGGGTCATCATGTCTGCGTACGACACGAGCCAGCGCTCGTGGTTGGCGTGCTCCTCGTGCTCCTCGTGCTTCTGCTTACGCTTGCCCCCGCCGGAACTCATCTAGGTCAGGCCGCCTTCTTGCTCGAGGCCGCAGCTTCGGCCTTCTTCATCTCGTCCGGGGGAAGCAGACTGCGGAGCTTCTGGGCGACCAGACGCGGGTTCGAGCCGGCCTGGATGGCCAGGACACCGTCGATGACCAGCTCCATCTCCTCGGCCTCGATCGCGCTCAGCCGGGCCAGGCGGGCACCCATCGGAAGAAGGATCATGTTGGCGCTCAGCACGCCCCAGAGGGTCGCGCAGAAGGCCGCGGCGATCGAGTGGCCGAGCGTCTCGGGCTTGTCCAGGTTCTCCATGACGAGCACCAGACCCATGACCGTGCCGATGATGCCGATGGTCGGCGCGTAACCACCCCAGGACTCGAAGAACTTCACGCCGGCCTTGTCGGCCTTCTTCTTGGCGGCGACCTCGGCGTGCAGGATGTCGTGCAGCTCGTCCGGGTCGGTGCCGTCGATCGCCAGCTGCAGGCCCCGCTTGAGGAAGGGGTGCTCGACGGTCTTGACGGCGTCCTCGAGGGCCAGCAGACCCTCGCGCCGGGCGCGCTCGGCCAGCTTCACGACGCTGTCGAGCAGCACGGCCGACGGGACGACCTTCTTGGTGAAGCCCTTCTTGAGCTGGTCACCGAAAGCCTTCGTGTCCTTCATGACGCCACCCGCCATGGCGGCGAAGAAGCCCCACCGAAGACCAGGAGCATCGACGGCCACAGCATGATCGAGGTGGGTGATCCGCCTTCGACGAGCTGCACCGTGAAGACCACGGCCAGTCCGGCGACGACACCGATAATGGTAGCGAGGTCCATCAGCGTTCCTTCCGGTGCAGCGGGAGCACCTTGGCGTCGAGCTCGTCATCCAAGGAGGACGAGGATGTGGTGAGAGCCGAGGGCTCGGGCTCCATGCGGCTCGCCTGGGCGATCAGCGAGGCGCGGTAGTGACGCACCGAGTCGATGAACTCGGGCACGGACTCGGCGATGACGTACTTGGTGCCGTCCACCAGGGTGACGACCGTGTCGGGCGTGCAGTCCACGCGCTCGACCAGATCGGGATTCAGGGCGAACACGGCACCGTTGATACGAGTTACGAGAATCAAGACAGTTCCGTCCTTGGGTCGTCCTTGGCTGGTGGGGCCGTCCGTGGCCCTTCGCCTGTTACTTCGGCCCGATCCCGGTTGCCGATGAGATCGAGGCGGTCGCGATCCGGGTGCGAAGCGCTCACCCGACCAGATCGCACGAACGGCCGGGACGGGCACGTTCGCCCGTCCCGGCCGCCCGGGTGCTGTCGCCTACCGCTTCATGCTGACGAGCTCCTGGAGGATCTCGTCGGAGGTCGTGATGATGCGGCTGTTGGCCTGGAAGCCGCGCTGAGCGACGACCAGGTTGGTGAACTCCTGCGCGAGGTCGACGTTGGACATCTCCAGCGCGCCGGAGATGACCTGACCCATGCCGGCACTGCCGGGTTCGCCGACCTGGGCGTACCCGGAGTTGACCGTGGTTCGGAACAGTGAGTTGCCGACCTTCTCCAGGCCGTTGACGTTCTTGAAGGTCGCCATCGCGACCTGGCCCAGCGTTTGCTTCAGGCCGTTGCTGTAGACGCCGATGATCTCCCCGCTGTCGGACACGGTGTAGGAGAGCGAGGTGAGAGCGCCGGCCGTCTGGCCGTCGGTGTCGAACACGCGCGCGTCGGTGTTGCCCGAGTACGACGTGACGTCGCTCAGATCGACCGTGTACGGGGGGTTCGCACCGACCGAGATGGTCTTCAGGATGTTGAGCGGGTCGTCCTCGGGCGCGGTGTTGTCGATGACCGGCTTGCCGTTCTGGAACTGGACGTCGACCGAGGGGCCGACCAGGGGCAGCGGGGTCAGCGGGTCGCCGTCGTCCTCACCGAGCAGTTGCACGCGCCAGGTCGAGATCGGCGGGTCCTGCGTGTTGTCCATCGCGGTCCGGGTGAACTTCGCGGTGACCGTGTGGGTGCCGCCCTGCTCGTCGAAGACCTTCACCGGAATGGTGGTGATGTAGCCCGGCCGCGCGACGGGGTCGGACGGGTCCTCGACCCCGTAGTTGTCCTTGTCGTTGACGTCCGGGATGTTGTCGCTGCTCAGGTTGCCCTTGAGAGTCATCGTCGTGGTGCGCTCCGGCGGGATGGTCGCGCCGAGCGGCATCCGGATGTCTCCCGGCTTGGCGGCCGAGTTGACCTTGCCGTCCACCGCGGTCCAGCCCTGCACCGGCTCACCTGTCGACGTGGCGAGCACGCCGTTCGCGTCGAAGAAGAACGAGCCGGCCCGGGTGTAGAGGCTCTCGTTGCCGCTGCGGGTGATGAAGAACCCGTCGCCCTGGATCATCATGTCGCCGGACTTGCCGGTGGTCTGCGCCGAGCCCTGGCTGAAGTTCGCCGTGATACCGCCGACCCGCACACCGAGGCCGACCTGCGCCGGGTTGGTGCCGGCCATGCCGTCCTGGGGGGAGCCGCCCGCACCCATCATCTGGCTCAGGGTGTCGTTGAACTGCACCTGGGACGACTTGTAGCCGGTGGTGTTGACGTTCGCGATGTTGTTACCCGTGACGTCGATCATCCGCTGGTGAGCGTTGAGGCCGCTGATGCCGGAATAGAGAGAACGCAGCATTAAGAACTGTCCTTACGCTTTGGAGGGGAAGGGCGATCGGATGGGTCAGGCGGTCTTGGAGTCGGTGACTTCCGTGACCTTGGACAGCTGCACATCCGTGTTCCCGACCTTGAGCGTCGGTTCGCTGTCTCCATTGAGCTTTGCCGCAGTGATCACGCCGGTCTGTGTCGCACCGGTGTCGTCCATGTACGTGACCGTCTTGCCGACCAGGGAGCTGGCGCCGATCATGCGCTGCGACTGCAGCATGCCGATCATGTCTTCCAGCTTCTCGACCTGCGTGAACTGGGCGGTCTGCGCCAGGAACGCGGTCGAGTCGGCGGGTTTGGTGGGGTCCTGATACTTCAGCTGAGCGACCAGGAGCTTCATGAAGGTGTCCTTGTCGCCGAGCGATTTGCTCTTGGCCTCGGCGGCTTTGGCCGCAGCCACGGCCTTCGTAGGATCGGCTCCGGTTGGTCCGGACATCGGTGAGGTCATCGACTTCTCCTGTCCCGTAGCAGGCTCAACCTAAGCTTCGGCCCGGCCCTGGATTTGCTTAGACAGAAATTTGCGGGCCCGCCATCCGGCGGGCCCGCAACGGGAGATCTTCAAATTTGTACGCCTTCGGCGGATCTGTCGGGTCAGGGCGCGAGGGAGAGGCTGAGCTTTCCCTTGCCGTACCGGTTGACCTCGACCGACAGGTCGAGACGCCGGCCCAGGGCGAGCAGGACGGCGCGCGCGTCGGCCGGCAGCTCCTGCTTCGGGTAGATCACCTGATGAAGCTTCACATGCGGCGATCCCTCCTTGTTGAGAAGGCTGGTGAAGATGTTGCACAGCTCGAAGACGTTCTCCGCCAGGTTCGGGAAGAGCTGCTTCTCATCGATGCTGTCCTCGGCGGCGCCGGCCGGCAGCAGACCGAGCGCGGCGCCCGCGTTGGCGGCGAGGCTGAGCGTCATGCCCATCACCGCGAAGATCTTCTGGCCGTTGTCGGTGAAGATCGCACAGGTGGTGAGAGGCACCTCGGGCGCGCCGATCGGGTCGCCGGGGCTGACCGTCACCTCCCGACCGAGAAGGTCCTCGAAAAGGTTACGTACGGCTAGAGAGCCGGGAAGAACCGAGACGTCTGACATGTCTTAATCATCCCAAAATAGGAGCGAACACTTCGTCGAATCGCTCAGCGGTGAAGGGTTTGACGATGAAGAACGCCGCGCCGGCGCCTTCGGCGGCTGACTTCATCTCCGGAGTGCTCTCCGAGGTCACGAAGCCGAACTTGACGTTGTTGCCGGCGGCACGAAGCTGACGCAGCACCTCGATACCGGTCATCTGCGGCATGTTCCAGTCGGAGATCACCAGGTCCGGCTTCTCCGTGCCGACCATGTCGAACGCCTCCTTGCCGTCCGCGGCCTCCACCAGGTCGTGATCCCCGAACCCGGCCTGTCGCAGGGTCCGGACGACGATCTGCCGCATCACCCGGCTGTCATCGGCGATGAGGATCTTCATGCACCCTCCTCCTTGTTGTCGCTGCTGCTCTGCCACATCGAAATGGACACCGGTTCGCCTTCCCACGTCCCGTACACGCCGCTGATGCGCTCGGTGTTCGGGAATCGCGCCGAAGCCTCCGGCGCGAGTACCACCTGCGGGAGCGACAACTGCGCCCCCGGCGGCAACATGGCTTTGACGTTGCCACCGACGATGTTGGCCAGTTCACCGAGCGTGTCGGACATGTCCTCCTCACTCACTTCCTCAAGCTCCATGGCGAGGAAGGCGGCCGCGGCGCGCTGGGCGGCGGCACGGGAGGACGCGTACACGACGTGCCCGGACCAGGACCCGGTGATCGATACCGAGGAGTGCACCTCGGAAGGCTGGTTTTCGTCGTACGTCGGGATCAGCGGACTGACCCCCTCGGGGTCCAGGTATGACTCCCATACCTGCTCCACCATCTCGGCGAGGTCACTCTCGTCGACCTCGACTTCGACACTCATGAGTTCGCTCCGGTCGGGACGAGGCCCAGCAGGGCCAGCTTTTCGATCATGGCGCCTTCGGTGAAGGGCTTGATCACATATTCGTGGGCGCCCGCGGCGAGCGCCCGGACGATCTGGCTCTGTTCGCTCTCGGTGGTGACCATCACGAGCGTCATCTCCCGCAGTCGCGGGTCGGCCCGGACCTTGGTGACGAATTCGAGCCCGTTCATGTTGGGCATGTTCCAGTCGATGAGGGCCAGCTCCGGCACCTCCGTCATGTCGGCCAGAAGGTCCATCGCCTCCTTGCCGTCCCCGGCCTCCACCGCCTCGAAGTTGAGCTTCGTGACAATGCGCTTGAGGATCATTCGCATCGCGCGCGAGTCGTCGATAACCATGGCACGCATCGGCGTCATCCCCTTCTCGCGGCGCCGGCCGGCGCCGCTGTACGAGACCGGTAGGCAGAGGTGCGCCCGGCGGCCACCCGTTCGTAGTTGTCGTCGATCCCGATCGTGGTCTCGGCAGCACCGAGGAAGAGCAACCCGTCCGGGCGCAGGATCTTGGCAGCGTTCTGCAGCACCTGACGCTTGGTGGCGACGTCGAAGTAGATGAGCACGTTCCGCAGGAAGATCACGTCGAACGGCTGCATCGGAGGGAAGGGCGCAGTCAGGCTCATGTGCTTGAACGACACGTTCTTGCGCAGCGCCGGGATGATCCGCCAGTGCGCGCCGGCCCGCTCGAAATACTGCACGAGCTGTGTGGCGGCCAGACCCCGGTTCACCTCGACCTGGCTGTACTCGGCCTTTTGCGCCCGCTCCACCATGGCGGTGGAGATGTCGGTACCGAGGATCTCGTACGTCCATCCGGCGGGCAGGTTCTCCTGCAGCGTGATGGCCAGGCTGTACGCCTCCTGCCCACTGGAACTGGCCGCGGACCAGAAGCGCAGCTTGCGCACGGTGGCCCGGGACTTGATCAGTTCCGGCAGGACGACGTCGGTGAGAGCGGCGAACGGCTCACGGTCGCGGAAGAACGAGGTCTCGTTGGTGGTGAGCGCGTCGATGATCTTGCGCTGGTGCGTCGGGTTCGGGCGCCTCTGCAGGTCACCGATGAACTCGTTGACGTTGGGTGCCCCGACCGCCCGGGCGACCGGGATGAGCCGGGCCTCGACCAGGTACTCCTTACCCGGCGCGAGGACGATGGACGCCTCTTTGCGCACCAGGTTGGAGACGAAGGAGAACTCCGCTTGCGACAGGGTCATCGGGCCACCGCCGGCGACCGGCCCACCCGGACGCGGTTGATCAGGGCCCCCGCGATCCGGTCCAGCGGCAGCACCTCGTCGGCCAGTCCGGCGGCCACGACGGCGCCGGGCATGCCCCAGACCACCGAGGTCGCCTCGTCCTGCGCCAGCACCTCGGCGCCGGAGTCTCGTAGCACCTTCGCACCACCTCGTCCGTCTTGTCCCATTCCGGTGAGAATCGTGGCGAAGCACGACCCGCCGTACAGAGCGGCCACCGACCGGAACATCACGTCCACCGCCGGCCGGCACGAGTTCTCCTGCGGCCCGTTGTTGAGCTGGGTCATCGTCGCCGTCCCCCGGCGCTGGAACACCAGATGCCGGTCACCCGGGGCGATGTAGACCGTCCCGGCGGTGAGCTCCATGCCCTCGCCGGCTTCCACCACCTTCAGGGGTGTGCTGCGATCCAGCCGCTCGGCGAACATCTTGGTGAACACAGGCGGCATGTGCTGGGTGATCACGATCGGGACGGGCAGGTCTGCCGGCAGCCCGAGCAGCACCTTGGTGAGAGCGTCCGGTCCTCCGGTGGACGAGCCGATCGCCAGGATGTCGATCTTCCCGCCGGGGCTGCGCTTGGCCGCGGGCCGCGCCGGAGCCGTGGGGCCGGCGCCCGGGCGCGCGGGGGCTCCGGGTGGGGAGCCGGGTCGCAGCGGGGCGGGACCGGCGGGGCGCAATCCGGCCGGTGCGGGCCCGCGGCTCGGCGGTCCGGCCGGCGGACGGCGGCGGCCACCGAGCGCATGGATCTTCGGTACGAGCTGCTCGCGTACCGCCATCATCGACTCCTGCACGGAGCCGACGTTGCTGGGCTTGGTGACGTAGTCGGTGGCGCCGGCGGAGAGCGCCTCCAGCGTGGCCGTCGCGCCCGCCGCCGAGAGCGTGCTGAACATGATCACCGGAGTGTTGTGGCGTTTGCGCAGCTCGCGCACTGCCTCGATGCCGTCCATCTGCGGCATCTCGATGTCCATCGTGATCACGTCGGGTTTGAGCTGATCGATCTTCGCCTGTGCGAGCAAGCCGTTCGCGGCAGTGCCGACGACCTGGATGCCCGGCGCCTCGCCGAGAGCATCGACGATCAGTCGTCGTACCACCACGGAATCGTCGACGACGAGAACCGAGATCATTCGACCACTCCCTTCAACCGAGCCAGGCCGGGCCGAGCGCCGCGACCACCGGAGCGAGCAGCCGGTGAGCCGTGGCGGTGTCCAGCAAATCGCGCACCACCAGCGCCTGAACCGCGCCGCTGAGCATGTTCCAGACCCCTCCGGCACGATCTGCCAGCGGAATCCCGGCCGTATCCACCGCCTGCACCAGAAGCATCTGGGCGGCGGCAGCGGTACGGACCCGGTCTGAGAGGTATGCCGCCCACGACGCCGAGTGCACGGCGGGCGACCAGCCGGCGGTGTTGCGCCGGGCATCGTCGGCTGCGGTGGAGACGCGTTGACGGTCCTCCAGTCGCAGCGTGCGTAGCCGGTCCAGCAGGGCCGAGACCGTGTAGTGGTGCGGTCCCAGGTCGATCGGTGGGCCGGACGGCAGCTTCCGCACCGCCGAGACCCACCCGGCGCCGAGCCGGCGGCGGGTCTCCTCGTCCAGCACCTCACGCAGGTAGCTGGCGACCGCGGCGTCACAGAGCAGAGCCGTCGCGGCGGCCGCGTCCTCGCTCTGCCGGGCGTCGCGTCCGGTGCCCTCCCACGTCCACGACATCACGTCGTAGCGAAGGCAGGTCAGCAGCGCGTCCACCGAGCCGATCGGCGCGCGCTCGACCAGGGCGAGGTTTCCGGCCGGATCGTCTTTCGACATGCCCTTGAGCGTGGGCATCCGCCGTGCGGCGGACTCCACCTCGACCCACAATGGCCCGCGCACGTTCTCGTCGGGCAGCCGCTCGGCGAGCACCGGTAGGTCCCCGCTCTGCAGTCGCAGGGCGCGCAGCATCACCTCGGCCGCGGCCGGCCCGCCCTCCAGGCGGGTCAGGTCGAAGCCCAGCACGGGGGCACTGACCAGGCTGTACATCAGTTCGTAGCGCGGTAGGTATCGACGGCCTGATTGACGTCGAGAGCCAACATCAACCGCCCGTCCAGCTTGAACGTGCCGACCACGAGCTCCCTCGTGGGACCGCTCAGCGTGTCCGGTGGGGGCTCGAAAGTCTCGTCGTCCAGATCGACCACCTCGCCGATCTTGTCCACCAGCAGTGACACCGGCTCCCCGTCACCCCGCAGGATGACGTTCATGACCGGTCCCTGCAGCGCCTGCCGGGCCAGGCCCAGCTGCACCCGCAGGTCCACCGCGGCGATCACCTGACCGCGAAGGTTGAACAGGCCACCGACCGCGGGCGGCGCCAGCGGCACCGGCGTGTACTCGTTGTACGAGAGCACCTCCTGCACCGTGTGCACCTCGACCCCGAAGAGCTGGCCGTCCACCTCGAAAGTGGCGAACTGACGACTCGCCATGTCAGGCCTCCACCAGCATGTCGTCCATCGAATCGCTGTAGAAGTTCGGGTCGGCGGCGAGGATGGCCCGGCGCACGTCGAGCAGCTCGGTGACCCGCTGCTGGATCACGGCGGTACCGACCAGGCCGTCCTCCTCCGCGTCGCGGCGTGCGGTGGTCGAGTTCTCGGCGATGTCCACGATCCGGTCCACGACGAGCGCCACGCTCTTTCCGCCCTCGCTGTAGACGACCACCGAGACCGTGTCGCCCTCCAGCTCCTCGCCGTACGCCCCGAGCAGGTGCGACAGCCGCACCAGAGGCAGGATCTGACCGCGGTACTGGACCACCTCGCGGGAGCCGGCGTGCTCGATCCGGTCGCGCGGGAACTCCTCCAGGCGCGTGACGGTGTCCAGCGGGATCGCCACCCGGCGCTCGCCGACCGCGGTGACCAGCAGGCGCTCGGTGCCACCGCCTTGCTGACCGCGCTTGTCCGCGACGGTCTCGCGTTCCGAGTCGACGGCGAGGTGCGAGCGGCGGGCCAGCGAGGACACGTCCAGGATCAGACCCACCTTGCCGTCACCCAGGATGGTCGCTCCGGCGTACAACCCGATGTCCTTGAATCTGGTGTTGAGGGCCTTGACGACGACCTCTTCGGTGTTCAGCACCCGGTCGACGACCAGGCCGAACCGCCGGCCGTCGGCCTGCAGCACCATGATGTAGACGCCCTGGTCGCCGCCGACCTCCAGGCCGAGCGCCCGGTCCAGGCGGACCAGCGGGAGCAGTTTGCCGCGCAGCCGGTAGACGGGCGCGCCGGAGGCGTACTCGACCTTCGTGGTGTTGCCGTCGATGAAGACCAGCTCCAGCACCGCGACCTGCGGGACGACGTAGCGCTGATCCGCGCAGTCGACGGTGAGGGCCTGGATGATGGCGAGCGTCAGCGGGATGGTGAGCCGCCAGACGGTGCCCTCGCCGGGCGTCGAGTCGACGCTGACCGCTCCGCCGATGTTCTCGATGTTGGTCTTGACCACGTCCATGCCGACGCCACGGCCGGAGACGTTGGTGACCTTGGCGGCGGTGGAGAAGCCGGGCTGGAACACCATCGCCATGATGTCGCGCTTGTCCATGTTCGGAATCTGCTCCGGCCGGAGCAACCCGTTCTCCACGGCCTTCTGCGCGATGCGTTCGACGTTCAGGCCGGCGCCGTTGTCGGCGACCTCGACCGCGACGTGCCCGCCCTCGTGGTAGGCACGGAGTGTGAGCGTGCCTTCCGGGTCCTTGCCGGCCGCGATTCGCCGCTCCGGCTCCTCGATGCCGTGGTCGACGGCGTTGCGGACGAGGTGGGTCAGCGGGTCCTTGACCGCTTCCAGGAGGCTTCGGTCGAGCTCGGTCTCCTTGCCCTGCATCTCCAGCGCGACCTGCTTGCCGAGCGAGTTGCTGAGGTCCCGGACGACTCGGGGCAGCTTCGACCAGATGTGCTCGATGGGCTGCATCCGGGTCTTCATGATGCCCTCTTGCAGCTCACTGGTGATCATGCCGAGCCGCTGGGCGCTGCGGACCAGACCGGAGTCGCCGATCTCCATCACGCCGCGGACCAGCTGGTTCCGCGCGAGAACCAGCTCGCCAACCATGTTCAGCAGGGTGTCGAGCAGATCGACGTCCACCCGGATCGCGCTGTCGGCGATGCTCCGCTTCGGGGCCTGGGACTGCAGCGCCTCGCTGACCGCGGCCGGCTGCGCCTTGCCCTCCTCGAGCAGGATCGTGCCGAGTTTGCGCTCGTCGCCCTCGATCTGCTGCTGCAGAGCCGAGGCGACGTCGGAGGGCTGGGCGGCGCCGGCGTCGACGAGCATCTGGCCGAGCGGCTGACGCTGGTCGGAGACCGGCTCAGGGGCCGGGCGCGCGGCCGCCCCTTCCTGCTCGACGCTCGCCGGGGCCTCGGCCTCGGCGACCGGTGCGGCCTCGGCGGCGGGAGCGGCCGCGGGAGCCGCAGCGGCGTCCGTCGGCACGTCCATCTGCGCCTTGATCCGGACGATCATGCTCTCGATGTCGACCTCGGCCTCGGACCCGTTCTCCTCGATCGAGGCGAGGATGGACCGCACGCCGTCGATGCAGACCAGCAGGACGGTGATGGTGTCCGGGGTGACCGGCTGGACGCCGTCGCGAAGACGGGAGAGCAGGGACTCACCGGCGTGCGCCAGCTTCTCCAGACGGGAGAACGCCAGGAACCCACTGGTGCCCTTGATCGTGTGGATCGCCCGGAAGATCCGGGAGATCAGGTCACGCGAGGCCGGCTCCTGTTCGAGGCTGACGAGGTCCCGGTCGATCTGGTCCAGGTTCTCGTGGCTCTCCATGAGGAATTCGCCGACGATCTCGCCAAGGTCTTCCACGGCTTTGCTACCTCCTGCTCGGCTTCACTGCCCTCATCGACCCCTCGGGGCACCAACTGAGAAGATCGCCCGGTACGCCGGAATGATCAGGAATCCCCGCCCGGGCGGCGGTAGCGATAGCCGAACCCGCGCACCGATTCGATCGGCGACTCGTCCGGGTCGGACCAGCCGAGCTTGCGTCGCAGGCGCAGCACCGCGAACTTGACCCGCTCCTGGCCGATGCCGGTCGGGTCGTCCCAGGCCTGGGTCAGCAACTGGTTCGGCGAGAGGACCGCACCGGCATGTCGCACCAGCGCGTTGAGCAGGCGGAACTCGGTCGGAGTGAGGCGCTTCTCCTCACCCTTGACGTAGACCCGGCGCTTGGTCGGGTCGAGATGCACCAGGCCGTCGTCGTAGACCTGGCTGGCCCAACTGTTCTGCCCGGAGGACGAGCGCCGCAGCAGCGCCTCCACCCGGGCCAGCAGCTCGTTGTTGGCGAACGGCTTGGTCAGGTAGTCGTCGGCACCGCCCCGGAGGCCGCGCACCTTCTCCGCTTCCTGACCATGGGCGGTGAGGACCAGCACCGGCACATCCGAGACGTCCCGCAGCCGCTCCAGCACCTGCCAGCCGTCCATCTCCGGCAGGCCGACGTCGAGCACCACCAGATCGGGGTGCTCGGCGTAGGCCTCTTTCAGCCCGGAGCGGCCGTCGGCGGCGTGCGCCACCTCATAACCGGCCCGGCTGAACAGCAACCGGAGAGCGAGTGCGATGTCCGGGTCGTCCTCGACCACGAGTAGGCGACTCATCGTGTACTCACCCTGTCCCTAACCCGCACTGGCGGCGCAAAACCACCATATAGCGTGATGTCACCGCCTATTTACGGACAGTGACAGTCTAGCGCCGGGTGACGGGGTCCGAGCCGGTCCGCAAGGATCCGCCGAGACGGGCCGAAAGCCGGATTCTCCAGCGGCCCGACCAGGACAGCCCTACAGCCTGACATTTCCCGTACGGCTTATCGCCCTTTCCGCGAAAGATGTGACACGCCGCGAGGTACGGGGTGCGATAGCCGTGACGGGCGATAGGCGCCCGGTCAATGCGTTCCGGGAGGCAACCCGTGTTCGACCTGGTGGTACGACGCGTCGCCATGCTCGCGGCGGCACCCGCGCTGTTCGCGCTCTCCGCACCGGCTCTGGCCAACGGACCGTTCCTCCCGCCGCGCCCCCAGCAGACCCCGCCGACGACCGCCACGGCCGAGCCCGCTCCCCGGGCGACGCCCTCGCTCAACCCGACGCAGATCCGGGCCCGTGCCGTGATGGTGCAGGTGGTCCGCCTGACCAACGCGGAACGCAAGGAGGCCGGCTGTCCCCTGCTGACCGTCGACGGGCAACTGGTCACCGCTTCCCTGCGGCAGAGCAACTACATGGCCCGGACCAGACTGTTCAGTCACGTGTGGCGGGACGGCTCCACCTTCGTCGACCGCAGCCAGGACTCCGGTTACCGGCAGCCGGCCGGCGAGAACATCGCCTGGGGCTATCGCACCGCGCCCGAGGTGATGAAAGCGTGGATGGCCAGCCCCGGGCACCGCCACAACATCCTCAACTGCAAGGCCAAGTCGTTCGGCGCGGGAGTGGCCTTCGCGGTCGACGGCACGCCTTATTACACCCAGGTCTTCGGCTGGGAGTGAGACCGGTCAGAGCTCGCAGCCGATCAGCACCGGCTCAGGGTGCAGCTCCACCCCATACCTCTCCCGGACCCCGTCCCGGATGGTGCGGGCCAGGTCGAGCAGCGCCGCCGTGGTGCCGCTCCCCCGGTTGGTGAGGGCGAGCGTGTGCTTCCCGGAGATGGCCACGCCGTCACCGGCGAATCCCTTCGGGAAGCCGGCGTGCTCGATCAGCCACGCCGCGGGCAGCTTCACCAGGCCGCCCTCGACCGGCCAGTGCGGCACCTCACCGATGCCCGCCAGCACCGCCGCCGGGACCACCGGGTTGGTGAAGAAGGAGCCGACCGACCAGGTGTCCCGGTCCTCCGGGTCGAGCACCATGCCCTTGCCGGCGCGCAGCTTGAGGACCGTGTCGCGGGCCTGTCGCAGCGGGACCCGGTCGCCCGCCTCGGCGCCGAGCGAGCGGGCCAGCTCGGCGTAGCGGATCGGGGCCGACTCGTCGGAGCGGGACAGCCGGAAGTCGACCGCGGTGACCAGGTGACGGTCGTCGTGCTTGAAGACGCTGGTCCGATACCCGAAGCGGCACTCCTCGGGAGTCATCACCCGGATCTCGTCGGCCTGCCGGTCGTAGGCGTGCACCGCCGCGATGGTGTGCGCCACCTCCTGCCCGTACGCCCCGACGTTCTGGATCGGGGTGGAGCCGGCCGCGCCCGGGATGCCGGAGAGGCACTCGACACCGGACAGGCCGCCGGCCACCGCGTACGCCACGAAATCGTCCCAGGGCTCGCCCGCGGCGACCCGCACCAGAACACCGGAGGAGTCCTCACCGACCATCTCGACACCCCGGGTGCGCAGCAGCAGCACCTCGCCGTCGAAGCCGTCGTCGCCGATCACCACGTTGCTTCCACCGGCGAGCACCAGCAGCCGCCGCCCGGCCGCCGCGGCCGCACGCACCGCACCGACCGCCTCGTCCGTATGGACCGCGGTGGTCATTGTGCCTGCGGGCCCGCCGAGGCGTAGCGTCGTGTATGCCGACAGGAATCTCTCCGGGGCCGAAGGGGTATCAGTCACGACGCCAACCCTAAGGTCCTTCCGCGAGAAGGTTCACCGGCGGTCCGGCCGAGCGGGGAGACGACTGCGATGAACAGGTTGCACGCGACGAAGGATTTCTGGCTCGCGGCGTTGCGCGCCGACGGGCCGGCGCTCTGGGACGCCGTCGCCGAGACGGGTCCCGACCCGGCCATCCCCGGCTGCCCGGACTGGACCGTGGCCGACCTCGCCCACCACGTCACCGAGGTGCTGCACTGGGTGCGCAGCACGGTGACCCGCGGGGTCACCTCCCTCCCGGAGAGCACACCGGTCCTGGAGCGCAGCGACTGGCCGGAGACGCTCGACCGGCTGCGGCGGGAGCTGACCGGCACGATCGAGACGCTGGAGGCGCTCGATCCGGACTTCCCGGCGTGGAACTGGGCACCCCAGCCGAAACGGGCCGGCTTCTGGGACCGCCGGGTGGCACACGAGGTGTCGATCCACCGGTGGGACGCCGAGTCGGCCGCCGGCCGGGCGACCCCGATCGAGACGAAACTCGCGACCGACGGGGTCAGCGAGATCCTCGACACCTGGCTGCCGGCCGGCAAACGCCAGGGCCCGACTGATCTGCACGGCGTCGTGCACCTGGTCGGGACGGACGCCGGGCAGGAGTGGTTCATCCGGCTTCGTGGTGCGGGGATCGCCCTGCTGGACACCGGCACGATCCTCGACAGCGACGATCATCACGCCCGGGCCAGGGCCACCGGCAGCGTGAGCGATCTGCAATTGGCCCTCATGGGCCGCAAGCGAGCGGACCAATTGGCGCTCAGCGGAGACCCTCGCCTCTTCCAGGCTCTGCGAACGGGCTGAACCTTCCCGCCGCTTACCCTTGTTGGAGCGCTCTCAGGCCGTAAGATGAACCGGTTAAGTTCGGCGGATCATCAGGAGCAGATGACATGACGGCAACCGTCACGTCCACGTCGGCGCAGCCGGCCCCCGTGGGGATCACCTTCCCCGAAGGCTTCGTCTGGGGGACAGCCACGGCCTCGTACCAGATCGAGGGCGCCGCGAGGGAGGACGGTCGCGGCCCGTCCATCTGGGACACCTTCAGCCGTACGCCGGGAAAGGTCTTCGCGGGCCACACCGGCGACGTCGCGTGCGACCACTACCACCGGTATGCCGAGGACGTCGCCCTGATGGCCGACCTCAACCTCGGTGCGTACCGTTTCTCGGTCGCCTGGCCGCGGATCCGGCCGGACGGCACCGGCCCGGTCAACACCCGCGGTCTCGACTTCTACGACCGACTCACCGACGAGCTGCTCAGCAAGGGCATCGACCCGGTCGTCACCCTCTATCACTGGGATCTCCCGCAGACGCTGGAGGACCGCGGCGGCTGGACCGTGCGGGAGACCGCCGAGGCCTTCGCCGAGTACGCGCAGGTCGTCTTCGGCCGTCTCGGTGACCGGGTCGGCACGTGGACCACGCTGAACGAGCCGTGGTGCTCGGCCTACCTCGGCTACGGCAACGGCATCCACGCCCCCGGCCGGCGCGACCCGGCCGGCTCGCTGGCCGCCGTCCACCACCTCAACCTCGCCCACGGCCTCGCCGCCCGGGCGCTGCGCTCGGCCGGCGCGCGGAGCATCAGCATCACGCTCAACCCGTGCGAGGTCTCCCCGCTCGACCCGGCCAACCCGGCCGACGTCGACGCCGCCCGCATCATCGACGGCGTCGCCAACCGGATCTTCCTCGACCCGCTGCTGCGTGGCCACTACCCGGCCGACGTGCTGGAGCACATCTCCCGGATCACCGACCTGTCCTTCATCAAGGACGGCGACGAGACGATCATCAACGCGCCGATCGACGTGCTGGGGATCAACTTCTACACCCCGTCGTACGTGTCGGCGAAGCCCGGTCAGCCCGCCGCCCTCGACTACCCCGGCAGCGAGGGCATCGCCTTCCGCAAGCCGGTCGGCCCGGTCACCGACATGGGCTGGCAGATCGAGCCGGAGTCACTGACCCGCCTCCTCACCCGCATCCACCGGGACTACCCGGGCACCCCGCTGATGATCACCGAGAACGGTGCGGCCTACCCCGAGGGCGTCCACGACCCGCTGCGTATCGAGTACGTCGACGCCCACCTGCGCGCCTGCCACGACGCTCTCGCGGCCGGCGTCGACCTCCGGGGATACTTCGCCTGGTCATTGATGGACAACTTCGAATGGGCCGAGGGGTACGCGAAGCGCTTCGGTATGGTGCACGTCGACTACACGACGCAGCAGCGTGTGCTCAAGGACAGCGCGAAGTGGTACCGCGAGGTGATCCGGCGTAACGGGCTGGAGTAAAGACGGGGGCACATGTGACGACGCGGGAACGGCCCACTCTGGAAGCGGTCGCCCGTCGCGCCGGGGTCTCCCGTGCGACGGTGTCCCGCGTCGTCAACGGCTCCACCACGGTCGCGGTCACCATCCGTGAGGCCGTCAACCGGGCCGTCGAGGAGCTCGGCTACGTGCCGAACCAGGCGGCCCGGAGTCTCGTCACCCGGCAGACCGACTCGATCGCGCTGATCCTCCCGGAGACCGCGAACCGGGTCTTCTCCGACGACCTGTTCTTCCCGGCCATCATCCGCGGCGTCGGCTCCGAGCTGGAGGCCGCCGACAAACAGCTGGTGCTGATGATGGCCGGCTCGGCCGCCGGGTACCACCGGGTCGAGCGCTACGCCGTCGCCGGCCACGTCGACGGCGTCATGTTCGCCTCGATCCACGGCGCCGACCCGCTGCCCGGCCTGCTGGCCCGGCGCGGCATCCCGGTCATCTGCAGCGGCCGCCCGATGCTCGCCGACCCGCCGGTGCCCTACGTGGACGTCGACCACGCGGGCGGCGTGGCGGCGGCCCTCCACCACCTGATCACTTCCGGACGCCGACGGATCGCGACGATAGCCGGCCCGCAGGACATGGTGGCCGGCCTCGAACGCCTCACCGGTTACCGCGACACCCTGGACACGGCCGGCCTGCCGTCCCTGGTGGCGGCCGGCGACTTCACCCGCGACTCCGGCGTGAGCGCGATGCGCGCTCTCCTCGCCCAGGATCCCGATCTCGACGCGGTCTTCGCCGCTTCCGACCTGATGGCTCACGGCGCTCTCCAGGCCCTGCGTGATGCCGGTCGCCGGGTGCCGGACGACGTCGCGGTGATCGGCTTCGACGACTTCGAGATCAGCCGCTACAGCGATCCGCCGCTCACGACGGTCCGCCAGCCGATCGCCGAGGCGGGCCGGATGATGGCCCGCCAGATGCTGCGCCTGATCGCCGGCGACCCCGAGATCGACCCGGCGATCATCCTCCCCACCGAGCTGATCATCCGAGCCTCGGCCTGATCATTACCGGCCTTCACGGTCGCTACTACGCCTTCTCTCCGGCCCGCCACGGTTCCCGTTCCCGGCCCGCGCGGCGTTTCCTCACGCCCCACCTCCGCCCGCCGCGATTCCGTTCGCGGCCCGCGCGGCGTTTCCTCACGCCCCACCTCCGCCCGCCGCGATCCCGTTCGCGACCCGCGCGGCGTTTCCTCACGCCCCACCTCCGCCCGCCGCGATCCCGTTCGCGACCCGCGCGGCGTTTCCCTGCGCTTGGCGACGCCTTTCTTGTACGACCATCGGGAGAACCGTGAGCTACCCCGCAAGGTGGCTGCCACTCTAGGCCGACTCGCGACCGCCGGGCTGAAGCCGCTGGTCACCGGCAACCCGCCGAGCGATCGCCGCCGTGTCCGAGCCGAACAGCACGAGCGTCGCGGTCCGCAGACGTGCCGGGCGGGCGGCGCCGAGCACCGTGAGCGCCTGACTGACCGCATCGTCCACCGGCCACCCGTAGATCCCCGCCGAGATCAGTGGGAACGCGATCGTCTCGGCGCCGAGCCCGTCAGCGACCCGCAGCGAGTTGGCATAGCAGGCCCGCAGCAGGCCCGACCGATCCTCCTCGGCGCTGAAGACCGGCCCCACCGTGTGCACCACCCACCTGGCCGGCAGCCGTCCGGCCGTGGTCGCGACGGCCTCGCCGGTCGGAAGCCCTCGCCCGTACTTCGAGGCGCGCAGCATCCGTGTCTCCGCCAGGATCTCCGGGCCGCCTCTGCGATGGATCGCCCCGTCCACACCACCGCCACCGAGCAGCGACGAGTTGGCCGCGTTGACGATCGCATCGACCTGCTGCACGGTGATGTCGCCCTCAACCAGTTCGATGTCCACTCCGAAACCGTAGACATCGATCCTGTGGACGCCTTCGCCCGCCTGGTTTCTCGACATCGTCCCCGGCAACCGCCGGAACAGCCGACGACCCGGCGTCGGCATCGTTGAGGCAGTCGAAGGCCTGGCCGGCGCCCCGGAGACAACGAAGACCGGGCCGAACGTCGACGTCCACTCGACAGCACTGAAACGACACACGAAACCCGGCCGGACGCCGACGTCCGCTCGACAGCGCTGACGATGCGCGGGGACCGGCCGGAAGGTGGCGTCTCTACAGGGAGGCGGTGTCGACGATGGCGATCGGCTTGTGTAGGGAGCGACGCGCCAGCAGGGTCGCGCCGGCGATCGCGGCGGGCATCAGGACGACAGCGCCGAGCGGGACCAGGAAGGTGGCGAAGACGGCGGCGCCGAAGCCCAGGGTCAGCGGCTTGTTGCGGGCCAGGACCTCACGCCGGTGCCGCAGCCGCTGGCCACGGCGCTGGAACGGAACTCCGGTGAGCTCCAGGGCGAGCAGCCAGCCACCGACGGCTCCGGCGAGGACCGGGATCGCCGTCTGACCGACCACCGGGATCAGGCCGAGCAGGAAGAGCGGGATGGCTACGACGATCGAGATGCCGACGAGTTTGAGCGAGTCGACGAGGCTGCGGCGCAGGGACCGCCAGAATCCGACGTCGACCGCGTCGGGGACGCCGCCGAAGCGGTCCTCCACGAGTTCCGAGATCTTCTCGTAGAACTGGTCGCCGATCAGCAGGGTGACCGCGGTGAACGTGAGGACGGACACCAGCAGGCCCAAACCGAGGACGGCGATCCCGCCGACCACCCGGGTCGTGCTACGCAGCCAGTCGGCCCAGTCGTCGGCGAACCAGGTGACCTGTGCGGCCAGGTCCGGCAGATAGCGGATCAGGAAGACCAGCGCGACTATGTAGAGAATGCCGGTCACCAGGGCGGGCAGTAGTCCGAGCAGGAGCAGCCGGGGGCTGCTCAGCACCAGGCCGAGCCCGCGCCCGAGCAGTCCGGCGCCGGTCGCGAATTCACGGAAGGCCGTCACCGGCCGGGTCTCACTCAGATCACCGCTCACGTTGCGTGAGCTTAGATCCCGGGCTCCAGCAGGGACAGCGCCGACTCCACCGATCTCGGTTGATCGACCACCGGACGTGGCGGTCGATCGGCCGAGATCGGCGAGGTCAGTTTGAACGCCCCCAGTAACGGAAGCGCTCGAAGATGTTCTGATCGGACGGCAGCGGCGGGAACGGGAACGGCGGAGTCGCGCTCGGGTCGAACGGGAATCCGAACGGGTCCTCCGGTGCTCCGGTGACCTGCGTCGGCGTGGGCACCGGTGGGTCGGTGAGCAGCGGCGGGTCGGTGGATTCGACCGGGAACGACGGGTCGGCGGTACGGACGACCGTGACCGTCGCGGTGACCGTGCTCGGCCCGGTGGCGGGCGTCGGTTTGAGGTCGGCCGGGTCGGCGGTGGCTCGTGGCGCCGTGGATCCGGCTCCGCCGTGATGGCCGGCGCCGGGAGCCGATCCGAGGGCGCCGTCGCCGCCGAGGGGGCCACCGAATTCGGAGGCGCCCAGGCTTGCTTGGGTTACCGTCGGAGCGCCCAGCGCCCAGCCGGCCACTACAGCGAACGGCAGGCCGAGGACCAGCAAGGCGAGGAAGACGGTCTTAGGGGACAAACGCACGTACGCTTCACCGGATGAGGGCCGTCAAAAGTTACGGCTTTCGGACATAAGGTCCGGAAGTCGCGGCCCCGGGCGAGGGCTGGGCCGAGCGTCAGGAGCAAGGCAGGCGAGGGCCCGAACCGGCTGGGCCGAGCGTCAGGAGCAAGGCGGGCCCGCGAGGACGTCACCGGCGCGGCCCCGGGCGCGGCCTGGAAAACGGCTAGGGCTGGTTGAGGAACGACGAGATCCGCTCCCGGAGGGCGGCGCGATTGCTCCAGAGGACGGCGGGCCGGTCGTACACCTCGAGGTCGGCGCCCGGCAGCAGGCCGGCGATGCGCTCGGCCCACGCCGCCGGATGGGTGTCGTCGCCGAGGCAGCCGATCACCAGCGCCCGCCCGGTGAACCCCTTGAGCAGCGTCTCCTCGGCCAGCGCGGGCGCCGACCACACCGACTCGATCTCCTGCGCCAGCCCGTCGCGCTGCAACTGCTCGACCCGCTGCCGCAGAAAGCTCCACCCGGCCGGGGTGTTGCGGACCGACGGCGGCATCTCCTGCTCGACAGCGTCGGCGATCATCGCCACCTCCCCCGACTCGACCGAGGCCAGCAGCCGCCGCAGGCGCTGCACGGAGGCGGCGGCGCGAACGCCGTCGAGGGGGGCGGGAAGGTAGAGCACGACCCGCTCGAACCGGTCGGGGCTCGCGGCGAGCAGGCGGCAGAGCGCGGCCGCACCCATGCTCACGCCCACCGCCCGGGTGGCGCCCGTCAGATCGGCGACTGCCCGCAGGTCGGCGGTGAGGTCGGCGAACGACCACGGGCCTGGCGGGATGTCGGAGCGGCCGTGCCCGCGGAAGTGGAAGAACACCCGACGGCCGGTGACCGCGCTGCCCAGTGGCCGGGTGCCGGAGATGTCCCCGGCCAGCCCGTGCGCGAACACCGTGATCGGGTCGCCGGCGCCTGTGGTGAGCTGCTCCACTCGTACGCCCGAGGGGAGGGTGACCATCTCGGTGGCCGGGCCCGGCAGCGTCGGGCGACCACCTCGCGGTCCGGTCCGGTCGACGCGCTGCAGGCGCGGCCCACCGTCTGGCGGAGGTGGACCGAAACGACCCCTCACCGCATCACCAGAAGCCCTTGCCGTCCGAGATGTCCTTGAGACCGGGACGGACGTCGAGCATGTAGATCATCGCGGCGGCGATGCCGATCATGCTGATCAGCAGGGTGTTGTAGAGGAAGCCGCTGAGCACCAGCAGGACGCCCAGGATGCCGGCCCACGCGCCTTTAGGCAGGGTGCCGAGCGCCTGGAACGCCGGTCCGCGCTGGGTCAGGCAGTGGATCAGCGCGACCGCCTGGACACCCATCGACAGGAGCATGAAGGCGAGGTTGATCCAGAGGACGACGTAGAAGTAGAAGAGCGGCGCGTCTGTGCCCATGAGGAGAGAGTCTATGCCGCGGGCCCCGGTGTATGCCGGGGCCCGCGGTCATGACAGATCAGTGTCGGGTCACTCGGCCGGCGTGGCCGGCTTGGCCCGCTTGCGCGGCTTCGGCGCGGCCTCGACGGCCTTCGCCTCCTCGACGGCGGCCTCGACGGCCTTCGGCTGCTCGGTGGCCTCGATGTCGGAGTTGACCACGTCGGCGGCCTCGACCACACCGGTGCCGACCACGCGCTCGCCGCGGGCGACCAGCTCGTTGTAGACGGCGACGGCGCGATCCTGGGCGACCTGGGCGAAGTTGAGGGCGGCGGTGGTCGCGCTGTCCCGGAGGGCGACGAGGTCGGTCTCCTGGGCCTTGCCGCGCAGCTCGGCGGCCTTGGTGCCGGCCTGGTCGTTGTACGCCTTGAGGGAGGCGGCGGCACGGTCGCTCAGCTCGTTGAGCACGGCCGGCAGCTTGCGGAGCTGCTCGTAGGCGGCGTCACCGGCACCGGCGGCGGCGTAGAGCGGGGTGGGGATCTTGGTCTTGGTCTGCTCGGTCATCTCTGCTCCTCAGCGTCATCAGCGGGCGGCGCGTTTCGCGCGTTCTCGTTGCGGAACGTCTCGTAGATCTGCGTCAGGGACTGCTTCTGCGCGATCGTGAGCTCCGGGTCGACCGCGATGGCGGCCAGCACACCCTGCTGACCCTCGCCATCGAGCAGCCCGGCCCGCAGATACATCGCGGGCGTCGACACTCGCAAGGCGCTGGCGATCTGTTGCAGCACCTCGGCGCTCGGCTTTCGCAAGCCACGCTCGATCTGACTCAGGTAGGGGTTGCTCACCCCCGCCTTGTCGGCGAGCTGCCGGAGCGAGATCTTCGCGGTCTGCCGTAGGTCTCGGATGAACGTCCCGATGTCCTCTGGCAGGTCCTTCGGCGTGGCCATGCTTCGACGTTAGCCGGGGGTGCTAGCTATTGCAAGCAGAATGCTTGCAATAGCAAGCGTGAACCGAGTCACCCCTAGGGGTCAGAAGACCGCGCGGACCTCACCGACCGGACGGCCGCCACCGAGGACCGGCTCGGGCAGGTCCGGAACGTCCAGGCCGAGACGGCGCAGGGCCTCCAGCAGCACGGGTACGCGCGCCCGCGTCGAGCCGTCGGAGATCTTGAGAGCCACCGCTCCGGCGCCGGGCATGGCGGCGGCGGACACCCCGTCGGCCCCGCGCTTGACGATCAGGCCGGGCATCGCGGTCATCAGCACGGTGTCCTCCGACCCGGTGCCCGCGACCAGCTCCGGATGCGCCCGCATCGCGTCGGCAACCCGGCGTTCCGGGGTGCCCGGCTCCGCCTCGACCAGGCGCTGGAAGGCCCGGGCCAGTCCGAGCGGCGAGATCGCGAAGATCGGCGCGCCGCAGCCGTCCACCCCGAGCGCGGCGATCGGCTCACCGGACAGACGGCTCACCGCGTCGGCCAGCGTCTTCTGCAGCGGGTGGTCGACCTCCAGGTACGACTCCAGTGGCCACCCGTTGACCACACAGGTGGCGAGGAAGCCTGCGTGCTTGCCGGAGCAGTTCATCAGGATCCGCTCGGGCTCGCCGCCGGCGCGTAGCCAGTCGCGTTTCGCCGACTCGCTCAACGGCAGGTCCGCCGGGCAGCGCAGTGCCTCCGGACCGAGGCCGGCCGCGGCCAGGATCGCGCGCACACGTTCCACGTGGAACGGCTCGGCGTCGTGGCTGGCGCTGATCAGGGCCAGGTCCGCCTCCTCGCGCGGAACCAGCCCGGCGGTCAGCAGGCCCACGGACTGGAGTGGCTTGTTGGACGAGCGGGGGAAGAACGGCGACTCCACGTCACCGAAGCTCGCGCCACCCACGACGGCGACGACCCCGTGGTGGACGCTCTCCACGAAACCCGAACGGATCACCTCGGCGACGATCATCGGGCCGGGACTCCGAGCACGTCACGGGCCTGGGCCGGGGTCAGCGGCGGGCGCTGGGCCAGCTGGGCGAAGCCGACGGCACGGGCCACGAGCTGCATGTTCGACTCGACGGCACGGCCTTTGGCGTACGTCAGGGTGTCCTCCATGCCGACCCGGAGGTGACCGCCGGCCGACAGGGACGCGAGCATCACCGGCAGAGCGCTGCGGCCGATGCCGGTCGCCGAGAACGTGGTGCCCTCCGGCAGGTCACGGATCACCTGCTCGCAGGCGACCAGGGCGGCCGCCGTCCCCGGCATCCCGCCAGGCACGCCCATCACCAGGTCGACGTGCACGTGACCGCCGAACGGCAGACCGTGCTTCCCCAGGAGCCGTTGCAGGCTGGTGAGCTGTCCCAGGTCGAAGATCTCGTACTCCGGCACGATCCCGCGCTCCTGCATACGGGTGTGCAGGTCGACGATGAGCTCCCAGCGGTTCAGGAAGACGTCGTCACCGAAGTTGACCGTGCCCATCGTGCAGGAGGCCATCTCCGGCCCCGCATCGAGCACGGCGAGCCGATCGGCCTCCGGGTCATGCACCGAACCCCCGGAGGAGAGCTGCACGATCAGGCCGGTGGCCTCGCGCAGCGCGGCGACCGTGTCACGCAGCCGGCCCTGATCGAGGGTCGGGCGGGCGTCGTCGTCCCGGATGTGGACATGGATGATCGAAGCGCCCAGCGCCTCGCACTCCTTGGCGGTGGCGGTCAGCTCGGCCAGGGTCACTGGCAGGGCCGGCACGTCCACCTTCTTGCTCTCCGCGCCGGTCGGGGCGACGGTGATCATGGTCCCGGTCATGCCTCGCATCCTGCCATGCGGAAGGCGGCGAACCGGCCGGCCGGAACGACCCGGCTCCGACTCCGGCGGTCACCGGACCGACACCGGCCCGCCGCTGCCCTACAGTGTCCGGAATGTCGACACGAAGAGCCCTTCCAGGGGCGTTGGGCGCGGTGCTGATCGCCGCCACGACCGTGCTCATGGTGGGCCCGGCCGAGATGGCATCGGCTGCCGGCGTTCCCCTGGGGGAGCTGGCCGCCGGGAAAGGGATCACCTTCGGCACCGCCGTCAGCGCGGCCGCCCAGGACCAGGACACCGGCTATGCCGCCCGTCTGGCCACCGAGTTCGGCAGCGTCACGCCCGAGGACGCGATGAAGTGGGCGGCGGTCCACCCGGCGAAGGAGCGGTTCGACTGGCGCGCCGCCGACGCGGTCGTGAACACGGCCCTCGGCAACGAGCAGGAGATCCGCGGGCACACACTGGTCTGGCACAGCTCACTGCCCGGCTGGCTCACCGGCGGGACCTTCACCACCGACGAGCTGAAGGCCATCCTGCGCGAGCACATCCAGACCATGGTCACCAGGTACCGGGGACAGGTCTCGGTCTGGGACGTGGTGAACGAGCCACTGAACAACGACGGCACCCTCCGGCCGGGCTTCTGGCTGAACAGGCTGGGCCCCGACTACATCGTCGACGCCTTCCGCTGGGCACACGAGGCCGACCCGGACGCGACGTTGTACCTCAACGAGTACGGCGCCGAGGCGAACGGCGCCAAGGCCGACGCCCTGTACGAGCTGGTGAAAAGCCTGATCGCGAAGGGCGTACCCCTCGGTGGTGTGGGTTTTCAGGCGCACCTGACCGGGTCGAGCCGTCCGGACGCGCTCGCCGCGGTGCTGCGCCGCTTCGCCGATCTGGGCGTCGACGTCGCCGTCACCGAGCTCGACGTGCGCATCACCACACCGCCGACGACAACCGCCGAGACGAGCCAGGCACAGGTGTACGGCCGGGTCGTCGCCGCCTGCCTCACCGTCCCGCGATGCCGCTCGATCACCGTCTGGGGATTCACCGACAGGCACTCCTGGGTTCCGGCCACCTACCCCGGCTGGGGCGCCGCCACCCTGCTCGACGAGGGCCTCGGCGCCAAACCCGCCTACACCGCCGTGGCGGACACCCTGCTCGCGAGCGGTCCGGCCGCCGGTGCGCCCGCGGGATGGTGGCGGCTCGACGACCCCGCCGGCGCCACGGTCGCCGCCGACATCTCCGGTCACGGGCGGGACGCGCGGATCCGCGGAGCGGGCACGGGCAGCCCCGGCCGGGTGCCACACATGACCGCCTTCACCGGAGACGGCGCCACCACGGAGGCGACCACGACCACCCCCGTCCTGGACACGGCCGGCAGCTTCACGGTCTCCGCCTGGGTGTCCATGACGAGCACCGCCATCCCCGGGGTGGTGGCCGCCCAGGACGGCAGCGTCCGCAGCGCCTTCTACCTCATGTACCAGACCGGCACCAATCGCTGGGAGCTCACCGTGCCGTCGGCGGACGGCGCGACGGTCACCTGGTCGACGGCCCGGTCCACGACCGTTCCCGTCCTGAACCGGTGGACACACCTCACCGGCGTCTACGACGCGAGCGCCCGCCGGCTCCAGCTCTACGTCGACGGGGTGCGCGAGGGGACCCGTGACGGCGTGACCGCCTGGGCGTCCGACGGCCCGTTCCACATCGGGCGCAGCCTGTCCGGCGGCCGCTTCCCCGGAGCGATGAGCGACGTCCGGGCGTGGAACCGGGCGCTCTCCGCGAGCGAGGTCAGCACGGCCGGCGATCGTACGGTCGCCTCCTGGGAGTTCGACGGCACCTCGACCGACTCGTCCCCGTTCGGACGGGGCACGTCGCTGACCACCACCGGCGCCGGATACACGGCGGATCGCGGCGGGACGGCGAACCGGGCGCTGGGCCTGAGCGGCACCGGATGCGCGGAGGGCCACGGACCCGTCCTGGCCACGGACCGGTCGTACACCGTCGCCGCCTGGGCCAGACTGGCCGACAAGGGTGGATCCCGCACCGTGCTCAGCCAGTCGGGGACCGGGAAAGACGCGTTCTACCTGCAATACCACCAGTCGTACGACCGGTGGGCGGTCCTCGTCCCGTCCGGCGACGAGGACACCGCGACCTGGCAGACCCTGCTCTCCACCACGTCACCGGCCCTGAACACCTGGACCCACCTCGCCGCCGTGCACGACGCGCAGGCCGGCACGCTGGCCCTCTACGTCGACGGGGTGCGACAGGGCGGCCCGCTCACGGTGGCCACCTGGCCGTCCACCGGCCGCATCCACATCGGCTGCTCCGGCACCGGTGGCCGGTTCAACGGGGCCCTCGACGAGATCCGGGCGTACGCGTCAGCGCTGACCGCCGGCGACGTCGCGGCACTGGCCGCCGGAACCCCCGTGCGGTGAGGTCAGGCTGCGCTGACCGCGGAGCTCGTGGTCAGCGCAGCCCGCCCGTCACTCGACGTCGATGGCGGCGGCCGACTCGCCCACGGTGAGTCGGGCGTCGTCGGGGACGTTGCGCTTGAGCACGGCCAAGGCGACCATGCCCAGCTCGTGATGACGGACCGCGGTGCCGACGAAACCGACCGCCCGCCCGTCCAGCTCCACCGCGGTGCCCCGTGCGGGCGGATGATCGGTGGCCACCCCGTCCAGGTGCAGCAGAACCTGGCGGCGAGGCGGGCGGCCCAGATTGTGCACCCGGGCGACCGTCTCCTGGCCGCGGTAACAACCCTTGTCCAGGTGGACGCCCGGGGCCATCAGCTCGATCTCGGCCGGGATGGTCCGGTGGTCGGTCTCCCAGCCCAGCCGGGGAACCCGGTGAGCGACCCGGACCGCCTCGTAGGCCCAGAGCCCCGCCCGGCCCACACCGAGCTGCTCGATCACCGCGTCCTTGCGGGACCTCGGCACCAGCAGGTCCACGCCGAGCGGCACCCGGCGAGCCAGTCCGCCCTCGTACGCTCGTACCGAATAGAGGCTCGTCGCCCTCGCCGGAACCGACCCGGAAGCGAACCGGGGACCCGGCACCGCACCCACCTCAGGGGCCGCGAGATCCGGGAAGAGGCCCGCCGCGCCCGGGCCGACAAGTGAGAGAACCGCCAGCTCAGCGGTCGCGTCACGCGGCTCGACCCGGGTGAAGAACCGCATCATCTCCAGGTATTTGAGCAGCCCCGCACCGGCGCCGGGCTCGGTGTCGAGCCACGCCGTCGTCCCGTCCTCGGTGACGTAGGCATGCTGCTCGACATGCCCGTTCGGTGAGAGGACCAGCAGCTCACTGCCCTGGTTCGCACTCAGCGTCGACAGGTGCTGGGTGGTCAGCGTGTGCAGCCAGCTCGCCCGCTCCTCGCCGGGAACCGCGATCACCTCACGGTTCGACCGGTCGACCAGGCCGACCCCGGTCTCCAGCAGCCGCTGCTCACGCATCGGGTCGCCGAAGTGCGCCGGCACCCCGGCATCCGCCGCACCGGGCTCCAGATCCTCGACCATGACGATGGTCACTCGGCCTCCTTGCAGTTGCCGCACACCCCGAACAGCGAGACGTGCCCCACATCGACCCGGAAATCGCGCTCCCGCAGCAGCCGGTCGGTGACCGGCTCCATCACCGCCGGATCCACCTCGGCGATCGACCCGCACGCCCGGCACACCAGGTGCACGTGCTGATCCTCGCCGGCCGCATGGTACGTCGGTGAACCGTGCGACAGATGGGTGTGGTTGACCAGACCGAGCTCTTCGAGCAGCTCCAACGTCCGGTAGACCGTCGTGATGTTGACGCCGGCGGCACGCTCACGGACCGCGTTGTGCACCGACTCGGGCGTCGCATGACCGAGCTCGTGCACCGCTTCGAGGATCAGCTGGCGCTGTGGAGTGAGTCGCAGGCCCCGCTCGCGGAGCATGGCGGCTAGCGATGTGGCGGACACGAGACGAGCATAGTTCGGGTGAACGACCGGATCCTTGTCGCGCCCACCGACCTGCTCGGCGACGGCGTGTTCGAAACCGTGCACCTGCGCCCGACCGGGCCGTGGCTGCTCGAACAGCACCTGGCCCGACTGGCCCGGTCGGCCGCGATCCTCGGCCTTCCCGAACCCGACGTCACCCCGATCCGGGAGCGCGTCTTCGTCGCGACGGGCGCGCTACGGATCATCTACACCCGCAGTCTCCTGGACGCCTCGGTCTCCCCGCTCCCCGAGTCGGCACTTCGGGAACGACGAGACGGCGTCCGGGTCCTCAGCGCCGACCTGGGCATCTCCGTCCGGCGGCGGCCACCGTGGTCGATCTCGGGGGCCAAGTCGCTGTCCTACGCGGAGAACTTCGCGGCCCGCCGCTGGGCGGCACGGCAGGGCGCCGACGACCTGATCTGGCTGTCCACCGAGGGGTACGTGCTGGAGGCGCCCACCTCGTCGGTCGTCTGGCTGACCGGTGACGAGCTGTGCACGGTCCCGCCCGATGAGGCGGACATCCTGCCCGGCATCACGGCCGCTCATCTGCTGTCGTCAGCGCCCGCTGTGGGGCTGCGCCCGGCCGAGCGGATGATCAGCCTGCCCGAGCTGGCCGCGGCCGACGGGATCTGGCTGTCGTCGTCACTGCGCGGTCTCGCCGAGGTGACCGAGTTGGACGGGACGCCCCGGCCGCGCTCACCGTGGACCGGGCGGCTCCTCGCGGCTCTCGGCTTCTCGGCCGGCTAGCCGCGTTCTCCTTGCTCGGCGCCCGCCCGGCTCGGCGCCCGCCCGGCTCGCCGCCGCGATCTTGTGGGTTCGGGGTCGAACTCACAAGATCGCTGGCGGCGGTGGTGTCAGCCGCCGATGCGGAGCAGTCGCGCCGACATGTGCGGCTTCAGACCGCTGTGATCGACGGCGATCTCGTGCGCGTAGAGCAGCGCCCCCTCGACGACCCCGAAAAGCCGGTGCCCGCCGGTGACGTGCAGGCCGGACGGCGTGTAAGCCACCGCGTCCGCCGCCATCTCCAGCCGGGTCGTGGCCGCCTTGCCCAGATAGAGCTCGGCCACCCCGTCCGGCCGGATCATCGTGGCCTCCATCTCGTCGCCCGGCCGCCCGTCGACCAGCACCGGACGCCAGAACCCCGACTCGACCAGCGCCTGCCCGAGCGGCTTCGACTCGTCGTCGAGCAGCCAGGCACGCGACTCATACCGCAGGAACGACCGCCCGTCGTGACTGATCCGGATCTCCTGAGCGAAGTTGTAGTCGTCCTCCTCAGGGAACCCACCCTGCCCCCGCCCGCGCCACAACCCCACGAACGGCAGCAACCCGAGCAGGGACGGGTGCAGATCCGGCCCCGACCGCAGGTCATGAGTGTCCTCATAGGGATACCCACCGACCGGCGGAGCGTTGAGCCACGGCGGCGGGCCGATCGGGTTTTCCGTCTCGTTGCTCACCAGCGTCCCCTCGAAATACGCATTGCCAGATAGCCGAAGCCGCCGGCCAGACCACCCAGGCCGGCCACCAGCAGACTCACGAACCCGATCTCCGTAACCATGACGGGCCCATCTTATGCTGGCCGGTATGGCACGTTTGCTGGTCGTCAAGGCCACCGCCGGCGCCGACGCCCCGGAGCGCTGCAACCAGGCGTTCAACGTGGCGAGCACAGCCGCAACCGCCGGCGTCGACGTATCACTGTGGCTGACCGGCGAGTCCACCTGGTTCGCCCTGCCGGGCCGGGCCGCCACGTTCCAGCTGGCCCACGCCGCTCCCCTACCCGACCTGCTCGAGCTCCTCCTGGAAGCCGGTCGCGTCACGGCCTGCACCCAGTGCGCGGCCCGCCGCGAGATCACCCCCGCCGACGTCATCCCCGGCATCCGCATCGCAGGCGCCGCACTCTTCGTCGAGGAGATCATGACCGACGGCGCCCAGGCCCTCGTCTACTGACCGCAACACCCGCCTCGGGCGGTCTCCCCCCTCGCGGCCTCTTCCCGCACCCGCCCGCTGTCCGCCTGCCCACCCACCAGCGAAGTCCCAAGCCACCAGGTCCGCAGCCGCCCGACCGCCCGCAACCACGCCCTCCGGCGCCCGGGCTTCAACCCGCCCGACAGCCCGGCTCCCCCGACTATCGCTCGGCCTCTTCGCCGCCCGGGCCTCACCACAGCCCGGCTCCCCCGACTATCGCTCGCCCTCTTCGCCGCCGGCTTTCAGCCGGCTCGGCAGGAGGTGGTGACGCTCACCTGAAAACGATCACGGTCAGCGGTGATCACCAAGCTTTCAGACCCGATGCGGTACGCCCATCCGCCCGCATCCGCCCACACCGGGACCGTCCCCTCCGGCAGTCCCTTCGGCCCGCTCTCCGCGGTGACGGGTCCCGCATCCCGCACGAATGTCGACACCGTCCCACCTCCAGGACAGACAACCGCCCGTGTCTCCACCGCCCCGTCCCCGGCACTCCCCGAGCCCGGAACTTGCGGGCTCGCCACGGCCGGCGCTGTCGGGGTGGCCGCGGGCGATGTCGGCTTCACCGCGCCCGGAGGTGTCGCCGGGCTTCCGGCGGTTATCGCGGCGACCGTGCTGTCGAGAACGACCGGCGCGGCACCGGCGGGCGGGTCGGCCCGGTCCAAGCCGCCGACGGGTGGGCGGCAGCCGGTGAAGACCCGCAGTTTGAGCACCTGATCGCCCGAGTTCGCCTCCGCCTCGACCCCGACGTGCTCCCCTGCATCGGCGAAGAACGTCAACCGCGTCCCTCCACGACCGGTCACCACTCCGGCCCGATAATCGGGGGGCAGCCCGTTCGCGACCGTGTCGAGCGCCGTCCGCGCGTCGCCCTCGGGCACGTAGACGGTCACCTCACGGCTGGCTTCCTGCCCGTCCCACACCGGGGTGATCGCACAGCTCGTGACCTGCAGTGCCCCGAGGCTGAGCACCCACCGCTCATCCCCGGCGGCCGCGACGACCGCCCCGGACGCGACCCGGAGCACAGCCAGCGCCTGCCCGACATCACGCTGCTCAGGCACGGTCGGCGGATCGTTGCGCACCGACCAGAAAACGGCTCCGATCAGCACCGCACCCCAGACCCCGACCACCACCGGCAGCCACCGCCGCCGCAGCCCGGAACCCACGGGCGGCGGATACCCATACCCCGGCCCCGTCACGGCAGCCATGGTGACACGCCACCCGCAGGAATCGAGCGCTGCCCGCGGTGCGAAGTCCACACACTCTCGCCTCCGCGGCCGAGAACCGCAGCCCACGAAGGTGCACTACACCTTCATGAAGATGCGTGAAGTCGACATCAGAACCGCTGATGAGTCACCACTCCGAGGCCCGTCACGTTCGTCGGCGGCGATTCACGTCGCTTCCAGAGCCGCTGCGAGACAGGGCGGGCAATTCACCCCACATCCGAAAGCGCTTACGCGACAAGAGCGAGCGACTCGAACCGCATCCCGAAGCGCTACGCGACAAGGGCAAGCGGCTCACACCACGCCCCGAAGCGCTACGCGACAAGGGCAAGCAATGCTCGGATCCGCGAGTCGGCGCGATCTCGGGGGAACGTTGGCATCGCCGAACCGGACCGGGACAGCCCTGATCGCCGTCGCACGCCGGAGCCTCAGGCGGGGAGCAGATACTCGCCGGAGTCATCGGCGCTCGACGTCGCGAACCGGTGATCTCAGACGAGTGAGGCGTATTCGGGTGAGGTCAGGAAACGCTCGATGATCTCGGCGCTGCCCGGTGTGAACGGTCGGTCCAGCACTTCGGCAGCCGAAATGAAGACCATCGCCGCGCCCTCGCCGAGGACGACATCGTCCTGGCCGGCGGAGGTCGTACCGTAGAAGTAGTTCTTCACCCGGCCCTGATGGGAGCCTTGAGCGGGAAGTTCCTGCCGCGCGAAGAGTCGCAGCGGCCCATCCGGCCGGATCCGGGTCTCTTCCCACAACTCCCGGACGGCGCCCTCCTCGGCCGACTCGCCCTCCTCGATCGTCCCTCCGGGCAGCCCCCACACGTTCGGGTAGTACGGCGCCTTGTCATCCCGCAATTGCAGGAGCAACGCGCCGTTCCGATCGACCAGGAACGTGCACGCAATCGCCAACAACCCTGTCACCGACAACCCCATTCACCGTAGATCCGTGGCTCCACGCCTCACCGTCCTCGCCGAACACCCGAGGTTCACGGCACCGGCCGTCAATCCTGTGAGGTAGCGCGAGGACAACGTCATTCTTCACGGACGCCGCCACGGCGGGCAGACGCCGCCGCAGTGCATGGACGCCGCCAAGCCGGTGAGACGCCGACGGCGGCCGGTGGCCGTGGCGGCCAGCGGTGGTGCCCAGTGCCGGTGGCGGCTGGCGGCGGCGCCGAGTCTCGGAAGGACGGCAGGCGCACACGGATGGCGGGTGCACGCATAGGCAACCGGACCGCACGCGTGATCGGACGGCACGGGTCGAGGGGTCAGCTGTTGGCCAGGCGGCGGAGGGCTCCCTCGGCGACGTCGGGACGGGTCGTGTACCAGAACGGGGGCAAGGACTTGCGGAGGAAGGCGCCGTAACCGCGGGCCGTCTCCAAGCGGGAGTCGAGGACGGCGACTACGCCCTTGTCTCCGGTGGAGCGGATCAGGCGGCCGACGCCCTGGGCGAGGCGGACCGCGGCGATCGGCACGCTGACGGCGGAGAAGCCTGAGCCGCCGTTGGCGTCGACGGCGGCCGCGCGGGCTGCCGCCAACGGCTCGTCGGGGCGGGGGAACGGCAACCGGTCGATGACGACGAGCTGGCACGAGTCGCCGGGGACGTCGACGCCCTGCCAGAGGGACATCACGCCGAAGAGGCAGCTGGCCTTGTCCTCCTTGAACTTGCGGACCAGGATCGGCAGCGTCTCCTCACCCTGGAGCAGGATCGGCAGGTCGGTCTTGGCGCGGAGCAGCTCGGCGGCCTGGGTGGCGGCCTTCCGGGAGGAGAAGAGCCCGAGAGTACGCCCCCCGAGCGCCTCCACCAGCCGGAGCAACTCGGCGCCGGCCGCGTCGGGCAGGCCGGAGGCGGCGGGCCTGGGCAGGTGCGCCGCAACGTACAGAATGCCCTGCTTGGGATAGTCGAACGGAGACCCGACGTCGAGCGACGTCCACCCGTCGCCGGAGGAGAACCCGGCAGTGGATGCCCCGGCCGACGAAGACCCGGCCGAGGAGGACCCGGCTGACGAAGACCCGGCCAGGGAGGACCCGGCCGAGGAGGACCCGGCCAGGGAAGACCTGGCCGAGGAGGACCTGGCCGAGGAGGACCTGGCCGAGGAGGTCTTGCCGGTGGAAGCCTTGCCGCTGGCAGCCTTGCCGGAGGAATCGCCCGAAGCCCCGCCGGCAGACCCGGCATTGGGACCACCGGAGGACGGGCCGGCGGAAGGGCCGGGCGGGGAGACCGGCAGGCCGAGCGAACGGGCCACGGTGTCGAACCGGCCGCCGAGGGTCAGTGTGGCCGAGGTGACCACCACGGTCCGGTCGGCATACAGGTTTTCCGACAGCGTGCCGGCGACCGAGAGCGGCGCGACGACGAGGGCGCGCCGCCCGCTGCCCATGTCGGATTTCTCCACCCAGGCGACGTCGTACGCATTCTCCTCCAGCAGCCGCTGCGACGTCGTGGACAGCTCGTCGAGGACTGCTTTGGCCTGCTGTTTGCCGACCGGGTCGGGATCGTCGGACTTGATCTCGCCGATCGCGGTGAGCCCGGCCCGGGTGGCCGACTCGATCATGGAGACGGCCAGACGCAGCCGCTCGGGGAGGCCGTCGGTGAGCCGCCCGGCGGGGAGGTCGGCGAGGCTGACGGTGAGCGCGTCGGCCGCCTCGGCCAGGGACTCCGCGGCGGCCGGGGTGATCATGGTGCGGGAGCGGCGGCCGGCCCGCTCGACCACCTCGGGGGTGATCTCGGCCTGGGCAGCGGAGGAGACCCGGTCGGCGAGCTCGTGGGCCTCGTCGACGATGAGGAGCTTGTGCGGCGGGACGATCTGCCGGCCGGCGATCATGTCGACGGCGAGGAGGCTGTGGTTGGTGACGACGATGTCGGCCTCACGGGCCCGGGCGCGGGAGGCCTCGGCGAAGCACTCCGCACCGTACGGACAACGGCCGGCCCCGACGCAGTCGCGCGCCGGCATGGAGACCTGGCGCCAGACGAGGTCCTCGACGCCGGGGTCGAGCTCGTCGCGGTCGCCGGTCTGCGTCTTCTCCGACCATTTCCGGATCCGCAGGATCTGCTTGCCTATGCGGGCGCCCTCGCCGAGCCACTGGCCGGCCTTGGGTGCGGCGGGCTCGGCGTCGAAGAGGGTGTCGGTGGGACCCTCCTCGTCGGCGTGCTCCATCTTCGCCGCGCAGAGATAGTGGTGCCGGCCTTTGAGCACGGCGAACGTGGGTTTGCGCCCGAGCACCGGCTGGACCGCCTCGGCGAGTCGGGGCAGGTCGTGCTCGACCAGCTGGTTCTGCAGGGCGAGGGTGGCCGTGGAGATGACCACGGGACCGTCGACGAGCAGGGCCGGTGTGAGGTAGCCGAGGCTCTTGCCGGTGCCCGTGCCGGCCTGGACGAGCAGGTGCTCCTTGTTCTTCACAGCCTTGGCGATCGCCTCGACCATGGCCTGCTGACCTGGGCGGGCGGAACCGCCGGGGACGGCCCCGACGGCGGCGGCGAGGAGCTGCTCGGCGGTTGCCTTCTTCTTACTTGCTGCGGGCACGGAGGAACCGTACCCGCCACCACCGACATATCCGGGTCACCGCTAGGGTGCAAGCCATGCCGAGCGAGATGGTCCGGGTGATCTACACGAAGTACGACGGATCGGCGCATCGTGACTACCCGGCCCGTCGTCTGGCTGAGGACGATCTCGGCATCTGGGTCGGCGTGACCCGGGGCACCGCTTCGGTCTACCACGGCCGGCCCTCCGTCGAGCAGATTCCGTTCGTCCTGCTCATCCCGCATCACGCCTGGTGGACGGGGATGTTCAACCCACCTCCGCGGACCAGTGAGGTGTATTGCGACATCACCACCCCGGCCCGCTGGGAGGGTGACACGGTTCACATCATCGACCTGGACCTGGATGCGGTTCGGCGCCGCGAGACCGGCCTGGTGGAGTTGCGCGACGAGGACGAGTTCGCCGAGCACCGGGTCGAGTTCGGCTATCCGGACGATCTGGTCGAGCACGCGTTCGCGGCCTCCCGGTTCCTGATGACGGCGCTCGGCGACGGCACCGAGCCGTTCGCCTCGCACTACCGCAAGCACCTGCTCGAGGTCACCCCCGCGGAGTGAGCGTGACCCCCGCGGAGTGAGCGCCGGCCCGCGCGACCGGTCTCAGGACCGGTCGGCGGCGAAGCTGATCTTCTCCGGGTTCTGCTGGTTGAAGATGCCGGTGATCCGGCCGTCGTCGACCGCCACCGCGCTCACCACGACGAGCCTGCTGCCGTCCGGGCGGGTGCCCTGGAGCAGCATGGCGGCCGAGCCGTTGACGACGACCGGCTCGGCCTTGATGTCGGTGACGTCGGCGAGGCGGTAGTTGAGCAGGCCGACGAAGAACCGGGCGACCTTGTCGGCCCCGAGGACCGGGCGCGGGGCGGTGCGGGCCAATCCGCCGCCGTCACCGATGGCGACGACATCGGGTGCGAGCACGGCGGCGAGCGTACGCATGTCGCCGCTCTGCGCCGCGGCGAGGAAGGCGTCGAGCACCCTCCGTTGTTCAGCGAGCCCGGCGGTGTGGCGGATGCTGCCGTCGGCGACCGCCTTGCGCGCTCGGGAGGCGTGCTGCCGGGCCGCCGCCGGTGTGCTGTCGAGCACCGCGGCCACCTCGTCGAACGGCACGGCGAAGACGTCGTGCAGGACGAACGCGACCCGCTGCTCGGGAGTGAGGCGCTCCAGGACCACGAGCAGGGCGACGCTGACCTGGTCGGACAGTTCCGCTCGGCCGGCCGGGTCGGCGTCGCGCTCGATGACGAAGGCGGGCAGCCACTCGCCGGGGTACGCGGTACGCCGTACCCGCGCGGAGTTGAGCTGGTCCAGGCAGATCCGTGCGGTGACCGTGGTGAGCCATCCCCGCACGTCCCTGATCTCCTCGGTCTGTTGCGCGTAGCGCAGCCAGGCCTCCTGGACCGCGTCCTCGGCCTCGGCACGGCTGCCGAGCATGCGATGGGCGACGGCCATGAGGTATGAGCGGTGGGCCTCGAACTCGACCGCGGACGGTGACGGCATGACACGAATTCTGCGCGACATTCCCCGTCTACGGGTATCGGCTGTGCCACAGTATGAATTACCCATAAAGTACGAATCGGACGGTGCTCGGTGCAGGACATGGCGACTATCGCGGGGGGACTGGCCGGGCTGGCCGGAGCCGGCGGCGCGGTCTCGGTCGCGATCATGCGCCGGCCCCGCCCTTTTCTCCCGGCCGGCCACGCGCTGACCGGCCCCGACGCGACCGACCCGCTGCCCGGCGTGCTCCGGCTCGGCCTGGCCGGCATGACGGTCCGGGTGGTGCCGGGGCCACACGGTGAGCTGTTCCTCGGGCCGGGCGGGCCGCAACCGGGCCGCACTCTGCGGCGCCTGGTTCTCGCCCCGCTCTTCCACCGCGCCCGGTCCGCCGGCGGGCGGCTCTGGCCCGACCAGCGTGCGCCGTTCCGGCTGGTGGTCGAGTTCGGCGGGACGAGCCGCGACCCGGGGGCGCTACTGCACGCCTACCGCATGCTGGACCGTCAACTGCAGGACCACGCCGCCCTGCTCAGCCGATGCCGGACCGGTGTCCTCACCCCGGGAGCGGTGACCGTCACGGTGACCGGCGTCATCGACGTACGGGAGCTCCTCGCCGCGCAGACCGAGCGGTACGCGTTCGCCGACGGCACTTTCGACGACCTGGGCTCCCGGTCCACCCCGCCGTCGCTGGCGCCGATGGTCAGCGAATCGTGGCCGCGGCGGTTCGGCTGGGACGGACGCGAGCCGATCACCGCCGAGGAGCGGCACCAGTTGCACGCGCTGGTCCGGGCGGCACACGCCGACGGGCGTACGGTCCGGTTCTCCGGCCTGCCGGACGGCTCCCGCAAAGCCCGCGCCGCGATCTGGACCGAGCTCGGCGCGGCCGGTGTGGACGTGATCGCCGACACCGACCTGTCCGGACTGGCCCGCCACCTGCGCCGGAACCCGGTCGCCGACTCGCCCCGGCCACACGTTCCGACCAGGGCCGTTCGCCGTTCAACGCCGCGCCCGAACGCGCCCCGTCCCGCGAATCGTCACGAGTCGGTTTAAGGGCCGTCGCGAAGGGTGAACCCCCGTGGACCGCTAGCATGCGTTCGGAGATCCATTCATAAAGCCTGTTGATCGAGGTCCGCGCCGTGAAGTTCTCATTCCGCCCCGTCGAGGGGGCCTTCTACGAACTGTTCACCAGGGCGGCCCAGAACCTGGTCAAAGGCACCGAGCTGCTGAACGAGCTGGCGCTGCCCGGAGTGGACGTCCAGTCGGTCGCCGACCGGCTGAGCGATGTGGAGCACGACAGCGACTCCATCACCCACGAGCTCTACAAGAAGATCAACTCCACCTTCATCACCCCGTTCGACCGGGAGGACATCTACTCGCTCGGCTCCCAGCTGGACGACGTGATGGACCACCTGGAGGCGGCCGGCAACCTGCTCTACCTCTACGGCCTGACCGACCTGCCCTCGCTGCCACGGGAGATGCACGAGCTGGTCACCGTGCTGGACACGCAGGCCAAGGTGACCGCCGAGGCGATGCCGCGACTGCGCTCGCTGAAGGGCATGGAGGAGTACTGGATCGAGATCAACCGCTTGGAGAACGACGGCGACCGGGCGTACCGGATGCTGTTGGTCCGTCTCTTCTCGGGTGAATACGACGCGCTGACCGTGCTGAAGATGAAGGAGGTCGTCGACGAGCTGGAGGCCGCCTGCGACGCCTTCGAGCACGTGGCGAACACCATCGAGACCATCTCGGTGAAGGAGTCCTAGAGCGTGGATCCCGAACTCATCGCGGTCGTGGCGGTGATCCTCGCGGCGATGGCGTTCGACTACACGAACGGCTTCCACGACGCCGCCAACGCGATCGCCACGAGTGTCAGCACCCGCGCTCTCACCCCACGGGTCGCCCTGGCCATGGCTGCGGTCGGCAACTTCATCGGCGCGCACCTGGGCACCGAGGTGGCCAAGACGGTCGGTGACGGGCTGGTCGACCTGCCGCTCGGGATCCCGAGCCTGGGCATCGTCTTCGCCGGCGTGCTCGGCGCGATCACGTGGAACCTGATCACCTGGTATTTCGGTCTGCCGTCCAGCTCGTCGCACGCGCTCTTCGGCGGGCTCGTCGGCGCCACGCTCTTCGCGACCGCGGGCGAGGTCCAATGGGACAACATCATCAACAAGGTGCTGATCCCGATGGTGGTGTCGCCGTTCGTCGGGCTGGCGCTCGGGTTCGTCTTCATGGTCGCGATCATGTGGGCCTTCCGGCGCGGGCACCCCGGCCGCCTCAACCGGGGCTTCCGCTACGCGCAGACGCTCTCCGCCGCGGCGATGTCGATCGGCCACGGCATGCAGGACGCGGCGAAGACGATGGGCATCGTGGTGCTGGCGCTCTACACGGGCGGGTTCCAGTCGGACTCGTCGCACATCCCGGAATGGGTCTACTGGACCTCGGCGGGAGTGCTGGCGGCCGGCACCTATGCGGGTGGCTGGCGGATCATCCGTACGCTCGGCCGCAAGATCATCGACCTCGGGCCGTCCGAGGGGTTCGCCGCCGAGACCGTGGCCAGCTCGGTGCTCTACTTCAACGCTCTGGTGCTGCACGCGCCGATCTCGACGACCCACACCATCACCTCGGCGATCATGGGGGTCGGGGCGACCAAGCGGCTCAGCGCGGTCCGGTGGAACGTCGCGGGCAACATCATCATCGCCTGGATCACCACGTTCCCGGCGGCCGCGTTCTTCGCCTGCGTCTTCTACTTCGTGGTCCGCCCACTCTTCGCCGGCTGACCCGCCCGGCAGACCGCTCGCCACCGGCAGACCCGCTCGGCAGACCGCTCGCTAACGGCAGGCGCGTCCGGCAGACCGCTCGCCGCCGGCAGACCGCCCGCGGTCCGGCAGACCCGCCCGCGGTCCGGCAGACCCGCCCGGCAGACCGCCAGGCAGAACCGCTCGCCGCCGGCCGACGGGCCGGGCGGACACGACGAAGCCCCCGGGACTCGGCTCCCGGGGGCTTCGTTGTACGAGTTGTCAGGCGACCAGCGCGAGGTCTCCGGTCGTCGCCTTGATGCCGCGCATGAGGGTCAGGACCGCCTGGGCCGAGGGCAGCATGAGCGCGCCGCTCCGGGTGAGGGTCACACCCGCCGAGGTGCGGACGAACAGCTTGGTGCCGAGGGTCATCTCCAGGCATTTGATCTGGTAGCTGACCGCGGGCTGCGAGTAGCCCAGCGCCTTGGCGGCGAGATCCATCCGGCCGTGCTCGGCGACGGCCACGAAGGCTAGGAGTTCACGCTCATTCATTTCGACCCCCGTACGTTCGATCCCGATCAGTTGACTTCTGTCATCGCTGCGCAGTCATGAGCGTAATATCTCGAAGCCGGATCGTCAATGTCTGTCATCAGCCTGACCCGTGCACGTTAGCCCTGGTAGAAGGGCTTCTCAGGAGTCTCACAGCAATCTCCCCGTCGCGTCGCCCCGTCATACGACGAGCGAGCCCAGTCATATTTCATGACTGGGCTCGCTCGTCGGGGGAGGAATCAGGTACGAGTCACCACAGCGAGACGGCCGTGCCGCAGGCCGACGTGCTCGACGCCGAGCACAGGCGCACGGTCGGCGCCTGGCCGATCGCCACGGCGCGGAACGTGGTGAGGAAGGACTGCGCAGTGCCCCCGGAGCACGTCACCGGCGACGTCCAGGAGGTGCTCTGGGCGTCGATCACGGCCTGGAAGCAGCCGGTCGCCGAGCCCGTTTTGATGACTCCCTTCACGGTCACGGTCCGCGTGACCCCGAACGGGTCCTGCGTATAGGTGGAAGTGCCGCCGGCCTGGGCGCCGGCGTACGACGCGGTCCAGCTCAGCGGGATGACGGAAGCCGCGAACGCCGGCGCGGCGGTGGTGACCGCCGTTGCAGTCATCACCACCGCGGCGGTGAGGACGCGACGGAAATGGCGGGAAAGGGACATGACCAACCTCCGATACCGATCCGGCAATTGCGGCAGCATGCCCTGAGCGAGGCATTAGGCGTAGGGCGGTTATCGATGTGCCCTGGTTGCTGCCGGGACAATTGCAACAACGCCGTCACCGGTACTCAATGCCGTATTGAAACCTTTGAAACACTCGACCGGTCGCCACGGGGCGGGCGATCTTACGATGGACCCCACCCCGGTTCGCCACCCCTTACCCCGTCATCCGCAAAGATTTCGATACAGGGACCACCAGGCCGCACCCGGACCGGTAGACATTGAGCCATGACGAAGAACCCGCGCCACCTGGTGATGCCGACCATCCTCGCCGCCGCCGCGATCGCCCTCACCGGCACGCAGCTCGCCGCCCCGCAGCCGACCGCCTCGGCCTCCGGGACCACCCCGCCCGTCGTCGTCCCGGCCGACCTCCCGGGCGGCCCGCTCAGCCCGAAGCTGCCGATCGTCGAAGACTGGCCCTGGTGACCATCGAGACAACCGTCCCGGAACACATCCGGTCGGCCGCGGCAGCGAGGGAGCCGCGACCTTCCTACCGAAACGGCCTCCGCGCACAGCGCGGGGGCCGTTCCCCTTTCCGGGGCCGGCGTCCGCCGTGCCTCCCGGTCAGCGGGCGTCAGGATCTCAGCCGAGCTCGGACGCCTCGCGCCAGATCTGGCTGGCCCGCCGGTACGCGGCTGCGGCCTCGGCCATCTGAGCCGCACGGCGCAACGACGCGACGGCCTCCTCGGTACGGCCGCAGCGCCTCTGCGCGCGCCCGATCGCGAGCACGAACCGCACCTGCTCGATGCCGGACAGGTCGGTCTCGTCGACGGTGGCGGCGATCTCCAGAGCCCGTTCCGGCTCGCCGATCGCCACCGCATACCGCACTTCGAGGCTCGCGGCCGCCGACGGCGTCGCCGCGGTCTCGGAGGCGGCCATCGCGGCGCGGGCGGCCTCCATCCGCGAGGTGATCTCGCTCAGCTCCGCGTCCGCGTCCATCAGCGCGGACACCGCCGCGACGGAGAACCGCGCCCAGTCCCGCAGCGACGTGGTCGGGTGCGCCAGCATCTCCCGGGCCGACCGCAGGTGCTCCAGCGATCGCTCGACCTCGCCGATGCGGGCCATCGCGATGCTCGCGACCCAGTGCGCCCGGCCGGAGATGGTCAGGCTCTTCACCTCGGCCGCCATCGCCACCATCCGGTCGACGATCCGGGTGATCTCGGCGCCGCCACCGGCGTCGCTGAGGATCGAGATGTGCACGGCGTACAGCCGGACGTGCTCGCTGCCGCCGACGAAGGCGGTGTCGGCGATCTCCGCCTGGGCCTGCTCGATGTGGGTGAACGCCTCGGTGAGCCGGCCCACGTCCCGGGCGGCCGCGGCGAGCGCGACCCGGGTACGCACCAGCGCCTCCGGGACCCCGGCCCGCTCGGCCACCGTCACCAGCTCGTTGAGCAGCTCGTAACGCCCGCTGCGGTCGTTGCGCTGCTCCAGGATCCGCTCCAGGGCCAGCCCGTGACTGAGCATCGCGGCCGGCTGCCCGTCGCGCCTGGCCTCCGCGAGGGCACCGGTCAGCACCTGCTCGGCCCGGGACAGATCGCCCTGGTCGACGGCGCTGCTGACGATCAGCTCGCGGGCCAGCCCGGTGCCGGTGACGTCGGAGGCCGGGGCCGGAGCCGCGGCCGGAGCCGCGAAGCCGGTCTCGACGCCGGCGAGCTCGTCCATCGAGATGCCGAGCACCTCGGACAAATGGCCGACGACGTCCAGCGTCGGAACGCGGGAGCCTTTCTCCAGCAGCGAGATGTAGGACTGATTGACCACACCCACGGCAAGATCGCGCTGCGACATTCCCCGCTCGATGCGCAGACGCCGCAAACGGCGCCCGAACTCGGGCTGCACAATCTGCGTGGCCATGTGGACTACCTGCAATTCATGTCGCTGATTCTGGTCGTGTGATCGGCCGATTCTGCACGATACTCCCGGCCGACTCCGCTCGGGGATACCGAGTCGCGGCACGTTCGGGGGCCACCTGGACGGACAGCCCCGTGGGAAGGCGTCCGTCCAGGTGGCGGTTCAGGGGGTCACCGGAGCGATGACTCATCTGTCATGAAGATGACGCGATCGTTCATGCCAGCTGCTTCTCGATGAGGTCGGCAGCGGCGGGCGCGCCTCCGGACAGGAGGATCTCGGCCCGCATCGTGTCCAGGGCGGCCCGGGTCGCGGCATCGCCGGTGAGCTCCTCGGCCGCGGCGCGGACCGCCGCCGCGGAGAACCGCTCCGGCGTGATCATCCGACCGACCCCGAGGGCCTGGACCCGGGCCGCGGTCAGGAAGTGCTCGACATCCTGCGGTACGACCACGAGCGGCACGCCGTACGCCAGCCCGTCCAGCGCGTCCCCGGCTCCGCCCGCGGTCACGACGACCTGGGCGTGCTCCAGCACCCGGGCCGGCGGCAGGTCCCGGTGGATCTCGACGCTGCCGGGCAGCTGGTCGGGGCCGAGGGCCCGGTCGGTGACGATCACGACGTGCCAGCCGGCGGCGGCCAGACCTTCGGCGCAGCGGAGCGGCATGTCGGTGCGGCCGTGGTGGTCGCTCCGGAGGGACACCAGCGCCACCCGCCGATCAGCCGGCGCGCTCCAGTCCTCGCCGGCACGCCGATGCCACGGCGTCGGTCCCACGAAGAGGTGCTCCGGCCCGACCCGGTCCACATCGGCCTGCAGGGATCGCGGAATCGCGACCACGGAGGGGACGATCGGCTCGTCGCCGGCCGGCAGGAGGACGTGGGTCGGGGAGAACCGCACCCGCGGCACGCCCCAGAACTCGGCGAGCTGCGGCGCGAACGCCGTGACCGAGTCGTGGACGATCAGGTCCGGCCGGTCGGCGCCGTACGCCGAGACGAGCTGTGGGAAGGCGGCATCGCGCTCGCGGCCGAACGTGCGGGCGGTCTGCCCGCCGTCGCCGGCCGCGGCGAGCCAGCCGTCGCCGGGCGCCCCGTCGGCCGGAAAGGTCGACAGATAGGGCACCGGAGTCGCGCCGGTCTCGGCGATCAGCGGGGCGAGAGCCCCGCCGGAGGCGAACGTCACCCGGTGGCCGCGGTCGACGAGCTCGGCGGCAATGCCCAGCATCGGATTCACGTGGGCGTGCAGTGGAACGGACATGAGCGCGATGTGCGATCGCATCGGTGCGCCTCCTTTCGCGATTGCTCGAGTCGATGAGAACAGTTCTACCCATCGGCGGGGGCGGAAACCAAGCGTGCATAAGAGACTTGAATGTGCGCTGGTAGGGGCGTCTGGATCGACACCTGGAGCACGACTGCCCTGGTCGGAGCAGTGCCGTACATATAGGGCATGGACGTACGCCATTGACGGGTCGATATCGAATATGTGGAATCGGCGGCCTGGCAAGCGCCCGATAATACGAACCCCGAACGATTTGGCAATACCGGAAAGGCACTGATTCAAAGCTTTGAATAAGAGGTTACATCGACGGCCGCGGGGCCCGTAGAAAGTTGGACATGACGAGGCGCCGCCACAACGGCGGGTCGTCGAGGACCACCCGATGAAGCACCTGCGACGTACGGAAGGGGTAACAGTGGGATCGAACACCGCGCTGCTGCCGGAGAAGAAGGTGGAGCGGCCCCGGTACACGCCGGTCGATCTCGATCGGCACCCGGCCGTCGAGGCTCTGCTCGGACGGCTCGGACTCGGCGCCTTCGACCGTGACTCCCTGGCCGCGCCGGTCGGCCGCAACGACGCCTGGGCCGGCCGGACCACCGGTGGCCGCTCAGTGTTCGTGAAGCGGCTCGTCGGTACCGACCCGGCCGAGGTCGAGCGGCGCATGAAGCGACTGCTCGCCTTCCACCTCTGGGCGCGGGACCTGCCGACCGAGGCGCTGCGCGGCCCGGAGTTCCTGGGGTACGACCGGGACGCCGCCCTGGTGGTGTTCGAGCTGGTCGACGGGGCCCGCAACGGCGCCGAGCTGATGGTCGACGAGACCTTCGACGCCGCGCTGTCCACCACGATCGGCGAGGCGGTCGGGCGGCTGCACGCGGCAGTACCGCCGGCCGGCGCCGACTGGGACCGGTCGCTGCCGTACCAGCCTCCGCTGGAAGCGCTGCACGGCCTGTCGCCGGCCACCTTCGACTCGCTGAGCTTCGGCGAGGTGCAGGGCTGGCGCCTGATGCAACAGGACGCCGACCTGCGTGCCGCCGTGGCCCGGCTGCGCGAGCGGGAGGCCGAGGCGCCGCTGGTGCCCACGCACTGCGACCTGCGGGTCGACCAGCTGCTGATCACCGGCGACACGGTCTACCTGACCGACTGGGAGGAGTTCCGGCTCGCCGACGGCGCCCGTGACGTGGGCTCGTTCGCCGGCGAGTGGCTCTACCGCTCGGTGCTCGACATCGTGACCACCCGCGGCGACACCGTCTTCGTGGACCTGGAGCTCACGCACGAGATGGTGCTCAGCCGCGGCGTGGCGAAGATGCAGCGCCTGATGCCACTGGTCCGGGACTTCTGGCGCGGCTACCGGACCGCGCGGCCGACGGTCGACGACCGGTTCACCGCACGCGCCGCCGCCTTCGCGGGCTGGCATCTGCTGGACCGGCTCATGGCCGGCGCCTCCCGGGCCTCCCGGCTCTCCGGGATCGAGCGCGCGGCCGCCGGCATCGGCCGGGGCGTGCTGCTCCAGCCGGAGAAGTTCATCGACACCCTCGGACTCGGAGACTCGTGATGACTGTGACGACCTGGCGGATCCCCTCCGCCCTCAACGTGGCCCTGGACTCGGTGACCGTCGCGCCGGACCGTACGTCGGCGACGGTCGGTGACCGCACCGTCGAGTCGGAGAGTCCCCGCGAGCTGCGCCGGCTGCTGGCCGAGGCGATCTATGACGTGCTGCACGCCGGTCAGCACGTGGAGAAGGACAAGCTGCCCTTCCGGCTGCGGGACGACGAGCTCGAGAGCCGGTTCGCCGCGGCGATGCCGCATCGGACCACGACCGTGCGGGCCAGATATCACGGCGCCCGGCGCACCGCGAACAACGGCCGGGAGATGGTGCTGGTCGAGCGGGACGGGGTACGGGTCTGGGTGCCCGAGGCCGCGGTGCCGGACACCGATCCGGGGCCGTTCGTCGACCTGACCGTGCCGGCCATGCGTCCCGCGCTCTCGCCCGGGTTCTTCCTGGTCGACGGCTCGACGCCGCAGCCCGGTCGCTCCGAGATGCTGCGCGTCTACGTGCACCTGACCGCCTGGGAGCCGGCCGCCGAGGTGTTCGGCCGGGTGCTCGGTGTGCTGGAGGACGGCGGTGTGCCGTACCGCGCCAAGATCTTGTCTTCTCGTCTGCTCTATCCGCGCCGTGACGCGCTGGTGGTCTACCTGGACCGGCCCTGGTGGCCGGCCGCCCACCGGGTCGCGGAAGCGGTCCGGGACCAGCCCGGCCTGGGTGAGGCGACGTCCGTCTTCACCGAGCCGCTGGGTCCCGGTGTGGCGGTCGCCTGGGAGCCGGACGACTCCCGCTCCGCCATGAAGGGCCTGAGTTTCGGGCAGCACCGGGCCACCGCGCTGGCCACCGCGCTGCTCGCCGACGGCGACTCCTTCGAGGACGCGCTGTCGGAGGCCTTCGCCGAGGCCGGGATCGACCCGGTCCGGCCGGCCCGCAACACGAGCTCCAGTCCATTCCTGGACTGAGCCGAAACCCCGGTTTGAGCAGATCGCAGGGGACGAGTGTACGCATCCCCTGTTTTCCGCTCAAACCCATATGAAAGGAGTCCACGATGGACAAGAACACCGAGATCGTCGACCTCGTCGCGCAGTACGAGACCTACGCCGAGGCGAACGAGCTCAACCTGTCGGCCGCGTCCGACGCGCCCGCCACCTCCCCGGTCTGCGCCGCCTCGGTGGCCAGCTCGACCTGGTGCGCGGCCGGCGCGAGCGCCGTCTCGGGCGCCACCTACGAGTTCGTCTGCTGACGAGCTTTCCACCCCTTCCCATCCCAGTAAACCGACACAAAACACCCAACACAGAAAGAGGAAATCCCATGGAGCAGATCGACACCGTCATGGAGCTCGTCGCCAACTACGAGGCCTACACCACCGGCGCCGAGGAGCTGGCCGTCTCGGCCGCGGCCGACGCTCCCGCCACCAGCGCCCCCTGCGGCGCGGCCGGCGTGAGCTGGATCGTCAGCCAGTTCTCCGGCAAGACCATCGCGGAGGGCTGCTGAGCCACGGGCCCCGGGTGGGGCGGCGGTCCGCCGCCGCCACCACCCGGCCCGGCCGGGCCCGGCCGATGAGCTGAGTACAGGGGGCGAGTACACGCACCCTCTGTCGTCAGCTCAACGGGAGCTGTCGATCCATCACCGAAGGGAATCCCCCATGTCGAACAACACCCAGAACACCGAGATCGTCGACCTCGTCGCGCAGTACGAGACCTACGCCGAGGCGAACGAGCTCAACCTGTCGGCCGCGTCCGACGCGCCCGCCACCTCCCCGGTCTGCGCCGCCTCCGTGGCCAGCTCGACCTGGTGCGCGGCCGGCGCGAGCGCCGTCTCGGGCGCCACCTACGAGTTCGTCTGCTGACGAGCCCCCACCTGTTCGAGAACGAGAGAAGGAGACCCATGGAGAAGAACGAGAACCTCAGCGAGCTGATCGAGGGCTACCTCGTCTACAGCGAGACCGACGAGCTGAACGTGGCGGCCGCCGCGGAGGCCCCCGCGACGACCGCTCCCTGCGCCGCCGCCGCCACCGCCAGCTGGATGGTCAGCCAGTTCTCCGGCAAGACCATCGCGGAAGGCTGCTGACGCAGCATCAGGCACGGGGTGCGGCCCGCACGGGCCGCACCCCGCCCGAACCCCAAGGACGGAAGAGATGTCGACCACCACCCTCACCCACCACGAACGTCTCCGATCGTTGACCGACCTCCTGACCCCGTCGATCATCCGGGCCGCCGCCACCCTGCGGTTGGCGGATCACATCGCCGCGGGAGTCAACCGTACGGACGCGCTGGCCGAAGTGACCGGCACGATCCCCGAGCTGCTCGACATGCTGCTGCGCCGGCTGGCAGGGCTGGAGATCCTGAACCGGGCCGAGGACGGCACCTACTCCCTCGCGCCGCTCGGCGAGCCGCTGCTCGACACCGATCCGTCCGGGATCCGTGGTCTGCTCAGGATGGACGGCCTCTTCGGCCGGCAGGACCTGGCCCTGGTCAACGTCCTGCACACCGTGCGCACCGGCCAGCCCAGCCACGCCGCCGTCTTCGGGGCCGGCTACTGGCAGGACATCAACCACAACCCCGAGTTCATCGAGGCTCTCGAGCTCAACGCCCGCAACCCGATCGGCTGGGACGCGAGCATCATCGTCGAGGGCTACGACTGGTCCGCCGTGCGCAGCGTCACCGACGTCGGCGGCCACGGTGGAGCGCTGCTCATCGAGCTGCTCCGCAGCCACCCGCACCTGAACGGCCGTCTGCTCGACCTCAAGAACGTCGCCGAGGTCGGTGGCCGCGCCATCGCCGACGCCGGGCTGGCCCACCGGGCCGAGGCCGTGGTCGGCAGCTTCTTCGAGCCGCTGCCCACCGGCACCGACGTGTACCTGCTCTCCGCAATCCTGGCCGACTGGGACGACGAGCAGGCAATCACGATCCTCCGGAACTGCGGCCAGGCGGCCGGCCCCGGCGGCAAGGTGCTGCTCGCCGAGGTGAACCTGCCGGTCGGCGTGACGGGCAGCCTGGAGACCGCCGGTTTCGAGCTCTACCTCCGGGCCACCATGCCCGCCCCGGTCCGCAGCGTCGAACAGCTCGAGCGTCTCGGTGAGGCCGCCGGGCTGCGCGTCAGCTGGCGTGGACCGGTGACCCAGGTGCGCTCGCTGCTCGAGTTCACCCTCGCCTGAGGAGCCACACCATGCTGAACTTCGATCGAGTGGTCAAGAGCTTCGGCCCCAAGCGGGTTCTCAACGAGCTCAGCCTCACGGTTCGTCCCGGAGAGCTCTACGGATTCTGCGGGGCGAACGGCGCCGGCAAGACGACCGCGATGCGCATCGCCCTGGGGGTGCATCCCGCCGACAGTGGCACGGTCACCATCGACGGCCGGCCGATCGACGCCGAACTGCGGGCTCAGATCGGCTACATGCCCGAGGAACGTGGGCTGTACGCCAAGATGCGTCCCGTCGACCAGCTCGTCTACCTGGCGAAGCTGAGCGGCGTACGTCCTGAGGAGGCGTCTCGGCGGGCCGCCGAGTGGATCGAGCGGCTCGGCGTGGTGATGGCTCCGAAGGACCCGCTGGAGAAACTGTCGCTGGGCAACCAGCAGAAGGTCCAGCTGATCGCCGCGCTGATGGCCGAGCCGCGGGTGCTGGTGCTCGACGAGCCCTTCTCCGGGTTGGACCCGGTGGCCGTCGACGCGATGGCGGACGTGCTCCTCGAGCAGGCCCGCAAAGGCATCCCGGTGCTCTTCTCGAGCCACCAGCTGGACCTGGTCGACCGGCTCTGCGACCGGATCGGCATCATCCGCGGCGGCCGAATCGTGGCCGAGGGCACCGTCGGCGAGCTGCGCGCCAAGGTCGCCGGGCGGCTGCTGCAGATCTCCCTGCAGGGCGCCGAGGCGGGCTGGCCGGAGAACGTGCCGGGGGTCCGGCGCGTCGACGACCACGATGGCCTCGTCTCGTTCGAGCTGACCGACGGCACCGATCCGGACGACGTCCTGGACGCGGTCCGCCGGCTGGGCCGGATCGAGCACTTCGGCTGGCGCAACCCCTCCCTGTCCGACATCTTCCGCGAGGCGGTGACGGCATGAGCATCGACGTCCGTACTGAAACGGTCCACGTGACCACCTCCAATTCGACCACTACGACGCCGCCGCGCGCCCGGACGCTCGCGCTGATCCGGGCGGTGGCCGGCCGGGAGATCTCCCAGCAGCTGCGCAACAAGAACTTCTGGTCCTCGCTGCTGGCGACCGTCATGCTGGCCGCGATCAGCCTGGGCCTCACCACCCTGCTCGACCGGGACACCGAGCAGCCCACCGTGGCGGTACTGGCCGGTCAGGGCGCGCTCACCGAGGCGCTGCGGGCACAACTGCCGGTGACGGAGCTGCCCGACGCCGAGGCTGTCCGCACGGCCGTCCGTGAGCAGAGGGCGGACGTGGCGATCATCGGCGACGAGATCGTGGTGCTGCGCAAACTGCCCGACGACCTCGGCCGTACCCTCGCCGACACCTTCCGTACCGTCACCTATCAGGAACGTCTCCGCGCGCTGAACGCCGCACCCGCCGATGTCGCCCTGCCGGCGATGCGGGTGACCGCTCTGGACGCGGACGCCGCGCGGGTGCAGCAACGCACCATCACCGCCGGCGTGGCGGTCATCGCCCTGGTCCTGCTCATGTTCATGGCCGGCCTCGGCATCGCCCAGGGTGTCGCCGAGGAGAAGTCGAGCCGGATCGTCGAGCTGCTGCTGGCCAAGGTCACCCCGCGTCAGCTGCTGATCGGCAAGATCCTCGGGCTGGGCGTGGCGGCCCTGGTGCAGATCTCGGTGATGCTCGGCCTCGCCCTGGTCGGCGCGACCGTCGCCGGGTTGTTCACCGCGCCTGCCGAGATCCTCGGCACCGCGCTCAACGTGCTGCTCTGGTTCATCCCCGGCTACCTGCTCTTCGTCACCCTCTACGCGGTGGCGGGCTCGCTCGCCTCCCGCCAGGAGGACGTCAACCACGTCACCGGTCCGGTCAGCATGATCCAGATGGCCACGACGATCGGCCCGATCCTCGCCATCACGGCGCCGGCCTCTCCGGCGCTGGCCGTGGTCTCCATGATCCCGGGACTCTCCTGGGCCGCCATGCCGGTCCGCATGGCCTACAGCTCCGTGCCGTTCTGGCAGGTCGCCGTCGCTCTGGCGCTGACCGTGGCCGCCGTCGGGGTCCTGCTCGCCATCGGCAGCCGGGTCTACACCGGGGGCTTCTCCAGTACGGCGGCGTCATCAAGGTTCGCCAGGCCCTCCGCGCGGCCCGGCACTGACTCCCCTCACACAGGAAGGACCGTCGTCATGCCCGAACGGCTCAAGATTCTCCGGGAACTGACCCGCGGCCGCGGGATCCAGGTGGCGCTGATCGCGATTCTGGTTCTCGTCTCCACCAGCTCGTCGCTGGCCGTACCGATGCTGGTCGGCAGGCTGGTCGCGGCGATCCAGTCGGATGAGGCGCTGCTCGGGCTGACCGGGCTGCTCATCGCCACCGGCCTCGGCACCGCCGCGGCCGGAGCCCTGGCCACCTTCCTGCTGGGCCGCATGGGCCAGCAGCTGATCTACCGGTTGCGGGTCCGCACCGTGGACCACTCGCTGCGGCTGCGGATGGCCGACATCCGCCGCCAGGGCAGCGGCAACCTCGCCGCGCGGCTCACCATGGACGCCGCCCGGCTGAAGGCCCTCATCGACATCGGGCCGGTCCAGCTGCCGATGGCCGGGGTGACCCTGCTCGGCACGTTGATCATCATGGGCTTCCTGGACTGGGTCCTGCTGCTGGTCACGCTGGCCGCGTTCGCGGTGGCGGCGGCGATCGTGGTGGTCGTGGTGCGCCGGCTGCGCCGTACGTACCAGAACGTCCAGATCGAGGTCGGCGGCTTCGTGCAGCGGTTCGTCGGCGTGATCGAAGCGATCACCGTGATCAAGTCGAACCGGGCCGAGGCGATCGTCGCGGAACAGCTCGCCGAGAGCGCCGCCCGGCTACGTGACCTGGAGATCAAGGCCGCGCGGATGGAGTCGCTGATGGTCCCGGTGATCAACCTGGGTCAGCAGATCGCACTCGCCGCGGTGGTCATCGGCGGTGGCGCCCGGCTGCTCGGCGGCCACCTGACCCTCGCCACCTTCGTCTCCTTCCTGCTCTACCTCCTTCAGCTCGCCGCGCCGCTGCTGATGGCGGCGTCCGGGGTGACCGGCCTGCAGATGGGCCTGGCCGCCCGCGAGCGGTTCGACGAGATCTTCGCCCTGCCCCGGGAGGACCGCGACGATCTGGCCGGCACCGACGCCGACACCGACGCCACGGCGCCCCGACCGGTCACGCCCGCCGCCGCGGTCGAGTTCGACCAGGTCACCGCCGGGTACGACGCACGGCCCGTCCTGCGTGACGTCTCCTTCAGCGTGCCGTCCCGCGGCCTCACCGCTGTCGTCGGCCTCTCCGGGTCGGGCAAGAGCACCGCACTGAACCTGATCCTGCGCTTCCTCTCCGCCGAGCGGGGCGTGATCTCGCTCTTCGGCGAGCCGGTGCAGAACTGGCGGCTCGACCGGCTGCGGGCCGAGATCGCCTATGTGGACCAGGCGGCGACCCTGCTGCCGGACAGCATCCGTACCAACCTGACGCTGGGCTCGGAACGCCCGGCCGACGACGCCGAGCTGCGGGCCGCCCTGGACCGGGTGGGACTGCTCGACGAGATCGGTCACCTGCCGGACGGGCTGGACACGGTCCTCGGCGGCGAGTTCGACCTCTCCGGCGGCCAGCGCCAGCGGCTCGCCCTGGCCCGGGCGCTGCTCTCCGGCTCCCGCCTGATCCTGCTGGACGAGCCCACCTCGCACCTGGACGGCGTCAACGAGCACCGGCTCCGCGAGGTCGTCGACGAGCTGTCCACCGACCACGCGGTCATGGTCGTCGCACACCGGCTCTCCACCGTGCGGCAGGCCGACCACGTGATCGTCCTGGACAACGGCCTGGTCGCCGATCAGGGCAGCCACCACGAGTTGCTCAACCGCTGCGAGCGCTACACCGAACTGGTCGACGCGCAAGCCCTGGCCCACGCGTGACCTCGGGAGGACACCGATGAGCACCTATTCCATCCTGATGCCGTTCGCACCCACCCGACCCGAGCAGGCGCTGCCCTTCGGCGCCTTCGCACAGTGGAGCTCCGCCCACCGGCTGTGGCAGGGCCAGGCCACCCTGCACGAGCCGCACCACACCTTCACCCACCTGGCCGCCAGCGGGTTCCGGATGCCGGTCGGGCTGGGCGTGACGCTCATGCCGTTCCGTCACCCGTACGACGCCGCGATGCAGGCCCAGTCCCTGGCCGTCACGATGGGCCATCCGGTGGTCGCCGGGTTCGGGCCGGGTGCCAAGGTCCTGCAGGAGGGGCTGCTCGGTGCGCCGTACCAGAGCCAGCTCCGGGCCGTCCGGGAGTACGTCACCATCGTCCGGGGACTGCTCGACGGGGAGCCGGCGCCGCCGCCCGGCGAGTTCTTCACCTGCAAGGCCCGGCTGACCAGGGTGCCCCGCCCGCCGGTCGAGGTGGGGCTGGGCGTGCTCCGGCCGGGCATGGCACGGGTGGCCGGCGAGACCGCCGACGTGGCGATCACCTGGCTGACGCCGGCGTCGTACCTGAGGGACACCGTGATCCCGGCGCTGCGGGAGGGCGCCGAGGCGGCCGGCCGGCCGACGCCGCGGGTGGTGGCGATCGTCCCGATCGCCCTGGACCGGGACGGGGCGGACCCGCGTGACGCGGTGCTGACCGCCAACTCCGGTCACCTGTCGCTCCCGCACTACCGGGACATGCTCCGCCGCAGTGGCATCCACGTCGACACCTCGGACCCGCGGACGGCCGCGGAGCAGGTCCTCAAGGGCGGGGCGTTCCTCGCCGGGACCTCCGGGCACGTCGCCGATCGGCTGCGTGAGTTCGCCGACGCGGGAGTCGACGAGATCGTTCTGAACACGACCGCGACGTACGCCCGGTTCGGTGTGAAGTCCGCTTTGGAGGAACTGGAGAAGGTACTGAGGGAGGTGTCGTCATGACCGATCTCGCCGGACCGCAGGCGCCCGTACTGGACATCCAGCGACTGGTGCTGGTGGTCACCGGATCGGCCGCCGCCGCGGGCATGCCGTTCTGGGTGTCGTGGCTGCGGACCCAATACCCCGAGATCCAGGTCACCACCGTGGTGACCCGCAGTGCCCAGCGTTTCGTGACCCGGGCCGCGCTGGCCGGGCGCACCCACGGCGAGGTGCTCATCGACGAGTGGCCGCCGGACGAGCACCGGGCCCGCCACGTCGAGCTGGCCGAGTGGGCCGAGGCGTTCGTCGTCTACCCGGCGACCCTGCACTTCATCGCCCGGCTCGCCCTGGGACTGGCCGACTCGCCGGCACTGCTGGCCGCCCAGTGCGCCACGGCGCCGATCGTGATCGCGCCGGCGCTGCCCCCCGGCGGGATGTTCAGCGCCGCCTTCCGGGCACATTGGAGCTCGCTCTCCACCCGGGAGAACATCGTGCTGGTGGCGCCGCAGACGGGGGTCAGCCTGACCACCGGGCGGGCCGAGGCGTGGGCGCCGCCGCCGCTGCCCGAGGTGCTGGAGCATCTCGCCGAGCACCGGCTGCGGCCGGCCGCACCGGTGATGCGGACGGTGCCGTCATGAGCGTCGACACGACGCCCCGGCACGCGAGCGAGCGGGGCACGGCACTGCTGCGGACCACCGAGGTGCGCGGACCGGGCGGCATCGGCGTGCGACGCCGGCTGCCCGGCCCCCGGGCCCCGCGCCCGTTCGTGCCGCCGGAGCCGGGTCTGCACCGCCGGCTGGCCCGGATCCGGGTCCCCGGCGACGCGCGGCTGGCGCTGCCCCGCTCGCGCGGCGACGCCCGGGTCTACTACGTGGACGGTGGCGAGTCGATCGCCAAGGTGCTGCTCGCCCACGGTCCGGTGCCGGAGCTGGTGGAGCCGGTGCGCAACCTGGGCCGGCTCCTGCGGGCCGTGCACGCGGTGCCGGCTCCGGCCGCGCTGGCCGGGGAGCGCCCGCCCGGCCTGGACCGGCTCGGTGACTGGCTGTCCGGGCGCCACCGGGAGGCTTATCCCGCATACGCCGAGGCCGTGATCCGCCGCCGCCTCGGACCGGCCGGATGGGCTCTGGTGCGCGAGCACTACGAGCGGCTGGCCGCCGGCGAGACCGGCCTCGTGCACGGGGCCGCCGGGCTCGGCGCGATGATCGTCGGCTCGGCGCAGGGCGACGTCCTGCTCACCGGCGAGGACCTGGCCGTCGGCGACTGGCGGATGGACGTCGGCTGGGTGATCGGCGAGCTGGTCGAGCTGCGGTGGCAGCTGGGCGGGGACGGCCCCTCCTGGCAGCGGCTGATCCAGGCGCTCCTCGACGGGTACGGCCACGACCTCGGCCCCGACTGGCCGATGATCGCCGTCCTCCGGATCCTGCTGCACGTGCACGACATCGCCTCGTACGTCGACTGGTTCCAAGCCGGCTTCGACCACTACGCGGGGTTCGTCGCCTTCCTGGTCGGGCTGGCCGTCGAATCCTCCTGAGCCGCCGACCCCCTCTTGAGAAAGGGCAGTTTCGATGCGTACCCGTACCCTCGGCAATGGTCTTCGTCTTCAGATCGTGCACGTGCCCGGCGCGCTGCGCACCGGGATCGCCCTGCACTACGGCGTCGGCTTCCGCTCCGAGCGCCCGGGGCAGGAGGGCCTGGCCCACCTCTTCGAGCACCTGATGTTCCGGGGCAGCGCGAGCCTGCCCGACGGCCGCTTCTACGACCACATCAAGCGCTGGGGCGGTGCGGCCAACGGCACCACCCATCAGGACTACACCGACTACTACCAGGTGACACCGCTGGTCGCGCTGGAGGCGGCACTGTTCGCCGAGGCCGACCGGATGCGGTCGCCACGATTCACCGCTGCCGGGCTGGCCGAGCAGATCGAAGGCGTCGGCACCGAGATCGACGAAGCGCTGCGGGGTCGGCCGTACGGCGGTTTCCCCTGGCCACTGCTGCCGTCGGTGCTCTTCGACGGGCACGCCGACGCGCATGACGGGTACGGCGAGCCCAGCCGTCTGGCCGAGGTGACCCTGGACCGGGTCGAGGACTTCTTCGACACCCACTACACGCCCGGCAACGCCGTCCTCACCGTGGCCGGCGACGTCGACGCGGACCACGTCGAGTCCCTGGTCGAACGACACTTCGGCGACATCCCGCCGCGCCCGGTCCCGACCGTGCCGGACAATCCCGCGCCGAGGCTGGCCGCGGACCGCCGGCTCACCACGACCCGCGCCGGCATCCCGCTCACCGCCCTGGCCGTCGGCCACCCGCTGCCCGGCCCGGAGCAGGATCTGGAGGGTTACCTGGCCCACCTGGTGCTGGGCCGGATCACCGCCCGGCACGGCGCCCGGCTCGGCCTGCACAGCCCCTCCGCGAGCTGCGGCTTCTTCGGAGGGTTCGACGCGCGTACGCCCGACGTGCTGATCACCGCCGGCCTGCTGGCCCCCGGCCACGAGCCGGACCGGGTGATCGACGACCTGCGGGCACTGTGGCGGGGCATGGGCGATCCGGACGCGGTGGCCGGCGCGGTCCGCCACGTCGTGCCGCTGATCGTCGCCGAGCACCACCGCAAGCACGCCGACATCGGGGAGCACGCCCGTGCGCTCGGCCGGTTCGCGCTGCTCTTCGACGACCCGGGCCTGCTGGACCGGATCCCCGCCGCGCTCACCGCGCTCACCCCGGAGACGGTCGCCGCCACCGCCCGGCGGCTCGCCACCCGGCCGCACGCCGGTCTGGTCGTGGCCCCCGCGGTCGTGACGCCCCGGCCCCGCCCGGAGGCGCGTCCGCTGCCCGCGCCGGGTCCGCAGCTCACCCCCGATCTCGGCCCGGTACGCGAGCGGGTGCTGCCCCGTGGCCTGCACGTGGTGGCCGCTCCGGACGGCCGGGCGCCACTCGCCGAGGCCCGCCTGCGACTGCCCGTCGGCGGCTACGAGCCGGCCGCGGTCAGCGCCTGGGTCCGCTCCGCCACCACCCGCGCCCCGCTTGCCGAACGTCTCGGCGGCGCCCTCACGGTCACCGCCGACGCGCACTGGCTCGACCTCAGCGCGTACGCCCCCCGCCACCGTGCCGCCGGCCTGCTCGATCTCTTCGCGACCGTGCTGGACACCCCGGCCGGCCCGGCGACCGCGGTCACCGCCCCGAGCCCGGAACACGAGATGGACACCGCGCTGCGCCGGCACTGGCTCGGTGCGCCCGGCCCCGGACCGTTCGTCCCGCCGCTCTCCGCCGGTGTGCTCACCGTCGTCGGCGCCGACCCGCGGACGGTCCTGGACGTCGCGGCCGTTCTGGACCGGGCCGACGCCGTCCCGGCCCCGCGGCCCGGTGTCGCCCGGCCGGGCATCCTCGCTCTGAGCCGGGACGGCGCGACCCGCGCCCACATCACCGTGAGTGTCGCCGAGCCGGAGGACGGCCCGTCCGAGGCGGCGCGTTTCCTCGCCGCGGCGGTGGTCGGCGGCGGCCCGGACGCGCGTGTCCCGGCTCGTGCCATCCTCGGTGACTATCACGCGCGTACCGGCCGGGACCAGGTCGGGGACTTCGCCCGCGCGTACGTCCGGGCCGACTGCGCCCCCGATCAGCTGGCCGGCGCGCTCGGCGATCTGGCCGCCGAACGGCAGCGCCTGCACGACGAGCCGCTCACCGCCGCCGAGATCGATCCGATCCGTGAATACTGCGCGGCCCAGTTGCTGGCCGCGTTCGACAGCCCGGCGACCTTCGCCGACCTGCTGTCCACTCTGGTCTCCGGCGGGCGCGATGCCCGCTGGCTGCAAAGACTGCCGGGCCTGCTCGGCAAGGTGCCCGCCGAGGAGGTGGCGGAGGCCGCCCGAATCCTGTACGGCTCGACCGAATCGTGCATTGTGGTACATGGCCCCGCCGAATCCGTATCCGTCCTGTCCCCCGCTTTCGAAGGAGCCGAACGATGAGCACTCTCGCTGAAGACGTCCTGCAGCTGGTCTTCGACGACAAGACCGGCCGCTCGGTGATCAACCAGACCTACCTGGACTCCGTGATCGCCGGAGCGCTCCTGCTCGACCTGATCCGGCTCGGCCGGGTGGTTCCGGGCGAGCCGGAGGGCCGTGACGGCAAGAAACGCGCCGCGATCGTCACCGACCGCACCCCGACCGGCGACCCGCTTCTCGACGCCGCGCTGGCGACCGTCGCGGAGAAGCCGCTGACCCTGAAGAAGGCCGTGGCGGCGCTGGTCAAGGGCAACCGGAAGGCGGTCATCGAGCGGCTGGTGGAGCGGGGCATCCTGCGCCACGACCGGTCCCGCGTCCTCGGCATCTTCAAGCTCACCAGCTTCCCCGCCGCGGACACCGAGAACGAGGCCGCGCTGCGCCGGGCGCTGGTCGCCGCGCTGCACGAGGGGGCCGAGCCGGACTCGCGTACCGCCTCGCTGATCGCTCTGCTGCACTCGGTGAAGTCGTTGCCGAAGGTCGTCGGCGGTGACAAGGCCGAGCTCAAGGCCCGGGCCGACGCGATCGTCTCGCGGAACCCGGCCGACGACGCCGTCCGGGAGGCGGTCAAGCAGGTCTGGACCGACGTCGAGATGAACGCGGCCGCCGTGGCCGCCGCGGCGACCTGATCTCGCGGGGTGCGGGAGGGGCCACCGCCCCTCCCGCACCCGCCCGTCAGTAGGTGACGCCGATCTGCTCGCGGAGCGTGTCCAGCAGCGCCATCACCTCGAGGGTGGTGTCGTGCGAGACGATCGGGCTCTCCCGCTCGCCGGCCAGCAGTGCACGCTGCACCTCGGCCGCCTCGAACTGGTAGCCACTGCCCTCGAACGGGAACTCGAACGTCTCCGGCGCCAGGTCCGGCCGGGTCAGGGTGAACGAGCGCGGCACGAAGAAGCCGACCGGCAGATCGATCCGCCCGGCGGTGCCGGTGATCGACGCCGCGTTCCGGCTGGCGCCGTTGATGCTGCAGGTCAGCGCGGCCACAGCCCCCGACTCGTAGCCGAGCAGCACCCCGGTGCTCTCGTCCACCCGCTCCGGCGTGAGGTGCGCCCACGCCTGCGCCGACGACGGCACCCCGAGGATCGTGTGGACCAGGTGGATCGGGTAGACGCCCAGGTCGAGCAGGGCGCCGCCACCGAGCTTCGGGTCACGCAGCCGATGTGACGCCTCGAACGGCCCCTGCAGGCCGAAGTCGGCGTGGATCGCGCTGACGTCACCGATCGCGCCCTCGGCGACCAACTGCGCGATCCGGCGGATGGCCGGGTTGCACCGCATCCACATGGCCTCCATCAGGAACACGCCGTTGCTGCGCGCCGCCTCGACCAGCAGCGCCGCCGACGGCAGGTCCAGGGCGATCGGCTTCTCCACCAGGACGGCCTTGCCCGCCTCCATGCAGAGCAGCGCCGCCTCCAGATGGAACGCGTGCGGTGTGGCCACGTAGATCACGTCGACGTCGTCGGCGGCGGCCAACTCCGCGTAGGAGCCGTACGCCCGGGCGAACCCGTGCCGCTCGGCGAACGCCTCAGCGCTCGCGAGGTTTCGTGAGCCCACCGCGGCGAGCTCGGCGCCCTCCACCAGCGGCAGATCTGCGGCGAATGTGCTGGCGATCCCGCCGGGGCCGAGAATCCCCCAGCGCACCTTCTCTCCGGTCATGATCGATACCGTATCGCCCGGACCGCGCCCGGCGGCACGATCGTCCGTGACCTGACCGCCGTCCGGTGTCAGGATCGAGCGGTGACCGACTCGATGCAGCTCCCGCCCGCCATGTCACAGCGCGCCCGGGAGTTCACCGGCCCACCGGCCGAGGCCCGCCCGGCCGCCACCGTGGTGCTGCTGCGCCCACACGGCGACGGCTTCGAGGTGTACGTCCTGCGCCGCGCCTCCACGATGGTCTTCGGCGGCGTCTACGCCTTCCCCGGCGGCGTCGTCGACCGCTCCGACCGGCCCTCGACGATCCGCAACGACTGGTCCGAGCGTCTCGGTGTCCCCGACGAACAGGCCCGGGCCGTCGTCGGCGCCGCCGCCCGCGAGCTCTTCGAGGAGGCCGGGATCCTGCTGGCCGGCCCGCTGGCCGAACCCGACCGGACGGTCACGGCCACCGGCACCGACGACTGGGAGGCCGACCGGGCCGCCGTCGCCCGCCACGAGCTCACCATGACCGACCTGCTGGCCCGCCGCGGCCTGCGGCTGCGAGACGACCTGCTGCTCCCCTGGGCTCGATGGATCACCCCGGACTTCGAGCCGCGCCGCTACGACACGTGGTTCTTCGCCGCGCTGCTCCCGGAGGCGCAGACCGCCCGCGACGTCTCCGGCGAGGCCGAGGGCACCGCGTGGATCAGCGCGGACAACGGCGATCTCCCGATGCTGCCGCCCACCCGCCGGACCCTCGACCAGATCGCCGCCTGCCCGACCATCCCGGACGTGGTGGCGGCTTCCGCACACCGCGACGCGGCGACGCCGCTCAACCCCCGCATCTCGGTCGCCGCGGACGGCCAGGTCACCGTTCATCTGCCTTAGGTGGTACGAGCGGCACCTCCCGCCGGACCACGCCGTCCCGGAGCCACCCCGCGACGGGGCTGCCCACTCCCGGCCGCAACGCGCCGCACGGGCGTCTCCGTGGTTCCCCGGCTCCCGGTGACCCGAGGCCCCAGCCCGGCGGCCGCGGTGCGGCCGGGAGACTCGCCTGCGTCGCAGTGTGGTCCGGGACGGTGTGGTTCGGCGGGAGGGGTGGCCGTACCGAAAGAGAGGCGCCGGCCCCCGGAATGCGGGACCGGCGCTCGAACGCAGGGGTGTTGATCAGCCGAAACGACCGGTGATGTAGTCCTCGGTCTTCTTCTGCGTGGGGTTGCTGAAGATCTTCTGGGTGTCGTCGTACTCGATCAGGCGGCCCGGGTCGCCGGTCTTGTCGATCGAGAAGAAGCCGGTCTTGTCGCTGACGCGAGCGGCCTGCTGCATGTTGTGCGTGACGATGATGATCGTGAAGCGGTCCTTCAGCTTGAACATCAGGTCCTCGATCGCCAGCGTCGAGATCGGGTCGAGCGCGGAACACGGCTCGTCCATCAGCACGACCTGCGGCTCGACCGCGATGGTGCGGGCGATGCAGAGACGCTGCTGCTGGCCGCCGGAGAGACCGGCGCCGGGCCGGTCGAGGCGGTCCTTGACCTCGTCCCACAGGTTCGCCGAACGCAGCGACTTCTCGGCCGCCTCGTCGAGGAGCGACTTCTTCTTGACGCCGTTGAGCTTCAGGCCGGCGACCGCGTTCTCGTAGATCGACATGGTCGGGAACGGGTTGGGCCGCTGGAAGACCATGCCGATCATGCGCCGGACGGCGGTGACGTCCACGTCCGGGTCGTAGATGTTCTGGTCGTCGATCGTGAGGCTGCCCTCGATGCGGGCGCCCGGCAGCACCTCGTGCATGCGGTTGACGGACCGCAGGAAGGTCGACTTGCCGCAACCGGACGGGCCGATCAGAGCCGTGATCGTCTTCGGCTCGACCGTCATCGAGACACTGTCGATGGCTTTGAAGGAGCCGTAGTAGGAGGAGACGTTGCTCGCCTCGATGCGCTTGGCCATGGATGACACCTTCTCTACCGGGACAGTTTGTTGCGGCGGGCGAGCAGCTTGGCGGCGACGGTCAGGACCAGCACCAGCGCCACCAGGGTGAGCGCGGCGGTCCAGGCCCGGTCCGGGGCGTAGCGGGAGGCGTCGCCGGCCTGCTGGTAGACGAACAGCGAGAGCGACTGCTGGTTGCCGGCGAACGGGTCGAAGTTGATCGCCGCGGCGCCACCGGCGACCAGCAGGACCGGTGCGGTCTCGCCGGCCGCGCGGGCGACGGCGAGCATGATGCCGGTGACGATGCCGGGCAGGGCGGTCGGCAGGACCACGCTGAGGATCGTCTTCCACTGGGGGACGCCCAGCGCGTACGCGCCCTCGCGCAGCGGGCCCGGCACCAGCCGCAGCATCTCCTCGGTGGACCGGACGATCGTCGGCAGCATCAGCACCGCCAGCGCCAGCGCCGCCGCGAAACCGGAGAAGCGCGGCTGCCCGTTGTTGAACCACGGGCTGACGATGAGCACCCAGAACGAGAGGATGAACAGGCCGGCGACGATCGACGGGATGCCGGTCATGACGTCGACGAAGAAGCGGACGGTGGTGGCGAACTTGCCACGGCCGTACTCGACGAGGTAGATCGCACCGAGCACGCCCAGCGGGACGGACATCAGCGTGGCGATGCCGACCTGCTCCAGGGTGCCGATGATGGCGTGGTAGGCGCCACCCTCCGGGTCCCGGGCGCCGATGTTGTTCATCGAGGAGCCGAAGAAGTCGCCGTCCAGCCGGGCGACACCCTTGGAGACGAGCGTCCACACCACCGACGCGAGCGGCAGGATCGCCAGGACGCACGCCGAGTAGATGAGCGCCTTCATGGCCCGGTTGCGGGCGGCCCGCTTGCCCTCGATCCGGCCGGCCACCACGTTCAGGCCGACCAGGTAGAGGGCGGCGCCGAGCACCACGACCAGCACCCAGTTGCCGATCCCGGCGCCGAGCACGATCGCGGCGGCAACCACGAACGCACCCACGGCGATGCCCAGGTTGACGACGGCCGGGAGGGTCCGGCTGCGAATGTTGTCCGGCGTCATGACGACGCCCGGAACCTCACGATCAAGCAGGCTCATGCCGACACTCCGCTTCGCTGCGCACCGGCATGAGCCTTGGAGCTGTGCTCGATTTTTCGTTCGCTTCGCTCACTCATGCGGCACTGTCCCGGAACTCGCGACGGCGGTAGATGATCGCCCGCGCCGTCATGTTGACGACCAGCGTGATCGCGAACAGCACCAGACCAGAGGCGATCAGCGCGCCACGGCCGGTGTCGTTGGCCTCCGCGAAGGAGTTCGCGATGTTGGCGGCGACCGAGTTGCCGCCGTTCTCGATCAGGTTGAACGAGATGTTGAAGGCGACGCTCAGCGTCAGCGCCAGCGCGATCGTCTCGCCGAGGGCACGGCCGAGGCCGAGCATCACCGCGGCGATCACACCGGGCTTGCCGTACGGCAGGACCGCGGTCCGGATCATCTCCCAGCGGGTGGCGCCCAGTGCGAGGGCGGCCTCCTCGTTCATGCCCGGGGTCTGCTGGAAGACCTCGCGGGAGAGCGAGGTGACGATCGGCAGCACCATGATCGCCAGTACCAGGCCGCCGAGCATGACCGACTGACCGAACGGGCCGTCACCACCGAAGAGCGGGATCCAGCTGAAGTACTCGTTGAGCCAGATCGAGAAGTCACGGACCGGCGCCTGGAAGACGTCGCGGCCCCAGAGGCCGAAGACGACACTGGGCACGGCCGCGAGCAGGTCGATCACGAAGCCCAGCGGGGTGGCCAGCCGCTTGGGCGCGTAGTGCGACAGGAACAGCGCGATGCTGAGAGCGATCGGCACCGCGACGATCAGGGCGATCACCGAGCTGAGCACGGTGCCGAAGGCCAGCGCCGCGATACCGAACGAGGGCTGCGTGTCGTTCGGGTTCCACTCGAACTGGGTCAGGAAGCTGCCGGTGTTGGCCTGCAGCGCGGGGATCGCCTTGGAGATCAGGAAGACGGCGATGGCGACGATGATGACCAGCACCATCGCACCGGAGGCCGTGGACAGGCCGCGGAAGCCCGCCTCGATCGAGAACCGGGCCTTCTTGGGCAGTGCGCCACCGCCACCGCGCGGGGGCTCGTCGAAGTTACTCGGAGAAGCGCCGTAGCCGGCGCCCTGAGCGTGACGCGGGGTCGCGCTCAGGTCGCCGGCGGTGGCGTTCTTCACCGAGCGGGAGGGGTAGTCACCCATCTGCGCGCTCGCTGTCGTGTCGGAGGGATTGGCGGGTTCGTCAGGCGATCGTGGCGACCGACTCGGCGACCTTGGCCCGGAGGGTCTCCGGCAGCGGGGCGTAGCCCAGCTCGCCGAGCTCCTTCTGGCCCTCGGTGCTCGAGGTGTACTTCAGGAAGGCCTGGACCTCCTTGGCCTTGGCGCTGCCCTTGCTGCAGGCGATCTCGTAGGTCACCAGCACGATCGGGTAGGCGCCCGGGGTGGTGGTGGCGTAGTCGAGGGAGAGGGCGAGGTCGCCGTCCTTGCCCTTGATCTCGGCGTTCTCGAAGGTCTTGCCGGCGTTCACGGCGGACAGCTCGGCGAACTCACCCGCGCCGTTCTTGATCTTCGCGGCCTGCAGGCTCTGGTTCTCCGCGAACGACATCTCGATGTAGGAGATGGTGTTCGGGGTGCCCTTGACCTTGGTGGCGATGCCGTCCGACTTGGAGACGGCGGTGCCGCCCGGAGCCTTCCACGCCTTCGCGTTGCCGTAGGTCCAGTCGGCCTCGGCGGTCTTGCTCAGGAACTTGGTGAAGTTGTCGCTGGTGCCCGACTCGTCGGCACGGTGCACCGTCTCGATGTTGGCGTCGGGCAGCTTCGCGCCGGCGTTCTCCGCCGCGATGGCCGCGTCGTTCCACTTGGTGATCTTGCCGGAGAAGATCTTCGCGAGGGTGGCCGACGAGAACTGCAGGCCGTCCGCGCCCTCGACGTTGTAGACCACGGCGATCGGGCCGATGACCATCGGGAGGTTGAGGGCCTTGCCACCGACGCACTTGGCGTCGGCCTGCGGCTGCTCCTCCTCCTTCAGGGCCGAGTCGGAGCCGGCGAAGTCGGCGGTGCCGGCGATGAACGCCTCGATGCCCGCACCCGAACCGGTGCCCTGGTAGTCGACCGTGGTGCCACTACCGCACTGCTGCTGGTAGGCCTTGATCCACTCGTCCATGGCGTTCTTCTGAGCGGTGGAGCCCTGCGCCGTCAGGCTGCCGCTGACGCAGCTGCCCGGAGCAGCAGACGTGCCGCCGGCCGCCGGCTCGTTGTTGTCCGAGCCGCACGCGGTGAGAGCGATGGTCGCAGTCAGAGCAATGCCGGCCACGAAACCGGACCGCTGGAGCTTCACGATTGTCCCTTCGGGTTTGCCGCCGGTCTCTCACCGGCCCACACCCGAAAAGCTAGGAAGGCGAAGTGACCGGATCCCCGGTCGCAAATGAACTGGGAGTGAACAGGTCCGCGCCGAAAGGTAGCCATCCCCCGGAATACAGTTGTCCGTTAAGTGAACTGCGCTCCAGCTACCCGATATGTCGGTTATTTACGGGCAGTCGTGACCGCAGCGAGACAATCGCTTTACCGGGCCGTTATCGGCTGTAGTTCACGTCCGCCTTGAAGACCTCGAACCCGAGCCCCCGGTAAAGCTTCACGGCGGCGGAGTTGGACTCGTCGACGTAGAGGCCGGCAACGGTCAGCCCACGCTCGGCGAGATGCCGCAGACCGGCCACGCTCAACGCGGCGCCCAGACCACGACGGTGACCGGACGGGTCGACCCCGAGCACATAGATCTCACCGAGCGCCGGCTCGTCACCGGACGCCGGGTGCACCTTGGTCCAGTGGAAGCCCAGCAGGGTGTCGGTGATGTCGACGGCCAGCAGGAACCCGGCGGGGTCGAACCACGGCTCGGACTCCCGGCTCAGCAGGTCGTCGAGGGTCCAGCGGCCCTGCTCCGGGTGGTGGGCGAAGGCCCGGGCGTTGACACCGATCCAGGCCTGCTCGTCGGCGCCGGGCCGGAAGTGACGCACCGTCACGCCCTCGGGCAACGGGATCACCGGCAGGGGCTCGACCAGCGAGCGCCGCATCTGCCACAGGACCCGGGCCCGCTCGAAGCCGTTGCGGTCGGCGAAGGCGGCCGCACCCGGCTCGTCGCCGTGCGCCCAGAACCGCAACGGGCCCGGGCCGGCGGCGGCCAGCAGCTCGGTGCCGACGCCCGCGCGCCGGAAGTCGGGATGGACGATCAGCTCGCCCGATCCGTCCTCCAGGAACGCGTAGCCGGCCAGCCGGTCACCGGCATAGGAGAGCAGGTGGACACCCTCGTAGGGGACGTCGGCGCGAACCCGCAGCACGACGTCCTCGGAGAGCGGATAGACGCCGTCGAGGTGCCCCGCGGCCGCGGCCAGCGCCAGCACGTCATCAGCCTCGGACGACGACAGCCGGCCCGTGGCACGGACCGGCTGTCGACTCGTCATGGGAAGAACTCTAGATCAGACCGGGAGGGAGACCGGCTCGTTGTCCGGCAGCTGGCGGCCGGACGGCGGAACCACGAACTTGTAGCCCACCTGGCGGACCGTGCCGATCATCGACTCGTACTCCGAGCCGAGCTTGGCCCGCAGCCGACGCACGTGCACGTCGACCGTGCGGGTGCCGCCGAAGTAGTCGTAGCCCCAGACCTCACGCAGCAGCTGGTCACGGGTGAAGACCCGGCCGGGGTGCTGGGCGAGGAACTTGAGCAGCTCGAACTCCTTGTAGGTCAGGTCGAGCGGACGGCCCTTGAGCTTCGCGGCGTAGGTGTCCGGGTCGATGTTGAGCTCACCCGCACGAATCGAGCCGCCGGCGCCGGCGGTCGCGTTGTTGAGACGGCCGACCGCCAGACGAAGCCGCGCCTCGACCTCGGCCGGGCCGGCGCTCGCCAGGATCACGTCGTCGACGCCCCAGTCCGCGTTGAGCGCGATCAGGCCGGCCTCGGTGACGACCGCGACCAGGGGGACGCCGATTCCGGTGGCGTGCAGCATGCGGCAGGTGGCACGCGCCTCCGAGAGCTCGGAGCGGGCGTCGACCAGAACGGCGTCGGGGCTCGGCCCGGACACCAGGGTGCGCACGTCACGCGGAGCGGTACGAACCGAGTGGGGGAGAAGGTCCAGGGCGGGCAGAACGGCAGAGGGCTCACCGGCACGTGCCGTGACCAGCAGAAGGATCTCCACACTCACCTCCGTCCTCGCGGCGTTGAGCCGCTCGGGTGACCCGGCTGCGAAAGCCACGGGGCTCCGCCACCGGCGAATAGGGCCCGGCGTCACCGACGGGTGGGTTGCGCTCACCTTAACCGATGCATCAGCCCGAATACCCAGGTCGACCACGCAAGTGATGTAGCGAACGCCCGGTAGGTGACCGAACGGCGGATTCGTAACCGGCCTTTTACCTGAGGGGCCGAGCCCCCACAGCAGCGATTGGGACGACGGTCACCGGTCTGGCACGATCGCAGTCGTGTTTCCCTCTATGCCGAACGACGACCCCTGGGACGCCGAGGCCTCCCAGCAGGTCGCCCGCTTGAATCCGGGCCGCCCCAAGGCCGGGTTCTACGGCGCCGTCCCGGAGGACGACGAGGAGAACGCGCCCTCCTCCGACTCCGAGGACGAGGAGGAGTTCGAGGACATCCCGATCCTTCCGGTCCGGCCGCGACTGTCGGCGGCGATCGGTGGCTTCGCGGTGCTCCTCGCCGTCGCACTGATCGTCGGCAGTCATGTGACCGGGCCGGGAGCGCGGGTGTCGTACGCCATCGTGCTCTTCGGGGTGCAGTTGCTCGGTCTGCTCGCGTGGATCATGGCGCTTCAGCCGCCGGCGGCGGGTGTGACCGCCGGAGTGGTCGCGGCGACCGCGCTGGGCGCCGACTATCTGGCGGTGACCGGCCGGCCGGGCGAGTTGCTGCCGCTGTTGTGGGCGGGTCTCGCCGGTTTCGCGGTGGCGATGATCGCCCAGGTGATCCTGGTCAAGGACCGGCAGCACGCCAAGGACTCCTGGCGGACCACGCTGCTCATCGTGTCCGGCGCGGTGGCCTACGCCGTCCTGATCACGCTGGTCAAGGAGCCGCTCGGCGCTCCGGCCATCCTGATCTGCTGCACCGGCGCCGGGGTGGCGCTGCTGATCGCCCGGCTCACCGACGCGGTGTTCCCGAAGCCGCGGATCGCCCTTCAGGTGCCGCGCGGCGCGACCGGCGTCGTGCTCGGCGCCATGCTGGGCACCCTGGCGTCGGCCGTGCTCGGCAGTTACATGGTGCTGCCGTTCGACCCGACGAAGGGCGCGGTGCTCGGCCTGGTCGCGGCGGTGGCGGCGCAACTGATCGACCTGGCGGTCAACTTCGGCGAGGCCGGCCGCCGGCTGGCCGGCGACGCGCCGACGTTCTGGCTGGCCCGGCACATGCAGGGCCCGCTCGGGGGGTTCGCGCTGACCGCCATGGCCACGTATCTCTCGGTGCACTGGTATCTCTCCTGACACACCGGTCGCCCGAGAGTTGTTTCGCTGAACCATGGACCCGGGCATGTACGTTCCCCAGGGCAGCCGGGTGATTCGGGAGGAAAAGTGGCCGAGGTGTACGGATCGGATCGTCCCCGCCGTCGCCGGGGGCGCACGCTGCGGGTCGTGCTCCTGGCCCTGCTCGTCTTCCTGATCGTCGGGGTCGTGCTCCTCGACCGGTTCAGCAACTCCTACGCCGAGAACGTGCTCGCCGAGAAGGTGGCCACCGAGGTGGCGAACCAAAAGGCGGAGAGCAGCCGCCCGGTGGTCACGATCGCCGGCGTCCCGTTCCTCACCCAGGTGGTGGCCGGGAAGTACGAGGAGATCCGGATCGAGCTGCCCGACTTCAAGGCGCAGACCGGCACCGGCGAGACCGTCCGGATGGATCTGCTGGACATCCGGGCCCGTGACGTGAAAGCCCCGCTGAGCGCCCTGCGCGGTCAGGGCGACGTGGTGGCCGGCACGGTCATCGGCACCGGCACCATCGACTACCGGCTCCTCGCCGACGCGACCGGCCAGAAGGACCTGAAGCTGACCGAGAAGGACGGCAAGCTGGTCGGCTCCGGGGTGCTGGCGATCACGCAGACCCAGGAGTTCCCGGTGTCCGCCTCGGCCGATCTCAAGGTCGTCGACGGCAGGGTTCAGGTGCGTTTCTCCGATGTGAGCACTCCGGGTCTGACGGTCAATCCGCTGATCCAGTCCCAGGTCGACGCGTTCGTCCAGCAGATGGCCTTCGAGCTGGACGTGCCGAAGCTGCCGTTGAACCTGGTCATTCAGGAGTTGCAGCCACTCCCGGAGGGCCTGCGGGTCACCTTCGGAGCGAGCGACGTCAACCTGGCCGCGGCCGGGGTGTGACGACCGTCCGATCCCGGATCGTGGTCGGACCTGTTCCGAGAGTTGGGCCCGCTGGTAGGGTCGTTTCCCATGAGCCTGTTGCTCACGAAAAGGCGCGCGGTCGACCTGTGCCGCGTGGCCGCGTGCCTGTGTCGTCCCGTCATCTGACGGGGCCATCTCGTGCTGAGCACCTTCTGAAGCTCTAGCTAAGCCAAGGGCACTCAACTTGCCCGGCAGTGGCGCCGTCGCACAGCAGCCCGTGATCCCACCCACCGATGGGTCCGCGCGGAGTGCGACAACAGCTCTCTCCGTGCGCTGACTCTCCCTCCACCCACCTTCCACAGGGAGTGAACCGATGAGTCGCGACACCGCACTCGTCTCGGCCGAGTGGGCCGAGCAGAACCTGGAGACCCCGGGCCTCGTCTTCGTCGAGGTCGACGAGGACACCACCGCCTACGACGGCGGCCACATCCCCGGCGCCATCAAGCTGGACTGGAAGAAGGACCTGCAGGACCCGGTCCGGCGTGACTTCGTCAACCAGGAGCAGTTCGAGGCGCTGCTCTCCGAGCGGGGCATCTCCAACGACGACACCGTGATCCTGTACGGCGGTAACAACAACTGGTTCGCGGCCTACGCGTACTGGTACTTCAAGCTGTACGGCCACGAGCAGGTCCGCCTGATCGACGGCGGCCGCAAGAAGTGGGAGCTCGACGCCCGTCCGTACTCCAAGGACGTGCCGGTCCGGGCGAAGACCTCCTACACCGCCAAGGCTCCGGACCTGGAGATCCGCGCGTTCCGTGACGAGGTCGTCCAGGCCATCGGCGTGAAGAACCTGGTCGACGTGCGCAGCCCCGACGAGTTCGCCGGCCGCCTGCTCGCCCCGGCGCACCTGCCGCAGGAGCAGTCGCAGCGGGGTGGCCACATCCCGACCGCGATCAGCGTGCCGTGGAGCAAGGCCGCCAACGAGGACGGCACCTTCAAGTCCGACGAGGAGCTCGCCAAGATCTACGGCGAGGCCGGCCTCGACGGCAGCAGGGACACCATCGCGTACTGCCGTATCGGCGAGCGCTCCTCGCACACCTGGTTCGTGCTGAAGGAGCTCCTCGGCCACGAGAACGTGAAGAACTACGACGGTTCGTGGACCGAGTACGGCTCGCTCATCGGCGTGCCGATCGCCCTCGGCGACGAGCCCGGAAAGGCCTGATCATGACTTCTCCCGCTACCAACGTGGCCGCCGGCTGCGCCGCCCCCGACCAGTCCGCGCCCCTCCCCAGCAGCGTGGACCTGGCCAAGGAGACGGTCATCACCGGTGTCGTCCGCAACGCGGACGCCGAGGTCGTCGGCGGCGCCTACGTGCGCCTGCTGGACGGCTCCGGTGAGTTCACCGCCGAGGTCGTCTCCTCGCCCGAAGGCGTGTTCCGCTTCTTCGCGGCTCCCGGCTCCTGGACCGTGCGGGCGCTCAGCCGGCACGGCAACGGCGAACTGGCCGTCGACGCCGCCCGTGGCGTCAACGAGATCACGCTGAACGTGGCGACCGTCTGACCCACGCTCTGTTGAAAAGGGGGACCCCTCGGGGTCCCCCTTTTCATGGCTCGATGTGGCCGCTCACGCTCCGCCGGTGGTCACGACCTCGGCGTGGGGTGGGACCTCCGGGCGCCGCCGGGACAGGCGGCGGACCGCTGTGTTCAGCACGGCGATCAACGGCACGGCCACCAGCGCCCCGATGATCCCGGCCAGCACCACGCCACACGCAATCCCGATGATCACCGCGAGCGGGTGCACCGACACCGCCCGGCCCATGATCAGGGGCTGGAGCACGTGGCCCTCGATCTGCTGGACCAGGATGACCGCGCCCAGCGTGATCAGGGCGATCACCCAGCCCTCGTCGACCAGCGCCACCAGCACGGCCACCGCACCGGACACGCTGGCGCCGACGATCGGCACGAACGCGCCCAGGAAGACCAGGGCGGCCAGCGGGAACGCGAACTCCACCTCGAGCACCATCAGCGCCAGGCCGATGCCGACCGCGTCGATGAAGGCGACCAGCACGGTGGCCCGCACGTAGGCGCCGAGCGTGCGCCAGCCTGCGTCCCCGGCGTCGGCCAGCGACCAGCGCGCGTTCACCGGGAAGAGCCGCACGATGAACCGCCAGATCGCCCGGCCGTCCCGCAGGAAGAAGAACGTCGCGAAGATCACCAGCAGCATGCCGGTGGCCAGCTCGGCGATGGTCGCGACGGTGGCGATGCCGGTCGACGTGAGGGCCGCCGTGTTCGAGTTCACCCACTCCTGCGCCGCGGAGATGCCCTGGGCCACCTGGTCGTTGGAGAGGTGCAGCGGACCGGTCTTGGCCCACGTCTGGATCTGGTTGACACCGGCCGCCGCGTTCTCGGTCAGTTTCGGCACACCGGCGATGAACTCGTTCACCACCAGGGTCAGCGTGCCCACCAGCAGGCCGATGCCGGTGACCAGCACCAGGAACGTCGCCAGCGACCGGGGCAGGCGCAGCCGGAGCAGCCAGCCCACCGCCGGGCCGAACAGCGCGGACAACAGCAGCGCGATGGCCAGCGGGACGACCACGATGCTGACCATGCCGATCAGGCGGAGCAGCGCCCAGCCGATCACGCCGACCACGATCAGCCGCCAACTCCAGGCCGCGGCGATGCGCAGCGGCTGTGGCACGTCGGCGTCGTCCCGGCTGTTCGTCGAGGCGTGCACGATCTCGGCCTCCGACGTCGGTGGGAGGAACTCGTCATATCTGTCGGACTCCGCCGGACGGTCCGCCCGGGCCTGCCGCACCGATTGCCGGCCGGCGTCATACGCCTTGATCACGTTGTCCCGGACGCGCTGGAAGCGGTTCAACCGGATAACCCCCTCCACCTCGAATTCGCAGTAGTCACGCTAGTACGCGTACGCCCGCGACGCCTTACCCGGCGACGGGGCCGGCGGGCGGCGGCGTACCGTCTGCAGCGTGAGTGCCGACACCCGTACCGAGACCGGACTGCCGATCCGGATGCTGCACGACCGCGTCCTCGTCCGTCAGGACGGCAGCGAGGGGGAACGACGGTCGACCGCCGGCATCGTGATCCCGGCCACCGCTTCGATGGGCAAGCGCCTGTCCTGGGCCACCGCGGTCGGAGTGGGGCCCAACGTCCGGTCGATCGTGGTCGGCGACCGCGTCCTCTTCGACCCGGACGACCGCTCCGAGGTGGAGCTGCACGGCAAGGGCTACGTCCTGCTGCGCGAGCGGGACGTGCACGCGGTCGCCGCCAACCGGGTCGAGTCGGACGGCACCGGCCTCTACCTCTGAGACCCCGTCACCACCGCTGCTGCTGTGGCGGCGGGGCGAACGGGGGCGGGCCACCATACGGCCCGCCGTAGGGACCGCCGTAGACCGGCGGCGGCGGGGGCGGCAGGACGATCGGCACCGGCATCACCGGCTCGGGCGGTGGCGCGACGGTACGCACCACGCCGTCCGGGAAGGTGATCCGGTAGTTGCGCCCGTCCCACCACGACGGCGGCGTCTGCGGGTCGCGCCCGGCGAAAGCCGACCGGTAGCCGGTGATCGCGACCAGCAGCTCCCGTTCCTCGTCGACCGCCCGTTGCAGGTCCACCGGCGTCCGCGCCAGACCACGCTCCAGCCCGTCCCGGATCAGGGCGAGCCGGGTCGCGGCGAACTGGAACGCGCGCATCGCCCGGTGCCCGACCGGACCGCCCACCCGGCGTGCCCACTCACGGGCGGCGTGCCGGCGGCCCAGTGTGCCCAGCGCGGCCACCTCGGCCGGGGCGAACCAGCCGGCCTCCGCGTACCGGTACAGCACCCGCTCGGCGAGCCGCCCCTCCCAGCTGCGCAGAGCCAGGGCCAGACCGACCACGGCGAAGAAGAACGGCACCATGAAGCCGAGATAGCCGTACAACATGATCATGGTCTCGCCGGTCGCGGCGGACAGTGTCGGCAGCAGGTTGAAGATGCCGTGCAGCATCATCGCCAGCAGCAGGCCGCCGACCGGGGCGAGCCACCGCATCGTCCGGTTGCCCGACCGCGCCGCCAGACCCAGGCCGATACCGGCCATCGAGGTGAAGAGCGGGTGCGCGAAACCGGTGAAGAGGATCCGCACGATGAAGATCAGGAAGACGTTCTGCAGGCCGGTGGCCGGGCCGTACTCGGCCTCGCCCGCCGCATAGCCGTGCCCGCCCAGATAGAGCACGTTCTCCACCATGGCGAAGCCGAGCGCGGACAGGCCGCAGTAGACGATGCCGTCGGTCATGCCGGACCACTCGGTACGCCGCCGCCAGAAGACCAGGAGGGGGCCGAGCACCTTCATCGTCTCCTCGATGAAGGGCGCCACCAGCACGGCGACCAGGGCGTCCGGCAGCCCGGCCTTGTCGAACAGCCAGGCCGATCCGGTGTTCACCACCAGGGCCACGGCGGTCGCGATCGCCGCGCCCCAGGCGAAGCAGAAGACCAGGTATTTCGTCGGCTCCGGCTCGTAGCGGTCCAGCCAGACGAAGGTGCCGGCCAGTAACGGCACCGGGAGGATGGCCGCGGTCAGGCCGATCGCCAGGCCGGTGACCCCGATGTTGTAGCCGAGGTAGGTGAGCATCCCGATGGCCACCAGCGCGATCACCACGATCGCCGCGGTCATCGGCAGCCAGCGCCGCCAACCGGTACGGCGGCCGGGGACGGCCTTCGCCGCGTCACCGCTCACCTCGTAGGGCGGAACCGGCTCCGACCCGGCCGGCAGCTGCACCGGCGTGAGCGGCGCCTGCTGGGGCAGCGTGAAATACGCCATCGGGGGCGACGCGGGCGGAGACTGCGCCGAGGAGGACGGGTAGTTGCTCTGCACCGGTGACGACGGAAAGGCACCCGACGCCGGTGACGACGGCCGGATCGCCGGCTGCTCGAAGGCCGACGGCGAGGGGACAGCCGGAGGGGCGGACTGCGGGCGGTCGGCGGGATCGGGCGTTCCGCTCGGCGAGACATCGGCCATGACCGCCAGCGTAGTCACCGCGGCCGCGTTCGACCGGCCCGAGGAGCCCGAAACCGATCACGACGGCATCGACCCGGAGCGGCCCGGCTTCCGGCGTGTCCCGTGCGGCCGCCCGCGCCAGCCGATCGCGTCGCGCACCTGACGTGTCGCCTCGGCGTATTCGACACCGGTGGCGCGCAGCAGATCGGCCACCGCGGTACGCGTCTGCGCCACCACCACGCCCCCGGAGTAGCCGACCCCGGCCTGATAGGCACGCCCTGACTCGCCGACCGCCAGCAGCGCCTGCCGTCTGGCGCTGACCGGCTCGTCGCCCCGGTCCCACTCCTGCCGCAGCAGCTCCACCGCGTCGCCGAGGTGACGCACCGAGACCGGCAGGACCTCCGGGATCGGCTCCCGGTCCTCGATCGCGGTCTGTGCCCGCCGCAGCAGCACCCGCACGTTGCGCAGCGCGTAGGTGAGCTGGGCGGCGCCCTCCACGTATTGGGCGAGGGCGCCACGGGACCGCCAGCGGGCCGGCGCGAAGGCCACGTTCTCCCGGGCCGCGTCGATGGCCGCGCTGAACGCCGCGAACGTGCCCTCGGCCGCCCGCAGCCGCTCCACCGCGGCCCGCACCACCGACGCGTCGGAGTCGGCCAGGCCCGCCGCGGCGTCATGCAGCCCACCGGTGAAGGCCCGCAACGCGGGGTCGGCGGCCCGGCGGACCACGGTGAGCGGGTTGAGTGGCAGCAACACGGTCATCACGACCAGGGCGATCCCGCCGCCGACCAGGGCGTCCAGGAAGCGGGTCCAGGGCTGGCCGGTGGTCGAGGTGAGGGTGGCGACGAGCACGGCCGACGACGCGGACTGCACGATCAGGGGCGCGCCGCCGCCGACCGCGGTGGCCAGCAGCACCGCGAGCAGCACGATCACCCCGATCTGGACCGGGCCGGCGCCGATCAGCAAAATGATGCCGTCACCGAGGCCGATCCCGGCGGCGACCCCGACGACCAGCTCGGTGGTTCGCCGCAGCCGCTGCCCGACGGAGGAGCCGAGGGCGATCACCGCGGCGATCGGCGCGAAGAAAGGCATCGGGCGGCCGAACAGGTCGTGCGCCACGAACCAGGCCAGACCGGCGGCGAGCCCGGCCTGCACGGCGAGCATCAGCCCGGCCCGGCCCCGGGACAGCGCGGCGGTCAACCGGCCGATCATGATCTCAACCTACGTGCCAGGATGCCTGGGTGACATCTCTCCCCGATGCCTTCCGGTCCGCGGCTCGCGGCGCCGGCGCCACGGCCGACGACACGGACCTGGACGCGGCCGCGCAATACCTGCTCGGCCGCTGGAGCGAGCCGCAGCGCCACTACCACGACGTGAGCCACCTCGCGTCGGTGCTCGAGGTGATCGATCGCTTCGCTCACCTCACCCCCCATCCCGATCGGGTACGCCTGGCCGCCTGGCTGCACGACGCCGTCTACGACCCCCGTGCCCTGGGTGACGCGAACGAACGGGACAGCGCCGAGTTCGCGGCCGGCCTGCTGCAGAGCCTGGGCGCCCCGGACGAGGTGTCGGCCGAGGTGGCCCGCCTGGTCAACCTGACCGCCGGGCACGCGACCGAGGAGGACGACCCGGACGGCGAGCTGCTCTGCGACGCGGACCTGTCGATCCTCGCCGCCGACGCCGAGCGCTACATCGCGTACACGAGCGCGATCCGCCGTGAGTACGCTCACGTCCCCGACGACGCGTTCCGGGCCGGCCGCTCCCGGGTGCTCACCGAGCTGCTGAACCTGCCGTCGATCTACCGCCTCGCCCCGATCCACGAGGAGTGGGAGGAGCGGGCCCGCGCCAACCTCAAGACCGAGCTCGAGGAGCTGGCCTGACCAGGTGTTTCGGGCGGCGCAGGCCGGAGGCGCGGAGGCGGGCGGTCAGGTCACGGGAGCGCAGCAGCGTGGCGCCGAGCCACAGCGCGCTGTGGAACCGCGCCTCCGGGATGTCGTAGTGGTCACGGTCGAACCCGCGCCGCGGCACGCCCAGCATCTCGGCGAAGGCGTGCAGCTCGGCGTAGGAGACGTCGCTGACCAGGTGGGACCACAGGTGGCCACGACCCGGCCAGCGAGGCTCGTCGACGAGGATCAAAGCTCGATCTCGAGCAGCGGCATCCTCCGGTCGGCGGCCAGCCCGCGCACGTCCGGCACGCCGATCCGGGCCGCGTCGGCGGTCGCGTCGTCCGGCATGGTCTGGGACTGCCGCTCGGCGGTGACCCGCGCCAGGTAGTGCTCGACCTCCTTCTGCCGGACGGTCGCGTCCCACCCGAGGGCCTCGCCCATGATCTCGGCGGCGTGCCCGGCCGACTCGGCACCGCGGTGGGCGGTCTCGATCGAGATCCGGGTCCGCCGGGTGAGCACGTCGTCCAGGTGCAGCGCGCCCTCGGCGAGCGCCGCGTACGCCACCTCGGCCGCCAGATACTCCGGGGCGCCGGTGAGCGGGACGGCCAGCTGGGGCTGGGCTGCCATCATCGCCAGCAGGTGGACGGTCAACGTCCCGTACCGCTCCAGGAGATGCTCGACGACGCCCGCCGTGACGCCGTGCCGCCGGGCGATGTCCTGCCGGTCGCGCCAGGCGGCGGCGTAGCCGTCCGCGCCGAGCAGCGGCAGCTCGTCGGTGCGGGACGGCCGGGCCGGGACACCGAGACGACGCACCGCACGGTCGATGACGTCGGCCGCCATCACCCGGTACGTCGTGTACTTGCCCCCGGCCACCAGCATCAGCCCGAGCATCGGCTCGACCACCGCGTGCTCACGCGACAGCGCGGAGGTGGAGTCGGCCTCGCCGGACAGCAGCGGCCGCAGCCCGGCGTAGACGCCCTCGATGTCGTCGGTGGTGAGCGGCCGGTCCAGCACCGCGTTGACCTGGTCCAACAGGTACCGGATGTCACGGGCGGAGGCCGCCGGGTGGGCGCGGTCGAGCTGCCAGTCGGTGTCGGTGGTGCCGATGATCCAGTGGCCGCCCCACGGGATGACGAAGAGCACACTCGTCGCCGTCCGCAGGATCAGCCCGGCCTCACCGGTGATCGCCGAGCGCGGCACCACCAGGTGCACGCCCTTGGAGGCGCGGACCCGGAAGCCCGGGCGCACCCCGACGTCGTTGAGCATCTGCGACATGTCGTCGCTCCACACCCCGGTCGCGGCGACCACCGTCCCGGCCCGGACCTCGAAGGGCTCCTGATCGGGAGACTCCAGGTCGCGCACGCGGACGCCGACCACCTGCCGGGCCTCGCGGACGAAACCGACCACGCGGGCGCTGGTGGCGACGGCCGCGCCCAGGCTGGCCGCGGTCCGTGCCAGGTTGACCACGAGGCGGGCGTCGTCGACCTGGCCGTCGAAGTAGCGGATCGCGCCGACGATCCTGTCGGCGCGCAGGCTCGGGAACATGTGCCGGGCGCCGTCACGGGTCAGGTGCCGGTGCAGCGGCATGCCCCGGCCGGAGCCGAACATCCCGGCGAACGCGTCGTACGCCGCCACGCCGAGCCCGTAGTAGCCACGCTGCCAGGCCCGTTTCGGCAGGTTGGCGCTCGGTAGCGGGACCAGGATCGGCACCGGGCGCACCAGATGCGGGGCGAGGCGGGTGGCCAGCAGGCCACGCTCGGTCAGCGCCTCGTGCACCAGATGCAGCTCCAGCTGCTCCAGATAGCGCAGACCGCCGTGGATCAGCTTGCTGGACCGGCTGGACGTGCCGGCGGCGAAGTCACGGGCCTCGACCAGGGCCACCTTGAGCCCACGGGACGCGGCGTCGACCGCGGCCCCGGCGCCGGTGACGCCGCCACCGATCACCAGGACGTCGAACTGTTCGTCACGCAGCCGCCGCAGGTCGGCGGTGCGACGGATCGGAGAGAGCCGGCCGGCCGAGTTGCGGGAGACGGAGGGATCACGCACCCGTCCCACGTTAGCGCTTCGCCCGTTCCCCCCGGCGAGGGAATTCTCCGGGCTCATCGCGCCGGGCGCGGCCCTGCAACCCAACGGGCAACGAACTGCGCCCGATCTGCACTCAGCCGTTCCTACGTTTGGCAATTCCCGGCCCGTAGGGCCGCTCCCCCAGGATGCGAGAGAACATGCCCCGAGCCGTTCTGCGATCACGCGCGCGGCAGGTGATCACCGCGATCATCACCATGGCGCTCGTGGTCACGTTCGGTATCGCCGTCTCGTCGAAGAAGGCCGAGGCGGCGATCACCAACCCGTTCACCACGCGTTACAGCGTCAACACGAACGGCTCCATACTGATCACCGGTAACACCAACATGCAGTGCTCGGCCGCGGTGGCGACGTGTGCCCATGCCCGGGCCGGGATCAACGACAACAACGGCGCCGAGACGCTGAACAACAACGGCTACGTCATGGGGTACACCGACACCGACGGCAGCGCCGACACGTTCAACGACAGCGAGGCGGCCGTCAACATGCCGACCGGCAGCCGGGTGCTCTTCGCCGGCCTCTACTGGAGCGCCGACACGAGCGCCGGCACGAGCGGTGCGGCGGCCCGCAACGCCGCCCGCAAGCGCATTGTCCGCTTCGGCGTGCCCGGCGGCGCCCTGGCCGGAGTCACCGCGACGACCAACTTCGAGCCGAGCGGGGTCACCACCTACCAACAGTTCGCGGACGTGACCGCACAGGTCGCGGGCGCGGGCAACGGCTCCTACCGGGTGGCCGACATCGAGGCGGGCACCGGCAACGACCGGTACGCCGGCTGGGCTCTCGTCATCGCGTACTACAACGCCGCCGAGCCGATGCACAGCCTCCGCGTGTACGACGGCTACGGCGTGGTCAGCAGCAACTCGGCCTCGGTCGACATCACCGTGTCCGGCATCCAGACCCCGCAGACCGGATCCTTCGCCACCGCCATCGGCACGGTCGTCTACGAGGGCGACTACGGGAAGGTCGGCGACGCCCTCAAACTCAACGGCGTCTCCGTGTCGGACCCGGAGAACCCGGTCACCAACTTCTTCAACAGCAGCGTCAGCACCGGGGGCACGGCGAACACCGCCCGCAACCCGAACGCCAGGAACCTGATGGGCATCGACGCCGACCAGTTCGACGCCACCGGTCTGCTGGCCAACAACGACACCTCGGCGGCCCTGCGGCTGACCACCGTCGGCGACACCTTCTATCCGGGCGCGATCACCTTCACCACCACCCTGTTCGCCCCCGACCTCGACACCGTCACGACCGTGGACGACCTGAACGACGGCGACCTGCTGCCCGGCGACACCGTCGAGTACGACATCGCGGTCCGCAACGAGGGCATCGACGGCGCCCGGAACGCGGTCCTCACCGACGCGGTCCCGAGCGGCATGACCTTCGTGCCCGGCTCGATGACCGTGGCCGGGGCTCCGGTCGCCGACACCGCGGCCCCGCTCACCTTCACCCTGCCGAACCTGGCGATGGGCGCCACCACGCACGTCACCTTCCGCGCCCGGGTCAACGAGTCCACAGCGCCCGGCACCCCGATCGTCAACGTGCCGACCATGCGGTACGAGGGCGCCGGCACCGGGCTCGTGCTGAACGGCATCGGCGACACCTCGACGGTGACGGTCCAGCGGCCACTGGTCGACCTGGTCGCCCACCTGACGGTCACGCCGAGCGTGGTGAACCGCGATGCGACACCCGCGACGGTCACCGTCACCGCCTCGGCCCGCAACGACGGCACCGGGCTGGAGCCGCTGCCGGTCGCCACCGTCGACCTGCCCGCCGGGGTGACGCCCGGGTCCCTGCCCCACGGCTGCTCGGCCGCCAGCCGCCGGGTGACCTGCGCGCTGCCCTCGGTGGCGCCGACGACCACCACCTCGATCGCCTTCCCGGCCACCGTGGACCGCACCACCGCGGACCGGGCCACCGCGAAGCTCACGGTGACCGGCGTCGGCGACGACGACACCCCGGCCGACAACGCCGACGCGGTGGACCTGACCCTGAACACCTCGCCCCGGGCCACCGGCGAGACCGCGAGCACCGGCTCCGGGACCGCGGTGATCATCCGGGTGCGCGACAACGACTCCGACGCCGACGACACCCGCGGCACCCTCACCGTCGCGATCAGCACTCCGCCGGCCCACGGCTCGGTGGTGGTGAACGACGACCAGACGATCACCTACACCCCGGATCCCGGCTGGCGCGGCACCGACACGTTCGTCTACCAGGTGTCCGACGGCAACGGCGCCTTCGACACCGCGACGGTCGACGTCGGCACCGCGAACGCCGACCCCGTCGCGGTCACCGACGACAGCTCCACCGGCCCGGGCGACCCGGTCACGATCGACGTGCTCGCCAACGACGCCGACGTCAACGGCGACACCCGTACGCTCGACGCGGTCACCCAGCCGCGGGCCGGCACCGGATCGGCCCGCATCAGCGACGGGAAGATCGTCTACACGCCGGCCCCCACCTTCAAGGGGACGGTGTCCTTCACCTACACCATCTCGGACGGCTACGGCGGCACCACGACCGGCACCGTCACGGTCACCGTCGCCAACGGCCCGCCGGTCGCGGCGGACGACAGCGGGAGTGTCGCCTACCGCGGCACGGCGACCCTCGACGTGCTGGCCAACGACACCGACCCGAACGACGACCCGCTCGCCGTCAGCGCGGTGAGCACACCGGACCACGGCGCCGCGCAGGTCCAGGACGGCAAGATCGTCTACACCGCGCCGGAGGGCTTCTCCGGAACCGCCGCGTTCACCTACACCATCCGGGACGACAGCGGGCAGACCGCGACGGCGGACGTACGGGTGGAGGTCGCCAACGCCGCACCCGTGCCGGCCACCGAGACGGCGAGCACCGACCACGCCACCCCGGTGATCATCGACCCGGCCGGACACTCGACCGACCCGAACGGCGACACCCTGACCGTCTCCGGTACCACCACACCCGCGCACGGCACCGTGGTGCTCGACGACGACGGCACGCTCACCTACACCCCGGACACCGGATTCCGCGGCGTCGAGACCTTCGGGTACACGGTCAGCGACGGCCGGGCGAGTGCCACCGGGACCGTGACGGTCACCGTCGCCAACGCCGTGCCGGTCGCCCGGCCCGACACCCTCACGGTCTCGTCGAACGCACCGACCACCCTCGACGTGCTCGCCAACGACACCGACCCGAACGGCGACACCCTGACCGTCACGGTCGACGTCGCGCCCTCCGCCGGCCAGGCCGAGGTGCTCGGCGGGACCATCACCTACCGGGCGCCGAACGGATTCCACGGCGCCGACTCGTTCGGCTACACGGTCTCCGACGGCCACGGCGGCACGGCCCACGCCGTCGTCTCGGTGGTCGCCGTCGACATGCCGCCCCGGGCCCATCCGGACGCGGCCGGCACCGGCACGAACGGCACGGTGACGATCAGCGTCCTCGCCAACGACGACGACCCGAACGGTGACGAGCTGACGATGACGGCGACGACCGCCCCGGGCCACGGGACGCTCGAGACCACCCCGGGCGGCGTGGTCACGTACACCCCGGCCACCGGGTTCTGCGGCACCGACGTGTTCACCTACACCGTCGCCGACCCCGCCGGGAACACCGGGTCCGCGACCGTGGTCGTCACCGTCGCCAACGTGGCGCCGAACGCGCTCGACGACCGGTTCACCGTGCGGTCCGGTGTGGCCACCACCTTGAACGTGCTGGCCAACGACACCGACGCGAACACCGGTCAGGTGCTGAGCGTGCTCCGGGCGCAGACCCCGGCGCACGGCGCGGCGACGATCACCGACGGGCGGCTGGTCTACAAGCCGGACGCGGGATTCGCCGGCGCGGAGACCTTCACCTACGAGCTCACCGACGAGCTCGGGGCCACCGACGCGGCCGTCGTCACCGTGACGGTCTCCGGGCTGCCGGTGGCCGCCTCCGACTCGGCCGCGACACCCTCCGGGAAAGCCGTGGACATCAACGTGACCGGTAACGACAGCGACCCGGACGGCGGCCGGCTGACCGTCGTCCGCACCGCGCAGCCGGCACACGGCCGCGTCGCGGTGAACGCCGACCGTACCGTCCGGTACAGCCCGGCCTCCGCCTTCCACGGCATCGACACGTTCACGTACACCATCGAGGACGCCGCCGGAGACACCGCCGACGGCAAGGTCACCGTGGTCGTGGGCAACGCCGCCCCGGTCGCCGCGGCGGACGTCGCCGCGGTGCAGAGCGGCCGGTACGTCGACGTGGACGTGCTCGGCAACGACAGCGACCCCAACGGCGACCAGAGGCTCGGCGTCGCCTCCGTGGGCGAACCCGGTCACGGCACCGCCGCCGTCACCGGCGACAGGATCCGGTACACGCCGCGGAAGGACTTCGCGGGCACCGACGAGTTCACGTACGAGGTGAGCGACGGCGAGGGCGGCAAGGCATCCGCGGCCGTGACCGTGACCGTGACCGATCACCTGCCGATCGCCGTCGCGGACCGGGGGACCACGCCGTACCAGCGGGCGCTCGCGATCCCGGTGCTCGACAACGACGTGGCTCCGGAGGGACCGCTGGCCCTGGTGTCGATCGGCACACCCGACCACGGCACCGCGACGGCCGACGGCGACCAGATCGTCTACACCCCGGCGGACGGCTTCTCCGGAGTCGCGACCTTCGAGTACCGGGCCCGGGACACCCTCGGGCAGAGCACCGGCTCGACCGTGACGGTCACCGTCTCCCCCGCGCCGCACGCACCGGACAAGGAGGCGGTCACCAAGCCGGACGAGCCCGTCGTCATCCCGCTGCCCACGGTCGACAAGAACGGCATCGGGATCACCGTGACCGAGGTGGGCGAGCCGGCGCACGGCACCGTCCAGCTCAACCCGGACGGCACGTTCACGTACACGCCGGACAAGGGCTTCACCGGCACCGACTCGTTCACCTACGAGGCCATGGACGCGGACGGCAACCTGACCACCGGAACCATCACGGTGACGGTGGCCGGGGACGGGGCGGGCATTTCGCCGAGCGCGTTGAAGGACCGCTACACCGTCGAGGCGGGCGGAACGGTCACCTTCATGCCCACGGCGAACGACAGCGATCCGAACGGCGGCGACCTGACCCTCGTCAAGATCAGCAAGCCGGACCGGGGCACGGCGACCATGACCGACCTGACCGTGACCTATGTGGCGCCCACCGGCTTCACCGGCACGGAGACGCTCGGCTACACGATCCGGAACGGGAACGGGAGCACCGCGAAGGCGACGATCGCCATCCGGGTCACCGCCGCCGCCACGGTGGAGCTGCCGACGACCGGCGCCGACCTCGTCCCGGCCGCGTCCGCGGGCGTCGCCGCGATCGTCATCGGTGGTGTGCTGGTGCTGCTCACGGCCGGTCAGCCCGGCCGCCACCGCCCCGGCCGCCACCGCAGCTGAATCGAACGGACAGCAAAGGGGCGGGTCGCTCGCGCGGCCCGCCCCTTTGTCACGACTGGACTCAGAAGTCCATGTCACCGCCGCCCGGGCCGCCGGCCGGAGCCGGGTTCTTCTCGGGCTTGTCGGCCACGACAGCCTCGGTGGTGAGGAACAGCGCGGCGATCGACGCGGCGTTCTGCAGCGCCGAGCGGGTGACCTTGGCCGGGTCGATGATGCCCGCGGCCAGCAGGTCGACATACTCACCAGTCGCGGCGTTGAGGCCCCAACCCGCTTCGAGGTTGCGCACCTTCTCCGCCACGACGCCGCCCTCGAGGCCGGCGTTCACGGCGATCTGACGCAGCGGCGCGTCGAGCGCGACCCGGACGATGTTGGCACCGGTGGCCTCGTCGCCGGACAGGTCGAGCTTGTCGAACGCGTACTTGCCGGCCTGGACCAGCGCCACGCCACCACCGGGGACGATGCCCTCCTCGACGGCCGCCTTCGCGTTGCGAACGGCGTCCTCGATGCGGTGCTTGCGCTCCTTGAGCTCGACCTCGGTGGCCGCGCCGACCTTGATCACCGCAACGCCGCCGGCCAGCTTGGCCAGACGCTCCTGCAGCTTCTCACGGTCGTAGTCGGAGTCCGAGCGCTCGATCTCGGCGCGGATCTGGTTGACCCGGCCCTGGATCTGCTCGGCGTTGCCGGCACCGTCGACGATGGTGGTCTCGTCCTTGGTGATGACGACCTTGCGGGCCTGGCCCAGCAGGGACAGGTCGGCGGCGTCCAGCTTGAGGCCGACCTCCTCGCTGATGACGGCGCCACCGGTGAGGATGGCGATGTCCTCCAGCATGGCCTTGCGGCGGTCACCGAAGCCGGGGGCCTTGACGGCGACCGACTTGAAGGTGCCACGGACCTTGTTGACGACCAGGGTGGCCAGGGCCTCGCCCTCGACGTCCTCGGCGATGATCACGAGGGGCTTGCCGCCCTGCATGACCTTCTCCAGGATCGGGAGCAGGTCCTTGACCGCGGAGATCTTGCTGTTCGCGATCAGGATGTAGGGGTCGTCGAAGACGGCCTCCATGCGCTCGGCGTCGGTCATGAAGTACGCCGAGATGAAGCCCTTGTCGAAGCGCATACCCTCGGTGAGCTCGAGCTCGAGGCCGAAGGTGTTGCTCTCCTCGACGGTGATGACGCCTTCCTTGCCGACCTTGTCCATGGCCTCGGCGACCTTCTCGCCGACCGTGGTGTCAGCGGCCGAGATGGAGGCGGTGGAGGCGATCTGCTCCTTGGTCTCCACGTCCTTCGCGAGCTTGCTCAGCTCCTCGGAGACGCTGGCGACGGCGGCCTCGATACCCCGCTTGAGGGCCATCGGGTTGGCGCCGGCGGCCACGTTGCGCAGGCCCTCACGAACCAGCGCCTGAGCCAGGACGGTCGCGGTCGTCGTGCCGTCACCGGCGACGTCGTCGGTCTTCTTGGCGACCTCCTTGACCAGCTCGGCGCCGATCCTCTCGAAGGTGCCCTCGAGCTCGATCTCCTTGGCGATGGATACACCATCGTTGGTGATCGTGGGGGCGCCCCACTTCTTCTCGAGAACCACGTTGCGGCCCTTGGGACCGAGGGTCACCTTGACGGCGTCGGCGAGCTGGTTCATGCCGCTCTCGAGGCCGCGACGGGCTTCCTCGTCGAATGCGATGATCTTGGCCATACGGCGTTGTCCTCCCGGACATCCGCGGCGCCGGGCCTCGTCGGCCCCGCTCTCCGCATGTTGAGGAAAGTCTGCGGACGCCACCACCTGGCGAAGGTGACGTCCTCAGGCCGAGCCGGATAGCCCGCGACGACCGGCTCCGTGCCCCGATGCCGATGGCGGCATCGCAACCGGAACCCCACCGTCCCGACCTGCTGGCACTCAGCATGCGCGAGTGCCAATCACTTGTTTAGCACTCTCCGATGGCGAGTGCAAGAAACCCCATCTTCCCGCGAAACCCCGGGAGTGGCCGCCGTTTCGGCTAAGGATCTTGCAAGCCCAGCTCAGGAGGGCTGTCGGCGGTCTCCGGCACCACCGGGCGGGACGTGACGAGCACCGCATCCGACCAGCCGACGATGCCGGCCGCCGCCGGCACCTCCGGGCAACCGCCCATCCGAGGACCGGCACAGCAGCACCCCGGAACGGCGTGGTGGCGGCGAGACCCGGCAGGACCGACATCACCGCGAGGATCACGGGACCGACGATCAGGAGAATCAGCGGCTCCGGCGCGACGTCGATGTGACAGTGCCCGGATCTGCGACATCATCCGTGCGCTCGGGTTCGCGACAACCCGGTTGCCGAGCCGGTGGACCGGCGGTAGTGATGAAGGCATGGAGAACTGGGACGTACGGCGAGTGACCCCGGATGACGCCGGGCGCATGCGGGCGCTCCGCCTGGAGATGCTGGCGGACAGTCCGCTGGCGTTCCTGGAGACCCTGGCGCAGGCCGCGGCACGGTCGCACGAGAGCTACCGGCAGCGGATCCGGCAGTCCTCCGAGGGGCCCGACACGGCCCAGTTCATCGTCGACCCGGGTGGGCCGCTGATCGGGCACGCCGGCGGGACCACGGTGCCCGGCGAGCCGGGTTGCACGGTCATCTTCGCGGTCTACCTGACCCCCGCCCACCGGGGTGGCAAACTGCTCGGGCAGCTCGTCGAGGCGGTCGCCGACTGGTCGGCGGCGGCCGGGCGGGACGAGCTGATGCTGGAGGTGGTCTGCGGCAACGAGCGGGCCGTCCGGGCGTACGAGAAGCTGGGTTTCACCGACACCGGGGTGCGCCTGCCGCACCCGACCGTCCGCGTCCTCACCGAGCTGCAGATGCGCCGGCGGGTGTGAGATGGCCGGGCGCGGGTGGCACGTGACGCGGACGACGTTGACCGCGGTGAACGGGACGACCCTCGCCGGGCTGTTGCTCGCTCTCGGCACCGGGACGAGGGTGCGGCGGGGACGGCACGGCGTGCTGATCGCGGAGAACTTCCGGTTCCGGATGCCGGCCGGCTCCTGTTTCACGGTCGGCTCGGTGATCATCACGAACCGTCCGGCCGAGTGGCTGCTCGCCGAGGAGCGTGCCCGGCTGTTCGCCCACGAGTGCCGCCACGCGAGCCAGTACGCGTTCTTCGGCCCGCTTTTCTGGCCCGCCTACTGGGTCGCCTGTGGCTGGTCGATCGCGTTGACGACGTCCTACGGGGTGCGCAACTGGTTCGAGAAGAACGCGGGGCTCGCCGACGGCCACTATCGGGACGACATACCGCTGCGGCCGTGGGTGCTCAAGGTCTTTGGTCGGGAGGACGGACGCACAGCGCCTCCGGGCACGTAGCCAATGGGTCAGCGCTGGATCGTTGGGACCCTCGGAGATTGTCGCCAAGCTCTGGTGAGGGGCCTCGTACGGCGTCGCATCCTCCCGCAGAGAGCATCCTGCCCATCCGGAGATCGGAGTGCAAGTCCTCGGAGGAGGTAATTCTGACAACCGGCTGATCGTCGGTGACGGTCAGTGAGAGTTGGTCACGAATTGGTGACCTTCGCCCGGCCGGTCGGGCGACCCGGCGCGTGTCAGCCGAGCAGCCCGGCCTCCCGGGCGCCCCGCAGCGACGGCTTGATCGTGTGGGTCGGTCCAACCTGGCCGGCCACCGCGTCGAGCGTCTTCAGGCCTTCGCCGGTGTTGTAGACGACGGTCTCCTTGGTGGGGTCGAGCCTGCCGCTCGCCACCAGCTTCTGGAGCACCGCCACGGTGGTGCCGCCGGCGGTCTCGGCGAAGATGCCGGTCGTCTCGGCCAGCAGCCGGATGCCCGCGCGGATCTCCTCGTCGTTCGCGTAGTCCATCCACCCGCCGGTGCGCTTGACGGCCTCGATCGCGTACGGCCCGGCGGCCGGGTCGCCGATGTTGAGGGACTTGGCGATGCCGGTCGGCTTCACCGGGGTGATCACGTCGGTGTCGGCGTGCAGGGCGACCGCGATCGGGTTGCAGCCCTCGGACTGGGCGCCGAAGACGGTCCAGCCGCCCTCCGGGGCCTCGGCCAGTCCGATCTCGACCAGCTCGCTGAACGCCTTGTCCACCTTGGTGAGCAGCTCGCCGGAGGCCATCGGGATGACCACCTGGGCCGGAATGCGCCAGCCCAGCTGCTCGGCCACCTCGTAGCCCAGCGTCTTGGAGCCCTCGGCGTAGAACGGGCGGACGTTCACGTTAACGAACGCGGTGTCCTCGAACTCGTCGGTCTCCACGAGCTCGCTGCACAGCCGGTTCACGTCGTCGTAGGAACCCTCGATGGCGACCAGCTCACCGCCGTACACCGCGGTCGTGATGATCTTGCCCTGCTCGAGGTCGGCCGGGATGAAGACGATGCTCGGCACACCGGCCCGGGCCGCGTGGGCGGCGACCGAGTTGGCCAGGTTGCCGGTCGAGGCGCAGGAGAACCGGTTGAAGCCCAGCTCCTTGGCCGCGGTGAGGGCCACCGAGACGACCCGGTCCTTGAACGAGTGCGTCGGGTTCTGCGAGTCGTCCTTGACGTAGAGCGGGGCCTCGATGCCGACCGCGGCGGCCAGCTGCGGGGCGGCCACCAGCGGGGTCAGACCGGGATCGAGGGTCACCCGGGTCGCCGGGTCCTGGCCCGCCGGCAGCAGAGCCGCGTAACGCCAGATGTTCTGCGGGCCCGCCTCGATCTGGGCCCGGGTCACCCGCGCGAGCGCCGCCTCGTCGTAGGCGACCTCGAGCGGGCCGAAACACTCGTAACAGGCGTGCTGCGCGGCGAGAGGATACTCAGCGCCGCAGGCACGACAGACGAGGCCGCGAGCGGGCGAGGTGGAGGCGGTGGAGGGTACGTCGACGACAGACGTCATTAGAGTTTCCTCTCATCTTTCCCCGCGGCGACCTGCCGTAACGGGGACGGAATTAGCACCTGCCACGCGCGGCTCGTCATCGAGAATCGCTGCGCGGTGGTTGCCGGGGCTTCGTCGGGCCGTATCCCTCTGCCCCTCTGGATGAGGTATTCAGTTGTTTCCAACACCTTACGACGAGATCCCGCGAACGCCACAGGAAGTTCCCGAGGTGTGAGCGACCTCCTTCTCCCCCGGCCGGTCGGCCTCACCCCCGCCGGTCGTCCTCACTCCCGGCCGGTCGTCATATCTCGGCGAGGCAGGAGATCTGGGTGCCGACCGGGCGGTAGCCGAGACGGTTGTTGACCGCGAGCATCGGCGCGTTCTCCTCGTCGTTGCTGGTGTAGGCGGTGCGTACACCGGAGGCTGCGGCCCGGCGCAGCGCTGCCGTCTTCACCAGGTGGGCCAGGCCGCGGCCGCGATGAGCCGGGACGGTGGCGGTCATGTCCGACCACATCCGGTCGCCGTCACGCAGCACCAGCGAGAACGACACGATCTCGCCGTCGGCCACGGCCGCGGTGCTGGCGTCCCGGTCCAGGCCCGGTTCGTCCCAGATCTCGTAGCGCCACAGCGGATAGGGCGTCGGCTGCGGCGGGGTCTCACCGGGCTCGTCGGTCGCGGCGGCCACATCCGCCTCGTACAGCGCCTTCTCCGCCAGCTCGCGCAGCCGCACCATCTGGATCCCGGCCGGCGCGGGAAGGAACGGCCGGTCGCCGAACCCGGTCAGATCCAGGGCCGAGAAGCGCATCTCGCGGGACGGCTCGAACCCGTGGGCGCGGGCGAACCCGACCGCCTCCGGCGCCGCCCAACTGCTCGCCCGGCACACCCCGATCGACCGCAGGTGGGTGATCGCCTCGGTGAGCAGGGCCGAGCCGATCCCCCGGCCTCGGCGCCGTGGGTGCACCTGCAACGCGATCCGGCCGAAGCCGGCGTCCGCCGAGCGGGTGTCCCGGAAGGCCGAGACCAGGCCGATGATCTCGCCGTCGCGCTCGGCCAGCAGGTGGATCCGGTTCCCGCCGGGTGGTGGATCGGCGAACATGCGGCGGGTGGAGGCCTCGCCACGGACCAGATAGGGATGGACCGCGGCGCGGAGCGCGGCCGCCGCGGCGGCGTCGTCGGGGTGGGCCGGGCGGATCGAGAAGTCAGCCGTCACGGCCGCCATGCCATCGCGCGCCCGCCCCGGCCGTCAACCGAATTGACGCCGCCGGGGCGGAAGCACTGTCAGGAGGTGACGTCCTTGCGGGTGAACCGGTAGAACGCGATGCCCCAGAACAGGGTGGCGTAGACCACCGCGGAGATCGCGCCCTTCGCCAGGTCCTCGGTCTGCACCGGTGTGGAGAGCAGGCCCATCCAGGCGTCGGTGTAGTGGGTCGGCAGCCCGTTGCGGATATCGCCGAGCGCGTCGATCTGGTCCAGGATGCTGGACAGGATCCACAGCAGCACCGCGCCGCCGACCGCGCCCAGCGCCGCGTCGGTCAGCACCGACAGCAGGAACGCCAGGCCGGCCACCACGAGCAGGGTGGTGGCCAGGTACGCGCAGATCCCCAGCAGCCGCAGCAGCCCCTCACCGGGTGGGATCTCGGCGGCGATCGTGCTGCCCATCGGGGACCAGCCGTACCGCAGCGTGCCGACGAGCAGACTGGTGCCGACGAGCAGGATCAGGGCCAGCAGCGAGTATCCGGCGGCGACGGTCAGCTTGACGCCGAGCAGCCGGGCCCGCGGCACCGGGATCGCCAGCAGGTAGCGCAGACTGCCCCAGCTGGCCTCGCTGGCCACCGTGTCGCCGAAGAACAGTGCGACCACCACGACCAGCAGGAACCCGGCCGACACGGCGAGCCCGAAGAGTGCGAAGTTGAGCCCGCCGGAGGTGGCCAGGTCGGCCATGCTGCTGAACGCGCCCCCGCCGTTGCCGTCGTCGTCGTCGCGGCCGCCGCCACCGAACTCGAAGGCGGCCAGGACGATCAGCGGCAGCAGCACCATGAAACCGAGCGCCATCTGGGTGCGCCGGCGGGACGCCTGCCGGCGCACCTCGGCCCAGATCGGCATGGTGCGCGACGGCTTGTAGCCGGACGCGGCTTCCAGGGTGGTCATCGGTCCCCACTTCCTCGCGAGTTGTCGCCGACCAGGGACAGGAACGCGTCCTCCAGGCGGCGGCGCGGCACCAGCCGGTCCACCCCGATGCCGGCCCCGACCAGGGAGGCGACCACCTCGGAGCGGGCCGTCCCGTTCATGTCGACGATCAGGCCGTTGGTGCCCTCGGTCGTGACCGAGGCCACACCCAGGTCCTGGAGGACCCGGGTGGCGGCGGGCACGTCGGAGACGTCGAGCTGCACCGACGGGGAGTCCCCGACGATGTCGCTGACCGGGCCGGATGCGACGATCCGGCCCTTGTTGACGACGACCGCGTGGGTGCAGGTCTGCTCCACCTCGGCGAGCAGGTGGCTGGAGACCAGCACGGCCCGGCCGTCGGTCGCGTACCGCTGCAGGACGCGGCGCATCTCGGCGATCTGCGGCGGGTCCAGGCCGTCCGTCGGCTCGTCGAGCACCAGCAGCTCCGGCAGACCGAGCATGGCCTGCGCGATGGCGAGCCGCTGCCGCATGCCGTGGCTGTACTTGCGGGTCTTGCGGTGGATCGAGTCGCCCAGACCGGCGATCTCCAGGGCCTCCTCGAAACGGGCGTCCGCCCACGGGCGGCCGGTGGCCTGCCAGTACGCCTTCAGGTTCTCCTCACCCGAGAGGTGCGGCAGGAAGCCCGGGCCCTCGACCAGCGCGCCGACCCGGGACAGGATCGGTGCGCCCGGGACGAGCCGGTGCCCGAAGACGTAGATCTCCCCGGCCGTCGGCTGGGTCAGGCCCATCAGCACCCGCAGCGTGGTGGTCTTGCCCGCCCCGTTCGGGCCGAGCAGGCCGACGACCTGCCCGCGCTCGACCGTGAAGTCGATCTCCTGGACCGCCACGAACCCGTCGCCGTACGCCTTGCGCAGCCCGTTCACCACGAGCGGGGTGTCCGCGTGCTCCTCGACCACGGCCACGTCCCGCCGCCGGTGCCGGATCCGGCTGACCAGCAGCAGCACCACCAGGCCGAGCAGGATCACGCCGATCACGCCGGCCAGCGCATACCACCAGAGGGTGCCGGGGTCGGCGATCGGCGTGCCGGTCAGCGTGGGCAGGGTCAGCGCCGGCTCCACCGCGACCGTGTACACGGCCGGCTGGGCGGGCGTGAGGAACGCCTGGTCGGAGGTGGCGACGGTGACCCGTACCGTATGGCCCGCCTCGATCTGCCGGACGATCGCCGGAAGCGTCACGCTGACCGGTTGGGCGGCGTTGACGTCGGCCGGCAGGCCGGTGAGCCGGATCGGCGCGACCAGGCCGGCGCTGAGCGTCGCCGACCCGTTGGCGTCGACGTCGTAGAGCTTCACGAAGAGGATCGCCTCGCCGGTCGGTGAGGCCGCCCGCAACCGCAGCGTGGGCGCGCCGGCCACCTCGACCGGCGCGGTCAGCGCCGCCGACTCGAAGACGGCGTGCTGGCCGGGCACGTCCATGGCGACGCCGCCGCTGAGCACCGAGCTGAGCCGGCTGGTGATGCCGGGCATCGACGAGATGGCGCCGGGATTGCCGTTCGGCGGGTTCGCGATCGGCTGCGCCTCGCCCCGCAGGGTGATCTCTGAGCTGCCGGTGCCGGTGAGCCCGGGGTACGACCCGGTGGAGTAGCCGTTGGTGACCAGGCCACGGTCGAGCGCGCTGAACCCGGCCACCCGGGAGAACGTGAAGTCGTCGCCCGGCGCGTCGCCCTCGCCCTTCAGGTAGTGATCGAGCCACTGGGCGGTGAGGAATTTCAGGCGGTCGGAGTCGGAGGCCGGGCCGGCGCCGCCGTCGTGGCCGCCGGTGAACCAGGCGACCCGCACCGGGGTCCCGGTCGCCGCGATGCCCTTGGCGTTGGCGTCCGCCTCGGAGAGCGGGAAGAGAGTGTCGACGGCGCCCTGGATGAGCAGAGTCGGCGCCTTGATCTTGTCGAGGACCGTGGCCGGGCTGGACTTGAGCAGCAGCGCCTTGGTCGTCTCGTCGGGGATGCCGGTGGTGGCCATCTGCAGATACGCCTTGCAGACGTCCTCGGCGAACCGGCCGCAGGCGGGATCGCCCTGCTCCTGAGGACGCCCACCACCCAGCAGGCCGAGCGCGGAGGCGCCACCGTTGCCGAAGAAGTAGCCGGCCCACGCCTTCTTGAAGACGCCACCCGGGACCAGCGCCTCGGTCAGGGAGTTCCAGGTGATCTGCGGGACGATCGCGTCGACCCGCTGGTCCTGCCCGGCCAGCATCAGGGCCAGCGCGCCGCCGTAGGACCCGCCGACCGCCGCGACCTTGGGATCGCCGGCGGCGTCGGTGACCACCTCGGGACGGGCGGCCAGCCAGTCGAGCAGCTTCTGCGCGTCCTTGACCTCGTGGTCCGGGCTGTCCAGGTGGATCTGGCCGGTGCTGCGGCCGAACCCGCGGGCGGTCCACGCGAGGACGGCGTAGCCGCGCCCGGCCAGTGACTCGGCGTCCTCGCGGACCGACTCCTTGGTGCCGCCGAACCCGTGCGCGAGCAGCACCGCGGGCACCTTGCCGTCACGGTCGGCCGGCAGGTAGAAGCGGGCGTCCAACTCGACGTCGGCGCCGGCGATCCGGAAGTCCTCGGTCGTCCAGGCGTCCGGCGTGGGACGGACCGCCCAGACGGCGGCGCCGGCCAGCACCACGAGAGCGGCGGCCGCGGGCAGGACCCGGCGCCGGGGAAGCCGGGAGAGCGCACGGCGCAATCCGGCGGTCAGGTCAGGCATGGCGCACACGCTAGCTCGATCCGACTGAGCGGTGCCTGTGAAACCTCTCAGCCGCCCGGCTACCCCGCTACGGATAGCGTTGACCCCCAGACCCACTCACCTTCGGAAAGGCGCGCCCGGTGGCCGATGACCTCACGCTGACCGTGACCCTGCGACCCGCCGCGCTGGACGCGCGCCGCGGCATCGTGCGGTTGCACCCCGAGGTGATGGCCGCGCTGGCCCTGCGTCCCGGCGACCCGGTGCGGCTGGCGGGAGCCCGGACCACCGCCGGGATCGTGGCCAAGGCCGAGTCGACGGCCGGGCGGGGCCTGCTCTACGCCGACGACCTGACCCTGGGCAACCTCGGTATGCGTGACGGCGGCCAGGTCACCGTCACCCCGGTCCCGGTGACGCGGGCGACCCGGGTGACGCTCACCGGGCCGGCCGAGGTGGAGGCGGTGGTCTCCCCCGAGATGCTGCGGCTGGCCCTGCTCGGCAAGGTGGTCAGCGCCGGTGACGACGTCTCCCTGCTGCCGCAGGACGTGCTCCCGGAGGCCGGGCACCGCCCGCTCGTCGAAGCGGCCCGGCGCAGCCTCGCCAACCGGGTCGGCTACGCCTGGACGAGCACGCTGCTCAGCGTGATCGAGGTGGCCGACGGCGACGCCTCGCTGGTCACCATGGACACGGTCGTCGCCTGGCAGGACGGCCCGTCCGCAGCCGCCCCCGCGGCCCGGCCGACGGTCTCCCCCGGCGCGCCCGCCTCGACCGACCCGGACGTGCCGCCGCTCAGCCTCGACGACCTTCCCGGCCTCCGCGCGCAGGCCAAGGAGCTGGAGGAACTGCTCGATCTCGGTTTCCACCACGGGGAGGTGCTGGCCAAGCTGGGCACCCGGGTGACGCTCGGCGTGCTCATCTCCGGCCCCTCCGGGTCCGGGAAGTCCGCGCTGGTGCGTGCGGTCGGCGCGACGGTGAACGCGAAGGTGCGCACGGTCTGGGCGCCGGAGCTGGCCGCCCTCACCAACAATGCGGCGGCGGCACGGTTGCGAGAGCTTTCCGCAGAGGTACGCGCTGAGCACCCGGCCGTGCTACTCGTCTCCGACGTCGAGGCGCTGGCCCCACGCGAGGAGCCCGGCCCGATCTCCACGGTGTTCCGTCAGGTGCTGGCCGACACGCTCGCCAACGGGACCGCGGTCGTCTGCACCACCAGCAGACTCGAGGCGGTGGACCCGTCACTGCGCGCCCCGGAGATGCTGTCCGTGCAGCTCACGGTGCCGCTGCCGGATTTGGCGATGCGCCGCGAGCAGTTGGGCGTGCTGACCCGCGGGATGCCATTGGCGGAGGACGTGCGGCTGGACGAGGTCGCCGGGCGTACCCCCGGGTTCGTCGCCGCCGACCTCGGCGCCCTGGCCCGAGAGGCCGGGGTCCGGGCCGCGCTCCGGCTGGTCGGCGCCGCCGAGGACTCCTCGGAGGTGGTCACCATGGCCGACTTCGAGGCCGCCCTCGACGTGGTCCGGCCGACGTCGATGGCCGAGTCCACGCTGGAGGTCGCGGCGGTGACCCTCGACGACGTCGGGGACATGGCCGAGGTCAAGCAGGTGCTCACCGAGTCGGTGCTGTGGCCGCTGACCTATCCGGACACGTTCGCCCGGCTCGGGGTGTCGCCGCCGCGCGGTGTGCTGCTCTACGGCCCGCCCGGCTGCGGCAAGACATATCTGGTCAAAGCCATCGCGGGTACGGGTAAGGCCAACGTCCTGTCGGTCAAAGGCGCCGAGCTGCTCAGCAAGTGGGTCGGCGACAGTGAGCGATCGGTGCGGGAGCTGTTCCGCCGGGCCCGGGAGGCGGCGCCCACGCTGGTCTTCCTCGACGAGGTGGACGCGCTGGCCCCGGCCCGTGGGCAGGGCACCGACGGCGGGGTCACCGACCGGGTGGTGGCCGCCCTGCTGACCGAGTTGGACGGTGTCGAGGACCTGCGCAACGTCGTGGTGATCGGGGCGACCAACCGTCCCGACCTGATCGACCCGGCGCTGCTGCGACCCGGCCGGCTGGAGCGGCTGGTGTTCGTGCCGCCGCCGGATGCCGAGGCCCGTACCGCGATCCTGCGCGCGTCGTCGAAGGCGGTGCCGCTCGACGACGCGGTCGATCTGGTGGAGCTCGGAGCCTCGCTCGACGGCTTCTCGGCGGCCGACTGCTCGGCGCTGATCCGGGAGGCGGCGCTGGCCGCGATGCGCGACTCGCTGGAGGCGACCACCGTGACCGCGGCGAACGTGGCGGCGGCCCGCTCCCGGGTCCGCGCCTCCCTCGACCCGGACCAGGTGGCGTGGCTGGCCGCCTACGCCGAGTCCCACCAGCCCTGACGGCCGGCCGCTTCGGCGATCGGCACGCGGCCCGTCTCCGCTCCGGTGGGAGCCGTACCGGTTCGCTCAGCGGCGGCGGGTGCGCGCCCGGGCCGAGCGCAGCCGTCGGAGGCGACCGACCAGGACGGGCTCCTTCTCCAGAGCGGCCGGGTTGTCGAGCAGGCCGTTGAGGAGCTGGTAATAGCGGGTCGAGGAGAGGCCGAAGGTGTCCCGGATGGCCTGCTCCTTGGCGCCGGCGTGCTTCCACCACTTGCCCTCGAAGGCGAGGATCTCCACGTCCCGGTCGGTGAGCGCGGAGGGCGGCCCGACGACCGGGCTGATCGGCTCCGCCACGCGCGGTGCCGGGATGTGCTGCTCCTCGACGGGCTGGTCACCGGTCGGTTCGGCGGCGGGCTGCATGGCGCTCCAGACGGCATCGGTGACCACGGATTTCACGAGCGATCCTCAGCATAGGACGCACCCGGGAACCCCGCAGACGCTACCCGAGGCGACGAGTCGACTACGGACCGTCCATATAGCGGCCACCCGATCGGCTACCGTACGGCCGATCCGAGGTTTTCAGGCCGTGATGACGTCCACCCCGGCGTCCTGGAAGGCGGCGATCGTCGAAGCGGGCGCCCCGGAGTCGGTGACCAGCGTCTCGATCTTGCTGATCGGGCAGATCCGGGCGAACGCGTGGCCACCCAGCTTGGACGAGTCGGCGATCACGACCACCCGCTTGGCCCGGGCGACCATCAGGCTGTTCATCGACGCCTCCCCCTCGTGGTGGGAGGCCGCGCCGAGCTCGACGTCCAGCGCGTCGACACCGAGCAGCACGATGTCGAGGGTGACCTCCTTGAGCAGCGCCCCACCGAGCGGGCCGACCACCTCGAAGGACTGCGGGCGCACCACCCCACCGGCGACCACGATCTTCATGCGCGAGCGCAGCAACAGCTCGTTGGCGATGTTGAGGGCGTTGGTGACCACGGTGAGCTGGGAGCCCTCGCCACCGGCGTTGAGGTCGGGACGGACGGCCAGCGCCCGGGCCACCTCGGTGATCGTGGTGCCGCCGTTGAGGCCGACCACCGTGCCGGGGGTGACCAGGCGCGCCGCGGCCTCGCCGATGCGCTGCTTCTCCGCGGAGTGCTTGGCACTCTTGTAGCGCAGCGGCAGGTCGTAGGAGACGCCGTTGGCGACCGCGCCACCCCGGGTGCGGGTGATCATCTGCTGCTGGGCGAGCTGGTCGAAGTCGCGGCGAATGGTCGCCTGGGACACGTCGAGGCGCTCGGAAGCCTGCTCCACGGTCACCCGGCCGCTCTCCGTCAGTAGCTCAAGCAGGGCATTCCACCGCGCGTACCGGTCCACCCACCACTCTCCGATGCACGTTCCATGATAAGTGTGTGCACATTAGTGCGCGAAAGCCCCGGAAGCAAAGCCATCTGATGCGCGAAGGTCCTTTGGAACTTGCCCCCGCGGCAGCACTCTGAGCACAATAACGCGCGAAAGACCCGGGAACCGAGCGCGAATGCGCAGCACCTACCGGTGAGGAACCGACATGAGCCATGTCAAAGCGGAGATCGCCACACAGGCCGAGTGCTGGCGGCAGGCGGCGAAACTAGCCGAGTCACCCGGACTCCCGGCCCGTGGGGAGCGCGTCGCCGTCGTCGGCTGCGGCACCTCCTGGTTCATGGCCAAGTCCTACGCGGTGCTGCGCGAGCAACTCGAGCACGGGGAGACCGACGCCTTCCAGGCCTCCGACTTCCCGTACGCCCGGCGCTACGACCGGCTCGTCGCGATCACCCGGTCCGGCACCACCACCGAGACCCTCGACGTGATGCGCGCCGTCAGCGACCACACCCCGGTCACCGTCTTCACCGCCGACGGCGACCAGCCGGCCACCGAGATCGCCGGTCACTCCGTCGTGCTGGACTTCGCCGACGAGAAGTCGGTCGTGCAGACCCGCTTCGCCACCAGCGTGCTCGCCACTCTCCGCGCCCACCTGGGTCACGACATCGAGGCCGCCGCCGCGGACGCCGAGGTTGCCATCCGGCTGCCGCTGCCGGTGCACCCGTCGCTGGTCGACCAGATCACCTTCATCGGCCGGGGCTGGACCGTCGGCCTCGCCGAGGAGGCCGCGCTCAAGTGCCGGGAGACCGCCGGGTTCTGGACCGAGTCGTACCCGGCCATGGACTACCGGCACGGCCCGATCGCGATCGCCGGCCCGCGCCGCGTGGTGTGGGCCTTCGGTGACGTCCCGTCCGGCCTGGCCGAGGAGGTCGAGGCGACCGGGGCGGCGTTCGTGCACAGCCGGCACCACGGTGGGTACGGCGCGATCGGCCGCTGGGCGGGCAAACGCGCCCCCCTCGACCCGATGGCCGACCTGATCCTCGCCCAGCGGGTCGCGCTCGCGCTGGCCACCACCCAGGGCCTCGACCCCGACCACCCACGCAACCTCAGTCGTTCCGTAGTCCTGACATGAGCGACCCGGTCGTCGTCGCCCTCGACGTGGGCGGCACCGGGATGAAGTGCGCGCTGGTCCGCCCGGACGGCACCGTCCACCACGAGGAACGGCACCCGACCCGGGCCGAGCGCGGCCCGGAGGCGGTCACCGAGACGATCCTGGGCGTCGCCGAGTCGCTGGCGGCCCGGGCCCGCGCCGACGGGCTCGACCCGATCGCGGCCGGAATCGCGGTGCCCGGTGTCGTCGACGAGCTGAACGGCGTCGCGGTGTGGTCGGCGAACGTGGGCTTCCGCGACGTACCGCTGAAGGCTCTCGCCGAGCAGCGCCTGAGCCTGCCCGCCGCTCTCGGCCACGACGTGCGGGTCGGCGCTCTCGCCGAGGCTCGCCTCGGTGCCGGCCGCGGACGGCGGCATGTGCTGTTCGTCGCGATCGGCACCGGCATCGCCGGCGGCCTGGTGATCGACGGGCGCGGATATCCGGGAGCGCACGGTGCGGCCGGTGAGCTCGGGCATGTCGTGGTCCGGCCGGGAGGCGCGCCGTGCGGCTGCGGGCTGCGCGGCTGCCTGGAGGCGGAGGCGTCGGCCAAGTCGGTCGGCCGCAAGTACGCCGAGCTGTCCGGCGAGTCCGGCGCGACCGCGTTCGACGTGGCCACCCGGGCCGCCCGGGGCGAGGAACTGGCCCGCCGCGTCTGGCAGGACGCCGTGGACGCGCTCGCCGACGGGCTGCTGACCGCGCAGGCGCTCTACGACGTCGGCGTGGTCGTGCTCGGCGGAGGGCTGGCCGAGGCCGGTGACGACCTGCTGCTCCCGGTGCGGGCCGCGGTCGCCGGACGGGTCACGTTCCACCGCTCCCCCGAGATCGTCCGGGCCGAGCTGGGCGACGCCGCCGGCTGTCTCGGCTCCGCCCTGCTCGCCCTGGACAGCGTGAAGGACTCACTCGCCGTGGACAGCCCGAAAGGCGCATCGTGACCCGGTTCTCCGGCCGGATCGTCACCCCCGACGCGGTCGTCCGCGGCCACCTCGACCTGGACGGCGAGATCATCACGGCGATCGTGCCGGACGACGCCGCGGGCGACGACGTGATCGTGCCCGGCTTCGTCGACCTGCACTGCCACGGCGGTGGCGGGCACACGTTCACCACCGGTTCCTTCGAGGCCGCGCGCGCGGCCGCGGCCTTCCACCTGCGGCACGGGACGACCACGATGCTGGCCAGCCTGGTCAGCTCGCCGTTCGAGCTGATGCGGTCGGCGGTGCTGGCCTACCGGCCGCTGGTCGCCGAGGGGGTGCTGGCCGGGATCCACTTCGAGGGGCCCTACCTCTCCGAGGTGCGGTGCGGCGCGCAGAACCCGGCCCACCTGCGTGACCCGTCGATGGACGAGATCGAAGAGCTGATCAAAATCGGTGAGGGGGCGGTACGGATGATGACCGTCGCCCCGGAGCTGCCGGGAGCCCTCGACGCCATCACGTACCTGGCCGGGCACGGAGTCCTCGCCGCGATCGGGCACACCGACGCCACGTACGACCAGACCCACGCCGGGGTGAGCGCCGGCGCCACCGTGGCCACGCACCTGTTCAACGGCATGCGCCCGCCGCACCACCGCGAGCCCGGCCCGGTCGTCGGCCTGCTCTCCTCGACCATCGTGTGCGAGCTGATCGCCGACAACATCCACCTGCACCCGGGCATGCTGGCGTTCGCCGCCCGCAGCGCCGGGCCCGGCCGGTCGGTGCTGATCACCGACGCGATGGACGCCACCGGCATGCCCGACGGGCGGTACGAGCTCGGCGGCCAGGCGGTCGTGGTCGCCGACCGGGTGGCCCGGCTCGCCCACAACGGGTCGATCGCCGGAAGCACCCTGACCATGGACGTGGCGCTGCGCAACGCGGTCGCCGCCGGCCTGCCGCTGATCGACGCGGTGGCGATGGCCTCGACCACCCCGGCCCGGCTGCTCGGACTCGCCGACCGGCTGGGCGCCCTGGTCCCGGGCCTGCGCGCCGATCTAGTCGTGCTCTCGCCCGGCCTGGCCCCGAAGACCGTGCTGCGGGGCGGCGAAGCGCTCTAACGGCCCCAGCGGGATCCGGTCGTAGGGGATCCGCGCCAGCAGCCGGGTCAGCACCAGGCCGAGGAACAGCGCCGCGATCGAGTCGGTGAGCCAGTGGAAACCGGTGTAGACCGTGGTGACGAAGACGATCACCACGGGCGCCACCCGGAGGAGCGCCCATTGGCCGCGGGACAACTCGCGGCCCAGCAACAGTGCGATCAGCCCGAACCAGACGATCGCGTTGGCGACGTGCCCCGACGGGTAGCTCATCGCGTATTCGCCGGACGCGGCCGGGTTGAACAGGACGGCCGGGTCAGGGCCGTCGAACCTCGGCGCCGCCCGGTCGAAGAGCACCTTCGCCGGACCGATCGTGAAGTAGGTCAGGACGAACGTAGCCACGAACGGCAACGCCACCCGGATCGAGCGGCTCCGCCAGTACAGCAGCGCGGTCATCAGCAGCGTGACCGGCATCAGCACCGAGCCGCCCTGGCCCAGGTAGTTGAAGACCCGGGCGGTCCAGTAGGGCACCGCCGGCTGATGGCTGAGGGACCAGTCGGCCACCCGTTGATCGAGGTCCAGCAGGTGGCCGCGGGCCAGGGCGACGGTCAGCGCCACGAAGGCGACGATCGACAGCAGGTCGGGCCACCAGCTTCGGGTGATCTTCTCGGACACCCCTCAAAACTAGAGGTACGCGCGCAACCTCCCGGCCAGCAGATCCCCGCGAACCCCGGAGTTGGGGCATCCGCCGAAGTGGTGCAGGGCCACCACCCGGTTCGTGGCGCGGGAGATCACCGGCGAGCCGGACGAGCCGCCGGCGGTGTCGCAGAAGTACGAGACGTCGGAGTGTGCGGCGTACCCGGTGTAGTCGGGATTGTCGACGGCGCAGTTGCCGGCCGCCTCCCCCTTGCTGCCGGCGATCCGGGCCGGCTCCCCGGCCGGGTGCTGCGGCACGTAGAGCTCCTGTCCCCGCTTCGGCCGCGCGGTGTCCAGGGTGAGGAACCCGAACTTCTCGATCGACGCGAAACCGTCCACGGTGAAGAGCGTGTAGTCGTAGGTCTTGTCGGTGGCGAGCACCCGGTCGCCCCAGACCTTGGTCGGCTTGAACACGTCGTAGCCACCACACTTGGCGCACTGGTAGTTGAACCACACCTCGGTGTCGTACGCCTCGTCGGATCTGGTCAGGCAGTGGTTGTTGGTGATCATGCGGTTCTTGGCGCCGACCCGCCAGCCGGTGCACAGCTCGGTCCCGTTGATCAGCAGCCGGGCGATCGCCTTCGACTTGGTGTAGGCGACCGGGTCGTTCGACTCGTAGCAGACCGCGTCGGTCGAGGTGTCGGTGCCGCAGACCGACTCCTCCCGCCCCGGACCGGCCGGACCCGGGTCGCCGGCGCCGGAGCCGCCGGACTCACGCGCGTCCCCACGGGCCACCCGGTCGATGTCGACACCCAGATCGGCGAGGACCCCGCTGAGCGACTCGGTCCGCCGGTGCACCTCGACGACGGCGGTGTCCCCGGTGATCGACATGGCCCAGCGGCCGTCGGCGTCGGCCTCGTACCGGTACGACTCGGTGCCGGCCGGGTTGGAGACAGTCACGTAGTCGCCGGCGGGCACGGCGATCCGCTCGAAGTGCACCTTCACGTAGGAGGCCCCGGGGTATGACAGCTCCTGCCGCACGGGTCCGGCCTGATAGCCGAGCTCCTCGTCGACGCGGTGCATGGTCCCGATCCGCTCCCGGCCGGTGGCGGGCGCCTCGGTCGACTCGAGCCGCCGGTCCTGCACGTGCTCCGGGGTCGGCGCCGACGACGGCGCGGACGATGCCGGCGGCTGTCCCGGATCGTCCGATGTGGCCGACGAGAGGGATGGAACGGGCGTGGCTGCTGTGGTCCGAGGGGCTGCCGGGGCGGGGGCGCCCGGGACGAGACCGTGCTCCGCGACCGGGGCCGGCGCCACCGCCGGAGCGTCGTGCCAGCCGGCCGGTTCGCTGCCGTCCTGCGCCGCGACGACCGCGCCGGCCACTCCGGCCAGGGCCAGGGCGGCGCACGTTCCGATGACGATGCCTGTCTTGCGTCGCATGCCACTCCTGTTACGTCGTGGGCCGTTTCGCACCTGTGTAACGAGCCACGTGCGGGCACGACGCGCCGCACGAACCGGCACACTTGGTCCGTGCGCATCACCTCAGCCGTCGTCGACCCCGCTCTCCTGGATCTGCCGTGGCACATCCCGCTGGAGGAGTGGCCCGCGGACCACCTGGTCGCGCTGCCTCAGGGCATCTCACGGCACATCGTCCGCTTCGTGAAGCTGAACGGTGTGGTCTACGCCATGAAGGAGACCCGCGAGCGGATCGCGGAGAAGGAGTACGACCTGCTCCGGGCCCTGGAGCGAATCGACTTCCCGGCCGTGCAGGCGGTCGCGATCGCCACCGACCGGCAGACCCGTGACGGTGAGCCGCTGGAGACCGTCCTGGTCACCCGGCACCTGCAGTTCTCCCTGCCGTACCGTGCGCTGTTCTCCCGCGTGCTCCGCCCGGACACGATGAACCGCCTGCTCGATGCCCTCGCCGCGCTGGTCGTCCGGATGCATCTGACCGGTTTCTCGTGGGGTGACTGCTCGCTGTCCAACACGCTGTTCCGGCGGGACGCGGGCGCCTTCGCGGCCTACCTGGTCGACGCCGAGACCGGCAACCTGTACCCGAAACTGTCCGAGGGTCAGCGCAGCGAGGACATCGAGATCCTCCGGCTGAACATCTTCGGCGAGTGCCTGGACCTGCAGGCCGCCGAGCTGCTGCACGAGTCGATCGACCCGGAGTCGGTGGTCGACGAGATCGTGGCGCGCTATGAGCGGCTATGGCACGAGGTCACCTACGAGCAGGAGGTGGCGAAGGACGCGCGGCACCACATCGAGCGCCGGATCCGGCGGCTCAACGAGATGGGCTTCGACATCGCCGAGGTGTCCATGTCCACCGTGGACGGCGGTTACCTGGTGCGTCCCAAGGTCGTCGACGCCGGCTATCACACCCGCCGGCTGATGCGGCTGACCGGCCTGGACGCCGAGGAGAACCAGGCTCGGCAGCTGCTCAACGACCTCGACGCGTACCGGGCGGAAAGCCACCTGAAGGACGAGCAGCAGGCGGCACATCGCTGGCTGACCGAGGTCTTCGAGCCGGTGGTCCGGGCGGTTCCGGCCGCACTGCGCCGCAAGCTCGAGCCGCAAGAGGTGTTCTCGCAGATCATCCAGCACAAGTGGCTGCTCTCCGAGAAGGCCGGCCGCGACGTCGGGATGGGTCCGGCGGTCCAGAGCTACCTGTCCGACGTGCTGGTCAACAAGCCGGACGAGCAGGCCGTGCTGGGTGTCGAGGCCGACGAGCTAAGCGGGACGCTGTAGCGGCGGGCTGGCCAGCTCGAGGAGTGCGCGGAGCCCGCCACGGCGGGCCACCACCAGGATCCGGTCGCCCTCGGCGAGGACCCGCCGCCGGTCCGGCACCCAGTCGACCCACTGCTGCCCGGCCGACGACATGCCGAGCACCCGCGCCTCGCCCGGGTGGTCGGCGTGATCGAGCGGCGCACCGTCCAGAGGGGACAGCGCCGACACGGTGACGGTGGCGACCAGCACCGAGTGCCGGTCGACCGGGATGGTGGCGTGCACGTCGCGTTCCAGGAGAGCGGCCGCGAAGACCGGCGCGCAGATCCGCGAGACGCTGCGTGACGTGTCGATCTGGAAGGCCGACTCGACGCGCTGCGCGAAGTCGTCGTCGAAGAGCCGCAGCACCACCCGCAGGTCCGGGCGGGCCAGCCGGGACTGCAGCGCGGCCTGCAGGTTGACCGTGTCGTCGGTGGAGAGCACGACGAGCGCCCGGCAGGTGTCGATCGAGGCGGCCCGCAGGGTGGCCTCGGCGGAGGCGTCCCCCACGATCACCGGCACGCCACGGCGCTGGGCGGTCTTCACACCGCGGGCATCGGCGACCCGGTCGATCGCCACCACCCGTACGCCCAGGTCGGTGAGCTGGCGCAGCACCTGGGTGCCGACGTTGCCGAGGCCGACGAGCACGATGTGGTCGCTCATCTCGCCGACGATCCGGCCCTGGCTGAGGGCGAGGCGCGCGTTGACCATGCCGTCCACCACCGCCGCGGTGATCAGCGGGATCAGCGCCAGGCCGGCGATCGTCAGGACCAGCTGAGCGGCCTGCGCCACCGGTGCGCGGCCGACCTCCACATCGGACGAGCCGACCGCGGTCAGCAGCGTCATGTAGATCGACTCCCAGAGCCCGTGCGGGTTTCCGTCGAACCGGGCCAGCACCAGCCCGGCGACGAGTGTGGTGGCGAGCGTGATCAGCACGGCGATGCCGAGTTTGCGGCTGAGCGCGGCACGCAGCGCGTCCCCGATCGCGCGGCCCGGGCTCCGGCGGCGCCCGGCCCGGCTCAGCAGCTTGCGGGTCACGTCCTCGCCGGCGGGACGGCCGACGGCCTCGGCCAGCACCAGGTCGGCCGGCCGCGTCGCGGCGCTCTCCGGCTCGACCGGCAGGACGCTCACCTCGCCGTCACCGTCAGCGCTGGTCAGGGTCAGGACGACGGATCTCTCCGGCACGTCTCCCCGGTGCGCCACAAAGAGGGTACGGCCGGCGCGCCGGAAGTGAGTCGGGGCGACCTCCCCCAGAGCCGCCGCCACGAAGGCCGGCGCCGCCATCTCCGCGTCGGACAACACCGCGCAGTCCGGGAAGAGCCGCACCACACTCTGCCCGAGCCCGGTGTTGAACATCCGCACCACCACCCGCAGGTTCTCCTCGACCTCGCGGGCACAGAGCGCGGCGTGCAGGTTGACCATGTCGTCCGGCATGACCAGTGCGAGCGCCGAAGATCCGGTGAGACCCGCCTCCCGGAAGGTGCGCTCGTCCAGCCGGTCGGCCTTCAGCCACACCACGTCGCGGTCGGCGAGCTGAGCCAGGTCGGGGACGTCGGCCCGGATCCGGTGTGGGGTGATCACCGTGACGCGGATCCGGTGACGCGAGTTGGCCAGCTCCTCGGCCAGCGTGTACACCAGCGCATCGGCGCCGCAGAGCACCAGGTGAGGCCGGGTGTCCTCGTCGGACTCGAAGCGGTTCTGGATCTTCTCGGTCGGCACGGCACTCACGTTCACGAATCGTAGTCAGCCGGAACCCCCTCGTGGGGCCGCTCGTTTCCCATCCGACATCCAATGTCCGACTTGATGGGCATTTCTCGAGCCCATCGACTGACCGGGAGAAGATCAGTGCGCAAGTTGTGGTCCACCGGAGCGATCGTGAGCGGAGTGCTGCTTCTCGGAGCCCCGCCCGCCTGGGCCGACGACAGCCCCGCAGCGCCCCCCGCCAACGCCGAGCAGGCCACCGGCCTCCTCCCCGCCGCCGACGTGCTCCGCACCGTGCCCGGCGCGGGCCGGCCCCTGCTCGGCGGTCTCGGCGGCGCGCTCCCGGTGGTCGCCCACCGGGACGGCCTCCCGCTCGCCGGCCAGCCGTTCGCCGGCATGCCGCCCGGCGGTCTGCCCACGCGGGCCATGCCGGACGACGGTGCCATGCCCGCGCAGCTCACGGCCGACGATGGCGTCGTCCCGGCCCTCTCGGCCGCCAGCACCCCGGCGGACCCGCCGATCCCGTCGGGCTCGCCGTTCCTGTCCGACCCGCTGGCTCCCGCGGTCTCCGGGCTCCCCGACGCCCCCGCGGTCCCGGGGCTCCCCGAGGTGCCCACGTCCGCTCCGACCATCGCCCCGACCGCCGGCATCGCGTCGGTCTCCGCACCGCCCCCGTCCGGCGCGCCGGACCGGCTCGCGCCCGCGCCGTCACCGTCGACCACGCCCGCCGCCTCCGCTCCCGCACCGGGCTTCGCCGCCACCCCCTCGTCGCCGGCCACCCCCTCCACGCCGGCCACGCCGTCCACTTCCGCGCCCGCGTTCGCGGCCAAGCCCGCGACACCCGCCAAGCAGGCCACGCCTGTCAAGCCGGCCAAGCCGGGGCTCGCCGCCGACCAGAAGCCGAAGGCGAGGACCCTGCCGGCGCTCGACGACCCCCGTCTGCTCGAGGAGCCGGTCGACGGATTCGTCAACCGCGAGAAGTGGAAGCGATAACCGCAGCGGTTCACCGGCGCGGAGCGTGCGCCCATCAGGCGGGCACTCCGCACGGTCCGGCCGGAGAATCGGGGGATGCAGACATTCCTCCCGTTCCCCGGTTTTCTGGACAGCGCGCGGGTCCTCGATCCGAAACGGCTCGGCAAGCAGCGGGTCGAGGCGATCCAGGTGCTGCGCGGTCTGATCCAGCCGGGGTACGGCTGGCGGCATCACCCGGCGGTCAAGATGTGGCACGGCTACGAGGAGGGCCTGGTCCGCTACGGGCTCGACATGTGCGCGGTGTGGGTCGCCGGGGGCAATGCGGACACCTGCGCGACCACATTGGTCACCGATCTGCGGGCCAGGACCGACCTCACGGAGGTACGGGACCAGGCCGCCCTCGCCGCGACCGGTGACCTGCCGCCGTGGCTCGGCGACCCGGACCTGCACCGCAGCCACCGGTCGGCGCTGATCCGCAAGGACGCCGCCTTCTACCGTCCCGTCTTCGGCCCCGACGTCCCCGACGATCTGCCCTACGTCTGGCCGCCCTCGGACCGCCCCGCCTGAACACCGGTGTAGGGCTCTCAGCGGTCCTGCACCGCCGTGGGGACCCACGGAGTACCACACCGGGGTCCGCACGCCCATCGAAGCACTTGGAGATCGTCGGTAGCGTGTGCGCATGCGCCCGCGGTCGGATCTCGCGATTGCCCCGGTCTATCTGCTCGCCATGCTGGCCTTCACCGCCATGGTCGTGCCGGTGGCCACCACCTGGGTTCGCGCCGACGTCGATGCGATCCCCGGCGTCCTCATCGTGTTCGGCATGGTCATGGTGATGCGCTTCATCGCGATGGAGTCCACGCGCCGGCCACGGATCGTCCCGCTGGTCGCGGCCGGCCTCGTCAACGCCGTCCTGATGATCTTCGTGGCGATGTCGGTGCCGGTCTGGCTGCTGGACGGCGGTCGTGGCCTGGAGCTGCGCGCCACGGTGGTCGAGGTGTACGACGGAAGCAGCAACCCGCCCTCGTATGACCTCGCCGTCGACGGCGTGCCGATCCCCGGGCGGCTCGACGACTGGCCCGGCGACGGCACGGGTGTCGTCGGCGACGAGGTGACGGTGGTGCAGGACCGTCGAGGGTTGACCGACCCGCGGCTACCGGAGCAGTTCGCGGAGGATCTGGAGGGCGACCCACGGCCAATGATCCTGCCGACTCTCGCGATCCTGACCGCCCTGTGTCTCGCCGCCGTCTGGCCGACCCGCTCGCGCACGACGGTCGAAGCGCCGTAGGAGCGCAGGGACACGAACGCCTCAGTGGACACCCGCGGGACGCGATCGCCGGAGGGCCGTGAGGGAGCGGTCGGTATGGCGGCCGGAGGACCGTGCCGGACCGCCTCGGCCCGGCGGTCGCGCTGTCGGCCGGGACGGACGGCTCGCGTCGCGGGGTGGCCACGGGACGCGCGGTCTGCGGTCGAGGAGGGCGTGCGGCGTACCGAACAGCGGTTTCAGTCTTTTGTCAGATCCCAGCTGAGGAGAGTGAACGTCATCTCCTCGTCGGCGCCGGCCCGGCGATAGGTGGCCAGGGCCGCCTTGTTGTCGGACTCGGCGGCCACCCACATGCCGTAGCAGCCGCTCTTGCGGGCGATCGCGGCCAGCGCGTCGACGAGCGCGGTGCCGACGCCCTGCAGTCGCGCGACCGGAGCGACGCCGAGCTCGTAGATCAGCATCTCGGTGCCCTTGTCCGGATGAGTCGTCTCGACGCCGGTGATCATGCCGACCGGACGGTCCGCGTCGTCGTAGGCGAGCAGCAGGTGATGGGTCGGCTCGGTGAGGAACCGGCGGGTCACCGAGTCGATGGGCGGCGCGTCGAAGAGGTCGGCCGCACGATGGACGTCGGCCTCGGCGGTTATTCGTTCGATGCGCATGACGCCACGATAGCCACGGCCGAATCACGACTCAGCACCTGTTTGCCGACCGGCGACCGGCCGGTCGCCGGACTGATCGTCGATGCCCCGCTCGGTACCATGACGAGCCGGTACGGCGGATGAGGGGCGGCGACATGGCGGGTCAGGGGGACGAGACGCAGCCACGCTTCTCGCCGGGCGTCTCCGAGGCGGCCACACCGACACCCACTCCGGCGACCGTGCCGGAGAGCCCGGTCTACGCCGAGCCGGTCGACCCGTGGGCCACAGCCGAGGCCGCCGCGATCGCCGCGGGCGGGCAGCCCGGCGGCTACACACCACACCCGCATCCGGAGGGCACCTGGACCGTCCCGGGCGCCACCGAGCCGACCGTCGAGAAGCGGTCCCGCCGCAGGCTCGCGATGATCGTCGGCGGGGCGGTCGCCGTCGTGACGGTGATCGCGACCGCCGCCGCGGCCTTCCTGCTCTGGCCCAAGTTCCCGGCACTCGACTACCACTCGCTGCGTGAGGTCGAGCGGATCACGCCGGGCACCGCGTTCACGTCGACGTTCGCCGACAGCGAGGTGTACGGGGAGCGGGCGTTCTTCGCGGGCGTCACCGAGGCCGGCGCCCTGCACACGCTGGCCGCGGACACCGGGACCGGCGAGGTGCTCTGGGAGAACGACAACGCGGGCCGGGCGTACACCTGGAAGTGGATGTACGCCCGGGAGAAGGTCGTGGTCCTCCACTCCGGCGTCGACCCCACCACCAGCCGGAGCCGGGTGGTGGCGCTGAGCAGCGAGGACGGCAAGCTGATCTGGGACGAGGAGATCGGCTCCTCCGACGAGCTGTACCTCGCCTCGGACGTCGCGCTCTGGGTGAACCGGGAGGCTAAGAAGCTGACCGGTCTCGACCTGTCCGACGGGACGGTCGAGTGGTCGGTCGACGACCCCGACGCGACCACGCTGCATCTGGTCACCGGCATCGGGGATCTCACCGGGCCGGCCGGTTCGGGCGGGCGGCCGTTCACCCCGGCCGGGGGCGAGAAGCAACGGTTCGTGCAGATCGACGCCGACCGTACGGTGACGGTCCGCGACGTGCGCACCGGCGACGTCCTGCAGCAACGCGCCGAGGTGGCCTCGACCAGCGACAAGGTCGCGGCCCACGACGGCCGGCTGTACGTGGTGGAGCCCGGCACCACCAAGCGCGTGTTCGAGTACGACCTGGCCAAGCTGGCGGAGACGCAACCGGTCACCCTGTACACGGCCGGGGACTCGGAGGACGTCGATCAGCTCACCCCGTGCGGCGACCTGCTGTGTCTCGTCGTGTCGACCGGCTACGACGGGAAGGGCGACGTGGTCCGGGCGCTCGGCGGCGAGGGCGCGTGGGAGAAGGCCGTCGCCGGGGTGGAGGACCTGGTGGCGGTCGGCAGCAACGGTCTGCTGGCGGTCGGCGACGAGGGCACCACGCTGTTCGTCGGCGGCAAGGAGGCGTGGTATCGACTCGGCGTCACGGTGCGACTGGACGCCCGTAACGTCCTGACCTTCTCCGGCGGCCTGACCAGCTCGGTCAGCGACCGTGAGCTGTCCGGCACCCACCTCGGCGAGGAGTCGGTGAACCTCGGGGTGCTGTCCGAGGTCCGGCCCGACTCCTGCTCGTGGAACACGTCGGTGATCGCGTGCGTGGCGGAGAAGGACTACGTCATCCAGTCGTTCGCCTGATCCACGGATACGAGAAAGGCGGCCCCCTCGCGTGAGGGGGCCGCCTTTCCGCTGATCAGCTTGCGATGCGGTGGCCGGTGCCCGCGTTGAAGAGGTGTAGCGCACTGGTCTGCGGACGGATGTAGATCGTCTCGCCCATGTGCGGCATGTAGCGGCGCTCGGTCCGGACCACGAACCGCTCCGAGCCACCCGGCAGGTCGGAGTGGCCGTAGACGTTGGCGTCCGAGCCGAGGTCCTCGACCAGGTCGACGACGATCGGCAGAGCGTCGGCCGACTCGCTGACGACCTCGGCGGCCTCGGGGCGGAAGCCGACGGTGACCTTGCCCTCGCCGGCCTCGCTGGCCGCGGCCACCTGCTCACGGGTGAGCGGGACGTTCAGAGCACCGAAGTTGGCGCCGATCTCGGTCAGCGGGACGGTCTTGATGTTCATGGCCGGGGAGCCCATGAAGCCGGCGACGAAGACGTTGCCGGGGGTGTCGTAGAGCGCCCGAGGGGTGTCCACCTGCTGCAGCACGCCGTCCAGCATGACCGCGACCCGGTGACCCATGGTCATGGCCTCGACCTGGTCGTGGGTGACGTAGACGGTGGTGACGCCCAGCTTGGCCTGCAGCGAGGCGATCTGCGAGCGGGTCTGCACACGGAGCTTGGCGTCGAGGTTCGACAGCGGCTCGTCCATGAGGAACACCTGCGGCTGACGCACGATCGCGCGGCCCATGGCGACACGCTGACGCTGACCACCGGAGAGCGCCTTCGGCTTACGCGACAGGTACTCCTCGAGCTGGAGCAGCGCCGCGGCCTCCTTGACGGCCTTGTCGATCTCGGCCTTCGGGGTCTTGCGCAGCTTCAGGGCGAACGCCATGTTCTCGTACACCGTCATGTGCGGGTAGAGAGCGTAGTTCTGGAACACCATCGCGATGTCCCGCGACTTCGGCGGGAGGTGCGTGACGTCCTTGTCGTTGATCAGGATGCGGCCGCGGTCCACGTCCTCCAGGCCGGCGAGCATGCGCAGGCTGGTGGACTTGCCACAACCGGAGGGGCCGACCAGAACGAGGAACTCTCCGTCGCCGATCTCGAGGTTCAGCTCGTTGACCGCGGGGCGCTCGGTGCCCGGGTAGATCCGGGAGGCCTTGTCATAGGTAACGGTAGCCATGGTGAAGCGACTTCCTTTCCACCGGCAGGAACGTGCCGGACGATCCGAGTAGAAGGAACAGCCTCGCCACCGTATTTGTTTTCTTCCGACCTGCCAAGATGGCGCCCGCATCACAGGACGTTATGCTGATGCGCACACGCCCCTGTAGCTCAGATGGCCAGAGCACCCGTCTTGTAAACGGGAGGTCGTCGGTTCGATCCCGACCGGGGGCTCCAAAAGGGCCTCACCTGCGAGGGGCCTCGTCCGCGGCGCGCCGTCAGAACGGCGCGGGTCCGCTCCCCGTCAACGACATCAGCAGCTGCGTGGCGAGAAGCTTGCGCATGCCGGTGACCGAGACCGTCCCCACACGGTCGTAGGGCAGCTCCAACTGCAGCCCTTCGCCCGCGTTGCGCAGGTCCGTCGTGATCTCGTCGGGCCGGAACGTGCCGCCCCAGCCGCTGATCCCTCCGCGCTGGTTGGTGCTGAGGGAGACCATGCCGGAGATGCAGGCGCCGTCGACCAGGGTCAGCTTCGCCGGACCGGAGTAGGTGGTTGTCATAGCCATGCCCTTCGGGGTGTCGCGCGGTGTGCCCAGGTGCGGTGGCGCAGCCGACGCCGGAAACGCCGAACGGCGGCCCGCTTGATCAGGCGGGCCGCCATTCGCGGAGTGTGGATCAGAGCGGGCGGATGTTGGCCGCCTGCGGGCCCTTCTGACCCTGGGTGACCTCGAACTCCACCTTCTGGTTCTCCTCGAGGCTGCGGTAGCCGCTCGTGGAGATGGCGGAGAAGTGGGCGAAGACGTCAGCGCTGCCGTCGTCCGGGGCGATGAAGCCGAAGCCCTTGTCAGCGTTGAACCACTTAACGGTGCCAGTAACCATGTCTGCTCCTCGCAGGCCGTCGGAGCCCGCACGGTGCGAGCCCCTTACGCCGCCGCGTTGATTACCCGCGTCGAAACGACACGAAAACGAAAAGCGCCTCAACGGGTCTCAGATAACCCCATCAGGCGCTAAGAAACGTCTACGGAAATCAAAACTGCAACCCCATCAAGGTACCACCTCTTCCGCCGTGGGGCCGCCACCCTGGCGAGTGGGGCAGATCACGCGCCGAACCTCACCCGTCCGGAGCCCCCGCCGACCGCCGGCCCGCCGTGACCGAGGCACCCCGCCGACCGCCGGCCGCCGGTCGGCGGAGACGGCCCGGCGACCGCCACCCGGCGTCCACCGCGCCCGCCGACCGGCGGGGGTATTTCATTTTTCCGCGCTGAAATCGGCGTCGAAAACAACAGATCCGCAAACAATGAGAACGTGCGGAAAAGACATCCGCCCCACCCTTCACCGACGACGTGACTCATGTATGTTCGGTAATGCCTGCAGGGAGACACGATCCTTTCTGCACGGCCATCCATCACGTCGCGGGAGATCCCCGGATATTCATGGAAGGGACACCGAAAGAATGCGTTCCATCACACGTGGCGCCGTCGTGGCCGCCGCCGTCGCGACCGTGCTCACCCCGGCCGCGGCCCAGGCCGCGACCGGGCCGGACACGACCGGGCTCATGGGCACCTACGGCTTCGGCCGCGCCGACGTCATCGGCGAGGCCGGGTTGCGCTCCGGCGTCTGGTCCGCCTACGCCGTACGCTCGGGATACGCCGGTGACGACCTGATCGTCAGCTACCCCGCGCGCACCACGCCACTGGCCACCGAGACCACCGTCTACACCGCCGCCTTCAACGAGGTGGCCGACCCGCAGGCCGAGTGCCGCAAGGTCGGCGCGGCCGGTGTCGCGAAGCGGGCGTGGGTCTCGTTCCGATGCCGGACCGGATTCGTGCCGAGTTACACGCTGCTCGTGCGCTGACCTTTCGCGCGCCTTTTCTTCATTTCATTCGTTGATGTCTCGACGCACGCCCTCGACACGATTGAGGACTATTTCATGAATTCTGTCATCAGCCGTACTCTCATTGTTCTCGGCGGCGCCGGAGCGGCGGTCGCAATGGCCGCGACGCCGGCTCTCGCCGTCGACAACACCTTTGATCTGGCCGCCGGAAAAGCGAGCGCCTACGGCACCTATGACCGGATGATGAGCATCCCGGAGCGCCCGGTTCCGCCGGTCGCGGTCAGCGGCACCCTGGCGATGAACGGCCGCAACCGGTGCGCCGTCGTGCAGATCGCCTACAACGGCCCGGCCGACGGCATCGAGTGGCGCACCCTGAACCATCTGTGCGGGCCCGGGAAGACGAACTTCGCGACACGCTCCGAGTTCCTGTGGGGCGGTGGCCGGCCCGAGCTGCGCCTGTGCACCGGCGTCACGGTGACGCGCGCCGAGCAGGGCCGCAACTGCGACGTCTTCACGCCCGCGGCCGACCTCTGAGTCGCTGCTCTACCGCTGCCCGGAAAGAACGCGGGCGGCGGTAGAGCCCGGCCCATCATCGATCCCGTCTCCGCTCGTTGATCTTGTGTGAACCTCTTCCTGATAGCCGCATTGACCACGGCACTCAGTCTGCCCACCCCCGCACCGGCGCCGGCGCCCACCTCGGAGTGGACCCAGACCGGGTACGGCCCGGGGCTGACCTTCTACAACCCGTACGAGCGGACGCTGACCCCGTCCACGGTCGGCTCGATCAAGCAGCGCTGGGAGATCCCCACCCACGGCGCGCCGGAGTGCGAGGTCGGGCGTGAGCCGCTGGCCGGTTACGGGCACATCTACACCAGCGATCGGGGCGGGATCGGCGCGTACGACCCGGCGACCGGCGCCCGCCGCTGGCATGTGGCCCTGGAGCGCCGTGGCGTCACCCGGATGGCCCTGGCCGAGGGCATCCTCACCGCCCTCACCTACGCCTGTGACAACCAGCACAGTTTTTTGGGGGCGTACCGCGCGAGCAACGGGACCCGACTCTGGGAGATCCCGCTCAGCGCACCCACCCAGGACATGATCGTGGACCGGGGCGTGGTCGTGGTGGACAGCCGACCCGACTTCGAGACGTCGACCGTCGCGCACCGGCTGGCCACCGGCGCCCGGCTGTGGAAGCTCTTCGGCACCCGCGGCGACGGCCTGTTGTCGGCGCAGGGGCGGATCCTGTTGCGCACCGAGGGCGAAGGGTCCCGGGCGATCGACGTCAAGACCGGGGCGACGATCTGGAAGACCCCGGAGGACTGGTACGCCGTGGGCAGCAACCCGAGCGGATCACGGTTCTACATCGGCGGCCGCAACGGCGGTCTCACCGCGGTCGACTCGGCCAACGGCAACAAGGCCTGGGAGTCGGCCTGGCCGGCGCCCTCGGTGACCGCCGACGACACCCGCGTCTACGTCCCGCGGAACCGTAGCGTCGTCTGCCTGGACGCCGAGAACGGCCGGAAGCTCTGGTCGGTGCATCTGCCGGACGGGGTGGGACAGCCGGTCCGGGCCGGTGCGCTGCTCTTCAGCCCGTCCGGCATGGGGGCGGGACTGTCGATCGCCGACGCGGCGACCGGGCGGGAGCTGAAGGGCGGCATGCCGAGCAGTCAGAACTACCCACCGACGGTGGCAGGCGGCCGCCTCTTCCTCACGGATGGCAACCGCCTGCGCGCGTATTACTGAATCAGGCCTGGCGGCGGCGGCTCACCTCGGCCAGAGTGACCGCTGCCGCCACGCTGGCGTTCAGCGACTCCACGTCGGAGGCCATCGGGATGCTCACCCGCAGGTCGCAGGTCTCGCCGACCAGGCGGGACAGGCCGCGACCCTCGGAGCCGACGACCACGATCAGCGGGCCGATCGCGGCCTCCAACTCGTAGAGGCCGGTCTCGCCGTCGGCGTCCAGGCCGATCGCGGTGAAGCCCGCCTTCTGTGCCGACTTGATGGCCCGGGTCAGGTTGACCACCTGGGAGACCGGGACACGGGCGGCCGCACCGGCGCTGGTGCGCCAGGCGGTCGCGGTGATGCCGGCGGCCCGGCGCTCGGTCATGAAGACGCCGTGCCCGCCGAACGCGGCCACCGACCGGATCACCGCGCCCACGTTGCGCGGGTCGGTGATGCCGTCCAGCGCGACCAGCAGCGGAGCGGTCTGCTCCAGCGCGGCGTTGACCAGGTCGTCGAAGTCCTCGTACGCGAACGGCGGCACCTGGAGCCCGATGCCCTGGTGCAGCACGCCGCCGGTCATCCGGTCCAGCTCGTTGCGGCTGATCTCCAGGATCGGGATGCCCCGGTCACCGGAGGTGCGGACGATCTCGGTCACCCGGTCGTCGATGTCGATGCCCTGCGCCACGTAGAGCGCGGTGGCCGGGACCAGCGCCCGCAGCGCCTCGACCACCGGGTTGCGGCCTAGCAGCAGCTCGGGACCCTCTTTGGTGGGGTTGGACCGGCGGCCCGGTGCGACCCGGGGACCGCGCGGACCGGCGCCGCGCACACCGCCGCGGGCCGTCTGAGTGCGGGTGAGACCGGAGGCACGGCCACCGCCACGCCCCCAGGTGGTGTCCTTGGTGCCGGGCATGCCGATCTTGGGCGCGCGGCCCTCGGCGGCCGCGGCCCTGCGCTCCTTGTCCTGCTTGCGCGCCGTCTTCTCGGGCAGCTTCTCGGTGCCGGAGTAGCCCTTGTGCCAGGGACGCTCGTCGGCGGGCAGGGTCTTCCCCCGGCCCTTGAGCCCGGCGCGGTTCTTACCGCCCGAACCGGCCGCTGCGCCCTTCTTCGAGGTGGTGCGTTTGCTCGCGTTGAACGAGTTGCCCGCCATCAGTGTTGTTCTCCTACCGTCCATCGCGGCCCGGCCGGAGTGTCCTCCACCTGAATACCCGCGTTCTTGAGCTGGTCGCGCACCGAATCGGCGGCCGCCCAGTCCTTACGTGCGCGGGCCTGGGCCCGCTGTTCCAATGCCAGGGCGACAAGCGAGTCGACCACCGGCTTCAGGTCGTTGCCGGCCTCACTGCCGGCCCACTTCTCGTCGAAGGGGTCGAGGCCGAGCACGCCCAGCATGGCCCGGACCGCGGTCAGCGCGCCCCGGATGCCGGCCTCGTCGCCGGCGGCCAGCGCGGTGTTGCCCTCGCGCACGGTGTCGTGCACGATCGCCAGCGCCGCCGACGTGTTCAGATCGTCGTTCATCGCGTCGGCGAAAGCGGGCGGCACCTGCTTGGGCCGGCCCGGCCCGACGATCTCGGCGGCCCGCTGCACGAAGCCCTCGACCCGCCGGTACGCGACGGCGGCCTCACGCAGCGCCTCGTCGGAGTAGTCGATCCGGGAGCGGTAGTGCGGGCTGCCCAGGTAGTAGCGCAGCTCGACCGGACGGATCCCGGACCCGACGAGCGAGGCCAGGTCGATCACGTTGCCCAGCGACTTGCTCATCTTGGAGTCACCCAGGTTGAGCAGGGCGTGGTGCACCCAGTAGCGGGAGAAGCCGAGACCGGCCGCCTTGGACTGGGCCACCTCGTTCTCGTGGTGCGGGAACGTCAGGTCCAGGCCGCCGCCGTGGATGTCGAACTCGTCGCCGAGGTAGCGCCGGGCCATCGCCGAGCACTCGATGTGCCAGCCGGGACGGCCTTTGCCCCACGGTGACGGCCAATACGCGTCGCGCGGCTCGTCCGCCTTGACACCCTTCCACAGGGCGAAGTCGCGGTGGTCACGCTTGTCGCGCACCGGGGCGTCACCGGCGTCGCGCATGTCCTCCGGCTTCTGACCGGAGAGCGCGCCGTACTCCCGATACGACAGCACGTCGAAGTAGACGTCGGCGCAGTCACCATCGGCCGCATAGGCGTGCCCGCGGTCGATCAGCTCCTGGATCAGCTCGTGCATCTCGGTGATGTGCCCGGTGGCCAGCGGCTCGTAGGTGGGCGGCAGCACGTTGAGCGCGGTGTAGTCACGGTCCAGGTGGAGACGGTTCTCGTAGGCGATGGCCCAGAACGGCCGGCCCTGCTCGCCCGCCTTCTGCAGGATCTTGTCGTCCACGTCGGTGACGTTGCGGACGAACGTGACCTCCAGGCCGGTGTGCATCAGCCATCGGCGCAGCACGTCGTAGTTGACGGCGGAGCGAAGGTGGCCGATGTGGGGCGAGGACTGCACGGTGACACCACACAGGTAGATCCCCACCTGACCGGGCGTCATCGGGACGAAGTCCCGGACCGATCGGGTCGCGGTGTCGTACAGGCGTAGAGTCACCGTACAAGGGTACCGGCCTGCTCTCAGGGTCGCGTCATCCGGAGCACGTCGAGCGTCTCGTCCAGCTGAGCCTCGGTCAGCGTGCCGTTGCCGACGTGCCCACGCTCGATCACGACCTCACGGATCGTCCGGCCGGTGGCCAGCGCCTGCTTCGCGATCGCGGCCGCCTCGTCGTAACCCAGGAAACGGTTGAGCGGGGTGACGATCGACGGCGACCCCTCCGCATACGCCCGGGTGACCTCCTCGTCCGCCTCGATGCCGTCGATGCAGCGGTCGGCGAAGAGGCGGGCCACCGCGGACAGCAGCCGGATCGACTCCAGCACGTTGCGGGCCATCACCGGCAGCATCACGTTGAGCTCGAAGTCGCCCTGGGTGCCGGCGAAGGCGACCGTCGCGTCGTTGCCGATGACCTGGGCCGCGACCTGGCGGACCGCCTCCGGCACCACCGGGTTCACCTTTCCCGGCATGATCGACGAGCCGGGCTGCAGGTCGGGCAGGCGCAGCTCACGCAGACCGGCCCGCGGCCCGGAGCCCATCCAGCGGATGTCGTTGGCGATCTTGTAGAGGCCGGCGGCGATGACCCGGAGCTGGCCGGAGGCCTCGACCAGCGCGTCACGGGCGCCCTGCGCCTCGAAGTGGTCGCGGGCCTCGGTCAGTGGCAGGCCGGTCTCCTCGGCGAGCAGACGGATCACCGCCGGGGCGAACCCGGGTGGCGTGTTGACGCCGGTGCCGACCGCGGTGCCGCCCAGCGGCAGCTCACCCAGGCGGGGCAGGGTGTCCCGGAGCCGCTCGACGCCGTTGGTGACCTGCCGTGCGTACCCCGAGAACTCCTGGCCCAGAGTGACCGGAGTGGCGTCCATGAGGTGCGTGCGACCGCTCTTGACGACGGTCTTGAAGGCCTCGGCCTTCGCGCTCAGCGCCACCGCCAGGTGGCCGAGCGCCGGGATCAGGTCGGCGCTGACCGCCTCGGTCGCGGCCAGGTGGATCGAGGACGGGAAGACGTCGTTGGACGACTGCGAGGCGTTGACGTGGTCGTTCGGATGCACGGGACGGCCCAGATCACGGCTGGCCAGGGTGGCGATGACCTCGTTGGCGTTCATGTTCGACGAGGTGCCGGAGCCGGTCTGGAAGACGTCCACCGGGAACTGGTCGTCGTAGCCGCCGTCGGCCACGTGCGCGGCGGCCGTCGCGATCGACTCGGCCAGGTCCTTCTCCAGCACGCCGAGGTTCGCGTTGACCCGGGCGGCGGCCCCCTTGATCCGGGCCAGCGCCCGGATGTGGGACGGCTCCAGCCCACGGCCGGAGATCGGGAAGTTCTCCACCGCCCGCTGCGTCTGCGCGCGCCACAGCGCGGCGGCCGGCACCCGCACCTCGCCCATCGTGTCGCGCTCGGTCCGGAAGCCACTCTCGTCAGTCGTCACCGGACCATCCTCTCTCGACGTCCGCCGAACCGCTTGAGATCCCGATCTCCCGGAACAGCCCGGCCGCTCTCGTCCGGAGGCCGGCCGCCTCCGGATCATCCGGGTCCAGGCAGGCGGCGAGACCGGTCAGAGCACGAGCCATCGAGTACGCCATCCGCCCCGCCGTGGCGAGCCGGAGCGACCGTTCGTACATCTCCCGGGCGCCGGTCACGTCCCCGGCCCGCAGCAGCGTGGTGGCCAGGTCGTGACTGAACTCGGAATCGTGCCGGGTGTCGCGCATCCGCACCGCGATGTCCAGGGCCCGGCGGTGCTCGGCGCGGGCGTCGGCGTAGCGTCCGGCGTCACGGAACAGCCCGGCCCGGTCGTTGTGCAGATCCGCCATGATCGACCGCGAGCCGCTGCGCCCGGCCAGCCGTTGCGCCACGTCGAGGTGCCGGTGGGCGGTGTCCACGCCGATCAGCCCGTGCGCGTACTTGAGGCGCTGGAGCAGCAGCACCGCAAGCGCGAGCGGCCCCTCCTCCTCGTGCTCGATCACCGCGAACAGGCGCAGCCGGGCGTAGTGCAGCGCCTCGTCGTAGCGGCCGAGCCGGCCCAGCACCTCGGCCAGGGTCCCGAGCGGCCCGGCCGAGGAGGTCCGCATACGCTGCCGGGCCATGATCCGGCGGGACGTGTGGATCGCCTCGATCGCCTCGGCGAACCGGCCCTGCGACTGGTAGATCGTGCCCAGGTTGCCGTAGCTGGTGGCGACCGCCCCGGCCTCGCCCAGCTCCTGCCGGATCCGGATGGCCAGCAGCAGGTGCTCCTCGGCCGGGCCGTGCTCGCCGCCCCGCGAGTAGGCCGACGCCAGATAGTTGGCGATGGTGGCGATCGCCGCCTTGTCGCCGGACGACGCGATCCGGTCCATGGCCCGCTGGTGCAGGTCGCGGATGTCGTCCATGTAGCCGCGGAAGAAGAGCGGCTGCCAGGCGGCCCGCGGGATGCGCCAGGCGTAGCCGAGATGACCGGCGGCCGCCGCGGCGTCCACGAACGCGGCCAGGCCGGGCCGCTCCCGTTCCAGCCGGGCGTACGGGTCCTCGAGCGCCGCCACCAGGTCGGGCCGGTCCGGTCGTGGCCACCCGAGGTCGCGGTTCAGCACGTCGTGGTGGCTGGACGCGACCGCCGCGATCAGGGCGTGCAACTCCAGGTCGAGCACCGCGGTCAGCGCCGCGCGCCGGTCCTCCGCGGGCAGGTCGGTGGCGAGCACCCCGGCGTACTCACGGATCAGGTCGTGCATCCGGTAGACGCCCCGCTCCGGCTCCTCCAGCAGGTGCACGTCGACCAGCTCGTCCAGCGCGTCCCGGGCCTCGTCCAGCGGCAACCCGGCCAGGGCGGCCACCGCCAGGTCGTCGACGGTGACGCCCGGGTGCACGCCGAGCAGCCGGAACACCCGCTGCAGCGACGCCGGCAGCTGCCGGTAGGTGAGGGTGAACGCGCCCGCCACGGTACGGTCCTCGGCGGCCAGCTCGGGCAGCGCCGACTCGCCGAGCCGCAGCAGCAGGTCGGACACCCGCCAGCGGGGCCGGTGCGCGAGCCGGGCGCCGGCCAGCCGGACGGCCAGCGGCAGCCCGCCGCAGCGGCGTACCACCTCGGCTGCCGCCTCCGGCTCGGCATGCACTCGTTCCCCGACGATCCGCTCCAGCAGCGCCATCGCCTCGTCGTGCGCCAGCACCGGCAGTGACTCCAGCTGGATGCCGTCCAGCCCGGCGAGCCGTCGCCGGCCGGTGACCAGGGCCAGGCTGCCCGGGGTGGCCGGCAGCAGATCGGCGATCTGGGCGCTGGTGGCCACGTTGTCCAGGACGATCAGCAGACGCCTCCCGGCCACCCGGGTACGCCAGAACCCGATCCGCTCGACCGGCTCGGACGGGATCTCCTCGGCGCTGTGCCCCAGCTGCCGGAGCAGGACGAGCAGCGCCGCCGCCGGGTCGACCGGATCCTGCTCGCTGTGGCCCTGCAGGTCGACGAAGAGGTGCCCGTCCGGGAAACGGTCGCCGATCAGGGTGGCGACGTGCAGCGCCAGGGTGGTCTTGCCGCTGCCGGCCATCCCGTCCAGGACGGCCACCACCGGCCCCGCCGACTCAGCCGCCGCGATCCCGGCGATCAACCGGTCGACCTGCTCGGCTCGGCCGGTGAAGTCGGAGACCGTACGCGGAAGGCATCGGATCGCCCCGTTGGCCGGCACCGCCACCGGGACCTCGGGGACCGCCCCGGCCAGGATGTCGCGGTGCAGATCCTGCAACCGCCGCCCCGGTTCGATGCCGAGCTCGTCGCGCAGCACGTCGCGGGCCCGCCGGAACTCGGCCAGTGCGTCGGCCCGCCGCCCCGCCTGGAACAGCGCCAGCATCAACTGGCCGCGCAGCCGCTCCCGAAGCGGGAACCGGTCCACCAGGGCGGCCAGCTCGCCGAGCAGTTCCCGGGCCCGGCCGGCGGCCAGCTCCAGGTCCATCGCGTCCTCGAGGGCCGCCGCGCGCCGCTCGTCGAGCATCGCCGCCGCCTGCCGGACCGCCGACGCGTCGATCTCCGCGCACGCCGGACCACGCCACAGATCGAGAGCCTCCCGGTACGCCGCCCGCGCCGCTCCCGTCCCGCCGGCCGCCCGCGCCGTGTCCACCAGGGCGAGGAAGCGCTCGGAGTCGAGCTCGCCGGGTTCGACGCGGATCCCGTACCCCGCCGGGTCTGTCATGATCACGTCGGCCGGGAGACCGCGCCGCAGCCGGGACACGCAGGTCTGCACCTGGCCCCGTGCGGTGGCCGGCGGATCGGCGCCCCAGATGGCCTCGGTCAGCTCGCCCAGGCTCACGATGCGCCCCGGGTGCAGGAGCATCATCGCGAGCACGACCCGATCACGCCCGGCCGTCACCGCTACCGGACGCTCATCTCTCGTTACGGAGAGTGTTCCTAGTATGTGGTAGCGCAAAGTAGCCATCCCCGTCCTGTGCGCTCGCGACCGAAGCCTACCGAGAGCCTCGAGAGCGGATCGACAGTGAATCGATAGCGACCTACGGCAACCTTCTCCGCAGCGCCGTCTCGCCGCGATGCTTCCAAAGAGCGCCCCCAGAGTGTGGCGAGGCGGCCCAGCCGGAACGGGGGAGTGACAGCCCGCCCGCGGTACTCCGCGGGCGGGCTGTTCGTACTTCAGCGATCACACAGAGTTGGACGTCGCTGGCTTCGTTACGTACCGTCGGCTGAGTTTGGATGACCCCGACGAAGAGGAATCTCCGATGCGACGCGCCATCCTGGCCCTGCTCGCGGGCGGTGTGCTGCTCACCAGCGCCGCCTGCAGCGACGACGCGAAGAACGAGGACACCGCGGCGCCGGCCGTCACCACTCCCGCCACCTCGGCCCCGGCGGTCCTGCTCCCGTCGTCCGCCGCCCCGACTGGACGGCCGAGACCATCAAGGTGTGCGAGCGGCTGGACAAGGTCTTCACCACCGAGTTCGGCGACTTCGGCGAAGCGCTGGGCAAGATGATCGCCCACAAGGAGGCGAAGGAGACCGCCGACGCCGACAAGGCGGAGAAGCAGGCCGCCACCGAACTGAAGACGGTCGGCACGCAGATCCGCAAGGAGACCGCGAACGCCCGGGACCCGGAGCTGAAGACGGCGGCCGGCACCTCGGCGCAGCGGATCGAGGCGAGCGCCAAGGACCTCGACTACATCGAGAAGATCAAGAGCACCAAGGACCTGGACGGTTCCCTCAAGAACCAGATCAGCGAGTGGATCAGCCCGATCGCCGGTTACTGCGGCGTCACCCGGGCCGTCGAGTCCCCCTCCGAATCCCCGTCGGGACCGCCCGCCTCAGTCGCCCCGTCGGCCTCGGCAGGCTGACCTTCGCGGTCTTCCGTCAGGGCGCATTGATGATGTTGAGTACCTTCCGCGCGGCGAACACGCGCCCATACCGACGACCAGTCCGCTCCTCGAGAATGCCCAGTTCCACGAGGCGACGGATGGCCGTGTTCGCCGCTTGGTAGGACACTCCATACCTCTCCGCGGTGGGCGTCGCGGTGATCAGTGGGTAGCCCAGCATGTCCTCGACGATCCGGACAGCCACGCCCCGAACCTCGGCGGCGGCCAGCTGCGCCAATGCCTGGTCTCGCCAGTCGTGGAGGGCGTCGATCTTCTCCACCGCACGAATTGCCTGGACACGCACCGCTTCGGAGAAGAATCGGATCCACGGCTCGAAGTCCCCGGTGGCACTGACGGCGAGCAGATGGTCCTGATATTGACGCCGTCGAGCCTCAAGCCACGGTGACAGGTTCAGGACCGGTACTCGTAGCTCGCGTCTATGTGCCAACTGCAGAACACACACCAGACGCCCGAGACGCCCGTTGCCGTCGTTGAAGGGGTGCAGGGTCTCGAATTGGTAGTGACCGAGCGCCATTTTGATCACCAGCGGGAACGTGTCCTCAGCGTTGAGCCATGTCGCCCAGGCATCGATCCCGGCACGCAGTTGGTCACCCGGAGGTGACGGCACGAACCTGGCATCGTCCACCCGGCCGCCACCGGCTCCGATGAAGACCTGGGTAGTCCGAATCCGGCCGGCGTCGTGCGAGTCACCCCTGGTCCCACGCACGAGAATCTTCTGCAACTGCTCAAGCATGCCCACAGTGATGGGCTTGTCCTTGATCCACTCGAACGCGAGTTCCGCAGCCTCGACGAAGTTGTGAACCTCCGCAACGGAGGCGGTGAGCTGATTGCGGTTGAGGAAATCGGCTTCAAGGACATCGTCGAGGGCTGCATACGTGCCTTCGAGCGCCGACGTGCTGACGGCCTCCTGCCGAATCGCCGGGCGCGCGAGCAGGCCCGGGTTCGGCAGCCGGAACGCGGCCTGGTCGAGGCGAGCGACAGCAACCGCCGCAGCGGTGACTCCCGAATACGTCTGCTGCTTCAGATCGAGTTCGGCGGGCAGAGGATCAGGGATGAATGCCGCACACTCGTACTTTTCGCTATAGCGAGGATCCCAACCATCGATTCGGACCAAATAGCCCACCGGGGACGATCGGAACGCAGCTTCATCCACGATTTGAAGTAAAGCACGCGAAACTTCAAAAGGAGACTCGAGTTTTCAAGTCCCGAGACAACTTGAGAACCGAGTTTCAAGTCGAAGGGGCAAGACATGAAAACTCAGCCGTGAACTTCAAACCGCGCTACGAGTCATGAGGTCGCCTCGGCGCGCCGAGCGTCAGCGACGGCCGATGCTGAAGATCGGGTTCGGCTTGGTGACGTCGGCGAAGAAGTCGTTGCCCTTGTCGTCGACGACGATGAAGGCGGGGAAGTCCTCGACCTCGATCTTCCAGACCGCCTCCATGCCGAGCTCGGGGAACTCGATCACCTCGACGTGCCGGATGCAGTCCTGGGCGAGCCGCGCCGCCGGGCCGCCGATCGAGCCGAGGTAGAAGCCGCCGTAGGTCTGGCAGGCGTCGGTGACCTGCTTGGACCGGTTGCCCTTGGCCAGCATGACCATCGAGCCGCCGGCCGCCTGGAACTTCTCGACGTAGGAGTCCATCCGGCCGGCCGTGGTGGGACCGAACGAGCCGGACGCGTACCCTCGGGGGTCTTGGCCGGCCCGGCGTAATAGACCGCGTGATCACGCATGTACTGCGGCATCGGCTGGCCGGCGTCGAGCTGCTCAGCGATCTTGGCGTGCGCGATGTCACGGGCGACGACGAGCGGACCGGTCAACGACAGGCGGGTCTTCACCGGGTACTTGCTGAGCTCGGCGCGGATCTCGGCCATCGGCCGGTTGAGGTCGATGTTGACGACCGGCGACGCCTCCAGGTCGACGTCGGGCAGGTGGCGGGCCGGGTCGGTCTCCAGCCGCTCCAGCCAGACACCCGACGGGGTGATCTTCGCGACCGCCTGCCGGTCGGCGGAGCAGGAGACCGCGATCGCGACCGGGCAGGACGCGCCGTGCCGGGGCAGCCGGATCACCCGCACGTCGTGACAGAAATACCGTCCGCCGAACTGGGCGCCGATGCCGAAGTCACGGGTCAGCTCCAGGACCGCGGCCTCCAGCTCGAGGTCGCGGAAGCCGTGCGCCAGCATGGTCCCGGCGGTGGGCAGGTTGTCCAGGTACTTCGCGGAGGCCAGCTTCGCCGTCTTCAGCGCGTGCTCGGCGCTGGTGCCGCCGATGACGACCGCCAAGTGGTACGGCGGACAGGCCGACGTGCCGATCAGGCGCAGTTTCTCGTCCAGGAACTGCATCATGCGCTGTGGATTGAGCAGCGCCTTCGTCTCCTGGTAGAGGTACGACTTGTTGGCCGAGCCGCCGCCCTTGGCCATGAAGAGGAACTTGTACGCGTCCGGGTGACCGCCCGGGTCCTCGGCGTAGAGCTCGATCTGGGCCGGCAGGTTGGTGCCGGTGTTCCTCTCGTCCCACATGGTGATCGGGGCGAGCTGCGAATACCGCAGGTTGAGCCGGGTGTACGCCTGGTAGACGCCGAGCGCGATGGCCGCCTCGTCGGTGCCGTCGGTCAGCACGTGCCGCCCGCGCTTGCCCATCACGATCGCGGTGCCGGTGTCCTGGCACATCGGCAGCACGCCGCCGGCCGCGATGTTCGCGTTGCGCAGCAGGTCCAGCGCGACGAACCGGTCGTTGGGCGACGCCTTCGGGTCGTCGATGATCGAGCGCAGCTGGGTCAGGTGGGCGGGCCGCAGGTAGTGGGCGATGTCGTGCATCGCCTCCGCGGTGAGCTGGGTGAGCGCGGCCGGCTCGACGGTCAGGAACCGTCGCCCCCCGGGACCCTCGACGACATCGACACCCTCGTCCGTGACCAGGCGGTACTCGGTCAGGTCGTCGCCGGTCGGCAGGAGCGGCGAGTACCTGAATTCGGCGCTGGAGCTCATGAACCGAAAGATTAGGCCAGCGGGGCGGCGCGACGCGAACCCATCCCCGCCGCGCGGCGTCAGGAGAACGGCAGATAGGCCATGTCACGGCCGGCGACCAGGATCATGCCGTCCGGGCTCACGGCGAAAACCTTCGCATCGGTACGCACATCGGCACGAACCGTGCCACTGCTGAGGCTCAGAGCCGTCACCCGACCTTTGGAGGCCACGATCGCGGCGTACGGGGTGAGCGCCGCCCCGGCATCCGGACGGTCGTCCTGCCGCCACACGTTCTTGTCCTTGGTGAACGAGTACCCCCGGATCGACGCGCCCTTGCGGATCACGGCGTACCCGTCGTCGACGGCGAGCACCGTGGACTCCTTGTCGCCGTACCAGAGGTTCCGCCCGTCATAGCCGTTGATCAGGACCTCCCGGCCGTACGGGTCGACGCCGAGCACCACGTTGTACCCGCCGGCCGGATCCTGGTCCTGCGCGCACGCCGAGCCGTTGTCGGCGGTCCGCAGGTTCAGCCCGTCGCGCCGCCACACCACCTCGCCGCCGGGGCTCCCGCCGACCACGCCGTAGTAGCAGGTCCCGTCGCGGGCCACCCCGGTGACCGTGAGCACCCGGCCGCCGACCACCGCGACCCGCTGGTCCTTCTCCGGGCGCACGGTCTGCACGAGCCGCCCGGTGGCCGTGTCGATCACCCGGACCTCGCCGTCGTGCGGCAGCCCGATCAGCCCGGGCAGCGCCGGCGGCCCGGCGACGTCGTCGTCCACCGCCCCGGACACCAGCCGCCGGGTGTCCGGCAGATCCGGGTTCGCGGCGTCCAGGACGAACCCGATGCTGCCCGTGCCGACACTCCACAGCTGCGTCCCGGCCCGCGGATCCCAGGCGGTCAGCCGGCAGTCGTCGCCCCCGCCGCAGCTGAGGTCCACGATCGCGTCCTGGTACGTCCAGACGGCCGCCGCCGCGGTGTCCGAGCGCCGCACCGCACCGGTGGACGGGTCGAGGACCTGGTAGCCCTTGGTCAGCAGCCGGCCGGTCACCACCACCGAGTTGGCGCCCTTGCCGGCGATCGCGGCCCAGTCGGCGTCCGACGACCACAGTTTCACCGCGGCGGTCAGGCCGTACGCCTCGACCGATGTCCGATACTCGACGATCACCGCCTCACCGGCGACGGCCACGCTCTGCGGGGTGCCGCCGAGCGACTGCTGCCACCGGGTGCCCGGCGCGACCGGCCCGCTCGTGGTGATCCAGGACCAGAGTTGTGGAAACGGGTTCCAGGTGTGGGTCGTGGCCAGGATGGTGAGGGCCACCGCGGCGACGGTGACCACCCAGAGTCCCTTCCAGGAACCGCCTCCCGAGGCCATGTCGGCAGGGTAATGACCTTCGATCACGGAACGGCCGAGCGCGGAAAGTCCGTGTCGTCACACTATGCGTGACTTGCCGACCGAACCAGGGGCACCGTCCGGTACGGGATCAGCTCCGCGAGCGCGATGATCGTGTGCGCCCGCACGATGCCCTCGTAGCCGACGATCTGGTCGATCACCCGCTGCAGGTCGGCGTTCGACCGGGCCACGATCCGGCACAGGATGTCCCCGCTGCCGGTGATCGTGTGCGCCTCCAGGACCTCGGGAATCTCCGCCAGATGGCCCGCGACGGCGTCGTGCCCGTACCGCTGGCTGATCTCCAGCGTCACGAAGCTCATCACGCCGAACCCGATCGCCTCCGGTGCCACCTCGGGTCCGAAGCCCTTGATCGCGCCCCGCGCGATCAGCTTGTCCAGCCTGGCCTGCACTGTGCCCCGCGCCACCGCGAGCCGCCGGGAGAGTTCGAGCACACCGATCCTCGGCTCGGCCGCGAGCATCGCGATCAGGCGCGCGTCGAGCGCGTCGAGCTGGACAGTCTGCTCACCCACGTTCGGAACCTACCGCACCGATTGCGCACGTTGCCCATCGATGATCGGAAGGGTTGCTCAGGACCGTGCACTGCGTCACTGTCAGGCGACCTGGGACACTGTGATCAGCGGGCGACCGCGCCGCAGGGAAGTGTCAGGCTGTCGTGGTAAAGGTTTGCGCATGAGTTCCGTTCCCGCGGGTTGGTATAAGGACCCGGCCGACACCAGTACCCAGCGCTATTGGGACGGTGAGGGCTGGCTGGGCAAAGCCATCCCGGCGGACGCCGTGCCGCCGGACGGTCCGCCCGCGGTCGAGCCGGAACCCCCCGTGCCCGCTCCGTCTCCGCAGCCCGCGGCCCCCGCCGGCCCGGCTATCGCGCCACCGCCGCCCGCGTGGGGCCAGCCTCCGCCCGGCTGGGGACCGCCTCCGCCGGGTTGGGGACCGCCTCCGCCGCCGCCCGCCGGTGGTGCCTTGCCACCGCCACTCGGTTCGCCGACCGGCCAGCCCTCCGGGTCACCGTCCGGCCCATCGGCTGACCTGCCGCCTGGCCCCCGCCTGGCCCCCGTCCGGTCCGCCGTCCGGTGTGCCAGCCGGTCCGCCGCCTGGTCTGCCGGCCGGTCCGCCGCCTGGCTGGGCGCCGCAGCCCCCGCCGCCGCTCGGCTGGCAGCCGCCACCCGGAATGCAGCCGCCGCCTCCCGGCTGGCAGCCGCCCCCGGAGCGCAGCCGCCGCCTCCCGGCTGGCAGCCGCCGCCCGGGGCGCAGACGATGCACGCCTACCCCTATCCGCATCCGTTCCCGATGCCCGAGGTGCGGCCGCACGGCATGGCCCTGGCCGGGCTCGGCAAGCGGCTCACCGCCCGGCTCATCGACATCGTCGCGGTGCTGCTGCTCAACGCCGTGGTGAACGGCTACTTCGTGTACCTGTACCTGCAGGACTTCATGCCGATCTTCCGTAACATCATGGATCAGGCGGCAGCCGGCACCACCGTGCCCGTCGCCCAGCAGGGCACCCCGCGGATGCAGACGCTCACCATCGCGATCATCCTCATCGCCACGCTGCTCTGGCTGGCCTACGAGGCGCCGGCGATCAGCAACAGCGGTCAGACCTTCGGCAAACGGCTGATGGGCATCAAGGTCGTCCCGGTGGAGAAGACGGGTCAGCTCGGCTTCGGCCGGGCGTTCACCCGGTGGGCCCGGCTCGGCATGTGGACCCTCTTCTGGTCGTGCGGCATCGGCGTGGTCATCCAGTTCCTGTACGCGCTGTCACCCGTCTTCGACCCCCGCCTGCGCCAGGCCTGGCACGACAAGGCGGCGGCCACCGTCGTCGTCGACGTGCCCGCGGGCGGCGTACCACCGACCATCAAACCCGGAGGATCCCGATGACCCGCCTGACCCGCGCCGACCTGGACGCGTTGCCCGCGTACGTGCCCGGCCGCAACGTCGCCGACCTGGCCCGCGAGCTGGGCATCGCCGAGGCGGTCAAGCTCGCCAGCAACGAGGTGCCGTACGGTCCGCTGCCCGGCGTGGTCGAGGCCGTCACCGAGGCCGTCCGGTCCGTCCACCGGTACCCGGACATGGGCGTCGTCGAGCTGCGCGACCGCATCGGCTCGTGGCTCGGCGTCGACCCGGCACGGGTGGTCACCGGCTGCGGGTCGGTGGCGCTGGCCGAGATCCTGGTCAAGGCCACCTGCCTGCCCGGTGACGAGGTCGTCTACTCGTGGCGGTCGTTCGAGGCGTACCCGATCATCGCCGCCGGAGCGGGCGCCACCAGCGTGCGCGTGCCGAACACCGCGGACCACGGCCACGACCTGGCCGCCATCGCCGCCGCGATCACCGACCAGACCCGGCTCGTCTTCGTCTGCAACCCGAACAACCCGACCGGCACGTTCCTGCGCAAGGCCGAGCTCGACCGTTTCCTCGCCGACGTGCCGTCCGACGTGCTGGTGGTGCTCGACGAGGCGTACCGGGAGTTCGTCACCGACCCGCACGTACCGGACGGCGTCGACACCTACGGCGACCGGCCCAACGTGGTCGTCCTGCGCACCATGAGCAAGGCGTGGGGCCTGGCCGGCCTGCGGATGGGCTATCTGGTCGCCCAGCCCGAGGTCGCCGCCGCCGTCCGCAAGGTCGTCACCCCCTTCTCCACCAGCCTGGTCGCTCAGGCCGCCGCGCTCGCCGCCCTCGATCAGGAGGAGGAGGTACGCCGCCGCTGCGCCCTGGTCGTTGCCGAGCGGACCCGCGTCGCCGAGGCGCTGCGCAAGCTCTCGATCGACGTGCCGGACAGCCAGGCCAACTTCGTCTGGCTCCCACTCGGCGACCGAACCGCCGGCTTCACCTCAGCCTGCGAGAGCCGTGGCGTCATCGTGCGTGGCTTCCACCCGGAGGGCGTCCGCGTCACCATCGGCACCCCCGAGGAGAACGACCTCTTCCTCGCCACCGCCGAAGCCGCTCTCGCCTGACCCACCCGTGTGGTGAGTTGCGGCGCACGCAGGCCCGCGACTCACCACGCCACGCCGCGTCGCGTCGCGTCGCGTCGCCCAAGATTCGCCTCGCGGCCCCGCGATCCGCGCCACTGACGCCACTCCGCGCCGCCCCGCGCAACGCGGGCCACTCACCTCGCCTCGCCACTCACGCCGCGCAACGCGGGCCACTCACGCCGCCCGCCACTCACGCCGCGCAACGCGGTCGTTCACGCCGCCCCGCCGCTCACACCGCCCGGCGCGGGCCACTCACGCCGCCCGCCACTCACGCCGCGCAACGCGGCCGGTCACGCCGCCCCGCCGCTCACACCGCCCGGCGCGGGCCACTCACGCCGCCCGCCACTCACGCCGCGCCGCGTAACGCGGCCGTTCAGGCCGCCCCGCCGATCGTGCCGCCCGGCGCGATCGGCGCCCCGGACGCCGCCCGCGCCACTGCCGCTGCCCAGCGCGACGCGGGCCACTCACGCCGCCCCAGGCAACGGGCGCCGCGCCGCCGCGCAGCGGTCTCAGTCGGGGAGCGCGATGAGCAGGACCGCGTCCATCGTGAGGTAGTAGTTCGGGGAGTCCGGGTCATCCGAGGCGTCCCGGTTGAGGCGTTCGATGCCGAGGAAGCCATCGGTCACGTGGTAGAGCCCCAACTTCCAGTCAAGGGTGTCCTCGGTGTCCGGCGCGAAGCGCAGCGGCATCGAGTACTTCAAATTCCCGGTCCGGACATCCACCCCCCTGAGCATGTTCTCCGGCGTCAGCAGCAGCACCGTCTCCGATTCTCCACCCAACACCCGCAGCGGCCCCGGAGTTGTCCACAATGGCGCTCCATCCACAGTCCGCCCGGCGACGCCCGCGAAAAAGGAGGAGGGTGAGGTCCCGGCAGCCGCCGACGGCAGGCCGCCTGCGGACACGGAGGGCGAGACGCGGGCAGGTGCGACCCCGGCAGGTGCCGGCGACGACACCTCAGCGGGAGTGGAGGAGGACGGTGACGGGGAAGCTGAGCCCACGGACGAGCCAGGGCCGGGCGTCACGACCGGCGACGCAGAAAGGGAGGCATCGGGATGCGCGGGGGTGATGACGATGCCCGCAACGATCGTGGCCAGCGGGTCGTCGAGCGCGGGCGCCCGGCGAGGCACCGCAGTGGTGGCCAGCCACCCCTGCCCGGCGCCGTCCCGGAAGGCGTCACAGTCCGAGGTGCCGCAGCCCACCGGTTGATATGGCCCGGCCGGCCACCCGGCGAGCGCGGTGCCCGTCGTCGCGTCGTAGACCCCGGTGGCGCAGAGGTAGGCATCGCCGCTGGTGGTGAAGCCGTTCGCACATCCGGCCGGGACCGTGGCCGTCCAGATCGACTGGCCGGTGCTGGCGGCGTACCCGGAAAGGGTCTGCCCCTCGGTGATCAGGAGGGTGCCGGCGGCGAGACGCAGGCCGGGCGGGTCCCAGACGGCCTCGGCGCCGGTCCGGTGTGCGGCGAAGCCGGACGATTGCGGCCCGTCGGCCCGCCACCTGACCTCTCCGGTGCGTGCGTCGATCGCCACCAGCTTCCCGTCGGACCACCGCGTGATGACCGTCGTGCCGCTCGCCACCACTGCACTGAGCTGTTCGGGCCACCGCCGGAAGGACCAGCGTGCTGTGTACACAGCCCGGGCGGTGACGGGCCCGTCCGCCCGCACCTGATGCTTCGCCGCGTAGACCCGCACGGTCTCGTCGACGACCAGGGGCGCGACGTTGAGGCGGCTGGTCACGCCGAGCAGCTTCGTCGAGGGAGTGGGAGGGTTCGGCGTCATGGCGCTCGCCGACAGCTCGGCTGGAGCCAGCACACGCCAGCCGATCAGGCCGCTCACTGCCAGCAGAAGCGCGGCCGCCATGATTCGCAGCAGCACCCGGGTCACCGCCGAAGTATTCCAGGTCGTGACCACCCCGCTCACCGGCGGGCGGCCTGTGACCCCCGCGGGCCGGGCTCCACCGGCGTGGCTCTCGCCCTCTAGCGTCCAGTCATGGACCTGAGTGACCTGCAGACACGAGCACTGATGATCGCCGAGCTCTACGATCGGCATCATGCCGCGGCCGGTCGCGAGAGGTGGAGTACCGGCGATCTGGCGCTGGGTTTCGTCGGTGACGTCGGCGATCTGGCGAAGCTGGTCATGGCGGTGGACGGTCGCCGGGTCATCCCGGACGCCGAGGCCAAGCTCGGCCATGAGCTCGCCGACTGCCTGTGGTCGGTGCTCGTGCTGGCCGACCGCTACGACGTCGACCTGGTCGCCGAGTTCGCCCGGATGACCGACGGCATCGAGGAGAACCTGCGGGCCGAGGGTGGACCGGCTACTCGTACCCGCCGTTGATCAGGCCCAGGCGGACGAGCTCGGTCAGCGGCTCGACGACGTTGGCGGCGCCGAAGCCGACGAAGAGCGGGCGTGGCCCGTCCCGGTGCGCGCGGGCCGGCTCGACCAGTGGGACCGGGTGGGTGGCCGCGAGTGCTTCGGCCACCTCGGCGACCTCACCCCACCGGCGGCGATCACGGTGGCGACCAGCACGTTGAGGAAGCCGTGGTGGGTGAACCCGGTCTCCGGGTCGGTGTGCCGGGTCGCGTGTCGCAGGCCGGCGGCGAGCTTGAACGGCAGCGCGCGGTCACGGCAGGCGCAGATCACCGCCGCCAACTCGACAGGGGTGGGGAAGAGCTCCGCGGCCAGGCCGCCGACCCGGAATTTGGGCGCGATCGACAGGCCGCCGGCACGGGCCTCGGCGACCGAGTCGAGGGCCGCGAGGAGGCCCCAGCTGAGCGGGATCTCGGCGTAGAGGGGCAGGCCGTTCTGGGCCTCGGCGAAGCTGCAGAGGGTGGCGACTCCGGGCTGCGGGTCCTCACCGCGGCGGGCGACGGCTGCTTCGACGTGCTCGACCACGACTCCGGAGGCACGCAGTTTCTCGACGGTGGCGGGCAACGTGGCGGCCGGCACGTCGCCGATCAGCCCCGCGGTGAGCCGGGGGATCTGCTCGATGCCGACCGTCGACGCCGGCACGAGCAGGGATCCGACCAGGTCGCGGTACCACGCGGAGGAGTGCTCGTGGTGTTTGGCGACGGCGTCGGCCAGGCCGATCGGGCTGGGTGGGAGCAGGGAAGCGTCATCGACCAGCCCGGCGTATAGCGGAGGCACCATCGTTGACACGAATCCGAACCTAATAGACGCCGCGAGATACGGACAACCAAGTCCGTTATGTCACTTCCCAGCCCGGACGGGCAACACGACGCCACGCCCAACTCGGAACCGGGAACGTCATGCCGCTGAGCGCGACCGGGACCGGGAACGTCACGCCGCTGAGCGCGACCGGGACCGGGATGGGCACGGCAGCCGAAAGGGTCAGCGAGGGCGACGGATCAGCACCAGCATCTCGCCCACCGCCGCGGTGAGCATTCCGGCGACCAACGGCGCCGGGCCGCCGATCACCGCGTACGCCAGCAGGAACAGTGGCGCCGAGAAGGTGAGATAGACCGCCACCGCGAGTCGCCGGTCGGCGTCCCGGAGCCGCCGCAGGACCACGCCGGCCGGCTCGGGCAGCCTGCTCCGGAACCAGAAGAACACGGCGCCGAAGACGAGGACACCGATCAGTCCCGCCCAGACCCGGGAGATGCCGGCGCTGATCAGGGTCATCGCGGCGGCCAGGACGGCGGCGACGACGACTGCGCCGGCGCCGTACCCGACGGTCTCCCGCACGGCCTCGGCGGACTCCTGGGAGATGTCGAGAACCGGCCGCGTGGGCAGGCTGACCGACGGCGGTGGCGTGACCGGTGCTTCCTGCGAGTCCTGGGCGTCCCGCATGGCCGCCGGCGGCGATGTCGGCTGGGGTGCGGTGAGCGATGCCTCCTCGGCGAGGTCTTCGAGGGCGCGGGCCCAGCGCCGCCGCTCGAATCGCACGATACCGGTCGCCTGCCCCGCTTCACCGATCGTCGAGTCGAGCTCGAGGGCTTCGCCGTATGCCCGCTGGGCCAGGTCGAACAGCCGCAGCCGAGCGGCCACCACGGCCAGGACCAGGTGTGCCTCGGCCTCGGTGGGTGCGACGCGGACCCCGTTCCAGGCGGCGTTGAGCGCCTCCTGCCCGTTACGGGACTCGCTGAGCAGGGCCGCGCCGGTGCGCTGCGCATACGGATCGTCGGGACGGTCCCGCAGGATGTCGCCGGCGATCCGGGCGGCCTCGGCGTAGCGGCGGCTGTCGGTGAGCGCCATGGCCCGGACCACGAGGGCGGACAGTGCCTGCGGGTCGGCGGTGGCCGCCTGGTCGGCTGCGGCGAGCGCCTCGGCGGGCTGTTCGGCGATGAGGTGGATGCGGGCGAGCGTGGCCAGGAGGTTGACCTCGCGCGGTTCAGCGGTCAGGCCGGCCGCGATCTCGCCGGCGGCCTCGTCGTAGCGGCCGAGGTCGGCGAGGAGGAGGGCACGCTGGCGGTGCTCCTCGGGGTGGTGTCGGGCTCCAAGGGGGCGGGCACGTGCCGAGCGTAGGCCGTCTACCTGGAAATGACCCGAGTCGGGGTGACCCGGCACACCACGCGGACGGTGCCGGGCGCGTCGGCGCTCCACGGCTCGTTGGCGTATTTGTAGCTGAGCTCACCGATCAGGTCGCCGTCGTCGTCGGCCAGACCGACAACCCCTTCAACCGTGATGTACGCGTAAGGCTGCGCCGGATCGAACGCGCAGATCGACACACGCGGGTCACGTGCCATGTTCCGGGTCTTGATCCGGTCACGCGTCGTGGAGAAGAGGACGTCGTCACCGTCGCGCTTGACCCAGATCACGGTCGATTGTGGGCTGCCGTCCTCGTTGATCGTGGTCAGCACCGCATAGGTGGGATTGTCGATCAGCGTCCGGGCGGTCCCGGGCAGCGCGACGGTCATGGCAGTGATCATGCCCGATGCTGCCGTCAGCCCTCCGCGTGACGCTCGCCACCGGAATGGACGAGCGCGACCGCGGTGCCGGCGAGTCCTTCGCCGCGACCGGTGAGCCCGAGTCCGTCCGTGGTGGTCCCGGCAACCGTGACCGGCGCCCCGACCGCCTCGGAGAGGACCTTCTCGGCCTCGGCACGGCGCTTGCCGATCTTCGGACGGTTGCCGATCACCTGGATCGACACGTTGCCGATCTCGAAACCGGCGGCCCGGACCCGGCGCGCGGTCTCGGCGAGGAGGGTGATGCCGGCCGCTCCGGCCCACTCCGGCCGGCTGGTGCCGAAGTTGCTGCCGAGATCACCGAGACCGGCCGCGGAGAGCAGCGCGTCGCAGGCGGCGTGTGCCGCCACGTCGGCGTCGGAGTGCCCGGCCAGACCGGGCTCGTCGGGCCAGTGCAGACCGGCCACCCAGCAGGGCCGCTCCGCATCGAAGGCGTGGACGTCAGTGCCGATGCCGACCCGCGGAACAATCACGCCCACCACCTTAAACGCTGTGATCTCGACCGATTCCACCACCGCGGCGAGGCGGTGAACCGCCCGTGATCGCCGGGCGAGGCCCTACGACGAGAGGGTCAGCAGGTGGGTGGCGACGGCCAGATCGAGGGGCCGCGTGATCTTCAACGCGAAGTCGGACCCGGGCACGCACACCACCGCCCGCCCCAGTTTCTCCACCGCTCCGGCGTCGTCGGTGTGCAGGTCGGCGGCAGCGGCGTGGGCGGCCCGCAGCACCGAAGCCTGGAAGCCCTGCGGCGTCTGCACAGCACGCAGCACCGCGCGATCGACGGTGCCGAGCACTCTGCCGTCCGCGCTGACCTCCTTGATCGTGTCGACCACGGGCAGCGCCGGGATCACCGCATCGGCCCCGTCACGAACAGCGGCGGCGACCCGCTCGAAGAGGTCGGCAGGCGCAAGGCAGCGGGCTGCGTCGTGGACGAGCACGATGCCGATGTCGTCGGGGACCACGGCGAGGGCGGCGGCGACGGAGTCCTGCCGCTCGGCGCCGCCGGCCACGACGACGACCGGCGCGACCGGGCTGAGCAGGGCGTGCACGGCGTCGACGTCGGCCGGTGGCGCAGCCACCACGATCATGCGGACCGAGGGGGCGGCGGCCGTCCGGCGGATGGCGTGGACGAGGAGCGGCTCGCCGTCGAGCAGGCGGAGGGCTTTGGGCCCACCGGGGCCGAGGCGCACACCGGCGCCCGCGGCCGGAACGACGACGGCGACGTCACCGCGAGCATTGAGCTGCGCGGTCACGTCGCCGTCGTTGTCGCCGGACACACCAGGTGAGTCAGACACAGTGAAGGGATGGCGTGATCAGATCAGGCCTGGGTGAGGACCTTGTCGAGCAGGACCTCGGCCTCATCCTTGGTGCTCTTCTCAGCGAGGGCCACCTCGCCGACCAGAATGTCACGAGCCTTGGCGAGCATCCGCTTCTCACCCGCCGACAGGCCACGCTCACGCTCACGACGCCAAAGGTCACGAACAACTTCCGCGACCTTGAGCGGGTTACCCGAAGCGAGCTTCTCCAGGTTGGCCTTGTAGCGCCGCGACCAGTTGGTCGGCTCCTCGGTGTGCGGAGCGCGGAGGACGTCGAAGACCTTGCCCAGGCCTTCCTCGCCAACCACTTCGCGCACGCCGACTTCTTCGGCGTTCTCAGCGGGCACCCGAACAGTCAGATCGCCCTGGGCGACACGCAGAACGAGATACTGCCTTTCAACGCCCTTGATGACCCTAGTCTCGATTGCCTCGATGAGTGCGGCCCCGTGGTGGGGGTAAACAACGGTCTCGCCGACACTGAAAACCATAGGTTCGAAACCCCTTTCGCTGTGTCTAGGGTAACACGCTCAGGCGGCCGTGTCTCGCCCTGACGGTCACTGTTAGTGCAGCTCAGAGGCCCTGTGACGGGGCTTTCTACCGCTTGACAGCGAAGCCGGAAGCTGCCTAAGTAACGCAAAGTGACATTACTGTCACGGCTTCCACCAGCGAGCTCGCACCGATCAAGTCGGGAATTCCGGACCTGATGGCTTTGTCAGATCAAGCTTATCGCTAAGGTCCGCATCAGTGCAGCACTGGCGATGCGGGCCGCCGTGCGGGAGGCTGGACGGAGGTTCCCCGACCGAAGCAGGATCTGGTCGGCCAGGGGGAGGTGAGTCATGGCTGGCGCGAGCGACAACGGCGGCAGGCCGCCCGGGGGCGGGCCCCCGACGACCTCCCGGACTTCCCCGAGGAGTGGGGCGTCATCGTCATCCCTGACGACCTCTCCGAGCTGGCCGACGAGGTCGAGGCGGTGCGTGCCGAGCTGCACACCGGCCCGCCGCCCACCGGGTGGCAACGATGGCGCCGGCGGCCCGCGATCCGCCGCCTGCGCAGAGCGGCCGCCCTGCTGGTGCGCACTCCGGCCCTGATCGTCTCGATGGCGATCCTGGTCACCGTGGCCAGCCTCTTCGCTTCGGCGTGGCCCGGCCCGCCCCGGCAGCCGGCCACCCAGCGGACCTCCGGCACCACCGAGTCCCACCCCGCCGAGGTGCCCGCCTCAGACCTGGTCAGAACCGATGGCACGATCGCCTCGCTCACGGGCCGACCCGCGGTGCTGCTGCTCACCGACGGGTGCGACTGCGCGAAACTGATCGCCGACACCGTCGCGGCCGCTCCACCGCACATTGCGGTGCTGGCCATCTCCTCTGCCGAGTGGCCGGCGCCCGCCACCACTCAGGGCACGCTCCCAGCGCCGAGCGCCCCGGCCGCGGACGGCAAGGGAGCCACTTTCCTGCAGGACCCGGCCGATACGCTCCGTAGTCATTTGCGGTTGAGCGCCCCCGACGGCACCGCCGCTGTGATTCTCATCGACAGCCTCGGCAAGATCATCCGGTTCAGTCCGCGGACCGCCTCGATCGAGACGTTCCGTCCCGATCTCCTCCGCCTATAAAGACCAAACCCCTTTTTCGTACGAGCCAACCGGAACCCCACCGTAGCGGTCCCGTCGACCCCGCCCCGGGGCCACGACGGTTATGGGTGGTCCGGTTCGGGCGGCCGGCGCCTTGGAGCCACGCCGGGCCGCGAGTGCCAGGTGGGGCGATCGCGGCGCCGGGGCCACGCCGGGCCATGAGGTGCCGTCCGGGCGATCGTCGCTTCGCGACCACGCCAGGCCATGGGTGCCGGCTCGGGCGATCGCCACGCCGGGCCACGTCGGGCCATGGGTGTCGGCTGGGACGATGTCTCCCCGGGGCCACGCCGGGCCATAGGTGCCGGTTCGGGTGTTCGTCGCCCCCGGCTACGCCGGGCCATGAGTGCCGGTTCGGGCGCTCGTCACCCCGAGGCCACGCCGGGCCATAGGTGCCGGTTGGGGCGATGTCTGCTCGGGATCGAGGCGACGAGCCTGCTGATGAAGTGTGCGGTGGCGGGTGCGTTCACCCGTTGGAGCGCTGGAGGGCGTAGCGGAAGACGACCGGGCCGGGGGTCTCGACGGTGACGCGCAGGTTGAAGTGATCGAGGAGGCCGACCGAGAAGAACTCCGGCGTCCGCGAGCCGGAGCAGCGCAGGCCCCGGGCGGAGCCGCCGGCGCCGAGGCTGACCCGGACCCGGCTGCCGTCGTCACCGGCACAGACGACCGAGATCCGGAAGTCGCCCGGCTCCACGTCGACGACCTCCTCGTGCCCGGAGTCGCCGTCGAGGGCCAGAGTGTCGGCGAGTTCGTGGTCGCCTATGTCGGGCAGCAACTGCTCGGCGCTGTGCCGCCAGCCGGTCAGCCGGTCGTCGGCGGCCGGCCGGGGTGCGGCACGCCACCACGACCAGACGCCGACCACCAAGATCAACGCGGCCAGTGCGTACAGCACGACGCCGCGTCCCCGTTCGCCGCTCACGCTGAGAGAGTAGAGGCCTCCAGAAGAGTGACGTAGAGCGTGAGCCCCGGCCCGAAGGCGAGCATCACCGTCGTCCTCGGGGGCGATGGGCGGCGGCGCAGCTCGTCGAGCACCAGGAGGACGGTGGACGACGAGCAGTTCCCGTGCTCGGCGAGGACCGAACGGGATGTGGCGAGGGCCGTCTCGGGCAACTCCAGCTGGTCCCGGACCACGTCGAGGATCTTGGGCCCGCCGGGGTGGACGGCCCATCCGTCGACGTCGGCGATGCTCCGGCCGTGCCGGGCCAGGACCTGTTCGACCAGGCCGCGGACGTGGGCGGCGAGCACCGCGGGCACCCGCGGCGACAGTCCCATCCGGAAGCCGTGGTCGGTGACCTCCCAGGTCATGTGGTCGGCGGTCGAGGTGTCGGTGATCGCGGCGACCTCGCGTACGGCGTACCCCGAGGTGGCATCGGTGACCACGACGGCGGCCGCGGCGTCGGAGAACAGCGCGTGGGAGACGATCTGCTGGATGTCCGTCCGGGAACCGGGCGGCTGCAGGTGCAGGCTGGTGAGCTCGGCGCAGAGCAGCAGGGCCGGCCGCCCCCGGGCGGCGACGAAGTCGCTGACCACACCCAGTCCGGGCAGCGCCGCATAGCAGCCCATGTGCCCGACGAAGAGCCGCTGCACGCTCGGTGACATGCCCATGTCGCGGGCGAGCAGGATGTCGAGGCCGGGTGTGGCGTAGCCGGTGCACGAGCAGACCGCGAACAGTCCCAGATCACCGGCGGCGATGCCCGCGTCGGCGAGCGCCCGGCCCACCGCGGCCTTGCCCAGTGGCATGACCTCGGCCTGGTAGCGGCGCATTCGGCGTTCGGTGGACCACTCGGACACGTCCTCGAGAAGCGGGCTCACGGCGGCGTGTCGGGTGCGTACGCCGGAGTTCGCGAAGATCCGCCCGGCCAGCGCGTTGCGTGGCCCCGTGTAGTGGCGGCTGAAGTATCCGTCCCAGATCTCGTCCTGGCTCGTGGCCGGCGGCAGCGCGATGCCGATGCCGGTGATCGTGGGGGTCACCAGCGCGGGGCGGTGCCGTCGGCGTCCGGGTCTCCCCCGAGCGCGTCCACGCCGAGCCAGTCGGCGCAGACGTCGCTGGTGGCGGGTTGCAGCGATCCGGCTCGCGCGTCCCGGTAGAGGCGTTCGAGCGGATGCCCGCGGCGCATCGCCGAGGTGCCGGCGGCTTCCAGCATCGACGCCGCGACCTCGGCCGCCGTCGTGCCGGCGAGCAGTTTCGCCCGCCACACCCAGCGGTTCGTCTCGGCGTCGCCGGGTGACGTGTCGACCCGGCGGGCGGCCTCCCGCACGACCAGGTGGGCGGCGGCCACGGCGGCGTCGGCCCGGCCGATCCGGGCCCGCACGGCCGGCAGTCTCTCCAGCCCGCGGGCCTGGACGTGCTCGACGGCGGCGTCCACGGCGGCCCGCGCCACACCCACGTAGACGGCGGCGTAGCTGGCCACCATCCAGTGCGGCGCCAGCTGGGCCACCACCAGGGCCAGGCCCTCGACCCCGCCGAGGAGGGCGGGCGCCGGAACGGTGACGTCGACGTGCAGGTCGTGCGAGGCGGTGGCGCGCATGCCCAGCGCATCCCAGGTCGGCTCGACGGTCAGCCCGTCACCGGCCGGGACCAGGAACTGGGAGACCTGTCCCGGGTCGTCGGCGCTACGGGCGGCGATCAGGTACGCGTCGGCGTGCCCCGCCCCGGAGCAGAACGTCTTCGAGCCCCGGATCCGGTAGCCGTCGCCGGCCCGCTCGTACGTGGTGGCCAGCTGGGAGAGGCGGGAGCCAGCGCCGCGTTCGCTCATCGCCACCGCATACCAGCTGCCGGCGGCGGCCTGTTTGAGCGCGTCGTCGCGGGCCTCGAGAGCCGACGACGGGAGCCCGAGCGCCTCGGCCAGCTCGTCGGTGACACCGCTGAGCGCGCCGGTCACCGAGGCGTGCATGTTGAAGATCAGAGCGGTGGCGCCGTTGCCCCGGGCCAGCTCGTAGGCGACGTCCGCGTACTCACTGAAGCCCGCCTCCGCGCCGCCGAGCCGGGCCGGGACCATCAGGCCGAGGAACCCGGCACTCCGGAGGTCGGCGAAGTCGTCCACCGGGAAGGCGCCGTCCCGGTCTGCCTCGGCCGCACGGGCCGAGAACCTCGGCGCCAGCCGCCGCGCCTCATCAAGCATGGTCACGCCCCTCGATACCCCGGATTTTGGTGCCCACACCCTGATATAGGACCGCTGTCGATGGGACCGGGACGATCCGCCGGCCGTGCGCCGCCTGCCGCAGCACCAGCCAGCGGAACAGGCCGGTCAGGCTGGGCCGCACCCCACGGACCCGCAGCCGCACCCCGTGCCGGGCGAACTCGGCGATCAGCCGGCGCGGTGACACGAACAGCGCCGGATCGTGCAGGCCGGGCGGGGCGATGCCGAGCCGCTCGCCGAGGGTCACCGTGATCAGCCGGCTCAGACCGGTGTCGTTGACCGTGTCCAGCACCACCAGGCCACCCGGGCGCAGCACCCGACACAGCTCGGCGACCGTGCCCGGCAGGTCGGTGACGTGCTCGAGGATCTCGCCGGCCACCACCACGTCGGCGCCACCGGCCTTGAGCGGCAGCGCCGTCACGTCACCGTTCACCGCGGTCACGCCGTGCGGCACGGCCTGTCGCAGGCCGGCGCGGCGCAGGTCGACGCCGATGTGCCGGTAGCCCTTGCCGCGCAGGTGCGGCGCGAGCAGGCCCCCACCGCAGCCGGCGTCGACCAGGATCAGACCGGGAGTGGCGGCGGGTGGGACGAGCGCGGCCCGGGCGGCGGCGAGCCAGTGCAGGACGGCGAAGGTCCCGGAGGGGCGCCACCACTCGGCGGCGAGGTCGTCGTACTGACGTGGATCGTTGCGCTGCATCGATCGCATGTGATCGAGCCTGGCACGGGATCGCCGCAGGGGCCACACTTGGCAGGCATGTCCCGAGTGCTCGCACTGATCAGATCGGCCCATCCCGAACCGGGTGGCGCCGTCACGCTCGCCATCACGCTGCTCGCCCTGGGTGCGGGGCACCGCGGGTGGCGGCTCGCGGCGGTCGCGGCGGCGGTGGCGGCCTCCCAGCTCACCGTCGGCTGGGTCAACGACCGGCTCGACGCCGACCGTGACCGGCTGGCCGGGCGGCGGGACAAACCGCTGGTCTCGGGGGCGGTCTCGGGGCGTACCGTCGCGGTCGCGGGTCTGCTCTCCGCTCTCGCCGTCCCGGTGCTGGCGCTTCCGCTCGGCGGTCCGGCCGCGCTGGCGATCACGGTGGCCACGGGGGTCGCCCTGCTCTACGACTGGCCGCTGAAGAGCACCGTGTTCTCGCTCCTGCCGTACCTGATCGCTTTCGGTCTTCTGCCCGCCTTCGTGGTGCTCGCCCTGCCCGGCGCCCCGGCCCCGCCGTGGTGGCTGATCGCGGCCGGCGCGCTACTCGGCGGCGGCGCGCACTTCGCGAACGTGCTGCCGGACCTCGCCGACGACGCGGCCACCGGGGTGCGCGGCCTCCCGCACCGGATCGGCGCCGCGGGGTCACAGCTGGCCGCCGCGGCGCTGCTGCTGGGTGCGACGGCCACCCTCGTCCTCGGACCACCCGGGCCTCCGTCGTGGTCCGGGCTCGCGGCGGGCGCGGCCGCCGTCGTCGTCCTACCCCTCGGGTGGTACGCCGCCCGCCGCGCCGAGGGACGCCCGGTGGCCCTCTTCCGCGCGGTCATCGTGGTGGCTCTGATCGACGTGCTTCTGCTGGTTCTCAGTGGCCGGGTGACCTGATGGATGGGTCCCCGCACGCGCGCGAACGTCGCCCACTACGCTGATCTAACACCCTGGTGTCTCTATTTGGAGGATCGTGATGCGCTCCCTGGGAACCCGTCGCGCCGCCCTGGTCGCGGGTGCCGCCACGGTCGCCGTCCTGGCTCTGGGCGCGTGCTCGGCCGGCCAGGTCGCCGAAACCGCCATCCTGGACACGCCGATCGCCGGCGTCAACGCGGCCTCCGAGTCCGCCGCCGGCAAGGTGCTGGTGCGAAACCTCCAGGTGGAATACAACGGCATCAAGGGCTACGAGGCCCAGGAGAACGCGCCGCTCGAGGTCAGTCTCTTCAACGAGACCAACGAGGCGGTCACCGTCACGATCAGCAGCCGGCCCGCGGACAACCGGCCCGACGTCCTCACCGCGAAGCAGGTCGGGTTCGTCAGCACGGCGACCGTGACCACGCCGGGCGAGGTCGTGGGCGCGTCCGCCGAGCCGGGCGCCTCCGTTTCGCCGTCGGGGAGCGCCGAGCCGACCAGCACGGTCCGCCCGGCTCAGATCCAGATCGGCCCGCAGGGCTCGGCGCTGTTCCGGCCGACCGACGCCGCCCAGCTCCAGGTCGTCGGCCTGAGTGGCGAGCTCAAGCCGGGCATGACGGTCAACCTGGTGTTCGAGTTCAGCAACAACGCGACGCCGCTGATCCTGCAGGCCCCGGTCGCCTCGCCGCTGACCCCGGCGCCGCGCGGCTCGGCCGAGATCCACGAGGAGACCGAGGGCGAGGGCGGCGGCCACTGAGCCGGTCCCTGCCGGGCCGGTCCTTCTGGGGCCGGTCCCCTCTCGGGCGGGTGGCTTACGCGCCCTTCCCTCTGCGGGCGGTCTTTCCCCGGACCGGAGATGTCGGACCCCCGCGCTAGCGTGTCGGGGTGACGACCTCCCGCTCAGCCGCCAAGGCTCCCAAGGCCGCCTACGTCTGTGACGCGTGTGGCCACCAGCCACCGAAGTGGCTGGGGCGCTGTCCCGAGTGCGGCGAGTGGGGCTCGATCATCGAGTCCACGGTGACGGTCCCGGTCTCCGGACGGGTGGTCAGCTCGCGCATGCCGTCCGAGCCGGCCCGGCCCATCGCACAGATCAGCGCCGCCCCGGCCCGCGCGGTCGCCACCGGTGTGAGCGAGCTCGACCGGGTCCTCGGCGGCGGCCTGGTGCCCGGCGCGGTGGTCCTGCTGGCCGGCGAGCCCGGTGTCGGCAAGTCCACCCTGCTGCTCGATGTCGCCCAGCAGTGGGCGGTCGGCGCCGGCACCCCGTCGCTGGTGGTCAGCGGTGAGGAGTCGGTCAGCCAGGTCCGGCTGCGGGCCGAGCGGCTCGGTGCCCTGCACGAGAAGCTCTATCTCGCTTCGGAGAACGATCTGGGCACGGTCATCGGCCACCTCGACGCGGTCCGGCCCGGCCTGCTGATCCTCGACTCGGTGCAGACCATCTCGGCGCCCGGCACCGAGGGTGTGCCCGGCGGCGTCACCCAGGTCCGCGCGGTCACCGCCGCGCTCGTCGCGATCGCCAAGGAGCGGGGCATCGCCACCGTCCTGGTCGGTCACGTGACCAAGGACGGTCAGGTCGCCGGTCCCCGGGTCCTGGAGCACCTGGTCGACGTGGTGCTCCACTTCGAGGGCGACAAGCACTCGTCGCTGCGCCTGGTGCGCGGGGTGAAGAACCGGTTCGGCGCCGCTGACGAGGTGGGCTGCTTCGAGATGCACGAGGGCGGCATCACCAGCCTGCCCGACCCGTCCGGGCTGTTCCTCACCCGCTATGTCGAGCCGGTGCCCGGCACCTGCGTCACCGTGGCCATGGAGGGCCGGCGGGCGCTCGTCACCGAGGTGCAGGCGCTGATCGGGGCCGAGGTGCAGGGCTCTCCCCGGCGGACGGTGTCCGGTCTCGACCATGCACGGCTCGCCATGGTGCTGGCGGTGCTGGAGCGCCGGACCAAGCAGCTCAAGCTCTACAACCGTGAGGTCTTCGCGGCCACTGTGGGCGGCATCCGGCTGATCGAGCCGTCCGCCGACCTGGCGATGGCCCTGGCCGTCGCGTCCGGCGGTCTCGACCTGGCGATGGCGCCGACCCTGGTGGCGATCGGTGAGGTCGGGCTGACCGGCGAGATCCGCCGGGTCGGTGCGGTCGGCCGCCGGTTGGCCGAGGCGGCCCGGCTCGGCTTCACCGTCGCCCTGGTCCCACCCGGCTGCGGGCCCGACGGCACGTCCGGCGCGCCCAAGGGCATGCAGGTCGTCGAAGTCAACAATCTGCAGTCGGCGTTGCAGAGCGCAGCGCGCGCCTCGGCCGAACACGGCAATCGATGACGCACAGTCACGTTTCATCACGCTACGGAGCATTCATCAAACCACGCCTCGTTGGCCTGGATGACAGTCCGTAGAATGTCCGGGTGCCGCTCGACCGCGATGGTTCAAAGCCCGCCGCCAGTTCAACGCCGCGTCCCGGCGTCAACGGCGCGGGACATCGCGCGATGACGCCGCCCGCGGGCCCCGGCCTGACCGGGGCGCCAGCGATCCGCTCCGCGCCAACCTCGCCCTGATGGCCCCGGGCACCGCGCTGCGCGACGGTCTGGAGCGCATCCTCCGGGGTCGCACGGGCGCGCTCATCGTCCTCGGCTACGACCCCGTCGTCGAGACCATCTGCACCGGCGGTTTTCCGCTCGATGTGGAGTTCTCCGCGACCCGGCTGCGCGAGCTGTGCAAGATGGACGGCGCCGTGGTGATGTCCAGTGACGGCACCCGCATCGTCCGGGCCGCCGTGCATCTGATGCCCGACCCGTCGATCCCCTCCGAGGAGTCCGGCACCCGGCACCGCACGGCCGAGCGGGTGGCGAAACAGTCCGGCTATCCGGTGATCTCGGTCAGCCAGTCGATGCACATCATCGGCCTGTATGTGAACGGGCAGCGCCACGTCCTCGACGACTCGGCCGCCATCCTGTCCCGTGCCAATCAGGCCCTGGCCACGCTGGAGCGCTACAAGCTGCGGCTCGACGAGGTCTCCGGCACCCTGTCGGCGCTGGAGATCGAGGATCTGGTCACGGTCCGCGACGCGGTCGCCGTGGTGCAGCGTCTCGAGATGGTGCGCCGCATCGCCGACGAGATCTCGGGCTATGTGGTCGAGCTCGGCACCGACGGGCGGCTCCTCGCCCTCCAGCTGGACGAGTTGATGGCCGGGGTCGACGCCGACCGCACCCTGGTGATCCGCGACTACCTGCCGACGGGGCGCAAGTCGCGCACCCTCGACGAGGCCCTCGTCGAGCTGGACCTGCTCACCGCCACCGAGATGATCGACCTGGTCGCCGTGGCGAAAGCGATCGGCTACCCCGGCGCCTCGGACTCGCTGGACGCGGCCGTCTCCCCGCGGGGTTTCCGGCTGCTCGCCAAGGTGCCGCGGCTGCCCGCCCAGATCGTCGACCGTCTGGTCGACCACTTCGGCAGCCTGCAGCGCCTGCTCGGCGCCACCGTGGAGGATCTGCAGGCCGTGGAGGGTGTCGGCGACGCCCGGGCGCGTGGTGTCCGGGAGGGGCTGTCCCGCCTGGCCGAGGCGTCCATCCTCGAACGCTACGTCTGACTCCGGCCCGCTGCCGTCAGTGGCCGGAGCCGTCCCGGGCATGCGGTGACGGCGATCACCGCCAGCCGGAAACGGTGGGAGTGGCGTATTTCACGGTGATGGGGGTTCGCCGCCCGGCGGCCGCGGTGTCGGCCGGGACCGGGCAGCCACCTCGCGGTGTAGCCACGGGCGTCCGGGTGGCCGTACCGAATCAGAGGGGTTGATTCACGTCGTTGGCGTGGTCGGCCAGCGCGGCACCGACGATCGTGGCTTGCATCGGCAGGTATTCGAGGCAGCGCTGCACCGCCGGCGCCATCATCGGGTTGGGCACGCGCAGCGAGATGGTGCAGTGCGGCACCCAGCGCCCCGGCCGGTAGTGCTCCCAGATGTCGACGCCGCCGGCGGTGAGGCGTTCGTGGACGGCTCGGTGATGGCCGAGCAGTTCCTCGGTGACGGTGACGCCCAGCCAGAGGACACGGCCCACGAACTGACCGACGAAGTCGATGCCGACGGTGAGGCCGCGACCGACCGGGAAGCCGTCGAGCGCGTCGGCGACGGCGTGCGGATCGATCCGGTGGGCGGCGGCCAGCGAGATGTGCGGACGGTGTTTCTGGTGCAGGGAGCCGAGCGACGGAATGCCGTCGGCCTCCAGGGCGCGCCAGAGGGTACGCACCCGGCGTGTCGTGTCGACGTCCAGGTAGAGCTCGAGCGCAGCGACCAACGTCAGTTCACGACGGTCAGGACGACCGGGGCGCTGACGATCGTGTCGAGGCGACCGAGCAGCTGGTATGCGCCGGTGGCCGGGATCGGGCCGGACGCCGAGGTGCCGGTGCACTGGTTGGACTGCTTGCCGTTCCAGGTGACCTCGAAGACCTGCTCGGCGCCGGCGGCGAGGGTCTGCACGTCGTTGCCCTTGACGGCCGCGCACTGGTCGGAGGACCAGATCCGCTGGGCGCCGGCGGCGATGTAGAGCTCCTGGGCGCTGGCGCCGAGGTCGCGGGTGCAGGTCCGGTTACCGACGTTCTTGATCTTCAGCTTGATCTCGGTGGAGGCGCCCCGCTGCGGTGACGTGTCCGCCGGAACCGGGGTCAACTGCATCTCGGCGTCGGTGCACGCGGCGCCGGCGGCCGGCGGGTTGCCGGCGGGCGGGTTGCCGGCGGATGCGACCGCCGAGTTCGCCGGGGCGGGCAGCGTCTCGCCGTCGTCGGGCTGCTGCGACAACAGCTCGTTGGGGTCCGGGTAGGCCGGGCCGACACCGGGGTCGGCATCGTCCTCCAGGGACGGTGCCGGTGACGCGCTCGGGTCCTTGGGAGTCGGCTCCGGATACTGAGAGGCCTCCGACGACGCTTTCTTCGGGTCCGATTCGTCGCCGCCGAGGCAGGACACGAACAGCACGATGACGCCGAGCAGCAACGCGCCCAGCACGACTGCACGCCGCCGCCAGTAGACCGCGGGTGGGAGGGGACCAACCGTCGCACGCATGATGCCGCCCACCGTAAACCCGGACGACCGTCACTATGTGCATGACGCGCCGGGTACACGACACCAACTCGCGGACGGTTCGTTAGAGATGGACCTTGCACGTGTGCCGCCTACAGTTGACGGGCTATGACTCTCGCCGACGACGCCATCAACTGGTATGCCGTGAACGCCCGTGACCTGCCCTGGCGGCAGCCGGACACCACACCGTGGGGGGTGCTGGTCAGTGAGGTGATGCTGCAGCAGACCCCGGTCGTGCGGGTGGAGCCCGCATGGCGCTCCTGGATGACCCGCTGGCCCACTCCGGCCGCACTCTCCGACGACCCGCCGTCGGAGGCGATCCGGATGTGGGGGCGGCTCGGATACCCCCGGCGGGCGATGCGGCTGCACGCCTGCGCGGTCGCGATCGTGGAACGCCACGGCGGCCGGGTCCCCTCCTCCCTCGACGACCTGCTCGCGCTGCCGGGGGTCGGCACCTACACCGGGCGGGCGGTGGCGACGTTCGCCTACGGCCAGCGGCATCCGGTCGTCGACACCAACGTGCGGCGGGTCGTCTGCCGCGCTGTGGAGGGCAAACCGGACGCGGGGCCGGCAACCACGGCCGCCGATCTGACCGCCATGGAGGCGCTGCTTCCGGAGGACACGGCACGGGCGGCGAAGGCGAGCATCGCGTTCATGGAGCTCGGTGCGATCGTCTGCACGGCGCGTGCGCCGAAATGCGTCGACTGCCCGTTCTACGACGTCTGCGCGTGGCGGCTGACCGGGCAGCCGCTGCCCGAGGGGCCGAGCCGCAAACCGCAGCGCTACGCGGGCACCGACCGGCAGGTCCGCGGGCTGCTCCTCGAAGTCTTGCGGCACGCCACCGGGCCGGTCCCGCGGCAGCGCCTCGACGTCGTCTGGAACGACGAGGTTCAGCGCGCCCGGGCGCTCGCCGGGCTCGTCGAGGACGGCCTGGTCGAGGCGCTCGGCGCGGGCGACTTCGTCCTGGCAGGCGACGCTCCGGCAGGCGAGATCCAAGCCCTCTAGGGGTACGCCCCCAGGTGCGCGGCGATCGGGGCGGGCAACGGATAGGGCCGCTCGACGGGCAGCAGCGCCGCCGCGGCAGCGTCGTCGCCGTCGTCGAGCCGGGCGCGGATCTCCCGGACCAGCGGCGTCACGTCGGTGATCCCGGTGACCCACTCGTCGGCGTAGAGCGGCGCCGCGGCCCCGCCCAGCCCGAGCTGCAACGACCGGTACGGCAGTTCGCGCAGGCGCAGGTCACGTTCCGGGTCCCACTGCACCCGCGTCGGCGCCCGCTTGAGCTCGCGCTGCCAGGTGATCCGGTCCGGATGGAGGTCACGCACGTAGTGGCTCAACGTCGCGTGCTCCAGCGCCCACTCGAAGCCGTCCCGGGTGATCGTGACGGCCAGGACGTGCTCCTGGCCGGGCTTCGTGGCCCAGCCGCAGCGGTACATCATCCACAGGAACGACGGCTTGATCCACGTCATCCGCTCCCGCTTGAACGGCGGGACGAATCGCCCGGCGGCCACGGCGGGCACCGCGATGGCCGGCGAGTAGGCCTGGTAGACGGTGACGGTGCGGTCGTCGTACGCGGCTCGGATCTGACGTTTCATGACCGGAATGATCGACCCCACCGGCCACTCGCGTAAAACGAAAAAACCCGGCCACGTCGCCGCGGCCGGGTTTCTCGTCAGAGCTGTTACTCCTCGGTGGTGGTCGCCGTGCCCAGGTCGGCCGGCACCGCGTCGGGCACCGTCACGCCCTTCTCGGCGCCGCGGAAGACCAGCTTCGCCTTCTCGAACTTGGCCGGGTCACCCTCGCAGTCCACGACGACGATCTGGCCGGGGCGCAGCTCGTTGAAGAGGATCTGCTCGGACAGGGTGTCCTCCAGCTCGCGCTGGATGGTCCGGCGCAGCGGCCGGGCGCCGAGGACCGGGTCGAAGCCCTTGGCCGCCAGGTAGCGCTTGGCGTTGTCGGTCAGCTCCAGGCCCATGTCCTTGTTCCTCAGCTGCCCCTCGATGCGGGCGGTGAAGATGTCGACGATCTGGAGGATCTCCTTCTCACGCAGCTGGTGGAAGACGATCGTGTCGTCGATACGGTTCAGGAACTCGGGGCGGAAGTGCTGCTTCAGCTCGTCGTTGACCTTGATCTTCATCCGCTCGTAGCTCGACTCCTCGGCCTCGGAGGCCTGGAAGCCCAGCGACACCGCCTTGGCCACGTCACGCGTGCCCAGGTTGGTGGTGAGGATGATGACCGTGTTCTTGAAGTCCACGATCCGGCCCTGACCGTCGGTGAGACGGCCGTCCTCCAGGATCTGCAGGAGCGTGTTGAACACGTCCGGGTGGGCCTTCTCGATCTCGTCGAAGAGGACCACGGAGAACGGCTTGCGACGCACCTTCTCGGTCAGCTGGCCACCCTCGTCGTAGCCGACGTAACCGGGAGGGGCACCGACGAGGCGGGACACCGTGTAGCGGTCGTGGAACTCGGACATGTCGAGCTGGATCAGCGCGTCCTCGGAGCCGAACAGGAACTCCGCGAGCGCCTTGGAGAGCTCGGTCTTACCGACACCGGACGGGCCGGCGAAGATGAACGAGCCGCTGGGGCGCTTCGGGTCCTTCAGGCCGGCACGAGTACGCCGGATCGCCTTGGAGACGGCCTGCACCGCGTCCTCCTGGCCGATGACGCGCTTGTGCAGCTCGTCCTCCATGCGCAGCAGGCGGGAGGTCTCCTCCTCGGTGAGCTTGTAGACCGGAATACCGGTCCAGTTGCCCAGCACCTCGGCGATCTGCTCGTCGTCGACCTCGGACACCACGTCCAGGTCGCCGGCCTTCCACTCCTTCTCCCGCTGCGCCTTCTGACCGAGGAGGGTCTTCTCCTTGTCACGCAGCTGGGCGGCGCGCTCGAAGTCCTGCGCGTCGATCGCGGACTCCTTGTCGCGGCGCACCTGGGCGATGCGCTCGTCGAAGTCACGGAGGTCCGGCGGGGCGGTCATCCGGCGGATGCGCATCCGCGCGCCGGCCTCGTCGATCAGGTCGATCGCCTTGTCCGGCAGGAAGCGGTCCGAGATGTAGCGGTCGGCCAGCGTCGCCGCGGCCACCAGGGCGGCGTCGGTGATGCTGATCCGGTGGTGCGCCTCGTAGCGGTCGCGGAGGCCCTTGAGGATCTCGATGGTGTGCGCCAGCGACGGCTCGCCGACCTGGATGGGCTGGAAGCGGCGCTCGAGTGCGGCGTCCTTCTCCAGGTGCTTGCGGTATTCGTCGAGAGTGGTCGCACCGATGGTCTGGAGCTCACCGCGGGCGAGCATCGGCTTGAGGATGCTGGCCGCGTCGATCGCGCCCTCGGCGGCGCCGGCGCCGACCAGGGTGTGGATCTCGTCGATGAACAGGATGATGTCACCGCGGGTGCGGATCTCCTTGAGCACCTTCTTCAGGCGCTCCTCGAAGTCACCGCGGTAGCGGGAGCCGGCGACCAGGGCGCCCAGGTCGAGGGTGTAGAGCTGCTTGTCCTTCAGCGTCTCGGGCACCTCGCCCTTGATGATGGACTGCGCCAGGCCCTCGACCACGGCGGTCTTGCCGACGCCGGGCTCGCCGATCAGCACCGGGTTGTTCTTGGTGCGGCGGGACAGGACCTGCATGACCCGCTCGATTTCCTTCTCCCGGCCGATGACCGGGTCGAGCTTGCCCTCGCGGGCGGCCTGCGTCAGGTTACGGCCGAACTGGTCGAGCACGAGCGACGTGGACGGCGCGGCCTCGCCGGTGGCGGTGCCCGCGGCGGCCGGCTCCTTGCCCTGGTAGCCGGAGAGCAGCTGGATCACCTGCTGGCGGACCCGGTTGAGGTCGGCGCCGAGCTTGACCAGCACCTGGGCGGCGACGCCCTCGCCCTCACGGATCAGGCCGAGCAGGATGTGCTCGGTGCCGATGTAGTTGTGGCCGAGCTGAAGCGCCTCGCGCAGCGAGAGCTCCAGGACCTTCTTGGCGCGCGGCGTGAACGGGATGTGCCCGCTCGGCGCCTGCTGCCCCTGGCCGATGATCTCCTCGACCTGCTGGCGGACCCCCTCGAGGGAGATGCCCAGGCTCTCCAGAGCCTTGGCGGCGACGCCCTCGCCCTCGTGGATCAGGCCCAGCAGGATGTGTTCCGTGCCGATGTAGTTGTGGTTGAGCATCCGGGCCTCTTCTTGGGCCAGGACGACAACCCGTCGCGCTCGGTCGGTGAACCGCTCGAACATGCCCTCGTGCTCCTCACGTGCCGTGCGCCCATGAACTGGCGGGGCCAGCGCACGGGCATCGGTGATGCCCGTGCTGTAACTCTATCGCCGCTGACGGGCTCCGCTGGGCCTCCGCAGCCCCTCGGAACGATCCGCAACGTTGATTTAGCCAACTTCGCACGCTCAGCGGCTGTTCCCCCACCCGAACGTGTACGCGTACAGCGAAATCCTGCCGATCCACAGCCTGTGGACAACCCTGTCCACACCTGTGGATAACCGTAGTGATCCCGGCGTGCGCCCGGCGGCCAAACGCGGAGAGGGCGCCACCGACATGGTCGGGGCGCCCTCTCCGAAGAGCCGTGCCGGGAGATCAGGCCCGGCCCGGGCCCTTGGCGTGGAACTCGTCCACGATCTCCTGCGGGATGCGGCCGCGGTCGGAGATCTCCTTGCCCGACTTCTTGGCCCACTCCCGGATCGCCTTGTTCTGCTCCCGGTCCGCGGTCGCGCCACCACGGCCACGAGCCGCCCGGCCGCCGACCACGACACCGCCGCGGGCGACCTTCGTGCCGTGCTCCAGGTATGGCTCGAAGACCTCCCGCAATTTAGCGGCGTTCTTCTCCGAGAGGTCGATCTCGTACTGAATGCCGTCGAGCGCGAACTTCACGGTCTCGTCGGCGTCGACACCATCGATGTCATCGACCAGCTTGTGAATGATCTGCTTGGCCACGCGCCGTTATCCTCCTGAACACAGGTTCTCTCCCCAGCAATGGGAAGACAATAACGCCAGGGGCGCATCGCCCGTCAATGGCGGGTGGGTAATTGTTACTCCGGGCGCACCAAGGGGAAGAGGATCGTTTCCCGAATGCCGAGGCCGGTGAGCGCCATCAACAGCCGGTCGATTCCCATTCCCATGCCACCGGACGGCGGCATTCCGTACTCCATGGCCCGCAGGAAATCCTCGTCCAGCTGCATCGCCTCGGGGTCGCCACCGGCCGCGAGCAGCGACTGAGCATGGAACCGCTCACGCTGGATCACCGGGTCGACCAACTCGGAATAGGCGGTCGCGAGTTCGAATCCGCTGACGTAGAGGTCCCACTTCTCGGTCAGTCCGGGAGTGGTCCGGTGCGGCGCGGTCAGCGGGGCGGTCTCCTCCGGGAAGTCGCGCACGAAGGTCGGCTGGACCAGGCTGTCGGTCACCAGGTGCTCGAACAGCTCCTCGGCGAGCTTGCCGGCGCTCCACTTCGGGTCGACCGAGAGCTGCACCTTGTCCGCGTACCGCTGCAGTTGGGCGAGGTCGGTGTCGATGGTGACCTCCTCGCCGAGCGCCTCGGAGATCGCGCCGAACAGGGTGATCTGCGCCCACTCGCCGCCCAGGTCGACCTCGCTGCCGTCGTGGTGGGTGACCACGTGGGAACCGGAGACGGCGAACGCGGCCTCCTGAATCCAGTCCCGCACCTGCGCCTGCATCACGTTGTAGTCGGCATAGGCCTGATACGCCTCGAGCATCGCGAACTCCGGCGAGTGCGTGGAGTCCATGCCCTCATTCCTGAAGTTGCGGTTGATCTCGAAGACCCGGTCGATGCCACCGACCACGGCTCGCTTCAAAAACAGTTCCGGGGCGATCCGAAGATAAAGATCGGTGTCGAGTGCGTTGCTGTGCGTCACAAACGGGCGGGCCGCGGCGCCACCGTGCAGCAACTGCAGCATCGGAGTTTCCACCTCGAGGAAATTCCGGCGGAACAGCGACTCGCGCAGGCTGCGGACCACGGTCGCCCGGGTCCGCACGACGTCACGGGCCTGCGGACGGACGATCAGATCCACATAACGCTGCCGGACCCGGGTCTCCTCGGAAAGCGGCTTGTGCGCGACCGGAAGGGGCCGCAGAGCCTTCGCGCTCATCGCCCAGGAATCGGCGAGAACGGAGAGCTCCCCGCGTCGGCTGGTGATCACCTCACCGGTGACCGCGACCAGGTCGCCGAGGTCGATCACGGCCTTCCAGTCGGCCAGTGACTTCTCCCCCACCTTGTCGAGCGAGAGCATGGCCTGGATCTCGGTGCCGTCCCCGGCGCGCAGCGTGGCGAAGCAGAGCTTGCCGCCGTTGCGCACGAAGATCACCCGGCCGGTGATCGACACCTTGTCGCCGGAGGCGGTGTCGGTGGGCAGCTCCGCGTAGCGCTCGCGGATCTCGGCGATCTCGGCGGTCCGCGGGACCTCGACCGGGTAGGGCGGCACGCCCTCGGCGAGCAACCGGTCCCGCTTCGACCGGCGGACCCGCATCTGCTCGGGGAGGTCCTCGGCGGGGTCGATCGCTGGCGTGTTCTGCTCGGTCACGGCAAGACTTCCTTCTCGGTGCGGGGACCTCGAAAGCCTACTCAGGCGGGCTCAGAGGTTCCGCTCATATACCATCCGCAGGCCGATCAGCGTGATCATCGGCTCGTGCGCGGTGATCGTGCGGCACTCGTCCTTCACCAGCCACGCCAGGCCGCCGGTGGCGATCACCGCGCGGACCGGGCCGATCTCCTCGATCATCCGCTCGACGATCCGGTCCACCTGGCCGGCGAACCCGAAGTAGAGCCCGGCCTGCAGGCACTCCACGGTGTTCTTGCCGATCACCGACCGCGGTTTGGTCGGCTCGACCTTGCGAAGCTGGGCGGCCCGGGCGGCGAGCGCGTCGAAGGAGATCTCGATGCCCGGCGCGAACGCACCACCGAGGAACTCGCCCTTCGCGCTGATCAGGTCGAAGTTGGTGGTGGTGCCGAAATCGACCACGATCGACGGTCCGCCGTAGAGGGTGTGCGCGGCCAGGGTGTTGACCACCCGGTCGGCGCCGACCTCCTTGGGGTTGTCGATGGCGAGCTGCACCCCGGTCTTCACACCCGGCTCGACGATCACGCTCGGCACGTCGTCGTAGTAGCGCTTGAGCATGGTGCGAAGGTTGCGCAGCGCCGCCGGGACGGTCGAGCACGCCGCCACCCCGGTGATCTCCACGGCGTCGCCGGCGAGCAGGCCACGGAACTTCAGCCCCAGCTCGTCGGCGGTCGAGGCGGCATCGGTCTTGATCCGCCAGTTGTGCACCAGCTTGTCGCCGTCGAAGGTCGCCAGCACGGTGTTGGTGTTACCGATGTCAATGCAGAGCAGCACGAAGGCCCCTAAGAATCAAAATCAAGACCCTTATTCTGTACGGCCACGCCTCCCCCGAACGCACCGGGACCGTCCCGCGACCGACGCGCCCGCCCGGCCCGGCCACGACCCTCGTGACCGGCCCGGTGGCCACGGTGCGATCAGCGGGGTCGCAGATCCAGCGCGATGTCCAGGATCGGCGACGAATGGGTCAGCCCGCCCACCGAGAGGTAGTCCACCCCCGTCGCCGCGTAGGCCGCCGCCGTCTCCAGCGTCAGGTTGCCGGTCGCCTCCAGCTCGACCCGGTCACCGACCGCGCGCACCACCTCGGTCAGCAGCTCAGGCGTCATGTTGTCGCAGAGCAGGAAGTCAGCGCCGGCCTCGACCGCCTCCCGAGCCTCGGCGAGCGTGGTCACCTCGACCTGCACCGCCACGTCCGGGAAGGTGACGCGGACCAGCTCGTACGCGGCGGTGATGCTGCCCGCCGCCAGCTTGTGGTTGTCCTTGATCATGGCGACGTCGTAGAGGCCCATGCGCTTGTTGGTGCCGCCGCCGGCGCGTACCGCGTACTTCTCCAGAACCCGCAGACCAGGCGTGGTCTTGCGGGTGTCCAGCACGGTGGCGCTGGTGCCCTCCAGGACGTCGGCCCACCGGCGGGTGTGGGTGGCCACCCCGGACATCCGGCACAGCAGGTTGAGCGCGGTGCGCTCGGCGGTCAGCAGCGCCCGGGTCGGCCCGGTGATCACGGCGAGCACGTCACCGCGGCGCACCCGGTCGCCGTCGTCCACCCGGGCCTCGAAGCTCGCCGCGCCACCGCTCGTGGCCGCGAACACCTCGGCCGCCACGAGCAGGCCGGCCACCACGCCGTCGGCGCGGGCCACCAGCTCGGCGGTGTCCGTCTGGGTCGCCGGGATGGTGGACTCGCTGGTCACGTCACGCGGCGGGTCACCGAGGTCCTCGGCGAGCGCGGTCAGCACGATCCGCTGGACCTCGCCCAGGTCGAGACCGAGATCAGTGACCGGAACGTCGTCGCCGGGAAGGTCCTCGTCGGGGGAAAGGGTGCCGCCATCGACAATGGTCACGCCATCTCCTGGAAGTCCTGGGTGAGTGAGCCGTCGGGGCCGACGGCGTTGAGCAGGTGGCCGCGCCACTCGTCGGCCGCGTTCGGGTGGTCCTCGCGCCAGTGGCAGCCGCGCGTCTCCCGGCGGCTGCGGGCCGCCGCCACCAGTGTGGCCGCAACGGTCAGCAGATTGGTGACCTCCCACGCCGCGTTGTTCGGTGCGGACCGCTGCTCGGCCAGGCGGGCAAGCTCCTTGGCCGCGGTGTCCAGCGAGTCGGCCGAGCGCAGCACCCCGGCGCCCCGGGTCATGGCGCGCTGCAGGTCGACGCGGATCGCGGGGTCGGCGACCCAGGCCGGGCCGGTCGCCGCGGCACGGGCCGGCTCGGCCTGCTCGGGCAGCTCGCGGGCGATGTCGTCGGCGATCCGGCGGGCGAAGACCAGGCCCTCCAGCAGCGAGTTGCTGGCCAGACGGTTCGCACCGTGCACACCGGTGCAGGCGACCTCGCCGCACGCGTACAGCCCGGGGATGCTGGTGCGCCCGCGCAGGTCGGTCCGGACGCCGCCGGAGGCGTAGTGGGCGGCCGGGGCGACCGGGATCAGGTCGGTGGCCGGGTCCACGCCGGCAGCCCGGGTGGACGCCATGATCGTCGGGAAACGGCCCTCGAGGAACTCCTTGCCCAGGTGCCGCGCGTCCAGGTAGACGTGGTCGGCGCCGGTGGCCCGCAGCACCCGGTAGATGCCCTTGGCGACCACGTCGCGGGGTGCCAGCTCGGCCAGCTCGTGCTGCCCGACCATGAACCGCTCGCCGTTCTCGTCGACCAGGTGGGCACCCTCGCCCCGGAGAGCCTCCGAGATCAGCGGCCGCTGGACCGGGTCGACCTGCGGGACCTCGGCGGCCGCCACGAACGACGTCGGGTGGAACTGGACGAACTCGACGTCGGTGACCTCGGCGCCGGCCCGCAGTGCGAGCGCCACCCCGTCACCGGTGGAGACCGACGGGTTCGTGGTGGACGAGAAGATCTGCCCCATCCCGCCGGTGGCCAGCACCACGGCCCGGGCCAGTATCGCGCCCACACCGTCCTCGGAGCCCTCACCCAGCACGTGCAGGGTGAGGCCGCGGGCCCGGCCGTCGGCGGCGCGCAGCAGGTCCAGTACGAGCGCGTGCTCGACCAGACGGATCCACGGGTCGCGGCGGACCGCCTCGTGCAGGGCGCGCTGCACCTCGGCGCCGGTCGCGTCGCCGCCGGCGTGCACGATCCGGTCGGCGCGGTGGCCGCCCTCACGGGTCAGCATCAGCGAGCCGTCCGGGTTGCGGTCGAACTCGGCGCCCCGGCGGATCAGCTCCCGGATCCGGGCCGGGCCCTCCTCGACGAGCACCCGCACCGCGGCCGGATCACAGAGCCCGACCCCGGCGATCTCGGTGTCGTACGCATGCGCCTGGGGTGTGTCGAGCGGGTCGAGCACCGCCGCGATGCCGCCCTGCGCCCACCGGGTCGAGCCGTCATCGATGTTGACCTTGGTGACGACGGTGACGTGCAGGCCCTGCTCCCGCAGGTAGAGGGCGGCGGTGAGACCGGCGATGCCGGAGCCGACCACGACGACGTCGGTGGTCTCGGTCCAGCCGGGCTCGGCGGCGGCAAGCCGGCGTGGCAGTGCCGGTAGATCCGCGACAGGTGACATGGGGTTCAGTACACTCCGCGCCCGCGGTTCCGTCACGCCGGGGCCGCCATCAGTGGTCACCGTTACTTGTACTGGACCGGAAGGGCCTTCGTCCCCTTGCCCTTGAGCGTTCCGGTCAGCTCGGCCCCGTCCAGCCACAGGTAGCAGCGCACTCCGTGGTCGCCCTGCGCCCAGACGTCGGCGTTGCCGGGCAGCGACACGACACCGAGGCGGTACTGCAGGTCGCGGTCGTCGGGCACCCCGGCGAACTTCGCGGCGACGGTACGGCAGCCGTCGTGCAGCTCCTCCCAGGCGGCGTCGCCCTTCGGGTAGGCGGCCTTGTCCCCGGCGGTCCACACCCCGGCGAACTCGGCGTTGTGCTTGTTGCCGCACGCGACCGGCGGCATCCGCGTGATCGCCCCGGCGTCGTCGAGCTCGATGGCGTAACACGTGAGCGCCAGCGCCGAGGCCGGGTCGGCGAGCGCCCCGCGCAGGCTGCCGGTCCGCTGGATCAAGGCGCCGTCGTTCTCGATCGAGTCGAGCTCCACCACCTCGCAGCGGAACCAGCGGCTGCCACCACTCCAGGCGGCCGGTGACGGGTGGGTGACGCCGATCCACAGCCGGGCGTTGCGCCACGGGCCGCCGACGTACTCGGTCGTCCTGTCGTCACAGACCCGGTAGGCGGCGCGGGCTCCGGCGGAGGCGCCGGCCGGTGGCTCGGCGGCGTCCGCGCCGGGAGCGGAGTACTCGCCGACGAAGACCGTCTCGGTGCGGTGCAGGACCGCGCAGTCGGTCTCCTCATAGGTGGCCCGCGGCCCGGAGACGGCGAAGTTGGAGAGATGACAGGTCTCGGCGACCGGCAGGAACCCGGTGGCCGGAGCCATCGCACCCCAGTCGTTCGTCAGGTCCCCGTCGACGTCACCGCCGTTACCGCACCCGGCGACGGCGAGAAGAGCCGCGACGACGACCGTCCCCCATCGGAGTCGCATGTACCGTGCCTCCCGAGCCTCGGCAGCTGTATCCGATTTGCCCACTGTAGGGGCATATCGAAGGCTCGGGAGGTGGAATGCCGGAACTACTAGGCGGAGGCGAGCGTCAGGTCGCCACGGACCGGATCACCGGCCATGCCCTCGACCGCGGCGGCCGGGTCGGCGCCCAGCTCGATGATCCGGTTGTCGGCGTCCACGTGCACGATCCGCGGCTGCCAGGTCCGTGCCTCGGCGTCCTCCATCTGCCCGTAGGAGATCAGGATGACCAGGTCGCCCGGGTGCACCAGGTGGGCGGCCGCGCCGTTGATCCCGATCACGCCGCTGCCCCGCTCGCCCGGGATCACATAGGTCTCCAGGCGCGCGCCGTTCGTCACGTCGACGATCGCGACCTGCTCGCCCGGGATCAGGTCGGCCGCCTCCAGCAGGTCCAGGTCGACGGTGACCGAGCCGACGTAGTGCAGGTCCGCCTGCGTCACGGTGGCGCGGTGGATCTTCGACTTGAGCATGGTCCGGAGCATCAGGCGCCCTTCTGCAGAGTCAGCGGAACGTTGTCGATCAGGCGGGTGGCACCGACCCGGGCGGCCACCAGCAGGCGCGCCGGGCCCTGCTCGGGGGCCGGGCCGAGGTCCGCTCCGGTCAGCTCGAGGTAGTCCGGGCGTACCCCCGGCTCCTCGGAAAGGATCTTGTGGGCGGCGGCCAGGACCGCCTCCGGGTCGCCGTGCGCCGCGCCCTCGCGCAGAGCGCGGGAAAGAGCCAGCGCGGCCTTGCGCTCCTCCGGCGAGAGATAGCGGTTGCGGCTGGACAGGGCGAGACCATCCTCCTCGCGTACGGTCGGAACGCCCACGATCTCCGCGGGCAGCTCCAGATCGCGCGCCATCCGCCGGATCAGCGCCAGCTGCTGATAGTCCTTCTCGCCGAAGTACGCCACGTCGGCGCGGGTGAGCATGAGCAGCTTCTCGACCACCGTGAGCATCCCGGAGAAGTGCCCGGGCCGGCTGGCGCCCTCGAGGATCTCGCCGAGCGGGCCCGGATGCATCGTGACCGACGGCGGCCCATCCGGGTAGACGTCGTCGCGGCCCGGCGCGAACACCACCGACACGCCCTCGGCCCGGCAGGCCCGCAGATCGTCGTCGAGAGTCCGCGGGTACTTCTCGTAGTCCTCGTTCGGCCCGAACTGCAACGGGTTCACGAAGATCGTCACCAGCACGAACGCGGACCGCTCCCGGGCCACCCGCATCAACCGCCGGTGCCCCTGGTGCAGCGCGCCCATCGTCATCACGACGGCGATCTCACCGGTCGCCGCGTCCAGCGCGGCGGCCAGGTCAGCGCGGGTGTGCGCCAGAGTGGTCACGCGTGGCTCCTCACAGTGTGGTGCGCGGCCCGGGACAGCACGTCCAGCAGGGCCGTCGCGTCCTGCGGCCGGAGACGGCCGGAGGCGATCGCCCGGTCCGCGGTGCGGCGGGCCATCGCCAGGTAGGCGGGCACCGCGTCGACGGGCATCCGGTCCAGGTGCTTGGCGACGGTGCCGGCGTCGCCACGGGACACCGGGCCGGTCAGGGCGGCGTCGCCCATCCGCAGCGCGTTGTCCAGCGCCGCGGTCAGCAGCGGGGCCAGCACCCGGCGGGGCTCGCCGACCCCCGCGGCGCGCAGCAGGTCGGCCGCCTCGTTGACCAGGGTGACCAGATGGTTCGCGCCGTGTGCCAGGGCCGCGTGGTAGACCGGGCGGGACTCCTCGGCCACCCACTCCGGCACCCCGCCCAGATCGGCGACGAGCCGGGTCGCGAAGACCCGATCCGGAGCGGTCACCCCCCACGCGATGCCGGGCAGCCGGTCCAGGTCGGCGTCCGCCCCGGTGAAGGTCATCGCGGGATGCAGGGCCATGCCGTTCACATCGCCCAGGACGGACAGACCGTGAGCCCCCGAGGTGTGGGCGACCACCTGGCCGTGGCGGAGCGCGCCGGTCCGGTCGAGGCCGGCGACCACGGCGGCCAGGGTGTCGTCGGGAACGGCGAGAAGCAGCAGATCGGTGGCGGCGCGGGCCACCTCGTCGGCCGGCAGGATCGCGGCGTCCGGCAGGAGGCGGGCGGCCCGCTCCCGGGAGGCGGCGGAGACGGCCGCGGCGGCGACCACACGGTGCCCGGCCGCGTTCAGCGCCGCGCCCAGCACGGCACCGACCCGGCCGGCGCCGACGACGCCGACAGTCAAAGCGTTCATCTGGATCCAGTCCTCGTTGCAGGGGTACCGGTCGAGCGCCAGTATGCGCCGTTTCGACATGCCCGTGACAAGCACGTGTGAAGAACCGCACCGGCATCGATACCGCCCTCCCGATCGGCCGCTCCACCTCCCCGCTGAGCCGACCGGGACCGCCGGCCGGCACCCGAGGCGGTGAGGGGCGCCACGGGAGGGGTGGTGCGGGTGGGGACGGCCGACGGCGTACCGGAGAAATGTGGGCCTAGGGTGACGGAATGGGTGTCGGGTGGCGGCTGGCCATGGAGACGGCGCTGTACGGCGGCGACGGGTTCTTCGTGCGGGAAAGCGAAGGCCCGGCTGATCACTTCCGGACCAGCGTGCACGCGTCGCCGCTGTTCGCCGGGGCGCTGGCGCGGGTTGTCGAACGGGTCGACGAGGCACTCGGCCGTCCGCGGGCCTTCGATCTGGTCGACGTCGGAGCCGGGCGCGGCGAGTTGATCACGGCGCTGCTGGCGTCGCTGCCGGGCCGGCTGGCCGGGCGGATCAACCCGGTCGCGGTCGAGAGGGCGCCGCGGCCGGCCGGGCTGGATCCGGCGGTGCGCTGGCGGCGGGACGTGCCCGCGGAGATCACCGGGATGTTGATCGCGACCGAATGGCTGGACAACGTGCCGCTCGACGTCGTGGAGACCGACGAGCACGGGCGGCTGCGGAAGGTCCTGGTCGACCGGGTCACCGGGACCGAGACGCTCGGCGCCGCGGCTGATCCGGCGGACCTGTTCTGGACCAGCCGCTGGTGGCCCGGGCCGGGGCGGATCGAGGTCGGCTGGCCCCGCGACGCGGCCTGGGCGGAAGCGGTCGCCTCGGTACGCCGCGGTGTCGCGCTCTGCGTCGACTACGGGCACGTGAAGGCGGACCGGCCGGTGCTCGGGACACTGACCGGATACCGGCAGGGGCGGCAGGTGTCCCCGGTGCCGGACGGCTCCTGTGACGTCACCGCCCACGTGGCGATCGACGCGGCGGCGTGCGCGGCCGGGACTCCCCATCGGATGGTCCGGCAGCGGGAGGCGCTGCGTGCGCTCGGTGTGGACGGTTCCCGGCCATCGCTGGAGCTGGCGCGCACCGATCCGGGCGGCTACCTGCGGGCGCTGAGCAACGCCGGGGCGGCCGCCGAGCTGACCGATCCCGACGGACTCGGCAGCCACTGGTGGCTCTGCCACACCATCGGTCTCGGCGAGCGTGGCACGATGCTGTGGTGACCCATCCGACCGCCCCGCCTGCCACCCGAGAAGCGGACTGAAGACATGACCTTCCGGGAGATGACAGTAGGCACCGGGGCCGGCCTGGACACGGCCGACATGGTGCTCAACATCGGCCCGCAGCACCCGTCCACGCACGGCGTGCTCCGGCTCAAGCTCACCCTCGACGGCGAGCGCGTGGTCGCCTGCGAGCCGATCGTCGGCTACATGCACCGCGGCGCCGAGAAACTGTTCGAGGTGCGTGACTACCGGCAGATCATCATGCTGGCCAACCGGCACGACTGGCTGTCCGCGTTCTCCAACGAGCTCGGCGTCGTCCTCGCCGTCGAGCGGTTGATGGGCATCGAGGTGCCGGAGCGGGCCACCTGGCTACGGATGGCCCTCGCCGAGCTGAACCGGGTGCTCAACCATCTGATGTTCCTCGGCTCCTACCCGCTGGAGATCGGCGCGATCACGCCGATGTTCTACGCGTTCCGCGAGCGCGAGACGCTGCAGGCGGTGATGGAGGAGGTCTCCGGCGGCCGCATCCACTACATGTTCAACCGGGTCGGCGGCCTCAAGGAGGAGATCCCGGCCGGCTGGACGAAACGGGCCCGGCAGGCGGTCGCCGCGGTCCGGCGCCGGATGCCCGACATCGACAACGTGATCCGGCGCAACGACATCTTCATGGCCCGCACGGTCGGCGTCGGCGTGCTGAGCGCGGCCGACGCGGCGGCCTACGGCGCCTCCGGTCCGGTGGCCCGGGCGAGCGGTCTGGATTTCGATGTACGCCGGGACGAGCCCTACCTCTTCTACGACCAGATCGACGTGCCCGTGGTGACGCGGACGTCCGGCGACTGTCACGCCCGTTTCGAGGTGCTGCTGGAGCAGGTGCTGGTGTCGCTCGACCTGGTCGACGAGTGCCTGGACCGGGTGGACCGCACCGGCGGGCCGGTGAACGTGCGGCTGCCCAAGGTGGTGAAGGCGCCGGAGGGGCACACCTACGCGTGGACCGAGAACCCGCTCGGCGTCAACGGCTACTACCTGGTGTCGCGGGGTGAGAAGACGCCGTGGCGACTCAAACTGCGAACCGCCTCCTACGCCAACGTGCAGGCGCTGGCCACGCTCATCCCGGGCTGTCTCGTACCGGACCTGATCGCGATCCTCGGGTCGATGTTCTTCGTCGTGGGAGACATCGACAAATAGCCCTGTCGGCCCTCGGTGCCCGCCGCGCCGGTCACCAGTCGTTCTGGCCGCTGTCGTAACCGGGGTAGCCGGCGAAGTCGGCGAGCGTGCCCACGTTGGTGTCGTTCGCGGACGGGCGGTGGCGGCGGGCCTTGTACTGGGCGCTCGTCTCCGGGTCGGTACCACCCGCGTAGCCGTTGGTGGCCCCGAAATCGCCGTCCGGGGACTCCGGGCGGCCGTACTGGGTGCCGCCGGGGCGGACCGTGGCAGCCGCTCTGGCCTGCGGTGGCGCGATCATCCCGTTCGGGCCCGGGGCATCATGCCGTTCGGGCCGGGCGGCATCCCGCCGTTCGGGCCGGGCGGCATCATCCCGTTCGGGCCGGGCGAGCCCGGGGGCATCGCGCCGGGGACCGAGGCTGCGGCACGGGGGCGGGGCACCGGCGGGCCGGTCGGGGGCGGCGGGACCGCGGCGCGGGCTACCGGGGCGGCGGCGGGAACGGCGGCACTGCCCACCGGGACCGCGGCGCTGGCCCGGCCGGCGGGCACACCCTGAGCTGCGAATCCCTGGGACACAGCGCCTTGGGCAGCGAATCCCTGCGACGTGCTGCCCTGCGCGGCGAAGCCCTGGGACGTGTTTCCCTGCGCGGCGAATCCCTGCGACGTGCTGCCCTGGGCCGCGAAAGCCTGGGAGGTCGTCGCCTGCGCCGGAAAGCCCTGAGACTGGGCGGGGAAACCCTGAGACTGGGCCGGGGAGACGGGCTGGACGATGCCGGGGACCGAGGCCCGGCCGCCGGTCGCGCGGGCCGCTACCGGGACCGGCTGTTGATAGTCCTCTTCCTGATAGCCGTCGTCCTGGTACCCCTCTTGCTGGTACTCGCCCTGGTACCCCTCCTGCGGGTAGCCGCCCTCGTACCCCTCCTGCTGGTAGCCGTCCGGATACACCTCCTGATAGCCGTTCGCCTGGTATCCCTCCTGGTAGCCGTCCGGGTGATACCCGTCCTGGTGATACCCGTCCTGGTAGCCGTCCGGCTGGTCGTCGTACCGGTACCCGGTCTCGTCGTAGGGGTACTCGGGCTCCGGCTCGTGATGGACCACCGGCTCGGGCTGGTGCACGAAGGTCGGACGGCCCGGCGGCGGTGTGAAGACGGGTGGCGGGGCGACCTGGGCCCGTCCGCCACCGGTGCGCGCCGGCTGCGCCTCCTCCTGGGCGACGGCCGGGGCGGTGGTGGCGAACTCGGCCCGCAACTGACGGCGCAGCCCGTCCACCTCCTCGGCGACCCGGTCCTCGACGTCCATCCGGAGCAGCACCGGATCAGCGCGGATCAGCACCGATGCCCCGATCAGCACGACGCTGACCGCTATCAGCAGGACCGCGAACCGCACCGTGGCGGAGTCACCGCCGATCAGCACGACGGCGGCCGCGATCGGGGCGAGGACGACGCCTGCCCAGACGAGGCCACGGAGCAGTCGGGCGCTGTGACCCGATGGGGTGTCCCGTTCCGGCATGGCCGCAGATGTTACCGAGACCACGTCTCCGGCAAAACCGCCGAGCGCGGGACGGCACGTTCGGTTCGTTCTCAGCGGAAACTCGGGGAAACCTCGGGCCGGCGGGACAGCAGGCGCCGGCCGGGGGACGGCCGGCAGCAAGGCAGGCGCCGGCCGGGGGGGACGGCCGGCGGTGACCAGGGAGAAGGTGACCGACGGCCGACGGCCGACGGCCGACGGCCGACGGCAGACGGCAGACGGCAGACGGCAGACGGCCAGCAGCGGGAGGCAGGCAGCAGAGTGGCCAGCGGTGGGAGGCAGGCGGCGGGGCGGCCGGCCGCGGGGCAACCGGCCGCCGGGTGGTCAGCGGGTGCCGCGCCAGCCGCCGAGGGAGGCCAGGCCGACGATCCAGCCGACGAAGAAGCCGTATCCCGCGCCGGATCCGGCCGCGTTGAACGCGCCCAGCAGCGACGGGTTGGTGAGGAACAGGGTGGCCAGAAGCGCGGCGAAGGCGCCCGCGAAGATGTACGCCGCCCAGCCGGCCAGGAACTGGCTGACCGTGCCGCGGGCCCGGGCCAACTGGGAGCCGGGCAGCAGGTACAGGAAGACGAAGGTCAGGACGACCAGCAGGATCGCCTTGAGGTCGCCGACGATCACGTCACGCAGTGAGTCGTCGGTGTCGAAACTCCACGCCGGCCAGGCCAGCAGCCGCAGCCACCAGCCGCCGGCGGTGTTCGGGTCGGTGTTGTCCTGGGCCCAGTCCCCATACCAGGGGCTGCCGAAGACCAGGACGAGTATGAGCGCGGCGAGAGTGCCCGCACCGGGTGCGGTCTTGTAACGGTTTCCGAGAGCCATTCCCAGCTTTTTCCCAGCCGGGTCCGGCTTTCAAACGACAGCCGTCACTACCTGCTCAGATAGTCGATGAAGGCGGCCCGGAGCAGGGGCTCGCGGTCACCTAGGTCGCGGCCCTCGAACTCACGCCACAGCGCGACGGCCTCGTCGACCGTGGGCCCGATCGAGTTGGGGGCGCCGTCCAGAGAGGCGGCGTCACCGGCGTCCGGCAGGTTCTTGAACACCGACCAGAAGAAGCTGACGTCGTGTTTGGCACGGGCCTTGGCGAAGGCCTGCTCACGCAGCGTCTCGGTGGGCAGGGCGTCCAGTTCGGCGAAGCTGGGCGAGGTCATGTCCGAAAGCATACTTTCAGCGGTTGGCGCCCCACGGGCCGTCGTCCCATCGGTCGCTGCGCGGCGCCGGAGTGGCCGGGGTGCTCCAGGTCTCGGGCAGGGTCGGCGACCAGTTCGTGCCGTTGGACGGGGCCGCGTTCCAGTCCTCGGCGACGCGGCCGTTGTAGGCGCTCCCGTACGACTCGACGAAGCGGCTCACCACCAGACCGGCGACGAAGACGCTCCCGGCGATCGCGAACAGTGCGATGTCCAGATCGCGGAGGTCCTCGTAGCGCAGGAACAGGGTGAGCGCGGTGACCGCGAACAGGGTGCCGAAGATGCCGCCGCGACGGCCGTACACGCTGGTGCCGGCGAGCAGGGCCAGGCCCATCGCGATGCCGGTCCACTCGAACCCGGTGTCCGGGACGATCGGGCCGTCGGCCGTCGCCGCGATCAGCACCCCGGCGACGGTCGCGAACAGCGACGACACCACCAGCGTGAGCAGGGCCGGAACCGCGGCGGCGGCGCCCCGGCGCTGGGCCGGGTCGCCGGACGGCCGCATGCGGCCGAGGAAGCGGCGCACCGGGCCGACCGCGCCGAGCGCCGCGCCCAGCACGGCGAGGGCCGCGAACGCCCCGAACAGCACGAACGCCTGGCCCGTCGGGTCCCAGTCGCCCTGCACGTCGACCGGCTCGGGGCGCAGCTGGATGTAGACGATGACGGCGAAGGAGGCGGCCAGGGTCGCGGCCCAGGCGGGCACGTGCAGGACGGTGACGATCAGTCCGACCGCGAGACCACCGGCGGCGGCGATGATCAGCGCCGGGACCACGGCCTGGGCCAGGCCCTTGTCACTGTTCTCCGCATACTGCATGGCGGCGGCCAGGGCGATCGGACCGATCGCCACGTTGGGCACACCGGCTCGCAGGGTGAGGCCCGCGCCGAGGGTGAGCAGCCCGATCGCGGCGCCGGTGACGAGCAGCGCGTCCAGAGCCGGGCGCTGCAGGGCCGCCGAGTCCTCGCGCTGCAGAAGGAACCCGAGGACCGCCGCGACGACCAGGAGCATGACCTCCCAGCCGAGGTGGATGCCGAGCCGGTCGCGCCCGTCGTCGTCGGCCGTGGAGATCGCGCCGGTCGCGGTCGCCGGGTTGCGCTGGGAGTGGTCGAGGGTGGTGCCGGCGGTGTCGTCGTACTGCACCCGGCGCCGATAGGCGGCCGGATCGGTATCGGTCTTCTCGTCGCCGGCTCGGCGGAAGGTGGTGTCGTCGTACGCCATGGTCCGCGCCTCCTTACGCCTCCACGAGCGGTCCGAGGCGCACGCTACTCCAGGCTCACACCCGCCCGCCGCAAAGCATACGGAAACGAGACCGCCTCAGTTCAGCGCGGAAATTGTTCGACGATCGTCAACGGATGGTGAACGACGGGATCGTCCCGGACGTCACCGGCGCGGGCTCTTACGGCCCGAGTCGTCGTCCTCCCGATCGGGACGGTCCGGCACCCGGCAGGACCGCTCCAGCCAGAGCGCGGCCGCGATCAGGGCGACCGCGGTCACCAGTGTGGTGGCCGCGGTCGGCACGTTGGACCCGGCCTCCTTGGTCGGCTCCAACAGCAGCCAGACGAGCAGCCCGGCGGAGAACCCCGCGGAGAGGGCGCCGACCAGCGAGGACGCCTTGGCCAGGGCGGCGAAACGGGCGACGGCCAGTGGCTGGACCGGGAGCGCCCCGGGCTTGCGCTGGATCCGGGACGCGGTGTTCTGTGCCAGGTAGGCCTCGGCGATCGCCAGCACCGCGAGCACCCCGGCGCCGGTCCACGGCAGCGGCGAGATGCGGTAGAAGAAGTCGTTGACGGAGATCAGCAGCCAGGCCACCGCGGCGGCTGCGAGAGCGGCCACCACCAGCGTCGACATGCTCGTCGGCCGCAGCGAGGGATCGATGTCGCGGGGGGAGCCGTGGTCCGGGTTGACGCTCACTCCATCGACTCTAACGACAGCTCCGGCCGGGGCGTGACTCCGGCGATGTCGGCGGCCACCTCGGGAGTGTTCAGCAGCGCGGCGATCGGGCCGTGGCCGGGCAGTTCGGCGCCGGGACGCGCGGCATGCCACGGCACCAGCACGAAGGCCCGCAGGTGGGCGCGCGGATGCGGCAGGGTCAGCTCCGGGTCGCCGGCGACGACCGGTTCGCCGTCGTCGGTCCAGACGGCGATCACGTCCACGTCCAGGGTGCGCGGGCCGAAGCGGCGGTCCGGGTCACGGACGCGGCCTTCGGCCGTCTCGCACGCCTGGGCGCGGGTCAGCCAATCCCGGGCGGTCGCGGTCCGATCCTCGACGAAGACCACGGCATTGAGGTACGGCGGTTGCGCGCTGTCTCCCCAGGGAGGCGTCTGATAGACCCCGGAGACCTGTACGACGTACGCGCCCAGCCGTGTCACGGCGGCCCGCAGGTGGGAGTGGGAGTCACCCAGGTTGCTCCCGATCGAGAGCACCGCCCCGGTCATGACCGGCTCCGGCGCAGGGTGACCGCGACGTCGGCGAACTCGTGCGGGATCGGGGCCTGTGGCTTGTGCACGGTGACCTCGGCGGACCCGACCCGCTCGTCGGCGAGGCAGACGTCCAGGAGCCGGTCGGCGAGGCGCTCCAGCAGGTTGACCGGCTCTCCGGTGAGCACGCCGACTAGGGCCGTGGCCAGTTCGCCGTAGTGGACGGTGTCGGCGACGTCGTCGCTGCGGGCCGCCGGACCCAGATCGAGGTCGAGGGTCACGTCGACGACGAAGTCCTGGCCCTGCTCCCGCTCGAAGTCGTAGACGCCGTGATTGCCCCGTGCCCGCAGGCCGGTCAGCGTGATCCGTCCGGTCATCTCTTCTCCCCGTGCGCGCGCGTTGTCCCGCCGAGGGTCGCGGGCGCGCGTGGCGGGCCCGGCCGGGCGGGAGTGGTGGGTTGCGGTCGTGGGCGGCTCACGGCGTACCGCTGAATCGTGGTGAGCCTGTCGCCCGCCAGACCGCGAGGGCGTCGGCGGTCGCACCCACCTCATGGACGCGGACGCCCCAGGCGCCGGAGGCGACCGCCAGTAGTGAGGTGGCGAGGGTGGCCGCCTCGCGGCCGTCCACCGGCCGCGGCGTCCCGTCCGGACCGGCCAGCAGGCGTCCCAGATAGGTCTTGCGGCTCGCCGCGAAGAGGACCGGGAAGCCGAGGCCGACGAGCACGTCGAGGTGGGCGCTGAGCGCCCAGTTGTGCTCGGCCTGCTTGGCGAAGCCGAGGCCCGGGTCCAGGACGATCCGGCCGGGGTCGACGCCGGCCGCGATCGCCGCGTCGGCACGGGCACGCAACTCGTCGCGGACCTCGGCGACCACGTCGTCGTAGACGGCGAGTCGCTGCATGTCGCGGGAGTGGCCGCGCCAGTGCATCAGGATCCACGGGCAGCCGGCCGCGGCGACGACGGCGGCCATGCCGGGGTCGGCGAGGCCACCGGAGACGTCGTTGACGATCGCGGCGCCGGCGGTGAGCGCGGCCTCGGCGACCGCCGCGCGAGTGGTGTCGATGCTGACCGGTACGCCCTGGGCGAACAAGCGCTCGACCACCGGGACCACGCGGGCGATCTCGGTTTCCGCGTCGACCCGATCGGCGCCCGGCCGCGTCGACTCGCCACCCACGTCGATGACGTGCGCGCCCTCGTGAAAAAGACCGACGCCATGCTGAACCGCGGCGTCGACGTCGGTGTATCTACCACCGTCAGAGAAGGAGTCCGGAGTCACGTTGAGGACACCCATCACGACCGGGTGATCCACACGTAGCAGTTCAGCCCCCGTGAGCTGCGCGTCTGTCGGCCAATTGGACACAGGTGAAGGGTACGGGGCAGCGGTGATTAGTACAGGCGTACGATGCCATGTGACTGTGATTCACGCACTCCTTCACCTTGGGTAACGAAACGGGCGCTTGTTGCTCGCAACCACGAGCCGTACTCTTCGGATCTGGGCATCATGAAGTGACCGAAGAGAGCAGAGACGAGCATGGCAGTGCCCGAACGACTCACTCGACGCGGTGAGTCAGAGGTAGCACCATATGGGCGTTGCCGTACGGCTTCACAACTGCAGCGTGTCCGTACCCCCCATAACGGACACGGGGAGGTTTACCGATGATCGCCACTGATCTCATCATCCTGGCGGCCGAGCCGACCGGGAAAATCAACACCTCAGGGATCGTCGAGTTCTTCGCGACCAACATCGCGCCGATCCTGCTCGCCGTGCTCGGCGTGATCTTCATCGGCCGAGCCAGCAAGGGCGAGGTCTCGAAGGTCCTCACCAGTTCGGCGATCGCGATCGTCGGGTTGGCGTTCATTGCCGGCGCCACCGCGTTGTTCGTCTTCGGCGAGTCGATCATCGATTTGATCTTCAACTGAGATGCGGCTCCGGACCGACGACGACATCTACCGGGCGCGCCTGGTCTACCTCGGCCCGCCCGGCTACACACTGCCCGTCCATCTGCCCTATGCGCAGTACGGGATGTTCGTGGTCCTGGTGCCCATCTTCATGGCCATCCACTATGCGCTCACGCTCGAGTTCGACCCGTTCCCGGCCTGGGAGATCGCCCTGGCCATGGTCACGACGTCGTACGTGTTCCGGCATGTCGACCCGGACCGTCCGGCCCGCGTCGTCATCCGTACCGCGCTCACCGACTGGCGCCGCACCCGCGAGCCGGCCGTGGAGCAGCGCGATCCGAGGCTTGTCGCCACTCGCATCCGGGTTCGGGAGGAGTTGGTATGACCAGTTGCCAGGTCGTCCGCGCAGGTGAGGTCCACGCATGACCGAAACGTATCCGCACGGGCATCCCCGGGCGGACGCCTCGTCCCCGGGCAGGCAGAGTAACGGTGTGCGTTCAGACAACTACTCCTCGCCTCGATCACTCGATGACGGGGAAGAGCTCGTCGCCACACCGGGCCACGGTGGAGTAGGCGTCTTCCAGGCCCCGCAACCGGTGCGCCCGCGCGCCACCGCCGTCGACTCCAGTATGGACATCGACTCGCCGTTCCTGGACCTGTTCGGTGGAGCGGCGGTTCCCCGTACGAGTGATCCGCACGCACCGGCGGCCCCTCCGGCCGTCGCCGCACCCCCACGTCCCGCCGTGGCGCCACCGCCCTCTCCCGCCCCCGCGCCGGACTTCTTCCGCGAGAACGGGCGAGCCGTCGCCCCGGCCCCTGTCGCCCCGATCCCCGTCGCGCCGGCCGCCGTCATCCCGGCTCCCGTCGTCGCCGACCCGGTCGTCACGGACGACGATGACTGGACCGAGTTGGAGGAGTGGCCACCGCCCTCCGCGCAGCCGCCAGCGCTCTGGGAGCAGCCCGCGCCGATCCAGTCGCCGGTGCCACTCCCGGTGCCCGCGGCCGCTCCGCCGCTCCCCGTCGCGCCGCCGGAGAAGGCACCGGCCCGGCGCCGCGAGAAGGCGCCGGCCAAACGCAAGGAGAAGGAGCCGAAAGCGGCGGCACTACGGCCGCAGAAGCTCAAGTTCAGCGACCGCGACCCGTCCGTCGAGCTGGCGATCAGCGAGATCGCCGGGCACCTGACGTTCACCCAGAGCACCGTCACGGCCTGGTATTACCTGCCCGAGGTGCGCTGGGCCTTCCGGCCCGACGCGGAGCGGGAGGCGCTGCTCAGCGCCATCTCCGAGCAGTATGCGGGCCTCGCCGGCTTCCGGCTGCACCTGCGGCGGACCACCCGTCCCTTCCCGGCCGACGAGTGGGCCCGCACGGTCGACTCGTTCACCGCCAAGCCCCTGCCCGACGTGCACGGCGGCACCTCCTGGTCCGACCACCTGGTCGCGGCCCAGCGGCACCTGCTCTCGGTCAACCACGCGGAGGGCCAGACGTTCCTCGGCGTGACGTTCGCACGCCGCTCGCTCGGCGACACGTTCACCGAGCGGATCCTGCGCACGTTCGGCAAGGGCACCTCCGACGGCGAGCGGCGCAAACTCGGCCGGACCGTCGAGCAGTTCGACGAGGTGCTCAACGCGTTCGGCATGCGCGGGCGGCGGGTCACCCCGCAGGAGCTGGAGTGGCTGCTCTACCGGTCGGTGGCGCTCGGCATGGCGCCGCCCGGACTGCTCTCCCCGGTCACCAACGGGCACTGGGAGACCGGCGACCTGCTCGCGCTCACCGAGGCGGTGGAGCGCTACCGGACGCCGTACGGGTCGACGGTGAAGCTGGTCAACCGGATGTCCGGCGAGGAGCGGCACGTCGCCGTCCTCTCCGTGGGCCGGATGGAGCCGCTGGAGATCCCGGAGAAACACGAGCCGTGGATGCACTTCCACGAGCGGCTCCCGTGGCCGATGGAGCTCTCCTCCCGCATCGACATCCTCGGCGCCACCGGCTCCTTCAAGAACCTCGAGCACCGGCTCCGGATGATCCGGTCCCAGCAGCTCGACTACGCCGAGCACGGCATCGACGCTCCACCCGAGCTGGAGCGGCTCGCCAAACGGGCGCTCGTGATCGGCGACGAGATGACCACCGGCCTGCCGACCGACTCGGCCCGCGCGCACGGCTGGCACCGGCTCGCGGTCAGCGGCGCCACCCGCGAGGAGTGTCTGGAGCGGGCCCGGCGGCTCATCCAGCTGTATTCGCGAGAGCTGCGGATCTCCCTGCAGCACCCGAAGAACCAGGATCAGCTGGCCCGCGAGTTCATCCCGGGCGAGCCGATCGCCAACACCGGCTACGTCCGCCGGATGCCCGTCAAACTGCTCGCCGCGGCCCTGCCCCAGGCGGCGTCCACGGTCGGTGACCGGCGTGGTGACCTGATCGGGCGCACCGCGGGCACCTGCCGCCGGCCGGTCTTCCTCGACCTGCACTTCCCGATGGAGGTCCGGGAGCGCTCCGGTCTCGGCGTGCTCGTGGCCGAGCCGGGTGGTGGCAAATCGACCCTGATGGGCGCCCTCGGCTACCTCAACGCCCGCCGCGGCGTCCAGGTGACCCTGCTCGACCCGTCCGGGCCGCTCGCTCGGCTCTGCCAGATGCCCGAGCTGCGGCCGTACAGCCGGGTGCTCAACCTGACCGGCTCCGAGCAGGGGACGCTCGCGCCGTACTCGCTCATCCCGACGCCGGTGCGGTCCGAGTTCCCGACCGGTCCGGCGGGCGACCGGGAGTACGAGATCGCGGTCTCCAACGCCCGCGCCGAACGCCGGATGCTCGTGCAGGACATCTGCTCGATGCTGGTGCCGCCGCAGGTCGCCAAGGAGGCGTCCACCGCCACCCTGCTGCGCCACGCGGTGCGGCAGGTGCCGGCCGAGGAGACGTCGACGCTCGACGACGTGGTGCGTACCCTGCAGGCCCTCGACAACGACGAGGGCCGGGAACTGGCCAACCTGCTCCTCGACACCGCCGAGATGCCCCTGGCGCTCCTCTTCTTCGGCCACCCGCCCCAGCATCTGCTCGGCGCCGACGCGGCCCTCACCGTGATCACCATGGCCGGTCTGCGGCTGCCCGACCTCAAGATCGAGCGGGAGTACTGGTCGGCCGAGGAGTCCCTGGCCCTGCCGATGCTGCACACCGCGCACCGGCTCGCGGTCCGGCGCTGCTACGGCGGCTCGATGTCGTCCCGCAAGATGGTCGGCCTCGACGAGGCGCACTTCATGGAGGGCTGGCGCTCCGGCCGGTCGTTCCTGGTCCGTCTCGCCCGTGACTCCCGTAAATGGAACCTGGCCGCCTTCGTGGCGTCCCAGAACCCTCGCGACATCCTCGGCCTCGACGTGCAGAACCTGGTCTCCACCGTCTTCGTCGGCCGGATCGCCGAGGACCAGGAGATCGCCTCCGAGGCCCTGCGACTGCTGCGGGTGCCCGTCCACGACGGGTACGAGGCGACGCTCGCGTCCCTCTCCCAGGTCGACTCCGCCTCCCAGCACCGGCTCGGCTTCCGGGAGTTCGTGATGCGGGACGTGGACGGCCGGGTTCAGAAGGTGCGCGTCGACGTCTCGTACGTCGACGGACTGCTCGAACACCTGGACACGACACCGGGCGTGGCGCCACCGACGACGGCTGTGCCACTCCCGTCCGACCTGGAGGTTTGAGATGGTGCGGCGGGGGCTGGCGTTTCTCACGGCGTTGCTCGTGCTGGTGGTCGCGTCGATAGCGTGGGCGGTCGCGACCCCCGGGGCGGCGTCGGCCCGCCCGCCGGCCCAGGCCCCCGGTGGCGCGTGCAGTGTCGAGGAGTGGCAGGCCGACTTCAAGGCCTGCGTCGACCGGCTCGCCGAGGTCGTCGACACCCGTGCCAGCTGCCTCAACCCGCCGACGCCGAGCACCCCCGACTCGGGGCTCGCCGGCTGGTTCGCCGAGCGGCCCGCCTCGTCCACGAAGGACAGCTTCCCCGGCCTGTACAGCGACTACGGGTATGCCGGCTACACCTTCGTCACCTATGACCTGGAGGGCGGCTGCGCCTCCACGATCGTCGACGCGGACCAGAAGTTCGAGACCACCATCGCCAACGGCGAGTTCATGATCGCCACGGCGGTGATCGGCGCCTCGAACGCCCTCCGCGAGCGCGCCTGGAACCCGGAAACGCTGTGGGGCTGGGCGGATCCCCTGGTCGACCAGGCCACCAAGGCCGTCTACCAGAAGGTGTTCACCGTCTTCGGTGTGGTCACGCTCGCGGTGGTCGGGCTCTACCTGCTCTGGCGGTCGCGGCAGGCTGAGATGGGCGCGGCGACGACCACGGCCGGGTGGGCGATCTTCATCATGGTCGTCGTGACGGCCATCGCGGCTTGGCCGGTGCAGTCCGCCAAGATCGCGGACGAGACGCTGATCACCTCGCTCGGGGTGGTGCACGACGCCGTTGGACCGCAGCCCAAGGAGCCGGCCGGCGAGTGTGCTCTCGGCCCCGAGGCCTGTAAGGACAACCGTCTGCCCGCGGTGCGTGCCAGCGACACCGCAACCGAGACCATGCTCTACCGGAACTGGCTGCGCGGAGTCCTCGGATCCGCCGACAGCGAGACCGCTAAGAAGTACGGTCCCGCGCTGTACGACGCCCGCTCACTCCGCTGGGACGAGATCGAGAAGATCCGTTCCAACCCCGCGACGCGCGACGCCACCCTGGATCGGAAGAAGACCCAGTGGATGAAGGTCTCTGAGCAGATCAGGACCGAGAACCCGGAGGCATACGAATACCTGCAGGGCGCCAAGGGAATGGAGCGGGTGGGCGCCGGCTTCATCGCGATGCTGGCGGCGTTCATGTACGCGATGTTCGACATCACCGCGTCGCTGCTCGTCCTTCTCGGCTTCCTGATCTTCCGGTGGGCTGTCATCGCGGCGCCGATCCTGGGCACGATCGGCCTGCTACGGCCGGCGAGCGGCGGAGTGCGACGGCTCGGCAACGCGGTGGTCGCCGCGGTCTTCAACATCGCCATCTTCGGCACCGGCGCGGCGATCTACCTGTTCGCCGTCGACCTGGTGATGAACACCGCGAGCCTGGCCGGCTGGCTCCAGGTGGTGCTGGTCTGGCTCTGCGGCGTGGTCGGGTGGCTGCTGCTCCGGCCGTACCGGCGGATCACCCAGCTCGGCGGCAAGGACAGCGCCGCGACCATCGCGTCCGGCGGATCCTGGCACCGGCGGTTCTTCCGCGACATGCGGGAGGCATCGAAGCTGGAGATCGCCGAGGGCGGCGGGACCCGTGAGCCGACCTTCGGAAAGGGACCCTTCGAGCAGCGCAGCCTCCGGCCGGAGGCCCGGCTCGAGGACTCCTCGACCACGCCTCGCCGCGAGGTCGAGGCCGCTCCCGCCCCGGCCCCGACCCGGACGGACGGCAACGAGACCGTGCCCGACAACACCCCGGTGCCCGTCGCGTCCGGAAAGGATCGTGCCGTTCCAGCCCGCGCCCGCGGTGCGTCCGACTGGACCGAACCGGACGTGTCCGAGCGACCGACCTCCTACGCCATCTACCGGCCCGAGACCGGGGCGACCAGTGAGGAGCCGGCCAGCCCGCGGGTGCGCTCCGAGGCACGGTGAGTGGGATGTCAGGGCTGATCACACGCATCCTCAACGGCATCTTCCGGTCCCGCTGGGGAATCGCCATCGTCCTCGGCGCCATCATCCTGGCCGTCGTCGGCATCGGACGGGTCTTCTCGGACGGTCAGGCCACCACGCCGATCGGGAAGAGCAGCCCGGCACCGGCCATCAGCATCGACCCGTCGGACGACGACAGCGTCGCGACGTCCGATCCGCCGCCCACCCCGAAGACCGCACCGGGGCGGGCCCAGCCCGAGGCGGTGGCGTACGCGTTCGCCTCCGCCTGGGTCGACCACAGTGACGTCACCGCGAAGAAGTGGCTGAGCCGCCTCCAGCCGAACGCCACGCAGCGCCTCACCGAGCAACTGCGTGGGGTGGACCCGGCCGCGGTACCGGCCGACCGGGTGGTCGGTAAGCCGAGTCTGGTCGCGGTCAGCGACACTCTGGTCAACGCGACGGTGACCATGGACAACGGCAAGCTGGGCCTGCGGATGGTGGCGCCGGAGGGCACCTGGCTGGTCGACGGCATCGACTGGGCGCCGGCATGAGCCTCCGGCGATCGCGCAAGGTCGTCTTCACCGTCGCCCTCGTCGTCACGCTCGCACTGCTGTGCTGCGGCGGGAGCGTCACCCTCCTGGTGTGGGGCGGGCTGCGCAACGACAGCGGCAACCGCCTCATCAACGCCTCCCTGGCGTGCGGGAAGGGCGGCGCCCTGGATCCGGACTCGACACTGCCGGGGATCAGCCCCTACGACGGTAGTCAGATCCGCAACGCGGCGATCATCATCAACGTCGGGGCGGACATGGGCCTGCCCCCGCGGGCGTGGGTGATCGCGGTGGCGACCGCGATGCAGGAGTCCGGGCTGAACAACCTCGGAAACCTCGGTGCCAAGAACGACCACGACTCACTCGGCCTCTTCCAGCAACGGCCGAGCTCCGGCTGGGGATCGCCGAAGCAGGTCCGGGATCCGGTCTACGCGAGCACCAAGTTCTACTCCAAGCTCAAGACGATCCGGGGCTGGGAGAAGATGGCCCTGACCAGCGCCGCGCAGGCGGTGCAGATCAGCGCCTACCCCGATGCGTACGCCAAGCACGAGCCGCTGGCGACACAGATCGTCAACCAGCTCGCCAACGGGGCCGCGAACGCCGTGGGCGACTCGGTGACCCTGCAGTGCTCGGTCTCCGGGGCGGTCGCCGCCTCGGGCTGGACCATCCCGCTGAAGGGTCCGGTCGGCTCCGGGTTCCGGAGCGCTTCGCGACCCAACCACCAGGGTGTCGACATCAGCGTCGACAAGTACCGGCCGATCTACGCGGTGGCCAGCGGCACGGTGTCGGTGGTGAAGTGCGACGAGGACTTCCGCGGCCGCAAGTCCTGCAATGTGGACGGCTATCCCGGCAAGGGTGGCTGCGGGTGGATGGTCGAGATCGTCCATGCGGGCAACGTGATGACACGCTACTGTCACATGGTGCAACAGCCCTTCGTGCGCAAGAACCAGCAGGTCGTGGCGGGTGAGCAGATCGGGCGGGTCGGCAGCAGCGGCAACTCGTCAGGCCCCCACCTGCACTTCGAGGTGCACCTGGGCAACGACCGGTCCAGCGCGGGCGCGGTCAACCCGGTCCAGTTCATGCAGGGGCAGGGCGCCCCGTTGGGGAACGAGGGATGAGCAGCGGTTCCCTGCCGGACCCCTTCAGCGGCCGGCGTGACGGCGCGCTGGACTCGCCACGTCCGATAGTGCCCACCCCGGCGACCATGGCCGGCGACCTGCGCGGCCGGCGTGTCCTGGTCGGGCTGCCCGGCCACGGCTGGCGGGGTGACCTCCGGGCCGACGCGAAGGTGGTGCAGGGCAGCCGCACCTACGTGCCGGTGATGCCCGAGTCGGAGTGGTACCGCGCGGAGGCCGAGCGCACCGAGGTCTTCGCCGCGCTGGTCCCGGTCGAGCGAGTCTGGGTGGAGGAGCTGGGCTTTTCCGGCACCACGACGCCCGGCGCGAAGGTGAATCAGCTGGTCTCGCTGGACGAGCCACCCCGCCGCCCGCCGGTGTCGGCCATCGATGCCGACACGCTCACCGGCCGCCGGGTGACACAGATCCTCGACGACGGCAACGAACGCCGCGACCTCCGGGCGGTCACCGAGTCACATGTGAGCGACGACGGCATCGTCAGCGTGCGCGTGGCGCAGGAGCTCGACTGGTACCGCTGGGGCTGGAGCGGCAAGCTACCCCGCACGCTCGAAGTGCCGGCCCACCTGGTCTGGGTCGAGTAACACTCACCCGGTCTTTGTTGCTCCGCAGACTCGCCATCCGTCCTCGTCGACCACCGCGAACTGCCAGGAACTGCTGTCACGGCCCGCCTGAGCGGAGATTGTCCGCTTCAGATCCGCACTCACGGTGCCGCTGGATCCGGCGACATTCACGTCAAGGCTCGACCAACTGACCGCGATTCCCACCGAGAAGTCTTTCTCACGCTTCACCGTGTCATCGCGGAACTGCATGAGCTGCTGAAAGTCACCGCCGGACTTGCACCGGTAAAGCGAGGCCTCCTGGTCGTCTCGATTGACCAGCGTGGCCGCCAGGAAGCTGTCGACCACGGCATCCGGCTCAGTTCTCTTGATCTCGGTCGCCTCGTCGTAGAGGACGAAGAAGGCGCCCACCCCGCCGACGCACAACAGCGCCAGAAGACCGCCGGTCAAGGCCAGCACCAACCGGGCCCGCCGACTCTGGAGACGGCCCCGCCGCGCACCCGGACGCTGCCCGGTCGGCGGCAGAGGAGGCGTGGTCACCGCCTCACCGTCGGCCCGGGGCGGCGGTGGTGTGAAGCCGGCGCCGGTCTCAGGCTCTCGCGGTCCCATGTGTACGACCTTAGTTCGTCCACACTCCTCACACCGACAGCGTGTAGAACTCGGTGGCGGACCCCCAGTACCGCAGGATCTCGACCACCCCGTCCTTGACGACGGCCAGGTCCGTCGCGGAGATCGCCTCGCCGTCCTCCCAGGCAGGTGTCCTGGGCAGGTAGACGACATCGGTTCCGACCCCGCGCTCCACCCCCAGCAGGATGCGGCGGCCCCGATACTCGGCACGCATGTTCTCTCTGTCCACGCTGCGCAGGATCACGCCGGTATCGGTACGCGCCGACTGGCTCTGGATCTCGTGAACGGCCATTTCCGAACTCCATCCGACGGTCACGCCCCGGGGTCGATGACACTTATCTTCGTCACTGCGGGATTGCGTTCCAAGGCCGGCTTCTCCACCGTGTTCCAGATCCCGTCGGCTCGCGGCTGGTGCGACCATGCCGTCACCTCGCCCTGAGCCCCTTCGGCGTACCGCTCGGAGAGCCTCTCCCAGACGCCACCCGCCTGCCCCTTGCGAATCGGCGAGTGCTCCTCGAAGAGAAGCATGTCGTCGAACCTCCGCCCGCCCGGCGTCTGTTCCAGCGTCACCCTGGTGATGCCGTCGGTGTGTTTCTCGGCGAAGCCCCGCATGCGGGTGCCGTCGTCGAGCGCCCCGGAGTAGAAGTTGGCGCCGTTGAACGGGCTGCTGACGTCGGCTCGCTCGACCTCGCGCATGAGCCGGTGGAATTCCGAGTTCTGCCCGAAGTGCTCGGCCAGCCGGCCGGCGTGCCGGGCGGCGGCCTTGGTGCCGGCGGTCCGCAGCAGCATGGCGGCCTGGGTGAACATGTCGGCGATCTCGCCTTCGACCACCTGCAGCGCCTCGTGGACGAGCTTGCGGCAGGCGACCCGGCTGGCCGCGACGAAGAGGGGGATCTCGGCGAGGGTGGCGCCGGCGGTCGCGACGGAGGTGGCGACGGCCTGGCCGACCTGGAAGGCGAGAAGGGTGAGCTGGGCGAGGTAGGCGGTCTTGAGGGCGACGGTGACGCCGGCCATGGCGATGAGGCCGGCACCGATGAGCTCGACTGCGGTGGCGGCGTCGTCGAGGTGCCGGCCGGGGCCGTCCTCGCCGTTCCACCACTGCTCGAAGGCGTCGACGGAGGCGCCCTCGTTCTCCAGCCAGACCCGGCGTGCGGCGGTGTCGGCTTCGGCGGCGTGCCGTCGCAGCCGGGTGGCGTGCTCGATCCAGGCGAGGCCGTCGGCGTGCAGCCGGTCCTCGTCGGCTTGCGGCCAGCTGAGCCCGAGCCAGGACAGCGGCTCGGTGAGCTCAGCGGGCAGCTCGATGGTCATGACGGCCTCCCGGGGCCGAAGACGGCCGGCTCGATCGTCATGACCGACCTCCCGGGACCGAAGACGGCCGGCTCGATCGTCATGACCGACCTCCCGGGACCGAAGACGGGCAGCTCGATGGTCATGACCGACCTCCGGCGAGCTCGGCCCCGGCTTCGGCGTCGGCGGCGGCGATGGCCCGGGCCTGGTGGTGCAGACCCACGGCGGCATCGCCGATCTGCTGGACGTGGCTCCCGAGGGCCTGCAGGGCGTGCCCGAGCACGGACTGGTAGGCGAGGGCGAACACGCCGCCGCTCTCGTCGTCACCCCACGGGGCGGCCGGCCCGGCGACGGTGTTCTCCAGGGCGGCGATGTCGTCGGCCATCCGCTGGGCGATCCCGGCGAGGGCGCTGCCGGCGGCGGCCACGGTCTGAGGGTCGACCTGCACGCGTACGTTCATCGCCGTGCCGCCCGCCGGGAGAGGTCGTGCAGGACCGCGGAGATCTCGGCGAAGCGCCGTTCGGCCGCGGTGTTGACGTCGGCTACGGAGGCCTCGAAGTCGGAGGCGGGCGGCCCGGCGGGTGCGGAGGGAGCCGGCATCCCGGCCTGCGCGGCGGTGATCGCGTCGAAGAGAGCGGTCCGGAGCTGGTCGACGGTGAGTTCGGTGACCTGTGGGTCGAGGACGACGTCCCAGAGCCGGCCGTCACCGTCGAGCTCGATCCGGACGATGCCGTCGGCGCCCTCCCCGATGGAGGCGATGTAGTCCGTCTCCCGGGTGGATCGGACGTGCTCGTCGTACTCCTGGGTGACGTTCACCTCAACCTCCCTCGCACGGTTCCTGTGCTTGCGAATACCTCTGTTGCACGCTCCGAGTTCAAACCGGCACGCAACGTTTCCCGGCAGGTCGAGATTGGACGGATGCGGCCGGGTCCGGCACGAAAGTCGCACCGGGTACGCAACGCGGTGACCGGACAGGTCTGGGATAGGTTTTATTCCGCGGACAGGAGGTGACGGCAGTGGCGGATTCGACTCTGCGGGTCCGGCAGGCCGCTGCTCTGCACCGGCAGGCGGTGGCGACGGCGGATGCTGCCGCGGTCGCGCTGGAGGCGTTCGCCCCGGCCGCTGCCGACCCGCGTGAGCAGCATCGTCTCGCCGACAGGTTGCGGGCGGCCGCGGCGCGGTTGACGCCGGGCTGGCTGGGCGCGACGCTCGACGCGTTGTCGTCGGTGGCGCCGCTCGGTGGTGAGGCGATTCCGCAGTTCGTGCGGGTGGGCCTGGCGCAGCCGCTGGACGATGTGCGGTTCCCGGCGGTGGTGCCGTTGCTGGGCACGGGCCATCTGACGGTCGACGCGACGGCCACCGACCCGCGGGTGTTCGGTCTGCTGCGTTCGCTGCTGCTGCGCCTGCTGGCGGCCGCTCCGGCGGGTTCGCTGCTGGTGCGCGCGGTGGACGGGGTCGGCGGTGGGGCGGTGTTCGCGCCGTTCGAGGAGCTGGCCGATGCCGGTCTGATGTCGCCGCCGGCCACCGATCGCCAGGGCCTGCGGGACGTGTTGGCCGAGGCGGAGAAATGGTTGCGCCCTGTGCGGGCCGGTGCGGGCCGACGTGCGCGGCGTGACCGGGTGCTGCTCGTGGTGATCGCGAGCCTGCCGGAGATGACCGAGGGCGAGGAGCTGCGACGGATCGCGGCGCTGGCCCAGCAGGGCCCGGATTCGGGGCTGCATCTGATCGTGGCGGGCTGGCCGCCGCCTCCGCTGACGGCCGAGACGACGCAGGCTCCGCTGCCGCGGACGACGGCGATCTCGGTGCGTAATCCTTATGCGATCGTCGGCGACCCGCCCGGTGGCCGGTTCGGATCAGCGCCGGAGACCGCGTGGCTGAATGCTCCGGTCTTCCTCGACGAGGATCCTCCGCCGCATCTGATCGACGCGGTCTGTCAGGCGCTGGCGGCCGATTCGGTGGAGGCGTCCCGGGTGACGCTGGCCGATCTGCTGCCGGAGCCGGCGGAGGAGCTGTGGTCGCAGGACGCGGCGGCCGGGGTGGAGACCGTGGTGGGCCACCACGGTGACGTGCCGTTGGTGCTGCGCTTCAACGACCTGACCCCGCACTGGATGCTGGGCGGCCGCTCGGGCGCCGGCAAGACCGCCTTCCTGATCAACGTGCTGTATGGGCTCGGCGCCCGGTACAGCCCGGATGAGCTCGCGTTCTACCTGCTGGACTTCAAGGAGGGCGTGTCGTTCTCCGAGTTCGTGCCGACCCAGCGGGACCGGACGTGGCTGCCGCACGCGCGGGCCGTCGGGGTGGAGTCCGATCGGGAGTACGGTCTGGCCGTGCTGCGCGAGCTTGACGCCGAGATGGGCCGCCGGTCGCTGGCGTACAAGCGGGCCGGAGTGTCACGTTTCGCGGATCTGCGGGCGGTCGCCGCTGAGGAGGGCCGTGGCCGGCCGCTGCCCCGGGTGCTGTGCGTGATCGACGAGTTCCAGGTGCTGCTGTCCGGTAATGATCCGATGGCGTCGGAGGCGGTGGCGCTGCTGGAGTCGCTGGCGCGCAAGGGCCGGTCGTATGGGATCCATCTGGTCCTGGCGAGTCAGACGGTGCTGGGTGTCGAGGCGCTGTATGCGAAGCGCGACTCGATCTTCGGCCAGTTCCCGGTGCGGATCGCGTTGCCGGGCGGCGGTGACGTGCTGGAGCCGACGAACGACTCGGCGGCGGGCCTGCCGATGGGCAGCGCGGTGGTGAACACGGCGGGCGGCCTGGGTGGCCCCCGTGGCGCGACCCGCGGCCACGAGCGGGTGGTCCGTTTCCCCGACCCGCACGCCGACCAGTCCCTGCTGGGTGATCTGCGGCATCGGCTCTGGGGCGGCCGTGACCCGGAGTCGCAGCCGCCGCGGATCTTCGCGGGCTATGCGCAGCAGCATCTGGCCGACGATCCGACGTACCGGTCGGCGCTGGCGGGCCGGGTGGCCCGGCCGGCCGCGATGGTGGGCCGGGTGATCGACGTGGCACTGTCCACGGCGGCGTTCCCACTGGACTCGTCGCCGGGCCGGCACCTGGCGATCCTGGGCTCCCAGACGGCCGGGGCGGAGGCGCTGGAGGCGGCGGCCCGCAGCGTGGCCGCGTGTCACCCGCCGCGGACGGCACGGTTCGTGATCGCGTCGCTGGTGGCCGAGGGTGATGCGCGGGCGGCGGCTCTGGCCGCCGAGGTCGCGCAACGGCAGGACGTCGAGGTCGTCGACGCCGCTGGGCTGGCCGCCGAGCTCGCGGCGGACCGCCCCGGCTACCGAGTGGTGTTCGGGATGGACGCGGCGCCTCCGGGCACGCTGGGCGGTCTGCGGCAGCTGTTGCGGGAGGGCCCGAGCAACGGGGCGCACCTGCTGTCGTGGTGGCGTGGGGTGCGCCGGTTCAGTGAGGAGACCGGCGGCAGCATGGGCCGGGAGGACATGGCCGGGTTGATGTTCCTGAACGTGCCGCAGGCCGACGTGTCGCTGCTGCTGGGCCGCCCGGTGGACTGGTACCCGCGTGCGAACCGGGCGTTGCTGCACGACCGGCATGCCGACCGCACGGTGACCGTGGTCCCGTTCGTAGACCCGGAGAGTGACGAGCCGTGACCGAGCAGGCCGAGCAGTACGGAGTGATCCCGGTGCAGACGGGACCACCCGTGCCGGGCCCCTGGGAGGAGTATCTGGCGGCCGCGCAGGAGCTGGACACGGTGCGCCGCGCGGCGAGCTCGGTGGCCGGCGAGCATGCCGCGACGGTGGCGGCCGCGAGGCAGGAGCTGACGTCGGTTCGCGCGCGGCTGGCCCCGCAACGAGCGAGGCTGGCACGCGACTTCCGCGTACCGGAGAATGATCTGACGCCGCACCCGGCGGACCAGGTGACGGCGATGGAGCGGGCGGCCGGTGGCCCGCCGGCCGTGCTGTCGGCGCTGCGTGAGGCCCGGGCCACCGCGGATGCCGCGGACAACGCCTTCGTCGGGCCCGGCCCGGTCGGTCCGCAGCGGCCGTGGGCGCGCAATCTGGTGGTGTATGGGCCGTTCGCCGCCGCGGTGCTGCTGGTGCAGGTGCTGTTGTTCGTGGTGGCCCCGTCGGGGTCGCCGTCGACCCCCGCGCTGTTGTGCGGGCTGAGCATGCCGTTGCTGGCGTTCGGGCTGGGGTGGGCGACGATCGGGTTCGTCTACGGCGGTGACGGTGTGACCGTCGACCGGACGCCGGTGCTGGGCCTGATCACGTGCTTGACGCCGGTGCTGCTGACCTGTGCCGGCACCGGTCTCGAAGCGCTGTTCTGAGGGGGACGCGGTGGCGAACGTCGAAGAGGTCAAGGTCAACGTGGCGGCCACGGTGGACGGCGCGCAGCGGGCGGTCGCCGGGATCCGGGCGGTGGCCGATCAGCTGGACGAGGCGCTGGCCCGGTTGCGGGTGACAGCGGTGGGCTCGTTCCATCCGGCGGCGGCGGCCGCTATCGCGCAGTTGGAGCAGGCGCGGACCCGGCTGGACGAGGCGGTGCAGCTGACGCACGCGGCGGTCGACTCGGCCAACCAGTTCCGCAGCACGATCTAGCGGGCATCTCGATCTGGCAGATATGACGAAGGCCGGCCCTCGGGCCGGCCTCGACGACGTCTTTCAGCGGGCGTTTATCAACGCCATCACTTCGGCGCGGACCTTGCCGTCGGTCTGGAAGCCACCGCGGACCGCACTCGTGACGGTACGGGCGCCGACCTTCCGAATCCCCCGCATCTCCATGCACAGGTGCTCGCACTCCAGGACGACGATCGCGCCGCGGGCACCGAGCTGCGCCATCAGCAGGTCGGCGATCTGTGACGTGAGGCGTTCCTGGACCTGCGGGCGGCGGGCGAAGACCTCGACCAGACGGGCCAGTTTCGACAGGCCGGTGATGCGGCCGTCGGTGCCGGGGATGTAGCCGATGTGCGCCACGCCCTTGAACGGCAGCAGATGGTGCTCGCACATGCTCTGCAGCTCGATGTCGCGGACCAGGACGAGCTCCTCGTGGTCCGCCTCGAACGTGGTGGTGAGAACGCTGGCCGGATCGACGCGGAGCCCGGCGAAGAGCTCGGCGTAGGCCCGCGCGACCCGCGCCGGGGTCCGTTGAAGCCCGTCGCGGTCCGGGTCCTCACCGACGGCGATGAGGATCTCCCGGACCGCTTTCTCGATCCGCCCGAGGTCGACGGCATCCTCCACCGGAGTACCGGTGAGCTTGCCGTCGACCAGCCGGGCGGCGAGGTAGTCGAGTTCGTCGGACAAGGTGATCAGTTGCTGCTTTCCGAACCGTTCGCATTCGGGTTGTGCCCGACCGCGATCTGACCGTCGGCCTCGGCCTGCGCCTTCAGCTTCTCCCGCTCGGCCGGAGTGACCACGGGCGGCGCCTCGGACGGCAGGCGCTTGCCGAAGCCGTTGAACGGCGACATCGGCGGGCGCTTGGCCACCCGGACACAGATCCGGTTCATGTCCTCCTGCGTGATGGTCTCCTTCTCCATCAGCTCGAGGACCATGTTGTCGAGCACGTCCCGGTACTCGACGAGGATCTCCCAGGCTTCGTCGTGGGCCAGCTCGATCAGCGCCCGGACCTCGGCGTCGATGTCCGCGGCGACGGAGTCCGAGTACGCCTTGTCGTGCCCCATGCTGCGACCCATGAACGGCTCGTCACCGGTGGTGCCGTACTTCACGGCGCCCAGCTTCGAGCTCATGCCGTACTGCGTGACCATGGCCTTGGCCAGGTTGGTCGCCTTCTCGATGTCGTTGCCGGCGCCGGTGGTGGGCTCGTGGAAGACGAGCTCCTCGGCGGCCCGGCCACCCAGCGCATACGCCAGGGTGTCGATCATCTCGGCCCGGGTCTGCGTGTACTTGTCCTCGGTCGGCAGGACCAGCGTGTGACCCAGCGAGCGGCCACGCGGCAGGATCGTCACCTTGTGCACCGGAGCGGAGTGCGGCAGAGCGTAGGCGACCAGCGCGTGTCCACCCTCGTGGTACGCGGTGATCTTCTTTTCCTTGTCGCTCATCGCCCGGGTGCGGCGCTCGGGGCCGGCGATGACCCGGTCGATCGCCTCTTCGAGGTACTCGTTGGAGATCGCCCGCTTCTCGTGCCGGGCGGTCAGCAGCGCGGCCTCGTTGATCACGTTGGCCAGGTCGGCGCCGGAGAACCCCGGGGTACGGCGGGCGACCGAGTCGAGGTCGACGTCGGGCGTGAACGGCTTGCCCTTGGCGTGCACCCGCAGGATCGCCTTGCGGCCCTCCATGTCCGGGTTGTCGACCGGGATCTGCCGGTCGAAACGGCCGGGACGCAGCAGCGCCGGGTCGAGGATGTCCGGCCGGTTGGTCGCCGCGATCAGGATCACGCCGCCCTTGGTGTCGAAGCCGTCCATCTCGACGAGCAGCTGGTTGAGGGTCTGCTCGCGCTCGTCGTGGCCACCGCCCATGCCGGCGCCGCGGTGCCGGCCGACGGCGTCGATCTCGTCGACGAAGACGATCGCCGGAGCGTTCGACTTGGCCTGCTCGAAGAGGTCGCGGACCCGGCTCGCGCCGACACCGACGAACATCTCCACGAAGTCGGAGCCGGAGATGGAGTAGAACGGCACACCGGCCTCGCCGGCCACGGCACGGGCCAGCAGGGTCTTACCGGTACCGGGGGAGCCGAAGAGCAGCACGCCCTTCGGGATCTTGGCGCCGAGTGCCTGGTACTTCGTCGGGTTCTGCAGGAAGTCCTTGATCTCCTGGAGCTCCTCGACCGCTTCGTCGGCGCCCGCCACGTCGGCGAACGTCGTCTTCGGCGTGTCCTTGGTGATCATCTTCGCCTTGGACTTGCCGAAGTTGAGCACCCGGGAGCCGCCGCCCTGCATCTGCGACATGAACAACAGCAGCAGGACCACGAGGATCGCGATCGGCAGCAGGTTGATCAGGATGCTGAGCAGAATGTTGTCACCGGAGACCGACGTGTCGACCTTGCCGGAGACGAACTTCTGAGCCCTGGCCTGCTCGGCTTTGGCGAAGATCTCGTCGGTGAGCTCATACGGATACTGAGCTTCGATCTGTTTGGTGGACTTGCCGTCGAACGTCTCGGCATTGGCGAGATCGATCTGGAGCGTCTGCTCCTTGTCCTTGAGGACGATCTTCTCGATGCCAGCACTGTTCAAACGGTCAAGCGCGACCGATGTCTCGACCTTCTGGTAGCTCGGACCACTGGTGAAGAGCATGCTCAGCCCGAGTACGCCGATGATCACCAGAATGATCCAGACCACCGGGCGGCGGAAGAAACGCGTACGTTCCATACTGTTGTCGGGCGCCAAGCGCCCGGACCCTCCTGATCGGCCGTCCTGGTCACCTCAACGTCACCGCCCACCGGCGGCTGCCGAGGCCGTTTCCGGCCTCAGCCCCTCCGGCGCTCGTGACACCGCGCCATCGGTCACTCGACCGTACACCGTAGGTGCTGTTTACGAACCCGTGAGCCCGCAGGGCGAACGACGCGTACGCCCGGTTAAATCAGGGCGGTTCAGGTGCAAAAACGCCCATAATGAACCAATACTGAGAACACGCTGAGAAAGCGGTTCAGCTACGGGCGTACACCTCGGGCTTGAGAACGCCCACGTAAGGCAGCTCCCGATACCTCTCGGCGAAGTCCAGACCGTAGCCGACCACGAACTCGCTGGGAATGTCGAAGCCCACATACCGAACGGGGACCTGCACCTTGACCGCGTCCGGCTTACGGAACAGCGCCACCACCTCGACGCTGGCCGGCTGCCGCGACTCCAGATACTTCATCAGCCAGGAGAGGGTCAAACCGGAATCCACGATGTCCTCGACGACGAGCACGTGCCGACCGGCGATGTCCCTGTCCAGATCCTTCAGGATCCGCACCACGCCCGACGAGGTCGTCCCCTGCCCATACGACGAGACGGCCATGAACTCCATCTCGGTCGAGGGGCCGTGCTTGCCCAGCGCCCGGGCGAAGTCGGCCATGAACATGACCGCGCCCTTCAGCACACAGACGAGCAGGATGCCGTCGGCGGCGTCGGTGTGGTCCACGGACACCTGCTTGGCCAGTTCGTCGATCTTGTCCCGGATCTGTTGCTCCGAGATGATCACGTGGTCGATGTCGGTGTCGTACCAAGAGCCATCAGCCATGGCCCTAAGCCTGCCGTATGCAAGTTACCGTTCGGCGAACGGGGCCGGATTCCGAACGGGATGCCTCAGCTGATATCGGCGGGAATCACCCGTACGAGGTCGTCCGAACGGCGTGCCACCCCTATTCCGGCGGGCAGGAACACCGGTCCCTGACCGTGCCAGTCGGTCACCAGAGCGTCCAGGGCGACCACATGGCCGTACGCCAGAGCCCCGCCCGGCGCCCCCAGCTCCCGCGCCCAGCGGTGCAGCGCCCGCCCCCGGATCGCCGGCAGCATCGCGGCCAGGACCGCCGCCGACAGGCCCGCCGCAGACCGGGCCGATTCGAGCGCCTGCGCGGACAACTCGTCGAGAGCCGCGTTGTCCGCCGCCACCAGCGCCGCGGTCCGGGCCAGATTGGGCAGCACGGCCGGGCCCAGGGCGTCGACCAGGGCCGGCAGTGCCGAGGCACGGACGCGCGAACGTGCGTACGCCGGATCGGTGTTGTGGGGATCCTCCCAGGGGGCCAGGCCCAGGGCGGCACACGCCTTCCGGGTGTCGGCCCGGGCCACCTCGAGCAGTGGCCGGCGGAAGACCCCCCGCCGGGCCGGCATCCCGGACAGCCCGCGCGGTCCGGCGCCCCGGGCCATCGCGAGCAGCACCGTCTCGGCCTGGTCGTCGCGGGTGTGCCCGAGCAGCACCGTGGCGGCGCCCAGCTCGGCGGCGGCCGCGCTCAGCGCCTCGTAGCGTGCGGTGCGGGCGGCCGCCTCCGGTCCGCCGGGCAGGCCGGACACCGAGACGGTCTCGATCCGCACCGGGTCGAGGCCGGCGTCGCGCGCCCACGCGGCCACCGACCGGGCACGCCGGTCGGAGCCCTCCTGCAGACCGTGGTCGACCGTGACCAGGCCGACCCGGCGGCCACAGAACTGGGCCGCCGAGGCGAGTGCCAGAGAATCGGCTCCACCCGAGCAGGCCACCAGGATCAGGGCATCCCCGGGAAGGTCGGCCAGGCCCCGGCGCACCGCCATGCGCACTGCCGCCACCGGCGGCGGGATCCTGGCCATGGTCAGCCGTGCACCCGCGCCACCCAGGCGTCCGGGTCGCCGAGCTCCTCCAGGCGGGGCAGCGACAGCGGGGAATCGAAGATCTTGTTGAAGCCGGCCATGCCGACCCGCTCGTGCACACCGTGGACGAACTTGCGGCCCTCGGCGTACTGCCGCATCTTGACCTCGATGCCGAGCACGCGGCGCAGCGCCTTCTCCAGGGGGTTGCCGCCCTCGCGGCGCCGGTTGAACTTGGCCCGGATCGACTCGACCGACGGGATCACCTCGGGACCCACGCCGTCCATGACGAACTCGGCGTGCCCCTCGAGCAGGGTCATCAGCGCGGTCAGCCGGTCCAGCACGGCACGCTGCGCCGGGGTCTGCACGATGTCCAGCACGGAGACACGGCTCTCCTCGTCACGCAGCGCCTCGGAGAGCGTGGCCACGCCCCGGCGCAGTCGCTCCAGCACGTGCTCGCCGCCCTGCGAGGCGTCGACGAAGGCCTGCACCTCGCCGAGGAAGTAGCCACGCATCCACGGGACCGCGGTGAACTGGGTGCGGTGCGTCACCTCGTGCAGGCACACCCAGAGCCGGAAGTCACGGGGATCGGCGTCGATCTTGCGCTCGACCTCGACGATGTTGGGAGCGTTCAGCAGGAGCTGACCCGGGTCGCCGGAGAACACCTCATACTGCCCGAGGACACGGCCGGACAGATAGGCCAGAACCGTCCCGGCCTGCACGCCGGTCACCCGGGAGCCGATCGCGTCGACCAGCGGGCTCGGCTCCTTGTCACCCGACAGGCGGGTCACGAGTGGGCCGATCACCCGCTGCAGGCCGGCGAGGTTCACCTTCGCCCAATCCCGCCGGTCCACCACCCGGACCGGCGGCACCTCGGTCTGTGAGGTCAACCCCGTGTATGCGGCGACGTGCACCGCCGCCTCGTCGGTCAGCGCCCGCAGCTCGGACACCACCTGAGTGGCCTCCTCGAAGGAGACCGCGGGCCCTGATTTGGACAGCGCGCCCGCGGTTGCGGCGGCCAGATCCCAGTCAACGAACTGCGCCATGCAGCCACCGTACCCGCGCGGTTCCAGACCGCACTCAGGTGAAACCCCGGATCAACAGCCGCAGGCCACCAACCGGGCCGCCACCTCGTCGATCGCCGACCGGGCCGCCACGGCATCCGCGCCGCCCTTCGCCATGATCGCGAAGGCGAGCACCCGCCGATCCCTGGTGACCAGCACTCCGGCCAGGGTGTTCACCCCACTCAGGGTGCCGGTCTTGGCCCGTACGACCCCCTGTGCCGTGGCGTTGCCGCTGGGTGTGGCGAATCTCGTCTCCATGGTTCCCGACCAGCCGGCCACCGGCAGCCCGTTGAAGATGTTGCCGAGCGCGGGCTGTGAGCCGCCGGCCGCCAGCGCCAGCGTCTCCACCAGCAGGGCCGGGGTGATGCCGTTGCGCTTGGAGAGGCCACTGGCGTCGTACAACGTCGCCTGATCGGCCGGAAGGCCCAGCTCGGCGAGCTTGTCGGCCATCGCCTCGGCCGCACCCGTGAAGCTCGCCTCCTTGCCGGCCGCCAGCGCCACCTGCCGGCCCAGCACCTCGGCCAGCACGTTGTCGCTCTGCTGCAGCATCCAGTCGACCACCTGCACCAGCGGCGGCGACTGCACCCGGCCCAGCTCGGCGCCGGGCGTCCAGGTCCCGGCCGGGTCGGCCGACGGCGCCGCGTCGGCGGCGCGGGCCGGCGCCGCGCCCTTCTTCACCGACGTCTGCGGCGAGCCGATCATCTTGGCGAACAGCTTGCCCGCCGACAGCGCCGGGTCGGCGTAGCGCGGATCCCCACCGAACTCGTTGTGCACCGGCTGAATCCGGCCGGCATTCGTCATCAGCGACTGGATCCGGGCCACCTGGCCACCCGGTGAGACGTCCCAGGCGTCCCAGCCCTGCGCGGTCTCCGGACCCTCGAAGAGCGAGGTGTCCACCACGACGCGGGTCGGTTTCACCCCGCCGAGCGTCTTCTTCACCTGCTCCGCCAGGTCGTCCAGGCGCGCCGCGCCGGGGAACAGGTCCTTGTCGTCCTCCTCGACGGCCAGCGTCGCGTCACCGCCACCGACGATCACCACCTCACCCGGGGCGCTACCGGCCACCACCCGGGTCTCCAGCCGGTAGGCGGCCCCCCGCGCGGCCAGCACGGTCGCCGCGGTCAGCACCTTCGTGGTCGAGGCCGGGGTGGTCGCCTTCTCCGGATTGCGCTCGTAGAGAACAGTGTCGCTCGCCACATCGAGCACCCGGATGTGCACGGTCGGGCCGAGCGCCTTCGCATTCACCAGCGGATCCAGCGCCGCCTTCACCGCCGCCGCGTCCGGGACGGAGCCGTCCGCCTCCGCTGCCACCAGGACCGGTGTCGGCGTCGGCTCCGGCGTGGTCGGCGCGGGGGCGGGCGTCGTCCGGGTCGGCTCGCCGGTCAGCGCGTCCAGCCAACCGTCGACCGGTCCGGGCCGCACCACGATCCCGACGGCGCCGATCATCGCAATCAAGATCAAACCCACGAGGGCCCATTTGGTACGCGACCCGCGCCCCGTTCCCACGCCGGCCGCAATCGCGCCCCCACCAGCGGCGGCCTCGCTACCGGTCCGGGGTTCGGCGTCCGTGCCGGGCTTCGACCCGGGCGCTGCGGTGGGCACACTCGCACGAGCCACATTCGGCGGTACGACGGCACGCCCGTACTGCCCGGCGCCGGCCGATCCCGCCTGCCCTGCCACCTGCCCGGCTCCCGGAGCAGCCGCCTTCGACGCCGTCCCGCTGCCGGCAATAGCCGACTTGGCCGCCCCGAACTGACCCGCGCCACCGACCTTCGCGGCCCCACCGACCTTCGCAGCACCACCGACCTTCGCGGCCCCGCTCGCCGTCGCACCACCGACCTTCGCGGCCCCGCTCGCTGCCGGGCCACCGGTCTGCGCGGCACCGCCGACTTTCGCAGCCCCGCTCGCCGCGGCACCGCCGACCTTCGCGGCCCCGCCCGCTGCCGGGCCACCGGTCTGCGCGGCACCGCCCACCTTCGCGGCACCGCTGGCTGCCGAGCTGTCCGGCCGAGCCGAGCCTTTAGCCGACGACTGTCCGGCTGACTGTGCTTTGCCACTCGCCGCTTGACCGATGGCCTGCGTTGCATCCGTGTCCGGGCTGGTCGGCGTGGTTCCCTTCGCCGTCGGCGTCCCGCCGGCGGCCGTCCCCGCCCGGCCCGTGCCCAGTGAGGTCGGCCTCGTCGCCCACGGCCCCACGCCCTGACCGGCACCGCTGCCCGGCCCGAGATTGGCGGTGCGGTCCGGGTCGACCGGGCGCTGCAGGCTGACAGTGCGGTCCAGGTCCGTAGGCGGTTGTTGCTTCGCCGGACGATTCAGATCCGCCGGACGCGGCAGGCTCGCGGTGCGATCCGGATCCACCGGTCGCTGCAGGCTCGCCGTGCGATCGGGATCGACAGCCCCGGGACTCCCCGGCCGGCCCGACATAGCGGTCCGGTCGATGGTCGCGGTCTGGTCGGGATCGATCGTCTTGATCTGTCCGGCGGCCGAACCACGATCGGCATCCGATACAGCCTGCTCCGCAGACCCACCCGCCGGGCCACCCTGGGGCGTCTGGCCGGGCGCACCACCATTACCGACCTGCGCAGATCCAGCGTCACCGACCTGCGCGGATCCAGCCTTGGCGACCTGCGCAGATCCAGCCTTGGCGACCTGCGCAGATCCAGCCTTGGCGACCTGCGCGGATCCGGCAGCTTGGCCAGTTTGAACCGCCGCACGGCCCGACCCGGCGCTCGGCACCTGACCCGCTGCGGACTCCCTACCCTCCGCAACCTGGGCCTGGGCACTCTTCTGGCCGTCCGGGACCACGGCACGACCCGACCCGGAGCCTGGCACCGCCGGCTGACCCGGCACTGATCCCTTGGCGCCGTGGGCCTCCGTCTGGGGCGCAGCACTGCCTTGACCAGGCTTCTCGGGCGTATTAGCTGCTGGCGCGCTCTGAGTGGCCGGCTTTTCGACTCGGCCGGGACCGGCGCCCAGGTCACCCAGGTCCCTCGCGCGCCTCGGAGCGGCACCCGAACCGGTATCAGCAGGCCGGGCCTCGCCAGCGCCCGAACCGGTATTAGCAGGCCGGGCCTCGCCAGCGCCCGAACCGGCATCCACAGGCCGAACCGGGCCGGCGCCCGAACCGGTATCAGCAGGCCGAACCGCGCCGCCGCCCGAACCGGCATCCGCAGGCCGAGCCGCGCCGGCGCCCGAGCCTTGACCAGCACCGGACTCAGCCGGCCCGCTCTGGGCAGCACCTTGAGCGGCGTCGGCTGCACCATCGGGATGACCGCTTGCGCTCTGCTCGCCGGGTGCAGAGGGTGCCCCAGCAGCGGATGCACTGATCGGCGCGGACGGACCTGCCGCCCAGGCCCCACGTGCGGAACCCTGACCCGCCTGCCCACCCGGCCAGTTCCCGGTCGGCCCGGGCCCACTGGGCGGATAGTGTCCGGATCCGCCGACCTGCGGCGAGGCGACGCTCCGCCCGGCCCGGTCGCCCGGTGCCGCGGCGACACCCGTTCGCGCACGATCCGCCGGTGCAGCCGTCACTCCCTGCACAGCAGGCTCCACCTGCGGAGAAATCGTTCCCTGCGCCGCGCTTTCGAGCTGAGGCGCCGAGGCCTGTCGCGGGATGGCCGGTGCCGATGCGGTGGCACGGGCGGCCGGAGTAGAGCCAGTACCGGCGCCTGATTCCGAACCATCCGCGTTATGCACCGATATAGGTGTTTGCGCAGCGGGCGCAGGTGGCTGCGAGACGATCGGCTGCGCCGGATCGGCCCCGGGGGCAGCAGACTCATCCCCCGAAAGGAACGTGAGCGGAAGCGGACCTTGACCCGGCCGGCTCCCAGCGGCGGACTGCCCCGCGGCAGGCGCCCCCGAACCGGCCGATGCAGCACCGAAGGGTGCCGGACCAGGCGAAGCAGCAGCGGCAGACGCCGGACCGGACGAAGCGTCAGCGGTGGGCGCCGGAGCAGACGAAGCAGCAGCAGCGGGCACCGGTTGTGACCGAGGCGCAGCGGCGGGCGTCGAGTCGGCGGTCGGCGGAGGGGATGCCACACCGTCGGGCGACGTGGCCACATCCGGGCGTGGCCCATCATCGTTGCCCGGATTGTCCGGTAATGTCGACGCTGCGGATGACGAATCGGTCGTCTTCCTAGCCTCTATAGGGTCAGGTTGCGAACCCGACACGCCGTGTTCCTCCGGACCGTCATGTGAATCTTGCCTCGTCACACGCCCCTCCTCGCCCGTGGCGTCAGACTTAGGGGAGACTAGCGACATCCGGCACACCGTCGCGCGCGGATCCTGCGGGCCCTGCTTCCATGCCCCGCTTCCCTGCCCGGCGGACCGGTCTATTCAAGCGGGCAAGCAAAAGGGGAGCGAATAATGGATTTCGACGTCTTGGTTGAGATCCCCAAGGGGCAGCGCAACAAGTACGAGGTCGACCACAAGACCGGACGTATCCGGCTGGACCGGACCCTCTTCACCGCGACACAGTATCCCGCGGACTACGGCTTCATCGAGGGCACCCTCGGGCAGGACGGCGACCCGCTGGACGCTCTGGTGCTGATCCAGGAGCCGACCTTCCCCGGTTGCCTGGTTCGTGCCCGCGCGATCGGGATGTACCGGATGTCCGATGAGAAGGGCCGCGACGACAAGGTCATCTGCGTCCCGTTCGAGGACCCGCGTCAGGAGCACCTGCGCGACATCCACCACCTGGGCGAGTTCGACCGCCTGGAGATCCAGCACTTCTTCACGGTCTACAAGGACCTGGAGCCGGGCAAGTCGGTCGAGGGCGCGACCTGGGTCGGCCGGATCGAGGCGGAGGCGGAGATCCGCGCGTCCTTCAAGCGCGAGGAGGCCGCTCAGGCCGAGGGAGAACACGAACACTGATCGCACGCTCCCGCGAACCGCTGACGACCGCACCTGCGAGCCCCGGGCCCGCAGGTGCGGTCGTATTGCAGCGCCGGGGATCTCGCCGTCGCGGTCAACCGCTGTGCCGGAGATCTCGCCGTTGCGGTCAATCGCCATGCCGCGGGTCTCGATGTTGCGGTCTATCGCCGTGCCGGAGGTCTCGACGCGGTGAGCGGGTCGAAGATGCGGACCAGCGGTCAGTTCAGGCCGGAGACCGCGCTGTAGAGGCCGATCACCGCGCACGCGACCGGGATGACCGAGACGACGATCAGGGCGTCGACGATGTCGGCGGCCCGGCCCAGGTAGGGCGAGGGCGGCCGGTCGGCGTACCGCGCTCCGGCGACGACGGTGACCAGCGCCATCAGGACGGCACCGCCGATCACCGCGGGCAGCGCATCGCCGGCTCCGGCGAGGAGGTCGACTCCGAGGGCTGCGCCACCGGCGAGGCCGGCGGCGAGGACCGGCATCCGGTGCCGCCGGGTGACGAAAAGGCGCGAACGTAGCAGCAGCGCGAGCGCGCTGACCGCGATCAGGGCACGGGACGCGAGCGTCCCGGCGGTGGCGAGCACGGCGAAGGCGCCGACGGCCAGCACGGCGTGGCCGAGGAGCATGCCCGCGAGAAGCTCATCGGTACGGGCCACCGAAGCGAACACGGCGCTCCGTTCCGGCAGTTTGCGCACCGGGTCGGCGGCGGGCCGGGCCGTCTCGTCGGTGATCGACTCGGTGCCGGGCGGCAGGGCGATCGGCGGCAGTGGGGTACGCCCGAACCGAACCGCGAGCAGCGGAAGCATCCCGATCCCGCAGACCAGAGCCGAGATGAGGATCGCCGCACCACCGGCGGCCGTGGTGAACAGCCCGGTGGCCGCGGTGATCGCGCCGAGCAGCCCGACCACGACGCCCGCGGTGAAGAACCGGGCTCCGGCGGCCACTCCGGCGCCGGCGAGCGCCGACACGAGCAGGACCGCCACCGAGCCGGCGAGCAGTTCCGGCCCGCCCAGCCACGGAACCAGGGCGAGGACGCCGCCGCGTTCGTACGACGTGATCAGCAGGGCACCACCGGCGAAGGCGTAGGGCAGCGCGTATCCGCCGAGGGCCACACCGGCGCGGGCGTCCCCGTACGCCCGGGAGGCGACCGTCCCGACGAGGGTGAGAAGGATCGCAGCACCCAGCCCGACCACGCCGGGCACCCCGCCGGAGCCGGACGCGAGCAGAGCCGGGATGCCGAGACCGAGGGGCACCGCGGCGGCTGCCAGGGTGGCCGTGCGGCTGGCTGCCGGGTCCCACACGCCACCCCGTCGACGGGCGCCCTCGGCGATGGCCTCGACCACGTCGTCGTACTCGAGCTCGGGCCACTCCTCGCCGGCCGGCACCAGGTGGAGCACCTCTCCGTCCCGTACACCCTGGGGGTGAAGGCCTTGAGCCGTGGTCAGGGCGACGCCGTCGCCGCGCCGGAGAACCCACCCGCCGTGCCGCTCGCCCTCGTCGGCGAGGCCCTCGCCGGCGTGCCGCAGCACCTCGGGCAGCAGCTCGGCCAGGGGCACCTGCTCGGGCAGGGCCACGTCGACCCGCCGTTGCGGCGCGCTGATGGTCACGCGGGCCAGACCGACGCTCACCTGCTAGTCCTTCCGTTCGTCCACAGCCAGTGACGGAGGTTATCCACATCGCCCGGGACGAGGCTGCGGGATCGACGGAACTTTACCTAGAGTGGGCCGGTCGTGAAGTCCCGAGATCCGGCGGGGCTGCCGGAGCCGGATTCAAGGGGGCGGGATGGGCACCGTGATGATCAAGCGGGCGGCCCGTCGACCGGCTCCGGAGATCCCGGAGGGGCAGCTGACCGTCGAGCCGCCGCCGGAGATCCCGGAGGCGACGGGTTCGCGCTGGCAGCAGTGGCTGATGGCGCTGCCGATGCTGGGCGGCACGATGGCCATGGCGATGATGATGGGCCAGGGGCGCGGGGGCGCGTACTCGTACGTGATCGGCGGTCTTTTCGGGGTTTCCTCGCTGGCCATGATGATGACCTCGTTCGGCGCGTCGGGGGCCCCGCGCAAGGCGGAGATGATGGCCGCCCGCCGGGAGTATCTGCGGCATCTGGCGTCGCTGCGCAAGCGGGTCCGCGAGACCGCGCGGATGCAGCGGACCGGTCTGCTCTACCGGCATCCCGATCCGGAGCGGCTGTGGTCGACAGCCGACAGCCACCGGGTGTGGGAGCGGCGTCCCGGCGATCCGGATTTCGGTGTGGTGCGGGTGGGCCTGGGCCCGCAGACGCTGGCGACGCCGCTGGTCCCGCCGGTGACCCGCCCGCTGGACGAGCTGGAGCCGATGACCGCGGGTGCGCTGCGCCGCTTCCTCGACGCGTATTCGGTGGTGCCCGATCTGCCGGTGGCGATGTCGCTGCGCGGGTTCGCGCGGGTGTTCGTGCGGGGCGACGCGCCGGGCGCGGAGGGGCCGCGCGCGCTGGTCCGTGCGGTGCTGACGCAGCTCGCCGTCTTCCACGCGCCGGAGGATCTGGTGATCGCGGTCTGCGTCGGGCGGGAGGCCCGGCAGTACTGGGAGTGGGTCAAGTGGCTGCCGCACGCCCAGCATCCGATGCTGACCGACGCGCTGGGCCCGGTTCGGCTGGTGGCCGGTGACGAGCCGGGTCTGGCCGCATTGCTGGAGCAGGTGATCGGGGCACGGCCGCGGTTCCATCCCGGCGGTGCCGGCGGGAGCACGCCGCACGTAGTGGTCGTGATCGACGGGGCGGAGCCGGCCACCACCCGGCTGGACGACGCGCTCGACGGCCTGACCGTGCTCGACCTCGACACCATGCCGCCGCGGCTGCTGGACCGGTCGTCGCTCGTGCTCGAGGTCCGGACCGACGGCGTGCTCGGCACCCGGACGATGGATCACGAGAGCGAGGCGGGCCGCGCCGACGGGCTGACCGTGGACGAGGCCGAGGCGGTGGCCCGGCGGCTGGCGCCGCTGCGCCTGGCGACCGCTCCGGACCCGGGTGGCGGCACCCCGGCCGCGGCCGAGACCGGCCTGCCGGAGCTGCTGGGCATCCCCGATCCGGAGAACTTCTCGGTGAGCCGGGGCTGGCCGGCCCGCCCGCACCGGGACCGGCTGCGAGTGCCGATCGGCGTGAGCGACGACGGTATGCCGGTCGAGCTGGACCTGAAGGAGTCGGCGCAGGACGGCATGGGCCCGCACGGCCTGCTCGTCGGCGCGACCGGCTCCGGCAAGTCGGAGCTGCTGCGCACGCTGGTGCTGGCGCTGGCGGCCACCCACTCGTCGGAGATCCTCAACTTCGTTCTGATCGACTTCAAGGGCGGCGCCGCGTTCGCCGCCTGTGACCGGCTGCCGCACACGGCCGCCCTGGTCACCAACCTGGAGGACGCGCTGCCGCTGGTCGACCGGATGGCCGATGCGCTGGAGGGCGAGCTGAGCCGGCGGCAGGAGCTGCTGCGCAAGGCCGGCAACTACGCGGGACAGTTCGACTACGAGAAGGCGCGGCTCGGCGGGGCGCCGCTGGCTCCGCTGCCCACGCTCTTCGTGGTCTGTGACGAGTTCACCGAGATGCTGGAGAAGCGGCCGCACTTCATCGACATCTTCCTGCAGATCGGGCGGCTCGGCCGGTCACTCGGCGTGCATCTGCTGCTGGCCAGTCAGCGGCTGGAGGACGGTCGGCTGCGTGGCCTGGACACGCACCTGTCGTATCGGATCGGCCTGCGGACCTTCTCGGCGCTGGAGTCGCGGGCGGTCCTCGGCGTGCCGGACGCGTACGAGCTGCCCCGCTCCCCCGGTAACGGCTACATGAAGTTCGGCACCGAGCCGCTGATCCGGTTCAAGGCCGCCTATGTGGGTGGGCCGGTCCGCCGGGCCGGCCGGTCCGGCGGGCGCGCCGATCACGGTGGCGTCCAGGTGCTGCCGTGGACGACCCGGCACGTCGCGGCGCCGGTGTCCGCGCCGAAACCGGCGCAGGCCGACGACGACGGGCCGAAACTGGCCGACGTGATGATCGAGCGGATCATCGGGCAGGGCCCGCCGGCCCACCAGGTGTGGCTGCCGCCGCTGGACGAGTCCGCGCTCCTCGACGAGTTGCTCGGGCCGGTCGGCGTGACGCCGGGCCGGGGGCTGACCTTCACCAACCCGGCGCTGCACAACCGGTTGCAGGTGCCGATCGCGGTCATCGACAAGCCGCGTGAGCAGGTCCGCGACGTGATGTGGCTGCAGCTGGCCGGAGCAGCCGGGCACGTCGCCGTGGTCGGTGGCACGCAGAGCGGTAAGTCGACGGCGCTGCGGACCCTGGTGTGCGGGCTGGCGCTCACCCACACGCCGGCCGAGGTGCAGGTCTACTGCATGGACTTCGGTGGCGGCGGTCTCGGGACTCTGCGTGACCTGCCGCATGTGGGCGGGGTGTTCGCCCGGCTCGACGCGGAGGGGGTACGGCGTACCGTCGGCGAGATCGTCACCCTGCTCGCCGAGCGGGAGGCCCGGTTCGCCGAGCTGGCAGTCGAGTCGATGGCGGCCTACCGCAGCCGGCGTGCCGGTGGGGGCAACGACCCGTTCGGCGACGTGTTCCTGGTGATCGACGGCTGGAGCACGATCCGCAAGGAGTTCGAGGAGCTGGAGCCGGTCCTCACCGATCTGGCCACCCGCGGTCTGTCGTACGGCATCCACCTGGTGGCGGCCACGTCCCGTTGGATGGACTTCCGGCCGGCCGTCCGGGACCTCTTCGGCTCCCGGCTCGAGCTGCGGCTGGGTGATCCGTCGGACTCGATCATCGCCCGTCGCGCGGCCGAGTCGGTGCCCGACGAGGCGCCCGGCCGCGGCATGATCCCGCACCCCGCCGACCGGGCCAAGGGCCTGCACCTGCTCACGGTCCGGCCCGAGGTGAGCTCGATCGGCGACACCCCGGCGCTGGTCAAGTCGATCGCATCGGCCTGGGAGGGGACGCCGGCGCCCCGGGTGCGCCTGCTGCCGGCCTCGGTGCCGTACACGTCGCTGGAGGTGGAGCGGAGCGGCGGCCTGCGGATCCCGATCGGCATCGCCGAGGCCGACCTGCGGCCGGTCGAGATCGACTTCGCGTCTGACCCGCACTTCCTGCTGTTCGGTGACGCGGAGTCGGGCAAGACGTCGTTCCTGCGGTCGATCGCGACGACGCTCACCCAGCGGTTCCGGCCGGAGGAGTGCCGGATCATCCTGGTCGACTACCGGCGCAGCCTGATGGATCTGCCCGAGTCCGAGCACCGCATCGGGTACGGCATGCAGGCTCAGCAGACGCACGACCTGATCCTGTCCGCCGCCGGGTACATGCAGCGGCGCTTGCCCGGGCCCGAGGTGACCGCCCGTGAGCTGCGGGAGCGCTCGTGGTGGACGGGGCCGGAGCTGTTCGTGCTGGTCGACGACTACGACCTGGTGGTGTCCGGTCCGACGAACCCGTTGACGCCGCTCGTGGAGTACCTGCCACAGGCTCGTGACATCGGGCTGCACCTGGTGCTGACCCGGCGCTCCGGCGGGGCGGGGCGGGCGCTCTACGAGCCGGTCGTCCAGCGGCTTCGGGAGCTGTCGGCCCCCGGCCTGGTGATGTCGGGCTCGCCGGACGAGGGTGCGCTGATCGGAAACGTGAAGCCTTACCCTCTGCCACCGGGTCGGGGCCGCCTCATCACGCGCCGTGAGGGTACGCGGTTGATCCAGGTCGCCCACGTGCCGCCGTTCCGTGACGCGGGTCGATGAACAGACATCCGGTGCGATTGAACGGTACGGACCGCAGCGACACGCCGGTACGAGGGAGTAATCTCCCTCCATCGACTGACGATGCGACCCTGCGACCCGGCAGCGATTGACCGAAGCCACGACCGACCCGTCCTGGAGAATGGCGACGCCGACCGTGACCAGTGAGCATCGAGAACCGGCCGGCCCGGTGGTGTGGGGTGACCCCCTGCGGCGGTCCACGGCCCGGAGCCGGAGCGGGCGGCGTCTGGGCGCGGCGGCGCTGGCCGGCCTCATCGCGTTCAGCGTTCCGTCCATCGCCAGTGCGGCCCCGTTGACCGAGCCGATCATCAACGGCGACACCGTCCGGGCCGATCAGTGGCAGCTGGGCGCGCTCAACCTGGCCGAGGCGTGGAACTATTCCGACGGCGCCGGGGTCACGGTCGCGGTCATCGACTCGGGCGTGGACGCTCATCACGTCGACCTGGAGGGCCAGGTGCTGCCCGGCGTCGACCTGGTCGACAGCAAGGGCGACGGCGAGAGCGACCCGGTCGGCCACGGCACCACGGTGTCGGCGATCATCGCGGGCCGTAACGACGACCAGGCCGGCGTCATCGGCATCGCACCGAAAGCCAAGATCCTGCCGGTCCGGGTGCTGGACGAGGACAATCGGTATGACGACGCGCTCATCGTGGCGAAAGGGCTGCGCTGGGCGGTCGACAACGGCGCCAAGGTGGTCAACCTGTCACTCGGTGGCAGCGGGTCCAGCCCGACCCTCGCGGCTGCCATCGACTACGCGTTCGCCAAGGATGTCGTGGTGGTCGCCTGCACCGGCAACGCCACCGGCACCAGCACCTCGAAGACCTCCAACTACGGGGTGTGGTATCCCGCTCGTGAACCGGGTGTCATCGCCGTCGGCGGCACCGACCGTGACGGCGAGGGCCTCTGGACCGGTTCCATCCGCGGCAAGGAGACGGTGGTGACCGCGCCGGCGACCGACCTGGTCGGGGCCCGTCCACGCGGCTACTGGAAGGTGCAGGGCACCAGCTTCGCGTCCCCGATGGTCGCCGCGACGGCGGCGCTGATCCGCTCCCGCTGGCCGGACATGTCAGCGCCCGAGGTGGTCAACCGGATCATCCGGACGGCTTCGGACCGTGGCGAGCCCGGCCGCGACCCGGAATTCGGGTTCGGCCTGATCGACCCGGTCAAGGCGCTCACCGCCGACGTGCCGTTCGTCACCGGCAATCCGCTCGACAACACGCCGCCGCCCGGGGTGGGCCGGTTCGGCAGCGCCCCGGTGGCCGGGCAGGCCCAGTCGGCGCCGCAGCAGAGTGTCGAGCCACCGGGCGCCACGAAGGCCGTCCCGGGTGGGAACACCGTTGGGTGGGCCGCACCGCCCGAGCCCGAGCCGGCCGACGACTCACCGACGGCCCGGTGGATAGCGATCGGCCTGTTCCTGTTGTCAGCGATCGCGGCCGCGATCACCATCCGCCGATTCGCCGCCACCACGGGCTGAGAGACGCCACGGGCTCAGGGACGCGCGCGGCTACTACGGGCTCAGGGACGCGCCCCGCGCCGCCTTCGGAGATCCGGGACGGAACGGCTTCAGCCCGGATGGTCGCGTTGGGGCCGTGAGGCACCGCTGCGGCCGCGTGGCCGCCACGGGCGATGTGGGTGCGAATGTCGGCCGTTTAGACCGTACCTAATAGGGTATTCCTCATAAGTCGGGCGAGTGGGTGAGGCGATCAGGCGCACTCGCCGGTGCGGACCTCGCGTGTGTTGACCCGGCCGTTCTGGGCGACCGGCGCGGCCTCGTCGGCGGTGAGGGCGAATCCGACGTTCTTGTCGTCCGCCGCGGCAGCGAAGATGACGCCGAGGACGTCGCCGTTCGGGTCGATCAGCGGGCCGCCGGAGTTGCCGCTCCGGACCAGCGACTTGATGGTGTAGATGTCACGCGTGACGTCGCCGGACTCGTAGATGTCGGGGCCGGTGATGTCGCCGACGTCGCGGACCCGGGCGGACTGCGCGTTGTACGGCCCATCCTGCGGGTAGCCGAGGACGATCGCGCTGGCGCCGGTCGCGGCTTCCTTGCGGACGAAGTTCATCACCGGGGCCTTGAGGCCGGGCACGTAGAGGACGGCCAGGTCACGCTTGGGGTCGTAGACGACGACCTTGCCCTCGATCTGGCGCCCGCCGCTCTCCACGACGACCTCACGCGTGCCCGCGACCACGTGCGCGTTGGTCATGACGCGCTCGGTGGCGTAGACGAAGCCGGTGCCCTCGATGCGGCGCGAGCAGCTCGGCGCCGAGCCGAGGATCTTGAGGACCGAGCTCTTCGAGTCCTTGACGACCTTGGAGCCGGCCAGCGCCGGGTCGGGGGCGGCCACCTCGCGGGCCTGCGTGCGAGCCAGACCGCCGAAGACGTCGGGGAAGCCGTTGGTGTCGAGGGTGTCACGCAGCCCGGAGGAGAGGGCCCGCACCTCCTCGGGGACCAACTCGGTGACACCGCCGAGGATCGCGCTGTCCCGGACCGCCGCGTTGATCGCCGGGAACGGCGTCGAGCCGAACGGAACGGCGACCAGCCAGGCCGCGAAGAGGACCGCGATCACCGAGACGAGCGCGCCGCCGGCGTCGTCGAGGTATTGCACCGGCTTGCTCTGGATGACCTGCCGCAGGTTGGTGCCGAGCCAGCCGGCCAGGGTCTGGCCGAGGACCGCGAGGACGAGGATGACGCCGAGCGCGACGACCAGCCGCACCGTGCCGTTCTCGAACTGGCGGGCCAGCAGCGGACCGAGCTGCAGACCGATGAGAACACCGCTGAAGAAGCCACCGAGCGACAGCGCGCCGATGACGAAGCCCTGGCGATATCCGCTGATCGCGAACAGCACCATGACCACGATCAGGAAAATATCGACCACGGGCACTCACTCAGCGTAGAAGTCGGGGGCCATCTCACGGCACCACCTCATCCGGCGCACCGCCGCGGGCGGCCGGAACGGGGGCGACGGCGTCCGGAAGCTCGATGATGCGGCCCGGCTCCCAGGGGAGCGCCCAACCGGCCATGTCCAGCAACGCAGCGATCACCCCAGCCGTGAAACCCCAGACGAGCAGACCGCGAACCTGGAAGGCAGGCCCGATCCAGCCACTCGGATGTCGCACCCGGATACGGTTCGCGGGGTCTGCCAGTTCACTGATCGGCAACCTGTCCACATGCGCAACCTCACTCGGCTGCAGCGGATGCACCGGATGCGGCTTGCGCCACCAGGCCAGCACCGGGCTGACCACGAACCCGCTGACCGGGATCCACAGCTCCGGCAGCAGCGCCAGCACCTCGGCGGAGGTGGGGTCGAGACCGACCTCCTCCTGCGCCTCCCGCAGGGCGGTGGCCGGGGCGTCGGCGTCCTCCGGGTCGGTGGCACCGCCCGGGAAGGCAGGCTGCCCGGCATGGTTGCGCATGGTCGCCGCCCGCTGAAGGATCAGCAGGTCGGGACGGCCGGGCTGCTCCTCGCTCTCGCCGAGCAGGACCAGGACCGCGCTCTCCCGCCCACCCGCGCCGACCGGGCGGCGCAGGGGGGTGAAATCCTCGGTACGGCACTCGCCGACCCGGGTGAGCAACGGCTCGAACCAGTCGGGCAGCCCCTCCGGTCGCCCCAGCACTGCACCCCGGCTCATCGGGCCACCGTAACGCCGAACTGTTTCTGCACCTGTTCGATCAACTGGTCGACGTCCATGGCGTTGCGATGCACGTACATCCCCCCGTCGGCCTTGATGAAGACGGTGGCGGGCAGCATGGTCACGCCGAGCCCGCCGATGAAGCGCTGCTCCGGGTCGAAGAGAGTCGGAAAGGTGACACTCCGGTCGCCGGCGAACTCGGCGGCCCGGGAACGGTCGTCACGGGTGTCGACGCCGATGACGGTGAACCGGCCGTCGGCCCGGTCGGCGAGCCCCTGCATGACCGGCAGCTCCTCACGGCACGGGCCGCACCAGGAGCCCCACACGTTGATGACCGCCGGGCCGCGCAGGTCTCTCAGTGGCACCTGGGCGCCGCCGGTGAAGCAGGGAAGCGAGATGTCGGGGATCTCGGAGACCGACCCACCGGTCAGGCTGTCGCACGCCGCGAACGGCGAGGGTGTCTCCGGCTCCTCGACGGAGGCCGTGCATCCGGCCAGGGCGAGAGCGGCCACCAGAATCGGGGAAAGCTGCCTCACCGCTCCTCCGGAGCCCGAACAACGGCGGCCGGAGCGAGATCGGAATCCAGGCCGGCGGCGGCCGGAGCGGAATCCAGGCCGGCATCGGCCGGAGCGGAATCGGGATCTGGGCCGGGATCGGGATCCACGCCCGCGGTGGCCGGGACGAGATCGGGGTCCACACCCGCGGCGACCGCCAGCTCGCGCGCCCGCGGCCCCTTCAACAACCTGGCGGCCGGCGCGGCCTCGGTCGGGCCCGTCCCGTACGACGGGCACATGCTAGACAGCGTGCAGGCCCCGCAGGCGGGTGTCCGCGCATGGCAGACCCGCCGACCGTGGAAGATCACCCGGTGCGACAGCATCGTCCAGTCGCGTTTCTCGATCATCCCGGCGACCGCGAACTCGATCTTCACCTCGTCCTGCTCGTCGACCCAGCCGAACCGGTTGGTGAGCCGCTTGAAGTGGGTGTCGACGGTGATGCCCGGGACGCCGAACGCGTTGCCGAGCACCACGTTGGCCGTCTTGCGCCCGATGCCGGGCAGTTTGACCAGCTGCTCCAGCTTGCGCGGGATCTCGCCACGATGCCTGTCGAGCAGCGCCTGACCGAGCCCGATCAGCGAGTTGGTCTTGGCGCGGAAGAAGCCGGTCGGCCGGAGCAGCGCCTCCATCTCGGCGCGGTCGGCAGCGGCGTAGTCGGCTGCCGAACGGTACCGCCGGAACAGCTCGGGGGTGACCTGGTTGACCCGGACGTCGGTGGTCTGCGCGGACAGGATCGTCGCGACGGCGAGCTCGAGCGGGTTGGTGAAGTCGAGCTCGCAGTGCGCGTCGGGATGTGTCTCGGTCAGCACCCGGGCCATCCGGCGGGCGCGGCGCTTGCGGCCCAGCTCCGTCTCGCCCGCGAAGCGCTGGGGTGTGAGCGTCGCGGCGCGGGGTCGGGTCACCGGTAAAGAGTACGTCGGCCGCTCACGCCGGCGGCTTGATGCCACCGTCGGCGCCGATGACGGCCGCGGTGTCGTCGAAATCGGCCGTGGAGAGCTCGGTGACCATCTTGCGGCCCCGGTCGTCGCTCTTGTCCCGGGTCGGCACACCGGCGTCGTTGAGATATGTGGAGACGAACTTGCCCTCCACGTACTCACCCGTGGAGGTGAGCGACACGTGCAGCACCCCGGAGTACTTGAGGACGCCGTTACGCGACAGCGTCCGCCCGCCGCCCGCGAAGTTGCCCAGGCTGTAGGCGATCAGCCTGCCCTTGTAGAACTCCATGCCCCGGAGCACGTGCGGCCCGTGCCCGACGACCAGGTCGGCCCCGGCGTCGATCACCGTGTGACTGAACTTGATCGGATCGCCCCGGTTCTCCCCGAAGTACAGCTCGTTGCCGGGTCGCACATGCGTCTTGTCGGAGCCCTCGGCGCCCATGTGCACCTGCACGACCACCAGGTCGGCCTTCTCCGCGGCCGAGGAGACGACCGACGTGGCCGCGTCCAGGTCGTTCAGGTTGTTGGCACCGGCGTACGGCGAGAAGCCGACCACCGCGACCTTGACGCCCTTGACGTCCACGACGGTGATCTGGTCCTCGGCCCCGGTGTGCTCGAGCCCGGCCGCCTCCAGCGCCGCCACCGTGTTCTGGTAACCCTGGGCGCCGTAGTCCTTGGAGTGATTGTTGGCCGTGTTGAGCAGCTGGAAACCGGCCTCCTTGAGGTGCTCGGCGTAGGCCGGCGGCGACCGGAAGGCGAAGCAGTTGGGCCGTTTCGGCGTGCCGCACTTGGAGGTGCCGGTGTCGCCGGTGAGCGGCTGCTCCAGGTTGCCCATGACGAAATCGGACTTGAGCGCCTCGGTGACCGAGTCGAAGAAGCCCTCGCCGTCGTTGGCCGGAAGCTTGCCGGGGGCGTCCCCCATGATGATGTCGCCGGTCGCGGAGAGCGAGATCGAGTCGACCGGCGCCGATTCCTGGACCGGTTTCCCGCTGACTCCGGCCGCCGGCGCGGACGCCGCCGGCGGATTCCAGACCGGGTCGGAGTCATCGCCGACCAGGCCGCAACCCCCCAAAGCCGCCGTAAACAGGACGCTCGTAGCAATAATCCCGGCCAGGAACGGCCGGTTTCTCTGGCGGGGACGGGGGTGCGAATTCATCGACGTGGACGATACCGTCGTCCGGCAAGCGGGATCGACCGACGAAAGGCCTGTCCTGATATGCCCGGACCGCTGAATTGTCGCAGGCGGTCAGGGCAATTCAGGTTACCGTCCAGTATCTGGATCAAGGGGTGGCCGCCCGTTTCCCGCCCGCGTGCGCCTAGACTGATCGAGCGCAGACGTTGCGCGTTTTCGAAAGGTGCGGCGATGGATGAGGTACTGGCCCGGAGCGGAATCTTTCAGGGTGTAGACCCGGAAGCCGCTGAGGCGCTCGCCAAGGAGATGGACACGATCGAAGTCCGCAAGGGCGACGTGGTCTTCAACGAGGGCGAAGCCGGCGACAGCCTGTATATCGTTCTGTCCGGCAAGATCAAGCTCGGACGACGAGCCGCTGACGGCCGGCAGAACCTCGTCTCCATCATGGGGCCCTCCGACATGCTCGGCGAGCTGTCCCTCTTCGACCCCGGCCCGCGTACGGCCACCGCCACCGCGGTGACCGACAGCCGCCTGGCCCGGTTGAAGAAGTCGTCGCTGCGCCCGTGGCTCAACAACCGGCCGGAGATCGCCGAGCAGTTGCTCCGCGTGCTCGCCCGCCGGCTGCGCCGCACCAACGACGCGCTCGCCGACCTGATCTTCACCGACGTGCCCGGCCGCGTCGCGAAGAACCTGCTGCAGATGGCGGGCCGGTTCGGCACCCGTGACGGCGGCGTCCTGCGGGTGACCCACGACCTCACCCAGGAGGAGCTGGCCCAGCTGGTCGGCGCCTCCCGCGAGACGGTCAACAAGGCGCTCGCCGACTTCGCCTCGCGCGCCTGGCTCCGCCTCGACGGCAAGAGCGTGATCATCCTGGACCCGGAGCGCCTCGCGCGCCGCGCCCGCGTCTGACCGTCGCCTGATAAGGGGCTGTCCTCCGGGGACAGCCCCTTAGTCGTGCTGTTCCGGTGTCCGTGTCGCATCACCTGGGCCACTCGTTACGGAGGTGGCCGAGAGGCATCGGTACGGACAGGAGAGGGCGCGGCATTGAAGGCAGGCAGGGGTGTGGCGAGATGACCGTGCTCGACACCACGCTGGACCCGCGTGACCCCGCCTATCTGGAGGGGCGTGGGACCACCCTGGAACGCCTCGCCGCGCTGGAGTCCGCCCTCGACGAGGCCCGGGCCGGCGGTGGTGAGAAGTATGTGACCCGGCATCACGCCCGCGGCAAGCTGCTGCCCCGGGAGCGCATCGAGATGCTGCTCGACCAGGACAGCCCTTTCCTGGAGTTGTGCCCGGTCGCGGCGTGGGGCTCGGAGTTCCCGGTCGGCGCGAGCGTGGTCACCGGGGTCGGGGTGGTCGAGGGCGTCGAGTGTGTCGTGGTCGCGAACGATCCGACCGTGGAAGAGGGCGCGGTCAACCCGTACACGGCCGAGAAGATCCGCCGCGCCACCGCGATCGCCACGATGAACCGGCTGCCCCTGATCAACCTGGTCGAGTCGGCCGGCGACAGCGGCTCGGCCGGTGGCCTGTTCCCGCCGGACCTGGTGCCGTCGATCTGCGTGGTCTTCGGCGCCACCACCGGCGACGCCGCCTACCTGCCGGCGCTCTCCGACTACACGATCCGGGTACGGGGTCACGCGAAGGTGCTGACGATCCATCCGCAGCCGATAAACGGTCACGCGAGTGTCGACGTGCGGGCCACCCCGGTGGTGCCGGCCGGACCGACGGGGCCGGCCGACCAACTGGCGGAGGACGAGCGGGACGGGCTGCGCCTGGCCCGGCAGTGTGTACGCCGGCTCAACTGGCGCAAGCTGGGCCCGCCGCCCCGGACCCGCCGCCCGTCGCCGCCCCGCCACGACCCGGAGGGCCTGCTCACGCTGGCGGCCGCCGAGCCGGCGAGGTTCGAGCCGCGGGAGGTGTTCGCCCGGGTTCTCGACGACAGCGACTTCGACGAGTTCAAGCCCGGCCACGGTGCCGCGATGGTGGCCGGCTGGGGTGAGCTGCACGGCTATCCCCTGGGGGTGCTGGCGAGCCCGGTGCGGTCGTGTTCGGCGGCCGAGGCGCAGAAGGTCGTGCACTTCCTGCATCTGGCGAACACCACGGCCACCCCGGTGCTGTTCCTGCGGCACGTGGGCACGCCGGCCGAGGAGGGCCAGGACTCCCGGCACGACGCCCCGATGGCTCACGCGATAGCGCGGTCGACGGTCCCGCACCTGGTCCTCACCGTGGGCGAGGTGTCCGGCGAGCGCGCCGACGAGCCCCGGTTCCGGTTCAGCTGGCCGTCGGCCGACACCAGTCGAGCCGACGACGGCGTCATCGACCCACGCGACACCCGTACCGTCCTCGGCCTCTGTCTCTCCGCGGTGCACAGCGCCGCCGTGGTGGGCGCCGGACACGTCGGCGCGTTCCGATCTTGAAAGGTAGACCAGTGATCCGACGACTTCTGGTGGCCGACCGGGGAGAGGTCGCCCGCCGGGTGTTCGCCACCTGCAGGCTGGTCGGCATCGAGACGGTGGCCGTCTACTCCGACGTCGACTCCGACGCGCCGCACGTGATCGAGGCGGACTACGCGGTTCATCTGCCGGGCACCACGCCGTCGGCGACGTATCTGCAGACCGAGGCGCTGATCGCGGCCGCCCAGCGGGCCGGCGCGAACGCCGTGCACCCGGGGATCGGCAGGCTCGCCGAGGACCCGGACTTCGCGCAGGCGGTCGTCGACGCCGGGATGATCTGGGCCGGGCCGTCACCGGCCACGCTGCGGACCCTGGCCGACAAGGTCGAGACGAAGAGGCTGGTCGCCGAGGCGCAGGTGCCGGTCCTGCCGACCTTCACCGACCCGGAGCAGGTGCCCGGGTTCCCGGTGCTGATCAAGCCGGCGGCCGGCACCGGCGGCCACGGCATCCGGGTGGTCCGGGACGCGAACACGCTGGCCGAGGCGATCGCCTCCACCCGTCGCGAGGTCGGCGGGGAGGTCTTCTGCGAGCCGTACGTCGGCAGCGCCCGCCACATCGAGGTCCCGATCCTGGCCGACGCCCAGGGCTCCGTCGTGCCGTTCGGCGAGCGGGAGTGCTCGATCCAGCGCCGCTATCAGAAGATCGTCGAGGAGACCCCGTCCCCGGCCGTCGATCCGGCGTTGCGTGAGGACCTGTGCCGGGCGGCGATCATCGCGGTCCGGGCACTGGGCTACGTCGGGTCGGGGGCGGTCGAGTTCCTGCTGGACGCGCAGGGCGCCTTCTGGTTCCTGGAGCTCACCCCGACCCTGCAGGCCGATCACGCGGTCACCGAGTGCGTCTCCGGCTACGACCTGGTCCGCCTCCAGCTGCTGGTGGCCGAGGGCGGCAGTGTGCCGATGCCCGGGCCGCCGCCGATCCGCGGCCACGCCATCGAGGTGCGGATCTGCGCCGAGGACCCCGCCTACGCGTGGCTTCCGGCGACCGGCACGCTGCACCGGTTCGCCGTGCCGGACATCGCCGGCTGGTTCCGGCCGCTCCCCCAGCCGGGTCTGCGGCTCGACGCCGGGGTGGCCGACGGCTCGGTGATCGGCATGCACCACGACCCGATGCTGGCGAAGCTGGTGGCGTGGGCGCCGAGCCGGCAGGAGGCCGCCCGGATGCTCGCGTCGGCGCTGGCCCGTACCCATCTGCACGGGGTCGTCTCCAACCGCGACCTGCTGGTCCGGGTGTTGCGGCACCACGCCTTCCGCGCCGGTGACCTGGACACCGGGTTCCTGGACCGCCATCCGGAGGTGTTCGCGCCGCTGCTCTCCTCGGTCGACGCCGTGCGTCTCTCCTGCCTGGCGGCCGCCCTCGCCGGCGCCGCGGCGCGGCGGGCCGGGGCGCCGGTGCTCAACTCGCTGCCGTCCGGCTGGCGCAACGTCCCCTCGGGTTCACAGACGGCGGTGTACGACGGCCCGACCGGCCCGGTCGAAGTCGGCTACCGGATGAACCGCCGTGGCGACCTGGCCGGCTGGTGGGTCCGGGCGGTGGACCCGGAGGAGCTGGATCTGGCCGGTCTGGGTCAGGCACCGGTGACCGACGAGCATCCGGCGGTCGTGGTGGTGTCGGCCGACAGCGACCGGGTGGTCCTCAACGTGCAGGGCATCCGGATGGCCGTGCACGTCCACCGGGTCGGCGACGTCTCGTATGTGGACAGTCCCGAGGGCTCGGTGGCACTGCGGGAGATCTCCCGCTTCCCGCTTCCCGCTCCGGAGGCGGTCGAGAGCTCGCTGATCGCGCCGCTCCCGGGCGCGGTCCGCCGGATCCTGGTGGTGCCGGGCCAACGGGTCCGGGCCGGTGAGCTGCTGCTCACGCTGGAGGCGATGAAGCTGGAGCATCCGGTGCACGCGCCGGCCGCCGGGGTGGTCTCCTCGCTCCCGGTGCAGCCGGGAGCCGAAGTGGACACCGGCGAGCTGCTGGCCGTACTCGACCCGGAGTAGCACGACCCCGTCGGGCCGCCGTCGCCATCGAGACGACGTCTCGATGAACTGGAATGCGTCGATGACGTCGATCCGGTATCGTTCCACCGTCTTCGATCGACGGGGGAACTTCAAAGATGGCAGTACGGCATAGCCGTGCCTTGATCGCGCTCACCACCGCACTGGCTCTGACCGGTGGCGGCTGCACGGTCACCGAGGATGAGACCACGGCGGAACCGGCGGGGCGTCTCGCCGCGGCCACCGGGGAGCCGGCGCCCGCGCCGGCTCCGAGCACGACCGCTTCGGCTACGGCTTCCGCACCGGAGCCACGGGTCACCCGCAAGGCGGCGATCGACGCCGCGCGTGCCGGGATCCGCCGCAACGCGACCGAGATCAGATCAGCGCCGGACGAGAAATACCAGGCCGTGGACACCGTGGTCGACGACGGCGGCGCGCAGCACGTCCGCTTCCACCGCACCCACGACGGTCTGCCCGTGCTGGGCGGCGACTTCGTCGTGCACTCCGCGGCCGACGGCTCGTTCCGCAGCGCCACCGTGGCCCAGGACCGGGTGATCGACGTCCCGGAGACCACGAAGGTGAGCCGCGCCGAGGCGATCGCCGCGGCCGGTCTGGACGGCCGGGTCGAGGCCCGCAAGGTGGTGGACGCCGTCGACGGCGAGCCGGCCCTGGCCTGGGAGGTCACCGGGCCGGCGAAGGTCGTCGTCGTCGACGCCGTCACGGGCCGGATCCGGCGGTCGTACGACACCGTGGAGAGCGCCGAGAAGGGCACCGGCCACGGACTCCAGGTCGGTGACGTCGAACTCGACACCACCCGGCGGGCCGACGGCTCCTACACGCTCGTCGACCCGGAGCGCGGTGACACCACCGTCCGCGACGCGCTTAACCACTACGACCACACCATCAAGTCCGCCGACTTCACCGATGCGGACAACGTCTGGGGCGACGGTGCCCGCGGCGACCGCGCCACCGCCGCCGTCGACGTTCACTACGGCCTGGCGAAGACCTGGGACTACCTGCGGGACACGTTCGGTCGCCTGGGCGCCGCGAACGACGGCAAGGGATTGACCGCCTACGTTCACTACGACGTCGACGAGAACAACGCCGGGTACTCCCGGTCCTGCAGGTGCGCGTTCTTCGGGGACGGATCCGCGGGCCGGGCGCCGTACACGCCGCTGGACATCGTGGGGCACGAGATGGCGCACGGCCTCAACGCCTCCACCGCAGCACTGATCAACGCGGGTGAGTCCGGCGGCTTGAACGAGGCGAGCAGCGACATCTTCGGCACGCTCGTCGAGTTCTACGCGAACAATCCAGCCGACCCGCCGGACTACATTCACGGTGAGAAGACCCGTCTCGACGGCACGCCGGGGCGCTGGATGGACGAGCCGAGCAAGGACGGCAAGTCGGTCTCCTGCTGGACGCCGGCGATCAAGGACCTCGACGAGCACTACTCGTCCGGCATCGGCACCAAGTTCTTCTACAACCTGGCGGTGGGCAGCGCCGCGTCGCAGTGGGGCGAGAGCACCCCGTGCGGCGGGGCGGCCCCGGTCACCGGCATCGGCCAGGACAAGGCCGCGCAGATCTGGTACCGCGCGCTCACGCTCTACATGGTCTCGAACACCAATTTCGCCGGTGCCCGAGGGGCGACCCTGACGGCCGCCGCCGACCTGTACGGCGCGGACAGCGTCGAGCGCCGCGCGGTGGACGCCGCGTGGCTCGCGGTGGGTGTCGACTCGTCCCAGGTCCCGACCAACGCACCGGAGCTCGGCCCGCTGCCGTACTTCGTGTACGTGCAGAAGGTCGGGGATCCGGTCCGCGTCCAGGCGTCCGCCCGCGACCCGCAGCGGCAGCCGTTGACCTTCAGCGCCACCGGCCTGCCACCGGGTGTGTCGATCGATGCGGACGGCCTGATCAGCGGTGCGCCGACCAGCCGGGCGAAGTACGACACCACGGTGACCGTCACCGACCCGGACGGCAACACCGACACCGGCACGATGTCGTGGGCGGTCAAGGGCCCGGTGCTCCTGCAGTCGGCCGACCCGGGGATCAGCACCCGCCTCGGCCCGGTCACCCGGGTCAGTTTCGGAGCGACGTTCGTCGACGCCCCTGACTATTGGCAGGATCGCTCCGACTCGTTCAAGGTGACCGCCACCGGGTTGCCCGTGGACCTGAAACTGTCGGTGACCGACAGTCGCGGCGTCTATCAGGCCGTCGTCTCCGGCTACCCGACCATCGCGAGCGTCGGCACCGGGACCGCGGTCCTGACCGGCACCGATGCCGACGGCAACCAGGTGACGGCCTCGATCCCGTGGGAGATCCTGCCGCCGTACCGGACGATGGAGCCTCGCGACGTCTCGGTCACCGGCGGCGAGGGATCGGCCGTGGTGCGCTGGACCCGGCCGCCCTTCGACCTGTCCTACTTCTCGCCCACCGCGTACGTGGTCCGGGTGTCGCCCGGCACCGAGACGCGGGTCCCCACGCGAGACCCGGCACTCACTCTGACCGGCCTGGACCCCCGCCGGGCGTACACGATCGGAGTGCGGTCGGTCAGCGAGGCGGGAGAGAGCGCTGAGCAACTGGTCACGCTCGCCCCGACCGGGGTGACCGTGTCCGTGTCGCCGACCGCGATCGCCTACGGCAAGACCACGGTGCTCAGCGGCCGGGTGCTGCACAACGGCACCTCCCCGAGGGGCGCGCTCACGGTGACGATCGAGCAGCGGCCGGCCGGCCGGACCGTCTGGAGCAGGGTCGGCACGGCCCGGACCGACGCCAAGGGTGTCTGGCGGTCCACCGTCAAGCCCGCGGTCACCACCGCCTACCGCGTGCGCTTCACCGGCGCGACCGGCATGTGGGCGGCCACCTCGGGCAACACCTACACCTGGGTGCGCTACGCGGTCACGGCCAAGGCGAGCACGACCAAGCCCAAGGCCAACAAGAAGATCAAGATTTCCGGTACGGCCAAACCCGCCCGCGCCGGGGCCACGGTCACCCTCCAGTACCGCAAGGGCTCACGCTGGATCACCATCACCAGTGTGAAGACCAGCAAGACCGGGGCGTACGCCTTCTCCCGCGCCTTCAAGCGTGGCACCTGGACGCTGCGTGTCGTCGTCGCCCGGGACGGCTACAACACCACGGGCACCAGCGGCACGGTCAAGCTGACGGCCAGATGACCGCAGGGCTGTGACCAGGCCGATCGGGGGGTACGCGTAGCCGCGTACTCCCCGATCGGTTTGCGGGTCGGTCAGCCGCCGAACCACTTCTGGAAGAAGCCCTTGCGGCCCGGGGCGTGCTGGACCGTCGGGGTCTCGTCGAGTGTCGGCGTGCTCGGTGGGATCGGCCGTGGTCGTGGCGGCGGCACGTGGCTGGTCGACGCCGAGCGGTAGACGGTCGGCGGCGGCTGCGGGGTGGTCGGGTCCAGGTGCAGGTTGTTGAGCAGGTCACGCAACTGCTCGGCGGTCGGCCGCGAGGCGGGGTCGTTGTTCATCCCGTAGCGCAGCACGTCGGTGAGCGCGCGCGGCGCCGCCGGCAGGTCGGGGATCGGCTGGTGGAAGAGGTCCATCAGGGTGAGCAGGCTGGGACTGCGGTTGGTGGCCCAACGCGGCGGGCGGCCGCTCATCACCGCGTAGAGGGTGGCACAGAGCGCGTAGACGTCGGCGGCGCCGGACGGGGTGTCGTGGCGGAACATCTCCGGCGGCGCATACGCCGGGGTGAGCACCTCGAGGGTGACCGACGAGTCGCGCATCTCGCCGAGGACGGCCAGGCCGAAGTCGGCGAGGACGGCCGCGTTGAACTCGGAGTAGAGGATGTTCGCCGGTTTCACGTCGCGGTGCAGCACCCCGTTGGCGTGCGAGTGCACCAGCGCATCGGCGATCTTGATGCCGACGTCGCGGGCCTCGACCGCGTTGAGCGGAGCGACACGCATGCGATCCAGGTACGACCCGTCGCACAACTCCATGATCAGGTAGGGGTGCTGGTCGACCGTGACACCGACGTCGAACAGGTCGACGACGTGCGGGTGCGATGACATGCGCCCGGCCGCGCGGGCCTCCCGCAGAAAGCGGGCCTGATCGCGGGGGTTGTCGAGGGTCCTGTTCTCCATCTTGATGGCCACGTCACGACCGACCGAATCCTGGGTGGCGCGATACACGGTGGCATAGCCGCCCCGCGCCATGACCGACAATCCGGACATGCCTGGCACGTAGGGTACGGGCAGGGCACCAGGCGGAGTCTCCGTCACGGAATAGAAAATACGCCAGTCTCGCGGAAGATCATCCGGGCACGTCAGACGCGTACGCGACAGTTGCCTCGACGACCGTCATCGCAAGGGTTTTCCGCAGCTCCTCCGCGGCCGCCCGCTCGCTGGCCTGCTCCGTCGAGTGAGCCAGCCGGACCGCGTCCTCGGCCGCGATCCTTGCCTCCTCGCAACGATCGGCGGCGGCCAGCACCCGGGCCCGGACCATGGCGGAGATCACACTGCTGCGAACGTCCTCGGCCGGAGCCACGGCGGCCCGCTCGATCCAGGTGAGCGCGGTGTCCACCCGGCCGTCGGCGAGAAGCGCGGAAGCATACGACGCCAACGCGTGCCGCCGGGAGAAGAGCAGCGACGGGGTCGAGTTGTCACTGGCGATCGGCGCGAGCAGCCCCACGGCGGTCGCCGCGTCCCCCGCCCGGGTCCGCGCCTCGGCCAGCAGCACCCGCGGGCCCACCTGTGCCGGCGCCAGCGGATTGTGCGGCTCGACCGCGGTCATCACCCGGCGCGCGTCGGCCTCGGCCGTCTCCAGGTCGCCCCGCTGCAGGGCCACGAACCCGCGCAGTGTCCCGGCCATTCCCAGCAGCAGCGGATGCCCGGTCCGGTCGGCGTAGCCCAGCGCGTCGGTGAGCAGATCGGTGGCGTGGTCCATCTCGTTCAGTCCGCGGGCGATCGCGCCACGCACCACCAGCGCCAACCCGCAGCCCCAGTCGTCGGAGACCTCGAGGAACTCCCGGTACGCCCGGCGCGCCTGACCGTCGGCCGCCCCGAGATCGCCGAGCTCGGCCGCCGCGTACGCCTCGACGACCCGCAGCGTGCCGACCGCCCAGCCCTCGCCGACCCGGTCACCGAACGGCAGGAACAGCCGGGCCAGCCGCCGGGCCTCCTGCAACCGGCCGGCCAACAGGCGGGCGAACGCCGTGGTGCCACGTAGCCAGGCCCGCCCGACCGGATCACCGAGCTCGGCGAAGAGCCGCGCGGCCCGGCCCAGCACCGCGTCGGTGCCGGCGAAGTCCCCGCGGGTGGTGGTCACCCAGGCCAGGCTCTGCAACGCCCAGGCCTGCCCGTGCCGGTCCCCGGCCGCCAGCGTCACCTGGTACGCGGCCGCGAACCGGCTGCTCGCCTGACTGAGCCGCCCGTTCAGGAAGTCGGCCATGCCGAGCCGGCGCATCGCGTTGGCCCGCTCCGGCAGCAGCTGGGCCTCGGTCGCCACGTCGAGGGCCTCCTGCCAGGAGGCGACCGCCCGGCCGGTGTCGCCGAGCGCCTCGTAGGCCCGGCCCACCACGATCATCGCCTCGGCCTTGCAGACCGGCTCCTCGGCGGCGGCCACCGCGATCTTCTCGCCCAGGGCCAGGGCCAGCTCGGCCCGGCCCAGGCGCAGCTGCGCACGGGCCAGCACCAGCTGGTCGGGCAGCGGAAGGTCGCCCTTGGCCAGGGCGGTGGCGCGCTCCGCATACTCGATGGCGGCGGCCGGCTCGATGTCGGCCAGCGCCCGCCGGGCCAGCCGGCCCAGGGCCGCGACACCGAGCGGGGCCACCTCGCGGGCCGGGGCGTCCGGCCGCAGTCGCACCGCGTCGGCCAGCTCGACGGCGTGCTCGGCGTGCGTCGCGATGAACGCGTCCCGCTCACCACCGGTCAGGTTGAGCCCGACCGCGCCGTCGTTGCCGGGCTCCGCCACGCTCTCCGGCGCCGCCCACGAGGCCAGGTAGGCGTGCCGCTCGGCCAGATCGCCCTTACCGATCCCGGCATAGGCGGCCTCCCGCATCAGTGGGGTGCTGAACTGGTAGCCACCGGACCGTGACCGGTGCAGCATCCGGCGCTGCAACAGCTCGTCGACAGCGCGTTCCAGCTCGACCGCGACGACCACACCGGGGCGGGTGTCGGCCACCGCCCGCCGCTCCTGGAGCGCCTCCAGCACGCCGCTGGGCACGGTCGTCCCGGCGACCGACGCGTCCCGCAGCACCGACCGCGGGTCCGGGGAGAGCGCGTCTATCCGGGCCGCGAGGACCGCGGCAAGGTCGCGGGAGAGCAGCCGGCTGCCGAGCGAACCGGCGGCCAGCTGCCACCGGCCGGCCGCGTTGGCGCCGACCGCCGGGGTGAGCGCGCCCCGCTCCATCAGCAGGGTGACCATCTCGGCCAGGTAGAAGGCGTTGCCCTGGGCGGTGGCGAGCAGCCGGTCGCTGTCGGCCGGGGGCAGCTTGCCGCCGTTCAGATAGGACGTGAGGAGCCGGGACGCGTCGGCGCCGCGCAGCGGGGGCAGGCTGTGCACCTCGGCGTCGGCGAGCCGGGTCATCGCGCCGGCCGTGCGCACCAGCTCCGGGCGGCCCAGCAGCAGCGCCACGACCGGGCCCTCCAGCTGGTTCAGCGTGAGGCCGACCGCCTCCAGGGTGGTGTCCGTGGCGTCGTGCAGGTCGTCGACGATCACCACCAGCGGCTCCTCGGCGGCCAGCGCGTTGAGCAGCTCGGCGACGGCGATCGAGATGGCCTCGGCGTCGATGCGGCGGGCGCTGGCCGGGCGGTCGGTGGGCGCGGTCGGCCCCACCGTGCGGTCCGGGGCCTCGCCGTAGCCGAGCAGCACCAGCAGGCGGTCGTTGTCGAGCGTGACGTTGAGCCGGCCGGCCAGTTTGCGCAGCCGCTCGTCGGCCACCGTGCGGGCGACCGCGGTGGCCACGTCCTTGGGCAGGCCGGCCGCCTTGCGGACCAGGTCGGCCAGCGGCGCATACCGCCGTCGCTCACCGAAGGCCCGGCAGCGCACCCGCAGCACCCGCGCGGCATGCCCGGAATAGCCGATGGCCAGGCGCTTGACCTCACCGGCGAACCGGGACTTGCCGATCCCCGCCTCGGCGGTCATCACCAGGATCTTGGGGATGCCGGTGTCGATCGCCTCGGCCAGCCGCCCGGAGACCCGGCCCAGCTCGGCCTCCCGGCCCACGAACGGCGCCTCGTCACCGAGACCGGAGCGGGTGCCCGGTGCGTCGTGCAGACCGAGCAGCTCGTACGCCGGAACCGGCTCCCGCTTGCCCTTGAGGCGCAACGGCCGCAGCTGCCGCCAGGACGCCACGTGCCGGGTGCCCGCGCTGGTGCGCTCACCGGCGTAGACCGTGCCGACGGCGGCGGCGTCGGCCAGCCGGGCCGCCGTGTTCACCGTGTCGCCGATGACCGTGTACTCGATGCCGGCCTGCACCCCGGCGACTACCTCGCCGGTGTTGAGCCCGACACGCAGGCCGAGCGGCGCGCCGCCACCACGCTCGTCGTCGAGGACCCGGCGGACCGCGCGCTGCATGCTCAGAGCGGCCCGGACCGCGCGCTCGGCATCGTCCTCGTGGGCGACCGGGGCGCCGAAGACCGCCATGATCCCGTCGCCGGTCAGCTTGTCGACGTGCCCACCGAACGTCTTCACCGCGCCGGCCAGCGAGGCCAGCACCCGGTCGGTCACCGCGCCGACCCGCTCCGGATCGAGGTCCTCGGAGAACGACGTGAAATCGGAGAGGTCACCGAAGAGCACCGTGACGATGCGACGCTCGGCGGCCGGCAACAGGGCGGCGGCCGGCAGCCCGGCGCCGCAGTGATGACAGAAACGGGCGCCGGGGACCGTGACGGTCCCGCAGACCGGGCAGGTCACGGCTGCTCCCGGCGCAGATACTCGAGCTGTGCCGCCGCGGACCACTCGGCGGCGAACCGCAGGGCCGGGTCCAGATCCGGATAGACGAGGTCGACCACGGCGCCGGGAGTCTCCGCTCCGGCGGCCATGGCCGCCGCCACCTGCGCCAGCCGCTCCCGGCGATGCCCCAGGTAGAAGCGGGCACGCTCGGCGGTGTCGCCGCGGGCCGGTCCGTGGCCGGGCAGCATCAACACCTCGGGGTACGTGCTGAGCAGCTCCAGGCTGCCCAGGTAGGCCCCCAGATCGCCGTCGGGCGGGGCCACCACCGTGGTCCCGCGCCCGAGCATGGTGTCACCGGTGAACATCGCGCGATCGTTTCCACACTCGACGAGAAAGGACACCGAGTCGCTGGTGTGACCCGGAGTCTCCATCACCCGTATTTCGAGCCCGTTCCCGTCCAGGGACTCGTGCGGGTCGAACGGCTCACCGCCCAGGCAGTGGACCGGTGAGCCGGCCCGCACCGGAGCGCCGCCGAGCAGCTCGGAAAGACGCGCGGCTCCCTCGACATGATCGTGATGACCGTGTGTGATCAGGATGCGGTCGACCGGGCCGTGCTCGGCGATCCGGCGCAGGTGGCCCTCGTCCAGCGGTCCGGGGTCCACGACGGTGGCCCGTTCGGCGCCGGGCGCCCGCAAGATCCACGTATTGGTGCCGTCCAGGGTCATCGGCCCCGGGTTGGGCGCCAACAGCAGCGTCACCCAACCCGGTAGCCGGTCGACCTCGGCCGACTCGGGCTCAGCAGCCCCCATGACCCGAATCGTACGTCGGCCCGGCGACGATGACCGAGACACGATGTCCGATCCCGTCACCATCGGTGAGCAAATACGGCCGAATCACCGCAAGATCACGCCACCTCGGCGACGACCTCGACCTCGACCGGGGCGCCGAGCGGCAGCTCGGCGACACCCACCGCGCTGCGCGCGTGCCGGCCCTGCTCGCCCAGAACCGCCGCGAACAGGTCGGATGCACCGTTGATCACGGCCGGCTGGCCGGTGAAACCGGGTGCCGACGCGACGAAGCCGACCACCTTCACGATCTTGACGACCCGCCCGAGACCGACCAGCGCGTCGATCGCGGCGAGCGCGTTGAGGGCGCACAGCCGGGCCAGGCCGGCCGCCTCCTCGACGGTGACGCCGTCACCGACCTTGCCGGTCTGCGGCAGCTTGCCGTCGACGAACGGCAGCTGACCGGAGGTGTAGACGTAACTGCCGGACTGGACGGCCGGCACGTAGGACCCGACCGGCGCCACCACGGCGGGCAGGGTCAGGCCCAGCTCGGTGAGCCTGGCGTACGCGTCGACGGCGCCGTCGCCGGCGATCGGGGCCGGGGTGGTCACGACTTGGGCCGCTTCAGGTACGCGACGAGCTGCTCCGGGTTGGGCCCGGGAACGACCTGGACGAGCTCCCAGCCGTCCTCGCCCCAGTTGTCGAGGATCTGCTTGGTCGCGTGGACCAGCAGGGGCACGGTCACGTACTCCCACTTCTGCATGGCTTGCGCTCTCCCTGTTCGTCGGATACCGGCACAGCTTAGGACCCGGGCGACCGGCTGGTTGGTTAGGCTGAGCGGAGTTGTGTACGGAGAGCGCACATGCCATCACTGAGTGCGATGAGCGGAGGATGACATGACGCGGAACGCACGGAACGATCCGGGCGGCCATCCGGAGCCGCCGGCCCCGGAGCCGCCGGCCCCGCTCCCGCCCGACGACCCGATCCCGCCCGAGCCGCCGCACCTCTCGGCGATGGAGCACACGGCCGAGATGATGCCGGTCGCCGGCGGGGCGCCACCGGACGTCGACACCGCCGAGCACCCGGTGGTGCCGACCGAGGTGATCCCGCCGACCGTCTGGCACCAGCCACCGCCGGCTGGCCCGTGGCACGCCCAGCACGAGAAACACGGCGAGTGGCGGCATCCGCCCCCCGAGCACCTGGCCTACCAGCACTCGCCGCCGGCCGAGATCCAGCCGCAGCCGGAGCCCATCTGGGTGGGCCCGGCGATCGGCCGGCCCCCGGGCGGGGTCGACGCCCGGCGGCGCTCGACGCTCTTCCTGTCCATGGCGCTCGTGGCCACGCTGGCGCTCTGCGGCGGCGGAGCGGTCTCCGCCTTCTACCTTCTGCGGGACGCCGACAACCCGGGATCGGCGGACCCGGTCACCGCGGTCAACCGGTTCCTCACCGCGGTCTACACCCAGCAGGATGCCGCTGCCGCACGTGACCTGGTCTGCAGCAAGTCGCGGGACGAGGCGCGGCTGGCCACCCGGGTGGAGCAGATCAGCGCGTACGCGGACGGCTACCAGGGTCCGGTGTTCCGCTGGGACGAGCCGGCCGTGGCCGATCGGGACGACGAGCGGGCCCGGGTGGACGTCCGCGTGATGATGTCGACCGAGGACGAGAAGGCCGCCGCACAGGATCTGCGTTTCACCGTCGTCCGCAAGACCGGCTGGTTGGTGTGCGAGGTCGCAGGCTGACAGATGCCCGCCCGGCTGACACGTGCCCGTAACGTGGGACGTATGGGCGAACACCGCAACTGGCCGGAGCGGCTGCACGTGGTGACCGGCAAGGGCGGCACCGGCAAGAGCACCGTGGCAGCGGCCCTGGCGCTGGGTCTGGCGGCCGGTGGCCGGCGCACGCTGCTCGTCGAGGTCGAGGGCCGGCAGGGCATCGCCCAGCTGTTCGGCCTGGAGCCGCTGCCCTACGCGGAGCGGCGGGTCGCCCAGACGGCCGGCGGCGGTGAGGTCCGGGCGCTGGCGGTGGACCCCGAGGAGGCCCTCCTCGAGTATCTCGACATGTTCTACAAGCTCGGCGCGGCCGGGCGGGCGCTGCGCAAGGTCGGCGCCATCGACTTCGCCACCACGATCGCCCCCGGCCTGCGTGACGTTCTTCTCACCGGAAAGGTGAAGGAGGCCACCACGCGGTCGCGGGACGGCAGCCGGGTGTATGACGCGGTGGTGCTCGACGCGCCGCCGACCGGCCGGGTGGGCCGCTTCCTCAACGTGACGGAGGAGACGGCCCGGCTGGTCAAGGTGGGCCCGATCAAGACGCAGAGCGAGGGCGTGGCGTCGCTGCTGCGCTCGCCGATGACCGCGGTGCACGTGGTCACGCTGCTCGAGGAGATGCCGGTCCAGGAGACGCTGGACGCGATCGCCGAGCTGTCCGCGCTGCACATCCCGGTCGGGCGGGTGGTGGTGAACGGCGCACGTCCTCCGCTGCTCGCCGACGGGCGGGTCACGAAGGCGGACATCAAGCGGGGACTGACCGCGGCCGGGCTGCCGGCGGCCGCCGCCACGGTGAGCCGGCTGGCCACCGAGGCCCAGGCCCACCTCACCCGGCGGGAGCTGGAGGAGTCGCTGCGGCTGGAGCTGGCCGAGCTGGGCCGCCCGATGGTCGAGCTCCCGCTGCTGCCGGAGGGCGTGGACCGCGCTGCGCTCGGCGAGCTCGCGGCGCTCCTGATGCGAGCGTGATCGAGCGGATGTCCGATCAAGACGAACTACCCTGAAATGGTGGCTGAATTGACGGCTCCACGGCTCGACGTCGACGGTCTGCTGGCTGACCCGTCCATCCGCATCGTGGTCTGCTGCGGAGCCGGCGGGGTGGGCAAGACGACCACGGCCGCGGCCCTCGGCCTGCGGGCCGCCGAGATACACGGCCGGCGCACGGTGGTGCTCACCATCGACCCGGCCCGCCGGCTGGCCCAGTCGATGGGCCTCACCGAGCTGGACAACACGCCCCGGCAGGTCAAGGGCATCGACGTCGAGCGGGCCGGCGGCGAACTGCACGCCATGATGCTGGACATGAAGCGCACCTTCGACGAGGTGGTCGAGCAGCACACCACGCCGAAACGCGCGGCGGAGATCTTCGCCAACCCCTTCTACCAGGCCATGAGCTCGACCTTCGCCGGCACCCAGGAGTACATGGCGATGGAGAAGCTCGGTCAGCTGCGGGCCGGCGACGAGTGGGACCTGATCGTGGTGGACACGCCGCCGTCCCGCTCGGCGCTGGACTTCCTGGACGCTCCGGCCCGGCTGTCCCGCTTCCTCGACGGCCGGATGCTGCGGCTGCTGCTCGCCCCCGCGCGGACCGGTGGGAGGAGCGTGTTCAGCCTGGTCACCGCGTCGTTCGGGCTCTTCTCCAAGACCGTACAGAAGGTCCTCGGCGCGCAGCTGCTGACCGACCTGTCCGGTTTCGTCGCGGCGCTGGACTCGATGTTCGGTGGCTTCCGGCAGCGGGCCGACCAGACCTACCGGATCCTGCAGGACCCCCAGACAGCGTTCCTGCTGGTCGCCGCCCCGGAGCGGGACGCGATCCGGGAGGCGGCGTATTTCGCGGAGCGCCTCGTGGCCGAGCGGATGCCGCTGGCCGGGCTGGTGCTGAACCGGATGCACCACACCGAGCTGGCCGGGTTGAGCGCCGCCGACAGCGAGGCGGCGGCCGACCGGCTGGACGAGGAGGGCGGCCATCAGGTGACCGCCGACGTGCTGCGGATCCACGCCGGGCTGCTGCGTCAGGCCGAGCGGGAGGCCGGCGTCGCGGTCGGGTTCACCGGGGCGTTCCCCGCGGTGCCGACCACGTCGGTCACGGCACAGCCCGCCGACGTCCACGACGTCGACGGGCTGCGAACGATCGGAGCGCTGCTCGCCTGACCGGCGCACTCACCGGCCGGGCGAGCAGCGCCTGATCAGCGGGTGGAGACGAGCACCTTGTCGGCGCCCTTCTCCCGCAGTGCGGCCTCGAACATCTTCCGCCAGCTCGCCACATGCGGGTGACGACGGAGCAGGGCCCGCCGTTCCCGTTCTGTCATGCCTCCCCAGACGCCGAACTCGATACGGTTGTCCAGGGCGTCGGCGAGGCACTCGTAGCGGACCGGGCAGCTGCGGCAGATCCTCTTCGCCACGTTCTGCTCGGCGCCCTGCACGAACAACGCGTCAGGGTCGCCACTCTGACACGCCGCCATGCTGGGCCAGTCGCTGATCATCCCCACGGTAAACGTCCCCCCTTGTTTCACCCCCTGACGCCGATGCGGCCCCTGTTCCCCCGTGCTGCATCGGCGTCCGTGTCTCGCCGCACCATCATGCTCTGTAGTTGGGTGATTACGCAACGTTGTCCCTCAAATACGTATAGGCCGGTAGTTCCGGGCATACCGGCAAAGTGAGGGGGGCCGAACGGGGGTATCTTTGGTGCAGAAGCGGGAAAACGGTCCGCCGATAAGGGTGACAGGTCACACTCGTATCGGGCGGACTAGCGCTTCCGGACAGGCGGTCGCGTGCATGCTTCGCGTACCCTGCTCGAGTGACCTCCTGGTTTCGCAGACGCGATCACAACATCTTCACGAACGCCACCTCGCTAGTGGTGTGTGGCCTGCTGGCCGGCGTAGTCGTGGCCGCCGCGGCGTTCCCGGCCGCAGCGATGACCGGCTTGGCCGCGAAAGCCGGCGGCCAGACGTTCGCGGGTCTGCCCAGTGAGCTCAAGGAGTTCAGTTCTCCGCAGATCACCCGGGTCTACGCCTCCGACGGCAAGACCCAGATCGCGGTGTTCTACGACGAGTTCCGCAGCGACGTTCCGCTGAAGGACATCTCGAAGAACATGCAGGCGGCGATCCTGGCCGCGGAGGACCGCAAGTTCTACGAGCACAACGGCGTCGACCTCAAGGGCGTCGCGCGGGCGTTCGTGAGCAACAACCAGGGCGGGGCCCAGCAGGGCGCCTCGACGCTCACCATGCAGTACGTGCGGATGTCGCTGGCCTACTCGGCGACCAACCCGCAGGAGGTGATCGACGCCACCGAGGACAGCCCGAAGCGCAAGATCACCGAAATGAAGTACGCGCTGCAGATCTCGAAGCAGCTCTCCAAGGACCAGATCCTGGAGCGCTACCTCAACATCGCGCCGTTCGGAAACCAGACCTACGGCATCTTCGCCGCGAGTCACGTCTACTTCAACAAGAAGCCGAAGGACCTGACCGTCGCCGAGTCGGCCATGCTCGCCGGCATGGTGAAGGCGCCGAGCAGCTTCAACCCCACCACGCCGGCCGGCCACGAGCTGATCACCGACCGCCGTAACGTCTACATCATCCCGGCCATGCTCGAGATGGGTGCGATCACCGCCGCCGACGCCGAGAAGGCGAAGAAGGAGGCGGTCCCGACCAAGGTCAAGCAGGTCGGCCGGGGCTGCGCCTGGGTGGCGAAGAACAACTGGGGCTTCTTCTGCGACTTCTTCTACCGCTGGTGGCTCGACCAGGAGTCGTTCGGCGCGACCAGCTACGACCGGGAGCGGCGCCTCAAGAGCGGCGGCTACCGGGTGGTCACCACCCTCGACCTCAAGGGCCAGGCGGGCGCTCGCCGCGAGATCTCCGAGCGGCAGTCGGACAAGAGCCAGAACGCACTGCTGCTGGCCGGTATCGAGCCGGGCAGCGGCAAGGTCCGCCTGCTCGCGACGAACCGTAAGTTCAAGCTCGACGACCCGGACAACCCGGAGAACAAGGTCTCGTCTGACCCGGCGAAGGCCAAGGACGGCATCCGGGGTACGGCCCCGAACACGACGAACCCGCTGTTGAGCGGTGGTGGCGACATCTCCGGTTACCAGTCCGGCTCGGTGTTCAAGATCTTCCCGATCATCGCGGCCCTGGAGAGCGGCTACCCGCTCAGCTACACCATCAAGGCGGAGAAGCAGTATGTCTCCGGCTACATCGTGGGCCCCGGCCCGGCGACCTGTAACGGGCACTTCTACTGCCCGAAGAACGCCGGTGGCGGCAGTGCCGGCGTCTACACGATGTGGTCGGCCTTCGCGAAGTCGATCAATACGTACTTCATCCCGCTGCAGGAACGGGTCGGCGCCGACAAGGTGGTCGCGGTGGCCAAGCGCTTCGGCGTCCAGTTCCGCGTGCCCGACCCGGACGCGAAGTTCGCCAACGACCCCGCGTCCGCCAAGCAGTGGGGCGCCTTCTCCCTGGGCGTGTCGGCCTCCACCCCGCTGGACATGGCGAACGCGTACGCGACGCTGGCCGGCGACGGCAAGTACTGCTCGCCCACGCCGATCGAGCAGATCAGCATGCAGGACGGTCAGAAGATCGACGTCGGCAAGCCGTTCTGCAACCAGGCCACCACCAAGGACGTGGCCCGGGCCGCCCTGGACGCGGCACGCTGCCCCGTCGGTGACTCCGCCCAGCTCGGCTCCTGCAACGGCGCCACCGCACCGGACACCCGCGGCATCGTGGGTCACCCGGTCTTCGGCAAGACCGGCACCACCGACGCCTCCAAGACCGCGTCGATGATCGTCGGCACCACGAAGATCGTCGTGGCCGGCTACATGGCCAACCCGGACTGGCCGGACCACCGCGACCAGATGGAGCACGGCACCATCAACCCGACCGTCCAGTACACCGTCAAGGAGTACATGAAGGACCGGGAGAAGCAGCAGTTCAAGAAGCCGGGCAGCACCAAGATCGTGTTCGGCGAGCAGCGCTCGATCCCGAACGTGGAGTGCGACTCGGTCTCGTCGGCCACCAACCGACTCGAGGACCTGGGCTTCGCCGTCTCCCGCGGCGCCGAGGTCGACTCGGACTGCCCGAGGGGCACCGTGGCGGGCACCGACCCGTCCGGCCGGACGATCAAGAACGGCGCGGTCGTCCTGCAGATCAGTAACGGCAAGCCGACCACCCAGACGCCCACACCGGGCAACAGCGGAGGGCCGGGCGGACCGGGCGGGCCAGGGCGGCCCAACTAGCCACAGCACCGGAAACGGGCGGGAGATCAACTCTCCCGCCCGTTTTCCGTACCACCGAAGGGGTTTTTCGTCAGGCGAGCCGGCGCCGCACCTCAGCGGCGACCCGGCCGCCCTCCGCACGCCCCGCCACCGCGGCCTGAGCCGCCTTCATCGCCGGGCCCATCTGGGCCTTAGTGCTGAATCCACCGGCCGCCAGCGCCTGCGCCACGATCTCGCCGATCTCAGCGTCGGTGAGCTGCCTGGGCAGGTAGCGGTCGAGGACCTCGCCCTCGGCCGTCTCCTTGGCCGCCTGGTCGGCCCGCCCGGCGCCGGAGAAGGCGGCCGCCGCCTCCCGGCGCTTCTTCGCCTCCTTGGTCAGGACGGTCAGCACCTCGTCGTCGGACAGCTCGCGGGCCTCGTCACCGGCCACCTCGGCGGTCCGGACAGCGGACAGGGCCATCCGCAGCGTCGACGTGATCAGCTCGTCCCGGGCCTTCATGGCCGTGTGCAGGTCCTCGTTCAGGCGGTCTTTCAGCGTTCCCATGGCGGAGAAACTACCCTTGCGGGCATGCGTAAGCGCTCCCTTATTCCGGCCTTCGCCACTCTGTCCGCCGTCGGCGCCGCCACGCTGGCCTACGCCGCCCTCGTCGAGCGCAACATGTTCACCCTCCGGCGCTTCGACGTCCCGGTGCTCGAGCCGGACGCGGAGCCGCTGCGCATCCTGCACCTGTCGGACCTGCACATGATGCCCGACCAGCGTCGCAAGCAGGAGTGGGTGGCGGGGCTCGGCGGCGCCGACCCGGACCTGGTGATCGTCACCGGCGACAACATGTCCGACCCGGAGTCGGTCCCCGGCGTGCTGCGCGCCCTCGACCCGCTGCTAGGCGTGCCCGGCGCGTTCGTGTTCGGCTCCAACGACTACCGCGGGCCGGTCTGGAAGAACCCCCTGCAGTACCTGATGCCCGACCGGGAGTATGTGCAGGGCGTCGACCTGCCCACCGAGGAGCTGCGCGGCGCCCTGACCGACGCCGGATGGGCCGACCTCAACAACGCCCGGACCATCCTCAAGGCCGGCGGCCGCTCGATCGAGCTGGCCGGCGTCGACGACCCGCACGTCGACCGCGACGACTACCCGTCGGTGGCCGGCCCGATCAGCTCCGGCGCCGACCTGCACCTGGGCGTCACGCACACCCCCGCCGCCCGGGTCCTCGACGCGATGGCCGCCGACGGTTTCGACCTCCTGCTCGCCGGCCACACCCACGGCGGCCAGGTGTGCGTGCCGGGCGTGGGCGCCCTGACCACCAACTGCGACCTGCCCACCTCGATGGCGAAGGGCCTGCACCGCTGGCCCGGCTCCGACGCCTGGCTGCACGTCTCCGCGGGCCTCGGCACCCACCCCACCGCACCGATCCGCTTCGCCTGCCGTCCGGAGGCCTCCCTGCTCACCCTGATCCCGCGCTGACCTGTGGATTCGCTGTTCGGGGATACCGGTTGTGGAGGCCCCCTGGGCCTCAGCTAGTATTTACCTCGCAGCAGCGGGGTGTGGCGCAGCTTGGTAGCGCGCTTCGTTCGGGACGAAGAGGCCGTGGGTTCAAATCCCGCCACCCCGACCAGCAGTTGCACGTGAGGCCCGGCGTCGATGATGCCGGGCCTTCGTTATTGTTCCGCCCGTGACCTTCCTGATCGACGAGAGCACCCGGCAGATCCGCGACTTCGTCTGCGGGTGTTGCGACACCGCCGCGGACCGCACCTGGGCGTATGTCAATGACGAGAACGGGGCGGCGGCCGTCTACTTCGCCAGCTGCTATCACCATGACGGGGTGCACGAGGCGTGGATCGACGCGATCCTCGGGACCTGGGGTGGCGACCGTCATGATGACCACGTCACGTTCGGGTGCCGGGTCGGGCCGGTGACCGGGTCACCGGCTCCGGCGGCGACTCTCGTGGACGGTGGGGCGGCCGCGCCCGACTCGCCGATCTACGGGCACAAGCTCAGCCGCGCGGAGGGGCTGAGCCATCCACGGTTGGCCGACTTCTGGAGACTCGTCGACACGATCCTGGAGCGGGACGAGCTGGTGCGAAGGCACGTCTACGGCGCCTAGAGGGCCAGCTGCGGGCCGACGGTGCGGGGGGCCATCTGCTGGGGTACGGCGTACGGGCCGATCATCGACTCGACGACGGGTGCGATCGAGGGTCGCTCGTTGAGCTGCATGAGCCGGGTCGCGCGGGCCAGGGAGCCGGTCTCGCCGTCGCGGAAGCCCTCACGGTAGCCGCGTTCGTAGCGTTCGCCACGGCCCAGAGCACGGCCCAGCGCGAAGCACGAAGAACCGGCGAGAGCGAGCAGGAAGAGGATGGCGAAGGGCGTCACAGAACTATCCTTCCGGGGCACAAGCCGCTAATTAGGCGAAAATTACCCTAAACAGGCATACTTTGCCCTAGGGGCGAGATCAAGTACGCCTTCGGGTGACCGCCTCCGCAGAACCGCCAGGGGTGCCGTCCGGCGGCTCCGGCCAACCTGACAAGCTGAGACCTTGTGACTGACTCCATCGACCTCGCCCGCCAGGTCCGCAGTGTGAGCCGCCTCACCGGCGAGTTCACGCTCCGCTCCGGCCGCACCGCCACCGAATACTTCGACAAGTACCAGTTCGAGGCCGACCCGGTGCTGCTCGACCAGCTCGCCGAGCGCCTCGCCGTGCTCATCCCCGAGGGCACCGAGGTCCTCGCCGGCCTGGAGATGGGCGGCATCGCCGTGGTCACCGCGCTCGCCCGGCACGCGAAACTCCCGACCGCGTTCGTCCGCAAGCAGGCCAAGCAGTACGGCACGGCCCGCCTCGCCGAAGGCGCCGAAGTCGCCGGGCGCCGCGTACTGATCGTCGAGGACGTCGTCACCTCCGGCGGCCAGGTCGTTCTCTCCACCACCGACCTGCGCAAACTCGGCGCTCATGTCGACCACGCGCTCTGCGTCATCGACCGTCAGGAAGGCGGCTCCCAGGCCCTGGCCGCCGAGGGAATCACGCTGCGTGCCCTCCTCACCCGGGCCGACCTCGACGCCGCCGCCTGATCAACTACCCACCGGGCGGTCGCGCACGGCCCGGTGGGCACCTCCTCACGCCGACACCGCCCTCTCGGCAGGCGTTCACGGACCCGATGGGGCCCCTCACGCCGACGGCGCCCCTCACGGCAGACGTTCACGGACCCGATGGGCGACCGTCCGGCATTGCCACGCCTTTCTGATACGCGCCAGCCCGCCCCCGCCGAACCATCCCGCTCCCGAGCTACGGCGCGACACTTCGGCCGGTCCGGGCCGCAGCGCGCCCGCCGGGCTGATGCGGTGGTTCCGGCGAGAGCATTCTCCAGATCACGTCCGCCCCTCATCCCATGCGGGCCGCGGTCGGCGGAATCGCCTCAGCTGTGAGATCGACCTGGCGACTCGGACGGGGCACGACCGACCGTTCGCTCCTGCGGTGGGTGGGGTACTACGCCGCCTGCGGTCGGGTACCCGAGGGAGTGGTGACCGACGGCCTCGGCCCGGCGGGCGCGCTGCGGCCCGGACCACCGAGGACCCGGCGTGGTAGCTCGGGGACGGGGTGGTTCGGCGGGGGCGGGCAGGACCGTACCGGAAAAGGTGCGAAAGGGCCCCGCCACCAGGGCATCAACGGCAGGCGGAGGTCCGTCAGGGTTGCGCCCGGAGCGTCGGCGGCAGGCCGAGATGCGTCAGAAAGTCGCACCCATGGCGTCGACCGCAGGCCGCGGTCCGTCAGGGGTTGCGTTTGGCTAGTTCGGTGGCGAGCAGCTCGGCGATCTGGACCGTGTTGAGGGCCGCGCCCTTGCGCATGTTGTCGCCGGTTATGAAGAGGGACAGGGCCCTCGGGTCGTCCATGGCACGGCGGATGCGGCCGACCCAGGACGGGTCGGTGCCGACGGCGTCGATGGGCATCGGGAACTCGCCGGCCTCCGGGTCGTCGACGAGGATGACGCCGGGGGCGTTGCGCAGCACCTGGCGGGCGCCGTCGGCGGTGACCTCGGCGGCGAAGACGGCGTGCACGGCGACCGAGTGGCCGGTGACGACCGGGACGCGGACGCAGGTGGCGGAGACCTTCAGGGCCGGCAGGGCGAGGATCTTGCGGGATTCGTTGCGGAGTTTCATCTCCTCGGAGGACCAGCCGTTGTCGGCCTGATCGCCGGACCAGGGCACCACGTTGAGCGCCAGCGGGGCCGGGAAGGGGCCGAGGTCGTCGCCGATGGCTTGGCGCACGTTGCCGGGGCGGGAGCCGAGCAGGCGGTCACCGGCGACCTTGGTGAGCTGGTCGTGCAGGGTGTCGACGCCGATCTGGCCGGCGCCGGACGCGGACTGGTAGGAGGCCAGGACCAGTTCGCGCAGGCCGTACTCGTAGTGCAGCGGCGCCACCGCGATGATCATGGCGGCGACCGTGCAGTTGGCGCTCGACACGATGCCCGCCGGGCGGTATGCGGCGTCCTCGCGGTTGACCTCGGGCACCACCAGGGGCACGTCGGGGCGCATGCGGAAGGCCGACGAGTTGTCGACGACGACGGCGCCGCGGGCGACCGCGACCGGCGCCCACTGCTCGGACACCGCGTCGGGCACGTCGAACATCGCCACGTCGACGCCGTCGAAGGCCTCGGCGGTCAGCTCGCGGACCTCCAGGCGCTCGCCACGGCAGGTCAACGACTTGCCGGCGGACCGGGCCGAGGCGAGCAGGCGGATCTCGCCCCAGACGTTGCGCCGGGACGAGAGCAATTCGAGCATGACGGTACCGACGGAGCCGGTGGCTCCGACGACGGCGAGCGTGGGCTGCGCCATCGTCCGGGTTACCGGCCTGTGCCGCCGTAGACGACGGCTTCCTCGTTACTGCCGAGCTCGAACGCGGCGTGCACGGCGCGCACGGCGGTGTCGAGGTCGGTGTCACGGCAGACGACGGAGACGCGGATCTCCGAGGTGGAGATCATCTCGATGTTGACGCCGGCGGCGCCGATGGTGGCGAAGAACTCGGCCGCGACTCCGGGGTGCGAGCGCATGCCCGCGCCGACCAGGGAGACCTTGCCGATGTGGTCGTCGAAGAGCAGGCTCTTGAACTTGACGTCGCCCTTGATCTTGTCGAGCGCGTTCATCGCGGTCTGACCGTCGGCCTTCGGCAGGGTGAACGAGATGTCGGTCCGCCCGGTGCCCTCGGTCGACACGTTCTGCACGATCATGTCGATGTTGATCTCGGCCTTGGCGACCGTCTCGAAGATGCGGCCCGCGGCGCCGGGCTCGTCGGGCACACCGACGATCGTGATCTTGGCATCGCTGCGCTCGTGCGCGACCCCGGTGATCAGTGCGTTCTCCACGTCAGGGTCCTCCATCGAGCCGGTGACTAGCGTGCCTTCTTTATTCGAGTACGACGAGCGTACGTGGATCGGCACGTTGAACCGCCGGGCGTATTCCACGCATCGCAACATCAGCACCTTCGCCCCGCCGGCGGCGAGGTCGAGCATCTCCTCATACGTGATCTTCTTGATGTGCTTGGCGTCCGGCACGATCCGCGGGTCCGCGGTGAAGACGCCGTCCACATCGGTGTAGATCTCGCAGACGTCGGCGTGCAAGGCCGCGGCCAGGGCGACCGCCGTGGTGTCCGAGCCGCCGCGGCCGAGGGTCGTGATGTCCTTGGTGTCCTGTGACACACCCTGGAAGCCGGCGACGATGGCGATGGCGCCCTCGTCCAGCGCGGTCCGCAGGCGGCCGGGGGTGACGTCGATGATCCGGGCCTTGCCATGCACCGACGTGGTGAGCACGCCGGCCTGGGAACCCGTGTACGACCGCGCCTCATACCCCAGGTTGTGGATCGCCATGGCCAGCAGCGCCATCGAGATCCGCTCGCCTGCGGTGAGCAGCATGTCGAGCTCGCGGCCGGGTGGCAGCGGGCTCACCTGGTTGGCCAGATCGAGCAGCTCATCGGTGGTGTCGCCCATCGCGGAGACGACGACGACCACGTCGTCGCCGGCCTTGCGGGCGGCGACGATGCGCTCGGCCACCCGCTTGATGCGCTCAGCGTTCGCTACCGACGAACCACCGTACTTCTGCACCACTAGAGCCACGGCGAAACCATTCCTTCGGCGATACGGAACAACGACGCCGGTCAGGGCAGTCGCCACCACACTAGCCGCGGGACGGCACGGCCTCGACAGGCGATCCCAGATTCCGGGTGACGTCACGCGCGACACGCCGGTGACTCACAGGCTGCCGTGTCACGGACGGCGCGTCGTGTCAGGCGAGAATGTCGCGATGCGCCCTTCCGCCGTGATGCCCGTCGCGCTGCTGACAGCCGGACTGGCCGGCTGTGGTGTCAGCGATGCCAAGCCGGAGCCCGCTCCCGGCTCGCCCTCCGTCTCGGCGTCCGTCGCCGCGGTGCCGGAGTCCCGCAACGAGTTCGCCGGACTGGCCGCGCTCGCGCTGGACCGGCGGTACGCGGCGCTCTACACCCTGGAGTCCGGCGGCTCGAGCCGGGAGATCGTGGCCGCGGTCGCCGACGACGGCACCTGGCGGGTGGACATCCCGGCCGGAGCGCTCGGCGGCACCGCGGGGGTCACGATCATCAAGGTGCCGGCCGGCGTCTACCAGTGCAGCCTCTCCACGCCGACCGCGCCGGTCAGCCCGACGTGCGTCCGGGTCGCCGAGCGCGGCGACCGGGTTCCCCGGCGGTACGACCCACGCGTCCAGCGCCTGTTCCGGCAGTGGCTGCCGGTCTTCACCGACCGCAAGGCCCCGCTGGCGGTGTCGGCGGTGCAGCCGCTGGCGGGGGTGAAGGGCAAGTGCTACGCGGTCGACTCGGTGACCGCCGCCACGGACCAGCCGGTCGACGTCGGCATCTACTGCTATTCCGCCGACGGCCTGCTGACCGGCGCGCGGGTCGACTTCGGCCTGCTCAAGCTGGTCCGTCAGGTGGCCGGGCCGAAGTCGTTGCAGCTGCCCGGCCCGGAGGTCGCCGGCGAGCCGATGGGCCTGGCCGCGCCACCCGCCGTGCCGCAGCCGAGCCTCGTCGCCCCGTCCTGATCATCGGCAGGGCCGGCTTCCCACGATCCGGGCGTTCGGTTAGCCGATGCCATTTCGATGACGTAACGTGGCTGGCGACATGTGGCAGGTGACCCTTCTCCTTCGCTGCCGCGACGAGGCCCCATCCCAGGCCGGCACCTCGTCGCGGAGGTGACGCGCGCCGCCTGCTCGTCTTTCTCTTGACTGGAGCAGTCCCACATGTCCGTTTTTGATACTCAGCGTCCGAGCGCCATGCCGTTCCAGCGCTACGAGTCGTACCAAAAACAGTTCGCCGTCGATCTGCCCGACCGGCAGTGGCCCACCCGGGTGACCGAGAAGGCGCCCCGCTGGTGCGCGGTCGACCTGCGTGACGGCAACCAGGCCCTGATCGACCCGATGTCCCCCGAGCGCAAGCGGCGCATGTTCATGCTGCTGGTGAAGATGGGCTACAAGGAGATCGAGGTCGGGTTCCCGGCGGCCAGCCAGACCGACTTCGACTTCGTCCGGCAGCTGATCGAGCAGGACCTGATCCCGGACGACGTCACCATCCAGGTGCTGGTGCAGTGCCGGGAGCACCTGATCGACCGCACGTTCGAGTCGATCCGCGGCGCCAAGCGCGCCATCGTGCACTTCTACAACTCGACTTCGGCGCTGCAGCGGCGGGTGGTGTTCGGCCTGGACAAGGACGGCATCACCGACATCGCGACGACCGGCGCGCGGCTCTGCCAGAAGTATGCGGAGATCCACACCCCGGACACCGAGATCTTCTACGAGTACTCGCCCGAGTCGTACACCGGCACCGAGCTGGAGTATGCGCTGGAGATCTGCTCGGCCGTCATCGACGTGATCGACCCGACCCCGGACCGGCCGCTGATCATCAACCTGCCGGCGACGGTCGAGATGGCCACGCCGAACGTGTACGCCGACTCGATCGAGTGGATGCACCGCAACCTGCCGCGGCGGGACAGTGTCGTCCTGAGCCTGCACCCGCACAACGACCGGGGCACCGGCGTGGCGGCCGCCGAGCTGGGCCTGCTGGCCGGCGCCGACCGGATCGAGGGGTGCCTGTTCGGCAACGGCGAGCGCACCGGCAACGTGGACCTGGTGACGCTGGGGCTGAACCTGTTCTCCCAGGGCATCGACCCGCAGGTGGACTTCTCGAGCATCGACGAGGTCAAGCGGACCGTCGAGTACTGCAATCAGCTGCCGGTGCACGAGCGTCACCCGTACGCGGGCGACCTGGTCTACACGGCGTTCTCCGGCTCCCACCAGGACGCGATCAAGAAGGGCTTCGTGGCGCTGCAGGCCGACGCCGACGCCGCGGGCACCGAGATCGACGCCTTCACCTGGGGCGTTCCGTACCTGCCGATCGACCCGAAGGACGTGGGGCGCACCTACGAGGCCGTCATCCGGGTCAACTCGCAGTCCGGTAAGGGCGGCGTGGCGTACATCATGAAGGAAGAGCACAAGCTGGACCTGCCGCGGCGGCTGCAGATCGAGTTCTCCGGGGTGGTGCAGCAGCACACCGACTCCGACGGCGGCGAGGTCTCCCCGCAGCAGATGTGGGACCACTTCGCCTCCGAGTACCTGGTCGAGCACCAGGCGATCACCGCGTTCAAGCTGGAGAGCTACAGCACCGCCACGGTCGACGGCAAGGTGGAGATCGACGCGCAGGTGTTCCACCGCGGTGTGCGGCGCCCGCTGGTCGGCGTCGGCAACGGCCCGATCGACGCGTTCGTGCAGGCCATCGCGCCACTGGGGATCACCGCCCGGGTGCTGGACTACAACGAGCACGCGCTGACCTCCGGAGGCGACGCCCAGGCGGCCGCCTATGTGGAGGTCGAGGTCGGTGACTTCACCGTCTGGGGGGTCGGTATCGACGCCAACATCGTCAGCGCGTCCATCAAAGCGGTGACGAGCGCGATCAACCGCGCCCGCTGATTGGCGCACTGCAAGATCCGGTACGAGACTGAGTTACGTGGCCCCACGTAACTCAGTTCTCGCGCTGTTCATGACTCTCGTCGTCGCCTCCGGATGTGAGGTGACCTCAGCCGGTGACCCCGGCGGTCCCGCGGGACCCGCCGGTCCGCCGAGCTCCGGAGGCGGCGGCACGGAAGCCCTCGACACCCTGACCATCGCCGAGGCCCGCTCGATGAAGGGCTACAGCCGGGAGAAGTTCCCGCACTGGCGCGACGCCGGGGACAACTGCGACGTCCGTGACACCGTGCTCAAGCGGGACGGTGACAAGGTCAAGTTCTCCGGCTGCAACGTCGTCGCCGGCAGCTGGGACAGCTGGTATGACGGCAAGAAGCTGGACACGCCCACCCAGGTCGACATCGATCACATGGTCCCGCTGGCCAACGCCTGGCGTTCCGGCGCCGACGGGTGGACCAACGACAAGCGCGGCGACTTCGCCAACGACCTGGACCGGCCCCAGCTGTTCGCCGTCTCCGCGTCGTCGAACCGGTCGAAGGGCGACCAGGATCCGTCCACCTGGAAGCCACCGGCGAGGGACGCCTGGTGCACGTACGCCAAGGATTGGATTGAGGTGAAGAGCTACTGGAAACTGACGGTCACGCAGAAGGAGAAGGAAGCTCTCACCGACATGCTGGGGACCTGCTGATGAGCAAGACCACCGACATAGTGCCGGGACCGGGCGGCGTGATGACCGACGAGGCCGGCGTCGTCACCGGCGATCTGACGCTGCGCACCGAGTTGTCCGAGGCGGGCGAGGCGGTGCTGTCCGTGCAGTACAAGGACGCCGAGGAGTGGTATGCGGTGACCGGCGGCCGGGCGAAGCTGACCGACCCCGCCGACCTGGACGCCGTCCACACCATCGCCGTCGGCCTGCTTCACCGCCCGGAAGGCTGATCGATCCACGTCGAAACGCGAGGGACGTGGTGGCCGACCGCGAGCGCTGACGGTCCCGGCCCTGGACCGGTGTCGATATGGTCGGGCGGGTGCGACTCTCCCGCCTGGCCGTGACCCTGGTCGTGGCCCTGCCGCTGGTCACCGTGACCTCCTCGGCCGAAGCCTCTCCGGAGCCCGTGCCGATCACCCTGGCCGGCGTCCTTCCGGCGGTGGCCGCGGCGGAGGCGGATCCGGGCAACGACTTCCGGATCACGGCGGACACCGCGATCGTCGGTGAGGACGACGTCGCCGGGCGGCTCGCCGCGATTCTCCGGCCGGCGACCGGTTTCGCCCTACCGGTCGGCACGCGGCCGGTGGAGAACGCGATCACGCTGCGGCTGGAGCCCGGCCACGATGACGAGGGATACCGGCTGACGGTCCGCCGGGACGGCGTCGAGCTGCGGGCGAGTGAGCCGGCCGGGCTGTTCAACGGGGTGCAGACGCTACGGCAGCTACTGCCGGCGGCGATCGAGGCGGACAGCCCACGTCGAGCGAAGTGGATCATCCCGGGCGGGACCATCGACGACCGGCCGCGGTACGCCTACCGCGGCACGATGCTCGACCTGGCCCGGCACTTCCACACGCCGGACGAGATCCGCACCCACATCGACCGGATCAGCCGCTTCAAGATCAATCACCTGCACCTGCACCTCAGCGACGACCAGGGCTGGCGCATCCGGATCGACGCGTGGCCCCGGTTGACCGAGGTCGGCGGGGCGTCCGGGACCGGGGTGGGCGGCGACGGCGGCGGGTTCCTCACCAAGGACGACTACCGCGGCCTGGTCCGGTACGCGGCCGAGCGGTTCGTCACGATCATCCCCGAGATCGACATGCCCGGCCACGTGAACGCCGCCCAGACCGCCTATCCCGAGCTGACCTGCGACGGGGTGGCGCCACGGCCGCGTACCGACATGCGCGTCGGCTACAGCACCCTCTGCGTACGGGAGGAGAGCACCTACCGGTTCGTCGAGGACGTCATCCGGGAGCTGGCCGAGATGACCCCGGCCCGTACCTGCACATCGGCGGGGACGAGACGTTCGCCACCCCGCACGGGAGCTATCTGGCCTTCCAGCGTCGTGTCCTCCCGCTGGTCCGCAAGTACGGCAAGATCCCGTACGGCTGGCACGAGATCGGCCAGTCCCCCGCCTCCTCGGGCGCGGTGCTGCAGTTCTGGGGCCGGGAACGCAATCACCCGGCAGTCGCCACCGCGGTGGCCGCCGGCGCGAAAGTGATCATGTCCCCCGCGAACCGGGCCTACCTCGACATGGAGTACGACCTGCTCACGCCCGGTGGCCTCGACTGGGCCGGGGCGATCGAGGTGAGCACCGCCTACGACTGGGATCCGGCGACGCTGCTCCCCGGCATCCCCCAGGCGAGCATCCTCGGCGTCGAGGCGCCCCTGTGGTCGGAGACGTTGCGCACCTCAGCGGACATCGAGTTCATGGCCTTCCCCCGCCTGGTCGCGATCGCCGAGCTCGGCTGGTCACCCCGCGCCACCCACGACTGGGAATCGTTCCGCGCCCGCTTGGGGGCCTACGGCCCGCGATGGGTCCGCGACGGCGTCCGATTCCACCGATCTCCGGAGATCCGGTGGTCTTGAGACCCCTTGTGGGGTACGCCGTCGACCGCCCCGGGAACCACTCCTCCCCACCTACGACGCGACGCCGGCGACGGAGCACGGCCGAGAAGCGACCGCCGGGCTGAAGCCGCCGGTCACCGGATACCGCGCCCACTGGACGAAACGGTCCCGTTGCGACGAAGATCTATGATCATCGGTATCACTTCCGGGGGACTCCACTGTGGCTCGTACGTCTCAGATGATCAGCGCGGGTGCCGCCACGCTGATCGCATCACTCGCCTTCGGTGTTCCCGCCGAGGCTGCGGCAACGGGTGTGGCGTCCGTCCTGGATGCGACGCGGATCAAGTTCACCGCCGCCTCCGGTCAGGTCAACCGGGTCGTCGTGACCCGCTCCGGCAGGACCGTCACCATCGACGACCGGGTCGCGGTCAAGGCCGGCAAGGGCTGCAAGGCGGTCAAGGGCGACAAGACCAAGGTCCGCTGCAGTACGGCGAAGACACCCACCCGGGTGCTGGTCAGCCTGGGCGTCAAGAACGACTCGGTGACGAACCGGACCGACCTGGCCCTGACCGCGAGCGGCGGCGACGGCAACGACACCCTGATCGGCGGTCCCCGGGCCGACCGGCTGACCGGTGGTCTCGGCGCCGACCTGCTCTACGGCCGGGCCGGCGCCGACACGCTGGACGGCGATGACGGGTCGGACCGGATCTGGGGCGAGGCCGGCAATGACGATCTGAAGGGCGGCTGGGGCAACGACGCACTGGCCGGCGGCGACGGCGCCGATGATCTCGTGGGTGGTGTCGGCAACGACCGTGAGTACGGCGGCGCCGGTGACGACTACTTCTACCAGGAGTGGGACCGCGACCCGGCCGACTATACGGTGTCCATCTCGGACCGGGACCTGATCTCCGGCGGTCCCGGCACCGACCTCGCCGACTACAACAGCCGCCGGAAGCCGATCACCGCGGACTCCGACGGTGTCCAGGGCGACGACGGGGCCCCGGGCGAGCGGGACACCCTGACCGGCATCGACGGGATCTGGGGCGGCTTCGGAAACGACCGCCTCTACGGCACCGCCGGTCCTGACGACCTGCAGGGGGGCTACGGCAACGACACCCTTCTCGGTCTCGGCGGCGACGACCAGCTCGTCGATGTGGTGGGCGCCAACCGGCTCGAGGGCGGTGCGGGCAACGACCGGCTGCACGGCGGCCCGGGCTCGGACGTCCTGCTGGGTGGCCCTGGCCTCGACTACGTCTCCTACCAGGACCGGACCAGGCCGGTGACCGTGGATCTAGACGGTGCCCGGAGCGACGACGGGCAGACCGGCGAGTGGGACACCGTCGGAGCCGACGTGGAGGCCGTCAGCGGTGGCAACGGCAACGACGTGCTCACCGGCAACGCCGCGGCCAACGGGCTGCTGGGTGGACCCGGCAACGACGTGCTCCGCGGTGGTGGCGGTGATGACGGTCTCGACGGCTCCACCGGCAGCGACCGCCTCTTCGGCGAGGCCGGCGACGACTACCTGCACGCTTCCAACACCGACGGCGGCAGTGATCTCCTCGACGGCGGCGCCAACGGGACCAACGCGGGTGACAACTGCATCGGTGACACCTGGCCGACTCCGGCCGACAACTTCGTGAGCTGCGAGTACGCGAACCCGTTCGACCACCCGCTGCTCAGGTACTGACGGGATCGGGCAGCCCTCCGGCCGGAGGGCTGCCCGATCGGTGAATCGTCAGACCACCGGACCGCCGGGCGTCTCCAAGGCGGTCTCCAGGGCGCCGTGGGCGTCCCTCGCTCCGGCGCCGTCCGCGACGACCTCGGCCTTCACCGCGTGCTGCCGGATCTCGCCGGACTCGATCTGCTCGGCCCAGTGGCAGGCCACCCGGTGCGTGCCGGTCCCGATGATCCGCAGACCGGGCCGCTCGTCACGGCACTTCGTCGGCTGCGCCCACGGGCACCGCGTGTGGAAACGGCAGCCGGTCGGCGGGTTCGCCGGCGACGGCAGGTCACCGGCGAGCAGGATGCGCTCGCGCCGGTCCTCGACCTCGGGGTCGGGCACCGGGACCGCCGACATCAGCGCCCGCGTGTACGGGTGCAGCGGCTGCCGGTACAGATCGTCGCTCGACGCCTCCTCGACCAGCGCGCCCAGGTACATGACGCCGACCGTGTCGGAGATGTGCCGGACCACCGCCAGGTCGTGGGCGATCACCAGGTAGGTGAGGCCCAGTTCCTTCTGCAGATCCTCCAGCAGGTTGATCACCTGCGCCTGGATCGAGACGTCCAGCGCGGAGACCGGCTCGTCGGCGACGATCAGGTCCGGGTTGAGCACCACGGCCCGGGCGATGCCGATGCGCTGCCGCTGACCGCCGGAGAACTCGTGCGGGTAGCGGGACAGCGCCCACTGTGGCAGACCGACCGCGTCCAGCGACTTCGCGATGATCTTCCGTCGCTCGGACCGATCACCACCGAGGCCGTGCGCCTGCAGGCCCTCGGTCAGGATCGACTCGACGTTCTGCCGGGGATCCAGGCTCGACATCGGGTCCTGGAAGATCATCTGCATGCGGCGGCGCATCGACCGGAGCTGCTTGGGAGGCAGCGTGGTCAACTCGGTGCCGTCGAAGTTCACCCGGCCCCCGGTCGGCGGCGTGAGCTGCAACAACGCCCGGCCCAGCGTCGACTTGCCGCAGCCGGACTCGCCTACCAGCCCGTACGTCTCACCCTTGTTGATCCGCAGGTCGACACCGTCGACCGCCTTGACGTGCCCGACCACCCGGTCCAGGAAGACACCGCGCTTGATCGGGAAATGCACTTTGAGGTCGTCGACCTCGACCAGCGTTTCGGTCATGACGGCACCTCCACGGTCCGCGGTTCGGGGTTGACACAGCGGTACGCGTGCCGGTGCATGCCCTCGACCAGCGCCGGAGGCTCCCCGACACAGGCCTCGACACGGCGGTCGCACCGCGGGGCGAAGGCGCACCCGTCCGGCCACGGCAGGACGTCACGCACAGACCCGCGGATCGCCTGGAGCCGCTCACCCTTGCCGGTGTCGAGGCGGGGCACCGAACCGAGCAGGCCCGTGGTGTACGGGTGCCGCGGCTCGGCGAACAGCGGCTTGCGCCGGGCCGACTCGACGACGCGGCCGGCGTAGAGCACGTTGACCGTGTCGCACATGCCGGCCACCACACCCAGGTCGTGGGTGATCATGACGAGCGCGGTCCCGGAGTCGCGGACCAGGTCGCGCAGCAGCTCCAGGATCTGCGCCTGGATGGTCACGTCGAGCGCCGTGGTCGGCTCGTCGGCGATCAGCAGCTTCGGCGCACAGGCGACCGCCATGGCGATCAGCGCCCGCTGCCGCATACCACCGGAGAGCTGGTGCGGGTATTCCTTGAGGCGCCGCGCCGGGTCCGGGATGCCGACCCGGTTCAGCAGGTCGATGGCCTCCGCGGTGGCCTTGGTGCCGGTCAGGCCGCGATGCCTGGTCAGGACCTCGGTCACCTGGACACCGATCGGGATGACCGGGTTCAGCGAGGACAGCGGATCCTGGAAGATCATCGCGACGTCCCGGCCACGGATGTCGCGCATCGTCCGCTCGTCGGTCTTGAGCAGGTCGGTGTCGCCGAACATCGCGGAACCGCCGATGGTCACGCCACGCTGCTTCGGCAGCAGCCCCATCAGGGCCAGCGACGTGACGCTCTTGCCGCAGCCGGACTCGCCGACCAGGCCGACGACCTCACCGGCCTCGACCGAGAACGACACCCCGTCGACCGCCCGTACGGTGCGCTGACCGCGTCGCGCGAAGGTGACGGACAGGTCCTTTACATCGAGCAGTGGCATCGCGGCCTCACTTCCGCAGTTTCGGGTCGAGGGCCTCACGCAGCGCCTCACCGAGCAGGGTGAAGCCCAGCGCGGTGATGATGATGCCCAGCGCGGGATAGATCGCCAGACCGGGCCGTGTGTCCAGGTAGGGCTGCGCTTCGGCGAGCATCAGACCCCACTCCGGGGTCGCCGAGTCCGGGTTGCCCAGGCCGAGGAACGACAGGGCCGCCGCCTCGATGATCGCGGTGGCCAGGGTCAGGGTCGCCTGCACGATCACCGGGGCCAGCGAGTTCGGCAGGATGTGCCCGATCGCGATCCTGGTGCGCTTCACACCCAGCGAGGTGGCCGCCAGCACGTAGTCGCTGTTGGCCTGCACCACCATGGCGCCGCGCAGCAGCCGCGCGAAGACCGGCACCGAGACCACGCCGACCGCGATCATCACGGTGGTCAGGCTCGCGCCGAGCAGGGCGGCGATACTGACCGCCAGCAGCAGGCTGGGCAGAGCCAGCAGCATGTCGACGATGCGCATCAGCACGGAGTCGACGGCCCGGCCGACCCGCCCGCCCAGACCGGCGGCGGCGCCCGCGATGCCACCGACCAGCGCGCCGACGGTGAGACCGATCAGCGTGGAGACGATGCCGACCAGCAGCGTCTGGCGGGCGCCGACCAGCAGTCGACTGAACTGGTCGCGGCCGTTGTGGTCGTAGCCGAGCAGGTGCTCAGCCGACGGACCCGGAATCACGCCGGGCCGGATCTCCTTGATGCCCATCAACTCGGACGGCGAGTACGGAGCCAGCCATGGCCCGACGATCGCCACCAGCACGAAGATCACCAGAATCCCGACGCCGACCAGGGCGCTCGGATTGCGGCGCACCCGGCGGAACGCTTCGGTCCACAGGCTGACGCCGTGCTCGTCCTGCTTCGCCGCGGACAGTTCGCCCAGGCGGTCGATCTTGTCAGTCTTGGTGCTCATCGGACCCTCACCCTCGGGTCGATCAGGCTGTACGACACGTCGACCAGCAGGTTCACCAGGACGTAGAAGACCGCGATGATCATGATGAAGCCCATCAGCACCGGATAGTCACGGTTGGCGATGGCCTCGTACAGGAACGCTCCGATGCCGCTGAACGCGAACACCGTCTCGGTCAGCACCGCCCCGGAGAGCAGACCACCGGTGAGCAGCCCGATCACCGTGATGATCGGCAGCATCGCATTGCGCAGGATGTGCCGGCCCCGGATCGTACGCTCGGTCAGGCCCTTCGACTGGGCGGTCCGGACGTAGTCCTCGCTCAGCACCTCGAGCACGCTCGCCCGGGTGATCCGGACGATGATCGCCAGCGGGATGCTCGCGAGCGCGATGCCGGGCAGGATCAGGTGCCAGAGCGCATCGAGCGCGGCGTCCCATTCCCGGGTCATCAGCCCGTCCAGCACGAAGAAGTTGGTGATGCGGGTCGCGCCGAGCGTCGGATCCTGCCGTCCACTCGACGGGAACAGGTGCAGGTTCTCCGAGAAGATCGCCTTCAGCACGTACGCCAGGAAGAAGACCGGGACACAGATGCCGATCAGCGAGCCGCCGACCGAGGCGCTGTCCAGGAAGCTCCCCCGGCGACGGGCGGCCAGATAGCCCAGCGGGATGCCCACACCGATCGCGATGATCATCGCGGTGATGGTGAGCTCGACGGTTCCCGGGAAACGCTCCAGGAACTCCGTCATGACCTCGCGCTTCGTCGAGATCGAGGTGCCCAGGTCGAGCTTGAGCATGCGCTTCATGAACCGGCCGTACTGGATCAGAAGCGGCTCGTCCAAGCCCAGGTTCTTCCGGATCTGCGCACGCAGCTCCGGGGTGCCGCGCTCACCGAGGATCGCGGTCTCGGGGCCGCCGGGCAGGCGGCGCAACCAGATGAACAGAAGAATCGACAGACCGAACAGCGTCGGAATCAGCTGTAGCAGTCGTCGCACGATGAACCGAATCAAGGCCGCCTCGTAAGGTGGGAGGTCGACAGCGGGCGAGCGTCAGGGTATGACGCCCGCCCGCCGGTAGAGCAATAGGAGTGCCGGATTACGGCTACGGCTTACGAGAAGGTGGCCCCGACGAAGCGCTCGTCGGTCAGCGGGCTCGGCGTGATACCGGTGAGGCCCTTACCGAAGACGATCGCCGGCGGCGAGTGCGAGATCGGCACACCCGGGGCGAACTCCGCGATCGAGGCGTTCAGAGCCTTGTACTTCGCCACCCGGGCCGCCTGGTCGGCGGTGGTGTCGGCGTCCTTGAACTGGGCGAACAGGGCCGGGTTGTTGAAGCCCCACTCGTCCTTCTGCCGGTCGAACATGGTGCCGATGAAGTTGTAGGCGTCACCGTAGTCACCGGTCCAGCCCAGCAGGTGCAGGTCGTGGTTGCTACCCGAGGTGGTGGCGTTGAGGTAGTCCGGGCTCCACTTCAGCGGAATGCCCTCGACCTCGATACCGACCGCCTTCAGGTCGGCCGCGAGCAGCTCGTAGATGTCCTTCGGGCTCGGCATGTACGGCCGGGTGACCTCGGTCGGGTAGTGGAACTTCAGCTTGAGGTTGCTCGCACCGGCCGCGGCCAGCAGCTTCTTGGCTTCCTCGACGTTGTAGTCGTACTTCTTGACGTCGGCGTTCCAGCCCTCGACCGTGTCCGGCATGAACTGGCTGGCGGCCTTGGCGCCCGGGGCAGCTTCGAGTCGACCAGGGCCTGACGGTTGATCGCGTACGAGATCGCCTGGCGAACCTCGGGCTTGGCCAGCGCCGGGTTGCCCTTCTGGTTGATCGCCATGTACAGGATGTTGAACGCCGGGCGGGTGAGGACGTTGAAGCCCTCGCTCTTCAGCGGCTCGACGTCGGCCGGGCCCACCAGGTCGAAGCCCTGGATGTCGCCGGAGCGCAGCGCCTGCTTACGGGCGTTCTCGTCGGAGATCGTCCGGAAGATGACGGTCTTCAGCTTCGCCTTGTCGCCCCAGTAGGCGTCGTTGCGCTCGATGGTCAGCGACTTGTTCGGCTTGTCCCAGCTCTTGAACTTGAACGGGCCGGTGCCGGTCGGGTGCTCCATCGCGTACGGCGGGTACTTGATGTCGTCAGCGGTGCCCGTGATGTTCGACGCCTCGTACTGCTTGAGAGCGGCCGGGCTGTGGATCGCGAACGACGGCAGCATCAGCGCCGACGGCACCTTGCTGGTGACCCGGGTGAACGCCAGGTCGACCGTGGCGGCGTCCTTCGCGGTGCACGACTTGAAGAGGCTCGGCGGCAGCGTGGCGTCCTCGTTCTTCGCGAAGCCACCCATCACGTCCTGCCAGTACGGCGTGACGTCCGGGCTCTGCATCAGACCGGTCGAGTTGAACCAGCGGTCGAAGTTGGCGCAGACGGCCTCGGCGTTGAAGTCGGTGCCGTCGTGGAACTTCACGCCGGACCGGAGCTTGAACGTCCAGGTGGTGCCGGCCGCATCCGGGGTCCAGCTCTCCGCCAGACCGGGCGACGCCTTCGTGCCGCCCTCCTCGGGGCGCACCAGCGTCTCGAAGATCTGCCGGGCGACGCGCAGCGACTCACCGTCGCTGGCGAGACTCGGGTCGAGCACCTTCGGGTCACCGGCGACGCCGAAGACAAGCGTGTCCTTGACGGCACCGCCGCCGCCCGAACTGTCACGCTCGCTCTCGGCGCATCCGGAAGCTGCCAGAACAGCGACTGCGGCAACCGCGATAGCGGCCCTCCGCCTCGATGGACGCATCGTGCTTCACCTCTGCCTTGTGGGGTGGTCAACGCGGTGGAGTGTGCCACCGATGCGACGGACATTAACGGCCCGGTAAGTTTCCTGGGAGCCGTTGGTATCCAATCGTGTTGTTACAAGGCTGCTTCGTAACGCAACCACCCCAACACGGAGTGCTCAGACGGCGCGCCGGCCCTCAAAAGCTCGACCCAGCGTGATCTCGTCGGCGTACTCCAAGTCACCACCGACCGGCAGGCCACTCGCCAGCCGGGTCACCGTGAGACCCATCGGCTTGATCAGCAGCGCCAGGTAGGTCGCCGTGGCCTCACCCTCGGTATTCGGGTCGGTGGCCAGGATCAGCTCCTTGACCTCGCCCGTCCCCACCCGGAACAGCAACTCACGGATCTTCAGATTGTCGGGACCGATGCCCTCCAGCGGGTTGATCGCCCCGCCGAGCACGTGATAACGCCCCCTGAACTCGCCGGTGCGCTCGACCGCCACGACATCCTTCGGCTCCTCCACCACACACAACACCTCGTTGGTACGGCGTGGATCCCGGCAGACGCGACACTGCTCCGACTCGGCCACGTTGAAGCAGGTCGTACAGAAGCGCACCAGGTCCTTGACCTTGCGCAGCGCGGTGGCCAGCCGGTTCACGTCGGCCGGGTCCGCGGAGAGGACGTGGAAGGCGATGCGCTGCGCCGACTTCGGGCCCACGCCCGGCAGCCGGCCCAGCTCATCGATCAGGTCCTGGATGGCGCCTTCATACACGGGATCAGAACCCCGGCATGGAGAAGCCGCCGGTCGCCGGACCCATCTTCGTCTCGGCCAGCTCACGCTGCGCCTCGGCCGCGCTGTGGATCGCCGCGAGCACCAGGTCCTCCAGCGTCTCCACGTCGTCCGCGTCGACCACCTTCGGGTCGATCTTGACCGACTTGAACTCACCCAGACCGGTGATCACCACGGTCACCAGGCCGTTGCCGGCGCTCGCGGTCAGCTCGGCCTCGGCCAGCTCGGCCTGAGCCTGGGCGACCTGCGCCTGCATCTTCTGCGCCTGCTTCATGAGCTGCTGCATGTTCGGCTGTGCACCGGGGCGCATGGCACCGCTCCTCATCTAATCGGTTCGTTGTCCACCGTCGATACGGCGCGGCGGTCGAGGTTACCGCCGCCAGCGTAGCCGCCGCCCACTCCATGCCCGCCGGGACGCCACGACAACCCCACCAGCCGCGCGGCCCACACTCCGGCCTGCCGCGCCACCCCTACGCTCCACCCCGAACCAGGGCCTCCACCCGCCGTGGTCCCTCGGGTCCCACCGGGGCCCACCGCCACGCGCCGTGGTGCCTCGCGGCCCGAACCGGACCACCCACCGCCACCCGCCGTGGTCCCTCGGGTCCCACCGTGGTGCCTCGCGGCCCGAACCGGACCGCCCACCGCCACGCGCCGGGGGCCTCGCGGCCCGAACCGTCACTCCGTGCCCCGCAGCCACCGCTGTGGCGACCTACGGCCCGAACCGAGCCGTGAGTCGCCACGTGGAGGTGAGTGGGCGGTCAGAGCTCGGCGATCTTCTCCGCGCCGAACGCCTCCCGGAGCAGCTGGATGGCCTGCTCCTCGCTGCTCTGCCGGGCGGTCTTCTCGTCGATCACGTCGTCGAGCGGCTCGTCACCCGGGTCGAAACCCTCGTAAGCGGTGGCCGGGCCGTCATACTCCGGGTCGTAGGGGGCTTCTTCGGCCGGCGGGGGAACGTCGGACCAGGACCGAGCCGCGCCTCCCCCGGCGGCCGCGGCCGGGCGGCCCGGCGCCGCACGACCCGCCGCAGGCGCGGCCCCACCACCACGGGCGTTGGCCAGTGCGGCCCGCGCGGCCGCCGCGCCACTGGCCCCGTCGACGCCGGTACGGGCAGCCGCCCGCGCCGCCTCCATGGCAGCCGACCGGGCCGGCGCCGCGGGAGCAGCAGCGCCCCGGGGTGCCGCCGGTGCCGCAGCACTCGCCGTGGCCGTGGGCAGCGCAGCATTCCGCGCCGCCGCAAGCCCGGAGGCACCGCCCGCCGCGTTACTTCCCCCGGCCCCTGCCGGAGTCCCGGCATTCCCGCCCGAGGCTGGTGTCGCAGCATTCCCCATCGCCGACGGGGCCACAGCGCTCCGTGGCATCGCGTTCTCGTGAGACGCACCCGGCAACGCGGCTGAGACGGCCGCCCCGCCGAACGCTGAACCGCCGCCGAGCCCACCACCGGAGACCGGCGCCACGCCAGGCCCATCCGCCGTCACCGAGGAGACCGAGCCGGCCGCCGAAGCCGACGGTCCAGCCCCGGGAGAGGCTGTTTCCGGCCGACTCTCCGCCGAGGCCTCCCGGTGCATCCCCGCCGTCGATCCCATCGCCCCCGACCCCGGCCGGGCCGGCTCGGGCCACCCGGTATCCGCATCGGAGGCCCCGGCCCCAGGTCGAACCGGCTCCGGCCACCCGGAGTCGTCGCTCTCGACCGCCCGATCCCGTGCGCCTCCCGGCCGCGCCGGTTCAGGCCACCCGTCATCGCCGTCATCGACCCCGACCGGTTGCGCCGAGGCCAAGCGGTCAGTGTCGGCGCTGTCGGCCGAGGTCACCGAGCGTCCCGCCACCAACCGATCCCCGTCGGCGCCGCTCGGCGCGGTGCCGGGACGGGCCGCCGCCGGCCAGTCCTCGTCGGCGTCCGCTGCCGGAGGACGCTGTGGCCGAGACGGGCGGGACTCGGTGCGGCCGGTGTTGCGTTCCGGAGTCGACGCGGCGGTGGACGCCTGCGGGACCGGGCGTTCGGAGCCGGCCGGACGGCGGCCCCCCGTTTGCTCCCGATTGTCGGGGCGCGACGATCCGCGAGCCGGACCGGCCTCACCGACCTCGCAACGAATGCGCCATTCGCCGCCGGGAGACTTCCGGAACTCGGTGGCGATCGCCTCTCGCCAGTTCAAGAACCGATCGACGAGTGCCTGGGTCGGCGCGGCGAACACGACGGTGTCGCCCTCGACGTCGCGGATGCCGATGCCGTACTCCTGCATCGCCTTCACCTTGGGCTGTTGCTGGCCGAGAGTGTGCCAGGCGGCCCGAACCCGCTCCGAGCGCTCGTCCCGGGCGTCGCCGGAACGTCCCGGCTCCTCCAAGCCTCCAGCAGCCGACTGATGATCGACAGGACCGGCCCCCATCTGCGCGGCGGCAGCTGAACGGTCTTGCTGCGGGGGCGGCGATTCGTCCACCGGCTCGTCATCCCACGGCGGCACGTCGTCGTAGTCGACCGGGTCCGGGTGGCCACCATCAGCGACCTGGTTCCAGTCCGGCTCGCCGGGCCCGTCCTGCCCGCCCGCCGCCGACGGCGACACGGAGGCCGAGCCGGGACGCGCCGAGTTCTCGGGGGAAGCCGAAAGAGGGGCGGCGGCCGGCCGAGGACCAGCAGGCGGCTGAGGTGTGGCGGCCGACAGAGATGCGGCCGCCGACGGAGATGTGGTGGCCCCCTGAGGCGCGGCGGCCGAAAGGGGAGCGGCGGGCGGCTGAGGCGCGGTGGCCGACGGAGATGTGGCGGCGGGCAGAACCTGCGCACTCTCGTCGCCGGGATCGGCGACGGTGGAAGGAGCCGGGGCGACAGAATCCGGACCGGCCGGATCCGGCTCAACGGGACCCGAAGAGACGGGACCCGAAGAGACGGGACCTGAGGAATCCGGGCCCGAGGAAACGGGGGCAGGGGAAACCGGAGCCGGTGAAACCGGGCGAGCGGACCCACCACCCGCCGGACGGCTAGAGCCGGCCCGGGCAGCGGCGGCAGCAGCCATGGCCGCCGCTTTCCCGCCACCGCCGACGCCGCCACCGCCAACGCCGGGGCCGCCGACTCCGGGGCCGGCACCGGCAGCAACTCCACCAGCGGAAACGCCACCCGCGGCAGAGCCACTGTCGCCCACGGGCGCGCGCTCTACAACGGCGTCGGAAAGGGGCCCGTCACCCCGTACACCCGATCGCTCCAGCCTTTCCAGACGCTGGAGCAGCGCGGACGCCGAAGCGTCCGCAGCCGGCAGCAGCATGCGGGCGGTGACCAGCTCGAGCAGGAGGCGTGGCGCGGTCGTGCCGCGCATCTCGACGAGGCCGTTGTGCAGGATGTCCGCGCAGCGGGACAGCGTGGCCGCCCCGAGTCGCGCGGCCTGTCCGGCCATCGTCTCCAGCTGGTCTGCGGGCCCGTCGATCAAGCCTTTGGCGACCGCATCCGGCACCTGCTGGAGGATGATCAGGTCGCGGAACCGCTCGAGCAGGTCGGATGCGAAGCGACGGGGCTCGTGTCCGGCTTCGGCGACCCGGTCGATGGTCGCGTACGCGGCGGCGCCGTCCCCGGTGTCGATGGCGTCGCACATCTCGTCGATCAGGGCGACGTCGGTGACGCCGAGCAGCCCGACGGCCCGCGCATAGGTGACTCCGCCCGGCCCGGAGCCGGCGATCAGCTGGTCGAGGATCGACAGCGAGTCTCGGGCGCTGCCCCCTCCGGCCCGGACGACCAGCGGGAGCACCGACGGCTCGACGGTGACGCCCTCGGCGTCGGTGAGCTGTTGCAGGTACGGCCGGAGGACCGCCGGCGGGATGAGCCGGAACGGGTAGTGATGGGTCCGGGAGCGGATCGTGCCGAGGACCTTGTCGGGCTCGGTGGTGGCGAAGATGAACTTCACATAGTCCGGCGGCTCCTCGACGAGCTTGAGCAGCGCGTTGAAGCCGGCCGACGAGACCATGTGCGCCTCGTCGATCACATAGATCTTGTAGCGGCTGTTGGCGGGCGCGAAGAACGCCTTCTCCCGGAGCTCACGGGCGTCGTCGACACCACCGTGGCTGGCCGCGTCGATCTCGATGACGTCGATCGAGCCGGTGCCGTCGTTGGCCAGCGACTTGCAGGACATGCAGACGCCGCACGGGTCGGGTGTCGGACCCTGCTCACAGTTGAGCGAGCGGGCCAGGATGCGTGCGCTCGACGTCTTGCCGCAGCCGCGTGGGCCGGAGAAGAGATAGGCGTGGTTGAGACGCCCGCTGCGCAGTGCCTGCGACAGCGGCTCGGTGACGTGCTCCTGGCCGATGACCTCGGCGAAGGTGCGCGGCCGATACTTCCGATAGAGGGCGAGTGCCACTCCTGCCACCTCCTGAACGACCGCGTCATTCTCCGTCGAGGGTCTGACAAGAACAAACGACGTGCCCCGGAAGTGACCCGGAAACTAAGGACCCCCCGTGCACCCGCCAGAGCCCGCTTATCCTTGCTGCCTTCCGGCCCTGGGGAGGTTCACAGGATGACGCCGCACGAGGGGCTGCCCCAGAGCCTACCTGGCCGCCTCCGCCCTCGCGCAGACCCCCTCCCCGCGGGCGAGCCCACCGAAAGAGTCTGTATTCTGGCGCACGGAGGATTCGCCTAGAGGCCTAGGGCGCACGCTTGGAAAGCGTGTTGGGGGAAACCCCTCACGAGTTCGAATCTCGTATCCTCCGCCAGCTCCACCAGCGGAAACATGCAAGGCCGGACCCAGCGGGTCCGGCCTTCTTGCTTAGCGGCTTCGACTGGCGCTTATCGGCTACTGGATGACCTCGCAGGCCACTCCGACTTGACCGCGTCCCACCGAGATGGCGTCAGCTCCCCGTCAGCGGTAGTACCGTAGGTGCTACCGCTGGTAGGATCCGAGCATGAAGATTAGTGTCAGCCTCCCCGAAGAGGATGTCAGGTTCCTCGACGAACAGGGCACGAATCGTTCCGCGACTCTCCATGAGGCTGTCACCCTTCTCCGCGACCGCCAACTGGCCGATCAGTACGCAGAGGCCTTCGGCGAGTGGAACGACTCTCCCGACGCGGACCTGTGGGACACAACGACCGCCGACGGCCTTGCCTCGTGAGGTGGGGCGACATCGTGCAGGTCGATCTGAACCCGGCAACCGGGAGTGAAGCAAACAAAGTCAGGCCTGTGGTCATCGTCAGCAATGACGGCGCCAACCGTGCCGCAGAACGATTTGGTCGCGGTGTAATCACGGTCGCGCCGATCACGTCCAACGTCGCCAAGGTCTATCCCTTTCAAGTGCTTATCGCCTCTGACCAGACCGAGACAGGTCTCACCGCTGAGTCAAAGATTCAAGTCGAACAGATCCGCGCCGTCGACGTGAGGCGCATCCGCCGACACCTGGGGCGGCTTCCCATCACCTTGCAAGAGCCACTCCGCGAAGCTCTGGCGCTGCATCTGGGATTGCGAAACGGTCGAGCCACCTAGAGGACGGCGTCAGCCCGTCTCCGTCTCATTCGGGCTCGACCGCTGGTGACCGGAGACATCCGGTCAGCACAGCTCAGCCCTTGAGACGTGCAGGCATGAGAGCGGCCGGACGCGAGGCCGCAGACCTGGAAAGCGTGTTGGGTAAACACCCTCACGAGCTCGAATCTCGTATCCTCGCCACTGCCTAGCAGGGCGAATGTTGAAGGCCGGACCTGATGGTCCGGCCTTCACTCGTTGTGCCCCGGTGCTCGACGGCCGGTGAGGTGGGTCTATTGTCTGGATCGAAAACAGTGCGGGCGAGGGCCGGCTCCCGATCGGGGCCGGCCCTCGCCTCTTTCACTTCTTGATCTTGACGGTGGCGCTGGTGGCTCGGCCGTCGTAGTGGCCGGTTCGCTTGGCGACCACGGTCAGGACCAGCTTCTTGCCGGCCCAGGTCTTCTTCAGCTTCAGCGAGGCCGTCGTGGCGACCAGCTTGCCGTTGACGCGCCACTCGTACCGATAAGAGGTCGCCCTGGGTGACGAGATGCTGACCGAGGCCCTCACGGTCTTCAGGGCCTTCACCGTTCCGGTGATCTTCGGGCGGGTGCTCGCCTTCGGCGCCGCGCCGTATCCGACGGTGACGGCCGCGGATGTCGCGGTGTTGCTGCGGTGGTCGGCCCGGTTGCCGGTCAGCGTCACGGTGAGGCGCTTGCCCACCATGGACGCGGGGACGGTGTACGACCCGCCGATCGCCCCCTGGATCTTCGTGCCGTTCGCGGACCACTGGTAGCCGTACCAGTCCACGGCCGGGCTCCAGGTTCCGGCGTTGACGGTCAGCTTGGCGCCGGTGACGGCCCGCCCGACGATCGCCGGCTTGGCGGTGACCGCGAGTTGCGGGGCCAGCACGATGATCTGGCCGGTGGCCGTGCCGGTCCGGCTCGGCGAGCTGAACGACGTGCCCACGATGTCGTAGTCGCCGGGCGCGATGGTGGTGAGGTCGATGTCGGCGGTGTAGAGGTTCCGGCCGGCGTTGACGGAACGGATCACGATCGGGACCAGTCTCGTGCCGTTCCTGCTCAGCCAGACGGTGTCCTGCTGGTGCAGGCCGGAGCCGACGATCGTGAGGGTCGCCGTGGTCCCGGTGATCACGGTGTAGCGGTCGGCGGTGGCGGGGCCGCTCGCGATGTAGTACTGCGTCTCGTTACAGAGCAGGGTGGCGCAGTCGGCCTGGACGCTGTACGGCCCGGGCCCTTCCGCGACGAAGGCGAACAGCGCGCGCCCGCTTCCCAGCGGCGGGTTCGGTGAGCAGGTCCAGGCGGCCCCGGCCTCGGCGCACCGGACGATCGAGTCGTCGCCGTTGATCATCCAGGGGACGGCGTTCTTCGCGGTGAGCGTGAAGTCGTCGTGGGAGCCGACCTGGACGGTGACGCAGTGCGCGCGATCCGCGGCGGTGAAGGTGCCGGTCACGGGGCCGAAGCCGTACGCGATGCTGTCGGTGATCTGCCCACAGTCCAGCGGGGTCGCCCAGGTGTCGAGCTCGTACGACACGGGCTCCTCCCCGGTCACGAGGATCTCGGCGGACCGCACCAGGCACGGAAGGGTCTCGCAGGGGTGCAGTCCGCCCTGATCGTCGAACCAGCGAACGGTCGGGGTGGCCCCGGTGGCGGCGACGTCGACCCACGAGTCGGCCGGCACCCGGTAGCACCGCAGGTCGCCGGACCCACCGATCGAGCCGGGGGTGGCCGCGCCGCCGAAGGCGGTCGAGGCAGGCGTGGCGCAGTTCGCGGTGATGCCGGTGACCTGGCTGATCCGATACGTGCCGGAGCCACCGGCCGACCGCACGACCACCAGATGCCCGGAGGCCCCGAGGTGGCATCCGATCTGCTGGTAGTCGGCGGCCACATTGTTCCGGCAGGTCAGCCTGCCCGAGCTGTCGTAAACGGACAGCGACGCGGTGCCATCGCCCTCGATCCGGTCGAGGGTGAGGATCTCCTGGCTGCCGGAGACGCCGCGGGGCAGGTCGAAGCAGGTCACGAAGTCGGTGTCGGAGAGCGAGGCGGTCACGCTGCCGGGGGCGCCGGGCACGCCGGGTGCCATGTCGGCGCACCCTGTCGGGCCGGTGGTCCGCTGAAGGGCGAGCCGGTATTCGCCGCCGTCCCGCAGGCCCTGGGAGACCACGATCATCCGGGTCTCCTGCGGGATGACGATCTCGCAGCCGTGTTCGCCGGTGACGGGCGTGTTGCCGCACATGCGGGCGTCCTGCGGCTGGACGAGTTGCACGAGCGGCTGGTTCGCGGTGGGCGGCAGCGTGACCTGGTACCGGCCGGACGTCACGGGCAGCGTCTGGCAGTGGACCCCGCCCGGGCCGGCGAGGGCGCCCCGGTAGGCGGCGCTGAATCCCTGGGCGGCGGTGCTCTCGCAGCCGGCACCGAAGAGGTCGACGACGGTGGCACGGAACGGCGCGGTGCGCGGCTCGGGCTCGCCCGGGTCGGCGACCAGGTAGTAGGTGCCCGCTCCGAGGTCGCACCAGAGGACCGCGCAGATCAGGTTGCCGCCGGTGTAGACCGCGCTCGGAAGGGTCTTGTCGTCGCCGTCCGAGGCTCGGGCGAGGTAGGACCCGGATGCGGTGACGACGAACTTGCGACAGCTGCCCTCCTCGAGGGCGCCGGCGGAGGGGGTGTCGAATCCGGTCAGTCCGACGGCGTCGCAGGTGGCGGAGTCGACCGGCATCCTCGCGGGCGCCGCGGTCGCGGCATCGGCGGTCCGGGTCAACAGCAGGCTCGGCACGGCGACGACCGCCGCCATCCCGGCAGCGATCAAGAATTTGGTGGTACGGCCACCGCGCCATCGATTCACGCGGCGATCTTGCCATTGGCGCCGGCCAGCACCTATTGCAGTCCTAAGGAACGGACGCTCCCGTCCCGTCGTTTACAGCTGTGCGGCCGCTATCGCGTCATCCACCTCAGGAAAGATCGCGAAATAACGCCCCAGACCGACCGTCTCCAGTAACTGGGCCAGGAACGGGTCGGCGCCGGCGAAGCTCAGCCAGCCACCGCGCGACGCGATCACCTGCTTGCTGATGATGAAGGCGCTGAGCCCGATCGAGTCGCAGAACTTGAGGGCGGTCAGATCGACCACGATGCGGGGTACGGGTCTCTCCAGCAGGCCGGCCAGGGTGGCATGCAACTGACCCGCGGTGTCGGCGTCGAGTTCGCCGCGGAGGTGCAGTACCGCGACTTCGGCCCGGTGGTCGGTGACTGTTGCGTGCATGATGATCGGCTTCCTACCCGTGCGATGGAGATTCAGCCTAGATCCTCATCATCTCCGCACATCGGACAGCACGTGTGTCAGCCAACGTGAAAGGACCGGACCCCGTGTGGGGTCCGGTCCTTTCGAGGCTGGCCGGGATCGGTCAAGCATTTGCGGCGCAGCCGAGGGGGGCTCCTGGCGCGACCTCAGAGTTCGCGCCACCGCCAGCGTGGACCACGCCACGCGTCGGCCAGGATCATCGCTGATGCCTTGCCGGGGCACTGCTGCACCTTGGACTTGCCCTCGGGGCCGCCCATCTGGGCCTCGACCTCCCAGAGACTGCCGTCGGTGCGGACGTAGACGTCCCGGCGCGCGAGCCGGACGTCGCCATTCCACCAGTGATGCTCAACTCTCACATGACAAATCTAGGACAGACATCGACAGATCTGCGTAGGGCGATTATGCGAAAGTGTCTCGACGCCCGGTCGGAACCACATTGTCTGATCCGGTGTATTTGGCCCGCGTGACTTGCGCAACACCCTACGTATTAGGGCCGTCCTCGTTCGGCTACACAGCGTAATTCCTGGCCGTGAGCTGGGACGAAACACCACCGTTACATCCGCGGCGCTGATCATGGAGAACACCCGAACGGACGAGCCTCCACTCCGGCACTCGGAGGACCCGGCCGACGGGCACGGACAGTAACAGGCACGGGAGCCGAAAACCAGAGAGCCCGATCCATCCGGATCGGGCTCTCTCATGGCGGTGGCGGCGGGATTTGAACCCGCGGAGGGCGTAAACCCTCACACGCTTTCGAGGCGTGCTCCTTAGGCCACTCGGACACACCACCGGGAAGTACGTTACCGGACGCCGCAACGTCTTTGTCGCGGGGTCACCCATAACTCAGCGCGACCCCGTTGACCTGGCAAGATCGACGCTCTGGCCACAGAAAACGGAGGATTGAGATGAGCGTGCACATCGGCGGCAAGCCGGGCGACATCGCCGAGCGGGTGCTGCTGCCCGGCGACCCGATGCGGGCCAAGTGGATCGCCGAGACGTTCCTCGAGGACGCGGTCTGTTACACCCAGGTCCGGGGGATGCTCGGCTTCACCGGCACCTGGCAGGGCGTGCGGGTCTCGGTGCAGGGCTCGGGCATGGGCATGCCCTCGGCGTCCATCTACACCCACGAGCTGATCAACGACTACGGCGTGAAGTCCGTGATCCGGATCGGCTCCTGCGGCGCCCTCGCCATGGACCTGAACCTCGGCGACGTGATCGCCGCGATCGGGTCGGCGACCGACTCCAACATGAACCGCACCCGCTTCGACGGGCTGGTCGACTACGCGCCGGTCGCCGATTTCGGTCTGTTGCGCACCGCCGTCGACGCGGCCGACGCCCTGGGCACCCCGATCCGCGTCGGCCCGATCCTGGCCGCTGACGCGTTCTACACCGATCGCCCCGACCTCTACGACAGCCTTGCCGACTACGGGGTCCTCGCGGTCGAGATGGAGTCCGCGGCCATCTACACGATCGCCGCCCGCTACAAGGCCAAGGCGCTGACGATCCTGACGGTCTCCGACCACATCAAGCGTGGCGAGGCGATGGACTCGGCACAGCGCGAGCAGGGCTTCAGCAACATGGTCAAGATCGGCCTCAACACCGCGATCGCCGACGCCTGAGGACCACCGCACGATCGTTGGGCCGACGCCTGAGGATCACCGAGGGGGTCGGAGGGCCGCCTGAGGATCACCGAGGGATCGGTGGGTGCGGGCCACCGGGGCCGGGACGTCAGCGGAAGAAGTCGCGCATCAGGGCGGCGCACTCGGGTTCCAGGACGCCGGCGTAGACCTCGGGGCGGTGGTTGAGGCGGGTGTCGCGGACGACGTCCCAGAGGGAGCCGACGGCGCCGGTCTTGGGCTCCCAGGCGCCGAAGACGAGTGTGGAGATCCGGGCCAGGACCAGCGCCCCGGCGCACATCGTGCACGGCTCCAGCGTGACCACGAGGGTGCAGTCGGCCAGCCGCCAGGTGCCCAGGCGCTCCGCGGCCCGGCGGAGCGCCAGCACCTCGGCGTGGCCGGTCGGATCGCCGGTCAGCTCCCGCTCGTTCCCGGCGGCGGCCAGCTCGTCGCCGTCGGGGCCGAGGATGATCGCCCCGACCGGGACGTCCTCGGGTGAGGTGGACGCGACGGCGAGTGCCCGCCGCATCCACTCCTCGTGCTGCAGGCGGCGTATCACGCCTCGCGCAGCTCCTCCATCTCGTCGCCGCACCCGATCTTCTGGCAGATCTCGGCGGTGACGTCGGACGGCAGCATGCCCTCCATGGCGCACAGGGCGAGCAGCCGCTGCCCGCCCAGGCCCAGGTCGCCGAGCAACTCGGCGTCACCGACCGGGTCGGCGTCCGGGTCGACCGGCTTGTCCTCGTCGTCCTCCACGGCCAGGTCGTCCAGCCCGAGGGCCGGCGCCTCGATCTCGCCGAGCAGCACGGATCCGATCCGCGACTCCTCGGCGAAGCCCGAGTCCGAGCTGAAGACCCGCAGGTCCTCACCCTCGTCCAGGCGCAGGATGGCGAGGTACTCGTCGTCGCTCTCGACGAACAACAACGCGAGGTCGGCGTCCGGCTCGGTGTCCCGGAGCGCGTCCACCACCTCGTCGATGTCGGCCAGGCCCGAAAGGTCCAGCTCCGACGCCGTCCAACCGTTCTTGCTGCGGGCGACGGCGGCAGCGAAAATCGACACGATTTCCCCCAACACGACTTTTGTCTCTCAGCGCCTGACGGTAGCGGGTGCGGCGGCGGGCGCATCGCGCCACGCCTTGACGGATCTGAAGTCAGTTCACCGGACGGCGGCGCGTCGCGATCAACTCACGGAGCCGGAGGCCACGCAGACGGGACGATGGTATCGACTCTCGTGTCGATTTCGCCTGGGCCAGAGCGGCCAGCAGCTCGAGGCGGCGACGGCGGCGATCAGGGTCCAGCCGTGGTGGCGAGGGGGCCATGCGACCGAGAGTGCGGCAGCCACGCGGCGTTAGTCAAGGGTCGATGAGCATGTCGGCAGACCCACTGCTCAGGGCTACCGGAAGGGCACATCGAGTGGCGGAAATCACCACAGCGGCCAGTCCATGACGGTGATCCAGTGCAGCGTGACGAAGAACATGGCGACGGACAGCGCCACCCCGCTCACCACGGCCACGCCGACCGCCACACCCCGGTCGCCGAGAAGCGCCAGGACCACGGCGACGGCCCAGGCGACGACGGCGGCGCCGATGGTCCACCACGCATACGACCCGAGACCGTCGCCGAGGCTGCCGAACAGCACGAACCAGACCGTCGTGGCGGCCAGACCGCTGATCACCGGCCCGGCCGAGACGGGGTGCGGCTCCCGGTAGACCGGCCGGGGCGGCAGGCCGGTGAACATCGGGGGCGGCGGGAGATCACGCGGCGGCACGTAGCCGGGCGGCGGTGGTGCGGCCGCTGGCCACGAAACCTGACGGTCTGCCATTCCACTCCTCCTCAGCGTGTTCGCTCTGCCAGCCTAGCCATCGCACGGTCGGCGGGATCTCGGGTCTTCTGCCAGGATGGCGCGGTGCGACTACTCCGTACCCTCTCCGGTCTGACGATCGCGGCCGTCTGCCTTGCCGGCTGCGGCGGCGCCGGCGGGTCGGCCGCGCCGGCCACCACCCCGCAGTTCGTGGATCCGGCGACGCAGTCGGCGACCACCGAGTCGGCCGCGACGAGCGCCGCTCCACCGGCGTCCGCGGCGGCGAGCCCCAGCCTGAGCCCGAGCGCGAGCGCCAAGGCGAAGCCGAAGCCGAGCGCGTCCGAGAGCACCCGGGCGGCCTCGGTGAAGTATGTGTTCCCGGTCGACGCGTCGAACGCGGACTGGAGCAACACGCACTCGAAATACCCGGCGACCGATATCTTCGTCGACTGCGGTCAACGGTTCGTGGCCACCACGAGCGGCACGGTTCTGGAGATCAGCCTCACCGACCGCTACGTCGAGGGGAACCCGGACGGCCCGAACAACGGCGGCCTGTCGGTGTCGATCGAGGGCGACGACGGGGTCCGCTACTACGGCTCGCACCTGAGCAAGGTGCAGTCCGGCATCAAGGCCGGCGTCCGGGTCAAGGCGGGGCAGCTGCTCGGCATGACCGGCAAGACCGGCAACTCCAGCGGTGTCTGCCACCTGCACTACGGCATCTCGCCGCCGTGCGCGAGGACCGGCGACTGGAAGGTGCGGCGCGGCGTGGTCTGGCCGTACACCTATCTCGCGTCGTGGCGTAAGGGCGGCCAGAAGAGCCCGGTGGCCACGGTCGGCACCTGGGCGAAGGAGAACGCCTGCAAGGCCTAGAGTCGGCGCTGTGCGTATTGCGGTCATCGGGCTGGGACTGATCGGCGGATCGCTGCTGCGGGCGCTCGCGGCGGCCGGGCACGACGTGGTGGGCTTCGACGCCGATCCGTCGACCCGTGACCTGGCCCGGGAAGCCGGGTTCCGGGTGGCCGACGGGGTTCGCGAGGCGGTTGCCGGCTGTGCTGTGGCAGCTCTGGCCGTACCCCTGCCGATTCTGCCGGAAGTGGTTGCTGACCTGGACGGATATGGCGGCCTGGTGACCGATGTGACGTCGGTGAAGGGTCCCGTCAGGGACCTGTTGGCGGGCCGGCGGTTCGTCGGCGGGCATCCGATGGCGGGTAGGGAGACGTCCGGTTTCGCGGCGTCCGAGGCCGGGTTGTTCGAGGGTTGTGCCTGGGTGTTGTGCCTGGAGCCGCACGGGACCGATCTCGGCGACTGGCTGCTGCTGGCCGGATTGCTCACCGGGATGGGCGCGCGGGTGGTCCCGGTGACCGCGGCCGAGCACGACACCACGGTGGCGCAGGTCAGTCACGTGCCACACCTCTTCGCCGCCGTCCTGGCCGGTCAGCTCGGCGCGAGCCCGCTGGCCGGAGCTCTCGGCGCGGGGTCGTTCCGAGACGGCACCCGGGTGGCGGCGACCCGTGCCGAGCTGACCGCGGCGATGTGCGGCGGCAACCGGGACGCGGTCCGCGACGAGCTGGCCCGGCTGATCGGCGAGTTGACGAGGATGGGCGCGGCGCTGGAGCGGGCCGATCCGGTGGAGGCTCTGGTGCCCCTGCTCCAGCCGGCTTCGGCGCTGCGGCGGGCCTGGCCTCCGCGGCCGGGGCCGACCGAGACGATTCCGGCGGATATCGACCGTCTTCTGGAGCTGGGCCGGTCAGGCGGATGGGTGACCGCGGTGAACGGCACCGAACTTGTCGGAAAGCGGCCAGAAACTGACCGCTTCCTTCCCTAGCGTTAGGGGTGTTCACGACACCAGCCGCAGGGAGTCTTCGATGCCCGGTCAGGTCCGCCCCGTCACCGACGAGCAGGACGGTCTGCTCGCCTACCTCGCCCACATGCGTCACGTGATCAAGTTGACCGCGTACGGGCTCACCCCCGAGCAGTTGCGGGCCACGCCGAGCGCCAGCGCCCTCAGCGTCGCCGGCCTGATCAAGCACGTCGCCACCACCGAGGAGGGCTGGATGGCGACGGTCCGCGGCGAGCAGCAGCCGGTCGACTACGGCGCCTACGAGCGCAACTTCGTGCTCGGCGACGACGAGACCGTCGAGGAACTGTTCGCGATGTACGACCGGGTGGCCGAGGCGACCGAGAAGACGGTCCGGGACATCGCAGACCTCGACCATCCGGTGCCGATCGACCACTCGGTGCCGTGGAACCCCAAGGAGTACGACGCCTGGTCGCTGCGCTGGGTGCTGCTGCACCTGATCCAGGAGACCGCGCGGCACACGGGGCACGCCGACGTCATCCGGGAGACCGTCGACGGCGCCACCGCGTACCCACTGATGGCCGCCGCCGAAGGATGGCCGGAGTCTCCCTGGATGAAGCCCTGGAAGCCGGTGGGCTAAGGCTTCTCGCCCCGGTCCACGCGGATCACCCGGCGGTCCGTGACGATCGCGGTGACCAGGTCGAACGGGGTGATGTCGAAGGCCGGGTTCGCCGCCTCGCTCCAGGCGGTGACCTCGGCCGGACCGCGGTCCTCGATCTCCACCTGCGCGCCGGACGCCGTGTCCCGGTCGACCGTCGACTCCGGCGCGACCACCACGAACGGGATGCCGGCCCGCCGCGCGCCGAGAGCGTGCGCGTACGTCCCGATCTTGTTGATCACGTCGCCGTTGGCGCAGATCCGGTCGGCGCCGAGGATCACGGCGTCCACCTCCCCGCGGGCCATCAGGAACGGCCCGGCCGAGTCGACGGCGACCCGGTGCTCGACGCCCCAGCGGGTCAGCTCCCACGAGGTGAGCCGGGCGCCCTGCAGCAGCGGCCGGGTCTCGCTGGCGATCACCCCGGCCAGCCGGCCGCGCCGGTGCAGCTCGCCCACCACGCCGAGGGCGGTGCCGACGGTCACCGCGGCGAGCGCCCCGGTGTTGCAGTGGGTGAGCAGCCGGGGCCGGGCGCCGCACAGCTCGGCGACCAGGTCGGCGCCGAGCCGGGCCATCGCCTCGGAGGCGGCGATCTCCTCGTCCCGCACGGCGCACGCCTCGGCGAGGACGGCCTCCGGCCCGTGCGGGATCAGGACGGCGGCCCGTTGCGCGCCGCGGGCCAGGTTCACCGCCGTCGGGCGCGCGGTCTCCACCTTCTGTACGGCCACCGCGAGCGCCACCGGATCGTCGACGTGGATCCGGGCCGCCAGCGCGACACCGAACGCTCCGGCCACGCCCAGTGCCGGCGCGCCGCGGACCGCCAGCGACTGGATCGCCGCGACCAGCTCTCCCACGGTGTGCAGCCGCAGCAGCCGCTCCTCACCCGGCAGGGCGGTCTGATCGATGATCTCGACGGCCCCGTCGACCCAGTCGATGGTCCGCACGATCACTCCGCCCGTCCGTTGATCCGGTTGAGCACGGCCTCCAGGGTGTCCCGGCTCTTGCCGAGCTGGTCACTGGCCCAGCGCTCCTTGATGGACACCGTGGCGCCGCCGTGCAGGTCCAGCTCGGCGTTGATCGGGACGGCCTTGGTGATCCGGGTCGCGGTCACCTCCTCGTACGCCACGAACCGGTAGTGCTGTGCCAGGACCGCCGGGTCGTTGTTGGAGAGCAGCTCCTGCAGCCGCTTCTCGCCCTCGCTGCTGCTCTTCGGCGCGGGCACGAAGAGGAAGCCGCGGTCCAGCAGGATCAGGTCGTGCTCCTGCTCGTCGACCTTGACGTTGGCCATCGCGCCGATGACGTCGGCGCCGCTCGCGGTCGCCTTGGCCTCGACCACCCGGACCGCCTCGACGTGGATGCCGCTCGCGGCGAGCCGCTGACGGGCCTCGCCGACGGTCGCCGGGGAGACGGCCAGCTTGGCGATCTCGGCGTAGTCGACCGGCCGGCCGTCGCCGTCGATCAGCCGGGCCGGGGCCGACCAGGAGTGCTGCCAGCGAGCCGCGCCGGAGCGCACGGCGGCCAGCGTGATCAGGTCGTCCATCGGGTCGGCGAACGCGGCCGCGGCCTCGTCGCGGCCGGCGTCCGGGAAGAGCTCGCCGGCCAGCTCGCCCAGCCGGCCGCTCGCGACCAGGTCGAAGATCTCGGCGAGCCCGGCCTCCTGGACGCCGAGCCGGCGGGCGGCCGAACGGAACACCCGGTCGGCGCGGCGCTGCTGGACCGCGATGATCGACGCGGCGGTGAAGTCGGTCCAGGGCAGCACGGTTCGCGGGCCGAAGTCGACGACGGCCGCCTGCAGGGCGAGTCCGGCGCCGTCGAGCTGCGGCAGCAGGGCGGAGGCGGGACGCCGGTCGGAAGCGTGCGCCGCCGGGGGCAGGGCCCGCATGGCCTCGATCCGCACCCCGATCGCCGGGTGGGTGTCCCAGCGCGACGTCTCGGTGTCCGGCTCCGCGTCACGCAGCCGGGCCAGCTCCTCGGTACGCGCCGCGTAGAGCTGCCCGAATCCGCCGAAGATGTCGTCCGGGGCGTAGCCGTGCTCCCAGCCGTAGGCGACGTACCTTCCGAAGTAGAAGTCCCAGGCGGCGTCGACGACCGGCAGCTCCCGCATGGCGCTGACCGCCGCGTCGACACCGGCCACCCGCACCGAGACCTGGTCCGCCTCGAACTCCTGCCGCCGGGTCACGGCATTGCTGACCAGCAGGTAGAGCAGGCCGTAGCCCTTGAACACCCAGCCGAACACGTTCCACCGGCCGACCCGGCCGAGCGTCTCGTGCATGGCCACCCGGCCGCGGTACGCGACCGCGGAGAGCCGGGTGTGCGAGCCGGAGTAGTGGCCGAGCTCGTGGGCGAGCACCGAGCGCAGCTGGTCGACGGTGAAGGTCTGCAGCAGCGGCATGCCGAGGTAGAGCCGGCGGGTGCCGCCGATCAGGCCGAGCGCTTTGGTGTCCTCGCTGACGGCGGCGTTGACCTCGGGGACCAGTCGGATCTCGTCGGGGGCCGGGTGCCCGCCTCGGCGGCCATCTCGCGGACCGTACGCCACAGGTCGGGCGCCTGCTCGGGGCGCAGGAGCAGGCCCTCCGGCTCACCCGGCTGAGCGCGGATCGCCTTCCAGAGGCCGACGAGCACCGCGCCGACCGCGGCCAGCAGCAGCCAGCTCAGCTTGGCCGCCCCGGCGCCGTGCATGTGTGTCCAGATCTCGTAGAGCAGCCAGCCGACCAGGGCCAGCTGGAGCAGGCCGAGCACATAGAACCCGACCAGCATGGCCACCGAGACGGCGGCGCGCAGCGCGGTTGACATGACCGTTCGTTCCTCCCCCGTGCGGCCGCCCGATCGAGCGGCCGTCGGACCGTACCGATCTCGATATCCGCTGGGCAAGACCAATAAGATCAACACATGTGGCCGTTCTCGCGGGTACCGGAAATCGACCCCACGCACGGTGACCCACGGGCCCGGGCTCTGATCAACGCGTTGACCACTCAGGACCGGGAGACCGTCCGTGGTGTCTTCGCGTCGCTGCCCGACCCGGACGGGCGCGCCTATCTGATGGACTTCGCCAGTGACGTCCCCGGTGTGCAGGACTGGATCGGCCGGTGGGTCGCCGACGAGCCCGGCTCGACGCTGCCGCTGCTGATCCAGGGCTGCCGCGGGGTCTCCTGGGCCTGGGAGGCGCGCGGTTCGGCGTACGCGGAGAGCACGTCGCAGGAGCAGTTCGCCGGGTTCTTCGAGCGGCTCGCCTTCGCCGAGAAGTGCCTGCTGGAGGTGACCGAGCGAGACCCGGCCGACACCACGGCGTGGACCTGGCTGACCCTCTCGGCACGGGGCTCGCAGGTCGGGCGGGACGAGGCGGCGGCCCGGTTCAACGCGGTCGTCAAGCATGCGCCGGAGCATCTGATCGCCCACCAGCAGCGGCTTCAGTATCTCTGTGACAAGTGGTTCGGCAGCCACGCCGAGATGTTCGCCTTCGCCCGGGAGGCCCTCGCCCGGTCCACCCCGGGTGGACTGTTGCCGACGCTGATGGTCGACGCCCACCTGGAGTACTGGGCGCGTCTGCCCTCCGGTGAGGACCGGGCGCACATCCAGAGCCCGGCCGCACGGCAGGATCTGGTCGTCGCCGCCCAGCACTCGGTGCTCAACGTGGCCTTCCGGCCGGTCTTCGGCTGGCCGGCACGGGCCAACGGGCTCGCCATGCTGCTCTACATGGCCGGTGAGTTCGCCTGGGCGGCGCGGGTCTTCGACATGATCGGCGACCACGTCACGCAGTACCCGTGGCACTACATCAGCAGCGGCAACCCGGCCAGGAGATTCGTCGACGCCCGCAAGGACGCCTACGCCTTCGGCCGCTGACACCTAGGCTGACGGCATGCCCACGCCTCGTGATCCGGTCGCTGATCTACGGCGCATCGCGTTTCTGCTGGAGCGGGCCAACGAGGCGACCTATCGGGTGCGCGCGTTCCGGTCGGCCGCCGCGGTGGTCGCGAAGACGCCGCACGACGAGCTGGTGGCCCGGGCCGAGGCCGGCACGCTGGCGAAGATGGCCGGCGTCGGCGAGGTCACGGCCCGCTGCGTGACCGAGTCGCTGGCCGGGGAGGAGCCGGTCTATCTGCGCCGGATCACCGCGACCGAGGGCGCCGATCTGCCGGCCGAGGCCGCCGCGATCCGGGCGGCGCTGCGCGGCGACTGCCACGTGCACTCCGACTGGTCCGACGGCGGGTCGCCGATCGAGGAGATGGCGCTGGCCGCGGCCGACCTAGGTCACGAGTATTTCGTGCTCACCGACCATTCGCCGCGACTCACCGTGGCGCGGGGGCTGACCGCCGACCGGTTGCGCAAGCAACTCGACCACGTGGCCCGGCTCAACGAGGCGCTGCCCGACGGCTTCCGCATCCTCACCGGCATCGAGGTGGACATCCTGGAGGACGGCGGCCTCGATCAGGAGGACGAGCTGCTGGCCCGGCTCGATCTGGTCGTCGGCTCGGTGCACAGCAGGCTGCGGGACGACTCGGCGCGGATGACCCGGCGGATGGTGACCGCGATCGCCAACCCGCATCTGGACGTCCTCGGCCACATGACCGGCCGCAAGGTGTCGGTGGCCGGTGAGGGCGACGCCGCCCACCGAAAGGCGCGGACCCGGCCGCCCAGTGACTTCGACCTGGAGAAGGTCGTCTCCGCGGTGCTGGAGCACGACAAGGCCATCGAGATCAACTCGCGGCCGGATCGGCTCGACCCGCCGAAGCGGATGCTCACCGTCGCCCGTGAGGCCGGGTGCCACTTCACCGTCGACACCGACGCGCACGCCCCGGGCCAGCTGGACTGGCTGGATTTCGGATGCGAGCGAGCCGCCCTGTGCGGCGTGCCGGCCGACCGGATCGTGAACACGTGGACCGCCGAACGCCTCACCCGGTGGACCGCGTCACACCGATGACGTCCCGTAGGGTCGGCACCTGTGGGACGAATTGACGAACTCGCGAACCGCTACGTCGACGAATGGGCCCCCCTGAACCCGACGGGCGCCACCGCGGCCGGCATAACCGGCTACGACGACCAGACCGACGACCTCTCACCGGAGGGCTTCGCGGCGCAGGCCGAGCTGATCCGCCGGACCGTCACCGAGCTCGACCTGACCGAGCCCGAGCACGAGTCCGAGCAGGTCGCCAAGGACGCCATGATGGAGCGCCTCGGCCTCCAGTTGGCGCAGTACGACGCGGGCTACGTCAGCACCGACGTCAGCGTCATCACCAGCGGGCTGCACGAGCTGCGCATGGTGCTCGACGTGATGCCGACCGAGGGTGAGGAGGCGGTCGCCAACATCACCACCCGGCTGAAGGCGTTCCCCCGGGCGCTCGAGCAGTATCGGCGGACCCTGCTGGAGGGTGCCGCCGAGGGCCGGGTCAGCGCACGCCAGCAGTTGCTGGCCGTGGCCGAGCAGTGCGAGGCGTGGACCGATCCGGCCCGCGACGACTTCTTCAACACGCTCGCCGGCCGTCTGCAGGCCTCCGGCGCTCTCGCCGCCGAGCTACGGCGCGGGGCGGAGGCGGCCACCGCCGCGACCGCCGAGTTCGGGACGTTCCTGCGGGCCGAGCTCGCGCCGCTGGGCCGGGAGAAGGAGGCGGCCGGCCTGGAGCGGTACACGCTGGCCTCCCAGTACTTCCTCGGCGCCAAGGTGGACCTGCAGGAGACGTACCTCTGGGGCTTCGCCGAGCTGGACCGGCTGGAGCGGGAGATGCGGGCGGTGTCGGCGCAGATCGCCGGCTCGGGCGCCTCGATCGACGCGGCGGTGGCCGCGCTGGACGCCGACCCGGCCCGCACCATCGCCGGCAAGGAGGCCTTCCGGGACTGGATGCAGGCCCTCTCCGACCGGGCGATCACCGAGCTGAACGGCACGCACTTCGACATCGAGCCGCCGGCCCTCAAGCTGGAGTGCTGCCTGACGCCGACCAGCGACGGCGGCATCTACTACACCGGGCCCAGCGAGGACTTCTCCCGGCCGGGCCGGATGTGGTGGGCGGTGCCGGAGTCGCAGGAGAAGTTCTCCACGTGGCGTGAGGTCACCACCGTCTTCCACGAGGGTGTGCCGGGCCATCACCTGCAGGTCAGCCAGACGCTGCTGCGGGCCGACACGCTCAACCGCTGGCAGCGGCTGCTCTGCTGGTCCTCCGGGCACGGCGAGGGCTGGGCGTTGTACGCCGAGCGCCTGATGGACGAGCTCGGCTACCTGGGTGATCCGGGTGACCGGCTGGGCATGCTCGACGGCCAGTCGCTGCGGGCGGCCCGGGTGATCGTCGACATCGGCATGCACCTCGAGCTCGAGATCCCCCGTGACAATCCGTTCGGTTTCCACCCGGGTGAGCGATGGACTCCGGAGCTGGGCTGGGAGTTCCTGCGGGGGCACTGCCGGATGCAGGAGGACGTGCTGCGGTTCGAGTGGAAGCGGTACCTCGGGTGGCCGGGGCAGGCGCCGTCGTACAAGGTCGGCGAGCGCATCTGGCTGCAGGCCCGCGACGAGGCAAAGGCCCGCAAAGGAAGTGATTTCGACCTCAAGTCCTTCCACCGCGACGCTCTGAACCTGGGCTCACTCGGCCTCGATCCGCTTCGTAAGGCACTGGCCAGGATTTGAGTCATTCGGGTCTCTCCGTACCGAAACCGGTCGGAGGGGCCCGCTTTTCTGTATCGGGTCGGTAACTCTGCGTTCAATTATTCCGCAGGGCGAGCACGCAGGCACGTTTAGTGAATGACAAGTCGCCGAGACGTAACAAATCCGAAGTAGAACTCATATTCACGTCTCACCGGGGCGACGGATACGATCTCCGGCGGCACCTCCCTCTTGGCCCGAAAACCGCGTGGACTGCAGCGTGGCCGCTCGTACAGCGAAGTCGGGAGTGCCGCGTATCCCCCGATCAGCCGAGCGAACTCTGACCCTTGGAAAGGGGTTTTCTGAGGATTTCTCGGATAGATTGACCCGGATCGGTGCGCCCGCATGGCTACTCTCAGTAGCCCCCCCACTGGCCCATCGCGTGTGCATGGCGGAGGACTAAAGCAATGTCAGTCTCGGTGAACAGCCGGCGATCCCGTTTACGCTCCGCCCTCGCGGTGGTGCTGACGGTCCTCGTCGTGCTGCCGACCGCAGTCCTGTTTCTGCGCGTCCTGAATGAGAACACCACTCAGCGGGACGAAACCGCCCTCAAGCAAAAGGGCATCGAGTATCTGGTCGAGTTGGCGCCGCTGGTCAGCGCGCTCGCCGAGTCGCAGTCCTCGGCGATGCAGGGCGTCACCGACGAGCCGGCCTCGCTGACCGCCGCGGTCGCCCGCGTGCAGGGCGTCGACGAGAAGCTCGGCGGGGAGCTCGACACCACCAGCCGGTGGGCGGGGCTGAAGGAGAAGGTCGGGCGCCTGACCGGTCTCAGCGGCACCGCCGAGGAGGTCTACCAGGCGCACGTCGAGGTCGGCGACCTCGCGCTGGAGCTCTACAACGAGGTCCGGGAGAACTCGAAGCTGAACCAGGACGCGCAGAGCGACATCTGGTATCTGCAGGAGACCGTCACGGTCAACATGCCGGAGGCGGTCACCCACGTCAGCCGGATGGGCGACCTGGCGAACATGCTCGCCGCCGCGAAGAACCAGCAGCGGGCCACGCTCGCGGTCCAGTTCGGCGCCGAGATCATGGCCGTTCAGGAGTCCGTCGCCGAGCTGACCGACCACCTGCAGGCCGCCGCCGAGGACACCGAGAGCTCGACCCTCGCCAGCAACACGGTCAACAACCTGGACTCGTTCCGTCGCGGTGTCGAGGCCGCCAACCGTGGCGCCAACCTCGGCGACACCCCGGACGTCTCCATCCTGGTGACCGCGCAGAGCACCCTGACCAACGCCCTCAAGGCGCTGGCCACGGTCCTGCTCAAGGAGATGTCGACCCTGCTCGACGAGCGCAACGACGAGCTCGCGTACCGCCGCGCCGAGGCCTGGGTGCTGCTCGTCGTCGCGATCGTGCTGCTGATCGCCGCCGCCTTCTGGACCAGTGTCCGTACCGTCCGGGCCGGCCGCGCGTCGGCCGCCGAGGCAGGCCGCGACGTCTCGGTCCAGGGCGACAACCCGCCCGGCTTCGCCGGAGGCGGATTCGGCGGCACGCCGGCCTGGGAGCGATAAACGTGCTATTCGGAAAGTTCCGCATCCTGGGCAAGCTCGCCCTGCTGATCCTCGTGCCGCTGCTCGGCGTCGTCGGCCTGGCCATTCCGGTCATCTACGAACGCATCGACGCGGCCTCCACCGCCCAGGAGACCGCGGACACCGTCGAGCGGGCCACCCAGGTCAGCGCGACGCTGATCGAGCTGCAGGAGGAGCGCCTGCTCTCGGTCGGCTATCTGCTCGGCCTGGTCGACCGCCCGACCCTGGTGCTCCAGAGCGCCGAGGCCGCCGACTCGGTGGCGCACCTCGCCGACGACGAGGACGCGCCGACCCCGCTGCGCCGGGCCATCGCCGGCGCGGCCAAGCTGAACAGCACCCGGCAGAACGTGCTGAACCGCTCGATCAAGCCGCCGACCGTGATCGAGGACTTCACCAGCGCGATCAACCCGCTGATCGAGGGCCTCGGCCTGTCCACCGGCGCCGACCTGACCACGGCCGTCGGTCAGCAGGTCTACGCCCTGGACCGCGCCATGCGCTCCGACGACCTGATCAGCCAGGCGTCGTGCTGGCTGGCGACCGCGGTCGTCGCCGGCGACCGCAGCCCGCAGGACGCGGCGCTGCTGCTGAGCCAGTTCACCTCGACGTTCGCCCAGATCCAGTCGATCATCACGTCGTCCCGGGTCTACTTCACCGACGCCCAGTACAAGCTGTACCTGAGCACCCAGCAGGCGTTCACCGCGCGCGTGGGCCCCAAGTTCACCGCCGCGCTGGAGACCAACCCCGCGCTGGCGCTGAAAGACCTCAAGATCAAGCAGCTGTTCCCGTCACTGGAGTCGGTGACCATCCTCGGTAGCTTCGTCGAGAAGCGCGTGGCGCAGGACGTGGGCCTCTCCGTGGCGACCAACCGGTCGAGCGCCATCCAGCAGTCGGTGCTCATCGGTGGTGGCGCGTTCCTGCTGCTCATCCTGGTGATCACGCTGTCGATCCTGATGGCCCGCGCGGTCGCCCGGCCGCTGCGGCGCCTGACCACCTCGGCCGACCGCATCGCCCGTGCCGCCGAGGCCGAGCTCGAGCGGGTGGCCGACGACGAGGCCGAGGCCCAGGTACGCCCGATCCGCCTGGACCCGGTCGACGTCGAGGCCCAGGACGAGATCGGTGACCTGGCCCGAGCCTTCGACCGCGTGCAGACCACCGCCGCCCGGCTGGTGCAGCGCCAGGTGGACGGCCGGCGTAACGTCGCCCAGATGTTCGGCCACGTCGGTCGTCGTACCCAGAACCTGGTCGGCCGCCAGCTGTCGCTGATCGACACGCTGGAGCGCAAGGAGACCGACAGCGACCGCCTCCGCGAGCTCTACCGTCTGGACCACATGTCCAGCCGTCTGCGCCGGAACGCGTCCGCGCTGGTCGTGCTCTCCGGTGGCGCCGGCGCGAACGAGCACATGGCGCCGCTGGGCCTCTCCGACGTCGTCCGTCTCGCCCTGGGTGAGATCGAGGACTACACCCGTGTCGAGGTGGACATCCCCGAGGAGATCGTCGTGGTGCCGGCCGTCCTGGCCGACCTGACGCTGCTCCTGGCCGAGCTGCTGGAGAACGCCACCACGTTCTCCCCGCCGCACACCAACGTGACGGTCAGCGCCGACGAGCTGCGTGGCGGCGCCCGCCTCGCGATCATCGACCACGGCCTGGGCCTCGCACCCGAGCGTCTGGCCGAGGAAAATGCGCGACTGACCCGCCGTGAGCGCCTCGACCTGGCGCCCACCGAGGTTCTGGGTCTCTTCGTGGTCGGCCGGCTCGCCCGCCGGCACGGCATCGAGGTGACCCTGACCGACACGCCGGACGGCGGTCTGACCGCGTGGGTGGACCTGAGCCCGTCACACCTGATCTCGCGGGTGGAGAACCTCACCCCGATCGCGCCGGCGGCCTACCCGGCGACGACCCCGGTCGGCGCCTTCCCGGGCGCCCCGGTGCCGCCGCAGATCCAGGCCGCCGAGTACCCGATGGCGCCCGCCTACTCCGGGGCGCTGCGCGGCAACACCACCGAGGTCGCGATCGCCAGCTCCGCCGTCCGTTCGGTGCCGGGCAGCCAGCAGCCGTTCGACCCGGCGAAGCTCAGCCGTGCCACCCAGGTCGTCGAGGCCGGCACCTCGTGGAACGCGTTCGGCCCGGCCGGGACACCGGCGCTCGGCAGCGCTCCCGCGGACCCGTACGCGGGACAGCCGGTCTACGACGCCGAGCCGGTGTACTCGCCGGGTGTGCCGTACCAGGAGCCGGCCTTCCCGTCGGCCGGCAGCTACCCGGAGCCGGTCCAGTCGTACGACCTGGGCACCCCGGTCGCCGGTCGGGTTCCGGCCGCCCTGCCCGAGCTGCCCCCGGGCCAGCCCAGCTGGAGCACCGAGGCCGCCGTGCAGCCGAGCTGGAACGTCCCGGCACCGGCCGCCCCGGAGATCCCGGTCGCCCCGCCGGCGCCTCCGGTCGCGCCGGAGCCGCAGCGCAACGGTAACGGCGCTCCCCTGCGCCGTCGGGTTCCCGGCAGCCAGCTCCCGGCCGAGAGCACGCCGCACCAGCTGGCCGCGCCGAAGTCGCAGGACGACGCCCTGGCTGCCCGGGCAGCTTTCGACGCCTTCGAGGCCGGTGTCATCCGCGCCCATGACACGAGCGTGTCGATCCCGGTGCCGGACTTCTCCGCCCCCAGCTGGGAAGCCGCGGCCCCGGCCCCGGTCTCGCCGCCGCCCGCCCCGCAGTGGGAGACACCGCAGTGGGAGGCTCCGCGGTGGGAGACCCCGGCGCCGCCCCCGCCCGCGCCCCCGTCCTCGAACGGTGGCGCACCGCTGACCCGTCGCGTGCCGGGAGCAACCCTTCCGCGTGACGAGATGCATCAACCGATCACCCCGCCGGCCCCGTCCACGCTGGACCCCGAAGCCGCACGGGCTCTCATGGATCAGTTCGAGTACGGAGTCGCACTCGCACTGAATGAAAGTCAGCCACAACACGAGGGACAACCGCGATGACTTCCCCTTACTCCCCCGCGCAAAGTCAGCTCAGCGCTGAAGCCAAAACCTTCAACTGGCTGCTTGACTCGTTCACCTCCGGCACCGCGGGTGTGATCGAGGCCATCGCCGTCTCCTCGGACGGCCTGCTGATGGCCATGTCGGCGATCAAGGACCGGCCCAACGCCGAACGACTCGCGGCCGTCGTCTCCGGCCTGACCAGCCTCGCCGGCGGTGCCGCCAGTTGGTACCGTCTCGGCGCGCTGAACCGGGTCATCATCGACATGGCGGACGGGTATCTGCTGGTCACCGCGATCAGCACCGGCTCGGTGCTGGGCGTGATCGCGGACCGCTCGGCCAACCTGGGCACCCTGGCGTACGAGATGACGCTCTTCGCCACCCGCGCCGGCGGCGCCCTGAGCCCGCGCCTGATCGCCGAGTTGAAGAACGCAGTCCAGCAGTGACCTACCCGGACCCCGACGAACCGGTACCTCCGGCGCGACCCGGAGTCCGGCCCTTCCTGCAATCCGGTCCCAAGCACTCGACCGGTGGTTACACCCCTACCGGGGAACAACCGCCGGTCGAGACATCGACCAATACGCTGCGCCCGTTCGTCATCACGTCCGGGCGGACCGATGGAGGCGACCCCGACATCGGTATGGAGACTCAGGTGACGCTGGTGCAAGGCGCGCCACCGTCCCGGCTCTCACCGGAGACCAGGGCGATCGTGGCTCTCTGCGAGGAGAGCCCGATCTCGGTTGCCGAGATCTCTGCACGCCTGCGTCTGCACCTGGGCGTCACCCGAATCCTGGTCGGCGACCTCCGCGCCACCGGCCAGCTCGACGTCCATGTGCTGGACAACGACACACCTGACCCCGACACCATCATGCGAGTGATCCGTGGACTTCGATCCATCAGCTAACCGCGTCGTCGGTACCGCGCGCATACCCGGCGCTCCGGCGCCCAAGAAGGCGCCGGTCCCGGTCAAGATCATCGTGGCCGGCGGCTTCGGGGTCGGCAAGACGACCACCGTGGGCGCCATCTCCGAGATCTCGCCGCTCACCACCGAGGCCGAGATGACCTCGGAGTCGGTCGGCATCGACAATCCCGGCCAGGCCACGATGAAGACCGGCACGACGGTCGCGATGGACTTCGGTGTCCTCACCATCGACCAGACGCTGAAGCTCTACATCTTCGGCACGCCGGGCCAGACCCGCTTCGCCTTCATGTGGGACGACCTGGTCAAGGGCGCTCTGGGCGCGCTGGTCGTGGTCGACACCAACCGAATAGACGACTGCTATCCGGCGGTCGACTACTTCGAGCGGGCCGGCCTGCCGTTCGTGGTCGGCATCAACACCTTCAACGGACAGCTGAGCTACAGCGTCGAGGAGGTGCGGTGGGCCCTCGCGGTGCGTGAAGACGTGCCGGTCATATCCTTCGATGCGCGGTTCCGTGCTTCGGTGCGGGACGCTCTGCTCGTGGTGCTGGACCAGGCTCTCGACAAGGCCATTCGGATGAAGTCGTAGGGTGTGGTCCTGGTCGCCCGGTGACGGTTTCCCACGGAAGCCGGAGCGGAGCGGTTCCCAAATCGGCCCACGGAGGGGCACAGTTGGGGTACCGGGCGACCGCGTAGGAAAGAGGACGGTGACGTGCGAGGCGGACTGGACGACGCGCTCGACAAGCTCGCCCGACGGGACGAGCTGAGGCGCAGGGCCGCCGGAGAGGGCGGCGGCACTCCGCCGGCGGTCACCGAGCTGGTCGAGGCGATCGCGGGTGTGGTCTCGCGCAACCCTCAGATGACGGTAACGGTCGGCGTCGAGGGCGCCGGTGATCCGGTGCTGCTCCATTTCGCGATGGCCGACGGCGTGGTCCAGGTGACCGCCGACAACGCGGTCGCGGCACGTGCCACCGAGGCCGCGCCGAGGCATGCCGACTTCGAGATCGACGTCGACGAGCCGGCCGAGGAGCCTCCCGCGCCGCCCCGGGCGAGCCGCGACGATCAGGACCGGTTCGGCCCGACGACCGATTTTGACTATGCCGAGCCCACCACCGCCGAGCAGCCGTTCGTCACCAACCGGCATGAGCAGGCCTTCGGGTATGAGCAGCCGGCGGGATATGCCGAGCAGGGCAACACGACGCCGCACCCGTTCGCGCCGACTCCACCGCCGCCGGTCCCGCCGCACCCCTATGCGGCCGCCCAACAGGGCTACACCGAGCCGCATCCGTACGCACAGGCGTATCCCCCGCAGCACGCCGAGCCGCAACAGCCCGGTTTCCCGGAGCCGCTTCCCGAGCCGATCCCGCTGAAGGTGGAGCGCCCGGAGGAGACCGAGATGGCGGCCCGCCGGCTGGCGGCGATGCTGCGTAGCGATCCCACCCTGCTGGACGGCCCGCAGTAGCTTCAGCATCACTCAAAGTAGCCATCTCGGTACGCCCCGCTAAGTCACTCTCAGTGCTCGCCCGACTCCGGGCTGGAGCCGACCCCATATGCCGGAAATGGTGCTGAACGCGCCCGGTTTCGCCTGCTGAACGCAGTCTGAGATGTCTGGGTTCGCCCTTTTAGCCGGTCTCCTCCTCCGTTCCGATGATCGCCCTTGAGTGACGCTCGGTAGTTCCCTAATGTCCTAATACGTCCAGGGCAAATGCACGGACGGTGACGACTACGGGGGAGGTTCCGATGACCGCGTCGGACAGCTGGCAGTTCGCGGTCGCCGGTTACGCGGTCCTGCTGGCCTGGCCGATCACCACGGTGGTCCTGGTCTGGTTCGCACTCCGCTACCACGGCACGCACCGCGCCAAGGTCGTCAACCGCTCGCTGGCCGGTGGCAACGGCCGGCCGGAACACTTCTGGATCATCGTCCCGGCCCTGAACGAGGAGGCCGTCGTCGCCAACACGGTCGGCGCGGCCCTCAATCTGCGCGGCCCGGCCGGCACCCTGTCCCGGGTGCTCGTGGTCGACGACGGCTCGGACGACCGCACTCCCGAGGTGCTGGCCGCCATCGATCACCCGCGGCTGCACATCATGCGGCGGGAACTGCCGGAGGCCCGCCAGGGCAAGGGCGAGGCGCTGAACGCCGCGTACCGGCACATCTCGATGCTGACCGCCCAGGCCGGCATGGCCCCGGAGAAGGTGGTCGTCGGCATCATCGACGGCGACGGTCAGGGCAGCGAGAACATCCTGGTCGAGGTGTCCCGGCTGATGCGCGACGAGCGGGTCGGCGCGGCGCAGGTGCAGGTACGCATCCGCAACCGCAACCGTCTTCTCGGCGCCGTGCAGGACCTGGAGTTCGGCGCGATCGTCGACGCCTGCCAGAACATGCGCGACGCCCTGGACACCGTCGGCCTCGGTGGCAACGGCCAGTTCAGCCGCCTCTCCACGCTGCAGACGCTCGGCACCGCCCCGTGGTCCAGCTGCCTCGTCGAGGACATGGAGCTCGGCCTGCGGATGCACCTGAACGGCGTCGGGATCCGCTACACCTCCCGTGCCTCGGTGACCCAGCAGGCGGTCGTCGACGTCCGGCGCCTGACCCGCCAGCGCACCCGCTGGGCGCAGGGCAACATGCAGTGCGCCCGCTACCTGGGCAGGCTCTTCGAGTCGCCGCGGGTGGCCCGGATCGCGCTGGCCGAGATGCTCCACTACCTGCTCTCGCCGTGGGCCAACGCGATCGTCACGGTGCTGCTCATCGGCACCGGGATCGCCGGACTGGGCGGCCTGCTGGTCGGTCACCCGATCGTCTTCATCCCGACCTGGGCCGCGCTGGCCGAGAGCCTGGGTGTCTGGCTCGCAGTCACGACCTTCCCCGGCGTGCTCTGGGCTCTGGTGCACAAACGCAAGCACGGCGACGAGGGCATGCCCCGGATGCTGACCGCCGCTCTCGCGTACCCCGCCTTCCTGGTCCTCGGTCTCGCCGCCACCTATCGCGCTCTCGGCCGGCAGGCCAGCGGCCGCCAGGCCTGGGCCAAGACCGAGCGCCTCGTCGAAGAACCCCTCGCCGTCCCCGCCTGATCCACACCCCCTCCCCCTTCACCGAACGAGAGAAAAGGCTCCCCCCGTGTCTCGTGAAGTCCACCTCGTCGGCGGCACCCGCCCGGAAGCCGTCAAGCTCGCCCCCGTCGCCCTCGCCCTGCGTGAGGCCGGCCTGCTCACCCCGATCCTGCTGGCCAGCGGTCAGCACCCGACGATGGTCACCCAGGCCCTCGCCGCCTTCGACCTGGAGCCGGACATCACCCTCCAGGTCGAGCGGGAGACCGGCAGCCAGGCCGAGCTGCTCACCGCGATGATCCGGGAGCTGGACGAGCTCTGGTCGGTACGCACCCCGGCCGCCGTGATCGTGCAGGGTGACACCACCACGAGCCTGGCCGGCGCCCTGGCCGCGTTCTGGCGGCGTATCCCGGTCGTCCACCTGGAGGCCGGCCTGCGCTCCGGCGACCTGGAGTCGCCGTTCCCGGAGGAGGGCAACCGCCGCCTGGTCGCCCAGGTCGCCGCCCTGCACCTGGCGCCGACGCCGCTGGCCGCGATGAACCTGCTGGACGAGAAGATCCCGGTGACCGACGTGCTGATCACCGGCAACACCGTGGTCGACGCGACGCTCGCGGTGGCCGCCCGCAAGCTGCCGTTCGAGAACGCCGCCGTGGCCGCGGCCCGGGCGAGCAGCACGAATCGCCTGGTCCTGGTGACCGCGCACCGCCGTGAGTCGTGGGGTGAGCCGCTGGACCGGATCCTGTCCGCGGTCAAGGAGCTGGTCGCCCGCTACGACGACATCGACGTGATCCTGCCGAGCCACCCCAACCCGGCGGTCCGCGAGCAGGTGGACGCCGCCCTGGCCGGGGTGGAGCGGGTGACCGTCACCGACCCGCTGCCCTACCCGGATCTGGCCCGCCTGCTCTCCGAGGCCTACCTGGTGCTCACCGACTCGGGTGGCATCCAGGAGGAGGCCCCGTCGTTCGGGGTGCCGGCGCTGGTGCTGCGGGACGTGACCGAGCGGGTCGAGTCGCTGCACGCGGGCTGCGCCAAGCTGGTCGGCTCGGACCCGCAGCTGATCGTGTCGGAGGCGTCGCTGCTGCTGGACAGCCGGGCGCGCCGGGACGCGATGACGGCCGGCGGGAACCCGTACGGCGACGGTCTCGCCGCGCAGCGCACCGCCCAGGCCACCGCCGCCCTCCTCGGTCTCGCGAGTTTCCCCGAGTCCATGCCCGTCGCCCCGTCCGCCCTCACGTCCGGAGCCGTCGCCTGATGCGTACCGCCATCGTCTCTCGCCGCAACGTCCTCGTCGCCGGCGCCGCCGCGGCCGCGGTCGCCGCGGTCGGTTTCAGCACCATGGAGGCGGACGCCGCCACCGCCAACACCACCGCCGCGACCGGGGCGGGCAGGACCGGCAAGGCGGCTCCCGGCGGGGGCACCGCCAAGACCCTGGTGCTGTACGACACCACGGGCGACTACGGCTGGCTGGGCGAGGTCTACGCCACCCAGGTCGCGAACCTGAGCTCGCACTTCGGCTCGTGGACGGCCGCCCCGGTGACCGGCTACAAGTCCGGTGACCTGGCCGCCTACTCGGCGCTGATCTACCTGGGCTCGACCTACGACGAGCCGCTGCCGGCCGCGTTCCTGGCCGACGTCGCCGCCACCACGAAGCCGGTCGTCTGGGTCCGCGACAACGTGTGGCAGCTGACCAAACTGGACGGCTTCGCCGCGAAGTTCGGCTTCACCAGCGGTCTCTACGACTTCGCCGACGTGGCCGAGGTGTCCTACAAGGGCCGCTCGCTGACCCGTGGCGCCGACAACAAGTCGGGCCTGATGAACCTGACCGTCTCGGACGCGTCGAAGGTCACCACGCTGGCCGCCGCGAAGCGCGCCGACGGGTCGACGCTGCCCTGGGCGGTGCGGTCCGGCAACCTGACCTACATCGGCGAGATCCCGTTCTCGTACGTCACCCACGACGACCGCTACCTGATCTTCGCGGACCTGCTCTTCGACGCCCTCGCCCCGAAGACCAAGGAGCGGCACCGGGCCCTGATCCGGATCGAGGACATCGGCCCGGACTCGGACCCGGACGAGCTGAAGGCGATCGCCGACTACCTGTCGTCGCAGAAGGTGCCGTTCAGCGTCGCCGTCTACCCCCGTTACCGGGACCCGAAGGGCGCCCTGAACGGCGGCAAGGCCGAGGACTACACGCTGGCGAAGAAGCCGCTGGTGGTGGCCGCCCTGAAGTACATGCAGGCCAAGGGCGGCACGCTGCTGATGCACGGCTACACCCACCAGTACGGCTCGGTGGCCAACCCGTACGACGGGGTGAGCGCGAACGACTTCGAGTTCTTCACGGCGCACGTCGACGGCAACGACCGGGTGATCTACGACGGCCCGGTGAAGGAGGACTCGGTCGCCTGGGCCACCGCACGGATGGTCGCCTCCGGCGCGGTCTTCGCGGCCACCGGTCTCGGCACCCCGAAGATCTTCGAGTTCCCGCACTACGCGGCCAGCCCGGCCGACTACCAGGCGGCGAACACGCTCTTCGGCAAGCGCTACGACCGGGGCCTCTACTTCCCGGGCGTGCTGACCGGTGCCAAGTACGACTACGCCCGCCAGTTCGGCCAGTTCTTCCCGTACACGGTCCGCGACGTCTACGGCTCGGTCGTGGTGCCGGAGAACATCGGCAACGTGGAGCCGGACGCCTACAACGGGCACCCGTCGCGGCTGCCGGCCGACCTGATCGCCAGCGCCGAGCGCAACCTGGTGATCCGGGACGGCGTGGCGAGCCTGTTCTACCACGGGTATCTCGGCACGGACTACCTCAAGCAGCTGATTCCGGGCATCATCAAGGCCGGGTACACCTTCGTGAACGCCGAGACCATGCTGAACGGCTGATGGATCGTGGACGTTGTGGATTCCTGGGTCAGGTCGTGGACCAGCGACGACCTGACCGGGGCACGCAAACTGCTCGCCCCGGACGTGGAGGCCGAGTGGAACCTCGACGCGCCGGTGGACGAGGAGGAGCTGCTCCAGGTGCTGCACCGGATCGCCGCGTTCGCGGACGGCGTCACCCTGGTGGCCCGGACCGACGCGGTGGACGGTGCGGCGCTGATCTACGACCTGGCGGCGCCGTTCGGCACGGCCCGCCTGGTCGAGTTCCTCGGCGTCGAGAAAGACCGGATCAACGAGGTACGGCACGTGTACGACGTGACGGCGATCGACCGGTACTTCCCGGGGCTCTACGCCAATTAGGCCGGATGCTGTCCTGATTCGCCGGTAGCGTGCGGTTCATGGCTTACGACTTCCAGGTCACCGTGGACTGCACCGAACCGCACACGCTCGCCGACTGGTGGGCCGAGACGCTCGGGTGGGATGTGGAGCCCCAGGACGAGGCGTTCATCAAGGACATGGTCGCCAAGGGGTACGCCACCGACGACGAGACCACCCACCACAACGGGAAGCTGGTCTGGCGTACCGGCGCCGCGATCCTGCACCCGGAGAACGGCCGGCGACTGCTCTTCCAGTTCGACGAGGCCGCCAAGACGGTGAAGAACCGGTGGCACGTCGACGTCCGGGTCGGCGCGGAGAACCGGGACGCCGAGCGCGACAAACTGGTCGCGCGCGGCGCCACGTTCCTCTGGGAGGCCAGTCAGGGCCCGCACTCGTGGTTCACGATGACCGACCCGGAGGGCAACGAGTTCTGCATCAGCTGAGCGTGCGCTCCAGCAGAGGCAGCAGGACGGCCCAGTGCCGCTGCTCCGCCTCCGGGTGGTGCATCGCCGTGTCGCTCATCGTGAAACCGTGCGGGGCACCCTCGTAGAGCTCCGAGGTGTACTCGACCCCGGCCTCGGCGAGGGTGATCTCCAACGCCTTGATCCGCTCCGGCGTCATCGAGCCGTCATTGTCGGCGTGTCCGAAATAGACCTCCGCCGTCAGGTTCGGTGCGCCCAGGTGCGGGCTGTCCGGCTCGTCGGTGACCACCCCGCCGGCGTGGAAGCTCGCCAGCACGGCGAACCGGTTCGGGTGCTCAGTCGCCGCGACCAGCGCGTTCCGGCCACCCATGCAGTAGCCGACGATCCCAGCCGGGCCGTCCGCCACCTCGTCACGCCCCGCGAGGAAGTCCAGGTAGGCGGCCGTGTCCGCGCTGATCCGCTCACGCGTGAGGTTTTTGATCATCGGTACCAGGCGACCGAAGGCGGCGCCCCGCTTCTCGGCGTCGAGCATCTCCTCGGGTTCGACCAGCGGCCCGCTGGCGTCGCGGTAGAAGAGGTTCGGCACGAGCACGGCATAACCCTGCCCGGCGATCCGGGCGGCCATCTCCATGATCCGCGGCCGCAGGCCGAACGCATCCATGAAGATCAGCACCGCCGGGAACGGCCCGGAACCCTCCGGCGTGACGAAATACGCCTCGGCCGTACCGTCCGCGGCCGGCACCTCGATCTCGATCTGTGGCATTCCCGCACCTCTCGTCCCGTTCGCGTCGATCAAGCGGACGGTAACATCGGATCTCTGTCTTTCCCGCGGAAAGTCGTATCCTGTGGCGCATGGCCACCCGGCTGCGCGCGGACGCGCTGCGCAATCGAGCGGCCCTGCTCGCCGCGGCGCGGGAGGTCTTCGCCGAGCAGGGTCTCGATGCCTCGCTGGACGAGATCGCCCGGCGCGCGGGTGTGGGCAACGCCACTCTCTACCGTCGATTCCCCAGCCGGCGGCACCTGATCGCCGAGGTCTTCGCCAGCCACATGACCGCCGCGGTCCATCTCGCCGACCAGGCGCTCGACCACCCGGACCCCTGGGCCGCGTTCGTCGGTTACCTCACCCGCGTCTGCGAGTTGCAGGCCACCGACCGCGGCCTCGCCGAGTTGCTCGTCACCTCGGCCTTCGACGACGACGAACGGCTCGCCGGGCTGAGGTCCACCGCCTACCAGCGGGCCGTCGACGTGCTGACCAGGGCGCAGCGGGCCGGCCGGCTGCGGGCCGACTTCACCGGCCGCGACTTCGCGCTGCTGATGATGGCGAACGCCGGCGTCGCTCAGCACTCGGCCGACCCCCAGGCCTGGCGGCGGGCCCTCACCCTGGTCATCAGCGGTCTCGGCGCCCGCTGAGCCCACCCCTCGCGGCCCTGCCTCCGCTCGGCCCGCGTCCCCTCACGGCCACCGCAACCCCTCCCGGCCCGCGTTGCCTCCGGCCGGGATTTAAAGATCCTTAAGGGTACGGTCGGAGCGCTGTTAAGCCGCGCGGCCGAAGAATCGACTCCGTCCTCGATCGATCGGAGTCCCCCATGCAACGCAGTCGTCTGCGGTTCGCCATCTACTCGACGGCCGCGGTGCTGGCCGTCGGCGGCGGCATCGGCGCTGCGGTCGCCGCCACCACGGCTCCCAATCCGGCCGCGCTCACCGCGTCCTTCGCCAAGGACAGCGACTGGGGCACCGGCTACCAGGCGAAATACACGATCCGCAACAGCGGCGGGACCGCTGTCGAGGGCTGGAAGCTGGTCTTCGGCCTGCCGTCGACGGCCAAGGTCACCAGCTACTGGGACACCGACATCACGAACTCGGGCACCGCGAAGACGGCGAGCAACGCGAACTGGAACGGCACGATCCCGGCTGGGGCGACGGTCTCGTTCGGGTTCATCGTGACCGGCAGCGGCGATCCGACGAGCTGCACGATCAACGGCGCGTCCTGCTCCGGCGGCGCTGTCACCCCGCCGCCGGCCACCGCGACCGCCACCCCGACTAAGACCGCGACCGCGACGCCCACAGCCACGCCCACCAAGACCGCCACCGCGACGGCCACGCCCACGAAGACGGCGACCGCGACCGCCACGGCCACCACGCCGGCGAGTGGAGGGGTCCTGGTGGCGCCCTATGTGGACATGGGCCTGCTCTCCAACGGCGCAACCACCCTGTCGTCGCTGGCCACCGGCGGGGGCGTCAAGTCGTTCAGCCTCGCGTTCGTCACCAGCGCCGGGTGCAAGGCGAGCTGGTTCGCGGCGTTCGACCCGCGGCAGAAGCAGTTCGCCGACCAGATCGCGGCGGTTCGCGCGGCCGGCGGTGACGTGAAGGTGTCGTTCGGCGGCGCGACCGGTGTCGAACTGGCCCAGGCGTGCCCCAGCGTCTCCGCGTTGCAGGCCGAGTACCAGGCGGTCGTCGACGCGTACAACCTGAAGTACATCGACCTGGACATCGAGGGCGCCGCCGTGGCCGACGCCGCTTCGGTGGCCCGCCGCTCGACCGCCCTGGCCGCGCTGCAGAAGGCCAACCCGGGCCTGAAGATCTCGCTCACCCTGCCGGTGCTGCCCGAGGGTCTCACCGCCGACGGCCTGAACGTGGTGCGGTCGGCCAAGAACGCCGGTGTCGACGTCGACCTGGTCAACATCATGGCGATGGACTACGGCCGCGCCGGCCAGGACTACGGCGACCTCGCCATCCAGGCCGTCGACTCGACCAAGGCACAGATCAAGTCGTTGTACGGCAACAGCGACGCGGCCGCCTACCGGATGGTCGGTGTCACGCCGATGATCGGTGTGAACGACGACAACGGCGTCTTCACCCAGGCCGACGCCCGTGACCTGGTGGCGCACGCCAATGCCAAGCACCTCGGGTTCGTCTCGCTGTGGGAGGCGCACCGCGACAGGAACGCCTGCTCGGGCGCGCTGTTCCAGTGCACCAACGTGAGCCAGACGCCGTTCGAGTTCACCAGGATCCTGGCCGGCTTCAAGGGCTGACCACACCTTTCGCAAGACCAGCGCGGCTCCGGGTGACCCCACCTCGGAGCCGCGCTCTCGTCATCTCTGAGCGGCGAACCCCAGCCCTGCCATGTCCAGGGACTCGTGTGCCACGTCCCAGAACCTGCGCTCGTCCGGATGCTCCAGCCAGACGTTGAGGGACACCCGCAGCACGGCCAGGAAGGTGGCGGCGACGAGCTTTGCTCGTACCCCCGAGGGGTCTTGGTCTTTGAAACGGACCGCGACCTCGTCGGCCAGCTCGCGCTCCAGGGCGGCGAAGGTCTGCACCTGCGCCGCGGCCAGCGACGGATGCCGCCGCACCAGACGGCTCTGCGTGATCCACTCCGGATCCAGGTCGCCCAGCTCGGCGTAGAACTCGGCGGCGGCCGCGGTCAGCGCGGTCCAGGGCGGCTCGGCCGCCGGGCGCGCCCGGACCAGGCCGGAGAGCAGCAGCATCCGGCGCCGGTCGGCGTAGAAGAGAGCCTCCTCCTTGTTCGCGAAGTAGTTGGAGAAGGTCCGCCGGGAGACGCCGGCCCGGTCGGCGATGGCGTCGACGGTGATCCGGTCCGGGCCCAGCTCCAGCGCCAGCCGCAACGCCGCCTCGTAGAGAGCCTGGCGGGTCGCCTCCTTCTTGCGCTCGCGGAGGCCCTGCTCGGTCGGCGCGCTCATGATCTGAGCCTACCGGCGTGTGACTCAGTTCCCAATGAGCAAACTTGCACAGCAGGCAAGTTTAGGAAGATAGTTGCATGCAGCACGCATAACGAGGAGGCGGCCATGAACGAACGACGCGGACTCATCGACGCCTTCCACGACCTGCTCAAGGCCGTCCGCCTCGTCAAGCAGCAGCAGCCCCCGATCGCGCCGCTCGGCATGCTGGCCGCGATCAGCCGGCACGAGCCGGCCGGCAGCTGCCACATGAAGGAGTTGGCCGCCGAGCACGCGCTCGACCCGTCGACCGTCAGCCGCGCGGTCGCCGGCCTGGTCCGTGACGGCCTGGTGCTCCGCATCGCCGACCCGTCCGACGGCCGCGCCAGCACCCTGCGGCTCACCGACCGGGGCGTCGCCGCCCTCGAGGAGGTTCGCAGCCGCTTCGAGCAGCAGATCACCGCGGCGCTGCGCGACTGGACGCCCGAGGAGATCGCCACGCTCACCACGTCACTCGACCGATTCGCCAACGACCTGATCCTGGAGGCCTCACGATGAGCGCAACCGTCAAAGATCGGGTGGAGCAGCAGGGCCCGATGAGCCACCGCGAGATCATGGAGGCACTGTCCGGCCTTCTGCTCGTGCTCTTCGTGGCGATGGCCAGCTCCACCATCGTCTCCACCGCGCTGCCGAAGATCATCGGTGATCTCGACGGCACCCAGACGCAGTACACCTGGGTGGTCACCGCGACCCTGCTGACCGCCACCGCGTCCACCCCGATCTGGGGCAAGCTGGCCGACCTCTACAGCAAGAAGGTCCTGGTCCAAGCCTCGATCGTGATCTTCATCCTGGGCTCGCTGATCGCCGGCTTCACGCAGAGCACCGAGCAGCTCATCGCCGCCCGCGCCTTCCAGGGCCTCGGCATGGGCGGTGTGCAGGCGCTGGTGCAGGTCGCCATCGCCGCGATGATCCCGCCGCGGGAGCGCGGCCGCTACAACGGCTACCTCGGTGGCGTGATGGCGCTGGCCACGGTCGGCGGCCCGCTGCTCGGCGGCGTGATCGTCGACACCGACGCGCTCGGCTGGCGCTGGTGCTTCTTCATCGGCGCGCCGTTCGCCGTGATCGCCCTGATCGTCCTGCAGAAGACCCTGCACCTGCCGGTCATGCGCCGTGACAACGTGAAGATCGACTACCTGGGCGCGTCGCTGATCGCGGCCGGCGTCAGCGTCATCCTGGTCTGGGTGTCGTTCGTGGACAACTCGTTCGCCTGGCTCTCCTGGCAGACCGCGGCCATGGTCGGTGGCGGCGTGCTCCTGCTCGCGCTGGCCGTCCGGGTCGAATCACGGGTCGCCGAGCCGGTGGTGCCCCTGCCCATCGTCCGCGAGCGCACCACGACGCTGGCGATCATCGGCAGCCTCGCGGTCGGCATGGCGATGTTCGGCGGCTCGGTCTTCCTCGGGCAGTATTTCCAGATCGGCCGGGGATACAGCCCGACCGAGGCCGGCCTTCTGATGATCCCGATGATGACCGGCGTGCTGATCTCCTCGACGATCGCGGGTCGCATGATCACCAAGAGCGGGCGGATCAAGCCGTTCGTGGTGGCCGGCACGATCATCCTGGTCGCCGGGTTCAGCGCCCTCTCGTTCCTGGACCACGACACCCCGCTCTGGTACATCGGCGCCGCGATGGCCGCCGTCGGCGTCGGTGTCGGCATGTCGATGCAGAACCTGGTCCTCGCCGTGCAGAACACCGTCTCGCTCAAGGACATCGGCGCGGCCAGCTCCACGGTCGCCTTCTTCCGGTCCCTCGGCGGCACGATCGGCGTCTCGGTGCTCGGGGCGGTCCTCGCCCGCCAGGTGTCCGAGTCGATGACCGAGCAGCTCACCGCGATGGGCGTGCCGGCGAGCGCGGCCTCCAGCGGGGGCGGCAGCCTCAACCTGAGCAGTCTGCCGGAGCAGCTCCAGCACGTGGTTCGGGTGGCATACGGCGACGCCACCGGTCACATCTTCCTGATCTCGGCCGCGGTGGCCGTGGTCGGTGTGATCGCCGCGGTGGCGATGAAGCCGACGAAGCTGCGGTCGACGGTCGACCTGGCACCAGCACAGCCGCTCGCCTCCTCTTCGGTCGAATAGGTCACAGATCACGCCGCACTCCCTGGGGTCAACTCCTCACGCAGAGCTAGCCTCGGGGAGCGCGGCGTTTCCCTCAATCTCGGCTCTCGCGTGCCGAATTGCCTCGCTGAGGAAAGCACGCACCGGAGGAGGGAGGCGATTGATGGAGTTCCCGATCGATGCCGACACGATTTCGGCTGCCCTGCTCGACATCGAGGACAGGCGCTCCTGGGACGCCCACGCCGAGCTGGAGCGGGCCGTCCGCCTCGAGGACGCGGCTCATGTGCTCGGCGATCCCCAGCTGATCGCCCGGGCCCGGCTCTGCCAGGCCAACATGCGGATGCGGTTGGGCGACATCAGCGCGGCCACCCAGCAGATCTGGCAGGTCAACGAGTGGGTGGTGGCCAACGACGCCCGCGTCCTGATGGCCCGGATGAACATGCTCTGGGCCTACATCCACCAGCACTTGGGCGACGCCGAGCAGTCGCTGGAGCATGCACTGCTGGCGGTCGAGCTACTCGACGACGACTGCACCACGCACATGCACATCTGGCACCGCACCAAGTTGGCCGACGCCTTCTGCATGGCCGGCTCGATGGACGCGGCCCGCGTTCGCTACGCGCAGGCGGAGGAGCTGGCCGTGCGTTCCGGCCACCCGGCCCTGCTGTGCCTACTCAACAACCACGCCTACGCGGAGTACGACTCGGGCGATCAGCAGCGCGCCCAGGAAGTGGCCGACCGCCTGCTGCGGCTCGCCGACCAGTGGGACATGCCGCTCGAGCCCGCGTACCTCGACACGATCGGCTCGATCCAGATCGGCACCGGGCGCTACGCCGAGGCCGAACGCACCCTGACCCTGTGCCTGGAACGGCATGCCGAGGGCCGGTGGGACGATGCGAACGATCTCTCCCAGTATCTGGTGACCCTGGCGCAGGCCCAGCGCGGCCTCGGCAGGTTCGATCAGGCCCAGGTCAGCCTCGACGACGCCCGCCGGCACTGCATCGAGCGTGACCTCGGTGAGTCTCTGGTCCGCCTGCACCAGGAGCAGGCCGAGCTGTATGCGACCCGCGGCGACTTCGCGGCCGCCTTCACCGCGCACAAGACCTTCTTCACCGAGTATCAAAATCTGCACTCGCTGCAGCGGGAGGCGCGTACGCGTACCAGGCAGGCGATGTTCGAGACGGTCGAGGCCCGGCAGGAGGCCGAGCGCTTCCGCGAGCAGGCCCGCCGTGACCCGCTCACCGGCCTGCACAACCGCCGGCACATCGACGAGTGCCTGCCCGGCCTGATCGACTCCGACCCCGCGCTGACCGTCGCCCTCGTCGACCTCGACCACTTCAAGCAGATCAACGACCGGCTCTCGCACAATGTGGGTGACCAGGTCCTGGTCCGGGTGGCCGGGCTGCTCGCCGACGGCGTGGCTGCCGGCTGCCCCGGCGGTTTCGCCGCCCGGATGGGTGGTGAGGAGTTCCTGATCGTGCTGCCCGGCACCGCCGCCGGCCGGGCGGTCGCCCTGCTCGACGGGATCCGCCGCACGATCCGCGACCACGACTGGCACGGGATCACCCGGGGTCTCCCGGTGACCGTCAGCATCGGCGTCGCCACCAGCGCGGAGACGCCCGTTCCGACGCAGCCCGCCCTACTGTCCACTGCGGACGGTCATCTGTACGCTGCGAAGCACGCCGGGCGTGATCGCGTCGTCTCGGTCGCTCCCCGTGGCTATGCCTCCGCCGCCTGAAAAGGGGATTCCGGGGGTTAAGACGGTCGATCGTTGCGGTTAGGCTGGGCGGGGTCGTAACGCGGTGTGTCGACGCGAGGTATCACCGCGTTTTTTCGCAAGGAGGCGGGTCGTGGCAGAGGGCAGTTCCGCACCTACCGAGGTGGCCCCGCCCGGGGTCAACATCAACGCTCCACACTCGGCCCGCATCTATGACTACTGGCTGGGCGGCAAGGACAACTTCGCCGTCGACCGGGCGGTCGGCGAGGCCATGATCCAGGCCATCCCCGGTATGCGCTACATGGCCAAGGAGAACCGGAAGTTCGTTCACCGGGTGGCCCGTGACCTGGTCCGGCAGGAGGGCATCCGCCAGTTCCTGGACATCGGCACCGGCATCCCGACCCGACCCAACCTGCACGAGGTCGCGCAGGAGCTCGAGCCGTCCACCCGGGTGGTCTATGTGGACAACGATCCGATCGTGCTCGTCCACGCCCGCGCGCTGATGCTGAGCCACCCCTCAGGCCGTAGTGAGTACATTGCCGCCGACATCCGCAAGCCGTCCTCGATCCTGACCGACGCGGCGCTGCTCGACACCCTCGATCTGAAGCAGCCGGTCGGGCTGACCCTGATCGCGATCCTCATGCTGCTCGCCGACGCCGACGACCCGTGGTCGAAGGTCGCGGAGCTGCGTGACGCCCTGCCCTCGGGCAGCTGCCTGGCGATCACCCACCCGACCGCCGACTTCAACCCCCACGAGGTCGACGCGGCGGTCGCTGCCGCCACCGGTGCCGGCATGACGCTCGTCGCCCGTACTCGTGAGGCGGTCGAGCGGTTCTTCGGCGACTGGGAGATGCTCGAGCCGGGCGTGTCCCCGGTGTCGGCGTGGCGGCCGGACGAGCCGGTCGACAACCCCGAGGCGGCCTACTACTGGGCCGGGGTCGCTCGCAAACCCTGATCAGGTTTGGACCGGGTGGGCGGCCCAGCACGGGGAACCGCGCCGCCCACCCGGCGTCACACGGGTGTGCTGCTGCGCAACACCCTCAAGCGTGGCCGCTTGGAAGCAGGCGGGACGGGCACACACGCCGCCCGGACGAGCATCTCGCGCACGGCGCCATCGCGGCCGAAACGGTCGATGACGACACCGCGCACACCGAGCCAGTAGTCACCCTCATGGGGGATGGGCTGCGCCCAGTTCACCCATTCGAGGCGCAACCGGATCGGGCCGATGCCGTAGCAGTAGTCGGACTCGGCGAATTCGTACACCGGCCAGGACGGCCCACTGGGCCGTAGCCGGTTGCCGCGGACATGCGGCCCTCGCACTTGCGGGGCCCGGGCAGGTCGCTGCTGGCGGTGGCAACGAACGAGCTCAGTCACGCGCGTCGGACTCATCCTCCTCGGCAGGCGGCCTGCGGACGGTCGTCCCGCCGGGCCGGCTCAACGCATACCTGACTCCACCGAACCGGTGCGTCACCATGGTCGCCCGAGTCGACGCCGCGAACACCTCGTCGGTGAACGGCGCGTCCCGGTGAACAAGCGAGTTACCCCAGCGTGGACCATCGGCCACGCCGGGGGCGCCCGGTTCGGGGTGTTCGGGGCCGGCATTCGGAATCGACATTGCCTAGTCACCTCTCGCTAAGGACGCCCCCGCCAGGGAGCCTCGCGCCGAGGCCGCAGACTGTCGCTCCGCGACCGACCCGTCACCTAAAGATGTCACCCTGAGTGACACCCGCAGGGAGTAGTACGTGCGTTATCATGCTCAGAATCCCGTGACTACGCAAGGCCAGATGCACGTGCATTTGCATCGACGCTGAGTTTTGGGCACGTGGACACCACCGACTTCGGATCGATGGGCGATCCGGGGGCAAATCTAGGGAGCTTGGAATGACCAACGTGGTCAACGGCATGCCCGCCGGCGAACTGCAGGGAGTCACCTGGCAGAAGAGCCGCCGCAGCAACCCGAGCGGCAACTGCGTTGAGTGCGCCGTCCTGCCCAACGGCGACGTCGCTGTGCGTAACTCCCGGGATCCCGAGGGTGCTGCACTGATCTACAACCGCGCCGAGATCGAGGCCTTCCTCGGCGGTGTCCGCGACGGAGACTTCGACAACCTGCTCGCCTGATCCACCCGGCTGTCTGGTTACTCAGGCAGCGTGCCGATCGGCCGCTCGGTCTACTCCTAGACCGGGCGGCCGACCTCGTTAAGAAGCTTGCCGAGGATCTCGGGAGTGTCGTTCGGCGGCTCGGCGTCGATGCAGACCCGCTCCATCGCCATCGCGTAGTGGTCCACGTCCTCGCGCTTGTCGAGGTAGATCGCGCTGGTCAGCTGCTCCACGTAGACCACGTCGGGCAGCTCGGGCTCGGGGAAGCGCAGGATCGCGAACGGCCCGCCCGCCGCGGCATGCCCGCCGGCCATGAACGGGATGATCTGCAGCCGGACGCCCGGCAGCTTCGACGCCTCGATCAACGCCTCGATCTGCGCCCGCATGACGTCGACGCCGCCGATCGGGCGCCGCAGCACCGCCTCGTCGATCACCGCCCACAGTTGGGGGCCACCCGAACGGGTGAGGATCTGCTGGCGCTGAAGCCGCACGTCGACCCGGCGGTTGATCTCGTCCGCGGTGGCGCCCGCGTGGCCCAGCATGATCACGGCTCGCGCGTAGTCGGGCGTCTGCAGAAGGCCGGGGACGAACTGGATCTCATAGGTCCGGATCAGCGTGGCGGCCGCCTCGAGCCCCAGATAGGCCTGGAACCAGGTCGGGAGGACATCGCCGAAGTGCTGCCACCAGCCCGGGTTGTTGGCCTGACGGGCCAGGCCGATCAGCGCGTCACGCTCGGCGGAGTCGGACACCCCATACATGGTCAACAGGTCGGCGACGTCACGTTCCTTGAAGCTGACGCGGCCGAGCTCCATGCGGCTGATCTTGGAACCGGAGGCGCGGATCTCGTAGCCGGCCGCCTCCCGGGTGATCCCTCTCGACTCCCGCAGCTTCCGAAGCTGGGAGCCGAGCAGGATGCGCAGCACGGTGGGGCCGCCACCCGGCGCCTCCTCCTGCGAACCCGCGCTCACCTGACTCCTTGTCGCTGCTGTGTGACTGCCCGGCGCAGCCCTACGCATCCTAAAGCGGAGATCGTGAACGACGAAACCGGTCCGTTCGTTTCCTCCGCGGCGCTCGCCGTTGCGGATGCACGTGCAGACGGCCTTGCGAACGCACTTGATGACGAGCATGATAGCTGACAGACACGATCCGACCGCTGACACAGCGTGCCGAAAACTTCGCCTGCTCAGATGTTGCGTCGCGTCCCGGCAAGAGTCCGCCTCAATCCATCGGAGGCATTTCCATGCCGAATCTGACGGCGTCCACACCCACCGTGACCCCGGTGCACCGTGATCCGGCCGAGGTCGCTCCGTCCGAGAGCTACCGGCCTGCCGACCCGGTGTGGGTGTATAAGGACGGCTGGCGGGCCGGCATCATCGAGGCGGCGTCCCCGCGGGCGGTCACCGTCACGTATCAGCCGAGCAACCACCGCGGCACTGGCGTCGACACGTTCACCGCGCCCTATGTGACTTTTCGGGCCGACAGCGCTCCCGACCTCGACCAGCGCGGCCTGCGGCTGGTCCGCCGGAGCCCTCTGACATGACCGGGGCGGTCACCGTCTCCGCCGTGGTCGGCCTGCTCAGCCTCCTCGCCGGCGTGGCCCTCGGGTGGTATTTGCGCAGCGGCAGCGACGGGTGCACGGAGTGCGTGCCGCCCGAGCAGTTGCCCAACTCCCTGCAGCGCCCCGGCGTGTAGCTTTGCATCCATGACAGCGGTCGACGGCCAGCACGCGTCGTGCGTTCGCCGTGATGCCGCCCTGTCCCGGGCCTTCGAGTTCCTCGGCCGCCGCTGGAATGCGGCGGTCCTCGGCAAACTCCGCGACGGACCGGTCGGATTCCGCGATCTGTCCCGCAGCATCTCCGGCATCAGCGACTCGGTCCTCTCCAACCGCCTGTCCAGCCTCGTCATCGCCGGCCTGATCGTCCGCATCGTCGACGAGGGACCGCCGGTGTCGGTCTCCTACGGCCTCACTCCGGCCGGGCACGCCCTCATGCCGGCCCTGGACCGCATCGCCGACTGGGCCGACGAGCACATCCCCTGATCCCTTCCGGTCAGTCTTTTCCCCTTCCGGCGGCCTTCTTCCTCCGGCGGCCTTCTTCCGGTGGGCCTTTTGCTCAGGTGCGCCTTCTTCCTCCGGTGGGCCTTTTGTTCCGGAGTTCCAGACCCGCCCCCAGCGGTACGGCCATCCCGCCCCAAAAAACCCACCCCGTCCCGGGGCTGCCGCGCGACGCGGGCGATCCGTCCCGGCCGCCACCGCGTCTTTCGGGCGAAGCCTTCCCTCGCGGCGAGCGCGAGCCGTTCGTGACCGATTTCACCGGGCTTTCCGCGGGTTAGTCGCTAGCTTTTTAGAAGTGGATACTCTTTCTGAAGCACAGCTGAACCGGCCCCGGCTCGACGACGACGGGCGGGCGCTGCTGTTCACCGAGGCCCGGACCGCCTCGTCGTTCGCGCCGACACCGGTGTCCGACGCCGAGCTGGCCGAGATCTGGGACCTCGCGAAGTGGCCGCCGACCGCGTCGAACACCCAGCCGCTCCGGGTCCTCTACGTGCGTACCGAAGAAGGAAAGAACCGCCTCATCCCGCACCTGGCCGAAGGCAACCGCCCCAAGTCGCGGAGCGCGCCGGTCATCGCGGTGCTGGCGCTGGACACGGCGTTCCACGAGTACGTGCCGGAGATCCTGCCCCACAACCCGGGCCTGAAGGACACCTACGAGGCGAACGAGCCGCTGCGCCTGACCAACGGCTCGTTCAGCGCGGCGCTGCAGGTCGGCTACTTCATCCTCGCTGCCCGGTCGATCGGACTGGTCGCGGGCCCGATGGGCGGGTTCGACAAGGCCGCCGTGGACGCCGAGTTCTTCCCCGACGGACGGTTCAAGTCGATGGTGGTGGTCAACCTCGGCCACCCCGGCGAGACCCCCTGGCGTGACCGCCTCCCACGACTGTCGCCGGAGACCACCGTCCAGTGGGCATGAAAAAGGCCCGGCGATCCTTCGCCGGGCCGTTTCCCACCACACAGTTGTGGGTACGCGGTCGCCGCCCACCCCTCGGACGGAGGTGACCACCGTGCTCAAACCAGAGGAACAGCAGGTCTTCGCGGGTCTGGTAGCCCAGATCGAAGCCGACGACCCGACGTTCGCCCGCCGGGCCGCCCGCCCGCCGCGGTGGTGGTCGGTCGTTGCCGTTCTGCTGTGGACGATCGCCCCGATCTGCATCGTCTACGGCGGGTGGACGGGCTTGATCGAGGCGTTCCTGGCCGGCGGTTACGGCGCCCACCTGATGCGCAGGCGCCGCCAGTGGATCACCGCGCGGCCGCGGTTCTGACCCGGCTCCAGCCCTGGCCGGCCTCCGTCAGCGCCAGCGGTCGCCGGTGAGGCGCTCGTAGACCTCGACATACCGGTTACGGGTCGCCTCGGCGATCTCGTCCGGAATCTCCGGGCCGGGCTCGGTGCGGTCCCAGTCGGTGTTGTTCGTGGACCAGTCGCGCAGGAACTGCTTGTCCAGGTAACGGGGCACCTGCCCCGGCTGCCACTCGGAGGCCTCCCAGAACCGCGACGAGTCCGGCGTCAGAACCTCATCGCCCATCTTGAGGACACCGTTCGCGTACCCCACCTCGATCTTGGTGTCCGCGATGATGATCCCCTTGGCCGCCGCGATCTCCGACCCGCGCCGGTAAACCTCGAGCGTCACCCGGCGCAACTCCTCGGCGAGCTCCTTGCCGACCCGCTCGGCCGTCTCGTCGAACGTCAGCGGCGCGTCGTGCCCCGCCCCGACCGCCTCCTTGGTGCTGGGCGTGAAGATCGGCTCAGGCAGCCTCGACGACTCCACCAGCCCATCCGGCAGCCGGTTCCCGGAGATCATCCGTTCCCGCTCGTAGTCCTTGAGCCCCGAGCCGGCCAGGTACCCCCGGGCGATGCACTCGACCATGACCATCTCGAGCCGCTCACACCGGATGGCCCGCCCGGCAAACTCGGCCGGCACGTCGGTGGCAGAGATGACATGGTTGGGAATGACGTCACTGAGCTGCTCGAACCACCAGAGCGACAGCTGCGTGAGGATCTTCCCCTTGTCCGGAATCGGCGTGGGAAGGATGACGTCATAGATCGAGATCCGATCCGAGGCGACCAGCACAAGGTCCCCCTATCGGCATAGACGTCCCGGACCTTGCCGGAGTGCAGGAGCTCCACGTGTTCCCCTCGATGCTGACTGGGCGGCGTGCGCCCTCACGCTATCGAACCGCTGGTGGAGACATGGCTGAGGACTGCAACCACGTTTGAGACACCGCACTCGCGAAGTCACCGGGAGTCGCTCTTTACATACCGCTAGGGCGGTCATCGGTAGCGTCCCGCCGAAACACGCGGGGAGCATTCGATGGGTGTTCGTGATGGCCTTCCATGGCTGCATGACGAGTACTGGATCGTGGGCGAGCTCTGGCTCCGTCGCGGTCGAGCCGTCCGATCCAATGACGCGGAAGTTGTCGAGATCGCACACCTTCTTGGACGAAGCCCCGACTCCATCACCTGGCGTGTCGGGAATTTCGCGAGCACCGACAACCCTGGCCGAGGGCCCAAGCCCATCACTGGCGAGCCATTGGAGAAGTGGAAGAAGCTTCGCGGAAATCGCGCGGCCCTCGCCCACGCCTTGGCGCAGGCACGTGCCCGCATGGCGCTACTGGCCAATGCCACTGTGCCGGGACCCCACGACGCAGGCGTTCGACTCACCCCACCTGATATCCCCAGCCAGGAACCGGTCACGGTAAGGACCGAAGCGGCGGATAGACAGGCCGAGCAGACAGAGTCGGTGCTGCGCGAGAGATTCCGTCGGTGGCGCGACCCCAGCGGAAAGCGACTCCACGGAATCTCCATCGACATTCCGGGATCAACACTCCGGGTCGACCTGTACGACCCGATAGCCGGCCTCCTGATCGAGGTCAAGGCAAAGGCTGAACGAGACAGCCTCCGTTTCGCGGTCGGGCAGCTCTTCGACTACCGGCGCTACCTGAGCTTCGAGGTCAACCTCGCGATCCTCGTTCCGAGTCGGCCCAGCGACGACCTGATGGGTCTCCTGAACGCCGCAAGCGTCGCCGCCATCTGGCCGAGAGCAACCTCGTTCACCGACTCCGAGGAGGGGCGCTATCTGTCCGCTCGATGAAAGCCGAAGCAGCCGTTCGCAGCCCCTCCGGAGGAGCGATGCTCACCGCCGCTGACTATCTCGCCATCACCCCATCTACTGCCCGTGAGCAGTGGCGTTCCATCATCAAGCGCTCGAAGCCGAGCGACGGACGCAGGCAGGTCGACTTCATTCCCGTGGAGACGCTGACATGTCTTGCCGCGAGCTTGGTGGTCGATCACCGGCGTTATGGGGGCAGCACGTCACACAAGGCCGAGGAGCCGGTGCCGAGCCTCGCCGTCCTTTTCAAACGACCGAACAGCAGTGTGCTGGCCAAGATGGCAAACCTGGACGGGAGTCGGTCAAATGGCGCTCGTCACGAGGTGGAGGTTGCGGCTCGTCTCCTCAATGACGACGACGAGCTGGCTGACATCTATCGACTCGTCCTTCAAGCTGCTCGGGATGTCGGCATCACGGATGAGGCGCTGCCCGACTTCCTGTACCTGGAGCATGACGAGGGGCCGGTGACGTTTCTGGGCCAGGATGAGATCGGTCCGGGCGAGATCGCTGGGGTAGTACGTGCGGGACTGGCTGACGCTCTCGACCAGCTGACCGAGAGGATGTTGACCGCCACCATTCGTGTGGGCCAACATCGGTTTGCCCGTGGAGTCTTGCGCAACCATGACCATCAGTGCGTGTTCTGCGGCCTAGCGGTTGCCTTCAAAGGCCGTCGAACGCCCCGCCTTCTCCTGGCATCCCACATCAAGCCCTGGCGTGATTGCGACTCGCGGGAACGGCTCGACATCACCAATGGCCTGACCGCCTGCCCGACTCACGATGTCGCATTCGACACCGGGTTGATCACGATTACTCCGGAACTTCGCATCCTGGTTCGTCCGGACCTCGAGAAGGCGGTCGCTATCAACCCAGGTGTGGGTGCCGCGTTTGGTCGGCCGCCGCTAGCCGAGCGCCTTCTGTTGCCGGCCGGCGCTCTTCCTCCGCAGGCGAGCTACCTCGAGTGGCACCGTACGCGAATCTATGGCGGAGACCCGGACGGTGACTGACGAAAATGCCGCCCAGCGGAGTGCCGGGCGGCATCGGCGTCAGGCGGGCTGTTCGGTGGGGCGGCCCAGCAGGATGGACCAGTCGAGGGCTCGGCCCTTCAAGCGGATCAGAGCCACCCCGCCCGCCACGGCGGCGACGGTGGTCACGGCTCCGGCGGTGACCAGGGCTCCTCGGGCTCCGACGGTGTCGCACAGCCAACCGATCGCCGGGGCCCCGACGATGCCGGACAGTGAGGAGACGATGCCTACCGTGGCGAGGACCCGGCCGCGCATCTCCTCCCTCGTGTCGAGCTGGATGCGGGTGGAGACGACCGTGTCGAAGACGACGGCGCCGGCGGCGATCGGGAGGATCAGGGCGGCGAAGCCCAGCACGGACGGGGCCAGGCCGGAGCAGAGCTGCAATGCGCTGATCAGGAAGCCGGTGCCGGCCAGGACGCGCAGGGTGGAGCGGCCGGTGCCGGCCAGCAGCAGGCCGCCCGCTACGGCGCCGACGGCGAAGACCGTCGACAGCAGACCGTACGAACCGGACGATCCGCCCAGCGGGCCGGACACCATGGCGGCCATCGAGACCTGGTAGTTGCGGCCGAGAGAGCCGAGCACGAACGACAGGGCCAGGACCACCAGGATCACCGGTTGGCGCAGGAGGTAGCGGAATCCGGCGATCACACCGCCGTCGGACGGGGCGGCCACCGCCAGGGGGCGCATGTCGCCGAGGCGCATGGCGAGCAGGGCGAGGATGACGGCGAGGTACGACACCGCGTTGATCACGAAGAGGACGGACGGGCCGGTGACGCCGATCAGCACGCCGCCGAGGGCCATGCCGCCGATCCGGCCGGCGGAGCTCAGCACCGAGCCCAGGGCCAGCGCCGAGCTCAACGCGGATCGGGGGACCAGGGCGGAGCCGAATCGGCCGAGGACCGGGCCCTCGAAGGAGCCGATCACGCCGGAGGCGAGGGCCACCGCGTAGACCGCCCAGTTTCCGCCGGGCAGCAGGAGCGCCAGGGCGAGTAGGGCCCGCAGCGACTGGAAGGCGATCAGCAGGGGTCGGGCCGGCAGCCGGTCGGCGAGGGCGCCGCCCCAGCTGCCGAGCAGCAGCACGGGCAACGACTGCAGCATGACGACCGCGCCCATGGCGGTGGCCGAGCCGGTGGCCGACAGGATCAGCCAGTTCAGCGCCAGCACCTGCATCCATGTGCCGCTGACCGAGACCAGGTCGGCGGCCGCCCACAGACGGTAGTTGCGCTCTCGGAGCGGCGCGAACATCGGAGCCAAAGCGGCGGCACCTCCACAGGAAAGTGGCGCCGTCCCTCGGCGCCACCTCCTCCTTCGGGCCGGCCGGAATGCCGCGAAGTCCGAAACGTCAGGAACAACCCAACGGCAACCCCCATGCGGATGTACGGTCCACCGCTCCCCAACCGCACCCGCCCACGCCCGCGGCGCTCCGGAGGGCCGGCCGATACTGTGCGATCACGCCAGGGTCCTGAGTCGTCCGCTCACCACCTGGTGGATCCGCCCGCCCGCAACGATCACCCGGCCGGCGAGGTCGTTGCCGGCGGCTTTCCCGTCGGCGGCTCGGAGCACGGTCGCCCCGGCATAGACCAGTCCACCGGCGGTGACGGGCTGCACCCCGTCGACTTTCTGCCGGGCGGTCCAGGCCCGTTTCCCGTCGGCGAGCCGCAGCGCCTCGATGTCGCGCCCCCACACCCGGTAGACGCGTTCCCGGTCGACGGCGATCTGCGTGGCGTCGCCGCCGGACGCGGTCCACTGGACGGTGCCGTCCGACACCCGTACGGAGCTGAGCGTCCCGGCCTTGTCGGTGACGAGGAACCGATCGCTCCCCGGGGAGGCGGCCTGCGCCGTCCATTCCGCTTTCCTGGTCCACCGCACGGCCCCGCTGGTGACGGCGATCCCGACGCTGGTTCCGGTCTCGACGTCGGATCCGTCGGTGACACGTGCCAGGATCGTCCCGTTCGCGGACACTCCGGCGGCGAGGTGCCGGGCTTTCCGCCATGCTTCCCGCCCGTCGCGGACGTGGTAGGCGATGATCGCGTCCTCGTCCGAGGGCGATCCCCCGGACACGATGACGAGGCTCTTGTCGACGACGGCGGAGTAGATGGGGGTGTCGACCCGCTGCTTCCACCGGGGCAGTCCGGTCCGGGCGTCGAGGGCGGTGATCTCCCCGTCCGGGTCGCTCTGTGAGTTGCAGTCGCCTCCGGCGGCGATGAGGAGCCCGTCGCTGACGGCGAGCCGTGGCGTCTCGGCGTCGCTCGGGTACGCCCAGTCGTATCGCCAGCCGACTGCGCCGGTGGCCGCCGTGTAGGCGGAGATCCCGAGCTGGTCGCTGACGTACACGCGTCCGCCGGAGAGCACCGGCTCGCCGAACCCGGAGCAGCTCTCGTCGGCGGCCCGGAGGTCGGCCTGCCATTTCTGGGTGAGGTGCCGGATCCGGTCGGCGGTGATCACGGTCTCGGCCGGGTTGTGGTGGCTGTCCTCGGCGTCGTAGCCGGGGTGGTCCCAGAGGGGTGGGGCAGTCATGACGAGGGAGAGAAGCACCGCGGAGGCACTGTGCAAAACCAACATGATGCTAGAAAACCGGAAAACGGGGCAGCCCGTGATGGACTACCCCGTTTCCTACCTGACGTCAGCCGGCGAGCAGCTTGAGCATCTGCTGGACCTGGTCGGTACGGGACTGCTTGACCCGTTCCGCGAAGGACTTGGCCAGCTCGTTGCCGCCCTTGTCGAGCTCGAGCTGAGCGAACTCGACGGCGTTGTGCTGGTGTGCCAGGAAGAGGTTGAGGAAGGCGGTCTCGAACTCGGCCTTCTTCACGGTCTTGAGCGACGCGATCTCCTTGTCGCCGGTGCTCGGCATGCCGCCGTGGTCGGCATGCAGACTGACCCGCTCGTCGAGCGCGGCCGGCTTGCCCCATTCGGCGAGCCAGCCCTTCATCAGCTTGATCTCGTCGGCCTGGGTGGCCTGCACGGCCTTGGCGAGGTCCGCGACCTCGGCGCGGGCCGACCGCTTGGCTGCGGTCTGCGCCATCTCCTGGCCCTGCTCGAGGTTGTCGATCAGCATCTGCAGGAACATCACGTCGGTGTCGTTGTAGGTCGAGCCCGCGGTGATCTCGGCGACGTTCTTGACGCTCTGGGTCTGCGCCGACGTGGAGGCGGGTGCGGGCTTGTCGGCCTCGGTACCGCAGGCGCCGAGCAGCAGCGGCGCGACCGCGACGATCAGGGCTGCGGCGTGCCGGCGCTTCACAGCGGCAGCCAGAGGGCGAGCGTCCAGATGCTGGGCTCCCAGCTGCGGATCGACTGGTGCGCCTGCCGGCACTTGTAGGACACGCCCTCGTAGGTCACGACGTCGTTGATCCGGTACGCCACCCCGGGCGCCCACTCCTTGCCGGTCGCCGGGACCGTGCTGGTCGGCGCGGCGGTCGCGGTCGGGGCCGCGGTGGTCGGTGCGGTCGTGGGCGCGGTGGTGGGCGTCGTGGCCGGCGGGGTCGTCGGCGCCGTGGTCGCCGGCGGCGTGGTCGGGGTCGTCGAGCCGCCGCCGGTACCACCGATGTTGACGTCCACGCAGTTGTAGAAGGCCATCGGGGTGTCGCCGATGTTCCAGACCGCGAGCACCGTCTTGCGGCCCGAGAAGCGGCTCAGGTCGACGGTGTGCGAGACGGAGGCCGCCGGGATGGCGTTCTTGTCGTCGAACGTGGCGATCGGGTTGCCGTCCACGTAGTACACCCAGGTGGCCGTCCGGTGCCGGGCGGTCAGGACCCAGTTGAAGGTCGCCGACTTCCCGACGTTGGTGGCCCGCCATGGCAGGGAGTCGTTGTTCAGCTCGGAGAAGGCGGCGACTCCGCCGTTGCACTCCTTCGATCCCTTCGGGGCCTCCGCGCTCTGCGGCTCGAACTGGATGGCGCCACAGTTGGCGACCGAGCCCGCGGCGCACTGTGCCTGACGGCTCGGGGGCGAGGAGACGTAGCCGTGTGCCAGGGCGGGCGACGACGCGACCGCCAGGGAGGAGGCGACCATCCCGAGGGTGGCCAGCGGGTAGGCGATCTTCCTGCGCATGTCAGCTCTCCAATGACTCGACCTGGCAGTTACAGGCCGGAACATTAGGAGCGACTGCCATAACGGAGCCTTAAAGGAACTGGAAACTCGGTTAAAAGCTGTGATCAGCGACGTCTGCGCTGCTCAGCGGGCTCAGGGACGGGTGCGTGAAGCAGGAAGCCGATGCGGGCCCCGCCCAGCGGGCTACGGTCTATGACGAGTTGACCACGGACCGTCTCGGCGGCCCGGCGCACGATGTCGAGGCCCAGCCCGGTCGAGCCGGCACCGCTGAATCCGCGGGTCACCGCCCGTTCCGGGTCTGGGATGCCGGGGCCGGCGTCGTCGACGAGCAGGCCGCCGGCTGAGACGCTGACCCGGAACGCGGTGCCGTCCGGGGTGTGCGAGAAGACGTTGCCGAGCAGCGCGTCCACGACCAGGATCACCTCGCCGGCCGGCATCGGCAGCAGCACCTGCTCGTTGCCGCCGACCACCTCCCAGGGCCGTTCCTGGTCCTCGGCGAGCACCGACCAGAACGCCAGCCGGTCGGCGAGCACCTCGACCAGGTCGCACTGCTGCGAGCCGCGTTTCTCGATGCTGCCCAGCCGCGCCCCGGTGATGATCGCCTCGAGCTCCTCGTCGAGCAGGTCGCAGGCCTGGCGCATCCGTTCGGCGATCGGACCGGGCGGCATCGCCTCCACATCGAGACGAAGACCCGTCAACGGCGTACGCAAGCGGTGGGAGAGGTCCGCGGCCAGCTCGCGCTCGCGATCCAGCAACCGTCGCAGATCGTCGGCCATGGTGTTGAAGGCGCTGGCCGCGTCGCGCAGCTCGCGCGGACCGGTGGGGGTCATGCGCTCGTTGAGCTCGCCGCCGCCGAGGCGGCGACTCGCCGCGGCGAGCTGGCGGGTGGAGCGGACGAGCTGGCTGCCGAGCCGGTCGGCGAGCAGCGTCGAGCCGCCGACCAGGACGATCGCCAGGCCCCCGAGGGCGAGCCAGGCGAATCCGACACCGCGCCGCGTCTCCTCGCCCGGCACGAAGACCTCGACCACGACGGTACGGCCGTCGGTGAGCACGGTCGGCTGGAGGTATGCGACCCCGCCCACGGCCTCGGCGGTGGCGGCCCGCCGTTCCTCCGCGGCGCGCCGCACCGTGGCCTTGCTGAGGTGCGAGGCGCCGATCGGGTCGATGCCGGGCAGGTGCAGGGCCAGTCGTCCGTCGCTGCCGGCCGCGGTGCTGGCCACGGCGTTGGTCAGGGTGACCAGGTCACTGTCGACACCGAGCACGGTCACCATCGAGGTGGCCTGCTGACGCGCGTCGGAGATGGCCCGGTCGTAGGCGATCTGCCGGGTGGCGACGGCGAGCGGCACGAGGAAGGCGAGCGCGACCATCGAGGTGATGGCCAGCGCCAGGCGGTTGAGCGCCCATCTCATTGCGGATCGACCATCATGACGCCCACTCCCCGTACGGTGTGCAGGTAACGCGGTTTGGCGGCGGTCTCGCCGAGTTTGCGGCGCAGCCAGGAGATGTGGACGTCGATGGTCTGCTCTTCGCCGATCCGCGCCTGCTGCCACACCTGGTTCATCAGCTCACGCCGGCTGATCACCTGGCCGACCCGCTCGGCAAGATACGCGAGGACGTCGAACTCGCGCCGGGTGAGTTGCAGCGGCTCGCCGCGGAGCTCGACCCGGCGCTGCCGTGGCCGGATCACCAGCTCACCCACAGTGATCGCGTTGGGCTGCTGCTCGACGGTGGCGCGGGCCCGGCGCAGGACCGCCGAGATGCGGGCGAGGATGTGCCCACCGGAGAACGGCTTGGTCACGTAGTCGTCGGCGCCGGCGCTCAACAGCGCGATGATGTCCGCCTCGGACCGGCGGGCGGTGGCGACGATCACCGGCACGTCGGAGACGGTCCGCATCATCCGCAGCGCGTCGGTTCCGTCGATATCGGGCAGTCCGAGGTCGAGAATCACCAGGTCGGGCCGCTCCTGGGTGACGATCTTCAACGCCTGGGCAGCCTGGCCGACCGGGCGCACCACGTGCCCGGCATCGGTCAGCGCCCTCGTCAGAGCAGCCGTGATGATGCGGTCGTCCTCGACCAACAGGATCATCGCCATGGCGATAACCATAGGACCAGGTGCGAGAATGGCCTCGTGCGATCTTCCAGGTGGGTGCCGATAGCCGGGTGGTGCGTGGCCACCGCGACCAGCATCGTGCTCTCCTCGGTGGCGCTGTCGCCGGTTCTCAACGCGGCCCGGGCCGACTCGGGCGAGCTGCCCGACATCGACCAGCTGCCGGCTCCGGCCGCGGTGGCGGAGACCAGCGCCCCGGTTCCGGACGAGACAGCCGACCCGACCCGTCCGGCCAAGCCCTCGCCGTCCCGCAGCCGGTCGTCGTCGGCCGATCCGAAGCCGCCGAGCCGCTCACCGTCCTCGCCCGCACCGGGCTCGGCGACCACGACCACCCCGCCGGCGACCACCACCGAGAAGGGGTGGACCGTCACTACCAGTGACGGCGTGAAGACCTATGTGAAGTCCTTCACGACCGATGGCGGCACCGCGGTGATCCGGATGACGAGCAAGGGCACCGTGTCGCTCGTCACGGCCACACCCGCCGACGGCTACCGGGTGGAGAAGCAGGGGTCGGACGTCAACCTCGCGGTCTACTTCATCCGGACCGAGAAGAGCTTCATCGTCCATGCTCAATGGTGGAACGACGAGCCCTTCGTCGAGGTCAGCGAAGTCGGCTCCTGACACCGCTGCCAGGCCCACTTCCTGAAGACTTCCTGGGAGTTCCTGAACGCTTGCTGAGAAGCGCAAGGGTTTTCCCCGATTCGGTGAAGCCTGTCTATACATAACGTCTCACCTCAAGTCACCCCGATGTGACCCGCCGTCCTCGGACGGTTGAAGCCCGCCCGCCGACCCCCCGGGCGGGAGAGGAGTAGGCGTGAAATCCCGTACCCCAGTCGTCATCGCTCTGGCCGCCGCGACCGCGGCAGCGTCGGCGATGGTGGCGGTCTCCGGACCGGCGACCGCCCAGACACCGATCCCCACTGACCCAGCCGCCGTCGCGGCGCTAGCGAAGGACTCGGCGGCGGCTCTCGTCGCCGATCGCCCCGCGGCCCTGCTGGCCAGCGCGGACGAGGCGTTCGTGCAGCGCCCGGTGATCTCGACCGACAACCTTCAGTACGTCCCCTATGAGCGCACCTACAAGGGACTTCAGGTCGTCGGTGGTGACTTCGTCGTCGTCACCGACCGCTCCGGCCAGACCCGGTACACCTCGGTCGCTCAGGACCGGCCGATCGGGCAGCTCTCGGTGACCCCGAAGCTCTCCGCGTCCGAGTCGGTCCCCTTCGCCAAGGCCGAGCTCAAGACGGTGAAGAACGTCGAGAGCACGAAGCTGGTCGTGCTCAACACGACCGGTGCCCCCGCCCTCGCCTGGGAGTCCGTCGTCAACGGCACCCGGATCGACGACCACGGCGACGAGGGCCCGAGCCGCCTCACCGTCGACGTCGACGCGATCACCGGCAAGGTGCTGCGGACCAAGGACAACATCACCCACGTGAGCGGAACCGGCACGGGCTGGATCACCGGCTCGGTCACCCTGGACACCACGCTGTCGGGTAGCACCTACAGCCTGAAGGACCCGTCGATCGCGAGCCTGACCTGCCAGGACTCGTCGACCAACACGACCTTCAGCGGCACCGACAACGTGTGGGGCAACGGCACCGGCACCAACAAGGAGACCGGCTGCGTCGACGCGCTCTACGCCGCGCAGAAGCAGAAGGCGATGCTCTCCAGCTGGCTGGGCCGCACCGGCTTCACCAGCAGCGGCGGCGCCTGGCCGATCCGGGTCGGCCTGAACGACGTCAACGCCTACTACGACGGCACCCAGGTCCAGATCGGCAAGAACAACGCCGGGCAGTGGATCTCCTCGCTCGACGTGGTGGGTCACGAGATCGGCCACGGCATCGACGACAACACCCCGGGCGGCATCTCCGGCAACGGCACCCAGGAGTTCGTCGGCGACGTGTTCGGCGCGGCCACCGAGGCCTTCGCCGCGAACGCCAACGACCCGTTCGACTACCAGGTCGGCGAGGAGGTCAACCTGGTCGGCAGCGGCCCGATCCGGTACATGTACAACCCGTCGCTCGCCGGTGACGACAACTGCTACTCCAGCAGCACCCCGAGCCAGGAGGTGCACGCCGCGGCCGGCCCCGGCAACCACTGGTTCTACCTGCTCGCCGAGGGCACCAACCCGACCAACGGGCAGCCCGCCAGCACCCGGTGCAGCGGCACCGGCGCCCTGACCGGCGTCGGCATCCAGACCGCCACCAAGATCATGTACAACGCGATGCTGATGAAGACCTCCAGCTCGTCCTACCTGAAGTACCGCACCTGGACGCTGACCTCGGCCAAGGCGCTGGACAGCACCTGTGGGCTCTTCAACAAGACCAAGGCCGCCTGGGACGCCGTGAGCGTGCCGGCCCAGTCCGCCGACCCGACCTGCACCACCACCACGCCGACCGCGTCGCCGTCGGCCTCGACGACGACCAACCCGACCGGCTGCACCGGCACCAACGCCACCGACGTGTCGATCCCGGACGCCGGCAGCGCGATCTACAGCGACATCGCGATCAGCGGCTGCGCCCGCAGCGCGTCGTCCACCTCGACGGTCGCGGTGAACATCGTCCACACCTACCGGGGTGACGTGAAGGTCGACCTGGTCGCGCCGGACGGCACCACCTACGCGCTGAAGGCCACGTCCACCTCCGACAGCACGGACAACGTGGTCGCCACCTACACCGTCAACCTCTCGAGCGAAGCGGCGAACGGCACCTGGCGCCTCAAGGCCCAGGACGTCTACTCGTCGGACACCGGCTACATCAACACCTGGACGCTCACCGTCTGAACACCCTGACCGTTTCGGGGCGCCGCATCCTCGCGGCGTCCCGAAACGATCACTTCCACATCACAGTTCTTTCTGCGTGACTGCCATCGGGGCAGGTAGGGACCTAAGGTTCCTCCTACGTGTACGGACAGGAGGCACTCCCGTGACTTACAGCGCTTTCCGCGTGCACCCCGGGGGATCGACGGGCGTCCTGGCCGACGTGTGGGGTCGTTCGGCCGTACGCGATGTGCTCCTGACCCTGGGTGCCGCCGGCGCCGTCGGGCTGGCCGCGCAGATCGCCGTCCCCGTTCCCGGGTCGCCCGTGCCGATCACCGGGCAGACCTTCGCCGTCCTGCTCGCCGGCGCCACGCTCGGTGCCACCCGGGGTGCCGCCGGCATGCTGATCTACCTGCTGGCCGGTGCGCTCGGGGTGCCGTGGTTCGCCGCCGGCGCCTCCGGCTGGCCCTCGGCGACCGCCGGATACCTGGTCGGCTTCGTGCTCGCGGCCGCGCTGACCGGCCAGCTCGCCGCCCTCGGAGCGGACCGCCGCCCGTCGCACACGATCGGCCTGATGACCGCCGGCAACGCCCTGATCTATCTGGTCGGGGTGCCGTGGCTGGCGTTCTCGACGGGCATCGACCTGACCGCCGCGGTCGGCGCGGGCCTCGTGCCGTACCTGCTCGGAGACGGGCTGAAGATGCTCTTCGCCGCCGCGCTGCTGCCGGCCACCTGGCTGCTGATCAACCGGCGCATTCACGGCCGCGACCGTTATTGATCACTGCCGGCCGACGGGTCGGTGATCTCCCGGAGCCTCGCGAGCGCGATACCCACAGGCTGTGCACACAGCCTGTGGATAACTCGTACAGGTGTGCGAATGCGGTCAGCGGACGAGACGGGGCTAGATGTCCAGGCTGCCCTCGATCCGCTTCAACCGGTGACGGGCCAGCGCCAGGTTCGCCCGGTCCTTGTTGAGTGCGAGGTAGAGGAACAGGCCCTGCCCCGAGCGACCGGTCAGCGGCCGGATCAGGTGATACTGCGAGTCCAGCGTGATCAGGATGTCCTCGATCTTCTCGTGCAGGCTCAGCATCTCCATCGTGCGCAGCTTCGCCCGGACCACCTCGGTGTTGGCGGCGGCCGCCACCTGCAGATCGAACTCCCGCCCACCGCCGGCGATACCCAGCGCCATACCGCTGGACCGGTCGACCAGCGCGACGCCGATCGCGCCGTCGATCTGCATCGCGTCCTTGAGGGCTACGTCCATGTCGGGCATATCGGGTCCTCCACTCGGTCCGGGTCTGCGCCGAGCGTGTACGACACCGGCCGGAATCGGTCGCACACGATGTCCGCCTGCGGTCAGCCGGGTCATGGGTTGATGTTCCGTGTCACCCGTCAGTTGAAGATTTCTTCAAATACGAAACTGCACATCACTTCAGGGGTACGCCGTAACCGAACCCGAAACCGCACGGTTGGAGACCGGTGGAGCTGGATTGTCGGCGGAGGGGACGAAACGTGTCAGTGCCGCTGTACCAGGCGAAGGCCGAGATGTTCCGGACCCTCGGCCACCCGGTCCGCATCCGGGTGCTGGAGCTGCTCCAGGACGGCCCGCAACCGGTCCGTGACCTGCTCGCCGAGATCGATGTGGAGGCGTCGAACCTGTCCCAGCAGCTCGCCGTCCTACGCCGGGCGGGCATCGTGACCTCGTTCCGGGACGGCGCGCTCGTCATGTACGCGCTCAGCACCCCGGACGTGGCCGACCTGCTGGCCGCGGGCCGCCGCATCCTCGGCGCCGTCCTGACCGACCGCGACGGGCTGCTGGTCGAGCTGCGAGCCCAGGGAAAGCGTCGCTAGCCGGCTCCGGAAAGCGTCGCTAGCCGGCTCCGGGAAGCGTCGGCTCCCGCAGTCAGCCGGTCACCGGGACCGGAGCCGACGCAGCAGCGCGACGAGGGCCGGCACCGCCGGGGGACGCCTCCCGTCGTACTCCCCGGGGGTTGGATCTCGGCCGGCGCAGCCGTGATGATCTCGCCGGTCGCCGCGGCCGGGAGCGGGAGCACCGCCTCGGCCGCGTCGCGCACCCGCCGCAGTCGCGTCGCGAAGACCGCCATCGACTCGATTGCCGGGACCGGCGTCAACACCTCGTCGAGGAGCCCGGTCAGGCCCGGCCAGACCGCGATGATCCGGTCGTCGGGCTCGCCGCGGCCCGGCCAGGCAGTGCCGGTGAGCATGCGGAAGAGCAGCGCGGCCAGGTCGGTCACGTCGCCGCTCGGTGTCGGCGCCCCTGACGGCCGCGGCGTGGCGAAGTCGGTGAGCATCGGAGTGCCGGACGGGCCGACGATCACGTGCTCGGGCCGGATCCGGCCGTGGATCAGGGGTGGGCGCAGCGTATGTGCCCAGGCCAGCGCATCGGCCAGCGCGATCGTCATCTCCAGCGCCGAGGCCGGCGTCGGCGCGTCGTCACGCAGCACCTCGGCGAGCGGAAGGCCCTCGACCCGGTCGAGCGCCAGCCACGGGCGCCCGGTCGCGGTGATCCCACCGGCCCGGACCGGCACGATCGACGCGTTGCGCACCAAGCCCACCCAGGCGGCCACATGCTTCGCGAACGCCGCCTCATCGGGTCGGCCGGAGACGAACCGATGGTAGAGACGAAGCGTGACCCACCGGCCGGCCCGCTCGTCCCATGCCTGGTAGACGTCGGCGTCAGCCCCGGTACGCACCCGCTCGAGACGGGTGTAGCCGGTCGGGGTGTCGATCCCGGCCACGGACCACCTCCCCCTCGTCGAACGCCACGCCACCAACCTAGCGCTCGAACGGCGTAGGACCGGCTCGCGGGCTTCGTTGACCGCGAACCGGTGGTCATACGCGGTCGAACAGGCGGCGCGCCCCGGCGATGGCGTCGTCGATCGGCGCGGCGTCCGGATACCAGCGGGCCTCATGCTCCAGCACGACCGGGCCGGTGAACCCGGCCGCCCGGGCCAGGGTCAGCACCTCGGCGTTGGGCACCGTCCCCGCGCCCGGGACCAGGGGACGCCGGTCGGCCGGGCTCGCCACGTCCTTGACCTGCACCTCGGCCAGCCACGGGCCGAGCTCGACAGCGGTGCGCACCGGGGACTCACCGGCCCGCCACGGATGCAGGGCGTCCCACACCGCGCCGGCCTCGCTGCCGTCGGCGCCGGACGTCTCGAGCAGCCGGCGCACGTCGGCGCCACACGGGAACGCGTCGTGCGTCTCCACGAGCAGACATACCCCACTGCCCTTGGCCATCGCCACCGCGGCGGCGAGCGCGGCGGACGCCGGGCCCAGCAGCACAGCCGGGTCGCCGTCGCCGCCGGGCATCAGGCGCAGGGCGGGGGCACCCAGGTCGTACGCCAGGTCGAGGTGCTCGGCGAGACCGGCCGCACCGTCGGTGAGCCGCACGTACGTCGCCAGGCCGACGACCCGGAGCCCGTCGAGGGCGGTCCGGGCCGCCCGGCGCCCGGCACTGCTCAGGCCGGTGTGCACCGGCTCGTCCTCGGCACAGCGCAACTCCACGGCGCCGACCTCGTGGCGGCGCAGCATCCGGGCCACCCGGTCCAGCGGAAGACCGGGACAGCCCAATGTGGAGACGCCGAGGAACATCAGAGGCCCTGGTATCCCGCGAGGGTGTCGGCCAGGATCTCCGGTCCCGGACGCTGCCAGAGCTCCTCGTTCATCACCTCGACCTCGATCGGGCCGGTGTATCCGGCCTTCTCCACCGCGGCATGGAAGGCGCGGAAGTCGACGCAGCCGTCACCGGGCAGGCCGCGGCCGGTGAGCACGCCGGCCGGCAGCGGGGTGATCCAGTCGGCGAGCTGGTAGATGGCGATCCGCTCGCCGGCCGCCTCGATCTTCGGCAGGACCGTGTCGTCCCACCACAGGTGGTAGGTGTCGACGGTGACACCGACCTGACCGACCGGGTGCTGCTCGGCGATCGCCATGGCCTGGTCCCAGGTGTTGATGACGCAGCGGTCGGCGGCGTACATCGGGTGCAGCGGCTCGATCGCCAGGGTGACCCCGGCGGCAGCCGCGTGCGGGACGAGCCGGGCGATCGCGTCGGCGACGTGGGCCCGGGCGCCGGCGATGTCCTTGGACCCCTCGGGCAGCCCGCCGGAGACCAGGACCAGGACGGGTGCTCCCAGTGCAGCGGTCTCGTCGATGGCGCGGCGGTTGTCGTCGAACCAGCCGTCGAGCTGGAAGAACCCGCTGCGGCACAGGGTCGTGACGGAGAGCCCGGCGTCACGGACCAGGGCGGCGGAGCGCTCCAGGCCGTACTCGGCGACCGGCTCGCGCCACAGCGCGACCTTGTCCACACCGGCGTCGACCAGCCCCTTGACCAGCTCGGTCAGCTCCCACTGCTTGGCCGTGATCTGGTTGAAGGAGAAACGGCTCATCCGGCCATCACCTCGAAGAATCGGTTCGCCCGGTGAGCGGCCAGGTCCGGGTCGGTGAGCAGCCCGGCGGTGGCGGCCAACTCGATCAGCTCGGCGAAGTGCGGCACCGAGCGGCCCGACTGCAGGCCACCGACCATGGTGAAGTGGTCCTGGTGGCCGTTGAGCCAGGCGAGGAAGACGATGCCGGTCTTGTAGTAGAACGTCGGCTTCTTGAAGATGTGCCGGGAGAGCGGGACCGTGGGGGCGAAGATCCGGTCGTACTCGTCCAGGTCACCGCGGTCCAGGGCGGCGAACGCGGTGGCCGCGGCCGGGGCGATCGCCGCGAAGATGCCGAGCAGCGCGTCCGAGTAGCCCTGCTCGTCGCCGCGGATCAGCTGGGGGTAGTTGAAGTCGTCGCCGGTGTAGAGGCGGACACCCGCCGGCAGCCGGCGGCGCAGGCCGATCTCGTGGTCCGCGTCGAGCAGCGAGACCTTGATGCCGTCGACCTTCGCCGGGTTGCTGTTGATCAGCTCCAGCACGGTCTCGGTGGCCTTGTCCACGTCGGACGAGCCCCAGTAGCCCTCCAGCGCCGGGTCGAACGCGGTGCCCAGCCAGTGCAGGACCACCGGCTTGTCCGACTCGTCGAGCAGCTCGCGGTAGATGCCGAGGTAGTCGTCGGCGTCGCGGGCCGTGGCGGCGAGATGCCGGCTGCACATCAGCACCGGCGCCGCGCCCGCGGTGAGCACGTCGGCGAGCTGCTCGGAGTAGGCCCGCCGGACCTGGTCCAGGGTGACCTGGCCGGGGGCGAGCTGGTCGGTGGCCACCCCGGCCACGATCCGCCCGCCGCCCTCGGCCGCGCTCCGGCGGATCAGCTCCCGGGTGGCGGTGTAGTCCAGGCCCATGCCGCGCTGGGCGGTGTCCATCGCCTCGGCCACGCCCAGGCCGTGCGACCACAGGTGGTGGCGGAACGCGAGGGTCCGCTCCCAGTCGAGGGCCGCGGGCGCGCCCGGGGAGTTGTCGGCGCGCGGGTCCGCCACGACGTGCGCGGCGGCGTACGCGATCCGGCTGGTGGGGGCGCTGTCCGGCCTGACCCACCCGGTCGCCGAGAGGGTCAGCCGCCGGCCGCCGGGCAGGTCGACGGTGCTCACAGCTCGATCCGCCGGCCCTCGCGGGCCGACTGCAGGCCGGCCTCGGCCAGTCGCACGCCGCGGGCGCCGGAGCGGAAGTCCCAGTGGAACGTCTCGCCGGCCACGACGTGCCGCAGGAACGCCTCCCACTGCACCTTGAAGCCGTTGTCGAACTCCTCGTTGTCCGGCACCTCGGCCCACTCGTCGCGGAACGACTTGCCGCTGAGCGGCAGATCCGGGTTCCACACCGGCTTCGGGGTGGACGCCCGGTGCTGGATGCGGCAGCCGCGCAGACCGGCCACGGCGCTGCCCTCGGTGCCGTCGACCTGGAACTCGACCAGCTCGTCCCGGTTGACCCGGACCGTCCAGGAGGAGTTGAGCTGGGCGACGATGCCGCCCTCCAGCTCGAAGATGGCGTAGGCGGCGTCGTCGGCGTCGGCCGCGTACGTCTCGCCACGCTCGTCGACCCGCTCGGTGATGTGTGTCGCCGTGGTCGCCTGGACCGTACGGACGTTGCCGAACAGCTCCTCGAGAACGTAATTCCAGTGCGGGAACATGTCCATCACGATGCCACCGCCGTCGGCGAGCCGATAGTTCCAGCTGGGCCGCTGCGCGACCTGCCAGTCGCCCTCGAAGACCCAGTAGCCGAACTCGCCGCGGACCGACAGGATCCGGCCGAAGAAGCCGCCGTCGATGAGGCGCTTGAGCTTGCGCAGACCCGGGAGGAACAGCTTGTCCTGGACCACACCGTTGCGGATGCCGGCGGCCTCGGCCAGCTCGGCCAGCTCGATCGACGCCGCCGAGCTCTCGGCCAGCGGCTTCTCGGTGTAGACGTGCTTTCCGGCGCCGATCGCCTGGCGGATCGCCTTCTCCCGCTGGGCGGTCACCTGGGCGTCGAAGTAGATCTCCACATCCGGACGGGCCAGGGCCGCGTCCAGATCGGTGGTCCACTCGGTGAGGCCGTGCCGCGCCGCGATGGCGGCCAGTTTGTCGGGGTCACGGCCGACCAGGATCGGCTCGGGCCAGATGTGGCCACCCCCGGCGAGCGGCACGCCGCCCTGCTCACGGATGGCGAGAAGGGAACGGACCAGGTGCTGGCGGTAACCCATCCGGCCGGTGACACCATTGACGACGATGCCTATCGATCTACGCGCTGCCATTCGGTATCCCTCCGGAGTTTACTAGGAAAGCGCTTTCCTGCTGCTGGCAGCGTAGGCGTCTTCCGCGCTCGGGACAAGGCCCAGTTGATCTCGGGTGGCGGTCAGCCCTGCCAGGAGCGTTTGACACGAGTCCACCATGTGGACGGTGGCTCCCGCAGCGGCTCCTCCGCCGCCGTCGGCTCGGGCTCGCGGAGCCAGGCCAGAAGGCACGGACGGCAGACGTCGGGGGCATTCCACTCGGCGAACAGGTCCGGGGCGTGAGGCGACTCCGGGTACGGCCCGTCGGTCTCCTCACTCCAGTGCATGCCGGGTGACGGGAAGTAGAGACCACTCCGGTCACCGGCCGGCTCCGCACCACAGACCGCCGGCGAGCGCGCCCAGCGGCACAGATGGCGGACACCGTCGCCGTCCCGGATCAGGTCGTAGTCCTCCTGCAGCGCGTACCGGTAGAAGTCGGAGAGCGGGCCGACCACCATCGCGCTGCTCGGGCAGTACAGCGCGTGCCACACGTCGTCGTCGGGCTGCTGCGCCACCGTCACCAGCACCAACTCGTCGACCGGGGAGATCGGGGCGCCACGGTCGTACGGCAGCGGCTCGCCCACCGCCTCGTCACGATGACACTCGTCACCGCTCGGCAGGATCTCGCCGGTCCGGCACACCTCCGGATACAGCGGGTGGCACATCGACTCGACCACGGTGCTGTAGTCCGCGTACCGCTCGGTGCCGTCGGGGAATCGGATCGTCGCCAGCCAGGTACCCACGCGCATCACCCTCCACGTCGGATCATCGCCGGTCACCGCAACCGCATTTCGCAGAAACGCCGTCACGAAGGGTAAGCAAAGACGAATCGCCGGCAGGCCCCGAGGAAACGCCTCACCCGTCGAAATCCCCTGTTCGTGGGCGCATCGACAGCCATTCCAGTTGAGCGCCGGATCCCATCTCGGTAACTCGGAGTGAAAGATGAGTCGGTGACCGGAGAACCCGCGGCAGATCATCGAGGTGACCCGCCGCGGCTCGTCCTCAGGTCAACTCGGCCAGCAGACGGGCGCCGACCTCGGCGACGTCGGCGGCGGTCCACTCCAGAGCGTGCGCGGCTATCGTGACCTCGGTCACCGCGTAGCCGGGCACGTCCGCGTCCTGCCAGCCACCGGCGAACCAGACGCCGTCCCGCTCGGCCATCGCGAGAACGGCCGCGCCGATCGCATCGGCCGAGAACGGCAGCCAGAGGCGGAACTGGTGGGTGTGCGGCGGCTGCGGGAAGACCTTGGCTCCCGGCAGAACCGACAAAGCCTCAGCGATGGCACGGGCATGGCGCACATAGTCCGGAAGCCGAGGCAACTCCCGGTCGAGCCCGGCCAGCGCGGCGAGCACGGCCGGCCACTGCTGGAAGATCGTCCCGCCGTAGCGGTGACGCCACGCCCGCGCGTAGTCGCCGAGGTCCTCCGTGCCGGCGAGCACCGCCCCGCTGATCCCGTCGAGCGACTTGTAGAACGACACGTAGACGCTGTCCGCGAGCGCCGCCACCTCCCGCAACGAGTGACCCAGGTGCGGGGTCGACTCCCAGATCCGGGCGCCGTCGAAGTGCACCCGGGCGCCGATCGCACGAGCCGCCTTCGCCACCGCCACCAGCTCGTCCCACGACGGCAGGACGAACCCGGCGTCCCGCATCGGCAACTCGACGACCACGGTGCTGACCGGCTCGCCCAGGCGGGCGATCTCGGCAGCCGTGGGATTGCGCCGCTCGGTCGTGGACCGTACCCCTCGCAGGCCGGTGAGCTCGGCGTACGCATGCCGCTCGTGCACCTCCTGATGGCCGAGCGGGTGCAGCGCGGCCGCCGGGATCCCGGTCCGGTCGGCGCCGTAACGCAGCGCCACCTGCTGAGCCATCGTGCCGGTCGGGAAGAACACGGCGGCCTGGGTCCCGAGCAGGCCGGCCACCCGCTCCTCCAGCACCTCGACCGGCCCGTCGCCGTAGAAGTCCGGCCATTCGTCCACATCACCACCGGCCTCGATGTCGGCGATCCGGTCCCGCATCGTCTTCGGGCGGACACCGGACAGGATCCGGTCACAGTCACGCATCGCGTTGAGTCGGCGCAGCCTCTCGTCGGACATCTGCGGATGATCCCATGATCTTCGATTCCTGTCGGACCTGGCCGTTACTGTGCGGCCCATGCGAAGTTTCGAGCTCGTCGAGGGATCGTCGGCCAAATTCTGGGAGATCTCCCGGGCGGGCGGCCAGGTGACGGTCAGATTCGGCCGGCTCGGCGCCCAGGGGCAGACCAGCGTCAAGACGCTGCCCGACGAGATCACCGCCACGACGCACGAGACAAAGCTGATCAACGAGAAGCTCCGCAAGGGCTATGCGGAGACGACCGGCCCGTCTTCCATGCCGACCACGGCCGCCGTCAGCACCGGGCCCACGGCCTCGATGAGCCCCGTGGCCGCTGTCAGCACCGGGCCCACGGTCTCCATGAGCACCGTGGCCGCTGTCAGCACCGGGCCCACGGCCTCCGTCAGCAGCATCGCCCCCTCCCGCCCGATGGCCGCGGAGGAGGTGGACGAGGACGTTCTCGTTCTTTCGGCGGCGTGGGCCCGGGTGCGGACGCCCCGGCGGGGCAGTGCCGGGGTCGGCCGTTTCACGGGGGATCCGAAGGCTCGGGCCGCTGCTGAGGCTCAGCTCGCCCGGCGGCCGGATCGGGTTCGGGCCGTGCTCGAGGCGCCCACCACCGAGGAGCAGACCCGCCGGCAGGCACTCGCCTGGCTGGACGGCGCGGCCGACTCGACCCCGCTGGGCGCCGCCGCCGTCGCCGCCACCGCGGACGACGGGCATTGGCAGTCGAGTGACTGGGCCAACTGTTTCGCCGACATGTGGATTCGCGAGCGTGGACTGGTCTTCGCCGCCGAGGCCGCGGTCACCTTCACCGACCTGATCCTGCTGGACGACGAATCGCCGGACCCGTCCCGGCAGCGTCGGGGCGTGCGTCACCGGCGGCCGGGGGAGAGCCGTCCGGCCCGGCATCCGTGCGGCGCCATGCGGACCCTGCTGCGGGTGCGCCAGGCTCTCGCAGCCGCACCGGACGCGACGTATGCGCAGGTGGTGGCTGCGCTTCGGGCGTACCGCGCCGGGGGCTCCCACGCCCGGGCCGCCGTCGCCGTTCTCGTTCCGGAGGAGCGTGCCTGGTTCGAGGAGGACCGGGACGCTGCGGTGGCCGCCGGCGACGACTATCTGGCGACCCTGCTGCTCATGGCGGCCGCCACCGCGGACGATGTGACCGCGCTGGCCCCGCTCGCCGCGCGGGATACCATCACCGACTCGATGAACCTGCTGGTCACCATGGTCGACGGGGTCGGCGCGGCGGCCGCGCCGATGCTGTTCGACTGGTTCGACGACTCGTGTCACCTGACCGACGACCAGCGGCGGCTGCTGCCGCTGCTGGCGGCCCTTCCCGGTGACGAGGCGACCCGGGGGCTGATCCAGCGGATCAACGTCAAACACGTCAAGCCGGCTCTGCTCGACCACGCCGAGCGCTATCCGGCCCGGGTGCTGCGGCTGCTCGCCGAGGCGGCCGGAGACCCGGCCGTCGCCGCCCTGTTCCGCGGGCACCTGCTGAGGCACAGCGCCCTGGTAGAACGGGTGATCCCCCAGCTCAGCGCGGAGGCCGCCGTGCGGGTCGAGGAGGTGCTCACCGAGGCCGCCGCCGTGACGGCCGCCCCGCTCTCGGCGGTGCCGCCGATCCTCGCCGACCCACCGTGGCGACACATTCCGGAGCCGGCCGCCCCGACCATCATCACCGGCTTGACCTGCGACGATCCGATGACGTTCGACTGGCTACCGGGTGAGCGGGAGCAGTGGGCGGCACTGCCGTTCCAGCGGTACGACCATGACGGCCGGTGGGATCCGGAGGTGCGGCGGCAGGCGGTGCTCCGCAATCAGCTCCCGCTCCGTGACGCTTTCCTGTTCTTCATCGACTCGGCCGAGGAGATCGCCCACCCCACACTCCTGGAGTGGCGACCCTACGACCCGTGGATGGCCGGGACGTATATGCGCCTGATCACGGCACGGTTCGGCGCCGACGCGCTGCCGGCGCTGATGAGCCTGGCTCCGCACTCCCCGGTCGATGTCGCCCCCGCGCTGCAGCCGTTCGCCGGCCCGGAGATCGCGGTGCTGATGGCCGACTGGCTGGCCCGGCTCAAGGGCGTTCGCGACGACGCGCTGGCGTGGCTGCTCCGGCATCCGGCCGAAGCCGCACGTGCCCTGATCCCACCGGCGCTCGGGCGACTCGGACCGGCCCGCCGGCAGGCCGAGAACGCACTGCTGGCCCTGCACAACGGCGGCCACTCGGAGGCGGTTCGGGCCGCCGCCCGCGGTTACGGCGACGCGGCCGCCGCGGCCGTCGAGACGCTGATCACCGCCGATCCGGCCGCACTCGACCCGTCGAAGATCCCGGTGGTTCCGGTGTGGGCGACGCCCGGCGTGCTCCGGCCCGTCCTGCTGCGAGACGGGTCCGGGTCTCTACCCGACGAGGCGGTGGCGAACCTGTTCGTCCTGCTCGCGTTCTCCCCGCTGGGTCCGCCCTCAGCGGGTCTCGCGACGGTTCGGGAGGCGTGCGAGCCGTCGAGCCTCGCGGCGTTCGCGTGGAGCCTCTTCGAGTTGTGGCAGACGTCCGGGTCCGTGTGGAAGGAGCGATGGGCGTTCGAGGCGCTCGGGCATCTCGGAGACGACGATTCGGTGCGCCGGCTGTCACCGCTGATCCTCGCGTGGCCGGGCGACGGTGGCCACAACAAGTCGGTGATCGGGCTGCAGGTGCTCGCCTCGATCGGCACCGACGTGGCCCTGATGTGCCTGCACACGATCGCGCAACGGTCGAAGTTCGCCGGTCTGAGGACCGCAGCCGTGCAGAAGATGACCGAGGTCGGCGCCGAGCTGGGGCTGACCGCCGAGCAGCTGGCCGACCGCCTGGTGCCCGACTTCGGCCTGGACGCCGATGGGAGCCTGCTCCTCGACTACGGCCCCCGCCGGTTCGTCGTCGGCTTCGACGAGAATCTCCAGCCGTTCGTCACGGAGCCCGGCGGCCGGCGGCTCAAGGCGCTGCCCAAACCGGGGGTCCGGGACGACGCGACTCTGGCTCCGGCCGCCCACCAGCGGTTCGCCACCTTGAAGAAGGACGTCCGCACGGTGGCCGCCGATCAGCTGCGCCGCCTGGAGCGGGCGATGGTCACCAACCGTCGCTGGTCGGGGGCCGATTTCCGCCGCCTGTTCGTCGACCACCCGCTGTTGTGGCATCTGGTGCGCCGCCTGGTCTGGGCCCGGTTCGACCAGGAGACGACCGGCGCGTTCCGGATCGCCGAGGACCGGACACTCTCCACCGTGGACGACGAGGCCACCACGCTCCCGGATGACGCCGTGGTCGGTGTGGCGCACCCGCTCCACCTCGGGGACGATCTGGCGGACTGGGCGGCGGTCTTCGCCGACTACGAGATCCTTCAGCCGTTCGCGCAGCTGGGGCGGCCGGTCTTCGCGCTCACCGGCGAGGAGGCCACGACCAGTCGGCTGGCGCGGTTCGTGGGTCGCCGGGTGCAGACCGGCCGGCTGCTCGGTCTGGAGCGCCGGGGCTGGCGGCGGGAGAGCCCGAAAGACGCCGGCTATCAGTGCAGCATCGCGCTCGCCATCGAGTCCGGCCACGAGCTCGTCGTCGAGTTCGAGCCCGGCTTCTCCATCGGATACATCGACATGGCCGTCGAGCAGGAGCTGACGACGGTGTTCCTGCACGACGGCGTCCACGAGCGGGGTTGGCGGCGAGACGACCGTGGCCACGTGGTCCTGGACGAGCTCGATCGCGTCACCGTCTCCGAGCTGCTCCGGGAGCTGACCGACCTGACCGGCTCGTGACCACGAGCCGGTCCGCGCGGGGGCTGGGCTCAACGCGGCAGATCCCCACCGGAGACCGGGATCACGCGGCGGGGGCCAGGTCTTCGGGGTTCTCCGGGTAGAGGGCACCCAGCTCGACGAAGACGGCCGCGTTGCAGCGGAAGGCCAGCTGGGCCTCGTCGATCATGGTGGTGGCCTGGTCCTCGGGGAGGTCCAGGGCGTCGAGCCGCTCCCGGTAGGCGACCTTGTAGGCGCGGGCGTCGGTGATCTGCTCGAAGCGGTAGAACGACGTGCCGGCCTCGCTCAGGCCGTAGAGGTTGGCCAGGGTCCGGCCGATCATCTGCCCACCGCTGAGGTCGCCCAGGTAGCGGACGTAGTGGTGGGCGATGAAGTGGGTGGGTGAGGTGGCCGCCAGGTCGCGCAGACGGTCGGCGTAGGCACGGGTGGATTCGAGGACGGTGACGGTCGACTCCCAGTCCGGGCCGTAGAGGTGGGCCAGGTCGGCCTCCAGCGACGGCGCCCGGGTCAGCGCCGGATCGGCGAACCCGGCGGCCGGGCCGGCCTCGGCACGCATCCGTGCGGCGGCGGCCTCCAGTTCCCGGTAGACGGTCAGATACTGCGCGGTCAGCGCGGCGAAACCGGCCATCGGCACGGCGCCGGCCATGAGCCGGGAGATGAAGCTGCGGGTCTCGGCCTCGCGGTGCTCGACCATGGTGGCGCGGCGCAGGCGGGTGGAGAAGTCGGTCATGTCGGCTCGTCCTTCCTGATCATCGAGGTGGTGGCGCCCGATTCGGCGGGCCGGCGGGAACGGGTTGTCACCGGGTGGCGACACGACGTCGATGTCGTACTGATCATCCTCATTGCGCGGGGGCCCGGTCCAGTGTTGTGGGCGGCTTCTTCGACCGCCTACGGGACAGACTGCGCCGGACGAACCGGAGAACGAGGTACGAGACGGCCAGTGACAGCAGGATCACCAGCGCCCAGGGCCAGGCCCAGACGGTGGTTCCGCGGGTCACGGCGGGGAGCTTCTGGTCGAAGCTCGCGGGCTCGACGCTGACCTCGGCGTTGAGGCGAACGGTCGGCTGGACTCCGACGATCCTCTCGGTGACGGTCACCGAGCCGCCGGGGAGCAGCTCGGGGATCTGCATCGCCTCGGTACGGGCCAGTTGCCAGCCGAACGGGCCGGTCACCCGCACCGCGCCGGCGCCACTGAGACGCAGGTTTCCGGTGTTGCGAACCAGGTAACTGACGGTCATCTCGCCGCCGTCGGCCGGATTCGTCGACTGGGTGTACTCCAGCCGTACCGTATCGATCGTGAGAGTTGGCGCGACCGCACCGGCGACGGTGAGGTAGACGCGGGCGGCGACCCGGCGGTCCACCAGGACCTTCTTACCCTTCGCGTCGACCGCCTCCTCGGCGATCGACGTGATCACGCCGCCCGCGTGGTCACCGGGGGTCGCGCCGGCCGGAACGGTGATCGAGAACGGCACGTCCAGGCGCGTGTTCGCCGGGACCGTGTACTCCTTGGCGCCGAGCCCGATCCACGCACCGATGTCGGTGGCCTTCTGCGCGGCCGGGAGCAGGCCGAACGAGCCGTCCTCGGTGTTGTAGGCGTCGGTGCCGTAGACGCTGAAGGTCAACGGGCGGGTGGTCAGGTTGGTGATGCCGACGTAGTCGGTGAGCGTCTCGCCGGGGGCCGCGCGTCGGATGATGAAGTCGCGGCCGTCCGGGCCCTTGGCACTCGACGGCTGCACCGACCAGCGCACATCCGCAGCGCCGGGGGCGGCCCGGGCCGGGGCGGGGACCAGGATCAGTAGAAGAACCGCGGCCAGCACGCCTCGGACGGTCATGTTGCTCCTTACGATGGGGCGGGCCGGCCGGGAATTGTTGCGGAATTCCCGGCCGGTTCCCGCACCCGGATACCGAGGCCCGGAACCGGACCGGACCAGAGACCAAGCCGATCCGATCCGGCCCCGAGCCGGACCGGACCAGAGACCAAGCCGATCCGATCCGGTTCCCGAGCCGGACCGGACCAGGTCGGAGACCTGGCCGATCCGGTCCGGGGACCCGAGCTCCGGGGGCCGAGAGCCCGGGTCAGGGCCGTGGGTCAGGCGAGCGTCAGGGTGAGGACGGCGCTGTACTCACCGGCGGCGCTCGATTCGGGGATGCCGAGGTTCAGGGCCGCGCCGCAGGTGGCGCTGCCCAGGCTGGTTCCGGTCTCCGCGCTGCACAGGGTGCGGCTGGCGCCGAGGCCGGTGCCGGGAGCAACCGGGCCGCCCGGCGCGACCTTGTTGGCCACACCGTTCGCGGCGACCAGGCTGGTGGCCGCGACCTGGGCGGTCGGGGTCCAGCCGAGGTTCGCCGCCGGGATGACGCCGCCGGTGGACTTGAACTCGGTGACCTGGCCGACCAGGTCCCAGCCGGCGTTGGTGCCGCGCAGATCGCTGACGGTGACGGCGTTGAGGGCGCCGGTCGCGGTCTGCCCGGGCGTCGCCGCCGACAAGGTGACGGCCGTTCCCGCCGACGTCAGGGTCAGGGCGCCGCCGCTGACGGCCGCCTTGATGGTCTGCGCCGCCGAGCCGTTACCCGTGCCCGGGTCGGTCGGATCCATCGGGTCGGTGGGGTCGGTCGGTTCGGACGAGTCCGAGGCCGTCGCGGTCACCGGGTCGAGAGCGGTGCCGGGCTGGTAGAAACCGGCGAACGCGGATGCCCCGGAGGCGGTCAGTGTCGCCGCGAGCGCGTTGAACGAGACGTCGCCGTCGGTCACGGTCGGCGCGGTGGTCACCAGGGTGGCGACCTCCGTCTGGTCGAGGTGGCTCTCGGTGGTGCCGTTGTTGGCGACGAGGTCCACGTCGGCTCGCAGCGAGCCGGTGCCGTCCCCGTCCACGACCAGGGTCGGGTTGGAGACGGTGATCTCGAACATGTGCAGGGGGTACGAGAACACGACCGTCCCGCCGTAGCTGACAGTTGCGGTGCCAGCTGCGGCGTCGTAGGTGCCCCCGGTGGCCGGGAAGTCGAAGGTGCCGTCCGCGTTGCGGCTCGCCCCGTTGCTGGTGGCGATCGGTGGGTTGCCGTTGCCGGCGCCGACGTAGGCCCGGAACGAGGCTTTGAAGCCCCAGTCCAGGCTGCCACCGGCCACGTCGACCGACGCGGCGAACGCCGGTGTGACTCCGGTGAGCGCCGTGGAGGCGCCGAGGGCGATGGCGCTCGCGAACAGGGCGGCCCGATGCGAGCCGTTGAGTGTGCCCACGCTCTTTCCTTCCATGAGCTTCGGGGTGGACGCGGCCGGGAGCGTGAGCTCCGAAGGCGACGAGGTCCGAAGAGGGCAGTGACCCGCGATTGCGGGTTAGGTTAGGGTAGCCTCACCTAACTCTCAGGATCAATCAAGGTCATGTGAGATCGAATTCGCCGGAGGAGGCCGTGATGCGCATCGAGCCGCGGGTGTCGGTCGCCGCCATGGCACTGCTGATCGTCGCCGTCACGGGCAGTCCCGCGATCGCGGCCGGGCGTCTCACCGCCTCCAAGACCAAGGGCATCGCCCGCTCCGGGGAGACGATCACCGTCACCGGCCGCGGGTACGACACGACCAAGGGCATCTACGTGGCGTTCTGCCTGGACAACGGGCCCGGCGTGATGCCTTCGCCGTGCGGGGGCGGCGCCGACATGTCGGGCGGTTCCGGCGCTTCCGTGTGGATCTCGTCGAACCCACCGTCCTATGCCGAGGGACTGACGACGCCGTACGGCGAGGGTGGCAGTTTCCGGGTCTCGCTCAAGGTCAGCCAGATGATCGGGGACGTCGACTGCGCGGTCCGCGGCTGCGCCGTGGTCACCCGTAACGACCACACCCGGACCAGCGACCGCTCGCAGGACGTGCGCATTCCGGTGCGATTCGCGGCGTCCACTGTGAGCAATGCCACATCCACGACGGCACCGCCGGCCGGCGTCACCACGAACAGGCCGGGCGGTGGCCAGCCGGCCGGAAACCGGAGTGCCCCGGTCGGGCCGCCCACCGGCAGACTCGCCACCGCCGGGCCGCCGACCACCGCTGCCGTGGTCGCGCTGGAGGCAGCCGAGCCGGCTCTGAGCCGCACCAGCAGCGCCACACCGCTCGGGCACTGGTGGGCGATCGGCGGCGCGTTCCTGGTCGGCGTCCTGGTGACCGGTCTCGCCGGTCGTGTCCGACAGCGACGGGAGCGTTGATGCGAGCCACCATGAGCAGAATCGGGACGGCGGCGGTCGTGGTGGTGCTCGTCGCGACGGGATGCACCACGGTCAGTGAGGTCGGGCCGGACCGGTCCGCCACCAGCGCCTGTGGGGTTGCCACCGCCGAACTGGCCGACGAGGACGTCACACCGCTGGACCCGGCGCCGTCGCCGCGACTGCCGGTCACGGTGACGTCGGCGGACGGGCGGGACGTCACGGTGACGTCGGCCGACCGGATCCTGGCCGTCAACCTGTACGGCTCCCTGGCTGAGATCGTCTTCAGCCTCGGGCTCGGCGACCGCGTGATCGGGCGCGACACCTCCACCGCGTTCCCGGCTGCGGCCGCGTTGCCCCTGGTCACTCCACACGGACACGACCTGTCGGCGGAGGCGGTCCTCGATCTGAACCCGACCGTGCTGATCGCCGACGACAGCATCGGCCCGGCCACGGTGTTGCAGCAGATCCGGGACTCGGGGATCCCGGTGGTGATCGTCGACGACGAGCAGACGCTGGAGGCGATCCCGGCACACATCCGGGCCGTCGCCGGGGCGCTCGGGGTGGCCGGGGCCGGGGAACGGCTGGTCGTCCGGGTGCAGTCGGAGATCGACGCGGCTCGGGCGTCGGCGCCGAAGGACGGCGCACCGCCGCGGATCGCGTTCCTGTATGTGCGGGGCACGGCGGGTGTGTATCTGATCGGCGGGGACGGCGCCGGGTCGGACGCGATGATCGAGGCGATCGGGGCGGTGGACGCCGGGACCGCGGCGGGGCTCACGAAGTTCCGGCCGTTGACCAGTGAGGGGCTGATCAACGCGGCGCCCGACGTGATCCTCGTGATGACCGAGGGGCTCGACTCGGTCGACGGCGTGGACGGCTTGCTCAAGCTGCCGGGGGTGGCGCAGACGCCGGCCGGGGTCAACCGCCGGATCGTCGACATGGAGGACGGCGTGCTGCTGAACTTCGGGGCGCGCACCGGTAAGGCCGTCGAGGCGCTGGCGAAAGCGGTCTACAGGTCATGCTGACCGAGAAGGATCACGGCGTCCCTGAGCGCGGGCCGACCGGGGCCGAGCGGCGGATGTCCGAGGGTGATCCGGCCGGACGTGGACGCCTCAGGTCCGGCCGGAGAGCCCCGTGGCCGTACCGGAAAACGGTTTTGATCCTGGGGTTGGCGGTGGGGCTCGCGGCCGTGAGCGTGCTTGCCGCCGGGCGTGGGCAGGTGCCGATCGCACCGGCCGAGGTCGCCGGCTCGGTGTTGCACCGGCTCGGGATCGATCTCGGCCCGCTGCCCTCGGCGGTGCAGGGCGAGAACGCGTTGTGGCTGGTCCGGTTCCCGCGGGTGATGCTCGCGGTGATCGTCGGCGGCGCGCTGGGCTGCGCCGGGACGCTGATGCAGGGTGTCTTCGGCAATCCGCTCGCCGAGCCCGGGGTGGTCGGTGTGTCGTCGGGAGCGGCGGTCGGCGCGGCCGCCGCGATCGTCACCGGCGTCACCGTCGCCGGGATCTGGACCACCGCGGCGGCCGCGTTCATCGGCGGCGTCCTGACCACCCTGATCGTGTACGCGATGTCGCGCGCCCGGGGCCGCACGGAGGTGGTCACGCTGGTCCTGACCGGTGTGGCGGTGAACGCGACGGCGGGCGCCCTGCTCGGCCTGCTGATGTTCGTGACCGATGACGACGGTGTCCGGGCGATCGCGTTCTGGCAGCTCGGCAGCCTGGCCCAGGCCACCTGGGGCGCCGTCGCGGTGGCCGGCCCGTGCGCGGTCGCCGGCCTGGCGGTGGCCGTGATCCTGGCCCGCCGCCTCGACCTGCTGGCCCTCGGCGAGCGCCCGGCCCGGCACCTCGGCGTCGACACCGAACGCCTGCGGATCGTCGCGATCGTGACGACCGCCCTGCTCACCGCCTCGGCGGTGGCGTTCACCGGGATCATCAGCTTCGTCGGACTGGTGGTGCCACACCTGGTCCGGATGATCGCCGGGCCCGGTCACCGGGTGCTGATCCCGGCGAGCGCGCTCGGCGGCGCCCTGGTCGTGGTCACCGGCGATCTGATCGCCCGGACCGCGATCGACTACCAGGAGTTGCCGCTCGGGGTGCTGACCGCGGTGGTCGGCGGGCCGGCGTTCTTCTGGCTGCTGCGCCGGACGCGGGCGCGCGCGGGAGGCTGGGGATGAGGGCCCGGGACGTCCGGGTCGATCTCGGCGGCCGGCGGGTCGTCGACGGCGTGGATCTGCACGTCGACTCCGGTGAGGTGGTCGCACTCGTGGGACCGAACGGCGCCGGCAAGTCCACTTTGCTCGCCGCGCTCGCCGGGGACGTGCCGGCCGGGGGACGCGTCGACATCGCCGAGCGCGAGGTGCGCGCCTGGAAGCCGGCCGAGCTGGCCCGGCAGCGTGCCGTGCTGCCGCAGAAGGCGGCGCTGTCGTTCCCGTTCACGGTCGGTGAGGTCGTCGCGATGGGGCGGGCGCCGTGGCACGGCCGGCCGGAGAGCGCCGACGACGAGGGCGCGGTGGCCGAGGCGATGCGGCTGACCGAGACGACCGGTTTCGCGGGGCGGTCGTTCCCGGAGCTGTCCGGTGGCGAGCAGGCGCGGGTGGCGCTGGCCCGGGTGCTGGCGCAGCGGACCCCGGTGCTGCTGCTCGACGAGCCGACGGCCGCTCTCGACCTACGGCATCAGGAGCTGGTGCTCCGGGCCGTACGGGCGCGAGCCGCCGGCGGTGCGGCCGTCGTCGTGGTGCTGCACGATCTGGGGCTGGCCGCGGCGTACGCGGATCGCGCGTATGTGCTGGCCGAGGGGCGCGTGCGGGCCGAGGGGACGCCGCGGGACGTGTTCACCGGGGTGTTGTTGAGTGACGTCTACCAGCATGAGGTGGAGGTCTTCGATCACCCGCGCACCGGGACGCCCCTGGTCGTGCCGCGCCGCTGAGCCTCCCTGATCAGGGCGGCCTTCTCCCGGTTGATGAGCTCCGCGGCATCGTCCCGGCTGCAGAGGGCGAACGTGCCGGGGCGGATCGCGGTGAGTATGGCGGCGATCGTCCGGCGGGTGAGGCGGGTCAGCTCGGCGAGCTCGCCCACCGGGTCCACCATTCTGTCGACGTCCACCGGGTAGGTCCGGGTGTCTTCCGCGGTCTGCACGACATGCCGTCGTGGCGTCAGGCCGTCGTCGAGGGCGGCCACACACCGTGTCACCAACTCCGACGAGTCGAAGTCCACGCGAGGGACGGTTTGGCTGGTCCGCGCGACCGGAGCCGGGGAACGCCGCACCCTCCGGCCGTCGGTGATCGTCCGGAAGTCGCCCTCCGCCTGCAGTCCGGCGACGAACGACGCGTACGACTCGTCCGCCACCACGGTCAGCTCGTTGATCCCCGCCATCCGCTCCCCGTGCTGATCGACCGCGAGCCGCAGCCCACGGCCCACCTCCTGACGGCGGGACACCGTGTTGTCGCTGTGTTTGAGCATGCCGATGACGAAGACGTTCGGGTTGTCCCAGCCCTCCCGCAGCGCCGAGTGCGAGAACACGAACCGGACCGGCTCGTCGAGGGAGAGCAGGCGCTCCCGGTCACGCAGGATGAGGTCGTAGGCGTCCACATCGGAGGCGCTGCCGTCGACCATGCGCCCGGTCCGCCGGTCGACGGCGAAATAGCCCTGGTGGGTGCGCCCGGGCGGGATCCCGTCGAGGTAACGCCGGTAGGGCCCGTCCGGCTCGCCTGCGGTCAGCGCACCGTACTCCTCGACGAACATCCGCGCGTAGGCACCGAGCTGGTCGTCGCGCGAATAGTCGCGGTATCCGACCACCTGGTCGATGAAGAGCAGCGACAGCACCTTGACGCCCCGGGCTGCAGCTCCCGCTCCTTGTCCAGGTGCGCGCGGATCACCTCGCGGATCTGGATCCGCCGCTTGGCCGCACCGGGCTCCCCGTCGACCCCGACCACCGTGATCCGTTTGACGAGCTTGCGGCGGTACGCCTCGACCGCGTCCAGCCGGTGCACGAGATCGTGGCGAACCCGGTGGGTCGCCGAGTACCGCAGGACCATGAGCGGGTCGAACCGGCTCAGCGATGCCAGCGAGCGGGCCGACCCGATGCGCTGGGGCTCGTCGATGACGACGATCGGACGGGCCGCCCGAATCACGTCGATCGGCCGGCGCGACCCGAAACCGTCCTGCTCCTCGTAGATGCGGCGGTTCTCGCGGGACGCGGAGTTGAACGCCTGCAAGTTTATGATCATGACCTGCACGCCGGTGCCGGAGCGGAACCGTTCCAGTTCGTGGAGCGCGGAGGAGTCGTACGTGAACGGGCGCGGGCGTGTCCCGTACGTCTGCCGGAAGTGCTCCGCGGTGATCTCGAACGCTCTGCGCACACCCTCCCGGATCGCCACCCCCGGCACCACGACGATGAATCTCGACCAACCGTAACGCCGGTTCAACTCCATGATCGTCTTGATGTAGACGTAGGTCTTGCCGGTGCCGGTCTCCATCTCCACGTCGAGGTTCGGGGCATCCGGCGCCGCCTCGCTGACCGCCGGCGCGCCGGAGAGCGGCAGCCCGGCCCGGCGCTGCACCGCACGCACGTTCGCCAGAAGGCGATCGGTCGCCAGCGGCGCGTTGCACGGCCCGGGCGTGGAATACGGCTGGCCGGCGAAGCAGTCGGCGACCGCGGCCACCGCCTCGGTCTGGAACTCCTGGACCGTGAACTGGAGCCGCACCCGTCACAGGACCTTCACGTCGGTCGACGGCGACAGCGCCGCGAAGATCTGGTCGGCGTTCAGACGGGCCGCGTCGTCGGCGAAGCCCGAGTCGCGGAAGACGGCTCGGCGCGGCCGCCTGGTGGCGACCGCCCGGACCACGTCCTCGGTGACCGTCTCCCGCAAGCAGGCGATCAACTCGTCCTCACCGGCGGCCCACACCCCGTCCGACTCGGTGAGCGGCAGACCCGGGTCGAGGCCCGAGTCGAGCAGCGCCTGGAACAGCAGGTCCTCATCGGTCCGGTCCGGTTTGACGCGGTCCACCAGGGCGGCGAGCGAGCTCTGGCCGAGATCGTCCGGCGGCTCGGCGAGGTTCGGCGAGTCCAGCCGCAGCACCCGGAAGCCCAGGTCACCCGAGGCGCCGGAGGCCCGCAGCTCGGCCACCACGTTGCGCACCCGGGTCAGCCCGATCTCGAAGATCGACGACAGTCCGTTCTCGGCGACCGGCAGCGGCTCCGGGATCTGCACGCTGATGAAGCGCCGGTTACCGCCGTCCGCCCGGTTCTGCACCAGCACGGCGTGCGCGGTGGTCGCGCTGCCACCGAAGAAGTCCAGGACGATGTCGCCGTCACCGGGCCGGCCGGCCAGCTGCAGGATGCGCTGCAACAACTCGACCGGCTTCACCGAGTTCAGCACGTTGGCGGTGTGCTCGAACGGGACATAGCGCAGCAGACTGCGCTTGGCGTCCTGGGTGTGGCCGACCTCGCCGTAGAACCACAGCGTCTGCGGGGTACGCCCGGCGGACACCTCGGACAGGAACCGTTTCACCGCCGGGGCGTTGTCGCCACCACTGCCCCACCAGATCCGGTTGTCCGCGTTCAGCTCGTCGAACCGCTGCCGGGAGATCCGCCAGTAGCTGCCGCGCGGCGGGCCCTCGATCAGCCTCCCGGACGGGGTGGTGATCGGGTAGACGCCGGCGTCGTACCGGTTGCGGGCCGACATGTTCTCCGGCTTCCACGGCCCACGCGGGTCGGCGTCCGGATTGCGGTACCGCGCCTCCATCTCGGCGGTCCGGGCGAGTGGGCGCGGCTGCCAGCGGTCCCGGTTCCGGGCGAAGACGAGGATGTAGTCGTGGTCCTCGGAGAACCACCGGGCGGTGTTCTTCGGCGCGTACACCTTCTGCCAGATGATCTGGGCGACGAAATTGCGCTCCCCGAAGATCTCGGCGCAGATCTTCCGCAGGTTGTCGATCTCATGATCGTCGATGGAGATGAAGATGACGCCGTCGTCGGTCATCAGATTCCGGGCCAGCGCCAGCCGCGGATACATCATGCTCAGCCAGTTGGAGTGGAACCGCCCGCCCGACTCCGGATTGGCCACCAGCGGCACCCCGGTCGCGTCGACCTGCCCCGACCCGGCCAGATAGCCGGCCCTGGTCTGCGAGAAGTCGTCGTCGTAGAGGAAGTCGTTGCCGGTGTTGTAGGGCGGATCGATGTAGATCACCTTGATCCGCCCGAGGAACGACTCCTGCAACAGCTTCAGCACGTCGAGGTTGTCGCCCTCGATCAGCAGATTGCGGGTGACGTCGAAATCCTCGGACTGCTCGCGCCTCGGCCGCAACGTCGCGGCAGCCGGCTCCCGCACCGACCGCTGCGCCCGGCGCTTACCCGGCCAGTCCAGCTGGTAGCGCTCCGGCGCACCCTCCGCGACCCGATCCCCGAGATGCCGCCTGAGCAGGTCGAAGTCGACCACCCGGACCGGCCTCCCGGAGGCGTCCGCCACCTCGGTCACCGCGGCCGGGAACAACTCGGCGAGCCGGTCGACGTCATGCGTCGCCGGATCGGGACTCGTCAGTTTCTCCACGGAGCCGTCCCAGAGGGGTCCTACGCGTCCTAGGTGCTGGAAACCAGCACCCTACCGCCCTTCGCCGACAAAAACCCCATTCCCGGAACGGAAAGGCCCTAAAACCCTTTTTCGGTACGGCCGACGCGCCCCGTGACAGCGCAAGAGGCTCTCACCGGCCCACCGGTGCGGACCTGGACGAGCCGTGGTCCCGGGGCACCCGTCAATGCGCCTGCCGCAGGATCAGTCCACCTCGGATCAACGCGCCGATCGCATAGCCCAGCAACAGGACGCCGACACCGGAGCCGACCACCTCGCCCGGCGACACCGTCGACACCATCCCGGTGATCAGCCCGGCCAGCGCGGCCACACAGACCAGTCCGGCGAGAACCCGCAGCGCCGGATCACGCAGCACCGGGGCGAGCGGCCAGAAGTGCAGCCCGACGACCGCGGCGACGAGCACCGGAATGTACTCCGAGTGGCCGGTGACGGCGAGCAGCACCGCACCGAATCCGGCGGCCGCCAGCTCACCGGCGAGGATCACCAGGTACCACCGATCGGCGGCCGCATCCCGTGACAGCAGCCCCTCCGCGCGGGACCACACCACGAGCGCGCCACCCGCACCCGCGGTGAGCAGGGCGGCGACACTGCCCGCGACCAGGAAGACCCCCAGGGTGGCTCGTTCGCCGGCACGCTCAGCCAGATCGTCGCGAAGATGCCGAGGTACAGCGCTGTGAGTCCGGCCCGCCGCCGGGCATCCGCCGATGTCGTCACCAGTGCTTCCCTTCCGCAACCCCGCCATGTCCGCCGCAGCGATTATCACGAATGGTTACGGACCGCATGTCCCCGCGGTTGAGGTCGTCTCCTACCTGACACACCGCGCTGCAGTCACCGGTCCGGGATCACTCGCGCGGCTGCGGGGTCAACCGGCGCCACAGCCAGGACGGGAAGACGCTCAACCCGGAGCCGAAAGCGCTCTGCAGGAACAGATCCGTGCCGATGCCCACGCTGCCGGGGGCGTGCCGCACCACGTGCAGCATGTGCCGGGCCCCGCCGCGGCGGCCGGTCAGTTTGAGGGCTACGCCTAGGGCCAGCTCAGCACGGAGCGTGTTGGGATGGGTGTCACCGAGCGTGGCCCGGAAGCCGTGGAACGCGCCGTCGAAGTGGTCGGCCGCATCGGTGTTGCGGTGACCTCTGGCGGCGGCGAAACCGAGCACCATCTCCGCGCGGAACCGGGCCGGGTGCTCCGGGACGAAACGGTCGCGCACGTCGTCGCGTACCCGGGAAAGGGTGTCGCCCGGCCGGCCGAGAGCGGTGAGCGCCTCGCCGTGGGCGACCGCCAGCGACAGGGTGACGCTGTGCCGCGGCCCGTGGGTGGCCGCCCAGTTCTCGCGGAGACGGCCCAGCTCACGCTCGATGTCCTCCCAGACCGGCCGGTCCTCGCGGGGATCGGTGAGCGGCGGGATGAGCCGGGCGTCGACGAGCACCCCGACCGCCTGGGCCACGGTCGGATGGTCCTGCCGGTCGGGGGTGGCGTGTGCGGCGATCACCCGGGCGGCGCGACGGCGGGCCTCCGGTTGGGCACCGTCCTCGATCTCGGCACGGGCCAGCTCCAGCTGCGCCGACTGCACCCGGTCCAGCATCGAGTACCGGATCTCGTGCTGATCGATGAACGCCGTCAGCCCTCTCCGTGCCTCGTCGTACCGGCCGCGCAGCCGTCGCGACCGCAGGAACCGCAGCTCGACGTCCGGGGATGCGGGGCCGGTGCGCAGCAGCGTCCACAGGTGGTCGGCGCGGCCGGTGTCGCCGAGGTCGTCGAGCACCTCGGCGAGCAGGAGCCGGGCCCGGCTCCGCAGCTCGGGATCGGTGGCGAGCGGCACGGCCCGGTCGGCGTGGTCACGCGCCTCGTCGAGCGCCCCCACGGTCCGCATCATCTCGGCCGCCTCGACCAGCACCGCAGGGTCGTCGAAGTGGCGTTCGGCCAGCTCACGGTGGTGCGGGGCGGTCAGGACCGGCTCGCGCAGGGAGATCACCCGTCGATGCAGCCGATCCACTATGGTCAGCGGCAGGTCGGGGCGCCCGGACAGCCGGTCAGCGTGCCGGTTGACCAGGAACGACTCGATCGGGCCGGACCAGGGGTGGTCGATCACGGCGTCGGCGAGCCGGCGGGCCAGCGCGGTCCAGTCGACCGGCGGCAGGTGCTGCCGGGCCGCGTCACGGACCACCGAGTGCACCTGCAGGGCGCCGTCGACCGGGACGGCCAGCAGCTCCCGGTGCAGCTCGTCGACCGCTTCGGCGCCGGCCCGGCCGAGCAGCAGGCGCAGCACGCCGGGTGGGAGGGCGGCGGGCGAGCTGAAGGCGGAGAACCGCAGCACCCGGGACGCCGACTCACTGAGACCGTCGAACCGGTCCCGGAGCAGCACGGTGATCGGTGACGGGACGTCGGTGAGCCGGTCGGCCAGGTCGGCGGGACCGTGTTTGCGCAGTGCCAGTCCGGCCAGCCGAAGCGCCATCGGGTGCCCGCCGAGGAGCGCGAGAAGGTCAGGGTCGTCGCTGCCCAGCAGTTCGGCCGCCTCGGCGTCGGCCATCGGCCCGAGCTCCAGGACCGGCGCCGGGATGCCGGGCACCCGGCTGGTGATCAGGACGGTACGCAGCCTGCGCCCGGCCGCCCGCACCAGGAGGCGATCGACGAGCTCCTCGGTGAGTGCCGGGATGTCGTCGACGATCAGCAGGCTCGGCTCCGGCTCGCCCGCGACCCGCTCGGCGAAGTGCTGGACGATGTCGTCGACCGCTGGATCGCCCATCCGGGCGCGGAGCCCGGCGGCGAGGGTGGCGGCCAGCTCGTCCGGGTCGGTGCTGCTCCCGGCGAGGCTCACCACCCAGCTCCCCGGTGGCGCAGAGGCGGCCGCCAGCGCGGACTTGCCGATACCCGCCGGCCCGGTGAGCACGCACACCCCGCTCTCGGTGAGCGCGGTGCGCATTTCCCGCAGTTCGTCCTGGCGTCCGATGAACACGCGCAGGAAGATACCGACCGTCACGCCGATTCGCTCAGCTGGCACTCCGGGCCGTTACCAACATGATCCGCAGCTCACCGGACAGCCGGCGCCGGCGCCACTCCCCGGCCGACGCCCGCGGTGATCAGCCGTTTCGCGATGACGAGCCCGATCTGGATGAACACCGTCGTGCTGCCGAACAGCAGGACGAAGAAGCCGACCTGGGCCGCGGTCGTCATGTCGCCGATGTTGAAGTACGCGTAGGCGCTGATCGCGTAGTAGACCTGGAACAGCGCGCCGGTCACGAAGAACAGCCAGGGCCGCCAGATCCGGTAGAGGGTGACCAGGAAGCCCAGTTCCAGGGCGGCACCGACCATCAGGTTGGTGAGGATCGCGCTCGGTCCGGCCGGGGTGGCCACGTTGATGATCCCGGCGAGGAACATGGTGAGCACCGCCGCGCCGGGACGCCGCAGCACGGCGAGCGCCACGACCGGGCCGAGGAACCAGACGCCGGCCATCGCGGCGTACGCCAGCGGGACGGCCGCGGAGATCGCGAACGACACGAAGAACGCCGGTATCAGCAGGACACCGGTGGCCGCGCCGATCGCCGCGCACGCCATCAGGTAACGGGTGGTCAGATTCTTCATCCGAGGGCTCCAGACAACAGGTGGGGAACGAGACACACAGCGATAAGCCAGAGCGCCAGGACGGCGTCGCGGGGGCGCAGCGGGACGTGACGGCGTTCGGTACGGGTCCGGAACGCCCCGAACCCGCGAGCCTCCATCGCGAGCGAGACGCGGTCACCGTGCCGCATCGCCCCGGCCAGCAGCGGTACGGCGTACCCGTTGTACCGGCGCAGCGTGGCGACCGGTCCGCGCCCGCCGTCCACGCCCCGCACCCGGTGCGCCAGCCGGATGATCTCCAGGTCGCGACGGAACCTCGGCACGAACCGCATGGCCGCGAACCCCGCGTACCCGATCCGGTAGGGCACCCGCAGGTGCGCGATCATCGACCGGACCAGGTCGGTTCCGTCGGTGGTGAGGCCCGCGATCAGGGCCAGCAGCATCACGGCGGCCACCCGCAGCCCGGTGGCGAGGCCGATCTCCAGCGCGCCGGACCAGAGCGTGAACGGCCCGATCGTCAGCAGCGCGGTGGTGTGGTCGACCAGGCGCGGGTCGGTCCACACACCGAACGACACGGTCAGCACAGCCACCAGCAGCGGCGGACCGGCGATCGTCGCGACCAGCCGCCGGCCGCGCAGCCCGCCGCCGATCAGCAGCATGGCCAGTGCGATCACCGCGAACACGGCAGGCGTCCACAGGTCTCGCGACAGCGCGGTGACGATCATGGCGGGGACCGGGGCGAGCACCTTGACGACCGGGTTGTACGAGCGCAGCGACCACCGGTCGCTCATCGGGACGGCTCCAGGGCGGGCAGATCGGCGAGCCTGGTCACGCCGTGCCAGCCGGGGTGGCGGGTGAGCGCACGGGCGGCCTGTGCGATCGGCGGTGGTCGCAGCCCGGCCGCGGCCAGCACCGCGGCGTCGGCGTAGACGTCGGACGGGACACCGTCGGCGATCACCCGGCCGCCGGCGAGCACCAGCAGCCGGGTCGCGTACTCGGCGACCAGATGCATGTCGTGGCTGACCACGACCACGGTGGCGCCGTCCCGGTGCAGCCCGTCGAGCAGGTCGAGCAGCTCGGCGGCGCGTTCCCGGTCCTGACCGAACGTCGGCTCGTCCAGGACCAGCACCTTGGGCCTGGTCACCAGGGCGGCGCCGACCGAGAGGCGGCGTTTCTGGCCGCCGGACAGCAGGAACGGGTGCACCTCGCGCACCCCACCCAACCCCAGCCGGTCCAGCAGCTCGTCCACGCGGGCGTCGATCTCGGCTCGCGGTCGCTTCAAGACCCGCAGGCCGTACGCCAGCTCGTCCTCGACCCGGTTGGTGAGGAACTGGTGCTCCGGGTTCTGGAAGACGAACCCGGCCTGACCGCTCACGGTGACCGTCCCGCGGCGGGTGCCGACCACACCCGCGATCGCCTGGGCCAGCGTGGTCTTGCCGGCCCCGTTGGCCCCGGCCACCGCGACGAACTCGCCGGCCGCGACGGTCAGGGACACGCTGTGCAGAACGGGCCGGCGTCCGCGATGGACGGTGAGGTCGCGTACCGCGATGGCGGTCTCGGCGGCGACACCGGCAGCCACCCGGGCCCGGGGAGCCGGAAGCGCGGGCGCCGTGTCGAGGGCGGTCGCCAGCTCGCCGGGCGTCAACGGCAGCGGCTCCAGCACGATTCCGGCCGCCCGCAGCCGCAGCGCCGCCAGCGTCGCCACCGGCAGCCACACGCCCAGCGCGATCAGCTCCTCGACGTGCCCGGTGAGGATCGCGCGGGCCGCCCCGTCGAACACGACCCGTCCCTCGGCGTCGAGCACCAGCACCCGGTCGACGAATCCGATCGCCGCGTCCAGGTTGTGCTCGACCAGCAGCACGGCCCGGTCCCGCTCGGCGGCGATGTCCCGCAGGATCCGATAGACCTCCTCGACACCGGCCGGGTCCAGGTTCGCGGTCGGCTCGTCGAGGACCAGCACGGGGGTACGCAACGCGAGCGCGCAGGCGATGGCGAGGCGCTGACGCCCTCCGCCGGACAGATGCTCGGGGTCGTCGTCGCGGCGCTCCCAGAGCCCGACGCGGCGCAGTGCCTCCTCGGCCCGTGCCAGCACCTCCTCCGCCGGGACCAGCAGGTTCTCCGGCCCGAAGCAGACCTCGTCGAGCACGGTGGCCGTGACGATCTGCGCGTCCGGATCCTGGAAGACCATGGCGACGTCACGGGCGAGCGCGGGCACCGTGGTCGCGGCCGTATCGGTCCCGGCGACGGTCACCGTGCCGTCCATGAGAGAGCCGACGACGTGCGGGATCAGCCCGTTGGCGGTGAGCGTGAGAGTGGACTTGCCGCACCCGGACGGCCCGAGCAGCAGCACCATCTCGCCGGCCCGGACCTCGGCGGTCACCTCTTGTGGCCGGGCCGCGCCGTGGCTCACCGCACCGTCTCGGTCATACACCTCGTGCCGCACGGACACCCCGGTGAGCCGCAGCAACACGTCGGACATGCGGATAAGGATAGGCATACCTTAATTCGCCCGGCACGCCCGCTCACGCAGCGAGCGCGGCCCCACCCCTGGGGTGAGCCCGCGCTCGTCAGTCCTGGTCGCCGTCCGGATCTACGCCGGAAGGTCGAAGGCGCCCGCCTTGATCCCGCCGATGAAGGCGACCCACTCGGCGTACGTGAACTTCAGCGCGCCGCCCTCGCGGTTCTTGGAGTCCCGGACGGCCACGCCCCCCGCGACCACCGCGACCTCGACGCAGGTTCCGTCATCGCTCGACCGGCGGCTCTTCCGCCACGTTGCGTCGGCAAGATCCATTCGTGATTCCTCTCGCTGCACGGTCCGAGCGGTTACCGACCTGTCTCACCTGCTCCTGGGCTTCGAGCATAGAACCGGCCCCGGTCCCGTCCGTGTGAACAGCGGAATGTCGTGGAGATCCGGCGAAGTCGCCCACCGTGCCGGAGCAGCCGTCCGGCGGACGCCCCGATCGAGGCCGTCGACCAGCCGCGAGGCCGATCCGGCAGCCGCCGGGTTTGACCTCAATTCAGGTTGAGGTTCTAACGTCGTCCCGTACGGCTGGGCAGGGATGAGGGAGACAGTGTCGAGCAGCATCGATACCGGGGTCGGCGAGAGGCTGAAGGATGCCTTCCGCCGGTTTCCGACCGGGGTCGCGGTGATCGCCGCGGGCGGGCCACGGGGGCCGGCCGGGCTCACCGCGTCCAGCGTGGCGTCGGTCTCGATGGATCCGCCGGCACTGTCGTTCTCGGTGATGGGGTCCCGCTCGGCGCGGGCGATCCTGACCGCGCCGAGTCTCACCGTCAACCTTCTCGGCCCGGCGCACCTCGCCCTGGCCCGGGCCTTCGCCCGGTCGGACGGGCCGCGTTTCACCCCGGAGCAGGGGTGGGACATGCTGCCGACCGGCGAGCCGTTCCTGCCCGGCGCCCAGGCGAGCCTGCGGGCCGTACCGCTGCACCGGGTTCCGGTCGGTGACTCGACGGTGGTCGTCGCCACCGTGATCGAGGTGCTGCTCGGCCCGGCCCGCGGACGGCTCGTGCACCACGACCGCGAGTTCCACCCCCACCACGGAGACGAGTTCTGATGCGACTGCCCCGGCTGTTCACCCCGCGTACCGTCGTGAGCGCCCACTGCGCTCTGCCGTGCGGCGTCTACGACCCGGCTCAGGCCCGGATCGAGGCCGAGTCGATCAAGGCGATCGCGGAGAAGTACCAGGCGAACGAGGATCCGGAGTTCCGTACCCGGGCCCTGATCATCAAGGAGCAGCGGGCCGAGCTGGTCAAGCACCACCTGTGGGTGCTGTGGACCGACTACTTCAAGGCGCCGCACTTCGAGAAGTACCCGCACCTGCACCAGCTCTTCAACGAGGCCACCAAGCTGGCCGGGGCCGGCGGCGCGAAGGGCTCGGTCGACCCGGCTGTCGCCGACCGGCTGCTCGGCAAGATCGAGGAGATCTCGAAGATCTTCTGGGAGACCAAGCAGGCCTGACATCGGCTGCCCGGCCGGTCACCGACACGGTGACCGGCCGAAGCCTCCGGCTCATCTGCCCTCGGGGAAGTCCTCGACGTCCTCGTATCCGGCCGGCGCGGGCGGCTCGACGGGCGCGTAGATCACCCGGAGCACGCCGGTCGGGAACGCCTCGGTGGCCAGCACCTTCAGATGCTGAACCGGGGCGCCGTCGACGAAGAGCTTCTCGCCCTTACCGGCCGCCACCGGGTGCACGAGCAGCCGCAGCTCGTCGACCAGCCCGGCGGCGAGCAGCTGGTGCACCACGTTCAGGGAGCCCGGGATCAGGATGCCCTTGATGCTCTCGTCCGCCTTCAGCGCCCGTACGGCGTCGATCAGGTCGCCGTCGATGAGCTCCGAGTTGCGCCAGGTGAGCTCCGGCGCCTGACGCGAGGCGACCACCTTGCGGACGTCGCCGAGCTGCTTGGCGAACGGCGCGTCGTCGCCACCGCCGGCCTCGCGCTCGGGCCAGGCGCCGGCGAAGCTGTCGTACGTCTTCCGCCCGATCAGCAGCACGTCGGAGGTGTCGTAGTCCTCGGTGATCGCGCGGCCCATGTTCTCGTCGAAGTACGGGAAGTGCCAGGCCGGGTCGATCTCGGCGACGCCGTCGGCGGAGATGAACAGGGTGGAGATGACCTTTGCCATGGTGGTGGCCCCTTCGTGTCGGTGGTCTCGGTTCAGTAGACCGGGCCACCGACACGAACTCATCGGTCCGGGCGGAATCAGTTCAACGCGTTCAGGAACGGCTCGTGGCTGTTCTTGAACTCCCAGCTGTAGAACCGGTCCCAGTTGATCGACCAGGTCATCAGTCCCCGGAAGTCCGGGTTCAGACCGCTGCGCGGCGTGTAACCGCCACAGTTCGACCCCTTGACCAGGCAGTTGACCGCCTGCTGGACACCCGCCGGGGCGACGTGGCCGTTGCCGGCGCTCACCGAGCTGGGCGCCCCGAACGCGATCTGGTCCTCACGCAGCCCCGGGAACACGTTGGCGGTGTTGCCCGCGACGGGGAATCCGGCCAGCAGCATGTCGGTCATCGCGATGTGGAAGTCGGCGCCGCCCATCGAGTGGTACTGGTTGTCCAGCCCCATGATCGAGCCGGAGTTGTAGTCCTGGACGTGCAGCACGGTGATGTCGTTGCGCAGCGCGTGGATCACCGGCAGGTACGAGCCGGCGCGGGGATCCTGGCCACCCCACGGACCGGAGCCGTAATACTGGTAGCCGAGCTGGACGAAGAACGTCTCCGGGGCCATGGTCAGGACGAATCCGGCGCCGTAGCGGGTCTTCAGCGACTTGAGCGCGCTGATCAGGTTGACGATGACCGGCGTGGTCGGGTTCTTGAAGTCGGTGTCGCCGGTGTTCAGCGACAGCGAGTGGCCCTCGAAGTCGACGTCGACGCCGTCCAGGCCGTACTTGTCGATGATCGCGCTCACCGAGCTGACGAACTTGTCGCGGGCCGCGGTCGTGGTGAGCTGCACCTGTCCGTTCTGCCCGCCGATGGAGAGCAGCACCTTCTTGCCGGCCTGACGCTTGGCCTTGATGGCGGCGATGAACTGGGCCTCGGTCTCCACGCCGGGACACTCGGTGGCCGGGCAGAGGGTGAACCGGATGTCACCGGACGTGACACTGGTCGGCTCGCCGAAGGAGAGGTTGATGATGTCCCACTCGGCGGGCACGTCGGCCATCTTCAGGTAACCGGCGCCGTTGGCGAAGCTCGCGTGCAGGTAGCCGATGAGTGCGTGCCTCGGCAGACCACCGACGGGGATCGGGGTGCTCGGCGAGGTCGACGGGCTGGGCGACGTGGAGGGCGACGTCGACGGGGATGGGCTGGTCGACGGCGACTTCGAGGGCGACGGGCTGGACGGCGACGGGTCGGTGGTGCCGCCGCAAGCGCCGTTGTTGATCCAGACGTCCCACTGGCCGCTCTTGAGGGCCGGGTCCTCGCCCTGGGTCCACCACTTGGCCGTGTAGTTGTTGCCGCCCTTGGAGGCGACGTTGTCCTTGACGTAGACGGAGGAGGCGCTCCAGACGGGAGCACAGGCCACGGCCGCGCTCGCGGTGGAGGCCACGTAGACGAGGGAGCCCGCGGAGGCCAGGGCCGTCGCCGTGGCCAGGAGAACGGATCGACGCATGGCTAATTATTAGGACTGTTAACTGTATAAGTAAATAGCGTCGATCGAACCCGGTAGGTGTTGGAGCCGTACTGGAACTAAGGTGGCACCGGTCACGTCGGCCCCGGAGACGCTTGCCTCGGTGTTGCCTGGCCGTGGAATCATGCGTGTTCGATGTCGGAGCGGGGCTAGGAGACCGGTTGCCCAAGTCAACGAAACGCCGCACGCCATTGTGGGCGCGGCTCTGTGCCGCGTTCGGCGCCGTGCTGCTGATTGTCAGCGGCGGCACGCTGGTCACCGGCCAGACCCTCATCGCGAAGTACACCAGCGGCTTCACCGACGAGGGCCTGCTCGAGGGTGACGCCGCGCAGGCAGCGACGAAGAAGGAAGAGATCAAGGGCCCGCTGACGATCCTCCTCGTCGGCATCGACCCGCGTAAGCCGGAGACTCCTCCGCTGTCCGACTCGATCCTCGTCGCGCACATTCCGGCCGATATGAGCACGGCGTATCTGTTCTCAATGCCCCGTGACCTTTATGTGGACATTCCGGCCGACTCGAAGTCCGGCGTCCGGGCGCACCGCGGGAAGATCAACTCGGCGATGGCCCTGGGCAGCCAGGTGAACGGCAAGATCGACGTCACGAACGGCTTCAAGCTGCTCTCCAAGACGATCCGCGACTACACCGGCATCGACAAGTTCGACGCCGCGGCGATCATCAACTTCGGCGGCTTCAAGGACATCGTCGAGGCGCTCGGCGGCGTCTCCATGGTCATCGACATGGACGTGAAGTCGGAGCACCTGACGCCGGAGGGCAAGCAGCGGCCACGCAAGGCGAGCTGCCCCGTGACCTCCAACTGCGACCACCCGTACACCGGGCCCCAGATGTATTACAAGAAGAGCACCAAGCCGGTCCGGCTCCAGCCGTGGCAGGCGCTCGACTACGTCCGCCAGCGGTACCCGAACGTCGAGGGCGTCAAGATGAGCGACTACGACCGGCAGCGCCACCAGCAGCAGTTCATCAAGGCCATGGCGAAAGAGGCGATGAGCAAGGGCGTCATCACCGACATCGGCAAGATGACGAAGATCCTGGACGCGGCCGGCAAGTCGCTGACCTTCGCCGGTGGCGGCAACAGCCCCGTCGAGTGGGCGCTGGCGCTCAAGGACATCAACGTCGACGACATGGTCACGGTCAAGCTCGAGGGCGGCGGGGTGTTCCAGAACCCGGCCAACAACACGGGTTACCTCGGTGAGCGGTTCCTCAAGCCGGAGCAGGCCGCCGACTTCTTCACCGCGGTGAAGGAGGACCGGGTCGCCCAGTTCCTGATCGACAACCCGAGCATCGTGAACATGGACAGCTAGCACCGGACGAAACCGATGGGGCGCCGCGGATACCGCGGCGCCCCATCGTCGTTCACGGCCTGGATCAGGCGCGGGCCCACTTCTGGTTGGCGGTGCCGCCACAGTCCCAGAGCTGGAGCTGGGCGCCGTTCGCGTTGTTCCAGCCGGTGATGTCGACACACTTGTTGGCCGAGACGTTCACGAGGTCGCCGGCGCCGGAGAGGGTGAACCGCTGCACCGGGTTGCCGTTGCAGGTGACCAGCTGGATCGGGGTGCCGTTGGACAGGGCGCCACCGGCCGGGTCCATGCACTTGCCGAGCGCGCGCATCGTCCCGTCACTGTTGGCGGTCCACTGCTGGGCGCCGGTGCCGTTGCAGTCGTACATCTGCAGGCGAGCGCCGTCGGTGGCCGTACCGCCGGGGATGTCGATGCACTTGCCGTTGAAGTTGCTCTTCAGGGCGTTGCCGCCGGCCGGGGGCGGGGTGGTCGAGTCGTTCCAGGCCGAGACGCGCACCCAGTCGACCAGCATGGTCTGCGGGAACGAGGTGGAGGCGTCCGGGCTGCCCGGCCAGTTGCCGCCGACCGCCACGTTCAGGATCAGGAAGAACGGGTGGTCGAAGACCCACTGACGGCCGCCCAGCGAGGCCGGGGTGACCCGGAAGTACTCACTGCCGTCGAGGTACCAGACGATCAGGTTCGGAGACCATTCCACCGCGTACGAGTGGAAGGCGTCCCCGAGCGGCGCGGAGAGGGTCCGGTTGCCCCCGATGGCGCTGCCGCCGGAGTAGCCGGGTCCGTGGACCGTGCCGTAGAGCTTGTTCGGCTCCTTGCCGACGTTCTCCATGATGTCGATCTCGCCGGACTGCGGCCAGCCGACGCTGCCCAGGTTGTCGCCGAGCATCCAGAACGCGGGCCAGATGCCCTGCCCCTTCGGCACCTTGATGCTGGCCTCGAACCGGCCGTAACGCTGGGTGAACTTGCCGGAGGTGAGGATCCGGCCGGAGGTGTACTGGCACGTGCCGTACCAGCACTGGAGGTTGGACGGGTTCTCCTTGCGGGCGGTGATCGCGAGGTGCCCCTGGCCGTCCTGGCGGACGTTGTTCGTGGAGTTGGTGTAGTACTGCAATTCGCTGTTGCCGAAGCCGCCACCACCGACGTCGAAGTTCCACTTCGAGCCGTCGATCGCCGCGCCGGCCCCGCCGTTGAACTCGTCGGACCAGGTCACCGGGCCGACGGCGGCGTCCGCCGTGTCGCCCTGGGAGGCGAGGGTCAGGCTGCCGGCCAGCGTGATCGCGACGACGGCAGCGCCCAGCAGAGTGCGTATCCCGCGCATGGGGATCCTCCTGGGGGAGAGGTGTCGATATTAAAAACATTGTTAAGAGTTCGATGGTCATGAGTCAATGGCGACGGGTTCCGGAACCGTCGATAACACCTTCTTCCTGCGCGATCCCGGCACACCCGACGCCCACTCTCCGGATTCATCCCATTTCAGCGCCGAAATATGCCACCGATTAAACAATCGTTAAGGCATTAAGAACGCCTATCTGTGGGCTACGCCACCATTCCCGATAGCGTTGCGCCTCTCAGGTATGTTCGGTTGCGCCGGAGCGGCGGGGGACCCGCTCCGAGCTGCCCAAAAGGCATTTAGAAACAATTCTTCGGAGAGTCACACAATGACGCCATCAACGTCTGTCAATAGACGTGCCGTGCTCCGCTACGGCGCCGCCACCGCGGCCGTCGCCAGTGGAGTCGCCGGCGCACAAATGCTCGCCACTCCGGCCGCCGGCAAGGACCCGCGCGACTTCGAGCTCGAATACCGTGGAAAGAGGATCCGGGGCGTGCACGTCGGCGCGGCGGAGGTCCGGTCGCTCGCCCGGGGCCGGTCGCGGTCGCACGAGGTCTGGATCAACGACCGCAAGCTGGCCGTCATGGAGGTCGACCTGCCGGGCGCCACGGTCGGGTTCATCAGCGCGATCAACCACTACCAGCCGGTCCTCATCGACACCGATCGCAACCGGGGCGGCCTGCTCGAGCTCACCAGACGCGCCGTCGACGTGCTCGGCGACACCGAACTGACCGCCCTGGCCGGGGTCGGCCACGAGCACGGGAGCTGACCATGGGCGTCCGCAAGAGCGCACGTGACCTGACCACCGCCGAGAAGGCCGCCTTCGTCGCCGCCGTGAAGCAGCTCAAGGCGCAGTCCGGTGGCCGCAACTACGACTGGTTCGTCACCACGCACATCAACTTCTTCGCCGCGGTCGGCGGGATCCGGTACGCCCACCAGTCCCCGTCGTTCCTGCCCTGGCACCGGCAGTACCTGATCGAGTTCGAGAAGGCGCTGCAGGCGATCAACCCGGCCGTGAACCTCCCCTACTGGGACTGGACCACCGACCGGACCATCGGCGGCGTCCCGTTCACCGCCGACTTCATGGGCGGCAACGGGTCGGGTGGCAACGGCCCGGTCACCACCGGCCCGTTCGCCGGCGCGACCAACTGGCGGATCACGGTCAGCTCGTCGTCGTCGACGTCGCTACGGCGCGCCATGGGCAGCAACACCCTGCCGACCTCGGCCCAGGTCACCTCGGTGCTCGACGTCGCGGCCTACGACGCCGCGCCGTGGAACAGCTCGGCGACCAACGGCATGCGCAACCGGATGGAGGGCTGGCGCTCGCCGAACCTGCACAACACCGTCCACGTGTGGGTCGGCGGTCACATGGGCCAGCAGGACTCCCCCAACGACCCGGTGTTCTGGCTGCACCACTGCAACATCGACCGGCTGTGGTCGCGGTGGCAGACCCGGTGGGGCTTCGACGGCGCCCACTACGTGCCGGCCGCGAACACCTCCGGCGTCATCGATCTGAACGAGGTCATGCAGCCGTGGGCGGGAGTCACCCCGGCGACCGTTCTCGATCACCGGAGTGCCTACACCTACGCCTGAGGCGGGGCCCCGAACTGCTGGGGCTGGGGCTGGGGCGGAGCCGGCGGCGGGAAACCGTCGCCGGCGGCCACGGCCGGGTCGCCCTTGCCCGCGTCCAGCACGTGCCGCTTGACGATCAGGCCGGTGCCGACCACGAACATCAGCGCGCCCACGCCGATCGCGCCGTACCGGAACAGCTCGTCGTGCGACTTCTGGTCCTCGAAACTGCGTGTCGTCGAGTTGCCCTTGCGGGTCTCCACGCACTCGTCGCCCGGCTTCATCACCGAGACGCCACATTTCACCTCGTCACCACCGAGGGCGAACACACCGAAACAGAAGACGGCGATGCCACCGAGGGCCGCGCCATATCGATTGCTGAGTAGTCTGCCAATCACGGCGGAGACCATAATCGATGCGACGACTCGTCGCCGCCCCGTCGGCTTTCGGGCAAAAGTCCACTTAAGGCCGACAGTGCCGCTTTACTTACGTTCGTGCACGCTTTGGCTCGTACCCCCGCTGTGGTGGTGGCTCTCGTCCTCGCTGCCGGCGCGGCAGCCACGCCGATCCGCGCCGCACCCGCGCCGCCCCTCTGGGACCACGTCGGCTACGACGCCGAGGACAGCTGGTCCAACCCGAGAGAATCCGCGATCACCGCTGACACCGTGCGGCGTCTTGTCCGCAAATGGTCAGTGCCGTTGCGCTCGGCGGAGACGTGCTCGTCGTTCAGCGGGCCGATCGTCGCGGGCGGTCGGGTCTTCGTCGGCGACCTGGCCGGGATCACGGCTTACGACGCGGCGACCGGCACCCGGCGATGGAGCCATGACTGGAACGGCGCGATCGAGGGCGGCACACCCCGGATGGCGGTCGCCGGCGGGCTGCTCGTCGTCGGCTACAACGACTGCATGTCGGTCAGCGACCCGAACCCGGTGCTGGTCGCGCTGGACGTGCGCAGTGGACTGCTGCGCTGGTCCGCGAGCTCGCCGCTGGTCGGCACCATGATCGTCGACAAGGGCGCGGTGCTCGTCTCCGGCACCGACGTCTCCGGGGACTCGGAGACGGTCACCTACCGGGTGAGTGACGGGCGGGAGCTGTGGAAGGCGCCCGGCCGCCGGGTCGGCGGCTCGTCCGCGAACGGTGTGGTCGCCGGGTTCGCGGCCGGCGGCTCCAAGTCGTTCGACATCGTCACCGGCGCGGTGCGGTGGTCCACGAGACTGCACCTCCGCACCGAGGCGGCGAACCCGGCCGGCGACGTCTTCTACGGCGCCGACGACAGGGAGCGCCTGGTGGCGGTGAACGTCGGGACCGGCGCGGTCCGCTGGACGGCGCCCGGGCCCACCGAGCTGATCGCCGCCGACGGAAACCGGCTCTACCGGTCCGACGGCGAGGCGATCACCGCCCTGGACGCCCGCACCGGTAAGCAGGTGTGGCGGCGGGACCTGCCCCGGTACGGCGGACAGCCGGTGGTGGCCGGCGGGGTCGTCTACGCCGGGGGCATCGCGCTGGACGCCGCCCGCGGCACGGTGATCACCGGCACGCTCCCACTCGGCGGCGAACTGATCGTGACCGGTGGCGTGCTCTACCAGTCACACGAGGGCTCGCTCACCGCGTACGCCGTCACCGGCTCCGGAAGATCCGCAGGAAGAACAGGAAGACGTTGAGGATGTCGAGGAAGATCGACGCGGCCAGCAGCGGCGCGGCCTCGATGTCACGGGACCGTCGCAGGCGCTGGAAGTCGAACATGATGAAGCCCGCGAAGATCACCAGACCGAGCACGGAGTAGACCAGCGCGCCGTTCGGGATGTTCACGAAGATCAGCACGATGCCGAAGAGCAGCAGTGCCACGAGGGCCCAGAAACAGATCCGGGCGAGCGCCGACAGGTCCCGGCGGGTGGCCCATCCGGCCGCGCCGAACCCGGCCACGAACATCGCCGTGGCCGCGCCGGCCTGCCAGAGCGCCTGCGGGTCGGTGCTCGCGTAGTAGACAAGCGTCGGCGCCAGTGCGACCCCGGTGAGCAGTCCGAACGCGCCGAGCAGCGCGACCGTCGTGGACTGCGACCTCCGGACGGTGAAGTACATGGCGATCAGGGCGGCGAACGAGGCGAGGTACGCGAGGAAGGCGAACCCGGCGGGCAGATTCCGGCCGAGGTACGCGCCGAGGGCGAACAGGCCGGTGGTGCCCGCGACGTAGCCCATGGTCCGGGCGAACAGGATGTGGCCACGGTCGCGGGCGGCGACCGCGGCCCGGCGGTACGCATAGGTGTCGTCCATTCCCCGACGATGAGCCCCTACGACCGGCAGGACACCGTCCGCCGGGGATGACCCGTGATTTTAGGAAGTTTAAGGTTCGCCCTCTTTACATTCACTGTTAACAGTCCTAAACATTGATGCATCCCCAGGTCATCCATGGAAGGACTCCGATGAGGCGTTCCCGATCCTTGATACTCGCCACGGTCACGGCGCTGGCGGCGGGTGGCGCGGCGACCTATTTCGCGGGCAATGCCTCAGCCGCTGCGGCCTGCGCACCCGCCTGGAGCGCCTCCGCGGTCTACGTCGGCGGCAACACGGCCTCGCAGAACGGCCACAACTACACCGCCAAGTGGTGGACGCAGAACGAGTCGCCGGCCGTCCGTAGCGGCCAGTGGGACGTGTGGGCCGACAACGGCGTCTGTGGCGGCACCAACCCGTCGCCGTCGCCCAGCACGTCCCCGTCCTCCTCGCCGTCGCCTTCGACATCGCCCTCGACATCGCCCTCGACGTCACCTTCGACCTCGCCGAGCCCGTCGACGTCGCCCAGCACCCCCACCGGGTCGCTGCCGAAGCACTTCCTCACCGGCTACTGGCAGAACTTCGACAACGGCGCCGCCCCGCTCAAGCTGGCCGCCGTCCCCGCCACGTACGACCTGATCGCGGTGGCCTTCGCCGACGCCACCGGCACCGCCGGCGCGGTCACCTTCAACCTCGACCCGGGGCTGGCCACCGCGGTCGGCGGCTACACCGACGCCCAGTTCAAGGCCGACATCGGCACGCTGCACTCGCGTGGCAAGAAGGTGGTCATCTCGGTCGGCGGCGAGAAGGGCACGGTCGCCGTCAACAGCGCGGCCGCCGCCACCGCGTTCGCCGACTCGGTCCACCGGCTGATCCAGACCTACGGCTTCGACGGGGTCGACATCGACCTGGAGAACGGGCTCGACGCCACCTACATGGCGAGCGCGCTCCGCAGCCTGCGGGCCAAGGTGGGCAGCAGTCTGATCATCACGATGGCGCCGCAGACCATCGACATGCAGAACCCACAGTCCTCGTACTTCAAGCTCGCGCTCGACATCAAGGACATCCTCACCGTCGTCTTCACCCAGTACTACAACTCCGGCGCGATGCTCGGCTGTGACAACAACGCGGCGTACGGCCAGGGCAGCATCAACTTCCTGACCGCGCTCTCCTGCATCCCGCTGCAGAACGGGCTCCGCCCCGACCAGATCGCGCTCGGTCTGCCGGCCAGCACCCGCGCCGCCGGTGGCGGTTACGTCGCCCCGTCCGTGGTCAACGCCGCCCTCGACTGCCTGGCCAAGGGCACCAACTGCGGCACCTTCAAGCCGCCGGCCACCTATCCCGGTATTCGGGGCGCGATGACCTGGTCCATCAACTGGGATGTGACCAACGGCAACGCCTGGGCCAACACCATCGACCCGCACCTCGCCACTCTTCCCTGACCTCTCGTCCTCGCAGGAAGCATCCCCATGAAACTGAGCAGGAAGATCGCCCTCGTGACCTCGGTCGGCGCGGTGGCCACGGCCGCCGCGGTCCTCCCGATGGCCACCTCGAACGCGGCCGCCGCGTGCGCCCCGGCCTGGAGCGCCTCGGCCGTCTACGTGAAGGACAACGTCGCTTCACAGAGCGGCCACAACTACACCGCCAAGTGGTGGACGCAGAACGAGTCGCCGGCCACCAACAGCACCCAGTGGGCCGTCTGGATCGACAACGGCGTCTGTGGCGGCACCACCCCGACCACGCCGCCGACGACCCCGCCGACCGGCCCCACCACCCCGCCGCCGGCCACCGGCACCAAGATGGCGTCCGCGCCGTATCTCTACCCGGGCTGGGGCAACCCGCCCGCCCCGGCGACGATCGTGCAGGCCACCGGCATCAAGGCCTTCACCATCGCGTTCGTGCTGGCCAGTAACGGCTGCAACCCGGCGTGGGACGGCTCGTCCGGCCTGACCGGCGGCGCGCACGCCAGCACCATCGCGGCGATCCGGGCGGCCGGCGCCGACGTGGTCCCGTCGATCGGCGGCTGGAGCGGCAACAAGCTCGGCCCCAACTGCTCGACCGCCGAGGCGCTCGCCGGCGCGTACCAGAAGGTGATCGACACCTTCCAGCTCAAGGCGATCGACATCGACATCGAGAACACCGACGAGTTCGAGAACTACGTCGTCGCGGACCGGATCGTGGACGCGCTGAAGATCGTCAAGCAGCGCAACCCGAACGTGAAGACCATCCTGACCTTCGGCACCACGACGACCGGCCCGAACGCCCACGGTGTCCGGCTGATCCAGCAGGCCAAGGCCAAGGGCGCGAACATCGACATCTTCACCCAGATGCCGTTCGACTTCAGCGGCGGCGCCGACATGTACGCCTCGACCGTCGGTGCCACCGAGGGCCTGAAGAACGTGCTCAAGTCGACGTTCGGCTACACCGACGCCCAGGCGTACTCCCGAATGGGCATCTCCGGCATGAACGGTCTCTCCGACCAGCAGGAGGTCACCTCGGTCGACACCTGGACCCGGATCCGTGACTACGCCAAGAGCAAGGGCCTGGCCCGCTTCACCTTCTGGGCGGTCAACCGCGACCGTGGCTGCGCCGGCGGCGGCGTGGTCAGCGACTGCTCCGGCATCGCGCAGGCCGACTGGGCGTTCACCCGGGTGAGCGCCGGCTTCTGATCCAGACACTGACGCGCGGTCGCCCGTGGGGGGCGGCCGCGCGTCCGCGTGTGTGGGCTTGTCAGGGCAGGTTGATCGGGCGCAGCACCCGGTCGACGCCGTGGGCGATCTGGCGGCTGGCCTTGTTGATGTCGACCCGGACCACGCGGGCGTTACGGTCGCTGAAGTCGAGGTCGATGATCGAGATCTTCCGGCCGTGGCTGTAGACGTTGACCTTGATCGGCGAGCCGGCGGCGGTCTTCAGCTTGACGTTGTCGGACTTGAGCGCCGTCTTGGCGTTGATCCGGGCGCCCGGCACGACGTGGTAGAGCAGCACCGACTCGACGGTGTCGATGCCGAGGCCGGCCACCGCGGTGAAGGCCTTCTTCTCGCCGGGCAGCTTCTTCGACTTGGTGATGTCCTGCACCAGCAGCTGGAAGGCACGGTCGTTGGGCAGGAACGCGGTCAGCTTCGTCTTGCCGTCGGTGAGGACCTTGACCGGGCTGGACGGCTTGGCCTTGAGCACCGCCTGCACGGCCGCGGCCAGGATGTCGTAGTCGTGGCCGTTGCGGTCGAAGCCGCTCTTGTCCTTCAGCAGGACGGCGGCCAGAGACTTGGTGCCGAGCGGCTTGGTGTGCGCTGCGGCGGGTGCCGCGGTCAGGGCGGAAGCGACGATGGCGGCGGTGGCCACGGCGGCGGCGCGGGTGCCGACTCGGGTGAACCTCATCTTCGGACGTCCTTTCCGGTACGGGGTGGCGGCCTCTGTGCCGCCACCCCGTACTTCGCTCGGTGCGGACGATCTGGATGCAGTGATCGGCGAAAAATTCTCCGCGGGGCCCGCGAGGGCTGATCGATCAGCGCGTCAGCTTCACCGTGATCCTCGACCCGGTGGAGCCGGTGACCGTGGCGGAGCCGCCGTAGGTGGCCGTGACGCGGTAGGTGCCCTTCGGCAGGCGACCGAGGTCGAGGACCGCGACGCCCCTGCCGTTCAGCCGGACCGTACGGACCACCTGCTTCCCACCACGGACCGCGACGATCCGCACGGTGCCGGACGCCGTGACCCCGGACGCGGTGGTGACCTTCACCGTGAGCTGGGACTTCTTCGCCGCCAGCGTGGTCTTGGACGCTACCGGGACGACCTTCAGCGTGAGGTCCGCGGCGGAACCGGCATACCGGCTGTCGCCCAGGTAGACGACCCGCAGCTTCCGGGTGCCGACACCGATGTTCCGGGCCAGCGTGACCGTGGCCTTACCGGCGGACAGGGTGCCGGAGCCGACCGCGGTGGAGCCCAGCAGCACCCGTACCGTGCCCGAGGGTTTGGCCCGCAGCGCGCCGCCGACCGTCACCCGCACCACGGGAGCCGTGCCGTAGGCGACCTTCGCCGAGGTGAGCGTCGCCTGCGTGGCGCTCGGGGCGAGGACCACACCGGCCGGCGGGAGGACCGCCTGGTTCGTGGTCTCGACGTTGCCGGCCACATCGACGGCCCGGTAGAGGACCGTCGAGGTCAGCGGCACGGTGTACGGCTGCCAGGTCGCGCCGCCGTCCGTGGAGTACTCCACCCGGCTGACGCCTGAGGTGTCGTCGGCGGCCCGCAGGGACACGGTCCGGCCCTTCACGTCGACGCTCGCCTGCGAGACCGGGGCGGTCCGGTCGATCCGCACGGTGACCGAGCCGATTCCGGAGGTGTTGCCGGCGGCGTCGACGGCCACGTATTCGACCAGGTGGATACCGTCGCGATCGATGGTGAGCGGCCCGGTCTGATCGGTCCAGGCGCCGGCCGGCTCACCGGAGCGCGTGACGCGGACCTTCGGTACGAGTGGGCCGTCCACCTCGTCCACGGCGGTCACGGTCACCGTGGCCGGGCCGGTGAGCCAACCGGGTGCGGCAGTGGCGGTCACCGTGGGCGCACCCTCGTCGGGCACTGTCACCACCGCGGTGGCCTTGACGTTCTGGCTCTCGGTGATGGTTCCGGAGACCGAGAAGCGGCCCGGCCGGGCGTACGCGGAGGCGGGCACGCTGTCCCAGGTGACCGCGACACTCGACGAGGAACCGTCCGCGTACCGGGCGGTGACCTGGGCCGGCAGGGTCGGCGCGACACCCGCCCGGGTGGTCAGCGGCACCTCGTCGACACCCTTGACCAGCAGGTTCGGCTGGTAGGTGGTGAGCAGCCGGTCGTACTCCTCCTGCGTGACCGGCAGGACGGTGCCGTGCCGGGGCCGCTTGGGCAGCGAGTACGAGGCGGCCTTGGTCCACACGCCCGAGTCGAGGTCGGTGGAGGTGAAGGGCACGTAGCCCTGGCCGCCGTACTCGTCGACGAACAGGTACCACCGGTCCTTGCCGTCGGCATCGGGAGTGTTCGACTTGAACACCAGCGGGCCCTCACCGGCGCTGACCCCACCGGCGCCGATGCAGTCCTTGACGAACTGGTAACCGGTGCTGCGCAGGTCGGTGGACTTCTCCTCGACGATGAACTTGCTGCACGGCGAGGTGGACGAGTTGTTCCGCTCGTCCTTGGTGAACCGGTAGTAGGTCCCGTTGTGGTCGATCATGGTGGAGTCGATCACCGAGTAACCCGGGTCGACCCACACCTTCGCCTCGCTGAACGTGCGGAAGTCGCGCGTCGTCGCGTACATCATCTTGTTGTAGGTGCCGCCGGTGTGGTTCGGGTCGTTCGCGGCGTAGAGCTTCGAGGCCCAGAAGACCACGTACGCGCCGAGGTCCTTGTCGTAGTAGGCCTCCGGCGCCCAGGTGTTGCCGGCCGTGTCGGGCGAGACCTTCACGAGGCGCTGGTCGGTCCAGTTGACCAGGTCGGTGGACTCCCACACCATGATCGACTTGCTGCCGGTGCGCTGCGACGCGTCCCAGTCTCCGTTGCCGTAGATCTTGAGATCCGTGGCGATCTGGTAGAACTTGTCGCCCTCCGGCGAGCGGATGATGAACGGGTCACGCAGGCCCTTCGTGCCCAGTGACGAGGTCAGCACCGGCTTGGCGTTGTTGACCTCGCGGTAGGACAGCGGGTCGTTCGCCTTGCTCACCGCGAGGTAGATCTGCTCGCCGTCGGCGGTCCCCTCGCCGGTGAAGTAGCTGAACAGGTAGCCGGCCTTGGCCCGCGCCGGGGGCAGCTCCGGCACGGTGGCCGTGATCGTCCGGGTGGCCGAGGCCCCACCGACGACCACCGTCGCGGTCAGGGCGACGGTCGTGCTCCCCTGACCGGCGGCCGGCCGGTGCACGAGGCCGGTGCCGTCGATGATCCCGGGCCGGTCCGAGGACCAGGTGACCGTCGCGCCGTGGACACCCGTCGACGGCAGCGTCAGGTTGCCCCGCACGTCGTCGACGTCGTGCACGACCAGGCCGGCCGCCGCCTCCCGGACCGCCTCGGTCGCGGTCAGCTGCGGCCGGACGGTGATCGGGAAGGACTTCGTGGCGGTCAGCGCACCTCGGGTCAGGGTGGCGGTCAGCGTCGCCGTGGCATCCGGCTGACCGGCCTCCGGCCTGGTCACCACACCGGCCGAGGTGATCACGGCGGGGTCGCTGGTGGTCCAGGTGATCTTCGAGCCGTACGGGGCGGAGGCCGGCAGAGTCAGGTCGGAGGCGACGGCGGTGGTGTCGCCCAGGTCCAGAGCGACCCGATCGGCGGCGAGCTCGGTGGCCACGACCGGTTCGGCCAGGGTCCTCAGCTCGGACCCGTCGAGCGCCCGGCCGTACACCCGGAAGTCCTTGATCCTGCCCTTGAAGAGCCGGTCGCCGCTGTAGTTGGACTTGCCGATGTAGTTGGCCGTCGTCTTCCCGGCGCCGATCGCACCGGGTTTGATGGTGACCGCGGTGTTCGTGGCGATCGGCGTGCCGTCCTCGTAGAGGATCCCGGTGGTGCCGGTCTGGGTGTAGGCGAGGTGCTTCCACGTGCCGCGGTCGAGCGGTCGCGCGGGCGACGGGCCGGTGGTCTGCTCGGTGGACCAGTTGCCGGTGGCGATCGCGGTGCGGAGGCTGTTTCCGCCGGTGAACAGGTATCCGTCGCCGTAGCCGGTGGCACTGCTGGTGTTGCCGAATCCATACAGGAAGTACGGCGTGGACTGCTGTGGGTCCATGAAGACGTCGAAGGACACCGAGACGGAGTCGAGTCCGGCCAGGACGTTGTCCGGCGCCTTCACGTAGGTGCTGGAGCCGTCGAAGGTCAGGCCGTCGCCGCTGGTCCAGGACGCCGTGCCGGCGACCGTCCCGGTGCGGTTGTTGCCGGACGAGTCGGTGGCCGACGCGCCGGACTTCTCGTCGAGCTTGTACCAGAGCACCAGGCCGTCGGTGATCGCCGCGGCCTGCTCGGCCCGGGCGGGCGACGGCGCGGCCAGGGGCAGCAGCAGGAGAGTCGCGGCGGCCGTCGCCAGACTCCCGAAGGGTATGCGCATCTAGGGTTCCTTCGAGCGGGCAGAAGGGGGAGGAGCACGATGGACGGGAGGACGATCCCGTTTCGTCACCGTGGATGGAGCGAGTGTGAGCGCTCACACACTGTTGGTCAACTTAACTGTTAAGCCGCTCTATCTCTTCGCTCACCAGCCCAGATGGCTCCGCGTCAGTGCGGAGATCCGCTCGACCGACTCGATCCCCTCCTTCCGCGTCCGGTGCCCGTGCGACAGCACGGAGAGCGCGACGTCGGTCTTCTCCCCGTGGATCCGGCCGGTGCTGTTGACGATCCACCGGTTGTCCTCGGTGGACCGTGACATCCAGCCGTTCTTCTGCGCCGTCGACTCCCCCTCGAACGAGGCCGCGCTGATCCCCCATGTCTGATCGGCGTTGACCGAGCCCATGAGCTGCAGGATCTGCGCCCTGGACGCCTCGGTGAGAGGGCTGCCGGACGTGGTCAGCGCGGACACCAGCCGGGTCTGGTCCTTCGCCGTGGTGGTGGTCAGGCCGAACTTCGGGTCCGGGTCGGTGTCGTCGAGGCCGATGCGCCGCAGGGCCTGCCGCAGCCCGGCCGTTCCACCGACCTTCGCGTACACCTGCACGGCCGCCTCGTTGTCACTGGCCACGATCATCTTGCGGACCCGCTTCTGCTCGGCCGAGGTCAACCCCCGGCCCGCGTCCTGTGCCTTCAGCAGCAGCGCGGCCATCAGGGGCACCTTCACCACACTGGCCGTCTCGAACTCACGATCGCCCCGGTAGTCGTACCGGTGCCCGGTCCTGCGGTCGACGAGCGAGACCGCGAAGTCCAGGCCGGCGGCCGCGTGCTCACGCAGAGCCTCGTCGAGCCGCGACACCCGCTGCGACCAGGTGCCGACCGCCAGCGACCGGTCGACCAGGTCGCCCTTGCGTGGGCCCTGGTAGATCAGGCCCGGCACCATCTTGACGTCACCCTCGATCGTCTCCAGGTCACCGGTGTCCTCGCGGCCCACGTTCGCCGGCCGGGGCAGAGGGCTCACCCCGCCGCCGGCGAGAGCGCCGGACAGGAAGTCCCGGAAGATCTGGTACGGCATACCGTCGCCGTTGATGGCCTTGCCGTTCGCGGTGCGGATCGGCCCCGGCTTGTCCCGTCCCACCCAGACGGCCGCGGCGAGACCGGAGGCCCACCCGGTCGTCCAGGCGTCGGAGGAGTCGGCCGTGTCGCCGTACTGCTGCGACCCGGTCTTCGCGGCCGCCTCGACGCCGGGAACCCGGCCCTCCGAGTCGACGACCTGCGACAACACGGCGCCGACGTCGGCCGCCACCCCGGCATCGAGCACCCGTTCCGGGCCGGCCTCGTGCCGGTGCAGGACGCCACCCCCGGCAGCGACGACCGAGACCACGAAATGGCGGTCCGTCCGCTCGCCGCCGCCGGCCAGGGTGGCGTAGACGCTCGCCATGTCGGCCGGTGCGACCGCGTACCGGCCGATGGCGATGTCGGCGCGGGTCCGGCCGGGCGCCGGCTCCCCCTTCAGGTCGACCATGGTGGCCTGGTCGCCGTACTTCTCCGGCACCCCCAGCCGGAGGGCGAGATCGCGGATCCGGTTCGGGCCGATCTTCTCGGCCAGGGCGTAGAACGGCGTGTTCAGCGAGTGCACCATCGCGACGTCCAGCGGGCACATCGGGCACTGCAGGTTGTCCTGGTTGTAGAGCGGGGCGCCGCCACGATCGGCGAACACCCGCGGCGAGGTGCCGTTGTAATACGACCGGAAGCTGATCCCGCGCTCCTCGGCGGCGGCCAGGACCAGCGGTTTGAACGTGGAAGCGGGCGGCCGGGCGGCCAGGGCGTCGTCGTAGAAGCCGCGGCCCCGGTCGCCACCGTAGTAGGCGCGCACTCCGCCGTCCTGCGGATCGATCGCCACCAGCGCGGTCCGCAGCTCCTCGGGCTGGCCGTCGAGGGCCCGCGCGATGCTCGCGGTGGCGGCCCGCTGTGCGGTGGCGTCGAGCGTGGTGGTGATGCTCAGGCCACCGGTGCGGATCTGCTGACGGGTGAAGCCGGCGACCACCAGCTCGTCCTCGACCCGGTCGGTGATCAGCCCGATCGGCCCGTCGATGGCGGCGGCGGTGACGGACTCCGCGGCGACGGTCGGGTACGGCGTGCGGTCGGCCGCCCCGTCCGGAAGCCAGCCCGCCTCGCTCATCGCCCGCAGGATCCACTTCCAGCGATCCAGCGTCCACTCCGGATCCAGTGCCGGGTCGCCGCGGGTCGGGTCCTTGACCATCGCGGCCAGTACGGCGCCCTGTTCCGTGGTCAGCCGGTCGACGGACACTCCGAAGAAGGCGTGCGCCGCGGCCTCGATGCCGTACGCGCCCCGGCCGAAATAGATGGTGTTGAGGTAGCGCTCGAGGATCTGGTCCTTGCTGTACCGGTCCTCGACCTTCAGCGCGAGCGCCGCCTCCCGTGCCTTGCGGCTGACCGTCCGCTCCTGTGTCAGGTACGCGTTGCGCACGTACTGCTGGGTGATCGTCGAGGCGCCCTCGCCGCTGTCGTCCATCACGTTCGACCAGAGCGCCCGGACCAGGCCACGCGCCGAGACGCCGTAGTGGTCGGCGAACCCGCGGTCCTCGGCGGCGAGGAAGGCCTGGCGGACGCCGGCGGGCACCCGGTCCAGGGTGACGTCGGTGCGGTCGGTGAGCCCGATCCGCGCGAGAACCGTCCGGCCGTCGCGGTAGTAGAGGACCGAGGCCTGCGGCGGCACCGGATCCGGTGGCAGGTCCACGCTCGCGACGTAGCCGACGGCGGCCACCACCAGCGTCGTCTGGACCACGAGGAGCACCGCCAGGGTGCGCCGGACCCACCGGGGCAACGCCTTCACCCGGCGCCACCCCTGGCGCAACGCCGCACCGATCCGAGCCATGCGCTTCTCCCCTCCACGAACTGATAGGGCATCGACACACATCCGCACGGAGGACGTTTGAGGGATCGATTCGGTGCGCGATCGACAGCGAAAGTGCTTTATGTCTCTTTCTGACTTTTCGAGTAACCTGTGGGCCGCAACCATGACGTCACGACGATGCGGAATCGACCCGTCGTTCCGTAGGATCGGCCGACGTCGCCATCGCGCACGCTGCAGGGATAGGGGCTGGAATGGTTCGTGGAGTGCCGCGCCACAGGCATCGGCTGATGGCGGGAGCCACCGTGACAGCGGTCGTCGCCGGGGGGATGGCGCTGTCCACCGGCACCGCGATGTCCGCCGACCACGCCGCACACCAGGCGCTCGCCGCGGCCGCCGCCGGCGCCACACAGGTGACCGTCGGGTCCGGCCGGGTCGCGCTCAACCAGCCCGCCGACCCCTTCCTCGGCAAGACCCTCCCGGCGCCGAACGCCCACCTGACCGGCATGTACTCGTCCCAGGTGGCGTGGCCGCTGGTCGGCATCCACATGGCGCTGCTGCCCAACGGGCACGTGGTCAGCTACGGGACCCCGCCCGGCGAGGCCAGACAGGGCGGCTTCTCCTACGACGACTGGGACCCGGCCGCCGGTGTCGGCGTGACCGCGCACCGGCAGACGCCGTCCATGCACTCGTACGACGCGTTCTGCAACATCCTCGAGCGGCTGCCCGACGGCCGGCTGCTGATGGTGGGCGGCAACTCCACGACCGCGACGATGATCTACGACCCGGCCACCGGGCAGCAGACGATGGGCGCGCAACTCAACCGCCAGCGGTGGTACGCCTCCGTGCTGCGCCTGCCCGACGACCGGATGCTCGCCCTCGGCGGCGGCAACTCCTACAACGTCGACGCGTTCCAGAAGCCGAACGACAACACGACCGTCGCCACCACCCCGGAGATCGGCACCGGGACCGGGGCGTGGACCAGGCTGACCGGCGCGGACAGCACGATCGCGTTCGGTGCGAAGGACAACCGCTGGTGGTATCCGCGGGCGTACGTCGCACCCGACGGCAAGGTCTTCGGCGTCTCGTACGACCAGATGTGGAGACTCGACCCGACCGGCGCCGGCAAGGTCACCTCGCTGGGCACGCTGCCCGTCCCGATCGGCGTCTCCGGCTCCTCGGTGATGTACGCGCCGGGCCGGCTGCTGTTCGCCGGCGGCGGCCAGTACAACAACGGCAGCAACCAGGTCGGCACCAACCGGGCCACCGCCGTCGACATCAACGGAACGACTCCGAGGACGGCCGAGACCAGCGCGATGCGGCTCGCGCGCAACTGGCTCAACCTGACTGTCCTGCCCAACGGCGAGGTGCTGGCCAACGGCGGCACCCGGGTCGGCACCCAGGCGGGGGCGGCCAACTCGGCGTACGACTCGGAGATCTGGAACCCCGCCACCGGCAAGTGGCGCGACGCCGCCAGGGCGCAGCGGATCCGCAGCTACCACTCCACGGCGGTGCTGATGCCGAGCGGCTCGGTGCTGACCGCGGCCGGCGGCGTGCCGGGTCCCGAGGACAACTTCAACGCCGAGGTCTACTACCCGCCGTACCTGTTCGCCAAGGGCTCCGACGGCCGGGTCCGCTGGGCGAACCGGCCGCAGATCACCGGCATCAGCGGCTCCCTGACCTACGGCGGCACCGTGTCGCTCGGGCTCTCCGACGGGCGCAAGCTGACGTCGCTGTCCTTGATCCGGGCCACCAGCGTCACCCACTCGTACAACACCGACCAGCGCCGTGTGCCGCTGTCGTTCCGCCAGGACGGCGCGGCGGTCACCGCGACCATGCCGGCCAACGCCAACCTGCTGCCCCCCGGCTCGTACCTTCTCTCCGGTGTGGACGCCGACGGTGTGCCCACCCCGGCGCAGATGGTCACGATCAAGCGGTCCGGCGCCGGCTCCGTCACCGTGTACGAGAAGGACCGCACCGCCGCCGACCTCACCGGTCCGAGCGCGAAGGTGCGGTTCCCGGTCACCGACGGCTACATCAGGGCCGGCGCGAGCCTCCGGGTCGAAGCCGCCGACCCCCGCGGGATCGCCGGCACCGAGCTGTGGATCAACGGCAGGCGCCAGCCGTCCCTGCGCTGGGACCCCAAGGCGAAGGACGGCACGGCCACGATGACCGTCCGGGTCTACGACTCCCTGAACAACCTCACGCAGATCACCCGCAAGGTCGTCGTCGACAGCCGCCGGCCGACACTGAAGATCACCAGTGCGCCGGCGAACAACAGCAGGCTGCGCAAGAAGGTGACCGTCACGGCCACCGCCGCGGACAAGAACGTCGTCACCCGGGTCGAGCTGCTGATCGACGGCAAGGTCGTCGCCACCGACAGGAAGGCCGCCTACCGGCTCACTCTCGACCCGGCGAAGTACGGCAGGAAGTTCACCATGCGGGTACGGGCCTACGACCGCGCCGGCAACGTCATGTACAGCACCAAGCGCACCTACCGGCGCTGAGTCATGGGGGATGTCGTGAAGAGGACCGGATTCGTCACCGCGGCCGTCGTGGCCGCCTCGCTGATCACCGCACCACCCGTCTACGCCGCCGCGTCGGCGCCCGCGGTCTACGCCCGTACCGCCGGGCACTGGATCCGCGGTGTCGTGCCGGTGACCTTCGTGACGCAGCCGTCCGAGGACCTGTCCGCTGTCACCGGCCTGACCGTGTTCGCCGACGGCCGCGAGATCGGCACCGACACCGCCGCACCGTGGGGCATCGACTGGGACACCACCGGCTTCGACGGATCGGTGCAGTTGAGCACCCGCGCCACCACGGCGACCGGATCGCTGACGTCGCGCGGCTTCCAGGTCGTGGTCGACAACAAGGCGCCGACCGGGCTGACCGTCCGCTTCCCGCGCCGGGACGGCTACGTGGGCCGGGGCGGCACGCTCACCGTGGACGCGGACGACAACGTCCACGTCATCGGCTCCGAGCTGCTCGTCGGCGGCCGGGTGGTCGCGGCCCGTGACCTCACCGGCGGCGGCAACCTCGACCTGGGCTGGGACGTCGAGGTTCCCGACGGCAGGACCTCCATGACCGTCCGGGTACGCGACCAGGCCGGCAACGTGACCGAGATGACCAGGACGGTGACCGTCGACAACGACCGCCCGGTGATCACGGGCAGCACCAGTGCGGGCCGCGCGGTCCGGGGCGGCTTCACCGTCTCGCTCGGCGGATACCGTGACGCCAGCCCGTTCGCCTCCTTCGAGGCCTCCCTGAACACCACGAGGCACCTGCGCTCGTACGCCCAGGAGAGCTCGCGCACGGTCACCATCGACAGCCGTGAGGTGCCGGACGGCTGGTACTCGCTCGGCTGGCACGCCGTCGACGCGGCCGGCAACGAGACGGTCCTCGATCGGCCCCTGCTCGTGGACAACCACGTCCCGTCGGTGAGCATCGCCAAGGCGCCGAAGAACGGTGCGAAGGTCGAGAAGACGTTCGCGGTCACCGCCGCGGCGGCCGACAGGTACGGCATCGCCAAGGTGCAGCTGCTGGTCAACGGCAAGGTGGTGAGGACCGACACCACGGCCGGTTACACCTTCGCGATCAACCCGAAGAAGTACGGCAAGAAGTTCACGATGCGATTCCGAGCGTACGACCGAGCCGGCAATGTCCGGTACACCACCGCCCGGACCTACCGGCGCTAGTCCCGCGAACAGAAGTGGCCGTCACCCCCCGGGTGACGGCCACACCTGTTTCCACGGTCGTCGTGGATCAGCGACGGTAGGTCAGCTTGCCCGAGTACCGGACGTTGCCCGCCCTGTCGTAGGCACGAAGCTGGACCGTCAGCTTCCTGCCGTACTTCTTCGGGTTGAGGGCGAAGCTGTAGGCGGCCTTGGCATCGGTGGCGACCACCTTGCCGTTGACCAGCAACTGCACCTTGGCCACGCCGTTCCGGTCGCTCGCCGACGCCGCGATCGTCACCTTCCTGGTCAGCTTCGACCGGTTCTTCGGCGCCTTGGTGACCTTGAGCGCGGGCGCGGTGTTGTCGACGATCACGGCCCGTGTGGCGGTCGCCGGGTTGCCCAGCCCGTCGACGGCCACCCAGGTGATCGTCTTGACGCCGTCCCTGCCGCTCGCCACCCGCACCGACGTCACTGAGCCGGTCCGGCCTGCGAGGTTGGTGACCGCGACACCGTGCGGGTCGGCGGCCTTGACCGAGGTGAGGTACGACGTACCCCGGATCAGCGCGCGGTTGCCCGGAGCGATGGTCATCGTGGGGCCGGTCCTGTCGATGTTCACGACGAACGACTTGGACGCCGTGTTGCCGGCCGCGTCCCAGACCTGGAGCCGGACGGTCGCCGCGGAGGCGGCGAAGGTGCGAGCGTCCCAGGAGAACGTCCGGTCGCTCGATCGCACGACGCCGTCGACGGCCCACTCGGTCCGGACGATCGCCGACTCGTCGTTGATCGTCGGCCTCAGGGTGCTGACGCCGCCGACCCAGCCCGTGCTCGTGTCCAGCCGGTTCGTCGAGTACGAGCCGACGAAGTCCACCTGCGTGATGACCGGCGGCTGGTCGTCCACGGTCACGGTGTAGCCGGTCTCGATGGTGGTGATGTTGCCGGCGTAGTCGCGCAGGACGAACCTCGGGGAAGCCGCCCCGGCGACCGCGTTCCAGGTGTAGGCCCAGGGGTCACCCGGCAGCCCGGTCCGGAGCTCTCCCTCGAGCGCGTCGATGCGCCAGACGTCGGCGGCGACCCCGCTCAGCGTGATCGTGACCGGGCCGGCGGGCACTGACGAGCCCGGTGCGGGCGAGAGGATCGCGCTGGGCAGGACGTTGTCGACGCGTACCCGGGTCGACTTCTCGCTCTGGTTGCCGGCCGCGTCGCCCGCCCGAACGGTGACGGTGGCGATGGTGTTGGTGGGCAGGCTCGCCAGCGACACCTTGCAGCCCTCGGTCACCGTGCAGGCCGCCGCGACGGTGCCGTTGACGGTCGCCTGCAGCTCGGTGACCCCGAGGTTGTCGGCGGTCGCCGGGTGGAAGACGAGGTCGGCAGGGGCCCGCTGACCGTCGAGGAGGCCGGTGCTCGCGATCACCGGTGGGATCCGATCGCTGCTCCCCGTGGTCGGGTTCACCGTCAGCAGTGCGGTGTTGTCGGACCTGTCCGCATCGCTGGGGCGGACGCACTCGCACGGCGGGTTGACCTGGACCGTGCCCTGCGCGTCGGCCACGACCTGATCGATCTTCAGGGTGAAGGTCCAGGTGTAGGTCGCACCCGCCGTGAAGAGGTAGGGCGCCCCCACCGCACAGACGTGGTTCGAGGCCTCGCCGGGCCGGCAGCCGGGAGCGCTCACGAACGACGTGCCGGCCGGAAGCGTCACCTCCACCTCGGCGGGCGTCTCACCGGAACGGCCCCGGTCCAGAGTGGCCGTCCCGTCGTTGCGCACACCCACGGTCGCCTGCACCAGGTCGCCGGCCGCACCGGAGACCTCGTCGCCGATCGCCACCAGGTCCGGGGTGTTCGTGCCGGTCACGGTGAGGTCGACGGTCGCGAACGACCCGCCCTCGTAGCCGGGTAGCGGGCTGTCCTGGCGAAGTTCGAGCGGTCCACCGGCTCCGGGGGTGTCCCCGCTGTTGTGGGAGATCTTGTCGGCGGTGCGCCACTCGAACTCCCCGGCGGCGGAGCCCGGCGCGTAGGTGTCCGGCCGAACCTTGTACGGCAGGACGATCCGGTAGCTCCGGCCCGGTTCCAGCGTCTGACCGAAGGTGCAGAGCCTCGCGCGACCGTCGGCGCGGTAATCGCAGTTGGAGAACTGCTCGGCAGGCTCGAAGGCCCAGTCGGTGTGCAGCAGGACACCGGCACCCGTCAGTGGTGTGGAACCCGTGTTCGTGACCGACAGGGCGACGTCGAAGTCGGCGCCCACGACCGCGCTGACACGCGGCGTCGCACCGGAGAGCAGGACGGGATCAGCGGCCGCGGCGGCCGGGGCGGCGAGCACGGTGGACGCCACGACCGCGGCCGTGCCGGCCAGCGCCCATCGAAGAAGAGAATGCGTCAACGGAATCCTCACGTGTTGACGATGGAGATCAATGGGACGCAGCGTACGAGACTTCGACGCCGCGCGCTGTCCCCCGGGGACGACCGGCCCAACCCGGGGCAGGGCGGACAGCGAGCATCTCCGTAGATCTTTAGGATGCCGGGGAACACGGGGAGGAAACAACTTCATGCGAAACACCACGGCCTGGCGGTCACTCGCCGTCCTGGCCGCTTTCACCGCGCCCCTCGCCCTGGCCGGCCCCGCACGTGCCGACGACCGCCTGCCCCTGGCCGCGGGCGCGACGGTGCAGGCCGCGGCCACACCGGGCGGCATCTTCACGGCGCCGCTGTCGGTCACCTACACCGGCACGAAGCCGCTCGACGGCGTCGCCGTCTCGTTTTTCGGGATCGACGGCTACACGACCGAGAGGCGGTACGACAACTGCACCTACGACATCCTCGGACAGTTGGAGGCCTGCGTCTTCGACCGGACCCTGGAGCCGGGTAGGTCGTACCGGGTGGATCTGCCGTTCCGCGCACCGGCCGACGCCTACGCCCCGAGCACGATGAGGACCCGATTCACCTGGGAGGAGATGGCGTTCCACCGGCCGTACGGCACACCCGGTGACGCGGCGCCCATAGCCCTGCTCGACGACGTGACACCGGCGAAGGTCGGCGTTTACCCCTGGCAGTTCGTGGACCTGGCGATCACCGGTAGTCAGAGCGCGGATCTCGTCGCCGCGGGCGCCAAGGCGTACGGCGCGGCCGGCGACGTGGTCCAGATCAGAGGCGGGGTACGCAACGACGGTCCCGCCACGCTCAAGTGGATCGCCACCGGCGTGCCGCACGGCCTCGTGGTGATCACGATTCCGCCGGGCACGTCCGTGCAGAGTGCGCCGTCGCGGTGTGCGCCCGCCACGGACGCGCAGCGGACCCGCACCGACGCGGTGCAGTACGCGTGCGTACTCGACGGATACTTCAAGATCGGCAAGGACTACGCCCTCGGCCTGCCGTTCAGCCTGCGGATCGACAGGGTGATCCAGGACGCGGCCGGCCTGGTCGAGGTGAACCCGGCGTGCACGTGCGAGCGTTTCGCCGACGACCTCGACAAGTCCAACGACACCGCGCCGCTGGTCCTCAACCCGGCGCCGACCGCTCCGGGCGGCACCGACACCAACCCGCCGGTCGTCACCGCCACCGGGCTAACCGAGGGCCAACTCCTCGGCCGGTACGGCCGGCTCACCCCGTCGTGGTCCGACGACGTCGCGGTCACCAAGGTGCAGGTCCTGGTGAACGGCGTGGTCACCGTGACCCGTCAGAGCCCGGTGCCCGGCGAGATCGGCATCCTGTTGCCGGCCCACACGCACGGGCAGGAGCCGCAGATCACCGTCCGCGCCTTCGACGCGGCCGGAAACACCGGAGAGAAGACCACGAGGGTACGGGCGGACGTGCTCTCTCCTGACGCGACGCTCACTCCGGCGTTCGGGTCGCGCCTGCACGGCGTGGCCACGCTCCAGGCCACGAACGTCTCCAGCGACACCGCGCGCATCGAGGTGCTCGGTGCGGGCGGGCAGATCGTCGCCCGGAGCACCGCGGCGCCGTGGACGCTCACCTGGGACACCCGTGGCCTCGACGGCGCGCAGTCCGTCGCGGTCCGTGTCTTCGACCATGCCGACAACGGCACCTACACCGCGGGCACCTACCACGTCGACAACGCGGGTCCGGCCGTCAGCTCGGTGACTCCGGGCAACCGGGCGCTGGTGCGCGGTAGCGTGCGCACCACCGCGAAGGCGTCCGACCCGAGTGGCATCCGCTCGGTGCGGGTCACCGGCGGCCGGGCCACGACCTCGCCGTGGGCCTGGACGGTGGCCCCGAAGGCACAGGGCGACCACACCATCGAGTGGGTCGTGACCGACAACCTGGGCAACTCCACGGTCGTCCGTCGCGTCGTCGTCAACGACACGGTCGCCCCCGCGCTGAAGCTCACCAAGGCGCCGAAGAACAACGCGAAGCTGACGACGAAGGCGACGCTGGCCGCCTCAGCGAGCGACCGGAACGGCGTGGCGAAGGTCCAGTTGCTCGTCAACGGCAAGGTGGTCGCCACCGACACGAAGGCCGGCTACAGCTTCACGCTGAACCCGAAGAAGTACGGCAAGAAGTTCACGGTGCAGCTCCGCGCGTACGACAGGGCGGGCAACGTGACGACGCTCGCCAAGCGCACCTACCGCCGCTGACCCTAGGGTCGCGGGCGGCACCGGATCCGCCGGGATCGTGGGACGGATCCCGGCGGATCACGGAGCTCTCCCTCATCTGCTGACCGCAGATCGGCTTGGCCGGCGCACGTCATCACCTCGAAGGTGGAGACGGCACGCAGGGCCGAGCCGGAGGAGAGAGCCATGCATCCATTCACTGCCGCGACACCGGGCGGGACCGGGTCCGTCGACGACCAGCTGTCCGTTCAGCTGCTGCACCAGCGCATCATCGTGCTCGGATCCGAGGTCGACGACCCGATCGCCAACCGGATCTGCGGACAGCTGCTGCTGTTGTCCGCCGAGGACCCGGTGAGCACCATCAACCTGTACATCAACTCGCCGGGCGGTTCGGTCACCGCCGGGCTGGCGATCTACGACACCATGCGGCTGATCCCCAACGACGTCAGCACGCTGGCCCTCGGGCTGGCCGGCAGCATGGGGCAGTTCCTGCTCACCGCCGGCACCCCCGGCAAGCGGTACGCCCTGCCGCACGCCCAGATCCTCATGCACCAGGGCTCGGCCGGGTTCGGTGGCACCGCTGCGGACGTGGAGATCTACGCCAACCAGCTGGAACGGCTCGGCCGGACACTGCTGGGCCTGACCGCCGAGCACACCGGGCAGCCGATCGACACGGTCGAACGCGACAGCCGGCGTGACCGCTGGTTCACCGCCGAGGAAGCGCTCGAGTACGGCCTCATCGACCGGGTCCTGGACAGCGTCGACGACGTGCGCCCGGACATGGCCCGCCAGCCGATGGGACTGAGCGCATGAGCCACTACACCATCCCGACCGTCGTGGAGAAGACGCCGAGCGGGGAACGCGCCTTCGACATCTACTCCCGGCTGCTCTCGGACCGGATCATCTTCCTCGGTACCGAGATCGACGACGGGGTCGCCAACGTGGTGATCGCCCAGCTGATCCACCTGGAGTCCACCGGGGAACAGGAGATCGGGTTGTACATCAACTCCCCGGGCGGCTCCTTCAGCGCGCTGACCGCCATCTACGACACCATGCACTTCATCCGGTGCGACATCGCCACCACCTGTGTCGGCCAGGCCGCGTCGGCGTCCGCGGCGCTGCTGGCGGCCGGCACCCCGGGCAAGCGGTCGGTGCTGCGGCACGCGAAGGTCACCCTGCACCAGCCGTCCGGCCAGGCCCGCGGCACGCTGCCGGACCTGGCTGTGGAGGCCAAGGAGGTGGCCAAGGTGCGGGCCGAGATGGATCAGATCCTGGCCGAGCACACCGGCCATTCGGTCGCCCGGATCCGGGAGGACACCGATCGCCGGATGACCCTGGCAGCCCCCGACGCCGTCGCCTACGGCCTGGCCGACCGGGTCATCACCCGGCGCGAGCCACGCGGTTACCGGCTCAACGCCGCCTGATCAGGCGGCCAGCAGCACGACATCGCCGGACCGGAGGCCGCGCGGCGCATCTGCCGCGCGGCGCAACCGGGCCGTCTCCAGCCGGAGGACCGGGGCGCGATGCGCGGTCAGGTCGCGCCCCACCTCGGCCAGCAGGTCGGCCAGCCCGATGCCGAGCGAGTCACAGACGGCGGCCACGATCTCTGAGCTCGCCTCCTTGCGACCGCGCTCCACCTCGGACAGGTACTGCACCGAGACGCACGCGTCCCGGGCCACCTCGGCAAGGGTCCGCTCCTGCTCCAGGCGGCGGCGCCGCAGCACCTCGCCGAGCAGGGTGCGCAACAGTGGCCGGGGGTGGTGCGTCACGTCTGCCATGTGCCGACGGTAATGAGCCGTCGCCGTCGCCGACACCCGATCACGCCCGGTTCTGCCAGCAGCAGAGGAGCGGGCGCGAACCCGGGGCGGTCCGGGCGTCATCGGGTCAGCTTCTGCTTCTTGACCTTCGCCTCCGACTGGTTACTGTCCTTGTCCACGGCGGCGTAGAAGACGTACAGGGTGCCCTTCTTGAGGCCCTTGATCTTGATCTGTCAGGTGTTCCTGGCGGTCGGCCGGACCTCGATCGTCCGCATACCAGTGTGTCGAGCTGGTGTAGGAGTGCTTGACCTGCCTGGTCGTCCGGCTGACAGCCACGGCAGCACGATGCCGACCTATCTCCAGGGTCGTCGGTACGGTACCGTACCGTTGAAGAGATCACGATGCCGGAGGAAGCAGCATGCCCCGCAGCGCATGGTCGGCGGTCGCCGGCATCACCGTGTCCACTGTGGCCGCCATAGGGATGGCCGCCTCTCCCGCCCAGGCGGCGGGTGCCGGCGTCGCGTCGGTCACCTCTGGCACGAAGGTGCAGTACAAGGCGGCGAGCGGCAAGCAGAACCGGGTGGTGGTCACGCGCTCCGGCAACACGATCACCATCGACGACAGGGTGGCGGTCAGCGCGGGCAAGGGATGCAAGAAGGTCAAGGGCGACAAGACCAAGGTCACCTGCAGGACGAAAAACGCCCCCGGCCGGGTCACCGTCTACACCTACGACCGCAACGACACCATCGTCAACAACACGGACGTACGCATGAGCGCGTTCAGTGGGAGCGGCAGCGACACCGTGACCGGCGGATCGCGTGGCGACGCCATCCAGACCGGAAGTGGAGACGACAAGGCCGACGGCCGGGGCGGCATGGACACCCTGTGGGGCCTGACCGGTAACGACACCCTGCGCGGCGGCACCGGCGGCGACCAGCTGTGGGCCCTGGAGGGCAACGACAGACTGTACGGCGACGCGGGCGACGACGACCTCCACGGCGGCCCGGGCCGCGACCGCCTCGACGGTGGCGCGGGCGGCGACTGGCTCTACGGCGACGACCTGCACGAGGGCGCCCCGGCGGCAGACGTCATGATCGGCGGATCCGGTTCCGACTTCGTCGACTACGCCGGCTACACCAGGGCGGTCATCATCGACGCCGACGGCGCCAAGAACGACGACGGCCAGGTCGGCGAGCACGACACCATCGGCGCCGACGTCGAATCCCTCCTGGGCGGTGCCGGCAACGACCGGATCACCGGAAACGCCGGCAACGGCTCCTTCTCCGGCGGAGAGGGCAACGACGTGATCCACGGGGGCGCGGGCGTCGACTCCATCAACGGCGGCGAGGGCAAGGATCGGCTCTACGGCGACGCCGACGATGACTTCCTCGACGGCGGTGACTACGAGAAGCAGGTCACCGACCTGCTCGACGGAGGCGGCAACGACGTCACCGGCGACCACTGCGAGAAGGCCACCAAGGACACCCGGGTCAGCTGCGAGTACTGACCCCCGTCGGGCACTACGGGCAGCGTGATCAGTCGACACGATCCGGGGCCGCGAACAAACATCGCCCGTTGGGGATCGGCACGGGATCGGACGATGTGGCGTAGCGTTGGCCCTCGAAGGCAATACGTCGGGTTTCTGGGCCGCCATGTGACGGGTTCTCCTCCTCGGCATCGCTTGCTGGCGCGAGCGATCGGCACGATGACTTGAGAGCTCCCGCAGCGAAACGGACCCCGTATGACCTCGTATCTTCCGTCCAACGCTCCTCGGCTGTCGGTGGAGGCGCGTACCCTCGCCTCGCCGACGAGCGGCGCCGTCGTGGTCTCGTTGGCCGGTGAAGTGGACAGGGTCAGCGGCCCCGAAGTCCAGCGCGTCATCGAGGACGCACTGGAGCGGCACCGCCCGCAACGGATCTGCCTGGACATGCAACAGGTGACGTTCCTCGACTCGTCGGGGATCCGCACCCTGCTGATCTGCCGCCGGCATGCCCTGCGCCGGCGGTGCAAGCTGGAGATCAGCCGGGCGCACGACAATGTGCGCCAGGTGCTGTCCATCACGGCTCTGCTGAAGGTCTTCCACCTGGAGGACGGTTCGACGCAACAGTCGTACCGGTGACCTGCTCATCGTCGGCGTCACATGCTCATTCGCCGCGACCCGGCCGGAGCCGCCTGCCCACGGGAGAAGGACCGTGAAGACGAACGAGATCAGGCGGCTTCCGCTTGCAGCCGACGCGGTTGGCTCCGGTCACTCTCGAGAGCTTCCTGGAGCTGGTCCTCGAGGACGACGATCCGGCAGGCGGCTTCCAGGGCGATGCCTTGCCTGACCACCTCGCGAGCGCGTGCGGCAAGACGCATCTGGTGGCGTGAGTAGCGCCGATGCCCGCCGGCCGACCGGGACGGGGTGAACAGTCTCGCCTTCTCGAGGCGGCGCAGGAAGTCCTGCGAGGCGCCGGTCATCTCCGCGGCGCGGCCCATCGTGTAGGCCGGGTAGTGCTCGTCGTCGAGCATGTCATCGGGTTGAGCCATCCACACTCCTCGGCATGACGAGGGCCCCGGTGCAAGAAGCACCGGGGCCCAGGGTTACGGGTTCACAACACCATCTACCGACACGTTCGTCGGCTTGCCTTTTCCGCACCTGCCGCCGTTCGCGGCTTGGGGTGCGAGGATCGCATAAGCGTGACCGGAGACCACCTCACGTTCGATGGAGACTGCGGTGCCACCTCAGAACACGAAAACTGCCCTGACGGTGGGCGATCCAACGGTGCTCGGCCCTCCCTTTCCTCTGCTTTCATTTCCTGTGGTGCTGTGGTGCTGTCGTACTACTGCCGGTGTCGGAGCCCCACGCAAACTTCACGGCCCCGCACACGTACGGCGGATCCTCCTGCATCAGACAGAGCCCTGAACCTGCATCGGCCCCACCTGCGTCTGCCCTGACCTGGAAATTCGTCAAGGTCTTGTCTCGCACTTGCCTTACTCGCTACTTCGACTGCTGCCTTCCAGCAGGTTGAGCCCCGAACTTGCATCGGCCCTACCCGCATGTGCCCTGACCTGGAGTTACGTCAAGGTCTTGTGATGCACGTGCCTTACTGAAACGCGTGCGGTGATGCTGTGCCACCGCGGTGCCGAGCGAGCCACGAACGATCCGGGCCCTGCTTGACGCTCGGTCTTTCGTCTGCGTCTTCAACGATCTTTGCTGTCAACGAGAGAAACAATAACCAGCCACCGCAAGGATGTCTAGTCCCGTCAGCATAGATTTTCTGGGCGAGCCGTGCGGGTTCCAGCCGTGGCCCCAACGGTCCGCTGAGCCTGCAGTCACGATCATCTGGCGGAATACGACCAGGACGCCACGACCGCGGCCGACCCCGTACCGGATCAGCTGCCATTCCTTGCTGAGGTCACCTCACTGTGTCCTGCGTTCGGTGCGACCTTCCACCCGTTGCTTGAGGCCGTTGTTGAAGGTGGCGTACCCGTCGTTCTTGGGCGTCGGGAGCAAGGGCCCGATCAGGGTGACCAGCACGCCGGAGAATTCCTCGTGGTTGGTGAAGCGGGTGGTGCCGTCGGGGTTGGCCGTGAGGATGAAGGAGTGCCGGCCGTGGAAGACCTGCTTCACGCCGATCTTGCCTTCCCATCGCAGTTCCCGGCCGGGCGCCGCGACGGTGACCATGGGCCGGAAGGTCATGCCCGGCATCTTCATGGTGAGCCGGCTGCCCACTCGAGCGGTGCCCTCGGCGTTGGTGAAGGTGCTCCACTCGCCGTAGGAGGCGAAATCGGTGAGCACGTCCCATACCGCTTGCGGGGTGGCGTCGATGTCGATGACGGAGGTGATCACTGGTTTCATGACGGTTCCACTCTGGCCGGCGTGGGGCCGGCGGCCGAGGTCGAGCGCAGTCCGCGGTCGACGAGGGTGATGAGCCACTCGAAGCTCTCGTCGATGTCGGTGGACCACTGGAATCCGTTGGTGGCCTGCAGGGTTGCGAAGCCGTGGAAGATGCTGCGCAGCGCGCGCAGCGCGTGGGTCATGTCGTGCGGGGCGATGTCGTATCCCCGCAGGACCGCCTCGAAGGGTGCGAGTCCGCGCTGTTCGGCGAGCACGATCGGGTCGTCCGGACCGGTTGGCGTGATGCCGATGGTGGCCGCGTAGCGGCCGGGGTGGGCCACCACGAAGTCGCGGAGCGCACGGGCGGCGGCGGCCAGAGCGTCGGGCCCGGAGCGGCCCTGGGTGGCTGCACCGATCGCGTCGGCGGCCTCGGCGATGGCGAGCGCCGCGATGCGCCGGTTGAGGTCGTCCAAGCCGGTGATGTGCTTGTACAGCGAGGGGACGCGTACCCCCACACGGTCGGCCAGCCGGCCCATGGTCAGCTCGGCGAAACCGACCTCGTCGGCGAGCGTGGCGCCGGCCGCGACGACTTTGGCCGCGTCCAGGCCTGCCCTAGGCACGGACGCCGGCCAGGAAGGGCAGGACCACGGCGAGGGTCTGCTGGGGGTACTGCACGTGCGGGTAGTGCCCGGCACCGTCGATCATCGTCAGCCGGCCCAGCCCGGTCGGCAGGTCGGCGACGATGGCCTCACCCTCGGCCTGCGGTGAGACCCAGTCGGGGTCGAGGCTGCCCTGCACGACCAGCGTCGGGCGGGTGACGTTGCCCAGCTGCTCACCGGCGTCGACCGGGGAGATCGTGCCCATCTTCTGCAGGACCTTCATCCGGCCGGGTTCCTGCAGCATCGCGGTGATCTGCTTCAGGCGGGCGTCCCAGTCCGCGGGCTTGGTGCCGGGGTAGGCGGCGTCGAGGTATTTGGCCCACTGCCTGGTGCTGCCGAGGATGGTGGTCGCCATCAGGGCGGTCGCGCCGCGGCGGTAGGCGGCCACCCGCATGTCACCGAGCTTGACCTGCTGCTTGCGGGTGAACGGCGCCAGCTCGACCAGCGCGGTCACCAGCTCCGGGGCTTTGGCCGCGGCGATCGTGACGGCACCACCGGCGATGGAGTGCCCGATGAGCACAGCCGGCCCACCGAGGTGCTTCACCAGGGCGATCAGGTCACCGGCGATCGCGGTACGGGTGTAGGAGGCCCACCCGACGCTGGACTCCCCGTGGCCGCGCAGATCCATCACAGCGACCCGGTAGCCGGCCTGCACCAGGGCGGGAGTCAGGAAGCGGTAGGCCTCGCGGCTGTCGCCCATGCCGTGAGCTAGCACCACCAGCGGGCCTTCGCCGCTCACGTCGTACGCGATCGTGCCGGCCTCGACGTTCAAGAACTGAGTCATGACGATCTCCGGGGTCGGAACCAGCTTGCCCGTCCGGCTAGCTGCGTTAGCTAAAAGCTATCACCATTAGCTAACCGGGATCAACCCTGAACGTCCTGAAGGGACTCGAACCCCTGACCTTCCGATCCGTAGCCACGTGGATTGCACATATTCGTCCCCGCGCGGGTCACGGACAACACGCTGACACCACACACCGCCAGGCGCGACAGCGGGAAGGCCGCCGGCACCATGATCCAGGCGCCGAACGAGGGACGGGTGCGCGGCGAGGTTGTCCCCGCCATCGGCCAGTAGACGCAGGAGGTAGGACGAGAAATGGCACGACCACGTAGGGCAGTCCCCGGCGACGCGGCCGCCATCCCCGGCACCGAACGCTCGGATTCGCACCGCCACGCCACCAAGCCCTGCAACTGCGCCGAGACCAGATGTAGGCATCCTGCCGGCCGTGCAGAAAGACGACCAGCGGCCGTTCGGAGACCCCACCTTTCGGGGCCCGATCACCATCCGCGGAAGTACCCCGAGCTGGCCGTCCACCGAAAACCATCTCATGCCCTACCGACCCCACTCGACCCTGCCGGCGGATGCACCGCTGCTCTAACGATCCGCGGATCTTCACCGTCGAGGCGGCCGTTTCACAGGAGGCCGGGAGGCGGCGGCGCATCGCTGCGCCGCCGCCCCGCTCACAGCCCTGGGGCTGTCAGGTGAAGGTCACGTACACCCAACCGCCGATGGTCGTGGCGTTCACGGTGTCGCCCGAGGACGTCCTCACGTACGACGATCGCATTCGCAGGCGCAGTCCCTTGCCGTGCGGCGGGCCCAGGGTCACCCGCGAGCGACCGTTCGCTGCGAGCGTGAAGTACTCCGAGCCGGCGTTGCGCCACTTGCCGTTCGCGTACACCTGCAGCTCCAACCGCTGGGAGCGACCCTTGTACGCCGTCATCGTGGTGGTGAAGACCGGGTTCTTCGACTTGCGGAAGTAGTGGTACTTCGTCGATCCGATCTTGCCGGTCTTGTAGTGCCCGCCGGCCGTGAGGGACACGTTGACCTTGGAGTAGGCCGTGACCTTCGCGGTCCTCGGAGCCGTACGCGTATCGCCGGCGAAGCGGGCGGTCACCGTGGTGTTCCGGGTCATCCAGACGGTAGCCGACAGCTGGCCCTTGCTGTTGACCTTGCCTTTCGCCACTAGCCTGTTCGGCTTGTCGCCGCCGTACGGGTCGGCCCAGATCTCGACGACCCGGTTCTGGTACGTCTTGCCGAGCTTGGCGGTGAACACGACCTTTTTGTTGTACGTGTGCGTCTTGCCGTTGCCGTCCAGGGTCAGGGTGGTGGCGTCCTTGGCGATGCTGGTGGTGTCGGCAGCGGAGGCGGCGATGTGCTTGGGGTCGCCGGCGTACGACACCTGGTAGGTGACCTTGCCACCGGCGTACGGGATGTCGGTGAACGAGAACCGGTTGTTCGCGCCCAATGCCCTGGTGCCGAGCGGTTTGCCCTTCGGCGTCTCCTCGTCGACGCGGACTACCGTCAACGGGGTGCCGGCCGGCAGCGGGACGCTGGCGGTGAGCGTGCCCGAGACGGTGAGCGACCTCCCCCGCGTGGCGGTGGCCGGAACATCGACAGTCAGGGTCGTGACGGACTTGGCCGGGTCTACCAACGCCTGCAGGATGAACTCCTGCCTGGAGTTCTCCGCCACCGCGAACAGCCGGCTGCCGCCCGATTCCCAGGCGAGCCCCTGCGCGACCAGGTTGTCGGCGCCGGTGACGTTGGGATCCGTGTCCGGCAGATCGATGACCCGGATCGGCGTGGCCGAACCAGCCGGATAGACGTACACCTCAGGCTGGTAGGACAAGTTGCCGTAACCGATGGCCAGCGTCTCGTCTGCAGCCACTGCCAGCGCGTGCGGGCTGCTGACAGGCGGGTAGGAGGTCACCAGCGACATGTCCGAGGTCTTCCAGACCCAGGTGCCCTCGCCGCTGGCGGTGTACAGCAGGCTTCCGTCGGGGGAAAGAGCCAGGTCGTTCAACCACGGCTTGTCGGCACCCACGGCGGTCCGGATCGCGGTGCCGCTCGACACGTCGTACACGGAAGCCTTGCCCGAGCTGGCGGCGGCGAGCAGGTTCGGGGCGCCCACGACCGCGGCCAGGCGCGGTGGCTTCGGCCATCCGGACGCGTCCTGGGCGAGTGTCACCGTGGGCTGGTCCCCGGTGATGTCCACCGAGCCGATGTTGCCGCCGTCGTCGTCGCCGTACCCGAACCAGATCTTGCCCGGAGTGGTTGCCACATGCGTCGGGGTCGTGTCGTCGCCGGTCGGGTAGCGGGCCGCCTCGGTCACGGTGTCGGTGGAGATGGAGACCACGGCGTCAGCGCCGGGCACGGCCGCGTAGAGGTGCGCCGAATCGGCGGCCAGCGCGAGCCCCTGTACGCCCGGCAGGTTACGCCGGACCCCGAGAACCTTGCCGGTGAAGTCCGCCGCGACGATCGTCGAGTTCCGCGCGTCGCTGACGAAGACCCGCTGGTGGACGCCGTCGACGACGAAGTCGGACACCGTCTCCACCGGCAGCCCCGGGCGCGGCAGCGGCTCCGGGTCCGGCGTGGTCGGATCGGTCAGGACGTTCAGGGAGAAGACGTTCTGGGAGTTGCTCGTGACGGCGAACAACCGATCGGTGCCGCCCGGCTCCCAGGCGAGGCCCTCGTTCGCGAGAGTGTCCGCACCGCTGTTGGTGCCGGTGTTGGGAAAGTCGTACCTACGCAGAGCGGTCATCGAGCCCGGCGCGAAGACGTGCACGTCGGGGTCGTACCAGGCGGAACTGCCGGTGGCGACGGTGCCGTCGTCGGCGACCGCCACGGCGTTGGCGGACCATTCGGTGCGATAGGTCCCCGAGGAGGACAACTGCGGGACCTTCCAGACCTCGTGGGACGAGCCGGCCCGCGCTGTGATGAGGCGCTTCCCGTCAGGGGTGAGGGCGAGATCATCGGTACGGCCGTTGCCGGGCGTCTTCACCGCGGTTCGCCGGGCCATGCCGGTGGACACGTCGAAAACAGCGACCCGGCCGGCGGTATCGGAGTACGTGGACTCGCCCGCGGCGAGCACGCCGGGCGCCGCCGGTGTGGCGGCGAGCCTGGGCGCGGCCAGCCACGGCGTGTCCTTGTCCTGCTCGAGTACCACGGTGGAAGCTGCGCCGGCCGGGTCGAGCGAGCCGATGCCGGCCGGCGTGGCGCCGTCCCCGGTTCCCGACCCGTCGTATCCGAACCAGATCAGACCCCCGCGTACGCCAGGAACTTGGGACCGGTGCCCGTTCCGGTGTCGTACCGTGCAGTCTCGGTGAGGGTCTCCGTCGCCAGGGACACGATGGAGTCCGCACCGCGCACCGCGCCGTAAAGGGTCTTCGCATCCGGGGAAAGGCTGATGCCGGCCACCCCGGGCAGACCGCTTCGAGTCGCGATCACCGTTCCGTCATAGCCCGTCGCGACGATCTTGCCGGACTGCGGATCGCTGATGAAAATCTGCTTGTGCACCCCGTCGACGACGACACCACCCACCGATGAGATCGGCAACCTGGTTGCCGGCTGGGCGAAGGCGGGCTGGGCAGAAGCGACCAGGGAGTTACCGGCGATGAGAACCGCGCCGATGGTGACTGCGCCGAGTCTTGTGCGCATGTAGTTATGAACCCCTATGAAAGTGTTGCCCAAGATCTGTATGTCAGCCGACTGAGCATAGGTGCAGCCATTCACCATCGTTAGGCCCCACGGGCTGTTCGTCGGCGCTCCGACTCCGCGGTGAGTCTGACGTCGCGGTCCAGGACGGTGAGCGAGGCGATGGGCAACCCCTGACCTTCTGATCCGTAGACAGCGCCGCAATCAGAAGAGCTCGCGGTGGTCCGGCTCGTGGCGCGAGCACACCAACGACGAGATCGCCGCCTGGGCGTGGCGCAACGACGTCTGTTCCGCGGGCTGAACCGAGTCGGCGGTACGACGAAGGCCGTGACCCCTGGTGTCAGGAGTCACGGCCTCGGTGCAGCTCAGCGTGCAATCGCGGCGCGGACGATCAGGTCCGCGACGGGACGCGGCCGGGACACCCCGATGGCGTGCGACGCCTTGCGGATCTCGACCGTCCCCGGGAGCCGGCTCGCTCGGCCATCCAGCGCTGCGCCTCGACCGGGATGTTGAGGTCGGCGCCGGCGACGAGGAACCAGGAGGGGATCTTCTTCCACGCCGGTTCTCCGGAACCCTCGCTGAGTGCCGCGTCCCGGATCGGCCGCTGTGTGACGGCCATCAGCGAGGCCTGCTGCTTGGGCACGTCGGCGGCGAACTGCTTGCGGAACAGGTCTTGCCGGATGTAGAGGTCGTTGGTGCCGTCACCGAGCGCCACCGGTGCGAGAGTGCCGCCGAGGGTGCTGCCGGGGAACTTGTTGGACAGTTCGAGGGCGCTCTCGCCCTTGTCGGGTGCGAAGGCCGCGATGTAGACGAGCGCCTTGACGTCCGGGTCGCCGGCGGCGGCGTTGGTCATCACAGCACCACCGTAGGAGTGGCCGGCGAGCACGATCGGGCCTTTCACCGAGTCGATGACGGTTCGCACATAGGCGGCGTCGGAGCTGAGGCCCCGCAGCGGGTTCGCGGCGGCGACGACCGGATAACCGCGCTGCTGGAGCCGCTCGATGACGCCCGACCAGCTCGCGGAGTCGGCGAAGGCGCCGTGCACCAGCACGATCGTCGGTTTGGGCTGGACGTGCGCGCCGGCGACGGCGGCGGTGGCGCCGGAGAACGACGCGGTGCCCGTGAGGACGAAGGCGGCGGCGAGAGCCACCACTGTGGAGATGCGGACTCGCATGAATCTCATTCCGATCAGTTACGAAAGATGGGCTGGTGCGGCGACGTCAGGCGATCGCGGCGGCGGCCTGCAGGATGAGTCCGGCGACCGCGGCGGGTTCGGAGGCGGGGATGGCGTGCGAGGCGCCGGGCAGTTCCACGGATTTGCGGGCACCGGCACGCTCGGCCATGAACCGGTGGGCTTCGAGCGGGATGTTGTAGTCCGACTCGGGGTACACGAACCAGGACGGCACGGACTTCCAGGCCGGTTCGCCGGATCCCTCATTGAGTGCCGTGGTGTTCAGCGGGCGCTGGGCGACGGCGTCGAGGGCGGCCTGCTCGGCCGGGACGTCGGCGATGAACTGCTGGTGGTACCTGTCCTGCCGGATGTACAGATCGACGGTGCCGTCCGGGAGCGGCACCTGCGTGAGGGTGTCGCCGAGGGTTCCGCCGGGGAACTTGCCGGACAGTTCGCCGATGCTCTCGCCGGCTTCCGGCGCGAAGGCGGCGACGAACACGAGGGCCTTGACGTGGGCGTGCCCGACGGCGGCGTTCGACATGACCGCACCGCCGTAGGAGTGACCGACGAGCACGACCGGCCCGTCGATGGTGCCGAGGACGCTGGAGACGACGGCGGCGTCACCGGACAGGCTGCGCAACGGGTTCGGTGCGGCGATCACCGGGTAGCCGTCGGTGAGCAGCCGCCGGGTCACGGCGTTCCAGCTGGCGGACTCGGCGAACGCGCCGTGGACGAGGACGATGGTGGGTTTCATGACAGTACCCTTCAGCGGGTCGACAGGACGGTGGACAGGAAATCGGCGGCCTGGCGGATCGCACCTTCGGCCGCATGGGTGCCGCGCAGGGCGTTGAGCATCACGAAGTCGTGGATGACGCCCTGGTAGCGCACGGCGGTGACGGGCACGCCGGCGTGGCGCAGCTTCGCCGCGTACGCCTCGCCCTCATCGCGTAGGACGTCGGCCTCGGCGACGACGATCAGGGCCGGCGGCAGCCCGGTCAGCTGCTCGGCGGTGGCGCGCAGCGGCGAGGCGGTGACCTCGGCCCGCTGGGCGGGGTCGGTGGTGTACTGGTCCCAGAACCACTGCATGGCGTCGCGGCGCAGGAAGTAGCCCTCGGCGTACTGCTCGTACGAACCGGTGTCGAAATTCGCGTCGGTGACCGGGTAGAACAGCACCTGCCCGGCAAGCGACACGTCACCGTGCTGCTTGGCGGTCAGGGTCAGCGCGATGGCCATGTTGCCGCCGACGGAGTCACCGGCGACGGCGATGCGGGCCGGGTCGAGCCCGTGGGTGGCGCCGTGGGCGACGACCCACTGAACGGCGGCGTAGTTCTCCTGGATGGCGGTCGGGTACGCGGCCTCCGGCGAGAGGCTGTAGTTGGGGAACACCACGGCGGCACCGACCCGGACGGCGAGTTCTCGGGCGAGGCGGTCGTGGGTGTGGTCGTTACCGAACACCCATCCCGCGCCGTGGATGTAGAACACGACCGGCAGCGGGCCGGTCACGCCGGTGGGCCGGAAAACGGTCACCGGCACCGCCCCGGTGGGACCACCGGTGATGGTGAGTGTCTCCTTCTCGGTGCCTGGCACATCGACCGTGGGGCTCTGCACCCCGTCGACGGCCTTGCGGCCCTCGCCGGGCGGGATCTGGAAGAGGTACGGCGGGTCGGCGGTCGCCTCGACGAAGGCCTGCGCGGCCGGTTCCAGTACGGGCTTGTTGTTCATGGTGATGCTCCGGTTCGTTGCGGTGTGGTCAGAGGGCGGCGATCTCTACCTGCAGTTCCACCTCGACCGGGCTGTCCAGCGGCAGGACCGCCAGGCCCACGGCGGAGCGGGCATGGATGCCGGCCGGGCCGAACACGTCGTGCAGGAAGGTGGAGGCGCCGTTGAGGACCTGGGCCTGTCCGGTGAAGGACGGCAGCGAGGCGACGAAGCCCGTCACCTTGATCACGCGGATCACCGCGTCGATGCCGACGAGGGCGTCCACCGCCGCGAGGGCGTTCAGTGCGGCGGTACGTGCCAGGTCGGCTGCCTGGGCGACGTCGACGGTGTCGCCGACCTTGCCGGTGACCGGCAGGGTCCCGCCGACGAAGGGCAGCTGGCCGGAGGTGTAGACGTACATGCCGGAACGGATCGCCGGTGTGTAACCGCCGACCGGCGTGGCGACATGCGGCAGTGTGATGCCGAGCTCAGTGAGCCGGTCGTTCCAGGTCCCCATGGTGTGCGCCTCTCGTGTCGCGGGCGGGCCGCTCTGCTGCGCCCGTAGTTGATCTCACCCGGGCAGAGCGCCGGGGAACACGCAGGACCGCACGCAGAAGCACTTCTTCATGTGCGGTCAACGCGGCTCGGCGGCCTCTTCCCCGGCGAGCCGTTCGCGGGCGAACAGCCGGATCAGGTTGTGGAAGCGGTACCGGCCGTCCACGTGGGCCTGCAGGAGGCTCAATTCGACGAGTTCGTCGAGGGCGTCCTCGATGCTCGCCGGGTCCGCCGGGTCCAGGGCCACCGCACACCGCGCGTCGAAGTCCGCGCCGGGCGCCAGTGACAAGCGGTGGAACAGCCGCCGAGCCTGCGGGGACAGCTGGGTGTACGAGAGGCTGAAGGCAGCGGCGATCCGCAGGTCCCCGGCGATGAGCTGGTCGAGGCGACGGTGTTCGTCGGACAGCCGGTCGGCCAGATGCCGCACCGTCCATTGCGGCCGGCTCATCAGCCGGTTGCCGGCGATGCGCAGTGCCAGCGGCAGCCGGCCGCACAGCTCGGCCACCTCGCCGATCGCCTCGGGTTCCCGGTCGCCGATGATGCGCCGCAGCAGTGTCGCCGCGTCCCCGGCCGGCATCTGGGTGAGGTTGAGCCGGTGGACGCCTTCGAGGCCGGCGAGCAGCCGGCGGCTGGTGATGACCGTCAGAGACGGTCCGGGGCCAGGGAGCAGAGGCCGGACCTGTGACTCGTCCGCGACGTTGTCGAGCACCATCAGGACCCGCCGGTGCTGCAGCAGTTCCCGGTACATACCGGCCCGGTCCGTCTCCTCCACCGGGATCTCGTCGTCGCGGAGGCCGAACGCACTGAGTAGACGGGCGAGTGTCTCCGCGGCACCTGCCGGGCGGGAGTCCATTCCGCGGAGGTCGACGAAGAGGGTCCCGCCGGTGAAGTCCGTTCCGATCAGGTGGGCCGCCTGGACCGCCAGGGTGGTCTTACCGGCCCCGGCTGTTCCGGACACCGTCATCACCGGCGCGAGCGCCGGAGCCGGCTGGGCCGAGGAGGCCATCCGGCTCAGCTGCGCCAGCTCCCGGGCACGGCCGGTGAAATCAGGTACCGGGCGCGGCAAAGCGCAGCAGCCGGCCGGCACGGCGGCCGTGACCTTCGGGCGGCCCGCCCGGGCTGCGGCGAGGAAGGCGGGCTGATCGACCTCGGGTAATGCCAGCGCCTCGGCGAGGGCCTGGACCGTACGCCGTTGCGGCGCGACGCTGCGCTCGCGTTCCATGTCGCTGATCGCGCGGGCGCTGACGCCCGACCGCTCCGCCAACTGCTCCATCGTCAGCCCTGCCGTGTGCCGGTGCTCTCGCAACTGGCGGCCGAACGTGTCACTCATCGATCAGGCCGGCCGTTCGTCGCCGGGCAGGCTCACACACGTCGCATCCTCTCGTCCCCGTACCGTCGAACGCTGGCATGGGGTGCGGCCTCCTACCAGGGACGGACAGTCCCTGGTAGTCGCGCCGGCTGGCATACAATCGGGGCAACGGTCGCCAATGTCCTCTTCGGGTTCATCACGCTGGCATGCGCCGCCGGGTTGGTGACCGACCACTACCGGCACCGAGGCCGGTGAAACGAGCACTCAGCGCACGGTGCGCGCCCGAGCCCTCGCGGTATCGGGGCGCTGCGGCATCTCGCCGAGCACCCTGACGAACAGCGCCTCGCGCAACGCCACTTCGCGCGGGTCGTCCCACAGGTGAAAACCGAGCCGATTCATGGCGTACGCGAACCCGATGCCCGTGTCCGGATCGGCGAACCCGAATGATCCGCCCAGTCCCATCGTGCCGAACGCCGTACCGGAGGCCGAGCCGAAACGGAACGCGGGGAAGGGCTTGATGTATCCCAACGAGTACTGGGTGGGCAGCCGCAACACCTGATCAGCGCAACCGTACGTCGGAGTTTCGGCCGGGCTCTTCAGCGCGTCCAGTGTCGACGCGGTGAGCCCGAGTCCGGTGCCACCGGCTGCGGCGTCGCCGTACAACCGCGCGATCGACCGCACCTGGCCGATGCCGTTGACGGCCGGGATCTCGGCGGCCTGCACGTCCGGCCGGTTGATGTTCTCGGGGACGCCGAGCACCCGCGGGTTCTGGAAGGCCCGGGCGGTCAGGCTCCGGGGATTCGCGAAAGCCCACGCGAAAGCCGGTGGCATCGCGGTTATGTGCAGCATCATCTCCCAGGTGCGGAAGCCGTGGATCCGGACGATGCGGCGGCGGTCGGTGTTCTCCGGCAGGCCGATATGGAAGTCCAGGTCGAGGGGCACGGCCACCTCCTCGGCGAAGAACCGGCCCAGGTGGCGGCCCTGCGGGTCGACCCGGCTGACGAGCTCGCTCTCGTACCAGCCGAGCGTCTGGCCGTGATAGCCGTGCCGCTCCCCCGGAGTCCAGGCCGGCCGCTGCTCCGCCAGCGCCGCGGCCAGGACCGCCGAGCCGAACAGATCCGGTAGATCGAGCGGCCGGTCGATCACGGGCAGACCGGCCTGGTGGGACAGCAGCTGACGCACCGTGACATCGGCCTTTCCCGCGGCGGCGAACTCGGGCCAGTAAGTGGCCACCCGCTCGTCGTAGTCCAGCAGACCGCGTGCGTGCAGCACCGCGACCGCCATCGACGCCACGCCCTTGCTGGTCGAGAAGACCGGCACCATCGTGTCGTGCTGCCACGGCTCGTACGTCATGCCGTCGCGGTAGCCGCCCCACAGGTCGACCACCTTCCGGCCGTCGCGATACACCGCGCACGCGGCGCCGATCTCCCGCCCCTGCTCGAAGTTGCGCCGGAAGGCATCGGCCACCGGGCCGTAGCCCTCCTCCACATCACCGTGCACCATGGCTGGCGGCACGTGAACCTTGAGCACCAACGTGATCTCTCCTCATCCGTAGGACACCGAACCGTGACACGGGGGGCAGGGCCGTACCAGGGATGGGCAGTCCCTGGCATGCGGGCACAACGGGAGGTCAGAGGCCACGTCGTAAGGTGAATAGGTGAATCGCGAAGAGCTGGCAGACTTTCTGCGACAGCGCCGGGCCGCCCTCATTCCTGTTCACCGCACGGCCCGCCGAACCCGCGGTCTCCGGCGTGAGGAGGTCGCCGAGCGTGCCTACATCTCGATCGACTACTACACCCGGCTCGAGCAACGGCGCGGCCCGCGACCGTCACCCGAGGTGGCCTCTGCGCTCTCCCAGGCGCTGGACCTGACCGTCGACGAGCGCGACCACCTGTTCCACCTGATCGGCCACAACCCACCCCAGCGGACCACGGACCTCGACCGGGTCGATCCGGGGCTGCGCCGGGTGCTGCACGCGCTCGACGGAAACCCGGCAATGATCATGTCGAACCTGGCCCACACCCTGATGCAGAACCCGCTGGCCCTGGAACTGTTCGGCGACCAGACGCATTACACAGGCCTGGAGCGAAGCGGCTACTTCCGGTGGTTCATGAGTCCGCAGGAACGCAGCATCTATCCCGCGGACATCTACGCCGCCCAGAGCGCGACCTACGCCGCCGCGGTCCGCGCCGCGGCGGACCAGGAACCTGATCCCGCCGAAGCCGAACGCATGATCGCGACGCTGTTGGTCGAAAGCGCCGAGTTCCGAGAGCTCTGGGACAACCACGAGGTACGGCTCTGCCGTCAGGAGACCACATCGCTGCTGCACCCGACGGTCGGCCGGGTCGACCTCGACTGTGAGGTCATCTTCAGCCCCGACCGTCTGCAGCGCATGCTCGTTTTCACCGCCCGCAATGGCAAGGACCTGCGCAACCTGGTCATCTCCGGACGGCCGGGCACCCTCGTGGGATGACACCTTCGGCACGTAGCGCGGCCAGCAACGGTGGCAGAAAGACGGCTGCCGTCCGGGCGTACCCCTCGGAAGACGGGTGAAAGCGGTCGTCGCCGAACATCCGTACCGGATCGGCCTCGAAGTAGGGGTTGAGCAGCGCTGCCAGGGCGATCGGATGACCACCAGCCGCCCGCACCTCGGCCGTCTGCGCGGCGGCCAGCAACCGGCTGCGCAAAGACGCCAGCCAGCGCAACGGCGGCCGCAACGGCGGCAGGACCCGAAGGTCCGGACAGGTCCCGACAAAGACCGGGCAGCCGGCGGCCCGCAGTTTCCCGACCGCGGCGCCGAGCTGTCGTGCCGCCGCCCGGAGCGGCGCGAACCGGGTGACATCGTTGCCCCCGACGAAGATGACCGCGAGATCTGGCTCATGGAGGAGCGCGGCACGCACCTGATGAGACAGATCCGAGGACATGGCACCGACGAAAGCCGGCTGATGTAGCCGTACCGGCCGGCCGGCACTGCGGGCGAGAGCGGTGCCCAGCAGAACACCCAACGTCTCCCGACGTCTGCCGGCTCCGTAGCCGGCGGCGAAGGAGTCACCGAGAACCGTCATGGTCAGCGGCGGCCCAGGAAACCGCGCGCCGATCAGGCCTTCTGCCCGTGGCGGCGGTTGCATCGCGACAGGAACGATGCGTTGCACGGTGCGGGCCTGTCCGACGATGACCACGACCGTGCCGACCAGCGCGGCCACCACCGCACCGAACACCGCGCTCAGAAATACGGTCACCAGCAAGAATCCGGATCCCTCGCCACGTCCGAGATCTCACGTCGGCTGCCGGGCCGGGGCTTCCCCTCACCGTGCGGTCGCAGCACCCTGGGGGCCCGACGTCGCATGCGTTTCTCCATTCGACTTCCGTTGCGAAGGCCAGCCTCTGGCCGCTTCCGTTGCGCAGGCCAGCCTCTGGCCGCGGATGTCGAACAATCACATATGGAGTGATACCGAACCAGGGACCGTCAATCCCTGGCAGACGGGACGTCTTGGCGTACCGAGTGTGGAAGATTCAGCCCTGACTGGAACGGCGAAGCCGATGCGTTGCGACCTCGGTGGTCGCGGTTCCTCCTCCCGCCGTAAGCGGCAGGGTCGCCGACAACTCGGGCGGGTGCGCCCCGGACGTCCATCCTCCTGTCAACGATTTCGTCGAGGGTGTCGTGCCCGAGGCCGTTCGCGGCCTGGACGGCGATGCCGAGCCCCATCGTCATGACGTAGCGGGCGAGGCGTCCCGCCGACAAGCACGTCGTGCGCGGGCCGGCTCTGCTCGCTCAATGCTCGACCCGGCCAGCACCGGCCAACGCCGCTGGATCACCCGCTGGAAACCCACCCTCAACGCCTTCGACTCAGTTACACCGTTTTCCTCTCGACACTCTCCTCCCCGGGTCCGCGGCAACCTCCGTCCCTCCACCACAGCCCACCACTGACAGCCACGGACGGAAGGCATCTGATCCTTAGGCGTCGCCGCACGGAGGCACGTCGTGTGCGTCTGCCCAGGGCGTGTCATCGGCCACGCGATCATGGCTTCCAGGTTCCGTCCGGCGGACGGCTCCCATGGCGGCCGAGGGATAGGGCTGTCCCAGGTAGGCGGTCAGCAGGATCATCAGCTGGACGAGACCGTTCTCGTCGACCCCGTTGCGCCGGGCGAGGTCGAGGTAGACGTCCAGGCGCTCGTCGATCACGTGCGAGGCGACCAGCGCGGCGATCACGGCGATGCCGCGGTCGCGGCCGGTGAGGGAATCCCCGTTCCATCCGGGGCCTCCGGCTGCTTCGTAGGCCTCAGCGACATAGACCTCCCCGGCACGTTCGGCCATGAGCCGCTCGGCGGTGTTCTCGTCGACGCCGAAGTTTCGTGCGTAGACGGCTCGGCCGGCGCGTGCACGGGTGGAGGCGCTCGTCGCTCGCGGCACTGGGGTGTTCATGCCTCGTCCTTCCGTGCGGCGAGTACCGGGATGCCCTCGTAACCGCGGGCGTCGTGGGCCGGGACGACCTGGTAGCGGTCGGCGATCGCGAGGATCCGGACCAGGTCGTCGCGGACTTGGCCGGCGTCGCTGTCGGCGAGGCGCTGCATGAGCAGGGGCCGTTCGACACGCGAGACGATTCCGTCGAGCTGCCAGGTCAGGTCGCCGATGAAGGCGTACCGGCGGCTGTCGGGTGTCGCGACGAAGACGACGACCGAGCCGGTGGTATGCCCGGCGGCGGGGACGATCACGACGGAGCCGTCGCCGTAGAAGTCGTGGCTGGCCGGGAAGCCGAGGTAGGCAGGGCCGTCGAACCGGTAGGTCCGCAGTTCGTGGTGCTCGGCGACGGTCATGAAGACGCGGTCGTCCTTCGCGGCGCGGGCGTACGCCAGTTCGTCGGCGTTGATCCACACCGGCACGTCGAGTGAGTCGAGTCCGCTGACGTGGTCCCAGTGCGTGTGGGTGACGAGGACACCCCGGAGGCGGGACCGGTCGTACCCGTGGACGTCGAGCTGGGCGCTCGCGGTGGGGTTCAGCGTGTGCGCGGACCGGCGGAAGGACGGCAGTGACGCGATGTGGGCCTCGGCGTCCCTGCCGAAACCGGCGTCGATGAGCAGGTCCCCCTGCGGGTGCTCGATCAGGACGGCGGTGGAGGCGAAGTCACGCCGGTCCCGGATCGAGCCGCCGCGGACTGCGAACGCGGCGGGTGTGGCGTACGTCCCGGTGGGAAGTTGGGTGATCCTCATCCCGGCCGGCGGCCGGGCGAGCGGGAGGGGCCCGGCAAACGGCTTCGGCGCGGGCAACCGCCGGACGATCGGTGCGCGACGGAGCCGGCCCCAGGCGATGAACGCGGCGATCGCGGCCAGCACGATGTTCGGCACGATCTCCGAAGCTTCGCCCCGGAGCAGGTGGAACACCGCGGCACCGGCCATCAGGGCGCCGACGCCCATGGCGGCCATCCAGGTCAGCCACGGGAACACCCTGGTCAGCGCCGGCAGGAGCAGCCCGAGGCCACCGAGGGCGTCCAATGTCGACGTCACCACGAACAGCGTCGGATGATCCACCGACCAGGGAAACGTCTCCATGGCCTGACCGGCGGGAAGCGTGAGTTTGAAGACGCCGGCGATGGCCAGTGCGGCGCCGAGCACCCATTGGCCGATCCAGAGGGCGAGATTCATGATGGTCGTCCTTCGAACAGGTCCGATCGAGCACTATTGCTCACTCGGTTCACTATTGCACGGGTCGTTCAATTGAGTCCAGCCGGTTCGATAGTTAGGATCGGAGCTGTGAGTGATCAGGTAGCGGCGGCCGACCCCCGGATCGTGCGGACCAGGCGCGACGTGGTCGAAACGGTGAGTGCCCTGCTGCTGGAGGACGGGTGGGAAGCCGTCACGCACGCGGCAGTCGCCACCAGGTCGGGGTATGCCAAGGGCACGGTCTACGCCCACTGGCCCACCAGGCTGGATCTCGTCCGCGCGGCGATCGAACAGATCTGCGACGCCGCGCACCACCCGGCGCCCACCGGAGACCTGCACGCCGACCTGCGCGCGGGTCTGCACGATTTCGCGACCGACCTGTCCGAGAGACACCTCGACCGCCTGCTCGCCGGCGTCATCGAACGCACCGGGCAGGGCGAGGTCGTGCGCTCCCTACGACGCAGGCTCTACGACACCGGAACGAGCGGACTACGCGCGATCCTCGACGCACACATCCACCCGGACGACATCGCCCCGGTCCTCACCCAACTCACCGGCGCGGTCCTCGTCCGGGTAACTTTCGAGGGCGAGCCCGCCACCGACGATTTCATCGACGACCTCATCCACCGGGCCCTCACCAGCACCCGCCCACACCCGCAGCGCGGCCGCTAGAGCGTGTATCGAAGTCGTAGCCACTCGTGGATTGCGGCGATGGTCGGGCATTCCAGCCTTCTGGTCACCGCCGACACCTACATCAGCGCGCTCCCGACAGCCGGCGCCGCTGCGACCGCCGCTCTAGTTCTGGCCGCGGCCCGGCACACCCGCAAACGCATCAAGGAAAAGGCGGCCAAGAACAGGCCCGCCGCACGCGACGAAAAACAAACACCGTCGCGCCCGCCGCAACCAGTCCCGTCACGGAAAGTGATGACATCATGTGGCACCAACATGACACCGTCATCCACAGAGGCCGGATAGCAAGAAGGGCCTGACCGGCGTTTCCGCAGTTCAGACCCGTCTAAATCTTGTGCGCCCGAAGGGACTCGAACCCCTAACCTTCTGATCCGTAGTCAGATGACTAGTGGTCGCGGGTACACTCTGTAGCCTCCGGGCTTAAAGCCGTTTCCGAAGAAATATTAGCAGCTCAGGGCGACTCTACGTTTCCGCAGGTCTGGGCCGAGTGCATGATTCAAACGCCTCGCTGATCGATAGCCGCCACTCGAACGTGCTGATACGGTCGCGCCCGTGCTGAAACGGTTTCCGACATCCGATCACCACCGGATCACCACGCGACACCATCACACAGCGTAGAACCCGCTTCAATCGGTGCTGCTCAAGGCGAAGTGCCAAATGCCCCTGCTACCGAGACTACTGCGTCGTAACACCCGCCGTAGCGCCATGCGATCACCCGCGGATCACCATCCTGGACACGGCCGCGGCCCATCAGCCCGAGCACCCGCCGAAGTCCGTTGCTGACAGCAACCGCGGAGGGAAAGCATCTGATCTATAGTTCGGCACGGGTTCCGGACCCGCGGGACGCTCGGGGTCGGATCCATCCGCTGCCGGGGTTGATCGCGATCGCGGCGGTGGTCTCCGGTTCCAGTCGGGTCGTGGAGATCGTCGAGTGGGCCGCTGACCTGCCGGACGTGGTGTGGGACCGGCTCGGCGCCACCCGCGACGCGTTCACCGGCCTCCGGCGGGTGCCGGACGACAGCACCCTGTCGCGGGTGCTGACCGGCATCGACGCCGACGCCCTGGATGCGGCGGTGTGCCGCTGGCTGCTCGAGCGGGCGGGCCTGACCGGGGCGGGTCGGCGGGTGATCGCGGTCGACGGCAAGACGCTACGCGGCAGTGGCCCGGCCGGTGCCCAGGTACATCTGCTGGCCGCGTTGGACCAGGCTGAACAGATCGTCCTGGCGCAGATCGACGTCGATGGCAAGACGAACGAGATCAGCCGGTTCGCGCCGCTGCTGGAAGGGCTGGATCTGACCGGTGCGATCATCACGGCGGATGCGTTGCATACCTAGCGCGAGCATGCCCGCTGGCTGGTCGAGGAGAAGAAGGCCGGCTACGTCTTCGTCGTCAAACGCAACCAGCCACGACTGTATCGGCAGGTCAAGGCCTTGCCCTGGGCGAAGATCCCAGCCTTGGACGCCACCCGCGACCGCGGGCACGGCCGCTACGACATCCGTGAGTTGCAGGCCGTCACCTGCCTCGGAGCCCTCGCGCCGGACTTCCCGTACGCGGTGCAGGCCTTGCGGATCCGGCGCCGCCGCTACAACACGGCCACCGAGCGCTGGTCGACCGTCACCGTGTACGCCATCACCAGCCTCACCGCGGCTCAGGCCGGCCCCGAGGAGCTGACCGATTGGTTCCGCGGACACTGGGCCATCGAGGTTCTTCACCACATCAGAGACACGACATACCGCGAGGACGCCAGCCGCTTACGTTCCGGCAACGCACCCCGAGTACTGGCCACCCTCCGCAACACCGCGATCAGCCTCCTGCGTCTGGACGGCGTCACCTCGATAGCACCGGCCCTACGCCGAAACGGCCGAGACCCGTACCGATCCCTACAGCACCTTGGACTTGCCTAAAACGGGCATATCTCAACCTTGCGAAGACTCTGCGCCAGCACCGGGTCGACAAGCCTGGCAGCGGCAACGTTGCCCTCGGCGTACTCCACCCCCGCCGCTGGTCACCGATGCCGGCGAGGCACCGCAGCTGCTACGGGAACGGAACAGCCGCAGATTTGTCATACACCTTGCGTAAGATCCGACAGGCGGCTGACCAGACACTCTGGGCACCAGGGACAGAGAGCTAATCCTGTAAGGCGGTGAGAAGCGGAATGGGGTACTTCTCGGAATCGGGCTTTATGGCTCGCGGGCGGGACAAGCCTCGACGGGACAACGTGAGGGACTGGATCGTCTGGCACTTCACCCATATCAGCAATATTCCAAATATATGCCAGCAGGAACGACTACTCCCTTCGTCCGCCATACAACCCAGCAGGAGTGTTGCCAACAAAGAGGTTAAAGAACGCAGAACGTTTGCCGTAGCACCAGACGAGTCATACCCTAAGTCCACGGTTAGGGAACACGTCCCATTCTATATTGCCGCCAAATCACCCATGCTGTTTGTCGTTACATCTTCAGGTAGCGACGCGTTCAAGGCACCAAGCTCTGAACTTGTCTTCTTTGGCGTTGTCGTGGCTGATCTCGTAGACGCTGGACTAACCTGGTGCTTTAGTAATGGAAATGCAGCATCAAGTTACACCAGCTTTAACAGAGACTTAGATCAGATCGGCAACTTTGTGGACTTTGACCTCCTTTGCGCAACAATGTGGGGAAAGACGACCGACGACGGCTCCCGACCTAGCCGCAGAGCCGCTGAGTGCTTGGTACTTAATGAGGTCCCCCTAAGCCTCATATCGCTGGTGGCGACGCGTACTGCTCATACTCTGGAGAAAATTAGGGAAAATTTTCGCGACGACGCTCCGCGTCGGATTTTTAAAGCTACCGACGTCCTGTTTTACAATTGATGGGGGGTTAACGATGATTAATATTGTTAAAGGCGACCTACTTGCCGCTGATACAGATGCCTTAGTAAATACCGTCAACTGTGTTGGGGTAATGGGAAAAGGAATCGCACTTCAATTCAAGCGTCGATACCCCGCCGTCTTTAAGGCATACGAGACCGCATGTAAGCGCGGCGAGGTTCGGATTGGCGAAATGCTAGTCGTGCCCACCAATCAGATGGATGGACCGCGGTACGTTATCAATTTTCCAACCAAAAAGCATTGGCGGTCACCCTCCCGGCTCGAATATATTAAGGACGGCCTAGCCGACCTTCGACGCACTATAGAAGAATACGACATTCGGTCCGTGGCAATTCCACCTCTAGGCGCCGGAAACGGAGGACTCGACTGGGCCGATGTCGAGCCCTTAATCATGGACAGCCTCGGCACGCTCCCAGACGTTACAGTGGAGTTATTTGCACCCTCATCCGGCCACCGCGATATTGTCGGGTTGGCCGAAATGAGGATGACGTGGGGCAGAGCAGTTCTGATCGATCTCTTGCTGTCCTATGTCTCCCGGCGTGCATCCGTCGAACCCTGGGAAGACCTTACTGGCGCATCGCATCTCGAGATACAGAAGCTGATGTATTTTGCGAACGAAGCAGAACCTGGGCTGAAGCTGGATTTCACTCCGGGCCGTTACGGGCCATACAGCGAAAGGGTGCGGCATCTCGTTCAAGAGATGGAGGGCGCGTTCCTATCCGGGCACGGCGACGGAAGTGCGACTGCACTTGCGCTCGAACCCATTGCTCCAACAGATCGAGCCAAGAACGAACTTGGCGGATTCCGCAGCGAAGAACGTGGGATCGCTGCACATAGTTTAGTCCAGAAGGTGCTGGATCAAATTGAAGGATTCGAAGGCCCTTATGGGCTGGAACTCCTAGCGAGCACCCATTGGGTTGTCGCGCACGAGGAAAGCAGAGCAGAAGTTGCTAAGCGTGTACGCGGATGGACTAAGCGTAAGGGGCGAATCTTCACTGATGCCCATATTGATGTGGCCGTAGCGCACCTTGACCGGATAGGGGCGCTGTAGAAGTCCGCGGCCGGTGTTCCCGACGAGATCGGGTTCGCCACCAAACCGCAGCCGGGCGCCGACTGATCGAGACCGCCCTGACCAGCGGGCTGGCCTGCCGGTGGGTCACCGGCGACGAAGCCTACGGCGGTGACCCCACGCTGGCCGCCGCGCTATGCGGCCAGCGGCTCGGCTATGTCCTGGCTGTCGCCTGCTCGCCTCGCATGCCACCTGTCTCGGCATTCACCGTGCCGGATCGCCGGCGGCCGTGCCCGACCACGCCGCGGCAGCGACTGTCAGACGGGGCCGACGTTGCGGTACGCGCGTCACTCAACGCGATACGCGCCGGGCCTTCGTCGACATTGCACCGTCAGCGGAACCCGGCGGTGAGCCGGCCGCCCAGAACGCACACTACGCTCGCGGGGGTGGCGATCAAGCGAAGCCCGCCGAGGTGCGCACCCCTGGGTTGCAGTACAGGTGATCGCTGGACCAGTGCTTTGGTAGACCTCTCATATTTAGAAGATCGTTATATGGATAAGGTTGAAGGCATGACGTAACCTCGATGTTCGTGCAGCTCCTGTCCGTCAGCGCGCCGGTTACTCAACAGCCCACTGTATGGGGAAATATTGGGCTAGCTCTCCTGTTGCTAGCCGGCCTCTCGGGATACCTTTGCTACCGAGTGGGCTTCAAGGTCCAAGCCAAGTGCCTTGTGATTGGCAAATCCACCGCGAAGCCATGCGGGAATGACGCCAAGGTTGTCCTTGGTTGCGATCAGCATCATAAATGGCAGAAGCCTTGGGCCTGGATTCGCCATCTAGGCGCTGCTTCCTGGCTAGACCGTTGGTTCCACCGGCTTCACATCACTCCTCCCTCGTTCGCACCGGTTCCTATTCCTGCGGTCCAAGTGCCGAACCGTGACGCAGCAGGCACGCCAGCTCCGCTGCAGCGGCCCGGATCGAAAATGACCCAAGAAGTCCGTATTGCGATGTGGGCCCTAGTGTTTGCGATCATCCAAGCTAGTACAGGCATCATCGCCCTAGTTCTGGCGAAGTAACCGCGAGAGTCGAGCCAGTGTAGCCGGGCGTCGCGAGTCTTCGGCCTAGAATGATTGCCATAGTCAGTCAGCGGTGTCGTCGACAACTACCCTCGTTCAGCCATTCGCCTGAACCTCTCTGACCATTCGGCCACCATGAATCCCACCGATGCATATCTCCCTCGCAGCGAGTCAACTGACTGAACTGAGGCGGCGACTACCGCTGCGGACCGGATATGCTCCTGCGGCCGGGGCGGTAGGTTCAGGGACGAACCAGGCGCGGTGCGGAGGGTGAACAGTGGCAGAAGCTCGGGAAGGCAGATGGATTGAGGTCTCGCCGTCGCAGTTCCCGCATGAGGCTGAGGGCCTAGCACTGGTCCGCTCGATCATGCCCGACGAGACGCCGTTTCGCGCCTGGTCAAACTTCGAGTTCCGCGACTCGCGGGGTCGGTGGCATGAGGTAGACCTCCTCTTACTCGGTCGCAAACAACTCCACCTCATCGAGCTCAAGTACTACTCCGGCACCCTCCATGGCGATGATCAGCGCTGGGCCCGTGACGGCCGTCGGCCGGAGGATTCCCCGCTCAAGCTAACGCGGCGTAAAGCGCAGTATTTCGCGAGCAAGCTGAAGGACGAGCTGCGCCTGTGGGCACAGGAGCAGAACGTTCAGGTTCCCGACGAGCGAGACGTCATCCCGTTCGTCCAGGAGTCGGTTTTTCTGCACCATCCCGACCTCCGCTGTGCTCTCAGCGCGTCCAGTGCGATCAACCTTTACGGCTTGGACGACCAGAGCTCCCGCAGCAACCTCCCGGGGGTCTCTGACCTGGTGTTGGAGCCCGCGGGTCGGCGGGCGATCGGCCCGAACCAGGAGCACATCCTGGTCATGCTGCTCGAACGCATCGGCCTTGTGCAACGCCGGGAGCGTGAGGCGGGCTCCTGGGTCATCGAGGACCAGGCCATCGACTCCGACGAGGGCTGGCAGGACTGGCTCGCCTACCACCGGGTGGTCCAGCAAGACCGCGCCCGGATCCGGTTCCGGGTCTTTCCACCTACTGCCGGCCAGCAGGAGCGCGCGTCGGCGCGGCAGATCGCGGAGCACGAGTTCCGCATCATGTCGCGGCTGCAGCACGATGGGCTGCTGCGTCCGCGTGACCTGGTCGAATCAGAACTCGGCATCGGGCTCGTCTACCCCTACGACCAGCAATGGCAGCGCCTTGACCTATGGCTGGCCGGCCAGGATCAGGGTGTGCCGCTGGCAACGCAGTTGTCGATGATCCGCCAGATCGGTGAGGCTTTGCAGTATGCCCATAACAACCGGGTCGTTCACCGCGGGCTGATTCCGCCCGCTGTCTGGGTGCGTCCGGTGCCCGGCACCCAGAGCGACGTCAAGGTACGGGTCGGTGACTGGCAGGGCGCCGGAAACGTCCAGAATGGCTCTGCCTCAAAATCTTCGCTCCACGGCGTGACTTCCCTGGTCGACGCGGCCCTCGCGGACCACGGGTCGGGAGTGGTGGAGGTGTTCAGCGCCCCTGAAGGGACCTGGAGCCCGGACGCAGACCGGATCCGGCTCGATGTTTTCGGCCTGGGCACACTCGCCTTCTACCTGATCACCGGAAGACCGCCGGCGCCCAGCCGGAGCGCTCTCAAGCAGCGGTTGCGCGACCAACACGGCCTCGACCTGGCGATCGAGTTGCCTCAGGTCCCGTCGACGCTGCGGTCGCTGGTCCTCAAAGCAACCGATCCGGCGCCCAGCCGACGGACGGCCGACGTCGCGACCTTCCTGTCGCAACTCGCCACGGCCGAACGTGAATCCGCGACACCAAGCGAGGAGACCGATCCGCTGGAGGCGGCACCCGGAACCGTCCTCGACGGGAGGTTCCGGCTGATCCGGCGTCTCGGGCAGGGTTCGACCGCTGTGGGTCTGCTCGTACAGGATCTCCACATCGACGGAAACGGCGAGTGCGTCCTGAAAGTGGCCCTCGACGACACCGCCGCGACCCGTCTCGACGACGAGGCAGAGGTCCTGCGACGCCTCGACGCCCCGCGGATCGTGAAAGTTCTCGAAGGACCGATCGTCGTCGGCGGCCGGCGAGCCCTCCTTCTCGAAAGCGCCGGGCCGGAGACCCTCACGACCGCACTGCGGGCGCGTACGCGGCTCTCGATCGACCTGCTCGAACGATACGGAACGGACCTGCTCGACAGCCTCGTCACCCTGGACAAAGCAGGGATCGACCACCGCGACATCAAGCCTTCCAACCTGGGCGTACGAGAAAGCCGCGGCGACCGCACCAAGCATCTGATCCTCTTCGACTTCTCGCTGACCCGGGCCGCGGCCTCCGCTATCCAGGCCGGCACCCCGCCATACCTCGACCCGTTCCTCATCGGCACCCGGGACCGGTACGACTCGGCCGCGGAACGATATGCCGCTGCAGTGGTTCTCTTCGAGATGGCGACCGGCAGCACGCCCGTGTACGGGGACGGCGCCGGAGATCCGGGGAGCATCCAGGACGAGGCGACCATCCGGCCAGAAATGTTCGACGAGACACTCGCCGGAGACCTGGCCGATTTCTTCCGCAAGGCTCTGGCCTGCGATGCCAGCGCCCGGCACCACACCGCGGAGGGCATGCGGGCCGCGTGGCTGGCGATCTTCGCGCAGGGCGCCACGACGGAGCCGGACGAGTCCTACGACGAGCTGGCAGCCCAGGCGACACTGACCACGCCGCTGCGTGACTCCGGGCTGAACGCCCGTGCATTGTCGGCGCTGGAGCCCTATGCCGTACAGACGGTCGGCGAACTACTGACCGTCGACCCGGTGCAGCTGTCCCGCCTCCAGGGCGTCGCGAACGCGACTCGTTTGCAGATCACCGCGCGTATCAAGGAGTGGCGTGCCCGGCTCGGAGCCCAGATCGGCGCGACCGAGCGCAGCGGTCCGGAGCTGACTCCCGCAGACGCCGCGGATCTGTTACTCCGCGCTGTCGCGACGCCTCGCTCACCGTCACGCGGCGGCGTGGTTCGCTTGATCCTCGGATTCGGCACGACACTCGATGCCTTCGCGACACACGCTCACCTCGGAGCGAACCTCGACGAGCCGGTTCAGCAGTCGCGCATCACGACGCTGCTCGGAACCCTGCAGGAGCGGTGGGCCGGCGACCATGAGGCGCGGGCGCTTCTCGACCGCTTGGCCGACGCCGTCTCGGCCCGCCTCACCGAACTCGGCTCGGTCGCGACGGTCGCCGAGTTGACCCGCACGGTCGTCGAAACACTCCGACCCGGGACGCATCAGGACGAACGGCTGGCTCGTGGCCTGCTCCGCTTCGCGCTGGAACGTCGCAAGGCGATGAACAAGGCTGACGGATCGCAGGCACCCGTCTGGGTACGCCGGCGCGGAGGGCTGGTCACGCTGCTGGCCGAGGACCAGGCACTGTGCGATGTCGCCGAGTCGCTCGCCGCGGAGGCGGACCGTCTGGTCAACGCGACCGGCGACCTCGCGAACACCGTCATTCCGGCCCAGCGCGCGCAAGCCCGCCTCGAAGCGGCTGTCCCCACTGAAAGCAGCTGGCCGTCGGCCCTCGCCGACCCGCTGCGCCGGGTGAGTCTGGCCGCCGCAGCATCGACCTTCGCGGCGGCCTCAGGCGCCGCCGATCTGCACCACCGCGATTTCACCGCGGTGGCGGCCCTGGCCCAGACCTTCGCTGACTTCGGCGGGCAGCAGCTCACCCCAGATGAGATCCGCGAACGAGTACGGGTGCGGTTCCCCGCGGTGTCGGAGCTGCCGCGGAGGCCGGCGCTCGACGGTCTGATTGCGGATGCCGGCCTCGGCTTGACCTTCGACGACCGGCTTCGGGTCTACCGCGCTCTGCACACGGGTGCGGCGACAACCGGGCTAGACTCCCGGTCGGCGACCAGTCTTGCGACGATCACCTCCCCGGTGGGAACCACGGGCGCGCTGGGTGCCCGGTTGGAAACCTCGATCGGCAGCCGCTCGTTCCTCGCACTCGGCACCCGCGCCGATCGTCTGGGTCGCCTGATCGATGCGGCCCAAGCCCGGTATGGGGCGACGGCGGTGGACCTGACCGGCGCCTTGCTGGAAGCGCTGCGCTCGGTCTCTGCGGCTGCCAACATGCCCTGGGATCTGGTGCGTGCCGCCGACGCCGAACGAGAGTCAAGCCGCCCCCGCCGAGGCCTGGAAGAGCTGATCCGCCGATCCTGGCCCGAGGTCGAAGCCGCCGTCGAGCGGGCGCTCGCTGCGGGACGTGAGGACTCGCCCGTGCTACTCACGGACGCCTCGCCGCTCGCCCGCTACGACAACATGGCGCTGCTGACCCGCTGGACCGATCTGGCCGCCCCGCGCCGCCGGGCGGTCTGGCTGCTCGTGCCGCAGCTCAACGGCAACCACGGTCCCGTGGTCGACGGCCAGCCGGTCCCGCTCGCCGCACCCAACCAGTTCGTCAACCTCGACAACGAGTGGATCGACAGCACGGCTGCCCTGAACGCAGCCACCCAGAAGGAGCAGTAGTAATGGCGGTCTCAACGGGGTTGACGGCAGCGCTCAAGAAGGTGGTCCTCGATCTGGAGGACGACCTCCGCGAACGCGTCGCGTCCCAGCCGGAGGTGTCGAAGGCATGGGATATCGAATGGCGTGACGCGGTAAGCCGCAACCGGACGGCCATGTCGTGGCAGGAATGGCGCGACGACCGGGTGACACAGGCGGCCGTCGCGTGGGTGCTGACCACGGTCTTCGTGCGTTTCTGTGAGGACAACCGCCTACTCAGGCCGGTCTGGATTGCCGGACCCGCCGACCGTCGACAGGAGGCACTGGACGCGGAACTCGCCTACTTCCGCGCCCATCCAGAAGACACCGACCGCGAATGGGTGCTCCAGGCGGTCGAATACTTGCGGAGCACGAAGGCGACCCGGGATCTTGTCGAGTCGCATTCGCCGCTGTGGACGGTCTCTCCGTCAGGACAGGCCGCCAAACGGCTCATCTCCTTCTGGCGCGAACGCGCCGCCGACGGCGACCTCGTCTGGGACCTCGCCGATCCCGACCTGTCGACACGATTCCTCGGCGACCTCTACCAGGACCTCTCCGACTACGCCAAGAAGACGTTCGCTCTGCTACAGACGCCGGAGTTCGTCGAGGAGTTCATCCTCGACCAGACGATGGAGCCGGCGCTCGCCGAGCGACCGCTCGAAGGCTTCAAGCTCATCGACCCCACTTGTGGGTCGGGGCACTTCCTCCTTGGGGCCTTCGCCCGGCTCAACGATCGCTGGGCTGCGCACGCGCCGGGCATGGAGGTGCAGGCACGGGTACAGGAAGTACTCGATGCCATCCACGGCGTGGATCTCAATCCCTTCGCCGTCGCTATCGCACGCTTCCGCCTCATGCTCGCAGCACTCCGGGCGGCGGACCTGAAATCGTTGGAACAGGCGCCCGCATTCCAGTTCCACCTTGCTGCAGGCGATTCATTGCTACATGGACGATCTCAGTTAGCGCTGGAGCTGCCTGGCGTGGAGGACTATGACGCCGGGCTGAGCGGTTTCGCGTACGCGTCGGAAGACCTCGCGGCACTGCGTTCAATCCTTGAACCAGGAAAGTACGACGTTGTGGTGGGCAATCCGCCGTACATCACCGTCAAGGACAAAAAGCTGAACGCGGCCTATCGTGACCTATACCCAACATGCAAGGGAACGTATGCGCTGACGGTCCCGTTCATGGAACGGTTCTTCCAGCTGGCGAAGTCCGCCGCCGGTGACCGATCGGCTGGTTGGACCGGCCAGATCACATCCAACTCATTCATGAAGCGTGAGTTCGGTTCTCGACTGATTGAAGACTTCCTTCGCAAGCAAGATCTGAGGCTTGTTGTTGACACCTCAGGCGCCTATATTCCGGGGCATGGTACCCCGACTGTTATCCTTGTCGGGAAATCGCAATCTCCTGGTGCGGATACTGTAAGGGCTGCCCTTGGCATCCGTGGCGAGCCGGGGCAGCCGGAGGATCCCGCTAAAGGATTGGTCTGGTTGGCCATCGCTGATAATGTCGGCAGAATTGGTTTTGAGAACGAATACATCTCCGTCGTCAACCTTCCGCGGAAAGTCTTACTATCTCATCCCTGGAGCCTTGCTGGCGGCGGAGCGGACCGACTATTGGCCGCTGTGGAAAAGGCTGCTTTTCAGCGAGTCGGCCAGGTGGCCAGTGAAATAGGATTCGGAGCCGTCACGCGTGAGGACTCAGCGTTTATGATCGGCGCGGGCACTGCGAGACGCCATCGGATCGACGCCAATCACGTTCTTTCGATGGTCGAAGGGGACGTCACGCGCGACTGGCGGATTACTGACCCTGTCGGCTCTATCTGGCCGTATGACCACGTTTCACTAAAGGCTCAAGAAAGTGAAGCAATAACCCGCTTCCTGTGGCCATTCCGGCATATTCTAAGTTCGCGTGTTGCTTACGGCTTGACGCAGATTCAGCGAGGGCTCGAATGGTATGAGTACTCGATGTTCTTCACAAAGCGCTTTGAAATTCCATTATCGATTTCGTTTGCTTTCGTTTCAACACATAACCATTTCGTACTGGATCAGGGCGGTAAGGTATTCAAGCAGTCGGCGCCGGTGATCAAGTTGCCGGAGGGGGCGACGGAGGACGATCACCTTGCGCTGCTTGGAGTGCTGAACTCCTCAACGGCCTGCTTCTGGCTCAAGCAGAACTGCCATAGCAAGGGAAGCCAATCCGGCACTGGCGGATTCATGCATGACGCCTGGGAAGAGTTCTACGAATTCACAGGCACCACCTTGAAAGATTTCCCGCTGCCCAATGAGCTGCCGACCGCAAGGGCGCGGTCCCTCGACGGATTCGCTCGAACCCTCGCTGTCAATTTTAATTCAACCATGACGACCGACTCGAATCCTCCTTCTGAGGCTGCTATCAGAGATCTGCGCGCAACCACCGCGGAGGTGGAGCGCCGGATGATTGCCGAACAGGAAGAGTTGGACTGGGATGTCTATCGCATGTTCGGAGTCACCGATTGTGACTTCAGTTTTTCGGGGCAATTGCCGGGGCTGCGATTGGGTGAGCGAGCTTTCGAGATAGCACTTGCTCGCAGAGTTAAGGCTGGAGAGGAGTCGACGGAGTGGTTCGCTCGTCATGGGTCGACTCCGATCACGGATATTCCTGGGGATTGGTCGCAAGAGTATCGGGAGCTGGTTCAGCGTCGGCTTGATCTGATTGAGTCGAACAAGTCCATCAATCTGCTCGAGCGGCCCGAGTACAAGCGCCGTTGGGCAGCCGAGCCGTGGGAGAAGCGGGTCGAGAAGGCGTTGCGGGCGTGGCTGCTCGATCGGTTGGAGGTGCGTTCGTACTGGTTCGATGCTCAGGGGCGACCAACCGTGCGGTCGGTCGCTCAGCTCGCCGATAGCGTGACCCGCGACTCCGACCTCGTATCCGTCCTGCAGCTATGGGATGGCCGCAAGGATCGGTCAGTCACCCAGCAGCTTTCCACGCTGCTAGACACCGAGAGTGTGCCGTTCTTAGCCGCGTACCGGCTCAAGGATTCTGCTCTTCGCAAGCGTGGGGCCTGGGAACACACCTGGGATCTGCAGCGCCGCGAGGACAAGGGTGAGAAGGTCGGCACGATTCCGGTGCCGCCGAAGTATGCGACCGCGGACTTCAGGAAGCAGTCGTGGTGGCAGCACCGGGGCAAGCTTGACGTTCCAAAGGAACGGTTCATCCTCTACCCGGATGCGGGCCGCGAGACTGACTCCACCCAGTTGCTCGGCTGGGCCGGCTGGGATCACGCTCAGCAAGCGCTGGCTCTGAACGCGGTCATCGCCGAGCGGGAGGCCGAAGGCTGGGCCGACGAACAGCTCGTCCCCCTGGTCGCGGGCCTTGCGGAACTTCAGCCGTGGGTACGGCAGTGGCACGACGAGACCGACCCCACCTACCAGCTCAATTTGGCGGACTACCTGGAAGAGCAGCTACGTGGTCGTGCTCACCAGGTAGGCATGACGGTCGATCAGCTTGGCACCTGGAAACCGGCTGCTGCCGGTCGCGGACGGCGGCCGAAAGCGTGACAGCCATGACGATGCAGGTTGAGGAGAAGGCGTGAACACCCCGCTGCGCGACGTCATCACCATTCCCGAGCGGGCCGGTGCGGAGGACTACGTCCTGCGCCTGACCGATTCGGTAGGGCACAGCGCGGTCCAACGCACGCTCGACGAATACGTCGTCACCGATGCGCTGGTCGAAGCGTTCGACGCGGCTATGGGCCTGGTGGCTGAGAGCATCACCTCCGGTACGAGTCGTGGGTCGTTCCTGACTGGCTCGTTCGGTTCGGGTAAGTCGCACTTCATGGCCGTGCTGCATGCCCTCTTGCAGCATGAGCCCGCCGCCCGAGACAAACCTGAGCTTCATCCGGTGGTCGCCCGCCACGACCCCGTTCTGGCCGACCGGAAGATCCTGCCGCTCGCCTTTCACCTGCTCGGCGCGCGGACGATGGAGGAGGCCCTGTTCCAGGGGTACATCCGTCAGATGGCCGAGCGTCATCCTGGTGCGCCGCTGCCCGCCGTACACAAGTCTGATGCTCTTCTCGAAGATGCCGAGCGGTACCGAGCCCAGCTCGGTGACCAGCAGTTCTTCGCCGGCCTCAACGGCGAGGCAGATAGTGAGGGCGGTGGTGCGGCCGACCCGTGGGCTGCGGTGCTGGGTAAGGGACAGTGGGATGCGGTTCGTTACGCCGAGGCGCGTGCGGCGTCGGCGGCGAGTCCCAGTCGGCAGAAGCTGGTGTCGGCTCTGGTAGACGTGTACTTCCGCTCGTATACGCAGCAGGCGGAGTACGTCGACCTGGACACCGGACTGGCGGCGATCTCGGTACACGCCAAGAGCCTCGGCTACGACGCTGTGGTTCTGTTCCTCGACGAGCTGGTTCTGTGGTTGGCGTTCTCGGTGCAGGACCGCGAGTTCTTCCGCAGGGAGTCGCAGAAGCTCACCAAGCTGGTCGAGTCTTCCATCGGTGGGCGGCCGATTCCGCTCATCTCGTTCGTGGCCCGGCAGATGGATCTGCGGCGCTGGTTCGCCGACTCCGGTGCCAGCGGTGCGGAGCAGGACGCGTTGGATCGCGCCTTCCGCCATCAGGAGGGCCGTTTCGGCGTCATCCCGCTGGGCGACGACAACCTTCCGTACGTCGCGAATCGGCGCCTCCTGCAGCCCAGAGACGCTGAGGCTGCCGCGGTCCTTGAGGGCGCTTTCGGGTCGATCGACCGCCGCCCTGCGGTCTGGGATGTGCTTCTTGATGGTGTGAACACCGACGAGCGGCATCGCGGCTCCGATGAGAAGGCGTTCCGCCTCACCTATCCGTTCTCGCCGGCCTTGGTGTCCACGCTGCGTAGCCTGGCCAGCGTCATGCAGCGCGAGCGGACCGCGCTCAAGGTGATGCAGCAGATGCTCGTCGACCGACGCGAGACGATGACCATCGACCAGATCATTCCGGTCGGTGACTCTTTCGACCTCGTAGTGCAGGGGCAGACCGGGCAGGCGTTGGACGCCGAGGCTGCTGCGCTGTTCCGATCGGCCAACAAGCTGTACACGGACAAGCTGCGACCGCTGCTGCTCGGCATCCACGGCATCGACGAGCGGACCCTTCGTGAGGAGCCGGAGAAGGTTCCGCCCGGGTTCCGTACCGATGATCGGTTGGCCAAGACTCTTCTGCTGTCGGCCGTCGCCCCGAGGGTGCCGGCGCTGATGGCGCTGACCGCGGCCCGGCTCGCGTCGCTCAACCACGGTTCAATCGTGTCGCCGCTGCCGGGCGGTGAGGCGGCCGTGGTGCTGTCCAAGGTGCGTACCTGGGCCCGGGACATCCCGGAGATCCACCTCGACGGCGACGACCGCAACCCGACTATTCGGGTTCAGCTGTCCGACGTCGACTACGAGTCGATCGTGGAGCGCGCGAAGGCCGAGGACAACGAGGGTCGGCGCCGCGAGCTGCTGAAAGACCTTGTCAGCGAGAGTCTTGGTGTCACGCTGGCGTCGCAGGACCTGCAAGGCGCTTATCCGTTCGACTTCGTCTGGCGGGGCTCGAAGCGCAAGGTCGATGTGCTTTTCGGTAACGTCCGCGACCGTAGCTGGCTCTCCGACGACCACTTCCGGGCAGCTCCGGACACCTGGCGGGTCGTCATCGACCATCCGTTCGACGACCCGGGCCACTCCACGGTCGAGGACCTACAGCGGCTGGACGAGATGGTGGCCCGGGGCGTGCAGGAGCGCACCGTGGTGTGGTTGCCTCGGTTCCTGTCGAATGACAAGATCCGCGAGCTGCGGCGCCTGGTCATCCTGAACTGGCTGCTCGACGGCAGCACCGAACGCTGGCAGGGTCACGCCGACCACCTCAACGAAGCCGACCGTGCCCTCGCCCGGTCGATCCTGGAATCCCAGCGCAACACGCTGCGGCGCAGCCTTGAGGACGCGGTGCAGCAGGCGTACGGCGCCGCGTCACCACGCCCGGGCGTACTCCTCGAAGACGCGTCGCACGAACGGACGCTGTTCTCCTTCGAGCGGCGCTTCGCCCCCGCCAATCCGGTCGGCGCCACGCTCGGTCAGGCCTTCAACAAGCTGCTCGATGAGGCGTTCAAGGCCCTCTACCCCGCGCATCCGGTCTTCGAGCCAGGCGACGTCGAGGTCAAGGTTCGCGACCTCAAAGCCGTTGCCCGGTACGTCGCGCAGACTGCGGCGGACAGTGAGAAACGCGTCGAGCTACAGGTCGACGCCGCCGTGGTTCGACGGATCGCGGAGCCGCTCGGCGTCGGTAAGGCCACGGAGATGCATTACCTCTTCGGCGACGATCGGTTCACCCCGTGGGGTCAGGAGATCGAGCGGGCACTCGGCCGGCGAGCGCAGGAACAGGGCAAACCCGCCGACGGCCCGGTGTCCGTCGCGGAGTTGCGGCGCTGGATCCGGGACGTCTCGCCCGCCCATGGCCTGCGGGACGAGGTCGCTGACCTGGTTGTCATCGCGTGGGCGGCGCTGCGGCAGCGTGCTTGGTTCCAACAGGGTACGGCGCTGCCGGTCGTCCCGGAGCCTGGCTCGCTCACCCCGGTGATGGAGCTGCGCACTCAGGAACTGCCGTCCGCGGATGAATGGGAGACGGCACGCACCGTGGCCGGCGCGATGCTCGGTATCACGGCCAGTGCGTATCTCACCGCTCCTGCGGTGGCTGATTTCGTCGGGCAGGTCGCCACCAAAGCGGCGGAACTCGCGAAGACAGCGCCCGTGTTGGTGGGAGCGGTCGAGGCAGCGTACCGACGTTTGGCGATTGCGGACGGCAACCGGTTGAAGACCGCTAAAGCGTGTTCCGCGCTGATGCAGCAGCTGCGTCACCTGGACGGTGTCAAGCTCGTCCAGGTGCTGGCGAAGGCGGATCTTGGTGAGGCGACTCCCGTCGCCGCGGGTAAGTCGCTGGCTGCGGCGGACGCTGTTGAGAAGGCGCTCACCGCGTTTGCGTGGCACCGGCTGGACCCGCTTCGCGAAGCGATGAACGGCGAAGGAACCCGCGCCACGGATGCTGCTGCCGTCGTCAACGGCCTGCGGGCCGCTCTGGAGCAGGACGAGTTGCCCGTCCCGATCGGGCGGGCGCTTGCGTCCTGCGAGGATGGGATCTTCGGCTGGCTATCGAAGAGCACTGTGCCCCCGCCTGGTCCCCAACCCAAGCCGAAGCCGCCGGTGGTGTCTGGCCCGAGAGCCGGGAGTTCCAGTCGGGCTGGCGGAGCGGGAAACCGAGATGTCCTGGATCAGTTGCAGGCTTTCTTGAACGACAACCCCGAGGTCACCGTCGAGGTGACGTGGCGAGTGCTGCCGTGACCGTCGCCATGGCCGCACCGCGGGTGAGCGCGTCGATGGTGCTTGCCATCGTCGACGAAGCCCGTGCCAAGAACTACGGCAGTGGCGTCATAGGTATTCGTGGTGTCCCCGATCGGGCCATCACCGCCGACCTTCAACACCAGGGCCAGACCGTGCGGATCCGTGCGGCCGAGTCGGCGCTAGCTGCCCGCGAGCTGCTCGGCGAACACCGCGACGGCGACTGGCTCGTCGTCGTCACCGACCGTGACGACGGTGACCTCGGTGCCGGTATCCTCGCCCACTTCATCTGGCAGCGTTTGCGCAGCCCTGACCCGTGGGAGGCGGTGCGGACCCGTTTCGCTGCAAGCGGGATCGACCCTGCCCTGACCAGCCGACCGGACAACCGGGAGCTGGCCACGGCGTTGGTCGCGGCAACCCCGCAGGCGGGCTGGCCCGCAGCCCCGGCCGGTGTGCTCACCCGTACTCACGCGCTCGGTGCAGTTGCCGCGACCCACCTCGGCTTCGATACGGACACCGCAGACGTCCTCGGCGTCCTGCGCTGGTCGATCGCTGCGCAGAGCGTTGCCTCCCTCGGTGCTCTGCGCCGCAGCGTCGGAGACCTGCTGGCCGACACCACGCTCGACTGGATCGCCCAGCGTGCGGGCTCGGCTGCAGGCCCGATTCGTTCGCTACTGTCTCGCGGCGAACTCGCCGACGTTGTTCCGCTCGGTCTGGTTCTTCGCTTGCTGACTGCTGAACGATATGACCCGCCGACAGCGCATCAGGCCCAGCTGGCCCTGGTCCGGCTGGAACCGCGATGGGGCGATCCCAGTCCTTCGCCGGTGGCGTTGGCCGCACTCGGACAAGCAGCGGACACACTGTTGTCCGACCTGATTCATGATCGGCGTGCTGATGACGATGTCGCGCGCTCCCTCGACCGGGCCGACATCATTCTCAAGCAGCTCCAAGCCGAACCGCTGGCACGCTACTCAGAACTTCTCGCCGGCGGATTGCGAGCACGATTTGTCGCACTCGCCGACTTCCTGCGCCGGGCAGTCACTTCACCGGTCCGCGTCGACAACACGAATACCGTCGAGACCGCCTGGGCTGCAGTCCATACGCACCGGCTCGGAGCGACAACGCCGCTTCGGGTTCCGTTCGAGGCCGCGGTACGACTTGTCCGGTGGCTCACCGAGGTTGATCCTTCGCCCGGTGCTGCCTCGGATTCCCCTGCGCTCGGCGCGCTCGTGCGCCACTACCTCGACAGCGCGGCGTGGGCTGACGCGGCGATCAACGACGCATTCGGCGGCGTTGACGATCCCAGCTTGTCAAGTGCACTCCACGCCGTCGTCACCGCCGCGCAGCAGCGACGTCGCGCACAGGAACGTCGCTTCGCCTGGGCGCTCGCCTCAGCGCCGATCCCTACGGGCCGCGGCGTGCCAGCCGAATCGGGAACCATCTGGTACCTGGAGCAGTTGCTGCCAGGCAGCGTCATCCCGCTCGCCCGCAAGGCTCCGGTGCTGCTGCTGGTCCTCGACGGCATGAGCGCCGCCGTCGCAACGGAGATTCTGTCCGACGCGACTACACGACTCGGATGGCTTGAGGCTGCCCTGCCAGGATCCGGCAATCGACGAAGGACCGCAGCGCTCGCGGTGTTGCCGTCGGTCACGGAGGTGAGTCGCGCTTCTTTGCTCTCCGGCCGCCTGGCCCGCGGTCAGCAGCCCGAAGAACAGCGCGGGTACGCCGAGATCACCGCCAAAGGCGGAAAGATCACCGCACGGCTCTTCCACAAGAAGGCAGTGGATACGACGGCGGCAGGCTGGTCGGTCAGCCCGGACGTCGGCGGCGCTATCGATGACATCGAGCTGTCGCTGGTGACCGTTGTCCTAAACACGATCGACGACGCACTCGACCGCAGTGACCCCGCGGGCACGGTGTGGACCGCTGATGCCGTCAAGCATCTCGAACCGCTTCTCGCTCGGGCCGCAGCCGCGGGGCGGACGGTCGTCGTGACCGCCGACCACGGTCATATCGTCGAACGCCGCCAAGGCGCACAACGTTCGTACCCGAATATCTCCAGCGCTCGTTCTCGCACCGCCACCGCTCCCGTCCAGGATGACGAGATTGAGGTCAGTGGCCCGCGCGTTCTCACCGACGGCCACCGAGCCGTCCTGGCCGTCGACGAGACCCTCCGGTACGGACCTCTGAAGGCCGGCTACCACGGCGGAGCCAGCGCAGCGGAGGTCGTCGTCCCGGTCGCCGTCCTCATACCCGATGAGACCCGCAACCCGGCCGGACTGGACCTACTGCCGCCGCAGGAACCCACCTGGTGGCTCACCTCCGCAGCCGCTCCGCAGCCGTCTGCCACACCGCCGGTCTCGAAGGCCGCGAGCACCAAGAGTCGCGGCGATCGGCAAGACGGCCCGACCCTGTTCGACCTGACCCCTCAGACCGTCGAGCAACCGGCGGTGACGCTTGGCCGCGCCATCGTGACCAGCTCCGTCTACAAGGCGCAGCGGAGGATCACCGGCCGTCTCATCGTCACCGACGACCAGATCGCGAGCATCATCGACGCGCTGGTGGGGGCAGCCGCCAACCGGCTGGCACCTACCCTCGCGGCACAGGCCCTCGGTGTGGCGCAGACCCGGCTTCGGGGTGCGCTGACACAGGTTCAGCAACTGCTCAACATCGAGGGGTACGCCGTTCTGTCCGCCGAACCAGCGACCGGCACGGTCACGCTCGACGTCACCCTCCTCACCGAGCAGTTCGAGGTCCCCGCGTGACTCCAGACGTCTCCCAGCGCCGCCGACGCGAGGTGATCGACGCGCTTCGCCGAGGAACAGTCCCGGAGAGCGGACTCGACCTGCTCGCCGTCGGCCTCGACCGATTCTCCGCCGCTCTCGACGGCGAGCTCGACACGGTCAAGTCCGGCAGCGCCGTCTTCAAGGCAGTACGGGGCGAATACGGCGCCGGCAAGACCTTCTTCACGCGACACCTGGCCGAACGGGCTCTACGCCGCGGTTTCGCCGCGGCCGAGGTGCAGATCTCCGAGACCCAGACGCCGTTGCATCGGCTGGAGACCGTGTACCGGCGCATCACCGAGTCCATGCGGACGGCGTCGATACCACCCAGCGCGTTTCGCGCTGTTCTCGACTCCTGGCTGTTCACGCTGGAAGCCGATGCGCTCGAAGCAGATCCCACGGCCGAAGCAGACGTGGGCGCGGCGGTGGATCGACTCCTCGAACAGCGGCTTGCCCAGGTCAGCAAGCACTCCTCGCTCTTCGCGCTGGGGTTGCGTGGCTACCGGGCGGCATTGACCTCGGACGACACCGTCGTCGCGGACGGCCTGGCCGCGTGGATGGCCGGACAGCCGCAGGTCGCGGCGTCGGCGAAACGAGCCGCCGGGATCCGCGGCGAACTCGACCACTTCGGCGCCATGGCCTTTCTCCAAGGGCTGCTCACCGTCCTGCGGGACGCCGGCCATCCGGGATTGGTCCTCGTCCTCGATGAGGTAGAGACGCTGCAGCGAGTCCGCGGCGACGTCCGGGACAAAGCGCTCAACGCGCTGCGGCAGTTGATCGACGAGGTGCACTCGGGCCGTTTCCCCGGGCTGTATCTCGTCATCACCGGCACGCCGGCGTTCTACGACGGGCAGCAAGGTGTGCAGCGGCTCGCCCCGCTGGCGCAACGACTCGCTGTGGACTTCGGCACGGATCCGAGATTCGACAACCCCAGGGCAGTGCAGATCCGCCTGCCAGGCTTCACCATCGAGTCCCTGGTCGAGCTGGGCGCCCGCGTTCGCGACCTTTACGCCGACGGGTCAACTGCTCCCGACCGGATACGGACCCTGGTCGACGACGCGTACCTTGACCAACTGGCCCGTGCCGTCGCCGGTGGCCTGGGAGGAAAGATCGGCATCGTGCCGCGCCTGTATCTGAAGAAGCTGGTGGGTGATGTCCTCGATCGGGTCGACCAGTTCCCGGACTTCGACCCCAGGCAGCACTACGCGCCGACCATGTCGGCAGCGGAGATGACTGACGTGGAACGCAACGCCGCAAGCGCCGACGACATCACACTAGACGTGTGACCGCCGTCGACCTGCTGCATCCCGTACTGCTGCACCACATCGTCAACTCCCTGCAATGGCCGGGACTACGGCCCCTACAAGAAGCTGCGGTGAAACCGCTGCTGGCCGGTGAGGACACGCTCCTGCTCGCTCCGACCGCTGGAGGAAAAACCGAAGCGGCAGCGTTTCCGCTGTTGTCCCGGATGGCATCCGAGGGCTGGTCCGGAACCTCAGTGCTGTACCTCTGCCCGCTCAAAGCCCTGCTCAACAACCTGCTGCCACGCTGGGAACGCTACGCCGACTGGCTGGGACGGCGAGCCGCGCTCTGGCATGGCGACGTCACCGCGTCACGACGGCGAGCCATCCTGGCCGCCCGCCCGGACGTACTCCTGACCACACCGGAATCCCTGGAATCGATGCTGGTCAGCCGCAACGTTGACCATCGGGCGTTCTTCGCCGGCCTGCGGACCGTGGTCGTCGACGAGGTGCACGCCTTCGCCGGCGACGACCGCGGCTGGCATCTGCTCGCCGTCCTGGAACGCCTGACCCACCTCATCGGCCGTCCCGTTCAGCGGATCGGGCTCTCGGCAACCGTAGGCAATCCGGATCGCCTGCTCACCTGGCTGCAGGGCTCCGGCGCGGGTGTACGAGCCGGACGCGTCATCGCTCCTGATCTGCCAGTCGCCGCGACAGCGACTGCGGCTACACCTCCACCGGGCGAGATCGAACTCGACTTCGTCGGTTCCCTGCACAATGCCGCCACAGTGATCTCCGGGCTGCACTCCGGTGAAAAGCGGCTGGTCTTCTGCGAATCCCGCCAGGCCGTCGAACAACTCGGCAGCCTCCTGCGGGAACGCGGCATCACCACTTTCTTGTCGCACGCCTCACTGTCCGCCGACGAAAGAAGACGCTCGGAAGAGGCGTTCGCCGAGGCACGTGACTGCGTCATCGTTTCGACCAGCACACTCGAACTGGGCATCGACGTCGGCGACCTCGACCGCGTCATCCAGATCGACGCCCCCTCAACCGTGGCCTCATTCCTGCAACGACTCGGGCGTACGGGGCGACGGCCAGGCAGCATCCGTAACTGCCTCTTCCTCACCCGCAGCGGCGACGCTCTGCTGGAGGCAGCGGCCCTGCTGGTGCTCTGGGGCCGCGGATGGGTCGAGCCAGTCGTCGCCCCGCCCGAACCACGGCACATCGTCGCCCAACAGATGCTCGCGCTCTGCCTGCAAGAACACCGCGTGGGAGATCAGAACTGGACGCAGTGGTGGAACGGTCTCGACCCCTTCGGCCATGGTGCCACCCCGATCATTCGCCATCTCATCGATCAGGGCTACCTTGACAGCGACAGCAACATGCTCTACATCGGTCCCGAAGCAGAACGGCGCTTCGGGCACCGACACTTCATGGGCATGACCGCAGTATTCGTCGGAGCACCCGAGTTCACCGTTCTGGTAGGCCGCGAAGAACTGGGCCGCGTCGACCCCGCGCTGCTCACCGAGGAGGTGCAGGGCGACCGTCGACTGCTACTCAACGGGCGAAGTTGGCGGGTCACCTACATCGACTGGCGGCGCCGGCGCTGCTTCGTCGAGCCAGCCGACAGCGGCGGAAAGGCTCGCTGGACGACCGGAGGTTGGTCGGGTATCGGGTTCGAGCTGAGCCGCGCCATGCGCGAGGTGCTTCTCGGCGCCGATCCCCCGGTAAAACTCACCCACCGCGCAGCCAAACGCCTCGCACAAGAACGAGAAGAACGATCCTCGCTGGTGCATCCGGGTGGCAGCGTCATCCTTCGCGATCGGCACGGCGATGACCTGCGGTGGTGGACCTGGGCCGGCTTCCGCGCGAACGCCACCTTGGCAGCCACGTTGACCGAGGTGGTCGACCCGGTCCAACGCTTCGATGACTGCCAGATCCGCCTACGGGACAATCTCACCCGGGAAGAATGGCGGACACTCATCGCAGACGCCGATCAGCGTCTCTGCCTGCCCGAGGTCAATAAGAAGGCTCTCGACGGACTCAAGTTCAGCGAGGCGCTACCGGAGCGGCTCGCGCTGGCGACGCTGGCATCTCGCCTCGCCGATCCTGATGGCGCAACAGCGGTCCTCCAGGATCCGACACGGTTTGTTCAGATATAGCGAGACCAGTTTCAGTCTGGCCGTTCGACGTTTCCGAGTTCGGCCATGAGAGTTTCGAACGTGGCTTCTCCAGTCTCAGGATCGATCGGGACCTCCGATACGACGCTCTCGCCCTCCAGCGTGCTGACCCAGATCCTCTCGGATGCAGGGTTGTCTTTCCTACGGCCAACAGCCACCAGCTCGCCGTACCCCGACTCTGCATGTTGCAGCAGCTCACGCATCAGGTCACCGCTAACCTCGATCCCATCTTTGGCTCGGAGTTCCAGCGCGGCCAGATCGGGCTTGCATTGCAGCATCAGGCTTACTAATCCGCCATCGGAAGGCTGCGGATCCTCTTTCTTGATCTTGAAGCGAACCCGGCTAATCTTTTCCATCTCTCGCCGCCAATTATGAAAGGACATTTTTCCGGTAAGCGGTTCGAGTCTCCACTGTTTATTTTTGTCGATGGTGCGAAGCATCGCCTGAAACGCACTTATGAAAGACGCGACGCGGATGTCCTGGCGGCGCGTCTGAAAGACCATGGTCAAATCCTTCAGCCGGATCACGAACGGGGAAGCCGCGCCATTCGGCACTTCGGCCGGCTCGAATTCCTGCTCATCATCGGCCCAAAGGTCGGCTTCAGACTGGCTTTCGAACCCAAGATGCCCGTAGACGAAGCCTGACTGCTCGCGCGTACGAGACAATCTCCATAGCCGCTTGTAGCGTTCGTCTCGAAAGCCGGGCTGCAGCGCAGAACGCAGAAGATCCGCTGGCGCACCGAGGAGATTCATCTGGTCCGGCGAAACGATCATGGCGCGAGCCAGCTTGCCAACCGTGCGAGAAGCCATGCCGACACTGTAAATCGACAGAAGGCAATATAGAAGCTTTGAGTAGTTGATCCTTCACCAAGAGCGACCGCCGCGCCGACTTTCTCCTCCCGGCCGGTGGAATCCCGGTCATGCAGCCCAGGCCCGCAGCACCATAAGCGGCGGCATGTACGCGTAGCGCCTGCAGACGACGGGCGGCTTGATTCAATCACTCCACGCCAAGGGGGAGCGCGGCGCCGAGGTCCGGATGCTTTCCGAGCCTCCGCCGCCAGCACATCCATCAGCTCGCAGTCGCCCCGACCCGTCGGAGCTGCAAAACCCTACGTGAGACCCTGCGATTCGTACGCCTCTGAACCAACCGCATGAAGCTCAGCGCCTCTGGCCTGAACGCTGAGGCGAGACTGCACCCCGAGTCGCTGGTCTCGAGCCGAGAACGATGTCATGCGTCCAGCCGCCCCGCCCGCTTGGGGTCCGCTTCGGGCATGTCTCTGCGTAACACCGCCAGTACCAGTTCCCGTTGCGTCGTCGACGCAGGTCGACTTTAGAGCTTCCGCATGCACCGCATGTCGGCTGGCGGGAGAAGTCGGCGGAGTGCTCGTGCTCGAGGAGCTTCCGAGCGAAGTGCGCACCACGCATCGCCACCATTACCTCGCGGGTCCAGCTCTGCGATAGCACGTTGAGGCTGCCAAGTAGCGTTGTCTGTTCATCGATGACGACGATCTTCTGGTGCATGACGTTGACTTCGATAACCGTGTGAAGGACGGCGCGGAGGTCGGCCAGAAACTTCTGATGCTTTGGCTCGCGCTGCGTCTTGTCGCCTGGGTCACGGACGAAAAGGGTGATGCGCACGCCCCGGTCGACGGCGGCTTGCAGCAGCGGCAAGACGGACTTGACCCGGTTGGTGGTCCAAGGCGCCCATAGCCAGATCGACTGGCGTGCGGAGGCAATGTGATCAGCAAAAACATCAAAGAACGTCCGCTCGTCGTGAATGTCCTCGACACGGACATGCTGGGCCAGCAGCTCGGCCAACTCGCCAGTGAAGGATCCCGCAAGGTGCGCCAGATCGTCGTCTGGGGTCGACGTCGGAGCGACCAGATGATTGGCGTGGATTACCCGGGCGCGCTTCGTCCGGATAAGTTCAGCGATGTATCCAAAAGGCGTTCCCGCCGCAGCGTCCTCGATGCGTTTCCAGCTCCCGATTAGGTAGAGCCGGTGTTGCGTTCGAGTGATCGCGACGTTGAACAACCGGATGCCGTCCCGCAGGAAGAGGCTCTTGGTAAGGCTGGCCTCGGCCATCCAGCGAGTGTCGTATTCGTCTTCAACCATGTCGAAGACCACGATCGGGAACTCGCGCCCCTGGAAACGGTGGGCGGTACCAACCTCGGTGACAAGGGAATCCCCGGTCTCGTGATCCCTGAGCGCCTCGAGTGTTGCCTCGACCTGCCGCCCGTACGGCGTCACGATGCCCGTTCGCTCCCCGCGGCTTTGGTGGAAGTCGGCCAACACACGAGCAAGGAGTGCGCCGGCGGGCCACCATCCCTTGAAGGGCCCATCGCTTCGTACACGTCCTATCTCCCCAAGACCGTCGACATTCACCAGCAAGATCTCCGGATCAGTTTCGACATGCGGCCGGACGGACTTGCCGGCTTTGAGGCGGCCATCGTAGGCAACCGCGTTGGCCAGCCCCATGATCTGCGGTCCGAAGCGATGCTGCACATCGAGCATGGTGCAGCCGGGATGCCGGTCGGCGTCGTTCGCGGAGGTGATCCCGCAGTGCGTGAACACGTCCGGAATCAGCCACTTCTGCACGTCAGATCGGTCCGTCTTGCTGACTTCCCTGTTGTCGATGATGGCGCCGAGCTGCATGAAATCGCCGAAGAGAACGGCTGCCTGGCCCGCGCGAGATACCGCAAGCAGCACCTCGGGAAGGTTCGCGGCGCCGACCTCGTCGACCAGCACGACGTCGTACGGTCCGTCCATGAGCGGTTTACTAATCCGGAGCCGGGCAAGAGTGGTCGCGACCAGGCGTGCGCCACGGATGATTTCGCCTTCAGCATCTCGGCTCAGCCGTGTGAATTGCTCCTGCACCTTGGCGTACTGAGCTTCGAGGCGCCCCCAGTCACCTTCGGAAGCGTTGAGCCGGGTGCGCAAGACACGCATCTGCGCATCGAGAGTCAACAAATTTCGGCGGTCTGCGTCGGCGACGAAGGCGCGCTGTGCATCGGTCGGCGATGCGGCCTCTGCGGCGAGGAGACGCTGCTGGGCGATGTCGCGCCTCTCGGTGATCTCATTGACCAACGTGGCCGACTGTTCCACTTCCCGACGTGCCCTCAACAACGCCGCCTGAGCGTCTCGGATGTCCGAGCGGCTGCAACCGGCTGTGGTCGCCAGCTGCTCCTTTCGAAGCTCGAACCGGTGCTGTTGGCGATCCACTAGATCTTTCGCCTCACGCGCCCGCAGAGTGGCTTCCTGCGCCCGCGCCGTAGCCTGTTCCTGATTGGCTGCCAGCTTCTTCAGCCGACCACGATCACGTAGCCGCGGAAAACGACGAGTGCCTACGAGATCACGGATCTCGGTGTCGATCAGGTCCGCCGCATGGCTGGCTTGCAGGGAGCGAGCAGCTTGACCGTCAGCGGCCGCAACGAGTTCCTCAATCTCTCGCCAGAGGCGGTCGATCTCCGAATAAGCCTGGCGAGCCTGCTCGAGTGCAAGCCACCGAGTCTCTGCATCGTCGTGAGCCGCTGTCGCGTCCGCTAAGTGGATCTGCGCGACACGACGAGCCTCCTGACTCTTCGACAGGTCAGATGCCAGCTGAGGAACCGAGGCAGCGGCAGCCGCAGCTCGCCTCGCACCGTGGTACGCGTCTGGATCGAAGCCAGCAAGCTCTCGCTCCAGGCGAACCAGTTCGCCGCGCTCCTTTCGGATCTCCACCAAGCGTTGCTCGATGCCGGCGCGTTCCTGACTGACCGCCGTCAGCCGCTGCTCGACCAGCACCGGCAAACAAACCTCGGGATGTTCAAGAACTTCCGGATGATGCGGTGGGCCGACCCGGAGGAGGTGGCCTTGACGATGTCGTTTGCTTTTCACCGCGCCGAGCAGAGCGTTGTCCACGGCGATGTTGGTCGCGGAAACGAGCAGGACCCTTTTGCCGTCGCGGACCAGTGCATCTATCGCCTCGGCGAGTACGCGGGTCTTCCCGGTCCCGGGTGGGCCCCACACGAGATGGACTCCGCGACCGCGACATGCTGCGAGGGCCGCGTCCTGGGCAGGAGTGAAGTCACTGACGTGCGGCGGATGGCTGGGAGCCGGAGTAAGCCGCCCTGCTGCGAGATCATGTGCCAGGCCGGCCTCTTTCAGCCCAGCGATGCCCTCCTTGAGCTTGACGAGCAGCCGGGTGGGCGGCTGTTTGCTCTGCCAAAGCTGCGGCTCGGGCAGGTCGATGAACTCGGGAACCCGGAACCGAACCGTTTCGCCTTCCTGCACAGCCTCAAGAACTGCGTACGACGGTCCGGTCTCAAGGCCGTCTGGGCCGGCCAGCCGAAGTGACTCGATCTGATCGATGCCGGTAAACCGCAGGCCCCGCAGATCTACTGAGAACCAACCAGGTTCCGTTGGGCGAGCTCGGCCGAGCCGCAGCGGTCTTCCTGCCCTGTTCGGCCCACCCTCAGCGTTGATCCAAAATTCCAGTGCACTGCACACAAAGTCACGCCAGTCCGGCAAGAACCGACCCCCATCGCCTCTACGCCACCCGTCGCGACACTACCTGGCGTAACCGGATGAGCACTAGCACATATCGATGGAAGCGACAGTCAGACGGCCGCACCAGCACCGCGGGTCAACTCACGGACCCGGAGTCGTCCGGATTAGCGCGCGTGGCCACCTCGACGATTCCTTCGGCTTCTTCGACGACGCCGGCTGCGGCTTCGTACTCGGCAGCCCGCGCGTGTAGCGCCGCGAGGCGACGGGCGGCTTGATGAAGTCGCTCGGCTTCAAGGGTGAGCGCAGCGCTGAGGTCCGCATCCTCGTTGTGCTCCGAAACGATTTCATTGTCAAAGTCGAGGGGCACTACCTCTGTTGGCGTGGTCAGAGAGCCCGAGATCCAGGTCAGCAATTCCACCTGGGCCGCCAAGGCATTCACCAACTCGCCGCCTGCCAGAGCTTCCTCGGCGCGTTGTTGTGCTGGCTGGGGCACGGTCACGAACGGCGGCCTGACGGCATTCCGGCTCATGACGACCGCTCCGAGCTGCACAGCTGGTGCGAACGCCGGGTATTCGTCGCCCGTATCGTCGACGACGGTCGTGTCCGCCACGGCAATCGGAACGACCTCGGCAAGCGTGACTGTGTGTTGATCAGTGTCTTGACGCCGGCTGGGATCGATCCGTGTGGTCCCAGCAATGATCACAGGAGTGTCAGCAGGCAGTCGGGCCAGGGTCGCTGCGAGATGGCCAGCGTTGTTGACCATGATCCGGCGCTCGTCGAGACCTTTCGTAACCGCCGCGAACGCTTCGCCGGCTTGGCGCTGGAAGTCTTCCCATCGGATTTCCACAATGCTCCTTCGGATTTTCGGCCTTACCTCTTGTTGTCGCGGTCGGTGACAGCAGTCGACGGCTGGCTCGAAGCAGCGACCCGCCTCCCTGCCGCCGATCGGCCAATTCGCCGCCAAGCTCGGCCCATCGCCGCGGGGCGGATTGTGTCCAACGGCCCGGTGTCCGGGGCCGTACGGGCCAGGGCCAGCCGCTGCGGTGGCTATGGCTTGGATACCAGCGATTCGGGCGTGTTGAGCGCCAGCACGCTGAGCTTGGCCAGGGATGTACGGCCCTCTCCGTCTCCAGCGATCGCCCACACCGCTTCTGCTGGGGACTGCCCGCGAAGCGCCGCATGATCTCGTGCGCCGGTCGCCATCGGTATTACTGGAGGCAGTTCAGCGAGTCGGGTCCGGAAGTTGCGCTCACGGGCAGCGGAGTGCAACCAGAACAGCACCGGCCACGCTCGCCCGATCTCGGCGAATAGCTTGCGGTAGCCGACGAGTTTGCCAATCAAGACGCCGAGTTGTTCAGTCCCGGTGTCGTACTCGAGGAAGAACGGAATGACCTTGTCGTCTTCCGCCCAGACGCCGTAGCCGTCCGGGCGTATGCGGGGCTGGTAGGCGCGGACTAGGACGGGATCGTCCGGTTCGGCGAAGGTACCGGCGCGTTGGCAGGCGGCCTCCGGCAGCCACTGTCGCAGCCGCACGTTCGGACGGGTTCGGGCGTGGCCGGCGAGATCGGTGAAGAACTGGTTGACGCCGAGCCGGTGGGTGAGCGTTTGAGTGGAGGTCCAGCGACGGCGTTCCAAGCGGGCGTGGTCGCGGCGGGGCGGCCGTTCGTCGCGAGCCGCAGCGACGACTTCAGCGCCGAGTTGGTCGATGAGCCAGTGGTACGGATATGAGCCGCCGTCGGCGCGTTGAGGGCGGAAACGGGCGATCAGCCGCAGCTGGTAGAGGGCGCGAAGGCGACGCTGGCAGAAGTCCAGCGACGGGAACAGAGCGTTGGCGACCTGGAAGGTGGTGAGGACGCCGTGGTCGTAGAGCCAGCCCAACAGGATCCGGTCGCGGGCGGTGAGCTGGGACTGCACCCGCAGGACGGGATCATCCATGGCGCACCCCCGGGGAGACCCGAACGATTGCAGGGTCTGTCGGAGTACGTGTCCCTGGTGGCCGCAGCCGCCCTGACCTGCACTGTGAGGCGATCGTGGGAGTCGGTTCGGGGGTCCGGTTGAAGACTGACGGCAACACTGACGGCAAGGCTGACATCCGCACTGACGCGCGAACCGTCGTCGGTGGCGAGTACGAGGACTGCACAGAGATCTCCTCGGTCTTCGAGAGGTGATGGGGGTGGTGGCGGCCGTCCGGAACCTCTGCACCGTCGGGCCGGCCTGGTGTTGGCGAGAGTCGGCGGGCCCGGCATGGATGGCAGTCCTGTGGCAGACGCCATTGCGTTCGGTTGACGGCCGCGGGTGAGGCCGGTGTCGGCCCTTACCGCCTGGGGTGTGGGCGGAGGGTGCGGCCTTCGGGAGGCCGGCGCGAGCATTCCGGCCGGTCACCTGTGCGCCGCACGTACCGGCGACGTCATCCTCAAAACGGGGATTGTCAGCTCCGGCGAACACTCCCCGGTCTAACAGTTTTCTGACAGGCCGCCGAGGATGTCTGACAGTGCAGGTCAGCGGCATCCCGACAGGATTCTGCGCGGAACGTCAGCATGGTCGCTCGCGCTGTCAGTCGGTTGTACACAACCGACTGACAGCGCGTTCCGCAAGTCGCCGTACCGGTCTGTCAGAGTCTCGGGTTCCGCTGCCGATCAAGGCGCTGAGCTGCACTGTCAGACTTTCGTCAGGCGCTGTCAGAACTCTGTTAGACATCTGTTAGATCGATGAGTGTTCGCCGGAGCTGACAAGGGCCGGTTTGAGAGTGCCAGCGCATCCCGCCCGCGCCGGCGGCCGACACGGGATGCGCCCGGCGTCGGCTCGTCTCTTGCGACAGGAGCACTCTCACCATGAACGCCACCCCGAACCCGAACTCCTCCAGCGGCCACCGCGACGGTGTGTGGACCGGAGACCGCATCCGCGCCCTGGGCGCCGTCACCGACCTACCCACCGCCGCGCGGATCTTCGGCCTCGGCCGATCCCTGGCCTACGACCTCGCCCGCACCGACGAGTTCCCGGCACCGGTCATCCGCGCCGGCACCCGCTACCGCGTACCGGTCGCCGGGATCCTCACCGCCCTAAGCCTCCCGCCCGGCGGCGACTTGACGCCGTCGGCGACGCGAAGCGTGGATCACCACGACGGAATCAGAACGCCCGCCGTCGACGACCACGTTGAGCAGGGAGAACCGTGACCAGCGAAGGATCCATCACCAAACGGTGCGGCTGCAAAGACACCGCCACCGGAAGACGACTCAACAGCGGCTGCCCGAAACTGCGCCGACCCGGCGGCTCGTGGAGCACCACCCACGGCGTCTGGGGCTACCAACTCGAACTCCCCACCGCACTCGGACGCGGACGGCGGTTGTTACGCCGCAGCGGCTTCGACGACCGCGACGCCACCCGCGCCGAACTCGACCACGCCCGCGCGCTGCTCGCCCTGGCCGGCGACGACACCGGCCTCGCCGTACAGATCGGCGACCTCCTGCAGGCCTGCAGGAACGGCATCCCACTACCGGACCTGGACACCGTCGCCGACCGCGTCCGCGCCGGAGTCCCCGCCGCCGTCCCGACCACCACCGGCGAATACCTCCTCCAATGGCTCGCCGGACGGCGCGGGCTCTCTCCCAAGACGATCCGCGGGTACGGCGACCACATCCGCTCCTACCTGATCCCGCACCTCGGAGACATCCCGCTGCAGAGCCTGCGGACCAGCCACATCCAAGTCATGTTTACCGCACTCGACGCCCGCAACGAACAGATCCGGGCCGCACGAACCGACACCGATCCGGTCGTACGTCAAAGGTTTCGTGGTGTGCGGCCGATGGGCGCATCCAGCATGGTGCGGCTGCACGCCACCGTGCGGGTAGCACTCAACGATGCCGTCCGGCGCGCCCGCCTCATCCCCACCAACCCGGCCCTCGGCATCGAACTCGAATCCGGCACCCGACCGAAAGCCCGCGTCTGGACACCGAAAGCGATCGAACTGTGGAAAGCGACCGGTGACCGGCCCAGCCCAGTGATGGTGTGGCGGCCCGAACAAGCCGGACAGTTCCTCGACTACGCCCAACGCCACGACGCCGTGCTCTACCCACTGTTCGAACTGATCCTGCACCGCGGCCTACGCCGCGGCGAAGCCATCGGACTCCGCGACTACGACGTCGACCTCAACGAGGCCTACCTGAGCATCGTCCAGCAGATCACCACCGTCGGCTACACCCCAGTCACCCGCAAGGTCAAGAGCGACGCTGGCGACCGGATCGTCCCACTCGGGCCCACCACCATCACCGGGCTCACCGCCTACCTCGACATGCGCGGTCGATGGCAGCAGGTCAGCGGAGACGCGTGGCCCGATACAGGCCTGTTCTTCGTACGCCCCGACGGGCAACCCTGGCATCCACAGGCCATCAGCGACCGCTTCGACTACCTCGTCACCAAAAGCGGCTTACCACCGGTCAGGTTGCACGACCTCCGCCATTGCGCCGCCACCTACCTACGCCACGGCGGCGCCGATATGAAGGAGATCCAGGAAGTCCTCGGCCACTCCACCATCGGACTCACCTCCGACACCTACACCTCCGTCATCCTGGAACTACGACGCCCGAACGCCGACGCGGCCGCCAACCTCATCCCCCGCGAAGCGGCATAGCGGTAGCGCAGAAACAGGGCCGGGCCGGTAGAAAGACGGCCCGGCCCTGTTCACACCGATCGAGGCCGGATGGATCGAAATGGGTCCGGTATCGTTCGCACAAGCTACGCGACCAAAGGAATGCAAAAGCCGATCTTCTCGGCTAAAGCCTGGGGAGAGAATCATGCCGAGACGGACCGTCGTCGTCGATCCCAATTTCTCGCGAAAGCTCAAGGAGCTGCGCGAACAGCAAGGTGTATCGCTGCGGCGACTCGGTCAGATGATCCACTGTTCGCACGGTTATTTGTGGGACCTGGAAACCGGGACCAAGCGGCCAAGTGTTTCGGTAGCGGTGCTGCTCGATGGCGCGCTCAACGCGGGTGGACGACTGTCCGCCATGGTTCAGGAAATGTCAGCCGACAGCGGCTTACAGCCTGTCGATGTCGATTCCACGGGTGCCGGCGCGCCGACCGGGCTACAGTTCGCGCCGGATTGGCGGCACGGCATTGATGTCGCCGTGGATCTTTGGCGAGGCGATATGCAGCGGCGAGACCTTCTTCGGCGTGTCGGATTCAGCGCGACGGCGTTCCTTCCTCCGGCTATGCGATGGCTGATGGCCTCGTTCGACGAGCAGCCTTCGGGTACGGGGGAACGACTCATCGGGATACCGGACGTGGAGACCGTGCGGCGGATGACTTCGACGTATCGGACGCTGGACAACCAGTTCGGCGGTGGTCACATCCGGGACAGCTTGGTGCGCTTCCTCGACGGTGACGTCACTGACCTGGTCAATGGCCGCTACGACGCCGCGACCGGCCGGCAATTGCTGTCCGCGGTGGCGGAGATGACGCAACTGGCCGGCTGGGCGTCTTATGACGCGGGCATGCACGGACTGGCCCAGCGGTATCTCATCCAGGCCCTTCGGCTTGCGGCCGGTGCCGGAGACCGGGCGCTGGGCGCGGAGATCCTGGCGGCGATGAGTCATCAGGCCGCCTACCTGCGAGCCTCGGACGAGGCGGTTGATCTGGCTCGTGCTGCGGGGCGGGCGGCGACGGAGGCCGGCATCGCCGCGATCCAGGCGGAGTCGGCGGTACTGGAAGCCCAGGGATATGCGGTCGGTGGGAACGAGGCTGCCTGCGCTACCGCGTTGAGCCGGGCGGAGAGCATCTTCGACAAGGCCGATCGGAGCAGCGAGCCGCAGTGGATCGGCTACTTCGACGAGTCGTATCTGGCGGCGAAGTTCGGGCACTGCTTCACGGCTCTGGGCCGGGGTGACCTCGCGCAACGGTTCGCCACCAGGTCCCTCGACATGGACGGGCGGCAGTACGCCCGGGGGCGTCAGTTCAACCTTGTCCTGCTGGCGGTGGCGCACGTGCAGACCGGTGAGGTGGAGGAGGCCGCCCGGGTAGGCGTCGAGGCCGTCGACGCGGTGGAGGGGCTGCACTCCTCACGGGCTCGCGACTATCTGTCCGACCTGGCGGACCGGCTCTCGAAGCATGCCGGGCTTCCGGCTGTGCGGGAGTTCACCGAGCGTGCGGCTCCGCTGTTGCAGAGCGTTTAGAGCTTGCCGGTCGCTTTCAGCAGAAGTACGGCGAGCAGGCCTGCCACGGAACCGGCACCGACGATCGTGCCATTGTCGATGTGCTGCTGGACCTCGTCGAGGGGGATCCAGCCGATGCGCTCGGCTTCGTTGATGTCCGGGTCCGCGCCGGTGAAGTCGGCCCCGCGGGCCAGATAGACGACGTTGTCCTGATCGATCGTGCCGACCATGGGCTGGTAGGCCACCAGCTTTTCCATGGTGCGGGGCCGCCAGCCGGTCTCCTCCTCGACTTCACGGGCGGCGCAGGCCATCGGCTCCTCCGCGGGGTCGAGGTAGCCGCCGGGCAGTTCCCAGACCCAGCGGTTGAGGATGAAGCGGTGCCGCCACATCATCAGAACGCGCTGCTCGTCGTCGAGGGCGATAACCATGGCCGCACCTGGGATCCGAAGGACGTACTGCTCGAACCGCACGCCGTCGGGTAGTTCCACGTCGGCGATGCTGAGCACCGCGCGGCGCGTGTCGTCGATGACGCGTTCTCCGTGGATGGTCCATTCGCTGGCTCGCTTCGGCTCCGCGCTCATGAGCGCACAGTATCCGCAGATCTCCGTTGGCGTACTCCGCTGCTGTCAGCGTCGGCTGACGGCGGCTGACTGCTGTCGCCTTCAACTCAGGCCACCGGGCCGCCACGCTCAATCACAACGCATGGCGATCAGCAGCGAAAGACGGTGGCCCGCTGGATCCGGCCGCCTCATGAGCAATACCGGCGATGACTCCCCGCCGCTACGTGAGCAGTTCCTCCGTGGCGGCGGGTGACCGGCCGGCCTCGGCGTCACGGGAGGACAGCATGGCGGGGAACACGTACTACGCGGTGTCGGCCGAGCAACTACTCAGCCGGGCTCAGACGACACTTGACGAGCACGTGACGTCGAGTGCGACGGGACGTTGTCTGGCATGCGATTCGCCGGGACCGTGCTGGCGGCGGGAGAGCGCGGTGACGATCTTCTCGAGGAGCCTGCGCCTGCCGGTCCGCCAGCCGGGGGCGAGTTGCCCGGAACTGATCTCGGCCCGGCGGGTTTCCGTCGCCGGTCGCGGCGGCCAGGTTCTGTTCGCGGCGAGACAGCGATGACGTCAGACCGTTGCGGCCTCCGGTGGAGGGGCCTCCCGCCGAGCAGCGGTCCACTGGCACCCGGACGCCGAGCCGTGGGAGGCCGGTGGTGTTAGTTCCTCGAACGGACCATCAAGGGGAGCGGCCCAGCTGGGATTGCAAGGTGTGCGGCGAGCCGTGGCCGTGCGCCATCGCCAAGGTCGAGCTCGCCGAGCAGTACCAGGACTTCCCCCACGGACTGTCGGTCCTGCTCGGCTCATACCTGATCGAGGCGATCGACGACTGGGCAGCCGGGGCGAGCGGGCCACCGGCTGACCTGTACGAACGGTTCGTCGGCTGGGCCCGTGGCCGCAGGCCCGCCACGTGAACGGACTACGTGGCAACACCGCCTGCAGCTGATGACTCATCACCCTCCGGAGCGTCCGCCCGTCGGCTCATTCGCGCATGCGTCCTCTCACAGTCGCGAGGTCGCCCAATACCCACCTTCCGTACACCGGAGTTGAAATGTCTCTCTCGATCCTCTTCGACGACACCACCGTCCGCGACATGATGACCGACTGGCCGTCCAAGCCGGCGCTTCATAAACCGCCCGAAGACAGCCGCCTTCCCCTCGTCGTCAACGCGGAACTCATCAACGATTACCTCCACACCGGCACGGCGCCCGAAGAGCAACTCATCGTGATCAAAGATGGGGCGGCGCTCCACTCCCGGGCATACACGACGGACGGCTACCTCGACCCGGGCAAGGTCGCGAAATGGCGCGGCCGGGGCTACACCATCCAGCTTCGCAACCTGCACCGTTGGTGTCCGGCAGTGCACGCGATCTGCGCGGCGATCCAGCACGAGACCGGATACGGCACCTACGCCACGGGCTTCGTCACCCCGGCGGGCGGGCAAGGTCTACACCACCATTGGGACCAGAACATGGGCCTGATCTACCAGCTCGCCGGCCGTAAGACCTGGCAGATCTGGGAGCCCGGCGTCGAAGAGCCCCACCGCGAGCAGTTCGCGTCCAACACCCCGCCCGGCAGCGACGTCCTCCACCGCATGAAGACGATGCGCCCTGACTACGAGTTCGACCTCGAACCCGGTCAGATCCTCGTGCTGCCGCGCGGCTGGATGCACAACCCCCACGCGCGTGGCCAGACGGAGGAAAGCGTCCACGTGACCTTCGTGGCCCGCGAGCGCACCGGCTACTGGATCGCCGGAAGACTGGCCCAGGCCGCGCTCACCTCGACCCCGCTACGGCGCGTGATCCCGCCCGCCGACGTCGTGAACCCGGATGCCTTCGCTCAGCAGGTCACCCAGGCACGGGACCTGTTGGCGCAGTGGCTGGTCGGTGCCGACGTCGGCGCCCTGGCCGCCGACCTGCTCCAGGCCGCGCGCACCGAGCCGAACGTCGACTACGTCTCCCACGCACCCGGACAGAACCTCATCGGCAATCACCAATCGGCCCGTTGATGCGGGATTTCCCCGGCGCATCACGCGCCGGTGATCCATACAACCAGGAGGAATCGTGACACTCGCACCCGCCCTACCGCCGAAGGCCGCCAAGGATCCCCAGGCGCTCGTCGACCCGGAGACCTTCAACAAGCTCGCCGACTTCTTCGCCGCTCGCCAGGAGGTCACCAAGACCTACGCGCGCCGCGCCGTCGGACAGATGCTGCTCATGCTCAAGGCGCACGCCGACTCACAGCACGACCCCGACTTCGGTCGGATGCTGCCGGACGGCCGCTCGTACCGGGTCGTCCCGACCGAGCCGGTCGACGCGGCCTGGCACGCGTCTCTGCAGCACACCGAGCCGTACGCCGCCGCCTGCCAGCAGATCGCGGGACACTTCGTCCACCACGTGCCGATCCTGACCGAAGGCATGGCGGACGGCTCCTCGCCGGAGTACACCCGTCAGGCGCTGAAGGCGACCGGCTATTACATCGACCCCGAGTTCTGGGACGGCGAGGCGAACTCCTGCTGCCCGCCCAACCCGGGAATCTGAAGGACGATCTGACTGATGCGCATTGACTGGACCGCGTTGCCCGAAGCCGTCACCGACGAGGTAGCCGACCGCGTCGGCGAACCTCACGTCATCCCCGCTGAGACCGGCGACCACGCGGAGATAGCCGCAACCGTCGCCGGGACGCGTGGGACGACGTTCGTCAAGGCGGCCCACAGTGATTTCGGGGTCCGGTCCCTGCGCTACGAACTGCGGGTGAGCGAGGCCGTCAGCGGGCCTCTCTCACCCGCAGTCGCATGGCACTTCGAGGCAGCTGGCTGGTTGGTGGTGGGCTTCGAGCACTGCTCGGGACCGCACGCCGATCTGTCCCCTGCAAGCGCGGACCTGGCTCTTCTCGAGGAAGCACTGACAGCACTCGGCCAGACGCCGGCACCCGGCTTGTCATTGTTCGACCCGCGGGCAAGGCTCGGGTTCGAGCATCCGGCGATGGCCGGAGACACGCTCGTTCACACCGACCTCGGCCCGGCCAACCTGATCGTGACCCCACACGGCCTGCGGATCGTCGACTGGGCGATGGCGACCAAGGCCGCGCCGTGGGTCGAGCTGGCCTTGCTCATGCAGTGGCTGATCAGTGCCGGGCACACGGCGGAGCAGGCCGAACAATGGCTGACCCGGTTCCCCGCATGGCGGCTGACCGACGACGAGATCCTGGACTACTTCGCGTCGAGCAATGCGGAGAAGTGGGCCGCCAAGTCGACCGGAGCGACCGCGGATTGGATCCATGACCTGGCGGCCTGGACGTCTCAATGGTCAACGTACCGACGGCAGCGGCCGCTCGGCTATCGGACTTCCGTCGACACCGGATCGAGGTAGAAGCTGCACTGGACCGTATTGAACTCCCGCACCTCGGCGACGAAGCGGAACTTGTCACCTGCGCCGACGATGGCGGGGATCTTTTTACCCGTCAGATTCAGGTCGAAGACGTTGACGTCCTCATAGTGGAAGGCCGGGCCGACCGTCGTCCTCGGGCCTTTGTCGCCCGGGCCCAGAAGAAAGTCGTAGCGGGTGTCGTAGTCACCGTGGGGCGCCATGTGCACGATCGACCCGTTGAACGCGACGGTCCGGCCCGCGTACTTGGTCGCGAAGTCCACGTTCGCGTCGTCGCAGGAATCCGCCTTCAGCAGAGCCGCGAACTCGGGATTGTTCCGAGCCGTGATCACTTTTGTGGCAGGCGACTCGACCGCCGTTGGTGTGGGCGCAGCGGCAGGCTGTTCACTCACGACGGGCGCCGTCGTGGCTGCTGCCGTTGTGGCTGCCTCAGCCTTCGTCTCGCCTTCGCCCTTCTCGCCTCCATCGCTGAGCGCAGAGGCGATGCCGCCGGCGACGGCCAGGACCGCAAGGACAGCGACCCCGACGCCGATCAAGCGCCACAGCACCGGCTTCTTCGGCCGACGGAAGTTGAGAGTGGATCGAAGCATGCCCGGCGTCTGGTCTACGAACTCCCAGCCGTCCTTCTGCATCTTCGCGATCATCGAGCTGTCGGTGCCGCGAATTGCCCGCACGGTCGTGTACTCGTACCTGATCTCGTCGACCATACGGCTCCTGCTCTCCTACGTGAAACTCGCGCCTTGCGAGAATAGGGATCCCACGAGGCACTCGACATCACCGATGGCACCCTGACCTCAAGGTCAGGATGCGGAACCGAATGGACTATTCGGCCCAGCCGACCGCACGACTTCCCATCACTGCCGTGCGCAGGACCCGCCCACGGCCGAGAACGGCCGACCAGATCGCCCGAGACATCGACCCCAACGGCATTGCAGCGATATCACGCTCTCAACAGCCGGAGTCAACCCATGAGCAGCAGAGTTACCTTCGTCTACGCCAACGAGGAACCACCCGAGGCCTGGGACGCGTCGCTGTTCATCGCAGGACCGATGCCGCGAACAACAGCGGTCCCGTCGTGGCGCCCCGAAGCGGTCAAGGCCGTTGAAGGCGCCTGGACAGGAGCTGGCGAACTTGTCGTGTTCGTGCCGGAGCCGCGTGACGGCAAGCCGCTGAAGTACGACCACCACGCCTGGGAAGATCGCTGGCTCGCCATCGTCGACGTCATCCTGTTCTGGGTGCCCCGCGATATGCAGCACCTGCCCGGGCTGACCACGAACGTGGAGTTCGGGCGGTGGGAAGCCAGTGGGCGAGTCGTCCTCGGCGCCCCGCCCAACGCCATGCACGTCGGATACCTCCGCGAATGCGCCATCCGCAACGGCGCTCCAGTCACCGCCACCCTCGACGACGCCGCAACAGCAGTCATGACGATGATCGGGAACGGCTCGCGCCGAAGCTTCGTCGAGCGCCAGATCCCGCTTCCGGTGTGGAATCACCCCGAGTTCCAGACTTGGCTCACGACACGACGCCGGGCCGGCCATGTACTGACAAGCGCCCGGGTGCTCTGGCTCCAACAGAACGAGGACCGTACGCCCGCCCGCTGGGTACTGAACGCGCAGTTCAGAAGCGTTGCCGACGAGACACCCACCAACGAGTTCATCGCCTTTGGCGACCTAACAAGGTAAAGAGGTGACCAAGGAGCGCCACGTGCCGGACTCCTCTGACGAGGAGCCCGGCAGCGCTGCCACAGCGTGGGTCGACGTGCGATCCGTTCGCCACGGTGCCGGAAGGGTCAGATCAGCACCCCGGCCGGTGCACGAACCATTGCGTGACTCGCCGCATAGATCAAGTTATGTCGATGCTACGGCGCAAGGCATTCACCACGCGCCCCGCGGCAATGGCGCCGTAGCAAACCGCGGATCACCGCTGGATCATCGCCACCGAGAAGGTCAGCCCGCCAATCGAACTCGGCGAAACCGAGGACTCTCGATCAGACACAGCCTCGCTGTCCCAGTGCTGGCCAGCCCAGCGGCACCTCTCGCCAGCATTAACGCAGGCCAGACGCCCTTTGCCTAGCCGGCCGGTCAACCGTCGACCGAACGGCGCAATCCCGCCCTGTCGACATGACCATGGACGCGCCCAGACACAAAAGCACTGGTCAGCATCAGGGCAGACAGCCCAATCCAGAACAACCGATCACCACAGGATCACCACGTCCCACATAACAGGATTTCAGCGCCCAATAGTGGGAAACGAAAAAGGCCGCAACCCGCGTTTCCGCAGGTCACGGCCATTTTCGAGAAGTGCGCCCGAAGGGACTCGAACCCCTAACCTTCTGATCCGTAGTCAGATGCTCTATCCATTGAGCTACGGGCGCTTGCCTTGTTGCTCAGTCAGCCTACAACACCGACTTTTGCGCGGAGACTCCGGGATTCGAACCCGGGAGGGGCTTTAAAACCCCAACCGCATTAGCAGTGCGGCGCCATAGACCAGACTAGGCGAAGTCTCCCCGGTCGCCCGAGGGCCACCGAGGCTTGACAATACCGGACCCGGTGACGGCCGCACAAAGAGGTAGGCATCCGGCGCACCGAAGATCTTCGCGACTGGGCGCGAACAGGCGAAACGTCGCGGATGCGGCTAGGCTCCAGCGATGGAGGACAACACTCGCCGGGAGGCTCCGCGGGCTCGGGATCCGCGAAGCCCGTTCAGTGCGCCCGAGCAGACGCCCTCCGCTGAGCGGCCGGGCGCGAGTCCGGAGCGCCGCGGGGCGCCGCCGGCGGTCACCTTCCAACCCCCACTGTCCGACGACGGTGCCGAAGGTCACTCTTCAGACCCTTCCACGGGTACGGACGAAGCACGCCCCCGCCGGACCCCACGCAAGGCGGCTCGCCCCGACACAGGGACGCCGGCCGTGCCGCCCCAGCCTGTCCGTCGCCCCGAGCAGCCGCCCGCCGCCGCACCGGCCGAGCCCACAGCCGCCGAACCGGGGCCCGCCATCAGCCCGGCCGAACGTGCTGGACCCTCAGCCGCGAGCGATTCCGACGAGCCGCCCGCCACGGTGAAGCCGCGAGACACTACAGAGCCACGGGCCACAGCCAAGCCGCGGGCCATAACCAAACCGCGGGCCACCGCAGGACCGCTGGTCACGACCACGCCGCAAGCCACCACAGAGCCGGCGGCCACGACCACGCCGCAAGCCACCACAGAGCCGCTGGTCACAACCACGCCGGAGGCCATGACGGAGCTGGCGGCCACCACAGCCTCTGGGACCTCAGCCGAATCTGGCGAATTGACGCGTGCGAGCGAGCCGCCCGAATCCACGGCCGCCGCCAAGCCGATCGTCCCGAATGCGGCGGAACGCGCGACCAAGAAGGCGGCGCCGGTAGCGAACGCCACAGCAGCAACGAAGGCGACGCCGCCCAAGAGGACCACGCCGGCCAAGAAGGCAGCGCCTGCCGACAAGACCGCGCCAGCCAGGAGGGCAGCCCCGGCCCCGAGGGCGACGGCTGCGAAGACGGCCCCACCCGCGAAGAAGGCCCTGCCCAAACCGCTCCCGGTCAAGAAGGCGGCTCCAGCGGCGGACTCGCCCGTCGAGAAGCCGTCGGCGGCGCCTTGGACACCGCCGCAACTGCACGTGGTGCCACCGCCGGCGGAACCGGTCGCCGCGGAGCCGGCACTGGCCACGGCAGGGGGCACCGGCGAGACGCAGGGGAGGGAGGAGCCGGGACCGGACAGGCAGCCGGCGGCCGAGGTCCGCCCGGTGACGGCTCTGCGTGTGGTCGCGGCTCGCCAGGATCGGCGGCGTTCGGACTCGATCGGGGAGCAACTGCTGGCGGAGCCGGCCCGTACCCCCGAGATCCTGGCCCACGCCTTGGTGCAGACTCTCGGCCCTCGCGCGCGGGCCTGGGCCGGTGATGTCCGTTCGATGTATCCGACCGCATCGCGGGAGGCCTTGGCGAGGCTGGCCACGCAGCGGTTCACCCGCTCGGCGGGACTGCGTGGCGGCGCTGGCGCGCTGGCCGGCCCGTACGCCCCGATTGCTCTCGGCGCGGCCACCGTGATCACGCACGCCGAGATGGTGTTGCACCTCGCCGCGGTCCATGGTCTGGATCCGACGGACCCGGAGCGTGCCGCGGACCTGTTGCGGCTGGTCAGTCCGGGTGTGGGGCCGGTTGTGGGCTGGGCGGCGCTGAGCCTGGCGACGCCGGGGGTGCGGCTGTTGGCCGGGTTCCTGAGCGCCCGTGTGACGACGGAGATGGTCGCGGTGCGGGCCCGCCGGTATTACGCGCAGCTAGATGGAGAGCCAGGTCAGCCAGGAGTCGGGGAGTAGTTGGTACCCGACGAAGGCGACGATGTCGAGCAGGCTGTGGGCGACGATCAACGGCATGAGCCGCTTGGTTCGTAGGAAGAACACCGCGAACACGACGCCCATGATCGCGTTTCCGATGAAGCCGCCGAATCCCTGGTAGAGGTGGTAGGAGCCACGCAGGACGGCGGACGCTGCGATGATCCACACCACTGGGTGCTCCAGGGCCCGGAGTCGGGTGATCAGGTATCCGACGACGATGACCTCTTCGAGGACCGAGTTCTGGATCGCGGAGAGGATCAGCACGGGCACCGACCACCAGTACGGTTCGAGTCCGGACGGCCTGATCTGCGCGTTGATGCCGAGTTGTAGCGCCGCGTACACGAGGAGCAGTCCGGGCAGGCCGATGCCGGCCGCCAGTAACGAGCCCCAGCCGATGTCGTGGCCGGGCCGGCGGTAGTCGATGCCGAGCTCCCGCGGCCCGATCCGGTCCTTGGCGAGTAGGAAGAACGCCAGCGCCACGGGGATGAGAGCGAAGAAGATCCCGAGCATCTGGTACGTGAGATCCAGATAGATGCGGGGCGAGACTGTCGGGTTGAGCGTGGTGGTCTGCTGCGCGAGTGGCTTCTCAGCGGTGAGTTTCGCGGTCAGCGACACGATGGAGTAGACCGCGGACTGCCCGAGGGACAGCAACAGCACGATGGCGATCTCGGCCCTGTAACGCGGACGGGTGGTCTGCTGCTGTTCTTCCACGGTCACCCCGCCACTCTAGGCGAGGCATAAATGCGCCCATTTCGCCATGCGACACACCGCCGTCGCACTTAGGGTGCGTCGTGTTCCCGACTGTGCTGACCACCCTGAATGGCATGGGAGACCTCGCACGCATGCTCAAGGAGAGCTGGAGCCTCGTCGAGGAACATCAGGACAAGGTGGCCGGCTATTTCTACGCGCGGATCTTCCTGTCGTATCCGGATCTGCGTGATCTGTTCCCGGTGCAGATGGATGTGCAGCGGGCCCGTCTGCTGAACGCGATCGTGACGGCGGTGCAGACGCTGGAGGATCCGGAGAAGTTCGACGAGTACCTTCGGGCGCTCGGGCGCGACCACCGCAAGTTTCACGTGGAACCAGAGCACTACGAGGTGGTCGGCGGGGCGCTGATCGAGTCGATGCGGGCGTACGCGGGCGAGCACTGGGGTGTCGAGTACGACCAGGCGTGGGCCGACGCGTACGCGGTGATCGCCTCGAAGATGCTGGCCGGAGCGGAAGCGGATCCGAACCCGCCGTACTGGTACGGCGAGGTGGTCGCGCACGAGCGCCGGTCCCGGGACATAGCGGTCTTCACCGTGCTGCCGTTGCAGCCGCTGGACTACCGGGCCGGGCAGTACGTGAGCATCGAGTGTCCCCGCTATCAGCCGCGGCTGTGGCGCACCTACTCGCCGGCCAACGCGCCCCGGCGGGACAACACCCTGGAGTTCCACGTGCGGGCGGTGGGCGCGGGCTGGGTGTCGAGCGCGCTGGTCCGCCGGCTCCAGGTCGGCGACATGATCAAGCTGGCCGCCCCGATGGGGACAATGACGCTGGACCGAAGATCGACCCGGGACGCCGTCTTCGTGGCCGGCGGCACCGGGCTGGCCCCGATCAAGTCGTTGCTCGAGGAGCTCACCCGGTACAACCGGACCCGGTGGGTGCACGTCTTCTTCGGCGCGCGCAATCGTGAGGACCTGTACGACCTGGCCGACCTGAACCGGCTGGCCGCCCGCTATCCGTGGCTGTCGGTGGTGACGGCGTGCAGCGACGATCCGACGTTCCCCGGCGAGCAGGGCGACATCTCAGACGTGGTGGCGAAGTACGGCCCGTGGAAGGAACACGACTTCTTCGTCTCCGGCTCGGGCCGCATGGTGCGCTCCACCCTGAAGAAGCTGTCCGAGCTGCAGATCCCCTCCGTCCGGATAAAGTACGACAGCTTCTCCGACTGAGGAGGCGCTAGTAGTCCCAGGGCCGTCCGGTCTGCTGGTACTGGGCGACCGGGATCAGCTTGGCGTCGGCCTCCATCCGGTCCACGTAGAGCCGCCCCTCCAGGTGGTCGATCTCGTGGCTGATCAGCCGGGCCAGCGCCCGCTCGAAACTGGTGACCACCCGCGTCCCGTCGAACCGCGCGTGCTCCACATCGATCCGCAACGGCCGCGGCACCAGTCCGCGGTAGTCGAAGAACGACAGACAGCCCTCGTACTGCTCGTCGCACTCCGCGGACTCACCGACGACCCGCGGGTTGAGCAGGACCACCGGGTCGATGTCGCGTTCCGGTGGGCGGACCACGGCGGCCGCCACCGGCACCCCGATCTGCGGCGCGGCGAGGCCCACGCCTTTGCTGAACTCGTGCAGGTCCTCCAGGCGGCCGAGCGAGGTGAGCAGCCTGGTGACCGCGTTCCGGGCGGCGGCGCCCTCGCGGGGTAGCTGGAAGTGGCGGGCCCGCTGCCGGAGCAGGTCGGATCCGCGCTGGATGATGCCGATGCCACGCATCCGGTGCGAGGCCCTCGGCAGGGCCGGCTCGGGCGGCCCGGTCTCCTCGTAGACCGGCGCGTCGGCGCCGCGGTACCGCCATTCCAGCCGGTACCGCGCGTTGAGCAGGGGTGCGTCGGTTGACCACTCGAAAATGGCACGACCTCCCTCGATGCGGCGTTCCAACGGGGTACGGACGGGCACCTCAGCGGCGAGGGACGCCTCCACACCCCAGACCTGGGGCTCGAAGATCTCGGGGAAGTTCAGCCGGACGGTGAGCGACCGGGTGGGCAGGCGGACGGCGCGCTGGAACCACTGGCCCCACTTCTCCTCGCCGACCGTGTACGCGTACTCGATGACGGTCCGCTCGCCGGGATAGAGCGGGAACTGGCCGCGCCCGTTGGCGAACATCAGCCAGATCTCCTTGGACGCGTCCCGGTCGAGCTTGACCCGCCAGATCATGGTCTCGGCCGCGTCACCCTCTCCGGCGAACGCGTTCACGTCCATCTCGTCGAAGGTGAGCGGGTTCTCCCGGTGGTGGCGGTTGGAGCCGGCCGGGTCGTGCGGGTAACGGTCCACCGAGATCTTCGCGAGGTAGCGGGTGACCGGTTCCACACCGGCGTTGTAGAGCCATCGCTGGACGCGGCAGCGGTAGGCGCCGTCGGTGTAGGCGAGCTCGGCGACCTCACGCTCGACGATCAGGCCGGTGCCGGGCGGCAGCCACTGGACCGGCACCGGAGGGTCGCGGTGCGGTCCGGTGGTGCGGGCGTGACGGAGTTCGTCGTACTCCTGGAATCTCTCCCAGATCGCGCCGCCTGCGCTGAGCACCGCTTCGGCCCGGCGAGCGAAGTCCTCGGTGGGTTTGTGCCGGCGCCCCTCGACGTGACTGACGTAGGAGGGATCGAAGCCCATGCGCGCGGCCAGCTGCTTCTTCGTCATCCCGCGCTCGACCCGCCATTGCGCAAGCGCCGTGACGAATTGATCTGCGGCCCTGTCGATGGGCGAGGTGGTCATCACGGATGTCCCCTTCGCGACGGCATGTTCAGTGTCGCTGGGATCTTGTGTCACCAAGGAGCTAGTAGCGCGTTGCCGACAGATACCTTGACGAATCCGGCAGCGGATCAACGCTACGTAAAGTAAGCATTACCTTGGGCATTCGCCCGAAAGATCCCGTGGACCAGTGTGGTTAGGCTACCCTTAACCGGGTACCGTGGGATGCCACGAGCCATGCCGCTCCACAAGAGCGGGCTCGTCCCATTGGTTGAGCAAGCTCATCCGCGAGGAGTTGTTGCGGTGACTCAGCGACGAGTGCCGCGGGTAGGCGACCGCCCGTGACCAGCATCACCATGGAGCTCACGCAGATCCGCCCCCGGCCCCTGGCGCCGGTCACCGCGACCCTGCGCGCCATGTTCGGCACCAGCACCGAGCTCCCCGGAGTCGCCCCCGACCTGGTGGTCCGCGACCTGGCCGGCTGGACGCCCACGGCACGGCTCGCCGACGTGCACCTGGACACCCTCCTCGATGCCGCGCGCCGCCGCTGGGACGCTCAGCCGCACGCCGCCGCCGCGCTCGCCTGGAAGGCGTACACATACTGGCTCGCGCTCCCCGCCGTCCTCGGCTGGGCCTCGGCGCGACGGGTGCCGTTACTCACCGCCACCGACACCCTGATGCGCTTCGACGACCCGCGCCCGCTGATCACCATCGGTCTGCGACCTGGCATCCCGATCGCCGTCCTGCCCCACGACCCGCTGGCCTTAGCCGGACTCCCCCAGGTCAAGGTCGTCGCCGACGAAGCGGCCCTGCTGACCGAATTCCGCCGCAGCCTCCTCGACCACCACCTGACGCCGCTGCTCGACGCCATCCACAGCCGAGTCCGACTCGGCAAACGCACGCTGCTCGGCTCCCTCGCCTCCGGCGTCGCCTACGGCGTCCTGCGCTCCGCCGACGCCGTCCCCGGCTCCTCCGCCGACACCATCGACCGCCTCCTCGGCGCGCTCGGCGTCCGCGACCTGATCGAGCTGCACCCCGGCCACCAGGGCAAACTCGAAGTACAGCGCAAGACCTGCTGCCTGGCCTTCACTCTGCCGCGCCCCAAGGTCTGCCCGGGCTGCTGCATCAAGACCCCTTAGAGGTACGACACACGCACGGCCCCGTGGCATCCACGCGAGCAGGGCGGCAGCCGGAGACCGCAGCGCGGCCGCCGGGCTGAATGCGGTGGTCACCGAGGTGGCGTCCACAGATCTCACAGGCGACCTGGGCATGCCCGCATCGATCAACGACTACGGGCCGGGCGTGATCGCCCGGCCCGTCACGTCATCGCGGTAGGTGTCAGTAGGGCTCGCCGCCGGCGACGACCGCCTCCGGGTCGTCGACCAGGTGCCGGACGTCCCAGACCCAGACGCCCCCGGTCCAGGTCGGGCGGAACCCGAGCAGGTCGGACATGGTGCGGAGCATCTCGATGTCACGGGTCTGCGGGGTCAGCACGACCACGGCCGCCTTCCAGAACCGGAGGTCGGCCAGGGCCATCTCACGGCGGGTGTCGTTGATCTCCGGGATCGGGTTGCCCTGCTTGATCGAGACGATCAGGCCGCTCGTCGGGCGCCACGGCGGCGCGAACATCGCGGTCCGGTCCTGGGGGTTCTGCGGGTTCTGGGCGGGGAGCAGCGCGTACGCCCCGGCGATCCGCAGATCCTGGCCGGTCTCGGCGGCCCAGCGCAGCGGATCCGGATAGACGTTGTCGGGCAGCGGCAGGGCGACCATGGTGTGCCGGTCGTCGACGTAGGTCCGCCAGGCGCCCGAGGTGATGAACGGGGGAACCGGGTCCATCGGCACCGTGGCCAGCGGCTTCGGGATCAGCGGGACGAGTGCCATCGCGACCGCGGTGATCATCGCCACCCGGATCGGGCCCCGGGACGCGGGCTGACTGCGGATCATGTCGGCCGCACGCTGACAGCCCAGGGCGAGGACGATGCCGACGAGCGGGGCGATCGCCATGGCCCAGCGGGTCGGCACCGCCGAGTCGAGGACCGGGATGCTGTGCAGCACGGACCAGATTCCGGGGTATCCGGTGTCCACGCCGTTGAGCACGATGTTGGGCCCGAGCGACAAGGCCGCGAAGAGCAGCGCGATCCCGCCGATGACCAGCACCGCCACCGAGCGGCGGAGCCAGATCAGCAGTCCGGCGAAGAGGACGATCAGACCCCAGCCGAAGAACGCGTTCTCCTCCGCCGGGTTCTGGGTGAGGCGGCTGGCGATCGCGGCGTCACCGGCCACCGAGTGCCGGGAGTACGCGGCGAACGACGCGAGGTCGGCGCCGAAGGCCCGAACGTACTCGGAGAGACCGTGATAGCTCTGCGGACCGAAGAACTGGACGCTCAGCGGGTAGGCGAGCGCGGCCAGAGTGGTGGCCGCGGTGACTCCGAGCGCCCGCAGGAACGCCGTCGCCTCGCCCGGGTGGCCGCGGCGCCGGACGGCCGCCATGACCACGCAGAAGAAGCCGAGACCGACGGCGGTCATGAAGAGGATCTCGAGGTTGATGAAGGCCTGCCAGACCAGCAGGCCGGCCAGGATCAGCCCGTTCCGTAGGGCCCGGCCACGGACCCGGAGCTCCAGGGTGCGCCAGATGATCAGCGGGACGAGGAACTGCGAGACGATGTTCGGGTGCCCGCCGGCGTGCGAGACCATGCTCGGCGCGAAGGTGCAGAAGAGCGCCCCGACCCAGGCCGCTGCCCGAGATGTGACGAACCTACGCGAGAGCACCAAATACCACGACGCGCCGGTGAATGCCAATGCGCCGGTGAGAAATACGTTGAACGCCACATGCGGACCGAACAGAAGAGTGATGGGCGTCAGTGGCAAGGAAACGGCCAAGACCGAGGTGTTGGCCATCATGTTCACCCCGTCGGGGTAATTCATCCGGTCCGAGAAGAACGGATAGACGCCATCAGTGAGCACGCGTGCACCGTGCGCCAGCATCCACTCGAAGAAAGCCTGATCCTGCGGATCATCACGCAGTTCATGATCAAGATTGAGCCACAAAGGGGCGGTCAGGTAGAGCGCCACGGCGAGAAGACTCACCAGGGCAGCAGCGTCCCGCCACGTGAGCCAGCGGCGCCGTGAAGGGCTTCCCACCTGCTCTTCGACGGTCTCGACGGCGGGCGCCACAATGGCCGGCGCGGCCACCGCGACACTTGCCCCGAGGGCTATCAGCTCCGCGTCCAGGTCGTCGTCGGCGGTCACTTGGCGCGGCGGCAGAACGTTCTCGCCGGTCGACTGGCCTGTCGAGTCAAAACCCGTAATCGTCATAGCATCGGCCACCCTAACCGAGGTTTACGAGAAGCCAGCGGTGTGCGCCCCAGGCGTGATAGAGCCGATATGTACGCGTGTTTTCCGCGTGTCCGAGGAGGCGACCGACCCGTGAACTCCCAGCGGGGTAAGCCGCACGAGTACCCGGCGCGCCATGTCTCAATCAGGCCAAAAAATCGGTGGTGACCAGCGGTCAACTTTCGGATAGGCGCGGTAGATGGTTAACTTCAGCGGTCCCGCTGTCACTCAGATCGGCAAGACGAGGGAACCTCACCTATGGCAGACATCACTGGAGACCAGCGGATCCAGTCCGAAGTGCTCGAAGGCCTCGCCACCGCGGTGAACCACCGACGGTGGTTCGTGGAGCTCGCTCTCCCGCATCTGGGAGACAACCCCATCGAGATCGGCAGCGGTCTCGGCGACTACGCGATCGAGTGGGCCGAGCACCTGCCGAAGTTCACCGCGACCGAGGCTGACCCCGACCGGCTCGTCCTGCTCAAGGAGCGGATGGCGGAGTACCCGAACATCGATGTGAAGCAGATGCTGCTCCCCGTCGAGAACCCCGCGGGTGAGTACAGCGCGGCCGTCTCCTACAACGTGCTCGAGCACATCGAGGACCATGTCGGCGCGCTGCGCAGCATGAAGGAGCTGGTCCGCCCCGGCGGCAAGGTGATCATCATCGTGCCGGCGTTCATGTTCGCGATGAGTCAGGTCGACATCGCGACCGGGCACATCCGCCGCTACACGAAGAAGACGCTGAGCGCCGCCTTCGTCGAGGCCGGGCTCGAGATCGAGAAGGTCCACTACGCGAACGCGCTGGGTCTGCTCGGCTACTACACCGCGACCAGCATCTTCAAGCTCGCCCCGAAGGAGGGGCCGATGGTGAAGGTGTATGACTCGGTGGTGCTGCCGGTGACCAAGGCCGCCGAGCGGATCGTCCGGCCGCCCTTCGGTCAGTCGGTCTTCTGCGTGGCCCGCTCGCCCCGCTGATACCTCTCGATCAGGCCGCCGGCGTCATGCCGGCGGCCTTTTCGTATGCCTCAGGCGCGCACCTGATAGGTCGGGCGGATGGTCGCCCGCGCCACGGTGTGGAACGCCAGATTGAAGCCGACGTAGGCGGGTGACGCGTCCGGCGTCACCTCGAGACGGTCGACGTCGATCGCGTGCACCGCGAACACATACCGGTGGGGGCGGTCGCCAGGCGGCGGCGCCGCGCCACCGTAGGCCCGGTCGCCGTAGTCGCTGCGCACACAGAACGCACCCTCCGGCAACGGCTCCACGCCACGCTCCAGCGACGTCACCGACACCGGCAGGTTGACCAGGACCCAGTGCCAGAAGCCGCTCCCCGTCGGCGCGTCCGGGTCGAAGCAGGTGACCACGAAACCGCGTGTCTCGGCCGGGAACCCGGACCAGGAGAGCTGCGGCGACAGATTCTTACCACCGACGCTGGTGTGCACGTAGAGCTCGTCGAGAGGCTGCCCGTCCGTCACGTCCGCGCTGGTCACCGTGAAAGACGGCACCGGTGGCAGGACATCGTAGGGATCGGGCGCCGTGGCGCGGTCAAGACTCATGCTGGGCCTCCGGCGGCATGCTCATGGAAACTGATCCGGTTTTCCCACGCTGGGCAGAGACTAACCGTTCGACGTGTCGAGCGCCTTTCGTCCCCATTGCCGTGCGTGGTCACTCGTACGGGTAAACGCACAGGTGGTGCGCATGAGTCGAGCCGTCCTCGGTAATGCTTCTGTCAGACATCCGACCGGGTGCGTGCGGCAGAGATCCCCGCGCCTGGTTGTGATCGGCCGTCGTACTGCTACGGCAGCGATGGTCAGCGAGTCGGCACCCGTCAGGTCATGGCGGGTGCTGACTGCTGTTCGGCCCCGTTGTACGGCCCGGCCTCAGTGCAGCCGGGAGACCGACAGCCCTCGGTACACCTTGCGGTAGACCACCCCGGTACGGCTGTTCCCCGCGTCGATCATCATTCCGCGGCCCATGTAGATGCCCACGTGCCCGCGCCCGACCACCAGATCGCCCGGACGGGCCTGCGAGCGCGCCACCGACCTGGCCCGGCGAGCCTGCCCTCCGGACGAGTGCGGGAGATTCAGACCGGCCTTCGCGTACGCCCGCTTGGTGAGCCCTGAGCAGTCGAAGCCGCCCGAGCCCTCGCCGCCGGGGACGTACCGCTTGCCGACCTGTGCCCTGGCGTAGGCGATGACCGCACGCATGTCCCGGGAGCCGGCGGACGCCCCGAGCCGCCGCACCGTGGTGCTGCGTGTGCTCCGGCGCACCGATCCCCGCTCCGGCATGCTCACACGCCTCTGCTGGACGGCCACCCGCCTGCTGAGCGGTCGTGCCGCCTGAACGCGGGTGGCCGGGCGCACAGCGCGCCGAGCGACCTGACGAGCCTCCACGGTCCTGGCGGCCCGCCGAACCTCCGCGGGTTGGGCGGCCTGACGGACCTCGGCCGGGCGGGCGGCCTGGCGGACCTCCGCGGGGCGGGCGGCCTGACGGACCTCCGCCGGGCGGGCGGCCTGACGGGCCAGGAAGGCGGGACGGCGGGAGATCGGCGACGGGCGTACCCGAACGGACGGCCGTGCGGTGACGACCCTGCGTGGGAGAGCGCGGGACACCCGTTCGGCGGCTGCCGCGCGCGCCTCCATCCCGTCACGTACCGGCGCCGCCTCGAACCCGGCGTCGAACCGGAGTTCGCGGAGCCGGTTCCACGGCGCCTGGCCCGTGTCCGGCGCCGCGGCGCCGAGCTGTCGCGTCTGGATCTCCGCACCCAGCGGATGATCCGCGAGATCCGGTGTGACCGGCAGGACCCGGAGCGGTGTGCTGACCGTCTCCGTGCCGTGCTCGGACTGCTCTGGGGCCGGTGCGATGACGGCCAGCGCAAGCGCGCCGGCGGTCAGCACCCGCCGGGTGGACGAACCGTGCAGTGTTGCCTCCGAAATAGGCCCGGGGCACTCACGCGAATCCCATCCCAACGTGGCCGATGCTGCCTGCCACGTTTATGCCGCCGTCGAAGGCGGGCAATGGGAACCCGGACAACCGTGCATATTCCGTGGACCATGCCAACACAACATCGAATCCGCCGGGGCATGATTCACATAATTGATCCCCGATCACGAACCGATAAAGGTTGCGTTCAGCGCGGTTCGGGCAACACCACGCGCACACCCGGAGTGAATCCGGCGCCGGTCAGCGTGGCCTCACTCAAGTGCACGTCAGAGGGCACGTCGAAGGGCAGGACACCGGTCACCGTCTCACCTGGCGGAACCTCGGTGAGCAGTGACGAACCGCCGTCGTTGAGAAACTCCGCGGCCTGTTCCGCGACGGCGTAGGCTACCCCGTTGGTGTCGCGGACACGTTGCGCGCCACTGTCGAACAGTTTCGGCTCCCCGCCGTTGTTCGTCACCTCGACGTCGAGTAGGCAGAATTGCCCGGCCGCCTTCTGCCCCGTGTCCTCGGGGCCGATCGTCGACACCCCGCATCGCAGGCCGGTCACCTGGAAACCGAATTCGACGGTGGGCGCGTCGGCGGGGTCGGCGACGGTCACCACGACGGTGTCGGGCGTGGTGACGATCGCCCACACGCCGAAGCCGATCAGCGCGGCGGAGGAGACGACGCCCCCGGCGATCCAGCGCCTGATCCGCCGCCGGTGCGCGGCGGCCTCGTCCCGGCGTGACCGGGCCCGGCGGGTGGGCGCCTGACGGGTGGGGGCTCGGCGTGCTTCGCGGGCGGGCGCGGAACGGTGTGGTGCGTACGTCACGGTGTCCCCCAGCGGTCGGATGCAACGCGCCCGGATGTCGGACGCGCTGTCCGTCCATGCTGGGGATGGTGTGGCCGGATGCAGCCGCGACTCGCCGCATATCGGACCTTATCCGGCATATGGCTTCGTCGTGGCGCCCCCGAACGGGTGATGTCCCGTCAGCGCTGTAGCAGAATCTTGCCGAAGTGGTCGCTCGACTCCAGCAACTCGTGTGCCGCCGCAGCCTCCGCCAACGGGAAGGCCCGGTGCACGATCGGCTTCACCAGACCGGCCGCCACCAACGGCCACACCTGGTCACGGACACCGGCGACGATCCGCGCCTTGTCCGTCGCCGGCCGGGCCCGCAACGACGTCGCCGAGAGCCGGCCCCGCTTCGCCATCAGCGCGCCGAAATCCAGCTCTGCGGTGCGGCCGCCCTGCATGCCGATCACGGTGATCCGGCCGTCCGGGGCGAGCGCCTCGATGTTGCGGGCCAGATACTTGGCTCCCATGATGTCCAGGACGACGTCGGCGCCTCTTCCGTCGGTGTGGTTCAGCACCTCCCGTACGAAATCGGCGTTCTGGTAGTCGATCGTAAGATCGGCGCCGAGCGCGCGCAGCCGCTCGTGTTTGCTCGCCCGCGCGGTGACCAGCACCTTCGCTCCCAGGGCCGCACCCAGCTGCACCGCGAATGTGCCGATCCCGCTGCCGCCGCCGTGCACCAGCAGCGTCTCGCCCGGCCGCAGCCGATCGCGGTCCACCACGTTGGACCACACCGTGCACGCCACCTCCGGCAGCGTCGCGGCCTCGACCAGCGACAGCCCCGCCGGCACCGGCAGTAGTTGCCCAGCGGGCACCGCCACCCGCTCGGCGTAGCCCCCGCCGGAGAGCAGAGCGCACACCCGCTCGCCGACGTGATGCCCGGTGACGCCGGGCCCGACCGCGCTGATCACCCCCGAGCACTCCAGCCCCGGATAGGCGCTGGCGCCCGGTGGCGGCGGGTAGAAGCCCTGCCGCTGCAGAACATCCGCCCGGTTGACCGCCGACGCCGTGACGTCGACGACGACCTCGCCCTCGGCCGCCTCCGGCTCCGGAACCTCGGCCCAGACCAACTGCTTGTCCTCGATCACGATCGCGTGCATACGCCCGACTCTGCCCCACCGGTACGACACGATCCAAGCGCGGATGGCAGACTGGAGTGCGCTACGGGAGGACTCGCCTAGTGGCCGATGGCGCCGGTCTTGAAAACCGGTAAGGGGAAACTCTTCGTGGGTTCGAATCCCACGTCCTCCGCTGGATCATGACCAGCAAGAACCCCCGCCGACCTGCACGAATGCAGGACAGCGGGGGTTCTCTGTGTGAGACGCTGAGTCTCACTCGATCTCACTCCGGACCGCTCGGTCTCAGTCGCTGCGACCATAGTGCGACCACGAGGCCGAAGGCAGCCGTCATGCAGGCTGGCGGGTACCTCCTGTCTAGAACCGATTCGATGCGACGCATGGCCGTCCGGCACAGCGACCGTAGGGCGCTTGAAGCGACTCCTACAGAAACCCTGTCGTCATGCTCGTCGGCGGGCTCTTGTTGTTCATGCTCAGATGGAGAGCATTGGAGTCGAAGCCACGATGAGTAGCCATACCCTGTCCGCGGCGGCCGTTCGCACGGCTAGGACCTGCAGGAACTCCGGGCATCGGCGGATCACAATCAAGCATGGGGTGTCACGGCAACCGATCGACCGATTTGACCGTGCGATCCGTCGAAGTCTGGTGATCATGTCGGTCGATCAATGAAGGTGCCCTCAGTACACCTTCACGTGCCTTGACGATCCACAGTGGGGGCCAAGAAGATAGGTACATGCGATCACCTGAGCCTCCGGAATCAACGCATACCCGCTCACCTAAGCACTGGCTGACTGCCGGCGCCGCAGGTGCCGCCATCGCAGTAGCGGTCTTGGGCGCGGCCGCGGCCGCATGGGCAGGCGGGGACGTACCCTCACCCGCGAGCAGTGAGGAAGCCTCCCACCAGAGTCCCGCACCACAAGGGTCCGCACCGATGGCGCGTTCGGTCGACCGCGATTCCGTTGACCCCAAGATCGCCCAACAGCTTGACCTGTCGCCTGAAGAGCTGCAGCGCCTAACCCAAAAGGCACTTGAAGAGGAAACAGCTAGGCGCGCCGCCCCTCCAGGCAGCTAGGAAATTGCCGCCGTAATCCGAACAGAGGGCGTCGGAATCGGCGGCGGGGTTAAGCACTGTCTTGCCGACGTCGAGAGTAGACGGTTTGTTGCCCGTTGTAGCCTTGCGTCGGCACGCCAGTCCATCGATAATGATCATATGGGAACTCGTAAACGCCTTCGGGGGGCGTTCGCGTCCGTCACATTGAGCACTGTGGCAGTTGTCACGGTTAGTGGCATAAGCGCCCCCTCGATGGCCAATCCGTCACCGTCGCCCCTCGTTTCAACCGGACCAGCTCCGGTGCCGACTGCGATGGTAAACGTAGCCACTGACGTCGACTCCGGAGCTAACTCAAACCCCAACGCGCGCGACCTGACACCTGACGAGGTCGCCGCCCTGAAGAAAAGCGCCTTGGCGTCACCGCCATCCGCAGCCGATCTAGCCCGCGTGGCCGAACTACAGCGTGGTGTCGCTGCAGCAAGATCCTCGGCGCCGAATGCCGCAGCAGCACCTGGGCCTTATTCGCCAGTCTGCAGAGTCACTTACGAAACCCCAAGCCGGGCTACATTCCAAGGCGTAGATACATGGCGGCTGATCAATGGTACTGCATTGTTCGGAACCGTCGAAGGAACAAACATTCAGAATCATTGCGCGATCGGCAAGTCGTTCCTCATTCAGCAGGCAGACGGCAACCTGGTTCTCTACGATGAGAACTACCGGGCACGATGGTCCACTAATATGTATGGCTACCCGGGGGGATTTAGTAGGATCATTGATGGCTCCATCTACAGTTACGATGGGAACGGAAGATTCATCCGCTGGATCGAACCGCGCGGCCTGAGTACATACAATCTGCACGTCCAGGCCGATGGCAATCTGGTCATGTACGCACCCGTGTGGAGAGCCACCTGGGCAACTTACACCAATCACTAGTAGCTAGCGCCAAGCGCTTAATAGCCATTGAGGTACGTAGCGGGAGTCTCATTCATCTCGCTCTAGAGCAAGATAAATGAGACTCCACTGTTCACTGCCCGCTTTGTGGCGATAGTGGGCAACCATGGCGCAGCACGAATTCCCGGACAGCTTCACGCCGTTGGCCAGTCCTCCCTGTTCAGCGCCTCTTCGATGCGTCGGCGGGCCGCTTCGTCTTGGCCCTCGATGCACTTCGCGTACACCTTCAACAAGACGTGCACACTGTGTCCTGCCCACTCGGCGACCTGGGTAGCGGGTACGCCCTCGTTGAGCCAGAACGAGACTGCCGCGTGTCGGAGGTCATACGGCCGTTTCGCCAACGGCGTCTTCTGCTGCGCCGGTGACAGCGCGATGCGTCGCGCGGCCCGCCACACCCGCGAGTAGGTCTCTTTCGACACCGGGCCATGGCCGTACCCCTGGGTGACAAAGATACGGCCGTCCGGGGCGTGTCCGTAGGCGGCGATGTGCCAGCGCAGCGCACGAACCAGCGGCGGGGGCGCGGGCACCGGGCGGACGGCGGTTTTCGCCCGGTGCTTCAGCTCTCGGTCCTCCCGAATCGCCTCGCTGTCGTCACCCCATCCGTGCCCGACGTGCTGAGTCGAACCGGACAAGCGCAGCATGCCCCATCCTTCCTCGGGTAGCTCGCAGTCCTCGATGCGGAGATGTAGCGCTTCCGCCGGCCGAAGCGCCGCGTAGTAGAGCAGAGCGAAGAACGCCACCAGGCGCGGATGCCGATCCGCCACCACGGCGATCAGGCGCAGTGCCTGCCCTGGGTTGACCACCGAACGGCGGTCCACCTCATCATCGGTCTTCGGCGTGATCCACTGGACGTTGTCCATCGGGTGCACCTGCAGTAGGCGCAACTCGACGGCGTACCGAAGCGCTCCGTAGAAGACGGCCCGTTTTCGAGCGATGGTGTTTGCCGCAGCCTGCTTTCCGTCCAGCAGAAGCGACAGCACGTCGAGAGCCTTGCGGACCACGGCAGCGTCCTGCATGTCGTTCAGGCTGATCGTGTTGGCGGTGAGCCACCGGACCACGGGGGCAAGGTCGTCCGGCGGCGGCCCGGCATCCCGTCTCGTCTTGTTGAAGGAGTAGGCGTACAGGGCTCGACGGATCTCCTTGTCCGGGGGCGCACCTCGCTCTGTTCGGAGCAAGGCAAGCGTGACGTTCGCCAGCGCCTCAGCGATGCTCATGCGCTGTTTCGCTGCCGCACGAGGCCACTTCATATCGACGAACGCGACCGCGTGGTCATACCACGATCGGGAGTTGAGTTCGCGCGCCATCGGCTCTGGCAGACCGCTGATCTCGTCGAAACCCACACCTTCACGCTGATTGCTCATCAGCTTGGCGCGAAAACTCTCCGCGTGCGCCTTCGTCTGGAACCGGTCGCCGAAGACCTTGCCGGCCACCGTCCATCGAACGCGGTACGTGCTCCGAGGCTTGCCCGTCTTGCGATCCGATCCCTTGTGTTCCTGGATATTCCAGACCCTCACGTCAAAGCTGATCTTCATGCTGCTTGCGGTTCCTCTCGGGCAGACAGCCAGGACTCGAACTCGGTGCGGCGGATGCGGATCTGGCGGTTGGGCATCTTGTAGTGGCGTGGTGCCTGACCGATGGCCTTCCAGCGGAAGAACGTCGACCGGGGAACCGCCATCTGAGCGAGGAACTCGTCGAGGGTCAGAAAGTCGCTGGCCACGGGTTCCGGCCTCCCTGGCTAGGTGTTGAGCAGACCGCTCAGCGACCCATGTGGACGCTCAGCGGCAAGGGGTGTATCGGAGTGAAGCATCAGAAAGACGTCGATAACCGTCTTAGAGCCACGCTGGGCCGAGATCTCCGCGCTGGGGGCATTGAGGGATGCGCCAGCGTCGCTGTGCGGCTCTCTCGGCCCGGTGTCGACCCGTCGGCGGTGCGGGTCGGACTCGCGTGCCAGAACTGCCACAACTGCCAGAACCTCTCGGCGGTGGGGGTTGTGGCGGTTGTGGCAGTTTTGGCAGAGGGGTTACGAGGCCCGGCGCACGGTGAGCGGGTGCACGGTCGCTACCGGTTGGTGGACTTCGGGGTTGACCAGGAAGCTCGGCGACGGCGGCCGGCCACCGGCCCGTTTCGGTGCGGGTGGGTCGAGGTGCCGGAGGTAGCCGTGGGCTTCCAGCACGGACAGTGGAGCGTCGAAGTCACCAGCCGCGGGGAGTTGCGACGACTTGAGCGCGCGGAACACCTCGCGTTTGGTGAACGCGCGGGTGTCGGTGCGCTCGATCCACGCCAGGATCGTTCGGGCGTTACGGGTGGCGACGTCGGCGCCCATGTCGTCGAACGCGCCCAGGGCGTGAGCGGCGTAGTACTCGCCGATCTGGGCGGCCCGCTTGATGGTGTCGACGTCGACCGGCTTGCCCCACCCGTCGCGCAGATGCTCGGCAAGGTGGATCAGTCCAGCGATCCGAACCACGGCACCGGTGTACTTCGACCCCCAATCGACGATGTGCGACCACGCACCACCGGGCGCCAGACGCGGTTCCACCTGCCGCTCGATGTCGAGGACGGCTTCGTTGGCGTCGGGGGTGAGGACCAGGACGGCCGGATCGGTCCATTCGGCGAGGGTGAGGACCAGGGCCTGAAGGTTGGCGTGGTAGGCGGCGGCGATCTGGGTGGGGATCGGGTCGGCCCCGATCTTGCGGAACCCGACGGTGTTCTCCGGGACGGCGAACAGGATCCGGGCCAGCAGGCCGAGTCCTCGGAATCCGGGCATGCCCGCGATGTCGCGCAGGATCTCCGGCTGTACCGCGAGTCCCATCGTCAACGCGGGTTTGTCGACGTGGCCACCGTCGCGGGAGAGCCGGTCGACGCGCATCATGTCTCCGGCGTGTCCTTTGAGGAACACCTCCAGGTTGGGGGTGCCGGAGTACCGGCCCGCGATGGTGGCGAAGATCCCGCCTTCCGGGGAGAGGACGGCCAACCGGCCGCCTTGCTCGGCAAGGATCGATTGGGCCGTCTCGCTGGTGACGTCGTCGGCAACCAACTGAGGCTTCACTGGAACCTTGATCGCTTCGGCGTTCATCGCTGCGGCTGTGGCTTCGGCGATCAGGGTGTCCCGGCCGGACACATCGGCGTTCGCGGCGGCGAGAGATGCCTTCTCGGCCGCCTTACCCGCGACCTTGGCCAACAGCTCCGCCTCGATGATCGCGGGTGCGACCCGCTCGATCAGCGCCTTCTCGGCGACCAGGATCGGGGCGACCATGGCGGCGAACACCGCGCTCTTACGGGACCCCGGCGGGAGCACCACGACCGTGAACAGGTTCGTCGGCTCACGCCAGGACCCGCGTACCTCGATCTCGGCCCGGCCGCCGGCCGCCGTCGACAGACACGCGAGCGCGATGCTTCCGGCAGCGTCGATCGGGGTTTGGGTGAACTCGGCGACCGCGAGCGCCTGCTCTGCCACCCAACCGGGCAGCAGCTCGGCGGGGAACGCGGGCAGGTGACGGCCCTTGCCGAGCGGGATCAGCGGTGACCATCCGCCCGGCGCGTCCGCGTTGTCGAGCAGGGCGCGGCCGGTCGCCACCAGGTCGGCCGTGTCGACGCCGGACGCGGCAAGCTGGGTGAGCTGCGCGCCGAGATCGGCGACCTTCCGCCGTTTCGCCAGGTCGACGACGATGCCCGCGTAGTGAGCGGCGTTGGCGACCGTCGGGACTTCAGCGATCAGGGTGTGCAGGTAGGGCACCCCGCCCACCTTGCCGAGCGAACCTGTCTCGGCAAGGTGGGCAGCGACGGTGAGGGTGTCGGTGGGGGTACCGGCCGCATGCATACCGCCCATGACTTCCCACAACAGCCCATGTGCAGGGCGGACGAAGTCGGCGGGGTTAAGGGTGACGGCAAGGTCTGCCATCAGGTTCGGAGCCAGCAGGGCGGCTCCGATGACGGCTTGCTCGGCCGCCAGGTCGTACCCGGGTTGGGTCACCAGTCGACTCCTCTCGAAAAGGGCGGGGTGGTTAGGCGGAGCGGCCGAGCTGGCGCTGATCGCGGCCGGTGAGCCGGGCCAGGCGCGGGGGGACCTCAGCCAGCAGGGCGCGCATCAGGGTCAGGGCGGTAGCAAGCTGCCAGCAGGCGACTTTCTCGGTGTGGTGCAGTGGGATCCGGGCGCGGATCTCGACGTACTCGACGTCACCGGCGCGGACACGGGTGAGCCAGGCACGTCCGCCGATCTCGCGGGCGGTCAGGTCGGCCGACCGGTGCTCGGCCACGCCGCACCGGTGATCGCGGGTGCACCAGTCGGTGTGGTCGGTGGTTAGGCGGGTGAGGCGGGCCATGGTGCGGGTGGTGTTCATCGGGTGTCTGCCCCTTCCTTGGGTGTGCGGGGTCAGTGCCGGTCGGTGTCGGCGTACGTGTTGGGGGTCAGTGGCGGTGCCGGGCGGGCGGCGGGTGCGGCCGGGGCGGTGTAGGTGGCGCGGCGGTAGGCGTTCATCACGGCGCGTCCCCAGCGGATCCGGACGCCTTTGCCCCGGCACGGTCGGCAGGTGCGGGTGCGGCGCTTGCGGTGGTGGCCGGTGCCCTTGCATCGCAAGCACGGAGTGAAAGCGGTGCGGGAGCACTGTCCGGCGTAGACCATCGCCCCGATCGCGACGATCGCGAGGCCCCTCCAGGGGTAGCCGAACAGCCCGGCGAGGCTACCGAAAGTGATCAAAACGAGGCCGGGTGTGGTGCGGACCGCGAGCCACAGCAGGGCGGTGAGCAGGGTGAACATCGTCCATAGCGGGTTGCGGGTGGGGGTGGTCACCAGGGCCTCCGGGGCGTTTTTCGGGTGTGCGGCACCTACCGGCCGCGAGGGTGCGAGTCGGCTGGTGGGGGTGTGGTTCGGGCGCGATGGTGGGGGGTAGCGGAGCCGCGATGCATCGCGGTCCTACCCGCGATGCATCGCGGGGCCGTGCCGGGGCTGGACGGGCCGGAGCCCCGGCATGGCGGGAGCGTCAGCCACCCTGCCGGTTGTCACGTTCCGTGATGGCGGTTTCCAGGTGGTTGAGCCGGATGCCCCTGCGGGTCTTCTCGATTCCGGCGTCCACTGGGGCATCGGCGGGGCGTAGCTGGTGGACGTCGACGGTCGGGGACTTCCAGCCCGGTGCCTCGCCCTTCAGCGCCGCGATCAGCGCGGCTTGGGACTTCCACCGGCCGGGGTGGCGGGTCTCCACCCGGTGGAAGATCACATCACCGTGCAGGGCGATCTCGTCGCCGATGAACACCGCCCGCACGTCGTCGAGCGCGGAGTGCGCCGGGGCGGTGTCGGCCTGCTCGACGATTCCGGCCGCCGCACCGGTCAGCGTTCCGGCCTTGGTGCGTCCGGCCAGTGCCGTGGCGACGATCCGCTTGACGTCCGGGAGTACGAACGTGGTCCGCACCCGCACGGGTTCGCCGCCCTCGGAACCGATGTACCAGCACGAACCCCGGTCGTCGGCAGCGGTGCCGGCCGCACCCCGACGGAACGCAGTCGCGTCGACGCCGCGCTTGTAGGCGCCGGTGCCGAGGATCATGTCGTTACCGGGCTGGCCGTTCTGGTGGAACGCCACCCGCACGATCGGCAGGGAGCTGATCGAGGTCGGGATGGAGTCGGTGTCGGTGCGCTGCGACGCGAGCTCGACATGGATGCCGCACGCGCGGCCGATCTTCATCAGGTCGGTGAGCAGGGCGGCGATGTCCTTGCCGTGGATCGGGTCGCCGAGTCCTTCGTGGATCTCGTCGATGATGACCAGGATCCACGGCATGTTGTGCTTGCTGGACCGGGCGAGCCGGTCAGTCAGCGCGGCGGCATTGTTGTCCAGCATCTCCGAACCGATCTTCTTCAGATCGGTGAGCACCTGACGACGGCGGATGATCTCCCGCTTCAGCGCGGTGAGGAACCCGACCAGCATCCGGGCGGTCTCGGTCGGGTCGGCGTCCGCGCCGTAGGCGAAACACACCGGCTCCAGCTCGGCGTAGTCGCCCATGCCCTTGAAGTCGAACACCGCCAACTGCGCGCCGTCGACGTCAGCGGCGGCCAGACACGCCAGCCCGATCAGGTAGGCGGTCTTGCCCGATCCGGGGGTGCCGGTGGTGATGCCGTTCGCACCGGGCAGCGGCCACCGCACCGGCCGATTCCGCGGGTCGTAGCCGATCGTGCACGGCGCACCCACGTTGACCGGCTTACCCAGGTACGCGAATCGCTTCGGTTTGGTCTGGCCGGGGTCGATGTCCAGCACCAGGATCTCCACATGCCCCGGCACACCAGTCGGGGCCTGTGACAGGTGCACCATCGCCGGGGGCCGCTTCAACGCACCCGCGATGACAACCGACTTGGCCATCACCATCTGCGTGGTCACACCCGGAATCGGGTGCGTCTCGGCGATCTTCCCGCCCGCACTGTCGTCCCGGAAGATCACATCCACCGGAGAGTGCCCGGCCTTCACCACGTCCCGGAACTGGCCGATGCCGGTAGCCAGCAGCGCGCCGGTGACGCTGTCGTGAGTGACCGGCGGATACGGCGACGGCTCCCGAAACTGCGGCAGGAACGGCACGCTGCGTGCCCGTCCGTACCAGACCAGCCAGCAACCCAGCCCGACCCACGCCGTCATGGTCGCGTGGCCGAGGTTGCTGCGGATCATGTCGCCCCGGCCCAGCCAGAGCAGCAGCACGACCAGGGCGATCAGAGCGGCGAGCGGCAGGATCGTGCGGGAGCGGACCACCCGGCGGCGGTCCTTGACCTCCCGATGCCGCTCCGCACGCGCCTTCAACCACGCGTCCACGTCGGCCCGGCCGTCAACCGCCCCGGCGGCCTGGTCGGCGACGGCCAGGGCCTGACGGTCGTCGACGTAGTTGAAGAAGTCGTTGACCGACCGGCCGATGCCACGGAACCACCAGCCCGAAGCACGCACGGACCACGCGCCGAGCACGACGAACGTGTTCCACAGGTAGCGCCACTTGTAGGTCCACAGCCGGCGGGCCTTGTGCCGCCAGCCCACCGCCCATGCCCACTGCTTCAACTCCGGCGGCGCATCGGTGACCTGAGCGGTCACGATCTCGCCTTCCAACACCTCCCGGTCGGGAACATCGGTCGGACCGGTCGGCGCGGCCGGGTCATCGGGCACGGCGGGCAGGCCGGCGGCCGGGTTGTCCCGGCGTTGCCGGGCGGCGGTCAAGTCGACCACCTCAGCGCCGGTCAGTTCCTGCTCGGCGGCGGTCCAGTCGAAATTCTCGTCAGGGGTCGGATTCTGCGAGACCATCAGGTTCTCTCCTGCGGGTTCGAAACGGACGTGCGGGAAGGGGACCGGCGGCACGGCGCTTGCTTGCAGGCTTGGGGCCGTGCCGCCGGGCGGAATCAGAACGGACGACAGGTGTGATCGCGCTGGGTGCCGTGACAGCCGCACGACAGGTAGCCACCCACGTCCGTGATCGGCTCATCGACCATGACGCCGCCGGTGGTGGCGGCGGTCAGGTCGTACAGGAACCCGAACAACGCTTCCTGAAGCGCCACCAGGTCGGGGCCGCTTTCCGGCCGGGGGTAGCCGTGCCGCTCCAGCACCTTCACCGCGTCAGAGAGCAGGCCGTAGGTGAAACGCGGGTCATCGGCCGGGGCAGAAATCGGGTAGAGACGGTCGGTGGTGGTCATGACGTGCTCCGTTCGGTGAGCAGGGTCAGGCGGCAGCGAGAGCGGGTGTTTCCGCAGTAACCGGGCCGGTTGGTGACGCGTCCGTGACGCGGACTGCGCGGAGGTGACGCCGGGCGGTCGAGACGGATACATCGGCCTTCGCGGCGATCTCGGCGACGGTCGCGCCGGGCATCTTGGCGGCCACCTTGGCGACCTTCTCGGCCGACACCGGGCGCGGCGTGACCCGCTTCTTGGCAGGCTTGGTGACCGCCGGGATCGGGTCGGGGGTGACCAGTGCGGCAGGCTCCACCACCGGCGTCGATGCGGCCATCGGCACGGCCTCCGTCACGGTCTCGACGACCGCCGGCGCGGAGTGAACGCGGCCGCCGGTAGCCAGCAGCGCGGCGGTCGCCATGACCATCAGACCGTCCACCGCGAGCGGACCGAACATCGTCGTCAGCCGATCCTCGCCGTAGAAGGCGAGCAGGCCGGACAGGTGCCGGTACGACACGAACGCAGCCACCAGCGCGACCGGCAGCAGACCAGCGAACCGGGCCACGATCCAGCGCCACCCGTCCGGCCACGCGACGCGGGCCAGCATCTCGGTGACGACGAACAGGGCGATCGGCCAGAAGATCGCACCGGCCACCGCGCCGACCTGAGGCGACCAGTCAGCAGCGGCACCGGTCGGCGGGACGTACGAGTGAGCCACGTTGGCGGCTATCGACACCGTGCCACCGAGGATCGCACCGACGTACGCCCACCCACGGCCGGAGACGGACAGCTTGCGCATCACGCCACCACCCGAAGGGCGGCGGGGCGCGCGGCCAGCTCGGCGGCAACGCGGGTCACGCGAGCCTCAGCCCGACACAACCGACGCCAGTCCAACGGCGACGGACCACCGTGATCGGCAGCGTTGATGATCGTGATCTCGGCGTCCAGGACATCCAGTTCAGCAGCGATCAACGGCCACTCGGCATCGATCGCGTCAAGCTCGGCCGCGGTAGGGCCGTCGAGGTTCAGGTAGTGCTTGCTCACAGCAAAGTCCTTCCGGAGGGGAGAGCCAACACGGGTGCCATCACCCGTGTTGAGCTGCAAAGGGGGAGAGTTGAAGTGCACGGGCCTCAGCCGTGCTGGCGACCTTTTCGGCGCATCGTCTGCGCTACGGGGAGGTGCGGCCCACTGCATGAAGTTTTCAGAGAACAGCTCACGGCCGGCCTTCCTGTGGACACAGGCGAACCCAACCCGATTGGCTCGGTACTTCGGTACCGAAGTCCCGAAGTGCTGCCAGACTATGGGTATGACCCGTTGAAGCGCAAGCACTTCGGTACCGAAGTAGCGAACACGCTGGTAAACTGCGGTTATGACTGCCGATCGGACCCTCGGAACCGTGGCGATCCATGACCAGATCGCCGACGATCTACGGGCACGAATCGACTCCGGCGAGTACCCGGCCGGAGCTTCGTTGCCGTCCGTCCGTGAGCTTCAAGCCAAGTGGAAGTGCTCGGACGGGCCGGTACGGGATGCCCTTGCGATCCTTCGAGGCGAGGGACGCATCACCGTCAGCCGGGGTGCTCCGGCCCGTGTCCGGATCCCTCCCGAGCGCAAAGACCTGCTCATCTCGATCACCCCAGAGGCAGCACAAACCCAGAAGGATCTAGCGCTCCGCTCCGAGGCCGAACGCGCCGAGACCGGGGCGGTTGAACTCTCCCTCGGGGTACCGATCGATCAGACGTCATTCACGGCCGAGTACTCCCGGGTGCCGGCCGACGACGACCTAGCCCGAACGTTCGGGATCGAACCGCGAACCGAACTGCTCCGGCGCACCTACCGCACGGCAGACAAGCAAACCGGGCGACTCATCCTCTCCAGCGTGTCCCACATCCCGGTGCCACTCATCGAGAGCAACCCTGCCCTTCTCGACGAGAAAAACGAGCCATGGCCGGGTGGCCACTGGCACCAGCTCCACACCGTCGGCATCGAGATCGATCGGCTGGAGAACTCGATCGTTGCGATGCAACCGACGACACGGCAACGCCAGGATTGGGGCATGGACCAGGGCGTTCCGCTCCTGTGTCTGCGTAGCCTCTCGATCGACATCACCGGCCGAGTGGTCGAAGTTGCTGACTCCACCTACCCCGGCGACCGGACGGCCATCCGCTACACACACCAACTCGCCCGATGGACTGCCTAGCAGCCTTCACCTTCCAACCCCAGAAAGGCATGCCGTGCCCACGGTAACGATCATTACGGCGGCGTACGCGCCGAGCGCTGCATATCTCGCGGAAACCATTGCCAGCGTTCGGGCACAGGAGGTTCCGGAAGGCTGGGAGCTGGAATGGATCGTCCAGGAGGACGGCAAGGATCCCTCGCTCGGTCACCACTTTGCCGACGTCTCGTGTGCCCGATATAAGGCCAACGGTGTCCAACTCGGGATCGCGGCTACCCGCAACCTCGGTCTAGCCCGCGCAACCGGTGACCTCGTCCAGGTCCTGGACTCCGACGACGTCCTCTTGCCGGGTGCGTTGATGGCATTGATCCCCCGGTTCCAGGAACATGAGATCCACTGGGCGGTTGGTCAAGCCGATGACCTCATGCCAGACGGAACGCGGGTCGAGTGGGAATCGGCCCTGCCGTACGGGATCGTTCCGGCCGGATCGGTCAACCGGTGGGCCGAGGACCACGGGGGCAACTGGCCGACCCACTGCGCCGGCCTCATGCTGCGCGCAGTCGCCCTACGTGCTATCGGCGGTTGGGTCGGCCTACCCGGCGACGAAGACATCGCCATGTTCGCAGCACTGTCCGAGATCACCGAGGGGTACAACCTCGACGGTGTCACGTGGCTCTACCGCCAGCACCCAAACCAGGTGACACGCTCATCAGCAACACGGCACCTAAGCGAGAACTCTCGACGTCTTGCCCTTCAGCGGGTCAAGGCAGTCAAAGCCGCGGGCCTGCAGTTCCAGAGCAAGCACCAATTCGACCTGGATCACGACCTGCACAACGTGACTGTCGGACCGGCCGTCAAGGAACCCAAATCCATCTGATTCCAGAAACGGCGAAGCTCTCCATCACCGGCGATGGAGAGCTTCCTTGCTTCACGAATCTTTGAACGGTCGAGCCTTCTCACATCGCGAGGTGCGGATCCAGGAATTCGATCTGTGCACCCACCCGAAACAGCTTGTCATGATTCTCTCGCCACAACGACAAGTTGCATTGCGCCGGTTCTCGGACGCGTATCGAAGCGGGGGAATCGCAGTTTGCAACTGTATCTTGCCGATCATCAACGTCTCCGACCTTGAGCCCAACCCACGATGCGCTCGAAAAGGTCGGCCGGCTGACCCAGATAGCCGAGATGTTCTCGCGCTTCCTGGTAGGTCGACATCAGGAACAGGGTCAGCAACGAGGGGAAGGATCGGTACTCCTCGGACAGCGCCACCTTGGCAGAAGCGCACGGCCATGGAGCGCCACACACACGACAGTCCCAGCTCGGACGCATCGCCATGTGTTCCGGCTCTTGGACGGTTTCCGGCTGGACTGGCACGGGTTCGGCCGTCATGCTCTGGCTTCGCTTACCGTCGACATGCCGTGTTCGGGGCATTCAAGGCTTCGCCCGCAATTCTCGCACCAAAGCTTGACCCTAGCAGCCATCAAGCCACCGAGAAATCCGACCAGGAGAGCCGCTATGGCAGCCAGGATTACAGCCATGGATCACCTCCGCGAAAGGGAATCTGGTATCTGACGGCAACACTAAGATCCCTGAGTGATCGGCCTCAATGAACGTGCATGGACTTGCACACCTATTTGAGAGAGTCGACCGCTGATGTGATCAGTGCGCGCGCATCGGCGCCATAGACAGCAAGGTCGGTCAGTTCGGCGAAGGTCCGGGCGTACATGCCGACCTCATGCGGTTGGGTAATCGTCAGAAACGCGGACACCAGTTCCACATTCACCTGAGCGTCGTCGAAGATCCAGAAGTCCTCTACCGGCCACAGCGCGGTGCGGTCAGCATCGAGCGGGATGACGCCGATGCTGACGTTGGGCAGCGTCGCCAGGAGCAAGAGGTGGCCGAGCTGGCCGGCCATCGTGGCGGGGCCACCGATCCGGTGTCGGAGGGCGCTCTCTTCCAGGATCACCGCGAAGCGCCGTGATCCGTTGTATAGGACGCGCTGTTTCTCTACCCGTACGCGGACGGCCTCGTCCAGGTCGTCAGGGATGTCGCGCCGGTCCCGAATCGACTTCAACAGGGCCTCAATGTAGCCGGGCGTCTGAAGCGGCCCGGGGATCAGCCACGACGAGTAGGCCCGAAAGTGCCTCGTCCGTTCCCACAGCGGGATGACCGACTCCTGAGCACGCCGTAGGCCGGACCGCTCCATACGCCGCCACTCAACGTAGGCACCATCGATGTTGCGGGCCGTGGCGATCAGGTCAGCAATCTGGTCCCCGGCGCCACAATGGATCGCGTACGCCCGTAGATCCTCGTCCGACGGCCCGGTCCGGCCGTTCTCGATCCGGCTGCACTTGCTCTCGTGCCAGCGTGCCCGAGAGGCCAGCTCACGCGCGGTCAGACCGGATTCCATCCGGATCTCCCGCAAGCGCTTGCCCAACGCCTCTCGGGCCTGCTGAACACTCGACGACGTCGTCACGCCGGACTACCCGCGTCGGCGCTGTCGTCAGGCCGGCCGGTACTCCTCATGCGGAACCGCACGTGCCCATACCGCAGCGAACGCAGACGCACACAGCTCCACCACTCTCGGATCGGTCACCAACTCCTCGCCGGTCATCGTGCCGTCACCCGCAAAGTGGTTGAACAGCACCGAAGCGCCGTCGAAGATCCAGAAGTCGTTGCCCGGCAACGCCAGGTCAGAGGCAAGACGGCGCGGGAGCCACCGGACCGACTCACCCGCCTTAATGTTGTGCCCGTCGGTCAGCTCGTACTCGTAGCGCACGTACGCAGAGATCGGCTCGGAGACGATGCGCGCCCGGTGGACCTGCACTCCCTGGGCGACCGACGCGGACACCAGGTCGATCCACCAGGACCAGCGTTCCGCCGGATCGAACCGATCTCCGGAGGTCCACTGGTGGAAGCTCTCATCTAGCCCGTACGCGTCTCGCGTTTCCAGGTGGTAGGCACTGTGCCGGACGGAACGGAACAACCCCTCAAACGTCGGTTCCGTCGTCGCCACCGTTCACCTCCGGGAAGAACTGCATCATGCGTCTCGGGAACTCGATCACCGTCTCGTGAGCCGGGATGCTCATCTCCGCAAGACGGTCGGCGTCCGTCACCCGCCATCCTTGCAGGATGTAGTTTCCCGACTCCTCGTCCAGGTAGACCGTGGGAGACCCATTGTTCGGGCTGTCCGGATCCTTACCAAGCCGTCGCAACGCCATCGTGCCCTCCAGTACCTCAGGTAGCGATCGATGTGATTGAGCTTGCGTGGACTACGCCCTCAGCGACCAGTCGCTTGCACGAACTTCTACACGGTTATGGCCGAGTACGAGGTTCCTGCCAAATACTGTTGGAGTGCACCATCATCATGCCGAGGCGTCTGTCGGGGCAGCAGCAAGTCGCTCGACATCCGCGATGATGTCGCGGACCGTTCGGTAGCGGTCAACTTGATCATTAGCAGCACACTTGTGCACGATGCGACCGACTTCGTCATTGTTCGGCTTCAGTCCTTCACGACCCGTAAATATATATGACAGCACCCAGCCGATTGAGTAGATTTCATTCGGAAGACCGTAATCTTTAAAATTAATCAGCGTTGGATCCCGGATAGTGCCACGCATCTCAGTTTGAGTCAGTGTAAAAGATGAGTCATGTTCCTTGGCCAGCCCAAAATCTGAAAGCTTCACGAGGACTGCGCCACCGGCATATACCTTGAGAAGGACATTTTGTAAGCTAATATCGCGATGCAATACCTTATTCTGATGAATATAATTCATCCCATAAAGAAATTGCAAAGCAATTCGCTTCCTTGAGGAGAGCGACAATTTGTCGTTGCGTCGAAATATGAATCCTCTAAGGGTGTCGTCACAGAACTCCATCCGATACTCTTTTCGCTCCTCGTTGAATTGATAAACTTCCAGGACATAGGGAAAGCTTAGACTCTTCATAATTTCAAATTCTCGCCTAAACCGGGCGAGATCACGATCACCTATTTCCTTCTTGGCGCGCTTAACGGCAAACTTGATTCCATAGTTGGGATCAAGATACGAGTAAACGAAGGCATACGACCCTTGACCCACCATCTTCAAGCTTGCAGATTCATCGCGCTTGAGAAGTTTTACTGTCGCGAAAGAGCTGTGGAAAACCGGCTCGTACTTTACAATTTCGATCGGCTCAAAGTCGCCGGGTATGGAACTACCCCCACTCGGCGATAACCAGAGCTCGCATCGCTCGACATCCGTTTCGTAGCGCTCGTCAAGAAAGATCTCGATCCCGGACCTTTTAAGGTCGCGCCGAATTTCGCGCAGCCTAGCAATTAGATCTATCAATTCCCTACTATTATTTGCCCAGTAATGGCGGCCGCTTCGTAAACGCTCATTTATCGATCCAAAGTGAAGGTTTAAGCGATAATGGAGAACCGCGAACATGCGACCGAATTCCGGGTCATCGTAAAGCCGGGACAACGAAGAGGATGCTTCCTGCTCAGCAAACTCCTGCCTGAGGTCATCCAGCATCAGATCAGTAGGCGTTTTCACCTAACTCGCCACCAATCTTCACTCGATCCAAAATTTACGCTAAAATGGCAACCATTGATGACCTGTACACCTTCTCTAGACACGCCGGCCGCTCCACCTTTCGAAATACCCATTGATACACCGGTTTGGATGAGATGAGGGCTTACCTTCAGGATCGTTACGAAGGATCAATCCGATTCTTCAGGAATATCGGCCCGCACAACGAAGTTGTATGGATCAGGCCGGGTTACGCCGATCGCCGACAGCAGCTCTGAACTAGCAATCTGCAAAGCAGAAAGTTCATGATCGCGATACGCATCCTTGAGCGGATCATCTGGATCAAAGGCGGTGAAGATTAGCTCGCTCCATTGACGCTCCTGCCTGGACCACATCGTCAAATGATCCGGCACCCATAAAACCCAGACCGTATCAAGGTTAATGTCCGGCGGTATCTCCGGCATATGAGGCGCCATAAAGGTTGAGGTAATAGTTTCGAGTGCGAAACTCTCAAACGGGTGAACAATTAGGAAAGAATTTCGCGAGCAATCCGCACCCACAGACTTTCGGTCGAACTGATCGACGCACCGCCTAAGCTGCGGAAGTCCCGCCTCAATGATGTCCCGAGCATACTGAACGACTACGGACGTACCCATCCCTATCGAACTGCCGCCACTTCGGTCGATCTCTTCCATTTGCGAGAACTTCCGCCGGAAATCGCCCACCAGCGATTTCGCCTCGAACGCTACTCTTGGGCGGCCCGAGAACACTCGCCTCATATCGTCGTTCAGGTCGAGCTGAAATACGAAGTCCATCCCACCGTCTTCATCCATTTCGACAGGCGGGGCGCCCAAGAAGGCGGTTAGCAAGATTGCGGCTAGATGTTCGCCACTCTTAACCCTCAGCTTGAGTAGTCGATCTGAATCGATAGATCGCAACTGATCGACCGCTACACCCAACTGCCGGGCGCTGATCGCTACAACATGGGTCCCAATTGATGAGTCATCACTCATCGACACAGGCTGAACGCCAGACCCTCAAACGGTCAAGAGGTCTCCTACGCTGTTCGCCCTCCGGCTTTTGGGTACAACTGCCGATAGGCCCCTGGTGTGGATCTTCCGTGCGGCCGCCTCAAACCCACGTCGGCCGGACCTTCCTCCATCCGTGAGCGCGTGTGCTCACGTCGGCATCAAGGATGCTGGCAGACAGGAATGCCACGCACGGAACGGCTCACGCGGACCACACCTCAGCATCTCCCGAGGATGCTGCAGTGGGTCGACTGACGACGGCGCGGCGGAGTTCATCATGAACAGGAAGCCCCACCGGACACCGAAGTAGGCACTCAAGCCGGATACCTCGATTGGGCAAGCCCGCACGGCATCCTCTAGCCCTCGATCTGGCCGGATGCCTCCCACCCAATTGGGTTGGGACCTCAACCAGAAATCTGGCACGCTCTCACCAGGGAAAACGTGTCCTAACATGAGTTCTTAGGCTCAGTCCTCACGTTTCTAGATCGGGTTGACACGTACGCGTCAAGCAACTCCTGAGCAACCGAGGCCGAATAGCACTCTATGTAGTTTTTCGATTACAGAGTGGGCCGATGCGAACTCGCAGGTGAGGCGGCATACCTTCGGGCCAGACATCCGTCCAGAGGCAGATTTTTATGTGATGTAGTTCACGCCCGAGTGTCGACCTCTAGTAGTTCGCCCATTACCCGGAGCGATCAAAAAACCTCTCACTAGACCACAGAACGGGCATGGATCTTAATGCCAACTACGAGTAGTGCTCACCCGCTCACGGCACGCGAGCACCTCAAAGGTCTAGCGTCTTCTCAGGCAGTTCCTGGAGCAACAAAACGGGGTGAGTTCGCTGTGCAAGAGCGAACTCACCCCAGTGCCCCACTCCTGCCTGACAACCCTGTAGAGATCCCAATTGGAGCAGGAGCATGGCCACAGTAACGCCGTCCAGTAGGTCTGACCAGGGCGGGCACGACCCGGACAAGCGGCCAGACGTCATCAAGTCCATCCTCACGGCCGCCGCGGGCTGCGGAGGCGCTGTGGGTAGCCTCCTCGCAATCGGCGGGCAGGTGGCGGCGAATGACAGCACCGTAAGGCTCGCGATCGGCGTAACCGCTGGCCTCTTTGCGTTCGCGATGTTCGTCGTCGCTTTCGCCGTTTGGCCCCGCCGATAACGGCCGGAGGGGCCCGGCGCGGAAGATCTCCGCGCCGGGCCCCTCCGTTGCTTTCACTGTCTCCGTGCCGATGACCGCACGCCTCAGCCATGATCACGAGCGCCTGCCACGACCATAGCGTGGCAGCATCGAAGCGATCAGCATCGTTCTTACAGGTCATAGCCTTGCAGCGTCCGGTCTTGAAAACCGGTAAGGGGAAACTCTTCGTGGGTTCGAATCCCACGTCCTCCGCCCCTCTGAGCAGCGAAACCGCCGTTGACCTGGAGCAGTCCGGGTCAGCGGCGGTTCACCGGCCCCGGGACGCAGCGGGGTTCAGGCGTCGGGGCAGCGGTACAGGCGGGCGGCATCCTACGATCTCGGCACCGTGCGGCATCCGGGTCGCCGGCCCCTTAAGCGAAGGTCGACAATGGCCCGTTCGACATGGCTGCCCCGCATCATTCTCCCGCTCTTCGTCACCGCCGGTGCCACCGCACTGGCCGCGCCGGCGCAGGCCGCGCCGGTCGGCGTGGCTTCGGTCGTGAAGAGCACGATCGTGCAGTTCAAGGCCGCTGCCAAGAAGCGGAACCAGGTCGTGGTCACCCGCTCCGGAAACACCGTCACCGTTGACGACCGGGTCGCGATCAAGGCCGGTCCCGGCTGCAAGGCGGTCAAGAAGGACAAGACCAGGGTCACCTGCCGGATCGTGAAGGCGCCGACCGGGCTGCGGGTCTCCACCTACGATGCGGCCGACTCGATCACCAACCGGACGAACCTGCCGCTCACCGCCAGTGGCGGCACCGGCAACGACACCATCGTCGGCGGTCCGGCCGGCGACGCGCTCCACGGCGGCACCGGTAACGACTCGCTCTCCGGCAACGGAGGCAACGACGGCATCTGGGGCGACGTCGGCGACGACCGGATCTCCGGTGGCGACGGCAACGACCGGCTGTACGGCTGGACCGGCGCCAACCAGGTCTGGGGCGGCAACGGGGACGACCACATCGAGCTCTGGACCGGCGCCAACCGGGTCTGGGCCGGTGCGGGCACGGACACCGTCTACGGCAGTCCCGGTGTCGACCGCATCTGGGGTGGCGACGGCCGGGACGACCTGTTCGGCCAGAACGGCAACGACGCCATCGACGGCGGCCCGGGGCCGGACCTCGTCTCCGGCGGGGACGGTGACGATGCTGTCCACGGTGGCGCCGGTGACGACGACGTTCGGGGCGACTACGGCGGCGACGACGTCTTCGGCGGGGACGGCGACGACGAACTTCGTGCGGACAACGGCGATGACCGGGTCTACGGCGGCGCGGGCTCCGACAGGATCTGGGCGGACGCGATCCAGAACGACGGCGACAAGGACGGCCAGGGCGCGGACTACTATTCCGGCGGCGCCGATGTCGACTCCGTCATGTACAACAACTACCGGACATCCTCCGTCGTCGCGGACCCGGACGGTGTCAGGGGCGACGACGGCGCGGACGGCGAGCGTGACACCATCGCCACCGACGTCGAGGAGCTGTGGGGCGGGCAGAGCGATGACACGCTCACCGGTGGCCCCGGCCCGAACACGTTGTACGGGTGGGCCGGCAACGACACGTTGCGGGGTCTCGGCGGCGAGGACCACCTCTTCGGTGCCGACGGCGACGACGTCGTGGACGGTGGTGACGACGGCGTCCGGGACTGGGTCGACGGCGCCGGCAACACCACCTCGACGCCCGGCGACACCTGCTACAGGTGGGAGCTCGACGACCTCAACGACTGCGAGCTGATCGTCACCCCGTAACGGGTGAACACGGCCGGCAGGTGCTCCGGCTGGATCCCACAGAAAGGGCCACATCTCGGCGCGAGATGTGGTCCTTCCTCGTCGGTCAGGCGCGGCCGGTCACCGTGAGGGTGGCGGCGTTGTTGGTGCGGTTGCGGTCCGGGCCGAGAACTCCGTTGGAGTCGGCGGTCGTGACCGTGACCGCGCCGGTCGACGTCCCGGCGCTGTCGATGCGGAACGTGAACGGCACCGTCAGCTTCTGCCCGACCTCCAGATCCCGGAACTGGCAGTGATAGGTGCCGTCGAGCCGCGGGAGGCACTGCTCCTCGTCGTACGACACGACGGTGACCCCGGACGGGACGACCACACTGACGGACGGGTAGCTGACCAGGACGTCCATGCGACCCGTGTCGATGCGGGCCGTGCCACGGTTGCGCAGGCCGACCTGCACCTCGACCTCGGTGCCGACCCGGCCGCGAGCGCTCGCCCCGACCGCGGCCTCGTCCGGCAGGTTCTCACCGGTGATGTCGACCTCGACGCTGGTGTAGTCGTCGGTCCAGTCGGGGTCGGTCTGGGCGCCATCGGACAGTGCGGCACGCGCCGCCGGCTTCTCCACCAGCCGCAGCGGACCAGCCGTGCCGACCGTGGAGACCGGGTTGCGCTGCTCGAACTCCACCAGCCACCTCGCCGCGTCGTTCGCGGTCTGATACTGCGTGCCGCTCGTCAGCTGCATGGGTGCCGGAGCGTCCCGACGGATCTTCAGTGGTACGCCCTCGGACGGCACGTAGGTCCGGCCGGGCTCCAGCACATCGTCGAAGGTGCAGTAGAACTCGCCGGAGGCATACCGGCAGTTGCTGAACCGGTGCTCGAAGTCGACGTTCATCGAGCCGGCCCCACCGTTGAACACGACACCCTTGACGGGCTTGTCACCGGCGTTGGTGACGCTGGGCGCAAGCGTCACGGTGGAACCCGGCGTCCCCGAGACGGCGATCTCGGGCTCGGCGGCCAGACTCACCACGTCGGCGATGGTCACGTTGATCGTGCCGGTGACCTCACCGACCGCGATCTTCACCGTCCCGGTGTCACCTGCCCGCGCCTCGGCGGTGGGCACCACCGTCAGTTTGGGAAGCTGCTCATAACCGTGAGCCCGGATCGACATGGCCGGGTAGATGCAGGTGAGCGTCGATCCGTCGCCCGAGCAGTAGGAGCCACCGTCGATGACCGCCTTGCCACGGAGGTCGGCGGCGTCAGCCGTCAACCGGACCTCGGGCAGGTCGATGGCCTCGTCGCCGGTGTTCACCAGGATGACCCACGTGCCGTCGTGGGTGGAGCCGATGCCGGCGGTCACGTCGTAGAGCTCGAGCGTCAGGCCGTCGGCCGGAGCCGCCTGCGCCGCGGTGGGCGTGAGCAGGAGTGATGCGAAAATGAGCGCAGCAATGCCAGCGCGCTTTGACACGTGGATTCCTCCCCCGTAGATGAATCGACCGTCATCATATCGACGGGGTCCGACACTGGCAGGCTTGATCGCGTGACCGGGAACAAGGATTGGCACGACTGGCACCGCGACTACGCGGATCCCGGATCGGCGCTGGCACGGCGGCTGCGGGTGGTCCGGGAGCACATCGGCGCATGGCTCGACGAACGGCCGGGGCAACGGCTCACCGTCGTCAGCATGTGTGCGGGCCAGGGCCATGACCTGCTGGGGATCCTGGCGGCCCGGCCGGACGCGGCGCGGGTCCGGGCCACGTTGATCGAGTTCGACGGGCGCAACGTCGCCGCCGCCCGGGAGAGGGCCTTGGCTGCCGGGCTCGACGGCGTGACCGTCCGCGAGGCAGACGCCGGAGACCTGGCGGCCTACCGGGAGGCGGTCCCGGCCGACCTCGTCCTCATGGCGGGCGTGCTCGGCAACATCGATGACACCGATGTCCGGCGGACCATCGCCACCCTGCCCCGGCTCTGCGCGCCCGGCGCCACGGTGATCTGGACCAGGACCCGCCGGGCGCCCGACCTGACACCGGCGATCCGTGAGTGGCTGGCCACGGCGGGCTTCACCGAGTGGGCGTTCACCGCGCCGGACGGCGTGTTGTTCGCCGTGGGGGCGCACCGTTTCACCGGCACGCCGAAGCCACTGCCCGCCGAGGGGCGGATCTTCCGTTTCCTGTGACTCAGTTCACCACCGGGTTGAGGATGCGCTGCGGGCCGGTGCCACCGGCGGCGAGGCGGTCACCCGGGTTGGCGAGTTTGCACCGCTGCAGGGAGAGGCAACCACAGCCGATGCAGCCGCTCAGCTCGTCGCGGAGCCGTTCCAGGACGGCGATCCGCTCCTGCAGCCGATAGCGCCAGCGGGCGGAGAGCCGCGACCAGTCGGCCTTGGTGGGGGTGCGGTTCTCCGGCAGGGAGTCGAGGGCCTCGCGGACCTCGTCGAGGGACACCCCGACCTGCTGGGCGATCTTGATGAACGACACCCGCCGCAGCTCGGCCCGGTCGTATCGTCGCTGGTTGCCGCTGGTACGAGAGGCGTGGATGAGCCCCTCCCGCTCGTAGAAGCGCAGTGCCGACGGCGCCACTCCGCTGCGGGCGGAGAGTTCGCCGATGGTGAGCGTCTCCATTGCACTCCTTGAGTTGAAGTGAACTTCACGTTGCAGCCTAGACATATGAAGCTGCTCAACCGAGTCACCGCGGACGTCAAACACTCTCCCAGCGCCCACTCCACGCTCGATGTGCTGTGGGTTCTCTACGATCGCGTGTTACGAATCACTCCGGAGACGGTCGACGATCCGGACCGGGACCGGTTCTTCCTGTCGAAGGGGCACGGCCCGGCGGCGTACTACGCGGTGCTGGCCGCCAAGGGCTTCATCCCGGAGGAGTGGCTCGACGACATGGGCGGCTGGGACAGTCCGCTCGGGCACCACCCGGACAGGGTGCTGATCCCCGGAGTCGAGATCGGCACCGGCTCCCTCGGTCACGGGCTGGGACTCGCCGTCGGCGCCGCACTCGGGCTGCGCGCACAGGGCCGCCTCGACACCCGTACGCTCGTGCTGCTCGGCGACGCGGAGCTGGACGAGGGGTCGAACCACGAGGCGATCGCCTACGCCGCGGCGATCCGCCTGCCGATCACCGCGATCATCATCGACAACCAGAGCTCGACGCACGGGTGGCCGGGCGGATGGTCGGGGGCGCCCACCTGGCTCAGCGAGGACGGTGACGATTCCGCGATGAGCGACCGCACACGCGCCGGACTGTGCGTGGGAATACCGGCACGGTTCCCCAACTGGGGCGTCTCCGTGGTGAACGGGCGCGACCGCGACGAGATCGAGCAGTCGCTGCGCATCGTGGAGAACCGGCCGCGTCTGGTGGTGGCGGCGCTGTGAGGGAGACGTTCATCGCCACCACGACCGCGATCCTCGACGAGGATCCGCGCACCGCCCTGGTGCTCGCCGACATCTCGGCCGACCGGTTCGCCGAGGTGCAGCGCCGGCATCCGGACCGGGTGCTCAACGTCGGCATCCGGGAGCAGCTGATGGCCGGCGTGGGTGGCGGACTGGCGCTCACCGGGATGCGGCCCTACCTGCACTCGTACGCGCCGTTCCTGATCGACCGGGCGTACGAGCAGATCAAGCTGGACTTCGCACATCAGGACGTGGGCGCGGTGCTGGTCAGCATCGGTGCCTCATACGACGCGGCGGCCGAGGGCTACACCCATCAGTCCCCCGGCGACGTGGCGCTGCTGGACACCCTCGACGGCTGGACCGTGCACGTGCCGGGACACCCGGACGAGGTGGCGGCGGTCCTACGAGCGGCGGCCGGTCACGACGACCGGGTCTACGTGCGCCTCTCCACCCAGGAGAACAGCCATCCACACCTGGGCGGGGGACTGCATGTGCTGCGGCGGGGAGGGCCGCTGGTGGTGGCGGTCGGGCCGATGCTCGATCCGGTGCTGGAGGCGACCCTCGACCTGGACGTGACGGTGGCCTACACCGGCACGCCACGGCCGCTGGACACCGCCGGCCTGCGCTCGGCCATGCGCGGCGACGAGATCGTGATCGTCGAGCCGTACGCCAAGGGCACCTCGGCCCACCTGGTCAGCGAGGCGCTGAGCGGGCTGCCGCACCGGTCGCTGCACCTGGGCGTCGGGCGCGCCGAGGTGCGACGGTACGGCAGCAGGCACGATCATGCCCGCGCTCACGGCCTGGACCCGGCCGGGCTGCGCCGCTCGATCAAGGCCTTCCTCGGCTCCTGACGCCCCGACGACGGGCGAGGAACGCTAGGCGTAGACCGGCTTCGCGGCGAAGCTCTCACGCAGGAGCGACTCGGCCATCCACACGGTGTCCGAGTCGCCCAGCCGCATCCGGAACCGCTCGCGAACCCCGTCGATCGCGGTGACGGCCAGCTCGATGCCGGGCTTGGACAGGTCGAGACGCCAGGTCACGTTGCTGAGGTGGCGCAGGTTCGTGTTGAGGTGCAGGCGCAGCCGGTGCAGCAGCGGGGTCTCCCGGGTGACGACCAGCCGGCGTGCGGTCAGCAGCAGCAGCCAGTCGCCGGAGAGCGAGGCGCCGGGCCGGGCGCAGCGGGCCACCAGAAGGGCACGATCGTCGGGGTCGACGCATCTGCGGAAGATCGATAGGTGCCGGTTCGCGGCCGGCATGGCCGCGGCTGCCTCGGCCGCGGGGTGGAACGTACTCAAGAACACGTCCATGCAGTGTTAACGGAGTATGAATCGAAGAAGAGTCGGGCCGAGCCGCTGAATATCGGATTACAGCGGCGCCGCGACGGTGGTTTTCGTCATTCTGCGATAGTGATGAGATGCAGTGGCGAGTGAAACCGGCGCTTCCGGTCGCGAAACTGATCACGGCCGTCGCGCTGCCGGCCCTGGTCGCCGGCTTCGCTCCCGATGACCTGTCCCGCTGGCTGCTCGCGGGGGTCGTGGCTGCGGCCATCGTCGTCTGGGCGGCGCGCGACGTGCTCCATCCGGTCCGCCTCGCGGCGGACGACGCGGGCGTCACCGTCCTCACCGGATTCGCGCGGCGCCGCCATCTCCCGTGGACTCGGATCGAGGCGGTACGCGTGGAGCGCGTCCGCCGCAGCGAGGTGCTGGAGATCGACGCGGGTGATGCCGTCTACGTCCTCAGCGAACCTCAGCTCAACGCGATGCCCGAGGACGTGGCCGCCCAGCTGGCCCAACTGCGCCCGGTCGGCTGAGCAGACAAAGCGCAGCCGAGCAGACACAGCGCGGCCGAGCAGACGACCGTCAGCTGAGCAGATAACTCGTCCGGGCGAGCGCCGCCGCCACGATGATCGCCACCACCAGGGCACAGCCGGCGACCTGTTTCAGCGTCCGCCGTGGGAGCCGGAGATAGGCCAGCACCGCCGCCGTGGCCGCTCCCGCCGCGAGACCACCGAGGTGGCCGGCGATCGAGATGTTCGGCACGCTGAACGTGAAGATGATGTTGGTGACCAGCAGCGGGATCACCGGGCCGGCATCCAGCGCCAGCCGCCGGTTGATCACGATGACCGCGATGACCAGACCGTAGGTGGCGGTGGAGGCACCGGCCGAATACTGGTTCTGCGGATGGAAGACATAGGCCGCGACGTTGCCGCCGAACCCGGCGATCAGATAGAGCGTCAGGAACCGCAGCGGGCCGAGCTGCCGCTCCAGATAGCGCCCGAGGGTGGCGACCAGCGACATGTTGAGCAGCAGGTGCACCGCGCCGTAGTTGATGAACATCGCGGTGACCAGGCGGTACCACTCGCCGTTGGCGATGCCGTGCAGCGAGCCGTCCTGGTAGTAGGCGTAACCGAACACCGCACCCCACTCGGTGACCGGGGTGCTGATGCCGAGCAGGCCGAACCAGCCGCCACCGCCGACGATGGCCCGCGGGCCGCCGAAGACGGCCGAGGCGGTCAGGAAGAGCAGGTTGACCGCGATGATCGCCTGACAGGCGTAGCCGAGCTGGCCGACGCGACTCCCGCCGAAAGCGGTGCGCGCCGGCCGTACACCCTTGTTGCCTTTCTTGACGCACTCCGGGCACTGGAAACCGACCGCGGCGTCGATCCGGCATTTCACACAGATCGGACGGTCGCAGCGAGAGCAGGCCAGCTGCGTCTCCCTCGACGGATGCCGGTAGCAGACCGGAGCCGTCGACGGCGCCTCATTCATGGCACAAAGGTACCTTGAGGCTCAGGAACGCTCGATCACCACTCGCTCGATGACCACGTCCTCACGCGGACGGTCGCCGGGGCCGGTGGGGGTGTTCGCGATCGAGTCGACGACCTTGGCCGACTGCTCGTCCGCGACCTGGCCGAAGATCGTGTGGCGGCGGTTCAGGTGCGGGGTCGGCCCGACCGTGATGAAGAACTGCGAGCCGTTGGTGCCCGGCCCCGCGTTCGCCATGGCGAGCAGGTAGGGCCGGTCGAAGACGAGCTCCGGGTGGAACTCGTCGGCGAACTGGTAGCCCGGGCCGCCGCGGCCGGTGCCGGTCGGGTCGCCCAGCTGGACCATGAAGCCGGCGATGACCCGGTGCGAGATCGTGCCGTCGTAGTACGGCCCGCTGCCCGGCTGGTTGGTCCGGGGTCCTTGTAGTCCTTCGTGCCCTCGGCGAGTTCGACGAAGTTTCGCACCGTCGCCGGAGCGTGATCCGGGAAGAGCTGGAGCCGGATGGCGCCGTGATTGGTGTGCAGGGTGGCGTAAAGGTTCTCGGCCACGGGTACTCCCGTCATCGTGATGGGCTGTTCTCGTGCAATTCGGATCCTCCCCCATGTCGGGGATCCGGCCGCGCGGGGGTACCCGAGAAGGCAACATGGCTGGAAGAAACCACAGGAGGTGCACTGGTGTTCGCAACGATTCGCCGTCGCAGCCGGAAAGCGCGGATGCGTAATGAGCTCGGGCAGAGCGTCGACCACTTCAAGCGCGCGGCGTCGATCGCGGCATACGAGACCAGCGCGACCGTCGCACCCAGGATCAACGCCGCCAAGGACCGGGTCCAGCCCGCCGCCAGCGCCGCCAAGGACGCCGCTTCGCAGAGCTGGGACAGCGCTCTGGCCGCGTTGAACGCCGCGTCGGAGAACGTCCGGAACGCCGGCAAGGCGACCCGGAAGGCGACCCGCAAGGAGCTGAAGGCCGACCGCAAGCAGGCCCTCAAGCTGCAGAAGAAGGCGGAGAAGGCGGTCGCGCGCAAGAAGGGCCGGGCCGGTCGGCTCGCCGGTTGGGCCCTGATCGGCACGGCCGTCGGCGTGGGCGCCGCGTATGTCGCCCGGCGCCGTCGTGAGGCGCAGTGGGACGAGTACGAGCCGGCCACGTCGTCCCGGACCGGCGCCGACGACGCCGCGTTCGAGCCGGTGGAGCCGACCGCCTACACGACCGCGAACGGCACCGTCACCGAGCAGAGCAAGAGCAACCAGGAACCCCGGTAGTCCTCCGGCCTATCGCCGGCCGGCCCGGACAGGATCCAGGGCCGGCCCGGCAGGCAGGTAGGCGACCAGCTGCGCCGGGATCCGGGTGGGACGCACACTCCCGTACCCGAGTCGGCTCAGCAGGTCGCGCCCGGCCAGCGGGTAGTACAGCCCCGCGTCGGTGATCAGGCTGACCGTGCCGCTGCCCTCCGGGGCGTCCGGTGAGGCGGTCGCCTCCACCAGCGCGCCCTTGCCACGGGGCACGTGGACCAGGTCGACCCGCGCCTTGCCGGACGGGACCGTACCCGCCGGGATCGTGGGGTTCACCTTGATCGCGGCGCCGGGCATCGTCACGCAGGCGCCCGTCGCGGCGTCGGCCAGTTTCGGAACAGTGCTGGGCAGCCCCTCGGCGCCGACCAGCTGCGTGTCCGACGGGGGCAGCCTGACGAACACCTCGGCGTCCACCGTGATCGGCGTGGTGGCCAGCAGTTTCGCCTGCATCTCGGTGAGCGCGGCGATCCCGTCGGCGAGCACCACGGCATACGTCCTACCGTCGCCGGTCAGCACCTGACCGACCCGACGGCCGGGGATCACCGAGTTCTTCCGGCCGCTCGGCAGCACCGGCGCGGCCAGATCGGGGCCGGCCGGGACGGCGTCGACCCAGGCGGTCGACACGAGCCAGGGACGGGTGCCGTACCACCCGAGGGCACGCTCGATGGCGTCCACCCGGGCGGCAGGCAGCAGGTGCCGCTTGCCGTCATTGATCAGATGGGTACGCCCACCCGCGTCCCGCACGAGCAGCCCACCGGCCGGAGCGCTGCCGCCGGAGGGCGCCGTCCCGACGACCAGGGTGCTGCGGGCCTGTCCCGACGCGGTGTCGGTGCACACCGACCAGGCCCCGCCGAGCAGGCTCCCGGAGGCCGGTAGAGCGTCCGGCGCGTCCGGGATGCCCAGTGTCGCGCCGAGCGGGATCTCGGCCAGTCTCTCGGACGGCACGGTCTTCAGCGACGGTGTGTCGCCCTCGGTCAGCAGCAGCCCGGACGTGTAGTTCAGCACCGGGTGCAGCTTGCCGTCGGACTTCAGGTAGACGTACCGCGCGCCGCTGTTCTTCTCGAGCAGGACCGCGGCCGTGTCCTTGGCGTCGGCCATGCTGTGACCGGTGAACAGGCCGTAGACGGCGAAGCCGCCGACGATGAGGGCGGCGACGAGCAGGCCGACCAGCGCCGTGACGCCGGCCCGGCGCAGCGGCGACCGGTGTGGATCCGGGTCGTGCGAGACCAGCGCCGCGACCACACGCTGCACCGAGTACTGATACGAGTGCAGCTCATCCTGACGCGACGGCACCCCGACACTCTAGAGGCAGACCCCGCCGCGGTGGGGGTCAGCCGTTGCGAGCGGGGAGGGAGCACAGCGAGCCCCGCGGTCCGCGACCGACGTCACAGCCATCCGTTACGGCGCAGAGCACGGTAGAGAACCACGGTGACCAGAGACAACAGGGCGATCAGGGCGGGGTAGCCGTACTTCCAGGTCGTCTCCGGCATGTAGTCGAAGTTCATCCCGTAGACGCCGGCGAACGCGGTCCAGACCGTGGCGATGGCCGCCCAGGACGCGATCTTGCGCATGTCGTTGTTCTGGTCGACGGTCACCTGCGCCAGCCTGGCCTGCAGGATCGAGTTGAGCAGGTCGTCGTAGGAGGAGACCTGCTCGACCGTACGGGTCAAGTGGTCCTGCACGTCCCGGAAGTAGCGCCGGATCTCCTTGGGCACGACGCCCTGGCTCGACGTGATGGACGCGAGTGGCCGCTGCAGCGGGACGACCGCCCGGCGGAACTCCACGAGCTCTCGTTTGAGCTGGTAGACCTGCTGTATCGGGGCGATCCGGTCGCGCGAGAAGACGCCCTCCTCGATGAGGTCGAGGTCGGCCTCGAAGTCGTCGGCCACTTCGAGGTAGTGGTCGACCACCCGGTCGGTCACCGCGTACGCCACTGCCCACGGGCCCTGCTGCAGCAGCGCCGCCCGCTGTGTCTCCAGGTCGGCGCGGACCGGGGACATCTCGGAGGCGTCGCCGTGCCGGACGGTGATGACGAACCGCTCCCCGATGAAGATCATCATCTGGCCGGTCTCGACCACCTGGGAGCTCTCGGTCAGCTCCTGGTGCGGCACGTAACGGGCGGTGCGCAGCACCAGGAAGTGCACGTCGTTGAACTGCTCCAGCTTCGGCCGCTGCTCGGCCTTGACCGCGTCCTCCACGGCCAGCTCGTGCAGGCCGTAGACCTGCGCGATCGCCGCCATCTCGGCCTCACCCGGCTGGTGCAGGCCGAGCCAGACGAAACCGCCGTCCCGGCTGCACGCCTCGGCGAGAGCCTGATCGGGGCTGAAGTCGCCGGGCAGGCGCTTGCCGTCGACGTAGACACCGCAGTCCACCACCGAGGACGGCGTCTCGTTGTCGAAGCTCGCCCGGTTGGGGTTGTCACCGTTGTTGAGCAGGCCCCGCATCCGGTCGGCCCACATCTTGCCCAGAGGCCGGCCCCGGGTCCACGAACGTTCCGTCATGCTCGACCTCCCCCGGTGCGACGACAAACCAGCCGAGGGTACCCGCGCCGGGCGAACCGCAGTCCACCCGGCGCGGAACACGTCAGCCCCGTACCTCTTCGATCGCCTCGGCCAACCGTCGCACACCCTCGTCGATCTGGTCGACGGTGACCGCGGAGTAGGCGAGGCGCAGCGAGCTGTTGCCGCCCTCCAGCAGGAAGTCGCTGCCCTTGACGACCGCGACCCCCTTCTTCATCGCGGCCGGGAACAGCTTGTCCACGTCGACGTCGGACGGCAGGTCCACCCAGAGGAAGTAGCCGCCGTCGGGCTCGGTGAAGGTCGCGCCGGGGATGTGCTTGCGGATCGACTCGGCCAGCACCCGGGCGCGCTCGCCCAGCGCGGCGCTGACCGTCTGCACCGACTTCTCGATGTCGCCGGACACACAGAACTGGTGCACGATCGCCTCGGACACCATGCCCGGGGAGATGTAGAGGTTGGTGGCCTTCTTCGCGATCGCGTCGATCAACGCGGCCGGGCCGACCAGGTAACCGACACGAACGCCGGGGCAGACCGTCTTGGTGAAGCTGGAGGCGTGCACGACCAGGCTGTTGGTGTCCAGCGACAGCATCGAGGGCAGCGCCTCGCCACGGAAGCGGATGTCCACATACGGGTCGTCCTCGAAGATGATGAACTCGTACTGCTCAGCCAGGGCCAGCAGCGCGCGCCGCTTGGAGTCGGAGAGCGTCACACCGGCCGGGTTCTGATAGTTCGGGATGATGTGCGCCAGTTTCGGCCGCACCCCCGACTCGAGCAGGGCGCGCAGCTCGTCGGTGTCGATCCCGTCCGGCTGCACGGTGACCTGGTACACCTTGGCGCCCAGGTTCTGCAGGTTGAGCAGCGTCCGGTCGTAGGTCGGCTTCTCCACGACCACCTCGTCACCGGGCTTGACCAGGTGCCCGAAGAGGAAGGCGTCGGCCTGCAGCGAGCCGTTCGTCACGATGACCTGGTCGGGGGAGACGTGGTGCTTGTCGGCGATCCACTTCCGCAGCGGGAGGTAGCCGACGGAGGTGCCGTACGCGGTGACGCCCGCCGGGTCGGCGTCGAAAGCACGGACGGCGGCGGCCTTCAGGCCCTCCACGTCGACGATGTCCAGCGACGGAGCGCCACGGGCGAAGGAGATCAGCTGCTCAGCGGTCATACCCGACAGCTTAGAAGCCGGGTCTATACCATTTTCCGTGTGCCCCTCGCGAGTCCTACGGATGGGACACATGCCGTTATCCTCGCTGGGCACCCCTCATCGCATTGGAAGGAACCACCCCCATGATCGGATTGGTCCTCGCCGCCGGCGCCGGCCGCAGGCTGCGCCCGTACACGGACACGCTCCCGAAGGCGCTGGTCCCCGTGGACGGGGAAACCACGATCATGGACATCTCGCTCCGTAACCTCGCGGCCGCGGGCCTGTCCGAGGTGACCATCGTCGTCGGCTACTGCGCCGGCGCCGTGGAGGAGCGCGTCGAGGGCTTCGAGCAGAAGTACGGCGTGAAGATCTCCCTGGTTCACAACGACAAGGCCGAGGAGTGGAACAACGCCTACTCCCTGTGGCTCGCCCGGGACCACTTCGCCCAGGGCGCGCTCATGGTGAACGGCGACACCGTCCACCCGGTCGGCGTGGAGCACACCCTGCTCGCCAAGCGCGGGCCGAGCATCCTCCTCGCTGTGGACACTGTTAAGAAGCTGGCTGACGAGGAGATGAAGACTGTCTTCAATGAAGATGGCCAGCTCACCAAAATCACGAAGCTGATGGACCCGGCCGAGGCGTACGGCGAGTACATCGGCGCCAACATCATCGAGGCGTCCGCCGCCGGCAAGCTGGCCGACGCGCTCAAGGCGACCTTCGAGAAGGACCCGAACCAGTTCTACGAGGACGGCTTCCAGCTCTACGCCGACCGTGGCAACGAGGTGCGGGCCGCGGAGATCGGCGAGGTCTCCTGGGTCGAGGTCGACAACCACGAGGACCTGGCGAAGGCTCGGGACATCGCATGCCGCTACTAGCCCGTAGCGTCCAGACCCCGCTGCACATCGAGGTACGGCGGGGCGCGGTCGCCGACCTCGGCAAGATCCTCGCCGACGGCCGGATCTCCTCCGGTGGCGACGTCGCTGTGGTGGTCGGTCCCGGGTTGGGCGAGCAGATCGTCGATCTGCTCCGTCCCTCACTGAAGTCGGCTGAGGTGTTCGTCACCAGCGGCGGCACCCTGGACGCGGCCCTCGACCTGTCCGCCAAGCTGCGCAGCGGTCACTACGACGCGGTGGTCGGCATCGGCGGAGGCAAGACCGTCGACACCGCGAAGTACGCGGCGAGCCGCTGGGGTCTGCCGATGGTCTCGGTGGCGACGAGCCTCGCCAACGACGGCATAGCCTCCCCGGTGGCCAGCCTGATCAACGACGGCATCAAGGGGTCGTACGGGGTGCACATCCCGTTCGGTGTCGTCGTCGACCTGGACTTCGTCGAGAGCGGCCCGGACCGGGTCAACCGGGCCGGCATCGGTGACGTGGTCAGCAACATCAGTGCCCTCGCCGACTGGGAGCTGGCCCGGGAGATGCGCGGGGAGTCCGTCGACGGCCTCGCCGCGTCACTGTCCCGGATGGGGGCGGAGGCGGTCCTCTCGATGCCCGGCGACATGACCGACGACGCGTTCGTCACGACGCTCGCCGAGTCGCTGATCTCCAGCGGCCTGGCGATGGCCGTGGCCGGCACCAGCATCCCGTGCAGCGGTGGCTGTCACGAGATCATGCACGCCACCGACTCGCTCTTCCCCGACACCGCGTCGCACGGCGAGCTGGCCGGCCTGGGCGCGCTGTTCTGCACGTTCCTGCGCGGTGACGAGCGGCGGCTCAAGCAGATGTCCGACTGCCTGGCCCGGCACCAGCTTCCGCGTACGCCGTCCGACGTCGGCCTCGACGCCGACCAGTTCGTGCGGGTCATCGAGTTCGCGCCGCGGACCCGCCCGGATCGTTACACCATCCTGGAACACCTCGCCATGACGCCGGAGCAGACCCGGCAGAAGCTGGCCGAATACAACGATGTCATCGCGACCCTCTGACCACGGCGCCGGCCGTCCCCTCACCGAGGGCGGCCACCCGCCTGCCGCACGCACCGCCGACGGCTCCGGTCCGGCGCCGTCGGCGGCCGCCGGGCCGTCCGGGACTTCCCGCACACCCTTCGGCGGTACGCCCACAGCAGCCGACTACTACGCGGCGAACCGTGGCGGGGGCCTGTTCAGCGAGGGCATCAGCCAGCGGATCGGCGCACGGATCGCGGTCGCCGCACACAGGCGCCACCTGTCCCCGACCGTTCTGTCGATCCTCAACCTGGGTCTGGGCTGCCTGGTCTCGTTCATCGTGATCGGCACCGCCGGCCCGGTCGCCGACGGCTCGCTGTGGGCCGCCCCGATCGGCCTGCTCGCCCTGATCGGCTGGCAGCTCGCCTACGCCTTCGACTGCTCCGACGGCCAGTTGGCCCGGGTCACCGGCCAGTCCAGCTCCGCCGGCGGCCGCCTCGACGTCCTCTGCGACGTGGCGGTCCAGTGCTCCCTGGTGGCCGCGCTGTCCGCGACCGCGAAAGCTCAGGAGCCGGACACTCCGGCCTGGCTGCTCGCCGCGTTCGCCGCCACCTGGATGGTCAACCTGGTCACCTCGGTGATGCAGACCGGCACGCAGGCCGCCAGCATGGTGACCAGCACGTCGTTCCCGGTCCGGGTGGCCAAGCTGGTCCGTGACTACGGCGCCGTGATCGCCCTGGCCGGCGTGGTGCTGACCGTGGCGCCCCAGTGGGCGGTGTGGTTCGTGGCCCTCTTCACCCTGATCAACGGCGGTTTCCTGGCCGCGTCCATCGCCTTCGCCGGCCGCGCCTCCCTCAAGGGCTCCTGACCGGCCCCTCGCGGGTCGTCGCCGCTGCCCTCGATCCTCGGGACAGCGGTGACGACCACCCGGCAGAGATCTAACGCCTGGTCGAGAGGGTCCCCGACATCTCGGCGTAGATGGAGATCAGGCGGGGTGTGAGGACGCCGGGGTGGAAGTGCTCCCGGTAGCGGGCACGGGCGGCGGCAGCCGCCGAGGCGGCGTCCGCCCGGGCCAGTGGCAGAGCCGCCGCCAGCGAGACCGGATCGGGCTCGGCGAGCCAGCCTGCGGCGGCGGGACCGGTGCCGACCAGGTAGGGGATGCCGCCGACCGCGGTTCCGAGGACCGCCCGGCCGGACGACATCGCCTCCAGGATCACCGTCGGTAGCACGTCCTCCCAGGTGGGGACGGCGACGACGACGGCCGACGCCTGCCGGGCCGCGGTCATCCCGGCCCGATCGAGAGGCCCGAGATAGGTCACGTCGGAGCGTTCGGCAGCGGCCGCTTCGGCGAGGGGCCGCAACTCACCGTCACCGGCGATGCGCAACGGGCCGAGGCTGCCGTCCGGATGCCGGCGCCAGGCGTCGAGGAGCAGGGCGAGACCCTTCTCCGGGGAGAGCCGGGCCCCGTAGAGGAACCCCTCACCGAGCGGAGCGGGCGCGCCGGGATCGGGAAGGCCGTTCGGCTTGATCACGATGCGGTCGGTGGGGATGCCGTAGTCGGTGAGATGCGCGGCGATCTTGTCGGTGAGCGCGATGTAGCGGTCCACCGAGCGCCAGGTCGGCCGGTGCACCGCCAGCGTGGTCGCCATGATCGCGCTCTGCGCCGCCGACCCGCGGTAGCAGCGGTTCCTGATCGCCGGCACCCCGAGCAGCTTGCCCCGGCAGTCGTGACAGTTGTGGCCATCCCGGAAGTACAGCCCGGACGAGCAGACCTGCCGGTAGTTGTGCACGGTCTGGACCACGGGGACGCCGTGGGCGTGCGCGGTGCGGATCACCCAGGGCGAGAGCAGGGGGTACGGGTTGTGCAGGTGCAGCACGTCCGGGCGTTCGGCGCGCAGCACCGCGGCGAGCTCCCGTTGAGCGGCGGCGCCGTAGATCGGGGAGATCGGCAGCAGAGCCTTGCGCGCCGCCGACATCGCGTCGATCGAGTCGGAGCTTCGCTGGAACGGGATCACTTCGACGCCGGCCTCCCGCAGCTGGCCGATCTCCGTGTCGACGATCACGTTCTCGCCGGAGGGGATCGCCTCGCGGTACCGGTTGTGCGCCACCACCACCTTCATGGGCGGAGCCTAATGGCGCTCCGTGCGCGTCCTCCTGGCAAGGGTGCCGAGACGCTACCGTGAGGTGGTGCCCGAACTCCCTGAGGTCGAGGCGCTCGCTGCCTATCTGCGTGAGCGTGCGGTCGGCCGTACCGTGGAGCGCTTTGAAGTCGTCTCCTTCAGCGCGCTGAAGACCTATGATCCGCAGCCGTCGGCGCTGGCCGGGATGGCCGTCACGAGCGCCGGGCGGCACGGCAAGTTCCTGGACGTCGGTGTCGGTGACGACCTGCATCTGATCGTCCATCTGGCCCGGGCGGGCTGGCTGCACTACCGCGACTCGTTCAAGTCCCCGGCCCCGCTGAAACCGGGCTCCGGCCCGATCGCGGTGCGGGTGCGTCTCGACGACGGGTCCGGGTTCGACCTGACCGAGGCCGGTACGCAGAAGTCGCTGGCCGCCTATGTGGTGCGGGATCCGGCCGAGGTGCCGGGGGTGGCCCGGCTCGGCCCGGACGCGCTGGCGGTGTCCCCGGAGGAGTTCGCGACCCGCATCCGGGGGCGAAAAGGACAGATCAAAGGGGTGCTCGTCGACCAGGAGGTGCTCGCCGGGATCGGCAACGCGTACTCCGACGAGATCCTGCACGCCGCGAAACTGTCCCCTTTCGCGCTGACCGGAAAACTGACCGACGAGCAGATGACCACGCTGTACGAGGCGATGCGCGCGATCGAGACGGACGCGGTGGAGCGTTCGGTGGGTCAGCGAGCGGCCGAGCTCAAAGGCGAGAAACGCGCTGGTATGCGGGTTCACGCCCGGACCGGCCTGCCGTGCCCGGTCTGTGGCGACACGGTGCGGGAGGTGTCGTTCGCGGACAAGAGCTTGCAGTACTGTGCGACCTGCCAAACCGGAGGGAAGCCGCTGGCGGACCGCCGGCTGTCCAAGCTGGTCCGGTGAACCGCTACCGGATGATGACAGCGCGTATACATCACGATTGCCGCCGTCACGTCACCTTCTCTCCGGCCGATCCATCGGTATAGTGGCCCGGTCCCTGGCAACCGTCTTGACGCGAACGGGTATCGGCGGACCCGCCGATGATCCCAAGGTCGTGGCGGTGCGTAATCTTTTTCCGGATGCGGGAGGACGTAGGCGGAGTGACTACTAGCCTGCATCGCCCAACTACCGACAGCAGCCGGAGCAGACCCGTGCGGTACGACAGCTTCGAGTGGCAGGAGCAGCAGCCACCGAGCAACGGGGTGCCGCGGAACGCCTGGGGCCGGCAGAGCCGCAGGCGGTCGCGCTGGCACCGGCCGTACACGTTCGCGCTGATTCTGCTCGATCTGCTCTCCACACTCGGCGCCAGCTGGATCGCCAGCACTTTCCTGGAGAAGTCACGCGCCGGCCTCAACCAGTCCTGGGGCTTCCTCCAGGGCACCGAGCTCTTCAACTTCTTCGCCTACATCGTCCTGCCGCTCGGCTGGCTGATCATCCTCTGGACCAACGGCTCCTACGACCGGCGTTATCTGGGTCTGGGCAGCGAGGAGTTCAAGAGGGTCGTCCGTGCCTCGGTCACCGTCGTCGCGGCCGTCTCGCTGCTCGCGTTCGCCACGAAGGCCGACCTGTCCCGCGGGACCGTCGCCACGGTGTCGGTGAGCGCGCTGATCCTGATCCTGCTGTGCCGCGCTCTCGCCCGGCAGGTGCTGCATCTGGCGCGCAAGCACACCGGTCACGGCGCGCACCGGATGGTGCTGGTCGGCACGCTGCCGGAGGCGCTCGAGGTCTACACCGCGGTCACCCGCAGCCCGGCGGCCGGCCTGATCCCGGTCGCCATCCACCTGACCGACGGCTTCGCGGCCGCCCGCGGCATCGAGACGCCGGTTCCGGTCTACGCCGGGCGGGACGTGCTGTCGCTGGTGCGTGAGGTGGGCGCGGACACGATCGCGGTCTGCGGCTCGGCCAGCTCCGAGCCCGGCGAGTTGCGCCGCCTGGCCTGGCAGTTGGAGGGCACCGGTGTCGACCTGGTGGTCGCACCGCAGCTCACCGACATCGCCGGCCCCCGCGTGCACATCCGGCCGATCGAGGGCCTGCCGCTCCTGCACGTCGAGGAGCCGACCCTGTCCGGTCCCGGCTGGCTGGTGAAGAACCTGATGGACCGGGTGGCGGCGGCTCTCGGCCTGCTGGCGATCAGCCCGATCCTGGCGTTCATCGCGCTCGGCATCCGGTTGTCCGACCCGGGGCCGGTGTTCTTCCGGCAGACCCGGGTGGGCCACGACGGCCGTACGTTCCGGGTGTGGAAGTTCCGGACCATGTATGTGGACGCCGAGGAGCGCAAGGCCACGCTGGACGAGCTCAACGAGACCGACGGCATGCTCTTCAAGATGAAGCAGGACCCGCGGATCTTCTCGTTCGGGGCCAAGCTGCGGGCCACGTCGATGGACGAGCTGCCCCAGCTGATCAACGTGCTGAAGGGCGAGATGTCGCTGGTCGGCCCGCGCCCGCTGCCCGCGGACGACGGCGACTACCTCGGCGACGTCCGCCGGCGACTGCTGGTGCGCCCGGGCATGACCGGGTTGTGGCAGGTCAGTGGCCGTTCCGACCTGTCCTGGGACGAGGCGGTCCGGCTGGACCTGTACTACGTCGACAACTGGTCGCTCACCTACGACCTGAGCATCCTCTGGCGCACCATCGGCGTGGTTCTCAAACGCAAGGGCGCCTACTAGGGTCGCAGCATGAATGGCCAGGTCGGGAGCGTTTTGGCGGTGGTCGCCGTGCTCGCCGCCCTGGCCGCGGCTGTGGTGGCGGTGCTTCGGGTGCGGGCGCGGCGCGGCATCGCCACGGCGATGCAGCGGGCCACCTACGACGTGCTGCACACGGCGGTGCTCGCGGCTGAGCCGCTGCGCGCCGGCCTGACGCCGGCGACGGCCGGAAAGGCGATCCGGCATCTGCGGGCGCTTGTCGGTTCGGTGGGCCTGGCGATCGTCGACGGGGACAGATGCCTGGCGTACGACGGCAGGGGCGCCCACCACGAGCAGGAGCTGATCGCCGCGGCGCGCCGGGCGGTGAAGGCGCAGCGTTCGGTCGTACTCAACGAATCCGATCTCTCCTGTGACCGCGTCGACTGCGTGGCGCGTGGTGCGGTGATCGCGCCGCTCGGCGGGCCCGGTGGGGTGGCGAGGGCGGCGTTGATCGCGGTGGCCGACGGGCAGCCGGCGCCGGGGTTGGTGCAGGCGACGCTGGAGGCGGCGCGCTGGGCCGGGTCGCAGCTGGCGGTGGCCGAGCTGGAGTCGTCGCGGGAGCGGCTGGCCCGGGCCGAGGTGCGGGCGCTGCGGGCGCAGATCAGCCCGCATTTCATCTACAACGCGCTCACCGCGATCGCGTCGTTCGTGCGCACCGATCCGGAGCGGGCCCGGGAGCTGATCCTGGAGTTCGCCGAGTTCACCCGCTACTCGTTCCGGGCGCACGGCGAGTTCACGACGCTGGCCGAGGAGCTGCGGTCGATCGACCGCTATTTGACGATCGAGCGGGCCCGTTTCGGCGACCGGCTGCAGGTCCGGCTACAGATCGCGCCGGAGGTGCTGGGGGTGGGTCTGCCCTTCCTGTGTCTGCAGCCGCTGGTGGAGAACGCGGTCCGGCACGGGCTGTCGCGTAAGCCGGGCGTCGGTATGGTGAGCATCGTCGCGCGCGACGCGGGTGCGGAGTGCCACATCACGGTCGAGGACGACGGGGTCGGCATGGACCCGGCGGTGTTCACGCTGGACGGGACGGACTCCGAGGACGGGCAGCACGTCGGTCTGGTGAACGTGGACGAACGTCTGCGGTCGGTCTTCGGCGATCACAACGGCCTGGTGGTGGAGACCGCGCCCGGCTCGGGGACGAAGGTGAGCATGCGGGTGCCGAAATTCCATCCACAGGTGCGGGCATGAGCAGCCTCGTCGTGCTCGCCGTCGACGACGAGCCGCCCGCGCTCGACGAGCTGGCCTATCTGCTGAACGCGGACGGGCGGGTGGCGCATGTGCACCGGGCCGGCGACGCGACCGAGGCACTGCGGGTGCTGCGAGACACCGAGGTGGACGCGGTGTTCCTGGACATCCGGATGCCCGGTCTGGACGGCATGGAGCTGGCCCGGATCCTGCGGCGGTTCGCTCAGCCCCCGGCGATCGTCTTCGTGACCGCCTACGACGACGGCGCGGTCGACGCTTTCGACCTGGGTGTGACCGATTATGTGCGCAAACCGGTGCGGGCCGAGCGGCTGGCCGAGTCGCTGCGCCGGGTGACGGGGCTGCGGACGGCGCCCACGCCGGCCACTCCGGCCGACGAGCCGGCCATTCCGGTGGAACTGGCCGGCACCACCCGCATGCTGCCGCGATCCTCGGTGCGATGGGTGGAGGCGCAGGGCGATTACGCCCGGCTGCACACCGGCGAGACCTCCCATCTGGTACGCGTTTCGCTCGCGACCCTGGCCGAGCGGTGGGCCAACGCCGGCTTCGTTCGCATCCACCGCTCGTATCTGGTGCAGTTACGCCTGGTCACCGAGCTGCGGCTGACCGGTTCCGGCTATGTGGTGGCGGTGGACGGGGTGGAGCTTCCGGTGAGCCGCCGGCACACTCGGGAGCTGAAAGATCGCCTGATCAGAGCCGCGAAAAACGACTGGACCCGCTGAATCCACACGGTTGTCCACAGCCTCACAGGCTTGTCCACAGAGTTATCCACAGGCTTGGCCCGGCTATCCCGGATCAGTGCCAACCTGGACCCGGTCCGTGCTGCGCCGGGGCACCCCCTCACAGGATGCATCTCCACAGGTCGTTCACATCTCCACCGCCGGCTCTGCGCAGGCGATCAATAGGCTTCTGGCCACCGGCCGGTGAGCCACGGGGGCGCACCGTCCGGGGACCAGGGTCGTCCGGAGAGGTGCCAGAAGCATGGAGAGTGTCGAGCGGCGGGTTCTCGTCGTGGAGGACGAGCGCGCCATCGCGGACGCGGTGGCGGCACGGCTCCGAGCCGAGGGCTTCCTGGTGCAGGTGGTCGGCGACGGGCCCGGCGCGGTCGCGGCGGTCCGGCAGGCCCCGCCCGACCTGATGATCCTCGACGTCATGCTGCCCGGCTTCGACGGTCTCGAGGTGTGCCGGCGGATCCAGGACCAGCGGGTGCCGGTGCTGATGCTGACCGCCCGCGACGACGAGACGGACCAGTTGGTCGGGCTCGCGGTCGGCGCCGACGACTACATGGTCAAGCCGTTCTCGATGCGGGTGCTCGCGGCCCGGGTGCACGCGCTGCTGCGACGGGCGGACAAGGCCTCGGCCCCGGTGCCCGGCCTGCGGCTCGGCGATCTGCAGATCAACCCGGACGAGCGGCGGGTGCTCCGCGGCGGCGTCGAGGTGCATCTGACACCGACCGAGTTCGATCTGCTGGCACACCTGGCGGGCCGTCCGCGTACGGTCGTGCCCCGCGAGCGGCTGCTGGCCGAGGTGTGGGGCTGGGCCGACACGTCCGGCACCCGGACGGTGGACAGCCACATCAAGGGTCTGCGGCGCAAGTTGGGGGCCGACCTCATCCGTACGGTCCACGGCGTCGGATACGCCCTGGAGGTCGACCGGTGAGCAACTGGCTGATCCCGCGCGTCCACACCCTGGTGGCGCCGCTGTTCGCCTGGCTGCCCCGGCCACTCGACCCGGTCCGGTCGATCAAGGCGAAGCTCTCCCTGGCACTCGGGTTCGCCGGCGGGGTGGGCCTGCTGGTGTTCCTTTGGCGCATCGACTTCTATCGGGTCGACGTGCTGTGGATCGCGATCGCCGCCGCTCTCGGCCTGGTCACGTTGCAGGTGATGGCGCACGGTGCGACCGTGCCGCTGCGGGAGATGACGGTCGCGGCCCGGGAGATGGCCCGCGGCGACTACACCCGCCGGATCCGGACCCGCTCCCAGGACGAGGTGGGTGAGCTGGCCGCCGCGTTCAACCAGATGGCGGCGGATCTGGCGGCCTCCGACCGGCAACGGCGCGAGCTGATCGCGAACGTGTCGCACGAGCTGCGTACGCCGATCACCGCTCTGCGTGGCCTGCTGGAGAACATCGTCGACGGGGTGGCCGCGGCCGAGCCGGAGACGATGGAGACGGCCCTGGCCCAGACCGAGCGGCTCAGTCGCCTGGTCACCGACCTGCTCGACCTGTCCCGGCTGGACGCCGGCGTGGTGCCGATGCGGCGCGAGCCGATCGACCTGCCCGACTTCCTGGACCGGGTGGCCCGGGAGGCGACGGTGAACGCCGGCGGCACCGGTCACGACGTGCGCTTCGCGGTGTCGTCACCCCGCCTGATGGTGCCCGGCGACCGGGAGCGCCTGCACCAGGTCTTCGCGAATCTGCTGGACAACGCGGCCCGGCACAGCCCACCCGGCGGTGTCGTCACGGTCCGGGCCGAACGACACGACGATCACGTGGTGCTGGCCGTCGTGGATCAGGGTGACGGCATCCCCGCCGAGGAGCGGGAGCGGGTCTTCGAGCGGTTCACGCGGGGCGAGCGCGCCACCGGCGGCGGCACCGGGCTGGGCCTGGCGATCGCGCGCTGGGTGGTCCAGCTGCACCGGGGCACCATCGCCGTGGTCGAGCCGGACGACCGGCGTGGGTGCCACATCCAGGTTCGTCTTCCGCTCGGAGCGGTCTGACCGGATGCCCGAGCGGTATTGACATTCGGCCGGAGGCGGACAGACTGCCGGACATGGCCGTCGATGATCCGCCCCCGCGCCCACGCGTGACGGTCGTGCTCGCCGACGCCGCCTCCCGGCGTGGCGCGGCCGACCGTGGCAGCGCCGACCTCACCGAGCAGACCCCGGTCGGTGAGGCGCTCGTCAAGGGCCTGATGCGCGCGCAGCTCGCGCTCGCGCTGCGGCTGGCCCTGGTGGTCGCGGCCGGACTGGGCACTCTGCCGCTGCTGTTCGCCGTCGCGCCGGCCGTCGGTGCCGTCAAGGTCTTCGGGGTGCACCTGCCCTGGGTGCTGCTCGGGGTGCTGTCGTTCCCCTTCCTGGTGCTGGTCGGCGCCGCCTACGTGCGCTGGGCGGAACGCAACGAGCAGGACTTCGCGGCGCTCATCCGCAGGCCGGAGCAGTGAACCCGTACCTGGCGCCCGGCCTCATCGTGGTCCTGCTGTTGACCGTGGCGATCGGGGCGTACGGGCTGCGCTTCGCCCGGACCACATCGGACTTCCTGGTCGCCTCCCGCTCGGTCAGCCCGTCCTGGAACGCCGCCGCGATCAGTGGCGAGTACCTGTCGGCGGCGTCCTTCCTGGGGGTGGCCGGGCTGGTGCTGCGCTACGGCGTGGACGTGCTCTGGTATCCGGTCGGGTTCGCCGCCGGCTATCTGGCGCTGCTGCTCTTCGTGGCCGCCCCGCTGCGCCGTTCCGGGGCGTTCACGCTGCCCGATTTCTGCGAGGTACGGCTCCGGTCGACCACCCTGCGCCGGCTGGCGACCACGTTCGTGCTGTTCATCGGCTGCCTCTACCTGCTGCCCCAATTGCAGGGGGCGGGCCTCACGTTCGCCACGCTGACCGGGGGGTCGTACGCCTGGGGCGCCCTGGTCGTGGCGGTGGTGGTGACGGCGAACGTGGCGTTCGGCGGGATGCGGGCGATCACCTTCGTGCAGGCGTTCCAGTACTGGCTGAAGCTGACGGCTCTGGCCGTACCCATCATCTTCCTGGCTCTGCAGTGGCAGGCCGACGGCCGTCCGGCGGTGACGCCACCGGCGGGCGCGGTCTTCTCCGTCGCGACGACCGTCACGGTCGAGCAGGACGCGGTCCTGGACGGCTCGCAGCGGGTCGAGAAGGGGCAGGAGCTGAACTTCGCCGCGGGCTCGCCGGTGCCCGAGGTGAGCACTGTGGACGCCCAGTTCGGAGCGGCGTGGCTCCTCCCCGGCAAGACCGGGCTCTTCGCCACCTATTCCCTCATCCTGGCCACGTTCCTCGGCACCATGGGGTTACCGCACGTCCTGGTGCGCTTCTACACCAACCCGGACGGCGCCTCGGCCCGCCGCACGACCCTCGTGGTGCTGGCCATGGTCGGCCTGTTCTACCTGCTCCCGACCATGTACGGGGTGCTCGGCCGGATCTACACACCACAGTTGCTGATGACCGGCAACACCGACGCCGTGGTGCTGCTGCTGCCCGAGGCCGCCCTCGGTGACGGCCACCTGGGCAGGCTGCTCGGCGCCCTGGTCACCGCGGGCGCGCTGGCCGCTTTCCTCTCCACCTCGTCCGGCCTGCTCACCAGCGTCGCCGGGGTGATCTTCACGGATGTGCTGCGCGGTGGCCGCAACGGCTCGATCCGGGACTTCCGGATCGCCACCCTGCTGGCCGCGTCGGTGCCGACGGGGCTGGCCCTCTACGTGTCCGACATGGACGTCTCGCGGGTGGTGGGGCTGGCGTTCGCGGTCGCGGCGTCGAGCTTCTGCCCGCTGCTGGTGCTCGGCATCTGGTGGCGGCGGCTCACCGACGCCGGCGCGATCGCCGGTCTGATCGCCGGCGGCGGCGCGGCGATGGCGGCGGTGCTGCTGACCGTCCTGGGGCCGCCACTGACCGGCTGGCCCGCCGAGATCGTCGGCCAGCCGGCTGCCTGGACGGTGCCGCTGGCGTTCCTGGTGATGGTCGCCGTCTCGCTGGCCACCGGCCGCCGGGTCCCTCCGGACGTGGGCGCCACGATGCTGCGCCTGCACGCCCCCGAGTCCCTCCGGATCTGATTTAAGGATCTTTAATGTTCGACCCTCGACCGGAGGCTGTGACGTCCTCGTAATCACGGGCATGAGACGCACATACCGCCGCCCGGGCCAGACCGGGAACAAGCGCAAGATCGTGATCGGTGTCGCCGTGGCCGCTCTGGTCGGCGGCGGTATCGCCGTCGGCACCGGCCTGAGCAACGCCTCCTCCGTCTGTGACGGGATGGACCAGGCGATCCGCAACAACCAGCAGTTCATCGCCACCCAGCGGGCCAACCCGAACTCGCAGACCGAGGCCATCGTCGCCAACCGGCAGGCCGTGATCGACCTGATCAACGTGCAGAAGAAGCAGGCCGGCTGCGGTGGCGCCGTCGCGGCCCCGCCGGCCCAGGCGACCACCCCGCCCGCGCAGCAGGCCACGAAGCCGCCGGCCCAGGCGACCAAGCCCCCCGCCAAGCCGCCGGCCGGCAACGGCAACGCGGGCGCGGGCGAGGTCGTGTGCCCCGGCTCGACCGTCACGCTCTCCGGTGAGGGTGGCGCCGCGGCCGCGTCCAGCGGCACCTTCCCGATCGGCACGACGCTGCGGGTCCGGAACCTGGACAACAACAAGAGCATCACGGTCAAGGTGGCCAGCACCTCGGGCAGCTGCATCCTGCTCAACAACGCGGCCTTCGAGGAGGTCCGCGAGCCCGGCAAGTTCCTGATCCGGCGGGCCGTCATCGAGCGGGTCGGTTGATCGGTTCGGGCGGTCCGGAGGTTCCCGGACCGCCCGCCGGCCCGATACGTTCTATTCATGAGTGTTCCGGCACAGCGCCCGCCCGAGGGCGGTACGGCGGCGATGTCGCTGCGCGGGCTCGTCAAACACTTCGACACACGGCTGGCGGTCTCCGGGGTGAGCCTGGAGGTGCCGGCCGGTTCGTTCTTCGGCCTGCTCGGCCCCAACGGCGCCGGCAAGACCACCACTCTCTCGATGGCGGTGGGCCTGTTGCGGCCCGACGCTGGGCAGGCCGTCCTTCTGGGGTATGACGTCTGGCACTCCCCAGCCGAGGCGAAGGCGCTGGTCGGGGTGCTGCCCGACGGCGTGCGGATGTTCGACCGGCTGAGCGGCCCGGAGCTGCTCGCCTATCACGGCCTGCTGCGCGGGATGCCCGCCGACGTCGTCGACCAGCGCGCTCGTGACCTGCTCGACGTGCTGGAGCTCGGCAGCGGCAACCGCACCCTCGTCGTCGACTACTCGGCCGGCATGAAGAAGAAGATCGGCCTGGCCTGCGCCCTGCTGCACGCGCCGCGCCTGCTGGTGCTGGACGAGCCGTTCGAGGCGGTCGACCCGGTGTCGGCGGCGCTGATCCGCGACATCCTCCAGCGGTATGTCGCGGGCGGCGGCACCGTCGTCTTCTCCAGTCACGTGCTGGAGGTGGTGGAGCGGCTCTGCTCCCACGTGGCGATCATGTCCGACGGGGTGCTCCGGCTGTGCGGGCCGCTGGCCGAGGTGCGTGGCGAGCGGGCACTGCAGGACGTGTTCGTGCAGGTCGTCGGCGGCCGGGTGGCCACCGGGTCGGAGCTCGCGTGGCTCTGACCCCCACGCCGGTCCGGGTCGGGGTCTGGCCGTTCGTCCGGCTCAAGCTGCGGATCACCGGCAACGGGCTGCGCGGCCGGCCGGCCCGGATCGCGATGTTCGTGCTCGGGCTGGTCGCGGCCGCTCTCTTCGCGATCCTCGGGCACGCCGTCTTCGCTCTGCCCGGCCTGCTGGACCGGCCGGGGGCGGGCGAGATCATGTTCCCGTTCGGCGGGGCGATGCTGATCCTGGGCTGGGTGTTCCTGCCGCTGCTCTTCTTCGGCGTCGACAACACCCTCGACCCGGCCCAGTTCGCTCTGCTGCCACTGCGTCGCCGCACCCTGATCGCCGGGATGGGGGTGGCCGCGCTGGCCGGGCTCCCGGCACTCGCCACGTTCGCCGCCACGCTCGGCACGGTGACGTCGGCAGCCCAGCTCGGTGGTCCTGCGGCGGCGCTCGCGGCGCTGGCCGGAGTGGTTCTGGGGCTGGTGTTGTGCGTGGCGCTGAGCCGGGCGGTGATCAGCGCCTTCGCCACCGCGTTGCGTTCCCGGCGGGCCCGTGACCTGGCCACCATCATGCTCGCGGTGGTGGCCGCGTCGATCGGGCCGCTGGAGCTGACCCTGCTCGGGGTGCTGAACCGGGCGGACTGGGACTCTGTCGAGGTGATCGCCCAGGCGGTGGGGTGGACGCCACTCGGCGCCCCGTACACGCTGGGTCTCGACGTCGCGGCGGGCCGGGCGTGGGCCGTACCCCTGAAGGTCCTGATCGTCCTTGCCGCCGTCGGCGGTCTGCTCTGGTGGTGGAGTCGCACGCTGGAGCAGGCGATGGTCGGCACGGCGGGTGGCTCGCGGGGCCGAACGGGCACGTCCGACGATCGCGGTCCGGTGGACCAGTTGCTGTTCCGCTGGTCGCGGCGGAGCCGTTTCGGGGCGCTGACGGCGCGGGAGATCCGCTACTGGTGGCGGGAGACGCGGCGGCGCGCCGCACTGGTCACCCTCGGCATGGCCGGGCTCTTCCTGCCGCTGTCCACCGCCTTCGCCGGCGGTGAGGGCGGCGCCACCGGGCTGGCGTTCGTGGTCGGCGCCATCGCGCCGATCGCCTTGGCCAACCAGTTCGGGTACGAGGGCAGCGCCTACGCCACCAACCTGGCCACCGGTGTTCCGGGGCGTCTCGAGGTGCACTCGCGGGCCGCCGCCCACGCTCTGTTCACGGTGCCGTTGCTGCTGCTCGTGGCGGTGGTGACGGCGGTACTCGAAGGCCGGCCGGAGAATGTCGCGGCGCAGCTGGGCACGCTGCTCGCCACCTACGGTGCGGGTCTGGCGCTGGTCATGCCGATCTCGGTGCGCGCCGCCTACGCGCTGCCGGACACGACCGGCCCGTTCTCGCTGTCCTCGGGTGGCGGGTTCAGCAAGACCCTGCCCGGTCTGGCCGCGCTCTTCGGCGCCCTGATCGCCGGTGTCCCGGTGCTGGTGCTGACCCTCTTCCAACCGTGGCTCGGGCTGCCGGTGGGCCTGGCGTACGGTGTCGGCGCCTACCTGCTCGGCGCGCACCTGGCCGGCGCGATGCTGGACCGCCGGATGCCCGAGTTGCTGGCCGCCGTGACGCCGCGCTAGTGCGGTCGGCGCAGGCCGTCACGTTTGACGAAGATGACACGCCGCTCGGTCGCCTCACCGGTCGGCCCCAGCACGTAGCCGTCGATCCACAGCCAGCCGTCGTACGTGACCCGGGGATCGACCCGGATGACCCGAAAGGTCAACGCTCTCGCCCCGGCGAACTGGACACTGGCCGCCGCACCCACGTGGAGCACCTCCCCGGCCCGGGGCAACGCGTCGCTGATGGTCCGCCTCCCATCCTCGGCACCCGACATTACACAAAATGTGTAACCCGGTGACAGCCCGTGGATCGTCCACTTTCGAGCAAGGATGGGGCAGCATGATCCCTCATGAACGGGCGCGACCCCGAGATACCCGACGACCGGCATCGATCCCGCCAGCGTCAGCTCGCCGGTGACCTGCGGGCGCTGATCCTGGCCGGTGACATCGGCCCGGACCAGCGCCTGCCCAGCACCGCCGAGCTGACCCGCCGCTACGCGGTCAACAACCAGACGGTCACCCGGGCGCTCGCCATCCTCAAGGCGGAGGGCCTGGTCACCGGGCACAAGGGACGGTCGGTGGTGTCCACCGGCCGACGGCCGGCCGTGGTGCGGGCCGGCCACCATCCGGCGCCGGTGAGCCCCGGCCGGGACGCCGCGGCCCGCCTGGTCGACGTGGGCGAGACGGGCGCGCCGGCCCAGGTGGCACAGGCCTTCGGCATCACGGCCGGTGATCCGGTCGCGGTCCGGCACCAGGTGCTGATGCTGGACGGCGAACCGGCCGAACTGGTCTGGACCTACTATCCGGCCGGGATCGCCCGGGGCACCGTGCTGGCCGAGAACCAGCGGCTGCGGGGCGGCGCACCGACCGTGCTGGCGGCGCTCGGGCACCCGCTGCGGCACGCCGTCGACCAGGTCTCGGTCCGGCCGGCCACGGTCGCCGAGTTCATCGCACTCCAGCTGCCCGGGGACATCCCGGTGCTACGGCAGTTCCGGGTCGCCTACACCGACGGGGAACGGCCGATCGAGGTGACCGTCATGATCAAGGCCGGTCAGCAGTTCGAGATCCGTTACGAGCTGCCGGCACCGGCTTGACCGTGCCGCAGGCCGACCTCGCGGACGAAGATGCGGCGGCGCTGGAGTGCGCTGCCGCCCGGGTCGAGAACGTAGCCCTCCAGCCAGATCCATCCGTCGTAGGTGGCTCGCGGGTCGACCCGGATGATCCGGAAGGTCAACGCGCGATCGCCGGAGAACTGGACACTCGCCTCCGGGCCGACGTGCACGACGTCCCCTGGTCGCAGCGCCCCCTGACTCATGCCTCGAAAATAGTTGTTGATCAATAGGATCGGGTAGCCGCATGCGCAATCTGTAATCGGGACAATGATCGGATGATGTCCGACGAGCCCGGTGGCCGCATCCACTCCGACGATCCGTTCGCCGTCCCGGAGACCGAGAAGTCGCAGGTGCGGCGCCTGCGCGGCCGGATCGCCGCGACCGTGACGCTGTGGACGGCGCCCGGTCCGGCGGGCCTGACCGTGTCCTCCGCGATGATCGCCGACGGCGAGCCCGGCCGGATGCTCGGCCTGATCGACGAGGAGAGCGACTTCTGGGAGGCCGCGTCGGCGGCCGGCCGGTTCGCGGTCACCCCGCTCACCCCGGCCGACCGGCAGCTCGCCGACCGGTTCGCCGGCCTCTTCCCGGCGCCGGGTGGGCTCTTCGCGTCGGGCGATTGGGAGCAGACGGAGTACGGTCCGGTTCCGGCCCACGCCACCACCTGGGCCGGGTGCGCCCTGGACGGCAGCCGCCCGTGCGGGTGGGCTCTGCTACTCGACGGAGTGATCGAGACGGTCCGGGCTGGCTCCGGCGGGTCACCTCTGATCCACTACCGGGGCAGGTACACCGAGCTGGCCTGACTGCCGCTCAGCGCAGTCAGACCACCACTCAGCGCAGACCCCGACCGGCGGACGGTGACACGGCTCACTCCTTCGTACGGTGCCGGAAAGTCATCCCCCACGAAGGTGGTGAATCCCGTGCCGGCATCCGCCGAGAGATACCTCGAAGTGCAGCGCTCCGAGGAGTTCGCTCAACTACGTCACCGACTGCGCAGCTACATCTTCCCCACGACGGTCGCGTTCATCGTCTGGTACTCGCTGTACGTGCTGCTCTCCGCGTACGCGCGGGACTTCATGGCCATCAAGGTGATCGGCAACATCAACGTGGCGCTGATCTTCGGCGTCCTGCAGTTCGTCTCGACGTTCCTGATCGCGTGGCACTACTCGCGGTACGCGGCCCAGAAGCTGGACCCGCTCGCCGACGACATCTACAACACCCTGGAGAACGGCCCGACCACCGAGACCGGCGAGGACAAGGACTGATGGCTCCGCAGATCCTCGCGGCCGAGGCGGCTGCCAGCTCCCGTTCGCTCACCATCACGCTGTTCCTGGTCTTCGTGGCGATCACGCTGGGCATCACCATCTGGGCCAGCCGCCAGACCAAGACGGCCACCGACTTCTACGCCGGCGGCCGGCAGTTCTCCGGTTTCCAGAACGGCATGGCGATCGGCGGCGACTACATGTCCGCGGCATCGTTCCTCGGCATCGCCGGCATCATCGCCCTGTACGGCTACGACGGCTTCCTCTACTCGATCGGCTTCCTGGTCGCCTGGCTGGTGGCGCTGCTGCTGGTCGCCGAGTTCCTGCGTAACTCGGGCCGGTTCACCATGGCCGACGTGCTGGCGTTCCGGATGCGGCAGCGCCCCGTCCGTACCGCCGCCAGCGTCTCCACCATCGTGGTGTCGATCTTCTACCTGATCGCTCAGATGGTCGGCGCCGGCGCCCTGGTCTCGCTGCTGCTCGGCATCAAGCCGGACACCACGTTCCTGGGCATGGACGCGGGCACCGCCAAGGTGGCCACGATCATCCTGGTCGGTGCGCTGATGATCGTCTACGTGACGGTCGGCGGCATGAAGGGCACCACCTACGTCCAGATCGTCAAGGCGTTCATGCTGATGACCGGCGCGCTGATCATGGTGCTGCTGGTGCTCGCGCACTACAAGTTCAACCTGTCGGCGCTGCTCGGTGACGCCGCCGCACGGTCCGGCAAGGGCGCCGCGTTCCTGGAACCGGGCCTGCGCTACGGCGTCGAGACCGCCGGCGACGCGGCCAAGACGTTCTACAGCAAGATGGACCTGCTCTCGCTGGGTCTCGCGCTGGTGCTCGGCACCGCCGGCCTGCCGCACATCCTGACCCGCTTCTACACCGTGCCGACCAGCCGGATCGCGCGCAAGAGCGTGCTCTGGGCGATCGGCATCATCGGCACCTTCTACCTGTTCACCCTGGCCCTGGGCTTCGGCGCGGCGGCTCTGGTGGGCGGCAAGGAGATCACCGCTCAGGACAAGGCCGGCAACACGGCGGCCCCGCAGCTCGCCCAGCAGCTCGGCATCGACTACCTCGGTGGCGACACCGGTGGCGCGATCATGCTGGCGGTCATCGCGGCCGTCGCCTTCGCCACCATCCTGGCCGTGGTCGCCGGTCTCACCCTGGCCTCGTCGTCGAGCCTCGCGCACGACTTCTACGCCAGCGTGATCAAGCGGGGCAACGCCTCCGAGCGGGACGAGGTCCGGGTCGCCCGGTATTCAGCCCTGCTGATCGGCGCGGTCGCGATCGCCCTGTCGATCTTCGCGCAGAGCCTGAACGTCGCCTTCCTGGTCGCGCTGGCCTTCGCGGTGGCGGCCTCGGCGAACCTGCCGGCGATCCTCTACAGCCTGTTCTGGCGCCGCTTCAACACCGCGGGCGCGCTGTGGTCCATCTACGGCGGCCTGGCCTCCGCAGTGATCCTCGTGTTCTTCTCCCCGGTGGTGTCCGGCTCGGCCACCGCGATGTTCCCGAACGAGGACTGGCACTTCTTCCCGCTGTCCAACCCGGGCATCATCTCGATCCCGCTCGGCTTCTTCTTCGGCTGGCTCGGCACCATCCTCTCCAAGGAGACGGACCCGGAGAAGTACGCGGAGCTGGAGGTACGGGCCGTGACCGGCCACGGAGCGCACTGACCTGACCTTTCTCCGCAGTGCCACGGACCGGCGCAGTCGCCAGCGCCGGTCCGTGTCCGTGTCGTCACTCCTCCCACCTTCGTGCCGAAGCGGAGACGACGAGCCGGATCAACCGTCGGCACTACGTAACCTTGTGACATGTCTGCCACCACCTCTCCCAGCGGCAACTCCTCCGGACGATCGTCCGTGCCCGGGCCGGGACGTCCCGACCGGGGTCAGCCCCCGCACGGCGCCTCCTACGGTGGTGACGACTTCCAGCCGGCCGGCCCGCGCGGGCCGCGCCCTCCCGGCGGCACCGGCCGCGCCTACAACGGCGGTCGCCGGCCGCGTCCCCGATGGGGCCGCATCGCCATGGTCGCGGGCGGGATCGTCCTGGTCCTCGCGATCGTCGCGGGCATCTCGGCGTACGGCTACTTCTCCGGCCTCGACGACGATCTGAAGCGGACCAACGCCTTCTCCGGGCTCACCGCGGACCGCCCCGGCAAGGCCGTCGAGGGCGCCTTCAACATCCTGCTGATCGGCACCGACTCGCGTGACCCGGATGCCGTGCAGGACAAGGCGAACCAGTGGCGCGCCGACACGCTGATCCTCATGCACGTGCCGGACGACCACAAGTCCGCCCAGCTCATCTCGATCCCGCGGGACCTGTGGGTGAGCATCCCGACCGAGGACAACGCACCGTGCGGCACCAGCAGCCGGGCGAAGATCAACGCGGCGTTCGCCTTCGGTGGCATCCCGCGCGCGGTCCGTACCGTCGAGTGCATGACCGACGTGCGCATCGACCACGTCATGACGATCGACTTCAGCGGCTTCAAGGAGGTCACCGACGCGCTCGGCGGCGTCGACCTCAAGGTCGAGCAGGACATCACCTCGATCCACAAGCCCTTCCGCGAGTTCAAGAAGGGCACGATGCACATGAACGGGGCTCAGGCCCTGGACTGGGTGCGCCAGCGCAAGCAGTTCGCCCGTGGCGACTTCGCCCGCATGCAGCACCAGCAGGACTTCCTGAAGGCGATCATGGACAAGGCGGCGAGCAGCGGCACGCTGACCAGCCCCTCGAAGCTCGACGACTTCCTCAAGTCGGTGACCAAGGCGGTCACGGTCGACGAGACGTTCTCGCTGTCCGACATGGCGGTCCAGTTCCGCAACCTGCGTGGCGAGAATCTCACCTTCATCACCAGCCCCAACAAGGGCAGCGAGACGATCGACGGCCAATCGGTCGTGGTCGCCGACCGGGAGAAGGCGCTGGCCCTCTACAAGGCGGTGGCCGGCGACAAGATGACCGACTGGCTCGCGGCCAACCCGGTCAAGAAGTGAGCGCCGGCTGTCAGAGAGCTATGACTTCATCTTGAAACCAGAAAGATCTTCAGCTGAGGTATGAGCCGTCCGTAAGGTGATGCAGCCCCCGATCTCTCCCCCTGGAGTGCTGCATGACCGTCACGGCGAATCGGCCGTCGCCACCAGTCGTGCCACCGGCACCCCCAGCGAAGATCCGCAAGCGTCGGTCACCGCTCTGGGCGCGACTCTCCGTCACGGCCGGAGTGGTGCTGATGATCGCCGGCGGGGGTGGCCTGATCGGCGGCAAGATGCTGATCAGCCAGACCACCGAGACGATCGAGGTCCAGGACCTCACCGGTGACGCGAAGAAGACGGTCGAGGAGGGTGGCGGCGCCACCATCGAGGGGCCGATCGACCTGCTGCTGATGGGTGTCGACAAGCGGGCCAGCTGGTCCGACGACACCCTGCACGCGGACACCATCATCATCCTGCACATCCCGGCCACCCACGACCAGGCGTTCCTGATCTCCGTGCCCCGGGACACCGAGGTCGAGACGCCGGCGTTCGCGAAGAGCAAGTGGGAGGGCGGCACGGTCAAGGCGACCGAGGCGTTCTACTGGGGAGCACAGAACGGCGCCGGCGCGGCCGGTGGGGCGCAACTCCTGGCCAAGACGCTGAAGAACATGACCGGCATCAGCTTCGACGGCGCCGCGATCATCAACTTCAACGGCTTCAAGGGTGTGATCGACGAGCTCGGCGGCGTGGACATGTGCGTCGACCAGCAGGTCACCTCGAAGCACCTGGGCCTGATCGACGGCAAGCCGGTCTACCTCACCGACGCCGCCAGAGAGGGCCTGAACCCGAAGCCGGTGGTGCACAAGGTGGGCTGCCGCAAGATGGCGGGCTGGGAGGCGCTCGACTACGCCCGCCAGCGGTACGGGCTCAAGAACGGCGACTACGACCGGCAGCGGCACCAGCAGCAACTGCTCAAGGCGATGGCCAAGAAGGCGTCCGACAGCGGTGTGATGACCAACCCGCTCAAGATCAGTTCGCTGATCAAGTCGGCGGGCAGCGCCTTCACCCTGGACATCGGCGACATCGAACTGCCCGACTTCGCGCTCGGCATGAAGAACGTGGCGGCCAACGACATGGTGCTGCTGCGGACCAACAGCGGCACGTTCTCCAGCAACGGCAACGGGCGTGAGCAGTTCCAGGACATCAGCCTGCAGATGTTCCAGGCGGCGAAGAAGGATCAGCTGGGCGAGTTCGTACTCGATCATCCCGAGGTCGTCGCCAACGAGAAGTGAGCAGCCTTTAGTCTTGTCAGGTGTTCGGACCTCAGGTTCCCAGCGTGACCGCTGATCAAGTCGATCCCGGCGTCTACCTGCTCGACGTGCGTGAGCCCGACGAGTGGGAGGCCGGCCACGCGCCCGGCGCCCACCACCTGCCGATGATGGAGATCCCGGCCCGGATGGCCGAGGTGCCCACCGACGGCGAGGTGGTCGTGGTGTGCCGGGCCGGCGGGCGCTCCGGTCAGGTCGTGGCCTATCTGATGAACAACGGATGGGACAACGTTCGCAACCTCGACGGCGGCATGCAGTCGTGGGCCGCTCTCGGCAAGGACGTGGTGACCGACAACGGACAGCCGGCCCGCGTGCTGTGACCAGCGGGTACCGTCCTCTGGTCTTCGCCCATCGCGGTGGAGCCGACGCGCTGCCCGAGCACACGCTCGGCGCCTACCTGCGCGCACTCGACGAGGGCGCCGACGGCCTGGAGTGCGATGTCCGGCTGACCCGCGACGGGCACCTGGTCTGCGTGCACGACAGCAAGCTCGACCGCACCAGCGACGGCCGGGGCCGGGTCAGCTCGAAGACCCTGGCCGAGCTCGACGAGCTGAACTTCGGCTCCTGGCATCCCGGCTATCCGGCCGACGCCGAGCTGCCCCACCTGTCCCGGCTGCTCACGCTGGAGCGGCTGCTGGAGGCGGTGCGGTCCTCCGGCCGCCCGGTGCGGCTGCTGATCGAGACGAAGCACCCGTCGCGCTACGGCGCCGAGGTGGAGCGCAGGCTGATCCGGATGCTGCGGCACTACGGCCTGGCCGATCCGAAACCGGACGACGACGTACAGGTCACCGTGATGTCCTTCGCGGCGCTCGCGCTGCGCCGGGTCCGGGCCCAGGCGCCCGGTCTGCCCACGGTCTATCTGATGGAGCTGGTCCCTCCGGGAGCCGGCCGGGGCCGGCTGCCGTTCGGCGCCAGAACCGCCGGGCCGGGCGTCGAGTTGATCAGAGCGCGCCCGGCGCTGTTGCCGGCACTCCGGGCGGCCGGCCATCAGGTGTATGTCTGGACGGTCAACGACGAGGCGGATCTGAGTCTGGTGCTGGAGCACCGCGTGGATGGAGTGATCACCGACCGTCCCCGGTTCGTGCTGGAGCAACTCAACCGAGTGTGACCTACACCACTGAGAGCCGTTAAGCCCCAGGATTCGCTTAGGTTCGTCTGCCCAAAACCCGGCGGGCGAGGCAAACTCGCAGGCATGCCGGAACGCCCCGATTTCGCGGCCCTGACCCGCGGTCAGGTGGCGATCCTCGGCCGCCTCAACTCCGGCGACGCGGGCCTGTCGGTGCTCCAGCAACTCGTCGCCCTGGCCGAGGAGACCCTGGGCGCGCGCGGCGCAGCCTTCACGGAGCTCGCGGCGGACCACGGCCGGATCATCGTGGCGACCGGGGTGTGGGCGCCGGCACTGGGCCGCCGGGTGGATCTCCGGTCCGATCCGGTCGCCGACCTCGTCGAGGGCGTCGACCCCGGCCACCTGCTCGGTGTCCGGTGCGAGCATCGCGGCCGGGAGGTCGGCTCCCTGCACGTCTACCTGGACGGCGAGCCCGGCCCGGAGTTCGGTGTCGTCCTCGATCTGCTGACCGGCCTGGTCGGCCGCCTCTACGGGCTGAACACGGGGCTCCCGGCGCACGACGACCCCAAGCCCGACGCCGACCGCGACCTGTGGGTGGCGGTCACCAGTCACGAGCTGCGCACGCCGGTCACCGTGATCAAGGGTATGCGGACACGCTCACCAACCACTGGGAGAGCCTGGGCGAGCCGGGCCGGCGCGAGGCGGTCCGGGTGATCGGCGCCCGGGCCGGCGAGCTCGCCCGGCTGGTGGACCGGTTGCTCTCCGCCGCGAGCGAGGAGGACGGCGGGGTGGGCGCCGCCCCGGCCGGCCCGTTCGACCTCGTGGAGGCGTTGCGGGAGGCCGCCGCCACACTGCCCGGCGATCTCCGGGAGCGGCTGGTGCTGTCACACATGCCGGAGGGACTACCGAAGGCGTACGGGTCGCGCGACTCGATCGCCACCATCCTCACCGAGCTGGCCACCAACGCCGAGAAGTACTCGGACCCGGACACCACGGTCGAGGTGTGCGCCGGGACCGACGACGACACGTTGCGGTTCCGGGTCTCCGACCGGGGCGCCGGCATCGCCCCCGAGCACGTGGAGCACGCCTTCGACCGCTACTGGCAGGCCGACTCGGTGCATCACCGGGCCGGCGCCGGGCTCGGCCTCTACCTGGTCAGGCGGCTGGTGGAGCGGCAGAACGGATGGGTGTCACTGCGCCCCCGGGAGGGCGGCGGCACGGTCGCCGAGGTGCGGCTACCCCGGGCGTGAGCCACTGCTGAGCGACTTTGGGTGGCCCATGTCACCGGATCGCGGGAATGACCGCTTACCCTGGTTCCCCGTGAGCAAGCGTCGCAAGTCCCGCGAAACCGCACCGAAGACGAAGGTGCGCGACATCTTCGTCGCCCGCCCGTTCGAGGGCCTGGCCGACGAGCCGGAATGGATCGCTCTGCGCGAGCTGGTCCCGGCCGCGTCCGCGCCGCTGACCCTCAAACCGGAGATCGTCGAGGAGTACGGCGACCGCTCGGTCACCCTGTCGACGGTGCTGCCGATGGCGTGGCCGGCCATGTCCCGCCGTGACGGGCACGTCTTCATCGGCCTGCAACGGCACGTCCAGTCCGGGGACGTGTCCCGTGACCTGGCCGTGGCGATCCTGAGCGCGCTGCAGACCGAGCCCGGTAACACCGTGTCGGTGCCGGCTCTGCCCGGTGAGGGCCCGCGCCTGCAGGACATCCTGGTCGACAACCCGCTCGAGATCGCCATGCACGAGGGCTTCGAGTACTGGCTGGACCCGGAGCAGATGCAGGACGGCACCGTGAAGGCGTCACTGGAGCGGGCCAACGCCTCGATCTACCCGACCGTGCGGCTGGCCGCGGCCAAGGCGGCGTACTGGTGCCGGGTCGCCCCGGACAAGAGCCACGTCCGCTGGGTGCTCAGCGAGCCGGAGGACCAGGCGCTGAACGCGCTGTCGCGGCTGTCCGCCTCGGGTGACCTGCTGCTCGGTGAGGACACCAAGTTCGCCGGCATGTTCCGGGCGCACGGCCTGCTCGTCCCGGTGTGGGACGTTCCGGGTGAGCCGGAGGGCGCCGAGTTCGAGGCTGTGCTGGCCGATTTCGCCAAGCGCTACCACGACATCCTGGCCGTCGACGAACCGCTGGACGCCGCCGCCCGGCGCGCGAAGCAGGGCCTCATCGGCCGCCAGCTGACCCTGCGTTGATTGCCTTCGCTGCCCCTCGGCGGCATTGCGCCCTTTGAGCCGACGTCGAGGGCGCCGAGCCCTCGACGTCGGCGGGCGCAATGCGCGTCCGTCCCACTCAACCCTTCAGTGGGTCGCGTTGGATGGGGCAGCTCATGCAGCGCGGGCCGCCGCGGCCCGAGCCCAGCTCGGAGCCGCTGATCCGGACCACCTCGATGCCGGCGCGCTCCAGTTGGGCGTTGGTCTCGACGTTGCGTTCGTAGGCGACGCAGAGCCGGGGCGCGATGGCGAGTGTGTTGTTGCCGTCGTCCCACTGCTCGCGTTCGGCGGTGACCGGGTCCAGGCCGGTGTCGATGACCCGCAGCCGGTCGATGCCCATCGCCTCGGCCGCCGCCTCCAGGAACGGGCGGGGCGGCCGGACACGCAACTCGTCGCCGTCGCCGGTGATCGTCCACGCCTGCAGGCTGTCGGCGAGATTCGGATACATCACCACCGCGTCGACGTCCACCATGGTGCAGACGGTGTCCAGGTGCATGGTGGCGCGCTCCTGGGCGATCGGCACGGCCAGCACGGTGTGCGCTAGGCCGGCCGCGATGACCCGCTTGGCGAGCCGCTCGGCGCCGGCCGGGGTGGTCCGCTCGCCGACGCCGATGGCCAGCACCTCCGGGGCGAGGACCAGCACGTCCCCACCCTCGACGTGCTCCAGGGACGGGTCGAAGAGCAACTGGGCGCCGGCGAACCGGGGATGGTGTCGGTAGATGGCGTGGGTGAGCGTGGTCTCCCGGCGGCGCGCGCGCATCGCGAGGCTGGTGACCGCCACCCGGTCGCGCACCCACACCGACGTGTCACGGGTGAACAGCAGATTGGGCAGCGGATCGATGACGAAGTCGTGACGATCCATCATCTCGTAGACGAGACCGCCGCCACTCGACTTGATCTCCTCGTGGGCCAGGCCGGCGACCAGGATCTCACCCAGCCGGTCCGGGTCCTGATCGGCCAGGTAGCCGGCGACGGTGGCCCGCAGCGAGTCACCGAGCCGGCGGGCGGCCAGCACCCCGGCGGTCAACTCGACCCGGGCCTCCGGGAGGGTGAGGGTCTCGGCGAGCAGGTCACCGAGGTAGAGGACCTCGACTCCGCGGGTGCGCAGCGCCTCAGCGAAAGCATCGTGCTCCTCCTGCGCCCGGCTCACCCATGGGATCCCATCGAAGAGCAGTGAGTCGTTGTTCCGGGGTGTGAGGCGTGCGAGTTCCGCTGACGGACGGTGCAGCAGTACGGTACGGAGGCGGCTGACTTCACTGTCGACGTACACAAGCCTGACGTTAGTCCGTACCGAGCGCTATCGGGTCGTGACGTTGTGACTAGATCTTGGGACGGCCATGCATCAGCAGGGGGCGGGGGATAGCTTGAGAAGGTGCACATGCACCATCCGAAAGAAGATGTTGTCGTGAATGCGGCATTCATCCATACTCACTCCCCTTTCTTTCCCACCCGCCGCCCTGTTCCGTAGGGACGCGAGCACGTACGGTAGTTGGAAAAGAGAGCCCGACAGACCTTTTGCCGGAGGTCGCAGTGACTGTCTTCCCCGCCCGCCCCGCGCTGCCCATGCCGTCACAAACGTCCACAGCTGTGGACCGTAGGCATCCGTCCTCTCTCGTGGACGAGCCGCCGCGCATCATCACACCCACCGAGTGGGCGCGCCGTCGTCGCGCCGAGCGCGGTGTCCGCCGCCTCGAGGCTGCCGGAGCCCGCGCCCTCACCAGGCTCGATCGTCTCGGGCCCAACTGGCACATCGTGGACTGGCCGCGGACCGATGTCTCGCAGGCCTACTACGAGCCCAACCCGGCCGACGAGCGTGCCGGATTCCTCGCGATCGGCCCCGGTGGCGTCTATGCCGTCACGGTGGTCGATCACGGTCGTTCCCGGGTCCTGATCGCCGGTGACGTGGTCCAGATCAACGGAAAGCGCCCGGAGTACGTGGTGGAGGCCCGCAAGGACGCCCGCCGTGCCGCCAAGGCGCTCACCTCCGTCGTCGGGCTCAACGTGCCGGTGACCGCCGTGCTCACCTTCGTGGGCAACGGCGTGATCAGCGTCCACGGCCTGCCCAAGGACTGTCTCGTCTCCACCGACAAGGAGCTCGACCGCCTGCTCATCGCGGGTGGCGCGAAGATCTCCCCGTCGACGGCGAACAAGCTGTCCGCGGTCGCCCACCACCCGGGCACATGGTCGAACTACTCTTCGTACAGCAACGGACAGACGGCCGCTGACAAGCGGCTGAGCCGCCGGTAACGTTCCTTGCGACGCCATCGCGGGCCGGCGTTCTGCGCCGGCCCTGCGATGTGAAGAGGAGCGAGGAGGAGCCGGTGGCGCATGTTGAGCTCTCCCTCTCGGGAGCGTTCGTCCCCCAGGCCCGGACACCGTCGGAGGCCGAGTTCATCTCGGGCGTCGAGCGCTGGACGATGACGGTCGCGGCGGCCGACGAGCCCTGCCTGGTGATCGACGTCGAGGGCTCGATAGTCGCGGTCTCCCCGTCGGGGAGCGAGCTGCTCGGCCTGGGCAAGCCCGCCGACGCGGTCGGCCTGCGCTTCAGTGCCGCGGTGCACCTCATCGACTTCACCGCGGGCGGTGGCCGCCTGGAGGACCCCGAGGCGGAGAACATCCCGCCCCTGCTCGCGCTGCGCAGTGAGCGACTCGCCCGCGGCCTGATACGGGTGGTCCCGGGTGAGGGCGTGGCGCCGCTGACGGTCGACGCGATCTCGACGCCGCTGACGGTGGGCGGCCAAGTCGCGGGAACGCTGACCTTCCTGTCCCCGGTACGATATTGACGTCCCTTTTGTTCCGTACGATGTGTCGTTCACCGCACGCGGCAACCGTTGGACGTTACAGATCCGCAACGTAGTCTGCGAACATGCTCGATCTAGACCTGTTACCGGGTGAATACGCGGTGTGTCGGCTTCCGGCCGGTTCCACCCTGCCCGCCACGCTGACCGCAGGTCCGGACGACAAGAGCGTCATCTCGGTGACGTGGGGCGTCGACGAGCTCTCGGTGATCTGCCCCAACGACCGGGTGCCGGAGAATGCGGAGGTCGACACGGCGTGGCGATGTCTGCGCGTGGCCGACCTCACCCTGGCCATGACCGGGGTGCTCGCGTCGCTGGTCGGGCCGCTCGCCGAGGCCCGCGTCAACATCGTGACCTTCTCGACGTATGACACGGACTATCTGCTCGTGCCCACGGTGCGGCTGACCGAGGCGGTCAACACGCTGACCGCGGCCGGGCACCGGATCGCCAGCTGACGATTTCGCTCCTACCATGAGCGCGTGTCCCCCCGCACACGCCTGCTCGTGCCGGCCGCCGGCCTGCTGCTCCTGAGTGCCTGCGGCGCCCCGCCCGAGCCCCTGCCGACCTCGCCGCCACTGCCGCGAGCCGGTGGCAGCGTGCCCGCCGGCAGCGCCCCCGTCGGCAGCGCCCCGCCCGGCGGGCCGGTGCCGCCGTCGATCTACTCGCCGCCGCCCATGGCCACCCCGACGTACTCGTATCCGACATACAGGTATCCCACGCCCACGCCCCCCGACTGACGACCACACCGCCGACCACCCCGGCCGGACCGGCGCCGTCCTACGCCCCGCGATGCACCGGGGAGCCGACCGGGGCGCAGATCATCACTCTGGCCAAGAGCAGTCCCGCCGTGCCGGACAAGAACGTGAACGTGCTGGACGGGCCGTATTGTGCGGGCGGCTGGAGCTACACCACGATCGGGATGACCGGGGCCGAGCCGCTGTCCGTGGTCGCCACCGGCACCGGCACCACACTGACGCTGGTCACCGTGGGCACCGACGTGTGCAACCCGACGGTCCGGACCCGCGCGCCGGCCGGGATCAGGGCGATGGCCTGCGGCTCCTGAGGTTGACTAGACTTTCGCGAATGCCTGGTACGCCGCCCATGCGCTTCGCCTACCTCGGTCCCGAGGGCACCTTCACCGAGGCCGCCCTGCGCACCATTCCCGCGGCTGAGCGCGGGGTTCGTACTCCCGCGCGCAGTGTGCCCGAGGCTCTCGAGGCCGTCCGTGCCGGAGAGGCCGACGCCGCGCTGGTCCCCCTGGAGAACTCGGTGGGCGGCGCCGTCCCGGTCACCCTCGACGAGCTGATCACCGGCAGCCCTCTGATGATCACGCGGGAGGTGCTGCTGCCGGTCGAGTTCGTGCTCGCCGCCCGTGCGCTGACGCCGCTCGCCGCGATCCGCTCGGTCGCCGCGCACCCGCAGGCGTCCGCGCAGTGCCGGCGCTGGCTGCAGGCCAACGTCCCGGACGCGGTCGTCGTCGACGTGCTCTCCAACGCCGCCGCCGCGATCAGCGCCGCCACCGGCGAACACGACGCCGCCCTGTGCGCGCCGATCGGGGTGGACCGCAACAACCTGGCCGTGTTGGCCGAGAAGGTCGCCGACCGGGCCGAGGCGGTCACCCGCTTCGCGCTGCTCACCAGGCCCGGAGCACCGACCACGCCGACCGGCGACGACGTCACCTCGCTGGCCGTCTCGATCCGGCACGACCAGGTCGGCGCGCTCCTCGCGGTGCTCACCGAGCTGGCCGTGCGGGGTGTCAACCTGTCCCGGATCGAGTCCCGGCCGACCGGGGAGCAGTTGGGGACGTACTTCTTCTTCCTCGACTGCACCGGGCACGTCGCCGAGGCCCGCGTCGGAGAGGCCCTGCAGGGCCTGCGGCGCATCTGCGCCGAGGTCCGGTTCCTCGGCAGCTACCCGAAGCACCGCCTCCAGCCCGAGCCGCCGGTGGCGGCGCCGCCGGGCCTGTCCGACCGCGCCTTCACCGACTCGGCGGCCTGGCTGGAGGGCCTGCGCACCGGACGCTAATCGTCGAAGAGGTCGCCCAGGATGCTGCCGCCGCTGCTGGACTTCTTCTCCGCCACGCGGACCGCACCGCCGGGCGGCTCCTCCGACGGCTGGACGATGACGAAGCCCTGCCCGGCGAAACTCATCGTGAAACGCTCACCCGTGCTGCGGCCCAGCAGGGTGCCGAGGTTGAACTGCTCGGCCTTGTGGAAACCGGTCTGCAGGTTCGCCGACCAGGCGATCGCCGCCTGCGGATCGACGAAGGTGGGCTGGTCGACGTTGAGCACCACGGGCGTGCCCCGGGTGGTGACCGCGATCCGGCCGTGCCCGCTGAAGACGCAGTTGAACAAGCCCGCGCTGGAGAACATGCCGGCGCCCTGGACCATCTTGATGTCGTAGTTCAGCGACGAGTCGAAGGCCAGCACGTTCGCCCCGTTGATGGAGAGCGCGTCGCCGGGCTCCAGATCGATCAGGTGGATGTCGGCCGCGTTCTCGGCGAGGAAGACGTCGCCGTTGCCGCGGACACGCATCAGCGGGACGCCCTCGCCCGTCAGTTTCTGCTTGAGGAACTTGCCGAGGCCCCCGGAGCCGAGCGCCTCGAACGTCACCTGCCCCTGGTAGGCGACCATCGACCCGGTCCGGGCCAGGAATTCACCGTTCAGTTCGGCCTTGAGGAGTTTCGAGTTCTGCAGCCGCAGACCCGGCTGGCTGTGCTCTTTCTCCAGGTTTTCGGCCGAGAAGAGTTCGCTGCGCATGACACGAGCGTAGGGCCGGCCGACAACTGCGAGCCCTCTGTTCAGCCCCAGCCGAGGTCGTGCAGCCGCTGATCGTCGATGCCGAAATGGTGGGCGATCTCGTGGACCACCGTCACGGCCACCTCGTCGACCACGTCCTCCTCGGAGTCGCACATCTTGAGCGTGGGCAGCCGGAAGATCGTTATCCGGTCGGGCAGCGCGCCGGCGTAGTCCCAGCCGCGCTCGGTCAGCGCGGTGCCCTCATACAGCCCGAGAAGATCGTCGCCACCACCCGGCGGCAGATCCTCGACCAGGAAGACCACGTTGTTCATGAGCGACATCAGCTCGACGGGCACCTCGTCGAGCGCCTCGCCCACCAACTCCTCGAAGCGTTCAGGACTCATATCGACCGGCACACGACCCATTGTGCCCGGGTTCCCGGCGCGGCCGATCGCGGCCGCGCCGGGGACTGTCTCAGGCGAGCTTCGCGACCAGGCTGATCTCGGCGCCCGGCTTGAGCAGCCGCGAGATCGGGCAGTTCTCCTTGGCGGACTCGGCGAGCTCCTGGAACTTCGCGTCGTCGATGCCGGGGACGTCGCCGACCGTCTCCAGGTCGATACGGGAGACGCCGAAGCCGGCGTCGGTCTTGTCCAGGTGGACCTTGGCCACGGTCTCCACCGAGGTCGGCGTGAAGCCGGCGTCGGCGAGGCCCTTGGAGAAGGCCATCGAGTAGCAGCCGGCGTGCGCGGCGGCGATCAGTTCCTCGGGGTTGGTCCCCTCGCCCTCCTCGAAACGCGACTTGAAGGAGTAGGCGCCGGAGAGGCCACCCTTGCCGGTCTTGACGGTGCCGGAACCCTCGGTGAGGTTCCCTTCCCAGCGGGCTGAAGAAGAACGAATAGGCATACGCAGAACGCTATCCGATATGCCGCCCGTTGGTCCGCGGACCGCGCCAGGGGTCATCATGGATCCCATGGAGGAGTCGGTGATCACCTTCGGCGGCGGCGACGAGAAGCCCCGGCGGACGATCTTTCGTGACCTGGGACGTGACAGACGACTGCCGGTGCTCGTCGCCGGGCTCAGCGCGCTCTCGGCCTTCGGCTCACTGATCTCCGAGTGGCAGACGACCACCATCAACGTGCAGGAGGGCGACGGCGAGCAGCCGGCGGAGCCGCGGGTGCTGATCGCCAACCTCCTCGACCTCGGCGGCATGGGCGCCGGCTATCTGCTCGGATTGATCGTGCTGGTGGTCGCGGTCGTGCTCACCCTGTTCGGCCCGGGGCCCGGCCGGGCGTATACGAAGGTCGCGGGTCTCGCCGTCGGCGGTGTCCTGGTCGCGCTGCTCGTGTCGCTGGCGCACCACCTGGGCGACGCGAGCGCTGTCATCCCGAAGTTCTTCACGGCCTATGACTTCACCGGCTCCGAGGCGGTGCAGACGACATACGGGCGCGGGGTGTGGTGCGCCCTGGCCGCCGTGGGTCTCGCCCTGGTCGCGCTCTGGCTGCCCGAGCGGGCCGTCCGGACGGCGCCCGAGCCACCGGTCCTCGAACACGACGACGGACTCGACATGACCATCACACCGGCGACACCGTTCGCCTCCTCCCCCGGTGAGCTGGACCAGCCGCACCGATCGTGACACGGGGGATATCCGTGTGCTGATCGGACCAGGACGCCGGTAGGCTCGACAACCGTGATTGACCTGCGTCTGCTTCGTGAAGACCCCGACCTGATCCGCGCCAGCCAGCGGCTGCGCGGTGAGTCCACCGAGCTCGTGGATGCTCTGCTGAGCGCCGACGAGGAGCGCCGGGCCGCTACCCAGCGGTTCGAGACGGTCCGCGCCGAGCAGAAGTCCATCGGTAAGGAGGTCGCGAAGGCTTCCGGGGACGAGCGGGCGGCGCTGCTGGCCCGTACCAAGGATCTCGCTCTCGAAGTGAAGGCGGCCGAGGCCGCCGCGGGCGAGGCGGAGCAGGCGCTCAAGCGGGCACACCTGGCCGTGTCGAACGTGGTGGAGGGTGCGCCGCCCGGTGGCGAGGACGACTTCGTCGTGCTGCGTGAGGTCGGCGACAAGCCGCAGATCGCCGAGCCGAAAGACCACCTGGAGATCGGTGAGGCGCTGCGCGCCATCGACACCGAGCGTGGCGCGAAGGTGTCCGGGTCGCGGTTCTACTTCCTGACCGGGGTGGGCGCCCTGCTCCAGCTCGGCATGCTGCAGCTGGCCATCCAGCAGGCGGTCGAGCACGGATTCATCCCGTCGATCACGCCGACGCTGGTCCGGCCCGAGTCGATGGAGGGCACCGGCTACCTGGGCGCCCACGCCAGCGAGGTCTACCGGCTCGAGGCCGACGATCTCTACCTGGTCGGCACCTCGGAGGTGGCGCTCGCGGCGTACCACTCGAACGAGATCCTCGAGCTGAACGGGCCTCGCCGCTACGCGGGCTGGTCGTCGTGTTACCGCCGTGAGGCCGGCTCGCACGGCAAGGACGTGCGGGGCATCCTCCGCGTGCATCAGTTCGACAAGGTGGAGATGTTCTCCTTCTGCCGGCCGGAGGACGCCGCCGAGGAGCACCTGCGCCTGCTCGCCATGGAGGAGGAGATGCTGGCCAAGGTCGAGATCCCGTACCGGGTGATCGACGTGGCCGCCGGCGATCTCGGGTCGAGCGCGGTCCGCAAGTTCGACTGCGAGGCGTGGGTGCCGTCGCAACAGCGGTATCGCGAGGTCACCTCGACGTCGAACACCACCACGTTCCAGGCCCGCCGCCTCAACGTGCGGTACCGGGACGACAACGGCAAGCCGCAGACCGCCGCGACCCTCAACGGGACCCTCGCGACGACCCGTTGGCTGATCCCGATCCTGGAGAACCACCAGCAGCCGGACGGGTCGGTGCGCGTACCGAAGGCGCTCCAGCCGTTCCTCGGCGGCCGGGACATCCTCGAACCCGTTCGTTGACCTAGACGCAAGCGATCGGCTACCAGTTGTCATAGATGCTGGTAGCCGATCGGGTGTAACGTTTTCCTTCCGCCCTCCGCGGGGGTCAGCCGACCCACGGAGGTTTCGATGAGGCCTGGGCTTCCCAAGCTGGTCGCCACAGATCTGGACGGCACACTCGTCCGTAGTGACGACACCGTCTCGGCGTATACACATGAGGTGCTCGACCGGGTCCGGGCCGCCGGCATCCGCATCGTCGCCGCCACCGGCCGCGGCCCGCGTCTCACCTCGCTCACCCGTGACGACATCCGGGTCGCCGACTTCCTGGTGCTGGCCCAGGGCGGCTGGGTGCTCGACCTGGAGGAGTCCCGTTACCTGCGCCAGGCCCGCCTGCCCGGCCGGGCCCTGGGTGAGGCCCTCGGCGCGCTCGAGTCGGTGGCGGGCCCGCTGTCGGTCATGTTCGAGGCCCTGGAGCACGACGACTCCCCGCTCTGGGGCGACTACGACCCGACCTGGCGCTATCCGGTCACCGTCGAGTCGAAGACCCGTGCCGAGTGCCTGACCGGCGAGGTGATCAAGGCGTTCGCCCGGTCCTTCGAGCTCGACGTCGACACCCTCCTCGAGCTGGCACACCGGGTGGTGCCGTCCGATCTCGCGACGGTCACCCAGGCGGGCCTCGACTACGTGGAGATCTGCCCGGCCGGCGTCGACAAGGGCTCCGGCCTGTCGGTGGTCGCCGAGTCGGTCGGGGTCGACCCGTCGGACGTCCTGGTCTTCGGCGACATGCCCAACGACCTGCCGATGTTCGCCTGGGCCGGCTGGGGCCGGGTGGCCGTCGCCAACGCCCATCCCACACTGCTGGCCGTCGCCGACGATGTGACGCTCGCCAATGATCAGGACGGCGTGGCCGTGTATCTGGACCGGCTATTGTCGCGGTGATGGGATCTTTGCACGAGGACGCCTTTCGCCTGATCGCGTCCGACATCGACGGCACGCTGATCACCAGCGAGCGGACACTCAGCCCGCGCACGCTCGATGTCCTCGCCCGCGTGCCGGTCCCGGTGGTCGTGGTGACCGGCCGGCCGCTGCGGTGGCTCGCCCAGCTCTACGACCAGTTGCCGGCCCCGCTGCCCGCGGTGTGCGCCAACGGGGCGGTCATCTACGACCCGCACACCGATGAGGTGTTGCAGGCGACGCCACTCCCGGTCGACCTGCTGTTCGAGGTCACCAAGACGCTGCGTGACACCGTGCCGGACATCTCGCTGGCCGTCGAGATCGAGGACGGGCGGGCGTTCCTGCACGAGGAGACGTGGACGATCCGGTGGGAGCACGACCGCCGGGTGCGGGTGATCGCCGCGCCGGAGGAGCTGACCTCGGTCCCGGCCGTCAAGCTGCTGGCCCGCTCGTCGACTGCCGACCCCGACGACTTCCTGGAGCTGGTCAGCCGCACTCTCGGTGACCGGGCCGAGGCCACCCGGTCGTCGTCGTCCGCGCTCGTGGAGATCTCCGCCGCCGGCGTGACGAAAGCCGCCGGCCTCGCCTGGTATTGCGAGCGTCACGGCATCACCGCCGACCAGGTCGTCGCCTTCGGCGACATGCCCAACGACATTCCGCTGCTGAGCTGGGCGGGTCGCGGGGTCGCCGTCGGCAATGCCCATCCGGCGCTGCGCGCGGTCGCCGACGACGTCACCGGCACCAACGATGCCGACGGCGTCGCGGCCTACCTGACGTCCCTGTTCGATCTCTGACTCTTCGGTACGGGTCCGGCCGCCCCTCGCCGCAACTGTCCTGTCCCGTGGCTCCCGCGCGACGTCGGCTCGTGGTGCGGACCGCAGCGCGTCCGCCGGGCTGATGCGGTGGCCCACGGCGTGTCCCGTCCCCGCTCATCCTCACCCGCGGCGACGAAGCAGCCGGGACCACCGCTGTCCCGGGCGGGTCGAGACAGCGGTGGCGGCCGCACCGGAACGGACGGTGGCGTGGAAGCGCGGCAGGCGCCGCATCACCGCATCGGTCGCGTCGCCGACGCCTCAGCCCGGTAGGCGCGCTGCGGCCTCGACCGGGGTGGGCGTCGCGCGGGAGCTACGGGACGGGCTGGTTCGGCGAGGGCGGGGTGGCCGTACCAGATCAGAGGTATTGACCTGTGTTTCCCAGAATGTCGGGCTGGCCCGGCTTGCCAGGGATGACGCCCATCGGCAGTGCCGGGCGCCCGGGGACGCCGCCGCGCATCTGCTCGAGCTGAAGGCGTGCAGCCATCTGCTGGGCGACGAGCGCGGCCTGGATGCCGTGGAAGAGTCCCTCCAGCCAGCCGACGAGCTGGGCCTGGGCGATGCGCAGCTCGGACTCGCTCGGCGGGGTCTCGCCCTCGAAGGGCAGGGAGAGGCGCTCGAGCTCCTCACGCAGCTCGGGGGCGAGACCGTCCTCGAGCTCGGTGATGGAACGCTGGTGGATCTCCCGCAGCCGGCCCCGGCTGGCCTCGTCGAGCGGAGCGGCCCGCACCTCCTCGAGCAGCTGCTTGATCATGCTGCCGATGCGCATGACCTTCGCCGGCTGCTCGATGAGGTTGCCCGGCTCCTCCGGGGTGAGCGAGCCGTCCGCCTCGACCGTGCCCATCGGGCGGCCGTCGGGGCCCACGACGATGACGGAGCCGTCTTCCTTGTGCTCAGTGGTGCGGGTGTCGTCGGTCATGCGATCCATCTTTGCGCACGGCTTCGCGCGATGCTCGTGTGGTTGGTGCGCTTCAGGGGCGTAGTTCGGCGACGGCACACTTCACGCTTCCGCCGCCACGTTTGAGCTCCGACAGGTCGACATGAACAGGGAGGTATCCGGCGTCACGCACCTTGTGGCCCATCGCCACGGCCTCCGTGTTGAGGATCACGTTCCGGCCGTCACTGACCAGGTTGAGGCCGAAGGCTTCGGCGTCCTCACGGTCGGCGAGCACCGCGTCCGGGAAGAGCTGGGCGAGCACCCGCTGTGACGCCTGCGAGAACGCGCCCGGGTAGTAGGTGACGTGCCGGTCGTCGAGGGCGGCGAGCGCGGTGTCCAGGTGGTAGAAGGCCGGATCGACCAGGCGCAGCGAGATCACCGGGCGGCCGAGAGCCTCCTGCGCCTCGGCGTGCGCTGCCGGGTCGGTGCGGAAGCCGTAGCCCGCGAGGACGATGCCACCGTAGGCGCCGGGCAGGTAGGCGAAGTCGCCCTCACCCTCGTTGACCTGCTCCGGAGCGACAAACCGCCAACTGTCAGCGGCCATGTAGAACGCCTGGTGGGCGAGGGCCTCGGCGGAGCGCTGCGGGTATTTGAAGCGGGCGCCGTAGACGGTGCCGTCGACGGAGAAGGCGCCGTTCGCCGAGTAGACCATGTCGGGCAGACCGGGCTCGGGGTCCAGGACGTGCACGACGTGGCCGAGGCCGAGGAGCGTCGTGCGAAGGTGGTCCCACTGCTTCAGGGCCAAGCCGGAGTCGACCGCGACGGTGGTGTCCATCCACGGGTTGATGGCGTACTCCACCGTGAAATGCTGAGGGGGACACATCAGATATGTCCTGTTTCGCGGCAAGCGCTCCGTGTAGCTCATGAGGTTAAAGAGTAGGTAGGCTGCGTTGCAGCAAACAGCTCGAAGTATTGCTCCTCGGAGGCGAATCGTTGCAGATGGACGCCGTCGACCAGCGAATCGTTGCGTTACTCGTCGCCGATGCCCGCGCTTCGTATGCCGAGATCGGCGCCAAGGTCTCGCTGTCCGCGCCCGCCGTGAAGAGGCGTGTCGATCGACTTCGCTCGTCCGGGGTGATCAAGGGATTCACGGCCGTCATCGAGCCGAGCGCCGTCGGGTGGACCACCGAGGCGTTCGTCGAGTTGTTCTGCACCGGGCGGACCACACCGGCACAGATCACGGTGGCCACCCGGCGACATCCGGAAGTCATCGGGGCGTACACGGTCTCCGGGCAGGCGGACGCGCTCGTTCACCTACGGGCGGCCGACATCGGGCACCTCGAGCAGGCACTGGAGCGGCTGCGGGCGGAGCCGTTCGTCACGTCCACCCGCAGCATGGTGGTCCTGTCTCGGCTGGTCGAGAAGCCGACCGCCATCCCGGCGGTCTGACCCGTCCGAGAGGCGTTCAGAGGTACATGCCGGGGCGGTGGCCCTCGTCGTCCTCGGCCTTCGGAGCGGCCGGCTTGTCGCCCTCGCCGAAGAACCGCTTGCCGCCGAACTCACCGTGCAACCGGTCGTCAAGCTCGTCGGCCAGCCCGGTCATCACCTGCACGGCGAGCATCAGGTGGGTCGCCTGGAAATTACGGCCGAACACCGGGATCGACGCCCACACCGTGTCCTGCGCGCAGTAGAGCCGACCGATCGGCATGCGGTTGGTCAGCTCGGACAGCTTCACGTAGAGCTGCTCGGTCGGCTCCACCTCGGTCAGAATCGGTGAGAAGACGTCCACCAGGGGCGGATTGTCGCGCACCCGCACGAAGACCATCGCCGAGCCGGCCCGGATGCCGATGTCCCCGTCGGTGTCCACCTGGAGCTGGTCGATCGTGGTCTTGGACATGGTGGCGACGACCGTACGGACCCGCTCCTCCAGCGGCACCACGTCCTCGGTGACGCCGGCCAGAGCACGGTTCAGAGCATCCTCGTCGTCCAGCGCGTCGAGGGCGATCTCGATGCTCGGCTCGTGCCGCGCGGTGCCCAGCGGGGTGGAGTCGATCGGCTCGTCGTCCTCGTCGTGCACCAGATACACCAGGAACGCCGGGTGCGGTGCGCCGTAGACGTCACGCAGCGCCCGGGTCACGGCGGTGGCCAGCGAGCCGGCCCTGTCCTGCGAGGTGCGCATCCCGAACGAGTCACCGGACCCGGCCAGCACCCCCGGCGGCGACCAGCCCAGCGCGACCAGGTCGGCGACGGCCGCCCGATCCATCCGGTACTCCTGGGGGAGCGCCGCATTGCCCACCGCGAGCGCCTCGACGACGCCGTCGGGCAGGATGCGGATGCTCACCGAGTAGACCGCGGTGCCGGTGCCCGAAGCGGTGGGGTCGAGGGTGAGATCGACATATGACCCGGGGCCAGGGTCGGCAACAACCCGGCCAGGGCACTGGCGAACTCGCGCCACGCCTGGGTGACCTTGGCCCGTAGATCGGCCGTGGTCGGCTCGTCGAGCAGCACGCCCTCGTATGTGTCGCCCGCGGCGCCTTCTGCCGTCATGATCGCACCTCCGTTCCCGTCACCCTATCGAGCGACGACAGGCCGTGGACGCCCGTCCCATCCCTATCCCCGATGTCCAGGGTGGAAGCCGATCGGACCGTCGGTCAGCCCGGCGTCGAGCGGCGCAGGGCCAGGGCGCTGATCTTGGCGGCTGCCTCGGACGGGTCGGCGCCCCCGGCGACGGCGAGCCCCAGGAGGTACGCCGAGACCGGCGCCCCCGGCCGCAGGACGTTGTGCGCCACATCCCGGGCCACGTCGAGCACGTCCTTCACCGGCACGACGGCCCCGTCCAGCCCCAACTCGGCGCTGACCTCGGCGACCCAGTCGTCCATCTCGCTCATCGAGCCCACTCCTCCGCCGTCCGTAGATCGTCGTCGGTGTCGCAGTCGAACCAGGGTGGCGGCCCGGGCCGTCGCCAGGACACCTCGGCCACCCGGGCATGCTCCAGCAGCGCCCGCACCGGCGCGCCGTGCAATCCGCCCCGGGACTCGGCGACCCGACCGAGAGCGGCCCGCAGCCCGGCCGTCCGCCACACCCCGCAGAGGGTCTGCAGATGCCCGTCGGTGTCCCGGTAGACGGCGCCCTCCATCGGCGCGGACTCCAGAGTGAGCCGCAGCACGTCGACCGCCTCGCCGGTCAGCAGAGGCAGGTCGGCGGCGAGCAGAGCGGTGAAGGTGACGTGCGCGGGCACCAGGGCCAGCCCCGCCGCGGCAGCCGCAACCGGCCCGCCACCAGCGGGTTCCTCGCGGGTCACGTGCACTGGGACGGGGAAGTCAGCGGGTATTCGCCCGACCACCACCCGGGGGTCGGCGTCGTGCACCGCCGCCAGCACCCGGGTGAGCATCGACTGGCCGGCCACCGTCAGGGTCGGCTTGTCGGCACCGCCCATTCGCCGTGCCGCACCACCGGCCAAGACCACCGCCGCGAATCCCCCCACGTGAGTACCGTATCCCGAGCGGGTGGCGGGTGTGACCACGCGCTCGGTTCGACGCCTTCGGGGGACCCCGTAAGCTCCCGCTATGAGCAGGACCGCGAGTCGTCGCACGGTGGTGACCGTCGATGTCACCGCACCGTCGGGCAGCAGCAGGAGCCGCCAGGATCACCTCGCCGCCGAGGAGCCACTGGAGATCCGGCTGCGAAAGCGGCCGCTCGCAGTGACCATGCGCACACCCGGCCACGACATCGACCTCGCGATGGGGTTCCTGCTCAGTGAGGGCGTCATCGGTGAGGCCTCGGACGTGACGACGGCACAGCTCTGCGCCGGCACCGACACGCCGAACACGTACAACGTGGTGGATGTGGTCCTCGATCCGAGTGTGCCGCCGCCGGTGACCGATCCGAGCCGCAACTTCTACACCACCAGCTCGTGCGGGGTGTGCGGCAAGGCCAGCATCGACGCGGTGCGGACCAGGTCGCGTTTCGACGTGGCCGCGGATCCCCTGGCGATCCCGGCGCTGACGCTGGCCGGGTTGCCGGCCAAGCTCCGGGCGGCGCAGCGCACCTTCGACCGGACCGGAGGGCTGCACGCGGCCGGCCTGTTCGATGCGGCCGGCGACCTGCTGGTGTTGCGCGAGGACGTGGGCCGGCACAACGCGGTCGACAAGGTGATCGGCTGGGCGCTGCGCGAGGGCCGGCTGCCGCTGGCCGGTCACGTCCTGCTGGTGTCCGGCCGGGCCAGCTTCGAGCTCACACAGAAGGCCTGGATGGCCGGGCTGCCCCTGTTGGCGGCGGTCTCCGCGCCCAGCACGCTTGCCGTCGAGCTGGCCGAGGAATCCGGCATGACACTTGTCGGATTCCTCCGCGAACCGAAGATGAACATCTATGCCGGGGCTCATCGCGTCACCGTCTGACCAGTTGTCGTTAACCCGCGTCGCCAACGCTTCGACGCATGCCGATATCTCGCCGCACCCTGCTGACCTCGGCCGCCGGCGCCGTCACCGTCATCCCGCTGGCCGGGGCCGCCACGCCGTACCGGGGCCCACTGCAGACCGACCCGTTCACCCTCGGCGTCGCCTCCGGTGACCCGTCGCCGGACGGTTTCGTGCTGTGGACCCGACTCGCCCCGTCGCCACTGGCCGAGGACGGCCTGGGCGGCATGCCGTACCGAACCGTGCCGATCGTCTGGGAGCTCGCCGCCGACGAACGGTTCCGCAAGGTCGTCCGCCGGGGTGTCACCGCGGCCCGGCCGGACCGCGCGCACAGCGTGCACGTCGAGCTGGACGGTTTGGCGCCGGGCCGGGAGTTCTTCTACCGCTTCCGGGCCGAGCGCTGGATCTCGCCGGTGGGCCGGACCCGTACCGCTCCGGCACGGTGGGCCCGTGAGGCGGCGCTGGCGATGGCGTTCGTCTCGTGCTCGCAGTTCGAGCACGGCTACTTCACCGCCTATCGCCGGCTCGCCGAGGACGCGCCGGACCTGATCCTGCACCTGGGCGACTACCAGTACGAGTACGCCCCCGACACCTACAACATCCCCGGCGGCAACCCGCGCGACCACGAGGGCCCGGAGACCGTCACGCTGGCGAACTACCGGCAGCGGCACGCTCAGTACAAGACCGACCCGGATCTGCAGGCGGCGCACGCCGTCGCGCCGTGGGCGGTGGTGTGGGACGACCACGAGACCGAGAACAACTGGGCCGACGAGGTGCCCGAGCAGCCCGACCCGGGCTTCCTCGCCCGCCGGGCCGCCGCGTTCCAGGCGTACTACGAGAACATGCCGCTGCGCCGGACGTCGGTCCCGAAGGGCATCGACATGCAGTTGTACCGCCGACTGCACTGGGGGCGGCTGGCCACCTTTCACATGCTCGACACCCGGCAGTACCGGGACGACCAGGGCTGCGGTGACGGCTACAAGGACTGTCCCGCGGCTGCCGACCCGGCCCGCACCATCACCGGCGCGCAGCAGGAGGCGTGGCTGCTCGACGGTTTCCGGCGCTCCACCGCCCGCTGGGACATCCTGGGCCAACAGGTCTTCTTCGGGCAGCGGGACAACAACTCCGGCCCGCAAAAGGTGCTGAGCATGGACTCGTGGGACGGATATCAGGGCTCGCGCGCCCGCATCACCCGTGGCTGGGTGGACGCCGGTGTCCGCAACGCGGTGGTGCTCACCGGTGACGTGCACGCGCACTGGGCCGACGAGCTCAAGCTGGACTGGAACGACCCGACCTCGCGGACCGTCGGCACCGAGCTGGTCTGCTCCTCGATCACCTCGGGCGGCGACGGGGCCGACGTGGCGAGCGGCAACCACAGCTGGGCGGCGTGGAACCCGCACCTGCGGTTCTACAACAACCAGCGCGGTTACGTCCGGACCCGGATCACCGCCGAGTCGCTGACCGCCGACTTCGTGGTGCTGCCCTACGTCACGAGGCCGGGCGCGGCGGCGCACACCAGGGCCACCTTCGTGGTCGAGGACCGCGTGCCGGGCCTGCACAGGGTGGCGGACACTCCGACGCCGTCCCCCGAGCTGCGCTCGGCCGGGGAGCCCGGCGATCTCGGGGCGGAGACGGTCCGGCAGGAGACCGAGCGTCCCTGACCGATCGATCACCGCCGCCACCGCCGCACCATGGCGGGGGAGATGGCGAACCCGAGCAGTTGATGCAGCATGCCGGCGAGCTCGTGGCCGGGCTCCACCTCCAGGGCCCGGTCCACGGCGACCCGGGCCAGGGAGCCGCGGCCCAGCTGCCAGGCGGTGAAGCCGAGCAGGCAGGCGGGCGCCGGCACATACACCCGCTCGACCCGGCGCAGCACGTCGGTCCAGAGCCCGGCCCGCCACTCCTGCTCGCCGGTCCGGTCGACGGCGTAGTCCTCCACCGAGAGGTCGGTCAGCAGCACTCCGAGCCAGGCCGTCTCGGCGTCGGTGAGGACCCCTCCGGAGCGGTAGCGCTTCTCGGCCTCGCGGACGGCGAGACGGCCGGCCTGCCGAATCCGTTTGGTGGCCCCGTCGGCTTCCAGAAGACCGTTGAAGCGGCTGCGGGCCCGGTCGGTGGCGGCGGTCATGGCGAGCCGGGCCGGACCGTCCACCGACGACACCTGTGCGACCAGGTCACGGCGGCTGGGCAGGGCCACCTGACCGCGGTAGGTGGCCTCGGCCGCGATCACACTGTCCGACGGCAGGCACGGCGTGCCCTCGGCCGGACAGCACTCCTGGTCGTCACAGACATACGACCACCAGCGGCCCTCGTGCACCCGGAGCACGTCGTCGATCCGGACCCCGACGGTCTGGAGCACCTCGGCGATCCGCAGCACCACCCGCGTGATCCGCTCGGGCGGGCCGTAGCCGACGATCACCACGAGCTCCGGCTCCTGTCGCAGGACCCCGGCGGCCACGTCACGGGTCCCGATCCGGAGGTCCGACTCGTCGATGTCGGGCGGCGGCAGGTCGAAGCAGGCGCCGAACTCGATCCGGCCGTCACGCATGCCGACCAGGGCGACCGTCTCGTGCGGGTGGTAGCCCATCAGGAACGGCAGGACCGCGACGAGCTCGGCGGAGGTACGGACGACGAGGGTGGTGTCGGCTCTCATGCCGGCCAGCGTGGCCGTTTCCGGGGGCGTGCCGCCTGCCTCGCTAGCTTCCTGTGGACGACACGCCGGTCCGTCCACAGGAGCCGATCAGAAAAGCGCAGCTAGGCGGCTTTCACGACCGGAAGGGCAGCTCGTGCAACTCCAGGCCGTGATGCCACGGGTGGGTGTGCCGTTCCAGGTCCATCGTCAGCTCGATCGACGACACCACGTCGTACCCGGCGGCGTGCAGGCTGCGGATCGCGTCGATGTTGCGGGACTCGGGCGAGATGGTCAGCGCGGTCATGCTGCGGCGCTTGGCCTCGGCGGCGACGTGTTGCAGCAGCTTGCGGCCGACGCCCTTGTGCCGGTGCGTGATCGTCACCACGACCGGGTCCACTTCGCCGGCCCGGCCCCGCATGATCAGCCCGACCATCCCGATCACCCCGTCGTCGGCGTGGTCGGCAACCCACAGCCCGGAGAGGTCCAGCCGGGTGAGGTACTCCTCGAACCCGGCACCGCCGTCGTCCCTGTGCTCGCCATACATCTCGTTGTGCTGGCGGGACAACTCGCCCCACAGACGCCGGGACGCGGAGTGATCACTCGGCCGGTACGAGCGCACTACGACAGGGGTCATGACGCCATCTTGCCTCTAAATGGAGACGTACGTCACGGGAAGCGCAAGATAACCGGGTGGACATGGCGTACCTGCGCACGCACCCCGAGCACTTACCGACATTTCTGACACACCAACGCATTCGCGAGACTCCCGTGCATTCGGGGGTCTGCACCGCCAGCCGGCTGACCCTCGACGACGGTGCGTCGATCTTCGCGAAGACGTGGCCGACCGGACCGGCTCCGGCCGGCATGTTCGCAGCCGAGGCGGCCGGTCTGCGATGGCTGCGGGCGGCGGGGACGGTCCCGGTGCCGGAGGTGCTCGTCGCGCTACCCGACATACTCGCGATGGAATGGGTCGAACCGGGCGAAGCGACCCCCGAGGCTGCCGCGCGATTCGGCCGCGATCTGGCCCGGCTACACCGGTCCGGCGCCGACGACTTCGGGGCTGAGCTGCCGGGATACATCGGGCCGCTTCCGCTGGACAACACTCGCGGCGTGTCGTGGGCCTCCTGGTTCGCGGAGCGGCGCCTGAGCCCGTACCTCAAGATCGCCTTTGATCGCGGAGCGCTGGAAAGCTCCGACCTGACGTCGATCGAGAAGATCATCAAGACCATGCAGCGGTACGGCGGAAGTGAACCGCCCGCACTCATCCACGGCGACCTGTGGCCCGGGAATGTGCTGTGGGCCGCCGACGGCCGCGCCTGGCTCGTCGACCCGGCCGCGCACGGTGGCCACCGTGAGACCGACCTGGCGACGCTCGCGATGTTCGGCGGGGCACCGCACCTGGACACGATCATCGCCGCCTACCAGGAGGAATGGCCCCTGGCCGACGGCTGGCGCGAGCGGATCCCGCTGCACCAGCTACATCTGTGGCTCGTCCACACCGCCGCCTTCGGCAGCACATATCGATCCGGGGTACGAGCCGCGGCCGATGCGTTGTCCACAGGACGATATGCCTAGAGGCAGTACGCATGGCGAGCGGCTAGATTCGATTCGTGCGCATCTCCCGGAGATCAGCCGAGCCGCAGTGGCGGCGCGTGTGACCGTGCTCGCCGACCGCTTCGGTCGCATCGCCACCGATCTCCGTGTGTCGCTCACGGATCGGTGCAATCTGCGCTGCACCTACTGCATGCCCGCCGAGGGTCTGGCGTGGATGCCGAAGCCACAGCAGCTCACCGACGACGAGGTGAAACGGCTCGTCCGGATCGCGGTCGAGCAGCTCGGCGTCACCGAGGTCCGCTTCACCGGCGGTGAACCGCTGATCAGGCGTGGCCTGGTCGACATCGTGGCGGAGGCGGCCCGGCTGGATCCACGGCCCAAACTGTCGGTAACGACGAACGGGATCGGGCTGGACCGGATCGCCGTGTCCCTGCGCGAGGCCGGCCTGCACCGGGTCAACGTCTCGCTCGACACGCTCGATCCGGCGCGGTTCCATACGCTCACCCTGCGCGACCGGCACTCCGACGTGCTGGCCGGGCTGCGCGCCGCGGCGGCCGCCGGTCTCACCCCCGTGAAGATCAACACCGTGCTGATGCGCGGGGTCAACGACGACGAGGCGCCGGAGCTTCTGCAGTTCGCGCTCGATCACGGCTATCAGCTCCGCTTCATCGAGCAGATGCCGCTCGACGCCCAGCATCAGTGGGATCGGCACGAGATGGTCACCGCCGAGGAGATCCTGGCCGCACTGGAGCCGTTCAGCCTCCAGCCTGACGATGTTTCACGTGGAACAGCGCCGGCCGAGACGTGGCTGATCCCTGGCTATGTCGACGCCGCGGGCGAGCCGGCCCGAGTGGGCGTGATCGCGAGCGTGACCCGCCCGTTCTGCGGCGACTGCGACCGGACACGTCTGACCGCCGACGGTCAGATCCGCAACTGCCTTTTCGCCACCGAGGAGAGCGACCTGCGCAAACTGCTCCGCAGCGGTGCCGTCGACTCGGTGATCGCTGATGCCTGGCGTGCCGCCATGCGGGGCAAACGGGCGGGGCACGGCATCGACGACCCGAAGTTCCTCCAGCCTGCCCGACCCATGTCCGCGATCGGAGGCTGAGCGCCTTGCTCACGGTTCGCTACTTCGCCGGGGCCCGAGCGGCTGCCCACGGCACGTCCAGCGAGACGGTCGAGGCCGCCAGCCTGGAAGAGCTGACACGGTTGTTGAGTGAGCGCCATGGGGAGCGGCTGGCTCTGGTGATGAAGGCTGCGAGTTTCCTCGTCGACGGCCTCACCTGTCACGATCGTGCGGCTGCTCTGCCGTCCGACGCCACCGTCGACGTTCTGCCACCCTTCGCCGGAGGCTGAGCGTGGTCTTCGGTTCATAGCCTTTCGAGGTAGCCCGCCTTCTTCGCGAGGCCTCTGACGCCAATCCCCGTCCGGCGAGTTCGGGGAACGGGCGCACCGGTAGATCCGCGTCCCCACCGTTGGGCGTGTCACCTGTCCTGCCCCGGGTCTTGACCCAGTGGGAACGGCAGCGCAGATTGACCACCGCTCCGGCGGGCGTGCCGCTCGCCTCTCCGGGTCGCGGCCACGGCCTCGCTCGCGGTGTTGCGGGCCACCGGTTTCGTCGCCGCCCAACGGAGCGACTCCACAGGTGGGTTCACCGCCTCACCCTCAGGCGCGCCGCCAGCCTCAACCGGTCGCGGCCCAGCGGAACGACTCCACAGGTCGATCCGCCGGCCCACCGGCAGGCGTGCCGCTCGTCTTATCGGGGCCCGGGCCGGCGGAGACGGGCGGCCGGATCAAGATCTGTCTCGACGGTTGGTGCATCCGATGCCGGGCCGGGGTCTGTTGCCGCCCATAGAGGGCGGCAGGGGAACCCGAGCGCCGGTGAAGCGGTTGGGGTGATGCCTGGCCTGCTTGGACGTCTGTGCAGCTCAGGCGCTTTTGTCATACCCCTCGGGCAGCATGTTCGGCGAGGCCTTGAGGGAGGTTTGCGATGCTGGTTCATGTCGCGAGTCGTCGGCGGAAGCCGGAGTCGGTCCGGGCGGCGTTTCCGGGCGCCACCATCATCGACGTGACCTCCAGAGGGCCCGAGCCATGGGTGCGGTTGAGCCCCTTCTATCCGCACGGTGGCATCCCGGTGCCGCTAACTCCCGGGGCGGTCGCCGCTTCGGTGGAGGGCATCTGGCAGGCGCTCAAGGTCTTCGAGCAGGCCGATGTCGACTCCGCCAAGCTGTCGGTGACGTCGATGACCGGGCTGAAGCGCACGGTCCGCCGATATGGTCCCGTCCGCGGCCACCGTGCCGGGCTGCAAGGGGAGACGCTGCTGGACTATCCGACCGCCCGGCGGCAGATCTATCTCCCGGCATACCGGTGGGTGCTGGAGCACCGGGCATCCGACCTGGTCGACCGCCTCCGTGGGCTGGCGGGTGACGGTCTGGTCCTTCTGGACTACACCACCAACGGCGACCCTGCCGACACCTCGAGCCCGCTCTCCCACGCCGCGCTCCTCGCGCGTCACCTCACCGGCCGCTGGCCCTCCGAGGCACCGTCGTGATCTTGAGCCCACCGCTCATCGACCGCTGGCTCTCCGGGCGCCATCGTGATCTCGAGCCCGTCACTGGGCGGCCGCCGGAGCTGCGGGTGATCTCGAATCTCGTCGCTCACCGACCGCTGGCTCTCCGGGGCGCTGTTGTGATCCCGAGTCCCATCGACCGTGCGACCCGGCCCCACCTCCAGGGGATGGCACGGCAGCGGCGAGCTCACTCCTCGCCGGGTCAGATGTCGCGGCCCTGCCATGTGGTCACGCACACCTCATTGTCCTCTCGGTCCGCGAGGACCCAGAAAGAGGGAGCTCGCTCGCCGGACACCAGGTGGCCGCCGGCCGCGAGGGCGGTGGCTACCCGGCCCGGCGCCTCATCGTGCGGGACGCTGACGTCGAAGTGGATGCGGTTGCGCTGCGGGCGAGGCTCGGACATCTGCTGGAACCAGACCGCCGGCCCTTGGCGCAGCGGGTCGACGAGCCGGTCCTCGGGGCCGTGTTTGCCCGGCTCGTCGGCGTATCCGAGCACCGCCTTCCAAAACGGCCGTATCGAGGCGATGTCCATCGCGTCGATGGCGATCTCCCACTCCTGCACCGACCGTCCAGTCCAATCCCGACCGACATCTCGCGACGACGGGGCCGGGGCCGGCGGGGACGACACGGCGGGCGAGACCGACTGGGCGGGCGAAGCCGACACGGGGGACGGGACCAACTGAGGGGGCGGGTCCGACTGAGCGAACCGGGCCGACACGGCAGGCGGGTCCGACTGAGCGAACCGGGCCGACACGGCAGGCGGGTCCGACTGAGCGGACGGGGCCCACACGGCAGGCGGCGCTGACTGGGCGGACGGGGTCAACTGGGCGCGCGGAGCCAAAGGGGCGGACGTATCCGACGGCGGTGGAGGAGCGGGGCGGCCAGGGGTCGTCGTCAGGCCGAGGGCGTGGAGGGCCTCAGTGATCAGGTGGGCCAGCTCGGCGTCACGGGCCGTCACCCCTCCGAAGGCTTGCGGGCGCAACGTCAGGCTCACGTGGCGCGGGCGGAGGTCCAGGCGCAGGTGCTCGTCGGCGGCCGGGCCGCAGGCCTCGACAGCTCTGGCGGCCACCGTGACGGCCTCGGCCAGCGAGCCGACCGGCACGGCCGTGCGCAGAGTGCCGAGCACGAAACGCCAGCCCTGGGCGTCGACGGCTGCGGAGGCTTCGCTGCGGCTGAGGAACCGTTCCATGGCGCCAGGCTTCCAGATCGAGCCCGCCGTGTCGTGGGGCTGGACCGTCGGCCCTAGGGAAAGGCACACGGATGCTGAGACACCGCTGAGGGCCGGGTACGCCGCCGATGCCGGGAGGCTCGGGCGTTCGGGGACACTTGGTCGGGCAAGCTGAAGGGCTCGGCCACGAGAGTGGGCGGCTGGGGAGGGTCTGGGTTGTTGCTGTTCTTCGCGGTGGTTCTGCTCGGGATCGGTCTGATCCACTACTACCTGTGGAAACGACTGGTTCGTGATCCACTGCCGCCGGGCCTGGGGCGCCGCGTCGGGACGGTCGTGGCGGTGCTGCTCTGTGTCCTCGCTCCGGTGACGATGATCGGGGTTCGCGCGGGCTACTTCATGTGGCTGTCGTGGCCCGGATACCTCTGGATCGCCGTGATGTTCTACCTGCTGGTGGTGCTCGCGGTCCTGGAGATTCCACGACTGTTGCTGATGCGTCTGTGGGCGGGCTCCGGGCGTACCGCCCAGAAGACCGTCGACGTGCCGGCGCCGATCCGGCCCGCCGAGGAGACGCAGCCCGCAGCCAGCAGGTCGCAGGCGGCCACGCGTCCGGGTGGGGCAGCCATCACTCAACCGGCCTCGACCACTCAGGCTGGTGCGGCATCGCCCCAGGCGACAGCAACCGTGGAAGCCCCCGGACCACCGGCGGAAACCCGACCCGGAGCCGACAGCAGAGCGGCGGCAACCGCCGGGAACGGGCGCGACCCGGCTGGCGCGGGCGGCGCGGCAGGCGCGGGCGGACCAGCAGGCGCGGGCGGAGCGGCGAGCAAAGGCGGACCAGCGGACGCGAGCGGAGCGGCGAGCAAAGGCGCGCCAGCGGACGCGGGCGGACCGGCGAGCGAGGCGGGCACGCCGGAGAGCGGAGTGTCGACACCCGCCGGCGACGGGCCCGCGGGCGACGCGGAGGAGCGGCGTGGGATCGAGCGGCGGCTTCTGCTGGCCCGCGGCACCGCGATCTTCGCCGGGCTGACGGCCGCGGGCATCACCGGCTACGGGGTGAAGACCGCGACCGGCGCCCCGCAGATCGACCGGGTCCAGCTTCCGATGGCGAAGCTTCCCCGAGCGATGGACGGCACCCGCCTGGCGGTGGTCTCCGACATCCACATCGGCCCGCTGACCGGTGTGAACCACGCGCAGCGCATCGTTCAGGTGATCAACTCGGTGAACGCCGACCTGGTCTGCGTGGTCGGCGACCTGGTCGACGGCAGTGTGGCCGAGCTGGGCCGGTTCGCCGCGCCGCTGGCCGGCATCGAGTCGCGGCACGGGGCGTTCTTCGTGACCGGCAACCACGAGTACTACTCGGGCGCCGAGGAGTGGGTCGAGGAGGTGGCCCGGCTCGGTATCCGGCCGCTGCGCAACGAGCGGGTGGCGATCAACGGGCTGGACCTGGCAGGCGTGAACGATCTGAGCGGCGAGGAGCAGGGTGACGCCCCCGACTTCGCCCGCGCGCTGGGCGACCGGGACACCGCCCGGCCGGTGGTCCTGATGGCCCATCAGCCGGTGGCAGCCGTGGAGGCCGCTCCGTTCGGGGTGGATCTGCAGGTCTCGGGTCATACGCATGGTGGCCAGATGGCCCCGTTCAACCTGCTCGTGAAACTCCAGCAGCCGGTAGTCTCCGGCTTCGGGGAGGTGGACGGCGTGCCGGTCTACGTGACCAACGGCGCGGGTTTCTGGGGTCCACCGGTGCGCGTCGGCGCGCCCCCGCAGGTCACCGTCATCGAATTGCGTACGGCATAACCCATCAAGATCGGTAAGTGTGTTTGAGCGTGGCGAAGCTTGGCGAGACCGGCGGCCGTGACAGGATGCGAGGTGTGGAGGTCAGCACGGATACGTATGTCGCGGACCTGCACATTCATTCGCGCTTTTCACGGGCGTGCAGTCGTGATCTGACGCTGCCCAACCTGGCGTGGTGGGCGCGTCGTAAGGGCATCGCCCTGCTGGGTACCGGTGACTTCACCCACCCGGCCTGGTTCGAGCACCTCAAGGAGAGTCTGGAGCCGGCCGAGCCCGGCCTGTTCCGGCTCACCGACGAGAAGCCGGTGACCAAGCGACTCCCGGGCTCGCTGCGTGGCACCGTGCCGGCCCGGTTCATGTTGAGCGTGGAGATCTCGACGATCTACAAGCGCGACGACAAGACCCGCAAGGTGCACCACCTGCTCTACGCTCCCGACTTCGCGTCGGTGGAGCGGATCAACACGGCGCTGTCACGGATCGGGAACCTGACCGCGGACGGCCGACCGATCCTCGGACTGGACTCGCGTGACCTCCTGGAGATCACCCTGGAGGCGGGCGGCTATCTGATCCCGGCGCACATCTGGACGCCGTGGTTCTCGGCGCTGGGCTCGAAGTCGGGCTTCGACGCGATCGCCGACTGCTATGCCGACCTGGCCGAGCACGTGACCGCGGTGGAGACCGGCCTGTCGTCGGACCCGGAAATGAACTGGCGGGTCTCCAGCCTCGACCGGTATCGCCTGGTCTCGAACTCTGATGCGCATTCCCCGGCGGCCCTGGCCCGCGAGGCCACGCTGTTCACCGGCACCCCGGACTACTTCGCGGTGAAGGACGGCATCGGCCTGGCCGGGACGCTGGAGTTCTTCCCGGAGGAGGGCAAGTATCACGCCGACGGCCACCGGGCCTGCGGTGTGAACTGGGAGCCGGCGAAGACCCGTGCGGCGAACGGCCGTTGCCCGGAGTGCGGCCGCCCGTTGACGGTCGGTGTTCTGAGCCGCATCGAGGATCTGGCCGACCGCCCGCTGGGGTTCCACCGGGACGACCATGTCGAGCACCTGATCCAGTTGCACGAGATCCTCGGCGAGATCCACGGTGTGGGCCCGAAGTCGAAGACGGTCGAGTCCCAGCTGAACCACCTGGTCGCGACGCTCGGCGCGGAGTTGGACATTCTGCGGAAGGTGCCGGTCGACGAGATCGGCAAGGCCGGCGGCGAGGAGTTACGGGAGGCGATCACTCGACTGCGGCGCGGCGATGTGCGGCGAGTGCCCGGCTATGACGGCGAGTACGGCGTGATCACGCTGTTCGACCCGGGTGAGCTGCGCAACCGCAACAGCGCTCCGCAGACGGAGACGCTCTTCGACTTCCCCGCGACGCTGCCGAAGCCGAAGGCCGAGCCGGTGAAGGCGAAGGCGAAACCGGCGAAGGAGAAGCCGGCCCCGCCGCCGCTGGCTCCGCCGCCGAGCCCGCACGAACCGTTCGAGCCGATGCTCGCCGGGATGGAGGAGGTCGGCACCGGCCTGCTGGACCGTCTCGACGCGATGCAGCGGGTGGCCGCGTCGGCGCCGGGCGGGCCGTTGCTGATCGTCGCGGGGCCGGGCACGGGCAAGACACGGACGCTGACGCACCGGATCGCGTACCTCTGTGCCGAGCTGGGTGTCTTCCCCGAGCGCTGCTTGGCGATCACGTTCACCCGGCGGGCCGCCGCGGAGCTGAAGGAGCGTCTGGAGGCGCTGCTCGGTGACGTGGCCGAGGACATCACCGTGGGCACGTTCCACGCGCTGGGCCTGACCGTGCTGAAGGAGAACGCGAAGGCGGCCGGGCTCGGTTCGAGCTGGCGGATCGCCGACGAGCACGAGCAGACGCAGGCTCGGGAGCAGGCCGGGGACGACGACGCTGCGTACCGCAAGCTGCTGCGCCAGCAGGATCTGGTGGATCTCGACGATCTGATCAGCGTGCCGGTGACGCTGCTGCGCGAGGATCCGGCACTGGTCGAGAAGTACCGCCGCCGCTGGCAGTGGATCTTCGTGGACGAGTACCAGGACGTCGACGAGCTGCAGTATCAGCTTTTGCGCCTGCTCAGCCCACCGGACGGCAACCTCTGTGCGATCGGCGACCCGGACCAGGCGATCTACTCGTTCCGTGGCGCCGACGTGCAGTATTTCCTTCGGTTCAACACCGACTTCGTGGATGCCCGGCTGGTTCGGCTGACCCGTAACTACCGGTCGTCGGCGCCGATCCTGGCCGCCGCCGTGCAGGCGATCGCGCCGACCACCCTGGTGAGTGGCCGCCGGCTCGACCCGGCCCGGCTGGATCCGGAGGCCTCCCTGGTCGGCCGGTATTCGGCCCGCAGCGTCGCGGACGAGGCCGACTTCGTGGTCCGGACGATCGACGAGCTGGTCGGCGGGTTGTCGCATCGATCGCTCGACTCGGGTCGGGTCGACTCCCGTACCGCGGCCGTCGGCAACCTGTCGTTCTCGGACATCGCGGTGCTGTACCGCACGGACGCGCAGTCCGGGCCGATCGTCGATGCACTGTCCCGCGCCGGAATTCCCGTGCAGAAGCGCTCGCACAACCGGCTGCGTGACCGTCCCGGTGTCCCGGAGATCGCCCGGGAGCTGCGGCATGCCGGAGGCGCGAGTGGACCGTTGCGGGCCCGGGTGAAAGCGGCCGGTGAGACGCTGGCCCAGCGGTGCGCGGCGCCGACTCTGGACGGGGCGCAGCCGGCTCCCGAGGATGTCCGGCTCGCCGTCGAGCTGTTGCTGCCGCTGGCCGACCGGACCGGTGACGATCTTCCGCTCTTCCTTCAGCAGCTGGCGACCGGGGCCGAGGTGGACGCGCTGGATCCGCGGGCCGGCGCGGTCAACCTGCTGACGCTGCACGCCGCCAAGGGCCTGGAGTTCCCGGTGGTGTTCCTGGTCGGTTGTGAGGACGGGCTGCTGCCGCTGCGCTGGCCGGGTTCGACGCCGTCGGAGGAGGAGGTCGCCGAGGAGCGGCGGCTGTTCTTCGTCGGCTTGACCCGTGCCCAGGACCGGCTCTACGTCAGCGGCTCGGCGAAGCGGTTCCGGCACGGCAGTGAGCGGGAGCAGCGGCCCACCCCGTTCCTCGATGTGATCGATTCCGGACTCTTCGAGAAGCTGGGCGAGGCTGGTCCCGCCCGTCCGAAGGATCGTCAGCTCAGGTTGCTGTAACGGGGATCGACGATTGTCGTCGCCAGGACGAAGCCTGCGAGGAGTGCCGGGCCGAACGGGATGGGCCGTCCCTTCCGGGTCACCAGCAACCAGGTGGCGACAGCACCGTTGAGCAGGTGGGCGGTGCCGAGGCAGACGGCCACCGCCGGCCAGCCCGCGAACCCGAGCAGGAACGCCAGTGCCGCCCCCAGTTTCACGTCGCCGAGGCCGAGTCCGTGCCCGGGTAGCAGGGCGATCGCCAGATAGGCGGCGCCGACCAGCAGGCCCGCGGCCAGCGCCGGGAGGGTCCGGTCCGGCGCGAGCAGGCCGAGCGGGATGCCCGCGCCCAGAGCGATCATGCCGACCAGTCGGTCGGGCAGGCGCAGACAGCCGAGGTCGATCATCGCCAGCAGCAGTCCGGGAATCACCGCGAGCAGGTGGATCGGCAGTTGCGGGGCCGGGCCGAGAGCCGCCGCCAGCATTCCGGCGATCAGCGCGAGCGTCACCGAAGGCCAGGGTCCGCCGGTGCCGCAGGCCGGTCCGGCGTGGATCCAGCCAGACGCGCCTGATGGGTACCCCGCACCGCATCGGCCACACGCGGAGCGGGCCGGTGAGCCGAAGGGGACGGTCAGCCGGTGGGCGATCCGGGGGAGGAACGCGCCGGCCGTGGCACCGAAGAGCATCGACAAGATCACTAGTTGTGACGACACGAAGGTGAAAGGTATCCGATTGTCCGCCGCACGCTACGGTGTCAGGCGGCGCAGACCGCTTCTGGAAGGACCCCCGATGTCGCAGAACGGGCCTTACCCCGGTCAGTCATGGCCGAGCGGTAGCCCTGAGCAGCCGTATTCGGAGCCCTCGGATCCGTGGGTCGGTCAGGCGCAGGACATCCCCCAGCAGCAGGCGTTCGTGCCGCCGCCGGAGTGGCAGAAACCGGAGTGGAAGAAGCCGCCCGCCCGCCGCGGCTTCGCGATGGGCGCCACGATCGCCGCGCTGAGCGTGCTGATCGGCGGGGGCGTCGCGACCGCGGCCTGGTTCACACTGGGCAACAAGAAGGAGCCGTCGGGCAGCGGTGCCACCGCGGCCACGGTGCCGGCCGCGCCGGGGGCCCGGCCGCAGCCCAGTGCGGACGCGCGGTTCGCGGCGAAGGGCCAGTGTGTCCGTAACGAGGGCTCGAACACCGAGCCCAAGCTGCGGATCGTGGTGTGCACGGCGAACACCTACGAGATCTTGAAGCGCATCGACGGCCGGACCACGGGCGAGAAGGATGCTGTCAAAAAGTGCGGTACAGTCCCGAAATACACCAAGTGGTACTACTACGACACTGAGTACGACGACGTCGATTTCGTTCTGTGCCTGCGCGAGTATGAGCCTGTCTAGCGCTTTCTAGCGACAGAGCTAGATCAGCTTAGAGGGTGATATCGAGCGGACTCTAGCGCTGACGCTAGAGAGCCCGATACGGTGCTACGTCATGGATCCGGTGCGGAACCCGTACGCTCCCGGCGCCGGCCAGCGCCCACCCGAGCTGGCCGGACGCGGCCGCGAGCTGGACGTCTTCGACGTGGTGCTGGAGCGGGTGGCCCGTGGCCGCCCGGAGCGCAGCCTGGTCCTGACCGGCCTGCGCGGTGTCGGCAAGACGGTGCTGCTCAACACCCTGCGCTCGGCCGCGATCGGGCGGCTCTGGGGCACCGGCAAGATCGAGGCACGCCCGGACCAGTCCCTGCGGCGCCCGGTCTCCGGCGCGCTGCACATGGCCATCCGCGAGCTGGCGCCGCATCATCGGGACCCCGACCGGGTGGACGAGGTGCTCGGGGTGCTCAAGGCGTTCGCGCTACGGGCCAACGACGGCAACGCCAAACTGCGCGATCGCTGGGCGCCGGGCATCGACGTGCCGGCGGCCCGCGGGCGTGCCGACTCGGGTGACATCGAGATCGACCTGGTCGAGCTCTTCACCGACGCGGCGTCGCTGGCCACCGACGTGGGGACCGGGATCGCGCTGTTCATCGACGAGATGCAGGACCTGAGCGCGACCGACGTGTCGGCGCTGTGCGCGGCCTGTCACGAGCTGTCCCAGCTGGGCGCGCCGCTGATCGTGGTGGGTGCGGGGCTGCCCCATCTGCCGGCCGTGCTGTCGGCGGCCAAGTCTTATTCGGAACGGCTCTTCCGCTACGCCCGGATCGACCGGCTCGATCGGGACGCGGCGGATCTGGCGCTCGGCGTGCCGGCCGAGCGGGAGGGCGTGGAGTACGACCAGGAGGCGCTCGACCTGCTCTACGAGAAGTCGGGCGGGTACCCGTACTTCGTCCAGGCCTATGGGAAGGCGACGTGGGACCACGCCCCGCAGACGCCGATCACCGCCGACGACGTGCGGGTGGCCGCGCCGGAGGCGGAGGGTGAGCTGGCGGTCGGCTTCTTCGGGTCGCGGTTCGAGCGGGCCACCCCGGCGGAGCGGGAGTACATGCGGGCCATGGCCGCGCTCTCCGACGATCCGGGCAACGACATGGACGCCGCGGTGCCGACGTCGGAGATCGCGATCTCGCTGGGTCGTAAGCCGGCGAGCCTGTCCCCGGCGCGCGATGCGCTGATCAAAAAGGGACTCATCTACTCCGGCGAACGCGGAACGGTGGCGTTCACCGTCCCGCACTTCGGCCGTTACCTCAGAACGCAGCCGGTATGAGGCCGCGGTTGCGGGTATAACCGGGTGATGAGGCCCGTACGCACCGCAGCCCGCGCCCTGCTCGCGTCGATCTTCGTCGTGGAGGGCGTTCGCACCCTGGCCCGGCCGGAGACCCGCGCCGACGCGGTCCGCTCGCTCACCGACCGGGTGACCCCGCTGCTCGAGCGGACGGATCCACGCCTTCCCACCGATCCGCTCACCCTGGTCCGGGTCAAGGCGGCCGCCGACGTGGTGGCCGGCCTGGCCCTCGCCACCGGACGGTTCACCCGTCCGGCCGCGGCGGTGCTGGCCGTCGGGCTCGTGCCGCACACGCTCACCGAGGGGGGCGGCCGCGAGCCACTGCTGCGCAACCTCGGCCTGCTCGGCGGGCTTCTCCTCGCGGCGGTCGACACGGAGGGCCGTCCGGGTCTTCGTTATCGGACATCGCATGCGGTCGACAGGAGCCAGCGCTCGGTGCGACGCGCGGTCCGTACCGCCCGGCGGGAGGCCAAGATCGCCGCCGCCTCGGTCGCCGCTGCGCGTAGATTGCCCGGATAACAACCTTCTTGCGGCCTTTGCGTTAAAGCGGACGAGGGGCCGCGCGGTCGGTCAGCGCCTTCCAAGCTCGCTTCCGCTCGGCAACGCCCTGCCGCCGTCTCCGACCGCTGCGCTCTACGCGCCGGCGGCCGGGCCGACCGGCAGGACGTGCCGTGCCCGGGAACGAGACGGGGGTCGCGCCATGCCGGCAATCAGGAACATCACGCTTCGCGCTGCGCGCATGCGGGTCGCAACGGTCGCCGTCGGCGTGCTCGTCACGGCCGCGATCATCACTTTCTACCTGCATCGGTACGAACTGAGCACCCTCGCCGTCGAACACGAGGCGATCAAGGGATGGCTGGCCGGGGACGGGCTCTACGCGTACCGCTCCCCGAAGAACGAGTCGGGCGCCGCCCTGCCGCCCGCACTGGCGCTGATCGCGGTGCCCCTCACCCTGTTGCCGTTGCCGGCAGCAGGCACGCTGCTGGCCCTCGCCGGTCTGGCCGCCCTGTTGCTCAGCACCGTGATCATCGCCGGCCCGGTGGCGCGCCGGCACGGCTATCGTCGCGGCCCGTTCGTGCTGGCCACGGCCGGCCTGGCGCTCCTCGCCGAGCCGGTTCGCGCCGGGATCGGCCTCGGCCGCCCGGAGCTGCTCATCCTCGCCCTCCTCGCCGCCGATCTGGTCGGCCTGCGCCGGGCCGCGCGGGTCCGCGACCGTTCGCTGGCCGCTCTCCTGCGTTCGCGCCGTTCGTCCGGCGGCCGCCCGCGCGGCTCCCGGCTGGTCCATGCGCTCCGCGGATGTCCGGGTGATCCGTCGGAGTCGTCGAAGCGCTCCCGTCGCGAGGTCGACACGTCCGGCGGCGGGTGGAGGCGAATCCGGGCGAACGGAGCGTGGGCCGGCGCCGGCACGGGTCTGGCCGTGACGTTCAGCGCGACAGCCCTGCTCTTCGTGGTGTATCTACTGGTCACCCGGCAACGCCGGGCCGCTCTCACCGCCCTCGCCACCGCGGCGGCGGTCACCGTCGGCGTGCTCGTCGTGGCGCCCGCCGAGACCCTCATGTGGTACGGGACGACGATGTGGGAACTGGCCCGTCCCGCCCCGGTCAGCGACATCGACAATCAGGCTCTGGCCGGACTGATGGCCCGGCTGTACGGCTTCCCCGCCCCGCCGGTCCTGGTGTGGTTCGCGTTCGGCATCCTGATCGTGGCCGTCGGCCTGATCCGGGCCCGTTCCGCGCACACCGAGGGCGACGAGGTGGCCGCCTTCACCCTGGTCGGCCTGACCGTGGCCGTCGCGGGCCCGGTGACCACCGCCGCCGAGAGCCTGTGGCTGCTCCCGGCCATCCTGATCCTGGCCGACGCCGGTCTGCGCCGCCGCCGGAGCCTCCGCCCGTCGCGCCCGTCGCGCCCGTCGCGCTGGATCCGCTTCGCCGGCAGGCCGGCCCGGCGCACCGGAACCGGCCACCTGACCGCGGCCGCCGTCGGATATCTGCTCCTGGTCACCGCGCCCGAGTGGTCGCTCCGCTGGAACGTCCCCGCCCTGGCCCTGATCGTGCTGGTCAACACCCTCCCGTGGCGGCAGGGCTCACCGGCCCGGCCGGCGGCCCACCCGGTCGCGCACCGCCGAGCAGCCATCCCGTTACCGCGAGGCGGCTGACCCCCGGCCGGACGGGAGGACCTGCCCGATCAGGGGCAGTTGACCCATTCCTCGGTGCCGTCGCGGAAGACCTGACGCTTCCAGATCGGCAGCCGCGCCTTGGCCTCGTCGACCAGGCGGCCGCACGCGGCGAACGCCGCCGCACGGTGAGCCGTGCTGACCGAGGCGACCAGGGCCACGTCACCGATCTCCAGGGTGCCGATCCGGTGGGACACGGCGACCGCGTAGACGGCCGGGTCGGCGGCGATCTCCTCGGCCACCTCGCGCAGGATCGCGGCGGCCGTCGGATGCCCTTCGTATTCCAGAAGGGTGACGCCGCGACCGTGGTCGTGATCACGGACGACGCCCTGGAAGGAGACGACCGCACCGGCCCGCGGGTCGGCGACGGCCGCCTCGTGCGCAGCCAGGTCGAGCGTCTCGTCCACGACCGCGGCCAATGCCACCAGACCGGGGGTGGAGGTGTCTGCAGGAGTGGTCACGGGCGCTCCCCGGGGGTCAGCGGAAGGGGCAGGAAGGGAACCGTGTCACCGGCGGCGGCCCGGGCGCCCGGACGAACCACGACGAACCCGTGCGAGTTGGCGAGACCGCGAAGCATGGCCGACCCCACATGCCCGGCCGGAGTGGCGGTACGCCCGGACGCGTCGAGAGTGGCGAGCGCCAGATGGGTGAACCCGCCACGGCCCGCCACCTCCGTGCCCGCGGTGATCGACGGCAGCACGGGCAACTCGCGGCCCTGAAGTCCGGCTAGCAGCGGGGCCACCAGCGTGACCAGCGCGATCACCGCAGACTGGGGGTTGCCGGGCAGACCGGCCAGGAAGCGGAACCGCCCGTCCGGCCCCGGCACACGAGCCAGCAGCATCGGGAAGCCGGGCCGCACGGCGACGGTGTTCACGATGTACTCCGCGCCGAGCTCGGCCAGCGCCGGATGCAGGTGGTCGACCGGTCCGTGCATGGTGCCGCCGGTGGTGCAGACCAGATCGGCGACGTCGAGGGCGCTGCGGATCGCGTCGACGTGGGCGGCCAGGGTGTCCTTGACCGGGCCCTGCACCGACTCGACGGTCGCGCCGTAACGCCGTAGCCAGCCGGGCACCTGCGGGCCCAGGGAGTCGCGGACCCGGCCCCCACCGGGCGGGCCGGCGGTGAGCAGCTCGTCGCCGAAGACCAGCAGGGCCGCGCGGGGCGTCGATCGTACTGAAAGAGTCTCGTAACCACAGGTGGCCGCAACGCCGACGACGGCCGGGTCAATCGCGGCGCCGGCCGGGAAGAGCTCCTCGCCGCGGTGTGCCTCCTCGCCGGGGAGCCGCCAGTCGGGGATGGTGCGCGGCTCGCCGGAGACGCGGCCGTCCGCGCCGGTCACCGAGTCCTCGATGCGGATCAGGGCGGTCGCGTTGTCCGGCACCATGGCGCCGGTGGCGATCTCGACACAGTCACCGTCCGCGGTGAGCGGCGCCGGTGTGCCGCCGGCGAGGACACGCCCGACCGGTCGCCACGGGCCCGCGCCCCGCACCGCCCATCCGTCGATGCTCGACGTCGGGAAGGCGGGCAGGTCGGTGAGGGCACGCAACGGCTCGGCGAGGGTCCGGCCGTCGGCGGCGGTCAGCGGAATCTCCTCCGCGCCACCAGCCGCGTCCCGGCCCGCCCGATAGGCGAGCGTGCGCGCCAGTTCCCAGTCCACAGCGGTCGACTCGGTCACCTGGAAAGCCTAGCGCCCCGCCAACCCGGCCGCGCTCAGTGGTCGCCGCCGCGAATCTGGTCCACCGTGTGGGCGAGCAGGGGCCCGAGCACGGCCAGCCCGTCCTTGGCGCCGCCGGTCGAGCCGGGCAGGTTGACGATCAGGGTGCGCCCCGCGACTCCGGCAAGCCCGCGGGACAGAGCCGCCGCCGGCACCCGGTCACGGCTGTGGGCGCGGATCGCCTCGGCGATGCCCGGGATCTCGAAGTCGAGCAGGCCGCGGGTCGCCTCGGGGGTGCGATCGGTCGGGGTCACCCCGGTTCCGCCGCTGGTCAGGATGACGTCGACACCGTCGGCGACGGCGGCGCGGAGGGCTTCGGCGACGGGCTCCCCGTCGGGTACGACAACCGGTGTCTCGTCCACATCGCAGCCCAGCTCGCGGAGCCCGGCGACGAGGCGGGGCCCGCTGGTGTCGGCGTAGACCCCGGCCGCCGCCCGGTTGGACGCGACGACGACTCTGGCTCGGATGGTCACGGGCGGTCCTCCGGGCGTACCCAATCTCCGGTCTTGCCGCCCTCCTTACGCAGCACCCGGACGGCTTCCAGGCTGGCCGCGGGGTCGACCGCCTTGATCATGTCGATCATCGCGAGGCCGGCCGTGGCGACGGCGGTGAGAGCCTCCATCTCGACGCCCGTCCGGTCGGCGGTCTTGGTGATCGCGGTGATCTCGACGGTGTCGACGGTGACCTCGAGCTCCACCTTGACGCCGTGCAGACCGATCGGGTGGCAGAGCGGGATCAGATCCGGCGTCCGTTTCGCACCCATGATCCCGGCCAGCCGGGCAACGGCGAGAGCGTCACCCTTGGGCAGGCCGTCGCGGCGCAGCAGGTCGACGACGTCGGCGGTGGTACGGACCCGGCCGGCGGCGATGGCACGACGGTCGCTCACCGCCTTGGCGGACACGTCGACCATGCGCGCCGCACCGGTCTCGTCGACGTGGGTGAGGTGGCTTTCCTGGGGCATACCGGGAGCTTAGTTCTCATCGGTGCCGTATTTGCTTCACATGCCGTCCACACTGCTCAGCAATGCTGCGGCGGCTATGGAAAATGGAATTCACGATGGTCGGGCCTAGCGATTCACATCGCATTGAGTTTCCATTCCGAAACTGTCAGTAACGAACTGTCACGCTATTGTCGCATTCTGCGCATAGCGACACGATCCACTGGAAACCGGCACGTGATCGGCCTAACTTCTGTCCTGTCAGGACGGCACGGACAAAAAGGAGGAAACGGCCATGACCCGCAACCAAGAGTGGCTCTGAAACCGGCAGATGCGCGGACAGACGGATATGAATTACGTTGTGCCTTGAGCGACGAGACCATCGCGCTCGGCTACGACAAGGACCCCATGACTCGCGACCGAAGCGACGACAACGTGACCGATCAGCGGCTCCGGCTGCTCGTCGGTCTCGTCGTCGTTTCCGGGCTCTGCGCCACCGCCGGATCCGCCGTCTACGCCGCGATCCTGCCCGGCACTCCGCCCCACCCCCTGGCCCTGGCCGTCCTCTGCGGCTCGCTGGTGATCGCCAACCGCGTCCGGGTCTACGTGCGGGTCCAGTCCAGCGGGGACAGCACCACCTGGGGCGAGATCCCCGTCCTGATCGGGCTCGTGCTCTTCCCCGCGCCGTGGGTCATCCTCTGCGCCGTCACCGCGATGGCCCTGATCCGCCTCCTCGACTGGCGCGGCCTGCAGAAATCCACCTTCGCCGTGGCCAAGGAGGCGCTGACCTCGGGCGCCGCGGCCGCCGTCTTCCTCCTCTGCGGGGTCCGACCGGACCTGACCGCCCCGACCTGCCGGCCCTGCCCATCGTGCTCGCGCTGATCACCTTCGTCGTCGTCGACCACGTCATCTTCGCCCCGGTGCTGTCCCTGGCGACCGGCACCGATGTGTGGAAGGTCGCCTTCCACCACTGGACCAGCAAGGTCATCTGTTATCTCGGCGAGCTCGCCGCCGCCCTGCTCGTCGTCGGTGTCCTCGCCACCGGGGCGAATGCCTGGCTTCTGCTGGTCGTCCCGCTCGTTGTGCTGTGCATGCACCTGTGGCAGTCCCGCAGCGTCCGCACCCGCGAGGAACGTGAGTCCTGGCAGCGCCTCGCCAAGGCGACCGACGAGCTCAACGCCGTGGACCTCACCCAGGTCCTGCACTCGGCCACCACTCGGGCGGCGCAGATCTTCTCCGCGGCCGAGGCCGCCATCGACATGCCCGCCCGCACGGTCCGGGCCACCGCCGCCCAGGTCCTCGCCGACGGTCCCCGGCCACCCGCCGGCAGCGGCCCGGCCGACGAGACCACCGTCGACCTGATCGCCCACGACGGCAGCGTCCGGGTCGGTGTGCTGCGCCTGCGGTTCGGCGGGACGGTGCGGCTCACCGAAGTCGAGCAGTACAAACTGCGGACGTTCGCGTCGGCGGTGTGCACCGCCATCCGCAACGCGCAGGCGTACGCCGAGCTCGCTCGCATAGCCGCCGAGAACGCGCACGCCGCCACCCACGACCCACTGACCGGCCTGGCCAACCGCCGCCGGCTGTACGAGCAGGCCGAGCAGGTGTTCCGCTCCACCGGCCAGGGCCTGTTCGCCCTCCTACTGATCGACCTGAACCACTTCAAAGAGGTCAACGACACCCTCGGGCACGCCGCCGGTGACGAGGTGCTGCGCGAGGTGGCGACCCGGCTGCACGACGCGGCCGACCCCGGTGACCTGGTCGCGCGGCTCGGCGGTGACGAGTTCGCGGTCCTGCTGACCGGCCTGCCGACCCCCGCGCTGGCCGGCCACCGGGCGACCGGCATGCTCGCCACCCTCGACGCGACCATCGAGGTCGAGGGCATGCGGCTGACCGTCGAGGCGGCCGGCGGCATCGCGCTCGCGGCCGGCACGGGCAGCGTCGAGGAGCTGATGCGCCGCGCCGACATCGCCATGTACCAGGCAAAACGTGCCGGTGAGCCGATCGTCGTCTACGCGCACGCCCGAGACACCGCCGACCTCGAGCGGCTGATGCTCACCGGCGAGCTGCGGCGGGCGGTCGCCGAGCACGAGTTCACCGTCGACTTCCAGCCGATCGTCGATCTGGGCACCGGCGAAGTCCTGGCGGCCGAGGCGCTGGCCCGCTGGCATCACCCCGACCAGGGCAATCTCAGTCCGGTCCGGTTCCTGGAGACGGTCGAGCGGTCCGGCCAGCTGCCCGCGTTCGCCGACGCCGTCCTCGAGCAGTCACTGATCGCCCGGCAGTCCTGGCGCGACGCCGGATTCGACCTGCCCATCGCGGTGAACGTGTCGCCGCGCAGCCTGCTCGACCCCACCTTTCCCGGCGCGGTCCTGGCCCGGCTGGCCCGCCACGACACCCCCGCCGACCGGCTCGTCCTGGAACTCACCGAGACCCTCACCGTCAGTCAACTGGACGTGGTCGAGCGCACCCTCGCCGAGCTGCGCAATGCCGGCGTCCGGCTGGCCATCGACGACTTCGGCACCGGCGTCTCGTCACTGTCGGTGCTGTCCCGGATCCCGGTGCACCAACTCAAGATCGACCGCGAGTTCGTGGCCGGGGTGGAGACGTCCGCCGAGGCCGCCGCGGTCGTCCGCACCACCGTCGACCTGGCCCGCAACCTGCATCTCACGGTTGTCGCCGAGGGTGTGGAGAGCGAGCCGCAACGCCGTGCGCTCTGGGCTCTCGGCTGCGTGGCCGGTCAGGGGCACCTGTTCGCACGGCCCTACTCGGCGGCACGCTTCGCCGGCATGCTGCAACGCGGCTCCGGCGGCCGGCCCGGCGTCCTCGCGGCCGCCCTGCACGACGAGGGTTCGGTGGTGCGCCTGCCCGCGCGCCGTCTGCCAAACTTGCCCGCGTGACCAAGAAGCTGGACCTGGCCCTCTACGCCCTCTCCGCGGTCTTCGCGCTGGTCACCGCACTGACCTCGACACTGCTACCGCATCGCGCGTGGGGTGCGGTGGCGGCGTGGGGCTATCTGACGGCTGCGCTCCTGGTCTACCTGGTGCAGCGTCGTGACCTGCTCGCCTGGGCTGCCTGGGGTGCGGTGGCGCTGCTGCCGCTGGTGATCCAGTCGGTGCAGCGGGCCGGTGGGCGTACCGACCGGGCCCAGGAGGAGGTGCTCGTCGTGGAGCACATGGGCGAGTCGCTGCTGCACACCGGCACGCCCTACCTCAGCCGTACCGAGATCGCCTCGATCCCGCTCGACGAGCGCCTTCTGGGCTATCGCCCTTATCAACCGGGAATGTCCGCCTTCGGCATCCCGCGCGCCCTTGTGGGCGACCTCTGGCTCACCGATGCCCGGATCTGGTTCGCGATCACCACCCTCGTCACCCTGGCCGCGGCGGTCACCCTGCTGCGGTCCCTTCCCGGCCCTTCAGCGGTACGGTCCACGCGCCCCCTCTTCAAGCTGCCCCGCACGACCGCCCTCGTATCCCAAACCGAGGCCCCCGCCGCCCCCCGCTCCGCCGTGTCGCCCGCCGTGGTCAGGGCCATCCAGGCCGCCACCGTCCTGCCGGTGACCGCGCTGACCCTGGCCACCGGTGGCGACGACATCCCCGTCCTGGCGCTGTGCCTGCTGGCTCTGGCCCTGGCCGCAACCGGCCGCCCGGGTTGGTCCGGCCTGGCCGTGGGTGCCGCCGCAGCCTGCAAACTCCTCGCCCTGCCGGTGGTGGCCGTCCTGATCGTGTACGCGGTGGTCACCGGATCGTGGCGCCGTCTGATCCCCGGCGCCGTCGGCCTGCCCCTGCTGGCCCTGGTGCCGCCGCTGCTGGTCGACGCCGACGCCCTGATCGAGAACGTCCTGCGCTTCCCCCTCGGTCACGGCCTGGTCACCAGCCCCGCCCAGTCCCCGTTCCCCGGCTACCTGATCTCCCAGGCGCTGCCCGGAGGCCGCTACATAGCCGCCGGCCTGCTGATCTCCGCCGCCGCCGTGATCGGCCTCCTGCTGCTGCGCCGCCCCCCGCGAACCGCCCGCTCCGCCGCCCTCTTCTGCGGATACGGACTCCTGACCGCGATCCTGTTGATGCCGACGACACGTTTCGGTTACCTGCTCTACCCGGCCGCCCTGCTGCTCTTCGCGCAGGCACTCAGCAAGGACACAGGTTCTTCGGCCCCACGGAATGACACGGCCTTGTACCGTCATTGAAATGCATATGACGTGTCCCAAGTGCCACGGCGAGATGCGGGTCTACGAGCGCAGCGGCGTCACGATCGACCAGTGCAGCGAGTGCCGCGGCATCTTCCTCGACCGTGGCGAGCTGGAGAAGCTGTTCGCTGCCGAGGCCAGCTACAACCGCCCCCCGTCCGGCGGCCAGGTTCCTCCGCCGCCCGCACCCCACGCTCCCACGCATCCGATGCACCAGCCCGGCTACGCGGCCCCGCCGCCACCCCCTCCGCCCTACGGAGCCCCGGCGCCGCACGCCTACCCGCCGCCCGTTCCGGCATACGGCCACCACGGCCACTACCGCCGCGGTCAGGGCCACCATGGCCACTACCGCCGTCGCGGCTTCCTGCACGACCTCTTCGACTGAGTTAGCCGGCTGCGCTTCGCTCCGCGGCAAGAAGCCTTGTAACCGGTGAGGAGGCAGTCGATCTCCCGCCGCCCGCAAACCCCGCGGGCGTCGGCAGATCGGCTGCCTCCTCACCGGCGGCTTTTGCGGGCCCTACGTGGCGGGCGCCAGAACCGTTCGGACTGCCGGCGGCCGCCTCGTGCTCCTGGCGAACCCGCACCCGCACCACGCCGGCCCAACCGCCCAACCGCATTCCGGCAGCCTCAGCCCCGGGCCGGCGAATCTCAGCTGCGCTGCACCGCACCGGTAAACCCCGTGCCGCATCGGTGGCCGCAACCGGGCCGCATCGCTTCCGACGCGTCCGATTGGTCTGGCCGACGCTGAGCCGAGTTCGCTTCCTGAACGATTTGCCGCATGCTGATCTGGGTTGCATCGGTGGCCGCGCTTCTTCAGTAATCCGGCATGTCGGGTTTGGCCGGTTTGTGAGCTGCCAGCGTGAAGCGAGTTGCTGGCGGTATGGCACGTTGTGGTGTGTGGTGGATGATCCTGTGGCCCTGGCCGGCCGGCTCGTGACGGAGCGGTTTCCGCACGCGCACGCCGCATTCCTCGGCGGAAGCGCCCCTACCGACCGCCGAACAGCATGGTCCGATCTGGACATCGTCGTCGTGCTGGACGGGCAGCCGGCGTCGTTTCGGGAGACCCTGCGCCACGACGGTCAGCTCGTCGAGTGGTTCGTCTACACGCCGACGTCGCTGCGGCATTACTGGCGGCAGAACGTCTCGAGCCGGCGTACCCCGCTGCTGCGCATGGTCGCCGAAGGCGTGACGTTGGTCGGCACCGACGGTTCGGCCGAGACCTACCGCGCGGAGGCTGCGGCGCTTCTGACCGCCGGCCCGGCCGCGCCGACCGCTGACCAGGTGGCGTTCCAGCGGTACATGGTCACCGACCTGCTCGACGACCTGCGCGGCTGCTCCGACCCGGTGGAGATCGCCTTCCTGGCGGCGACCCTCGTGCTCGCCGCTGCGGACCTGCTGCTGCTGGCCGAGAACCACTGGTCAGCGCGCGGTAAGTGGCTACCCCGACGGCTGGCGGAGGTCGACCCCGACCTGCCGGGCCTGCTCGTGGATGCCCAGCGGGTCGTGACCACCGACCGCGAACCGCTCGTGGCCGCGGTGCTTGCCGTCCTGAACCGCACCGGCGGCCCGCTCCAGGACGGTTTCCGCCTGGCCGGCGAGGACCCGGGCCGATAATTTTCTGCGGCTGCGATCGAGGGCTCGGGTACGCAGAGTCATGCCCACGTACGGACCGCCGCTCCACAGTGCCGTGTCCACCTGTGGGAATTCGCGCGCGCCATCAGCCCGGCCAAATCGCGGCAGTGTCGTTGCTCACTCTGAGTAGCTACAAGACGGAGTCGTATCGTCACTTAAAAGTGAGCTATTTCGATAAGTCTCTCTTTTCGTGTGCGTTACGAAGTTACCGGAATACGCAACGTCGCCGATCTTGGGTATTCTCACGTCCGCCCCCCCTGTCGCGGCGAACGGAGGAAGAACCGTGACTGAAACTGACGATCGTGCGGCCGACCCCAACTTGCGCACTGATCTGGAAGACATCTACGGCCGATATGAGGAACTCCGCTCCGGAGTGGACGAGCTTCAGCGCAGCGTTGCCACCATGCAGGTCAGCGCCGAGTCCGAGACCGGAGACGTCCGGGCCACTGTGGACGCGGACGGCCGCCTCGTCGACCTGCGTCTCAACCAGGACGCCTGCCGCGAATGGCCGGTCGACACGCTCGCCCGCGTCATCGTGGAAACCGTTCAGCACGCCTCGGCCGGCAAATCACGCCAGCTCGAGCAACTGGTCGCCCATCACCGCCCCACCGACGACGCCTGATCGCCTCCCACCGGCGCCGGCACCGCCCTCAGGGGTGACCGAGTTCAACACATCTGTTCAGTCCGATCCTCACTGGTGACACCCGCATACCAGGACCACCGGCCTTCACCCCAGAGCCACCGGTCCACGCTCCCGCGCCGGGCCGCGGTTCCCACCCGCGATACCGCGCCCCGGCAAGAACGACCGTCGTGCGTCCTCCCCACGGCGGCCATTTCGGAAATGTCCACGACTCATTCGCGCGAGCTGACCTTGCGAACGAATGCGGCATGAATCGATGGCGCGTGAGCCGCCTTGGGGCCGCCCATTGCACAAGCGTCGCGGGGTAGGTCCGGAACGGGCCTCGATGCGGTTGAGAAACGCCTCCGAGCGTACGAGATAAGGCTTTCAGATCGCCATGTCGACGAACCGAGACAGGTGCAGCTGCGCGGCCACCGTGATCGTGTCGGTCGGGCCGTTTCGGTGTTTGGCGACGATGAAGTCGGCCTCGCCGGCGCGTGGCGACTCCTTGTCGTAGTAGTCGTCGCGGTGCAGCAGGATCACCACGTCCGCGTCCTGCTCGATCGAGCCGGACTCACGCAGGTCGGACAGCTGGGGGCGCTTGTCGGTCCGCTGCTCGGGACCACGGTTCAGCTGGCTGACACCGATGACGGGACACTCGATCTCCTTGGCCAGCAGTTTGAGGCCACGGGAGAGCTCGGAGACCTCCTGCTGACGACTCTCCGTCTTTTTCGGCGAGGACATCAGCTGGAGATAGTCGATCACCAGTAGGCGGAGGTTGTGCCGTTGTTTGAGGCGGCGCGCCTTGGCCCGGATCTCCATCAGGTTCATGTTGGGCGTGTCGTCGACGAAGATCGGCGCCTGACTGATCTCGCCCATCCGCCGGGCCAGCTTGGTCCAGTCGTCGTCGGAGAGCTGGCCCGACCGCAAAGTGTGCAATGGGACACGCGCCTCGGCGGAGAGGAGACGCATCACCATCTCGATCTTGCTCATTTCGAGCGAGAAGATGGCGGCGGCGTGACCGTACTGAATCGCCGCGTTACGGGCGAAGTCCATGCTCGCCGTCGACTTACCGAGACCGGGGCGGCCGGCCACGATGATCAGCTGCCCGGCGTGCAGGCCGTTGAGCAGGCGATCCAGGTCTTGGAAGCCGGTCGGAATGCCGGTCATCACACCGCCGGACGCACCGACCGCCTCGATCTCGTCGAGGGTGGGCTGCAGCATGTCCCCGAGGGCCGCGAAGTCCTCGCTGACCCGCTTCTCGGTGACGTCGTAGATGGCCTGCTGGGCCAGGTCGACGATGTCGTCGACGTCACGGCCGCCGTTGCCGCCCGTGCCGTAGCCGAGCTGCACGATCTTGGTGCCCGCCTCGACCAGTCGGCGCAGGATGGCGCGCTCGGAGACGATCCGGGCGTAATAGGACGCGTTGGCCGCGGTGGGCACGCTCTCGATCAGGGTGTGCAGGTAGGGCACACCGCCGATCCGCTGCAGGTCGCCGCGGTCGGCGAGGGAGGCGGCGACGGTCAGGGCGTCGGCCGGCTCGCCCCGGCCGTAGAGGTCGAGGACGACGTCGAAGATGGTGGCGTGGACGGGCCGATAGAAGTCGGTGACCTTGAGGATCTCGACGACGTCGGCGATCGCGTCCTTGGACAGCAGCATGCCGCCGAGCACGCCCTGCTCGGCCGCCACGTCCTGTGGTGGCGCCTTGTCGTAGGAGCCGCCGTCGAATCCACCGCCCCCGCCCTTGTTGCCGCCGCCCTTGTTGCCCCCGCCGCCCCCGCTGGAGTTGCCACCACCGGAGCCCCCACCGGCCTGGGACGGCGGCCTCGACTCGGGCCTCGCGTCGTCGGTGATCGACACCGGTCTCCCCCTCCACTCGGCCATGGCCGCCTCGCGATCGAACCGCCTCGGTACAAACCCTTCGACTGATCCCGTACGGGATTCAGTGGTTCGCCGAAGGTCGAAGTCCCCTCGTAAGGCTGGACCACTGTACGAACCCGGCCGCCACCTGCCCAACTGCTGTGGTGGACGAGTCTTGGGACAACCTGTGGACATCTCCGGTGACTCTGTGGGTAGCCCTGTGCACACCGTGTGGACAACTTTGAGGGCAGCGAACCCGAGCAGGGGATTCGTCATCCACACCTGTGGAGGGCAGAAACAAGTCAGGATCTGCGAAAATAGCTAGTCGGGTGAGCAAGCAGTCGCGCTGAGGCGTTGCGGTTCGGCTTCGGGCACGTCACCCTTTCCAGGTGGACCAACGGGAGTGGGACTACGGGACCCGCATGTCGCGCCCTCGGCGCGCTGCGGGTGCTTGGCCCACCCGGGAGCCGGAGGCCGACGAACCGGAGTCGCGCTGGGCCTCCCTGACCGACACCGGCAGCATGGCGCCGAGCGACGAGGCGCTGGCCTGGCAGCGCCGCGCCGACGACTGGGCCCAGCAGTCCGAGGTCGAGCCGTATGGCGGCGGTGGCCAGGCCATCGAGCCGGTGAACCGATGGTCCTCCGAGGTCACCCCCACCGGCCGCCCGACCTTCCCGGCCGACGGTGTCGGCTGGCGCACCGAGACCGCCGAGTGGCGGGCCACCGGCGCCCGCTGGCGGCAGACCACCGAGTGGCGCTCGTCCACCGGCTCGCACGTCTGGCGGTCCACCACCGAGGCCTGGCGTGCCGAGGACGAGGCCGCCGAGCGGGAGAAACCGTCGATTCCCGGCACCGCGTGGGAGACCGGCTCCGACCGGGAGACCCCGTCGTGGCGCCAGTCCCCGGCGGTCGAGCAGTCCGGCAGCACCCCGTCATGGCGGCAGTCCCCGGCGGTCGAGCAGTCCGGCAGCACCCCGTCGTGGCGGCAGCCGGCCGCCGAGACGCCGTCCTGGCGCCGGAGCGACCCGGAGACGTCGTCGTCGTGGCAGCGCCGTCCCGATCTGCCGGCCGCGACCACGCCGGTCGAGCAGACCCCGTCATGGCGCCAGCCGTCGACGCAGATGCCGACCTGGCAGCAGCCCTCCGCACCGGCCCCGGCCGACTCGACGCCCTCCTGGCAGCAGCCGCAGCAGACGCCCTCGTGGCAGCAGCCGTCCGCACCGACACCGCAGACGCCCTCCTGGCAGCAGCCACAGACCCCTTCGCGGCGCCGGGCCGCCGACACCGGCACCTGGTCCACCGCGGCCTCCTCCAGCGCGCCCCGGAGCGATCCGGGCCGTCCCGGCCCCGGGGAGAACACCACCGGCATGACCCGCTGGGAGCGCACCGACGCACCCGGCTGGCAGCGTTCCGCCGCCGATGACGCCCGTCACCTGGTCCGTGAGGACGACCGGGCGGCCTGGCGTCGTGACGCTGCCTACGGTGACCGGCCCACCCGTGTCGGTCGTCGGCGTGCCGCGGAGGCCGATCCGGCGCCGTCCGGCGGAAGTGGCTGGTCGAGCGGGTCGAGCGCGGACAACTGGGCCGATCACACCGACACCGGCAGCATCCCGACCGTTCAGGATCAGGACGAGCCCGCATGGGGCGCACGCTCCGAGGCGCCGTCCCGGCGCGACCGGCGGAGACAGTCCGAGGAGGCCCGCCCGGAGCCGGCCCGCCCCGAGCCGGCCCGCCCGCAGCCGGACGCCCGTCGTGGCGGCGGCGCGAACCGTCGGCGGTACAACTCCAATCCGACGAACTGGCGTGAGGACACCGCCTCGTGGGACGCGGACGAGGACACCAGCAACTGGACCCGCGACCCGGACACCGGTCAGTGGAGCCGGGCCGAGGACGATCCGCGGGTCCTGGCGTGGCGCGCCGAGGCGGCCCGTCGCGAGTCGATGAGGGACGAGTCGGAGCCGCCGGCCCGCAGGCCCCGACGCGACGAGCCGACCGGCGGCGTGCCCGGCGGGCCGTTGCCGAGCAGCTCCATCCCGGCGGCCGACACGACCGGTGGTGGCTGGTCGGCCGGTGGCGCGCCGATAGACGAGGGCCGTTCCGGGCGTCGTGGGCGCGCTGAGGAGCAGTTCAGGGGCGATGGCTACTCCGGTGGCCGCCGCCGTGCCGCCGAGCCTTCCCGGCCCGCTGAGGAGCCACCGAGCCCGCCGGCGTGGCAGGCCGCGCCCGAGTCCCGGCAGTCTCGTCGACCCGGCGTCGCCCCGGAGGGCTACGGCGACGCCGGCCGTTCGGGGCCGGGCTATCCCGGTTCCGACCACCCGGGTTCCGACTACCCCGGTTCCGACTACCCCGGTCCCGGCTATCCCGGTTCCGGAAACCCCGGCGCGGGCTATCCGCGTGAGGACGGCCGACCCGGCGCCGGCTACCCGCGTGAAGACGGCCGACCCGGCGCCGGCTACCCGCGTGAGGACGGCCGGTACGGCCCGACGCCGCCGCAGTGGTCGGAGCCGAGCGAGCCGGAGCCGCGCCGCCGCGCCTACCGCGACGAGCCGCCCGCAGAGTCGCCCCGCTGGCAGGAGCCGGGATACGGCGGCGACCAGCGTGATCTTCCAGGCGGTGGCGGTTACGGTCAGTCGCGCCCGGAGACGCCGCGCAGTGGTTTCGGCAGCGCCGCACGAGAGCTTCCGCCCGGGCCGTCGATTCAACCCCAGCGGCCCGCATATGGTGGCGGTCAGCGTGAGCTTCCGGCCGGTCCGTCCGCGCCGCAGCAACAGCCGGCGTACGGTGCTCGCGCGCTGCCGGCCGCGCCGGCCAGTGGGCCCTCCTGGCTCGACCAGGAACCGCAGCAGCGGCCGGCCCCGCAGAGTCCCGCGGGCGGCCAGTCATGGCTGGATGAGGAGCGTCAGCAGCGGCCGGCTCCGCAACGACCGGCCTACGGCGGCGGCGCCGGAACCGAGACGTCCTGGCTCGACCAGGAGCGCCGGCAGCCACAGCGCGGACCGGCGTATGGCGGCCAGGGGATCCCGGCGCAGCCGTCCTCCTACGACGTGCCGCCCGAGCAGCAGCGCCGTCCCGGTTTCGGGTCGGCTCGCGCGCTGCCCGCGGGCGGTTCGGCGCCGACCTCCGGGCCGGCGTGGACCGGGCAGCAGAAACCGGCGTACGGCAACGCCCCGGTCTCCGGCGATCTGTCCGCGCGCTGGCCGGACCCACTGACCGACACCTCGTCCCGGCGTGGCCGCGGCGACCGTGACGATCCTCCGCCGCCCTCTGGTGGTGGCTTCGGCGACCGTCCGCCCCTGGCGGACTGGCTCGCCGCCGAACGCGCCGGCCGGCGCGGGGCAGATTATCGAGGCGCCGGGCAGGACGGTGAGACCGACTGGCGCCGAGAGTTGTCACGCCAGAATGAGCTGACCGAGGGCGAGTCCCACCGTTACAGCACGTCGGACTTTCCTCCCTTTCGGCCAAGCGGTTCGGCCTCGGTCGACGGATCGTCGAATCTGGCCCTGAGCTCCACGTCGGTGATCGCTGCGCCAGGTGCGGCGGGTGCCGTCGAGGGGGCACGTTCCGGCGGCATGGCCACTTCCGGTGGTGTGGCCTTGGAGGAGGACACCTCCTGGCCGCCTCGGCGGGGCGCCGGTGCCTTCCAGGGGACGGGCTCCTACGAGCGTCGCCCGATGGGCGGCGACTTCCTGCTGAACAGGCAGAACGATCTGCTCGACCCGGATGACGAGGAAGAGGAGCAGGAGGACACGGGAAGCCCGCTGGCCGCGGTCGGTTACACCGTGGCGTGGTACGGCGTTCCCGTCGTTCTGTTCGTGGTCGGCATCTTCGTGGTCAACAGCGGCCAGAGCGGGAACGCCCTGAACACGCTGGCCGGCGCCGCCCCCGGGTTCGGCATCGCGCTGGTGCTGAGCATGCTGGTGGCCTACGGCTTACGGATCGCCACGACGGCCTGGAAGTCGGCGAGCGTGGGCCTGGCCGCGGCCGTGGTCGGCGGCGGTCTGGCCACCGTCCTGAGCTCCGCCATCACCGGCAACAGCCTGAGCTGAACCACCCGGCCGGTAACAGCCCGAGTATGCGGGGCCTCACCGAACCGAAAACGGCGCGCCAGGCGAAGGCCCGGCGCGCCGTCTCGGCGTAGTACGACGACTACTTGGCGGCCACCACGTTCACCGGGAACGTCGCGGTCACCTCGGGGTGCAGCTTGACCTGCACGTTGTACGCCCCGGTGGTCTTGATGTGACCGGGGAGCTCGAGGCGACGACGGTCCAGGGCGGGACCACCGGCGGCCTTGACCGCGTCGACGATCTCGGCCGGGGTGATCGAGCCGAACAGACGGCCACCGTTGCCGGAGCGCGCCTTCAGCGTGACCTTGAGGCCGGCCAGCTGGCCCTTGACCTCGTTGGCCTGGCCCAGGTCACGGATCTCACGAGCCTCGCGGGCCCGCTTGATCACGACGACCTGCTTCTCGGCGCCCTTGGTCCACTGGATCGCGAACCCCTGCGGAAGCAGGTAGTTGCGCCCGTAGCCGTTCTTCACCTCGACGATGTCGCCGGGGGTGCCGAGGCCGGAAACCTCCTGCGTAAGGATGATCTTCATCTCGGTGCCCCCTCTCAGCGAGCCGTGGCCGTGTACGGCAGGAGCGCCATCTCACGGGCGTTCTTGACGGCACGGGCGATCTGCCGCTGCTGCTGGGAGGTCACACCGGTGACGCGGCGGGCACGGATCTTGCCGCGGTCGGAGATGAACTTCCGCAGGAGCGCGGTGTCCTTGTAGTCGATGTAGGTGATCCCGTCCTTGTCGAGCGGGTTCACCTTCTTCTTCGGCTTGCGAAGCGCCGCAGCCTTAGCCATTGCTCAAACTCCTGTTGGTGATCTGAAGAGCCCTGAGGGCTCAGAAGGGAGGCTCGTCGTCGAACGAGGAGTTGCCGCCACCGCCGGAACGGTTGCCGCCGCCGGACGCCGGCGCAGCCGTGGCCCAGGGGTCGTCGAAGTCGTTGCTGTTGCCACGACCGCCACCACCGCTGTTGTTGTTGCCACCGCTGAACTGCCGGTTGCCACCGCCGCCGCCACCACCGGAGCCGAAGCCGCCTCCGGAGTTGCCGAAGCCACCGCCACCGCCGGACCGGACCGCTTTCTGCACCGTCGCCGTGGCGTAGCGCAGGGACGGACCGATCTCGTCCACCTCGAGCTCGTAGGAGGAGCGCTTCTCGCCCTCTTTGGTCTCGTAGGACCGCTGCCGCAGCCGGCCCTGCACGATCACCCGGGCGCCGCGCTGCAGCGACTGGACGACGTGCTCGGCCGCCTCACGCCAGATGTTGCACGTGAGGAAGAGCGCCTCGCCGTCTTTCCACTCGCCGCTCTGCCGGTCCAGCGTCCGCGGCGTCGAGGCGATCCGGAACGAGGCGACACCCGCGCCCGAGTTGGTGTAACGCATCTCAGGGTCGTTGACCAGGTTGCCGACGACCGTGATTACGGTTTCTCCAGCCATGAAACTTCTCCTCGCCGCTCGTGTCGTTCATGCAAGAGGGTCTCAGGACCCCCTGACAAAACGGCTCAGCGGGTCTCGGGACGGATGACCTTGGTGCGCAGGATGGACTCGTTGAGGCGGAGCTGACGGTCCAGCTCGGCCACGGCCTCGGGCGTCGCCTGCAGGTCGACGACCGCGTAGATGCCCTCGGCCTTCTTGTTGATCTCGAACGAGAGCCGGCGACGGCCCCAGACGTCGAGCTTCTCCACCGAGCCACCCGCGGTCCTGATCACGTTCAGGTACTGGTCGAGCGACGGAGCAACGGTGCGCTCCTCGAGCGAAGGGTCGAGGATCACCATGAGTTCGTAATGACGCAAGACGTTCTCACCTCCTGTGGGCTAATGCGGCCACGGTCTCTCCGTGGCAGGAGGTCTTGTGTCGCTCGCAGAAGGACGCCGTAGGCGATGGAGCCCACGGCGGACACACTGCGAACCGAGCCAGCATACCCAGGTCGGGCGTGGGACCCAAAAACGGCGACCCCGTCCGTGGGACGAGGTCGCCGATGGAGAGCCGCGGGGCGTCCGGCCCGATTCGTTGGGTGGGACCTGGGGAGGAACGACCACACCGATGAGGTTGGACGCGTACGCCCCGCGGAGCTTTCAAAGAGCAGCTTACGCCAGATTTGTACGTGATGCACGTTGCGACACGATTGCCCGAATCGCGGCGGTCGCCACGCCGAGGATGCAGACCAGCGCCGTGAGCGCCAGCAGACCCAACGGATGCCCGTCCTCGATCCGCCCGACCGCGGCCACCGGCTGAGCCGCGTCCAGACCGCCCGGCCCGGTCGTCGCCGGTGGCACGGCCACGCCGTCGTCCCCGGCCGTCGGCGACACGGCCACGTCCGGCGGCGGCACGGGCGGCATCGCGGACTCACGGCCGCCCGGAGGCATACCGGCGAACGCGGGGGCGCCAATTCCGGCCGTACTCCGCATGGTCCTGCTCTTGATCCTCGGACTGATGCCCTGCGGTGCCGCCTGCGCCGCGGTGGCCGAGGTCCGCCGAGCCGTCGCGGCCCGCCGTTCGGCGGCCTTGCGCGCTGCGCGCCGAGAGTCCTTCGCAGAGGTACGGGTGGGCTCGCCCACCGGAGCGATCGAGTCGGGCAACACCGCGCCGGACGTACGCGAGGGCGCACCGGACCCGGTCGCGGGCCTCGACATCAGCGTCGAGTCGCCACCGTTCGCCGGCTCCGGGGTCGGCCCCGGCACCGGGGACGAGGCCGACGGCGCCGCGGTGATCAGAATCGGCAGCACGTCCTCACCGAACGAGCACTCCGGGGTGAGCTGCACCGCCGTGGTGCCCCGCCGGAACACCACGTCGGCGGCACCGTTGGCCGGGACGACACCCCGCGGCGCGCCGGCGAGGCGCAGCTGCGCGTCGTGCCCGGTCTGGTTGACCACCCGCACCACGCTGCTGGCCGGCACCGTCATCGTCTCGATGCTCGGCCGGGACCCGCACGACAGCCCGAAGATGCCGATGCCGCCGAAACTCACCTGCCGGTCGCCGGCCCGGAACTGGTCTGCGCTCGCCGTCCCGTTCGCGAGCAGCGGAGCACCGAAGAGCAGCGCGCTCAGCCCCAGCGCCGCCATCCGGTATCGGAACTGCCGTGACATGCGCCATCCCCCAGTTCAACACCGGCTCGCGCCGGCATCCGTCAGCAAAGATCAATGGAGGTAACGACTCGCTGTGGAGCGCGGTGACGCGGGGGGAAAGCGTCGTACCCGCGTCGTAGGCTCGTCCCATGCGCATCGGAGCCCACGTCGATTCCGGCAACCCGCTGGCCGAGGCCGCCGCCCGCGGTGCCGAGGCCGTGCAGTTCTTCCTGACCGACCCACAGAAATACAACTCGCCCAAACCACGCGAGGACGCCGAGCAGATCCGGGCATCCGAGATCGACGTGTATGTGCACGCGCCGTACATCATCAATGTCGCGTCGCCCAACAACCGCATCCGCATCCCCAGCCGCAAGCTTCTGATGGCCCATGCCCGAGCAGCCGCCGAGCTGGGTGCGAAAGGCCTGATCGTGCACGGCGGCCACGTCGGCGCGGGCGCTGATCTCGAGGCCGGCTTCGTCAACTGGAGGAAGGCCTTCGAGTATGCGGAGAACGACGGCGGCCTGCCGGTGCCGATCCTGATCGAGAACACCGCGGGAGGCGACAACGCGTGCGCCCGCCGGTTCGACTCGCTGGCCCGGCTGTGGGAGGCGGTCGGCTCGTTCGGCGCCGGGTTCTGCCTGGACACGTGCCATGCGTTCGCCGGCGGCGAGGACCTGACCGGCATCGTCGACCGGGTCAAGGCGATCACCGGGCGGATCGACCTGATCCATGCCAACGATTCAAAGGGCGGATTCGACTCGGGCCAGGACCGTCACGACAACCTCGGTAATGGGAAGATCGACACCGAGTTGGTGGTCGCCGCCATCCGCGCCTCCGGTGCTCCGGCCATTGTGGAGACACCGGGCGGGATCGACGGACAGGCCGCTGACATCGCCCTACTGCGGGAGCGGGCGGGCAACTGACGCACCGCCCCCGGGGAGGGTCATGACCGAGCAGCCGCGACCGATCGCGCCCGCTTCCGCGCCCGCGTCCGGTTCTGCCTCCGCGGCGGAGGCGCACGACTCGCCGCCGGCTGCTCCGCGCCGTCGATTCGGGCTTTTCCGGAGGAAGAGTCCGGTGGCGCCGCCGGTCGACGCTGCTACGGCGGACGCGGTGTCCGTGAAGGCCTCGTCCGGTGACCCCGCGCGCGCCGCGTCGGGTGATCCGGTCACCGCGACGGCCGGGGCCCCGGCGGGCTCCGCCTCGATCCGACCGGGGACGACTACAAAGGACGACAAGCCGGTCGAGCCGAAGGACGGCAGGCCGGCCGAACCGAAGGACGACAAGCCGGCCGAACCGAAGGACGGCAAGCCAGCCGAACCGAAAGACGGCGGGATCAAGTCTGACAAGTCGGATAGTTCGGATCCGCTGAAGACCGCGGCTGAGCCAAGGCCGCGAAAGGCTCTACCGACGGCCCGTCCGCCCGGCGCGCCACCGGACCCGTGGACGGTGTTCGCCCGGACACAGGATCAGCAGCCGGGCCGCCTCCGCCGCGGCCTGCGGGCGACGCTGCGCGCATTCATCCACGAGTACGCCCTGCTCCTCTACACCGCCTGCCTGCTGGCCGTGGCTATGACCTGGCCGGCACTGCGCTACCCCATGCACACCCTCCCGCAGGACCTCGGCGATCCGTCCCGTCAGGCCTGGCAGGTCTCCTGGATCGGGCACATCCTGGTCACCGACCCGGTGCGTCTGTGGCAGGCCAACGCCTACTTCCCGGCAGCGGACGGCCTGGCCTTCGGCGACAGCCTCGTCGGCTACGCGCTGGCCGGCATGATCGGCACCGGGCCGGCCGCCGCCGTGCTGCGCTACAACGTGCTGTTCGTGCTGGCCCACGCCCTGCTGGTGATCGGCGCCTACGCACTGGTGCGGCAGCTCGGCGCACGGCGTACGGGCGCGGCGGTCGCGGCGGTCGCGTTCTCCTACGCACCGTGGCGGCTGGCGCAGGAGGGCCACCTCGACATCATCTCGGCCGGGGGCATCCCCCTGGCGCTGGCCATGCTTGCCCGCGGTCACGGCTATTCACTGCGACACGGTTTCCGCGCCGATCGCCGCAGCGCCCTGTGGGCCATCGGCGGCTGGATCGTGGCGATCTGGCAGCTCACCCTCGGCTTCTCGCTGGGCGTCCCTTTCGCGTACGTGCTGGGCCTGCTCCTGATCGCCCTGATGATCGCCTCCTCGCTCCACGCGCTCCGCGGTTTCCTCCGCTACCGGCGCGAAAAGAAGGACCGCCGTGAGGTGGCCGTGCTGACCGCTCCCGTGCCGGCCCCGAGCGAGGTCGCAGTCGCACAGCCCGTCCCCGTGCCCGGCGGAAAGAACGAGACGCCGCCCGGTGGGCAGACCGAGACGTCGCCCGGCGGGAAGAACGACACGTCGCCCGGCGGGAAGAACGACACGTCCACGCCTGGTGGGAAGGACAAGGCAGCCACGCCGACCACCGCCAAGAAGGGCGAGACGGCAGCGCTGGCGGCTCCTGCGCCCGGCCGAACTCAAGAGCCTGCCGCGGTCATCGCCGCAGGCCCTCGCAAGAAGGACGAGACGGCCGTTCAACAGGCGACGGCACCCGGCACGACGAACGCCGCACCCGCCACCGCAACGCCCGACACGACGAACGCCGCAGCCCCACCCGCCACCGCAACGCCCGACACGACGAACGCCGCAACCGCCACCACAGCGCCCGGCACGACGAACGCCGCGGCTGCCCCGGCCGCCGCCGCCGGGACGACGGATGTCGCGGTCTCCTCCGGTGCTGCACCCGGCAAGAAGGACGAGAAGGCGGCCGGGACGAAGAGCGTGCCCACCGCGGCACGCGGCGAGAAGGGCAAGCCGGCCGCGCCTGGTGGAAAGGACACCGCGATCCAGCCGGCTGTGGAGCTCCCCCGGACGGACGTCCTGGAGAGCCCACCCCGGAAGCAGAGTTGGCTGCGGTTCTTCCGCCGACCGGTCCGGGTTCAGCGGAAACCTCGCTGGAACCCGCTCGTCGGGGTGCTGCTGACCAACGTCAACATTCTGGGCGCGACGATCTTCGCGGCGACCGCCATCCTGATCGCCGTGCCATATATCCGGCTCGACGACAGCGGTTCGCGCCTGGATGAGATCCGGTTCTTCTCGCCACCGGTGCAGAGCCTGCTGATCGGCCCGGCCGAATCACGCATCTGGGGCGCGGCGCACGAGACGCCCCGTTCCACGCTCGGCTGGGCTGCCGAGATGTCGCTGCTCCCCGGATTCGTCCTGTATGCACTGGCGCTGGCCGGCCTGTTCCTGTCGATCTGGCGGCTCCGGCACCGGTTGGTGCTCGTCGCCGGGCTGGCCGTGGCGATCGTCTTCACGCTGGGCACGACGTTCTTCGACGGCCGCTGGACCTATCTGCCGCTGTTCGGCCACTTCCCGGCCTCGTTCGATCTGCGCATCCCGGGCCGTCTGATGCTGTGGGTGACGCTACTGCTGGCGATCCTGGCCGCCGGCGCGGTCGACGACTTCGTGCGCCGGGCCGAGCACCTGGCGGCCCAGCGGATCCCACCGTGGCCGGGGCCGTGGCTGCGCCTGACCACCTTGATCCCACTGGTCCTGGTGACCTTGGAAGGCTGGAACACCACCGCGCACCCGATCGTCCCGGCCCAGCCCGCTGCCATGCGTACCGTGCCGGGCCCGATGCTCGTCCTGCCGACTGCCGAGCTCACCGATCAGACCGTCCAGCTCTGGAGCACCACGAAGTTCCAGGACATCGCGAACGGTGGTGGCGGCTTCGGCGCGGCGGCGCAGAACGAGTTGCGTACCAAGGTCGCCGGCTTCCCGGACGCCACCAGCATCGATTACCTGGACTCGATCGGCGTCCGGCGAGTGCTGCTGCTGAGCGACCACGTCGCCGGCACGTCGTGGGAGGACGCCGGGGACCTGCCGGTGGACAACCTGGACATCCGGCGCGAGGACGTCCCCGGCGCCGTCATCTTCTACCTCGACTGACCATCGGCAGGGGCCGGACCCGGAGACGGGGCCAGGGCCAGGGCTGGCTCCGGAGACGGGGTTGGGGCCTCGTCCGAGGGGCCCATGCCGAAGAATCGGCGCAACCCCGTGATCCACGGCTGCTCCGGTCCGTCCAGGGGCCCGGCGTCCGGGTCGGCGCCGCCGTAGGTCTCCCGGACGACGTCCAACTCCGGCCGCCAGATCTCCCGCACCACGAGGCCGCAGAGCACGGCCACGGTGACCAGGCGGAAGGTGGAGGCGAGCACGAACGTCCCCTCGGGGATGACCGCGGTGCCGCCCGCGCCGATCAGCTCGGCGTAGAAGGCGGCGAGGTAGCCGATCTCGGCGATCGTCCACACGATGATCGCGCCCCACTTCGGGCGGGCGAGGACCACCAACGGGAGCAGCCACAACACGTACTGCTGGGACCAGACCTTGCTGAAGATCAGGAACGCGGCCACGACGAGGAAGGCGAGCTGGCTCAGGCGAGGGCGGCGCGGCGCCAGCAGGCCGAGGACCATGATCGCCAGACAGGCGAGGCCGAAGAGACCGTACGACAGGTGGTTGAGCGTGGGGACGTGGTCGCTGAGCCACTGGAACGGGCCCTGGTCTCCGGCGTTCCCCGAGTTCCACTTGCTGTCGATGTAGCGCCCGATGTACCAGAACGTGCCCCAGTCGATCGGCCGCTCGTCGTTGAGACGGAAGAACCGCAGCCAACTCTCGTGCCACAGGATCATGACCGGCAGGTTCACCAGGAGCCAGGTGACGCCGGCGGCCAGGAACGAGCTGACGAACGCCCAGATCCGGCCGGTGCGTAATGCCAGGATCAGGATCGGCCCGAGTATGAACACCGGCCACAGTTTCGCCGCCGCCCCGAGACCGAAGAGGACACCGGCCCACATCGGATAGCGCTTGACCCAGAGATACAGGCCGATGGCGAAGAGCACGATCGCCAGGAAGTCCCAGTTGATCGTGGCGGTGACGAGGACGATCGGTGACACCGCGAAGATCGCGGCATCCCAGGGCCGGCGACGGCGCAGCGCCAGGATGATGCCGATGCTGATCACCGCGAGGATCGAGAGCACCAGGGCGTTGATGTTGTAGAACCAGCTGCCCTGGTTGATGTCGGGGTGGGTCTGCCCGTACGAATGCACCGGCAGCCCCAGCGCGCCCATGAAGTATCCGGTGACCACCGGGTACTCGACCGCGTGGTCCCGGTAGGGAACCTTGCCCTCGTTGAGCCCTTCGGCGAAGTAGAGGGCCAGCACGTCGGTGTAGCAGTACCGGGTGTACTGGACGTTCTTCTGCCAGTTGCCGTCCATGCAGGGTGATTTCTGCACCCAGGAGAGCGCCAGGACGAGGCAGGCCAGCGCCATCACGATCCGCTGGGCGGTCCAGAACCGGCCGGGCTGGGCGTCCGGCCGGACGGCGTGGGAGCCGAGCGGCCCGCCGATGGCTTGGGAGAGTCCGCGCACGAAGCCGTCCGAAGTCGCGCTGGAGACGTCAGGCCGATCTGTGGGCGGTAGGGCGCTCATGTCTTGGCATCATGCCGCATCAGTGGCCCCGGAAGGTGACCGGCCACGTGCGGCACACCGATCTTCATCAGACACACAGGTGCCCCAAGCCGAAGCGGCGCCCCTCTCGTGGAGAGGAGCGCCGCTTTCAGTCAGGCAAGCTAATCGTCGTCGTCGTCGTTGCCGCCGCCGTTGTTGTTGCCGGGGCCACCGCCGTTGTTGTTGCCGCCGTTGCCGACGTTCTGGTTGTTCTGGCCGTTGCCGGCTCCGGCACACTGCGGGTCCGTCGGCTGGAGCAGACAGAAGGCGCTGTTCGGGTCCTGCAGCGTGGGTGTCGGCGGCTCGACCGGCTTGACGCCGTTGCCCTTGCCGTCGTCACCGGTCTTGATCCGATCGGGGAACTTCTCGGCATCCCACTTCATGGCCTCGGCCGAAGTCTCGATGAACTCCTCCCAGATAGCGGCAGGAGTGCCGGACCCGAACATCGGCCCGCCGTCCTTCTCCTTCAGCGATACCCGGCCATCGGCACCGCCGACCCAGACAGTCGCGGCCAGCTGCGGGATGCCACCCACGAACCAGGTGTCGCCGTTCAGGCTCTTGCCGTTGACCTCGACTTCCCAGGTCCCGGACTTGCCGACCGACTCGCGACCCTCGATCGAGTTGTTGTAGGCCTTCGGGATCTTCTTCAGCACGCCGAGCAGGTTGGACATCTGGGCCTCGTCGAAGACCCGCTTGCCCTTCTGCGGAGCGGTCCAGAGGACCTTCTCATCGCCGGTCCTGGGGTCGCGCTGCTTCACCTGCTTGATGAAGTGAGCGTCGTGCCGGACGCCGGCGTTCACGATCGTGGCCACACCCTGCGCGTGCTCCAGGGGAAGAACACGGTACTGGCCGAAGGCGACCTCGGTGTGGAACTCGCTGCCCAGCTTGCCGGTCAGATCGATCTTCTTGCCCTTGTCGGTCCACATCGTCTCGACACCGGCATCGCGAGCGGCCTCGATGACCTTGTTCGGGCCGAGCTCGTCCGCAATCCAGTAGAACGGGAAGTTGTACGACTTGATCGTCGCGGTCTCGAGATCACAGAAGGCGCCCCGACCGCCACAGATCGCTCCCGGGTCCGCACCGGCGTTGTTGATCTTGCCGCCTTCGGGCTTCTCCTTGTTCACGTCCCAGACGGTGTCGAAGGAGTAGTCGGCCTTCAGACCGGCGGCCAGCGTGTAGATCTTGAAGGTCGAGCCCGGCGACTGACCACCGGAGCCGTCGGTCGGAACGCCGCTGCCGTCACCCTGCATGTAGCCGGCGTAGTCGATCCCGTTCGGGTCGTCGCCGCCGTAGTAGCCGAGCACATCGCCGCTTCGCGGGTCGATGCCGACCACCGCGGCCTGGTAGCTGTCCTTCTGCTTGTACATCGGGGAGGTCTTGCTCGCCTTGGAGCCGGCCTTCTCCGCCGCGGCCTGCACCTTCGGGTTGATCGTGGTGGTGATCGTGTAGCCGCCCTGCTTCAGCTTCTCCTCGCTGATGCCGAGCTTGTTCTGAAGCTCGTAGGTCACCTGACGCATGACCATGCCGACCGGCTTGTCCTCGGCGCTCTTGGTCTTGGAGTTGACCGGCTCGACCTTCGGGTATGCACGCTTGTCGTACTGCTCCTGAGTGATCGCACCCAGCTCGAGCATGTTCTTGAGCGTGTACTCCCAGCGTTCCTTGGCTTCTTTCTCGTTGTTCGCCGGGTCATAGCCCGGGTGGGTCTTCGTCGCGTAGGGCTGCTTGATCAGCGACGCGAGAACCGCGGCCTGGTACGGGTTGATCTCGTTCTTGGAGTCCTTGATCACCGACGCCTTGAAGTAGCCCTGGGCCGCAGCCTCGGCACCGTACCGACCACGGCCGAGATCGATGAAGTTCAGGTACATGCCGAGGATCTCGTCCTTGCTGTACTCCGACTCCAGCTTGCGGGCGATCACCGCCTCGCGCAGCTTCCGGCTGTAGCTGATGTCCTTCTCGTCAGCGACGTGCCGGGCGTACTGCTGAGTGATGGTCGAGGCGCCCTGCAGCTCGCCGCCGGTGAAGTTGTTCCACGCGGCCCGGGCGATGCCCTTCATGTCGATGCCGTTGTGGCTGCGGTAGTTCTTGTCCTCCGCGGCGATGACGGCGTTCTGCATGTTCGGGCTCATCCGCTGGTACGGCACGTTGATCCGGGGTGAGCCGGTCTTCTGCAGCAGCGAGCCGTTGGACAGCAGGACCGTGTTCATCTGCGCCTCGGGCTGAGGCGTGGGCAGCTTCACGTCGTCGAAGAAGTACGTGCCGCCGACGATGCCGACGCCGAGCATGATGACCAGCACGGCCGCGGCCGCGGTCAGGATGTTGGCACGCCGGTACTTCTTGGCGGCCTTGCTGCGGCCCTTCTTGCCACCGCTGCCGCCGGAGGAGCCGCCCGAGCCGCCACCTCCGCCGGGGCCACCCGGGCCACCCGGCCCGCCTGGGCCGCCCGGTGACACGGAGGCGCGACCACCGACCGGGGCGGCGCCCACCGAGGCGCGGCCGCCGACGGAGGCCGAACCCACCGAGGCGCGGCCACCCACGGGGGCGGCGCCCACGGAAGCACGACCGGGGGTAGCGGAGCCCACGGATGCCGAGCCGACCGATGCTCTGGCGGCGGGAGCGGAGCCCACCGACGCCCGCCCCGCCGAACCCGGCACCGAGGCCGCGCCGGATGGACGCCGGTAGGCATCCGGTCCGGGCTTGCTCTCGTTACCTGGTCCGTCGCCGGGCGTGGAAGCAGCGGACGGCCCGGGCACTTGTACCCGGGCTCGTGCGGACTGCGATTCGCCGTACGCGTTCATTCCCTCACACCTACCGGTCGCGGGGGCGCGGTCAGACGGCCCGGACGAGCCGTTCCGACACTGCGCCACGAGCGGGCGTTGTGGGCTGCGATCCCGGCAGCCCCCATGTCATGTGTCTCTGATGACCGGATTCCGGTCTCGAACTCGTACACGTTAGCGAGATCGATCCGGTTCATCGCCGTCCCTCCCCGCTGTGTGACGACTGCCCTGTCCGGTGGGGTCCCCCTCCACCGGACGAGACCATAACGCCGGTGTGCAACATCTCCTCTGCGTCGAGACCGTCGCGGCCGAGCACGAACCTCTCGATCAGGTGGTTCCACGCGCAGGAGCGGCACACCTCGACGACGAAGACCTGAAACTCACGCAGCGTCATCGCCAGCACGGGCAGCTCGGCCAATTTCCGGGCTTGACCAGCGGACTGCTTGAGCTCGTCTCCATAGACGTAGTGCACCAGTGTCAGGTTGTCCCGGCGGCAGATCGGGCACCGCACGTCGGTCGGCTCGCCATGGAAAGTCGCGGCGTTTCTCAAGTAAGGAGACGCGTCACAGACTTCGAGCGGGCCGATCCGGCCGTTTTTGACGTCACGCAGGACTGCCCGCCTCTGTAGCGAGTAGTCGACAACCTGCCGCTGCGTGCGCATGGCGAAGAGAGTACGCGGTCCCCGCTCCCACGGCGACAGTCATCACACAGCGTGGCGCGGCGACTGCGCAGGAGGGGCAAGTTGCGCACTTCCCCCTGCCGATCTACGGTTGCGATGTATCGAGCCGATACATCGGGACACAGTTCGAGGGAGGGCCAGTGCTGGAATTGGCGATCCTCGGTCTCCTTCAGGAGGCCCCGATGCACGGTTACGAGCTCCGCAAGGAGCTCGCCACCAAACTCGGCACGCTGCGCGCCGCGATCAGCTACGGCACTCTCTACCCCACTCTGAAGCGGCTGAAGCTCGCCGGCTGGATCAGTGAGGCGGAGGCCGCCAGCGACATCATTCCCCCGATGACCAGCAAGCGGGGGCGGGTTGTCTACAAGATCACGGCGGAGGGCAAGGAGCACTTCGCCGACCTGCTCACCCAGGCCGGCCCGGAGACGTATGACGACGCCGGTTTCGGGGTGCACTTCACCTTCTTCTCGCGCACCGACCGCGCCACCCGGCTCCGCATCCTGGAGGGCCGGCGCCGCCGCATCGAGGAGCGCCGTGAGGGATTGCGCGAGATCCTCGCCCGGGCCGCCGACCGCCTCGACGCCTACACGCTGGAGCTGCAGCGACACGGCTTGGAGGCGTGCGAGCGCGAGGTCCGCTGGCTCGAAGAGCTGATCACCAACGAGCGCTCCGGCCGTACCCCCGCTGTCCGTCACCGCGCGGAGAGCACCACAGAAGCACCGCGTCCGCATCCGGACCGGCCGTGATGAAGAACAAGGAGGCAAACGCGATGGGTTCCGTCCGCGTCGCCATCGTCGGTGTGGGTAACTGCGCCTCGTCCCTCGTGCAGGGCGTTGAGTACTACAAGAACGCCGACCCGAACGACCGCGTTCCGGGTCTCATGCACGTGACCTTCGGCGACTATCACGTATCGGATGTGAAGTTCGTCGCGGCGTTCGATGTGGACGCCAAGAAGGTCGGCATGGATCTCAGCGAGGCGATCGTCGCCAGCGAGAACAACACCATCAAGCTGACCGACGTGCCGCCGACCGGCGTCACCGTGCAGCGCGGCCCGACCTTCGACGGCCTGGGCACCTTCTACCGGGAGATCATCGAGGAGTCGACGGCCGAGCCGGTCGACGTCGTGCAGGCTCTGCGTGACGCCGAGGTCGACGTCCTGGTGTCCTACCTGCCGGTGGGTTCGGAGGAGGCCGACAAGTTCTACGCGCAGGCCGCCATCGACGCCGGTGTCGCCTTCGTGAACGCGCTGCCCGTCTTCATCGCCTCTGACCCGGAGTGGGCGCAGAAGTTCGCCGACGCCGGCGTTCCGATCGTCGGCGACGACATCAAGAGCCAGGTCGGCGCGACCATCGTGCACCGCGCGCTGGCGAAGCTGTTCGAGGACCGCGGTGTCGAGCTGCTGCGGACCTACCAGCTCAACTTCGGCGGCAACATGGACTTCATGAACATGCTGGAGCGCAACCGCCTGGTCTCGAAGAAGATCTCGAAGACCCAGTCGGTGACCTCGCAGATCCCGCACGAGATGATCAAGAGTGACGTGCACATCGGCCCGTCCGACCACGTGCCGTGGCTCGACGACCGCAAGTGGGCGTACATCCGCCTCGAGGGCCGCTCCTTCGGTGACACCCCACTGAACGCCGAGCTCAAGCTCGAGGTGTGGGACTCGCCCAACTCGGCCGGCGTGATCATCGACGCGGTCCGCGCCGCGAAGATCGCGAAGGACCGCGGCATCGGCGGCCCGATCCTCTCGGCGTCGTCCTACTTCATGAAGTCCCCGCCCGTTCAGTACAGCGACCACGACGCGCACGCGTCCGTCGAGGCCTTCATCAAGGGCGAGATCGAGCGCTGACCTTTCGACCGCCGAAGGAGACGGCTCCCCGAGAGGGTGGGCCGTCTCCTTCGCGAAGCTCAGTGGGTCATCAAGGGATGATCTCGCCCTTGACTACCTTCCACTCGGAGCATGCGCCCTTGGTTTTCGTACCGAAGTCATAGGTGCACGCCTGGGCGTAGATACCGCTGCTCTCGACGTAATCCTTGGTGCACTTGCCCCACTTGCCATTGCCCAGCTTGTTGGCACACGTTCCGAAACGCGCAACGTTGAAGTTGATGTAGTTTTCCCAGAGCACGATGGCGGACCTGCCGTCCGCGGCGGTGTCCTGGATGAACCAGGTGTCACCGTTGTCCACGAAGTAGACGGTTGCGCCGGCCACTTTGATCTCTTCGGACGTGTCCGACGGCTTGGACGCGGCCACCGCCACGTTGTCCTCTGCGGCGATCGCGGCCGCTGCCGGGCTCGGCGCCACGAAGACGGCCAGTCCCAGGCCCAGCATCGCGACTGCTCCCACGATTCCGGACCGCACCTTGCTCGTGATTTTGCTCAAAGGGATCTCTGGTTCCTTTCTGACACCACTCAGGCGGATACACCCCGCGCGTATCGCCTACGGTCGTCAGCCAGGAAGTCCGGTACATCACTGTGATCACCGATCGTCACCTGCCTGAACCGCCCGGTGACCATATCAGTGATCTTGAATTTGTGCGCCCGCCGAAAACCTGGGGCGGCCGGCCACTTCGCCTGCCGAACGAGGCGTCAGCTCCAGGCTCGTTGCAGGGCGACCGCGGCCTCCAGCTCCAGCAGGATGCGTTTGCGGTCGAGGCCTCCGCCGAAGCCGACCATCTTGTTGCCGGCGCCGACCACCCGGTGGCACGGCACGATCACCGGGATCGGGTTGTGGTTGCAGGCCGTGCCGACCGCACGGGCCGCCCCCGGGTCGCCGAGCGCGGTGGCGATCGCCCCATAGGTGATCATCTCGCCGTACGGGATCCGCGCGATCTCCGCCCAGACGGCCCGCTCGAACTCCGAACCGCCACGCATGTCGAACGGCACCGTGAAGTCGGTCAGCTCCCCGGCGAAGTAGGCGCGCAGCTGCTCGGCCGCGGGATGGTCGGTGGACGGCCCCGGCCGGGCGGCGAAACGGACGCCCACCACGGCCGGGCCGTCGACGACGAGACCGAGCGGACCGATGGGCGACTCGATGACGAACATGGCCCCCAGTCTGCCCGGAACTACCCGACCTTGACGGCGTCCCCGGCCGCGGCCCCACTGCGCTTCCCGTCACCCGCGTAGACGGCCTTCCACACCCCACTGCGGGCGGCGGTGAACCGCTTGCTGTAGACGCCCTTGGCGTTCGTGGTGGCGGTGCCCTTGTACGTCCAGTTGGTCGCGTCGTTCGCCCTGAACCAGATCTTCACCTTGGCTGCGGCGTACCCCTTGCCATCGACCCTGAGAAGGCCTTTGGCGGTGATCTTCTCGCCCTTGCGCACCGGCTCGGGTGACGCGTTCAGCGTCAGTCTGGCCGGCCGCTTGATGAAGATGTCGATGAACTCGGGGTCGAGGTACTCCGCCTGACCGGGCCCGGAGTAGACGCCACCGGACACGACGGCGAGGTAGCGGCCGGACCGGTCGGTGCCGCACAGCGGCACCGTGGCCCGATAGGTGGTCGTCTCCCCGACCCGGGTGAGGCTCCTCCCGCGCAGATGGCCGTCCCGCGAGAGGGGGCCCTCGATGTCGACGCGGACCCCGCTCGGCGCCGGGCTCCCGGCCGGGATGGGTGCGCTCAGCACCGCGGTGAAGGTGACGTTCCTACAGCCTGCCGTGGAGCCCAGGACGACGGTGTCATGACTGACCGTGACCGACTTGATGACGATGTCGGAGTCCGCGGCGAGCACCGGTGCGCCGATGAGGAGCCCGGCGGCGGGCGCGACGGCGAGCAGGGCCGCGAGGACCCGGTTGCGTACGGCGGTCATTGGCAGGACGCTACCGTTCCGACGCGCGAGAAAGCGAGATGCAAAGATCTGGATCCCGCATGCGTCATGCCCGGCGGAGGTGACCGGTGAAGCAGTCGCTCGAGGACGAGTTCACCGCATTCGTCGCGGAACGGGGGCAGGTGCTGCTCCGGATCGCGCATGCGCTGACGGGCGATCGGGAGTCCGCGCAGGACCTGGTACAGGGTGCGCTGGCCAAGGCGTACGCACGATGGCCGCGGATTCACAGTGACGCCGAGGCGTACGTACGAAAGATCATCTACAACGACCGGGCATCCGCCTGGCGCCGTCCCGCACGCCGCAACGAGGTGTTCGTCGCCGAGGTGCCGGACCGGGCCGCCGAGCGCCGCCACGACCAGGACGTCACCGATCGGCTCACGGTCCGCAACGCGCTGCTGTCGTTGCCGGCCCGGCAGCGGGCCGTACTGGTGATGCGCTACCTGGAGGACCGTTCGGTGGAGGAGACCGCCGAGGCCCTCGGATGCCGGCCCGGCACGGTGGCCAGCCAGGCGTCGCGGGCCCTGGCCAAGTTGCGCGACATGGTCGGCGACCGGATCACGTCGATGGGAGGGGTCCGATGAGGGACTTGGAGGAGAGCTTGCGCCACGCCGTCCAGGACCTCGCCGACGAGGCTCCGCACGCCTTCGATCTCGCCGGCGCGGCTCGCGTCCAGGGGCGCCGGATCCGCCGCCGGCGGCAGGTCGCCACCGGTGCGTTCGCCCTGGCTCTGCTCTCGATGGTCACGGTGCCCTACGTGTGGCTGCGACCGGAGCCACCTGCGCCGGTCGTGCAGCCGGCGCCGTCGGTCACGGTGAAGCCGAGCGTCCGCGCGCTGCCCGATTTCACGGTCGAGGCGCCCTACCGGCTTCCCGGAGGGGCGATCGTCACCATGCTCACCACCACGACCAGGGTCGACGACGGGGAGGACGAGTACACCCACGTGGCGCTGGACCGGGACGCCGGCCGCTACCGGCAGCTGCCGTTCGGCCAGGCCTCGCCGGCCGTGTCACCCGACGGCGAGCGGTTCGCGATGAAGGGCGGCCCGGACCAGATCCGTATCCTGAACGCCGACGGCGATGTGCTGGACGAGCTCAGCATCGACACCTTCTCCTGGGGCGGCAGCGACCCGGTCTGGTCGCCGGACGGCTCCCGGTTACTGGTGCCCACCTCTGGTGGTTTCGCCGTCTACGAGAGCGGCAGCCGGAAGTACCGCGAGTTCTACAAGCCGGACATCCATTCGCTCTGCTCCGAGTTCTGCTCGTTCAGTTGGCTTCCGAACGGTCGTGAGATCGCCGTGCCACGACGGGACGTCAGCGTCACGCGGAGCGAGGCCCACCCCGACAAGATCGAGGCTGCGATCGTCTACTCGGCCGACACCGGCCAGCGGGCACGGAGCATCCCGATGGCGGGTGTGCCGGTCGGTAACGGCGCCTGGTCCCCGGACGGCGGTACGGTCCTGGTCCACGAGAAGACCGACACGTCCGACGGTATCCGTGTGGTCGACGCGGTCAGTGGCCTACCGCGCAGCGAGCTGCTGGCCGGACCGGACGCGATCTATCTGGCCGACGGCCGGATCCTGGCCTTCGGCAACCGGTACGCCCGGATCCACGCCGCCGACGGCACGCTGCTGGAGGACTACCGGATGCCGAGCCGGTTCACCGACGACGTGACCGTGCGGGTGGCCCGCAGCTAGGCGATGTGGCCCTGCGATCGGGCCCACTTGAGAAGCTCCGCCTCGGCCTCGTCGCGGTCCAGCGGACCCCGGTCGAGCCGGAGCTCTTTCAGGTGACGCCAGGCCTGGCCGACGATCGGGCCCGGCGGCACCCCGAGCAGCTCCATGATCGCGTTGCCGTCGAGGTCGGGGCGGACCTTGGCCAGGTCCTCCTCGGCCTCGATCCGGGCGATCCGCTCCTCGAGCGCGTCGTAGTCGGTGGCGAGTTGGGTGGCCTTGCGGCGGTTGCGGGTGGTGACGTCGGAACGGGTCAGCTTGTGCAGCCGGCTCAGGAGCGGACCGGCGTCGGTCACGTAGCGGCGCACCGCCGAATCCGTCCACTCGCCCCGGCCGTACCCATAGAAGCGCAGGTGGAGGGCGACCAGCCCGACCACCTCGGAGGTCACGTCCTTGGGGTATTTCATGGCCTTCATGCGCTGCTTGGTGAGCCGCGCGCCGACGACCTCGTGGTGGTGGAAGCTGACCCGGCCGTCACGGCCGACCGCCTTGGTGGCGGGTTTGCCGATGTCGTGCATGAGCGCGGCCATCCGGAGCACGAAGTCCGGCCCCTCGTCGCCCTCGAGCCGCATCGCGTTGCTGACCACGATCAGCGTGTGCTCGTAGACGTCCTTGTGCTGGGCGTGCTCGTCGATCTCCAGCTTGAGCCCGGAGATCTCCGGCAGGAAGCGGTCGGCGATCCCGGTGTCGACGAGCAGCCGCAGACCGGTGATCGGGTCGGCGGCGGACATCAGCTTGGTGAACTCGTCCCGGATCCGCTCCGCGGTGATCCGGTCCAGGTCGGTGGCCATGTCCCGCATGGCGGCGACGACCGGCTCGTCCACTGTGAAACGGAGCTTCGCGGCGAACCGGGCGGCCCGCAGCATCCGGAGTGGATCGTCACCGAACGAGACCGACGGCGCCGACGGGGTACGGATGACCCGCGCCGCGAGGTCACGGAGCCCGCCGAACGGGTCGGTGAACTCGTGCCCCGGCACCGACACGGCCATCGCGTTGATGGTGAAGTCACGCCGGGACAGGTCGTCGGCCAGCGAGGTCCCGTAGGAGACCACCGGATTGCGCGTGACCCCGTCGTAGGCCTCCGCCCGATACGTCGTGATCTCGATCCGCAGACCGTTCTTCTGGATGCCGATCGTGCCGAACTCGCGCCCGGTCTCCCAGATCGCGTCGGCCCAGCCGGTCACCGCGGCCAGGGTCTGCTCGGGCCGGGCGTCGGTGCAGAAATCGAGGTCGTCGCCGAGAGCGCCGAGCAGCGCATCACGGACCGACCCGCCGACCAGGTGCAACTCGTGCCCGGAGTCGGCGAATCGCCGCCCGAGCTCATCGGCGACGGGGGACACGCGGAGCAACTCGGCTACCGCTCTCTGCTGGGCGTCGTTCAACACAGACATGGGGTCACCAGCGTATCTGCCCGGCCCTCCTCGGGCGGTGGGCGGGGCGGCCGGATGGGAGGTGGGCGGTCGACGGCCGCCGTGGCACCGGGAGTCGCCGCCGGGCAGGATTGGTGGCATGCCGGTTTCCGAGGCTCTGCGCCGTCTCGCCCAGGACCCCCGCTTCTGGACCGGTCAGGTGACCGAGGCCACCGAGTTGCACATCTCCTTCCCCGTGGTCGGCGGTTACTCGCTCACCCTCGACATCGATCTGCCCGGCGGCGACCGTGCTCTGGGTCTGCGCCGCCCGTCGTCGAGCGAGCCGGTGCAGATGGGCTGGGCGCCGGCCGAGGGTCCGTTTCCGGCCTCGCTGCATTGGTGGGAGCTGGAGTCCTTCGCCCGGGTGATCGCTCTCGCCGACCCGTTGCTGCCGCATCCGGGCCTGGTGGTGGCGCTGCTGTCGCCGTTCGCTCCGGCCGGCGAGGACGACGATCCGGCCGAGATCGCCGCGGTGCGCGAGGCCGCGTACCGCTCGCTGCGCCGCGAGGTCCCGGCGGCCGAGCCCTCCGGGCCCGAGCAGACGCCGCTGCCGCTCTTCGCCGACGATCGGTGGTGGCCGGCGCCCCCGATGCCGTCACCGCAGGTCCTGGACGAGGCCGCGGTCGCGGAGTTGAGCGCACCGGCCCCAGCGCGGCTCCACGTTCGCGTCGGCGAGCGGTTCCCCCATGAGGACCTTTCCGATCTGGTACGCCGTGCAAGCGCCGTCCTCACACTGCTTCCCGATCAGGCGGCGTACGCCGGCACGCGAGCCCTGGCCGGTCGCATCGCCGACTCCGGTGACCTGGACGACGTGCCGGCTCTGCTCGGCGCGCTGACCGAGGCCGGTTGTGATCATCCGACCGTGCTGGATGCGCTGAGTGAGCCTCTGGTTCCGCTGGAGGCATGCTGGATGGTGGAGACGCTGGCCGGCGTGCAACCCGGCACCCTCCTGCGTCGGCACGTGTGACTTTTGCGCTTTATGGTGGCTGCAACATCGGCTGGGTTCTGGAGGCTTGGGTGAACGGCGGCCTGTACCGCAGCACGCACGCGGCGCCGGACGGCCGTCCTCCCACTCAGGAGGGCGTGACCGTCGTCTCGGTCGAGGACCAGGCGCCGGAGCAGCCTGGGCACACCGAGGTCGGCAGCACGGCCGGCCAGAGCGCGATCATGGCGATCGGCAGCCTGGTCAGCCGGGTGATCGGCTTCGTCCGTAACGCGCTGATCGGCATGGTCCTCGGCGAGGCGGTCGGTGACGCGTACACCGGGGCCCAGTTCCTGCCGGGCCAGATCTACGAGCTGCTGCTCGGCGGCATCCTGTCCAGCGTGCTGATCCCGCTGCTGGTCCGGCGGCGCAAGGCCGACCCGGACGGTGGACAGGAGTTCACCCAGCGGCTGCTCTCCTTCGCCGTGGTCATGCTGGGCCTGGCGACCGTCCTGGTGGTGCTCGCGGCCCCGTTGATCACCGCGATCCAGACGAGCGGCGACAAGACCTCGCCGGACTTCCGTGAGCTGGTCACGAGCTTTTCCTACCTGATCCTGCCGATCATCTTCTTCACCGGCCTGTCGGCGCTGATCGGCGCGGTGCTCAACGTGCGCGGCCACTTCGCCGCGCCGATGTGGGCGCCGATCCTCAACAACATCGTGGTGATCGCGGTGTGCGGGGTGTTCCTGCTGGTCTTCGGCACCGACAAGGAGCTGACCCCGGAGAACATCAGCGGCGCCGAGCTGGTCCTGATCGGCGCCGGCACCCTGCTCGGCATGGTGGTCCAGGCGATCGGCCTGCTGCCGGCCCTGCGCAAGGTCGGTTTCCGCTGGGCGTGGCGGTGGGCCCCGCGGGAGTTGGGGCTGCGCGAGATCGGCCACCTGGCCGGCTGGATGCTCTGCTATGTCGGTGCCAACCAGATCGCGGTCTTCGCGCTGGTCCGGGCATTGAACAGCGCCGGCAGCTCGGACAACCCCGGCGCGCTGGCGTTCAACAACGTCTTCCTGCTGATGATGATGGCGCACGGGATCATCGGCGTCTCGGTGATCACCGCGCTGCTGCCGAAGATGAGCGCGGCCGCCGCCGAGGGCCGGCTCGCCGAGGTCAGCGACGACCTGAGCCGCGGCATCAAGCTGGTCTCCGCGGCGCTGGCCCCGATCGTGGTGGCCTACGCCGTGCTCGGCGGCCCGATCGCGGTCCTCCTCTTCGAGGGCGGGCGCATCACCAATGCCGACGCGCTGGACATGGGCACGGTCCTGACCGTGGCGGCGTTCGCCGTGCTGCCGCTGTCGATCAGCTTCCTGTGCACCAACGTCTTCTACGCGATGCAGGGCAACAGGACCGCGGCACTGATCAACCTGCCGGTGGTCGCGGTGCGGATCGCCGGGTACTTCGCTCTCGCCGCGGTCCTCGACGAGTCGCTGACCGCGGCCGGGATGACCGCGGCCAACGGCGTCTCCTACCTGCTGTCCGCGGTGATCTCGCTGGCCGTCCTTCGGCGCCGGATCGGCCGGCTCAACCTGGGCTCGGTCGCCGCGTCACTGCTGCGGGTGGTGGTCGCCGCCGGGGTCGCCGCCGTGCTGGCCGTGCTGGTGACACGGCTGCTCCCGGGCTCGGGCGAGCCGGACGGCCGGATCGAGGCGATCGTGCAGCTCGCCGTCGGCGGCGTGGTGATCCTGATCGCCTACATCGGCACGGCGCTGCTCCTGCGCGTCGGCGAGGTGAGTCAGGTGGTCGGGATGGTGCGCCGGAAGATCGGCCGCTGATCATCGGGTATCCGTCCTGAACAGGTGATTCCGGACCTATCAGACACCGATTGGTCCCGTTCGTGCCCTTCGGCGGCGGTGCCGCGCCGGGGGGACGACCTGCCAGAGCATGGCCCTGTACGGGTATGGTCGGTGACGGCATGTGCGGGATCCCGCTGTCCCGAGCGCCGCGAGGCTGCCCGGGGAGTTCATCACCGAGGAATGCACCACCGAGGGAGGACTGGTGACCCAGGTCGGCGAAGGCCACGAGACCGCGGCCGACGAGGCCGGACCGGTCTTGACCTTCGGTGCCCCCACCGCCGGTGAGGTTCTGGCCGAGCGATACCAGCTGGAAGAGCACGTCAACAATGACAGTGCCGGCCGGCAGGTGTGGCGCGGCATCGACGTGATCCTCCGGCGCCCGGTCGCCATGGTGCTCCGGCACCCCGGCGGCGACTCCGCCGTCGAGATGCTGCAGGCGGCGGTCGCCGCGAGCCGGGTGATCCACCCCAATCTCGCCGGCGTCTACGATGCGATCGACGAGCAGGACCGGGCCTACGTGGTCCGTGAGTGGGTCGACGGCGAGTCGCTGCGTGACCTGATCGGCGGCGACGGCCCGCTCGACCCCGCCCGGGCGATCGCGATCGCCCACTCGGTGGCCGACGCCCTCACCGCGGTGCACGCCACCGGCATGATCCACGGCAACGTGCATCCGGGCAGCATCCTGATCGCCGACGACGGCCGGGTGGTCCTGGCCGACGCGCGTGCCGACGCGGCCGACAGCACCGAGACCGACGTGCGTGCGGTCGGCGGCATCCTCTACTTCGCGCTCACCGGCCACTGGCCGCACACCGAGGTGGGCGGCTCGGCGCTTCCCGACGCGACGCGTGACAGCGCCGGCAACCCGGCCGCCCCGCGCCAGATCCGCGCGGGCATCCCCGCGTACCTCGACGATCTCACGATGGACCTGCTGGACCGCCGGGTGGCCGCGCCCGGCTCCGAAGCGCTCACCTCCGAGCTCGGCCGGCTCGACGCCGCCGCCGAGGACGAGGAGTACGAGGACGTCGGCCCGCTCCGCTTCGTGCAGAGCGGCACCGGATCGTCCAGCGAGCCGATCCGCAGCGCCCCGAAGATCCTGGTCGGCGTCGGCGCGCTGATCGTCATCGCGATCATCGGCCTGATCTTCGGCATCCGCGCGATCAACAACACCGGCAACTCGACCGACTCCGGCAACACGCCGGCGGCCCAGCCGACCAACGCCGGCGACAGCACCGCCCAGCAGCCGGCCCCGGTGCCGCAGGAGATCAAGCTCACCGCCGACATGGTGCGCATGGTCGACCCGCCCGACGGCGACCGGGTCGACAACGACCAGGCCAAATACACCGTCGACGGCGATCCCGGCACTGCGTGGGAGACCCAGAAGTACAACACCGCCCCGTTCGGCCGGCTCAAGTCCGGCATGGGCATCCTGATCAACCTGGGTCAGCCGCGGGCGCTGTCCGAGGTGCAGGTGCTGACCTCGGCGCCGGGTGCGACGATCGACGTGCGTACCGGCCCGAAGGACTTCGGCGACAGCAGCGAGGGCGACAAGAAGGTCGCCAACGACTTCAAGTCGCTCAGTGACGAGAAGCCGGAGAAGGCACCCGGCACGAAGTGGTTCTTCACCGGCTTCGACCCGAACGAGAAGTACCAGTACGTGCTGGTCTTCCTGACTTCGCTGCCGCGCGCCGAGGACGGCGACCGGTTCCAGATCAGCGTCAGCGAGATCAAGCTGTCCGGTTACTGATCAGCCCGGCCGGTGCACTAGATTGCTGGCGTGACGTTCCGGGACGTTCCACCCGGCGGCCTCGGTGACGCGCCGAGCGACGCCGAGCTGGTCCGCGCCCATGTCGAGGGTGACCCCGAGGCGTTCGCCGAGCTGGTGCGGCGCCATCGGGACCGGCTGTGGGCGGTCGCCCTGCGGACCGTCGGCGACCGCGAGGAGGCCGCCGACGCCGTCCAGGACGCTCTGCTCAACGCGCACCGCAACGCGGCCAAGTTCCGCGGCGAGGCGGCCGTCACGACGTGGCTGCACCGCATCGTGGTGAACGCCTGCCTGGACCGGCTCCGCCGCCGGAAGGCCCATCCCACCGTCCCGCTGCCCGACGGCGCGCGTGACGACGACCGTCCCACCGGCCCGGAGCCGGCCGCCACCGTCCCCGATCAGGACACGGTCCTGGTCGTGCGGGACGCGCTGGCCGCCCTGCCGTTCGAGCAGCGTGCCGCGATCGTGCTCGTCGACGTGCAGGGCTACGGCGTCGCGGAGGCGGCCGAGATGCTCGGTGTGGCGGAGGGCACCATCAAGAGCCGATGTGCCCGTGGCCGCGCCAGGATGGCGATGACCCTGGGCTATCTGCGGGGGAACCGGAGCGACGGCGGGACCGTCCCATCCAGGTCGGAAGCGGCGGGTCCGCTGCCGACTGGAGTCGAGCGGAGGGAGCCGCGGTGACGGGCGCCGAGTTCGAGGGGGTCGACATCGACCTGCTCGCCGACTATGTCGGTGGCGCTCTGGACGGCACCCCCGATCAGGAGCGTGTGGCGGGTCTGGTCGCCACCGACGACGCCTGGCGAGCCGCTCACGAGGCACTGGAGCCGGCGATGATCGCGGTCGGCGGCGTGTTGCGTGAGCTGGAGCCGGAGCCGATGCCCGACGATCTGGCGGCCCGGCTGGACGGGATGTTCCGGACGCCTCTTGCGCCGGATGGGGAGTCGCAGCCCGTACCATCGAAGGTCGTTGATTTTGAGAAGGCCCGTCGGCGCCGGCGGTGGGTCGCGCCGATCACGGTGGCCGCCGCAGCGGTCGCGTTCGCGGGTTTCGGGGTGAACGCGTTCCTCGCGTCGGACGCGAAGGACTCCTCGGCCGACATGGCCAACTCGGAGGCCGCGCCGATGGCCGCCGGAGCCGGGTCGGGCGGCGAGGCGACCCACAGCGGCGCCGACTACACCGAGAGCACGTTGGCCCAGGCCATGCCGGGCCAGATGCGCACCGCGGCCGGCTCGGCGGACTCACCGGCATCCGCTCCCGGCGCCGAGCTGCAGGTGTCCCAGCTGGACCGCCTGGCCATGCCGACCGCTGTCGCCGCCTGTATCGACGAGATCACCCGGGCCAACAGCGGCGGGGTGATCTCGGTGGAGTTCGTGGATTATGCCCGGTTCGAGGGCGCCCCGGCGCTGATCGTGCGTTTCTCCGCTGCCAACGGCATCTGGGTGTGGGCGGTGGGCCCGGAGTGTGGCACGCCCGGTGCTGGCGCGGACGAGCTGAAGCGAGTGCCGGTACGCTGACGAGCATTCCCCGCGTGAGGTCGGACACCAGCCGTGCCCGGGGAATGGCGGATGCCTGGCAAGACGTTCTAGCGTGCAGTGTCGCCGACCTAAACGCGTGCGACAAGACAGACTGAGGAGTCGGCAGTGGACGAGGTCCGTAATCTGATCATCATCGGGTCCGGACCGTCGGGCTACACCGCGGCGTTGTATGCGGCCCGGGCCAACCTCAACCCGCTGGTGATCGAGGGCGTGAACTCCGGTGGCGCCCTGATGACCACCACCGAGGTGGAGAACTTCCCGGGGCACCGCGACGGGATCATGGGTCCCGAGCTGATGGACAACATGCGGGCCCAGGCGGAGCGGTTCGGCGCCGAGTTCCTGACCGACGACGTCTCCCGGGTCGAGTTGGGTGACAAGCCGACCGAGCCCGGCACCGAGGGCCTGAAGACGGTGTGGGTCGGTGACCGGCAGTTCTTCGCCCGCGCCGTGATCCTGGCGACCGGTTCCGCGTGGCGCCCGATCGGCGTTCCCGGTGAGCAGGAGCTCCTCGGCCACGGCGTGTCGTCGTGTGCCACCTGTGACGGCTTCTTCTTCCGCAACCAGCACATCGTGGTCGTCGGTGGCGGCGACTCGGCGATGGAGGAGGCGACGTTCCTCACCCGGTTCGCCGAGACCGTCACCATCGTGCACCGTCGTGACACCTTCCGCGCCAGCAAGGTCATGCAGAAGCGGGCGCTGGACAACCCGAAGATCAAGGTCGAGTGGAACTCGGTGGTCGAGGAGATCCTCGGCCAGGACGGCAAGGTCGTCGGCGCGCGTGTCAAGAACGTGCAGACCGGCGAGAGCAGGGTCCTCGACGTGACCGGTGTCTTCGTGGCGATCGGTCACGACCCGCGCAGTGAGCTCTTCAAGGGCCAGGTCGAGCTGGACGACGAGGGCTACGTGAAGGTCGACTCGCCCAGCACCAGGACCAACGTCCCCGGCGTGTTCGCCGCCGGTGACCTGGTCGACCACACCTACCGGCAGGCCATCACCGCCTCCGGCACCGGCTGTGCCGCGGCGCTCGACGCCGAGCGCTTCATCGCTTCATTCGTAGAGCTGTAAGACCGGGAGGTCCTCGTGGGAGCAACCAAGGCGGTCACCGACGCCACCTTCGCCGCCGATGTTCTGAAGTCCGACAAGCCCGTCCTCGTGGACTTCTGGGCCGAGTGGTGCGTGCCCTGCAAGAAGGTCGACCCGCTGCTCGCCGAGATCGCGGCCGAGATGGGTGACAGGGTGGAGATCGTCAAGGTCAACATCGACGAGAACCCGGAGACCGCGATGGCCTACCAGGTCATGTCGGTTCCGACGCTGACCATCTTCAAGGGCGGCGAGCGGGTCAACTCGGTGGCCGGCGCCAAGCCGAAGAGTTTCCTGGTCAACTTCATCGAGTCGGCGCTGTAGAACCCTCTCTTGTGAACGCCCCGCGATCGCTGTTGGGTCGCGGGGCGTACTCTCCGGGAGGTCGTCCTTTCTCGCCCTAGGGAGTCGTGAGTGCGGTCCATCCGACGCGGAGACACCGGCGTGGCAGTTTCCGAGATCCGGTCGATCCTGGTCGGCCTGGAGTTGCTGGCCGATGCTGAACCCGACGTCTTCGACGAGGCTCTGGAGACCGCGGTGCGGGCCTTCCAGCAGAGCCGTGGCCTCGGCGTCGACGGCATGGTCGGCGACGAGACGTGGGGCGCTCTCGACGCGGCCCGCTGGCGGCTCGGCTCCCGGGCGCTCTTCCACTCGGTTCCCGACGCTCTGGTCGGTGAGGACGTCCGCGCCCTGCAGGAGCGGCTCCTGGAGATGGGGTATGACACCGGCCGCCCCGACGCCGTCTACGGCGCCCGGACGGCTCGTGCGGTGGGCCAATTCCAGCGTGAGATCGGTCTCGTCCAGGACGGCTCCTGTGGCCCGCAGACGATGAAGGCGCTGCGCCGGCTCGGCCGTAAGGTCGTCGGCGGCCGCCCGCAGTGGCTGCGCGAGGCCGAGGCGTTCCGTCAGTCCGGGCCCAACCTGGTCGGCAAGACCATCGTCATCGACCCGGGCCACGGCGGCGGAGACGACACCGGCGTGGTGGTGCCCGACGGCCCGCTCCGGTGGAACGAGGCGGATCTCGTCTTCGACCTGGCGTCCCGTCTCGAGGGCCGGCTCTCCGCGGCCGGCATGCGGGTGCACCTGACCCGTGGCCCGTCACCGGCCGCCCCGCTGAGCGGCGCCGAGCGGGCCGCCCTGGCCAACACTCTGGGCGCGGACCTGCTGATCTCGTTGCACCTCGACGGGCACACGTCCGAGTCGGCCGAGGGTGTGGCGACATACCACTACGGCACCGGTAACGGTCTGAGCTCCACGGTGGGCGAGCGGTTGGCGGCTCTCGTGCAGCGGGAGATCGTGGTGCGGACGGGCATGCACGACTGCCGTACCCATGCGAAGTCCTGGGATCTGCTGCGTCTCACCCGGATGCCGACGGTTCGCGTCGACCTGGGCTATCTGACGTCGCCGGCCGACCGTGAGCGGCTGATCGACCCGATGTTCCGTGAGCAGATCGTCGAGGCGCTGCTGGCCGCGGTGCAGCGGATGTACTTCCCGGTGGAGCGCGACGTCCCCACCGGGTCGATCGACGTCCGCCAGCTGCGGCTGGCTCTGGCCGACAAGGGCTGACCGGCAGCGCTTCCGGCGCGGCCCTCAGTTCTCCGCTGATCTTGTGGCGGTGACCGGACGGACCGGGCGCAGCAGGGTCTCCGGGCTCATCGAGCCGAGCAGCTTCTCCAGCGCATACTCGACGTCGGACTTCCAGGACAGGGCCGTCCGCAGCTCCAGCCGCAGCCGCGGGTAACGGGGGTGCGGGCGGACCGTCTTGAAGCCCACCGACAGGAAGAAGTCGACCGGCGCGATGCAGGCCGGCTCCTCGCTCATCTCGTCCGGCTTGGCGTCGCCGAAGGCCTCGATCGCCTTCACCCCGCGCTTGGTGAGGTCACGGGCCACGCCCTGCACCAGCATCCGGCCCAGGCCACCGCCGGCGAAGGCGGGCACCACCTTGGCCGTCATCAGCAGGGCGGCGTCGGCGCTCACCGGTGACGTCGGGAACGCCATGCCCCGCGGAACGTAGGCGGGTGGCGCATACATCACGAAGCCGGCCGGCATCCCGTCGACGTAGGCGAGCTTGCCGCACGAACCCCACTCCAGCAGCGTCTGGGAGACCCACGCCTCTTTCTCCAGCCCCGGATCGCCCGTGGCGCAGGCGCGCTCCGCGGAGACCGGATCAAGCTCCCAATAGACACACTGCCGGCAGGGCCGGGGCAGATCCTCGAGCGTGTCGAGGGTGAGATTGACCAGGCGTCGCGACATGTGCCGACCCCTTGCATTCGCTCACGGGCATGGACCGGACGCCGCCGCGCCCCTGGCGAATCTTACGTCGGAACCACCATGAACGGGAGCAGGTCGGGCAAGTGCCGGGCGGCATTAGGATCGCTTGCAGTGTCGATTTGAAGGGGTGATTCGCATGACCGGTACAACTCAGGACGATTACACCGATAGGTACGCGCGGCGGGTGCGCGGGATGACCACATCGGAGATCCGGGCCCTGTTCGCTGTCGCCAGCCGACCGGAGGTGGTGTCGCTGGCCGGCGGCTCGCCGTATATCGCCGCGCTGCCGCTCGATGCCGTCGGTGAGATGCTCGGCGACCTGGCGTCGCAGCAGGGCGCCACCAGCCTGCAGTACGGCATCGGCCAGGGCACCATCGAGCTGCGCGAACGGATCTGCGAGGTGATGTCGCTGTCCGGCATCACGAACGCGTCCCCCGACGACGTGGTGGTCACCGTCGGCGGCCAGCAGGCCCTCGACCTCCTGGCCCGCCTCTTCCTGGACCCGGGTGACGTGGTGCTCGCCGAGGGGCCGACCTACGTCGGCGCACTCGGCGTGTTCCAGGCCGCCCAGGCACAGGTCCGGCACGTGGCAATGGACGACGAGGGCCTCATCCCGGCAGCACTCGAAGAGGCCATCCGGGCCACCGCGAGGGAGGGGAGGCAGGCGAAGTTCCTGTATACGATCCCCACCTTCCAGAACCCGGCCGGTGTCACCCTGTCGGACGAGCGGCGCGAGCAGATCCTCGACATCTGCGAGCGCGCCGGGCTGCTCGTGGTGGAGGACGACCCGTACGGCATGCTCTCCTTCTCCGGTGACGCCCCGCTGCCGCTCCGGGCCCGCCGCCGTGACGGTGTCTTCTACTGCTCCACCTTCTCCAAGACCTTCGCGCCCGGCCTGCGGGTCGGCTGGGTCCTGGCGCCGCACGCAGTGCGGGAGAAGCTGGTCATGATGAGCGAGGCCAACGTGCTGTGCCCGAGCGCGTTCGCCCAGGCCGCCGTCACGCAGTACCTGTCGACCATGCCGTGGCGCGAGCAGATCAAGGTGTACCGGGAGATCTACCGCGAGCGCCGGGACGCACTGCTCGGCGCCATGGAGGACCTGATGCCGGCCGGCACCACGTGGACCCGCCCGACCGGCGGCCTGTTCGTGTGGGCAACCCTGCCCGAGGGCCTCGACTCGAAGGCGATGATGCCGCGGGCCATCGCCGCGCGGGTCGCCTACGTCCCCGGTACGGGCTTCTACGCCGACGGGACCGGACGGGGCAACATGCGGCTCAACTTCAGCTTCTCGGCGCCGGAGCGGCTGCGTGAGGGCGTGCGGCGCCTGTCCGGGGTGATGGAGCAGGAGCTCGCGATGCGCGCAGTCTTCGGCGAAGCCGGCCTCCAGCCGGGACATCAGCGCCGTCGTGGCCCGGCCGCCGCGGATGCTCCCGGTCCCGACTTGGCATGATCACCAGCATGGGTACGCGTGACGAGTTGCGAGTTCTGGTCCTGGCCGGCGGGCTGTCCTACGAACGGGACGTGTCCCTGCGGTCCGGTCGCCGGGTGCTCGACGCGCTCCGGTCCGCCGGCCTGACCGCCGAGCTCCACGACGCCGATGTGTCCCTGCTCCCCGCGTTGCAGGCCGACCCTCCGGACGCCGTCGTCATCGCCCTGCACGGCGCCACCGGTGAGGACGGGTCGCTGCGTGGGGTCCTCGACCTGTGCGGGGTTCCCTACGTCGGCGCCGACGCCCGGGCCGCCCGCCTCGCCTGGGACAAGCCGTCCGCCAAGTCGATGCTGCGTGACGCAGGAATCCCCACACCCGACTGGGTGGCACTGCCGCACGACCGGTTCTCCGAGCTCGGCGCGGTCGCCGTGCTCGACCGGATCGTCGACCGGTTGGGGCTGCCGCTCATGGTCAAGCCCGCGCAAGGCGGGTCCGGGCTGGGAGCCGCGGTGGTCCGGGAAGCCGGCGACCTTCCGGCCGCGATGGTGGGGTGCTTCGCGTACGACTCGACGGCTCTCGTCGAGCAGTATGTGTCCGGCACCAACGTGGCCGTCTCCATCGTCGACCGGGGTGCGGGGCCGGAGACACTCCCGATCGTGGAGATCGTTCCCCGAGACGGCGTCTACGACTATGCGGCCCGCTACACGGCCGGGCTGACCACCTGGCATGTGCCTGCCCGCCTGTCACCGGCGGTCGCGGAGCGGGTTTCGGAGACGGCGGTGGCGGCGTACAAAGCCCTCGGGTTGCGAGACCTCTCCCGCATCGACGTGATCGTCACCGCTGACGGTGAGCCCCATGTTCTCGGTTGCAACGTGTCGCCCGGGCTCACCGAGACGTCGTTGTTGCCGTTGGCGGTCCAGGCCGCGGGGGTTGATCTCGGGGTTGTGCTGAGTTCGTTGGTGGAGCGGGCGGTGGCTCGGAGAGCTGTTTGAGCGACGGTTTCACGTGACAGGCTCGGCGGTCATCGCCGGGCCTGTCTGTTTGTTGACGTCGGGGAGGGCGCTCCGGGGTGCAGCTTCCTACGTCGTGCCGCGGGTGTCCCGGCTCGGGTCTGGCTGCCGCCGCATCGGTTTCACTCTGTCGAGATGCAGCACCCGGCCGGGTGCACTTGCGCCCCTGTTTCGCCTTAGCCTGCCTTGGGATCGGCCTTCGAGCCGCTCACGGCCTCCGATCCGGTCCTACCGTTCGATCCGGTCCTACCGTTCGAGCCGGTCGCGCCGTTCGAGCCGGTCGCGCCCTTCGAGCCGGTCCCGTCCTTCGAGCCGGTCCTACCGTTCGATCCGGTCGCGCCTTTCGATCCGGTTCCGTCCTTCGCGATCCGGTCCCGTCCTTCGCGATCCGGTCCCGCCCTCCAAGCTGAGCCCGCCCTCCAAGCCGGACCCGTCCGTCGGCTCCGTTCTCGGTTCCTCGAATCGGTTGCGCTCCTCGGTTCCTCTAATCGGATCGGCCTTCAACTCGGTCACGGCCATCGAGCCGACCGCGTCCGTCGCCCTCTTCCGTCCGTCGGATCGTTCCACCCGTTGCCCTTGGCATGCCGGTCAGCCCGCTCACAACCTCTCGACCCCGCCCGTCGGCTCAGCCGTCTCCTTCAACTCGGTCGCATTCGTCGGCCCGAGCGCGAATGCCGGCCCGCCTATCGGCTCAGTCGTGGCCTCCAACTCGGCGCGACCGTCGGCGCGAGCGTATGTCGGCCCGCCCGTCTGCCGGGTCGCGCTTTGTTCTTCGGCCCGATCGCATCCTTCGACCGCGCACGCCGGCGCAGTCGCGGCGTTTTACTCGGCCGCAGCCGTCGGTCCGAGCGTGCCTGAGGCTCTGTCCGGCCGGCCAATCGCGGCCTTCAATTCCGTCGCGGTCTTCGACTCGAAGTCGGCCGTCCGGCTCGGTTGTCCTTGTACCCGGTCGTAGACCCCAACCTCGTCGCGGCCTTGGACCCCAATACAACCATCGGCCTCAGCGCGCCGGCCGGTCCGGTCAACCCGATCGGAGCCGTCGACCGAGTCGCGCCCTTAGGCCCGGTCGATTCGGTCGCGGTCGAGTCGCACCCTCGGGCTCGCACTCGGGCTCGGGCTCGGGCTCGGGCTCGGGCTCGGGCTCCGGCTCCGGCTCCGGCTCCGGCTCCGGCTCCGGCTCCGGCTCCGGCTCCGGCTCCGGCTCCGGCTGGATTATTTAAGCCTCCGTCGCTTCGACATCGCCGAGTGTGGCGGGGCGGCGGCCGTTCGTGTCCGTGTCCGTGTCCATGTCCATGCTGGTGGGGACGTTGATCGTGGCTGGAGATTCCCACTGGATGTGGGCCGGCTCAGTGTTGGCCTGGCCACCGAAATCGGCGAGCCAGGCAGCCACGTGCGCCAAATTCTCGCGCCACTGCGCTTCGGGGATCACCGGCAAGATGTCATCCCAGAGGGACAGGAAGGTACCCCTCAACTGCAGGCGCCCATACGGCCGAGCCAAGAACCACATGTGCAGATGCGCCGAACCGTCTCCCCAACGATTCACGTGAACCCGAGCAACGCCGTCGAGCGACCGGATGGCCCGCTCAAGCCGCACTGTCATGACACCGAGCTCCGCAGCGAGAAGGTTCGGCAGGTCACCGAGGTCAAGGTGCGAGCGACACTCAAGAATCAAAACCATCGGCAGCCCGGTAGGCCGGTCCATCGCGCGAACACGCCATCTCTCACTGATCCAGATGTACGAGTCGTCCGGCGTCCCACACGCCACGCACTCCGAACCTTCCTCCCCGCTCCGAGGCGGCTCCACCTCCACCGGGGGAGCGAGCTTCTTGACCCGCATGTCCCCCTCAAAGGGGAACGACGGCCAATGTGTGAAGTCAGGCAGGGAGGCGGTGTTCTCAGACACGACGTGACCTTAGCCCAGCCCGGGAGCGGCTGTCCCGGGTCAATTTCGCACGACGGAGGGACTCTCCCCATGTCGACAGCCATGGAATTGAGTCCTTCCACACACCCACCCCAAAGTTATCCACAGGAGTTATCCACAGGCGCCGCCGTTTCACGTGAAACACGACGTAGAACGCTTGTGCACCCTGTGGATAGACCCGTGGACGACCCCCACAACATCGGTGTTGTTTCACGTGAAACACCAGCCGTCCCAGAATCAACAGGCGCAACACACAGGTTGTGGATAGTGGCTCCCGCGCATGTCTGGCGGCTGGAACTCATCAACGCTGACAACCGCGACGCGACCCCAGAGCGCAACCTCTCAGATGCAGCCATCGTCGTCCCCGGATTGCTACCCCGGCCAGCCAAGTCGACGGACATCGAGCCCGGACACCCCTCGCGAGACACGGCCTTCACCTCAGGACTCTGCTGGAGACGCCCACCGCGGCCAACCATTTGGTACGCACCCCGGCCGGGTGCCGCTGATCGGCTGGTGCTTCTCGCCCGAGTGCTGTTGCTTGGGTTATCTTGCTCGGGCTTCTGCTCTGTTCGGGCTTCTGCTGCTCGGGCTTCTGCTGCTCGGGTTCCGGTCCTTCGCTGAGATGCCGGTGCCAGCTATAACGCACCTGCCCGGTGCCTCGCCCGGCTGAAGCCAGGCTTCAACCGCCTCGACCAACTGGAGAATGACGTCAAGCCGTGCGAGAAGCCGCTTCGACGCATCGCAAGTCGGTTGGCCGGCCCACCGAAGCGCTAGCCGACCAAAGGCCCCCACTGATGGCCGCACAACTTGCCTCTAGCCCTACTCCGCACGAAGTCTCGGTGCCCACCGGCTTTGGACGAGCTCGGCATCACCTTCGACATCGCAGTCGCATCTACTGCAGTCCTTGCGCCCGCTCGCCTGTGCCCACGCCGCGAAGCCCTCCGCCAACGCGATTCCATCTCGCGATACTGCAACGAGGTCTCCCTCGGCTACCACTCCAAGATCTTGATGGCGCGGTGTACCAAGCTCAGCCGTTGAAGACACACAAGCCAGCCGGACCGACCCCTGGAGAGGGCCGGATTCGGTGTACATCCCTTTGGCCCCGCATCGACTTCTCTGCCCGCTACGGGCTCGGCGCCGAAACGCCAAGGACGGGTCCTTAAACACAGGTACCGCCCCTGCCGGCCGCCACAGCTATGTATGCGGCTACTTGGCCGCGAGCCAAAGTTCCCTGCAAGACGCTAGCTTTCGACGTCGCCTTTCGCTGAGTTCTCCTCCACTGCTCCACACACCGGAGGTTCCCGACAGGCCAGCGGTGCCCAGATCTCTCCTAGAGTCTGCAGCCAAATCACCGAGGTCTCCGCCGGCCGCAATCAACTGGCGCTCCATCCCAATCACAGCGCCGGCGTGGCTCGGTCATTCGGTGTAGCTCTCACCGCCAGTGGAGCAACCCTCCACCTGCGGTCGGTGCCAGCCGGGATGAAGAAATCCGTCTGGGGTCATCAGCCGCGATGGTCAGGCAATCGCAAGAATCAGGCGACGACAACCGCGCCTCCACGAAACCCGACGCCCTCACTACTACGACGCACTCGTGTATCGCTTAGTCAGGTCGGGTTGTCACTGTCTGCGGGAGTGAACACCATCAGTCGACGGGCTAGTCCAAGGCCAGCTCCTCGACACAACCTCGAGGTCCGCAGAACTGCGGGGGCGCCGGACTCCGCGCCTAGCTGCCTCTGGCAAGCCTCAGCCTCGTAGCCCTCGGCCTCGACAGGCGACGGCGCTTGCGACAGCCACCTCCCGAAATCAACTCCAGCATGATCCCGATGCTCGAAGGGATCTACCCGAAGGGCATAGCCGAGCCCGATGTAGGCGTGGGATTGGGCGCCGCTCTCCTAGCGAGCTGCGGTGGACGGGTCTGCTGCACCAATAGGTGACAGATCAAGTCACGCGGCCTGACTGGCCGGTGAGGTCATGATGGTTTCGTACTCGACAGGCGTCAACCGGGACAGCGATCGTTGGCGTCGACGGCGGTGGTAGGTCCGCTCGATCCAGGTGACGATCGCCGTCCTCAACTGCTGCCGGCTCGACCAGCTCCGGCGATCGAGAACGTTGTTCTGCAACAGGCCGAAGAACGACTCCATGGCGGCGTTGTCGCCGGCGGCGCCGACTCGGCCCATCGACCCGAGCACGTAGTGCTGGTTCAGGGCATGGACGAACTTCCTGCTGCGAAACTGCGACCCGCGGTCGGTGTGCAGCACGCACCCGGCTACCTCGCCGCGCCGGGCGGCGGCGTTGTGCAGAGCGTTGACGGCCAGCCTCGACTTCATCCGTGAGTCGATGGAGTAGCCGACGATCCGGTTGGACCACACGTCCTTGATCGCGCAGAGGTAGAGCTTGCCCTCACCGGTGTGGTGTTCGGTGATGTCGGCCAGCCACAACCGGTTCGGGCCGTCGGCGGTGAAGTCACGTCTGACGAGGTCATCGTGTACCGGCGGGCCCGGCTTGCCACCCTTGCCGCGCCGTCGTCGGCGGCTGAACGCACTCCACCAGCCCATGTGAGAACAGATCTTCCACGCGGTGCGTTCCACCATCGATTGTCCGGCCGCGCGGGCTTCGTCGGCCAGGAACCGGTAGCCGAACTCCGGGTCGTCACGGTGAGCGTCGAACAGCGCGTCCGCCCGGTACGCCTCGGCCAGGTCGGCGTCGGTGACCGGGCGGGAAAGCCACCGGTAGTAGGGCTGTCGAGCGATGTTCAGCACCCGGCACGTCACCGCGACGGGGATTCCATCGGCGGCCAGCTCGTTCACGAGCGGGTAGAGCCTTTTCCCGGCAGGTTCGCCTGCGACAGATACGCCGCGGCCCGGCGCAAGACCTCGTTCTCCTGCTCAAGGAGCTTGATCCGTTTACGGGCCTCGCGCAATTCGGCCGAATCGCTGACGCTGACGCCCGGCTTGACGCCTTCGTCGATACCTGCCTGGCGCAGCCACTTGAACAGCGTCATCGGATGGACCCCGAAGTCCTTGGCGATCTGCTCGACCGTCACACCCGGGTCACGGCCTTGGGCGACCCGCACGACGTCGTCGCGGAACTCACGAGGGTAGGGCTTGGGCACAGCAACATCCTTCCAGCCCGCCGTCACGGCAAGCCACCTCAGATGTCACCTATGCGTGCAGCAGACCCGACCAGCTCCAACAACGGAGCGCTGGCTGCGTCTTAATGCTGACTGAAGGACCATGGCACCGCCGCGACCCCGCAGGTCCGATCCTCCCGCCCGTGGCCCGTAACTCCGAGTGCGTCAGTTCGGGCGGAACACCGGGCAACTCCCTGGCGCCATCTGCGCACCACCGCCCGGCTCGTCAACACCCTGTTCGCCTCGCCAACTCAGCGCATCCCAGGAGCTTGATCCCCGGGGCTCCCTATATGCAGACCATTGCCGACCTACTGTCTGCTAGACCTTGCCCGGCCCCACACCGGCTATTAGAGCGTTCCGTCTAATGGGTCGTTGCGATCCCGCTCTTGCCTGACACGGCCGAACCCGAGAGGCGAGCCAAAGATCGGAGCACACTGACGTCGCCCCGCGACCCCGATGACTCGCGACCGGCCGCATGCGCCCAGCCGGGGACGTCTTCGGAACGCTGTGCCGCAGCGCTTCCAATACTCGTAGCGGGAACGGTCTTCGTGTGGCGGTGCGCGCACTGGGAGGCAAAGATGCGCCACACGTGAGCAACCTCCGAAGCTTGAGCCGCACGTCGCGCCATAGAGCCGCTCCAGTGCGGCCCCGGTAGCAGCCGTCCCACAGCTGACCCGCCCCTATTCGTTCTCCCAGGTTCTCGGGATCGTGACGCCTACGGTCGCCCTCTTCCGATCCCAATCGCATCCAGTATCTTTCGGCCGTTGCCGAAGACCGCCCCTGGATACGACTCGCGTCACCAGCCGGACGGGACGTCCCGACCGTCACCTCGATCCGGTCAGATAGTCAACGCTCGTCGGCCAACATCGCTCAGGCCGACGAGGGCAGCTCCCTCGCACATCGTCTACCTCGCCGAGAATTGCGCGCGTCCTCCGGCAACACCGGTTTGGCACTGAGTTTGTCCTCGCAGAGAAGCCGACCCACATACGTCGAATCCTCTGCCGGCGACAGCAGCACCGCGCTGGACGTCAGCCCCCGCTGCAGCGCCATGCCCCACACCAGCTTCGTGGTCGCCGTATCCCCTCACCGTTGCGGCCAATCGCCGATCCAGCCCGCAGCCTTAGCTCTCAAGAACGACCGGTCAGCACGGTCAAGGTGCGCCAACGCCTATCACTCCGAGACCGTCGTTTCACGTGAAACGCACCGGGCACCGGGCACCGGGCACCGGGCACCGGGCACCGGGCACCGGGCACCGGGCACCGGGCACCGGGCACCGGGCACCGGGCACCGGGCACCGGGCACCGGGCACCGGGCACCGGGCACCGGGCACCGGGCACCGGGCACCGGGCACCGGGAGATGCTGCCACATCGCCGTTTCACGTGAAACGGCGATGTTCCACGGTCCGGGCCCATTCCGGTGGCCACTACGACGCGGGCACGCTTGCCGGGTTTGGCCGTTCGCGCAGTCAACCACAGCCCCACGGCCCCACGCCCCCACGCCCCCACGCCCCCACAGCCCCACAGCCCCACAGCCCCACAGCCCCACAGCCCCACAGCCCCACAGCCCCACAGCCCCACAGCCCCACAGCCCCACAGCCCCACAGCATTTTGACTCCGCAACGGAGCCAAGTTGCAGCCTCTGGACCTCGGCAATCGGCGTAGTGGCTTCGAGCGCTTAAGGGCCTAGTACAGCCCCTGGACGCGCCTCGCTAAGCGAGCCGGCTCAGGCCGACCGTGGAAAGCGGTTCTTTGTATCGCTTGACGACTCCACTTCACGCCACACTCGCTCGGTTCGAGTGCAGGGGGTGAACTCTTAGGCGGCGGAGGGTTCGCCAGAGGAAGGGCTCCCATGGCCGATCCGCCGCTCCGCTACACCGCCGCGCTCCGCTGCCCCGCTGTCCCACCGCTTCACTACGGTTCTCGTTAGCTGGAAGTCCGGATGACGGCCGAGAGGGTCGACTCGCCGCTGCGCTAACTGCTCCGACCTCGTCGGCTCCCACGCTAAGGATCAACCAATCTTGGAAACGAGGACTGCCCATCACCGCCGTGAGCGAGCATTGGCTTGTGAGGACTCCGCAGGAGCTCAGCCGAGGGAGTCAGCGGCTGTACCGTTTCACGTGAAACATGCCTCGCCCGCACCGTTGTTCCGGGCCGAACTGCTTGAGCACAGTGACTGGTTCTAAGGGATGCAGACGGCCGCGCTATTAGAAGCTAGTCCGCGATCCGAGCTTTAGAGGAAGCATGGCCTGGCTCTCTTGGCCACCGAGTCGTGACACAGCTCCGCTCGCGACCTAGGCTCGACTGTCCTTGGCCATGTTTCGATCCGGAAGTAGATCAGCTCCCAGGGGATGGGTAAGCAAAGCAAAGAGAAGGTCGGCCGTGGAGCAGTGCGGTATCCACCGAAGCGCAATGTCGACCTCACGGAAGCTTTCATGCAGGCCATTGCGATCGCTGCCTCCTACAGATCACGCCGGCACCGCAGCATCGTGGTCCCGCGTAGAAGTCCTAGGGCTCGGCTCGGCTCGGCTCGGCTCGGCTCGGCTCGGCTCGGCTCGGCTCGGCTCGGCTCGGCTCGGCTCGGCTCGGCTCGGCTCGGCTCGGCTCGGCTCGGCTTGCGATTATGCCGCCCAGGGCGACCCTCGCAAGAGGCAAATGGGCTCTTGCCTCAGGCAATCTTCTCCTCGCGGAGCCGCAATCCCCACGGGCTTGGCCGCGGAGCCGGGAACGGCATGCCTACCTAGCAGTTCGTATAAGACCTGCAACACCACAGCGGCCCTATCGCGACGATCAGCGGGCGCGACGTCGCCGCGCCGCACCTGAGGGGGGCCTCCGAAGTAGGCGGACCGCGACAGTTCGCCACCCTCCCCGTTTCACGTGAAACACTCCAGCTTCGGCCGCAGTGACTCTCGAACGCTGGCCGTACCGCGGACATACGTCACCGCTGAGCCGCCGGCGTCAGCACAGCGCGAAATCGCGGGCGCAGTCTGAGGACCAAAGTGCCATCCATCCGCTACGGCCTCGGCTACACATCTCCGACGCCACGGCCAAAGACCTGAGCGGCTGCCCCGGCTATCTCCTCCGCGAGCTTGCCGTCGCGCAATGGCGCCCATAACCGGGCCACGCGCCCACCGGAGTCGTCAGGAGGTAAAGGACGGCACCCCATCACTTGCAACCTGGTCATCGTGAGTGCGTGGCGGCCAAGCAGGAGAGTGACGGCCAAAACCAAGCTCTCTGAGGCCGGTGGGGGTCAACGCGCTCAGCACCGAGCCAAGGAGCAAACAGCAAGCGGTGAAAGACGACGTGGGAACTCGCGTTCAACGCCGCCTACGATCCCACCGACTCTGCACACCCGCATACGCTCTCCCGTCGAGGTGCCGCTGTCGACCTCGATACGAAAGTTTGGAGGGGTCGCCGGCTGCTCGCAAGACGGGTCAACAGACAAAGAGCCGGCTCAACAAATTGCGTCTGCGGTTTCTGGACTGAGCACTCCGCGGCTGCAACTAGCCCTCACCCAAGCAGGGAGGCACACGAGACCAAGAGCAACGACGTTCCCCGCGAGCAGCGGCATCCGGACGGGGATCCCGCCAGGGGATCCCGCCAGAGGATGGCCGAGCTAAACGACAGCACACGCGCCATCACGAAGATAGAAGACGGCCAACTTTGGAGTCGTCACGACTGGGGCACCACGAGCGACAAGCGCAAGCCCGCTGAGGCGAGAGTCGCCGGCGGAAGCAACAGCGACACTTGGCGACCGACATGACAACGCGACGCCTACTCGGGTTAGCCACTCAAATCTGCGAACGAAGGAGGCGAATCCGCCTCACACCGGTTCTGTCAGAACGATTCTCCTGGGATTTCCAATCCGTCGCCGCCCACGGATCCGGCACTTCAAAACGCGAACTAAGCCCGTTCCAACCCTAAAATGAAGAAGGAGCACTTGATCACTCAAGCGCCCCTTGTCCGATACAGGAAGATTCACTCCTCGGGCTCGACCCCTTCGCGGACGGCGCCCTCTTCCTCAACGCCGATCATGCTGACGATCCGCTCGAGATCATCAACAGTCGCGAACTCTATGGTGATCTTGCCCTTGTTCCGGCCGATGTCCACCTTGACCCGGGTGTCGAACCGATCCGAGAGTCGCTCCGCCAAGTCGTTCAGCGCCGGCGCATGCACCTTGGCCCGCCGAGCAGGTGCCGCCTTCTTGGCCGCAGACTCCTCGGACGCCGCAAGGTGCACGATCTCTTCGGTGGCCCGCACCGAGAGCCCTTCCCGAACGATCCGCTCTGCCAGCGCATCCTGAGCCGCGCTGTTGTCTAGCCCGAGCAATGCCCGGGCATGACCAGCCGACAGGATCCCAGCGGCCACCCGCCGCTGTACTGCAGCCGGCAGGTTCATCAACCGAATGGTGTTGGAGATCTGCGGTCGACTCCGCCCGATTCGCCGAGCCAGCTCCTCGTGTGTAGCCCCGAACTCCTCGAGCAGCTGCTGATACGCAGCCGCCTCTTCGAGCGGATTGAGGTTGGCTCGGTGGATGTTCTCCAGCAACGCGTCACGGAGCATCGCATCGTCCGGGGTGTCCCGCACGATCGCTGGGATCGTCTCTTTGCCGACGGCCTGGGCGGCGCGCCACCGGCGCTCACCCATGACGAGCTCGTACCGGCCGTCGCCGAGTTCACGCACGACGATCGGCTGGAGGAAGCCCACCTCTAGGATCGAGGTCTTGAGTTCCTCAAGCGCCTCCTCGTCGAAGACGTGACGCGGCTGCTTGGCGTTCGGCTCGATCACCGAGACGGGCAACTCGGCGAATCGGGCGCCGGGAACCGGAGCCAATTCGGGTTCCGAAGGCGCGGCGAGAGGCGGCGGCGGGGCAGCGAGAGGCGGTGAGCCAGCGGCCTGCTGCACCGGAACGGGCGCCGGTAGCGCCGACGGCGTCGGTTCGGTGATCGGATCCGGCAGTACCTCGACCGGAGCCGCCGTTTCGCCGGCGGGCGCCGTCGGGATCAGTGCGCCCAGGCCGCGGCCCAGGCCACCCCGCCGGTTCTTCATGCCGTGCCTCCCGTATTGACCCCACGAACGGCGAGTTCCAGGGCAGCCTCGAAGTAGCTGGTGGCTCCTCGCGAACCCGGATCGTAGGTCATCACCGACTGGCCGTAGCTCGGAGCCTCCGATACACGCACGTTTCGGGGGATCACCGCGTTCAGCACTTTTGTGCCGAAGTGGTTCCGCACGTCCTGTTCCACCGCATCTGCCAGACGCGTACGCCGGTCGTACATCGTCAGCAAGATCGTAGAGACATCGAGGGTGGGATTGAGGTGCTGACGCACCAGGTTGATGTTGTTGATCAGCTGATTGAGACCTTCCAGCGCGTAGTACTCGCACTGAATCGGGATCAGAACCTCCTGCGCCGCGCACAGGGCGTTAACGGTCAGCAGACCCAGCGAGGGCGGGCAGTCGATGAAGACGTAGTCGAACTTCTCCGGGTGGCTCGCGATCGCCCGGGCCAGCCGGGACTCACGCGCAACCACGGAGACGAGCTCGATCTCGGCGCCGGCCAGGTCGATGGTGGCCGGCACACAGAAGAGGTTCGGTATGCCCTCGACCGGCTGCGCGACCTCGGCCAGCGGTACGTTGTCGATGAGGCAGTCGTAGACGTCAGGCACGCCGGCATGGTGCGGCACGTTCAGGCCGGTAGACGCATTGCCCTGCGGGTCCAGGTCAACCACCAGCACACGGTTGCCGTGAAGCGCGAGCGCCACAGCGAGGTTGACCGTCGTGGTCGTCTTCCCGACGCCGCCCTTCTGGTTGGCGACGCAAATCACCCGCGGGTGGTCTGGGCGGGGCATGATGATCTCGCCGCTCGGGTTGAGGATCTGCACAGCTCGCAACGCTTCCATAGCAAGGGGCGGATCGTCCTCAACTGCCGCTGGCGTTTCACGTGAAACATGCTCGGTCGACTGAACCGGCACCCCTGAAGAAGGAGCGACCGGCATCCCTGCCGACGAAGCGGCTGGCCCCCCTGAAGACGCCATCGGCCCTCCTGGAGAGGCCGCCGACGTAGTCGCCGAGGCGCCCTGATGGGGCATCGGCGCGCCATACTCGTACGCCGATGGGCGACCGAAACCACCCGGTCGGGGCTGCGGAACATCGCCCGCATGCGGTCCGCCGACGCTCACTCCCGACGGCCTGTCGAGAGGCGACTCGGTTTCACGTGAAACACCGTACTCATGCACCGCTTCATCCCTGATGGCTAGGAAGGGGTTGGCCGGCAGAACGTGGCTCCCGGCAGGGGAGACACTATCGACATCCGGCCAGCCTACGGGTGTCGGGCATGTGTCGCCATGGTCGTCTGTCCGATGGAGCACGCACATTGCCGATTCCATCGTCTTCCAACATCGCCCCAAACACACCATGACGCCGCGCACAAGCTTGCCGTCCCAGCCGCGCACCGACCGCGCGGCTCGCTTCACTGCCTTGAAATCAACACCACAGAGGGTGTACGGCCACAGCACTCCCGCCGTAAAGCCGCTGAGCTGACCGTGGAGCACCCAACGGCCGGCACCCTACCCCGAGGAGCATCCTCACTCCCGGGGCAGACGTCCGACCTTCTCAGAGCCCCGAGCCGACCCGGTCGGAGCATCGCGGACGACACGATCAACTAGCCCCGACGAGGCCGACCACGCCCGCCGCCCCGCCCACCCGTACCCGAGGAACGAGAAGACCGTGCCGCCGACCCGCTCCGCTGGCGCCCAGGCAGCACATGCCGCTCTTTGACGATCTCCACAACGGTCGTAGGCGGATCGATCAGCCCATTGCCACACAGCCGGATCTCCGCGGTCCCACCACCGAGCGCCTCGACAGCCGCCGCGTGCTCGGCGATCTCCTCCGCGGCAGAGGAGCCTTTCATGGCGAGCAGCCGCCCGCCGACCGCGGCGAGCGGCAGACACCACCCGGCAAGCTTGTCCAGCGCAGCCACTGCTCGCGCCGTGACCACGTCGGCACCGGGCAACTGCTCGACGACCTCTTCGGCACGCCCACGAAGGACCGTGACGTTGTCCAGCCCGAGGACGACGACCGCCTCGTCGAGGAACGAGGTGCGCCGGGCGAGTGGTTCGACAAGGGTTATGGCGAGGTCCGGCCGGGCCACCGCCAGCACGAGACCGGGCAGTCCCGCGCCGGAACCGACGTCCACGACACCGGCGCCGGCCGGGATCATCTCGGCCATCACACCGCAGTTGATCAGGTGCCGATCCCACAGGCGAGGCGTCTCACGGGGCCCGATCAGTCCACGAATGACCCCTTCGGTGGCGAGAAGCTCGGCATACCGGACCGCGAGCGGAAGACGGTCACCGAAGACCGTGGCTGCAGCGGCCGGAGGGGGTGAGGCGGGGAAAGACGACGGCCCGGGCGTCACATCGCCCGGGCCGGAGTCACCCGCGCCGTAGCGGGTATCCGTCACGATCAGTCCGCCGCACGCACCACGATGCGCCGGCTGGGCTCGACGCCCTCCGACTCACTCTGCACGCCGGGGATCGCGTTGACGACGTCGTGCACGCACTTGCGCTCGAACGCCGACATCGGCTCCAGGCGTACCGGCTCGCCGTGTTCCTTGACCTTCTCGACCGCGTTGCGGGCGACCGCGGCGAGTTCCTTGCGGCGGGCGGCACGGTAGCCGCCGATGTCGAGCAGCAGCCGGCTCGGCGATCCGGTGGCACGGAAGATCGCGAGACGGGTGAGCTCCTGCAGCGCCTCCAGGGTCGCCCCACGCTGGCCGACGAGCGGCTGGAGACGGCCGCCGACGACCTCGACCATCGGCCGGCCCGCGGAGACGAGCTCGTCGATGTCGCCGTCGTAGTCGAGGATGTCCAGCAGGCCCTCGACGTAGTCAGCGGCGATCTCGCTCTGGCGGAACAGGTCGCCGTCCGAGGCGACGCTCTCCGACTTCTTGCCCTCTTCAGCGGTGACAGCCGAATCGGCGGCGGCCGGCTCGACAGCGGAGGCTGACGAGTCGGCGGAAGGGGGAGTGCTGGTGTCGGTCACGGTTTCATCTCCGTTGTGTTCGGGCCGGACCCAAGTCGGTCCGCTGTTCCCACGCCGTGAAGCGCGGGGAGGTCACTGAAAACCGAGGAAGAGCGCTCGGGCGATCGAGAACGCCCGAGCCGCGATCATCCCTTGGGTTTGTTCGCCGGCCGGGCGCCCTTCTTGGGATTCACCGGTTTGGCACCCGGCTTGGGCGCGAGGGCCTTGGTGTCGACGACCGGGCTCACGGGCTCCGGCTCGGTCTTGCGACTGAACAGGCCACCGGTACGGGCCGGCTGCACCGGGCTCTTCGGGCCGCCCGAGGTCTTGGTGCCGGCGGCCGGGCGGGCGCTGGTGCCACCCTTGTTGGCCATCTGCGGCGGCGGGAACTTGCGCAGCACCCACTGCTGCTGGGCCAGGGTGAACAGGTTGTTCGTCACCCAGTAGATGACCACGCCGATCGGGAACAGCGCGCCGGAGAACAGCAGCGTGAACGGGATGCCGTAGAGCATCAGCCGCTGGATCATGAGCTGCTGCGGGTCCTCGGCCCAGCCGGTCTTGAGGATCATCTGACGCTGGGTCAGGAACGTGGTCGCCATCATGACCAGGACCAGGACCGCGGCGAGGATCTTCACCGTGACGCCGTCGGCGCCGAGGGCGGCCAGCTCACTGGCGGAGGAGCCGAACTTGGCACTGATCGGCACATTGAACAGGTGCGCGTCGATCGCGCTGTTGAACTGCTCGAGCGGCCACCCGTACAGCTGCTTGCTCTCGTCGGAGAGGCCCGGCTTCAGGTGCTGGAGCACGTGGAAGAGCCCGAAGAAGACGGGGATCTGCAGGAACATCGGAAGGCAGCCCATCAGCGGGTTGGCCTTCTCCGTCCGGTACAGCTCCATCATCTCTTTCTGGAGCGTCTCGCGGTCACCCTTGTGCTTCTCCTGCAGCGCTTTGACCTTGGGCTGCAGAGCCTGCATCGCACGCTGGCTCTTGATCTGCTTGACGAAGACCGGGAAGAGGATGACGCGCAGGGTCACCACGAGGAAGAAGATCGCGAGGATCCAGGCCCAGGTCGTGCCGATCACGCGGTCGTCGGGTATGCCGATCGCATCCCACAGGGAATGCCAGCGCAGAAGAATCCACGAGATGGCGTAGTAGATCGGGTCGAGACTCAATCTAAGCTCCAGTCACATCGGCAGGACGGTGACGGATCGGGTCAGGCACCGGGTCATACCCGCCAGGGTGGAAGGGATGGCATCGTAGGAGCCGCCAGATCGCCAGGCCAGTCCCTCGCAGGGCGCCGTGCCGCGCCAGGGCTTCCTGGGCGTAAGCACTGCACGAGGGGTAGAACCGACAGCGTGCCGGCAGCGCCGGACTCAAGTATCGACGGTACGCGACGACCACAGCCGTCAGGAGCCGGGCAGCCAGGCTCATCGTGGCCGCCGGGGTCGGCGTGCGGACGCGAGCGCGCCCTCCAAGTCGGTGGCCAGAGTCTCGTAGGCGGCCTCGGCCGCCGGGGGTAGTGCGCGAATCACCACGGTCGCTCCGGCGGGAAGCTCGTCGAGCAGTGGCCGGACCAGGTGGCGAAGACGCCGTTGAACGCGATTGCGGACAACCGAGTTGCCCACCGCTTTGGATACGACGAAGCCGGCGCGCGCCGTGGAGGCGAACGCCGGCTCGTCGACAAGCAGGTGGACGACCAGGGTTTCGCGGCCGGCTCGACGGCCACCGCGAATCGCTGCGGCGAAGTCCGCGCTACGCCGCAGTCGTTGCGCCGCGGCCAGCACGACTACCTGGGCATTCCGACCGGACTAGCGGTCGGCTCAGGCCGACAGCTCGCCGCGGCCCTTGGCACGGCGGGCGGACAGGATGGCCCGGCCGGCCCGGGTGCGCATGCGCAGCCGGAAGCCGTGGGTCTTGGCACGCCGGCGGTTGTTCGGCTGGTAGGTGCGCTTGCTCACGTCAAAACTCCGTCTTCGTACTACGACTCTGGGGGCATCATGCGCTGCAAGACGCCACTTTAGCAGAGCGCGGCGGAGCAACCGCCCAACCCTACGCAGGGCCCTTGACAGGGTCAACCATATCCTTGGTCGGCACGCCGACATGGGCGGGCACCCTCGACCGACCAGGTCTTTCCGTGCACAAAGTGAATCTTTTCTTAGCTCTGGGCAGGGGATGGTCCGGACGGCGGTTGTAGTCGACCTCCCGCCGCTGTTAGCGTGCGCGGTTGCTGGTCTTACCGGCCGTTCGCAGACTGCAGGGCGACGGCCAAAACCGGACAAGCAGGTGGATCGTTCGCCACGGTGAGCCTGTTCACCGCCCGCGCCACCACAGGCTCCGGTAAATCTGCCGACCGTCCGGCCGGGAGCGGCCACCGGCACCGCCACGGGTTGTGGATAACCTGTGGATAGCCGGTTGGCGCCGTGCGTGTTCAGCACGTTAACTGTGTTGGGTTCGGGGGAGCCGACAGGCACAGGCGAAAGGCCGGACAAGGCCCACCGGGGGTCGGTGGCGATGGGGGTGGCGCGGCG